>NZ_WBMT01000001.1 GCF_008923185.1 Actinomadura rudentiformis
ACTGGTACTAATAGGCCGAGTG
This sequence comes from Actinomadura rudentiformis, assembly GCF_008923185.1. Taxonomy (GTDB): domain Bacteria; phylum Actinomycetota; class Actinomycetes; order Streptosporangiales; family Streptosporangiaceae; genus Spirillospora; species Spirillospora rudentiformis. The sequence continues at coordinate 23 of NZ_WBMT01000001.1, forward strand.
GCTTGAACACACACAACGTTCAAACCAATCGCTGCACGATGTTCGCGTCCCTGTGTGGTTCCCAGAAAACAAACGGGAACCGCGACAACACAACTCTATATTTCTGAGCCTTGGCTCGGACGACGAGTTTGCCGGCCCCTGTTTGGGGTTGTGCGTTGGTCGTTCGGTGGTTATGGCGAAGGGGAAACACCCGGTCCCATCCCGAACCCGGAAGTTAAGCCCTTCAGCGCCGATGGTACTGCACGGGAGACTGTGTGGGAGAGTAGGACACCGCCGGACACATATTAAGAAAGGCCCCGCCTCACGGCGGGGCCTTTCTCATTTCCGGAGACGATAACGAAGCCAGACGATCCCGTCGTCGAAAGTCTGGCTGGCGATGCGCTCCAAACGCTTCGTGGTGAGCGACTGCGTTCCGTACCAGGGCTTGCGTTCCTCGGACCCGGCCAGCAGCGGATGCACGAGAAGACTGACCTCGTCGATGAGCGAGCCCTGTAGCAAGGCGCCGGTAAGGGCGCCTCCGCTGTCCACTCGGACGACGTTGACGCCTCCCAGATCGTTGATCGACGTCAATGCGGCGTTGAGGTCGACGCGTTCGCGGCCGATGACGAGCTCGCGGACTGCACGGCCCGGCGGCCGCGGCGGGGTCTTCTCGGCGTGCAGGGCGAGTACGTCGGACCAGTGGCCGGCTTCGCGGAGGGCGTCCCATCCCCGCACTCGGCCCTGGCCGTCGACGACGATCAGCAGAGGGCCGTCCTCGGCGGGACCGGGGCGAGGGGCGTTCGCGAGCGCCTCCTCCTGGGCGAGGATGGTGTCGGCTCCTGTGAGCGTGACGTCCTCGTCCCAGCGTGCCGCCAGTTCGTAGAAGAGACCGATGTTCGGCTGGAAGCCTGTCGTAGAGCCGTCGAGGGACACGGCCACGTGGACCACCACATAGGGCCGTCCCGATGGCGTGCCGGTGGTGATGGGTGACATGGCACCCAAGGTAGGACGGGAGTCGGACGGTTTGTCCTGCTGTGGCCGATCAGGTGGTCGACGTCGGCCTTTCGCGGTCGAGGATCTGGTCGAGGGCCGCGGTGAGGGCGCGGTCGGGCTCGACGACAGGGCCGTGTCGAAGTAGAAACCGGCCAGGTCGTCCAGGACCGTGCCCGGATCGCGGCCCGTCTCGGCGAACAGGCTGACCGCCAGCCGGCGCGCCGCGTACGGCACGAAGCCGCCCGCGTGGGACAGGACGAAACGCATGCGCGGGAACCGGCGCGGCACGTCATGGCGCACGAGGTTGTACGCCGCGCGGGTGGTGTCCAGGAGGAAGTCGGCGGCGAACGGCCGGATGCCGACCGCCGGAGGCCCGGGCAGCTCGGCGGGGTGCACGAACACCACCGCACCGCGCCCGTCGAGTTCGGCCATGAGCGGGTCGAACGCCGGATCGCCCAGATAGACGCCGCGGCTGTTGGCCAGCAGCACCACCCCGTCGGCCGACAGCTCGTCCAGCGCGTGCGCCGCCGCCGCGACGGCGCCGTCCACGTCGGGCAGCGTGAGCGTCGCGAACAGCCCGAACCGGTGCGGGTGGTCCTTGACCAGCTCGGCGCCGAACTCGTTGACCTCCCGTGCCGCCGCGGCCGCCTCCCGGTCGTCGCCGAGGTGCACGCCCGGCGTGCTCAGCGACAGGATCACGGTCGCGATGCCTGCCGGCCATGAGCTCCAAAGGCCATGGCCGGGCTCCATCCCGGTAGGTCGCGGACGCCGGGCGCGGTGATCCCGTGACGCCGCAGCCGGTCGGCGTCGGCGGCGGGCACCAGGTGCTGGTGAACGTCGATACGGCCACCGGTCATGGGCCCTCCTCGGTCATCCGGCGAACGGCGTCCGCGACGAGCGCGGGCTTGAAGATCTTGCCGATGGACGTCGTCGGCAGCTCGTCCACGATGTGGACGGCCTTGGGTGCCGCGGCGGGTTCGGGTGCGCGCTCGCGGGCCCAGGCCAGCAGTTCGTCCGCGCCGATCCGCGCCGACGCCGTCACATACGCGACGGGCACCTCACCGGCGTGGTCGTCGGGCCGCCCGACGACGGCGGCGCCGGTGACGAGGGGGTGCGCCAGCAGCGACTCCTCGACGGGCCGGGGGTCGATGTTGTGCCCGCCGCGGATGATGAGGTCCTTGGCGCGTCCGGTCAGGTAGACGTAGCCGTCGGCGTCCACCCTCCCGAGGTCGCCGGTCAGCAGCCAGCCGTCGACGACCTTGCCGCCGCGGTCGGGGCCGCCGGGCCCGAGATACCCGGGGAAGACCGCGGGTCCGCTGATGGCGAGCACGCCCGTCTCGCCGGGAGCGCAGTCGCCGGTGGGACGCTCGTCGGCGTCCACCCGCACCGCCTTGATCTGCTGGTAGGGCAGCCGGAGGCCGACCGAGCCCGCCCGCGGCGCGAACGCCGGGGTGGCGGCGCTCGCGCACGTCGCCTCGGTCAGCCCGTATCCCTCCAGCATCGGCACCTTCGCGTCCGACTCGAAGCCCGAACGCACCCGCTGCGGCAGGGGCGCCGCGCCCACCGCCCCGGCCCGCAGGCTGGAGATGTCGACGCCGTCCGGCACGAGCGGCAGCGCCGCGTACACCGTCGGCACCGCGGAGAACGAGGTGACGCGGAAGTGCTCGACGATCCGCCAGAAGTCCGCCATGAGCGCGCGGTCACGGTAGCCGAGCGGGCCGAGGCTGACCACAGGCCTGCCGTGCATGAACGGTCCGAGGCCGGTGACGTGCACCGCGTTCACGTGGAAGAGCGGCAGGCCCGCGAGCGCCACGGAGTCGCCGAGGAACGCGCCCGTGCAGCCGAGCGCCCACGCCATGTAGACCTCCATGGCGTGCGTGTGCGGGGCCACCTTGGGCGTTCCGGTCGTCCCGCCCGTGTGGAAGTAGGCGGCGAAGTCGTCCGGCCGCGGCCGGTGCCCAGTCAGCAGCCGGTCACCCGGTTGATCTCCCGCGAGCCGCGCGAGGTCGCCGATGTCGAGGACGGCGCGGACGGCGGGGAGCCGTTCGGCGACGCGCCGGGCCTTGCCGGCCAGCTGCGGGACCGTGATGACGACGCGCGCGCCGGTGAGCGCGAGGATGTCGGTGATGTGGTCCTCGGCGAGCAGCGGGTTCACGGGGTTGGCGATGCCGATCGCCTGGGCGCCGAGCAGGGCCGCGTACGCCCAGCCCGAGTTGGGCAGCAGCAGGCCGACGGGCTCGCCCGGCCGCAGCCCGGACGCCAGGAGGGCGTTGGCGGCCTGGTGAACGTGGCGCAGCAGGTCGCCGTACGTCCACGTGTCCGGCTCGGACCAGCGCCGGCCGTTCTCCCCGAGCAGGTGAAGGGCGGTTGCGCCGCAGTGCGCGTCGGCCGCACGCGAGAGCAGCTCGTACGTGCTCGGCGGAAGGTCGCGGTCGGCGAGCGGGACCCGCTCGACCAGTGGCAGGTCCTCGGGACCGAAGACGAGGGGCCGGTCGCCCTGGGTGTGGTGAGGCTGAGTGGGGTGAGGCTGCGGGTGGTGATTGGTGTGTTCGGGGGTCATGAGCTGTGCGTTCCCGCCATGAGGGCCGCCAGGTCCTCGGGTTCGATGAACGAGGGCGGCACGGGCGGGCCCCAGTCGTAGAGGGCGCGCATGTCGGTGAAGGCCTCCGGTTTCCAGAGGGCCTCGTCGACGATGCAGTCCAGGTCGCTGTAGTACTCGGAGAAGTTGCCCGCCGGGTCCTTCAGGTACCAGAAGAAGTTGGAGCCGATGTGGTGCCGGCCGAGCCCCCAGACATGCCGCTCGGGATGCCCTTCGAGCATGCGGTGCGCGCCACGGCCGATCTCGTCGACGTCCTCTACCTCCCAGGAGGTGTGGTGCAGGAACGGGACGGGCGCGGGCTGCACGAGCACGTTGTGGTGGTCGGTCGAGCAGCGCATGAACGCCGCGATGCCTGGTACCTCGTCGCTGACCTTCAGGCCGAGGCCCTCGGTGAACAAGCGCAGGCTCGCCTCGTGGTCGGTCGACCCCACGACGACGTGCCCGAGCTTGCGGGGCCGCACGGGCTCGTCGCGCAGGACGCCGGGCGCCCGGCCGTTCGGCCGCGACACGCGCCCGGGACCGTTGTAGACCGGCGGCGGCTCCTCCGGCCGGACGATCCGGCCGGCGACCTCTACCCGCACCCGCACCGCCGTGCCGGGGTCGGTGACGGTGCCGCCGGCGTCAAGGGCGAGGCCGAGCCGGGCGAGCGCGGAACCGATCCGGTCCAGGTCGTCCGGGTCGTCCACCCCGATGCCCAGCTCGACCAGCCGGCGTGTGGGGGAGTGGACGACGCGCAGTTGCTCGCCGCCGTCCACTGTGGCGAAGATGCCCGGTCCGGCGGGGGTGAGGCCGAAGTCGGTGTAGTACGCGGCGGTCTCGGCGACGTTCGGGACGCCGATGGTGATGGTCGTCAGCCGGTGCAGTGGCATGTCAGGCCTCCACGAACGAGGTGCGGAGCGTGCCGACACCCTCGACGAAGCTCTCCAGGCGGTCGCCGGGGGCCAGGAAACGCGGGGGAGTGCGGGTGCCGCCGATCCCGGCCGGTGTCCCGGTGAAGATCGCGTCGCCGGGCAGCAGCGGGGCGACCGCCGACAACACCTCCAGCAGCTGCGGGACGCTGAAGATCATGTCCTTGGTGCGGGCGTGCTGCATGCGCTCGCCGTTCAGGTCGCAGCCGATCTCCAGGTCATCGGGGTCGCCGAACTCGTCCGGCGTCACCAGCCAGGGTCCCATCGGCCCGAACCCGGGATAGGACTTGCCGAGCGAGTACTGCTGCGGCTGGGGCGGGGCGAGCTGGGTCAGCCGCTCCGACAGGTCCTGGCCGACGGTGACGCCCGCGACGTGATCCCAGGCGTCCTCGGCGGCCACCCCGGCGGCGCGGCGGCCGATGACCACGACCAGTTCGGTCTCCCAGTCGGTCAGGCCGTCCTTCGGGAGCGCGACGCGCGCGTCCTGGCCGGTCAGGCAGGTCACGAACTTGGTGAACACCGGCGGCCGGTCAGGCCGGTCGCCGACGTCGATCCCGGACTCCTCGGCGTGGTCGCGGTAGTTCACCCCGATGGCGAAGATCTGCCGGGGTGCCGGGGCGGGAGCGCGCAGGCGTGCCTGGTCGTACGGGACGGCCGCGGCGGACGGCGCGCCGGGAGCCCAGTCGCGCAGCTCGTCCCACACCTCGTACAACGCCTGCGGGTCGGCGGGGAACCGCCCGCCGCCGGCCTCGGCGATGTCGATCGCTCCGCCGCCGTCGTCGGCGAGCAGCACCGCCCGCCCGGAGAGGTTGGCAACACGCATGGATCCGGCCCTTCGTCCTCGGCTACTGGAGCTACAAGGCCGATTCAACGATGCCAGCGCGGACACCGCTTGGGCCCGCAGCCCAAAGACCGGACGCGGCTTGGGCTCAGCCGGATCAGGGCAGGGTGCGGACGATCTCCAGCGCCATCCGGAGCTCCAGCAGGTCACCCGGCAGCGGCGCGCCGAGGAGCTCCTCGGCGCGCTTGACCCGGTAGGTCACGGTGTTGCGGGCGACATGCAGCAGCCCGGCGGCGACCTGCGGGCTGCGTCCGCACGCCAGGTAGACGCGCAAGGTCTCGCGCAGCTCCGCGGCCCGTTCGTCCGCCCCGTACAGGCCGCCGAGCGTCTCCTGCGCGAACCACCGGGCCTGCTCGGTGTCCGCCGTGAGCAGCGCGCCCACCCGCAGATCGGCGAAACACGCCGGCCCACCGCCACCCGGCATCACCCGCTTGGCCTCCAGCGCCCCCAGATGGCTGCGCCGGAAGCCCTCGACGCCGTGCGCGACCGGACCAGCGGCGATGCGCAGCCCGTCCGGTACGGCGAGCCGTTCGCGCAGCGCCCGTTCGGCGGCCCCCGGCTCGGGCCGGGCCGGCCAGCCGGTCCACGCCCACAGCTGCGCGGTCCCGGCGGGGATGGTGAGCACACCGTCCCCGCCCGCCGCCCTCGCCGCGTCGACCGCCAGCCGGTGCAGCTCTTCGGCCGGTGTCTCCAGCGCGTCGGCGTTGACCACGAACGCCAGGTGATGCCGGGTGAGGTCGTATCCGAGCGTCCGGCTCGCGGCCTCGGCCGTCACGCTCCGGGCCGCCACGACGTCCTCGACCACCCGCCGCCGCGCCGCCTCGGTGCTCGACCGCCACCGGTCGCGTTCGGCGATGTACTCCTCGGCCATCCGGCTGGCGTGCACGTCGGCGTAGGCGAACAGCAGGTCGCTGAGCCGGTGGTGCTCGGCCAGGCGCACCGGCTCGGGCTCGGCGTCGACCGCGTCGAGCAGGGCCCGGTGCAGGAGCGCGTGGCCGAGCCGCACGCCGCGCAGCACCCGGTCGAGCGGCACACCGCGGCGGACCAGGTCGGCGTTGCCCTGCACGGTCTCCTCGGGGACCGTGCTCCCGTCGGGTATCGCGTCGAGACGGAGCCCGACCAGCGCCGCCAGCACGGCCGCCTCCACCGAGCGCCGGAACGTCTCGTACGGCGCCGGTCCGCCGCCGTACTCGGGGATCTGCCGGACGATCTCCTCGGCCATCATGCGGGCGGTCTGCCCCGCCCAGCCGATCGGCCCGTCCCCGAGGTTGTCGCGGGCGATCGCGACGGTCACCGGGGAGGCGATCGGCGGGCCCTGGGGCTCGGTGGCCCGCAGCCGCAGCAGCCATCCGCCCGTCTCGTTCACCCCGGTGATCCTCCTCCGCCGAGCGCGGCGCGCAGGTCGCGGACCAGTCCGCCGAGTCCGCCGAGAGCGCCCGGGCCCGCCGCGCCGAACACCTGGAAGTCCGGCCGGACCACCATCGCCGTGCAGCCCGCCCCCGCCAGGAACGCCCGATAGGTGCCGTCCACGTCGAAGGTGTCGTCGAGCCGTATCGCCCGTACTCCGAGTCTGGCACAAAAGGCCAGCTCATCGTCCTTGAGGGCGGCCTGCGGATCGTCCACGGCGAGCGCGGCGAAGCGGCCCGTTCCCACCACCTCGTCGAAGAGCCCGACCCTCCCGTTCCAGGCGACCCGCCCCTGCGGGCACAGCCGCCCGCCCAGACCATCGGCCCGGATGAGCCCGCTCGCCAGCGGAAACCCCGGCAGGTCGGTGATCACCATGCCGCCGCCGTCGGCGTTCAGCTCCTTGTCCCGTACGGCCGCGGCCGCCGCGTCCGGCACACAGATGATCTTCCCGAGCTCGATGGACGTCTCGATGACCGCCCGCACGTGCCCGCCGCGTTCAGCGCCGTAGGTGTCGAGCAGCGCGGGACCGGCGTGCCCGTTGATCACCAGGTCGAGCTTCCAGGCCAGGTTGGCGGCGTCGCGGATGCCCGCGCACAACCCCTGCCCGGCGAACGGGGGCATACGATGCGCGGCGTCCCCGGCGATCAGGACGCGCCCGTCGCGCCAGCGATCGACCCAGGCGGCCTGGAACGTGTAGACGGCGTGACGTTCCAGCGCGGCGTCCGCAGGGGTGAGGCCGAACGGGGCGAGCAACGCCCACGCGACCTCCGGCCGGTTGAGATCCTCCTTGCGTTCATCCGGCAGGCACATGAACTCGAACCGGCGCCGCCCTGGCCCGCCCGACACCACGGTGGTGGGCCGCGCCGGATCGCAGATCTGCAGGTTGACCGGCTTCCAACGGCGTTCGGTGACGAGATCGACGACCAGCCAGTCATAGAAGAAGCCGAGATCGGTGACCGCGGTGTCCATGAACGAACGAACCGTACTGCCCGCCCCATCACAACCGGCGACGTATCGGGCGTGGACGGCCTCGCCGGTGTCCAGCGTCAGCGTCGCCCGTTCGGGCGTCTGCGCGACCCCCGTCACGCGCACGCCGCGCCGTACGGTCACGTCCAGCTCGCGGGCTCGTTCGGCGAGCAGGGCCTCCAGCGCGGGCTGGCTGAACATGCTGGTCCGCGGCCAGCCGGAAGGGCCCGGCGTATCCCATTCGAAGCGAAGCAGCACCTGACCCGACGCGTTCTGCCATTCGTACTCGTCCGCCGGTTCGCTGATGTCGCCGAGCCGGTCGCCCAGGCCCGCCGCCGCCAGCAGCCGCGCCACCTCGTCATCGAACGTGACGGCCCGCGGCAGCCCGTACGCCGCCGCCTGACGTTCAACGATCACGACCCGGTGCCCGCGCATGGCGAGCGACACCGCCGTCATCAGCCCCACCGGCCCGCAGCCGACGACGGCGACATCCCAGATTTCACCCATGCCAGCAGTGAAATCGCGGGCGGGGAAGGCCGCTTGGGCTCCGGGCCCAAACACACGCCCCGCTTTGCGTCCCACGCCTGAACGGCTCCGGCCCTCTTGGCAATCACCCCTGAGTGAAGCGACATTAGGACCATGGGGCGACGAGGCAGGAGCGGGCTGCGACGCAAATGGCGACGATGGCTGGACCGCGTGAGCGCTGACGCCGACCGTGATCTGAGAGCCCGCATGGAGGCCCGCAGGGAGGAGGTACGCGCCCAGGTGTACGCCCGCCCGAAGCCGAAAGACTGGAACCGCTACCACAGCCCCGACTGACCACCCCGCCTGAAGTCCAGCGCCGCAACAGCGCGCCGTAGTGGCCAGGTGCGTCAGCGGCCCAAGGCCATGTCGAGGGTCGTGGCCCACTGCCGCAGGAGCCGCTCGCGGCGGGCGGAGTCGTCGGTCAGCAGGTCGGCGAGGCCGAGCCCGCGGACGAGGTCGAGGGTGGCCTGGACGGTCTCCCGGACGCCGGGGACGCTCTCGTCCACGCCTAGCGCCTCCACGGTCAGGCGGTGGGCCTCGCGGCCGAAGCGGGCCTCCATCGGGACGACCTGGGCGCGCAGCTGCTCGTCGGAGCTGGCCGCCACCCACAGCTGCAACGCGGCCCGGAAGAGCGGGCTGGTGTACATCTCGCCGAGGAGCGTCAGGACCTCCAGCGTGGAGGGCCGCTCGTCGGCGAGGCTGTAGAGCCGTTCGCGGACCCGGTCGACGCGGACGTCCGAGCCGTACTCTACGGCGGCGGTGACCAGCTCCTCGCGGGTGCGGAAGTGGTGCTGGGCGGCGCCTCGCGAGACGCCGGCGCGTTTGGCCACCACGGCCACGGTCGTGCCGGTCCAGCCCACCGACGCCAGGCAGTCGATGGCCGCCTCGAGGAGCCGCTGCCGGGTGGCCCGGCTGCGATCCTGCTGGGGCTCGCGGGGGATTGCCTGCGTGGTCATCCCGTTCAGTCAACCAAATGATCGGCCCAGAAAACAATCAAGCGCGATTGATTTTTTTGGGCGGGACTGGCAGTGTTCGGGGCATGAGCCAACCGTTGCGGATCGGCAACGCCTCGGGCTTCTACGGCGACCGCTTCTCCGCGGTGCGGGAGATGCTGGAAGGCGGCCGGCTCGACGTCGTGACCGGCGATTATCTCGCCGAGCTGACCATGCTGATCCTCGGCCGGAGCAAGCTCAAGGATCCCGGCGGCGGTTACGCCACCACGTTCCTCCGGCAGATGGAGGACGCGCTCGGCCTGGCCGCCGACCGCGGCACGAAGATCGTCACGAACGCGGGAGGCCTCAACCCGCGCGGCCTGGCCGCCCGGCTGCGCGAGCTCGCCGAACGCCTCGGCATCGACGTGGAGATCGCCCACGTCGAGGGAGACGACCTGCTGCCGCGCGCCGAGGAGCTGGGATTCGCCGACACCCGCTACGGGCGGCCGCTGACCGCGAACGCCTATCTCGGGGCCTGGGGCATCGCCGAGTGCCTCAAGGCCGGGGCCGACGTCGTCGTCACCGGCCGCGTCACCGACGCCTCGCTCGTCGTCGGCCCGGCGGCGGCCCATCACGGCTGGGCGCGCGACGACTGGGACGCCCTGGCCGGAGCCACGGCGGCCGGGCACGTGCTGGAATGCGGCGCGCAGGCGACCGGCGGCAACTACGCGTTCTTCCAAGAAATCTACAACGTAAAGCCACTGGGCTTTCCGCTCGCCGAGATCCACGCCGACGGTTCCAGCGTCATCACCAAGCACGAAGGCACCGGCGGCGCGGTGACGACCGAGACGGTCATGGCCCAGCTGCTGTACGAGATCGGTGGCCCCGCCTATCTCGGGCCCGACGTGACGACCCGCTTCGACACGATCGAGCTGAACCAGGACGGGCCGGACCGCGTCCGCCTGAGCGGGACCAAGGGCTCCCCTCCGCCCGCCACCACCAAGGTCTGCCTCAACCACCTCGGCGGCAACCGCAACGAGATGACGTTCGTGCTCACCGGCCTGGACATCGAGGCTAAGGCCGAGCTCGCCAAGGCTCAGCTGGAGGCCGCCTTCGGCGACGACCGTCCCGCGCAGGTGGAATGGACGCTGATCGGCACCGCCCGGCCCGACCCCGCCACCCAGGGGGAGGCCACGGCCCTCCTGCGCTGCGCCGTTTTGGACCCCGACCCGGACAAGGTCGGCCGCCCCTTCAGCAGTGCCGTCGTGGAGCTGGCCCTGGCCGGATACCCCGGCTTCACGATGACCTCCCCACCGGGCAAGGGCAGCCCGTACGGCGTCTACAAACCCGCCTTCGTCCCGAACGAGGAGATCGAGCACATCGCCGTCCTCCCCGACGGCACTCAGATCCCCGTCCGCCCGGCATCGATGGTCGCACCGCCGGCCGCGACCTCGGAAGTCGATGAAAAACAGCCCCCACCCGCCCAGGGGGGCGACCCCAATGACATTGTCGAACGCGCGGGCGGCCGTGAGGAAGGCCCGCAGCGAACTGTGGATAACCTCCCGTCCATTCCCGCCCTTCGGACGTCGTTGGGACGGGTCGCCGGGGCGCGCAGCGGGGACAAAGGCGGTGACGCCAACATCGGCGTGTGGGCCCGGACGGACGCGCAGTGGCGCTGGTTGGAGACCTTCCTTACCGTCGAGCGGCTGCACGAGCTGCTGCCGGTGACCTCCGCGCACTCCGTCACCCGGCACGTCCTGCCCAACCTCAGGGCGGTCAACTTCGTCGTCGAAGGGCTGCTCCAGGAGGGCGTATCCGCATCGACCCGATTCGACCCGCAGGGCAAGGCGCTCGGGGAGTGGCTGCGAGCCCGTCTCGTGGACGTTCCGGAGGCGATCCTGACCACGGAGGCAATCCTTTGACCCTCAAGAGCACGCTCGACCCGCGGAGCCCGGAGTACCGGGAGCGGCGCGAGGCCATGCTGGCCAAGCTCGCGGACCTGGAGGCCGAGCACGCCAAGGCGCTGGCGGGCGGCGGCGAGAAGTACGTCACCCGGCACCGCAAGCGCGGCAAGCTGCTGGCACGCGAGCGGATCGAGCTGCTGCTCGATCCCGACTCGCCGTTCCTGGAGCTCAGCCCGCTGGCGGCGTGGGGGAGCGACTTCCCGGTCGGCGCCAGCGTGGTCACCGGCATCGGGATCGTCGAGGGCGTCGAGTGCATGATCGTGGCGAACGACCCGACCGTGCGGGGTGGGTCCAGCAACCCGTGGACGGTCAAGAAGAGCTTCCGGGCCTCCGACATCGCCCTGGAGAACCGGCTCCCGGTGATCAATCTGGTGGAGTCGGGCGGCGCCGATCTGCCCACCCAGAAGGAGATCTTCATCCCGGGCGGGCGGATGTTCCGGGACCTGACGAGGCTCTCGGCCGCGGGCATCCCGACGATCGCGCTGGTGTTCGGCAACTCCACGGCGGGCGGCGCCTACATCCCGGGCATGTGCGACCACGTCGTCATGGTCAAGGAGCGGGCGAAGGTCTTCCTGGGTGGCCCTCCGCTGGTGAAGATGGCCACCGGCGAGGAGGCCGACGACGAGGAGCTCGGCGGCGCCGAGATGCACGCGCGCACCTCTGGCCTGGCCGACTACATGGCCGTGGACGAGGCGGACGCGCTGCGGCTCGGCCGGCAGATCGTCAAGCGGCTCAACCACCGCAAGCTCGGCCCCGAGCCGGGCCCGGTGGAGGAGCCGCGGTACGACGCGGAGGAGCTCGCGGGCATCGTGCCCGAAGACCTCAAGACCCCGTTCGACCCGCGCGAGGTCATCGCCCGGATCGTGGACGGCTCGGAGTTCGACGAGTTCAAGCCGCTGTACGGCACGAGCCTGGTGACGGGGTGGGCCCGCCTGCACGGCTACCCGGTCGGGATTCTCGCGAACGCGCAGGGCGTGCTGTTCAGCGCGGAGGCGCAGAAGGCCGCGCAGTTCATCCAGCTCGCCAACCAGAGCGCCACGCCGCTGATCTTCCTGCACAACACGACCGGCTACATGGTCGGCAAGGAGTACGAGCAGGCCGGGATCATCAAGCACGGCGCACTCATGATCAACGCGGTCGCCAACAGCACGGTGCCGCATCTCTCGCTGGTCATGGGCGCCTCGTACGGCGCGGGCAACTACGGCATGTGCGGCCGCGCGTACGACCCGAGGTTCCTGTTCACCTGGCCGAGCGCCAAGTCCGCGGTCATGGGTCCGCAGCAGCTCGCCGGGGTGTTGTCGATCGTCGCCCGTGCCGCCGCCGAAGCCCGCGGGCAGGTGTACGACGAGGAGGGGAACAGGGCGATGCGCGAGATGGTCGAGTCGCAGATCGAGGCCGAGTCGCTGCCGTTCTTCCTGTCCGGCCGGCTGTACGACGACGGCGTGATCGACCCGCGTGACACCCGTACCGTCCTCGGCCTGTGCCTGTCGGTGATCCACAACGCGCCCGTCTCCGGAGCCGCGGGCTTCGGCGTCTTCCGGATGTGAGCGAGCAGCCCATGACCATGATCGACAAACTGCTGGTGGCGAACCGCGGCGAGATCGCCCGGCGCGTCTTCCGCACCTGCCGCGACCTCGGCGCCGGCACGGTCGCGGTGTTCTCCGACGCCGACGAGCACGCACCGCACGCCGCCGATGCCGATGCCGCCGTCCGGCTCGCCGGTGTCGCGCCCGCTGACACCTACCTGCGCGGCGATCTCATCATCGACGCCGCGAGGACCGCGGGCGCCGACGCGGTCCACCCCGGCTACGGCTTCCTCTCCGAGAACGCCGGGTTCGCGCGTTCGGTGATCGAGGCCGGGCTGACCTGGGTCGGGCCGCCGCCCGCCGCCATCGAGGCGATGGGCTCGAAGATCGAGGCCAAGAAGCTGATGGCGTCCGCCGGCGTGCCGGTGCTGCCCGAGCTCGACCCGGACGCCGTGACCGGGACCGACCTGCCGATCCTGGTGAAGGCCTCGTCGGGCGGCGGCGGGCGCGGGATGCGCGCCGTACGGACGCTCGCGGAGCTGCCGGAGGCCGTGGCGGCCGCGCGGCGAGAGGCCCAGTCCGCGTTCGGTGACCCGGCCGTCTTCTGCGAACCGCTGCTGGAGAACGCGCGGCACATCGAGGTCCAGATCCTCGCCGACCGGCACGGCACGGTGTGGGCGCTGGGCGAACGCGAGTGCTCCGTCCAGCGCCGCCACCAGAAGATCATCGAAGAGGCGCCGTCTCCGGCGGTGAGCCCTGACCTGCGCGCCGAGCTGTGCGCGGCCGCCGTGAACGCGGCCAAGGCCATCGGGTACGAGGGCGCGGGCACCGTGGAGTTCATGCTCGCCCGCGACGGCCGCTTCTTCTTCCTTGAGGTCAACACCCGCCTCCAGGTGGAGCACCCCGTCACCGAATGCGTCTACGGCCTCGACCTGGTCCGGCTGCAACTGGAGATCGCCGAAGGTGCGCAGCTGCCCGCCGAGCCACCGGCGCCGAGCGGCCACGCGATCGAGGTGCGCCTGTACGCGGAGGATCCCGCAGCCGAATGGAGGCCGGGTAGCGGGACGCTCCACACGTTCGAGGTGCCGGGCGTCGACGCCGCGTTCACCGTCCCGGAGTCCTACGGCCTGCGGCTGGACAGCGGCGTCGAGAGCGGCAGCGAGGTCGGGATCCACTACGACCCGATGCTCGCCAAGGTGATCGCCTGGGGCCCGACCCGTACGGCCGCCGCACGGCGGCTGCGCGCGGCGCTCACCGGCGCGCGCGTCCACGGCGTGACCACCAACCGCGATCTGCTCGCCCGGATCATGGCCGAGCCCGCGTTCCTCCAAGGCGAGACCCACACCGGCTATCTCGACGAGATCGGCCTGGGCGTGCTCGCCGCTCCGCTGGCCGGTGAACGGGCCGTACGGCTGTCCGCGCTGGCCGCCGCCCTCGCCGACGCCGCCGTCAACCGAGCGGCCGCCCGCGTACAGGGCGGACTCCCGTCCGGCTGGCGCAATCTGCCCTCGCAGTTTCAGCACAAGTCGTACGAGGGACCGGACGGCACGATCGAGGTGTCCTACCGGCTCACCCGCGACGGCCTCGTCGCCGAGGGGCACGACGGCGTTCACCTGACCGCCGCGACGCCCGCCGAGGTCACGCTGGACGTCGACGGCGTCCGCCGCGCCTTCGCGATCCGTACCGCCGGAGACGGCAGAGTGTTCGTCGACTCCGGCTTCGGGCCCGTGACGCTGCGCGCGCTGCCTCGTTTCGCGGACCCGAGCGACCTGGTCGCGCCCGGCTCGCTGCTGGCTCCGATGCCCGGCACGGTCGTCCGGATCGCGACCGAGCAGGGCGCCGCCGTGGCGGACGGGCAGACGCTGCTCGTGCTGGAGGCCATGAAGATGGAGCACCGCATCGCCGCCCCGGCAGGCGGCATCGTCGCCGAACTGAACGTCAGCGCGGGACAGCAGGTCGAGGCCGGAGCGGTCCTCGCCGTCATCACCGAATCCGAAGGGAACCCCGCGTGAGCTTCATCGAGACCGAGGAACGTCAGGCGCTGCGTGCCGCCGTAGCCGGGCTCGGCGCCAAGTACGGCCCGTCCTACTACGTGGCGAAGGCCAAGAACGGCGGCAAGACCGACGAGCTGTGGACCGAAGCGGGCCGGCTCGGCTATCTGGGCGTCAACGTGCCCGAGGAGTACGGCGGCGGGGGCGGCGGCATCGGCGACCTCGCGGCGGTGTGCGAGGAGCTGGCCGCGGCCGGCTGCCCGCTGCTGCTGATGGTCGTCTCGCCGGCCATCTGCGCCACGATCATCGCCCGGTCCGGCACCGAGGAGCAGAAGAAGCACTGGCTGCCGCGGTTCGCCGACGGCTCGGTCAAGATGGCGTTCGCCATCACCGAGCCCGACGCGGGCTCCAACTCGCACCGGATCACGACCACCGCGCGCCGCGACGGCGACGGTTGGACATTGAACGGGCAGAAGACGTTCATCTCCGGGGTGGACGAGGCGGACGCGGTGCTGTTCGTCGGCCGCAGCCAGGACCAGAAGGGCTCGCTGCGCCCGTCGCTGTTCATCGTGCCGACCGACGCGCCCGGCTTCACCTCCACGCCCATCGAGATGGAGATCGTGTCGCCGGAGAAGCAGTTCATCTGCCACCTCGACGACGTGCGGCTGCCGTACGACGCGCTCGTCGGCGACGAGGACGGCGGGCTGCTGCAGCTGTTCGCCGGGCTCAACCCCGAGCGCATCATGGCCACCGCCATGGCCGCCGGCATCGGCCGCTACGCGCTGGACAAGTCGATCGCGTACGCCAAGGACCGGCAGGTCTTCAAGACGCCGATCGGCGCCCACCAGGGCATCGCGCACCCGCTCGCGCAGGCCAAGATAGAGCTGGAACTGGCGCGGCTCATGGGCCAGAAAGCGGCCTGGCTGTACGACGAGGGCGACGACATGGGCGCGGGCGAGGCCGCCAACATGGCCAAGTACGCCGCCGGTGAGGCCGCCGTCCGCGTCGTCGACCAGGCGATCCAGACCCACGGCGGCAACGGCCTCACCACCGAGTACGGCGTGGGCATGCTGGCCGGTGCCGTCCGCCTCATGCGCATCGCCCCCGTGAGCCGCGAGATGATCCTCAACTTCGTCGCCCAGCACTCCCTGGGCCTGCCCAAGTCTTACTAACGGGGTTGTAGGTTGCGGCCGGCTGACAGGAGTTGCCGGGAGTCCCTAAGATTCGGGGGGTTTTCACCGTCCTGATCGCGTCAACGTGACTAAGGGGCATCCCTGTGCACGGCCCTCCGCCACCGTCGTTCCCCGTGCCCGACCCACCGCTCCCCATCCCCGACGGATCACCCCCGCCCGCCACGGCGGACGCCCGCGCCGCCGCCGCGCCGCGCGGCAGACGGCTCCTGGCATGGTCGATCGACACCGGCCTGCTCATCGTCGTGGCCGTGCTGCTCGGGGGCATGACCTGGGGGCGGCTGCACGCGTACGTGGCCCAGGACCTGCCGTCCAAGGCGTTGTCGGCCACCGGCGCACTCCTGTTCTCGGGTGGGAACGTCGAGAAGGCCGCGACCGAGTTCGGCGCGGGCGTGTGGGACACGTTCGTCAGCAACATCGAGCAGGCTCTCCTGCTTCTCGTCCTTGCCGAGCTGCTTCACCAGACACTGGGGCTCGCGCTGGGCGGACGCACGATCGGCAAGGCCGCGATGGACCTTCGCGTCCGCCATGCCGGCGACGACGCCAAGCCCGGCAAGGCGCGTTCCGTCAAGCGCGCCCTGGTGACCACCGCATCGGGCACCGGTCTCTATGCGCTGTCCTGGGTGCTGCTCCTCGAAGGGCTGTACCTCTTCGCGGTCCTGTTGTGGCTCATCGCGGTGGCGGCCTTCCTGGCCAACAGCGCGCCCGCCCTCATCGGCTCGCGGCGGCGTACGTTCGCCGACCTGGCGGCCGGCACGGTGGTCGAGCGCGCGCACAGCTACGAGAGGGCCGTGGCGGCGGCGCGGCAGGGTGCCGTACGTGCCTGGGACGGCGCTCAGAACGCGGGTCAGATCGCTCGCGAGAACGCGACTCGGGTCGTCCAAGCCGAGCGGGTTCAGCAGGCGATGGAATCCGACCGGGCCCGGAGGGTCCAGGAGCTGGGGCGCCGCGCCGGGCAGCAGTCGGCCGACAAAGTGCGTGAGGCCGCGGCAAGCGAACGCGTACAGCAGGTGCAGGACGCGGGCAAGCGCCTGGGCGGCCGCATCAAGGGCGCCTACCAGGACCGGCGGGCAGGCGGGTCTCCCGAGCCGCAGCAAGCCGCAGTCCCGGCCCCGGGCGAGCAGCCCGCTCTGCCTCCGCCGCAGCCGTCCTACGGCCAGCCCGAGTGGGCAGCAAACGACTTCTCCTACCAGACGCCCTACGTGCAGCCCGGAAGCGAGCCTGCCCACCAGGCGCCCTATGCGCAGCCGGAAAGCGACCCTTTCCGCCAGGCGCCTTACGCGCAGCAGCCGTATTCGCCGCCACCCGAGCCGCCGTCGCAAACGCCTTAGAGGCCCGAGACCTGGGCCTCCAGGGGAGTGGCCGCTGTCAGGCGGTTGTCGATCGCGATGTGGGGCACCGGTGGTGCCTGGCCAGGGCGCATGCGTTCGATGAACGTGTCGAACGCGGCGAGCTTGCCGCTGTCGCGCGGGAGGCCGCGTTCGGTGAGCCGGTGCCGGAGCGTCGCGGCGTCGGTGTGGATCCAGACCAGCCGGACCGGATCGCCGCCCAGCGCCGCGGTCCACTCCCGCCACCGGCCGGGGGAGTGGATCTGGCCGGTGAACGGGCCGCTGAGCATGACCGGGCAGCCGTGGGACCGGATCTCACGGGCCGTGGCGGCCAGCCCCTCGTACTCGTGCCGCTTGACGTGCTCGTCGTACCACGGACCCTCACGTTCGCCCAGGTCACGTCCGTACGCCGACAGGGTCGCGGCGACGAACGAGCCGTAGAGGGTGTCCTTGTCGAGCAGGGCGGGCACCGGGCGCAGCCGCGCCAGCAGCAGCCGGCAGACGGTCGACTTGCCCGAGCCCGGCGGCCCGGCGACGACCCATACCGTGCCGGGCTCCACCGGTCCAGACGGCGCCGTGCCGCTCATGCGTGGAGGCGCACCTTGCGGCTCGCCAGCCGGGCGATGCGTTCCTCGTCGATCTGGTGGCCGAGCCCCGGCTGCGTCAGCGGCACCCCCACCACGCCGCCGGACGAGCGGACCGGCGGGGTGACGAACGCGGGCCCGCCCGCCGGATCGGACACATCGCTCGGCAGATCGCAGCCGGGCAGCGCGGCGAGCGCCACCGCAGCGGCCTGGCCGATGCCGAAGGGGCCGGAGCCGGTGCACCAGACCTCCCAGCCCGCCGCGTACGCGCGGTCGTGGGCGCCACGAGCCGCCGTCAGCCCGCCGAGGCGGCCGAGCCGCAGATTGAGCGCGCGCCCCGCCTCCAGCGAGATCGCGGCGTCGAGAGTGTCGATGTCGCCGATGTCGGGCGCGACCGCGGTCTCGATCAGACGTTGCAGCCGCGCGTGCGACACCAGGTCGCCGGCGGGGAAGGGCCGTTCGATCGCCAGCACGCCATAGGCGTCGAGCCCCTCCAGCACCGCCATGTGCTCGGCGGACTCGCGGTAGGCGTTCCCGGCGTCGACGATCAAGGCCAGCGCCGGGTAGGCCTCGCGGATGAGCCGTACCGGCTCGATGTCCCAGCCGGGCCGCACGCTCACGGTGACGCGGGTGTGACCGGCGCCGACGGCACGGTTGACGCGGGAGACCACGGTCTCCAGAACGGGCTCCGGGCTGATCCGGGCTCCCGTCACGATCGAGGTGCGGGTGCCGCCCAGCGCATGGGCCAGCGGCATGCCCTTGGCCCGGCACCACAGGTCCCAGCAGGCGACGTCGATCGCCGCCGCGGCCGGGCGGTCACCCAGCTCGGCGGCCGCCGAGACGTCCTCGGGGCGTTCCCACTCCAGGCCGATCAGCGCCGGGCCCATGCGCTCGGCGATGTCGGCCCAGATCGAATCCGGCGTCCCGGCGCCGGACAGCACCGCCTCCCCCCAGCCCACCGCGCCGTCGTCGGCGGTGAGCCGCACGAGAATGCTCTCCGGCCGCTGCCCGCGCGGCAACGCCGCCCGGAAGGCATCGCAGCCCTGGATCTGAGGCACCCGCGCCCGCCCTTCGCCTCGGAGAAGTCGTCCCTCCCATGATCCCCCCTCCGGGGACTTGGGAAGACAACCCGGACGCGACGGACCCGCCGGGCGAACGAGACCCCCCGCTGCCGCCAGGCGGCGCCAGCCGACCGTAACGGGCGCCAGATGGCCGTAGAGCGGCGCCAGCGACTCTGTGGCGCAGGGCAAGGGGCAAGTGCTCACGACGGCGTCAGGTGGCTGTGAGGCGCCAGGGGGCAGCTGTGAGGGGAGATGGGGCGGCGCGGTCGTCTTCAGGCGACGCTGGACGCCCGCTGGAGGCTCTGGTCGATCAGGGCGGCCGCGCGGTCGAGGTCACGCGCGGGCGCGATGCGGTCGGCCCAGGTCCACCAGAACCAGGCCGTGCCGTCTGCGTCGCGTTGGCAGACGATCGTGCCCGACCGCCCTGGCTCGGTGCGGTGGAGGACCTCCAGCCGTGGCCCGGTCCCGGCGGTCACCATCATCGTGAGATGGCCGTGGCGGGCCAGGGATTGGCCGAGATCTTCGAGGGCCGCCAGTTCGGTGTCGGTCTCTTCGATCGTCCGCAGCATTTCCGATCCCCCTGAGTCTTCGGCGTCAAGAGTTGGGACGCCGGGAAACCGCCAGAAGTTTGCGGAACGGCGGTGAGACCGAGCTGACCGAGGAGTCAGGGGCGCCGCCGGAACGCGCGCAGCGGCCGCCGCTCGTACCCGCCGTCGGCCAGCCCTGCCAGCCGTTCGAACGGGTTGTACGAGGAGTGATCACCGCACAGGGCCAGGGAGACGCCCGCACAGGCCAGATAGGCGACGATCATGAACGGGCCGAAGCAGAACGCGTACTGGGTGGCGTGCCGTCCCTCGTGCAGCAGCAGCCGAGGACGGTCCAGGAGATCAGCCGCCTCGCTCCGGACGAGGATCACGTTCCCGCATGTGAAGGCATGCGCGTCGGGCAACGGCAGCCGGTAGCGACCGGCGACCAGCAGCCCGTCCGGCCCGCGGTGGACGGCCGGCCGCCGCGTCCCGGCCACGATGAGGAGGAGCCCCAGCGGCGTCGACAGGTTGATGATGTTCACGACCTGGCGAAGGCGGTGTGCCGGCTTCACATGGGAGTTCTTCCCGCGGAGCCAGCGCCGCACCCGTCACCCAGAGGTCCCCAGAGGTGTTGTTCAGGAGGGGCAGGTGGCATCCAGCGAGACGGGCTTGGACTGCGGGCCCTTGGTGGATCCAGGTGAAGGGTCGCCGGACTTGCCCGGCGTGGCGCTGGGGGAGCCGCTGGTCGTCGGGCTCGTCGGGGCCGTGGGCGTGCCGCTCGGCTTGGTCCCGCTGCTCTCGACGGCCTGGGCCGACAGCTTGCGGATGAGCCCGAAGTCGGGGTTGCCGGTGCTGATGAGCGGCGGCACGAACTGCAGGCTGTTGATCTGGGCCCCGCTCTTGACCTTGCTGGACAGCGACACGAAGGCCGGCAGGAGCTCCTGCGGGATGTCGGTGGAGATCGCCCGCTTGGTGGCGGCGGCCAGCCTGTCGAACTTCGTCAGCACGGTCTGCGGGTCGGCCTGCTTGGCGATCGCCCGCATGATGCACTTCTGGCGGCCCATCCGGGTGTAGTCGTCGCTGTTGGTGCGGGAACGGCCGTACCAGAGGGCCTCCTTGCCCGACAGCGTCCGGGTGCCGGCCTTCAGCACGCGGTTCTCGCGGCTGTAGAGGATGTCTTCGGGAATCGTCATCTTGACGCCGCCGATGGCGTCGACGATGTCGGCGAACCCGCGCATGTCGACCAGGATGTAGTAGTCGACGCGCTGGTGGAGGATCCCGGCGATCGTGGCCTTGAGAAGCTCCGGGCCGCGGTTGTTCTTGGTCACGCCGGGGACCAGGTCGGGGTGCTCCTCGGCGTACTGGTACACCTCGTTGAGGAGGCCGGGGGTGCCGGCGCCGTCGCCGGTGAAGCCGTACGGGAAACGGTCGCGGGCGGGCCCCGGCGGCAGCTGGAAGCTCTCGAGGTTGCGGGGGAGGCCGAGCAGGACGGTGTCGCCGGTCTTGGTGTCGACGCTGGCGAGGGTCATGCTGTCGGTGCGCACGCCCACGCGGTTGGGGGCGGCGTCGCCGCCCAGCAGCAGGACGTTGACGCGGGACTGCCCGTTCCACGGGTCGGCGGTGTTGACCGGGCGGCCGTTGCTGTCGCCGGTGCGGAAGATGCTCGTCAGCGCGTCCTTGTAGACGTAGGTGCTGTGCGCGGCCCACGTGACGGGCACGGCCACCGCGAAGCAGAGCAGCGCGACCGTCACGGCCCCGGCGGTCTGGGCGCCGGTGGACAGCCCGTCGGGCCGGACGATCTGGTACGAGCGGATCACGACCGTCACCCACACCAGGCCCAGCGCGAGGATGCCGACGGCGAACGCCGACAGCCAGGTGGGCTGCACCGCCAGCCGGATCAGGTCGGGCCGGAAGACGGCCGCCGTCACCGCGCCCGCGATGATCAGCAGGCCGAAGGCCCCCAGCAGGATCGAGCCGACGACACGGCGGCCGGCCCGCAGGTGGGCCACACCCCAGACGAGCGCGGAGGCCAGGGTGAGTCCCAGGGCGCGCTGCAGCCCCCGCGCGGCGGCACCGCCGCCGTCCCGGGCGAGGGTGTCATCGTCCCGCTGGGCGCGCCCACCGGCCAAACGACTCGCCATGTACGCTCCGATCCCCCACCCAAGGTGAAATTAGGCGCTGCCTTACATTATGGACGCGCAAAACCGGAGCTGGTTTACGTAGTAGTCGACCAAATGCGGGCTGTGCTGCTGTTATGTGAGGCTTTTGCCTAGAATATGCAATTCGGCGCCGCGGGGGAAACGGATCAGGACGCATGACGTCCCGTGGCGCGACGGACACGGTGGGTCGCCGAATTCGGCTGTTACCAGGCGTTACCAGCTGCTGGAGAGCGGCATGCCTTCGGCGTAGCCCGAGGAGCTCTGGATGCCGACCGTGGCGCGTTCGTGGAACTCCTCCAGCGAACGGGCGCCCGCGTAGGTGCACGAGCTGCGCAGCCCGGCGACGATCGAGTCGATGAGGTCCTCGACGCCCGGCCGCTCCGGGTCCAGGAACATGCGCGAGGTCGAGATGCCCTCCTCGAAGAGCGCCTTGCGGGCCCGGTCGAACGGGGAGTCGTCGGCGGTGCGCAGCCGCACGGCCCGCGCGGAGGCCATGCCGAAGCTCTCCTTGTAGAGACGCCCGTCGGCGGCCCGCTGCAGGTCGCCCGGCGACTCGTACGTCCCGGCGAACCAGGAGCCCACCATCACGTTGGCCGCCCCGGCGGCCAGCGCCAAGGCCACGTCGCGCGGGTGCCGCACGCCGCCGTCGGCCCAGATCTGCTTGCCGAGGCGGCGTGCCTCGGCGGCGCACTCGAGGACGGCGGAGAACTGCGGCCGGCCCACGCCGGTCATCATCCGCGTGGTGCACATGGCGCCCGGGCCCACGCCGACCTTGACGATGTCGGCTCCGGCCTGGATGAGGTCGCGGGTGCCCTCGGCGGTCACGACGTTCCCGGCCACGATCGGGACCTGCGGGTCCAGCCCGCGGACGGCCGCCAGCGCGCCGATCATCTTCTCCTGGTGGCCGTGCGCGGTGTCGACCACGATGAGGTCGGCGCCGGCCTCCAGCAGGGCCTTGGCCTTGCGGGCCACGTCGCCGTTCACGCCCACGGCGGCGCCGACGCGCAACCGCCCGGCGTCGTCCACGGCGGGCTTGTAGAGGGTGGCGCGCAGGGCACCGGTGCGGGTGAGGATGCCGGTGAGGCGGCCGGCGCCGTCGACCACGGGCGCGAGGCGGTGGCCGCGCTCGTGGAGGCGGTTGAACGCCTCCTGCGGGTCGACGCTGTCCGGGAGCGTGACGAGGTCGCGGGACATGATGTCGCGCAGCTGGGCGAACCGGTCCACGCCGTGGCAGTCCGCGTCGGTCACCACGCCCACCGGACGGTCGTCCTCCACCACGATCACGGCGTTGTGCGCGCGCTTGGGCAGCAGCGCGAGCGCCTCGCCCGCGGTCGCGGCCGGTGTGAGGGTGATCGGCGTGTCGTAGATCAGGTGGCGGTCCTTCACCCAGCCGATCACGTCGGAGACGACCTCGACGGGGATGTCCTGCGGGATGACCGCGAGGCCGCCTCGGCGGGCGACGGTCTCGGCCATGCGGCGGCCGGAGACCGCGGTCATGTTGGCCACGACGAGCGGAACGGTCGTCCCGCTGCCGTCCACCGTCGCCAGGTCGACCTCCAGCCGGGAGCCGACCGACGAGCGGCGGGGGACCATGAAGACGTCGTTGTACGTGAGGTCGTGAGCGGAATGCTCACCGTTCAACAAGCGCACGGCTGTTCTACACACCAATCGCGGATGAAAGTGGCTGGGCCACCGTACATTGTGATCCATACCCGGCAGTGCTCCGGCCAAAGCGGGCACCGCGTCCCGCTCCTGCGGCCCGGCATCGGACAAGGCGGGCTTGACCCTCTCGCAGAACGGACCGTACTTCCGGGTGACTCCTGGCTGACCGTCGCGTGTGCCCCCTCTGACCAGCCTCTCTGTCATTTGCCGGACGTCCGTGACCAGTGGGATGTGGCGGACTCTGTGGAATGAGGTGCAACGTGAGGTTTCGCTCTCTGTAAAGTTACCTCTTGACGATGGTGCGGCGTGGATGCACTTTTTTTACATGTGCCTCACACGGACGGCCGTCCCCCCGTAGAGGCTTCACACAGCAGAACACCGGGAGAGGCGCATGCAGTTAACGCTCTTGGGCCCGGTGTGCCGCGCCCGATCCGGCCGTACCCCGCATGGTCATCGCCATCCGGGGCGCTGTGCGTACGGGCTCGGGCGTGCCCGGCCTGACGGAGGGGGCCGGGCGTCAATGCATTGCCGCACCGGTTTAGCGGCGTCATTTTCGTCGCTGGAGAGGCCGTTCACCGACGCATCAACGGTGACCGGACGTGACGAACACGAGCAAGATCAATATTTGACGTCATACCGTCCTGAAATGGAATGATCTTGCAGTTGCTGGCGAAACGATTCATTGCATGTCGAGGAGGAGAGCCGTGCTGGATGCGGTCGACGCCGTGCTCGTCCGCGAGCTCCAGCGGGATGGCAGGGCGACCTTCCAGGCGCTCGCCGACCGCGTCGGGCTTTCCCGCACGGCAGTGCGGGCACGCGTGCAGAACCTTCTCGAAACCCAGGTCGTCCGCGTTGTCGGCATCGTGCACGCCGCCGTCGTGGGAGCGGAGGCGATCGGGCACGTCTCGGTCACCGTCGACGGATCCGCCAGGGAGGTGGCGGCGGCCATCGCGGAGCGGCCGGCGGTCAGCTTCACCGCGCTGACCGCCGGGCCCTACGACCTCGTCGCGCAGGTGCGGACGCGGGACGACGCGGCGCTGGCCGCCGAGGTCGACCACATCCGCGCCGTGCCCGGCGTGCGGTCGGCGGAGGTGTTCCGCTCGGTCTCCACCGTGCGCGACTCCCACGCCGTGGTCCGTGAGCTCGGGGACATCACCCTCGACGACATCGACTGGCGGTTGCTCCAGGAGTTGCAGCGCGACGGCCGTGCCCCCTACACGCGGCTCGCCAACATCATCGGGCTGTCCCAGGCCGCCACACGGGCCCGGGTGGTGCGGCTGATGCGCTCGGGCGTGATCCAGGTGACCGGCCTGGCCGATCCCCTGGCGCTGGGCGCCGCGGAGCTGGGCGGCTTCGGGCTCACGGTGACCGGCGGGCTCCGCCGGGTCGCCGAGGCCGTGGCGGAGAAGGACGGCGTGCGCTACCTGGCGACGGGCTTCGGCCGCTACGACATCGTCGGCCAGGCCGAGGCCGCCTCGCGCGGGGAGCTCGTCGCGGTCATGGACGCGATCCGCGCGGTCCCTGGCGCGACCGTCCGGGAGTCCTGGCACCACCTCGACGTGGTGAAGGAGTCCTACGCCGTCGAACTCCCCGAGAAGCCGCTCAACGGTTCGTGACACCGCCGAGGGCCCGCGTTCACCCCATGAACGCGGGCCCCGCACCGACGCGAGATGAGGCGCGGCGGGGGGTCAGTCGCGGTTGAGGGCTGCCTCTTCGAGGTCCAGCTCGTGCAGCACGCGGTTCATCACCTCGTCGTCGAGGCGGCGTTCGTCGCGCATCTGGATGAACACCTGCCGTTCGGCGGCCAGCATCTCGCGGCGGAGGCGCCGGTAGGTGCTCGTCGGCACCTCCTCGCCCTCGGGGCCCGTGCCCCCGCCGAGCCGCTCCCAGGCGCGGAGCTGCCGGTGCTCGGCGAGCTGCCGCAGACGTTCCGTCACCGTCTCGTCGATGGCCTTGGGCTCGGCGGCGACGAGCTCCTCCAGCCGCTCCAGGGCCGCCTTCGCGGCGGCGTGCTGGGCACCGGCCTCGGCGACCCTGTCGGTGTACTCCTCGTCGGCGCTCCCGACGCCGAGGCGGCGGATCAGCATGGGGAACGTCATGCCGTGGACGAGCAGCGTGGCCAGCACGGTGGTGAACGTCAGGAAGAGGATCAGGTCTCGGCCGGGGAAGGGTTCACGGGACGAGGTGAGGATCGGGACCGCGAACGCGGCGGCCAGCGAGACCACGCCGCGCATGCCCGCCCAGGACACCACGACCGGGCCCCTCCATCCGTACCAGGCCTCCTTTTCGCGGATCCGCGCCGAGAGCAGCCGGGGCAGGAACGCCGCTGGGAACACCCACACGAACCGCGTGACGACGGTGATCGCGAAGATCGCCACCGCCCACCACATGAGGCTGGCCCAGCCGTACCCGGACACGCCGTCCAGCACCGCCGGCAGCTGGAGCCCGATGACCAGGAAGACCACCGACTCCAGGATGAAGATGACGACCTTCCAGAACGCGTGGCCGATGATCCGGGTCACGGCGGCCGACTCGGTGAAGCGGTGCCCGAGATACAGGCCGCTGACCACCACCGCGATCACACCGGAGGCGTGCAGCGCCTCGGCGATCAGATAGGCGGCGAACGGCGCCAGCACCGCCACCCCGTTCTCCACGATCGGGTCGTTCAGGCGCGTCCGCAGCCAGTGCAGCGGCGGCCCGAGCACCAGCCCGATCGCGGCACCGGCCACCGCGGCGAACAGGAACCGCCCGGTGCCGTCCAGCAGCGTGAACCCCGCGCCCGCCGCCGCTGCGACCGCCACCCGGAACGCGGTCAGCGCGGTGGCGTCGTTGAACAGGCTCTCGCCCACAAGGATCGTCACCGTCCGGCGCGGCAGCCCCAGCCGCTGCGCGACGCTCACCGCCGCGACCGCGTCCGGCGGCGCGATGATCGCGCCGAGCACGAACGCCGCAGCCAGCGGCAGGTCCGGCACGAGGTAGTACGCGGAGTACCCGACGACGAAGGTGGTGAACAGCACGAGGCCGAACGACAGCAGGCCGATGGGCCGGACGTTCTCGCGGAGGTTGTAGTACGAGATCTGCCAGGCCGCCGAGAACAGCAGCGGCGGCAGGAACACGTACAGGACGAATTCGGGATCGAGCTCGAAGCCGGGCACGCCGGGGATGAACGTGAAGAGCAGCCCGGCGACCACCAGGACGAGCGGCGCGGAGAGCCCCCACCGCCTGGACAGCCCGGCGACCGTGACCGCTGCCATCGGCACCGCCAGCAGCCACAACGCATGAGTCGCTTCCACGCTCAGATCATGGCACGGGCGGCGCCTCGGCCGGGTTCCCGGCCCCTGGCGCCCGCTGGGTCAGCCGCGTGAGGCCTCCTTGGCGAAGGCGAGGAAGTCGCGCGCCACCGGGGGAAGCTGCCGGTGCGCATGGACCAGGCCGATCAACTTGGTGAGCGGCGGCATGAACGAGCGCACCACCAGGCCCTCGGTGTCGTCGATCTGATTGCGGTACCAGAGCAGCGAGCCCATGCCGGAGCGCACCCACCCAAGCCATGACCCGCGTTCGTCGGACTCCACCGCCACCACGGGCGTGGCGCCGATACGTTCCAGCATCGCGTCGAGCTCCGCGCGGCGTGAGCTGCCGCGGCTCGGCAGCACCAGGCGCATGCCGTCCAGCGCGCTGAGCGGCACCGGATCCCGCACCTTCAGCGCCGGCGGCGAGATCAGCACCACCTCGCGCTGCTCGAACGGGTGGGCCGCCAGGTCGCCGGGGACGGGCAGGTCGGTGAGGGCCAGATCGGCGCGGCCCGTACGGATGGCCGCGGCGACCTGCTCGCGGCCCTCGCAGCGGATCACCCGGACCCGGACCGCGGGCTGGTCGCGGGCGAACCGGGGGATCAGCCGCCCGGTCAGCTCCGGCTCCAGCGAGGAGGTGGAGGCGATGCGCAGCTCGGATCCGCGGCCGTTGGCGCGCGAGACCGAGAGCCCTTCGATCGCGTCGATGGCGTCCAGAGCGACGCGCGCCTGCCGGACCACCTGTTCGCCGACCGCGGTGAGCACGACACCCCGCCCGGAACGGGCGAACAACTCCACGCCGAGCTCGCGTTCGAGCTCGCGGACGGCCCGGGACAGCGCGGGCTGGGCGACATAGAGCGCCTGAGCCGCCGACGTCATCGTGCCGTGGTCGGCGGTCGCCACGACATAGCGCAGCTGCCGCAGATTCATTCCCTGACCGTATGACAACGAACCGATCCGGTCTTGGACATAGCCGGAATCGGACCCGAGATTTGCAAGTCACCAGGATCGAGAAAGAGGTGCACACATGTCCGTGTTGCGAATCCCGGTGACGCGAGCGCGAGCGCGTACGCTGGCCGCCGTCGCCTGCGTGCTCGCCGCTTCCGCCCTGATCATGGCTTCCTCGGCGCACGCCGTGCCCGAACGCCCGGGCGAACGCCCCGCCGCCGTCCAGGGGCTGAACATCATGCTGACCAACGACGACGGGTTCGGCGCACCCGGTCTCCAGGCGGTGCGGCAGGCGCTGATGGCCGCCGGGCACAGGGTGACGGTGGTCGCGCCGGCGGCCGACCAGAGCGGGGTCGGCACCGCGATGACGCTCAGGTTCGGGGCGCGGATCACCGCCAGGCAGGAGTCCCCGGGCGTCTGGTCGGTCGCCGGGACGCCCGCAGACTCGGTCTCCTTCGGGCTCCAGGCCGTCTTCAAGGAGGCCAAGCCCGACCTGGTGGTCTCGGGAAGCAACTTCGGCCACAACACCGGCGCGGTCGCCACCCATTCGGGCACGGTGGGGGCCGCGATCACCGGGCTGGCGAACGGCGTGCCGTCGATCGCGGTGAGCACCGAGATCGATCTGCGGGCGGGGCAGGAGGCCACGCTGAAGGCGTTCCCGGCCACGGCGGAGTACCTCGCGGATCTGATCGCCCGCCTCCGGCGGGCCGGAGGCGGGCGCCTGCTGCCCGCCGGGGTGGCGCTCAACGTCAACTACCCGATCACGGCGGGCGCGCCGAGGGGCACGAAGATCACCAGGCTCGGCACGACCGCGTTCGTGCTGCCGGTGTACCAGCCGGCGGGCCCGGACACGTTTTTGATCACGCCGCGGTTCCCGGCCGACCCGGAGACCGTCGAGGGCGCCGACACCACCGCGCTCAGCCGGGACCACGTCTCCGTCACCCCGCTCGACGGCGACTGGACGCACCCCGCCGCCCGGATTCCCGGTCTCACCCGCTGAGCCGAGGGCCCCAGGGCATCGCGGGACAGGGCCTCAGGGCATCGCGGGATGAGGTCTTTCCGGGGCCTCATCCCGCGATCGGCTGGGCAGGACAGTCAGCCCGCGGCGGGACGCGCGGTGCTGCCCTCGCGTTCAGGCTCCAACGGCGGCGCCCCCACGCAGCAGTGGTGCTTGCACTGCGGCTCGGACGCGGCAGGCGCGGCCCGGAGCGTGTCGTCGCGCACGGTGAAGAAGGTCAGCACGGCTCCCGCCGCCATGATGACGGCGGAGACGATCATCGCATTGCGGAAGCCGTCGGAGAACGCGGCCGGATCGTTGTAGGCCTCCCCGGTCAGCCCCGCCAGCGGCGGGATCGCGGCGACCGCCAGCAACCCGGCCGCCCGCGCGACCGCGTTGTTGGTCCCGCTCGCCACCCCGGCGTGCCGGACGTCCGCGCTCGCGAGGACGGTGGCGGTGAGCGGCGCGACCATCGCCGACAGCCCCAGGCCGAACACCACCACGGCGGGCAGCACGTCGCGCAGGTACGAGGCGTCCTGGCCGACGCGCGAGGCCATCAGCATGCCGGCCGCGGCCACCACGAGCCCGACCGCCATCGGCGTCCGCGGCCCGATCCGCTGGGCCAGCCCGCCCGCCCGGGACGACAGGAGCAACATCAGCACCGTCACCGGCAGCAGGGCCGTCCCGGCGGCGATCGGCTCGAAGCCCGAGACGACCTGGAGGTTCAGGACGAAGAGGAAGAACATCACGCTCATCGCGCCGTACACCACGAACGTGACGATGTTGACCACCGTGAACTGGCGCGAGGCGAAGATCTGCAACGGCAGCATGGGCTGAGGCACCGGCCGAGCCGCGCGATCCGCGCTCTCCGCGGAACGGCCGAGAAGGCGTCGGCCGAGAAGGCGCCGGCCGCCACCGCGCGCCCGTTCGACGAAGACGAACGTCACCGCGGCACCGAGTCCCAGTGCGGCGGCACCGCCGATCACGGCGCTCCCCACGTTCGACTGCGGGGCCTCGGTCAGGGCGTACGTGGTCCCGGCCAGCGCCAGCGCCGCCAGCACCGCGCCCAGGATGTCGAAGCCGCCGTGCGCGTCGGGGTCGACGCTCTCCGGTACGTGCCGTACCGCCACCAGCACCACGATCGCGGCGAGCGGCAGGTTGAGCAGGAACACCCAGCGCCAGCCCGCCGCCTCCACCAGCCAACCGCCCAGGAACGGACCGATGGCGCCCGCGACGCCGCCGAGCCCGGACCAGGCGCCCACCGCGCGCGGCCGGTCGTCGGAGCTGAACGAGGCCTGGATGATCGCCAGCGAGCCGGGGGTGAGCAGCGCGCCGCCGATTCCCTGCAGGGCCCGCGCGGCCACCAGCGTGGTGACGTCCTGCGCGGCGCCGCACAGCAGCGACGCGAGCGCGAACCACACCACGCCGATCACGAACACCTTCCGGCGGCCGTACCGGTCGCCCAGCGAGCCGCCGAGCAGGATGAACCCGGCCAGCGTGAGGGTGTAGGCGTTCACCGTCCACTGCAGCCCGGCCATGTTCGCGTCGAGGTCACGGGCCACCCGCGGCAGCGCCACGTTGACGATCGTGGCGTCCAGCATCGCCACGCTGGAGCCCAGCACCGTGGCCAGCAGGATCCAGCGGCCCGGCGCGCTCGCCAGCCGGATGTCGGGCATCAGACGATCTGCTCGTCCACGAAGCACCAGCGCCAGTCCTCGCCGGGCTCGAACGACCGGACGATCGGGTGACCCTCCTTGCCGGAGTGCGCCGTCGCGTGGCGCATCGGCGACGAGTCACAACACCCGACATGGCCGCAGGAGAGGCAAAGGCGCAGGTGGACCCACCGGGAGCCTTCCGCGAGGCACTCCTGACAGCCCTGCGGCGTCACCGGGTCCGGATCGACGTCCGGCAAGGCCTGCACATGCTCACAAATAGCCATGGAGGCATCGTCGCACGCCCGCGTTCACTCCATGAACGGCGGCTCACCAGTGGTCGGGGCTGAACGGCTCGTCCTCGGGACGGGCCGACTCCGAGAGCAGCCGGAGATCGGACTCGACCATCATCGAGACGAGCTCCTCGAAGGTCACCTGCGGCTCCCAGCCGAGGTGCATGCGGGCCTTCTTGGGGTCGGCGCAGAGCAGGTCGACCTCGGCGGGACGGGTGTAGCGCTCGTCGAGAACGACGTGGTCCTCCCAGTTGAGGCCGACGCTGGTGAACGCGTACTCCACAAGATCGCGCACCGACTGGGTCTGGCCCGTTCCGATGACGTAGTCCTCGGGCGCCCCCTGCGCCAGCATCATCCGCATCGCGCGGGCGTAGTCGCCGGCGAAGCCCCAGTCACGCCGGGCCTCCAGGTTGCCCAGCCGCAGCTCCGAAGCCAGGCCCAGCTTGATCCGGGCCGCGCCCAGCGTGACCTTGCGGGTCACGAACTCGGCGCCCCGGCGAGGCGACTCGTGGTTGAACAGGATCCCGCTCACCGCGAACATCCCGTACGACTCGCGGTAGTTCTGGGTGATGTAGTGCCCGTAGGTCTTGGCGACGCCGTACGGGCTGCGGGGATGGAACGGGGTCTTCTCGTTCTGCGGAGTCTCCCGGACCATGCCGAACATCTCCGAGGAGGACGCCTGGTAGAAGCGGATCTGCTCGTCGCCCGGCGTACGGGACGGGCTGATCCCCGACACCACGCGGATCGCCTCCAGCATGCGCAGCACGCCCATGCCGGTGACCTCGGCCGTGAGCTCCGCCTGCTGCCACGACATCGGGACGTAGGAGATCGCACCCAGGTTGTAGACCTCGTCGGGGCGGACCCGTTCCACCGCCGAGATCAGGCTGCCCTGGTCGAGCAGGTCCCCGGTGGTGATCTGGACGTCGCCGATGTGCTTGCGCAGCCGCGACACGTGCGGATTGGCCTGACCGCGCACCAGGCCCCAGACCTCATACCCCTGCTCGAGCAGATGCTCGGCGAGGTACGAACCGTCCTGCCCGGTGATGCCGGTGATGAGCGCTCGCCTGGACAGCGGATCCTCCATGGCTGATTGGGTCAGACGTCGGAGCCCACTGCGGGCGGAAACCCGCAAAGGGTGTGAACGACGAGGTTAGCGACCCCGTGCGGATGCTGACGAGCGAGGGCGCGGTTTACACCGAATTTGCTTCAAGTTCCACGAGTGACGCTTGTGATCATAAGCCCGGAGGCCTTCCGGAGCCCCAGGTCAAGGTGGCGCTAAGGGGCGGTGGCTTCGCGCTGTCGGGCCCGGTAGGCGGCCACGTGCATGCGATTGCCGCACGTGCGGCTGTCGCAGTAACGGCGGCACCGGTTGCGGGAGAGGTCGACCAGGACCCGGGCGCAGTCGGGCGCCTCGCAGGTCCGCAGGCGGTCGAGCTCACCGGCCGACACCACGTACGCCAGGGCCATGCCGCAGTCGGCCGCCAGATGCTCGCCCATGGGGGCGCCGGGCGCGAAGAAGTGCACGTGCCAGTCGTGCCCGTCATGATCGGTCAGATGCGGGGTCGTGCGGACACCGCCGACGATGTCGTTGATCAACTCGACCGCCTCGGGCACCTCGGTGGCGCCGAAGACGGCGTGGAAGCGGCCCCGCAGGCTCCGCACCTGGGCCAGGTCCCGCCCGGTGAGCTCGCGGATGTCGCTGAAGCTGTTGCGATCCACGAACGCGCGCAGGCCGTCGAGATCACCGAGCCGCTCCTCCCCGGACGCTTCGGGCGCGGTGTTGATCAGATCGACGACGGTGGCGAGCGCGTGCTCGGTGTCGTGAGTGAAGATCACAATGACTCCAGTCTCAGGGGACCGGGACGGTCGCAGGACAGGGGGCCCAGCCGAGGGGAGCAGCTCGAGGCCGGGCCACGTTCTCCACCATATGACGCAGATCTAGATCGTCCACGCAACCCGATGCCGCCGTGCCTGCCAAGCGAGCGACATTCAGCTGTCCGTAACCAGCCGTACCGGTCCGACCACTTGATCGCGAAGCCACCGGGCCGGCCAGATGGCGCTCAACGCGAATAGAGCGGGTCTGCGACCACCGGGTAGAACGACCCCTCGTGCTGCACCCGCATGGTCACGATCGAGCCTGAGAGGGTGTAGTCGGCCTTCACGGGCCGGTACATCGAGTCGCACGCCCAGGGGTTGTAGAGGCGTCCCACGGTGGCGCCGTAACGCAGGTGCACGACGTCGTAGCCGCCGGAAGGCATCGCCTCCAGCGCCAGCCCGTCCGCCAGCGACACCGAGAACCGGAACTCGCTCGGCGCGTCCGGACCGTGGATCACCGTCAGCAGCCGGATGCCGGTCGACGTCGTCTGCGCCACGATGTCGGTGTCGACCTCGATGCCCACGAACACCCGCAGGCTCGGCCGCAGCACCTGCGCGACCGTGTCGGCCGCCGGCACGTCGATCCCGAAGTGGATGCGCTGCCCGTCCTTGGTCGGCACCCAGACCCCGTCACGAGCCCGCTGCCCCCAGGCGACATCGGGGTTCTCCAGCTCCTGCGGCTCGTTCTTCCCCCGGGCGACGAGAACCCGTGAGGCGGCGTTCATCGCCGCGGCAGCCCCGTCCCGTGCATGCCTCATGGCGG
The DNA here is from genome assembly GCF_008923185.1 of Actinomadura rudentiformis. Lineage (GTDB taxonomy): Bacteria > Actinomycetota > Actinomycetes > Streptosporangiales > Streptosporangiaceae > Spirillospora > Spirillospora rudentiformis. Next base: position 32,983 of record NZ_WBMT01000001.1, read on the forward strand.
GCCCCCTCGCCTTCTTTCAACACAACCGTGATGCTTTGGGTTTACCACGGGGGAGTACGTCATGCCGCGCCTTGACCGGCACTTGAGTGGTTTGTGACGTTCGCCCGTGCGACGTCGCACCATACACCACCCCTGATCGCCCCGGTCAGGGCCGTAACTAGGATGAGCGGGTTCGTGACTGAGGAGTGATCCATGAGCACCATCCGCGTCGCCGACCTGCCCGAGGCCGAGCAGGACTTCATCCGCACGACCCTGCGCCAGTCCACCCCGCTCCACGAGCTGCTGGGCCTGGAGATCGTGGAGATCGGCGACAGTCACGCGCTCCTCTCGATGCCCGTCCGCGAGCAGGCCTTCAACAGCACCGGCAACCTGCACGGCGGCGCCATCGCCACCCTCATCGACGTCGCCGCCGGCACCGCCGCCGCCCGCGGCAGCGGCTTCGAACCCGGCAAGAACAGCCTGGTGACCGCCGACCTGCACGTCCGCTACCTCGGCCGCCCGCACGGCGACCAGGTGTACGCCCGCGCCGAGGTCCTCAAGGCCGGCCGCCAGCTGGTGATCGTCGAATGCCGGGTGACCGACGTCGAAGACCGCATCATCGCCGCCGCCGACTTCTCGATGATGCTCGTGCCCCTCCGCCGTCCGCTCCGCCCCGTGGCCACCGCCAAGGACACCGACCCCGACCTCTGACCGAGTGCCCGGAAAATCAATTGCCCGGGATCATGAACCACCCCATCATTGAGTGCATCGAAGAAAACGAACGCACGAAGGGGTGAGCCACCGGTTAGGCGACTGGTCTCCAAAACCAGTGAAAAGTAGGTTCGACTCCTACCGCCCCTGCTGAAAAAATGATCAATGGGCTTGTGGTGTAACGGAAACATACCTGTCTTGCAAACAGGCGATCGGAGTTCGATTCTCCGCTGGTCCACGCAGTAGCAGCACCACCACCCGCCGTAGAAGCCTTGGCGGTGAGGCACCAGGTTTCCACCCTGGCTAACGGAGTTCGACTCTCCGCTACGGCTCGACGAGCGTCGCGAGCATGACTGGAAATGCAGCAGACTCTTAATCTGCGAGATCGGGGTTCGAGTCCCCGGCGACGTACGCAAGGAGGACTGGCCGAGCGGCAAGGCACCCGTTTCGAAAACGGAGATCAGGGTGATACCTGCGGGAGTTCGATTCTCTCGTCCTCCGCCATCGGGGAAAGGCGCCGCGGTCCCGGCAATTCGATCGGAAAGATCGGATTGCCGGGACCGCGGCGTTGACGTCACGTGCCTCAGGCGATGGCCGCCGCGTGGTGGAGGCCGGGTTTGGTGGCTCCCGCGGTGAGGTCGGTGAGGATCTCGGAGATGCGGTCCAGGGACTCGGCCACCCAGGGGAGGGCGGTCGGGTCCAGGGCGGCGAGGGCGGTCAGGCGCTGCTCGTCGGTCTCGCCGTAGAGGCGGGTCGTGGCGACGCGGAAGCGGAGGGCCTCGGCGGGCTCGCCGAAGGCGCTGCCGGGCAGGATGCACATTCCGTAACGTTCCAAAAGGTGGCCGCAGAGTTCGGCGGCGGTGGCGATGCCGTACGCCTTACGGAGCGTCTCGCGGTGCGGGTCGAGGTCCGGATAGACGTAGAACGCCGCCTCAGGCGGACGGACGCGGGCTTCCGCCTGCCTGAAGCGGTCGGCCACGGCTCGCGCGATGGCCGCGTGGAGGCGGCGGCTGCGGTCGACGTGGGTGATCAGCTCGGGTGGCTCGGAGAAGGCGTAGGCGGCGGCCTGCTGGATCGGGGCCGGGGCGCTGGACCACATCTCGCTCGCCACGCCGAGGAGGCTGGCGCGAAGGGCATGGCCGAACGGGCCGTCCGGCAGGCGGGCCACGCCGAGGCGCCAGCCGCCCGCGGCCAAGTGCTTGCTCAACGCCGTCGTCACGACCGTGCGTTCCGGCGCGTAGGAGGCCGGGTTCGGCACCTTGCGCGCGGGATCGTGCACCAGGTCGCGGTAGATCTCATCGGAAATGATCAAAAGGTCGTGCTCACGGGCGACCGCGCAGAGCCTGCGGACCGTGGCCTCGGAGGCGAGGGTCCCGGTGGGGTTGTCCGGCAACGTGACGACGACGGCGCGGATCGAGCGGCCCTGGGAACGGGCTCGGACGATCGCGTCGGCGAGCAGGGCCGGGCTCGGCACGCCGCCCTCGCCTGGCGGGGTGGCGATGAAGACGGGCTTGGCTCCGGTGAGAGCCGCCTGCGCCGCGTACGACACCCAGCTCGGCGCGGGGATCGCCACGTCGCCGTCGGTCAACGACATCAGCAGGCCGAAGAGCAGCGCTTTGCTCCCAGGACCGCAGACGACCAGGCCGGGATCGGTCGGCAGGCCACGCCGGCTCCAGTAGCCGGCGGCGGCCGCGCGGAGCGGCGCCGAGCCTGCGACCGGGCCGTACGCCCCGCGGTCGGCGGCCGAGGCCAGCTCGCGGACGAGGGCCGGGTGGATGGGGATCCCGGCCTCGCCGAAGCCCAGCGGGAGGACGGGAAGCCCTTCGCGGCGCCTGCGGGCGATGGTGTCGTCGGCGGCCAAGGTGGGGGAGACCGGCAGGTCGCGTAGGGGAGGGTGGAGCGGCCGGGACGGTGCGGGCGTGTGCTGGGCGGACATCAGTAACTCCAGGGCATGCGAATAGCGGTGTGTGATACAGGAATTCCTGTCAGTGACCCGGCCGGGCTCGACTAATGTTTGCCCGCTTCTAGCATCATCACAAGCGAGTCTGGGCGATGCTGACCGTAAGGAGATCTAATGCTTGAGGTGCGCAGGCTGCGTCTGCTGTCCGAATTCGCGCGCCGTGGCAGCATCGCGGCGACCGCGACGGCCTTGGGATACACACCCTCCGCGGTCTCCCAGCAACTCGCCGCGCTGGAACGCGAGGCGCGGGTCGCTCTGCTGGACCGGACCGCGCGGAGCGCCGAGCTGACCGATGCCGGACGGCGGCTCGCCGAACGTGCCGACCAAATCCTCACTTTGGTCGAGGCGGCGGAGGCAGAGCTTTCTGCCCAGGCGGACACACCGATGGGCCGCGTGGTGGTCACGTCGTTCCCGACCGCGGCGGTGGCGTTCGCCCCTGCGCTGGCGCACAGCCTGGCGGACCACCCGGGTCTGACGTTCGTCCTGCGGCAGACGCGCCCGGGAGACGGCATCCGGCAGGTCCAGAGCGGCGAGGTGGACATCGCCCTGATCGACGACTGGACCGGCAAGATCGCTGATCAGGCGCCCGCGACCCTGAAGTTCTTTCATCTGCGCCGAGATCCGCTGGTGCTGGCGTTGCCCGCGGGGCATCCGATGTCGGACCCCGATCAGCCGATCGACCTGCAGGCGTTGCGGGAGGAGCCGTGGATGGCGGCGCCGCCGGGCGAGCCGTCCCGCCAGGCGGTCGACCGGCTGCTGGACGCGGTGGGCGGGGCGCGCCCGGTGCCGTGGGAGTTCGAGGGACTGCACACCATCCTGAGCCTGGTGGCGCAGGGCCTCGGTATCACGGCCATCCCGGCGCTGGCCCTCGCCGCGGGCGATCATGGCGTGGCGGTACGGAGCCTGCCCGACCCTTCGCTCGCCCGCGAGGTGTACGCCGTCACCCGTACGGCCAGCGTGCGCCGGCCGTCGGTGGCCGTGACCCTCCGCGCGATCTACGCCGCCGCCCAGGACGTCCGGCAGCCGCCGTCCGACACCCGCCCGGAGGAGTGACCTGCCTGGCCGTCAGCTGTAGTCGAACCAGCCTTGCATCTTCGCGCCGAACATCATGTCGCCGGAGATCTTGATCTTCCCGGTCATCACGCCGGTGACGCCGTTGAGGCGGCCGGCGCAGAGGCGCAGGAGGTTCGGCAGGGACATCCCCAGGGTGACCTTGGCCTTGTCCGGGGCGCCGCGCCGGCCCTGCGCCGTTCCGCCCGCGATGAGGAGGTGGTACGTCCGGACGCCCTCGGGGGTGTCGATGTTCCACTGGACCGAGCCGCCGTCCTTGCCCGCCTTCTCGGGTATGAACCGCGTGCCCATCAGGGTGAAGACCCGGTCGAGGACGTCGTCCACGCCGACCGTCTGGACGAACTGCGTGATCACCGCGTCGTCCACCCCGGGTGCCTCCAGGAGCTGGCGGAGCTCGTCGGGCGTGCCGACCGCGTGGAGCATGCCGCGCAGCTGCTCGGCGTTGTCATGGTCGGGGGGAAGAGTCTCGCCCATCCGCGCCTCCTCGTTGAGAACGTGTGCGAGAACTATTAACGAACGGTCTAATAACGTCAAGGGCGCGGAGGGATGGTGTTCTCTGCCCTCTGGATCCAAGGCCCGGGAGGGGGCTCGAACGCGCCGGCACGGTGACGATAGCGCCGGAAGGGCCAGGTCACCCGGGACTCGGCCCAGTGGGGGCGATACCGCCCGCGATGCGATGAAGGTTCGATATTGGCCGCATCCGGCCGCGACCCGCACTTTGCCCGGCGCGCATCCGAACTAATCCCCGAGCCGGTCCGGTTCGCGGGCCGCGGCACGGGAGGCGCCGAACGTGACGAGCCGAACCGTACGGCTGACGGTCGTTCATCACGTACCGTGGGGCGGATCGTGACCATTTCTTCAGCGGCCCGCCGGGCCGAACCGGGGGCACCAGGCTTGATGGATCGACCCGCACCAGGCTTGCTGGACCGACCCGCGACGCCGACCGCCGAGTCGCCCGCGAAGCCGACGGCGGAGTCGGTGGAACCGGCACCGGCGGACAGCGGTCACCACGGCTTCGAGTTGCCCAGGCTCGCGTCCATGCTCCGGCACGCCCTGCCGCGTTTCGTCGAAGGCGTCATCGCGCCCGTCGTCGTCTTCTACGCCGCGTTCGCCGTGCTCGGTCTCAACGGCGCGCTCATCGCCGCCGTCGTCTGGGTGTACGGAGGCATCGCCTGGCGTTACGCGCGCGGCCACGGGGTGTCGGGCATGCTCCTGCTCGCCGCCGTCGGCGTCACCGTCCGCGCCGTGCTCGCCGCCGCCACCCACAGCGCCGTCGTCTACTTCCTCCAGCCGACGCTCGGCACGCTCCTGGTGGCCATGGCGTTCCTCGCCTCCGTGCCCCTGCGCCGCCCCCTCGCCCAGAAGCTCGCGACCGACATGGTCCCCATGCCCGAGGCCTTCCTCGAGCACGCCCGCGTCCGCCAGTTCTTCCTGCGCATCTCGCTGCTGTGGTCGCTGGTCTTCTTCTCCAACGCCGTCATCAGCCTCTGGATGCTCTTCAACGAGTCCATCGGCATGTACCTCTGGGTGCGCACCAGCCTGGTGGCGGCCCTGGGCGCGGCTGCTGTGGCCGTCTCGGTCCTGAGCTTCCGCCGCTGCCTGGCTCACGTGAACGGCACACCTGCCTGAACCGCCGGAGCCGCCGGAGTCGCCGCCCAGCGGAGCTCACCCAGGAGGCCTCACCACGTAGCACGCGGTGATGCACTGCTTGCCGATCGTGTTATTTCTTGGAAGATCGAACTTTTCGGTCGTTCGTTCTGTCTCAAAATCTCGGATACCTTTCCCTGTCTGTAGGGAAATAAGAGGTTTTGGGGGAGATTGTGCCTGTACGGGGTCGTTTGGGGCTTTTCGTGGCCGGTAGTGCGAGCGCGGCCGTGCTCGTGGCCGGCTGCAGCGGGGGTGGCGGCTCGGGAGAGCTGGCCTCGAACGAGACCGGGTCGGTCACGATCACGCCGGGGAACGGTGGCGCGTCGGTGAAGCCGGACAGCCCCATCGAGGTGAAGGCTTCGAACGCCACGCTCGAGAACGTGACCGTCCAGGGTGAGGGCGCCACCATCACCGGGAAGCTGTCCGCCGACCGCAAGACGTGGCGGTCCGGCCGCACGCTGACACCGGGCGCCTCGTACACCGTGACGGTCCAGTCCAGGCACGACGGCAAGATCAACACCGCGACCAGCACGTTCAGCACGCTCAAGCCGGCCAAGACGCTGTCGGTCATCGACGTCACCCCCAACCTCAAGGGGGAGGAGGTCGGCGTCGGTATGCCGATCATGGTGCGGTTCAACCGGCCGGTGACCGACAAGGCAGCCGTCGAGCGGGTGTTGCAGGTCACGCCGGAGAAGCCGGTCGAGGGCGCATGGCGCTGGATCACGCCCGACCAGGTGATCTACCGGACCAGGACGTACTGGGCGCCGCACCAGAAGGTGCGGTTCACCGCCCAGCTCGCCGGAGTGCCCGCGGGCAAGGACGTGTACGGCGCCAAGGACGTTGAGCAGACCATCAGCATCGGCGCCGCCCAGATCACGACGGGGAACATCAGCAAGCACCGGATGACGGTGACCCGCGACGGCAAGAAGCTGCGCACCATCCCGTTCAGCGCGGGCAACGGCCAGACCCGCGAGTACACCACCACGAGCGGTGTCCACCTGCTGATGGAGAAGGCCAGCCCGGTGACGATGGTCTCTCCGGGCCGCAAGGAGGGTGACCCGGGCTACTACAAGACCGTGGTCCAGCATGCGGTGCGGTTCTCCAACAGTGGTGAATACACTCACTCGGCGCCGTGGTCGGTGGGTTCACAGGGATCGGCCAACGTCAGCCACGGCTGCCTGAACCTCAGCCCCTCCAACGCCAAGTGGTACTACGACATCATGCAGCGCGGTGACGTGCTCAAGCTGACCGGCAGTGACCGGGAAGTCGAGTGGAACAACGGCTGGAGCTTCTGGCAGGAGTCGTTCGACGACTGGAAGCAGGGCAGCGCACTCGCCTGAGCCGGCATGAAGGCCAGCCGCTGTGAGAGGCAGGCCTTCACGCTGCGTGAGGAACAGGTGTCGCACTGCAGGGCATTTCGTGCCGAGTTGATGGATCTTGCAACGCTTTGATCTCGGAGGTCGGCCAAAACCAGTGGTTGTGACATCATCGACGATTTTTGTCGCTAATGTCTCCCTGGTATCAGGCGGGGTCGGGAGGATGATGGTGCAGCGAGGTCTTACCGCAGGGGTGCGGGCGGGCACGGGGCTTGCGGGGGCCGTGCTGCTCCTCGCGACCGCCTGTTCGGGGGGCGGCGACGACGGTGGGGGCGGCACCACGGTCGGCGGTAAGAACGAGCCGAACGCCCCCCAGGTGACGATCACGCCGGGTAACGGGAACGGCAAGGCCAAGCCCGAAGAAGGCGTCCAGGTCAAGGTCGCGAACGGCGCGCTCGAACAGGTCACCGTCACCCGCAAGGGCAAGCCGGTCGAGGGACAGCTGTCGCCGGACAAGACCAGCTGGAAGTCCCGCACGCTGCGGCCGAACTCCGACTACGAGGTCTCCGTCGTCGCCAAGAACCCGCAGGGCAAGACGACCGCGGCGACGAGCAAGTTCAAGACGCTCAAGCCCGCCGCCGAGTTGACCATCGCCGACATCACGCCGACCAAGGGCGAGAAGGTCGGCGTCGGCATGCCGATCATCGTCACGTTCAACCGCGGCGTCGACGACCGCAAGGCCGTCGAGCAGGCGCTGGGGGTCAAGTCCACCAAGCCCGCCGTCGGCGCCTGGTACTGGGCGAGCGACAGCCAGGTGATCTTCCGTACGAAGAACGGCAGCTACTGGAAGCCGAACCAGAAGGTCACGTTCACGGCGAAGCTGGCGGGGATCAAGGCGGGCAAGAAGACCTACGGCGTCAGCGACGTCTCCCGCAGCTTCCGGATCGGCAACGAGCACATCACCACGGTCAGCACCAAGACCAAGAAGGCGACGTTCAAGGTCAACGGGAAGGTCGTCAAGCGCAGCGGCGTCAGCGCCGGCAAGGGCGGCCGGGTCCGGAACGGCGTCGACACCTACCTGACCACCAGCGGCGTCCACCTGACCATGAGCAAACACCTGGTCGAGCGGATGACCTCCGCCTGGATGGGCGTCACGGACAAGAAGGACCCCGAGTACTACGACCTGAAGCTGCCGCACGCGGTCCGCATCTCCAGCACGGGTGAGTACCTGCATGCCAGCCCCGACCGCTACTGGGCGTTCGGCCGTACGAACGCCAGCCACGGCTGCGTGAACCTGCCGCCGCCCGTGGCCCAGTGGTTCTACAACCTGTCCTACCGCGGCGACCCGGTGATCGTCACCGGCAGCAAGCGCGGGCTCGACCCGTTCAACGGCTGGAGCTTCTACGCCATGTCGTGGAACCGGTGGGTGAAGGGCAGCGCACTGGACCGCACAGTCACCACCGGCTGACCACGTTGACCTGTGCCCGATCTCGGGAAGGTAGGGAACACGACCTGCCTGAGATCGGGGACAGATGGCGGCGAAAAGAGGCCCGCTGGGCCGGATACGACACGGAATGCTTCGGCGTGGGCACCGAACGTTGCGGCGAGCGCTGCTCATGGCGCTGGTGCCATTGGTCCGGATGCGCCAGGTGCAGCGAACTGACCGGCTGAAAATCCGGATCCTGCTGCAGCACGCGTACGGTGCCGGTGGGACGATCCGGACGGTGCTCAACCTGTGCGGCCATCTGGCCCAGGAGCACGATGTCGAGCTCGTCACCGTCGTCCGTGACCGCCAGGACCCGTGCTTCCGGATACCTGACGGCGTCAGGGTGACCGTCGCGGACGACCGCCGGAACAAACCGACGAACAGGGCCATCCGGCTCATGACCCGCCTTCCGAGCCTGCTGACCCCGGCGGGCGACGCCTCGTTCCGCAGCATGAACCTCTGGACCGACCTGCGACTCGTCCGAGCGCTCTGCCGCTCCGCCCCCGACGTTCTGATCGGAACGCGCCCGTCGCTCAACCTCCTCATCGCCGCGCTCGCGCCGCGCGGGACCATCACGATCGGGCAGGACCACATGAACCTGCCGTCGTACCGCCCGCACCTGCGCCGCGAGATCCTGCGCTGGTACGGCCGCCTCACAGCGCTCGCGGTCCTCACCGAGGTGTCCCGCGCCGATTACGAGGCCGCGCTCGCAGGGACACCTGTCCGGATCGTCAAGATCCCGAACGCGGTCCCCGAGCTCAGCGGCAGCGGCCCCTCACCACGAGACGCCAAGGTCGTCCTGGCCGCGGGCCGGCTGACCCGTCAGAAGGGCTTCGACCTGCTGATCCGGGCGTACGAGCCCATCGCGGCCGACCATCCCGACTGGACGCTGCGGATCTTCGGCGGCGGACCCCACCGCGACCGGCTTCGGAAGATGATCGCCGATCTGGGCCTGGCGGGCCGCGTCGACCTGCGTCCGCGAACACTCGATCTGCCGGGAGAGATGCGCCGCGCCTCGATCTACGTGCTTTCCTCCCGCTTCGAAGGCATGCCCATGGTGATCCTGGAAGCGATGTCCCTGGGCCTCCCCGTGGTGGCGTTCGACTGCCCCACCGGCCCAGGCGAAATGATCACCTCCGGTCACGACGGCCTTCTCGTCCCGCCAGGCGACCAGGCAGGCCTCACAGCAGCCCTGCGCAAGCTCATCGAGGACGCCCCCCTGCGGGACCGCCTGGGCGAGGAGGCCCTCCGTTCCGTCCGGGCCTATGACATGGCCCGAGTCGGTGCCCAGTGGCAGCACCTCCTAGCCGACCTCCACCCACAAAAACCCGTTGCGGCCACTACCCGGGTCCAGGCATCGTAGGGATCAGCCGCAGACAGAAAGGAGCGGCCGCCATGACCGAAAAGCGCGAACGCCGCTCCGGAGAACGCCCGTAGGCTCACCCGCCCTACGACCGCCCTCCCCTCGCGGAGCGGCGCCCTTTTCCAGGCGCGTTCGTCCAGTGGCCAGGACACCAGGCTCTCACCTTGGAGACACGAGTTCGATCCTCGTACGCGCTACGCAAGGCCGGGTCGACTAATTGGCAGGTCCCCTCACTTTCAATGAGGACAGTGCGGGTTCGAATCCCGTCTCGGCTACCACCCCAGACATCGATGACCAGGCAAAACACGCCATCACGACCGACCGCCCGAGGCATCATTTGATCGTTTGCCATCGAGATGTCATCAGGATTCTCCGGCATCAGATGACACCATCCGGCCGCAGGTAACCCACCGAGTCTCCGCCGGACCGCGGGATCATGCCGAGGAGCGCCGGTGGCCGGACCCTTCTATGCGCTCAGCTTCGGCTTGTATTCGCGTTCCATCCCGACAGGGCGGCCAGCACGGTGAACACCAGGCCGGACGGGTCGTGTGATCCCTGCCGCAGACGGCGTATCCGTCCGGGTGTCGCCGGATGCGGCCAAGACGGGGCCGCCTCAACCGTGCCAGCATATGGTGGCGTGGTCGATGGAATCGATGGTGAAGGGCCGGCATCGTGACAGGTCTTGTACAACGCGCCGTGGCCGTGCCGACGGCCGCCGCCTTCGGGTTGATGCTGGTGGCGGCGCCCGCGACGAGCAGCCAGGTGACGATCCGACTGACCGAACTCCCCGCCGACGGTGCCGGGCTCGCCCGGGACATGGCGATCAACGATCGGGGGCAGATCGGCGCCACCCTGACCCCGGACGAGAACGTGTACGCAACGCGGATCGTTCGTTGGGACTGCGGGCCCAGCGGCTACGTTCTCCACCCGCTCTCCTCACCCCGGCCCGGAGCCCGATTCGCCGCCATCAACGACCGAGGTGATGTCCTGGCCGAGGATGGCACACTCTGGGATCGCCGTGACCAGGTCGTCGCTACGGTCCCGCCGCCGGGCGCCTACAGAGTCGCCCTCAACAACCGCCGCCAGGTCCTGCAATTCCACGACCAGGAATGGCCGCCGGGACTGCCCCGCACCACCGGCCTGTGGAGCCGGAGCGGGCTGGCCGAGCTGAAGAACCCCGGCCACTACGTCCTCCCGTCCGGCATCAACAACCGAGGGCAGGTCACCGGGACCGTGCTGGCCCAGCTGGGCACCCAGAACTCCGGCTTTGTGTGGAACGGCCGGACGCTCACCAAGGTGCAAGGTCCGGCCGGGGCACCGGTCAACTACATGGCCGACATCAACGACCGTGGGCAGGCGGTCGGCCTCTACCAGGAGCAGAGCAGGACGTTCCTGTACGCCCATGGCAGATCGACCGACATCGGAACGCTCGGCGGGTCGGCAACAGTCGTCCACGGCCCGTTCGGCAAAGCCATCAACGAACGGGGACAGATCGCCGGACTGAGCACCACGGCGTCCGGTACGCCTCGTGCCTTCCTGTGGGACCGGGGCAAGATGACCGACCTGGGGCCCCTGGGCGGCGACCGCAGCGGCTGGGTCAAGGACGTCAACGACATGGGCCAGGTGATCGGCCAGAGCTTCACCGCCGACGGGGAGGTCCACCCGTTCCTGTGGGACAGGGGAACGATGTACGACCTGCACGTGCCGGGCGCCCGCTCCACCGAGGCGTTGGACATCAACAACCGGGGTCAGATCGTCGGCACGATCTTCACTCAATCCCGCCAAGAGCGCGCCGTCACCTGGACCGCGACCCGGTGACCACGCCGGGCGCCTGCGGACGGCCCGCCACGTCTCCTTCGGGGTAGTTGTCAGTGAAGGATAATTCGGAAGATCTTCTTCCAGGTGCTGGAGGTTCGGCGCGGCAGGGATCCGGCGCTGTAAGGGAGCTCGTACTTGTCGGCCATGGCACGGACCCGTGGGGAGACTGGGCCAAGCGGTTCCCCCGGACAAGCCCGGCGCCATCGCGGTCATCCATGCCAGACTCCCCTCGGGAAGGGGTGGTATCGGATGGGTTTGGAGCTTGAGAGCCGGCCTTCCGACTCGCCCTACATCGAACGGGTGTGGCGCAGCCGGAGCGTGGACGTCGGCCAGATGACCTCGGTCGCAGTGCCGCTGTGCGATCTGGTCTTCTGGGAACAGCACGGCCGGATCCGTGCCAGTGTCCAGGGCCCGGAGTCCAAGGCGACCATGGCGCCGATCCCGGCGGACGCCACGTTCTTTGGGATCGTCCTCTCGCTCGGCACGGTGATCCCGCATATGGCGACCGAACGGCTCGTCGACGGCGCCCTGGAAATCCCTGACCTCACCCGCCTGTCGGTCTGGATCAAGGGCTCTGCCTGGCGCCTCCCGACCTACGACAACGCCGAAGGGTTCGTCGACCGGCTGGTGCGTGAGGGCGTCATCGTCCGCGATCCGGTCGTCGCGGCCGTCATGGACGCAAGACCTCCGGCCATTTCCCAACGCAGCGTCCAGCGGCATTTCGTGGCGTCCACAGGCCTTACCCAAGGCGCCATCCGGCAGATCTATCGCGCCCGCCACGCAGCCGTCCTGCTCCGCGAGGGCATGGCCGCGGTCGAGGTGGTCCATCAACTCGGCTACTTCGACCAGCCGCATCTTTCCAGGTCGCTGAACCGATACATCGGGCTGACCGCCACACGGCTAGCCGCCGCCGACGAGGCGGAGCCGGTGTCGCTTCTGTACAAGACCTGACCTCGCGGGGCCTCTAGCGTTCCTTTCGCACGCACAGACAAGCAAGCGAGGGAGTCATCATGCGCAAGGTCGTTTCAGCTCTGTTCATCTCGCTCGACGGCGTCGCCGAGGCGCCGGACCAGTGGCAGTTCGACTTCGACGCGGAGATGGGCGAGGAACTCGGCAAGTCGATGGAATCGGCCGACGCGATCCTCCTCGGCCGGGTCACCTACACCGAGTGGGCAGGTTACTGGCCGACCGTGACCGAGGGCGAGGACGCGGGCTTCGCCAACTGGATCAACAACTCGCCCAAGTACGTCGTCTCCTCCACCCTCGACAATGCCGACGACTGGGCCAACAGCACCCTGCTCAAGGGCGACCTCGCCGCCGAGATCGACAAGCTCAAGGCCACCGAGGGCAAGGACATCACCGTCGCCGGCAGCCCCGGCCTGGTCAGGTCCCTCATCGAGCATGACCTCCTGGACGAGCTCGTGCTCCTCATCCACCCGGTCGTCGCCGGTGGCGGCCGCAAGAAGCTCTTCGCCGACGACGCCACTCTCACCAAGCTCGAACTGGTCAGCGCCAAGCCCACCAGCAGCGGCGTCATCATCGCCACCTACCGGCCCGGTCGCTGAACCCGGACAACGGCGGGCCGCCGCACCACCGCCTGGCCCACCGGCCGTTGAGATCGCGTACGAAGAAGGGTGCAGCGCCCCCGGGGCTTGCTGAGCTGGGCGAAAGGCAGCGGCACCCAACCTCCTTAATGGTGCTGTGCCCGCCCGATCATCACCGGCCGCGGCGGACGTCGCGGCCGGTGACGACCCGCAGTGGAGTCAAACGGGCGGCGATGATGTCGGTGGCCCCGCCGGCTCGCTCCAGCCGTCCGAAGATCGTCAGGGCGGCGGCGTCGAGGATGATTCGGCGTTGGCGGTCGAACAGGGCCGGTGAGATCAGCACGTTGGCCATACCGGTTTCGTCCTCGACAGGAAGCACACGCCGCCGGCGGTGGGCGACCAGTCCGGCGACGTGCACGTTGGTGCCGTGGGCGAGCTGGGGGAGCCGGCTGGTGGGGTGGATGCCGGCCTCGTCCAGCTCGGGGCGTAGGCACCATCCACTGATTGCGCAGATCGGTGTCTGCCAGCGCACTGGTCCAGAACTAGCTGATCTCAACGCTCGCCGCTTCGAAGGCTCTTTGTTCACCCGGTAATGCAATGCATCTGACCACGGTCGAAGACGTCTGGACCCGATGAACGCGCGGGCGTCGCGACTGTGATGGGTCCGGATCGCTTGATCACCCGAGCCCTTGCTGATGCCGATACGCCTGCTTCGCTCCTTGTTTGTTTATCGGTGGACCGCAGGTTCGTGATCCCGTGATGATGAGCCTGCGGAGGGGAGTGATGTGGACAGGTCGGGTTGGTATGGGGTGCGGTGTTTCTTTGCCGTGACGGCGGGTTCGTACGAGGAGAGCATCACCGTTTGGCGGGCTGATTCGTTCGACGAGGCGATTGCCAAGGCGGAGGCGGGCCAGGACGGGACTTACCTGGAAATGGCTCAGGCCTTCTTCATCGGGGATGAGCTCGGTGAGGGGACGGAGGTGTTCTCCCTGATCCGGGATTCTGAACTCGAGGCAGACGATTACCTCACGCGGTTCTTCGATACTGGACGGGAGCGTCAGGCCTCTTGAGGCACTGCTGTGAGGTGATGGAGCGTCGACTCGGTCACCAATGTGATGCGCACACCGACCCCTGCGAGTGCGCGGATGCGCTGGTGAGCTACAGCGAGCGGTTCGATGAGTACGGGCTGATCATCCACGGCGGGGGTCTTCGATCTCCCGCATCTCGTTGTGTCCCTGGTGCGGGGCGCAGCTGCCCGAGTCGTGGCGCGATGTGTGGTTCAACGAGATAGAGCGGCTTGGGATCGATCCCTGGGAGGGCCAGGTGCCACCCGAGTTCGAGACCGGAGCTTGGCGGGTCGGGCGCATGCACCCCGGTGAGGGCGGGAACGTGGAGTCGCCGGTGCATGAGGACGCAGCGTCATCCTGACGGCGCGAACAGATGCTTGGCGCCCACGCTCCGCATCCCCGGCACCCCCAGAACCCGCAAGGCGGCCAAGCAGTCCTGATCCGGCGAGTCCAAAGCTCCCACGACCTCCACGTGTGGACACTCATCTCCGGAGGTGAACGAGGGGGCTGGGCCTCTGACCGCTGTCTACCACCACCTGGTTGAAGGATCACGGCGAAGAAGGGCGGACGAAGCTCATTGTTCGCGGCGTCGTTCCTCGGCGTCCATGCGGACCACGGCGATCACTACCCAGATGATGCCGACAGGGATCACAACACCAGGAGCAGACCGGCGAGGGCCTCCATTGAGAGACACCTTCCTGTTCCCATTTCGCCCGAGTCCCGGAACCGGTAGACCTTCTACGTTGCGTAGAAGTTTTCGTACTGTCGGCCCGGAACTGTCACTGAGGCGTCGTCAAATCCTGTGGACTGGCAGGGCAGCCCGATGACCGGTCGATCAGGCAAGTGGCTTGCGGTAACGGACGTACTGGTTCTGCCGCCGGAACCCTACGCTCTCGTAAAGATCGTAAGACCGATGCGGATTGGCCGTGCTCGTGTGCAGTCGGGCGGTTGTCGCGCCCTCCTCTCGGAGGCCGCGCAGCGCCTCCAGCAGCAGGGCCCGGCCGATTCCGAGACGCCTGCGGTCCGCCCGGACGCTCAGCTCTTCGACCTCGCCCACGGTGCGGTCGTGGCGGCGGATGGAGCAGAGGGCGACGCCGACCATGTCCTCCCCGTCCCACGCGGCCCTCCAGCATGCCGGGTCGGCCGTGTCGCAGAAGTCCCGGAAGGTCCACTTCGGGGTGAGGCTGGTGCCCGCGTACGAATCAACGACCATTCTCCAGGCTGCACGGTAGTGGCTTGTGCCAACAGGCCCCGTCCGTATCCCGGCCGGCAACTCGCTGCCTCGCTCGGGAAGCTGCCGCAGATTGCCCAGCTCCAGCTCGACCAAACTAAAGACCTGTCGATAGCCGGCTTCTTGCAGAAGTGCCGTGGCGTCCCGTTCGGAGGCCATGGCGTTGGCGCCGATCATTGCCGTTCGCGCCGTTCCATGCTGCCTGACGAGCTGGCGGATCCGTTCTTCGGCCCAGCTCAGCATGGCTGAGCCGATGCCCTGGCCGCGATGCTCGGGCAGGAGGTAGCCGCGGTGCAGGTACAGCCACGTATCATCTCGCTCCTGCCACCACCGGATCGTCGCGTAGCCGGCGACGTCGCCGTCGTGCACCACCAGGATCTGGTTCTTGGAGGGGTCCTCCAACTTTGCGGAGGCTTCGGTGATCTCGGCCGCTGTCGGGAGTCCTTCCACAACCGAGTGGGCATCGACCTGGTCACGCTCTGCACAGCCCAGCCGCACTGCGGCCATGGCGGCGTGGTCTTCGCCGCCGTGATAGGGCCGGAAGCCAAAGCCGGCTGGAAGGTCAGGAGACCGAAACCCGCGACTGCCGTTCACGCCCACCCAGCTTTCATCCCAAGCCTGATCTGCTGTGTCCAATGGCCAGTGAGCGTAGGCATGCCGATCAGACAGCGGAACTCATTTTCCCCAACGTGATCGTTCATGGACCTGACCGACGGCACGTGGAACGGCCACGGCCACTGCCCGATCACCGGCAGGTGGAGCAGTCGAGCACGGTCAGGCGGCGAGGGACTCAGGCCGCTCGACGAGCTGGCCGCGTTCGAAGCGGGCTCCGGCCCGGACGAGGGCGACGAGGTGGCTCTGGTCATCGAATCGATGACAGCAGAATTCTGTTAGCATCGACTATGGCCGATCAAGGAGAGGTCCGCCAGCGGATCATCGACGCTGCGACCCGGCTGCTTCAGGACCAGGGGCGCGAAGCCGTGACCACCCGGGCAGTCAGCGCGGCGGCGGGGGTGCAGTCCCCGACGCTGTATCGCCTGTTCACCGACATGAACGGGCTGCTCGAAGCCGTCGCCTCCGAAGGATTCGCGCGCTACCTCGCCGACAAGCACGCGCAGGGGCTCTCCGCCGATCCGGTGGAGGACCTGCGCCGTGGCTGGGACCTGCATGTGGAGTTCGGCCTGCGGAATTCCGCGCAGTACCTGCTCATGTACGGCCAGCCCATCCCCGGGCACCGGCACCCCGCGGCCGAACAGGGCCTGCAGCGGCTCCGCATGCTCATCGAACGCATCGCGGCAGCCGGACGCCTCGTCGTCGGCGTCGAGACCGCCATCAGCATGATGCACGCCGCCTGCGTCGGGATCACGATGAACCTCATCGAGACGCCACACGAGGAACGTGACCCCGCCCTTGCGGACCGACTGCGCGAGGCCGTCCTCGCAGCCATCACCAAGACCGTCCCGGACAGCCCACCCGCCGTCGCCGAGCGCGCCGTGGCGCTGAAAGCCGTGCTGGACGACACCGCCGGCCTCTACTCCGCCGGCGAGCGCGCACTCATGAACGAACTCCTCGACCGCGCCGCCGATCACACCCCGACCCGCTGACGCACCAGCAGGCCGTGCAGGTCGCCACGGCACTGATCACAGCAGTTTGTCCTGGGTGAAGGGGACGTCTCGGAGGCGGCGGCCAGTGGCGTGGAAGATGGCGTTGCCGACCGCCGCAGGGACCCCGGTGCCCGGTACCTCGCCGAAGCCGCGAGCATCGAGCGCCGTGCTGCTCTGGTCCGGCCGGTCCACGAACAGGGTCTCCAGCGATGGCGTGTCGGCGCAGACCGGCACCAGGTAGGTGGACAGGTTGGGGTTGACGACCCGCGCCGTCGCCGGGTCCACCATCGTGTGCTCCATCAGCGCGAAGCCAATGCCCCAGGTCACGCCGCCCATGACCTGCCCGCGTGCGGTCCGGGGGTTGAGCACCCGCCCTGGATCGTGCGCGGTCACGACCCGGCTCACGCGCAACACGCCCAGCCTCGGCTTTATCCGGACCTCTACGAACACAGCACCGAAGGAGTGCCCGGGACTGTTCCGCGTGTTTCCGGTGCCTGCGACTTCGCTGCCGTGACGGGTCACGATGTTGCGGTAGCTGTCGTTGCGGTAGCGGTCGCCGCGGGCGAACAGGCGTCCGCGCTCGATCACGACATCCGCGGCGGGCACGCCGTGCAGCGGGGAACGTGGGTCGGCGACAGCGAGCGCGATCACGGCGACTCGTGCGCTTTGCGCCGCCTGCGCTACGGGACCGACCACACTGGCCATGGTGGCCGACGCCGCCGACAGAGACGCAGGGGGGAACGCGGTGTCGCCGAGCAGCGTGGTGACGTGGTCGAGCGGCATGCCCAGCTCGTCCGCGGCGACCTGGGTGAGCACGGTATAGGTGCCGGTGCCGATCTCCTGGGTGGCGGCCCGCAGGGTCGCCCGCCCGTCCAGCCCGATGGTGAGGGAGGCGTTGGACGCGATCGCGCCGAAGGTGTGGGCCTCGGTGGCCATGCCCCAGCCGATGTACTCGTCGCCGTCCCTGGTCTTCCCAGGCCTGGGGTTGCGCCGTGCCCAGCCGAACGCCTTGGCCGCCTTCCGATAGCACTCCAGCAGGTGCTTGCTGGCGTAGGGCTGGTTGGTCACCTGGTTGAACGTGACGTGGTTGCGTACTCGTAGCTCCACAGGGTCGATGCCGACCTCGTAGCTCAGCTCGTCCATGGCGGTTTCGAGGCCGAAGTGCGCGGTCGTCTCCGGAGAGCGCATGAAGCTCGACGTCGGCAGGTCCAGCCGAACACCCAGCTGCCGCACGTGCACGTTCGGGCAGGCGTACAGGTGGACCGTGGAGTCGCTGCTGTTGAAGATGTGCTCGTCCAGACGGGTCAGCTGTGCCGTGGAGGTGTCGGCGATGGCGGTCAGCACGCCCTGCTGGGTCGCGCCGAGCTGCAGGCGGTGGCGGTATTCGGCACGGTGGCCGTTCGAGGTGTACATCTGCGCGCGGGACAGCACGAGCTTCACCGGCCGACGGGCGAGCCGCGCCGCCGCCGCGGTGAGCAGGGTGTGCGGATAGACGGGGCCCTTGCCGCCGAAACCGCCGCCCAGGTACGGCGAGATGATTCGGATTTTCGTCTCCGGCAGGGTGAACGCGATCGACACCATGCGACGGGAGAAGATCACGCCCTGGGCGCTCTCGTACAGCGTCAACGAGTCGCCGTTCCAGACGGCGGTGGTGGTGTGCGGTTCGATCGGGTTGTGGTGCTGCATCGGGCTGCTGTAGTTCTGCTCGACCCGGACCGCGGCCTGTTCGAGCGCCGCGGCGGCGTCACCGCGGACGACCTCGTTGGGGTCTCCAAGAATCGGATGCCCAGAGTCTTGATCCGGCAGGAACGCCTCGTCGAGCGCGTCGTCCAACCGCACGGTGGGCCGCTCCGTCCGGTAACGGACGCGCACCAGGTTCGCGCCCTCCTGCGCCTGCTCCAGGGTCTCCGCCACGACGTAGGCGACCGGCTGCCCGTTGTGGTGCACCCGCGTGTCCTGAAGCGGGATGAAAGGCCTGTTGTACGGGAAATCGGGCACAGTCAACCGTGGCATGTCCCGGTGGGTGTAGACCGCGACGACGCCGGGATGTGCCAGCGCCGCCCTGGTATCGATCTCGGTGACCTCGCCGCGGGCGATCGTGCTCAGCACCATGAAGCCGTGCAGCACGCCGGTCACCTCGTTGTCGGCGGCGTAGCGGGCCGCGCCGGTGACCTTCGGCCGGCCGTCCACTCGCGCCACGCCCTGCCCGACCAGCTTGGTCATCGGACGCCTCCCAGCTCACTGAGGATGCTCTCCAGTGCCCGCTGGACGAGTTCGACCTTGAACCTGTTGCCCTCGCGCGGCCGGGCGTCCTGGACCAGGACGCGTCCCGCCTCGGCGATCGCCGAGGCGGTCAGCGGCCCGCCCCGCAGCGCCGCCTCGGCGCGCGCATCTCGCCACGGACGGGTGGCCACGCCACCGAACGCCAGCCGCACGTCCTGCACGACGCGGCCCTTCATCCGTAGCGCGGCCGCCACCGACACCACGGCGAACTCGAAGGTGGCCCGGTCGCGCAGCTTCAGGTAGCGCGAGTGCGCGGCGAGGGTCGTGCGCGGGACGTCCACCCGGATGATGAGCTCGCCCGGCCGCATCGTGGTCTCCCGGGTCGGGGTCGACCCGGGCAGGAGGTAGAAGTCGGAGATGGGGACGGCTCGGTGGCCGTCGGAGCCCAGCAGGTGCACGGTCGCTTCCAATGCCGTCAGCGCCACCGCGAGGTCGGAAGGGTGGGTGGTGATGCAGTGGTCGCTGCCGCCGAGGATCGCGTGTCCGCGGTTGTGCCCGTTGATTGCGGGGCAGCCGCTGCCGGGGGCCCGCTTGTTGCACGCCGAGCCGGAGTCCCGGAAGTAGCCGCATCTGGTGCGCTGCAACAGGTTTCCGCCGATCGCGGCCATGTTGCGCACCTGCGGGGACGCCGAGGCGAGCAGGGCCTGCGACAGCACCGGGAAACCGCGCCGCACCCGGGGGTGCTCGGCGACCTGTCGCATCCGGGCCAGCGCGCCGACGCGCAGCCGCCTGGAGCCGACGGCGATCTCGTCGAGGCCCAGGTGGTTGACGTCCACGAGGTGGTCGTGGGCCTCCGCGCCGTCTCGCATCAGGTTCAGCAGGTCGGTGCCGCCCGCCACGAACGTGGAATCGGGGTTCCCGGCGGCGATCCGTACCGCCTCGGCCGGGCTGTCGGCGACCGTGTAACCGAAGGCCCTCACCGCCGCACCTCCGTCGCGGCGTCGCCGACCGCGGCGACGATGTTCTGATACGCCGCGCAGCGGCAGATGTTGCCGCTCATCCATTCGCGGATCTCCGCCTCCGAACCCGTATGGCCCTCATTGATGCAGGCCACGGCCGACATGATCTGACCAGGGGTGCAGGCACCGCACTGGAACGCGTCGTGCCTGATGAACGCCTCCTGCACCGGGTGCAGTTCCTCGCCCCGTGCCAGCCCTTCCACCGTGGTGATCTCGGCGCTCCGCGCCATCACGGCCAGGGTCAGGCAGGACTTGATCCGCTCACCGTCGGCCAGCACGGTGCACGCCCCGCACTCGCCCCGGTCACAGCCCTTCTTGGTGCCGGTCAGGCCGAGACGTTCCCGCAGCGCGTCAAGCAGCGTCACCCGCGGCTCGACGACGACCCTGCGCCGCTGCCCGTTGACCGACAAGACGATCTCCACCGTCACCCCGGCGGCGACCGCGGCGGCACGTTCGGTGACGGCCGGGGCCGCTTCCGCGGTGGCCGGGGCAGCGCCCGCGATCGGCCCGGCCACAGCAGTTCCCGCGGTGGCCGCCGCCATGGATGCGAGCACCGTGCGGCGAGTGTGCCCGGGCCCCTCCGGCAGGCGCTCGTACAGCTCAGCGATCTTCAGACCCAGCCGCGGGTCCGGGTCGTCGACGATGTCGAACGACAGCTGCTCCGCGATCAGCGGCAGTGCGATCTGGTCGGCGCGGCGGTGCGCCGGATGCATGAGGTACTCCCAGTAGCCGTCCAGATCCTCGATCACAAAGATGGCCGCCCACTCGTGTTCGCCGCCGTGGTCCTGGCCGACGATGAAGGACCTTACCGACGGGATGGTCCGCCCCTGGTCGCGCAGGCTTTCGAGGGCGGCTTTGCGCTGTTGCGGTGTGACATCGGGCTGGAACGTGAATCGAGTGCCGTGGTAGATCATCGAACACCTCGTTATCGACGCTAACGCTGAGACGATAACATCGATAGTTATCAGTGACAACAGAATCCCGCTATCGGCTGCATCGGGACTTCGGGTGGCGTTGTCGCCCGACCGGTACCTGACCCAGACCCGGCACACGAGTGGGCACGAAACCGACCTTCTACGTTCACGAGTACGCCGGGAACCTGCGGCAAGCGCTGCCGTATCCAGCGCGGGGCCCCCGTCGATCGTCAGCGTCACGGTCTGGTCTGCGAGCGCGACGACGTCGTGCATCGAATACGGCCGGGCCCGTGAGCTGGCAGGTGCCATCGGGAGGCTCGGAAAGGCCGGACACCGGGTGCGCGGCCCCTTGGGGTTGCGCACCCGGTGTCCTGTCCGCACGTGGCGCCTTGTGGGACTTGGCAAATCCCTCGGACGCCTGGCGGGCTCGTCGAAGGCCGGTCCCGTAGGCGCTGCCTTTGATCAGAGCTGGATCCAGCCTGTGGTGGACGGGTTGCATTGACGGTTTTCACTGCCGGGCCCGGTGCAGACACGGAATTTGACGATGGTGCCTCCGCCCGAAGGACCTTCCTCGCCGCATCCGGAGCTGGAGCCGTTCCAATCTCCGACGGAATCGCTGACTCCGTTGGAGGTGACATAGAAGGTGCGTACTCCCCAGTTGTTGCCGCTGGTGTCGCAGGCGCCTACGCGGGTTTTGCTGGTCCTGACGTAGCCGTAGCCGCCGGAGACGTTCGCGGTCCAGTCGGCGTGCGCGGGTGTGATCCCGCTGCCCAGCAGGACAGCCGCCAGACCGATCGTGACGGCCGTTCGTTTCCGGGTGATCAACATGGGTGCCTTTCTGCGGGCCGGGACGCCGTCAGGACGCACATGCCGTGCGACGCGATGTCGTTGAACAGAACATGCGCCCACGCTCGCCCTCTTGTGGTCCGGCCCGCCCTGGTCGAAAAGGGCGATGAACAGCGCCGCTTTGGCACTGGTATCGAGAATGCGCCGCGTCGACTCCGATGTCCTTGCCGATCAGTGCCGGTTGGTTGACCGTCCGTGCCAGGGATCAGCCAGGCGATGGGGGGCGCTGACGACGGTAGTCCTGTGGGCTGAGGCCATAGGTGGCCCGGAAGGCCCTGCTGAAGTGCGCACTGTCGGTGAAGCCCCAGCGGGACGCGATCACCTGGACAGGGCGGGAACGCTGCGCGGGATCGGCGAGGTCGTGGCGACAGCGCTCCAGGCGGCTGGCGCGAATCCAGGCGGCGACGGTCATCCCGTGCGCCTGGAACATCCGATGGAGCTGCCGGATGGAGATGTGATGAGCCGCGGCGATCATCTCGGGGGACAGCGCCGGGTCGCCGAGCCGGTTCCGCACGAACGAGCGGATCTGGATCATCAGGGTGCGATGCCGAGCCTCGGTCGATTCGGGGCCGGAGGGTTCCAGCCGGTGTTGAAGCAGAACGGCCAGCAGGTCCAGGAGCGTGCAGGACAGGCGCAGGCGGTCAGCCGGCCGGTAATGGCGGACGTCCTCGGCCAAGCGGTGCAGCATCGTGCCGACCAGTGCGCCTACGCCGTGCCGGCCGGGCAGGCGGTGGCCCAGAAGAGGTTCAGCGGCGCGCGAGGACATCGGGAGCAGACGTCGCGGAAAGGTCGCCATGATCCATTGGCTGCCCGTGGTTCTGGATCCTCGCCAGCCGTCGAAGGGACTGGACGTCTCGAACAGCGCCAGATCTCCTGGCGCCAGTTCGGCGTGTCGATGGTGGTGGGCGGTGCCGCTGCGCCCCCGCAGGTTGAGCACCAGCCGGTATGCGTCTGGATCCGATCGGCGGATCAGCTCGCGCGTTCGACGGAATCGGTACAGGCCGCGGCAGGAGGTCGACGCCACCGACAGGTCGCCAAGTTCCGTGCAACCCCACACGGCCCAGAAGTCATCCGGACGAGGGCAATCGAGGAGAACCGGGACCGGCAGATCCCTGACCGCCTCCTGAAACCGTTCAAAACGCTCGATCGACGGAAAGTCATCGCTATTGATCAGCATTGGAATCCCCCGTGCTTTGCGCGGAAAGCCACATCACTGAGAACACCACGCCGGCTGACCCGGTGCACGATCTGACCCAAGCCGGTCACAGAGACCGAAAGCGGGCGCGCCGATCCGAGGAACGAACGCGGGCACCAGCACCTGGCCGGCCGCCCAGCCGCGCCGTTCCGAGCCAGAGGACCTCACTGCCCAATGGCTTGCGAGCCAGCTCAGCCGAACATCTCATAGCCGAACCCGACTGAGCACATCAACCGGTACGCCGACACCAGTACGAGTAATCCCAGCTTGTCGCGTCCAGGGCCGAGTTCCATACCGCTTCCTCCTGCCGGGCCGTTTCCTGGTCGCCATGCGGGATCTCCCGATGACGGTGTCGCCGGAGTGGGCGCCGGTGGGCCACACAGAGGTGCGCCTGAGGTCGAGGAACTGGGACCATGCCGATGTGGCTGGAGACATAGAGTTCTTTCTCGCCCCAGATGACGAGGCTGCTGCCGCGACGCAGCTGAGAGGCTCTGGTCGACCCATCCATCCGTCGTGGGCCACGACTTCGACCCGGACGACGCCGTCGTTGAGTGGGATGTGTACTTCGAAGCGCCGTCTCCCAAGCTCCCAGCCACGTGAGCAGCTCTACTCATGGGAATGGCCCACCTGGGTCGCGCCAATACTCAAAGACGGCATCGGCGTCTTCACGTTTCCGGCAAGACTGACTCGCGCGCTCGCCAACACCGACTCCGGCGAACCTCACGAACTTGCCACGCGCTGGTCCGAGCGACTCAGGTAGGCCGACAGAGACGACATGACCAACGACGCTCCCGGGGTCAGCGCCACCGGAATCCGATCACTCACCACGCCAGAACGGGTCGATCCGCTGTGGAGGAGTTCACCCAGGAGCTGGCTGAGATCGTGCAACGGGTCGCGGCACTGGACATCGGGAAGGCCGAGCTGGTGGCGTGTGTGCGGGTGCCGCATGACCGCGACCCGGGTAAGCGCCGGCAGCAGGTGCCACCAGCCACCCCCGCTATCGTCTGCGCGCCGTCCCAAGCCCGCACCGGACGCGGCCCGCGCACCCGTGGCCTGCATAGAGGTCCAGGACACCGGCAATAAGGAGTGGCACTAATCGGCGTGTCACAGGCCCATGGCTGTGAAACCGCTAGGTCCGGCGGCGGGTATGACCCTTGCCGACAGCCGGGGCGATGCGCGGCGCGAAGGGGCGCGGCGATGCAGTGGCCGAAGGTGTCGGATGTGGTGGCGACGGTGCTGGCGCTTGGGGTGCTGGCCGCCGTATGGGGTGCGGTGCAGTGGGCGCCAGGTGACACGCTGCGGTGGCTGTTGGCCGGTGCGGCGGTGCTCGGTGCGGCAGCGCTGGTGATGTGGGGGCTGCTGGGGCCAGGCTCGCGGTGGCTGGCGGGCGAGCACACCGAGGGGTTCTACAACCGCCGCGGACGCCACTCCGCCCTGGACTACATGACACCGCAAGAGTTCGAAACCACCACCCCACCTGCCGAACCCGATCCCCTCACCCGCGAGTCCGTAAAACCGGGGCAACATCAACGTCGCCGTGGAACGGGGGAAGCTCATGAGCCGGCGATGCTGGGGTGGAGCGGTGTCGTCTTTCGGTGACTTCACGTTCGCACGCGGCTGGCTTGCCGTTTTCGGTCAGCTGGGTCGGGTGAGGGTGTCGATCGCGGTGATGTCTTCGGCGGCAAGGGTGAGGTGTTCCAGGTCGAGGTTGGCGGTGATGCGTTCTCGGCGTGATGACCTGGGGAGGATGACGATGTCGTGTTGCAGATGCCAGCGCAGGACGACTTGGGCGGGGGTGACTGCGTGACGTTCAGCGATTCCGGTGAGGACCGGGTGGCGCAGGTCGGTGTTTTTCAGGCCGCTGTAGCCTTCGACGACCACTCCTCGGCGACGGTGCTGGTCCAGCAAGGCGGGGTCGTGTTGTCCCGGGCTCCATGGGATCTGGTTGACCGCCGGTTGCTGTCCGGTGGCTTTGGTCAGCAGGTCGATCTGGGCCGGGCTGTAGTTGCTGACCCCGACGGTGCGGACCAGTCCCGCGTCCTTGGCGGACACCAGTTCCTGCCAGGTCGAGACGAGCTCGTCGCGGCCGGTCGGCCAGTGGATCAGCCAAAGATCCACATAGTCGGTGTCGAGCTGGCGGAGGCTGGCCTCCAGGGTGCGGCGGGCATGCCGTGCGTCCTGTGGGCGCAGTTTGGTGGTGATGAAGATTTGCTCTCGGTCCACGCCGCTGTCCTTGACGGCCCTGCCGACCTGTGACTCGTTCTGGTACAGCGTGGCGGTATCGACATGCCGGTAGCCGACTTCCAGCGCGGCGCGCACGGACTCGTAGGCGGTGTCGCCGCGCAGCTGCCAGGTACCGAAACCGATCAACGGCAGCGCGATATCACCAGGAAGCTTCGTCGTCCAAGTCATACATGGCATTCTCTCCCCGCGCCTTGATCGACGACACGCGCCACGGCCGCCATGACAGTTGCGCAGCGAGATCGACACCAACCCGTCCGCGCTCTACCGCTGTATGAGAGTCAATGATCAAGACACTCGGCGGCGGACGCTAGGTATCCGCTCAGTCCGCGTGCTGTGAGGCGGTGCCAGAAGTCGACCTCGTTCAGCGTCCCAGGAATCGCGATCCATCCTTCGGTACTGGCTGCTTCGGCGCGGTCGATACCGTGTCGGCATGCCGAGCGATGACAGCACGATCGGGGACGATCCGCTCGCCGACGGGATGGCCCTGTCCTTGCGGCTGCGGCGCGATTTCACGGTGACCGACGCCGACCGTCTCCTCACGGCCGCGCGCCGCATCTACCGCGAACTCCATCCGGATACGAGCGCCGACGAAGCCGCCGGAACGGTGACCTGCGCCGCAGACGCGTTGTTCGTCATCCTTGAGCACGCCGGCCTGCTCGGCGACGCAGTCGACGACCGGCTCTCCGGTCACGCCGCTGACGGGCTCGCGATCGGTGGATGGCGCGCGCAGATCGTCCTCGGCGAACCGGCTCCCTTGTCGCCCGAACCCAGGAGCGACTGCCTTCGCGGTGACGTCTTCGCACTCCCGCGCCGTGACCACGAACTCTGACCACGGCGCGGACGATCGCTGTCCGCCCAACGCACTCATCTGCCGCAGCCGGCGCCTGCTTGGCCCTCGATCGGACTCGTCCGCCAGTGGTGACCGGCGGTTCCTCGGCCAGTTGGCTGCGGCGAGGCGTCGGTGGTGGTCATTCGCAGCGCGGTGCCTGGTCGCGAAGCTCGTCGCCGAGTCTGGTCGACGGCCGGCGAGGTGGCCGCCGGGGTTGTCGTTCCTGCTCCGGGCCGCCTCCTGCAACTCGCTTAGCATGACCTACTGGGGTGCCCTGCATGAGAGAGGCGTATCACCTGGGAGGGAACGATGTTGTTCAGGAGGGAGGTCCTTGAGGGGATCGCGGGCGGGCGGATCGACCGGGTGTTCCGGGTGTGGGCTGAGCCCCGGGTCCGCGCGGGGAGCACCCAGCGCACCTGGGCGGGGATCATCGTCATCGACTCGGTCACGGCCGTCACCCCCGAGGAGATCACCGAGGAGGACGCCCTGCGTTCGGGCTTCACAAGCCGCGCGGCCCTGCTCACCGCCCTGTCCAAGAGCACCAAGGAGGGCGGCTACCACCGCGTCATGCTCCATCTGGGCGGACCCGACCCCCGATCGGAGCTGGCCGGGAACGCCGACCTGACCGACCAGGAACTGGCCGACCTCAAAACCGCCCTGGACACCGTCGACATCCGCAGCCACCGCGCCCCCTGGACCCGCGAGGTCCTGCGCCTCATTGAGGAACACCCCGGCCTGCGCGCCGTGGACCTGGCCGAACAACTGGGCCGCGACAAACTCCCTTTCAAGGCCGACGTCCGCCGCCTCAAAGCCCTCGGCCTCACCGAAAGCCTGGAGACCGGTTACCGCCTCTCTCCGCGCGGCAAAGCCCTCATGGCCTACCTCCGGTCCTCGGCCGAATGATCCATCACGGGTGCTGCTTCAGCCCTGACATCGGCTCCTGCCGCCGCCCGTGTGGTTGGGCTTGGTTCTGAGCAGTCCGGGTCCGGCGATTTTGGGGCGTCGGTCTCGTGGCGGGGTCCGTGGACTGCTGGAGCGGTGGTCTGGATCGGCGGAGACTGTCGAGCCATGGGTGGTAAAGGCGGATCCACCGGCTGGACGATCGTGGCCGGATCGGGGAGGACGGAGCACAGCTCTTCCGTGGAAGAGCTGTGCTCCGCGCCGGTCCCGGGCTGCGGTACGTCGAGATCGCGCGGCCCTGATGTTGGGGTGTGAGAGGCGTGGCGGGTCAGCGGCCGTACTTGAGGATCACACCGTTGCCGGAGGACTCGCCTACCGCCCAGGGAGCAGCGACCTGGTGGACCTGCAGGCCCGCCTTCTTGGGCAGTGCGACCTTGTGCCAGCGGCCCTTGGTGTAGCGCAGCAGGTGGCGGGTGGTCTCGGTGTCACGGAAGGCGGGAACGGCCCAGACGCCGCCGCTGCCGTCGGCGGTGACGGTCAGCAGTGCACGGACGCCGCCCGCGGTCGGCGGGTTCACACGCCGCCACTTCTTGCCGTTGTAGTGCAGCGCGAGCGGCGAGCTGGTCCATTGGGTGCCCTGGCGCCGGGTCACGTCACCGACGACCCACACGTCCTTGGCCGAGCGGGCGCGCACATCGCGGAGGTACGCGTAGTGCTCCTCGGTGTTCGGCAGGCCGGGAATCTTGATCTGCTTCCAGGCGCGGCCGTTCCAGCGGGCCACGAGCGAACAGGGCGCCATGGCACATCCGGTGGGGCCGGCGCCGACAGCCCAGATGTCGCGTGCCGACACCGCATCGGCCTCCCCCAGTGCGAACCCGGGCGATGGCATGCGCTTCCAGGTGCGGCCGTTGAAGTTCCAGGTGCCGACCCCGGCCCCGACGTTGTTGTAACCGAAGACCCAGACGTTGTTCTTGCCGAGTACGAGCGCGTCGCTCAGCAGACCCTCGTCGGGGCTCCACCGCTTGGACACCGTCCACTTGCGGCCGTTCCAGCGCAGCGCGAACGAGGTGGTGTCCTCGTCTCCGCCACCGCCGAACGCCCAGACGTTGTCCCGGGCACTCGCGCCGGCGGTGGTGATCTGGCGGGGGGCGTCCACTGGCTTCGGCAGCGCCACCTTCGACCACTTACGGCCGTTCCAGTGCCGGGCCACCAGGGCCCGGCGATTGCCGTTCTGCACGGCGCCGAAGGCCCACGCGTTGGACCGGCTGACCGACACCACCGAAGTCAGCCGGTCCGGCTGCTTCTCGGTGCTGGTGAGGACGGCCCGCCAGCGCGGCGCGGCGGCCATCGCGTCGGGCGTGAGGGATAACGAGAGGCCGACTACGACGCTGCCGGCCAGCACACGCTTGTAAGGCAAGGGGCATCCCTTCTCGGTGACCGCCCCAGGGACGGGTAAGCGGGGCCCAGGAACAAAGCGGTCACGATTTCTGACGCACACAACGATCATTCGGTTTACCCAGCGCGTGTGCGGCGCGGTCGGTGGGTCATGGTGCCGAGGGCATGAACTGGCTGGGCAAGCCGTCCAGCAGATGGCTCAACAGACCGTAACCTGTCGGTGCCGAAAACTGTGTCACCGAGCTTGACCTGCGAAAATCTGCTGTCTGGTTGTTCGGCACGAGGCCCACGGGTGCGCGGCGCCGTTTGTTTCGCCGCGCACGTTGCTGCGCTGGCACGCACGCTTGGTACGACGTCGCTGGACCTTCCCGCACCGACGGCTGGGACGCCCACCATTGCGGCGGTGATCCGCAAGCTGGTGCTGGAGATGGCGCGACAACCCGACCTGGGGTTACCGGCGCATTCAAGGTGAACTGGTCGGCGTGGGCTACCGCGTGACGCCGTCAACGGTGTGGACAATCCTCAAGGACGCCGGCATCGACCCCGCACCCTCACGAGCGGGACCGAGTCGGCGAGAGTTCCTGGCCGCCCAGGCCCACTGGATCATCGGGTGGACTTTTCCACGTGGAGACGGTGTTATTGCGCGGGTGTCGACGGTGTCGATGGAGACCATCCTGCTCGGACTGCTCGAGCGCATGGACGCCGAAAACCTGGCCTACGTGTGCGAGACCCTCGTCTGGAATGTCGAGGACAACGGCGCCGAGATCATGGCCGTTTGCCGATCCTGGCTGACCGGTTCCGACCCGGCCCTGATCGAAGCGGCGCTGACCGTCAACGACGGCCTCCTCTTCCGCACCCGCGACGAGATGTCGTCCGCCTTTACTCGGCTGGCCGAACGGCATCCCCAGTTCGCCCCCAGGACCACCGAAATCCTCCGGAACTGGGACGACCACACCAAACCCAAAGCCGTCCAAGACGTCCTCCAGGGCACCTGGCCACTCGAAACCGCCGCCCGAATTTACGGCATCACCGAAGACCAACTCAGAACCTGGATCAACGAAACCCGCTGACACTCGGCAGAACAGCGGCAGGCTTTCGGAAGCCTGACGGCGACCCGCTCGCCGGCATCAGCCGGATCAAGGTGTCGGGCGCCATCGCCGCGTTCACCACCTCAAGGAGCCGAGCGGGATGGCGGCCCTGCTCCCCGCCGGGACAGAGAAGATCCTGACATTCAGGCGAAGAAAGCCGTGGCCCGCTTGAGGATCTCCACATCCTCCCGAAGCCGGCGGTTCTCCCGCCGCAGCGCGGCCAACTCCTCGCGCTCGTTGGCGAACGCGCGGGCGAGGGATCCGTCCATGATCGTTTGTCATCGTTGAAGACATTCTGCTACTCGATGCGGTGCCGGTGGTTGTCGGTCGTCATGGGCGGGATGGCGTGGCGGCCCGCTGACCCGGGCGCGGGCGGGCGAGAGGCGCGGTCGATGGCGGTCTCGATGGAGGCCATGCGGTCGGCGAGCAGGCCGATGGCGCCGACGGCGCGGCCGACCGGGTCGTCGGCGTCGCCGCCCAGGGCCTGGGCTCGCAGGTAGGCGGTTTTCACCTCGGTCCAGCGTTCGGACTGGGCAGGGGTCAGGCGGCCACGGAGCTCGGCGAGCTTGAGGAGATTGGACTCGGCGCCGGTGGTGAGGGTCTGCGCCTCGCCCTGGTAGTGGTCGTCGATGATCGCTTCGAGTTCGTCGTCGTTCATCACCGGGATGATGCGTTCGGCGAGCTTGTTCATGTTGCGGTACGAGCCTTGGAGCTTGAACGGGGGCTCGGTGCGGGAGGCGTCGGACTGGGCGGCCGAGGCCATGTAGGCCTGGTTCACGGCCAGGACGGTCTGCTGGACCCGCAGCAGCTTACGAAGGACCGACAGGATCTGGTCCAGTTCGACCTGGGAGTAGGGATGGGACAGGCGGTCGGGCCGTACGGTCTGGTCGCCGTCGGCCAGGCGGACCAGCAGTTCCAGGTCGCCGCGGTCGCGGGTGGACAACGGCGCCAGGACGGGGTTCGAGGTGAGCGCGTTCTCGACATGGCTGAGGGCGAAGAGCTCGTCGCGGCCGGACAGCACGTCGCCCAGGTTCCAGACGTCGGCGCGGTTGGCGAGCATGTCGGGGATCTGGAAGCGGGTGCCCGACTCGGTGTACGGGTTGCCCGCCATGCACACCGCAAACCGCTTGCCGCGCAGGTCGTACGTACGTGTGCTGCCGTCCCGGACGCCCTCGATGCGGCGCTGGGCGTCGCAGAGCGGGATGAACTTCTGCAGGAGTTCGGACGAGGTGTGCTGGATGTCGTCGAGGTAGAGCAGGACATTGTTGCCGAGCTCCAGAGCGAAGTTGATCTTTTCGACCTCCTGGCGCGCGGTGGCGTTCGGTGCCTCGGCCGGGTCGAGGGAGGTGACCGCGTGGCCCAGCGCGGGACCGTTGACCTTGACCAGGAGGAGGCCGAGGCGTTCGGCGACGTACTCCATGAGGGTCGTCTTGCCGTAACCGGGCGGGGAGATGAGCAGCAGCAGTCCCATTTGGTCGGTGCGCTTGGCGTCGCCGGCGGCGCCCAGCTGCTTGGCCAGGTTGTCGCCGATGAGCGGCAGATAGACCTCGTCCAGCAGCCGGTTGCGGACGAACGCGCTCATCACCTTGGGCCGGTGCTCTTCCAGCCGGAGGCGCTTCTGTTCGGCGGTGATCAGCTCGGTGCGGTGCCGCTGGTACGCGCGGAAGGCGGGGACGCGTTCCTTGTGGAATCGGCCGGCCCGGGTGAGCAGCTCGTCCAGGCGCAGGACGAGAGTCCGGCCTGTGAGGCGCGGGTGGGCGCCCACGAGTCCGTCCACCGTCGCGGTCAGCTCGGCGGACGCGTCGTACCGGGGGAGGGCGGCGGCGAGCAGAAGGGCGATGGCCTCGGGTAGGTCGTCGTCGGTGCCGGGCTTGGTGGAGACGAACGAGGCAAGCCACGCCTCGGCGAGCTGGTGGCGCGCGGCGGGGGAGCCGCTCAGGGCTTGCAGGTCGCGGTCGAACGCATCGGACCTGGTGCCCAGCGCGGCGCGGAAGTCGCGGAGCAGTTTCCTGGCGCGAGCGCTGGTGACGAAGCCTTTGGCGGTGGCCAGTTCCTCGAAGAGGTATTCCCCGGCAAGGGCGGTGTCGCCGGTCGTGCCCATGTCGTCGACGAACGTGGCGATCGCACGGGAGAGCTCGGCGCACAGATCGTCCACGGCGACGGTACGGCCGAACGCGGCACGGGCACGGGACAGCGACACCGCACGGGTCGTCCAGGTGGTGCGGGCCGGCTCGTCGGTACCGTACGCCCAGAAGAGCTGGGCGGCGGCACGCGCGGCGGGCGGGAAGCGAAGCAGGCCGGCGCCCGTGTGCAGGCGGAGGAGGGCCGCCAGGATCAGGGCGGCGTCGTGGTCGTGCACGCCGCGTTCGTAGCCCTCGTCGTAGCGGCTTCCGGCGACGTGGCGCACGTATTCGAGCAGGCCGCCGTCGGTACGTGCGGCCTCGTGCAGGTCCGCCAGGGTCGCCGCCTTCTCCGCGTCCAGGAGGATCGATGCGGCGAGGTATTCGGCTCGATAGATCTCGGAGGTCTCTGAAACCAGCGGCTGGTCCCAGAACTCCCGGGTCGCCGAGAACGCCTCGTCCCGTACAGCGGCCCTGTAGTCGGTGCCGGTGACGGCGAACGCCATCGCGCCGTCCTGCGGCACGAGCGTCAGCTCGGTCGGCTGGGTGTTGACCGCGAAGCGGTGCCGCCCGAGCCGGATGGCCGAGCCGCCGTCGGCGTAGAGGTCGAGCCGGTCACGCAAGGACCGGCCGGCTTCCTGGCGTGCGCTCTTCAGCCGCCCTTCCAGCTCCTCCGCACGGACGGTCTCGCCAAGCGCACGCAGCTCGTCGGCCACTCCACGCAGCCGCGCCACCATGGCGTCGGTGGCGAAGTAGGTGTTGACCTCCTCAAGGGAAGCGAGCGCGGCCGTGCGGCGGTGGACACCTGCCAGGATGCGCGCCGCAGATTCGTTCAGGCGGTCGGCGCGGCGGGCGCGCTCGTCGAGCAGTGCCTGCTTGCGTGAGGAGAACGCCTCGTAGGCGTCGGTCCGCTTGGCTTCCAGGCGCGCGACGAAGTCGTCGAAGTCGGCGAACCGCGACTCCAGCGTCTCGAGTCGGAGCAGCAGACGGCCAAGCTGCTCGTCGCAGCGGTCCGGGGTGCCGGCCATGGCAAGGGCACCGGCGATGGCCTGGTCGAGCAGGGCGAACTCGGCGGCGAACGCGGCACGGCCCTCGACGTCCAGCAGCTCGCGGCGGCGCGAGTCCAGCACGGCGCGCGCCCGGTTGAGACCGCCGAGCACTTCGCCGACCCGTTCCAGGATGGCGGTGCGGATCGTGGCATCGGCGATGTCGAGCGAGCCGACGACCTCGGTGACGATCTCCAGTCCCTCGGTCTGGGCGGTGAGGCGCTCGCCCACCGGGGCGGCCTCGGCGGCGGTCGCGATGGCCCCGGATTCGGCGGTCAGCCGCTCGATCTCCTGGTGATAGCCGGTGAAGGCGCCGTCCGTCTGGAGGAAGGCGACGGTACGGCGGCCGGCGTCGTCCTGCTCGTCGGCCAGTGCCGCCGCCAGCTCGTCGATCCGCCCGACGTCCACGTACCGTACGTCGCGCAGCGTCTCCAGGTGACCTTGGGCTCGGCGCAGTTCGGCCAGCCGCGTCACCCACGCGTCGGCGGAGTCCGGGCCCTGGCCGTCGGTGGCGCGGATCAGCGATCCGACCTGGCCGGCCGCCTGGTCGACGGCCTCCGCCGCCCTGCCCATGAGCGCCTGGACGTTCTCGTACTCCTCCAGCACCTGCCGTGCCGTCGACCGCACGTCGCCGAGCGGAGCCAGGAGATCACCGAGCTCCTCCTCGCCCAGCCAGTGGTAGAAGTCGGCGGCACGGACACAGGAGGCGATGAGGGCCTCGAAGACCTCGGCGGACGGCGACATCTCCTCGACCATCCGCGCCACTGACAGGCAGTCGGATATCCCGCGCACGAGATCGGCGTTGCCCACCCGCTCCAGCGGACCGGCGCCGACGGGCTGCGCCGCGGCGTGCGCGTCGGAGACGTACGGGGTCTGCCACACCTGGACGGGGTGAACGCGTGCGGGTTCGTCGGAGAACGCCCGCAGGACGACCAGCGTGCCGTCCTCGAAGAGCGAGTAGCCGTGGCAGACGATCGGCGTGGCGACCTGCTTGCGGATCACGTTGTAGTGCAGCAGCAGCGAACGGCCATCGTCACGAGAGTGGAAGACGTACAGCACGTCCTCGCCGTTGGGTGAACGCACCGCACGCTCGTACTCCAGGCCGGTGACGTCGGTGTCGAAGGTCTTGGCGACGCCCGTGTCGAGGTAGTAGCCGCCAGGGAAGATGATCCCCTGGTCCTCGGGCAGCCGGCGGCAGGCCTGCTCGATGCCGTCGAGGCGCACCACGGCCTTGGTGCGGGTGTTGAAGACCAGATGCCGCCAGGCGACCTCGTTGTACGGGCGGATCCGCAGGAGGATCATCGCCCCGATGCGGGCGTGGTGCACGTCGGCGTCGGCCAGGCTCTGCAGCGGCTCGTCGACCGGCTCGCTGTAGATCCCGTGCCCGCTCTCGGTGTTGTCCTCGACCTTGACGGTCAGCGTCCCGCCGACCGTCTCGACGAACACCTCCCCCTCGATGGAGATGTGCGGGTGCCGCCCGAGCACATGGTCGTCACGGGTCGTCTCGGTCCACTCGAAGTCGTGGGAGGACGCGAAGACGTGGTCGCGTTCACCCCGGTTGTCGATGTAGCCGAAGTCGCCGTCCGCACTCGCGCTCCACCGCAGCACCCGGATGTCGTCCAGGCGTGGACCCGTCTGGAAGACCGCCAGCAGCCTGCCGTCCAGCCGCCGCAACTGCAGCAGCCTGGCCTGCCGGTAGTAGCGGTACAGCTCGGCGAAGTCGCGCTCGAACGCCGGGTCCCGCAGCAGGTCCGGCAGCGTGTCCGCCATCGCCTTCTCGAAGCCGACGCCCGCGCCGTCGTCGACGACGAAGCGGTGCAACGAGAAGACGTCGTCGACAGCCGTCTCGGGCTTGAGCCCGATGAAGACGTTGTAGCCGAACAACATCAGCCCGCGGCCTGCCGAGACGATGTCCCGGGGCACGCAGTTGTGCTCGGTACGAATCCGCTCCGTGCCGACAAGGCGCAATTCGGTGCCGCCGAACACCTCCAGGCGCCGCGCGTTCAGGGCTTCGGCCCGGCGGGCCAGCTCGGCGGCCTGGCCGGCCAGCCGGGCCCGCAGCACCTCATAGGTGCCGTGATCGAGCCCGGCCTGGCCCACCTGCGCTTCGGGCTGCCCATCGACCTTCGCTTCGCCGTCGCCGTCAGCGATCTCGGTGACGAGCTCGCTCACTGGTCTCCACCTTCTTCCTGGATCCGCCGCATCAGTGGGAGATGGCGTTGACCGCGTTGGCTGCGTTCGCCGTGTTGGCCGCGCTCGCCGCCTGCGCGTGGGTGCGGGGAGCCGTGCCCCGCGCGAGGGGCGCGTCGGCGACGCCGAGGCTGCGCGCGGACTCCAGCAGCTGGTGAAGCTTGTCGGTCTCCGGGCCGCCCGCCTTGATGAGCCGCAGCAGCAGCGCGGACAGCGTCAGATCCCGTACGCCCTCGGTGCCCAGTGACCCGAGCAGCCGGGAGACGTCGTCGGTGAAGCTCGACGTCCCGTCCAGCCACGGGCCGCCCAGCGACTGCGCGACGTCGGAGTTCTGGACGAAGCCGTCCACGCTCTTGCCCAGCGCGATCGAACCGACGAGCCGGTCGAAGAACACGCTGTCGCCGCCCACGATGTTGATGTCGGCCTTCTCCAGCCCGGTGGCAAGGACGGTCGCCTGCGCTTCGGCGACCTGCCGCTGCACGTCGAGCCCGGCCAGCCTGACGTCCTTCTCGGCCTCCAGCCGCAGCCGGTACTCCTCGTGCAGGCGAGTCGCGTCGTCCAGGGCCGCCATCGCGTCGGCCTTCTCGGTGAGTCCCTCGGCCTCGGCCTTCAGCTTCTCCCGGACGGCCATGGCGTCGGCGAGTGCCTTCTCCTGCGCGACCGCAGCCTCCGCGCGGCCGACCTTCTCGATGGCCGCGGCGTCCCGCTCCCGTACCTGGACGTCGGCGAGCCCGGCGGCGGCCGCCTCGGCCTGCAGGCCCTCGGCCAGCCGTATCTTGGCCTGCGCGTCCAGCTCCGAGGCCTGCTGCCGGGCCTCCGCCAGGACGACCTGCTCGCGGGCCTTGTGCGCGGCGGCCTGCTCGGCGGCCTCAGCGGCCTTGATGTCCTTGACCAGGTGCTCCTGCGCCTCGGCCTCGGCCTGGATGATGATCGCTTGGCGGACGCGCTCGGCCTCCTCGACGGCGCGCAGCCGCTTGATGTTCTCCTCCTGCTCGGCCACGGTCCGCTCCACCGCGATCCGTTCACGGATCACGTTGGCGATGTCCCGCTTCTCCGCCTCGACCTCCTTGTTCTTGGCGATCGTGGAGAGCTCGACCTCACGGTCGCGCGCGACGACCTCCAGCAGGCGGTCCTTCTCGATCCGCTCGCTCTCGATCGCGATCACGCGCTCCTTGTTCTTCTCGGCGACGGCGACCTCGCGGTTGCGGTTCTCGGTCTGGACGCCGAGCTGCTCGTCGGTGCGGATGTGGGCGGTCTGCGCACGCAGCCGCTCCTCGGCCTGCACCCGCTCGATCTCGGCCTTCTCCCGCGCCCGCACGGTCTCGATCTCCCGCTGCTGCTTGAGCTCGGCGTCGGCCTGCCGCCGCTCCAGCTCCAGGATCGCCTCGCGCGCCTCCACGTTCTGGCGGGTGATCTCCTTCTCCTCATAGCGGGCGTGCTCGTTGGTCTGAACGTGCTGGATCGCGGTCAGCTCGGTGATCTTCCGGATGCCCTGGGCGTCGAGGATGTTGGACTTGTCCAGCGACATCAGGGAGGTCTGCTCCAGGTAGTCGATGGCGGCGTCCTCGAGGCTGTAGCCGTTCAGGTCGGTGCCGATCACCTGGATGATGTGGTCGCGGAACTCGTTGCGGCGCGTGTAGAGGTCTTCGAAGTCCAGCTGCTTGCCCACGGTCTTGAGCGCCTCGGAGAACTTCGCCGCGAACAGCTCGCGCATCGTCTCCTGGTCACTCGCGCGAGTGGTGCCGATCGCGCCCGCCACCTTCTTGACGTCCTCAACGGTCTTGTTGACGCGGACGAAGAACGTGATGCGGATGTCGGCCCGGATGTTGTCCTTGCAGATCAACCCGTCCCGGCCGGTCCGTTCGACGTCGATGGTCTTCACCGAGATGTCCATGACCTCGGCCTTGT
The DNA here is from genome assembly GCF_008923185.1 of Actinomadura rudentiformis. Lineage (GTDB taxonomy): Bacteria > Actinomycetota > Actinomycetes > Streptosporangiales > Streptosporangiaceae > Spirillospora > Spirillospora rudentiformis. The sequence goes on from NZ_WBMT01000001.1 coordinate 69,697, forward strand.
GCAGCACCGGTAGGACGACGGCGCCGGTGAAGGTGACGTCCACCTTGCGGAGCTTGGAGATGATCAGCGCCTTGCCCTGCTCGACCTTGCGGAACAGTCGCGTGACCATGAAAAGCAACGCCAGGGCGATGATGAGCAGGATGGCGATGATGCCGCCTATCCCTATGGCAATGGTTCCCATGCGAGATGCCTGTCTGTGAAGGGGGATGAGAGCGCGGGGATGGAATGAGAAGCGTGGAAGGTGAGGAGGACGGAGGACGGACGGATCAGGCGACGAAGGGACAGGCGACGGAAGGGATCAGGCGACCGACCCGTCCGGATCGAACGCGGCGTCATACGGCATGACGAGGAAGAACTCGCCCGCCGGCTCGTAGTCGAAGATCAACGCCGTTGTGCCGTGGGTGAGGTCTCCCTCGAACGTCGCACCCGCGACGGGTGCACCGGTCGACGCCAGGCTGGCGGGCGGGCGCCGCACCTGCACCAGGACGGTGGATCCGTCGGGCGTGATGACCTCCGCCTGGCCGAAGTCGGAGTCCACTCGTCCGGTGCGGATGACGCACATCCGGCCGACCAGGTCCCGGCGGGTCGTCCCGGCGTCGCGCCGGAAGATCGGGCGCAGTGGCAGGACGAGCAGGCGGGTGCCGGCCCAGGCGACCCCGAACGCGATCACCAGCACCGCGAAGGAGAGCACCGCCGCCACGTCGCCCGCGCCCTCGGCCAGCACCGAGCCCACCAGACTCGCGAACCAGCCGACGCCGATCAGCAGCGACAGCACCACCGTGACGGGAACGCCGCCGAGCCCGGCCGCGCCCAGCACCCCGGCCGGCCCACCGAGGCCGGTGTCTTCGGCACCGATATCGGCCCCTGTGTCGACATCGGCACCCAGATCACCGGCCCCCACGCCGCCCACCAACACCAGCAGCCAGTAACCCGCGACCACCAGCAACGGGAACGTGAAGAGCGCGGTCGGAAAACCGAGCACGATATCCAGGAACTCAGCCATATGAATGCACGCTTCCGCGTAGAGACACAATTTAAGGACCTCCGGACGAAGCAGAGGCGAAGCCATTCACCAAGGAATGGGAGAGAAACGCGGTATGGCTGCGACGGTAGGACGCACGGCAGCGCTAGACGGTTCCGCTATCTGGGAAGGCGGTCGCACGCGCGGAGATGCGTCCACCGGCGCGGATGGCGATGACCTCGGCGATCGGCATCAGGGGACGCTGCGGCACGAAATGGCCCCGGGGAGTCATGAGACCTCCTGGTAGAGAGACTTCTTCCATCTCGCCGACCAGGCTTCCCGGCACACCAAGGGATACGTTAACGCATTCTTTGCGTTTGCGAAAGCCTTTTAAAGTGCATTGGCCGATGCCTCGATGGCCCGTTGTGGCCGCGAATGCGCTACCGGCACTTGACGATGACGAACCAGGGCGGACAGGCAGCCGAGGATCTCTGTGGGGGCCCCGCTGTCGTGGCAGGCCCTCGGGCGGCGTTCCAGTGCGGGAGGTGAACTCGGGGCAGCGCCTGGCAGATGCGGGAGCGGTGTCCGGGCCGGTCATCGGCAGGACCCGGGTGAGGCGCCGGTGGGGTGAAGCAGGATCAGCCGGGAGATCAGCGGCCGTTACGCGTCACCGCCGCAGGGGCAGGTGCAGACGTCGAGCCGCCGCTGGAGCCGTGGGCCGCCGCGCGGCCAGGGCGACTGCCCGTGCCGCGGTCACGAAGGGGGCAGGAGCTTGTCCAGCAAGTCGGCCACGGTGATCGCGCCGATCATCGGTGGGTTCTTGCTCTTGCCGCCCTTGGATTCCACGACCGCGACCAGCGGGCTGTGGGCGCCGGCCATCAACGCGGCGATCTCGATGGCGGTGGCGTCGGCGTCGACCACCGGCAGCTGGCGGGGATCGTCGGGCAGCAGGTCTTTGACCTGGCGTCCGGCGAGTTTGGCGCACAGCTGGTCGGCGTGGCGTTCGCCGTAGACGTGCGCGAGGTTGGGGTCGTCCTGGACGTAGCGGGGGACGACGAATCGCAGGATCTGCGACCCGGGCAGCACCGCGACCGGGTGCTGGTCGGCGTCCACCACGATCAGGCCGGGTAGCCGCCGCTGTGCCAGCAGGCGGGCAGCGTCGGCAGCGTCGCTGTCGAGGCTGACGATAGGGAACTCCTGAGCCAGTTCATGAGCGAGCACGGTCCGACGCTACCTCTGCCTGGATGGTGGCCGATACGGCGGGAACCGTTAGGGTGTCGTCAAAGGTGAGCCGGGAAGCCTGGTCGGCAGCGTTGTTCGTCGTTTCCGCTGCTTGTTCCAGGAGGCCCACCGGATGGCTGCCGTCGCCGCAATTTCGATCTTCGTCGTCGCGTACGTGCTGATCGCGACCGAGAAGATCCACCGGACCGCGGTGGCCCTGGGCGGTGCGGCGCTGATGTTGCTGCTGCACATCACCGATGCCGAGGCCGCGTTCTTCTCCGAGGAGACCGGGGTCGACTGGAACGTCATCTTCCTGCTGCTGGGCATGATGGTGATCGTGTCGGTGCTGCGGCAGACCGGCATCTTCGAGTACGTGGCGATCTGGGCGGCCAAACGTTCGCGTGGCAAGCCCTACCGGCTGATGGTGCTGCTGGTGGTGATCACCGCGGTGGCCTCGGCGTTGCTGGACAACGTCACCACCGTGCTGCTGATCGCCCCGGTGACCTTCCTGGTGTGCGAGCGGCTTGGTCTCAAGGTCGTGCCGTACTTGATCGCGGAGGTGATGGCTTCCAACATCGGCGGCGCGGCCACCCTGGTCGGCGACCCGCCCAACATCATCATCGCCAGCCGCGCCGACCTGTCCTTCAATGACTTCCTGGTGCACATGGCCCCGATGGTCGTGGTGCTGATGATCGTGTTCTGCCTGCTGTGCCGGTGGCTGTTCCGCGGCGCGTTCACCTATGACCCCGACCGGGTCGCCGAGGTGATGGAACTGGAGGAGAAGGAGGCCATCACCGACCGGCGGCTGCTGATCCAGTCCCTGGCCGTGCTGGGTCTGGTGGTGGCCGCGTTCGTGTTGCACCCGGTGCTGCACTACGAACCCGCCATCGTGGCGCTGCTGGGCGCCGGACTGCTGGTGGCCGCCACCAAGGTCACCACCGAACAGGCGCTGGAAGAGGTCGAATGGCCGACCCTGGTGTTCTTCGCCGGCCTGTTCGTCATGGTCGGCGCCCTGGTCGAAACCGGCGTGATCGGCGACATCTCCAAGGCCGCCGCCGAGGCCACCGAAGGCCGTCTGGGCGCGGCGACCATGCTGTTGCTGTGGGCCTCGGCGGGCTTGTCGGCCATCGTCGACAACATCCCCTACGTGGCCACCATGAGCCCCATCGTCGGTGATCTGGCCACCCAGGCCGGTCCCGACGGGCAGGTGCTGTGGTGGGCCCTGGCCTTCGGCGCCGACCTGGGCGGCAACGCCACCGCCATCGGCGCCAGCGCCAATGTCGTCGTGCTGGGCATCGCCGCCCGCAACGGCCACCCCATCAGCTTCTGGACCTTCACCAAGTACGGCCTGATCGTCACCGTCATCACCATCGGCCTCACCGCCCCCTACCTGTGGCTGCGCTACCTGTAAGGATGGAACCTCGATGAACAGGCCACCCTCGTAGGCACATTGGCGGAAATGGCCATCATCGTCCCCACTGGTGACACGGCTCGCCACCGATCCGGTGTGGCTGCTGCGGTGCATCGCTTGTCTGGGTCAACGTTCACGGCAAGGTGCCCAAATCAGTGCACCAGCTTCCTGGCTGAGCGGGCGAGCAGGTGGCCCGGTGCTACGGCGCCTGCCCTTCCGGCAAGACGTATGCCCAGGCCTTAGCTGGACGCCATGTGCTTGTCGGTCTTCCGCGATGGCTGCCTCCGTTCGCAGGGCGTGGTCAGAGATTTGGCACTGTTACGCCGTAGCTCGATCCGGGTTGAGGGGACTGGTTATTGTGTCTGGAGGTGCGCCGGGAAGCCTGGTCGGCAGTGTTTGTTCTGCATGGCCGAGCAGGCAGGAGGATTCCGGTGGAGCCGCGCGACGAGGTCGAGACCGTATCGAGCCCGCTTCTGGCTGTCAGCACGGGGCTGCACGGCCCGTGCGTGATTCTTCGGCTGGCGGGCGAAGTGACCGGCGGTACGGCTTTGCTGCTTCACGAGCACCTCGCTCAGGTGCTGGCGTTAGGAGGGCCGCCGCTCCTGGTCGTTGACATGGCGCAGGTGACCGTCCTGGACGGTCATGGCCTGGCTTTGCTGTCAGCCGCGGATCTGCGGGCTGTGAACGATCACGGCAGGATGGTCCTTGCTGAGGTGCCCAATGCTGTCAGCGGGGAGTTTCGTGCATTGACGACCCACAGATTCCGCTGCGCACCGTCCACGGCGGAGGCGATCGTCGCGCTCACTTCCGGCAGCTCCGCCTCACGTTGACGGGCGACATCGACGCGGACAAGACGGTCATGTAGTCGTACGGGCCCGCGCCGATCAAGGACCGGGTGTCGTGCGGCTACGTCATGGCCGGGGGTCGTGTCATCGCAGGTCGCTGCGGCGGGATACCTGCCATCCGCCGGTGAAAAGCGCGGCGGACAGGGCGATGGAGAGCCAGAGACCTGTGGGGGTTGGGGCCTTCGACCAGGGGATTGCGGCCGAGATACCAGTGCCAGGGCTTGAGGGAGGCGACCGGGTCGGACGTGGCCAGGTTCTGGATGAGATAGCCGGTCACGGCGACCGCAGAGGCGACGGCAGGGCCGCGGCGGCCGGTGACGGCGCCGAACAAACTCGGCGCCGGAAGCTGCGGCGGACATCTGTCCCCTCCGAGAATCCACGAGACGCCGCCAGGTGAGCAATGCGCGACAAGAAACCCTTGGCCTAACCCTCCGCGCCCATCCCTCGGAGCGGGGCGGTCTTCTCGCGAATGCGTGCCCTGTCGCGGGCCCGTCCTACCCGGCGCTGCGCTCAGCATCTCAGTCGACGCTGCCGGGTGGGGGTTGTCGTGTCAGGGCGGCGGTAAGGGCGTCTTCGACGGTGGCGTGCACGCCGATGTGGGCGTTCAGCTGAGTGATGTTCAAGACCCGGGTGACCTGGGGGCCGGTTGAGGCCAGCCGGAGTGTGGCGTGGTGGGCGGTGGCGTGCAGGTGGGCGTTCACCAGCACCTGCAGGCCGGTGCTGTCGATCAGGCGCACCTCGGCCAGATCCAGCACCAGATGCTCGCCGGGAGTGCGGCGGGTCTGGTCCAGGTAGGCCGCCAGGTCTCCGGCCGAGCCCAGGTCGACGTTGCCGGCCACGACCACGACGGTGACGTGGCCGGGCAGGTGCTGGTGAGACATTCGCAGCTCGGACACGGCAGCGGGCCTTTCGCAAAGGGACGGCGGCGTTGAGGGAAATGACCCTGATCAGGGAAGCCCCTGAATGCGGATGTTGGGCGGACCGTGCCGACAGTGGCCTATTTATGTTCGTGCACCGGCGGAACCGCGTCACGGCAGTGGCCAGGTCGTTGCTCAGCCGCAACCAGGCGCACCAGCCGTGCTCGTTGCCAGATCGGCGGCGTACGCCGACATCCCTGTCTCCTGGCCGTACATGATGGTGGTGCAGAGCACCGGTTCACGTGCGTCGCCGGTTCCGCTCCCAGCCACGAGCTGTCATCGCCGATGTCCGGCGAGCGTTCCAGGCAAGCTTCGCCGCCGCCATACGAGGCGCTGGCCAGGAGTGCGTCCGATTGCGTTGGTTGGGGCAAGACGCGGTGACCCGCATCGGCTGGAGGCGCGGCCACCGCTCCACCGGACAGGCGAGCCACCTCAACACCGTGGCCGTCGGCGACGCTGCAGACACTTTTCGGGGTGAGGGGTGTTCGAGCTAGAGCACCGATGGGCGGCGACAACTCGGGCGCGGTCACCCGGACTGCTTCGCATGCGCGGAGGAGTCAGGCCGGTAGGGCGGCGATGATGGTGAGGTAGCGGTCCAGGCCGGTGCGGGCCAAGGTCTCGCGCAGGTGCTGGCGGGGGTTCAGCAGCAGCAGCCGTCCACCGATGGTGGTGATCTGTTTCCAGGCGCGGATGAGCAGGTTCAGGCCGGAGGAGTCACACAAGAGCAGGTCGGTCAGATCCAGCGCGACCTGTGGCGGTATGGCCTGCTGGGCCGCGGTGCGCATGGTGTCGTTCACGTGCCGGTGGAGGAACGGCGTGGTGGCGATGTCCAGCTCTCCGCGCAGCCCTAGTACCGTCCAGCCGTGGCGGTGACCGACGTCCACGTGCAGCCCCTCAGCTGGCCGCGGTGGCGGGATCGACGGGGTCGATGCGGCGGGATCGGCGGTGTGCGCCATGGAGCGGCTTTTCCCGGCGATCTGCGGTGCAAACCCCATCGTTCGTGCAGGAAGCGCCGTGCTTGGGATGTTGATTCCATCTGGTGGTCCACCGGCGGCTGCTGGGACGGTCCCCGGTGCAGTCGCCGCGCACCGCCGAGGCCTCAAGAACCCCCGCTGCAGGCACGGTCGGCGTGCCCGGTCCCGATCATGGTGACTCCCAGAAGGTCGCTACGCAGCCGGCCTGACAGCAACCGGTTCGCTTGGGGTGCATCGATGGTGGTGATGCAGCGCGGGTGCTCGTTGAGCCTGGCCTCGTGTGTCCGCCAGTCGACGCTCCACCAGACCCTGGACGTCGGTGAGCGGGACGCCGTATTGCCGGCCGGGATGGACCGGGGGCGAAGGAGGGCAGAGGGGTGGGTTGATCGGCGGGGCAGCTCGTTCGCCCAGCGGGTACGGCCCAGCTGGTCGTGGAGGTCGTGGGTCTGCGGGATGTCAATGGTGAGGGGCGGATCTCGGCGTGATCTGCCATGCGGATCACCCTTCTGCGCGGCCAGGGCCGCCCACCAGCGCACCGTGCACCAGTCCAGATGCGTGATGAACGCCCGATTTGTCCTATGTGCGTATCCTTCGGATGCATTTCGCAGGTAAAAGGGAGCAGGATGGCATCGAAGCCGCAGGTCGCGTGGGCGCTCGTGGTGGGCTCCCTGGTCGCCCTGCTCGCTGCGCGGGTGGGGTTCCTCTTCCACCCGGAGGTGGCGTCCCAGGGCGTCAGGGCTATCGCGATCATGCTTATTCTTGCGCTGTTCGCGGTGCACGCCCTCGTCCTTCTGCGCCCGCAGCGGCGCTGGTCGGTATCCGTCGAGGCGGTGCTGACCTTCGCCCCCTACCTCGTCGTCGGCCAGGCGTGGGGCCCGGTCGCCGGGCTGCTGGGCTCGGCGGTCCTGCTGTTGTGGGCCGCGCCCGCGTCCTGGCTTGCGTGCGCTCTGGTGATCGGCGGCGACACGGTCATCGCGGCCCTGGTCTTCGGGGACACCGCCCTCGCCGCCCTCGCCGGCCGGCTGGTGATCGATGTGAACGTCGCGATCATTCTCTTCGCCGTCATACGGCTCGCCCAACGCGTTCAGCAGGCGCATGCGTACCGGCGGGAGCTCGCCGCGCTCGCCGTCGAGCACGACCGCCTGGGCACCGCCCGGAGCCTGCGGTCGACCATCGGGACCGAGATTTCCGCCATCATCGGCATTGCCCGGCGACTGGCACCTGACACCGGCCCCGTCCCTTGGGACGCGAAGGTGGCCGAGATCGCCGAGCGCGGCCGGAGGGCCCTGACGGCCGCACGCCGGATCGCCGACGGCCACCGGCGGATGCCCCGGATCTCCGACGGCGGTGCGCCGGTTCCGGACGAGTTCGCGTTCGCCTGGTGGAGCTCCGTGGTCATCGTGATCGACTATTCGGCCGTCGCGCTCTCCAACATGGCCTACGAGCGCACGCAGGACGCGCGCGGATGGGCCCTGACGATCGCGATCATGGTCGTGGCCGGCGGCCTGCAGCTCTACCACGGTGCTCCGCGCCGCGGCGGGGCCACTCCGCGCGGCTGGCCGTTGACGCTGTGCGCCCAACTAGCGCTCCTGTCCTGGGGCGTGCACCTGCACGGGGCGCTGATGGCGCCGCCGCTGCTCCTCACCGTCGGCGCCGCCACCCTACGGGTTCGGCCGGGATGGTTGCCGGCCGCCGCGGCCGCCGGCTTCCTGCTGGTCATCGCCGGTCCGGACGAGACCGCCGCACTCCCGTACTGGTTCGCCGGCCTCGTCACAGCGATGATCGCCGTCTACGCGCTCTGCCGCCTGCCCGAGGTCACCCAAAGGCTCAACGAGACCAGGAACGAGCTGGCCCGGACCGCAGTGGCCCAGGCTCGTACGCAGGTCTCCCGCGACGTCCACGACCTGCTCGGATCGGGCCTGTCGGCGATCGTGCTCAAGGGCGAGCTCGCCGGCCGCCTCCTGCCCGCGGATCCGGCCAGGGCGCTCGGCGAGGTGCGCGATCTCCAGCGGATCGCTGAACGCACCCTCGGCGAGGTGCGCTCGATCACCGGCGTCCCGGCCGGCCTCACTCTCGCCGACGAGCTGGCCTCCGCCCGCGTCCTGCTCGAGGCCGCCGGGGTCCGCTTCTCGGCCGAGGCCGCGGTGCCGGATCTGGCGCCCGCAGCGAACGGGCTGGTGGCCACCATCGTGCGCGAGGCCGTCACCAACGTCGTCCGCCACTCCTCCGCCCGCCACTGTCACATCACCTGCACGGTGAGGGACGGCTGGGTAAGGCTCCGCGTTACCAACGACGGGTTGATTGGCCGCGTCGGCCTGTCCACACGTCACCTGCCCGGGCTGCGACTCCAGGATGCCTGTCACGTGGCTGCGTCTGCCCATGCGAAAGCGGCACCCGCCCCGTTCACCACCCATCTGGGGATCGGGCCGGGCGACCTGGCCACGCATCTGGGGATTGGGCCGGGTGACTTGGCCGGGCGGCGGGGAACCGGTCTGGGCAACCTCGCCGCGCGCGCCACGGAGGCGGGGGGCGAGCTGATCGTTCACACTGGCGCGGACCTGTTCACGCTCACCGCGCAGGTGCCCGCGGGCTGGAGCGGCTGAGCTCTCCATCCCGGATACCGCCGTCAGAGCCAGCCGGCCTCGGTAGCGATGCGGACGGCGTCCATCCGGTTACGGGCGTCGAGCTTGGTCACGGCCGAGGCGAGGTAGTTGCGTACCGTGCCATAGGACAGGTGAAGCCGCGCCGCCACCTCGCGAGGCGTCGCGCCCCTGGCGGTCAGGCGCAGGACCTCCGCCTCCCGCTCCGTGAGGGGACTGCCCTCGTCCGTCAGGGCGGCGTACGCAAGATGCGGGTCGATGAGGCGCCCTCCCTTGGCGACGGTACGGATCGCGTTCGACAACTCGCGCGGGCCGGTGTCTTTGAGCATGAAACCGGCCACCTGCGCGCGCATCCCGCGCCGCAGATTGGCCGGCCGGCCCACCGCCGTCAGGATCAGCGCCTTGCACGAGGGGAGCCGTTCGTAAAGCTCCGCAGCCGCGTCCAGCCCGTCCATTTCCGGCATCTCGATATCGATGACCGCCACATCAGGCCGGTGTTCCAGCGCGGCGGGCACGATCGAGTCGCCCCGCTCGACCTCGGCGACCACCTTGATGTCGTCCTCCAGCCCGAGCAGACCGGCCAGGGCCTCCCGGAGGATGCGCACGTCCTCAGCTAGCAACACTCGAATCATTCCGGCCCCCTCACATCAGCGTATAGGTCTGCATCGCCGCACGTTTCACCGTCGCATCACCGGCCGCAGCAACACCCGTCGTTCAGAAGCGGAAGCGACGTCGTATGGTCGTGCACCGGCCGGAGGAGCGGGTTTTGGAGGGGGCCCGACCTGGATCCGAGCGGCTGATCATCGGCGCGGCGGCGTTCGGCACCGCTTCGGCGCCGGCTGCGTATTCCACCAGTGCAGAGATGCTCATCGTCGCCCGCGCCGTACTCGGCATGGCCGGTGCGACGCTGATGCCTTCCACGCTGTCGCTGATGTTCGTCGACCTGCGGCAGCGCGAGATCGCGATCGGCGTCTGTCGATCTCGCGGCGTGCCACTAAGGCTGACGAACGGGAGCGTCTGGGCCCTGGATACTGGTGGTGTGCTGGGTATCCGCATGACAAGAGCGTGCCGGGTGCGAGATATAGGGTGGTTGTGACATTCCTTTTGGGCTTTTCGTATTTGTCTGCCAAGAAGCAGATCCCGAGCCTTCGAGGCTGAGGTCAACGGGCGGGCGCGGGCCGTCCCTGTCTGAACAGGGTGAACGGCATGACGTCACTGGCAGATTCCGCCCGCCTGCTGCGTACACTGCTGCGCGCCGGTCACCTGTCGGCGTTTGAGGAACTGCCCGGCTTGGTCGCCCGGCACGCCGACGCCGCCGGGCTGCGGCAGACGCGCTTTTACCTGTGCGACCTGCAAGAAGAGGTGCTCCGCGAAGCCACCGGCCGGGGTCTGGACGCCGGTGAGGGCGGTCAGGAGTTGCGCATCGACGCCACGCTGGCGGGCCGGGTCTTCCGCAGCGCGACGCCCTCATCGGCACCCACCGCCGCGCCGTCGTCGGCGCCCGCCGACGGCCCTGTGCAGCACTGGCTCCCGATTCTGGACGGCACTGAACGCCTCGGTGTCCTGCGCCTGAACACCGACCACGACCCCGACGAGCAGACTCGCGAGGCGATGGGAGATCTGGCGTCGCTTGTCGGCATGCTGCTTGCCTCCAAGCGGCACCACAGCGATTCCCACGCGCGTCTGACCCGGATCCACCCGATGAACGTGTCGGCCGAGATGCAGTGGACGCTGATGCCACCGCGCGCGTTCGCCAACCACCGGGTGACGATCGCGGCGGCGATGGAACCGGCCTATGCCACTGCCGGCGATGCCTTCGACTACGCGGTGGCCGGTGACACCGTTCACCTGGCCGTCTTCGATGCCATGGGCCACGACACCTCCGCCGGACTGACCGCCAACCTGGCCGTCGCCGGCTGCCGCAGCCAGCGTCGGCAAGGTAACAGCCTTCCCCAGATCCGTGACGCCATCGAGGCCATCCTGATCGAGCAGTTTCCCGATGTCCGCTTCGTTACCGCGCTGCTGGCCAACCTCGATATGACGACTGGGATGCTGACCTGGCTCGCCTGCGGCCACTCACCGCCCGTGCTGATCCGCGGCGGACGCTGGATCACCCACCTGAAGTGCCCTCCCGTCCCGCCGCTGGGCACCGGCCTGCCCCGCGAGGCCACGCTGTGCCGCGAGCAACTGGAACCCGGCGACCGGCTGCTGCTCTACACCGACGGCATCACCGAAGCCCGCGATGCCCAAGGCCGCGAGTTCGGCCGCGACCGCTTCGTCGACTTCATCATCCGCCACCAAGCCGACGGGATGGCCGCCCCCGAAACCCTGCGCCGCCTCATACGCGCCGTCCTGCACCACCACAACGGTCAACTCGGCGACGACGCCACCGTCCTGCTCTGCGAATGGCACGGCCCCCCGGCCAACACCCCCGACCTGACCCAGCAGGACATCGCCGGACAGCCGTGAACCCGCGACCAGCCGCAACAACTGCTCGATCGGATCACCGCCGCCGCTGATCTGGTCCGTTCGCACTCCGCCCGCCAAGTGTCTTGTCAGCCGACCGGTGACGTCCTGCTACTTGGCTGCGGGGACGTGCTCGGGGGAACGCGGGACGGTGGCGGTCGGATCCGCTGGGGGTGATCACCAGAACGCGTCAGACATCCCTGGATGTTGAGTGTCGAACGGCGTGGCCCTCGTTCCGTGCCGAGGGCAGGGGCGGTGGGTGCCGCCCCTGCCCTGGCCGGTCAGCCGCCGAAGTCGGCCCGGTGATCTGCGGTCCACTGGGCGTAGGTCCGCGGGGGATGCCCGGTGATCTGCTCGATGACGTCGTTGACCGGTGCCGGCCTGCCGACGGCGCTGGCCATGAGACCGAAGAGCGCGGTCAGGAACTCGCGGTCCATGAACTGGCTCATCTGCTCCAGCACGGGATCGGGGTCGAGGTCCTCGACGGTCAGCAGGCGGCCCAGCGTCTCACCAAGGATGCGGACCTGCTGCGCCTGGGTCAGTGACTCGCGCCCGGCCAGGTCGTGGACGCGCCCCGCGTGCCCGCCCCGGGTCAGGACCCGCGCCGCCACCTCGGCGACGTCCCGCTCGTGCACGGCGCTGAAGGCGGCTTCGGTGTACGGCGCGCGAACGACGTCGCCGCCTTGGAGCTGCATCGCGAACGTCAATGAGTTGATCGCGGGGAACAGCAGGCGCAGGAACGTCCACTCGAACCCGGACACCTCGATGGCGCGCTCCACATCCCGGTGATATTGAGCGATGACGTCGGGCTGGCGCTCGGCTCCCGCGATGACGGCGCCCGAGGACAGGAGCACCATCCGCCGCACGCCGGCCTCACGCGCAGCAGCCAGGAGCGCAGCGACGTCCATTCCGTACTGCAGGACCAGGAAGGCTGCCTCGATACCCGCCACCACCGCCGGAAGCGTCTCCGGCTTGGTCAGATCGCCCTGGACGACCTCGACGCCCTCGGGCAGGCCGGCCTTCTCCGGAGTCCGGGTCAGCGCACGCACGGGCGCCCCCGCGGCGATGAGTTCCTCTACCGCCTGGCGCCCGAAGTGGGCGGTGGCGCCTACGACCAGATACATGAGGGTTTCCTTTTCGATTGCTGCTGCGGCATGGCCTTGGAGGGGCCGGCCGAGCACCTTGTGCTTTGAAGATCTGAGGAGGGGTCTGCGACCCGCGGCGTCTCAGCGAACCTTGCGAAAGAACTGCCGGATGTCGGAGACGAGCAGCTCGGGGGCATCGTGCGCGGCGAAGTGGCCGCCCTGGTCGTAGACGTTCCAGGAGACGATGTTCTTGTGGTCGCGCTCGGCCAACGGCCGGATCGACTGGTAGTCCCAGGCGAAGTTGGCGAGGCCGAGAGGCACCGTGGTCGGCTCCGGGATGGTGTCGCCCCGCCCGTTCGACTTCTGCTGTGCGGGCGCCGACGCCGCGTCCTCGTAGTAGAAACGCGCCGAGGAGGCGGCCGTGTTGGTCAGCCAGTAGATCATCACGTTGGTGAGCACGTAGTCCGGGTCGAGCGAGGGGCCGAGCAGCTGCGCGCTCCAGCCCAGCTGGCCGGCCGGGGAGTCGGCCAGGGCGTGGGCCAGGTTCTGCGGCTCAGTGGATTGGAGCTTGTCGTACGCGCCCCGGTTCTGGGTGAACCACTCGGCGAATTGGAGCTTGCCGCGGTCCTCCTCGGAGAGGCCGGCCAGCTCGGCGGGGTCACCGGACGGGAAGGAGAAGACCTGCGTCACGTGCACGCCGCAAACATGCTCGGGATCGGCTCGGCCCACCTCGGGCGAGATCAGCGATCCGCCGTCGTTGCCGGCGGCGCCGTACCGCTCGTAACCGAGCCGGCGCATCAGCTCGGCCCAGGCCCGGGCCACCCGGTACCGGTCCCAGCCGCGCTCCCGGGTCGGTCCGGAGAAGCCGAAGCCCGGCACCGACGGGACGACCAGATGGAAGGCGTCCGCCGGGTCGCCGCCGTGGGCGCGGGGGTCGGTGAGCGGGCCGATCACGTCCAGCCACTCGACCACGGTGGTCGGCCAGCCGTGCGTCAGGATCAGCGGGGTCGCGTCCGGCTCGGGTGATCGGACGTGCAGGAAGTGAATGTTCTGGCCATCGATCTCGGTGGTGAACTGCGGGTACGCGTTGAGCCTCGCCTCCCAGGCCCGCCAGTCGTAGCCGGTGCGCCACCGCTCGATCAGCCGCTGCACATAGCCCACCGGGACGCCGTACTCCCAACCGGGCGGAACCGGGCCGACCGGTGCCGCCGACTCGTCGGCGGGGAGCTCCTGTGCCCAGCGTGTCCGCGCCAGCCGCTGCTGGAGGTCGTCCAGGTCGGCTTGCGGGATATCGATACGGAACGGCCGGATGCCGGTGTTATCGGTCATGGCAGCCAGCCTCCCGCCCGGACCGGGCCGCGCCCCAGTGCCTGCCGCACCACCCGATGTGAGGTTCGAACAGCCGGTCCATGCGTTCTGCATGCGCTCCGGATGCATGGTGCATGCCCGGGAGGCGGACGGGATGGACGCAACGTTCGAGCAGGTCGCCGGGCATGAACTCCGACTAGAACCGCCTGATATAGTCTCACTTGAGACTATCTCGACTGATTCGAAAATCATGATGGAGGAGACGTTCATGCCCGAACCGATCCGCTGCCGCCCGCACCCGGACGGCGCGTTGTGCTTGTTCCCCCACCTTGGGGGAGGGCGTCGATGATCGAGGCCCCGCCCGAGGAACGTGTCCGCGACCGAGTCCTGTTCGCGGCCGATGTGGTCAAGACCTATGGCGCCGGTGACGGTGCGGTGGCCGCGCTGCGCGGTGTGTCGGCGGAGTTCGCCCGGGGCCAGTTCACTGCGATCATGGGGCCGTCGGGGTCGGGGAAGTCCACCTTCCTGCATTGCCTGGCCGGGCTGGACGTCGTGACGTCCGGCACCATCGTCATCGGTGACGTCGACATCACCGGTCTGTCGCGCACCCGCCTCACCGAGTTGCGTCGCGATCGGCTGGGTTTTGTCTTCCAGTCGTTCAACCTGCTGCCGATGCTGACCGCCGAGGAGAACATCCGGCTGACCGGGCGGCTGGCGGGCCGCGACGCCGCCGAGACATGGTTCGACACGATCGTGGACGCGCTCGGGCTGCGGAAGCGGCTGGGCCACCGGCCCGCCGAGATGTCCGGCGGCCAGCAGCAGCGGGTCGCCGTGGCGCGGGCGCTGCTGACCAGGCCGGAGGTGCTGTTCGCCGACGAGCCGACCGGCAACCTCGACTCCCGTTCCGGCGCCGAGGTGCTGGGGTTCCTGCGCGCGGCGGTCGACTCCTACCGGCAGACGGTGGTCATGGTGACGCACGATCCGGTGGCCGCCGCGCACGCCGACCGGGTGTTGTTCCTGGCCGACGGGACGATCGTCGACGAGCTGGCCGCGCCCACCATCGACGCCGTACACGCCCGCATGCGCGAAATGGAAGGCTGAGCCGTGGGAAACGCCATGTGGCCGATCGCTCGCCGCTCGTTCACCGAGGGCTGGCCGCGGCTGGCCGCCACGCTGCTGGCGGCGCTGGGCTCGGTCGCGCTCATCGCAGGCTCGCTGCAGTTCGCGCTGCGCGCACAGGAGGCGGTATCAGGCAGCGACGCCAGCGAGTACTTCCGTGCGGACGTGCTCGTGCAGGGTGGGGATGCGGATCCTGACGACCCGTACGCGCCGGCCGCCGGCCGGATCCGTTTGGACCGGATTGCCTCCAAGCCCGGTGTGGCGGCGGCCGCCGGCGACGCCGCGGTGCCGGTGACGGCCGCCCGTCCGGACGGACAGGCGATCACGGCGTCGGCTGAGGGCAGGACACTGCTGCGTCCCTGGGTGTCCGACCCGCGGCTGAACCCCTACCGGCTGGTGGCGGGACGCGCCCCTGCCGCCGACGGCGAGGTGGCGATCGTCAGGCACATGTCGCGCGCCGGGAAGCTGCGCGTGGGCGACACCATGACGCTGACGCTGCCCCGTGAGACGCGTCAGGTGCGGATCGCTGGGATCGTCAGCGTCCAGGACCGCGGTGCGGTGGCCGCCGGCGACCTGGTGCTGGCCTCGCCCGAGGACGTGCGGCGCGTCGCCATGCTGCCCGCGGGCACCTGGCAAAGCGTCTGGCTGAAGGCCGCGCCGGGCATCCCGGCCGATCGGCTGCGCGGCGAACTGGCCCGGGAACTGGGCGGTGAGGCCACAGTGCGCACCGCGGAGTCGGTACGGGCAGCGCAGGCCGCGGCCGCAGCCGGCGAAGGTGCCTCGATCGCCGGTGTCATCGGCATGCTTGCTTCCGTGGCGGTATTCGTCGGGCTGTTCGTGGTGGCCAACACCTTCGGCGCGCTGGTGCGGCAACGGACCCGGCGGCTGGCGCTGCTCGGGGCCATCGGAGCCACGCCGCGGCAGCTCAAGCGGCTGATCCGGCTGGAGGCGCTGGTGATGGGCGCGGTCGCGGCGGCCGGCGGCGTGGCGGCCGGCTTTCCGGTGTCGGCGCTGATCACCCGGCTGTTCGCGCGTGACGGTTTCGACGTGTCCGCCGCCGATCCTCAGTTCGGCTGGGTCGCGCTGGCCGTCCCCGCCGCAGCCGGGATCGTGGTCACCCAGCTCGCCGCCTGGCGGGCGGCCCACCGAGCCGCGGGCATCTCACCCGTGCAGGCGTTGCGCAGCACCGTCACCGAATCCCGGGAACGCCGATGGCCGCGGCTGCTGGCGGCGTTCGCGCTCTTCGCCGGTGCCGGCCTCTTGTGCGCGCTGGCGGTCACGGTCCGCGTCGACGACCCGCCCGGCCAGGACCGCACGTTCGCGGTCTCGCTGATGATCCTCATCGGCTCGCTGCTGGCCGTGACCGGGTCGGCCGTCCTCACTCCGCTCTTCGTCGGACCGCTCGGCGGGCTGGTAGGCCGCTTGGGGACGCGGTTCGGCGGGGAGACCGGACGGCTGGCGCACGCCACCATCACCCGCAGCCCGCGCCGGGTCTCCTCGGCCGCCTCGTCGCTGATGCTCGGCGTGGCGCTGGTCTCCTCCGTCGCGTTGATCACACTGTCGGTGAACGACCGTTTCCAGGAGGCGGGGCGGGACGTCATGACGGCCGAGCACGCGATCACAGCGACCGCCCGTACCGCCGAGGGCGCGCCCGCGCCACTGGCCCGGGACGTGGCGATCCGGGTGGCCGCCACGCCGGGGGTGTCGCGAGCGACAGCTCTCACGCAAACCGAGGTCAAGCTGGTATCGCCCCCGCCGGGCGGACGCGAATCAGGCGAGGCACCCGAGCCGTTCCGCTTCCTCGTCAGCGGCGCCGAGCAGAACGGACTGCGCGAGGTCCTGAAGTTGGGCGGCCACACGTCCTCGCTGCATCCCGGCCAGGTCGCGCTGTCGTCGACCGTCATGAAGGAGCGGGGACTACGGCGCGGCCAGCAGATCGTCGTACGGGGCGCGCATGGCCGGGTCACGCTCACGGTGGCGGACGCGTACCACGATCCGTCCCACCTGTTCGCCGAGCAGGCACTGGTGGCGCCCGCGACGATGGACCGGCTCGACACCAATGCCGAGACCCGGGCGGTGCTCGTGCGGGGCGGCTCCGCACAGGCCCTGGCCCGCTCCGTGGCCACGGTGCCGGGCGTGCGAGTCCTCGACCGTGACGCCTACGTGGAAGCGGCGTCGCGTTCACTCACCCGCGCATTGCGCGCGACGCACATCTTCGTCGGCATGGCGCTGCTGCTGGCACTGTTCGGGATGGCGACCACGGTGTCGATGAGCGTCGCCGAACGCACCCGCGAGTTCGGACTCCTGGGCGCCGTGGGCGCCACCAGGGGACAGATCCGCTCGATCGTCCGCTGGGAGGCCGCCACCGTGGTCGCCCTCGGCACGATCCTCGGCATCTTGATCGCGATGGGAGCGCTGGCGCTGCTGCACGTGACGACCGGCAGCTCCTTCCTGCGGCCGGAACCGCCATGGTGGCTGTTCCCATTGGTGGCGGCGGGCGCGGCGGTGGCGACGCTGTCGACCTCGGCGCTGCCCGCACGCAGGGCCGCGGCCGTGGCCATCCTGCAAGCCGCCAAGGCCGACTGAGCCCGCAGCCGCCCTGCTAGCTGATCATTGGCGTTCCTTGGCCGAGGTTGGCCCAGGCCAGTCCCACCCACCCGAGGTAAATCACCGGATACCTCGGGTGGGGCGGCACTGTCGAGCACGGCGATCACCAGCTCCGCCCGATGGACATGTTCCAAGGGAATGGCGAAACTCCCGGTTGCCGCCGCTCGGGCGGCGATGGTGCGGCACGTGCGAGCCGCAGCGGTCCATGAACTCGGAGGCGCGTTCGGACGCGGACTCCTAGCATGATCGGGGTGGAGTTCCAGGACGGCCCGACCGGCTACCCCGGCTTCCTTGTCGATCGCCCTCCGTGTCAGCCGAGCCCAGATCGGCCGATGACGTTGGTGATGCTGATCCGAACTGCGGTGAAGCCTTCCTGTACGAATGATTCAACGATGTCCTCTGCGGGTTGAGCGGGGTAGTAGCGGTCGGCGATGCCTGCGGCGACGTGTTTGACCTGCTCTGGCTCGGCAGAGGTCCGTGCATGGCCTTCGATGGTCACGAAGCCGTAGGGTTGCCGCTCATCGCTGACGCAGACTGCGATGCGCCGGTCACGCGCCAGGCTCTTGCCTTTAACGCTCCCGGGCGAAAGGACAAAGGCGAGTTCATCGCCGTCGAGGATGAAGCAGACCGGGGTGACGTGGGGTCGCCCGTCGGCGCGGGTGAGGGCTATGTGGGCAAGCCTTGTTCCCGTTGTGACGAAGGATCGCCATTCGTTGTCGGTCATTGGTTTCATTGGTGTTTCCTTTCGTTCGATCTCGCGATTCCCGCGAGCGGGCGGCATCTGCAGGCACCCGCTTTGCTCTCCACCCTCGCGCTCCGCGCCGTCCGGCACATCTAGAAGCGCCAGCGGGTGGCGCTGAACCCCTTCTCCTTACCGAATGCGAATACCTGCGCCGGCTCAATCGCGTAGACGTGCCGAGGATCGCTGAGTGCGGTGTCGGACGGGTCGTAGAGCTCGTCATCTCTGACGAACGGATGCCACCACGGATATTTGGCCGGAAACAGGTCCGCGACTTGTGTCAGTCGGGCTGCATTCCGGACGAGATGGGCGGTGCCTTCGAAAACCAAGTCGACGTCATGACCGGGGATCGTGACCGCGCAGCCGTTGTTCTGCGCGAGGTTGCGGGCCTTGCGGGTCTGCCGATTGGTGACGAAGCAGATCGTTCCTTCGAGCCATACACCCAGCACCGGCACCACGTGCGGCCGCGCGTCCGGGTTGGTGGTAGCGAGCAGGTAGTCGCCCGCTTCGGCTGCTCGCGTCCGTACGTCCGCCCAGCCGAGTGCTGTCAGGGGTGTGCCGGGAGGACTGGACAGTGGCTCAGGAGTGGGCTCTGGCTCTTCCAGGTACGTCGTCATTCCAATGACGCTAGGCGAGGTTGCGCATTACGAAAAGCGATTGTTTTCGATCAAATCAATCGCCATCGACTATGCTTGACCTTATGGCTGACGTCGAGCTGCGCCACCTGAGGACCATGGCTGCCATCGCCGAGGAAGGAACGTTCGGGCGAGCGGCGAGCCGGCTTGGCTACACCCAATCGTCGGTGAGCCAGCAGATCGCCGCGCTGGAGAAGGCCGTCGGTGGCGCCGTCTTTGACCGGCCCGGAGGGCCCAGGCCAGTACGGATCACTCACCTCGGCGAGGTGGTCCTGGCCCACGGCCGCGATCTGCTCACCAAGGCAGCCGCCCTGACCGACGCCGTCGATCGCTTCAGGGCGGGCAACGGCCGGATCGACATCGGCACCTTCCCCGGCGCGACCAGGCTGATCCTGCCGGCCGTCGTGCGCCGACTGCTGAGCGAGCACCCCGGCTGCGACATCAGGCTGTCGGAGGTGGAACCGGAGGATCCACAGATCGGAGATCTTGACCTGTTGTTCCACTACGGCCAGATCGAAGGCGATGTCGAGCACGTCGAGCTGCTCGACGAGCCGTACCTCCTGGTGGCCGGCGCCGGCGTATTCCCCGAGGGCCCTGTGCCGGTGAAGCTGCTGGACGATGCTCCGATGGTCGCCTGGCCTCCCACGCATCACCAAACACGGCTGGAGCAGGCGCTCGCCCGCGGCGGCGCGCGGCCACGGATCGTGTTCCGAACCGCAGGTCACGAAACCATCGTGTCCATGGTGCGGGCGGGCATCGGCTCGGCGGTACTGCCGCAGCTCGGCATCCACGGATCCGATGCCTGGTCGGACGACGGGCTCAGCATCCACCAACTGCGACCATCGCCCGCCTCCACGTGGTACCTGTACTGGCCGGCCGGACGCACCCAATCGCCACTCGCGACCCGGGCCATCGAACTCGCCGTCGAAGCCGCCAACGAGCTCGCCGACCAAATGTGACATCAGAGTCGGCGAGTCGTGTTCCATCGCCCGCGCCAGCAGGACTCGATTGCGGGGCGCTCGAACCTTCCTGAGATTCCTCGAAGAGCACTCCAGAGTCTGCTTCCCCCTGGCTGATTGCCGCGTCGTCTCTGCGGCGTACGACGGGTGGCGGTTCCTGCTGTGCCGGGCGTAGCGGAGGTTGCGCCGTGGGGCCGACGACGGGTCAGCGGGGGCGCACGGACGATGGCTCGGTATTCGTCTGAAGGGAGCCATCCATGTGGCGCAGAATCACTCTCCTCGCTGCGGCGGTGCCCGCCCTGGCTGTGTTCGTCCCGGTGGACGCCACGTCGGCGGACGTGCGCGTGCCGGCGACGTCCCGGCTGTCAGGACCGAGCCCGTTCGCGAACTGCGCTCCGGGGCCACGTGACCACGACAAGGCCGACGGTGCGATCGAGCCGGTCCTGGCCGCCGATCCGTCCGACCCGCGTCGCCTGGCGGCGGTGTGGCCGCAGGACCACCAGCGTGGCGCGGTCATCGCCGTGACCCACGACCGCGGCAGGACGTGGCAACGTTCCGTCGTGCCAGGGTTGACCAGGTGCTCTGGCGGCGTCCACGAGTACGTGGACGAAGTGGCCGTCACGTTCACCGGCGACGGCGCGCTCGTGGTCACGGGCACTGTGCAAAAGGGCGACGGCGCGACCGCGGGGCTGTCGGTGCGGTCCGCCGACGGCGCCCGTACCTGGACCCGGCCTGCGGTCATCACGCAGGAAACCGACCCGGCCAACGGCGGGTTCATCACCGTTTCGACGGCGGCCGACCCGCGTGATCACCGGGTGCTGTATGCCGTCACCATGCAGTTCCCGCCGACCGAGCGGACCACCAACCGGGCGCTGCTCAGCCGCAGCGTCGATGGCGGGCGTAGTTGGCAGCCACCGCGGCTGCTGCTGGAGGCGGGAACGCGTCGTCTGGTGTCGGGGCACCGGCTGAGCGTGCTGGATGACGGCACGCTGCTGAACGTCTACACCCTCGTCCAGTTGCGCGACGGCGCCCGCGACCTCAGCGTGCAGGCCGTGCGTTCCCGCGACGGCGGCGCGAGCTGGTCCCGACCGCGAAAGGTGGCTGACCTACGCACCAAGTGGCTCTTCCAAGACCCCGAATCCGGAGACCAGGTCTCGCACACCACGAGCCTGCTGTCCGACACCGCCGTCGACCGCCGTACCGGCCGGGTGTACGCGGTGTGGCAGGACGCGCGGTTCAGCGACGGCGCCGCCGACGGGGTCGCCATGGCGTCCTCCGGCGACGGCGGCCGTACGTGGACCGAGCCGGTCAAGGTGAACCGGACCCCGGCCACGATTTCCCCGCCGAACCAGCAGGCGTTCACCGTCTCGGTGGAGACCGGCCGCGACGGCACGGTGGCCGTGGCCTACTCCGACTTCCGCCACAACGACGCCGGCACGCCGCTGCTCACCGACCGCTGGCTGGCGCTGTGCTCCCCGCGTCCGGTGTCCTGCGCCGACCCAGCCGCGACTTGGCGTGAAACCCGCCTCACCACGACGTCGTTCGACATGCGGAAGGCGCCGCGGATCCCCGATGCGACCAGCCCGCGCGGGTTCTTCCTCGGCGAACAGATGGGCCTCGTCGCCAACGGACGCGGATTCACCACCACCTGGGCCGCACCGGACGTTCCGGGACGAGCCGCCGTCCACGCCGCCAACCGCCGGTGACCCGCTTCAAACCCTCCAGAGCCCCGGCCTGCGCCGGGGCTCGCCGCACCCTTGGCCACAGTCCACGGCGCATCATGCCCGGGGCCCGAATCCTCCACCACGGTCAACACCGTGGCGGTCAGCTCCGCTGTCCCGACAAGACGGATCTCCACCTGGACCTCCTGCCTTGGAGGTCCCAACCCTCTGGTCTGGCCACAGCCGGCGGACGGGGTGGTCCGCATCGCCCGGCCACCGCGGTGCGCCACGCATTGTGCGGCCGACGGGTGGATTGTGCTGGCCGCCGAAACTGCGCCCGGACGTCGCAACGTGCAGGTCCCCATCTCGGACCTATCCGTGGATTTGCCAGGCGCGGAAATCGAAGCTTCTGGCTGACTCTGCTGGCGCCAGTCCTGCACCTCCGCTGCAGGACGGCTCAGGCGAGGCAGCAGGTCGGGCAGTGGGATGAGCGGATTACTGTTGGGACGAATGGTCGCGGGGAGTGGCAACTCACGGTCCATCCAGATCACTTCGGACCGCTCTGGCGGCATCGTCCAGGGCCGCCTCCCTGCCTGGATCGGGCTCAGAGCCCAGACCGATGGGCAGGTCGGAAGGATCGAACTGCAGAGTCAGTGGCCGTGTTCGGGGACCACTTCGGGCCGGGTTGAGCTCGTTGGGAGGGTTCACGAGCAGCAACCGACCCTGGCAAGCTGCTCTGTCGCCGGTTGTGCCGCGGTTCAGGAGGTGGCGGGACGCGGTCGACCGGCCGGTATTTCATCAGGACGACTCCTGAGGTGAACGGCTCGGCGGAGACCAGTTCCAGTCGTTGCGGTGGCCGGCCGTTCTCGAACAGGGCCTTGCCGTCGCGTAGGGCCACCGGGTGTACCAGCATATGGAACTCGTCGACCAGCCTGAGTTCAACGAGGGCGCGGATCACCGCGAGACTGCCGTAGACCACGATGTCCTTGCCGTGGCCGCGTTTGAGTTCGATGACCTCGTCCCGGTCGACGCGTTCGAGTCTGCGGGTGTTCTGCCATGCGGCGATGTTGCCCGAAGCGGAGACGACGATTTTCTCCATGGTGTCGACCCGGCGGGCGTACTCGCGCACCTCGTCCGTCTCGTCAGGGTCCTGCGCGGCCCGGGGCCAGTGGCCGGCGAAGTCGGTGTGTGTGATCCGTCCCAGCAGCAGACTGCCGGAGCCCTCCACCAGTTCACGCTCGTACCTGTACATCTGGTCGTCGATCAGCAACCAGTCCATCTCGTCTCGCGGACCGGCGACGAATCCGTCGAGCGTCGTCCACGTCGACACAACGATCTTGCGCATTTTCACTCCATCATGGTGCGTTGAGCTGCCAGGACGGGTTCGGGGGTCAGCTCGGGGAACCGTTCCTGGAAGTCCAGGACGCCGACCCAGGTGGGACGCAGGGCGATTCGGACCATCCGCAGGCCGGGCTTGTCGATCGCCGCCACGTAGGCGTCGCCCGCCTCCTGACCCAGCCCGGCGCGCTGGACGGCGGCGTACTCGGGCAGGACGCCCTCGACCTCGGCCAGGGTGACCTTTCCTCGCAGCATGAGTGCCTGTGGGGGGCCGTCGGCGATGTCGATGGTGATCGCCACGTCGGGGCGGGTGCGCAGGGCGCGGACCTTGTAGGTGTCGGCGAACGCGGGGATGACGACCTCCTCGCCGTTCCAGAGGAAGTTGACCGGGATCAGCCGTGGTGTGCCGTCCTTGACTGTGTAGGCCAGCCGCGCCATCAGAGTCAGGTCGTTGAGCAGACGCTGCGCGGTGGGAGTGTCCAGCAGTCGCACGTCGCCCTGCGGCAGCCGCGCCGCCGGGGTGTCAGAAAGGTTCATGAGGCCTCACCGTAGAGAAGCAACTCCTAAATAACAAGTGGCACTCCTGAATTAGGATTGCTGCGATAGGCTGACCACCATGAGCGGTATGCGCAGCTATGGAGATCCGTGCGGTGTGGCCCGCGGCCTGGACGTCATCGGCGAACGCTGGGCCCTGCTGGTGGTACGCGACCTGCTGCTGGGCCCCAAACGCTTCAACGACCTGCACGCCGGCCTGCCGGGCGTCAGCCCGAACGTGCTCACCCAGCGGCTACGCGACCTGACCGAGCACGGCGTCGTCCAACGCCGCGATCTGCCGCCCCCCGCCCGCGTCCGCCTCTACGAACTCACCGACTGGGGCCGCGACCTGGAGCCCCTCCTCCTCCACCTCGGCCGCTGGGGCAGCCAAACCCCCACCACCCCCGACGGTCTCCTCGGCATCGACTCCATCCTGCTCAGCATCAAGGCGGCCTTCGACCCAGCCAACGCCGCCGAGTCGAGCGGCCTCTACGAGCTGCGCATCGACGCCGACACCTACGTCATCGAGGACACAGCCGACTCGCTCCGCATCAGCCGCGACACCGCCCCCAACCCTCCGGACGCCACCCTCACCACGAACCTCGACACCCTCCGCGCCATCTACGACCACCAGATCACTCTGGCCACAGCACTGGACTCGGGCTCACTGCACCTTGACGGCAACGAAGCCGCCAAACAACGCCTCACCAGCCTCCTCTTGGCCTCGTTCGCGCCCTCACCCCGGCCGACCAACGTGCCCTGAAACTGCGAGATGCTCAGTGACATTGGCTGGCCCAGAGCCTCGACCACAGGTTGCGCCTGAGCCGGCCTCAGCACCCCTCTGGCCGAGGCGGCGCAGTAGTTGGTCGTAGGCAGCCACCGAGGATCAGGTGGCACGTGTGCCATGCGTCGTCCGGTCAGGAACGTCACCGTCGCCGAATCGTCGTCAGTGTCGGCCGCCGCGTCGGGTGGTGAACGGTGTGTGAACAGGTCGGCCTCGGCGGCCTTGCGTGCCGACGCTCGACCTGCAGCGCGACGGCCAGGTGCTCGTAACCCAGCAGCAGGACCTCGATCAGGACCCGGGTGTCGTCGCGGTCACCGTGGCTGTTCAGGCCGCCGTGCACGGGGGCGAACTTGCCAGCGGCGCGGGCTTGTTCCAGCGCCGTCGCCCCGGGTAGGGCGCCGGATTTTCGGACCAGGGCCTCCAGGACTTGAGTCAGATCCAGCCGACTGGCGCCCTTGACCAGCAGTGGCGGGCAACCTCGGCCTGACCGTCATAGACGATCAGGCCGGAGGCGTGCAGCTTGACCCGGATCGTGCGGCCGATCAGGTGGTCCAGGACCGAATAGCGGTTGGTGCGGATGACCTGTTCTCTGAACTTCGATCTTGGTCCGAGAAGCGTGTTCTGGAGCCCTCATTTGAGGATGCGGCCGGGATCGCTTCCAGGGGCGAAGCCGGCGAGCCTGCTTGGGTCTCGGTCGGTCTCCATGTCCTCTTCCCAGCCAACGGCGTGAGCGATGACGTAGTCGAGGTCGCCGCCGGTTTCGAGAAGTAGGCAGTGTGCGCCCTCGTGGATGCCGGTGTTATCGGCTCTGATCTTCTCCGCTTCGGCCAGGGTGGCGCAGCGGATGACGAGGCCGTCGTATTCGATCCTGATCTTCATGGCCCGGACGGGCTTGAAGACGATGTCGATGCGAGATTGACGGCTTCCCGCTTGCGTGGTTGTGCGCGTGCGCAGCAGTAGTTGGCTGTGGCTGATGGTGTAGGCCCAGGTAGTGAAGGCTCGGTCCGAGCGGAAGAGCTCTGCGCCGGGGGTGAAGCGGTCTTCGGTGTTCAGCCAATCCGATGCGTGCATGGCGGGGATCTTGTCAGCGTCGGTGTCGTTCGGCCAGCCGCAGCTGCTCATGGCCGGGCCTTGATCGGCATGCCGAGATCGACGGTTGTTGAGCCGGACGACCGCCGGTCGATCTTGTCGTTGGCGCCGGCGAGGCTGGCTTGAAGGCCTTCGACTTCGCCGAGCCGGCCTTCGCGTTCGGCTCCGGTGATGCGGGCGATGAGGTTGTCGCGGACCTCGACGAGGCGGTGGCGTTGGGTGGGGTCGGGCCAGTGCATGGAGCACCGCAGGCACGCTTAACCGAACTGATCTTGATTGCCGAAAATCAGGGCCTGCGGCACCGCCTAGGCCGTGCACTCTCCGTAGTGGAGGGAGACTTTGGCTTGACCGCTCGGTGTGTCGCAGTAGGTACCGGATCTCGTTAGAGAGAGCGGAACCGGCTGAGGAGGTCTTCAGCTCGTCGGCTGTCGGCTTTGAACCCGATGAGGTCGTGTCGATTGTCGAGTTCGGGCTGGATGACAAGTGCGTTATGGCACTCGAAGCAGAACGCGATTTCGAAGAACAGCTGATCAGTGCCATAAGCCCGGAGGCCGAATCCCGGCAGGAAGCAGCGCATGACGTCGCCTGTCGGCAGGGCAGCGACCAAGTCGAGGGCTTCGGCGGCGTCTGAGCCTTGCCAGGTCCCGATCGTCGCGCCGGGAACGCTGGTCCATCGATGCCATTCCGAGAGGTCATCGATTCGGATGCATTCCAGTCGGTCGGTCTTCACCGCGGATTCAGGCAGGCGCATCTGCTGATGATGTCACCTCAGATGATCGCCCTGTTATCCGACGGAGGCCTGGCATGCCGAGGTTGACAGCGCTTGTTCGTCTGGGCGCCTCGCGCATGGCTTGGAGTTTCTGATCGGCGGCGGCCAGGGTGGTCTCGATGGCTGCGACTTCTCCGAGCCATCCTCATCACTCACGTCGTGGCGGTGACTGATCAGGGTGTGCAGAGGGACGGCCTCGGCAGTGGTGGAGATCGAGGGTGGCGGGCTGGCCCGGGTAGAGCGGTAGCGATGCCCGTTCAGGTTATGGATCTTCAGCCAGCTCCTTACGGCTGTCGCGGTCGAATTTGACTCCCACACCATCGGCTGCCCGTCGTGCGACGTCCTCCGTCGAGATGGATCGCAGCAGGGCGGCCATGAGCGCCAAGCCCACGCCGATGCTCAGGGCATGCTCAACGACTGCGATCAGCGTGTATTCAGCGGTGACAAAGCCCCCGGGCCGGAGGATCACCATCGGCAACTTCCAAGCGCTCCATGCGAACAGCGAACCTGAAGCCCCGAAGGCCAGCGCCGTCGGGATCCACAACCGCAGGCTTCGCGGTCGACGGCGGGTTAGCGCCCAGAGGCTCCAGACGCCGACCAGGGCCCACAGTCCCGAACTCGCGTTCAGCAGCCGCCCGTCGAGATCCCAGCGATCGCGTGCCGGGTCAAGGCCCAGCGTCCCGCCCAGCGCCCAGTGACACCAGAGCAGGGCCAGTCCGCCGGCAACGACCATCGCCGCCGTGACCAGCGGGGATGAGAGAGCCTGGCCGTCCCCGACTCGGCCGAGGAAGGCCCGCGGCCATCTCTCCCGCAGGTAGATCGGAATGGCCACGGCCAGGCCCATGGCCATTCCGGCGAAGCCGATGGTGATGAAGACCGTCTCCCAGCGCGGAGCCGCATCCGAGCCGTCACCGCCGCCCCCCGAGTCGGCCCCGAACGCGCCGAGAACACTCCTGATCAGCGCGTACGGAAGCATCGGGACCAGGAAGCCCGCCCCCACCCAGGAAAAGAAGATCACCGGTACGGCGGGCAGCCGGCGTCCCCGTCGCTGGGCGAGCGCCAGCCCCAGCGCGACCCCGGTCACCGCCATCACCACGGTGACGGCGTTCAGCACCACCCAGTCGGCAGTGCCGAAGTCGTCCGGAGCGTCCCCGAGCAGGGCCGCGGTGACCCAGACGACCTTGACCACCAGGTAGAGGCCCATGCTCAGCGCCGCGGCATAGCCGGCGAGCCTGCGCATCACACTCCAGCGCGCACCCACGCTCGCCGCCGAAAGCCCTGCCATCCTTCGCGTCATCCGAATCCGCACTCCCCGCGCCAACTGATCTCAACACCTGCCGAGCCTTCCGGGGCCGGTGATCGCGCGGGACCCGCCACGGTGGGAACCGCCGCCGATCGCTTCCCCCGCGCGGGGGAAGCAAGATCGTCCTCAGGTGCCCCCGTTTCCGAACGCGGCGAGTCGCATCAACTGCAACCGGTTCAGGGGCCTGATGCCGGTACGACGTTGATCCGCACCATGTAGGGGCGACGAGGTTGGGGCGGGTGTTGACGATCGTGCGGCGCATCGCCGCGATGTGGATGCGGCCGTTCGGGGTGGTCGACCTCGACCGCCAAGCCGAGAGACCCGCATGCGGTGACCACGCTGGCCGGGTTGGCAGTGTCGGCCTGCCACGCCTCCCACAGCTCACCGCCAGCTGAAAGGACCTGCTCGGCCTTGCACGCGAGCTCGGCGGAGGCGTTGTGACGGCCGGATGCGATGTGCGAGACACAGGAGCGGTCGTGTTCTGCGTCCGGCGCGCGTGGTGTACGGCGTGCTAGAGCGAGCCGAGAGGATTCAAGAGTGCCTGATCTGATTGCACGCTCGGTGAATGAAGCACTCGGTGACTGGATGGAAATGGCTGCACTGCTACCTGCAGGTCTACGTCCTTGAACGACGCCCTCGCCGCCCCGGCGGGCTGGGATGTCTGTCGGAGCCTTGCGGACCTTCGGCCGGGTGAGACCCCTGGAACGGCGAGTACGCCACCTGATCATCCGGATCTATCGCGACAACTCGATACGCGATTCCTAGCCTGGGGTGGCTGACGCTTGTCCAACTTGTTCCATGCAGGCTTGGCGGACCAGAGCCGCCAGTTCGTTGCGGGGGCGGCCCCATCCGGCCTCCCACTCGTCGTGGAGTCCGTAGAGGGAGCCGAGGGGAGGTTCGTGGTAGGCGTCGTGCCAATCGGAGCTGACCATGAACTGTTCGACCTGGGCGATCAACCATTCGGCGTCGACCTGGTCGGCGAGGTGGAGAGCGGCGAGATCGTCGTAGACGGCGTTCACCGCGGAGCGGAGATCATCCGGAATGGGGGCCCGCGCATCGTTCAATGCCGCAGGGAGGACGTCGCGGACCTCTCGGGTGTCGGATCCGTCCAGCCCGGCCAGCGTCCGGAGTGCTTCTCCATCATGACCGTCGGCGATCCAGTGCGCCGCCCAGAGCGGCACTCGCTCGGCCGCCAGATTGTCGATCTTGAGCCAGGCTGCGACGAGGCGGGGCGAAGGGATCTTTCTGCCGCGGCCGTAGTAGGGGACTCTCACCCTTTCATTATGGCCTCTGACCACGTCCGGTGATTGAGCGTCCTCCTTCGAGATCACGTCCGGTACCGGCGGCCTTGGCAGACTGCCCGCAAGGCGCCAAGGGCCCCAAGGGCAGCCTGGGAAGCCGCTGGTGAATGGCTTCGGCCGCGCCTTAGTCGGCGTCGGGCATTATGACCTCGCGCCACCACCTGATCGGCGGCCGCACCAGGCCCCGATCGCTTACAAACAGCTGCATCCGTCAAGGATCGCCACAAGAACGAGGGGCACCGGCAGGCGCATCGTTGGTGATGTGATCACACGTCTTCGACGAACCGTCCCATCCAGCTCGCCAGCTGGGCTCCCAGCTCCTCATCGGCCGCCTGTACCAGCTCGTTGGGATCAGACGGCGGGGCGAGTCCGAACTGCTGATCCAGCCAGGCGAGATACTCCACGTGGTCGGGGCTGGCCTCATCGCCCTGCTCATCCTCGTCGTCCTCGACGAATCCGGCACAGTCATCCCACACATGGATCTCCCTGTCACACCCAAACAACCGCAGCAGCTCGCGGATGTTGTGCGCGACGATGAAGATTCCGCCTTCATCCCCGAACACCACAACGGGCAAGGTGCTCAGGTCCGCACGGTCATCGACGCGCCAAAGCGCGTAGGTCGAGCCGGACAGAGTGGCGTCGGCGAAACCGAGGAAGCCGGCGACGAATTCCGGATCGGCCGTCCAGGTCTTGATTCCGGGAACGACTCCGAATTCGCGGAGCTCGACCGCTTGCGAATAGCACGCACGTCCGAGCCGTTCCTCGAACTCCTTGAGCATGTTCAGCTCGGGGACGGGAGAATACGCGTGACTCATCGGCCGCTCCGCGACCAAGGCGTACTGCAAGATCGTTTCGGCCGGGCCGAGGGTACGAACCCAACACGCCCTCGCCACCAGCAGTCACCAGGACAAATGCCTCATCACTGCTTGACCGGTCCAGTGTCGGGTAGCGGCGTCGCATCGCTGTGCCGCCGCCCCTCACAACCGGGCGAGTGGGCTTTCCTCGTACCACGGCTCAAGCAAGCGCCGAGGGCTTGACGGGGTGAAGGTGTCGCCGGTCGCCTGCGGTCGCGGGCCCGAAGACTGCGTTAGCAGGAGGTGCACACCAGGCGCGTTCGCTTACCGTCCGGCGCCGTACCGCTCGGGGGACGCGCAGCAGCGGAGCCAGTCTGCCGAGGATCTCTCCGATCGCCTGTGCGCGGCGTCAGGCTCGGCGCGGATGGCGCGCACGTACCCGCGTTGCCGCGCGGGAACGGTCTGGTCGGTGCCGGAGAGCGCGGTCTCCCCTCCAGGGTGGGCTCCAAGGGTGGTGTGGCCCTGGCCTTGGCGGGAGCCTGCCGCACCTGCCGAAAGTCCCGCCAAGCCTTGGGCGCTGGGTCAGGTCAGCGTTGGGAGTGGAAGGCGCGGAGGCGTTCCACTACCGGCTCGTAATTGAGATGGTTGCCTTGGGCGAGCCAGTGCTCGGCCAGTTCCAGGGCGGTACGGCCTCTCAAGTCGGGGGTGTCGTCGGCGCCGTGGCGCAGGATCTCCTCGACCAGGGCGAGGAGGATGTCACTTGCCACCTCATGTTCGTAGTACCCGTAACGGTCGAACAAGGCGTGCAGAGACCCTTCGGTGCCTGCGCCAGACTCAACCAGGAATCTCACCTCGTTCACCCGGATCTCCAAGTCCTCCCTTGAGCCGTACGGCAAGTCCCGCAACAGCGAGACGAGGCGGTCTTTCGCGTAGTGCATGGTGTGCGCCCCATGCTCGGTCAAGAAGCGGATTGCCTCCTGCGGGTAGGGGCGGGTCCTGATCGCCAGGTCGAGCAGTCGTGCATCGCGCCGGTTGGGTGCGTTCACCGGTGCTCCCGCTTCGACCAGCGTGCGGAGGATTCGCCAGTGGTCGTCGTGTTCGATGCGCTCGGCGGCGGGCTCAACGGTCTGGTCGCGGCCGAGGGCGGCGAAGTGCGGTGCGTTGCCGCCCTCGGCCTGCAGGGCCGGATCGGCCCCGGCGGCGAGCAACGCCGCGACGACGTCCAGGCGGCGGCGTGCGACCGCATGATGCAGCGGGGACATGCCGCGGTCATCGAGCGTGTTGACGCTCGCACCGCGAGCGATGGCCGCTTGGACGGCCGCTGGATCGTCCGCCTCCAGCAGGGAACGGTCGGCGGGCGAGAGCGCACCGGTCGGCCGGAGTTCCAGGACGGCGTACGCCTCATCTTGATGCGGCGGAGAGGCTCTGGTCAGAAATACGAAGCGGGCGCTCACAAAGCGCCGAGGGGCAGCACCCAGGTAGGGATCGTTCCAATGCTCCTTGGTCAGGACGTCCATGAGCGCGATGCGGTCGAGCACGATCAGGGCGAAAACTCGCCGTTCCCGCGCCTGGATCTCGCCCAGCACGGGGAAGTCCTCCTCGGCATCCGCGTGCTCGGCCAAAAGGTCCTCGATCACGTCGGTGTCGTAGGGGCCCGCAGCCGCACGCGCCAGCAGGTCAAGGGCGCCGTACACGGAGGTGGCCTCGCCGAGCACTCGGATGCCGACCAGGTCCTCGTCCTGCTCGCTGTCTTCCTCCGTGATCGGGGCATCGTCCGGGTCGTACATGACCGCGACGTAGCGTCCGCCGCACAGTTCGGGACGCAGTCGTCCAGAGTCGGTGTCGGCCAGGCAGCGCAGCAACTCGTCCACGTCCATGATCGTGAAGTCTGTCACCAAGCCGATCCACCGCTATACCGCCAACGTCTTTCATGGGATCCGGTCAAGACCTGTTTGCATGTCCGTACTCATCGCGAGTGGCGTTCGGTGCTCACGACGAAGGTCGCACAACACCCGCCTGCACCGACGCGTCAGCAGTGAACGTCCGTCACCGTCCACCAAAAGCGCCAGAACGCGTTTACCTATACCTCGCTTCGTACGTGTGCGACGCGCGTGCGGCCCGAGAGCCGGCGGCCGCTTACCGCGCCGCCATCCCTCAAGCGCACAGCGGGCCTACACAGCGATGTGCCGCGGTTGGTATCCCCCAGGCTGCCGTCCGATCGGCGCCCAACCTCTCCGAAACGCAGGCGCGGACCAGGGCAGTGGCGACGCTTTGACGTCGACCCGCCGACCCGCCGACGAGCACGATCGGGTGACCTTGTTCGGGGACACCAGGGCGAATGGTTTCCCGGAGCTGCCCTGCTTGTACGCGATTGCTGCCGGGATCTCCACCTGAGGGACGGCGACGTCGGAAGGTATGCCCTCGGTCAAGGGAGACCCTCGGTCGCTCCTGGCGAGGGGCGTCGGGTCGGCTTTGGCGGGTCTGGCTCCTAGGCTCCCCGGGGCCAGGAACCAGCCCGCGCCGTACTCACCGATCAGGACGTGCAATGAACCTGCTGCATCCCGCCGCGCTGCGCCGTGACACGGGTCGCGATACGGGTCGCGATACGGGGGCCGCCGGGATCGTGCTTGCCATCATCGGTGGCATCGCCGTCCTGGCGGTCTTTTCCAGCCTCAATCACGAAAGCTGCGACGACCAGCCCGCCTCTGTCGGGCAGGCGAACGCCATCCCTGCCGGCTACCTCAAGCTCTACAAGAAGGCCGGCACCGACTACGGCCTGCCATGGACCCTGCTGGCCGGCATCGGAAAAGTCGAAAGCGGCCACGGAACCAGCACACTGCCTGGCGTCCACGACGGCGAGAACTACGCCGGCGCGGGCGGCCCCATGCAGTTCCTGTCGGCGACCTGGAAGAGCTTCCGCGTCGACGGCAACAACGACGACGAAAAGAGCCGCTACGACCCCGCAGACGCCATTCCCTCGGCCGCCAACTACCTCAAGCACAACGGCGCTCCCGAACGGACCCGCACCGCGGTCTACATGTACAACCACTCCCGGGAATACGTAGATCGCGTTCTACAGTGGGCCGAGCGCTACGACGGCGGCGACTACTCCGTCACCGGCCGTACCGCCGCCCGCCCAGCGCCCTGCCACCGACCCGACGGCAAACGCTGACCAGCACAGATGGCGAACCGCAAGGATGAGCGGGCCGTCCGGAGGCTTGGTGGTGAGTGCCGGGCGGTTGCGCCGGAGCCCGTGCGCAAGTCGCAGGCGCGTCGAAGGCTCCGGTGAACGCCTGGACCAGGGCGGCGTTCTTGCTGTGCATCGCCCACGGGCCGGCTCGGCCAGGACTCGCGGGTCGCGTTCCCCGGACGATCAGTGCCGACAGAATCGCCGGGCCAGAGGCGTCCATGATGTCGGTGGACACCGTCGACAGCAGTGCTCCTGCTGCATCGAGAGCAGAGCTAATGGCGGGACCGGCTGCGTGCTCTGCGCATCGTTCTGCCAGTGCTGCTAGGCCTGGCGGCTGCGCTGGCATCGGTAACCGAGTCAAGCGGGGACCCCCGACCTGGCCGGGAGGGCGGACAAAAGTTCGATCCCGCCACCCGGGCCCCACCATCTCCGTCACTTAGGGGAGGCATTCGATTACTGTGCGGCAATTCGATTGTTTCTTGCTGACTGACTGGCGCTCGGACATGGTGAGATCCGGACGGGCACGGGAGGCATCATGTTGGTTCGGCGGTGGCTGGATGCGGCTGGGATCGCCGATCCGCGTCTGCGGCTGGCCTACACGGCGTGCGTGCGCATGGTCGTCGCGCGTGAGGGTGATCCCGCAAGGCTCGTGGCGCGGTTGCTGCCGGCGTCGCTGCGGCCATACGGGTTCGCGCTGGTGGCCTTGGTGGCGGTCGCCGATGATCTTTCGGACACCGGAGCTCCCGCGGGTCGCCGGCACCGGCTGGACGCGTTTGCGGACGCGGCTCTGACCGCGGTGGCGGCCGGTGATTCCGACCAGCCCGTTCTGCATGCCGTGGCGGACACCTTCGGTGTATGGGGGCTCAGCACGGTGCCGTTGGTCGACTATTTCGAGGCGACCCGGCGCGACATCGACTTCACCGGCTTCGCGACCTACGAGGACCTGCGGTCATGGACTCGGGCGGTGGGGGGCGCGATGTTGCGGCTGGGCTGGCCGATCTTCCGGCATCCCGAGGCGCCCGGCACACCGCCTGCGGTGCTGGCGGATGTCGGCGAGGCGGGACAGTTCACCGACATTCTCTGCGATCTGGCGGTTGATCTGCGCGAGCACCGGCTCTACCTGCCCCTGGCCGACCTGGACCGGTTCGGGGTCGAGCCGAACGATCTGTACGCCGGTCGCTGGTCGCGTTCGGTGCACGCACTGATCGGCTTTGAGGCGGGGCGGGTCCGTGCTCGCCTGGATGGTCTTGAAGCCCGGGTGCTGCCGCTGACGCATCCCGCCGCGGGACCCTTCGTGCGGACAATGGTCGCCCGTGCCCGCCTGACCCTCGATGAGATCGTCGACAGCGGTGCGTCGCTCTTGCAGCGGCCGATCACTCCACTGGTGGGACGCGACATGCACCTGTGGCTGACGGAGGTGCGCTCTGGCGAGGCCGGCCGGGTCGTGCCGCCGAACCCGCCGGTCGCCCGGGCTTCACTGCGGCGGGTACCGACCGGGTCGGACGACCTGACACGCATCGACTGACAACGAGCGGAAGGAGCCCGAGGTGGCGACCTCGCAGGGGATCCGAGTCCCGTCGGACGACAGCGACGTCCCGTCGGATGACCGGAACGTCCCGCCGGATGACCGCGAGATCCCATGGGATCACCGCGACGTCCCGTCGGATGACCGCGACGTCGGCGTAAGAGCTTGGGCGGTGACGGCGGTCGAGGCAGAGCTACACCGCCAGGTGGCACAGCTGGAAGACCGGGATGACCTGTTCGACGTCATCGTGGCCGATGCGCTGTTCCCGCCGGGCAAGTTGCTGCGCCCGGTGCTGTGTCTGCTGTCGGCAGCGGCGGTGGGGGGCGACGCGACGGAGCTGGTGCCGTACGCGGCCGGTCTGGAGTTCCTCCATGTCGCCTCCCTGATCCACGACGACATCGTCGATCAGGACCCCGTCCGGCGCGGGCGGGTGTCGGCCGCCGAGCATCACGGGATCAGCGAGGCGCTGCTGGCCGGAGACGGGATCATCGCCCTGGGGATCAGATCGTTGCTCGGGCCGCCGGACGGTGCCGTTCCGGCGGCCCGGTCGGTCGACGCCTACCGGGTGGTCGCCGATACGGCCGAGCACATGGCCCGGGCCGCGCTGAAGGAGACCGAGATACGCGGCGACCCGAACGTCTCGGTGGCCGACGGCTTGGCCATCATCCGCGGAAAGACCGCCGGGGTGCTGCGCGGCGCATGCCGGTGCGGCGCGGTGCTGGCGGGCGCATCGGCAGCCTGGACCGACAGCCTCAGCCTGTACGGCCTGCGGCTGGGAATGGCCTTCCAGATCCGCGATGATCTGCTGCCCTACACCAGCACCGAGCATCTGGCGGGCAAGCAGCCCGTCAGCGATGTGGCCAACCGCCAGCCCACCCTTCCGGTCCTGCTCGCCCACGCCGCTGCCGACCCAGGAGACCGGCGACTGCTCACAGAGCTCTTCGCCGGTGGCGACGACTCGCTGGCAGCCCACCGGGAACTCGCCGCTCTGCTCGAACGAACCGGCGCGTTGCGTGAGGCGGCGCACCTGGCCACCTCCTACGCCGAACAAGCCCGCGACGCCTTGGCGGACTTGCCTGCCACCGAAAGCCGGGACTGCCTGGCGGATCTGGCGATGACCGCCGCAGAGCGCGATCACTGAAGCCGACGGCGAGTCGCGCCGCCCGCTTCTGTACTTTCCCAGCCGCAATCCACTCCTGGGCCCCACGGCCATGACACCATGACAACGTAATGACCTCGTCACGGAATGTAATAGCTTCCCGTGTGGTGCGGGGATGCCGACAGGGGGAACACGCCGAACATGTCATGCCACGGCCAAGGAGTCGCGCCCCGAGCCAGACTGCGGTGGAATCGCTTCGCGGTCACGCTCACCGCCTCCGTTCTGCTGACCGGTGTGCTGGTTGTGGCAATGGTCCAGGGAACGCTCGCCACATCCTTCGCGTTGTCCAGCCGCGACATGAAGGTGTCGGCGAACCGGATCCAGGGCAACGGATATATCACCTACCCATCGGTGGTCACCTCCGCCGACGGCCGTAAGCACCCCGTCGTGGTGATCGCGGTCAAGTCCGCTCACGTACACGGCCTGTGCCAGTCCTCAGCCATTCCCACCCCGCTGGGCCGCTATGTCCTGCGGCTGCACTTTCCCGCACGGACGACATCGGTGAGCGTCACCGATCTGAGGGTGTCAGCCACCACCATCAACGCAGGCCTCGACTTCTCCAGCCTGCAGCTCAACCGCGATGCCGCGAGCCTGGACGCCGTCCCAGGAGCCGTCGGCGACCCCGGCCAATACGGCCTGAAAGCCCTCGGCTTCGCCGTCGAGAACGTCAAAGTACGGTCCTGGTCCGTGGTCAGCGGCTCCCTCCAGGGGCAAGGAGCGCGGATGGCCATCGGACGTACCGAGCCCGAGTGCTTCTGACCGGCTTCACGTCAAAGGCGGCCACGACGACATGACCCGAACCCTGCCACACCGCTTCCACACCTGGCGGCATCGTCGCCCCTTCGGTGCGGGGCTGCTCACCGCCTTGGCCGGAGCCGAAATCCTGTTGGCTCCCGTCATCGGCGTCGGCCTGATCATCAATACCGGGCTCGCCGGGACGTCCGGCTTCCTGCTCGGCATCGTCCTGATCGGCCTGGGACTGGTTTTCTGGACGGCGCCCGCCCATCGCACCCTCACCGCGGTGTTCACCATCGCCATCGCGTTCGCCGCGTTCCTCACCACGAATCTGGGGGGCTTCCTCATCGGCCACCTGTTGGCCCTCGCCGGGGCCGCCGCGGGCATCGCCTGGACCCCCGCCACCGACACCGAAGACGCGGCTCCTCGACAGGTATGACGACACCAGGCGCCGCGCCGACACCATGCCACCGCGACCGCCGCCTGCCGCTTACCGCCACGTCCGCCGGTGCCAGCGCTCACTGGTGCCTTCTAGCCGATGACCTCACAGACACGCATGCCTTGAACCAGATTTCGCACCATGAAGCAGAGCGAGTCCCCGGGGTTCGAGACCGTCACCGCTCGCGACGACGCCGCGCTCGTCGGCTTTGCCTACGGCCTGCCCCTGTATGCACGCTCGACTTGGTGGAACGGACTGGACCCGCCCCCGCCCGGACGGCTCCACACCGAGACCGGACACCCGCACCTTCGCTCTGATCGACCTGGCTGTACTCCCTGGCCAGCGCGGCTGCGGACTCGACCGCCGGCTCGCCGATGAGCTTCTGCGCGGCCGCCCTGAGGAACGCGCGACCCTGGCGACCAACCCCGCCAAACGCCAGGTCCAGCACATATCTCCTTGCCCTGAGCCCCTGCCACCAGCGTTTCCCGGTAGCCGGCCACCAGGGGCTCGCCGCGGCTTCCGGTCGGCGCCGCGTCCAGAATCTGAGCCGCCAGGCTGGTCACAGTGTCGTCCGTTGCTCGGCCGGATGCGCCTCGTAGACGGCCGCCGCGAGGGCGGGCGCGGTGGTCTTGTGCGGAGCACCGCGCGGGTAGGCGCGATTCTTGCCCTCCGCTACGACAGTCAGCGGGAAAGCTCCAGACTTGGCGGTCGTAGCGTTCGCCCATACCGATGAGCACGGCGTCGCCTGGCTGTGGGCCGCACGCGGAAGCCGTCGGTGTGCGTCACGGTCATCCGGTGTCCGGCGATAGCCACGCGGAACGCGGTGTCGCCGCCCGGTGTTGATGAGTCGGATGCGCACACGGTCGCCCGGTTTGGCCTTGAACGTCTATGGTGCGCGGGCTGTGCGGCTGTTGAGGAGGTAGTGCGGGTAGCGGACGTCACCGGCGTCCCGCCCCACTGTTTGGCTCGGTGCCCATGAGCATGTGGGAAGTCGACTGCGGTGAGGGGGAGGGTGTCGTTCCGCTGCCCATGCCGTCCATGTCACCCATTCCTCGCTGCAGCTCTGCGAGGACCTGACCGGGATTGCCGGTGACGCCGTCGAGTCAGTGGTCAAGGAGACGATCCATTCGGCGTCGTACGAGAGCGGCTCTCGCGGGTCGTCGACGATCAGCAGGGCGTAGAGACTGCGGTGGAGTTGCGTACCACCGCGGATGACCCGCTCGCAGGGGCGAGTCGCCTTGCCGCCATCACACCAGGCCTTCCTTGGCCATCTGTGCTGCTCGGCGCCATCTACGATGCGCAGTAGTAGGTGCCATGCTTGGGTGAGCGGTTATGGAGACGTCTTGCTGCCGTGGAGGAGTGTGGCAGCGACTTTCTGTGGGTCGTCGGACATGGGGACGTGACCGCAGCCGTTCAACCGGACGTGAGTCGCGCTGGGGAGGATCGCCTGGGCGTGGCGTGCTTGGCGCGGCAGCAGCAGCCGGTCGCGAGTGCCCCAGGCGATCGTGACCGGAACGGAAATCGGTGGTTCGGCCGTGAACCGGTAGTTCCGGGTGTGCGGAAGCGTGACGGGCAGCGCCGTGGACGTCGCGAAGGCCTCGGCGGCGGCGCGCGCGTCGGCCGGGCTGAGGCGTGCCGGGCGGCCGTAGAACTGGGCGAGCAGAACGGCGCGTGCCCACGGATGCCCCAGCAGCGCCGGGATGAGCGGGCGGAGAGCCCGATTCAGTGCGCGGGTTGATCGCAGCGACGCCATGGTGAATCTGATCTCCGCCGGGCTCCAGAAGCCGATCGGAGCCAGTGCGGTGGCCGAGCGTGCGTCACCGCTGCGTGCCAGCTCCAACGCGATCGCGCCGCCCAGGGAGTTGCCGGCCACGTGGGGACGTTCCAGGCCGAGGTCGTTGATCGCACCCCGTACGGCATCGGCATAGGCCTCGACGGTGTAGGCCCTGTCGGTGGCCAGGGGCGATGAAGCGCCATGCCCGGGGAGATCAAGGGCGATCAGTTCGCGCTGGTCGGACAGCTCTGTGAGGACGGGTCGCCACGCGCTGCGGTCGTGGCCGACGCCGTGGATGAGCACGAGGGGTGATCCCCGGCCAATGCGTTCATAGGCGAGCATTCGACGAGCCTAGCAACAAGTCAAACACCAGTGTATGGGATATCTCCTCTCGGGGTCCGGCAGATGGTAGATCGTTTATGTGACTTCTTGGGGTCAAGTTGCCGTTCTGTCGGACTCGCTACTACATTGCTTCGTAATTCGTTTGTGACCGGCTCCCGACCGGGGGCCATCGACCGACGCCGAGTCCCGTGCCGCAGCCGGCGCTACGGGAGCCGGGGACCCATCTGTCACTCGGGGTGAATCCGCATGTCCGCGGTAGGGCGACTCCTGGCCCGAACCCGTCAGCTAACCCGGTAGGCCGCATGTGGAGAATTCATGGATCCCGTTGGCAAGAAGCTACTTGACGTCGCCAAATCCCAGCTCGGCTATCGCGAGAAGGCCGGCGGCTACACCAAGTTCGGCGACTGGTACTCCAAGAACGTTGACGACGACTCGTACTTCAAGACAGCGCCGTGGTGTGACATGT
The DNA here is from genome assembly GCF_008923185.1 of Actinomadura rudentiformis. Classification (GTDB taxonomy): domain Bacteria; phylum Actinomycetota; class Actinomycetes; order Streptosporangiales; family Streptosporangiaceae; genus Spirillospora; species Spirillospora rudentiformis. Next base: position 108,747 of record NZ_WBMT01000001.1, read on the forward strand.
TCCTTGCCTGGGCCGCCAACCAGGCCGACGTCCAGGACTGGGTGGGCGAGTTCGCCGCCACCATCGAGCACGCCAAGTGGTTCAAGAAGCAGGACGCCTGGGGGACCAAGCCTGAGCCCGGCGCCCTGGTGTTCTTCGCCTGGTCAGGATCCAAGGACATCGACGCCATCGGTCACGTCGGTTTGGTGGAGAAGGTCGACGGCCGCACGCTCACCACGATCGAAGCCAACACCGACGCGGTCTTCCTCAAGCGCAAAACCCGCGATGTCAAGGACGTTGTCGGCTACGGATATCCCGCGAAGGTCCAGGTCAAGGGAAAGTCCCTCCCCGCCGAGGTGACGGCGCAGGCGACACCGTCCGCCAAGTACGCGCCCAAGCATGCAGCCCCCGCGCCCTCGGTGACGGAAGTGACAGCCCCGCCCAGCAGCACGACCGAGGCGACACAACAGGGCGAGGACGCTCCACTGGGCCCACTGCCGATGCAGGAGGCCGTTCTCACTGGCACCCTGGCGTTGGTCGTGGCGGGGACCGTGGCGCTCGCCGTCGGCAGGTCCACGGCGACCAAGCTCCCGGCGGCATCGCCCGTCCGGGTCCGCAAGCGCGGCAAGCACCACCGGACCCCGGTGGAACTGCCCGCCGAGATCACGCCGGCCGCTCTTGAGGCCGCAGACGCCTCCACCGCCGTGATGCCGGCGATCACCGCCGCCGTCGCCGCGGAGGCGGAGGACCGCGAATTCTGGGGACGCGTCGCCCACCTTTCCGACGACCAGGACCTGGCCTTCTGGGACACCCTGCACGCCGAATTCCTGGGCCCCCGGGCGGACTCGGGCGACCACGCCGGGATGCGCTCATGACGCCGGTTCGCCCAAGCCGCCGCCTCCGTTAAGGCGCTTGATCTGGCTCTTATCCGTGTTCAGCGTGCTGGCCGTGGTCGGTGACCTGGGCATCGAACCAGGCGTGCAGTGCCTTGATCAAGGACGGATCGGACGTGGTGTAGGTGATCTGGGCGCCGGAGGGCGTTTGCGTGTAACGGGTTTCGATGCGGGTGTGGCCTTGTTCGAGTTCTCGCAAGCCAGGCATCTGTCCGCCGTGGATGGATGCGGGGTCGCCGTAGTCGCCCTTGCGGAAGGCCGCGGCCTCTTCAGTGAGATGCTCACGGATCAGTTTGATCTGCTGGGCGTCGGCCTGGTCGTCCGCGGTGACCGTCTGGACCCCGCCGGTGGCGGTCTTGGTGAAGCGGTGGGTGGTGCGGTCGAGGTCGAACGGCATCACCTGGCGGCTCTTGGCCGCGATCTCCGATTGGCGGGCGGCCGGCGGCTGCTGCTGTTCATTCCGGTCGATGATCGCGTAGGTGGCTGCGGACGACAGGGCGATGACCACCGGGGCGGCGACGAGCAGCCATGTGCGTCGGTTCTTCAGGTTCACCTTTAACTCCTAAACCCTACACGGGTAGGGTATCTGCACGACCTGGTAGGCCCGCGACGTGCAGGTTGACGGCGATTCCTAGGGTTGGTCCGTTGCGCTCGTGAGGAGTTCCAGGGCGCGCACCACGTTGGCGCGTTCATCCGGGGGGACGCGCTCCAAGATTGCGGAAAAGCGAGCTGCCCTGGCCTTGGCCAGCTGCGTCGCGGCGTTCATTCCGTTCGGAGTGAGCTGGACCAGCACGCCTCGTCCGTCGCCTGGTGCAGGGATGCGCTCGGCCCAGCCGCGGTTGATGAGTTGGGTCACCAGACGACTGGTCGTGCTTTTCTCCAGGCGGAGCCGATGGGTCAGGTCGTTCTGCCGCAACGCGCCGTCCCTGGCCAGTTCCCCCAACGCATGGGCCTCTGACACGGGGATGGGTTGCCCGCAAGGGGTCTGGTCCGGCTGATGGAGTCCGAAAGTCCGCACGAAGCGCGCTATGGCTTCCTGGAGTTCGCGTCCATCCGTCATGGTTGGACCGTACAACTATATCGTTGCGTCCTGCAACTAGTGCTCGGTGTTCACCTCCTGGACGTGGGGGCGGCTGTCGAGGGGTGTGGCCCGCTCTTCACCGCGCTTCGTTCGCGCAGATGTCAGGGCGTGGTGGCGTCGCTGCGGCGAGTCTGCGGGGGGGGGGCTGGCGCGGGACGGATTTGCCCTCGTTCTTGTCGGAGGGGATGAGGCTTACAGCGGTCGCAGCATGAGGGCTAGGCCGTGGTCGAATCGTTCGTCGAACGACGCATCCTCCAGCCGCGGCAGCACCTTGGCCAGTGACGGGAAGTCACCTGTGGCAATGGCCTCGGCCAGGCGGCGATCGCCCGGCAGTGGGGCGGCCTGTTCTTCCTGAGTCAGCCCCAGCGTGAAGTACACGATCGTCCAGCAGGTCCAGGCCGCTTCCCGTGCGTCGAGACCGCCTTCGAGCAGGGCCTTGACCATTGTGTCGGCGAAGCGCAGGGTCGCGGGTTTGGCCGCGTAGGTGCCGGTCACGACGGCGGCCCCGTCGCGGTGCGCCAGGAGCGCCGCGCGGTAGCGGCGGGCGAGCTCGTGGACCCGTTCCTTCCAAGGTGCGGGGAGGTCCTGCGTGGACGCCTCGCCGACGATCGCGTCGGCCATGAGTTCCAGCAGGTGGGCCTTGGTCTTGGCGTGCCACAGCACGGTGTTCATCCGCACGCCCAGACGCTCGGCGATGGCGCGCATCGACACCGCCTCGACGCCCTTGTCCTCCAGGATCTCCAGCGCCGCCCGCACAACCGCCTCTTGCCTTTTGGTCACTGACCAAGTCTACTGTTGGTCACTGACCAAGAGAGAGGATCCTTCATGGAACAGGTCATCGTCGTCGGGGCCGGCCCGGTGGGACTGTGGCTGGCCGCCGAGCTGCGGCTGGGCGGCGTGGAGGTCACGGTGCTGGAAGCCAGGAACGAGCGTGATCCGCACTCCAAGGCGCTCACCATCCATCCCCGCACGCTGGAGATCCTGGCCTTCCGCGGCGTCGTCGACCGCTTCCTCGCCGAGGGTCCGCACATCCCCAGTGGCCACTTCGGCGGCTTGGACGACCGCATGGACTTCAGCGTGCTGGACACACCGTTCCCCTTCACACTGGCGCTACCGCAGGCCCGCACGGAGGAACTGCTGGAGGAGAATGCGCTCGCCGCAGGCGCCACGGTACGGCGCGGCCACCGCGTCACCGGCCTCACCCAGGACGCGGACGCGGTGACGGTGACCGCAGAAGGACCGGCCGGGTCGTACACGCTGAAGGCCGCCTATGTGGTGGGCTGCGACGGAACGGGCAGCGCCGTTCGCCAGGCGGCCGGCATCGGCTTCTCCGGCACCGACACCACCGTCTGGGGCTGGCTCGGCGACGTCGTGCTCGATCAGCCCCCGGCGGGCATCGCCAATCTGTCCGGCCTGGACGGCGGCCTGATGATCGTTCCGCTCCCGGGTGGCGTCCACCGGATCGTCGGCAGCGACCCCGCCAGTGTCCAGTCCGGCTGGCCGGGAGAACTCACCCTCGACGAATTGCGCGCGAAGGTCGCCTCGATCGCCGGCACCGACTACGGCATGCGCGCCCCGCGATGGCTGTCCCGCTTCGGCAACGCCACGCGCCAGGCCGAGCGCTATCGCGCCCGCCGGGTCTTCCTCGCCGGGGACGCCGCGCACATGCACTTCCCCACCGGCGGCGTCGGCCTCAACGTGGGCATCCAGGACGCCACCAACCTCGGCTGGAAGCTGGCCGCGGCAGTCACCGGCACCGCGAAGGACGGCCTCCTGGACACCTACCATGCTGAACGCCACCCGGTCGGCGCCGACCTGCTGGTCAGCACGCGGGCGCAGACCGCGCTCATGACCACGTTCACCCATGAGGGGCGGGACCTGCGGGCGCTGCTCAGCCGCCTCATCGCCACCGTGCCCGACTTGTCCAGGGAACTGGCGGAACGGTTGTCGGGGCTCGCGGTCGCCTACGAGGCGCCTCCCGGCGCACATCCCCTGACCGGAAGGCGCGCGCCCAACCTGCGGGTGGCCGACGGCGAGCTGTTCGCCCTGCTCCGTCCTGGTCGCCACGTGCTGCTGGACCTGGCAGCCACGCCGTACGAAGGATGGCCGGCGGCCGCACTCATCCGCCCCGACGGCCACGTGGCCTGGGCCGGCGACGACCCTTCCAACGCCCCGGCCACCGCTGGCCCGGCCACCGCCAGCCCGGTCACGCATGGCCTCGACGCCAATTGCCGTTGAGGGCGGGCACAGCGGTCCGCGATGTGACAGATGTGGAGCCGTTCGGCGGCCCGCCGCAGGTCAGTCATCAAGTGACGGCGCCGAATCGGGCGTTGTGCGGGGTGGCTCCCGTGGCCCGTATGGGCGCCCTGCCTGTCCCCAGCGTGTGAAGTGATGGCTCGGCTGCCCCGGCCTTCTCCTACACTCTGTAGAAATTCGAGGAGAGTGGTGATTGCGCGTGGCGGGAGAGGCTGGGCGGCCGGAGGCGGGCCGTACCAAGGTGGAGGAGCTACGGATCCGGCAGCAGCGCGCGGCCGCTCGCAAGCGGAATCTCATCGCCACGCTGGCGGTCGCCAGCGCGTTCGCTTTGGTGGTGGGCGCGTTGCTGGTGGTTGACCGGCTTGGCTCCGACGAGGGGAAGCCGACCGTCCTTGCTGGGGAGTCCCGCTTCGTCCGGGCTGACAGCCATCGGCTGCAGACGGCTGCGGACGGCAAGGTGACGCTGGTGGAGTTCCTGGACTTCGAGTGTGAATCGTGCCGGGCCGCCTTCCCGATAGTCGAGCAACTCCGCAAGGAGTACGCCGGGAAGGTGACCTTCGTGGCGCGGTACTTCCCGATCCCCAGCCACTTCAATGCCGAACGCGCCGCCCGTGCGGTCGAGGCCGCCTCCCGGCAGGGCAAGTTCGAGGCGATGTACCAGCGGATGTACGAGACGCAGACCCAGTGGGGTGAGAAGCGGGTGGCCGCTGACAAGACCTTCCGTGGTTTCGCGGTCGATCTGAAGCTGGACATGGCCGCCTGGGACAAGGCCTACAACGACCCGGCGACGTTGGCGAGGATCAAGAAGGATGTAGCCGACGGGCAGGCACTCGGGGTGCAGGGAACCCCCACGTTCTTCCTGAACGGCAAGAAGCTCGAACCCAGCTCCGTCAACGACTTCAAGGCGGCCATCGATGCAGCACTCGCCGCCTGAAGCAGCCGGCGCCCAGGACGAGGAGTCCGTCGCCGTCCGTGAGTCGATCGCGGCATCCTGCACGACAGGGCATGGAGCCTTCGGCGGAGCCTTTCCACGTCTTCTGCCGGGTCTGTTGGCAGGCGGTGGCGCGATCGGCCTGCTCTCGGCGTTCGTGCTCGCCGTTGAGAAAGTGGCACTGCTGAAGGATCCCGGCTACACGCCCAGTTGCAGCATCAATCCGGTGTTGTCGTGCGGCTCGGTGATGACGACCCCACAGGCAGAGGCGTTCGGCTTCCCCAACCCGCTGCTGGGCATCGCGGGTTTCGCCATGGTGACCACGATCGGCGTGATCCTGTGGACAGATGCCGTGCTGCCGCGCTGGTTCTGGTGGGGCCTGCAGGCCGGGACCACCTTCGGCGTGCTGTTCGTGCACTGGCTGATCTTCCAGAGCCTCTACCGGATCGAGGCCCTGTGCCCGTACTGCATGGCTGTGTGGGCGGTCATGATCCCGATCTTTCTGTACACCACGCTGCACAACCTCACCGATGATCGGTCGCGGATGCCCCCGCGCCTGCAGCACGCAGCCCGATCGGTAGCCGGATTCCACGGTGTCGTGCTCACCGCGTGGTACCTGACCATCACCGCGCTCATTCTTGAGCGCTTCTGGTCGTACTGGACCGCCCTCGTATGAACGTCAGCCGCGCCACAGCTCCGGCCACGGCCGGCAATTTCGCGCTCGGAGTCCCGCACTGCCGTAGGCGACAGGTCTGCGACCCGCGCTTCACGCTCGCGTGCAGGTGCGGTGACTCAGGTGCGGTTGCTCAGGTGCGGCTCTGGCGGCGGCGTCGGAGGAGGAACAGGACGACGACGAGCGGCGCCACCAGACCTCCCGCGATGGCCACGCGCGCCGCGACCGGCAGGTCGTCATTGACGTCCTGAGGGGAGGGTGCCGATCCGGCAGGGGCATGCATCGGCGCAGGCGAATGTGCTGGAGCGGAAGGGACGGAGAGGGGCTTGCCGGCGGGCCGTGTGCCGCCGCAGAGATTCGCCCGCAATACGTCGCCGTCTCGCTGAGCGAAGACCAGGTACTCGCGCCCCTTCTGTGCTTCGAGTCCGCAAGTGGCGCTCTCGGAGACGGTATGGAGATCCTGCCGACGCGAGACCTTGCCCTTGTTGACCGCGCTCACCTCGAAGACGAGAGTTGTGGGATCACCGCTGCCGCGTGCCTTCCACAGACCCCACCCCTGGGACTCCACCTGACGCTGAAGGACTCGTCCGGTGAACACCGCATCGGCCTTGGCATACGCCTCTTGGTCGGTCATGGTCGCGCAACTGCAGGCACACGCCCGTCCCGGTGTCGCCGCGCCGACGAGAAGGACGACCGCCAATGCGATCAACGTTCGAGTGATCGTTAGCGACGGCACGGCCTTTGGACGCACTCCGCTGCAAGGTGGTTCCGGGCAGTTGTCTGGCGAGCGCGTCGTTGCGTTGCGCGCACGGCTTACAGCCTGGAAGCGCTCGCTGCCGCGATCGGCGGTGGCGCCACCTGCCAGTGGCTGATCGAGTATGGGACCGCACGGTGACGCCCGATCCTGCCCGAATGGTGGAACTGGCCGTCCGCCCGTACGTCGGGTTTCCGCTGGTCGCTTCCACGGGCCGGGAATGCCGACCGGATCCCGGCGCTTCACTTCCGCGGTCAACATCTGGCCGCGACCACTGCGTGGCGAACCTGAGACGTGGCTCTCGGTCATTCGCTCTGATCACACGGCCCCGATGTGGGAGCAAGGGCCGTGCGGTTGACAGAGCCACCGCCCATCCATGAAAGTCTATGTATGAACAGATCTTCAGATGAGCAGATTTTGGAGCTCGACGGTTGTGCGGTGCGCGTGGTGGATGCGCCGCGGGTCGCCTCGGTGTGCGAGCGGATGCCCGCCGAGCAGGATCTGGAGGACACCGCCGAGGTGTTCGGGCTGCTGGCCGACTCCAGGCGGCTGCGTCTGCTGGTGGCGTTGTTGGACGGTGAGTTGTGCGTGTGCGATCTGGCGGCGGTCAGCGGTATGAGCGAGTCGGCGGCCTCGCACGCGCTTCGGCTGCTGAGGGCGCACCGGGTGGTGAGCGTGCGACGTTCCGGCCGGATGGCCTACTACCGGTTGGCCGACGCGCATGTGCGGATGCTGTTGGATCTGGCCATGGCCCATATCGAGCACACCGAGGCCGTCCACCCCGAACGGGAGCTGTGATGGGCGCCGGGCACGGGCATGGGCACGGGCACGGCGCAGGCCAGGTTGCCGAGCATGCTGGAGGGCGGCACCGCTGGCGGCTGGGAGCGGCCTTCGCGCTGGTCGGCTCGTTCTTCGTGGTGGAGCTGGCGTACGGGCTGATCTCGGGTTCGCTGGCGCTGCTGTCGGACGCCGGGCACATGGCCGCCGACGTGGTGACGTTGGCCGCGGCGCTGGTCGCCACCAAGATCGCGGCGCGCCCTGATTCCACCGGCCGTCGCACCTACGGGTCCTACCGGGCCGAGGTGTTCGCCTCCGGGTTCGCGGTGTTGGTGATGCTGGGCACCGCCGTCTACATCACGGTCGAGGCCCTGTCCCGGATCGGTGCCGACGCCGAGGTCTCCACCGGGCCGATGCTGGTGGTCGGAGCGCTTGGTCTGGCGGTCAACCTGGCCGCGCTGGTCCTGCTGCGCGCGGGCGCCGCCGACAGTCTGAACGTCAAGGGCGCCTACCTGGAGGTGCTCGCCGACACCGCCGGATCGGTCGGCGTGATCGCAGCCGGCATCCTGGTCGCCGCCACCGGGCAGGTCCTGTTCGACACCCTGGTCGCGCTCGCCATCGCGGTGTTCGTCATCGTCCGCGCCCTGGTGCTGGGCCGCCAGGTGCTCGCGGTGCTCGGCCAGCATGCCCCCGAAGGCCTGGACGTCGACGCCGTGGCCGGCGAACTGGCCGCCATCGACGGCGTCCAGGACGTGCACGACCTGCATCTGTGGACCTTGACCTCTGGCATGCATGTCGCGACCGCCCACCTGGTGACCGCCGAGCAGACCCACGCACACGCCGTCCTGGACCAAGCGCGCGACCTGCTTCGCGACCGCCACGCCATCGCCCACGCCACCCTCCAGGTCGAACCCGCCGACCATGAAGGCTGCGACGAAGTCGGCTGGTGACCCCCGCAGGCACCGCTTCCGGGGGATGTCTTGCTCACCACCGCCGCGGGACGTTGCGGGCCAAGATCGCCCTCCGCCAGCCCGTTGTCCCACCCTCCGCCAGCCTGTTGTCAGCCTTGCGTCGGCTCCCATCAACCCAACCGAGGAGAAACGACGATCGGCCGTGGCCTGTCTGCCGCAGTGCGGGCCGCCTACGCCGGTGAGATGAACGCCGCTCGCCATGCCGTCGGGCCCCCGCCGCCCGCTGGCAGCACCTGTAACGGGCCCGCATCCTCTCCCAGCCCTGGCCCAGGCAGCACACCCGCAACCACCTCGCCATGCTCGCCCTGGTCGTTATCCAGCGCGCTCGCTCCAGCGGCGCTGCCGCTGGAGCCGGTCAGGCGTGGCTCCCTGGTCTTGCCGGCCGTCGCGGTGGCCTGCTCGTTCGCTGCCGAACGCACCCTGCTGTATCAGGCTGCCTGGAACAGCGCGCTGAACGACGACCGGCGCGACGTCGCCCATGCGTTGGTGACGAGACGCTCATGCTGGGGAGCGTCGCGGCGCTGCCACTGCTGGCCGCCCTCGTGCGCAGATTTCGGCCCAACTTACTGATCAGCACGCCGGACAGCGCTCCCGGCTCGTTCCCCGAACTGCAGTAGATCGGGCAGCACCTCGACATCGGCGCGACCACTCTGGAGATCACCGCGCCCACACCCAGCTGCGTCATGATCAGCCACCCGGTCGCTGGCCTGCCCCGCGCCTGTGACCTGCTACGCACCACGCACACCCAATCTGGGCACAACGCAGGCGTCTATGCGCGGCGTCGTACGCCCCGGGCATCGTCCGTCCAGGCGACACCAGGGCACCGGTGACGGCCGGTAGCCACCGTTCCAGGGGCTGGGGCCGGGTGAGGTGTGTGCGTGCGGCTTGAATCGTGTCGTCCAGATGGGCCTGGGCGAGCGTGACCAGGATCGCGTCCTTGTTGGGGAAGTACTGGTACAGCGAGCCGATCGAGAGTCCGGCTTGCGCGGCGATCCGGTCGGTGGTCCCCGAGGCGTAGCCGTGTTCGGCGAAAACGCGAGCCGCCGCAGCCAGAATCCGTGCGCGCGTGCGCCAGGCGCGCTGCTGTCTGGGCGTCTTCCTGGGCCGATGGGCCGACCTGGGAGGGGGCATCGCGAGGCTCCTGACGCGAGTACAAAAAACGAGGATTTCCTCATATTCTAGCCAGGTCTTCGGTAAACCCCTGGGAGGTATGTCATGGCCAGGTCACTCGCATCGCACGCCGCACGCCAGGAGGCCGCGCCGCCGGTCCTGATCGACAGCACCGTGCTGTTCCTGCTGCCGTTCATGGTGTACGTGCTGCACACGCTGAAAGAGCTGCTGAACGGGCGCGGCCGACGACGTACGCCGGTGGCGTGCGGCCTTGGGCGGGAGCCCCCGAGGGCCACGCGTTCGGCTGGGCTGCGAGAAGATGGTGGTGTGCTGGTGCGAATTGAGGCGTCGAATCTGCCGGGGCGAGACTGTGGTCGAGCGCCGGGATTCCCCGGCTACCGCAATATTCACGTCGGTGTCCAGAGGCGGGAGCGCCCGAGTGAGATCCTGGGACTGCGCCCGGGTGATGCTCGTTCGGCGGTGTGGGAGCTGGAGATTACCGCGACGCCGAAGGGGACCGGCTGGGATCTTCGGGGACCCCATGTTCAGGGACGGCCGGGTGGCCGGTTCGTGTATTTGTCGTGGGGCACCGTGGACGATGCCGGGGCGTTCTCGATGTTCCGGCGTGCCAAGGTGTGGTTCGACGGAGTCGAGCCCGACGTGCTGGACGCCGCGGTGGCAGGTGGGTTGTTGGTGGCTCGGCTGGGTTTGACCGACGGCCGGGGCCATCCGTTGTGTGCGGCGGTCCGGCCGCCGCTCGTCGAATGGTCGGCCTCGGCCTAGGACTGCCCTGGCGAGGTGGCCAGGATGCTGCACACCTGGTCGCGCAGTCGGCGGGCTGGACCACGAGACACCATGAATGGCCGGGGTGGTGGAACCCAATGTCGTTGCGGCGATCAGGGGTTGAGGTGCGGATCATGCCAGTTGCAGAAGGCCCTTAGCCGGGTTGTTTGCCGGTGCCTTGGTGGGCGCGGCATGGGGGTACTTCAGGGCCTAGAAGACAGAAATGTGGTCGGTATAGCCCCTGCAACCGCAGCACGGTCTGGGCGCTCACCATGTGGCGCACTCGATGCCCGCGGTGCGCCGCTATCGCGGAGCATCTGCTGCATCGCTTCGATCTCTGCGCGCTGGCCGTTGACGATGCTGTCGGCCAGGCTGCGAACTTCCGCTTGAACGCGGGTGCGGTCAGGCCGCTCGGTTAACGTGCACGGCGCCGGCCTCGCCGGAACGACATGGCAGCGGCGGCCACCACTGCCGCCCCCACAGCGCCGAGCAATATCAGCCCCCACGAGAATCCCGAGGAGGACTGCTCGCCCGGACGCTGGGTCTGCGTCGGAGTGGGCACGGAGCCCGCAGGCGCGGAAGCGGCCGATGGCTGCGGCGCGACGGGACCAGGTTTGAACGTGAACTCCCGCGCCCCGCTGATCACATGTCCGTCGACCGACACCGTCCGGTACGCCACCTGATACGCCCCTGGCTTCGTCAGCGGCATCAGCCCCTGACGAACGACCGCTCTGCCGACCAGAGCACTGCCTGAGTCGGCACGTGCACCGTCCGGGCCGGTCACCCTGATGACGGTGAACTGGCTGTTGACGGGCTGGTTGAAGGTGAGCACCACTTGGTTCGGTGAGGCGGTCTGAACGGACTTGTGCTCGGGCGTGATGCTCTTGAGCTCTGCGTGCGCGTCGGCCGAGGGCGCTACGAGCGGCACTGTCGCGGCGGCGGCGAGGACGGCCGCCAAGGCCCTCAACGTCCCGTGCAGTCCGAGGCGCGCTGCGGTCGTGCGCAGGCGGCCAGGTTGGGGGAGCCCGAGTGCGGCGGAGTGATGGATCACAACTGGCCTCCAGGGCCGGGTGTTTCCTTCGAGGTGTCCGATCCGAGGTTGTGGGCGAATACGTCTGCCGGTAGGAAGATCACCGGTTCGACGCTCGGCGTATCGGTAGCCTATTTCTACGTACTGTAGAAGTTGGCTGGGCATAGCGTAGGGCAGACCGGAGGCTGGTCGAGGTCCTTGGCCGTACGGATGGGGGTGCCCTCACGGTCATGCGGCTAGTGTTCAGGGAACCCATGGGGACGGTGAAGGCGGTGAGACATGAGGCTCGGTGAACTCGAACGCGCGGTGATGAACGAGCTGTGGGCACGGCCGGAGGGTGCGCTGGCCAGTGATCTAGTGAGCGTTCTGCCGTCCGGGCCGGCGCACACGACAGTTCTCACCATCCTGGACCGGCTCGTGCGCAAGGGTCTGGTGACGCGAGTCAAGGAAGGCCGTGCGCACCGCTACAGCGCGCTGCAGACCAAGGACGTGCATGTGGCCGAGGTGATGCACGAGGCCTTTGCCGGGGCGCGGGACCGGGAGTCGGCGCTCAGCCACTTCCTCGATTCGGTCAGTGCCGACGATGTGGCCGCTCTGCGCCGGGTGCTCGATGCGCTCGACGACCCTGGTGCAGGCGCCGGGGAGCGGTCAAAGTGATCTTGAAGCCGCTGCTGGTGGCCGTGTGCTTCTTCGGTTTGGCGGTCGTGCTGCTCGGGCCCGTTCCATCCATGCTGTCGAAGGCGGGCTGGGCCGAACGCAGCCCCAGGGCGGGCCTGGTGCTCTGGCAGGCGATAACCTCAGCCGCAGGGCTGTCCATGGTGATCGCCGCGCTGGCGCTGGCGGTCGCCCCCCTCGCGCTCACCTTCCGCCATGGGCTGCATGTCTTCGTGATCCAGACGCTGGAGGGACGGCCGCTGGACGGTCTCGGGGCGAGCGAGGTGGTGGCGTTGATCTGGGCAGTGGCGATCGCGGGATGGCTGCTCGCGCTCTTGGCGCGCACGACCATCCAGAACGCGCGGCTGCGTGGCAAACACCGTGCGCGGATCGACCTGGTGGCCGAACGGTCCGAGCGATACCAGGGTGTCCAGGTCATCGATCATCCTGCCGCGGCCGCGTACTGCCTGCCTGGCATGCGGGCCCGCGTAGTGATCACTTCAGGGCTGATCGGCCTGCTCGACGAGCGTGAGCTGGTCGCCGTGCTCGACCACGAACGGGCCCACGCCCGTGGCAGGCATCACCTGATACTGCTGCCGTTCGACGTGCTCGCCGCCGCAGTACCGCGCTTGCCCGCCGTGAGGCTCGCCCGCCAGTGCGCAGCCCGGTTGGTGGAAATGCTGGCCGACGACCACGCCCGCCGGCGCAACGGCGGCCCCGTCGTCGCGCTCGCGCTCCTGCGGCTCGCGGCGAGCCGGGCGGAGTCGGGGGCGCTTCCGCAAGGGGCGCTGGGTGCGGCCGATCACGCCGTGGTCGCGCGGGCGCGCCGCCTCACCGAGCCGGTGACACCGGTCCCGGCCTGGCAGTGCGTGCTCACATATCTCAGCGCATTCGGCCTCGTTGCGATCCCGATGACGCTGCTCGTTCCCTGTCTGACCTGACCGTCAGGCGCGGATCGCCCCGCTCAGGCCTCGATGAAACGGGCAGCTTTGGATCACCTGCGCCGGACACCGCGAGCTGCTTGCCCCACGCGCTCGCGTCCACCGGCGTCTTCAACCCGTCGAACGGGCTCGGCAGCACGAGCGGCTTGCCACGGACCAGCCCCTGCACGCCGCCTGCCAGGCAGGGTTGTGATCCCCGCCGACATGGCTGACGGTGCCGGACACATGCTTCTGTGACAGATCCGAGAAGCTGCACTCCTCGCCCGCGCTTGCCGCAGTGTCGCGCGCCGTGCGTCCGTGGCGTGGACTGGTGACAGGGACGAAAGTCCTCCGTACGCAGGTGAGCCGGCTCTGTGCGATGGACTTTCGCCCCTGTCTCTGGCGCGGCGGCGGCGATGTGCTGGTTGTGCAGGTTCCACTGATCGAAGGAGGGGCTAGCATGATCGGCTTTCGTACGGTCCTGCCCGTTCTCGGTGCGGCTGGTGCTTACGCGGCACTGGTGCGGCCCCGGCTGCTGAGCTGGGGAGCGACCAGCGAGGAGGCGAACCGTGTCTACCCGGGGGACGAACTCATTCCGGAGGCGACCGGTCAGAGCACGATGGCCGTCACCCTGCCTGCTCCGCCCGAGCGGGTGTGGCCTTGGCTGGTGCAGATGGGCCACGACCGCGGGGGCTGGTACAGCTGGGACCGGCTTGATAACACCGGGCATCCCAGTGCCGAACGGATCGTCCCGGAGTGGCAGGGCGTCAAGGTGGGCGATCGAATGATCACCATGCCGAACGGGACGTCCTGGTTCACGGTGGCGATGCTGGACGAGCCCCGCACACTGGTGTTGCGGGCCGACCTTCAGGTGCCCACGGGCAGGCCCTTCGACCCCCGCGGTACCTACCCGTCGGCGTACACCGAGGGGGTCTGGGCCTTTCACCTTCAGCCGGTGGAAGACGGGCAGACCCGGCTCGTCGTCCGGACCCGAGGGCGCGGCAAGCCCCGCATCCCCGAGCGGGTCGCCGGGATCGTGCTGGGCGAGCCGGCCCACTTCATCATGCAGGTGCGCCAGTTCCAAAACCTTCGGCGACGCCTTCAGACGGAGCCGGCAGAGGCTGACCGGCCGCGCGTGACCGCCGGTTCCGGTGACTGACCACGATCGGAGAGGAGATCGACGTGGAGGCCAAACGCTGATCGGTCGAGATCTCCATCAGCACGGGGAGCATTTGCTGGCGATGGTGACCGAGGCGTTCTCACATGCCGCCCGGCACGCCCGCGCGAACGCGGAGCACCCCTCCTGCGATAGCCCGCCCCACTCGACGACGACCCGTAGTGAGCCGACATGACCAGTCGTCAGGCAAGGGGCGCCGGTCGAGATGCATCCATGCCGCATCCCGTGAGCGCGGAGGTTTGCTGGTCATGGAGTCGGCGGATGATCAGATGGCCGGTGAGGAACGGCACGCCGGTCGGCGTTGCCGCGAGGAGGTCTGCGAGCGCCGATTCCGAGCCCGAGTCGGTGTGCGTCCTGGGCTGCTCGGTCGACCGTCCCATAGAGGTCTGAGCGTCGGTTGGCGGCTGCTTGGCGATGGCTTGGGGGTGCTGAAGGGCGTCGGCGCGGTCGGCGCGGAGGCCGGAGTCGTATACCCGGTCCACGACCATGGAGGACACCTGTGGCAGTGGCGAAATGACGACAGGGAGCGCCAGCCTGATCGCCCAATGAAATCCGGTCGCCCCATCGCCGAAGCAGGTTGCGGTCGAACCCCAAGCGTCGGCGCAGTCGATGGAACCGCGTTTATCCCTCTGGCGTGCACCGCGTTCTCCCAGAGATGTCCCTTGCCTGTCACTTTCGGCGACGGTAGGCCGTTGCGCCGAGGCGGCAGCAGGTTCGGAGGTCCCTTTATGGCAGGGACCGTTGGGTCGTGGCTTGAGCCGCGTTCGGGGTCTTAGGTCCTGGTTGTTGGGGGTCCAACGCTCCTACCGGGCACTGGGGTGCTCGGGAGACGGTGTCCTCAGCCGGATCACCGAGGTCCGGATCTCCGGAGAGAGGTGTGATGACGATGACCGTCACCGACCGCCCTGCCGTAAGGTCGCGCCGGGCCATGCCGCGTCCGCATCTGGTGGCGCCGGTGCCGTTGACCGAGTCGGTCGCGGCGCGTTATGTGTGGGCGATCGCGAGGCTTTCGCTGGCGTGGGTGTTTGTGTGGGCGTTCTTGGACAAGACCTTTGGGCTTGGGCACGAGACTCCGGCCGCGCGGGCGTGGATCGAGGGCGGGAGCCCGACCGAGGGGTTTTTGAAGAACGCGCCGGCCGGTCCGTTCGAGGGCTTCTACAAGGACCTGGCCGGGCTGGCCTGGGCCGACTGGTTGTTCATGATCGGCCTGGCGGGCATCGGCGTGGCGCTGGCTTTGGGCATCGGCATGCGGATCGCCGCCGCGAGCGGCGCGCTGCTGCTGGTCCTGATGTGGACCGCCGTGCTGCCCCCGGAGAACAACGTGTTCATGGACGACCACCTGGTCTACGCCATCGTGCTCATCGGCCTGGCCATGGTCAGCGCCGGACACACCCTGGGATTCGGCCGCCGCTGGAGCAAGACTGAACTCGTCCAGCGCTTCCCGATCCTCAAGTAGTCCACCGCCACGCGGAGTGCGGGACCGGAGCATGGCTCTG
Organism: Actinomadura rudentiformis; assembly: GCF_008923185.1. GTDB lineage: Bacteria > Actinomycetota > Actinomycetes > Streptosporangiales > Streptosporangiaceae > Spirillospora > Spirillospora rudentiformis. The sequence continues at coordinate 124,232 of NZ_WBMT01000001.1, forward strand.
GCCCCGCACTCGCACGTTCGGCGCCAGCGTTCATGCACCAGCCCCTTTTGTGCCCGCCGCGGAGGGCCGTGTGCCCCTTCCTACTAGGACTTTTGGCCCTAACGCCTGCTCTCGGATCCCGCGACGCTGGAGGCAGCGAGAACGGGGAAGTCCGCCGCTGTGCGGCGCCGGGGGAGGGAGGACGGGGATGGACGACATCAAGGTGATCTGTCGTCAGGACGACGTGTTCGTGATCCTCGTCCGTGATCACGTGATCCACGTCGATCAGCCGTACTCGGATGGCGGCCACGACGCAGCGCCGAAGCCCGTCGAGCTGTTCGTGGCGAGCTTGGCCGCGTGCGCCGCGTACAACCAGAGGCGTCACCTCAAGCGCCGCGGGATGCCCGCCGACGGGCTGGAGGTGACCTCGACCTTCGTCATGAGCGATGTGCGCCCCGCGCGGGCGACCCGCGTCGACCTGTGCGTTCGCCCGCCCGCTGGGCTGCCGGAGACCAGACTCGACGGCCTTTATGAGGCCATGGAGCAGTGCACCTTGCGCAACTTGATCGTCCGATGGGAGCAATCATGGTCATGTATCCCTATGTCCTGGTCGGCTACGACGGCATGGTGGAGAGCGACCGGGCGCTGCAGTGGGCGGCCGAAGAGGCCCGCCTGCGCCGGCTGGAACTGGTCGTCTGCCACTGCTGGCGCTGGCCGTACCCGATCAGCCATGTCGACCATGACATCGAGAGGACCGTCCAGCGTATGGGCGAGCATCTTCTCGACCATGGTGCCGATCGCGCCGCGCACCTCGCGCCCACGGTGAAGGTGCGCAAGCGGTTGATGGACGGGCCGGCATACGCGGCGCTGATGCACGAGTCATCTGAGGCCGAGCTCATCGTGGTCGGCTCGCATGAGCAGGACGAGCTTGCGGTGGGGTCCACCGCGTTGCGGTTGCCCGTCCGTTCGCGTCGTCCGGTGGTCGTGGTCCGTCAGGCGGCCTCCTCCTACGATCACGTCGTTGTCGGGGTCGACGGTTCGCCTGGCGCGGACGCGGCGCTGGCGTTCGCGTTCGAGGAGGCGGCGCTGCGCGGGTGGACGCTGGAGGCGGTGTACGGCTGCTGGGAACCGGGCGCGGTCGCCGAGTCCGAGCTGGCGCTGTTCGCCGACAGGGACGCGCTCACCCGGTCGTGCGGAGCCCGGCTGGAACGCGCCGTGGCGCCTTGGCGTGAGAAGTACCCGCAGGTGGAGGCGCGGACCTCGCTGATCATGGAAGGACCGCGCACGGCCCTGCTCAACGCGGCCGCGGCCGCCTCCCTGGTGGTCGTGGGCGATCGCGGGACGGGGAACGTGGATCCGCTCCTGCTCGGGGCGACCAGCTCGGCGCTGCTTCATCACGCGCCCTGCACCGTGGCCGTCGTCCACGATCCCCAGCGCTGATCCGACTCCCAAGCGGCGAACACGGTGCGCGCCGTGGCCAGGGAACTGGCGCGTGACTGGCGACTGAGTAGGGCATCGGCAGTTGTTCAGTGTCTTCGTCGGTCGCCCGCCTGGTGATCAGTTTGTTGAGCGTCGGTAGGTGGGCAGGGCGTGGAACAAACGGTCGGTTCCGAGACCGAAGGCTTGGAGGTCGTCGAGCAGGTCTGGCTTGACGCGCCCAGCGCGAAACCGTGCCCTGGCTGGTGACTTTGGCACGCAGGCCTTCCAGAGCGTCCAGAGCGGTGATGTCGACCTCGACGTCCGGCTCCGTGGGCGTAGCGGTCGAATCCCGTGACCGGCGGTCCGGCTAGCTGGTGGGCGTTCCCCCATACGAACCCGCGAGAGGCCTCAGGATCCGCTCAGCTTGAACCCCACCCCGGCGCCGAGGCGGACCCGGCCGCGCATGCTCAGCTTGAAGCCACACCCGCTCCTGCCTGGCTCGGTCGGTCAGGCCGCCTGCCCGCCGCTGCCGGGAGCGACCGGAACGATCCGGCGGCCGGTGAGGCGGTGGCAGGAGATGCGGATGAAGTGCTCTTTCGGCCCGGGCGACCAGGGCTGCAGCGGCAGCCGGGACAGCCGGGCGATCTCCTTGGGGTCACGTACCGCGCGAGCCTGGCCGACGGCAGTGACGGACCAGCCAGTGCCGGCCGTGGTGTCAAAGTCATCGGTCTCGAACGCGACGACGGCTCCGCGGGTGGCCGCCGCGAGCTTCGAGCCAGGTGCGGTGCGGATGACCACAGAGTCCCCGTCGAGGACGAAGTTGACCGGCTGGACGGCGGGAAGCGCCTGCTCGGTGAACACCACGCGCCCGATCGGGATGGTCTGCATCAGGGCGAGGCATTCGGCGTGGCCGAGCACCTCCAGCCCGTTCGCATCGATCTCCATGCCTCCAGGATCCGCCAGGCCGGGCGTCCCCAGCAGAGGCGAACGTCCTCAGTGGTCGTGCCTTCCGTTCGCGGACGTCCCGGCGCGCACGGACCTTCGGCCTCTGCGGGCGCACCACGGTGGCGGTGCTGCTGCTGTGTTTCTCGCACTCGGCGGCGGCAGCGTGATCTTGAACGGCTGCGCCCGGCGGGCCATCGGCGGTCACCGCCGATCACGGGCCCGCGGCGATCATCATCATGCGCGCACCGGCTCTGGCGCGCAGGTCCATCCGGTCCGATCACGAAGGCCACCCAGCAGGCGGCACGGTCTCTCGAGCCAGGGACCTCGGGTCTGATCGACCCGTTGGGGCTCGGGTCTTCAGCGGGGGACCGGGGTGGTGGTGTTTGCCGGGATGCGTCGGCCGGTGAGGATTTCGGGTCGGATCCGGATGAAGTGGTCGTGCACGCTGGGTCCCCATGGGCGGAGTGGCAGCTGCTGGAGGGCGGTGAGTTCGTGGGGGTCGGTCACGGTGCGGGCGGGGCCGATGGCGACGACTGACCAACCGGTGCGGGTGGTGGTGTCGAAGTGGTCGGCTTCGAAGGCGACGATGGCGCCGCGGGTGGCCGCGGCGAGTTTGGATCCGGGTGAGGTACGGATGATCACGTCTCCGTCGCAGAGGGCGAAGTTGACCGGTTGGATGGCCGGTAGTGCCCGGTCGGTGAAGACGATGCGGCCGAGGGGCGCCGATTCGAGCAGCGCCCAGCACTCGGCGTCGCCGAGGATCTCGAGGCCGCTGCGGTCGAAGGGCATGAACCCATCATGCTTGGGCACCGGCGGTCGGCATTAGGGACCAAGGTCCCTGGTTTTCCGGCTGTCCCCGACGCCTGTCAGGCGAACGGGCTGGAGACGTGGTCCTTGACAGTCCCGTAGGTCTCGCTGCGCGGCCTGGGAAAAGGCGCGCAGTCGGGTGACCGTGGCTCAGGGTCTCTCGGCGGAGGTGCCGGCGCCGGATCAGGGGGATACTGGGCGGATGGTGCCGGTGTCTGGAGCGGGTGATGATCGTGCACGGCTGCTGCTTCCGCAGTTGCGGCTTGATGATCTGCTGACCGAGTTGCAGGTGCGGCTGGAGGCGGTGCGGGGCACGCGGGACCGGGTGCACGCGTTGCTGGAAGCGGTCGTGTCGATCGGCAGCGAGCTGAATCTGGCGACGGTGCTGCGGCGGATCATCGAGGCGGCCACGACGCTGGTCGATGCCCAGTACGGGGCGTTGGGGGTGATCAGCGAAGAGGGCGAGCACCTGGTGGAGTTCATCACCGTGGGGGTGGCCGAGGAGGACATCGAGGCGATCGGGCACTGGCCGCACGGCCACGGCATTCTGGGGCTTTTGATCAAGGAGCCGCAGCCGTTGCGGTTGCCGGATCTCTCCCGGCATCCGGAGTCGTACGGGTTCCCGGCGAACCATCCGCCGATGCGGCGCTTTTTGGGTGTTCCGGTCCGGGTGCGTGATGAGGTGTTCGGCAACCTGTATTTGACCGAGAAGCGTGGTGGCGCCGAGTTCGACGAGGAGGATGAGATCGTGGTCACCGCGCTGGCCACGGCTGCGGGGGTGGCGATCGAGAACGCGCGGCTGTATGAGGAGACGCGGCGGCGTGAGCAGTGGACCGAGGCGTCGGCGGAGATCTCCACCGCATTGCTGTCGGGGGCTGACCGGGAGCAGGTGCTGGAACTGGTGGCGCGGCGGGCGCGTGAGATCTCGGGCGCGTCGCATGCCACGGTCTCGCTGGTCGATGAGGTGGCCGGCGAGTTCGTGGTGATCGCTGCCGATGGCGGGTTGCCTGGTGATCTGCGCGGGTTGCGGTTGCCGCTGGGGGATGAGCTGCTGGGGCGGGTGCTGCGCAGCGGCAGCCCGTTGTCGGTGCCCGATGCCGGGCAGGCGGCCGGTGCCGGGCAGGTGGCTGGTGCCGGGCTCGCCGGTCGTGTGCCGGAGGGGCCGCTGTTGTTGGTGCCGCTGGGTGTGGGTGAGGGCGCGCGGGGTGTGCTCGCGGTGGGGAGCGCCCCGGAGGCGTCGCCGTTTGGGGCGTCGATCCAGCAGTTGCTGGAGGCCTATGCCGCTCAGGCCGCGATCGCGTTGGAGCTGGCCGGACGGCGCCGTGATGCTGAACGTTTGGCGATGCTGGAGGACCGGGACCGGATCGCCAAGGATCTGCATGACACGGTGATCCAGCGGCTGTTCGCTACCGCGATGACGTTGATGAGCGCCATCAAGCTGGTGGAGAAGCGCGATGTGGCGGTTCGGCTGCAGCGTTCGGTGGATGATCTGGACGACACCATCCGGCAGATCCGTTCGACCATTTTCGCGTTGCAGGCGGCGCCGGGTGAGGAGAGCCTGCGCCACCGGCTGCACACCGTGATCGATGCCGCGACCCAGAATCTGGGATTCGCTCCATCAGTGCGCCTGGACGGACTCCTGGACACCGCCATCGGAGACACGCTTGGTGAGCATCTGCTGGCGGTGGTGACCGAGGCGTTGTCCAACGTCGCCCGGCATGCCCAGGCCACCCGTGTCGCGGTGTCGGTCGAGGTCGGCGACGACGAGGCCGTCCTGCGCGTGGAGGACAACGGTGTCGGGATCCCCGAAGACGTCGGACGCCGCAGTGGCCTGCGCAACATGGCCGACCGGGCTGGCGACCTGGGGGGTTCGTTCCAGACACGACCACGCGAGGGCGGCGGCACCCTCCTGCAATGGCGCGCGCCCCTCAACGACGACCAAGCCTGAACCTCCTCCGATCAGCGCCGGGAGCAGTGGACCAAGACGTCGACGGAGATCTCCACAGCGCTCCTGTCGCGGGCCGACCAGGATCTGGTGCTGGAGCCGATGGCAAGGCGGGTCGCGGTTCCGTGGCTGGCGCGGGCGGGGCATTGCCGGTACTGCCTGACCGGCTGGCAGACGCTGTCTGTAAAGCCAGCAGAACGTCGAGACGCCCGTTCAGTGTGCGGTGCTGGGCCGGTCCTGGCTGTTCCCGCCCACCGGTCGCGGTTCAGCGCGGCGGCGACCACGCCGGTGCAGGCACGGGAGGTCGACGCCCGGCTCGTCGTCCACGCCCGGCTCGTCGTCCACGCCCGGCTCGTCGTCCACGCCACGGCCCTCGAAGAGGGTCAGGTCGAAGGGGACATCATGCGAGGCCGCCCGGTCCCGCTGAGCCCTCCCAGCCTGGGCTGATCCGGCTTGATCCACTCCGTTGGTCAACCCTGGTTCCACAGGTCGGGCCCGAAGACCTCATAGTGGACGCGTTCCTCGCCGATCCCGCCGTCCAGCAGACCGCGCCTGGCGTCGCGCATGAACGGAATGGGGCCGCACAACCGCCGTCGTCATCATTTCTCGGGCGCGCGCGGCAAGCTCTCAACTCGCGTCGGGGGCGGCGATGTGCAGGCACCGATCGAGGCAGGTGATGCGGATGACCTTGGCGACGCGGGGATGCAGGTCCACCAGCGTGAGGAGGCCGCCTGCGGCCTCGGCGTGGCGGGTCGCGTCCAAGAGAGCGCTCAGGCCCTCGGAGTCACAGAACGTCACGCCGGACATTTCGACGACCACTTTGGAGTGTCCACCGGCGATCGTCGAACTGACCAGACGGCGGAACGCGTCGCCGGTAGCCATGTCGAGCTCGCCGTGGACTCGGATCATCACCTGAGAGTCGCAGAGAACCTCGGTGGAACTCGTTAGCGGTGTAGATCTTGTGGTCGTGTGCATGACGTAGCCCATTTCGTCCGTTGATTCGGCGCGCGTTTTCCTTCACGCACCAACATCCCCTGTGGGCATGAGGTGGTCGTAGGGGCGAAAGTCCCTGCCCAGTTCGCCAAAGGCCCCCGCGGTCGTCAGGTGCCTGGCAATCCGTCCGCTTGTCGGCAGACGCTGCGGCAAGAGCCTGGTGGCGAGAGCTTGGTACGGAACGTGGGCGGCGCGCCCTCGTACCGACCACGTGTTCGTGCTGCTCACTCGACTGTCACCGGGTGGCTTGTGGGGCGCACAACGGCCACGGGCAGTGGGTGTGATGGATCGCGCCATGGCTTACCGAGCCGAGATGCGGACCCGTGTGCGTTCGGTAGCCCACGACCTCCAGGTCGGCGTGAGCCGAGGCGCCCACGAGGGCGTCGGTGGGATGCGCGCGACCGACGTTGTCGATCACCTTCATCTCGGGGTGGCGCGTGTTCCAGGGAGCCACCGTTGCGGCGAGGTGGTCATGGGACGCGGCGTCCGCCGCCTAGACGTCGATATCCGTTGCCATGCTCAGCGGTGTGGGCCGCCAGGCGTGCAGCACACGCAGGCGTGCGTGCCGCTGTGCGGCGGACGCGAAGGCATAGGCCAGCACCGGCTTCGGCGGGACGCATGGCCCGTCGAGCCTCGGAGGAGCCCGGCGAAGCCGCCGAGTCCGTGATGGCCGACCACCACTTCGTAGGCCTCTTCCGCACGGGCGCGCGCAGCGCGGCGTGACGGTGTCGTGAGGGAGACGGGTCTCAACGGGAAGATCTGGATGAGCCTGGAGGCAGAGACGCCGTGCCTCAACCTCGGTCCTGGGACGTCCGCGCGGGCCGTACGAGCCTGAAGGGAACCGCCATCCGCCCACGCCACGGAAAGAGAGGGCCGTGAACGACCTCGATGAGACCGCGCCGGTCCTGGCCATTTGGACCTTCGCTCCTCCGGGATGGCCAGCCGGTTCCGCGGCGTGCTTCGAAGCCTGTGGCCTCGCTGCCTGGCGGGGCGGGCTGGCGTTAGCTGTTCTTGTGGTCTTTGGAGGAGGATGCCTTGAGTTGGGCGGCGTATGCGGCGGCTTGGGTGCGGCGGCTCATGCCGAGCTTGGCGAACAGGCTTGATACGTAGTTCTTCACGGTTTTTTCGGCCAGGAACATGCGTTCGCCGATCTGGCGGTTGGTGAGTCCTTCGCCGATGAGGTCGAAGATCTGGCGTTCCTGGTCTGACAGGCCTGACAGCGGGTTTTCTTTGGGTTCTTGGCGTTTGCGCAGTCGTTCCAGCATCTGGGCGGTGCTGCGCGGGTCCAGCAGCGACTGGCCGGAAGCGACGGTGCGGACCGCACCCACCAGGTCAGATCCGTGGATCTGTTTGAGCACATAGCCGGAGGCGCCCGCCATGACCGCGTCGAACAGAGCGTCCTGGTCGTCGAAGGAGGTCAGCATCAGGCAGGCCACCTGGGGCATCTGTGACCGGATGTCCCGGCACAGGGTGACGCCGTCGCCGTCGGGCAGCCGCACGTCCAGTACGGCCACGTCGGGCCGGGCCGCCGGGATGCGGGCGAGTGCATGATCGACCGAGCCGGCCTCGCCGACGACCTCGATGTCGTCCTCGGACGACAGCAGCGCGGCCACGCCACGGCGGACGACCTCGTGGTCGTCCACCAGGAACACCCGGATGCCAGTGCGCTCCTGAGAACTTTGATCGGTCATGGTGGGTGGTGTCCTGACTGTGGAAGCGGTGACTACAACCGACCGTAGGCGAATGAATGGCTTGGGGTCCTAGGACCAAAGTCCTTTTTGCTCGCGCTGAAGGCCCTCTCTGACCGCGCCCTCATCCAGTGGCCTTGGCGGCTTTAACTCCGGGCGGGCTGCTGTGAACGGTGCTGGAGGTACTTGGGATGTCGGGGCGAATAACCGAGAGTGCCTGTTCGACCGCCTTGTCGACAGGGCCGCTGGTGTCGATGGTGGTGGCGCCGGGCCAGGGAACGGCGTCGGCCGCCATGGCGGCGGCGATCTTGGTATCGGCGTCTGACGCGCCGTGCGGGCGGGTGCGAAGCCGTTCGGTGGCGAGTCGGGCTGGGGCTTCGCAGCGCAATGCGTGGAAGTCGGCGCGAAACTCAGAGGCAAGGGCGATCGCCTCATCGCGATGGCTCCGCGCGATCCAGGAGGCGTCAAGAAGGACGGTCTCGCCCATCTGGAGGAGTCGGCGAGCCCGGTCGAGGAGTGTGGCATAGGTGCGGTCGGTGGAGCTGGGGTCGTAGATGCCCGTGCCGTATGGAGCGGCGGCGGACTCCTCGGCCGGCAGGCCTGCCAGCTCTTTGCGGGTCCGGTCGGAGCTGAGCATGGTGCAGCCCAGTTGATCGGCGAGTGCGCCGGCCAGGGTGGTCTTGCCGGTGCCGGGCAGGCCTCCGACGAGGATCAGGCTGACCCGTCCGGCGCGCAGGTGGCGGAGAGCGATCTGGCCGAGTGCTCGGGCTTCGGCGGCGGCATGGGGGTCGCCTTGCTGGTGCCGGAAGCAGGCGACTTTGGCGCGGACGAACGCGCGGTAGGCCACATAGTGGTGTCGTAGTGAGGGCGGCGCGGGGTCGGCGGCGTACTCGGCGTACCGGCGCATGAAGTGCTCGGCCAGATGCGGTGCGCCGAGGCGTTCGAGGTCCATGGCCAGGAACGCGGCGTCGTCGAGGCCGTCCAGGTAGCGCAGCCGGTCGTCGAACTCCAGGCAGTCCAGGATGCGCGGGCCGTCGTCCAGGACGAAGATGTCGCCTGCGAGCAGGTCGCCGTGGCCGTCCACGATGCGGCCGCCGGTGACGCGGGAGTCGAAGAGCGGCCGGCGGCCGTCCAGGAATCGTCGTGTGAGCCGTTCGATCTCGAGGGCGTCGGCAGCGGGGATCGCTTGGTCGTGGAAGGGGCGGACCTGTTCGAAGCTGGCCTTCCAGCGGTCGCGGAGAGCGTCGCGCGTGCCCTCGGCTGACACCGCCGGGCCGCGGGGAGCGATGGCGTGCCAGGCGGCCAGCCGCTTGGCGATCGTACGCAAGGTGTCGTCGACGGGGGCGTGCGCTCGGACGAGGGTGGCCAGGCGCCGGGCACCGGGCATCCGCCGCATGACCACCAGGTGATCGCAGACCTCGCCGGACGGACCGTGGACGTCGGCGACGCCGAGGTAGACGTCGGGGGAGAAGCGCCGGTTGAGCTCCACCTCCCGGTTGCAGGCGTGTTCGCGGGCCTGCCTGGTGGAGAAGTCGAGGAAGTCCAGGTCGACCGGCTTTTTCAGTTTGTAGGCGCGGTCGCCGGCGAAGAACACGATCCCGATGTGGGTCTCGCTGACGGCTGCGGCGGGCCCTTCGGCCGACGGACTCGCTCTGAGTGTGCTTGTCATCGCCGTCACGCCTCCGCGTAGGGGCCGGGCCGGGTGTCGTCCTTCTCGTAACCCAGCCGCGCCACCACGTCGACGACGCCTTCGGTGCCGGCGGTCAGCCGGATCAGCATCGGGATCATGCTCTTGAGCTCGACCCGGCCGGTCAGCGAGACCACGCCCGCGTTGACCCGGACCTGGATCCTGGACGGGACCTGCCACAGGCGGTCCACCAGGACCTCACGGATGATCTCGTCGCGGATGTCATCGTCGGAACGCAGGAACACGCGCAGCAGGTCGGCGCGGGAAACGATGCCGTCCAACCGGCCTTGATCGTCAACGACGGGAAGGTGCTTGAAGCCCCTCTTGGCCATCCGCCGCGAGGCCGCGGCCACGGTGGTGTCCGGAGTGACGACCACCGCGGGGGTGCTCATGGCGCTGCGGGCATCGGTAGCGGTGGCCTTAGCGCGAGCCCGGCGGTGCCGCGGGCTCTCCAACAGCGGCCTGGTACCGGCGCCCCGGTCGCTGAACTCCTCCTTGCGGAGCAGGTCGGCTTCCGTGACGATCCCCAAGACCTCGTTGTGCTCGCCCACCACGGGTACGGCGCTGATCCGGTTCTCGGCCAGCGTCTCGACGATCTCGACGAACAGGGTGTCCTCCGGGACGCTGATCACGTCCCTGGTCATGACGTCTCCGACCTTGCGCCGTTCCATCTCAACCTCCTCTGATCGCCTCAGACGCCGTGGCGCCGGAGGCCGCGGCGCTGAAGGCGCTGCTTGCGGCGTGGTCGGCGCAGACGATGACCTCGCAATGCGCGGTCGCCAGGATGCCCGGGACGGTGTCACCACCAAAGGGATTGCCGTGCTCGGAGTGAACACGTGCGCCGATGACCAGCAGTTCCGCACGATCGGCGGCGGCGGTGAGCGCCTGAGCAGGGTGACCGTGCGCGATGCGCAGCCGGGCCGTGAGATGCCGGGACCGCGGGATGGTCCTGGCCACCAGCGCACGCAGGCGCAGCCACGCCCGGGCCCTTTGCACGAGGCTCGGATTCCGTGGCTCCTCGCGAGGCAGGACCTGGATGACGTCCAGGCGGGCGTGCCGGAGACGGGCTTCCTTCGAGGCGCGAACCAAGGCGGCGATGGAGTTCGGGGATCCGTCGACGCCGACGATGACACGTCTCTGTTCTGGAATGACTTGCATGTCGACCTCCTAACGGTTTCAGCCTCCCGCCGCACGAGGTCGTACCTGCAGAGCCAAGCGGTCCTTTCCCTCGGGACCTTCGGCCCTTTGGGGCTCGCCTCGCGGATGGCCGGCGGCAGGAGACCGACCTGACTTACGGGGTCGGCCGTGTCAGGTGGTGGGACGCCAGGAGCCACCCGTCTCGCGTTCGAACGCCGTGCGGGTGGTCACGGTGTCATAGAAGATGCGCAGGTTGGTGATCAGGCCTTCTTCGTCGAGTTCCAGCATGTCCACGCATTCGAAGCCGGCCGCGGTGCCCGAGGGCAGTGTCCAGTCGAAGTGGAACCAGACGCCGACGAGACGTTCGCCCTGGGTGACGCCACGGAGGTGGAGTTCGGAGCGACCGGTGTCGGCGAGCAGTCTCGGGTAGAACTCCACAGCGGGCGACGGCCCGTACAGCGGGGAGTGGACGATCGCCTCAGGGTGGAAGAGCGCCAGGACTCCCTCCAGGTCGCCGCGCTCAAGGGCGGCGAGGTAGCTCGCGGCCAGCGTGGAGGCTGTCATGAGCGTTCCTGGATGAGGGTGGCCAGGCCGTCGAGGAGGCGGTCCAGGCCGAAGGCGCGGGCGTTGTCGTCCAGGGCGGGGGTGGGGCCGCTCAGCGCCTGGCTGAGCTCGGGAAACAGGTCCGCCCGGCTGCGGATCAGCTCGGCCATCTCACTGCCGCCCGACCAGGCCTGGGTACCTGCCGTGATCATCGATTGGGTGGTGCGGACGTGCCCGACCAGCAGGAACGCGGCGGCCATGCGCTCGTCGCCGGTGAGTCCGGTTCCGGCCAGCGCGGCCATCGCGCTCTCGGTCCATCCGGCCTCGCGGGGGCCCATGACGCGGGCGCCCACGGTGACGGCGGGCAGCCAGGGGTGCTGCCGCCAGACCTCGGTGAGCTGCCGGACGAACTCCTGCAATTTGGCCCGCCAGCCACCGGGGACCTTGCTCAGGTCGGGCGGTTCTCCCACCGCCGTGTCGATCATGATGCTGAGCAGCTCGGACTTGTTCGAGACGTAGCGGTAGAGCGACATCTTGGTGAAGCCGAGATCGGCGGCGACGCGCTGCATGGAGACCGCCTCGATGCCCTCTGCGTCGGCGATCGCAATGGCCGCGTCGACGATCGCGGACACCGAGAGCGGCATGCGCGGTTTCTTCTCCGGCTGGTCGCGGAGATCCCAGAGCGCCTTCATCGCACCAACCTCTTGTCAGCTCGGCCATGATGTGTCTAGCTTACATTAAGTATCCGTCGGACACTCCGCTTCCATCGGACATCCCTTTACGCGAGAGGTCAGGTCAGACCATGACGAGCAACGTCACCTCCAGCAGCCTCGGCGCCGCCCAGCCCCCGATGACCGCCGCCACGACCCCTGCCACGACCGCTGCCCGCACCATCCCGATGTGGCGCACCGGCCTGTTCGCCTGCGTCGCCGCCGCCGTGGCCACCACGGTCACCGCCGCCATCGCCCGGGGGGCGGGGGTGCCCTTGGAGATCGCCGGCGAGCCGGTCCCGCTGCTCGGCTTCACCGAGCTGACACTGCTGTTCAGCGCGATCGGCGTGCTGCTGGCCGTGGCGCTGCGTCGCTGGGCCGCGTCGCCCAAGCGCATGTTCCTCGCGGTCACCCTCGTCCTCACCGCGCTGTCGATCGTGCCCGACCTGCTCATATCGGCGACGGTCGCGACGAGACTCACCCTGTTCGCCACCCATCTGGTGGCCGCGGTGATCGTCATCCCGCTGGTTGCCGGTCGCCTGCCCGGCCGCACCCGATAGCGACCGGCCGAGCGAGGCCGCGGCCTCCCCGCCGACCGCCGACCGCCGGTCGGCGGGGAGGCCGATCTTCGGCAAGCTCTGCCAGCACGTCAGGTGGCGGGGAACGGACCAGCCAGACTCCGCCGCACGCGAACATCACGATCGACCTGCGCAGCCACGGCCGCGCCCCGGATGTCTTACCGGAGCTCCCAGTCACCGCCCATGACGAGTCGTGCGCGCCGCGGCGCTGGTCACCCTCGGCATTCTGGTCCTGCTCGAAGCATTCACCGTGGTGGGTTTGGCTTAGCTGCGGCCCTTCAGGCCAGGCCAGCCGTTGTTTGAGATCTACAATGTAAAGGCCGACGGCGGTTGGTAGTTCTTCCGTTCGTGGGGGGATGGGCGGGTCAGTCGTTTGGCCAGTTCGACGAGGGCGTAGGCCAGGACCGCTACGGCGGTGACGCGTGCCCATGCGCCGGCGTTGATGGGCGCCGAGCGGAATAGGTCGTTCATGAACGGCGCGTAGGTGTAGAGGAGCTGGATCGCGATGAGGGCTAGGGCTCCGGCGCCGACCCAGGGGTTGCGGCGAATGCCTCGCAGGAGCATGGGGCGGTGCATGGACAGGCAGTTGAAGAGGTAGGTCAGGAGCGTCATCGCGAAGACGTTGACGACGATGGTGCGTGCTTCGGCGAGGGAGGCGCCCTGGTTCTGTTCCCAGTGGAAGAGGCCGAACGCTCCGGTGAGCAGGATCGCGGACACGAGCAGGATGCGTGCCGCGAGCGGGCGGGTGATCAAGGGCAGGGCCGGGTCGCGGGGTGGCCGGTGCATGATGTCGTCGTCGTGGGGTTCGAGGGCGAACGGCAGGCCGAGGACGAGGATCGCGGTCATGTTCAGCCAGAGAACCTGGACGGGCAGGATGGGCAGTTCGCCGCCGATGACGATGGCGGCCACCAGGACCAGGCCGAGGCCGATGTTGGCGGGCAGCGCCCAGACGATGAACTTGACCAGGTTGTCGAAGACGCCGCGGCCTTCTTCGACTGCCGCCTCGATGGAGGCGAAGTCGTCGTCGGTGAGGACCATGTCGGCCGACTCTTTGGCGACCTCGGTGCCCGCCTGGCCCATGGCCACGCCGATGTCGGCCTGCTTGAGTGCGGGCGCGTCGTTGACGCCGTCACCGGTCATGGCGATCACATGCGACCGGCTCTGCAACGCCCGGACGAGGCGCAGCTTCTGCTCGGGGGAGACGCGGGCGAAGACGGCGGCGCGTTCCACGGCGTCAGGCAGCTGTTCGTCTGGGCAGGCGGCGATATCGGGACCCGTCATGACCTCGCCCGACAGACCGATCTGGGCGCCGATGGCCGCGGCGGTCTCGGCGTGGTCACCGGTGATCATCTTGACCTGGATCCCGGCGGTCCGGCAGGCGCGCACCGCGTCGGCTGCGGCCGGACGCGGCGGGTCGTGCATGGCCTGCAGGCCCAGCAGCGTCAAGCTGGGGAGCGCGTCCAGGCCCGCTCCGGGCGCCGCCGGTTCGCCGCTGGCGAAGGCCAGCACGCGCAGTCCTTGACGGCCGAGGGCCTCGGCCAGCTCAGTCACCGCGGGATGATCGAGCGGCTGGGATGCGCCGCCTGCGTCCAGTTGCGTGTCGCAAAGGGCGAGGACCCGTTCCACCGAACCCTTCACGTAGACGATGCCGTCCTGGTGCAGGGTCGCCATGTACTGCCGTTCGGAGGCGAAGGGCAGGGTCTCGACGCGGTCGGGGACGGAGTCGATTCCCGCTTTGGCGGCGCTGGTGACGAGAGCTCCCTCCGTGGGGTCGCCGACCAGCTTCCATTCATTCCCCTCGGGCACGATGTGAGCGTCGTTGCAGGCAAGCCCGGCCTTGAGGGTGGCGCCTAGCCCGGGGTGCGCACCGACATCGACCGGGTGCCCGGCCAGGAGCAGCCGACCATGCGGGGCGTAGCCGGTGCCGGTCACGTCGTAGAGGTGGCCGCCGGTGGCGACCGTGGTCACGGTCATCCGGTTCTCGGTGAGGGTGCCGGTCTTGTCGGTGCAGATGACGGTCGTGCTGCCGAGGGTCTCCACCGCGGGAAGCCTGCGGATGATCGCGTTTCGCCGCACCATGCGGGCCACTCCGAACGCCAGCGTGATCGTGACGACCGCGGGCAGCCCCTCGGGAATGGCACCGACCGCGAGTGCGACGGCGGCGGTGAGCATCTCGGCGGCGGGCTGGCCGCGCAGCACGCCGATCAGGAACGTCAGCGCGGCCAGGCCCAGGATCGCCACGGTGACCAGCCGGCTGAAGCGGGCGATCTTGCGGGTCAGCGGGGTCTGCACCGCCGTGGCCTGGCCGACCAGATGGTGGATGAGTCCCAGCTCTGTGGCGGCGCCCGTGGCGGTCACGATTGCGGTGCCGGTGCCATGGGTGACGAGCGTGCCGGAGTAAGCCATGTTGTGGCGATCGGCCAGAACCGCCTCTGCGGTCACTGCCTCGGGGTCTTTCGAGACCGGCGCCGACTCGCCGGTGAGCGCGGACTCGTCGATCTGCAGGTCGTCGCTGTGCGCCACCCGCAGGTCGGCGGGGACCTTTCCACCCGCTTCCAGGACCACCAGGTCGCCGGGTACCAGATCTGTGGAGGGGATGACCCGGGCGGTTCCGTCGCGGATCACCGTGGCGCTGATCTGCGTCATGGCCACCAGCGCGGCCAGGGCCTTCTCGGCGCGGGCCTCCTGAGCGAAGCCCACGATGGCGTTGGCGATGACGACGCCGAGGATCACCGCGGCGTCCACATGATCACCAAGAACCGCGGTGATCACGGCCGAGAGGAGCAGTACGTAAATGAGCGGGCTGTGAAACTGCAGCAGGAATCGGACGACCGGTCCACGGCGCCGCGGAGCCGGAAGGGTGTTGGGTCCTGAGCGTTCCAGCCGGGCGGCGGCCTCCGGGACGCTGAGTCCCGCCTTCACATCGCCGCCCAGGTCGGCTGCGACCTGGGCGGTGGTGCGCTGGTACGGGGCGAGGATCTCCCGCCCCGACGGCTTTGTGACGATCTCCATCTGCGATGCGTGTCCACTCATGTCAGCTTGGCCAGACGCTCTTGGTAGTCCTCGGCATCGATCTCGCCACGGGCGAGCCGCTCGGCGAGGATGCCGCGCGCCCGCTCGATCCCGGCGCCTTCGACCGGTGTCGTTCTCGTCTGCGGGCGGCTGTTCGCGGTTGCCTGGAGCACGAGCCAGACGACAGCCGTGATCACCGCGAGCCAGGCGACCATCATGATCGGTCCCAAGACCCACATCCAGCCGGACCAGCCGTTGGCTTCCATATGGCCCCAACCTCCGCCGGGCCCTGAGAACGCCATCGCGTGAACGGTGTTCATGAGGTCCACCTCCTCATCTCACTGTGCGTCCACCAAGAACGGCGTAGGGAGGGGCGAAGGTCCTGAGAATGCGGGGCACACGTCCGCCAGGCGGCGTGCTTCCTAGCGATGTGGGTCACCTGCCCGGTCGCCGGACAACGACGAGCGAAGGGCACGACGTCCCTCTTGCGAGCCGTCCTATCCGACGACGAGACCGCTTCATCCCGGCTGACCCCGGCAGGAGCTGTCAGTGCTCCGGCCGGGGCCTGAATGAGCGAGGTGTTCTCGCCGTTGTCACAGGGTGGGGTAGTGCTGGGCGTAGGTGTCGTCGATGGTCCAGCTCAGGTGGCCTTGGGCCGACACGACGCCTTCCAGTCTGCGGATGGCGTGCAGCAGTTGGGGGATTTGTGAGCGTCGTTCGACCTGTCCCTGGACGCGGACCTGTCCCTGCTGGACATCGACGGTGTAGAGGTTGGCGTCCCAGCCGAACTGGTCGGCGATGATGGTGTGCAGGACGTCGTCGTGGATGTCGTGGTCGGGTCGGGTGTAGACGCGCAGGGCGTCGCTGCGGCTGATGATGCCGGCCAGCCGTCCGGTCGCCGGGTCGGTGACGGGCAGCCTGCTGACGTGGTGGCGCCGCATGGTCCGGGCGGCCTGTTCGACGGTCGCGGTGGGAGAGATGGTGATCGCGGGCGTGGTCATGAGGTCGCACGCGACGGTCCCGGCGGTCTTGCGGATCTCGCGTCGCCGGCGGGGCCCGGCGAACGGGTGCGGGTCTTCGGTCGCGCCGGGGTCGGCCTCTTTGAGCAGCAGGTCGGTCGCCGAGACCACTCCGCACAGGGTGCCGTCGGGCCGCACGACCGGTACGGCGTCCACCCCGTGCAGGCGCAGAGTCTGCACGATCTCCTTGAACGGTGCTTGCTCGGGTACGGCGATGACGTCGGTGGTCATGACTGCTTCAACGGCGGTGCCCATGGGACCCTCCTCCAATTCTGGCCCTGCGTGGAGTTGTTGATTTCGCCTCCACACTGCGGCATCTCCGCAGGTCCTGCCTAAGGTCGAAAGTCCCTCGAACGGCGGCATTGGTCTCGGCTCAGCGGCCGGGCCTCTGCCTGTGGCAAGGGCGCTGCATGTGCCTGTGTCGAGCGATTCCAGGTCTTTCCGGGCTGTGAGGACGAGAGTTCGCACGGGTGCGGCGCCGCCAGCCGTTCGCCCTCCCGGCACCCGGCCCGGTGGCCAGGTCAGGGCCGTGGCGTCGTGGTCGAGCAGGCTCAGCTTGAGGTTGCTCGATCCCGGGTTGACCGTGAGCACCCTCCTGGTCGTCTCTTAGTAGGGCCAGGTCCAGTCGCGGACTTCGGGGGCGTCCTCGCCGTGTTCGCGGGTGTAGGCGCGCAGCGCGAGGCGTTGGTCGGCCATGCGCTGGCGGAGGTGGGCGACGCGGCCGCCGAGGTGGGGGACACGGTCGATGACGTCCATGACCAGGTGGTAGCGGTCGAGGTCGTTCAGCATGACCATGTCGAACGGCGTCGTGGTGGTGCCTTCCTCCTTGTAGCCGCGGACGTGGAGGTTGTGGTGGCCGTTGCGGCGGTAGGTAAGGCGGTGGATGAGGTAGGGGTAGCCGTGGAAGGCGAAGATGACCGGCTTGTCGGTGGTGAACAGCGCGTCGTACTCCGGCTCGGTCAGGCCGTTGGGGTGTTCGCCGGCGGGCTGGAGCCTCATCAGATCGATCACGTTGACGACGCGTACACGCAGGTCGGGCAGGTGCTGGCGGAGCAGGTCGACAGCGGCGAGGGTCTCCAGGGTCGGGATGTCGCCGGCGCAGGCCAGCACCACGTCGGGGTCGGCCCCGCCGTCGGTGCTCGCCCATTCCCAGATCCCGATGCCGCGGGTGCAGTGCAGGACGGCGGCGTCCATCGGCAGCCAGTTGAGCGCGGGCTGCTTGCCCGCGACCACCACGTTGATGTGGTCGCGCGAGCGCAGGCAGTGGTCGCCGACCGACAGCAGGGTGTTGGCGTCCGGCGGCAGGTAGACCCGGACGATCTCGGCCTTCTTGTTCATGACGACGTCCAGGAAGCCCGGGTCCTGATGGGTGAAGCCGTTGTGGTCCTGGCGCCAGACATGCGACGACAGCAGGTAGTTGAGCGAGGCGATCGGGCGCCGCCACGGCAGGTGCCGGGTCACCTTGAGCCATTTGGCGTGCTGGTTGAACATCGAGTCGACGATGTGGATGAACGCCTCGTAGCTGTTGAACAGCCCGTGCCGCCCGGTCAGTAGATAGCCCTCCAGCCAGCCCTGGCACAGATGCTCCGACAGGATCTCCATGACACGGCCGTTCGCCGCCAGATGCTCGTCGGACTCGTGGCGTTCGCCGGTGAAGACACGGTCGGTGACCTCGAAGACGTCACCGAGCCGGTTGGAGGCCGTCTCGTCCGGCCCCATGATCCGGAAGTTGTCGGGGTTGGCGGTGATGACGTCGCGCAGGAATGCGCCGAGCCGCCTGGTCGGTTCGGTGGAGGTCGTGCCGGGCTTGTCGACGGGCACCGCGTAGCCGCGGAAGTCCGGCAGGACCAGGGGACGCAGCAGGAGACCGCCGTTGGCGTGCGGGTTGGCGCTCATCCGCCGATCCCCCGTCGGCGCCATCGCGCGCAGCTCGGCCGTCGGCCGGCCCTCGTCATCGAAAAGACGCTCGGGCCGGTAGGACCGCAGCCACGTCTCGAGTTGAGCGAGGTGCTCGGGATTGTCACGTACGCCCGCCAGGGGCACCTGGTGGGCACGCCACGTGCCTTCGACCGGGACGCCGTCGACCTCCTGCGGCCCGGTCCAGCCCTTGGGGGTCCGCAGGATGATCATCGGCCAGCGGCGGCGCTCGTGGACCTTGCCGGTGCGAGCGCCGTGCTGGATCGCGGCGATCTCGTCGAACGCGCGGTCCAGCGCGGCGGCCATGCCTTGGTGCATCTTGGCAGGGTCGTCGCCGGTGACCAGATAGGGGTTGTAGCCGTAGCCGTCGAAGAGCTGGACCAGCTCCTCCTCGGGAATCCGAGCCAGCACCGCCGGATTGGCGATCTTGTAGCCGTTCAGGTGCAGGATGGGCAGCACCGCGCCGTCGTTCACCGGATCCAGGAACTTGTTGGCGTGCCAGGACGCCGCCAGCGGACCGGTCTCGGCCTCACCATCCCCCACGATGCACGCCACGGTCAGGTCCGGGTTGTCGAACGCGGCGCCGAAGGCATGCGCGAGCGAATAGCCCAGCTCGCCGCCCTCATGGATCGACCCCGGCGTCTCCGGCGCCACATGACTGGGCACCCCGCCGGGGAAGGAGAATTGCCTGAACAGCCGCTGCATCCCGGTCTCGTCCTGCGGCACCTCCGGATAGACCTCGCTGTAGGTGCCCTCCAGCCACGCGTTCGCCACCGCCGCAGGACCACCATGCCCCGGGCCCATGATGTAGATCATGTCCAGATCGCGTGCCTGGATGAGCCGGTTGAGATGGGCGTAACAGAAGTTCAGGCCGGGCGTCGTCCCCCAGTGCCCCAGCAGCCGCGGCTTGATGTGCTCAGGCCGCAACGGCTCGCGCAGCAACGGATTGGCCAACAGATAGATCTGCGCCGCCGACAGATAGTTGGTAGCCGCCCAGTAGGCGTCGATCAGCCGCGCTTCCTGCTTCGACAGGGGTGCGTTCTTTGCCATCGCATGGTCTCCATTGTCATTAACGTCATCGACCACCGCTGTGCCCCTGCCCCTGAGGCGCGAGGGCAATCTCGCCTTCGATGCCACCTCAGGCCTCTTCGGTGAGAACGTGTTCGACGGGTCGGCGCACCGTGGCGAACTCGCCCGTGGCCGCTCCCAGCCGCAGGACCAGTTGAGGGTGCTCTCCGGCGCAGAACCGTGTCCGGATGAACTCCCGCAGTTCGGGGATCTCGAGGGCCTGCGTGTGGAACGCCGCTGACACGTCCTCCTCCACCGACGCACGGAGCAGGACCCGTTGCAGCGCCTGTCCGGCGCGGAGCCAGTCTTCGGCCTCGTCGCCCTTGGTGGTGAGAACGCACGCCACTCCGGTCACCGGCTCATCCGGCCAGTCGACGGGTCTCTCCTCGGCAGCGGTGCCCCAGCCGTGCCCGCGCGCGAAGTCCCTCCCGGGAAAGTGCGGCTCTGTGTGCGGTGCCTCCTTCGGGTAGGCGCCCTCGTGAACGCCTTCCCGGCGCGGGTTGCCCGGGGCCGGCGCCCACCTGGCCAGCTCTCCCGCGTACGAGGGGGTGCGCTGGTGAACGTGCTCGGCGGCGACCGTCAAAGCCGCGATGGCTCCGCGGGTAGGCGCGTCCACGATGATCCGCAGCGTGGCGCCCTCACTCTGCGCCTCCTGCCGCAAGACCGACAGCAGTGCTTCGGCGACCGGGTCCGGCTTGAACGCCCCGCGATGGGTACGGCGGCGCCGGATCTCCCCGTACAGCCGCCCGTTGTCCTCCGACTCAGGCGCCCGTTCGCGCAGGCTCACATCGGCGAGCAGGTGCGGCCGGTCCGGGTCGGGCAGCAGCGCGACCTCAGGCTCGTATCCCAGATGGCGCGCGGCCACGCGCAAGGTGAAGATCGCGGCACCGCAGCTGATCAGCATCTCCCGGCCCTCGGGATCGGCCACGCTCAGCCGCCGGTCGGCATCCGCGCGCACAGTGATCCGATCTCCGCTCCAGGTGAACAGCCATGGCTGGGTGTTGTGCACCGACGGCGCCCACGTCGCCGCCTCGACGGCGGCCCGCACATGCTCGGCCGGTGGGTTGAAGCCGCTCTCCCCTTTGCCTCGAGTCGAGGGCATGATGAGCTCCTTTGTCTGCCGATGGACCTCCACTCCATCAAGCTTCCGGTGCCGGATTCAGGGCCGAAGGTCCCTTATGGAGGGGACGTCTGGTCGCCAGACCACGGGATTCGCAGGACCTGCGCCTCTGCCGGATCCGATGCCGGAAACAAAGACTGGAAGCGTCAAGTGCGGCCGACCGACCGCTGATCCCGGGAGAGCCTCATGAACGCGCGCACACCACTCGAAGCACGAACCGTGGCCCAGGTGATGACCACCGATCTGCTCACCATCACTCCCGAGGAGTCGGTCCTGATGGCCTGGGAGCTCATGTGCCAGGCCCGGATCCACCACCTGCCGGTCGTCAGCGCCGAGGGCAGCTTCATGGGCGTCGTCGACGCGCAGATCCTCATGGCGACCTGGGAGTCCGCCGGTCCCGGACGAGCCCGGCGCCCCGTCCGTGACCTCCTGCCCGGCAGCCCCCTGCTGGCCGTGCTCGCCGACGACCCCATCCCGACGGCGGCCCGCGCCATGCTCAGCGCCAACACCGACTACGTCGCCGTCATCGACGACGACCGCACCCTGATCGGGCTGCTCACCGCGCACGACCTCATCAACGCGCTCGCCGGCGGCCCCACACCACAGCCACACCCCCGTCCGAGCATGCCCTCCCTCTACCGAATGGAACCGGTCCTTCCGAAGCACCGGCCCGCCGAGCGGCCCGAGGCCATGGCTCACCCCAGCCGCACCGTCATCTCGCCCGACTGAGACCCACAAGTACAGGGGCGTGACGGGCGTACCTGCCATGCCGTACTAAGTCAGTCGCGTTTCGCGGTCACGGTCATGCGCGCTGAATGACGTTCCGCCATGGCCGGTGAGCGGAGAAGGCCGCCGTGTAAGTCATGCGTGAGCTCAAGTCCGTGTGCTCGGCCATGACGCTCTCCTGGGGCGACCATGCGGTCGAGGAGGCGGTGTCGAAGGTGTGCCGCTGATGGTCTGCCACGCCTGGTACTGACCTTGGGACGCACTGAGCGACGCCGTCACCCACGTCGAAAGCACCGCATGTGAGGCGACCAATACCTAGCCTTGCTGCTTTCCAGTGACACCTCTGCGCGCATCGGCACAAACCCACAGTTCCGAGTGGAGGCTGGCGCAGACGAGGTACTCGGCGCCGCGCCGAAGATGACCGTCGCGCCCGGGCCGGTGTGGTCCGGGGACGCTGACGGTTCGCGCGTGCAGCAGGGCACCGGTCTTCTGAGTCAGTCAGGGTGAAGGCTCTCATCCGAGAAGGCGCTTGAGGAGACGATTCTCAGACGGCTTGGGAGTGGGGTCGCACCGGACGCCGCTGGCGCCATAGGAGTGGCCTTCACCTGACTTGCCGGCGCCCAGAGCCGCATCCATGCCGAACGCAGGCTTCAACAGTTCGACGAGCAGTGGCCCTGGAGCAAGCGCATCGACTGGACGATCAATGTGCTGATCAGCGTCCAGACCTTCGGAAGCGAGCGTGTGTTTCAACTTGCCGAAGACTGGATGGACGCCCACGACGCCGAACTCCGCGACGTCACCACGGAACTCCGACTACCCGGTTGGCTGGCCGAGTGGTAGTGGGAGTCCTGCGAGATCCAGGTGGAGAGAGACAGGACAGTTCGGCCCTGGGCATCGGATTGGACAGAACGGGCCTGGACAGACATTCCCGCTCGGCACAGGTGGCTGGGCCGCGCACGGCGCTGCTTGCGCGACCGGGATGGGCGCGGCGAACGCTGCTACAGCGGCGAGCGCCGCGCTCACGAGGGCACGTTTCATGAGGTACCTCCAGCAGCCGATACGAACTGCAATCAGGCAACTACAATACGCACTTGGGGTTATCCTGACGAGGCGATCACACTGTTCCGCCACCAGATAGACGCCACGGAGCTACCCCGGAACAGGCGATCCAGGTCGTCCAGGGCGGGGCACACCCGAGCCCGCCACGATGAACGGCTGCAACATCTCCGAAAAACCAGCTCCAGCACGCGCAAGCTGGCCTCGGCCCGCGCGGATCACGACCGCACGACGCGCACGCGAATGAAGCCTTCTGACCACCAGAGGACGCCCGTACAGTGCTGGCGCTCCGGTGATGATCGACCTGACCCGCCGCCCACGCCCGCCTGACCGAACCTGGCCCACCACTGTGGGCTGCTGTTCAGGTGAACTATCGGCATGGCGACATTTGGTCGAGGTCGAGGCGCCCAAGAGGATCCCCACGTGGCCCAGCGGGCGCAACTGTGGAATGACGCCTGCGCCGTGTACGCGACCCTCATCGACGGCGGTGACCTCCCGGTCCAAGCCACTCAGCTGTTCGTCGGTGAAGGGGAGAAGGTCTTCCTGCAGGACTACTACGTCGGTTGGCGAACCTCCATCACGCTCACCTATGACGAGATCATCATGGCGCTCGGCGCCGAGAACTTCTACCAGCGCTCCGACTTCGCCTCCCAAGCGATCCAATCAACGTTCCAGGACGACTACGGGATGGTTACGAGCCACCTCACTGACCAGCGCCTCATCATCATGACCGCCCCACAGACCCGCAGCCTCTGGCACCGCGACCTGATCGCCATTAACGGCCGCCTCAACGAGGCCGGCAACCTTGTCCCTGAGGAGTTCAACGTCGCCTACGACGGCCACCGCCCCCAGACCATCTACGGCCCGGCCGCACTCGGCCTGACCATCAGCCTGGCCTGGGCCGCAGGCGGCGCCCACGCCCTCCAAAACCCGGTCTTCGGCCCCGTAGCCGCCGCAGTGTCCGCCGGCCCCAGGTAAGAGCAATACTCCGACCGAGCCCTGGGAGCTTCGACGCGATCGTGGCGCCGACCGCCTCGCAGGCCTCGGCCGCTCGGATTGCGCCGCCGCCACAGCCACCCCCGCCCTTTCGGCCAGCTCATCGTGCGTAAGGGTGTCAGGTGGGGCGATGTAACCGGCCTCGCCGCGGTCATCGCGATCTTTGACTGGCTGGGCTGGTGGTTCTGGAACTTTCGGCCGGGGGCGGCGGATCCTGCCTGCTGACTTGGTGAGTCGCGGTGACGCCGGTACGAGGCGTAGTTGGCCAAGGATGCCCTGGACAGCGTGGCGTGGTCTTCGGCGCGTTCGGGGGGTGTAGCCCAGAGGGTTGGGCCGCGACGGCGGGCGGCATCTGCAGGACAGGTTGCGGACTGCGGCGATTCGGGCGCCGAGCAGATTGTTCCGGACCTGGCCACCTGGTTCATCAGGTAGGTCGAGTGGAGGTGCTGCGCTGGCCGGTTGCCGGGAAGCAGCCAAGGGCTGCTCCGGTTGACTTCGACATTGCGGGACCGCGATGGGCGTTCTGGCCGAAGGGCTCAGGGACCGGCTGGCCTGTGCGGCCCGAGGGTGATCTGTACTTCCTCGCCGCTGAAGTTTCTCCTGGGTGATTGTTTTGTGGACGGTGCCCTGGTGGGGGCAAGTGCAGGTGCCGTGAATCCCACGCAGATCTGCGCCACGCAGGTCCACTTCTGTGAGGATTGCGCCGCGCAGGCGCGGTATGGCTGAGTCGTTCGGCTCAGTCCCGAGCGGGGGCGGGGACGCCGGACAGGACCGCCAGCCGGAACCGGGTCTCGTCCTCGGTGTCCGGGGCCGCCGTCAGGATGACGATCTTTCGTTCCGCGTCGCCGTCGGTCATGACGTCGCAATCCACCGAGATCGGCCCGACCGCGGGATGATCGACGATCTTGTGGTCTTCGCGATGCGCCCCGACCGTGCCGGAGGACCACAGCTCGGCGAAGCGTTCGTTGCCCGTGGTGAGTACCTGGATCAGGTGTGTCAGACGGTCGCTGTCCGGGAAGCGTCCCGTGGCGCGGCGCAGGTCGGACACGACCGCGGACTCGACCGTGTCCTGAGCGAGAGAGGTCACGGGCCAGTGCGACAGGCGTGCGCCCGCGCCGTCGATCGAGAAGGTGTCGCGAGCGAAGTTGCGGAGCCGCGGCGGCGTCGCCGACGGGTCGCCCAAGAGCCCCGCCCAGCTGCGGTTCCACCAGATCAGTTGCCAGTCCGCGGCGAAAACCGCGGCGGCGGTGTCGTCCAGGCGGTTGAGAAGGCGGCGGAGACCGGGCGGGATGTGATCGGAGACCTCCCGGTCGGCCGGTGGGACCAGACCGGCCAGCCGATAGAGATGATCCCGTTCGGCGTCGGTGAGCTGCAGGGCGCGAGCGAGTGCGGCGACCACCTGCGCCGAGGGTGTGGTGGCGCGTCCCTGCTCCAGACGCACGACGTAGTCGACCGAGATCCCGGCGAGTTCCGCCAGCTCCTCCCGGCGCAGTCCCTTCGCTCGGCGCGAGCGCCTGCTCGGCAGGCCCGCTGTTGCTGGAGCGATGCGGTCCCGCCATGCACGCAAAGTCGCACCCAGCGTCGTCCCGTCAACGGTCATACGATCGATTCTCGCTCGTGGCCACGGGGCGAGGATGGTACCCGTCTTCCTACCGTCGCTCCGTCACTGGTTCCAGGCTCGACGCGCGGCGAGCATCGGTCGCATGAGCATTTCTTTCGCACACGACCATGTCGGAATCAGCGTGACTCCCGAGGATCTCGAGGCCACCATCGAGTGGTATTCGAGCAGCCTCGGCTTCACTGTTGACCAGCGGTTCGACTCCCACGGCACGACGTTCGTCTACATCGTCAGCGGTGACGTCAAGATTGAGCTTCTCGCGGGCGCGGCGAACCGCCAGGCGCCGACCGACGACGTCCTGAAGAGCATGGACCCGTCGCGCCTGCACCACTTCTGTGTCGCCGTCCAAGATCTGGACGCGGCCGTCGCCGAGCTGCGTGACCTCGACGTGGAGTTGATCGGCGGGCCCATGGAGGTGGCGCAGATCGGTCAGCGCATCGCGTTCGTCGCCGACAACCTTGGCAACATCATCGAGCTCGCCGAGCCCGGCACCTGGCCCGCCGACCGGTCGTCCTCGGCGAATTCGGGATGGAATCAGGCCGCTGCCGCTCGCGTTCGGCGTACTGGCGCCGGCGTTGCAACTCCAGCGGCTTGAGGCGTTGGTCGGCTGGGGCAAAGGACGGTTCGAAGTACTGCTTGCCCAGCGGCAGGGCGTCGAACATGATCGGGGCCGATGCGGTCCATGAACTGCTGCGGCGCTCCCTGGTCTGGGCGGTCTGTTGAGGATCGCCCAGACCAGGGATCTCGAGAAGACGATCAGATGCGGGTCCAGCGTTGGTTGGCGGCACCGTTGCACGTCCAGATCTGGACGTAGACACCGTTGGCCGTTGAGTTGCTGGGTACGTCCAGGCATTTGTTCGCGCCGAGGGCGGTGATGCTTCCGTCGGAGTTGACGCGCCACTTCTGGTTGGTCTGGCCGTTGCAGTCCCAAATGATCACGCTGGTTCCGTCGGCGGTGCCGTTGTCGTTCACGTCGAGGCACTTGCTTCCGTAGACCCGCAGTTCGCCGGCCGCCGTGGAGGTCCACTGCTGGTTGCTCTGGCCGTTGCAGTCCCAGATCTCCACCCGCGTTCCGTTGGCCTGGGAAGCTCCGGTGACGTCGAGGCATCTTCCCGACCCAACGCCCTTGATCTGGGATACGGGGTTGGGCGTTCCGCCGCTGACCCGGAACACGACGGTGCCATGAGAAGGCACGCTCGCCGAGATGGCCCCGGTGGTCGAGGTGACGGCGTTCGTCCAGGCCTCACGGAGGCTGAAGGAGTTGCCGGACAGACCGATCGCCGAGGTGGTGGTGCTGACCGTCGTCGTGCTGCCTCCCTGGTTGAACAGCGCGACTGCGATGTCGCCGTTGCTGAGCCGTTTGGCCAGGACGCGGCGGGTGCCGTCGTTGCTGATCTGGTTCGCCTGGAGGCCGAGCGGGTCCTGATTGATGGCGATCAGATTCTGGTTCTTCATGATCGTGGCGGTCGCGGCGTCCATGTTCCGCATGTCGTTTCCCGCGATCAGCGGCGCGGCCATGATGGCCCACAGGGCGAAGTGGCTGCGCATCTCGGTGTCGGTCATGCCGCCCCGGCCGACCACCATCATGTCGGGGTCGTTGAACTGCCCCGGCTTGGCGTAGCCCGACAGGGGCACGTTGACGTTGACGATGTTCTGGATGCCCATGGGGTAGCCGTTGGTCTGGCCGGAGTTCCAGACGTTGGTGATGTCCTCGGTCGTGCGCCAGATGTTGGCGACGTCACCCCAGTTCCGCTGCGGGCCGGTCTTCTCATGGATGCTGTTGGGGTTGATGCTGTAGAGGATCGGCCGTCCGGTGGCCGCCAGGGCGTCGCGCATCTTCGCGAAGGTGCGTACCTGGTCGTCGATGGTGCCGGTGGGAGAACACCAGTCGTACTTGAGATAGTCGACGCCCCAGGCGGCGAACTGCCGGGCGTCCTGGGCCTCGTGGTTGAGACTGCCGGTGGCACCCGGATAGGAGCCGAAGTACTGGGCGCAGGTACGGTCCAGGGGCGCTTGGTAGAGACCGAACTTCAGACCCCTGGCGTGCAGGTAGTCGCCGACCGCCTTCATGCCGCTCGGGAATCTCGACGGATTGGCCCGCAGGTTGCCGGCCGGGTCGCGGTTGGGATCGAACCAGCAGTCGTCGACCACGACGTACTGATATCCGAGGTCGCGCATGCCGGAGCTGACGAGCGCGTCGGCAGTCTGCCGGATCAGTGTCTCGTTGATGTTGCAGCCGAACGTGTTCCAGGTGTTCCACCCCATCGGCGGGGTGCGGCCCACGCCGTTGTCCAGCGCTTGAGCCTGGGTGGCCGGGCTCAAGCGCTGGACAACGGCGTGCGCTTGAGCCTGGGTGGCCGGGCTGAGCGCCACGGCCAGGGACACCATGGTCAGCAGCGCGCGGATTCGTCTCCTGCTCATGGAGATCGCTCCTCAGTGATGTGAAGGCCGGGTCCATGGGGTGCGCGGCCACCCCATGGACCCGGTGTCCAGGGCTCAGACGACCGTTGTGGCCGCGCTGCGGTCGGCGACGAAGCCGACGGTCGTCCTGTCTGCGGTGACCTGGGCGGGCTCGGCCTTCCGCCGAGCCCGCCCCGGCCGGATCCACGCCGGAGCCGGATCCGTGTCACGGCGTTAGCGCTGCAGTGTCAGCAGGCCCGGCCGGTAGGGGAGGAGGCCGTAGTCGCCGCCGGAGTTGGGGTTGCGCCCCTGGTAGAGCAATTGCAGATTGCAGGGATCGACGGTGAAGGTCTGATCGGCGCTGGCGCGGATCAGTTCGCCATGGCTGATGTCGTTGGTCCAGGTGGCGCCACTGTTGGCCTTGCCTGCGAAGGGATTGCTCTCGGTCGCGGCCTGTGGCGTCCACGTACCGTTCAGACTGGTGGCCGTGAACGAGCGGAAGTAACGACCTTGCGAGCCGATCGCCTCGACGATCATGAGGTAGCGGTTCTGGCCCTGGAGCTTGTAGACCTGAACGGCTTCGAACAGGTTGTTCCTCGTGTCACTCATGATCACTGTCGCGGTCGAGCCGAAACTGCCCGGGAAGTTCCCGATCGGCATACTGGCCCGGTAGATCTTGCCGTTGTCACCGGCGAAGAACAGGTACATGTTCGTGCTGTCACCGATGAGCGTCTGGTCGATGGGTCCTGTCCCGGAGTCGCTGATGCTGGCGGTGGAGAGCACCTGCTGTGATGACCAGCCATTCGGGTTGGTGGGGTCGCTCGACGTCCGGTAGGAGAAGGCGGTCCCTCCCCATTGGTAGGCGAGCACCCAGATGTTCTTCGGCGCGAAGTAGAAGAGCGTGGGCGCGACGGTGGAATTCGACATCGTGTTCTGGCTGGCCGAGGCCATCTCCGACCAGTTGGTGAACAGGCCGAAGTTCATCGAACCCCACTTCGTCCCCGTGTCGTGCGTCGTCGCATAGACGAGATGCCTGCCGTTGTAGGGGGCGACGGTGAAGTCCTTGAGCGAGACCCACCCCGGCTTGGGCTGCGCCAGCGGGCCCGTTGATGTCCAGCGGTATGTCGACGGAAGATTGCACGTCGGATCGGGGCCGCTGCCGCCGACCTCGACGAGCTGCCACTGCTGGTTGTTGCCGCCCCAGTCGTCGTACTGGACGATGTTGGCGTTGTCGGCGGTGGAGGCGCCTTGCACTTCGAGGGCCTTGCTGCTGTGGCGCGAGACGAGCCTCACGTGGCCACCCGGGCTGTCGGCCAGCCGCCACTGCTGGTTGGCGCCGTTCAGGTCGGCCCACTGGACGATCGAGCCGCCGTTGGCGGTGGAGAAGTTGTGGACGTCCAGCACCTTGCCGGAGTGGCGGGACTTGATGCGGTAGTAACCGCCGCCGGAGTCGACGAACTGCCACTGCTGCTGGTTCTGATCATTCCGGGTCCACTGGGTGATGCGGGCGCCGTCGTTGGTCGCCAGGTTGTAGACGTCCAGGGCCTTGCCGCTGTTGCGATTGACCAGGACGTACCACTTGTTCACATCCACTGTCGCGGCGCGAGCGGCCTGTGCGTTCGTCACGGACAGGAGCGCCGACAGCAGGAGCGATGCCAGCACCGCACCGATCTTCAACATGAGCTTCTTCCTTTCGTTCGGCATGAGTGTTAGCGCTAACATTCCGCTGCCGAAGGGGACCTCCTCTCCATCGGACGATCGGGGGTGGTGGTGGCCGGAGTAAATATGAGGCTGAGCGACATCGTCAAGGGCCCAGACCTTCGAAAAACTTTCGGACACAGATGGGCTGGTAGATCGCGTATAGAACTCGCCGACTGGACATACGCGATGAAATATTTCGAAACTATTGACGGAATCTGTGTGGGCTCACACACTGAGTCCGCGACGCCGTGGTGGTGTGTGCGTTCCCGGTGATGGAGCGCGGCGTCTGTCACACGGGCTGTGTCCCGTGCTTCCCACGGGCTGTGTCCCGTGCTTCCACCCCTCGTTCATTCATGCATTCATGGAGGAACAGACATGCGTACGAAAGCCATGCCCAGGTCCAGGATCCGCAGGCGGGCCCTCGTCGCAGGCGCCCTCGGGGTGCTCACCGCGACCGCCGCTCTGGTGGCACCGGCTCCGGCCGCCGCCGCGGCGAGCACGCTGGGTGCTGCGGCGGCACAGAACGGCCGTTACTTCGGCACCGCCATCGCCTCGGGCAGGCTCAACGACTCGACGTA
The DNA here is from genome assembly GCF_008923185.1 of Actinomadura rudentiformis. Lineage (GTDB taxonomy): Bacteria > Actinomycetota > Actinomycetes > Streptosporangiales > Streptosporangiaceae > Spirillospora > Spirillospora rudentiformis. The sequence continues at coordinate 153,874 of NZ_WBMT01000001.1, forward strand.
CACCACGATCGCCAACCGCGAGTTCAACTCGGTGACCGCCGAGAACGAAATGAAGATCGACGCCACCGAACCCCAGCGGGGCCAGTTCAACTTCACCGCCGGCGACCGCGTCTACAACTGGGCGGTCCAGAACGGCAAGCAGGTGCGCGGCCACACCCTGGCCTGGCACTCCCAGCAGCCCGGCTGGATGCAGAGTCTCAGCGGCAGCACGCTGCGCCAGGCGATGATCAACCACATCAACGGCGTCATGGCCCACTACAAGGGCAAGATCGTCCAGTGGGACGTCGTGAACGAGGCCTTCGCCGACGGCAGCTCGGGAGCCCGCCGAGACTCCAACCTGCAGCGCACCGGCAACGACTGGATCGAGGTCGCCTTCCGCACCGCGCGCGCCGCCGACCCGGCCGCCAAGCTCTGCTACAACGACTACAACGTCGAGAACTGGACCTGGGCCAAGACCCAGGCCATGTACGCCATGGTCCGCGACTTCAAGCAGCGCGGCGTGCCGATCGACTGCGTCGGCTTCCAGGCTCACTTCAACAGCGGCAGCCCTTACAACAGCAACTTCCGCACCACGCTGCAGAACTTCGCCGCCCTCGGCGTCGACGTGGCCATCACCGAACTCGACATCCAGGGCGCCTCGCCCACGACCTACGCCAACGTCACCAACGACTGCCTGGCCGTCTCGCGCTGCCTCGGCATCACCGTCTGGGGCGTTCGCGACACCGACTCCTGGCGTTCGGAGCAGACGCCGCTGCTGTTCGACGGGAACGGCAACAAGAAGCCTGCCTACACCTCAGTCCTCAACGCCCTCAACGGCGGCACCACGCCCAACCCCGGTTCTGGAACGATCAAGGGCGTCGGTTCAGGCCGTTGCCTGGACGTGCCCAATTCCAGCACCACCGACGGCACCCAGATCAACCTGTGGGACTGCCACAGCGGCACCAACCAGCAGTGGACCTCCACCGACGCGGGCGAGCTCAAGGTCTACGGCAACAAGTGCCTGGACGCCGCCGGCACCGGCAACGGCGCCAGAGTCCAGATCTACAACTGCTGGGGCGGCGACAACCAGAAATGGCGCCTCAACTCCGACGGATCCATCGTCGGCGTCCAGTCCGGCCTCTGCCTGGACGCCGCCGGCAGCGGCAACGGCGCCCCGATCCAGCTCTACTCCTGCTGGAACGGCAGCAACCAACGCTGGACCCGCACCTGACCTGCCACGAGCGAGAGGGTGAATCGATGAAGACCTACGGTGCGGCTTCCCCCGCCCCTCCGCACAGGCATCGCAGGTGGTCCCGGTTCGCCGCCGCGGTGGCGGCGGCCCTCGGGGCCGGCATGCTCGTCGTGGTGAACCCGGCGCCTGCCGAGGCGGCGACGGTGGACACCAACGCCTGGTACGTCATGGTCAATCGCAACAGCGGCAAGGCGCTGGACGTCTCTGGCTCGTCCACCGGCGACGGCGCGCGGATCAGCCAATGGACGCGCCACGATGGAACCAACCAGCAGTGGCAGTTCGTGGACTCCGGTGGCGGCTTCTACCGGCTGAAGGCCCGGCATTCGGGCAAGGTGCTCGACGTGGCCGGCGCCTCGACGGGCGACGGTGCCGCGATCCAGCAGTGGGCCGACCACAACGGTGCCAACCAGCAGTTCCGCCTGGCCGACTCCGACGCAAACCACGTCCGCCTGATCAACCGCAGCAGCGGCAAGGCCGTGGAGGTCCAAGGAGCCTCCACCGCCGACAACGCGAACATCGTCCAGTACGCCGACTGGGGCGGCGCCAACCAGCAGTGGCAGATGGTCAAGCTGTCGTCCGGCGGCAACGGCGGATGCGGCAACGCCCCGACGCTCGCAAGCGGTACGCACACGATCCAGAGCAGCGGTAAGAGCCGCAGCTTCATCCTCAGGGTTCCGTCCAACTACAACAACAGCCACCCCTACCGGCTGGTCTTCGCGTTCCACTGGCGGGGTGGAACCGCCGGCGACGTCGCCTCGGGTGGAACGAGCGGAAGCGCCTGGTCCTACTACGGCCAACAGGAACAGTCGAACAACAGCGCGATCCTCGTCGCCCCCCAGGGCCTGGGCAACGGCTGGGCCAATTCGGGCGGTGAGGACGTCACCTTCGTCGACGACATGATCCGGCTCATCGAGAGCGGCCTCTGCGTCAACACGACACAGCGCTTCGCCACGGGGTTCAGCTGGGGCGGCGGCATGAGCTACGCACTCGCATGCGCCCGGGCGAACGCCTTCAGGGCCGTCGCGGTCATCGCCGGCGGCCAGATCAGCGGGTGCAGCGGCGGCACCCAGCCCATCGCCTACTTCGGAATCCACGGCATCAGTGACTCCGTCCTCACCATCGCGCAAGGACGGTCACTGCGCGACAAGTTCGTCGCCAACAACGGCTGCGCTCCCCAGAGCCCGCGCGAGCCCGCCCAAGGCAGCCGGACGCACATCACCACCGCCTACTCGGGCTGCCGCGCCGGGTACCCGGTCCAATGGGCCGCGTTCGACGGAGGCCACATTCCCGGTCCGGTCGACGGCTCCTCCAACGAGAGTGGCGTCGCCACCTGGACCAAGGGAGAGATCTGGAGGTTCTTCGCACAGTTCCAGTGACACACCCGCACCACGGAGTGGAGCCAGGATCGCCCTGGCTCCACTCCGTCGGCCATCTTCGAGAACAGCGAACCCGCGGTCACCAGCACGGCCCCGGTAAGACTTCCCGCCGGGGTTCACATCCCCGGGAACGGTGGCGTCATGGTGCTCACGACCCGGCCGGCCGCGTTGTAGGCGACCACCTTGGTCACCTGGTCGTCCGGATCGGACATTCCGGTGGCATCGATGTCGTTGTCTCCCGGCACTCCGGCCGGCACGACCCGGCTGTGCGTCCGCGCGATGAAGAACCCGTTCTGGACGGCGGCGTCGGCCTTCCGGTTGCGGTTCCAGTAGACGGTGAGGCGGGCGACCTCCGGCTTGACCCGGCCGAACACGAGTTGGTGCAGGTTATATGGATGGCCGTCGGCGGTGCTCTCGCTCACCTTGCGGTCCAGCCGGACCTTCCCGCGGAAGGCCCACAGGTCGCCGCCCGGCGCGGCCTGCCAGGGATGGAACATGGGCCCGCTCACGTTGCCGACGTTCTTGGCGCCGACGCACGTCACAAAGCCCCGACCGGTGCCCACCGCCGCGACGAACTGGCGGCCGACCTGCTGCCTGACCAGGAGCCGGAAGTCAGAGACCTTGCCCAGATCCGGCCGGCGCCTGCCCATCTCGTCCCTCGGCACCCCGTCACGCATGCATCCCAGGGTGACCTTCGCCTCCGCCCGGGTATCGGCCGGCAGCGGACGCGGCTTCGGCTTCACCTCCACATCCGGCGTGGAGCCCTCCCCACCGAAACCGGGGCCGAACACCACCCACGGCACGGCCACCGCCGACGCGATGGCAAGCACGACGCCGGTCACCCGCCTGTTGCGGCGCCGCGCGTCCAGCCGCCGGAGCGCCCGCCCCGCCAAGTCGTCCACCGGGTGCGCCTCGTCCGCCAGCTCCTCGAACGCGTCCCTGAGCATCTCGTTCGTCATCTCAGCTTCCCGTCTTCTCGAAGTCGAGCGCGGCATCGGGCACCAGCTCGCGCAGCCGAGCGAGCGCACGGTGCGCCTGGCTGCGCACCGTGCCGACCGAACAGCCCAGGATGTCGGCGACCTGGCTCTCGGGGAGATCCTCGAAGTAGCGCAGGACGAGCACCGCGCGCTTGCGCGGCGGCAGTGCGAGCAACGCCTCCCGCAGCGACAGCCGCAGATCCACATCGCCGGTGAGATCCCGGCCAGCGCGTTCCGGTGGCTTCTCGACCGTCGCCTCGCGGCCGCGGCGCCGCCACCGGCTGACCTGCTCGTTGTACATGGCGCGGCGCACGTACGCCTCGGGGTTCTCACGGATGTGGCGCCAGCGGGCCGCCGTCTTGGCGAGCACGGTCTGCAACAGATCCTCGGCCGCGTGCTGGTCGCCGGTGAGCACGTACGCGCTGCGGATCAGGTTCGCGGAGCGCGCCTCGACGAACGCGGTGAAGCTCTCGCGGGCTTCTCGGTTCAAAGGGCCTCCCTTAGTCGTCACACCCTTTGACACTGGGAGGCCCCGCCACTATGCCGTGCACGTCCGGATTTCCGTCAGCGAGTTCGACCCCGATGACTACCGCCACCGGACCGGTGGCACTACCGAGACCCTGGTCGGGGCCGACCTCGCCTCGCCGGGCTCGTCGAACGCCCTTGGTATCACGATGGGTCGGCAGTCACCGCTCGACGTCTCTGCTGAACGGTTCACCCATCAGTTGGCAATTGCTGGATGTAAGGCGATCCCACTACGAGGAGGGTCATGACATCTGATCCGGAGGATGCGGAGTTGATCGTTCGGTCGCTCGATGGCGATGACGATGCTTTCGTCCAGGTGGTCCGGCGTCACGAGGTGGCGGTGGGGGCTTACCTGGCGCGACGGGTCGGCCGGGAACGGGCCGAGGACCTGCTCGGCGAGGTGTGGGTGGCGGCGTTCGCGTCCCGGGCGAAGTACGATCGCTCGTTTCCTGACGCCGGCCCGTGGTTGTTCGGTGTGGCGCACAACACTCTCCGGCGGCACTGGCGGTCCCGGCGGACCGAGGAGCTGCGGCCGAACGTGGAGGCTGACATGGCGTCCGGGTGGGATCCGTGGGCCGCCGTGGACAACCGCGTCGACGTCGAGTCGGTGCTGCGGCGCGCCCTGACGCTGCTCAAGCCGCAGCAGCGGGAGATCTTGACCCTGGTCGCGTGGGAGGACCTGACCGTCGCCGACGCGGGGCGGGCGATCGGCGTACCGCCGGGGACGGCACGCCGCTACCTGCACGAGGCGCGCATGGCGCTGCGGGACGCGCCGGGGATGGCCGCGCTGCTGACCGATCACAACACGGTGAGGGAGGGCAACTGATGCTTGATGAAATGGACCTGCTGAGGGATCTGAGGAACGCCGAGCCGGTGCGGCCGCGCGCTTTCGACGAGGCCAGGACGGTGCTGCGGGCGGAGATGGCCGCACAAGGGGCATCGGAGACCACAACCGGATCTCGCCGGCGGACCCGGTGGGGCAAGCGCCGCATGGTGGGCTTCAGTGCCGCTGCCTTGGTCGCCGCGTCTGCGGCGGCTGCGCTCGTCATCACATCTACACCGACGGCCGACAAGCCCCCCGCCAAGGCGGCGCAGGCAACGGAGAACCCGATTCTGGCCAAACTGGTCGCGAACATCACGCCTCTGCAGGCCAACGCGCCGGGCGACGCGACGCTGGAGATTCGCAACCAGTCGCCGACCAGTGACGAGCTGGGCGCCAACGGCATCGGCCTGTTCACCGACGACGGCACCTACTACTGGGGAGTCGACAAGAGTGCCCTGCGGCGCGCCATCCTCCGGAAGGACGGCGGTGATGAGGTGTTCAAGCGCGCCATAGCGGTGGCGCTCTACGCCGTGAAGGGCGATATCGGCACCGCTCGTGCACGGATGGCCGTTGCCAACATCGCCCCGGGCACGAATCCGGATCCGGAACGGACGAAGATCGAAAAGCTCAAGGCCGTGGCCAAGGCGCGGGGGGAGAAGTACGTTCCGCCGAAGCCGCCGACCCCGGAGCAGCAGAAGGAGATCACCGACAACCACATCTGGAACAACGCCATCGACGCGCTGATCGCGGCGCCGGAGAACCCCCAGGTCCGGGCTGGCGTGCTCCGCATCATGGCGACGATGCCGAAAGTCAAGGTCACGAAGACCACCACCGCCGGACAGCCCACGCTGACGCTGGTGGACAGCTGGCCCAACACTTCCGGGAAGTTCGTAGAGAAGCTGGTCATCAACGCTGGGACAGGTCATCCTGTCGCCTTGTCCAGCAGCGGCTCGGACGTGCCGTCCCGCACGACCTACTATCACAACTCCCGGGTGACGCTTGCCGACATCAGAGCCGGCAAATTCTGACCCATACCAGCGAGATCGTTCGGGCCGCCCGGTCGCCGGGCGGCCCGAACGCCATATAGCCCGGTCACTGTCGCGTGCTCGGATCGGCACTGGGCGAGCCTGGGATGGGGGCGTGGCCGTTATCGGCAAGCAGGAGATATGGCTTGCCGCGAGTGGTCAGAGCATTGTCAAATTCAGGTGACCGTGCGCGATCTCCGGCCGCAGCATGGGAGCGATCGTGACGAACGACCAGTCCGGCGGCTCGCGTCTTGGCCGGCTCCGCATCCGCATCGCGGCCGCTGTCGCCGCGATAGGCGCGGCGGCCAGCGCCTTCGCCGCGATCGCCCTGGAGGATCAACTGTGGCTCCTGGTCCCGCTGGCGAGCTTGGCCGCCGTCAGCGCGGCGGTCGAGGGGTACCGCCGACAGATGGGCCAGCGGTCCTTGCCCATGGGGGAGAGCTCGGGGCCCATGGGGGAGAGCTCGGGCATCGGCCTGGTCATCGCCTTCGTCGACCGTGACCGGCTGTGGGCCGAGTGGGTCGGTGCGACGCTGCGGGCGGCCGGGTTCTCCATCGAGCTGATCGATTGGCGTTATCTGAAGATCGGACGGAGCCGGTGTGTGCTGATCGCGGGCCACGGCTTCGCGACGGTTCCCACCGCCGGCGAGAAGCTGGCGGGACTCTCAGCCCGCGGGAGGAAGCGGTTGCTCGTCGTCACAGTGGACGACTGCCCGCTGCCCATAGAGCTGAAGGAGGTGGTGAAGCTTCACAGCGACATGCGTGCCGAAGCGGCTCGGGACGCGGTGACCGGGGCGGCGCTCGACCATGGACCGAGACCGGCGGCTCGCCGGGCGGCGTCCGCCGATACCGCGGTGTTCCCGCCCGCCGACACTGCCGTGTTCCCGCCCGATGACGTCCTGTTTCATTTGGGCGGCCGGGAGCGGCGAAGGGGATTCACCGACCGCGATCTGCAGCTGAGGATCCTGCGAACACGCCTGATGGGGAGCGGCGCCGACGCGATGATGTCGCGCGCCTGCGTGCTGCAGGGCATGGGCGGCGTGGGAAAGACGCAGCTGGCCGTGGAGTACGCCTGGCGTTACCGGGCCTACTACCGCACCGTGGCCTGGATCGACGCCGCCGACACGGCGTCCGTGGATCGGAGCCTGGAGGCCCTCGCAGGGGAACTCGGCGTCGAGGCCGCCGACTCGCGGCACCGGGCCCGGCACGTGTGGGAAACGATGTCCAGCCGTGGTGACTGGCTGGTCGTCTTCGACAACGCCGAACACGAGCAGGATCTCGCGGCGATCTGGCCCGAACCGAGGCCCAGGAGGAACGTGCTGGTGACGTCCCGGAGCGCCCATTGGACGCGTGCGGAACCGATCGATGTCCCGCTGCTCGACCCCGAGCACTCGATCGACCTGCTCTGCGCATGCGTGAAGAGCGGTGACCAGGACGGGCGCCCGGAGGGCCGGGACCGTGAGGGGGCCGCGAGGGTCGCCCATGCGCTTGACCATCTGCCGCTCGCGCTCATTCAGGCGGCCGCGTACGTACGTCACACTAGGTGCACGTGGCTGGAGTACAACGACCTGCTCGCCGAACGGCTGGCGGAGATGATGAAGATGAAGCCTCCCGAGGACTACCCCGGCAACGCGGCTACCACCTGGGCCATCTCCGTCGAGCGGCTGCGTGACCATCCGGAGAGCCCTCCCGGGACCGAGCACCTGCTGTACCTCTTCTCATTCCTGGCTCCCGACGACATCCCGCGCGCTCTGGTGCCCGCCCACCCGGACGTGCTGCCGATGCCGTTGCGCGGCCTGGCCGAGGACGCCGACGCCTACAACCGCGCCATCGGGGTCCTGAGCGCGGACTACTCGTTGATCACGGTCAAGCCGGAGCGGCTCTCGTTGCACCGCCTGGTCCAGACGTTCGGGCGGGACAGCCTCGACCCGGAGGATCGCAGCGCCTGGACCCGGGCGGCCGTCCGCCTGGTCGATCAGGCGTTCCCCGCCGACGTCACCGATCCGGCGAACTGGCCGGAGTGCGCCCGGCTGATGTCCCATGCGATCGCGGTGGCCCGGCATTCCGGCGACGCCGCCGTGGCGCCCCCGGAGGCCGCCGGGTTGTGCCAGCGGACGGCGGAGTATCTGGGGGCGATCCGTGCCCGCAACGAAGCCGCTCTGGATTTGATCGAGAAAGCGGTCGCGCTCCGCGAGCGCCTTGCGGAATCGGCACCGGCCCCGGTCGCCGAGTCCCTGACCACCCAGGCCCAGATCCTGTGCGACGCCGGGCAGTACGAGGCGGCGGAGCGATCGGCGCGTCGCGCGCTGGGAATCTGGGAGGGTTTGCCGGATACCGACGCGGACTCCCTTGTCGCCGCTTTGTGCGTCCTGGGTGGGGCACTGGTGGAGCAGGGACGATTCGACGGCGCCGCCAACGCCTACGAGCGCGCCCTCGAGACCCAGAGCCGCGTGCACGGGCCTGAGGATCGCGGCATGGCCCCGATCCTCGCGCTGCTCGCCTATGTGCAGTTCCGCATGAGCACTCTCCGTACGGCGAGGGACACCTTCCAGCGCTCTTTGGACATCTGGGAGGCCGCCGGGGGGCCGCCTTCTCCGGCCCGTGTCCAGGCGACCCGCCGGTTGGGCCGGGTCCTGGGCATTCTCGGTGAGATCGAGGCCGCCCGCGCATGCGTTGACGAGGCCGAGCAGATGGCGGCCGAACTCTGGGACGAGGACGCGGTCGAGACGATGCGGACCGCGGAGATGAAGGGGGAGATCCTCGCCTTGGCCGGTGAGGTGGCCGAGGCGGAACGCCTGCACCGCCGATCTGTGGAGTACTACCGCACCCGTTATCCCGAGCCGTCCTTGCACTACGACGCGCTCGGACATCTCGCGCAGACGCTCATCAGGGCCGGGCGTCCCGATGAGGCCGCCGAGTCCGCCGCCCAAGCCGTCGAACTGTGCCCTCGGGTCTTCTATGAGGCCTGGGTCCTGTGCCTGCTCGGTACCGCACAGCGGATGCAGGGACGCCTGGAGGAGGCGGCCCGGTCGTTGGAACGGGCGAAGTCGATATACGAGGAGATGTGGGTCGCGGATCACTACGGCCTGGCGCCCGTGCTCCGCGAACTCGCCGCGATCCGGCGTGAGCAGGGCGATGCCGAAGAGGCGGAGAGCTTGATCGAGCGGGCCCGCGACGTTGAACGCCGATCCCGGCGCTGAACCCGCTCTCCGGTGACACCTTGAAGCCCAGGCTCTGGTAATCGGTCCCCAGTTCGCCATCGCCTCGCCGCCGACGGCCGCTGGTCAGCACGTACCACGATTGCCGCCACCACCCTGCGACCGTGCGTTCGGCTCCGGTGGCAACGGGCGCACGATCTCCCACGAGCCTCCGGCACGATCCGGTCCCAGCGATCATCCGCATCGTTGCCACGATCACTCACAACAGCGGGTCTTTGGAGGGTGTGTCCGCGTTTGATGCAGCGTCGTCCAGCACCTGGGCCAGTGTGAGGGGCACCGCCGTAGTGGTCTGGCTTGTCGCGGTCGCCCCGGCCGGAGTTCGAGTTGGACCTTCGGTCGGGGCGTGCTGCGCTGCTGGGGGATGTGCGCCAGCCCCGTCGGTATCGGCGGTGCTGGCGATCACGGTGGATCAGTCCCGTTCGGGGGCCTGGTCGATGCGCCGCTGGAGTTGGGCATTGATGCGCTCTGCTTCGGCGAGCTGGTCTTCGAGGATGATGATGCGGCAGGCCGCCTCCAGGGCGGTGCCCTCGTCGACCAGGTCGCGGGCACGCCGGGCCAGGCGCAGTTGGTAGCGGGAGTAGCGGCGGTGGCCGCCGGCCGAGCGTTGCGGGACGAAGAGCTTGGCGGCGTCGAGGCCACGCAGGAAGCCCGGGGTGACGCCGAGGATTTCGGCGGCTCTGCCCATGCTGTAGGCGGGGTAGTCCTCGTCGTCGAGCTTGTCGTCCAACGGGCTGCCGGGGTCGTCCTGCGCCGGACCGGGCTGGGCGGCGTGCGGGTCGCGGTGTGCTGGGTGGGTGCCGGGCTTGGCCGGCTGAGGTGCTTTCACAAAACCTTCCGTACTGTCGAGGGTGTACGCGCAGGACGCATACCGGACGCGTTCTGGGGAAACGACGGGGCCCCGGCGCCATAGGCGGCGCCGGGGCCATGAGGTACAACACCATCTACCCGGCGCTGTGGCCGGTTGACTTCCGCGCCAGCCGCCTGGGGCGGGGGCGCGTGGATCGCGGATGCGTGACCGTAGACCACCGTCCAATCTGTGGGGCTGCGGTACCCGTGCGGCATGACTGGAGCCTGCGACGGGCGATCCCGATGGTGCCGAGATCCTCCTTCCGTGTTTTCCCTACCTGCGTTACCTGTGTTGTTGCCACTTGCGTTCGTGCTGTCGGCGGCCCGTTGACCGCCGGGCGCGCGGTCGGCTGCCGGAGTCCCTTGCACTGCGTTGACCCCGGCACGCCCGGCCTGCGCCATCCATGTGTGCGGGCAGTTCGTCATCTGCCGCGCCTCGTGGACTTGTTCCTCTTCGATGACAGGAACACTACCCCATGCCGCCGCGAATATCTACCTTGATCGGCAGAGGTTTTCAGAGATCGGCTGATGCGACTGTCTGACGCCGGTGGGTGCACCCTCACCGGGCGCCGGGCCCGAGGCCCGCACGGCGGGGGCAGCGACGGACACCCGTCCATCTCCGCCGTACCGGATGTCAATTGCCCGCTTGAAGGGAGAAACCGCCGGTGGCGACCAGGAATCCGCTCGGTGCCGAGGAGGTGTCCGACGATGCGGCCATTGGTGCGTCGGTCGCGGACCCGGAGAGGTTCGCCGAGATTTTTCATCGGCATTGGGAGGAGATCCACCGCTACGTCTATCGGCGGCTGGGGCCGGAGGACGCTGAGGACGTCAGCGCGGAGGTCTTCACCGTGGCCTTTCGCAGCCGTGCGCGGTACACCTGGCGCGTGCGGACGCGCGGCCGTGGCTGTACGGCATCGCGACCAATCTGATCGGCCAGCACCGCCGGGCCGAACGGCGCCGCCATCAGGTGCTCGCACGGGTGAACGCCGAATGGGTCACACCGTTCGACGGTGACGGTGCCGACACGCGGCTCAGCGCGCAGCACATGGCCCCCGGATCGCGTCGGCGTTGACGAGGCTTTCGGCGCGGGAGCGAGACCTGCTGCTGATGATCGCGTGGGCGGACCTGACCTACGAGGAGGCTGCCCAGGCGCTCGATCTACCGCTGGGCACCGTCCGCTCACGGCTGCACCGGATCCGCAAGAAGCTCGCCCGGGCCTTCGGGGACATGGACCTCTCCCGCTTGAAGGAAGGATGCGCATGAACGACGAGATGATCACGGCGATGCGGCAGGTACGGCCGGCCGGCCCGCCGGAGGACCCGGCGGTGCGGGAACGGGCCTGGGCCCGGCTGCGCGCGGAGCTGGACACGCCCCCGGAGCCACGCCGTGTTCTCGGGCGGCGCATCGCCTGGCGGTCGGCGATCATCGGCGCCGTGGCGGCCGGTGCCGCGGCGGCCGTCATCGTGACGCAGGCGGGCGGGAACGCCCCTGGGACGCCGCGGGCCGGCGGCACCGGCCAGACAGTGCGGATTCTGGAGGTCGCGGCCAAGACCGTCGAGAACCAGACGGCCCCCGGCCGCGGCCAGACCAGTGGATCTATGTCGCGCGGCTCTCGCCTCTCGACGCTTCGTGGGCCGAGAACGGGGTCGGGAAGATGGAGCAGTGGTGGCGGTTCGACGGTGCGAAGACCGCGAGCTACGACCCCAGGAAGAATGAGCTGACCGTCCATGACGCCGGCCTCCGGGGCGACGACCGCTCGCCCCGCCAGTTCTACGACTACGTGAACGGGCTGCCGACCGGCTCGGAAGCGCTGCTCACGCGGTTGCGCCAGGACAGCGCGAAGAGCGCCGGAGCCGATCAGAACGAACGCGTCTTCAATCTGATCTCCGTCATCCTCCGGGACGCTCAGATCATGCCGCCCAAGGTGAACGCGGCGCTGCTGCGGGTGCTGGAGAAGATCCCCGGCGTACGGGTGAACAACAACGTCACCGACCTCGCCGGACGCCCCGGCATCGCCGTGACCCGCGACGACGACACCGGGCGCAATGAGCTGATCCTGGACCCGAAGACCTACCGGTTCCTCGGAAACCGGACCGTCGCCACGCGGGAACGGACCATCACGTCCTCCGCCGTGCCCGGGAAGAGCGCCCCTGGAGCGCCCCGTCCGCCGTTCGACAGGGGCACGGAGACCCAGCACGCCGGGCAGGTGCTGATCAACGTCGCCTATCTGCCGACCAAGGTGGTCGACAAGCCGGGGCAGCGTTGACCTGCCCACGCCGGTCTCGATCGCAGTTCACTGTCTGCCGCCACAGGCGCGCTCGCCGCCGTGGTGAAGGTCCCGGCGGGCACCTCCCCGCTGCCCCGCCTGACAGACCTTGACGCCCACAGCCAGACAGACCTCAGAGCACAGCATGATCCTCGTGGCACAGGCCGACTGGGGCGGAGGCGACGTAAGAGAGTGGTTAGATCTTTCGGCTGTGATCGGATCTAGGGTCGCGGGTGTTGCGTGATACCCCCTCCCCGCACTGAGGACGTGTTCTCATGCACCGATCTCGTACGGCCCTCTGCTCCACCACGACCCTGGCCGCCCTCATCACGATCACCGCCCTGGCCGCTGCCCCACCGGCGTCCGCGGACAGCGGCACCGCCGCCCCGCGCGAGCTGGTCCATCTCGGCACGCTCGGCGGGTACTGGAGCATCGCGAACGCCCTCAACAACCGTGGTGAGGTCGTCGGCACCAGCCCCGTCGCATCCGGGCTGAACCACGCCTTCCTCTGGAAGGACGGGAAGATGACCGACCTCGGGACGCTCGGCGGAGACACCAGCACCGCCACGGGAATCGACGACGACGGCCGCGTGGTGGGCTGCAGCGACACCCGGTCCGGTGAGTCGCACGCGTTCGTGTGGCAGCACGGCATCATGCGCGACATCGGCGACGGCGGCCGTGGGTACTGCGACGCCAATGTCAGCCGAGGTCACATCGTCCGCCAGTACCAGTCCGATCCGGCCCAGGCATTGGCCGGCTCCCGCGCGCAGTTGATCCGCACACCGTCGATCTTCCAGGCCACCTGGGTCAGGACCGAGATCGCGCTCCGGCCCGGCGTGACGGCCGGGGACGTCAACGACGCCGGTCAGGTCGTCGGCGCGGACAACTGGACGGTCAACGACAGCGGTTTCCCGCAGAACACCTGGCGCGCCTACCTGTGGAAGAACGGAGTCGCGCAGGATCTGGGCACCCTGGGCGGCATGAGCGTGGCCAACGCCGTCAACGAAGCCGGTCATGTGGCCGGCACCTCCGACACCACCGAAGACACCCGGATGCCGTTCTATTGGGACGGCACGACGATGCGACAGTTGACCGTTCCCCAGGGGCGGCGATACGCCGGGGCAAACGGCATCAACGACAGCAACCAGATCGTCGGCGGCTACAGTGCCTCCGGCAAGTCCGAGGCCCTGTTCTGGAACACGCCGGAACAAGCCCCCGAGACGCTCCCGACGCCCCAGGGCGTCGAAGGTGCGGACGCCAGAGGCATCAACTCTCAGGGCTGGGTCGCCGGGTACGTGCAGTACGCGCCGACCAACCCGCTCGGTACCCGCGCCGTCATCTGGAAGTAACGGTCAGCGAGGGGGCCGCCTGTCCACCAGATCGCGGCCATCCCGGCGGGCGGACTGCATGGCGGCCAGGGTCGACGACACCAGGGACGCGATCCGCGCCACAACGACAGAACCGCGATCGAGCACCGAATCAGACAGCTCGAACAGGTCAGGCCCCCTCAGCGTTCGGCTGCAAGCCTGATGCCCAGGGCGATGAACACACTCCCGGTCGCGGCGTCGATCCGGCGCCGCACCGCCTGGCGTGCGCGCAGCCAGCCACCGATCCGCCCGGCGAGGACGCCGACCGTTCCGTCTGCCACGAACTCCAGGACGATCAGGATGGCGCCGAGCACGAGGAACTGCAGCCAGATGGGCCCCGCTGCGGGGTCGATGAACTGAGGCAGGAAGGCGACCATGAAGGTGAATGTCTGCGGGTTGGCCATGGAGCTGACCATGCCGTTGAGGAAGGCGCGCCGACCCGACATCCCGCCGGCTGCCGGATCGTCGGTCTGGCCTTTCTTACGGTTGCGGATCATCTGGACACCCAGGTAGATCAGATACGCGCCACCGACGATCCGAAGCGCCGTGAACACTACGGGAAACGCCGTCAGCAGCACGGCGAGCCCGCCGGCGGCCGCGGCGATGTACAACGCGTCACCCGTGATGACGCCGACCGTGGCCAGCAGTCCGGCACGGGCGCCGCCCCGCACGCCACACCCCAGCACGAACAGCATGTCGGGACCCGGCGTGACCAGAGCGACAATGGTGGTCACCGTGAACACGGCGAGCAGATGCGGATCGATCAGCATCCAGTGATCTTCTCAGCTCCCGTCGGCACACAGCCCAACGGGGCCCGATCAACCTGATGCAGACGGCGGCCAGGCCCTCTCGGCGGCTTGTGTCGGGCTGATCTTGCTGCCGCTGAGTGGTGGGTGGTGGACCGCGGCGCGGTGGTGGCCTGGCTCAGGGCACAGGCGGCCACTTCGGGGTTGCCGGCCAGTGTCTGGCCGGGACCACATACTCGCACCCGGCTACCGCAGTGATCTTGAGTCGGTGAGATGCCGAACGGGCGGAACAGCATGGGCGGCATGCAGACGACGTCTGAGCTCGAGAGTTGGGCGTTGCGCCCTATATGGGAAGGCTCCCGCCTCATCTTTGAGGGGGAGCCGTTGTCGTCGGTCTGGGACCGTCACCGGCCGCCAGCGGTCAGGAGTCCGGTGGTCAGGAGTCCTTGGCGTGGTGATAGACCAGCGCGTGGAAGGTCTCGTGGTCGACCTGGCCGGTGATCTTCAGGCCCAGGCCCTTCTGCAAGCTTCGCACCTGCTTGGCGGTGAGATCGGCGAAATTGCCCGTGACTGGCAGTTTCCCGTCGGAGGTGTCCTTGTTGAGCAGAACCTGCACCGCCCTGACGCAGTCACCCTTGGCACCCTGGGACAGGGTTCCGGTCCTGACGTACAGCCTGTGCCAGGTGGCGGCGCCCACATGGCCGTCCGGCTTGCCCGCGCGCCCGTCGGCGGTCTGGAAGCTGGTGACCTGCCGCTTGGTCGTGGGCCCGAAATGCCCCGGCGGCTTGGGCTGCTTCTTGGTCGCCACCGAGTAGCCCCGGCAGTTGAGCATCCACTGCAGGGCCAGAACCTCATTGCCCTTGTCCCCCTGCCGCAGCACCTGATGAGGGCCGTAGCCGCCAACAGTGGTGGTCTGGGTGTCCGCCGAGGCCGGCGATGCCATCGCCGCACCGCCCACGACGATCCCGGCGGCCGCCAGACCCGCAATCACGACCCGCTTCAAATGTGCCCCCCTGTGTGTCGCGTTCTGTCCGTGTCCAGGGTTAGAGGGCCTGTGACCTTGGATTGTTCGGAACGATCCCGCTGGCCTCCAGCCGGAGCTCTGCGCCAGCAGGCCGCGGAATCCGCACTCCCAGAGCGGGGGAGGGGTCACAGTTGCGGAAGACAAAGATCGATGCGACGTGCGCGCATGCGGAAGCTGAATGCGCCCTTGGTGACCGTGGTCGTTATGGCGACGGCACTGGTCCCGGCGCAGGCGGTGGCCTGCTCGGATGGCGCCGCCGCGTTTGCGGGCTGAGACCTGGAGACCTTCTCCGGAAGGCTGGAATGACCGATGTTCTGAGCCGGCGTCGCCTCAACCGGGCGACGCCGGCTCGCCAATACCCACTGGAACGTGCTCCAGTACGGGAGATCGACGCGATCGAGCACCTGGGCGGGTGCAGTCGCAGGCCCGTTCACCCCGTGCGCTGGGCCCGTGGACCGCCTCCAAGGCTTCCACCGGACGACCTGTTCGGGCTGGCCGAGCGGCGTGAGGTGGTGCGGCTGCACATGATGCGCAACACCGTTCACCTCGTCAACGCGGGCAACTGCCTGGACTGGCGTGCGCGGTTCTCCCGGCTGCACGCCGCCGAGTACAGCGCGCACTTCCGCGAAGGTATCGGTGACCTGGACCCGGGATGAGCTGATCAGCGAGGCCAGGCGGCTGCTGGAGGAATGGCCACGCACCCGGCTTGAGCTGGGCAAACCGTTGCGCATGGTGTCCCTGGATGCGCTCGCCCTGCGTTACCTCGACGAGTACGGCCCGGCGAGCATCGCGGACGTCCACGTGTGGTCCGGGCTGACGCGACTGCGCGAGGCGGTGGATCAAATGCCCTTGTGCACGTTCCGAGGGGAGAGGGTGAGGTCCTGCACGACCTGCCTGACGCGCCCTACCTTCGGAGGACGTGCCCACCCCACCGCGATTCCTCCCCGAGCACGACACCCTGCCTGCCCCACGAGGACCGCACCCGCGTGATTCTCAACGACCGTCCCGTGCCGCTGCCGCTGCTGCGCAACGGCGCTACCACCGGCACCTTCCTGGCGGCCGGAATGTGGCAGGGCACCTGGCAGATCCGGGACAAGACCCTGCGCGTCCGGCCGTTCATCAAGCTGAGCGGGGCAGCCCGCGATGCGCTCCTGACCGAGGCCGCGCGGTTGTGCGAGTTCATCGCTGAACAGTCGGCGTGCGACATCGTCCTGCGAGCGCCATAGGTCAGGGACGAGGAAAGATTCCAGCGGGACCTGATGGCCGAGGATGCGCCGGTCGGCGAGGGCCGGCTACTTCTGGTGGATCTGGATCTGATGGCCGTCTGGACCGTCCACGTGCGCGTATGTGCCCCACGGCTCTTCGACCGGGTCGGTGACCGTCACACCCGCCTCGCGGAGTTCGGCGACCGTCGCCTGAATGTCGTCGCACGTGAAGGTGAGATAAGCCCCCTCCCCAGGTTGCTTACCGAACGTCGCCGCGTCATGGATGGCGATCGTTGTCTGGCCGCTTGGCGGAGTTACCTCGATCCAGCGCGTTCCTGCGAACATTTCCGCGTCGGTGGTCTTGTTAAAGCCGAGTTTTTCGACATAGAAGTCCACGGTCTCCTGCTGATCACTGACATAGAGAATGGCCACGCCGATGTGGGTGATCATGGTAACTCCCGAAGTCGACACCTTCAATGTGAGACCAGACTACGATACTCCCGCGATTCACGAGTCCGGAACGAAGTGGAAGGCAGTGCACGGAAGTACGGACAAGCCGTTGCTTCACAGTCTTCTGCCCAGATCCGAGATGGCCGCTAGGCGAGGATTTTCGTTCCGATGCTGGGTACCACGTCTTCCGGTTGTGCCGACAGTTGTATCCGGTAGAGCCGTCCGCATAATGCTGGCCGGCCGCTTCGCGCCGGGGAGGAGGCGAAGTATGAGGGGACGTACTGCCAGCCCTGGCCGTCACCATCGGCGCGACTGATGTGGCCAGTGCCGCAGAGGCGACGGCCACTATGCCGAGGCGGCGCTTGAGTAAGGCATCTACTTCCCCATCCTTTCATCAGATGTGCGAAGACTTTTTCACGGTGTGGACGTGGGTGTGCAGGGCGGTGAGAGGCCCCGAATCGTTTTCAAGGATGTCCAAGGCGGCCAGCGTGCCGGCGACGAAGCCGCCGATGGCACTTCCGAGGGCCTTGCCCAGGGAGCCGAGGACCTCGCGGTACCCCACACCGCGCGCACCCGAACGACATCGGCGCGAAAGGTCTTGTGACGAACCTGTCGGTGACCAGCAGCCGGTGGGATGCTGCGAGCATGGTGGAACGGGGTCCGTGGACCCCAAGAGGAGTTCCGGATGGAATTCCTGGTCGAACGATTGCAGAAGGTTCCACATGGCCTTCGTCTTCGAAGGGCCTTCATCGCTCATCAAAAACCCCCGTCGACATGACGAGCGCGGCCGATGGCGGTGGGCAGCGTTCAGGCGCACCCTGCCCTGGTGGCACGGAGGTTGCCTGGATACCGTCTTACGCCGTGATGTTGAAACGGAGATTACTGGTAAGCAGGCGGCGCCTTCGTGGCTTGGCCGTCATGGGAACGGCGCTCGTCATGGCCCTGGCCGGTTGCGGAGGCGGTTCGGACAACGGCAGCGAACGATCGATGCTGCTGCGGCTCGACGGGCGTGCCGTGGGCGTCGCCGACGGGGCTGACCCCTCGGGCTGGGCCAAGCCGCGGGTATGGGCCACCGATTCCGTGGTGGCGGTGGCAGGCCATGACGCTGTCACCGGCTACGCGAAGGACGGGCGCGCCAAGCGTTGGAGCGTTCCGCTCGCCGATGTCTGCGGGGCCTCGGCCGACCCCGTCGACGGACGGGTCGCCGTCATGCTTGGCAGCACCCCTCGCTGTGGCCGGGTCGCTCTCATCGACCTGCGTACCGGCACCAAGGTCTGGGAGCGGACGCTGGGGCTCACCGAGAACGTCGCCTTCGCACAGGCCGTCATCGGCGGCGAAGCGGTCGTGGCCCGCTGGCTCGGTGGCGCCACCGCGCTCTCCATCAGGGACGGCCGGCGCCTGTGGAACGCCCAGCGGAGCCGGTGGTGCGGTTTCGACGGCTTCAGCGGAGGCGAGACGCTGGTGGGCACCTGGGTGTGTCGCAGGAAGGCCATGGAACGCACGACCGTCCAACGTCTCCACCCCCGCACCGGCCGGGTCCTGTGGAGCCGCCAGGTCCAGGGCGACGTGATCGCGATGCCCGCCGCGCCTCAGCCCGTGATCGGTGTCGGTGACCGCAGGCGCGTCTCGCACTTTGTGGTGCTCGACGGGAAGACCGGTGCCGAACGGGCGCGGATACCTCTGCCCAGCGGCAATGCCGTGAAGTGCGAGACCTCCGATCCGCTGCTCTGTGCGAACCTCGTGGTGGGAGGCGGCGCCCTCTACACCAAGCCCAGCGCGGTCGAGAGCACCGGCCAGGTCTCGCTTGTCGCGTTCGATCTCGCGACCGGACGGCGCAAATGGGAGCCCTCCGGCTCCGGCACGGACTTCCTGCAACCCGTCGGCTTCGAGGGCGGACGCCTGCTGGCCGTGCGCGAGGGGACCAGGCGGCAGGGCGCGACTCTCGTGGAACTGGCACCTGACACCGGCCGGATCCTGGCCCGCCACGACCTTGAGGGCCCCCGCCGCCAGGTCAACACCCTCCTACGCCAGGCCGCCCATGTCCGCTACTCCGGTGCACGGCTGCTCGTCTTCGAGGACCTCGTCACCAAGCCCGGTCATGAGGCGGTTCGGATCTTCGAGGGATGAACCCGGGCCCCCGGGGGCTGCGCCCTCATGGGCTTTTCCGAATCTGGCTTCGATGCCTTCGAGGGCGAGGTCGAGTTTCTGGCTGAACCAGTCGAACGGGGTGAGTGTGATGGCGTTGGTCATCGCGGCTCGTACTGCTCGCCGGCTGGGTGGGTCGGCGTCGTTGGGGGCCCATAGTCGTGCCATGGCTTCCCGCGTCGCCGGGATGTCGACGAAGCCGTCGAAGCTCTCGACGCCGCGTCGGTGGTCGATGGTGAGGTCGATGACGAGGTCGACGGACAGGACGGCGTCCTTGGCTGTGAAGCCCCGGTCGACGAGGGCGACGGCCAGATCGTCGATGCGGTTCATCATCTCGGGTGGCATGAGGGATCGGGAGAGTTCGGTGACCACTCCCGGGTGGCGGGCGAGGAGCTGCCAGAGCGCGACTGCTTGGGTGTCCAGAATGTGACGCCAGGGGCCGGTGATGGGTGGCCAGTGCGTTGTGGTGATGACGTGGTCCCAAGCAAGGCTGAGCAGGTCTGTTCTCGTTGGCGTGTACCGGTAGAGGGTCATGGTGGAGACGCCGAGGCGGCGTGCGACGGCGGGGACGGTGATGCCCGCGAAGCCTTCCTCAAGGACGGCGTCGATGATGTCGTCCTCGGTGAGTTTGCGTGGACGTCCGGTCACTCGTCGGTCGGCGGTCATTGCTCGAGGAGGCGCCAGGTGCGGGCGGCGTTGAGGGCTCGCCAGTGGGATGCGTAGCGCTGGTTGATGGTGAGCAGTTCCTGATGGGTGCCGCGTTCCACGATTCGTCCGCCCTCGAGGAAAAGTATCTCGTCCGCCGTGGTGATGGTCGTGAGCTGGTGCGCGATGACGATGACCGTCTTGTGACGTCGAAGGCCGTCGATCGCGGTGGCCAGAGCTTGCTGGTTCTCAGCATCGAGGGAGCCGGTGGCCTCGTCCAGCAGCAGGATGGGCGCGTCTTTGAGAAAGGCCCGGGCGATGGCGACGCGTTGTCTCTCCCCGCCTGACAAGCGAGTGCCGCCTTCACCGACGTGGCTGTTCCAACCCTCCGGCAGCGCTGTGACGACCTCTGCCAGACCGGCATGCCGCGCGACCGCGTCCAGATCGGCATCCGTCGCGTCAGGCCGTGCGATGCGGACGTTGTCGGCGAGGGTGCCGGAGAAGAGATAGTTGTCCTGGAACACCGGGGCGACCATGTGGTGCAGGTTCTCCGCGCCGATCAAGGGGAGCGGCGTGCTCCCGATGCGGATCTCACCGTTCTGAGGATCGAAGAATCGGGCCGCGAGGCGGATGATCGTGCTCTTACCGGAACCCGATGGCCCGACGATCGCGGTCGTGCTCCCTTGCGGAACGGTGAAACTGATGTCGCTGAGCACGGGAGTGCCGGTGTCGTAGGCGAAGGAGACGTTCTCGAACGCGATGGTCGCATCGGATGGGCGGCGGGGCATGGCGGGTTCTGGGAGGGGTTCGGCGTCCAGGATCTGGTCGACGGCGTCCATTTGCGCGGCGGCGACGCGGATGACGGTGGCGTGGCCGGCGACCTCGCCGAGGGGAGTGACGAGGCGATTGATGATCGGCAAGGTCGCCAGCAACGTCGCGAGGGCGAGCGCGTCGGTGACCCCGGCGGCGAACGCGATCACCGTGGACAACAGGCCGAGCAGGGTCAGCCGGACGACCATGCCGTTGAGGATGACCGGGGGCAGGACAAGCCACAGGTGGCGGCGCTCGGTGCGTGCTTGTTCCTGGAGCGCCCGGTCGAAGTGGTCGGTGGCCGATCCCGCTCTTCCGAAGGTGCGGAGCACCGGCTGCGCCTGGGCGAATTCGACCATGCGGTCGCTGGCGTCGGCGGTGGCGCGGTTGACGGCGGCATCGGCGCGGCGGCCGAGCCTGCCGACCCACCAGTACAGGGCTCCGACCGCGGGCACGGCGGCCAGCGCGATCAGCCCGATCCGGTGGTCGACGCCGAGGAGGACGGCGATGAGCACCAGCGGGATCACGATCGACTTGATCAGGGCGGTCAGCTGGCGCGCGGGGAGCGCGAGAATGTCCATGACACCCTTGCTGAGGGTCAGCCCCAGGGTGCTGGTGTTGGCAGGGGTGAACCATCCCAGCGGCAACGCCGCGACGTGGTCGCCGATGCGGTACCGCAGCGTGGTGAGCAACTCGCCTGCGGTATCGAAGCCCTTCAGCGTGGCCAGGTACTCGACCCGCCACGAGACGACGGCGGCGATGCAGAACCCCACCAGCCAGCCCGCAGTGGCCGTGGTGTCCCCGGTCAACACAGCACGCAGGACCGGGATGATGAACGCGAGGGTGACGCCTTGCAGGATGCTGGAGACGATCGTCCATCGGAAGTAGCGAGAGATGAGGACCGCGTCTTCGGGGTCGAGGTAGCGGGCGAGACGGCGGATCATCGGACACGTCCTTCCGGGCGATGCTGAGCGTGCCACAGGCGCTGGTAAGCGCCGTCGTTGCGCAGGAGCTCGTCGTGGCGTCCCCGCTCGACGATGCGCCCCTGCTCCAGGACGAGGATCTGGTCTGCGTCGCGGATGGTGTCGAGCCGATGGGCGATCACGATCACGGTGCGGGAGCGTTGGGTCACCAGCGTCGACAGCGCCATCTGGATGGCGTGCTCGGATTCGGCGTCGGAGGCGGAGGTGGCCTCATCGAGAATGAGCACGTCAGGGTCGAGGAGGAACGCGCGGGCGATGCTGACGCGCTGCGCTTCGCCTCCCGAGAGCATGGCGTCTTCGCTGTAGACGGAGTCGTATCCGCGGGCCAGGCGAAGGAGTCGTTCATGGATGTTCGCCGCGGTGGCGGCCTTCTCTATGTCCGTGCGCGCCGCGTTCGGCCGGGCGAGAGCGATGTTCTCCGCGATGCTCGCCCGGATCAGCCGGACGTCCTGGAAGACGAAACCGACAGTGCGGAACAACTCGGCCGAGGCGATCTTGTGGAGGGGGACGCCACCGAGCCGGATCTGGCCGGCTGATGGGTCGGCATAGCGCAGCATCAGGCGCGCAAGGGTGGACTTGCCCGACCCGGAGGCACCCACGATGGCGGTGACGGTGCCGGGCTCGAACGTGGCGGTGATGTCGTGAAGGACCTTCCGGTCCGCGTCGTAGCCGAAGCTGACGCGTTCGAGCTCGATGCGGGTGCCGGAGGGGCTCACGGGCGCGGGTGGTTCCTGGACTTGCTCGATCTGGAGCAGAGCGTTGAGCCGCGCGGCCGCGGCCTGGCCCATCTGCAGCGCCAGCAGGTTCGAAGTCAGCACTCCGATCGGGCCACCGAGACCCAAGGCCACCAGGGCGAAGGGCAACAGATCGATCGCGTCCATCCAGCCCAGCTCGACGAATCCCGTGCCGAACAGGAGCGTCAGGGCCAGGAGCGCGGCCGGGGCGACCAGCTGGTTGGAGAGGGTCTCCGGGGCGATCAATGGCCTGGCCCAGCCGAGGAAGAAGGCGGTGAAACGCTTGACCGCAGCCCGGTAGGCGGCATGGGCACGGCCGGTCTGGCCGAAGGTTTTGACGACCGGGATCCCGTCGACGAATTCCACCACGCTGCTGTTGATGTCGGCCAGGACACGGCCGTACTCGCCCATCTTCTGCTTGCTGCCGGCCATCATGCGCCGGTACACCAGCACGAAGACAGGAATCGGGATCAACAGGATCGACGCCAGACGCCAGTCGACAAGGAACAAATATCCGTAGGCGGCGATCGGCGTCGCGATGGCACCCGCGACCTCGGAGTAGGAATGCGCCACCAGATGATGCAGCGCACCGACATCGTCCTGCATGCCCTGCTTCACCTGCCCCGCGGTGGTGTCGGTGAACCAGCCGAGCGGGGCGTTGCGCAGCCTGTCCGCAACGCGCCGCCGCAGGATGAGCGTCAGCGCGTTGTCGGCGAGGTGCGCGACCAGGTCCGCGATGCCTCTCAACGCGAGACCCACGCCCAGCAGCATTGACCCAAGCAGCAGGATCGGCCAGATGCCTGGATCGGCTGGGTCCTCAAGGAGCCGGCGGGCGATGACACTGCTGGTGATGAGCGGAGAAAGCACCAGGACCGATGCGACGACCTGCAGGCTCGCCGCCAGGATCAAACGGCCGCGCACCGGACGCAGCAGCGATGCCATCGGGTTCGGGTCCGGCGGTACGGGGTCTGCCATATGAGCGAGCTCCTCCTACGTTCGCCGATCCGCCCGGCAACCGCAGGCCCTCCCGAAGGACGAACCCGCCAAGGCCGAAAGCGATAATCGTTTTCAGAGCGGTATTATGTTATGCGCCTAACACAAGTGCAAGACCCGCGGTGTCATCACCGCGTCCAAGCCGGCCGAGATGGCGGGGTGGCCTGCCCCCTGCCTTCTCTGCTCGACCAAGGATCGGTTCCTGGTCTGCGCTGGCAGGAGGCGCGCTGATCGGCGCCGGCGTCGCCTGTGTCGCCACACCCGCCACCGATGCAATCGTCGGTGGCGCGACCTCAGAATCGGGCGGTGCTGCGCCGCTCCATGTGCTTGCGAGCGCCGTACGGTGTCATTCCGGGCGGCTTGAACACCGACACCACGACGGCAAGGAGCAGGAGCAGGAGCGCGCCGACACCGTGCACCGTAGGGGACGGGCTCTGCAGGATGGCGAGGTCATCGCTGGTCAGCGTTGGCCGCGCCGCCATGTCTGCGAGGTAGGACAGCGTCTGCATGTACAGGAGCAGGACGGCTGTGGCGAAGACGTTCATCACGAGCTTGACGAGCACCCAGTAATGCCGGATCAGTCCCCACCTGGTGCCCAGGGACTGCACGAGTCCAGTCACCAGGGACGCGATGCTGAACGGGATCAAGGCGATCCAGCCGATCATCTCCAGAGCGCGGGACGCGGCCTGTGTGAGCTCCGTGTCATGACTTGTCATCGTGACAACGGACAGGGCCAGGGCGACTCGAAGTCCGAGGCCGCCGTCGCCGTCCAGCGGCTCGTCGCCCTGACGATCACCGCAATGCACCCCACGCACCAGACCTGACACGGTCGTACTGGCCGACCCAGGCTTTTCGCCGTACGGGCGGTGAGGGACTGGCTCCATCAGCGGAGTGGTACGACCTTGCCGGGCGGCTGATCGGGTCCTTTCTAGTCCTTGTGCCGTCCGGCTACGGCGATGAGCTCCTTCACGAAGTCGCGCCATCGCCATGCGTCGCCGCCGCGCCTCCCTGTTGGCGGCTGCGGTAGGCGGCGGTCTTGGCGCGGGCGGTGCAGGAGGCGCTGCAGTAGCGGCGTGAGCCGTTGCGGGTCAGGTCGATGTAGACCGCCTCACACTGGTGCGCTTGGCATTCGCCGAACCGTTCCGGACCGTAGCCGTCCACGATCAGGGCGAGGGCGGCGGCGAACTCTCCGCCGAGGGCGTCGACCTCGGTCCCGCCTTGGCCGTGAAAGTGCAGATGGAAGGGCTGGTCAACGTCCTCGACCAGGTACGGCTGCGCGCTGTATCTGCGGATCAGCGCGTTGATGTGCTGGGCCCTGGCCGCCGGGCTCCCGGCCAGCAGCGCCTCCCGCAGCTCGCCGGCCAGCGCGGCCAGGCTCCGTCCGGCGTCCGGAGTGGCCCGCAGGGCGGCGCTGTGGCGCTGGCTGAGGCTCTCGGCGAAGGCCGACGTCAGAGCATCACCGTCGAGCGGATCCGTCCTGGCCCCGCCTCGCCATTGCGCGGTGGCCAGGTTCACCAGGTGGGCGATGAGCGGCGCCTGCCGAGTGACGTTACAGGCTATCTCCACTTGACTAGTAACTCCCCTTCTGTGTGTTATAGGCGTAATAAGTTTAGAGAGTAACGGAGAAGCGGGTGTTCCAGACCTACCGCCGCCTGTTGAGTCATCGCGGCGCCCCGTCCCTGCTCATTGCCGGGACGGTCACGAGGTTGAGCACTCCGGCTCTGAGCCTTGCGCTGCTGCTGGCGGTCCTCGACCGGTTCGGCTCGTACTCCACCGCTGGTCTCGTGCTCACCGGTCACGCCCTGGCGCTCGCCCTGTGCGCGCCGTTCGGCGGGCGGATGGCTGACCGGCTCGGCGGGAGGCGGGCGCTGACGTGGTACCTGCCAGGTCACGCGCTTGCCTACGCTCTGCTTCTCTCCGTCCAGCAGGCTCCGCCGACAGCAGTGGTCGGGGCGGCGGTCCTTCTCGGTGCCACCACGCCACCCGTCTCAGCCATCATCAGAGGTGCCTGGCCGCAACTCGTGCCCGCAGGCTCCCTACCGGCCGCGTACGCAGTGGACAACGCCGTCAACGAGTTGATGTTCATCGTCGGCCCGCTCCTGGTGCCCCTCCTGCTGTTGGCGTTGCCTGCTTTCGGCGTGGTGGTCGTGTCCGGGGGAGCGCTCCTCCTCGGCGCAGCGCTGTTGCTGGCGTCCAGGACGGTACGCCACGTACCGCCGCCTTGCGGCTCGCAGTCAGTAGCCGAGTCACGCCTCAAGCGCATCGCCGGACCGCTCACCCAGCGCTCGACCCTCCTGCTTCTGACCCTCGCGAGCCTCGGGACCTTCTCCTTCGGCTGCCTGCGCATCGGCACGGTCGCCTCGTCCGATGCGTTCGGCGCCGCAGCGTCGGCAGGCGTACTGATGGGCTTGCTCTCGGCCGGGGCCCTCGGCGGAACACTGGCCTTCGGGGCACATGGCCGGACGCAGAACGTCAGGGTCTGGCTGATCACACTGTCCGTCGCCGAGGCGGCCAGCCTGCTCGCCGGGGCCTTTGCCCCCGGCTACTTGCCGCTGGCCGTGCTGATCTTGGTGACGGGTCTGGTGACCGGGGCCCGTGACGCCATGCACCCCGTTCTGCTCGCCGAGCACGCCCCCGCGCCGTACCGCACAGAGGTGTTCGCATGGCTCAACACGTTCATGTGGACCGGCTACAGCGTGGGCACCGCCGTCGCAGGCCAACTCACGAAACCAGGCGCCGACGGGACCCCGGCTTTCATCGCCGCAGCGGCAGCCGCACTGCTCGCCGCCATCCTTGCCACCGCATTGCGACCCCGACCGCCGGCGAGTTCCTCACCGATGCCCATGGCCACAGCTGAATGCGATCCCACTCATTGAGGCTTCGTTTGGCTAACGGCGCGCTCTGCGACAGTCATAGCCGCTAGCGCCCTACGACCTGGTTGCTCAGTCCTCGTTTGGGGTGTCAGCGTGCGCAGGCTGCTCCATTCAGGGTGAACAGGTCGGGCGCGGGGTTGGCGCCGAGGGGGTTGGTGCCGGTGAAGCCGAAGGTGACGGTCTGCCCGGGCGGGATCTTCTTGTTGTAGGACCGGTTCTTGGCGACGACCGTCGCGCCGTCCTGCGACACGGTGGCGTTCCAGGTGTTGCCCGCCTTCTGCCCGCCGAGGAACGACCACTTCAGTGCCCATCCGTTGATCGCCGTGGTCCCGGTGTTGCGGACGGTGACCTGGGCGGTGAAACCGGACGCCCACGAGCCGTGCACGGTGTATGCGACCTTGCACTGGCCCGGTGCGGGCGCCGAACCGTCACCCTGGTCGGCGGCGAACGCCGAAGCCCATGCCAGCGGGGCGTTCCAGTTGATGGTCAGCTCGTTGGTCGCCCACGACTCGATGTCGTCGATGTAGCAGAACTGCGGCTTGCAGCCTCGCAGCTTGGCCTGGGCGACCGGGTCCTGGATGGAGGAGTTGGGGCCGCCCGCGACGGTGCCGGCGGGCGGGTTGGGCAGATCCGGATTGAGCTGGCGGGCGTACCAGCGGCTGTGCTGGTTGCGCGAATGCACCTCACCGTAACCCGTCACATAGGAGATGTTGAGGGCGTTACGGCCGAACAGGTAATCCATGCCCTGGAGCGCGCCGTCGCGGTACTTCTCCGCACCTGAGATGTCATAGGCGGCGCCGAGCACGACGATGTTGTTGAGCACCTGGCTGTTGGAACCCCACTCGTAGGTGTCGGGGTTGTACGGCGAGCCGTAGGCGAAGCCGTCGATGATGCCGAGGTATTTGTCGCCGGCGGCCAATACCGACCTGCGTACGGCGTCGCGGCCGGGCAGGGCGTTGGGGACGGTCGCCAGGTCGAGTCGGCCGAGCGCCGCCACCGAACCCCAGTTGAACCCGCGCTCGGCGAAGACGTCGTCGGTGTGCAGCGGTGAGTCCAGCACGTACTCCCGGAATTCGGTCTCTCCGGTGGTGATGTAGAGCTCGGCGGCCGCCCAGTAGAACTCGTCGGTGACGTTGTCGTCGGAGTAGGTGCCGCCGCCGTTGCCGTCGTTCGGCGAGGCGTAGACGGCGGGGTTGGCCTTGGCCGCCTTCCACGCCTTGCGTGCCGCGTCGAGGTTGGTCGCTGCGTAGCGGGCGTCGTACGGGGCGAACACGCGCGCCGCCTGCGCGGCCGTGGCCGCCAGGTTCAAGGTGGCGGCAGTGGACACCGGATGCAGCTCGCGCTTCTGCGGGTCGAGATGGGGGAGCAGCGGCAGGCCCGTCCAGTTCTCGTCGTGGATCTTGTGGTGGACCATGCCGTCCGGGCGTTGCATCTTCAGCAGGAAGCTCTGCTCCCAGCGCGCCTCGTTCAGGACGTCGGGCACCCGGTCGGAGCTCTCAGGGATCTCCAGCCCGGGGATCGGCCGGGCCGTCGGGGCGTTCTTGGTCCGCTCGAACGCGCTCATGACCTGGGCGACGGAGATGCCGCCGTTGACGACGTACTTGCCGTGGTCGCCCGCGTCGTACCAGCCGCCGGAGACGTCGAGGGTGTAGTCGCAGACGCCGGGCTGGCAGGGCACCTCGGTGTCGCCCTGGTTCGGGCTCACCCCGACGTGGCCGGCGGGCCTGCCGTATCCGGGCCGCAGGCCGTCGTCGATGGCGAGGCCGCTGCGCTGGGTGTAGTAGAACTTCAGCGCGTCGGCCTTCAGCCGTTCGTACGCCGTGGCGGAGATGTCGAACGGGCGGCTGGTCTCACCGTCGGCGGTCAGCGTGAAGCCGGTGCCGGCGGTGGTGTACGAGCCGAAGTCGATGCTGTGGACGTTCTGTCCCGAGGAGGCGTCCAGACCTCGCGGCTTGGTGGTGCCTTCGGCGACGACGGCGCCGCCGCGCTCCAGCTTCCAGGGAAGGGCCGTCTCCGAAGTGGTCACGACGGTGGCGTTCTTGGGGCCCTTCGGCAGGTAGGCGACCTGGTTGACGCGCACGCGGGGACCGGTGTCGGGCTTGTAGACGTCCGGCTCCGCGCCTCCCTTGAGCGACACGTCGTCCAGGCAGAAGCGCCACGCGGTCGCGCTGCCGCCGAGTTGGAAGGCGACCTGCGCGTTGGGGATGTCCACTGGTGAGGTGAAGGTATAGGTGTAGGTGTTGCCTGAGACGCTGAGCTCCGGGTTGGCCGCCAGGTACTGCGTCCACGGATCGACCGGAAGCTGGATCAGCGCCTTGGCGGTCTTGGCCGGGGTGCCCGTGGCGAAGAACTTGAACGCGTAGGTCTCGTCCTTGACGAGCGGGATGCCGTCGAGCCCGATGATGGCGTCCCAGGGGTTGACCGTTCCGGCGGGGACGTCGGAGCACAGCCGCCCGCTGGAGATGTCGAACGCCAGGTTGGCTGTGTGCCACCAGGGCTCCGCGGTGGTGTCGAACGTGCCGTTGCGGATCTGTTCCGGCTCATCGGCCCTGGCCGCCGCCGGGGTGACGCACGTCGCCGCCAGCGCGGCGACCGCGATCAGTACCAGCCGTCTTCCCATCACGCTCTGTCCCAGTCGTCTTCTCACGGCGCTCCTCGCGGGCCGTCGAAGTGGGAGCGCTCCCACCTGGTTCGGGCGCCCCAATGGTCACCCGCTGTCCGAACGCCGTCAAGACCCGGTGCACGCGGACCGCCCTGGCCTGCGCGCCGCCCGTGAAAACTTTCATCGTCCGCGAGCCCGGCTGTGGTGGCCCGCCTTGGCGGCGTACCACCACAGCCATGGAATTCGGCTCTGGAGAAGGCCCTAACGGAGAAAGCCTTCGTAATTGCGTTGCTGGAGTTGGGCGTCGATGTGCTTGAGCGTGTCGATCGCGACGCCCACGACGATGAGGATGCTCGTTCCCCCGAAGGGGAACTCGTTACCGACCTCCAGCAGCGCGAGCGCGACCATCGGGATCAGTGAAACAAGGCCGAGGTAGAGCGAGCCCGGGGTCGTGATGCGGGTCAGGACGTGGTCGAGATATTCGGCGGTAGGACGGCCTGGGCGGATGCCGGGAACGAAGCCGCCGTACTTCTTCATGTTGTCGGCCACCTCGGCCGGGTTGAACGTGATCGCGACGTAGAAGAACGTGAAGAAGACGGTGAGACCGAAGAAGGCGGCCATGTTCCAGGGGTCGGTCTGCTGGGTGTAGGGAGCGATCTCGCGCAGGAGCTTGCTCTCCGGCCAGAGTTCGGTCGCGAGTATCGGCAGATAGAGCAGCGACGAGGCGAAGATGACGGGGATGATGCCCGCCTGGTTGACCTTGAGAGGGATGTAGGTGGCGGTGCCGCCGTACATGCGGCGTCCCACCATGCGCTTGGCGTACTGGACCGGGATGCGGCGCTGGGCCTGCTCGACGAAGACGACGCCCGCCATGATGGCGAGGCCGACCAGGATCACCAGGGCGAAGGTGAAGCCGTTCTTGGCCTGCAGGATGCCCCAGAGCTGACCGGGGAAGACCGCCACGACCTGGGTGAAGATGAGGATCGACATGCCGTTGCCGATGCCGCGTTCGGTGATCAGCTCACCCAGCCACATGACCACCGCGGTCCCGGCCACCATGCAGATGACCATGGTGATGACGGGGAACGGGGTCTTGTCGTAGAGGATGTCCTCGCTCCCGGAAACGTTCTGGAAAAGGCGGCCGGTCGCCGCCATCGCCACCACGCTCGCGCCCTGCAGGACGGCGAGCGCGACGGTGAGATAGCGGGTGTACTGCGTGATCTTGGTGGTGCCGGACTGGCCCTCCTTACGGAGGGCCTCCAGGCGCGGGATCACGACGGTCAGCAGCTGCAGGATGATGCTCGCGGTGATGTACGGGAAGACGCCGAGCGCGAAGACCGAGAGCTTGAGCAGCGCGCCGCCGCTGAAGAGGTCGAGCATGCCGAACAGGCGGCTGTTCTGCTCCGCGGCGTCGGCCGCGGCCTTCAGCGCGGGCACGTTCACATTCGGGGTCGGCAGGCTCTGGCCCAGCCGGAAGATCACGACGATCAGCAGGGTGAACAGAATCTTCTTACGGAGTTCGGGCGTGCGAAACGCCAGGGTGAAGCGAGAGATGGCAAGCCTCCACACGGGTAACGCCGCAGCGCCCGGTGGGGACGCCGCGGTCAGGAAATGAGAGCCTCGAAAACCCGTGCTGGAGGCGGTCCGCGGACGTGGACGGTGGAACGGGCGACTGCCGGAAGGGCCGACCCGCGTTCGGCCGCGGCCGGCATGGAGGTGCCGGCCACGCCTGGGGCGTGCGGCGGCCGGAGAACCGCGACGTCGTGGTGGTCGGACGCGATGGTCTTCTCGCAGGCGTGCGCCTGCGAGACCGCCCACCGGACGGCGTCGGCGCCACACGCGGTCTGCCACGCCTTCGCGGCGACCCTGGTGCGATGCTCCGGGGTGACGGCCTTCGCCACGGACGTACGGGTGGTCACCGAGTTGGCGGCGGCGAGGGTACCCGTACGGAGGAGCTCGGCGACGCCGGTCGTCCCGGGGAAGACCGAGATGGTGCCGGCGACTGCGAAGCCAAAGAACCCGGCCAGGAGCATCAGCACGCGCTGACGATGGACGACCTGGCCGCCCTCGCCCTCGCCTGAAGCCCGCCCGGATTCCGTCATGGCCGGTCGTCTCACCCCGTGAACTCTGGAACGGGCTGAGAGCGCCGCGTTCAAGAGATCACCATAAGCGGCACCGCCGGAACCGTCCACCGGATGGGCTCTTTATGGCGTGCCGCACTCCGCATGGCGGATTAGAGGAATGGTGAGGGAGCGATTCCCACGCCGTCGATTCGACTCCACGCGCGCTCCTGTGCTGCGGTCATGGCCGGCCAGGAGACGTGGCCAAGCCGGGGCCGAATTCGTGTGTAGTACGAGGAGGGGCGGTATTCGGGGTCGTAGAAGCATCCGCCGCCGTAGGTGCTGTCAAACGTCCTGCAGGAACTCGCGATCGAGCGTGGGGTCGGCTTCCGCCCAGTACGCACCCATTTGTCGAGGGCGGCGATGGAGTTGGCGTACTCGGAGACGCTCAGCTCGTCGTGCTCGGATTCTCTGGTGAACGTCTGGACGAGATGGCTGTCCTGGCCGGCGCCGTGGAGAGTGGCGCGGTAAGCGGCCTCGTGTTCCACGAAGACCGACGGGTCGTCGATCGCGTGCAGGGTGAGGACCGGGAGGGAGACGCGGCCGGTGAGGTCGCTGTCGTAGGAGAGGTCACGGAGTGCGGTGGGATCGGCCGAGAATCGCGCCGCACCGGCGTTGAGGGCCTTGTCGTCGCGTGAGCCCGTGTACCGCACGCCCTGGTTGCTGAACGGGTTACGGCCGCCGAGCCGTTTCCACACGATGTCTTGGAAGAGGAAGGTCGCGTACTGCAGGTGCGTCGGCAGCGAGCGCTCCGGGATGTTCGTGACGGCGGTGATGTCGTCCAGGTTGCGCTGTTGCAGGGGAGTCCGGTCGGCCGGGTCGGAGGCGATGCCGGTGCACTCTTGGAGGCGGGCGAGGACGTGCTCGGGGGTGATGGTGGAGTCCGAGGGCAGCCCTTGCCACAGCGGGTACTGCGGCTCCGTCGGGCGCGGGAGGTTTCGGCAGAAGTACTGGTAGACCACACGCAGATCCACGCGGTGGTTGTAGCCGCGGGAGCCACCGGCCAGCAGACCGCTGGTCAGCAGCACTCCGTCGTAGGCGCCGCGTTTCCTGCCGTAGGTCTCGGCGACCTTGGCGGCGACGTTGCCACCGAAGGACTGGCCGTGGAGGTAGGTACGGTCCGGCCGGCCGAAACGGCTGACGAACAGGCGGCGCACGTTCTCCGTGTCGGTGGCGGCCATCCTGACGCCGTAGCCGCCGCGCCGGTACGAGGAGCCGGCCCAGGCATATCCCTCCGCGACCATGACCGCCCACTCGGCCAGGTCTTCTGTGGTGGTGGAGGGATCGTAGGACACGGCGGGTCCGCCGTGGGCGTGGACGACGAGCGAGCGGTTCCAGTGCTTCGGGACGGCGATCGTGTAGTAGGCGCCGTTGGCGTCCTGGCCGGTGTAGCAGGTGGCCTTCCCGGCCAGGCTGGGCGGGCAGGTGGTCGCCTGTGGCTGCGTTGTGCTCGCGTGGCCGGGACCCACGGTCGCGAGCGAGCCCAGGAGCGTGGTCCCGAGCACGCCCAGGAGTGCAGTGGCCAGCGACGCACCGACCATCACCTGACGACTTCGGCGATAACCAGGGAAGGGAGGACCAGGGAAAGACTGACCGGTCTTGTTCAAGGAAGTGCCTTTCGTGGCGTACCTGGCTGGGCAGCTGGGGAGGTCAGGCGTTGCCGGCCAGCAGGTCGGCGAAGAAGTCGACGATCGGCGGTCTCGTCGCCGCGGCGTTGTGACCCGCTTTCGGGACCACGACCTTCCGGACCGCTGTGCCGTGCCGGGTCAGGCTCTCGGCCAGCCGGTCGAGCTCCTCCGGCCGGCTGTGGCCCGGGTGGCCCATGGCGGCGAGGTCGGCCCGCCCATCGTCGTCGCCGCCGATGACGAGCAGCACCGGCACCCGGGCGGCCGCGCCGGGGTCCACGGTGATTCCGAACCGCTGCCGGGTGTCGCCGATGCCTTCCGGCCAGGCGAGCGAGTGATCGAGCACGGTCACGCTGCCGGGTGCGCTGACCGCGACGGCGGCGACCCGGTCCGGGTGCAGGTAGAGGAAGCGGTGAGCGAACTGCCCACCACCGGAGTGCCCGCACAGCAGCACGGTGCCGACGTGGGCGTTCCACCTGAGCCGGACCTGCTCCAGGATGTCGAGCAACACCAGGTCGAACCGGATGCCGTGGGCGTCGAGGAGCTTGTAGTCGTGCACGTCGTCCGGGTCGTCGATGCCGACCGGGAACAGCGGTGTCACGACGATGAGGTCGTGGCGTTCCGCGAAGGGAATGAACGCCTCCCGCAGTGCTCCGATGTTGCGGCCGGTGCCGTGCACGGCCACCATGACGGACAGCTCGGTCTCAGGGGTCCAGCCCGTGGGCACGTAGACGCAGTAACTGCAGCGCGGCTCGTTCGGTGCGACGAAGAAGGGTGTGCGTTTGGTCAGCAGCCGGCGGCCGGGGTGCGTGGCCGGCAGGTCTGCGACACGGATCACGAGTTCTGCCCCCGAGGATTTTCTGGCCGGGGGACCGGCATGCGTGCGAGTGGGATGTGGTGCTGTCCCGCATGGACGTCACGGTCCCGGAGCGAGCCCTGGCTGACCGGGCGGGGGAACGAGATCTTCACGACGTTGAGCGACGGGATCCGGAACATCTGGACCGTGCTCTCCTTGACGCGGTAGAGCTCGGCGATCACGCGCTCGTTCAGGAACGACTCGTCCGCGGCGATCCGGTAGCCCGCGGCGTCGCGCATGAAGAGTTCCATGGTCACCCAGAACGGACCGGCGTTCTTGGAACGGACCTCGTGGGCGAGATCCGCGAGGGTGAGGGCGGCCGCGGTCTCAGGCATGGGTCTTCTCCCCGATCTCCGTCCGGAACAGGCTTGTGGGACTGGCGCAGTCCACGACGTGGTTCAGCACGAACTCGTACGCCGCGCCGCGCTCGACCTCGGCAGGGGAGGACGCGAACGCCAGGCTCGGCAGGTAGTTCATCCCCGGCGCCGGCAGGTGCAGCATCAGCGGATTGGCGACCTTGGCGACCGCCGTGGCGGTCGCCTGGTCGGGCGCGTTGACGAGCAGCATGACGCCGACCTCGCGCGGCGGCCCGCTCTCGGGTTCGAGGCCGTCCAGCACCGCGTTGTGGCCGTAGAGGCGAAGGTCGAAGGCGTACTCGTCGTCCGCCAGCCCCAGCGTCTGCCCCACCCGCTGCGCGATCATCGTGCGCATCAGGTCTGCCCAGGCGTCGATGTCCGCGAGGATGAGCGGGTCTCGGATCGCCGAGAACGACATGGTCTCGTAGCCGGTGATCCGGGCGCCTTCCAGCTTGATCGTGTACTGGTCGGCGACGTGGAACCTCGCCCCCTCGACGCGGACGATCCGGTCGTCGACCGCGGTGTACCGCGCGTCGTGAACGTCGAGGGTGCCGGCGGGCTCCCGCATCTTGAACGGGTTCGCGGTCTCGTAGAGCATGTGGGCTGCCACCGAGATCGGCGTGCACGACACCGTGGGGTCGAGCGGCTCGATGGTGAAGCCGTCGGCGTCGATGGTGGCGAGGACCCCGCCCGCCCGCGGGTCACCGGTGCACTGGCCGCCGCACTCGACGATCTTGGCGGCGTGCCATGTGGGTCCGGCGGGCATCCCCTTCATGAGCGGGTAGGCGGCCGCCACCGCGGTGTCGGTGGCGCGGCCGGCGAGCACGACCTGTGCACCGGCATGCAGCGCCTCGACGATCGGTTCGTGCCCCATCGCTCCGACGATGTGGGTGCAGCTCTCGAGTGTCTCGGCCCGCAGCGCCCCCATTGGCGGCAGCGGGTGGATCCGGCCCGCGTCGAGGTGCTCCTTCAGGTCGGCCGCGTTCTGCTCGCTGTAGATTCTCGCGACCTTCAGGTCCAGGCCTTCCTCGGCCATCACCTCGGCGGCGATCCCGGCGACCCAGTCGACGCCGCTGTCGGTTCCGCTCGTGCCGCAGGAGCCCACGATCAGAGGGATGCCCGCGCCGGAGGCGGCCGTCAGCAGGCTGCGCAGGTCGCGAGCCACCGCCTTGGCCGTCGTCTTGGGCGTCGCCGACCCGAGGTAGTGGGGGCCGGAGTCCGTGGACCCGGCGTCGATGCTGATGACGTCGGCACCCAGTGCGATGCCGCGCTCGATCGTCGCGTGGTCCCAGCCGGCGCCGAGCATGCCGCTCGGCGACAGGACCCTGATCGATTTGACGTGTTGTTTGACCTGTTGGCGGTGCATGTTCCTCTTTCTCCGTGTCAGTTCACCGGGAACTGTGGCCGGCCTTCCAGTGCCGCCACGAGTTCCTCGGCCCCTCGGCGGCCCGCTGCGGCCCGCGCTTCGGCGGTTTGCCCGGCCAGGTGGGAGTAGACGACGATGCCGTCCACGCCACGCAGCGGGCTGTCGGGTGGGAGCGGCTCCTCGCGTACGACGTCGAGCGCGGCGCCCGCGATCTCTCCGGCCCGCACGGCCGCGACGAGTGCGTCCTCGTCGACGATGGGGCCCCGTGCGGTGTTGACCAGCAGCGCCGCCGGCTTCATCTGCTTGAACGCCGATTCGTCCAGCAGACCCCGGGTCCGTTCCGTGAGCGCGGTGTGCACCGAGACGTAGTCGGAGGTGGCCAGCAGCTCGGGCAGAGCCACGAACCGGACCGCGGGGTCGTTCCGCAGCCGCGCCGGCACGTTGGTGGTGCAGACCACGCTCATGCCGAACGCGCGTGCCAATGGCACCACTGCCCGTGCCGATGCCCCGTAGCCGATGAGTCCGAGGGTGGAGCCGCGCAGTTCGTGTCCGTCCTCACGTGGCCAGACACCCTGTGCCACACCTTGCGCGGACTGCACGAGACGCCGGGCTCCCGCGAGCAACAGGCCGATGGTGTATTCGGCCACGGCGTTGGCGTTGATACCGGGCAGGTTGCTCACGGTGATCCCGAGCCGGGCCGCGGCGGCGACATCGATCGAGTCGTAGCCCACGCCCGTTCGCACGATGACGCGCAGCTGTGGTGCGCGGGCCAGGACGTCCGCCGTCAGCGGTTCGTTGGCCACCAACGCTGCGTCGATCCCGGCGAGGGCCGTGGCGAGCTGGTCGGGATCACGCCGACCGAGCATGGGCAGGTGCACGGTCTCCATCCCGGAACGTCTCAGGAACTGGTCGACATCGTCACCGGGACGCAGGTAGTCCGTGGTGATCAGAACGCGAGGCACGGCTTTCCCCCTGTGGGCGATGGGATGCGGTCGGACGGGATGCGATCAGACGGGATGTGGACGCGGATCGTCACAGCGCGCGACCGGCGGAGGACCGGCGCTGCAGGGCGCTGACGCGCGCGACCGCCAGCACGGCGAGGAGCGCGACGGCCGCGACGTCGAGCAGCAGCAGCGGCCAGCCCGTCAGGTCGACCATGCCGCCGACCAATGCCGGTCCGAGGAACCCGCCACTCACCCATCCGACGGTGTAGAGCCCGGTGTAGGTACCGACCACCCGGTCGGACGGGGCAAGGTTCCACAGGACGACGACCGCGTTGACCAGGAACGCGGACGCACCCGCTGCCGCCACACAGAGGCCGATGACGGCGCCCGTGGGGGATTGCGCCACGGTGCCGAGCACCATACCGGCCGCGAACACCGTCATCCCGACCATCATCACCCGCAGCCGCCCGAAGCGCTCGGCGAGCCTCGCCACCGGGTAGGCGGCCACGATGAAGGCCACTCCGCTGGGCAGGGTCAACCCGCCCGCTTCGCCGCGGGACATGTTCAGCGCCTCCATGCCGTACGGCGTCATGAGTGCCCGCGAGGCAGCCCACGCGCCCCCGAAGAGAAGGATGGACACGATGAGCAGCAACCTGCTGCGGTCCGCGTCTCTGATGATGTCGAGCACCGTGTCCCGCACCCGTACGCCAGGTGCCGCCGTGCCGTGCTGGTCGCCATCCTCATCGAGTGCCGTCTGGTACGCCGGCGACCGGTTGTCCCGCACTTTGGCGGCGAGAACGGCCAGGGACGCCACCATCAGGATCGAGGGAATCGCGAAGGACGACTTCGGATGCTCGTCGATCAGGAAGACGCTGATCAGTGCCGCGACCATCACCGTGAGACTCGCCGCGATTTTGACGACCGCGTTGGCCCGGCTTCGCCGATCGGGTGGGATGAAGTCCGGGAGCAAGGATTCGGCGATCGGCTTGAACGAGTTCGCGACCAGCGCATAGCTGAACATCACCAGGACCAGCAGCGGCAGTGAGGCCGCGGCGTGCGGGATGGTGAGGAACAGCAGCGCCGCCAAGGGCATTCCGACGACGAGATAAGGGATGCGTCTTCCCCACGAGGTGCGCGTGTGGTCCGATCTATTGCCCATCCAGGGCTGGATGAAGATGCCGAGCAGATTGTCCATCCCCATGAGAAGACCGACGAGCGCGGCACTACCGATGTGCTCTCGGAGCAACGGCGGAACCTGTGAGTCGTAGAGGTTCCACGTCGATTCCTGCGCGAAGACCGCCAGGGCTACGAAGAACGTGATCCGCCCTGTTCGCGCACGCTGCGTGGTCGACGTCGTCGTCATTCGGCACCTTCCATGTCTCCACCGCCGGCGCGGCGACCGTCACGGTACTTTTGCTATAGCAAGTTGGTCAAGAGTTGCTTAACCTGTTTGCTATGGCTACTAAGGTGGTGCCATGGCGGGTGAGACGTTGAAGGGCCTGACGGCCGACACGCTGGCCGACCGCGCGTACCGGGCCATCCGCGACGCGATCACGACCGGCGAGCTACGGCCGGGGCAGAAGGTCACCGAACGCGGGCTCGCCGAGCGGCTGTCGGTGAGCCCGACGCCGGTGCGCGAGGCCATCCGGCGCCTGGAACAGGACGGTCTTCTCGAACGGGCCGGACCACGGACGGTCCAGGTGGCGGCATTCGGAGACACCGCGATACAGGACCTCGCCGAGGTCGAGGTGGCCCTTCGCGGCCTGGTGGCCCGCTTCGCCGCGCGGCATGCGTCCGCTGCACAGCTGGACCTTCTCGACGCCGTTCTCGACGAGGCCGACGACTTGCTGATCGTCATCAAGCAACGTCATCAGGCCGGGCAGGAGGTGTCCCGGCACCTGGACCGGCTGCTCGATGCCATGCAGCGCTTCAACGAGGTCGTCGAGTCGTGCGCCCACAACCCGGTGCTCGTGCGCTTGCTCGGCCAGGCCCGGGTGTTCCCCTCGCCGGAACGGCGGGCCCGGCTCCTCGAACGGATCAGCAAGAACGACAGATTCGGCCTGGATCGCTACGGGAGCCATCGTGCGCTTGTTCGGGCCTTGAGAACGGGTGACTCGGCGACGGCCGAGGCGCTCGTGATCGACGACGCCCGTGGCGGATTGGGAGATCTGCTCGCCGCCCCCACGGCGCCGGCGACGACCTCGCCCTCTGCCGCCCACTCCTGAGGTCCGAGGGCTGCCGACCAGTCACCAATTCTCACGCGCCGATCTGGAGCCGCGAATCTCCTCGAATCTCCTCGAATCTCCTTGCCTCGCATGCAACGGGAACGTCGGCGATTCCGTATGAGGGGTGTTCACGCGGCGAGTGTCGACGACGAGAGGCGGGATGCCTGTGAGATGGCCCACGGATCGAGATCGCGAGTTCACCGAGTTCGTGAGGGCTCGGCGCGCAGCGCTGGTGCGTGTGGCGGCGTTGTTGGCGTCGGGGGACATGGCCCGCGCCGAGGACGTGGTGCAAACGGCGCTGACCCGCCTGTATCTGGCATGGCCGCGGGTGCGGCCGGACACCATGGACGCGTACGCGCGGCGGTGCGTCGTGAACGCGGCGACGGACGAGCGCCGCAGTCCGTTCCGCCGCCGCGAGCAGGTACGGGCGCAACTGCCCGACCGCGCCGCCGTCGAGGCCCGGTACGACGACAAGACGACGATCATGGCGTTGCTGTCCACCCTGCCCGCCGGCATGCGTGCGGCGGTCGTTCTGCGGTACGTCGAGGAGCTCAGCGTCGCCGAGACCGCCGACGCCATGGGCTGCAGCGAGGGCAACGTCAGAAGCCAGAGCGCACGCGGCCTGGAGCGGCTGCGTGCCGTCTTCCCCGAACACACGCGCAACGCCGGCTGATCGACCCCCGACCCTATGCGAAGGAGCAGTGAAATGTCAGACCTGATCGACGTTCTGAGGACACTGCCGCACGACCTCACACCCGAGCCGGCCGGAGCGGACGTCATCGCCGCCGACGTCGCTCGCGGGCATCGCGCCCTCAGCCGCCGGCGTCGTCGCCGGATCGCGTCTTCGAGTGCGGTCCTGGCGGTCGCGGCCTGCGTGGCGGTGGGCACCGTTCAGCTCACCCGGCCCGGTGACGCCTCCGCCCCGGCCGCGAAGGGCTCCAGCACGGCGCCGCAGGCGTCACGGGTGCAGCTCGTCGCTTACACCGGCACCCAGCCGGTCGGTTTCAAGGTCCGCACCGTGCCGGCGGGCTGGCAGGTGGTCTCCTCGGACAGGAGCGCCTTCGTGGTCGCGCCGCCCGGCGCGGACACCTCCGCGTCGAAGCAGAATCCGGACGGGGGAAAAGCCGTCAGCCTCGAAGGCCGCATCGCGGTCATGCTCCAGGGCATGTCGCGCCTTCCCAGCCGCTCACCGGTGACGAAGGTCGACGTCAACGGCGAGCAGGGCCGGCTCGGGTTCGCCGACGGAGGGAACGCCAAGACCCGGGCCAAATGGCTGATCTTCCCGGACGGAGCGGGCCACAAGGTGCTGGTCCAGGTGCCGATATCGCTCGGCCTCACCGACGACCAGATCGTGCGTTTCGCGCGTGGCATCACCGTCACCAGTGACGCGCAGAGCACGGGCGGCTGACTCGGACATTCGGCTGTGTGATCCTGGCGAGCACGGTGCCTTCTCGGCACCGCTCGCCAGGATCCGCGTCGTGAGCTTTCCGCTGACGCCATTGTCCGCTCGCCGGGTCTATTTCCAGGTTGCGTAACGACATGCCCGAGGCCGCCGCCGATCGTGCGCCTGGCTCCGGCGCTGGGCAGGAGAGGCACGTACCGTGGACATCAGTGAGCGCATCGACCCTGAGATCCGAGCGCGCCTCGATCAATACCGACAGCTGGTCGGCCCCGACGGCCTGAGCGGTATCAGGGACATTCCCGAGCGTCGCCGCAGGCAGGCCGAGTTGACCGCGCTGCGGGCCGGACCGGTCATCCCCGACGACGTCGATGTGCACGACCTGTCAATCGCTCATGGCGCGGAGACCCGAGGCGAGCCGGTGTTGCTGCGCGTGTACCGCCCACACGCGATGACCCGGTCGGCACCCTGCGTCTATTACATCCACGGCGGAGGCATGGTGGCGGGCGGCATCGCCAGCGATCATGCGAAGACCGCCCGGCTCACTCAAGCCACTGGCTGCGTCGTCGTTTCGGTCGAGTACCGGCTCGCACCCGAGAACCCTTACCCCGCGGCGCTCGACGACTGCTACGGGGGACTCGTCGGGGTCGCGGACAGGCACCGAGAGCTCGGCATCGACCCGGATCGGATCGCTCTCTACGGCACGAGTGCGGGCGGTTGCCTGGCCGCGGCGGTGGCATTGCTGGCGCGCGACCGCGGTGGGCCGGCCATCGCCCACCAGTTGCTCGTGTCCCCCATGCTGGACGACCTGTCGTCGACCCCTTCCGCCATGGTCAACACCGGATTCGGAGCATGGAGCCGCGAGGCGAACATCCAGAGCTGGCAGGCGTGGCTCGGCCAGGACTTCGGCACCGATCGGATCTCGCCGTACGCCGCACCGGCCCGCGCACGCGACCTCGCGGGCCTGCCCCCGACCTACATCGACGTCGGCGACCTGGATCTGCTCCGGGACGAGGCGGTCGACTTCGCGCGCAGGCTGTCCTGGGCCGGCGTTCCCATCGAGCTGCACGTCTATCCGGGAGGCATCCACGGCAGTGAGAATCTCGCGCCCGATGCCGAACTGAGTGTGCGAATCCGTGGATACCGACAGGACGCGCTTCACCGAGCGCTCTGCGAAGAACCGCCCTGATGCAGAGATGGCCGTCCACGATGTCCATCCACTCCGCTTCCGTGGGTACGCCCGCCCTTGGGAAGGGCGATGACCGCGAAATCGTGCACATCCCCCTGTCACCGAACGCCGAGAAAGGCAAGTCCATGTACGTGAATGCCCCTTGCTCCTCCTTGCTGCGGGTCGCGCTCTCCTCCCTCATGTTCTGCGGCATGGCGGTGGTCGGCGTGACGCCCGCGGCTGCGGCCCCCGCGGCGGCGGCCCCCACGCAGACGCTGTCGCGTGAAGGGCTGACCCCGCTGGTCGGGCTCGCTGCCGAACGGATCCTGCTCGCCGACAAGGTCGCCGCCGCCAAGTTCGGCACGAGCACTCCGATCGAAGACCCGGTGCGGGAACGACAGGTGCTGGACCGGGCGGCGGCGCTCGCGGCCGAGGCGGGCATCGACGTGCAGGACACCGTCGAGTTCTTCCGGGCGCAGATCGAGATGAGCAAGGTGGTGCAGCGGGGCCTGTACGACCGGTGGACGCGGCATCCGGAGCTGGCTCCCACCGACCGTCCCGACCTGGCCACCGAGGTCCGGCCGCAGCTGGACCGGATCACCGTCGCGTTCATCGACCACTTGGCCGCCACAGAGGATCTGCGTCGCCCGACGCCGCGGTGCACGATCTCGCTGTTCCTCGCCGAGGCGAGGGCCGATCTCCGATACGGCCTCGACCGGCTCCACGAGCGCGCCCTGCACGGCGCGGTCGAGCGGCTGTGCACCTGATCCGCCGTCAAGCACCGTCATCGCGGACGCGCCTGGCATCGTCCCATCGTCGATGGTCCTAGCGAGGTGGACGTACGTTCCGGCGGCGCACGGCGTCGGCGCCGCCCAGCTCGTCCAGGAGTTCCTCAAGTGCGGTGCGGGCCGCTGCCAGCCGCTGTGGTCCCAGCCGTTCGGCCAGGTCACGCTCGAGCTCCGTTCTTGCCCTTCGTGCGATCTCGACGGCCTCGGATCCGCGATCGGTGAGCCGGACGCGGCGGACCCGGGCGTCGAGGGGATCGGAGAATCGTTCGGTGTAGCCAAGGCCGTCAAGCTCAGTGACGGCCTTGGACGCCGCCTGCTGGGTCACGCCGAGCGATTCGGCCAGCTCGCCGATGGTCGGAGCGCCCTCGATCAGGTGCTGGAAGACATAACCGTGAGAGAACCGGAGGTCCCCGTGACCGGCGGCGTCGAGCACGGCCTGCACCCGGTCGGCAGCGGCGAACCCGACGAAGATCGCCAGTGATCCGGTGTCCAGTTCCATGGCCTCCGGACACTAGCACAACCAAAGTTGTGCAAATAAGGTTGTACAACTATGGTTGTGGACATGGAGGCGAACATCGACCTGGCATTGCGCTACCACGACGCCGTAGGCAAGGGCGCCGTCGGAGACGAACTCGCGGCGTTCTTCACCCCGGACGTCACTCACCGTGAGCTGCCCAACCTGCTGTTCCCCGACGGTATGACCCGCGATCTGGAAGGGCTGCTCGCTGCCGCCGAAGCCGGACAGGCCAAGCTGGTCTCGCAGGACTACGCCGTGAAGAACGTCGTGGCGGTCGCCGACACCGTGGCGCTGGAGATCGCGTGGACGGGCGTGCTGGCCACCGGCCAGACCGTCAAGGCCCACATCGCCACGTTCCTGGACTTCCGTGATGGAAAGATCTGCGGCCAACGCAACTACGACTGCTACGAGCCACTCAGCTAAGCCTGCTTCGCCTGCACGCCGACGGCGCGGGTGAAGTCGGCTAGCCGCCGTAGCGGCGGGCTACTTCGTGGAAGGCCGCTTTGGGCTGCCATGTCGGAGCGTCTGGAGGGAACTTGACGACGCCGAAGCCTGCCATGTCCAGGTCATGGCGTGGGTCATCGGGCTGGTGGGGGAAGTCGGACATGGCGAAGGTGAAGACAAAGCCGCCGTGTACTTCGTGCCTGGAGTAGAGCTCGATGAGCTCTCCCAGATAGGCGGCTTGGGTTTGCTCGTCCCGGACGTGGCCCTCCTTGACCTTGGGAGGGAGGGCCAGCCAGTTGACGATGAGGAATGAGGCAGGACCGCGTTGGTCGGCGCCTTTGTGTGCCCCACAGCCGAACTCGGTGATGACTACCGGCTTCTCGGAAGCCTCCAGGAGGGCCTTGAGCCGTTGCTCGTACGCGGCCTTGTCGGTGCCCAGGCGATAGAGGTTGACACCGACGATGTCGAAGGGCGTCCAGTCGACCTGTTCCCAGCCCCCTGCCGCGTAGGTCACCGGGCCGTTGAAGGAACGGCGGGCGGCCATGGCGGCAGAGGCGAGCAGCTGGTTGACCTTACGCGTGATGCGGCGGTCGAAGCGCCGGCGCAGGTTTGGGCGGACCAGGATCTGGAGGCGGAAGAACAGGCGCGGACCAGGGATCATGCCGGGCGAGGTCAGCGAGAACTCGCTGCCGACCATCAGGGTGACGCGGTCGGGGAAATCCTGGCGCAGGCGTTCGGCGGCAGTTGCCACCTGCGTGAGGTGGGTGAGCAATGCAGCACGGCGGCGGTCGGGCAGATAGGGCCGGATGTAGACGTCCAGTCCGGCGTCGAGGGCATGGCGTGCCGCTGCCAAATGGTGCTCAGGGTCGGTGCCGATGAGCATCACGTGGGTGCAGTGCAGGTCTTCGGCGACAGCGCGCATGTCGCGGCGGAGGACGTCGGCGGGTGCATCTCCGACGGTGTATGAGATTCCTTTGATGTCCACCGAGCGCCCTTCCGTGAAGCTCCTTGAACTTCGACGTTAGAAAACGCCGGATCGGCTCACATCGGCCGGTGGGCCAGGGCAGTCCGACCAAAGTCTATTGGCGTGGTGTCGGGGGTTGTGTTGACGCCGAGGGTGATTGACTCGCCGGGCGTGCGCCGGGGCCGGGTTCGATCATTACCTCGGATGGGCTCGTGATGGCGTGGCCTGCCTCGCAGATGGGGACGAGGCGGACGTCGGTGCCACATTCGGTGTGGCGGACGTGGACCGGTGGTCCGGAGGCGTCGGCGAGGTGGCGGTCGCCCCAGGCGATGATCGTCAACAGGACGGAGAGGAGTTCGCGGCCTCGATCGGTGGGCTCGTACTCGTGGCGGCGGCGTGCCCCGGGCTCCTGGTAGGGGATGCGGACGAGGACTCCGGCGTCCACCAGGGCGGTCAGCCGCTGGGTGAGGACGTTGCGGGCGATGCCGAGGTGGCGCTGCAGGTCGGCGAAGCGGCGTACGCCGTTGAAGACGTCGCGGAGGATCAGCAGCGTCCACCGGTCTCCGACGATCTCCAGGGTGCGGGCGACGGAGCAGGCCCTGCTGTCCAGATCGATCCACTCCACGATCCGATACTAGCCCACTTGGGTTGCATTCCAGGACTCAGCATGCCTAGGTTCTGATTAACTACTCAGCCATGAAGAGGG
Source organism: Actinomadura rudentiformis (assembly GCF_008923185.1). Classification (GTDB taxonomy): domain Bacteria; phylum Actinomycetota; class Actinomycetes; order Streptosporangiales; family Streptosporangiaceae; genus Spirillospora; species Spirillospora rudentiformis. The sequence continues at coordinate 198,215 of NZ_WBMT01000001.1, forward strand.
GTGCCCCATGCGGCTGGACGACCACCCGACTGTGCAGCGGGTCCGCGCGAGCCGGCAGGAACCCGTGGACGCCCTGATCAACGCCGACCGGCTGCGCGATCTCTGCATGGAAGCGGGCGCCGACGACGTGGGCTTCGTGTCCATCGACGCGGCCGAGGCCGCGAGCGAACGCGAGCAGGCCGTCACGGCACTGCCCGGCGCGCAGACCTACATCGCGATATGCCTGCGCATGAACCGCGACAACGTGCGCGCTCCCCAGCGCAGCCTGGCCAACTCCGAGTTCCATCAGACGAACGACGAGATCGACCAGGTCGCCCGGCGCATCGCCCGCGCGCTCCAGGACGCCGGGCACCGCGCCGTCTACCCCGCCGCGGGCTTCCCGCAGGAGATGGACGAGTTCCCCGGCCGGGCCTGGGTGATCGCGCACAAGGTGATCGCCGAGGCGGCGGGGCTCGGCCGGATGGGCATTCACCGCAACGTCATCCATCCCCGCTTCGGCAATTTCATTCTGCTCGGCACGGTCATCACCGACGCCCTCGTCGACCGGCCCGACAGCCCCATCGACTTCAACCCGTGCCTGGAGTGCAAATTGTGCGTGGCCGCCTGCCCGGTCGGCGCCATCACCAAGGACGGTGGATTCGACTTCCAGGCCTGTTACACCCACAACTACCGGGAGTTCATGAGCGGGTTCACCGACTTCGTCGAGACCATCGCCGACAGCGACGACCGCGAGGACTACCGCGCCCATGTCCCCCCCTCAGAGTCGGCCTCGATGTGGCAGAGCCTGAGCTACAAGCCCAGCTACAAGGCCGCCTACTGCATGGCCGCCTGCCCCGCCGGCGAGGACGTCATCGGCCCCTATCTCGCCGACCGCAAGGAGCACCTCACCACCGTGGTCCGCCCGCTCCAGGACAAACAGGAACCCGTCTACGTGCTCCCCGACTCGGCCGCCGAGGAGCACGTCACCAAGCGTTTCCCGCACAAGACCGCCCGCCCCGTCTCCAACGGCCTCCCCGAGGAGGTCAACGCCGCACTCGAAGCCCTCGGCCCCCGCCCCAAGAACACCTGACCAAAGACGCAGATGACGCGCCGTTCGTCCCCGTGTCACTTCGCGGCGGTACCGACCGTGCCGCCCTGTGAAGGTGTCGGGTGGCCGGGACGCAGCGATGCGTCCCGGCCACCCGAACAGGAAAAACGACGCTCAGCGAGGTGCGTCACAGCCCAGCCGAGGCTTGCACCAGGCGCGATGCGCGATCATGTCAGCGGCCCGCGGTGTGGTCGAGGATCGCCGGGATGACACGGTCCCAGTGGTGCCGGGGGAAGACCTCGTGGCCGGTCTGCTCCAGGGGGATGAAGCGGGCGCCGGGGATCTCCGCCGCGAGCGCGCGGCCGTGGCCGATCGGGAAGAGCGGATCTTCGGTGCCGTGCATCACCAACGTTGGAGCGCCGATCTGGCCGAGCCGCCCGCGCCAGGGCTCGCCCGCGTCGATCAAGTAAGGGTTGGTCAGCTGCGCGGCGATGTCGGCGGTACGGTCGAGGACGCGTTCGGCCGCCGCGCGCATGCCGACGGTGTCGAACGGGCGGGAGTGCGCGGCGAAGGGGCGTTCGGCCTCGACCAGATAGTCGATGACCGCGGCCCGGTCGGACCAGTCGGGCTCGGCGGGCTCGTTGGCGAAGAGTTCCTGGATCTCCTGCGACACCGGCGGCAGGTCGGGGTTTTGGTGGCCGGGGCCGCCAGGTGTGGAGGAGGCGAGCGTCAGTGAGGCCACCCGGTCGGCGTGGTCGAGGGCCAGGAGCTGGGCGACCGCGGAACCTTGCGACATGCCCACGACGTGCGCGGCGGTGATGCCGAGCACATCCAGCAGCGCGGCGGCGTCGGCGACCAGGTCGCCGAGCCCGTACGCGGGTGATCCTGCCGGGTAGCCGGTCGAACGGCCCGCGTCCCTGCTGTCATACCGGATCACCTGCCGGCCCCCGGCGACGAGCCGGTCTACGAACTCCTCCTCCCACGCCAGCAGGGAGTGGCCCGCGCCATGGATCAGCAGGATGGCCGGATCCGCCGGGTCGCCGAAGGACTCCACGCACAGTTCCACGCCGTTGGCCTTGACGATCTGCTCACCGTTCGACATCACGTACCTCCAGATGGTTACAGCTAACGAGAATCCCGTGCGCTCCTGCGCATGACCCGAACGCGCCAGCCGGAGATCGCCGCAGGAGAGGAACAGTCACGACTTGTGGTTCGGCTGTCGCGGCTTGAGTGACGCCGCTGTCAGATGACTCGCAGTAGACCTGGACCGGTCGCCGACGGTGCTGGCCCTACGTTCCTCCGCGGTCAATCCGGCAACCCAGGTTGGTTGCTCGGGGTCGTCCTTGGCCCCATCGGTGGAAGGGGCGTCGTACGCCGGGGCGGAGGTTCGGCGGCGCAGTGCCGGGGCGACGGCACGCTGCGCGGCGAACAGCGCGAATCCGATCGCCGAGCATGCCGCCCACAGTGCGGTCCGCCCAGCGTGGTCGAGCAGCGCGGTGCCGAGCAGTGGTCCCAGCACGGCGCCCAGGCTCCACGTGGTGGAGGCGACGCCCATGTACCGGCCGCGTAGGTCGGCCGGTGCGAGGCCGGCAAAGGTGGCGCCGAACATGACGGAGACGCCGACCTGGCCGAGGGTCCACACGAGGATCGACGCGGCGTGGGCGGCGCTGCTGTGCACGACGGCGCCGAGTCCGCCGCCGATGCCGGCCAGCAGCATGGAAACCGCCAGAACGGAGGCTGTGTCGCGGCCGTCGAGCAGCCGTACCGCAATCGGCTGGACCACGACGATCACGATCCCGTTCAGGGCGAGCACCGCACCGAAGGTCTCTGGACCGTGGCCGTCGCCGGCCATGACGAGCGGGAGTGTCGAGAACGCCTGCAGGAACATCGTGAAGTAGACGACGTGGATCGCCGCCATGGCGAGCATCACCGGATCGCGCAGGAGGACTGGCAGCAGTGCCCGTCGGGCCGCCTTCGACATCGGCGGACGGGTCTCGGGGACGTGTCGCCACACGATCAGCGCCGCGAGGACCGAGGCCGCTGCATTGATCCAGAACAGGATGCCGTATCCCTGCTGGACCAGCACCCCAGCGGCCACCGTGGAGACCGTGAAGCCGAGATTGGCCGCCCAGAAGAGCAAACCGAAGGCGCGGACCCGTTCCTGCGCAGGCAGGTCCGCCACGGCAGCCGATCCGACCGGACGGAACAGCTCCGCCATCAGCCCGACGCCGACGGCCGCCGCACAGATCGCCGGCATCGTTTCCGCCGAGCCGAGCGCGACCAGTGCGACGGCTGTGCCCAAGAACCCCACCAGCATGGTGTGGCGTCGACCGATCCGGTCGCCCAGCCAGCCGCCCAGCAGCTGCGACCCGATGTCTCCGACGCCGACCGCCGCGACCACCGCCCCGGCCGTCGTCGGCGAGAGTCCCCGCTCCTGGGTCAGGTAGAGCACCAGGAACGCCCGCGCCACTCCGCCGGCCCGGCTCACGAAGTGAGTTGCCGTGAGCGCCCATACCAGGCTCGATTGCCTCAACCGGGCCCGAGGCGGTCGGGCCTTGATCGCCAGCGTGACGGGGACCTGTGTGCCGTGGGTTGTCATGTCGTCGACGTTAGGGGCGCAGTTGCATCGTGAAAAGCGATTGTTTCTTATCGAGTCGATCGCCATCGACTATGCTTTGGCTCGTGATCGATGTGGAACTGCGGCACCTGGCGACGATGGTCGCCATCGTCGAGGAGGGCACGTTCGGGCGGGCGGGCACGCGGCTGGGCTACACACAATCGACGATCAGCCAGCAGATCGCCGCATTGGAGAAGTCGGTCGGCGGCCCGGTGTTCGAGCGGCCGGGCGGTCCCAGGCCGGTACGGATCACGCCGCTCGGCGCCGTGGTCCTCGACCAGGGGCGCGAGCTGCTGGCGAAGGCCGGGGCGCTGTCCGATGCCGTCGAGCGGTTCAAGGCCGGCGACGGCCGGATCGACATAGGCACGTTCCAGAGCGTGTCCAACGTGATCCTGCCATCGGTCGTGCGCCGACTGCGTGACGAGCACCCCGGCTGCGAGATCAGGCTGTACGAGGTGCCGGTGGATCCACAGATCGGTGACCTGGACCTGCTGTTCTACGACCGACCGGTCGACGGCGACGTCGAGCGCGTCAAGCTGGTCGACGATCCCTACCTGCTGGTGGCCCGGCCCGGCGACCTTCCCGACGGTCCCGTACCGCTGAAGCGGCTCGATGGCAGCCCGATGGTGGGCTGCCATGCAACCTGCGACGAGGTGTGGATGGGTCAGGCACTCGCCGATGCCGGTGCGCGACCGCGTATCGTCTTCCGCTCCCCGGGCAACGAGGCGATCCTGTCGATGGTGCGAGCCGGACTGGGATGGGCGGTGCTGCCGTGGCTCGCCCTCCACGGATCCGACGTCCGGTCCGACGACCGGCTCACCATCCACGAACTGCGGCCGACACCGTCGCGCGGGATCTACCTCCACTGGCGGGCCACATCCTCCCCGTCCCCACTGGCAGTACGGGCAATGGAGCTCGCCGCCGAGGTCGCCGCCAAGGTTTCAGCCGACCTGACCATGCAGCCCCAGCCGGACACACCCGACCATCGCTAGGTCAAGTCAGGGGTTCGGGGTGCCAAGCGCCAGGAAGAGCGGGGCAACATCACCGTGTCGTCAAACCGGACCCACAATCCCATCGTTCAGGGAGTAAGGATGATCTTGCCGCGGGTCTGCCCGGTCTCGCTCCTGCGGTGGATCGAGGCGAGGTTGATCACAATGTCGAGGTCGCCGGGGACCGTGGTCACCCTGCTGGGATACGCGATCTGCCTCACCATGGCTCCGGAGACCCGAGGCCGGGCAGCCGGTCGGCCGGCGCGGCGGAGAGACGAGGATTCTGCATGGCGGTGCCCCCTCGCCGTGTGGCGGCGAGGGGGCGTTCTCGTGGGGGGTCAGAGCTTGCCGACTCCGGCGCCCGCGGTGACGGTGGCCTTGACGCTGGTCCCCGGCTCGCCGGAGTAGGAGTACGGGATCGCCGCCACGGAACCGGGGTTGCGGGTGACGATCGCGCCCGACCCCACCAGGTGGTTGCCGGACTCCCGGATGTTGCCCTCGGCGGAGTCGCCCTCCTTGATGGAGGTGGGACGGCGGACGTTCTCGTAGTAGTTGCGGTCGACGAACACGCCTGCGCCCATGGTGGACGCGGTGCCGTAGCTGCCGATGTTGCTGTAGTAGTTGTTGACCACGTGCACCGGGTTGGCGAAGCGCACTCGCGGGTGGCGCTGGTTGGTGCCCTGGAAACCAGTTGTGCACGTAGGTCACGCGCAGGTGGCCCCGGTCCTGCGAGGCGTTGCTGTCGGAGTGGCCGATCAGCGCGGTCTTGTCGTGGTCGTGGAAACGGTTCCACGACACGGTGATGAAGTCGGAGCCGCGCTTGATGTCCAGCAGGCCGTCATTGGCGTTGGACAGGTCGTTGTGGTCGATCCAGATGTTGGTCGAACCGTCCTGGATGTTGATGGCGTCGTCGCCCGCGCCGCTGAAGCTCAGGTTGCGGACGATGACGTTGCGGGATCCGTCGAAGTTGAGGCCGCCGCCGGTGATGCGGCCGCCGGTGCCCACGCCGATGATCGTCTTGTTGGAGCCGACCTTCTGCATTCCGGCCAGCGAGATGGTCCCGTTGACCTGGATGACCCGGCGGGCGTCCCCGGCGACGTGCTGGCTGAGCTGGGAGGCGTTGGTGGCGGTCACGGTGGTGCCGCCCGCGCCGCCGGTGGTGCCGCCGTTCATGCTCGCATAGCCGACGGGGCTGCTCTCCGGCGCGGCGGCGGCGACGGGGCGGGCGGAGACCTCGGTCTCGTACGAGCCGACGGCGACGGTGACGCCTGCGGCGACGACTGACGCGGCGGCCAGACCGATGAACGTCCTCTTCATGGTTCCTCCTCTTAACGGGCGTAGACCGATGGCTGTGCGGGGGTGGACATGCGGTCGCCGATGAAGAAGCTGGGATGGGGCGGCTGGTTGTAGCCGGAGTTCTGCCAGGCCAGGGCGACGCGGTACTGCGTGTCGTGCTGCAGGGTGTAGATCTTGCGGTCCGTCACGGCGCGGGAAGTGTGGATCCGCAGCCTGGTGTTGTCGGTGGTGCGCCAGATCACCTCCTCCCTCCAGTCGCCGAGCAGGTCGCCGGACAGCGCGGGGGTGGCCTTGGTGCCGTTGTTGGACGCCACGCCCGAGCCGGTGAGCAGGCGGGTGTCGCCGTTCGGCCCGTACTTGTCGATCTGGGTGCGGTCCAGCAGCTCGCGGACCGGGTCGGCGTCCCACCAGGCCAGGAAGTTCATCGACGACGGCTTGCGTCCGGCGGTGTTGCCGGTGACGCTGCGCAGGTCGCCGTCGGCGGCCGACCAGAACTCGCCGCCGACCCGGCCGTTCCAGATGTCGCTGCCCACGCCGCGTCCGTTGTCGCCGCCCGCGGGCGTGGACCACAGGACCTGGCCGGTGCGGGCGTCGGCGTACCAGGACGAGGGCTTGGAGGAGCTCTCGCTGACCTTGAAGTACTCCAGGCCGGGACGGGCCGGGTCGAAGTCGCCGAGGTGGGCGGCGTCGCCGTGGCCGAGTTTGGTCGTCCACAGGCCGTTGCCGTTGTCGTCGACGGCCATCGCGCCGTAGACGATCTCGTCGCGGCCGTCGCCGTCGACGTCGCCGACGGTCAGCGAGTGGTTGCCCTGCCCGTCGTAACCCTTGCCGGCGTTGGTGGAGCTGCTGGTGTCGAACGTCCAGCGCCGTGTGAAGCGGCCGTCGCGCCAGTCCCACGCGGCGATGACCGAGCGGGTGTAGTAGCCGCGCGCCATGATCAGGCTGGGACGCGAGCCGTCCAGGTACGCGGTGCCCGCGAGGAAACGGTCGACGCGGTTGCCGTACGTGTCGCCCCACGACCCGACGTTGCCCCGCGCCGGCACGTAGTCGACGGTCTGCATGGCGGCGCCGGTCTGGCCGTTGAACATGGTGAGGAACTCGGGCCCGGCCAGGATGTAGCCGCCGGAGTTGCGGTGGTCGGCCGAGGCGTTGCCGATGACCTTGCCGGTGCCGTCGACGGTGCCGTCGGCGGTCTTCATCGCCACCTCGGCCTTGCCGTCGCCGTCGTAGTCGTACACCTGGAACTGGGTGTAGTGGGCGCCCGCGCGGATGTTGCGGCCCAGGTTGATGCGCCACAGGCGGGTGCCGTTGAGCCGGTAGGCGTCGATGTAGACCGGGTCGGTGACGCCGGATTGGGAGTTGTCCTTGGCGTTGGCCGGATCCCACTTGAGGACGATCTCCTGCCGTCCGTCGCCGTCGAGGTCGCCCACGCTGGCGTCGTTGGCGCTGTAGGTGGACGACGGCGGCTGGATCGGCACGTCCAGGGTGCCGTCACCGAACCGCAGCGACGGCTCGGACGCCGCGCCCTCGGCACCGTTGACCACCGGCCGCACCGTGTACGCGGCGTCGGCCGGGGCGCCCGCGTCGAAGTAGTTGGTGGAGCCGGTGACCGACGCGACGCGGGCGGACCCGCGGTACAGGTTGAAGGTGGTGCCCGCGGCGTCGGTGCCGAGCAGGCGCCAGCCGACGTAGTTGCCGGTGCCGGACCGCACGCTGATCAGGCCGCGGTCCAGGTCCTCGACTTGGCGGGCCGCGGCGGCGCGGCGGTCGACGGTGACCGTCCGGTCGCCGCCCTGGCCGGCCACGACCACGACGGCGGTCGCGGTGGCCGCGGCCGCGACCAGGGCGATCGATATGAGCGGCGGTTTGACCCGGCCGTACGATCCGGGGGATGAGCGGGGGGCTCGTGTCACGACTTCTCCCTTGAGAAGGCTTCATGCGGTGCCGGCACCGATGGGAAAGGGCTTTCCATACCCCTAGTCGCCACGGCCCGCCGAGGGGTTGCCGCGTTCCCGCATATTTCACGGCACGCCTCACCGGCCTGGGAAACGGCTCCCTCACCTGCCGCGCGACGCTGGCGGTTTGGGGTCCCTCTCGCGGGTTCCTCGGGCCCTAGGGCCCTGTCTCCTGGTTTCGCCGCCGCCATAGCGTTCCGACGCAGCCGAAAGCGCAAACCGGAAAGGGATACCGATGTCACTGCACAAGCCGGTCACCTTCAACACCAGGCGCCTCGCGCTGGCCGTTCCGGCCGTGGCCCTCGCCGCGACCTCGATGCTGGCGGCCCCCGCCGAAGCTCGGACGGTTGACGACGGAGCCTCGGCGACGGCGTCGAAGTCGCTCAAGTCCAAGAAGAAGAACCGGCCGGACGTCATCGTCTGCCAGGTGAAGATGAACAACCCCCACAACTCTCATCACGTGCGCGGCACCATCAACGCGCAGGCCACGGTGAAGTGCACCAAGCCCGTGGCGGGGATGAAGCTGCGCGTCAAACTTCTCAAGAACGGAAAGGTCCGTAAGACCAGCGGCTGGAAGGTCAACAACGGCAAGTCCAGCATCAAGCAGAACGCCGCGCTCACGTGTCAGCCCAAGAAGCGCTGGCAGGCCATTGCCGAAGTGTGGGTCTGGTTCCCGCCGAAGTACCTGCCCGCCGCCGGGAACAGCACCGTACGGAGCGCCGTCCGTACGATCCAGAAGTGCAACTGAGGATTTCGCGACCTCGGGGCGGTGAGGCAGTGCCTCACCGCCCCGAGGGCTGTCGGGCGAAAGAGATGATCTCCGAGGTGGCGGCGACGTTCCCCTGGTAGGGCAGGACCCGTGCACGCTCGCCGGAGCCGTGGCTGGTGCCCGAGGCCTTAGAGGAATCTGGGAGCCAGGCGGTCCGCGGTGTGCAGGACGAGGGCAAGAGGCCGGGTGAGGGACGCCACGAGCGCTCCCAGCAGGCGTCCGCGACGCCTGGCCGAGACCCGCGGCGGAAGGGTCGCGAACAGCGTCGCAAGGCCTGGGAGCGGACGGATGAAGATCTTGATCTCGACGATCTGTCCCTGGTCGTTGAAGCGCACCAGGTTGATGGCTTCGAGTTCCACCCCGCGAACGCGCGCGTGAAAGGAGAACGCTCGCGTATCGCCGAGCGCGAGCGGTTCGGTGGTGTGGAGGTCCTCGAGGACGGCGAAGATGTCGCGGTGCAGTGCCGCGACCTCCTCCTTGCCCTCGAACCGCACCCGCGTTGTGAGCGGGGAGTGGAAGACCACATCGGACGCCAGGAGCTTGGCGACCGCATCGGCGTCGCCGCTTTCCCCCGCGGCGCGCAGGGCGGTGATCGCTGCTGAGACCGGCGAGGTGGCGGGGGCCGGGGGGCTGGAGGCAGACATGGGAACCCATCTGGTGAGCGAACGTGCGATGCTTGATAAAATCAAGCTTCCTTTAGGAGGTCAAGTAGATGCCGACTCGCTCCTACGGGCAGTTCTGCGGTTTGGCGCGCGCACTCGACGTGGTGGGTGATCGCTGGAGCCTGCTGATCATCCGCGAGCTGCTTCCCGGTCCGATGCGCTACGGCGAACTCTTGGCGTCGCTGGACGGGATAGCCACCAATTTGCTCGCCGAGCGCCTGCGGAGCTTGGAGTCCTCCGGAGTGATCCAACGGGGGCTGGCCCAGCCGAGCGGCGTCGTGTACGCCCTGACGCCTTGGGGGAGCGAGCTCCGTGAAGCGATCGGGGCGTTCATCCACTGGAGCTTCCCGCTGATGGCAAGCGGCCGAGGCGACGACACCGTGCAGCCTCGCTGGCTGGCTGTCGCGCTCGAAGCGCTGCTCCGCGGAAGGACGGCAACACCTCCGGCTGAGCTGGGCATCGAGGCTGCAGGTCTCTTCATGACCTTGCGGATCGACAAGGACGGCCCCCACGTGATCCTGCAACCCGACCGGCGCCCCGGCACCATTCTGCAAGCGGAGCCAGAGGCGGTCCTGGGACTGGCCGCCGGTGCGATCAGCATCGACCACGTACTGTCCCAGGCGAGCGTCCACGGCGATCCGCACATCGTCACCATGGTGCTGGCCGGGGCGCAGACATGAGCGGATTGCTCGACGAGGTCCTCACTGCCCATGGCGGTCTTGAACGATGGCGAGCTGTGACCGCCGTGACCGCCCACGGGAGATTCGGCGGCCTCCTGCGCTCACGCTTTCCCGGGAACCGAATGTCCAGCGTGACCGTGCGGGTGGATTTGGCAGAACAGCAGGCCGTGTTTCACGGCTTCCCGCAACAGGATCAGCAAGCGGTGTTCGATCGAGGCGATGTACGGATTGAGACCCGCGATGGCCAACTGATCAAGGCCCGGCGCAGCGCTCGCGCCGCATTCGCCGGACTCAGCGGACTACGTCGCAACCTGCGCTGGGACGCTCTCGACGCCGCCTACTTCGCCGGATACGCATGGTGGAACTACCTGTCGACACCCATGCTTCTGACACGCGCAGGAGTCACCATCACCGAAGGCGATATCTGGCCGGAGGCGGGTGAGCATTGGCGACGCCTGGAGGTCGGTTTCCCTCCGGATCTCCACACTCACTCCCCACATCAGACCTTCCACGTGGACGCCGCCGGGCTCATCCGCCGGCACGACTACGTCGCCCACCCCGTCGGTGGGTGGGCGCGCGCCGCCCACTACTGCAACGACCACCGAGACTTCGCTGGACTCGTCTTTCCCACCCGGCGGCGAGTGGTCCCACGAGGCCTTGGCGGCAGGACTCTCGCCCATCCGATCCTTGTCGCAATCGACATCGACCACATCGAGATCGAGACATGACCGCGGAGGCGCGACTATCGCCCACGCTCCGTGGCGGACGCTTCTGAGGACTTCGCGCGTCACGACGGGCACAGGTGCTCGATCATGACGTGGTGCTGCTCGGTCAGCCGCTGGGCGATCAACGAGCGGTGGCAGGCCTCGGGGTCGCGCTCGACGCAGAGCAGCGCTGCGGTCCCGCTGCTCGGCAGCGCGGATACGATCGGCGCGAGGTCGGCGCGGTCGAGGATCTCGGTGGTGTAGCGGCGGATGTACTCGGCGGCGAGCTCGCGGCGCGAGCGCTTGCCGACCCCTTGGCGGTCATCCTCGGCGTACTGGAGCTGGCGTAGCTCGGTGGTCGGCGCGAGCTCGGGGTGGTGCTCGTACGCGATCCGGGCCTGGGCGAGGGCCGCCTGTAGCCGGAGTGAGTTCGCCCAGGCGTACTCGGGTCCGCGGACACCGCGGCGCTGGCGTACGTCGAGGAGCAGGCGGACGTCCGCGTGCTCCAGTCGTTGCAGGAAGGATTCGCCGTCGAAGCCGTAGACGCCGATCGTCACCATTCTGAGCAACGGAAAATCACCCACCTATCTGCTGTCCGTGCCGCCTCCGGCAGCTCTGCCGGAGGCGGCGAGGTCGCATCACGCGACGGCGGTGCCCTCGAGTTCGACCATCAGGGCGGGGATCGCCAGGCGGGCCACGCCGAGCATCGTGGTGGTCGGCGCCACCTGGGCGGCGCCCAATCGTGAGGCCAGCACGCGGTTTGCCTTCCTCGCTCATCGCGGTCTGCCCGGAGCAGTACAGGGTCCGGGTGTACCCGGAGCCTCCCAGCCAATCACGACATCCCTTGTCGTGTTTTCTGGTAAAAATCTTCGTATGCGCGCCGACCGGTTGGTCTCGCTGGTGCTGTTGCTGCGCCAGCGCGGTCAGCTGACTGCGGCCACGCTGGCCCGCGAGCTGGAGGTGTCCACCCGCACGGTGCTGCGCGACATCGAGGCGCTGTCCGCGGCCGGCGTCCCGGTCTACGCCGAACGCGGCCGGCACGGCGGGTTCGCGTTGCTGCCCAGTTTCCAGACCGAGCTCACCGGACTGAACCACGACGAAGCGCTCGCCCTGCTGATCGCCGGATCACGGCGCGGCGCGCAGGCATTCGGCCTCGGCTCGGCACTCGCTTCGGCCATGCTCAAGGTGGTCGACGCGCTACCGGAGAGCCATCGGGACGCCGCGGCCGGCGCGGCCCAGCGATTGCTCATCGACCCCGAGATAGACCTGCTCTCCCGCCGGATGGTCACTGAAGAGGTGCCCGACACCGTCATGGCCGAGATCCGGCGCGCCGTACTCGCCGGACATAGGCTCCGCATCCACTACGCGGCCACCGGCCAGACACCACAGTGGCGCACGGTGGACCCGATCGGCCTGGTCACCGTACGTGGCCAGGGCTACTTGCTGGCCACGAGATCTGGCGCGGACCGCACCTACCGGCTGTCCCGGGTCTTGGCCGCCAATGAACTCCCCGAGCCGGCACAGCGACCAACCCGGGTCGACCTGGACCGGGCCTGGCAGGAACGCAGCACGCGGTTTCGGACCGGCGGCGACCAAGTCACCGTGCTGGTACGGGTGAAGCCGACGCGGCGGGAGGAGCTGGTGGGCACCGCGCTGGCCGTCCATGCCGAGGAGCCCGACGCAGACGGCTGGCTGCGGCTGGAGGTGGCCTTCCAGGATTCACGACACGCCGAGTGGGCGCTGTGGCAACTCAGCACGGACGCGGAGGCCCTGGCCCCGCAGTCGCTGCGCACCTCCCTGCGCGACCGCGCCGCCGCGATTGCCACCTGCTACGGAGTCTCATCCTGAGAGGCCCAGGCAGGGGCGATGGACACCCTTTTTCGAGGTTTCAAGCCGTGTCGGCGCATCGGCGTTGATCAGCTCGTGTGCGAAAGCCAGCGGTCTGTGTTGCGATGGCGGCCGAGTCCGACTGCGTCGAACTCATCGATGTGATCGCCCTTGACGGCCCCGAGCCGCCGAAGCGCCTGGGAGATCGGAGTGCCGGCTGCGGGAGACGACTCTCCCTCGGCCAGGTGCAGTGGGCCAAGGATCACCTTCCCTGCATCCCAGACCTGCGCGGTCTGTGTTCCTACCCCGCCGAAGTAGTCAGCTTCGATGTAGGCCACCGGTCCCGCCGCCGAGCACGTGGCCAGCACGCGATCGAAGCCTGCGGGTGCCTTCCAGAACCCGTCGAGTCCGGGTGCTCCGGCGACCGTGACCGCGTCGAACAGCGCGTCGGTCATCGGCAAGAGTGAGAGATGTTGGCTGAGAGGAACGATGCGCGCTTCCGTGATGGAGCCGGTCAGTTCGCGGAGCACTGGTTCGGTGGCTATGACCGCCTGTAGGCAATACATGCCTTATTCTCCCGCAATCCAGTGCCACGACCGGGGTCGATTGCCACGACCGGGCCCGGACCCGGGCATGGCGGCAGCCGATCCTCGGCCCCGGGGCGTCACACGACCGCGATGGCGTCGATTTCGACGAGGAATCCGGGCGCCAGGCCGGCGACGACGTGGACGGTGATGGCCGGCGGCGGATCGGCCGGGTCCCACACCTGCTGGAAGGCGGCCACACCCTCGTCGAACGAGTGGCCCTCCACCGTGGCGATGGTCCAGTGCACAATGTTGGCCAGGCTTGCCCCCTCGCTCTCCAGGATGGTCGCGAGGTTGCGGAACGCCTGAGCGGCCTGTTCTCCGAGCGTGGGGCCGACGATCTTGCCGCTGGCGTCGACGCCGTTCTGTCCGCCGATGTAGATCGTCTTGGCCGGCTGCTCGACCACGACGGCCTGGCTGAAGGCCGGACTGCGGTGGAGTCCCTCGGGGTTGATGTGCCGTGTGCTCATGTGTCGCCTCCTCAACGAGGAAACCACTAATAGTGGTTTCGTTCAACACCGGTTATAGTGGTTTCATGCGAGCGAGCGCAACTGGACGGGTGTTGCACGATCCCAGGGGAGGGTCGTTCCGGTTCGACGCCGGTGCCGTCTGCCTGGACTTCGCCCACACCGGCGGCGAGGGCGCGTACGCGGTGTTCGAGACTCTCCACCAGCCTGCCGACCTGGGCGAATGGCTGGCCCAGCCGCCGCTGGCCGCAGTCATGACGGTCCCCGTGACGGCCCGCGAGCTGACCGCGGCCAAGGCCCTGCGCCAGGCGATCTGGGACGCGGCGCACGCCCGGGCGGCACATCACCCTCTGCCGGTCGAGGCGGTCGCGACCATCAACCGCGCCGCGGCCGCGGCGCCGCTGATCCCCGAACTGGCCGCCGACGGCACGACCGCGGGGTGGGCGCCGCCGGTGCGGGCGACGCACGCGCTGTCCACCCTGGCGCGGGAGATGATCGACCTGCTGTCCGGGCCGCTCTCCGGACGCATCCGCGAATGCGCAAGTGACAACTGCCCGCTGGTGTTCGTCGACACGTCCCGCCCCGGCGCCCGGCGCTGGTGTTCGATGGAGCGGTGCGGCAATCGCCACAAGCTCCGGGCGCTTCGCGCCCGGCGGGCCGCAGACTCGTGACGCCGCCTCAGCAGATGCGCGAAAGCGACCCAGCGCCGCGCACGACCGAGCACCTGAGCCAGCCCGCCACTCGACGGTGCCTTGCCCACCGCGATGCCGGGGAAAGCATCGCGGTGGGCATCGCGGTGGGCATCGCGGTGGGCAAGGTCCGCTGCAACCGCCGGCCTGACAATGTCCGGCACGCTCGTCTCAGCTCCGCCGCGCGTCAGCACGGCCTATCCGTGGGACTTACGGGACGGCGACGCTGAGGCGGGGCCCGACGCCTATCGGATTCGTTCCCGGCATGACGACGACATACTGGCCTTGGCATCGTTCGCCCGTGTAAGCGGTGACCGGGGTATTCGTCCTGTTTGCCACGGTGTCGAACCTGATGGTGTCGTAGCAGCCCGGCGCGGGATTGATGTAGGTGACGGTCCGGCCGGTGGTCCCATCGGCGAGGGTCAGCCTGCCGGTGGCCGCCGTGGCCGGCGCCGCGGCGAATCCGATACCGCCGGCCACCAGTGCCGCGGCAGCGACGAAGCGCGCCATCGACTTCATTTCTCACATCCTTCGGAACGGGAGGAAAGGTCGGCCGGATATTTACGCATGCATAAGGAAAGATTGGATTCGGTCGTTCCAGAAGTCGCCCACGTAGGCGTAGCTTCCGTGGCCGTACTTCACATCACTGCCACCGTAGTTGACGGCGGTGTACCACTGTGTCCAATGGCAGTTGTTGTGCACCCTGAACGAAGATATGCTGTAGCGCCAGGCGCGGTCGTAGTAGCCGACGTCGCGCACTCCGTATCCCGCTTTGTCACACGGGCCGTACAGCCCGGTGTAGGTCATCGACGCCCCGTCGTAGCTGGCATGCTGATACCAGGTCATGAGAGCGGTTTCGGCGTTGATGCCGAGGTCGGCCCGGTCGGCGGAGCAGGTGCGCGAGACGACTCGGGAGAATTTCTCGCCGGGTCGTATTCTGTCGAGCACGACCCGGCAGTGTCCGGCGGCCGGACTGCTGGGCGTGGTTGCCGTCGGGGTGGGCCCGGGCGGCGCCGTGCTCGCGGCGGCGCCTGTGGTCGTGAGCGCGGTCGCCAACATCGCGGTCGCGCCGAAGACCAGGCTGATGGAGTTGCGGAGGGGTGTTTTCACTGCCATCTCCCGTTGTCGGTCTGGTGGGCCGGCTGCAGCGCTACGACGACTGGATCCAGATGGACCGGATCTTGTCGTTCATGGTGTCGCCCACGTACGACCGGTTTCCGTGGTACCACATATTGGTGCCCTTGAGATTGGTCTCCTGATATGCATGGACGTTGTCGCAACTGTTCCAGACCTTGAACGAAGAAATCATGTTCCGCCAGGTGTTCCCGGTGTCGAGGATCTTGTATCCCACGCGGTCGCATGGACCCCAGTCGCCTTCCACGTAGGTCGACCAGCCGTTGTAGTTGGAATGCTCATACCAGGTCATGAGCAGGGTCTTGGCGTTGATGCCGAGTTCGGCTCGGTCGGTGGAACAGGTGCGAGAGGTCACCCGGGAGGCCTCCTCGCCGGGCTGTACCCGGTCGAGCACCACGCGGCAGTGCATGCCGGACGGCTTGGCGGGTTCGGTTTCCGCGCTGGCGCTCGTGGCTCCCAGAACGGTCGACGAAAGCACGGCCATCCCGAATATCGTGGCGATGGAGCGGCTCATGGATTTTTTCACACAACCCCCATGGTTCGATCCTCGGCAGGGTGGAGCCCGGTCGGTGTCGGCTATTCCTGTGTACGAAAGCCCCCGGGTCGTCGCCTGCCGACGATACGACTGTGTCAGCTGAACTGATCATCACATAGAGCGAATTGCTGGACCGCCAGGAGACTTGCCAATTTTCGCCGGATTCCTGCCATCGCCGCCGGGCGGTCCGTGTCCAGGGGCCACGGCGGTGCCCATCACCGGTGCATTAGACGAGTGTTCTGGATGGCGCTCGACGCGGCGATCAATTGGTCAACGAAAATGCCGGTATTGGGGATCGCGGTGCCGGTGGGGACCGTAAAGTACACCAATTCTGTCTAGTGCAGAAAGCGCGGGCTGCCAGGTCGCCTGCCGCGGCGACCTGCTTGATATCCGCGAGCACAGGGGTACGGGGGTGACGAGCAATGTCGGTGCCATGGCGTTTAATCGAGGGGTGAACGTTGAGGAGCGCATCGCTGAGCTGACCGCCGAGGTCAAGCGGCTGAACGATCTGTACTACGGCACCGGCGACAGTCCGTTGCCGGATGCTGACTACGACGCGCTGAAGGACGAGCTGGCGGCGCTGGTCGCCGAGCACCCGGAGCTCGAGCCGGCCGACAGCCCGCTCGGCAAGGTCAACGCGCCGGCGGAGCTGACCGGCCCGACCATGCGCCACGCACGCGCGATGCTGTCGCTGGCGAAGGCGACGAGCGAGGAGCAGATCCACACGTTCTGCCAGCGCTTCGGCGGTCAGGTCTTCCGCGTGTCGGAGAAGCTCGACGGGCTCTCGCTCAGCGTCGTCTACGTCGACGGGAAGCTCGACTACGTCGCCACGCGCGGCACCGGCGCGGTCGGCGAGCTGGTGACCGAGAAGGTGCGCCACGTGATTCCGGGCCTGCCGACCGAGATCGCGGCGCCTGGGCGCGTCGAGGTCCGCGGTGAAGCGGTGATGCTGCGGTCGGTGTGGGAGGCCTATAACCAGGCGCACCCGGACCGGACGCTGACCAACCCGCGGTCGGGCGCCGCCGGGACGCTGGTGCTGAAGGACCCTGAGGCCGCGGCGAAGGCCAAGCGGTTGCTGAGGTTCTTCGCGTTCGGCGCTGATCGCGATGGCGTCGCGGTGGAGATCCCGGCGGGTTTTGAGCCGGTCGCCCAGTACGTGTGCACGAGTGCCGCCGAGGTGATGGACGCGATCCATGAGATCGGTGGCCGCCGCGACGGGCTGGACTATGACATCGACGGCGCGGTCGTGCGGCTGCACGAGCCGGCGGCGTTCGACGCGGCGGGCTTCAACAGCGCCGAGCCGCGCGGAGCGATCGCGTTCAAGTACCCGCCGGAGGAGAAGCTGACCACGCTGCTGTCGGTCGAGTGGCCGGTCGGCAAGATCGGCCGCGTCCCGCCGCGGGCGAAGGTCGCGCCGGTCTTCGTCGGCGGCGTGACGGTCGAGAACATCACCCTCCACAACCCGCGGCTGATCCGCGAACGCGACCTGCGGATCGGCGACACGGTGGCGGTCGTCCGGCGCGGCGATGTGATCCCGTTCGCGGGCCGCTCGCTGCCGGAGATGCGCGATGGGAGCGAGGTCGAGATCGTCCCGCCGTCGCACTGCCCGTCGTGCGGGTCCGAACTGGAGGTCCGCGGCACCGGCGAGGAGCGCTGGTGCTTGAACTTGCAATGCCCGGCGCAGGCGACGCGCCGGCTGATGCACTGGGCCTCGCGCCCGGCGGCCGACATGGAGGGCGTCGGCGACACCTGGATCGAGAAGCTCGCCGAAGACGGCGTGCTCAAGCGACGCAGCGACTTTTACGACCTGACGGCCGAGCAGCTGCTCGGCTACGAGCGGATGGGCGAGGTCAGCGCCAGGAACATGGTCGACTCGATCGCGTCCTCCAAAGGCATGGGGCTGCGCCGCGCGCTGATCGGGTTGGCGATCCCGATGGCTTCCGAGGGCACGGCCAAGCGCCTGTGCCTGGCCGGCTACCAGCGCATCGAGGACATCGCGGCTGCGACGGTCGACGACCTGGTGGCCATCCGCGACATCGGTCCGAAAGCCGCCGAGAGCATCGTGGCCTTCTTCGCCCGCGCGGAGGTCCAGGAGGAGATCGCAGCCCTGAGAGAGCGCGGCGTGAATCTCGACGTGCTGGCCGAGGACCGGCCGGTCGACGCGGCGGCCGCGGGCGACTCACCGCTCAAGGGCGCATCGGTCGTGATCACCGGCGCGTTCACCGACCCGCGCTCGGGCGCGAAGATCAGCCGACCGGACGTCACGCGCCTGGTCGAGCAGGCGGCGGCCACGACCGCCTCATCGGTCTCGGCCAACACCGACTACCTGCTCGCCGGCGACAACGTCGGCGCCTCCAAGACCGCCAAGGCCGAAAAGCTCGGGGTCACGGTCGTCCGCCAGGACGAACTGTGGCGCTGGCTGGCCGAAGCCAACGTCATCTGATCGCTGAGATCAGGCACGTCGGCGCTCTGGTCGCGATGTGGAAGGAAGCCGGCCAGGCGCCGTGGAGACCGGCGAACAAGCGCCATCGGCGTGGAAAGGGCCGGTCTCCTCCGTCCGCGATCGCGCGGATGAGCTGGGCGAACGGGCGGGACAGGACGTGGCCCATGTCGGTCAATTCGTAGGTCACTTGCGGGGGAGTGGTGGGCTCCACGGTACGTGTGATGAGGCCGTCGCGTACCAGCGTCTGCGGTTTGGCCGAGAGCATTGTGTCGCTCGATGCGGTGGCGCAGCTCGAAGAAGCAGCGCCCCGGGCTGCAGCGCGCACAGGATCAGAGGGACCCAGCGCTCTTAACTCCCTCCAGGTCGGGTCCCCGGGTGAGCAGGCCGGCACGGGCGGCCTCGGCGGCGATGGCGGCGCCCCGGGCGGCCACGCCGGCGTCGATGGGCTCGCCGGTGATGAACATGCGGTAATAGACCGGCGCGGCCATGATGCGGATGACCTCGACGGGGTCGGTGTCGGCGGGTATCTCGCCTCGCTCGATCGCACGTACGGCGAGTTCGGCGACGTGGGCGGTGCGTGTGGTGAAGAAGGCCGTGAGGTCGTCTCGGAGCTCACGGTCGTGGACGGCGGCTGAGACCAGGATCTCCAGGACGTGACGCAGCGTTGGATCGTTGTGGAAGGCGAGAATGCCGTGCGCCAGGGCGAGCAGGTCACCGTCCAGGGTGCCGGTGTCCGGGAGTGGGATCAGCGCCTCCGCCAGTTCTGACAGCAGCTCGGCCACCAGCCGGTCGACGCTGGCCCAGCGGCGGTACACGGTCGTCTTCGCCACGCCCGCGCGCTGGGCGATCCGTTCCACGGTGATCTGCTCGTAGTCGGTTTCGGCGAGCTCGGACCGCAACGCGTCGAGCACGGCCGCGCGCGTCCGGGCCGTACGTCCTCCGGGACGCCGGGTCCCCGCTCCAGTCGCACTCAATCAAAACTCCAGTTGCATTTAGCGGTTCGGCCTGCCATGCTCAACCTTAACGCAACTCGCGTCCTGTTTGTCGAACCACCGCGTCCCCTTGCCACGAAGGGTTCCGTCATGCGTGAAGTCCAGGAGAAGGGCCGTCCCGGACCGCGGGCACGGCGGTGGGGCATCGTCCTCGGGGCGATCGCGGTCTCGCACTGGCTGGCGGATGTGCTGCTGCGGACCGACCTGCCGCTGCCGCGTGCGCATCTCACAGGTGTGTCCTGGCTGTGGAGCTACCCATGGTTCACTGCGGCCTGCGAGGCTGGGCTACTCCTCGCCGGCGTCCTCCTCTACCGCCGGGCCGCCCTCAAAAAGGCGGGCCTGGATAATGCGGCCGCCAGGACGGCCGAGCTCCGCCGGATCGAACGAAACCTGCACGATGGCACACAGGCCAGGCTGGTGGCGCTCGGCATCAGCATCGGGCTGGCCGAGCATCTGCTCAAGGACCGTCCGGAAGCCGCCTTGGAGCTGCTGGTCGAAGCCAGGAAGGCCAGCACGGACGCCCTGGCAGAGTTGCGGTGCCTGGTCCGCGGCACCGACCTGCCGGTACTGGCCGAACACGGCCTGGACGCAGCGATCCGCGCGTTAGTCCGTGCGCTGCCCCTGCCGGTGGACATGGAGATCGACCTGCCGGAACGTCCGGACCCGCCCGTCGAGTCAGCGGCCTACTTCGCAGTGGCCGAGGCGATGGCCAACATCGTCAAGCACAGCCACGCCACCCGCGCCTGGCTGCGACTCCGCTACACCGGCGGACGCCTCGGCATCCAGATCGGCGACAACGGCAGGGGCGGAGCGACCCCCTCGGCAGGCACCGGCCTGCGCGGCGTACAACAACGGCTGGCCCCGCTCGGCGGGACCCTGCTCATCACCAGCCCGCCGGACGGCCCCACCCTGGTCTGCGTGGACATCCCCTGCGGGCCGCCGATTACCCGGCGCACAGAGAGTGCCTCGGTGGGCCGGCGTCGCTCCAGAGCCGTCTTGTAATGATCAAGAAGTGACGAGCTCGTCAGCGGACGGCCCGTGACCGAACCGCCGCGGTGCCGCCCGCAGAATTTCTCCTCATAAGCGACTGGGCTGGCAGTTGCACGCACTTGGCGGCAGCGCGCCGCCGAGGTCGACGTCGGTACTGGGGAACGCGGCCCGCAGCCGCTCCATCATGTGCTCGGACAGATCGTGGTGGTGGAAGTCCAAGCGCCGCAGATGAGTCAGAGGCTGGCCGGAGAGCAAACTTCCGGCTCCCTCGTCGGTGAGTGTTCCGCGCGCCAGGCCCAGCGACCGTGGAACTCGGGCGGACCGGAGACAGGCGCGCTGAGGCGCCAGGCCGGAATCAATCAACTCCCACAGTTCGGCTCTGAAGTGCGCTCGGCGTGGCGGTTTGTCAGGTGACGGGCGGCGCGCAGGACGGCGGCGGCCAGCCGGTGGTTTTCGGGCGCTCCGCCCCCTGCTCCGGGGGTGAAGCGGCGGCGTGTGTAGCTGTAGGCGACGCCGGTGCCGGGGTCGGCGAACGACTGCGCGCCCACCGCGCCGCTGTGGCCGAAGGCGCCCGGTCCCAGGAACGGGTAGCGCACACCCTGTGCCTCGAAGCCGAGGGTGAAGTGGTCGTGTTCCCCGGTGACAAGATCGACGCCGTTCGAGTGGATGGTGGTGAATTCGGTGAGGGTGGCGGGGCGGAGCAACGGGTCTCGGCCGTCCACCTGGCTGATGGCTGCCGCGTACATCTTGGCGAGGCCGCGCGCGTTGCCCACACCGCCCGAGGACGCCGGGCCCGATGCCCGCACCGCCCGGGTATTGGCGAACTCCACCAGGTCGGTGGGAGGGGTCGCGTTGAGGTTGAAGGCGATCCCGGTCAGGCTGTGCGGGTCCGGCCCGTCGACCCGGCTCTGCATCGGCTGGACGTCCAGGTAGCGCGGTTCGAGCGACTCGGGGAGGCCGAGGTAGAAGTCCAGCCCGTACGGCGCCCTGATCCGCTCGTCGTACAGCTGCTGGATCGAGCGGCCGGTGACGCGGCGCACCACCTCGCCGGTGAGCGCGCCGATCACGAAGGCGTGGTACCCGTAGGCGGTTCCGGGTCGCCAGAACGGTCGCTGGTTCGCGAGTCTTTCGGCGATCCGCCGGTCATCGGCCAGTTCCTCGGCGGTGAATCCGCCATCTACCCCGATCAGGCCGGCCTTGTGGGCGAGCAGGTCCCGGAGTGTCAGCTCGCCCTTGCCCTCGGCGGCGAACTCCGGCCAGAAGTGGGCGACCGGGCGGTCGAGTTCGAGCACGCCGTCCTGCACCAGCAGCGCCACCACCAGGTGTGCCGCGCCCTTGGCCGACGAGTACAGGCCGAACAACGACTCGCCTGCCACGTCCTCCCCGGCCCACAAGTCCATCACCTGCCGCCCATGCGCGTATGCGGCCAACTGCGCGTCCAGCACATTGCTCTCGGCGAGGGCGGCGGCGAACTCCTCCCTCACCTCTTCGTAACCTTCCGCGACCGTGCCCTGAACGCCCGTCTCGGCCAACGTCGTCTCGGTCGGCATCCTCACTGGTTTCCCTCCGGGTCCGTCAGCGTGCCCTGCTCGTCGGCGACCACCTCGGCGATCGCTGCGAAGAACGCGGCGATCCCGGGCAGGTTGGCGCCCTTGGCGCGGGACGCGGCGAAGTCCTCGGCCGAACGCCACTCAACGATGTCCAGCCACTCCTCATCCGGCAGCCGCACAAGGCGGGCGTCCACGAACCCCTCCCGGTCGGCACGGAAGTCCGCCACCATGGCCGGTCGGGCCGCCAGCAGCGCCTCGACCTGGTCCGGCGCCACCTTGAAGCGAGTCAGCTCCACGAAGGTCGTCATCGTCATCTCCTTGATCACGTTCTGGCGGCGACGATATAGTCACCTCCAGATATAGTCAACATAGGTGACAGTCATATGGGGTGACCTGATGGAGAGCCATGCGACGCAGTGAACGCAAGCGGACCGATCCCGACCTGGGGGTCCTGACCAGCCGGCTGCTGTTCGCCATCCAGGCCGAGCTCTTCGACACGCTCGCCCGGCAGGGACATACGAACCTGCGGCCGCAGCACGGCGCGGTCATGGCCTACCTGGACGCCGAGGGCAGCCGCGCCACCGACCTGGCTCGCCGCTCCGGCCAGCACAAGCAGGTCGTCGGCAAGTTGATCGACGAACTGGAGGCTCTCGGCTACGTCGAACGCCGCCCCGACCCCGGCGACCGCAGGGCCAAGCTCATCGTCCCCACCGTGCGCGGCCTGGACCAGATGACCCGATCCGACGCCATCCTGGCCGAGATCGAACAGCGTCACGCGCGTGCCGTGGGCCCCGACGCCTACACCGAGTTCAAGCGGCTCTTCCGCCAGATCGTCGAAAGCCAACGCGCCGGGCGCGACTGAGGCCGCCGGCCCCACCCGGGGTGGGTCAGGCCCAGGCTCGCCTCAGGGCCGAGGCGGCGCGTTCCATGGCGTCCTTGGCGGCGGGGATGACGGCCGGCATGGCGAAGAACCCGTGGATCTGGCCGTCGTAGCGCACGTACTCGACCGCGACACCGGCTTCGCGAAGCCGTTCGGCGTACGCCTCCCCTTCGTCGCGCAGCGGGTCGTACTCGGCCGTGAACACCAGCGCGGGAGGGGCGGCGGCCATAGTGGCGGCGTCGGCGTACAGCGGCGAGATGCGCGGATCGCGGGGATCGGCGCCACCGCTGAGGTACTGGTCCGTGAACCACGTCATCGCTGCCTTGGTCAACAGCAGCCCCTCACCGTTCTCCTCGATCGAGGGATGCGGCTGGGCCAGGTCGGTCGCCGGATACACCAGGATCTGCAGCGCGAAGGCCCCCGGCAGTTCCTGGGCGAGCACGGCGCTGAGGGTGCCTCCGGCCGAATCTCCGCCGACCGCCATCCGGGTGGGGTCGCCGCCCAGAGCCTCGATCTCGGTGGACACCCACTTGGCAACGGCGATGACGTCCTCCACGGCGGCCGGGAAGGGATGTTCGGGTGCCAGCCGGTAATCGACGTTGACCACCAGGCAACCGGCGTGACGGCACAGGTCACGGGCCGTCGCGTCGGATGCGGCGGCGCTGCCCAGCACCCACCCGCCGCCGTGGATCCAGATCATGACCGGATGCGGGCCGTCGCCTTCCGGCCAGTACAGCTTGACCGGAACCTCGTTGGCCACCGCGTCCTGGGTCCGGGCCACCGGTGCCGGCTCGCCCGCCAGGGCGGACAGTCCTGCGTACGCCTCGCGGGCGTCGGGCACCGGCAGTTCGTTGAGCGGGGGAACGCCAGGCTGCTGAAGCATGTCGAGCACGGCCTGCGCCGACGGGTCGATGGCCATCGTCTTCTCCTGTCCTAGCCTGCAGGCTCGCTGATAGAGCCGCTGACCAGGGTCGCTTCACACCTCCATGGGGGGATAGGGGGAATCAACCCGTTCACCTACCTGTCCCTGGCCCCGTCGCTGTTGATCCACTGTGCGGGAGCACATGATCACGCGGAGGCCGGATTCGGGAACGCGGGGGATTCAGAGGGCTTGGATGAGGGCCTCGGTGAGTTCGTCCGTGGTGGCGGAGCCGCCCAGATCCGGGGTGATGGTGGCGCCCTTGGCGAGCACGGTGGCGATGGCGTCGGTGATATCCGAGGCGGCACGGGGATGACCGAGGTGGTCGAGCATCAGGGCGGCGGACCAGACGGTCCCGAGGGGGTTGGCGATGCCGCGGCCGGCGATGTCGGGGGCCGATCCGTGGACGGGCTCGAACATCGAGGGGAATTCGCGTTCGGGATTGAGATTGGCCGAGGGGGCGATGCCGATGCTGCCCGCGATCGCCGCCGCCAGGTCACTGAGGATGTCGCCGAAGAGGTTGGAGCCGACGACCACGTCGAAGCGTCCGGGCTGGAGGACGAACTTCGCGGCCAGGGCGTCGATGTGTTCCTGGTCCCAGGTGACGCCGGGATGGTGGATGGCGCGTTCGGCGACCAGTTCGTCCCAGAACGGCATCGTGTGAACGATGCCGTTCGACTTGGTGGCCGAGGTGAGACGGCCGCCACGTCGTGCGGCGAGATCGAAGGCATAGTCCAGGATGCGCGTCACGCCGGCACGGGTGAAGATCGCCTCCTGGATCGCCACCTCCTCGGGGAAGCCCTGGTACAGCCGGCCGCCGACCTGGCTGTACTCGCCCTCGACGTTCTCCCGGACGATCACGAAGTCGACCTCGCCGGCCGCCGCGGTGCGCAGCGGGCTGGGCACGCCCTCGAAGACGCGGATGGGGCGCAGGTTCACGTACTGGCGGAAGCTTCTGCGGATGGGGATCAGCAAGCCCCACAGGGAGACGTGGTCCGGAACACCCGGGTATCCGACTGCCCCGAGCAGGATGGCGTCGTGCTCGCGCAGCCGCTCCATCCCGTCGTCCGGCATCATCGCGCCCTCGCGCAGATAGCGCTCGCACGACCAGTCGAACTCGGTGTACGTGAGTTCGATGCCGTGCCGTTCGCTGACCACGTCCAGCACCTTGCGCGCGGCTGGAACGACCTCGGTGCCGATGCCGTCACCGGGGATGAGGGCGATCCGATGTGTCTTCGTCATAGGGCCGATTGGAGCAACAACGTCTGAGCACGTCCAAGACACGTTGTCGATCCGCCTTATAGGCAACGCCTACTGGTGGGCTCTCAGGGCCATGGTGAGGAAGTCCCTGGCGGTCGGGCTCAACCATCCCTTCCGGCTCACCAAGGACAGGTGGAGAGACGCGGGCGGGTCGAGATCGAGCACCACCGCACCCGCGCGCAGGGCCAGGGGGCGCCAGGCCTCGGCGAGTATGCCGACCCCCACCCCCTTGAGAACGAGAGGCAGGATCGCCGCCCGGTGTTCGGTCTCCACCGCGATGGACAGATCGATGCCCGATGCCTGGATCTCATCGACGAGCCGGCGCATGGCCGTGCCCCGTTCTCCGGCGATCACCCGCTGCCCGGCGAGCCGTTCGCGCGGCACCGCAGGCCCGGGGGCGAACGGTCCTTCCGGTGCCGAGACCAGGACGAGCCGCTGCTCCTCGACGGGATGGAGGTCGACGTCCGCGGTCGCGGGCGGGCTCCACGCCGACAACAGGCCCAGCTCGGTGACCCCGTTGCGGGTGAGGTCGATGACGGCCTGCGGTACCGGGGCCTCGCGCAGGATCACCTGAACGCCGGGATGCTCGCGGGTGAAGCCATGGATCATGCTGCTGAGAGGCTCGACCGCCGGTGAGGGCATCGAGGCGATGGTGAGGCGGCCGGTGCGCCTTCCCAGCGCGGTGGTCACGCTCTCCCTGGCCACCTCGAGGCTGCGGACGGCCTGCCTGGCGGGACCGATCAGCGACTTCCCGGCCTCCGTCAGCACGACGCGCCGCCCGATGCGGTGGAACAGCGGGCTGCCGAGGTCCTTTTCCAGCAGGCGAATCGCCTGTGACAGGGACGGCTGCGCGATGTACAGCGCGGAGGCCGCCCGGTTGAAGCCCCCGTGGTCGACGACGGCAAGAAAGTACTCCAGCTGGCGGACGTCCATCGGCGGCCCTTCTGCGCGTCCCGACCTATAGGCAGAGCCTTTCACCCAAGTAGAGAAGTCGTCTCGGCGCGGGGGATGACATGAAGCCTGCGTGTGACGGACATTACAGAAGTGAACGCCTGAGCCTACGCGTCGAGGAGGGGCCGATGACTTCCGACGAGACCGTGCCGCGCACCAGAACAGACGTGGAAAAGGCCCTGCTGTCGCACGCGACCTACCGCAGCCTCGGCGAGCAGCGGCTTTCCCCACAAGAGGAACGATTCGAACGGGGACGCAGGACCACCGGCCTGTGGTTGGCGCCCCTGGTCGCGGCCGTCTTCCTCGCCCTGCCGCTCGACATGGCGCCCACGCAGCAGACGCTCGCCGGGATCCTCCTCGGCGTGATCGTCCTGTGGGTCACCGAGCCCGTGCCGATCCCGGTCGGCGGCCTCATCGGCGTCTCCGCGATCGTGCTCTTCGGGGTGGTCCCGGCGGCGGACGCGCTCGAACCGTTCGGCTCCACCACGATCTTCACGTTCATCGGGGCGTTCATCCTCGCCCAGGCGATGCTCAAGCACGGCGTCGCCCGGCGGTTCGCCTTCTTCATGCTGTCGCTGCCCGGCGTCGGCCGCTCCACCTTCCGGCTGATCATCGCCTTCGGCCTGGTCACGTGCCTGTTGTCGGCGTTCGTGTCCAACACCGCCACGGTCGCGATGTTGCTGCCGACCGCGCTCGGCATGCTCACGGTCATCGCCAAGATGCTCCAGGACCGCGGCCTCGTCGCCGAGGACTTCGATCCGGCACGGCTGCGCGTCGGCGCCGCCCTCGTCCTGATGCTCGCCTACGGCGCCAGTGTCGGCGGCCTGCTCACCCCGGTCGGCAGCCCGCCCAACCTCATCGGTCGCGGGCTGATCGAGAAGGCCACCGGCGAGAAGATCTCGTTCGCCCAGTGGACCGCCACCGCCCTGCCCCTGTGCGCCGTGATGTTCGTCGTCCTGGCGGCCGTCCTGCTCTTGCTCAACAAGCCCGAGATCCGCCGCATCGAGGGCGTCGAAGAGTACGTACGGGCGGAACGCGCCGCACTGGGCTCGCTGTCCCGCGCCGAGATCAACACCCTGATCGCGTTCGGCGTCACCGTCTCCCTGTGGATCCTCCCGGGCATCGTCGCGCTCATCGCCGGCACCGACGCCTCGATCTACGACACGATCAGCGGCCGGCTGAACGAGGGCATCGTCGCCGTGCTCGGCGCCTCCCTGCTCTTCCTGCTCCCCACCAACTGGGGCCGCCGCGAGGCGACCCTGAACTGGAGCGACGCCGCACGCATCGACTGGGGAACGATCCTGCTGTTCGGCACCGGCATCATCTTCGGCGCCCTCCTGGAGGACACGGGTCTGGCCAAGACCATCGGCAGCGAGGCCTCCGACGCCCTCGGCCTGGGAAGCCTGTTCGCCATCACGGCCTTCGCCGCCGTGCTCGCCATCGTGATCTCGGAGACCACCAGCAACACCGCCTCGGCCGCCGTGGTCGTCCCCATCATCATCCCCATCGCCGTGGCCGCCGGCGTCGACCCCTTCGTCCCCGCCCTGGCGGCCACCTTCGCCGCCTCCTTCGGCTTCATGCTGCCGGTCTCCACGCCCCAGAACGCCATCGCCTACGGCTCCGGGGTCGTCCCGATCACCACCATGGTCCGCACCGGCTTCGTCTTCGACATCCTCGGCGCGATCTTGATCATCCTCGGCCTCCCGCTCATGGTCGCCCTGACCGGAATAGGTTCCTGAACCGCGGAGATGTGGAGCCGGGCTGTTTTCGGCCGGGGTCAATTCGGTGGCAACAACGGGTGATCAGACATGACGGGCCTTTCCAGGGCGGCGTGACGGTGGGACGCTGAGAGCGAGGGGACGAGCGCGACGCGGATCATGTTGTCCGACGGGAGTGCGCGATGGTCGGTACGAAGACCCATTTCACCAGCGAGAAGGCCCCCTGCGGCAGGACGGTCGACGGCGAGCACTACGTCGACAGGGACGAGGAGGGCCTGGTCATCCGGGACGAGTTCTTCGCCTGCGGATGCCGCCTGATCAGGCATGAGTATCACGACGGCAGTGTCGACGTCAGGACGGTCCGGCACGACGGGAAACGTGTCAGCGAGCCCGGCCCGGACCACGGGGCCTGAGCGCCGGGAGCCGTCTCATGACGTCCACGAGTCGTCTCGTGACTTCCACCTGTGACGTGCTCGTTCTGGGCGGGGGCGGGGCGGGGCTGCGCGCCGCCATCGCGGCCGTGGAGGCCGACCCGGACGTGCGCGTGGCGATCATCTCGAAGGTGTACCCGATGCGGAGCCACACGGTCTCCGCCGAGGGCGGCGCGGCGGGCGTGATCGCGGCGGACGACAGTCTCGATGAGCACGCGTACGACACCGTCTCGGGCAGTGACTGGCTCTGCGATCAGGAGGCGGTCGAGGCGTTCGTGCGGGAGGCCCCCGAGGAACTGCTCCGGCTGGAGCACTGGGGGTGCCCCTGGAGCCGCGAGCCGGACGGCCGCGTCGCCGTGCGGGCCTTCGGCGGGATGAAGAAGATGCGCACGTGGTTCGCCGCCGACAAGACGGGATTCCACCTGCTGCACACCCTCTTCCAGACCTCGCTGAGGTACGAGCGCATCGTCCGGTACGACGAGTGGTTCGTGACCAGGCTCCTGGTCGACGACGGCCGGGTGCGCGGGGTCGTGGCCATCGAGCTGATGTCGGGACGGATCGAGACGATCACCGCGAAGACGGTCGTGATCTGCGCCGGCGGGTGCGGGCGGGTCTTCCCGTTCACCACGAACGCCAACATCAAGACCGGTGACGGCATGGCGCTGGCGTTCCGTGCGGGGGCGCCGCTCAAGGACATGGAGTTCGTCCAGTACCACCCGACGGGCCTGCCGTTCACCGGGATCCTGATCACCGAGGCGGCGCGGGCGGAGGGCGGCCTGCTGCTCAACAAGGACGGCTACCGCTACCTGCAGGACTATGACCTCGGCAAGCCGGACTCCAGGCCGGTGCTGCGCAGCATGGAGCTCGGGCCTCGTGACCGGCTGTCCCAGGCCTTCGTCAAGGAGGCGGAGAAGGGCAGGACGGTCGACAGCCCGTACGGGCCCATCGTCCACCTGGACCTGCGGCACCTCGGCGAGGACGTCATCAACGCCAAGCTTCCGTTCGTCCGGGAGCTCTGCCTCAGCTACGAGCACATCGACCCGGTCCGGGAGCTGATCCCGGTGCGGCCGGTCGTGCACTACATGATGGGCGGCATCCACACCGACATCGTCGGCGCGACGCCGGTGGCGGGCCTTTACTCGGCGGGCGAGGCTGCCTGCGTCAGTATCAACGGGGCCAACCGCCTGGGCTCGAACTCGCTGCCCGAGTGCCTGGTGTTCGGAGCGCGGGCGGGACGGGCCGCGGCGGAGTACGCCGCCGAGGCTCCCGATCATGACGACGCGGCGGCCGGGCACGCGACGGCCGCGCAGGCGCGGGACGAGATCCGGCGGCTGGAGCACGAGCTGCAGCGACGGGACGAGGGCCGGGAGCCGATCTCGACGATCCGCGCGGAGATGCAGCAGACCCTGGAGGAGGGCGCCGGCATCTATCGTTCGGCGGACTCGCTGGCCAAGGCCGCCGACAAGCTGCACGAGCTGCAGGAACGCTACGCGCGCGCCCGGATCGACGACCACAGCCGCACGTTCAACACCGAGTTCGTCGCCCTGCTCGAACTGTCGTGCATGCTCGACGTGGCGGAGAGCATCGTCCACTGCGCGCTGCGGCGCGAGGAGTCGCGCGGCGCGCACCAGCGCACCGATTTCCCGGCGCGCGACGACCAACGGTTCCTTGCCAACTCACTCATTCACCGGAACGCCGACGGAAGCATGCGGGTCGAGTACCTCCCCGTCACCGTCACCCGCTGGCCGCCCGGGGAGCGCGTCTACGGGAGGTAGCGCCATGGCGGAACGCATCACGCTGCAGGTGTCGCGTTATCGGCCGGAGAACGACGCCGAGCCCGTGACGCAGGAGTACGAGATCCCGCTCCGGAAGGCGTGGTCGGTGCTCGACGGCCTGAACCACGTCAAGGACCACATCGACGGAACGCTCTCGTTCCGCTGGTCCTGCCGGATGGGGATCTGCGGCAGTTGCGGGATGACGGTCAACGGCGACCCGCACCTCGGCTGTGCCGCGTTCCTCACCGACTACGCCCCAGGCCCGGTGCGCGTCGAGCCGCTGCGCAACTTCCCGGTGATCCGCGACCTGGTCGTCGAGATCGGCGACTTCATGCGCAAGCTGCCCAAGGTCAAACCCTGGCTCATCCGGACCGACACGGCCGAGACCGGCACGGCGGAGGCCGAGGCGGCGGAGATCGGCACGGCGGAGATCGGCACGGCGGAGCGCGAGTTCCCGCAGACCCCCGCGGAAATGGACGAATACCACCGGTACAGCATGTGCATCAACTGCATGCTCTGTTACTCGGCCTGCCCCGTGGTCGGACTTGAGGAGGACTTCCTCGGCCCGGCCGCCATCGCCATCGCCCAGCGCTACAACCTCGACTCGCGCGACCAGGGCGCCGCCGAACGGTTCGACGTGCTGTCGTCCGCCGCCGGGGTCTGGGACTGCACCTTCGTGGGGGAGTGCACCACCGCCTGCCCCAAGGGCGTCGACCCGGCGGGAGCCATCCAGCGCTACAAGCTCACGGCCGCCATGGAGTCGCTGAAGGCGTTCGTCCTGCCGAGGAGGGCGCGATGACCGAACGAGTCCAGTACACCGAGTTCCATCCGCGGTGGCACCGGACCCGGTTCCCGGTGTTCTGGTGGCTGCGCCGCCGGTCCTACCTGGTCTTCGTCGTCCGCGAGCTGACCAGCGTCTTCGTCGCGTGGACCGTCGTGTACCTGCTCCTGCTGATCAACGCGGTCGCCGAGGACGACGCGGCGTACCAGCGGTTCCTGGACTGGAGCGGCACCTGGTGGGTCGTCCTGCTGAACGTCGTCGCCCTTGCCCTCCTGCTCTTCCACACCGTCACCTGGTTCAACCTGGCGCCCAAGGCCATCGTCGCGCGGATGCGCGGAAGGCCCCTGCCCGGCATCTGGATCCAGGGCGCTCACTACCTGGCCTGGGCGCTGGTATCGGCCGGCGTGGCCTGGCTGATTCTGGGGTGACGACGCGATGGCCAAGCGGCAGATCGAACCGATCCTCTGGCTGACGTTCAGCGCGGGCGGAATGGCCGCGGCGCTGGCGCTCCCCGTCCTCCTGCTCGTGTTCGGCGTGCTGATCCCGCTCGACTGGGCCTCTCCGGACCGCACACACCTCCTGGCCGTCCTGCGCAACCCGTTGACACGCCTCGTCCTGCTCGCCGTCTTCGTTCTGGCGCTTTTCCACTGGGCGCATCGGTTCCGCTACACCCTCTATGAGGGGCTCCAGCTCAAGCACCTCAACCAGGTGATCAACGTCCTCTGCTACGGCGGTGCCGTCGCCGGTTCCGTCATGGCGGGCTACATCCTCCTGATCGCCCTGTAGCCAGTACCGCTGAACGCCCTGTCGCCCGGCGGGGTTTGGTCGTGAGGGTCAGCACGTGCTCGACGAGGGTCACGAGCACATGCTTGCCCGATGATCGCTCACGGACGTCGCATTGCACGATCGGGATGTCGGGGGCGATGTCGAGGGCCACGCGGATCTTCTCGGCGTCATGTGCGGCCGCACCGTCGAAGCCGTTGACGGCGACGATGAACGGGAGCCGCCGCCGCTCGAAGTAGTCGATGGCGGGGAAGCACTCTTCGAGCCGCCGCGTGTCGACCAGGACGACGCCGCCCAGCGCGCCGGACGCCAGTTCGTCCCACATGAACCAGAATCGCTCCTGGCCGGGGGTGCCGAACAGATAGAGCACCAGGCCGTCGTGGAGGGTGATGCGTCCGAAGTCCATGGCGACCGTGGTGGTCGACTTCTGGTCCACCCCAGAGGTGTCGTCGACGCCGAGGCTGCGGTCGGAGAGCCGCGCCTCGGTGCGCAGCGGCTGGATGTCGCTGACGGCGCCGACCAGCGTGGTCTTGCCGACGCCGAAGCCACCGGCTATGAGGATCTTGATGACCAGTGGCGCTGCCGCGTCCGGAGCGGGCTCGGGGGGCTGGGGATCCATCGGGCGTCACCGGAGCCAGTGCGCGAAGCGCCGGCGCAACGACGGCCATCGGGGCGCGGGTGACGCCGCCCCGTCGGGCCAGGGGACCGTGTCCCGCCTTTGAGTCGCGTCCCGCCCCTGACCGAGATCTTGCCCGGCCTCGGAAGCCCCGGCCACGCTGAACGGCTGGGCGGGCTCGGTGGGGCGCTTGGGGGTGAACGTGACGGGGAGTGAGGCGAGGTGGCGGGTCAGCCAGGCTCTGTTCCATGTCAGCTCGTCCTCCGGTACGGCCAGGCTGATGTCGGGGAGGCGTCCGAGCAGAGTGTCGATCCCCGTCTCCGCGATGGCCCGGCTGATGTCCTGGCCGGGGCATTCGTGCGCGCCGCCACCGAAGGCGAGGTGAGAGCGGTTGCCCAGGAGGGACGCGGTGAGGTCGGGTCGGATGGCGGGGTCGACGTTGCCGGCGGCGAGGGCGAGGAGCATCAGGTCGCCCGCCTTGATCTTCTGCCCGCCGAGTTCGGTGTCGGCGACGGCCCAGCGTCCGACCATGGTGCGGAAGGGCGGTTCGTCCCAGAGGATCTGTTCGACGGCGTCGGGCAGCGTCATGTGACCGCCTGCGAGGGAGGCCCTGCAGCGAGGGTCGGTGTGCACCATCCGCAGCGTGCTCGCGACCAGGCCGACGGTGGTCTCGTTTCCGATCACGAGGGCGACCCGCAGGTTCTGTGCGACCTCCATGTCGCTGAGCTCGGCGGGATGGCCGATCAGCCGGGAGGCGATGTCGTTCCCGGGAACGGCCCGCTTCTGCGCGACGACCTGGCGCAGTGTGGTGACGATGTGCTCGTTGCTCGCGACCGCCGTCTTCGCCCCGGTCATGAGGTCTTGGGTGGCCCTGACCAGGGACGGAGCGGCATGGTCGGGGATTCCGAGGAGCTTGGCCATGACGTGCATGGGCAGATGCTGGGCGAACTGGGCGACCAGGTCTGCCCGCCCCTCGGTGCAGAACCCGTCGATCAGCTCGTTGGCGAACCGGGTGACGTAACGGCGGACGCCGCGGCGGTTCAGGCCTGCCAGGCTGTCGTTGATGGCCGACCGCAGCCTGCGGTGCGCCTCGCCCTCGGCGAATCGCACCATCGGCTTCCACTCGGTCATCGGCAGCAATGGCGAGTCGGCAGGAACCTTGCCCTGCAGTGCCAGGTTCCAGACGCGCGAATCACGGGTGAAGCGCGTGGACGTGCGGGCGACCTCCAGGTTCTCCCGGTAGCCGAGGACGAGCCAGGCGGGGAGGTCTCCGGCCACCAGGACGGGCGCGACCGGTCCGTGCTCGGTGCGGAGCCGCTCGTAGAAGGTCTGCGGGTCCGCCACGACCTCGGGAGCGAACAGGTTCACCAGGCCGCCCCCGCCGTGACCCGCGTGTGCCGGACACTGCGGTGGCGGGGAGACGGCACTGCTCGCATGCGGCTCCGCGGAGGGGCCGGTGGGGGGAGGTGTCACTGTCATCGTTCCCGGGTCGTCGCAACGGTGAGGGAGTAGAGGTAGCGCATCAGGATGAGGAGGGTGTCGCGGCAGTCGGCGCGGTCGCGGGCGTCGCACTCGACGATGGGCACGGGTTCGGGCAAGTCGAGGGCCGCCCGGATCTCCTCCAGCGGGTACTTCGGCGCCTCGGGGAAGGTGTTGACCGCCACGATGAACGGGACTCCGCGCTCCTCGAGCCGGCCGAGCACGTCGAAGCTGACTTCGAGCCGCCGGGTGTCGATGAGGACCACCGCCCCCAGCGCGCCTTCGAAGAGCCCCTTCCACAGGAACCAGAAGCGCTCCTGCCCGGGCGTGCCGAACAGGTAGAGCACCAGCTCCTCATTGAGGCTGATCCGGCCGAAGTCCATGGCCACCGTGGTCTCGGTCTTGCTCTCCACCCCGGCGAGCTCGTCCACCCCGACGCTGGCCTGCGTCATGGTCTCCTCGGTGGTCAGGGGCCGGATCTCGCTCACCGATCCGACCAGGGTGGTCTTGCCGACCCCGAAACCTCCGACGATCACCACCTTGACCGCCGCCATGGTCGAGGCGGACAGCGTGTCCTCCTCCGGCGGCCCCGTCCTCATGTCAGATCCTGGAAAGCCCATCGATCACCGCCTCCAATACTGCGGCCTGGGGGAGGGCCGCCGCCGACGCGGGCGCCCGGACCTCCACCTGCCCGCCGTCGATCAGGTCACCGACCAGCACGCTGACCATGCTTGCGGGCAGGGACAGGTAAGCGGAGATCTCGGCGACCGAGAGCGGGTTGGTGCACATCCGGAGAATGGCCGCCTGCTCTGGATGCGCGCCCGGTCCAGGTGCGCCACGAGCCACGATCAGCGCCACGAGGTCGAGGGCGACGCGTTCGGCCGGACGGTTGCGGCCCCCCGTGACCACATAGAGCCGCTCCGGACCTCCCTCCGCCCACCTGCGGGGGGCTCCTCGGTCCTTATCGCTGGAGTCTCCGTCGCTCATGCGACCGGCCCGCTCGAACGTGGTGCGCTGCTGAGGTGTTCGCCGATGCGGGCCACCAGGTCGCGCATCCGCTGCCCCATCAGCCCGGCGTCCACCCCTTCGTCGGCGAGCACCGCGAGGTAGGCGCCCTGCCCCGCCGCCATCAGGTAGAAGAAGCCACCGTCGACCTCGACCACCACGAGCCGCATCCGGCCCTCACCGTGCGGGAACTCCGTGCCGATCGCCGCCGCGAGACTCTGCAGCCCCGCGCACGCCGCCGCCAGCCGATCTCCGGTCTCCGAACCGCCGCCCGCTCCCGTGACGGGGCTGAACTCGGCGATGCTGAGCCCGTCCGACGACAGCACCACGACGTGTCGCGTCTGGGGAACGCTGGTCGCCAGGTCCTTGAGGATCCAATCCATGTTCATGTGGTGTGGTGCCATCGGCTACTCGTCCTTACCTGGAGACGCTTCGCCCGTCGGACGGCCGGCGTCTTCCGTGGAGGATGTTCCGGAGATTCCCTCGTGGAACTCGGCCAGCCAGATCCCGGGTTGCACGGGCGCTTCCGCGGGCTCCTCGGCTCGGGGGGCCGCCGGGGCGGAGACCGGATCGGTGGTCCGGACCGCACCGGGCAAGGGGGCACCGCGGTGGCGCTGGCGTTGGGGCAGTCCGTTCACCCGGCGCCGGATCGCGCCCGCCGCCTCGTCGTTCGCCGCCCTTGTCGGCCCCGCGTGCACCGAGGGCCTCGGCTTGGGCGGCGGTAGCGAGGCGGCGCGGGCGATGTGGCCACCGGGGACGGGGCTCACGGTGACCTGGTCCTTCGGCACGGTCAGCACCGCGCGCACGCCCCCGTAGGCGGAGGGGCGCAGCGCCACCGTGAAGCCGTTGGCCCGGGACAACCGGCCGACGACGGCCAGTCCGAGCCGCGGCGCCTCGCCGAGGTCGTCCAGGTCGAGTCCCCCCGACGACTGCGCGAGCGCAGCCTCGGCGCGGACGCGGGCCTCCTCGGTCAGGCCGATCCCCGCGTCCTCGATCTCCACGGCCACACCGGTCTGGACCTCGACCGCGGTCAGGTGGACCCGGGCCTGCGGCGGGGAGTAGCGCGTGGCGTTGTCGAGCAGCTCGGCGAGCGCGTGGATCAGCGGCTCCACGGTCGGCCCGACGACGGCGAACTCGGCGACCGAATGCAGGTCGACACGGTCGTAGTCGGCGATGCGCGACATCGCGCCACGGAGCACGTTGAACAGGGGGACGTCCTGGCGCCACTGGCGGCCGGGCCGCGCTCCGCCGAGGACGGCGATGCTGTCCGCGAGCCGCCCGATCAGCGCGGTTCCGTGGTCCAGATGGAGAAGGTCGCCGAAGACCTCGGGATCGTCGCCATGCTTGTCCTCCATCTCGCGCAGATCCTGAGCCTGCTGGTGGACGATGGCCTGCACCCGGCGGGCGATGTTCACGAACGCCCGCTGTGCGGAGTCGTGGAAGCCCTCCTGGGCGTCCACCACGTCGAGCACCGATCTCAGCACGGCGTGGTGGGCCTCCCTCAGCTCCAGATCGAGGCCGGGAGAGGAGAGCAGCTCTCCCAGCGCCTCCTCCGCCAGCGCGCCCTGCCGGAGACGTTCCACCGCCGCGGGCAGCAGCTCTCTGGCGAGACGGAAGGTCGCCGCCTCCTGGAGGGCCAGCCGGCGCCGCAGGTCGGCCATCTCGGTGGCGTGCTCTCGCTCCATTCCGGAGATCGCGCGATCTCTGCGCACCTCCGCCCAGAGGGCCACCGCGGCTGCCACCACGCCGCTTCCCAACACGGCCACCTGTGCGTCGTCGGACACCAGCCACGCCGCGAACACGACGGCGACGACCAGGGACACGAGCAGAAGGGACAACCACATGGGCGCAGGGGAAGTCCGGCTTCCCGGCGATGAACCGGATCGGGCCATTGGCACATCCTCAATTGAACGTGGAGAGGAATAGCGCCCCCTTGACCGGAAGAAAAGGGGGCGTGGGACGCTCAGTTGATCACCTCACGTCGGTGTCACATTTTTCACGACATCGACGCGAGAAGGCCGACAGTATTCGCGCCGCCCATGCCGCGCAACCGATTCACGCCACGTCGACAATGTGGCATTTTGGCGGAGTTGCACCCAAAAATGGCGGTCTGGAGATCGCATCGTTCCCCGTGTCGTGCGTCCGCCTCAGGCGTGGTCAGGCGCAGGAAGCCACCGCATCAATGATCGTTCGGCGTCGGCCAGCCATTCGTATTGATCCGCAGGGCCCTGCCTTCTCCGTCATCTTTTCGGGCCATTGCCTGTTCACGCAGTTCGTGCAGAACCACGATCAAGCATTCCAGGGTCTGAGCGGGATTGAGGCGAGGGTCGCAAAGGGTCTGGTAGTTGGCGCCCAGCCCGTTCTCGCTGATCCGCCGCCATCCACCGGTGCATTCGGTCACGTCCTCGCCTGCGGCCTCCAGATGGACTCCTCCGGCGACGGTGCCAAGGTCGCGGTGCACGCGGAAGAACGCCCTGATCTCTTCGGTGATGTCCTCAAGACGGCGGAACTTCCGCCCTTCCTCGGTGGTCCGCGTATTGCCGTGCATCGGATCGCACACCCAGGTGACGGGCACCGTCGCCGCGGCCTGGACGAGGGGAGGGAGCAACTCACCGACCCGCGCGGCACCCAGCCGGGTGATGAGGGTGAGCCTGCCTGGGATCTTGTGCGGGTTGAGCATCGAGCACAGCGCCGCGACCTCCTCCGGACAGGCCGAAGGGCCCAGTTTGACCGCGATCGGGTTGCGGATCCGGGCGGCGAATGCGACATGCGCCTGCCGGACGTCGCGGGTCCGGTGACCGAGCCACAGCAGGTGGGCCGAGGAGTCCCACCAGTCGCCCGCGGCGGTGCGGCGGGTGAGCGCCTCTTCGTACGGCAGGATCAGCGCCTCATGCGAGGTGTAGATCGATGGGACCAGGGTGTGCAGGCACCGCGATCGCGGTGGGGCCTCCAGGGCGGCGGCGAGCAGGTGACCGATCTCGCCGATGAGATCGGTGGCCGTCCCGGGCTCGTACTCGCCGGACGGGCGTGCGGGCAGGCCACCGTTCTGGCGCAGCGCCCTGACCGAGGTCTCGGTGATCTCCTCGATCGCGCGGCTTGACGGGTTGGGGTGAGCGCGCAGGTAGTTGAGTGTGGCCGAGGCATGGAAGTAGGCCGACAGGATCTCGGCACCTGACGAAGCACCGGCGTCCGGCTCGGTGGGGCGCGAACGCGGTTTGGCGTACTGCCCGGCGATCCGCCCCAGGGCCACCACCGGCCGGCCGGTGCCGAAGCCCAGGATGGCCGCTCCGACGGTGAGCAGTGCCTGGCGGGCCTGGATGCGGCCGGGCGTGCATCCGGCGAACGTCTCGGCGCAGTCGCCCAGCTGCAGGACGAACGCGTCACCCGTCACCGTGCGGGCGAGTTCGGTGGTGAGCGTGCGGCATTCGTCCGGGCTGACGAGCGGCGGGAGTTCACGGAGCCGCCCGAGGCTCGCCTCCACCTGCGCGTGATCGGGCCAGGGCGGCTGGTGGGCCGCGACCCGCCCGGTGTCCGTCGGGACGGGCGCGGGGCCGGCACTTGCTGCGGAGCCGTTGCGTTCAGGCCTGCGCCGGGCATCCGCCCCGGTGTCGATCCACTCGCGCGCGGGCGGCACCGGCACGGTCGTCACCGCGCTCGGAACGTGGCGCGGGTTGTAGCACTCGCGGATATAGCACCAGGGTTCGTCATCGATCAGCATGACGTAGGCCTTGACCGCGCACGGTCGGGCCACCCCGCCGTGCCACCACGTCGAGCGGCCGACGTGCAGGATCTCGCGGCGCTGCGGTAGGTGCCGGCCGATGAGGCTGTAGCCGATGGGCGTGTCCAGGCTCGTGATGTCGTCATAGAGCCGGCCGCCGGCCGCCGAGGTGGCCGCGATCACCTGGTTCAGCGACACCGGTGACAGCTCCGGATCGACCAGGCACGAGCGGCGGACGAGGGCCTCGCCGCCGCCGCCCAGCCCGAGCAGCGCGGCCACCTCGCCGGGGACGTCCGTGACCGGGACGAGGTCCTGGCGGAGGACCCGGACCTGGAGCCTGGTCCCCAGCAGCGCCTCCAGCACCGGCGTGGTGAGGCCCCCGCCGGCCAGCAACATCCGGGTACCCGGATCGGTGAAGCAGGCCACGTCCCGGCCCGTGTGGAGCACCATGTCGATTCCTGGTCGCTGGTCGCGGATGGGAGGGCGACGGCCGAGCCTCCGTGACGCGCCGGTCACGGAGGCTCGGGCCGGTTCAGGCGCGTCGCGCCAGGCCCAGCCGGGGCCGGGTGACGATGTGGACGTCGCCCATGGCGGTGTCAGGACCGAGAGGGTCGCGCCAGATGTTCCAGACGGGCGACATGTCCAGGCCGCCCATGTAGTTGACGCTGGACTTGGCCGTGGGGTCCTGGACTTCCTCGGCCTCCTTGACGAGGGTGTCGGTCAGGGCGCGCCGACCGGTCTCCTGCGCTTCGCGCACGTCGGTGAGCCCGGTCGTGATGCGGGTGAACGACTGGATCGCGGCGTCGCCCGCACGGCTGTCCTCGTGCACCAGGTCGTGGGCGTGGGAGAAGTACTCGTCCATTCCGATGTACTGCTGGTACATCCGGGACACCAGCACCAGGAATCGCGAGTACGCGCGCCGGTAGACGTAGTCGAAGAACGTCAGCGCCTGCGGCTCCGCCATTTCTCCGCGCAGCGCCGTGGCGACGGCGGCGGACCCGACCAGTGCCCCGTACTGGGCGAGGTGGACGCCGGTGGACAGCAGCGGATCGAGGAAGCAGACCGCGTCGCCGATCATGATGTGCCCGGGTCCGCAGAACCGCTCGGACACGTACGAGTAGTCCTGTTCGGCCCGCACCTCGCTCTCGAGGGCGGCGCCGTTCAGGACCCAGCACATGTCCTCCGACCGCTCGAGCGCGTCGCGGTAGTAGGCCTCCAGCGAGGTGAACGAGGGTCGCTCCTGGGCGAAGCAGCGCTTGTACGTGACGTACCCGACGCTGAACCGGCCTCCGGTCAGCGGAATGTGCCAGAACCAGCCCTCGGGGGCCGAGACCACGTTGATGGCCCCCTCCGGTCCGCCCGGCAGCGGCCTCGCACCCTCCCAGTACCCCCATGTCGCCACGTTCTGGAACACGTCGTGCGGGCTGCGCATGTCGAAGTGCTGACGTGACAGCACCCCGGCACGGCCGGACGCGTCAACGAGGAAGTCGAACTCCGTGCGGTGGACCGACCCGTCCTTCTGACTCACCCAATGCGCGGCGACCGGACGGTCGCCGTCGAAGTCGACGCTCTTGACCGTGGCGCCCTCGATGACCTCCGCTCCCTGCTCGGCGGCGTTCCGCAGCAGGATCTCGTCGTAGGACGCCCGGTCGACCTGCCACGACCAGGCGTCAGCGTCGACGAGCTTGCTCCAATCCAGATGCCACTTGTCCTTCTGCCAATGGAAGACCCCGCCGCGTTTGATCTGGAATCCGTGGTCACGGACCTTGTCGAAGGCGCCCGACAACCGCAATGTCGGCAGGCACGATGCGAGCAGGGATTCGCCGATGTGGTATCGCGGGAAATTGTCTCTTTCCAGCAGGAGCACCTGCAGTCCGGCCTTGGCGAGCAGTGCGGCGGCGGTGGAGCCGGCCGGCCCTCCGCCGATGACCAGGATCTGGATGGTGTCGTTCACAGCTGACCTCCTGTGGATTTGGAACGGTCCTCGCCTTGGTATCCTGAATCAAATATGAAACACCTGATCCTTTGGACATTTAACGATCATCCAGGCCGATTCGACAACTCCTTCCACCTCGCCCACAATGCTTGCGGCCACACACGGGCCCAATACACTTTTTAGTGATAAATATGCATAACTCAATGAGGTTGATGTGCCTGGTCAGTGAGTAGATGTGTGCGGACCGTAATCGAGGAAAAACGGCTTCGGGATCATCGACGTCCTGCAACTGCACCAGGCGAACACCCACTGATGTCAGTGGAGCGTCTCTTCTTTTAGGTGGTCCGAAAAGCGGCTTGTGGCCTTGAAGAATCATCGGGACACGAGTGGCCACCGATGTCGTCGACAGGAAGGGAGACATAGGGGCTCAGGACAAGAACGCGGAGATCAGCAAGCATTGACCAAATTGGCCATTTACCGTGCACGCACGAGCGTTTAACCTTGCGACCCTTCGGCGTCTGCCTCCCGGGTTCAAGAGGTGATCTCGTGGATCAGCGTTCCATCCATCTCGTCGGCAGCTACCCGGCCGAAAACGTGCGCGACGCGATGACCGCCGCCGTCCAGCAGGCCGGCAAGCACCTGCGGACTCTCCCGGATGGCGAGGTGGGCGAGCGGCGCAACTGGGTCGTCCACATCATCGAGGCTTTCAGAAACCGTCCCGACGTCGTCCTGCGCAAGGACGGCGACTGGTCGGGATACGACGATGTGCCGGTTTTCAAGATGAGGAAGGGTCACCGGCTCACCGCCGGCTCCCTCGACCTCGGCCACGTCAGGGACGCCGAGGAGAGCTACGCCGCCTTCAAGGAGATCCGCGCCCAGCACGGGCTGGACGGCCTGTCCTTCCAGGTCGGCATCCCGGGCGACCTCGATCTCGCCCTCTTCACCTTCGGGCCGGCCGGCGCCTTCACCCGCCGCGGGCCGTTCCGGGAAGCGCTCATCCGGGAGATCAATGAGATCGCCGGATGGGGCGGAGGCGACGTGCTCTTCCAACTCGAGTTCCCGGTCGAACTGGTCATGGTGACCACGGCACCCGCACCGCTGCGCGGGCTGGCGGCGCGCTTCCTCGCCCGCGGAATGACCCGGCTGGCCGCCGCGGCGCCGCCCGGCACCCGGTTCGGCGTCCACCTGTGCGTCGGCGACCTCAACCACAAGGCACTGAAGCGCATGAAGTCCACTGCGCCGCTGGTCGCCCTGACCAACGCGTTGCTTCGGGCCTGGCCGGAAGGCCGCGTCCTTGACTACGTGCACGTGCCCCTGGCCGCCGGCGACGAGCCACCCACCCTGGAACCGCGCTTCTACCGGGACCTCAGGCGGCTCGCCCGGATGCCGCGAGACGTCCGCTTCGTCGCCGGCCTGGCCCACGAGGAGCAGGGGCTGACCGAGCAGCAACAGGTGCTTCGCACGGTCGAGGCCATGCTCGGCCGCCCTGTCGACGTGTCACCGGCTTGCGGCCTGGGCAGGCGGACCCCAGAGGCGGCCGAACGCACTCTGGCCCGCGCCGTCGCCCTCGCCGGGCGATGATCATTTGGCGACAGGGACCGCCAGGGGGCGCTGGAGCCGGCCTTCCTCCTGGAGGTAGCCGCTGGCCGAGCGGAGCCAGGAGATGGTGGACCTGGTGGAGAACGCGTCGGGCATGAGACCTGCCAGCGGCCCTTGCCGGCTGGGAATCTCCCTGCCCGTCATCTTGGCGACCCTACGTACGATCTTGGTCCTCGCTCGCTCGTAACCGCGCAGGTCGCCGGCGGACCTGCTCAGCACCCAGGCGTCCTCCAGCGCCTGCCCGGTGCCCATCGCCATCGCCGGTGACATCGTGTGGGCCGCGTCGCCCATGAGCGTGGTCGGGCCCCGGCCCCAGATCGGCGGCACACGATGGCCGTA
The DNA here is from genome assembly GCF_008923185.1 of Actinomadura rudentiformis. GTDB lineage: Bacteria > Actinomycetota > Actinomycetes > Streptosporangiales > Streptosporangiaceae > Spirillospora > Spirillospora rudentiformis. The sequence continues at coordinate 240,315 of NZ_WBMT01000001.1, forward strand.
ATGCGGGTAGAACTGTGCGGTCTGGGCGTGGCCGAGCACCGTGGGGAACGGTTCTGGCCAGTGGCCGAACCGTTCACGCAGCCGGTCCATCAGGTCGGGCGCGTCGCCCCAGAACGCGCTGCCCGGCTTGGCGCGCAGGTCGAACCACCACAGCGCCTTCCCGTGCCCGGCCGGGGCCACGCTGCCCAGTGCGCGTCCGTTGGAGATCATCATGGAGCGGCCGGTGTCGGTGAACTCGGTGGGCAGCGTGGTGAACGCCTGCCAGGTGACCCATCCGTTGGGCCTGCTCGGGTTCTCACCCCACAGCGCCTGCCTGACGACCGAGTTGCGGCCGTCGGCGCCGACGAGCAGGTCGCCGCGCGCGGTGCTCCCGTCCGTGAAGGTGATCTCCGCCCGGTCGGGGTCGATCGCCTGGATCCGGTGGCCGTAATGGACGGGTACACCCTCGGCGAGGCGCTCGACGAGCTCGCGCCTGGCGATGTGCATGGCGTGCAGGCCGCCGAATCGCCGCTCGACCACGTTCAGATCGATCGTGCCGAGTTTGCGTCCGCGCACCGACCAGGTCTCCAGCGACTCCAGGCGCCTGCCCGCGCCGTCGAGGTCGACGTCGAACTGGCGCAGGATGCCGCTTGCCGCCGGCCAGAGCGTGACGGAGCCGCCTTCGGTGCGCAGTTCCGGTGCCGCCTCGAACACCTCGACGTCATGACCGGCCGCGGTCAGCCCGCGCGCCGCGGCCAGTCCCGCGACGCCGCCGCCGACGATGAGTACCCTCATGGTTCCATCCCTAATTTGAGACTCACAGTTTCTGATACTTGGAGTATCACAATGAAGGCACGCGGACGCAAGCCCGATCCCTCGATCGATGCGCGCATCAAGGAGGCCGCGGTGAGCCTGCTGGTGACCAAGGGAGTGTCGTTCACCATGGACGAGGCGGCCGCCGCCGCCGGCGTCAGCAGGGCCAGCGTCTTCCGCCGCTACGCCACCAAGCGAGACATGCTCCTCGACGCGCTCGCCCTCGCTCTGGACGCCCAGGTGCCCGAGACGCCCGACACCGGTTCCCTCGAAGGCGACCTGACGGTGATCGTCAATCAGACCCTCGCCGGCGTGCAGTCACCCCAGTTCACCAAGATGACCAGGGAGATCTTCGGTGAGGCGGGCCGGGACCCCGGCGTCGCCGAAGTGATCCGCACCAGCATGCGCGACAAGAGAAAGCGCGACTGGGCGATCTACGACCGCGCGATCGCCAGGGGCGAACTGTCCCCCGACGCCGACCTGTGGCTGCTGTCGGACATGGTCGTCGGCCTGGTCGTCTACCGCGTCCTCATCGGCCTGCCGATGCCTGACCCGGCCCAGATGGTCAAAGCCCTCATCCACGGCTTCACGCAATGACCACGCGCGATCTCACTGGATGACACGTAGGCCGGAGGCCGTCGAGACGAGCAGGGAGCCGTCACGGAGCGGCACGGCTGGGCCGTCGGCGTCGGCGGGCAGCCGGAACGCGGCGGCCTGTGAGCCGTCCTCCATGTCCAGCAGCACAACGTCGGAGCGGCGGCGCACGGCCAGCCGGGCCGAGTCGGGTGTGAACCAGCAGGCCGCGCCCTTGGTGTCCAGTGCGTACCGCCACAGCGGCAGGCCGGTGGCGGCGTCGAGGAGCACGACGCAGCCCAGGCACTCGTCCAGGCCGTCGACGCCGGGCGCCGGGTAGTCCAGCCAGAAGCACAGGCCGAGCCGCCGCCCGTCCGGCGACCAGCCCACCCACGACGCGGTCTGGAAGCTGCTCAGCCGCAGGCCCAGGTCGTGGTCGTCGTGGCAGTACAGGGACGACACGGTCCCGTCCCCGCCGACCGCAAACCCGTTGATCTCCCACCAGCCCTGGTTGGTGCCGACCGTGACGAAGTGCGGCCGGCCGGGCGCGAAGGCGGCCAGCGCCGCCCAGTCGCCACCGTGGACGGAGCCGGATCCGGGCACGCCCCCGGTGGTGGTGATCTGCTCCCCGGTGGCGCTGTCGAGCAGCAGCGCGGGCGCGTCCCGGCGGGCGACCACCAGGTAGCGGCCGTCGCCGGAGAACACCAGGTCTCCCACCTCCTGCTTCGCACAGGGGACGGCCGAGCGGTCGGGCGCGGGCCAGGACCGGATCTCGACGCGGTGCTCATCGTCCTCGTCGCTGTTGAACGCCAGGGCCAGCCGGTCACCATGGGCGGCGCCGTCGATGGCCTTCCCGCCCAACGGCACGGCGGAGACCGGCATCGGTGCGTCACCGGTCAAGTCCCACCGGACGGCCACGTCGCGGTCACGGGTCAGCGTGAGCGCCTCGCCGTCCCGCACGAAGACGCGCGCTTGCGGGGCATGCCCGAGTTCCTGCGCGGACAGGGCCAGCGCCTCGTCACCCAGCACGGCCGCGAACGCCGCCCGCAAGTCCGCGTCACCGCCGCGGGCGACGCGTTCGACCAGCTTGGGGTCGGGCCGGGCACCCAGCGCGAGCAGGGCCGCCGCGTCCTGTGCGTACCCGGGCCCGTTGAGGGCCTCGGTCACGACGGACTCCAGCATGCGATCGGGGTCCGGTGGGACGACCCCGGCGGCGAGCATCGCAGCCATCGCACCCGGGCACCAAGGCGCCCGATCCAGCTCCTCGGCGGTCGGCGCGGCCCCGTGCTCCAGCAGAATCCGGACCACGTCCGAGCGCTTGTAGAGGAGCGCCGTTTCCAGAACGGAATCCTCGGCGCCCGGCTCGGCGCCGTGCTCGATCAGCAGCTGGGCGATCTCGGCGGTCGGCGCGTCCGGCAGCGGCCCACCCTGACCGGGCACCGGCGCGCCGCGCCGCAACAGAGCCGCGACGACCTCGGCATCGCCGCGCCTGACGGCGTCCTCCAGCACTTGGACACCGCCGATCTCGGCTCCCGCGTCCACCAGCAGGTCGACCATGTCGGCAGAACGCGTCCCGGCCAGCGGAAACCCGTCATCCGGATTCGTGCCGTGCCGCAGCAGCGCCTCGACCAGACGCGGCTGGTCGGCCTCGACGGCGTTGCGCAGGGAGACATCGACGGCCTGCTGGGGTCGCAGTTCGAGAAGCGCGAGGGCGGTGTCCGTTCGGGCGTAGTGGACGGCCTCGTGCAGCGGCGTCCGGCCCCTGTCGTTGCGGGCGTCCAGTCGGTCGTGGCCGCCCGCCTCCAGCAGCAGTCGCACCATCTCCGCGCTGCGCGCCTCGTGGAGCGGTATCTGTCCGCTTTTCGCGGCGTCACGGTCGAACGTGCTGCTGGCGCGGGCGGCGGCGAGCGGATCGGCGCCATGCTCGATCAGCAGGCGTGCCACGTCGACACGGTCGCGCTTCACCGCCTCCCACAGCGAGGTGCGGTCCCGCTCGTCGGACCGCCGGGCGTCCGCTCCGGTTCGAATCAGCAGTTCGGCGACGGCGCGCGTCGCGGCCTGATGCAAAACCGTCCTTCCGCCGGCATCGAGACGACGCGGGTCGGCGCCGTGCGCGAGCAGCACCGCCACGCCTTCGTACCAGCCGGACGCGGCGGCCGCGGTGAGCGGACGCCGCTCATAAGCGCCTTCCTTGTCGGGGTCGGCGCCGCGTTCGAGGAGGAGCCGGAGGAGTTCGGCAGACCGGTTCTCCACAGCCGTCAGCACTCCCGGACCGTTCAGGAAGTGCGCCTCGTCGAGGAGTCCGGGACTGTCGTCAAGCAGCCGCCGTACGGCGTCGGCGTCCCCGCGCCGGATCGCGGAGCGCAGCAGAGACTGGGGCGGTGTCGTGCCGAGCCTCATCACGCTCTCCAGCGCCAGACGGGTCTCATCTCGATGAAGTCGATCTGCAACGTCCGACGCGCAATCTGCCAGAAGCCACTCTCACGCCGGTAAGCGTCGGTGTAGCGGAGGTGCCAGGCGTAGTCGGTGAGTTCTCCTGGCTCATCTTCGGTGAGATGGTGCGCGACGCAGGCGATGTGCCCGGTCGCGGTCGCGTTCTCGCGTCCCGGGTCGAAGACCTGGCCCACGATCTCGTGCGAGGTGAGCGGGAAACCGTCCAGGGAGTGGAACGACTCGCTGATCTCGTCCCGTCCCGTGAAGGAGCGGACGGGGCCGAAATGCTCTGGCGGGTCGGGCAGGACGAGCACCGCGTCGTCGGTGAACAGGCCTGCGAGACCGGAGTACTTGGCGCGGTCGGTGTAGAGCGCGTACCGGGCGACCAGGTCGGCGAGCATGATCCGGTCGCGCGGATCGAGCACCCTCATGAGAGCCACAGGAGTTGCGCGCAGGCGGACGTCTCATCACCGCCACGTGAACGGGAAAACCCGAGATCTAGCGACATGTCCGGAGCCTACAGGCGGCCGTCGTGAGGGGATCGGAGGCCCGGCTTCAAAAAATTTCGAAGGAGTGGCAATCCACCGCGCCTGTTGCGACGAACCACAGATGCGGCCCGGGGTTCAAGCGGCCGCGTCGATCTGTTAGGGGAGCGCATGCGCAAAGTACTGCTCGTTGGTGTGCTGGTCACGGCCGCGGGGGCCACTGCCGTGGGGGGCATGATGGCCTACGGAAGCCACGACGACGCCCTCAGGCTCATCGAACCGGCCGGGGCCAGCAAGTCCGCACCGCAGGCCTCGAAGATTCCCAGCCTCAAGGTCATCGGCCTCACCGGCGACCAGCGCCTGGTCGCGTTCCGGTCCACCGACCCCGGGGCGGTCTCGGCGCTGGGCAAGGTGTCGGGGCTCAAGGGCGACCGGAGCCTGGTGGGGATCGACTTCCGCGTCCAGAACGGGAAGCTCTACGGCGTCGGCGACCAGGGTGGCATCTACACCCTCCACACCGGCAACGCCTCTGCGGCCAAGGTGTCGCAACTGACGGTCGCCCTCCAAGGAAAGAACTTCGGAGTGGACTTCAACCCCGCCGCCAACCGGCTGAGAGTGATCAGCGACACCGGTCAGAACCTCAGGCACAACATCGACGATCCCGCGGGCGCGCCGGCCGCGGGCGTCACCGCCACCGACGGCACCCTGACCAACCCGCCCGTACCGCCCGCGCAGACCGGTGCCACCGCCACCAACGTGACAGGGGCGGCCTACACCAACAACGATCTCGACACCAACACCGCCACCACCCTGTTCGATCTCGACACCGCCCTGGACCAGACGTCGGCGCAGTCGCCCGCCAACGCCGGCAACCTCGCCCCGACCGGCAAGCTGCGCGTCGACGCCGGCCCCAACGCCGGCTTCGACGTCTACTACTCGGCCGCCAACGGCACCAACACCGGGTACGCCACGTTGCAGCTGGGCAGCAAGTACCGCTTCTACCGGACCAACCTGCTCACCGGAAGGGCGATCCCGGTCGGGGCCTTCCCGGGGCAGGTCGTCGATGTCGCGCTGCCCCTGAACCAGGGCTGACGCCCAGGTAAGGCCGCACGAGACACCGGTGGGACGACGACGTTGTCCTTCATACCCCTCGTGCAGCCGGTAGCGGGGCCTGCGGCGTTCCTCCCGCCGCAGGCCCCGCCTCAAGTTGGACGACGCCCGGAAGGGGGCTGAACCCTATTCGGGTCGCGGTGGGCAGAAGCGGTAGAACGTGATTCGGTGAGACCGGAGTATCACGCCCGCGAGGAACGCCGGGAGGCGCCTGTGACCGCCACGAGACTTGAGGACTACCCGCACCGGCTCGCCGGGCACTGCGGGTCCGGGGCCCTGCGCGACCTGCTCGACTGGGCGGGGCTCGGCTGGGCGGGCCCGCCGAGCGAGCCGCTGGTCTTCGGCCTCAGCGGAGGGCTGGACTTCACGTTCCTCCAGATCCCCAGCCTCACACCGCCGGTCTACCTCGGCGGGCGCACCCTCGACATGGAGTTCGACCTCTGCCGCCGCCTGGGGGTGGACGTCGAGCGGCGGGAGACCGACGACCCCGTCCAGGGATGGGCGTGGGTCACCGCCGAACTCGACGCGGGCCGCCCCGTCATGGTCTGGGCCGACATCCTCCGGCTCCCGTACCTGCGCGTACGCCTGACCAACACCCGCCACGACATCGTCGTGGTCGGGTACGACGCCGCAGCCGGCGTCGCCTGGGTGGCCGACAACGACCGGGAGGAGCTCCAGGAGGTGCCCATGGAGGCGCTCGCCCACGCCCGCGACTCCCACGGGTTCCCCCACCCCAACCGCCATGCGACGTTCCCCATGCGGTTCCCCGGCCGACTGCCCGACCTGCTCCCGATCGCCCGGGACGCGGCAGAGGACGTGGTGGCCAACATGACGGGCGGGAACCCGGCGTCCGGCGAATCGCCACTGGAGATCGCGGGTTACTCCGCCGGCCTCGCGGGCGTCAAGGACTTCGCCGCCGAGGTGGCCGGCTGGCCCGAACGGCACGCCCCCGAGACCCTCGCCGCCATGTACCGCACGGTGCGGATCTGCGTTGAGAAGGCCGGGACCGGTGGTGGTCTCTTCCGCCGCCTGCAAGCCGGATTCTGCCACGACGTCGCCGAGATCACCGGGGACAGGGCGTTCCGCGAGGCCGGCGGGGCATGGGCCGCCTGTGCCGAGGCGTGGAGCGCACTGGCCGCCGCCGCCGGCACCGCCAGCACGGCCGGCACCGCTCAGCCCGACCATGCTGCGGTCGCCAAGGAGGCGGCCGCCCTCCCGGCGTTGGAGGAGTACGCCACGGAGAAACTGGCCACCGCGGCACGCTCGCCCTCATGACCGAGCGACGCAATGACGTACTCCGTCCCGAGCAGCCGCCCGGTCGCCGGGTCGCTGATGATCCGCTGCTCGTGCAGCCCCCCGACCGCGATCAGGAGCAGCGCGTCGCGGTCGCCGTCCGGCAGCGCCGCCAGTGCACCGGCCAGCTGCGGCCGGACACCCTCGGCGACCACGCGGTCGGTGACCCGCTCCTGGTGTCCGTCGGGCGGCTGGTCGGTCCCGGCGGCGCGGGCGAGCGCCTCGTAGCGACGCTTCTCGTCCCGCTGGTGCTGGCCGACCAGATTGGTGGCGATGGCGTACAGCCAGGGCCATACGGTGCCGCGCGCCGGGTCGAAGCGATCCCGCTTGCGGAACGCGGCGTGGAACGTCTCGGCCGCGATGTCGTCGGCGACGTCGCGGCCAAGGCGCGAGGCCACGTACCGGTAGATCCCGTGGCCACGGATCTTCTTCACACGGCACCAGGCCGCTCAGTATGTGCCCGGCTCCTACGGGAGTGTCAGGGGAACGGAGGGAGGCTGCGCTTCACCTTGTAGCCGCGTGCCACCGGCTGCGATGCCGAGACGGTTTGGCGTGGGGGAATCCGGGCACGGCATGGCTGCGGCCCGTTCGGGCCCTGCCTCCCGGGTTACGTCGTTCGGGCCCGCGCAGCCATGACGACCGGATCATCGCTGCGATGACGGAGAGGGCCACAAGAAGCTCGAATGGGAGCGGCCATGAAGGGAACGATTCTGGTTGGCGTCGATGGCTCCGAGCCAAGTGACGCGGCTCTCGACTGGGCGCTCCGAGAAGCGGCCCGGCGAGGAGCACCCTTGCGGCTGATACATGCCGGGACCGGGCCCCCAAGCGAGGCGTCTCTGAACCCGCAAGAGAGCAGTGACGTGAGCGAAGCTCAACGTGTACTGGACAATGCGCGGGCGCGAGCCCGTGAGGGTGTGCCAGAGGGCAGCGACGTAGCCGGCGACCTGGTGACCGGGAGCGCGGCAGCGGCATTGATCGAGCGGGCCGGTGACGCGAGCCTGGTGGTCGTGGGCAATCGAGGTCTCGGGGGCTTCAAAGGCCTGCTGTTGGGGTCGGTCGCGCACCAGGTGGCAGGTCATGCCCCTTGCCCGGTCGCGCTGGTCCCGGCGGGACCACCCGCCGCCGATGACGCGGAGATCGTCGTCGGAGTCGGTGACGGCCCGGCCGAGCCACAGATCGACCTCGGCGTCCGGGAGGCCGCACTGCGTGGCGCACCGGTGCGGCTGCTGCGTGCATGGGCCTTGCCGACGGCCGCACGGCCCGGGGACATGGTTCCGATGGTGTCGCACATCGGTGAGATCCAGGAGCGGCAGGAAGCACGGCTCAACGCGATGTTGACCGCCTGCCGTGAGGATCACCCTGAGCTCACTGTCAGCGCCCAGGTGGTCAACGCGTCGGCTCGGGACACCCTCATTGAGGCGTCCGCCCGCGCGGGTCTCATCGTGGTGGGCACGCATGATGATCAGCGCCGTCATCTGATGGCCCTGGGCTCGGTGACCAGCGCGCTGATCCACCACGCCACCTGCCCGGTCTTGATCGCCCGAACGATCGCCTCCTAAGCGCGGCACGCAGGTGTAGCGCTCGTGCCGAGGGAAGGGATTCGCGTGCCTCTTTGGAAAGGAGTCGGTGATGAAGGCTGTTGTATGGCACGGCGTGGGGAAGATCAGCCTTGACGAGATTCCCAACCCGCAGATCCGGGAGCCGGGCGACGCCATCGTACGGATCACTACGAGCGCGATCTGCGGGACGGACCTGCATTTCGTCCGCGGCACGTGCCGGGCATGCGGCCGGGTACCGTGCTGGGTCACGAAGCGGTCGGCACGGTCGAGGAGGTCGGGCCACAGGTACGGAACTTCGTCCCCGGTGACCGGGTGGTGATTCCGTCCACGATCGGCTGCGGAACGTGCGTGTACTGCCGCGCCGGTTACTACGCCCAGTGCGACGTCGCCAATCCCAACGGTTCGAACGCCGGGACGGCCTTCTACGGCGGTCCCGAGTCAACCGGCCCGTTCGATGGGCTACAGGCCGAGTACGCGCGAGTCCCGTACGCCCACACCAACCTCGTGGCCATCCCGCCCGGCGTGACCGACGAGCAGGCCGTCATGGTCAGCGACATCTTCCCGACCGCCTGGTTCGGCGCACGGCTCGCCGAGGTCAGCCAGGGAGATGTGGTGCTGGTGCTCGGCGCCGGACCGGTCGGGCAGCTCGCCGCGCTCTCGGCCCGGATGCAGGGAGCCGGCCGGGTGCTCATCGTCGACGGCGACGCCGACCGCCTGGAGACCGCCCGGCTCCAGAACGCCGAGACCATCGACTTCAACGTCGAGGACCCGGTCGAGGTGGTCGGTGAGCTGACCGGAGGCGTCGGGGCCGATCGTGTCATCGACGCCGTCGGTGTGGACGCAGAACGTCCGGTCGGCGGTCCCGCCGCCCAGCAGGTGGACGATGAGACCGCGGAAGAGTTCCACCACGAGCAGCAGCAGGCGGCGCCACGTACCAACGTCCAGGGCAACCTTTGGAAGCCGGGTGACGCCCCCAGCCAGGCCCTGCGCTGGGCCGTCGAACTCGTCGCCAAGGCGGGCACGATCGGCATCGTCGGCGTCTACCCGCCGCAGCACCACAGCTTCCCGCTGGGCGCGGCGATGAACCGCAACCTCACCATCAAGGCGGGCAACTGCAATCACCGTCGCTATGTCCCCGGCCTGCTGAGCCGCATCGCGGGCGGTCACGCCGATCCCACCACCGTCCTGAGCCAGCAGGAGCAGCTGCCCTCGGTGATCGATGCGTATGAGGCGTTCGACCGCCGTGAGCCGGGCTGGACCAAGGTCTCGCTCGAACTGCCCTGACGACCGCTCACGCCGGCAATAGGAGGCGAGTGCCAGTGACCAGATTCGGCTATTTCCTAGCGTGCGAGGAACACGGCCCGGCCGAGCTGGTCCGTCAGGCCGAGCTCGCGGAAGGGGCCGGCTTCCAAGCTCTGTGGATCTCAGACCACTACCACCCGTGGCTCGACGAGCAGGGCCAAAGCCCCTTCGTGTGGTCGGTCATCGGGGCGTTGTCGCAGGTGACGTCGCTCCCGGTGACGACCGCGGTGACCTGCCCGCTGGTGCGCGTCCACCCGGCGGTGGCGGCCCAGGCGGCCGCGGCGAGCACTACCGAGTCGACACCGCCCGGGTCTACACCCTTCCGGACGAGCCGCCGCCGATCTACATGTCGGGCTTTGGGGAAAAGGCGGCTCGCCTGGCGGGCCGGATCGCCGATGGATTCATCTGCACCATGCCGGGGCGCGCGCGATCACACGGGCGAGGCGGGCCCTGGTCAGTCCAGGCTCTCGTCCACCAGAGGGAGATACCGGTCGAGGACGGCGGGGGAGAGGCTGGGGCGTCCGCCGGGATGGCCCACGGTCGCCGCGGCGGTCGCGGAGGCCAGGCGAGCGGCGCCGAAGACACCGGCTCCGCTTGCCAGCCCGGCCCAGTACGTCCCCTGCGGCACGCACGTCATCCTCGGTGAGGAGCACCGTTTGGGTAGATCCTCCAGGTATCGCCAATCGCCACCCCCATCGACGATGTCGATGATGAGACCGGTCGGCTCGCCGGAACGGCGGACGACCCCCGACACGTCGACGCCGTCCCGCCGGGCCTGGTCGAGCAGCGCGCCGGCGACGGTGTCGTCTCCCGCCACGGCCACCAGGGCGACGGGAACGCCGAGCTGAGCCAGCCCGACCGCCTGGTTGGCCCCCTTGCCGCCGAGCATCTCCCGCCGCCGGCGCACCGGCACGGCCTGATGGGCACCGGGCACCTCGTCGACGACCACCACGAGATCCCGCGCGATCTGACCGACCACCACGACCTGCTCCGGCCCATCGTTCATGATCCTCCTCCGCCGCAGATGTGCCCGCTCGAAGACCTCCTACTCGCCCGCTCCTCCCGGCGCGGCGCGAGGAGACACTGCGGCCACGAGGAGTGCGTTCGTGCACATCGCCGAAACACCTGCCGTCAGCTGGGGCGGTGCCGCGGCAACAGCAAGCTGACCAGCGCGATGGCCAGGCCGAGCCCGGCCGCCAGGAGGAAGACCCGGTCGTAGCCGGCGGCGAGGGCGGCGGCCGGGGAACTCCCGCCGGCCGCCGTCTGCGTCGTGGCGCTGGCGGCCGTCGCGAGTACCGCCAGGCCCACCGACCCGCCCAGCTGACTGGCGGTGTTGGCCAGTCCGCCGATGATTCCCGCGTCGCTCTCGGGGGCGTCGGCGGTCGCCGCGGCCATGAGAGTGGGGAAGGTCAGCCCGATGCCGACCGCGATGAGCAGCGTAGGCCCGAGCACGCCGGTGAGATAGCCGGTGTCGGCGTGGGCCTGGGCGAGCCAGCTGAAACCGGTCAGGAAACAGCCGCAGCCGGCCAGCACCAGGGCGCGCACACCGGCGCGCGGCAGCAGGGCGGCGGCCCATCGTGCGACCACCATGAACGTCACCGCCGCGGGTGTCTGCCCGAGCCCGGCTTGGAGCGCGTCATAGCCGAGTACGTTCTGCAGGAAGAGCGACGTGAAGTACCACATCGCGATGGCGATCCCGCCGAACAGCAGCAGCATGCCGTTGCCGACGGCCACCCCCCGGAGTCTGAACAGCCGCAGGGGCATCATCGGCTGGGCGGCGAAGCGTGCCTCCACCACGGTGAAGGCGACGAGCAGGAGCACGCCCACCCCGACCGGGCCGACGACCAGCACGGACGTCCATCCATGATCGGCGCTTTGCATGACCCCGTAGACCAGCGCGGCCAGCCCCGCCGTTCCCGTGACCGCACCGGTGAGGTCAAGCGACTCCCTCCGGCCGGTGCGCATGCCGGCCAGCGACATCATGGCCATGACGATCAGCACCGCACCGATCGGCACGTTGATCAGGAAGACCCACCGCCATGACAGCCCGGTGGTGAGAGCACCGCCCGCGACCGCGCCGGCCATCCCGCCCACACCGCCCGCGGCGGACCATGCGCCGAACGCCCGGGCCCGCGAGTTCGGCTCGGTGAAGCTGGAGTTGATCACGGCCAGCGTCGCCGGGGCCATCAGGGCGGCTCCCATGCCCTGAGCGGCGCGGGCCGCCACCAGAACCTCCGGCGCGGTCGCCAGGCCAGCGACCAGACTCGATGCGGAGAACAACAACAGCCCGGTGACCAGCAGCCGGCGATGGCCGAACAGGTCAGCGGCGCGGCCACCCAGCAGCATGAAGCCGGCGAAGGTGAGCAGGTAACCGTTCACCACCCAGGCCAGGCCGGCGGCCGTGAAGCCGAGGTCCCGGTCGATCGAGGGCAGGGCGACGTTAACAATGGATGCGTCGAGGATCACCATGAACTGGCAGGCACACGCCAGCGCCAGGACCATCCAGGCGTGGCTGGTTCTGCCTTCGGCGGGGCTACGGGTCAAGGTATTCGTGGATGGTTCGGACGTCACAAGCGTCTCCTGAATGCGAATCTGCGGTAAGTGTTCGGTGAGCTGGGCCGCCGGTAGCGCTCATGGGATGTGCTCCCTCTGCCGACATCTGCGCCAGCTCCGGCTGGGAAGGTGGATGGCCGCTCAAGCGGTCTGGCGAGCTCTTCCATCGCCGGTTGTGCGGGGGTTTCCGTTGGATTCGGTGACGCGGCTGCCCGCCAGCAGCCGGATCGCGGTCCGGGCCAGCCGCCGTCCCTGGTACCGGGCCGCCTCCAGCGTCGCGGCGTCCGGGCCGTCTCCGTTCGGGCCGGTCACAGCCGAGGTGCCGTACGGATTGCCGCCGGCGGCGTACACGGCCGGGTCCGTGTATCCGGGCGGGACGATCAACGCCCCCCAGTGGTAGAACACGTTGGCCAGTGACAAGATCGTGGCCTCGTTGCCGCCGTGCCGGTTGAACGCCGAGGTGAAGGCCGTCACCGGCTTGTCGGCCAGGCTGCCTTCCCGCCACAGACCGATGGTCTGGTCGATGAACTGCTTCAGTTGTGCCGCAGGCGCGCCGAACCGTGTCGGCGTCCCGAAAGCGAATGCGTCGGCCCACGCGAGGTCCTCAACCGAGGCCTGAGCGATCGACGTGGTGGCGTCGGCGTGCTCCCGCCACCGCGGGTTCTGGTCGATCTCGCTGCCGGGCGCCAGTTCGGCGACCCGCCGCAGCCGCACCTCGGCCCCGGTCGAGCCGGCACCCTCGGCGACGGCCTGCGCGAGTGCGTGCACGGCACCCGTCGAGCTGTAGTAGATGACTGCGACCTTCACGGTCATGCCGGCTCCCTCGATCTCCGAATTAGTTATGCGCATAATGTTATGCGCATAACTAACCTGTCAAGCAGAACCCATGGACGTCCAGGCGAGGTGACCGGACGGCTCTGGCGGTATGAGGCCACCGACCAGGGATCTGCAGGAGACGGATCGTCCGCTCATCGGAGTTGGTTGATCAGCCGCAGCATGAGCCGGTAGGGGAGGCTGCGGTGTCGGAACTGGTTGACCGTGCCAGATATGTAGAGGTCATGGTCAGGGGCGTGGAACAACACTGATCCAGACGCTCCGGAGTGGCCGATCAGGGGTGGTGCGGGTGCGAGCGGGGAGTACCGGCGAGGCAGCGCGAAACGCATGATCCCCACCCCGTACTCGACGGGTGAGAAGATCCGATTCCAGGTGGATGTCATCTGGTCCAGGTAGGTCGCTGGAAACAGCTCGCCACCGATGAAGGCGCGGAGGAACCGCAGCCCGTCGGCGGCGGTCGACACCAGGCCGCCGTCGGGACCGACCGAGGCTATCGCGTTCGGTATGCGCAATGGCGCGCGGCCGTTCAGCAGTTGCGCGACCTCGTCGTAGCGCCCGCGCGTTGCCGGTGTGAGCAGCCATGTGTCCCGCAGTTCGAGCGGTTCGATGATCCGCCGACGGATGGCCTGCTCGTAGCCTCCACTGGTGGCCGCCTCAATGATGCGCCCCAGCAGTTGGTAGTTGGTGTCGGAGTAGTGCGCCTTGCCCGGCGTCGACGGCGCGAACCTGCTCGGCTGCGATCGGGCTGTCTCCATGGCGTCGTCGAAGGTCCACGCGATGTCCGCTCGCAGCAGATCCGCCAGCATGCTGTGGCCGTCGGGGCGCTTCTGCTCGAAATAGTCGGGGATTCCCGAGGTGTGCGCCAGCAGTTCGCGCACAGTGATGACGTGGCCGTGATCATGACCGCCGTGCGTGTTCAAACCGCGTAGCAGGTCTTTGCCGAGCAGGTCTGCGACGCGTGAGTCGAGGGTCAGTGCCCGCTCGTGATTCAGCTGCATGATCACGGCACTGGTGTAGAGCTTGGTGATACTGGCGAAGAAGTACGGCTGGGCGTTGTTGAAGCTCCAGGTGAATCCCGTGGCCGGTTGCTCGATGGCGAAGCTCAGTGCCGATGTCGTCGGTTTGGCGGAGAAACGTGCCGCGATCCGGTCGAGCTTGCCTGTGCGGGACGAGCTCATTGGCCGACCTGATCGAGCTGCCGTTCGACGGCGTCCAGCCATTCCAGTTCGGCGCGGGCATGGGTGATGCCGTTGGCCAAGGTGGCCGAGCGCAGGGCATGGCCGAGGCTGCCGGATGGTTCGGGCATCGCGACAGCCTCCAGCGCAGTGAGCAGCTCGCTGGTCTCCTGTCGTCGGGCATCCAGCAACTTCCGTACCTCGTCCAACGGAAGTCTTTCGGCGAAGAACAACCGCGCGAGAAACGGCTCGCGCGTCGGAGTGGCCTGCAGGCCCGACGCCAGCCACCGGTCCAACTCCGCCAGCCCGCTGGCCGTCACGGAGTGGAGATGCAGGTTGGGCCGATCCTCCTGGACGACCGTGCGCCGGGCCGCCAGACCATCGTCGACCAGCCCGGACAGTGTGCGGTAGATCTGCGACTGATCAGCCGTCCAGAAGTGTCCGACGCTCTCGTCGATGGCCCTCTTCAACTCGTAGCCGCTCATCGGCTGCCCGGCCAGCAGGCCGAGAATCGCATGACGCAGAGACATCCATATATGCTAACACTCATATAGGTGTTGTCCTATATGAAAGTCAGGCCATAGCGGGCACACTCCAGACCGCCGCCAGCCCTTGTGGTGGGGCTTGCGTCCGCGGTCGGAACTTTGTGCGCGAGGACTCGGTTGATCTTGTCGGAGTCGTCGTCTCCCGGTCGTCGGCTGGACGACGGCCCGGATCGGAGTTGATCATGACGGAATCCCCATCGGTGACCTCGCCGTTCGTCGAGGCCACGCCCGCTGCGCGGCACGCCGCGTTCGCCGAGCTGGCGGCGGCCGGGCCCGTGCGGCGGGTCACGTTGTTCACCGGTGTCCATGTCTGGCTCATCACCGGATACGACGAGGCGCGGGAGGCGCTGACCCATCCCGACGTCATCAAGGGGAAGGGAGGCGACGGCCCGCATCGCGACTCCGTGCCGCCCGATCTCGCTGCGGCGATGGACCACCATCTGCTCGGCTCCGACCCGCCCGATCACACCCGGCTGCGCCGGTTGGTGTCCACCGCGTTCACCCGGCGGCGGATCGAGGGGATGGAGCCGGAGATCCGGCGCATCGTCGACCGTCTGCTGGACGACGTGGCGGCCGCCGGAGGGCACGGCGCGACGGTCGACCTGCTCGCCACCTTCGGCTCTCCCCTCCCGCTCACCGTGATCAGCGAGCTGCTCGGCGTGCCGGAGGACCGCCGCCGCGACTTCCAGGAATGGACGGCGGTGGCCATCAACGGCTCGGTCCACCCCGCCGAGACGTTCGTCGCCGCGGCGACCTCATTGATCACCTACGTCCGGGAACTGATCGCGCACAAGCGGGCCCACCCGTCCGACGACCTCATCTCCGGTCTGGTCGCAGCGCGCGCCGATGACGACCGGCTGTCGGAGAACGAGCTGACCTCGATGGTCTTCCTGCTGCTCGTCGCCGGGTACGAGACCACGGCCCATCTGATCTGCGGCGGCGTGCAGACGCTGCTCGCCCATCCCGACCAGCTCGACCTGGTGCGCGCCGAACCCGACCGGTTGCCCGCCGCCGTCGAAGAACTCCTGCGTTTCAACGGCCCGGCGCAGGTGACCATCCCCGCCAGGACCGCGGCACCCGTACAGATCGGCGGCGTCACCATCCCCGCCGGCGAGGTCGTGGTCCCCGCACCGCTGGCCGCCAACCGCGACCCGCGGCAGTTCCCGAATCCGCAGCAATTCGATATCACCAGGCCACCGGCATCGCACCTGGCCTTCGGCCACGGCATCCACCACTGCCTCGGTGCGCCGCTGGCCCGGCTGGAGGCCAGAATCGCCATCGGCGCGCTCATCGACCGATTCCCTCACCTGCGGCTAGCGGTACCCCCGCAAGACCTCAGGGTGCAGGCCAGCATGCTCATCAACGGGCTGACCACCCTGCCCGTCACCGTCACCTGACGACAGAAAGGCACCCTACGACCCTCCGTAGCCCCAGTACGCAGAGTGCAATATATTGGAGTCATTGCACTGGGCCGGCCAGGGCGTTCCTGGCTGGAGGAGGCCGCACAATGGATGGTTCATCCCCGGCTACGCAGGTCATCGGCATTCTGGGCGGGATGGGGCCGGCGGCCACCGCCGACTTCTACACCAAGCTGGTGGCGCTGACGCCTGGCCGTCGCGACCAGGAGCATCTCAAAACGGTCATCTGGTCCGATCCCACGGTGCCCGACCGCACCGAGGCGCTCCTGGGGCGCGGACCCGATCCCACTCCATGGCTGCTGAACGGATGCCGCGTCCTGCGGGAGGCGGGCGCGACCCTGATCGCCATCCCGTGCAACACGGCGCACGCGTTCGTCCCCAGGATTTCCGACCGTGCGGGCCTGCCCATCGTCCACATGATCGGCGAGGTGGCCCAACACCTGACCCGGCGGGGGCCGTCGCTCCGCACCGCAGGGCTGCTTGCCACCACCGGTACCGTCCGTGCGGGCTTGTACCAGGAATGCCTCGCCCGGGTCGGCATCGATGTGCTGCTGCCCGACCGCACCAGCCAGGCCAACGAGGTCATGACCGGGATCCTGGCGGTGAAGGCCGGGAAGCGCAGCGACGCGGTCGGTGAACCGCTGGCCCGCGCGGCCCATCGGCTCACCGACCGCGGCGCCCAGGTCATCATTGGTGGCTGCACTGAAATCCCTCTGGGACTGCCACCACAGGCCATCCCCGTTCCGCTCATCGACCCGGCCGTCGTCCTCGCCCGGGCCCTCGTCCGGCGCTCAGGCGCCCGGTGACCCACCCGTCCGATGTACGGTACGCAATATGTCGCTGGACCAGCCCGTCTCCCGCCGCCTGCTCAGCGCGGAGGTCTTCCACCGCCTGCGCGACTCCATCGTCCGCGGTGAACTGGCCGCCGGGGAGAAGGTCAAGGACAGCGATCTGGCCGACCGCCTCGGACTCAGCCGCACCCCGGTCCGTGAGGCGCTCACCCGGCTCGTCGACTGCGGCCTGGTCGAGGCCAAGCCGGGTGTCTACACCCGCGTCACCACCCTCAACCGCCGCGACGTCGACAAGACCCTCGCCGTTCTGCGCACCCTCGACCGGCTCGCCGTCGAAACCGCCGTACCGCTCATGACCGAACGGCACCTGGAGTGGATGCGCGCGGCCAACCAGGACTTCGAGCGGGCCGTGACCGCCAATGACACCGGCGCCGCCCTGGAAGCCGACGACCGTTTCCACGCCGTCGTCGTCACCGCCGCCGACAACCCCGTCCTCAGCCGGATCATCGAGCAGCTGCACCCCCAGATCCACCGCATCCTCTATCGGAAGTTCTCCACCCTGCTCGGCGGCCGCAACACCATCGAGCACCACGACCAGCTCATCACCGTCTGCGCGACAGGCGACGCGGGTGCCGCCGCCGCCCTGTCCGCACAGCACTGGTCCGAACTCGGCGGACACATCAACCGGCTCTTTGACGACAACCAGTTCACAGAAACAGCGAACTGAACCGGCCCCAGCGCCGTGAGCCGCGGAGGGCGGCGAAGCCGTCCCACGCCCAGCACCCGGATCTGCCCGACGGGATCGCCGGGGCCAGATCGGAGAGAAGCCCGGCGGAGTGTGACACTCTCGGCGGCCTGGACGCTGGACCTTGTAGCTGCGGAAAACCCCGCCGCAGCTTGGCGCCACGCCTCTCGACGGACTGAGACACCCAGTGGCGCCATCGGAGCCTCGCCCCGGTTGCCCCCGTACCGGGGCGAGGCTCCTCTCTTCCAGCACACCCTGCCTGGGGCTGTCGATGGTCAAGGAGCACGGTGAATGGGCAGAGACCGGCGCGGGGGTGAGGCGCCAGGCTTGCTGGCCGACCGGTACCGGCTGATCGAAGTCCTGGGCGGGGGCGGCATGGCCGAGGTCTGGCGAGCCGAGGACGCATTCCTGGGCCGTCCGGTCGCCATCAAGCTCCTCCGCCCTGACGCCCCGGCCATCCACGCAATCGCGGCAGCCCAGGCTCAGCCCGCTCACTCACCCGCCGGCCCGGCAGCCGTCGGCCAAGCGTGGCGAGAGGCTCAAGGGGCCGCCCGGCTGGTGCACCCCAACGTGGTCCAGATCTACGACGTCGACACCGCCGACGGGCAACCGTTCCTGGTCATGGAGCTGGTCGACGGCCACGACCTCGCCGCCGTTCTCCATCAGCGAGGACCGTTGCCACCTGCCGAGGTCGCCGCCATCGGCGCCCAGGCCGCCCGCGCCTTGGCGGCTGCCCACGCGGCCGGGCTGGTGCACCGCGACGTCAAACCAGGCAACCTGCTGTACGCGCCGGACGGCACCGTCAAACTCACCGACTTCGGCATCGCCAGCCCACTGGACGGCTCGGTACCCGGGGACCGCACTGCGGCGCGAACCCCTGGGCCGCTGGTCGGCACGGCCGCTTATGTGTCGCCCGAACAGGTCAACGGCCACCCGGCTACTCCCGCGAGCGACCTGTACGCCCTGGGGTGTGTGCTCTACGAACTCCTCACCGGGCAGCCACCCTTCACCGCGGACGCCACCCCAGCGTTGCTGCACCACCACCAGGCAACCGCACCGACCGCGCCCAGCCACCCGCGGGACGTCACTCCGGCGCATCTCCAAGACATCATCCTGCAACTGCTCGCCAAGGACCCCAGTCAACGCCTCCAGGACGCCACGCTGGTAGCGAGCGTCCTCGAAGCGCTCGGTCAACCAGCAGCCAATCCCACTGCGTCCAGTCAGCCGCACCAGGTCACGCAGGTCCTGCCCACCCTCGACCCCTACGGCACGGGCTCCCGGCCGGCCTCCACCCAGGCCGTGAGTGCCTGGATCACTCATCATCCCCGCCATGTCGCTGCGCTGGCCGGGATGGCGCTCCTCCTCACCGTCGTCATACTGGTCGTCGCGTTCAGAGGTTCCGGCCCCACGCCCACACCGCCCACGGCCGGCGTCCCCACCGCCGCCGAAACCACCCAAGCGGCCTCTCCCAAGCCCGTGCGGAGCCGAACCCCATCGACCAGTCCACGGGCCACGGCCTCCAGCCCGCTCGCCGCACTCGCCGCGCTTCAAGGGCGCATCAACCAGCAGGTCGCCAGCGGGCAGCTGCACCCCGAAGCCGCAGGCAAAATAAACGACCACATCAAGCACATCGCCAAGAAACTCAGCCAGGGCAAGACCGAAGAAGTCGCCGGGAAGTCCGCCGAGATCCGCCAGAAACTCGCCGAAGCCGCCGGCAAAGGCCAGTGGACACCCGACCCCACCACCCTCCAGCTCCTCGACCGGATCGCAGCAACGGGACGTTAGCCAAACGCTCCTCGCTCCGAGGAGCGTTCAAGGTGGTCGGCATGGCGCCGGAAGCGGCCCGAACACGGCCCAGTCAACTGACAGATGCAGTGGCCGTCCTGTGGCTCGTAGCTTTTCGGACATGGTGGTCGAATGGATCAAGGAAAGCTCCCATGTCCTGGTGGCCCGGGATCCTGGCGAGCCGCTGGACGACCTGCGGCCTCTCGCACCGATGGTGAGGGACGCGAATGTCGTGGCCTTGGGCGCCGCTGCGCGACAGACGCGGGAGTTGTCTGTGGTGGCGCATCGCGTCGTGCGGCTGCTGGTCGAGGAGGAAGGCTTCCGGTCGCTGGCCCTGGAGGGCGACGATCCCAGCCGACTCGGGCTCGACGCCTACATCGCCACAGGCGAGGGCGATCCACGGGAGATGCTGGCCGGGGCACGGGCCTTCTGGCAGACGGAGGAGATCCTGGGCGTCATCGGCTGGATGAGGTCGTACAACCAGCGACACCCTGACGATCCGGTGCGATTCGCCGAAAACTCCGGTCCGGAGGCGAGACACGCGACGCCGCTCGACGGTCTCGCCGGGCTGGAACGCGCGCTCGCCGACGGTGTGGCCTGGTGGCAGGAACGTACCGGCGACAAGATCGTGTACTGGGGCGGCATGGCGCACACCGCCGTCGGCGACCCCCGTACCATCTCCCCGTCCTCGCCTGTGGCGACCCACCGCAACATGGGCGGTCACCTGCGCGAACACATGGGAGAACGCTATCGGTCGATCGGCCTGACCCTCGGCCACGGCTCGATCGGCGTGCCCCTCCCCGCGCCGGACGTGCAGTTCGCCGACTCCGTGCTGGCAGCGGGCGCCGACGGCCGGGCCGGATATTTCCTGGACCTGCGGGCTCCGCGGCCCGAGCCGGTCGGCCGATGGCTCAACGCATCGACCAGGACACGCCTGATCGGACCGTCCTACGACCCCGCCGATGACGCCGCTTACCACATGTCGGGAGGGTCACTGGCGGGCTGGTTCGATGTCGTCGTCCACACCGAGGAGGTCACGCCCGTCCGGCTGCTCGCACCACTGCCCGCCTAGGCGTGCCCGGAGCGGAGGCTCTTGGCTTGGCGGTCGTACCGCTCGGACTCTGGGGACCGCTCCTGGCCGGCGCGGCCATGGCGTACTACTACCGCCGCCGTGACGCCTGCGCCCACTGCGACGCCATCTAGATCGCGTCTTGCCTCCGCCAATCCGTGCGTCTAGGCTTACCGTTCGTGGCCACTTACCAACCTGACGACGCGTGGGAGGCGCTGGGCGATCCCACCAGGCGCGCGATCGTCGCGTGTCTGGCCGAGCGGCCGCGTGCGGTCGGCGAACTCGCCAACGAGCTTCCCGTCAGCAGGCCTGCGGTCTCCCAGCATCTGAAAGTGCTGAAGGACGCAGGGCTTGTCACCGAGCGCGCGGCCGGTACGCGCCGGATCTACCGGCTCAACCCGGCGGGCGTGGCCGCGCTGCGCGACCAGCTCGACACGTTCTGGAACCGGGCACTGGCCGGCTACAAGGACGCCGCAGAACAACAGGTCGAGGAGGATCCATGACGCAGGCAGCGACCGCGGTGGTACGTAGGCAGATCGTCGTCGAGGCGCCGATCGAGCGGGCGTTCACCGTGTTCACCGAACGTTTCGGTGACTTCAAGCCGCCGGAGCACAACCTCCTCGGGGTGGCGATCGCCGAGACCGTGTTCGAGCCTCGGGTCGGCGGCCATATCTACGACCGTGGCACCGACGGCAGCGAGTGCCGTTGGGCGCGCATCCTCGCCTACGAGCCGCCGGACCGCGTCGTGTTCAGCTGGGACATCGGCCCGACATGGCAGCTCGAGGCCGACCCCGAGAACACCAGCGAGGTCGAGGTCCGGTTCGTCGCAGAGACCCCGCAGCGCACCAGGGTCGAGCTGGAGCACCGCAACATCGACCGGCACGGTCCCGGCTGGCCGGCTGTCGCCCAGGGCGTCGGCGACGACGCCGGGTGGCCGCTGTACCTGTCCCGGTACGCCGCTCTGTTCACGGGGAGCAGCTGACATGCCACCGATCACGGTGAACATCGACGTTGACCGGCCGGCGGCGCAGGTGTTCGCCTATGCCACCGACCCGACACGCTTCTCAGAGTGGCAGCAGGGTGTCGTGGACGGGCGGATGGACACCGCAGGCCCTCCGGCGGTCGGTACGCGATGCCTGACCACGCGCCGCATCGGCTTCGCCGACCGGCCGGTCACCGCCGAGCTCGCGCACATCGACCCGCCCCGGACCTGGGGTGTACGGGGCATCGACGGCCCCATCCGGGCCAGGGTGGACGTCACCGTCGAGCCCCTCGCCTCCCACCGGTCCCGCCTGACCATCGCCATCGCCTTCGAGGGCCATGGCATCGGCAGAATCCTTGTCCCCCTGGTCGTCCGCCGATGCCGGCCAACCTCGAACGGCTGAAGCAACGGGTCGAGGCCGACGGCGTGCGAGCGGCCGAGGACCGCCACGGCGCCGGAGTCCGGCACCAGACCGGAGCTGAGTAGCGGCGCCGGCGCTGAACGGTTCACGACTCCCCGGCACGGCGCCGCTCGTCCGGGCACCCGAGCAGGCTGCCCGCTCAACGTCTCTCGTTCCCGTTGACATGCAGCCGATCGGTTGCCTATCTTGATATGCAGCCAAATGGCTGCATGTTGAGGTGAGAGGGCCGATGGACGAGGTGTTCAAAGCGCTGGCCGATGTCAGCCGTCGCAAGCTTCTGGACCGCCTGAACGTCCGCAATGGGCAGAGCCTGCGCGAGCTGTGCGAAACGCTGGACATGACCCGGCAGTCGGTCAGCAAACACCTGGCGGTCCTGGAGGCGGCCAACCTGGTCACCGTCGTACGGGTGGGCAGGGAGAAGCGGCACTACCTCAACGCGGCGCCGATCCACGCGATCACTGATCGCTGGATCAGTCGATATGACAGATCGCGGGCCAGGGCGCTCAGCGATCTGAAAACAGCACTGGAGAACGAGTCGATGACCGACACCACCTTTGCCTACACGACCTACATCAAGACCACCCCACAGCGTCTGTGGCAGGCGCTGACCGACCCTGCCTTCACCCGCCGCTACTGGGGCATCAGCCTGGAATCGGACTGGAAGGAAGGCTCCCCGGTGGTCTGGGAGCAGGACGGACACCGGATCGAAGATCCTGCGCAAGTCGTCCTGGAGGCCGATCCGTACCGCCGGCTCAGCTACACCTGGCACACCTTCACTCCGCAATGGGCGCTGGCCGCCGGAATCGACGAGGACACGCTCGCCAAGCTGGCCGACGAACCCCGGTCGAAGGTGACCTTCGACATCGAACCCGCCGGCTCAGCGGTCAAACTGACCGTCATCCACGACGGGTTCGAGCCCGGAAGCGCCCTGCGGGAGCTCATCGGCGGCGGATGGCCGCACCTGCTGTCCAGCCTGAAGACCCTGCTGGAAACCGGCACGCCCCTGGAAGATCAGTAGCAGCCGCAGGCGACCCGGTCACCTGCGACATGATCCGCATGACCATCAGCCCGGTAAGGACGTGATAGCCGTGCCCACCACTCATGATTCCCAGGCCCTGACTCAAGTCCCCGAGGTCCACGCGGGGATGCTCATCCGCAGGCCCGCCGCATCGTCTTCCAGTGGAACGAGGGCGCACCCACCACCGTCGAGCTCCGCTTCCTTCCGTGGGATGGCGGCGATGCGACCCGGACGCGGTTAGGAGGGGTCGGTCCCGAGCCTGCGGGTGCCCGGCAGATTTCGTTCGCCCCAGTGCGCGAGCGCGTTGACGACCGGCCCTAGTTGCCGACCGCGCTCGGTGAGCCGGTAGGAGAATCTGGGCGGCCGTTCGCTGTAGGGAACGCGTTCGATGATGTCCGCCTCTTCGAGCCTGCGGAGCCGGTCGGCAAGCGTGTTGGTCGGGATCCCCTCGGCGGAGCCGGCGAGCTGGGCGTTGCGCAACTCGCCGGCCATCAGCAGATCCCGCACCACCAGCAGCGACCACTTGTCACCCAGGATGTCCAGCGTGCCCGCGACCGCGCAGTTCGAGCGGCGCGCATTCGATCTGACCGCCATAGGCCGATCCTACTTGCTCACTTGCAGTTTGCAAGTAACCCTGGTCAGGGTCACTTGCAAAGCGCAAGTGACTGCAGGAGGTCCTCATGTCCTTCCCCACGCCGGCCATCGGCGCGATGACGTCATGGCTGTGGTGGGTCGCGGCGGCCTGGGCAGCGGCGATCATGCTGGTCGGCGCCCTCGGCGTCTTCGCCCCCGCAGACGGGGACCCGCCGGTCGCGCTCGGCGTCGCGGTCGCCGCACCGCCGCTCTTGGTGGTCGGGCTGCTGCTGCGGTCGGCGCCGTTCCGGGCGTGGGCTCGCGCGGCTGATCTGCGGGCACTGACGCTGTTGCAGATGTGGCGTGTCGTGGGCTTCGGCTTCCTCGCGGTCTGGACGGTCGATGAACTCCCCGGCGCGTTCGCCCTGCCGGCCGGAATAGGCGACATCGTCGTCGGCGTCACCGCACCCGCCGTCGCCGCCCGGCTGACGCGCCGAACCCGGTCGGCCATGAAGATCTTCTACGGGTGGACCGCGTTCGGCGTCATCGATCTCATCGTCGCCGTCGTGCTGGGCGTGCTGCACTCTCCGACGAAGCTGGGCACACTGGCCGCCGCCGGCGACACCACGGTGATGTCCGAGCTACCGATGATCCTCATCCCCGCCTTCATCGTCCCCGCGATGCTCGCACTGCACGCCATCTCGCTGTTCAACGCACGCTCACTGACTCAGTCGCGGCAGGTGATGCGTGGTTCCGGGAGGTAATTGGTGTGGAACTTCTGGCGGCGGACCACCTTGCCGTCCTGCTTGAAGATCCGCCAGACGTCGATCCGGAAACCTTCGGCACCGGGCATCGGCGTGCACTTGGGGCCGGATTCGGTTTTGGACTCGAAGGCTCGGACGGCGTAGCGGTTCGAGCTCTTGGACTCGATGTCGTACCGCTTGGTGCCCCAGAACGTGACCGTGATGGAAGTGCCGGTGAACGAGGTGTCGACCAGGACGCCGTTGGGGGAGTCGTTGCGCCACCGGAAGTCTGGCTGGGGGTAGGAGACGGTGGACTCACGCCCCGCGGGGTAGCGGGAGATGTAATAGGAGTGCGGCATGTGCTGGACGTCCTGGAGGCCGCCGAAGAAGACGGCGTTGAACATCGTGGTGGCGAACTGGGAGACACCGCCACCGACGTCATCGACGAAACGGCCTTCGAGGATCATGGGCGCTTCGACGAAGCCGCGGGCCTTGTCGCGCTTGCCGACGATGCCGTTGAGGGAGAAGGTCTCGCCCGGCTTGACGACGTAGCCGTCGAGGATCTTGGCGATGGTGTGGATGTTGGTGACGCGCGGCGCGCAGCAGGGGTGCCGCGTGGTGAAGGTGCTGATCTTCTCCTTGATGCCGAGCCGGGCGGCCTGCTCGGTGCTGAGACGCGGTTTGGCGATCGACAGAGGGACGGCGGCCTCACGTGGCCGGGGCCGGGTCACGAGGGGCGACAGCGCTGTGGCGAGTGCCTTCGGCTCGACCTTCTTGCCTTCCCGGGAGGGCACCAGCCGGGGAGCCCCTTTCTTGATCACGTAGGTGGCGTCCTTGGGCTTCTGCTGGAGCCTCTCCAGCCGCGCGCCGAGCGCGGTCGCCAGGCCCTTGCCGTCGAAACGGGGCTGCAGCGTGCCCGCCGTGTCCGGGATGAACTGGAGGTGACGGGCGAAGGTGGCGGGTGTCATCGTCAGCCGCTTTCCGTCCACGGAGAAAGTGACCGGGCCGGATACGGCGGTGCGAGCGGGACCGGCGGCTGCCTGCCGCACGGCCTCGGCGGAGGCCTTGGGGCGGAGCGGCCCGACGGGAAGGGAGACCGTGCTCTCGGTCAGATAAGCGGCCTTGATGCGTTCGGCGGCCGTCTTCGGGTCGAAACCCGACCCGTCACGCGGAAGCACCGCTTGTGGTGTGGTCCCTTGGAACACCACCCGCCCTTCCCGGGCAGGTGTGCCGATCTTGGTGTTGAGGCGGTTCAGCGCGGTCTGAAGGCGGCTCTGGTCGACGCGGATGAGCGGCCGGACGGTCCGGCCGCCCAGAAGCGCATCGATCATCGTCAGGGGGCTGCGGCCGTTCCTCATCGCGATCTTGACTGTCGCGGCGGAGTCGAACGCCAGACCGGCGGTACGCGGATCAAGTGACGTGCTCTTGGCTCCAGCGCGGAACGCCAAGGGCTGCCGGGCCCTGGCCGCGAGATCTCGATCGAGCTTGGCCCTGGCCGCCTCCTCAGAGAGCCCGCCGATGTCGATCCCCAGTACCTTGGTGTTCCACGGGACCTGTCCGCCCGTGACCACCGCCACCGCGGCGTAGGAAACGAGCAGCACGCCGACGAGGGCGCCGCCGACGGCCGACCAGCCCTTCGCGGTTCGAGGCACGGGGGGCATCCTCACAGGTGTGTCACCTTTCTCTCCTATTGGCGATAGTAGCTGCTTGCTACGATGCTCTTGAGGAAAGGCGGTGGGGGTGCGATGGCTCTGTCGCAGTTCGGCGAGCTCGAGGCCGTGATCATGCAGCGGCTATGGTCCTACGGGCGCCCGGTCAACGTGCGCACGGTCCTGGAGGACCTGAAGAAGGAGCGGACCATCGCGTACACCACCGTGATGACCGTCATGGACAACCTGCACAAGAAGGGTTGGCTGCGGCGCAAGATGGTCAACCGGGCATGGATGTACGAGACCACCGGCACGCGCGAGGGCTACACCGCCAAGCTCATGCGTGAGGCCCTGGCGACCAGCGACAACCAGGCGGCCGCCCTGGTGCACTTCCTGTCCGGCCTCTCCCCGTCCGAGGCCGAGGCCCTGCGTTCCGCGCTGCAGATCGTGCCGCCCGAGAGCCGCAAATGACCATCGCGCCCGACGCCTGACTGACGGCGACCCGGACGGCGGCGCCGTGGAGGTCCACGCGGCGTCCGCGTAGGTCGGTTTTGACCGTGCTTGTTAGCACGGGTCGATGAGCGTGATCCGGCCATCAGTGGTCTTCTGGGTGAAGTCCACACGTCTGTCAGGACGAGTAGGAGCTGGGCACTATTCGACCAGGTGGGGGTGGTGCTTCAGGCACTATTTCGCGGGTGGGGGACGTGGTTAGTTTTTGCACGTATCCACACCCCTCAAGAGAGGCGGGACCCCTATGCGTATCGCCGCAGCGGCAGGCACCCTTGTACTGCTCTCTTCGGCCGCCCTCGTCGGCGCCGCGACCAGTGCCTCCGCGCAGACGATCGGTCCGCACAAAATCGTTCAGTACTCGTCGAAGAAGTGCCTGACGAATGAGTCCGGCGACAAGGTCGTCCTCAAGAAGTGCGCCAAGAGGCCGCCCAAGAGCCAGCAGTGGAAGATGACGTCGAAGAAGTTCGACCACATCCGCACGGCGTGGCTGATGAAGAATCAGGCCACCGGCCGCTGCCTGAACAGCAACGGCGCAGGCACGGTGTGGACGAGCAGGTGCAACAAGAACTCGGAATGGCAGTACTGGCTGCCGACCCAGATGGGCGCCCGGATGAACTGGAGGACGAGGCTTTACCTGGACACCAACAGCCGGGGCAAGGTCGTCGCCAACAAGTACGACAACCGCAAGAAGAGCCAGATCTGGCACAACAAGTGACCCACCGCCGACGGCCCGTCCGACACCGGGACGGGCCGTCGGCGCGGATGTGGCCACGCGTGTGGCCGGCGTCGCGCGGCTGGTGCAGGCGGCCTTGATCAGTGGTGCGGGTTGTTGGTCTCAGGGATCTCAATACTGATCGGCAGCTTCCCCTCGGACAGGTAGAGCAGGGCGCCCAAGCGCAGGATCTCGTCGAATGCCCAGGCGGCCTTCTGGAGGGCGCCCGGTGCCTTCTCCAGGGAGAGAAGACCCTCGCGTACGGCGATGAACGGCTCCCAGGCGACCTGGAAGAGCGGGTCCCACAGCGGATCCCTGGGGATTCTCAGCCATCCGGCGATCTCGTCACCGAGCACGTAGCGGGTGAGCGAGCCGAGGATGGGCTTGCTGAGGAGGCCCCCATCGATCGCGGAGCCGAGGTTGAGGAGCATGTCGGCGAGCTTGATGCCCTCGGGTGTCGGGGCCAGAACCGGGGTCAGGACCTGCTCGGCCTGGGAGTTGGCCTCGCCCCACGACTTGGGGATGTACTCGTCCTTGATGCCGAGCATGTGCGCGGCGACCTGCCATGAGTGCAGGAAGGCCACGGACTCGGCGGCGGGGATGGGCACCTTCCACTTGACCAGGTTCTGCATGACGGTCGTGGGCAGGCTGTGCCACGTGACCATCATGTCCCGCTGGCTGATCGGGATCTCCTCGTCGGCGACCTTCGACCAGTACGGGGACTTGGGCAGCAGGTGGCGCACCCCCGCGTGCGCCAGCCGGGTCTTGACGCAGGTCACGATCATCTCGCCGTCGGCCTGGTAGGCGTTCGACGTGCCGATGTCGTACCCGAGTTTGGCGGTTTTGGTGATGCGATCCTTCATGTCCGCGCCGCCCTTGGAGTAGTAGACCGCGCGCGCCTCCCTGGGAATGACCGTGCTCATCATCCCGCTGGCGAAGCCGTAGGTCACCCCGAGGTAGAGCCCGCGCTTCTCGTTGAAGTCGACCGCGGTGGCGAGCTTGCCCTGGTCGGCCCAGGACGGAAGGCGGCGGGCGCGTTCCATGAAGTCGCGCAGGTCCGCCGGGAGCCCGGCAGGCAGCGGCTGACCGTTCTTGGTCCAGGTCCGCAGCAGCTCATTGACCTTGGGCACGTCACCCCGGTCGAGCAGCGAGGCGACCAGCGGATCGGCCTCGGCGTCCCACACCCACCGCGGGTCGGCGCCGACCCCCGCGCCGGCCACCGAGCCCGTGGGCGACCACGTCCACGCCTGCGCGGGCGACGCGGTGCTCAGCGCACCGAGCGCGCCCAACGTGCCGCCCGCCATCAACACGTTGCGTCTGCTGGGTTTCTCCATGCTTCGCTCCTCCTCGGGGCTGAGAGCGTTGCCATTGATACGATGAAACACACTCTGCATCTGCGTTTCATCTCGGCGAATCCCATGAGAGCACACTGTGGCGGGCATCACAAGACCCGAGCGTGACCGGCGGCCATCGAGGCAGAATCGGTCGTCTAGGAGGAGTTCATGGAACCAGTGCCGTCCTTCCTCACGGCCAACGCGGGCTCGGAGTCGCTGCTCGAACGCGCTTACGTCGACGCCGTCGAACGGATCGACGACAGCGACGAGTCCCGTACGCGCATCCTCGATGCGGCGTATGAGCAGTTCTGCCGGATGGGCATCCAGCGATCCACCATGGAGGACGTGGCCCGGCGCGCCGGGGTCTCGAGGATCACGGTCTACCGGCGGTTCGCCACCAAGGACGCGCTGGTCGAACAGGTCGTACGCCGGGAGTTCCGCCGGTACTTCGACCAGTTCCTCATCGACATCCAGCAGGCCGAGACCGTCGCCGACCGGGTGGTGCTGGGCTTTGTGAGCTCGCTGCGCGCCATCCGGCGCAACCCGCTGATCGGCGGCCTGATCACCACGGAGCCGGACCTGATCGTGTCCTCAATGATCAATGACGAGGGGCGAACCGTCGCCACCGTGCGGCGGTTCGTCGCCGGTCAGCTCCGCCACGAGCAACGCGCGGGCAACGTGTCGAGCGACCTGGACACCGACCACGTGGCCGAACTGATGGTCCGGATCTCCGCGTCCTTCCTGGCCATCCCCAGCCACCTCATCGACCTCGACGACGACGAACAGCTCGCCGCCGTGGCCCGCCGGTTCCTCGTACCCATGCTGGAAGCACCGCCTCCCGGTATCTGGCCTCCTTCCCGCATGACCAGGTAGCGCTCGCCTGGTACAGCGCTCGCCTCGATTCAGCGCTCGCGCCGGCGCGGCGACACCACGATGTGGCTGAACGCCGGGGTGTCGAGGATGCGCCTTTTCATGGGTTGCCGGCGGTTCGCTGCAGCAGCGGGGTGATGCGGTAGTCGACGAGCTGGCGCATGACCAGGCTGGTGTTGGTGCGTTCGACGCCGGGGATGGCGAGGATCTGCCCGGCGATGCGGTACAGGTCCTCGGTGTCGGTGGCCACCACGTGGACGAGCAGGTCGATCGGCCCGGAGATGCCGTGCACCTGGAGTACCTCCGGAACGGCGGCCAGCGCGTCCGCGACCGCGTCGAGCCTGCGCTGGGTGACCTGGATGGTGATGAACGCGGTCAGCGGATAGCCCAGCGCCTCGGGTCTGATACGGCGTTCGAACGAGTCCAGCGTCCCGTTCTGTTCCATCTGGATGAGCCGGGCCTGGGCGGTGTTGCGTGATATGCCGACCTGTCCGGCCAGCCCGCTGGTCGTCGCACGGGGGTGCTTGGCGAGCTCCAGCAGGAGGCGTGCGTCGAGGGGGTCGACCGGTCCTGCGTTGGGCATCGTGCTCACCTTTCCTGTCGGCGATCGACGTCGGCTGTGCAGAATGCTCATTTTCTGGCTGCCGCATTGCGCACAAGTGCAGCACGGCGCTTGACTCCAGGGCAATCGGTGCCCGGTATGCGGAGGTTGACCGGCGATGAGCAGTCCAGCGATCAGTGCGCGGCAGACGACCGGCGGCGGCGAGCCGCGTGAGCATGAGGTGCTGCGCGAGATCGAGAGCCGGGTGCTGTGGCTGTCGGCGGCGATGGTCCATCACGCGAACCGGGTGCGGTCGAATCCGTCCGGGTTGAAGGTGGGCGGGCACCAGGCGTCGTCGGCGTCGATGGTGTCGATCATGACGACGTTGTGGTTCCGGCATCTGCGGGCCGAGGACCGGGTGTCGGTGAAACCGCACGCCTCGCCGGTGCTGCACGCGGTCAACCACCTGCTCGGGTGGCTGGACGCCTCCTACCTGCCACGGCTGCGGGAGTTCGGCGGCCTGCAAAGCTACCCCAGCCGTGCCAAGGACCCCGACCCCGTCGACTATTCGACCGGGTCGGTGGGCATCGGCGCCACGGCCCCCATCTGGGGCGCGCTGTCACGTCGCTACGTTGACACCGCCTTCGGAGGTGCGGGCACCGGCCGGCAGTACTCGCTGGTGGGCGATGCCGAGCTGGACGAGGGAGCGGTGTGGGAGGCGCTGCTCGATCCGGCGGTCGCCGAGCTCGGCGAGGTCGTGTGGATCGTCGACCTGAACCGGCAGTCGCTGGACCGCATCGTGCCCGGCATCGCGGCGGGGAAGCTGCAGGGCATGTTCGCCGCCGCGGGATGGCAGGTGATCACCCTCAAGTACGGGCAGCTGCTGGAAGAGCTGTTCATCCGCCCCGGCGGGGCCGCGCTGCGCAGGCGCATCGACGAGATGACCAACCCCGAATACCAGCGGCTGCTGCGCTGTGACGCCGACCAGCTGCGGCAGCGGCTGCCCGGCGACGGTCCCGGCGCCGGGGAGATCGCCGAGCTGATAGGCAGGCTGGACGACACCACCCTGACCGGCGCGATGGCGAATCTCGGCGGCCACGACATCGGTGCGCTCGACCAGGCCTTCCACGCCATCGACGACGCCAGGCCCACCGTGATCTTCGCGTACACGATCAAGGGGTACGGGCTGGCCACCCGCGGGCACCCGCAGAACCACTCGGCGCTGCTGACCGAGGCGCAGATGCGCGAGCTCGCCGTACGGGCCGGCACCGACCTTGACGACCCTTGGCGGGCCCTGCCGGACGACAGCGCCGCAGCCGTGCTGTGCGCGCGAACCGCTGAGCGATTGCGAAGGCCACAGGTGCCGTCGCAGGCGCCGCCCGCGCTGCCGGTCGACATCGGCCGCACCCCGACCGGCACCACCACGACCCAGGCCGCCCTCGGCCGGGTGCTGCTGGACCTGACGCGCGAGGCGCCCGAGGCGGCCAGGCGCGTGGTGACGGTGAGCCCGGACGTGAGCACGTCGACGAACCTGGGCGGCTGGGTCAACAAGGTGGGCGTGTGGTCGGCCGGAGAGCGGCCCGACTGGTTCGCCGACGACGCCGAGACCATCCTGCACTGGCGGGAGAAGCCGACCGGCCAGCACCTCGAACTGGGCATCGCCGAGGTGAACCTGGTCAGCCTGCTGGGCGAGCTGGGCGCCACCTGGAGCCGGTGGGGCCAGCCGCTGCTGCCCATCGGCGTGCTGTACGACCCGTTCGTCGAGCGCGCCTTGGAGCCGTGGTCGTACGGCATTTACGCCGGCGGACAGTCCATCCTGGTCGGAACGCCGTCGGGTGTGACGCTGGCCCCCGAGGGCGGCGCGCACCAGTCGATCAAGACGCCGTCGATCGGGCTGGAGCAACCCGGCTGCGTCAGCTACGAACCCGCCTTCGCCATCGACACCGAGTGGACACTGCTGGCAAGCCTGGACCGGCTGGGCCGCCCGGACGGCACGTCCACATACCTGCGGCTGTCCACCCGTCCGGTCGACCAGAAACTGGCCGTGGTGCCGGACGATCCCGCCGCACGCGAGCGTCGTCGCCGCCAGGTGGTCGCGGGCGCGTACACATTGCGGCGCACCGACGCTCCCACAGTCACCATCGCCGCGATGGGCGCGGTGGTGCCCGAGGCGCTGGCCGCCGCCGACCGCCTCCACCGGCTCGGCATCCCGGCCGATGTCGTCTGCGTGACCAGCCCCGATCTGCTGTACCGGGCGATGCGGGCGCGGCAGGGCCACGAACAGGCCGAATCATGGATCCTGGACCAGGTCTTCCCCGCCGAGCGGGCCACACCGCTGGTCACCGTGCTGGACGGGCACCCGCACACTCTGGCGTTCCTGGCCACCATTAACCGCGTCCCGGTCACCTCGCTCGGCGTGACCGGCTTCGGCCAGTCCGGATCGCTGGAGGACGTCTACCGCCACCACGGCCTGGACGTCGACAGCATCGTCCGCGCGGCCCTCGACGTCACCGGTCAGCAGTAGTCCGTCAGTGCCACGGACCTCGACCCCCACGGCGGGGCGAGGTGAGCGACCCGGGACAACCTGGGGTCATGCCGGCCTCCGGGGTTCCGATGGTTCCGCTCTACCGGGCCTAACCGGGACGGAGGTGAACGGAGGTGAGCTCTGTTGCGTACTGGTCATTGCCTGGCATGATCCGTGTGCAGTTTGGCGGGGTGGCAGCTGTCGTTGTCGTCGTAGGAGGTCCGACCGGGGATGCAGTTTTGGTCGGTGGTGCGCTGGGTGCGCGCGGCGAGTTTCTCGGCCGCTTGCGCGCTGCTGGCCGCAGCCGGTCACGTCTTCGGCGGCGGACGGGTTGATGGTGCCGCGCTCGCGCTGGGCCTGGCGATCGTGTTCGTTCCCGCACTGGCTCTGACCGGGCGCGAACGCACCATGGAGACGATCCTGCCGGCGGTGGCGGTCACGCAGGTGCTCCTGCATGCGCTGCTGCCGGAGGGCGACGGTCAGGATGCCGTCGCCGGGTCGGTGGGACACGGGCAGCACGGGTCGTCCGGGCTGGACATGCTGCTGATGCACCTGGTGGCGATCCTTGCGACCGCATGGTGGCTGAAGTGCGGCGAGGCCGCGCTGTGCGCGCTGGCGCGTCACCTGGTCGGCTGGGTGCTGGCGGCCCTCCTGTGGCTGGACTGCTGCACGCCGGTCAACGGGCCACGTCCGCCGATCGGGAGGGCGCACCGACGGCTCGATCTGCGGCTGGAAGTCCTGCGTCACGTGGTCGACAGGCGAGGGCCGCCTCTGCGGAGTCGCCCTCGGACGCTGTGCTGCGGTTGGTGATCTCCGCTTTCCGGGGGCGGTGAACGTCACCAGGCGGATGCCCGGCTCGCTCTGCGGTGAGCCTGTGCATGGTGCCGTCGGTGACCAGGTTCTTTCCTTCACCTTTCGATCGGGTGCCCACGCCCTGATGAAGGCCGTGCTCACTGTGAGCCCGGTCCTGTCAGGCACGCCGTGGGCTGCCCCGATGCCCCCTGCGAGCTGACGCACGCCATTGAGATGCGTGCTGCGTTACGGAGAAGCCCCTGATGACTGCCCCCACCGAGACCCGGCCGTCCCCTTCCGGCAGAAGGACCGGCTGGACGGCGCTGCGCCCGCTGGTGCTGCGCCTGCACTTCTACGCCGGGATCCTCATCGCCCCCTTCCTGCTGATCGCCGCGACCACGGGATTGCTGTACGCGTCGTCGTTCCAGATCGAGAAGATCGTCTACCGGCACGAGCTGACCGTTCCCGCCCGTACCGCCCAGATGCCCCTGGCGCAGCAGGTCGCGGCGGCTCGCGCCGCGCATCCCAGTGGCACGGTCACCGCTGTACGGCCCTCTGAAGAGCCCGGCCGCACGACCCGGGTGCTGCTGGACGTGCCTGGCCTGGCCGAGAGCACCCAGTTGGCGGTGTTCGTCGATCCGCACACCGCGCAGGTACGCGGAACGCTGGAGAGCTACGGCAGCTCAGGTGCGCTGCCAGTCCGGGCCTGGATCTCCCACCTGCACCGTCACCTGCACTTGGGTGAATCCGGCCGCCTCTACAGCGAGCTGGCCGCCAGCTGGCTGTGGGTCGTCGCGCTGGGCGGCCTGCTGCTGTGGCTGGGCCGCCGCCGTTCTGGCCGCAAACTGCGTCGCCTCGTAGCGCCCGAGCGCGGCGCGCGCGGGCAACGGCGCCTGCTGTCCTGGCACGGCGCCATCGGGCTGTGGGCGGTCACCGGTCTGCTGTTCCTGTCGGCAACCGGGCTGACCTGGTCCAAGTACGCGGGGGCGAACGTCGATGAGCTGCGCGCCGGGCTCGGCTGGTCCACCCCGTCCCTCGGATCGTCGGACCACGGCGGCCACTCCGGGGCCGGTGGTCACGCCCACCAGGAAACCTCCGACATCGGCGTCGACCGGGTCGTCCAGGCCGCACAGGGCAAGGGCCTGAGCGGCCCGCTGGAGATCACCTGGCCGGCCGGGCAGGGCGGCGACTACGTGGTGAAAGAGATCGACAAGCAGTGGCCGCACCACCTGGACCAGGTCGCCGTCGCCTCCTCCACCGGCGCGGTGGTCGGCGAGCTGCGCTTCGCCGACTATCCGGTCGCGGCCAAGCTGACCCGGTGGGGCATCGACGCGCACATGGGCCTGCTGTTCGGCCTGGCCAACCAGATCATCCTCATCTGCCTGGCAGCCGGCCTCATCACGCTCATCGTGCTGGGCTACCGCATGTGGTGGCGCCGCCGCCCCACCCGCGGCTTCGCCCGGCCCTACCAGCGCGGCACCTGGCGGCAGGTGCACTGGGCCATCCTGGTACCGCTGGCCGCGGCCGCGATCACGGTCGGCTGCTTCCTGCCGCTGATGGGCATCTCCCTCGCAGCCTTCCTCGTTCTGGACATCCTGGTCGGGCTCCGCTCCCGCACGACCACGACCAGCCCTCCAGCCAGTGCGGTGCCACCCGCTGAGCCGCCTTCCCCAGCCGAAGAAGCTCAGCCTGTGGGCAGCTCAGACGCCGGCTAACCAGGAAGCGCAAAACGGCCGCCGGGGTCTCGCAGAGACCCCGGCGGCTGGTTTAACGCAGCTGCAGGGAGTCGTTATTGACTCCTGAGGACGTGGGGGAGGCGAGTAGGTCCTGCCGCGGTGGCGGCGACGCAATCAGCCCAGGTGCCGGGTACGGCTCAGTCCCTGTGCTGCCAATGGTGACCGAATTCGGCCTCGATCTCTGAGGTGGTGTGACCGCCCTGCGCGGCCCGGATGTGACCGGGGAGATGGGCGCCGATGGGCGTCCCGGCCAGCAGTCGCGCGGTGAGGTAGGGGTCGAAGCCGCTGTAGTAGCCCAGAAGCCAGTACACGTAGACGCCGTGCCCGTTGAAGTACGGGGCGTCGCCGTCCCCGCCACCGAGCGGCACCACCCTGACCTGGGGCTCGCCGCCCTGGGCGATCCGGGCGGCGTCGGCGGCACATGCCGGTACGGGACGGGGCCGGGAACCGTGCGGGGTCCAGTCCACCTCGGTCGTCGAAGGCCCATGTGCGGGGTCGAACAGGCAGGGTGGGGTCTTGGCCGGCGCGGGCTGTCGAGCTACGCCCGCCTTGGCCGCAGCCAGTTCGCGGGCGGCCTTGGCCAGGGCTTGGGTGCAGTCCGACACCTCTTGCCAATAGGTCGTGCCGTCCGCGATCTTCGCCCGATCCAGACACGCGCTCGCCACCCGATGGCAGTCACGTGCCTGGGCGATCGTCGGTGCGTCGAGCTCGGCGGCCTGCAGCCTGGCCGCGAAGTCGCGCAGGTCCTGGTCAAGGACGCTGTTGATGGCCTCCTGGGTTTCGGCGAAGTCGCGGCGGGCCTTGGCCATGAACGACTGCGGGCCCTTCATCACGTACAGCATCACCGCCAGTGTCACGATGACGATGGTGATGGCGATGCCGATATAGATTTCCACGGGACCCGCCGCCCTTCCGATTGCCCGCCCGATTCGCGCTCATGATCGAGGTGCGTTCCGGCAGGTGTCAACGCACATCGCCCAGTGGTGTCCGAAGACCGCTTCGCAGTTGTCTACCGTGCGGGTTTGCGCTGGCGGCGCCACGCGGAGTAGTGGTCGATGAGGGTCTCCTCGAACGGGCGGTACGCCAGGCCCAATTCGGTGGTGCTTCTGTCGTTGTCCACGGTGAACCGGATCCCTAGGTGCTTGCGGATGTAGTCCGAGCTCAAGCCGAAAGCGGGACCGAGGATGCGGACCGTCCAGTGCGGCAGTCTGTGCGCGGGCAGCCGTGGATTTCGCGGGAAGTGGTCTTTGAGGATTCTCGACATTTCAAGGAAGGAGACCATCTGCGGGGCAGCGAGGATGTAGCGACCGTGGGCGTCGGGCTTCTCGGCGGCCGCGATGTGGGCGGCCGCGACGTCCCGGACGTCGACGACGGTGAACGAGAAGTCCGGGGCGCCATAGAAGAAGTAGCCCTTGAACAGTTCGTCGAGGAGGAAGAGGCTGCCCGATTCCGAGGCGGGAGTCAGCGAGGGGCCGAGGACAAGGCCCGGGTTGACGGCGACCATGCGCCAGCGGTCCTGGGCGCTCGCGGCGTCCCATGCGGCGCGTTCGGCAACGGTCTTGGAGTAGTGGTAGGGGTTGTTGTCGATGGTGCTGGTGGTGTTGAAGTATTTCTCGGTCAGGACCCCGTTCTCCATATCCCGAACGTCGATGTAGTCACCGAAGATGGCTCCGACGGTCGAGGTGAACACCAGCTTTTCGACCGTCGGCGTCCGCTCGATGCTCGCCACGACGTTCCGCGTCCCCGCCAGCGCCGGTTCCACGAGCTGTCTGCGGCCGTCCTTGATTTTCTCCGGCATGAGGAAGGGCGAGGCCACGTGGAAGACCACCTCACATCCCTGCATCGCCTGGTCGAAAGCCCCGTCGTTGAGTAGATCCGCCTCGAAAAGCTCCAGCCGTCCGGGGAATCGCTCCTGCATGGCGCGCAGTGGCTCCACCTTCGCGGCGTTCCCCAGGGAACGCACCGTGGTGTGAACCCGGTATCCGCGCTCCAGCAGCTGCTGCAGGAGATGGCTGCCGACGAAACCGCTCCCTCCGGTGACCAGTACGACCTGACCGCTCTCGCCCACGCGCTCCTCCTCCTGCCGTCTGACAGACAGCACTATCTTGATCGAGGAATCTACGTCCACCCCTGACGCAACTCGCCCGGCATGGCCCGCCACGGAGCCTGCGCTACTGGATCACGATCTGCAGTTCGACCCTGTACGGCCTGCAGAACGGCTGCATAGTCTGCTGTTCGGCAGGCTCGCCGTCACTGAAGACCACGAGGGCCGCCGGTCGATCCGAGATCTGCCAGGGGCGGCCGTCAGGAGCCCTGGATGCTGTGGAATCACGTCACTGATCAGGAAGGCCCTGGACGCGTGAACGATGTTCTGAGCAAGGACGGC
Source organism: Actinomadura rudentiformis (assembly GCF_008923185.1). GTDB lineage: Bacteria > Actinomycetota > Actinomycetes > Streptosporangiales > Streptosporangiaceae > Spirillospora > Spirillospora rudentiformis. The sequence goes on from NZ_WBMT01000001.1 coordinate 277,568, forward strand.
TATGCGCTGGACTTCGAGGATTCCTTTGACGGCGACGCGCTCGATGAGTCCCGCTGGTTGCCGTATTACCTGCCGCACTGGAGTTCCCGCGAGGCCACGGCCGCGAGGTACCGGATCGGCGACGGCGTGCTGCGCCTGCTCATCGAGGAAGACCAGCAGCCCTGGTCCCCTGAGTTCGACGGCGGCATTCGCGTCTCTTCACTGCAAACGGGGTTGTTCGCCGGTCCGGTCGGAAGCGGCACCGGGCAGTTGCGCTTCAAGCCCGGCCTCGTCGTACGGGAGGCGCAGGAGAACATCAGGCTCTACACGCCGCATTACGGCCTGTTCGAGTTGCGCGCCAAGGCGATCGACGATCCCCGGTGCATGGTCGCCCTGTGGATGATCGGTTACGAGGACCGGCCCGAACGGTCGGCGGAGATCTGCATTTGCGAGATCTTCGGTCGTGACGTGACGCCCGGCCAGGCGGCGGTCGGCATGGGGGTGCATCCCTGGGGAGACCCGGACATCCACGACGATTTCGCCGCCGAGCCCATCGCCATCGATGCCCGGGAGTTCCACACGTACGCGGCCGAATGGACTCCGGACCACGTCGCGTTCTATGTCGATCACCGGCTGGTCAAGGTCGTGGAGCAGTCCCCGAACTATCCGATGCAGTTCATGCTCAACATCTACGAGTTCCCTGACGATCCGAAGACGCCCGCGCAGGCTCCCACGCACCCCTATCCAAAGGAGTTCACGGTCGACCACTTCCGCGCTTATCGGCCGGTTTCCTGAGCGGGCGTCCAGGCCTTGGATGGGCAGATCGGTCGCTGCTAGGCCGGATCTGACCAGCCAAGCGGCAGCGAGATATGTTCGTGGGTAATCAGCCACCTGTCACTTGACCGTTGGCAACAGACGGTCGATCGCACCCATACTTCGCCCTGAGGTATGCCCTCCTTGCGCGTTCCGCTGTCCAAGTGAAGCATGTGCGCGACCGCGACGTCTCCACTCATCATGATGTTCAGCTCGTGCGTTTCCAGACCGATGGGACCTTCGTACTCATCGAACCACCGCTGGAAGTTACGGCGGACCTCGTCTGGCCCCACGAACTGAAGAGGGGGAACGACATCGTAATAAACGATGCCGGGAGAATAGAGGGCCATCAGACGATCGATGTCCTTTGCCTTGCAGGCATCGACTCGCCTGTCCAAGAGCGCCCTGAACTCGGAATCGTTCGAAGTCATCGAATCCTCCACTCAAGAAATGGCCGTGACCAGCTCGCCTGGCGACGGCCCCTGCGGTCTCAGTGGTCCGACGAAGCAGCCCCCTTGAATGTGAGGCGTCACGATCCTGCCGGTCTCCGAGCAGTGAGCAGGCTCAGGGGTCTGTTCTGTGGATCTGGGGGAGCCCGAACACGGCGAACAGGCTCCGGTCTTCGAGTACCTCGATGGCTTGGATGCCGGCAGCCGTGGCGGTCAGTATGTCGATCGTGTAGGCCCGGTACACCCCGTCCGCGTCCGCGCGGTAGACGCCGAAGCCCGGCTTGCCGTTGACGGAGATCGGCACCATGCGGCACTCGCCGATGGCTGGACAGTGCGGCAGGAACCGGCGGATGTCGTCGCGGCCGACATTGACGATTTCGGAGGAGGTGCGCTCGCATACGGCGTCGTCGGTCAGGAGGCGGACGAGCGCGGAGACGTCACCGACCTCGAAGGCCACGGCGTACTCGTCGAGCAGGCGCTGGCGTACCGCATCGCGAAGGTTCGTCGCTGCGGCCTTGGCCTTCGTCGGTTCGGCCTTGGCCGGGGATCCCTGGGCCAGCCGTGCCCGTGCGCGGCTCAGCATGCTGTGGACGGCGGTGCCCGAGGTGCCGAGCAGATCGGCGATCTCCACCGCCTGCCAGGCCAGCACGTCGTGCAGGATCAGGACGGCGCGCTGGCGGGGAGAAAGCTGATCCCACGCGATCAGGAGGGCTCGCTTGCGATGGTCTCTGGACGCGACGATCGTTGCGGGGTCCGCCTGCTCCGCTTCGCTCGTCGTCCCGCGGGTCGCGCTCGGACCGCCGTTGTCCGGCAACCAGGCCGACGACTCTCCCGGTTCGTTCCGGTCGGCGAGACCGGAGGGCAGCGGCAGCAGCCTCGGCTCTCCAAGAAATCGAGGCCGGTCCCGGCGGCGTCATACTGACGCCCGTTTCGCTGGGCCTGGATTCCGGCCGCCCTATCCGGTGGACGTGCACCGTTGTATCCGTCGTCGGTCACATTCACCGCGGCTTCGGCGTGCGCCGGGAGGGGTCTGGGGGAGCGTCGCACCACGTTCGGTCTCGTCGGCGAGTGGGCGCTGCGGGTTGAGCGGAACGTCGCGGGGCATGCTGTGGCGTGCCAGTGGCGGGTGATGGTGATGAGTGAGCAGACAGAGCCGCAGGCGCTGGCGGGGAGCCTGCGGGAGTTGACGTCGTTGTTGTTGTCGACGGCGGACTTGGAGCAGGCGTTGCAGCATGCGGCCGAGGTCGCGAGCAAGGCCGTCGCGGGACGTCCGGCCGTGGGCGTGACACTGATGCGGAGTGATCGTCAGTTGAGTGTGGCGGCCACGGCGCAGGTCCCGCCGATCCTGGAGGAGTTGCAGTATCAGCGGGGCGAGGGCCCGTGCGTGGATTCGGCACGTCATGGCCGTCGTGTAGTGATCGCCGACGTGATGAACGACCGGCGGTGGGGAGACTTCACCACTCACGTCCTGGCACATGGTGTGCGGGCGATGGCGTGCTACCCCCTCAACCCCGATGGCGATGCGCATGGCGCGTTGAACCTCTATTTCAACGTGCCGACCGAGCCGTCCGCCGAACAGGCCATGGTCGCCGAGCTGATCGCCGATCTGGTCGGGACGCTGTTGGCAGCGGTGGAGGAGCGCGCGCGCCAGGCGCGGTTGACCGATCAGCTGCGCCAGGCACTGGCCTCCAGGGCGGTGATCGACCAGGCGATCGGGGTCATCATGGCCCGGCAGCACCTCTCGGCGGACGCGGCGTTCGAGATCTTGCGTCAGGCGTCCCAGCAGCGCAACCGCAAGGTACGTGACATCGCTGCGGGCATCGTCGAGTCGGCCGGAGGGATGCCGTCCCAACCTGGCGAATTCCACGAAGAGTAGGACAGGTGTCACATAGGGTTGAAGACTTCCGCGCAGCGGTCCAGAGACGAGGCCCCGGGCCCGGTGTTGCCTGTTGCCTGTTGCCAAGGGCGAACCCGCATGGGACTTCAAATCAACACTCAGATGCACGGTGCGTGGGCGGTACTGACCATCGACGGGGAGGTGTCGGCCGACAGCGCCGGGCAGGTGCGCCAGGCAGTGCATCACATGCTGGACGTTCATCCACTGACTGCGGTCGACCTGGCCGATGCCGTGATGGGGGACGCCGCGGTGCTCGCGGTGCTGACCGGCGCGCATCGCCGCGCCCGCAGGCAGGCCGGTGTCCTGGTCGCGGTCATACCCGACCCCACGGTCCGGGCGATGCTGAGAGGCACCGGCGTGGCCGAGGAACTGGTGGTGTGTCCGTCCCGCCGCGAGTTCGCACAGTGGCGTGGTGGATCGCTGCCCCGCTGACCTTCCGCGCGCACCGCCTATTTCCGGTGGCCGAGCGAAGCCTGCGGGCGGTCCGGTGGCTTGTCGAGCACGGCTTCCATCCGTCGCCCGAGGTCGCCGTGCTGAGATCCCGGCTGTGAGGCAGCACGAGCCCAACGGCTACGAGTCATGAACCCTGAGGAGTGCGAGGTCCAACAGTCGGCGATGTGTGCCGCAGGCCGTAACGAAACCTGCCGCGCCGCCGAGGCCGTCCGCAGCGGCTTCCAGGCCGATTCCTTCCGGGTGGCGCACCTCCAGTTCGGTCGGTGTTGTAGACGCTGAACGGGACCGCACCCAGCAGCATCGCCGCCGCGTCGGCGAGATGGAACTCGGGCCGGTTCACCAGCATGATCGCGACCGTCTCGACACGCAGCGAGCGCAGCCATCGGCGATCGAGGCGATGCGCGGGAGCACTTGGCCATAGGTCAGTTCCAGCGCCCCGTCGGATGTGGGTAGGGCAGGGACGATCGACGTTCGCAAGCAGCACGTCGCGCACCATCAAGCCCGGCAGGCAAGGGCGTCTCCTCCGTCACCGTTGTGATCGCGATCAAACGCTCCTGCTGATCGTGCAGGGACACGCAGTGCCGGACGGGTGTCGTTCTAACGGAGCAGGACGTCGAGGTTGCGGGGGGCGCGGAACTCCCACCCGCGGAAGACGGGCGGAGCGCCGGGGTCGAGCCGGATGCCGGGGAATGCCTCAAGGAGGCCGCGGACGGCCAGGCGCATCTGGTGGCGGGCGAAGGCGTGACCGGTGCAGAAGTGGCGGCCGAAGCCGAACGCGGCATGCTGGTTGCGGCCCTCGCGGAAGACGTCGAACGTGTCGGGATCGTCGAAGTGCTCCTCGTCGCGGGAGGCCGACGCCACGACGGCGGCGACGGGTGCTCCGGCGGGCAGGGTGACACCCGCCAGTTCGATCTCGCGGGTGGTCTGGCGGGTCTGCGTGCCGATCGGCGCCATCCAGCGCAGGCCCTCCTCGACGGCCCTGGGGGCCATCTCCTCCAGATCGGCGCGTACGGCGGCGGCCTGCTCGGGGGAGGCCAGCAGGCCGGCCACGGCCGACGCGGCCCCGTGCCCGGGCTCCTGCATGCCTCCCAGCAGGAGCACCTTGAAGCTGGGCATGACGAACTCCTGGGCGCGGCAGCGGCCCGGCGGCATGGCCGTGTGCAGCATGTGCGAGATCGTGCCGTCGTCGGGGCTGGTGGCGAGCCGCGTCATCAGGGCGCCGACGTGCTGATCGATCTCGCGGGCGGCGCTGTCGGAGCGGGCCTGCTTGCGCGGGTCCTTCTCGAAATTGGTGGCGCCGTCGGACAGCCGGTTGAACCACGAGCGCAGGGTGCCGGCAGGCAGGTCGCCCAGGCCCAGGACGCGGCCCAGGCTGAGCACCGAGATCGGCTCGAAGTAGTCGGCCATCAGCTCGGCCCGGTCACGGCCGCGCAGGGCGGCGATCCGTTCCTCGACCAGCGGCCCGATCAGGTCGTCGATGTAGCCCGCGACGGCGCGGGGCCGGTACTTGGCGTCCAGGCTCTTGCGGAGTTCCATGTGGACCTCGCCGTCGACGGTGAGGATCGTGGGACTGCCGAAGGAGCGGTCCAGGGGAGAGTCGGCCAGTTCCGCGGTGAACGTCTCGTGGTCGGTGGCGACCCGTTCGACGTCCTGCCAGCGCGTCACGAACCACAGATCGACCGCGGGAACCCACGCCACCGGCGCCTCCCGGCGCCTCCCGGCGCAGCCGGGCGTAGACGGGATAGGGGTCATGGTCGAGGTCCTCGACGGTCAGGGCGGCGGCGTACTCCAGAACGTCCTCCACAGCGGTTCTCCCCTCGAGAACGGAGTCGTTTGGGACCGAACAATAGGCGCGGTCATCGCCTCCTGACAAGGACGATCGGGCGGTCAAGGGATGGCTACGCGATGGGCGATCGCGGCGATCTCGACCAGGACGGGGGGACTACAGATTCGTGTGGCACGGCTATACCTGCTCGCAGACGTTCCAGGAACGGGTGATCTCCTCGTTGGCCTCTTCTGCGGCGTCGCCGGCGATGACGACCCGGTAGTCGCGCATGTGCGCGTCGCGGGCGGTGGGCTCGACGCAGAAGTGTGCCGTGATGCGGCAGATCACGAGATTCTCGGCACGGAGGCTGCTCAGCACGGTCTCGAGCTCGGTGGCGTGGAGCCGCTGTAGCGCGATTTCTTGACCACGAAGTCGTTCGCCCGCGTCCTTGTAGTCCTGGCGGTACACGTACTGGAGATGGATGACCGGCACGTCAGCCTCGCGGGCTGCTTCGATCAGGCGGCTGCAACCGGGGATCGAGCGCCAACAGCGTGAGGTCGAACTCGCTGGTGGAGGCGCCCGGGTTCGCGGGCGTCCGGCCACAGCCGGGCGAACGATCCGTTCGGATGCAGGTAGGCGTGACGCAGCGAGGCCGCTGAGCAGGGGATCGTCGAGCGCCGGCATCGCGCTGTCGGTGACGTCGTGCCCGAGGACCTCCAGCAGCCGTCCGGCGGCCTGGACCGCGGCGACGCACTCCGGATGCGACGGCCCGCGCACCGGGGCGTTCCGTGCGCAGCCCGATCCGCAGCCGACCGGGATCGGAGTGCGAGGTGCCCACGCAGGCGACCGCCGGCGAGGACCTCCGGCTCGACGTGCGGGCCTACCTTGAGGTCCGGACGGCGTCGGCTGGACTGCCGATTACCGGTCGGCGACCGGTGCGCCGCTGGCCGGGTTGCTCCAGATCTTGTCGGCTGCCGCGGGGGAGGCGGCGAGCGCCGCGAATCCGCCACTGATCAGGCCTGCCGCCACCAACGCCACGACGATGCGCCGCATGGGTCCCTCCGGGTTCGCGATTGACGTCCTAACCCCGCAGTCTGAACCGCTGTCGATCGATCTGTGAGCGGCAGGGCTGCCAAGATTCATGGGTTTCCTGCCAGCGGGATCTCGTGGCGGACTGGAAGTGGTCGGAATCGCCGGCCCGCCCGGCGGCCAGTTCGCCTCCAGGTCAGGCGTCGGCTGTCTCGACCGCCGTGGTGGTGGTGCGGTGGATGCTGATGTCGCCGTCCGGATGATCGGGCAGGCCGCGGTCGGTGTGGTCCGCGTGGAAGAGCGCCTCGTCCAGCAGTCGCTGGACGTGGACGTTGGCGGCCGAGTAGTAGACGAAAGTGCCCTCGCGCCGGCCCTTGACCAGGCCGGCGAGCCGGAGCTTGGCCAGGTGCTGGCTGACGGCGGTGGGGTTGGCGCCGACCAGTTCGGCCAGGCAGGCGACCGAGGACTCACCCTGGAGCAGCGCCCACAGGATCTTGATCCGGGTGGGGTCGGCGAGCAGCCGGAACGACTCGGCCGCCAGATGGGCCTGTTCCTCGTTGGGCATGTCGAAGTCGGGCAACGCCTCATGCATGGCAGTCAGCTTACTCTGCTGCCCGGCTATTTGCTTATCTTCGTAGCTACGCATATAAGCTACTGCGATGGCAATTGGATACAAAGGTCAGAAGAGCGGTCCGGTCGGCAGTGCGGCGCTCACCCCGGAGGATGCGGCTCGCGAGCGGCTTCGCCTTCGTCGTACCGCACTGTGGGACCTGTCCGAGGTGCGGTGGGCGACCGCGGCGACGGTGCTGTTCGCCGCCGGGGGGCTGTCGCAGCTGGCAGGAGCCCCTGCCGCGGTCTTCTGGGCGTTGTATCTGGCGTGCTATGTCACCGGCGGATGGGAGCCTGCCTGGTCAGGCATCCAGGCACTGAAGGCCAAGGCCCTGGATGTGGACCTGCTGATGGTGGTCGCCGCGATCGGCGCGGCGGCGATCGGTCAGGTCCTGGACGGCGCGCTGCTGATCGTGATCTTCGCTACGTCGGGGGCGTTGGAGGCGCTGGCGACCCAGCGCACCGCGGACGCGGTGCGCGGCCTGTCCGATCTGGCTCCTGACCGTGCCACGCTGCTGACGCCCGAGGGCGAGAGGAGCGTGGATCCCCCCGCCCTGGCCGTGGGCGATGTGATCCTGGTTCGCCCGGGGGAACGGCTCGCGGCGGACGGCGAGGTGATCGACGGCACCAGTGAGGTCGACCAGGCCACCATCACCGGTGAAGGGCTGCCTGTCGCCAAGGGCATCGGGGACGAGGTGCTCGCCGGCACCTCCAACGGCACCGGCATGCTCCGTGTGAGGGTGAACCGGCCCGCGGGCGAGACGGTGATCGCCCGGATCGCGGCGATGGTGGAGGAGGCGTCCCGGACCAAGGCCAGGACCCAGCTGTTCGTCGAGAAGATCGAGCAGCGCTACTCGGTCGGCATGGTCGTCGCGACCCTGCTCCTGTTCACCGTCCCGCTGTTGTGGGGTGCGGAGCTGCAGGCCACGCTGCTGCGCGCGATGACCTTCATGATCGTCGCATCGCCGTGCGCGGTGGTGCTGGCCACCATGCCGCCGCTCCTGGCGGCGATCGCCAACGCGGGCCGGCACGGCGTGCTGGTCAAGTCCGCGGTCGCGATGGAGCACCTCGGCCAGTCCACGGTCGTGGCGTTCGACAAGACCGGAACCCTCACCGAAGGCACCCCCCGACTGATCGACATCCGTGTCCTGGACACCGCGCTGAGCACCGGCGAACTGCTCGCCCTTGCCGCCGCCGCCGAGAACCCCTCGGAGCATCCCTTGGCCCAAGCCGTGGTCGCGGCCGCTCGCACCGCCGGGGTGCGGGTGCGCGACGCAGAGGAGTTCGGTTCCGTTCCCGGACGCGGTGTCACCGCTCGCGTCGGCGGCCGCCTGGTGGAGATCGGCAGCCCCGGGCAGCTGCTCCGGGAGATCGACGGATCGTCTGACCTCCGTGCGGCGGTCGCCGCACTGGAGGAGGCGGGACAGACAGCGATCGTGGTCCGCGTCGATGGGAAGACAGCGGGTGTGCTGGGCCTCGCCGACCGACCCCGGCCGGACGCCGCCGCAGCCACCACGGCCGTCACCGGCCTGACCGGACGGCCACCGGTGCTGCTCAGCGGAGACAACCACCGTGCCGCCGCGCTGCTCGCGGCTCAGGTCGGCATCGTCGACGTCCAAGCCGGCCTGCTGCCGGCCGACAAGGTCTCCGCCGTACAGCGGCTCCAGCGAGAGGGGCGCCGGGTTCTGCTGGTCGGCGACGGCGTCAACGACGCCCCCGCCCTGGCGGCCGCCGACACCGGCGTCGCAATGGGCCGCGCCGGGTCGGACCTGGCTCTGGACAGCGCCGACGTCGTCATCGCCCGCGACGAGCTCACCGCCGTGCCCGCCGTGATCGCGCTGTCGCGGCGGGCCCGCCGCGTGGTGACGGCCAATCTGATCATCGCGGCGTCGTTCATCACCGTCCTGGTCGTCTGGGACCTCGCCGGACACCTGCCCCTCCCGCTCGGCGTCGCCGGGCATGAGGGTTCCACCATCATCGTCGGGCTCAACGGCCTGCGCCTGCTGCGCAGCTCTGTCTGGAACCGTTCCGTCCAGTCCTCTCAGCGCCCGCATACGGCGAGCCGGTCTACGGCGAACTGAACGCGTCGCGCATCGTCGCGATCATCAACCGGCGACACCGATCCGCGTCAGCGTCGTGGGGTGCGGAGGTGGATGCGTTCGCCCTGTTTGCCGAAGAGGCTGAGTACTTCGACGCTGCCGCGTCCGGCTGCGCCGAACCAGTGGGGGATCTGGCAGTCGAACTCGGCTGCTTCGCCGGGGCCCATGACGAAGTCGTGGTCACCGAGGGTGATGCGGAGCTGCCCGCGGAGCACGTAGAGCCATTCGTAGCTGGCGTGGGTGCGCAGGTGGGGTTCGGCGTCGTGGGCCGGGATGGTCATCTTGTAGGCGCGTGGTTCTCCCTGCTGCCGTGACAGCGGGATCAGGACTCGGCCGTCTTTGCGGGTGGGCTCCTGCGGTACGCGCGGGTCGAGGATGCGGGGTGCGGCGACGATCTCGTCCAGGGGGATGCCCAGGGCCGCGGTGATCGGCAGGAGGAGTTCCAGGCTGGGCTTGCGCTGGGCTGATTCCAGCCGCGACAGCGTGCTGGTGGAGATGCCGGTGGCCCGCGCGAGGTCGGCGAGGCTGACGCTCTTCTTCTCGCGGGCGCGCCGCAGCCGGGGAGCGATCTGCTCGATCACGGCATCGACGCTCGGTTGGTCTGCCATGGGAGCCAGTCAAGCAATGTGTCCCGGAATCGGCAACGTTGTTTGTCGAAACCGGGCGGCGCGTCCGATCCTCTCGGCGGAGGTGATCCGCATGGACGCGGCAACGGATCCAACACGGTGGGACGTGATCATCATCGGCGGCGGGGCTGCCGGGTTGTCGGCCGGGGGGTACCTGACCCGGGACGGCATGGCGCCGGGCGACTTCGTCTCGGCAGGGCAAGGCGGGTTCACCCGGTACGGCGGGTCGCTTGCGCGGGCGTCGGTGATCGATGCGCGGCGCGCGCCGGACGGCGCCATCTTCGTGGCGCCTCGCCCGGCGCCCCACGCGATCTTGACCACGCTCGGGGCGGCCAAGGAGCCGGCGAGCGGACTCGTTGACGTCGACTCCCAGGGCGCCGCGGGCGCGGGCTCGACCGCCGCCATCTACATGACCGCGTGGCTGCTTGGGCAGGAGCTGCCGGCTGCCGTCTCTCAAGACGGAGGTGCGAGCTGATGAGCACCACTGCCCAGATGTCCCGGAACGGTCGTACCAACAGGTTGCCTGCAGGTGTGTACCTGCTGAGCTTCAGCCTGTTCGCGATGGGAACGGCGGAGTTCCTGCTGGCCGGCGTGCTGCCGGCCGTGGCCACTGATCTTGAGGTCACGCTCTCTTCGGCCGGGCTCCTGATCACCGCGTTCGCGCTGGGAGTCGTGATCGGCGGACCGCCGTTCGCCGTGCTCAGTCTGCACTGGCGCCGCCGCACCGCGCTGGTGGCGACCCAGGGCGTCTTCGCGGCCAGCATCGTCGTCGGCCTGCTCGGCGGCTACCAGGTCTTGCTGCTCACCAGGTTGATCTCGGGTATCGCCTACGCGGGCTTCTTCGCCGTCGCCGCGGTGACCGCGATCAGCCTGGTGACTCCGGACCGGAACGCCCGGGCCTCCGGCGTCGTGGTCAGCGGCCTCAGCGTGGCCATGGTCGCGGGCGGTCCCGCGGGCACGCTGCTGAGCCACTTCACCGAATGGCGCGGCGGCTTCTGGGCCGTCGTCGCCCTGACGGCCACCGGGATCGTCGGTTGCCTCCTCGGACTCCCGGCCGCCGACTCCGAGACCAGACCGGCCACCAGGCCGAGTGCGTCGCGGGAGCTCGCCACGATGCGGAAACCGATGCTCTGGGGCATCTACGCGATCACTATCCTCACCACCGCCGCGTACATGATCACGTTCAACTACCTGGCGGCCATGCTCGCCGACATCACCTCCCTCTCCGAGGCCTGGATCCCGGCGATCCTCGCGCTCTTCGGGGTCGGCGCCTTCGTCGGCCTGTCCATCGGCGGCCGCGTCTCCGATCAGCGCCCGCACGTCGCCCTGCTCACCGGCGCATCGGCCATCGTGGTCCTGTCGGTGGTGATGCTCGCCGCGATCCACCAGGTCTGGGCGGTCGTGCCCACGGTGTTCCTGATCGGCGTCGCCGCGTTCGTGCTGAATCCCGCCCTCTACGGACGTGTCTTCGCCATCGCGGCCGGCGCTCCGACCCTCGCCGGCGCCACCACCGTGTCGGCGTTCCAGCTGGGCATCAGCATCACGCCCGTCCTGGCAGCCGCCTCCCTCACGCAAGGGGCCGCTCTCACCTCGGTGTGCTTGATCGGGGCCGCCCTCGCCGCGGTCGCCATCCCTGTGATCCTTCTTGACCGGGCACGGCAGACCCGCTCGACGCGCCACATCGTGCGCAGGGACCGTTCAGAACAGGACGCCTGATTGCCGGTGCAGGTGACGGCCGTCATGCCGGTGTCGGCGGCGGCCGTCATGCCGGTCCGGGTGGCGGCGTCCCTCGGTGTCACATGTGGGCCGTCGGCGGTGCTCTACAGATGTGGACGTTGTGAGGCATGGTGGTAGCGCGGCGGCTGCCGCGCTGCCGGCCGTTCAGCCTGGTGAAGGGCACGGCGTGGTGGCCCGGCGAGCCGAGCGGAAGGACGGCGAGGTGATGTCGAGTCCGCTGGGGCGAGGGGCCGTCCGATCCGATCTCGAACAGGCCTTCCGCACGGCCTATCCGCGGGTCGTCGCCGTCGCCGCCCGCGTGCTCGGGTCCCGGGACGAGGCCGAGGACGTGGCTCAGGAGGTATTCCTGACGTTCGCGCGCTCCTCGGTGCCGGCCGGAGAGGCGATGGGATGGTTGTCGGTCGCCGCAGCGCACACCGCGCTGAACCATCTGCGCTCCGGCCGTCGTCGCGCCTTGCGGGAAGAGGCCGCCGACGAGGGCGGGGCCGTCTGCCCGGACATCGCCGACACGGTGGTGACCCTCGACGAACGCCGCCGCGTGCGGGCGGCGCTGGCGCGGCTGCCCCGCAGGCAGGCCGTCGCCCTTGTCCTGCGGCACAGCGGCCTCAGCTATGCCGAGGTCGCCGCCGCTCTCGATCTTTCTCCCGGCAGCGTGGGCACCACAGTGCGACGTGCCGAGTCCGCCTTGCGCAAGGAGTTGAACCGTCATGCGTCATCCGAGTGACGGCACGCTGCGCCGGCTCCTGGACGAGCCGGACGGAGTCGCCGACGCAGATCGCGAGCATGTCAAGGGCTGCGCGGCGTGCCTGTCCGGGCTGGCGGCCGCCCAGCAGGACGCGGCGTTCGCCGGCGCGGCGCTGGAGGTCGCGTTCTCCCCGGACGTGGACGAAGGATGGCAACGCCTGGCGAACGCGGTCGCCGGCGAGGAACGGCGGTCAGGAGCCATGTCCGCCCCTGCCGCCGGGTGGCGTTCGAGGCTGCGCAGCCCAGTGGTCGCGATATTCGGGGTCGCCGCCATCCTGGGCGGGGCCGGTGTCGCGGCCGCAGCGGACTGGCTCCAGGTCTTCCGCGCCGAAAAGGTCACTCCGGTCACCGCGCCCCGGGCCGAGTTGGTGAAACTGCCTGAGCTGTCCGCCTTCGGTGACCTTGAGGTGACCGCGAAGGTGGACACGCGCCGGGTCGCCGACGCCGCCGCGGCGCAGAAGGCCACGGGTCTGTCCGTGCCGCTGGTGGTCCGGCTCCCCCGCGGCGTGACGGGAGAACCGACGTACCAGGTCGGCGGCCGGGTGAGCGGGGTGTTCACCTTCTCGGTCGAGAAGACCGCGCGCACCGTCGCGGCGGCCGGACGGACGCCGCCGCCACCACCTCGGGGCCTGGACGGCAGCCGGTTCCGGTTGGGTGCTGGTCCCGGGCTCGCCGCGATCTGGTCACAGGGCCGTCCCATACCGGCCCTGGTCGTGGCCCGCGCGGTGACACCTACCGTGCACTCCTCGGGTGTCCCGTTCGAGACGGCCCGCGATTACCTGCTGTCTCTGCCCAATTTGCCCGAGAACGTCGCGTCGCAGCTGCGCGGCTTCTCCGGCGCCGGGACGACGCTGCCCCTGTTCGTGGCGGCGGAGAAACTGACGACTTCGGGTGCCGACGTCGGCGGGGTGCCGGCCACGGTCCTCAGCTCGCGGGACGGCGCGATGGCGGCCGTGGTCTGGGTGGACGGCGGGGTCGTCACCGCGGTGGCGGGTTCACTGGGCGCCGACGAGGTGTTGTCGGTGGCCAGAGGGCTGCGGTGGGGCCGGTGATCCGCCGCCCCGCCGCCCGCCAAGGCGCCCCCGACGACGTCTCCGGTCCCGCCGCCGAGGCCGGCGCGGAGGCCGCGGAGCGGCTGGTCGCCGGGCTCCCCGCCGCGCCGGCGGTGTGGTGCTCGGGCCTGCGCAAGCGGTACCGGCGGCGAACCGCGGTCGACGACGTGTCCTTCACCGTCGGCCGCGGCGAGGTGGTCGGCCTGCTCGGGCCGAACGGGGCGGGCAAGACCACCGTCATCAAGATCCTGCTCGGTCTGGTCCGCCCCGACGCGGGCGACGTGCTGCTGCTCGGACGGCCCGCGCGCGATCCGCAAGCCCGGGCCCGTGTCGGCTACCTCCCGGAGCTCTTCCGGTACCAGCTCTGGCTCACCGCCGCCGAGACATTGGCCCTGCACGCCCGGCTCGCGGGTGTCGCGGTGCCGGCCGGGGAACGACGCGAGTGCCTGGCCACCGTCGGCCTGGCTGATCGCGCCGGCGATCGGGTGGGCGGCTTCTCCAAGGGCATGCAGCAGCGCCTCGGCCTGGCCGTCGCGCTGGTGGCCCGCCCCGAGCTCGTCGTCCTGGACGAACCCACCAGCGCCCTGGACCCGATCGGACGCGCCGACGTGCGGGACCTGCTGCTGGCCCTCAAATCACGCCAGGTCACCGTTCTGCTCAACTCGCACCTCATCGGCGAGGTGGAGCGGGTCTGCGACCGGGTCGTCATCCTCGACAAGGGCAAGGTCGCCGCGTCCGGCACCCTGGCCGAGCTGCTCGGCCAGCGCGAGCTGCGGCTGCGGCTGGACGCGGTGAGCCCCGAGGCGAAGGAACGGCTGGCCGCCGCCGGCCGGGTCACCCGCAGCGGAGACACCTTCACCGTCGCGCTGCCCGCCGACCAGGACGTCGCCGCCGTGCCGGACCTGGTGGCCGACCTGGTCGCCCTGGGCGTGCGCGTGCACGCCGTCGAGCCAGGACGGATCAGCCTTGAGGAACGGCTGCTGGACATCCTGCGCGCCGAGCCCGGAGGGGACCGCCGATGACCGCCCGGGTCGTACTCACCGTCGCAGCCCTCACCCTCCAGGAGGCCGCGCGCCGGCGCGTGCTGCGCGCACTGGCCGTCATGACGATCGTGCTGCTCGCGCTCAGCGCCTGGGGGTTCTTCAGGCTCGACGCGAACTTCGGCACGCTCACCAGCGGAGAAGCCCGCCTGGCGACCTCCCAGGTGCTCAACCTGGTGATGTTCGGCCTGAGCCTGATCGCCGCCCTCGGCACGGCGTTCCTCGCCGGGCCCACCGTCGCCGGCGAGATCGAATCGGGAACGGCGCTGGCGATCCTGGCCCGGCCGGTCCGCCGCTCGGCGGTGCTGCTCGGCAAATGGCTGGGGCTGGTCGTCTTCGGCAGCGGGTTCGTAGCCGTCGCCGGGCTCACCCAGCTCCTCATCGTCTGGGCCACCACGGGCTACCGGCCACCCCAGCCGGTGACCGGCCTGGCTCTGCTCGCTGCCCAGACGATCGTGCTGCTCACCCTCGCCCTGCTGCTGTCCACCGTCATCTCGCCGATGGCATCGGGCATCGTGTCGGTCGGTCTCTTCGGTGCCACCTGGGTCGCGGGCGTGGTCGGGGGAGTCGGCCAGGCTCTCGGCAACCAGGGCATGGCCCAGGTCGGCACGGTCTCCCGGATGCTGCTGCCTACCGATGGCCTATGGCGCGGGGCCATGCGCGGGTTCCAGGATCCTGCCGTGCTGGCGCAGTTTCCCGCGTTCGCCGACTTCCCGTTCCTGAGCAAGGCCCCGCTCACCCCCATCTACCTCGCCTGGACCTGCCTTTGGGTCATGCTGCTGCTCGGACTCGCGGGGGTGGTCTTCCAACGCCGCGACCTGTGAGCCCGCTCACCCGCTTCCGGCAGGGATCGCGGTGGCCGGCCTGGTGCGGTGGAGGTGCCATGTGGTCAGTAGCAGGACGGTGAGGCTCACGCCGCCGATGGTGAGGTAGGCGCTTTCGCCTGTGCTGGCGTCCCAGAGGGCGTGCAGGGTGACGACTCCGGCGAAGACGAGCGCGAAGCGCAGCAGCGCCAGGGAAGGGTGCCGCCCGTTGCGGACGGCGACGAGGGCGGCGGTCGCGAGGCCGGTCCAGGCGGCGTGACCGCCGGGCTCGGCCACGGCGCGGGTGAGGAGGATGTGGGTCACCGACAACAGGTCGCCGTGCGTGCCCAGGAGGGTGACGAAGGCGTATCCCATCGTCTCGAGCGCCGCGAAGCCGCTGCCGACGGCGACGCCGAGGACGAGCCCGTCGAGGGTGCGGGTGGGGCGGCGGGCGATGATGAGGGCGGGGACGGCGAGCTTGGCCGATTCCTCGATCAACCCGATGAACGGAGTGGGGAGCGAGCCGAACGCACGGGCGATCTCGAACTCCAGGGGACCGGCCAGCACGGTGCCGATGACCCCGCCGAGGACGGCGGCGGTGGCGATGCGCGAGAAGGGCAGGGCGGTGCGCATGCCGATGCCGCCGACGAAGGTCGTGAAGGTCACCGGCACCAAGGCGGCGCCGATGAGCAGCAGCGACGGCACGTACACGGGGTTCTGGGTCACGAGCAGCGCGGCGAGGACGGCTGCGTAGAGGGCGATGCCTGTCCCGAGCACCCCCAACCAGCGGAGCCGGTGCAGGATCCCTCGGTGGCGAGGGACCTGCGGGACGGCCGGCGGCACGCCGCCGCCATACGCCGGCTCAGCGTAGGTCGACGGGCCATAGGCAGGCTGGCCGTAGGCAGGACGGCCGTACGTGGGCTGGGTCAATGCTGTCGAAGTGGCGAGCCGTTTCATGATGCCTCCTTGTGGGTTACCGCTGGCTCGGTGGCGTCCATCGGGACGGTGGCCGTCCGTCCGGCGATCTCGTACACGACCTGGCCGTCCACCGTCTCCTGTTCGAGCAGCCGTCCGGTCAGCTCGTCGAGCGCGGCGCGGTGGCGCCGGAGCAGGTCGACGGCGTGCCGCTCGGCGGTCCGCAACAGCCGCGCCACCTCGTGGTCCACCATCCGCTGGGTGGACTCGGCGTAGGGACGGTCGGGCGCCTCGACGTCCAGGTAGGTGGACGCGGGCACGGGGTAGGCGACGGGGCCCAGCCTGTCCGACAGGCCGAACTCCCGCACCATCTTCACCGCGAGCCGGGTGGCCCCGGCTAGGTCGTCGGCGGCCCCGGTCGAAGCCTGCCCGAAGACGACCAGCTCGGCGGCCCGTCCGGCGAGACGGACGGCGAGGGAGTCGGCGAGGTACTCCTCGTTGTAGAGGCGGCGTTCGTCCTCGGGGAGCTGGTGGGTGGCGCCCAGCGCCATGCCGGCGGGCAGGATGGTGACCTTGGCGACGGGGTCGGCGGCGGGGGACAGCGCGGCGACGAGGGCGTGCCCACCTTCGTGGACGGCGACGGTGTGCTGCTCGGCGGGCAACAGGGCGTTGGACTCGTCCCGCTGGCCGAGGATGAGCCGGTCGCGCGCCTGGTCGAAGTCGGCGGCGCTCAGGTCGTCGCGGTCATCGCGGGCGGCGCGCAGCGCGGCCTCGTTGACCAGGTTGGCCAGCTCGGCGCCGCTGAAGCCGGGCGTGGCGCGCGCGATCTTCGACAGGTCCACGTCCGCCGCCAGGCGCTTGCCCCGGCCGTGCACGAACAGGATGCGCTCCCGGTCGGCCAGGCTCGGCAGCGGCACCTGTATCTGCCGGTCGAAGCGGCCGGGCCGCATCAGCGCCGGGTCAAGGATCTCCGGACGGTTGGTGTTGGCCAGGACGACGACCGAGGTGTCGCCGGCGAACCCGTCCATTTCGGCCAGGAGCTGGTTGAGCGTCTGCTCGCGCTCGTCGTGGCCGGCGACCGCGCCCACGCCCCGGCGCCCGCCGATGGCGTCGATCTCGTCGATGAAGATGATGGCCGGTGCGGACTGCCGGGCCTGCGCGAACAGGTCACGGACGCGGGAGGCCCCCAGGCCTACGAACATCTCCACGAAGCCGCTGCCCTCGACCGCGAAGAACGGAACGCGGGCCTCGCCGGCGACGGCCCGGGCCAGCAGGGTCTTGCCCGTTCCCGGCGGGCCCATCAGCAGGACGCCGCGCGGCCCGCGCGCGCCGGCCCGCCGGTAGCGGTCGGGCTGCTGCAGGTACTCCACGACCTCGCGGATCTCCTGCTTGACCCCTTCGTACCCGGCGACGTCGGTGAAGCGTGTGGCGGGCCGTTCGGCATCGGCCACCCGCCCCTTGGTGCGCAGCAGCCCGCCGAGACCGCCGGAGCCGCCCCCGGTGAGCCCGCCCTGCATCCGGCGGCCGACCCAGACGATCAGTCCCAGGAACAGCAGCGTCGGCAGCAGCGAGACGATGAGCTGGCGCAGGGTGTCGCTCTGCTGGTAGGCCGACACCTGCACGCCGGTGCTCTCCAGGTGACCGGCGAGGTCCCCGGTGGTCAGCGCCCACAGCGGGGCCTGGGTGGTGAAGCGGCTGCCGTCGGCGAGCGTCCCGGTGATGGTGCCGTTGCTGCCGACCGCCACCGAGCGAACCTGGTGGCCTTCCACCTTGGTGAGCAGGGTGCTGTAGGAGATCTGCTCGGTGGTGGCGGACGCGAGCAGGTCCGGGCCGAAGAAAAGGATCGCGAAGACGGCGACTGCGGCGACGAGCGGCCGGACGCGCCGGAACCATGGCGGCTGATGCGGCGTGGGCGGCTGCCCCGGCCCGGTGCCCGGCTCCCGGGGCGTCGGGCCCCGGTGCGCGGGGCCGGCTGGACGGCGCCGGGCCCGGGCCCACCGGAGTGCGGTGGCGACGAGGTTCATGGGACCCCCTTGTGGGCGGGTGTCGTGGAGGAACGGGCTGGTGGGCCCGGTTGAGATTCAGGATGCCGACCGCTGGATGAGAGAAAGATGAATGCCGTCTCCGCCACGTGAGCGCGGCCGGACGGCAGGATCCCGCAGCCGTGGAGCACCACGGCCGGTGTGCGGAACGGAGATGGACGCTCGGCGGCGGCTCAGGCGTCGGGGTCGAGCCGGTAGCCGGCACCCCGCACGGTGCGGATCGTGTCGCGTTCGAAGGGACGGTCCACCTTGTCGCGCAGGTAGCGCACGTACACGTCGACGATGTTGGAATCGCCGTCGTAGGCGAAGTCCCAGACGTGCTCGATCAGATGGGTGCGGCTCAGCACCTCGCCGGGACGCCGCAGGAACTCGTGCAGCAGCGCGAACTCCTTGGGCGAGAGCCGGATCTCCATGCCACCGCGGTGCACCGTGCGGGTGCCCGGGTCCAGTGTCAGATCACCGGCACGCAGGACCGCCGGACGTTCGAGCGGATCGCGGCGGGTGAGCGCGCGCAGCCGGGCGAGCAGCTCGGCGATGGCGAACGGCTTGGTCAGGTAGTCGTCGGCACCCACGTCCAGGCCCCGGACCCGGTCGGCCACCGCGTCGCGGGCGGTGAGCATCAGCACCGGCGCCCACCGGCCCTTCTCCCGCATCCGGCGGCACACTTCGAAGCCGTCGGGCGGCGGGATCATGGCGTCGAGGATGACCCCGTCGTATTCGTACTCCAGCACGTGCCAGAGGGCGTCCTCGCCGTCGGCCGCGGTGTCGACCGCATAGCCCTCCCGGCGCAGGCCCCTGACCAGCAGCGCGGCCATGCCCGGGTCGTCCTCGACGACCAGCAACCTCATGGGAGCCACCCTAGAACCGCGCGGCCGCCCTGGGCACCGCTGTCCTGGCCCCGTCCGCCGGGGGACGTCCGGGTTGCGGGCGCGTCCGCCATGGACGCCCGGGCGGCGGACGCGTGTCCTGCGGTCTCCACGCGGGCGGCCAGCCGTGCGATCTCGGTGTGCAGGCGTTCCAGCTCCTGTGTGAGCTCTTCTGTCACCGCCTCGGCACGGTGGGCATTGTCCAGGTCGAACAGGGCCTGCTCACCGGCTGTGCGATCGTGCCGGCGGACCGCCATGAGCACCAGCGGCAGCTCGACCAGCGCCAGCCCCGACAGCGCCAGGGCGACGACGGCCGCGGGCCCGGCCCGGTGATCGTGCTGGACGGCCGTCACCACCGCGGCTGCGACGAGGACGATGGTCGCGCCCACGCAGACCCACGAGCCCAGCGCGTCGCGTGCGAGATCGGCGGCCCGCTCGCCCCGGCGCAGCCGGGGGCCGGACCGCACCCGGGGATGCCGCTCCCACCCGCTGCGCGGCAGCAGCGGAGCCGGCCCCGCAGGAGCCGCAGCCGATCGCGTGGTCATCCGTGGACGATTCGTTGTGTTCCTCATGGACATCACGGTGTTCCCACCTGGATGAGAACGGGATGAAAGAGTACGCGCGTCCCACCGTTCGGGGAGGTGAGAGGATCGAGACGGACGGGGGAGGTCGAGGATGCGGCTGATACCCGGCACGTTGCGCGGCCGTGTCACGCTGGTCGCCGCGGTGGGCGCGGCGGGCGTCCTGGTGATCTGCCTGGGCGTGCTTTTCGTGACCCTCGACCGGCAGCTCTGGTCGGCGCTGGACTCGGGGCTGGACTCACGCGCGGGCGACCTGGCCGCGGCCGTGCGCGCCGGCGACCTCGCCGAGCTGTCGGAGGACCCGATCGCCCAGCTGTACGCCCCTGACGGGCGGCTGATCGGCGGCTCGGCGTCCGTCCAGGGCCGGCTGCTCACCCCGCATGAGGTGCAGGAGGTGCGCGGTGCGGTGCGGACCACCCGCTCGGTGACGCTCGGACCAGGCGAAGGACGCGTCTCCGCGCGGCTGCTGTTCCAGCGCGTCACGCCCGGGGATCGTGTGCTGGCGGTCGGCGTGTCGGCCGAGCCGGTGCACGCGGCACGCGACCGGCTCGCCCTTGTCCTGTTCGTCGCGGCGCCGCCGCTGGTCGGTCTGCTCGCGCTGGCCGCCCGGGCCGTGGTGCGGACGGCGCTGCGTCCGGTCGGCGCGCTGACCCGGGAGGCGTCGGAGATCTCCTCGCTGGAGGCCGAACGCCGGTTGCCCGAGGTGCCCGGCGACGATGAGATCGCCCGGCTCGCCCGCACCCTCAACGGCATGCTCGCGCGGCTCCAGGTGGCAGCCGAGCGGGAACGCGCGTTCGTCGACGACGCCAGCCACGAGCTGCGCACTCCGATCGCCGTCCTGCGCGGCGAGCTGGAGCTCGCGCTGGCCGCCGCAGGCGGCGACCGGGAGGTGCTGCACTCGCTGCGCGCCGCCGCCGGCGAGGCCGACCGGCTGTCCCGGCTCGCCGAGGACCTGCTGCTGCTCGCCCGTGCCCGGGCCGGCTCGCTGATCGTCCGGACCGAGCCGGTCGACCTGCTCGACCTCGGCGCCGCCGAGGCGGACAGGCTCGGTTCGCTGTACGGACTGCGTACCGAGGTGTCCGGCGATCCGGTCGTGGTGGAGGCCGATCCCGACCGGCTGTCCCAGATCCTGGCCAACCTGGCCGCGAACAGCGCCGCGGCCGGGGCGCGCACCATCCGGATCGAGATCAGGGACGGCCGGGACGCCGTCACGCTCCGGGTCGCCGATGACGGCCCTGGATTTCCGCCCAGGCTGCTCACCGCGGCGTTCGCCCGGTTCACCCGCGGCGACGACGCCCGCGGCCGTTCCACGTCGGGCGCCGGCCTCGGCCTGTCGATCGTCCGAGCGGTGGTCACCGCGCACCGCGGGACGGTCACCGCCGACAACGGTGAGCCCCTCGGCGGCGCCGTGGTCACCGTCCGGCTGCCCCACGCCCCGTGACAGCGAGACGGTGACCGGTACGGGTCAGGAGGTCAGGAGCAGGCGGTCCTGATCTTCTTGTGGGTCGCCTCCTTGAGCCGGTAATACCGCATGCCGGTGCCCGCGCAGACATACGTGGCCACGCCCTCGTTGCCGTCGTCATGGGCGACGGTCACCCAGTTGGTGGTCCCGTCGGTACTCCGCTGCACGGTGACCGGAGCGGGACCCTCTACTCCGGGCGGGTTGCAGATGACGTTGCGGGTGCCGACGATCTTCCCGGCGTGGTGGCCGATACTGCTGGTGAATATGCAGGCGCGTGTCTCGGCGGCCTGTACGCCTGCATGGGCGGGAGGCACCGTCGCCAGCGTCAGGAGGGCGGCGGTGATGCCTGCACCTGCCAGGGCGCGGGCGGTGCTGACTCGTGTGAACCGGATCGTGCTCACGCTGTTTCTCCTCAGAGAGTAGGAATTCCCGGATGACGTGGAGCCGGTCCGTTCACGTGCACGGCACGGTGATCTGGTGGTTCGTACCCTTCAGCCGGTAGGTCCGTGTCGCCGTTCCGGTGCACTTGTAGGCGGCGCCGCCGGTGCCGGTGGCCACGACGACCCAGGTGGTCGAGTTGACGCGACGCTCGATGACGACGGGGAGGGGGTGTTCGCTGTCCGGCGGGAAGCAGTAGCGGAAGCGTTCGCCAATGACGGCCCCTTCATGCAGTTCGAGGCTGGTCATCACGTGGCAGGCGCGGGCTTCGGCGGGCGAGCCGGTGCTCGTGACCAGCGCGGCGGACAGGCCCGTGGTGAGAACGGCTCCGGCGAGCCCCGCGCGGGTGAGTTTCGTGATGTGCGTGGACATCGATGAACGGCCTTTCCTTTGTGGATGCTGTGGCCCCTTGTCTTGGCCGCCGTGTTTGCGGCCAGTGACAGTTCTACGAGGCCTTCTCAGGCCGAACATCGGTGGTCGCTACCGACTTAAGCCAGCGAAGGCGGAAGAGGGTCAGTAGATCCGCCCGCTGCCCCGGAACGTTTGATCACGGCTGGAGATCGTTTCGCGCAGCCCCGCTGACAGGCGACCAGGCGAGGATGATCATGGAAGGCACCTTCCCTGGATCAGAAAGGTCGCCATGAAACGTCCACGCACCCTCGCAGGCGTCCTGACGGCCACGGCCACCGCCGCGTGCGTCCTCGGCATCGCCGACACCGCTGAAGCCGTCCCCTACATATGCACCGACCGGGGCTACCCCAACGGCCGTCACGTCACGATCGACAACGACAACAACGGCGGTGGCGCGCATGTGGATGCGAACATCTGCTGGCGTCGCATCGGCAACGGCAACTACTACACGTTGACCCGCTACCACGTGAGGGACACCAAGGCGAACGGCGCCGGCGCGACTCCCAGGCTGGAATGGACCGGCCTCGACAGCGGCGACCCTTACTATTACGTCCCCTCGTCGCAATACCGTGCCTGGACCAGCGGCGACGTGGTCACCGCGGAGATCGAGTACAACAACATCCAGGGCCTGTACATTCGCGCCTGCCTGACCAACGCCGACAGGCCCGCCCATCACTGCGGTCCCAAGGCCTGACCTCTGCCGCGTATGTGAATGCCTGATATCGCCCGCCCCTAAGAAATATGCCTTCTTGGGGCGGGCGATCGTCATGGCCCCGTGAGCTGATCAGGTCCGGCCGGACGTGCCCGCGCCTGGCGCGTCTGATCAGAAGCCGATGATCAGGGCGTACTCGACGGCGGAGGCGGCGCTGGCGCTGCCCGCGGCCGCCAAGAGCAGGAGGAGAGCGCCGATCAAAGAGGCGATCATCAGCATCGTCTTGCGCATTGCGTACCTCCCGAACACCCGCTGGCGCGGGGTCGCATCATTCTTCTATCGCACGGTATTCGAAACGGACGCCGTTGTGGATGGGCGACGGCAACCCGCGCTCTGGCGGGGAGACTTACCGTGTACGGGTAGAGTGCGTCCGGAGGAAGATCCATGACACCACGGACCGACGCCGACGAGCTGATCGAGCAGCCCCGCGTTCCGCTGAGCCGGAGGCGGGTGCTGCGTGCCGCCGTGGAGCTCGCCGACCGCGACGGCCTCGACTCGCTCACGATGCGCAGGCTCGCGCAGGAGGTCGGGGTCGAGGCGATGTCGTTGTACCACCATGTCGCCAACAAGGAAGCGGTCTTCGACGGCGTCGTCGAGGTGATCATCGGGGAGATCATGGCGGCGGTGGAGGAGGTCCAGGCTCCGTCCCCGGACGAGGACTGGCAGGCGGCTCTGCGCGCGCGGATCCTCGCCGCCCGGGAGGTCTTCCTGCGCCATCGCTGGGCGCCGCAGGTGTTCGAAACGCGTACTTCCGCGAGCCCGGTCGTCATCGGTTACCTGGACCACGTCGTCGCCATCCTCCGGGCGGGCGGGTTCTCCTTCGATCTGGCCCATCGTGCGCTGCATGTTCTGGGCAGCCGCGCGCTCGGGTTCACTCAGGAGTTGTTCCAGCCCGACGGCGCCCAGACCGCGAACGCCGCGGCCGCTGCGATGATGGAGCAGATGGCCGACCGGTTCCCGAACATCGTCGGGATGCTGGCGGAGGCCATGCACGACGATCCCGACGGCACTCTGGGGTTCTGCGACGACCAGTTCGAGTTCGAGTTCGCGCTCGACCTGATCCTCGAAGGTCTGGAACGGCGCCGCGCCGCCGCTTCGTAACGCCTTCGGACCGCGGCTGACCTGGTCGAACGCTTCCATCACGTTCGTCAACGACTGAACCCTCTCCGTACGCCCTTGACTCCCTTACGCCGTACGATTACCTTACGGCGTACGATAGCCTTACGACGTACGATAGAAGGGAACACACCATGAAAGCCTGGAGCTGGGACCGCTACGGCCCGCCCGACGTGCTGACTCTCAAGAACGTCGACGAACCCGACATCGCCCCGGACGAAGTGCTCGTCCGGGTGCGGGCGGCGTCCGTCAACCCCTACGACTGGCGGCACATGCGAGCCGACCCGAAGCTGGCACGGCTCAGCGCCGGTTTGCGGCGGCCGAAACCAGGACTGATCCTCGGCGCCGACCTCGCCGGCGTCGTCGAGCGGGTGGGCGGCGAGGTGACCGGGCTGAATCCCGGTGACGAGGTCTTCGGGGAAGTCAAGCTGGGCTCGTTCGCCGAGGCTGTCGCCGTCCCGCAGACCAGGCTGGCCGTCAAGCCCGCCCGCCTCACCTTCGAACAGGCGGCGTCGGTGTCGATGGCCGCGCACACCGCGCTGCAAGGGCTGCGGGACGAAGGGAAGATCTCCGCCGGGCAGCGGGTCCTGATCAACGGGGCCTCCGGCGGGATCGGCACGTTCGCCGTCCAGCTCGCCAAGGCGTTCGGGGCCGAAGTCACCGGCGTGTGCAGCACCCGCAACGTCGACCTGGTCCGGTCGCTGGGCGCGGACGACGTCGTCGACTACACCCGCGACGATTTCACCGAACGGCAGGGGCGATACGACCTGCTCATGGACATCGTGGGCGACCGGTCGCTGGCCCGGCTGCGGCGCCCTCTGACCCCCCGCGGGACGCTCGTGATCGTGGGTGGCATCGCCTCGCCCCGCGGTGGCTTGCTCGGCCCGGCGGCGCAGGTGTTCCGCGGGGCCCTGGCCTCTCCCTTCGTCAGCCAGCGCATCGTCACCGTCCGCTGGAAGCCCAACTCCACGGACCTGCGCCTCCTGGCCGAGCTCATGGAGAAGGAGCAGGTCACCCCCGTCATCGACCGGACCTACCCGTTCACCGAGATCCCCGAGGCGCTGCGCTACATCGAACGTGGCCATGCCCGAGGCAAAGTCGCCATCACCCTCTGATCGTCCTGCCGCCCGGGCGCTGATCTGGAGTGAGGCCCAGAGTCGTGCCGCGGTCTTCCTGGCCGTGCTGTCGGCCTCGGACATCTCGCTGGCGTTGCTGGCCGACGCGACCGGCTTCGGTGCACCTACCTGATCGTCGCGACGGTAGACGCGGCGATTGCCGCGGCCGTAGTTGTGCTGGACATGCAGGCGCCGATCCGACTGATTGACAGCATGCTGTCATCATGACAGTATGTTGTCATGAACGTTGTCCATGTCGCCGTCTATGACACCCTCGCCGACTGGGAGGTCGGGCACGCCATCGCCCATATCCGCAGCGAGCTGGGCCAGCGCGACCCCGGCCGCTTCGATGTGAAGACCGTGGCCGAGCGCCTGGATCCCGTCACCACCGTTGGCGGTATGCGGATCCTGCCCGACCTCGTCCTCGACGACCTCGACCCCGGCGGCAGCGCGATGCTGATCCTTCCTGGCGCCTACACCTGGGAGAACGGCAACCACGCTTTCGCCAGCAAGGCGCACGACTTCCTCGCGGCGGGCGTCCCGGTCGCGGCGATCTGCGGAGCGACCGCCGGGCTGGCGCGTGCGGGCCTCCTTGACGACCGCGACCACACCAGCAGCGCGCCGGAGTTCCTGGCCGCGACGGGGTACGCGGGAGCCGCCCGCTATCGCGATGCCCCGGCCGTCACCGACGGGCACCTGATCACGGCGAGCCCGACGGCGCCCGTGGAGTTCGCCCGCGAGATCCTCGACCTGCTCGGGGTGTACGAGCCGGACGTGCTGGACGCCTGGTACCGGCTCTACGGCGACCAGGACGCGGGCGCGTTCGCCGTGCTCGCCGCGGCCGGAGGTCCCCGATGAGCGGCCCGGACGAACACCCCGGTGAGCTGATGGCCCGGACGGCGCTCGCCACGTTCCGTCTCAATGGGCAGTTCCTGGCCCTCGCCGACGAGCTGGCGCGGCCGGCCGGCCTGACCGCGGCCTGGTGGCAGGTGCTCGGCGCTGTCCTGCGCGAGCCGCTGCCGGTCGCCGGGATCGCCCGCGTCATGGGCATCACCCGCCAGTCCGTTCAGCGCATCGCCGACCTGCTCGTCGCCAAGGGGCTGGCCGAGTACCGCCCCAACCCCGCGCACAGCAGGGCCAAGCTGCTCGCTCCGACCCCGGAAGGCCTGGCCGCCGTCGAACGCATCATGCCCGATCAGCGAGCCTTCGCCGCCCGCCTCGCCGACCGGCTCGGAGCCGCTGAGCTAGGACGTGCGCTGGCCGCGATGGAAGAGCTCTCGACGGCATTGGACGACCTCGATGCCGGCAAGGCCCCGGCCTCTGCGGAGGATCCCGATGCGGGCTGATGCCACCGTCACACCGTTCCGCATAGACATCTCCGAGACGGCACTCGTCGACCTGGCCGAACGACTCTCGCGGGCCCCACTCCAGCAACCCGGCCGCGTCAACGAGCTTCTCGACCTGTGGCGGCAAGGCTTCGACTGGCGAGAGTGGGAGGCCAGGCTCAACACCCATCCCCAGTTCACCACCGAGATCGACGGGCAGCGCATCCACTTCCTCCATGTTCGCTCCGCCGAACGCGACACTTTTCCGTTGATCCTCACCCATGGCTGGCCCGGCACGGTCGTGGAGTACCTCGACGTCATCGCACCGCTCACGGCCCAGGGTTTCGACCTGGTGATCCCGTCGATCCCGGGCTTCGCCTTCTCCGGCCCGGCCTCCGGCTGGAACAGGTACCGCACCGCGCGGGCCTGGGCCGAGCTGATGCGGCGCCTCGGCTACGAGTCGTACGGCGCCGTGGGCAACGACGTGGGGGCGACGATCTCGTTGGAACTGGGCAGGGAGGACCCCGAGCATGTCACCGGGATCCACGTCACGCAGATCTTCTCCCTGCCGGCAGATCCGCACGATGCCGGTGACCTCATCGGTGACGACCACGAGCGGCTCGAGCGTTCGACGGCGTTCATCCAGGAGCACGGCGCCTACCTGCGGCTGCACGCCACCCGGCCGGACACTCTCGCGCCCGCGCTGACCGACTCGCCCGTCGGCCTCCTCGGCTGGAACGCCCAGCTCCTGGAGAGCGTCGACCCCGCCTTCGCCCTTGCCAACATCACGATCTACTGGCTCACCGGCACGGGCGCATCCGCGATCCGCTTCTACCACGAGGACGCCCGCGTTTCCCGGCCCGGCGGGCCCACATCACGGCCCGTCGGCCTGGCCGAGTTCACCGGCGACTTCTTCGCCTCGATCCGGCGCTTCGCGCACCGCGACCACACGTCCATCGTGTCCTGGAACACCTACCCGGGCGGCGGCCACTACGCCGCTCACCAGGCTCCCAGCGTGCTCGCGCAGGACATCACCGGATTCTTCCGATCGCTTGCTCATACGGCGACGGCGTAGGTGGCCAGGGTCAGGTAGATGCCGCCGATGGCGTAGCTGTAGCGGCGCGCTGAGCCGGAACGGCGGGACAGCCAGCGGCGGGCCGCGCCACCGGCGACGGCGTAGCCGGCGTCCAGAGCGAAGGCCAGGCCGAAGAACACCGCACCGAGCAGCATCATCTGCGCCCGCGCGCCGGCAGTCCCGGCGTCCGAGGTGACGAACTGCGGCAGGAAGGCCAGGAAGAACAACGCGACCTTCGGGTTCAGAACGTTGACCACCACGCCGTCACGGAAAACGCGGCGCAGCGGGAGTGGGCGCGTTCCGCCGCTGAAGTCCAGCTCGGAAGGCCGCAGCACGGTGCGCACGGCCAGGTAGAGAAGGTATCCGGCGCCGGCGAGTTTCAGGACGTTGAACGCGACAGGGGAGGCCGCGACAAGCGTGGAGACTCCGAGCACCGCGAACGCTATGTGCACCAGCGTGCCGGTCTCGACGCCGAGCGCGGAGACCAGCCCGGCCCGGTATCCCTGACTGGCGCTGCGGGTCATGATGTAGATCCCGTTCGGGCCAGGGATCACGATGAGCGCGATGGACGCTGCGGCGAAGGCGAGGAAGGTGTTCATGTTTTGCCCTGCTCTCCGGGGTCGGCTGCGGCATTACGGCTAGCCTGGCGCCATGGGCGCGAGCGATCCCGGGCCAATCGGGCCGCAGGTGGACCGTTTTCGCGACCCGGGGGAGCTCGCGGAGATCCTGGGCGACTGGATGAGCGGGCCGGGCCCGATGTACCGCAAGCTCGCCCGCGCACTCCAGCGCGCCGTACTCGACGGGTCCCTCGACCCTGGCGAGCGGCTGCCCTCGGAGCGCAGCCTGGCCACCGCCCTGGTGGTCAGCCGGGCGACCGTGGTGACCGCGTACGACGAGCTGCGCGGGCTCGGGATCGTCGACAGCCGGCGCGGCAGCGGCACCCGGGTGGTCAGGCAGCCCGGGCCGTCCCGCCCGGGCGCCGACGGCCGTGTCCCCGGCGGCCAGGCGACCTCGATCTTCCAGCGGCTGATCGACGGCCCCGCCGAGGTGATCTCCCTGCGCCACGCGATGGAGGGCGCGGTGCCCGAGCTCGGGGCGGAGCTGGCTGCGCTGCTGACCGAGGACCTGCCCGGGCTGATGGCGGACGTCGGCTACTACCCGAACGGGCTGCCCGCGCTGCGCGCCGCCGCGGCCCTGCACTTCACCGCCGCCGGGCTGCGCACCGCGCCCGACCAGGTGCTGATCACGACCGGGGTGTCCCAGGTGCTGGCGCTGGCCGCACAGATGTATCTGCGGCGGCGGTCGGTCGTCGTGGTGGAGTCCCCGGGCTGGCCCGGCTGTTTCGACGTGTTCCGGGCGGCGGGGGCACGGCTGGTCGGGGTGCCGCTCGACCAGGACGGCATTCGCGTGGACGGGCTCGCGCAGGCGTTCGCGGAACACCGGCCCGACCTGCTGTACGTCATGCCGACGGTGCACAACCCGACCGGCACGCTCATGTCGGAGGGGCGCCGGCGGCGGGTCGCGGAGCTCGCTGCCGAGCACCGCGTGCCGATCCTGGAGGACAACGCCTACGACATCGGCGACAGGGACACGCCTCCGCCGATCGCCGCGTACGCGCCGCAGAGTGCCGAGGTCCTGTCTGCGGACTCGCTCGCCAAGTCGGTGTGGGGCGGGCTGCGCACCGGCTGGGTGCGCGCCCCGGTCGGCACCATCCAGCGGCTCGCCCGTCACAAGGCGCTGGCCGACCTCGGCAGCCCGGTCCTGGACCAGGCACTCGCCGCCCGCCTGCTGCCGCGACTCCCGGAAATCGCCGCTGCTCGCGGCGCCGTCCTCCGGCAGCGGCTCGACCACCTCACGGCGCTGCTGGGCGAACGGCTGCCCGCATGGCGTTTCCAGAAGCCGGCCGGGGGAGCGGCCCTCTGGATCGAACTGCCCGGATGCGACGCGCGCGGTTTCGCCCAAGTGGCGTTGCGACACGGCGTCGAGGTCGTACCCGGTGCCGCCATGGACCCGACCGGCGCCCATGACAACTACCTGCGGCTGCCGTACACCTTTCCCAGCGACGTGCTGACCGAGGTGGCCGCCCGCCTCGCCGCCGCCTGGGCGGAGCTGACCGGTCCATGATCCGCTTCAGCGAGCGGGTGGTGCGGCCTCCGCGCCTTATGATCTGTAGGCCTGATCAGGGAAGACGTGCAGATGGGAGTTTTCGCATGCCACGTGTCGCGGCTGCCGATCGTGTCGACCGGTCTGCGTTGCTGGAGTTCCTCAAGGTGCGCCATCGGGGGGTGCTGGTCACCGGCAGGGCGGACGGCCGCCCGCAGATGTCGCCGGTGACCTGTGGAGTCGACGGAGAGGGCCGGATCGTGGTGTCCACCTATCCGGAGCGCGCCAAGACGGTCAATGCCCGCCGGGATCCGGCGGTGTCGATCTGTGTGCTGTCTGATGACTGGGACGGCCCGTATGTGCAGGTCGACGGGCAGGCCGAGGTACTGGACATGCCGGAGGCGCTGGAGGGGCTCGTCGAGTACTTTCGCTGCATCTCCGGTGAGCATCCGGACTGGGACGAGTATCGCGAGGCGATGGCCCGCCAGAACAAGTCGCTGATCCGGATCACCATCGAGCGCTGGGGCCCGATCGCCACCGGAGGATTCCCGCCCCAGCTCGCCCAGTCCTGACCCCGCCGAGAGGTGAGGGAGCGTCACCGCTTCGAACCGGCCTGATCGCCCCCGCGATCAGGCCGGTTCTCGTGCCGGCTACCGGCTACCGGCTACCGGCAGCCGAAGCGCACGGTGCGCAGGTAGTCGAAACCCACCTGTGCCGTCTTGAGGGGGTCGGGTTGGGTGTCCCTCTCGACGATGTACTCCAGCACCCCGGCTTCCCGCGAATGAGAGAAGATCCTCCGGAAGTCGATGGTGCCGGTGCCCAGGTCGGTGAACGAGCCGTCCGCCGCCCGGTCCTTGCAATGGAACTGCAGGATGCGACCGCGGTTGCGGCGGATGAGATCGACCGGGTCCTGCCCGCCGGTCACCGCCCAGTAGAGATCCAGTTCGAGATGGACGAGCCTGCGGTCGGTCGCGGTGATGATGTCCCAGGGGCGCTCACCGGTCGGCAACGCCTGGAACTCGTGGGCGTGGTTGTGATAGCCGAATCGCAGGCCCGCGGCGCGCGCGGCCTTACCGGCGGCGTTGAGCCGGCTGGCGTAGTCGCGCCACTCGCCGGCGGTGGCGAACTGGGCGAACGGCGCGACGACGAAGCGGTTGCCGAGCGTCCGGGCGTCGGCCAGGGTCTTCTGCCAGTCGCCGTCGATGCCGACGTGGCTGGAGGTGGCGCTCAGCCCGTACCGGTCCAGAATGGCGCGGAACTCGGCAGGCGTACGGCCGTGCAGCCCGGCCAGCTCCACCTTGCGGTAGCCGATCCGGGCCAGTGCGGCAAGCGTCCCCTCCAGGTCGGCCGCGAGCAGCGAGCGGAGGGTGTAGAGCTGGATGCTGATGCCACCACGCGGCACCCGCCTGTGGCGATGGGGCGCCGTCGTACTCGCGGCGGCGGAGCCTGGCAGCGCGGCGACGCCGAGCCCGGCCGCCGTCGCCGCCACCCCGCCCAGCAGGGTGCGCCGGTTGATCTCGCTCATCGAGTCTCCCCTTTCAGGAGCCGGTGGTGGTGAAGGTGAAGTCGTCGAACTCGAACAACGTCCCGGTGCCGCCCGTGAAGACGAGGTAGAGCTTGCCGCCCTCCCGCGGTGCGCCTGAGACGGTGCCGGTCACGTCGAAGAAGCCCGTTCCGCCACCGGGTACGGCGGCCGAGCCCAGGAGCGTGCCGTCCGGGGACCCGGCGCGCAGTTCGAGCGTGCCGCCGGTGCCGGCGGTCCCTCCGGTGGCCACTCTCGCCGTGAAGGACGAGACGTTGCCGAGCCAGTACGGCTCGAACATGATCCAGTCACCGGCCTGGACGTTGGTCACGACCTGGCCGTGCGCCCCGGTCCGGTTGGCCGTGGTGATCCCGGAGTGGGCCTTGTAGTGCTCGGCCTGCCGGTGCTTGGGCTGGGTGATGTGCACGTCGGTCCCTTGGAGCGGCACGACTCCCTTACGACCGCCGTTGTCGGTGTATTCGGCGGCCCAGACGCCGTAGATGTTCTCCCCGGCGCCGTGGTCGCCGTCGTCCGGCGTCTGCAGGACCCCGGAACACCCCGGCTGCTCGGCGAGCGCGTGCTGGTGGGTGGCGTGGCCCAGCAGGTAGGTGAGCTTGACCTTCGAGCAGTCGACGGGACTGTCTTCGGCGTCCCGCACGACGATCCGGTACGGGACGGCATCGCCGAAGTTGACGAGCTGCCCGTCGCGCGGAAGCTTGAGCGTCACCTGCGGGGCGGTGTTGCCGACGGTGACGACGAGGCTGTCGGTCGCGGTCTTGCCGCTGGCGTCGGTCACCGTGAGCGTGGGCGTGAACTGCCCTCGTTTGGTGTAGGTGTGCCGGGGGTTCGGCGTGGTGGAGGTTGTTCCGTCGCCGAAGTCCCACTTGTAGGTGAGCGCCGTGCCTTCGGGGTCGAAGGTGCCGGCGGAGGAGAAGCGGACCCTCAGTGGCTTGCGGCCGGACGTCCGGTCGGCGGAGACCTTGACCTCGGGGCGGCGTCCGGTGGTGCCGATGTGTTCCATGCGGAACAGCCCGGCGTGGTCGTCGCTGGCGAAGTACTGCTCGCCGTACGTGAGGATGTACAGCGCGCCGTCCGGACCGAACTCCAAGTCCATGATCTTGTAGTTCAGCGGCCACGGGAAGCTTGAGATGGTGCCGGGCGAGCCGTCCGCGTTGATCGCGGCCGTCTTGATCCACCGCCGTTCGAACTCGCCGAGGAACGCCAGCCCGTCGTACTCGGCGGGGAACTTCACCTGTGAGGTCGATGCGGCGTCGTACTGGTAGATCGGCCCCATCATCGGAGACTCGGATTGCGAGCATCCGGTCGGCGGGTTCATGTCGGGGTTGTCGCAGCCGCTGTAGCGGATCCAGGCGGGCACCGGCTTGGGCAACTGGGTGATGCCGGTGTTGTTGGGCGAATCGTTGGCCGGGCCGTTCTGGCAGTCGAACTTCGGCCCTACGGTCCCGGTGGCGAAGTCGTAGTCGCCGTAGGTGTCCTCGGGAGTGTTGTTGCCGGTGCAGTACGGCCAGCCGAAGAAGCCGGGGCCGGTGACCCGGGCGAACTCGACCTGGCCGAGCGGACCGCGCTCGGGAGTGCTGTTGTCGCTCTTGTCGGGTCCGTAGTCCCCGACGAAGACCGCGCCGCTGCGCCGGTCAACGGAGATCTTGAACGGGTTGCGGAAGCCCATCGCGTAGATCTCTGGCTTGGTCTTGGCGGTGCCAGCGGGGAACATGTTGCCTTCGGGCACCGAATAGGTGCCGTCGTCGGCGACCTTGATGCGCAGCAGCTTGCCGCGCAGGTCATTGGAGTTGGCCGACGTCCGCTGCGCGTCGAAGGCAGGGTTGCGTTGCGGCCGTTCGTCGATCGGGGTGTTGCCGGAGGACTGGAAGGGATTGGAGTCGTCGCCGGTCGCCAGCAGCAGGTTTCCGGCGGTGTCGAACTCGATGTCGCCGCCGACGTGACAGCAGATGCCCCGGTCCGCCGGGACCTGCAGGATCTTCTGCTCGCTGGCCATGTCCAGTACGCCGCCGGTGCTGAGCTTGAACCGGGACAGCTGGTTGTAGCCCTTGTACGGCGCGAACGCCGCCTCATCGCCCTCGGTGGGCGCATCGGTCAAAGGGGTGGAGAGCCGGGGGGCGTAGTAGAGGTAGACCCACCGGTTCTGGGTGAAGCCGGGGTCCACGGCCACGCCCTGCAGGCCGTCCTCGTCATGGGTATAGACGGGTAGCTGGGCTGCGATGCTCGTACGGCCGTTGTAGTCGGTCAGCCGGAGCACCCCGTCGCGCGAGGTGTGCAGGACCGAGCCGTCGGGCAAGGGGTCGAAGGCGATCGGCTCGCCTACTTCCGTCGGCCCTTGCGCGAGCGAATAGGGATAGAAGTGCTCGGGGGGAGCCTCGGCGGAGGCGGCGCGGGCGGTGACGGCGACCAGGCCCGCCGAAGCGATCACCAGAGCCACCAGGGCCGCAGCGAGAGGGCGAAGCCGCCGCGGGGTTGACCCTGCGTAGTCGGACATGATGCTGTGTACTCCTCACCGTTGGGGGGCACGGATCGGTCGAGTCGGCATGCGGTCGGGTCAGTCGATTGCGTTGAGCACTCCTTTCGGCGAGTGCGGCGCCCGTGTGGAGCGCCGGGCATCGGGTGGGGTCCGGGGCCAATCCGGACTCCACCGGTGTCGATCTGCTGACGTCGTCAGCGCGCCTCATGGAGAGGGGCCGAACGCATCCATAGGGCCTCCTGGGTGCCTGACGCCGGCGGCATGCGCCAGAGAAGTCAGGCGGCGGCGAAGACGTGATCGCTGTTGAGCCGGGTCGCCCCCATGGGCCCGGCCGTGTCCCCGAGTTCCGACAGCAGGATGTGCAGGTTGCCGGTTGCCGGCGTCGGCGACCGGTGGTGGATGACGGCGCGCGGTCCCCCGGCGCGTGATCGCGGTTCGTGGGCGCCCGGCACATTCAGCGGGAATGACCGGTGCTGGTCCTGGGGACGAGTCCTCATCCGCATCACACGCTTCCCCTTCGGGGGCCTCAGGCCGCAAACGTACCTACTTTTGCCGGGCCTGAGAAGACTTAAGGCCAGAAACGGCAGACTTTCAACACTGGCAAGACAAAGTGGCCAAGTCGCGTGTCCGACGTCGAGCTGGTGTGCATGGACGGTGCATCACGGCGGCTGGGATGTGCCCGGAGGGCGAAACCAGTTGTTGTGCCAGGTCCTGTAGAGGGTTTGCAGGACGTCCACCCACTCTCTTCTGGTCCGGAAGACGGGGTAGGGCTGAGGGCGGATGTCCACCTCTGAGGTCCAGACGATGTCGAACTGCCGGTCCGGGCGGATACGGCCTATGCGCACTCTCCGCCAGAGGTGGCGGTTCTCCTCGTCGACCCAGACCCGGCCGCCCGGGGCGTCCAGGGTCTGATGGCTGATCGTTCTGAGGGTTGCTTCCGGGGCGTCGGTCTCGGCGTCCTCAACGGCCTGGGCCCAGAGACGCACGGCGATGTAGGCATTGTGGATGTGGTCGTCGGTGTGCCTGTGGGCGCCGTAGCGGGCCTTGAAGCGCTGGGTGAACGACTTGTTGGCGGGGGAGTCCTGGCTTTCGAAGTAGGGCCAGGCCGCGTAGCTGCCGGCGACCTCGTCGGGCCGGAGGCTGCGGAGGAGGTCCTCGCCTACGGCGAGGGAGAAGGTCGGGACACGGCGGGGGTCGACGCCGGCGGCGCGGAGTTTCTGGAAGAAGCCGACGATTCCATGCGAGAGAGAATTGATGATGACGTCGGGTTTGACGGCGGCGATCTTCTTGACGGCCGGGCTCGTGTCGTGAACGTCGAGGGGGAGGTACTCCTCGCCGACCACCCGGCCGCCGAGCCGGGCAAGCTGGTCTTTGATGATGGCGTTCTCGGCATGGGCCCACACGTCGTCGGAGCCGACGAGGAAGAAGTCCCGGCCGCGGTTCTCCAGGAACCACCTGACGGCGGGAATCGTCTGCTGGTTCGCCGTTCCCCCGGTGGACACCAGGTGGGGCGACTCCTCCAGCCCCTCGTAGGCGGACGGGTAGAGGAGCAGGGAGCCATACCGTTCGATCACCGGCAGGACCGTCCTGCGGTCGCTCGACGCCGCGCATCCGGCGATGGCGCGGACGCCGTTCTTGATCAGGGACTCGGCCTCGCGGGCGAAGATCGCAGAATCGGACTGGCCGTCGGCGATGACCGGCTCGATCCTGCGGCCCAGGACGCCTCCCGCGGCGTTGATCTCCTCGATGGCCAGGATCTCGGCGTCGACCAGCCGCTTCTCGCTGAAGGCGTGCGGGCCCGTGAGCGAATGGAGGATGCCGAGCCGGATGGGACGTTCCTCCGCGTCCTGGTGGCAGGCCGCGGGGCTCAGCAGCAGGAACGCGGCGAGAACGGCGATCCGTGGCCGCATTCAGACCCCGTGGACGGTGTAGCCGGCCTCTTTGAGCAGAAGGCCGACCTCCTGGTTGGCCCGGATCATCGCCTCCCTGGTGCTGAGCTCGCCGTAGAGCGCCTTGGCGATCCAGGTGCCGAGCACCTCGATCACGTCGAAGCTTTCGGGGATCTGCGGACGGAACGCCGGAAAGGCGGTGTCCACGACCTGCCGCAGAATTCTGTAGTAGGGAAATCGCCGGGCCAGTTCCTGGTTGTCCAGGACCGAGTAGCGGGTGGGGAATCCGCCGGCGGAGGCGAACCGGGTGCCGACCTGGGGGCTGGTGAACCACACCATGAAGTCCCAAGCGAGGTCCTTGTTCCTGGCATGCCGGTTGATGGCTATCTCCCAGCC
The DNA here is from genome assembly GCF_008923185.1 of Actinomadura rudentiformis. Taxonomy (GTDB): domain Bacteria; phylum Actinomycetota; class Actinomycetes; order Streptosporangiales; family Streptosporangiaceae; genus Spirillospora; species Spirillospora rudentiformis. The sequence goes on from NZ_WBMT01000001.1 coordinate 313,125, forward strand.
GCCGACCGGCGTGTTCAGCGTGACCCCCTTCTTGTGGAGGATCGGCTGCACGCCGAAATCGTCGCCCACGACCGAGAGCTTCGGGTCCAGCAGCGGTGAGATATCGAAGTTCCACGTGCTCATCAGCGCGGCCCGGCCCCGGGCGAAGGCGTCGAATCGCGCATCCCAGGCGACGTTCATCCGTTCGGGGGGCTGGTACTTCAGCAGTTTCTTGAAGAGGTCGACGACGGCGATGCTCTGCGGCGAGGTGAACTGCGGTGTCATGTCCGCGTAGTAGTCGGGGGAGCCCGGGTACTCGCTGGCGAAGGGCTTGCCACCCATGTTGTAGATGTACTCGAAATAGGCCTGCCCGACCGCGGTGCCCGTCTGGTTGTTCATGACCACGCCGTAGGCGCCGTCGACTCTCTCCGTCACGGCCCGGGCCACCCGGACGAGGTCGTCATAGTCGCGGGGCGGCTTGACGCCCGCGCGGCGCAACAAGGCGTTGTTGTAGATGTTGAAAACGAAGACGGGTGTGTAAGGGAGCCCGGTGATGTCGTTCTCCCAAACGGCCCCACTGCTCATGACCTTGAAGAAGTCGCGATGGTCGATGAGCTCCTTCGGGGTCTTGGCGAGGTAGGCGTTGAGGGGCTCGACGTACTTGGCGGCGGCGAACTTTCCGACCCAGGGCATGTCGATGACGAAGATGTCCTGCGAGGACGACTTGCTGCTGCCGAGAAATGTCTCCAGAAGGTACGTCGTCTGGTAGGGGTGCAGTTCCATCTTCACCTTGGCGCCGGTCAGCCGCTCGAAGTCGGGAACGAGCCGTCCGGCGACGCGGTTGTCGTCCCAGCTGATCACACGGAGCGTCTTCCCCTTCCACTTGTCGCGCAGCCCGGCGACGAACGTCCGCCAGGCCTTGGCCTGTTCGGAGGCGGGAACGACGTGGGTGAGGCCCAGGGGGATGGGCTGGCCGGCGGTGGGCCGCTCCTTGGGGCCGTGGCAACCGGCCAGCACCACCAAGGCCGTCGCCAAGGCCACCCGCCGCGTGACGATCGTCCCCCTGGTCATGTTTCGAGTTCTCATGTTTCGAGCTGCCGCAGGTTGTCGAGGACGGCCTGGAACATCTCCGGAGGGATCGGCAGGTTCTCGTCGAACGGGCTCTCCAGCGCCCCGATCAGGACCAGGGCGAGCGTCAGCATGCCCGCGAGCGTCATCGCCAGGAACCGATGCAGGTCATGGCTCTTGGCGTCGAACAGGCACAGCGTGATCAGTGTGATCATGCCGCCGACGTACAGCATCACCCACATCAGCGGGGACACGCTCTGCTGGGAGTCGTTGAGCCGTTGCCGCCGGTTGTCGCCCAGTTCGTTGAGCCGGCTGACCGAGCGCTCGTACAGGGGGCTGCCGCGCTCCTTGGCCTCCATGTCGGTGTAGACCGTCCACAGCTCGACCAGAGCGGCCTGGGCCCGCGTGCTCGATGCGCCGCGCGCCATCATCGGCCACTCCTCGTGGACTCCCAGACGAAGGTACGTGCGTGCCGCGTCCTGCACCTGCCGCTGGGAGTCGACGGGCAATGCGCGGGCCATGCGGTCGAGATCGGCGATCGCGTTCGCCTCGCGTCCCACCGTCGCCTCCGTGTCGGTGTACTGCTGCCACACCACGACGATGACGAAGCCCAGCACCAGCGCGTAGACCGCACCGACCGTGGCGAACGACCCGCTGATCAGGTCGTTGTCGCTGGAGCTGCGCCGTTCGGGCGGATAGAGCCGGCGCACCGTGGACAACGCCAGGTTCGCGCCGGCCATCGCGATCGCGATCTGGAGCACCGCGCTGATCCACAGCGGGATCGGGTCGAACAGCTGCAGTGCGATGTAGACGGCGGCGAGCCCGGCGAACATCACAAGCTGGGCGATCACGATCGGGTGCCTGGGTGGCCGCTCACTCCTCCGCTCGCCCATCCCAGGAGCTCGCGTCTCTACCACAGATCTATACTAAAAGTGGTGGATTGATTACACAAGGTAACAATGCCCTGACCTAGCCTGTAAGTCGGGCACAAACATAAGCGTTTGTAAGAGGTCCTCAAAAGAATCATCATTGGACGTCGCTCTGAACCGGGATGGAGGCTGGCAGCGTCATGGCGATCTTTAAAGGCTTACGTCTCCTGCCTGCTCCAATACGAGCGAGGCCGCAGCGGACACCGGATGCCAGCGCAGGGAGATTCACGTGAGACGTCATGCACTTCGGCTGCTCGCAGCCACCACCGCCGTAGCCGTCGTGCCGCTGTGGGCGGTGCCGTCTGCGCAGGCGGCCGGCGCTGTGCCGGGCATGCCAGAGCGGCTGCCTGGGAAGGGAACGGGGGGCGGCAAGACCCCTACCGCTGTGGGGACAGGGGGCGCTGCGTCCACCGTCGATCAGGTGGCGACACAGGCGGCCATCGACGTGTTGCGCCGTGGTGGCAACGCGGTTGACGCGGCGGTGGCCGCGGCGGCCGTACTGGGCGTCACCGAGCCGTTCTCGTGCGGCATCGGCGGCGGTGGCTTCATGGTCATCCGCACGCCGAAGGGCAAGGTGACGACGATCGACGGGCGCGAGAAGGCTCCGGCCGCCATGCACCCGAAGTCGTTCTTCGAGGGCGACAAGGCCCTGTCCTTCCAGGACGCGCGCTGGAGCGGCCTGTCGGCAGGGGTGCCGGGCACGGTGCGGATGTGGGACGAGGCGCTGGATCGCTACGGCACGACGTCGTTGCGCAAGGCGCTCGATCCGGCCATCAAGGTGGCGCGCAAGGGATTCGTGGTCGACCAGACGTTCGCCGACCAGACCGCGCCGAACGTCGACTTCTTCGACGACGTGCCGTCCACCGCCAAGATCTACCTCGATCCCGACGGCACTCCGCTTGACGTCGGCAGTATCTCGCGCAACCCCGACATGGCGCGCACGTACCAGCTCATCGCGCGCCACGGCACCAAGGCGTTCTACAAGGGGCCGATCGCCAAGGCGATGGCCAAGGCCGCCCAGAAACCACCGATCGCCGCGAACGCCAACCATCGCTGGCGTCCGGGTCTGATGACCGAGCGGGACATCGCGGCCTACAAGGTGGCCCGGCGCGCGCCGACGCGCATCGGCTACCGCGGCCTGGACATCTGGGGCATGGCGCCACCGTCGAGCGGCGGTTCGACCGTCGGTGAAGCCCTGAACATCCTGGAGGGCTACCGCCCGCTCGGCGCGAGCCGCACGCAGAGTCTGCACCGTTTCATCGAGGCGTCCCGCTACGCGTTCGCGGACCGCAACGCCTACCTGGCGGACCCGGCGTACTACGACGTGCCGTTGAAGGGCCTGCTGTCGGACTCGTTCGCGGCCGAGCGCCGCGCGCTCATCACCGACAAGGCGGCGACCTCGCCTGTCGCGCCAGGTGACCCGCGCGACGACGACAACGTTCCGGCCCCCGGAGCGGTGACCGCGGGCGACCAGGGTGAGTCCACCACACACCTGACCGTCGCCGACAAGAACGGCATGGTGGTCTCCTACACGTTCACGATCGAGTCCACCGGAGGCAACGGGATCGTCGTCCCCGGCTGGGGCTTCCTGCTCAACAACGAGCTGACGGACTTCAACTTCGACGACCCGAAGCACCCCAACGCCCCGGACGGCGGCAAACGGCCGCGCAGCTCGATGTCACCGACCATCGTGACCAAGAACGGAAAGCCGTTCCTGGCGGCCGGCTCGCCCGGCGGCTCGACGATCATCACCACCGTGCTGCAGGTCCTGCTCGAACGGCTCGACCTCGGCCGGTCGCTCCCGCAGGCGATCGCGTCCCCGCGTGCGACGCAGCGCAACACGGCCACCACCCTGGCCGAGCCTGAGTTCCTCGCCACCGAGGCACCGGCCCTGAGGTCCCTCCACGGTCACACGTTCGGCACGACCTCGGAGATCGGGTCGGTGACCGGGATCGAGCTGCTCGGCAACGGGCGCTTCCTGGCGGCCGCGGAGCCCGTCCGGCGTGGTGGCGGCAGCGCGATGGTGGTCAGGCCGGAGCGCGACTGACAGCTCGGCTGCCGCTGCTGCCGCAGGGCGCTGGTTTCCGGGCGGCGCCGCAAGTCTGAGATCATGTCGCACAGCGACTATCAGGCGATACGGCGCCGCCTGGCCGGGTGACGATGCGATGCCCGGGGGCGGCGGACTCACGCGGGAGAGGGTTATGGACGTCGAGCGGACATCGTTGCCGGGGATCGGGCTGCGCCATGTGTTCACCACCGGCCGGGGCCGTCAGCTCGGCGTGGTCTCGCATCACACCGGCCGCCGCGACTTGGTGATCTACGACAAGGATGATCCCGACAGCTGTGTGGTGTCGGTGCAGTTGTCCGGTGAGGAGGCCAACGGGCTGGCCGAGCTGCTGGGCAGTGATCGCGTGGTGGAGCGGCTGGCCGAGCTGCACCGGCAGGTGGATGGGCTGGTGACCGAGCAGATTCCGGTCGCCGCCGGATCCCCGTATGCGGGACGGCCGCTGGCCGACACGCAGGCACGGACCCGCACCGGCGCGTCGATCGTGGCCGTCGTTCGCCGTGGCGAAGTGATCGCCAGCCCGCGCCCGGACTTCGTGTTCGCCGCCGACGATGTCGTGGTGGCCGTGGGCACCGGCGAGGGCACCGCCGCCGTGGCCGACATCTTCTCCAGCGGGTGACGCCGGCATGCATGGTGCGATCCAACTGATCGAACTCGGCGCCATCATCCTGGTCCTGGGCCTGCTGGGCGCGGCGGCACAGCGGTTCTCCATTTCGGCGATCCCGCTGTATCTGGTCGCCGGGCTGGCATTCGGATCTGGCGGGATCCTGCCGCTGGGCGCCAGCGAGGACTTCGTCGCCATCGGCGCCGAGGTCGGCGTGATCCTGCTGCTGTTCACCCTCGGCCTCGAATACACGGCCGCCGAACTGGTCGGCACGCTGCGCACCTCGGCCCCGGCCGGGCTGGCGGATCTGCTGCTGAACGCCACCCCCGGAGTGCTTGCGGCGTTCCTGTTGGGATGGGGGCCGGTGGCCGCCGTCGCGCTCGGCGGCATCACCTACGTCACCTCGTCCGGCATCACCGCCAAGGTGATGGGGGACCTGGGCTGGCTGGGCAACCGGGAGACCCCGGCGGTGTTGTCGATCCTGGTGTTCGAAGACCTGGCGATGGCCGCCTACCTGCCCATCCTCACCGCCGTGCTGGCCGGGGCCTCGCTGGCTTCCGGCGCGACCACGCTCGGCATCGCCGCCGCCACCATCACCCTCATCCTGTTCATCGCGCTCAAGCATGGGCGGCTGGTGGAACGGTTCGTCTCCAGCCCCACCGACGAGGTCCTGCTGTTGAAGGTGCTGGGCCTGACCCTGCTGGTCGCGGGGCTGGCGCAGCAGTTGCAGGTCTCCGCCGCGGTCGGAGCGTTCCTGGTAGGCATCGCCCTGTCCGGTCCGCTCGCACACACCGCCCGCGAGTTGCTGGCGCCGCTGCGGGACCTGTTCGCGGCGGTGTTCTTCGTTTTCTTCGGCCTGCACACCGATCCGGCCGACCTGCCCCCGGTCCTGGGCGTGGCCACGCTGCTCGCCCTGACCGGAGTCGCCACCAAGCTGGGCACCGGTTGGCTGGCCGCCCGCCGTGCCGGAGTCGCCACCGCCGGACGGATCCGGGCCGGCGCCGCGCTGGTTCCCCGTGGCGAGTTCAACATCGTCATCGCCGGACTGGCGGTCACCGCCGGCATCAACCCACGGCTGGGCCCGCTGGCCGCCGCCTACGTGCTGATTCTGGCCATCGCTGGGCCGCTGCTGGCCCGCACCGCCGAACCTCTGGCCCACACTCTGCGCACCGCGCGGAGGCGCCGTGCCGCACGGCAGACCGGGCTCCAGCCGGAGCCCGACCCTCGCGGCGCTTCAAGGATCAGCCCGCCACGCGACGCGGGCGAGGGTGAAACCGGGAATGAGGACCGGCCGATGGACGACCTGCCCGGTAAAGGCGCTCACCGCAGATGACCCACGCGGCGTCTCCACCGCGTACCTCGGCGACGACATCGATGGGGCGGTCGGATGTCCCGTAGATCCGCTGGTGGCCCATCCCGGCGCCGCGCGGCTCGACGGGGACCCGCTCGGCCGCGCAGTAGCGCACCGTCGCAAGGGCCGTCGGCGGTCTCGCCTACCCTCACATGCAGCTTGGCGTTAAACGTTCGCGGCCGGGTCACAGCAGCCCCACCGCCCGGTCCACGGCACCGGCCACATCGTCGTCGGCGGGGTAGAGCAGGGACCGGCCCACCACCAGTCCGCGCACGATCGGCTGCGCCAAGGCCTCCTTCCAGGAGGCGAAGGCCGCGTCGGCGTCCCGGACCTCGCCGCCGAGCAGCAGGACGGGCAGCGTCGTGGCCGCCAGCACGCGCTCCATCTCGGCCACGACGGGCAGCTTGAGCCAGGTGCGGGCGGAGGTCGTGCCCAGCCCGGAGGCGATCGCGACCGACTTGATCACCGCGTCCGGTGACAGGTCGTTGCGCAGCCGGCCGTCCTCCCAGACCGACAGGAACGGCTCGACCATGGCCATCAGCCGCCGTTCGGCCAGCGCGTCCACCGCACGCGCCGAGCTCTCCAGGATCGACGGCGTCGCGGGGTCCTCCAGGGCGATCCGGGTCAGCATCTTGCCCCCGTCGAACCCCATGGCCGCGATGCCGTCGGCGGTGCAGCCGGTGAACCGGTCGTCGATCTCGAAACCGGAACCGGCCAGGCCGCCGCGGTTCATCGAGCCGAACACGGTCTTGCCGTCCAGCACGCCGAGCAGCAGCAGGTCTTCCAGGATGTCGGCGGTGCCCAGCACGCCGGTGACGCCCGGGCGGGCCAGCGCGACGCACAGCCGCTCCAGCAGCTCGCCACGGTCGGCCATCGCGGTCGGATCCCCTCCGGCCGCCAGGGCGCCGCGCGCCGGATGGTCCGCCGCGATGATCATCGCGCGGCCGCCGTCGCCGAGCGGGGACGCCGCCTTCACCCGGCGGGCCGCAGCCCGCCCGATCGCGCCGGGGTCGTGCGCCCTGGTCTCGATGATCTCTCGCAGCCGGTCACGCATCGTTCACCTCACGAAGTCGAGTCAGGGCCTGCTCACCGGCGACATGCGCCCCTGCGGCGTTGTCGAACGAGATCGTCCGCCGTAGGTCCCAGACGGCCAGCAAACCGTGGCACACCGCGCCGCCGAACGCGTCGCCCGCCCCCAGCCCGTTGACCACCTCCACCGGAACGGGCGGAACCTCCACCCCCTCGCCGTGGCCGACATCGTGCGGGGTGCCGCCCCCCACGGCCGTCGCGATCGCGCCGAGGTCCAGGTCGCTCGGCTCGATGTCCAGGTCAGGGGCCTTGGGTGACCGGTAGAAGTACAGCAGGAAGTCGTCCGGGGGGAAGATCTCGCAGAAGATCAGCGGCGTCTGCAGCCCTTCTGACACTCCCACGAACCTGTCATCCACGCCGGCACGCACCATCGTCAGGACGTCGAACGCCCTGGCGTCCTCGGACGGTGATGGTTCATGTCTGTGCACGGCAGCCTCCCCAGGTATTCTGACCTGCGAGTCTGGCATTCCACAGCGACCTGGTGGGGGCATCTACCCGGAGGCCGAACGGCGCGGCTATGACGTCCTGCTGTCGGCCATCGGGCCGGGGGCCGAGCGCAAGGCCGTGGAGGCGTTGCCCAGCCAACGTTTGCGAGGCGCTGATCCTGCTGGGCCCGAACGCCTCGACGACGCCGTCCGCGTCATCCCGGAGCCCACACCGACGAGGCCGGGATCGACGCGGGGCGGATGATGCTCGCCGGGGACAGGATGCCCACCGCCGTGCTCGCCGGCACCACCGGCCCGCCCCGCCCCGTCCACTGACCACGTCCGTACACCCCGGGTGCTCCGGGGCGCCGCATGTCAGCTTCATGGGTGCGGGGCGGGGCACCGGCAGGGGAGTCAGGCGCAGGGCAGCAGGACGCCCGCGCTCGTGGTGCCGCTCAGGCGGTATCGCTTGGAAGGCGAGTTCCCCTTGCAGGCGTAGCCGGCGCTGCCGACGCCGGTGGCGACGGTCTTCCACAGGCCGGTGGCCGGGTCCTTCTGCTGGATGCCGACCGTAAGCAGAATGACGCCTCCGCCTTCGCAGATACGGAACTTGTCCGCCGCGACATGGGTGCCGGTGAATTCCATCTCGGCATACAGTTCCGTGCACTTGTCGGCATGCGCGGCGGGGGCGGAAAGCGCGAACGCTCCGCCCAGCGGCAGCGCGGCCGAGACGCCGATGGCAGCGACACGGGTCAGCTTGGTGGCGAATTGGCGGGTCAGGGATTGAAACATGAGAGAGCCTTTCACGCAGACGTGGGAATTTGACCTGCTGCAGTCTGTGCGCCCATACCGAGGCCCGACATCGGTGGTGACTACTGAGATAAGAAACGCGGACTCCACCGAGCCCGGCGGAGTGCTTTGACGAGCGGCGATGAGTTTTCGCGCTGGCTCTGGTCTGTGCAGGTACGTACCGCGTCACAGAGCGAAGGAGCCGGCATGTCCACCGACCGCACCTACGACGTCGTCGCCGTCCGGGAGTTCGCCGTGCCCATCGAGGAGGTCTGGCGTGCCTGGAGTGATCCCGGCCACGTCCAGCAGTGGTGGGGCCCGACGGGGTTCACCGGTATACGTGCCGACCTGGACTTCCAGGTCGGCGGCACCTCGTTGGTCGGTATGCGCGCGCCGGCCGAGTTCGGCGGCCAGGACCTGTACAACACCTGGACCTACCACAGGATCGAACGGCCGAAGCTGATCGAGTTCGACCTGCGGTTCACTGACGGCGAGGGCGCCACGATCGACTCGCCTCCAGGCGTTCCCTCCGCCGTACGGCACGTCGTCACCTTCGCCGCCGTCCACGACGCCCTGACGTCGATGACGATCACCGAGTACGGATACGCGGGCGAACACGCCCGGGACCTGTCCAAGGCGGGGCTCGACCAGTGTCTGGACAAGATGGAGACGCTGCTGCTCAAGACGGACTGAGACGCGTTGACATCCGTCAGCTCGGACGGGATCGCGTGTTCGCAAGTGAGTGCCCCTCGCGGCTGTCTGCGTTCAAAGTGATGACGACTTTGCCGAACGCCCTGCCCGAGGCGTAGTAGCGGTAGGCGCCAGGGGCATCGTCGAACGAGAACACCCGGTCGATGACCGGCTTGAGCCGGTTGACCTCGACGGCGCGGTTCATCGCGATGAACTGCGCTCGGCTGCCGAATCGACGACGCGGTCGGCGCCCCGGCCGGTCACCTCCAGGACCTTGCCGGGCCAGTCGGGTGTGGCCCGGTAGTCGATGACCTCGTCGGCGCCGAGTTCGGCCAGGCGTTGCGCCTTCTCCGGACCGCTCGTTGTGGCGATCACCCGGGCGACGAGCGCCTTGGCGAACTGCAGCGCCAGCAGCGACACCCCGCCCGAGCCCTGGGTGACCACGGTCTGCCATGGCCGCAGTCCGCTGCCGTCGCCGGTCAGGGCGTTCCAGGCGGTGACCGCCGGGGCCACGCGAACGCCTGCTGGACGCGGCCCAGGAACTGACCTATCGCCACGGCGTGGGCGTCGATGCACTGCTCAAAGCCGCGAACGTGGCCCGGCGGTCGCTGTACGAGCACTTCGGCGGCAAGGACGGACTGATCGCCGAAGTGCTGCGCCGCAGCACCGCCGAAGACGAGGCCGACTACCGGCAGACCATGGACGCCGCAGGCGATGACCCACGCGACCGCCTGCTGGCCCTCTTCGAGAGGCTCGCCGAGGTCATCGGCAAGCCGGATTTCCGCGGCTGTCGCTATCTGGCCGCCGACTTCACCTTGACCGACCCCGACCATCCGGGGCACGCCATCACCCGCCACTACCGCGAGCGTGTCCACCAGCTCCTCGAAGACGAACTCCGCAGGCTCGACCACCCGCAGCCCGTCCACGCCGCCGACCAACACCAGCTCCTCATCGACGGCACCTTGGCAGCCGGAGCGACCCGTCCCGACACACACCCGGCGGCCTCCGCCCGCGAACTCGCCGAACACATCCTCAACACCCAGCCCCGTTGACGCGCCTGCCTGCCCGGCAAGGCCGTGCTAGGAGGCGAAGGCCTCGTCAAGATGGGCGTAGGCGCGCATCCGGATGACCTGACCGTCGCGGACGGTGTACACGTCGGCCACGGCGACGGCGGCCGGCCCGACACGGCGACCACCGTTGGGAAGCTCATCGGGCTCGATCCATTCCACCTCAGGATGCAGGCCGGCGATCCCGAATTGATGTCGCCCTCAGCGAAAGCCACATAAGCCTTGAGTACGAGAGCGACATCGGGGTCGGAAGGATCGGCGGGACGGCGTGGTGCTCATAGGCCTTCCTCCATGAGGGGCGACCTCAGCTTCTCATCGATCATGCACGCAACGGCGACGCTGGCCGACGGGGAGCGAGTTCCTGCTAGACAGATGACGGGAGAAGTACCCTGTGTCGGTGTTCTCGGCTCAAGGTCCATCTCTGCGTGAACTGGCGATCCAGGCGTTGTCGTCAGTTGAGCGGGGCTATGACCTGCTCGCTCCGAAGTTCGACCACACGCCTTTTCGCACTCCCGAGAGCATTCTCGGCGCCACCGCCGATGCCCTGCGTCCGCTCGGGCCGTTCGGCCAGGGCCTGGATGTGTGCTGCGGCACCGGCGCGGGCATGCGGGTGCTCAAAACCCTGTGCCAGGGACGGAGCACGGGCGTCGACTTCAGCGCCGGCATGCTCGCGCAGGCGCGCAGCGCGCACCCGGATGCCCAGTGGGTCCGGGCCGACGTCCGGGCGCTGCCCTTCGTCGAGGCTTTCGACCTCGCGGTCAGCTTCGGAGCGCTCGGACACTTCTTGCCCGCCGAACGGCCTGCGCTCTTCACCGGTGTGCACCGCGCGCTGCGGCCAGGCGGGCTGTTCGCCTTCCCGATCGCCGCGCCGCCGCCGATCGCGTCGGGCACGTACTGGGCGCTGCTCGGATTCGACATGGCCATGCGGGTCCGCAATGCCGTGTGGCGTCCCCCGTTCGTCATGTACTACCGCACCTGCTCGCTGCACGCGGTCCGCGACGAGCTGACAGCAGCCGGATTCACCGTGACGACAGCCCCCTTGACGGCCCTGGGCCGACGCAAGGACGGCAGTCCGCGGGCCCGGCTCGTCCTAGCGCGCAAAGCCCAGACTCCCTGACCGCGCCGCTTATTCTGAGACCATGCCGGACGAGGAGAATCGGCCCGCGCGGGTCGAGGACGTGCACGAGCTTGCTCTGGCAATGCCCCATGTCACCGTTTACCCCGGGACCGGCGACAATCCGATCTACCAGGTGGGTGGGAAGTCGTTCATCTTCTTCCGCAACCCGCGGCCGGACGCGGTCGATCTCGAGACCGGCGAACGCTATCAGGATGTGATCGTTTTCTGGGTCGCGTCCGAAGAGGACAAGCAGGCGCTGGTGCAGGACGAGGCGTCGCCGTTCTTCACCACCGCGCATTTCAACGGCCACCTGTCCGTACTGCTGCGGGCCAGCCGTATCGGTGAGATCACCCGGGACGAACTGGCCGAGATAGTCCAGGACGCGTGGTTGTCACGCGCGTCAGCCCGCCGGGCTGCAGCCTGGCTCAACGCTCACCCCCCAACATGATCATCGTCTCGCCGCGTGCTTCATGCAGCGGCGGGTGCTCTGGGTTCTCCTCCTGTCAGGAGAGGCGGATGGCGGCGGCGCCCCGGTAGGTGCCCGCGAGAAGTGAGCTGGCTGGCTACTCCGCCGCGCGGCATCGGACATGCAATCTGTCCTTACATTCAGCGCCGGTGACGACTCACCTGCCTGACTATGCGGAGACGCGAACACCCCTTGCTCTCGCTGAGCCTGCGCTTCCCGATAAAGAGACGCCCACAACTTCAGCGGTTTCCGCAAAGCGCGGACGACTGGACGATCCCACACTGATGCCCCGTCCCGTCGGTCGCCAAAGCGCTAACGGGCTGCGGCATTCGCCCCCATGGAAGGGAAAGCCCGCCGGTGAAGAAATCGCTCAAGCTGATTCCCGCGATAGCGGCCCTGGTCGCCGGAATCATGGTCAACCCCGCGACCTCCCACGCAGTCGCCAACCCTTACCAGCGAGGGCCGGCACCCACGGAGGCCAGCGTCACCGCCAAGCTGGGTCCGTTCGCCATCGCCAGCAAGAAGGTCGGCGCGTTCAGCCATCCGGGCATCCGGGAGGGCACCGTCTACTACCCGACCGACACCAGCCAGGGCACATTCGGCGCGATCGCCGTCGCACCGGGCTTCGTCTCACCCGAGGCCCTGGTGTCCTGGTACGGGCCGCGGCTCGCTTCCCAGGGCTTCGTGGTCATGACCCTGGAGATCACCACCGGGTTCGACCTGCCCGAGGCCAGAGCGGCCCAGCTGCTCTCCGCGCTCGACTTCATGAAGAAGGACAACACGATCAAGAACCGGATCGATCCCAACCGTCTCGCGGTGATGGGCTGGTCCATGGGCGGCGGCGGCACCCTGCGCGCCGCGCAGCAGTCCGCGAGCCTCAAGGCCGCGATCCCGCTCGCTCCCTGGGACCTCGGCATGGACTGGAGCAACGTCCGCGTCCCGACCATGATCATTGGCGGCGACAACGACTTCGTCGCCAGCCCCGGCTTCCACGCCGAACCGTTCTACACGCAGCTCGCGGACGAAAAGGCCTACCTGGAGCTGGAGAACGCCGGACACTTCACCTTCACCAGCGACAACAACACGATCGCCAAGTACGCCATCTCCTGGATGAAGCGCTGGGTCGACGAGGACACCCGCTACACCCAGTTCCTGTGCCCGCCGCCCCCCGCGCCCAGCCCGACGATCCAGAAATACCGCCAGACCTGCCCCTACTGAGCCCACGCTGGTGGGAAGCCGGCCCGCCGGGAGCGACCCGCTCCCGGCGGGCCGACGGGAACCGGGTCTCCGAGCACTGGATCTCCGAGCACTGGATCTCCGAGCACTGGCGCGGGTGATCTTCAAGAGCGGGAATCCCCGAAGATCATTGAGTCGGCTCGACAGCTGTTGTGATCGTCTGGCCGCCCTCGCGTTGAAATGATCTTTCGAAATTGGTCCAGCGAGAGGAGCCGCGGATGCGTGTACGGAAGGTCCAAGAAGAAGTGTGTTGACGCGGGGCAGGAGTACGTGCGCGAGAACTACAACGCGTACAAGTGCACCGAGCGGCCGTTCGACTGGTTGCTCTGGCTCAAGTGACGACACGTCCCATCTCCCTTGCGTCCGGACGTCGGACGGCGCTCAGGGACTAGATGGTTCCGCCTTGCGCGGGGCAGGTTTCGAACCTTCCCCGGTGGACGACTCGGCACTGCCGTCCGCCGTTCGATGCCCCGCGCAAGGACGGGTTGTGGAGGCAACACCCGCCCTCGCGGCAAGCGCGCTTCTTGCGGCGCCGAGCAGGCCGGAGTGCCGTCCGAGGGTGGAGGGGCGCACGGTGACGCGCCGGGCGTAGTCCAGGGTGATGGTGTGTTCGAGGTGCCGTCGCAGCGGCGCGAACAGCACCTCGCCGGCGGCTGAGACTCCGCCGCCGATGACGACGCGATCGAGGTCGCACAGTGCCGCGGCTGCGGCGATGCCGCGTGCCAGTGCCTGGGTTCCCTGCTCGAAGGCGGCCACGGCGATGGTGTCGCCTTGGGCGGCGTCGGCGGCCAGGGCGCGGGCGTCCGGGCCTGTCCAGCCGTGCCCCTGGGCCCATCGGACCATTGACGGGCCGCTGGCAAAGGCCTCGACGCAGCCGGCCGCACCGCATGAGCAGGGCGGACCGGCGGGGTCGACGACGATGTGACCGAGATGGCCGGCGTTGCCGCTGGGCCCCGGGTACGCCGCGCCGGCCAGGACGAGACCGCCTCCGATGCCGGTGGACACCACGATCCCGAGCATCGAGGTCGCGCCGCGCCCCGCGCCGAGCCAGTGCTCTCCCAGGGCATGGGCGATGCCGTCGCCGACCAGGGTGACCGGAACACCGGGCACGATGTCGCCGACCAGGTCGATCAAGGGGAAGTCGCGCCAGGCCGGGATGTTCACGGGACTCACCGTGCCGCGCACCAGGTCGACCGGCCCGGCCGAGGCCAGCCCGACGGCCACCGGCGGCGCGTCACCCGCGATCGATGTGAGCAACCCGCGAAGCGCTTCGGTGATGAGGGGTTCGGTGGCGGGCGTTGCGGTCTCGACGTGCCTGTGCACCTGCCCGTCCGCGCTGATCAAGCCGACGCTGATCTTGGTACCGCCGATGTCCACGCCGAGCACGACGTTCTGGTCCATGGACGTCCCTTCAATCAGCGAGAAGCTCTGACAGCTGTGGCGAGTACGTGGCGTGGAGGACGAGTGCGGCACCGCCCACGACGGCGGCGTCCGCGCCCAAGGGGGAGAGCTCGATGTCGACCACCCGGACGTGTCGTGACAGCGGTCTTGCGGCGACAGCCGAGGTAACCGCGTCGACGTAGGGCTTCTCGACGTTCCGGATGCCGTGACCGCCCAGCACGACAAGGTCCACGTCGGTGATGTTGACGACGTTGACCACGACGGTGGCGACGTGCCGCGCGGCCTCCTCGATGACCGCGGCCGCGACCGGATCGCCGGATACGGCGGCGTGCTTGATCGCGGCGTGGTCGACGGTGGCCGGATCGCGGTGGAACGCTTCCGACAGCACGCTGCCGCCGCGCTGCTCACCGAGCCTGCGATGCGTCTCGGCGACGATCGCTGCGGGGCTGACCAGACTCTCCAGGCAGCCCCGGATGCCGCAGTAACACTCCGGACCGTCCGGCAGGACGGACGTGTGCCCGAACTCCGCGGCGTTCAGGGAGCCGCCCCGGAAGACCTGGTGGTTGAGGATGAGACCGCCGCCGATGCCGGTGCCGAAGAAGAAGTAGGCGAAGTTCGCCACGCCCTTTCCGGCGCCCGACCACCGCTCGCCGATCGCCGCGGCGGTGGCGTCGTTGTCCAAGGTGACCGGTAGACCCGTCGCCTCGCTCAGCAGCTGCTTCATCGGCACCCGCGTCCAGTTCGCGAGTTTCGGCGGTGCGACCACCATGCCGTGCTCCTGGTCGATGGGGCCTGGGCTGGCCAGGCCGAGACCGAGCACCCGGTCGCGCGGCACGTCGGCCTCGGCGAGCACGTCGGCGACCAGATGGGCCATGGCCGCGACGACATCGGCCGGGGTGGCGCCCGGCGGTGTCGGGCGCCGCTTCATCACCAGCGGCCGTCCGAGCAGGTCGACCACGACGCACGCGAGCTCGACCGGGTCGAAGTGGAGCCCGACCGCACTTCCCGCGTCGGCGTTGATCCGCAGCGTGGTACGGGGTTTGCCGAGGCCGGCGACCCGGCTGGAGCCGTCCTCGCGCACGATGCCCTCATCGAGCAGCCGCCGCACGATCCCGGAGACGGTCTGCGGGGTGAGGCCCGTGAGCTGGGCGATCTCCGCCCGGCTGACGCCGTCGGCGAGCTGGATCTGATCCAGCACCACCGCCCGGTTGTACCGGCCCACCTTGGGGAGATTCGTGCCTGCTCTCCGCACCGACGATCCTCTCTGCTCACCCTCTGCGACATTCTGTCCCAGGCCCGTTGACTTTGTAAAACAATTGGATTTAAGGTCTCGGGACGTAACGCACCTCACATAGGGCATCGGCGACGGGTGAGCTCGCCGCCATGGCCGGGAGTCACAGACAAGATCACCGGAGTGGGTTGATGTCATTGCCATGCTGCGTCGCTCCAGGTCCGGACCGGCCTGGTCGTGGCGGGCCGCGAAGCGGGGGGCCGCTGTTGTGAACGCGGTCGTGAACAAGGCCCCGACCTTGCTCGAGATGCGCTCGATCACCAAGACGTTCCCCGGCGTGGTCGCCCTCGCGGACGTCAACCTGGAGGTCCGTACCGGCGAGATCCACGCCATCTGCGGGGAGAACGGCGCCGGGAAGTCGACGCTCATGAAGGTCCTGAGCGGCGTGCATCCGCACGGCACCTACAGCGGCGACATCATCTACCGGGGCCAGGAGGTCCGGTTCGCCGACATCCGCGCCAGCGAGCGCGCCGGCATCGTGATCATCCACCAGGAGCTCGCCCTGGTGCCCGGCATGTCGATCACCGAGAACGTCTTTCTGGGCAACGAGCCGCGCCGGCGTGGCGCGATCGACTGGAGGGGCGCCCAGCGCCGCGTCGTCGAGCTGATGGAGCAGGTGGGCCTCAAGGAGGATCCCGACACGCTCATCAAGGACATCGGCGTCGGCCAGCAGCAGCTCGTCGAGATCGCCAAGGCGTTCGCCAAGGACGTGAAGCTGCTCATCCTCGACGAGCCCACCGCGGCCCTCAACGAGGCCGACTCCCGGCACCTGCTCGAGCTGCTGCGCGAGTTCAAGCGGCAGGGCATCACCTCGATCATCATTTCGCACAAGCTCAACGAGATCGAGGCGATCGCCGACTCCATCACGATCCTGCGCGACGGCCGCACCATCGAGACGCTCGACGTGCACGCCGACGGGGTCAACGAGGACCGCATCGTGCGCGGCATGGTGGGCCGTGAGCTCGGCAGCCGGTTCCCGGATCGCACCCCCGCCATCGGCGAGGTGTTCTTCGAGGTCCGGGACTGGACGGTGCGCCACCCGATCTCCACCGAACGGCTGGTCTGCAAGAACTCGAGCTTCAACGTCCGCCGCGGCGAGATCGTCGGCTTCGCCGGTCTCATGGGCGCCGGGCGCACCGAGCTCGCGATGAGCCTGTTCGGCCGGTCCTACGGGATCTGGCTCGGCGGGCACGTCTACAAGGACGGCAAGGAGATCCAGCTCAAGTCGGTCGCCGACGCGATCGGGCACGGCCTGGCGTACGTGAGCGAGGACCGCAAGGCCATCGGGCTCAATCTCCTCGACGACATCAAGACCTCCATCGTGGCCG
Organism: Actinomadura rudentiformis; assembly: GCF_008923185.1. Taxonomy (GTDB): domain Bacteria; phylum Actinomycetota; class Actinomycetes; order Streptosporangiales; family Streptosporangiaceae; genus Spirillospora; species Spirillospora rudentiformis. Next base: position 330,020 of record NZ_WBMT01000001.1, read on the forward strand.
CCAAGCTGCCAAAGATCACGCGGCACGGCGTCATCGACCAGGTCAAGGAACACCGCGTCGCCGAGGAGTACCGCGACAACCTGCGGGTCAAGGCGCCGACGGTCGATGAGGGCGTCACGAAGCTCTCCGGGGGCAACCAGCAGAAGGTCGTCCTGGCGAAGTGGATGTTCACCGATCCGGACCTGCTGATCCTCGACGAACCGACGCGCGGCATCGACGTGGGCGCCAAGTACGAGATCTACGGGATCATCCAGCGGCTCGCCGAGCAGGGCAAGGGCGTCATCGTCATCTCCTCCGAGCTGCCCGAGCTCATCGGCCTGTGCGACCGGATCTACACGGTGTTCGAGGGGACCATCACCGGCAACGTCTCGCGCCGCGACGCCGACCCGGAACTCCTCATGAAGCAGATGACCTCTACGAAGAAGATGGCGACGCGATGAGCCGTTACCAAGACCTCAAGAAGAACCTCTTCGGGGGCACCGCCTCCAACGCCCGCCAGTTCGGCATGATCTTCACGCTCGTGGCGATCATCCTGCTGTTCCAGGTCCTGACCGACGGCCTCACGCTGACCTCCGGCAACCTCATCGCGGTCGTCAGCCAGTACTCCTACATCCTCATCCTCGCCATCGGCATGCTGATGGTGATCGTCGCCGGGCACATCGACCTGTCGGTCGGCTCGGTCGCCGCGTTCACCGGCATCGTGGTCGCCAAGGCCATGCAGGAGCACGACCTGCCCTGGCAGGCGGCGATCGTGCTGGGCCTGCTGGTCGGCGCGGCCATCGGTGCCTGGCAGGGCTTCTGGGTCGCCTATGTCGGGGTGCCCGCGTTCATCGTCACGCTGGGCGGGATGCTGCTGTTCCGGGGCGGCAACCAGTTCATCGGCAACGCCGACACCGTGCCGGTCCCCGAGGGCTTTCGCACCATCGGCGCCGGCTTCCTTCCCGAGGTCGGCCCGAACACCGGGTACAACAACCTGACCCTGCTCCTGGGCCTGGCGGCCTGCACCGCAGTCGTGTGGAGGGAGTGGAGGGCCCGGCAGATCCGGCAGGAGATGGGCGCCGAGCCGACGCCGGTGTGGGTCTCCGGTGTGCGCCTGGCCGTGATGGTGGGCGTCATCGTCTTCGCCACGCTGCGCTTCGCCGGCGGCCGGGTCGGCACCAGCCTGCCGGTGTCCGGCATCATCCTGGCCGTCCTGGTGATCGCCTACTCGTTCTACACCCGCAACACCGCCGGTGGCCGGCACATCTACGCGGTCGGCGGCAACGCCCGCGCCGCCGAGCTGTCCGGTGTGAAACTCCAGCGGGTCAACTTCTTCGTCATGATGAACATGTCGGTCCTCGCCGCGCTCGCCGGCATGATCTTCGTGGCGCGGTCGGCCGCCTCCGGCCCGCAGGACGGGCTCAGCTGGGAGCTCGACGCGATCGCGGCCGTGTTCATCGGCGGCGCGGCCGTCTCCGGCGGCCTCGGCACCATCAGCGGCTCCATCGTGGGCGGCCTGGTCATGGCCCTGCTCAACAACGGCCTGCAACTCGAAGGCGTCGGCTCGGACATGGTGCAGATCATCAAGGGCCTGGTGCTGCTGCTCGCCGCCGCGCTCGACGTCTACAACAACAGCCAGGGCCGCTTCTCGGTCATCGGCTCGATCATGCGCCCGTTCCGCCGTGAGGAACCGGCGCCGGTGACTGCGGGGGCCGACTCGTCCCGCGAGACCGACAAGGCCTCGGCAGCCGGCTGACGCTGACGGCTGACGCTGACGGCTGACGGCTGACGGCTGACACAGCTTCACCACCGCACCGCCGCAGCTGCACCACCCCACCGCCGCGGTGGACCCACCCCTGCAGCACATCGAGAAAGGTCACCCGAGCATGCGCAAACTTCTCACCAGAGCCATCGCGACGAGCGCAGCGGCCATGCTGGCGTTGGGCGCCACCTCCTGCTCCAACGAACGTGAGGGAGAGGGCAGCGGCAGTTCGGCGAAGGGCTTCAAGGCGGACTCCGTCATCGGCGTCGCGCTGCCCTCCAAGACGTCGGAGAACTGGGTGCTCGCCGGTGACCTCTTCGTCAACGGGCTCAAGGAAGCGGGCTTCAAGCCCGACGTGCAGTACGCGGGTGCCTCGACCACCGTCGCCGACCAGCAGGCGCAGATCTCCGCGATGGTCACCAAGGGCGCGAAGGTCATCGTCATCGGCGCGACCGACGCCGCCCAGCTGTCCACCCAGGTGGCACAGGCCAAGCAGTCCGGCGCGATCGTCATCGCCTACGACCGGCTCATCACCAACACCAAGGACGTCGACTACTACATCGCCTTCGACAACTTCAAGGTCGGCCAGCTGCAGGGCCAGGCACTGCTCGACGGAATGAAGGCCAAGAAGCCGAAGGGGCCGTGGACGATCGAACTGTTCTCCGGCTCGCCGGACGACAACAACTCCGCGGTCTTCTTCAACGGCGCGATGGACGTTCTCAAGCCGCTCATCGACAAGGGCGAGGTCAAGGTCGGCTCCGGCCAGGCCGACATCAAGCAGACCGCCGTCCAGGGCTGGAAGGCCGAGGTCGCACAGCAGCGTATGGACGCGCTGCTGACCTCCACTTACAGCAGCAAGACCGTCGACGGTGTCCTGTCGCCCAACGACACCCTCGCCCGGGCCATCATCACCTCGGTCAAGGGCGCCGGCAAGCCGGTCCCGGTCGTCACCGGCCAGGACTCCGAGGTCGAGTCGGTGAAGTCCATCATGGCCGGGCAGCAGTACTCCACGATCAACAAGGACACCCGCAAGCTCGTCGCGGACACCGTGAAGATGGTCAAGACCCTGCAGGGCGGCGGCGAGCCCGAGATCAACGACACCAAGTCGTACAACAACGGCGTCAAGGTCGTCCCGGCGTTCCTGCTCCCGCCGGTCATCGTCACCAAGGCCAACGCCGCCCAGGCCTACGCCAACGACCCCAAGCTGTCCCCGCTCACCAAGTAACCCTCGACAGATGAGTCAGCGGTGTCCCGGAACGCCTTCGAGGGCGTTCCGGGACACCGCTGACGTTCCAAGGACGTGCCGACTTTGGCAAACACGTTCAGCGACACGCAGTTGATTGGTCTGGACAACCCTGTACGCAACTACGCATGGGGCTCACGGACGACCATTGCGGCGCTGCAAGGCAGGCCCTTCCCCACCGCTGAGCCCGAGGCGGAGATCTGGATCGGGGCGCACCCGGCAGCGCCGTCCAGAGTCTCCGCCCGAACGGACCTGCTGACCGTGATCGACGCGGACCGCCCGGGTCTCCTCGGCCCTGGCCGCGATCGCCTGCCCTTCCTGCTCAAAGTCCTCGCGGTGGCCAAGCCGTTGTCGATCCAGGTGCACCCCGACGCGCAGCAGGCCGTACGTGGATTCACCCGGGAGGAGGCGCTCGGCATTCCACGCGACGACCCGAAGCGCAACTACCGCGATGATTGGCCGAAACCGGAACTGCTGTACGCCGTCACCGATTTCGACGCGCTCTGTGGCATCCGCGAGCCGAGAGAGGCTGCCCGCTTGCTGCGAGCTCTCGGCGGTACGCGGCTGCAACGGATCGCCGGCGTCCTGGAGCAGCGCGGTCCCCGCGAGACGTTCGACGTGCTCAACTCCTGGCCCACCGACGATCGTCCCGCACTCGTCGCGGAAGTGCGCACAGGCGCGACTGAAGCGCGGAGGGACGGGCCTGAAGCGCCGCGCAGGAGCGACCCGGAAGTGGCACTGCGCACTGCGGCGAGGATCGCGGCGGACCAGCCCGACGATCCGGGATGTGTCACCTCGCTTCTGCTCAACCTCGTCACGCTCGCACCAGGGCAAGCCCTGTACGCCCGACCTCGCACCATCCATGCCTACCTGCAGGGGACAGGCGTCGAAGTCATGGCTTCGTCCGACAACGTGCTGCGCGGAGGTCTCACTCCCAAGCACGTCGACCAAGCCGAGCTTGCAGCCGTCGCGGACTTCACGCCCTCCGAGCCGGAGGTCGTCAAGCCGGTGACGCTGCCCACGGGCGAGGACATGTATCCGGCGCCAGTGGAGCAGTTTCAGCTGACAAGGCTTCGCCCGCGTCCCCTCATCACGGTCCCGGAGCCCGGCCCCAGCAGCATCCTTTGCCTGGACGGCTCCCTCACCGTGACCCGAGGCGGTATCACTCACCTCCTGAACCCCGGGGAGGCGCTGTTCGCGCCACACAGCGGCGACGATGAGCTGACCATCGAGGGACAAGGACTGGGATTCCGGGCATCGATCCCGCTGTCATCTCTGTGAGTGATCGGAACTTTTGTGTAACTACAGGTGGGCAAGAGCGTTATGGTGCATCCTTAACACGCCTTATTCCGTTATGGCCCCTGTGCGACGGGTCGACGAGTCCTGCGCCGGTCGCCAACGCTCACAAGGACACGATGGATGGCAGCACAAGCAGGTCGACCACGCATCGAGCGCGTCGCGCTGGAACGCGCGTTCCGGATCTGGTTGGTCGTGGCGATCGTCGGTGGCGGCGCCTGGCTGGGAACGCTTCTGGCGGTGGACGAGCAGTCACGCACGCTGGTCGCGGCGGGCGGTGGCGGCGTGGCCGCGCTGATCGTGAGCCTGGCCATCGGTGTCGCGGCCTACTATGCCGAGTGCGCGCGGGCCGTCCGTAGCCGGCTGGCGCAGGTGGAGAACGAGAGCGGCCAGCTGGAGCGCAGGCTTCAGGAACTGGTCGACGGGCCGTTGCCCGCGCTGATCGGACGGCTCCAGAAGGGCGCGTCACCGGACACGTCACTGGCCGAGCTCAGGGCCACGCCCGACCAGCCGCTGGGCCGTCTGGTGAGCATGGTCGTGGAGGGCGTCGCCGCGAGCGAGCGGAGCGCGGTACAGGCCAGGGCGCAGCTGACCGTCCTGGAGGACGAGATCAAGCAGCTGGCCGACTCCACGCTGCCCGCCATGACCAAGCGGATCCGCGGCGACCGCGCCTCGGCGGCGTCCGTGCTGGCCGAGCTCCCGGCGCCCTCGAACGCCGTGCTGGAACGGCTGCTGCGCGACCTCGCCGACGACCTCGCCGCAGGGGAGCGCACCAGGGCGTCGGCCATGGCGGCGGCGGCGAGCGCGGCGGCGAGGATCCAGGCGCAGACCACCCGCATGCTCGCCCAGCTGCGGGAACTGGAGGACCAGTACAACGAGGACAAGGTCTTCGGCGACCTGCTCGACCTCGACCACCACGTCTCCCAGATGGGACGCCTGGCCGACAGCATCGCGCTGCTCAGCGGCGGCCGTACAGGACGCCGCTGGACCAAGCCCATCGTGCTGGAGAGCATCATCCGTGGCGCCATGGGCCGGATCGCCTCCTACCAGCGCGTTCAGTACCACTCGACCAGCACCGCCGCCGTCGCCGGATTCGCCGCCGAGGGCGTCATGCACGTGCTGGCCGAACTGATGGACAACGCCGCCAACTTCTCCCCGCACGGCACCGCCGTGCACGTCTACGCCGAGGAGGAGGGCGCGGGGGTCGTCGTCACCATCGAGGACAGCGGACTGGGCATGCGGCAGCGCGAGCGGGAACGCGCCGAACGGCTGGTCTCCGAGGCCGCCGACCTGACGTCGCTGCCCGGGACCCGGCTTGGACTGGCGGTGGTCGGCAGGCTGGCCGGCAAGCACGGCCTGAAGGTCAACTTCCGGCCGTCCTCGCGCGGCGGCGTCGGCGTGGTGGTGCTGATCCCGCGCAGGCTCATCAGCCACTCCTCCGATGACGTCTCCAGGGGAACGTTGTCGGAGTCCATCCAGAGCGCACCCAAGGGCACTCCCATGCCCGTCCGCGAACCCGCCACGGTCGGAGCCGTGGCGGCGACACCGGACGCAGGCGCCTCCGATGATGAGACATATCTGCCCAAACGCCGTCGCGGTGCCACGCTCACCGGGACGGTCAAGAAGGAGGCGGCTCCCGCTCCCAAGCCCCGCGATCCGGGAGCGCGGTTCGCCGCGTTCCGCGAATCCGCCTCGGGACGCCACAAGCCGACCGGCGACACCGCGACCGATTCCACGTCGGACCCCGCGTCCGGCACAGCGTCAGACATCCCCACGGGCACGGCGTCCGGCACGACGACAGGCTCCGATGAGAACGCACCACGTCCGCCAAAGACCCGATGAGCAGGGCTCATGGCCTTGCGACCCCTTCGGCGGACGGGCCGCAAGGCCGACCGGTCCCGGCATCCTCGTCCGGACCGCAGGATCGACAGATAGGAGGCAGGGGCGCGTAGCCGCGGCGGGCGCCGCCCCGTGATCTCGATGAGCACCGATGAGCGCCAACTCGATTGGCTTCTGGCGTCCCTCGTGGACCGGGCCCCCGGCGTCCAGCACGTCCTGGTGCTGTCCAGGGACGGTCTGGAGATCTGCCACACCCCCCAGCTGGACGACGACAAGGCCGACCAGCTCGCGGCCATCGCGTCGGGAATCCAGAGCCTGTCCCTGACCGCCTCCCACGAGTTCGGCAGCGGCGTCGGCGCCGGCCAGTCGATGGTGGAGTTCGCCGGCGGGCTGCTGCTCATCGTCCCGGCAGGTGAGGGGGCGCACCTGGCCGTCGTGGCCCACGAGGACGCCGACGTCGGCCTCGTCGGGCACAGCATGAACGAACTGGTGGAGCAGATCGGCGGCTACCTGACCGCGGCGCCGCGCACCGCCACCCCGACATGAGCCTGCGCGCCCTGAACCACGAGGAGCCTGATCGGCTCTACACCGTGACCGGTGGCCGCAGCCGGATCGACGACGACGCCCTCGACCTCGTCACGCTCGTCATCGCCGAGAACGATCCGGCGCCCGGCATGCAGTCCGAGCACGTCACGATCCTGCGGCTGTGCCGCCACGAGCCGGTGGCCGTGGTCGAGCTGTCCTCCCACCTGAGGCTGCCGGTGAGCGTGGTGAAGATCCTGCTGCTTGACCTGCGCGACACCGGTCACATCACCGTCCGTCATCCGACCTCGGCCAACGCGACGACCCACCTGGCCGACCTGGAAACGTTGAAGCAGGTGCTCGTTGGACTCGAAAGCCTCTGACCGGGCAGCGGAACCCGGACCCGCCGGAGCGCAGGCCGGAGCCGCGGGCGACGTGCCCCTGCGCCGCACCGCACGGGACGCGCTGAAGATCGTGATCGTGGGCGGCTTCGGTGTCGGCAAGACCACCATGGTCGGCTCGGTCTCCGAGATCCGCCCGCTGAGCACCGAGGAGGTCATGACGAAGGCCGGAGTCGGCATCGACGACCCCAGCCGCGTCGCCGACAAGCGCACCACCACGGTCGCGTTCGACTTCGGCCGGATCTCGCTGGACGAACACCGCGTGCTCTACCTGTTCGGAGCCCCCGGCCAGGAGAGGTTCTGGTTCATCTGGGACCAGCTGTTCTCAGGCAGCCTCGGCGCGGTGGTGCTGGTGGACACGCGCCGCCTGGAGGACTCGTTCTACCCGCTCGACCGGCTGGAGCACCACAAGATGCCGTTCGTGGTGGCCGTCAACCGGTTCGACGGCCCCGACCCGCAGCCGTCGCTGGGCCAGGTGCGCGACGCGCTGTCACTGGACGAGGACGTCCCGCTGGTCGACTGCGACGCCCGGCTCCGGGGCTCCAGCAAGGACGTGCTGATCACACTTGTCCGGCATCTCACCACGCTCCACGATCCCGCCGCACTCCATGCCCCTGCCGCGATCAAGGAGGCCGCGCAGTGACCGACGAGAAGGTCCGGCCGCCCGTCGACGAGGACGCCGTCCGCCTGTACGGGGAGGAGTTCGACCAGCGGCCGAAGGACTTCTTCCAGCGGATGCGGCGCGAGCACGGCCCCGTCGTGCCCGTCCTGCTCGAAGGCGACATCCCCGCCTGGTACGTGATCGGGTACCGGGAGGTCAACCACGTCACCGGCAACCCCGGCCTGTTCGCCCGCGACACGCGCCGCTGGAACGCCTGGGACATGGTCCCCGAGAACTGGTCTCTGCTGCCGTTCGTCGGATGGAACCCGTCGGTCCTGCTTGCCGAGGGGGAGGACCACCAGCGGCGCAGCGCGGCGATCAGCGACGCGCTGGACGCCGTCGACCGAACCGAGCTGGGCAACAGCAGCGAGCGCATCGCCGACGAGCTGATCGACGAGTTCGCCGGGGACGGTGAGGCCGACCTGATCGGCCAGTTCGCCGACCGGCTCCCACCGCTGGTGATGGCCGAGCTCTTCGGCGTTCCCGACGCCGAGGTGCCCGACATGATCCGGGACGTCCAGTACGTGGCGGGCTCCGATGAGAACGCCGTCCCGGCGCACCAGCGGCTCCAGGAGCTCTTCCGCGGGCTGGCCGAGGCCCGCAAGGCGCGCCCCGGGCCGGACGTCACATCCCGCCTGATGGAGCACCCCGCCAACTACACCGCTGACGACCTGCGCAACGACCTGCTGATCATGATGAGCGCCGGTCACCTGCCCACCGGCCACTGGATCGGCAACGCGCTGCGGCTGATGCTGATCGACGAGCGGTTCGCCGTGACGCTCCAGGGCGGCCGTGGCAGCGTCGTGCAGGCGCTCAACCAGGTGCTGTGGGAGGACACGCCGTCCCAGAACGTCATCGGCCGGTTCGCCGTGCACTCCTGCGAGCTGGCCGGACGCAAGATCCGTCCCGGCGACATGCTGATCATGGGGTACGCCGCGGCCAACGAAGACCCCCAGGTGCAGCCCTCCGCGCACGACGCCGGCGTCGGCAACCGCGCCCACCTGTCGTTCGGGCACGGCGACCACGGGTGCCCCTTCCCCGCTCCGGAGCTCGCCGAGGTCATCGCCAGGACCGCGGTCGAGGTGCTGCTCGACCGGCTGCCCGACATCGAGCTCGCGGTCAAACCCGACGAGCTCATGTGGCTCCCGTCGTTCTGGGTTCGTCGGCTGGCGGCCCTGCCGGTCACGTTCAGCCCGGCCACCGTCTCCCACCGAGGCGTCTGAACCGCGTCAGCCGAGACAACACAACGGCCTCTCACCAGCAGTGAACTGGTGAGAGGCCGTTGTGCCATCAGGCAGAGATCACTTCTGGCACTCGCGTCCCTTGCAGGTGGTGAGTTCGCGCAGCATGGACTTCAGCTTCCGCAGCTGACCTGGGGAGAGGCGCTGGACGGTGTTGTCGAGCTGGTGCGGGTCACGGCGGATGTCGTAGTACTCGCGCTGGCCGTTGGCATATTCCACGTACAGCTCACGGGAGGTGCGCAGCGCGTTGTAGGTCGGGGGATTGCCGGAGGGCGCGGCCTGGAAGTCCGGGTCGGAGGCGACGTTGTTGGGGCCGTGGTGCTCGATGAGCACGCCGTCCCGCTCGTTCCGCGGGCGCTTGCCCTTGAGATACGGCACCAGCGAGATGCCGTCCACCTGCGCCGGGGGCCGCGCGCGGCCGAGCTCGGTGAAGGTCGGGCACAGGTCGGTGTTCTGCGTGAGCGCGCTGACGGTGCGCCCGGCGGGCACGCCCGGTCCGGTGACGATCAGAGGCACCTTGATGTCGGTGTCGTACGCCGTCTGCTTCCCGCCCATGAGCCGGTGCTCGCCCATGTGGAAGCCGTTGTCGGAGGTGAACACGAAGTAGGTGTTCCGGTCGGCGCCACTGGCCCTGAGCGCGGCCTGCATGTCGCCGATCGCCTTGTCGATCGCCAGCACCGACCGGGCGCGCTTGCGGAACGTGGTGTCGAGCTGCTTGATCTGCTTCTTGGTGAGCTTCGGACGGCCCTTGATCCAGGCGGGCTTGTCCGACATGTCCGCCTCGTTGAAGGCGGGCGTGCGCGGCACCTTGGCCTTGGGGAACTTGCCCTTGTCGCGCGGGGCCGGGGTGGCCGGGCCGTGCGGCGTGAAGACCGAGAGCTCCAGCATGAACGGCTTCTTGGCGGCGACCGACCGCTTGGCGAAGTCGATGCTCTTCTGCGACAGCACGTCGGTGAGGTAGTCGGACGGCTTCTTGCCGTACGAGACGAGGCGGCCGTTCTCGTTCAGCTTGTAGTTGTAGTTCGGGTAGCCGTTGCCCGCGACGTACCACTCGGTCCAGCCGGGCGGAACCGGCATCGTCGGCTGGTAGCCGTTCATGTACTTGCCCAGCAGGGCCGTGTTGTATCCGGCGGCCTTCAGTGAGGTCGCGAAGGTCCGCTTGTGGTTGCCCTTCCGGTTGAACGTCGCGTACCCGCCGTCGGAGCCCTGATTGGTGAAGACCCCGGTGTTGTGCGGGTAACGGCCGGTGAGCATCGTGGCCCGCGAAGGGCAGCACAGCGAATCGGTCAGGAAGAAGTTCGAGAACGTCGTGCCGCGCTGCTGCATTCGCTTGACGTTGGGCATGTAGGGGAGCAGGTTCGAGTGCAGGTCATCGGTGAGGATGAAGACGATGTTCGGCCGGGTCTTCGGTCCTGCCGCACTCGCCTTCTCTGCAGCGGACTGTATGGGCGAACCGGTGCCGCAGGACGCCGCGGCGATGACCGCCGTGGCGGCGGCAGCGGCCACCGTGATTCTCCGAGAGGCCATGATGCGCCTTCCTGGTGTTACGAGGGGATGATCGTCCGGAAGTCTAGACACCAGATTTATGCGTCGCTTATGGCGAAACCTGGGAAAAGCCTGGGAAATCCGGACGTGTGATCATGCCCCGGGTCCTTTCGGGCGTCGTGCACCGTCGGATGGCCGGGATCGGCCGCTCGTCCCAGCGGTGACGCGGTTTCAACCGGTCCGGCGGGGGGCGGTGGAGTCCCGGACGACGAGGCGGCAGGGCATGCGGTGCACGCCGCCTCCTGCGCCGCCGTCGATGGCGGTGAACAGGTGCTGGGCCGCGGCGCGGCCGAGACGTTCGAGGTTCATGTCGACGGTGGTGAGGGGAGGCCGGGCCTCGGTGGCGAAGACGTCCCAGTTGTCGTAGCCGATGACAGCGAGGTCGTCGGGAATCCGGCGGCCGAGCTCGTGCGCGGCCTCGGCGACGCCGTAGGCGATCTGGTCGCTGCCGCAGAACACCGCGTCCAGCTCGGGGACGGTCGTCAGCAGCAGCTCGGCCGCCTGCCTGCCCCAGCGTTGTGACCAGGCGCCGTGCAGCACCTCGCCTCCGGCGAGCGGCAGGCCCGCCTCGTCCAGGACGGCGCGCATGCCGGCGGCGCGGTCCCTGGCAGCCAGGTATTCGACGGGACCTGTCACGTGCGCGATGTGACGGCGGCCCAGGGTGAGGAGATGGTTGACGGCCAGTCCGGCGCCGCCGACGTCGTCGGGTACGAACGACACGTCCGCGGGGTCGGTGGAGGGCCCGTACGCGTACACGACGGGAATGGGCAGATCGTCGGTGATGGACGGGCGGGGGTCGGTACTGTCCGCGACGACGATGAGGCCGTCGACGCGGCGGGCGAGCAGCGTCCGGATGTAGTGCTGCTCGCGGATGGAGTCGCCGCGGCCGTCGCAGAGCAGGACCGACATCTGGCCCGCGCCGAAGGCGTCCTCGGCGCCCAGCAGCACCGGCAGGCTGAACCGGTCGACCCCGTCGGTGAGCAGGCCGGCGGTCTGCGTCCGCCCGCTGAGCAGACCGCGCGCCAGGGCGTTGGGTTGGAATCCGAGCTCCTCGGCGACCTGGAGCACCCGGGCCCGGGTCTCGGCCCGTACCTGCTCGCGCCCGTTGAGCGCTTTGGAAGCGGTGGCGATCGACACTCCGGCGCCGGCCGCGACGTCACTGATCGTGACCGATCGCTTCCGTCCCATTGCAGAAAACCTTTCGTAAAGGCCGACATCGGCCGCACGAGACACGTTCCCGTAACAGGCCGTTGACAGGGTCTCCTACCAGGTTTATAGCTCTAATCAGTGTACCGAAAACCTTTTAGGTGTTTTCGGCACGAGGGTCCGTGTGACGCCTTACACACGTCCGGTCTCCAGAAGGAGGGGCCATGAAGAGCAATCGATGCGCCGTGGGAGTGCTCGCGCTCGGACTTGCGCTGGGCGCCTGCGGTGGCGACGGAGACACGGGGGATTCCGGCAACGGCACCACGATCACCATGTGGACCCGGTCGCCCACGGAGGCGCAGTCCCGCAGGCTGGTCGACGCCTACAACGCCTCGCACAAGAACAAGGTCAAGCTGACCGTCATCCCGGTCGACAACTACCAGCCCCGGATCGCCGCGGCCGCCGGGGCCCGCAACCTGCCCGACGTCTTCGCCGCCGACGTGATCTTCGTTCCGAAGTACACCTCTCAAGGGCTCTTCCTCGACCTCTCCGACCGGATCGCCAAGCTGCCGTACGCCGCGTCCATGGCGCCGTCGCACATGAAGCTCGGCACGCATGAGGGACGCAAGTACACCCTGCCTCACACCCTCGACCTGTCCGTTCTCTTCTACAACAAGGTGCTCTACAAGAAGGCGGGCCTCGACCCGGAGAAACCGCCGAAGACCCTCAAGGAGTTCGCCCAGCACGCCACCACCATCCGCAAGAAGGTCGGCGGCGACACCTACGGCACGTTCTGGGGTGGATCCTGCGGCGGCTGCTACGTCTTCACCTACTGGCCGTCGATCTGGGCCGCGGGCGGCGACGTCATGGACGAGCAGGGCACCCGTTCCACCATCGACAGTCCGCAGGCCCAGCAGGTCTTCCAGACCTACCGGACCTCTGGGCGAATGGCGTCGTCGACCCGGCCGCCAAGGACGAGAAGGGCGCCACCTGGACCGGCGTCTTCCCCAAGGGCAAGGTCGGCCTCCTGCCCATGCCGTCCACCACGCTCGGGACGATGCCGGACGACGACAAGGTGAAGGTGGGCGTCGCGCCCATCCCCGGGCCGGACGGCGGGGAGTCGACGTTCGTCGGCGGGGACTCCGTCGGCATCTCGGCGACCTCCAAGAACGCGGACGCCGCCTGGGACTTCATCGCCTGGACCATGTCCGACCAGGCCCAGACCGAGATCGTGGCCAAGAACAAGGACGTCGTGGCCCGCACCGACCTGGCCAGCAACAAGTACTCCGCCGCCGATCCCCGGGTCGTTCTGATCAACGGCATGGTGGCCAAGGGCAAGACGCCGTTCGCCATGAACTTCGGCCCCACCTACAACGACCCCAACGGACCGTGGTTGCAGGTCGCCAGGGGAGCGGTCTTCGGAAACGACGTCGGCGGCGCGCTGAGAACCGGAGCCGAGAAGCTGACCGCGGCGCTGAAGCAGGAGTGAGGATGAGCGTGACCACCGCCCAATCCCGCGCCGGAACGCCGGCCGGTCGTGCGCGGGATCGGCGGCCGGCGCCGCGGCGGCCGTGGTGGAGGTCGCGCGGCCTGGCGGGATGGGGATACGCCATGCCGACCGCCGTCGTCGTGGCCGTGTTCTTCCTGCTGCCCCTCGTCATGGTCTTCTGGATGTCGCTGCACCGATGGCCGCTGCTGGGCGACCCGACTGCGAACTTCCCGGACGACTACACGCGTGCGCGCGACAACCAGCTGTTCCGCGACTCGGTCTGGTTCACCCTCAAGTACACGGCGATCATCACGGTCCTGCTGTCCGGGGCGGCGCTCGGGCTCGCTCTGCTCGTCCAGGAACGGCGGCGTGGCACCGGCTTCTACCGCACCGCGTTCTTCCTGCCCTGCGCGGTCGGGTTCGCCTCCGCCTCGCTGCTGTTCTACGGGCTGTTCAGCAACAGCATCGGGCCGCTCGACCCCATGCTGCGCAAGCTGGGCGTCATCGACGAGCCGGTCGCCTGGACCGGCACCCCGAACATGGCCCTGTTCTCCACGATCGTCCTGGTCCTGTGGCGGTTCGCCGGGTTCAACATGCTGATCCTGCTCACCGGGCTGCAGGGCATCCCCATGGAGGTGTACGAGGCGGCACGGGTGGACGGCGCGTCCCGATGGGCCACGTTCCGGCACATCACCCTTCCGCTGTTGCGGCCCGCTCTCGCGCTGATGCTCACGCTCAGCGTCACGGGCTCGCTGCTGGCCTTCGACCAGTTCTTCATCCTCACCCAGGGCGGGCCGGACAACAGCACCATGTCGATGGTCATGGTGATCTACCGGGAGGCCTTCGTCCGCTTCGACCTCGGCGCGGCCGCGGCGCTGTCGGTCGTGGTGCTCGCCGTCCTCATCGTGCTGAACGTGGTCCAGCTGGGAGTGCTGCGGCGCCGGACTCGAAAGGAGAACGGATGAGGGCCCGATTCGGCTTCCACGGTGCCGGGGCGTCTCTCGCCATCTTGTTCCTGTTCCCGCTCCTGTGGAGCGGCTACTCCTCGCTCAAGGGCCAGCCGGGAAGCGGCCAGTCGTCCGGCTTCGGCGTGGGCAACTACACCAAGATGGCGGAGTACGGCGAGGGTCTGCCGACGTACCTGTTCAACAGCGTGGCCGTCTCCGCGATGACGGTCGCCGGCACCCTCGTGGTGTCCGGGCTCGGCGGGTACGCGTTCGCCCGGTTCTCCTTCCCCGGCAAGAACCTGCTCTTCCTGACCACCCTGGCAATCCTGATGGTGCCGTACGCGACGATCCTCATCCCGTTGTACGTGCTGCTCGGGTGGCTGCACCTGCAGAACACCCTCGTCGGGCTCAGCCTGGTGCTCATCATGTTCCAGCTGCCGTTCGCGGTGTTCATGATGCGCAACTCGTTCGAGGCCGTGCCCAAGGAACTGGAGGAGGCCGCGCTCGTCGACGGCTGCACCACGTTCACGGCCCTGCTCCGGGTCCTGCTGCACGCGGTCCGCCCAGGGCTGATCACGGTCGGGCTCTTCGCCTTCCTGACCGCGTGGAACGACTTCTTCGCGCCGCTGATCCTGATCAACGACGCCGCCAAGTTCACCTTGCCGGTCGCCACCGTGAGCATGCAGCAGCGCACGTTCGGCGCCATCGACTACGGCGCGCTGGAGGCGGGCGTGGTGGTCATGGCGCTGCAGTGCCTGGTGCTGTTCCTTGTCCTTCAACGCCACTACGTGCGGGGATTCATGTCGGGAGCATTGCGTGGTTAAGGGACCGGTCGTTCCGACCAGGGGCGTGCTGCGCCCGCTCGGTGTCGACGAAGTACGCCTCACCCCCGGATTCTGGGGCGACCGCCAGGAGTTGAACGCCTCGGTCATCCTCGGCCACTGCCGGGAGTGGATGACCCGTACCGGGTGGATCGGCAACTTCCGTGTCGCCGCGGAAGGTCGCCCGCCCAGCGAGCTCAACGGCCGGGAGTTCGCCGACTCGGAGGTCTACAAGCTGCTGGAGGGGCTCGCCTGGGAGTCCGCGCGCGCCGGCAAGGACATCGGCGGGCTGGAGGAGATCACCGGCCTCGTCGCCGCCGCCCAGGAACCGGACGGCTACCTCAACACCCGGTTCGGCCCGCACGGTCCCGGTCATCGTTACCGCGACCTCGAATGGGGCCACGAGCTCTACTGCTACGGGCACCTCATCCAGGCGGCCGTGGCGCGCGCCCGCACGCATGGCGAGGACGAGCTGACCGGGGTCGCACGTCGTGCGGCCGATCACGTGTACCGCGAGTTCGGACCGGACGGCCGGGCGGGGGTCTGCGGCCATCCCGAGATCGAGATGGCCCTGGTGGAGCTGTCCCGGCTGACCGGCGACGACCGCTACCTGGAACAGGCGCGGCTGTTCGTGGAACGGCGCGGCAAGCCGGCGCTGGCAGACATCGAGTTCGGCCGGACCTACTTCCAGGACGACGTCCCGGTCCGCCAGGCCCGCGTCATGCGCGGCCATGCCGTACGCGCCCTCTACCTGGCGAGCGGCGCGGTCGATGTGGCCGTGGAGACCGGCGACGACGAACTGCTCCAGGCCGTGATCGCGCAATGGGAGCGCACGGTGGCCGCCCGCACGTACATCACCGGCGGGATGGGCTCGCGTTACTCCGACGAGTCCTTCGGCGAGGACCACGAGCTGCCCCCGGAGCACGCGTACTCGGAGACCTGCGCGGCCGTCGCCTCGGTCATGCTCGCCTGGCGGCTGCTGCTGGCCACCGGCGAGCCTCGTTACGCCGATCTGGCCGAACGGACGCTCTTCAATGTCGTGGCCGCATCGCCCGCCACGGACGGACGCGCCTTCTTCTACGTGAACACCCTCCAGCAGCGTGTCCTGGGACCGCCGCGTGTCGAGGGACAGTGGCCTTGGGGGCGGCCTCCGGTGGGCCGGCGGGCACCATGGCTCGCCGTCTCGTGCTGCCCGGCCAATCTCGGCCGGACGCTGGCGAGCCTCTCGGCGTACGTGGCCACCGCGGACGACGACGGGGTCCAACTGCACCAGCTCACCTCGTGCGCGATCGAGACCGCCCTGTCCGCCGGTCGCGTGGGGCTCCGCGTCGAGACGGGTTATCCCTGGTCGGGCGCCGTGACCGTACGAGTCGTGGAGGCACCTGGCGGGCCGTGGCGGATCAGCCTGCGCGTCCCGGCGTGGGCCGGCGGCGCGTCGGTGTCGTACGGCGAGACCCGGCAGGCCGCGGATCCAGGGCTCGTCACGATCGAACGCGACTGGCGGCCGGGGGAGGAGCTCCGGCTCGACCTCCCGATGCGTCCCCGCTGGAGCCACCCCGACCCGCGCATCGACGCCGTGCGCGGCTGCGTCGCGGTCGAACGGGGCCCGCTGGTCTACTGCGCCGAATCCCCCGACGCACGGCTGGACTCGCTCGGCGTGGATCCCGCGACCCCTCCCGCCGAGACCACCGCCGCCGATCTCGGTTCGGCGGTGACGCTGACGGTGAACGCCCGCGAGACCCGTCCGAAGGAGACACCCTGGCCCTACGGCACCGAGCCGAGCCCTCCAGCGGGAGAACCAGAGCCCCTCACCCTCATCCCGTACCACCTGTGGGGCAATCGGGGTCCCGCCACCATGCGGGTCTGGCTCCCCGACATCTCCTGACCGCGCGCAAGAGCCAGCGCGCCGCCTTCGCGCTGGCCTTGGCCGTCCTGTGGCAACGCTACAGGCGGATCGCGGCCGCCAGTCGCTGGATGATCTCGGTCTCGGCCGGGCTTGGGTCCTCTGCGGGGGCGTGCTCGGTGATGGCCGCGCCGACCACGCCGTCCACCTGTGACACCAGGTCGATCAGGCGCTCCGCGCTCACCCCGTCCGGATAGGAGTAACACACCGAGCGGAAGTCGGCGGGATCGAGGACGTCCAGATCGACGTGCAGGTAGACAGGGCCGGTGAGGCCGTCGAGCGCCCGCTCGAAGTCGTCGACGCCGTACGTCCGGATGCCCTTCGCCCTGAGGTAGGCGTGCTCGGCCGGTTCGTCCGCCCGTTCTCCCGCGATCACCACCTGCGCGGGCGTCAGCGGCTCGGCCGGATTGAGCGGGGCCGGGCCGTCACCGAGCAGGGCCCGCACCACCATCCCGTGGAACGCCCCCGACGGCAGTTCCTCTGGCGCGAAGACGTCGGGGTTCGCATCGATCCACAGGAGTGTCAGGTCGTCGCCATGCTCAGCGCGGGCGGCGGCGATCGGCGCCAGGTCCACCGCGCAGTCGCCGCCCACGGTCAGCACCGTGTCATCGATCCCGGACAGCACCTTCTCCGTCAGCCGCAAGGTCTCGACGAGCACGTCCAGCGCCCGCACACCTTCACTCCTCGTCCCGATCCGTTCGGGCACGGGCACCGTGACCGTCTCGTCCGCCTCGACCAGCTCGGCAGTGCGAAGCGCGCCCTCCCGCAGATACGGAGCCCTGTCCGAAGCCGATCCCTGCCATTGCGGAACACACAACACCGTTGTCATGCCGCGAAATTACTAGCAGGGATTTTCGCGACGCCAACGGCCGGGACTCGGACCAAGCTTTAACGCTCGCCGGGGGAGGCGGCCGGGCCGTGGTCGAAGCGAGTCCGCGGTGTGGGGAAGGGGCCGCG
Organism: Actinomadura rudentiformis; assembly: GCF_008923185.1. Taxonomy (GTDB): domain Bacteria; phylum Actinomycetota; class Actinomycetes; order Streptosporangiales; family Streptosporangiaceae; genus Spirillospora; species Spirillospora rudentiformis. The sequence continues at coordinate 347,772 of NZ_WBMT01000001.1, forward strand.
GCGGGGTGGGTGGAGTTCGCGGCGGGGGGACGTGATGTCCATGATGGTCGCGACCGTGGCGCGCAGGGCCGGGAGCATCGCGTAGAGCTCGTCGCCGGGGCAGGCCGTGGCGACGTAGTCGCGGTGGCCGACGATGGCCTCGTAGGGGTCGAGGTCATAGGTGTCGCACAGCCAGGCGCAGGTGTACGCGAGCTTCCACCACAGGCGCTTGGTGGGTCGCTCGGTCAGGTAGGTGCCCTCGTTCTCGATGCCGATCGTGTGGTCGTTGTGGCCGAGGGTCTGGGCGCCCCTCACGTGCTGGCGGGCGGCGATGGCCTCCAGGCTGCGGTTGCGGCCCTCCATGAGGAAACCGCCGCGGCTGATGGTGAGCTGCTGGCCGGTGTCGTCCCAGCCGTTGTCGTCCATGTGGAAGTTCTGGATGGCTCTGGACAGGCCGAACGCGTGCTCCAGCGAGTAGTCCGTGGAGTTCTGGGAGGCGGTGTGGTGCACGACGATGTGGTCGGGGCCTTGGGGAAGCACGGTGGCCACGGCCTTCGGCGGGCGTGCCTTCCAGTCCGCCCGGGTGTACACGCGGGGAGCTGCCTGCGCCTCGCGAGAGGCGAACGGCAGAGCGCCCAGGACGACGCCGCCGGTCATCGCGGCGGTGCCGAGGAGAAGCCCTCGACGGTGAAGGCGGGGGGCTTGGGGCATGGCGGGGACTCCTTCAGCCGACAGTTGCTGATCTTGCTTAGTTGATCATTGTGGGGCCTCATCGGGAGAAGCGCATCCGGATCACGGTGGTCCCTCACGACAAGGTCGGCGAGGCCGGAACGCCATCGCGACCTGTCCCCCTGAAGTGCAACCTGGCGGTTGCAGTTATGAAGAGCCATGTGCAACCCTGTGGTTGCACTAGTTGGGGATGGTCTCAGCAGTTCACTGGCGCCGCAGCGCCCGCTGAGGCCAGGAAGAGGGAGAACGCCCGAATGGATCTGCAACTGGCAGGCAAGACCGCGGTCGTCACCGGCGGCAGCAAGGGAATCGGCCTGACGCTCGTCCGCACTCTGCTCGCTGAGGGGATGCGCGTCGTCACCGGCTCGCGCACCATCACGGCGGAGCTGAAGGAGACCGAGGCCGTGCCCGTGACGGTCGACCTCTCCACGACCGAGGGGCCGGCCATGCTCATCGACAGGGCCATCGACGAGCTCGGCGGCATCGATGTGCTCGTCAACAACGTGGGGGTCGGTGACACCGACGACTTCGCCAAGGGGGCGGAGCTCAACCTGATCGAGCTGCCGGATGACGCGTGGGAGCACACGTTCAACCTGCACTTCTACAGCGCACTGCGGGTCAGTCGCGCCGCACTCCCCAGCCTGATCGAGCGAAGGGGCACGGTCATCAACATCTCGTCCATCGGGGCGCGCAATGTGGCCGCCGGGCCCGCCGACTACAACGTCTCCAAGGCCGCGCTCAACGCCCTCACCAAGGTGATCGCCGAGCAGTTCGGGAGTCAGGGCGTGCGCGCCGTCACCGTGTCGCCGGGACCGGTCGACACCGGAGTGTGGACCGACCCCGACGGCTTCGTCGGCCGTCTCGCCAAGGAGCAGGGCGTCTCCCACGAGGCGTTCGTGGAGCAGGCGATGGGCGGGCTCGGCGTGACCACCGGCCGCATCAGCACATCGCAGGAGGTGGCGCGGCTGATCGCGTTCCTTGCCTCACCCAGCAACATCACCGGCAACGAGTACTTCATCGACGGAGGACTGATCAAGAGCGTGTGACGTCACTCGGCCCAGGGCCCGGGGGATCCTCGGCCCAGGGTCCGGGGGTCCTTGGCCCAGGGTCCGGGGGTCCTTGGGCCTCCGCCAAGAAAGGTGGGTGTGGAGCGACCAGTTTCCGGGGCTGGTGGTGTCTATCCATATGAGAGAGGTCTGGCCAGGAAGAAGGAGCCAACATGCGAGGGATCCCGCCGGCTGGGGAGTCCGACGTCTCGGCCTCGGCCGAGAGCTCGGCCGAGGATCTGCTGGGGCTGGCGCGGCACGGTGATGGTGAGGCGTTCCGCGAGTTGGTGGAGCCCTACCGGCGCGAGCTGCAGGTGCACTGCTACCGCATTCTCGGCTCGGTGCAGGACGCCGAGGATCTGGTGCAGGAGACGTTGCTGGCGGCGTGGCGGGGCATCGGCGGCTTCGAGGAACGCGCGTCGGTCCGGACGTGGCTGTATCGGATCGCGACCAATCGCTGCTTGAACGCCTTGCGGGCGGGCTCGCGTCGTCCGCAGGAGCAGCCGGCCTACAGACCGGAGGTCGTATTGCCTGAGCCATCGCGTCGCCGGGCGGAGCCCATCTGGCTGGAGCCGTATCCCGACCTGCTGCTGGACGAGATCGTCGATCACGTGCCGGGCCCGGAGGCGCGGTACGAGGCCAGGGAGTCGGTGTCGCTGGCGTTTCTGGCGGCGCTGCAGCAACTGCCGCCCCGGCAACGGGCGGTGCTGGTGCTGCGGGACGTACTGGGATTCCGGGCCGTCGAGGTGGCGGCCATTCTTGAGACGACCGAGAACGCGGTGACCAGCGCGCTGAAACGGGCACGTGAAACGCTGGCGCGCGAGCTGCCCGGGTCCGATTGGAAGAGTGCTCCGCTGCCGGATTCGCCCCAGGAGCGCCGGGTCGTGGATGACTTCGCCCGAGCCTTCCAGGCTGGGGACGTCGACGCGGTCGTGGCGATGCTGACCGACGACGCGTGGCTGTCCATGCCGCCGTTGCCGCTGGAGTACCACGGCTTGGAGGATGTACGGAATTTCCTGGCCACGACCGCGCTGCGCGGTGGTCGACGGCACGTGCTGATCCCGACGCGGGCCAACGGGCAGCCGGCCTTCGGCTGTTACATCCAGGACCCGCGGACATCGATCATGCGCGCGCACGGCGTCCTGGTGCTGACCCTGTCCGGTGCCCGCATCGCCGCGCTGACCCGGTTCGTGGACAACTCCCTTCTGGCGGCATTCGGCCTGCCGCGATCACTGCGCGCCTGAGCAACGCGGACAAGTGATCAAACAATCAGGAGAATCAAGAATGTCCTTGCCCCATCCGATGACTTGGAGAACCCATGACCGCTGATCTGAAGGTCCACGCCGACAGGCTTCGCGAGCTGCATCACGCCGGCGAGATGCTCGTGCTGCCGAACGTGTGGGACGCGGCCAGCGCCAAGATCGTGGCCGAGGCCGGATTTCCAGCGGTCGCCACCGCCAGCGCCGCGATCTCAGAGATGCTCGGCTACCCGGACGGCGAAGGCGCGCCCTGGCGGGAGATGTTCGCCGCGGCCGGGCGGGTCGCTCGGGCGGTGCCGGTCCCGGTGACCGTGGACGCCGAGGCGGGATACGGCATGGAGCCACGGGAACTGGTGGACCGGTTGCTGGAGATCGGCGCGGTCGGCTGCAACCTGGAGGACACCGACCACGGTGCGGGCGGACTGGTCGACGCCGGTGCGCAGGCCGAGCGGCTGGCGGCGATCCGGTCCGCGGCGGACGACGCCGGGGTTCCGATCGTCATCAACGCCCGCGTCGACACCTTCCTCCCGGCATCCGGGGTGTCCGAGGAGGAACGGGTCGCGGTGGCGGTGCGCCGAGGCCGCCTCTATCTGGAGGCAGGGGCCGACTGCATCTACCCGATCGGTGTCGGCGACGAGCGGGACATCGCCCGCCTCGTCGCCGAAGTACCCGGGCCGATCAACGGCAACACCAGGCCCGGAGGCCCGGACCTCGCCAAGCTCCGTGAACTGGGTGTGGCGCGCGTCTCTTATGGCCCGCGCCTCTATCGCGAGGCGCTGGCCAACCTGAAGGCCTCGGTTCATGAACTGCTGACCTGACCGTCTCGCTTGGCCGCCGTCGTGGTGACGGCCGCAGCAGCGGCCGTCACCTCCAGGCACTTGCATGGTAAAAGTGTCGAGTTCTAGGTTACTTGCATGATGCTAGTAACTCGGGAATCGGGAGCCCGCACATGACGGCCACTGGTGGCACAGCGGCGGCGCCCCAGGGTGTGCCAGGCAGATTCGACGGCCGTGTGGCCGTGGTCACGGGCGGCGGGAGCGGCATCGGCCTGGCGACGGCGAGCCGGCTCCACCAGGAGGGCGCCCGGATCGCCATCGCGGGCCGGGACGAGCAGCGACTTCGCCAGGCCGCCGCCTCGATCGGAGAAGACGTCCTCGCGGTACCCACCGACGTCGCCAAGCCGCAGGAGATCGACCAGCTGCTGTCCGCCGTCGCGCAGGCCTACGGCCGGATCGACGTGCTGTTCGTCAACGCCGGTCTCAAGACGTTCCGGCCGTTGCCCGACACCACTGAGGAGTTCTTCGACGAGGTCTTCAGCGTCAATGCCAAAGGTGTCTTCTTCACACTGCAGAAGGCGGCCCCGCACCTCAACGACGGAGCCTCGGTCATCCTGTGCGGTCTTGCGCCTGTGGATCCGGCCTGGCGCAGGCCGGGGACCGGCGTCTACACGGCGTCCAAGGCGGCCCTGCGGTCGTTCGCCCGGACCGCCGCGGCCGAACTCGCCCCCCGCGGCATCCGGGTCAACACCGTCAATCCGGGCCCGATCGACGTGCCGAGTGCCACGCATCTGCCGCCGGACCTGCTGGCCGACCGCATGCGCCGGATGGCCGATGCAGCGCCCATGAAACGCCTCGGCAGACCCGAGGAGGTGGCCGGCGTCGTCGCCTTCCTCGCCTCCAGCGACGCCTCGTACGTCACCGGCCAGGAGATCACCGTGGACGGAGGCATGTCCTGATCGAAGACGATGCGCACCTTCTCGCCCAGCCGTCCCGGCGGCGGATGAACCTCGGACGGCTCACCGGTCGTAGAACCGTGGAGGGATCTTCGTTTGCCCGGTGTGGCCGGGGAGTGGAAGGAGCTGCATCGAGATGGGTCTCTTTGGCGTGAGGGCCGGTGCGATTCCCGCTCGGACGGTGCCGGTGGTGATGGCTGGAGCGCTCGTCCTCTCCGTGGGGACGGCCGCGTCCGCCGGATCGCCGGGCGCCGCGCCACGCGCCGCGCCCGGCGATCCGGCGGACGTCGCACGGCTGACCCGCCAGATCAAGGCGCTGGAAGCGGCGTCCGGCGGAAGGCTGGAGCAGTTGCGCGACGCCCGCTTGGACGCCGCGACCTCACTGCGGCAGATGCAGGCCCTCGAAGCGGACCTCGAGCAGGCACAGGGTGAGGTGGCCTCGTTGGCGGCCTCGCAGTACATCAACAACGGCGTCGATCCGTCCGTCCAGGTGCTGAGCAGCGGTAATCCGCGGGAGATGCTCGACGGTGCGACGCTGGCGGCGCAGTTCGCCGAGCGGCGGGCGGCCAGGGTCAAGCAGATCGAGACCCTGCGCGGGCAGCAGGAACGGACGCGGAGCGAGGCCGAAGCCAAGATGAGGAAGCTGGGGTCGGACATCCGGGAGATCGCCGGCCAGAAGGAGCGGGTGCGCCGTCTTCTCCAGAAGTTCAAGCCGGAGTCTCCGATGGTCGGGTCCGGTGGCATGACCCCGCGGATGGTCCGGGTGCGCAACGAGATCGAGAGGGAGTTCGGGCCGTTCCTGACGATCGGGTGCACCCGGCCCGGCGACCCCCAGGACCACGGCACCGGCCGGGCCTGCGACTTCATGGAGAGCACGGGCGGCAAGGCGCCGTCCGCCGACCGTTCCGCCCACGGTGACCAGGTCGCGGCGTACGCGATCAAGCACGCCGAGCGGCTCGGGATCAAGTACGTCATCTGGAAGCAGCGGATCTACGACATGCGCAACCCCGGCTGGCGGGCGATGTCGGACCGGGGGAGCATCACGCAGAACCACTTCGACCACAACCACATCTCCGTCTTCTGACGACCGCCGCCTGGGCGCGACGTTCAGAAGCCCGCGAGAGAAAGGAGGAGGGACTTGACGTCGGTGGCGTCGTAGTGGTCCCGGTCTAGGCTCTCCGAGCACAGCAGGACCGGACCGCATGACGAGTCGCTGGGCAGCCGGCCGTGACTACCGCGTACCGGGGACGGGTCGAGCGGTACGACGTTGAGGCTGTAACGGAATCCCAGCTCTTTGCGGGCCAGGGCATAGGCCGCGCGGACCTTGACGAGGGAGTCGGCCGGGTCGAGGAACAGTTCCGCCGGGTCGTAGCCGGGCTTTCGGTGGATGTCCACCGTACGGGCGAAGTCCGGGGCGCGGGCGTCGTCCAGCCAGTAGTAGTAGGTGAACCACGCATCGGGCTCCGCGACGGCGACCAGCTCTCCGGCGCGAGGGTGATTCAGTGCGAGTTCGGCCTTCCCCGTGTCGTCGAGAACGTCGGCGACGCCGGGCAACGAGAGCAGAAGTGATCGGGTCTTCGGCAGGTCGGCCGGGTCGCGTACGTACACATGGGCGACTTGGTGGTCGGCCACGGCGAAGGCTCGTGAGGTCCACGGGTCGAGGTACTCCATGCCCGCCTGCCGGTGGACCGCCAGCAGGCCTTCCCTCCGCAGGGCCCGGTTGACGTCCACGGGCCGGGAGACCGGGGAGATGCCGTACTCCGACAACACGACGACGACGGCGTTCCGCGCGACGGCGTCGTCGATCAGCGGTTCGAGGACGTCGTCGACCTGGCCGGCGGCCGCCACCGCCTCGGGCCCGTCCGGTCCGAAACGCTGCAGGTCATAGTCGAGGTGCGGGATGTAGACCAGCGTCAGGTCGGGTCGTTCGCGGTCTTGAAGGATCCGGGAGGCGGCGACGATCCACTGGCTGGAGCTGATCCCGGCTTTCGGGCCCCAATAGTGGAACAGGGGAAAACGGCCCAGCTCGCGGGTGAGGTCGACGCGCAGTGAAGCCGGAGTCGTGTAGCAGTCAGGTGCCTTCCGGCCGTCGGCGTGGTAGATCGGTCGCGGGGTGACGGTCCAGTCGACATCGGCGCCCATCGCGTACCACCAGCAGACGTTGGCCACCGTGTAGCCCGGATGAACGCGGCGGGCGTCCTCCCAGATTTTGGAGCCCCCGACGAGCGCGTTGTGCTGACGCCACAGCAGGACCTCGCCCAGCTCGCGGAAATACCAGCCGTTGCCCACGATGCCGTGCACGGATGGCGGCTCCCCGGTGAGGAATGTGGATTGCACAGGGCAGGTGACCGCGGGCAGGACCGTGCCCAATGTCGCCTGGCCCCGCATGGCCCTGGACAGGGCAGGCATGTGCGCCAGAAGACGAGGGGTCAACCCCACCACGTTGATGACGACGAGAGGTGTGAGTGTCATGTGACGTCCTCTTCCTTGAGGCCGAGGCCGACGAGCCGGTCGCGAGTCCACGCCAGCTCGGCGGCAATGCCTTCGACCAGGTCCCGGCCGGCATGCGGAAGGACCTCCCAGGTGTACGTCTCGACCTCGACGTGGTGCGTCAGTGCACGAGGTCCGCCGAAGAGGGCGGTGAACGCGTCCATGAGCGTGTCCGTGGTGGCCGATAGCGGCGGGGGCGGGGATGCGTGCAGCGGTACGTGGAAGTGCACTCGCCATGAGTGTTCGCCGGGCAGCTCGCCCTCGAGGGCGAGGTCCAGGTCATCGGTCCCCACCGCATGGTCGCCTTCCCGCGTCTGGTGCAGAAAGCGCGGCTCGGCAAAGCGCGCCAGCGCGCGGCGCGCGGCCGGGTCCCGGGGATTCTCGACGTGCAGGGCACAGGACGCCTGCAGTTTGAAGATCTGGAGATCCGCGGCCGCCAGCTTGGCGACGGCGGAGGCCGGCTCCTCGAAGCCGACCGCGAGATGGCAGGCGTCCAGGCAGACACCCAGGTGATCGCCTGTGTCGGTGAGGTGCCGGACGGCCTGGTCCGTCGACTCCACCACGCAGCCCGGCTCGGGTTCGAACGCGACGCGGATGGACCTGCCCGTCTCCGCGGCCAGGTCGGTCAGTCCCTTGTTGAGCTGTTCGAGGTTGCGCGCGACGGAAGCCGCGGCGGCCGGGGTCCATGGTGTACGCCAGGCGAGCGGCAGGGTGGAGATGCTCGCGGCGTGAACGTCGTCCGGCAGAAGCCCCGCGAGAATCCGAGCCAGGTCGAGCGTGTGGCGGAGGCGCTCCCGCGTGGTCCAGTCCGGGTGGTACACCGCGTGTTTGACGACCTCCGAGTGGAATCCCCGATACGGAAACCCGTTGAACGTGACGACCTCCAGCCCGTGGTCGTCGAGAGCGCGCCGCAGTCTCAACGTTCGGCTGCGGTCACCGACCAGAGCGCTCGCGACATCGCGGGCCAGCCACAGGCCCACCCCGAGCCGCGGAACGCCGAGGCGCCTCCGGATCGGGCCCGCGTAACGGCCCAGCTGGGCGATGACGCCGTCGAGGCTCTCAGCAGCGTGCACGTTGGTGCAGTACGCGAGGTGGACGACGGTCCCGTCGGCATGATGGAAGCGCACGTCACGCTCCCCGCATCACGGTGTTTCCGGCGAAGTCACCGGCGGCGGGCGCTTCCGGCTCATCGAGTTGCAGCCGGCCGCTCTGGCCGTAGAACGCCGCCGGGTTGTGCCACAGAAGAGCCTCCACGTCGTGCGAAGAGAAGCCGCTCGCGAGCATCGCGAGGCCGACCTCGCGGGTCTTGAGCGGATCGCTGCGGCCCCAGTCCGCTGCGGAGTTCACCATCATCCGCTCAACGCCGTACTCGAGCAGGAGCGCCACCATCCGGCGCTCATCCATCTTTGTCTCGGGATAGATCGAGAAGCCCGCCCAGTGCCCCGCTTCCACGACCATCGCCACCGTGAGCTCGTTGAGGTGGTCGATCACGACCCGCTCCGGGGGCAGCCCGGCCTCCCTCAGCACGTCGATACTGCGGCGGGTGCCAGCGATCTTGTCGCGATGCGGGGTGTGCACCAGGACCGGCAGGTCGAACTCCCGGGCCAGGTCGAGTTGCCGCTGGAAGGCCTCCTCCTCGGCGGCCGTCATGGAGTCATAGCCGACCTCACCCACCGCCACCACGCCGTCCTTGACCAGATAGCGCGGCAAGAGGTCCAGCACGTCACGGCATCGGGGGTCCTCCGCCTCCTTGGGGTTCAGCGCGAGCGCGCAATGATGCCGGACGCCGAACTGAGACGCCCGGTACGGCTCCCATCCCAGCAGGGAGTCGAAGTAGTCGATGAACGTGGCCGGGGACGTGCGCGGCTGTCCCATCCAGAACGCGGGTTCGACGACGGCGCGGATGCCCGCCTCACGCATGTGCTCGTAGTCATCCGTGGTGCGTGAGGACATGTGGATGTGTGGATCGAAGATACGCATCAGTTCTCCCCTCCCAGCTCCTGGCCGGGGTCCGGTCGATGGTGGAGGCGCAGTGCCGCGGCTGCGACGTCCGGGCGTATCGACCGTCCTGCGGCGCGCCGCTCGCGGACCAGGTCGTTCAACATCCGGCCGAGTTCCTGGTCGGCCCGCCGCCACAGCCCGGCCACGACGTCGAGGGGCACGCCGACGAAGGCGCACTTGAGCACCCCCTGCCGATAGGCGGCGTTCTCCAGATGGTCAGCGGCGTACGGGCCCATCGCCGCCTGGATGATGCGGGTGTCGTTGGTGCGCAGCGCGTTCCGGACGAGCGGGAGACCGGCGGCGCCCAGTCTCCTGTGCCGGTCGAGTGGTGCGAGCGCGCGCAGGACGGCAATGCGCTCGGCGCTGTCCCCGTGGTGGTAGAGGTCGGACAACGTCGTCGCCAGGGCCTCGCCGCTCAGCGGAAGGGCCAGCAGCAGCCGTGTCCGTACGGCCTGGTCCACGCTCCAGTCAGGCCACCCCGGAACGGGGTTTCCGCCGCATGCCCGCCTTGCCGAGGGGAACAGTGTGGTGATCGCGGCATGGTCGGCGGCGCAGCGGGCGATCGCCAGTTCCAGCCAGTGCTCGGCGGGCTCCTCCAGCGCTCGATGGAGCACCGTGTGGAGCGTCTGCACGTCTGACACCAGATCAGGTCCCATGTCCGGCCCTTTTCAGCGAGTTGCTTGGTCCGGCCGCGTCCGGAGTCTGTTGCCGGGCGGTCGCCCAGGCCCGGCGGAGGTGGTCCAGCGATCGGCGGGCGACGTTGGGCGCGTCATGACCGTGCCTGGGCAGCTCCACCCCGACCAATCCGCCGTAGCCGGTCTCGGCCAGCGCGGCGAGGACCGGGGGGAAGTGGATCTCCCCGGCGCCGAACTCCAGATGCTCGTGCACGCCCCGCCGCATGTCCTCGATCTGCACGTTCACCAACTGCGCGCCGGCGCGCCGGACGCACGCGGGGACGGGCTCGGGCTCCAGGCAGCGGCAATGGCCGATGTCGAGCGTCAGGCCGAACAGCCGCGGCCCGTCCAGCAGGTCCCGCAGCCGTTCGAAACCGGCGATGGTCTCGACGAACATGCCGGGCTCCGGCTCGAACCCGAGGGGCACGCCATGCCGTCCGGCCTCATCGAGAACGGTCTCCACACCTGAGAGCAACCGGCCCCAGGCCAGCGGTCCCGGCAGCCCGGCGGGCGCGGCGCCGCTCCAGAACGAGACCGCTTCGGCCCCGAGGTCCGAGGCGATCCGCACCGCGCGCTTGAGCAGGTCGATCCTCCGCGCCGCCTCTTCGGGCGGGCAGAGCAAGGTGGGGTGGTGTTTGCGGCGGGGGTCGAGCAGATACCGGCCGCCGGTCTCCACGACCGTCCGCAGGCCGAGCCGGGACAGCCTGGCGGCCACCCGCTTCACCTCGTGCGCGATACCGGGCGCGTACGGATCCAGATGAACGGTGTCCAGCGTCAGGGCGACTCCGTCGTAGCCGAGATCGGCGAGCACGGCGAGAGCGTCGTCCAGCCGGTGGCTGCCGAATCCGTTCGTCCCGTACGCGAACCTCATGTCGGGGAGACCTTCCGGGTGAGGAGCCGGGCCAGCGGCCATGTCGCAGCCATCGCCATGGCGTGGAACGGGCGTCCCCGCGCCGCGATCAGCGCTGCCTGCAACAGCGGAAGCCCGAGGATGCCCGCGGACACCGCCGTGCGGATCGTGTACGCGTCCGGCGACCTGACGGCTCGTGACTGGGCCCTGCCCACGGCCAGCGAGTAGGCCGCCAGCGGCACCAGCGAGGACGTTCGCCGATCGCTCCGGAACAAGGCTCCGGCGGCGACGGCGGTGGCCACGGCGGTCGAGGCCAGTGCGGTCACCGCGGCCGAGGAACGCCCGCCGGTGACCTCGCCGCGGCTGAGGAGGGCGACGCCGTAGGTGTGCGCGGCGACCGAGACGGCCGCCTGAGGGGCACCCGGCCTGCCGCCGAGCAGAACGTCAAGTCCGCGGGCGGCAGCCATCGCGGCCGGGCCCGCCGTGGTGTCCTTGAGCTTCAGGTCGTACGCCCAGACCACAGCGGCGAGTGGAACGGCCGTCGCCAGCACCTGCCGCCGGCCGGACAGAGCGGCGACCGCCAGCCCGGCGCCGGTGAGGCCGGACGCAATCGCGAGGGCCTGGCGCGGGCGTACCCGCCCGGAGGGAATCGGACGTTCGGGGCGTTCCTCGGCGTCGACTACACGATCGGCGTAGTCGTTGAGCGCCATTCCCGCCCAGTAAAGGCACACCGCGGACACCAGGGGAGCAGCCCCGGTGGCTCCTCCCGCGAGGGCGTCACCCGGAACCGTCAGCGCCGCGGGAGCACGGAGCAGTTCCACGAGGTCCCTGGTGTTCACACGCCTTCTCCCGCCACGCCTTCGTTGAGGCCGTGCACCCAGCTCAGCAGCACCTCGTATTGCGGAAGCAACCGGTGCTCGTTCAGCCCGACCGGATCCTTGAAGAAGAAGCCGAGCTCGGGGAGAGGGCCGGTTCGTCCCGCTTCCTGTGCACGGGCCACAAGGCGCGCCAGGTCGAGCACCAGGGGGGCGGCCAGCGCCGAGTCACAGCCCTGCCAGGTGAACTGCAGCGTCATCGGGACGCCCAGGAATCCCTCGAACTGGATGTGATCCCAGGCCGTCTTCCACTCACCCATTGACGGGACGTTGTCGATATGCGTCTTGCCTTCGACCGGCCTGCCGAGAATCCCGGCCAAGGGCCGGTCCTTGGACAGGCTCTTGCTGCGCCTGGCGCCGGAGTCGGCCAGCGTCGCGCCGTCACCGCCGCCCAGCAGGTTGGTCCCTGACCAGGACCGTATGTGCAGAGCGCGGGCCGCGAACATCGGGGCCAGCGCGGTCTTCACCAGCGTCTCGCCTGTCTTGGCATCGCTGCCCGCATAGGGCACGCGGTGCGCGCGAGCAAGCACGTCCAGCGCTGGGACGCGCGCACCCGGCGATGGGGTGAAATCGACGTAACCGCACCCGGCCCGTAAGGCGGCGTACGCATAGAGGGAACTCGGCGGCAGCGGGCGACCTGGGCGCGCGAGCGCGTGTTCCAACTCCTCCAGGTCCGCGTACTGGCGGTGCTTGTCGAGCGGAGGCTCGCTCGAGGCCACGTTGATCACTACCGTCCTGGCCGTGCGATGGCGTTCACGGAACCGGACGATGTCGTCGACCAGCCGTTCCGCTGTTGCGGCCTGGCAGTCGATCTCGTCGTCAGCGTCGTACCCGGCGCGGATCTCAGTGTCGGCGTCCATGAGCCGGTCATGCACCGCGTCGAGCAGCCGCGGTGGAATGACCCCGCTCCGGGCGAGCTCCTCAGCCCGTTTCGGCAAAGGTGTCCCGACGACGTCGTGTCCGCCGAAGACCAGTTCGTTCAGGGGCGCGAGCGTCGTACCGGAGAAGTCGGCGCTCTCGGTCACACAGGCGGTCGGGTCCACCAGCCCAGCACCGACCGCGGCGGCGCCCACCGCCGTCGTCGTCGCCACGGAGCCGCGCGCGCCGATCAGCCACACACCGGTTCTGCTGTCGCCGCTCATGTCGTCTGCTGGGTCGGCCAGGGGAACCCGCGGAAATCGGTGTCGAGCCGTTCAGGTGTACGGGGCAGCCAGGACCGCGCCAGCCGGCGCACCGTCTCCCGGGGGAGCGGCGGATTGACGTGGTACATGTCCGGTTTCGCGGTGAGCTGGACGGCGCCGGCGAACGCGTTGAGCGGGATCATCGCGCGCCATCGCGACCGATCGATCCCCAGGAACATCATCGCCCTGGAGAAGATGTGCCAGGCGCGGTAGCCCATCGGCGGGTCGCCGTTCATCGTGTGTACTTCCTTACGGCGAGGGTCGTAGAGGACGCCCTGCCCGAACCAGGAGAACGCCGAGACCAGGCGGGAACTGCCCGGCCGGTAGAACGCGTCGAAGACGTCCAGCTGGACCCGGGACAGCACCTGGAGGGGCCAGCGCACAGCGGCCACGTAGTCGGTGAAGTCATCGGGATAGTCGCCCGACTCGAGCACTTCGAGCCACGTGAGGACGATGGCGCGCTGCCAGCGCTCGCCGAGTTCTGCGGCGAGGGCGGCGTAGGCGTCTTTCAGCTCCTGGGGCTGGTTGTAGAGCGTCACCTCGTCGAGCTGGTACCACAGCTCGTTGGCCCGGCGATCGCCGAGCATTCCCGGCACGGGTGGGAGCCGTGTGCCCGCTCGCGCCGGCGTGGCGGTGGTGAGGAGGCCGGTCGTTCCGAGGGCCGCGGCGGCGGTGATGCCGAGAGTGCTCTGGAGGATCTGCCGTCGTCCGAGTTCAGATTCAGGGAGCGACATGGTTCACCTGCCTCCGCCTTGCCGTGTGCTCCAGGGATAGGGGAACGACTGGAGGTCGGTGTCGAGCCGTTCGGGTGTGCGGGGAATCCAGGACGCCTTCAGTCGGCGCACGGTCTCCCGGGGAAGCGGCGGATTGACCTTCGTGACATCCGGCTTCGCGGTCGATTGCGTCGCCCAGGCGAGGGCGATGCGCGGTGCGAGCTCCCGCCACCGCTGCCGGTCGATGTCGTGGAACATCATGGCTCTCAGGTAGGCGTGCCATGTGTGGTAACCGCGTGGTGGGTCGCCGTTCATGGTGTGCGCCTGCTTGCGGCGAGGATCGTAGAGCACGCCCTGTCCGAACCAGGAGAACGCCGAGACGAGGCGGGGGCTGCGCGGGTGGTAGAACGCGTCGAAGACGCCCAGCTGGATGCGGGACACCACCTCAAGAGGCTGCTTGATGGGGGCTGCGAAGGCGGTGAAGTTGCCTGGGTAGGCGTTGGTCTTCACCATCTCCAGCCAGATGTCGGCGATGCTGCCTTTTCCGACCTGGTCGATGTAGGAGTAGATGGCCGCGTAGGCGTCCTTGAGCTCCGGAGGCTGGCTCACAAGGGTGATCTCGTCGAACTGGTACCAGAGCTCGTTGGCCCGGCGATCGCCGTGCATGCCGGGAACGGGCGGGAATTGCCGGCGGCCTCCGCCGTCGGCGGCGAGGGCGCGCGGAGCGTTGAGGAGGCCGGCCGTTCCGAGGGCCGCGGCGGCGGTGATGCCGAGAGTGCTCTGGAGGATCTGCCGTCGTCCAGGGTCAGAAGACGTCATGGTCAACCTTCCTGTCAGCCGTTCCGTTCAGGTCATTTCGCACGTCGTAACGCTGGATCCAGGACACGTCCTCGACGAGCGACCGCACGGCTCCATTCGAGTCGCGGTGCTCTGCCGGGGTCAGGCGCTGCGAGCCGCCGTCGCGGGAGGCTGCTTGGACTCGGGCCGCGTGAGGACGGCGGATCGACTCGTAGCGGCTCAGAGCGGCAGTGATCTGCCGGTGCCTCTCGCTCCCCGGATGCGCGTGGGTTCCGAGATAGGCGCCGTCTCCCGGATGAGTGGTGAAGGCTCTGGACAAGCAGTGAGCGAGCACGACCGCGTCCTCCAGGGCCTGGCTGGCGCCTTGGCCGTGGTGGGGAAGCATGGGATGAGCCGCATCACCCAGCAGGGTGACCCGGCCGGACCCCCAGCTCGGCAGGGGCGCCCGGTCGTAGAGCACCCAGCACCCGACCTCGCCGGCGGCGGCGAGGATCTTCCTGGCCTCGGGCGCCCAGTCGGCGAACGCCGCCCTGACCTCTTCCGGATGAACCGTGTGACTCCACGACTCGCCCCGGCGACCGGGAGCCGCGACGATCGCCACGAACGTCAGGAACCGTCCCCCTCGCACCGGGTAGCCGAGCAGCCGGGACGCAGGTCCAGGCCAGATCAGGATCGTGTCGCACGGCAGTCCGTCCAGGCCGCTGGTCGGGACGAGGCCGCGATATGCGCTCGTTCCCGAGAACACGGGTGTTTCCGGCCCGGCGACCGCCCGGCGGACCACCGAGTGGACGCCGTCCGCGCCCACCAACACATCCGCGTGTGCGGTCTCGCCGCCGGCGAAGGTGAGACGCACCCCGCCGTCTCCGCGCCCGCCATCGGCCTCGTGGTGGAAGCCGGTGACCTGGTGGTTCAGGTGCAGCCGTCCAGGCGGGAGCTGCTCAGCGAGAAGGCGATGCAGGTCCCTTCGATGAACGGTGTAGAAGGGCGCGCCGAAGTGTTCTTCCCAGGCATCGCCCATCGGCTGCCGGGAGAGCGTTCGTCCGCTGTTCCAGTCACGCACCTCCAGAGCGGCCGGTCGGACGGCGGCTTCCGCGAGCGGCTCTGAGAGGCCCCAGCTCTGCAGGATCCGGCTGCCGTTGGAGCCCAGATGAAGACCGACGCCGACTTCGCCGAGCTCCGGTGCCTGCTCGTATATGTCGGCTCTTACACCTTTACGAGCCAGCGCCAGTGCCGCGGCGAGACCGCCGAGTCCGGCGCCGACTATCGCCACCCTGGGGGTATGCATTGTCAGATCTCCCACGTCATGGTGTAAATGAGTCCAATCTAGAACTGAGCGCTTTCACTCCGCTTTCACAAGCACTATTAGGAGGTCAGAGGGGTTCTGAAAGGCGAATGTAAGCAGAGTGAAAGCGGTCGCGCATTAGCGTTTGGCTCAGTTCGGGTTCCGAGGCGTTCGGATCCCGGAGACGAGTCATCGAGGACGGGAAGGAGGCACCGCTATGGAGACGGTCTACACGCCCCCCACGCTGGCCGAGGTCGGAGACTTCGCCGAGGTCACCCTGCGCCAGGGCACCTGGGGCTGGGACGACTACGACCAGTGCTGGATCCTTTGCTGAGCACCGCAGATGACCCCGTGATCTGATCGCGGGGTCGCCGGTCACATCAGCGAGCCGCGCCGGCGCCGTGAAGGCGGTGCCGGCGCGGTGCCAGCGCGGTGCCAGCGCGGTGCCAGCGCGGTGCCGGCCCTTCTCTCGTGGAGCGCGGTCTCTTTGTGGTGCGGTACTCATGCCGCCGGACTGATACGGGATGCGTCGTGGAATTTTTTGTGCTGCCGGACAACGAGGCCGCGGGACCCGTCGTCTCATCCGCGTCCGATGAACGATCTCGATTGCAGGTCATTTCACACGCGTCCGGACGCCCCTGGGTCGTCGGCCGATGGCCGCGGGACGAATTCTCCTTCGTCGCGGCCGGGCAGCGGCGGCTTCTTGTTTTCGGATGCTTCTCCGCGTCCTACGAGATGCTCGAATCCGCATTGAAAAGAATGGACGACCTGAGCGATGTGGACCGGCTGGCCCGCTCCCTGGCCGGCAGCTTTCATCTGGTCGTCGCCATCGACGGATGGGTACGGGCACAGGGCAGCCACTCGACGGCCTGCCAGATCTTCCACACCAGGGTCGGATCGCTGGCTGTGGCGGCCAACCGGCCCGACAGCCTGGCTCGGCTCACCGGGGCCGGTATGGCGGAGGACGTGCTCGCCATCCACATGCTGGCGCCCTCCGCGCCCTATCCGCTGAACGAACGCAGCGTGTGGCAAGGAGTCGAGGCACTGCCCCTCGGTCACTACCTGGAACTGGCGCCGGGCGGCCAGGGCCGTCCGGTCCGCTGGTGGCGGCCGCCCTCACCGGACGTCCCACTGGAGGAAGGCGCCGATCGGGTGCGTGAAGCGCTTGAACAGGCTGTGGGGGCTCGTCTGGTCAGGGGCGGAACGGTCAGCGCAGACCTGTCGGGCGGTCTGGACTCCACCAGCATCTGCTTCCTCGCAGCACCTCGGGCGGAGTCCTTCATGACGATCCATCGGGAGTCCGGGGACACCGGCAACGACGACCGGCTCTGGGCCGACCGGGCCGTAGCGGCCATGCCCCGCGCCGAGCACATCGTTCTGCCCGCGCAAGGGGTACCGCCGATGTTCGCCGGCCTGAGCGGTCCTGACTCCGATGCGGAGGCTCCGTTCAGCAGACTGCACGTACGGGAGAAGATCCGGCATACCGCCCGGGTCATCTCCGACGGCGGCTCCAGCGTGCACATGACCGGCGACGGTGGTGACGAACTGTTCTTCGCCAGTCCGGCTTTCATCCACACGCTCGCGCGCAGGAGACCGCTCAAAGCGGCCCGGAAGATGCGTGTCGACCGTGCCATCTTCCGTTGGAAGCTCGGCGCCACCGTGCGCGAGATGCTGGACAACCGTTCCTATGGAACGTGGCTGGCGGAGTGTGCACGGTCGCTCACCGATCCGCTTCCCAAACCGTTCGAGAGTCCGGAGATCGGCTGGGACGCGTCGGTGCGGATGCCCACCTGGGCGGCACCCGCGGCCGTTGACGCCGTGCGCCGGATGGTGGCTGCGGCGTCCGGCTCCGAGCCGATGTCGCCGCTGCGAAGCGAGCACACCGCGCTTCGGGGCGTGCGCAAGGGGGGCGAGGTCATACGGCGCACCGGCCGCGTCACCTCGTTGTACGGGATCAGCTGGCAGGCACCGTTCCTCGACGATCGGGTCATTGACGCGGCCCTGTCGATCCGGATCGAGGATCGAGCCGGGAGCGGCGGCTACAAGCCCGCGCTCATCCGGGTGATGCGCGGTGCCGTCCCCGAGGAGATCCTCCACCGCGAGACGAAGGCCGAGTTCAGCCAGAGCGCGTACGCCGGACTTCGGAAGAACCGCGGCGAGCTGCTCGATCTGTGCGACGACATGAGGCTGGCCGAACTCGGGCTGATCGACGCTGACGCCTTCCGCGCGGCCGTGCTCGGCCTCTACCCGAACTCTCAGGGCATCCTCTTCCTCCTGCGCACCCTGTCGTGCGAGATGTGGCTCAGGTCCCTTCCCGGAGGAAAGCCGTCCCCCGAAGGAAAGCCGATCACCGAAGGAACCCCGATCATCGAAGGAGCGCCATGAGACTCGGCCTCTCCCCCCACGTCTCCATGACCGAGACGGAGCACGGCATGGTCCTCCTCGACGAGAAGACCGGCCGTTACTGGCAGACCAACGCCACCGGCGCCGCGGTCGTGCGGCTCCTCGCCGGAGGCGCGACCGTCGAGGAGGCGACCGAGGCGCTGGCACACCGGTACCCGTCGGCCGCCGACCGGGTGGCGGCCGACGTCGACACCCTCGTTCGATCACTGAAGGAGACCGGGATGGTGGCGTCATGACCATGCCTGTCGGCCTGGAGCCGTCAGTGCGCCTGTCGTGGCGCCGGCGGATCGCCGCCCGGTTCGCCGTCGCCTCGGCGAGTGTCCTGATGCGCCTGCCTCCTCGCCGGCTCCGGCAGGTGCTGGGCGTCCTGAGCCGTCGCGCGGCTCCCGCCACCAAGGACCAGGCCCTCGCCGCCCGCAACGCCGTGGTCAGCGTGAGCGTCCGCTGCGCGGGACAGGGCTGTCTGCAGCGATCGGTGGCGACGGTGCTGCTGTGCAGGCTCGGAGGCACGTGGCCCGACTGGTGCACAGGCGTGCTCACCGACCCGTTCCGGGCGCACGCATGGGTGGAGGCGGAGGGAATCCCGGTCGGCGAGGGAACAGGGATGCCGCCGTTCAGGAAGCTCATCACCGTCTCGGTTCGCCGCTGACCGCCGGACCGCAAGGAGTCGCTTCAATGAAGGACTACGTTCTGCTGGGTGCACAATGGTCGCTGGCCACCGTCTTCGCCCTGGCTGTGATCACCAAGGTGCGCAGTGCGGCGGGCTTCCGTGCTTACCGGACCACCGTGCGGACGTTGACCAAACTCTCCGAACGGACCGCGCTCGGCGTCGCGGTGGGAGTGCTGGCGTGCGAAGCGGGCGCCGTTCTCCTGCTCGCCCTGCCCGTCATGCCGTTGGCGGGCTTGCTCTTGGCCGCCGGCCTGCTTCTGGTCTTCATGGGTGCGGTCTTCCGTGCCGTACGGAAGGGTGTCTTCGCCGAGTGCGGTTGCTTCGGAGACCGAAGTTCGGTCCTGAGCTATCCCCTTCTCGTGCGGAACGCGCTGTTGCTGATGGTCGCGATGATGGGACTGGCTCTGGAGTCGTCGGCCGCGTCAGGGGACGTGGAGGCACTGCCCGCAGGGATCGCCGTGGCCGTCGGCCTCGCCTTGGGGACCGGCTTCGTCCGTTACTACGACGTCCTGGTCACCAAGGTCCTCATGAGGGTGGATCCCACGGCCGGCGGAGGAGCGGCGTCAGCCGGGGCACGGGCGGCGGACGCCAAATGAACCCGGCGGGCGGCGGCGAACCAATGATCGTGGCGCGGGGGATCGGCAAGCGCTACGGCTCGGTCACCGCGCTCGACGGCGTCGACCTCGATGTTCACCAGGGCTCCGTGCACGGCCTGCTCGGCCACAACGGCGCGGGGAAGACGACCTTGGTGAGGATCCTCACGGCGCAGACCAGACCGAGCGCCGGGCGGGCGACGGTGTCGGGCTTCGACGTGGTCGACCAGCCGGAACGGCTCCGTCGGAAGATCGGCTTGACCGGGCAGTTCGCCAGCGTCGATGAACAGCTGTCCGGCAGGGACAACCTGATCCTGATCGCCCGGCTGCTGGGGGCGGGCCGCCGCCAGGCCCGCGCACGCGCCGACGAACTGCTGGAGTCGTTCGGTCTGGTGGACGCGGCGGGCCGCCTCGCCCGGACGTTCTCAGGAGGCATGCGGCGGCGGCTCGACCTCGCGGCGAGCCTGGTGGGCCGTCCCGCCGTGGTGTTCTTGGACGAACCCACCACGGGCCTGGATCCGGCAGCCAGGTTGAACGTCTGGCAGATCGTGCGTGACCTCGTGCGGGACGGCGCGACGGTTCTGCTGACCTCGCAGTATCTGGACGAGATCGATCGGCTTTCAGAATCACTCACCGTGCTGTCGGACGGCCGGATCCTCGCCGCGGGCTCGCCGATGGAGCTCAAACACCAGGTGGGGAGGCGTACGGCCGTGGTGCGGTTCGAGGCCGTCGCAGATCTCAAGGTGGCCGGCCCGGTGTTGTCCGGGAGCGGCCTGCGTCCCGCGCTCGACGAGGCGCGTACTTCCGTGACCGTTCCGGTGGAGACCTCCCGCGACATCGCGACGATCGTGCGCGCGCTCGACGACGCCGGTCTTGAGCTGAGCGAGTTGCAGGTGGCTGAGCCGACCCTGGACGAGGTCTATCTCTCCTTGATGTCCGCGGCGGCACAGTCGGCCGGGTCAGAACGAGCGGAGGCGGTTAAATGACCATCGCCGGAGGGACGATCGGCGGCGGCCCGCGGGCGGCTGACGCCGGGACCTGGGAGGGAAGCGGTGTCGCGACCCAGATATGGGTACTGGCACTGAGGTCCCTGCGTGCTCTGGTGCTCGATCCGCGGATCCTGGTGAGCAGCCTTCTGGCGCCGTTCCTCATGTTGCTGGTGTTCAGCCAGATATTCGCGGGCATCGCGAACACCCCGCAGTTTCCCGCCGGGGTGGGCTACACCGATTTCCTCGTACCGGCGATCATGGTGAACACCGCGATGCAGTCGGCCATGCAGACCGGCATCGGGCTGACCCAGGAGACGCAGAACGGGATCATCGCAAGGCTCCGTTCCCTGCCGATCTGGCCGGGATCCATCTTGGTGGGGCGCAGCATCGCCGAACTGATCCGGAGCCTGCTCAGGCTGGTCGTCCTGCTGGCGTCGGCGCTCCTCATCTTCGGATTCCGCCCGGCGGGCGGAGCCGGGGGAGTCCTCGCCGGAATCGGGCTCGCCGCCCTCCTGGGCTGGGGACTTGGATGGATCTTCATCGCCCTCACCTGCTGGCTGCGTGAGGTGGAACTGATCCAGAACGTCTCGGGCATCCTGCTGTTTCCGCTGATGTTCGCGTCCAACGCCTTCGTCCCGGTGGAGGCTCTGCCCCGATGGCTTCAGGTCGTCGCGGTGATCAACCCGATGACGCACGGCATCGACGCGGTGCGGGACCTCACCCACAGGGGGGACGCGGGGGGAAGCGCCGCGGTCGCGGTGGCCACCGCCCTGGCGGTCGCGGTCGTCGCCGGATTCACCGCCGTGAAGGGTCTCGAACGCGACAGCTGAAACGCCGAGATCCGGAACCGCAGAGTTCCCTGCGGCCCGATCTGGTTGCCATACGGCCCGATCTGGCCAGCTCCCTTGCCAATCTGTCAGGCGTCAAGCAGCCTTTTGGCACTGAATAACCATGAGTCTGGAGGACTGTCAAGGAGACCATCAACGCGTCCGGGGCCTGGCCTGAGGACGGCGGCGGCGCCCAGGCCCTGCCCGGGACGCGATGGGTCCCTGACGGCGTCACCTGTGGGCATCGGATCGCGTGCAGCTCCCGTTCTTCTAGCGGTCCGCTCTTCATCGAGCAGACGATGCCATCCGCGCTGGGAAACCACACATGTTGCATATCGTTTTCACCACCGAGGACCTCGCCAAGATCCGTATGGCAGCCGAGCCCGATTACCTGTGGGAGGTCGCCAACAGTGTGCAGACCTTACGCCGCCGCGATGGTGTGCGCATGTTCCGAGAGTGGCGACGGTGGGCCCGGTCGCGGATTCCCAAGACATTGACGCGACTGGCACCGCTGTTGCCCCCACAGGGTTACTCGCCTGACTTCCTCACGCCGGCGTCGCCTGATCCCGCAGTACCCGATGTGGCGCTCAACGCCTTGCTCAGCACTCCCCGAACACGGTTGCGGACGGACCTGGCGAGGCTTGCCGAGTCGCAGCGGCGGCTTCCCCGCTGGACCGGCCGGCTGGCCGAAGGGGATCTCGACACCCTCCGGCAGCTGGAGGAGTCCATTCGCCTCTATCACGCCAGGGTGCTCGCGCCGATCTGGCCACGCGTACAGTCGCATGTCTACGCCGACCGGATCATCAGGATGCGGAGCTTCTTAGAGGAGGGAGTGGACGGGCTGCTTTCCGGACTGGGTCCCCAAATCCAGTGGAGCCGCCCAGTGCTGGAAGTCGACTACCCCTTCGACCAAGTCCTGCATCTGGAAGGCCGGGGAATCACCCTTCAGCCGTCCTATTTCTGTTGGCCGACGCCGGTGAAACTCGCGGATCCCCAGCTGCCGCCGGTGCTGGTCTACCCGGTCGAACGCGACGACATCCTCTCCCCATCGCCCCCCGCACTCACCTCCACCCAGCAGGCCGACCCGGTCGGAGCGCTCATCGGGCGCACCCGCGCCGGCGTGCTGCGTGCCGCCGCCACTGGCAGCTCGACCGGCGAGCTCGCCCGCCTTCTGGACATTTCTCCTTCAGCGGTGAGCCAGCACGCCGCGATCCTGCGCGAAAACGGCCTGCTGCAGACGTTCCGCAAGGGTGGACGCACAATGCACACGCTCACGGCACACGGACGTGCTTTCCTGCAGGACACAGAACGAGTCGTTCATTTGTAATGCCGATCTTGGCCGGGCTCACCGGCGGAGAGTCCTGGCACCCTGCCTGACGAGGGGGTTTAAGCTCTGACTGTCGATGCTTGAAAGTCCTTGATGAAACGACGCAAACTGAGATCATCTGTTCGAGTACGTTTGATCGTGTCCGAAATCTGCCCCTCGCCATTCAGATCCGGTGCCACCGCTCGATGCCAGGCTGCAGCGACCCCGGGCGCCGAGGCGGACATGGTCAAGCGCGTCTTTGCCCGGCCATTCCACCGGCCGGACAGAAATTGTTCATTCACCAGAGGTGAGCATATATGAATCGGGAGATGGAGTTTCGCGTTCTGGGAAAATTGGAGGTGATGGCACGAGGCCGGCGGATCAAGATTCCCAGGGGTAACCAGCGCTCCCTGCTCGCCTCGTTGGTGCTCAATGCGAACAAGGACGTTCCGGTCGATGACCTGGTGGAGTACCTATGGTGCGAGAGGACTCCGCGCAGGCCCCGGAGTGCCCTGCACACCTGTGTCACCAGGCTGCGGAACACCTTCGACGCCTATGGCGTGTCGCTGTGCGACACGCTGCACACGACATCGGTCGGCTACATGCTTGAGGCTGATCCGGCCAGCGTCGACCTTCTTCGGTTCAGGGCGTTCATCGTGAAGGCGGAGGCCGCAGCGGACCAAGGTGACACCATGTCGGAGTTCACCTGGCTGGCCAAAGCCCTTTCGCAGTGGCGCGGGCCGGCTCTGCTAGATGTGCAGTCAGACTTACTGCACCGTGACCTGGTGCCGAGGCTGACCGAGGAATGTGGCAATGCCCTGGAGCGCCGCTTCGAAATCGCAATTTCCCTCGGACGTCATGGGGACGTCGTCGGAGAACTGCGCACCCTGACGCACCGGCATAGATTCCGTGAGGGATTCTGGCGGCTGTTGATGACGGCGCTGTACCGGTCAGGCCGCCAAGCCGAGGCGCTGGAAGCCTACGGAGAGATAAGCGCCCAGCTGAATGACGAGCTCGGGATCGATCCAAGTCATGAACTGCAGGACCTGCGGATGACGATTCTGCGCAACGAGACCGTCTGAAAAAGGAGGTGAACGGCTACTGCACGTCGTGGTCGCCGCCGCCTGCGGGCACCTCGTTCAGCAGGGTGCGGGCCGCGTCGGAGATCTGCTGCTCGGTGAGCGGTCCGATCCAGATGTCGAGAGTGTGCTCGCCTCCGTTCTCGGCCGGTGAGGCCGCGCGGGCGAGCAGGTGGTCGCCGTCGAGGGCGAGGTCCAGCCGGTAGCGGTCGGTGTGCACCATCGGGCATGGCCCGGCGCCTGGATTCAGCAGGACGTTGGCGAGAACGCGGACGCTCTCATGGTGGACGGGCGCGGTCAGGAGGCCGGTGATGGTGATCTGCCAGGCGCCGTCGTCTCCGAGCCGTTGCACGAGCAGGGTCTGGCGGGCTCGGAACGAGACGATGGTCTGCGGGACGGCCGGCGCCGGCGGTGGCGTCTCCGGCGGCGTGGTCTCCAGGCGTTCGAGCAGGGCCCGTGCTGACGTCGCGAGGCGTTCCTCGTCGGGAACGGGACCGGAGAGCGGCAGCAGGGACCAGCCCGTGTGGTTCTGGTAGAGCGCCTGGCCCCTGGGGCCGACCCCGGCGAAGTCCTGCTGGCTGTCGTACCAGGCGAAGAGGGTCAGTTCGACCGGGCCGTCCGCGGTGTCGAAGCCGGCACCGGCTTCGACCCGCGCATAACCGTCGTTGGACAGTTCGACGTCCCAGTCGCCTCCGCGGGTCCGCACGGCGGCCAGGATCCCTTCCGCGAACGTGCGCAGGGCCTCGGCGGTGGTGATGTCGCGCTCATAGAGCGCGTCGTACAGCCACTGCCGCCGCCCGGCATGCCAATGGACGGTGAAGGGGACCAGATCCCCCAGCCCGGTGCGCAGCCCCTCGAACTCGGCGACGAGTTCGGCCGCTTGCAGATCCTCATGGCCGATCATGGCGGCAGGCTAGCGATCCGCTCTCCACCGGGTGTTGTCGGGGGTCGGAGACTGTACCGGCATATGCTGGCACGGTTGAGATCCTGTCGATCCCCGGCGTCACGGTCGTGGAACGAGGTGACTTACCGCCGGCGTTCCGGGTGATGCGGCCCGGCGTCGATGTCGACGCCGGGCCCGACTCCGCACCGCGACGGGACATCGCGGTGCGGAGGCTCACCACGTGGTTGCCCTCGGCCTGCTGGTGATCACATCTTCTTGAGCAGGTCCCGCATCGTGCTGATCTCGGCGGTCTGCGAGGTGATGATGGAGCCCGCCATGGTCTTGGCGGCGGGGAACTGCCCGGAGGACTGTTCCTTCTTGGCCATGGTGACGGCGCCCTGGTGATGCTTGATCATCATTTCCAGGAAGGCCTTGTCGTAGGCCATGCCGGACAGCTTGTTGAGCTTGGCCATGTCCTTGGCGGACATCATCCCTTCCGCTCCGCCGTGACCGCCGTGGTCCATGCTCGCCCCCGGGGACGGCACGTTGGCGCCCCAGCTGGTGAGCCACTCGGTCATCTGCTTGATCTCCGGGCCCTGGGCCTTTTCGATGTCGGCGGCCAGTTTCTTGACCTCCGGCATGGAGGCCTTGGTCTTGGCCGGCTTCGCCATTTCCAGCGCCTGCTGGTGATGCGGGATCATCATCTGGGCGAACATGACGTCCTGGTCGTTGTGCTGTCCCGCCTGCTGACCGGTGGTCGGCGTCGCGCTGGTGGACATCGAGTGGCCCGGCTTGGAGCCGCCGGATTCCTTGTCGTCTCCTCCGCATGCGGCGAGCGCCAAGGCAAGGACAGGCGTGATGATGAGCGGGATCGTGCGCTTCATGGTGGAACCTTCCGTGTTGTGGGAGATGACGGGGGGAACGCGGACGCCACAAGGCGCCGCGTGGTCGCCGTCACAGCCGCAACACGGCCGATCGGAATGCCGGCGGAGGGGGTGAGCGGCCCGCGTCCGGAGGCCGCGGCCGCACGTTGCTCCGCGGAATGAGGACCACAGGCCTCCATGCTCGCCACGCGGCTCGGAGGAGCACGGCGAAGGAGGCCAGCACCAGCAGGGCCAAGCAGATCTCGCCACCCGGGTGATGCTCCGGGGCATGGGCGCCGCCGCTCTGCGTCCCGCCGTCGTGGGCCCCGCCGTGGTCGGAGCCGCCCAGGTCGGAGCCGCGGTGCCCGGAGCCGCCGTGTCCGGCGGGAACCTGCTCGACGCCGATGGCCGGCATGCCTGAGGTGTCCCCGGGGCTGTTGGACGCTTGGAGGCCGTGCATGGCCATCACGCCACAGATCACGGCAAGCGCGAGGAGCAACCTCGATGAGCCGCCGAGCCGTCCTGAGATCGGCGTCGGAGCGGGCGCCCCTCGCATGGATCTACTCGCCCTTCCAGAGACATCAGCATGTACCGGGATCAACTAACTATAGAGCTTAGTAGATCAAGGTTCGGCTCTTTTGAGGTAGGTGGTAGCTGGCGTGCCAGATTTTTACTGCACCACTTAGTAGTGCTCAGGGTGGCGTCAGGAGCGACTGGACCGTGGCGGTGACCACGCGGCCGGCTTCGTCCGCCTTCAGACGGTCGCCGCGTGTCTCTTCCGCGGCGGTGACCAGGACCGAGTGGATGACGCTGACGAGCCAGCTCATCGGAAGATCGGTGCGGAACGCTCCTTCGTCCTGGCCGCGGCGGATCAGGGCTTCGACGCGCTCAGCGGGGGCGCCATGGAGTTCGAGGACGCGTCCTGGCGGCAACGTGCCCTGAGCTGCGGTCAGCAACGCCGTGGACTCGGCCGTGAGTGACCAGCTGGAGGCGAGCAGCCTGGAGAGCGCCGCCTGTGCGTTCCCGCCGAGGTCGACGGCGGACAGGACCTTCTCGCCTTCGTTGAGGGCGTCGACCAGGGCGGCTTCGATCAGCTCCGCGCGTGTCCGGAAGTGGCCGTAGAGCGTCATCCGTCCGACGCCGGCGGTCTTGGCGATGTCGTCGGTGCTCGCGTTCGGATCGCCGCTCAGGCACTTGCGAGCTGCGGAGACGATGCGGGCGATGTTGCGTTCGGCGTCGGCGCGCCGCCGCGGGCCAGGAGAGGCGGTAGGCATGCTCCGATCTTAACTCGTACGGGAATATACGTGTTACGCTCGCCGCTAGAAGTCGTATATGCACATACGAGTTATGGCGGGAGCCCCTCGATGACACACACGAACCCCGGCGCATCCGCGCACCACCCCTCACCCCATCCGCTGCGATGGCGCATCCTTGGTTTCCTCGGCATAGCGCAGCTGATGCTGATCCTTGACGTCACCGTCGTCGCCATCGCGCTACCGCACATCGAGACCGATCTGGCCCTCAGCCGCCAGGCCGTGACCTGGACGGTCAGCGCCTACACCTTGGCCTTCGGCGGCCTGATGCTGCTGGGCGGCCGGGCCGCCGACCTGTTCGGGGCCAAACGCGTCGTCCTCACCGGCTTGCTGATCTTCACCGCGGCCTCACTGGCGACCGGCCTCGCCGACACGGCCGGCCTCCTGCTGGGCGGCCGTGTCGCACAAGGAGTCGGCGCGGCGCTGCTGTCTCCGGCGGCCCTGTCGCTCGTGGTCGGCCTCTTCGACGGTGACGAGCGGAACAAGGCGCTCGGTGTCTGGTCCGCGCTCGGCGGTGGCGGCGCGGCGCTCGGTGTCCTCGTAGGAGGCCTGCTCACCGCCGGCCCAGGCTGGCCGTGGGTCTTCTACGTCAACGTGCCGATCGGACTGGTCATCATCGCCGCCCTCGCGCGGATGCTGCCGTACCAGACCGCGCCCGCGCCCCGTCCTCGGCTGGACGTCCTCGGCGCGGTGCTGGCCACCGCCTCGTCCGTCGCCTTGATCTACGCACTCATCCGTGCCGGAGACCACGGATGGCTCACCGCCGTCAGCGGGTGGCTCGTCCTGGCGACCGCGATCGGCTACCTCGCCTTCGTGGTGCGGCAGAAGACCGCAACGTCGCCCATGATGAACGTCGCACTGCTCGTTCGACGACCTGTGGCCACCGGCACGTTCCTCATCCTGATGGCCACCGCCTTGATGATCGCCGTGTTCTTCCTCGGCACGTTCTACTTCCAGCACGGGCGAGACTACGGTGCGCTGCGCACGGGTCTGCTGTTCCTCCCGGTCGCCGTCGCCACGATGGCCGGGGCCAATCTGACCGGCCGGGTCATCGGCAAGCTGGGAGCGCGCGTGCTCGCCGTGGTCGGACTGCTCGTCGCCGCGATCGGCCTGGCCCTGCCCGCACTCGCGATGGAGCCCGCCGTCGTCGCGATCGGCACGGCGATCGCCGGTGCCGGGACCGGCGCCGTCTTCGTGGTCGCGTCGGCGACCGCGCTCGGGCAGGTGGCACCGCACGAAGCCGGGATCGCATCCGGCATCGTCAGCACGTTCCACGAGTTCGGCGCGTCCGCAGGAGCCGCCGTCATCTCCAGCGTCGCAGCGGCCAGCCTCGTCAGCGACACGCTCTCTGGGTTCACAGACGGCTTCATCCTGGCCGCCGTCTCCGCAGCGGTCGCGGCGCTCGTGGCCGCCGTCCTGACCCCGGGCATGCCCGCGAAGACCGACTCATGACGACCATCCTCAAGAATCTCGTAGGCCGCTCCCGTGGGGGAGCGGCCTACGGGTCATGTTCAGTGTGCGTGCGGCATGGCGCTCATCTGGGGCTTGCCTCCCGGGACCAGGACGGCCGAGAGGGCGGCTGCCACGGCGGCGGCGATCGCGGTGGCGGTGTAGGCGTCGGTGAACCCGTTGATGGACGGCGCGGCGGTGAGCCCGGCCGCGGCGAGCGTGGACGCGGTCGCGACGCCGATCGCCCCGCCGAGTTCGTGGAAGGTGTTGACGACACCAGAGGCCAGGCCCTCTTGGCCGTGCTCGATGTGGGCGAGGGCCGAGGTGGTGGCGGTGACGAAGACGGGACCGACTCCGGCGGCGGCGATGACGAGGCCGGGCAGCAGGCTCGTGTAGATGCCGCCCTCTGCCGAGAGCCGGGTCAGGAGTCCCGTGCCCACAGCCACCAGGGCAAGGCCCGTCGCCGCGACGGTCCGGGTGCCGACCACGCTGACGAGCCGTCCCGCCAGATGCGCGCCCACCCCGGTGGCCAGCGCGGCGGGCAGGAACAACAGGCCCGTCTCCAAGGCGCTGATGTGACGCAGGTGCTGAAGGTAGAGCGAGCCGAGGAAGAACAGTGAGATCAACAGGCCCGAGCCGGCGAGCATCAGGAACGCGCCCACGGCGACCGGCCGCCGCGCCAGCATCCCGACATGCATCAGCGGTGTGCGCGTCGCTTGTTCGACGCCCGCGAACACCGCGTACAGCACGACGGCGGCGGCCAGCGGGATCAGCGTCCCGGAGTCGCTCCATCCCTCTTCGCCCGCGGTGACCAGGCCGTAGATGAGCGCGGCGGTCGCGGTGGTCACGGTCACCGCGCCGAGGAAGTCGATGCGCGGCCGGTCCCGGCGGGTGTGGAGAACGGCGGGCACGGTCGCCGGGAGCGCGGCCAGCACGGCGACGCCGACCGGCACGTTCACGAAGAACACCCACCGCCAGCCGGGCCCGGCGGTCAGGACACCGCCGACCAGGACCCCCGCCGCGAACCCGATCCCGCCCAGGCCGGCCCACACGCCGAGTGCCTTGTTGCGCTCCTCGCCGTGGAACGCCGTGGTGATGATCGCCAGGGCGGCGGGGGAGAGGAGTGCCGCGCCGACGCCCTGGGCGACACGTCCGCCGATCAGCAGCGCCTCGTTCTGCGCCAGACCGGTGGCCAGCGAGGCGAGCGTGAAGACCGCGAGGCCGATGAGCGCCATGCGCCTGGCTCCGAAGAGGTCGGCCAGGCGGCCGCCGAGCAACATCAGGCCGCCGAAGAACAGGGTGTACGCGGTGACGGCCCAAGTGAGTGCCGTACGGCCCAGTTCGAGGTCGGCGCCGATGTCGGGCAGCGCGACGTTCACCACCGTGACATCGAGGATCAGCATGAACTGGGCGACGCTGACCAGGGCGAGCGCCGTCCAGCGGCGCGGTGCGCCGTCGCCCGGCTCCTCTGGAGGGGCGGCCGGATGGTGCGTGTGGTGTGAAGGACGAGACATCGACGGCTCCTAACCCGAACATATCTGTTCGGCTTATATAAACCCCTGGCCCGTATTAAGTCAAACAACATTGTTCGTGATACGGCTATGATCGATCGCATGGCACAGAGCAGTGGGCAGGCCGTGGCGCGGCGTGGCGGTGGACGCAAGCGGGCCGACGCCGAGCGCAACATCGCTTTGATCCTCTCGGCGGCGACCGAATGCCTCGCCCGGGACCGCAACGCGTCCATGAGCGACATCGCCAAGGCGGCCGGGCTCGGGCGGGTGACCCTGTACGCGCACTTCGCGTCCCGGGAGGACCTGCTGCGAGCCGTGCTCGCCGAGACCATCGCCGAAGGAACGGAGGTCATCACGGCGGCCGCGCCCGAGGAGGGGCCACCCGCCGAGGCGTTCGCACGTGTGATCCGTTCCTGCTGGCCGTTGCTGAGCCGCTTCGGCAGCCTGCATGCCGCCGCGCAACGCGCGCTGCCGCCCGAGGAGGTGCGCGGCTATCACGATGAGCCGATGGCCCAGGTCGAGCGGCTCATCGCCCGTGGCCGGAAAGAGGGTGCCTTCCGCGCCGACCTGCCGCTCGAGTGGCTGGTCACGTCCGTGTACACACTCCTCCACGCGGCCGCCGACGAGGTCGCCGACGGGCGCCTCACCGGCGAGGACGTCGGAGAGATCCTCGTCAAGACCCTGCTCGGCGTGCTCGAACCCGAATGAACGGCGCCGTGATCGCTCGTCGATCATGGCGATCAACACGCGGAGATCTTGGGCGCGCGGGAGTTCCCGGCGGCAGAATGAGGAGGTGGAGGTGGAGGTGGAGGTGGTGCCGTGGCGGCCTTGAGCGGCTCCCTTGAACGTGCCGTGATGGACGTGCTGTGGTCGGCGTCAAAGCCGCTGCGGGTGCGTGAGGTGCTGAAGACGCTAAACGGCGGAGCGGCCAAACCGCTGGCCTACAACACCGTCCAGACCGTGGCCGAACGACTCGTGGCCAAGGGGATGGTCGAGCGTGCACCCGACGGATTGGCCTTCAAGTACGCGCCGAAGCGGGCCCGCGAGGACTACGTGGTCGAACTGATGCTGGGAGCATTGACCGAGAGCGGCGACCATGGCGCGATCCTCACGCGGTTCGCCGAGAGCATGGCCTCCGAGGACGCCCGCGAGCTGTTGGAGGCGCTGCGCAGGCGCACCAGCGGCAAGCCGGTACCGTGAGCGCATGTCCGCGCTGTTGATCGGCATGATCGCCGCCACCGTCCTGCTGGGCTACCTGGCCGGGCCGATGCTGGTGCGGTTCCGCCCGCTGGCCGGCCATCCCGGTGCCCTGGTCGCATGCTGGGCAGGGCTGCTGCTGAGCACGGTCACCGCGGCCGCCGCCCTGAT
Organism: Actinomadura rudentiformis; assembly: GCF_008923185.1. Taxonomy (GTDB): domain Bacteria; phylum Actinomycetota; class Actinomycetes; order Streptosporangiales; family Streptosporangiaceae; genus Spirillospora; species Spirillospora rudentiformis. The sequence continues at coordinate 378,635 of NZ_WBMT01000001.1, forward strand.
CGCGGTCGCGCTGCTCGCACCGCCCATGCCGGGGCACGGACTCCTGGAGTGGGTGCGGGACTGCCTGCCCCACCATTCGCCCGTTGCCTTCGTCCTGGGCGGTCTGGCCGGCCTCGCGATCCTGTTCGCATGCGGGGCGCGGCTTGCCCGGGGGGTTCCGCGGCTGTGGCGCGCCGTCCGCAAGCGGCGTGACCACCGTTCGATGCTGCGCCTTGTGGCGCGTGAGGACAGCCGGAACGCCGACGTGCTCCTTCTCGACCATCCCCTGCCCGTCGCGTACTGCCTCCCGTCCCGCTGGCGCCCGATCGTGCTGAGCACGGGAGCCCAGACCCGGCTCACCGGCCTCCAACTCCAGGCCGTCCTCGCACATGAGCGCGCCCACCTGCGCCAGCGTCACCACGCCCTGCTGTTCTTCCTGGACCTGGCGCACACCTTGCTGCCGTGGCTGCCCACCGTCCGGCTCGCGAAGACGATCTTGCCGACGCTTCTGGAAATGTCCGCCGACGACGCCGCGGCGCGCAGGTGGGGACGGCGTACGCTCGCCGACGCTCTGCATAAGGTCGCTTCCGCGCCCGGGCTTGCCGGAGCGCTCGCGGCGGCCGGCACCGGTGACGGCCAGTTGTCGCTTCGCCTTGCCAGGCTCGCGACTTCCACCCCTGTCGGCCAGGCTCACCGCACCTGGCGAGCCTTCGCCTGGACGGTGGCCGCGGCCACCGCCACGGTGCCGATCATCACTGCCGCCGCCACCGTCTCCTCGCTGGCCGGCGTCTGCTGACGCCGCTGCGACAGCAGACGGCCGGGGCCCTCCCGTGGGAAGGGCCCCGGCAATGGACCTTCAGCGATCAACGCGCCCTATCGTGAGCTTCGGACTTCGGCCTCCCTGGGTGCGGAGACTTCGGCGGATGTGGCCTTGGGCGTTCGCAGGGTCAGGCCGGCGACGGCGGCTCCGACCAGGGCGACGAGGGCCGCGCCGATGAAGGCCGCCTGAAATCCGTCGGTCAGAGCGGGGAGGTCGCCGAGCCTGCCGGCACCCTGCGACGTCGCGATGGCGGTCATCGCGGCGAGGCCGATGGCCGAGCCGACCTGGTAGGTGGTGTTGACGATGCCGGACGCCAGCCCGGCCTCCTCCGGTGCGACCCCTCCGACCGCGGCCATCATCGCCGGGATGAAGACCAGGGACATGCCGACGGCGGAGACGAGCGACCCGGGCAGCACGTCGGTGAGGAAGTCACCCGAAGGGCTGATGGCGGAGAGGATGCCCAGACCGCCGGCGAGGACGGCCAGGCCCGTGGCGATGAGCGGCTTGGTGCCGAACCGGCCGATGAGCCGTCCGGTGACGCCGACCATCAGCACCATCATCAGCGCGGTCATCGGCACCAGGGCCGCGCCGCTGGAGAAGGCGCCGTAGCCCAGGACCTGCTGCAGGTAGAGGTTGAGGAAGTACCACATCGGAATCCAGGCGGCTCCCAGCAGGGTCATCGCCAGGTTGGCGGCGGCCAGGTTGGGGGTGCGCCACACGCGCAGCGGCATCAGCGGGCTGCGCAGCGCACGCTGGACACCGACGAACGCGACCAGGAGCAGGACGGCTCCGGCCAGCTCCAGCAGCGTCGACGCCGCCGTCCAGCCCTTCTCGGGGGCCTGGACGATGGCGTAGACCGCCAGGGCGAGTCCGCCGGTCACGGCTGCGGCACCGGCCAGGTCGAGGCCGCTCCGGCGGCCGGGGACGGCGGGCAGCAGGGCGGGGACGACCGCGAGGGTCAGCAGGCCGATGGGCACGTAGATCACGAAGACCCAGGGCCAGCTCAGCCATTCGGTGATGACGCCGCCCAGGAAGACGCCCGCTGTGCCTCCGGCGGGCGCGGCCGCTCCGTAGAAGGCCATCGCCTTGGGGAGTTCCTTGGGCTGCCCGCCGAACAACACCATGAGCAGGGTCATCGAGGACGGTGCGATGAGGGCCGAGCCGACCCCCTGGACGGCGCGTCCGGCGATCTCGGTGCCCGCGCCCGTGGCGGCCGCGGCGATGACGGAACCGGCGATGAGGACGACCCAGCCCGCCGCGAACACGCGGCGGGCGCCGAACAGGTCCGACAGCCGGCCGCCCAGCAGGAGCAGCCCGCCGAGCGCGACGACGTAGGCGTTGAACACCCATTGCAGGCCACCGGGGCTGAAGCCCAGGTCACGCTGCATCTCCGGAAGGGCCACGCCGATGATCGACGTATCCATGATGACCATGAACTGCGCCCCGGCGAGGACCGCGAGGGCCCACCAGCGGCGGGGGAGGGGGGAAGACATGGGGGATTCCTTTCACGCCCGCGGCGCCGGTCCGGCGTAGATGGGTGCCGGTCCGGCACCGCGGGCGACGACGAGCCGCTCGCGCGGCTAGAGAGTCGAAATCTGGTAACCGGCGCCTTCGACGGCCCGGTGGATGTCGGTGTCGGTCGCCGACCCCGAGACGGTGAGCCGGCCGTTCGCGAGGTCCACGTCGACTCCGGTGACGCCGTCGACCTGCGATACGGCGTTCGTCACCTTCGTCGCGCACGCCTGGCACGTCATGCCCGCGACGAGGTAACCGGGGTCGGCGATGTCGGCCTGCACGGCGTCGGCGGTCTTGGCCTGACAGGTGCACATGCGGGAACTCCCTTTCTCGTACCCCAGGGGGGTATGTGTGATGATCGGGAAGGTACCCCATGGGGGTACACGTTTGTCAAGTCCCTCGCCGAGCTGGGCTCGCGCGGCCCTGGGCGCCATACGATGGCTGCATGTCAGAGCGCGATCATCCTTCGCCTCCGGTCGTTCACCGGCACGAGTGGACTCCAGACCGGAAACAGCTGGAGGCGGCGAGCTCGGTGTTCGCTCTTCTGTCCGACCCCACGCGGCTGCACCTGTTGTGGCTGCTGGCCGAGGGTGAGGCCGATGTCTCCGAGCTCACCGCGGCGAGCGGGGCTGCCAGGACAGCGGTCAGCCAGCATCTGGCCAAGCTCCGCCTCGCGGGCCTGGTCGAGTTCCGCAAGGAGGGGCGGCGCGTGGTGTACTCCCTGCGTGACGGCCACTTGCGAGGCCTTGTCATGGAGGCTCTGAACCACGCCGACCACCGCATGACCGGCGAACCCTGGCACTCCTGAATCGATTGCCCTGCCCGCACGGGAATTCCTCTCGGATTCCCGCCGTTCGTCATGTGCGCAAGTGAGCACATATGAACGCGAGTTCTCAGGCGAGAGGGCAGGGTCATGTTCTTCGTACTCCGCAATCGCACCTACCGGCATCTGTTCGCCGCGCAGGCCATCGCCCTGGTGGGCACCGGGCTCGCCACCGTGGCGCTGAGCCTGCTCGCCTACGATCTGGCCGGATCCAGCGCCTCGGCGGTGCTCGGCACCGCGCTGGCCATCAAGATGGTCGCCTACGTCGGCATCGCCCCGGTGATCGGTGCCTACGCCGACCGCCTCCCGCGCCGGGCCCTCCTGGTGTCCACCGACCTCGTCCGCGGCGGCGTCGCCCTGGCTCTGCCGTTCGTGACCGAGGTGTGGCAGGTCTATGTCCTGATCTTCCTGCTGCAGTCGGCCTCGGCGGCCTTCACCCCGACGTTCCAGGCGACCATCCCCGAGGTTCTCCCGGCCGAGCGCGACTACACCCGTGCGTTGTCGATGTCACGGCTGGCCTATGACCTGGAGAGCCTGTTCAGCCCGGTTCTCGCCGCTGGATTGCTCACCCTCATCACCTACAACTGGCTGTTCTTCGGCACGGTCGTCGGCTTCCTCGCCTCAGCGGCCCTCGTCATGTCCGTCGTCCTGCCCAAGCCGGCGCCCGTTCAGCGCAGCGGTGGCGCTTTCGCCAAGGCCACCTATGGGGCCCGGCTCTTTGGTGCCACACCGCAACTGCGAAGCCTCCTCGCGCTGAACGTGGGCATCGCCGCCGCCGGCGCCATGGTCATCGTCAACACCGTCGTCCTCGTCCGTGACCACCTGGAACGCGCCGCCGGGGACGTCTCGCTGGCGTTCGGCGCGTTCGGTGCGGGCTCGATGGTCGTCGCTCTGCTGCTGCCCCGCGTGCTGGACAGGCTCAGCGGCCGCACCGTGATGCTGCCTGCGGCGGTGGTCCTCTTCATGGTCCTGGCCGCTCTCACCCTCGGCATCGCCTTGGACGTCAGGTCCTGGCCGTCGCTGCTGATCGCATGGGCGGTACTGGGCGCGGCCTCGTCCGCCGTGCTGACCCCGACCGGCAGCCTGATCCGCCGTTCGGTCCCCTCGGCTGACCTGCCCGCCGCGTTCGCCGCACAGTTCTCGCTGTCCCACGCCGCCTGGTTGCTCACCTATCCGCTGGCGGGATGGCTGGCCGCCGAGCTCGGCATGACCGCGGCCGCCGGCGCCCTCACCACGATCGCCCTCGTCGCCGCAGCGGCAGCCTGGATCCTGTGGCCGGCCAAGGCGACGGTCCACCCCGTCCCCACCCCGCTGACCGCATCAAGCCACCAGTCCACCCAAGAGGACACCGCCCTCGCGGCCTGACCTCCAATGCCGCCTGGGCGGGCAGTGCACGTCTTCGCGCGTTACGGAGAAGAGGAATCGGCGATGTGAAGGCGACCGCCCAGGCGGTTGCGCAGGGGCTGGAGCAGCTGCGGGGTTGAGACGACGATCCACCGCGTGCCGACCAGGTAGGCGCCTCCGTACATCTGGGAGTGCCGTAGCCAGTCCTGCTGGCCTTTGTCGGTGTCGAACGTGTTGAGCATGTACTTGCCCGTGGCGGTCACGCAGACCGCCTGCCGGTAGTCGGCGGGCCTGCCGCGCAGCGAGGGGGTGCAGCCCATGGTGGCCGCGAGCTGCTCGATGCTCATGAACGGGGCCGGGCCCGACCGGGCGCCGACCGGCCCGGCGGACGTGCTCGACCGTGCGGATGCCGGACGAGGCTCATCGCCGGAGCAGCCGGTCACGAGCGAAGCGGCCAGTCCTGCGGCCACGGTGACGACGACCTTGGAACGCCGCCGGCGGTGAAGCATGGTCCTCCCCATCAGTGCCCTCACCGTCCGGCCTGACGGCCGCGCCGGACCGCCAGGACACCGCCGACCAGCAAGCACACGACGACGGCACCGAGTCCGATCTGCACCCACGTTGTTCCCGATGACGATGGTTCGTTCGACTCAGATGCCCTCAGGCTCGTGGCGCTTCGCATGTCGGCGCCCTGGAGCGGGGACGGCGCGGCAGTGGAGGCGCTGCCTGAAGCCGCAGGCTGGAAGGTGAACGCGCGTGACCCACTGATCACATGGCCGTCCACCGAGACCGTCCGGTACGCCACTTGGTAGCGGCCCGGCCGGGACAGCGGCATGAGTCCCTGGCGGGCCACCTCCTCGCTGACAACGGCACTGCCCGACTCGGCCCGTTCCCCTCCCGGACCGGTCACTCTGATCACGGTGAACCGTTTGTTCACGGACTGGTTGAACGTCAGCACCACCTGCGACGGCGACGATGTCTGCGTTGACCTGTGGTCGGGCGAGATGCTCGTGAGCTCCGCGTGCGAGGCGGCCGGAGCCGCGGCCAGGGCGACCGTCCCGCCGGAGATCGCGAGGACCGTCAGCGCCTTCGCCGTTCCTCGCACCTGACAGCGAATCACTCCATGCCCTCCCGGCCTCGGCGGTCTGCCCTACACCCCAGGTACGGATCCGGCCGGTCCGTTCGTTCGATGAAGATCCCACTTTCTTCTACGCGATGTAGAAGCAGCCGGCCTGGAAGGCGTCGCGTTCCGGCGAGCGTCCGGACGGCCTAGCCGCCTCGGACGGGTCGGTAGGTGAGGTGGGTGATGTCGCCGTCAAGCTCCTGCTTCAGCTTGGAGACTTCGTTCACCACGTCCGTCGAGCGCGACGTTCTCGCTGATGATGATCTTCCCCATGACGGCTCTCCTCGGAGTCGGGTCATGCCCGCCGCCCGGCGGACTCATCCTCAGGTGTTCGGCCCTGGAGGCCGCGGGCCAGATCGGTGAGGGCCGTGATGAGCTCGTCGGCGGAGGTGTCGGTCAGGCTTGCGACGGTCTCGTCCGCGAGTTCCCGCCAAAGCTCCTTCATCCGCAGGATGACCTTCTCGCCCTCGGCTGTCAGCCGGACGACATTGGCGCGTGCGTCTTGGACGGCGGGTGCCCGGCTGACCAACCCCGCGGCCTCCAGCTTGCGCACCATCAGAGTGATGCTGGGTGGTTCGCAGTCCGCTCCGGCGGCAAGCTGCCGCTGAGTCTGCGGGCCTTTGGCGCTGAGCAGGAACAGGACGGCCTCGTGTCCGGGGTGCAGGCCCAGCTCCGCGAGCTTGACGGCTGCCCGCGCCCGATGCTTGAGGGCGATGGTCCGGATCGCTCCGTTCAGCGTGTCAGCCCGTTCGAAGTCCACCAGGCCCCCTCAGCCGCGAGTGATCGTTACGCGCGTGCGTTCAAACGTTATGCGCTTAATCAAGTCTACTGCCGCCAGGCATCCCCCGGTTCGGTGGTCCCTTGCAGGTTGAGTTGAGCTCAACTTAGAATCCGCTCATGGACAATGATGGTGATCGCGGGGAGCGACGGTGGTCCGCGCAGGGCGCGTCAGCCCGGCAACGGATCCTCGCGGCGGCCGCTGAGGAGATGGTCGAGACCGGCGACCTCGAGGTGGCGGCCGTGGCGCGGCGGGCCGGAGTGAGCGTGGGCCTGCCCTATCGCTATTTCGGCACCCGTAGTGGCCTGCTGGCCGCGGTCGTCTCCGGTTTCTACGACCGGCTGGACGAGGCCGCGGTCAACAGGGAGTTCGACGGCGACAGCTGGTACGAGCGGGAGCAGTCGCGCGTCACCGCGTGGGTGGAGCATCTGTACGACGATCCGCTCGCCCCCGTCGTACTCGGCCGGGTGGGCGGCGACGCCGAGACCGCGAGCGTGGAGAGGCAACGCCTGCACGCCGCCATCGAACTGGGTGCCCGGAACATGGCGCGCGGTCAGCGCGACGGCGACCTTCCCTCCGACCGCGACCCGGAGCTGCTCGTGGCGGCGGTCCTGGGCGGAGTGCACATGGCCGTCATGGTGGCCCTGACCCGGACTCCTCGTCCAGACCGCACGCAGGTGGCCGCGCAACTGTGGGCCTTTGTGGCCGGAGCCGCCGGAGCCGCTCGAGACCGACGGAGGACACCATGACCGAGCCGAGCACCAATCCCGAAGTGCACCGGCTGGAGGATCTGGCCGGCGATCTCGCCCGCACCCACCGCGTCACCAGCAAGGACCGTGGTGTCCAGACCGCGCGGATCGAAGCCGACCTGGCGGCCCTGGAACGCGACGGCTACGTCATCCTGAGGGATCTGCTCAGCCAGAAGGAACGCGAGGACCTGCGTGCTGAGCTCACACCGTTGCTCGGGCCGGTGGGCCGCAACAGTTTCGAAGGCCATCACACCCAGCGGATCTACAGCGTGCTCAACAAGACGCGCGCCGTCGACCGCCTGGTCGACCACCCCCGGGTGCTTGCCCTGCTCGACAGGCTCCTGCTGCCCAACTACCTGTTGTCCCAGCTCCAGGTCATCAATATCCAGCCTGGTGAAGACGCCCAGTTGCTCCACCCCGACGACGGTTTCTACCCCGTTCCCCGCCCCCGCGCCGCACTGTCGGTGGCGACGGTCTGGGCGATCGACGAGTTCACCGAAGACAACGGCGCGACGGTGCTGCTACCGGGAAGCCACCGTTGGCCGGACGGCAGAACCCCTACCGACGCGGACCCGCGCGTGACCGGCCTCATGCCCGCCGGTTCCTGCGTGTTGTTCCTGGGCACCCTTTGGCACGGCGGCGGCGCCAACCGCAGCACGGCGCCGCGGTTGGCCGCCACCGCCCAGTACTGCCAGCCCTGGCTACGCACACAAGAAGCGTTCACCCTGTCGACCAGCCCCGAGGTGGCAACGGAGGTCTCCGACGACATCCGGCGCATGCTCGGTTACAGCATCCATCCGCCCTTCCTCGGGATGGTCGACGGCATGCATCCCAAGCGCCTTCTGGACATCAATGACTCCTAGAGGCACTGGTCTTCGGACGGCGCGCAGCCGGATCAGTCGATGATGATCGCTGAGCTCGACAAAGGCCTGGGATCGCGACGATATTCCCGGTGCTTGTCAGCCGCCTTCGGCAGCCGGTGTGCCAGGAGTTCTTTGCCGGCGTTTCCGTTGTGGCCTGCCTGCGGGTGAGGTGCGGTGCCCCGGTCAACGATCCGTGCTGAGGTGATGGTGAGCTCGTAGTGAGCCCACACCATGGCGGCGTTGACCAGGCGGCGCGCCGTGGCGTGGACGAGATGGACGTCGGAGAGAGCGGTGACGATCAGCAGGACGGATCCGTCGTGGTCCAGGTTGGCCGCGGTGGGGTCGGAGGGCCAGACCGCCACGCGCAGGCGCCGATCGTCGATCACGCGCAGCTCTCCCCAGTCCGGCACAAAGACTCGGGACTTCCCGCCGGCAGAGTAGGTGATCATGACGACGGGGTGCTGACGTGCTTGGGAACTGGTGATCGCCTTAACGGCGGTGGAGAGCGTGTCGGGCGAGGTGGTCATCGGCATGTCCGCCTTACGTCGAAGGATCGGCCGGCTCGCGGGGAGTGCCCGAACAGATCACTGCGCCGATCCGCTCGGGGGAGAACCACTCGTGCTCGTGTCGAACATATATTCGATAATAGTCGAGGGGTCTGACATCCGCACCGCCGGGCGCGGTTCATCGCCGCGCCGAAGCCGCCAGTAGGGCGGGCAACGCACAAGAACGCCCCGAGCCGCTGGGCGGGCTCGGGGCGTTATCGGGTTTCCGCGGTTGAGGTGTCCCGGACTATCGGGGCTGGACGTTCGTCCACTCGGTGGTGAGCGTGTACGTGCCGGAGGTGATCCACTCACCGCCGTCGGTCCACACGAGGATGTTGGTCTGGCGCAGCTGCGAGGTCGCGGGATCGATGACCATCCTGACCGTGTCCCCGGTCTCCGAGGGGAATTGCAGGCCCTGCCCGCCGGGCACCTTCCCCGTGCTCTTCACATGGGGGTACGAGGCGATCGCGCGGAAGGCGGCAGCGCGGGTCTTCGACGGTGTCGGCAGCGTGCTGATCAGGGAGACCAGCCCCTGGAAGACGGCTTGCTTCTGCTGGGCCGCGGTGAGCCTCCCGGCGCTGGTCCTGATATCGCTGCGTTTCACGGCGTCGGTGATCCAGCCCTTGAGGTCCTCGGGCTTGGACGGCAGGCGTCGGAGCTGGTCGAGGCTCACATCGAGGGGGCCGATTCCCCATCGCTGATCGCCGATCTGGATGAGCCGGCCGTCGGACTTCCTGCCCTTGAACCAGACCCGGCCGTCACGCTTGATCCAGCTTTCGCTCATGTCCGGCGCCGCGCCCGGGCGCTCCCTCTGCTCCAGCTTGATGTGCCAGTAGACGCCCTTGTCCGGCAGTCTTTCCGCGGTCGTGGCCGCCGCGAGCAGTACCTGCCGCGCGGTCATCTGCGGATCCGGCGGGCTGTTGGGCGCGTGCGGGTCGCCCGTCCCGGCGGAGACCAGCACGACTGCGGCCGCGGTGGTGGCGGTCAGGCCGAATCCGCCGGCCAGCCAGGCCTTCTTGTGCTTGCGGGCCGGGGAGGGATTGAGCATGGCGTTCTGCAGCTTGTGGCGGCCGTTGTCGACCGCCTCGCGGGGTGGTTCGGGCTTGGCCAGCAGAGTGGCGAGATCCTGAAGGTCATTCATTGACTTCCTCCGGGTTGATGGCGTTCTGGAGCTTCTTGCGGGCACGGCTCAGCCGGGAGCCCACCGTTCCGTACGAGATGCCGAGGGCCACGGCCACCTCCTCGTGCGTGAGCTGCGCGAGGGCCACGAGCAGAACGACGTCGCGCTCGCCCTGGGAGAGCTTGGTCAGGGCCATCGCGAGCTGCGGCTGCAGGCGCTGGGCGTTCACCGACGTCAGGACGCGGTTCTCGTGGCTGTCGGACGCGCGCTCGTGCGTCCCCCGCGCGAGCGTCCGGTAGTGGCGGGCCTCCTTGCGCCGATGCCGGGCGACCAGGTTGGTGGCGATGCCGAACAGCCAGGGCCGAAGCCCTCCGCGTCCGGGATCGAACCGGTCGCGCTCGCCGAACGCCGTCAGGAACGTCTCGGCCGCGACGTCGTCCGCCGCCTGAACGTCCAGGCGCCCGGCCACATACAGATAGATGTCGCGGTGATACCGGTCGTAGACCGCGTGGAACTCCTCGGGATTCCGCCGGAACCGGGTGACAAGCTCGGCGTCGGTCGCGGGCTCGTCCACACTGGCCCTCAAGTCCCTGCCTCCGTCATGCGGACGCCTCCAAGGGGATGGAAAGTGGTCGGTTCACACCAACACTTCGCGATTCGCGCGAATCACTTTCCCGGAACGTCTGTGTCGGTGCTGCGCGAGGGTGGAGGCATGCGCGTCGCCGTCCTCTCCAGGCGGGCTGGATCGCCGGGGCTCCACGGGGCTCCCCGCAAGGCGTGCGGGCACGGCCCCGGGAGCGGTGGCCAGAATTAACAAGGAGTCCAGTAAAGGAATTCTCGGTTCTCAGGCGGTTGATGCCGATTCGAGGCGCACATATGTGAAAATTGGACAGATTTACTGTGCGACGGGGGATATGCCGGATGAGCTCGTTTGACGAGAAGTTCGACCCGACGACTCCTGCCGACGCCCGGATCTACGACTACATCATCGGGGGCAAGGACCACTACGGGCCCGACCGCGGTGTGGCCGAGGGGTTGCCGGAGGGCCCTTGGGGCGATGACGCCGAGCGCCGTCCGGCCGTGGAGAACCGGCGATTCCTGCGGCGCGCCGTGCGCTTCCTGCTGGACGAGGGGATCCGGCAGTTCGTCGACATCGGCTGCGGGCTGCCCACCTCCAAGAACGTCCACGACCTCGCCCACGACGCCGACCCGGCGGCCCGGGTCCTGTACGTCGACCACGATCAGGTCGTGGTCAACCACTACCGGGCGCTGCTGTCGAGCTCGTCGACGGCGACGGTGATCAGCGCGGACGCGCGGCACCCGGAGGAGATCCTGGGCCACATCCGGGAGACGTCCTTCCTCGATCTTCAGCGTCCGCTGGGAGTGCTCCTGGTCGGCCTGCTGCACCTGATAGCCGACGAAGACGACCCGGCCGGGATCGTGGCCCGATACCGGGACGCCGTCGCCCCCGGGAGCCACGTGGTGATGTCCCACATGACGGGTGACGGCCAGAACCCGGAGCACGTCGCCCAGTTCGTCGAGATGTTCCAGACCGCACGCGAGCCGATGGTCATGCGCTCGCGTGAGCGGATCCGCTCCTTCTACGACGGCATGGACCTCGTCGAGCCAGGCGTGGTCAATGCACCGGACTGGCGCCCCAACCGTCCCTTTCCCGAGGCCTCCGGATGGCTGGTCGCCGGCGTGGCGCGCAAGAACTGACCCCCGGCCACGTCGTGAGCATGGCGCCGGAGCCGTCATCGGGTGCTCCGGGGATCACCGGCCTCGTCAGGCGGGCTGGAGGCCGGGGTTGCCGTTCTCGGTGACATAGGAGGTGCGGGTGCTGATCGGTGCGCCCGGCCGGGTGACGTACGGCAGGACGCGGAAGTCGGTGCGGAACGCCTCCTCGTCCAAGGTGCAGCGCAGGTAGCCGCGCTGGTAGCTGGTGAACTTGATGTGCTCGTTGGCGGCCAGCAGGTTGCGGCCGCCCTGGTCGAGGTCCTCGCCGTCCATCTTGGTCGAGATGGAGGTCGCGACGAACTCCACGCCGATCGTGCGGGATCCCGGGTCGTCGAAGTCGAGCTTGAGATCGGCGGCCATATGGCGGTGCATGTCACCGGTGAGGACGACCGCATTGCGCACGTCGCGCTCGGCGATCTCGGCGAAGAGCCGGTCGCGGGCGGGCTTGTAGCCGTCCCAGAAGTCCATGACGAACGCGCGCCCGGCACCGGGGACGGTGTCGACCTGCGTCACCGGGATCTGCTGGGGGATGACGTTCCAGGTGGCGCGGGAGTCCCCGAGCCCCTCGTACAGCCACTTCTCCTGCTCGGGGCCCAGCACGGTCCGGCCGGGGGTGAGCCGGTCGGCGCAGTCGCTGGTGCGGTCGCCGCACGCCTGGTCGGCGCGATACTGCCGGGTGTCCAGGACATGGAAGTCGGCGAGCCTGCCGTACCGCAGCCTGCGGTACAGGCGGGTATGCGCGCCCTGTGGCTTGGCGGGCCGGCGCAGCGGCAGGTTCTCGTAGTAGGCCTGGGCGGCGGCGGCCTTGCGCCGCCGGAAGACCTCCGGGTCCACATCGGGCTCGCCGTCGGCCTTGGAGATGTCGCTCACCCAGTTGTCGTCGATCTCGTGGTCGTCCCAGACCATGACGAACGGGTGCGCCTGATGCGCGGCGATGATGTCGGGGTCGTAGCGGTGCAGGGCGTGCCGCAGCCGGTACTGCGTCAAGTCGAAGGGCTTGGCCTGGATCTCCGGGGCGAGGGCGACGTTGCGGATTCCACCGGTGGGGCTGATCTGGTTCTCGTAGATGTAGTCGCCCAGGTGGAACACGACCGCCAGGTCCTCCTCGGCCATGTGGCGGTATGCCGTGTAGAACCCCTCGAACCACGCCTGGCAGGAGGCCACCGCGAAGCTCAACCGACGCGTCCTCGCCCAGGGCGCCGGTGCGGTGCGGGTGCGGCCGACCTGGCTCAACGTGCCTCTGACACGGAAGCGGTAGAAGTACTCGCGGTCGGGTCGCAGTCCGTGCACCTCGACGTGCACGGAGTGAGCCAGCTCCGGGACGGCGAAGGCGCGGCCACGGCGGACGACCGTGCGGAAGCGCTCGTCGGCGGCCACCTCCCAGCCGACCTCGACCTTGCGGGCCGGCATGCCGCCGGAGCCGTCCAGGGCCAGTGGTTCGGGTGCGAGCCTGGTCCACAGCACGACTCCGTCCGGCCACGGATCGCCGGACGCCACCCCGAGTGCGAAGGGGTGGTCCTTGAACGTCGGGGCCGCCCACGCCGGGGCGGCGGACAGGCCGGCCGCCACGGCGCCGACTCCGAAGGCACCTCCGGTGAGGAGCAGATCACGTCTTCCGATCATCGGGCTGTCGAGGGCCGCGCGCTGGGGCATCCGCTCTCCTTGGGGGTCAACGTGGAGCAGCTTCCGGGGAGCAGCCCGTCCCCGGACGTCCGGAGGATCACAGGTCCCAGCAGCCCGGATGTGCGCTGGCCGGAGAAGACGAAGTGGGTGGGGCTGGCCTCGTCGAGGTAGGGGGCCAGGGTGCCGTAGACGACGATCTCGATCTCGTTGCGGTCGCCGTGCAGGGACGTGCCGAGGTCGAAGGTGTACGGGGCGCAGATCCGGATGCCTGCCGGTCTCCCGTTCACCGTCACTTCGGCGGTGCCGCGAACGCGGCCGAGGTCGAGTTCGGCCTTTTCCGGAGCCGACGGCAGGGTCAGGGCCTGCCGGTAGCGGATCCCGCCGCTGTATCCGCCGAGCCCCACGTCCTCCCAGTCGCCCAGCTCGATCACGCCGGTGCCGATGGCGAACGTGACCGGACCGGCCAGAGCGGCGCCTTCCTGGTGTTCCGGCCGGGTCAGCAGGTGCAACTCCGCAGTCCTGGCGGGCCGCTGGCCTTCGGGGAGCTCCACTTCGACGGCCCCCTCCTGCTCGGTGGCCGAGACCGGAACGCCGTCGAGGCGGACGTCGGTGACTTCGGCGCGTGGCGTGAAGCGCATCCGGGTCGCGCCGGGCGGCACCGTGAAACGGAGCCGTTCGGACCGGGGTAGGGCATCGGGGACGGTGAAGAGCGCGGGCATGACGGCGCCGTCTCCGCCGTCGTCCTCCAGCCAATGGGCACCGGGCAGCGGGTGCGGGCGACGCCGCAGGTGGAAGGCGGCGGGATCGCCGGACTGCGCACGCCTGGGCACGACGGGCACCGTGGCGCCGTCACGGGTGGCGTGCCATCCGGTGCCCGACATGAGCGGGCCGTCGACGAGGACCGCCGCGGGGTTCTCGTTCTCGGTGAGGACGAGAGTGAGCCGGGTGCCGGACACCTCGTAGCGGCCGACACGGGGGGACTCCTGCTCGGCGTACGGGTCGAAGCCGCCTTGGCGGCCGATCTCCACTCCGTCGACCAGGATGCGGCACGGGGACGCCGTCGTCACCTGGAGGACGGACGGGCGGGCGGCGCGCGGCAGTTCGGCGCTGAAGGAGACCTGCCCACCGGCACGGGAAGGACCCGCAGCTGTGATCCATTCGGGGCGGGCGCAGCGGGCGGGGTCCGTCACGATCGACAGGTGACCGCGCAGCCGCACGTCCTCGTCGGGCACAAGGCGAAGCTCGAGAGCGTGCTCACCCGGTGGGAGCGGCGTCCTGGCCACCGCCAGATAGCCGCGGTCGTCGAGCGGCACCTCGGTCCCGTCGACCAGAAGCGTCTTGGCGGCGGCGCTGCCGAGCATGACGAAACCGCCCTGGGCGGGAACGGCCACGCGGGTGCGCAGGACCACCTGTCTCCCCGCCGCGACTTCCCCGAAGTCGAGAAACTCCTCCGGGACATGCCCCTTCGGGCCGAGCACGGCTCGGTGGATCGGGTCCTTATGGATGCCACGAGTGTCGGAGTAGACCACCGGACGCCAGCCATCTCCGCCGGGTCCGGACCAGAGGCCGTGGGGACCGAAGGTCGCGTGGACCGGTGTCCATTCTCCACCGTCAACCTGGTGCCACAGCTGCCAGCGCTCCAGGGACGCCATGTCACCAGCCGGGTGGGCGAAGTCGCCCCAGGTGTTGTCGAGTGTCGGCACCAGCTCCATGTCCCACGTCGAACCGAGGTCCATCTCGTCCAGCGGACGCGGCTGTCGCGACGGCTCCTGCGGCGGGCCTTCGCCGCCCGGGAAGACCAGGAGCGCGGCGGGCCCGTCATCGAACGGGACGACGACCTCAGCCGACGCCCCTCGCTCGTCGCTCGCCGAGGCGACCGGCAGTGCTCGGGGCGGGCCGCCGAAGGGGCTCACCAGGAACGCCGGACCCGTGACGCCGTGGACCCGGACCCGCATGTCGCGGTGGTAGCGGCCGGGGTCGAAGTCGTAGGTCACGTCCAGCCAGCCGAGGTCCGCTCCGCGTTCGTCCGGGCGCCCTACCGACACCCGGCTCGCCATGGACTCGGCCGCCGTCAGGAACACCACCGTGGCGCCGTCGATCTCGCGGACCAAGGCGGGGACCGGTGCCTCGACCCGCCGGGAGCCCTCCAGCACAGCACCGAGCGAGCCCGCGTCCGGCACGGTCTCCAGCAGCGCGCCCAGCCTGGCCACCACCTCGTCGGCGTCCGGGGCGCCGACGCCGTGCCGCGGCGGCGGCCCGACGGCGATGACGCGGCCGCCCTGCTCGGCGAGCGAGATCAGCCGCCGGGCGGTCTCCGCTTCGAGAACGGTGCAGGCGGGCAGCAGGACCGTGCCGTACGACTCCTCCGCGACGTTCAGCCGTCCCGCCTCCACCGCGGCCCGGTGAACGGAGTCGTCGTCGATGACGTCGGCGTCGACGCGGAGCCGGTCGAGCTCGCCGGGGACCATCTGGAACCACGCCATGTCGCCCACCAGCGCCCGGTAGGTCTCCTGGGCCAGCGCGGCCGACGGATCCACGCCGTCGAGCCGGGTGCCCGCCTGGGCGGTCGCGGTCGGGAACAGCACGGCCACGTCACAGACGTGACGTCCCAGCGACAGGGCCGCGCACAGCCGCGTGACCGCCTCGGCGAAAATCCGGTGGTGCGCCCAATAGGGCTGACGCCAGTCGGTGGCGGGCGGTGCCCACTCCCACCAGCCGGCCTTTGTCGTGTAGTAGACCGCGTGCGGGTTGTAGAGAGTGGCTCCGGCGCGCAGCCACGGGAGCAGCCAATCGAAGGTCTCCTCCAGCGTGCCGCCCCAGCCGCTGGAGTGGAACGCCTCGATCCACACGCGGTCCCTGCCGTAAAGGTGCGCCAGGGAGGAGTGGATGCGCGCGTCGCCGTGGTGGTCAGAGCCGGGAGCGCCGAACCAGCGGTGGGTGCGGGCGTAGTCGGCGTACAGCCGCACACCGTCGGCCGGATGCCCGGCGCGGGCCGGATCCTGCTGGTCGCAGCCATGCAGGAGCCCGTGCCGGGTGTGCCAGTCGGTCAACGGCCGGAAGAACGCCTCTTCGGCCAGCTCCGCCCGGGTGAGCTGGTAGTCACGCCGGACCCGATAAGCCTCGTCTCCGCCTTTCCACAGATACGAGAGGCGGGGCGTCAGGTCGTAGCCGCGGCGCGCGGCGAACTCCTCCGCGAAGCCCTCCGTCCAGGTCGGCAGCGCGGGCAGCTCATCCTGGAACGAACCGACGATCACATTGCCGAGCCTGTGCCCGAGCCGCCGTTCGAACTCCCCGTGCACACGGTCGAGCAGCCCCGCGCACGCCCGCGCCGACAGGTAGTCGAACCCGCGAGTCGTGGCGCGCCCGTCCGGCTCCAGCCATTGCCCGGCGAACGCGGGGACGTCACGCACCAGCCGCGCCTGGAGGTCGGCCCCGGAGAAGCCGAGCTGGTCGTAGAACCACAGCGACACCCCGAGCCGGGCGGCGTCGTCGCACACCCCGTCGAGCAGTTCCCACCACTCGTCGCTGAAGAACGCCGGCTCGTCGGCGTCCGCCCCGAACATGGGCCCGGACGGCGCGAGGTTGAGGATCACCAGGTTGTAGACGCCGCCCGCCGCGAACCGTTCGAGCTGGTCGCGCAGCCGCCGGCGGTCGAGCCGTTCGCCGCTCCACCACCAGATGGGCGCGGGGGAGTACGCGCGGGGCGGCTCGTCCAGCGCCGCCCGCAGGCGACGGGGGATCATCCCTTCAGCCCGCTCGCGAAGCCCTTGATCACGTACCGCTGCAACACCAGGAACACGGCGAGGATCGGCAGCGCGGCCAGCACCAGCCCGGCGAACACCAGCCCGTTGTCGGAGACGTACTGGCCGACGAAGGCGAAGATCCGCACCGGGACCGTCTCGCGGGTGGAGCCGCCCAGATAGAGCAGGGGCGTGAAGAAGTCGTTCCAGATGAACACCGCGTTGAGGATGAGCACGGTGCCGGTGATCGGCCGCAGCAGCGGGAACACCACCCGGGTGAACGCCTGGAAGTGCCCGGCGCCGTCGATCAGCGCCGCGTTGGCGTAGTCGGCGGGCAGCGCCCTGATGAACCCGGTGTAAAGGAAGATCGTGAAGGGCAGCTGGATGCCGGTGTAGAAAATGATCATCCCCTGCATGGTGCCGAGCAGTCCCGCCTCGTCCACCAGCTTGAACAGCGGGATCATCCCGAGCTGGAACGGCAGCACGATGCCCAGCAGGAACAGCACGTACAGCCCGTAGCCCAGCCGCGAGGCGCGGCGCGACAGGAAGTACGCGGCGAACGAGCCGATCGCGATCAGCGCCACCAGGCTGCCGACCGTGATCACCGTGCTGTTGAACAGCGCCGGGCCGAGCTCGGCGCGCGTCCAGGCGTTGGAGAAGTTGTCGAACGTCGGGCTGGACGGCAGCGCCAGCGGCGACTCGGCGACCTGCTTCTGGTCCTTGAGCGACATTGTGACCAGCGCGTACACCGGGAACAGGAAGGCGACCGCAACCGCGATCATCACCAGTTCCAGTCCCAGCGTGCGCAGACCGTACCTGATGTTCACGCGACCTCCCGCCCACGCAGGTAATGGATCTGAATCATCGACACCGCGGCCACGAACAGCGCCAGCACCAGTGCGATCGCGGTGCTGTAGCCGTAGTTGCCGAACACGAACGCCTGCTTGTAGAGCACCGTGGACAACGTCTCGCTGGCGTGCCCGGGCCCGCCGTTGGTCGCGGCGTAGACCTGGTCGAACAGCTTGAGGCCGCCGATGGTCGACAACATCAGGTTGATGGTGACCGCGGGGGCCAGCAGCGGCCAGGTGACGTGCCGGAAGCGCTGCCACCGGCTCGCGCCGTCGATCATCGCGGCCTCGTGCAGCTCGGCGGGCACCCCCTCCAGCCCGGCCAGGAAGATCACCATCGAGTAGCCGGCGAACTGCCAGACCACCATGCCCGCGATCGACCAGATCGCCAGGTCGGGGTTGCCCAGCCAGTCCTGCCGCAGCCCGCCCAGGCCCACCGCGCCGAGGATGCCGTTGAGCCCGGCGTCCGGCGAGGGGTTGTAGATGTACTTCCACAGGAACGCCACCATCACCGGGCTGACCACGGCCGGGGCGAAGAACACCACCCGCAGCACGGTCCGCGACTTGATCTTGGCGTGCACGCCGAGGGCCAGCAGCAACCCGACGGCGTTCTGCACGAGCACGATCGCCACGGTCAGCAGCAGCGTGTTGACCAGCGAGCCGCGTGCCGCCTCGTCATCGAACAACTTGCTGAAGTTGGCCAGGCCGTTGAAGCTCCGCTCGCCCAGGCCGTTCCAGTCGGTGAAGGCGTACACGATGCCGCTGAGGCTCGGGTACAGCACCACCAGGGCGTAGATGGCCAGAGCCGGGGCGGCGAACCACCACGGCGGCGACAGGAAGCGGGCGCCCCGCCGCCGGCGGCGGGCCGCGGCGCCTGGCGGCGCGGCCCGTTTCGCCGGGGCGGGACGAAGGGTGGAGGTCACGGTCACTTCTTCCGGTAGGTCTCGTCCAGCTTGGCCAGCGCCTTGGCCACCGTCGTCCGCCCGCCCAGCAGCTCCTGCACCACCGCGAAGTGGGCGGGCTGGATTTCGGCGTTCGGCCAGTTCTGGTCCATGAACGGCACGGCCTTGTTGGCGTCGATGAACGGCAGGAACGACTTCAGCACGGGGTCGATCTTGGAGGCGGAGTCACGGGTGAGCGGCACGCAGGCGACGGCCTCGGCCCAGCGGTTCATGTTCTGCTGCTGGCCGAGGAACTCCAGGAACGCCTTGGCCTCGTCGACGTTCTTGCCACGGGCGCTCACGCCCAGTCCGACGACCACGCCCGCCGGGACCCAGACCTGGTTCGCGTCGTCGGCGCCGGGCACCGGGAACATGTCCAGGTCGTCGGCGTTGGAGGCGGCCTTGCGGAAGTCGGGCAGCACCGCCGACACCTGGATCGCCATCGCGGCCTTGCCGGTGGCGACCATCGAGGTCTGCTGCTCCAGCGTGGTGCCGTTGGGGTTGTCGTTGAAGTACCCGCGCTTCTGCAGCTCCAGGTACATGTCGAACGCGTCCTTCCAGCCCGAGTTCGCGAAGCTGGCCGAGCCCGCCCGCATCTGCTCGTCGAACTTGGGGTTCTTGGCGTAGACGGTGGAGGGGACCAGGGCGTACGTGATCAGCTGGGTGACCCACTGGGTCTGGGCGCCGAGGGCGATCGGCACCTTGCCCTTCTTCTTGATCTTCTCGCAGACGTCCAGGAACTCGCTCCAGGTGGTGGGCGGCTCGACGCCGGCCTCCTGGAAGACCTTCTTGTTGTAGATCGCGCCGATGACGCTGGAGCCCGCCGAGTAGAGGAAGGTCTTGCCGTCCTTCTGGAACGCGGGCTTCAGGCCGGGCGGGATGCGCTTCGTCCAGGCCTGGTCGCTCAGATCGGCCAGCAGCCCGGCCTGGGCGATCTGGGCCATGCTCATCGCCGAGCCGTCACCGGGGAACACCACGTGCACGTCGGGGGCGTTGCCCGCGCCGAGCTGGGTGCGCACCGAGGTCTGCACCTGGTCGGTCGGGGCGTACGAGGCGCTGAACTTGCTCTTGGTGTACTCCTTGAGCAGCAGTTCGAGCGGCTTCTGCTGGTCGGCGACGGCGACCAGGCGCAGCGTCGCGCCCCCACCCCCGCCGCCTCCGCTGCTTCCGCCGGACGTCCCGCCGCAGGCCGCGAGCGCGCCCATGGCGGCGACGCCGCCGGTCAGCCCGAGGAATCCGCGGCGGCTGAGGGCTGCCGTTCCGTACGACGATGTCATGAGTCCTCCTCGAAACCGCGGCCCTGCGCCGCGATGATCTATGTGGCTGCGGATACCGCCGCTAGGGGGCGGCAAGCCGCGGATCGGCAGCGGTGAAGCGGTAGTTCCCCGAGGTCACCCGGCACAGGAGCGTCCTGGCCTCGGTGCCGATGACCTGGACCCCGGTGGCGTCGGCCACCGCGACCCCGCTCTCGCGCACACCGCCGGGATCGCCGGTCGGGACGTGCACGATCGCGGTCGCGCCCGGCGGCACGCTCACCTCCAGCCGCAGCACGCCGTCCGCCCGGGTCCAGGACGTCCGGATCATGCCGCGCACCGATTCGTACGAGGCGCGCGCCCAGGTCAGGTCGCCGGGCCTGGGACGGACCAGCAGCTCGCGATAACCGGCGGAGCCGGGTGTCTGGGCGAGCCCGGCGACGCCCTGGTAGAGCCATTCGCCGATCGAGCCCAGCGCGTAGTGGTTGAACGAGTTCATCGCCGCGGCCTGGAAACCGCGCCCGGGGATGTAGCCGTCCCAGCGCTCCCAGATCGTGGTCGCGCCATGCCGCAGCGGGTACAGCCAGGACGGCGGATCGGTCCTGCGCAGCAACGCGTGTGCCAGGTCAGGCCGTCCGCAGGCGTCCAGGACCGGCGCGACCAGGCCCACACCGAGGAACCCGGTGGTGACGCCGGGGCCCGCCGCCTCGACCAGCCCGGCCAGGCGCTCCGCGGCTCGCGGCACCAGGTGCTCCGGCAGCAGGCCGAACGCGAGGGCCAGGAGATATCCGGTCTGGGTGTCGCCGGCGACCACGCCTTCGGGTGTGACGAAGTGCTCGGCGAACGTTTTAACGATGTGCCTGCCGAGTGCCCCGTAGCGCTGCGCCGTCTCGGTCCGGCCGAGGATCTCGGCGGCGCGGGCCGTGAGGTCGGTGCTACGGGCGAAGTAGGCGGTGGCGACGACGTCGCGCGGGGTGGGCGCAGGGGCGAGCCAGTCGGCGAAGTGCGGGCCGACGCGGTGCCGCCACACCAGGTCGGGGTTGTGCCGGTGCACGTGGTCGACCCAGGCGGTCATGGCGTCGAGATTGCGCTCCAGGATCCGTTCGTCCCCGTATGCCTGGTAGAGATGCCAGGGCACCAGCACACCGGCGTCGCCCCAGCCGGGCGCGCCCTCGTCGGCGACGCCGGCCAGCCTCGGTGCCACGTTGGTGAAGCAGCCGTCGGAGGACTGGGCGCCGCGCACCTCGCGCAGCCAGCCCTCGAAGAAGGCCGCGACATCGGCGTTCAGGCAGGCGGTGGGCAGGAACACCTGCGCGTCGGCGAGCCAGCCCAGCCGCTCGTCGCGCTGCGGGCAGTCGGTGGGGACGCTGACGAAGTTGGACCGCTGCCCCCAGCAGATGGCCTGGTACAGGCGCTCGACGTCGGGATCGGAACAGGCGAAGTCGCCGGCCCACGGCGTGTCGTTGTGGAGGACCACGCCGGTGATGTCGGCGGCGTCCAGCGCGGGCAGTCCGGTGACCTCCGCGTAGCGGAAGCCGTGGTAGGTGAAACGCGGTTCGAAGACGGTCTCGGCGTCGCCCCCGGCGATGAGCACGTCGGTCGCGTCGGCGGTGCGCAGGTTGTCGGTGTAGAGCGCGCCGTCGTCGTCCAAGGCCTCGCCGTGCCGGATGGTCACCCGGGCACCCGGTGTGAGACCGCGGGCGACGAGGCGTACCCGGCCGGCGAAGTTCTGGCCGAAATCGACCAGATGACGGTCGCCGCCGATGCGGGTGACGGTACGGGCGGGCAGATCCCGCATGGCGCGGACCGGTGGCGCCACGGCGGCGGTGATCAGGTCGTGGTCGGCACCGGTGACCATGGCGGGCAGCCAGCCGTCCGCGTCGCCGAACCCGGGACGATCCCAGCCGGGCGTGTCGCGGCGCAGGTCGTGACACTCGCCCATCAGCAGGTCGGCGTACCGGATGGGGGAGCGGCGGGTACGCCACGACCCGTCCGTGGCGATGACCTTCCGATCACCGTTCGCGTGGTCGAGGTGCAGCTCCGCCAGCAGCTCCGGGAACGCTCCATAATGTGCACCGGAACGGCGCGGGTCGAAGCCGACGAAACCACTCCACCAGCCGTCGGCGAGCGTGGCGGCCAGGACGTTCTCGCCCTCGCCGATGAGCGCGGTCACGTCGTGGACCTGGTAGTCGATGCGGTCGCGGTAGTCAGTCCAGCCTGGAGCGAGCTCGGCGTCGCCGACGCGGTGGCCGTTCAGCCGCATCTCATAGAGCCCGCGGGCGGTGACGTACAGGCGGGCGCGGACGGGAGAGCCGGGGGCCTTGCGTGAGGCGGTGACCTCGGGCGAGGCGGTGACCTCGGAGGCGGTGACCTCGAACGTGCGGCGCAGCCGGACGGCGGGCTGCAGGCCATGGTCGGTGAGAGCGACCTCGCCCTCTTCCGGCGCGTCCACCACGTCGAGATCACTGGTGTCATGGGTGATCCAGCACGCCTGCCAGGCCGCCGGGGAGAGCTGCCCGGTCTCGAACCATGAACCGGCCTGACCGGTCGTGCCGTCCTCGGCGGTGACGACGACTTCCCAGCGGTAGCGCGTGCGGGGAGTCAGCGGGGCGCCCGAGTAGCGGACGGACACCGCCGCCGGGTCGGCCACCTCGCCGGTGTCCCAGACCTGCTCGCCGGCCTCGGTCCGCACCCGGACCCGGTAGAGGGCGGGCGCGTCGCCCCGGCGGCCTGAGGCGAGCCGCCACGAGAGCAGCGGTGCCCGCTCGTCCACGCCCAGTGGCTCGGCCAGTCGCTCACACCGCAGGGCGTAAGGCGCCAGCCCGGTCGTGTGGTGGCCGGTCATGAGCCGCTCCGATCCCTGCATGTACGTGCTGTGAATTAACACTAAAAAGTGTGAGTTGGAGCGTAGGGATGCCCAAGTTGGGTGTCAAGATGTCAGATACACCACGTTTCGTCGGCCCTCGCTGCTGCGGGGAGGGCGTACGCGGCCTGCCCGGTTCCGCTGTTAGCGTGCGGTGTTCGCACTGCTCAACGGCTATGTTTGGGCGTTCGGACGGCGTCCGTCGAGCCCATGGCGTGGGTGAGTCCGGCACGGCAGGCCGAACGATAGTTCACGTGGGATAAGAACCAGAGTGAACGTTACGAAGTTGTGCCCGCATCGACTCCGGCTTTTGCTCAGGTGGCGGCGACCTCGTAGGTGACCTTGTGCTCGTCCAGCTCGCGCAGCGCCTCGGAGCTCGCGCCGTCATCGACGATGACCCGGTCGAACACCGACAGCGGCGCCACCCTGTGCAGCGCGACCCGGCCGAGCTTGGAGTGGTCCACCAGCAGCACGTTGCGTGCGGCGGCCTCCAGCATGGCCCGCTTGACCGAGACGATGTGCTGCTCCTGGTGGTAGGCGAACCCGCCGGAGACGGCCGAGGTCGACACGAAGCACAGGTCGACCTGCAGCGCCGCGATGGCGTCCACGCACGAGACCCCGAGGAAGGAGTCGTGCAGCGAGTCGTACTCCCCGCCCAGTGCCATCAGCCGGATCCCGGGTTCGCGGGCCAGGAGGGTGGTGGTCTCCAGGAAGTTGGTGATCACGGTCAGCGGGGTGACGTCGCCGAGCCTGCGGGCCAGCGCCAGGGTGGTGGTGGAGTCGTCGAGCATCACCGCCATGCCGGGCTCCACCAGGCGGACTGCCTTCTCGGCGATGGCGTCCTTGGCGGGCTGCATGGACTTCATGCGGTAGGCGACATTGCTCTCGAACACGCCGGACGGTTGCGCGGTCACCCCGCCCCGGTACTTGCGGACGATGCCCTGCCGTTCGAGTTCGTCCAGGTCACGGTGGATCGTCATGATGCTCACGCCGAACCGTTCGGCCAGGTCTCCGGCGGTGACCGATCCCACCGAGAGAACGTGGTCGGTGATGGCCTGGCGGCGCACCTCGGGCCCGCGCCGGCCGCTGAACTCCTTGGTCATGCTGCGATCCTCTCGTGGCCGGGCATGAGCCGGAGGCGGTGAAGAGAGCCCCTGAATGAGCTGACTGGCGTTGAAAGTTAACACTACCAGTTGATAAAACCGCCGTCCGGTGGAGCGGAAGGCCGGGGACGCGTCGTCACCGGCGATCCTCCGCGTCCACTCCTGGCCATCAGCTGTTCGCCCATGGGGATCTTGACGCTGTTCCGGGCCACCCTTACGCTCAACTTCACATTTCTGAAGTTATGTTCACACATTTGCTCGTGATCGGAGATGGTGAGTGGACCCGAGACGTGTTCAGATGTCTTCGGACGACAACAAGGTGTCGCGGCGACGGTTCATCGGGGCCGGCGGGGTCGGCGCCGCGGCGGTCATGCTCGGCACCGGCGCCCTCGGGGCCTCGGCCGCCCACGCTTACACGTTGCGGAAGGCGGGTCTGTTCACGCTCGGCGTCGCCTCCGGCGACCCGTCACCCGACGGCTTCGTGCTGTGGACGAGGCTGGCGCCCGAGCCGTTCGCCGCGGACGGCAAGGGCGGGATGCCCGACCGCCGCATCCGGGTCGAGTACGAGGTCGCGCGGGACGAGAGATTCCGTCACGTGGTCAGGCGGGGTTCGGCGGTGGCGGCGCCGGAGCTCGGCCACTCTGTCCACCCTGAGATCGCCGGGCTGAGGCCGGGCCACGAGTACTACTACCGGTTCCGTGCGGCCGGTGAGATCTCCCCTGTGGGCCGGACCCGCACGATGCCCCCGAGGGGCTCGCAACCGCGGCAGCTGAATTTCGCGGTCGCGTCCTGCCAGGCCTGGCAGGACGGCTTCTATACCGCCTACGACCACATGGCCGAGGAGAACCTCGACCTGGTCGTGCACCTCGGCGACTACATCTACGAGTACGAGATCGCGGCCAACAACAGGCGCGGTGTTCCCGTACCCGGCCCGCAGTTCACCACCGAGACCTTCGACCTGGCGCGCTACCGGCTGCAGTACTCCCTCTACAAGGCCGAGGCGCCGCTGCAGAAGGCGCACGCCGCCTTCCCTTGGATCCACACGCTCGACGACCACGAGGTGGTCAACGACTGGGCCGACGACACGGTCATCATGGGCCGCCACCCGAACCCGGATCCGGCCGCGTTCGCACAGCGCAAGACGGCGGCGTTCCAGGCCTTCTACGAGAACCTGCCGCTGCGCCGGTCGCAGCTGCCGGCGGGTCCCGACATCCGGCTGCACCGCAGGATCTCCTACGGCCGCCTCGCCGACTTCACGATGCTCGACACCCGGAGCCACCGGGACATCCAGGCCTGCTCGTACGGCAACGGCACCGGCCGGACGAAGAACTGCGACGAGCGCTTCGACGCCGCCCGCACCGTGCTGGGCGACCAGCAGCGGCGCTGGCTCCAGGACGGCTTCCGCACCTCGCGCGCCCGCTGGCACATCCTGGGGAACCAGATGCCGATGGCCGAGACCGACTGGGACCCGGGGCCGGGCAAGGACGTCTGGGTGGACCCGTGGGACGGATACGCGGGCGAGCGCAACCGGGTACTGGCGGCCGCACACGATCTCGGCGTGCGCAACCTCGTGGTGATCAGCGGAGACCGGCACCAGAACTACGCCGTCGACCTGAAGCGCGACTATGACGACCCGGACTCGCCCACCGTGGCGTCGGAGTTCGTCGGCACATCGATCACCAGCGGCGGCGACGGGGTGGACGTCGACGCCCTCGGCCGTACGTTCCTGTCGGCCAACGCGCACATGAAGTTCTACAACGCCCAGCGAGGCTACTTCCGGGTCAACGTCGACCGGCAGCGGTGGCGCACCGACTTCCGGGTGCTGCCGTACGTGCAGAAGCCGGGCGCGCCGATCTCCACCCGCGCCAGCTTCGTGGTCGAGGACCGCAGGCCGGGCGTCCAGGAGGCCTAGCACCCGCTCCCGGTGCTCAGCCCGCCTGCGCTTTCACCCCCATCCGAGGAGGACACCATGACCGGACTTCCGCTCGACCGCGTCACTGCGCCGCGCGTCAAGGTCGGCCTCGTCGCCGGCGGCCTGGGCGCGTACTGGCCGCAGTTCCCCGACCTGTTGCCGCAGCTTCGCGCGTCCGCCGAACGGGTGTCGGAACGCATGCGCGGGCTGGGCGCCGACGTGGTCGACGTGGGCTTCATCTCCGACGCCCAGGAGGGAGCGGTGGCCGCGGAGAAGCTGCGCGCGGCGGGCTGCGACCTCATCGTCGGCTTCCTCACCACCTACATGACCGCGACCATGCTGGTCCCGATCGCCCAGCGCAGCGGCGCCCCGGTGCTGCTGATCAACCTTCAGCCGACCGAGTCGATGGACCACGAGTCCTTCGACACCGGGCAGTGGCTCGCCTACTGCGGCGCCTGCCCGCTGCCGGAGATGGCGAACGCGTTTCAGCGGTGCGGCGTCCCGTTCCGCTCGGTCAGCAGTCACCTGGAGGACGAGCGGGCCTGGACGAAGATCGGCCGCTGGGTCCGCGCCGCCGGGGTGCGGGGCGCGCTGCGCCACGGCCGGCACGGCCTGATGGGGCATCTCTACCCGGGGATGCTGGACGTCTCCACCGATCTGACCCTGGTCAGCGCGAACTTCGGCGGCCACGTCGAGGTCCTGGAGTTCGACGACCTGCGGGTCCGGGTGGAAAAGGTCACCGACTCCGAGGTCAAGGCCAAGAAGGACCAGACGACGGAGATCTTCGAGCTGGCCGACTCGGTCAACGACGACGACCTCACCTGGGCGGCCAAGGTATCGGTCGGCCTGGACCGCCTCGTCGAGGACTTCGAGCTCGACAGCCTCGCCTACTACCACCGCGGCCTGGACGGTGAGATGCACGAGCGGCTGGGCGCCGGGATGATCCTCGGCGCCTCGCTGCTCACCGCGCGCGGCATCCCGGCCGCGGGGGAGTACGAGCTGCGCACCTCACTGGCGATGCTCATCGCCGACCGCCTCGGCGCGGGCGGCTCGTTCACCGAACTCCAGGCCCTGGACTTCCACCGCGGCCACGTCGAGATGGGCCACGACGGCCCCGCGCACCTGGCGATCTCCGCTCGCCGCCCCCTCCTGCGCGGGCTGGGCGTCTACCACGGCAAGCGCGGCTACGGCGTGTCGGTGGAGTTCGACGTCAAGCACGGCCCGGTCACCGCGTTCGGCATCATCCAGCGCCGCGACGGCCACTACGCGTTCGTCGCCTCCGAGGGCGAGACCGTCGACGGCCCGCACCTCCAGATCGGCAACACCACCTCCCGGGTCGACTTCGGCTGCGACCCCGGCGAGTGGACCGACGCCTGGAGCGCCACCGGCATCTCCCATCACTGGGCCCTCGGCACGGGCCACCGGATCGCCGACCTGCGTGCTCTGGCCGACCTGATGGAGACCGATCTCGTCGAGGTGCGCCTCTGACGGGAATCCGGAATGTCCTCCGCCGCCAGGCGCGCACGCCGGCCAGGCGCTAAGGCGCCAGGCCTGTTAGCTGCGCCGATCGTTCCCACAGTTGCCGGGCCAGGTTCGGGTCGCGGGCTTGTTCGTTCTTGGGCTCCTCACGGGCGAGCCGGTGGAAGTAGGCGCCGTTCGCCGTCTGCGGGTCGGTAAGGGTGGCCAGGTGAAGCAAGGGCTCGGCGCCCTGCTCGGCGGTGGAGATCATGACCTTGGCCAGCCGGGACTTCATGAACGTGCGTACCAGGGCGCTGTCACGGCCGATGTCGGTTGCGACTGTTCCGGGGTGGAAGGCCGAGGCGGTGACGCTCGTGTCCTGGAGGCGTTGAGCGAGTTCCCGGGTGAACAGGATGGTGGCGAGCTTGGACGTCGCGTACGTCTGCATGCCTCGGTAGCGGCGGCGGGTGCCGTCCAGGTCGTCCAGGTCGAGGTGCGCCGTGCGGTATTTGGCGCTCCCGGTGTTGATCACCTGTGCTCCCTCTGGAGCGGACGCCAGCCGGTCCAGGAGCAGGTTGGTCAGCAGGAACGGCGCGAGGTGGTTGACCTGGAAGGTCAGCTCGTGGCCGTCGGTGCTGGTCTGGCGGCCGGTGAAGATGGCACCGGCGTTGTTGGCCAGAATGTCGATCCGCTCGTGGGCGGCGAGCAGGTCGGCGGCGAGCCTGCGCACGTCGTCCAGCGATCCGTAGTCCGCCAGGTGCGCTTCGCCGCCGACCTGTGCCGCGATCGCCTTGGTCTTCTCTTGCGATCGGCCGACCACCGCCACGGTGGCCCCCAGTTCGCCGAAGCGGCGCGCCGCCGCGGCGCCGATCCCGGCACTGGCACCGGTGATCACCACTGTCCTGCCCTGCAGGTTCCGCGCGTTCATGAGGGCACGGTATCGGACACTTGTCGGAAAACCTACATGTGTAGGGCTTGGGTAGGCTGACAGGCGTGGCCTCGACCAAAGACATTCCTGCGGGCGACCGGCGCGTGCGACGTAGCCAGGCGGCGTTGCAGGGTGCGCTCATCCAGCTGGTCGAGGAACGGGAGCTGGCCCAGGTCAGCGTGGCCGACGTCGCCGAACGGGCCGGAGTGAGCCGCTCGACCTTCTACGACCACTACCGCGACGTCCATGAGCTGGCCGAGGCCGCCTGCACCACGATGATCGACGACTTGATCGGCTCCCTGCCCGCCTTCGGTTCGCCGGACCAGGCGCAGGACCCCACTCGTCCGCTGCGGGCCTTTTTCACCAGCCTCGCCGCCCACGCCGGCCTTTACCGCAGCCTGCTGGGGCCCCAGGGAAGTGCGCGCGTCATCGACCACGTGCGCCGTCGCATCACCGTGGCCATCCACCTTGGCGTGCGCCGGGCGCTGACCGGCGACACGTGCTCGACGGACACCTCGCATGATGTGCCCGCCGCGTTCACCGCCGGCGCGCTCATCGGTGTGGCCGCCGACTGGCTCCAGCGGGGCTGCCCGCGCACGCCGGCCGAGATGGCCGCGCTGACCTGGCCGCTCCTGACCGCGTCCTACCTCAACGCGGGCATGTCGTGTTCGCCGCCGCCGACCTCTTGACAGGTCGTTTGATCCCGAACATTCTTTAGGGCACGCCGGCCGGTTCGACCACATCAGCGACGTCCCGACACTCCTTTTCTCGACGGCCACAGTGGCCTACGACGCTGCCCAGAACGGCCGGCGCGACGCTGCCGTGAGCCGTGACCGATCCCCAGTTCCGTTTCCCACCGCCGAAGGGAATTCCGATGAACGCTGGAATCAACCGCCGTCGCTTTCTGGGTCAGGCGGCCGGGGTGGCGGCCGGTGCGGCAGCCGCTCCGGTACTGTCCGCGGGCCCTGCGTCCGCCGGTGGCCGAGGTCCCGCGGATCTGATCGTCTACAACGGGCGTGTCCAGGTCATGGACAGGCACATGCGCCGCGCGGAGGCGGTCGCCATCCGTGACGGCGTGGTGATGGCGGTCGGGCGGGAGCGTGACGTGCGCCGTCTGGCCGGCCGGGGCACGGAGTCGATCGACGCCGGAGGCGGCACCGTGCTCCCCGGCATCAACGACTCGCATGTCCATCTGGGGGGCTACGGCCTGGACTTCCCGCCGTACACCATCGAGGTGGACGTCGCCACGATCAAGGAGCTGACCGACGCCGTGGCCGC
Organism: Actinomadura rudentiformis; assembly: GCF_008923185.1. Classification (GTDB taxonomy): domain Bacteria; phylum Actinomycetota; class Actinomycetes; order Streptosporangiales; family Streptosporangiaceae; genus Spirillospora; species Spirillospora rudentiformis. The sequence goes on from NZ_WBMT01000001.1 coordinate 407,978, forward strand.
GGCGGTGGCGGCGGCGCCCGCCCCCGGCTCCTGGATTCGCGGGCAGGGGTGGAACGAGAACCGGCTGCCCCACCCGCCGCGCAGGACGGACCTCGATCCCGTCTCAGGAGACCATCCGGTCATCCTCCGGGACTTCTCCGGGCACATGATGGCCGTGAACTCCACGGTCCTGCGGCTGGCGGGCATCACCCGCGACACCCCGGCGCCCCCGGGAGGGGTGATCGAGAAGGACGCCGCCGGGGAGCCCACGGGGGTGTTGCGCGAGAGCGCGCAGGATCTGGTCAACCGGGTCGTGCCGCCGTTCACGGAGGCCGAACTGGAGAGCGCCGTCGACAAGGCGATCATGATGCTGCACGCCCAGGGCATCACCAGCATCACCGATCCGGGGATCCCGCTCGCACAGCTGGCGTTGTACGAGCGCAAGGCCCGCGCCGGCACACTGCCGCTGCGCATCACCGCCCTGATCACCGGCGGCAGGTCCCCGGACCAGGTGCGCACCACGCTCGCCGCCTACAAGCCGCCGCGCGGCGTGGACCCGCGGATCCTGCGGGTCGCCGGGGTCAAGCTCATCATCGACGGGGTGCCGACGGCGGCGCAGACCGCCTGGCTCCACGAGCCCTACGTGGACGGGACCAACGGCAAGCCGGTCATCGAGGGCGACACGATCGAGGAGGCGGTCGCGAACATGCACGCCATGATCGCCCTCGTTCACAACGCCGGGATGCAGGTGGGAACGCACGCCACCGGGGACGCCGGGATCGACGTGGTGGTCGCGGGCTACCTGGCCGCCATGCGCGGCGACCGGCGCCACCGCGATCCGCGCCACTACGTCATCCACGGCGACCTGACGTCGCCCCGCACGCTGCGCACGATGGCGCGCCACGACATCGGCGTCAACATGAACGCGACGATCAAGTACGTGCTGGGCCGGACGCTCGACGCCAACCTCGGCCCCGAGCGCACGGACTACCAGTGGCCCTACCGCACCGCTCTCGACCTGGGCGTGCGGGTGACCAGCGCCTCGGACGCCCCGGTGACCTCCCCCAGCTGGCTGCAGGGCGTGCAGTCGGCGGTGCTCCGCAAGGGCCTGTACGGCGGTGTCGCCGGCGAGGCGGAACGCATCACCGTCAGGGAGGCGCTGGTGACCTACACCAGGACGAGCGCATGGCAGGACCATGCCGAGCGCTGGAAGGGAACTCTGGAGCCCGGCATGACCGGTGACGTGTGCGTCGTCGACGGTGACGTGGTGGGCGCTGATCCCGAGACGCTGGTCGGCATGCCCATAGCCGCGACGATCCTTGGCGGCCGCGTGGTCTACGACGGCAAGCCCGATCCTGCCACGGCCAACGCGATGGCGCCCGCCGCCGTCAAGTCGCGCAACGCCCGTGGAGCCGCGTGCCTGCAGCGCGGCGCCTGCTGCTGCAAGCGGGCCTGAGGAGAACGTCCGGATCCGAAGTCGGGGGCAACCTTCCCATGGGTCGTTTGGGCCCTTATGATCTGCGTCACGCAAGCGCCGTGCGCGGCCGAACGAGAGGCTGTGAGGGTATGACCGAACAAGGCGGAGCGGGTCTGCGGCACGCCGACCCCGCTGACGGGGGCGCGAGCCGTCTCGCCAAGAACAGGCTCGGGGTCACGGGCATCGTCTTCTTTGTCGTCGCCGCGGCCGCCCCCTTGGTCGGCATGACCGGCGCCGTCCCCATCGCCGTCGTCCTCGGCAACGGGTCCGGCGTGCCCGGCGCGTATCTCGCCGTGGGCCTCGTGCTGCTGGTCTTCAGCGTCGGGTACTCCGCGATGAGCCATCGGGTGACGAACACCGGGGCGTTCTTCGCCTACGTCGGAAGGGGGCTCGGTGTCGCCCCCGGCGTCGGGTCGGCCTTCGTCTCGCTGTTCGCCTACATGGTGGTGCAGCTCGCGGTCTTCGGGTTCTTCGGGGCCGTCATGGCACGGCAGATGGACACCGAGCTCGGCATCGATCTGGCCTGGTGGGTGTGGGCCCTGATCGCCTGGGCGCTGGTGCTGGGCCTGTCCGCGCTGAGCGTGGACATCGGGGCCAAGGTGCTGGGCCTGCTCATGGTGCTCGAGGTGCTGTCGCTGGCGGTCGTGGCCGTGGCGGTCCTGCTCCATGGCGGAGGGCCGGACGGCATGTCGCTGGGCGCGTCGTTCTCGCCCGGCAACGTCTTCGCCGGCGGTTTCGCCGGCTCGGCGGGCATCGCGCTGGCCTTCGCCTTCGCCTCCTACATCGGTTTCGAGGCGACCGCCATCTACGGTGAGGAGACCCGGGACCCCAAGCGCAGCGTCCCGCTCGCGACGTACATCGCCGTCTCCCTGATCGCGGTGCTGTTCGCGTTCACCTCCTGGGCGGTGGTCAGCGGACTGGGCAGCAGCGCGGTCGTCGACCGTGTCGCGGAGATCTCGACCGTGGAGGGAACGCCGCTCGCCGATCCCGCGGCGGTCCTCTTCGCCGTCGCTGAGGAGTACGTCGGCGGCTGGCTGGCGACGCTGATGAGCTGGCTGGTGCTCTCCAGCCTCTTCGCGGGGCTGCTCGCCTTCCAGAACAGCGCGGCGCGCTACGTCTTCTCGATGGCCCGCGCGAGAGTGCTGCCCGCCGCTCTCGGCCGGATCAACGGGCGCGGCGCGCCCGTGCTCGGCACCGTCGCCGTCGCGGCGGTGTCGCTGGTCGTCATCGTCGTCTTCCGGGTCACCGGCCGTGACCCGGTGGTGCACCTGTTCACCTGGTTCAGCGGTGTGGCCGTACTGGCAATCGTGCTGGTGGAGATCCTCGTCTCCGTCGCCGTGATCGCGTTCTTCCGCCGGGAGGGCGGCGGTGAGCGTGTGTGGAGCACCCTGGTCGCGCCCGGCATCAGCATCGTCGGTCTCGCTCTCGGGATGTATCTGCTCATGTCCCGCTTCGGCTTGATGGCCGGAACCGCGGCCGAGGGCGTCGACCCCACGAAGGAGTCATGGGGCCTGTCGACGCTGGGATGGTTCCTGGTCGCGCTGCCGTTCGTCGTCCTCGCACTCGGGGTGGTGGTCGGGGTCCTGCGGCGCAACAAGGAGGACGCGCAGGCCATGGCCGACCTGGTGACCTGACCTCTCGAAGGGATGTGGAATGAAGGCTCCGCGTTTCGTGCTCGTGCTCAGCGAGAACTGGACGATGACCAGCGGCCGCGATCTGCCGGCCCTGGTCCGCTGGGCCCGGGAGGCCGAGGACGCCGGCTTCGACGCCGCCATGGTCAGCGAGCACATCGTCCTCGGCCCGGACGCGGGTGCCGGCGGCGTCATGAGCAACCCGCGCGAGTACGCGCTGCCCGGTAACCAGGATCCGCACACCCCCTGGCCGTCGTCGCTCATGCTCCTCGCGTCGATCGCCTCGGTCACCACCCGGCTGCGGCTCGCCGCGGCCGCGGTGATCGCCCCGCTACGGCATCCGCTCGCGCTCGCCCGTGACCTCGGCACGCTCGACTTGATCTCCGAGGGACGTCTGGTGGTGCAGCCCACCGTGAGCTGGAGCAAGGACGAGTACGCCGCCTTGGGGGTGCCCTTCGAGCACCGGGGCGCCCTGCTGGACGAGCATCTGGAGATCTGGAGCAGGCTCTGGCAGGGTTCCCCGGTGTCGTACGAGGGGCGGCACTACGGCTTTGAGGACGTGTACTTCGAGCCGCGCGCCCATCGGCCCGACGGCCCCCGGATGTGGTTCGGAGGCCAACGGCTGCACGCCAGGTTGCTGGACCGCCTGGTGCAGCACGGCCACGGGTTCCACCCGCTGGGGAGACCGACGCCCGAGGAGCTCGACCGCCTGCGCACGGCCCTTGCCGGCGCGGGCCGCGACATGGCAGACCTGGAAATGATCGGCGGAACCCGTCCCACCTTCCCGGACGACCGGTCCTGTGCCCCGCTCCCGCCCGCGCTGGAGAGCATCCCGGACCAGCTCGCCCAGGGATTCACCACGTTCTGCATCAAGCCTTCGCAGTTCATCGACGACCCGGACGGTGTCGGCGCGTTCTGCCGGGAGGTCGTCAAACGCACCGATGCCCTGCTCAGATCCTGATGTGAGCGCTCAGATCCTGATGTGAGCAGGGCGCCGGCTTGCGGCTCAGGCGAGGGTGACGGTGACCGGCATCTCCTTGACGCCGTTCACGAAGTTGGAACGGACCCGCCGGATCTCACCGGCCGGCCGGATGTCGGCCAGCCTTGGCAGCAGCTCCTCGAACATGATCCGCATCTCCAGGCGGGCGAGCGCGTTGCCCAGGCAGAAGTGGGGGCTGCCCTTGCCGAAGGTGATGTGGTCGTTCGGGGTGCGGGTGACGTCGAAGCGGTCAGGGTCGGTGAAGACCTCGTCGTCGCGGTTGCCGGAGGCGAACCACAGCACGACCTTGTCGCCTTCCCTGATCTGCTTGCCGCGCATCTCCACGTCGCGGGTGGCGGTACGGCGGAAGTGGTAGACGGGCGAGGCCCAGCGCAGGAACTCCTCGACCGCGGTGGGCATGAGGTCGAGGTCCTCGCGCAGCCGGGCGGCCTCGGCGGGGTGGTCGATGAGCGCCCGCATGGAGTGGGTGATGGCGTGCCGGGTGGTCTCGTTGCCGGCCACCACCAGCAGCAGGAAGTAGTTGTCGAAGTCGCGGTCGGACAGCGGCTCGCCGTCGCGGGGGACCTGGTTGACCAGCCTGCTGATCAGGTCGGTGCCGTTCCCGCCGCGCCGCCGGGCGGCCAGCTCCCGGCCGTACTCGAACACCTCCAGGGACGCGGGGCTGCGGAAGGGGAGGTCGCGGTACAGTTCGCTCTCCTCGCTGTGCAGCAGGACGTCGGCGTACTCCGGATCGGTGTTGGCGATGATCCGGTTCCCCCAGTCGATGAGCCGCAGGGTGTCCTCGTCCGGGACGTCGAGCATCCGGGCCAGCACATTGATCGGGAAGTCGGCCGCGACCTCCTTGACGAAGTCGAAGGTGCCCTTGGCCAGCGCGGCGTCCAGCGTGCGGGCGGTCAGGCCGCGAAGGAACGTGGCGTAGCCCGCGACCGCCCGGGGAGTGAACTCACGATGCAGCAGGCGCCGCAGCGCCAGATGCCGGGGGCCGTCGGTCTCCAGCATGGAACGCCGGATCTTCGCCTGACGTTCGTCCACCTCCTCCAGGTTGACGAAACGCGTGGAGGTGAACGTCTCCGAGTCCCGGTCCGCGGCCACGATGTCCGCGTGCCTGGTGAGCGACCAGAAGCCGCCGCCGCCGTCGGTCTCGGGGTTCCAGTGGACCGGCTCGTTGCGGCGAAGCTCATCGAACATCCGCCACGGCGTCCGGTCGTCCAGGAAGTTGTCGACGTCGGCGAGGTCCACCGGGAGGGTGTCGGCTGCCAAGGCTGTCTCCTTACAGATGGTGGGCGTACTCGCGGAACTCCCAGTCGGTGACGTGCCGCTGGAATCGTGCGATCTCATCCCGCTTGTAGGCCAGGTAGGAGCCGACGAACCGCTCGCCGAGCACACCGGCCAGTTCCTCGTCGCCGGCCAGGGCGTCGAGTGCGGACGCCAGGTCACCGGGGAGCCGGGCGGCCTTGGCGGTGTCGTAGCCGTAGCCCTCCAGCGGCGGCGGCACGGTGAGCTTGCCGCGGATGCCCAGGTACACGGCGGCCAGCAGGGCCGCGATGCCGAGGTAGGGGTTGGCTCCGGCGTCACCGAGCCGCACTTCCAGCCGGGTGGCGCCGTCGCGCTCCGGCGGGATGCGGATCATCGCGCTGCGGTTGTCCAGCCCCCAGTCGATCAGCCAGGGCGCCAGGGTGTCGGGGCCGAACCGCTTGTAGGAGTTGATCGACGGATTGAAGATCGCGGCGAGCGCGGGGGCGTGCGCGATGACGCCGGCGATCGCCTGGTGTGCGGTCTCCGACAGCCCGTCCGGCCCGGCGTCCGGACCGTCGAAGACGTTGCGGCCGGTCTCGTCCACGCACGACAGGTGGACGTGGAATCCCGAGCCGCCGTCGTCGTTGAACGGCTTGGCCATGAACGTCGCCAGCCGCCCCTCGATGCGCGCGATCTCCTTGACGGCCGACTTCAGCCGGAACGCCCGGTCGGCGGCGTCGAGCGCGCCGGAGTGCTCGAGGTTGATCTCGAACTGGCCGCAGGAGAACTCGTGGTTGCCCATGGTCACGCCGAGCCCCATGTCGCGCAGATGGCGCAGGGCACGGAGCAGGTGGCCGTCGGGGTCGCTCTTGCGGCCGACGGTGTAGACGTTGCCGGGGCCCTCGCCGTAGCGGCGCCAGCCGTTCGGGGCGTCAGGGTCGGGTTCGCACAGGTAGTACTCCAGTTCGGGCCCGGCGACGGGGGTGAGACCGAGCTCGGAGAGCCGGCCTATGGCGTGCCGGAGGACCTCGCGCGGCCCCTCGGCGCACGGCTCGGTGCCGCCCGGTTCGTACGCCTCGCCGAGGCACTGGGCCACGCCCGGCTCCCATGGGATCGCGGCCAGCGTGGACAGGTCGGGCCGGACGCAGATGTCCGGAAGGCCCGCGTCGAGGCCGCCTGCCACGTCCACGACGTCGCCCTGGGGGCTGGTGTGGTAGACCGCGCGGCAGAAGGCCAGGCCGTGTGCCATCACCGAGGGCAGCCGGTCGACGAGCACGTCGCGGCCGCGGTCGACGCCGATCAGGTCGGGGTAGGAGACCCGGACCACGTCGATGCCGTCGGCCGTCAGCCGTTCGACCACGTCATGAACGTCCGCTGGGTGCTGTCCGGGCACGGGGGCTCCCCTCAGAAGGGCGGGTAGCTCGTTTGGGATCAAACAATATGTGCGTCGCCGTGGCCTGGCAAGAGGTCGCCGGGATTGGACGAACATTCGCCTGTCAGGTGACAAGGCCACCCGCCCACGCATATCGTACGGATCCAAACGATATGTTCGAGGAGGCGCGGTGGCACCGGTGCATGGGTTCCTGTACCCCAAGACGGCGACGGGACGCTCGTCGCTGATCCCCAGCCCGCCCTGGCACTACTCCGGTGATCTGCTGACCGTGGAGTACCGGACCGACCCGGCGCGTGTCGCGGAGTTGCTTCCGGCCCCCCTCGAACCCGCCGCCGAGGATCCCGGGGCGGTCGCGATCATCTGGGCGGACTGGCAGTCCTGCTCGGAGTCCGCGGAAGAACTCCTCGACCCGGTGCGCGCCCAGTACAAGGAGTGCTTCGTCGTGGTGCGCTGCTCGTTCGAGGGACGCACGTACAGCCGCTGCGTCTACATCTGGGTCGACAAGGACTTCGCCATCGCCCGGGGGCTCCACCAGGGCTACCCGAAGAAGCTCGGCTCGATCCACCAGACCCGGCCCCACCCCTATGGGCAGGCGGCGCCGCGCATCGGTGCGGGTGGCAGGTTCGGTGCGACCCTGGCCGCCGCAGACAGGAGGCTGGCCGAGGCTGTGGTCACCTTGCGCGAACCGTCCGAGACGAACGGGTTCGTCAACGGCCACCCGATGGCCCACCACCGCTTCCTGCCGTCGATCGAGCCGGACGGCTCCCCGGCGCTCCACGAACTGATCGAGTCGGGCGCGGCCGGCTTCGAGGCCGGGCCCGCCTGGGCGGGCGACGCCGAGTTGAGGCTCTTGGAGTCGCCGGCCGAGGAACTGGCCCGCCTCGAGGTGACCGAAGTGATCGGTGCCTACTTCCGCCAGGTCGGGGTCGTCTGGAACGGCGGCACGCGACTGTGGGACGGGGCCGCGGCAAGGGTAGATTCAGCGTAGCCGCACCCGTCGGGCCGGGATCCGTACCCCGCGCCGGGGTCATCGAGAGGACATCAGTGACCGGCCACCACACACTGCGTGAGACCGAGCAGGCCATCCAGCGCCGGCTGGGAGACGTCGTCCTGCGCCACGACGCGATGATGGCCGTCTCCAACATCTACCGGGCCGCGGCCGCCATCCGCCAGCACTTCGAGAGCTCCGTGCTGCGCTCGGCGGACCTGACCTGGACGGCGTTCGTCGTGCTGTGGGTGGTGTGGATCTGGGACGAGATCGAGACCCGGCATGCCGCCGAGGAGGCCGGCATCTCCAAGGGGACCCTCACCGGCGTGGTCAAGACGCTGGAGGGGCGCGGGCTGATGGAGCGAGGCCCGCACGAGAGCGACGGCCGCCGGGTGGTCCTCCGGCTCACCGGCAAGGGCCAGGAGCTGATGGAGCGGCTGTTCCCGGAGTTCAACGCCGAAGAGGCGTTCGTCGTCGAGCGCTTGGGCCAAGACCAGAACACGGCGCTGGCGCAGGCTCTCGGCACGATCGTCGAGCACCTGGAAAGCGAGGGGGAGCAGCGCCGGGACTCCCTGCGGGCCGGCGCCCCCCTGCCGCCCCGGCGCTCCGGACGCCGCGCGCGGGACTGATAGACGGCCGCAGTCAGCTCGTAGGAACCCTGGTGTCGTCCAACAGCAGCTTCCTGTAGCGGGGCAAGGAGCCGCCGCAGCCCAGCATGACCACACCGACGAGCCTGCCGTCGCGGTGGTATCCCAGCACCGCTTCCTCGCTGAGGTCGCCCTCCAGCAGGCGGATGTCGCCGCCGCCGAGGGCCGGTGCGCCGAACGACTGCAGTCTCAGGTCGTACTGGTCGCTCCAGAACGAGGGAAGGGGCATGAACGGCCGGCCGTTCTCGCCGAGCAGGGACCGTGCCGCGTGTTTCGCCGTGTCAGTGGGAATGCTCCAGTGCTCCACTCGCCGGGGGACGTCGTCGTATCGCGGGTTGGGAAACCGGGCGACGTCGCCGACGGCCACCACATCGGGGCGCCCCTCGACCCGCAGCGCGCCGTCGCACAGCACGCCGTCCGACAGGTCGAGCCCGTTGCCCTCCAGCCACTCGACGCAGGGCACCGACCCGACCGCTTCCACGACCACGTCGGCGTCGACGCTCGTCCCGTCGGACAACTCCAGTCCGGTCCCGGTGAAACGGGCGACTGTACGGCCGAGCAGGAACCGCACGCCGCGCCGCTGGTGACGGCGGCGCAACTCGGCGCCGAAGTCCGCGCCGAGCGGCCGGAGCATGGGCTCGCTCTCCGGCGCCACCACGGTGACGTCCGCGCCGAGGGTACGGGCGGTCGCGGCCACCTCGCATCCGATGAAGCCCGCGCCGACCACGGCCAGCCGCACCTCGGGCTTGAGGCGTGCCCGCAGGGCGGCAGCGTCGTCCAGCGTCCTGACGACGTGCCGCGACGGGCCTGCCCCCGGATCCTGCCCTGGCGCGTCCAACCGTCTGGGCCGCAGTCCTGTGGCGATCACCAGGCCGTCGTAGGACACCTCCGTCCCGTCGGCCAGGCGTACGACGCGCGCGGCGAGATCGGCTCCGGTGACGGCCGTCCCGAGGCGCCAGTCGGCATCGGCGACGCTCGCCCGCGTCCGGAACGCCACCCGGTCGAGGGCGACCTCGGCGGCGAGGACCTCCTTGGACAGGGGCGGCCGGTTGTAGGGCGGATGCGGCTCGTCGCCCACGACCACCAGCTCACCGGCATGGCCGGCGGCCCGCAACTGCTCGGCCGCACGGAGGCCGCCGAGGGACGCGCCGACCACGACGATCCGGCGCACCGCTAGTCCTCGACGGTGATGGCTTGGAGGGGGCAGACGTCGGCCGCTTCCTCGACGGCCTCGCGCAAGGCGTCATCGGGGGCGCTCTCGAACTCCAGCCGTCCCGCCCCGTCGAGCCGGAAGACCTCGGGCGCGGAGAACACGCACTGCCCGTGGTCCTGGCACCTGTCCATGTCGACGATGACCTTCATGCCGATGCTCCTCGCTTCATGTCCCCTACCTCCTCGGGGCGCGGACACCGCGGAACTCCCAGTCACCGCCGAAGGCGGTGGAGATGACCTCTTCGGACTCGGTGGGCTGCGCACCGCAGTCGTCGCGGACCGGCACGGGACCGGCCACGATGTGGTTGCGGAGCCGTCCCAGGCCCTCGGCTTCGACCTCGACCACGTCTCCCGGTTGCACGGGTCGCGAGTTGGCCGGAGTGCCCGACAGCAGTACGTCCCCGGGATCGAGGGTGATGGTGCGGGCGATGTCCGCGACGAGGTAGTGCATGTCCCACTCCATCTCGTCGGTGCCGCCGTCCTGGACCAGTTCGCCGTTGACGTAGGTGCGCAGGTACTTGCCGCGGAAGTCCCAGTCGGTGACCAGGCCGGGGCCGAGCGGGCACAGCGTGTCCGAGCCCTTGACCCGCAACATCGAGCCGGCGTCGGTGTCGCGGAAGTCGTGCAGGCCGTAGTCGTTGGCCACCGTGTATCCGGCGATGTACGCGCCGGCCTCCTTGGGGGAGACGTTGCGGCAGGTCCGGCCGATGACGATCGCGATCTCGCCCTCGTAGTTGAGGTACTTGCACCGTTCCGGGCGGACGACCGCGCCCCCGTGGGCGTTCAGGGCGGAGATCGGCTTGTGGAAGAAGGTCGGCGCGGCGGGCAGGCGGGCCTGGAACTCCTCCACGCGGCTGCGGTGGTTGAGATGCACCGCGACCACCTTGGTCGGCCTGCACGGCGGCAGGTGCACGGCCTCCTCGGCCCGCACCCGCCGCCCGTCGGCGGCGACCAGTTCGTCGCCCTCACGGACGACCTGGACGTCTGCTCCGTCGAGCAGGATCCTGCGGTACTCGGGCATCAGGCGGTCCATCCGTGCTCGGGCCGGTCGAACCAGACATGCACCTGGCCGGTTCCGACGGAGTTCTCGTACGTGCTGTACAGGCGGCCGGGAGCGGTGCAGGCCCCCTCGCCCAGAGCGCCGATCATCATCAGGTAGTGGCCGAACCGGGCCTCCGGCTTGAAGCGCAGGAACTCCGGCATCGTGTCCAGGACGCGCGCGTGGTCGCCGCGCGCCAGCCACTCGATGCGCTCCTCGTCGGCGGCCCGGGCCTCCGGAGTGAAGATGTGCGACGGATCGGCCGCCTCGTGGTCGCGGATCTGGCGCAGCGGCCAAAAGGTGTGCGACAGCGCGCCCGAGGCGATGAGGAGGACGCGCCGGTCGGTGGCCGCGATCGCGTCCCCGAGCGCCCGGCCGAGTCTCAGGAAGTCCTCGGTGTCGGCGGTCTGGCACACGCCGATCGACATCCAGCGCTTGCCCTCCAGGTCGAGGTACGGGTTGTCGCGCACCCCGAGGTAGGTCCACAGGTTGACGGTGGCGTAGTAGATCGGCAGGTAGGGGTCGTCGATCGGCGTGATCCACGTTCCGTGCTTGTCGGCGTAGCGTGCGACGGCGCGGGCCAGCTCGGGATCACCCGGGAAGTCGTAGGGCATCCGGCACATGCCCCGCGGCAGTTCCTCGGAGGTGTAGAGCCCGGCTCGCCGGTCATGGGCGGTGGTCACGAACTCGACCGTGGTGGCCCAGTGGGAGTCGAGGACGACGACGGTGTCGTAGTCGTCCACGCGGTCGAACACCTCGGCCCTCAGCCGCTTCAGGCCGTCGACCAGGGTGGAGTCCTCGCCGCGGTTCAGCTCCCGGCGGGTGACCTCGGGCAGGACGATCGTGGGGACGTGGGCCAGGAGCCCGGCGCCGACTACTTCTCCCATGGGGCCATCACCGTGTTCTTCACGTCGCAGTAGAAGTCGAAGCTCCAGTCGCCGCCCTCGCGGCCGACGCCGGACTGCCGGGACCCGCCGAACGGGGCCCGCAGGTCGCGCACGAAGAAGCAGTTGACCCAAACCGTCCCGGCCACCAGCCGTTCGGTGACGCGGGCGGCGCGCTCGGGGTCCCCGGTGGCGAGGGTCGCGGCGAGACCGAACCGGGTGTCGTTGGCCATCGCGACGGCTTGCTCCTCGGTGTCGAAGGTCTGCAGGGTCAGGACGGGACCGAAGACCTCCTCGCTGAGGATCTCGCTGCCCGCGGGGGCTCCGGTGAAGAGTGTGGGCCGGTAGTACAGGCCGCCGAGGTCGGTGTTGGGCCCGCCGCCGAGCAGCGCCCGGGCACCGTCCTTCGTGGCGCGCCGCACGAGTCCGTCGACCCGCTCGAAGTGCCGGCGGTGGATCTGCGGTCCGATGTCGGTGCTCAGGTCACGGGGATCGCCCTGAACGAGGCGTTCCGCCCGGGCGAGGAAGCGCTCGGTGAACTCGCCGGCGACCGACGCCTCCACCAGCAGGCGCGTCGCGGCCAGGCAGACCTGCCCGGCGTTGTCGTACTGCTCCACGGCCAGGTCGACGGCGAGGTCCAGGTCGGCGTCGGCGAACACCAGCAGCGGGGACTTGCCGCCGAGTTCCAGCGACAGCGGCGTCAGGTTCGGCGCCGCGGCGGCGGCGATGGTGCGCGCCGTCGGCACCGAGCCGGTGAAGCTGATCCGCCGCACGCCGGGATGCGCGACCAGGGCCGCGCCGGCCTCCGCGCCGAACCCCTGGACGACATTGAGCGCGCCGTCGGGCAGTCCGGCCTCGGCGGCGATGTCGGCCAGCAGCGAGGCGGTGAGCGGGGACCATTCGGCGGGCTTGAGAACGACGGTGTTCCCGGCGGCCAGTGCGGGGGCGACCTTCCAGGTGGCGAGCATGAGCGGCGCGTTCCACGGGGTGATCAGGGCGCAGACCCCGGCGGGGTCCCAGCTGACATGGTTGCGGTGGCCGCGGGTCTCGAAGTCGTCATGACCGAGCTGCAGCAGCCAGTCGGCGAAGAAGCGGAAGTTGTGCGCCACGCGCGGCATCACCCCGCGCCGGTGGGATCGGATCAACGCTCCGTTGTCGGCCGTCTCGACCTGCGCGAGCTCCTCGACGCGCTTGTCGACGCCGTCGGCGATCGCGTGCAGCAACCGGGCTCGTTCCTCCCGGCTCGTGCGGGCCCAGGCGGGGAAGGCCCTGGTGGCGGCGGTCACGGCGGCCTCGGCCTCGGCGGCTCCGCCGCGGGCGATCTCGGCGATCGGTTGCTCGTCGATGGGGGAGACATCGGTGAACGCGGCGGCCGAGCCGACCCGTTCACCGCCGATCCAGTGGGCGGTGTCGACGGTGACGCCCGCGACCTCTGCCATAGCGGCACCTCCGGTTCGTTTGGTCCCAAATAAACTAGGAGGGCCGGATGGTCCGGGTCAACAGTCCCGCCGGGCCCTCGTCCGCTATTGTTTGGCCTCAAATGAACTCTACCGGATGGAGAGGCCGTGACCGACATCCTGTATGAGGGCTGGCGCGAGCGGGCCGCCCGGCTGGCACCGCACACCGACCACCACATCGGCGGCGCCTTCGTGCCGAGCCGTGACGGCGCCACGTCGCCGGTCGTCTCTCCCCGGGACGGCCGCACGATCGCCGACGTGGCCGCCGCCGGACCGGAGGACGTCGACCGGGCGGTGGCCGCGGCTCGGCGGGCCTTCGACGAAGGGCCGTGGCCCCGGCTCGCCCCCGCCGAACGCAAAGCCGCCCTCCTCCGCCTGGCCGACCTCGTCGAGCGTGACCGCCAGACCCTCGCCCTGCTGGTCTCGCTGGAGATGGGCAAGCCGATCTCGGAGGCGGACGGCATCGAACTGCGAGCGGTCATCGGCTGCCTGCGCTGGTACGCCGAGGCCGCCGACAAGCTCGTCGACGAGTCGCCCCGGACGGCCGCCGGCTCCCTGGCCCTGGTCACCCGCGAGCCGGTCGGGGTGGTCGCCGCGGTCGTCCCATGGAACTTCCCGCTCACGATGGCGGCGTGGAAGCTCGCCCCGGCGCTGACCGCCGGGTGCACGGTGGTCCTGAAGCCCGCCGAGGAGTCGCCGTTGTCGGCGCTGCGGCTGGCCGCGCTGGCCGCCGAGGCCGGACTGCCGGACGGAGTGCTCAACGTCGTCAACGGCCCCGGCGAGGTCGCAGGGCGGGCGCTCGGCGAACATCCCGGTGTCGACACGCTGGCCTTCACCGGCTCCACCGAGGTCGGCCGCCATTTCCTGCGCTATGCCGCCGGCTCCAACCTCAAGCGCGTGTGGCTGGAGCTGGGGGGCAAGTCGCCCAACATCATCCTGCCGGACGCGCCCGACCTCGACGCCGCCGCCGACACAGCCGCCTGGGGCATCTTCTTCAACGCCGGCGAGATGTGCACGGCCCCGTCCCGATTGCTCGTCCATCGCTCCGTCGCCGGCCGGGTGCTGGACCGGATCGTCTCCCGTGCCGAGAAGCTCGTGGTCGGTGACCCGCTCGACCCGGCCACGGCCATGGGCCCGCTGGTCTCGGCTCGCCAGCGCGACCGCGTCCTGTCGTACGTGCAAGCGGGCAACGCCGAAGGTGCCCGCCTGCGCGCCGGAGGCTCCACGATCGAAGGGGACGGGTACTACCTGCGCCCGACCGTCTTCGACCAGGTCGAGCCCGGGATGCGGATCGCCCGGGAGGAGATCTTCGGGCCGGTGCTGTCGGTGCTGGAGTTCGACGACCTCGACGAGGCCGTGAGGCTGGCCAACGACACCGACTACGGCCTGGCCGCCGCCGTCTGGACCTCCGACCTGTCGACCGCGCACACGGTCTCACGCGCGCTCCGGGCCGGCACGGTCTGGGTCAACTGCTACGAGGAAGGCGACATGAGCGTCCCGTTCGGCGGCGTCAGGCAGTCGGGCCACGGCCGGGACAAGTCGCTGCACGCCCTCGACAAGTACCTCGACCTCAAGACCACCTGGATCGCCCTGTGAGCGTCCGCCCGCTGATCGCGATCCCGGCTCGCTTCTCCGCCGGCGCCTCGGCGCTGCGCTACGCCGCCGAGGTCGCCGCGCGCACGCTGGTCGAGGCGGTCTGGCGGGGCGGCGGCGAACCGTTCATCATGCACCCGGCCGAACCCGCGCGGGTCGCCGGGCGGCTGGCTCGCTGCGACGGCGTGCTGCTGCCGGGCGGCGGCGACCTGCATCCCCGCCACTACGGCGCCGCAAGCGAGCACGAGGCCCTTTATGACGTGGACGAGGAGCAGGACGCCTTCGACCTGGCCGTCGCAGCGCACGCCCTCGCCACCGGGGTGCCGATGCTGGCGATCTGCCGGGGCCTGCAGATCGTCAACGTGGTCCGCGGTGGAACGCTGCGGCAGCACATGGAGACCGACCACCGCCATGTCGTCCACCAGGTAGCCGCCGAGTCCGGCTCATTGCTGGCAAAGACAACCGGCACGCACGGCCTGACCTTGTCCTGCTACCACCATCAGGACATCGACAGGCTCGCCGGCGGTCTGGCCGTGACGGCGCGGGCTGCCGACGGGACGATCGAGGCCGTGGAGCTCCCCGATGCGACCGGCTGGTTCCTCGGCGTCCAGTGGCACCCGGAGGACACGGCTGCGAACGACCCGGCCCAGCAGTCCCTCTTCAGCGCTCTCGTTCGGGCGTCCGCCGGCGCGGACACCCATTCACACGAGCTGGGCGTGGCGTAGGAACGCGTCCATCAGATCGTGCGCGCGGCGTTCGGCGGCGGGCGCCGTCGCCCGGGTGCGGTCGAGGACCGCCTCCGGGTCGAGTCCCAGCCGCCGCATGTCCCTGTCGCCGCCGTACGACAGCCACAGTTGCAGCTCGCGCACGGTGATCTCGGGATGGAACTGGACGCCGAGGCTGCGCCCGATCCGGAAGGCCTGCGGGGCGACCTCGTTGCGAGCGATCTCGATGGCGCCCGGAGGCATCACCCAGCGGTCGAAGTGGTACTGGAACCACGGCCCCGGCCCGACGAGCGCGGGCTCATCGGTCTCGACGTCCACCCAGCCGATCTCGGGGCGCGGCGCGCGCTCCACCCCGCCGCCCAACGCCACCGCCAGGGCCTGACCGCCGAAGCAGATGCCCAGGATCGGCACTCCGATCGCGTGCGCCTTGCGCAGCAGAGCGAGCTCGCCGGGGATCCAGGCGCCGATCGCCGCCTCGTCGTCGACCGACCACGGCGCGCCCATCGCCACGATCAGGTCCCACCCGTCCGGATCGGGGAAGTCGATCTCCACGCCGGGAGCCTGGTGCCGCTCGGCCGGCACGACGACCAGTTCCGTGACCTCGAAGCCGTGCTGGACCAGCCTGTCCCCGACCGGCCCGATCGGGGACACGGCGTCGTGCTCGATCACCAGCGCGCGCATACGGCCCTTCCGTTCCACTCGCCCGCAGTCCATTTGCCCCCAAACGATATCTGATCGTTCGGCGCGCACGGTCTCATTGCATCATTGATGCAAGTGCGAATAGTTTGCAATAGTGGCCGCATGACGTACTCACTTCCCGACCTCCCCTACGACTACGCCGCCCTCGAGCCGGCGATCACCGGGGAGATCCTGGAACTTCACCACTCCAAGCACCACGCCGCATACGTCAAGGGCGCCAACGACACGTTGGAGAAGCTGGCGGAGGCCCGCGACAAGGACCAGCTCGGCGGCCTGGTCGGGCTGGAGAAGACGCTGGCCTTCAACCTGTCGGGCCACGTACTGCACACGATCTTCTGGGACAACCTGTCCCCGGACGGCGGCGATCGCCCCGACGGCGAGCTCGGCTCGGCCATCGACGAGCACTTCGGCTCGTTCGAGGCGTTCAAGAAGCAGCTCACCACCGCCACCGCGACGGTGCAGGGTTCCGGATGGGGTGTGCTCGGCTGGGAGCCGTTGGGCCAGAAGCTGATCGTTCAGCAGGTGTACGACCACCACGGCAACGTCGGCATGGGCTCCGTGCCGCTGCTGGTCTTCGACGCCTGGGAGCACGCCTACTACCTGCAATACCGCAACGTGCGTCCCGACTATGTCCAGAAGCTGTGGGACCTGGTCAACTGGAACGACGTCGCCGCACGCCTCACGGCCGCCAAGGGTGCCTGACCCGGTGAGGGCTCGCTGACCGCGGCGCCCACCGGACCCGGATCATGCTCAGAACACGGTCCCTCGGGGTCCGGCGGGCGCCGCTCAGCGTTCTCCACCCTGTACCGCCGCGCGCGAACGCGGCGCCAAGACCGGGTGACGCTAGAACTCCCAGCCGCCCATGGTGTAGCAGTGGTCGCTGGCTGTGACGTCGTCGGGGTGGCGGCAATAGGGGAAGGACGGGCGCGGCGTTCCCACGCCCCTTTCGACGAAGATGTAGTCGAGGTGCTTGGTGGCCTTGGAGCGGATGCCGTCACCCGTCCAGGTCGGAAAGGTGCCGATCGGATCGCCGTTGGCGTCGGTGCCCGTCTGTACCAGGTCGACCATGTCGCCGTACTCCGGCGGGAGCTGGTCGGGGCCGATGTTGAAGTCGCCCGTGAGGACCAGTCTGCGTCCGGGGCCACCTTCGGCGTTGAAGGCGCGAGCCTCCTGGTGATAGATGCTCGCCTGCTTCGGCGCCACCACCGCATCGGTCTCCAGATGTCCCGTGCAGACGGTCATGGGGCCGGCGTTCGTCTTCGCCCACAGGCACAGCGCCCATCGGCATTCGTCCTTGTCGCACTCCAAGCCGGGGTTGGGCAGCTCGATGCGCTTGATCTTCTCCACGACGCCGCCGGGCGTGAACACGGCGCTGCCGTACGGTCCGCACAGGGGATGGCGGGGAGCGGCCAGCTGGAACACGCCGTCGGTCTTCAGGTCACGGCGCAGCTTGTAGTAGTCAGCCATGCAGATCTCGTTGACCGAGATGAACCAGGGCCGATCCGAGGCGGCGAGGCGGCGCAGCTGGTCGAGCGCCCCCTCGCGGTACTTCGCACCACGCTGAGTGCCGTCTGGCGGGCCGCAGAAAAAGTTGCCCTGGCAGAGATTGTAGTGATGGATCTTCACGGTCGCCGTCGCGGCCTCGGCCGGGAAGATCCGGTCGGGAACACCGCCCCACACGGATGCGGTCAGCGTTCCGATCAAAGCGACCACCACGCCCAGCAAGGCAGCCACGCGTGATCTGCCGTGCTTGCCGCGCATTGACACCTGCTGCCCCACCTTCACCGACGGCAGATTCGCATGACACTGATCTCGGCTCTATAGAGCATTTCCCAGCGGGTCGACGCAAGATACCCCGCTTGGCGATCTTGCGTGGGTGCTGAGGAGGGTGCGGCGCTTGACGACCACCGCCGCTGGTGCGGCGGTGGTCGCCTTGGCTGGATGGTGCGGACGGGTCAGTCGTCGTCTCCGTCGTCGTCGTCTCCGCCGTCATCGTCACCGTCCGACGGGGCGCAGCCGGCGGTCACCGCGACGGTCGTTCCGATGGCCGCCACCACCGCGACCGTTGAGACGGACGCGGGGATGAGGGCCGTGCTGAGGGCCAGCAGGGCCTTGACGAACTTCAACAGCACACTGGTCATCTGGGTCCTCCCCACGTCGCGCGACGCCGATGGCCGCCCGATGGAACTGTGACGCAGCCGGGGGCGCGAAGCAATGGGGCGCGCTTGAAGGACACCTGCTCGTCACGTCGGGGTCACCGGCGGACCTGGCGGTCATGCTCATGCCCGGATGTCGGAAGCGGATCATTTGGTTGAACTTTCATCGGATGTATCAAGCAAAAACCGCCCGTATGGCGTGTCAGTCTCCAGATTTAGCCCCATATTGATCGGATGAATATCTGGACAAGGTAGTGAGGAAGCGCTTTCCTGAGGTATGGCCAGGCACCCCGTACTGCATGCGATCGGCACGTTCCTGCTTCTGACCTCGGCCGTCACGGCACCCGCCCAGGCCGGGGACCGCGCCACGGCCTCGAGCGCCGCCGCCCCCGGCTGTCCCGGCGAACCCTGGATGGACCGAAGGCTCCCCGCCGCGCAACGGACCGCGCAGCTGCTGCCACGCATGACCCTCGACGAGAAGGCATCGATGACCGCGTCGTTGTACGACGACCGGTACGCGCGCGAGACGCTGCCCATCGACCGGCTCTGCATCCCGGCGCTGCGGCTCAACAACGGGCCCGCGGGGGTCGGGTCGGGCGGCCCGGTGCAGCCCCAGACCACGGCCCTGCCCGCACCGCTCGGTCTCGCGGCGACCTTCGACGGCGCCATGGCGCGGGCGTACGGGGAGGTGCTCGGGCGGGAGACCCGCGACACCGGCCGCAACCTGATGGAGGGGCCGGCCGTGGACATCGCACGCGTTCCGCTGAACGGCCGCACGTTCGAGGGGTACGGCGAGGACCCCTACCTCTCGGGCCGCATCGTGACCGGCGCCGTCAAGGGCATCCAGGCGCAGGGCGTCATCGCCGAGCCCAAACACTACGTGGCCAACTCCCAGGAGACCGACCGCAACACCATCGACGAGAGGATCGACGAACGCACGCTCCGGCAGATCTACCTGCGTCCCTACGAGATGTCGGTCAAGCAGGGCCGGACGGGCGCGATCATGTGCGCCAAGAACCTGGTGAACGGCGCGCACGCCTGCGAGCACAAGGACCTCCTGCAGGGCGTGCTCAAGGACGAGTGGGGCTTCGACGGCCTCGTGGTCTCCGACTTCAACTCCTGCTACGACACCGTGCGCTGCGCCGAAGGCGGCCTGGACTTCGAGCTGCCCGTCGGCAAGTACTTCGGCGCGAAGCTGAAGGCCGCGGTGGAGGCCGGCCAGGTGAGCGCGGCCAACCTCGACGACCACGTGCGCCGGATCCTCACCACCATGTTCCGCTTCGGGATCTTCGACCGGCCGCAGGAGACCCGCCCCATCGACGTCGAACGGGACGGCGCGGTCGCACGGCGGGTCGCCGAGGACGCGACCGTCCTGCTCAAGAACGACGACCGCGTCCTGCCGCTGCGCAAGGGCCGTTCGGTCGCGCTGATCGGCCCGTCCTCGCGCACCGCCGTGATCGGCGGCGGTGGCAGCGTCGGCGTCGCTCCGATCTACCAGGTGAACGCGCTCGACGCGGTCAAGCGCAGGGGAATGCGGGTCACGCACGCGCAGGGCATGCCGCCGGTCGAGCTGGGCCCGCAGCCCGCGATCCCCACGTACGCCCTGAGGTCGGAGGACGGCAGGCCGGGCCTGACCGCCCGCTATTACAAGAATCCGACCTGGACGGGCGAACCCGCGCTCACCCGCGTCGATCCGTGGATCGCGATCGATCCCTCGGGCGGGCCGCCGCACGTGCCGGGCTTCCCGCCCGACGGCTGGTCGATCCGCTGGACCGGGACGCTCACCGCCCCGGCCGACGGCGACTACACCCTCCACCTCACCAACTACCGGTCCGCGTCCCTCTACCTCGACGGCGCCAAGCTGATCGAGAACGCGGGCTCCTTTCCCAGTGCCACCAAGTCCGTGACCGTGCGCCTCACCGCAGGGCAGCGGCACACGTTCCAGGTCGACTGGACCAAGCCCGGCGGGCAGGCCATGATCTCGGTCGCATGGACGCCGCCGCCGGGTCTGGCCGACCCGCAGATCGCCGAGGCGGCCAGGGCCGCACGAGCCGCCGACACCGCCGTCGTCTTCGCGGCCAACAAGGACACCGAGGGCCGCGACCGCCCGGGCCTCGGCCTCCCCGGTCACCAGGACGAGCTCATCGAGGCCGTCGCCCGCGCGAACCCCCGTACGGTCGTCGTCCTCAACACCGGCGGCCCGGTGCTCATGCCGTGGGCCGGCAAGGTCGCCGCGATCGTTCAGGCCTGGTACCCCGGCCAGGAGCACGGCAACGCCGCCGCGTCGGTGCTTCTGGGCGAACGAGATCCGTCCGGACGGCTGCCGATCACCTTCCCGAGGAGCCTGGCCGACACCCCGGCGAACACACCCGAGCAGTACCCGGGCGTGAACGGAGTCGCGCTCTTCTCCGAGGGACTGAGGGTCGGCTACCGGCACTTCGACGCCAAGGGCATCGAGCCGCTGTTCCCGTTCGGCCACGGCCTCTCCTACACCACGTTCCGCCTCTCACGTCTCAAAGTGCCCAGTGACCGAGTGAGCATGGACCAGGTGAGCGTGGACGTCGCCAACACCGGCCATCGGCGCGGCAGCCAGGTCGTCCAGATATATGTCGGCGGCGCCGACGGGCACGACGCGGCGGCCCCGCCCCGGCGGCTGGCGGGCTTCGCCAAGATCTCACTTGCCCCCGGCGAACGCCGCCGAGTCACCGTCGAGCTCGACGAGCGCGCCTTCGCCCACTGGGACGTGGACGCGCACGCCTGGATCGTCCCGTCCGGCACGTACACCGTCTCGGCGGGCACCTCGTCCCGCAACCTGCCGCTCACCGTGAAGGTGCACCGATGAAACGAGACCTCGCCGCGACCGCTGCCACACTTCTCGCCACGACCCTTCTCAGCCCGACCCCGACTGCCTCCGCCGCGCCGTCCTCGCCCCGGGCGCAGGCCGCTCCCTTCACCCACCCCGGGGTGCTGGTCAGCCGGAGCCAGCTCGACGTCATGCGCCAGCGCGCGCTGGCCGGGACGCAGCCGCAGAAGTCCGCCTACGACGCGATGCGCGCGAGCTCCTACGCGTCGCTGTCGTGGACGCCGAAGCCGCGGGCCGTCGTCGAGTGCGGCCCCTCGTCCAACCCCAACCTCGGATGCACGGACGAACGGGCGGACGGCATCGCCGCGTACACCCACGCGCTGATCTGGTACGTCACCCGCGACGACCGGTACGCGCGGAAGGCCATCCAGATCATGGACGCCTGGTCGGCGGTGCTGACCGACCACACCGGGCACAACGCGCCGTTGCAGACAGGCTGGGCCGGCGCCTCGTTCGCCCGCGCCGGCGAGATCGTCAAGCACACCTACACCGGCGGCTGGGCGCAGGCGGGCCGTTTCGCCACCATGCTCCGGACCGTCCACTTGCCCGAGGTGGTCAACGGCCGCGGCTGCACGAACGGCAACTGGGAGCTCATCATGATGGGCGCCGCGACCGGGATCGCGGTGTTCCTCGACGACCGGGCCTCGTTCGACAAGGCGGTCGGGATCTGGCGGGGCCGCGTCCCGGCGTACGTCTACCAGACCTCGGACGGCGCGACACCGAAGGCGCCGCCGAACTGCCCGAAGACCGGCTCCGCGCTCATCGCCTACTGGCAGGGCCAGTCGACGTTCGCCGACGGGCTCGCCCAGGAGACCTGCCGCGACTTCGGCCACACCGGCTGGGGTCTCGAAGCCGCCGCCCACGTCGCCGAGACCGCCTGGCACCAGGGCTTGAACCTCTACGGCGAGGTGCAGAAGCGCCTGACCGACGGCTTCTACTTCCACACCCGGTATGAGATGGGTACGGCGGTGCCGTCATGGCTGTGCGGCGGCTCGGTCAAGCCCGGCCTGGGCCCGACCACTGAGGTGCACTTTAACCACTACCGGAACCGCGCCGGGATCGAGATGGCGACCACCCAGCGCTACACCGAAAGCAAGCGGCCCGCAGGTGCCAACTACTTCCTGGCTTGGGAGACCCTCACCCACGCGAACAACCCCTGACTCCGCCCCGAGGCCCCGAGGCCCCAAGGCCTTGACGGCCTCGGGGCCTCGGCAGGCTCCTCTGAACTCATCGGACGTAGTGGGTGCCCAGCCACAGCTCGTCGATGCCGAGCCTCTGGTAGAAGTTCGGGGCGTCGGGCTTGGCCCAGGTGTTGAGCACCTCCAGCTTCACGTAGCGGGCCCCGCGGATGTCGAGGTCGATGAAGCGGACGCCGCGGGCGCTTTCGAGCGTGCCGGTTCTAACCGGCTCGCCCCAGTCGACCCCGTTCTTACTCGCATACACCCGGTAGTCCTTGATACGGGCGGAGTCCTCGGGGCGGCCGAAGGTGTTGCGGTTGTAGGTGGGGGACCACTCGCGCTGGTTGACCGCCAGGTACCTCACCGGCAGCGGCGCATCGAGCTTGAGCGTGATCGAGACCGGCAGCGTCCGTCCGTTGTCCCACCAGGTCAGATAGTCGCCGTCGGTGAGGTTGGCGGCCGGGTACCCCTCGAGCGAGGCGGAGGCCGACGGTATGACCCAGCCGTTCGGATAGAGGCCGTGGCGGCCGAAGGTGTCGACGCGGAAGACGGTGTCGTAGACGTCCCACGCGGTGACACCCCGGATGGTGAACGAGCCGCCGGACTGGGTGAACGCCATGCGGCGGCCGGTCCGGGCGTCGGTGACCCGCAGCACCTTGTAGCCGTTGTCGCGGATCGTGACGTGGTCGGTGGACGGCCGGGTCAGCACGTGAACGTAGTGCAGGTTCCGGTTCCTCTTGCTGATCGTGGTGACGCCGTGCGCGCCGTCGTTCCAGAAGCCGGGCTGGAGGCCGCCGTACATGTAGCCGCCGCCCTCGGTGCCGCGGATCGTGTGCATCACCTTCGGCAGGTAGCCGGCGACGAAGTCGTTGAACGCCTCCTGCTTGCTCGGGAACCGGCCGTTGACCATGGCCGTCTCGGCCATCAGCGACTTCACCGAGGAGCCCGCGTTGGTGAAGATCCGGCCCATGGTGACCGGGTGGTCCACGTCGGCGTCGGTGCCGTCGTACCACCAGGCGCCCCGGGTGGGCAGTTTCCATTCACCCTCGGTGAGCCGCGGCATGGGGGTCAGCACCGCCTGCGGATAGTCGTACGGCGGGGTCATGCCGACCTTCTGCTCATGGCTGACCATGTCCATGATCGGGGTGTCCTCGTTGTTGTTGCTCAACGTCCAGGTCGGGCGCTCAGCGCGGATGCGCTCGTAGAGGCCGTGCTCCTCCCAGTACTCGTTGTCGTTGTCGATCCAGAAGCCCGCCAGGTCCGGGTAGGCGCCCATCACCTCGACGAAGTTGTCATAACTGAACTCCCCGAAGCCCGGCCGGGTGTGCAGGTCGACCGGCTTGCCCTTGTAGGCCGAGTACGCCGCCGAGTCCATCCAGCTCTGGCCGTCGGGCAGTCCCTCCCAGTACCACTTGGGGTCGTCGGTCATGTAGAGGACGGTCTTCAGGCCCTTGCCCTTGGCGGCCGCGACGAGCTCGCCGAGGAAGTCGCGCTCGGTGCTGCACGTGCCGGGCACCTTCGACGGCCAGGCGCGGGCGTACCCGAGGCGGCTGTGGAACGAGGCCAGCACCAGATACTGCACGTTGAGCTTGCGCGCCTCGTTCACCCAGTAGTCGGCGGTCCAGCCGCCGTCGGTGACGGCCTTCTCCCAAGCGGCGCAGTCGGTGTAGCCGGGGGCGGTGCGCATTCCCCAGTGCAGGAACAGGCCGCCGAGGGACGCCCGCAGCCAGTGCTGGCGCGGATGGTAGAGCTCGGCGTGTGCGGCTGCCGGGGAGACCGCGCCGAGTGCGGTCAGGGCGAGGACGAGCGCGGAGACGAACGCGGCGAGCCGGCGTCGTCGATGTCCAGATGGCATGGGGCTCTCACTCCCGATGCGACATACATCCTATGTATTTGTCGCTCGCGACGTTAAGCGTGGGGGGTTCGCCCGTCAATATGTCTTATTCATCCGATGAGTCTGGCGAGCGCGTCAGAGCAGCGGGAGACGGATGGTGGTCGTGAAGCCCTCGCCCGGCGCGGTGTGCACCGTCGCCGTGCCGCCATGGGCTTCGGCCGCCGCCCGTACGATCGCCATCCCCAGACCGCTGCCGCCGTGCCCGCCGCCGCCCGCGCGGAAGAATCGGTCGAACACGCGGTCGGCGTCGTCGGGATCCATGCCGGGACCGTCGTCAGCCACCTCCAGCAGCGCCCAGCCCGTACCCCGCCGCAGGACGACGTGCGCCCTGGTCTCCTCGGGGGTGTGGGCCCGCACGTTGGCCAGCAGGTTTCCGACGATCTGCGTCAGGACGGTCTCATCGCCCTCGATGGCCAGGCCGCCGTCGGGCACGTCCACCCGCACGGGCCGCGCGGGCTGCACGGCACGCAGGTCGGCCACGGCCTCGTGCACGAGGCGTGCCAGGTCGACACGCGCCGGGCGCAACTGCGGGGACTGGTCGAGCCGCGCGAGTGCGAGCAGGTCGTCGACGAGCCGGGCCATCCGGTCGGCCTCGGCGGTCATGCGGGCCATCGCGCGGTCGCGTTCCCGGCCGTGCAGCATGCCCTTGCCAGAAAGCTGGAGGTAGCCGCGGATCGCGGCGAGCGGGGTGCGGAGCTCGTGCGAGGCGTCGGCGACGAACCGGCGCAGCTGCCGATCGCTGCGCTCGCGCATCTCGAAGGCCGCCTCGATCTGGTGCAACATCGCGTTGAGCGCCCCGCGGAGCTCCTCCACCTCGGCGCTGGGCGGGCCGCGGTCGGCGACGCGGCGGGCCAGGTCTCCCTCGGCGATCGCCGACGCGGTGTGCACCATGTCGCCGAGGGGGCGCAGCCTGCGCCGGGACTCGACACGGGAGACCACGGCCAGGACCAGCAGCAGCGCGCCGCCCGCGATCGCGTTCAGCAGCAACAGGCGCCGCACGGCGCGGTCCGCCGGCTCCAGTGAGAGGGCCAGGAGAACGTAGTTCCCGTCGGCCAGCCGCAGGGTGGTGACCCGGTACCGCGTGCCACGGCTCCGGACGGTCTCCGTGCCGCCGTCCGCCAGGGATTGGGGATCACCGGCCGCGCGGGCGAGGGCCTGCTGCCGCTTGTCCGGCGGCAGCGAACGGCGCAGTGGCAGCACCTCGCCGCCGCGTGCCAGCGGGATGAAGATCAGTTCCGAGGCGGCGCCCGGACTGGTCCTCCGTGACCCGGGCACGGCGTCCAACTCCGCGCCGAGATCAGCGAACCCCTGGATGCGTGCCAGGTCGACGTTCAAGCTCTGTACGGTGCTGCGGGCGTCGCTCAGGCTCTCGTCGGCCGCGCCCACCAGAAACCGGTCCAGCCCGTTCACTCCCGCCACGGAGAACAGCGCCAGGCCCAGCGCGAACAGCAGCACGTTGACGGTGGTGAGCTGTGCTCGCAGTGAGCGGGGACGCGACCGGCGCCGCCACCCCGGGCGCCATCCCCGGCGGCTCATTCCACCTCTCGCAGCCGGTAGCCCATCCCGCGCCGGGTCACGATCAGTGGTGGGCCCAGCGGGTCCAGCTTGCGGCGCAGATAGCCGATATAGGTCTCCACCACGGTCGACTCCCCGGCGAAGCCGAACTTCCAGACCTCCCTGAGGATCTGCTCCTTGGTGACGACCCGGCCGGCGTTCACCATCAGGTAGCGCAGCAGCGCGTACTCGGTCGGCGTGAGCTCCACCGGTGTGCCCGCCCGCCGCACGGTGTAGCTCGCCTCGTCCATCTCCACGTCGCCGTGCCGCAGCACCACCGGCGGCGGGCTCTGCCGGCTCGCGCGCCGCAGCACCGCCCGTACCCGCGCCACCACCTCGTCGATGTTGAACGGCTTGGTGATGTAGTCGTCGCCGCCCAGTGCGAGACCGCCGACGATGTCGGCCGGCGAGTCCCGCGCGGTCAGGAAGACCACCGGCACGTCCTCGCGTTCGGCGCGGACCGCGCGGCACACCTGCAGGCCGTTGCCGTCCGGCAACATCACATCGAGCAGCAGCAGATCGGGACGGTGCTTGCGGGCCAGCTCCACCGCCCGCGCCCCGCTCGCGGCGGGCAGCACCCGGAAGCCGTGGAACTCCAGCGTGATCCGGAGAATGTCGGCCAGGCTCGGCTCGTCCTCGACCACGAGCACGGTCGGTCCCGTCGGGCCTTCCATCGCCCCCGCCCCCGTTCCTTGTCCGGATCATGATGCCGCCTCCAGTATCGGGCGGGCAGGGGCTCCGGGAGCTCTGAGCTCCTTCGGAGGAAGTTGAGAATCAGTTGTGAAAAGCCTTCCTGCCATGGCCGAGCGCGCGTGGCCCGTCGAAGCTGAGGCCGATTCCAGCCCCTTCCTCGACAACGACAGGAGCCTCACTGTGAGCCCCATGGCGCGCTGGTGTTTCCGGCATCGCCTCATCGTCCTGCTGCTCTGGGCGGCCGCGCTCGCCGGCGCGTTCCTCGCGAGCGGGTCGGCGGGCACGTCGTTCAGCAACGACTTCAAGCTGCCGGCCTCGGAGTCGGTCCGGGCCGCCGAGCTGATGCGGGCCGCCTTTCCCGAACAATCCGGCGACACCGACGTCGTCGTGTGGCGGGTCGACGGCGGCGGCACCGTGCGGGACGCGATCGTGCGCGACCGGATGCAGGCCGCCCTCGACCGGATCGCCACGCTTCCCGACGTCGGCCAGGTGGTGAGCCCCTACAAGCCCGAGGGCGCAGGGCAGACGAGCTCCGACGGGCGCACCGCCTACGCGCAGGTCACCTTCACCCAGCCGGCCGACGACCTCGCGACGGACCGGATCAAGCGGGTGGTGGACACCGCCAGGTCCACGGCCACCGATGGGCTCCGGGTCGAGGTCGGAGGGCAGGCCGCCGGCCGCACCGACCAGCCACCGCCCCACCTGGCGGAGTTCGTCGGGCTGGTCGCCGCGGCGGTGGTGCTCTTCCTGGCGTTCGGATCGTTCCTGGCGATGCTGCTGCCGCTGGTCACCGCGGTGTTCGGCGTCGGGCTCGGGCTGATGGGGATCGGGCTGCTCAGCCACGCGATGACCGTCCCGGACGCCGCCCTGCTGCTCGGCACCCTCATCGGGCTCGGGGTCGGCATCGACTACGCGCTCTTCATCGTCTCCCGGCATCGCGCCGGCCTGCACGAGGGGCTGTCGCCGGAGGAGGCCGCGGTCACCGCCGCCCGCACCTCGGGCAGGTCCGTGCTGTTCGCCGGGGGCATCGTGTGCATCGCGCTGCTCGGCATGCTCGCCCTCAACCTGCAGTTCCTGAACGGCATCGCGGTGGCCACCTCCCTCACCGTGCTGCTGGGCGTCGCCGCCGCGCTGACCCTGCTGCCCGCGCTGCTCGGCCTGCTGGGGACGCGGGTGTTGAGCCGGCGGGAACGCCGACGGCTCGACGCACCGGAGAGCATCGGCGAGAACGACGGCAGGGGCGTCACAGCGCGCTGGGCCGACGTCCTTCAACGCCGTCCCAGGATCGTTGCCGCCGCCGCACTGGTGCTGGTCACCGTGATATCGCTGCCCGCGTTCTCGCTGCGGCTCGGCACGAGCGACCAGGGCACGCTGCCGGAGTCCAACACCGCACGCCGCGCGTACGACATGCTGGCCGACGGGTTCGGGCCGGGTTTCAACGGACCGCTGCAGCTGGTGGTCCGCGGACGCGGCGGAGACATGCCGCCGGCCGCGCTGCGGCAGCTCGTGAACGACGTCCGTGAGACGCGCGGCGTGGAGCAGGTCGTCGCGGTGCCCCTGGGTCAAGCGGCGGGCGGCACGGGACAGCGGATGGCGGTCGTTCAGGTGGTCCCCACCACCGCGCCACAGGACGCCCAGACCTACGAGCTCATCGACCGGCTCCGTGCGGTACCCGCGGCGGACGCCGGCTCGCTGGAGGTGCTGGTGGGCGGCGGCACGGCCCTCAACAAGGACCTGGCCTCGGCGCTGACCTCCCGGCTGCCGCTGTTCATCGGCACGATCGCCGTGCTGGGTTCGGCCTTGCTGCTGCTGGCCTTCCGCAGCCTGGTCGTGGCGCTGCTGGCCGCGCTGATGAACGTGGCCGCAGCGGGCGCCGCGTTCGGCATCACCGTGGCGCTGTTCCAGTGGGGCTGGGGCACCGACGTCCTCGGCATCGGCAAGCCCGTGCCGATCACCTCGTTCCTGCCGGTCATCATGATCGCGATGTTGTTCGGCCTGTCCATGGACTACCAGGTGTTCCTGGTCGGCCGGATGCGGGAGGAATGGCTGCGGACCCGCGACCCGCGGCGCGCGGTGCGCATCGGGCTGGCCCGCGGCGGCAGGGTGATCACTTCGGCCGCGGTCATCATGATCTCGGTGTTCGGGGCGTTCGTGCTGAGCGGCGATATGGAGGGCGTGCTGGTCGGCGCCGGGCTGGCGGGCGCGGTGGCCGTGGACGCCTTCGTGCTGCGCATGGCACTCGTCCCCGCCGTGATGACCATGCTCGGCAGGACCACGTGGTGGCTGCCGCCACGCCTGGCCGGCGCCCACGGCACGAGCCCGGACACCCTGGTCGCGCCCACTCCCGTCAACGAGTCAAGATCTGCCCACGCTGAGCGGAACGTATCCGCAGGCGAGGGACTGGACCGCTAGACGCGCAATCTGTCGATCGACGCCACCGGCAAGGCCGTACGCCCCGTAGGGCCTTGCCGGTGGCCGTTACAGTGGATCTCGCTCCCAGGTGATCATCGTCGGTGGCACGATGGGCCGTCTCGCGTGCGAAAGGCTGAACCATGGAACGTCCCATGCCCGACGTCGAAGGCGTCAGCCACCGCCGGGTCAGCGCCCGCGGCATGACGTTCCATGTCGCTGAGGCGGGCGCGGGAGACGATGTGGTCGTCCTGCTCCATGGTTTCCCGCAGCACTGGTACGAGTGGCGCCACCTCATCCCGGTGCTCGCCGCCGATCATCGGGTCGTCGCCATCGACCTGCGCGGTCATGGCTGGTCGGACGCTCCGGAACGCGGCTACGCCAAGGAGGAGATGGCCGGCGACGTGCTGGCGGTGATGGACGAGCTCGGCCTGGAACGGGTCAAGCTGGCCGGCCACGACTGGGGCGGCTGGATCGGTTTCCTGCTGTGCCTGTCGGCGCCCGAGCGGTTCGAGCGCTTCCTGGCGCTGAACGTCGTGCATCCCTGGCCGCGGTTCCTCACCGCGCTGCCGCATCTGTGGCGGTTCTGGTACCAGCAGGTCATCATGGCGCCCGGTCTCGGCTATCTGGGCCTGCGCACCGGCCGTTTCACCCGCCTGCTTCTGCGTTTGGGCGTGCACGACCGCTCTGTCTGGGATCGCACGACCCTCGACCACTTCACGGGGGCCTTCGCAGAGCCCGCCCGCGCCCGCGCGGGGGTGCGGCTGTACCGGACGTTCACCCTTCACGAGTTCATCCCGGTCGTCCGCGGCCGCTACAAGCGGCGAAGGCTCACCGTGCCGACGCGCATGGTGTTCGGCACCCGCGACGCCTACCTCAGCCACAAGGTGCTCGGCGGCTACCAGGCCTACGCCGACGACCTCGACATCGCGCTCGTTCCGGACTGCGGACACTTCATCGCCGACGAACGCCCCGGAGTCGTGGCCGGCCACGCCAAGGCCTTCTTCGCCTGACAAGATCGTTCAACCGACCGGTTGTGGAGACTGTCAAGATCATTTCGGTCCACGACCGAGCGGTCCGGGGTCTGACCGTGAACCGGCGACCTGGCGTTCTTGATCCTTTTTCAAGAAGTCGATCTTGACTCTTGTGCCGAAACCCGGCCCGTTTCCATGATCGTCATTACATGCCACATCGGCCGGTGACCCCGGCCGGAGAGGAGACACCATGTCCCGCCTCGCCGACCGCCTGATCTCGCGCCTTGCACCCAAGGCCAACGCTCAGGCGGGTTGCAGCTACTACCGCTACTGCAGGAACGGCGTCAAGTACGTCCGGATCTGCTGCTTGGACCAGGGGTGCCAGACCGTCCGCGAAGGCAGCTGCTGACCCTGACTGACTCATGACGGACGGCGGCGCTCCGCGGCCGCCGTCCGTCCTGCCCGCAGGAGTTCCTGATGGCCTACCTGACCGCCGCCGTCGTCCTCGTCGGCGTCCTCTGCGTCCTCAACCTGACGCTCACTCTCGCCGTCATCCGCCGGCTGCGCGAACGCGGTGACGGGCACAGCCCGAGCCCGAGCCTCCCGGTCGCGCTCAAGCCGGGATCACGCCCCGCCGCGTTCACCGCCACCACGACCGCGGGCGAGCAGGTCTCCGCCGAGAGCCTCACCGGCCTGGTCGGTTTCTTCTCGGCGGGCTGCGAGCCCTGCCACGCCCTGCTGCCGCACTTCGTCGAACGCGCCAAGGAGATGGGACGCGACAACGTCCTCGCGGTCATCGGAGGGGACGGCGACGAAGAACTGGTCGCCGCGCTGGCACCTGCCGCCAGGGTGGTCGTCGAGGATCACGACGGAGCGGTGGCGAACGCGTTCCAGAACACCTGGTCCCCGACCGTCTTCCTGATCGGCCCCGACCACGCCGTCGTGGCGGCGGGCGGCCGCATGGACGACCTGCCTCTCGGCTCGGCGGTGTGAGACACCCGGTACTGCTGTTCGCGACGGGCGGGTTGGCCGGCGGTCTCGCGACCCTCTGGATCCGGCGGCGCTACCTGCTGACGACCGTCTCAGGCCGCAGCATGGAACCGGCCCTGCACGACGCGGACCGCGTCCTGGTGCGGCGGACCCGGCGGATCCGCCCCGGCCAGATCGTCGTCGTGATCGCCCCCGACCCGCCCCTCGTCCACCTTCCGCCGGACGAGGGACCTGCTGTGGACGCACTCCCGGCCGTGGAACCCCTGCCGCAGCCTGGCGAGCGCCTCCTCATCAAACGAGCTGTCGCCGTGCCGGGGGACCCCGTGCCGCGTGAGCGGTTCCCCGCGCTGCGCGATGCACCCCACGCCGTCGTGCCACCCGAGTCCCTCGTCGTCCTGGGCGACAACCCGGACGCCAGCTGGGACTCGCGCGAATTCGGCTTCGTCCGCCCCGGCGAGTGCGTCGGAGTGGTCGTCCGCAAGCTCTGACCTCACACACCCTGCACAGAGCTGAGGCACATGCGGCGGTAGTCGGTGGGGCAGGAGCCCATGGACTTTCGGAAGAGGCGGCCGAAGTGTGCCGGGTCGGTGAAGCCCCAGCGGGATGCGATGGCGCAGACGGGGAGTTCGGCGAACCGAGGGTCGGCGAGGTCGCGGCGGCAGCGCTCCAGGCGATGCTGGCGTATCCATGCGGCCACGCTGAGGCCCCCTTGGGCTTGGAAGAGCTTGTGCAACTGCCGGGTGGAGATGTGGTGCGCGGCGGCGATCGTGTCGGGGGTCAACGCCGGGTCGCCGAGGTGCCGCTCGATGAAGTCCTCGATGCCGGCCAGCAGGGCTTGCTGGCGGGTGGCCATTGGCAGAGCGTCGTCAGCCAGCTGGTGCGCGCACGTTGCCGCGATCAGGTCGATCGTGGCCCTGCCCAGGGCGGCCACATCCGAGGGTCGGTAGGCGCACGCGTTGCGGACGAGTTCCTCGAGATAACGCCATAGCACCGCCCCCGGGCCCTGATGGCCGGAGAAGGGGACCGCGAGCAGTTTCGATATCGACGGAACGAGAGCTTGCAACGGCGCTCTGGGGATTTCCACCAGAAAGAACCGGGCGGGCTGGGTGACCGCCATCTGCTGGACGCGCAGTGGGCGGCTGCTGTCGTAGAGCACGAAGTCACCGGCGCCAAAGGTGTTGTCGTGCTTTCCCTGGGAGACCCTTCCTGAGCCGCTGCAAGACAGGTGAAGGAGGACGACCTCTGGATCGGACTGCCGAATCAACCGCCTCGTGCGTTCTCCTTGAACCGATGGAGTGGTCATCGAGGAAATGAGCACCGTGTCAAGGTCCAAAAGATGGGCTGAGGCGTGGAAATCGTCCGCCGTCTCGGTTTTCACCTCCGACGGGACATGTGACCGGAACATCGCTTCCAGCCAGCTGTCGAACCGTTCAGCAGGCGGCACATGCGCTGTGCTGAACTCCATCACCTGCAACGCGCACCTCCATGTCCGACCGCGGACTGAAGCTTTGCAAGGAGTGATCTGCCTTGTCATGACCCACGTCCGTCTGTCAGCCGCGCGGGGGTCTTGACAGCGCCATTACTTCCGCTTGCGGCGCCCAGTGCGCCATACTGCATTCGCGCGAAAGATCTTTCGGAGCGATGGCTATGTCGAGCCTGCGGTGGGCCACGACCGACACGTCGGGCCCTTCGGGCTACGCGTTGGCCCGCACCGTGCTCCGTTTCGCGATCGCGCTGCGCTGCGGCGGCGTGGCCGCGGCGTGCGTCGCCGCCGTCGTCGGCGACGACACCGAGATCTCCCGCGGGTGGCAGGTGGCGGTGCTCGGCGGGATGGCGGTGTGGGCGGCGTTCTTCAGCGTGGTCGCCGTCCGTCGCGGCCTGGGATTCCCGCTGATCGCCACCGACACCGCGGTGGTGGCGCTGGTGATGCTCGTGCAGTCACGGATCGTTCCGGTGTCGATGGTCTTCCACGAGACCACCTGGGCCATCATGCTGGCGAGCACTGCCATCTACCTGGCACAACTCGCCTTGCGTCCGGTCGCGGGGCTGCCGCTTGCGGCGGTGGTCATCCTCGCCTACATCGCCGGTGTCCCCGAGACGACCAGCCAGATCCGGGTCCTGTTCGTCCAGGCCGCGGTGGTCAGCGCGATGATGTGGCTGCTGCGCCGCGGCGGGCGGCGCGCCGACACCATCGTGGCGGCCCGGGACCGCGAGAGGCAGCAGGCCATGCTGGAGGCGGCGCGGCGGGTCGACGAGCGCCACCATCGACTGCAGATGCACGACTCGGTGCTGGCCACGCTCACGATGGTCGCCTCGGGGGGCGTGGGGGCGGGCGCACCGGGCCTGCGCGAAGGCGCGGCGCAGGCACTGCGGGTCATGGAGTCGTTCTCCCCGTCCGAGCCCGTCGGCGACGTGCCGGAGGTCGACCTGGCGGAACGCCTGGAGGAGCTGGCCGCCCAGATGAGCCCGTCGCTGTCCTGCGATCTCACCGTCGCCGGTGAGCCGCGCGTCGACGTCCCCGAAACGGTCGCCTCGGCGATCGCTGATGCGGTGCGCGAGGCTCTGCGCAACGTCGCCGCACACGCCGGAGTGCACCACGCGTCGGTGTGCGTGGAGCGCCGCGGTGACAGCGTCACGGTGGACGTCGCCGACCGTGGTCGCGGGTTCGACCCTGCCCTCGTTCCCGACGCCCGGTGCGGCATCAGGCATTCGATCGTGGAACGGATGGCGATGGCCGGCGGAATCGCCACCGTCCAGTCCGGGCCAGGGGCCGGCACCACGGTCACGCTGCGGTGGACCCGTGGCTGACAGCGCGCCCGCCGGCCCGTTCGCCGTGCGCTTCAACCGGGCGTTCGACATCGCCACGGTGGTCGCGGTCGCCCTGTGGCAGGTCGTCGCCGTCGGCACGGCGGTCCTGGCCTACTACGACCAGTACCGGTCCCCGGCGTCGGTGGTGGCGATCTGGGGCGCCCAGCTACTGATCATCGTCTGCGGCGCGGCGCTCCTCCTGCGCAGGAAGGAGAGCACCGCGATCACGTGGTCGCTGGTCGCGGTGGACCTCGCCACCGGAGTCGCGATGGCCGTCAACTGTCCCGGCGAACACCAGCTGAGGATCAACTGGGGATGGACGTCCGTCGGGTTGATCGGCGTGCTCCTCGTGCTGCACCGGCCGGTGCGCGAAGTCGTGTCACTGCTGGCGGTCAACGCGGGGATCGTCTTCGTGGCGCTGACGGCCGAGGGCGAGATGGACCGCCACACCGTCGCCGGATTCATCACCCTGCTGTACGCGTCGGCCAGCATCCAGCTGGCTCTCATCGCCGGGGCGCGGGTGTTCCGGTTCAGCGGCGGCATGGCGGCCGAGGCGGCGGCCGAACGCTGGGAGATGGCGACGCGCGAGGCCGTCATCGCCGAGGTCGCGGCGGCGCGGCAGGACCGCTACCGGGAAGTGCGCAGGCTCATCACCGGTGTGCTGCGGGGCCTGGCCGACGGCACCGTCGATCCGGCCGACCCGGCGGTCCGCCACCGGTGCGCCACGGCGGAGGCCATGCTGCGTCAGTTGCTGGCCGAACGGGACGATGTCCCCAATCCGCTGCTGCGCCTCCTGCGCACCGGCATCGACGAGACCATGCGCCGCGGCACCGTCATCGACCTGGCCCAGGTCGGCGAGATGCCGCCGATGAGCGAGGAGGTCGCCGCCGCGATCGCCGAGGTCCCGCTGGCCGTGCTGACCGGCGCCCGTGAGAACGCGCGCGTCACCGTGGTGTCGGCCACGCCGGGACACGTCAGCGTCTCGGTGCTCGTCGACGGTGACGCCCTCGTCCCCGAGACCACCGTGGCGGACGGCGTCACCGTCACCAGCGACCGAGACGGAGATCTTCTTTGGGTGGAGGCCGGATGGAACGAGCCGTGACCATCGCCGTCATCGACGACCAGGACGTCGTGCTGTCCGGCGTCCGGAGCTGGATCGCCGAGGACCCCGGCCGCAGGGTCGAGATCGTGCACATCGGCACGGACCTCGACACCCTGGACACCGGGCCGGCGGCGACGGCCGACGTGCTGGTCATCGACCTGCGCATCGGCGGCGAGCTCGTCTTCGACCAGATCGCCGCACTCGCCCGGGAGGGCCGCCGGATCGTCGTGTTCTCCCAGTACTCCGAACACCACATCGTCCACCGCGCCGTCACGGCAGGGGCCCGCGCCTACATCTCCAAGGAGGCCAACGAAGGACGCCGTCACCTCATCGAGGCCATCCTGGCGGTCGCCGGCGGCGAAACGTACACCACCCCCTCGCAGGCGGGCGCGATGCTCGCCGCCACCGGCCGGCATCGTCCCACCTTCTCCGAGCAGGAACTGCGCAGCATGCGGCTGTGGCTGGGCGGCCTCACCCGTGCCGCGGTCGCCCGCCAGATGGGGATCAGCGAGCACACCGTCAAGCAGTACCTCGAACGGGCCCGGGACAAGTACGCCAAGGCGGGACGTGAGGCATCGACCAGGATCGCCCTGTACAGGGAGGCCCTGCGCGACGGCATCGTGGACGAGTGACGAGCAGGACGGGCATGCGTTCGGTGGCAGGAAAACTGCGGAAGATGGCAGAAACGCAACTCCTGGTGATCCGCGACGACTGGCAGTGTTGACGCTGTAAGTGGCAGATCCTAGGAGGTAACGTGCGACGTCTGATTGCGACACTGATCGCCGCCGGCGCGATCGCTGTCGGTCTCGGCGCTGTCACCGCGGCGCCGAGCGCGGCCGACAGCGTGCGCATCACCGGCGGGGGAGCAGAGACCGACAACCGAGAGTGGTAGCGCTGGCCCTCCTTGAATGAATCACCGCGGACGGTGTGGTCGCGCACGGCGGGCGACCACACCGGCCACGCCAGGTCTGGAGTGACGGCCTGGCTCATGCCGCCGCCAGGCGGTACGGCATCCCGAACCGGGCGAGCAGATCAGGCTCGCTGAACAGGACGATGCCGGTGATGCCGCCGGACGCCACAGCGAGAACGGCGACGCCGAAGGCTTGATAGACCCCGTCCTCCACGCGCCTGTATACGGCTGCCGCTGGTTGTCCGTTCGCCGCTGTAGGCAGCATCCGCCAGGTGCCAGGGGCGCCGATGACGTGTCCGATGTAGCGCAGGCAGGTCTCCACACCAGAGAACCATGTCGTGTGGCCGACCATCTCCAACGCCGCGTCCTTGCGAAGCGCACGCTCCAAGGCGTCCAGGTCAGAGTTCTCGAAGGCGGCCATGTATCTCGCAAGAAGAACGCGGGCGGCCGGGTCGTTCGGCTCCATGGCCTCGTCCACCGCGGTGGCCACCTCCTCCATGCCCGTGCGTGCCCGCTGGAGCAGGCTCTTGCCCGCCACCACGGAGATCCCCAGCATCCCGGCCACCTCGGCCGCCGAGAAGCCCAGCCCCTCCCGGAGGATGTAGACCGCCCGCTGCCGGGGTGTCAGGTGCTGCAGGCTCGCGATCAGCGTGAGCCGGAGCCGCTCCCTCATCGTGACGATGGCGGCCGGGTCCCCGGGGCCGGGAGTGACCATCGCGTCCGGGATCGGCTGCAGCCACACGATCTCGCCATCGGCCGCCTTCGGCGGGAGATCGGGTTCCTTGCTGGGCGGGCCGAGCCCGGAAGGCAGCGGCCGCCGGCTGCGCCGCTCCCGCGCGCTCAGGCACGCATTGGTCGCGATCTTGTAGAGCCAGACGCGCAACGAGGAGCGTCCCTGGAAGGTGGCGTAACCCCGCCAGGCCCGCAGGAAGGTCTCCTGAACGAGGTCCTCGGCCTCGTCCAGCGTCCCCATCATGCGGTAACAGTGCGCCAGAAGCTCACGGCGGAACGGCTCCACCAGACCTGCGAACTCCTCGTCTTTCCCCATGCGCCCCCCATGTCGTTGCGGTCCTCACCTAATGGAGACCCCAGGGAAGGGCGAAAGGCATCGGTCTGCCGCACAGGAATCCCCGGGACCGCCACTCAAGCGAGCACCACGCCGCCATTGTCGTGTCCGATATCGGCCGCGGAGCCGCACGATTGATGTAGCAAGCGCTCGTTAGGATCGGGTGATCTTTACCGGTCGCCGGTCGCCGGTCGGTGACCGGCTGCGCCTTGAAGGGACCGCCTATGTTCGGTGGGGTACTGATCCGCGGGGTACGCCGTGGCCGGCGAATCGGAATCGTCAGTGCGCTCCTCGCGGCCGGCGTCCTGTTCGGAAGTCCCGCCGAGGCGGCCCCTCCGGCCACCGCCGCCACGGCCCCTCCGGCCACTGCAGCCGCCGTCCCGGTCACGCCCTATGCGAGCCTCAACAACCTCTTCCAGAACTACGGCAACAGCTCCGGCCAGTGGAGCGGCGGCGACGGCACCCAGTCGCTCAAGCTGCCGGACGGACGGGTCGTGTGGTTCTTCAACGACAGCTACTACGGTTCGGTGGAGTCCAACGGCACACGCCGCCCTTTCGCGGCCGTGATGCCGCGCAACATGCTGGTCATCCAGAACGGTTCGACCCTGACCTCGGTCGCCGGAAGCGGGTCGGACAGGACCATGGTGCCGCCGGCGGCAGGCGGTGACTGGCTCTGGGGCGGCGACAACATGCTGGTGGGCGGCACTATCTACAAGTTCTACCAGCGCTTCAAATCCCAGCCCGGCGGTGGCGCGTTCGGCTTCTACCCGACCGGTGTCGAGCTGGTCGCGATGCCGGTGTCCACCCTCACCAACCCCGCCACGTTCACCAAGGTCTCCATTCCCTCACCCATCTGTGACGGAAGCCCGAATCAGGGATCCAGGTGCTATCTGTGGGGAACGGCGCTCTACAGCACTGCCGATCACACCTATATCTACGGCACCGAAGGCGTCGTCTCCGGCTCGGACCCGCAGAAGTACCTGCACATTGCCCGCGTTCCGAAGGGGCAATTCACCGCCGCCTGGGAGTACTGGACCGGAAGCGGATGGTCGAGCAGCCAGGCCGCGTCCAAGCGGGTGTTGAACGGTGTCGCCGAGGGCTTCTCGGTCACCCAGCACGGCGGGCAGTACGTGCTCCTGACTCAGGGGCTGGAAGGCGCCCTCGCGGGCAATATGATCGCCTATCACTCCGGTACCCCGACGGGCTTCACCGCCACCGAACGCTCCGTTCTCCACATGACTCCGGAAACGACGACGGACTGGGGCGACTGGACCTACGAATACCGGGTCGTGCCCCACTTGAGCAGCGGTTCGACAGTGGTCGTCAGCTACAACCTCAATTCGCAATACCAGGACGGCGCTTGCCTGGGCAGGAACTACTACACCGCTTCGGTCTACCGCCCACGGTTCATCCAGTTCACGCTCCCGTCCAGCCCGATCGGCGGTTCCTACATCGAACCGACGAAGGCGCCCATCGGCTCACCGTGGACGCTCAATCCACCTGCCTACTGTGCGAATTCGAGTTCGCCCGGCCCGGCGCCGACGGCGCCCACCGCCACGGCGACGTCCGGGGCGAGGATCACCTTCGCCTGGACCGCGCCGACCCCCGCGGGGAAGTACTCCTACGACGTCAGATGGCGTGACGCGACCGCCGGCGCGGCCTGGAACGAATTCCCGCTGTTCGCCCCTGACTCGACGAGCGTTCCCTTCAATGCGCTGACCCATGGTCACCGCTACGAATTCCAGGTCAGAGCGGTCACATGGGCTGGCAACTACAGCTCTTGGACCTCGGTGGTGTCGGCGACGGCCTTCCTGAGCAGACCGACCAACATGACCGCGTTCCGGTGGAGCGCCAGCGAATGCACCGCACAATGGACAGATTCCCAGCCGGATGTGCTGTGGCGGGTGTACTGGCGGGAACTGCCCTCTGGCACGCTTGTCCGCGCCAACCTCCCCACCAGCCAGAAGACCATGACCATCATGCTGCTCGACCCGGCCAAGCGCTACGGGATCTCCGTCGCCGCCGAGAACAGCCATGGAGAGGGGCCGCGCTCCACAGAGGCGACCTGCCCGACCGGCCGGTAGGCACCGGCCGGTGGGTACGGAGGGCAAGCGCTCCTCGCGCAGAGTACGGCTGAAGCACCTTTTGTAGGGTCCCCACAACGCAGGAGCCCAACTCTGCGAGACGCGGGACATTGGTATACCGGGCGGTAACCGAGGAAGGTGTAGATCAAGGTGCTGGCGACGTCCGAGGGACGGACGTCGCCTTCTGCGCGTGGGTAGTCGGGAGGCTCAGCCGGTGTTCAGTCGTGTCGCCATCGTCAACCGTGGAGAGGCCGCGATGCGGCTCATCCACGCCGTCCGTGATCTTTCGGCGGAGACCGGGGCGCGGATCGAGACGGTCGCCCTCTACACCGACGCCGACCGCAACGCGACCTTCGTCCGTGAGGCGGACGTCGCCTATTCGCTGGGCCCCGCCTCGGCCCGCCCGTACCTCGACCACGCCGTGCTGGAGCGGGCGCTGACGGAGACCGGGGCCGACGCCGCATGGGTCGGCTGGGGGTTCGTCGCCGAGGACCCGGCGTTCGCCGAACTCTGCGAGAAGATCGGCGTCGCCTTCGTGGGCCCGAGCGCGGAGGCGATGCGCAAGCTCGGCGACAAGATCGGCGCCAAGCTGATCGCCGAGGAGGTCGGCGTCCCGGTCGCGCCGTGGAGCCGCGGCGAGGTCGCCACCCTCGAGGACGCGCTGCGCGCCGGCGACGAGATCGGCTACCCGCTGATGCTCAAGGCGACCGCGGGCGGAGGCGGGCGCGGCATCCGCATGGTCGCCTCGAAGCAGGACCTGACCGACGCCTACGAACGCACCAGCCAGGAGGCGCTGCGCGCGTTCGGCTCCGGCGTGGTCTTCCTGGAGCGCCTGGTCACCGGCGCCCGGCACGTGGAGGTCCAGGTCATCGCCGACGGGCAGGGCACCGCGTGGGCACTGGGTGTCCGCGACTGCTCGGTGCAGCGGCGCAACCAGAAGATCATCGAGGAGTCCGCCTCGCCGGTCCTGGGGGAGGAGCAGACCGCCGAGCTGAAGGCGTCGGCCGAGCGGCTCGCCGTGGCCGTCGGCTACCGCGGCGCCTGCACCGTCGAGTTCCTCTATCACCCCGGCGACAAGCTCTTCGCGTTCCTCGAGGTCAACACGCGGCTTCAGGTCGAGCACCCCATCACCGAGATCACCACCGGCACCGACCTGGTCCGGCTGCAGCTGCATGTGGCGAACGGCGGGAAGCTCGAGGGGCCACAGCCGGCCGAGTCCGGGCACGCCATCGAGGCCCGGCTCAACGCCGAGGACCCCGACCGTGACTTCGCCCCGGCCCCGGGCCGCATCGCGCGTCTGGTGCTGCCCGCCGGGCCCGGCATCCGCGTGGACACCGGCGTCAGCGAGGGCGACACCATCCCGGCCGACTTCGACTCGATGATCGCGAAGATCATCGCCTATGGCCGTGACCGCCAGCAGGCGCTGGGCCGGCTGCGCCGCGCGATGGCCCAGACCACGGTGATCATCGAGGGCGGCGCCACCAACAAGAGCTTCGTGCTCGATCTGCTCGACCAGCCCGAGGTGATCGACGCGAGCGCCGACACCGGCTGGATCGACCGGGTGCGCGCCGAGGGCCGCCTGGTCGCTCACCGGCATTCCGCGATCGCCCTCGCCGCGGCCGCGATCGAGGCGTACCAGGACGAGGAGGCGGTCAGCCGGCAGCGGCTGCTGGCCACCGCGCACGGCGGGCGCCCGCAGGTGCAGCACGACCCGGGCCGTCCGCTGGATCTCAAGCTCCGCGGCGTCGGCTACCGGGTGAGCGTGGCCCGGGTGGGGCCCAGCCGGTTCCGCGTCGGCGTCTCCGGCGGTGGTGACATGCACCCGGCGGACGTCGAGGTGGAACGGTTCGATGACCACAGCGGCCAGATCGTGGTCAACGGGCGCCGGTTCCGCCTGGTCTCGGCCACGCACGGCCCGATCCATCTGGTCGAGGTGGACGGCGTCACGCACCGGATCAGCCGCGACGAGGGCGGAGTCGTCCGTTCACCCGCGCCCGCGCTGGTGGTCGCGACGCCGTTGTCTGCGGGCGACGAGGTCGAGTCGGGCGCTCCCATCCTGGTGCTGGAGAGCATGAAGATGGAGACGGTGCTGCGCGCGCCGTTCCGCGCCCGCGTCCGCGAGTGCCCGGTGTCGGTGGGCAGCCAGGTCGAGACCGGCGCGCCCCTGATGCGGCTGGAGCCGCTGGCCGACGAGGGCTCGGGGGAGTCGGACACGGCCGCCGAGGCCGTCGAGGTCGACCTGCCCGCCGAGCCGCCGGCCGTGTCCGCGGCCGAACGTGCCGAACGCGGCCTCCAGGACCTGCGCAGCCTGCTTCTCGGTTTCGACGGCGACCCGCACGATGAGAAGCGGGTGTTGCTGGACTACGTGAGCGCGCGCGCCGAGCTGGGCGGGGGACCGCTCGAGGGCGAGCTGGACCTGCTCACCGTGTTCGCCGACCTGTCCGAGCTGAGCCGCAACAAGCCGGGCGGCGAGCTCGACGTCGAACCGGCCAGCCCGGTGCACAGCCCGCGCGAGTTCTTCCACAGCTACCTGCAGAGCCTCGACGTCGAACGCGCCGGGGTCACCGAGGGCTTCCAGGCCAAGCTCACCGAGGTCCTCGGCCACTACGGCGTCACCGACCTCGACCGCACACCGGAGCTGGAGAACGCGGTCTTCCGGATCTTCCTGGCCCAGCAGCACATGAGCACCGGCGTCGCGATCGTGTCGGAGGTGCTGCGCCAGTGGCTGGTCGGCCAGCCGCCGCTCGAGTCGCTCGGCGAGCGCGCCGGGCTCACCCTCGAGCACCTGGTCGAGGCCACGCAGGTGCGGTTCCCCGCGGTGTCCGACCTGGCCCGCGGCGTGGTGTTCCGCTGGTTCACCCAGCCGCTGATGCGCCGCAACCGGGCCAAGGTCTACTCCGCGGTGCGCGACGAGCTGCGCTACCTGGACCGCAATCCCGGCGCCCCCGACCGCGCCGAGCGGATCCAGGCCATGGTGGGCAGCTCCGAGCCGCTGGTCCGGCTCATCGGCCAGCGGATCGGGCGGGCCGGACGCGATCACGCGCCGCTGCTGGAAGTGCTGACCCGCCGCTACTACGGCAACCGCTGGCTGTCGGAGGTCACCGCGCGGGAGACCGCGGGCTGCCAGTTCGTCACCGCCGAGCACAGCGGTTCGAGCGGCGTGGCACGCGTGGTCACCACCGCCGTCGACATCGCCGCCCTGCCCGCCGCCATCGGCGCGATCGGCGCGTTCGCCGACGGCGTCCCCGAGCAGGGGCTGGTCGCCGACCTCTACGTCACCTGGGAGGACCAGCCGGACGCCGACGCGATCGCGGTGCGGCTCGGAGAGCTCCTCGCCGAGCACCCGCAGCCCGCGGGCGTCCGGCGGATCACCACCACCGTCACCGCCGCCAACGGCGCCGTGATGCACCACCACTTCACCTTCCGGCCCGACGGCGACGGTCCCGGCTTCGTCGAGGACAGGCTGATCCGCGGCCTGCACCCGCAGATCGCCCTGCGCCTGCAGTTGCAGCGGCTGCGCGAGTTCGACCTCACACGGCTGCCGTCCGCGGACGAGGAGATCTACCTGTTCAAGGCCGTCGCGAAGAGCAACCCGGCCGACGAGCGGCTCGTCGCGCTGGGCCAGGTCCGCGACCTGACGCCGCTGCGCGACGCCGACGGCAGGCTGCTCGCGCTGCCCGTGGCGGAGGACGTGTTCACCGCGTGCCTGGACGCCATCCGCACCATCCAGGCGCAGCGGCCGCAGAACAAGCGGTTCGACACCAACCGGATCCTGTTGTACGTCTGGCCGCCGACGGACCTGACCGTCGACGAGCTCAAGGCGCTGGTCCAGCGGCTGCTGCCGACCATCGCCGGCGCCGGGCTGGAGGAGGTCCAGTTCGTGGCCCGGCGGCGCACCCCCGCCGGCGCGCTGACCGAGATCGCCGTGCGGATCACCCAGGAACCGGGCCACGGCCCGCGCCTGCACGTCGCCGGGCCGTCGACCGAGCCGGTGCGGCCGCTGGACGACTACCGCCAGAAGGTGCTGCGCGCGGCGCGGCGGGGGAACGTCTACCCCTACGAGCTGACCGGCCTGCTCGCCGGGCCTGACGGCAGCTTCGTCGAGCACGACCTCGACGACGGCGGCGTGCTCGTGCCGGTCGACCGGCCGAAGGGGAAGAACTCCGCGGCGATCGTGGCGGGCGTCGTCACGACGCCCACCGAGCGGCATCCCGAAGGCGTCACCCGCGTGGTGCTGCTCGGCGACCCGACCAAGGCGCTGGGCGCGCTGTCCGAGCCGGAGTGCGCCCGGGTGATCGCCGCGCTCGACCTCGCCGAACGCATGCGCGTGCCCCTCGAATGGTTCGCCCTCTCGGCGGGCGCCCGGATCTCGATGAGCTCCGGCACCGAGAACATGGACTGGGTCGCGGCCGCGCTCAAGCGGATCGTCACGTTCACCCAGGACGGCGGCGAGATCAACATCGTGGTCGCCGGGATCAACGTCGGCGCCCAGCCGTACTGGAACGCCGAGGCGACGATGCTCATGCACACCAAGGGCATCCTGGTGATGACGCCGGACTCGGCGATGGTGCTCACCGGCAAGCAGTCGCTCGACTTCTCCGGCGGTGTGTCGGCCGAGGACAACTACGGCATCGGCGGCTACGACCGCGTCATGGGGCCGAACGGCCAGGCGCAGTACTGGGCGCAGAACCTGCCGGCGGCCCGCGACGTGCTGATGGCGCACTACGACCACACCTACGTCGTGCCCGGCGAGACGGCGCCGCGGAAGGTGAGCACCGCCGACCCGGTCGACCGCGACGTCTCCGACTTCCCGCACGCGATCGTCGGCAGCGACTTCACCACCGTCGGCCAGATCTTCTCCGTGGAGCACAACCCGGACCGCAAGAAGCCGTTCGACATCCGCACGGTCATGCGTGCCCTGTCCGACCAGGACCACCCCGTGCTGGAACGCTGGGCCGGGATGGCCGACGCGGAGACGTCCGCGGTGCAGGACGTGCACATCGGCGGCCGGCCGGTCTGCCTGATCGGCATCGAGTCACGCTCGGTGC
Source organism: Actinomadura rudentiformis (assembly GCF_008923185.1). Lineage (GTDB taxonomy): Bacteria > Actinomycetota > Actinomycetes > Streptosporangiales > Streptosporangiaceae > Spirillospora > Spirillospora rudentiformis. The sequence goes on from NZ_WBMT01000001.1 coordinate 451,667, forward strand.
CGCGGCGCGGCTTCCCGCCCACCGACGGCCCGGACACCTACACCGCGGGCACGCTGTTCCCGCAGTCGTCGAAGAAGACCGCGCGTGCGATCAACGCGGCGTCCGGCAACCGGCCGCTGGTCGTGCTGGCGAACCTGTCGGGGTTCGACGGCTCACCGGAGTCGATGCGCAAGCTCCAGCTCGAATACGGCGCGGAGATCGGCCGGGCGATCGTCAACTTCGACGGCCCGATCGTGTTCTGCGTCATCTCCCGCTACCACGGCGGCGCGTTCGTGGTGTTCTCCAAGGCGCTCAACCCGAACATGACCGTGCTGGCGCTGGAGGGCTCGTTCGCCTCGGTCCTCGGCGGTGCCCCGGCGGCGGCCGTGGTGTTCTCGGGTGAGGTGAACAACCGCACCACGACCGACCCGCGGGTGACCGGGCTCCAGGCGCAGATCTCCGGCACGAGCGGAGCCGAACGAGCGGCCCTGAACGCCCAGCTGGCCGAGGTCCAGTCGTCGGTCCGGGCGGAGAAGCTCGGCGAGGTCGCCACCGAGTTCGACCGTGTGCACAGCATCCAGCGCGCGGTCGAGGTCGGCTCGGTGGACGCGATCGTCAGCGCCGCCGAGCTGCGGCCCCGGATCATCCAGGCGATCGAGGACGGCTTGAAGCGCTGATGCCTCCGGCGTAGACCCTCTGCCGCACGCTCGGTTCGCCTGTGGCGGCCTCACAGTCCGGTGCGGTGTTCCGTCGGACTGGTGAGAGCAATGCGACCGAGTTGCGCCGAGTTGCGAGCGAGGGGAGCCGGCGGCACCATGACCACCCGATCCGGGCCTGAAGACGGCGGGCCCGACCCCGGCCTGAACGCGATCATGAGCGAGCGGCGTCAGCTGATCAACGTGGCCTACCGGCTTCTCGGCTCGCTGGCCGAGGCCGAGGACGTCGTTCAGGAGACCTACGCCCGCTGGTACGCGATGTCCCGGCAGCAGCAGGACGCCATCGAGTCGCCCGGTGGCTGGCTCACCACGGTCGCCAGCCGGATCTGCCTGGACCTCCTCGGCTCGGCACGGGCCCGGCGGGAGCGCTATGTGGGCGAATGGATCCCCGAGCCGCTGCCCGGACCCGCGGAGTGGACCGGCGGGCGGCCCGGCGCCGCCGCCGATCCGGCCGACCGGGTCACGCTGGACGAGTCGATCAACATGGCGTTCCTCGTCGTGCTCGAATCGATGACCCCGGCCGAGCGCGTCGCGTTCATCCTCCACGACGTCTTCCGCTACCCGTTCGCCGAAGTGGCCGAGATCGTCGGCCGTACTCCGGCGGCCTGCCGCCAGCTGGCCTCCTCGGCCCGCCGCCGCCTCCGCGCCTCGCAGGCCCCCGCGACTCCGGCGGTCCAGCAGGCGGGCATCGTCAAGGCGTTCAAGCAGGCATGGGAGGCCAAGGACATCGACGCCCTCATCGGTCTTCTCGACCCCGACGCCACGGCGATCGCCGACGGCGGCGGCCTGGCCTCCGCCAAGCTCCATCCGGTCGAGGGCGGCGAGCAGATCGCGCAGGCCTTCGTCGAGGTGGTCAGCGGGGTGCCCGGCCTGACGATCATGGAACGCGCGGTCAACGGCCAGCCAGGTCTGGTGGCTCAGCAGGACGGGGCCATCGTGGTGGTGCTGGCGTTCGAGGTCGCAGGCGACCGGGTCAAGCGCATCTGGGCAGTGCGGAACCCCGAGAAGCTCCGGCCCTGGACGGCGGGCTGACGCGCGGTCGAATTCCGCCTCCCGGGCCTGTCGATTCTGGACGGGCCCGTTCGCCGTAGGTGGTGAGGGCGTCCTCGGAGACGCCCGACGGAACGTACGAGCGAAGGAGACAACATGCGGAATCTGATGGTGACCATGTTCGTGTCGCTGGACGGCGTCCTGCAGGCGCCGGGCGGGCCCGAGGACCAGTGGGGCAACCCGTTCGAGCACAGCGGCTGGGGCGTACCGTACTTCGACGAGGCGCTCATCCAGCGGATGCACGACCTGACGAGCAGGGCGGACGCGCTCCTGCTCGGGCGCCGGACCTACGAGATCTTCTCCTCCACCTGGCCGCTGGCCGGGGCCGGCGATCCGATCGGGGCGAAGCTGAACGGCATGCGCAAGTACGTCGCGTCGCGGACCTTGGACAGCGTGTCGTGGCAGAACTCGACGCTGCTCACCGGCGACGTCCCCCAGGCGGTCGCAAAGCTCAAGCAGGAGGAGGGCGGCGAGATCCAGGTCCACGGCAGCGGCGGTCTGATCCAGACGCTCCTGGCGCACGACCTCGTGGACGAGTTCCACGTGGTGGTGTTCCCGGTGCTCGTCGGCTCCGGCCAGCGGCTCTTCGCGGAGGGAACCGCCCCGGCCGCCCTCAAGCTGGTCGACGCCACAACGACGGACACCGGTGTCGTGATCTGCAGATACGAGCGGGCCGGCACGCTCCAATACGGTGAGATGGGACCCGAGACCGGGAACTGGTGAACCGGGGAAGCGAGCAGAGCCGGGAAACGACCAGACAGGCGGAGCCATGCCGCAGTACGCGATTTTGATTTATGAGACGGAAACTCCCGGGGGAGCGGCCGACATCCCGCCCGACGTCATGGAGGCCAATCTGCGCGCCGGCGAGAAGATCGCCGCCATGGGCGCGCGGGTCGTCCACGAGCAGGCGCTGCAGCCCAGCGCGACCACGCGGACGATCCACAAGGACGGACTGGTCACCGACGGCCCGTTCATCGAGAGCAAGGAGGTGATCGCGGGGTTCTTCGTCGTGGAGACCACGGACCTGGAACAGGCGGTCGCCATCGGCAAGCTGCTCCCGATCATGGACGGCGCGGTCGAGGTGCGCCCGCTGCTGGAGGAATGACGTCTGCCAACGGAGCGACCTCTCCTGGCGGAACGGCCTCGGTCCGGCAGGCGGTCGCCGACGCGCACCGTCGCGAATGGGCCTCGGTGCTCGCCGCGACGGTGCGCGTCACGCGCGACCTCGACCTGGCGGAGGAATGTGTCCAGGACGCGTACGCCGAGGCGCTCGACTCCTGGACGCGCCAGGGCATACCGTCCAGACCGGGCGCCTGGCTGATCACTGCGGCTCGCCACAACGCACTGGACACTCTGCGCAGGGCCTCGACCTTGCAGTCGAAGCTGCATCTGCTGGTGGAGCCGGTGGCACCCAGCCCGGCAGTCCCGGACGACCGGCTGAGGCTGGTCTTCCTGTGCTGTCACCCTGCGCTGGCCATCGAGGCACAGGTCGCCCTGACGCTGCGGCTGGTCTGCGGCGTGACGACTCAGGACATCGCCAAGGCGTTCCTGGTCTCCGAGCCGACCATGGCGGCCCGGATCACCCGGGCGAAGAAGAAGATCGCAATGGCGGGCATCCCGTTCCGCATGCCCTCCCCGAACGAGCTGCCGGACCGGCTCGACGCGGCGCTCAACACGATCCACCTGCTCTTCACCACCGGCCACACCGCACCGGCCGGGGCCGTCCTGACCAGGAACGACCTCGCTGAGCAGGCGCTCGATCTGGCACGCATGCTGCGCGGCCTGCTGCCGGACGAACGTGAGGTCCGGGGGTTGCTGGCACTGCTGCTGGCCACCCACGCCCGGCGGGCCACCCGGACCGCGCCGGACGGCCGCCTGCTGCTGTTGGAGGAACAAGACCGTTCGGCCTGGGACCGGCAGGCCATCGCCGAGGCACATGACCTGATCCTGGGAGCGCTCCGCGGCCCCGGCCCCGGCCGTTTCGCCCTGCAGGCCGCCATCGCCGCCCTCCACGCCACCGCACCCACGTGGGACGACACGGACTGGGATCAGATCCTGGTGCTCTACGACGAACTCCTCAAGGCCTGGCCGTCGCCGGTGGTCGCGCTCAACCGGGCCGTGGCCGTCGCGATGGTCAGCGGCCCGGCGGCCGGACTGGCGGAGATCGAGATCCTTGAACGAGACCGGCGGCTCACCGGCTACCGCTACCTGCCGGCGATCAAGGCCGACCTGCTGCGCCGGCTGGACCGCAAGGCCGACGCCGCCGCGGCGTACGAGCAGGCCATCGCCCTGGCCGACAATGAGGCCGAACGTGCCTTCCTCACCGGGCGCCTCGCGGAGATGACCGGTCCGGAAAGCTGCGAGTGAGTAGGGCCTTGTCGAGCAAGACCTCGGCTGTTAGACGGTGCATTATGCATCCCACCAGACGACTCGCCATCGCCCTCGCTGCGGGCACGCTCGCAGTGCCACTGCTGTCCACGCCGACCGCGCATGCGGCAGGTTCTTACGACTGTTTCTTCGGCGACCGCACAACTGCGGCGGACGACTATCAGATCTCGGGCAACAGCTGCGATGGCGCAGGCTACAGCGATGTCGTCATTACGGTGCTGAGCGGTTCGGCCGCGGGTAGCCACCGCTGCAGGACGGCCTTCTCGTGGAACGGCTTCCTGTCCGCGAATGGTTGCCGCCCGGCCTGACTCTGTCGCGACGCGACAAAGAACCCTCCGCTAATTAGCTGCCAGGCGCGGAGCATGGCCGCCTTCGCCGTGCGTACTGTCTGGTGGCTTCCGATATCCCGACCGGTCGGCAGCCCGGATTCGGATTCAGCTTGGGGTGAGTGTTTGATGCGGTTCATGCGGGCTGCCCTCGCACTTTGTGTGGCGGCCGTACTCGTGGGCGGTCTGCCTGTCTCGGCGTCGGCGGCCCCCGGCGACACGGTGACGGTCAAGGACGGTTCCCTGCGCGGCAAGGTCACCGGTGACGGACGGCAGTTCCTGGGCGTGCCGTATGCGGCGCCGCCGACCGGGAATCTGCGCTTCCGTCCGCCGAAGCCGGCGGTCCCCTGGTCGGGAGTCCGGGATGCCACCAAGGCCGGCAACATCTGCCCGCAGATCGGCCTCGGCAACGAGGACTGCCTGGTGCTGAACGTCCACACACCGCCTGCGGCGGAGTCGAAGAACCTGCCGGTGATGGTGTGGATTCCCGGCGGCGCGTACTCGCTGGGGTGGGCCTCGGGATATGACCCGGCGCCGCTGGTGGCCAAGGGCAAAGTGATCGTGGTGACGGTGAACTACCGCCTCGGACCACTTGGCTACATGGCCCTGCCAGGCTTGGCCGAGGAGTCCGGCACGACCGGCAACTACGGCCTGCTGGACCAGCAGGCCGGCTTGCGCTGGGTGCGCGACAACATCGGCGCGTTCGGCGGCGACCCTCGCAACGTCACCCTCTTCGGAGAGTCCGCGGGCGGCCACAGCGTCTGCATGCAGCTCATCTCCCCGCGTGCGGCGGGCCTGTTCCACAAGGCCATCTCCGAAAGCGGCGGTTGCGTCGGCACCGCCCTTGGACCGGTGCCGGCCGAGCGGGCGTACACGACCGGCACGGAGTTCGCCAAGAAGGTCGGCTGCACCGACCCCGGCACCATGGTGGCCTGCCTGCGTGACAAGCCTGCCGGCGACCTGCGTACCGACGCGGGCGGCCTGTTCGGAACCGGCGGGCTGAGCTGGGTACCGGTGATCGACGGCAGCGTGGTCGAGGAGCCGACCCGGCCCGCGCTGGAGTCCGGCAGATACCACAGGGTGCCGCTCATCTCCGGCAGCAACAAGCACGAGGGCCGGTTGTTCCTGGCCTTGGGCCACCACCTTGCCAAGCTGCGCCGCGCCAACGCCGATGAGCTCAAGACCGAGCTCCGGTTCAGGGCCGGCAAGCTCACTCAGGAGTTGCTGGACGCCTACCCGGCGGAGTCCGCCGACAACGCCGACGTCGCCCTGTCGTCGGCGACCACCGACGGCGGCTTCTCCTGCCCCGCCCTGTTCACCGACCGGGCCGCCGCCGCCAACCCCGGGCAGAAGGTGTACGCCTACGAGTTCTCCGACCCCGATCCGCCGCTGGCAGGCCTTGATCCGTTCCTCCACATGGGGGCCTACCACAGCGCGGAGATCTGGTACCTCTTTAAGAGCCTGAACGGCATCCCGCTGTTCCCCGGCCTCAACGCCGACCAGCAGCGACTGTCAGACCAGATGATCAGCTACTGGAGCACCTTCGCCAAGACCGGCGATCCCAACGGTCCCGGTGTCCCGCAGTGGCCCGCCTTCACCTCCCGTTCGCAACAATTGCAGCGACTGACCTCAGCGGGCACAGGACCGTTCAGCACATTCGACACCGACCACAAATGCCGGCTCTGGGACCGATAGCGTCACCGCCTGTCCACGCCGATGACCGCCTGGCCATCCTTGGCTGACTTCGTGAGGAAAGCTCTCAGCGCCTGACCCGTCAGGCTGCGGGCAGGGCGGTCCAGGCTCCGGTCATCGGCGGGCCGATGACGCAGCTTTCGCTGGAGAGAGTCTCCGCCAGTAGCCGGTCGGCCAAAGTGGCCGGGTCCACCTCTGTTCGCGTGGCCACACCGAGCTTCTCCATCAGCGGGACCGCCGTCGCCACCACGTTGGCCCAGCCCCAGGCCGGGGCGTCCGGCCCGCCCTTGGCGAACGCCTCCATCAACAGGTGCGGCCCGGGCAGTCCGGCGGCACGGAACGTGGTGAAAAGGGCCGGGCCCATGCGCTGCTCGATTCCGGCTTTCTCCAGCGTCTCCAGGAACCACGTGCGGATCTGTCCCCACAGGGGCGTTTGCGTGCCGGCCCACAGGTACTGCAGATCGGGCTCGTGCATGCAGAGCAGCCCGCCGGGCCGTACCCGAGCGGCGGCCTGGCGCAGCGCCGCGACGGGGTCCGGCAGATACATCAGGATCAGCCGTCCCACCACGGCGTCGAAGCCGTCCTCGATCCCGTCCAGGGTCTGCGCGTCGCCCACCCGGAACTCGACGTTCGCCGCGTCAGTGCGCCGCTGCGCAAGCTCGACCGCGGCCGGGTCCCGCTCGATGCCCACCACGGCGCCGTCCGGGCCGACCAGGTCGGCGGCGACTCTGGCCACGTTGCCCGCGCCGCTGCCCAGGTCGAGCACGCGCATGCCGGGTGCCAGCCCGGCTTGGCGCAGCAGCCGCCGGGTGAGCGGATCGAAGAGCCTGCCCTGCGCGACCAGGCGTTCGTCCTCGGCGGTTCGATTCGCGAAGGGGTAATTCATGACAGTGCCTCCCGTCCTTTCGCCGTACGGCAAGCGTCGGCGGGAGGAGGCAGGTTGTCGTTGGGTTACCGCGCAGGGTCCTTCACAACGCGTGCAGACCTGCGGTACTCCGAAGGGGGCAGCCCATGGGCGGCGCGGAAGGCCCGGCTGAAGTCGCCCGCGCTCGAGAATCCCCACCTGGCCGCGATGGCCGCGACCGGACGGGATGCCAGCGCCGGGTCGCGGAGGTCACGGCGGCAGCGTTCCAGGCGGCGCCGCCGGATCCAGCCCGCCACCGTCAGGCCTTCGTCGTGGAAGAGCTGCTGCAGGGAGCGCAGCGAGATGTGATGGGCGGCGGCGATCGCCGCAGGTGACAGCTGGGGATCGCCCAAGTGCTGCTCGATGAAACTCTGAACGGTGGTGAGCAGCGCGTGCCGCCGGGTTTCCGGCGTGCCCCAGTCGTGCACGTCCAGCTCGTGGGCCAGCCGCGTCGCCAGAACTTCGAGTGCGGCGGTGGACAGACGCGCGGCCTCGGCCGGGCTGTAGTGGTCGACGTTGCGGGCCAGCTGCAAGAGGAACTGCGACGTGAGGTCGCCCAGCCCGGCCGAGGCCGGGATGCGCACGGCCGTCAGCCATTTGCGCCCGCTGGGGGACAGCGGCAGCAGCGAAGGCGGGAACATGAAGGTCAGCACCCGCGTCGGCCGGTCCCGGCCGACCCCGCAGGCCACCTCGTAGGGGCGCCGGGTGTCGTAGAAGGCGAGCTCGGCGGCCGACAAAAAGGCCTGCTGCCCGTCCTGGTCGACCACGGAGGAGCCGCCGCACACCAGCAACATCTTCAGCAGATCGGGATCGGCCTGGGAGATCAGCTCAGGGGTGCGGCACACCGTGATGGGGAGGATGTCCAGCACGGCCACCTGCATCGCGCCCAGGCCGCTGGCGCGGATCTCTCCCCAGTAGTCGGACCGGTGCTCGGAGCGGCACTCCATCGGCACCCACGTCGTGGCGACGAGTTCCTGGACGAAGTCGAAGCGGTCCGACGCGGGCACCACGTCGGTCCTGATCAGCGTGCTCATCGTTCCCACACTCACGGCGGTGCTTTCCGTGCATTGTCAACCCTCGGGCACGCGCCGTCCAAGGTCCCGGGTGCGCCCGGTACTGGTCACGGAAGGGCGGCGGGGAGGACGGACCGTGGGATGGGTCCCTTGTTGCGGCGTCCCTGGGTGGTCTCTTCCCAGGCGTGGGCCAGGATGCCGATGCTGCGGCTGAGGACGAACAGGCCGCGGGCGAGGGGCGCCGGGAAGCCGAGCTCGGCATAGATGACGGCGGTGCAGCCGTCGATGTTCATGGGGACCGGCTTGGTGCGTCCTGGTCGCGATGGACGACACGGACGGCCGTGAGCTGTGGCAGTGGCAGTGCGGCGCCGGAGTGCACACCAGCCCGGTCAGCTACGAGATCGACGGCGAGCAGTACGTCGCGGTGCTCGCCGGGGGCAACGGCCTGCCCTACCCGGACATCCCGCGCGGCGACCACCTGTGGGCCTTCAAGCTCGGCGGCACGGTCGCGCCCGCGCCCGCCCCTACCCCGCCGTCCAAGCGCAACCAGATCCGGACCGCAGCGGTGGCTGGCGCCGCCGTGCAGAACACCGTCACCCTTGGCCGCGTCTGGGACGCGGCCGCCGGACGCCCTGGCGCGACGGAGAACGTCGTCGCCCAGAACGCCATGGCGCCGCAACATATGACGGTGCCCGTCGGCACTACGGTCACCTTCTCCAACCCCGCCGGCAACGAGCACAGCCACGGCGCCGCGTCGTTCTTCGAGCACGAGTTCGACACCGGCCGCCTCAAGCCGGGGGAGACCTTCAGCCACACCTTCACTCGACGCGGCGAGTACTTCTTCAACGACCCGGTCTTCCCGCAGAGCACCGGGAAGATCGTCGTTCAGTGATGCCGCCTGCTGGGACGCCTACGCCGGTGGAAGTCCGGCCCCGGCCCCGGGCCCCGCGCCGGTGAGGTAGGCGACGACCATCTCGCCGATCATCCGGCGGTGCCGCTCCCGGTGCTCGGGCGCGGTCATGTCGCGTCCGAAGAGCGTGCCGAACGTGTACTGGTTGGCGATCCGGAAGAAGCAGAACGAACTGATCATCATGTGCACGTCGATGGCGTCGGCGTCGGCCACGAAGTCGCCGCTGGCCCGTCCCGCCTGAAGGATCTGCGAGATCAGCTCCACCACCGGGGCGCCCAGGTTGACCAGTGCCTCTGACTTGCGCAGGTGCTCGGCCTGGTGGATGTTCTCGATGCTGACGAGCTTGATGAAGTCCGGGTGGGCCTCGTGGTGGTCGAAGGTCAGCTCGGCCAGCGTACGGATCGCCTCGACCGGAGCCAGGTGCTGGACGTCGATGGTCGACTCCAGTGACCTGACCTCCTGGTAGGCCTTCTCCAGCACGGCGATGTAGAGGTTCTCCTTGCCGCCGAAGTAGTAGTAGATCATCCGCTTGGTCGTGCGCATGAGCGCGGCTATGTCGTCGACCCGGGCACCGGCGTAGCCGTGCCGCGCGAACTCACGCTGGGCGATCTCCAGGATCTCCGCGCGGGTGCGGTCGGCGTCACGCTGCCGCTCTCCGGCGGCGGGCGTTGCGGGCTGCGACGGCATGTGACTCCATGGCATGACTACGGAAGCAGGCTCATCCTACGACGCCGCGGCGGCCGTCCGCCGTCGCAGCGCTCTGGCGCTGCGGCACGGTGGCGCTGCGGGCGCCTAGTCAGAACGGTGGTGCAGGCGGGCGTGCTGGACGGCCAGCCTGACTGGCGCGTTGGCCGCGCCGTAGCCCCGGTAGCCGCCGAGCCGTTGGACGACCTCGAAGAAGACCCGGCCGGTGGTGACGGTGTAGAAGTGCAGGAACTCGCCGTGGTCGTCCCGGTCGTACAGCAGCCGCAGCTCGCGCAGCAGCGCGTGCCGCCGGGCGCCCAGATCGTGCCGCGCCTCAAGGTCGTCGTAGTAGTTGTCCGGGATGGCCAGCGGCGCGGTGCCCGCCGTGTGCAGGCGGCGGGCCGTGGCGACGATGTCGTCGCTCGCCAGGGCGACGTGCTGCCAGGCCACGTCCGGCCGCCCGTCGGCGGCGCCGACGTAGGCGACGTTGAGGGCCATCCGGACCCGGTCGTCCGGTGTGGACACCGCGCGGCTGCGCAGCAGCCCGTACGGATCGGGCAGTTCCAGGCTCTGGTGCGGCGACAGGCCGAGGACGCTCCGGTAGAACAGTGACGCCTCGTCGAAGTGGTGCCACGGCTGCGTCAGCGCCACATGATCGATATGGGTGATCTCGCCCGCCACGTCACCGTTCCCGCCGGCGGCCGCGGGGTCGCGGCGATCCATGCCGAAGTCGTCCAGCCAGCTGGAGTGGTCGGGCTGCGCGGTCCGGCAGAAGAACACCTCGGTGCCGTCCGGGGCCGCCACCGCGTCCAGCTGGGCGTCACGGGGGTCACGTGGCCGCGGCAGGACGGGAGAGAGAAGCGATTCGGCGCGCTTGACCGCCGCCGCGGGGTCGGGGGACTCCAGCCCGATCGCGGTGAGGGCGGGCTCATCCCGCCCTTCGGGGCTGCCCGCGTTCAGCAGGATCCGGGCCTCGCCCTGCTCCCACAGCTCGACCGGTTTGTGGGCGTGCACGCCCGTACGGACGAACCCGAGCGCGCCGAGCACCCCGGCAAGCGGCCCGCCGGCGGTGCCGATGGCCGGGGCGGCCAGCTCGGCGAACGCGAACCCGCTCGGGATCACGGCGGGCGGCGGCACCGCGAGCGAAACCGGGAGCGCCTCCGGGAGCAACACCGGTCCGGGGGAGGGGGATTCACCGATCGTCGTGGCGACGTGTTCCTCCAGCGCGATGAGCGACCGCATGGCGTCCTGGGCGGTGCGCATGGACGCGGCCTGCCGGAAGATGTCGTTGAACACCTCCAGCGACAGCGGCCCGTCGTATCCCGTGCGCAGTACGTGGGAGACCAGGCCCGCCACGTCCAGGTCGCCCTGCCCGGGGAAACAGCGGTAGTGCCTGCTCCAGTACAGGACGTCCATCGGCAGGGACGGGGCGTCGGCCAGTTGCAGGAAGAAGATCTTTTCGCCGGGGATCGTCTCGATCGCGTAGGGATCGACGTCCCGGGCCAGAATGTGGAAGCTGTCCAGGCACAGGCCCAGGTTGGGATGGTCCGCTGCGCGCACGATCCGCCACGAGTGCAGGTAGTCGTGCACGTGCCGGCCCCAGGCGAGGGCCTCGTACGCGATCCGGATGCCGTGCTCGGCGGCGCGTTCGGCCAGCAGGCGCAGCTGCTCGGCGGCCAGGGCGTCGTCGTCCACGGCGGCGGGGGAGACGTTCGAACAGACCAGCAGGCAGGTCGCGCCGAGCCGTTCCATGACGGCGAACTTGTGCTCGGCACGGCGCAACGAGTGCGCGAGAGCGGTGGGCGAGACCGCCTCGAAGTCCCGGAACGGCTGGTAGAGCTCGATCGCCAGCCCGAGATCGGCGGCGCGGTAACGGACGTCCTCGGGGCTCAGATCGGCGGCGATCAGATCGTTCTCGAAGATCTCCACCCCGTCGAATCCGGCCGCGCCGATGGCGGTCAGCTTGTCGGCCAGCGTGCCGCTGAGCGAGACCGTCGCGATGGACCTGCGCATGATGTGCCATGCCTTCCGGTTGGCCGACGAGTGTATGGACGAACTGGTTCGTTAGCTTATTTCACCGCGTCGCGGCGTCCACCGGCGAATATCGCCAAGGTGAGAGGCCTTGACATGTGACGCCCGCCACCGGATTAATGAACTATCTAGTCCGTACGATCCTCGCTCCCCGTCCCCCGCGTCCGAGGAGACCCCGCATGAGCGATCAGCCCGATGTCCCGCCGCCGCCGGAGACCTCGTCCGCTCCGCCCGGCGCCTCGGCTACACCGGGCTCAACATCACCCATCCCTGCAAGCAGACCGTGATTCCCCACCTGGACGAGCTGTCACCCGAAGCCGCGCGACTCGGCGCGGTCAACACGGTGACGTTCGACGGCGACCGCGCCATCGGTCACAACACCGACTGGACGGGCTTCGCCGAGTCGTTCGCCCGGGGGCTGCCGGACGCCAGGACGCGGCGGATCGTCCAGCTCGGCGCGGGCGGCGCCGGGGCCGCCGTCGCGCACGCCCTCCTCACCCTCGGAGCCGGCCAGATCTCCCTGATCGACGTCCACCCGTCCCGCGCCCAGGCCCTCTCAGCGGAGCTGCAACGACGCTTCAGCCACGCCCGCGCTCACGCAGGCGACGCCGCGGACCTGAAGGAACTCCTCAGAGAGGCCGACGGACTGGTGAACGCCACCCCGACAGGCATGGTCGCGCACCCGGGCACGCCCGTCCCCGCCGAACTCCTGCACCCAGGCCTCTGGGTGGCGGACATCATCTACCGCCCTATGCGGACCGAACTGCTCGCCCACGCCGCAGACCTGGGATGCCGAACGCTGAACGGCGGTGGCATGGTCGTCTTCCAAGCGGCCCACGCCTTCCGCCTCTTCACCGGGCTGACTCCGGACCCAGAACGCATGCTCGCTCACCTGGCCACCCTCGTCACCACCTGAGCAACAGCAGTGGATTCCGTTGACTCGGTGGTCTTCAGGCCTTAACTCAGTGGGCTTCACCGATGTACCGAGGCGCACCGTTGGTCAGGCTCGTGAACGTTCTGAGCCAAGCAGCCAAAGGTGGAAGTTTTGTACGACATCAGGATCGTCACCGTACTGACGGCCAACGACAACGGATCGCAGGCGGCGACGCCGTCCCCGAAGAGCATCGCCCGCTCGGTCGAACTGGCCAACGAGATCTACAACCCGCGCGGCATCAACTTCCTGTTCGACGCCGCCACCGACATCTACCGGTTCAACGACGACCTGCTCAACCGCGACTGCCGGCGGCGCGACCATCAGGTCTACACCGACCCCCAGGTGGAGCCCGGCAGCGCCCCTGAGTTCGAGGGCGAGCTGTTCAACAAGCACCGCAACGAGGTGGCCCTGCGCTTCCCCGGCCGCGTCATGGTCTACTTCACCGCTGGGTCCCGCTACGCCTGGTCGTCCACGCAGAAGCGCTGGGTCTACGGGCCGCGCGGCTACAGCTGGTCCAACCACTTCGACGAGTTCGTGTCGATGGCGGCACACGCGGCGGGTGACGACCTCCTGGCCCACGAACTCGGCCATTACCTGCACCTGCCGCATGTGTTCTGGCATACCCCGGCCACGATCGAGGCGGCGGCGAAGCTCATCCGCGACTTCGTCGCGAACGGCGGATCGAAGGACGCGGCGCTGAGCCTGTTCGAAGGCGACGGCATCAGCGACACCCCACCGGACTGCGGGCCCGCCCTGTTCAAGAACCAGTGCGATCCCGCGGAGACATCGGTGACCATCCCGGTGACCTTCGCCGACGGCAGCAAACGTTCCTACACGCTGACGCCGGACCGCGAGAACATCATGAATTACTGGGACAAACGATGCCGAGGCGGCGTACCTCACATCTCGGCTGGTCAGACCGGCCGCGTCCAAGGCGCACTGCATCAGGGCAACCGCCGGCACCTGGTCGAACCCGCAGTGCTGTACTCCGCCACGTTCGGCGCCGGCGACCGAGGACAGACCCGCGCCATCGGCTGGGCGCTGAACGACTTCGCCAAGCGGTTCAACGATGAACTCGCCGCTGGGCGTCGGTGCGTTCACATGCAGGGCTATGACATCGGCGGGGGTCAGATCCGCTACGACGGTGTCTGGGAGAAGAGCAGCGGCGTGGAGCAGACGCGCGCCATCGGCTGGGCGCTGAACGACTTCGCTAAGAGGTTCAACGACGAGCTCGCCGCTGGGCGTCGGTGCGTTCACATGCAGGCCTACGACCTCGGCGGAGGGCAGATCCGCTACGACGGCATCTGGGAAAGCGGCGGCGACCTCGGCCAGACGCGGGCGATCGGCTGGGCGCTCAATGACTTCGCCAAGCGGTTCAACGATGAACTCGCCGCTGGGCGTCGGTGCGTTCACATGCAGGGCTATGACATCGGCGGGGGTCAGATCCGCTACGACGGTGTCTGGGAGAAGAGCAGCGGCGTGGAGCAGACGCGCGCCATCGGCTGGGCGCTGAACGACTTCGCTAAGAGGTTCAACGACGAGCTCGCCGCTGGGCGTCGGTGCGTTCACATGCAGGCCTACGACCTCGGCGGAGGGCAGATCCGCTACGACGGTGTCTGGGAGAGCGGTGGTTCCAACGGGCAGACTCGGGCCATCGGCTGGGCCTTCAACCACTTCGTCGGCCGGTTGGACACCGAAATGGCCCAGGGGCGCCGGCTGGTCCACCTGCAGGCCTACGACCTCGGCGGGGGTCAAATCCGCTACGACGGAGTCTGGGAGAAGAACGGCGGCTCCCAGCAGCGCGTGCTCGCCCTGCCGCTGAGCACGTTCGCGGATCATTTCGACGAGCTCACATCGTCCGGCCACCACGTCGAGCACATGACCGCCTGCCTGCGGTCCTACGGCCTGCCGAAGGCGACCAGCGATCAGCGCGCGGTCTTCTTCGGCTCGGACGCCGGCGCGGAACCAGCCGTCCTGTCGGCCCTGCCGATCCCGCCCCTGACCGAACGGGACCCCGGCTGCGACCTGCAATAGATCGCCCCCCTGCGGTACGCCCCGAGACGGGGTGTACCGCAGGCCATGGGGCCGAGCCTCTCGCTAGTCCCAGTAGCCGGTAGATCGCTCGGCTGCGGCGGCCATCGCGGCGCCGTCGAGTTCGACGATCGTCAAGGGAATGCCGCCGAACGGCCATTCCACGGCGAACTCGAAGGGCTCGTCGGGGGCGCCGGCCACAGCCACAGGCCCAGTTCGTTCGACACGCCCGGACCGGACATCCCGAACGCGAAGGGCAGCGACATCAGCAGCGGTCCTGCGGGCGGGTCGTCCCTGCTGGCGGACGGGTGCCGCTGAAGCGTGGTCGCTTTGGTCCCGTCGCGAAAGCGCACTCCGAAGCGCAGCAGCCGGTCGGGGAGACCGCCTCCGGACACCGGCATGTCCATGCTGAACGTCACGGACGTGTGGAGCTGCCACCAGTCGTCCGCCGACATGTCGCCTCGTTTGCAGGCGATCTCGACGTTGAGCATGCAGCCGGTTCGGTACGCGCGGGCGCCGGGGATGATGACGGCGACGTTGGAGTTTCGTGCGATCACTCGTTCGATCGGCACCACACCGCCGACCTCGTTATCATCCGGGCCGGCCCAGGCGGGCAGCCTGAAATCGCCTGAGGGCTCTTCTTCCAGGACTTCCGGAACTTCGAAGAACATCACCTCACACTACGTTCGTCTGGAACATCGTCAAGGGAATGCATTTTGATCGCGCGGCTCCTGGCGCGATTTTTTGCGATTCTTCGTATCTTGCTTGTCCTGCCCTTCTCGGCCAGGAGGGTGAGTATCGGCAGGGACGTAGATTCGGTGGCGATGAGACGTTGCATCCAGTCTGTCGCGTTTGTCAATTCGGCGTCGGTCGGTTTTCGACCGGCCTTGATTTCCAAGTACATCGTCCAGTCCTGGATGCGGCGCTGAACGAATCTGCGACTTCCCTTCGCCTTGAGCAGCTGTGTCTCTGGACTGATTCCAGCTGCCCACTGCTGGAACTCCGCCGCGTCGGCCGCCTTCATGGCGATGGTGTCCACAAAATGGACGACTGCGGTCTTGGATACGAGTTCAATAGGGTCGCGCAGGATCGTGGCCACGAGCGCACGGTCACCGTCACGGCGTTGCGAAGCGGCGGCCACCGAAATTATCTTGCGATATACGTGCGAACGGACATGCTCGTCCTCGACGGCCTCCTCGATATCCACGTCGAGGATTTCGGCGTCCGCGAGCAATGCGGCCAGGTCGGCGCGTAGCGTCATTCGCTAATCATGCCTGGGGATTGCTGAGGGGAAACGTGTGGGTGTTGAGAGTGGTCCCTCAACACCCACGGGTGGCTCGTTCAGGCGGCGAGGTGGGCGGTCAGGCTGTCGAGGAGGAAGTTGCTGCCCTGCTCGGCCTGGTCCCGGTCTTCGGCGGTGTCGAAGGTCTGGGAGAGGGTGATCTTGGTGGCCTCGCCGTCGGCGGCGAGCTCGAGGTTCATGAGGACGGGCTCGTCGCGGCCGGGGACGTCCATGCCCATGACGAGGCGCTTGTTCTCCACGACCTCGACGTAGCTCCCCGACAGTGGGATGCGCGTGCCGTCGGGGAGGACCATGACGGAACTCCAGGCGCCGCCGGGGCGGACGTCCAGGACGACCTCTTCGGCGCTGGCCCACTTGCCGTAGTCGTCGGCGATGGTCCAGGCCTGCCAGACCTTGTCGGCCGGGGCGTCCAGGGTGCGGGTGATGGCGTAGTCGAAGGTGCTCATAATGATTCTCCTTGAGAGGGCCCCGGTGGGGCGGGTCAACGAGGACCACGATATAGTCAAGATTCGTGACAATCAAGGATCTTGGCTAAATATTCGAGGAGAGACGATCGTGACCTCTGGGGAGCCGGACTTGGGGATGCTGATCGGCGGCCTGGGCCGCTCGCTGCAGGAAGAACTGTTCGCCAAGCTGGCCGAGCGGGGACATCCCTCGGTGCGGCCGCGGCACGGCACCGTGCTGGCCTACCTGCCCGCGTCCGGCGCCCGTGCCACCGAGCTCTCCCAGCGCTCGGGCCAGCACAAACAGATCGTCGGGGTCATCGTCGACGAGCTGGTCGAGCTCGGTTACGTACGCCGGGAACCGGACCCCAGCGACCGGCGCGCCAAACTCGTCGTTCCCACCGAGGCGGGACTCGACGAGATCAGCACGGCCCGCGCCATCCTGGCCGACATCGAGCAGCGTCATCGCCGAGATCTGGGAGACGACACCTACCAGGCGTTCAAGGCCGCGCTCGAACACGTCATGCGCTCCCAGCAGTCCTGGCGGCAGCAATCGGCAGCGGAAGGGTAGGAGTATCCCGGCCACCCTCAGCGGTCGTGTTCGGCCTGGTCCCCGCCTAGCCTCGAGTTCATAGACACCGAGACGGACAACATGCTCGGGCGGTTTCTGCGGGCCCGCCGTGAGCGGCTCCGGCCTGAGGACCTCGGCATGCCGGCCGGGGCCCGCCGCCGGGTGGCGGGGCTGCGGCGTTCGGAGGTCGCGCAGCGTGCCGGTGTGAGCACCGACTACTACGTGAGGCTGGAGCAGGGCCGTGAGCGCCACCCGTCCGTCCAGGTGGTCGACGCGCTGGCCCGCGCGCTGGCGCTGGAGGAGGACGCGGCAGCGCACCTGCACGGGCTGGCTCGCCCGTTCTCCGGTAAGCGTCCGTCCACTCGGCCTGAGCAAGTCAGTCCTCGCCTGCTGCAGATGATGGAGGCCTGGCAGCACACCCCGGCCGTCGTCTGGACCGCTGCCTGACCATGGTGGCCGCCAACGCCCTCGGCAGGGCCCTGTTCGACGGGCACACGTACGACGGTGACGATCCCCGCCTCATCCAGATGGTCGGCGAGCTGACGCTGCACTACGAGTCGTTGACGGTGAACAGCGCCCCCGGCCAGCAGCTCGTCGTCTACCAAGCCGAGCCGGGCAGCGCGTCAGAGGAGGCGCTGTCCCTGCTGGGCAGCCTCACCGCTGATCCCGCCGCCGAGCGGCACCGGCCCGTCCGGCAGGCGCCGCCACACCCGCACGACTCCTGATTCTTCCGTTCGAACGCGCGTCCGCCGCCGGCGCGCCATGTCGCCGTGCCCGCACTCACACTGGAGAAGACCACATGACCACGTCCCAAGCCGTCCTTACCAAAGTCGTTCTGATCACTGGCGCGAGCAGCGGCATCGGCCGGGCGACCGCGCTGCGACTGGCTCGTGAGGGTCACCAGGTGGTCCTCGGCGCCCGCCGCGAGGACCGCCTGGCCATGATCGCGCAGGAGATCGAGGCCGCAGGAGGCAAGGCCGGCGTTCGCCGCCTCGACGTGACCGACCGTGAGGACGTCGCCGCGTTCGCGGACGCCGCCGCCGAACGGCACGGCCGGATCGACGTGATCGTCAACAACGCCGGCGTGATGCCGCTGTCGCGGCTGGACGCCCTGCTGACCGACCAGTGGGACCAGATGATCGGCGCCAACGTGCGCGGCCTCCTGCATGGCATCGCCGCCGCCCTGCCGCACTTCCAGCGGCAAGGCGGCGGCCACTTCGTCACCGTCGCATCGATCGGCGCCCACCAGGTGGTGCCGACAGGCGTGGTCTACTGCGCCACCAAGTACGCCGCCTGGGCCATCACCGAGGGTCTGCGCCAGGAACTCGACCCGAGCATCCGCGTCACCACGGTCTCGCCCGGCGTCGTGGAGTCCGACCTGGCCGACTCGATCAACGACACGCTCGCGCGGGAAGCGATGCGGGCGTACCGGGCGGACGCCGTCCCGCCGGACAGCATCGCCGACGCCATCTCCTACGCGATCGGTCAGCCGCCCGGCGTGGACGTGAACGAGCTCGTCATCCGTCCCGCCCGTCAGCGCTAAGCGGCACCGTGACTTCTGTGGCGGGCGCGATGGCCAGGCCGGGGAGGAACGGCTCCGGGCCGGCGAATGGCCGTCACAGGTGGGGGTAAGCCGACCGCATGGACGCTGAGATTCAGGTCGTCGAGGTCAAGGAGGTACAGAGCCGCTCGGGCAACACCCGGTACGTCGTACGGGACGCGGACGGCACGGAGTACACGACCTTCCGGCCGCAGATAGGGCGCGAGGCCCACCGCTACGAGGGCCGTCGCGCACGGATCAGCTACCACGAGGAAGAACGCGGGGGATTTCACAACGTCTACCTGGACAACATCGCGCCGGCGTCGGCTGAGACGGCTGAGGCAGCTGAGGCGGCTGACGAGCATCACCACGGCAAGAGCCCCGACGAGGTCGGCTGGGACACCGCCGTTGAGGCCGCGGACTGGCTGCTGGGCGCCGGGGAGACCAAGAAGGCGGTCCCGCCCGAGCGCCTCTACGACAAGCTTCGCCCGTTCAAGGACCTGGTCGCGGACGACATCCGGGAGGGCGGGGACGAGGGAGGCGACCACCCCCGGGATCGACCGTCTTGATCAGGGGTCAGCAGGAGAAGGGGCGCACAGAACGGGTCATCGCCACGCCGTCGGACGGGTTGTCGTTCACGTACTTGGTTGCCACGATCTCGGTCGGTGCGGCGCCCCGCTCGACCCAGCGCGTGAGCGGGGTCAGCGCGTCGAAGACGTTCGGGCCCGGGCCGGAGCCGCAGTGCGTCATGCCGGGCATCATGAAGAGCCGGGCGAACTCCCGGGTCTGCCTGAGAGCGTCGCGGCTGTTGCGTGTGGCTGAGGTGGTCCGGACGACCCGGCGGTAGTAGTCGATGGTGTCGTAGGCGGAAACGACCGGATCGGCCCAGCCCGCGTACATGATGAGCTTGCCGCCGTGGCGCTTGAACGGCGCCAGGTCCGGATCGGTGGCGTCGATGATCGACCCGAGCTTCTGCCGTGCGATGCGGACGTCGCGGTGGAAGTCGAACTTCCACCAGTTCCAATCGGGATCGCGGAAAACCCAGTAGCGCCAGAAGTTCGCCCGCGCGGGCTCGGTAGTGCCCCAGTAGCGGCTCCACCCTTGCCGCACGTTCCCGGACGCCTCCACCACGGGGGCTTCGCTGCCGACCGGCCATCCCGGGTAGATCTGTTTGCCGTTGCGCGAATCGCGGGCCCCGGCGTACATCTGCCGCACGGCCTGGACCTGCCGCTTCGTCAGGCACGCGGGGGTGTCGCCCTCCCGGCACTGGAGCACGCCTGGATCGAACGAGCAGCGGCGCGGGTCGGTGAGGAAGCCGTCGGTCGCTTCGCCGCCGTCCCTGCCCCTGCACTGCCTGACGGCCGCGTTGGTCAGGAGCGGCAGCTTGGACGGCGGGATGATCGGATCAGCGTTGTTTCCGGGCGTGTGATTCTGGAGGAACTGCCAGAGGAAGCCGGCGTTGAGGGCTACGCGGTTGCTGCCGGGCGCTCCGGCCACGATGCCGTCGAAGTCGCCGGGGTAGCGCTGCGCCTCCATGAGCCCCTGGTGGCCGCCGGTCGAGCAGCCGACGAAATAGGCGTAGCGCGGCCTGGAGCCGGTGTAGGCCCGCACGATCAGCTTGGCGTTGACGATCGTCTCGTGGACGGCGCGGTGCCCCCAGTCCACGATGATCTCCGGGTTGGCGGCGCCCTGAACGAAGACGTCCGGATCATCGCCGGTATGCCCCGTGTCCGTGCCGACCGTCGCGTAACCGGCCGCCAGCAGCGGCCCTCCCATGGACGGGAAGTCGATGGCCGAGCTGTACCCGCCGTTGCCGAACATCACCACCCGCTGGTTCCATCCCCGCAGCGGCATCCACACTTCGAAGCCGATCCTGGAGCCGGGCACCGGCCGGGCCAGGCCGTGGACCCGGCAGAACGCGGGCACGGACGGCAGGACCCGGCCGTCGGGAGCGGTATACCGCCCTGCGGGCACCTGTTCGGCGATGGTGACGGTCGCGTTGGGCAGCGACGCGGCGGCCAGGCGTTCGCAACTCCGGTCGGCCTCGGGCCGGGCCGCCGCTGGGGGTGTGTGCGTGAGAAGTGCCGTTGACAGCAGGGCGATGACCGCCGCGAGTCTCCTGAACCTGGTCAACTCATGTCCTTCCATGCGTCGCGAAACCCGCAGGGCGCCGGTCAAGGGGCGGGGAGGACGGTCAGTTCCGCGTACGAGCCGCCGGCGCCGACCGTGAGGCCGACCCGGCCGCCCGGCGCGTCGGAGTCGATCTCCGGATGGTCGTCGCTGGAGACGGTGATGCGGAGACGGTGCCCGCTCTTCAGCCGGTAGTGAGTGGGCCATACGTGGACCCGCAGGTCGCTGGTCAGGCCAGGGACGACCGGGACCGGCCGCCGGTGCCCGTGGCGGTGGCTCGCCTTGAGCCAGCCTTCGGTCACCCTGGTCGCGGTGCCGTCGGGGGCGACGTCGGACACGACGATCGCGATGTTGCCGTCCCGGGCGGTGAACGACGCCTTGACGGTGGTCTCGATGTCGCCGGCGAGCACCAGATCGCGCCGCAGGGGGCCGGTCTCGAAGAGGAGCCGCTCATCGGGAGCGGCCGGGGTCTGCTCGGTGTTGACGGTGAACGTGGCCGCGCCGGGACGCCCGGGTGCCCGGTCGAGACCTCCGTTCCGGGTGAAGGCCAGGCGCAGGGCACGGGCCCCGGGCGGTGGCCAGTCGGGATACTGCCGCCACCCCGCGCCCGCGCCGGGGCCCGGGGTCTCGTACGAGGTGATCTTCGCCTTGGGCAGCGGAGCGGCGGGGTCGTCCCGCAGCCACCGATCCCACCAGGCGAGATAGGCGCCGGGGCCGATATCGGCGTACTGCTTCGCGGGATAGCCGTGCCGCCATGGGCCCGACACCAGCCAGACGTTGTCCTTGCCGGCCAGATAGTTCTTGACCATGCCGTCGCGGTAGCGGTCGTACCAGCCGTTGATCTCCAGGGTGGGGGCGGTGAGCCGGTGCTTGCGCGACTTGACGCTGCGGTCCTGCCAGAAGCGGTCATAGAGCGGGTGCTCGGCGTAGGTGGTCAACGTGTCCGGGGCCACGGACTGCTGCCACGGGCGGATCCGGGGAGAGTAGATGCCGCCTCGGTAGATGGTGTTCTCGTACCAGTCATGGAGGCCGTTGACCGGAATGATGGCCTTGAGGTGCGGCGGCTGGTTCACCGCGACCAGCAGGGACGAGTGGCCGCCGTAGCTGACGCCCATCTGGCCGACGCTGCCGGTCGACCACGGCTGGGCGGCGAGCCACTCGATGACGTCGTAGTTGTCGCGCTGCTCCTGCGGGCCGAACGGATCGACGCGGCCGGGTGACTCGCCCGAACCGCGGGTCGCGCACACCAGGCCGTTGTAACCGCGCTGCGCGAAGTACGTCGCCTGCACGCCGAACGACTCGGCCTGGTCGGCGTAGGCGGTGTAGTCGAGGATGAGGCCGGGATGGCGTCCCGCCGCGGGCCCCTCAGAGCCTCCTGGACGGTAGAGATCACAGGCGATGAAGCTGCCGTCGCGCACGGGAACGCGCACGTCCGAGCGGCTGACGCCGTATTGGGCGGGCCGGTCGTAGGTGAAGAACGGGTCGTTGAGGACACCGGCGGACGGGGGAGTGGCCGCACCGGCTGGAGCCGGCCCGGCGGTCACCGCCGCGAGCGCGGCCGTCATGGTGGCCGTCATGGTGGCCGCCAGGACGCCGTGCCTCAGGCGTCGACCCGACCACGTCGTTCGATCGCAGGTCCGGGGGCGCGCTCGCATCGTGTCGGCCTCCTCGCTGATCACGTGTCACCCGGCGTCCGGGTCCGCACGGACCATAGATTCAGCCGACCGCAGGGGGCCAACATCAATGACAAATGCATTGATGTGTTCGTGTCATAACTGCTGGTCACATGCTTGAATGTCGACCGGGCTCCCAGTCTGCGCCTTCGGGAAGGGGCGGCCTCGTTTCCGGACCGGCCTCCAGCAGCTCCATGAAGTGCCTGACCGCCGGGGCCTGCGGCCGCAGCGGGTCGAACATGACGCCGATGGGGCGGGTGAGCGCGGGATGCGCCAGCCGGCGCCGGTCCAGGCGAGCGAACTCGATGAGCGGGAGTACGAGCCCCGGGACGGCCGATACCCCGAGGCCCGCCGCGGCCAGCCCGGCGACGGCCGCGATGTTGCGGGCCTCGGTGATGGGCCCGAGCCGCACCCCCGCCTCGCGCAGCGCACGATCGGCGAAGACCCGCACGCTGCTGGCCTGGTCGAACGCGATGAACGCCTCGCCGGCCAGCTCCGCCCAGTCGATCGGATCCACGTCCGGCCCTTTGTCGGTCCCGGCGAAGCGGTGCCCCTGGGGGAACACGCAGTAGAAGTGGTCGACGGCGATCTGGCGGAAGCCCAGCGTCTCCGGAGGCCCGGTGAGCACGGTCACCGCCAGATCCACCTGGCCGGTACGGACCCGGTCGAGAACCTGGGCGAGCAGGCCGTCCTCGATGTGGATCCGTACATCCGGATGGTCCTGGCGGAACCGGGACACGATCGTCGGCAGGAGCGTGGCGGCCAGGGAGGGCAGGGTCGCGATCCGGACCAGCCCCCGGGTCCCGGCCAGGAAGCCGCTGAAGTGGTTGATGCCGCGGTCGAACTCCGCCACGACCCGTTCGGCGACGTCCGCGAACTCGCGGCCGGCGGGGGTCAGCAGCACCCGGCGGGTGGTGCGTTCGAACAGCGTGATGCCGACCCGGCGTTCCACCTCGGCGACCGTGCGGCTGAGCGAGGACTGGGCGAGCCGCATCCGTTCGCCGGCCGCGGTGAAGCTGCCCTCGCGGGCGACCGACAGCACCACGCGCAGCTGCTGGATGGTCAGATCCATGCGTTCTCCACATTGAACTATGTGGAATTGATGTTGGACACACAAGAGTGTCTCAGCTCACACTCGCTGGCAACCCCTGACCGAGAAGGAGGGCTCATGGTCGCCACGCTGGGCTTCGTCACCGTCGGGCTGTTTCTGGCCCTGACCCTCACGCGGCGGGTCTCGGTCCTGCTGGCGCTCGTCCTGGTGCCGATCGGGACCGCGCTGGCGGGCGGCTTCGCCGGCGACCTCGGCGACATGATCGCCAAGGGCGTGGTGAAGGTCGCGCCGGTGGCGATCATGATCACCTTCGCGGTGCTGTACTTCAGCCTGATGCTGGAGACCGGGCTGTTCGACCCGGTCATCCGGGGCGTCCTGCGCTTTGCCAAGGGCGATCCGATGAAGATCACCGTGGGCACCGCGGTGCTGACGCTGGTGGTCGCCTTGGACGGCGACGGCGCCTCCACGTTCCTCATCACCGTGTCCGCGCTGCTGCCGATCTACCAGCGGCTGGGCATGCGCCCGCTGGTCCTCACCGGCGTGGTGTGCATGGGCGCCGGGGTGATGAACATGGTGCCCTGGGGCGGCCCCACGGCCCGCGCCATGGCCGCCCTCAAGATGGACAGCTCCGACATCTTCCACCCCGTGCTGCCCGCGATGATCGCCGGGATCGCCTGGGTGCTGCTGGCCGCCTACGTCATCGGACGCCGCGAACGAGCCCGGCTGGTGGCGGAGGGCGTCGAGCTGCCCGATCCCGAGGCCGGGGTCCCCGCCTCGGGGCCGGGCACCCCCCGTGCCGACGAGCTCCGGGCGCCCCGCGACCTGCGGTTCTGGATCAACCTGGCGCTGACCGTCGTGCTGATCGTGGCCCTGGTCATCGAACTCATGCCGCTTGAGGTGCTGTTCGCGGTGGCGTTCGCGGTGGCCCTGGTGATCAACCGGCCGAGCTGGACCCAGCAGCAGGAGCTCCTGGAACGGCACGGGGCGAACGTGGTGCTCGTCACCACGATGATCTTCGCGGCCGGTGTCTTCACCGGCATCCTCAGCGGTACCAAGATGGTCACCGAGATGGCCGAGGCGATCGTGTCGATCGTGCCCGACGGCACCGGCGGCGTCCTGCCGGTGGCGACGGCGGTGACGAGCATGCCGCTCAGCCTGGTGTTCACGCCGGACGCCTACTACTACGGCGTCATGCCCGTGGTCGCCGAGACCAGCGCCGGGCTGGGCGGGGATCCGGCCGAGATCGCCCGGGCGGCGGTCCTCGGCCAGATGACCACCGGGTTCCCGCTCAGCCCGCTCACCGCCTCCACGTTCATCCTCGTCGGGATGGCGAAGGTCGACCTCGGGGCGCACCAGCGGTTCATCTTCGGCTGGGCGTTCGGCACCACGCTGGTCATGACGGTGGTCGCCTTGCTCACCGGCGCCATCTCGATCTGACCGACGAAACCTCGGGGGTTCCATGTCAACGCACAACGGCCGGACGGCCATGAGGATCGGCTGCGGCGCGGGCTTCGCCGGCGACCGCATCCCGCCCGCCGTCGACCTGCTCGAACGCGGCGACCTCGGCGTCCTGGTCCTGGAATGCCTGGCCGAACGGACCATCGCCCTCGGCCAGCGGCGGCGCCTGCAAGATCCCGGACACGGTTACGACCCGCGCCTGCGGGCGCGGCTCAGCGCGCTGCTGCCCGCAGCGGCACGCCGGGGTGTGCCGATCCTCAGCAACATGGGCGCGGCCAATCCGCGGGCAGCCGGGGTCGCGGCCAGAACGCTCGCCGATGAGCTCGGGCTGAACGACCTGCGGGTGGCCGTGGTCACCGGTGACGACGTCCTCGACCGGATCGACCTCCAGGCCCCGGCCCTGGAGGACGGCCGGCCGCTCGCAGAGCACGGCCCGATCATCTCCGCCAACGCCTACCTCGGCGCCGACGCCCTGATCCCCGCCCTCGCGGCCGGAGCCGACGTCGTCCTCACCGGCCGGGTCGCCGACCCCTCGCTGTTCCTGGCACCGCTCGCGTACGGGCTGGGCTGGGACCTGGAGGACTGGCCGCGCACGGCCGCCGGCACCCTCGTCGGCCACCTGCTGGAATGCGCCGGCCAGATCACCGGAGGCTACTTCGCCGACCCCGGGCACAAGGACGTCCCCGACCTGGCCGATCTCGGCTTCCCGTACGCCGACGTCGGTGCCGACGGCACGGCCACCATCGGCAAGCCACCCGGCACCGGCGGGATCGTTTCCCGCGCCACCGTGCGCGAGCAGCTGCTGTACGAGGTCACCGACCCCACGGCCTACGTGACCCCCGACGTCGTCCTCGACCTGTCCGGCGTCACCGTCGAGGAGGCCCGCCCGGACACCGTGCTCGTACGCGGCGCCGTGGGCCGCCCACGACCGGGCACGCTCAAGGTCAGCGTCGGCTACCACGCGGGTCACCGCGCCGAGGCCGAGATCTCCTACGCCGGACCGAACGCCCGGCGCCGCGCCGAGCTGGCGGGCGAGATCGTGACCGCCCGGCTCGCCCCGACCGGCCTGCGCCTGCGCGCCGACGTGACCGGGACCGAGGAGTGCCGCCTGCGGGTCGCCGCCCTGACCTCCTCGCCCGAACGCGCCGACGACGTCTGCTTCGAGGTCGAGGCGCTCTACACCAACGGGCCGGCGGGCGGCGGCGGCGTCCGCACGAACGTCACCGACGTCATCGGCATCGTGTCGACCCTGCTGCCCCGCGACGCCGTCACGCCCCGAACCGAGATCCTGGAGACGGCTCATGCGCGCGAGACTGCATGACATCGCCCACGCCCGTACCGGTGACAAGGGCGACACCTCGACCCTGTCGGTCTTCCCCTACCGCGACGAGCATTACCCGGACCTGGTCAGGGAACTCACCTCCGAGGCGGTTCGCCGGCATCTGAGCACCCACATCCGCGGCGAGGTGATCCGCTACGAACTGCCCAACGTGTGCGCACTGCAGTTCGTCTGCCGCCGCTCGCTCGACGGCGGCGTCACCACCTCCCTGGCCCTCGACACCCACGGCAAGAGCTTGAGCTCCCGCCTCCTCTCCCTGGAGATCGACCTCCCCTGACCGATCGATGTCCCCTGACCGATCGATGTCCCCTGACCAGCGCGCCGGGCCCGAGCATGAGGCGGGTCACAGGAACCGCCAGGATGGGGATCGCGTCAGTAAGAACGTTTCGTGATTTCTCTGGGAAGGTCTTTCATGGGTGACGCTCCTCTTCCGCCTGAAGCGATCGAGGCTCACGAGCGGGGACTGGCGGCGGCCCGGCGGAACGACCTCGAAGGCGCCGAGCACTGGTGGCGCATCGCCGCCGAAGCAGGTGTCCCCGATGCCGCCTTCCAGCTCGGCTACCTCGCCGAGACGCGGGACGACCATGCGGAGGCCGAACGCTGGCACCGGCAGGCAGCTGAGGGTGGTCACGACGGCGGAATGCTGGGCGCGGGGGCGGCCCTGGAAAAGCAGGGCCGGAAGGAAGAGGCCCTGACGTTCTACCGTCGCGCGTGGGAGGCGGGCGCCGACGACAAGGCGGCGTTCAACCTGGGCCGCGTCTACGACGACGACGGCAAGGGTGACCTGGCCGCGGCGGCCGAGTGGTACGGCCGCGCGGCTGAGAAAGGCAATGCCGCCGCCGCGTACAACCTCGGGCACGTGCGCAGCGACCAGGGTGACAGGGCGGGGCAGGTGGAGGCGTGGCAGCGTGCCGTCGAGCTCAAGCACCCCCAGGGCGCCTTCAGCCTCGCCTCCGTCCATCTGGAGGACGGCGACGAGGACAAGGCCGTCGAGCTCTGGCGCCAGGCGGTGGCGGAGTTCGGGCATGCCAAGGCCGGCGAGAACATCGCCGTGTATCACACGCGGAAGGGAGAGCCGGAAAAGGGCAGGTTCTGGGACGAGGTGACCAGGGGCCTGACCGCCTACAGCCCGCAGTTCGAGACGTTCGGAGCCTGGACGTCGGCCGCGTCGATCCACCGCCAGGACGTCCTCAACAAAGCCTTGGGCGAGGGCGAGGGCGAGGGCGAGGTTCGGTTCAACCTCGACGACGCGACGCTGACCACGGGTGGCCGGACGTACACCGGAATCACCAATCTGGGCAGCTTCTCGCACCTCGACAACAGCTGGCTGTGGGCATGGGCCAACCCCGCCCTCGGCCAGGACGTGCCCGCCCTGGCCCGCCTGCGCGAACTGCGCGAGTACGGCGAGGAGAACGACATCCCGGAGCTGGTGGTCGGCCGCCTGGACCTGTCCGGGTTTCCGCAGCCGCACCAGGCGGCGACGACGATGGCCATCGCGGCCGCCGCGCTGCTCGGCGGCAACGGCGTCCATTCCTGCCGCATCAACGAGGGGAGGGGGTCGGCGTACTTCCACCTGGACGACCCGCAGCTTCCTCCCGCCGAGTACGACCATCTCGCCGCCGCGCGCCTGCTGATGACGGCCACGGAGGTCTTCCCCTCGGATCACCGGCTGGTCGTGCGCGGCTTCCTGGGGCACTACGGCTTCAGTCTGAAGATGTCGGCCGACGTCCTGGGCGGCGAGTCGCCGCAGGGGCACAGCCTGATGGTCGGCTTCACCGACACCGGTCTCATCAAGGCCATCTCCAGCGGAGCGGGCCGGGAGTAACCGGCTCGGCGGGAGGTCAGCGCTTGGCCGCCATCGCTCGTCCGGCAGTGATGGCGGCCGCGCCCACCACCGATGCGGTCGCCAGCCGCCGGACGGCGGTGCGGCGCTTGCCCTCCCAGCCACCCGTCACCGAACCCGTGTCGGCGGGCGCGACGTGGAGGTTGCCGGACATCGCCGGGGCAGGCTCCTCGCGAGACAGATGGGTACGGTCCACCAGCCGGGCCGCGGTCCGTTCGAGCACGTGCGGGCGTTTGCGGGCCTGCCGCCGCATGACCTGGCCGGAACGGCCGACGATCACCTCGCGCCGGGGGCGGCGCGCCAGCCGGACGATCGTCTTGGCCACGTGCTCGGCCGGGTAGACCGGCGGCATCGCCACCACCCGCCGCCCGGTGTAGTTGGCGGCGTGCTGGAACAGCGGGGTGTCGATGGTGGCCGGCATCACCGTGCACACCTTGATCTTCCGGTCGCCGGTCAGCTGCAGTTCCTGCCGGAGGCTGGCGCTCAGCGCCGAGACGGCGGCCTTGGACATCACGTAGGCGGTCGCGTACGGCTGCGGTACGAAGGAGGTGATCGACGAGACGTTCACCAGCACCCCGCTCCCTTGATCGCGCATATGCCGCAGGGCCACCCGTGCGCCATGGACGTACCCCATGACGTTGACGTCCAGGACGCGGCGGAAGTCGTCCAGCGGCACATCCAGGATGGGGCCGTAGACGCTCACCGCGGCGCCGTTCACCCAGACGTCGATCCGGCCGAAGCGGTCGACCGCCTGGCGGCCCAGCTCCACGACCGCGTCCGGGTCGGACACGTCCGTCGGGACGGCCATGGCCTGGGCGCCGCGCTCCTCGCACTCGGCGGCGACCTTCTCCAGCGCGTCCTCGCGCCGGGCCGCCACCACCACGGCCACCCCCTTCCCGGCGAACGCGAGGGCCGTGGCGCGCCCGATTCCGCTCGAGGCTCCGGTGATGACGACGACTTCCTTGATCTTCATGATCCTTCCTCACCTTTCCGGCGCCGGGTGCCTCCGGTTTCTACCCCGGCCGGACGTGGCAAACAGCTCACGCGCCGACGCGGTGTGAGGGTGTCCGAACTGTGCCACACATGCTTGGCATGGTCATGGAATCCCTGGGTACGGGCGGTTGGCTCGATGTACATCCTTGAGGGGGATGAGCTCATGAATCGGGTAACAGGCACAAAGCGCACCATCTCGGCAAGGCCGCTCGTCTGCCTGGCCGCCCTTACCGTGGGAGCGGTCTTTCTGCTGGTGGGCGTCCTCGGGTTCATTCCGGGGATCACCACCGACTACGACACCATGAAGTTCGCCGGCCACGAGTCGGACGCCAAGCTCATGGGGCTCTTCGACGTGTCGATCCTGCACAACATCGTGCACCTGCTGTTCGGGGTCGCGGGCGTCGTCATGGCGCGCCAGGCGCGCACCGCCCAGTGGTACCTGCTCGGCGGCGGCGTGATCTACCTGATCCTGTGGCTGTACGGCCTCGTGATCGACAAGGATCATTCGGCGAACTTCGTCCCCGTCAACGCCGCCGACGACTGGCTGCACTTCGTCCTCGGCGCGGGGATGATCGCGCTGGGGCTGGTCTTGTCCAGGCGCGTCCCCAAGCGGGAACGCGTGGTCTGACGCTCCGGACAGGGGCCTCGGTCGTCTCGTCGGGTTCCAAGCGGCCGCAGGCCCCTACGGAGTGGGACGCCGGGCGTTGGCGTGCCTGCGGTGATGTCTCAGCCGGTCGAGCCAGGCCAGGGCCGGTGTGGAGGTCAGGCCGTGCAGGAAGACCGACGCCAGCACGGTGAACGCCACCACGGCCCACAACGAACCGGGGTCCACGCCGAAGTCCGCCTGGCCGAGGGCGTAGGCCACGTAGAACAGCGAGCCGATGCCGCGGACGCCGAAGAAGGCGATCACGCGGCGTTCCCGCCGCCCGGCCAGCCCCCGGTGCAGCGAGCACCACCCGAGCAGCGGCCGGATGACCAGGAGGAGCAGCAGGCCGACCGCGGCGCCCCGCCAGGTGAGGTCGCGCAGCCCGCCCGTGGCGACGTAGCCGCCGAGGAGCAGCAGCAGCCATGCGGTGATCAGGCGTTCTATCTGCTCGATGAAACCGTGCAACACGCCGTGATAGCCGTGGGAACGTTCGGCGGCCCGGATCGCGCAGCCCGCGGTGAACACGGCGATGAACCCGTAGCCCCCCACCGCCTCGGCGACCCCGTAGGTCAGCAGGGTGGCGGCCAGCGCCACGAAACCCTCGTTGCGTTCGGCCAGCCGCAGCGAGGTCCGGTCCGCGCGGAAGAACAGGCGGCCCAGCAGCCATCCGACCCCGAGCCCGACGGCGAGCCCGGCGGCGCAGGCGTAGATCAGCTCGACCGCGAACCAGTGGCCGAGCCATTCGCCCGGCCCTCCGGCGCCGGCGAGCGCCATCGCGACGGCCGCGTAGACCAGGGGAAAGGCCAGCCCGTCGTTGAGCCCGGCCTCGGATGTGAGGCTGAAGCGCACCTCGTCGTCATCGTGCTCGGCATCGGTGGGTTCGCCGACCTGGACGTCGGAGGCCAGGACGGGGTCGGTGGGCGCCAGGGCCGCACCCAGCAGCACCGCCGCGGCCGCGGGCCATCCCAGCAGCACATGCGCCGCCACGGCGACGAGCACGGTGGTCACCGGCAGCACGATCACCAGCAGCCGCGCGGTGGAGGACCAGCGGCGGCCGAACGGCCGGTTCAGCGCCAGCCCGGCGCCCATCAACGAAACGATCAAGCAGAGTTCGGTGAGGTGCTCGACCGCGACCCGGTGCGCCACCGGGTCGGGCTCGGGCAGGTTCACCGGCAGCAGGTACAGCAGCACCCCACCGGCCAGGAACAGCACCGGCAACGAGACCGGGAGCCGGTGGATCAGCCCGGGCAACGCGGCGGCGAGCAGGGCACCGGCGCCCGCGATGACGAAGACAAGATCGATATGACCCACCCCCTCCCGCTGCCCGGCATGTGATCGGTCAATCCCCGATCACATGCCGGGCAGCGGGAGGTACGAGCGCGGTGGGATGGGTGAGAGCCCGGGCCGGTGCTCCAGGTCACGTCCTTCGGCTCTACGACCGCGGCCAGGGCGTGAAGGCGTTGGGGACCCGGCGAAGGACGTGGCGCAACGATGGGTGATGGCGCAGCAGCACGGAGGTCATCGTGGCTTCGTTGATCCAGTCCAGGCCGGCGCGGGTGTAGATCTCAGGCGTGTAGTCGGTGGTGAAGAACCGGTCGCTGTTGAGCCGCCTGGAGGCCATGAGGATGAAGATCCGGAACGCGGTGTCGCTGAACGCGAAGCCCTTCGGCCGCTTCTCCGCGTACATGCCGATCATCAGGTCGACCCGCTCGATGTCGCCGTCATAGACCGTGCGGATCCGCTCGGCGAGTTCGGGATCGTCGGTGAGGTCCTCGAACGAGCGTGCCGGCGCCAGTCTCAGCAGTCGCCGGAACTCGTTGTAGCGGGGTACGCCGAGCTCCCTGACACGCAGGATGTCGGTGGCGGCGAGGTCCTGGACGTGACCGTCCGGCCGCTGGAACTCCTGGAGGAACCTCGGGAAGTTGCGCAGGGTCACCAGCCCGGGGTGCTCGGTGCCGAACGAGTAGAGGAGGTCGGTCATCCCGTACTTCCTGGCCGTCTCCACGGCCGGGTCCCCGGTCAGCTCCCGCAACGTGGCGTCCAGGAGCGGGTTGTCGTCGGACGACGAGCGCAGGTGGAACTCGTCGGGGACCAGCGGATGCATGCGGTAGACCGCGACGAACTCCTCGGTGAGTGCGAACGGCACGCCGAAATGATCGGTGTGGCTGCCGGGGATGCCGCTGACGAGCTCACCGTCGCCGATCCGGCCGAACAGTTTGTGGAGGCGCTCGCCCGCGACGCCCCACCAGTTGGCGCGCATGCCGTACCGGGTGGTGGGATGCGCGATCACGGCGGGCGTCCACTCCACGGTATGGATCTTGGCGATGAGGGCGGCGTTGACCAGCCGGGCCCGCTGGTAGAGCTCCTCGTCCGACCAGTTGGGAAACTCGCCGCGCAACCGGTCGCAGATCGCGTTGTGCTCCAGGGTGAACAGCGCGTGCATCATCAGCACGCCCAGCCAGAACCCCGGTACCCGGCGCGGGTCCAGGTTCGGGTCATCGGGCATCACGGGCAGGCCGTCGGAGGCGACGCGCAGCTTCCCGTCCTCCCCGGAGCGGACGATCTTCTGGTGGTCGGGTGTCGAGCCGTAGATCTGCGACGCGTCCCACCAGTGGGTCTCGGTGTTCGCCCAGGTGGGCGGCGTGGACGGGGAGGGATTCCCGGCGGGGTCGGGCCGGGTGCGCATCACCCGCATCGGCCGCTCGGGCCACGGATCGCCGTCGGCGAGGGGGATCTCCCATGGCCGGTCCGTCGGACTGCGGCCGTGGCTGAACCAGTCACGGATCATGAACTGGAGCCAGGCGGCCACCAGGACGTTCACCGAGGTGGCGGGGATGAGGCTCTCGCGCGTCAGCAGCTCCCTGCTCACCTCGCGCGGGCTGGGCGACATGATGCGCGGCGGGACCTCGGGGAACGTCCGGTCGTTGGGGATGTTGCGGCCGAAGCGCGCCCCGGCCATGCCCATCCGGGGGTCGTCCGGGTCGTTGTGACTGCCGTCCGCGGTGCGGGCCATGCGGCTCTCGGCGGTGGGGGAGGGGACGGGCGGGAGGTCGGTGGCGGGCAGCTTGCTCGTGTCGTGGAGGTTCTCGCGGCGCAGGATGTCCCGCAGCCCGACGAGGACGAGCAGGCCGAGCGGCTTCGGCAGGCGATGCCACCCGATGGTGCGGTCCGCCAGGTGAGCCCCGCGGTCGAACAGGGACTTGAGGTTGGCGGCGAGCGGGATCCGGCGGGCCATCGTCATCACCTTGCCTGAGGGTCGGGAGTGTCGAACACGAGGCCGAAGCCCGCCACGCGCCGTCCGCGCAGGAACACCACCCCGAGGTACTGCCCGGATCCCACCATCCGGATCTCGTCCCTGACCCAGCGCGCCACCAGGGACGTGTGCGAGTAGTCCAGGACGATGCACTCCTTGCCGTCGACACGGCTCGGCCCGGGCGCCACCGTCGCGCGGATCGCCCGGATCCGCAGCGGTGTCACCTTGTTGCGCAGATCGCCGGACTCGCGGTCGAAGACCTTGCCCTGCCAGACGGCCAGGCGGGCAGCGCGTGCCAGTGCCTTGCCCGTCCGGGACCCTGACAGGATCAGTACGGTGCCGGCTCCGTCCCCGTCAGGAACCGGCCCTGCGGGAACGGACCTGAACAGCTGATCGAGCTCTTCCCCGTCCTTGTCGAGCAGGTCCATGATGCCAGGTAGGACGCTCATGATCCCTACCTCATTCCCCCATCGAGTGCCTCCACGATGAGCCCGCTTGCAACGCCGGTAAAGCCGCCCGCCGGACCTGACAACAAGTGGCCAGTCCCCGGCGGGGACGTTGATGACGATCACCGGCGGTTCGGAAAAGTCACGCGGACGCGGGGGCACGCTGAACTTTTGCGGTGGCGGCATTCGTTCCATGAGGGCGGTGTTGTTGACCAGCCCGGGCCGGGCGCCGGAGTGTGCCGTGTCGTTCCGGCGTCCGGTGCGCGATGATCAGCATTCCGCTTGTCGTCGTCAGGACGGCGCGTTGCCGAGCGCGCCACCGAACCGCCCGCAGGAGCACCTATGAGTCGCCGCACCGACCGCGGCCCCGTTGCGACCACCTCTCCGGACGGCGAGCGTCCCCAGGAAGGGGAGACGGGCCTGGCGGCCGCGTCCCACCGGCGGGCCGCCGTGAAGCTGCTGGTCTTCGCCGCGGTGCTGGTGGGGCTCGGAGTACTGGTCGCGGCGGGTGGCGGCTCGTTCTGGAAGACCATCAGTGACTGGGTCGATTCGCTGGGGTTCTGGGGGCCGCTGGTCTTCGCGGTGTGCTACTCGCTGGCGGTGATCGCGCTGATACCCGGCTCGGTGCTGAACGCGTCCGCGGGAGCGCTCTTCGGCGTCGCGCTGGG
Organism: Actinomadura rudentiformis; assembly: GCF_008923185.1. Lineage (GTDB taxonomy): Bacteria > Actinomycetota > Actinomycetes > Streptosporangiales > Streptosporangiaceae > Spirillospora > Spirillospora rudentiformis. The sequence continues at coordinate 485,682 of NZ_WBMT01000001.1, forward strand.
CTCGGTGGCGGTGCTGGCCGGGGCCACGGCGGGTGCGGCGCTCGCGTTCGGCCTGGCCAGGATCCTGGGACGCCCGGCGGTGGCCCGGTACACCGGATCGGGGCGGCTTGCCCGACTGGACTCGTATCTGTCACGCCGGGGCTTCGAGTCGGTCCTGGTGCTGCGCATGGTGTCGCTGTTCCCGTTCGGCGTGGTCAACTACGCGGCCGGGGTGGCCGGCGTGCGGTTCGCGCCCTACATGGCGGGCACGGCGCTCGGGATCGTGCCGGGAACGCTCGTCTACACCGGGCTCGGCGAGGCGTTGCGCGAGCCCGGCTCCCCGGTGGTGTGGATCGCGCCGGTGGGACTGGTGATCTTGAGCGCGGTGGGCTGGTGGGCGGCGAAGGCCGTCCGCTCCCGTCTGGAGGACGACGGGGATTCCTGAGCCGCTCGTCTCGCCTCTAGAGGCGCGTCCACAGCTCCAGCGCCAGGTCGGCTGAGCGGCGGAGTTCGGCGTGGCTCGCACCGGCGGCGGCCTGGACCGCGATGCCGTCGGTGAGCATCATGACGAACCGGGCGAGATCGCCGGGATCGCGATCGGCGGGCAGATCACCGGAGGACTGCGCGAGCTCGATGCGCCGCCGCAGCGCGAGTTCGGCCGTCTTCCTGCGCGCCATGGCGTCCCGGCGCACCGGCTCGGCCTCCTCGCCGCACGCCTGAACGGTGCGCACGGTCAGGCACCCACCCGGGCCCGAGGTCAGCTCGACGGCGCCATGGATCAGGCGCTCCATCACGTCCCGCATCAGGGGAAGGTCGAGGGCTTGGGAGGCGAACCTGCCCGGGCCTTCGAAATAGCGGTCCAGCACCTTGCCGAACAGCTCCTCCTTGTTGCCGAACGCCTCGTACAGGCTGGGCCGGCTCATGCCGACCGCCTCGGTCAGATCCGAGAGCGTGGTGCCCTCGTACCCCTGGCGCCAGAAGACCTCCAGCGCGCGGTCCAGCGCGGCGTCGAGATCGTGGACCCGCGGACGACCGCCCGGCATGGCTCTCCCTCCCTGTTTCCTACCTATCGGTAGGTTACCGCGTTGACAGCCGCATGGCGCATTCTCTAGTTTCCTACCGAGCGATAGGAAACTACCGAGAGGGTGATCATGAGCGATCGGCGGCAGCGGATCAGGGTCGGAATCGTGGGCGCGAGCCCGGGCGGGAGCTGGGCGGCGGCCACCCATCTGCCCGCTCTGGCCCATCTGGAGGAGTTCGCCGTCACCGCAGTGGCCACCTCCAAGCCCGAGACGGCGAGAGAGGCGGCGGCCAAGTTCGGAGCTGCGCACGCCTTCACGGGCGCGGCAGATCTGGCCGCTCACCCCGACGTCGACCTCGTCGTCGTGTCCGTCAAGTCGGCGGGGCACGCCGAAGCGATCCGGGCGGCCCTCGCCGCGGGCAAGCACGTCTACTCCGAATGGCCACTGGGCGTCGACGCGACCGAGACGGCCGAACTCGCCGAGGCCGCGGCCGCCGCCGGAGTCGTCCACGCCATCGGCCTGCAGGGATACCACTCACCCTCGGCTCTCTTCGTCAGAGACCTCATCGCCGAAGGCCGCATCGGCCGTGTCGAGTCGGCCGCGTTCATCACCCCGGGTGACCCGTGGGGCGGTGCCAGGATCCCCGAGGTGCTCGCCTGGGGCACCGACCCGGCGGCGGGCGCGGGCGTGCTGACGATCATGGTGGGACACGCCCTCGCGACGTTCGAGCACCTGGTCGGCGGGCTTGCGCAGGTGTCGGCGGTGGTCGCCAACCTCCACAAGAAGGTCGTCGTCACCGAGACCGGCGAACACATCGCCAACCAGGCACCCGGACAGGTCGCGTTGACGGGACGCCTGAGCGACGGCGCCGTGGCCTCACTGACCGTCCACGGAGGGAGCGGCACCGCGGGGCCCGATGAGTTCCTCCTGAGGATCGCGGGCACCGAGGGGACGCTGACCATCACGCCGGTCCTGGCCGGCGTGTATCCGCACTGGACCGAATGGAACATCAGGCTGCGGTCCGTCGGCGGCGTCACGAACACCCTGGACGTCCCGGCCCGCTATCGCGTCGTTCCCGAAAACGTTCCCGACGGGCCGATCGCCAACGTCGCGGCCCTCTACCGCGAGATCGGTCAGGCGATAGACCAGGGGCGTGACGCGAACCCCGACTTCGCCACCGCCCTGCACTACCACCGGCTGCTGGAAACCCTGGAGCGCGCGTCACAGACCGGCCGGTCCCAGCCCGTCGCCGAATAAGCGTCAAATTCCTTTTGCCGGGAGACTCAACCCCCTTGAGGAGGCCCACCTGTCAGCCGGGTATGGGTGCCGGGAGGGGGAGAAACCATGGCGGAGTCCGGTCACCCGATCCAAGGTGAGCACAAGTACGAACAGCACGTGACGTCGGCGGATCAGAGCGAGGAACGGCCTGGTCGCAGCCTGGTGACGACGGACCACGAAGTGATCCGCAACTGGGCCGAGGAACGCGGGGCCGAGCCCGCCACCGTGCCGGGAAGCGAATACGGCGATCGTCCCGGACGGTTGCTCTTGGACTTCCCGGGTTACGGAGGGGAAGATCTCAAGAAGATCTCCTGGGACGAATGGTTCCGGACGTTCGACGAGCGGAAGCTGAACTTCATCTACCAGGAGCACAAGGCGGACGGCGCGCAGAGCAACTTCTTCCAGCTGGAGAACCCCGAGCGTGACGACCGCTGACCATGGGGTGGTCAGCCGCAGAACACCCTGGTGATGTGGTTGGTGTTGTCAACGAGGACGTTGAGGCGTTCTGCCACGAAGCCCAGCTTCGCTGACTCACCGGGACGCAGGATGCGGATCGTGCGCGTCACACTCAGGCTCTGTATCTCGACCTCGCCGGCGTGCACCGGACCTGGGTCAACTGAGATCACTTTGCCGATCAGCTGGGGGGACAGCCGAAGGGCGTCGCACGCGCCCAGGGGAGGCGCCGCCTCGGCGGTGCCGGTCATGAGGGCCGCGCTGAGGGTGGTGGCCGAGCCGGCGGTCAGCATCATCCGGCGGGCGGGAACGCGCACGGGCGACTCCTTTCGAAGGTGACGCCCGATCCGGACGTCTGACTACAATGAGCAGTCAGAAGATAACAGCTCGTGGCGTGGGAAGCGGTGAAGCCGCTCGGTGACCGCGGCTGTGTCCTAGGCGCTCTCGTCGGGACGGGCTTCCTTCTCCAGGGCCTTGGATGCGCTGAGGATGCCGCGGAGGCCGATCTCCTCGCGTTCGGCGTCGAGTGGATCGAACAACCACTGAGTGGGCGGCAAGCCGGTGGTCTCCTCCGGCCGGCTCGCTTCGGCCAGGGTGAGTTCGGTCTCGACCTCGGCCTCAAGCTCGTGCAGGAAATCGTTGTCGCCGGTCGGGGTGCTCATCTCTCCTCCATGGGCTGGGTGGTCATGGCGGAACCTCCGTTCAGTCAGTTACGACAGGGCAGCCCTCCGCCCTGTGACAGATCCGCCGAGATTTTCTTGGACGGCGCGATCACGGTGGCGATCAGCAGGACGCAGGCGGCGGCGAGAAGGGCGACCACGGCGGTCGCTCCGATCCGCGGCGCCGCGAGCGGCAGCAGCAGCGCGACGGTGACGCAGCCCAGGACCACGGCGGGATGGACGACGGGTTCGGGCACGATCGGCGCGTGGACCAGCCAGAGCAGGGTGATGAACGCGGCGACCGGGATCGCGACGGCGTAGCAGACCGCGAGGGGTGAGGCCGCGAGACCGTGCCCGGTCCGCTCGACCGCGACCTCGATGCCGGCGCCGACGGCCGCCAGGGCCGCGAAGAGGCCGTAGTGGCCATAACCCCACAGGCAGGAGCGGTGGCGGCGGTCGCTGAGGCCGTCGCCTGCCGGTGCCAGGAAGTAGAGCCACCACAGGGCGAGCAGCAGGATGAGGCCGGAGCCGGCGACGATGAGGAAGGGGGCGCTGACCCTGGCCGTCTCGAGTGCTCCTTCGATGCCCCTGGACACGGCGAGGACGCTCTCGCCGAGCAGGATGATCGTGAACAGCCCGTACCGCTCGGCGATGTGGTGCGGATGCCACGTGGTGGCCCCGGGCCGTTCCGCCCACCGGGGCACGGCCAGTTCCAGGACGGCCAGGGCGACGAAGGCCGGCACCTGGGCCGACGACGGCAGGGCGCCGGTCTCGGCGAGCAGGAGGCGAAGCAGCCAGCCCACCTGCAGGGCGGTGATGCCGGTGGCATAGCGCATCGCGGTACGGCGTCTCTTCGGATCCTCGATGCCGGCGCGCACCCACTGGGCGACGAGCCCGATCCTCATGAGGAGATAGCCGAGTGTGACGGCGCGGTAGTCGGCATGGTTCGCGGCCGGAACACCGGCGGCCAGGACGAGGACCCCCGCCATCTGCACCATGGTCAGCAGCCGGTAGGCGATGTCGTCGGTGTCGTAGGCCGACGCGAACCACGTGAAGTTCATCCACGCCCACCAGATCGCGAAGAAGACCTGGAAGAACGGGACCAGCCCGGCCGTGGCGTGGCCGCCGGCGATGTCGTGGGCGAGCTGGGCGGTGACGGCCGCGACCGCGACCACGAAGGTCAGGTCGAACAGCAGTTCCAGCTGGCTCGCGGCGCGGTGCGGCTCGTCGATCGGTCGTGCGCGCATCCGGACCCGGATTCCGCTTCTGGCGCTTTCTGGTGGCACGCCTCTGCTCCTGTCGCTGGGTGGGCTCGTTCTCCAACGACGACAGGGCAGCGTGCCGATCTGTGACACATCGGGTCGCGGGCAGGCCCTCTCAGGCGGCGGGGCCATTCATGAACGCCCCAAGTATCAGTACCATCAGCCCATAACAAACCTTACAGGAGTATCTGTGGCGCTTCCTGAGCCTCCGTACATCGCCGTCTACATCACCTCGATCCTCTCCGACGACCTGGACGGTTACGACGAGCTGAACGACCAGATGGTGAAGTTGTCCGAAGAGCAGCCCGGCTACCTGGGGCGCGAATCACTGCCTGGTGAGGGGAACGAGGAACGAGTGGTCATCTACTGGCGCGACCTGGAGTCCCTCAAGGGATGGCGCCTGCACCCTGAACACCAGGTCGCGATGCGTGCCGGCCGGGAGCGCTACTACACCTCGTACGACATCCGCGTCACCAGGGTCGAACGCGAGTACGGCTTCCGCCGCGACCCGGCCGGCTGAGAACCGGTTCCAGCGGCCGGAGTCCGCGGTCAGAGCCCCGCCTGGTCGAGGATCAGCTTCAGCTCCGCGGCCCGGTGCGGCGTGATGGCGCCTTCCCTTTTCCGGGTTCCGACCTTCTCGCGCAGCTTGGCGACATGGTGGCGGAACAGATCGGGGTCGCCGGATCCGGAGTCGTCGAACGCCCCTCTGATCAGGTTGTGGAGGTCGACGCCGACGTCATCGCGAATCTGGTGAGCGGCCAGGCCCTGGTCGACGGCGAACCGGAACTTGCCGAGCATGTCCCTGAACCGGACCGGCAGCGGGGTCACCGGGATGCTCGGGCGTGACACGGTGGGACGGGGGCTGGTGGGCCGGTCGGGGCTCACGGTCGATGGGGTCGGGGAGGCGGAGCTGACCTCCGGAGGAGATGACGAGGGCGGCACCGGTTCCGGATTCGACGCGCCGGTCATCGCGGGCGGTCTGGGAACGGGCCGGCTCAGCAGGTCGGTGTCGTCGGTGAGCGCGGAGCTGATGGCGATCTGCAGCGTCGTCGCGGCCAGCGCCGCCACCACCAGCACCGCGAACGTCATCCAGGGCAGGCTCAATCGCCGCCGGCGTGGCGGTGTCTGCGTGTCTGCCGGCTGTTCGCCCGGCACCGTGGGCGCGTTCACGTGCGCGCGGTCGCCAGGACTCGGGTCAGGCGGTCGGCGGTGTCCTGGGCGAGCCCCTGCTCGCGCAGCCGGGTGGCGATCTTCTCCCGCAACTGGGTCAGTCGCTCAGGCAGGTCGACCTGCCGTCCCTGGAGGAGTTCGTTCCGCAGGTTGGTGATGACATTGCCGAGGTCGACCGCGACATCGGAACGGATCTTGCCCAGAGTGAACTCCCGGTCCACCATCGGCTTCAGCCGCCCCAGCACGTCCAGCGCCTGCATGCTGCCGGTCACTTCGGGGCGAATGATGGGAGCCGATTCTTCAGGGGACGGAAGGGTGGCCGAGGGCTGGGGGTCGGGCACCATTGGCGCAGAGTACACCGGTGTGGGCGTGGTCGCGGCTCGTTCCTCAGGAAGCGCCGCAGTGGCCGGTGGCCGATTCGCCGCGAGAGCGATGACGGCCCCTATCGCGGCGATGGCGAGAATGCCGAGGCGCGCAAGGGCCCATTCGCGTTTGCTGAGACCGGCGTACGCCGGTCGCGTTCGGACAGGCTCGCGGACCGGTGCCGCGACGAAACCCGTGGTGTCGAACGTGAGGGTGTCGAATGAGGCCGCTTTGGCACGGATGAGGATCTCCGCTGCCTCGTCGGCCGATGGCCTGATCGCAGGATCGGAAGCCCGGCAGCGGGTGGAGAGACGCGCCACCTCTTCCGGAACGTTCGCCGCCGGAAATGCCTCCAGGCATTCGTTCAGAACGGCACCGAAGGCGTAGATGTCGGCTTTTGCTCCGTCGTCGTCCTTGGCTGAGGGCGCCGAATCAGATTCTCGGTCAGAGTTCGCGTCGGATGCTTGGCCGGGCTCCGAGTCCGGTGACTGGCCGGACGCATCGTCAGCTGTCTGGCGCACAGCGGAGGATGTGCCGAAATCCACCAGCTTGACGCCGCCGGGGGCGAGGATCGCCTTGCTCGATCTCAGGTCACCGTGGTTCACGCCGTTCGCATGCGCCGCGGCCAGCGTGCTGGCGATCCGCCCGCACACCTCCAGCGCCTCGGCCAGCGCGAGAGGGGCTCTTTCGAGCCGCGCCTCGAGGTCCTCTCCTTCCAGGAACTCCGTCACGACGTAAGGGACGGGCCGGCCGTCGGCGTCACGCGTGCAGTCGAAGTCGTAGACCGTCGCGATGCCCGCATGGGTGAGACCGGCGGTCTTGCTCATCTGCCGCTGGAACGCCTGATGCCGGCCCGGGGTGATCGACCCCAGTGCCTTGACGATGATGATCCGGTCCAGCAGGTCGTCCCAGGCCCGCCACACCTCTCTGGCGCCGCCGCCGTCATCGAGACGCTCCACCAGCCGATATCGCTCATTGAGCTGCAATCCGGCTCGCACAAGACCCGCTTTCTCCGCAGAGGTAGTCGTCCTACTTGCCGGATCCATGGATCCGCCGACTCCATGGATCCCAGGTCAGGAAGTACGCACCGCGCGGGCCGGAGGTTCGGTGAGAAAGGGGCAGAGAAAGAGGAATTCGCGGACTATCTGCCGGCCGGTTCCATCAACAGCCGGTCCATGAGGAGATGGAGGTAGGCACGGAACGAGCGCGCGGCGCCCGGGTCATCGGCGGGGATCATCCCGCTCTTGGGGGCCATGAGGCCGGAGCCCATGAAGCCGTGCACGCACCACACCAAGGTCCCCAGAAGGTAGTAGGTGTCCACGTCCGGCGGCACCACGTTCCTTATCTCGGTGGCGGCCTGTTCCATCAGGGGACGCGAGAAGCGGTCCTCGAAGTCGGCTATGTCGGCGGCATCGGAGACCCAGCGATGCGTCCACAATGCGCGCATGTTGGGATGGCCCAAGTAGAAATCCAGGTACGCGTCGGCGAGCCGGTGGACGGCTGCGGGCCCGGGTTCGGCGGTCGCCATGGACTCCTGGAGCATGGCCTGCTCGGCCTCGAAGAATCGCTGCATCACCGACAGATAGAGCTCCCGCTTGCCGCCGGTCATCTCGGTGAGCTGGGCGCTGCTCACCCCCACGGCGTCGGCGATGAGCTGGAACGGGGTCCCGTCATAACTGAGCTCAGCGAACAGCCGGGTCGCAACATCGATGACCTGGTCACACGTCACAGGGTTCGCCATGCCATCACGGTATGGGGGACTCGGTAGAGAGCTGCCGTTCCCCCATTAAGGAACACGCAAATCACGTCCGCCACAACGCCCGGGCGCCGCCGATTCGAACCACGGCCCGCCGAAGCGCGTATGTATCGGAGATGTCATGCCCAAGCGGACGACGATGATGGCGGCGCCGTCCCCTGGCCACGAGGAGTGTTTTCCGTGTCGTCGGACTCCATCGATCCGGGCCTGCTGCGAAAGAACGCGCACAGCCCGTCCTTCTTCGCGCTCAAACGGGCCTCGGCGGGGCGAGCGGACCTCGTGGACTTCTGCATTCCGTGCAATCCGTACTTCCCGACGCCTGAGATGTTCGCCCAGCTGTCGGGCACCCTGGAGCAGATCCTCAAGTACTACCCGAGCGACGCGGACACCATCACCGCCGAGCTGTGCGCCACGCTCGGCCTCAACCCGCAGACGGTGGTGATGGGGAACGGCTCGACGGAGCTGATCACCTGGATCGACCACCTGCTGGTGAAGGAGAGCCTGGCCACGCCGATCCCGACCTTCGGGCGGTGGACCGACCAGCCGATGGAGACCGGCAAACGGGTGGACATGTTCCAGCTCCACGAGATGCGCAACTTCGAGTTCGAGGTGGACCACTTCGTGCAGTTCGTCCGGCAGCGCGGATCGCGCGTCGCCGTCATCTGCAACCCCAACAACCCCGACGGCGGGTACGTCCCCCGGCATGAGGTGGTCAGGATGCTCGACTGCCTGATCGACCTGGACCTCGTCGTGGTGGACGAGTCGTTCCTGGACTTCGTGAACGCCGAGGCGTACACGAGCGTCGCGGACGAGGCGCGGATCAGACCCAACGTGATCGTGCTCAAGAGCCTGGGTAAGAACTTCGGCCTGCACGGCATCAGGTTCGGCTACCTGGTGGCGAACCCGGCACTGGCGAAGGTCATCCGGGCGGCCCTGCCCAAGTGGAACCTCAACTCGTTCGCCGAGGTCGTGGTCTTCCTGCTGCGCGAGCACCGTCAGGAGTACGCCGAGAGCCTGCGACTGCTCGCCCGCGACCGGCTGGTGATGTCCCAGCAGCTCGCCTCGCTGCCCGGCCTGAGGGTCTTCCCGTCGCAGGGCAACTTCATCATGGTCAAGCTGCCGGACGGAAGGGACGGCGTCGGGCTGCGCGACTATCTGATCGAGCAGCATGGCGTGTTCGTCCGTGAGTGCGGCAACAAGCTGGGTTCCACCAGCCAGTTCCTGCGGCTGGTCGTCCGGCCGCAGAGCGACGTGCAGCGGCTCCTCGTCGGGCTGGGTTCGTACCTCTATGGCACAGCCTCCCCGTCCACGCTGGCGGGAGCCGTCCCGGACCTGGTCAACAGCACGGAGTTCGGGTCGTTCAACGGTGTCACTGACTCCAACGCCTTCAACGGCGCCCCGGAGCCGAACGCTTTCAGCGGCACGCCGGATCCCAACGCTTTCAGCGGCGTGCCGGAGCCGAACGCCTTCAGCGGCGCACCGGATCCAACCGCCTACAACGGCGTCACAGACCCCAACGCCTACAGCGCCGCCACGGACTCTGCCGCCTATAACGGCACCACGGACTCCCCGGCCTACACCACGGTCGACGAGTTGCGCTCCTACCTCGCCAGCAATCTCTCCAGCAACGCGGTGCCGGGCCAGGCCAATGGGAACGGCGCCGCTCAAGGGCCGGCCTACGAGTCGGACCGGTACGGCCGGTTCGAGCCCCAGGAGGCCCGCCCAGCCTGAAACGGTGAGTCCCAAGAGCGATGAGTTCCGAAGGTGAGGCCGGTCCTATCGGTCAACGGTTTCGCACCTACCGAGGAGGACGGGACAGATGGGCAAGTGGAGACGTCGGATCGGGATGCTGGCGGCCGGGCTCATGCTCGGCGGGCAGGCCGTGGGCGTCGCGGCCGCGGACGCGGCTGAGCGGCGGACGTACGAAGGAGAGATCGACGGCGCGAAGTACAAGGTCGTGGTGCCGGAGCGGTGGAACCGCACGCTGGTGCTCTACAGCCACGGCTACTATCCGGAGGGCTTTCCCGTCCCGGGCGGGGGCATCGCGCTGAGCAACCATCCGGAGACCGCGGAGTGGCTGCTCGATCACGGGTACGCGCTGGCGGCCTCGGAGTACAAGGGCAAGTACGGCTACACGGTCGAGCCGGCGTTGACGGACCAGATCGCGTTGCTGGACTGGTTCGGCGAGAACGTCGCCAAGCCGCGGCGGACCGTCGCGACCGGGCAGTCGATGGGCGGCATCGTCGCGACGTTGCTGGCCGAGCGGAACCCCGGCCGGTTCGCGGGCGTGGTGGACATCTGCGCGGCGTTCGACTTCAGCGGCTATATGAACGTCGCGCTGGATCTCAACTTCGCCGTCAAGACGCTTCTCGCGCCTGGCCAGGACATCGACCTCGTTCACCCCAAGGACCCCCAGGCCAGCGCGCAAGCCCTGTCGAACGCGATCGACGAGGCGCTCAAGACGCGCAAGGGACGGGCCCGGCTGGCGCTGGTGGGGTCGCTCGGCAACATCCCGGCCTGGTACTCCACCTACGACCGGAAGCCGACCAAGCTCGCCGAACAGATCCGGCAGCAGGCGACGTGGGTGCAGGGTGCCTACACCTTGGGCAACGGACCCATCGGTCGCGCGGACATCGAACGCCGCGCGGGCGGTAATCCCTCCTGGAACGTCGGCGTCGACTACGGACGGCAGCTGGCACGTTCAGGGCAGAAAGCCCTGGTCGCCAAGGCGTACAGGGCGGCCCGCCTCAGCGTGAAGGACGACCTGAAGCGGCTCGCCGGCGCTCCCCGCATCGCCGCGGATCCAGGGGCGGTCCCGTACCTCTTCCGCTACGGCGTCGCGCGGGGGACCACGCCCGCTCCCGTTCTCACCATTCACAACACCGGTGACGGCGGCGCCCCCGAGTACGGTCAGCGCTGGTACGCCGAGCAGGTCAAGCGGCACGGCGACCCGGCCAAGCTGCGTCAGACCTTTGTCGACCGGGGCAGCCACTGCGCGTTCACGGCCGCCGAGGAAGTCGTCACGATGCGCAATCTGATCGAACGGCTCGACACGGGCAAGTGGCCGGACCTCAGCCCCAAGCGCCTCAACCGGGCGGCGAGCACCTTCCCGCGGCCGTACCAGATCCCCATCGACTTCCTGACCGGCCAGGAGAAGGTCGTGAAGCCCGCCTTCACGACCTACAGCCCAGGCTTCCCGCTGCGCTCCTCGCGCTGACCACCAGCTTCCTGGACGGGCCACCACCTCCTGGACGGGCCACCTGCGGCCCGTCCAGGAGGCTCTCGCGTTACTGCCGGCAGAACTCGGTCTTGAGGACGGCGTCCTCCAACTTCTGCTCACCCCAGTCGCCGTTGCGGTTCATGGTGAGAACATGCTGGCCGTCGCGGGTGGCCGCCGTGCGGGACGCGGATCCAGGGAGCATGCCGCCGTGGCCCCAGACCCAGCAGCCCTTCCCAAGCCTGAACTTGCGGATGCCCAGGCCATAGCGGTCTTTCGCGCCGCCGTGCCCGTCCGCTCCCTCAACGCGGACGGTGCGGAACATCGCCCGGTGCTGCGCCGGGGGCAGCACGTCTCCGCGCATGAGCCGGGACAAGAAGGTGTTCACGTCCGCGGTGGTCGAGATGATCTCTCCTGCGGACCAGGCGACCGTGGGGCTGAACTCGGTGACATCACGGATCTTCGCGTTCGGGCCGTCCTCGAACAGCGTGGAGTAGTGGACCGCGTGCGGCGGCGGAAGCTGCGGGGAGGTGCCGGGCACGATGGTGTCGCTCAGCTCGAGCGGCTTGATGACCTTCTCCTTGACCTCGTCCGCAAAGCTGTTGCCGGTGACCTTCTCGATCACCATCCCGGCCAGGATGTAGTTGGTGTCGGAGTACTCCCAGCGGCCACGTTCGCCGGGCTGGAACACCGCCGGGTGCGTGAGCGCGATGTTCACCAGCTCGCGCGGGGCGATCCTGGTGTGGCGGTTCTTGTCGAACTCGTCCCCGGCGTATCTGGCACGGAAGCCCTCATCGTTGTTGTAGTTGAAGATCCCGCTGGTGTGGTTCAGCAGCCGCCGGATGGTGATCTTCTCGGGGTGGTAGCCGGTGCCGCGCACCACTCCGGGCAGCCACCGCTCGACGCTGTCGTCGAGCGACAACTCGCCGTCGGCCTCCAGCTTCAGCAGCACGGTCGCGGTGAACGGCTTGGTCATGCTGGCGATCCGGAACCTCTCGCCGGAGGCACGCGGACGACCGCCGATCTCGGCCACCCCCGCCGTCCCGTTCCACCTGTGGTCGCCGTTCTTCACTTCGGCGATCACACCGGGCGTGCCCTGCCGGACGATCGCGTCCAGCGCGGCCTGGGTGCGCGTGTGCGCTCGTGCGGTACCGGGGGAGTCGGCCAGGGCCAGGCCTGTCGCGGCGGCGGCGAGCACGCCCGCCGAGGCGAGGACGATCAATGAGCGGTGTGAATGATCCATGTGCCGAGCCAAGCGGCCGGGGGCCGGACGCACCATCGGGAATGCCCCGGAGACGGTCGTCGGGGTGCCCGGGCGCCCGCCGGCGGCGAGTGCCGACGTGCCTGGCGCCCGGGCCCGTGGCGTCCCATGCTCAGGTCGGAGAATGGCGGCCCGGCGTCATACTGCTCAGTGACGCCTCTGCTTCGCCTCCTGCGAGGGGAGGACCTTCGGCCCTGATCAAACTCAGCGATTGTCGGCGATGTGGTTGGCCGCGATGTACGCGAAGGTCATGGCGGGCCCGATGGTCGAGCCGGCACCGGCATAGCTGTGGCCCATGACGGCGGCGCTGGCGTTGCCCGCCGCGTAGAGGCCGGGGATGACGGCGCGGCCCGTGGTGAGCACGCGGGCGCTGGCGTCGGTCACCATGCCGCCCTTGGTCCCCAGATCACCGGGAACGATTTTGAACGCGTAGTACGGCGGCAACCACAGCGGGGCGAGACAGGAGTTCGGCTTGACGGCGGGGTCGGTGTAGTAGTGGTCGTAAGCGCTGTCACCCCGTTTGAAGTCGAGGTCCTTGCCGCTCGTGGCGAACCCGTTGAACCGGCTGATCGTGCTCTGCAGGGCGGCGCCGGGCACGCCCATGGCCGTGGCCAGCCCCGAGATCGACCAGGACTTGACGACCGCGCCGCTGTCGTACCACGCGCGCGGGAAGTCCAGAGTCGGCGCGATGTCCTTGAAGAGGTAGCGGTTGCGGTAGTTCTGGTCGATGACCATCCAGGAGGGGATGCACGGCGCGGTGGGGTTCTTGTCGTACATGACATGGACGACGTCGCTGTAGGGGGCTGCCTCGTTCACGAAACGCGCGCCCTGCCGGTTGACGATGATGCTGCCCGGCAGGGTGCGTTCGGCCAGGCAGAAGTACGGCTCGCCGGGCAGCGGGATCGCCGGTCCCCACCAGGCGTCGTCCATCAGCGCGACCGCGGCGCCGGCCTCCAGGCCGGCCTCGATGCCGTCGCCGGTGTTGGAGTCGGCGCCGACGGTCCAGTCGGTGCCGATGGGCTGCCGCTGGTACTGCTTGCGCATGCTCGCGTTGTGCTCGAAGCCGCCGGAGCCGACGACGACGCCGTACCGGGCCTTGACCAGGGTCTGCGTGCCGTTGCGGGTCACCAGCACGCCGGTGACGCGACCTGCGTCCACGCGCAGGTCGATGAGCGGGCTGTTCAGCCAGACGGGCACGCCGGCCTGGAGCAGCCCGGCACGCAGGGCCCCGGCCAGCGACTGGCCCATGGTGAGCGGCTTCTTGCCCTGGCTGACGGCCTGTGACCACCGGGTGTACGTCTCCAGCGCGAGCGCGGCTCCCTTGGCGTTGACCAGGGCGAGATTGAGCCACTTGTAGTCGCCGCTGTAAACGACCTGTCCGTTGGGCACCGGGATGTAGGCCGGGTTCAGGTTGGCCAGCTCCGCGCCGAGGAGTTTGCCGTCGAACATGTCCGGCTCGATGGACCGGCCGTTCGGCATGCCGCCGGGCAGCTCGGGATAGTAGTCGGAATAGCCCTCCATGAAGCGGAAGCGCAGCGGGCTGTTCCGCATGACGAAGGAGATCATCGCCGGGCCGTTGCCGAGGAACGCCGCCCGCCGGTCGGCGGGCACCTCGTTCCCCACGACCGCGGCGAGGTACGCGGCGGCCTTGGCCGGGGTGTCCGGTACGCCCGCGGCGAGGATGACCTGGTTGTTGGGGATCCAGATGCCCGCGCCGGACCGGGCCGCCGAGCCGCCGAACTTCGCCGCCTTCTCGACCACGAGCGTGCTCAGCCCGCGCTTCGCCGCGGTCAGCGCGGCGGTCATGCCGGCGGCGCCGGCGCCGACCACCACGACGTCGTACTCCGGCGCGTCGGCGGTGTCGGCGTGGGCCGCGACGCTGCCGAGCACGTGCGAACCGAGGAGGATCCCGGCCCCGCCGGCGGCCGCGCCGCGCAGGACGGCACGGCGGGTGGGGCGAGGGGTCTGGTCAGGCTGAGGAGTCTGGTCATTCTGAGGGGTCTGGTCAGGCACGGCGGTCCCTTTCGCGCGAGGTGACGGTCGGATTCGACGGCGCCTCGCGCCCGGCACCATGTGACGGCGATCACGTGATCGCCGTCACAACGGCAAGCATGCGCTTGGTTGTTATTCCTGTCAACGGAGCGGCGCCCCGGCTCGGACCAAAGCCGGGGCGCCAGAGGGGCAGGGGCCTATCGGCCGCCTCCGATGATGCGCAGGATGGTCGCGCGGAAGTAGGTGACGTCACCGTAGATGGCGGGGGAGATGGCGCACGTGCCGGCCGTGCCGCGGCTGGTCGCGCCGACGAGTTGCCAGCTGCCCGGTCCGCCGATCACAGCGGGACCGCCGGAGTCGCCATAGCAGGCCCCGCGGCCGCCGCCGCCGTTGATGCACAGCTCGCTGGCGCCGCTGATGCCGCTGCAGCGGGAGTCGGCGAGGATGCTGGTGTCGAGCTGGCGCAGGCCGACCGGTGCCGAGCCGCAGCCGCGGGTCGAGCAGGTCTGGCCCCAGCCGATGATCCGGGTGGAGGAGCCGACCGGCGCACTGGTCGCGATCGGCGCGGGCGTCCGGGTGGAGGCGGTGCTCAGCGTCAGCAACGCCACGTCGGCGCCGAGCGTCTGGCGGCCCGAGACCCTGCGGACCTCGCCGCCCGACGTGCGGTTGGTGGTGCCGATCCGCACCTGGTACGGCGTGCCGCAGTGGGAGGCGGTGACGACGTGCCGCGGGCCGACCAGCGTGCCGCCGCAGCTGTGGCTGCCGCTGGAGCTCTGCAGGGAGGCCATCCATGAGTAGGTCTCGGTCGCGGGCACGCCGCCCACGATCATCGGGGTCGGCGGCGGGGTGGGGTTCTCCTGCGCGAGCGACGTCCCGGCGAACGCCACGACCGCGGCCGGGGCGGCAAGCGCGCTTGCCAGTAGAGTCTTCATGCGCATAAGTGCTCCTCGCAATTCCGGCGCGCTGCGCGTCACCGTTCGGGGAAACCGAACGGTAGACGTGCGAGCCGAATCCGTAAATGGGGCCGGGTATGCGAAGAACGCATTGAACGACGTCGTCAGCACTTTTTAAGTGTTTCTATTAATTTAACAGCCTGCCGGCCCGTCATCACGACGCCGTTGAATGCGGCAGCCTAAAGTCCGCCCGCACGCGAAGTCGGGCATTTTCCAGAAGTGTCAGGGCCGGTCGTCGCGGTCAATGCCCGACCGGGCCCGCAGCCAGCCGATGCCCGCCGCCAGAACGGGCGGGACGGTGATCAGCGTGGCCAGGGCGGTTCAAACGACGGGCTTGATCTGGGGCGGACCGGGGTGGGGGCCGTGTGTCATGGTCGATGGGTGGCGGGGTCTTCGATAGGGCGGTCGTTGAACAGGTAGAACGCAGCTGTTGAACGGGTAGAACTCGGTGTCAGGGGGGATCGGGCATGGTGACTGATGAGGTGGTGCTGGACTTCGCGCGAGTCTGGGTGGAGTTTCCCGATCCGGCCGACGGGGAGCAGGTCTTCCGCTGCGACATGACCTGGCTGACCTCACGATGGAACTGCGTGTTCGGCCATGGCTGCCAGGGCATCGTGGCCGGGCGGGCGAGTGACGGATGTTGCTCGCTGGGAGCCCATTTCGCCGACGAGGAGGACGAGGAACGGGTGCTTGAGCAGGCTTCGCGGCTGACCCCCGAGACCTGGCAACACCATCGATCCGGCGACGGCATCGTCAAGAACACCCGGAACGGCGGCCGCCAGACAAGGATCGTCGACGGGGCGTGCGTCTTCCTCAACCGCCCCGGTTTCCCGGGCGGGGAGGGCTGCGCCCTGCACCTGCTGGCCCTCCGCGAAGCCCGCGAGCCGCTGGAGTTCAAACCGGACGTCTGCTGGCAGTTGCCGATCCGCCGTACGTTCGAGTGGGTGGACCGGCCGGACGGCACCCGGGTCCTGGTGGTGACCATCACCGAGTACGACAGGCGCACGTGGGGGAGCGGCGGGCACGACCTGCACTGGTGGTGCACCGGGGCGCGGTCGGCTCACGGAGCCGGCGAGCCCCTCTACCTCTCCTACCGTCCCGAGCTGATCGCCCTGATGGGGCGGCGCGCCTACCGGGAGCTGGCCGGGCGGTGCGAGCGGCATCTGGCCGCCTCGCTTCCGGTGGCACCCCACCCGGCCGATCCCACCTGATCAACGGCGCAAGGTTCCCGCAAGGTCGGCGCCAGAGTCCGTCCGTAGCGTTGTTTTCGTGACGATTCTGGTGACCGGGGCGACCGGCAACATGGGTGTGCCGCTGGTTCGCGAGCTTTGCCGGCTGGGGCGGGAACCGCGGGTGACCACGCGGAACGCACGCAGGGCGAATTCCCTTCTTCCAGAGGGCGTGGAAATTGTCGAAGGTGACCTGAGGGAGCCCGAGTTCCTGGACCGGGCTTTGCGCGGAGTCGACAAGCTCTTCCTTTTTCTCGAAGCCGGTGATCCGTCCCGTGTCCTCAGGGCGGCCGGCCGGTCCGGGGTGCCCTACGTCGTCCTCGTGACGTCCTTGCTGGCCGAGACCCGCCCGCGATCATTCGTGGGCCGGCTCGCGCTGGAGACCGAACGAGTGATGCGGGAGGGCGGGTTCCGAGGGACCGTGCTGAGGCCGTGGGAGTACGCGTCCAACACGTTCGCCTGGGCCCGGGACATCAGGGAGGACGACGTCGTCCGGCAGCCGAGCGGGGGCCTTCCGTCGCCGGTCATAGCCCCGGAGGACGTCGCCGCGGTCGCGGCCCGTGCCCTGGTCGAGAACCACGACGGGCGGACGTACGCGCTCACCGGCCCGGCGGAGGTCACCGCCGGGGACAAGGTCCGTGCCCTCGGGGCGGCCCTGGGGCGCGAGCTGTCGTTCCAGGAGACCGCGGACCCCGATCTGATGGAGAAGATCCGGACCTCTCCCGAGGAGGTCGCCGAGAGCTTCGGCGTGTGCTTCATGGAAAGCCCCGGCGTGCGTTCCACCGTCCGGGACATCACCGGTCGTCCGCCCCGCTCGTTCACCGAATGGGCAGAGGACCACGCCGAATCCTTCAAATAGCCGGGCCGAACGAAAGGTCCCTTTTTCAGGTGAGCGGCGACATTGGTTTCGGGCACGCCAAGGCCTACCCCGAAGAGCGGGTCTGACCGCGCATGCCCAGGACAGGCGAGCCACTCGGTGGTTCGGCGAGCCCTCCCATCGCGGCAATTGGCGGCGTTCATCGCCGATGTGAAGGGATGGGAATGACCGACGAACGGATCCGCGCGTTCCCCAACGCCACGGGGCCGGTGTACTTCGACGAGGAGACGAACGTCTACGTCGTCTCCTCCCACGAGGCCGCGAAGAAGGTCCTGCAGGACTCCGGGTTCAGCAGCGACCGGGCCGACAACCTGGACCTCGTCGCCCGGCTGGGCAACATGGACGAGCTCCCGTCCCTGGTCAGCGCGATGCTGGCGCTCTTCACCGACGGGCCGACGCACGACAGGCTCCGGTACCACGTCGCCCGCAGGTTCACCCCGAAGCGCGTGGCCGCGATGCGGCCGCGGGTCGGGGCCATCATCGACGCGGCGCTGGACGGCGTGGACGGGCTCGACGAGTTCGACGTCATCGCCGACCTGGCGTACCCGATCACGGTCGGCATCATCTCCGAGATGCTCGACATCGGCGTCGACGGCGCGGCGGTCGTGCTGGGGTTCGCGAGCCGGATCGTCGCGTTCATGGAACTGCGGCCGACCGACCGGCAGCTGCTCGACGCCAGCGAGGCGGCGCGGAACTGCTCGCTGTTCCTGCTGCCGATCCTCACCGAACGGCGCGAGTCGCCCGGCGACGACCTGCTCAGCGCGCTCCTGACGATGGAGATCGACGGCGATCGCCTGCTGGTCGAGGAGGTGCTCACCATGGTCGTGCTGCTGATGATCGCCGGCCATGAGGCCCCCGCGCACTTCATCGCGAACGGTGTCATGGCGCTGCTGGCGAACCCGCCGGAACGACGGCGGCTGCAGGAGAACCCCTACCTCTACGGGGCCGCGGTGGAGGAGCTCCTGCGGCTGCACCACCCGGTCAACTACCTGAGCCGGACCGCCACCAAGGACCAGGTGCTGGCCGGGCATCACCTGCCCGCGGGCAGCCAGGTCGTCGTGGACCTGGCCGCGGTCAACCGGGATCCAGCCCGGTACCAGGACCCGGAACGCTTCGACATGCTGCGCAGCGATCCAGGCCATCTCTCGTTCGGCACCGGAGTGCACTACTGCGTCGGCCGCGCGCTCGGCCGGCTGGAGGCCGAGGAGACGCTGCGGCGGCTGTTCGGCCGCTTCCCCGATCTGACCCTGGCGGACACCGATCTCACCAGGCGCGCGTCCGCCACGTTCCACGCCCTCGACCGGCTCCCCGTGAACCCGAAACCACTGGCGTGAGGCCCACGCGGGAGGGGACCACCATGGACACCCAGGCGAGCGTGGCATGGAACCTGTTGGCCACCTACGTTCATCCGGCCACGGCGTAGTGAAGCTCACGCTGACGACCGGGCGCCGGGGGCAGTTCACGGACCAGATCGCCGAGCGAGAGGCGCGGGTCGGCGAGCAGCCGTGCGCTCGCCGCGCGGAGGGCCTGCGGCACGCCCGCGCAGGCGTCCGCCAGTTCCCGGGCGGCCGTGATCTCCGCGCGGACACGGTTCTCACCGAGCATCGCGTTCAACATCGCGAGGGACTCGTCCACGGTGAGGGCGGCCACCGAGTGCCGCCGGGCACCTGGGAGCTCGCCCAGCGCCGACCGGCTGGTGATGAGCACGGCGGCGCTCGGCGTTCCGGGCAGCAGGGCCCTGACCTCCTGGACGTTCCGGGCGCCGTCCAGGACCAGCAGGACACGCCGGTCGGAGATCCGGGCCCGGAGCACCGCGGCGCGCGCCTCGGCGGACCGGGGGAGCGCGTTCGCGGGGACGCCGATCGCGATCAGCAGGTCCGCCAGCACGTCGGCGACCGGCTTGGGCTCGGTGCCCGCCGACGGGCCGTCGCCGTTCAGCGCCACGTACCACTGCCCGTCGGGAAAGGACGGGCGGAGCTCGTGCGCGACGCGGACCGCCAGCTCGGTCTTGCCCACGCCCTCCGGGCCCCACACCACCGTCACTCTCGGCCCGTGCACGTCGGCGAGGCCGTCGACCAGCAGCCTCCGGTCGAGGTCACGGGCGGCGAAGTCGGCCGCCGCCGGCGGCAGCTGGCACATCCGCTCCCAGGCCCGGACGGTCACGGCGGGACGGCTGGGCTCCGAGGCACCCGCCGGATCGAGCGCGGGGTCGGCCCGCAGGATCCTCGTGTGCAGATCGCGCAGCTCGGTGCCGGGTTCGATGCCCAGTTCCTCGTCCAGCAGCCGCCGGACGTCGGTGAACGCGGCCAGTGCCTCCGCCTGCCGGTTGGCGCGGTACAGCGCCAGCATCAGCCGGCTCCAGAAGCACTCCTGGAGCGGGTGGTTCCGGGTCAGATCCCGGAGCTGCCCCACGACCTGCGTGTGGCCGCCGGAGTCCAGGTCGAGGTCGATCTGCCGGCGGATGGTCTCCAGCCGCACCTCCTCCAGCTTGGGGACCAGCGAATGGTGCAGCACCGGCGAGGGCACGTCGGCGAGCGCCGGTCCGCGCCAGAGGGCCAGTGCCTTGCCGAGGCGCGTCCGCTCGGCGAGCCGTTCGCCCCGTTCACGTGCCTGGCCGGCCTCTTTGCGGAGGGCGTGGAACTCGTGCAGGTCCAGCTCGCCGGGAGCGGTCTCGATCAGGTAGCCCGAACTCGTCGTGCGGATGACGTCGGAGTCGCCCAGTGAGAGCCGGAGCCGTTTCACCATCGCGTAGAGCGACGACCTCGCGGTACGGGGAGGTACCTCCCACACATACTCGATGAGCTTGTCCACGGGAACGGTCTCGTTCGCATGGAGCAGGAGCGCCGCCGCTATCGTCCGCTCCTTGCCGGCGGTGACCGTCCGCGGGGAGCCACCCACGTTCAGTTGCAAGCTCCCCAAGACCGAGAATCTCCGGGTGACACGGGCCACCATCGTCTGCCCCCTTGAAACGACGAATCCGGGCTTCCACGAGCTTCCACTCAAAGTGGGCCCTACCTGCGGCGGCAATCGTTCGGACGGAAATGGACGGGATCGGACGATCTTGAACGGGGGCCATGCTGCGGCCTGAATCGGTCCTGCCTTCCGTACAGGTATGAAAGCGTTTGCTCTACCATGGCCGCGGTTAGTCACAACAAGGGCCATGGGGGACATGGACGCCGCCGTAACACCGCCGCCGGGCGATGGCGCCGGACCGTGCCCGTACCAAGGACTGGCGCCGTTCGAGGCCGACAGGACCGAGCTTTTCTTCGGGCGTGCGAGGGCGACTCGCAGCCTCCTCGACCGCCTCGGGCCTCGTGTCCGGGAACGCGGTTCCATCCTGCTGGTCTCCGGCGCGTCGGGTGTGGGCAAGTCGTCGCTCCTGCGCGCGGGGATGATCCCGGCACTGGCGGAGGGGATGCTGCCGGTCGACGGATCGCAGCGCTGGCCGTGCCTGCTCCTCACCCCGACTTCGAATCCGGCACGGGCGCTGGCCGAGGCGTGGGCTGCGACGTACGGCGGATCCGTCGACAAGGTGGAGGAGTGGCTCCGGGATGACCCGGGGTCGGCCCTGGCGGGCCCTCTCACACCGGACGGCCGTCTGGTGCTGGTGGTCGACCAGTTCGAGGAGCTCTTCACCCTGGTGACCGGCGAGCAGGAGCGCCAGTCCTTCGTCAGGATCCTGCACGCCCTCGCCAACGGACCCACGCGGGCCGCGGTGGTCATCGGCCTGCGCGCGGACTACTGGGACAGGTGTGCGGCGTACCCGCAGTTCGCCGAGGCGATCCAGGACGGCCAGGTCATCGTCGAGCCCATGACCGAGGCGGACCTGCGGCTGGCCATCACCGGCCCCGCGTCGGCGGTGAGCCTGAAGATCGAGCCCGGCCTGGTGGAGACCATCCTTGGTGACCTGCGCGCGGACAGGTCACCTGACGACAGGTTCGACCCGGGTGCCCTGCCTCTCCTTTCGCAGGCCTTGCGCAACACCTGGCACAAGCGGGAGAACGGCCGTCTGACCATCCGGAGTTACGAGGAGGCAGGACAGGTCCGCGACTCCGTGCGCCGCACGGCCGACGAGGTCGTGCAGGGGCTCCCGGCGGAGGACCGCAAGATCGCCTTCAAGCTCTTCCGCCGCATGACGGTGATCACTGCGGGGGGCCGGGCGGCGCGGCGGCCGGTCACGCTCGCCGAGCTCCACGCCGCCGCCTTCGCGCCGTCCATACCCGCGGCGGAACGGCGGGACCGGGTCGGCGCGCTGCTGTCGGCGTTCGCCGACCAGCGCCTGATCACCCTGCACGAGGAGACCGTCGAGATCGCGCACGACGCGCTCCTGACCGCCTGGCCCGCCCTCCGGCAGTGGATCGATCCCGACCTGACCGCGCAGACGGTCTACGAAGGCCTCCTCGACGACGCCGGTCAGTGGGCCGAGCACGGCCGCGACCCCGCGTACCTCTACCGGGGAGTCCGGCTGCTGTCGGTCGACGACAGCCGGCCGCGATGGGAGAGCGACCCGGTCAGCTTCCCGCCACCGGGCCCGACGGCGGAGGCGTTCCTCGCGGCGTCCACCCGGGAGGCCCGCCGCGCCGGGCGCCGCCGTCGCGTCATCATGGCCGTCCTCGCGGTGTCGTCGGTCCTCACCCTCATCGCCGCCGTCGCCGCCTTCGCCGCCGCGAACGACGCCGACCGCCAGCGCGACCTGGCGATCTCGCGCCAGCTCGCCGCCCAGAGCGAGGTCGCCGACGATCCGGTCGCCGCGTCGCTGCTGGCCGTGGCGGCATGGCGGATCGCGCCCACCGTCGAGGCCCGCCACCGCCTGCTGGCCGCGGCGGCGCGCCCGGGCAGGGGAACGCTGAAGGGGCACGGCTCGGACGTCCGGACCGTGGTGTTCAGCCCCGACGGCAAGCGCGTGGCCACCGGAAGCGAGGACGGCACCGCACGGCTCTGGGATCCCGTGACGCGCCGTCAGATCGGCGCCCCGTTCGCCCACCCCAAAACGGAGTGTTCGACCTCGGGCGTCAAGGCGGTCCTCGGGCTCCAGGGCCGGATGCTGGCCACGGCCTGCCTCGGGACGGTCCGGTTCTGGGACGTCGCCGCGCACCGGGAGGTGGGCGCCCCGCTGGACGGTGGCGGGGTCGTGTCGGCGCTCGCGTTCGCCCCGGACGGGAGGACTCTCGCGATCGCGACCCTGAAGGGCACTGTCCGGTTGTACGACGTGACCGCGCGCCGCTGGAGCGGAGCTCGCATGGGCCGCGAAGCCCCAGGCCTGATCGGAGTGAACCCCGTCCACGCGGTGGTCTTCACCCCCGACGGGAAGCGCCTGGCCACGGCGAGCGCGGACAAGACCGCGCGGCTCTACGACACCGCGACCTCCAAGCAGATCGGTGAGCCGTTCGAAGGGCACACCCGCGAGGTCAACGACGTGGCCCTGAGCCCGGACGGAACGACCCTCGCGACCGCGGGCGCGGACCGCACCGTCCGGTTGTGGAACATGGACACCCACCGCCAGATCGGCACCCCCCTGATGAACTCCCAGGGCGCGGCGGCCTTCCAGTCGGTCGCCTACGGTCCGGACGGTACGAGGCTCGCCACCGGAGGCAGCGACGGCGCCACCCGCTTCTGGGACGTGACCACCCACCAGCAGGTCGGGGTGGCGCTGGACGAGAGCCACTTCACCGTCCGGCGGGTGGCGTTCAGCCCCGACGGGAGGTTCGTCGCCGCCGCCGGCGCCGACGGGGTGGTGCGGCTGGGAGACCCGGTGACCTACCAGCAGATCGGCGGAGCCCTGCGCGGATCGACCACGGTGGCGCTGAGCCCCGACGGCAGGACGCTGGCGGCGAGCGGCCCCGAGGGCTCCGGGACCGCGATCCGGCTCTGGGACGTGGCCTCCCGGCGTCCGATCGGCAACCCGGAGGACCCCGCGAACGGGCGTCCGGCGAGCGGAGGTCCGGCGGTCAAGCGCGCAGGCATCTACGGCATCGGCTTCAGCAAGGACGGGCGCACCGTCGCCTCCGTCGGCTCGGACGGAGTGCGGACGTGGGACACGGCGAGCGGGCGGCAGACCGGCCCCGTCGCGCAGCTCGGGCGGCGCATGGGCCTGGTGGAGTTCAGCCCGGACGGGAGGCTCCTCGCCGTCCAGCTGAACGACGCCATCCTGTTCTGGGACGTCGGGGCACGCCGCGAGACCCGCCCCCGGATCCGCGTTCCCGGGCACACCGAGGTTCTGTCGGCGATGGCGGTCAGCCCCGACGGCAACACCCTGGCGACCGCCGGCTTCGACCGCAAGGTGCGCGTCTTCGACATCGCGACAGGCCGCCCTCGCGGCGGTCCGCTCGCCGTCACGTCCAACGGCCTCGTCGACGCCCTCGCGTTCAGCCCCAACGGCGTGACATTGGCGATCACCGCCGACGACGAGTCCGTGCGGCTGTGGGACCTGGTGCGCGGCCGCCCGGTCGGGGCCGCCCTGACCGGCTTCGACAGCGCCGTCACCACGATCGCGTTCAGCTCGGACGGCGCGGCGCTGGCCACGGGGGCCATGGACGGCTCCATACGGCTGTGGGATCTGCTGACCTATCGCCAGGTGGGGCATCCGCTGACCAGCCGTGTCCGCGGGGGCGTGAGCGGGATCGCCTACGGCCGGGACGGACGGACCGTGGCCGCGGCCAGCGCCGAGGCCGTGCGGCTCTGGAACGTGGCGCTGCCGGCCGATCTGGCCGCCGCCGCATGCGCGAACGCCGGCCGGTCGTTCACGCGCGAAGAGTGGGAACGCTACGTGCCCCAGGAGGCGTTCCGCGAGATATGTCACTGAGCGTACAGGCCGGCTTGGAGAACGACTCCCACGTGGACGGGCGAGGCAAGGATGTTCCTTCGAGGTTTCCGGCGCCGGACGGGCCGTCCCGTCCCGGAACTGGCCGGGCTGTTCCGCTCGATCGTGGCCGAGAGCCGGGAGATCCACCCGATGGCCGCGGACTTCCTCGACCACTTCATGGACGGCGCCGGCGCCTCCAGGTCGATGTCGCGACGATGGCTGCGCTCGTTCCGTGTGATCAGGAAGGCCGAGCGCAAGAACCAGCGCAGGTTCGAACGGCAGCTCACGCGGGCGGCGCGGCAGCTGCCCGACGGCGAGTCGACCTGGGTGAAGGACCACTGGGACGCACGGATCAACGCGTTCATCGGCACCGAGCTCTTCTACGTCAGCAGGATGAGCCAGCTGCGCTCGCGCGGGTCGTTCGTCCTCACCCGGACCGGACCGGACGTGCGGGTGTCCGGCACGGTCCGCCACCACTGGTTCGACCCCTATGACTGGGATCGCGGCCGCTGGGTCTATATTCCGCGCCACGGGTTCGTCCCCATCGCGGTCGGCAGGGAACTCGTCGAGTCCGACGAGGCGCGCAACTTCCTGATGGAGTCACATCACGTCCAGACGCTGGTGGGCACGTGCCGGGACGGCGGCCGGTGGCCGCGACGGGAGAGGGCGACGTTCGAATGGGCACTGGTGGAGACTGAGCCCCGATGACCGCGAGCACCCCCCGTCCTCCCGATCCCAGCAGGGCCCGTACGACGGCCGACTTCGTCCAGGCGCTGGTGAGCCTCAGGCAATGGGCGGGTGAGCCGTCGCTGAGCAGGCTGCGCTCCCTCGGCGGCCAGACGGTGATTCCGGACGGCACCGCGATCGACGCGCTGCCGAAGAGCACGATCTCGCATGTGCTGCGGCAGACGGGCAAGGTGCCGCGGTGGGACTTCGTCAAGGCCTTCGTCACCGCGTGCCTGCAGTACAGCGACTACCCGGCCGAGCTCATCCCCGTCGAGCTCGAACGCTGGCGTGCCGCGAGGACGGCCTTGGCCGACCCGTCGACCCGCCCGCCCGCCTCAGCGGCCCCTCCAGATGCTCCGGCGGAGGAGGCCGCAGCGCCGGGGACCGCGGAAGCGCCGGCGGCCGTGGCGGTGCCGGAGGCGGTCAAGACCTGGATCATGGCTCAGGTGGAGGCCTCCGACCGCCCCCATGACGACCAGGCCCTCGAGCTCCTGGCGCGGCGCGTGGCGGGCGAGGCGGACAGGGCGCGCAAGGGACTGCTCGGCGGCTACAACATCGCCCCGATCTCCTTCGGCCCGCACGCCGGGCCGCTCCTCCCCGGCGAGGAGGGCGAGGTGACCGACGACCTGCGCTCGATCGGCCGGTACTTCAACGGACTGCGGCCACGGCGCCTGCTCGTCGTGGGGGAGTCGGGGGCGGGCAAGACGGTGCTCGCCATCGAGCTCGTGCTGCAGCTGATGGAGACCTTCAGGGCGGGCGGCGCGCCGCCCGGCGGGCGCCCGATGGTCCCGGTACGCCTCGACGCGGCCCGCTGGACGCTGGGAACCCCGTTCGAACCCTGGATCGCAGGGCAGCTGACGCAGGAATACGGGCTCCCGGCCGACGACGCGGCCCGGCTCGTACGCGATCGCCGGGTGCTGCCGGTGGTGGACGGGCTGGACGAGCTGGACCCCGCGCCCTCCAGCGGTCCGCCGCGCCGCGCCATCGGCCTGCTGGCCGAGCTCAACCGGTACAGCGACCTGTCCGGACGGCACGCGGGGGCGGTGGTCGTGACCTGCCGCGCCGACCGTTACGCCGAGCTGGCCGAAGTCCGGGCCGGTCTCGAGGACGCCGCCCGGATCCACCTGCACTCCCTGACCGCCGAGCAGATCGGCGCCTACCTGCGCGCCCGCTGGCCCGAGGGCCATCCGTGCGGCGAGCAGCGCGACAGCATCGTCACGATGTTGTCCGGACCGGCGGCCGTGCACCTCGCGCTGGCCACGCCGTGGCGGCTGCTGCTGACCGTGACCGCCGTGGAGTCCGGCGCCGACCCGGCCGAGCTGCTGCAGGCCGACCCGGACACCGACCCCGGCAAGGCGGCGGCCCGGATCACCCGGCGGCTGCTCGACGCGTACGTCCCGGCGGCGACCGACCTGACCCCGCGCGGTGCTCACCCGGGGGCGGTGGGGCGTAGCCAAGGGGGCGGAACACGGGCTCCGTACCGTCCCGAACAGGTGCGCACCTGGCTTGTGCATCTCGCCGCGCACCTGCGCTGGCAGGCCGTCCATGCCGTCGAGATCGACCGGCCCCCGCCCGGTCTGACGGCGATCGACGTCGTCCCGCACCTGCTATGGCCGATCGGTGGTCGGCGCCGGGTCCGGGCCCTGCACGGACTGTGCTGCGCGGCGTTCGCGGTCGTCGCCATGCTGGCGTTCTGGACGGGCTCCGCCGTCGACCCACCTGACGGCCCGGGCGCCGGCATCGGTCTCGCCGAGGGTTTCACGTTGGCGCTCATGGCGGGCTGGGTCGCCATCGCGACCGGGCTGGCGTTGTCGCCGTGGCCGTCGGCCGCGGGTGGGCGGGCCAACGTGCCACGCCGCCAGCGGGTGATCGGTGGCCTGCTCGGCGGGCTGGTGGGCGCACCGGCCGGAGTGCTCGGCGGCCTGGGCGGGCTCTGGCTCACCGGTGGCAAGGTCTTCGGTTTCGGCTTCGCCGTCGTCGGGGGCTTCATCGGAGGCTTCGTCCTCGGCGCTGTCATCGGGGTGACCGCCGCGGGGCGGCGCGGGGCCGAGCGCATGACCGTCGCCGAGGCGATCCGGGCCGAGCCCGCCAGCCTCATGGGGTTCGGGCTGTGCGGCGCGCTCACCGGGCTGCCGCCGTTGCGGCTCGCCGGGGCCGGTCCGGTCGCGTTCACCCTCGTGGTCACCGGCGCCTTCGCCGCGGCGTTCGCGCTCGGCGTCGCCTTCAAGATCGCCACAGGCGGCTGGAGCACGGACGCGGAGCTGGCCCACCCCCGCGAGGCCCTGCACCGCAACCCGACGATCGGGCTGGCGTTCGGCCTCACCGGCGGCGTCGCCGCGTTCCTGGTGTTCGTCATGAACCAGGACCTCCTCGTCTCCGTTCTCTGCGCGCTCACCGGCGGTGTGACGTTCGGGCTCGCCTTCGGCGCGATCGCCTGGTCCCGCACCATGATCGGCTTGCTCGTCGCCGCCTCTCGCGGCCTGCTCCCGCTCCGCCTGTGGACGTTCCTGGACTGGGCCTGTGAGGCGCGCCTGCTCCGCGTCAGCGGCGCCACCTACCAGTTCCGTCATCGGGAGCTTCAGGACTTCCTCACTCCCGAGCCCGAGCCCGCCGACGCCCACGACGGTTCCCGCCGGTAGGCCGCAGCGTGATGGCTCAGAACGGGCCGAGCAGGTTCCACTGCCAGAGGAACCACGCGAGGGCCGACAGGCCGGCGAGCAGGCCGACCTGATGGACGCGGGCGACGGGACCGGCGCCCGAACCTCGCCACCCTGCGACGGTGAAGAACGACGCGAAGGCGGCCATCAGGAGCACGGCGACGAGCAGCACTCCCAGGTTGAACGGCAGAGTCTCGGCGGTGCCCATCAGCTGGTACGCGGGGCCGTCGGTCGCGGCATACCGGTGGCCGTCAGGTCCGGCGAGGAACACGAGGTGGTCCCTTCCGCCGCGGTGCGTGTAAAGGCCGTCGGCCCGGGGCGTCCACGTCTCGCCCGTCAGCTTCTCGGCCGTGAACGGCTGAGCTTGCGGCTCGGTCGTTCACACCTCGTTGCGCTCCCCTTCGCGGCTGGCTGCCGTGCCGGGGTCGCATCACCTTTCCCCTGTTCTGGGGTCGGGTCGGGCATGCTGACGAATGCCCACGCCGTGCGCGCCCGTTGGCGGACGTTCACGGCGGCGATGTGGTCGGCGGGGCCAGCGAGCCCGCATCGACGACAGCAGAAGCGGTCCCGATCGGGACGGTTGTTGCGTGCGACGTGCCCGCAGCGCGGGCAGGTCTGCGAGGTGTAGGCCGGATCCACCTCGATGCAGGGCACCCCGGCCCGCTGGGCCTTGTAGGCCAGGAAGGTGCCGAGCTGGTGGAACGGCCAACTGGAGAGCGTGGCCCGCTGGTGCCGCTTGAGCCGTACCCGGTCACGGATCCCGCGCAGTTCTTCGAGCGCGATCCCGCGTCCGGTGCGTTGGGCATCGGCCACGATCTGCTTACTGATCTTGTGGTTCTCGTTCGTGGCGTGGCGGCCCTCGCGGGCCTTTCGCCGTGTCAGTCGGCGGGCCGCTGAGCGTGACCCCGCCGTCTTCTTCTTTTGCAGTTCGGCGCGCCGCCGGGCTTGCGCCCGCCGATACTTCTTCAGGCCCTTGCCCTGGTGATTGGTGCCGTCGCAGGTGGTCGCCAGGTTCACGATCCCCTGTCCACTCCGATCCAGTCGACCGGTTCGTAGGGCTCAGCCTCTTGGATCTGGCAGGTGGCGTACAGGAACCACATGCCGTCCCGCAGCACCAGGTCCGACTCGCCCTTGCGATGCTCGGCCAGAGTCGTCAGGTGGGACGGCTTGCCGGTGAACACGATGCCCTGCATCCGGCCGTGGACGGTCCAGATCGACACCGTACGCGCATCCATCTGCCAGGACAGGCACCGGTCATCGAACGGCTGCGACGCATCAGGCCGGAACGCGACCGGCTTGGATTCCGCCTTGCGGCGGCGTTTGGAGCTCTCTGCGCCCAGCAGCCCGGCGTCGATCTGGGCGTGCAGCGTGGTGTAGGCGTCAGCGGTCTTACGGATCACATGCAACGCCGGCTGCGCCGACAGCCCAAGCGCCTTCACCTGGTGATACAGCAGCTTCTGCAACCCGGTCCGGGTGAATACCCGCTGCCGGTTGGCCACGCCTGACACATGATTGGCAACCGTGTTGCAGGCGTGCAGAGTCGCCTCCAGCGCCGCCGCCTGCTCAAGCGTCGGCAGCAGCTTGACTTGCACCACCAGTTTCACGGCACAAACATAGCGTTCCGCTATGAAGTATTTACTCAGAGTCGCCAAACGATCGCCTATATCACCAAGACTCCACCGGAAGTTTCGCGGCGGGCGCCTTGTCGGGCAATCCGGGGCCTGTGATCGTCGGCCTGTATTCGGGTGGTGCTTACATTCCGCTCCGACACGCGTGGATGCCTCACGCCGGAGAACGCGCTGTGGATGGCCGTCGCCGCCGCACTCGTGACGGCGGCGGGCACGTACGTGGCCACGCGGCGGGCGCTGGCCGAGTCGTGGCGTGAACGGGCGGAGAGCGCGGAGGCCGGCCGAAGGCTGCGCGACGAGCAGGCCCGCGCCGGCGAACGTGCCCGGATCGCCCGGGAGATGCATGACGTGCTGGCCCACAAGGTCTCCCTGATCGCCCTCCACGCCGGCGCGCTCGAACTCACCGCGAGCGAGGGTTCCGCCCGGGTCCAGGAAGGAGCCGCACTGATCCGGGTCACCGCCAGGGAGGCACTCCAGGAGCTCCGCTATGTCCTGGACGCGCTCCGCACGGACGAGCCGCCCCCGGACGAGCCGTTCTCGGATCTGGGATCTCTGGTCGGCGCTGCGATCCAGGCCGGTCAGCGGGTCGAGCTCGACGATCGGGCCGGGCCGCTGCCACCGGTCATGGCCCGCGTCGTCTTCCGCGTCGTTCAGGAAGGACTCACCAACGCCCGCAAGCACGCACCGCACTCCCGGACCACCGTCACCGTGGACCGCGGCGACGGCGGCACGGTGACCGTCACCGTCCACAACACCGCTGGCGACCGGGCCGGCGACCTGCCCGGATCGGGAGCCGGTCTCGTCGGGCTCGCCGAGCGGGTCCGCCTGGTCGGCGGCACGCTGCAGAGCGGCCCGGCCGGCTCCGGTGGCTGGCGGCTGCGCGCCGACCTCCCCTGGCGCGACCACGGGGTGGACGAGACACCGCTGAGCGACGCGTCGTGATCACGGTCCTGCTCGTCGACGACGAGGCCCTCGTGCGCGCGGGCCTGCGCATGATCCTGGAGACGGCGGACGACCTGACGGTGATCGGCGAGGCCGCCACCGGCCGGGAGGCCATCGACCTGGTCGGCCGGGCCGGGCCCGACGTCGTCCTGATGGACATCCGCATGCCCGGCCTCGACGGGCTCACCGCCACCGCGGCGATCCGTGCCCGGAACCGTCCACCGGCGGTGATAGTGCTCACCACGTTCGACACCGACGACGCGGTCTTCCGGGCACTGGAAGCGGGGGCGACGGGCTTCCTCCTCAAGGACACCCCTCCCCGCGACCTCCTGCAAGCCGTACGGCAGGCGGCGGCGGGGGACGCGATGCTCTCGCCCCAGGTGACCCGGCGTGTGATCGACCGTGTCACCGCCCAGGACCGGAGCCGGCGCCGGCGTGAGGCACTGGACCGGCTGCACGCGCTCACCGAACGGGAACGCGAGGTGCTCGTCCAGATCGGCCTCGGTCACGCGAACGCCGCCATCGCCGCCAACCTGCACATGAGCGAGGCCACTGTGAAGAGCCACATCTCCCGGCTTTTCGACAAGCTGGCCGCCACCAACAGGGTGCAGCTGGCCATCGCGGCCTTCCGCGCAGGCATCGTCGAGTGAATCCCGAAATCGGACCTGTATCGCGGGACGGAATCGGCCCTGCCGTGACGTCCGATTCGGGGCGAGGATCGCTACCAGTACCGAGAAAGGATGAAGTCGATGCTGGTTCTCGCCCTCGCCGCCGCCATGCTCTACGGCGCCTCTGATTTCTACGGCGGACTGCTGTCACGCCGCGCCCACTACGCGTTCGTCGGGCTGGTCGGTCAGACCGCCGCCGCGACGACGGCCGTCCTCGCGGCCCTCGCGATCGGGTCGGCCGCACCCGGCGGCGCGGCGACCCTCTGGGGCTTGGCCGCCGGCATCGGGGGTGCCGTGGGGACGCTCGCGCTCTACCGGGGACTGTCACGGGGACGGATGAACGTCGCCGGGCCGCTTTCTGCCGTCGGCGCGGCGGGCGTTCCCGTGCTGGTGGACATCGCGTTCGGGCAACGTCTCACGACCGCCGCCGTGCTCGGCATCGCGCTGGCCATCCCTGGGATCTGGCTCGTGTCGTCGGAATCCGGGCGCCGCGGCCTCAGCTCGGGGGGAGTAGGCGAAGGGTTGCTGGCCGGGCTCGGCTTCGCGGTGCTGTTCGTCTGCCTGGACCGGGCGGGGGACGGCGCGGGACTCTGGCCGGTGGCCGCCGGGCAGGTCACCGCCGTCGTGGTGCTCGGCGTCCTCGCGATCAGCAGCGGTCGCGGTGCGCCGAGGCAGGCGGCTTCCTGGACGGCGGTGTGGCCCGGGATCCTCGGTGCCTCCGCGACGATCCTCTACTTCTTCGCCGCCCGCGAGGGAGCGATGGCGATCGCCGCCGTCATCACCTCGCTCTACCCCGCGTTCACCATCGCCCTCGCGGCGCTGATGCTGCGGGAGCGGACGAGCCTGACGCACGGCGCCGGGCTGGCCCTCTGCGGCGTGTCGGTCGGGGCGTTCGTCGTGGGATGAGCACCCGTGAAAGAGCATTGTGAGCGGGCGGGGGCTAGCCTGCGACCGTGGTCAGGACGACGGTGAACTCCGGGGCGGTGCACGAGCTCCTCGTAGAGCTCGACCGGACCAGGCCGGTTCCGCTCCATCGGCAGATCGAGGCCGCCCTGCGCGAGGGGATTCGCGCGGGGCGGCTTCCGCTCGGCATGTCGGTCCCGCCGTCCCGGCGGCTCGCCGCCGAGCTGGGGGTCTCACGGGGCGTCGTGGTCGAGGCCTACGACCAGCTGGTGGCCGAGGGGTACCTCAGCAGCACGCCCGGCTCGTACACCCGTGTGGCCGCCGGCCCCGGGCAGCCGGTCTCGCGTCCCGCGCCGGCGCCCGCGGCCCCGCCGCGCATCGACTTCGGGTACGGGCGCATGGACGCGGCCGCCTTTCCCCGGGCCGCATGGCTGCGCTCCCTCAAAAGGGTGGTGACCCACGCGCCGCACGACAGGCTCAACTACCTTGACGGGTACGGCATGCCGGAGTTGAGACAGGCGCTGGCCGACTACCTCAACCGGGCGCGCGGAGCCTCGGTGTCCGCGTCGCACATCGTGATCACCAGTGGGTTCGGCCAGGCGGTGGGCCTCATGGTCGACGTCCTCGCGCGGCGCGGCGCGCGGCGGATCGCCGTCGAGGACCCCTCGCCCGACGATGACATCCGTCCGCTCGCCGAGGCGCGGGGGCTCGACGTCGTGGGGCTGCCGGTCTCCGAGGACGGCGTCCGGGTGGACGCCCTGGAGCGCAGCGCGGCCGATCTCGTCGTCCTGACGCCGTCCCACCAATGGCCACTCGGCGGGGTGCTGCCGGCCGAGGCCCGCGCGTCGGTGGTCCGCTGGGCGCGGGACCGCGGCGCGGTGGTCCTGGAGGACGACTACGACGCCGAGTTCCGCTACGACCGGGCGCCGGTCGGCGCGATCCAGGGGCTGGCGCCCGACGTGGTCGCCCACGCGGGCTCGGTGAGCAAGACCCTCGCGCCGGGCCTGCGCCTCGGGTGGCTGGTGCCGCCGCCGCACCTCACCGAGGCGATCGCCGAGGCGAAGCTCCTGGCCGACCGCGGGTCACCCGCGATCGAACAACTCGCCTTCGCCGACTTCCTGCTCCGCGGCGAATTCGACCGGCATCTGCGGCGGATGCGCCCGCTCTACCGGCGCCGCCGCGACGCGCTGCTCGGCGCACTGGAGCAGCACCTGCCCGCCTTCGAGCCCACGGGCATCGCCGCCGGGCTGCACCTGGTCGCGTGGCTCCCCGAAGGGCTGCGGGAGGACGACCTCATCGTGGCCGCCGCCCGCGAGGGCGTGAAGGTCGCGGGCGTGGGGCCGTACCGGATCGGCGGCGAGGGGCGGCAGGGCCTGATCCTGGGTTACTCCGAGTTGAACGAGGCGCGGATCGTCGAAGGCGTGCAGGCCCTCGCCGCCGCCGCCCGGTCTCTGCCAGGGCCGGCCTCTCCTTGTCCTTGAACTGGTGGTAGGGCACGGACCTCCAGACTGGCCGGATTCGGCAGGCCGGGGGCCCGATCAAGGTTGCGGGCCGGTTTTCCGTGCCCGAGGGGCGGGGAGAGGGGAGGTGACCAAGGGGACGGAAGGGCGGGATTCGATGGACGCGGGCCTGCTCGCTGCGGAGACCGGTGCCGATCTGGGTGCGGCCCGGATGCAGATGGCCTTGTCGCTGGGCTGGCACATCATCGTCGCCTGCCTGGGCGTGGGGATGCCCGCCATCACGCTGATCGCGGAGTGGCGTGGGCATCGGACCGGGGACGTGAACTACCGGCTGCTGGCGCGCCGGTGGGCGCGGGCGATGGGTGTGCTCTTCGCGGTCGGTGCGGTCTCCGGGACGATCTTGTCGTTCGAGATGGGGCTGCTCTGGCCGGGTCTGATGGGTACGTACGGGCAGGTCATCGGGCTGCCGTTCTCGCTGGAGGGCATCGCGTTCTTCATCGAGGCGATCTTCCTGGGGATCTACCTGTACGCGTGGGATCGGCTGCCGCCCGTCCAGCACATGCTGGCGGGCATTCCGATCGTGCTCGCGGGCGTGGCGAGCGCGTTCTTCGTGGTCACGGCGAACGCGTGGATGCAGCAGCCGACCGGGTTCGACACCGAGGGCGGCCGCGTCGTGGCCGTTGATCCGTGGGCGGCCATGTTCAACCCGGCCACGCCGCCGCAGACCGTGCACATGATCCTGGCCGCGTTCATGGTCGCGGGATTCCTGATGGCGAGCGTGTACGCGGTGGCGATGTTGCGGGGACGCCGGGACCGCTACCACCGCCTCGGTTTCCTGGTGCCCTTCACGGTGGCCGCCGTCATCACGCCGGTGCAGATCGGGGTCGGGGACTGGGCGGCGCACTTCGTGGCCGGCAACCAGCCGGTGAAGCTGGCGGCGATCGAGGGGGTCTTCGAGACCGAGCGGAACGTGCCGTTGCATCTCGGCGGCATCGCTGTGGACGGGGAGATGCGGTACGCGGTGGAGGTGCCGAGCGGGCTGTCCCTGCTGGCGCACTGGGATCCGAACGCGGAGATCACCGGGCTGAACGAGACGCCGCCGCGCGACCGGCCGCCGGTGAACGTGGTGCACTGGGCGTTCCAGATCATGGTGGGGATGGGCTTCGCCCTGCTCGGACTCGCGGCCTGGGCGGCACTGGGGTGGTGGCGGCGGAGGGAGATACCGCGATCGCGGTGGTTCCTGCGGGCCGCCGCGCTGTCCGGCGTCGCCGCCGTTCTCGCGCTGGAGGCCGGCTGGGTCGTGACGGAGGTCGGGCGGCAGCCATGGATCGTGTACGGGGTGATGCGCACCGAGGACGCCGTCAATCCCGCCCCCGGTCTCGTATGGGGATTCGTTCTGGTCAGCGTGGTCTACGTGATCCTCACCATCGCCACGGTGTACGTGCTGCGGCGGCTGGCGCGGGACAAGCCCGTGCCGGTCGCACCACAGGAGTCCGACGTCACCGAGTACAAGGTCATCTGACCATGACGGCCGCGGAGATCATGCTGACCGTCCTGTGGCTCGGGCTGACGGCCTACGTGTTGTTCGGCGGCGCGGACTTCGGCGCCGGGGTGTGGGACCTGCTCGCGGGCGGCGCGGAACGCGGACGTCCGCAGCGCGGCCTGATCGAGCACTCCATCGGGCCCGTCTGGGAGGCCAACCACGTCTGGCTGATCTTCGTGATCGTGCTGATGTGGACCGGGTTCCCCGAGGTGTTCGCCGCCGTGGCGTCCACGCTCTACATCCCGCTGACGCTGGCCGCCCTCGGCATCATCGCGCGGGGCGCCGCGTTCGCCTTCCGCAAGGTCAGCGAGGAGTTGTGGCAGCGCCGCCTCTTCGGCGCCACGTTCGCCTTCTCGTCGGTGGCCACCCCGTTCTTCCTCGGCACGACCGCCGGTGCGATCGCCTCCGGGCGCGTGCCGCCGGGCATCGCGAAGGGCGAGCTGATCGGCAGCTGGCTCAACCCCACCGCGCTCGTCACCGGCGCGCTCGCCGTGGGCACGGCCGCCTACCTGGCCGCCGTCTACCTCACGCGCGACGCCGAACGCGCCGGCGAGGCGGATCTGGCGGAGGCCTTCCGGCGGCGGGCACTGTGGACCGGGGCCACAGTCGGAGCCCTCTCGGCCATCGGCCTCCTCGTCCTCAACGCCGACGCTCCCCGCCTGTTCGACGGGCTGGTCACGGGCCGCGGGTTCCCCCTGCTGCTGCTGTCGATCGTGGCGGGCATCGCGTCACTGGTCCTGCTGTGGCGCCGCGCCTACCTGGCCGTGCGGATCACCGCCGCGCTGGCCGTGGCCGGGCTGCTGTGGGGCTGGGGAGCCGGTCAGTACCCGTGGCTGCTGCCTGGTGTGCGGGTCCAGGACGCCGCCGCGACCGACGCCGTCCTGACCGCCTCCCTCGGCGCGCTGGCGGTCGGGGCCGTGCTCCTGCTGCCGTCCCTGTGGTGGCTCTACGCCACGTTCCAACGCGAACGAACCGCACAGAAATAGGCTCCCGACATGCTGACGACCGGAACACTGGCCGCGTTCGTGACGGCGACCGTGATACTCAACCTCGTTCCCGGGCCCAGCATGGTGTTCCTGCTGGCCCGCGGCCTCAGCCACGGCCGTCCCGTGGCGGTGCGGTCGGCGCTGGGCCTGATGACCTCGGCATCGATCTTCGTGGCGGCCACCGCGCTCGGCGTGACCGCGATCCTGGCCTCGTCCGCGCTCGCCTTCGCGGTCGTGCGCTGGCTCGGCGTCGCCTACCTGTTGTTCCTGGGCGTCCAGACCCTGCTGAAACAACAGCGGCCCACCGGCCGCCACACTGAACGCGGTGTCTACCGGCAGGCGTTCATCGTCGGCATCAGCAACCCCAAGACCGCGGTCTTCTTCCTCGCCTTCTTCCCCCAGTTCGTCGACCCCGCCCGTGGTCCGGCGGCGGCCCAGATCCTGTTCCTCGGTCTGCTGTTCGTGCTCATCGGAGCGGTCTTCGACCTCTCGTACGCCCTGACGGCCGGGACGCTAAGATCCCGCCTTCTGAACCGTCCCGACGCTCCCACCTGGATGCGCCGGATCTCCGGCTCGCTGTACCTGCTCCTGGGCGGCTGGCTGGCCGCAAGTGGCTCCCGCTGATTCGAGATTCGCGGTCGCGCCCTGGCGACGGCTGACACCTCGGCCGCCCTGAGCGCCAAAAGAAAATCACGGGGCGGCGCTGACGGATGGGGTGAACAACTGTCATCGCACAGTCACTTCCCACCGGGCCATCGGCGGAGTTATTTTCAAGTAATCGCGCTGTGACCTGGCATTTCGCCCGCCCTAGCCCAGAGAGGAGGGGTTGGCCTGGCCACGCAGCGAGGTTGGAGACACGACCGCTGGCCCGTTGTCGGCACGCACGCCCCCGGCCGCGGCGGCCAGCGGCCGTGCCGTGCTCAGGTGAGCCGGACGGAGGCTTCGAGGCGGGCGGGTTCGCGCAGGCGGCCGGCAAGGACCAACGCCATGATCGGGAAGATGGTCAGCACCGCCAACATCGTGCGCAGGGAGGTCGCGTCCGCCAGGGCGCCGAGAGCGGGGGCGAGGACGCCGCCGACGCTCACCGCCAATCCGAGGGTCACCCCGCTCGCCGTGCCCACCCGGTTGGGCAGATAGTCCTGCCCGAGCGTGATGTGCAGCGAGAACGGCACGTACAGCGCGATGCCCGCAACGGCGACGAACCCGTACAGCGCCGGTCCCGGTACGAGCGCGACGCCGGCGATCGCCAGCACCGCCACGCCGTAGGCACCCCGCATCGTACGGACCCGTCCCCAGCGCCTGGCCAGGCGGCCGCCGAGCACCGTGCCGGCGGCTCCGGCGGTGAACAGCACGAACAGCGCGGCGCCGCCTGCCGCCTCGCCGGGGTGGATCCGCTGTTGCACGAAGAGTGCCAGGAACGAGCTGAGCCCGATGTAGGCGACCGAGCGCAGGATGACGACCGCTGACAGCACGCGGAAGGCCGGCCAGTCGTCGCGCCCACTGGACCTCGTCGTCCCGCCCGCGCGACGCCCCAGCAGCGGCAACATGATCAGCGTGCCGAGCACCGCCGGCAGGAGCAGGAACGGCGCGGCGGCGAGTCCGCCGGCGGCCAGCACCGGCGTCGCGAGCACCGGAGCGAGCGCGAAGCCGACGTTGCCGCCGAGCGAGAACCAGCTCATGCCCACGTGGTCGCCGCCGGTCACCGCGCGGGCCAGCCGGGCGGCCTCGGGATGGTACGCGGCGACTCCGAAGCCGGTCAGCGCGATCGCGGCGAGCGCGAGCGGATAGGACTCGGTCAGCCCGATCAGCGCGACGCCCAGCCCGGCCGCCAGCGTGCCGGCCGGGACGAGCCACGGCATCGCCCACCGGTCGGTCAGCACCCCGAACAGCGGCTGGACCACCGACGACAGCAGCGAGGCGGCCAGCACGAACCCCGACACGGCGACGTAGCCGTAGTCCCGCTCGGCGACCAGGAACGGCACGAGCACCGGCACGACGCCCTGATAGAAATCGACGCTCGCATGCCCGGCGGGCAGCAGTCTCTTCGCTCCCATGCCCTCAGCCTCGGGCTCCGGGCGATCTGCTGGCTTCCGATAATCTGCCAAGTAATGTCGATTCCCCGCCACACCCCGGTCGCGCCCACCGGGCTGCGCCGCCTTGCCCCCGGCACCGGGATCGACGCGCACCGCCACGACGAGCACCAGATCGTGTACGCCGCCCGCGGCGTACTGTCGGTCATCACCGACCGGGGCCGCTGGATCGCCCCCGCGACCCAGGCGATCTGGGTGCCCGCCGGCACCGTCCACGAGCATCGCGCCTACGGCCGGACCGACGTGCATCTGGTGGGCCTCCCGGTCAGCGCGAACCCGCTGGGGCTGGAGGCGCCCGCCGTGCTCGCGGTCGGCCCGCTGCTCCGCGAGCTGATCATCGAGTACACCCGTGAGTCCGGGGATTCCGCCGAACGCGCCCGGCTCCGGGCCGTCCTGCTCGACCAGCTCCGGCACTCCCCGCGGCACCCGGTGCACCTGCCCACTCCCAGCGACACGAGGCTGGCCGCCGTATGCGCCCTGCTGAACGACGATCCCGCCGACGGCCGGACGCTGTCCGAGCTCGGCGCCCAGGTCGGCGCCAGTGAGCGCACGCTGTCCCGGCTCTTCCGCGCCGAGCTGCACATGACGTTCCCCCAATGGCGCACCCAGCTGCGGCTGCACCACGCACTGATCTTGCTGGCCGCCGGCACCCCGGTCACCGCCGTCGCGCACCGCTGCGGCTGGGCCTCGCCGAGCGCGTTCATCGACGTCTTCCGCCGCACGTTCGGCCACACCCCCGGCCGCAACGGCTGAAAGCGGCCGCCACCCTCGCTGCCGCTCACCTGGCGTTTCGGGGGACGGGATCTGTTTATTCGGCGAGGTGGGGGTACGGGGTGGTCATGGCTACCTTGTTGTGGATCATCGCGGTGGTACTGGTGATCTCCGGTCTCTACGTGCTGGTCGCTCGCAGAGACATTCTTTGGGGCGCCGTCCTCATCGTCGTCGGGCTGCTGATCGGCCCTGGCGGCGTCAGCATCTTCAGTTGACGCGGGCGGCCCCTCCCAGGATGACCTGGTGACCGGCCCCGCCGTGGCCTTGAGGGGAGAGATCACGGCGGGGCTTCAGCCTGCCCGGATTCACCTGCCGTTCGTCCGGTCCGTCACATCGTCCGTTGCTGTGCCTTGTGCCGCCGGGCGGCGACGGTGGAACCCGACTCGCGGCGCGCCATGCGCCGGAGCATGATCGGCGCCAGCACGAGGCCCGCGAGCGCCCACACGCCCAGCATGGCGGCCGTCTCCAGGTGCCGCCACGAGTCGCCGATCTCGGCGGCGGCCATCGCGTCCGGCAGCATCGCCGAACGCAGGCCGAGGCCCATCCAGTAGAGGGGGAACGCCTGGGCGACCCACTGCAGCCATTCGGGGAACGAGCTGAGCGGGTAGAACACACCCGAGATGCTCATCAGCCCCATGATGGGCACTCCGACGAAGCCGGCCCCCTGCGCGGTGTCGAAGAGCGCGCCGAGGATCGCGCCGATCGGCAGCACCGCGACCAGGCCGAGTGCGACGACCCAGGTGAGCGTCAGCCAGGCCGACGCCTCGCCCAGCCGCAGGCCGTCGAAGAGGAACGCGGCGGGGACGAGGGGCACGAGCAGACCGACGACGGCCGTGCCCGCCCGGCTGAGGACCTTGCCGGTGAGGTAGCCGACCATGCCGTTCGGAGTCGCCTTGGCCCGCAGGAGTGTGCCGTCCTCGCGGTCCATGGTCAGGGAGAGGGCCAGCATCATCATCCCGGCGAACACGACGTTCGCTCCGAGGATGCCGGGAATGGACTGGGTGCCGAGGGAGAACCCGGTGCCCGGCACCGTGTTGTCCCGCAGCATGTACATGACCACCAGCGCGATGACGGGGAAGAACATCACCGACCAGAGATCCTGCGGGCTGGTCGTGGTCTGCCGGAACTCGATCCGGCCGCGCTGCAGGCCCGCGCGGAGGGCGACGGCGTGCGGGCTCATCGGGCCACTTCCGCCAGCTCGCTCGGCGCCTCGGTGCGCCGTCCGGACTCGAACTCCTGCACCAGCGTCATGTAGACGTCCTCCACGTTGCTCCTCCGGATCTCCAGGTCGTGGATGTTCTCGCCGTACTTGGCGAACAGCTCGCGCACGTGGCCGGTCGCGTCCTCGACCGCGTCGACATGCCGCTCGCCGTCCTTGCTGTACCGGACCTCGGCCTTCCCTGAGAGCTGCTCCGTCAGCGCCGCCGGGCTGCCGTCGGCCACGATGCGCCCGCCTGCGAGGATCACTATCCGGTCGGCGAGCCGTTCCGCCTCGTCCAGGTCGTGGGTGGTGAGCAGGATCGACGTGGCCTCCAGACCCGCCAGGCGCCGCACCAGCTCGTGGAACTCGCGCCGGGCCTGCGGGTCGAAGCCGACGGTCGGCTCGTCGAGGAACAGCACGTCCGGCCGGCCGGCGAGGCCGATGGCCACGTCGAGCCGGCGGCGCTGCCCGCCGGAGAGGGTCGCGATGACCGCGTCCGCCCGGTCGGACAGCGCGACGAGTTCCAGCAGCTCGTCCGTGTCATACGGGCGGGGGCGCTGCGGCGTGCCGTACGGGGCGTAGTAGCGGCCGAGGTGGTCGAGGAGCTCGCGGACCCGCCACCTGCCGTGGTCGCGCCATGACTGCAGCACGATGCCCAGGCGGGCGCGCCACGCCTCGTCGCCGTCGTCCGGGTCGACGCCCAGGACGCGAACGTCACCGGATGAACGTCGCCGGAAACCTTCCAGGATCTCGATCGTTGTCGTCTTGCCCGCGCCGTTCGGCCCCAGGAGCGCCACCACCTCGCCTTGGCCCACATGGAGGTCCACTCCGTGGAGCACATCGACGGTTCCGTAGCGCATCCGCAGGTCCCGGGTCGCGATGGCGGGCGTACCGTTTTCACCTGCATTCATACCTTCAAGTTTGTCATTGAACAACGCATTTGAGACTTTGAGTGATCTGCGTCCACGTAGCATGGGCAGGTGGCTTCCAAACCCTCAATTAGCGGCGTGAAAGCCAGAGAAGCGGGCGGGCGGCCGCGGCTGCGCCCGGTGGACCTGGCGCGGATGGCCGGCGTCTCCACCCAGCAGATCCGCAACTACGCCGACGCGGGCATCCTGCCGCCGACCGAGCGGACGGCCGCCGGCTACCGCAGGTTCGATGCCCGGCATCGCGAGGCGATGCTCACCTACCGGGTGCTGGCGAAGGGATTCGGATGGGACGCCGCCCGCTCCATCATGCAGGCCCTGCACGCGGACGGCCTCCCGGCGGCCCTCAGGATCGTCGACGCCCGCCACGCCGGTCTCCATGACCAGCGGCTGTCCCTGCACGCCGCGGCCCAGGCGCTCGAAGCGGTCGCCGGGCAGGCACCGGAGGCGCCGGGCCCGCCGAGTTCCGCCATGCGCATCGGAGAGGTCGCGGCACACCTCGGCGTGCGCACGTCGGCTCTACGGGTGTGGGAGGCCGCGGGATTGCTGATGCCGCAGCGTGAGGCGGGCACAGGCTACCGGCGCTATGGGGCCGCCGACGTCCGGGACGCGCGCATGGTCAGCATGCTCCGGCAGGGCCGCTACCCGCTGCCCCAGATCAGAGCCGTCCTCGATGACCTGCGCCGCACCGGCAGCACGGCTGAGCTGCGCGCCGTCATCGCCGAACGACACGCGGCGCTGGACCGGACGTCGGCCGCCATGCTGGAGGGCACCGCCCACCTGCACCGCTATGTCACCGATCACCTGCACGTCACCGACCTGCACGTCACCGAGAACCGGGCGCTCCCGTCAGATAGCGCGTGAGCATGTCGACCAGCTCGTTCTCGAACCGCTCGGCGTCCTGGAGCCGCCCGCCCGGATGGCCGTTGGCGACGAAACGGTGGACCAACGACTCGATGGCGTTCACGACCAGGC
The DNA here is from genome assembly GCF_008923185.1 of Actinomadura rudentiformis. Lineage (GTDB taxonomy): Bacteria > Actinomycetota > Actinomycetes > Streptosporangiales > Streptosporangiaceae > Spirillospora > Spirillospora rudentiformis. Next base: position 527,431 of record NZ_WBMT01000001.1, read on the forward strand.
GCGCGGCCATCGGGACGTCGGTGACCGTCACCCGCGGATCGGCGGCGAGCAGATCGCACGCCGCGGCGATGGCCTTCTCCTCGGCCGCGTGGAGGAACTCCAGGAGCTCGGGCGGGCGGGGCGCCTGCTCGAACAGCACCCGGTGCAGGGCGGGATCGCCGCGGTGATTGTCGATGGCCGCGCGGACGAAGAGCCGGATCTTGTCTTCGAGCGCGTCCGGCAGCGGGCCGCCCGCGAGGCGTTGTTCGATGGCGGCGATCCCGTCGCGGGCGTGCGCGGTGGCCAGCTCGACGAGCATGGCGTCCTTGTTCGGGAAGTACTGGTACAGCGAGCCGATCGAGTGCCCCGCCGCCTCGGCGATGCGGTTGGTGGTGCCGGCGGCGTACCCGTGCTCGGAGAAAACGCGAGCAGCCGCCGCCAGCAGCCGTTCCCGGGTCTCGACGGCGCGTTGCTGACCCGGCTCCTTCCTGGGCCGCAGCCGTTTGTCCGGCACGGTCCTGACCTCCCCAAAAGCGAGTAGCCGACAAGCCGAGCAATTGCTCACAATCGTGGCGAGGCAAGCGTAACCGCCGATACCCGATTCCCGCCTTGGAGGTCGTCGTGACCGTGTCCGCGTTGGTGATCTATCTGGTCTGGGCGCTCCTGGCGTTCGGCCTGCGGAGCTGGGTGCAGTGGCGCCGCACCGGCGACGCCGGGTTCCGCGGCGCGGGCCTGGACCCGCGCACGACGCAGTGGCGGGTCCGCGCGTTGTTCGTCGGCGCAGTGCTCCTCGGCTTCGCCGGTCCGGTCGCCGAACTGGCCGGGCTCGCCGCCGTCGGCGTGCTCGACCATCCGGCGGTGCGCGGCGGGGGACTGGCCGTGGCCGTCGCGGGTGTGGCCGCGACGGTGGCGGCCCAGTGGTCGATGGGGGCGTCCTGGCGGATCGGCGTGGACGAACGCGAGCGGACCGAGCTGGTCACGACCGGCGCGTTCACCCTGGCCCGGAACCCCATCTTCACCGCCATGATCGGTACCAGCGCCGGGCTGGCCGCCATGGTGCCCAACCTCGTCGCCCTGCTCGCCCTCACCCTCACGGTCATCGCGATCGAACTCCAGGTCCGGGTGGTCGAAGAGCCCTATCTGGAGCGCGTCCACGGCGACGCCTACGCGCGTTACCGCGCAGACGTCGGCAGGTTCGTCCCCTGGGTGGGGCGCCTCCACAGCTCGCGGCCGTCGGCTTGAGCGGGCGGCGCGGCGCCCAGCAGCGCGCTGATCGTGGGGATCACGTCGATGGTGCGCGGGGCGAACGGCGGCCGCCGGGGGACGCCGGAGCCCGCGACGACGAGCGGCACGCGCATTTCGGCGAGCGTGGCGTGCGCGCCCTTCTCCGTGCCCTCCGGGGGCATCGCCGAGGGCGGCACGAACGACCACGGACGGCGCGCTTCGAGCACGAAGTCACCCTCGCTCGGCGCCGCGTGCAGCCGCCGCAGGTCCGCGCGGTCGTGGACGCGCGCGATCTGGCGCGTACGGGCGAACAGGCGGCGCAGTTCGCCGCGCCGCCCGGTCGCGGAGCCGCGCAGGTAGACGGCGGCGGCCCGTTCGTTCTCGGCGAGGACGACCTCGGTCTCCGGCCGCGGCGACTGGCCCCGGAAGACGATCTCGGCGCGGAAACCCGCCGCGGCGAGGCGGGCGAGCAGCCGGTCGTGCATCGTCTCGCTGAACGCGGTCATGCCGTGGTCGGAGGTGATCACGAACGCGGTCTCGTCGAAGGTCCCCGCGTCGCGGGTTGCCTGGACGATCCCGCCAAGGTAGGTGTCGAACCTCGCCAGGAGCGCGGGGAGCCGCGGTGACCGCGGGCCCCCGGCGTGGCCGAGCGTGTCTGCCTCGGAGCAGTAGACCGCGAGGAAGGCGGGCACCTCGGGGACGGTCACCACGGTGCTCCCGGAACGCACCGGTTGCCGCCGGATGATCCGCGCCGCGTTCTCGGAGTTGCCCTCACACGAGGACTCCTGGGTGTAGAGCCTGGCCGGATCGCCGTAGTAGGCGCCCTTGTTCTCGACGATGTACCAGCCCGCCGACGCGATGGTGCGGCCCTGGCGGGTGAGGCTCTCGGCGATGTTCTCCGCGTCCACGGTGCGGTTCTGGCCGGTGATGACATTGCTCTCGGGGTCGTAGACGTAGGCCGCGTTGTGGTGGGTCGACGGAAAGGCGCCCGTGGCGAGCGAGGCGCGGTTGGGATTGGAGATCGCCCGGTAGGTGCCGGTCGCGAAGGACAGGCTGCCCCGTCTGCGCAGCGCGTCCAGGTTCGGCATCGAAGCGCGGCCCAGGTACGACGGATCGATCCCGTCCCAGTCGACGAGCACCACATGCCGGGCCCGTGGCGTCTCCGCGACCGCGGCGACGGGGGCCAACGGCACCACGGCTGACAACGGCACCACGGCTGACAACGGCATCATGACCGCGGTGGCCGCGCTGAGGCGGGGCGACGCCCAGGACATGGGGGTCCTTTCGAGTGCTCCGGCAGGGTCAGAGGCGGCCGGCCTCGCGTGCCGCCGTCTCGGTGGCGTCGAGCTTGCGTTCCACGAGGTCGAGGCCGCGATCCCAGAAGCCGGGGTCGGCCAGGTCGATGCCGACGATCTCGCCCAGTTCCTGCGGGCTGCGCGACCCGCCCGCGCGGAGCAGTTCGAGGTACCTCGGCACGAACGCCTTCCCCTCCGACTCGTACCGCCCATATATCGCAAGCGCGAGCAACTGCCCGTAGGCGTAGGCGTAAACGTATCCGGGCGTGGCGATGAAGTGAGGCACGTACGACCACCACGTCCGGTAGCCGTCGGTGACCTCGACCGCGTCGCCGAGCATCTCCTCCTGCGACGCCGCCCACAGCTCGCCGAAGTGCTCGACCGACAGCTCGCCCTCCTCACGCCGGTACGTGTGCACGAGGTGTTCGAAGCGGTTCAGCGCGACCTGGCGGAAGACCGTCATGATCGAGCCCTCGACCGATTCCGCCAGCAACGCGAGCCGCGACTCCGGCGTGGGCGCGCGTTCCAGCAGGCGCCCGAAGACCAGTGTCTCGCCGAAGACCGAGGCGGTCTCGGCCAGCGTCAGCGGCGTCGCCATGTGGAAGATGCCCTGCTCCGCGCCCAGCGCCGCGTGGACGCCGTGCCCGAGCTCGTGCGCGAGCGTGAGCACGTCGCGGCGCATGTGCGTGTAGTTGAGGAGCACGTAGGGATGGACGCGCGGCGTGCCGTAGGAGCAGAACGCACCGCCGCGCTTGCCGGGCCGGACGGGTGCGTCGATCCAGCGCTCGTCGTGGAAACGCCTGACGATGGCGCCGAGCTCGGGCGAGAAGTCCGCGTAGGTGTCGTTCACGAGGTCACGGGCCTCGCGCCACGGCACCCGCTCCTCGTCCCGTGTGATCGCGGCCATGCGGTCGTAGTCGGCGAGCCTGCCGAGTCCGAGCAGCCGCGCCTTGAGCCGGTACCAGCGGCGCGGGAGTTCGTAGCGGCCGCGGACGGCTTCGAGCAGCGCCCGCACCGACTCGTCGGTCGCCTCGTTCGCGAGGTTGCGGGAGGCGAGCCAGTGCGGGTACGAGCGCAGGCGGTCGTCGGTCGCCTTGTCGGCGAGCAGCATGTTGAACGCGTAGGCGCGGGTGCGCAGACCGGGCTGGAGCGCGGCGCTCACCCGTTCGGCCGTGTCGCGGCGGATGTCGCGATCGGGCGAGTGGAGGCGCGCGAGCGCGGTCTCGAGTGCGGCCGGCCCCTCCGCCAGCTCGACCTGGATCGCCGACCGCTGCTCCTCGAACAGCCGCACCCACGCGGTGCGCCCCGACACCGCCTTCTCGGTGAGGATCTTCTCCGCCGTCTCGTCCAGCAGATGCGGCCGGTGGCGCCGCGCGGTGACGAGATGGTGGCGAACGAAGCCGAGCCCGTCGGCGGCCAGCAGCTCCTCGGCCTTCGTGTCGGGCAGCGCCGCCCATTCGAGCTGGAAGAACACCAGTGCCGTCTCGATGCCGGTGCGCTTCTCCTCGACGCGTTGCAGCAGCGCGCCGCGTGCGGGATCGGCGGTGTCGATCGAGAACGAGAGGTGCGCGTACGTTCCGGCACGCGTGACGAGTTCCTTGATCTCGCCAAGCTCCGTGGCGGCGCCGGCCAGCCCCGGCCCGTCCAGCTCGCCGACCTTGCCGGCGTGCTGGGCTGCGAACGCGTCGGCGCGGCGCCGGGCCTGCTCGAGCAGGGCCTCGACCGCGGACGCCGGGTCGCCGGCGTCCGCTATCAGATGGCCGAGGTCCCAGGAGACCTCAGCGAGCTCGGGATCATTCGGGCCATGAGGATCATGAACGGTCATGGTTCCTCGACGTCAGCTCGCGAGCCGCGGGAAGGCGACGGGGCTGCGCAGGCCCTGCCGGTCGACGGCGCGCAGGCCGAACTGGACGTTGTCCTTGGCCAGATCGATGGTGGCCGTGGTGACGTCGCCGACGTCGATGCGGTGGGTCCAGTCCGCCGCCGTGGTCTCCCGCCAGACGACCTCGTATCCGGCGAGACCGGGGTCGGTGCCGCGGTCCCAGGTGAGCGTGGTGCTGTTGGTCAGGAGCGCCGAGACGATCTGCACGTTCTTGGGGGTGCCGGGGCCCTGGGCCAGCGACCACAGGGCGGCGCCGTTCACCTTGGCGACGCGCGCCATGTAGTCGAAGTCGACGAACTGCACCAGGTCACCGAACTGGACGCCGTTCTCGACGCGGACGTCCTGGTGTTCGTGGTCGTAGTTCTCCCGGGGCTCGGTGAATCTCGCCGCCGGAAAGCCCTGCCGCAGGAACGAGATGTGGTCACTGCCGCGCAGGTAGCGGTCGCGACGCCAGATCACCCGCACTCTCATGCCGGTCTGCTCGTTCTGCGCGACGCTCTGGACGAACCGCGCGAGCTGGCGCGACGGCCCGTCGTTCTCGCCGCCGATCGACTGCCGGATCGACGCCTCGGCCGGCGTCTCGGTGGTCGGCACGCCCTCCACGAACAGCCGCACCGTGTGGGGATCGGGCCGCGTGCCGTCCCAGGCCCGGCTCGCCCCGACGATGTCGTTGCTGACCATGCCCTGCACGTCCGCGCCGGACTCCTTCATCCGCGCGGCCATGTGGGCGGAGCCGTAGAGGCCCTGTTCCTCACCTGAGACCGCGGCGAAGACCAGGGTGCCCCGCGTGCGGCGCGTCGCGAACAGGCGGGCGAGCTCCATCACGACGGCCACCCCCGACGCGTCGTCATCGGCGCCGGGCGCGTCGCTGGTGGCGTTCATGACGTCGGTGACCCGGGAGTCGAGATGCCCGGTGATCACGTACACCCGTTCGGGTGAGGCGTCACCGCGCAGCGTGGCGATGACATTGGTGATGGTGGTCGGCGCCGGTATCCGCGGCGAGACGGGCTGGACGAACGACTGTTTCTGCACGGTCATGCGGCCGCCCGAGGCCGCGGCGAACTCCTGCATCCGCGCGTACACCCACTCGGTGGCCGCGCCGATGCCGCGCACGGGATCGTCCTGGCTGGACAAGGTGTGCCTGGTGCCGAAGTCGACCAGCCGCTTGACGGTGGCGCTGATCCGGTTGCGGTCCACCTCCCGCAGCAGGTCCCGCAGGTCCTTGCCGGGCCGCTGGGGGGTGATGGGCCGGCCGGGCCCGGGAGCGGGTGCCTGGCCGGCATCCGCGGACGCCTGGTCCGCGAGGAGGGGAGCCGAGGCCGCGGTGACGGCGGTGGCGGAAAGGAACGCACGGCGGCTGGAGCCTGCGCGCCCGCGAGCGTCACGTTTCTCCATGAACCGAACTAATACGACATTCAGTCACAAGTCCACCACCAGATCCCGCGCTCCCCAGCGCTGACCGGATCCGGGCGGCCCGTCGCGGGCGTTCACACCACCCAGGAGACTCCGGCGCGAGCGGTCGCCAGACCGGCGTCGCGGTAGATCCGGCGGGGGGATCCTCCTCGGAATGGGAACCGTCGGGAGTCCACCTGCGATAGCGGGATCATGAGCCTTCCCTTCTGAATTGCCATTTCGAGGCTATCGGCGAAGGCCGCGCCGGCGGAACGGTAAGAAAGGCTTAGGCGGAAGGGTCCAGAAACAGGCAAGGCTCACGCGGAAGGGTCCAGAAACGCACTGCCCAGGCGAACGGGACGACAGGTCCAATGCGTGCGAGACCCGCACGATCGACCATATCTTTGCACGTCACCAGGTTAATTTCGGCCCATCTTGAACATACACTCATCATCCGATGGCCGGGTGCCGGAATATGCGTCATAATGATCACGGAGTGGAACGTGGGCGAAAACCTCTTGCCACTTACGAACGACGACGGCGGAGATCGGGAAACCGCCGAGATGCTGATCATTCGAATGTCGGCCCGCGCGCTCATCCGGGAGGCGGCCGGTCATGTGCGAAGCCTCAACAGCGTCATGGAGAGACTGGAGCGCCTCGTCGGCCCCGACGCCGAGCCGGAGGTCACGGTGCCGTTCCAGCGCCCGGGCGGCTGCGAGCACGAGCATGAGCACGAGCACGAAGCCGCGGTGGCGGCGCGCTCGGAAGCGGTCGGCAAGCTCACCGTGCGGGAGAGGGACGTGCTGGACCTGCTCGTCCAGGGCCTCTCGAACCGGCTCATCGCGCGCGCTCTCCGCATCTCCGAACCCACCGTGAAGAACCACCTCCACGCCATCTTCCTCAAGCTGGAGGTCGCCGACCGCACCCAGGCGATCGCGAAGGTCCTCGGCACCGCCCCGCCGGAGGGCGTGCGCAGAATGAGCGGATGACCCCGTCCCGGCGCTGGGCGCCGCCGGAGGAACTCACCCGGTTCCGGCGAGGTCCTCCATGGCTTCACGGATCATGGCGCGGCTCGCCGGCGGGGGCAGGGCGACCTTCTCGAGAAGGCGCCAGGTGCCGGTGAGGTCGCCATAGGCGAGGTCGATGCCCAGCGCCCCGTGGACCGTCGACACCCGGTCGTCGAGATGGGGGAACTCCATCACGTCGAACGCGCCCTCCAACCCGGCGTGCGCGCCGACGCTCATCGGGATGACGCGCACGGTCGCCCGGGCGTCCTCGGACAGCGTGATCAGGTGGGCGAGCTGGTCCCGCATGACCTCCGGCCGCGGTGCCGGCCGCGTGATCGCGGTCTCGTCCAGGATCACGTCGAGGACCCGCCGCCGCCCGCCGGGCCGGTGCCGCTGCCGGTTGTCCAGCAGGTCCCACTCGCGGTCCACGTCCACGCCGGGGACCTGGTATTCGAGGCACATCCGCGCGTACGCCTCGGTCCGGACCAGCTCGGGCAGCACGAGGATGCCGTAGGTGTGGATGACCGGCGACTCGGACTCCAGCGTGAGCAGGTCGCGGACCAGCGCCTTGATCCGCCCGGCGTGCCCGGCGAGCCAGGGCGGCCCGGCCTGGCGGGTCGCCAGGTCGAGGAGCACGGTCCGGATGCGGTGCTGGGGCACCTCGTACCGATCCAGGGTGAGCCGCACCTGGTCGGGGGTGACCTGCTCGAATCCGGTCTCGAGCCGGATGAGCCAGGTGACCTCGCAGCCCACCACCTCGGCCGCCTCGTCATAGGAGAGCCGGAGCGCCTCCCGGATCTGCCGGAAGTGGCGCCCCAGCCTGCGCGCGTTGATGTTCGGGGCTCGGTAGTCGACCGCCATGACGGACCTCCACCGCCAGTGTCGGTCACGCTGAGCGAGCCCGTCCCGCGAATCCGTGAAGAGGGACCCGCTATCCAGGATGGATCTCGCCTCCGGCCGGGACGAGGTTCTGGCCGGTGTAGTACGACGACAGCTTGTTGCTGGCGAAGAAGACGTAGGAGGGCGCGATCTCGTCGGGCTGGGCCGGCCGTCCCATGGGCGCCTGCTCACCGAAGCCCTCCACCCGGTCCGCCTCGAACGTGGCCGGGATGAGCGGCGTCCAGACCGGGCCCGGCGACACGCAGTTGACCCGGATGCCGCGTTCCAGCAGGGACTGCGCCATCGACTGGCCGAAGGTCATGGCCGCGGCCTTGCTCGCCGAGTAGTCGATGAGGGTCTTGTTGCCGCGCAGCCCGTTGATCGACCCGGTGATGACGATCGACCCGTCGTCGGGCAGGTGGTCCAGCGCGGCCTGCACGGTCCAGAAGAGGCTGTACACGTTGACGCGGAACGTCCGGTCGAGGTCACCGGTGTCGATCTCCCGCACGTCCTTGACGGGTTCCTGGGTCCCGTGGTGGAGGACGAGCACGTCGAGGCCGCCCAGTTCCCGGGCCGTTCGCGTGACGACGTCCCGGCAGTGCCCCTCGTCGGCCATGTCCCCGCCGAGCGTGAGGCACCGGCGCCCCTCGGCCTCGACCAGGCCGGCCGTGTGCCGGGCGTCGGCGTCCTCTTCCAGGTAGGTGATCGCCACGTCGGCCCCCTCCTTGGCGAACGCCGCCGCGACCGCCCGGCCGATCCCCGAATCACCGCCGGTGATCAGGGCTCGTCGGCCCGCGAGGAGCCCGCGCCCTTCGTAGCCGCGCATCTCGTCGTGCGGCTCCGGCTCCATCGCGCCGGTCTCGCCCGGATACCGCTGGCTCTGGCCGGGAGGCCCACCCATGACATCCCCCTCTGGTCGCTGCAGGTTCCGCAGTCGCCCTACCCCGATCACGGTCGTCAAACGTGTTGTCACGCACCATTTGCCCTGCATAAGGGCCAGATGGCCGGGTAGGCGAAGAGAATCCACAAGCGAAAGGGATGATGATCATGCCTAATCCCCAGCAACCGGAGATGCGGCGGTCGGAACAGACGGCGGTGACCGAGGAGGGCGTTCCCGAGGCCACCGATCCGAAGAAGACGGGCGGCAAGGGCCACGCCCACGGCACCGACAAGGGCGACAAGGGCGGCGGCGAGGGCGGAGGCGTCCCGCCTGATCAGCAGCCCCCGCATCCGGCGTAGCCGAGTGACCGAGGTGAGCGCGGTCCGGGCCGGTGACGCAGGCCTGGGCGCCCCGCCGACCTTCGGCGTGGAGGAGGAGTTCCTCCTCGTCGATCCGGAGAGCCGTGAGCCGAGGCTCCGCGCTTCGGAGGTCCTCGGAAGGGCCGGCGACCACCCGTCCCAGGGCGCGGGAGCCGCGTTCCACGCGGAGCTCCTCGGTACGCAAGTGGAGGCCGCGACCGGCGTCTGCACGGGGTGGTCCGGGCTGCGCGGTCAGCTGCGCGAAGGGCGGGAGCGACTGGCCGAGGCGGCACGGGCCGAAGGGCTCCTGCTCGTCTCCGCGGGGACACCCGTGCTGGCGGGGCCCGCCTCCGCACTCACCTCGGGTGGCGACGCGCCGGGTGAACGGTTCGAGCGGATCCGGCGGCTGTACGAGGGAGTGGTCGCGGACTACCAGGCGTGCGGATGCCACGTGCACGTCGGAGTCCCGGACCGCGAGGCGGCGGTGGCCGTGGTCAACCACCTTCGGCCGTGGCTGCCCACGCTGCTCGCATTGTCGGCCAACTCCCCCTTCGACCACGGCCGTGACTCCGGCTACGCCAGCTGGCGGATGGTGGAGCAGTCCCGTTTCCCCGGCTCCGGAGTCCCGCCGAGGTTCACCTCGGCGGCGGACCATGACCGCCAGGTGGACCGGCTCGTCGAGTGCGGCGTGCTGGTGGACAGGTCGATGACGTTCTGGCTGGCGCGCCCGTCGCCGCATTTGCCGACCGTGGAGGTGCGGGCCGCCGACGCCGTCGCCACCCTCACCGAGGCGGCGCTGCAGGCGGCGCTGACGCGGGCGCTGGTGGATGTCGCGCTGGCCGAGTCGGCGGCCGGACGTGAAGCGCCGGAGGTGGACGCCCAGGTATGCGCCGCCGCTGTGTGGAGCGCGGCGCGCTACGGGATGGACGGCCCGGCCGTGCATCCGTTCGACGGGCGCCGGGTGCCCGCGCGAGCCCTTCTCGATGAACTGATCACGGTGGCGCGACCGGCGCTGGAGAAAGCGGGAGACCTGAACGACGTGTCAGCGGCACTGGCCCGGCTGGACCGGGAGGGCGGCGGCGCGCACAGGCAACGGCTGGCGGCCCGTGCCGGGCTCCCGGCGGTCGTGGACATGCTGGCGCGCCGGACGACGGAGGACCGATGACCACTCGCCCGATGGTGAAAGCCCCTCCCCAGCAGGCAGGCGGCGCGGCGCCGAGAACAGAGGCGCCGCCCTTGCCGGAGCCTCGCGGCCCGCTATCGGAGACGCTGCTCGCGGCGCTGCGGGAAGGTCCGCGGAGTCCCCGGGCCGAGTCGGCGCTGCCGGCCACGGCGGCCGGCTCCGACCCTCTGGGGGAAGACCTTCAGCTCGCGCTGTACGCCTGTTACGAGCTGCACTACCGAGGGTTCGCGGGCGTGGCCCCCGAGTGGGAGTGGGAGCCGTCGCTCCTCAGGTTGCGCGCGTCCATGGAACGCGAGTTCCTGATGTCGTTGCGCGAACGGGTGCCCGGCGGTGACGACGTCTCCGGCGTCATCGAGGAACTGCTGGTGGAGCCCGTGGACGCGGACGGCGTGAGCCACCATCTGCGGGACGCCGGGGAGCGGTGGCAACTGCGGGAGTACATCGCGCACCGTTCGATCTACCACCTCAAGGAGGCGGATCCCCACGCCTGGCTGATCCCACGCCTCGACGGCCGGGCCAAGGCCGCCCTGGTCGCGGTGGAGTTCGACGAGTTCGGCGGCGGACGGGCGGAACGCATGCACTCGCGGTTGTTCGCCGACCTGATGGAGGAACTGCACCTCGACCCGGCCTACGGCGCCTACCTGGATGTGGTCCCGGCGGTGATGCTCGCGACGGTCAACATGATGTCGATGTTCGGCCTGCACCGGGCGTCGCGCGGAGCCATGGTCGGCCATTTCGCGGCCGCCGAGATCACCACCGCGCCCAGCGCTCAGCGGTTGGCGCGCGCGCTGGAACGGCTGGATGTGGGCCCGCGGGGTCTCCGCTTCTTCACCGAGCACATCGAGGCGGACGCCGTACACGAGCAGGTGCTGCGCCGGGAGGTGATCGGCGGCCTGCTGGAGTCCGAGCCGGAGCTCGCCTCCGACATCGTGCTGGGGGTCCAGGCCACCGGCCTCCTGGAGGACCGGCTCGGCGATCACCTGCTCGGCTGCTGGCGTTCGGCTCCGGCACGCTCCTCGCTGCGGCGTCCCCTGCGGGACGCCGGGCGCCCCCACCTTGATCACGGAGGTCGTTGAGCCCGATGTTGTTGCTGCGTCCACCAGGCGTGTACCGGCCCCAGAGCGATACCGATCTGCTCAGTGAGACCCTGAGGCGCACCCCCGTGCCGGCGGGGGCGCGGGTATTGGACATCTGCACCGGGACGGGCGCCGTCTCAGTGGCAGCGGCCCGCCTTGGCGGCTGCCGGGTGACCGCTGTCGACGTCTCGACGCGCGCGGTCCTGGCGGCCCGCCTCAACACGATGATCCGCGGGTTGCCGGTCCGGGTCCTGCGGGGAGATCTGTTCGCGCCGGTCCATGGCCAGGTCTTCGACGTCATCCTGGCCAACCCGCCGTACGTGCCGGGACACTCGGCCCTGCCTTCCCTGCACAGCCGCACCCGGGCCTGGAACGCCGGTCTCGACGGCCGGCGCCTGCTGAACCGTATCTGCGCACAGGCCCCGCGGCACCTTGCCCGGGGAGGCACGCTGCTCATCGTGCAGTCGGCGCTGAGCGGGGTGACGCCGACCCTGGAGGCCCTGCGGGACGCCGGGATGACGGCCTCGGTGGTCGCGCGCAGCACAGAACCCTTCGGCCCGGTCATGCGGGCCAGGGCGGGCGTCCTGGAGGAGCGGCGGCTGATCCGCCTCGGGCAGCGTCACGAGGAACTGGTGGTGATCCGTGGTGACCGAGCCGAAGACTGACGCGACCCGGGTGACCGTGGTGCCCGGCGGCCCCGTCCTGGTGGAGGGCCCGGTCGAGGTCACCCTCGAAGACGGCACCGTCGTGCTCTCCGACCGCTTCATGACGGCGCTGTGCGCCTGCCGCCGCAGCCGCGCCTACCCGTTCTGTGACACGAGCCATCGGCGCCGCGTCCGAACGGACAGAGACGGCGACAGCGACAGAGACGGCGACAGAAACAGCGACAGAGACACAGACGGCGCCGAGTCCTGACCGATCCGCTGACCCTTCCTGATCAGGTCCTGAAGAAGAGATCCCGGTTGTCCGCTCTGGAGATGAACCTCCAGGCGGGGTGACGTCCGTACATGGGATGAGCCGGTGCTTCGGTGAACTGACAGGGGAGACGATGCGTGATCAAGACATGAAGCTGACGGAAGTGGCCGAGTCGGGCCTGACGACACGGCGGGGCACGTTCCGCGCCGTCGCGTTCCGGGACCCGATCGACCGGCACGAGCACATGGCCCTTGTCTTCGGTGAGACGAGCGCGCGGCACGACGTCCTGGTGCGGATGCACTCCGAGTGCATGACGGGAGACATCTTCGGCGCGATGCGCTGCGAGTGCGGGGAGCAGCTCAACGCGGCGCTCGACGCGATCGTGAGCGAGGGCGCCGGGGTCCTGGTGTACCTGCGGGGGCACGAGGGCCGCGGCATCGGCCTGGTCGCCAAGGTACGGACCCACATTCTCCAGGACGAGCAGGGCCTCGACACGATCGACTCCGCGACCACGCTCGGGCTGCCCGTGGACGTGCGCGACTACGGCCCGGCGGCCCGCGTGCTCCACTACCTGGGCATCCCCTCGGTGCGCCTGATGTCCAACAACCCGGACAAGGTGAGCGCCCTCGAGTCGCACGGGATCACGGTGGCGGCGCGCGTCCCGATCCTGGCGCCCGCGCACGCGGGCAACATCGCCTACCTCACGGCCAAGCGCGACCGGCTCGGGCACGACCTGCCGCAGATCGCGCGCGACAACGTGGGAGGTGCGTGTGGCTGAGCCGGCCGGCCAGGGACACCTGCTGCCCGTCGCCCGCGCGGCCGCGGCGCTGGGGCGCGACATCGTCCGGGCCCGCGCGCCGTTGTCGGTGACGGCGAAGGGCGACCGCGACATGGTGACCGATGTCGATCTGGCCGTCGAGGACGCGGTCCGCGCCTTCCTGACACGGGAGACCCCGGAGATCGGGATCCTGGGGGAGGAGCACGGCCACTCCGGCGCCGCCGACGGCTCGCTGTGGTGGGCCCTGGACCCGGTGGACGGGACCGCGAACCTCGCGCGCGGCATCCCGCTGTGCGCGGTCTCCCTCGCGCTCGTCGACGGGCTGCGGGGCGTGCTGGCGGCGATCGAGCTGCCGTTCCTGGACGTGGGCTACAGCGCGGCCGAGGGCCGGGGCGCCTACGCCGGGGATGAGCGCATCAAGGTCTCGGAGGTCGCGGACCTGCCCGCCGCCATGATCTCCGTGGGCGACTTCGCGCTGGGTGAGAGCGCGGAGGCCGAGGCGAAGAACCGGGTCCGCCTCGCGCTGCTCGGCAGCCTGGGTGCGCGGGCCCAGCGGATCCGGATGATCGGTACGGCGGCGATCGACCTGGCGTGGGTGGCGCAGGGCCGCCTCGACGCGACGGTCATCCTGTCGAACCAGCCCTGGGACACGATGGCGGGAGTCCTGCTCGTCCGCGAGGCGGGCGGCGTCGTCCTCGACCGTGACGGCACCGACCACACGGCCGGGTCGGCGGCGACGATCGCCATGGCACCCGGGCTGCGGGCCCAGCTCATGGAGAGCCTCGGGAGTTGCCATGCGGTCGCATGACTCCTGGTTGCTCGCGGGTGGCGGCGCGCAGCCGGTCCTTCTGGCGGTTCTCTGGGCCGGCTTCGGCCTGGGCCCGGCGGCGTGGCTGGCCGGAACCGCCTACGCCGTGAGCCTGCCCACCCTGCTCACCCTCGCGCAGCGGCGATCGGGGCGCCGCAGGCTGGGACCGGCTGATCGCGTCACGCTCGCCCGCGCGGTCCTCGTCGGCGGCGTCACCGCCCTCGTCGTGGAGGGCTGCGTGCACGGCGCGGCGGAGGGCGCGGGTCTGGCGATCCTCGTGGTGCTGGCCTCCGTGGCGCTCGTCCTGGACGGGGTCGACGGGCAGGTCGCACGGCGGACCGGGACGGTGTCCCGGCTCGGCGCGAGGTTCGACATGGAGGTCGACGCCTTCCTCATCCTGGTGCTGAGCGTCCACGTGGCCTTCATCGCGGGGCCATGGGTGCTGGCGATCGGAGCCATGCGGTACGTGTTCGTCGTGGCCGCGTGGGCCCTGCCGTGGCTGCGTGCGGAGCTCCCACCGAGCCTCGCCCGCAAGGCCGTCGCCGCGCTCCAGGGGATCGCGCTCGTCGTGGCCGGCGCCGGAGTGCTCCCCGTCCTGGCCGCGAGCGCCCTGGCCGGACTGGCGCTGGCGGCTCTCGTGTGGTCGTTCGGACGCGACGTCGCCTGGCTGTGGCGTGCGTCCCTGGCTCCGGAGGGTGAGGATGGAACGCGTCGCACGCGCCTTCTGGCTGCGGTCTCCTGAGCAGGGCGAGATCCGGGCGACGGGTCTCCCCGAGGCCGGCCCGGACGAGGTACTGGTCCGGACGCTGTATTCCGGGGTGAGCCGGGGCACGGAGACCCTGGTCTTCCAGGGGCGTGTGCCCGAGAGCCAGTACGAGGTGATGCGGGCGCCCTTCCAGGAGGGTACCTTCCCCGCACCCGTCAAGTACGGCTACCTCAACGTCGGTGTGGTCGAGGACGGGCCGCCCGGGCTCCTCGGCCGGACCGTCTTCAGCCTCTACCCGCACCAGACCCGCTTCGTGGTCCCCGCGGACGCGGTGACGATCGTCCCCGACGCGGTGCCACCCGAGAGGGCGGTGCTGGCCGGGACGGTGGAGACGGCCGTGAACGCGCTGTGGGACGCGGCGCCGCTGGTGGGGGACCGGATCGCCGTCGTCGGGGCCGGCATGGTCGGCTGCGCCGTCGCCAGGCTGCTCGCCGGTCTCCCCGGCGCGCGGGTCCAGCTGGTGGACATCGATCCGGAACGCGAGGCCGTCGCCAAGCGGCTCGGCGTCGCGTTCGCCTCACCCGGCCAGGCGGAGGGGGAGTGCGACCTCGTGCTGCACGCCAGCGCCACCGAGGCCGGGCTCGCCCGATCCCTGGAGCTGCTCGCCAGGGAAGGCGAGGTCATCGACCTCAGCTGGTACGGAGACCGGCGGGTGGCCGTGCCGCTGGGGGAGGACTTCCACGCCCGCCGTCTCTCCGTGCGCAGCAGCCAGGTGGGCTCGGTCTCGCCGGCACGGCGCGCCCGGCGGACCCACGCCGACCGCCGGGCACTGGCGCTCGGCCTGCTCACCGACCCCGTGTACGACGTGCTCATCACCGGCGAGAGCGACTTCGAGGATCTGCCGGATGTGCTGTCCAAGCTGGCCTCAGGCGCGCTGCCCGCTCTGTGCCACCGCATCACCTACAGCTGAGAGGAACGCCTGTTGTTCAGCATCACCGTTCGCGACCACGTGATGATCGCCCATAGCTTCCGCGGCGAGGTCTTCGGGCCCGCACAGCGGCTGCACGGCGCGACCTTCGTCGTGGACGCGACGTTCCGGCGTCCCGAGCTCGACGCGGACAACATCGTCGTCGACATCGGGCTCGCCACCCGGGGACTGGGGGAGCTGCTCGGCGAGCTCAACTACCGCAACCTCGACGACGAGCCGGCGTTCGCCGGGGTCAACACCTCGACCGAGTTCCTGGCCAAGGTCATCGCCGACCGGCTCGCGGAGCGCGTGGACCAGGGACTCCTGGGCGAGGGGGCACGCGGCCTGGCGGGGATCACCGTCACGCTGCACGAGTCGCACGTCGCATGGGCGAGTTACGAGCGCACCCTATGAACCTTCCCTACGTCGTCCTGCCGGGCGATATCGACGACACGTCCGCACCCAGTGGCGGGAACGTCTACGACCGGCGCCTGTGCGAGCACCTGGCGACAGCGGGCGAGATCCCGGTGCCGGGAGCCTGGCCGCGGCCGGACGAGGCGGCGAAGACCGACCTGACGCGGGCGCTGTCGGCCCTGCCCGACGGCACGGTCGTGCTCCTCGACGGGCTCGTCGCGTGCGGTATCCCGGACATCGTGGTGCCCCATGCGCGCCGGCTCCGGCTCGCGATCCTGGTGCACCTGCCGCTCGCCGAGGAGACCGGGCTTCCAGCCGAGGTGGCCGCCGAGCTGAACGCGCTGGAGCGCGAGACCCTGCACGCGGTGGACGCCGTCGTGGCCACGAGCTTCTGGGCGGCGCGGCATCTGGTCGACCACCACGGGCTCCCGGCGGAACGTGTTCACGTCGTGCCGCCGGGTGTCGACCCGGCCGCTCCGGCCGAGGGCACGGAGGGCGGGACGCGGCTGCTGTGCGTCGGCTCGCTGACCCCGCGCAAGGGGCACGACGTGCTCGTCGAGGCCCTCGCGGCCGTGGCACACCTGCGGTGGAGCTGCGTGTTCGCCGGTCCGTCAAGCCGCTCCCAGGGCCATGCCGAAGACCTGCGGCGGTCGATCGAGGACCACGATCTCGCTGACCGGATAGAGCTGGCCGGACCGCGCACCGGCGAGTCGCTGGACGCCGCGTACGCTGACGCCGACCTGCTGATCCTGCCGTCCCGCGCCGAGACGTACGGCATGGTGGTGACCGAGGCGCTGGCGCGGGGCATCCCCGTGGTGGCGACGGCGGTCGGCGGCGTACCGGAGGCCCTCGGGAACGCTCCGGACGGCGGGACGCCGGGAATCCTCGTGCCACCGGACGACGTGACGGCGCTCGCCGGCGCCGTGCGGCAGTGGCTGCGTGACGGCGAACTGCGGAGGCGGCTCCGGTCCGCCGCGCAGGAACGGCGGCGCACCCTCGCGGGATGGGAGGAGACCGCGCGCCGCATGGCCGCGGTCCTGGACCGGCTCGCTCCGGGTTTCAGCCCCGAGTGGCTGGCCTTGCGGGAGCCCGCCGACGCCGCGGCTCGTGCCACGCAGCCGCTCGACGTGCTGCCGAGCCTCGACGATCTGCCGGAAAAGGGGGCGCGGTGGGTCATCCGCGATCTCGGCTGCGGCACCGGTTCGATGGGACGCTGGCTCGCCGGGCGGCTCACCGGCCCGCAACACTGGATCCTGCACGATCGTGATCCAGAGCTGCTCCGGCACGCGGTCGGCGGCATGCCGGACCAGGCGGGCGACGGCAGCCCCGTGACCGTCGAGACGCGGGAAGGCGACCTTTCCGATCTTCGTGCCGCCGATTTGGCGGGGACGTCGCTGGTGACCGCCTCCGCGCTGCTCGACGTGCTCACGCCCGCCGGGATGACCGCGCTGGTCGAGGCGATCGTGGCGGCCCGGTGCCCGGCCCTGCTCACGCTCTCGGTCATCGGCATGGTCGAGCTGTCCCCTGCGGATCCCCTCGACGGCGTGATCGAGGCCGCGTTCAACGACCATCAGCGGCGGTCCGGGCTTCTCGGCCCCGCCGCCGCGGCCGCCGCCACCGAGGCGTTCGAGCTTCGCGGCGCCAAGGTGCGCTCCTATCCCAGCCCGTGGCTGCTCGGACAGCCCGACCAGGCCGCGCTGACCGCCGAGTGGCTCCGTGGCTGGGTCGGGGCCGCCTGCGAGCAGCGGCCCGACCTGAAACCCCAGGCCGGCTACTACCTTCGCCGCCGCCTCGACACCTGCGCGCAAGGCGAACTGCGCGTCGCGGTCCACCACACCGACTTGCTCGTGGAGCCAACATGAAGCAGACCCTGTGCGGAGTGGTCATCCTGAGCGTCCTCGTGTGGTGGCAGAGCACGGACGCCTTCGTCGACGCCATCCGCGTGATCGACGCCCGGTCGGTGGTGGCCGCGCTCGCCATCGGCGCGCTGACCACCGTGCTCAGCGCCGCGCGGTGGAACCTGGTGGCCCGAAGCCTCGGGTTGCGGCTGCCGATGGCGAGGGCCGTCGCGGACTACTACCGGGCGCTGTTCCTGAACGCGGTGCTCCCGGCGGGCGTGCTCGGCGACGTCCACCGCGCGGTGAGCCACGGCAAGCAGGAGGGTGACGTCCGCAAGAGCGCGCGGGCGGTGTTCGTGGAACGGGCCGCCGGCCAGGCCGTCCTCGTCGTCGTCGGTCTCGCCGTCATGGTGTCGGCAGGCGGACTGGCGCCGGGCTGGGTCGTCGGGGCAGGGCTGCTGGGCGCGCTCGCCGTGCTCGTCGTGCTGGCCGTGGGGTGGCGGAGCATCTGGCCGGGCGTGCTGCTCCTTTCGGCAGCCACCCTGGCCGGGTATGTCGGGCTCTTCCTCGTGGCGGGACGTCTCGCGGGCGTGACCGCTCCGATCGCCGACCTCGTGCCGCTGGCGCTCGTGGCCCTGGTCGTGATGGCGCTGCCGGTGAACGTCGGCGGCTGGGGACCGCGCGAGGCCGCCTCGACCGTGGCGTTCGGCGCCGCCGGGCTCGGCGCCGCGCAGGGCCTCACCGTCGCCGTGGTCTACGGCGTGCTCGCGCTCATCGCGAGCCTGCCGGGAGCCGCGGTCCTACTGCTCGGGCGCCGCCGCGTCCCGGCCGAGGACGGTGCCCCGGCGGCCGAGGACAGTGTCCTGGTCGAGCACGGCGTTGTGGTCGTGCACGGCGTCCCGGTCGAGCACGGCGTCCCGGTCGAGCACGGCGTCCCGGTCGAGCACGGCGTCCCGGTCCAGGAGTGCGAGGTACTCGCCGAACGCCGCGACGAGGCTCGCGAGAAGGTCCCGGCCCTTGTCGGCGGAGGCCAGTGACGGCCGCCCGACCACGCCCGACTCGGTGTAGGCGGCCATGCCGAGAGTGAGCAGGTGTTTCCGGTCGTCCGCCAGGTGATCGGCGGACTCGTGGCCGGGCCGGACGAGCTCCGGATGGGCGTGCAGGAGGATGGACGTCTCGATCTCTCCCGCGTGCATGTCGCTGTCGAGGGAGGTCCGGATCCCGGCGGCCGCCCGCGCCTCCTCCCAGTCCTGGAGGCCCGGGAAGAGGGCCATCGCGCCACGCGCCTCTTGGACGACGTTGCCGAGCACGTAGTTGCCGCCATGGCCGTTGACCACGACGAGCCGCGTCACGCCTGAGCGGCGGAGCGACTCCGCGATGTCCCGGACGACCGCGTGCAGCGTGCTCGCCGAGATGCTCACGGTCCCCGGCCAGGCGGCGTGCTCGTGCGAACACGAGATCGTCACGGGCGGGAGGTGGAGGACGGGATACGCCGCGGCGATCTCCCGGGCGATCGTGCAGGCGATCACGGTGTCGGTCGCCAGCGGGAGGTACGGGCCGTGCTGCTCGAAACTGCCGACGGGCAGCACCGCGACCCGGGCCTGCCGGTCGCGTTCGTCGGCCGTGCTGCTCTGGGGGAGGAGAGAAGAGATCACGTCGTCCATTGTGGGGTGCCGTCCGTTCCCGCGACATGGAGCGGCACGCCGCGTGCGCGCAGGCCCTCCACCGTTGCCCTTGGCGTCTCGGCGTCCACGATGACCAGGTCGAACGCGGTGAGGGGGGCCAGCTGGTAGAGGCCGTTCTTGGCGAACTTGCTGTGGTCGACGAGCAGCACGCGGCGGTCGGCCGACTCCATCAGCGCGCGCTTGACCGCGACCGTCTCCTGGGACTGGTGATAGCAGTGGCCGTTCGTGATCGCGGTCGTGGACATGAACAGGATGTCCGCGTGCAGTGACCGGATGGCCTCGCTCGTGCGCAGGCCGAGGAAGGCGTCGTAGGCGGGATAGTACGCGCCGCCCAGGGCGATGAGGTCGACCCCGGGTTCGCCCGCCAGGAGGTTGACGGCGGTGAGGAAGTTGGTGATCACCGTGAGCGGGCCGCGGGCGGGCAGCAGACCGGCGACCGCCAGCCCGGTGGTGCTCTCGTCGATCATGACCGAGGCGCCCGTCTCCACGAGGCTCTCCGCGGCCCGGGCCAGCTGCTGCTTCTCGTCCGACATCGCCTGGAGGCGGTGGCGCACGTCGCCGTGGTGCACGGCGGACGGTTCGGCGGTGGCGCCGCCCCGGACCTTGCGGAGCCAGCCGCGGCTCTGCAACTCGTCGAGGTCGCGGTGGATGGTCATGAGGCTGACGCCGTAGGCTTCGGCCAGGTCCTTGGCCTGGACGAATCCGTCGTCCGCCACCCGCCGCCGGATCCCTTCGCGGCGGTCCCGCGCGCCCCCGCCGTCGTTCGCGCCGGGCGTTCTGGCAGTGGATTCGTCGTCTGTCACCGGGCTGCGCCCTCTCGCTCGGCACGATCACGCTGATGTGAAGTAGATGTGAAGATAACACACCCCCTTCGGGGTGGACGGCCCGCTCCTTGCCCAGGTTGGCACGCTCCATCAACTTCACTTCACGTGTTATCACGGCCCTGAGTGTTAAGTTCTCGCCGAATATTGACACTTCTGCCGGGAATCGTGTTGTGTTCATCACCGCAGCTCAGACGCCGCCCCTCTGCCCGGGCGGGACCCCGAGGAGAAGCAGTGAAGATGCCTCACTTCAAAGCGTTCGCCGCGACCGCCGCCGCCCTGGCCGTGCTCGCCCCCGTGGCGGCCTGCTCGTCCGGCGGCTCGGGCGGCTCCGGCGGTGCCAAGGGCGCCAAGATCGCCTTCCTGATGCCCGACATCGCCTCCACCCGGTACGAGCTGTACGACGCGCCGCTGTTCAAGGCCAAGATCAAGCAGCTGTGCGGCGACTGCGAGGTGCTCTACCAGAACGCCAACGCCGACGCAGCCAAGCAGCAGCAACAGGCCAACTCGGTGCTCGCGCAGGGCGTCAAGGCGATCGTCATCGACCCGGTCGACTCCGCCGCGGCGGCCTCCACCGTGCGGATGGCGCAGTCGCGCAAGGTGCCGATCATCGCCTACGACCGGCCGATCCCGGCGGCGAAGGCCGACTACTACATCTCGTTCGACAACGAGAAGATCGGCTCGATGATCGCCCAGTCGCTGGTCGACCACCTGAAGAAGACCAAGGCGCAGGGCGGCCTCCTCCAGGTCAACGGCTCGCCGACCGACGCCGCCGCCGGGCTCATCAAGAAGGGCGTCCACAGCTCGGTCGACACCAGCGGCTTCAAGCTGCTCGCCGAGTACGACACCCCGGGCTGGGAGCCGAGCAAGGCCCAGGACTGGGTGAGCGGCCAGATCAGCAAGTTCCGCGGCCAGATCGCGGGCGTGGTCGCCGCCAACGACGGCACCGGCGGCGGCAGCATCGCCGCGTTCAAGGCGGCCGGGCAGAAGGTCCCGCCGGTCACCGGCAACGACGCCGAGCTCGCCGCCGCCCAGCGGATCATCGCCGGCGACCAGTACAACACGATCTCCAAGCCGATCAAGATCGTGGCCGAGGCGGCCGCCAACGCCGCGTACCAGTTCGTCGAGGGCAAGACGCCGAAGGGCAACACCACGCTCTTCAACACCCCGTCGGAGCTCTTCACGCCGACCGTCGTCACCAAGGACAACATCGCCGAGGTCCTGTTCGCCCCGGGCGGCGCGCTCAAGGTCTCGGACGTGTGCACCGCCAACTACAAGGCCGCCTGCGACAAGCTCGGCCTCAAGTGAGCTCACTCATGACCGCTTCTTCCGTTTCTCCCGCGGCCACCATGACGGCACCGCTGTTGTCGCTGCGCGGGATCACCAAGTCCTTCGGCGCGGTCGCCGCGCTGACCGACGTGGACCTGGACGTGGCGGCCGGCGAGGTCGTCGCCCTGGTGGGCGACAACGGCGCCGGGAAGTCCACCCTGGTCAAGGTGCTCTCGGGCGTGCACGCCCCGGACTCGGGGACCATCACCTTCGAGTCCGAGGAGGTGAGCATCCCCAGCCCGGCGGCCGCCCAGCAGCTCGGCATCGCCACCGTCTTCCAGGACCTGGCGCTCTGCGAGAACCTCAATGTGATCGAGAACCTGTTCCTCGGACGCGAGCTGCGCGGGCACCGCCTCGACGACGTGAGGATGGAGGTCCGGTCGCGGGAACTGCTCCAGCAGCTCTCGGCCAAGATCCCCTCGGTGCGGGCGCCGATCGCCGCGCTCTCGGGCGGCCAGCGGCAGACCGTGGCGATCGCCCGGTCGCTGCTGGGCGACCCGAAGGTCATCATCCTGGACGAGCCCACGGCCGCGCTCGGCGTGGCCCAGACGGCCGAGGTGCTCAACCTGATCGACCGGCTCCGGGAACGCGGCCACGGCGTCATCATGATCAGCCACAACATGGCCGACGTGACGGCCGTCGCCGACCGGGTCGTGGTGCTCCGGCTCGGCCGCAACAACGGCGTGTTCGACGCCGAGACCGTGACCGCCGAGGAGCTGGTCACCGCCATCACCGGAGCGTCCGACAACGCGGTCACCCGGCGCTCGGCGCGCCGCCGCCGTGGGGCCGCGGGCGCGCCGGCCGGAGTCACGAAGGAGGGGACGGACGATGAGTGATCTCGACACGGTGGAGGCGGTCGCCCCGGCGGCGGCCGAGTTCGACCCCGACCGGCCGCGCGGGTTCCGGGGCACGCTGACAGTGCTCGGCGAGCGTTTCCGCGGCGGTGACCTCGGCGTGGCGCCGGTGGTCGCCGGGCTGATCGTGATCTGGACGGTGATGCAGAGCCTCAACCCGATCTTCCTGTCCAGCACCAACCTGGTGAACCTCGCGATCGAGTGCGTGCCGGTCGGCATCATCGCGCTCGGCGTGATGTTCATGCTGCTGGTCGGCCAGATCGATCTGTCCGTCGGCTCGATCAGCGGCCTGAGCGCGGCGGTCACCGCGGTGTTGTTCGTCGACCAGGGCTTGTCGCCATGGCTGGCCGTGGCGGGCGCGGTCCTGCTGGCGTGCCTGATCGGCTGGCTGTACGCGCAGGTGTTCAACCGTCTGGGTGTGCCGAGCTTCGTCATCACGCTGGCCGGTCTGCTCGGATTCCTCGGCGTGCAGTTGTGGATGCTGGGGGCGAAGGGCTCGATCAACCTGCCGTTCGACTCCGGTCTCGTCACCTTCGCCCAGCTGCAGTTCGTGCCGCCGTGGCTCTCGTACGCCCTGGTCGCGGCGGGCGCCGTCGCGCTCTTCGCCAGCGGGTACGCACGCGCCTCGGCCCGCCGCAGCGCGGGCCTCCCGGCGACGTCGACCCAGGCACTGCTGCTGCGGAGCGCCGTGCTGCTGGTCGGTCTGGGGGCGGCGGTCTGGTACCTCAACCGGGACCGCGGCGTAGGCTGGATGTTCGTGCTCTTCCTCGGCCTCGTGCTGGTGACGCACTACGTCCTCTCCCGGACGAAGTACGGCAAGTCGCTGTACGCGGTGGGGGGCAACGTCGAGGCGGCCCGGCGCGCGGGGATCAACGTCAAGGCGATCTACGCCTCGGCCTTCATGTTGTGCACCACCCTCGCCGCGATCGGCGGCGTGCTCGCCGCGGCGCGGCTGGCGGCGGCCAACCAGAGCAGCGGGGGCGGCGACGTCAACCTCAACGCGATCGCGGCCGCGGTCATCGGCGGCACGAGCCTGTTCGGCGGCCGGGGCAGCGCGTTCGCGGCGCTGCTCGGCATCGTCGTCATCCAGTCGATCTCCAGCGGCCTCACGCTGCTGAACCTGGACTCCTCGTACCGGTTCATGGTCACCGGGGCCGTGCTGCTCCTCGCGGTGGCGCTGGACTCGGTCGCCCGCCGTTCCCGTGCCTCCAGCGGGCGGGCGTGATGGCCGTCATCTGTGTCGACGCCGGCACCACGATGATCAAGGTGGTCGGCTATGACGACGCGGGCGCTGAGCTCGCCGTCGTCCGGCAGCCCACCGAGGTCCGGAGCCCGGAGCCGGGCTGGGCCGAGCAGGACATGCCGTCGGTCTGGCAGGCCGTGGTCCGCGGCGTCCGCGAGGTCCTCGACGTGATCGGCACCGACGTGATCGGCACCGGCGTGACGTACGTGGCGCTGACCGCGCAGGGCGACGGGAGCTGGCTGGTCGACGCCAACGGCGAGCCGACCGGGCCGGCGATCCTCTGGAACGACGGCCGGGCCGGCTCGATCGTCGAACGGTGGGTGGAGTCGGGCGTGCTGCGCGAGGCGTTCCGCGTGAACGGGTCGCTGGCGTTCGCGGGCCTGCCGAGCGGGATCCTCACCTGGCTGCGCGAGCACGACCCGGAGCGGCTCGACCGGTCGGCGGCGACGCTGACCTGCGGGGGCTGGATCTTCTCCCGCCTCACCGGTGCGGTGGCCGTGGACGGGTCGGACGCCTCCGTCCCGTTCATGGACATCCGGGCACGCGAGTACTCGGCCGAGCTGTTCCGCGTCTACGACATGGAGTGGGCGCGTCCGCTCCTTCCGAGGCTGCTCGCAGACGACGACAGGGTCGCCGGGCTGACGGCTTCCGCGGCCTCCGAGCTGGGCCTGCCCGCCGGCACGCCCGTCGTCCTGGCGCCGTACGACATCGCCACGACCGCCATCGGTGTCGGCGCGGTGGACGTCGGACAGTCGTGCGTCATCCTGGGGACCACACTGTGCACCGAGATGGTGGTCGACGCGCCGCGGCTTGACGGCGAGCCGTCGGGCCTCACGGTCGCGATGGGCCTTCCGGGGCGCTATCTGCGGGCGTTCCCGACCCTCGCGGGGGGCCAGGTGATCGACTGGGCGTGCCGCCTGCTCGGGCTGGCGGACGATCCCGCCGGCCTCTCCGAACTGGCCGCGCAGGCCCCGGCCGGTGCGAACGGCCTGGTGTTCCTGCCGTACCTGTCGCCCGCCGGCGAACGCGCCCCGTTCCTCGACCCCCAGGCGCGCGGCGCGTTCCACGGGCTCACCGTGGATCATGAACGGGAGGACCTGGCGCGTGCCGTGCTCGAAGGGCTGAGCCTGGTGGTGCGCGACTGCCTGACCGCCACCGGGACCCGGCCCACCGAGCTGCGGGTGAGCGGCGGCGGCTCGGCCAGCCCGGTATGGCTCCAGCTGATGGCCGACGTCACGGGCGTCCCGGTCGTGCGTACGGCCGACGCCGAGGCGGGTGCGCGCGGCGCGTTCCTCATCGGACTGCTCGCCACCGGCCAGGCGGCGAGCGCGCGGGAAGCCGCCGACGCGCATGTCCGCGTCGGTGACGCCTACGAGCCCGACCCGTCCCGTGCCGCCGCGTACAACCGTCTCTACCAGGACTTTCTCGATGTCCGGACGGCCGCGGCGGCGACGTGGCCGATCCTCGCGGCGATGCGGGACCGGAACCGATCCGACGGGGGGAATCGGTGACCCGGCGACGACACCGGGCCGGCGACGTGTGGGTGGGGGTGGACCTCGGGACCCAGAGCGTTCGCGCCCTGGCCGTGACCGCCACCGGCGAGGTCGCCGGATCCGGCAGCCGGAGGCTCACGAGCCTGCGGGACGGCCCCCGCCACGAACAAGACCCGGAGGAATGGTGGCGGGCCGTGGGGGAGGCGTGCCGTGCGGCCTTGCGCGACATCCCCGGAGAGGCCGTCCGCGCGGTCGCCGTGGACGGCACGTCCGGGACCGTCCTCCTCACCGATCCCGATGGCCGTCCGCTGACACCTGCCTTGATGTACGACGACGCCCGTGCCGCCGACCAGGTGCGGCGCGCGGACGCGGCCGGGGGAGAGGTGTGGCGGCGGCTCGGATACCAGCGCATGCAGCCCGCGTGGGCGCTCCCCAAACTGCTGTGGCTGCTGAACGACCAGCCCGGCAGCGCCGAAAAGGCGCGCCTCGCGCACCAGGTCGACTTCGTCAACCGGCGGCTCGCCGGGCACGCCGTCGCCACGGACCTGAGCAACGCGCTCAAGACAGGTGCGGATCTGATCGCCGAGACCTGGCCGGAAGCGGTGTTCGAGGAGCTCGGGGTGCCCGCCGGACTGCTCCCACCCTTGGAACGTTCCGGCTCCGTCCTCGGCACCGTCTGCGCCGAAGCCGCCGACGCGACCGGCCTGCCTGCCGGCATCCCCCTCGTCGCCGGATGCACCGACGGCTGCGCCGCACAGCTCGGCACGGGACGGCTCACCGTCGGCTCCTGGAACTCCGTGCTCGGCACGACCCTGGTGCTCAAGGGCGTCACCACCGAACTGATCCAGGATCCGCTCGGCGTCGTCTACTCGCACAAGGCACCGGACGGGGGATGGCTCCCCGGCGGCGCGTCCAGCACCGGAGCGGGGATCATCAGCCGTGACTTCCCGGATCGCGACCTCGACGAGCTGACCCGCGCGGCGCGTGGCCACGAACCGGCCCGGACGCTCACGTATCCGCTCGTCTCCGCCGGAGAACGATTCCCTTTCGTCGCACCGGAGGCGCGCGGCTTCGTCCTCGACGAGGACGCGGACGAGGGCGACCGGTTCGCGTCGGTGCTCCAAGGCATCGGTTACGTCGAGCGGCTCTGTTTCGACTACCTGGACATGCTGGGCGCGCCGATCGGGGGTGACCTGACGTTGACGGGGGGATCGACGAAGAGCACGTACTGGTGCCGGTTGCGGGCAGACATCCTCGGGCGGCCGGTGCTCCTGCCCGAGCAGGCCGAGCCCGCCCTGGGCGCGGCCGTGCTGGCCGCCGCCGCGTCGACCGGACGGGGGGTCGCCGAGACCGCCGCGTCCATGGTCCGCGTCCGGGAGACCATCGATCCCCGCCCGACCCACACCGCCCGCTTCGACGACGGCTACCTCAGGCTCGTCGCGGAGCTCGAACGGCGCGGCTGGCTGTCGCCGGCCGTCGCCGCACACGCACGGGAAAGGACGCCCCGATGACCCGACTGGTTCTGGTGCGCCACGGCGAGACCACGTGGCATGCGGAGAACCGCTACGCGGGGGTCACAGACGTTCCGCTCACCCCGCGCGGTTTCGACCAGGCACGCCAGCTCGCTGACTGGGCGAGGACGGCCGAGATCGCCGCCATCTGGTCGTCGGACCTGACACGGGCACGGCTGACGGCCGCCCCCTGCGCCGAGGCGGCAGGGCTTCCGCTCCAGATCGACCAACGGCTCCGCGAGCTGAACTTCGGACGCGCGGAGGGCCTCACGCGGGCGGAGATGAGCCAGCGGTTCCCTGAAGCCCTCCAGGCGTTCCACGCCGATCCGGTGAACGACCACCTGCCCGGGGGAGAGGACCCCGCCGCCGCTGCGGCGCGCTTCACCGCCTGCCTGAACGACATCGTCAGCCGGCATCCCGACGACCGGGTGCTCGTGATCGCCCACACCACGGCGATCCGCCTGGCCCTGTGCACCCTCCTGGGGCTGCCCCTGCCGGACTACCGGCGGCTGTTCCCGTCCGTGCGCAACTGTGCCCTGAATGAGGTCCGCGTCGAGGACGGTGAGGTCGCCCTCCTCGCGTTCAACACCCCGATCGAAGCCCTGGAGCCGCAATGACCGTCCGTGTCCTGGCCGCCGGTGATCACTTCGTGCTCAACCGGCTGCTCATCGACGCGATCCGTGCCGAAGCCCCCTCCGCCGACCTGGCCTTCACCGAGCTGACCCTGCCCTGGCCGGTCGAGCCGTTCGGCCGGGTCGCCGAGGTGGACGAGGCGTCCGGCACCGAGGACCAGCTGATCGAGGCCCTCCAGGGAGCGGAGATCTGCGTGACCCAGATGGCCCCGCTCACCCGCCGGATCCTGAAGGCGTCGCCGGACCTCCGCCTCTTCGGCGTGAGCCGGGGCGGCCCGATCAACGCCAACCTGGAGGTCGCGGCCGAGCACGGCGTGGCCGTCTGCAACGCCCCCGGCCGCAACGCCGGCGCGACCGCCGAGCACACCCTGGGCATGATCATGGCCGCCGCCCGCCGCATCCCCCAGACGCACACCGACCTGCACACCGGCCAGTGGCGCAGCGACTACTACCGCTACGAGGCCGTCGGCCCCGAACTGGACGGCAGCACGGTCGGCCTGGTCGGCTGCGGCGCCGTAGGACGCCGCGTGGCCCGCATGCTGAGCGCCCTGGGGGCGCACGTCCTCGTCTACGACCCGTACACCGACCTGGGCGACCTGGCCGAATCGGTCACTCTGGAAGAACTCCTGACCCGCGCGCAGATAGTGACGCTCCACGCCCGCGTAACCCCCGAGACCACCGGCATGATCGGCGCCCCCCAGATCGCGGCGATGCCCCCAGGCGCCATCATCGTGAACTGCGCCCGTGGCGCCCTTCTCGACTACGACGCGGTCTGCGACGCCCTCGACTCCGGCCACCTCTTCGGCGCGGCCTTCGACGTCTTCCCCGAGGAGCCGATCCCGCCGAGCTCCCGCCTCCTCTCGACCCCCAACATCACCCTCACCCCGCACCTGGCGGGCGCGAGCAAGCAAACCGCCGCCAACGCCGCCCGCATCATCGCGCAGGAGGTCGGACGCTACCTGCGCGGCGAACCCCTGGCCCATTCCGCCAACGGCCTGGAAAAGCCCTTTGTTCGCAATTAGCCCGTAAGGCTCACGCTGCCCCTTTGATGTCGTTGCCGCCGGAGAGGCTGACGACCCCTGTGGCGAAGAGGTCTTCCAGGGCCGTCACGTTCCCTCTCTGGGCGGCATCGAGAAAGGTCGCCAGGAGACGCCGGTGCTCGTCGGTGTCGATCGGTTCGCGCCGGGTGGTGGCCAGATGCCTGCGTGCGCGGCTCACCAGCTGGCGGACGTTGGCCGGGGCGAGCCGAATGATCTCGGCGATCCGTTCGTAGGGGTAGTCGAAGGCCTCACGGAGGATGTAGGCGGCCCGCTGGGCCGGGGTGAGCTTCTCGAGCAGCAGGAGCAGAGCGAGTTCGAGCGCCTCGCCCCGCTCGGCTCCGGCGGCGGGGTCGATGCCGGCGTCGATGGGCTCGGGCAGCCAGGGGCCGATGTGGGTCTCCCGGCGGGCCCGGGCGGACTGCACGGAGTTGATGGACAGCCGCGTCGTGATCAGAGCCAGGAACGCCGCCGGGTTGACGATGGTCGAGCGTTCGGCGCTCTGCCAGCGCAGCCAGGTCTCCTGGACGATGTCCTCGGCCTCCGCCGGGCTGGCGAGCATCCGGTAGGCGATGCCGAAAAGGCGCGGGCGCAGTGCGGTAAAGGTGGCGGCGGCCTGGTCGAGGGAACCGGTTCCTTCCCGTCCTTCAGGCTCGCGGCCCCGCAATCCTCGTGCCAGCTCCATGACCGCCATGACCCCTCCGCTCGCCGTGCCGGCGGACGCTCGTCGCCGACACGACAACTGTGGCCAGGCGGGTGCTGCGGTCGCATCAGGGAGACCCTGGCCGGGCTCCCTAGGGAAGAACCAGTGGATAGTGCATTGGAAGGTGAGATATTGCATTTGATGACAGTTCAGACCCGGTACCACCGGTGATCTGCGGTGCGGAAAGCTGGTGGGGATGTCTGAAAAGTCTGATGTTGGGGGTGGGTGGTCCGCGGCCGGGATGGGCGGAGCCCCGCGGCCGGGGCCACCGGTGGGCAGTGCGCCGGTGGGCAGTGCGCCAGTCAGCAGTGCGCCAGTCAGCAGTGCGCTGGTGGGCAGAGAGGCTGAGTGCGAGACGCTCGACCGGCTGCTTGCGGACGTCCGCGGCGGCGAGAGCCGGGTGCTGGTGCTGCGCGGCGAGGCCGGGATCGGCAAGTCGGCGCTGCTGGATCACCTGGTCGCGAGGGCCTCCGGGTGCCGGGTCCTGGCCGCCACAGGCGTCCAGTCGGAGATGGAACTGGCCTTCGCGGCCGTTCACCAGCTGTGCGTGCCGCTGCTGGACCTCCTGGATTCCCTGCCCGAGCCGCAGCGTGACGCGCTCGGCACGGCGTTCGGGGTGCGCGCCGGCCCTCCTCCCGACCAGTTCCTCATCAGCCTCGCCGTGCTCAACCTCCTGGCTCAGGCCGCCGACGAGCGTCCGCTCGTGTGCGTGATCGACGACGCCCAGTGGCTCGACCGCGCCTCGGCGCAGGTCCTGACCTTCGTGGCTCGCCGCCTCATGGCCGAATCCGTGGCCTGCGTCTTCGCCGTCCGTGATTCCGGCGAGGCCGACGTGTTGCCGGGCCTGCCGGTGATGGAGATCGGCGGACTGCGGGACGCCGATGCGCGGACACTCGTCAGCCGGGTGGTCCCCGGGCCACTGGACGAAGAGGTGCGTGACCGCATCCTGTACGAGTCGCGCGGGAACCCGCTCGCCCTGCTCGAACTGCCCAGGGCCGCGTCCGCAGGCGGATTCGTGGCGGCGGCGACCGGGCAGTCGCTGTCAGGCCGCCTCGAGGACGGTTTCCAGCGCCGGCTGAACGGCCTGCCGGCCGACGGGCGGATGATGCTCCTGCTGGCCGCCGCCGAACCCCTCGGCGATACGGCTCTGCTGTGGCGTGCCGCCGGCGTGCTCGGCGTCGACGCCACGGTGGTCGACGACGCCGACGAACTGATCGACTTCAGCGACCGGGTGCGTTTCCGGCATCCGCTGGTGCGCTCCGCGGTGTACAACGCGGCCGTCCCGAGGGAGCGCAGACAGGCCCACCGGGCGCTGGCGGAGGCGACCGACGCCACCACCGACCCCGACCGGCGGGCCTGGCACCGCGCCCACAGCGCCGCTCACCCTGACGAGGGCATCGCCACCGAGCTCGAACGTTCCGCCGGGCGCGCCCTGGCCCGTGGTGGTCTGGCCGCCGCGGCGGCTTTCCTTGAACGGGCGGTCGGGCTCACTCCCGATGCCCGGCGCCGGGCCGAACGCGCGCTGGACGCCGCCCGGGCCAAGCACCTGGCCG
The DNA here is from genome assembly GCF_008923185.1 of Actinomadura rudentiformis. GTDB lineage: Bacteria > Actinomycetota > Actinomycetes > Streptosporangiales > Streptosporangiaceae > Spirillospora > Spirillospora rudentiformis. Next base: position 557,874 of record NZ_WBMT01000001.1, read on the forward strand.
GTGCGCCCGAGTCCGCACTGGCGCTGCTGGCGGCGGCCGAGAGCGGGCCACCGGACGAACTGCGCCGGGCCAAGGTCGAATCCCTGCGCGCCGAGATCGCCCTGACCTCGAACCGCGGCACATCCGCTCCGGCGATCCTGCTCAAGGCCGCCAAGCAGCTCGAACCACTCGACGTCGACCTGTCCCGCGACACCTATCTGCAGGCGCTGCAGGTGGCGATCGGGGTCCTGCCCAGCTGGGACGGCATCACCGAGGTCGCGGCGGCCGCCCGTGAGGCGCCTCCCGCACCCGGCGTCCCCCGCGTCACGGATCTCGTCCTCGACGCCCTGTCCCTCCTCTACACGCGGGACACTCTGACAGCCGAGCCGGCCCTGCGGCGTGCCGTGGACGCGGCCATGAGCGAGGAGATCGCCCCCGGCGAACAACTCCGCTGGCTCTGGTTCCTCAACTTCTTCACCATGGCCCTGTGGGACGACGAGGCCTGCCGCGAACTGACCCGGCACTCCCTGCGCCTGGTCCGCGACTCTGGCGCCTTCGCCCTGTTGCCCTTGGTGCTCAGCATGTCCACGATGATGCGGCTTTTCGAGGGGGACCTGGCTGAGGCCGAGACCCTGAATGAGGAGGCGAAGGCGAACGCGGTCGCCGCCGACGTCTGGACCACCTCCGGAGCCATGGTCCAGAGGGGCGGCGACCTCGGCCTCGCGGCATGGCGGGGGGACGCGGAGGAGGCCGAGCAACTCGCCGAGATCATCGCGAAGGAAGGAGCGGTCCGCGGGGAGGGGAGGACGCTGGAGATCAGCCACTGGGTCCGGTCCGTCCTCTACAACGGGCTCGGCCAGTACGAGAAGGCCTTGGAAGCCGTCCTGCAGGCCAGCGTGGACCACCGGGCGCCGAGCGGCTGCGGAGTCCTCTGGGCGCCCCTCGAACTCATCGAGGCCGCCGCGCGCACCGGCCGGCACGAACTGGCGTCCCGAACGCTGGAACGGCTCTCCCTGTCCACCCGGGCGGGCGGCATGGACTGGGGTCTCGGCCTCGAGGCCCGCTGCCGGGCGCTGCTCAGCGAAGGCGAGGAGGCCGACCGCCTCCACCGCGAGGCGATCGACCGGCTCGGCCGTACCCGGATGCGCGTCGACCTCGCCCGCGCCCACCTGCTCTACGGCGAATGGCTCCGCCGCGAACGCCGCCGCGTCGAGGCCCGCGACAACCTCCGCACCGCCTTCGACCTGTTCACCGAGATCGGCATGAAGGCCTTCGCCGGCCGCGCCGCACGCGAGCTCCAGGCCACCGGGGAGACCGCCCGGAAGCGGAACGTCGAGACCACCGAGCAGCTCACCCCGCAGGAGGCGCAGATCGCCAGGCTGGCCCGCACCGGCCTGACCAACAAGGAGATCGCCGAACGCCTGTACGTCAGCCCCCGCACCGTCGAATACCACCTGCGCAAGGTCTTCACGAAACTCGGCATCACCTCACGCCACCAGCTCTGAAAGCCCCATCACGTCGCCGTGCGGCGGACGGTTCGATCAGGTCGTCCATCGCACAGTCGAGGATGTCCAGCAACGCCATCAGCGTGCGCAGGTTCAGCCGTTCCGGCTTGTCGACCACGAGCCGGTACACCTGGCTGGGCGACAGGTCGACACCGCGAGCGGCCAGCAGGGGCCGCAGCTCCGTCGTGGAGAACATGCCGTGCTCCGCCATGACCTCGCGAAGACGCCACCTGTAGTCCAGATCGGCCATTGCCCGCCGGCCCCTTCCTCTTCTGCCCACACGGAGAGGTGCGGGCGCATGCGGACAGGGTCCACGTGCCGCGCCGCGTTCGCATCCGTGATGTCCCTAGTGGGACCCGGGGACGAGGTGAGCGACCGCGTCCGTCAGATCGCGTCGAGAATGGCGGCGGCGACGGCGTCGGGCTGGGACGACGCGATCGCGTGAGAGGCACCGGCGATCTCGCGGGTCCCTCGCGAGGAGGCTCGTTCGGCCATGAACCGCAGCGCGGCGACCGGGATGTTGAGATCGCTCTCCCCGAAGACGAACCACGACGGTGTGGTGCGCCATGCGGCCTCGTTCACGCTCAGCTCGTCGGTCAGCGCCCGCTCGGTCACAGGCCGCTGGGTCGCGGCCATCAGGGCGGCCTCGCCGGCGTCCAGGTCGGCGCAGAACTGGTGATGGTACTTCTCCTCGGCGATGCGGAACTCGTTGCCACCGGAGGCGACCGGATAGGCGACCAGCGCGCCGCCCAGTGTGCTGCCTTCGAACTTGCCGGACAGGAGCAGCGCGCTCTCGCCGGGTTCCGGGGCGAAGGCGGCGACGTAGACCAGGGAACGGACGGCCGGGTTGCCGGCCGCCGCCTGGCTGATCACCATCCCGCCGTAGGAGTGGCCGACGAGGACGACCGGCCGGCCGATGCCGTTGATCACGTCGCGGACGTACGCGGCGTCGTCCGCCAGGCTGCGCAGAGGGTTCGCCACGGCGACCGCGGGGAGTCCGCGGGCGCGCAGGCGCTGGATGACGCGGTTCCAGCTCGCCGATTCGGCGAAGGCACCGTGGACGAGGACGACGACGGGCTGTTCGGTGGTGCTCATCGGTGTGCCTTTCAGGTGTGCAGGGCGGCCAGATGCGGGCCGTCGGCGAACTCCTGCGCCGCAGGCTCCAGGATGGGCGTGCTCATGGTGTCCTTTCCTTCTCCGTGGTGATCCCGTCATCGACCGGGCCGGTTGCGAGGCCCGGCTCGTCTTCGCGGAAGTTGATCTTTCGGTGGGTTCCGTCGCACAGCGGTTTGCCGGACGAGTGGCCGCAGCGGCAGAGCGTCATCCGGTTGCGGGTCTCCAGCGGCTGGCCGTCCGCGCGCAGCACCGGCACGCCGCCGGTGACCCACAGCGCGCTGGCCAGGCCGTTCTCTTCCTCGAGGACCGAGATGGCCTGCGGGAGGTCGGGCTCGATCGGGTCGCCGCCACGTTCCAGGGCGTAGCTGTACGACCCGGAGGGGCAGTGGTCGATCCGTCCCATGACGTTGGAGCGCACGTCGCTGTCGCCGGTGTCGGCGAGCATGCCGGCGATCGGCCTGGTGCGTCCGATGCAGAAGGCCGCGTGGATGCACAGCTCGCCGACCCGCTGGGCTGAGATGCCCACCCCGTCGTGGACGTGCTGCAGTTCCTTGTACGGCCGGAGGTCGGCGGACTCGGTGCCGTCGAATCCGGCGACGGCGTGCGTACCGTCGCAGAACGGCTTCGTGCCCGACCGGCCGCAGCGGCACAGCGCGTAGGTGTCCTCGGTCGCCAGGGTGTCGCCGGTCTGCCAGGTCAGGGCATTGTCCTCCGCAGAGACGATCTTGCGTTTGCGCTTGAGCGGGACCCCTCCGTACACGAGGTAGGGGCCGTCGGGGAGCACGGCGATCCGGCGCCCATCGCCGGCGCTCCACCGGCGGAGCTCGGGCGGGACGTACTCGAAGGTGGGGCCGGCCGTCGTGCCGTCTTCGTCGGGCATCCGCATGAGGGCCTGAGCTTGCGCCTTGAGCCCGTACATGGTGCCGGTGGCGACCGCGAGCAACCTCGGGCTGCCGTTGAACGCCTGCTCGAGCAGATGCAGGACGGCGCAGTAGGAGTGGTTGAACTCTTCCTGGGCCGTGCGGATCGCGCTGCCCGGAGCATGATCGGCGAGTCGCGGGTTGCGCCTCATCGGGCGGACGCCGGCGGGGTCCACGCGGATGGCCTCGCCCGTGGGCCCGGACTTCGGGGTGTCACCGCGCTGGTAGCGCCGTCCAGCCCTCAGCTCCTGGAAGCGGTAGAAGTGCGCGACCTCGTCACGACCAGGATGGTGGACGTCCCGGTCCCCGTCCCAGACCTCGCCACGGCTCAGGCCCTCGCCCTGCTCGACGATCTCCTCCAGCGCCTGCAGCGCCGACGCAAGGTCGTCGACCGCGATCAACCGGCCGGCGGTGTTCCGGAAGTGGCCGGCGTGCACCTGTCGAGCCGGATCGCCGCGGAAGACCGCCCGCTCGCCGAGCCGGTCGCACAGGTGGCGCAGTCCGTCCTCGATCGCGGCGTAGAACTGCCCGATCGTCTCGTAGCCGTCGCCCTCCGCCGGAGCGCCCGCCGGCGCCGGTCGTTCGAGCCGGAGGAACATGTCGAGTGCCTCCGCGCCGAACGGGAGCAGCGACAACTCCAGGGAGGGGTCACCGTGAGGCAGCCGCCGAGGATGCGGCGGCAACATCCGTGGCGTGTCCAGCCGCGGCCGCCCGCCGACGGCGTTGAGCAGGTTCGCGGCCAGCGCCAGGTGGATCATCTCTTCGACGAAGACACCGGCCACCACCTCAACGGCTTCGGGATTGCGTTCCGGAACGAGCGAATAGAGCGCGCACAGGTACGGCGGCAGGGTCGCGTGCTCCAGCTCGACCGCCCACTGCAGGTGCTCCCGGAGATCGTCGACCGTGGCGATCCGCGCCGGCGCGGCGGGCCCCTGGGCATGCTGCTGCTGAGCTGGGTGATTCATTGGTGTCTCACTTCGACTTTCGAAGAGGGCGCTGTTCGCCGGCGCCGCTCGCCAGCCAGTCGGCGTACTTGATCTCGCCGAGAATCGCGCCATCGCCCGGCACGAGGTTGCGCTCCTGCAGCTCGGCTCCGAAATAGTGCGCGTGCGGGTCGGTGACCACCTCGCGCGGGTCACCCCAGGCCGTCAGGGCGTCGCGGAAGAACTCGTCCATCCGGAACCGCTCGGGGCCGGCGATCTCGACCGGCCCGTTCAGCGGCGACCCCACCGCGGTCCTGCCGACCACCTGGGCGACCTCGTCGCCCGCGATGGGCTGGAACAGCACCGGAGGCATCCGCACCGTGTCGCCGTCCGTGGCTCCGTCGGCGATCCTCCGGGCGAACTCGAAGAACTGCGTCGCGTGCACGATCGAGAACGGGATCGACGAGTCCTTGATCAGCCTCTCCTGAGCGATCTTCGCCCGGAAGTAGCCGATGTCGGGCCGCCCCTCGGTCCCCACCACCGACAGCGCGACGTGGTGGTTCACCCCGGCCGCCTTCCCCGCGGCCAGCAGATTGCGCGTGGAGGTCTCGAAGAAGTCCAGCACCGCCGCGTCCTCGAAGGACGGGGAGTTGGACACGTCGATCACCACGGACGCGCCGGCCAGGACCTCGGCCAGTCCTTCCCCGGTGAGCGTGTTGACCCCGGTGTTTGGCGCCGCCGCCACCGCCTCGTGGCCGTGCTCGCCGAGCCCGGTCACGAGCTTCGACCCGATCAGGCCGGTACCGCCGATAACCACGATCTTCATGACAGGCCTTCCTGTTCGCCGGGGCATCGGTGGCCGCCCGGTCGCCAGCTAAGACCGGACACCCCTCAACTCTGTGACAGCCCCGACGAAAGCGGCCTGGAAAACCCTTTGTCCCCAACCAGCCCGATGAGCTTCCATGGAGTCACCGATGGGGAATGGTGCAACGGCAGCACACCGCGCTCTGGACGCGGCGATTCAGGTTCGAATCCTGGTTCCTCAGCGATGGCCCTTTAGCTCAGGCGGAAGAGCGCTTGGTCGAAGCCCAGGAGGCCGAGGTTCGATTCCTCGAGGGGCCACTCCGCCTTCGTAGCTCAGCAGGCCAGAGCACCCCTCTCGTAAAGGGGAGGCCGCCGGTTCGACCCCGGCCGAAGGCTCCAGAACCCCCGCGCGGCTGTCCGCGTGTACCAGCGGAGTTGCTCTGGAAGGTCTCCGGGAGGCGCTCCGCGTCGCCATCGGCCCTACCGCGACGGAGTATCGGTCGTGTGGGGAGGGGGCCAAGGTCCCTACGGTTCGGGGACGTTCGCCTGGTGATCGGTGAGTGGGCGGCATGGAGGCTGGAGGCACAGCCCCGGTGAGCCGCAGGACGCCGGACGACTCAGGGACGGAACGTGACTGAACCGATCATTGTCGGCGCCGACGGTTCGCGGCATGCCGATCGCGCGGTCGAGTGGGCCGCGGACGAGGCCGCTCGCCGCAACCGTTCTTTGCACATCGTGCACACCGTGGCGCGCAGGCCGTATGACATCCCGCTGTATCCGCCGCGGGACGAGCGTGAGGCGGAGGCTCGGGCGGGACAGCAGGTCATCGACGCTGCGGAGAAACTCGCCGGTGCCAGGCAGCCCGGTGTGCACGTGACCTCCGAAGTGGTCGCTGCCGGGACCGTGCCGGTGCTGTGTGATCGTTCCGCGCGGGCGTTCGAGACCGTGGTCGGGCACCGCGGGCTGGGTGGTTTCGCGAGCCTCCTGCTCGGCTCGGTCGGGCTGCGGATGGCCGAACGGGCGGCTGGGCCGGTGGTGATCGTCCGCGGTGAGACCGGCCGTTCGGAGGTCGCGGTCGGCATTGGTGATGCCGGCGACTCAGCGGCCCTGGAGTACGCGTTCGAGGCGGCCTCGCTGCGGGGAGCCAGGCTCCGGGTCGTTCGTGCCTACCAGATTCCCGACCGGCTGCAACGGAGCGGTGAGCCCATCAGTCTGCGCGAGCTGGAGGAAAGCGTGCGGTGGCAGGTCATCGAGGCTCACGCTCCATGGCGCAGGCGCTTTCCCGACGTCGACGTCGTCGAGGAGATCATCCGGGACCATCCGGTGGCGGCGTTGGCGGAGGTCTCACGGCAGGTGGGTCTCCTCGTCGTCGGCAGTCACGCCGGCCTGCACGCCCCTCGGCTCGGCTCCGTGAGCCACGGCATCGTGCATCACAGCCACTGCCCCGTCGCCGTCGCCCGCGCGCCGCGTTCAACCGACCGCTGACCCGAGAGGAACCAGATCACATGACCGCCCCGATCGTCGTCGGCACCGACGGCTCAACCTGCGCCGACCGCGCCGTCGAATGGGCCTGCGACGAGGCCGCGCTCCGCGACAGGCCCCTGCACATCGTGCACGCTGTCGAGCCCGCGCCCTACAGCTATCCCTTGCTCGTCGCGCCCGAGATGGGCAAGTCCCTGGCGGAGGCCGGGCAGAGAATCCTCACTGCGGCGGAGAAGACGGCCAATGCCCGGCAGGCGGGCATTGCCGTGACCACCGAACTGGTCGCGAACACCACGGGCCCCGCACTGGTCGACCAATCCGCGCGAGCGTTCGAACTCGTCCTCGGCCACCGTGGCTTGGGCGGCTTCAAGAGCCTGCTGCTCGGCTCAGTGGGGTTGTGGATGGCCGGCCACGCGGATGGACCGGTCGTGGTCGTACGGGGTGACGCGGTACCGGAGGCCGGCGAGATCGTTGTTGGTCTCGGCTTCGCCGAGGATCCAGCGGAGGTGCTCGGCTATGCGTTCGAGGTCGCGTCTCTGCGCGGAGCGACCCTCCGCATCGTGCACGCCTGGCAGGAGCCAGCCATCCTCGTGGCCACCGGCTACTCGCTCGACTTCGACAAGGTGGCTGAAGAGGTTCGTGAACGGTCGGCACGAGCCCAGGCGCCCTGGCGCGAGCGATACCCCGACGTCCAAGTGATCGAAGACATCGTCCAGGGGCATCCGGTTACGGCCCTGTGCGAGGCGTCCCGCCGTGCCGCCCTGGTCGTGGTCGGCACCCATGATCACAAGTGGTTCGAAGTGCCTCGGCTCGGATCGGTGAGCCACGGTGTCCTCCACCACGCCCACTGCCCAGTCGCCGTAGCCCGCAGCCACGAGCAGGCCTGACTCGCCGGGGGAACAGGATCTCAGCGCCATGTCCGCCGCCCTTGGGCGGCTCCCTGATGCATGACCCCGGTGGGCTCGTCTCCAATCAGTGCGGACGGTGCTGGGAGAGGCGCGATCGGGACCAGGCAATCGGACATGGTGTGCCGTACGGGGCGCACAGTGGAACGTGTGGAGGGTGGCGCCGCCGTAGGTGGTCCTCCGTCTGTCGGTCAGGTAAGGGCGGCGGAGTGGTCGGGGACGTAGGTGTGCATGTCGCGCGGTGAGCGTCCGTAGCCTCGCGGTGGCGGGCGGTCCGGGAAGCGGATCGGCTCGTGTTCGACGGCCTGGTAGGGGATGGCGGACAGGAGGTGGGCGATCATGTTGATCCGCGCCCGTCGCTTGTCCTCGCTCTCGACGACGTGCCACGGCGCCTCGGGAATGTCAGTGTGCAGCATCATTTCGTCCCTAGCGCGGGAGTAGTCCTCCCCGGTGGTGATCGACTCAAGGTCGATCTCTGAGAAGCCCAAAATGACCCTCCGTGCAGGCAGAGCAGTATCCCTCGGCCGGTGGGACCTTCGGCCCTAGGGCAGTCAGCGCGGCGGAACGAGCCTGAGAGGGACCGTCATGGAGCTACCGCGGTTCCAGCCGGGACGCTTGAGGAGCTGAGAGGACACGTCCGAACCGATCGTTGTCGGCATCGACGGCTCTCCCGCGGCCGACAAGGCCGTGGAATGGGCCGCGGACGAGGCGGCCCGCTTGCGGCGGCTGTTGCCCATCGTCCATGCGGTGGATTGCTAGCAATACACCCCCACCGATGTTCCGGCCGCCCGCCACTGTCGAGGTGCTGACCGGTGCGGCGAACACGATGCTCGCCGCAGCCGAGGACCTGGCGCGTGACCGACGACGCGAGATCGAGATCGCAAGCGAGGTACTGAAGCCGCTCTACTGGCAGCTGGACCCGGCCGCCGTCGAAGGCTTCCTCACCCAGCGGTGCCGCCGAGTCAGCGGCGCCATGGTCGACACCACCACCGGCCGCGCAGTCACCGCGATTTGCCCGGTGCATCTGCTCGGCCACCCCGCGCCTGGTTGATCAGGTAGCGGGCGCGTTCGGCGGTGCGCGGGTCGTCGGTGACGATCGCGCCGCTGCTGGTGGTGATGAGCTTGTTGGCATTGAAGCTGAACGCCGTCCTCGGCTATGGATTGTGCGAGCTCGCAAGGCCACAACACAAGGTTTAGGGCGCGGGGCTGATCAAGGAATTCGACGGCGTCGGCGCTGACCTGCCCTCTGGGCGTCAGGCAGCAGTGCAGGCGCGGGATGGAATCGGTGCGGCCCCAGCCGTCATATGTCTCTTCGTAGCGGCGGCCGATCGCCTCGATCGCCTCGATCGCCTTGGGCCATCGAGCGGGAGACGGGAGCCGACGACGAACGGGCGGCAGTGTCGGGGTGGTGCGGACGATCCAGACCAGGTCCAGCTGGGTCTGGTCGGTGGTTCCGGCGACCTGTGCGCCACCGCAGACGCATGGTCGCAGACCCCGTTGACAGCCTGAGTCGTAATGGCCTTAGCGCTGTTCATGCTCAGAGGCCGCTTCGACAGGGCGTCTTGGCCTTCGCAACCGCGCCGGGCTGCTTTCGGCTCTCGGGCATCTGTCGCCTTCGCAGGCCATATGACGGGTCGAGTGTCGCCCGTTTCGCCATCGCGGAGGGCGAGGCTTGCAAACCTTTGCCCGATCCGAGGACTGGAGTCCTGGTCATGGACCAGCGATGTGACCGTCGGGGTGAGCCGTGGTAGCTGAGGTTTCAACGCCTCTGCGAGTCGTTCGCTATCCGCGAGGGCATCGACGACCGTTCTGCCACTCCCGTCCACGGCCGGGCCCTCGATTACGATCGAGGGCGAGCGCCTGGTTGTGGGCGGAGGCGGTGACGATGGGCCATTGGTTTATCGCCGGGGATCGACGTGAGGAGTATACGGTCGAGCCGGCGCCGGAGCGCTGGCGCGAACTGCGGGTGGTGAACCTCAGGTGCGCGGTCGAGTCGCCGCACGGATTCGGGACGCTGATGCGTGACGTGCCGCCAGCCCCCTTTCAGGCCACTGGGTGCCGGCTTACCGCGTGGCTCCGTCCCGTCGATGTGGCCAGTTGGGCTGGCCTTTGGGCCCGAGTGGATGGCCCGCAAGAAGACCCCGCCAGTCGGCCGCCCATGTTGGCGTTCGACAACATGGGCGATCGTCCAGTACGTGGTACCGCCGACTGGCAACGTTACGAGGTCGTGCTCGATGTGCCGCGCGCGGCGGTGAACGTGGCCTACGGCGTCTTGCTGGTCGGAGCTGGCGTTGTCAGTATCGCCGGGATCCGGCTGACACCTGCGCCATCCGGCCTGCGGCGAACCGGCGGCCCTCTGCCCAACTCTGCACCCTGACCAGCACATCACTGCGCGCTGCGGCGCAGGACGAAGACCTCGCCCTCGCACACGATCGCGAGCGCCCCAGCTGCAGACAGGGCAAGCCCCGAACAGTCGGCTGGCAACCAGATGGTTACGACTGGCTGTCGGCGAGCGAGATCCCAGAATTGAACCCGCCCGAGCCGGTCGCCCGTCACGGCTACCGGTCCGCCGGGCAGACCGGCGAATGACAGGTGTGTGATCGGGCTGTCGTGCGGGTCTGGCAGTTCGGCGATACAGATGTAATGGTCTGGATCCCACAATCGCACGACGCCGTCCGCGTCTCCGCTGACCAACCACCGCTGGCCATCGATGGAACCACCGGCTATCACGTTCACCCACTCCGAGCCGGGCATGGCCACGACCTCGCCGGACAGATCCCAGACCCGCATGCCGGCGTTCCCGTCGGCCGTCGCCAGTCGGGGACCGCGATCGACGTCCAGCAGTGTGAGAGCCTGCACCCCATTGTCGTGCGGTCCCATCGGCACGCCTTCTGCCCCGCTCGCGACGTCCCAACTGCGAACGGTACCCTGACCGTCGGCGACGAAAGCCAGCAACCCGGCGCTGGTGTCCGCGACGGTGACCGCAGTGACCGGCTTGGCGACCGGGCCGAGCCGACGCGGTTCGGCGGTCAGGTCGTCGCACCAGAGCCACCCCGATCCGTCGGCCGAGCCGCCTAGAATCACGCTGCCTTGCTGGGCCATGGTTGCCGCGAGATGGGTGATCGCGCCGGTGGCGCCGGGGATTCTGTACCGGCCTTCGTGGGTGTTCCCGGACCAGGCAGTGAGCGATCCGTCGACATGGCCGGTCACAAGGAGGGACTCGCTGGCGGAGGCGGCCCAGGCCACCATCTGCACGCCCGGATCGGCCGCGCTGTTCTCGCCCTCCCTTGGGTGCTGCAGGTTCCAAGTGCGCAGGACACCGTCCTGGTTAACGGTGACTGCGGCGAGCATGTCGTCCATCAGGTAACAGGTCAGCGCGTATGCGGTCTCGTCGGGCCGGGCCTGGATCAGGTGGCTGGATCCAGAGCGCAGATCCCACACCCGCAGCCCCTGGTTGCGGATGGCGATCACGGCAAAGGCTCGGGTGTCGTCGTAGCACACCCCATCTTGGTGACCTCGCTGCTGAGGTCATCGATCGACGCCTGCACGGCTCGCGCGCCGGGTTGCCACAGCCGGGCGACACCGTCGAGGTGGACTGTCAGCAGCAGGCGCCGGCCGTCCACCTCCGCGGTGGCAACTAGGCCGATGTCGTGACGACCATCGCACAGCGCTCCGAGCAGCTCGCCCGATTGCAGGTCCCACGCCTGCACGGTGAGGTCCGTGTCGATGACCGCGATGGCCTCACGGCCATCGGCCTCCAGGCATGCCATCGGCGACAACCGGCTGCTGGTGGCGATGGTGGCGATGATGGTGCCGTGGTTGAGGTCCCACGCCACCACGACACCGTCCTCATCCTTGGTAATCCCGACCTGCGTTCCAAACGCCGTCGTCGTGCATACCGCGTTGACGGCCGTCTCGTGTCCTGGCCACGCGGCGCCGGGCGCCCCTGAGATCAGGTCCCACAGCTGTACCGCACCGTCCAGACCACCGGCCAGCGCGACTGGCCGACCCTCTACGATGGCAGTTGCGAACGCGGGAACGCCGGGGCTCTGCAGATCGCCCAGCGAGTCCAGCTCTTCTCCACTGGTGAGGTCCCACATCCGCAAGGAGGCGCTGTTGCTGCTGGTCAGCAACTTCTGTCGGTCCAACACCTCGACGCATTGCAGGTGCACGGCGGCTGGCTCGACCCCGAGCACCGCCCGGTAGCCGTGATCCTGGGTCACCATGGCACGCTCGACCTGCCACGGCAGGTCCCGGTTGAGGGCGGCCAGCAGATCGGACGCCCCCTGCCGGGCGGCCTCGAAAGCCAGGCAAGTGCGTCGGGGGGCAGCGGCGTCGTCTGGGTGCCGCACCGCCACCGCCTGGAAAACCATGGCGATCGTTTGGCCAGCGGTGGTCGTTACCTGGTTAAGAGCAGCCAGTAGTGATGTGAGGTCGGCATGGCATAGAAAGCCGACGTCCGCGATCAGATCGTCGATCTCCTGGGCCGCCGCCGCGTGAGTGGCGAGGTGCGCTAGGACGTATGGATGGGCGTTGGCCCAGTCCAGACGGCCGGTGTCGGGTTGCGAAGGGACTGTGGCGATCAAGGCTTTCGTGATCCGGCGCTGGGCCTCACGTTCGCGCCGCGGCTCCCGCAGCGCCCGGGAAAGTTCGTCGTGGGAGAGCCGGAACCGGGTGGTCCCGTCGGCGATCGTCACCTCGTCGATGTAGGCACCGGCGTGGTTCAGCAGCCATTGAACGTCCTCGTCCACGCATCGCCGACCCGACAGAGCCGTCGCCAGCGGCGACCACACGTGGTCCCACGGCAATCCCGATCCAAGCGCGTAGGCCAAGGGTGTCAGCAGCCGGCGAACCAGCGGCTCACGGTCGCCGAACCGTCCCAACCATGAGCGGAATGCGGCGGCCGCCTCGGTCGGCAGGTTTCGCACCCAGCCCTCACGGCTGGGGTCCACGTCCAGTTGGCCCCCGTTGACCGCCTCCACGATCATCCGTGCGACCAGGAATGACGCACCGGCCCGGTGGGCAATGCCGTTCACCAGGACCGCGCGAACTGTCCGGTCACCCCGGTCGGCGAGTATCCCGGCGACGTACCGTCGGATGTCCTCCGGGTCGGCGTAGGTGCCTCGATCCAACTCGACGGGGTGGAATACATGCCGGCTCAACCCGGCCAAAGTTTCGCGGCGGCCGCCGACCAGTAGCCGTAGCCCAGGTGTCAAGGAAAGCGGCCGCAGCAGCTCTTCGGAGATCCGGAGATGTTCCTCGTTGTCTTCGGCGACACCGCTCTCGTCCAGCGCATCGATCATGATAGTGGCCGAGACTGTCCGTCGACTGAGCTCGAAAAGGAGCGTGGGCACCGAGACCGCGGACAGGCCCAACCCGTCGGCGATTCGAGTGACCAGGTCGTCGAGGGTCAGTCGCCGGGCATGAATGGCCAGTGTGATCGAGCCAGCCAGCTCATCAGCGCCGGGTTGCGGCACGGGACCGGGAGAGCAGGTGGCCAAGCAAAGCCGATTTTCCGGAACCGGGCGCCCCAGTCACCACGACCGACCGCCAAGTATGCCCGGCCGACGTGAGCCACTCGGTCAACTCTGAGATGGCCCGCTGTCGTCCGACGAAGTAGGAACCCCGCTCTGTTGGATACTCAACGCCGCGCGCACGCGGCGCGAAGTGGCCGCTCCAGTCCAGCTCCGCAGCGGCAGCGGCGTCGATACCTGCGCTTCCCGTGCGGGCAGCGAACCGATCGGCCGATTGCCGTTTAGTCCAGGATGGCGGGTAGGGGTGGGCGGTGGCCGGATTGGCCGCCTTCCACAGCGCGTCGGCCCGGTCCAGCAGAACCTGGCGGCCGTGCTCGTCCTTGGGAATGCAGGCGGTGACGACCAGCCGTACGAATTCGAAGTCGGGGCGCTCCCGGCCAGAAAGCAGCCGGGAGATCACGTCCCTGGAGTAGGGAATCTGCGGGTTCATCTCGAGCTTGCGCAAGGTCAGCCCGGCTGCGTCGATTTGCTCTCGCAGCCACTGTGCGAGTTCACGGACCTCCAACAGATCGCCTTGGAGATCGCCCCACCGGCGTCCGGCCTTGCGCCCCGGTGCCATACCTTCAGCCACCGTCCGCCCTTCTACCGTCTGCCTCCCGCCGCGTGGCAGCCAGGCGCCCCCCGCCCCGGCCAGGTGCTCGCCCACAGACAGGTTGTCGCACGCCAACTCGCGACGTCCTCAATACCGCCACAGCGACCTGCGCTAAGCCCGAAAGCGGCTCGAAGACAATCAGGCGTGACCTGACATTCGAGTCATGACGACTCCGAAGAAGAGGCCTGCCTCCCATCCCCGAACAAGCCGTCCACTCCACGATAAAACGCCCGCGTCCATCGTAGGAATCACCATCCGTTACTGCAGAAGGACGCTGCAGGATCGAGTCCGCCAGGGCCTTCAGAACGGCAAGGTCGGCGTCTCACTGCTGGCGCGGACGGCGCGGCGGATGAGATTGCGGACGGGCTGGATGGACGCCACCCGCATGCGGGGTGCGGTCGTCGCCGGACTGGTCGCCGCTGCCCTGTACGCCATCCTGAGCGAGGCGCTGCGTCACCTGCTCGGATGACCGACGTGGACCATGGCGTCGCCGCGCCCGGTCCACCGTCGCGAGGATTCTGGCAAGCATAAGTAGGCACTCTCGGCCGCTGTCGGTTCGTATATCCCCGCGCGCAATCCCGACACAAGGTCGGGAAGGGGCCAAGGAAGGCCTCGGTCCGCGATGACTGGTGACGCTCAGTCGGATAGTTCGTCGGCGTCGCGCAACAGGTGGATGCCACCTTCGCCCAGGTTGGGAAGGGCGAAGTTGTACTTGCCGGCTACGTTAATGTGCACGCGGACGAACGGTGCACACCTGTGCGCCGGGGCTCCCGACATCACTGGCCCTAGCCTGGTCCAGGTGTGTCAGTGCCTGGGCGGTGAAGCTGCCGACGTGGTGGTCGGTGTCGTCCTGGCCGCGTTCAAGATGTGGGCGCAGTGTGTCTCGTTCGGCCGGCGTCAGCTCTCGTTCCTGGACCTCGTGGAGGAAGCTCAGCGCCGCGCCCAGGCGCACGTCCGGGTAGGCGTCGTTGAGAAACCTCAGCCGGCCGGTGAAGTCCATGTCGCCGAATCGCTCGGCGAGATGCAGAGCGGTGGAGCGCACCCGGCCCTCAGGGTCTTCGAGCAGTGCCGGCAGCAGGAGGCGCACCTGCGGAATGTGTCACAGGGCGTTGTGGTAGGTGTTGGCGTTCTCTGCGTCGCGGCTGAGCATGCGCGTCAACCGCTCGGCCGACCGGCGCGCCAGCTCGCGCACTGCGGGGTCGTCGGCGGGAGGTGGTACCGGCTGCCCGGGAACGCGTTCGGCCCGCCACCGCTCCAGTCTGCCAGGCAGGTCACCGTCGAACCGTTCAAAGAAGGCGCCCAGCCCGCCGACCGCACCCAGGCGTAGCGGCTCGTCCGGAGCATCCAACAGTCCGAACAGGTACTCGGCCTCAGCGACACCGCCGGCGGCGCCCAGCCCTCGGACGGCCGCAGCACGCACCTCGCCCCGCTGCGACCCGGGCGCCCCGACGAACCGCCGCAGCAGGTCAACAGCGCCTGTACGACCCGCGGCTCGGGATCCCACAGCCGGCGCCAGGCCGCCTCGAGCGCCTCGGGCCCGGCGCTGACACCCATTCCCGGAATGCCGGCTGTTGGACCGGCCAGCATGTCCAGCGCCCGCCGGCGCACGTCGCCCGTCGCGGTACGCACCAGATCGGCGAACACGGCGTCGGCCTCGGGCAACACCCGCAACAGAGACCCGGCCGCCCCCCACACCAGCGGGTCGTCACCGACGAACAGCGGGACCAGGGACTCGGCCGGCACCTCTTCGCCCTACCTGCCAAGCCCCAGAGCCGCAGCCGCGCGTACCTGCGGCACCGGGTCGGCGGTCAGGGCGACCAGCTCGGTGACATGCCCGGGAGCCTCACTTAGACCCTTGGCCGCGGCCGCCCGGCGCGCAGGCTCGGGCGAGCCGAGCTCACGCAAGAAGAATGCAACCTGGTGACCAGCGATCATGACCATTCTCCCCGTGATCGGTCCTGCCGCTGAGACGATCCAGGTGAGCCGCCGGTTGACACAACAGCCGGGACACCTGATCCACCGATCCTTTTGCGCAGTGGTTCGGTGAGGCCGACCCAACGCGTGGATCGCTGTTGAGTTGCGGGTCGGCTGCGGCAGGTGGAGAAGTGGCGGCGGGCCTGGCGTGAGGGCGGGGTGGAGGCGCTGCGGTCCAAGCGCCCGCATAGGCGGACGCGGCTGGACGATGCGGCTTTCGCGCGGTTGGAGGCCGAGCTCAATTGCGGCCCGGCCGCGCACGGCTATGGCGGTGACCAGCGGTGGACGCTGGGCCGGGTGACCGCGCTGATCCGGCGACTGTTCGGGATCGACTACTCCCTGCCCGGGGTGTCGCTGCTGCTGCGCCGCAACGGCTGGTCGGTGCAGGTGGCCGGGCGCCGCGCCACCGAACGTGACGATCACGCCGTGCAGGTGTGGAAAAGAGCAGGTGTGGCCGCAGGTGGAAGGACCGCGGCGGACCTGGGCGCCTGGATCTGTTTCCTCGATGAGACCGGTGAGGGGCGCAGACCGCCCAAAGGAGGCTCCTGGAGTCGGCGGGGACACCGGCCGCAGGTGAGGGTGCACGGCGGCGACCACGGCGGGCGGGTCTCGGTCGCCGGGATGGTCTGCTACCTGGCCAGCGGTCCCGGCTGATCTACCGGCTGCGCCGGTACCGCCGCCGCCCAGGCGAACGCGCCGCCTTCACCCTTGCCGAGTACACGAGCATGCTGCAGGCCGCCCACCAGCAACTGCCCGGCGAAAAGATCGTGCTGATCTGGGACAACCTGAGCATCCACCACTCGACGGCGATGCGCGCATTCATCGACGCCCACGCCGACTGGCTCACGGTGTTCCACCTGCCGCCCTACGCCCCAGAACTCAATGCCACCGAGGGTGGCCTGTGCTGAAACGCTCCATGACCAACTTCCTGGCCACCGACCTGGACCACCTGACCGGCATGATCAAGCACCGCCTCAAAGTGATCCAATGCCACCCCGACGTGATCGATGGCTGCCTGACCACCACAGGCCTCACCATCACCCACACCCGCCATCACCCATTAACCCTGGTTAGCGTGGCTGGCAGGACGTTTGGCCGCGCCCGGGACGGCTTTGCGGTCTTTCCTCAGGGCAGAGGTGGCGAGGGATCCGATGCCGGAGGGGTGGGCGGCCCGAACGGGCGTTTACGGCGCTGTGGGTAACGCAGTGGCGATGTCCCTCAGTCTCCCCACGCGACCACGTCTCATCGATGCTGCTGCGCCGGCGGGTGTCGACATCCGCCTGCTTAATCCCACCCCGCGACGAGGGCGATCCCGAGGAGGGCTCCGTACAAGCCCCCTGCTCCCATCAGCGCCATCGGAACAAGCAGAAGAAGGGATGCCCACCAGGGCATGCGCCTCATCAGCCAGTTCTCAGGGCTCAGCGCACGGAAAGCGCGGAGCAGCGGAATCAACCATCCGGCGAAGAGCAAAAGAGCGCCCAGTCCGATGAGTGTTGCCCCGTACAAGAGGTCCACGATCGGCAAGGTATCCACCGCGTTCATCAGCCACAAGAGCCCAGCCATTCACGGGATCCGCGCCAAAGCCCAGCTGCCGAGCCACACGCGGCGAAGGTCGTTGCCTCCGGTGAAGGTTGTTGCCTCCGGCGGGGGTCTCCGACTCCGGAAAGGGGTCGCTCTTGGCGAGGCTATTGGTAGCTGGGGGTGGAAGCCTGATCTTCCCGTCTGCGGCGATCACCGGGTGGCCGCAAACCGCCCGGGGGTGGGCTGGCCGACGTCCAACGTGCCTGCAACCGGGTGATCAACAGCGCTCGGGGCGCCGCGAACGTGCCATCGGCTGGGTGATCCTTGATGCTGGAGGCGCGTACGCCTGGGCGAATTCCCGGAACGTCTATGCACCGTCATCGGAATACGGGTGTGAGGGCCGCCCACTTCTGAATGGCGCTCTTAAGTGGATCGGTACAGCTTCAGGATTTCGCACGGCAACCTAGGATGAAATAGTCGCGCCTATCGACCAGTCGCCGATATATCGCTTGGCCATGACTCTTCAGCTGATTTCGCTCGGGTACCTGCACCTGAGCCCGGGACAGAATCCCGCCGTCAGCGGACCACGTCGTGGACCTGCGGAACAGCTCGCCGACCCGACCACTTGAACAACGGGGGCGCCGGGCCAACGGTGAAAGCCAGACAGATTCACGGGTCAATGGCCGTCGAGCTGTGGGGCACGTTCTTGCTCTGGTGGTGTGCGGTCGACGAGATGGCCGTTCTTCCAGATGGCGGTGATGGCGCGTAGATCGGTGATGTCGGTGGTGGGGTCGCCGTCCACCAGCAGGAGGTCGGCACGCAAGCCAGGAGCGATGCGGCCCCGGTCGGCCAGTCCGAAGGCGCGAGCCGGCGCCGCGGTCGCCGCGACCAGCGCCTCTCGGGGATCCAGGCCCGCCCGGACCAGATGGCTGAGTTCGATCATCATGCTCACGCCGTTGGCGTTCGCGCGGATCGGCGTGTCCGTACCGGCCAGGATCGGCACCCCTGCCGCATGCAGCTCGCGCACGTTGGCCGACCCGATCTTCAGGAAGTCGGGCCGGCCGGGCCGGTCGGGTGGCTGCTGTTGGAGCAGGTGGCGTTGCGTCGCGCTGAGCCAAGGAGTGATCCGGGCGTCGGCCAAGAGTTCCTTGGCGCCGGTTCCCCAGTCGACGACCGAGAGGGTCGGCACGACGAAGGCCGCGCTGCGGCGGATGGCGGCGATGTCTTCTGGGCCGCCTTCGGTGTCCCAGAAGACGTGCACCAGGCCGTCGGCGCCAGACCGCACGGCGGTCAGCGCCAGCTGGAGTTTTTCGGCGTGGACCACCGCACGACGGCGGTGCCGGTGAGCGGCGGTGATCACACTGCGGACCTGGCCGGTCGTCAACGTGGGCAATGACGGGCGGGGCGGCGGCCCGCCGTCTTCGAAGATCACTTTGATGAAGTCCGAACCCTCGGCGACCCGGTCAGCGACGAACCGTTCGATGTCGGTGTCAGCCACCACCCGGGGAAAATCCCAGTCCGGCCGCAGAGGATGCCCGCCCGGCACGGTCACGCCGATGCCCGCCGACCACAGATCCGCCTGGTCGACCTTGGCAGCCGACCGGCGCTGGCGACGCGCGGCCGGCAGCGCCGACGGGTCGTTGAACATGTCGAGTTCTGTGGTGACCCCGAACCGCAACGCGTCCGCCCGGCTGCCCTCGAACGAATGGACATGGCAATCGATCAAGCCCGGCAGCAGGGTACGGCCCCCTCCGTCGACCACCTGGTGACGCGATGACCGGGACAACCCGCCGACTTCGGTGATCAACCCACCGGTGACCATGACGCTTCCGCGTTCCATCACCCGATGGCCGTCAAAGATCCGAACATCGCGGACGACGAAGGATCCGCCCGTCGCCGCGCCCGCCAGGGCGGGTGACGCAGCGGCCGCCACGGCCAAACCCGGGACCAGCGACAGGACACGACGGCGCGACGTATAGCGATTCATGATCCTGACGGTACGAAGAGAGAACTCTCGGGATAACCGTCTTTCGTCGTTGCCGGACCGACCAAAGGCTTCAGCGCGCACACCATTCGTCACGCTTTGGCCAGCACCGGACTGCCCTTCGAGCAGCTCGACCGGAACGAGTCGGCGCCACTGCCGTGGACCGGGACAAGACCCAACGGCGACATGTGCGGCAACGGTCTGCGGACAACGTTCGGGATCTTGGTGCCCGGACTCATCGACACGACCTTGCGGGCAGAGCGGATGGTTCCCAAGCCATCAACAGGTGCGGTCCCATCTCACCGACAAAGCCAGTCGGTTCTCGCTCGCATCGCGACAGTACGGGCGGTAACGGGGCTGTGCCGGTTAGGAGCCGGATCCGGTGTCGGGCTACTTCGCCTGGCGGAGCCGGCCGACCTCCCAGAGGGCGCTGCGGCATGCGTGGCTGACCGAGCGGATCCGGAAGATCCACGCCGCCTCCCGCGGCACCTACGGGGCCCCGCGCGTGCACGCCGAGCTGACCCTGGGCAGTGGCTTGATGGTGTGGCACGGCACGGTGGAGATGCTGATGCGACGCCTAGCCAGATCATCGCGATCGATCTGGCTGACAGTCGTCTGGAGGCAGCCAAGCAGTTCGGGGCGTCGGTGACCGTTAACAACGGTCGCCAGGACCCGCTGGCCGTGGTCCGAGAGCTGACCGGTGGGCTCGGCGCCGACACCACCATCGAAGCCGTCGGTGTGCCGGACACGTTCGAGCTCGCAGTCGCCCTCGCTCGTCGTCGAAGTTGAAGTGGTGGGGCACGAACTTGCCGGCATCGATCTGATGGCCCGCGATCAGCCGCAGCAGGGTGTAGGTGGAGAAGGTGTCCACCAGGCCGGTGGTGATGGTGATGTCGCGAATCCACTGGTCTTCGAGGTGGAACGTGGCTGGGCGGCCGTGGACGCCGATGTTGGCGATCCGGCCGCCGGGGCGTGGACGGCGGGGTGAGTGTTGAGCCGGCCTGCATCTCGGCGGGCTGACCCGTGTGACAACCACGCGTGCTGGAACCCCTGACCAGGTGCTGCGCGTCCGAGGGGGAGGAGGTGGTTGATCATCGAAGGGCGGCTGTCCCGTGTCGCGGCCAAGATCGAGGCGGTGGGCCTGCGGTTGAACGATCCGGTGCCGCCGTCCGCCGTCGTGGCCTTCGAAGAGCGCAACGGCATCCGATTGCCCGATGACTACCGCGCGTTCATCACCACCCTCGGGAACGGTGGCCCGGGTCCGTACAAAGGCCTTGAGCCACTCGACACCGGCGTCACCAGCCACCAGTTCGCGGGGGAATTCCCTTATCACCCCGAAAACCTGAGCGAGCCTTTCGAGGCGACCTACTGGAGTTACTGGAACGATTTCTGCGGCACGCTCATGCTCAACCGGCAAGAGCGCATCGAGTGGGACTACCACGAGGACGCCGAGCCCCGCACGCTGCTGGTCGTGAGCGGCCCTGGCCGCGGCCGCATGGTGATGGTCGACTGGGAACGCGAATACTTCGGGCCCATCTACCACCCGGCCCCTGACTTTCTCGCCTGGTACGAGGAGTGGCTCGATCACCCCGCCGAGAGCCGGGTGCGGCGTCGGCGGGAGTGCGACTTCGACCGGCCCGGCTGGGGCAGCCGGACGGTCCGTGACCACCCTGACGTGGAGGAGGCGGTCTGGGCGGCCCGCATGATCCGGGCCCCGCTACAACCGTTGGGGCTGGCCTGAGCTGAGCGAGCCGCATTGCGCGGAACTCGCCGAAGCCGCGGCCGGTTCACCGTCGCCGCGTGTGCGTGCCGCCGCGCTCTGGGCGCTGTGCGGCGCCCGCCGCGAGGTCGGCGCGTTCGTCCTGCCGATGCTGGGAGACGCCGAGCCCGGCGTCCGGCTGCTCGCGATGAGGGCGGTGAGGGACAGTGCAGGGGATCTCGGAGCCGATCGCGTCCGTGATGCGCTGCGCCCGATGCTCAGCGATCCGGATCCCGTCGTGCGGGTGATGGCCATCTATCACCTGGCCACCCATGGGGAGTGGACGGCCGGTGTCCTGGACGATCTGATCCGCCATGGCGAGGCCCGCGTCCGGATTGCGGCAGTCGGGGTTCTGTCCTCCCTGGGCCACCACCTGTCCGGCGAACGGATGCGTCCACTGCTCGCCGCCGCCCGTCCGCTGCTCGGCGATGCCGACCCGGCCGTCCGGGCCGCCGCCGTGGGTGCGTTCGGCTCGCTCGGCACGCCCTGGTCACGGGCCATGATCGCCGCCGCGGCCACCGATCCGGACTTCCGCGTACGCCGCAAGGCCACCTACCACGCGTTGCACTTCGCGGACACCGCCACGCCGGCCCCTCTCCTCAGCGTTCTGCTCGAAGACGACGACATCGCGATCCGCTATGAGACGCTGAGTCTTCTCGCCTCGCGCCGCTCGCCCCTGCTCTCGGCGAGGCTCGCGCACGCCCGGCTGGCCGAGGCCGACCCGAGCATCCGCCGCATGGCATTGGCCGCGCTCGTGAAAGCCGGCTCGCCGCCTCCCGAGCCTGAGTGGCCGCCTCTGCTCACCGATCCCGACCCGGAGTTGCGCAGGCGCGCCGCGTACCTGGCCAGGGACGTCCATCGGGCTCCGGGAGGTCCGCTGCACGACAGCCTGCACGACCTCCTGCGCGACCCGGTGCGTGATGTCCGCGGCAACTCGGCGCGGAGCCTCGAAGAGACCTGCGACGACGCCTGCCTCCCCGCCCTGGAGACCGCACACGAGAACGAGGACGACCGGGTCAACCGCTATGTCCTCAGCAAGATCATTTCGCGTCTGCGCTCGCGTCCGTGAGTCCGTCGGTGCGCACGTGCCGGCGTCCCGCAGGGCCGCGATCGAGTGATCACTGGGCCTGTGACCTGCGCTTTCCCGCGGGCATCCGTAAAATGAGAACCACCCATGGAAGGGGGTACGACCATGGAAACCAAGCACTGGACCGTCGAGATCAACATCAGCGAGGACGACGACACCACCACGCAGGCGCGTGCCGTGCTGTTCGCCGGCGGAAGCATGCGGGTGACGGGCAAGGGAACGGCCCGCCGCAACCCGGTCGACCGCCCCGTGCCTGAGATCGGGGATGAGCTGGCGGTCAGCCGCGCCCTGGAGGATCTGGGGCACCGCCTGCACGCGGTGGCCAGCAGCGACATCGCCCACCTGTCAGGTCCCGCCTAGGGCAGGCAAACCGGACCCTGGTCATCGGCGGCCAGAGCCGCCGCCGCATGCCGATCCCGTATGGGCGGCGGTACGTCATGACCTGGGAGCTCAGGCCTCGCGGGGGGACGGGGAGAGCGCGGCGCGGTCCACCACGTCGGTGAGGCGTTCGCGGCGGCGGTAGGCGGCTCGCTGGCGGTCGGCGCCTGTGCCGGTGGCCAGGAGGCGGCGCACGCCGCTGGCCGCGTGGTCCAGGTCTCCGTTGTCCCGGAGGGCCTCAGTGACGTGGGTGAGGAGGGCGGCGACCAGGTCGCGCTGGGTGGCGGGTTGGCCGGTGAACGTGTCGATGCCCGTTCCGGAAAGGCCGTCGCGGGCGGCCAGCCAATAGGCGGCACGCAGGATCTCGGGCGAGGGGTCCGGTGCCGGGGCGCCCGTCTCGATGGCGGTGACCGACTGCTGGACCAGGGCGCGGATGAGGGCGGCGAAGAGGACGGCGTCGTCGGCCGTCAGCGCCACGTCCCCGAGCCTGATCTCGATGGTGGGGAAACGGAAAGACGGGCGGACGTCCCAGAAGAGGGTCGCCGGGTCCATCAGGGCGCCGCAGTTGAGGAGGTTCTCGACGGTCTCGTCGAAATGGGCCACGGAACGGAAGAACGGGGGCGGCCCCGCGACGGGCCAGCGCGCCCACGACATCACGCGCCAGCAGACGTGGCCGGTGTCGCGGCCCGCCCAGTAGGGGGAGTTGGCGGCGAGCGCCAGGAGAGTGGGGAGCCAGGGGCGGAGATGGTTGCTCACCTCGACTGCGAGGGCGCGGTCGGCGATGCCCACATGGACGTGGCAGGAGCAGATGCTCATCTCGTCGTCGAGCGCCCGGTAGTGCGCGAGGCTGTCGGCGTAGCGGGGGCCGCGGCTGATCGGTGGCGGGATCGGGTCGCCGAGAACGGGGGTGCCGGTCGCGGCGAGGAGCAGATCCTCGGCGGCGGCCGCGGCGGCCATGGCGGCGCGCATCGACCGGATCTGCTCGTCGAGCTTGGTGAGATCGTCGCAGGGTGAGGTCTTCGCCTCGGCCGAGGAGGCGACCAGTTCGGTGGAGACGCGATCGCCGAGATCGGCGGACACGCGCGCCACGATCACGGGGGCGCGGGGAACGATCCGTCTCGTCACCGGATCGACGACGAAATACTCCTCTTCGACGCCGAATCTGAGGGCCATCCCACCACCTCTGCTCCGGTCGCCGCGGGCGGCCACACCCTCCCGACGTTACGTGGTGGGCGAGGGCTTCGCTAGCCGCCGGGCTCGAAGAAGATCATGACGAACGCGGCGAGGTGGGTGAACACGACCATGGCGATGCCGAAGATGAACAGGTTCCTGGCCACGGAATGTTCGAAGTACTTGCCGGGCATCAGCGGCCCCCGCTCGCGCTGGCGGGCGGCGATCCGCTCCTCGAGCGGGGGACGGTTGAAGATCATTGGTTGACGATGATTACTGCCGCGGCTCGTCCACGACGACGTCGGTCATGATGTCGACCGCCCAGGCGATCACGCAGCCGATCAGGACGACCGCCGAGCCGCCCCAGAACATCGGCCAGTTGGGGCCGAGGACGAGCGCCAGGCCGCCGACGGCGAAACCGATGAAGATGATCGCCACCGCGACCCAGGACTTCGGCCGTCCTGCGTGGCTGCCACTCGACATGCGTGCTACCTCTTACCTTGTGAACGGACCCTGCCGCGGAAAACCTTAGCAATGGGCGCCCCGGACACCGCTCCGGGGTTAGCGAACGGGCCATTCGGGCATTTGTGGCGTACGTCATAGACTGGCTGGTCAAGGGGACCCCGCTCGACATGACAAGTACGCGCTCGCTTACCATCCCTGCCATGACGGTGCCGCCTGAAGAACTCGATCTGGCCGCCGCCTTCCCCCCGGCTGAGCGCGACCGGTGGCGGGAGCTGGTGAAGGGCGTGCTGCGCAAGTCCGGCGCAGCGGCCGACGACACGCCCCTGGACGAGATCGAGGGGTTCCTGACCCGCGACTCGTACGACGGCGTCCCGATCGCCGCCCTCTACACCAGGGACGACACCGCCCCAGGCCGTCCCGGGCTGGCGCCCTACGTGCGGGAGGTGCGCCCAGAGGGTGAGGGGCTGGCCGGCTGGGACGTACGGCAGCGCCACGTACATCCTGATCCTGCCGTAACGCGGGAGGCGATCCTCGCCGACCTTGAGAACGGCGCGACATCGGTGTGGCTCACGCTGGGCGCGGCGGGTCTGCCGGTGGCGGCGTTGCCCGAGGCGCTGAGGGGTGTGTTCCTCAATCTGGCGCCGGTCGTGCTGGACGCGGGCGGAGACACCACTGAGGCGGCCGAGACGTTCCTCGCATTGGCCAAGGAGCAAGGGCATGCGGCGGAGGTGTCAGGCAACCTGGGCGCCGACCCCCTGGGGCTGAGGGCTCGCACGGGTGGTCCCGATTGGGAGCTCGGATGGGTCGCTGAGCTGGCCGCCCGGTGCGTACGGGAGTTCCCGAAGCTGCGTGCGGTCACGGTGGACGGCACGGTCTACCACGACGCGGGCGGCAGCGACGCGGAGGAACTCGGCGCCGCGGTGGCCGCCGGGGTCGCCTATCTCCGGGTGCTCACCGAGGCAGGGCTGGCCGTCGACGAGGCGTTCGGGCAACTGGAGTTCCGGCTGGCGGTCAACGCCGACCAGTTCCTCTCCATCGCCAAGCTGCGGGCAGCGCGGCGGTTGTGGCAGCGGGTCGCCGAGGTGAGCGGGGCGGCCGACGGCACCGTCATGAAGATCCACGCGGTGACGTCGTCGGCGATGATGACCCGCCGCGATCCGTGGGTGAACATGCTCCGCACCACCGTGGCGGCGTTCGCGGCCGGGGTCGGCGGCGCCGACGCGGTCACCGTCCAGCCGTTCGACGCCCGGCTCGGGCTGCCCGACGACTTCTCCCGGCGGATCGCGCGCAACACCCAGACGCTCCTCCTGGAGGAGTCGAGCCTGGCGCGCGTGGTCGATCCGGCGGGCGGCTCCTGGTACGTGGAGCGGCTCACCGAGGAGCTCGCGCAGGCGGCGTGGACGTGGTTCACCGAGATCGAGAAGGCCGGGGGGCTGAACGCCGCCCTGGGCTCGGGCCTGATCGCCGACCGTCTGGCCGCGACCTGGGCACGGCGCCGTAAGGACATCGCGCGCCGGAAGGCCCCGCTGACGGGGGTGAGCGAGTTTCCCAACCTGAACGAGAAGCTGCCGGTACGGTCCCCGGCCCCCGAGGAGCCGGACGGCGGGCTGGAACTCGTACGGTACGCGCAGGACTTCGAGACACTGCGGGACAGATCTGACGCGCACGCCGAGGCGACGGGCGCCCGCCCCAAGGTCTTCCTGGCCACCCTCGGGCCGATCGCCGTGCACACCGCGCGTGTCTCGTTCGCCGCCAACCTCTTCCAAGCGGGCGGGGTCGAGACCGTCAGCGGGACGCCCGAGGAGTTCGCGAGCAGTGGCGCGACGGTGGCGTGCATCTGTTCCAGCGACAAGGTGTACGCGGAGCGCGCGGAGGATGCCGCGCGCACGCTGAAGGACGCGGGCGCAATCAAGGTGTGGCTCGCGGGTAAGGGTTCCTATGACGGCGTGGACGCGCACGTCTTCGCCGGATGCGACGCGGTCGAGGTACTGGAGACCACCCTCCACGATCTGGGAGTGAGCAGCCGATGATCCCCGACTTCGCCGAGATCGAGCTCGGCACGCCGGGCTCCGCCGACGAGGCCGCCAAGCAGTGGCGCGCGGCCGTCACCGAGGCGACCGGGCAGGACCCGGACGCCCAGACGTGGGACACGCCCGAGGGCATCGGCGTCCTGCCGCTCTACACCGGCGACGACCTGACCGGGCTGGACTTCCTCGACACCTACCCCGGCATCGCGCCGTACCTGCGCGGCCCGTACCCCGCCATGTACGCGACCCAGCCATGGACGATCCGCCAGTACGCGGGGTTCTCGACCGCGCAGGAGTCCAACGCCTTCTACCGGCGCAACCTCGCCGCCGGGCAGAAGGGCCTGTCGGTCGCGTTCGACCTGGCCACGCACCGCGGCTACGACTCCGACCACCCGCGCGTGGCGGGCGACGTCGGCATGGCCGGGGTGGCGATCGACTCGATCTACGACATGCGGCAGCTCTTCGACGGCATCCCGCTGGACCGGATGAGCGTGTCGATGACCATGAACGGCGCGGTCCTGCCCGTGCTGGCCCTCTACATCGCGGCCGCGGAGGAGCAGGGGGTGGCGCCCGAGCAGCTGGCCGGGACCATCCAGAACGACATCCTCAAGGAGTTCATGGTCCGCAACACCTACATCTACCCGCCGGCGCCGTCGATGCGGATCATCTCCGACATCTTCGCGTTCACGTCGCAGCGGATGCCGAAGTACAACTCCATCTCGATCTCCGGCTACCACATCCAGGAGGCCGGGGCCACGGCCGACCTGGAGCTGGCCTACACGCTGGCCGACGGCGTCGAGTACATCCGGGCGGGCCGGGAGGCCGGCCTCGACATCGACGCGTTCGCGCCCCGCCTGTCGTTCTTCTGGGCGATCGGCACGAACTTCTTCATGGAGGTCGCCAAGCTGCGCGCGGCACGGCTGCTGTGGGCCAAGCTCGTCAAGCGGTTCGACCCGCAGAACGCCAAGTCGCTCAGCCTGCGCACCCACTCGCAGACGTCGGGTTGGTCCCTGACCGCGCAGGACGTCTTCAACAACGTGGCGCGCACCTGCATCGAGGCGATGGCGGCGACGCAGGGCCACACACAGTCGCTGCACACCAACGCGCTCGACGAGGCGCTCGCGTTGCCGACGGACTTCTCTGCCCGGATCGCCCGTAACACCCAGCTGCTGTTGCAGCAGGAATCCGGCACGACCCGCACCATCGACCCGTGGGGCGGCAGCGCGTATGTCGAACGCCTCACCTACGACCTGGCTCGGCGGGCCTGGGCGCACATCGAAGAGGTCGAGGCCGCCGGAGGCATGGCCAAGGCCATCGACGAGGGCCTGCCCAAGCTGCGCATCGAGGAGGCCGCCGCCCGCACCCAGGCACGCATCGACTCGGGCCGGCAGCCGGTCATCGGCGTCAACAAGTACCGGCCGGACGCCGACGAGCCGATCGAGGTCCTCAAGGTCGACAACGCGTCGGTGCGCACCCAGCAGATCGAGAAGCTGCGGCGGCTGCGCGAGGAACGTTCGGAGGCCGGTGCCCAGGCCGCGCTGGCCGCGCTCAGCAACGCCGCGCAGGCGGCCGAGGAGGGCACCCGTCCCGACGACCTCGCGCACAACCTGCTCGCCCTGGCCATCGACGCCGCCCGCGCGAAGGCCACCGTGGGGGAGATCTCCGACGCGCTGGAACGGGTGTACGGCCGGCACGCCGCGCAGATCCGTACGATCTCCGGCGTGTACCGGGAGGAGGCAGGCCAGGTGAGCGCGATCGAGAAGGCCCGTGCCGCGACGGCCGGGTTCGAGGCGGCCGAGGGCCGGCGGCCGCGCATCCTGGTCGCCAAGATGGGCCAGGACGGCCACGACCGCGGTCAGAAGGTCATCGCCACGGGCTTCGCCGACCTCGGCTTCGACGTGGACGTGGGCCCGCTGTTCCAGACGCCGGGCGAGGTCGCCCGCCAGGCGGTCGAGGCCGACGTGCACATCGTCGGCGTCAACTCGCTCGCCGCCGGGCATCTCACGCTGGTGCCCGCGCTGCGCGAGGAACTGGCCGCGCTGGGCCGGGACGACATCATGATCGTCGTCGGCGGCGTCATCCCGCCCCAGGACTTCGACGAGCTCCGCGCCGCCGGGGCCGCGGCGATCTTCCCGCCCGGCACCGTGCTGGCGGACGCGGCGCTCGGCCTGCTGGAGGAGCTGTCGGCCAAGCTGGGACACGCCGCGTGAGCGACACGTGAACTCACTTGAGGACTACGTCAAAGGTGTGCGGGAGGGCTCCAGGGCGTGGGTCGCGCGCGCGATCACGCTGGTGGAGTCGAGCCGCCCCGACCACCGGGAGCTCGCCCAGCGCCTCCTCGTCGAACTGACCCCGTACGCGGGGGAGGCCCGGCGGGTGGGCATCACAGGCGTTCCGGGCGTCGGCAAATCCACGTTCATCGACGCGCTCGGCACCAACCTCACCGCGGACGGGCACAAGGTGGCGGTGCTGGCCGTCGACCCCTCCTCGACCCGGACGGGCGGCAGCATCCTCGGCGACAAGACGCGCATGAACCGCCTCGCCGTCGACCCGGACGCCTTCATCCGGCCGTCGCCCACCGCCGGGACGCTGGGCGGCGTCGCCAAGGCCACCCGCGAGGCGATGGTGGTGATGGAGGCCGCCGGATACGACATCGTCCTCGTGGAGACCGTCGGGGTCGGGCAGTCGGAGACGGCCGTCGCCGAAATGGTCGACTCGTTCCTCTTCCTCACCCTCGCCCGCACCGGCGACCAGCTGCAGGGCATCAAGAAGGGCGTCCTGGAGCTGGCGGACGTGATCGCCGTCAACAAGGCGGACGGCCCGCACATGATGGAGGCCAAGAAGGCCGCCCGTGAACTGGCCGGAGCACTTCGCCTCCTCCGCAGCGACGAACGCCTCCGCGACATCCCCGTGCTCACGTGCAGCGCGAAGGAGAACGCCGGCCTTGACACCGTCTGGCGGCACATCGTCGACCATCAGGACCGTCTGAAAGAGACCGGCGAGCTCGACGCGCGCCGCCGGCGACAGCAGGTCGGCTGGGTGTGGGCGATGGTGCGCGACCGGCTGCTGACCGAGCTGCACGAACATCCCGCCGTCCGGGAGCTGGCACCGGAGCTGGAGGCGCAGGTCGAGGAGGGGAAGCTGACCCCCGCTCTGGCGGCCGAACGCATTCTCGCGGCGTTCACTCGGCGGTCCTGAGGGCCGATCCTGAACGGATTCGGGTCATGGGTTAGTCCGGGAGAGGCTCCTGCCCGCTCGGAATCCGCTACAAAGGGCGGATGGACGTCATCGCGGTCGATGATCCGACAGACGAACAGATCCGGCAGTGGCACGCGGTGCTGCTCGCGGTGCACGGCGACGACCCGGCCGGGGACGCCCCCGAGCCTGAGCACACGGCCGCCAGGCTGCTGGGCGCCGAGCAGGGTTCCCGGCAGCGGTTCTGGGCGGCCGTCGAGGACGGCGAGATGGTCGCCGTGGCCGCGCTGCGGCTTCCGGGGGAGCCCGGCGCCGACCGGCCGGGCGAGATCGACATCCGGGTCCGGCCCGACCGGCGCCGCGAGGGGCTCGGCACCCGGCTGCTCAGCGAGGCGGCCGGAGGCCTGCGAGCCGACCGGCGTTCCAGCGTGCTGGCGCAGGTCACGGCAGGGACCCCGGCGATCCCGTTCCTGGAGTCGCACGGCTTCCGCTGCGTTCTGACCCTCAGCGGGCTTCTGCTCCACCTGGACGACGTCCCGGCGGAACGTGTCGCGGCGCTGGTGGCGGCGGGCCCGGCGGGCTACGAGCTCGTTCGCTGGCAGGGTGTCGTGCCCGACGAGTACGCCGCGGCCCTCGCCCGCGCCAAGCATGCGATGGCCGACATGTCCGCGTACGAGGGCGTGCCTTGGGACGCCGACCGGGTCCGCGAGATGGCCGAGATGGTCAACAAGCGCGGTGACGCCCTCTACACGGTCGCCGCCGTCCAGGGCACCGTCGTCGCGGGCTTCACCGAGATCGTCGTGCCCGCGCTCGGACCCGAGCGCGCCGCCCAGTACGACACGGCCGTCGTCCCCGAGCACCGCGGGCGCAGGCTGGGCATCTGGGTCAAGGCCGCGATGCTCGAATGGCTGCGGCACGAGCGCCCGGAGGTCCGCGAGATCGAGACCGACAACTCCGGCGACAACGTCCACATGCTCGCCGTCAACGAGGAACTGGGCTTCCGCCACCAGCGCGAGTCCCGCGAGTACCAGGCCTCCGCCGCCGACCTCCCCGCCTGAGTCACCCCCCAGAGTTATCCCGCCAGAGTTATCCCCAGAATCGCGCTCTAGTGCGCTGCTCCCTGCTCATCACCGAACCTGGCCCTACCCGCGGTCGACCGGACCGCCGCAGGGTCAGGAGGCCTGCCATGGCGGAGACGGTGACGACCCGTTTCCTGGTGGCGACCAACGAGGGCGTCACGCAGCTCTCAAGTCGGCGGGGCATCGACCACCTCTGCGAGGCCCTCCCCAAGACCCGCTTAGGGCGTACGGCCCGCGCACTCCTGCGGTCACGCCTGCTGAGCATCGATCCTGCGCAGCCAGCCCCCACCCAGTGGAGCCCTCGCCTTCTCCATTTGGGTGGGGCGCCCGAGGCGCTCCAGCGAGTGAACGAAGCTCGCCACCACGTGCTGCTCACCTCCGCTGCGGCTCCCTGCGATCAGCCCCGGCACGCCCAGGCGGCCCGGCTCGTGGCGCGGGTGCTCGCCGCCGCGATGAGCGGTGACCTGGTCGACCTCGACTCCGACCAGCTGCTCGCCGCCTCGCCGTCTCCCGGTGGGACTACTGAGCCCGAGCGTTTCGTGCTGGGGAACGAATGGATCGGTGTCTTCGTAACGCTTGCCCAGGAACGGGACGCGGAGCACTGCATCAGAGTCGGCACCGCGGGCATGCACCGTTTCGCGTTGCCCGAGGTCATGGCCTCCGAGGTGCCCTACGGCCATATGCTCACGGCGGCCAACATCCTGCGTGCGCTCGCGTTCCGGCTCCTTTCCGACGGCGGGATCCCCGCGAAGTTCACCCTCGATGCAGGCGACCTGCTCCGCTTCTGGGGCGCCCGTCCTGCTCCAGCGGGTCGCCTTTCGCTTCGCCTTACCCCGGCGGAATCAGACTGCTCCGGGTGCAGCAAGGCTTTAGCGGTCCTTCCACCCACCCGGCGCGGCACGGGCCTGGAGAGCGGTCGCGCCACGGGCTGCGGCGATCCGGTCTGGTGGGAGGAGAGGGCGGCGGAGGCCATGCCCAAACTGGTGTCCGCCTCTCCGGAGTGACGGCGCCGCTCTCCATCTCGCCGCGATCCGGCGGGAAAATCCGTTGCCGGGGTTGCGCCGGATGGGCACCCTAATGGTGGTGACGGAAAACCGGAACCCCAGGAATTGTCTGGTCATTCCTCTGTAGTTCAAAGGCAGAACGCCGCACTGTTAATGCGGATATCCAGGTTCGAATCCTGGCGGGGGAGCGGAAGAGGAAGGCCGGCCAAGCGCAGCTTGTCGATTGGCGGGCGGCGGGCGGGGGCTGGAAGGGAGGTGGGGGCAGTGACGGTGCTCGTTCTGAACGCGTCGTACGAGCCGTTCCAGAAAGTCGACCTGCGGCACGCCATCCGCATGCTGGTGCGCGGGGTGGCCGTCGTCGAGGAGGCGGAGGAGGGCCGGACGTTCGGCCACTTCCCCGTCCCGCGGGTGCTGAGGCTCGTCCGCTACGTCGCGATGCGCTGGCGGCATGGCAGGCGCCCACCGTGGAGCAAACGGGGCATCTACCTGCGCGACAAGGGCCTGTGCGGCTACTGCGGGAAGCGCGGCCACACGATCGACCACGTGCTCCCGCAGTCGCGCGGTGGCGCGGACACATGGCACAACACCGTGCTCGCGTGCGGGAAGTGCAACAACCGGAAGGGCAGCCGAACCCCCGACGAGGCGGGGATGCGGCTGCGGTTCGAGCTGCGCGTCCCGCGCTGGGAGGAACTCGTCGGACTTTAACGGCCGGACCGTCTCCATTCGGAGCGGTCCGGCTGTCTTTTTCCGGTAGGGTCACCCTTCGGTAGCATCCGTGTGACGCTGTGTGGTTAGAGGAACTCCTGAGGCAAATTGGCCGATTGTGGTAGCGTTCCGCCAATCTTCTGCACGATACGGAGGAGATCAGTGGCGGCCCTCGACCCACTCGGCAGAAAGCGACGCTTCGCCAGCGGACGTTCGCTGAGCAAACGCTGCGCGGCCCTCGCCTTGGTCGTGGCGGTCTCAGCGACGTTGCCCCCGGCGTCCAGCGGCGCTGCCGGCGTCCCGGCGGCACCCAAGGACATCAAGAAGGAGTACGCCAAGCTCAAGAAGCGCGCGGACGCCCTCAACAAGGAGTACCGCGGTGAGCTGATCTCGCTCGACCAGGCCAAGCGCGCCGCCGAGCGGGCGGGCCTGGAGGCCGACCGGCTGACCCGCGAATTCGACACCGCCCGAGCCGATCTGAGCCGGTTCGCCGCGTCCTCGTACATGAGCGGCAGGTTCGAGACGATCCCCATGGTCACCGGCGGTGACCCGGAGGCCGCCATCCGGGACATGACCGTGGTCGAGCACCTCTCCCGCAACACCGGTCGGCGCCTGGAGAGCATGGAGTCCCTCGCGAGCCAGGCCACCCGGTCCCAGCAGGTGGCGAGCGCCAAGCTGGCCGACGTGCGCAAGGAGATCGACGAGCTGGAGGGACAGCGGGAGCGGGTCAAGAAGCTGCTCGCCAAGTACAAGCCCGAGGTCCCCACCACGCCCGGCCGCCCCGACGGCGCCCCGAAGACCAAGTCCCCGCTCATCGGCCCCTCCATGACCAGCCGCATGCGCACGCTGATGCTGGCCATCGACAGCAGGTTCGGCCCGTTCCCCGCGATCGGCTGTTCCCGCCCCGGCGACCCGCAGGACCACGGCTCAGGGCGGGCGTGCGACTTCATGGAGAGCACCGGCGGCAAGATGCCCAGCTCCGGCGCCCGCGCCCACGGTGACGCGGTCGCCCAGTTCGTGATCAGCAACGCCTCCCGCTACGGCGTGAAGTACGTGATCTGGCGCCAGCGCATCTACGACATGCGCGGCGGCGGCGGCTGGAAGTCCATGTCCGACCGCGGCAGCGTCACCGCCAATCACTACGACCACAACCACGTCTCCGTCTTCTGACCCCGTGACGGACGTGAGGCGTGCTCCCTGGTACGGCTCTTAGCCGACTTCTCCGACGATCAGTCCCGGGCCGTTCGGCAGAAGGGCGGGTGAGGATGCGGCTCTGCCGGGCATCCCGGTCGAGGTGATCGCGGGGGTCTAGGCCTCGGTCAGGGGGAGGAGGACCTGGAACCGGGTGTCGCCGGGCTGGGACTCTACGCGGATGTCACCGTTGTGGCGGTCGACCACGATGCGCCAGGAGATGTCCAGGCCGAGGCCCGTGCCCTGGCCGACGGGCTTGGTGGTGAAGAAGGGCGTGAAGACCCGGGCCAGGTTCTCCTCGGGGATGCCCACGCCGGTGTCGGCGATCTCCACCAGGGCGTGGTCGTTCTCGCGGGCGGTGGTGATGGTGAGGGTCCCCTTGCCGTTCATGGCGTAGAGGGCGTTGACGATCAGGTTGGTCCAGACCTGGTTGAGCTCGGCGGCGTAGACGGGCACCTCGGGCAGCCCGGGGTCGTAGGACGTGACCACCTGGACGTTGCCGATCTTGCGCTTGAGCATGGTGAGCGTGCTGTCGAGGAGCTGGCGCAGGTCCACGCGCTGGTACGGGGCACGGTCGAGCTGGGAGTACTGGCGGGCCGAGTCCAGGAGGGCGGTGATGCGGCTCGTGGCGTCGGAGATCTCCGCCTGGAGCTGGCCGACCTCGATGATCTCGGCGAGCCAGCGGATGGCGGCGGGGAGCTGGCGGTCCCCGGCGACGGCGGCGACCTCCTCCGCGTCAGGCACGCCGAGCCCGCCGGCCACCAGGCCGGGCGCGAGCTCCCACGCGCCGTCGACGTCGTGGTCCTCCAGCCAGTCGCCCAGCTCGTCCTCGGCGTCGCTGATCTCCAGCGGGGTGCGGGGGCGGGCCTGCGGCAGGGTCTCGCGCAGGTGGACGAGCTTGCCGAGCCGCTCGCAGTCGACACCGGCGGCCGCGAGCTCGGCCAGCCGCTTCTGGGAGGAGACGAGCCGGTCGCCGAGCTCGGCGCTGGCGCGGGAAGCGGCGGCGGCCGGGTTGTTGAGCTCATGGGTGAGCCCGGCGGTGATCGTGCCGAGCGCGGTGAGGCGTTCCCGCTGGTCGACGATCCGCCGGGCGTTGCTCATGCCGAAGAAGATGCCCTCCAGCAGGTGCGTCGCCATCGGGAACCACTTGCGGACCGCCTTGCCGAACTTGCGGGCGGGCAGAGTGAACATGCGAGTGGGCCGCGTGGCGCGCAGCGTGTGCCCGTACTTCTGCTCGATCTGGTCGTCGAGGTAGGCCATGACGGCACCGCCGTACACCCCGGGTTGGGAACCGCGGGTCAGCTCGGCATGGTGCTCCTGGACCAGCTGGGAGAGCGAGACCTCGCCCTCCAGAAGGACGAAGAGGAACTCCGCGGGGTCGCCCTGCGCGCAGATGATGTCGCCCTCGGCGTACGTGCGCACCGAACCGTAGGTGCAGAGCCACTCCAGCTGCTCGTCGTCGAGATGCTCGAAGAGGAACAGCGGGCGCAGGTCCTCGGGTGTGACCATCATGATTGCTCCAGGTAGCGGTGGACGAGGGCGACGGCCATGGCTCCCGTCGCCGACCGCGGAGGCGACGCGCTTCATCGAGTCCGCCCGGACGTCGCCTGCGGCGAAGACACCGGGCACGTTCGTCTCCAGGTGGTAGGGCTGGCGGTGGACCGGCCAGCCCGGTGGGCGGCGCCCGTCCGCGACGAGGTCGGGACCGGTCAGGATGTAGCCGCGCTGGTCGCGTTCGATCACGCCTTCGAGCCATTCGGTGCGGGGTTCGGCGCCGATGAAGACGAAGAGCCAGTGGGCGTCCACGATGCGTTCGCCGCCGGGGCCCGCCAGCGTGAGCCGCTCCAGGTGGTCGGTGCCTTCGCCGGAGATGATGGTCGTCCGGGTGTGGACCTCGATGTTGGGGATGTCGGCGATCTGCTGGATCAGATAGTGCGACATCGACCGCTCCAGGCCGTCGGCCCGGACGAGGACGTGCACGCGCTTGGCGACGCGGGAGAGGTTGACGGCCGCCTGCCCGGCCGAGTTGGCGCCGCCGACGACGTACACCTCCTCGTCGGCACAGCTGGACGTCTCGGCCATCGCCGCGCCGTAGTAGACGCCGACGCCGACCAGGTCGTCCAGGCCCGTCGCGTCCAGCCGCCGGTAGGAGACCCCGGTCGCCAGGATGACCGCGTGGGCGGCGATCTCGGTGCCGTCGGCCTGCCGGACCACCCGGGCCTGGCCGCGCGTCTCCAGGCCGGTGACCTTGCCGGTGGTGATCAGCTCGGCGCCGAACCGCTCGGCTTGGCGGCGGGCGCGGTCGGCGAGCTGGGCGCCGGAGACGCCGTCGGGGAAGCCGAGGTAGTTCTCGATGCGCGAGCTCTGACCGGCCTGCCCGCCCGAGGCGTGCCGTTCGATCAGGACGGTGCGCAGGCCCTCCGACGCCCCGTAGACGGCGGCGCCGAGCCCGGCGGGGCCGCCGCCCACCACGATCAGGTCGTAGAAGTCGGCCTCGGGGGAGGTGGACAGGCCCACGGCGGCGGCCAGCTCGGCGTCGGTCGGGGCGGAGAGCGTGGTGCCGTCGGCGGTGACGATCAGCGGGAGCTCGGGGTCGCCCGCGGCCTTGAGCAGCTCGGCTGCCTCAGGGGCGGTGTCCAGCAGCCAGGTGTAGGGCACCTGGTTGCGTGCCAGGAAGTCGCGGACCTGGTACGAGCGATTGGACCAGCGATGCCCGACCACGCGCAGCTCGCCGGGCGTGGCCCGCTCCGTCCGCAGCCACGCCTCCAGCTGCGAGTCGATCACCGGGTAGAACTTCTCGTCCGGCGGGTTCCAGGGCTTGAGCATGTAGTGGTCGAGGTCCACCACGTTGATGGCGCGGATCGCGGCGTCGGTGTCGGCGTAGGCGGTCAGCAGCACCCGCCGGGCGTAGGGGAACAGGTCCATGGCCTGCTCCAGGAACTCCACGCCCGTCATCTCGGGCATGCGGTGATCGGCCAGCAGCAGCGCGGTGTCGTCCCCGCGCAGCCGCAGCTCCCGCAGCGAGTCGAGGGCCTGCGGGCCGGACTCGGCGCGCACCACCCGGTAGGTCTCGGCGTACCGGCGGCGCAGGTCACGCGCCACGGCCCGGGACACCCCCGGGTCGTCGTCCACGGTCAGCAGCACAGGCTTGGACAACACCCAACTCCCTGGTCTCCTCATGATCGCGTCTCCCGCGATCCCCCAAAGCCTACGTCGCCGGGCGAACGGTGCGGAGTCCTGAGACTGATCCCGGCCGTCCGCCCCGGTCGCACGCACGGGTGGGCGCATCGGCGATGATCAGAGCATGGATCTGCGCGTTGCACTGATCGGCTTCGGCACCGGCGGCTCGGTTTTCCACGCCCCGCTGATCTCCTCGGTCCCGGGGCTGCGGCTGGCCGCCGTGGTCACGTCCGATCCAGGGCGCCAGGCGGCCGTCCGCCGGCGCCACCCGGACACGAACGTCCTGGACAGCGCGGATCGGCTGTGGGAGGCCACCGGGGTGTACGACCTGGTGGTGGTGACCGCGCCCAACCGCCTGCACGTGCCGCTGGCCCGGGAGGCCCTGAGCTGCGGGATGCCGGTGGTCGTCGACAAGCCGGTGGCGGCGTCGGCGGCCGACGCGCGGTCGCTCGCCGCGCTGAGCGCCGTCCGCGGCCTGCCCGTGATCCCGTTCCACAACCGGCGGTGGGACGGCGACTTCCGGACCG
Source organism: Actinomadura rudentiformis (assembly GCF_008923185.1). Taxonomy (GTDB): domain Bacteria; phylum Actinomycetota; class Actinomycetes; order Streptosporangiales; family Streptosporangiaceae; genus Spirillospora; species Spirillospora rudentiformis. The sequence goes on from NZ_WBMT01000001.1 coordinate 594,880, forward strand.
CCCGGACGCTCATCCGGGACGGCGCGCTGGGCGATGTGCGGCGCTTCGAGTCGCGCTTCGAACGGTGGCGGCCGCAGATCAAGCAGGGCTGGAAGGAGAGCGACGACCCGCGGGACGCCGGCGGGATCCTGTACGACCTGGGCTCGCACCTCATCGACCAGGCGATCCAACTCTTCGGCCGGCCGCGGCAGGTGTACGCGGAGATCGATGTGCGCAGGCCCGGCGCGGTGGCCCCGGACGACGTCTTCGTCGCGCTGGCCCACCCGGGCGGCGTGCGCTCCCACCTTTGGATGAGTGCGACCGCGGCGCAGCTGGGGCCGCGTTTCCGGGTGCTGGGCAGCCGTGCCGCCTACACGGTCAACGGGCTGGACGGCCAGGAGGACGCTCTGCGCGCGGGCGCGACTCCCCGGGACCGGGGCTGGGGCGTCACACCGCCCGAGGCGTTTGGGCGGATCGGCGCGCCCGGTGACGAACGCGCGCAGCCCACGGAGATGGGCGCGTACCAGGAGTTCTATGAGGGTGTCGAACGGGCCGTCCGCGGCGAGGCGCCCCCTCCTGTCACGCTGAGCGACGCCATCGTCGGCCTGGAGGTCATCGAGGCAGCCCTCCGTTCGGCCCGGGACGGCCAGGTCGTCGAGTTGGGCGCCGCTCAGTAGCGGAGGTCGGCCAGGACCCCGTAGTGGTCGGACGGGAGGATCCCGTCGACCGGCTCGGTGCCGAGGAGCCGGCAGCGCACGGGGTGACCGGCTCCCCCCGCCCGTGGCCAGGCGGAGAAGACGTAGTCGATCCGCCGGTCGGGGAAGAGCACCGGGCGTGCCCAGGGGTTGGTGTTGGCCCAGGTGTGCCCGGGAGTGCCGTCGCCCGCCAGCTCCCAGGCGTCGTAGAAGACGAGCCCCGGGGCGCACACGGCGGCACGGCCGGTGAGCATCCGGATCTCGTCGCTGTCAGGGCCGGCGTTGAAGTCACCACAGAGCACGACGGGCGCCGACGTGTCGGCCACCTTCCGCACGTACGCGCCGAGGTCGCGGACCTGCCCCTGGCGCTGGACGCTGTGCCCGAGCTTCCAGCCGAGCCCGATGCCGAACACGTGCACCGGCCCGCGCGGCCCGTCCGCTCGCGCGTACACCGCCAGGCCCGAGTCCCAGCCTTCCTGGTCGCCGAGCCGTTGCCGGCCCACCCGGGAGAGCGGCCAGCGGGACATGATCAGGATGCCCGACATCCCGCCGTCCTCCGAGCCGTCCTCGGGTGCGCCGAGGAAGGCGTGGTGGGGCAGGCCGAGGGCGTGCTTCAGCCGCTCGCCCTGGGTCTCGTCGGCGCTCTCCCAGGCCTCGGTGAACACCACCAGATCGGCCGCGGCGGCCTTGAGCACGTCGAGGATCGCCCGTTCGCGCTCGCGCCACGGACCGTACCGCGACCAGACGTTCCAGGTCGCCACCCGCATCGTGGTGTCGATCAACGGCCCGTACGGCTGGTCGATGTCGTAGCCCATTCCATGAGCGTTTCACCACCCGGCACGGTGTTCCAGTCCCATCGGACCCGATCCGGTCAGTCGAAGAGGTCGGGCTGCTCGCGGGTGATCTGGTCGTACAGCGGCTGGTAGTTGATCCAGCCGACCAGGTCGTTGCCGATCTGCGAGTGGGTCAGCTTGGCGTTCTCGGGCTCGATCGGGACCACCGTCCCGGCCGCCTTGGCCAGGAGCTGCACCTGGCACGAGCGCTCCATCGTGATGAACCACCAGGCGGCGGCGTCGACCGTCTCGCCCACGGTGAGCAGGCCGTGGTTGCGCAGGATGACGGCCTTGTAGTCGCCCAGGGCGGCGGCGATGCGCTTGCCCTCCTCAAGATCGGTCACGACGCCGGTGTAGTCGTCGAAGAGCCCGTGGTCCTCGTAGAACGCGCAGACGTCCTGAGTGATGGGCTCCAGCTTCTGGCCGAGCGCGGAGATCGCGCGGCCGTGGGTGGAGTGGCTGTGCGCGGCGGCCACCACGCCGGGGCGGGCCTGGTGCACCTGCGAGTGGATGGCGAAGGCGGCCTCGTTGACCGGGTAGCGGCCCTCCACCACCTGGCCCTGGTGGTTGACCAGGATCAGGTCGCTGACCTTGATGTGCTTGAAGGACATGCCGAACGGGTTGACCCAGAAATGGTCGGTGTGCTCGGGGTCGCGGGTGGTGATGTGACCGGCCACGCCCTCCTCGAACCCGAACTTGCCGAAGATCCGCAACGCGGCCGTGAGCCGTTCCTTGCGGTGCCGGCGCTCGTCCTCGACGGTGTCGAAGGACGGGGGCAGCCGGAAGATCAAGTCGGTCGCCAGCTTGTCGAGGAACTTCTCTTCGTCGGACACGGGGACACTCCTTCGATTGTCTCGTACCACCAAACATCATCGGTGACCCCGTCGCCTAGGCTGATTTGGTCCAAGCAGGAGGGCGGCCGTTGTCCCAGGCGGACAATGAGTGAGGCGAGGAGGGCGACGCGCATGGCGCCACCGGACGCCGACCCGTTCCTCAGACTGCTGCTGGAGCGGAGCGCCGACCCCGCTCTGCTGGACACGACGGTCCGGGCCGCTCGGAGCAAGTCCGAGCTGGTCGCGACCCTGCCGGAGGAGGAGACCCGGCGCCACACCCAGGCCCTCCTCAGCGGCGTCCTGGCCGCGCTGGCCAACGATGGCGAGCCCGGGGAGGACCTCTTCCAGGCAGCGGAACGGCTCGGTTCGGATCGTGCCCGCCAAGGGGTCCCGGTGGCCGCGCTCCTTGACGGCTTCCAGGCGGGCCGGTCGCACCTGGTCCGGCTGCTGATCGGCGAGGGACGTGAGCTCGGGGTGCCCGCGGGCGCGCTGCTCGACGGCGTCACCCGGATCGACGACATCACCACCGCTCTCGTCCACCGCATGGTGCACGCCCACCGCATCGCCGAGCTGGAGATGGCCCGCACCACGCGGGAAGGCCACATCCAGATGTTGCGCCAGCTCCTGCACGGGGAGTACGAACCGGTCCTCGCCCCGCTCGATCCCGCCGTCCCGTACCACTGCGTGGTCTCCGACGTCAGCGACCCGGCCGTGGCAGCCGGGATCGAAGCCGCCCTCACGGCGGCCGGGCACGGCCTCTGCGGGATCGTCGACGGACGGCTGGCGGCGCTCGTCACCCGATTGCCGGCGTTCCCAGCGGACACCCCCCTCCTGGTGGCCGCCCCGGCGGTGCCTCCCGCCGAGATCGCACCGCTGTACGAGCTGGGACAGCGGGCGTTGCGGGCGGGTCGCACCGCCGGGCTGCACGGCCTGCGGAGCCTGACCGACCTTGCGCTGCTCACGGTCACCCAAGCGGAGCCCGCGCTCGGGCGTCTGCTGGCCGGCGCGCTGCTCGGCAAGCTCGACGGCGACGACCCCTTCCACCGGGAGCTCGCCGAAACCGCGCTGGCGTACCTGGACCACGGCGGCCGGATCGACGACACGGCGGCCGCGCTGCACGTCCACGGCAACACGGTGAAATACCGGCTCCGGCGCCTTCGCGAGCTGACGGGCCGGTCGCCGTCCGAGGCCGCCGGAGCCGAGCCCACCGCGCACTGGTGGTGGGCGCTGCGCAGTTGGCTGGGCCGTTAAGGAAAGCTGGTTGGGCCGTCGATGAAAACCTGGGCGCAACACACTTTCTAGGGGGCGTTTTGAGCCAAGTGAAGGTCAGCACGGTGATGTGGCCGACGGAGCCGTGGCCGGAGGCGGGCGGGCTCTGGCGGCGTGCCGAGGAGCTGGGGTTCCACGCCGCGCTGGTGTACGACCACATCGCCTGGCGCGGGATCACGCCCTGGTACGACGCGTACAGCACGCTGTCCGCCGCGGCGGGGATCACCTCGCGGATCCGGCTGGGCACGCTCGTCACCTCGCCCAACTTCCGCCATCCGGTGCCCACCGCGCACGCGGCCAGGACCATCGACCACATCAGCGGTGGCCGGTTCACGCTGGGAATCGGCGCGGGCGGCATGAATCGCAGCTCCGACGCCGGGATCCTCGGCGACGGGGAGTGGACGGCCCGGGAACGCGCCGGGAGGTTCGCCGAATGGACGGACCTCATGGACGCGTTGCTGCGCGGGTCCGAGGTGACCTTCGACGGCACGTACTACTCGGCTCGCGAGGTGCTGACGTCGCCAGGGTGCGTCCAGCGGCCACGGCTGCCGTTCGCGATCGCCGCCACCGGGCCGCGCGGTCTCCGGGTGGCCGCTCGCCAGGCCGGCATGTGGGTCACCACCGGCAGCCGCGAGCTCCGCCACGACCCGCAGGAGGCGGTGCGCCGGCAGCTGGAAGGACTGCGGGAGGCGTGCGAGGCCGAAGGGCGCGACCCGGGTGAGCTGCGGCGGCTGTTCCTCACCGGCTTCACCGAGGAGCCCTGGCTGGAGTCGCCCGAGGCGTTCGCTGATCTCGCCGGTCGCTACGCCGAGCTTGGCATCACCGACATCGGCCTCCATTGGCCGCGTCCCGGCACCGACTGGGACGCCGACATGAAGGTCTTCGAGGCCGTCGCGAGCGCGCACCGCGGCTGAACCGCTTGTGATCGAACGGCTGGACCACCGGCCGCCGCCGCGCTAGGCTCCGGACCGACCGTCTAGACGGTTTGGAGGCATGATGCGGGACCGGATCCTGGACGCGGTCGAACGGATGCTCGTCGCGGGCGGCGCGGACGCCGTCAGGCTGGACGCCGTCGCCGCCGAGGCGGGGGTCAGCAAGGGCGGGCTGCTCCATCACTTCGGGTCCAAGCGCGCCCTGATCGAGGGGGTGCTCGGCCGGTTGGTGGACCGGTTCGAGGCGGTGCTGCCACCGCCGGGATCCCCGCCGGGCGCGTTCACCCGGGCCTGGCTGGAGGCGACCATCCCGGTGGACGACGTTCCGGCGCGGGACCGGTTCGACCAGGTGTCGGTGGCGCTGCTCGCCGGGATGTCCGGCGGCCCGGAGGTGCTGGGCGCGCTGCGGCGCTGCTACGAGCTCTGGCAGCGGCGGATCGCCGACGACGGCCTCGATCCGGCGACCACCACCCTCGTGCGGCTCGCGGTGGACGGGTGGTGGCTGGCGCGGCTGCTCGACCTGGCCCCGCCACGCGACGACCTCCACCGGGAGGTCCGCGCCCGGCTGAGCGAACTGATCCCTGGAGGCGACTGAAGTGCCGTACGTGCTGCTCGGGCTGGCCATCGCCGCCGAGGTGACCGCGACCCTGTCGCTGAGGGCCTCGGAGGGGTTCTCGAAGTTCGGCCCGTCCGCGATCGTGGTGGTCGGCTACGCCGTCTCGTTCCTCCTGCTGGCCAAGGCGCTGACGGCGCTGAACGTGGGCCCGGTCTACGCGATCTGGTCGGCGCTCGGCACGGTGGGCGCCTTCGCGGGCGGCGTGCTGCTCTTCGGCGAGCCGGTCAGGCCGGTGGCCGTCATCGGCGCGGGCATCATCGTGGCCGGCGTGATCGTGATGAATCTCGGCGGCGGGATGAGCCACGGATGAACGAGCGGATCCTCGGGCCGACCAAGGTCGCCATGCTGCTGACCGACGTGGGCTTCCTGCTGTACTGGATCGTCGCGTGCGGCGGGCTGATCCCTCAGGAACTGGCGTACAAGGACTACGCCGATCCCATCCTGAGCGACTGGAACACCTCGTTCCTCCCGCTCGATCTGGCCGCGAGCCTGACCGGGCTGGCGAGCCTCTGCCGGCCGCGGGGCTGGCAGACGCTGATGACGGTCTCGCTCACGCTGACGAGCACGGCGGGCCTGCAGGCGATCGCGTTCTGGGCCCTGCGGGGCGACTTCTCGCTCACCTGGTGGCTGCCGAACCTCTTCCTGCTGCTCTTCCCGCTGCCCTTCCTGGCGGGCGCGTTCAGGCTTGGCGGCGGCGGCGCCGGCGCGAGGCCTCCTGGCTGAACGCGATGACCAGCCACGTCAGGGCGGTGGCGTCGTCGACGATCCCGAAGGGGAGCAGCGGGTCGGGGACGATGTCGATCGGCGACACGATGTAGACCACCGCGGCGATCATGGCGGCGATCTTCCCGGTGCTCGTCCGGTAGTACGTCTCGACCGCCGAACGGCCGGTCACGCGGTCCTTGGAGCGGCGGCGGAGCCGAAGGATTCCGGCGACGACCGACACCGCACCGAGCGTCATCAGGATCGAGCCGGCCACGTCGAGGTCTGTGGCGAACAGCAGAATCGTGCCTGCGAGGAGAAGGGGAAGACCGAGCCAGACCATGGACACCACCGTATGTAGTTACATTCGGTATTGCCCGCCCTCCTCGCCCCATTCGCCGAACGGCGGAATTTCCCCGGCGTCCATGGCCGCGCACGCCTCGTCGCCCAGGCGGACGAAGACGAGCCGCCGCACGCCCAGGCGCCGGGCCGCCTCCGCGGTCTCCTCCACGTCGCAGCCGTCCGCCCCGGCGAACACCAGATCCGCACCCTCCGCCCAGTCGGGCAGCTTGACGAACTCCGGCGCCCACACCGCGGCCCGATGACCCCGGGTGATCTTGTAGCCGTGCACGCCCGCGCGGGGATGCGCGACCGGCAGCGGGTCGACGTGAAGGGTGCCGTGGCAGTACGGCGCCACGGCAGGTTCGAGCATGCCGGACTCGTGGGCGATCCGGTGGAGGTCGGCGCGGAGGGGCCCTTGCTCGTCGGTGACCAGCCAGGCGTGCACGTTCTCCGGCGGTTCGGAGCCCGGCCCGCCGTCGAGACCCACCCGCGTGTGGCCGTACTCGACCAGCAGGCCCGCCGGTGCGAACCGGGGCGACCTGGCCGTCCCGATTCCGAGCAGCATCAGCCGTGCCACCCTCCGATCGTCACCCCGCCGCGCCGCCGCGTCCAGACCCCGATGGTCGGGCGGGGGTCAAGTTCCGGAGGCCGGCCGGTAGGTGCCGAAGCTCCACAGGTGCCCTTCCGGATCGCGCACGGTGTAGCCGCGGCTGCCGTAGTCCTCGTCCTTGAGGGGCAGGACCACCTCCGCTCCCGCCGCGACGGCGCGCTCATGGTGCGCGTCGGGGTCGTCCACGATCAGGTAGAGCCAGCAGCGCCCCGTCCGGAGGGTGTCGTCCTCCCTCGTCGAGCCGAGCATGATCATGCCGCCGTCGTCCCAGGCGAGCTCCGCGTGCGCCACCGTGCCGTCCGGGCCCTCCGCCACGAAGTGCTCGGTGAGACCGAACGCGCCGGTGAGCCACTTGATCGCCGCCGGGGCGTCGTCGTAGCTCAGCGCGGGAAAGACCGTCGGTGCCGTCATGATTCCTGCCTCCTTCGCCGTCATGCCGATGCTGACGACGGTAGGAGCCGGGTCGTGCGGCCGTATTGGACGAATGAGACCTGCCGCGGGTCAGGGTGCCTCTCGGGCGGTCGTGGTGAGGTATTCGGGGGCCCGGGCCGCCAGCAGCTCCGTGGGAGTGCATCCGGCCAGGGCGCGGAACTCGCGGTTGAGATGGGCCTGGTCGTAGTAGCCGCAGGTCACGGCGATGTCGACCCAGTTCGGCACGCCCCGGGACATCAGCTCTACGGCGCGTTGGAACCGCAGTACGCGGGCCATCACCTTCGGGCTGAGGCCGACCTGCTCCTTGAAACGGTGGGTGAGGTGCTTGCGGCTCCAGCCGACCTCACCGGCGAGCACGGCCACCGGCGTCTGGCCGTCGGTCGCGGCGAGAAGCCGCCAGGCCTCCCGCACCTCGGCGTCGGGGGAGGGGCCGACCTCGAGCCGCTTGAGCAGGAACGCGTCGAGGAGGTCGAAGCGGTCGCCCCAGCTCGGGGCCTCCTGGAGCCGGTCCACGAGCGCGGGAACCTCCGGGCCCAGGACGTCGGCGAGATCGACGGCCAGGTTGGTCAGGTGGCCCATCGGGACGCCGAGCAGGGTGTAGGCGCCGAGCGGGGTGACGTCGAGCTGGATGCCGCGCTGGCCGCCCTCGTGCTCGTACATCCCGTGGCCGTCGTGCATGCCCGCGATGAACGAGTCGTACACGGCTGGGGGAGCCGCCGGATCGGGCACGTGCAGGTGGAGCGGCGGACCCAGATTGACGATGATGACCGTGTGGCGTGTGGGCAGGGTCCGCATCCGGCTCGGGACGACCCGGGTCTCCCAGTAACCCTCGTACACGGCGAGGAACGGGCGCAGCGCCGCATGAGGCCGGGCCTCCGCCAGCCACCAGTCGCCGCGGCTCTCGAACCGGACGGGCCTGTCGCTCACCCTCCCAGTCTGGCATCCAGGTCAGACAGGATCACTCGTACATCTGGCCGCAGACCGCGATCCGGGCCAGGTCGGCCCAGGCCATCGTAGTGATCGACCGCACATACGAACGCGGCTGCCCCTGGCCCGGCGACCCGGCGGTGAGCGGCACGCGGGCGCCGTCCGCCGGATCCCAGCCGCCGAGGCTGCCGGCCACCGCGCACTCCAGATACGTGGCCGGGTCGAAGTTGTACCAGCGGGGCGGCGTCGCCCGGCGCCCGGTGCCCGCCGGACGCGGGGCGTCGACGCCGAAGCGGGCCCGGCGGCCCGGCGGCGAGACCAGGAAGTCGGCCAGGTCGGCGAGCTGGGAGAGGATCACCCGCTCCCAGTCGCCGTACCCGTCCGGCTCGCCGCGCGGCAGCGAGAGATCCTTCATCCGCCACGCCGGGTCGAACTCGGCGGGCGGCGTGGTGGCGGCCGCCGAGAACATCGCCGCCACGTCGTCTGGTTCGAGGACCTCCCGGGTCTGGAGCGGAGCGCTCACCTTCCACAGCGACCGCAGGAACGCCGACAGCGACCAGGACCTCGCCCGTGCCTCCTGGCCGAGGTGAAGGAAGTGCAGGTAGAGGTCGCGGTTGGTGTGCAGGACCGGGCCCGGCGGGCCGCTGACCCAGTAGAGCTGCTTGTGCGGAACGCCGCTCTCCAGAATCAGGACCTGGGCCAGGGCCGCGATGCGGGACTCGTGCGCGGCCACCGGGAACTCGTTGCCGAGGTCGTCCTGGCGAACGACGATCCACCTGTCCATCCGGGCCTCCGCGGTCGCCGATCAGTGCCGTTTCAGCGCCCCCCGCCGCAGAGTCTCCCATCCGGTGGCCGACGAACAGTAGTTGCCGTGTCACTTTCCGGACTCGAAGTCGTGACCTCCGGTCAGAGCCTGGAACGGTGGATCACTTGCAGCTCGGTGAAGCCGTACAGCCCCCAGGGGCCGTTCTCGACGCCGACCCCGCTCCACTTGAAGCCCCCGAACGGCTGGTTGGGTGCGAGCGCGAGGTGGGTGTTGACCCAGGCGGTGCCGCATTCGAGACGGCCCGCGACCTCGGCGGCCCGCTCGGCGTCGGCGCCCCAGACCGAGCCGGACAGGCCGAAGTGCGTCCCGTTGGCCCGGGCGACGGCCTCGTCCAGATCGGTGTACTTCACGATCGGAAGCGCCGGGCCGAACTGCTCCTCGTCCACGATCCTGCTGCCGTCGGCGAGGTCGGCCAGGATCGTCGGTTCGAAGAAGTAGCCGGGGCCGTCGATGGGCTTGCCGCCCGCGGCGGCGCGGGCGCCCTTGGCCAGTGCCTCGGCGACCAGCTCGGAGACGCGCTCGTACTGCGGCCTGTTGTTGATCGGCCCGTACTGGACGCCCTCCTCCAGACCGTTGCCGACCTTGACCGAGCGGGCCTTGGCGGCGAGGGCCTCCACGACGTCGCCGTACAGGCCCTCCGGCACGTACACGCGCTTGATCGCCGAGCAGACCTGGCCGTTGTTCTGGAAGGCCGCGCCGAACAGCTTGTCGGCCACCACGGCCGGATCGGCGTCGTCGAGCAGGATCGCCGGGTCGTTGCCGCCCAGTTCGAGGGTCACCCGCTTGAGGTCGGGCGCGGCCGCCGCGGCGACCCGCTTGCCGGTGGCGACGCTGCCGGTGAAGCTGATCTTGCGGGGCACGTCGTGCGCGGTCATCCAGGCACCGAGGTCGTTGCCGCCGGTCACCACGTTGAAGACCCCGGGCGGCAGCACGTCGCGCAGGACCTCGCCGAGCTTCAGGCTGCTCAGCGGCGTGTACGGGGAGGGCTTGAGGACCACGGTGTTGCCGGCGAGCAGCGCCGGCGCCAGCTTCCAGGTCGCCAGCAGGAGCGGGTAGTTCCACGGCGTGATGGCCGCGACGACGCCCATGGGGCGCCGCACCACCTCGACGAACGCGGCGCCGTCGTCCTGGATGATCTCGCGCGGCAGCTCCAGGCGGGCGTAGTACTTGAGCCAGACGCCCGCGCCGACGACCTCCATGGTGGCGTCGTGGAGCGGCTTGCCCTGTTCGAGGGTGAGGATCCGGCCGATCTCCTCGGACCGGGCGAACATCAGGTCCGCGGCGGCCAGCAGCGCCTTGCGCCGGGCCTCCTTGTCACGGCGCCACTCGGGGAAGGCGGCCTGGGCGGCGGCCATGGCCTGGTCGAGCTGTTCGCGCGAGGCGTCGGGGGCCTGCTCGGCCACCTCACCGGTCGCGGGGTTGATCACGTCGAACGTGCCGAGCGCCTCCGCGCTCCGCCCGTCGATGGTCATCGTGAAACCGGTCACCCTTGAGCCTCCCCTGTGCAGTACATACCGAATGACGTTCAGTATTCACCTCCGAACCGCCGCCCACCAGCCCCGGGCCTTCAGCGGGAGGCGGACCGCGGCTCGTTCCCGAACCGGGCGGCCAGAGCGGGCCACGGCCGCTTCCGGCAGATCGGGCCTGCCGGCGGCGTGGGCCGATACATGATCGCCTCATGCGACCACGTCTCACAGCGGTGTTCGCCCTGACCCTCGCCCTCACCGCATCCGGCGGTGCGGCGGTGGCCGCGACACCCACGACGCCATCTGCCCCATCGGCCCCTTCGTCCCCTGCATCTAAGGCACCCCCCACGCTCTCCGATCCCCGTCCCTGCGAAGGCCAGCCGGGGTTCACCTGCTCGATGCTGACCGTGCCGCTCGACCATCGCGGCAAGCGCAAGGGGGAGCTCGAACTCCAGGTGGCCACGGCGGACAACGCGGACGCGCCCAAGGGCACCCTCCTCTTCCTCACCGGCGGCCCCGGCCAGCCAGGCGTCCCGTTCATCACGCGGATCAGCCAGCGGCTGCCCGAGGTGGCGAAGAACTACCGCATCGTGATGATCGACCAGCGCGGCACCGGCGACTTCGGAGCGATCAACTGCCCGCAGCTCCAGGCGCAGGTCGGCAGCTCCGACATCGAGCCGCCGACGGTCGCGGCGATCGAGGAGTGCGCGGGGATCCTCGGTGACCGGCGGCACTACTTCACCAGCGAGCAGACCACCGGTGACCTGGAGATGTTGCGCCGGGCGCTCGGCGTGCGGACCTGGGCGGTGGACGGTGTCTCCTACGGCTCCCTCACCGCGGCCCGGTACGCCGTCGCCCATCCGCGGAACGTGAGCAAGCTGGTGCTGGACTCGGTGCTGCCGCACGTCGACCCCCAGGGCGACGACATGCTCTACCTCACCGGCCTGCGCGCCACCGCCCGGGTGCTGCGCGAAGCCTGCACGGTGGCCCCCGCCTGCGGGTTCGACCCGGCCAAGGACCTGGCCTGGCTGGCCCGGCACCGCAAGGACCATGTGATGATCTTTGACTTGATCGTCACGTACGAGTTCCTCGATCCCACCTACCGCAATCCGAACCCGGCGGGCCTGCCCGCGGGATCCGGTGACGTGATCGGGGCGATCCACGAGGCCCGCAACGGGAACCCGGCGCGGCTGGACCAGCAGCTCGCCCTGCTGAACTCCGGCGGCGACCCGGTCAACCGCTACAGCTCGGGACTCCATATCGCGACCGTCTGCGGGGACGGGCGGTTCCCCTGGGGCACGTCGGAGGCGCCCGTCGCCGGCCGGCAGGCGATCCTCGAACGCACCCGCAGAACGCTGCCCACTCGCAAGGTGTGGCCGTTCACCGCGGACACCGCGGTGGGCAACGGCTTCATCCAGGAGTGCCTCTACTGGCCGCGGTCACAGCACACGGCAGAGCCCAGCGTGCGGCTTCCGAACGTCCCGACGCTGATCCTGAACGGTGATCGCGATCTGTCGACGCCGCTGGAATGGGCCAGGGAGGAGCTGCGGTACGCCCCGGGCGGCAAGCTCGTCGTCGTCAAGGGCGCGACGCACTCGATCCAGAACCGCGAGCTCGGCACACAGGGCCGCGACGCGGTCAACGCGTTCCTGAACGGCTGACCGCACAGGCACAAACGGCAGCGCTGAACGGCTTGAACGGATGAGCCCCGCCTGCGGGAGAAGGAGGCGGGGCTCATCCGGGTCGATGCCCGGTCACGCGGAAAGCAGGCGTTCGAGCAGGTCGCGGTAGGCGCGGAGCGCCAGGCGGTGCCGTTCGGTGTCGGCGGGAGCGTCCTTCTCGGTGCGCCAGCGCTCGTCCAGCGACCGCTTGCGCTCGGCGACGGACGTCTTGATCGCCTCGACCACCTCGGTGGTCAGCTCGTCCGCCTTGCGCACGGCGTCCGTGGGATCGTCGACGAACGCGGACTGCAGGTCGCGCCAGCGGGCGTGGAACCGGTCGGCGTCCTTGGCGTCCATGAGCCGCTCGATGCGCTCCTCGGACGCCGTCTCGCCCGGCTTCCCGGCCTCGGGCACGGGCACGGGCCCCGGCTTGGTCGCGGCTTCGGGCTCGGCCCCCGCTTCCGGCTTGGCCCCGGTCCCGGGCGGAGCCACCGGCGCGGCCGCGGGGCCAGGCTCGGGCTTCGGGGCCGGCTCGGCCGTGTCACGCGGGTTCGGGAACGCCGTGGCCACGTCGCTCTTCGGCGCGGGGCCGGCGACCCGGGTGTCCCCGGTCACCGCCGCGTCGCCGGTGCCTGCGGCCTGCGCGCGTTCGTCGTCGGTCAGATCGCGCCCGGCGGGCCCGGGCGCCTTTCCCGGTTGTGCGCCGGGGCGGTCGGAAGGTCGGTTCTTCATGGTCGATCAGCTCCTGGCCTGGGGCTCGTCGCCGCGGCGTTCACCCGGCCGCGGCACGGTGCCGCGCTCCTCCACCGGCACGGCGAGCAGGTCCTCGAAGAGGGCCCGGTAGTGCACCATCGCCTGGCGGAGGTCCTCGGTGGTGGCCTCCTTCTGGGCGGCGCGGTCGCTGATGCCGTGGGCGCGGCGGTAGTGGTCGATCGTGCGGCCGTGCTCGACCGACAGGTGCGCGACCTTGTCGTCGAAGTCACGGGTCGGGTAGCCGCGCTCGCCCATGACCACCGTCACGAGCCGGTCCGCCTGCTCGACGGCGGCCTCGGGGGTGTCCACGAACTGCTCCTGGACGTGCACCCACTGCTCGCGGTAGAGGTCGCGCTGGCGCGGTTCGAGATCGTGGAGCTCCAGCTCCTCGTGCCGATGCTGACGGGAGAGCAGCTCCCGCTCCGCGGCGGCCCGGCCGCCGTGCCGCTCCACGGCCCGGTCGTATTCGGGGCCGAACTGCCGCCGCAGCCGCCGCGTCCGGGCCTGGTTCCAGGCCAGGTACCCGGCGGCGGCGATGGCCGCGATGATCACGACGGCTATGACGACCATCAGTACGGTCGACATCGTTGCCTCCGTAGGTTTTTTCGGTACGAATGGCAAGCCGATGCCCCGACAAACCGCATCCAAACAGTCATTACGGATGCGGAGCGTCCGCCGTCGGCCACGCCTGATGCCCCGATTTGCTGCGCCGTGCCGGATGTGCGTGTTGTGATGGGACCGTACGAGAGCCCGTCTCCCGCCGCCCGCGGGCTCGTGCTGATGGGATGTGATGAGCGTGCGCCACGCCTTCGGTCTCCTTCTCGGCGTCCTCCTGGCCCCGGCACTGGTGTACGGCTCTGCCTGGGGATACGTGCAGGCGGGCCAGTCCTTCGACGGCACGGGCCAGCAGATCACCGACAGCACGCGCCTGTACGGGTCGTTCGCCCTGCTCGCCGCCGTCGGCCTGATCGTGGGCGTGATCATCGTGGCGCGGTGGGCGTCGCCGCTGGTGTCCCTCGTGCCCGCGCTCACCCTCATTGGATTTTCGGTCTACTTCCTCATCGACCCGGGCCGCGTCCTCGACCTGCCGGACAAGGTGCCGCCCGCCGGTGAGCTCGACTCCGGTCTGCGCATGCTGCTCGGCACGGGCGTCTACGCGATGATGGGATTCGCGCTGATGGCCCCCACCTGGGCGCCGCGCCGGTGGTCGGGCCGCCGGTCCGACGACGATCTGGAGGAGCAGCCGGACTACTTCGCCAGGGTGCCCACCTGACGGTAGAGCCGGGCGACCACGTCCTCGATGTCGGCGTCCCGCAGCGCGATGTCCCGCACCTCATGGCGGTCGGCCAGCGCGGCCACCACCGCCGCCGCGTTCGCCGTACGCGGCAGCCGCAGCCACTGGCGCGGGCCTTGGACACGCTCCACGATCACGTCAGGAAGGGAGATCGGCGGGCACGGCCGGGCGAACTCGACCACCAGCATCCGGCCGGCGTCCACGGTGGCGCGCAGCCGGGAGAGATCTCCGTCGTACGCCAGCCGCCCATGGTCGATGATCATGACGCGGCGGCAGAGCCGTTCGATGTCGCCGAGGTCGTGCGTGGTGAGCAGGATCGTGGTGCCGCGTTCGGAGTTGAGACGGGCCAGGAACTCCCGGACCGTCGCCTTGCTCACCACGTCCAGGCCGATGGTGGGCTCGTCCAGCACCAGCAGCTCGGGATCGTGCAGCAGCGCCGCCGCCAGGTCGCCGCGCATCCGCTGTCCCAGGCTGAGCTGGCGCACCGGGGTGTCGAGGAACGGGCCGAGTTCGAGCAGCCCGGTCAGCTCGGCCAGCCGGGCCCGGTGCGCGGCCGCGTCGACGCGGTACAGGTGCCGGATCAGGGTCAGGCTGTCGCGCAGCGGCAGGTCCCACCACAGCGTGGTGCGCTGCCCGAAGACCACGCCGATCCGCCGGGCCAGCGTGGTGCGCTGCCGGGAGGGATCCAGGCCGCAGACCCGCACCGAGCCGGATGAGGGCGTGAGGATCCCCGTGAGCATCTTGATCGTCGTCGACTTGCCGGCGCCGTTCGGCCCGAGGTAGCCGACGAACTCGCCCGCCGCGACCTCGAACGAGACGTCGTCCACCGCGGCGACGGTGGTCCGGCTGCGGCGGATCCGCCCGGCCCGCCGGCGCACGGTGAACGACTTGCCGACCCCGGCGACCTCGATCATGTTCCTCAGCTCCCCGTCGACCGGTAGTGGCGGAGCCCGGCCCGCCAGACGAACCCCGCCAGCACGCAGACCACCACGGCGACCGCCGGGGAGGCGAAACGAGCGGCCTCGGGCAGGCCCAGCGGGTCGGCGCGGTCCAGGACGTACAAACCGGGCTGCCAGTTCACGAACGCGAGCGGGACGGCGAAGGTCACCCCGCGCACGAAGTCCCGGGCGAACATGCTCAGCGGGTACTGCGTCAGGAACGCGCCGCCATACGTGACGGACTTGGTCGCCCCGTGCCCGTCGATCAGCACGAACTGCAGCGAGGCCGTCAGCACCCACAGGCCGGAGAAGATCGCGACCCCGGCCAGGACCATCGCCGGGATCATCACCGCCCGGCCCGCGGTCCAGTCCACGTCCAGCCGGGGCAGGGCCAGCGCCAGCACCAGCGACGCCGGGACGAGCTTGCCGAGCCGCCGGGGCGAGAAGTCCTCGGTGGCGATCTGGATGAGCGGGCTCACCGGCCGCACCAGCATGGCGTCGAGCGTGCCCTCCCGGATGTGCTTCCCGAGCCGTTCGGTGGTCCCGAACAGGATGTCCGCGAGCGCGAACGAGAGCGCCGACGTCCCGTACAGGAACAGGACCTCCGGCGCGGTGAACCCGGCGATGCGCGGCGCACGCGTGAACATCACCATGATCGCGGCCACGTCGAGCATGCTCACCGCGGCCGTCGCGAAGGTCAGCAGCACCATCGACACCGGATACTGCGCCGCCGCCCGAATCCATGTCCAGGCGAGCAGCCCGTACACCCGGACCACCCCGCCGGGCACCACCGGCTCAGCCACCGTGGATCACCAGCTTCCGCCGGGCCGCGACGGTGAGCAGGGCACCGGCCGCCAGCAGCGCCACCGCCCAGGCGGCCTGGAACCCCAGGGCCGCGACCAGGTCGGAGCCGGTGCGCTTGCCGAGGTAGATGTCGGCCGGCACCTGGATCAGCGCCGCCCACGGCAGCGCCCGCGCGATGCCGCCCAGCCAGCCCGGGAACACCACCAGCGGCAGGATCATGCCCGAGAAGAACAGCGACATGACCAGCGCGATGGCCTGCAGGCCGCGGTCATCATGCAGCCAGAACGCCGCCAGCGCGACCAGGTAGCGGATCGCGAAGCTCACCAGGACCGCCAGCGGCAGCGCGAGGGCGAACGCTGCGAGCGCCCAGGGCCCGGCGGGGCGGAGGGTGAAGACCAGCATCCCGGCCACCATCGGAAGGCCGCTGCGGAGCAGCAGCTCGGCGGTGGCGCGGCCCAGGTCGTCGGCCAGCCACCAGCCCTGCAGCCCGACCGGCCGGTAGAGGTCGATCGCCACGTCGCCGCTGCGGATGCGGTCGCTGAGCTCCAGGCCGCGGAAGATCTGCACCGGACCGATCATGGCCTGGGTGAGGAAACAGAACGTGATCGCGTCGGTGACGTCGTAGCCGCCCAGGGCCGGACGGGCCTGCCACAGGGCGAGCAGCACGTACGCCCGCATGAACGCGAAGGCGGTGTTGGTGACGGACTCGGCGACGGAGCTGAGCGGGTAGGCGGTGTAGCGGCGCAGCGCGTACCACGCCACCCACGGAAAGACGCTCACTTACAAGAAGCATAGGGAGGATCACGGGGCGGCTCCATGCAAATGTTCACGGTTCGTCAACGCCATGGAGCGCGCGAAGGCCGGACCGGGCGATGCCCGGTCCGGCCTCCACGGAGGGGACTCCTTACGGCAGCAGACCGCTTACGGCAGTGGAGGCTTGCCGGGGGAGTAGATCCAGGTCTGGAAGAACTGGGTCAGATCCTGGCCGGAGATCTGCTTGGCCAGCGCGGTGAACTGCTCGGTCGTGACGTTCTTGTCCGCGTACTTCTTGACCCAGGTGCGCAGCAGCAGGAAGAACTTCTCGTCGCCGATGCGCTCACGCAGGAACTGCAGCACCATCGCACCGCCGTTGTAGACGCGGTTGTTGAACATGGTGTCGCGCTTCGGGTCGGCGATCACGACCGACCACCAGGGGCGTCCCGCCGGGTCCGGGAACGGCCTGGCGTTGTAGGTCGCCCGGACCGCGTCGGCGACCTTGGCCCCGCCCTGCTTCTCGTTCCACCAGAGATGCGACCAGGTCGCGAAGCTCTCGTTCAGCCAGATGTCCTTCCAGCGCGCCGGCGAGACGCTGTTGCCGAACCACTGGTGTGCCATCTCATGCGCGATGGTGGTCGTGTCGCGGACCGCCGAGTAGACGGGCTTGCCCTGGGTCTCCAGCGAGAAGCCGAGCGGTTGGTCGTTGAAGCGGGCGTCGTCGGCGATGGCGCCGGCGGTGTTGAACGGGTACGGGCCGAAGGTCTTGGTCCAGAGGTCCGTGGCCTCGTTCGTGGTGTTGAAGAAGAAGTCGACCGCGTTCGGCTGGGACGCGATGAGCGTGGGATCGACCGCGGTGTAGTTGGGCGTCCCCAGCGGCGACTTGCCGGTCTTCACCTCCCATTTGCCGATGTCGAGCGTGGTGAGGTACGTCGCCATGGGGCTGTCCTCGTGCCACTTGAAGACGTTGGCCTGGGTCGCGGAACGACGGCGGCTGAACGAGGCGGCCTGTGTCGTCTTGCTCTTCAGGACGCCGTTGGCGACGGCGAGCAGGCCCTTGGGCACCTTGATGGTGTAGTCGTACTTCGCCTTGTCGCTCGGGTGGTCGTTGGACGGGAACCACGTGGAGGCGCCGTTGGGCTCCGCGCCGACGAACGCGCCGTCCGGCGTGTGCAGGAACCCGTACGGCGAGCCGAAGACGATCGGCGACCCCACGATGGTCTGCGGGACGCCGCCGTAGGTGATGGTCACCTTGAAGGTGCGTCCCTTCCGGATGCCCTTGGGGGGCGTCACGGTCAGTTCCTGGCCGCGCCGCTTGAACGAGGCCTTCTTCCGGTCGACCTTGACTCGCTCGACGTCCATGCCCGACAGGTCCAGGTTGAAGCTGGACAGGTTCTGGGTGGCGCGCGCGGTCATCGTCACGACGCCGTCGAGCTGGTCGTAGTCGGGGTCGTAGGCCAGGTCGAGATGGTAGTGCTGGGCGTCGTACCCGCCGTTGCCCTCCAGGGGGAAGTACTCGTCGCCGACCCCGGACGCGCCAGGGGTGTAACGGCCCCGATCGGCGGCCGCGGCGGGGACCCCGACGGCGAGCGAGGCGAGGGTGATCGCCGCGATCGACACGGGGAGCATGCGCGGAACGGTGCGCAATGCCATAAGGGGAGTGTCCTTTCACCAGGAGGTGGGCTTGCCGGGCTGGTAGAGCCAGACCCGGAAGAACTGGTCGAGGTCCTGCCCGGCGATTTTCTCGGCCAGGGAGGTGAACTCCTCGGTGGTGGCGGTGCCGTACTTCTTCTGCTTCACCCAGGTGCGGGCCAGCCGGAAGAACTTCTCGTCGCCGATCTTCTGCCGCAGCGCCTGGAGCGTCATGCCGCCACGGGAGTAGACCGCGCCGTGGAACATCTGGTCCCGGGTCGGGTCGGCGACGACGACGTCCCAGAAGGCGGGGCGGCCGGGGGGCGGCGCCGGCGGGTTGTCATAGGTCTGCTGGAACGAGACCTGGGCGGACTGGCCGCCGTGCCGCTCGGTCCAGTACCACTCGACGAAGCGGGCCCAGCCCTCGTTCAGCCAGATGTCCTTCCACCGGTGGGTGGAGACGCTGTTGCCGAACCACTGGTGGCCGATCTCGTGCACGACCGTGCTCTCGGCGCGCGGCCGGTGGTAGATGGGGCGGCTCTGCGTCTCCAGCGCGTAGCCGATGTTGATCGGCGGCACCAGGTTGTTCTCGGTGATGGAGCCGGTGGTGGTGAACGGGTAACGCCCGAAGTAGTCGGCCAGCTCGTCGGTGGCCCGGGTCGTGTGCCGCGGGGTGGCGACGGCGTCGGGGTGGGCGGCCACGTCCGGGTCGACGGCGTCGAGCTGTGGCAGGCCCTTGCCCGTCGTGGTCGTCGAGACGTTGAAGCGCCCGATCGCGACGGTCGCCAGGTACGGGGCCATCGGGCTGTCCTCGTGCCACACGAACGACGCGCGGTCGCCCTTGGTCCACTGCTTGACCAGATGGCCGTTGCCGATGGCCTTCAGGTCCTTGGGCACCGACATCTTGAGCGTGAAGAGCGCCTTGTCCCGCGGGTGGTCGTTCGCCGGGAACCAGGTGGACGCGCCGTTGGGCTCCGACGAGACCGAGGCGCCGTCGGGGGTGTGCACGAACCCGTACGGCAGGCCGAACACGATCGGCCCGCTCAGGGTCTCGGGCACCCCGTCGTAGCGGACGGTCACGCGGAAGGTGCTGCTCTTGCGCAGGCCCTTCCGGGGGGTGATGACGAGTTCGCGTTCGCCGGTGCGGGTGAACTCGGCGGCCTTGCCGTTCACGTGCACCGAGCGCACGTTCATCTTGTAGAAGTCGAGGTTGAAGCGCGACAGGTCGTGCGTGGCGCGGGCGCTGATGACAGCGGTCGCCCTGAGCGTGTCGGTGGCCGGGTCGTAGGCGGCGTCGACACCGTAGTGCCTGACGTCGTACCCGCCGTTGCCGAGCTCGGGGAAGTACGGGTCGCCGAGACCGGGGGCGCCCGGTCTGTAGTCGGCGCGGTCGGCGGAGGCGGCGGGCGCCAGCGCGACCACGCTCACCGCGGCGAGCGCCAGGGGCAGTGCGCGTCCGGTGCCCCGGGGGCGTCGAGGCTGCCTAGAAGGGCGCATGGCCATCGTCGGATCCTCTCCCTTGAGTGATCGAACAACCCGTCCACATTGGCCGCATAAGGGAGATATGTCGAGGCCGCTGCCGAATGTGGCCGTTGTGTCCGAACGCGCCGGCGGGGGACACGAGAAGGCCCCTCCGGGGTGTAGGAGCCGGAGGGGCCTTCTCGTGACCGGTGGTGACCGGCCGTCCTCAGCGAGCCTTGAGGACTGGGGTGTTGCGGACTGAGGTGTTGCGGACTGAGAGGTTCACGACTCAGTGGAACTGGCCCTCTTCGGTGGAGCCCTTGAGCGCCGTGGTGGAGGAGTCCGGGGCGATCGCGGTGCTGACCTTGTCGAAGTAGCCGGTGCCGGCCTCGCGCTGGTGCTTGACGGCGGTGAAGCCGCGCTCGGCCGAGGCGAACTCGCGCTCCTGCAGCTCGACGTAGGCCGTCATGCCCTCGCGGGCGTAGCCGTAGGCCAGGTCGAACATGCCGTGGTTGAGGGCGTGGAAGCCGGCCAGGGTGATGAACTGGAACTTGAAGCCCATGTGGCCGAGCTCGCGCTGGAACTTGGCGATGGTCGCGTCGTCCAGGTGCTTCTTCCAGTTGAACGAGGGCGAGCAGTTGTAGGCCAGCATCTGGTCCGGGTACTCGGCCTTGACGGCCTCGGCGAACTTGCGGGCCTGCTCCAGGTCCGGGGTGCCGGTCTCCATCCAGATGAGGTCGGAGTACGGCGCGTAGGCCTTGGCGCGGGCGATGCAGGGCTCGATGCCGTTGGTGATGCGGTAGAAGCCCTCGGCGGTGCGCTCGCCGGTGATGAACGCGCGGTCGCGCTCGTCCACGTCCGTCGTGATCAGTGTCGCGGCCTCAGCGTCGGTCCGCGCGATGATCAGAGACGGCACGCCCGAGATGTCCGCTGCGAGCCGGGCGGTGTTGAGCGTCTTGATGTGCTGCGAGGTCGGGATGAGGACCTTGCCGCCGAGGTGGCCGCACTTCTTCTCGGAGGCCAGCTGGTCCTCCCAGTGCACGCCCGCGGCGCCGGCGGCGATCATGCCCTTCATCAGCTCAAAGGCGTTCAGCACACCGCCGAAGCCGGCCTCGGCGTCGGCCACGATCGGAGCCAGGAAGTGCGTGTCGCCCGAACCCTCGGACCACTGCACCTGGTCGGCGCGCAGCAGGGCGTTGTTGATGCGCCGCACGACCTGCGGGACCGAGTTGGCCGGGTAGATGCTCTGGTCGGGGTAGGTCTGGCCCGCCAGGTTGGCGTCGGCGGCGACCTGCCAGCCCGACAGGTAGATGGCCTTGAGCCCGGCCTTCACCTGCTGGACGGCCTGCATGCCGGTGAGCGCGCCGAGCGAGTGGACGTAGTCCTCCTCGTGCAGCAACTGCCACAGGCGCTCGGCGCCGAGGCGCGCGAGGGTGAACTCCTCCTGGACAGAACCGCGGAGCCGGACGACGTCCTCGGCGGTGTAGGTCCGCTCGATGTTCGCCCAACGCTCGTCGGTGTCCCACTGACGCTGCAGCTCGTCGGCTGCGCCCTTGAGGCGACTGTCGCTCATTGTCTTGCCCTTCTGTGTCGTCCCCTGGGTGCTTGGGCATGAGTCTGCCCCGCGACAAGCCCTTAATGAACTCGCGAGTAACGAAAGATTGTCGAAATTTCCGTTATGATGAAGCCGTGACGACCTTGCGGCCAGAAGAACCCCTCAACTTGACGAGTGACGTAGATCTCGTCACCTTCGGCCAGCGGCTCCGCCACCTCCGGCGCAGCCGCGGCATGACGCTGTCCGACCTCGGCGAGCGGGTGGGCCGGGCGCCGTCCCAGCTCTCCCTGCTGGAGAACGGGCGGCGCGAGCCCAAGCTCTCGCTCCTGCAGTCCCTGGCCGCGGCGCTGGAGGTCCCGGTGGAGGAGCTGCTGCGCCGCCAGCCGCCCAGCCGGCGCGCCCAGCTCGAGATCGCCCTGGAGGAGGCCCAGCGCGATCCGCTGTACAAGACGCTGGGCCTGTCGCACCTCAAGGTCAGCAAGCGCATGCCGAACGAGGTGATCGAGCACATCCTGGCCCTCTACGGTGAGCTGCGGCGCAGCCGCACCAAGCCCACCGCGAGCCCCGAGGAGGCCCGCAAGGCCAACGCCGAGCTGCGGCGCCAGATGCACGAGCGCGGCAACTACTTCGGCGAGATCGAGACCGTCGCGGCGCGCACCCTCGACGCGATCGGCTACCGGCGCGGCCCGGTGTCGCAGGGCATGCTGATGACGCTGGTCGGTCACTTCGGCTTCAGCCTGCAGTACGTCCAGGACCTGCCCCGCTCGGTGCGTTCGATCACCGACCTGCGCAACCGGCGGATCTACCTGGAACGCGAGCAGCTCGGCATGCACACGCCCCGGACGATCCTGCTGCAGACCCTCGGGCACATCGCGCTGGACCACGACCAGCCGCGCGACTTCGCCGACTTCCTGCGCCAGCGGGTCGAGGCCAACTACTTCGGCGCCGCGATCCTGATGCCCGAGCGCGCGGTCGCCCCGTACCTCCAGGAGGCCAAAGAGGCCCGCGAGCTGTCGGTGGAGGATCTGGCCGACGTCTTCTCCGTCTCGTACGAGATGGCCGCGCACCGCTTCACCAACGTTGCGACCCACCACCTCGACCTGCAGCTGCACTTCACCAAGAACGACGAGAACGGCACGATCTACAAGGCGTACGCCAACGACGGCCTGCTCTTCCCGCAGGATGAGGACGGGGCGATCGAGGGTCAGCGGATGTGTCGGCAGTGGGCCGGGCGCCATGTCTTCAGCGCCGCAGACCGCTTCTCGGTCTACTACCAGTACACCGACACCCCGACCGGCACGTACTGGTGCCTCTCCCACATCGACCCGTCGCACGAGCGGGACTTCGCGATCACGCTGGGCGTGCGGTTCGAGGACTCGCGCTGGTTCCGGGGACGGGAGACGACCAACAGGGTCAAGTCGGCGTGCCCGGACGGCGACTGCTGCCAGCGGCCGCCGAAGGAGCTCGCCGACCGGTGGGAGGGCATGGCGTGGCCCTCGGCCCGTGCCCATTCCCACGTGCTCTCGGTCCTGCCACCCGGCGCTTTTCCGGGGGTCGACGAGGCCGATGTCTACGCCTTCCTGGACAGGCACGCCGCCGGATGACACGGGGCTGAAGGGAAAACGTCGTTCAGGGACGCATGGCGGGTCAGGGAAAACGCGGCGGCATGGGCTCTTCCATTGCCGCGTAGAGCCGCTTCAGATAGGCCTCTGCCTGGCTGAGATCGCCGTTGTAGGTGCGGATGACCTTCAGGATCCGGTCGACCCATGCGTCCCACTCCGGGCGCAGCGCGGGATCGAGCCGGCCGTGCTTGACGGCGATGTCGAGGATCGCGCGGCCGATCTCCCCGCCCATGTCGGCCTTGTAGCGGAACCGTTGCTTGAACAGGCCGATATGGGTGAGGGTCACCGGTCGGCCGGTCAGTGCCGCAGAGAGGTTGAGGTACGCCTCGATGCCGAAGTCCACGGGGGCGTCGTCCGCCAGGAGCTCGGGGCGGACCGCCCGGAACCCGCTGAGCGGGCGGTCGCCGAACCGGCCGTCGGCCTCGGGGACCAGGGCGCGGACCAGCGGGCCGTAAATGGAGATCGTCGCACTCAGAATGGGTTTGGGCGGCGGATCGTCGAAGTCGGCGACCACCATGGCCGTCGATTCGGGAGCCGCGTCGATCGCCTTGCGCAAAGTCAGCGGAATGTTGCGGCCGTTCTCGACGATATCGGCGTCCATGAAACACAACCACGGAGTTTCCGTCGCACTGGCCATCGCCACCATGGCGGCGCCCTTTCCCAAAGGCGCCGGAAGCACTTCGCAGCCGAGCGAACGCGCGCGCTCGGCGGTGCCGTCGGTCGAGGCGCTATCGACGACGACGACGCGAGTGGCGGTGTCCGCCGCCTCCCTTGCCTGCCGGATCGCATTCCCCACATAGGGCTCCTCGTTGTGGGCTACGATCGCGATAGTGAGCATTGCGGGGCAAATCCCTCCAGACTGGACTATTAGCTGGATTCGTACGTACGATCTCGGCGATCTGGCCGACATCGCCCCTCGTGATCTTCTGATCGCAGGAAGTGACGGCACGGGGGAGCTCCTGGACGTCGACGCCCAGGCGTTCTTCGACATCCAGACCCTGCGGCTCGGTCATGTCGCGCGGTACCGCCTTCCCCCGATCACCTTCGACGGGGTGCTGCGGCTGCGCGCCGGCGAGCGTCCGGTCAGCGGCAAGGTGTCGGTCCACCTGCTGGTGCACGCCTCCGGATTCATGGTCATCAGACCCACCCTACGGTCGGAGTGGCTGAGCACCGAGGGCCGGGTGACGGCCGAGGTCCTCGGCCAGCTCGAACGGGCCATGTGGATTACGGGTTACCCGTTGCGCTGGCACGTATCCGGCGGGCATGTGATCGAAGGCAGCGTCCGCTGCGTGATGAACTGGGTCTTCTTCGACCTTTACGAGCGCGTGCACGGTGTGTCGAATCCCGAGCAGGTCGCGCTGTGGGCGCTCGAAGGCATCCAAGGTTGCGACCGCCTGCACGAGATGTACGCCGAGGGGTTCATCAGCTACCCGTTCCCGGTCAGCTTCGGCGCGCAGTTCGAGATCGTCAATCCGCAGCTCAGCCCGCTCTTCGGCGGCATGGACACCGAGGCCGAGTGGCAGCGGACCATCGACTGCCTGATGTTCCCCGACCGCACCGACATCCGCGCGGTGCCGATCACGCTGGGCCGGGAGACGCTCGACCGCTGGTACCTGTCGGAGAACCAGGCGCTCACGCTGGTCCCGGCGGGGGAGCCGGACGCCGAGATGGACGTGATCGACCCGGACCGGACCCAGCTCCTGGAGGCGCTCGGGCTGCGCCGGGCCGTGCTGCGGTGCGTCCAGCGCGACACCCAGCGGGTGCTCACCGAACGCCGCACGGTCACCCGCTACCAGCTCGAACGGTGGCAGCACATGGTGGCCAGCACCACCGACGACTACGTGCTCCATGACCGCATCGGCCAGCTCATCGAGCCCATCCGCCTGCACAACAGCAACGAGATCCTCATCCGCGACCTCGGCGACCTCGAACGCCAGGTGCGCGCCAACCTCGCCTGGTTCCAGGAACGGCTGGACACCCTCTCGGCCTGGACCGGCGGCCTGGTGGGAGCCTCGGTCGGCACCGTGGCGATGGTGCTCAGCCTCCAGGAGGCGCTGAAGGCGATGCTCAGCCAGACGCTGGGCCGCGAGCCGGACAAGGTCTTCCAGGATTTCGGCTGGCTGTTCGCGCTGACCATGCTGACCCTCATGATCATTTCGTTCGCGGTCGCCGTCACGGTGATCCGGCGGGTGACGCGCACGTTGAGCCCCTTCTCCCGCCGGTTGCCGATCCGCGGCGGTCCCCGGGCCAGGCGGCGCGCGCGTGCCCTGCGGCGTGCCATCGCCGCGCAAGCCGAGCAGCCCACGCCGCCGGAGCCACCCGTTCCGCCGCGGCGCACGCCGCCCCCGGCGCCGCCCGTCCCGCCGCAGGCCCCGCCGCCGCTCGCGGAGGGAGAGCAGCCGGCCGAGGCCTGACGCCAGGTGCCCTCCCATGCAGGCAGGTGTCATACGTGCAGGTGCCGTAAGGGCAGGTCTCGCGGCGTGCTTGACTGAGAACTCACCGTCGCCCGGTGCCGGGTATCGAGGAGGACTTGTCCATGTCGCGGAACGGACAGAGCGCGGGATTCCTGCCTGAGCTGATCCAGCCGGATCGCACCATCGGCGCCCGCCGGTTCGACTTCTCGCGGCGGGTCGCGGTGATGGCCATCATCAACCGCACGCCCGACTCGTTCCATGACCGGGGCGCCACGTTCCAGCTCGCCAGGGCGGTGGAGGCGGCGGAACGGGCGGTCGCCGACGGCGCCGACTGGCTGGACATCGGCGGGATGCCGTTCGGCAAGGGCCCGGAGATCTCGGTCGCCGAGGAGATCGAACGGGTCGCGCCGGTGATCGAGGCGGCCCGGGCCAAGACCGACGCGGTGATCTCGGTGGACACCTTCCGCGCGGAGGTGGCCGAGGCGGCGCTCGCGGCCGGGGCCGACGTCGTGAACGACACCAGCGGTCTCAAGGATCCGGAGCTGGCCCCGGTGGTGGCCAAGACCGGGGCGGGCCTCGTCGTCACCCACAGTCTGGCCGGGCCCAGGGTGGAGCACCCGAAGCCCACCTACGACGACGTGGTCGCCGAGGTGGCGGCGTTCTTGCGCGACCGGGTGGCCCGGGCGCTCGCCGCGGGTGTCGATCCGGGGAGCATCGTCATCGACCCCGGCCATGACCTCAACAAGAACACCTACCACTCGCTGGAGATCACCCGCCGGCTGAGCGAGATCGCAGCCATCGGCCACCCGCTGCTCGTCGCCGTGTCCAACAAGGACTTCATCGGCGAGATCGAGGACCGCCCGCAGCACGACCGGCTGGAGGGCACGCTGGCCGTCACCGCGGCGTGCGTCCTGCAAGGTGCGCGGATCGTGCGCGTCCACGACGTCCGGGCCACCGTGGCCGCGGTCCGGACGATCGAGGCGGTGCTCGGATTCCGCGAGCCGCTGGCCCCCCGCCACAACCTCTGATCCGGACTCCGAACACCGGGCTGCAAGGCCCGCCGCGTGCTCGATCTGTGCTGATCCACGGGTTCTTTTCATCGTGTGCTGTGACTCTGGCCACGGTGTTACCACCGGTAACGGCTGCGGTGCTACCGTTAGTAACAGATGATATTGGAGAGAGGGTCAATAACGATGACGAGCACCGAGGCGACGCCGTTCTCGCTGGAGCTCAGCGAGGACGTCAGCGAGGTCCAGCAATGGGTCCATGAGTTCGCGAAGGACGTCATTCGTCCCGCCGCGGAGGAGTGGGACGAGCGCGAGGAGACTCCTTGGCCGCTCATCCAGGAGGCCTCGAAGGTCGGTCTCTATTCGCTCGACTTCTTCGCCACCCAGTGGCTGGAGCCGACGGGGCTCGGCATCCCGGTCGCGTTCGAGGAGCTGTTCTGGGGTGACGCCGGGATCGCGCTGTCGATCGTCGGCACCGGCCTCGCCGCCGCCTCGATCGCCGCGGTCGGCCTGCCCGATCAGGTCGCCGAGTGGGTCCCGCAAATGTTCGGCACCGCCGACGACGTCAAGCTGGGGGCCTTCTGCGCCTCCGAGCCGGACGCCGGCAGCGACGTCGGCTCGATCCGCACCCGCGCCTCCTACGACGAGGCCAAGGACGAATGGGTGATCAACGGCACCAAGACGTGGGCGACCAACGGCGGCATCGCCGACATCCATGTCGTGGTCGCCTCGGTCTACCCCGAGCTCGGCAGCCGCGGCCAGGCGAGCTTCATCATCCCGCCGCACACCCCGGGCTTGAAGCAGGGCCAGAAGTTCAAGAAGCACGGCATCCGCGCCTCGCACACCGCCGAGGTCATCCTGGACGACGTGCGCGTCCCGAGCCACTTGATCATCGGTGGCAAGGAGAAGTTCGACGAGCGCATCGCCCGGGTCCGCGAGGGCAAGAGCGCCAAGGGCCAGGCCGCGATGAAGACCTTTGAGACCACCCGGCCGACCGTCGGCGCGATGGCCCTCGGCGTCGCGCGCGCCGCCTACGACTACGCCCTCCAGTACTCCCAGGAGCGCGAGCAGTTCGGCAAGAAGATCGGTGACTTCCAGGCCATCGCCTTCAAGCTCGCCGACATGAAGTGCCAGATCGACGCCGCCCGCCTCATGGTGTGGCGCGCCGCCTGGATGGCCCGCACCGGCAAGGACTTCACCAGCGCCGAGGGCTCCATGGCCAAGCTGATGGCGAGCGAGGCCGCCGTCCGCGTCACCGAGGAGGCCATCCAGATCCTCGGCGGCAACGGCTACACCCGCGAGTACCCGGTCGAGCGCATGCACCGCGACTCCAAGATCTTCACGATCTTCGAGGGCACCTCCGAGATCCAGCGCCTGGTCATCGGCCGCACCATTACGGGCCTGCCCGTCCGCTAGCCCACACCGGTCAGCCCTCCGCGCACGAGACAAAACGCCCCTGGCGGTCACCGGCCGCCGGGGGCGCCGCTGTTTGAGGACGACCGCGTCACCGAGCAAGAGGTCAGACCTATTTCTTGATTTTCATCTAGAAAGCGCTTTCTTCCCATCGGATCTCATGTAAAGATCCGATGTATCCCCCTCAGTGGATCGTGGAAGGGAGCCCCCCGTTGCGTACGCGCCGGCCTTCACGCCTGAGAATCCTGACGGCTCTGCCGACCCTCCTGCTCACCTCGTTCACGGCCCTCGGGGCCAGTCCCGCCGCCGCGGCGCCGGCGACGCCGGTCACGGCGTCGGCGTTGCCCGACGGGCTGGCGCTGACGCCGCCGATGGGGTTCAACAACTGGAACGCCACTGGCTGCGACATCAACGAGCAGATGATCCGCGACACCGCGGACATCTTCGTCTCGTCCGGCCTGAAGGACGCCGGCTACGAGTACGTCAACATCGACGACTGCTGGGCCGAGCCGCAGCGCGACCCGGTGACCGGGCGGTACGTCGCGCACCACGAGCGGTTCCCGAGCGGCATCAAGGCTCTGGCCGACTACGTGCACGGCAAGGGCCTCAAGCTCGGCATCTACACCAGTGCGGGCACGGAGACGTGCGCGCGGACCATGCCCGGCAGCCTCGACCACGAGGAGCTCGACGCGCAGACCTTCGCCGACTGGGGCGTGGACTACCTCAAGTACGACAACTGCCACAACCAGGGCAGGCCCGCCGTCGAGCGCTACACCAAGATGCGCGACGCGCTGAAGAAGACGGGACGTCCGATCGTCTACTCCATCTGCGAATGGGGCCAGAACAAACCCTGGGAGTGGGGGAAGGACGTCGGTCACCTCTGGCGTACGACCGGTGACATCACCGACAGCTGGACCTCGGTGGTCTCGCTGTTCAAGCAGAACGCCCCGCTCGCCCCGTACGCCGGGCCGGGGCACTGGAACGACCCGGACATGCTGGAGGTCGGCAACGGCGGCATGACCGACCGGGAGTACCGCTCGCACTTCAGCCTCTGGTCGATCATGGCGGCGCCGCTGCTGATCGGCTCGGACCTGCGCAAGGCGACGCCGCGGACGATGGAGATCCTGCGCAACCGCGAGGTCATCGCCGTGGACCAGGACGCACTGGGCGTGCAGGGGCGCGTGCTGCGCGACGCCGGCGGACGCTGGGTGCTCGTCAAGCCGCTCGCCAATGGCGACGTCGCGGTGGCCCTCTTCAACGAGACCGAGGAGACGGCGACCTTCGAGGTGACGGCCGCGGAGCTCGGACTCCCGAAACGCCCGGCGTACGTGGTGCGTGACCTGTGGGCGCACCGCTCGTTCGAGAGCGCGGGCACGTTCTCGGCGTCCGTCCCCGCCCACGGCACCGTCATGTACCGGATCAAGCCGGGCGCCCGGAACTGGTGGCGGCAGCCGCCGCTCCCCGAGTACGGGCTGAGCCTGGCCGCTCCGGCGGCGGGCATCCCCGGCACCATCACCCCGGCGGGACGCCCGTTCACCGCGGACCTCACCGTGACCAACCGGGGTCGCGCGCCGATGCTCGCCGTGCGCCACACGATCGACGCGCCGGACGGCTGGAAGGCCGAGCCGCTCGGCCGCACGAGCACATCGGTGCTCCGGCCGGGCAGGCGGTTCGCCACGCGCTTCCGGATCACGCCGCCCGCCGGTCTCGCACCGGGCGGTCATGAGCTGACCGGCACCCTCGCGTACCGCTCGGCGGCAGGCAGCCGCGTCAGGTCCGTCGCCACCGAAGAGCTGATCGTGCCGGAACGGGTGCCGTCCGGTGCCTCCAACCTCGGTGACGTGCGGTGGGCCGTCGCGCGCAACGGCCTCGGCCCGGTCGAGCGCAACACCTCGGTGGGCGGCGCGCGGCCCGGCGACGGACGTCCGATGAGCATCAACGGCAAGGTGTACGGGACGGGCCTCGGGACGCACGCCCCAGCCGAGCTCATCTTCTACCTCGACCGAGCCTGCTCCTCGCTCTCCACCGACGTCGGCATCGACGACGAACGTGACCCGAGGCCTGATCCGGCGCAGGGCACGGCGACCTTCCAGATCTGGGCGGACGGCACCAAGACCGCCGACAGCGGCGTGCGCACCTGGCGCGACGACGCCGTGCACCTGGAGGGCGACCTGCGCGGCGCCTCGTACCTGCGGATCGTCACCGACGGCGGGCCCGACGGCTTCCGCTGGGACCGCGGCGACTGGGCCGCGCCGACGCTCACCTGCGGACAGTGAGGTGACAGGCCGATGAATCCCTTCACTCCCTCGCGCCGCGGTTTCCTCGGCGGAGCCCTCGGCGGTGTCGCGGCCGGGGCGGTGCCCCTGCCGAGGACCGCGGCGAGGCGCGGGCTGCGCGACCTGATGAGCACGGACCGCGCATGGGAACGGTTCCTCGCCGACCAGGACCTGCGGTGGGCGCGCCTGCCTCGCGCCTGGTACGAGGGGCCCTTCCTCGGCAATGGGTTCCTGGGCTCGATGGTCTACCAGGAGCCCGGCAGGAACGCGCTGCGCTTCACCGTCCAGCACAGCCAGGTGCAGGACCACCGGCCCGCGTTCGGCAACGAGTGGGGAGTCGCCCGGCTGCCGGTCGGGAACCTCGCCCTCGAACCCGCCGGCGAGATCACCGAAGTCGACCTGCGCCTGGACCTGTGGAACGCCGAGCTGCGCGGCACCCTCACCACAAGCCGGGGACGCATCCGGCTGCGCGCGTTCATCGAAAGTGGCCGGTCCCTGCTGGCCGTCGCGATCAAGACCACCGCCGGGGAGAACGGCGCGCGCCTGGTCTACCGGCCCTCGAAGGCGGTCAGCCCGCGGATCATCCGCGAGGACCCGCCGAAGGCGATGCAGCCCAACCCTGACCCGCACACCCGCGTGGACGGCGGCGTCACGCTCACCGTGCAGCCGCTCGCCGCCGGTGGGCAGACTGTGACGGCGCACACCGAGCACCGCGAGCGCAGTGAGCGGATCTTCTACCTGACAGTCGCGCATTCCCATCCGGAGCCCACTGCCGAGGCGAAGGCGCTCGGCACCGTGCGATCCGCGCCCCGGCTCACCGCCCTGGAGCGGGAGCACCGGACCTGGTGGCACCGCTTCTACCGCAAGAGCTTCATCTCGATCCCGGACGGGCTGCTGCAGAGCTTCTACTGGATCCAGCTCTACAAGCTGGCGTCCGCCGCCCGCGCCGACGCGCCCATCATGGCGACGACCGGGCCCTGGCTGGAGCCGACCCCGTGGCCCTCGGTCTGGAACAACCTCAACTCCCAGCTCGAATACTGGCCGGTGTACGGGTCGAACCATTTGGAGCTCGACCCGATACCGCGCTCGTTGAAGGCGTACCAGCGCATCCTCGTCGAGGCCCTCCGCCCGGAGTTCCGCGCCGACTCGATGGGACTGCGGCGCAGCACCGACGCGCAGTTCGACGACGCGGGCTTCGTGGGCGCGCCCGGGTATCCATCGCCGGATCCCGAAATCGGCAACCTGCCATGGCTGCTGCACAACGCCTGGCTCACCTACCGCCACAGCATGGACGAGCGGATCCTGCGCGACGTCGTCTTCCCGATCCTGCGCCGGGCCATGAACTACTACCTGCACTTCCTCAAACCCGGTGACGACGGCCGGCTGCACCTGCCGCCGACGTTCTCCCCGGAGTACGGGACCGCGCCCGACTGCAACTACGACCTCGCCCTGATCCGGTGGAGCTGCCGGACGCTGCTCGACGCCGCCGAGCGCCTCGGGGTGGCCGACCCGCTGGCCGCCCGCTGGCAGGAGGTGCTCGACACGCTCGTGGAGCCGCCGGTCGACGGCAACGGGTTCATGGTGGGGACAGGCGTGCCGTTCGCCAAGTCGCACCGGCACTACTCGCACATGCTCGCCGTCTACCCGCTCTACCTGGTCAACTGGGACCGGCCGCAGGACCGCGACCTGATCGACCGGTCGCTGCGGCACTGGATCGGCTTCGAGGGCGCACTGCGCGGCTACAGCTTCACCGGGGCCTCGTCGGTCTCGGCCGCGATGGGCCGCGGTGACGACGCGCTGAAATACCTGCGGGAGTTCGTCGCGCGCTTCGCCCAGCCCAACACCCACTACTACGAGGCCGGGCCGGTCATCGAGACGCCGTTGTCCGGTGCCCAGTCGCTGCACGACATGCTCTGCCAGAGCTGGGGCGGCGTGATCCGCGTCTTCCCCGCCGTGCCCGCGGCCTGGCGGGACGTCACCTTGCACAACTTCCTGACCGAGGGAGCCTTCCAGGTCAGCGCCGTACGCGAGCGAGGGGTCACGCGGTTCGTCCGGGTGCTGAGCCTGGCCGGGGAGCGTTGCCGCCTGCGGCACGGCCTGCCGGGCAGGCCCGCCGTTCGCGGCACGCGAGGCCGCCCGCCCGCCTGGCGCGACCTCGGCGGTGGCGTGATCGAGATCGACCTGGCGCGGGGGCAGGAGGCCGTCGTGCACGTCCGTGGGGCCGACCCGGACCTGGTGATCGCGCCGGTCCGCGTCACGACCAAGGCACCGCCCTGGGGCCTGCCGCCGCTCCCGCCGGCCGGGCAGGCGGTACCGGTCGAGCTCGCCGGTCATTTCGACAACGACGGCATCACCAGCGAGTTCTTCATGGGCGACGGCGACTTCGACGGCACGGGCGCCACCTACCCGGCCGCCGCCCTGCCACAGACCGGACGGGTGACCGCCGACGGCGTGGAGTTCCTGTTCGTCAACGGGATCGAGGGCAGCGCGAACAACGTCACCGCGGCCGGGCAGACGATCCCCGTGCCGGCGGGCCGCTACGCGCGGCTGCATGTGCTCGGTGCGAGCGACAACGGCAACGCCGGCACCACGGTGACGGCCGTCTACGCCGACGGTGGCACCGCGGCGGTCCCGCTCCGGCTCACCGACTGGAAATCCAACCCGGCCTACGGCGAGTCCGCCGCGGTACGGGCGCCGCAGTTCCACACCCGGACGGGCGCCAAGGACATCGCGGTCACGATCTTCCATCAGAAGGCCGACCTCGACCCGGCGAGGGAGCTCACCGCACTCCGGCTGCCGAACCTCACCCGGCCTCGCCCGCACCTCTTCTCCCTCACCCTGGAGAAGCCCTCATGAACAGGCGAACCGTGCTGACCAGCGGCGGGCTCGTCGCCGGTGGGGCGCTCAGCTCCGCGTTCATTCCGGAGAGTGCGCGGGCGACGACCGGCAGACCGGCGTTCCAGGTGATGACGCCCGCCGCGACCGTGGCGGCGCGCACCGACCGGCGCCCTGTCGCGGGCGGCGTGCACGACCCGAACGTGGGCCGCACCTTCATCTCGTGGAGCGGGCAGTACGAGAACGGCTACGTCCAGGCCTACGACCACCGTTCCCGGACGTGGTCGGGGCCGCTTCAGGTGACCGAGGGCGAGCACGACTCGCACAACTACCCCACGCTGATCCAGGCCCGGGACGGGCACCTGCTCATCGTCGTCGGCATGCACAACGTCGGCACGGTGGTGGCGCGCTCCGCCCTCCCGCACTCGATCGAAGGCCTCTGGCAGGTGCGCACGGTCGCCGAGGGAGCGGCGGCGAGCTACCCGATGCCGTTCAGGGCGCGGTCGGGGGAGATCTTCGTGTTCTTCCGTGAGACCACCAAGACCATCGACCCGAGAGTGCCGAGCGACACCCGGCCGATCCTCTACCTGCGCTCCCGGGATCACGGGCGCACCTGGAGAAGCTCCGCAGCGCTCACCGGCGCCCCGTACGCGCTCGGCTCGACCGATCGCGCGGACAACCTGAACGAGATCTACATCGGCCAGCTCCGCTACGACCCCGGCGGTCGCGGGCGGCCTGAACGGGCGCACCTGGTCTGGACGCTCGCGGGTGGCGGCCCCGATCAGCATCTGCACGACTACTTTCACAAGGACATCCACTACGCCGCGTTCGATCCGCGGACTCTGCGCTTTCACGGCCCAGGCGGACGCGACCTCGGCGTCCAGCTCACCGACGACGAGCAGGAACACGCCTGCAAGGTCGCGGTCACGCCGCTCGCGCGCCCCGCGCAGCTCAAGTCTCCCGACTACATCCAGCTCGTCGGCACGACGACGAGCGGTCGCCCGTTCGCGGTGTGGTCCGCGGCCGATGACACCGGGCTCTGGCACGTCTTCGTCTCCCGGCGGCAGGCCGGCCGGTGGCGTACCTCGGAGGTCGCGTCGGGGCTGCGCACTCGGGAGATGGAGCCGGTGGCAGGGGACGTCTGGCGGGTCTACACCACGCGTGACGCAGAGCCCGGCGTATCCACCTACCTCCTCGGGCCTGGCCGTTCCTGGCGGCCGGAGACGCAGATCGCCACGGCCAAGCCCGTACAGCGCATCGAACTGATCGCCGGGTTCCGCGATCCAGCCCGGATCCTCATCACCGGGGCGTCGAGCGCCCGGGACGTGTCCATCGCCGACGGCGACATCCATGTCGCGGGCCTGACCTGGAGGTGACCCTATGACCGAAAGCCCCCTCTCCCGTCGTGCGTTGCTGGGGGCCACGGCCGCCGGCGCGGCGTCCGCCACGCTGATCGGGGGAACGGCCACGGCCGCAGCCGCCGACGGCCTCGTGGACGTCGATGTCGACTGGCCACGGTTCCTGGCGGACGCAGACCTGATCTGGAAACGCCTGCCGCAGACCTGGTACGAGGGGCCCTTCCTCGGCAACGCGCTCCTCGGCTCGGGCATCTACGCCGAGCCCGGCGCCAACGCGATCCGGTTCAACGTCCAGCACAGCCAGGTGCAGGACCACCGCCCGCAGTTCGGCTCTCTGTTCGGCCTGGCCCGGCTGCCCATCGGCTACCTCACGCTGGAGCCGGTGGGCGCCATCACCGGGATCGACTGGCGGCTCGACCTGTGGAACGCCGAGTTGCGCGGCACCGTGACGACCGCCGCCGGCAGCCTGACACTGCGCGCGATCGTGCACGACGACCGGTCGGTGCTCGCCGTGGAGGTGAATCCGAGTGAGGGTGAACGAGGGTTCCGCTGGGTCTTCCACCCGGCCAAGGCGATCAGCCCCCGTGCGGATCCCGTCTTCAACAAGCCGCCGCCCGAGGGATAC
Organism: Actinomadura rudentiformis; assembly: GCF_008923185.1. Classification (GTDB taxonomy): domain Bacteria; phylum Actinomycetota; class Actinomycetes; order Streptosporangiales; family Streptosporangiaceae; genus Spirillospora; species Spirillospora rudentiformis. The sequence goes on from NZ_WBMT01000001.1 coordinate 629,743, forward strand.
ACCGCCAACCCGGAGCCGTCGGTGGCCCGGCACGGCGACCTGGAGGTGATCGTGCAGCCGCTGCTGGCCGGCGGGCAGCACGTCACCGCCTGGCAGGAGACGCGTCGCGGCCGGCGCCGCACCCTGTACGCGGCCGTGGCCTGGTCGTTCCCCGAGACGACGGCGGAGAGGGAGGCGGTGCGGATGGTGCGCGGCGCCGCCCGCCGCTCGTTCACCGCGCTCACGCCCGGCCATCGCGCGTGGTGGCACGCCTACTACCGCAAGAGCTTCCTCTCGCTGCCCGACCGGCGGGCGCAGGCCTTCTACTGGATCCAGCTCTACAAGATCGCCTCGGCGGCGCGGCGGGACGCGCCCGTGATGGCGACCAGCGGGCCCTGGCTGGAGCCGACACCGTGGCCCGCGGTCTGGTGGAACCTCAACGTCCAGCTCGAATACTGCATGATCCACGGCTCGAACCACCTCGAACTCGACGCGGTCACCCGCAGCCTCGACAGGTACCGGCGCAACCTGGTCGACCAGGTCGACCAGCGATACCGGGCCGACTCGGCGGGCATCCCGCGGACGACCGACATGACCCTGCTCAACAGCGGCGGCACCGGCACCAGCGGCTTCCCGGTGGGCATCCCTGGCCAAGCGTCACCGACGCCCGAGGTCGGCAACCTGACCTGGGCGCTGCACAACGTGTGGTTGTCCTATCGCCACACCATGGACCTCACGATCCTGCGCGATGTCCTCTACCCGCTGCTGCGCAGGGCCGTGAACTACTACCGGCACTTCCTGGCGCCCGGCGCCGACGGGCGGCTGCACCTGCCGTTCACCTTCTCGCCGGAGTACGGCGTCAACGCGCCCGACTGCAACTACGACCTGGCCCTGATCCGGTGGGGATGCCAGACCCTGCTGGAGACCGTGGAGGCCTTGGGCGCCCGCGACCCGCTGGTCCCCGAGTGGAGGAAGATCCTCGCGACGCTCGCCGACTACCCGGTCGACGGGAACGGTTACATGATCGGCGCCGGCGTGCCGTTCGCCAAGTCGCACCGGCACTACTCGCACCTGCTCATGATCTATCCGCTGTACGAGGTCACCTGGGAGCAGCCGGACAAGCGCGCGCTCATCGACCGTTCGCTGAAGCACTGGATCAGCTTCGAAGGGGCGCTCCAGGGCTACAGCTTCACGGGCGCCGCGTCCATTTCGGCGCAGATGCAGCGCGGCGACGATGCCGCCTTCTACCTGTCGGAGCTGCTCCGCCGCTTCGTGCAGCCCAACACCATGTACAAGGAGTCCGGCCCGGTCATCGAGACGCCCCTGTCGGCCGCCCAGTCCATGCACGACATGGTCTGCCAGAGCTGGGGCGAGGTCATCCGTGTCTTCCCAGCCCTGCCCGCCTCCTGGCCGGACCTCGCCGTGCACGACTTCCGGACGCAGGGAGCCTTCCTCCTGTCGGCCGTACGCCGGTCGGGCCGCACCGAGTTCGTCCGCCTGAAGAGCCTCGCCGGCGCACCCTGCCGTCTCCGCCCCGGGATCCCCGGCCCGCTGAAGGTCCGCAGCGCGTCTGGACGCCGTGTGCCGTGGCGCGTCCTGCCGAACGGCGACATCGAGATCGGCATGCGCCGCGGTGAGGAAGTGATCGTGCACAACGCCCGGCACCGGCCCGATCTCCAGGTCGGGCCGGCGGCGCCCGGCTCCCCGGCTCCGCCCTGGGGGCTTCCCGCCTAGGCGATCTCGATGTGGGCCGCGTCCACCCTCAGGTCCCGGTGAGCTGGTAGGCGCGGAGGTCCCTGATGAGCAGATGGCAGTTGCGGAGGGAGCCTGAGGTGTCGCCGAGGGAGCGGTAGATGCCCCACTTGGGGCGTACCCGGTCGGCGAGGAAGGTGTCCACGCCGGTGCGCCGGGCGTCGATGACCGTGGTCCCGCCGCTGCGGATCACCCAGCGGACCGAGCCCGCGCCCCCGTTGCCGATCTTCAGCTCGTAGTCGACGTCGATCCACTTGTCGTGCAGGGGTTCGAGGTCCGTGCGGCCCACCAGGATGTCGGGTCCGAAGACCTTGTGCTCGATGGTCTGCCGCCCGTTCACCCGGCGGAGCGAGGTCACCGTGATCGGCGCGGTGCCGCTGCCGGGCTGCTTGGTCTGCATGATGTGGGTGAACGTGGTGGTCGCGCGCAGCGAGTTCGGGATGAACATCGAGTAGGTGAGCCGCCAGGTCTCGCCGAGCAGCATCCGCAGGTACGCGCCGCCGGCGGGGTTCCTCCCGCCGGTGACCTCCTGGCGTTGCCGGTCGGTCGAGGTGTCGCGGTCGATCGTGTGCATGTTCCAGCGGTAGTGGTCGCCCTCGGCGAAGATGTGCGGCTGTCCCTCAGAGTGGGAGTCGGCCCGGTCGTCCTCGATCGTCTCGAAGGCGCGCAGCCCGTCCCGGCTGGGAACGGGGGACCAGCGCAGCTGCCAGGTGGGTGCCGCCATGGCCCGGGAGCCTAGTGGGATCCCGGCCGCGGCCAGCCCGCCGCCGAGTGCGGTGCCTTTGAGGAAGGTCCGGCGTGAGGTCATGATGCTCCTTAGCCGCCGCCCGTCCCGATCATCGCTTGTTCATGATCGGGCGCTTCGGGCGGGGATGGACGAGAGACCGCCATCAAGATACATCCGATGTTTGGTTTGTAAAGGTCTCTAACTAATTTCGCACGCCGCCTTCTCGACTCTCCCCAGGTGACGGCATATTTCCAGCCCCATCGAAGGCCGGATGTGAAATTTCAATCCGTTGACAGTCGCGCCCGGTCGTGACAAGACGGGGGTTCAAAGATCCAACCTTTCCGGTCTGGCTCCCCGCCCGTCCGGCAGACGGAAAACGGAGGGATCATGCGGCCCCGAGCTTCGTGGAAGACCCGACCGCGCGCGCTGGCGGCGGCGACGGCGATGGTGCTCGTCGCCTGGCTGCTCGCGGCGGTGACGGCGGCGCCCGCCGGTGCGGCACCGGTGCGGTACGAGGCGGAGAACGCCGCCATCTCGCAGGGGGTGGTGGAGTCCAACCACGCCGGGTACTCGGGGACCGGGTTCGTCAACGGCACCAACGCGACCGGCAGTTACGTGGAGTGGACGGTGAGCGCCGCGTCGGCTGGGACCGCCACCCTGGGTGTCCGGTACGCCAACGGCACGACAGTGAACCGGCCGATGGACGTCGCGGTGAACGGAACGGTGGTGTCGGCGGCGCGGGCGTTCGGCGGCACCGGCGCGTGGACGACGTGGGCCACCTCCACCCTGACCGCTCCGGTCAACGCGGGCGCCAACACGATCCGGCTGACCGCCACGAGCGATGCCGGCGGGCCCAACCTCGACTGCCTGGACGTCGAGGTGGCCGCGCCGGGCAACGACTACCAGGCCGAGGACGCGACGATCTCGCAGGGCGTGGTGGAGTCCAACCACGCCGGGTTCACCGGCACCGGCTTCGTCAACTACGACAACGTGGCCGGCTCGTCGGTGGAGTTCGCGGTGAACGCCGCGAGCGCGGGCCCGGCGTCGCTGACGTTCCGGTACGCCAACGGCACGACGACCGACCGGCCGATGTCCGTCGCGGTCAACGGCACGACCGTCGTGGCGAGCCAGTCGTTCCCGGGCACCTCTGCCTGGACGAACTGGCAGGAGATCTCCGTCAACGCCACGCTCAGGGCGGGCGCCAACACGGTGAAGGCGACCAGCACGACGGCCACCGGCGGCCCCAACCTCGACCGGCTGAGCGTCGGCGCCCCCGTCGACACGCAGCCGCCCACCGCGCCCGGTCAGCCGGTCTGCGCCGCCGCCGACATCGGCGAAACGACGATCAAGCTGAGCTGGCCGCCCTCCACGGACAACGCCGGCGTGGTCGCCTACGACATCTACAACCTCGGCCAGAAGATCGCCGAGGCCCCGAACCCGCCCGGCCCGCCGTACACCGTCACCGGCCTGACCGCCGACACCACGTACACGATCTCGGTCTTCGCCCGGGACGCCGCGGGCAACGTCTCGGCCAGCAGCCCCGAGGCCACCTGCAGGACCAGGCCGGGGGAGACGCAGCCGCCGACCGCGCCGACCGGCCTCACGAGCTCCAACGTGGGCTCGACGAGCGTGAGCCTCAGCTGGACCGCGTCCACCGACAACGTCGGGGTCACCGCGTACCAGATCCGGTCCGACGACAACAACGCGGTCATCGACCAGGTCACCGGCAGCCCGCCCGCGACCAGCCGGAACGTGACCGTGCTCGCATGCGGCACCGCCTACAGGCTGCACGTGGTCGCCCGCGACGCCGCGGGCAACACCTCGGCCAAGAGCAACGTGGTCTCGTTCACCACGAGCGGCTGCGGCAACACCCCTGGCACGCCCGCCCAGGTCTCGGGCGGCTGGGACATCCCGTGGGACATCGCATGGTCACCGGACGGCTCGTTCGCCCTGGTCACCGAGCGGGACACCTTCCGGGTCTTCAGGATCAACAAGGACGGGTCCGGCAAGACCCAGGTCGGCACCGTGCCCAACAGCCAGACCACCGACGGCGAGGGCGGCCTCATGGGCGTCGCGCTCTCGCCCACCTGGAACGGCACGAGCGACAGCGAGGTGTTCTTCATGCACACCTCTTCCGACGGCAACCGCATCGCGAAGATGACCTTCAACGGCTCGGCGCTCAGCGGCTACACCGCGATCGTGACCGGTATCCGCAAGAACCGCTACCACAACGGCGGGCGGATCAAGTTCGGCCCGGACGGCCAGCTGTACGCGGCCACGGGCGACTCGCAGCAGGGCGGCCTGGCACAGGACCGCAACTCCCTCAACGGCAAGATCCTGCGCGTGACCAAGTCGGGCGCGGCGGCTCCGGGCAACCCGTTCGGCACCCGGATCTACAGCTACGGCCACCGCAATCCGCAGGGGATCACCTGGGACGCGGCGGGACGGCTCTGGTCCTCCGAGCTCGGCAACTCCTCCGTCGACGAGCTCAACCTGATCGAACCGGGCAAGAACTACGGCTGGCCGACCTGCGAGGGCGATTGCGGCACCGCGGGGATGACCAACCCGAAACGCACCTGGTCGGTCGCCTCGGCGTCGCCCAGCGGCATCGCCTACGTGAACGGCGCGCTGTTCATGGCGGCCCTGCGCGGCCAGCGCATGTGGCGGATCGTCCTCGACGGCCCGAACGTCGTCTCGGCCAACTCGTACTGGAACGGGACCTACGGCCGCCTGCGCGCGGTGGAGAAGGTGCCCGGCGCCAACGCCCTCTGGTTCGGCACGACCAACTCCGACAACAACGGCAACGGCACGGCCGACCGGCTCTTCCGGTCGAACGTCGGCTGACGTGCCAGAGAGAAGCCAGCCATGCGGTCATCGCTGCGGTGCCTCTCGCTCAAAGCGCTCGCGCTGCTCACCGCGGTCACGGCGGTGCTCGCCGTGACCGCGGCGCCGCCCGCGACCGCCGAGCTGCACCATCCACGCCAGGCGTTCCTGCGCGGCTCCATCGGCGGCCTCTTCCTGCACTGGGGGATGCGCACCGCGCCCGCGCACACCAGCTGCAGTGCCTGGGAGTCGGCCGTGACCAACGGCGGCTGGAACCCCTCGTACTGGGTGAACGAGGCCAAGAAGCTGCACACGCAGTACATCGTGCTCGCCACGTTCCACAGCAGGCTCGGCTACGCGCGGCCCTGGCCGTCGGCGATCCCTGGCAGCTGCCGGACGAACCGGGACTTCCTCGGTGAGCTGGTCACGGCGGCCAACGGCCAGGGGCTGCGGGTCATCCTCTACATGACCGACGACCCGCAGTGGTGGAACGAGGGCCTGGGCTCGGGGCAGAGCTGGCTCAACTCCTCCGCCTACTCCTCGTACAAGGGCCGCAGCGTCGATCTGCACACCCGTGACGGGTTCGGCGAGTTCTCCTACGACAACTTCGTGGAGGTCATGCAGCGCTATCCGGAGCTGGCGGGGTTCTGGATCGACAACGACAACGCCTATTGGGAGCGCAACGGCCTGTACGAGCGGATCCGGCGCGACCGGCCCCACTTCACGCTCAGCAACAACAACGAGGACACGCCGATCATGGACATGATCAGCAACGAGCAGAAGACCGGGATGACGCCGTCGTACGACTACCCGCAGGCCGTCTACACCGCCGCGCCCAGGCTGATCGAGGCGGATTTCAAACTGCCCACGAGCGGCGCGTGGTGGTACACGGGCTCGGACAACGCGGTGGACCGCCGGCTGACGCTCGGCCGCCTCATCACCAACGCGGGGTCGTCGGTCAAGGCGCTGATGGCGGAGACGCCGATGAAGGCGGGGCGGATGCCGCCCGCGCAGGAGGCGTTCAACAACTTCGCCAACGGCTACCTGGAGGAGATCTGGGAATCGCTGCACGGCACCGAGGGCGGCGGCTACATGTACGGCGGCCTCAAGCCCGGCTTCTGGAACGACGGTGCCCACGGCGTCACGACGATCAGTAAGACCGACCCGAACCTGCACCACGTCCACGTGATCACCCGGCCGTCCGGCAGCACCCTGCGGATCCGCGACAACGGCTATGAAGTCGCCTCCGTGACTGACCTCAGAACGGGCGCCCCGGTGAGCTTCGGCCAGTCCGGCGGGACGCTGACGCTCAACGGTGTCTCGAACTGGGACCAGTACGACACGGTGTTCAAGGTGGTCACGGCCGGGCGCGAGGGGATCCTGCCGCGTTCCACCTACACCATGAGCGCGAGCGCCTCGGCGAGCGGTCACCCCGCCTCACACGCGGCCGACGGCGATTACCTGACCTACTGGGACGCCACCTCGGCGCAGCCGGTGTCGTTGCGCTTCGATCTCGGCTCGGCCAAGCCGGTGCGGTACGTCGGCATCAACCAGCGTGAGGACTCGACGACGTACCCCGCGTCGGGATCGGCGCGCATCCGCGACTACCGGGTCTACGTCAGCGACGACGGCAGCAACTGGGGCAGCCCGATCAAGACCGGCACGCTGCCCAACCACCGCGGCGTGCAGATCATCGACCTCCCCGCCACCACCACCGCCCGGCATGTGCGAGTCGAGAAGGTCAACAGCCACGGCGTCGCGCGTCTGCGGGTCGACGAGGCGTGGATCGGCACGGCGTACGCCGGGGACGGCGGTCCGGGCGGTCCCGGCGACCACCAGGCGGAGGACGCCACGATCTCGCAGGGTGTGGTGGAGTCCAACCACGCCGGGTTCACCGGCAGCGGCTTCGTCAACTACACCAATGTCGCGGGCTCCTACGTGGAGTTCACCGTCAACGCCGCCCAGGCGGGCAACGCCACGCTGACCTTGCGCTACGCCAACGGCACCACCACGGACAGGCCGATGGACATCGTCGTGAACGGCGCCGTGGTGTCGGCCGCGCGTTCCTTCGCCGGAACGGGCGCCTGGACCTCCTGGGCCACCACCACCCTCACGGTTCCGCTCAACGCCGGGGCCAACACGATCAGGGCCACCGCCACCACCGCCAACGGCGGGCCCAACCTCGACAAGATCACCATCGGATGAGGCGAGTGACCCATGCGCAACCACCGCATCCCACCCCTGACGATTCTCGTCGCACTCGTCGCGGCGGCCGTCCTCGCCATCACCGTGACCGAGGTGGCCACCGCCTCGGTCACGCCCGCCGCCCAGACCGCGTCCGCCACCTCGACCACGTCCACGTCCGCGTCCACCACCACCGCCTCGGCCGTGCCCGCCGCCTCCGCGCGGGCGCCGATCACGTGCCCGTCCGGCGGGCCGTACAACGTACGGAGCTACGGCGCGACCGGCAACGGCTCGACCAATGACACAGGCGCCATCAACCGGGCCATCGACGCTGCGTCGGCCGCCGGCGGCGGGGTCGTGCGGTTCCCGGCGGGGACCTACCGGTCCGCGAATTCCATCCATATGAAGAGCAACATCACCATCCAACTGGACAGCGGCTCGACCATCCTTGGCTCACCCAACGACGACTACGACCCGCCCGAGCCGAACCCGAACGACGAGTACCAGGACTACGGCCACAGCCATTTCCACAACGCGATGATCTGGGGCGACCGGCTGTCGAACCTGTGCTTCACCGGTTCGGGCACCATCGACGGCGGCGGCCACCTCATCACCGGCAACCCGGACTCCGGTGAGGCCGACAAGATCATCTCCCTGACGCGTTGCGAGGGCTTGGACGTCAGCGGGATCACGCTGCGCCGCGGCGGGCACTTCGCCATGCTGACCAACGCCTGCAACGACATCTCCTCAGACCGGCTGCGCATCGACACCGCCAGCGACCGGGACGGCTGGAACGTCATCAACGCCCAGAACGTCACCATCACCAACGCCGACATCTCCGCCGACGACGACGCGCTGGCCTTCAAGAGCGACTGGGCGCTGGGCCGGACGTACGACAACGGCCACGTCACGGTCACCGACTCCCGGCTCTCGGCGGAATGCTGCAACGCGCTGATGTTCGGCTCGGAGACCTGCGGCGACTTCACCGACTACCGGTTCGAGCGGATCACGATCAACGGCTCGAACAAGTCGGGCCTCGGCATGGTCTCGATGGACGGGACGACGATCTCCGACGTCCACTACAAGGACATCAGCATGACCGACGTGCGCGGCGCGATCATGCAGAAGGTGGGCACCCGCAGACGATGCGGTGACAACCCTGGCGTCGGCCGCATCCAGAACATCACGTACGAGAACGTCACCTCGTCCGGCCAGAGCAGCACCAACTTCACCGCGACGCTGTGGGGCGAGTCGGGCGCGAACAACCGCATCCGCGACGTCACGTTCACCAACGTCGATCTCACCGTCCCGGGCGGGAACGGCTGCATGGGCACCGGCGTGCCCAGCAACGACCCGAACAACTACAACCCGGTGAGCATCGGGACGCGGCCCGCGTACGGCTGGTACATCCACAACGCCCACGACATCCGGTTCGTGGACAGCTCCGTGCAGTTCGTGAGCAACGACTGCCGTCCGGCGGTGATCGCCAACACCGGCGGCGGCGTCTCGTTCGAGCGCTTCACGGCCGAACGCGGCAGCAACAGTCCCTTCGACATGGGCTTCCAGTCCATCACCGGCTACTGCGTCGCCAACAGCTCCAACACCGGCGGCGGGGCACTGCGGACCAGCGCGACCGGCGGCTCCACCCAGGCGTGCGGCCCGGCGCCCGGCAACCGGTTCGAGGCCGAGAACGCGACGATCTCGCAGGGCGTGGTGGAGTCCAACCACGCCGGGTTCACCGGCAGCGGCTTCGTCAACTACACCAATGTCACGGGCTCGTACGTGGAGTTCACCGTGAACGCGGCGCAGGCGGGCAACGTGCCGCTCACCTTCCGCTTCGCCAACGGGACGACGGTCAACCGGCCGATGGACATCACCGTCAACGGCGTCCTGGCATCCGATGAGCTCGCGTTCCCGGGCACCGGCGCCTGGCCGAACTGGACCACCACAAGCATGACCGTCCCCCTCAACGCGGGCGCCAACACCATCAGAGCCACCGCCACGACGGCCAACGGCGGACCCAACCTCGACCATCTCGCCCTGCCCGGCTGATACCCGCCCGCCCCCGACCAGGAGGCCGTTGTGCCCTGTGCCTGGAGAACATGTGCCCGGAGAACCTCCGCGGCCCTGACCGCCCTCACCCTGCTGACCGCCTCCGGCGTCGTCGTGACCGGGAGGGCCGACGCGCTTGTCGCGTCGGCTCGGCCGGCCATCGCGCTGGAGAACGGACTCGCCCGCACACCCCCGATGGGGTTCAACAACTGGAACACCACCGCCTGCAGGCCGGAGTTCAACGAGGCGATGGTCAAGGCGATCGCTGACATCTTCGTCTCGCGAGGGCTCAAGGACGTCGGCTACGAATACGTCAACATCGACGACTGCTGGGCGGAGCCCCAGCGCGACGCGAACGGCGATCTCGTGCCTCACCGGACCCGGTTCCCGAACGGGATCAAGGCCGTCGCCGACTACGTGCACTCCAAGGGGCTCAAGTTCGGCATCTACACGTCGGCGGGCACCAAGACCTGCAACGGCGCGGGCGGGTTCCCCGGCGCTCTCAACAACGAGCAGCGAGACGCCGATCTCTTCGCGAGCTGGGGCGTCGACTACCTGAAGTATGACAACTGCAACAACCAGGGCGTGGATGCGCAGGTGCGCTACACGCGCATGCGTGACGCGCTCGCCAACACCGGCCGCCCCATCACCTACTCCATATGCGAATGGGGGAGGACCGGTCCGCCGCGCGTCTGGGAGTGGGGCAAGGACGTCGGCAACCTCTGGCGTACGACCGGCGACATCAGCGACAACTGGACCAGCATGATCGGCAAGGCGCAGGCCAACCGGAGCCTGGCGCGGTACGCGGGGCCGGGGCACTGGAACGACCCCGACATGCTGGAGGTCGGCAACGGCGGCATGACGCCGGCCGAGTACCGCACCCATTTCAGCCTCTGGGCCGTCATGGCAGCCCCGCTGCTGATCGGTTCCGACCTGCGCGAGGTGTCCGAGGACACGTTCACGATCCTCAAGAACACCGACGTCATCGCGGTCGACCAGGACAAGCTCGGCCGCCAGGCCACCGTCGTCAGCGCCTCCGGCGGCCACGTCGTCTACAGCAAGGTCCTGGCGAACGGGGATCGCGCCGTGGCCCTGTCCAACGAGACCACCGCCACGGCGACGATCGGCACGACGGCGGCCGCGATCGGGCTCGGCGGCTCGGCCTCCTACACGCTCAAGGATCTGTGGACCAAGTCGACCCGGAAGACCACCGGGGCAGTGAGCGCCTCCGTGCCCGGCCACGGCACCGTGCTCTACCGCGTGTCCCGGGGCGGCACATCCCAACGGTACGAGGCCGAGGACGCCACGTCCGTCAGCGGCAGCACCGTCGACCGCAACCACTCCGGCTACTCCGGCAAGGGATTCGTCAACACCCCCAATGCGACCGGCAGCTACGTGCAGTTCACGGTGAACGCGGCGCAGGCCGGCCGGCACACGCTGGCCTTCGACTACGCCCACGCGGGCACTGCCGACCGGCCCGCCTCCCTGAGCGTGAACGGGACGGCCGCCGGCACGGTCCCCTTCGCCCCCACCGGCGCGTGGAGCCTCTGGCGCACCGCCACGGCGGCAGTGAGCCTGAACGCGGGCGCCAACACGATCCGTCTCACCGCCACCGGTACGGGCGGCCTGCCGAACCTGGACTACCTCGACACCCTGGAGGTCGGATCATGAGAAGGCGAACGATCGCGCGCCTGACCGCCGTTCTCGCGACGGTGGCGCTGCTGGTGCCCGTGCGCGTCCCCGGCGCCTCGGGCAACGCCGCAGCGCCGACGCGGTACGAGGCGGAGAACGCCGCCATCTCGCAGGGGGTGGTGGAGTCCAACCACGCCGGGTACTCGGGGACCGGGTTCGTCAACGGCACCAACGCGACCGGCAGCCATGTGGAATGGTCGGTGAACGCGGCGTCCGCCGGGACCGCCACCATTGCGATCCGGTACGCCAATGGCACGACGTCGAACCGCCCAATGGACGTCACCGTGAACGGAACGGTGGTCTCCGCGGCCCGGGCGTTCGGCGGCACCGGTGCCTGGACCACCTGGGCCACCTCCACCCTCACCGCTCCGGTCAACGCGGGCGCCAACACGATCCGGCTGACCGCCACCACGGCGGCCGGCGGGCCCAACCTCGACTACCTCGATTTCGAGGTGGGCGGGTCTCCGAACCCCGGGACGCCGGTCCAGGCCAACGGACAGCTCAAGGTCTGCGGGACGAAGCTGTGCAACCAGCACGGCCAGCCGATCCAGCTGCGCGGCATGAGCAGCCACGGCCTCCAGTGGTACTACCAGTGCCTCAACACCGGCTCGCTCAACGCGCTGGCCCAGGACTGGAAGGCCGACGTCCTGCGGATCTCGATGTACATCCAGGAGGGCGGGTACGAGACCAACCCGCGCCTGTTCACCGACCGGGTGCACAACCTCATCGAGCAGGCCACGTCGCGCGGCATGTACGCGATCGTCGACTGGCACATGCTGAGCCCGGGCGACCCCCACCACAACCTGGCCAGGGCCAAGACGTTCTTCACCGAGATCGCCCAGCGGCACAACGGCAAGAACAACCTCCTCTACGAGATCGCCAACGAGCCGAACGGGGTGAGCTGGGCGAGGATCAAGAGCTATGCCGAGAACCTCATCCCGGTCATCCGCCAGCACGATCCCGACACCCCGATCCTGGTCGGGACCCGCGCGTGGTCGTCGCTCGGCGTGTCCGACGGGGCCGACGAGACCGAGATCGTCAACAGCCCGGTGAACGCGTCCAACATCATGTACACCTTCCACTTCTACGCGGCCTCGCACGGCTCGGAGTACCTGAGCACCCTGTCGCGAGCGGCCGACCGGCTGCCGGTGTTCGTGACCGAGTTCGGCACCCAGACGGCCTCGGGTGACGGCGGCAACAACTTCACCCGGTCGCAGCAGTACCTCGACCTGATGGCGAGCAAGAAGATCAGCTGGACGAACTGGAACTACTCCGACGACTCCCGGTCCGGGGCCGTCTTCAAGAGCGGCACGTGCCCGAACGGTCCCTGGACGGGGACCGCGCCGCTGAAGCCCGCCGGGGTCTGGGTGCGGGAGCGCACCATGACCGCGGACGAATTCCCCGCAGGCTGACCCGCGCGAGGTGCCGCCCCTGCAGCTCGGGGGCGGCACCGGCCTGTATTGGACATCACGTCAGTGACTCTGATCGCAGCGGCCACCATCGTGACGATCTCGGCACCGGCATGGCGTACGGTTCTCACCATGACGACTGCGGGGACGGCGAGTCCCGGGGCGCGACGCGACCCGGGACGGCGGCGTGCCCTGCTGGAGGCGGCCGACCGGGTCATCCAGCGCGAGGGGCCGGGGGCGTCCATGGCCTCGATCGCCGCCGAGGCGGGGATCAGCAAGCCCATCCTCTACCGGCACTTCGGCGACAAGAGCGGCCTTTACCAGGCACTGGCCGAGCGGCACACCCGCAAGCTGATCGAGGGTGTGCAGGAGGAGTTCTCCCGCGCCACCTCGGTCCGGGCCCGCACCCGGTCGACGATCGACACCTATCTGTCGACGATCTCGAACAACCTCAACCTCTACCGCTTCCTCATGCACCGGGCCAGCGCCGAGGACGCCGCCACGCACGGCGCGATGAGCACCATGATCCGGGGGCTCAGCCGGGAGCTGGCCGAGGTCATGATCGCCGAGAGTGAGCTCACGGACCGCACCCGCGCCTACGTGTGGGCCCACGCGGTCGTCGGGATGGTGCAGACCGCCGGGGACTGGTGGCTCGACCACGCCGACGAGGTGCCGCGCGAGACCGTGGTCGACAGCCTCGCCGACCTCATCCTGGGCGGGCTCCCGGCCGCCGCCGCGTCGTCCCACCAGGTCCTGGAACTGTTCAGCGAATAACCCGACCTGCGGGTCAGGCCGCCGGGAGCACGCTCTCGGCGACGTGCCGGGCGCGGTCCTCGGTCACTCCGGGCCTTTTGAGGGACACGAAACCCCCGAGCAACCGCTCGGCCTCTGCCTCGTTGTAGACGGGGATGACGACCGAGAGTTCGATCGTGGCTCTGTTCACATCCCGGGGACCACGGCGGCCAAGGAGACGGTTGTATGACGTAGGTCACATGCGCCGGGATGCCCGATCGCTGCCAGGATGGAAAGTGATCACTTATTTCTGATCGGGAGGAGGCCGGGGATGGAGCTGGAGCAGCTGGCCGACCCGCTCGCGGAGGTGCTCGCCGAGCGCTACGGCGCCGGTGTCCAGATTCGCGGGCTGCGCCGGGGCAGCGGCGGTGCCTCCCGGGTCACCTGCGGATTCGAGGCCGTCACCGCGGCCGGCGAGGCGCACCCGCTGATCCTCCGGCTCACCACCCAGGGCGTGATGGCGGGCGGTCCGCTGTCGCAGGAGGCCGCACTGATGCGCGCGGCGGGCGCGGCCGGTGTGCCCAGTCCCGAGGTGATCGCCGCCGGGGACGCCAGCAGTGAGCTCGGCGCTGAGTTCGTGGTGATGGAACGCGTGGAGGGCGAGACGATCCCGCGCAGGATCCTCCGCGATCCCGCGCTGGCGGACGTCCGGCCCCTGCTGGCAGGTCAGTGTGGCGAGGTCCTCGCGGCGATCCACCGCATCCCCGTCGCGAGCGTTCCGCAACTGGAGCAAACCGACCAGCTGGAGGCCTGGCAGGCCGTGCTGGACGCCATCGGTGAGCCGCATCCCGCGCTGGAGTTCGCGTTGCGCTGGCTGACCCGCAACCGCCCGCCAGCGCGCCGGTCGGTTGTAGTGCACGGCGACTTCCGCAACGGCAACCTGATCGTCGGCCCTGACGGCATCAGGGCGGTGCTCGACTGGGAGCTGGCCCACCTGGGCGACCCTCTTGAGGATCTTGGCTGGCTGTGCGTAAAGGCCTGGCGGTTCGGGGCCGAGCCTCCGGTCGGCGGGTTCGGCACGTACGACCAGCTGATCGAGGCGTACGAGAAGGCGGGTGGAGCCCAGGTGGACCGCGTGGCGCTGCGGTGGTGGGAGATGTTCGGCGTGGCGCGCTGGGCGATCATCTGCGTCATGCAGGCTCAGCGCCATCTCACCGGCGGCGAGCGCTCGGTGGAGCTCGCCGCGCTGGGACGCCGGGTCGCCGAGAACGAATGGGACCTGCTGCGGATGCTCCCGTGATCACCTGCCGCCGGCGAGGTGGGCGTAGACGATGACGTTGTCGCGGTAGGAGCGCTCGTGCTTGTCGTAGGAGCCGCCGCACGTCACCAGGCGCAGACCCGCATAGCGGACGTCTCCGTACACGCGGTCGCGCGGGAAGTCCCATTTGCGGATCTGCTCGACGGCGTCCACCCGGAACAGTGCCTTGGTCCCATCGCGGCGGAGCACCCTGATCCGCGCGCCCGGCCTCAGCCTATGGAGCTCGTAGAAGACCGCCGCGCCGTCCAGGTCGTCGTAATGGCCCAGCACCACCGCCGACCCCCGGCTGCCCGGTGCGGGACCGCGCTGATACCAGCCCGCGTGCCCCGAGTGCTCGAACGGCGGGACCTCCACGGTCCCGTCGTCCTTCTTGTCGAGCCGCATCACCGGCGCGTCCACGCCGATCTCCGGGATCTCCAGCCGCTCCGGCGGCGACGCCGGAAGCTCCGGGCCGTCCGGGATGTTCCAGATCGCCCGCGGCCCGCCCTGGTCGCGGTAGTCCGGCTGCTCGCGCGGCTCCTTCACGCCCTGGCCCACGGCCATGGCGCCGAACACCGCCAGGCCGACGGCGATCAGGTAGCCGCCGTTACTCTCGCCCACGTGCCCTGGACCGGAGCAGTGCCACGCCGCAGATGCCGACCGCGCCGGCCACCATGGCCAGCCCCAGCCCTGTCCAGGGAACTCCGGGCCCCTGGGTTCCACCTCCGCCGGTCCTGACCCAGCCGTCCGGCGGCTTGTGGTCGCGGTCCCTCGACTTGTGCCTCTCGATGGATATGCGCCCGGTCTGGGGGTAGCCGGACGGGACGCACTTGGAAATCACCGTGTACCGGCCTGGCTCGACCTGCTTGACCTTCGCCTGAATGCTGAAGTAACCCGTACTGACCGCGCCCCGGCCGCTCGCCGGACCCGAGACGCTGACGAACGAGTCGTTGTCCCTGCAGCCTCCCGACACGGTGATCGTGTCGCCTGGCCGTACCGTCCCAGGGTCGATCTCGAGGTCGTCGGCCCATGCCGCCGGTATCGCCAGCATGGTGCCCGCGAGCACCGCCGCGCAGATGGCGGCCGACCTGGTATGCACCCTGCTTCCCCCCGAGGCTCGTGGTGCGGCGACTCGTGGCGCCACGGGGGTGTGCCCCGCTCGGTGGTGATTCCCGGCGGGTGCCCGGCCAAGGCCGCGCTGGGGGGATCTTTAACGACTCTTACCGAGCTGAGAGGCCGGGCTGCCCTATTAGACAGCCAG
Organism: Actinomadura rudentiformis; assembly: GCF_008923185.1. Taxonomy (GTDB): domain Bacteria; phylum Actinomycetota; class Actinomycetes; order Streptosporangiales; family Streptosporangiaceae; genus Spirillospora; species Spirillospora rudentiformis. The sequence goes on from NZ_WBMT01000001.1 coordinate 645,651, forward strand.
CGCGGCTTGTCCCTTGATAGGGCGGCTGAGTGGGGGCTGTGGGAAGGCGGGGAGCCCGGCCTCTTTTCTTCTCTCTATCCGGTCACTGGATCATTGGAGGAGGTGCCATGACCGGGGCGAGAGGTCCGGTGCCTGTCCGGTGCTGGTGCCCTTCGCCGTGAAGATCTCTCCCTGGTGGGTCACCAGCGCGCCCGCCTGGTAGGTGGTGCCGCTCTGCCAGGCGGCCACGCCCACCGGCGAGATGCGGCTCGTCCGGCCGTCGGCGCTCCGTGTCCGGGTCAGCGCGGTCGGCCCGACCCGGACCGGGCCGGTGTACGGCCGCCAGCGCACGCCGTCGGTGGAGTACTCGATCGCCAGCCCGGGGTTGCGGACGTTGGCGGTGAGCATGCCGCCGGAGATCTTCGCGCCGGGCAGCGGGATGCGGTAGTTCACACCCTTGCCGCGCAGCCCGACCGGCTTGTAGAACGACAGCAGCGGGAAGGTCGCCTGCCCGAGCGTGTTGTTGAAGACGTCCCACGCGGCGAGCATCTCGGCGGTGCCGGGGGTCCTGCGGTTCCAGGCCCGCTCGGCCACGCCGAGGAGCTTGGGGTACGCCTGGTACTCGCGGATGTCGGGGGTCTTGCCGTTCTCGGCCCACAGCTGGGCTTCGAGCCCGAGGATGTTCTTCTTGCCGGCCTCGGTGAGCTTCACCCAGTTCGGGTCGGGAGTGAACGGGCCGCCCCAGCGCGTCTCGGTGGCGTTCGCGTACACGTTGAACGGCTGGTAGGTGAACGTGCTCTTCTCGTCCACATAGGCGGCCCAGTAGTAGCCGGGCTCGTCCGGGTCCTTGTTGTAGGCCAGGTCCATGTAGAGGTTCGTCGCGTGCGCGAGGATCACCGGCGTGCCCTCGTTGGCGAACCTGTAGGCCCAGTCCTCACGGCCCCAGCCCCAGACGTTCTGCCAGGGGAGCGGCGCGAAGTTCTTGAGCCGCAGGTCGCGGGTCGGGTCGGTGACGTCCTCCCAGCCCGCCGTGGTCTTGGCGACCTTCTGCGCGATGCCGTTCCACTTGGTGAAGAACAGGTCCGCGAGCTGCTCGCCGCTCTTGCCCGCCGTCTCGGGGTTCTTCTGGCAGGCGGGCGAGCCCGACCACCAGCCGGGGGGCGGCCCGGGCGGCTCGTCGCCACCGAGGTGGAACCGGTTGAGCGGGGCCTTGGCGTCCGCGTACATCTTCCCGACCTCGGTCACGACCTTGGTGAGGAACGCGTAGGTGCTCGGGATGCACGGGTTGACGAGGTTGTCGTTGTAGTACTGCACGCTGACGTGCTGCGAGGTGTCCGCCGGGTCGAGCAGGCGGTAGGTGTCGTCCTTGGTGCGCTGGTAGCGCCGCTCCATCGACTGCACGGCCGCGCGGGCGTGCGCCGGGAAGTTGAACTCGGGCACGACCTCGATGTGACGCTCGGTGGCGTAGGCGAGGATCTCCTTGAAGTCCCGCACCGAGTAGTGGCCGCTGCCCTTGCCGACGAAGTTGGACATCGACTGCTCGAAGCCCTGGTAGGCGGGGGTACGGCCGAGGTTGGCCTCCTTCTCGTCGCCGGGCTTGCCGGCGATGCCGTCACCGCGGCCGAGGTCGTTCACCGAGCCGAATCCCTGGTGCAGCGCGTTCTTCTCGGGCAGGTCAAGCGCCCGCTTTGAGCCGAAGCCGGTGAGCTCGGGCAGCCCTGGGATCTCCACCCGCCAGCCCTCGTCGTTGGTCACGCCGAAGTGCAGCCGGTTCATCTTGGTGAAGGCCATCAGGTCCAGGAACTTCTTGACGGTCTCCTTGGTCTCGAAGTGCCTGGCCACGTCGATGTGCAGGCCGCGGTAGCCGAACAGCGGCGCGTCGGCGACCGTCGCCCGCGGCACGGCGACGGTGCCCGTGCCGGCGACCTGGTACGCGGTGGCGGGGATCAGCTGCCGCAGGGTCTGGATGCCGTAGAGCACGCCGGCGCGATCGGTGCCGACGATCTCCACGCCCCTGCCGGAGCCGGTGAGGATGTAGCCCTCGGCGTCGGCCTTGCCGTCGCGGTCGACGTCCAGCTTCGGGTCGAGGCGCAGCGAGATGGGCGCGCCGCCGCCCTTGGCCACGTCGCGCAGCGCCGACCTCAGGTATCCCGCCTCACCGCGCAGCGCAGCCGCGGCGTTGATGGGCGAGGAACCGCCGATTCGCACGGTGCCGCCGGTGGCGGTCGCCGACAGCGGCTGCGGCAGGATCCGTTGCTGGAGCGTCAACTGCCGTTTGCCGGAGGTGTTCTCGGCGAACCGGGTGGCCGCGGACTGCACCGGGCGCACGTCGCCGGAGAAGGCCTTGGTCTGCTTCGGGTCGGCCGGGTCGAGCAGGGTCTTGGACGGCACCCACCGGGGCTTTCCGTCGCCGTACGCGATGCTCCATCCGGCGGGCCCGTCCGTTTTGTGGGTCGCCCAGAGCTCGATGTTCATGTCGATCGTGCGGCGTTCGCCGGGCGCCACCGGCCTGAACGTGGCCGTCGGCTTGAGCGCGTAGAAGTCGCCGCTCTGGGCCCTGTCCGCACGGGCGACGGACAGTCCCTGGTCGGCGAGCTGCTTGCGCGCGATGTCGCCCGCGGCGCCGGTGAGGACGGCGGCGGGCTGGCGGACGGAGCTGAAGTACATCGTCCATCCACCGGCGAGCGCGCACCGGCGGTCGCCGTTGGCGAGGGTCAGCCGCGCCGGGAAGTAGCTGGCGTCGGTGACGGTGTGGTCGGCCGGCTGGTAGGTCATCAGCAGGTCGCGGGCGTCCGGGGCGCAGGCCGCGGACGCGGCGAGGGGGGTGGAGGCCACGGTGAACGTCGCGGCGAGCGCGGCGACGGCCGTGGCGGCGGCTGCGGATCTGTTGGGGGTCTTCATGGCAGCGTGAACCGCTCTCCTGGAATCGGCGTCGATCTCAGCGGCATGAATCGAATAGGAAAGTAACCTATCTATTTGCCGTGGGCCCAGCGCCTGATCCGGCCACCCGGAAAAGCGCAGGCCGGAGGGCTGGCCGGAGCCGGTCATCAGGGAGATCTTGACGGCGCTCAGCGCAGGCCGAACTCCCAGTTGCGGCCTTCCTTGTACTCCTTGAGGATCCGCCGCGCGGTCGTGGTCACGTGGACCTCGTCCGGGCCGTCGAAGATGCGCCCGGCGCGGGCGTGCCGGTACATGTGGTCGAGCGGCGTGTCGGGGGTCAGCCCCTGCGCCCCGTACACCTGGATGGCGCGGTCGATGACGTTGTGCAGCATGCGCGCCGCGGCCACCTTGATGACCCCGATCTCCACGCGTGCCTGGTCGCCCTCGTCGATCTTGTGGGCGGCGTGCAGGGTGAGCAGCCGCGACGACTGGATCTCGGTGTACGAGTCGAACACGTGCTGCTGCATGAGCTGCTTCTTGGCGAGCGGCTCGCCGAAGGCGGTGCGCTCGTGCAGCCGCGCGCACATGAGGTCGAACGCGCGCTGCGCCTGCCCCAGGAAACGCATGCAGTGGAAGATCCGGCCGGGCCCGAGGCGTTCCTGGGCGATGACGAAGCCGTGCCCGCGCGGCCCCAGCAGGTTGTCCTTCGGCACCCGCACCTCGTCGTACAGCACCTCGCAGTGGGCGCCGTCCAGGCCGAGCACCGGGGTGTCGCGCACGATCGTGTAACCGGGGGTGTCGGTCGGCACGAGGATCATGCTGAACGACAGGTAGGGAGAGGTGCCCTCGGGCTCGGTCCGGCACATGACCGTCGTGTACGCGGCGCGGCTCGCGAGCGTGGTGAACCACTTGCGGCCCCGGATCACCCACTCGTCCCCCTCCAGGGTGGCGGTGGTGGTGAGCTGCGTCGGATCGGAGCTGGAGATCCCGGGCTCGGTCATCGCGAAGCTCGGGTTGATCTCCGCCTGCACCAGCGGCTTGAGGAACCGGTCGCGCTGCGGCTCGCTCGCGTACCGGTGGAGCATCAGCGAGTCCTGGAGCGTGTAGGTGCCGAGCGCGAGCTGGCCGAACTCACTCCGTCCCTGCACCTCGTTGACGTACACGTAGTCGAGGAACGGAAGTCCCCCGCCGCCGAGCTCCTTCGGATGGCCGAGCGCCCACAACCCCTCGGACTTGACCTGCCGCTGGAGATCGGCGAGGGTCTCGGCGGCCTCCTCCCCGCCGCTTTGCAACACCGGCTCGGCGGGCTCGACCCGTTCGGTCATGAAGGCGTGGACGGCGTCGCGGATCGGCCGGACGGACGCGGGCACCTCAAAGCTCATGATCCCTCCTCGGGTCTAGAATCGCATTCTGTCCTGGATCGAGGAGATGCGCGATGGCCCAGCCCCACGACGCCCCGACCGCCGCCGAGCTCGTCGCCGCCGTCCGGGAGTTCCTCGAACGCGACGTGCTGGGCTCGCTGGAGGGCCGGACGCGCTTCCACGGCCTGGTCGCCGTCAACGTTCTCGGGATGGTCGAGAGAGAACTGGATCTCGGCGCGGCACAGGATCAGGCCCATGCCGCGCGGCTCGCCGAGCTGGGATTCGCAGACGACGCGGAGCTCGCCGCCGCGATCCGGGAAGGGTGGCTGGACGGCCGGTACGAGGAGCTCAAATCCGCACTCCTCGACGCCACGCGCGACAAGCTCGCGGTGGCCAACCCCTCGTACAGAAGCTGAGCCCGGGCGCCCCCGCGTAGGGGGCGCCCGGGCTCAGGGGATCACGCCCGGGATCAGGTGGAGCCGGTGAGCTCCAGCTCCTTGACCTTCGGGTCGCCCGCGTCGGCGACGTAGTCGTCCGACTTGGTGGCGTCGTCGCCGTCCTTGACCTTGGCGGCCTTGAGGATCAGCGTGCCGAGGATGGCCACGAGCAGGTTGAGCGCCAGGGCCAGGACGCCGACGTAGATCGTCATCTTGGTGTCGAAGCCCAGCTCGCTCAGGTTGTAGGCCGAGCCGCCGAAGTGCTTCTTGCCCTTGAGCGGGTTCGGGATCTCGTACAGCAGCCACATGCCCCACGCCAGGCCGGCCGCCCAGCCCGCGATCAGCGCGCCACGGTGGAACCAGCGGGTCATCAGGCCGAGCGCCACCGCCGGCAGCGTCTGCAGGATGATCACGCCGCCGATGAGCTGCAGGTCGATGGAGAACTGCGGGTCCAGCAGCAGGATGCACGCGACCGCGCCGACCTTGACGACCAGCGAGACCAGCTTGCTGACCGTGGCCTCCTGCTTCTCGGTCGCGTCCTTGCGGATGTACTCCTTGTAGATGTTCCGCGTGAACAGGTTGGCCGCGGCGATCGACATGATCGCGGCGGGGACCAGCGCGCCGATGCCGATCGCGGCGTACGCCACCCCGGTGAACCAGCTCGGGAACATCTGGTCGAAGAGCACCGGCACCACGGTGTTGCTGTCGGTGCCGATCGGCTTGGTCCCGGCGGCGATGGCCATGAAGCCCAGCAGCGCGATCAGGCCGAGCACGAGGCTGTAGGCGGGCAGCGCCGCCATGTTCCGCTTGATGACGTTGCGGTCCTTGCTGGCCAGCACCCCGGTGATGCTGTGCGGGTAGAGGAACAGCGCCAGCGCTGAGCCGAAGGCGAGCATGGCGTAGTTGAGCTGGTTGGCGCCGTTCAGCAGGGTGCCGTCGCCGGGGTTGGGGGTCGCGGCGAACTTCTTCTCGGCCGCGTCGAAGATGTCGCCCCAGCCGCCGAGCTTGCTCGGGATGTAGAGCACCGCGACGATGATCACCAGGTAGATCAGCACGTCCTTGACGAACGCGATGAGCGCGGGCGCCCGCAACCCGGACTGGTAGGTGTAGGCGGCCAGGATCGCGAACGCGATGATGATCGGCAGATGGCCGGTCACGCCCATCGCCTTGAGAACGGCCTCGATGCCGATCAGCTGCAGCGCGATGTAGGGCATCGTCGCGACGATGCCGGTGATCGCCACCAGCAGCGCCAGCGTGGGGGAGCCGAACCGGGCCCGCACGAAGTCGGCCGGGGTCACGAAGCCGTGCACGTGCGACACCGACCAGAGCCGGATCAGCACGAGGAAGACCAGGGGGTACACGACGATCGTGTACGGCACGGCGTAGAAGCCCATGGCGCCCGCGCCGAACACCAGCGCCGGAACCGCGACGAAGGTGTAGGCGGTGTAGAGGTCACCGCCGATCAGGAACCAGCTGATCCAGGAGCCGAAGTTGCGGCCGCCCAGGCCCCACTCGTCCAGGCTGTCCATCGTGGCCGGCCGCCGCCAGCGCGCCGCCACGAAGCCCATACCGCTGACGAGCAGGAAGAGGAAGCCGAAAATGATCAACTCGGTGAGGTGGTCCTTCATCGGTCAGTCCTCCTTCCGCTTGGTCATCCGGTAGACGATCAGCGTGGTGACCACGCCCAGGGGGATGAAGGCGAGCTGCATCCAGTAGAAGGCGGGGAAGCCGGCCAGCCGGGGCTCCTCCTTGTTGAACAGCAGCGTCAGCAGGGGGATGACGATGGGGACCAGCAGCAGCCAGTTCCAGTGGCTGCGGTCGGTCCGCCGCGTCTCCGGCGGTTCTTGCGAGGCCAAGGGATCCTCCTCGTACCGTGCTCATACACGACCTGTCCACATTGTGAGACAGGTCACGCTCAGGGGTGAGTCGGGCGGAGCCTACCTTCTCCCTGGTCACAGGCAGATATCGGACACGGTACGAGTTGGGTGGATCGGTCCAACACATCAGGATCCGGATCCCGTTTCGGGTGATCCGGTTCAGACGGTCCGGTCCGCCGCCGTCTTCGGCTCGTGCCGGACGTCCTCGGGCCGGTCCAGCTCGCGGAGCCAGCAGGCGAACTCCACCAGGACCCCGTCGGGGTCCTTGAAGTAGATCGACCGCACGAAGACCCCTTCGTGTACGTCCTTGGCGACGCCGAACTCGCTGTCGTCGTGGTTGAGCAGTACGCCGACGTCGATCCCCTTGGCCACGAGCTTGTCGCGGTACTCCTCGATCTTCTCCGGCGGCACGTCGAAGGCGATGTGGTTCATCGAGCCGACCGCCGACAGCAGCTCCCCGCGGTCGGGGAGGGTCTTGGGCGCCGACACGCCGGGCACGGGGTCGGGGGCGTCGGGGAACCAGAAGAACGCCAGCGCGTTGCCGCCGCCGCAGTCGAAGAAGAAGTGCTGGCCCCAGCCCATCGGGAGCTCGATCGTCTTGATCAGCGGCATGCCGAGGACGCCGGAGTAGAAGTCGACCGTGCGCTTCATGTCGCTGCAGACGAGCGCCACGTGGTTGACTCCGCGCAGTTCGAACTCGGTGTTGTCGCCGGTCATGAGTGGGAGCTCCCGTGCCGTAAGTGGTCCCTTGCATCCATCATGGCAAGCCCGGCCGGAATTGAGAACCCTGGCAGGCCGGCCGGCGGCACGCCGGGGACGGCCGGGCCGCTCGACCCCCGGGCGCGGACCCGGTAAGCTCGCCGCATGCGAATCGGGACCCACCAGTGGTGGTGGCGCCGCTGAGGCGGAGCCAGATTCGTGCTTGCTCGAACTTCCAGGCGACCGCCCTCACCCGGCGGTCGTTTTCCGTTTCCGCCGGTGTGCAGGGCCTGACGACGAGGGGCCACCGCGGTGGAGAACGACCGATATCAACCGCAGACCAGCGGGTTCGTGACAGCCGGGGGCGTACGGGTCACCCGTACGGCGACACCGGTCGATCCCGAGCGCAAATCCGACGTGCTCAACGCCCTCGTCGCGGCCGTGGGGGAGCGGCGCGGCGGCGTGCTCAGCTCCGGCATGGAGTACCCCGGCCGCTACAGCCGCTGGCACATGGCCTACCTCGATCCCTGCCTGGAGATCGTCGCGCGGGGCCGGGTGCTGACGGCGCGGGCGCTCAACGGCCGCGGCGAGGTGGTGCTCCCGGCGCTCGCGGGCGTCCTGCGCGGCACCGGGGAGGTCCGGGCCGACGAGCGGGACCGGTTCGAGGTCTTCATCCCGCCGACCGAGGAGTTCTTCACCGAGGAGGAACGCAGCCGGCAGCCCACCGTCTTCACCGCGATCCGCGCGATCGTCGACCTGTTCCGGTGCGACGACCCGCATCTCGGGCTGTACGGGGCGTTCGGCTACGACCTCTCGCTGCAGTTCGAGCCGCTCCGGCTCAGTCTGGAGCGGCCCGCCGACCAGCGTGACCTGGTGCTGCACCTCGCCGACGAGATGGTGGTCGTCGACCGCAAGCTGGAGGTCTCGCACCGCATGTCGTACGACTTCACGGTCGGCGACGCGAGCACCGCCGGGCTGCCGCGCGAGACCGAGCCGACCCCGACGGTGGTCGCCGCCGAGCTGCCGCCCCAGCCGGTGCCGGGCGTCTACGCGCAGATGGTGCGGGAGGCGAAGGACAAGTTCATCCGCGGTGACCTGTTCGAGGTGACCCCCGGCCACGCGATGTACGGGCGGTGCGACTCACCCTCGGCGTTCTTCGAGCGGCTGCGCGAGACCAACCCCGCGCCGTACGAGTTCCTGTTCAACCTCGGCGACGGCGAGTACCTCGTCGGCGCCTCCCCGGAGATGTTCGTCCGCGTCAGCGGAGACCGGGTGGAGACGTGTCCCATCGCGGGCACGATCCGGCGCGGCGCGGACGCGCTGGAGGACGCCGAGCAGATCCGGACCATCCTGACCTCGCTCAAGGACGAGTCCGAGCTGACGATGTGCACCGACGTCGACCGCAACGACAAGTCGCGGATCTGCGTGCCGGGCAGCATCAAGGTGCTGGGCCGCAGGCAGATCGAGCTCTACTCGCGCCTGATCCACACCGTCGACCACATCGAGGGGCGGCTGCGTCCCGGCTTCGACGCCCTCGACGCGTTCCTGACCCACATGTGGGCGGTCACCGTCACCGGCGCGCCCAAGACCTGGGCGATGCAGTTCATCGAGGACCACGAGGAGTCGCCGCGGCGCTGGTACGGCGGGGCGGTCGGGTTCGTCGGCTTCGACGGCTCGATGAACACCGGCCTCACGCTCCGTACCGCCCAGATCCGCGACGGCGTCGCGACCGTCCGCGCCGGGGCCACCCTGCTGTACGACTCCGACCCGGACGAGGAGGAGCGCGAGACGCACCTCAAGGCCAGCGCCCTGCTGCGCGCGCTCGAACACGGCCAGGACGCGCCCGGTGAACACGAGACCGAGGCGGCGGAAAGGCCCGGCGACGGCGTGAAGGTGCTGCTGGTCGACCACGAGGACTCGTTCGTCAACACCCTCGCCGACTACTTCCGCCAGAAGGGCGCCGACGTGGTCACCCTGCGGCACGGGTTCCCGGTCCGGATGCTGGACGAGCACGCCCCCGACCTGGTCGTGCTGTCACCCGGCCCGGGCCGGCCGGAGGACTTCGACACGGCGAGCCTGCTCGACGCCCTGGACGCGCGCGACCTGCCGGTCTTCGGCGTCTGCCTCGGCCTGCAGGCGATGGTCGAGCACGCGGGCGGCGAGCTGTCGCTGCTGCCCGAGCCCGCCCACGGCAAGCCGGGACAGGTGCGGGTGACCGGCGGAGCGATCCTCGGCGGGCTGCCGGAGGAGTTCACCGCCGCCCGCTACCACTCCCTGCACGCCAAGCCCGAGCAGGTGAAGGGCTTCCAGATCACGGCCCATATCGGGGACGTGGTGATGGCGATCGAGGATCCTGGACGCAAACGCTGGGCGGTGCAGTTCCACCCCGAGTCGATCCTCACCGCAGCGGGGCGGTCCGGCCATCGCATCGTGGCCAATGTGCTGGAACTCTGCAAGAAGTAGGGGTCTGCACAAAAGTAGGGCCTCTGCCGGAATTAGGGTGTGACCGGAAATGCAGGCCGGTTTGCGGGGTCCCCGCGCGGGGACCCCGCCGCCATGTTGACACTACTCTGGCTCATAGCGGTGATCATGATCATCGCAGGCATCTACGTCATCATCGCCCGGCGCGAACTGCTGTTCGGGATCATCCTCATCGTCCTCGGCTTCCTCGTCGGCCCCGGCGGGGTGAGCATCTTCAATCCCTGACCGGACCTGACAGGTATTCCTGCCAGCCTCGTTCCCATGAGTGAAAGAGCGCTGGCAGGAAAGATCGCACTGGTGGCGGGGGCCACCCGCGGTGCGGGCCGTGGCATCGCCGTCGAGCTGGGCGCCGCGGGGGCGACCGTGTACGTGACGGGTCGCACGACCCGCGAGAGCCGGTCGGAGATGAACCGGCCGGAGACCATCGAGGAGACCGCGGAGCTCGTCACCGCCGCCGGCGGGACGGGCATCGCGGTCCAGGTCGACCATCTGGAGATCGACCAGGTCGACCGGCTCGTCCGGCGGATCGACGAGGAGCAGGGCCGTCTCGACGTCCTCGTCAACGACGTCTGGGGCGCCGACCATCTCTTCGAGTTCGGCAGCGCCCTGTGGGAGCACTCCCTGGAGAACGGGCTGCGGCTGCTCAAGCTGGCGATCGAGACGCACGTCATCACCAGCCACCGCGCGCTGCCGCTGCTGATCAGGAACCCCGGCGGGCTGGTCGTGGAGGTCACCGACGGCACCGCCGAGACCAACGCCGAATATCGCAAGGAGTCGGGCTACTTCTACGACCTCGCCAAATGGACGGTGATCCGGATGGGGCTCGGGCAGGCCGCCGAGCTCGAACCGCACGGATGCACCGCCGTCTCGGTCACGCCCGGCTGGATCCGTTCCGAATCCATGCTGGAGACCTTCGGCGTCACCGAGGACGACTGGCTCGACGGCGCGAAGAAGAGCCCGCATTTCGCCATCTCCGAATCGCCCGCGTTCGTGGGGCGTGCCATCGCTGCGCTCGCGGCCGATCCGGACCGGCACCGGTGGAGCGGGCAGTCGCTGTCCAGCGGCGGGCTGGCGCAGGTGTACGGCTTCACCGACATCGACGGCAGCCGGCCGGACGCCTGGCGCTACATCGCCGAGGTCGCGAACGCGGGGAAGCCCGCCGACACGACCGGCTACCGGTAGAGCGGCTGTCGGTAAAGGGCGGCGAGCCGGGCGGCGGTCTCGCGCATGCGGTCCCGCAGCTCCACCGGCTCCAGGATCTCGATCTCCGGGCCGAGACGCAGCAGTTCGGTGTACGCGACGTCTGGCGACTCGACGGGCAGGCGGGTGGTGACCCAGCCCTGCTCGTCGGGTTCGCCCGCCTCCTCGGCGGCCCGCTGTGCGGCGTACGGCTCCACGTTGTATCTGAGCCGCCGCAGCCCCAACGGGCTCAGCCGGACGGTGATCTCCTCGCGGAGCATGGACCGCAGGAACGCGGCCGCCTGTCCGGCCCAGTAGCCGGACAGGTCGAAGCCCTCGTCACGGTCGAACATCTCGCCCACCGGCTCGACCGCGGTGATCCGGTCGACCCGGTAGGTGCGGTGGCCGTCGCCGACATGGCCGATCAGGTACCAGGTCCCGTTCTTGAGCACGAGCCCGTACGGCTCGACGACGCGGGTCACCTCGTCCTGCTTCCGGTAGCGGAGCTCCACGGTCTCGTCGCCCCACACCGCCTGCGCCAGCCGCGCCAGCAGCGGCGGCGGGTCGGCGTTGCCGAACCACCCGGGCGCGTCCAGATGGAAGCGCTGCCCGGCGCGCGCGGACGCGTCACGGAACGGCGCGGGGAGTGCCGCCAGCACCTTGAGCTGCGCCGCTCCGACCGCGTCGGCCAGTCCCATGTCCCCGGCGGGCCCGGGCAGGCCCGACAGGAAGAGGGCCTCGGCCTCCTCGCGGCTCAACCCGGTCAGCCGCGTCCGGTAGCCGCCCACCAGCCGGTAGCCGCCGTTGCGGCCCTGCTCGGCGTAGACCGGCACCCCCGCGGCCGACAGCGCCTCGACGTCCCGGTAGACGGTACGTTCGGAGACCTCCAGCTCCTCGGCCAGCTGCCCGGCCGTCATCGTGCCGCGGGCCTGCAGGAGCAGGACGAGTGAGATCAACCGGGCGGCGCGCATGGGCCCATCTTGACGCAGCACGGCGGGGGCTGCCACGCTGGCGTGGCTCAGTGGATGATCCACAGCCCGCGTCCGGAGCCGCCCATGACCTCGCCGATCGCCCGTGACACCATCGTCGACGCGCTGACCGAACGGCTGCGCGACGATGTGCTGAGCGGACGCTATCCGCCCGGCTCCTACCTGCCGCCCGAACGCGAGCTGGCCGCCGCGTACGAGGTGACCCGGACCTCGCTCAAGCACGCGATCGTCCGGCTGGTTCAAGTCGGGCTCGTGGAGACCAAGCACGGCGTGGGCACCCGCGTCCGCGACTACGAGCGGTTTGGCGGCCCGGAGCTGCTGCCCCTGCTCGTCCGCACCGTCGGGCCGTCCTGGATGGGCGAGATCTTCGAGGTCCGGCGCGAGATCGGGGCGCAGGTGGCGGCCAAGGCGGCCGTGCACATCACCACCGAGCAGCGCGACCGGCTCATGGAGCTGGCCGACCGGCTGCGCGCCGCCGCCGACGCCGGGTCGGCGCAACTGACCGAGTGCGAGATCCACCGCGTGATCGCCTCCGCGACCGGCAACCGGGTGTACGGCTTCCTGGTCAACGCGCTGCTCAACGCCTACATGGAGGTCCGCGACGTCTTCCGGTACGCGTTCGCCGACCCGGCCGCCGCCGCCGACCGGATCGCGCCACTCGTTGAGGCCCTGTGCGCGGGCGACCGGGACCGCGCCCGCGCGGCTGCCGACGCCTATCTGGCGGAAACCGAGCGGCTCATGCTCAATCCGCCCCTCGCCGACCAGGTGATCCGCCAAATCTGACAGCTTTGTGGCAGAAATAGCCCTCTTGGCTGTCGCAGGGTCATCCGGCCTTGTTAGCGTCTCGCGACATGGCGACAACGGAACACGCACTCACGGGGACCGCTCCGACCGCCGGGGACGACCGGCTGACCCTGCACTCCTTCATCGACGCGCTGCCCAAGGTCGAGCTGCACGTCCACCTCGTCGGGTCGGCGTCGGTGCCGACCGTGCTGGAGCTGGCCCGGCGGCACCCGGGCGGCCCCGTCCCCACCGGGGAGGAGGAGCTCCGGCGTTTCTACAGGTTCACCGACTTTCCGCATTTCGCGAAGGTGTACGAGGCGGTCTCCAACCTCGTGCGCACCCCCGAGGACGTCGCCACGCTGGTCCTCGGCACCGCCCGTGACCTGGCGGCCCAGAACGTCCGGTACGTCGAGCTGACCGTCACCCCCTACACGCACCAGCGCATGGGGATGCCGATGCCCGCCATCACCGAGGCGCTGGACCTGGCGGTGCGGCAGGCGCGGGACCTCTACGGCATCCAGGTCGCCTACATCTTCGACATCCCGGGCGAGTTCGGGCCGGAAGGCTGCCGCCAGACGGCCCGGCACGCATTGGAGCACCCGCCGGAGGCCCTCGTCGGATTCGGCCTGGGCGGCATCGAGCAGATGCGGGCCGCGATCCGCGACGAGATCCGCGAGGCCTTCCGCGCGGCGCGCGGCGCCGGGCTGCGCAGCCTCCCGCACGGCGGCGAGATGAGCGGCCCCGAGACGATCTGGGAGGTCATCGAGGGCCTCGGCGCCGAACGCATCGGCCATGGCATCCGCTGCCTGGACGACCCGCGCCTGGTCGCCCACCTGCGCGAGACGCAGATCCCGCTGGAGGTCTGCCCCACGTCCAACGTCTGCACCGGGCAGGTCCCCGACATGGCCGCGCACCCGCTGCCGCGGCTGCTGGAGGAGGGCCTGTTCGTCACCCTCAACAGCGACGACCCGCCGATGTTCGACACCACCCTCACCGGCGAGTACCGGGTGGCGGCCGACGTCTTCGGCTTCGGCCGGGCACAGCTCGCCGATCTCGCCCGGAACGCGGTCGCCGCCTCGTCGCTGGACGGGCCGGGCAAGCAGGCGATCGTCCAGGAGATCGACGCCGTCGCGTGAACCCCGCGGTCCGGCCTCCGGTCAGCCCCAGGCGAGCTTGCGCCAGGGGCTGCCGGGGTCCTCGACCAGGATCCGGTGGCCGGTGAGCGAACGGTCGTACCACTCGCCGAGCTCACCGTCGTCGAAGCGGAGCATGCGGCCGAGGATGTACCCGGCCGAGTAGTCCTCCCAGGACTTATAGACCTTGGACGCGTAGTGGCCGGCGCGCAGCACGCAGTCCTCGGCGGTCTCGGTGTCACAGAAGCCCGCGTTCAGCCCCCAGCGGGCCATGTTGACGGCACGCCCGAAGTCGTAGCCGAAGACGCTGTCCACGCGGCCCTCGGGCGGCAGCAGGCCGTCGATCCGGAACCGTTCCTCGTACCGGGCGATCTGCCGGGCGAGCTGGACGAGCTCCTCCGTCGTCTCCACGGAGACCTGCTTCTCCTGGCACCAGCCCGCGATGGCCGAGTGCCAGGCCAGCGGGTCCGTCATCCCGGCCGCGCGCCGATCCAGGACGATCTGGATGGCCGGATCGCAGTTCTCCGCCGCCAGGAGCCTGTCCATCTGCTCGCGCCAGCTCGCGGTGTCGGTGATGCCCCAGTCGTGGGAGAGCAGCGTGCGGTTGTGCTCGGGGTCGCGGTCGGTGCCGGTGATGGTGTTCCAGGCGACGCCGTTGCCGACGGCCAGGTGCGCCCCCACCGCGAGCGCGGCCGTGAGCCGCCCCCACGTGGGGGCCTCGTGGTCGGTGACGAGGATGTCGTAGTCGCGGTCGGGTCGCCGTTCGGCCTCCGCGAGGATGGCGGCCACCTGCTGGTAGCCGTCGCCGGCGGGCGGCATCTGGGCGAGCATGTCCCGCAGGGGCCCGACGGCGTCGCGCGCTCCGGCGTCGGCCACGATCAGGCGTGCGGCGTGGACCGCCGCCCGGTCGGCGCGCTTGTTGTCCTGCAGGGCCCGGAACCCCGACATCGCGCCCCAGGCGCGCCGGGCCGCCTCGGCGGTCCGGCCGGCGCCCGCCAGGACGTGGGCCGCCTGGCCGTCGAGGACGGCGCGCGCCTCGGCCGCGTCGCCGGGAAGCCCGCCCGCGGCCTGGTCCGCCCGGCCCAGCACCTGCAGCGCCTCGTCCGTACGGCCCGCGCCCTGGAGCGCACGGGCCTCCCGGGCACGCACGGCGACGGCCGAGACCCAGTCGCCGCCGGCCTCCATCGTGCCGGCGAGGGCGGCGAACGCCGCGGCGGCGTCCTCGAACCGCCCCTGCCGCTCGTACTTGCGCGCCCGGTCGAGCAGCTCGCCTGTGTTGTCGGCGGCCTGGTATGTCATGAGATCACACCGTACCGGCCCCGGTCAGGCCAGGGGTTCGACTTCGACGCGGGTGTCATGGAAGACCGGTCCGCCGCCCAGGTCGGTGTCGCGTTCGTCGACGACCGCGTTGGCGTTCGACCCGCCGCCGAACTTGGCCCAGTGTCCCTTCGTGGTGCCCGCGACCCCCGGGCGCAGCCGGTCGGTCACCTCCACGGTCACCTCGAACGAGCCGCGTTCGTTGACGATCCGGGCGCGGTCGCCGGTGGTGAGCCCGCGCGCCGCCGCGTCGTCCGGGTGGAGCTGGACGGCCGGACCGCCCGACCGGCGGCGCAGCTCGGCGTTGTTGCCGAAGATCGTGTTGAGGAACGTGTGGGACGCGCCCGAGACCAGCGCCAGGGGATAGCGGCGGGCCCGTTCGGGGTCCGCGACCTCGAACGGCGCGATGTAGTCGGGGAGCGCCGGGTGGCCGCCGCCGGCCGCGCGCTGCGACCGGAACTCCAGGCGGCCCGAAGGCGTGGGGAACTCCTCCGCGTACGGCAGGAACGGCTCCGGCACGTTGAGGCGGACGAAGCCCTCCTTACGGAGCCGGTCCAGCGTGATGCCGTCCAGCCACGGGTGCCCGGACGACAGGAGCTGCTCGGCGATCTGCTCGTCCGAGTCGTACAGGCTCGGCTCGGCCAGGCCCATCCGGTGCGCCAGCCGCCGGAACGTCTCGGTGCCGGACAGGCACTCGCCCGCGGGCTCCACGGCGGGCTCGTTCCACGCCAGGTAGAGATGCCCATAGCCCGAGTTCATGTCCTTGTGCTCGTGCTGCATCGTCGCGGGCAGCACGATGTCGGCGTAGTCGACGGTGTCGGTGGGGAACTGCTCCAGCACGACGGTGAACAGGTCCTCGCGGGCCAGCCCTTCGCGGACCTTGTTCTGGTGCGGGGTGCTGCCGACCGGGTTGGCGGCGATGACGAACAACGCCTTGACCGGCGGATCGTCCCGCTCCAGGAGACCCTCGCCCAGCCTGCTCATCGAGAGCGTGCGCACCGGGCCCGGCCGCAGATCGTCGCGGAACACGGCGGCCTGGTCGAGCTTGACGTGCCCGGACGTGGAGTAGCTGACCCCGCCGCCGCGCAGCGCCCAGTCGCCGGTCACGGCCGCGATGCCCGCGATGGTCCGCAGCGTCATGCCGCCGCCCGCGTTGCGCTGCAGGCCCATGGTGGCGCGGATCGCGGTCGGCCGGGTCCGCGCGACACGTTCGCCCAGAGCCACGATCGACTCCGCGGGAATGCCGGTGATCTCGGCGGCGCGGTCGGGCGGGAACTCGGCGATCCTGTCCCGGAACTCCTCCCAGCCCAGCGTGTGCTGGGCGAGGAAGTCCTCATCCTGGGCGCCGAGGCCGACGATCACGTTGAGCAGGGCGAGGGCGAGCGCCCCGTCGGTGCCGGGCAGCGGCGCGAGGTGCTCGTCCGCCTGCTGGGCCGTACGGGTGCGCACCGGGTCGATGGCGACCAGACGGGCGCCCGACCGGCGGGCCTCCTGGATGAACTTCCAGACATGGTGCCCGCTGGTCAGCGGGTTCGAGCCCCACAGAATGATCAGCTTGGCGTGGGCGAGGTCCTCGGGGTCCATGCCCGCCGAGGAGCCCATCGCCTGCTTCAGGCCTTCGCTGCCCGCCCACGAGCAGATGTTGGGGGCGTGACCGGACGCGCCCAGCGTGTTGAAGAACCGGCGGCCCGGGGTACCGCCCAGGCCCTGGATGAAGCCCAGCGTCCCGGTGCCCCAGTAGGGCCAGATCGCCTCGCCGCCGTGCTCCTCGACGACCCGGCCGAGCCGCGCCGCGATCTCGTCGAGCGCCTCGTCCCAGCTGATGCGCTCGAACCTGCCCTCACCCTTGGCGCCGACCCGGCGCATCGGATGAAGGATCCGGTCGGGGGCCTCGGCGTGCTCCAGCCACCGGTTGACCTTGGTGCACAGGGCGCCGCGGGTGTACGGGTGGTCAGGGTTGCCGCGCAGCCTGACCGCCTTGCCGTCCTTGACCGTCACCACCCACGAGCAGCCGTCGGGGCAGTCCAGCGGGCAGGCCCCCAGAACCTTCAACTCCGTGCCCATCAGACCTCCCCTTCGAACGTGTCCGCGAAGTAGGCCTCGACGTCGGGCCCGCCGGGATTGGCCAGCACGTGCCGCAGCCAGGCCCGCCGCTCATGATCCACCGCCGCGCCCTCCCAGACGCAGAAGATCGCCGGCGTCGGATGCGGGGCCAGCGCGGTGGGATCGTCCAGCGGCGCCGAGTAGAGCCGCTGGTGGATCTCGTTCTCGCCGGCCCACCAGTCGTACAGCACGAAGCAGAAGTCGCCCGCCCGGTGCACGACCACAAAGCCGATCCCATAACGATCGTGCTGCACGGCAGGGGAGGGGAACACCTCGGGCGCGAGCTTGAGCGCCGCCTCGGTCAGCTCCTGCGGCGGCCGCCCGCCCTCGGAGGCGATCCCGTACACCTTGAGCCGCCACCCGGCGTCCTCGTGCGGCCCGATGAACGTGATCGGCCGCGGCCGGTGGGGCCCGCGGACCGTGATGATCTGCTGAGACACGGCCACCCTCATCCCTCCACAACAGGCGAACGCCCCTAGTCTGCTGGATGGATTCACGAGTGTCACCTTGAGACGCACATTACGTCGCGCCCTCGCGGGATCCTGTCGGCGGGCGGGACTAAGGTTGCCGGGGCGGTGAACGAACGAGGAGGGGGAGATCCCGGTGGCGATCGACAAGGTCGAGATCGAGTTTCGCAGTGACGTGGTCGTCGAGCTGATCAAGTCTGCGGCGTCGGACGCCGACGTCTTGTGGGCGGCCCGCGTGTCCACCAAGGGCGAGAGCTCGCTGGCGGAGATCGAGGCCGACCCGGAGCGTTCCAAGGGCCTGATCAACTTCCTGATGCGCGACCGGCACGGCACCCCGTTCGAGCACTCGTCCATGACCTTCTACGTGAAGGCCCCCATTTTCGTCTTCCGTGAGTTCATGCGGCACCGCACGTTCTCCTACAACGAGGAGTCCGGCCGCTACCGCAAGCTCGACCCGGTCTTCTACGTCCCCGGCCCCGAGCGCAAGCTCGTCCAGGAGGGCAAGCCGGGGAAGTACGTCTTCGTGGACGGCACGCCTGAGCAGCACAAGCTGGTGACCGAGGCCACCAAGGAGAGCTACCGGCAGTCCTACCGGGCCTACCTGGAGATGCTGGAGGCCGGCGTGGCGCGCGAGGTCGCCCGCACGGTGCTGCCGGTCGGCCTCTACTCCTCGATGTACGCGACCTGCAACGCCCGCGCGCTCATGAATTTCCTCTCCCTGCGCACCCAGCGCGAGGACTCCGCGTTCCCCTCGTTCCCGCAGCGCGAGATCGAGATGGTCGCCGAGAAGATGGAGGAGCAGTGGGCGGCCCTCATGCCGCTCACCCATGCCGCCTTCGAGGCCAACGGCCGCGTCTGCCCCTAGTGGCAGAGGGTCAGAGATAGTTGCTGATCTCGATCAGGTTGCGGTCGGGGTCGCGGAAGTAGACGCTGCGGATGGGGCCGGTCGCGCCGGTGCGTTCGACGGGCCCCTCCTCGATGGGCACGCCGTGCTCGGTGAGCTCTTTGACGACCTGGTCGAGCGGGGTGGCGGCGATCAGGCAGAGGTCGGCGGTGCCCGGCAGGGCCCGGTCGGCCTTCGGTTCGAACTCGTGACCGGCCCGGTGCAGGTTGATCTTGCTGTGGCCGAACGCGAGCGCGTGGCGGCCGTCGCCGAACGAGACCGCCTCCATGCCCAGCACCCGGGTGTAGAAGTCGATCGTGGCGTCCAGGTCGGCGACGGTCAGCACCAGGTGGTCGAGCCTGTCGATGCGCATGCCCCAACGGTAGGCACCACAGATGGAATCTACAATGTAAAGGCGTCAGCCTCCGGAGACGGCGGGGAGGATGTAGACCTCGGCGCCGGGGATCAAGGGCGTCGCCAGCAGCGCGAGATCCCGTATGTTCGCGGGCCCGATGAACACGTTGACGTGCGGCCGGATCGCGCCCTGTTCGTCCCGTACGCGGCGTTCGACGGCGGGCAGCTCGCGGCCGAGGGCGTCCAGCAGATCGCCGACCGTCGCGCCGTCGGGCAGCTCCACCGGGACGACCGGCCGGGCGCCGGCGAGATCGCGCAGGGCGCCGGGCAGCCGGACCTCGACGGTGATCACGTCGTGGCCGCCCGCACGCACAGGACGTCGGGCAGATGGCGGACGACCTCGGTCCACGACTCGCCCCCGTCCCGGCTGGCGTAGACGAAGCCGTCGCGGGTGCCGAAGTAGACCCCCGCCGGGTCGGCCTGGTCGGTGCACATCGCGTCGCGCAGGACGGTGGTGTAGCAGGGCTCTTCGGGCAGCCCCTCGCTCAGTGACCGCCAGGTGCCGCCGGCGTCGTCCGACCGGTAGACCTGCAGGCGATGGCCGGTGGGGCTGCGGTCGTCAGCGCCGTTGAGGGGCAGCACGTACACCGTGTCGGGCCGGTGCGGGTGGACGGCGATCGGGAAGCCGAAGTCGGCGGGGAGCCCCTCGTCGATGCGCGTCCACGAGGAGGCGGCGTCGTCGCTCCGGTAGACGCCGCCGTGGTGCTGGAGGAAGAAGCGCCCCGGGTTGGACGGGTGCAGGTCGATCTTGTGCACGCACTGGCCGTACTCGGGGAACGCGTCGGCCTCGGGGAAGAAGTCCGCCTTGATGCCCCGGTTGCGCGGCGCCCACGTCGCGCCGCCGTCGGTCGTCCGGTAGACGCCGCCGGTCGAGATGGCCACGGTGACCGTCTGGGGATCCCCAGGGTCGGGGAGCACGGTGTGCAGGCACAGTCCGCCGCCGCCGGGCTGCCAGGTCGGGCGGTGAGGGTGTTCCCACAGGCCTTCGACGAGCCGGAACGTGTGCCCGCCGTCCTCGGAGCGGAACAGCGCCGCAGGCTCGACACCCGCGTACACCACATCGGGCTCGGACTCGGAGAAGCGCAGCTGCCAGATGTCGGCGAGGGCGGTCTCCGCCGGCTGCGGGAAGGCGATCGGGGGCTCTTCGGAGTCCTTGGCCGGCTCGCTCCAGCTCTGCCCGAAGTCGTCCGAGGTGACGATCGAGACACCCCAGAACGGGCTGTTGACGGCGGCGAGCATCCGGCCGCCGTCCGCGATCCCGATGGCCGTGACCGGGGTGCTGGGGAAACGGAGGGCATCGGTCGTCCATTCCGCCCGCCCGCGCCGGCTGCGGGCGGTGAAGAGACCCTTCCGTGTGCCGATGACGAGTACGACGTCGTCCATGACGTTCTCCCCGGTGAGACCTGGTGTAACGCCATGCTGACACGCTGCAGGCCGCCTGGGCCGGCTACTTCCGGAACGATGGTGAGATTAGGGCCGCAGGACGGCCTGTGTTTGCGTGACCTGGGCGATCCGCTTGCCGTCGGCGTCATGCAGGTCGGTCTGGACGACGATGGACGTGCGGCCGACGTGAAGTGGCCGCGCCACGGCGTTCACGTGCCCTGAGCGGAGGGCGCGGAAGAAGTTGGTCTTCGACTCCAGCGTGGTCGTGGAGGCGCCCGGCGGCAGGTTGAGAAACGCGCACGCGGCGCCCAGGGTGTCGGCCAGAGCCATCAGCGCGCCACCGTGCATCACGCCGCCGGCGGTGCAGCGGTCCGGGTCCCAGGCGAGCCGCCCGGTGACCTCGTCGGGCCCCGCGGTGTCGATCTCGACGCCCAGCGCGCGGGCGAACGGCATGGCATCGGCCAGCCGGCCTGGGGTGATCTCGGTGGTCATCATGCTCCTTGTCGGCTGCTTGAGATCACCTTCGTCGCCGGGCGGCGGCGGGTCCATTACCTCGGAGGTAAAGAGTGAGGTGAGCGGCATTACATGCGAGGTAATCGCTCCCGTGACGTGGTGGTCGATAGCGTCGGGGGCGTGACGACGATGACGACATCACTCAGCGACGTGCGGCCGATCGGGGAGCAGTTGCGCGCCTGGCGCCAGCGGCGGCGGCTGAGCCAGCTGGAGCTCGCCTCGGCGGCCGACGTGTCGACCCGCCACCTGAGCTTCGTGGAGACGGGGCGTTCGGCGCCGAGCCGCGAGATGGTCCTGCGGCTGGCCGAGCAGCTGGAGGTGCCGCTGCGCGACCGCAACCTGCTGCTGGTCTCGGCGGGCTTCGCTCCGGTGTACGCCGAGACGCCGATGGAGGAGCCGCGGATGGACTCGGTGCGGTCGGCGCTGCGGCTCGTCCTGGACGCGCACGAGCCGTTCCCCGCGGTGGTCGTGGACCGGTTCTGGAACCTGATCGACGCCAACGGCGCCGCGGCCCTGTTCATGGAAGGGGCGCCGCCCGAGCTGCTGGAGCCGCCGGTGAACGTGCTGCGGCTCAGCATGCATCCGGAGGGCATGGCCAGGAACATCCTCAACCTGGGGGAGTGGCGTGCCCACATGGTCGACCGGGTGCGCAGGCACGTGGCGCTCACCGCCGACGAGTCCCTCGCACAGCTCTACCGCGAGCTGCGCGACTACCCGGGCACCGACCCGGTGGCCGAGGCCGTCGTGACGCCTTCCGGGAACGAGGTCGTGGTGCCCCTGCGGATGCGGGCCGGGGGCGAGGAGCTCTCGTTCATCGGCACGATCGCCACGTTCGGCACGCCGGTCGACATCACGGTCGCCGAGCTGGCCATCGAGTCGTTCTACCCGGCCGACCAGCAGACCACCGACTTCCTCCGCCGCCGCGCGGGCTGGTGAGGGGCCGGGGGGCCGTCTGACTAGGACTTGCCCGGCTGGGATTCCTCGGCGCCGAGGAGGTCGTGGCGGATGCGGGCCGGGGGCACGCCCAGCCGCTGGAGCTCGCCGACCGAGCTCCGGATCATCTCGGTCGGGCCGGACACGTAGACGTCATGGTCCTGCCAGTCGTGGAATCGGCTGAGCACATCGGGGATCTGCCCTCGCATGCCGTCGTATCCGGGCTCTTCGGACAGGACGGGGATCACTTCGAGCCAGGGATAACTGGACTCCAGCAGGCGCAGATCCGGCAGGTCGTACAGGTCCCGCTCGGCACGCGCGCCCACCAGCAGCTGGATGTTGCGGTGCCGTCCGGACATGATGACCTGCTCGGCCAGCGCCTTGAGGGGGGCCAGGCCGGTCCCCCCGGCGATGAGCAGGAGGTCGCGGTCGGACTCGGGGTCGAGTGTCATGCTGCCCAGCGCCGGACCGAGCAGCAGGCTGTCGCCGGACGTGGTGTGCCGGACCAGGCTGCCGCTGACCCAGCCGCCGGGCAGGGCCCGGACGTGCAGGCGCACCATCCCGTCCGAGCGCGGCGCGTTGGCGATCGAGTAGGGCCGCCAGACGCGCGGCCAGCGGGCGGTCTGCACCGTGAGGTACTGCCCGGCGGTGAACGGGAGCTGCTGGGCCGGGCGGAGCGTCAGCACCGCCAGATCATGAGATCGGCGGTCGTGGTCGTGCACCTCGGCCACCCACCAGGGCGGCGTGTGCTCGGCGTCCTCGTCCGCGGCGGCGAGCATCAGGCTGCTCGCCTCCTGGTAGGCGGCGGTCCAGGCGGCCTCCACATCCGGTGTCCACTCGTCGCTGAACTTGCGCAGCGTCGCGATGAGCGCGGCCCCCACGGCCGGGTAGTGCTCCCGGAGCACCCCGAACTTGCGGTGATCACGGCCGAGCTGTGAGAGGTAGCCCGCGAGCGTGCCGGGACTGTCCAGACTCCATACGATCTTGGTGAGCGCGTGAAAGAGGCGGTCGCGTTGGATGTCCATTGCCGGTGGGAACATGGCGCGCAGCCGTGGATTCTCCGCGAATAGCCTCCCGTAGAAATAGGCGGCCGCCTTGTCTGCCGATGTCCCGAGTTGCGCGAAATTCTCTTTAACGAGGCGGGGTTCCAATGACATTGCCAAGCTCGCCCCCCTGGCTTTGTCTCCGGTCCCTCGACATTCCCCAGCGTCTCCAACGCCCCACGAGCGGCCCGGTCTGGTGAGATTCTCCCACCCAAAGCCGCTGGTACTCAACCGTTTCGCGGCAAGGTGCACGCATGCCCACGATTAGTAATCGAGTCATGATTCTCCGTAATCACCATTGAGTCGCTTGAGGAGAAGAATACTGATCAGTATTCAACAACCTGGGTTGTGCGGAGTTGATCGTCTCGGCGAATGGCCCTTGTGGGTCGCAAACTTTCGCGACACGAATGTGTCCGTAGATCGCCGCAGAAGGGGTAGGTGGATGCGGTGGAGAAATTTCATCCCGGGTATGAGGTTTCTGAATTCGTGCCCGGGGAGGGGTTGTCGGCCTGCGTGCGCCAGGGGATTACGGCAAGCTGGGACGGGGCCGGACCAGGGGTGGGGCGGTCCGAAAAGCGGGTCATCCGTCATGATGGCCCTGGCGAACGCGACGATTCGCAGCAAATCGGGTACCGAGCCGTGGCCACCGTTCATCGAGCCGGCCGGTGCTCATCGAGAAGGGGGACACAGGAATGGACGAGGCGACCCGCGGGGCTCCGGGCCCCCACGCCGCCCCCGGGAAATCTCCGCCGCTCATCGGCGTCACGACCTACCTCGAACCGGCCCGCTGGGGCGTGTGGGTCCGCGAGGCGGCCCTCCTTCCCGCGTCCTACGTGCGCGCGGTCGAACGGGCGGGCGGCGTTCCGGTCATGGTGCCGCCGATGGCCGGCCTGCGCGGGCTCGACAGTCTGGTCGGCGGGCTCGACGGCCTCATCCTCGCTGGGGGCGGGGATCTCGATCCGGAGCTGTACGGCGCGGAACGGCACGAGGCGACCGGGCCGCCCCAGCCGCAGCGCGACCGTTTCGAGCTCGCGCTCGCCCGCGCGGTGGTGGACGCGGACCTGCCGTTCCTGGCCATCTGCCGGGGCATGCAGATCCTCAACGTGGCACGCGGCGGCGCGCTGATCCAGCACCTGCCCGAGGCCGTCGGCCACGAGGGGCACGCCCCAGGCGCGGGCCTGGTGGGCAGGCACGGGGTGCAGATCAGCTCGACCAGCACGATCGGCAAGATCCTCGGGGACGCCGTGGAGGTGCCGACCTACCACCACCAGGCGGTCAGCCGGCTGGGCAAGGGCCTGGTCGCGGTCGCCTGGGCCGACGACCAGGTGGTCGAGGCGGTCGAGCTCCAGGGCCACCGGTTCGGGCTCGGCGTGCAGTGGCATCCCGAGGAGGGGGACGACCGCCGGCTGTTCGAGGCCCTGGTCGCCGAGGCGTCCGGGCACTGATCATCCGGCAGCTGATCATTGTCCCTGCCGGTGGGTAGGTTCATGCCACGCCGCCCGCCGGAGGTCGCCGCATGCCCCTGGACCCGCAGACCGCGAGATTCCTCGAAGACGTCCGCGCCCTGGCCGCGTTCGCCGGACCCGAGCCCACGATCGAGGACATGCGCAGCGCGCTGGGTCTGTCGTTCTTCAGTGAACGGCGCGATCTGCCGCAGGTGACCGACACGACCGTCCTGGCCGCAGGCGGGCCGGTGCCCGTGCGCCTCTACCGCCCCGTTCCCCCCGGCGGCCCGCCCCTCCCCGCGATCGTCTACTTCCACGGCGGCGGCTGGGTGATCGGTGATCTGGAGAGCGTGGACGCCG
Source organism: Actinomadura rudentiformis (assembly GCF_008923185.1). Taxonomy (GTDB): domain Bacteria; phylum Actinomycetota; class Actinomycetes; order Streptosporangiales; family Streptosporangiaceae; genus Spirillospora; species Spirillospora rudentiformis. The sequence goes on from NZ_WBMT01000001.1 coordinate 670,310, forward strand.
CCTGCCGCGAGCTGGCCGCGCGCGCCCGCTGCGCGGTGGTCAGCGTGGACTACCGGCTCGCGCCCGAGCACCCGTTCCCGGCGGCGGTGGAGGACGCGTGGGCGGTGACGGCCGGTGTTGTGCACGATCCCGAGCCGTACGGCGTCGATCCGCGCGCCGTCGCCGTGGCCGGCGACAGCGCCGGCGGCAACCTGGCCGCCGTGGTCGCCCTGCTCGCCCGTGAACGCGCCGTGCCGCTCGTCCACCAGCTGCTCGTCTACCCGGTCACCGACACCGCCATGGACACCGCCAGCCACGCCGAGTTCGCCACGGGATACGGCCTGGACGGCCCGGCACTGCGCCGTTTCATGGGGCTCTACCGTGGCGTCGCCGATCCCGCCGACCCGAGGCTGGCCCCGCTGCGCGCGCCCGACCTGTCCGGGCTGGCCCCCGCCACGGTCATCACCGCCGAATACGACATCCTCCGCGACGAGGGCGAGGCCTACGCGCGCAAGATGCGGGCGGCCGGTGTCCCGGTCGAGCTCCGCCGGTTCGAGGGGGTCGTGCACTCGTTCTTCCTGCTCCCTGAGATCTTCGATGCCGGTGTCGAGGCGATGGAGTTCGCTGTGCGACGATTGCGCGCGGCATTCGACGACGCGATCTCCGGGGAGATGGGTGCGGCATGAGCAGCGATGTGGATGCGGGCGACCTGGCTCGGTATGCGGCGTACGAGCGGCTGAAGATCGACTGGGCGGCGCCGCGGGTGCTGCGCGTCACGATCAGCGGCCCCGGCAAGCTCAACGCCGTCGACACCGTGGGGCACCGCGAGCTCGCCGGGATCTGGCGTGACGTCGACGCCGACGACCGGGTGCGCGCGGTGGTGGTGCGCGGCGAGGGCACCGCGTTCTGCGCGGGCGGCGACCTGGCGATGATCGAGGAGATGATGACCGACCACGCGGTCCGCACCCGGATCCTGCGTGAGGCCCGCGACATCGTCATGAACATCATCGACTGCGGCAAGCCGGTCGTCAGCGCGATCCAGGGGCCCGCCGTCGGCGCGGGGCTGGCCGTCGCCCTGCTGGCCGACATCTCGGTCGCCGGGCGCACGGCCAAGCTGCTCGACGGCCACACCCGGATCGGCGTCGCGGCCGGCGACCACGCCGCGATCATCTGGCCGCTGCTGTGCGGCATGGCCAAGGCCAAGTACTACCTGCTGCTCAACGACGTGCTCACCGGCGAGGAGGCCGAGCGCATCGGGCTCGTCAGCCTCAGCGTCGCCGACGACGAGGTGCACGAGCGGGCGCTGGAGATCGCCGGGCGCCTCGCCGACGGCGCCGCCGAGGCGGTGCGGTTCACCAAGCACGCTCTCAACAACTGGTTGCGCATGGCCGGGCCGGCCTTCGACGCCTCGCTCGCGCTGGAGTTCCTCGGATTCACCGGGGCCGACGTCCGCGAGGGCGTCGCCGCCGTCCGGGAGAAGCGGCCCGCCCAGTTCGGCTGACCTCATTCAGGGCGACGCCCCCAGGCCGGGGCGCCGAACTCCGGTAAGCGCGCCGTCCTCAGGCCTCCGGTGCGCTGACCGTCGGTTCGTGGTGCACCTTGAAGTTGACCGAGTTGGCGATGAAGCACATCTCGTGGGCGCGCTCGTGCAGGGCCACGGCGCGCTCGGCGTCCGCCGGGTCGCTGACCGTCACGTGCGGCCGCAGCACGATCTCCTGGAAGTGGCCGCTGCCGTTCGGCGTCTCCACCATCGTCCCGTACGGGCGGTCGGCGTACGCCGTGACGGTGATCTTGGCGCCGACGCACAGATGCAGGTACCACAACATGTGGCACTGCGACAGCGCGGCGACCAACAGCTCCTCGGGGTTCCAGCGTTCGGGGTCACCGCGGAACGCCGGATCGGCGGAGCCTGGGATGCCGGGTTTCCCGGCGGCAGTGACGTCGTGGTCGCGTCCGAAGGCACGGTATCCGCTGGTGCCCGTGCCCGAGTTGCCGGTCCAGGTGACTTCCAGTTCGTAGTGGTGCGTTTTCGGCATGCAACCTCTCTTCTCCGTGCCCTCAGTATGACTTGGGGAGGCCGAGCTCGTGCTGGGCGATGTGGGCGAGGACGAGTTCCTCGGCGACCGGGATGTTCTTGGCTATGCGCGCGTCGCGGAACATGCGGGCCACCGGGTACTCCAGCGAGTACGCCATGCCGCCGTGCGTCTGGAACGCCCGGTCCGCCGCCTGCCACGCCGCGTCGGCGGCGGTGAGCTTGGCGATGTTGGCCTCCGAGCCGCACGGCCGGCCCCGGTCCCAGAGCCAGGCCGCCTTGTAGGTCATGAGGCGGGCCAGCTCGACCTGCGCCTTGATCTTGGCGAGCGGGAAGGCGACGGCCTGGTTGGCGCCGATGGGCTTGCCGAACGGGGCACGGTCGCGCGCGTAGTCGCAGGCGACCTGGAGCACGAGCTCGCCGAAGCCCACGCCGCTGGCCGCCGCCAGGATGCGCTCGGGATTGAGGATGTCCCACATCACCGCGAAGCCCTGGTCCACGTGCCCGAGGACGCGCTCGGCCGGGACCCGTACGTCGTCCAGGAACACCATGCTGGACGCGACGGTGTTGGTGCCGAGCTTGGGGATCGGCTGGTAGCTGAGCGTGCCCTGGGCGATCGCGTCCTTGATGTCGACGAGGAACACCGTGAAACCGGCCGTGCGCGGCTTGGCCTCGGCCGCCGGGATCGTCCGGGCGACCAGCACCAGGAAGTCGGCGCGCTCCACCCCTGAGATCCAGATCTTCTGCCCGCCGACCAGGAAGTGGTCCCCGTCGCGGCGGGCCTGCGTGGTGATGTTGATGGCGTTGCTGCCCGCGTCCGGTTCGGTGATGGCGAAGCAGGTCTCGATCTCGCCGGACACGATCTTCGGCAGGAACTCGCGCTTCTGCTCCTCGGTGCCGTGCCGCATGATGGTCAGCCCGCCGAAGGCCGGGGTCAGCAGGTACATGAACGAGGCCGCCCCGCCCGCGCCGCCGGCCGCCAGGCTCTCCAGCGCGACCGACAGCTCCAGCAGCCCCTGGCCTGCGCCGCCGTACTCCTCCGGAATGGCGAGGCTGTGCCAGCCGCCCTCGACCAGCTCCTGCCAGACCTCCTCCGGCCAGCGCTTCTCCGTGTCGCACCGGTCCCAGTAGGCCTGGTCGTACTTCCCTGCGATCGCCCGCACGCCCTCCTGGACCGCCAGCGCGCTCTCGGGCAGGTTGAAATCCACTGCGCCTCCTCCGCATGCCGTTCTTCCCAAACCGTAGCCGACCCAGTAAGCGGTCACTGACATCACACCCCGCCTCGCGCCATGCCATACGGTTTGGTATGTTCGGCCCATACCAAACGGTATGGAATGGTGAGGGCATGGCGAGCAGACGAGACTGGCTGGACGCGGGCCTGGCGATCCTGGCGGAGCGGGGCGCCCCGGCGCTCACGATCGAGCGGCTCACCGGGCGGCTCGGGCTGACCAAGGGGTCCTTCTACCACCACTTCAAGGGGATGGGCGGCTACAAGACCGCGCTGCTCGCCCACTTCGAGGCAGAGTCGACGACCCGTTTCATCGAGCTCACCGAGGCGGACCCGCACGCCCCGGCCCTGGCCCGCCTCCAGCGGCTCCTCGACCTGGTCATCGACAAGGACGACCACGGACCCGAACTGGAGGTGGCGGTCCGCGCCTGGGCGCAGCAGGACGCCGAGGTGCGCGAGCTGCAGGAGCGTGTGGACCGCACCAGGATCGACTACCTGCGTGCCCTCTGGCTGGAACTCACCGGCGACCCGGACGAGGCCGCCCGGGTCGCCGATCTCTTCTACATGATCACGATCGGGGCGGAGCACGTCATCCCGCCGCTGGCGAAGGCCGACCTGCGCCGCCTCTTCGAACACGCCCTGCGCCTCGCCGCCGGCGGCCGCGCAGCCGACCCCTCGTAGGAGGACGTCCCATGAGCAATGTCAACCGCCGCGTTCCCCGGCCGGCCAGCATCCCCTGGCTCATCATCGGGATCGCGATCATCCACACCGTCTACGCGTTCGTCGCCCTGGCCGGCACCTGGGGCGACATCGTCCAGGACGGCGTCGTCAACTCGGTCAGCGGCGATCCCGAACGCGAGGCCGCCCTCTGGTTCTTCTACGCGGGCATCGGCTTCATGGCCATCGGCACGTTCGCCCACCGTGCGATCCGCACCACCGGCCGGCTGCCCCTCCAGGTGGGCGTCTACCTGCTCCTGATCGGCGGGACCATGGTCGTCATCCAGCCCGCCTCCGGAGGGTTCCTCGTCCTCGTCGCCGGGCTCCTGGCCTTGGCCGCCGCGCGCCTCACCCCGGCCGATACCCCCTGATCACCCCTTGACGGTGAGGAGGGGGCGGAGCTCGGCGACCGGGTCGGCGACGCCACCCGCCGCCAGGCCGGCGACGACCGGGCCGATGTCCTTGTACGCCCAGGGCGCCTCCTGCTTGAGATCGCGCCGCCACGCCGCCATCACGTCGGACCGCCGCGCCACCACGGGGTCGCGGTGGTCCAGCGGCGTGACCACGCGGAAGTCCCGCAGGAACGCGTCGAGCTCATCGTCACCGGCGCGCGCCGTCGCCCCGCGCGGAACGCGCCGACCGGCGCCGTGGCAGGCGCTCGCGAGCGTGCGCGGATCGCCGTGGCCGCGGAGCACGTAACTCGCCGCCCCCATCGAGCCGGGCACGATCACCGGCTCGCCCCACATCGCGTACGGGCCGCCGGCCGTCTCGGCGAAACCTCCCGCGGGCGTCGCGCCCTTGCGGTGCACGACCCGATCGCCCTCCTGCCAAAAGAGGTTGTGCGGCGCGTCGTACAGCAGGCGCGCCGAAAGCTCGCCGCACTCAGCCGCCAGGCCCGCCCGCATCGTCAGGGAGAGAAAGAACCGGTTGCCGAGTGCGAAATTCGCGGCGTTGCCGAAGGCGTCGAGGTAGGAGCGCCGCGCGGGCTCGGACCGTTCGTTGAGGGGGAACGGCAGGATCCCGTTCCGCGGCCGTGGCAGGCCGGACGGCCAGCCGGCGCGGAGGTGGTCGAGCGCGGTGGCGTTGGCCTGGTGGCCCAGCGACAGCGAGCCGCTGTGCGCCATCACGACGACCGTCCCGGGGGACAGTCCCCAGGCGTGGGCTGCGCGGGCGTCGTGAACGGCCGAGACGTACTGCAATTCGACGAAATGATTGCCTCCGCCGATGCCGCCGATGATGCTGTCGTGGCTCGTGCCGCCCGCGCTGCCGATCCAGTCGGCGAACGCCTCGGCGGTGGCCGCCGGGAAGGCGGGCGCGTGCATCCGGTCGAGGGAGTCGTCGGCGTCCTCCGGCTGAACGCCCGGCCAGCGGGCGTCGCCGGTGAGCAGCAGCCCCGGCAGGCCGTCCCGCAGCAGGGCCTCGCGCTGGGCGGGGGTGAGCGCGATCCGCCGGCCGCCCTCGAAGAACAGATGCCGGAGGCGTCGTTCGAGCGCGTCCAGCCGGGGGCGCACCCGGTCGGCCTGGAGCGAGGTGACCTCCAGCCGCATGCCGCAGTTGATGTCGTTGCCCACCGCCTGGGGCAGCAGCGCGTGCTCGGTCTCCAGGACCGTGCCGATCGGGATCCCCGCGCCCTTGTGGAAGTCAGGTGTCAGGGCGACCCGGGTGATGCGCGCGCCGGGCGCGACCCGGGCGAGCGTGTCGGCGGTCTCCAGGAGGGTGAGCACCTCGTCGACGGCGGCGGGTTCGAGCGGGACCTCGGGGCCGGCGCAGATCTCGACGGGGATGCCCCAGCGGTTGGGGAGGTGGAGCCAGGCGTCGTCGACGCGGACGAGCCGGTGGTCCTGGCGAGCGGGCGCGCTCGGGCGAGAAGACATGATGAAGATCCTTCGGGCTGCTGGAAGCGCGGCGGAGCGCGCGCAGGGAAAGGGAGAAGGGCGGGTGGCTCCCCGCCTGGGCCTCGGGTCAGCAGCCGCGAGGTGAGAGGCGAACGTAGCGCGCGCCGGGCGGGGCGCGCCAGCGGTTATCGGCCTCCGGGGAGGTCCAGATAGCGCGTGACCATGCGGGCGATCAGGTCGGCCACCTGGTCGGGCGGCTCGGTGGGGAGCACGATGTGGCTCATCGTCAGCCGGACCGCCGCCTCGGCGATCTCGCTGAACGCCTCGCGGTCGAGCTCCGGCCACTCCGCCAGCGCGTGCTCGATGATGCGGGTCCGCGCGGTGAACAACACGGGCTCGGCCTGGGTGGTGAGGAGGGGGAGCAGCTCGTCGCCGCCGGCGCCGGTCAGCACCACCTTCGAGATCGGGTCGTCGGCGGACAGCTCCAGCGTGAAGCGCACCGCGGCGGCGACGGCGGAGTAGAGGTCGTCGCTGTGCTCGGTCAGGATCCGGTCGATGCCGTCCACGTACCGGTCGTTGTCGCGCATGACCACCGCCTGGGCCATGCCCCACTTGTCGCCGAACTCGTTGTAGACCGTCTGCCGGCTCACGCCCACGGCGGCGGCGACGTCCTGCATACGCACGCCCCGGTAGCCGCGCTGGACGAGAAGATCGACGGCGGCGTCCAGCAGGGAGTCGCGGAGGGAGGCACGGTCTCCGGGCACGCGAGGCCCTCCCTTCCAGTCGATTCGCCGGTGACCATTATCGTCGGCACATGGTCGATGATGACTGTCTGACACTGAATCGTGCCCTGTGGGACGAGCGCGTACCGGTCCATGTCGCCACGTCCTGATCTGGGAGGGTCATGAACGGCATCCTGGTGGCCAATCGCGGTGAGATCGCCGTCCGGGTGATGCGCGCGGCGGCGGAGCTGGGCGTCAGGACGGTCGGCGTCCACACCCGTGACGACACCGCGGCCCTGCACACGCGGCGTGCCGACGAGGTTCGCGAGCTGCCCGGGGAGGGCGCCGCCGGCTACCTGGACCAGGACTCGATCCTGGCCGCGGCCAAGGACGGTGGCGTCTCCGCGATCCATCCCGGTTACGGGTTCTTGAGCGAGAACGCCTCGTTCGCGGCACGGTGCGCCGGCGCCGGGCTGACGTTCGTCGGACCGCGGCCTGAGTTGCTGGAGCTCTTCGGCGACAAGACCCTTTCCAGGGAGGTCGCCGCCGAGCTCGGCGTGCCGGTGACGCCGGGCACGAGCGGGCCCACCTCGCTGGCCGACGCGCAGGCGTTCGCGGCGGCCCACGGGCCGGTGATGCTGAAGGCGATCGCCGGAGGCGGCGGGCGCGGCATGCGCGTCGTCGAGAGCGCGGCCGAGCTGCCCGAGGCGTACGAACGGTGCCGGTCCGAGGCGTTCGCCGCGTTCGGCAAAGGTGATCTCTACGTCGAACGGTACGCACCACACGCCCGGCACATCGAGGTGCAGATCGTGGGTGACGGCTCCGGTGCCGTCACCCACCTGTGGGAACGCGACTGCAGCGTCCAGCGGCGTCACCAGAAGCTCATCGAGATCGCCCCCGCTCCGTCGCTCAGCGCCGGACTTCGCGACCGCATCCTCGACGCCGCGACGGCGATGGCGGCTCACGTGCGGTACGGGAGCCTCGGCACGTTCGAATTCCTCGTCACCGGCGGGGAGTTCTGGTTTCTGGAGGCCAACCCGCGGTTGCAGGTCGAGCACACCGTCACCGAAGAGATCACCGGTGTCGACCTGGTGAAGACGCAGATCCGCCTGGCGCGGGGTGAGAGCCTCGGCGACCTCGGGCTGGCGCGACCGCCCGCGCCCGCCGGGTGCGCGCTGCAGGTACGGGTCAACACCGAGACGCTGGACCGCGACGGGACGCCCAGGCCGGAAGCGGGCACGCTCACCGCGTTCAGCCCGCCCATGGGGCCCGGCGTGCGCGTCGACACCCACGGCTACACGGGCTACCGGACGAGCCTGAGATACGACCCGCTCCTGGCAAAGGTCATCGTCCGCGCGGAGGACTTCCCGGCCGCCGTGGCCAGGGCGACCGGCGCGCTCAGCGAATTCGAGATCACGGGAGTGGCGACGACCGTGCCCCTGCTCCGGGGGATTCTGCGGCATCCGGCGTTCGCGGACGGCGCGTTCGACACCGGATTCGTGGCCGAGCACCTCGCCGAGCTGCCGACGGCCTCGGAGCGGCCCGCCGGTGCTCCCGCCGCACCCGGCATGGTCGCGGTGGCCGCGCCGCTCCAGGGCACGGTGGTCAGCGTGGACGTGGCCGAGGGCGATCTCGTCCGGGCGGGAGCGCCCGTGGTGGTCCTCGAGGCCATGAAGATGGAGCACGTCGTCCGCGCCGTCGCGTCCGGCGTCGTCCAGGCGCTCGCCGTCACGCCGGGCCAGACCGTCACCGACGGCGCTCCGCTGCTCTTCATCGAACCCGCGGAGACCGACGGCGACCACGCCGACGACGAGGCCGAGATCGACCTGGACGAGATCCGCGGCGACCTCGCCGAGGTGCGGCGGCGCCACGAGATCGGCCTGGACGCGTCCCGCCCCGAGGCCGTCGCGCGGCGGCACGCGCGCGGCCACCGGACCGCCCGGGAGAACATCGGCGACCTCTGCGACCCCGGCACCTTCACCGAGTACGGCGCGCTCGCCATCGCCGCCCAGCGCCAGCGGCGTTCCCTGGAGGACCTCATCGAGCGGACCCCCGCCGACGGCATGGTCTGCGGCGTCGGCGACGTCAACGGGCACCAGTGCGTGGTCATGTCCTACGACTACATGGTGCTGGCCGGGACGCAGGGCTACCAGAACCACCGCAAGACCGACCGGATGCTGGAGATCGCCGAACGCCGCCGCCTGCCCCTCGTCCTGTTCGCCGAGGGCGGCGGAGGACGGCCCGGCGACACCGACACCACCACCGTGTCGGGCCTGGACGTCATGAGCTTCCACGCGATGGGGCGCCTGAGCGGGCTGGTCCCGCTCGTCGGCATCGCGTCCGGCCGCTGCTTCGCCGGGAACGCCGCCCTCCTCGGCTGCTGCGACGTCATCATCGCCACCCGCGACGCCAACATCGGCATGGGCGGGCCCGCGATGATCGAGGGGGGCGGCCTGGGCGTCTTCCGGCCCGAGGAGATCGGCCCGGCCGCGGACCAGGTGCCCAACGGCGTCATCGACATCCTCGTCGAGGACGAGCCCGAGGCCGTGGAGGCGGCCAAGCGCTACCTCTCCTACTTCCAGGGCACGCACCTTCACGACCGGCAAGCGTCGTGGACCTGCGACGACCAGCGGCTCCTCCGCCACGTCATCCCCGAGAACCGGCTCCGCGCCTATGACGTCCGCCGGGCCATCGTGCACCTGGCCGACACCGGTTCGGTGCTCGAACTCCGCCGCGGCTTCGGAGCGGGCGTCATCACCGCCCTCATCCGCGTCGAGGGCCGCCCCTTGGGGCTGATCGCCAACAATCCCGTGCACCTTGGCGGCGCCATCGACCGCGACGCGGCCGACAAGGCGGCCCGCTTCCTCCAGCTCTGCGACGCCCACGGCCTCCCGGTCGTCTCGCTCTGCGACACTCCGGGCTTCATGGTCGGACCCGACGCCGAACGCACCGCCACCGTCCGGCACTTCAGCCGCCTCTTCGTGATCGGCGCCAACCTCCGCGTCCCGATCGTCACGATCGTGCTGCGCAAGGGCTACGGCCTCGGCGCGCAGGCCATGGCGGGCGGCAGTTTCAAGGCGCCGCTCGCGACCCTCGCCTGGCCGACCGGCGAGATCGGCGGCATGGGTCTGGAGGGCGCGGTCCGCCTGGGATTCCGGAAGGAGCTCCAGGCCGCCGAGGATCCCCAGGCCCTCTTCGAGCAGATGGTCGCCGCCGCCTACGAGCACGGGAAGGCCCTCAACGCCGCCTCGGTCTTCGAGCTCGACGACGTCATCGACCCCGCCGACACCCGCCGCTGGATCACCACCGCCCTCGCCGGCGCCGAACTCCCCACGACGCCCCGCCGCTGGATCGACACATGGTGAACGCCGGCGCAGGGATGACCCTGCGCCGACGTTCAGACGGACGTCCTGATCAGCGGAGCGTGATCAGCGGAGGTCGAACCGGTCGAGGTTCATGACCTTGTCCCACGCCGCGACGAAGTCGGTCACGAACTTCTCCTTCGCGTCGTCGCTCGCGTAGACCTCCGCGAGCGCGCGCAGCTCGGAGTTCGAGCCGAAGACGAGGTCGGCGCGGCTGGCGTTCCACTTGACCTGGCCCGTGGCGTCGCGGCCCTCGAACGTGGTCGCGTCCTCCGACGTCGCCTTCCACGTCGTGCCCAGCTCGAGCAGGTTGACGAAGAAGTCGTTGGTCAGCGTCCCGGGGCTCTCGGTGAGGACGCCGAGCGGCGACTGCTGGTAGTTCGCGCCGAGGACGCGCAGGCCGCCGACGAGGACCGTCATCTCCGGGGCGCTCAGGGTCAGCAGGTTCGCCTTGTCGAGCAGCAGGTACTCGGCCGGCAGGCGGTTGGCCTTCCCGAGGTAGTTGCGGAACCCGTCGGCCTTCGGCTCCAGGGCGGCGAACGACTCGGTGTCGGTCTGCTCCTGCGAGGCGTCCACGCGGCCCGGCGTGAAGGGCACCGTCACGTCGTGACCGGCGTCCTTGGCGGCCTTCTCGACGCCGGCGGCGCCGGCGAGGACGATCAGGTCGGCGAGCGAGACCTGCTTGCCGCCGGTCTGCGCGGCGTTGAAGGACTGCTGGATGCCCTCCAGGGTGCGCAGCACCACAGCCAGCCGGTCGGGCTCGTTGACCTCCCACCCGATCTGCGGCTGCAGGCGGATGCGGGCGCCGTTGGCGCCGCCGCGCTTGTCGCTGCCACGGAACGACGACGCCGACGCCCACGCGGTGGACACCAGCTGGGACACCGACAGACCCGAGGCGAGGACCTGCTCCTTGAGGGAGGCGACGTCCTCGGCGTCGATGAGCTCGTGCGTCACGGCGGGCAGCGGGTCCTGCCACAGCAGCGTCTCGGCCGGGACCTCCGGGCCGAGGTAGCGCACGACCGGGCCCATGTCGCGGTGGGTCAGCTTGAACCACGCCTTGGCGAAGGCGTCCGCCAGCTCCTCGGGGTGGTCGAGCCAGCGCCGCGTGATCTGCTCGTAGACCGGGTCGACGCGCATCGAGAGGTCGGTCGTCAGCATCGTCGGGGCGACGCGCTTGGACGGGTCGTGGGCGTCGGGGACGGTCTCCGCTCCGGCGCCGTCCTTCGGCCGCCACTGGTTGGCGCCGGCCGGGCTCTGGAACAGCTCCCACTCGTAGCCGTACAGGGTCTCCAGGAAGCTGTTGTCCCACTGGGTCGGGGTGGGCGTCCAGATGCCCTCCAGGCCACTGGTGATCGCGTCCGCGCCCTTGCCGGTGCCGAAGGTGTTCTTCCAGCCGAAGCCCTGCTCCTCGATCGGGGCGGCCTCGGGGTCGGGTCCGACGTGCTCCGACGGGCCCGCGCCGTGGGTCTTGCCGAACGTGTGACCGCCGACGATCAGGGCGGCCGTCTCCTCGTCGTTCATCGCCATCCGGCGGAACGTCTCACGGATGTCGCGGGCCGCGGCCAGCGGGTCGGGGTTGCCGTTCGGGCCCTCGGGGTTGACGTAGATGAGGCCCATCTGGACCGCGCCCAGCGGCTCCTCGAGCTCCCGGTCGCCGGTGTAGCGCTCGTCGGCGAGCCAGGTGGTCTCCGGACCCCAGTAGACGTCCTCGTCGGCCTCCCAGACGTCCTCACGGCCACCGGCGAAGCCGAAGGTCTCGAAGCCCATGGTCTCCAGCGCGACGTTGCCGGTGAGGATCATGAGGTCGGCCCACGAGATGCTCTGGCCGTACTTCTTCTTGACCGGCCACAGCAGCCGGCGCGCCTTGTCGAGGTTGCCGTTGTCCGGCCAGCTGTTGAGGGGCGCGAAGCGCTGCTGGCCCGCTCCGGCGCCGCCACGGCCGTCGCTGATGCGGTAGGTGCCCGCGCTGTGCCACGCCATCCGGATCATGAACGGGCCGTAGTGGCCGAAGTCGGCCGGCCACCAGTCCTGGGAGGTCGTCAGCACCTCGGCGATGTCGCGCTTGACGGCGTCGAGGTCGAGGTTCTGGAACGCCTCGGCGTAGTCGAACTCCTCGCCGAGCGGGTTGGCCACGGGGGGGTTCTTGGCAAGGATCTTCAGATTGAGCCGCTCCGGCCACCACTGGCGATTTCCGCCACCCTGAGTCGGGTGGGGTGCGCGCCCGTGCGCGACCGGGCAGCCGCCCTCACCTTCCGGCTTCTCGTCGGTGACGATTGCGTCGTGGTTCTCGGTCATGGGAATCCTTCCGGACCAGGGGATCGGAGCTCGGGAACTGCCGGGTGAGCTCAGGAACTGCGGGTGCTCGAACAGTCGGGGCACAGGCCCCAGTAGGTGACCTCGGCCTCGTCGATCGAGAAGCTCTGGTCGTCGGACGCGGTCAGGCAGGGCGCCTCCCCGACCGCGCAGTCGACGTCGGCGACGACACCGCACGACCGGCATACGACGTGGTGGTGGTTGTCCCCGACGCGAGACTCATAGCGGGCCACGGAGCCGGACGGCTGGATGCGGCGCAGCAGCCCCGCGTCCGTCAGCGTGTGCAGCGAGTCGTAGACGGCCTGGTGGGAGACCTTCGGAAGACCCTCGCGCACGGCACGGATGATCAAGTCCGTGTCGGCGTGCGGATTCGCGTACACGGCGCCCAGCACGGCGACCCGAGGGCGGGTCACCCGCAGCGCGGCGCCGCGCAGCAGCTCCTGGAAGTCCGAGGTCATGGCCACGGCAGACAGGTAAGCCCATTTTCTTGAATGAGTCAAGACAAGGGCTCGGAGTGACCCGGACGGGGCTCGCAGGACGGGGCCATGTCCCCCAAAGATCCGATCTCGGTTTCCCCCGGCTTCTATGGGTGAGAAAGGGGACGTCGCGGAGCGAAAGGGGGCGCCGTGGAGCGAAAGGGGAGGGCATGGCGGAGCGGAAAGGGCGGGCGCTGGTGCTCGCGCCCATGCGGGGACCGGGCTGGGAGCTGCTGAACGAGCTGGCGGACGTGGTCTACGAGCCCGCGTACGAACCCGCGGCGGAGCAGCGGCCCTTCCGGCTCCGCCCGGCCGCCGACGTCGCGCGCGGGCTTGCCGAGACCGGCGCCACGATCCTGGTGGCCGAGGCGGACGAGGTCGCCGGGCCGGTGTTCGACCATCCCCTGGAGCTGGTCGCGGTCACCCGGAGCGACCCGGGGAACGTGGACGTCGCGGCGGCGACCGCTCGGGGGATTCCGGTGCTCTGCACCCCCGGGAAGGGTGCGGACGCGGTCGCCGAGCTCACGGTCGCGCTGCTCTTCGCGGTCGCGCGGGGAGTCGTGGCGGCCGACCGGTCGGTACGGGAGGGATCGGTTTACGCCGGGGGAGTCACCCCGTACCAGCGGCACAGGGCGTGGCAACTGGCGGGGCGGACGTTCGGCATCGTGGGCCTGGGCGCGGTCGGCCGGGCCGTGTGGTGGCGGATGGACGGCCTCGGCATGCGGGTCGTCGCGTGCGACCCCTACGCGGAGGGTGCGACGCACAAGCTGCCGGAGCTGCTCAACGTCGCCGATGTGGTGTCGATGCACGCGGCGCTCACCGAGGAGACCCACGGGATGATCGGGGACCGGCAGTTCGAGATCATGAAGGACGGCGCGGTGTTCCTCAACACCGCACGGGCCGAGCTGCACGACACCGGCGCCCTGGCGAGCGCGCTGTCCTCGGGCAGCTTGGCGGGGGCCGGACTCGACTCCGGTGAGCCCTCGCATCCGCTGGCGGGGCTGCCGAACGTGGTGCTGACGCCGCACATAGGCGGGGCGACCTTCGACGCCGAGGCCGACCAGGCGCAGCTCGTGGCCGCCGACATCGAGCGGTTGCGAAGGGGCGAACTACCCCAGCACTGCGTCAATCCCGAGGTCTTCCCAGCGGTTCCAGGCGCCGGGCCGGGGCGATCAAGTTGATCACGTTTCGGTTGCACAGGCGTAGGCGATCTTGCCTGATGAACGGGACATTTCGTAAGTTCACCGCAAACGGGGTGCCCCTGAACGTCCCCGGCAGGTCAGCGTCGACCGTCCCGCCCGTCGATCCGGGTCCGGGTTCGGGCATGCAGGCCTGCCCTTACTCCCCCGGAGGAGACGCCATGTCCGAGGTCAACCGCCGCGACCTGCTGGCCGGAGCCGCGGCCTTCGCGGGCTTCGCCACCGTGGGCCTGCTGCCCGGCACGGCCGCCGCGACGACCCGGCAGCGCCCCGGCGCCGCCCTGCCGCCCTCGCTGACCACCGGCGACAAGGCCGTGGTCGCCCGTGTCGACGCGCGCCGCGCGCTCAAGCACCTGAAGGTGCTCAGCGACGAGATCGGCTGGCGTGTGGCCGGCACCCGAGGCGAGCACCGCGCCGCCCGCTACGCCGCGGGAGTGCTGCGCGACCTGGGCTACAAGGTCCAGCTCCAGCCGCTTCCGGTGCCCGACAAGAACCTCGCCGAGATGCGCGTGGAGGTGAAGGGCCGCCGCGAGCACTGGCAGAGCTGGGCCGTGCTCAACGCCGCCACCGGCCGCGTCAAGGGCGAGGTGGTCGACCTCAAGGACGCCACCGAGGTCACCGCCGACCTGACCGGCAAGATCGCGCTCTTCAACCGGGTCGCCGGCAAGGAGCTCGTCCAGGCCAAGGCCGCCGTCGCCAAGGGCGCCAAGGCCGTCCTGATCCAGAACGTGCGCTCGACCACCTACCCCGAGCGCAAGGCCCAGTCGCTCAACATCGTGTTCGCCGAGTACGTGCCCGTCCCGGTGCTGGTCCTGGCCGAGTACCACGGCACGCAGCTGCGCTCCGGCGTCCGGCGCTTCACCCTCGAGGTCACCAAGCACACCAACCTGACCTCGTACAACGTCATCGCCGACCGCAAGGCCACCTTCCCCAACCCCGAGGGCAAGACGGTCATCGTCAGCGGCCACTACGACAGCGTGCCCGGGTCGCCCGGCGGCAACGACGACGGCAGCGGCACCGTGCTGTCCATGGAGCTGGCGCGGGTGCTGAAGCGCCTGCCCACCCAGCAGAACATCCGGATCTGCCTGTGGGGCGCGGAGGAGCTCGGCCTGGTCGGCGCCCGTTACTACGTGAGCAAGCTCAGCGCCGAGGAGCTCAAGCAGATCACCGGCGTGTTCCAGAACGACATGGTCGCCACCAGCCACCCGCCGGCGGGCACCTACTGGCTGCTGTCGGTGGACGGCAACGCCAACACCACCACGACCGCCGTGCTGGAGGCCGCCAAGCGGCTCGGCTACGTCGGCCAGACCAAGGGCCCGGTCGCCCGCGGTTCGAGCGACCACGAGGCCTTCTTCGAGAAGGGCGTCGCGGCGGGCAACTTCAGCTGGCGCGGTGGCGAGTCCCCGGCCCAGCTGGAGCCGGTCTATCACACGCCCGAGGACACCGTCCGGGGCAACGTCAGCCTCCAGCGGCTCCAGGTGTCGCTGGAACTGATCGGCGCCGCCGCGTACGACGTGGCGCGCCGCCGCTGACCTGAGGTTTCGCGCGCATCCGGTGGCGGGCCCTCCGTCAGGGAGATTCCTGGCGGAGTGCCCGCCACCGTTCGTGTTCGCCCCCATCGAGTAGAGTGTCGAGCTTGTGGCAGGCTGACCGCGGCCGGACGGGAACCGTCCGGGCGGCCGGCGGCTGCGGGGATCGCTGGTATCCCCGGTGGCGCGAGGTGCGCCACCGCTGTGGCCGAGCGGCACGGCCCCCCGGGCATGACCGGGGCGCGACCGAGGGTGCCGCAGTGGGGCGGCCACCGCTGCTTATGTCGCCTCGACACCGGGGGAGAGCTTGCGTCCGATTCTCGCCGACGCGCCTTCGAGCGCCGTGTTCCGCTCGCCTGGTGGCGCACCGCCACCACGCACGCTGCTGGACATCCTCGACGCCACGACGCTGCGGCATCCGTACGCGCCCGCGCTCGACGACGGCGCCACCCGCCTCGACTACGACGGCATGCGCGCCGAGGCCGACCGCATGGCCAAGGAGCTGGAGCAGGCCGGGATCGGCCCCGGCGACCGCGTCGGCGTCCGCGTGCCCTCGGGCACCGTCGACCTGTACGTGGCGATCCTGGGCGTGCTCACCGCCGGCTCCGCCTACGTTCCCGTGGACGCCGACGACCCGGACGAACGAGCCGCGCTGGTCTTCGGCGAAGCCGGAGTCTGCGCCGTCATCGGCGACGGCCGCGCCATCACGATCCTCGGCACGCCCGGCGGCCGCACCGGGCGGCCCGGCCCGGACGACGACGCGTGGATCATCTTCACGTCGGGTTCGACCGGAAAGCCCAAGGGCGTGGCCGTCACCCACCGCAGCGCGGCGGCGTTCGTCGACGCCGAGGCCCGGCTCTTCCCGGCCACCGAGTCCGACCGCGTGCTGGCCGGGCTCTCGGTGGCGTTCGACGCCTCCTGCGAGGAGATGTGGCTCGCCTGGCGGCACGGCGCCTGCCTGGTCCCCGCGCCGCGGTCGCTGGTGCGCACCGGCATGGACCTCGGACCCTGGCTGGCCGGACGTGGCATCACCGTCGTGTCGACCGTGCCCACGCTGGCCGCGCTCTGGCCGGTGGAGACCCTGGACGGCATCCGCCTGCTGATCTTCGGCGGGGAGGCCTGCCCGCCCGAGCTCGCCGCCCGCCTGGCCGTTTCCGGCCGCCAGGTGTGGAACACCTACGGCCCGACCGAGGCCACCGTGGTGGCGTGCGCCGCCCCTCTCGGCGGTGACAGCCCGGTACGGATCGGCCTGCCGCTCGACGGCTGGGACCTCGCGGTCGTGGACTCCGGCGGCGAGCCGGTGCCCTTCGGGGAGACCGGTGAGCTGGTCATCGGCGGTGTCGGCCTGGCCCGCTATCTCGACCCGGCCAAGGACGCCGAGAAGTACGCGCCGCTGCCCGCGCTGGGCTGGGACCGCGCCTACCGCAGCGGCGACCTGGTGCGCGCCGACCCCGAGGGCCTGGTCTTCGTCGGCCGCGCCGACGAGCAGATCAAGCTGGGCGGCCGCCGCATCGAACTCGGCGAGATCGACGCCGCGCTGCAGGCCCTGCCCGGCGTCACCGGCGCCGCGGCCGCCGTGCGCGCGACCGGGGCCGGGCACCAGCTCCTCGTCGGCTATCTCGTTCCGGGCGAGGACTTCGACGAGGCGACGGCGCGCGAACGCCTGCGGGAGGCACTGCCCGCTTCGCTGATCCCGCGGCTCGCACGTGTCGAGACACTGCCCACCCGTACCTCCGGCAAGGTCGATCGCGACGCGCTGCCATGGCCGCTGCCCGGCAGCGGCGATGCCGACACGGCCGGGTCCGCGGCGCCCATGACCGGCGCGGAGCAATGGCTGGCCGCACGCTGGGCGGAGATCCTCGGCGATGCCCCTGGCGGCCCCGACGCCGACTTCTTCGCCCTCGGCGGCAGCAGCCTGGGCGCGGCGCAGCTCGTGTCCGCCCTGCGTCCGCACCATCCGTCGGTGGCGGTCGGCGACATCTACGAGCACCCCTCACTCCGCGCGCTCGCCGGTCATCTCGGTGCGACCGAGGTCGAGGACGCGTCCGAAAGCGCCGTCTCCGACCGGACGGTCAGGCCCATGCCGAGGCGTGCCGCGCTGCGCCAGACCCTGCTGATGATCCCGCTGCTCACGCTCGGCACGATGCGCTGGGTGGTCGGCCTCGCCGCGTTCAACAACGTAGTGGGCCTGCCGTGGACGCCGGCGGTGTCCTGGTGGTGGGTGCTCGCAGGCGGGCTGCTGTTCGTGACGCCCGCCGGGCGGATGTGCCTGTCGGCAGCCGGGGCACGGCTGCTCCTGCGCGGCGTCGAGCCCGGCGACCACCCGCGCGGCGGATCCGTGCACCTGCGGCTCTGGACCGCCGAGCAGCTCGCCGCGCGGCTCGGCGCCGCGGAGTTGTCAGGTGCGCCGTGGTTCACGCTGTACGCCCGCGCGCTCGGCGCCCAGATCGGCCCCGGCGTCGACCTGCACTCACCGCCACCCATCACCGGGATGCTCAGGGTCGGGCGCAACGCCGCGATCGATCCCGAGGTGGATCTGAGCGGCCACTGGCTGGACGGCGACCTGCTGCGGATCGGTGAGATCCGCGTCGGCCCCGGCGCCACGGTCGGCGCCCGCGCCGTGCTGTTCCCCGGCACCCGGATCGGTAAGAACGCGCGCGTGGCGGCCGGTTCGGCGGTGACCGGCCGGGTCCCCGCCGGGCAGCGCTGGGCCGGTGCGCCCGCCGTGCGCAGGGGCAAGGCGCGTCCCCATGAGGGCGAGCCGCCGGCGCGGCGGCGCCGGTGGGCGGCGCTGTACGGCACGTCCGCGCTGCTGCTGAGCATGCTCCCGCTGATCGCGGCGGTCCCCGGGTTGGCCGTGCTCGGCGCGTTCGTACGCGGCACGACAACGCTGGGTGAGGCGCTCACGGCCGCGCTCGCCGGTGTGCCCCTCGCCACCCTCGCGGGCATGGGAACCTTCGCGCTCGCCACTCTGGTGTCGGTCCGGCTGCTCTCCCTCGGGCTGCACGAGGGCGACCATCCCGTGCACAGCCGCCAGGCCTGGCAGGTGTGGGCGACCAGCAGGTTGATGGGAATGGCGCGCGTGTGGTTGTTCCCGCTGTACGCCAGCATCCTCACGCCCGCCTGGCTGCGCGCCTTGGGGATGAAGGTCGGCCGGGACGTCGAGCTGTCCACGGTGCTGGCCCTGCCCTCCATGACCACGGTCAACGACGGCGCGTTCCTCGCCGACGACACGATGGTGGCGCCCTACGAGCTGGGCGGCGGCCGGATGCGGATCGCCCGGGCCCGCATCGGCAAGCGTGCGTTCCTCGGCAACTCCGGGATGACCGCCCCCGGCCGCAAGGTGCCCAAGGGCGGGCTGATCGGCGTCCTGTCGGCCGCTCCCAAAAAGGCCAAGGCCGGGTCTTCCTACTTGGGCATGCCGCCGGTCAAGCTGCACCGCACGGTCGGCGCGGGCGACCAATCCCGTACCTACCGGCCGCCGCAGAGGCTCAAGGCCGCGCGTGCCGCCGTGGAGCTCTGCCGGATCATTCCCGCCATGCTCACGGTCGCCGTCGGCGTGCTGGCCGTGGCCGCCTTGGAATGGCTCGCGGGCTCGTACGGGTTCGGAGCCGCCGCCCTGCTCGGCGGCGCGGTGGCCATCGCCGCCGGAGTGCTCGCGGCCACGATGGCGACGGCGGCCAAGTGGGCCGTGGTCGGCCGGATCAAGGCCGGTGAGCGGCCGCTGTGGAGCTCGTTCGTCTGGCGCAACGAGCTGGCCGACAACTTCGTCGAGGTGCTCGCCGCCCCCTGGTTCGCCGAACCGTGGCTCGGCACCGCGCCATTGAACCTCTGGCTCCGCTCGCTCGGCGCCCGCATTGGCCGCGGTGTCTGGTGCGGCACGTACTGGCTGCCCGAGGCCGACCTCGTGCGGCTCGGCGACGGCGCCACCGTCAACCAGGGCTGTGTCCTGCAGACTCACCTCTTCCATGACCGGATCATGAGCATCGACACGGTCGTGCTGGACCGGGGTGCGACGCTAGGCTCGAACGGTGTCGTCCTCCCTGCTGCGCGCCTCGGGGCGGACACCACGGTCGGACCCGCGTCCCTGGTGATGCGCGGCGAGCAGCTGCCCGCCGGCACCCGGTGGCTCGGCAACCCGATCGCCGCATGGCCTGGCGCGCGCTGAGGAGAGGCGTGCTGAGGAGCGGCACGCCGACGAGCTCGACCCCGGAGGACTCCAACCGCAGTGAACGCGTCATGATCGAGGATGCTCCGGGCATCGAGCGGTGCACCTACTTTCCCGGGCACGGCGACGACGGCTACCGGGTCGGCCACTACGACCTGGAGCTCGACTACCGGGTGGGGCCCAACCGGCTGAGCGGCACCGCGCGCCTGTCGGCGGTCGCCACCGCGCCGCTGGTGCGGTTCGACCTCGACCTTGGACCGTTCCGCATCGGCAAGATCCTGGTCGACGGCAAACCCGGGCGTTTCCGGCACCGGCGGGACAAGCTCCACGTCACGCCGCCGCGGCCGCTCGGCAGCGGCCAGCGGTTCACCGTCGAGGTCCGCTACACCGGCAACCCGCGCCCGGTGTCCAGCCCGTGGGGCGGGCTCGGCTGGGAGCAGCTCACCGACGGGTCGCTCGTGGCCGGGCAGCCGATCGGCGCGCCGTCGTGGTTCCCCTGCAACGACCGCGCCGACCACAAGGCCTCCTTCCGGATCTCGGTGACCACCGCGTCCGCCTACCACGTCGTCGCCAACGGCCGCGAGACCGGGCGGAGCCGTTCCGGGGCCAGCACCACCTGGGTGTACGAGCAGGACGAGCCGATGGCGCCCTACCTGGCGAGCGTCCAGATCGGCCGTTACCAGACCACCGAGATTCACGGCCGACCACCGCAGCGCCTCGCCTACCCGAGCCGGGCGGCCAGCCGGATCCGGAATGACTTCGGGCGCCAGGCCGAAATGATCGCGGCGTTCGAGGAACGGTTCGGGCCCTACCCGTTCGGCGCGTACACCGTCGTGGTCGCCGACGACGAGCTGGAGATCCCGGTTGAGGCCCAGGGCATGTCGATCTTCGGGACCAACCACGTGGACGGGCGGCGCGGCGCCGAGCGCCTGGTCGCGCACGAGCTGGCCCACCAGTGGTTCGGCAACAGCCTGACCCTGGCGCGCTGGCGTGACATCTGGCTGCACGAGGGCTTCGCCACCTACGCCGAGTGGCTGTGGTCGGAGGCCTCCGGGGGCGACTCCGCCGACGAGCACGCGCTGCGCTGGCACAGGCGCCTTGCCGAACAGCCCCAGGACCTCGTCCTGGCCGATCCCGGCGTAGAGCGGATCTTCGACGACCGCGTCTACAAGCGCGGGGCACTCACCCTGCACACGCTGCGGCGGACGATGGGGGAGGGCCGCTTCTTCCCGATGTTGCGGGAGTGGACGGCCGAACACCGGCACGGCACGGTGACGACCGAGGAGTTCACCCGGCTGGCGGAACGGCACGCCTCGCAAACGACCGAGGCCCTGTTCGCGTCCTGGCTCTACGGCCGCCGGCTGCCCCGGCTGCCCTGACGTACGCGGGCCTCGGAGACCGGTAAGCTGTTCGGTTCGCCCTCAGCCACCCCTCGTCCGGAGGTCTGCTCGCATGCCCACCGCCGAACACGAGATCACCGAAGCCGAACACGAGATCATCGAAGCCGAACAAGAGATCACTGAAGCGCAGACCCTCGCCGCCGAACGGGCGCACCTGGCCGAGTCGCGCGCGGCGCTGCGCCGGATGCGCGAGCACACCGCGGCGCTCTCCGCCGACGTGGCCGCGGACTGGGTGTCCAAGCAGATCCTGGAATCGCAGCTGGAGCTGCGCGTCGCCGCCCTCGCCGACCATCCCGACGCCCCGCTGTTCTTCGGCCGGATGGACCACGATGACTCCGGCAGCGACCTGCCCGCGACGATGTACGTGGGGCGGCGGCACATCCACGACGGCGACGAGGGCCGCCCGCTGGTCCTGGACTGGCGGGCACCGGTGTCGCGGGCGTTCTACCAGGCGGGACCGGCCGACCCGATGGGATGGCGCAGGCGCCGCCGGTTCGGTTTCAACGGCGGCGAGCTGACCGCGTTCGAGGACGAGCCCCTCGACGGCCGCGCCCTGGGCCCCTCGCAGATTCTGACCGAGGAGATCGAGCGGCCGCGCACCGGGCCGATGCGCGACATCGTCGCCACCATCCAGCCCGAGCAGGACGTGATCGTCCGCGCCGGCCTGGCGGCGACCGTGTGCGTCCAGGGTGCGCCGGGCACCGGCAAGACGGCGGTCGGCCTGCATCGTGCCGCGTATCTGCTGTTCACGCATCGGGAGCGGCTGGCCCGGTCCGGAGTGCTGATCGTCGGCCCCAACCGCGCGTTCCTCGCCTACATCTCCGCCGTGCTGCCCGCCCTCGGCGAGGTCCAGGTCGACCAGGCCACCATCGACGACCTGCTCGGCGAGCCCACGGCCACCGAGCCCGCGGCGGTCGCGGCCGTCAAGGGTGACGCCCGGATGGCGGACGTGCTGCGCAAGGCGCTCTGGCGCCATCTGCGCAAGCCGGAGGAGGGCCTGGTCGTCACGCGCGGCGCGAGCCGCTTCCGGCTCGCCGAGCACGAGGTCCGTGAGATCGCAGCGGCGCTTCGCGGGACCATGCGGTACGGCAACGGCCGCACCTCGTTCGCCCAGCGGCTCGCGCACCAGATCCTCGTCCGGATGGAGGAACGCGGCGAGGCACCTGACGACCGGGTGCAGGACCAGGTCGCCCGTTCCAAGCCGGTGAAGCAGCTCCTCGACCAGGTCTGGCCCAAGGTCACCGCCGAGCAGGTGCTCTTCCGGCTGCTGTCGGATCCGGCGGAGCTCCGGGCCGCGGCCGGGGGCGTGCTCACCGACGAGGAGCAGGCGGCGATCGGGTGGGCCAAGCCTGCCCGATCACACCGTTCGGCCAAGTGGACCGCGGCCGACCGCGCGCTGCTGGACGAGCTCAACGACCTGATCGAGCGAACGCCGTCGCTGGGGCATCTCGTGGTGGACGAAGCCCAGGACCTGTCGGAGATGCAACTGCGCGCGCTGGGCCGCCGCTGCGGCACCGGGTCGGCGACGGTGCTGGGCGATCTCGCGCAGGGCACCACCGCCTGGTCCGCGCGTTCCTGGGAGGACGTGCTGCGCCACCTCGGCCAGGAGGGCGAGGTCACCGAGCTGACGCTCGGCTTCCGCGTCCCCGGTTCGGTGCTGGACTTCGCGGCCCGGCTCCTGCCCCACGTGGCGCCGGAGCTCGCGGTGCCGCGCTCGCTGCGGCCGGGGGCGGGCGCGCTGACCGTGCGGCGCGTTCCGGAGCTCGGCGCCGGTGTCGCCGAAGCCGTGAAGGCCGCGCTGGCGCGCGAGGGCTCGATCGGCCTGATCGTGCCGGACGACGCCGTTCCCGGGTACGTGGCGACCCTGTCCGAGGCGGGCCTGGCGCACGATCTGCTCGGCCCGCAGGCCGCCGCGGACGAGCGGGTGCTGATCGTCCCGGCGTCCCTGGCCAAGGGACTGGAGTACGACCACGTGATCGTCGCCGAGCCCGCGGCGATCGTGGCCGCCGAGGAACGGGGGCTTGCGCGCCTCTATGTCGTCCTCACCCGTGCCGTCAGCACGCTCACCGTGCTCCATCGGGCCGACCTTCCAGCTCAGCTCACCTGATCCCGGCTGTTGACGGGCTCGCCCCGGGCTTCCTAAGGTGGCCCATACCGACCGGTTGGTATGTGGAGGTCCGTACGTGAGCACAGCACTCCCCGACGCCGACGACCTGCGGGCGCGGGTCGATGAGTTCCTCGCCGCCCACGATCCCGCGACCATGGAGCCGCTGGAGTTCCTGCGGGCGCGGTACGACGCGGGTCTCGCCTGGGTGCACTACCCGGTGGGACACGGCGGCCTCGGCGCCCCGCGCGCCCTGCAGCCCGCCGTGGACGCGCGGTTCGCGGCGGCGAAGGCGCCCCGCAACCAGCCCGAGCGCAACGGCATCGGGCTGGGCATGGCGGCGCCGACGATCCTCGCGTTCGGCACCGAGGAGCAGAAGCGCAGATTCCTCCGCCCGCTGTGGACGGGTGAGGAGGTCTGGTGCCAGCTCTTCAGCGAGCCGGGCGCCGGGTCCGACCTCGCGGCCCTCGGCACCCGGGCGGTCCGCGACGGCGACCGGTGGATCGTCAACGGGCAGAAGGTGTGGACCTCCATGGCCCACGAGGCCCGCTGGGCGATCCTCGTCACCCGCACCGACCCGGATGTGCCCAAGCACCGCGGCATGACCTACTTCGTCTGCGACATGACCGCGCCCGGCGTCGAGGTGCGGCCGCTGCGGCAGATCACCGGCGAGGCCGAGTTCAACGAGGTATTCCTGACCGACGTCGCGATCCCCGACGAGCACCGCCTCGGCGAGGTCGGCCAGGGCTGGCAGGTCTCCACCACCACGCTGATGAACGAGCGGGTCGCCATCGGCGGCGCCGCCACGCCCCGGGAGAGCGGCATGATCGGCGTGGTCGCCAAGCTGTGGCGGGAGCGACCGGAGCTGCGCACGGCCGGGTTGCACGACGCGCTGCTGCGCGCGTGGGTCGAGACCGAGGCGGCGCGCCTCACCGGTGAGCGGCTCCGCCAGCAGCTCACCGCGGGCCAGCCCGGCCCTGAGGGCTCAGCGGCCAAGCTCGCGTTCGCCAAGCTCAACCAGGAGGTCTCCGGCCTGGAGCTCGAACTGCTCGGCGAGGACGGGCTGCGCTACGACGACTGGACGATGCGCCGCCCGACCGAGGTGGACTTCACCCGGCGCTCGCCCGGCTACCGCTACCTGCGCGCCAAGGGCAACTCCATCGAGGGCGGCACCTCGGAGATCCTGCGCAACATCATCGCCGAGCGCGTGCTCGGGCTCCCGGGCGAGATCCGGGTCGACAAGGACGTGGCGTGGAAGGACCTCCCCAAGTGAGCGACCTGCTGTACAGCGAGATCGAGAACGACCTGCGCGCGGGTCTGCGCGGCCTGCTCGACGACAAGTGCCCCTGGGGCGACGTGCTCGCCGGGACCGAACGGGAGGAGCCGTACGACGCCAAACTCTGGCGTGCGGTGGCCGCCGAGTTGGGCTGCGCCGGACTGCCGGTCCCCGAGGAGCAGGGCGGCGCGGGCGCGACCTGGCGCGAGACCGCGGTGACGATGGAGGAGCTCGGCCGGGCCGTCGCGCCCGTGCCGTTCCTGGGCAGCGCCGTGCTCGCGACGGCCGCCCTCATGGCCGCCGGGGAGCGCGACCTGCTCACCGAGCTGGCCGCCGGCGAGAAGATCGCCGTCCTTGCCGTGCCGTTCACCACGGCCCCCGGCGTCGCGATGCGCGACGGCGCACAGGCCGCGGACGGCAGGCTGACCGGCGCCATCACCAGCGTCGCCGACGGCCTCGCCGCCGACGTCCTGCTGGTGCCCGCGCAGGACGGTCTCTACGCGGTGGACGCGGCCGACGCCCGCCGGACGGCGGTGACCTCGCTCGACATGACCCGCAGGCTCTGCGACATCGCGCTCGCCGACGTCCCGGCCCGGCAGATCGCGGCAGGGGAGGCGGCTGCCCGTGCCGTGCGAACGGCGCTCCTCACGGGCGCGGCGTTGCTTGCGTCCGAGCAGCTGGGCCTCGCCGAACGCTGCCTGGAGACCACGGTCGACCATCTGAAGACGCGCTTCCAGTTCGGCCGTCCCGTCGGCTCGTACCAGGGGCTGAAGCACCGGCTCGCCGACCTGTGGACCTCGATCACGCAGGCTCGCGCCGTCGCGCGCTACGCCGCGGACTGCGTCGCCGCAGGCGACCCCGACACCGAGATCGCGGTGGCCGTCGCCCAGGCACACTGCTCGGCCGTCGCGGTGAGGGCGGCGGAGGAGTGCGTCCAGATGCACGGCGGCATCGGGTTCACGTGGGAGCATCCCGCGCACCTGTACCTGAAGCGGGCCAAGAGCATCTCCCTCGCGTTCGGCACTCCCGACAGGCACCGTGCGGCGCTGGCCGCGTTGCTGGATCTGCCCCAGGCGTGAGCCCGCGGACAAGGTCACCAGCGCGCCAGGGCGTGTGCCTTCAGCGTCCGCGGCCAGGGTGGTCTTCAAGGCGTTCAAGTGGTGGGGGCAGGTGGAGCTGCTTCCGCAGGTCGCGCTGTACCGTCGCGATGTCCGCGCGCGCGTCCACCCTCACCACGAACTCCTTGCGCCGGAAGATCTCCAGCACCGGGTCGGTCTTCTCGTGGTAGATGCGCAGGCGCTCGGCCAGGGCCTCCTCAGTGTCGTCCTCGCGCGCGACCAGCTCGCCGCCGCACACGTCGCACCGGCCCTCCTCCTTGGGCCGCGTCGAGATCAGGTTGTAGTCCAGCCCGCACCGCGAGCACAGGCGCCGGGCCAGAACGCGGCGGCGGACCTCGCTGTCGGGAAGGTCCAGATGGATGACCGAGTCGATGTCGTAGCTCTCCAGGAAGAACTCCGCCTGCCGGGCGTTGCGCGGGAAGCCGTCGATGACGAACCCGTAGTTCCAGTCATGCTGGTCGAGCCGGTCCTGGACGACGCCCTCGACCAGGTCGTCGCCGACCAGCTCGCCCGCAGCCATGGTGCGCCGCACCTGGGCGCCGAGCTTGGTGTGGTTCTGGACGTGCCAGCGGAAGATGTCGCCGACGCTGATGTGCACCAGATCGAGGTCCTTGGCGAGGCGCAGGGCCTGGGTGCCCTTGCCGCTGCCCTGGACGCCGAAGATCACGTACTTGCGCATGTTCCACCGTCGCACAACCACGGCGTGCCGGTCTCCGCCGGGGTCCTCAACGATCCTTGGTGCCGTTGACCGTGCCGGAGTCCGACCCCCACAGCAGCTGGCTCAGCCTGCGGATCCCGAACCGGTCGTGGGGCCTCTCGCCGTCCGAGAGCTCCTCGATGACCGACTGGACGGCGGGCGGCCGGACGCAGACGAAGGTGGCGCGGGTGCGGCGCGCGCAGTGCAGGCGCACGGACGGGCGCAGCAACCGGGAGAGCGCGGGCCGCTCGCCGCGGCCCACGACGAGGATGTCGTCGCCGCGGGCGAGCCGTACCAGGGTGGCGCCCGGCTCTCCGACGACCGACAGCGTGGCCGTCTCGACGCCGGCCGGCGAGCCGTCGGCCACCTCGCAGAGCAACTGGGCGATCAGCTGCTCGCCTGCGCTCTGCAGCGCCTCGGTCACGCAGCCGAGCTGGCCGGCCGCCGCGACGTGGGCGGGCAGCGGCGCGGCGTGGACGACCAGCAGAGGCAGTCCCCGGATGCGGGCCTCGCCGATCGCCCAGGCGAGTGCGCAGCGTGCGCCCGCCGAGTCGTCGACCCCCACGACAACCCGCGGGCCGCCCTCCGGTCTCACGATCACTGTCCCTCCTGAGCGTGCCTGCCGGGGGTTGTGGAATCCAGGGTGCAGGCAACCGGGCCCGGAGGGAAGTGTTTCCGGCTGTCAGTCGAGCACGGGCGGCGAACGCGCGGGCTCTGCGACACTGGCGGCATGTCCCAGTCTATCGAATCCGACCCGGCGTGCGCCGTCGCCCACGGTGACGTCCGGCCCGACACAGGCGACCGCACCCTGGTGGTGGTGTTCGCCTCACCGGTGGCGGAGTTCCTGCTGCGGTACGCCGCTGACCTGGGCTATCGCTGTCTTCTGCTGGAGCCCGACAAGGAACGCGCGGGCTCGGTGGCCCTCGATGCCGACGTGGTCACCGAGATCCCACCGAGCCTGGACGCGGGCACCGACGTGGTGGTCACCGACCACCATCGCGAGGAGCTCGGGCTAATGCTGCGTGACGCGCTCGCCCACCAGGTCCGCTGGATCGGCGTGATGGGCAACCCCCGGCATCCCGCCCCGCACGTCCCGGCCCTGACCGGCCTCGGGGTCTCCGCCGCCGACATCGCCCGGGTGCACCGTCCCATCGGCCTCAACATCGGATCCCGCACGCCGGCCGAGATCGCCGTGGCCACCCTCGCCGGGCTTCTCGCCGACCGCAACGGACGGCCCGGCGGCTTCGACTTCTGAGCCCGGCCGTACGTGCCGGAGCGTGACGAACGCCAGGGCGGCCAGCCCGACGAACAGGACGGCGCTGAGCGCGGCCAGGGTGGTGAGGCCCGTGGTGAACGCGTCGTGGGCGGCGGCGATGAGCTGGCCCGCCTGCCCGGCGGGCAGCGTTCCGGCCGCGGCGGCGGCGCCGGTGATGCCCTCGGTGGCGGTCCTGACCGCCTCGTCGGGCAGGCCGCCGGGCAGCGCGTCGGTCAGCCGGTCGCGGTAGACGGCCGTGCCCAGGCTGCCCAGCGTGGCCACGCCCAGCGCGATGCCCAGCTCCGCGCTGGTCTCCGACAGCGCCGAGGCCGATCCGGCCTTCGCGGGCGGGACCACACCGAGGATCAGGTCGGTGCCGAGGGCCGCCGCCACGCCGACGCCGAGCAGGGAGATCACCAGGCCGGTCACCAGGATGGCCACACCGCCGTCCGCGTCGACCCCGGTCAGCACCCCGTACCCGAGCGCCGTCACCAGCAGCCCGCCGGCGATGAGTGAGCCGGGCCGGAAACGTTGCGCCAGCGCCGGGGCCGCCTGCGAGCCCACCACCATCGCCAGCGACGACGGGAGCAGCCACAGCCCGGCCTCCATGGGGGAGAGCCCGGCCACCACCTGCAGGTGCAGCGCGAAGAACAGGTAGCTGCCGCCCTGGATCAGGCCGAACAGCAGCCAGATCACCAGCGCCGAGCTGAACGTGCGGTTGGCGAACAGGCGCAGGTCCAGGAGCGGGTCGGGCAGGCGCCGCTGCCGCCGGGCGAACACCACGCCGAACGCGGCTCCGGCGACCACCGCGGTCGCGGGCAGCGGCTCCCAGCCGCTCTTGGCGATCTCCTTGAGGCCGTACACGACCGGCAGGATCGCGGCCAGCGACAGCGCCACGCTGAGCGGGTCCAGCCGGCCGGCCCGCTCGGCGCGGTACTCCGGCAGCAGGAACGGGCCCGTCGCGAGCAGGAGCAGCATCACAGGGACGCCGAGCAGGAACGCCCCGCCCCACCAGAAGTGCTCCAGCAGCGCGCCGCCGACCACCGGGCCGAGCGCGACGCCGCCCATGAAGGCGCTCATCCAGACCGCGATGGCCCGGCCCCGCTGCTGCGCGTCGGTGAACATCGTGCTGATGAGCGCCAGCGTGGAGGGCATCAGCGTGGCCCCGGCGACGCCGAGGATCGCCCGCGTGGCGATCAGCATCTCGGGGCTGGTGGAGTAGGCGGCGGCGACCGAGGCGACGCTGAACGCGGTCGCGCCGATCAGCAGCAGCCGGCGCCGGCCGATCCGGTCGCCCAGGGTGCCCATCGTGACCAGCAGCCCGGCGATCATGAAGCCGTACACGTCCATGATCCAGAGTTGCTGGGTGGCGCTCGCCCCCAGGTCCTCACTCAGGTGGGGCAGCGCCAGGAAGAGCACGCTCATGTCCAGGGACAGCAGCAGGGTGGGCAGCGTCAGCACCGCCAGGCCGATCCATTCCCGCCGCCCGGCTCGCCCGATCTCTGTCTTCATCATCCACTCCGTCTTCAGCGTCGGTGCTCAGTGCGTTCGGGGATATGGACCACGGCGGGTTCAAGAACTCATCGCCCGATTGCAAAATGCCTGGTCAGAGCCCTATTGAGGGAGGTGATACCGTGTCGCCCAGGTTCTGTCAGTGGTGTCGCATACCGTCGCATCCACCACATCGACCTTCGTGCCGCGCGTGAGGATCACGATCATGGCCAACATCACCGTCGACCAGGACTTCCAGAGCCAAGCCGACAACTACCGGCGTGAGCTGCTGGCGCACTGCTACCGCATGCTCGGGTCGATCCACGACGCGGAGGACCTGGTCCAGGAGACCTACATCCGGGCGTGGAAGGCCCAGGACAGCTTCGAGGGCCGGTCGTCCCTGCGGACCTGGCTCTACCGGATCGCCACCAACGTCTGCCTGACCGCCATCGACCAGCGCGGCCGGCGGCCCATGCCCTCAGGCCTGGGCGCGCCGAGCGACGACCCGGAGCGGCCCGTGGTCGCCCTCGACGACGTGCCGTGGCTGGAGCCCGCGCCCGACGGCGTGTTCGGCTCCGAGGCGGCCGACCCGGCCTCGATCGCCGTCTCCCGGGAGAGCACCCGGCTGGCGTTCATCGCCGCGCTCCAGCATCTGCCCGCCAAGCAGCGGGTCGTGCTCATCCTGCGCGACGTGCTCAAGTGGAAGGCCGCCGAGGTGGCCGAGCTGCTCGAGACCTCCACGCCGGCGATCAACAGCGCGCTCCAGCGCGCCCGCGCCCAGCTGGAGCAGGTGGCGCCCGACCAGGACGCGCTCGCCGAGCCGACCGACCCCGAGCAGCGGGAGCTGCTCGAACGCTACGCCGCCGCGTTCGAGAAGGCCGACATCGAGGGCCTGGTCAAGCTCTTCAAGGAGGACGCGGCCTGGGAGATGCCGCCGTTCCCCGAATGGTTCGTCGGCCCCGAGGCGATCGGGCGGCTCATCCGGGCGCAGTGCCGCCCCGGTCCGGGCGACATCATCATGGTGCCGACGTCCGCCAACGGTCAGCCCGCTTTCGGCATGTACAAGCGCGACGACGACGGCGTGCACCGCGCGTTCCAGCTGCAGGTGCTCAGCATCGACGCCGAGGGCGCCGTCTCGCACGTCGGGGTCTTCTTCGACCTTTCGCTCTTCGAACTGTTCGGCCTGCCGCAGGTGCACGGGGACGCTACTTCAGTGCCTGCTGGATGAAAAAGATGATCAGGGAGGCGACGATGCCGGTCACGTACTGCAGGATCGCCCAGGTACGGACCGGCAGCGTGCGCTGCGACCGCAGCGCGCGGTAGGCCTCCGCCGCCTCCTTGAGCTCCTTGTCCAGCAGGAGCCGCTCCGGTGGCGCGGCCACCGGGGTCATCAGCGTGCCGAGTGCCTCGACGTGGTAGGCCCGCACGACCTTTGACAGCGTCACGAACGGCAGCACCGCCGCGTACAACGCGAGCAGCGCGGCCCCCACGGGGAACCCGTAGAGAAACAGCCGCAGTGCCAGCGGCGGATCGTCCGCCGCCGCCGCGACGGCCGACAGCTCGATCGTGATCACGCCGAAGCCGAGCCCCGCCGCCACCAGGGCGAAGCACGTGCACAGCCGCTCGATGCCGGGAGTGTGGGCCGGGTCCATCCAGGTCAGCCGTAGGTTCCGGCAACGGCGCAGCTTGTGCGGCACCCAGGCGGTGACCGTCACCCAGTACAGCACTCCGCCGCCCAGGAACCCCGTCCACATCGCCGGCAGGTAGGCCAGCAGGAACGACACGTCATGACCGCCGCTGCGGTTCAGATCCACGAACGCGCCGACGACGCCGATCACCGCTCCGGCCAACCCGCACGCGATCTGTCTGCCCCGACCCTGGCAGCGGTCGAGCCACCTGACGATGTCGTCCCGGTCTGGGGACGCGCACAACAACTCCGCCACCGGCGGCGCGTTGCGCTCCGCATACCTCCAGCCGACCCACGCCATGGTCAGCATCAGCGCGCAGCTGAGGCTGAGCAGCGCTCCGTAGAGATGGCCACGCGGCCCGTGCAGCGCCATGTCCGAAGAGAACGATCCCGCGACGACGTTGAGCCCGTACGGCCAGCCCGAGGTGAGCGCGAGCAACAGCACCGCCCGCACCGCCGTGGGTCGGGGACCTTCGCGCATCGGCACCGGACGGGCCAGCCGCAGCAGCACCACCCGGTCGTACCCCTGCCGGATCATCGAGCAGACGTCATGGACGAACAGTGATCGCTCCCCCGGCGCACAGCTTGCGAGATCGGCCGCGACCAGCGCCTTCCCCGCTTCGGTCGCCGCGCGGGGAGGCGCTTTCGAGGAAATGGACGGGCCTGTCGCCGGTTCGGCCTCGAAGACGCCCATGGCCACCCCTGCTGAACGAGAGTGCGTCACCTCATGGTGAGACGCCCGGAACGGGGCGTCCGCCGGGCGGCCGGGTTGGGTTTCCGCTGAGTGGAAACCTCGGTCCCTCACCGGTGCGACCGCTGGGATGGTGAGGGCTGGAGAGGAGAGCGAATGGACAAGGTCGTGGCCTCGGCAGCCGACGCCGTCGCCGACATCGCCGATGGGGCGTCACTCGCGGTCGGGGGTTTCGGCCTCTGCGGCGTGCCCTCGGTACTGATCCGCGCGCTGCACGAGCAGGGCGCCGGAGACCTGCGGATCGTCTCCAACAACTGCGGGCTTGACGGCAGAGGGCTCGGGCAGCTGCTCGCGGCCGGGCGGATCGCCCGCGCGATGGGCTCGTACGTCGGAGAGAACAAGGAGTTCGCCCGGCAGTACCTGGCCGGAGAGATCGAGGTCGAGCTGATGCCGCAGGGCACGCTCGCGGAACGGCTGCGGGCGGGCGGCGCCGGGATTCCCGCGTTCTACACGCCCGCCGGTGTCGGCACGCTCGTCGCCGAGGGCGGGCTCCCGTGGCGGTACGCGGCGGACGGCAGCGTTGAGATCGCCTCACCGCCCAAGGAGGTGCGGGAGTTCGGGGGGCGGCCCTACGTGCTCGAAGAGGCCATCACGACGGACTTCGCGCTGGTGCGCGCGGCCAAGGGTGACCGGCACGGCAACCTCGTGTTCGACAAGGCCGCCCGCAACTTCAATCCGCTCTGCGCCACCGCCGGTCGCGTCACCCTGGCGGAGGTGGAGGAACTGGTCGAGCCCGGCGAGCTGGATCCGGACGCCGTTCACCTGCCGGGCGTTTTCGTGCAGCGCGTGGTGGCACTGACCCCGGAACAGGCCGCCGACAAGCCGATCGAGCGGCGTACGATTTCAGCGCCTCCGGCGCGGGGGACGGTGCGGTCCTGATGCCGTGGTCCAGGAACGAGATCGCCGCGCGGGCGGCCGCGGAGCTGCCGGACGGGGCCTACGTCAACCTCGGCATCGGACTGCCGACCTTGATCCCCGGCTTCATCCCCGAGGGGCGGCACGTGGTGCTGCACGCGGAGAACGGGCTGCTCGGCGTCGGGCCCTACCCGGCCGAGGACGAGGTCGACGCCGATCTCATCAACGCGGGCAAGGAGACCGTGACGCTGCTGCCCGGGTCCGCGGCCTTCGACTCGGCGCTGTCGTTCGGCATGATCCGCGGCGGCCACATCGACATCGCGGTGCTCGGTGCCATGCAGGTCTCGGTGCGGGGCGACCTCGCCAACTGGTCCGTGCCCGGAAAGATGATCAAGGGGATGGGCGGTGCGATGGACCTGGTCCACGGCGCCCGGAAGGTGATCGTCGTGATGGAGCACACCACCCGGGACGGCGCCGCCAAGATCGTCGAACAGTGCTCGCTGCCGCTGACCGGCGCCCGCTGCGTCGACCGGATCATCACCGAGCTGGGCGTGCTGGACGTGACGGACGACGGCCTCGTCCTGGTCGAGACCGCGCCGGGCGTGACGCCCGAGGAGATCCGCGCCCGCACCGGGCCCTCAATCATGGAGCCGGCATGACACATCCCCCGTACCTGCATCCCGCCTACACGAGCACCGTGCTGCGGGCGCCCGCTCAGGAGCTCGTCATGCCCAAGCTCGGGCCCGACAGCGTCGAGCTGACCGCGCCCGTGTTCGGCGACGCCGAGGTGGGCGCGCTGGACGCCGACCTGACCCGGCAGGGCCAGGGCGAGCCGCTCGGTGAGCGGATCATCGTGACCGGCCGGGTGCTGGACTCCCGGCACCGTCCGGTGCCCGGCGCGCTGGTCGAGGTCTGGCAGGCCAACTCCGCGGGACGCTATGCCCATGAGCGCGACGAGCATCCGGCGCCGCTCGACCCGAACTTCGCCGGGGCGGGCCGCTGCCTCACCGACGGGGCGGGCCGCTACCGGTTCGTCACCGTCAAGCCGGGGGCCTATCCCTGGCGCAACCACCACAACGCCTGGCGGCCGGCGCACATCCACTTCTCGGTGTTCGGCACCGCGTTCACCCAGCGCCTGGTCACCCAGATGTACTTCCCGGGCGATCCGCTGTTCCCCTACGACCCGATCTTCCAGTCGATCCCGGACGAGCAGGCCCGGGACCGCCTGATCGCCCGGTTCGACATGGACACCACCGAGCCGGAGTGGGCCCTCGGCTACCAGTGGGACATCGTGCTCGGCGACACCCCGGTGGAGGAGTGATGACGACCCCCTCGCAGACCGTGGGGCCCTTCTTCGGCCACGCGCTGCCCTACGAAGGCGGCCCGGAGATCGTCGCCGGCGCCCGGCGCGACGCCATCCGTGTGCACGGCCGGGTCTACGACGGAGCCGGCGCGCCGGTCCCGGACGCGCTGGTGGAGATCTGGCAGGCGGACGAGACCGGCACGATCCCGCGAGGGCCCGGTGGGCTGCGGCGGGCCGTGGGGGGCTTCTCCGGCTTCGGGCGATGCCCCACCGGGGCGGACGGGAGCTACTGGTTCTCCACGGTCAAGCCCGGACCGGTGGGCGCCGGCGCCCCCTACCTCGCCGTCCTGGTCTTCGCGCGGGGGCTGCTCAAACCCGTCTTCACCCGGCTCTACTTCCCCGAGGACGCACACGACGAGGATCCCCTCCTGGCCGAGGTGCCGGTGGCGCGGCGTGACACCCTG
The DNA here is from genome assembly GCF_008923185.1 of Actinomadura rudentiformis. Taxonomy (GTDB): domain Bacteria; phylum Actinomycetota; class Actinomycetes; order Streptosporangiales; family Streptosporangiaceae; genus Spirillospora; species Spirillospora rudentiformis. Next base: position 704,271 of record NZ_WBMT01000001.1, read on the forward strand.
ATCGCGGAACGCGAGGCCGACGGATCCTACCGTTTCGACATCCACCTGCAAGGCGAACGGGAGACGGTCTTCCTTGGTTTCTGACGGGCACGGTTCTGACGGGCGCGGTCCTGACGGGCACGGTTCTGACGAGCACGGGCAGCCGGACGCCGGGCTGCTGTCCCCGGTCCGCGCCGGGACGGCGGCAGGCGCGGCCGCCGGTGACCGCGCCTGGCTGCGGGCCATGCTCGACGCCGAGGCGGCGCTGGCCCGTGCCCAGGCCCGGCTGGGCCTCGTTCCGCCGGAGGCCGCCGCGGCCATCGAACGGGCCGCGCGTGCGGACGGGATCGACCTGGTCGAGCTGGCCCGCCGGGCCCGCGCGGCAGGCAACCCGGTGGTCCCGCTCGTCGCCGACCTCAGACGGCTGGCGGGGTCAGCCGGCGAGCACGTCCACAAGGGCGCCACCAGCCAGGACATCATCGACACCGCCGCGATGCTCGTCGCCTCCCGGAGCCGGGCGATCCTGCGCGCCGATCTCGACCGCGTCCTCGCCCTGCTGGCCGCGCTCGCCGAGCGGCACCGCGACACCCCGATGGCGGGCCGCACTCTCGGGCGGCAGGCCCTCCCCATCACCTTCGGGCTCAAGGCGGCGGGCTGGCTGACCGGTGTCCTGGAGGCCCGTGACAGGCTCGCGTCCGTACGGCTGCCCGTGCAGCTCGGCGGAGCGGCGGGGACGCTGGACGCCTTCGGCGACCGGGCGCTGGAAATGCTCCGCGCCTTCGCGGAGGAGGCCGGGCTCGCCGAACCGGTTCTGCCGTGGCACACAAGGCGTACGCCGGTGGCCGAGCTGGCCGCCGCGCTCGCCCTGACCGCCGGCTCCCTCGGCAAGATCGCCACGGATGTCGTGCTGCTGGCGCAGAGCGAGATCGACGAGGTCGCGGAGCCCGCCGCCCCAGGACGCGGCGGCTCGTCGGCGATGCCGCACAAGCGCAACCCCGCCCTCGCCATCATGATCAGATCGGCCGCCCTGCAGGTGCCCACGTACACCCAGGTCGTGCTCGCGGCCCAGGCCGCGCCGCTGGAGCGGCCCGCGGGGGAGTGGCACGCCGAGTGGCAGCCGTTCCGCGAGTGCCTCCGGCTGACCGGCGGCGCCGCCGCGACCACGGCGGAGATGCTCGACGGGCTGGAGGTCTTCCCCGGCCGGATGCGCGCCAACCTGGACGATCTCCTGATGGTCCTCGGTGCCGAGCCCGGCCCCGGGGCCGCCCCGGATCTCGTCGATCGGGCCCTCGCCGCGTACCGCGGGAGCGTGCGATGACGGCCCTGCACCATCGCCTCGACGGCCCGGAGGGCGCACCGCTCGTGGTGCTCGGCCCGTCGCTCGGCACCAGCACGGAGTTGTGGGACCCGCAGATGCCCGTGCTCGCCCGGCGCTGGCGGGTGTTGCGGTACGACCTGCCCGGCCATGGACGGTCACCCTCTCCCATGGGCGCCGTCACCGTCGAAGATCTCGCGGACGAGATCGTCCGGTCACTTGACCGGCTGGAGATCGACCGGGTCGCCTACGCGGGGGTCTCGCTCGGCGGGGCCGTCGGGACGGCCCTGGCGCTCCGCGCGCCCGAACGGGTCGCCAGCCTGGTCCTGTGCTGCACGTCGCCCCGCTTCGGGCCGCCGGAGGCCTGGCACGAACGGGCCGGGCGCGTACGCCGTGATGGCACCGGACCGCTCGCCGATACCGCCGCCGAACGCTGGTTCACGCCGGGCTTCACCGGTGCCCAGCCCTACGTCGAGATGCTCCGCACCACCGACGCCGAGGGGTACGCCGCGTGCTGCGAAGCGCTCGCCCGCTTCGACGCGACGGAGCGGCTCGCCGGGATCACCGCGCCGACGCTGGTGGTCGGGGGCGCGCAGGACGTGCCGACCCCGCCCGCCGATCATGCCGAGCCGCTCGCCGCCGGGATCCCGGACGCCGCGCTGGTCGTGATCGAGGGGGCGGGACACCTCGCCAACGCGGAACGGCCGGAGGCCGTCACCCGCGCGATCACCTCCCATCTGGACCGTACGTGGAAGGGACTCCCCGGATGAACGACGAGCAGCGGCACGCCGAGGGCATGCGGACGCGGCGCGCGGTGCTCGGCGACGCCCACGTCGACCGGGCGGTGGCCGGCACCACCGCGTTCACCGCGGACTTCCAGGACCTGATCACCCGCTACGCCTGGGGAGAGATCTGGACCCGGCCCGGCCTCGACCGCCGGACCCGCAGCTGCATCACCCTCACCGCCCTGGTGGCCAGGGGGCACCTGGAGGAGCTCGCCATGCACGTCCGTGCCGCGCTCCGCAACGGGCTGACCCCGGAGGAGATCAAAGAGGTCCTGCTCCAGACCGCCGTCTATTGTGGGGTGCCCGCCGCCAACGCGGCGTTCGCGGTGGCCCAGCAGGTGCTGGCCGAACAAGAATGAACACAGGGTGAGCACGGAGTGAGCACGGGTTGAGGAGTGTCGCGGCCAAGGTCATGGCGATCCTGGACGCCTTCGCGGCCGGGGACGTCCGCCTCAACCTGAGCGAGATCTGCCGCCGTGCCGGGCTGCCCCTGGCGACCGGCCACCGCCTCGTCGGCGAGCTGGTGGCGGGCGGGTTCCTCGAACGTGTCCCGGACGGCACGTACCGGATCGGCACCCGGCTCTGGCGCATCGGCAGCCAGGCGCCGGCCGTGACGGGCCTGCGCGAGCTCGCGCTGCCGCACATGGAGGACCTGTACGAGGCCACCCATGACAACGTCCAGCTCGCGGTCCTGCGGGACGGCAAGGCGCTCTTCGTCGAGCGGCTGCGCGGGACCCGGTCCGTGCCCGTCGTCACGCAGGTCGGCGCCACGCTGCCGCTCCACGCCACCGGAGTGGGCAAGGTGCTGCTCGCGTACGCGCCGGACGCGGTGCTGGAAGGCGTCCTCGCCGGCGGGCTGACCCGGCACGCGGCCCGCACGATCACTGATCCGCAGGAACTGCGCAGGTGCCTGGCCCAGGTACGCCGCAACGGCTATGCCGTCACCCGGGACGAGATGACGCTCGGCGCCGCCTCGGTGGCCGCTCCGGTCCGGGCCGGCGACGGGACGGTGGTGGCTGCTCTCTCCCTCGTGTCGCGCACGCGCAGCGCCGACATCCGGCGCTTGCTGCCGCCTCTGACGACCGCCGCGCGCGCCCTCTCGCGCGATCTGGCCGCGCACTGGCGCGGCGGGGCCCCCGGCCAGCTGGACGTCACTTCCGCTGAGCGGAAACTCAGCCCTTGACGCAGCGGTGACGCGCGCCATGATCCCAGGAGAACGGACGAGGAGGCACCATGCGCACCCAGGTCGCGATCGTGGGAGGCGGCCCTGCGGGACTGCTGCTCTCGCAGCTGCTGCACCGCCAGGGCATCGATTCGGTGGTGCTGGAGAGCCGTGACCGGGACTACGTGGAGCATCGGCAGCGCGCCGGGATGCTGGAGCAGGGAACGACCGACGTGCTCCGCGACAGCGGCGTGGGGGAGCGGCTCGACCGGGAGGGGCTCGTCCACCATGGGCTGGAGCTGCGGTTCGGCGGGGCGGGCCATCGCATACCGCTGACCGATCTGACCGGCCGGACGGTGACCGTCTACGCGCAGACCGAGATCGTCAAGGACCTGGTCGCGTGCCGCCTGGCCGACGGCGGCGACATCAGGTTCGAGGCCGAGGTGCTCGAGATCGACCCGTCCGCGCCGAGCGTGACCTACCGGCACGAGGGCGCCGTGCACACCCTCGCCTGCGACTACGTCGCCGGGTGCGACGGCTTCCATGGCGTGAGCCGTCCCGCGGTGCCGGGGCTCCGGACGTTCTCACGGGACTACCCGTTCGCCTGGCTCGGAGTGCTCGCCGACGTCCCGCCCTCCACCGAGGAGCTGATCTACGCCCATCACGAGCGCGGTTTCGCCCTGCACAGCCTCCGGTCTCCCAAGGTCAGCCGCCTCTACCTCCAGGTCACGCCGGACGAGGATCTGGACGCGTGGCCCGACGACCGCATCTGGACGGAGCTGGCCGCCCGGTTCGCCACCGACGACGGCTGGGAGCTGCGCGAAGGCCCGATCACCGACAAGGCGATCACGCCGATGCGCAGCTTCGTCGCCGAGCCGATGCGGCACGACCGGCTCTTCCTGGCGGGCGACGCCGCGCACATCGTGCCGCCCACCGGCGCCAAGGGCCTCAACCTCGCCGTCTCCGACGTCACCGTCCTGGCGAACGCGCTGGCCGAGCGGTACGCCAGCGGATCCGAGTCGCTCCTGGACGCCTACTCCGCGACGTGTCTCGCGCGGGTCTGGCGGGCCGAGCACTTCTCGTACTGGATGACGACGCTCCTGCACGCCGACCCGGCCGCGGACGACTTCACGCGGCGCCTGCAGCGTTCCCACCTGGACTACGTGGCCTCATCGCAGGCGGCGGCCACGTCCCTCGCCGAGAACTACGTCGGCCTGCCGCTGTAGGGACCGGGGCGGATGCAGGGAACCGGGGCGGAGCGGTCCACGTTCAGCCGAGTAGGAACGTCTGAGCCCGCGCGCGGGGCGGCTGCCCCGGTCCCGGAGGTGACGTCGATGCGCGGCCCGTTACGCCGGAGCCCCGGCGCCGCCGGGGGCTGCGCCTGCTGGTGCACCTGGCTCTGGCGGGCGCCGTGCTGTTCTTCGCAGCCTCCGCGCTGACCGCCTGGCGGACGGCGAGCTACGACCGGAACATCCAGCGCCTGCCCGACGTGTTCCCGGAGCAGCGGACGTCGCGGCCGGTGCCCGACCCGGGGCAGAACTGGCTGCTCATCGGCTCCGACCTGCGCGGCGACGCGACCGAGGAGAAATGGCGGCCGGGCCGCGCCCGCTCGGACACCATCATGGTGCTGCACGTGCCGGAGGGCGGGCACCGCGCGTACGTGGTCTCCGTGCCGCGCGACCTGTGGGTCGAGATCCCCGGCTGGCGGCACGCGAAGATCAACGTGGCGTTCTCCCGGGGCGGTCCCGCCCTGCTCACCGAGACGGTGGAGGAGCTGAGCGGGCTCCGGATCGACCACGTCGCGGTGGTCGACTTCGCCGGCTTCGAACGGATGACGGACGCGCTGGGCGGCGTCGAGATCAGGCTGGAACAGCCGATCTACGACCCGACCAACGGCTGGTCGTGGCCGGCCGGTGTCAACCATCTCGACGGCGAGAGCGCGCTGCGGTTCGTTCGGGAGCGCAAGGGGTTGTCCGGCAGCGACCTCGACCGGGTCAGGCGGCAGCAGCTCTTCCTGCGGGCCATGGCGGAGAAGGCGGCCAGCACCGGCACGCTGCGCAACCCGTTCAAGCTCGACGCGTTCCTCAGCGCGGCCAGCGAGTCGCTCGCCGTGGACTCCGGGACCGAGTTCGACACACTGCGCGCGCTCGCCCTGCGCCTCGCCCGCATCGGCCCCGGCAGGATCACCTACCTCACGATGCCGAACGGCTCCAGTTCCTGGATCGACGGGCAGAGCGTGGTTCTCCAGGACCGGGAACGCGCCGACCGGTTGTTCGCCCGGATGAGATCGGGCTCACTATGATTCAGATCACGCAAACTGGCAGAGCCTGAAACTTTGCCGATCACGCAAGTTTCGCCTATCGTGATGGCATGACCGTTGAGATGGGCCTGCGTGAACGCAAGAAGGCCGCGACGCGAGAGGCGTTGCGGGTCGCCGCGATGCGCCTGGCCGTCGAGCACGGCGTCGAGGGGGTCACGGTCGAGGCCATCGCCGCGGCGGCGGGAGTGTCGCCCCGGACCTTCCACAACTACTTCCCCGGCAAGGAAGAGGCGATCGTCGCGACCCTGACCGACGGCGCGCGGGCCGTGATCGAAGGCCTGCGGCTCCATCCCGCGGAGGAGCCGGTCTGGGACGCCCTGCGCACCGTGATCGTCGGCATCATGCTGCCGCCCGAGACCCGGGACGAGACCATCGCGCTGATGCGGGTGGTCAAGGCCAACCCCGCGCTCGTGGCCCAGCAGATGTGCGGCATCGGCGAGATGGAGCGCGAGGTCGCCGAGATCATCGCGGCCCGCACCGGGACCGACCCGGACCGCGACCTGTATCCCCACCTGGTCGCCGGCGCCGCCGGCATGGCCATGCGCGCGGCCGTCGACCTGTGGGTCGAAGGCATGACCGGCACCGACCTGCCCGACCTGGTCGACGAGGCCTTCGCGCAGCTGCGCGCCGGCCTTCCGCCGCCACGGACGGCCCGCGACGCGTAGAGGCGTCACCCGCACCCCGAAACCCACCCCACCCACCCCCGCGCCTGATGGCCAGCCCGCCATAAGGCGATGTCCGTATGCCCTCTTTTGGGCTGCCCTTGTAAGCCCTCCGGGCCGCCGCAAGCCGCCTGCGATGATGGGAACTGATCTCTCTTGGCCACCTTCCTCTACCGGCTCGGCCGGTTCTCCTACAGGCGGCGCAAGCTCGTCGCCGCGCTCTGGGTGGGGCTGCTGGTGCTCTTCGGCGTCGGCGCCGCCACTCTGTCCGGGCCGACCTCCAACAACTTCTCCATCCCGGGCACCGAGTCCCAGAAGGCGATCGACCTGCTCGAGGAGCGGATGCCGCAGGCGTCCGCCGACGGCGCCACCGCACGCGTGGTGTTCGCCGCGCCGAACGGCGGCAAGGTCACCGACGCGGCGAGCAAGAAGGCCGTGGAGCAGGTCGTCAGCAAGCTCAAGGCCCTCCCGGACGTGGCGAACGCCGTCGATCCGTACCAGGCCAAGTCCGTTTCGCAGGACGGCCGGATCGCGTACACGCAGGTGACCTACAAGGTCCCGTCCATCAACCTCGACGAGGGCGACCGCACGGCGCTGGAGGCCGCCGGTGAGCCCGGCAAGGCCGCCGGCCTCACGGTGGAGATGGGAGGCGACGCGACCGAGGGCATGCCCGAGCAGAGCGCGACCGAGATCATCGGAGTGGCGGTCGCCGCCGTGGTCCTGGTCATCACGTTCGGCTCGCTCATCGCCGCCGGGCTGCCGCTGCTCAACGCCATCCTCGGCGTCGGCATCGCGATGGCCGGCATCACCGCCGCGACCGGCCTGATCGAGATGAGCTCCACCACGTCCACGCTGGCGCTCATGCTGGGGCTGGCCGTCGCCATCGACTACGCGCTGTTCATCGTCTCCCGTTACCGGCACGAGCTCGAGGAGGGACGGGACGGCGAGGAGGCCGCGGGCCGCGCCGTCGGCACGGCCGGCTCGGCGGTCGTCTTCGCCGGGCTCACCGTCGTCATCGCGCTGGCCGGACTCGGTGTCGTCGGCATCCCGCTGCTCACCGAGATGGGCCTGGCCGCCGCGTTCGCCGTGGTCGTCGCGGTCCTGATCGCACTGAGCCTGCTGCCCGCGCTGCTCGGCTTCGCCGGGCGCAAGGTGCTCGGCGGCAAGATCCCGGGCCTGCGCGGCGGGCGCGTGCGGCCGGGCGGCAAGCCCGCGATGGGCGAACGCTGGTCCCGGTTCATCCTCCGGCGCCCGCTTCCGGTGTTGCTGCTGGCCGTGGTCGGGATGGGCGTGCTGGCCGCGCCCGCCCTCGACCTGAGGCTAGGCCTGCCCGGCGACGAGACCAAGAGCACCTCGACCAGCCAGCGCAAGGCGTACGACATGCTCGCGGAGGGCTTCGGCCCCGGCTTCAACGGCCCCCTCATGGTCGTCGTCGACGCCGGGGAGGGCGGCGACGCCAAGCCCGCGGCGCAGCGTTTCGCCGGGCAGGCGCAGCGGCTCGGTGACGTCGCCGCCGTCACCACGCCGGTCGTCAACCAGGCCGGTGACACCGCGATGCTGACGGTCATTCCCAAGAGCGGGCCGAGCGACAAGGCGACCGAGGACCTGGTGTCGGAGCTGCGCGGCCAGAGCGCCGGCCTGCGGGCGGCGACCGGCGCAGACGTCAAGGTGACCGGCCAGACGGCCATGAACATCGACATCTCGGCCAAGCTCGGCGACGCGCTCCTGCCCTATCTGGCGGTGGTCGTGGGGCTGGCGTTCATCCTGCTGATGCTGGTCTTCCGGTCCATCCTGGTGCCGCTCAAGGCGACGCTCGGCTTCCTGCTGACGGTCGCCGCGACGTTCGGCGCGGTGGTCGCGGTCTTCCAGTGGGGCTGGCTGGCCTCGCTGCTGGGCGTGGCCGAGACCGGACCGATCATGAGCATGATGCCGATCTTCCTGATCGGCGTGGTGTTCGGGCTGGCGATGGACTACCAGGTCTTCCTCGTCACGCGGATGCGGGAGGAGTTCGTGCACGGCGCCGAGCCCGGCGAGGCGATCGTCACCGGCTTCCGGCACGGAGCCCGGGTGGTGACCGCGGCCGCCGTCATCATGATGGCCGTCTTCGCCGGCTTCATCTTCTCCGGCGAGTCGATGATCAAGATGATGGGCTTCGCGCTCGCGGCGGGCGTCGCGTTCGACGCGTTCGTCGTCCGCATGACGATCGTCCCGGCCGTGATGGCGCTGCTCGGCCGCTCCGCCTGGTGGTTGCCGCGCTGGCTCGACCGGCTCCTGCCGAACGTCGACGTCGAGGGCGAGAAGCTCCGCGAGCACCTCGGCGAGGACGAGGCCCGGGCCGCCGAGGAGCATCGCGAACTGGAGATCGCCCGTACGTGATCCATCCCTGGCCGCGGCGCTCACCGTGGTTCCGGCCCAGCGGCGGGCGGCCCCGGCCCATCCGGGAACTGCTGCTCGTCGCCGTGCTCTTCGGGGCGTACAAACTCGGCCGCGTGCTGGCGGACGGGCGCGTCGCGGAGGCGTTCGACAACGCGCACGGGATCTGGGATCTGGAACGCAGCCTCAGGCTGCCGAGCGAACTGGACGTGCAGCAGGCGCTCCTGCACAACGACGTGCTCGTGCACGCCGCCAACTCCTACTACGCGTATGCGCACTTCCCGGCCACCGCCGCGTTCCTCCTGTGGATCTATCTGCGGCGGCCCGCGTACTACCGCTGGATCCGGTGGGTCCTCGTCACCCTGACAGCGGCCGGTCTCGTCCTCCATCTGTTCCTGCCGCTCGCGCCGCCACGCATGCTCACCGGAACCGGCCTGATCGACACGGGCGCGATCTTCGGGCCCGCGGTGTACGGGGCGCCGCAGACCGACACCCTCGCCAACCAGTACGCGGCGATGCCGTCGCTGCACATCGGCTGGGCCATCATCCTCGCGACGGGCCTCATCGTGAGCACCCGCGACCGATGGCGGTGGTGGTGGATCGCCCATCCCGTCATCACGGTCGCGGTGGTGGTCGCCACCGCCAACCATTACTGGCTGGACGGCATCGTCGTGGGCGCGCTGCTCGCCGTGGTGCTGTTGGTGATCAGACCGCCCGTGACGGTGCGGCTGCCCGTGACCGTCCCGACCGCACCGGCCGGGCCACGACCCGTGTCCGTTTCGACGGGACGAGGGTCACGTGCCGCACCCGTGGCCTCTCCGGAGCCGGATCGGCCGCTCGCAGCTCCACGGCCGCCAGCACCTCTCGGATGATCACGCGCATCTCCATCAGCGCGAGCTGGGCACCGACGCAGTAACGGCGCCCGCCGCCGAAGGGCATCCACGCCTTGTTGGCCCGGGCCGCGTCCGGACCGAGGAACCGCTCCGGCCGGAACGCGTCGGGCTCGGGGTACACCGCCGGGTCACGGTGGATGAGCATGATGAGCGGAGAGGGCATCCAGCCCGCCTCCGCCTCGTGGTCGCCCAGGCGCAGCGGGGCGTCCAGCAGCCGCGGCACGTCGTAGACCACCGGCCGGGACCGCAGCGTCTCCTTGACCACCGCGTCCAGATAAGTCTCGTCCTCACCCCCGTCCAGCTCGGCGGTCAGCCGGTCCAGCACCGGCCGGTTGCGCAACAGCCGTTCGAAGGCCCAGGCCAGGCCGGTCGCGGTCGTCTCGTGCCCGGCCTCCAGGAGCGTGATGAGCTCGTCCCGCAGCTCCTGGTCGGACATGCCGCGGCCGTCCTCGTCCCGGGCCGCCAGCAGCAGCGAGAGCACGTCGGTGGCCTCGGGATCGGGGGCGGCGCGGCGCCCCGCGATCTCGTCGTACAACATCTCGTCGACCGCCTCCCGCACCCGCGCGAAGCGCGTGGTCGGCAGGAACGGCAGCCGGCGCGGCACGGGCGAGGCGAGCAGCCATTCGCGCGTTCGCGGGGGCATCAGGAGCAGCGACGACGAGCCCGCGACGTCGATCAGCTCGGCGACGGCGCCGCGCAGCCGATCCAGGCGCCGGGTGTCGCGGATGCCGAACACCAGCCGCAGGATGACCTCCAGGGTGATGCCCTGCATCCGGTCGCGCAGCGCGAACGGGGTGTGCAGCGGCCAGCGGGCGATCTCCGCCGCGGCGATCTCGGCGATCTCCGTGCGCCAGCGGGCGATGGCCCGGCCGTGCAGCGGCGGGCTGATGAGCCTGCGGTGCCGCCACCAGGGCTCGTGGTCCAGAGTGAGCAGCGAATGCCGTCCGACCAGCGGCTCCAGGAACTGACGGCGGATCTCACCGGCGCGCCCGCCCGACGCGTCGGTGGCGTACACCCGCTCGGCCAGCTCCGCGGTCGTGACGAACACCTCGGGTGGAAAACCCGGGAAGTCCACCCGGAACACCGGGCCGTGGCGGCGCCGAGCCGCCTCGAACGTTCCCACGGGATCGACGACGTAGCGGGCGGCGCGGAGGAGGGACACCCGCGGTATGGGCGCTGGAGGAGTCATCGGCGGCTCCGATCTATACGTGCGTATTATACGTACGTATAGATCCCTATCATGGGAGGCGTGGCGGGTAAACAGGGAAGTGAAGGTCATCGGGAGAGGTTGCTCGCGGCGGCGCTGGTCTGCCTCCGCGAGAAGGGATACGCGCACACCACCGCGCGGGATCTCGTCGCCGCCTCCGGGACCAATCTGGCGTCCATCGGCTACCACTTCGGCGGCAAGGAGGCCTTGCTGAACGAGGCGCTGGCGAGCGTCGTTCGCGATTGGACCGCCCGCGTCGAACAGGCGATGTTCGGCGGCCCGCCCGTGCGCGACACCCGGGAGCTGCTCGAACGCGTGCTCGTCGCGCTGATCGACGTGTTCGACGAGCTGCGCCCCCTGATCATCTCGTGCGTCGAGGCGTACGCGCCCGCGCTGCGGTCGGACGCGCTGCGGGCACGCCTGGCCGAGTCGTACGCCGAGTCCCGCCGCGACGGCGCGGCCATGATCCGCCGGGCCGCGGCCGAGCTCGGCGTCGAGGTGCCCGCCGACCCCGAGGCGGTGGTCTCGGTGCTGGTGGCGATCTCCGACGGGCTCATGCTGCAGTGGCTGGCGGATCCGGCGAGCACCCCCGACGCGCGCCAGGCCCTCGACGCGCTCGCCGCCCTCTCGGTGGTGGCCGCGCCGGAGCGCGCGGCTCCCGGGCGGTAAGGGGTTTCCGCTCGGTGGTCCGTGACGGTAGGGGCTGTGCGATGCTGAACGGGTGACTGCGCTCGGGCCCGCCGACGCGATCGCCGCCGCGTCCGCGCATTACCTCAAAGGTGAACCGATCGACATGTCCGCGCTCGCCGTGGAGCTCGGAGTCGGCCGTGCGACGCTCTATCGCTGGGTCGGCAGCCGGGAACAGCTGCTCGGCACGGTTCTCGCCGAGATGACCGAGCTGACGTACCGGACCGCCGTGCAGGGAGTTCAGGGAAGCGGTCCGGACCGCGTGCTCACCGTGCTGGACCGTTTCATGCGCGCCGTGGTCACCGCCGTGCCGCTCAAGGCGTTCACCGCGCGCGAACCGCGGCTGTTCGTGCGGCTGGCCACCATGCAGGGGCCGATCGAGGAGCGCGCCATCGCGCTGCTGACCGCCGAGCTGGAAGAGCAGATCGAGGCGGGCCGGCTGCTGGTGCCGCTGCCCACCCGCACCCTCGCCCAGGCGATCGTGCGGATCTGCGACTCGTTCATGTACGCCCACCATCTGGGCGGCAGCCGGCCGGAGATCGAGACGGCTCTCGACGTGATCGAGCTGCTGCTGCGGTCGTGCACCGCAGCCAGTACCGGCATTGGTGACGAAATCACCACAAGGTGGGGAATGAACACTTCGTGACGATCGTTCCCCCCGCCATGAGAGGGTGCGAACCGTGAGTGACATTCCCCGCCGCGCGGTGACCCGCACCGCCAAGCTGGCAAGCCTTCCCCTCGGGTTCGCCGGGCGCACCGCGGTCGGCCTGGGCAAGCGGACGATCGGACGGCCCGCCGAAGCGGTGGCGCTGGAGGTCCAACAGCGCACCGCCGAGCAGCTGTTCAAGGTCCTGGGAGAGCTCAAGGGCGGCGCGATGAAGGTCGGCCAGCTCCTGTCGATCTTCGAGGCCGGGCTGCCCGAGGAGCTCGCCGGGCCCTTTCGCGCCAGCCTGACCAAGCTCCAGGAGGCGGCGCCGCCCATGCCCGCCGCCACCGCGCACAAGGTGATGGCCGAAGGGCTGGGGGAGGACTGGCGGGAGCGGTTCGCCGAGTTCGACGACCGGCCCGCCGCCGCGGCCTCGATCGGTCAGGTGCACAAAGCGGTCTGGCACGACGGCCGCACCGTCGCCGTCAAGGTGCAGTACCCCGGTGCGGCCAAGGCGCTCATGAGCGACTTCAACCAGATCTCGCGGCTGAGCAGGCTCATCACCCCGCTGTTCCCCGGGATCGAGGTCAAGCCGGTCGTCGCCGACCTCAAACGGCGCCTGGAGAAGGAGCTCGACTACGTCGACGAGGCCCGCGCCCAAGCGGCCTTCCACGGTGCCTTCGCCGACGACCCCGACTACCTGATCCCGGCGGTGGTCGCCCAATCGGGCAACGTCCTGGTCACCGAATGGATCGACGGCACGCCGCTCTCCCAGGTGATCTCCGGAGGGACGCGCGAGCAGCGCGACCGCGTCGGCCTCCTGCTCTTCCGCTTCATGCACGCGGGGCCGGCGCGATGCGGCCTCATCCACATCGACCCGCACCCGGGCAACTTCCGCCTGATGGACGACGGCAGGCTGGGCGTCATGGACTTCGGCGGCGCCGCCCGGGTCTCCGCCGAGCTGCACTGGACGATCGGGCGGCTGCTGCGCATCAGCACGCTGGGCAGCGGTGAGGAGATGGTGGCGGCGGCTCGCGAGGAGGGGTTCCTCGCGCCGGACGCCGAGGTCGACCCCGAGCTGGTCGCGCAGATCGTCACGCCGCAGGCCGCCCCGTTCATCGAGGAGCGGTTCAGGTTCAGCCGCGAATGGATGCGCCAGGAGACCAACCGCGGGCTGGGGCTGGCCACCGACATGCGGCCGGGCAGCATCGTCCGCCAGATCAAGCTCCCGCCGCAGTACCTGGCCATCAGCCGTGCCCTGGCCGGATGCGGCGGCGTGCTGTGCCAGCTGGAGGCCGAGGGCCCCTTCCGCGCCGAGGCGGAGCGCTGGGTGCCGGGCTTCGCCGAGGAGGACGAGCCCGACGAGGCCGAGGCGACCGCCTAGCCGTTCCGGCCGGAAAGGGCCTTGGCCTCCTCTTCCTCGACCTGGCGGTTCCATTCGGCCTTCGACGAACGCCAGGCCTCGTCGTCACGCCCGTACCGCCAGTAGCCGGAGATCGAGAGCTGTTCGAGCGGGATGCGCCGGTCCACCCGCAGATGCCTGCGGAGATCCTTGACGAAGCCCGCCTCGCCGTGCACGAACGCGTGCACGCTGCCCTCGGGGAAGTCCAGCTCGCGCACCGCCCGGACGAGAGCGTCGCCGACCTTGTCGCCGCCGCGGTGGAGCCACACGATCTCGGCGCTGGCGGGGGCCTCGAACTTCTGCTCCTCCTCCGGCCCCGCCACCTCGATGAAGACCCGGGCGGGAACACCCTCCGGAACGCGTTCCAGAGAAGCGCCGATCGCCGGGAGCGCGCTCTCGTCACCCACCAGCAGATGCCAGTCCGCCTCGTCGCTGGGCGCGTAGCCGCCCCCCGGGCCGAGGAACCTGATCACATCGCCCGGCTCGGCGTTCGCGGCCCACGGGCCGGCCAGGCCCTCGTCGCCGTGGTAGACGAAGTCCAGGGTCAGCTCGACCGCGTCGGCGTCCCACGCGCGCACGGTGTAGGTGCGCGTGACCGGCCACTGGTCGCGAGGCAGCTCGGCGCGGATCGCCTGCATGTCGAACGGCTCCGGGTAGTCCACGCCAGGCGGCGCGAAGAGCAGCTTCACGTAGTGATCGGTGAACTCGCCCGCGTCGAACCCGGCGAGCTCGTCCCCGCCGACCACCACCCGGATCATGTGCGGGGTGATCTTCTCCTTGCGCAGCACCCGGGCCTTGTTGACCTTCGGGGTCTTGCGTGCGGTCTCCGTCGCCATTCCGAACCTCCGACCGTCTGGGATACTTAGGTAAGCCTAACTTGTCCTTCGGGGTAACCGAAGGTCTCCCGCCTGATCGTTTCGCCCGGACTTGAACTCAAGCCGACTTGAGCTCATAGCGTCACCGCCACGGCGCGCGGAACGTCCGCGCGACCGCGTCCCCACAGGGAGGGAACATGGCGGGCAAAGGCCGGACAGGCCTGTTGGTCTCGGCGTTCATGGGCACGTTCATCGCGCTGCTCGATCTGACGATCGTCAACGTGGCGCTGCCGGAGATCCAGGCGGACCTGCGCACTGATGTGACCGGGCTCCAGTGGGTCGCCGACGGCTTCACGGTGCCGCTGGCGGCGCTGATGTTGTCGGGCGGCGCACTCGGCGACCGGTTCGGACGCAAACGACTGTTCCTGGGCGGCATCGGGCTCTTCATGGCCGGCTCGGTGGTCTGCGCCGCGGCATCGGGCCTGGGCGTCCTGGTCGCGGGACGGGCGGTGCAGGGAGTCGCGGCGGCCATCGTCGTCCCGGGAGCCCTGTCCCTGATCGGCCAGGCCGAGCCCGATCCCCAGCGCAGGGCGAGGCTGATGGGTCTCTGGGGGATGTTCAGCGGCCTGGCCGTCATCTCCGGGCCGCTGCTCGGCGGGGTGCTGGTCGACACGCTCGGCTGGCCGAGCATCTTCCTGGTGAACGTGCCGCTCGGGCTGGCCGCCGTGGCCATCGGGCTGCGCTCGATCCCCGAAAGCGCCGATCCGGCTCACGCCGCCCTCGATCCGGCCGGTCAGCTTGCCGCGGTCGCCGCGCTCGGGTCGCTGACGTACGGGGTGATCGAGGCGCGCGAGCACGGCTGGAGCTCGCCGCCCACCCTCGGCTTCCTCACCGCGGCCGTCGTGGCGGGCGCGCTGCTCGTCGTGCTGGAGCTGCGCAACCCGCGTCCGATGTTGCCGGTTCGGCTGTTCTCCGACGCGCGTTTCGCCATCGCCAACGCCGCGTCGGTGGCGCTGGGTTTCGGCGCCAACGGCGCGTTCTTCGTGCTGACGGTGCTCTATCTCCAGGAGCTGCGCGGACACTCGGCCATGGCGACCGGGGTGCTGCTGCTCCCGATGACGCTCGCCATCATGCCCGCCGCGGTCGTGGCCGGACGCCTGACCGCGGCGTTCGGGGCCCGGCGGCCCATGGTCCTCGGATACGCCCTGACCGGTGTGGCGCTCGCCGGGATGGGCGTGCTCGACGCGGGCACTCCCTACCTGGCGATCGGCGCCCTGTTCGTGGTGGCGGGCGTCGGGCAGGGGCTGGCGATCACTCCGGCGGCCGCGGCGGTGCTGGAGATCGTGCCCAGGGAACGCACGGGCATCGCCTCGGCGACCGTCAACACGGCCCGCCAGGCCGGGACCGCGCTCGGCATCGCCGTGCTCGGCACGGTCGCGGCCGGCTCGGGGGGACTCGCGGCAGGGGTGCGCACGAGCCTGGTCGCCGCCGGAGCCGTGGTCCTGGCGGCGGCCGCCCTGCTGGTGCTCATGCCCGGAAGGGGATCCCATCCTCGATCCACGTCCGTGTCGCCTCGCGCAGATGCGGGCATCCCCCGGCCGGGTCGTCCCGCGGGCACGTGAGGAGGTGTTCCAGATAGGCGCGGCCGGTGGTGAGCCGTTCGATCTGCGCGCCGATGGCCTCGATGCGGCCCGCCACCGTCCCGCGCCAGTCCGGAGCCGCGGCCAGCACGTCCTTGATCTCGTCCAGGCTCATGAGCCCGGTCTCCTGCATGATCCGGATGAGGGCGATCCGGTGCAGCTCCGCCGGGCCGTACCAGCGGCGGCCGCCCCGCCGCTCGGCGGGTGCGGCGAGGCCGCACTCGTCCCAGTAGCGGAGCGCGGAGACCGTCATGCCGAACTTCGCCGCCGCTTCGCCGATCGAGATGAGATCGTCTTCCATGTGCCCCATCTGACCTCGAGCCGGCTTGAGAACGCCAGTCCCCGCACCAGGCCCTGCGGCATGAAGAGCATCGCGAGGACGAGCAGCAGCCCGTAGAC
This sequence comes from Actinomadura rudentiformis, assembly GCF_008923185.1. Classification (GTDB taxonomy): domain Bacteria; phylum Actinomycetota; class Actinomycetes; order Streptosporangiales; family Streptosporangiaceae; genus Spirillospora; species Spirillospora rudentiformis. The sequence continues at coordinate 720,556 of NZ_WBMT01000001.1, forward strand.
GGCGTACGAGAGCACCGAGGGCGCAGCGGCCGGCATGCCCTCCATCGTGCCGATGTTGTTGAGCAGCTGGAGCAGCAGCGTGATCACCGTGGCTCCCGCGAGGGCGCCCCAGATCGTGCCGGTGCCGCCGACGACGACCATGACGACGTACTCGAAGGAGAGCAGGACGGGGAACGACCCGGGCGCGACGTATCCGATGAAGAAGGCGTAGACACCGCCGGCGAGCCCGGCGAAACCGGCCGACAAGCTGAACACCGCCAGCTTGTAGCCCGCCACCGGAACTCCCGACGACTCCGCGGCCACCTCGCTGGTGGCGAGCGCGCGGAGGCCGCGCCCGGGTCGCGAGTCGACGACGTTCCTCGCGATGAGGACCACGACGGCCAGTGCGGCCAAGGCCAGGTAGGCGTACGAGACGTCGTCGGCGAACTCGTATCCGGCGACCTCGAGCTGGGGTATGCCCTGCAGCCCGATGTCGCCGCCCGCCCACTCCTGCCGTCCGGCCAGGCTCAGCAGGATCAGCTGGACGGCGAGGGTGGCGAACGCCAGATGATGGCCGCGCAACCGCAGCAGCGGGACGCCGATCAGCGCCGCGGCCGCCGTGGCGATCACCGGGGCGGCGAGCAGCGCGACCCAGGTGGGGAGGCCGTGGACGGCCAGCAGCGCCGCGCTGTAGCCGCCGATCATGTAGAACGACGCCTGGCCGAGGGAGACCTGCCCGCCGTACCCCATGAGCAGCGACAGGCCGGTGACGACGATGGCCGCCAGCAGGAGCAGCACGTACACCGGCACCTGTGACGGGGGCAGCAGCACCGGCATGGCCGCCGCCACGGCCGCGACGACCAGCGCGGCCAGAGTTCCCGGGGAACGGAGGAGATGGCTCACCGTGCGGCCTCCATGTCGAGCGCGGTCCGGCGCGAGGCCTGCCAGATCATGATCGCCAGCATCAGCACGAGGGCGACCACGGTCTGGTAGGAGGCGTCCAGGTAGCCGGCGACCAGTGCCTCGGCGACGCCCAGCGTGAGCGCGCCGGCGAGGGCCAGTCCGGGCCTGTTCAGACCGCCGAGGATCGCGGCGGCGAACCCGTTGGTGATCAGCAGCACGTCGCTGTTGAACGAGATGGGCAACATGGGCGTCAGCAGGACCCCCGCCGTGCCGCCGAGCACGCCGCCGAGCGCGAAGGCCGCCAGTCCCATGCGGGTGACGTTCATGCCCACGGCGCGCGCCGCGTAGGGGTTGGACGCGGCGGCGCTCAGGGCCTTGCCGAGGTAGGTCCTGGAGAAGAACAGGCCGAGCGCGGTGAAGACCAGCGCGGTGGCCGCGATGACGAGCAGATGTTGTCTCTGCACGTAGGCGCCGGCGACCTGGATCGTCCCGCCGAGCCCCGGATGCGAGCGCGGTCCGTCGCCCCACACCATGATCTCGACGGCGTACGCGACGAAGCCCAGGCCGAGGGTGATGATCAGTGCGGCCCGGGGGCCGGTGCCGGGCTTTCCGGTGGCGACCAGGCCGGTGAGGAGCCCGACGGCGCCGGCGGCGGTCACCGCCGCGACCTCCGCGACGCCGTGGGGCAGCCCGGCCGACAGGAAGGAGCCGGCGGCGAGTCCCGCGACGACGGCGAACATGCCCTGGGCGAAGTTCACGGTGCCGCTGACACGGTGGACCGTCACCAGGCCGCTGGCGAGCAGCGCGAAGCCGCAGCCCACGGCCAGCCCGGAGACGAGGTACTGCAGGAGGTCGCTCATGGCGTCACTCCCAGGTAAGCCGCGACGACGTCGCTGCTCTCGGCCAGTTCGGCACAGGGACCCTCAGCCCGGATCCGGCCTGCCTCCAGCACGTAGGCGCGGGTGCACAGATCGAAGGCCAGGCGGGCGTTCTGCTCGATGAGGACGACCGCCAGGCCGCGTTCGGCGTTGAGCCGCCGCAGGTGCCCGGCGAGCGTCGTGGTCACCAGGGGGGCCAGGCCCAGCGACAGCTCGTCCACGATGAGCACGGCCGGATCGCCCATCAGCGCCCGGCCGAACGCGACCATCTGCTGCTGACCGCCCGACAGCGAACCCGCCTTCTGGCGCCGCAGGCGTGCCAGCTCGGGCAGGACCTCGTACACCCACGCCGTGTCCCGTGCCGACGAACCCTCGCGGCGCCGGCGCCAGGCCCCCAGCGCCAGATTGTCGTCGACGCTCAGATCGGGGAACATCTGCCGGCCCTCGGGAACGAGCGCCGCCCGGCCGTCCAGGCGCACCGTGCCCCCGGCCGGGCGGACCAGCCCCATGATCGCGTTGACCAGGGAGGACTTGCCCGCGCCGTTGGGCCCCACAAGAGCGACCATCTCACCGGCCGAGACGTGCAGGGTGACGTGGTCGAGGGCGGTGGCGTTGCCGTACCGCACGACGAGACCGGTCACCTCCAGCACCGGGTCGCTCATCCGGTGGCCTCCCATCCGGCGGCCCCGGTCGTCTCCCGCCCGAGGTAGGCGGCGACCACGCTCGCGTCGGCGCGGACCTGCTCCGGCGTGCCCTCGGCGATGAGGCGGCCGAGGTCGAGCACGCTGACGCGGTCGGCGAGACGGGAGACGAACGTGACGTCGTGCTCGATGAGCATCATCGTCAGCCCGTCGGCGCGCAGGCTCTCGATCAGCTGGGCGAGCGCCTCCCGCTCGCCGGCGCGCAGCCCGGAGGCCGGCTCGTCCAGGAGCAGCAGATGGGGCTGGGCGCACAGCGCGCGAGCCAGCTGGAGCGAGCGCTGCTGGCCGAGGGGCAGCGCGTCGGCCGGCCGTCCCGCCCAGTCCCGCAGGCCGACCCGGTCGAGCGCAGCCAGGGCGTCGGCCTTGATCCCGGCCTCCTCGCGGCGGTGCCTGGGCAGCCGGAGCGCCGCGGCGAGGAAACCGTGCCGGGTGCGGGCGTGCGCGCCCACCATGACGTTCTCCAGCGCCGTCATCCCGTGGAAGAGCCGGGCGGACTGGAAGACGATCGCTATGCCGAGCCGGGCCCGCGCGTGCGCGCTGAGCCTGTCGATGCGCCGCTCCTCGCCGTTCGGGCGGTAGCGGATCGTGCCGTGGTCGGCGGCGAGATGGCCGCTGATCAGGTTGAAGAGCGTGGACTTGCCCGCTCCATTGGGGCCGATGACCCCCCGCGTCTCACCGGCCGCGACGGTGAGCCCGACGTCGCGCACCGCGTAGACGCCGCCGAAGGCGCGGGAGATCGAATCGACGGTGAGCACGGCGCTCATCCCGCCGCCGCGGCGGTCTTGGCGAGCTGCGTCCGGGACCAGGGGACCGGCACGAGCTTGCCGTTCTTGACCTGGTTCATGGAGATGTCGGTGGGACGCAGGCCCGAGTGGTCCGTCGCCGAATAGGTGTACTTCCCGCAGGGTGTGACGAGGGTCAGGGTCTCCAGCGCGTCACGGATCTTGTCCCGGTCGGGTTCGCCCGCCTTCTCGATGGCGGCGGCCAGCAGCTTGACGCCCGTGTAGCCGTCCATGGCGAACTGGGGAGGCTCGTACCCGTACTTCTTCCGGAACGGCACCGACATCTCCTGGACCGACTGCTTGAGCTTGCCGTCCGGCAGGTAGTCCTCGACGACGCCGATGGCGCTCTGCACGTACACCCCTTCGCTCGCGGTGCCGACCGGCTCCAGCCAGAGCTTGGTGGCCTGCGAGGCGGTCATGACGAGGGGGATGCCCAGGCGGGCGCCGGCGTACTGCTTGGCCAGCGTCACCCCGGGCGCGCCGCTCGCCCAGGCGACCAGGGCCTGCGCTCCCGAGCCGCGGACGTGGGTGAACACCGGGCTGAAGTCGGTGGCGGTCGTCTCGTACGGCTCGGCCTTGACGATCTGCACGCCGTACTGGCCCGCGTACCGCTGCATCCCGGCGAAGCCCGCCTTGGAGTAGGCGCTCTTGGTGTCGTAGGCCACGGCCACCTTGGAGATCTGATGGGCCTGGAAGTACTGCAACAAGGCCTCGGCGTACCGCGATGAGATCGCCGGCACCACGAACGTGTACTTGCGCACCGGGTTGACCTGCTCGTCGGCCGGGGCCAGCGAGATATAGGGGATCTTCGCGCGCTCGGCGAGCGGCTCGACCGCCAGGCCGACGTTGGAGAACGTGGACCCGATGACGGCGGCCACGCCCTGGGACTTGAGCTTGTTGAAGTGGAGCACGCCCTGGTCGGGCGCGGTCTTGTCGTCGAGGGTGGTCAGCTCCAGCTTGCGGCCCTTGATGCCGCCCGCCGTGTTGATCTGCTCGACCGCCAGGTCGACGGTCTTCTTGGCCTCGCCGCCGAGCGGGGCGTAGTTGCCGGTGAGCGACTCGATGAAGCCGACCTTGATGGTCGAGCCGGAGCCGCCGGAGTCGCCGGAGCCGCATGCCGACAGCGAGAGGACGAGCGCCGCCATGCCGGCCAGGGGAGTGAGGAGGGGGACGAGTCTGCGCACAGGAGACCTCCTGGGGGGTGGCGCGTCGTCGCGAGCCTGCTGCGAACATAGGCGTCTGCGTTGCAGCCGTCAATAGTCTGCACAACGTCAACGTCAGTCCCAGGGACCTCACAGCTCCAGCGTCAGGCGCGGCCCGGCGGCCCGCGACACGCAGATCATCATCAGGTCGCCCGCGCCCCGTTCCTCCTCGGTGAGCACCGAGTCGCGATGGTCGGGCACGCCGTCGAGCACGGCCGTCTCGCACGTGCCGCAGGTGCCCTCCTGGCAGGAGGACAGCACGGCGACGCCGGCGGACTCCAGGACCTCCAGAATGGAACGGTCAGCGGGGACCTTGAGCGTTCGGCCGCTGAGGGCGAGCTCGACCTCGAAGGCCTCCCGCGGCGCGGCCCCGGCCTCGGGTTTCGGCGTGAACCGTTCGACCCTGAGCGAGCCGGGCGGCCAGTCGGCGCACCGCCGCTCCACCTCGGCCAGCAACGCCTCGGGGCCGCAGCAGTACACCAGGGTGTCCGCACGGGGCTCGCCGAGCAGGCCGTCGAGATCGAGGAGACCGGTCTCGTCCTGCGGGGACGTCTGCACCCGCTCGCCGTGCCGTTCCAGCTCGGCCAGGAACGCCATCGAGGAGCGCCGCCGGCCGCCGTAGACGAGCCGCCAGTCGGCCCCCGCTGCCTGTGCCGCCGCGATCATGGGCAGGATCGGCGTGATCCCGATCCCGCCCGCGATGAAGAGGCACCGTGGGCGCGACGGCGTGAACGCGAAATGGTTGCGCGGCCCGCGCACGGTCAGCCGGTCGCCTTCGGCGAGCTTGTCGTGGACGTGGGCCGATCCGCCGCGGCCGTCCTGCTCCCGCAGCACCGCCACACGCCAGCCGTGCGGGTCGTCCGGATCTCCGCAGAGGGAGTACTGCCTGACCAAGCCGTCGCCGAGGACGAGCTCGATGTGCGCACCGGGCTCCCACGGTGGCAGCGGCCCACCGTCCGGAGCCCGCAGCGTCAGCCCTGCCACGTCGTCGGCGAGGGCCTCCTTGCGCGTCACGACGACCGTGGTCTCGGATTCGGGGATCACCGCTGCTCCGCCTCGTGGTCGGGATGGGAGAGCAGCCACTGCCAGATCCCCACGGGATCCTCGGCCCGGTGCTCGGCCCCGCAGTGGCAGATGCCGACCAGCACGTCCGAGCCGGGTTCCCAGATGACCCGCAGCCGGGTGGTGGTCGACGTCACGACGCTCATGCGCCCGTCATCCGGCGCAGGAGGCGGCGGGCGGCCAGTCCGCCGGTGTCGATGTTGATGCTCAGCTCCTGGTAGCCCTCGGGCTCCCCGGCGATGACCTTCTCCAGGACGTTCAGGGCCTCGACGTCCTGGAGGACGACCGTGCGGTTGCTCTCGGCGAGGAACGCGGAGACGCCCTCGTCGTCCAGGGCGAAGTCGCGGGCCACCATCCAGAAGTCGTGGGTGCTCGTCTCGGTCTCCGGGGTGATCGCGTACACGATCTCGGCGTGGCAGGCGGCCGGGTCGTCGGCGTCGGGCCCCGGCTCCACCCCGGTGGGCGCGATGCGGCTGTGCAGCAGGTAGAGGCACGGCGGGTGGTACTCGATGTCCTGCCACCGGTCGATGCGTCCCTTGATCCCGGTCGAGTCCGCGTAGAACGAGGGGCACTCCACGTCCTTCATCCGGCGGCTGACGTAGACCACCCCGGCCTCGTCGTCGACCTCCGTGGTGATCGGCGTCTGCGCCACCTCGGGCGTGCCGATGTAACCGGCGTGCAGATACGTTTCATGGGACAGGTCGAGCAGGTTGTCGATGAGCAGCTCATGCCGTGCGGCCAGCGGCTCCATGCCGCGCACGGTGACCCAGCCGTCCATCGCCAGCCACGGCGCGCGCGGGATGGCCGCCTGATCCGCCTTGCCCGGATCGCCGATCCACACCCACACCAGCGAGTCCTGCTCGACCACGGGGTAAGCGGGCACCCGCGCGGTGCGCGGGATGCGGACCTGGCCCGGGACGGCGACGCAGGCGCCGTCGGGAGCGTAGGTGAAGCCGTGATAGCCGCAGATGATCTGGTCGCCGTCGCGGACGCTCTCCGAGAGCGGGAAGCGGCGGTGGACGCACCGGTCGGCCAGGGCCACCGGGTCCCCGGCACCGGTCCGGTAGAAGACGATCGGCTCGCCGCAGATGGTCCTGGCCAGCAGGCCGTCGCCGACTTCCTCGCCGTAAGCGGCGACGTACCACTGATTGGTTGCAAATCCCATGTGCCGACCATCGCCCGGGCCACGCGAGCCTCGCCACGCGAGTTCCATCTGATGGAAAGCGTGTGTGATCGCGTTCACAGGTCGGGACGTTCAACGCTCCCGCGCACCGCGGAACTCGGTGTCCGCGCCGCGCGCGGCGAGCCCAGCGACCGCGAGATGCCACGGGCGGCGGCGCGTACCGCGGGCACCAGGACCCGCCAGTCGTACCCGTGGGAGGGGACCACGACCGAGACCGCCGCCTCGACCTTGTCGGCGGGGCCGAACACGGGGGCGGCGACCGAGAGCGCGATCGTCTCCACCTGGCCGTCGCTGATGGCGACGCCCGTGCGGCGCACCTCGGCCAGCGTCCGGCGCAGCTCGGTGCCGGACACGATGGTGTTGGCGGTGTACCGGCGCAGCGGACCGCGGATCGCACGCTCCTGCAGCTCGGTCTCCGCATGGGCGAGCAGTGCCAGCCCGACTCCGGTCGCGTGGGCGGGCCATCGCCCGCCCACGCGGGTGAAGACGTGGACCGCGTCGCGGCCCGCGATCCGTTCGACGTAGACGACCTCCAGCCCGTCCAGGACGGCGAGCTGGACGTTCTGGTGGGTCGCCTCGTACAGGTCCTCCAGGTACGGCATCGCGGCCTCGCGCAGGCCCAGGCCGCGCGGGGCCAGCGCCGCGACCTCCCAGAGACGCAGGCCGATGCGGTACGTGCCGTGCTCATCGCGTTCCACGGCGCCCCACTGGGCGAGCTCGCCGAGCAGCCGGTGCACGGTCGGGGCCGGCAGGCCGGTCTGGTGGCTGATCGCGGACAGGGTCAGCGCGGGACGCTCGGGTGAGAACGCCGCCAGGATGCTGAGGACGCGAGAGGTGACGGAGCCGCGGCTCACCGCTACTCCAGCGGATCGAAGCGATGGGCGGCCCAGACCCGGCGGGACAGGGCCTGCGGGTCGCGCACGTCCTTGGTGAAGGTGTCGAAGACGTGGGTGATGGCGCCAGCCGGGTTGTAGGCGGGCCATCCCGGGTCACCGGTCGTGGCGAACGCGGTCCACGCGGCCCTGAACTGCGCGGAGAGCTCGACCGCCTCGTCCGGGACCGGTTCTCCGATCACCAGCTCCGCGACGCCCTTGTCGAGGGTGCCGAACGTGAGGGGGACGTCGAGGGCGTGGCAGGCGCGCAACATCCCCTTCAGGCCGGGGGAAGGCCAGGCCAGCTCGTAGGCGAAGGTCTTGCCCCCCGCGGCGGCGTGGGCGTCGGCGAGATGCGCGCTCGGCATGCGGAAGAGCCAGTCCGACAACACCAGGCTGTAGAGGTCCTCGGCCGGGGTGTGGCGGTGCGCGGCCCGGTAGGCGGCGGCGCCGCCCGGCGGGGCCAGATGCTTCATGATCTTGGTGACATGGCCGTCCCCGAGGGTGCCGAACCGCCCGGCGAGCGCCAGGAACAACCGGAACTCGTCACGGTTGAAGCCGACGATCAGCTCCAGGTCGCGCCCGGCTCCGTCCGCGAGGGCCCGCCACGGCGTGGTGGGCAGCACCTCGCCGTCCACGACGGGCGAGTACGGCGTGGGCGTGCTCGCGATCGGGCCCCACGTGGGGTGGTCGTCCTGCAGCTTGGCCGTCATCGCCTCCGCCGCCGCGACCAGCACCTCGGGGGAGACGTCCGCGAGATCCGCGACGGTGGGGCCACAGCCGACCTCCGCGGTGATCGCCGTGCTGAGCCGGTGCGCGAACTCCGGTGCGAAGTACGTGCCGGGCACGCTCTGCGCGATCGCCCTGCGGAACAGCCCGCGGGCGGCCGGCATCGCCAGCAGGGCCGCGATCGAGCCCGCCCCGGCCGACTCGCCGAAGACCGTGACCCGCCCGGGGTCGCCGCCGAACACGGCGATGTTGTCCTGGACCCAGCGCAACGCCGCGATCTGGTCGAGCAGGCCCCGGTTCGCGGGCGCGCCCTCGACCCAGCCGAAGCCCTCCATCCCGACCCGGTAGTTGAACGTCACCACGACCACGCCTTCGGCGGCGAGCGTGGCGCCGTCGTACTCGGGCTGGGACGAGGTCCCGACGAGGTAGGCGCCGCCGTGCACCCACACCATGACCGGGAGCCCCGAGCCGCCGTGGTCGGGCGTCCAGACGTTCACCGTCAGGCAGTCCAGCCCCTCGGCGGGAGTCCAGCCGGGAAATCCGGGCACCATGGCTGCCTGCGGAGCACGGGGACCGAACGCGACGGCCTCGCGCGTCCCGTCCCAGGAGGCGGCCGGGACCGGCGCGGCCAGCCGGTTGCGGCCGAAGGGCTCGGCCGCGTACGGCACGCCCTTGAAAACGGTGATCCCATCGTGCGCCCGGCCGCGGATCCGGCCCGTGGTGATCCTTGCCTCTGCTCCGGTCACGCTGCTCAGTAGAACACGGGCCCGCGGGAACACGGGTCACCCGGATACAGAGCGCAGCCCAACTTCCTGTGCACCTCTTATGCCGATACGTTCGGTTCACCGCGCGCCGTGCCAGGGGAGGAACGATGTCCGTGCTCGCCGAACTGCTCAAGGCCCTCGCCGCCGGATCGGTGGAGGTGGTCGATCTGACCGCGCCGCTGTCGGAGTCGACGCCGATCCTGCAGCTGCCGGAGCCCTTCGCCAACACCGTCCCGTTCGCGCTGCGCGAGATCAGCCGGTACGACGACCGGGGCCCCGCCTGGTACTGGAACGACATTGTGACGGGCGAGCATGTCGGCACCCACTTCGACGCGCCCGTCCACTGGGTCACCGGGCGGGACGGGGAGGACGTCTCGCAGGTCGAGCCGCGCCGGCTGGTGGCGCCGGCCGTGGTCCTGGACGCCTCGGCGGAGGCCGCCGCCGATCCCGACTTCGTGCTGGAGATCGACCACGTGCGCGCATGGGAGAAGGTCAACGGGCCGCTGCCCGACGGCGGATGGTTGTTCTACCGGACGGGCTGGGACGCCCGTTCCGCCGACGCCGCCGCGTTCCTCAACGCCGACGAGACCGGACCGCACTCGCCCGGAGTCTCCGCCGAGTGCGCCCGCTGGCTCGCCGAGGAGACGCCGATCATCGGGATCGGGGTTGAGACCGTCGGCACCGACGCCGGGGCGGCCCACGGGTTCGAGCCGCCGTTCCCCTGCCACTCCTACTTCCTCGGCGCCGGCAAGTACGGCCTCACCCAGCTGCAGAACCTGGCGCGCCTCCCGGTGCGCGGCGCGGTCGTGCTGGCGGCGCCTCTGCCCATCGTGGGCGGCTCCGGCAGCCCGGCCCGCGTGCTCGCCCTGGTCGAACGAGACGTCGTCGAACGATGAACGTCGCTGAGGCCGTGGGGACCGCCCTGACCCGGCTCGGCGTCGAGACCGTCTTCGGCGTCGTCGGCAGCGGCAATTTCCACGTCACCAACGCCCTGGCCGCGGGCGGCGCCACGTTCGTCGCGGCGCGGCACGAGGGCGGCGCCGCCACCATGGCGGACGCCTACGCGCGGGTCAGCGGCGGGCTGGGCGTGGTGTCGGTGCACCAGGGCCCCGGGCTGACCAACGCGATCACGGGCATCGCCGAGGCCGCCAAGAGCCGCACGCCGCTGCTGGTGCTGGCCGGCGAGGTGGCCGCCTCGGCCGTGCGGTCCAACTTCCGCGTCGACCAGTCCGCGATCGCGACGGCGGTCGGCGCGGTCGCCGAACGCGTCCACTCGCCGGAGACGGCGCTGGCCGACGTCGCCCGCGCCTGCCGCACCGCCGTGGCCCAGCGCCGGACCGTCCTGCTCGGCCTGCCGCTCGACGTCCAGGCCGCCGAGCACCCCGGTCCCGTCGTCATCCCGGCGAACAAGCCGCTCGCCGCGCCCGTGCCGCCGCTCCCGGTCCCGGCGCCTGCCGCGATCGCCCGGCTGGCCGACGCGCTGGCGGCGGCCGAGCGGCCGGTGTTCATCGCCGGGCGCGGCGCACGGCTGTCGTCCGCGGCCGAGCCGCTCCGCGAACTGGGCGAGCGCTGCGGCGCCCTCCTGGCGACCTCCGCCGTCGCCCGCGGGCTCTTCGGCGGCGACCCGTTCGACCTCGATGTCAGCGGCGGATTCGCCACGCCGGTCGCCGGCGAGCTGATCTGCGGTGCCGACCTGATCGTGGGCTGGGGCTGCTCGCTGAACATGTGGACCACACGGCACGGCTCGCTGGTCGGCGAGGGCGCCAAGGTCGTCCAGATCGACCTGGAGGCGGAGGCGCTGGGAGCCCACCGGCCGGTCGACCTCAGCCTGATCGGGGACGTGGCCGAGACGGCACGGCTGGCCGACGCCGAGCTCGCCGCGCGCGGCCATGCCTCGGCCGGCTACCGGTCGGCCGAGGTGGCCAAGCGGCTCACGTACGAGGGGCGCTGGCGCGACCAGGCCTACACGGACGAATCGGACGGCGAGCACATCGACCCGCGGACGCTGTCGATCGCCCTGGACGACCTGCTGCCGGAGGAGCGCACGGTCGCCGTCGACTCGGGCAACTTCATGGGATACCCGGCGATGTTCCTCGCCGTCCCGGACGCCGACGGCCTGGTGTTCACGCAGGCGTTCCAGTCCATCGGCCTCGGCCTGGCGACCGCGATCGGCGCGGCGGTCGCAAGGCCCGACCGGCTGACCGTCGCGGCCCTCGGGGACGGCGGCGCGCTGATGGCGATCGCCGAGCTGGAGACCGCCGTCCGGCTCGGGCTGGGCCTGCTCGTGTTGATCTACGACGACGAGGCGTACGGAGCGGAGGTGCACCACTTCGGGCCGGACGGGCATGCGCTCGACACTGTGACCTTCCCGCCCGCCGACCTCGCTGCGATCGCGCGCGGCTTCGGCTGCGCCGCCGTCACCGTCCGCGACCGGGACGGCCTCGCGGCCGTCGAGGCGTGGCTGGCCGGGCCGCGCGACCGGCCGATGGTCGTCGACGCGAAGGTGACGCGGCACCGGGCCGCCTGGTGGCTGGAAGAGGCCTTCCGCGGTCATTGAGAGTCACCGCATACATGCCCTGGGTGATGGGAATGATCGCCAGGGTGACATTGGCGCGACTTACCGGTTGACCGGTTGGTCCGGGTTACTTACGTTCACGGAAGTTGTGCCTCATGTCACACCCGCCCGTTCATCCGAGGAGAAGAGATGGCGGAACGACTGAGATTCTCTCCGCTGGCCCGTGAGATGGCCGCCGAGTTCGCCGGAACGATGATCCTGATCCTCTTCGGGGTGGGGGTGGTGGCGCAGGTCGTCGCGGGTGGGATCGGTGACCACGACAGCATCGCCTGGGCATGGGGGATCGGCGTGGTCCTCGGTGTCTACGTCTCGGCCGCGATCAGCGGCGGGCACATCAACCCGGCCGTCACGTTCGCGCTCGCGGTGTTCAACCGGTTCTCCTGGCGCAAGGTCCTCCCGTACTGGTTCGCCCAGACCTCCGGAGCCTTCATTGCCGCGCTGATCGTGCGCTGGAACTACACCGAGGTGCTGGCCAAGGCCGACCCCGGTCACACGATCAAGACCCAGGGCGTCTTCACCACCCTTCCCGGTAACGGAACGCTCCCCGTCAGCATGTGGGGCGGTTTCCGCGACCAGATCATCGGCACCGCCATCCTGCTGTTCGTGGTGATGGCCCTCACCGACCTGCGCAACCTGCCGCCGCTGTCCAACCTCACCCCGGTCGTCATCGGCCTGCTCGTCGTCGCCATCGGCATGGCGTGGGGGACCGACGCCGGCTACGCGATCAACCCGGCGCGCGACTTCGGGCCGCGGGTGGCGCAGTTCATCACCGGATACGGCGGCGCCTGGCGAGATCAATATGGTGATCTGTACTTCTGGGTGCCCATCATCGGCCCGCTCATCGGCGGTGTGATCGGGGCGGGGCTCTATCTCTTCCTCATCGGCCGGAACCTGCCTCCGGAGACCAAGCCGGAAAGCAAGCCCGAGACCAAGCCCGAGTACGACGTCCAGTCCTGACCACAGGAGAGACCGATGGCCGACTTCGTCGGAGCGCTCGACCAGGGGACGACGAGCACCCGATTCATGATCTTCGACCACGGCGGCAACGAGATCGCCCGCCACCAGCTCGAACACGAGCAGATCCTGCCCCAGGCGGGCTGGGTCGAGCACAACCCCACCGAGATCTGGGAACGCACCCGCGCCGTCATCCAGACGACCCTCAACCAGGCAGGCCTGGGCCACCAGGACCTCGCCGCGCTCGGCATCACCAACCAGCGCGAGACGACCGTCGTCTGGAACAAGCGGACGGGCCGCCCCTACTACAACGCGATCGTGTGGCAGGACACCCGCACCGACCGGATCGCCTCGGCGCTGGAGCGCGACGGGCGCGGCGAGACGATCCGGCACCGGGCAGGGCTGCCGCCCGCCACCTACTTCAGCGGCGGCAAGGTCCAGTGGATCCTGGACAACGTCGACGGCGTGCGCGAAGCCGCCGAGAACGGCGAGGCGGTCTTCGGGAACATCGACACCTGGGTCCTGTGGAACCTGACCGGCGGCACCGATGGCGGCGTGCACGTCACCGACCCGACCAACGCCAGCCGCACCATGCTGATGGACCTTGAGACGCTGGACTGGGACGACCAGCTGCTGTCGTTCTTCGGCATCCCGCGCGCCATGCTGCCCACGATCAAGCCGTCCTCGGCGCCCGACCCGTACGGGATGACCCGCGCGGACGGTCCGCTCGGCGGCGAGGTGGCGCTGTGCGGCGACCTGGGCGACCAGCAGGCCGCGACGGTCGGGCAGGTGTGCTTCGCACCCGGCGAGGCCAAGAACACCTACGGCACCGGCAACTTCCTGCTGCTCAACACGGGCGGCGAGCTCGTCCGCTCCAAGGCCGGGATGCTCACCACCGTCTGCTACCAGTTCGGGGAGAGCGCCCCGGTCTACGCCCTCGAAGGGTCGATCGCCGTGACGGGCTCGGCCGTGCAGTGGCTGCGCGACCAGCTCGGGATCATCTCCGGCGCCTCGCAGAGCGAGTCCCTCGCGGCGCAGGTGGAGGACAACGGCGGCGTCTACTTCGTGCCCGCGTTCTCCGGCCTCTTCGCGCCGTACTGGCGATCGGACGCGCGCGGCGCGATCGTCGGGCTCTCCCGCTTCAACACCAACGCACACCTGGCACGCGCGACGCTGGAGGCGATCTGCTACCAGTCCCGTGACGTCGTGGAGGCGATGCGGGAGGACTCAGGGGTGTCCCTGGACGTGCTCAAGGTGGACGGCGGCGTCACGGCCAACGAGCTGTGCATGCAGCTCCAGGCCGACATCCTCGGCGTCCCGGTCTCCAAGCCGGTCGTCGCCGAGACCACCGCCCTGGGCGCGGCCTACGCAGCGGGCCTCGCCGTCGGATTCTGGCGTAACACCGACGAGCTGCGGCAGAACTGGAACGAGGACAAGCGCTGGCAGCCGGAGTGGGACGAGGAGAAACGCGATAAGGGCTACGCCGGCTGGCGCAAGGCCGTCGAACGCACCTTCGGCTGGGTCGACGTGGACTGATCCAGGCACAGACTGATCCAGGCACAAACTGATCGGCACACGAACGTGTACGCCGCCGACCCTCGTCCGGCGGCGTACACGTTCGTGTGCCGCTGTGTCGTCCTGCGCTGTGTCTCCCTGCGCGGTGTCTTCCTGCGCGGTCTACTTGCGCGCGGCCGCGGTCTTGCGGCGGTTGGCCTTCTTGATCGCGGACACGAGCTCGTCCTTGGACATCGAGGAGCGGCCCTCGACGCCGAGCTCCTTGGCGACCTCGTAGAGATGCCGCTTGCTGGCGTTCGCGTCCACCCCTTCGGCGGTCTTGGCGGGGCTCCGGCGGGCGGCGGGCTCCCCCTTCGCCGCCTGCGCGTCCGACGGCCCCTTCTTGCCGCCGGCCTTGCGCTGCCAGCGGTCGCCGACCTTCTCGAACGTGTGCTTCAGCGCGCTGAACGCGGTGCGGTGCGCACGTTCGCCTTCGCCGTATTGATCCACCGCCGAGTCGTGGGCCTTCACCCAGGTGTCCTGGGCCTCCTTCGGAGAACGCCGCAGGGTCGACGGCATGTCCTGACGGCCAGGCATGAGTCGCTCCTTTCGTGCGATTCCTCTGTCAGGGACGCCCTACCCAGGACGAACTACCTCACTCGGATTGCCCGGATCACGCCGAACGGGCGGGCAGCGGCTCTCTCGCGCACCATTCGATCGTCCTTCGCAGGCCTTCCTTCACCGGAACCTCCGGCTCCCAGCCGAGGACCTCCTTGGCGAGGCCGATGTCGGGCCTGCGCACCGCCGGGTCGTCCACGGGCCGCTCGATGAACCGCAGCCTGGACCGCGAGCCGGTCAGCTCGATGATCAGCAGGGCGAGGTCGGCCATGGACAGTTCGTAGGGGCTGCCGATGTTCACCGGCCCGGGGTGGTCCGACAGCGCCAGTGCCAGGATGCCCCGGATCGTGTCGTCGACGTAGCAGATCGAGCGGGTCTGCGAGCCGTCCCCGGTGACGGTGAGCGCCTCGCCGGCCAGCGCCTGCCGGATGAACGTCGGGATGGCGCGGCCGTCGTCGGGGCGCATCCGCGGGCCGTAGGTGTTGAAGATGCGCACGATCGCCGTGTCGGCCCCGCGTGACTCGCGGAACGCGGCGGTGAGCGCCTCCCCGAACCGTTTGGCCTCGTCGTACACGCTGCGCGGCCCGATCGGGTTGACGTTGCCCCAGTACGACTCGGCCTGCGGGTGCTCCAGCGGATCGCCGTACACCTCCGAGGTGGAGGCCAGGACCAGCCGCGCACCCTTGTTCTCGGCCAGTTCGAGCGCGTTGCGGGTGCCCTGGCTGCCGACGTCCAGCGTCTGGATCGGCCAGCGGAGGTAGTCGGCCGGAGAGGCGGCGGAGGCGAAATGGAACACGTGGCTCACCGGCCCCGACACCCAGATCGGCTCGGTCAGGTCGCGCCTCTGGAACTCGAAGTCCCCCCGTCCGGTCAGGTGCGTGACGTTGCGGGCGGCGCCCGTCAGCAGATTATCCAGGCAGACGACGGCGAACCCCTGGGCCAGCAGTGCCTGGCACAGATGGGATCCGAGAAACCCCGCTCCTCCCGTCACGACGGCGCGCCGAGGTGTCATGGTGAGCTCCTTCCTGATCATGAGTGTGTGCGGGGACCGTCAGCAGGTGCACGGCCGCGTCGAGCACCCGGCCCGTGGAGATCTCCAGCAGGCCCGGGTCGGGCTCGGTCCCGTGCGGATCGCCCTGCCGTCCCATCCAGAGGACCCGGTGCTCGGGCCGCTCCGGCGGGCCCCAGCGGTCCGGCGGCGTCGGGCCGAACAGCAGGACCGACGGGGTGCGGTAAGCGGTGGCGAGGTGGCCGGTGCCGGTGTCGCCACAGATCACCAGTCGGGCCTCGGCGATGAGGGCGGCCAGTTCGAGCAGGGACGTGCCACCGGAGAGGTCGGCACCGGGACCGAGCCCGGCCCGCGCGGCGACCTCCCGGGCGAGCCCGGTCTCGGTGGGCCCGCCGGTCACCACGACCCGCTCGCCGCGGGCGCGCAGGGCCGCGGCGACGGCCGCGAAGCGGTCCAGCGGCCAGCGGCGGGCGGGGAAGCCCGCACCGGGGTGCAGGACCACCGCTCCGGGCGCCGGCGACTTCCGGGGCGGCGGCGGCAGGTCGAGATCGTCGGGGTCGGCGTCGCAGCCGAGTCCGGCGACCAGCCGGCACCACCGCGCGACCTCGTGCTCACCGGGGTCCCACGCCGGACCCTCCACCTCGGGCACGTCCGGATGGGCGAACGCGTGCAGCCGGCCCGGCCGCAGCGTCTGCAGCGCGCGATGGCTCTGCGGGCCGCTGCCGTGGAGATTCACGGCGAGGCTGACCGGCCCGTATGCGGGAAGCCGGTCCAGGTCAGGGGTCGGCAGGACGTCGTCCACGGCGCCCGTGAGCAGTGCGAGCGGGGCCAGCGGCCAGGGCGTCGCGAGCATCAGGTTCCGGCCGGGCAGGCCGCGCCGGAGCGCCCGCAGCGCGGGCACCGCGGTCAGCAGGTCGCCCAGCCCGAGCGCCCGCAGGACCAGGACGTCCGGGCCCCTCAGGGCCACGACGGCTCCCGCGCGGGGCAGACCACCAGCTCGCGCACCTCGCAGCCGGGCGGCTGGGCCAGCGCGAACGCCACGGCGGCGGCCACGTTCTCGGGCCGGTTGAGCTGGGCGTCCGGCCCGGGCTTGTACTGCTCGTCGCGGCCGTCGAAGAAGGCGGTGTCCATGCCGCCCGGCACGAGCATCGTGACGCCGACCTGGCCCGCCAGCTCGGCCGCCAGCGCCCGGGTGAAGCCGACCACGCCGAACTTGGACGCGCAGTAGGCGGTCGCGTCGCTGAGCGCCTTGAGCCCCAGCGTGGACGCGCAGGTGACGACGCGGCCGTTCGGCGCGTGCACGAGGTAGGGGAGGGCGGCGCGCACCACGGCGGCGGTGCCCATGAGGTTGACCTGGATGACCCGCTCCCAGTCCTCCGCGGGGATGTCGGCCAGCGTGCCGCAGGCGTCGATGCCCGCGGCGGTGACCACCGCGTCCAGGCCGCCCGCCTGCCGTGCCAGGCTGTGCACGGCGCGTTCCGTGCACGGGCGGTCGGTGAGGTCGGCCTGCATGTTCTCGACGTCGTACTTGGGCGGATGGCGGTCGATGACCAGCGGGCGCCCGCCGTCGTCGGCGATCCGGCGGGCGACGGCCGCCCCGAGCCCGGAGGCGCCGCCGGTGATGAGCACGTTCATGAGGTGATTCCCTTCGTGGTCGCCAGCAGTCGGGTGGTGGAACGTCCTTCGAGGAGCGGCAGCAGGACCACCTCGCCGCCGTGGCGGCGGACGGTGTCGGCTTCGGGCAGCGGGCTTCCGGCGTAGTCGGCGCCCTTCACCCAGATGTCGGGGCGCAGCCGCTCGATGAGGGGGACCGGGGTGTCGTCCTCGAAGATCACCGCCGCGTCCACCGCCGCCAGTGCCTGCAGGACGCGGACGCGGTCCGCGGACTGTGTCACCGGCCGGCCGGAGCCCTTGCGGCGGCGCACCGAGGCGTCGGAGTTGACGCAGACGATGAGGCAGTCGCCCAGCCTCCGGGCCTGTTCGAGGAGGCGGACGTGCCCCGCGTGCAGCAGGTCGAAGCAGCCGCCGGTCGCGACGACCGTGCCGCCCGCCCGCCGGGTGCGCTCGATGACGTCCCAGGCGTCGTCGCCGCGTTGCGGCGGGATCCGGGGCGAGCCCGTCCGGGCCAGCCGTTCGGCGACGGCCGAGGCCGCGCCCGACTTGACGAAGTCCGAGGCCCGCCGGACCCCGGCGCTGACGGCCTCGGTGAGCGACCCGCCGTCGCCGAGCACCTCGGTGGTCCGGGCCGCGAAGCTGTCACCGGCGCCGCACGGGTCGCCCGGCGCGGCCTCCGCCGGCGCAAGGAACGGCTCAGGCTCGCCGTTGCAGAGCACGGCGCCGTTCGCGCCCAGCGTCACGGCGACGCCTTCGAGGCCCCAGCGTTCGGCGAGGTAACGGCCCCGGCGGGTGGTGGCCGACAATCCCGAGCCTTCGATCTGCACGTTGTCGCGGGCCGTGAGGCGGGCGGCCTCGTCCTCGTTGGGGGTCAGCAGGCGCGTGCCGGGTACGGGCGCCTCGCCGCGGGGGTGCGGGTCCCAGAGGATCGGGACGTCGGGCGCCAGTTCGGTGAGCAGGGTCCGCACCGCGGCGTGCCGGGTGACGCCCCGCCCGTAGTCGGAGACCAGGACGGCGGCCGCCCGGCCGAGCGCCTCGGTGACGCGCGGGCCGACGGGCCCGTCGCGCGCTTCGCCGTCGCCCGTGTCGAGGCGCGCCACGGACTGGTCCTGGGCCCTGACGCGCACCTTGCAGGGGGTGGTCCCGTGCAGTGGGAAGGCTGCGACCTCGAGGTGCGGTTCGAGGAGTGCGCGCAGCCGCCGGCCGGGCTCGTCGTCGGCGAGGGCGGCGACCAGCACGACCTCGCGGCCGTCTGCCGCCGCCAGCAGCGCGGCGAGCCCCGCCCCACCTGGCCGGGGCAGTTCGGTGGCCTGCTCGATGACCGGGACGGGAGCGTCGGGGCAGAGCCGCCGGGCGCTTCCTGCGATGTCGATGTCCAGCAGGACGTCGCCTACGACGACCAGCGGCGCGCTCACGTCGTCCCACGCGCTCATTTCGCTACGCCGTGTCACGTCGACACTCCCAAGGTCTCGTCGACCACACCGCAGAGCAGATGGACGGCGGCGAGGTGGATCTCCTGGACGGTGGACGTGGCCGGGGCGTCCACCATGATCGCCTCGTCACAGGCCGTGGCGAGCGGGTTGGGGCCGGGCCCGGTGATCGCCCAGGCGGTCATCCCGATCCGGTGGGCGACGTGGGCCGCCGCGATCACGTTGGGGCTGCGGCCGCTGGTGGACAGGCAGATGAGCACGTCGCCGGTGCGCCCGTGCGCCTGGACCTGGCGGGCGAAGACGTTGACCGGGCCGTAGTCGTTCCCGATGGCGGTGGCCGCGGAGGTGTCGCCGTGCAGCGGGATCGCGGACAGGGGGCGGCGGTCGGTCTCGAAACGTCCCACCAGCTCGGCCGTCAGATGCTGGGCCTCGGCCGCGCTGCCGCCGTTGCCGCAGGCGAGCAGCCTGCCGCCGCGGCCGAGCACGTGGCCGAGATGGCGTCCCCACGCGGTGACGGTCGGCGTCCACTCCCGGAACCGCAGCGCCGCGTCGGCCAGCGCCTCCAGTCTCTGCTCCTGCAAGGTGGCGACGCGCGGGCTCATACCGGCACCTCGCAACGCGCCATGGCCCGTTCGTAGACCGAGACCGTGTCGCGGCCGACGCGCTCCCACGAGTAGCACGACCGCGCCCGGTCCGCTCCGGCCACCCCCATCGCCGCCCGGAGTGCGGGGTCGGCGAGCAGGTCCCGGATGCAGCTCGCGGCCTGGACGGCGCGGCGCGGCGGTACGTGGACGCCCGTCACCCGGTCGACCACCGTGTCGACGTGGCCGCCGACACCGGTCGCCACCACGGGCACCCCGCACGCCATGGCCTCCAGCGGCACCATGCCGAACGGCTCGTACCAGGGCAGCGTGACGACCAGGTCGGCCGACCGCAGCAACTCGGGGACGTCGTTCCGGCCCACCCGGCCCAGGAAGGACACCCGGCCGGTGACGCCCGCCGCCGCCGCGACGCCGCGGAGCCGCCGGACCTCCGGGTCGCCGTCGAGCTGCGACTCGGGAGGCCCGCCCGCGACGAGCAGTTCGGCCTTCGGCACGCGGACGAGCGCCTCGATGGCGGTGTCGACGCCCTTGCGCTCGACCAGCCGGGACAGTGCGACGAGGCGGGGTCTGCCGTTGGCCGGGTCGGCGGGACCGTGCGGAACGAACCGCTTCAGATCGACTCCGCAGGGGACCACGGTGATCCGGGTCCTCGGGACGCCCATCCGGATGAGCTCACCGGTCTCGTCGGAGCAGGTGGCGATGACGGCGTCCGCCGTCCGGCCGATCGCCCGTTCGAGCCGGATGCGCCCGGGCGGGCTGGTGTCCTTGTCGCCCTGGTGGCGGCGCTTGACGGTGCCGAGCGCGTGGTACGTCTGGACCACCGGCAGCCGCGGCGTCTGCGCGTCGGCGGCCTGGATCGCCGCCACCCCGCTCATCCAGAAGTGGGCATGGACGACGTCCGGCGGCGCGTTCGACCACCGCTCCGCCAGGTAGCGGCCGAAGTCCGGCATGTACGGCAGCAGCCTGTCTTTCGGCACCGGCTCGGGCGGCCCGGCGGGGACGTGCTCGACGGTCACTCCGGGAGCCAGCCGGACCCGCGACGGCAGGTCGGCGGCGTCCCGCCGCGTGTAGACGGTGACGTGGTGTCCCTGCCTGCCGAGCTCGGTGGCGAGGTCGGCGACGAACACGTTCTGCCCGCCGGCGTCCGCGCCGCCCAGCCCGTCGACGGCGGCGAGCGGGCTCGCGTGCTCGGAGACCATGGCTATCTTCATCGGGTCACCTCCGTGAGAATGCGGTTCCAGTCGCGCAGGAAGCGCGGCAGTGCGTACCGTTCGAGTGCGGCCGCCCGCGCCTCCTTGCCCATCTGGCGGGCGCGGAGCGGGTCGGCGACGAGTGAACGGGCGGCGGCGGTGAGGGTGTCGACCCGGGTCGACAGCACGCCCGCCTCGGGCGGCACGGCCTCGATCGCCTCGGTGGTGGCCAGGGCCACCACCGGCAGGCCGAGCATCATGGCCTCGATGAGCGCCAGCCCGAGCGACGTCCACCGGTAGGGGTGGACGTAGACGCGGCGGCGCGCGAGCTCGGCGTGCATCTGGTGCTGCGGCAGGTCCTCGAAGGTCCACAGCGACTCGGCCGGGATGCCCAGCCGGTCTGGGACGTCGGCGACGTTCATGCCGAACAGGTCGATCGGGACGCTCCGGGCGAACTCGGCGAGCAGGTCGGTCCCGGCCACCCGGCCGCGGCGCAGGGGATCGTTGACGACCACGCCCGCGCGCGGCCAGTGGCCCTCGAACCGGTAACCCGGATCGACGATCCCATGCTCGACGACCATGGTCGGCGCCCGGCCGCAGTTCCAGAAGAGCTGGTTGAAATGGGTGACGTGCACGACCGGGATGTCCGATCGGTCATGCAGGAAGTGGCGGCTGTCCGGCACCACCTCGCCCGGCGAGCTCGCGTCGGCCGCGGTCCGGCGCGGGGTGTCGTGCTCGACGTAGACGGCCGGGATGTCGCGCCCGGGCCGCCTGCCCAGCCACTCCTCGGCGAGGGCGAGCTCGTGCGGCCGCTGGAGGACGACCACGTCGACGTCCTCGTCCCGCAGCCGGTCGCAGGGCACCTCGAGTACATCGTCCGGCCAGGTGAAGGTCTCCGGGCGGCCCTTCCCGTCGGGGCCGCGGTCCCGGGTGACCGGTACGAGCGTGGTGTGCTCGCCATGGACGAACGACGTCGCCCACGATCCGTGCACGTGCCAGAGCAGTACTCTCATCGGGCGATCAGCTCCTCCAACGCGGCGACGACCTGGCCGGCCGTGACGGAGGACAGGCAGGGATGCCCCTCCACCGGGCACTCCCGGGCCCTGCTGTCACGGCAGGGCGCCTCCTGGTCGCCCAGCAGCGCGACCGGCACTCCATGGGGCGCCCACCGGGCGGCCGGCACGGTCGGCGCGAACAGCGAGACCACCGGGGTGCCGGCCGCCGCCGACAGATGGGCCGGGCCGGTGTTCCCGGCGATCACGGCGTCGGCCCCCGCCAGCACCGCCGCGAGCTCGGGAAGGGCGGTCCTGCCGCCGAGGTCCAGGCCGTCGGTGCCCGCGACGTACGCCGTCAGCTCCTTCTCGTCACGGTGACCGGTCACGACGACGCGATGACCCGACGCGGCGAGCCTGGCCACCGCCTCGGCGCAGCGTTCACGCGGCCAGGCGCGCGCGGGGACCGAGGTACCGGGATGGACGACGACGTAGCCGGGGCCGCCGGTGAGCGCGGTGATGTCGGGGAGCTGCCCGCGGATCCGCGGCCGGGTGTCGGCGGGCGCCGGGAAGCCCGCCGCCGTGGTGAGCGCCAGCATGCGCAGCGTCTCCGGGATGTCGTCCTCGCACCGGTGCCGCAGGTCGAGCAGCGATCCGGGATAGTCGTCGCTGATGCCGCCGATCCAGGGGATCCCGGCCAGGCGGAACAGCAGCGCCAGCGGAAGCGGCGATTGGTGGAACGAGGTGAAGATGAGGGCACGGTCGAACCTGCGGACGGCGCGGACGAGCCCGTCCACCGCCGCGGCCTCGACCGGGCCCGGCTCGGGGTCGATCCACGGCGCGCACCACTCGATGACGCCGTCGAGGCCGGGCAGCAGGTCGGCGGCCGCTCGGCCGCGCGGGCCGCACAGCATCACGACCTCGTCGGCCCGCGCCGCGACGGCGCGCACGGCGGGCTCGGACAGCAGCACGTCCCCGAGGTTGTCCAGGCGCACGACGAGGACCTTCACCGCGTCCGCCTCTCCCCGAGGACACGGTCCACGGCGGCGCCGAGGTCGGGTGCGACCTCGGCGGCCCGGGCGATCTCCTCCAGCCGGGTCCGGCTGGTCGGCACCAGGATGCCGCGGGCCCCGGCGGCCTCGGCCGCGTCCATGTCCCGGCCGATGTCACCGATGACCACGCACTCGGAGGGGATCACGCCCAGCCGCCGGGCCGCATCCTCGATCATGGCCGGTCCCGGCTTGCGGCACCGGCAGCCGTCGGCGTCGTCATGGGGGCAGAACTCCCAGACGTCCACCGGGCCGAGCACCCGCTCGACCTGCTCGTTGACCCGGTGCACGTCGGCGGTGCCGATCAGGCCCTTGGCGACGCCCGACTGGTTGGAGACCACGCCGATCCGCAGGCCGCGGCGGCGCAGCCGGTCGAGCGCCTGGCGCGCGCCGGGCATCGCCTCGACCCGCGCCGGGTCCCCGTTGTACGGGACGTCGCGGATCAGCGTGTCGTCCCGGTCGAAGAGCACCACCCGCGCCCGTTGCCAGGGCGTCGCGTTCCGGTGCCGGGCCAGGCCCTGCAGCCGGTGCCAGACGGCCGCGGGCGGGATGGCCACGCTGGTGACCAGCATCCGGGCGATCTCGGCGGGGGTCCTGGGTCCCGGGGCGATGCGGGCCGCGGCGAACTCCGCCGTCAGCGCCGCCCATAGGACGACCGCCGCCGTGGCCGCGGGCCGGGCGCCGGCACGCCAGGCCGCGAGCGCCGCCAGCCCCGAGCCGGTGGCGGCCAGGTGGCGGCGGAAACGACCCCGCCCGGCACGGGCGCGGTCCCGCCAGCCGCGGCCGTGCATCCGCCACATCAGCATGTCGTCCGCGTTGCCCGCCTGGACGCGCAGCGACGCCCAGAAGCCCGCGGGCCGCGCCGGATGTGTCACCTGCCGCCCGCCGCGCACCAGGCGGTGCCCGGAGTCCATGACGCGCAGCGCCAGATCCGAGTCCTCCCGGTAGGCACGGCGGAAACGTTCGTCGAACCCGCCGATGTCGGCGAGCACCGAGCGGCGGTACGCCATGTCGGCGGTGATCCATGAGGCGCGGGCGAGCCCGGCGGTGTTCCGCTCCCAGTCCGTGGGCCGGCGCCCGCAGGGAAGCGGCACCCGCACGCTTCCCTGGACACCGCCGACATCGTCCGGGAGACCGGTGAGATCGGCGGCCGTCCGGGCGGGCCAGTCGGGTGCGAGGACGACGTCGTCGTCCACGAACACGACCCACTCCGTCGTGGCCGCGCGCCAGCCGGTGTTGCGGGCGGCGGCCGGCCCGCGGCCGCCGGAACGGAGCACGCGCACGGTGTCGCCGGCGGTGGCCGGGAGCGGCAGTGGCGCCCCCGGGGCCGGCCGGTCGTCGACGATGAGGACCTCGGCGGGTTGCGGCCCGGACCCGGCCGCGAGCGACTCGATCAGCGTGCGCAGGCTCGGGCGGCCGACCGTGGGCACGACGACCGTGTAGCTCGGCGGCGCGGTCATCCGGCGAACACCTCCCGGCGTCGGACGACGTACGGGCCGATGGCCAGCAGGTCGACCGGAGCAGATCCGAAGCACTCGAGGGCGTCGCGCGGGTCGTCGACCATCGGCCTGCCCGCGGTGTTGAGGCTGGTGTTGACCACGACGGGCAGCCCGGTGCGGACCCGGAAGGCCTCAAGGAGGTCGGCCACGAGCGGGTCGTCGGCGGGGGAGACGGTCTGGATCCGCGCGGTGCCGTCCACATGGACGACGGCCGCGATCCGGTCGCGCCACTCCGCCTTGACGCGGTGGACGAACAACATGTACGGGCTGGGCAGCGGCCCCTCGAAGATCTCCGCGGCGTGGTCGAGGGCGACCATCGGCGCGATCGGACGGAACTGCTCGCGCCCCTTGACCGCGTTCAGCCGTTCCAGGTTGCCGGGGTGGCCCGGGTGGGCCAGCAGGGACCGGTGGCCGAGGGCGCGCGGCCCCCATTCGCTGCGTCCCTGGAACCAGGCGACGATCTCGTTGCGCGCCAGCGCGTCGGCGACGGCGGCGGCCAGGTCGTCCGGGCGCTCGTAGGGGATCCGGGCGGCGTCGAGGCGGGCGGCCAGCTCCCAGTCGTCCCATCCCCGGCCGAGCGCGGCGCCGGGCATGGCCTCGATCGGCTCACCGGCCTCCTGGGCGAGGTGCAACGCCGCGCCCAGTGCCGTGCCGGCGTCGCCGGCCGCCGGCTGCACCCAGATCTCGTCGTAGATCCCCGCCTCGGCGAGGCGCGAGTTGGCGACGCAGTTCAGCGCCACGCCGCCGGCCATCGACAACCGGCGCGAGCCGGTGCGGCCCTGCAGCCAGGCCGCCAGATCCAGGATGACCTCTTCCAGCCGGGCCTGGACGCTGGCGGCCAGATCCGCATGGTCGTCGGTCATCTCGGTGTCGCCCTTGGTGATCACTGTGTCGCCTTCGGTGATCCCGCCATCCGGCCGCCGCGCCTTGGCGAGTGCGCCCCAGTCGATCGGATCGACGGCGAACCCGCCGTCCGCGGTGGCGCGCACCCGCTTGCGCATCTCGTCGAGGAAACGCGGTTCGCCGTACGAGGCCAGCGCCATCACCTTGTACTCGTCACTCGAACGCAGGAAGCCCAGGTGCTGGGTGAGCTCCTCGTACATGAGTCCCAGCGAGTGCGGGAGCGCCTGCGCGCTCAACCTCGTGAGGACGCCGTCGCGGTAGGTACCGGACAGGTGCGAATGAGCCTCGCCACGGCCGTCGAGCACCAGCACGTCACCGTCGCCGGGACCGGGAGCGGCGAGCGCGGCGGACGCGGCATGGGCGATGTGGTGGGGCACATAGCGGAAAGAGCCCGCGTCGATGCCCGGCAGCGCCGTGGCCAGGAAATAGGGGGCCCGCTGCGCGTAGAGCGTCCTCAGCTGCTCCCAGTGCCGGTCGTGACCCGGCGTTCCGCGCGCCGCCAGCCCGGGATCGTAGGAGTAGGCGATCGCGTCGATGTCGCCGGCCTCGAGCCCGGCGTGCTCAAGGCACCAGCGGGCCGCCATCTCGGGCAGTTCCCAGGCCGAGAACGGGACCGGGCGCTTGCCGTGCTTGCGGCGGCTGAACCGTTCCTCGTCCGTCGCGGCGACCACTCGTCCGTCGACCACGAGAGCGGCTGCGGGATCATGAAAAATGGAATTTATACCGAGAATGCGCATGCGAGATCTCCGTTGATGACGGGAAAGCTGCCATGGGCATGGCAGGACTGACCATGGGCACGGCGCTCAGCCCATCGGTCGGGCGGAGGATGCCTGCGTCTTAGGCATCGGCCTGCCCGCGAGCCGGAGTCGGCTCGGCAAATCACCTATAGGTGTTTCCGCAGTTGCTTGCCTTACCCGACGAAG
The DNA here is from genome assembly GCF_008923185.1 of Actinomadura rudentiformis. GTDB lineage: Bacteria > Actinomycetota > Actinomycetes > Streptosporangiales > Streptosporangiaceae > Spirillospora > Spirillospora rudentiformis. The sequence goes on from NZ_WBMT01000001.1 coordinate 746,463, forward strand.
TATGCGCAAACCACGCGTTCCAGGACTCTTGCCGTGCACATAACGAACAGTGGGGCCGTATTTATCGGGAGTTTGCCGTGTGACCTGAGATGTTCTCTGTGGCGGTTGTGCCCGCATCGTCGGGGTAAGGGCGGTTCATGCGTGTCACCGTCGTCCTCATCACCCGCGACCGGCGCCACAGCCTGCTCGCCACTCTGGCGAAACTGCGCGACCTGCCCGAACGCCCGCCGGTGATCGTCGTCGACAACGCCTCGCGGGACGGCTCTCCCGACGCCGTCGCCGCCGCCTTCCCCGAGTATGTGCTGCTGCGGTCGAAGACCAACCTCGGCGCGGTCGCGCGCAATGTCGCCGTCGACCATGTGCGGACCCCGTACGTGGCGTTCTGCGACGACGACACCTGGTGGGAGCCCGGTGCCCTGACCCGCGCGGCGGAACTGCTCGACGCCCACCCCCGGGTGGCCGTCATCACCGGCCGGATCCTCGTGGAGCCCGGTGGCCGGGAGGACCCGATCGTCGCCGAGCTGCGCGGCTCGCCGCTGCCCCGTCCGGCGGGACTGCCGGGGCCGGTGCTGGGCTCGTTCCTGGCGGGCGCCTCGATGGTCCGCGCTGACGCCTTCCGCGCGGCCGGGGGATTCTCGCCCCGGCTGTGGCTCGGCGGCGAGGAGGAACTGCTCAGCGCCGACCTGCTGACGCGGGGCTGGCATCTCTGCTACGCCGAGGACGTCCTCGTGCATCACCAGCCCTCGCGCCTCCGCGACCCCCATTTGCGCCGCCGCCACGGCATCCGCAACACGCTCTGGACCACCTGGCTCCGCCGGCCGCCCGCCACCGCGCTGCTCCGCACCGGGCGCCTGCTCGGCGCGCTTCCGCGTGACCGGGTCACCGGCGCCGCGCTCGTCGAGGCGGCCGCCGGGATCCCATGGGTGCTGCGGGAACGGCGGGCCTTGCCGCGGCACGTCGAGGAGTGGCTGCGCACGCTGGACGAACCGCAGCGGCGCTCCCGCGCGCGGCAGTACGTCAGCTGACTTTGAGAGACGCCCTGGGGACGTTCCGGTGAGGGGGAGGAATGGCCGACGTGACGATCGTCGTGGCCACGAAGGACCGCGAGGAGGAGTTGCGCCGCAGCCTGCGCCACCACACGGTGCCCGTCATCGTCGTGGACAACGCGTCGAGCGACGGCACCGCGCAGGTGGCGGTGGACGCGGGCGCGCGCCTCGTGCGCCTGGGCAGCAATCTCGGCGCCGCCGCGCGCAACATCGGGGTCGAGCAGGCCACCACCCGGTACGTGGCGTTCGCCGACGACGACTCCTGGTGGGCGCCCGGCGCGCTGGACCACGCGACGAAGATCCTGGACGCCCATCCGCGCACCGCGCTGCTCGCGGCCCGCGTCCTGGTCGGCGAGGAGGGACGGCTGGATCCCGTGTCCGGCGGCATGGCGCGCTCACCCCTCGGCCGTCCCATGGGCCTGCCGGGCCAGGCCGTCCTCGGTTATCTCGCCTGCTCGATCATCGTCCGCCGCGACGCCTTCCTCGGCGTCGGCGGCTTCTCCGAGCTGCTGCACTTCGGCGGCGAGGAGGAACTGCTCGCGCTCGACCTCGCCACCGCGGGCTGGGGCCAGGCGTACCTGCCCGAACTCGTCGTCCATCACCACCCCGCCACGCAGGGCCGTGACCACCGCTGGCGCCGCCGCCGGGAGGCACGGAACCGCCTGCTGACCGCTTGGCTGCGCCGTCCGCTGCCCGCGCTCGCCCAGGCGGCCGCCGGCTCGCTGCGCACCCCGGAGGGCCGGCGTGGAATGGCCGACGCCGTCCGCGCCCTGCCGTCCGTGCTCGGCGCCCGCCGTCCGGTGCCGCGCGCGGTGGCCGAGGCCCGCGCGAGCCTGGACGGTTACTGAGCCCCGCGTTTGCGGGGCGTCGCCCGGGTAGGGGAAGCCGCAAGCGCCCATCGACAGCACCCTTCGACGCAGAGGAGTCCCCGTGCGGGCCGTCGTCATCAACTGCACGCTGAAGCGCTCGCCCGAGCAGTCCAACACCGAGGCACTGGCCGCCGTGGTGATCGAGGAGCTGCGGGAACGCAAGGTCGAGGTCGAGACCATCCGTGCCGTCGATCTCGACATCCCGCCGGGAGTGCAGACCGATCTCGGGCCCGGAGATCCCTGGCCGGAGGTGCATCGCAAGATCCTCGACGCCGAGATCTTCGTGATGGCGTCGCCGACCTGGGCGGGGCAGCCGTCCTCGATCGCCCAGCGGGTGATCGAACGGATGGACGCCATGTTGTCGGAGACCGACGACGACGGCCGTCCCGTCCTCTACAACCGGGTGGCGGGCGTGGTCGTCACCGGCAACGAGGACGGCGCCCACCATGTCATCAACAATCTCAGCGGCGCGCTCAACGAATTCGGCTACACGATCCCCGGACAGGCCTGGACCTACTGGAACAGGGGCCCGGGACCCGGTCCGAGCTTTCTGGAAAGCGACGAGGGCCGCGACTGGTCGATCACGACCGGGCGGGCCATGGCGTCCAACCTGGTCGCCGTCGCCACCGCGCTGGCCGAGCGGCCCGTTCCGGCGCCGCCGTCGTAAGCCGTCGTCGTGAGCCGCCCACGTGAGCGGAGGAGAGACCGATGAAGGCAGTCACCTGGCACGGCAAGCGCGACGTCCGTGTCGACGAGGTCGCGGATCCCGCGATCAAGGAACCCACCGACGCGATCGTGCGGATCACCACGACCGCGATCTGCGGCTCGGACCTGCATCTCTACGAGGTTCTGGGGCCGTTCATCGGCGAGGGGGACGTGCTCGGGCACGAGCCGATCGGGATCGTCGAGGAGGTCGGCGCGGACGTCTCGCACATCAGCGCCGGCGACCGGGTCGTGATCCCGTTCAACATCTCCTGCGGCCACTGCCACATGTGCGACATGAAGTTGTTCGCGCAGTGCGAGACCACGCAGGTACGCGAGCAGGGCACGGGCGCGGCGCTCTTCGGCTACACCAAGCTGTACGGAGAGGTCCCGGGCGGGCAGGCCGAGTTCCTGCGCGTTCCGCAGGCGCAGTTCGGGCCGATCAAGGTGCCGGAGGGGCCGCCGGACGAGCGGTTCCTCTACCTGTCCGACGTGCTGCCGACCGCCTGGCAGGCCTTCGAGTTGGCCGACGTCCCCGAGGGTGGCAGCGTGACGGTGCTCGGGCTGGGCCCGATCGGGCAGATGGCCGCCCGCATCGCGCGTCACCGCGGCCGCCAGGTCGTCGGCGTCGATCTCGTCCCCGAACGCCTGGAGATGGCGCGGCGGCACGGCATCGAGGTCGTCGACGGCGCGCGGACGAGCGATGTGCCCGAGGCGATCCGCGACATGACCGGCGGCCGGGGCACCGACTCGGTCATCGAGGCGGTGGGCATGGAGGCGCACGGCTCGCCGTTCGGCAAGCTCGCCCACACGATCACCGGTTTCATGCCGGACCGCGCCGCCGCCCCGCTGATGTCGCGGATGGGCGTGGACCGGCTCGCGGCGCTGCACGACGCCATCGAGATCGTGCGCCGTGGCGGCACCATCTCCATCGTCGGCGTGTACGGCGGGATGACCGATCCGCTTCCGATGTTGCAGATGTTCGACAAGGGCATCACCCTGCGGATGGGCCAGGCTCACGTCAAGCGGTGGATCGACGACCTGATGCCGCTCCTGACCGGCGACGGCGATCCGCTCGGCGTGGAGGATCTGGCCACCCACAAGCTCCCGCTCGACCGGGCTCCGCACGGATACGAGATCTTCCAGAAGAAGAAGGACGGCGCCATCAAGGTCCTCCTCAACCCGTGACGCGGCGCGCCCGCTGTTACTGAGGTGGCTCTGTCATGAGGTGGCTCTGTCACTGAGGCAACTCTGTCACCGGGGTAGGCGGCCGACGCCTGCGAACAGGAACGACGCCTCCGGGTGCCGGACGAAGGGGACCGTGCCGTCGGGATGCCACTCGGGGGCGTAGACGAGGCCGGGTTCGTCGAGCTCGAAGCCCTCGAAGAACGAGAGGATCTCCGCACGCGTCCGCAGCGCGATCGAGGCGGTGGAGCGGTCGTAGACGTTCTTGGCGGTGCTCGCCGCCTCCGCGCGGTTGCCCTCGCTGGTGACATGGCTGAGGATCAGCGCGCTGCCCGGCGGCAGCAGGCCCCGGACGCGGCGGACGATCCCCGCGGGGTCCTGGTCGTCGGTCACGAAGTGCAGGACCGCGAGCATCAGGACCGCGACGGGCTCGCCCAGATCGATCAGCGCGCGGAGCGCGGGTTCGGCGAGGACCTGCGCCGGCCGGCGCAGGTCGCCCTCCAGCACCGTGACCCGGGGCGAGTCGGTGAGCAGCGCCCGCCCGTGCGCCACCACGACCGGATCGTTGTCGACGTAGACGACCCGGGCGTCCGGTGTGATCTCCCGCGCGACCTCGTGCACATTGGCCTGGGTGGGCAGGCCCGCGCCGATGTCGACGAACTGCCGGAAGCCCTCGGCCGCGAGGCGCCGTACGGCCCGGCGCAGGAACGCGCGGTTCTCCCGGACCGTGCCGGCCGTCTCGGGCGCCGCCGCGAGGAGCCGTTCCGCGGCGTCGCGGTCGGCGGCGTAGTTGTCCTTGCCGCCGAGCAGGTAGTCGTAGATCCGGGCGACGTTGGGCACCTGCTCGTTGACCCCGTCGATGGACCGCTGGGCGGACATCTCGTTCACCGGTGGCCTCCCTGGACCGGCAGCGTGACCGGACGATGAATGATGGCTTCCGCCGTCCACGGGACGTCGAGGGGATCGACCGCGAGCCGCAGCTCCGGTAGCCCGTTCGCCAGGGCGCGGAAGGCCTCCTGCAACTCCACCCGGGCCAGGTTCGCACCCAGGCAGTAGTGCGGCCCGTGACCGAAGCTCAGATGGCTCTGCTGCGGCGCCTCGCCGGCGCCGAAGCGCGTGATGTCGAACCGCTCCGGCTCGGCGAAGACGGCCGGGTCCAGGTTGGCCGCGGGCAGCATCAGGAAGATCGCCTCACCGGCCTCCACCCGCCCGCCGCTCAGCTCCACGGCCTCGGTCATGCGCCGCAGCACCCCGTAGCCGCCCGGCCCGTCGTACCGCAGGATCTCCTCGACCGCCCGCGGGACCAGCGCCGGGTCCGCCGTCAGCGCCGCCCACTGGTCCGGATGGGTCAGCAGCCGGAAGACGCCGCGTGAGATCAGCGAGGCGGTCGTCTCGTGCCCGGCCAGGATGAGCCCGAAGACCAGGCCGGTCAGCTCGGCCTCGCTCAGCCGGTCGCCGGCGTCGCGGGCCTGGACCAGGACGTCGATCAGGTCGTCGCCCGGGTTCTCCCGGTGCGCCGCGACGAGCTCGCCCGCGTATCCCATGAACTCGATGGCCGCGGTCATCCGGTCGTCGGCCGTGCCGTCCGAGGTGGACAGGAACATGCCCGTCCAGCGCCGGAACCTCGGCTGGTCCTGCGCCGGCACGCCCATCAGCTCGCAGATGACCAGGCTCGGCAGCGGGAAGGCGAAGTCCTCGACCAGGTCGCCGGCGCCGCCGGCCAGCCCGGCCGCCAGCTCACCGGCGATCTCTGCGACCCGGGGCCGCCACGTCTCCACCTGACGCGGCGTGAACGTGCCCGACAGGATCCGGCGCAGCCGGGTGTGCTCGGGCGGGTCCATGTTGAGGATCGCCGTCGGGTCGTCCTCCAGGCTGAGGCCCTTGGAGATCCGCGGCGCGCCCGGATAGCGGAGGTCGCGGCTGGCGGCGGAGTGCGCCATGACCAGCCGGGCGTCCTCGTGCCTGACCACGGCGCGGAGGCGGTCGCCGCTGGGAAGCGTGAGGGGCGCGAACGGCGCCTCGGCGTGCCGTGCCGCGAACGCGGGCGAGGGCGGGCCGAGCGGGCCGGGCGGCAGTTCGGGCCACGGGCAGGCGGAAAGGGCCGGCTCGCTCGCCGGATCCGGGGGCATGGTGCTCCTCTGGCCGATCAGTGGATGCGGGAGGAGCTTATGACGATCTTTAACGAAGTGTCACCGTGTTCGGTTGATGATGTTCGACGGTGACCCGGGTTGCCGGACGGCGAAGGATCGGCCATCATCGTCGGCATGATCTCCAGGAAGGGCGGTCTCCGCCCGGGCCGTTGAGCCCCACGTGGCCGGTCAGGACACCGGCTGACGAACTGCTGGCACGTGTCGAACCTCTCCCTTACCCGCGGCGCATGCGTGAACTCGCGCTCCACGCGCGACGTCACCGGGGGAGCCCGGCGTTCCGCTCCCTTCTCGGGGAGCTCGCCGCACGAGAACACGACGAACGCCGTACCGCCCTGCACATGGCCATGGCGGCGCGCGACCTGACCCACATCGAGTCCGTCCTCGCAGGCCCTGATCTGCGGCTGCGGCGGGCGGCCCTGCGAGCCGTACGAACGCTTCCGGTCTCCGACGACGCGGCGGCGGCGGTCCTCGACGACGCTCCGACCGATCTGCGCCGGGCGTTCTACCGGACGCTCCTGCACGGACGGCGGGAGACCCTCGCCGATCGGCTGCTGCCCGAGGTCCGCGAACGATGGGGCGAGCGTGAGGCCGGCGCGCTGCTTCCGGCCTGTTCGGCGGACGTCGTCGCGGAGATGCTCCCCGACCTGGCGCACGGCGTCACCGCGTGGCGGGCCCTCGGCGCGCGCCATCCGATTGCGTTCCTCGACGCCGCCGACCGTGATCTGCGCCAGGCCGCTTACCCGAACCGGTTGTTGAAGCGCAGCAGGGCCGCCTTGGCTGCGGCCGCGCTGGCCGAGCCGCTGCGCGCGATGTCGCTGATGGAGAAACACGAGCTCGGCAACCGGGCCGTGTCGCTTCCGGCGCAGGTCATCACCGCGCTGTTCGCTGCGGACGCCTCCCGCGCCGGACGGTTGTTGCGCAGCGGTTCCCGGCGCCGCCCGGGCATGTCCGTCGCCAGCGACGCACAGTGGCGCGCGTGCCCGGACGAGGAACTCTTCGCCGCAGCTCCGACGGATGCCCACAGGCTTCCCGGATTTCTCAAGGCGTTGCCGCCGAGCCGCCGCGAGCCGGTGTACGACGCCGTGCTCGAACGCAGGGGCGGTGAGTTCCCAGGACTGCACGCCAGGGAGGTACTGGCATGGCTGCCGCCCGCGCGGGCGGCCGCCGAGGCACGACGGATGCTCGACTGGCACGGCTCGGTCTGGCATTCGGCGCGTTCCCGGCTCGACGACCCGGAGATCCCGCTCAAGCTCACCGCACATCTCCCATACGAGGAGGCCGCCGAGCCGCTCCGGGAGGCGGCGCTGGGCGGCGACCGGCGACGGCGCGGGACGGCGCGGACCCTGCTCGTGGAGTGCGCCGCCCGCACCGGCGATCCAGAGATCCTGCAAGGGCGGGTCGTGGAACTCGTCCACCGCACCGTCAACGATCAGGATCCGCTGCGCGGCGCTCTGCTCACCGCCTTGGCGAAGGTCCGCCCGGCTCTTCTGACCGACGCCTCCGCTCCACAGCTGGAGGCGCTCGCGATCGCCGCGGTCGACTCCCGCGACAGTTCGGAAGAGACGAGACACGCGCTGCGCGCCCTGGCGGCCCGCATCCTGCGGCACCACGAGGCTGAGCGGTCCCCTGCCCTCACGGCGTGGGCCTTCGGCGTGTACGAGAAGCTGTTCGCGCGTCACGGTGCCGGTGCGCTGGTCGACTTCGAGCTGGACCTCGTTCTGCGCCGTGGCCAGGAAACGGAACTCATGGAGAGGCTGCGACCGCATCTTCGCGCGGCACGCGAGCGTCAGGACTTCGAACCCGCAGTGTGGCTGGCGTGGTCTCTCGGCCGCAGGGCGACCGGATTCGTCGAGCTCCAAGACGATCTGCGGAGGGCGGCCCTGGAGGCGCCGGAGCCGCTTGCCCATTCCGCCGCGTGCCTATGGCTGGCGTACGCACCCGACCGCGACGACCGGGTCGCCGGACTCCTCGCCGACGATCCGGCCGTCATTGCCGTCCCGGAAGTCTGGCGCGCGGTCTCCCGGCGCCGGACCGACCTCCTGCTTCCGCTGCTGGACGGTAACGGTGATCGGGTGCCCGAAGTCGGCGCGGGGGAGGCGGGCCGATGGACGCCGGGCCAGCGCGCCCGGGTCCGGGCGGTCCTGAGCGACACGGCCCGCGACGAGACCATGCCGTCCACGGCGAGGACGGCCGCCATCGCATCGCTGGGACGCCTGCCGGGGACCCTTGCCGAGCTGACGGCTCTGGCGGGCCATGCCGACGGCGTTCTGGCGGAGGCGGCCATCGAGGCACTCGCGCACTCGGACGAGCCGGCCAAGGCGTTGCCGGTCCTCCTGGCGCATGCGCGAGGGCTCACGTCCAAGGTGGCCGTGGCGGCGATGGCACGCTGCGGCGAGTCGGTACGGCCGTCCATCCTCGGTCCGCTCATGGCGGAGGCCCTGTCTGGGCCTGACAGCAAGGTGACCGTGCGCAAGCAGGCGGCGCGGCAGCTCGCGCGGCATCGGACAGAGGGCGCCGCCGACGTCCTGCTGCGGGCCTGGCGGGATCCAGGGCTGCATCCGGACGTGCGGGTGGCCGTGGCGGTCGCGCTGCGCTGGATGCCCGAGGATCCGCGGGCCTTGGCGGCGCTCGGCGACGCGGCGGGTCCGTACGCCGGGGAACTGCTGTTGCGCACGCTCTACCAGGCGCAACCCGCAGAGTACGGTCCCGAGCATCGGCCACGGTACGCGGCGCTGGTCCGGAGCCTACTGGGGGCTTCGGAGCTTCCAGGCGTACGGTTCCGTGCCGCGCGGGCGTTCGCCACATGGGCTCGCTGGTACGAGGGCGGCTACGCCGACATCCTCGAAGCCGTCGGTGATCCCGCGGCGCCCGCCGAGAAGACCGAGATGCCGGTCCTGCTCGCGCTGCTCGGCACAGGCGAACTCGGCGAGGAGGTGCTCCCGGTGCTCGACCGCCTGCTGGCCACCGGACTCGACGAGGTCGCCCGCGCCCGGATCGACCGGATCACCTCGTCCCTCACCGGGCACAGGACCCCGAGCCGGAAGGCGCTCGCGCGCCGGGCGGCCGAGCGGCTGGCCGCCGATCCGCTCTACGTGTCACATGCCGCCAGGCTGTACGTATCGCTGCTGCCCGCGCCCACCGGCGCCGGGAACGCTCCGTCTCCGGAAAGGTTCGCCGACGAACTGGCCGGTCTCGCACACCTGCTCCGGGACAGACCCGCCCACGCGGGACGGCTTGCGGGCGGCAGCCTCCTGTCGCGGTTCCGCTGGCGGACCGAGCCGCCCGCTCTCCTGCCGGCAGCGCGTCGGCTGGCGGGCGAGGGCCATCTCGTGGCCGGGCTCTTCGCCGTCACCATCGTCCAACGAGCAGGTCCCGACGCGGACTGGGCGCCCGAATGGCGGGAACTGCTGGAGACCCTGCGCCGCTCCGAGCACCTCGAGGTCCGCCAGGAGGCGTGGGACGTCCACGCCTCCTGAGGCTGAGGCCCGCTCGTCCAACTGCGGGGACCGTTCAGCGGCTTCGGCGCAGTGCCAGGTACTGAACTCCGGCGAAGCCCGCGACGGTCCCCGCCTGGAGGATCGCCCAGGTCGCACCGACCGCGTTCAGCGACAACCATCCTGCGACGACCGTGACGACGCTCAGCACCGTCCACAGGAGGTTGGCCTCGATCACCGCGGTGACGGCGACGCGGTTGGCCCTGGCGGGGACCGAGATCGCCCAGACCGCGGCGGCGTAGGCCAGAAGGAAGGCCCCGAGCGCGTAGGAGTGGGCGGTGCTCAGCCCGAGGAGATCGTCGAGAGGCCCGGCAAGCGCGAGATAGGCCAGGCCGTTGGCACCGGTCACCACCGCGTCCAGGCGCAGGGCCACCTTCATGAGCCTGCGGCCGTCGGCGAAGATCCCGGCATCGGTGACAGAGCGCGTGGTGGTCATCGGAGTTCCCCTTCCGGAGGATCAGTGTCTTTTCGTTCCCGGCGCCCCCGACGCTATGAGGGGGCCGGTAGCGGTGGCGATTACCTCGGAGGTAGCCCCGCTTCCGGGTTCCGAGGCGTGACAGACCGGGAATCGTGGCAGGAAGATGCTGAGACGAACGCGGACGAGGAGGTCCCCGGTGGTTGCGCTGCGCAGTTATGTGTCCGGTTCCTGGCACTCTCCAGCAGACGAGGGAGTGGCGTTGCCGGACGCGGTGACGGGCGAGGAGATCGCCCGGATCTCCTCAGCGGGCGTGGACATGGGCGCCGCCCTGGAGTACGGCCGCAGGACGGGCGGGCCGGCGCTCCGTGAGCTGACCTTCCACCAGCGCGCGGCGCTGCTCAAGGCCCTCGCCTCGCATCTGCGGGAGCACCGGGACGAGTTGTACGAGCTGTCGGCGCGGACCGGCGCCACCCTGGGCGACTCCAAGTTCGACATCGACGGCGGCATCGGCGTGCTGTTCGGCTATTCGAGCAAGGGCCGCCGGGAGCTGCCGAACGACACCTTCCTCGTCGAAGGCGACGTGGAACCGCTGGGCAAGGGCGGCACCTTCGTCGGCCAGCACCTCTGCACCCCCATGCTGGGCGTGGCCGTGCAGATCAACGCGTTCAACTTCCCGGTCTGGGGACCGCTGGAGAAGCTCGCGCCGGCCTTCCTCGCCGGAATGCCGAGCCTGATCAAGCCGGCCAGCCAGACCGCGTACCTGTCGGCGCGCATGATCGAGCTCGTCGTGGAGTCCGGCATCCTGCCCGAGGGGTCGGTGCAGCTCGTCTGCGGCGACGCCCGTGACCTGCTCGACCACCTGACCGAGCAGGATCTGGTGGCGTTCACCGGGTCGGCCTCCACCGCCCAGCGGCTGCGCACCCACCCCACCGTGGTGGGCCGTTCCGTCCGCTTCAACGCCGAGGCGGACTCGCTGAACTGCTCGATCCTCGGCCCGGACGCGACTCCCGGAACGCAGGAGTTCGATCTCTTCGTCAAGCAGCTCGTCACCGAGATGACCGTCAAGGCGGGCCAGAAGTGCACGGCCATCCGCCGCGCCCTGGTGCCCGGGCCGCTGATGGACGACGTCGCGGAGGCCGTGCGGGAACGGCTGGCGAAGGTGACCGTGGGCAACCCGGCCAACCCGGAGGTGCGGATGGGCGCGCTGGCGAGCCTCGACCAGCGCGAGGAGGTACGGCGCTCGCTCAAGGCCCTGCTGGACGCCGGCAGCGCGGCGTTCGGCGACCCGGACCACATCAGCCCGGTGGACGCCGACGCCGAACGCGGCGCGTTCATGTCCCCGATCCTGCTGCGCGCCGACGACCCCGGCCGCTCCGAACCACACGAGGTGGAGGCCTTCGGCCCCGTCAGCACGCTGATCCCGTACGCGGGGGCCGGGCAGGCCGTGGAGCTGGCGGCGCGCGGCCGGGGCAGCCTGGCCGGATCGATAGTCACCGCCGACGCGGAGTTCGCGCGCGAGGTCGTCCTGGGCATCGCACCCTGGCACGGCAGGCTGCTCGTGCTCAACAGCGAGGACGCCAAGGAGTCCACCGGCCATGGTTCGCCCCTGCCCGCCCTGGTCCACGGCGGACCGGGACGCGCCGGCGGCGGCGAGGAGATGGGCGGCATCCGCGGCGTCCTGCACCACATGCAGCGCACCGCCGTGCAGGGCGGACCGGCCATGCTCACCGCCCTGACCGGCCGTTGGGTCCCCGGCACCGACCGGACCGTCACCGAGGAGCACCCCTTCCGCAAGCATCTGGAGGACCTGCGCGTCGGCGACACCGCCGTCGGCGGGCCGCGCACGGTCACGCTGGAGGACATCGAGCACTTCGCCGAGTTCACCGGCGACACCTTCTACGCCCACATGGACGAGGAGTCGGCCAAGGCCAACCCGTTCTTCAACGGCCGGGTCGCCCACGGCTACCTGGTCGTCTCGTTCGCCGCAGGGCTCTTCGTGTCGCCCGACCCCGGCCCCGTGCTCGCCAACTACGGCCTGGAGAACCTCCGCTTCCTCACGCCCGTCTACCCCGGGGACGAGCTGACCGTGACCCTCACCGCCAAGCAGATCACCCCTCGCGCGGGCACCGGATACGGCGAGGTCCGCTGGGACACCGACGTCACCAACCAGGACGGCGCCTCGGTGGCCAAGTACGACGTGCTCACCCTGGTGGCCTCACGATCGGGGTGAAGCGCCTGTCGTTCGTATACTTCGTTCGGTAAAGCGAACGAAGTATGAGGGAGGCGGCTCGTGGGGGCTTCGGAAGAGTCGGTGCGGGACCTGCTGGCCGCCAACCTCAGGCGCGCCCGGATCGAGCGCGGGCTGTCGCTGTCGGAGCTGTCCCGCCGTTCCAAGATCGGAAAGGCGACGCTCTCGCAGCTCGAAGGCGGGTCGGGCAACCCCACGATCGAGACGGTGTTCAGCCTGTCGCGGGCCCTGGAGGTGCCGATCTCCGACCTGCTCGACCAGCCGCGCGGGAACGGGCTCACCGTCGTGCGCTCCGCCGACGTGCAGGTGCTCAGCGGTGCGGGGATCGACCTGCGGCCGCTGCGGGGCATCGAGTCCGGCGACGCCATCGTCGATGTCTATGACCAGCAGGTGCGGGCGGGTTCACGGCAGGACTCGCTCGGCCACGTCGGGACCGAGCACACCGTCGTGCAGGCAGGCCGGCTGGTCGTTCGGGTGGACGATCGCGAGGTGGAGCTCGGGCCGGGCGACTACATCGGCTTCGACGCCCGCCTCCCGCACGGCTACACGGCCCTGGCAGGGCCGGTGCGTTCGGTGCTCCTGTTGCAATACCGCACTGACCAGCGGCTTCATGGCACCCGGACGCAACCGCCCTGCCTGGTCGAAACGCCGTGACGCCGGCCGCAGGCGATCGTTGACAGTCTCCGGGGCGCCGTCCTAGCCTCGGGATCGTTCGCTTTAACGAACGGTATCGGGAGGGTCTGTGACTGGAACGCGGGTCGTGGTGCTGGGCGCCGGGATCATCGGCGCCGCCTGCGCCCGCGAGCTCGCGCGGGCCGGGCACGCGGTGACTGTGCTGGACCGGGGCGGGCCCGCCGCGGCGACCACCTCCCACGGCGAGGGCAACGTGCTCGTCTCGGACAAGGGGCCCGGCCCTGAGCTGGAGCTCGCCCGGCTGTCGCGGCGGCTCTGGCCTGAGATCATCGCCGGGCATCCGGACGCCGGCGCCGTCGAATGGGAGCCCAAGGGCGGCATCGTGGTCGCCACGACCGAGGCCGGCGCGCACGAACTCGATCGTTTCGCCGCGGGCCAGCGCGCGGCGGGCGTCGTGGCCGAACCCATGGACGCCGGCGCGCTCGCCGAGGCCGAGCCCAACGTCACCCGTGACGTCGCGGCCGCCGTCCACTACCCCGAGGACGCGCAGGTCCAGCCCGCCGGAGCGGCGAGCGTCCTGCTGGCTGGCGCCCTGCGCGCCGGAGCCGCGCTGCGCACGGGCTGCGACGTCCTGGCGGGCGTCGTCCGTGGTGGACGCGTCACCGCCGTGCGCACCTCCGCGGGCACCTTCGAGGCCGACGTGTTCGTCAACGCCGCCGGGCCGTGGTCGGGAGAGCTGGCACGCAGGCTCGGCGCGCCCATCGACGTGCGTCCCCGGCGCGGTGAGATCCTCGTGACGGCGCCCATGCCGCCCACGGTCTTCCACAAGGTCTACGACGCCGACTACGTGGGCGCGGTCGGCAGCGGAGCGGAGGAGCTCCAGTCGTCGGCGGTGGTGGAGTCGACCCGTGCCGGGACGATCCTGCTGGGGTCGTCGCGCCGCCGGGTCGGGTTCGACGACCGGATCCGCCCCGAGGTGCTCTCGGTGATCGCGCGCAAGGCGCTGCGGCTCTTCCCGTGCCTGGACGGCGTTCCGGTGATGCGCGCCTACGGTGGGTTCCGCCCGTACGTGGCCGATCATCTCCCGGTCATCGGGCCGGACCCGCGGCTCGCGGGACTCTGGCACGCGACCGGGCACGAGGGCGCCGGGATCGGGCTCTCCGCCGGCACCGCCGCCGTCCTTCGCGACCTGCTGCACGGCCAGAGGCCCGACATCGACGCCGCGCCGTTCCGGGTGGACCGGCCCGCCGTGCTGGGCGAAGGGAAGGACCTGTGAACGCCAGGCTTGTCCGCCGCGAGGACGATGCCGCCGGGCGCCGCCCGGACACGCCGATCGAGATCACCATGGACGGCCTCCCGGTCGCGGGGGTGGCGGGACAGACCATCGCCGGGGTGCTGCTCGCCGGCGGCCGCCGCGCCTGGCGCCAGGGCCCGTCCGGTGCGCCGCGCGGTGTCTTCTGCGGGATCGGCGTCTGCTTCGACTGCCTGGTCACCGTCAACGACGACCGCGACGTGCGCGCCTGCCGCCGCCGCGCCCAGGACGGCGACATCGTGGTCTCGCAGTCGCGGGCCGGAGCGGGGCACGAATGACGGCCCGCCATGTCGCCGTCGTCGGTGCCGGGCCGGCGGGTCTCGCCGCCGCTGCCGCCGCGCTCCGCGCGGGCGCCCGGGTCACGCTGATCGACTCCGCCGAACAGCCCGGCGGCCAGTACCACCGGATGTTGCCGGACGCCTTCGCCGCGGCACGACCCGAGCGCCTGCACCACGGCTGGCGCGGTTTCGACAGGATGCGCCGCCACGTGCTCGGCCACCCGCGCTGCGACTGGTGGCCGGAGAGCTCGGTCTGGTCTCTGGAGCGGCCTGATCCCGGGGGGTCGCGGCCGCCGCGCGTCCATGTGCTGCGCGGTCCGGCCGACGGGTCGGGTCGCGAGCGCCGTGTGCTCGGCGCCGACACGCTCGTGCTCGCCCCGGGTGCGCATGACCGGGTGCTTCCGTTCCCCGGCTGGGATCTGCCGGGAGTGTTCACGGCGGGCGCGGCCCAGGCCCTTGCCAAGGGCGAACGCCTCATCGTCGGTGACCAGGTGGTCGTCGCCGGGTCTGGACCGTTCCTCCTGCCGGTGGCCGCCTCGCTCCTGGAGGCCGGGTCCACCATCCGGGAGGTGCTGGAGGCCAATCCCGCCGCGACGGTGACGCGCGGCTGGGCGCGGCGGCCGTGGGAACTGGCCACCCAGGGTGACAAGGCCGCCGAGCTCGCCGGATACATCGGCCTGCTCGCCCGGCGCCGCGTTCCCTACCGCATGGGCCGCGCCGTCATCGAGGCACGCGGCGAAGGCCGGGTCGAGGAGGCGGTCATCGCGCGGCTCCGCGCCGACTGGTCGGTGATCCCCGGCACCGAGCGGACGGTCCCGGTGGACGCCGTCTGCGTCTCGCACGGCTTCAGCCCGCAGCTCGAGCTGCCGGTCTCCGCAGGCTGCGAGCTACGCGACGCCGCGTTTGTGAGCGTCGATGACAACCAGCTGACCACCAGCCCCGGCGTGTACGCGGCGGGCGAGATCACCGGGATCGGCGGCGCCCCGTCAGCCAGGATCGAAGGGCTGCTGGCCGGGTGGTGCGCCGCCG
>NZ_WBMT01000010.1 GCF_008923185.1 Actinomadura rudentiformis
CCGTTCGCCGCTCGAGTACCCCCGAAGGGGCCTTTCCGCTCGACTTGCATGTGTTAAGCACGCCGCCAGCGTTCGTCCTGAGCCAGGATCAAACTCTCCATCAAGGCCCAACGACAACCCAAACCCCACAAGGGCCCCAGGCCGCCAAACCTCAGAGAAAATCCCAGCAATGCGATCCCTAAAAGATCGCTTTGCCTCAAAGAAATCCCCACCACCAACTCCCGAAAGAGACAGTGGCACGGGGAGACCAGACACAAAGTGCCTGGCCTATAAAGGCACTGGCTTTTAACACGCTGTTGAGTTCTCAAGAAACGGACACCCACCGCACCAGACCACCGCTCCCGCAGCGCCCGGTTCCGGGGCAACCCTTCTAACTTACCTTGTCATTCTCTGCTGTCAAGTCGATCTGGCGAAGATCTTTTCGACGAGTAGAGAGTGACTCGGTGTCCACATGTCGATGCGGACAGGCGAGACACCTGCTACTTCGACTCGTGGTAGTGCCCACCGGGCCGGCCACCTCGCGGCGTCCTGCATCCCGTTCCGGGCTGACCAGACCATCGTACAACAGCCCGAGCGAGGCTCGAACCGGTTTTTCTGATCTGGTCTCCCCGGGGCCGTCCGCCTTTCGGCGTCCCGCATCCCTCGGGGCAGGCAGAACATTAAGCCGCCCCGCCCAGGCCGTCAAATCGCGCCTCGAACACACCGTCTGCCACAACCGTGCCTGCTGCCTCACGTGATGACAAAGGCACTTTCTATTCCCAGAACTTCCCAGGTCACGCACTACGTGGCCCACGTCACGTTGCGGTACGGTTCGCTCAGCCGCGCCCCGGGACGCCCTGGTGACGCTGTTCGGAAGGGGAAGCCGTTGAACGCTTCGGCGGAGCGACGCGTGGTCGCGGCGACCATGGGGCCGACCATCCATGACGTGCACGCCTGGCGGTTCACCGTCGTCCCCGGTCTCATCGAGGTGCGGGCCGATCCGGCGCGGTTCAGGCCCATGCACGATCCGGCCGGTCGCGGCCTGCACATCAGCTGCGGTGCGGCGCTGGTCAATCTCCGGCTCGCGGCTGCCCAGCTCGGCCATGAGGCGGTCGTCCGGCTGCTTCCCGATCCCGGTCGTCCCACGCTGCTGGCGGCCGCGCGACTCGCGGGTCGCCGTCACCGTGTCTCCCGTTCCGAACGCCTTCTCTTCGCCGCCACGTTGCGCCCGTTCCCCGCACGGCGACCGCCCGCCGGCAGTGCGCCTTCGCTGACAGTCCTCAACGAGCTGGCTGAAGCGGCCCGGCTTGAGGGCGCGACTCTGCACACGCTTCCGGCGACCGGTGACGATCTGCGCAAGGCCGTCATCACCACCCAAGGCGACTCCCCCGTTGAATGGCTACGGGCAGGCCAGGCCCTTCAGCGCGTGCTGCTGTCCGGGGTGAGCCGTTCGATCGCCGCGGCGTTCGTGTACGAGGTGGTGGACGTCCCCGCCGTTCAGGGACTCACCCAGCACGGCGACTTCCCGCAGGTCGTGCTCGAACTCACGTCAACCGTCCTGCCGAAGGGGACGGAAGGCCGTGAGCACGAACGACAGGGTGACCGGGATCGGGTCGGGTAGCTTCGCCGCTCTTTCCGCGAGTTCCTCCGCCGGGATGTGATGCGCGCTCGGGCCCATGCCCACGAGTGTCGCCACGTCGTCCCGGCTCAAGGACACCGCGGTTTCAAGGTTCTCCTGTGACGTCGGCTCGAAGTTCCCGCCCAGAGCGAGCTCCATCCGCTCGCTCTTCTCCTCGTCCACCGACAGCAGCCCTAGCGAATCCACGAGCGAGTCCAGGTGCCGTGCCGTCGGTGCGACGACGTGCAGGGCACCGGACGGCCGCAGTACCCGGCGGAACTCCGCGGCGTTACGCGGTGCGAAGACGTTGATGATCGTGTCCACGCTCCCGCTCCGCACGGGCAGCGGCCGCCACAGATCGGCCACGGCGGCACCGATCCGGGGATGTGCCCGGGCAGCACGCCGCGCCGCGTACTTGGAGATGTCCAGAGCCAGCCCCACCGCTTCGGGAAGCCGGTCAAGCACGGCGCCCAGGTAGTAACCGGTGCCCGCGCCCGCGTCGAGCACGCAGCGCCCGCCCACGGAGCGCTCGCTCGCGAAGCGCCCGCCGCCGTCACTCACCCGCTGCGCAAGCAGATCGGCCACCGGGGCGAAGTGTCCTGCGCCGAGGAATGAGTCGCGGGCACGCACCATCTCGGCTGTGTCGGCCGTTCCGGTACGGGCGTCGCCAGGCAGCAGGTTCGCGTACCCCTGCCTGGCGATGTCGAACGAATGCCGGGAGGGACAGCGCAGCGCTCTCTCCGCCACGGCCAGATCCGCTCCGCACAGCGGGCACACCAGGTATTCGACGATGTCGGGCAGCACCCGTCCATCATCGGGCACCCGGTGGAGCGGTCAGGAGCCGAGGCGGGCGCGGACGTCGTCCATGTCCAGGCCACGGACCTGCTCGATGACGTTCTCGAGCACCGGCTCGGGCAGGGCGCCCGGCTCGGCGAACACGATGACGCCGTCGCGGATCGCCATCAGCGTCGGGATGGAGGCGATGCCGAACCGCTCGGAGAGCTCCGGCTGCGCCTCGGTGTCGACCTTGGCGAACGTGATGTCCTCGTGCTTCTCCGCGGACTTCTCGAAGACCGGGGCGAACCGTCGGCACGGCCCGCACCACGCTGCCCAGAAGTCGACCAGCACGATTCCATCGCCCTGCGCCACTTCGTCGAAGTTCTCAGCGGTCAGTGTGACCGTCGCCATGTCGTTTTCTCCTCGGTCGGGGTATCAGGACGGTAGAGCGGCGAACAGCTTCGCAGTATTCCCTAACCGGGAATCACGGAGCTGTAATGAGCGTTCTCCTCCTAGGGAGATCGCATCGGAGAAGGGTCAGGATGGCTGCAACCCGTACCAAGGGCGACAGGATCGACGCCCCCGATAAGGACCTTGTGGGGGCTTACCTGGACCGGATCGGCCGCACGCCGCTGCTTGACGCGGTGGAGGAGGTCGATCTGGCCAAGGCGATCGAGGGGGGCCTGTACGCCGAGCAGCTGCTCGAGGAGGGCGCGCTGCCCGACGGCGCGTCCCGCGAGGAGCTGGAGGAGCTCGTCGAAGCGGGGCTGCGCGCCAAGCAGCGGTTCGTCGAGGCCAACTTGCGGCTCGTCGTCTCCATCGCCCGTAAATACCCCACTGATTCACTGCCACTGATCGACCTCATCCAGGAGGGCAACCTCGGCCTCATGCGCGCGGTGGAGAAGTTCGACTACCGCCGCGGTTTCAAGTTCTCGACGTACGCGACCTGGTGGATCCGGCAGGCCATCGGGCGGGGGCTCAGCCACACCGCCCGGACCATCCGGCTGCCCGTCCATGTCGAGGAGGAGCTGTCCCGGCTGCGGCGCGCCGAGCGCCAGCTGAGCCGTGACCTGGGCCGCGAGGCCACCCGGGAGGAGCTGGCCAAGGCCGTGGGCGCCGAGCCCGAGCATGTGGACGAGCTGCTGCGCTGGCGGCGCGATCCGGCCAGCCTGGACGCGACCATCGACGACGCCGGCGAGACCCCCATGGGCGATCTGCTGGAGGACCCCGAGGCGGTCACGCCGGAGGCGGAGGTCCTCGCCCTGGATGATCTTGAGGGACTGGCCCGCCTGCTGGAGCGCCTGCCGGAACGCGAGTCCGCGATCTTGCGCGCCCGATTCGGCATGGACAGCGGCCAGCCGCTCTCGTACGCCCAGATCGGCGCGCGTTACGGCCTGAGCCACAACCGGGTGCGGCAGATCACCGACCGGTCGTTGCGCAGGCTCCGCCAGCTGGCGGGCGAGGCGGATCTGACCGGCCGCCGGGCCCTGGCCGGAGCTCCGGCGGCCCCCGCGCACGCCGAAGAGCCGCTCCGCACCCCGGTCCGGGCGGCCGCCGGCTCGAAGGCGGCCTGAGGAGGCGGCCGAAGGCGGCCTGAAAAGGCGGCTTGACCGGCCGTACGTCCTGGGCCGCACCCTCTCCGGCAAGATCACCGCACGGCGGCCCCTTCCCCGGGGCCGCCGTTCATTTTGACCGAACCTTACGATGTCTACGTCTTACGGCTAATGTCCCGTCACGCTCGGTGGCATAGCCTCGGGCAAGCACGGTGGGCGTCCCAACCGGTGGACATCCCAACCATGGGACGATGCCGAGCGTCTAACCGTGCATCTCATACCGACAGCACCCCACCACCGACAGTTCGCAGGTACTACTCGACATGGCCACAGACATCACCGGAGAGCTCGACGCCTGGCGCGCCCTCCCCGCCCTCCAGCAGCCCGAATGGGACGACACCGGCGAGCTGGCGGCCGTCGCCGCCGCGCTGGCCAAGCAGCCGCCGCTCGTCTTCGCGGGTGAGTGCGACCAGCTCAAGGAGGAGCTCGCCGCCGTCGCGCGGGGCGAGGCCTTCGTGCTGCAGGGCGGCGACTGCGCCGAGACGTTCGACGGATCCACCGCCGACGCGGTGAAGAACAAGCTCAAGACACTGCTGCAGATGGCGGTCGTGCTCACGTACGCCGCCAGCGTGCCGGTGGTCAAGATCGGCCGGATGGCGGGACAGTTCGCCAAGCCCCGTTCCAAGCCGACGGAGGTGCGCGACGGCGTCGAGCTGCCCGCCTACCGCGGGGACGCGGTCAACGGCTTCGACTTCGACGCCGGATCCCGCCGGAACGACCCGTGGCGGCTGCTGCAGGCCTACCACTGCTCCGCGATCACCTTGAACCTGTGCCGCGCGTTCACCAAGGGCGGCTACGCCGACCTGCGGCAGGTGCACGCCTGGAACCAGGACTTCGTCGCGCAGAGCCCGGCGGGCCAGCGGTACGAGCAGCTGGCCGCGGAGATCGACCGCGCCCTGACCTTCATGAAGGCCTGTGGCGCCAATCCCGACGAGTTCCACGGGGTGGAGTTCTACTCCAGCCACGAGGCGCTTCTGCTGGAGTACGAGCGGGCGCTGACCCGCGTCGATCACCTCAGTGGCCTGCCGTACGACGTGTCGGCGCACTTCCTGTGGATCGGCGAGCGGACCCGGCAGCTGGACGGGGCCCACGTGGACTTCCTCAGCCGCATCCGCAACCCGATCGGCGTGAAACTGGGGCCGACGACCTCCGCCGACGACGCTCTCGCCCTGATGGACAAGCTCAATCCCGACGGTGAGCCCGGCCGCCTCACCTTCGTCACCCGGATGGGCGCCGGCAAGATCCGCGACGCGCTGCCGTCCCTCATCGAGAAGGTGACCCAGCACGGCTCGCCGGTGGCGTGGGTGTGCGACCCCATGCACGGCAACACCTGGGAGGCCGCCAGCGGCCACAAGACGCGCCGCGTCGACGACGTGCTCGACGAGGTCGCCGGATTCTTCGAGGTGCACCAGGCGCTCGGCACCCACCCGGGCGGCATCCACATCGAGTTCACCGGCGACGACGTGACCGAGTGCGTCGGCGGCGGCCACGAGATCGCCGAGGACGACCTGCACCAGCGGTACGAGACGGCCTGTGATCCGCGTCTCAACCGCGGCCAGTCACTGGACCTGGCCTTCATGGTCGCCGAGCTCTACCGGAAGACCGCCTGAGCGGTGAGGTGACCCTGAGCGGTGAGATGGCTGTGAGGCCTGAGATCAGCCTCAGCTGCAAGTGAGAGGGTGTCCGCCTGAGTCCCGGCTCAGGTGGACACCTCGGCCCAGACGACCTTGCCGCCGGAGACCGGCTCGGCTCCCCAGGAGCTGGCGAACCGGTCGACGATGAACAGGCCGCGATGCGACTCGTCCAGCGGGCCGGGGACGGTCAGGCGGGGCATCTGGGTCGCACGGTCGCGGACCTCCACCCGGACGCGGCCGGAGCCGCGCAGCAGCCGCAGCTCCAGCGCCGTCCCGGCGTGCCGGACCGCGTTGGCGACGAGTTCGGCCACGATGGCCGTGACGAGTTCCTCACGGTCGATCAGGGACCAGGCCCGCATGGTGCGGGCCGCCAGCCGCCGTGCGTATTCCACGGCCTCGGTCTGCGGGGCTGCTCGGAGCGTGGTCTCGGTCATGTCGTCCGTCACTATCGGCCCGGGGATCCGTCGGTCGCGGCGCCACCGATCAGGAACCGGTCGAGCCCCGTCGTGCGCAGAACGTTCTCGACCCTGCCGTAGGCACCGGTGACGGTCAGGGTCGCGTTCTGGGCGCGTGCGTGCTTGTAGGCGCGGACGAGCACGTTGAGGCCTGAGGAGTCACAGAAGTCCACGGCGGTGAGGTCCACGACCACCTCCCGCTCGCCCGCGTCCACGAGCTCGGTCAACCGTGCCCGCAGCTCGTCGGAGGAGTGCAGGTCGATGGAGCCGCGCGCGGCTATCGTCGCGCGTCCATCCTGTCGCGTCGTGTGCAAGGCAAGCCCCACGCCACCCCACCTTACCGATCGATGTTCTCATCATGACGCCCGGAGAACTATGAGGGCAACGTCGTCGTTCGACGGCTCCGCCCCGAATTCGCGCACCGCCCGCTGAATGCGTGCGGCCACGGCTCCCGCGCTGAGGCCGGTGCATCCGGCCAGCAGGCGTTCGAGACCGTGCCCGTCGCCGAGCAGCCGGGCCCCCGCCCGCCGCTCGGTGACGCCGTCCGTGACGCACAGCAGTACCTGTCCGGGTCGCAGGTCCACGGTATCGGTGTGGAAGTCCACTTGATCGAAGACCCCGAGCAGCGGCTGCGGGGAGGCGACCTCGCGTACGGTCCCGTCCGGGTCGAGCACCAGCGGCGGCGGATGGCCGGCGCTGGTCAGCCGGATCGTGACCCCGTCCCGCCGGGGTCGTGGCCGGATCTCGCCATGCAGCAGGGTGAGCAGCCGTCCCCGCTCGCCCTCGCCGAGGATGAGGCGGTTGAGACGGCCGAGCACGTCGGGGACGCTCATCTCCTCGGCGGCGAGGATCCGCAGGGCGTGCCGGGCCAGGCCGGTGACGGCCGCGGCCTCGGGGCCGGTCCCGCACACGTCGCCGATGGCGAAGCGCCAGCGGGACGTGGACGGCGGAGAGGTGCCCTGCCCCGGGAAGGGGCCGCCCACCTGCCCGGCACACTCGAAGACGTCGTAGAAGTCGCCGCCGACCTCACTCCCCTCCCCCGCCGGCTCGTAGACGACCGCGACCTCCAGGCCCGGGATGTCGGGGACGCCGGGCGGGAGCAGGCTGCGCTGCAGCGCGCTGCTCATCGCGGTCTGAGCGGAGTAGAGACGGGCGTTGTCGACGGCGAGCGCGGCGCGGCGGCTCAGCTCCTCGGCGAGCTCGACGGCGCTGCGCGGGAACCGGTCGCCGTGCGGGCGGCCGATGACGATGGTGCCGATCCGGCGCCCGCGGGCGACCAGCGGGAAGGCGTACGCCTGGTCGCTCGCCGTGTCGCCGGCCGCGGCCCGTGCCGAGGGCGGCGCGGTCGTCAGGCCGTGCCAGGGCCCGGGCGCGTCCGTCTCCGGCAGGTCGTCGGCGTGGTCGAGGAGCTCGCGGAGGCCGTCCGCGCGGTTCTCGTCGGCGTGCCAGACGTAGGCCAGCTGGGCGGCCTCGCTGTCGCCGACCGTGTAGACGGCGCACCACTGCGCCAGGCGCGGGACCACCAGCTGGGCGACGAGCGCCATGGTGCGCTCCTGGTCGAGCGTCCCGGCGAGCAGGTCGCTGGCCTCGGCGACGAAGCTCAGCCAGCCCCGCCAGGACCGTTCCAGCTCGCCGATCCGGGCCTTTTCCAGGGCCAGCGACGTCTCGTCGGCGATGCGCCCCAGCCGGGCCCCGTGGGTCTCGTCGAACTGGTCCGGCGTGCTCCCGACGGCGACGACCAGGCCGATCAGCCGGCCCTGCGCCTCGATGGGGGCGGCGGCGATCGACCGGGCCCGCAGGGCTGCGGCGACCGGATCGCCGGCGTCGGCCGACACCCAGGACCCGCCACCGAGGGCCTCGGGGCCCAGCGCGGCCACCGACAGATCGCTGAACTTCAGCTCGTCGGGCAGGCCCGAGGACGCGCTGAGGACCAGCCGGCCGTCGCGTTCGGTCAGCAGCACCACCGCCGCGTCGGCCGCGAGCACGTCGCGGACGGACGCCACGGCGTCGTCGAGGGTCTCCAGCGCCGCCGGAGAGCGAAGGACCCGGTCGCCGGTGGCGAGAGCGTCCTGAGAGGAGGGCTGAGAGGCGTCCTGGGAGGCGGCCGCGCGGCCGCCGCGGGAAGCACCGGGACGGCCCGCGGAACGGGCGCCGTCCATCCGGAGTCCGGCGCCGCCACCCTGGGCGCCGGCGCCGTGATCGAGATCACCGCGCTGGGCGCGGCCTTCATCGAGGCGGGACACGTCGTCACGGCTCTCCGCGCCCACCGAGGTCTCGCCGCCGGCGGCGGCGGGCCCGGTGCCGTTGGCCCCGGGCCGGGGCAGCCGGAACCAGACGCCCTTGGAGCGGCCGTCGTAGGTGACGCCCCAGGAGGCAGCCAGCCGGGCGATGGACGGCAGGCCCCGGCCGCTGGAGGCGTTGAGACCCGGCATCGCGATCGCGCGGGTGGGATGGAGATCACGAACCTCCACCTGGATCTGGTCGGCGGCCAGACGGCAGGCCACCTCGAACGAGGTGCCGGCATAGGTGACCGCGTTGGTCGCCAGCTCACTGGTGGCCAGCACGGCGTCGTCGGCGGCCTCCTCCACGCCCCAGTCGGCCAGGACGCGCCGGACGAACCGGCGCGCGTCCGCCACCGAGGCCGCAGCGGACGGGAAGGTGGCCGACACCGTCTGCCGTTCCAACGTCGTCCTCACCTCGAACCGGGAAATTGCCAAGCCTGGCTATCGTGACAGACGGGTCGACCGCTCGGCCAGGCTCGGCGGGAGCCATGGCGCCGGGGTAGGGGGGCCCGGAACAGGGCCGGGCAAGAGCGGTCGCGCCTCCACAACTCGACAGACCGTAACACGAAGACTACGGGTCCTGACCTAGGGGGTGGCAGTGCTCCACGGGTTCCGCGCAGGAGGGATACGGTGCCGAACAGCCACGATCGCCACACCTGGGCAACGTAGAGTACGTATACCGGCCTCAAGGGGTGTCCGTAGTCCCCGGCCACCTGTAATTCGCGGGCCAGGAGGATGAAGAGCATGCCCCGTAACGAGCTTCGCCCTCGCCGCGAGGGCTCGGGCGCCGACACGACGCCGCGCTACAGCGACGCCGATCTCGAACCGCTGCTGAAGGCCCTGGCCTCCTTGCGGGACGGCAGGTTCGACGTCGATCTGGACATGACCGGCGACGGCGCCGTCGCACGAGCCATGGAGACCGTGCGCGACATCGGGGAGAACACCAGGCACCTGGCGACGGGGCTGAGCCGGGTGCGGCGCGAGATCGGCCAGGGGCATCTCCAGGGCCGGATCCCTCCGGGGGCGCTCAAGGGCACCTGGTCCTCGATGGCCGAGGACGCCAACGCGAGCCTGCACAAGCTCACCGACCTGGCCACCGAGATGTTCGAGGTGGTGGAGGCGGTCGCCGCCGGCGATCTCAACCAGCGGATGGAGCTGCGGGTGCACGGCCGCCCGATGCGCGGGGAACTGCTGCGCATGGCCAAGGCGGTCAACGGCATGGTGGAGCTGCTCGACCGGTTCACCTGGGAGGTCACGCAGTTCGCCCGCGAGGTCGGCACGGAGGGCCGGCTGGGCGGCCAGGCCCCGGTGCGCGGCACGTCCGGCCGCTGGCGGGACGTGACCGCGGCGGTGAACGCCATGGCGGGCAGGCTGACCTCGCAGGTCCGTGACATCGCCGAGGTGACCACGGCGGTCGCCAAGGGCGACCTGACCCGCAAGGTCACGGTCGAGGCGTCCGGGGAGCTCCAGGAGCTCAAGCTGACGGTCAACACCATGGTCGACCAGCTGTCGGCGTTCGCCGACGAGGTCACCCGCGTCGCCCGCGAGGTCGGCACGGAGGGGCAGCTGGGCGGCCAGGCCAACGTGCGGGGCGTGAGCGGGGTCTGGAAGGACCTCACCGACAACGTCAACGCCATGGCCAACAACCTGACGTCCCAGGTCCGCAACATCGCCCAGGTCACCACCGCCGTGGCGGAAGGCGACCTCGGCAAGAAGATCACAGTCGATGCCCAAGGCGAGATCCTCCAGCTCAAGCTGACGGTCAACACGATGGTCGACACGCTGTCGGCCTTCGCCGACGAGGTCACCCGCGTCGCCCGCGAGGTCGGCACCGAAGGCCGTCTCGGCGGGCAGGCCCGGGTGCCGGGCGTCAGCGGGGTCTGGAAGGACCTGACCAGCAACGTCAACGGCATGGCGTCCAACCTGACCTTCCAGGTCCGCAACATCGCCCAGGTCACCACGGCGGTCGCCGAAGGCGACCTGACCAAGAAGATCACCGTGGACGCCCAGGGCGAGATCCTCCAGGTCAAGGACACCGTCAACACGATGGTCGACACGCTCTCGGCGTTCGCCGACGAGGTCACCCGCGTCGCCCGCGAGGTCGGCACCGAAGGCCGCCTCGGCGGCCAGGCCCGGGTCCACGGCGTCAGCGGGGTCTGGAAGGACCTCACCGACAACGTGAACTCGATGGCCAACAACCTGACGTCCCAGGTCCGCAACATCGCCCAGGTCACCACCGCCGTGGCGGAAGGCGACCTCGGCAAGAAGATCACGGTCGACGCCCAGGGCGAGATCCTCCAGCTCAAGGACACCATCAACACGATGGTCGACACGCTGTCGGCCTTCGCCGACGAGGTCACCCGCGTCGCCCGCGAGGTCGGCACCGAAGGCCGCCTGGGCGGCCAGGCGATCGTGCCGGGCGCGGGCGGCATGTGGAAGGTCCTCACCGAGAACGTCAACGGCATGGCGTCCAACCTGACCTACCAGGTCCGCAACATCGCCCAGGTGGCGACCGCGGTCGCGCACGGCGACCTGACCCGCCGCATCGACGTGGACGCGCAGGGTGAGATCCTCGAGCTGAAGACCACGCTCAACACGATGGTGGACACCCTCTCCTCGTTCGCCTCCGAGGTCACCCGCGTCGCCCGCGAGGTGGGCAGCGAGGGCCGCCTCGGCGGGCAGGCCGAGGTCGAGGGCGTGTCGGGCACCTGGAAGCGGCTCACCGAGAGCGTCAACGAGCTGGCCGGCAACCTGACCACCCAGGTCCGGGCGATCGGCGAGGTGGCCAGCGCGGTCGCCCGCGGCGACCTGACCCGCAACATCGCGGTCGAGGCCCGCGGCGAGGTGGCCGAGCTCACCGACAACGTCAACCTCATGGTCGCCACGCTCCGCGAGAGCACCCGCGCCAACGAGGAACAGGACTGGCTCAAGACCAACCTCGCCCGGATCGGCGGGCTCATGCAGGGCCACCGCGACCTGATGCAGGTCGCGGAGCTGATCATGACCGAGCTGACCCCGACCGCGAGCGCCCAGTACGGCGCGTTCTACCTGGCCGAGCAGACCACCGACGACACCGAGCTGGCGCTCATCGCCGGCTACGGCGTGAAGAAGGGCCATGCGGGCCGGCTGCGGTTCGCGCTCGGCGAGGGGCTGGTCGGCCAGGCCGCGGTGGAACGCCGGACCATTCTGATCACCGACGCCCCGGCCGGCTATGTCAAGATCGGCTCGGGGCTGGGCGAGGCCGCACCGGTCAACATCATCGTCCTGCCGATCATCTTCGAGGACACCGTGCTGGGCGCGATCGAGCTCGCCTCGTTCGGCCGGTTCAGCGATGTGCACCTGGCGTTCTTCAACCAGCTGATCGAGACGATCGGGGTCACCCTCAACGCGATCAGCGCCAACACCCGCACCGAGGCGCTGCTGGCCGAGTCCCAGCGGCTGGCCCAGGAGCTGCAGGAACGCTCGGACGAGCTGCAGCGCCAGCAGGGTGAGCTGCGCCACTCCAACACCGAACTGGAGGAGAAGGCGGCGCTGCTCGCCCAGCAGAACCGCGCCATCGAGATCCAGAACTTCCAGATCGAGCAGGCCCGGCGGACGCTGGAGGAGCGCGCCGAGCAGCTGGCCATCTCCTCCCGCTACAAGTCCGAGTTCCTGGCCAACATGTCGCATGAGCTGCGCACACCGCTCAACAGCCTGCTGGTGCTGGCCAAGCTCCTGTCGGAGAACCCCGGCGGCAACCTGACCGACAAGCAGGTCGAGTTCGCCAAGACCATTCACGACTCCGGCACCGACCTGCTGGAGCTGATCAACGACATCCTGGATCTTGCCAAGGTCGAGGCGGGCAAGATGGACCTGCACCCGCAGCGGCTGCCGGTCTCCAGCCTGGTCGACTACGTCGAGGCCACGTTCCGGCCGCTGGCGGTCGACAAGGGCCTGCATTTCGACGTCGAGGTCGCCCCCGAGGTCCCGGCCACGCTCCACACCGACGAGCAGCGGCTCCAGCAGGTCATCCGCAACCTGCTGTCGAACGCGGTGAAGTTCACCGCCAAGGGCGAGGTGCGGCTCCGGATCGAGCGGGCGGGCGACATCGACTTCACGCTGCCCGCACTGTGGGACACCCCCGATGTGATCGCGTTCCGGGTGCTCGACACCGGCATCGGGATCAGCGAGGACAAGCTGCAGATCATCTTCGAGGCGTTCCAGCAGGCCGACGGGACCACCAGCCGCCGCTACGGAGGCACCGGCCTGGGCCTGTCGATCAGCCGCAACATCGCCCGCCTGCTGGGCGGCGAGATCCACGCGGCCAGCGAGCTGGGGCACGGCAGCGTCTTCACGCTCTACCTGCCGGCCCAGTACAGCGAGCCGGACGGCCGGCGCCGCACCGGCCTGCCGCTGGACGAGCCGGTGCCCACCGGCGCCCGGTCGAGCGCGCTGGCCGGGGGCGGCGGTCTCGGCGGCACCGTGGCCGGGGGCATCGCGGGCGGTGTCACCGGCGCCGGCATGGCCGACCTGCCTCCCTCGGTGGTCTCCGCCGCCCAGGTCGAGCCGGTCCGGTCCATCGACGACCCGGCGCAGCCCACCCGCAACGGCGAGCCCGAGCCCGCGCTGACGGGGCTGCTCGACGAGCCGCCCGCCGACTTCCTCGACACCGTCCTGTCGGGCCGCAAGGTGCTGATCGTCGACGACGACGTCCGCAACGTCTTCGCGCTGACGAGCGTCCTGGAGGGGTACGGGATGGACGTCCTCTACGCCGAGGACGGCCAGGCCGGAATCGAGGTCCTGCACCGCAATCCGGACGTCGCGGTGGTCCTCATGGACGTGATGATGCCGGGGCTCGACGGCTACGCGACCACGGCCGCGATCAGGGAGATGCCGCAGTTCGCCGAGTTGCCGATCGTCGTGATCACCGCCAAGGTGATGAAGGGTGATCGTGAGAAGAGCCTCGCCTCGGGCGCCTCGGACTACGTTCCCAAGCCGGTCGACGTCGATCACCTTCTCGATGTGATGAGGAACTGGCTGCAACCCTCGACCGTCCGCTAGTAAGTAGGAGGGAACGCAGGCGCGCGGATGGCGGGATCGCCGCGGACACACCGTGCCCGGCGGTCGCGGCCGCCGGGCGGGGAAACGGATCGGAGAGAGAGCGCGCGTGGACGACAAGGCGAAGATCCTGCTCGTGGACGACCGCGAGGAGAACCTCATCGCGCTCGAGGCCATCCTCAGCTCGCTGGACCAGGATCTGGTCCGGGCCCGTTCCGGGGAGGAGGCGCTCAAGGCCTTGCTCACCGACGAGTACGCCGTGATCCTGCTCGACGTGGTCATGCCGGGCATGGACGGCTTCGAGACCGCCCGTGACATCAAGCGCCGCAAGAAGACGCGCGACCTTCCGATCATCTTTCTCACCGCCGTGAACAGCGACCCCGACTACGCCTTCCGCGGCTACGCCGCGGGCGCGGTGGACTTCATCTCCAAGCCGTTCGACCCCTGGGTCCTGCGGGCCAAGGTCTCGGTCTTCGTCGAGCTCCACAACAAGAACAAGCAGCTCCAGGAGCAGACGACGCTGCTCAGGGAGCAGGCGGCGTTGCTGCGGGAGCAGGCCGCGCTCCTCCAGACCCGCGCCGCCGGGGACGGGGGCGAGCTGCCCGGGCTCGGATCGGCGGGCTCGGCGGCACGGCTGACCGAGCTGGCCGCCCACGTCAAGTCGCTCGGCACGCGGGTCCCGCCCGCATTGCGGCCGGAGTTCGAGGAGCTGGACCGCCAGGTCGGCGACCTGCGGTCGGCCCTCCTGGCCCCCTCGGCCGCGACACCTGACGCGGCACCGGCCACGACGGACGACGGCCCGGCAGAGACCACGCTGAACGGCTCGGACGGCCTTGGCGGCACGGGTGAGGCCGCCCGGAACGATACCCGGGACGACACCCAGGACAGCGCCGAGGACACGAGCGACAACTAACCCGGCGGATACCCACGGATACCCTCCGCGCCCAGCTTGGCCCTGGCCAGGACCGGGGACTGTCCCGCTGCGGAGGTGGGACATTGTGGACACCACCGCGCTGTTCCTGGCCGGTGCGGGGACCGGGCTCCTGGCAGGCGCCACCACCTGCGCCGCCGTTCAACTCGGCCTGCTGGCGGGTGCCGTACGCGACGCCGCCGGCTCCGCCCGGCCGGTAGTGGCCTTCCTCACCGCCAAGCTCGCCTCGCACGCCGGTCTCGGAGCCGCACTGGGCCTCCTGGGCGGCACGGTGCAGCCGGGTCCACGCGTACGAGGCGCCCTTCTGGTCTTGGCCGCCCTCATCCTGGTCCTGTTCGCCGTGGATCTGCTCAGGAAGGCCAGGGCGTCCAGGGAGGCCGACGGCGAGCACTGCTCAGCGCCAATCCGGAGAGCAGCGCCAATCCGGAGAGCCCGCTCCGGGCGGCCCGCCGTCCTGGGTGCGGCGACGGTGCTGGTGCCGTGCGGGCTGACCCTCACGGCAGAGCTCCTCGCGGTGTCCTCCCGATCCGCCGCGGGCGGGGCCGCGGTCATGACGGGCTTCGTTCTGGGCACGGCGCCGGTGTTCGGCCTGATCGGTGTCACCGTCGGCCGCGCCCTGGCCCTGCTCCGCGGGCGGCTGACCGCGCTCCTGAGCGTCGCCCTGCTCGTCGTCGCGGGCTGGACGATGATCTCCGGCCTGCGGCTCGGCGGCTGGCTCCCCCAGACCGGCCCGGGTGCCGCGTCGGCCGCGGACTCGGCCCGGTTCGTCCGTACGGACGTCACTGGCACGCAGGTCGTCACGGTATGGGCACTCGACCAGGGCTACCGCCCGGCACGGCTGACCGCCCGGGCCGGGATCCGTACAACGCTGGTCCTGCGCACCCACAGCACCCGCGGACACACCCGCGCGTTCACTCTTCCCGAGCGCGGCCTGGACATGGTGCTTCCGGTGAACGGCGAGACGCGTCTCGATCTGGGCACCCCGGGGCGGGGCCGGATGCGCTTCGTCTGCGCGTCCGGCCACTACCCCGGGGCGATCACTTTCCGGTAGCGGCGAGCTTGGCGCGCGCGGCGGCGATCCGGGCGAGGGTCCGCTCGCGACCCAGGATCTCCAGCGATTCGAACAGCGGCAGGCCCACGGTACGGCCGGTGACCGCGACGCGAACCGATGCCTGGGTCTTGCCGAGCTTGAGGCCGCGCGCGGCACCGACCTGCTCCAGGCGGGTCTTGAGCTCCTCGGTCTCCCACGGAGCGTCGCGGTAGGCCTCCTCGGCGGCGGCGAGGATCTCGGCCGCGGGCTCCTTCATCCCCTTGTTCCACGACTGCTCGTCGAACGGCGGCTCGTCCAGGAACGCGAAGTCGACCATCTGCACGATCTCCGACAGGACCGCCACACGGGTCTGGGCCAGCGGCGCGAGCCGGTCGAAGACCGCCGGGTCGTAGTCGAACGGCGCCTCCTCCAGGAAGGGCAGGCACTCGGCGACGAAGCTCTCGACCGGCAGCGCCCGGATGTACTCGCCGTTGAACGCGCGCAGCTTCTTCACGTCGAAGAACGCGGGCGAGGTGTTGACGTCCTCGATCCGGAACTCCTCGACGATCTCGCTCCACGGCACGATCTCGCGGTCGCCCGACGGCGCCCAGCCCAGCAACATGAGGTAGTTGCGCATGGCTTCGGCGAGGTAGCCCTCGGCCTGGTAGGCCTCCAGCGCCACCTTGTCGCGGCGCTTGGACAGCTTCTTGCGCTGCTCGTTGACGATGACCGGAACATGCGCCCAGACCGGCGGCTCGCCCCCCAGCGCCTCCCACAGCAACTGCTGCTTGGGCGCGTTGGACAGGTGCTCCTCGCCGCGGACGACGTGCGTGATCCCCTGGCTCATGTCGTCCACGGCGTTGGCCAGCAGGAACGTCACCGAACCGTCGGCGCGGGCGATGACGAAGTCCTCCAGCACGGCGTTCTCGAAGACCGGCTTGCCGCGCAGCAGGTCGACGACCACGGTCTGACCCTCGTCCGGCGTGCGGAAGCGCAGCGCCCGGCCTGGGCCCGGCTCCAGGCCGCGGTCGCGGCAGAAGCCGTCGTAGCCCTTGTTCTGGTCGCCGGTCCGTGCGATCACCGCGTCGCGGGTGCAGTCGCAATAGTAGGCGCGGCCCTGGTCCAGGATGGTCCGCACGGCCTGGGCGTGCTTGTCGGCGTTGGCCGACTGGAAGTAGGGGCCCTCGTACTCCCCGCCGTCCATGCCCAGCCAGGCCAGCGCGCGGATGATCCCCTCAGTCCACTCAGGGCTGTTGCGCGAGGCGTCGGTGTCCTCGATCCGCAGGACCAGCGTTCCGCCCGACTGCTTGGCCATGGCCCAGTTGAAGAGGGCCGACCGGGCCCCGCCCACATGGAACATGCCGGTGGGTGAAGGTGCGAAACGAACACGGATCGAAGACGTGGAAGACATGGCAACCAGCCTAGAGCGCCCAGACCGCAGCTCGCGCCGCAATAATCAGCACGCCGGTCAGGGGTGAGTGTGCAGGCTTCGGGATCCGTCTACGGCTTCCACTGGGGGTCTCGGCCCGACAGGCCGAGCAGGCGGTCGAGGAGCGGCGCCGATTCGGACACCTTTACCTCGGCACCGAACGCCCCGTACTGGCGGCCCATCTCGGCGGTCGGCACCAGGTGGTCGTAGGCCGCCTGGACGATCTCGTCGGGGAAGTCGACCTGCTGGCCGGTGGCGACGGCCAGATCCCAGCCGTGCAGGACGTACTCGCTGAACAACATGCCGCCGATGATCGCCGAGGGCATCCCCTGCTCGGCCCCTGTCAGGCTGGTCTCGCCCTCCCAGGCGGCGGGCTCCGCCCAGGCCTCGGCGCTCTCGCGGGCCTTCGCCGCGTACAGCTCGGCCCAGTCGCCGTCGGCAGTGAAGTCGTGGTCCTCCCCGGGGCCTTGCGGCGGCTGCTCCTTGCGGGCGGCGGTCGCGCCGCGCCCCGTCCAGAAGATCAGGTGGTTGATCACACCGCGGACGTCCCACTCCGGACATGGCGAGGGCGCGCCGAGCCGGTCCTCGGGGACCTCTCGGACGATCCGCGCCGCCATCTCCGCCGCGGGCCGCGTCAGCTCTCGCATCTCCATGACGCCTCCTCGTACATCAGTTCGAATATCGTTCGCTCACGCTAACCCTGGGGAGGGCCGGACGTCTTGAAGAAACGCGACAGCGTGTCGCCTGAGAAGATCTGCTCATGACCGACCCCCTCACGAACCTCTCCGCCTTCCAGGAACTCGCCGCCCGCCGCCTGGCCGGCTTCTCCCACATCGCTGTCCCGGACGCGCCCGGCATGCGCCGCGCGGGGGTCGTCATCTGCGTCGTGCCCGGCGCCGACGGCCCCTCGGTAATCCTGATCAAGCGGGCCTACAGGGGGCGCAACGCAGGCCAGTGGGGCCTGCCCGGAGGCCGGATGGACAGCGGGGAGACCCCGGAGCAGGCGGCGCTCCGGGAGCTCCACGAGGAACTCGGGCTGACCGCCGGGCCCGGCGACGTGCTCGGCAGGCTCGACGATTTCCCGGCCACGTCCGGCTTCGCCATCAGCCCGATCGTCGTCGCCCTGCCCGAGCCTGGACCGCTCCAGCCCAGCCCGGACGAGGTCCACTCCGTGCACCACGTGAGCCTCGCCAGGCTCGCGGCCGACGACACTCCCCGGTGGGTGCCGCAACTCGAAGGCGGGCGCATGTTGCAGATGAAGCTCGGGCCCGGATGGCTCGTGCACGCCCCGACCGGCGCGATGTTGTGGCAGTTCCGCGAGGTGGTGTTGCTGGGCCGCGAGGTTCGCGTCGCCGACTTCGTGCAGCCGGACTGGACCAGCAAGTGAGGGGCTAGAAGGTCCCGCCGTCGACGACGATGCACTGGTCGGTGACGTACGAGGCGCCGTCGGAGACCAGGAAGCGCACCACGTCGGCGACCTCCTCGGGCGAGCAGACATGGCCGAACGGCGACATCGCGTCCTGCTGGCGGATGTCGTCCACGCCCATGGTGGCCTTGACCAGCCGCTGGCCCATGTCGGTGTCGACCAGTCCCGGCGCCACGATGTTGACGTGGATCCCGTTGCCGCGTTCCTCCTTGGCCAGGGTGTGCGCGAGCGCCTCCATCGCGGCCTTGCCCATCGCGTACGGCGCGCCGAACGGCGGGTTGATCCCCGTGATGACGCTGGAAATGAAGACCATGTCGCCGCGTTCGGCCTGCCGGAGCAGCGGCAGCACCGCCTGGCTGAGGTGGTGCGGCCCGAACGCGTGCACGCCGAGGACCCGGGCGAGCTCGGCGGGGTCGGTGTCGGCGACGCTCTGCCCACGGCTGGCGATGCCCGCGCTGTGCACGAGGATGTCGAGGCGCCCGAACTCCTCCTCCACGCCCGCGGCCAGGTCTCGGCAGCCGTCCAGAGTGTCCACCGACGCCCGGAAGGTGCGGGCCTGGACGCCGAGGGCCTGGAGGTCGGCGACCGTCTTGGCCGCGGCCTCCTCGTCACGCCGGTAGGCGATGGCGACGTCGACGCCGTCGGCGGCGAGCGCCAGCGCGATCGCGCGGCCGATTCCGCGGCTGCCTCCGGTGACCAGGGCGACGCGACCGGCGAGTGAACTCATGCCAAGGGCTCCTTCGGGGAGGCGGACGACGTCCTCAATCCTGCCCGAGAACGCCGTCCGGATATAAGTGACCCCTGACAAAGGCTGCTACGCCGGTGCGGCTTCGATGATCCGGTAGTTCGACGGCGGCAGCTGCCCCGTGATGCCGGTGAGCGTGAATCCGGCGGCCTCCAGCAACTGCCGGAACTCCTCTTCCGTGCGCTCCCGGCCACCTGTGCAGACCAGCATGTTCATGTCTCCCATGGCGATGCCCCTGTGCTCCGGGGTGACCACCTCGGGCACCACGGTCTCCAGTAGCAGCACCTTGGCTCCGTCGCTCACGGCCGCGCGGCAGGTGCGCAGGATGGCCACCGACTGCTCGTCGTCCCAGTCGTGGATGACGCTCTTGAGCAGGTAGGCGTCGGCGCCTTCCGGCACGCTCTGGAAGAAGTCGCCCTGGACGAGCTCGCACCGGTCCGCGACCCCGGCGGCCTTGAGGGTCATATCCGCCTCCTTCAGCCCGGCGGGCAGGTCGAAGAGCACACCGCGCACCGAGGGGGCGGCCCGCAGGATCGCGGCGAGCAACGTCCCGTCCCCGCCGCCAAGGTCGGCGATCGTGCCGAAGCGGGTGAAGTCGTAGCCCTTGATGAACGCCGGCGCCACCTCGCGGGTGTGCTCCGACATCGCCTTGTTGAACGTCACCGAACGCTCGGGATGTTCGGCGAGGTACTCGAACGAGGTCATCCCGGTGACCCGGTGCCAGGCGGGCTCGCCGGTGCGCAGGGTCTCCATCAGGTCGCCCCAGGACCTCCAGACGTCCGGGCCGCAGAAAAGCCCGAGCAGGCCGTGGATGGAGTCTGGCGCGTCGGTGCGCAACCGGCGGCCCTCCTCCGTCAGGGCGAACCGGTCGGGACCATCCTGGGTGAGCACGCCGAGACAGGTCAGCGCGCGCAGCAAGCGGCGCAAGGCGTGCGGATCGGTGCCGGTCTCCCCGGCCAGTTCGCCGCTCGTACGCGCGCCGTCGGTCAGCGCGTCGGCGAGCCGCAGTTCCGCCGCCGCGTACAGCATCTGGGCCGGCATGTAGCCGAACGCGAAGTCGAGCAGTGGCGATCGCGCCATCGTCGTCCCCTCTCTCGCAGGTCGTACGGGAACGACGCTAGGGACCGCTGTGGCGGGCCGTATTGGACGAATGTGACCACGATCGTGATCTTGTCGCTTACCAAACCGACATATCGCCTTTATCCAACTAATTGAGACTGGGCGGCTGCTCCTACCCCCGAGCGAAAAGGAGATCCCGTGAAACGCACGGGGATCGTCATCGCCGCCCTCGGAACCACCGTCCTGACGTCCACGGTGGTGGTCGCGCCGTCGGCGTACGCGGCGCCGCCCACCCCGCCCGGCAAGGCCGTCTCGGCCAAGCACCTCTCGGCGCTGCGCGTCGCCAAGGAGGGCTCGCTGACGGGTTACGACCGCAGAAAGTTTCCGCACTGGAGCACCGTGAAGGGTGCCTGCAACACGCGGGAGACCGTCCTCAAGCGCGACGGCAGCAACGTGCGGGTCAACGCGAAGTGTGCGGCGATCTCAGGGACCTGGAAGAGCCCGTACGACGGCGCGACCTGGCGCAAGGCCTCGGACGTCGACATCGACCACATGGTGGCGCTGGCCGAGGCGTGGCGTTCGGGCGCGAGGTCGTGGACCACCAAGCAGCGCACCGCGTTCGCCAACGACCGCGCCAGCTCGCAGCTGTGGGCGGTCACCGACAACGTGAACCAGGCCAAGGGCGACAAGGACCCGGCCAAGTGGCTGCCCCCGCGCGCCTCGTTCCGCTGCATGTACGCCCGTTCGTGGATCGACGTGAAGTGGCGCTACAAGCTCACGGTCGACACCGCGGAGAAGAAGGCCCTGACGCGCCTGCTTCGCTCCTGCTGAACCCGCTCTGACTGCTGAACCCGCTCTGACTGCTGAACTCGCTCTGCGCGACAGCGGCCGACAGCCCCTCGGCTCGCCCGTCGAGGGGCTGTGTCGCGTCCTGACGAGCCGGGAGCAAAGCCGGGACAGGTCAGCGGTCGAGCGCCAGCAACCACTCCCGCGCCAGGTCGAGATGGTCTTCGGTCAGCCCGACGTCGGGGTCGATCGCAACGAGCAGATGCTCCCCGATGCCCGGCTCGGCCGCGATGCGGTCAGTGGCGTCCGGCTCGTCCTCGAACCACACGAATGGCCGGCCCTCCGTCCAGAGGGCGACGTGCCTGGCCTTCCAGGCGCCCAACGTCCCGGCCTGGTCCCTCCCGGGGAACTGCGGGATCGGCACGTAGGGCAACTCCGGCAACCCGACCCGGGGAGCGATCCACTCGTTCGCGTGGGCGCACCAGTAGCTCGCCCAAGCCAGCTCGGCGCCCGCCGCCTCAACCAGGTCCAGCAACAGGGGGCCGTGGCCCGCGTTCAGCCACAGCCGGTAAGTGATCCCCTCCGGCGAGCAGCGGTGACGGCGATAACCACCGGCACTGGTCGCCCGAGGGCGTTTGAACGGATTGAGCACACCGTCGACGTCCAGCAGTACCAGCGGCGACCCCATACCCGGACGGTACGGCATCTACGGATGGCGCGTCGAAGATTCCGGGCACTAGCCGATCTTGGCCATTCGCCCCGTTGTGACACTTTTACCTTCCCCGGTTTCCCGCCCCCCGGGCTGACGCGGTCCGGGGACGTACGGCATGGTGAAGACCATGTGCCGACTGTTCGGGATGACCACCGGCGGGCCGCGCGTGCGAGCGACGTTCTGGCTGCTGGACTCGCCGCAGAGCCTGCACGCGCAGAGCCGCCGGATGCCGGACGGCACCGGCCTGGGCTGGTTCTCGCTGGGCGACGAGCCGGTACGGGACCGGGCGCCGATCGCCGCGTTCGAGAACTCCGACTTCGCCTCCGCGGCCCGCAACGTCGTCTCGCACACGTTCGTCTCGCACGTGCGGTACGCCTCGACCGGCGCGATCACCGTGCACAACTCCCATCCGTTCGACATGAAGGACCGGCTGTTCGCCCATAACGGGGTGGTCCAGGGGCTGGACGTGCTCGACTCGTGGCTGACTGACGTCGACCGGGCCCTGATGGAGGGCCAGACCGACTCGGAGCTCGTCTTCGCCTACATCACGGCGGAGATCCGCCGCCACGGCGACACCACGGAGGGCCTCATCGCGGCGGTCCGCCGCATCGCCGCCGAGCTGCCGGTCTACGCGCTCAACATCTTGCTGGCCGAGCCGCGGCGCCTCTGGGCGCTGCGCTACCCCGACCCCAACGAGCTGTGGGTGCTGCACCCGGGGCTCGGCGGTTTCGGCCAGCTGCACCTGGCGTCCGGGCACGAGCCGGGCAGTCTGGACGTGGCCGGGCCGAACGGCGACTCAGGCACGCGCGGTCCGACGACCCCGGCCTACGTGATCGCCAGCGAGCCGATGAGCGACGATCCGGACTGGCGGCTGCTCGAACCGGGCGAGCTCCTGATCGTGGACGGCCTCAACGCCACGTCGCGGTTCCCGTTCGACGACCCGGCGCATCCCCTCCGCGCCGAGGACCTCTCGCTGGCCGAGCGAACCTCCCAGAAGTGAGCAGCGAGAGTGAGCGGCGACACGGCAGGCCCCGCCGGGAATGTCGTCACCGGCTCGTAGAGTGGACCAGGTCCGGACGAGCGGCGCCTGAGGAGTCACCGAGCCCATGACCCACGAACTGACGCTGATGGCGGTCCACGCGCACCCCGACGATGAGGTGCTCCCCACGGGCGGCCTTCTCGCCCGCTGTGCGGACGAGGGCATCCGGACCGTCCTGGTCACCTGCACCAACGGCGAGCAGGGGGACGACTCGGGCGGCCTCAAGCCCGAGGATCCCGGCCACGACGCCGCCGAGGTGGCGCGGCGGCGGCTCGCCGAGCTGCGCGAGTCGGTGCGCCTGCTGGGCATCACCGATCTTGAGCTCCTCGGCTACCGCGACTCCGGCATGGACGGCTGGTCCACCAACCAGCATCCGGACGCGTTCGCCAACGTTCCGGTCGAGCAGGCGGCGGCACGGCTGGCCGAGCTCATGGAGCGCTACCGTCCCCAGGTCGTCGTCACCTACGACGAAACCGGCGGCTACGGCCATCCCGACCACATCCAGGCCCACAACATCGCCGTCGCGGCGTCCGAGTCGACCGGGATCCCGCGCAAGCTCTACTTCACCGCCGTGCCGAGATCCGGTGTCAGGCTGCTCTTCGACCAGCTCAAGGAGTCGGACATCGACCCCGGCTTCGACCCCGGCGACGACTTCGGCACGCCGGACGAGCTCATCACGAGCGTGGTCGACGTCGCCCCCTACGTCGACCGCAAGCGCAAGGCGCTGGAGGCCCACGCCAGCCAGGGCGAGAACATCTTCCTTCTGCGACTCCCCGACGAGGTCCAGCAAGTGGTGTACGGCGCCGAGTCGTTCGTCCGCCACTTCAGCCATGTCCCCGTCCCGGACGGGCAGGAGGACGACCTGTTCAGCGGCCTCCGCCGCTGACGGCGCGACGCGCCTGGGCGCGGTAGTGGTCGAGGACGTCCTGGCGCAGGAGATAGCCGAACCCGGCCCGTTCCAGCCGCAGCGCCAGATCGCCCTTGGTGGCCCCGAGGGCCTCGGCGGTGGCTTCAAGGCTCCAGTCGTGGGCGGCCAGCCGGGTGAGCAGGTAGCCGCGCCTGACCTGGGCCTCGGAGAGCCGGAAGCTCTTCAGGTAGGCGATCCGCCCGTTCCCGTCGATGATCGACTCGCGGATGTGGTTCTCGCCGCGCAGGTTGAACGGGGGCAGCGAACGGGTCAGCTCGAAGCCGTGGAGATGTTGCACGGTCGCGTGCGACTCGTTCTCCTGGAAGAGGTTGCCCGCCATCACGCCGTCGTGGAAATCCGCCCAGTCGCGCTGCAGCCGGGTCGCCTCCGCTCGCAGCTCCACCAGAGATCGGACCGCCGTGTCGTCGACGCGGCCGCCCAGGTCGGGTACGTGCAGCGTCAGGAACCCGTACTGGTACACGAGCTCGCCGAAGAGATCCTCGACCAGCGTCGGGTGCAGGGCCCGGTAGTCGTCCGGATGCGGGACGACGAAGGCGCTCGCCAGCGCGTCGGCGACGTACACCAGCACGCCGCACTGGCCGGGGTGGATCTCGAAGATCCGCAGCGCGTCCGCCAGGCCGCGCACCTGGGCTCCGGTGTAGGCCTCCTCAGAGCGCGGCGACAGGCCGTTCGCGAGCGCCCGTCTCGACCATTCGCTCCAGGCGATCTCGGGTCCGCCGAAGTGCAGCGCGAGATAGCCCTCGACCGCGACGTGCAGCGGCAGGAAGCGGAGCCGGTCCTTGGTGACGCGGCGCGCCATCCGGCGCCGCACCCGGATGGGCATGGACGGAACGATCCCTCGATCATCCTTTTCCAGCTTGGCCTTTTCCAGCTTGGCCTTGTCCCGCATCTGGGTGCCGTACGCGGCGGCGGGGGCCTCGCCGTCATCCCAC
The DNA here is from genome assembly GCF_008923185.1 of Actinomadura rudentiformis. Classification (GTDB taxonomy): domain Bacteria; phylum Actinomycetota; class Actinomycetes; order Streptosporangiales; family Streptosporangiaceae; genus Spirillospora; species Spirillospora rudentiformis. Next base: position 24,413 of record NZ_WBMT01000010.1, read on the forward strand.
CTGGCTACGAAGGCGTGTGGAATGTAGGAGATGTAGTGCGTGCCGTCACCGACGTCGACCACGGACGGCTCGTCGGCGTACACCCGGCGGTCGAGGCGCAGGTGCGGGACCGGTTCGTCCCGTACCAGCGGGACGAGCCGGACCGAGCCCCACGCCTGCGCGGGGCCGGTACGCAGGCCGCTCCGTTCCATCCAGCGCACGGGTTCCAGCCAGCTCATGAGGGCTCCACAAAACGTGCCACTCGTTCGTCGAGGTGCGCCCGCAGCTCGCCGAGGCCGACCCTGCCCTCGGCGAAGCGCGCCAGCTCGACCAGCGCGGGCAGGTCCTCGGCGTCGCGGATGCCGGCCGTGGGCACGGTCGGCGCGATCCTGCGCACGTCGAAGTCGTCGGCGTCGTAGACGGGGTTGAGGTGCGTGACCGCGACGCGGCGGCCGGGATCGAGGCGTGTGCGCCAGACCCGGAGGACCTCCGCCGCCAGGCCCGGCGGGGCGTTGTCCCAGCCGTCGGACACGATGACCAGCCGGTCGGGGCCGGTGTCGAGGCCGTCCAGGATGCGCTCGCCGAGCGGCGTCGGGCCGTACGGGTAGAGCAGGAGCGGGTCGGAACGGCCCGAGGTCCACAGCGGAACGTACTCTCCGGCGAGCGCCTCCAGCAGGAAGTGCCCGGCGAGCGCGACGGCGAGAGGCCGCCGCTTCTTCTGGGCGGAGCCGGTGGTGGAGAAGCTGTCGTCCAGCACCGCCGCCACCTTGCCCCAGGTGCCCGCGAGGCCGCTGGCCACGCGCCGCGCCGACGTGCGCAGCGCGGCGGTCAGCTCGGCACGGCGCTTCACGCGCTCGTCCAGCGGGAGCGCCAGCACGTACGTGGCGAGCCGCGTGAGCGGCATCGTCGTCAGGTCGGCGGCGACGGCCTCGATTCCCCGGCGCCGCGCGTTCTCTTGCAGGCCGAGGCGTTCCCGCCGGGTCAGCCGCGGTTCGATGCGTTCAAGGAAGACCGCGCGCGGGATACCGTGCTTCGCCGCGAACCCCTCGGCGACCGTGTAGGGCAGGTCGTACAGCGCGCCGTGCTCGTAGTGCGCGCGCCGCCAGGCCTCGAAGATCGGGGTCTGGAACGCCCGGCTCGTGTGCGGCGCGAACAGGAAGGCACCGGTCTCGTCGTCCAGATCGAGGTGCGCGTGCCGTACGGCGGCCTTCACGGCACCGCGGTACTTGACGGCGTCGAACGCAGGGTCGGGGCGGGCGGCGAGCCAGTCCCGCATGATGGCGCGGGTGCGCCGGTTGTTGACGCCCGCGCGGCGCAGGTCGCGGAAGAGCCCGTAGACGCGCTGCGGGGGCAGCAGCGCCAGGCGGCGGGCGATGATCCGGCCCTCGGACCGGCGCTGGTCGGCACCGGCCGCCGCCGCGTGCTCCAGAAGGTTGCGCACGATGATGGCGGCGTTGTGGTCGTTGATGTCCAGCGCCAGGCTCGCGGCGTACAGGTCCCGGTAGTTGTGGAGCATGTACGCGTGCAGGAAGTTCAGGGAGAGCCGCTGCTCCCCTTCGTGGTGACGGAACTCCCGCTGGCCGGTGGACGTGATCGCCGCGTTCACGAACATCAGCACGTCCTCGCAGGCGATCAGGTCCGCGAGTGTCTCGGTCATGGCCTTCCGCAGTCCGATGTCCGGAGTCGGGGGTCGGGGGTCGGGAGTAGGGGAGTCGGGGGGTCGGGCGCCGGCCGGGGAAAGGGGGCACGAGCTGCGAATGATCGCTGTACAGGCGGTTTCCGGAAGTCGCACCGGAGTCCCGCGGCCGGCACTCCGCACCGTAGCAGTGGAGATCACCGCCGCCCAGCGCATTTTCGCGGCCGACTCGTGGGCCGGTGGGGGTCAGGGGGCCTTGGACGGATGTGACCTGGCGGCGTCGCGTTCGTTCGCGAGGCGCCGGGTCTCCTCCGACACCGGTGCGGCCAGGATCGCCGCCACGACGTCGATCAGGTAGCTGGTGAAGAGCCGGTCGTCGGTGTGCGGCCCGGAGCGGGCGCGGCGGGCCAGCTCGATCGACGCGGACCGGATCGCGGTGAACCTCCGGTGCAGCCGGGCGGCGTCGGCCTCCATCAGCGGCTCCACCAGCGCTCTCCAGCGGCACAGGCTGTCGGAGGGATCGTCGAGTACGGCGGCCGGAACGACGGGGGCGGGCCGGTTGACGACCTCTGCCCAGAGCTGCAGGAAGTCACGTCCTGGCTGGTCGGCCAGTTGTGCGGCCAGCGGCCGGACGAGCGCCGCCGCCAAATCGCGGACGCCGCCGCCTGCCGCCTCGTAGGCGTCGAGCAGGGCATGGCGGCGGGCGTCCACCTCGGGCACGTGCCGGGCGAAGATGGCCTTGATGATCCCGGCGTGGCCGGTGAAGTGGTACTGCACGGCGGTGGCGTTGCGGGCCCCGGCCGCCTGGTTGATCTCGCGGAGGCTCACCGCGTCGAGGCCGCGTTCGGCGTAGAGGCGGAGCGCGGCGTCGAGCAGGCGTTCCCGGGTGTCGTTCACTCGTTCCCCAGCGCGTGTTCGAGGGCCTCCGCGTAGTGCTCAAGGACCTCGGCGTGGCGTTCGCGGGCCGCCTCGCGCCGCGTGGGCAGGTGGGCGGTCGGCCAGAGGCCCTTGACGGGCTCGTAGTCGCGCAGCACCTGGCGCGCCACGGTGATCTTGTGGACCTCGGTGGGGCCGTCGGCGATCGCCAGCGCCTCGGCGCCGAGCAGCATCTTGGCGAACGGCATCTCGTTGGAGACGCCGAGGGCGCCGTGGAGGTGCATGGCCCGCTGGACGACGTCGTGCAGGACCTTGGGCATCGCGGCCTTGACGGCGGCGATGTCCTTGCGGACCTTCCTGTAGTCCTGGTGCTTGTCGATGAGCCAGGCGGTGCGCAGCACCAGCAGCCGGAACTGCTCCATCTCGATCCAGCTGTCGGCGATCTTCTCCCGGGTCATCTGGAGCTTGGCCAGCGGGCCCCATCGTGTCTCCCGTGACACCGCCCGTTCGCACATCATGTCGAAGGCCTTGCGCACCTGCGCGATCGTGCGCATCGCGTGGTGGATCCGCCCGCCGCCGAGGCGGGTCTGGGCGATCACGAACGCGCCGCCCTCCGTGCCGAGCAGGTGGCCGGCGGGCACCCGGACGTCCTCGTAGCGGAGGTAACCGTGCGAGCCCTCGCGCTCCCCGGCCACGCCGACGTTGCGGACGATGGTCAGGCCGGGCGTCCCGGCGGGCACGATGAACATCGACATGCCCTCGTACGCGCTCACCTCGGTGTCCGTCACCGCCATCACGATGATGAAGCTCGCGTGGCGCGCGTTGGAGGAGAACCACTTCTCGCCGTTGATCACCCACTCGTCGCCGTCGCGCACCGCCCGCGTGGTGAACAGGGTCGGATCGGCACCGCCGTGCGGCTCGGTCATCGAGTAGGACGAGGAGATGTCGCCGTCGAGCAGCGGGCGCAGATAATGCTCCTTCTGCTCGGGGGTGCCGAACTGAGCGAGGATCTCCGCGTTGCCGGAGTCGGGCGCCTGGCACCCGAACACCGAGGGCGCCCAGCGGGACCGGCCGAGGATCTCGTTCAGCAGGGCCAGCTTGACCTGGCCGAATCCCTTGCCGCCGAGCTCGGGGCCGAGGTGGCAGGCCCACAGCCCGCGATCCTTCACGCGCTGCTGGAGCGGCTTGACGATCCCCTTGTGGCGCGGGTCGGCCTTGTCGTACGGATCACCGAGGACGAGATCCAGCGGTTCGACCTCGTCGCGGACGAACGCGTCGGCCCAGTCGAGCAGTGCCTGGTAGTCGGGGTCGGTCTCGAAATCCCATGCCATCGCGGGCCTCCTCGGATGTCCGATGATTCGATAATCCATTCCCATGACTTCTTAATGCAACTGCATGAAACGTGTTTCGCCGCCGCCCGCTCGTTCGCCCAGCGCAAGTCAGCTGTTACTCTCCGGTAGAACCACGTTCTTCGAGGGGGACCGACCGTGGAGCAGATCGACCCTGCGCTCGTGGACTTCGACGTCCTTGCCCGCTGGATGGACGAGCAAGGCCTGCCCACCGGCCCTTTCGAGGACGTCACCCTGCTCAGCGGAGGCACCCAGAACGTGCTGATCCGCTTCCGCAGGGGCGGCGAGGGCTACGTCCTGCGCCGTGGCCCCCAGCACCTGCGCTCACGGACCAACGACGTCCTCCGGCGTGAGGCCCGCGTGCTCTCCGCCCTCGACGGCACCGACGTCCCGGCACCCCGCGTGCTCGCGGCATGCCCGGACGAGTCCGTGATGAACGGCGCGGTCTTCTACCTCATGACGCCTGTTGAGGGATTCAACGCCACCGTGTCGCTCCCCGAGCCGCACGCGTCCGATCCTCAGATGCAGCGCGAGATGGGCTTGAACGCCGCCCGTGCCCTCTCCGCCCTCGGTGCGGTCGACCACGCCGCCGCCGGGCTCACCGGCTTCGGCAAGCCCGAGGGCTTCCTGGAACGCCAGGTCGGCCGCTGGATGTCGGAACTGGAGTCGTACAACTCACTGGACGGCTATCCGGGCCCCGACATCCCCGGCCTGGACAAGGTCGCGACCTGGCTCGACGACAACCGGCCGGTGACGTGGCGTCCCGGCATCATGCACGGCGACTACCACCTGGCCAACCTCATGTACTCCTTCGACGGCCCGCAGGTCGCGGCGATCGTGGACTGGGAGATGTGCACGATCGGCGACCCGCTCCTCGACCTCGGCTGGCTGCTGGCGACCTGGCCGGAGCCCGGCGACGCGAGCACGTCGCTCGCCGGGCCCCTGGGCGACGGGGGCGCTCTGCCCGCCACCGCCGACCTGGTCACCGCCTACGCCGAACGCGCCGGCGCCATCGCGGGCCGCGACCTGTCGGCCATCACCTGGTACGCCGTGCTGGCGTGCTTCAAGCTCGGCATCGTCCTGGAGGGCACCCACGCCCGCGCCTTCGCAGGCAAGGCCTCCAAGGAGACCGGCGACCTGCTCCACGGCATCACCCTGGGGCTCTTCCGGAGGGCCCAGGCGTTCATCGCGAGCTGATCGCTACTGGTCCCTGGTGAGCCGCCAGTATCCGTGCGGGTTGAAGAAGAAGTCGTCGTCCTCGTAACGGTCACACGGGTGCTGGCTGAGGACCCACCGCGGAGCGTCCTCGCTCACGCGGAAACCTTCACCGTCCGACAGGTGCTGACCGCGTTCCTCGGTGAGCATGTACAGGGCGAGGGCGTCGATCAGCTTCCTGGCCTCCTCGGGTCCGGCGTCCACGACTTCGATGTCGGGCTGGCTGAGGAGATGCATGCCGCAGCTGAAGTGGAGTGAGCCGTCGACGATCGGCCTCTTCACCCAGGCGAAGTAGAGGGGGACTGAATTGTCGTCGGCCGCGGCCAGGTCGTCCGCCATTTCGAGCCATCGGTCCCGGCCGTGGGCCAGGCCGTTGCTCTCGTTCTTGACGGCGGTGGCGCCGGACCGGAGGAGTTTCGCGGTCAGCGCGAGCAGGAGCTCCGAGACGAGGGGGCCCATCCCGGGCAGGATCGGGCGGGACAGGATGTAGGCGACCGTGTCGTGCGACTCGACGGCCTCCCAGTCGGCGTCGGTGAAGGACGCCTCCGCGGCGGAGGCGCGGAACGCACCGGGCATGCGCGGGTCCGGCTCGGCTTCGGAGTATTCGGGGTCGAACTCGAAACCTGCCTCTTCAGCGATGCTCTCGACGGCGTCGAGGTCGAGGCCGGTGCCGAGGACGCAGATGACGTGGCGGGGGGTCACCATAAGTTGATCTTCGATCATCCGCCGAACCCTACAGGGCGATGTCGTGGTCGGTGGGCGGGATTCCCGATTCGCCGAGCGCGAGGTCGGTGCCGAAACGGTGGTCCAGGCAGGCGTGGAGGAGCTCCATCCGTTCGTCGGCACGGGCATCCGCGATGGTCTCCAGATCTCCTGGACCCAAGAACGCTCGACCCCTTGTAGTACTACGTATTGTCGTACTACGTTCCGTCGTATACGTCGACTCGCCCGGGGGTGAGGAAGATGCCGGCGACGGCACGCGCCGCGGAGGCGCTCGACCAACGGCTCGGCGGTGCCGCGTTCGCCCGGCGCGCGATCCGCAAGGCCTTCCCCGACCACTGGTCGTTCATGCTCGGCGAGATCGCGCTCTACTCGTTCGTCGTGCTGCTGCTCTCAGGTGTGTTCCTGACGTTCTTCTTCAAGCCGAGCATGGCCGAAGTGGTCTATGACGGCTCGTACGCGCCGCTGCGCGGGACGGAGATGAGCGAGGCGTACGAGTCGACGCTGCACCTCAGCCTCGATGTGCGCGGCGGGCTGCTCATGCGGCAGGTCCACCACTGGTCGGCGATCGTCTTCGTCGCGGCGATCCTCGCCCACCTGCTGCGGGTCTTCTTCACCGGGGCGTTCCGCAAGCCGCGCGAGCTCAACTGGCTGCTGGGGTTCACGCTCTTCACGCTGGCGATGGCGAACGGGTTCACCGGCTACTCGCTGCCCGACGACCTGCTCTCGGGCACCGGCATCCGCCTCATCATCGGCGCGGTCCAGTCGATCCCGCTCGCCGGCACCTACATCAGCTTCTTCCTGCTGGGCGGCGAGTTCCCCGGGACGGACCTGATCCCGCGTTTCTACATCCTGCACGTGCTTCTCGTGCCGGGGTTGATGCTGGCCCTGGTGCCGGTGCACGCGATCATCCTGCCGTGGGTGCAGAAGCACACCGACTTCCGGCGCGGGCGCAGCACCGAGAAGGCCGTGGAGGGCAAGCCCTTCTTCCCGGTCTTCATGGCCAAGACCGGCGCGTTCTTCCTGTTCGTCACCGGCGTGACCGTGCTGCTGGCCACCTTCTTCCAGGTCAACCCGATCTGGCAGTACGGGGCGTACTCCCCCACCGCCATCAGCGCCGGGTCGCAGCCCGACTGGTACCTGGCCTTCGGCGACGGCGCGCTGCGGCTCATGCCGGGCTGGGACATCACGTTCGCCGGGCGCACCCTCGCCATGGGCGTGCTCGTGCCGCTGCTGGTGATCACCGTCTTCTTCACGGGGCTCGCGCTGTACCCGTTCCTGGAGGCGCGCTTCACCGGCGACCGGGCCGTGCACCACATCCTCGACCGGCCGCGCGACGCCGCGACCCGTACGGGCATCGGCGTAGCGGGGATCGTGTTCTACGGGATCCTGTGGGCCGCCGCGGGTAACGACGTCCTCGCTGAGACCTTCCATCTTTCGCTGTTCGCGACGACGTGGTTCTTCCGCATCGCGGTGCTGGCAGGGCCGGTGATCGCGTTCGAAGTCACCCGGCGGATCTGTCTCGGCCTCCAGCGGCGCGACATGCTGCTCCTGAAGCACGGCATCGAGACAGGCGTCATCGTCCGCGAGATGTCCGGCCGCTACGCAGAACGCACCCGGCCAGTGCCTGAGGAGGCCAAGGCCGCGCTCGAACGAGGCGTCGTCAGGCATTAAGCGTCGTCGGGCGTCAGGCGTCGTCGGGCGAGCCGGCCAGCGACCGTTCCTCGGCGACCTCGGTCTCGCCCATGCCCATGTGGCCGTCGCCGAGGTCCGTCCGCGCCTGCTCGTCGATCCAGCGGTTGTGCGTCTCCCATGCCGTCTGCTTGCTGGTGCCGACCGCCGCGCCGATCTGCGACCAGGAGGCGCCCGCCCGCCGGGCCGAACGCACCGCGAGCTGGCGGCCGTACCGGGCCTTGCGGGCGATGACCTCGCCGAGGGCAAGCAGTTCGAGCGCCTCGGCCTGGGTGAGGGCGGTGACATCCGCGTCGCCCTCAGCGAAGGCGTCGCGGGCCCGCAGCTCGTCGTAGCGCGATACCGCAGCCCGCAGGGTCATGGTCTTCTCGAGCTCATCCGGGGTAGCCATGCGACCAGCCTTACGTCAGGACAGCCTGACGTCAAGACAACCTGACGAAAATGGGTCTGTTGAAGTCCGCGCACAGGTGGCAGCATGGGAAGAGTCCCGGCGGGACAGGGCAGACAGTAACGCCCCTACCTGGGAAGATGAGCCAGGAATCGCGCCGTCGCCCTGCCCCACCGGGCCGTTCAGCGCGTGGCCCCTGCCGGCCCCTAGGGTCCCTCCGGCCCCTGCCCCGGACAGCGATGAGTTTTAGGGCCCTCCCGGATCTGTATGGGTAACGGCGATTCGTCGCCCATGATCCAGATCGCGGGAGGAACGGATGGCGACGTCACCAGGGGCCCGGAACGAGGCGCCCAGGGCTCGGAACGAATCGCTCAGCGAGGCGTTCGTGACACTGACGACCCCGTTCCGGCGCGAACTGCTCGCGCACTGTTACCGGATCCTGGGCTCGGCGAGCGAGGCCGAGGACCTGGTGCAGGAGACCTACATCAACGCCTGGCGGGGCTTCGACCGGTTCGAAGGCCGGTCCTCGGTGCGCACGTGGCTGTACCGGATCGCCACCCGGGCGTGCCTCAAGGCGCTCGAACGCGGTGACCGGCGGGCACTCCCCTCGGGACTCGGCGCGGCGAATCCCGATCCCGAGGGCGGGATCGGGGCGAGCCTGCCTGAGGTCACGTGGGTCGAGCCGCTTCCCGACGCCCTGTTCATGGAGCGGCCCGCCGATCCGGCGGCGATCGTGGAGGCACGCCAGAGCACCCGGCTGGCGCTGGTCGCGGCCCTCCAGCTGCTCCCGCCCCGCCAGCGGGTGGTCCTGATCCTCCGGGACGTGCTGGAGTGGCGTGCGAGCGAGGTGGCGACGCTGCTCGACACGACGGAGGCCGCGGTCAACAGCGCGCTCCAGCGCGCCCGGTCGATGCTCGCCCGGACCGCGCCGGCCGAGGACGATCACGACCTCGTGGAACCCGGCGATCCCTCCCGGCGCGAGCTGCTCGACCGCTATGTGGCGGCCTTCGAGAACTCCGACGTGACCGCGCTCACGCGGCTGCTGACCGAGGACGCCCGCTGGGAGATGCCGCCGCTCGCCGCGTGGTTCAGGGGCAGGGAGGTGGTCGGGCGGTTCCTCGCGACGCGGTTCGCCATGTACTCGGGCTTCCGGCTGGTCCCGACGATGGCGAACGCGCAGCCCGCGTTCGCCGTCTACGCGACCGATGAGGAGGGGCTCCGGCGGGCCCACGCCATCGAGGTGCTGACCGTGACGGACGCGGGCATCGCCCATGTGGTCCATTTCATAGGCTCCGGGCAGTTCGCCGCGTTCGGGATGCCGGAGGTGCTACCGCCCTATCGGTGAGCCCCTCATTTGATCTTTGAGCGCTCCGCCCTTGCGTGCATACAGAGACGCCCCGGCGGTCACGTCGACCGCCGGGGCGTCTTTGCATGAAGGCGTGAGGGCTTCTCCGCCGTGACGCGAGATCGTTTAGAACGGCTGCGGCGCGCCCTTGGTCCCGGCGCCATTACCCCACTGGAGAACCTCGTACTTGAGGCCCTTGATGTGGCCTTCACCGGTGCCGGCGTTGTACTTGTCCGCAGGCTTCTTTCCGTCCAGGAGGTAACGGAAGGTATAGGTGTCGAGGTCCAGCATCACACCCCTGTGAGAAGGCTCACCCGGACCGCGGTCACCGACGAAGCCGACGACGCTGCGACCGTTGTAGGAGACCTTCACCTTGGTGTGCAGAGGCCAGCTCGGGCTGGCGAACAGGCCCTTCTGCATCGGCTTTCCACCGGCGGGGGCGCCGGTGTCGCCGTTCACGCCGGAGCCGTCGTCCCAGAAGTAGGAAGCGGTCGTCGTGCCGGTGTAAAGGGCCTTCGACTCCTTCTTCTTGGCGGCCAGGGCCTTCTTCTTGGCCTCCTCCGCCTTGGCCTTCTGAGCAGCGGCCTTCTTGGCCGCAGCGGCCTTCCGGCCTGCCTGGTTGTCGGCGACCATGGAGAGCTCGGTGGGGGTCTTCTGCTGCTTGGGAGCGTTGTCGTCGCCGGCCAGCGCCACGCCGGCCACCAAGATCCCGGCAAGGGTGCTGCCGGTGATCACACTCAGGGCGACATTCGTCGCTCGCTTCTGCATGGGAATCCTTTGTTCGGCGTACAGGACAGCCGTTTCACGCCGGAACAAAGCCCGGACGGACAGGGAGAAACGGCCCCGAGGACACGTGGTTCGGGAGAAGCCGTCGCGTGAGAAAACCCGCGCAGGGGTGATCCCGGGCAGGGGACCATGGCCCGCGCACGTCGAAGCCAGGCCGCATTGCGGCCACGACTATGTGACGCGGACTCCTAAAGGGCGGGAGAATGCCGACCGGGGGCTCTATGGCCCGGCACACGCGACCGTTGCATGGTCGGCCGCTGATCGGCGAGGGGGGTCCCGCCTGGCGGGCGGGACACGACGGCTATGCGATTGGCAAGGTCAATGGTGCTTTGACCCTGACCTGGCTTGGAGCATATACGGCTAAACCAGGTTTGTGCCAAATCTGTTCCGGTTTGACCTTTCTCCAGGTAGATCTTTTAGTGATGGGCTTTACCGGAAGGGCGGAAAACGCCGATCACGCGGAGGTCACGGAGGCCCCTGGACATCTGGCACGATGTACGCCATGACCGACCACGCCGGCCTCCGCACGGCCGACGACGATCTGCTCCCCCCGCCCGACTGGGGCCGGCCACGTACCACCGCCGCGGGCACACGTGCGGTCTGGGCCTTCGCCGCCGTCGCGGCGCTGCTGGTGCTCGGCCGTGTCTGGATAGCCCCGGACCTGGACGGCCGGTCCCTGGACGCCTGGACCACGGTCTTCGTGGCGATCTGCGTGCAGGCCCTGCCGTTCCTGGTCTTCGGCGTGGCACTGTCCGCCGCGATCACCGCCTTCGTGCCCCCGTCCTTCTGGAACAGGGTGCTGCCGCGCCGTCCGGGCGCCGCGGTGCCCGTCGCGGGAGCGATGGGCGCGGTGCTGCCGGGCTGCGAATGCGCCTCCGTGCCGGTGGCGGGCGGCCTGATGGCCCGCGGGGTCGCTCCGGCGGCAGCCCTGACCTTCCTTCTCGCGGCCCCGGCGATCAATCCCATCGTGATCGTGGCCACCGCCGTGGCGTTCCCCGGCTCTCCCGAGATGGTGGTGGGGCGCTTCGTCGCCTCCCTCGTGGTGGCGGTGCTGGCCGGGTGGGCCTGGCTGCTGTTCGGCAAGGGCGAGTGGATCAAGATCCCTTCCCGGCCGCACGTGGACGGGGCCGGCCGGTGGGAGTCGTTCCGGCAGGCGATGCGGCACGACATCATGCACGCGGGCGGCTTCCTCGTGGTCGGCGGCATCGCCGCGGCCACGATCAACGTGGTCGTGCCGGCCGAGTGGGTGAACGGCGTCGCCGGCATCCCGTGGCTGTCGGTGTTGGTGCTGGCGGTCCTGGCCGTGCTGATGTCCATCTGCTCGGAGGCTGACGCGTTCGTGGCGGCGAGCCTGACCCAGTTCTCCCCCACGGCGCGGCTGGCGTTCCTGGTCGTCGGCCCTATGGTGGACCTCAAGCTGATCGCGCTCCAGACGGGATTCTTCGGGCGCCGTTTCGCGATCCGTTTCATCCCGCTGACCTTCGTTCTCGCGGTCGGGGTCAGCGCCATCACCGGAGAGGTGCTGCTGTGACGCGGGCCGCCCAGAACCTGCTGCTGATCATGATCGGTGCCGCGGTGATGTGGATCACTCTGGCGACCGACGAGTACCTCAACTACGTGAAGCCGGGCTTCCGCTATCTGCTGGTGCCCGCCGCCGTGGCGCTGATCGCCCTCGGGTTGACGGGCCTGCGACGCGAGTGGCGGGACGACACCGGCGCCGACGGCGGCGGCAGTGGCGGTGGCGGTGGCGGTGACCATTGCCACGCCCCAGGCGACGATCACGGCCATGATCACGGTGGCCGGGGCCCCCGGGTGGCCTGGCTGCTCTGCCTGCCCGTCCTCGCGATCTTCGTGGTGGCGCCGCCGGCGCTCGGCTCGTTCACCGCGTCCCGCGCCGCCGCCCGCCAGGCGACGCCCCCGCCGCCGCCCGACGAGGGGTACGACGCGCTGCCGAGGAACGGCACCCCGGTGGCGATGACCATGGGCGAGTTCATGGGCCGCTCGTACGAGGCGCAGACGGGCCAGAACAGCTCGCTCACGGGCGTCACGGTGAAACTGACCGGGTTCGTCACGCCGGGCCGGAAGGGTTCCACCTGGCAGGTCACGCGGCTGAAGATGGCGTGCTGCGCGGGCGACGCGATCCCGTTCCCGGTGGTCGTCCACGGCCTCCGGCAGCCCCCCACCGACAGCTGGGTGCAGGTGATCGGCACATGGCACCCCCCGGCCAGCGGGGCGCGGAGCGGGGTGCACGAGCTGGACGGCCGTTCCCTGCAGCCGATCAAGAAGCCGAAGAACCCGTACGAGTAGGGAGATCCATGGGGGCACTGGTGCTCGGCGGCGGTGGCCTCACCGGCGTCAGCTGGGAATGGGGTGTCCTCGCCGGGCTCGCCGCCGCCGGGATCGACCTGCGCGACGCGGAGCTCGTGGTCGGCACCTCGGCGGGCTCGGTGGTGGGCGCGCAGGTCGCGGCCGGTCTGGATCTCGAAGAACGCTTCACCGCCCAGTTCACCGCGTTGGAGACCGGCGCACCGGCCCGGATGGCCCGTGTGGACCTGGCCCGCTCGGCCTGGGCGGTCCTGAGCTCACGGGAGCCCGCCCGGGCCGGAGCGCGGCTCGGCCGGATGGCGCTCAACGCCCGTACCGGCCCCGAGGCCGCACGCGCCGCCGTCATGAGGGCGCGGCTTCCCGTGCGCGACTGGCCCGAACGGCCCCTGCTGGTGACCGCGGTGGACGCGGCCACGGGCGCCTTCACCGTCTTCGACCGGTCCGGCGAGGCGACCCTGCTGGAAGCGGTGGGCGCCAGCTGCGCCGTCCCCGGCGTCTACCCGCCGGTGACGATCGGCGGCCGTCGCTACATCGACGGCGGGGCCCGGTCGGCCACCAACGCGGACCTGGCCGCCGGTCATGAGGCGGTCGTCGTCATCGCCCCCGTCACCCAGGGCCTCGGCGCGATCAAGAGCGTGGCCGGCCAGGCGGCCGATCTCCGCAGGGCCGGCGCCAAGGTGGTCGTGATCTCCCCCGACCCCGCTTCGCGGCGCGCGTTCGGCCGCAACTCGCTGGATCCGGCCCGCCGCCCTCCCGCCGCCCGGGCGGGGCACCGACAAGCCGTCTCGGTCGCGGAGGCCGTGGCGGCCGTCTGGGAGGCGGCGTGATCCCCCAGAAGCTCGCCGACCTCCCGCACGCCGAATGGCTCACGCCTCACGACGGGACATGGGGACCTGACGGCGACCACGACACGGTCCTGTTCGAGAACCTCGCCCTCGCGGACCTCGCCGCCTCCGGCTCCCGTTTCATGGAATGCGCGTTCACCGGCGTGACGTTGGACGGCGGCGGGCTGCGCTCGGCCCGATTCCTCGACGTCTGGGCACAGGAGATGCGCCTGGTCGGCACCGACCTCACCGAGACCCAGTGGCGGGACAGCACGCTGATCGGCTCTGTCTTCGCCGGCACGCGCACGATCAGCGCGAACCTCACCCGCGTCGTCTTCCAGGAATGCAAGCTCGACTCGGTCAACCTCCGCGACAGCACGCTCGTGGACGTGACGTTCACCGACTGCCTGCTGCGCGACGTCGACTTCGGCGGCGCGCGGCTCACCCGGACGAGCTTCCCCGGCTCCCGGCTGGACAGGACCGTCCTCGCCGGGGCCACCCTCGATCAGGTGGATCTGCGCGGAGCGGACCTGGGCATCACCATCGACCCCCACACGATCCGCGGAGCCATCGTCAGCCCCGCGCAGCTCCTCGATCTGGCCCCGCTCCTCGCCGGCGCCCTGGGCATCGAGGTCAAGGAGCCACCTCCGTCGTGAGAGGCCGGACCCTGACCTGATCCGGCCACGCGCCGGCGCGGTGGCCGGATACGGCCGCCGGGCCGTCAGAGAGCGCCCAGAGAGCGGTCAGCGAGCCGGGAAGGTGGTGGGCAGGAGGGGCGAATGAGCCGCTCTCGCCATGGGCGCCATGGGCGCGCCCGCGACCGCCGGAGCGGACGGTGGCACGTGGGAGCCGTCGGCACGGCGGGGTTCGGGTGGCACGGCCTGCTCGGCCCGGCGTTCGCCGAGCAGGGCCATCAGGGCGCGCGCCGTGTCCGCGTCCATCCGCATCAGGACACTCGGCCGTCCGGCCGGGTCGACGAAGGGAGAGACGGCGGGGACGGCGGTGCCGTGAGGCGGTAGCGCCAGCCGCATCTCTTCGCGGAGGTCGTGGGCAAGGCGCAGCGCCTGTCGGTCACTGTCGCTCAAGTGTGCGGTCATCGCGATCTCCGGGGAGTTCACGTGCGGGGGTCCGGGGGCAATCCTGCTAGGAAATGGCGTGCAGGTGCAAGGGCCGATGCACGTGCAGATCGAGAAAGATCGTGCGTAACCGACCGGCTCTCCACTCGTTGTTCATAGACCCGCGCAGGTCGGAGGCATGTTCCCCGCCAGTCGGGCCTCGCCGGGGCGTGTGGTGTTCTGAAGATCAGTTCACCGGTACACGGGCCCAGTCCCCGCCTGACCCGGTGGGAGCGCGGACATCACGGCGACCGAGCGCAGGCATCACGGCGACCGAGAGCGCGGGCATGCGCAACCCATTCCGGCTGCCAGGACGACCGGGCTCGCCGCGTACAGCAGATAAGGGCTGGCGGCATCAGCGAACGACAGTGGCCCGAGACCTGCGGCCAGCACGAGCGGCCGTACCGGTCGCCGAACGCCCCGGCCAGGACCAGGTCCCAGGAACCGGCCGGGGCCAGGTCCGAGGGATACGATCGCACCTGATGGCAGACGTTCTTTCCCTTCGCGCGCTCAACCGGGCCACTCTGGCACGGCAGATGTTGCTCGCCCGGGAGGAGGTCTCCGTCGTCGAGGCGGTGGAGCGGTTGTGCGGTATGCAGGCGCAGGAGCCCAAGCCTCCGTTCCTCGGGCTCTGGACACGGGTGGCCGGGTTCGAGGCCGCGCAGCTTCACACCGCGCTCCAAGAACGCTCGGTCGTGCGGGCGACGATGATGCGCGGGACCCTGCATCTGATGTCAGCGCGGGACTACGGCGCCCTGCGTGCCTCGATGCAGCCGATGCTGGACGCCGGGCTTCGCATGCTGGGGTCGCGCGCGGAGGGACTGGAACTGGACAAGGTCCTTCCGGCCGCCCGCGTACTGCTGGAGGAGCGCTCACGGACCTTCAACGAGCTCCGTGCCCTGCTGCAGGAGGAGTTCCCGGAGGTCAATGACCGGGCTTTGGGGTTCTCCGTGCGGATGTGCCTGCCCCTGGTGATGGTGCCGACGGACGACCGGTGGGCGTTTCCGCGTACGTCGGAGTTCACGTTGGCGGGCGTCTGGTTGGGCGTGCCGACGTCAGACGACTCTTCTGCGGATGCGCTCGTGCTGCGTTATCTCGCCGCGTTCGGCCCGGCCTCGGTGGCCGACGCCCAGGAATGGTCCGGTCTGCCAAAGCTGGGCGAGGTGCTGGAACGCCTGCGACCTCAACTGCGGACGTTCGAGGACGAGAAGGGCCGCGAGCTGTTCGACCTGCCCGATGCGCCACGGCCCGAGGAGGACACGCCTGCCGAGGCCCGGTTCCTGCCCGAGTTCGACAACCTGGTGCTCGCGCACGCCGACCGTTCCCGCGTGATCGCCGCCGCGCACCGCCCGTCGCTGACGACCAAGAACCTCCGCGTGCGCGCCACGTTCCTGTGGGACGGCTTCGCCGCCGGCCTGTGGGAGCTGGAACGCAAGCGCAAGGTCGCCACGCTCCGGCTTCGCCCGTTCGAGAAACTGCCCAAGCACGCTCTGAACGCGCTCACGGCCGAGGGTGAGCGCCTGCTGGGCTTCGCCGAGCCGGACGCGGCCGACCGGCAGGTCGTCCTCGCCGGCGATTGAGCGTTGACTCGCTCGGATAACATGACGCATTGCGCGCGACCCGCTCCGAATGGTGATAAATCCGATATCGGTTGTGGTTGAATCTTCCAGCGATTGAGCGCAAGCTATCCCCCGTACCATCCCTCGCACCCCGGAAGCCCCTGGACCCCCTCACGCCCCCCACCCCGCCGACAGGACGCGAACCGCATGTTCGAGATCTGGGAGACGAGCGAGCCCGCCAGGCTCATCAGCGATGCCGGCAGTCTCAAGATCGCTCTCGAGAAGGTCGACACGATGTGCCGCCTCCGCCACGACCAGGCCGCGGCCCACGTCGGCGTCTCCGGGGAGGGCTACCACTTCGAGATCCGCAACAACGAGGGCAAGGCGCTCGCCCGCCTGACCTATGTTCCGGACACCACCCGGGCCTACCAGAGCGTCGTCGTCGACGAACTTCGCGGCGACAACGGCCGCGTCTGAGTGCGTGCATCGCCGTGGAATGGCCGCGCTTGACTCTTGCACGGCGAACAAACGGCTGCGCCTAAGACTCCTGCAGTGATGACGGCGCGTCTGACCTCCCTTTAGGCGACAACGCCGCCCTTGAGCTCTTGCCGTGACGACGAGCGCGTTACAGGCGCAACGCACCGGCAATATGGGACTGACCTGCCAGTTGACCGGCCTTGGCCACTTCGATGGGCCCGTCTGCACTGCCACATGTCCGCCCAGGCCGGTGGACATCCAACGATCCAACCGACGTGACCGTAACTTGTTGACCGACCCTGACTTCACACCTAGGTTGACAATCGTGCGCAGAACGCGGTCAGGAGAGGCCGCCGAGACACCCGCGCGCAGGCGACGTCGGCACACGCACCCCCGTATTGGCGCGAACGGCGAAGGGAACTGCCATGCCCCGGGCACAGGTCATCGACATCGACGAGGCACGTACGCGCGACGCTGAGGACGTTCTCTACGAAAAGACGCTGCGACGGCTCTCCAAGGCGTCGGTCGAGAAGCACTGGGAGCCCTACACCGACATTCCCTGGGACGACCTCGACTTCGAAATCGACCCGGACGATCCACGCTGGGTCCTGCCGAAGATGGACCCGCTGGGGGCGCACCCTTGGTATCGGGCCCAGCCAGAGCACGTGCAGGCGAGGATCGGGCTGTGGCGGCAGGCGCAGGTGTGCAAGGTCGGCATGCAGTTCGAGAACGTGCTCAAGCGCGGGCTCCTCACGTACGCGTTCCGGCTGCCCAACGACTCGGCCGAGTTCCGCTACGTCTACCACGAGACGATCGAAGAGGGACATCACGGGATGATGTTCCAGGAGTTCGTGAACCGCAGTGAGGCACCGGTGGAGGGCATGCCGCTCGCCGTCCGCGTGCTGGCGGAGATCGTGCCCCCGCTGAGCCTCGTGGCGCCCTCCCTCTTCTTCTTCTGGGTCCTCGCCGGCGAGGAGCCCATCGACTACGTGCAGCGCCGCATGCTCCGCGACGGATCAGCCCGGCACCCGCTGCTCAACAAGATCATCTCTATCCATGTGGCCGAGGAGGCACGGCACATCTCGTTCGCGCGACAGTTCCTGAAGCACCGCGTGCCGCGCATGCCCGCGCCGCAGAAGTTCGTGCTCAGCCTGGTCGTGCCGCCCTCGATGAAGCTCGGGGTGTTGCTCATCCTCACGCCGCCGGTCGCGATGGCGCGGCGGTTCCAGATCCCCGACCAGGTGATGAAGGAGACCTACTGGGCCACCGAGCCTTCGCAGGACCTCATCTCCCGGGCCGTGTCGAACGTTCGCGGACTGTGTTCCGAGATCGGTCTGATCAACCCCGTGAGCAAGCAGGTCTGGCGGTTGCTCAACATCTGGGAGGACGGGAAGGGCTGATCGCCGGCTTCCCCTGGGCCATCCCGGCCGACGACCGTGCAGCGGACCACTGGTCGGACTTTTGCGCCTGAGCGGAGGTGCATTTACCCGAGGCGGGATGGCGCCGGCAAGGGCGTGTCGGTCTGCTGCACGTCGCCACGAAATCTCGCATGCACGTGGCAGGATTCGATGTGGTGTGTGTGGGAGATGAGAGAGGAGGGCTTGGTGGGGAAGGCATGGCGGCAGCCTGACCAGGCCCGTTCGTCCTCGGGCGCCAGTGGCATTCCGCATACTCGCCAGCTTGCGGAAAACCTCATCGCCCACGCGGTCCAGGCCCTCCAGCGCGGGGACGAGGCCATTCTGGCTCAAGCCGCCACCGAACTCACCGGGGAACCCGGCTTCGCCACAGGGGCCGCCCCCGCAGAGGCCGCCAGGGCAGGGGCCGCAACCGCAGGCGAGCCCGACTTCACCGCAACCGCAGGACGCGAGTGGCGCGGGCTGGTCGACAGGGTGCTCCTGGGGCGTCTGGAGGGAGGCGTCACCGTCGCTTGGCAGCGGGGATGGCAGCCTGCGGATCTCGTACGGTTCACCGGGCGGCGGCTGGGCCGCCGGCACCAGCGGCTGGCGATCGACATCATCGCCGCCGAGATGCGGGCCTATTCGGCTGCCACCGTGGAGGAGCCATGGCGGGAGCAACTGTCGGCACTCGGCGCCGAGGTCTGGTGGAACGGCGACGGCTCGTTCACCGGAGCCTGGTGCGGACGCGAGAACACCGACCGCGCGACCTTGATCACGTGTGCGCTGGAGCTGTCGCACCTGCTGGGCTCGCTCCCCCGGCTGGCGCGGATCGGCGCGCCGCCGGGGACTCCGCCGAACGGCCGGAAGAGCACGGCGCGAGCCACGGAGACCGACCAGCGGATGCTCGGCAAGGTACGGGCGCTTCTGGCCAAGGCAGAGTCGACGGAGTTTCCCGAAGAGGCCGAGGCGTTGAGCGCGCGGGCCCAGGAACTGATGGCCCGGTACAGCATCGACCACGCTCTGCTGGCGGCCGAGTCGGGTATGGGCGGCGAGCCGGCCGGACGGCGGATCCCGGTCGACCATCCGTACGACTCCCCGAAGGCGGTGCTGCTGACCGTCGTGGCGGAGGCCAACCGTTGCCGCGCCGTGTGGCACCGGGAGCTTGGATTCTCCACGGTGCTGGGCTTCCCGTCGGATCTGGCGGCGGTGGAGATGTTGTTCACTTCACTGCTGGTGCAGGCGACCACCGCGATGGTGCACACGGGCGCACGAAAGGACGCGTGCGGCAGGTCCCGTACGCGTTCGTTCCGTCACGCGTTTCTCAACGCCTACGCCGCCCGCATCGGGGAGCGGCTTCGGGGGGCGGCCGGTGAGGCGACGACAAGGGCGGCCGCGGAGGCAGACGGGAAGGATCTTCTTCCCGTGCTGGCCGCACGCGACCGGGCCGTCGAAGAGGCGGTCGACACGATGTTCCCGAATCTCACCAGGGGCCGCGCCCGGGCGGTCTCCAACTACGAGGGCTGGGTCGCGGGGCGGGCGGCCGCCGATCTGGCCAGCCTGAACGGACGCTCCGAGGTCACCGGAGAATAGCGCCGCGGGCTGGGACGCCTTGGTTTCGGCAGGGTCCCGGGTCCCCCGGGGAGCAAGGGGGACGGCCGGGGTCAGTCCTTCTTGCGGCGCGTGTTGCCCCCACGGCCTCGCAGCGGCACACCGGCCTCCTTCAGAACGTTGTAGATGAAGCCGTACGAACGGCCGGTCTCGGCGGCGAGGTCGCGGATGCTCTCGCCCGCCGCGTACCGCGGCGCCAGCTCCGCCGCGAGCTTGGTGCGCTCGGCACCGGTCACGCGGGTGCCCCTCGACAGTGTCCGGGTCACGTGTACCTCCAGGGTTCACGACTGTACTGAGGGCCATTCCCCCAGCTCACAGCCCTAATGATCTCTCCAACGTACACATTCCCCGCAAATCTCCCCACAATGCAACACGATCGTCGCGAGATCGGCCACTGGTGGTCTTTTCGATGGTCTCCGGCGTGTCGGTGCTGGACGAACGAGCTCGACATACTGTCAATAACCCGCAAAGGCCCTGACCACAGCCTTGATCAGAGTCAGACGACCGAGTCGTTCCGCCGTCCGGCGTCGTCCGCCCGCCCGGTGTCGTCCACCCGCCCGGCGCGACGTACACCGGCCTCCGCCTAGGCGAGGCGATTCCCCTCAGCCAGTCGCCGGAGGCGGAGAGCTCGCTGGAGATCGTCCAGCTGGTCGGCAAGGGCACGGCGTAGCGCGACCGCCAGAGCGTCGCGTTCAAGGCAGCGGGCCGCGGCCCGCACAGTGTCGGGCGTGGCGGCATGAGCGGGGAAGAGTTCACGGCCGAGCGTCATCGCGACCATCTGGCCGCGCTCCGCGACCGCAGGGATCTCGTCGAAGTAGCGTTCGAGATAGCCCGCGGTCGGCTCAGGACGAGCAGGCTGCCAGAAGCCTCGTGCGACGGCGGCGAGCAGGCGGGGAGAGAGCACGTTCCCGGTGAAGAGAAGCCCCCACGCATGTCGCTTGGCCCCCGGATCCGGCAACGCGGCACGGCACCGGGCGGCGCCTTCTTCACCGACCGAACCCGGATCACGCTCCAGCTCAGCGGCGATCTCCCGTTCACCTGCCTCCCCCAAAGCCGAGAGCTGATGCAGGATCTGCCATCGCAGCTCGGTGTCGAGGTCAGGCCCGCCCGCCAGACTCCCAACGTGGAGCCAGCGCCGGAGGTCGGTGAGCTCGTCCGCCGTCTGAGAGCTCGGAATGAGCGTCCGCACGGCCGCCAGCCGCAGATCGCCGGCGGACCCACGGTCACTGAGTATCGTTCGGCAGACCTCAGAGAGTGTGGCCAACGCCGCAGGGCGACATTCGGGCCGCATGAAACGGTCGGCGACATGGACCCGGGTGAACGTGAGCACTGCTTCGGCGATCGCCACCACGTTCTCGCTGGGGAGTTGGGCAGCCACGAGTGACAAGTACTCCTCGGCAGGCAAATCGCCATCGCGCACCATGTCACGGGCGGTGTTCCAAAGAAGAGCACGAGTCAGCGAATCGTCGATCGTCGAAAGGCCTGACTTCACGGCCTCCCAGGACTCTTCGTCCAACCGCACCTTGGCATAGGTCAAGTCACCATCGTTAAGCAGCACCAACCCACGAGATCGCACCGCCCCAGACCGGCCAACCCGCACCGTCCCCGGCGCGCCAACCTTCGTCGACGCGTCAGCGCGCACGGACTCCGCCGACGCGCCAGGCCGAGCCGACCGCGACGCATCCGACAGCACCGCCCCCGGCCCGTCAGCCTGCGCCGAACACGCCGCATCGGACAGCGCCGAACCAGACGCATCAACCCGCGCCGAACCCGGCGCGCCGGACCGCACCGCCCCAGGCGCATCAGCCTGCCCCGAACCCGGCGCATCAAGCTCCGCAGAGACCGACGCCTCGGACAGCGCCGAACCAGACGCATCAACCTGCCCCGAACCCGGCGCGCTGGGCTCCACCGATCCCTGCGGCGGGCCAAGGGGAGCCGACCACGACGCGTCGGATTGCGCCCTTATGGGCGCGCCAGGCTGCGCCGGTTGCAGCACGTCCGGGATTACCGTGCGGCTGGTGCCGGGGACGATATCGGCCGCGACGCGTTCTCGTAGAACGAGGCCACGTTCGGGTACATCGTCGTACAGGCTCACGAGAAGTCTGTGCGGTCGCAGCGCCCCAACGTGGGACACGACGACGGACTCCCCCTCGACCTCCGCGCGGAGGGTGTCGACGCCCGTGGTACGCAGCCATCGATGCGCCCAGTCCCGCACATCACGGCCGGGAGCCGCTGCACCTATGGCGTCCAGTAGGTCGGTGAGGTCGGCGTTCCCAAAGCGATGTGCGGCGAAGTAGTCGTTGACGCCCTGGAAGAAGGTCTCCTCCCCCACCCAGGCGACCAGTTGCCGCAGCGCCGAGGCACCTTTGGCGTAGGAGATCCCGTCGAAGTTCATGAGCGCCGACGCCACGTCCTCAAGGCTCTCGGCCGCCACCGGATGGGTGGTCGGCCGCTGGTCGGCGTCGTAGCCCCAGGACTTGCGGGAGATCGAGAAGGCCGTCCACGGACTTGCGAACCGGCTGGCGGCCGCTGCGATCTCGTACCCCATGTACTCGGCGAACGACTCGCTCAGCCATACGTCGTCCCACCAGCGCATGGTGACCAGGTTGCCGAACCACATGTGCGCCATCTCGTGGGCGATGACGGTGGCCCGAAGCTCCCGTTGCGTGTCGGTGACGGCGGCCTGGAAGACGAAGCGTTCGTTGAAGAGCACGCAGCCGGGCTTCTCTATCGCGCCCCAGTTCATCTCGGGGACGAAGACCTGGTCGTACTTGCCGAACGCGTACCGCTGTTCGAACACCTCATGGAAGCGGTCGAACGACCGCCGCGTCAGGTCCAGAAGTTCCTCGGTGTCCGGGTCCAAATGCCTCGCGAGTGAACGACGGCAGTGCAGCCCGAGCGCGATGCCGTCATGCGTCGCCTCGACGCTATGGAAGGGGCCGCCCGCCATAGTGACCAGTGATGTGCTGATCGGCTCCGTGGGAGCGAACTCCCAGTACTGCCCTGTGCCCCTGGTACGACGTGATTGTTCCGTACCGTTGCTCCGTACGGACCAGGTCACCGGAGCCGTGACCGCCACGCTGAAGGCGGCCTTCAGGTCAGGCTGATCGAAGCATGGGAAAACGGACGGCGCATGGTCTGGTCCGCAGTTGGCGTAGACGTAGACCTCGCCATCCTCAGTGTCGACGAAGCGATGCATCCCCTCGCCCG
The DNA here is from genome assembly GCF_008923185.1 of Actinomadura rudentiformis. Classification (GTDB taxonomy): domain Bacteria; phylum Actinomycetota; class Actinomycetes; order Streptosporangiales; family Streptosporangiaceae; genus Spirillospora; species Spirillospora rudentiformis. Next base: position 46,914 of record NZ_WBMT01000010.1, read on the forward strand.
TGCGGGTGTAGAGCATGTCCGCCTCGACGAGCAGTTCGTTCTCCTCGCCCAGCGCAGGCAGAACGAGTCGTCCGCCCCGTACGGCGGTCATCGGGTCGAGCGGCCGGCCATTGAGCTCGATCCGCCGTACGGCACCGGGCCGGATCTCCGCGAACGATGTGGCGCCGCGCTCAGCAGCCGCGAACCAGATGACCGTGCTGCAGCCGAAGACTTCGTCACCTCGGGTGAGGTCGAGTTTCACCGAGTACGAGTGAACGTCCAGCAGCCGGGCCCGTTCACGAGCCTCGGCGCGAGTAAGGGCGGCAGCAGACGTCATACCCGAACCCAACGATCAAGTCCGGTGCAAGGGTTCCGTTATCGCTTGCCCACGGTCAGTTCGTCGGCGAGAAGGTCCATCAGGAGCCCGTCATGCCACTTGCCGCTAATGGGGTCACGTTCGTATTGCCGCATGCGCCCGACCGGCTTGAAACCGACCTTGGTGTAGGACCGGATGGCCGCGTCATTGGCCGCGGCGGGGTCGATGGTCAGCCGATGATGCCCGCGTTCCTCGATGAGCCACCGCGCAAGCGTCCTTACCGCGTCCGTACCGAGCCCTCGCCCGTGGAAGCGCGCGCTCAGGAAGATGTCGATGGACGCGTGCCGGTAGTCCGGATCGTCCTCCTCGTCGTACTGGATCGCGCCGGCGACGTTGCCGTCCACCACGATCGCGACCATCTCGTCGAAACTCTCTGGCGGCGCCCACCATCGTGCGACCTCAGGCTCCCGGACGATCTCCCCCAGCGCCTGAGCGTCCTTCTCCTCCACGGGACGCAGAACAACCGATGCCCCTCGTAGTTCCATGTCCGAGATCCTCCCTGTTCGGAGGCGGGTTATCCACAGAATTTCGTTCGCCTTCCGTCCCTGCCGCCACCCGCGCATGCTGGCTGGACCGGCAACCGGAAGGAGGCGCGATCATGCGCTCCACCATCACGTTCCCCGTCCCGGCCACCACCACGTCCCGGTTCATCGTGGCCGCCGACGACATGCCGCAGGACGTCCACTCACTCGCCTGCGGCACGTCGGCCAGCGCGTACGAGGCGCACGTGAACGGACGGCTGGGCACGCCGCAGCTGAAAATCGAACGGGCCGATCCCGGACAACTGCGCTGGGATCTTTCCCAGATCACGACTTCCCGTCGTTCCCACCGTGAGGCTGCGCTGGGCGAGGCAGACCACATCGCAGTCGTCACCACCGTCGGCCCCGCCACCGACCAGCCCCGCGGCGTCCAGGTCGCCCGCGCCGCGGCGACCGCCATCGCCACGGCCACCGACGGCATCGCCGCCGATCTTGTGACAGGCCAGGTCGTTGCCGGAGGCGACGAACGCCCACGGTTCGTGCTGGCCGACGACTGGCTGGGCGACGTGCTCCCGCCCTTCCGGGCCAACGGACGCTGCACCACCCCGGATCCCGAACATGACCTGGAAGGAGTGAACGGCTGCGCCTGCGTACGGCTGATGACGCGAGGCCTGCGGCGCTTCGGCCTGCCCGAGCTCCAGATCTCCGACATCGCCTGCCCGCACGACTCGGCCGCCCTCAACATCCTGCGCACGACCGCCCGCCGCCTGCTCACCGACCACTGGTCCTGGCTGGCCACCGGCCCCGCCGACCGCAGCCGAACGATCGACGCGGACCTGACGCTCACGACCGGCGACTACGACGAATTCTGGGGCGTGCCACGAGGCGACCCCTCAGACACGACGTTCCAGGTCCGCCTGCGCCCGCTGACACCCCGGCTCATATCCGTAGGCCCGCCCGACGGTTTTCTGGGAACGGTGAACGACTGGCTATGGGGTGGCACACTCCCGACCTGCATCACCACCACATCCGCCCAGCCAGTCGAGACTCCCCACCAACACGCCGCCGCGTGACCCACCGGCAAACCCCAACCATCCGCCCCCACTCGGCACCACACCCGACCCGCAACACCCGCAACACCTAACGCCAGCTGCCCTGACCAATGTGCGAGGCACCCGAACGAAAGTCGCAAGGCAGGCACTGCAAGCGCGAGCATCCATCGACCGACCAGAGAAGCATCAACCAGGGCCGATCAACTGGAAACCCCATGAGCAGATAATTCGCGGTGACCAGGCGAAGAGATGGCAGCCACCAGAGATGTGCTGATGCGGCTCGAAGCCGGATCAGCACAATGCAGAGACGCCAGCAGAAGCAAGCTCATGAGCCACAAGAGACCAAACGGCCAACGAATCCGTGCGATGCAATCAGCGCCGTCAGCTCTAACGAACATAAGCCCAGCCAGAATGCATCCGAAGCTAGATCAATCATCGGCCTGCCCCGACGTCGCTCGGGGCAGGCCCACCCCGTTCCCCAGACTCAGGTTCAGCCACCGCAGTGCCTCCGCGCCGGCGGCGAGTCACAACGGTCCACGCAAGGCCATACAGGGTCAGAGCCACGCCAAGGCCAGCGATCGCGCCTTCGACACCGCTGACGAGGGTCATGTGGAAGGTACGCGCGACATCCGGTTGGTTGATCAGGGTGACCGCACCCAGCAGCCCCCCGCCGCACGTGGCGATCACCAATGCTCCCACCACCGTCCACGCCACCCGACCGGGCAAACGTTCAGGTGCGTCTGCCGTGACCGGTGCCGTCCGAACCCAGCGGACCAGCCACCACACAACGACCGCCGCGCCGAGCACCCCACTCGCGTACTGGAGCCAGCGGTTGAGCGTGAGCCCTCCCCACGAAGTCGAGATCAGCCAGGGAAGTTCTCCGGCGAAGCTGTGGTGTTTGTGTGTGAAGGCGTCCCAAAAGAGATGCGTCGCAGCACCGAGCACGAGGGAGAACGGGACCCACTTGATCATCGAACGGCGAAAGGCGGCTGCAGGCACCGCGAGTCGTACGTGAGCCCAGCCCGGGGTCAGTGCGAGCAGTGGCCGCTTCCAGATCAGCTGGAACGCGGCGAAGATGATCAAACCAAGGCCGAGGTCAATGGTCACCAGCCCCAACGGGACATGCGTCGCACCGCGAAGCGCCCCCATTCCCAGGAAGTAGGGCACGTCCGGGACCATCGACCCCACCACCAACGCCGACGGCACCAGAGGGCCACGCGCGAGAGGGATGACGGCCGCCGCATGGCTCATCGTGAAGGGCATCGGCCATGCTTACGGCATTCGCAGAGAAACGATCAAGTCCGCTCAACGCTCACTGATCGAGCCCAGGACCGGCTTGAGGTCGACGATCGGCGTGCCGTTCAGCGCCTCAAGTGCTCGAACACGCACCCGCAGGCCATCGATCGACAGGATCGTGACCCGGTGCAACCCGACCGGATTCGGCCTGTCAGCCGAGCGCGTGCTGAACACCCCGGTGACCGGCCGGGTCATGTCATCACGAGGATGGACCGCCAGCACATCGCGTCGTGCGCGATCAAGCCACGTGACAACCAACACCTCCGTCCCAGCCCGGAGATCACGCAACCCCTCACCCACCTCGGGTTCGAAGACCAGCCAAGCGTCTGGAGCACCTTCGTCACCCTGCTTGGGCGCCGCAGCCAGATCCACAAGCGCCGACTCGACCCACCCGATAGGCCGAATCACAAACTCACCCTCGCCCAACGCAACCTCCCACCCTCATGCACCGCCACCCCGAGAACCCGTGAAAATCACAGGCTGCCACCCCAGATAAACACCGATGCCCTTCCCCATGAGCCCGACCCACCAAAAACCATCAGGGGTCGCTCCAACAAACCTCAACCCGAGGCATCCAAACCAATCCCCACCAACCCCATTCGCCAGCCCATTTCCAGCGCCCGCCCCACCCAGACGTCCGCCGCACTGCGGCCGTAACAGCGCAAACAACACCGCATGAGAGGCCATCAGCAAGCAGCGCGCCTCCCATAAGAACGGGACCCACAAGCGCTCATCACCCCCGCACCACCTACCCGCAGTCCAACACCAAACCGCAGCGCAACACCGGCACCGCAACACCACCCGTCCTCCGCGCCAGTACGGGGTCGAGGAAGGCGTGGCCGGGCCTGGAAGCGCTGCTGGGCAAACGCTCCCGTACGACCTTCCTGGTGCGGAGCGCGCGTCGGCGGTGACCTTCCTCCATGCCCCGCCGGAGGACGCAGCACGGCATGGTCGGCAGGGGCCCGCGCGGCAAGCCACCCGGCGAAACGTCCCCAAGCGCAACCGAAGCGGGTTGTCCTCCAGGTAGGCCTCCGCGGCCGCCGAGACGAGCTGGCTTACACGCACAGCAACACCAACCGGCACCACAACACCGGCTCGGCGGGCACCGCAACACCAGCGGGCACCGCAACACCCGCCGCACCGCCCACCCGCAGCGCACCACCCGCAGGTCGCCGACACGACGGCGACCGAGGCGCCCCGGCGCTCCTCGTGGTTGGGCTGTGGTGGACGGGGCAGACGACGGCCTGACTTTCTACGCCGGAGACTCCTCGTCCGCACACAGCGACGCGATGGCCGTCCCCAACACCGATGGCCCAACCCCACCCGACGACAGCAACTGGGCCGCGTAATCGAAGACCAGCGGATGCGCCTGGAACCTCCCTTCCTTGGCGACGCCGATGACCGCCGCCAGGACACAGGACAATCAGCGTGCTGCGAGCGGTCGAGCCGGGATTGCTGTCCAGCTGAACAACGTCCATGCCTGCGTTGAGGCCGAACTGGGAAACCGCTGACCCGGTGACCGAGGTGGTGCAAGCGAGAAAGATGACCGAGCCGGTGGGCGGATCCAGACAGCAGCCCAAAACGCAGGTATTGCGGGGGCGTGGATCTTGCTCGTACGGTCGAAATTGGGCGCGCAGGTGGCTCAACTCGAGCCGTAGGTGAGGAAGGAAGTCGCGGTGATCGACACGTTGGACGCGGCGCGAGTCACAAGCAGGCGGGCCCGGCGAGCTGCGGAGTTCATGCACCGGAGAGTGCGACCACGCATGACCGGCGACGGCGAGATCAACGAGCGGGCCATGCGCCGCCTGGCGACGCTGGAACGGCTGGCCGCCCTTGCTCCGGTGCCTCGTGGCGTACGACTGCGCCGAGTGCAGTTCGATGGCTTCCGCGGCGAGTGGGTGACAGCGCCAGGGGTGTCCGCCGATGGGCGTGCCGTCCTCTACTTCCACGGCGGCGGCTTCGTCTGCTGCGGATTGGCCACCCACCGCCGCATGATCGCGCAGATTTCCGCGGCCGCCCGCATGCCGGCCCTCTCGATCGCCTATCGCCAGCTGCCAGAGGCGTCGGTTACCGGCTCGGTCGCCGACTGCGTCACCGCCTACCGCCAACTGCTAGCGCATGGGCACGCTCCAGAGGACGTGGTGATCGCGGGAGACTCTGCGGGCGGTTTCCTCGCCTTCGCCGCGACGCTGCGGGCTGTTGAACAGGGCCTGCCCAAGCCCGCGGCCGTGGTAGGCCTCTCTCCATGGCTCGATCTGGACTGCACGGCCAAGATCGCCCATGCCAACGCAAGCCTCGACCCGTACATCGTCGCCAAGGAGATGGCCAAGCTGGCCGAGCTACTGGTCGAAGGCGTGACTCCACCGGATCCGGCCCTGTCACCGCTGACCAGTGATCTTTCGATGCTTCCTCCGGCCCTGATCCAGTGCGGTTCGATCGAGGTACTGCGCTGCGACGCGGAGCTGATGGCCGAGGAGATGGAACGTGCGGGCGTGCCCTGTCGCCTCCAGATCTGGGAGGGCCAGATCCACGTCTTCCAAGCCTTCTCCGCCCTGATCCCAGAAGCGCGCCCCGCGATCGCCCAGATCGGCGCCTTCATTCAGGAGATGACTTCCAGAAAAGCTGACCGCGCGGCCTGAGCCCAAAAGGTTAAACACCCTGCTGAAGGGGCCTGGTCGTGGAGCGCCGGACCGCCCGCGCTAACCAATTCCCCCACGTGTCAGCCACCGACCCCGATTTGGTCGGCATCCGCCTGGCACGCCCGCCCTCAGCTTGGCCCGTCCCGGATCAGCTCGCCCGTCGCCCAACAGCCCGGCCTTTCTCGCCATGTCACGACTGGTGTCAGCGCGATACGCCGCATCGTTCGGCCGTCTGGTGGCCGAGAGCACGGAAAAGAACATCGTTTGCGTCGGCTCAGGGACCGGATGGCCAGATACCGGCTGCGCGCACGGATCTCTTGGCGAGGCTGGAGCGTTCGCCATAGCCGGCGCCGCACACTGCGTCGGCCTCGGCCGACATCAAGGCTTCGGCCATCGTCTTGACCATCGACCGCAACAGATCCGGCTCACACGCCCCGATCTGCTCGGCCAACCAGCTTTCAGGGGCCACACTTGTCATTCACGGCCATCGCGTTCACTTCTCCTTCGGTCTTGGTCGATTCGAAGGATCGCGATGGCCGCCTCATTCACGGCACCGCGCCACTGACCTGCGCTAACTCGTACACCACCCCGGTGGACGCGACCCGCCCAACCGTGTCGCCCTCACCGTCCATGGTCTGTACACCTGGTTGTACCTGGCGGCATGTGAGTGAGCCGCGCCGGTTTCGCTCACTCTGAACGCCGACAGACGATGGGGTCGCCGGGTAGGGCCGCACCTGGGCCAGCGTCGCAATTCCCACCGTTGGCATAGTCCAGCTTGAACGGGAGCTCCCAATCTCAAAGGCCATGGACCGGCGGGCCATGTCAACTGTGACCATTCGTCAACGCTGTGTAGTCGAAGTGACTACGATCGGCGTCCTGGCGGGTGACCACTGAGACTCCCCGGGACGAAGATGAACCGTTTGGCAGTTACAAGGCTCGCCGACGCCGTCCGCTGCGCCTGCGGATTGCTCGGCTGTGCGGCGGTGGCGAGCACCGCCGTTGCCGGCACACCGTCGCCAGCGCAGGCGGCAGCCACGCCGCGTTCGGCGGCAAGCGCAGCCAGCGCGGCATCACCAGCTGCAGTGTCCTATTTGATCGTCTGGCAGGCATCCGCAACCTTCCTTGAACCCCCCGATCCGGAGATATGCCGCAAGGTGGAGAACTGGGGTGCCCCCTACACCGCACAGATCTGCAGGGAGATCTGGCAGTCGCTGTACGGCTCTCCCCAGGCTGGGAAATCCCAACGCAGCCGGCCCAGGCATGCGGACGACAGCCCGGCGGCTCCGCTGAGACCCACGCGCACTCGGGCGCCCAGACGTCCGAAACCGCGCCCCGTTCTGCCCCATGTCCCGACCGCTCTGTCGTCCAGGCCACCGGTCAGCACCGTGCCCCTTCCTCCGTCGAGCGCGCCAACAACAGACCAGGCTGACAGCGATACGTCACCGGCACGCTCGATGCAGCCGTGGTTACTGCTCGGTCTGCTCCTTCCTGCCATGGCCGTGGCGGGTTACCCGTTCCGCCGCCGGATCTACGCATTCGCGGGCACGGTGTTCTGCGCTTCTCCGCGCCAGCCGGTGGGCGACGATGACCGAACCGCATACTTCAGCCATCGCTCGGCGATCGATCCGTTCGCGATCTCTGCGCTCGGCCTCACTGGACCGGGAGCACCTGATACCGCACGCGTGCTCGCCCTGGCTGCGCTGGAGGACCACGCGGACAACGCTCTCCTGGTACTTCCTCGTTGCACCGCGATGTCGCTCTTCGGGCTCTCTGAAGACGAGCTGCTCGACGAGAGCGCCGCCGGCCTCTTCATTCCGGGCAACCTCGACGCAGCTCTGGCCTACCTCGAGACCGAACTCGCCATACGTCAGGGCGGCGGAACCGCCCCGGCACGCCGCCTCCTCCTGGTAGCCGATTGCGAGAAAGAGGCTGAAAGAATCCGCACGCTTGTCGCCCAACGCCCCGGCGATCTCTCAGCCGTGCTCCTCGGTGACTGGCCGGCAGAACAAGCCACGGTGACCGAGGACGGCGTGATCGCCCTCCCTCCCGCCTTCGCCCACCTCCTCCCCCAGCACTTCCCCGCAATGTCCCGGAGTGAGGCACGCGACCGCCTTCGCACAGCAATCAAGGTCCAACGCCCAATGAAGACCGCGTATCCCCGCCGGTCTTCTCGTCGCTGACCCACTCCAGCCCCTGGAACACCGTCCTCAACGGGTGCAGCTGATCCACTCCGCGATCATTGTGATCGGCACGCCCGGCCACTGGGCCAGTTGCCGGCGGATCTGCGGACCGACCGCATCGACATCGATCCTTCGGGGCCTGCTCGATCCTTCGGGGCCTGCTCGTCTTGGGAGGCCGACCAGCCTCCGACGCCCGCCGCACTGTGTTCCGGCGAAGCTCTAGCCTCCTGGCGATCGGATCGGCACCTGCCCCGACTGGTGCAACTTGCGGCTCCCTGCCCAGCCCCGCGTTGAGACTGGCGGACAGGCCGGACCCATCCCGGGGCTGCTGGCCTGCAGAACGGGCGCATTGAATGGAGTCCGAGAGAACAGGCGGCCGAGGCACAGGCGCCCACCGAAGACCGGCTCGGATCCGTGGCCGCCGAGCGTCTCAGCCCTGGCCGGCGTGGACCGCAGGGGGCGAGGACTGGGGATGCGGCAGCCGTGTGTGGGCTGGGGCACGCAGGTATTGAGGACCTGCACGCCACTGGGTTGTGGCGGGGTGGCCGCGGTTGTAGAGCGTGGTCGCATTGTCAGGCGACTTGGTGGGTGGCTCTGGCTGTGATCAGGGCGCGGAGGGTGCGGCCGGCTGCGTATGAGTCAGGTGGGTCCTCGATCGTTCGATCGATGTAAGCCATACAGCGCAGGAGCCAGCTGCGGAGGGCGTCCTCGATCTGGGTTTGGGCGCGGAGGGCCTTGGCTTGTTCTTTGCGGCGTTGCTCCTCGTGGGCGCGTTGCGTGAGTTTCTCGTCGGCGGCGACTGCGCGTACGTCAGAGAGGGAGAAGCGGCCCAGCTGGTCGGTGGCGAGCGCTCGCTCTGCGGCGATGCGGTTGAACAAGTCTTTCGGCCATCCGAGGATCGCCGCGGCGCCCTTGGCGTCCACACTGTCGGCCAGGGGACCTTTGCGTGCGGCGACCACCTCGGTCACGGTGCGCGGGTCGAGGGCGTCGACATCGCGCAGGAGGTAGATGGGATAGGTGCGGTAGCGGCCGATCACGGTGAGCTCGCCGCGCGCGACCAGGATCTCGACGTCGGCGCGGTCGACGTCGAGGAACACCCGTTCGGCGAGCCGCGCCGCGGCGTTGATCGCGCCGATCGGCGGATCTTCCCCGAAGGCGGACCGGATCCGTTCGGTCTGTTCGGCTGACTTCGCGACCTGGGCGGCAGACCAACTGCGGTCGTCGATCTCTGGCTCGGGAACGATGCCGTGTTCCCGCGCCAGCCGGATCTGCCAGGTGGCTAGGCCGAGCGCGGCGGCGAACTGCCGGAGTCCGTACTCGTTGCGGCCGGTGCGGATGATCTCGGAGGGCATGTCTGCTCCTTTGACATGGAGGGGTGTTGACTCGAACGACAGTTTCGCTCACGCTTCGTGACCACAACAGTAGAATCATGTTCTGTGGATAACTCCGGTTCGGCCGCCGGTCCGCGGCCCATGCCAGGCTGGGGGCATGAACGGAGCTGAACGGCTGGCCATCGGCCTTGCGGCGGTCGGCCGCCCTGCCTACATCAATCTCGGACGTACGGCTGAACTACCTGCCGAACGGACCGTGGACGACATGCGCCAAGCGACTTGGGACGTACTGGACGCGGCCTATGCGGCCGAGATCCGGTGGGTGGACACGGCCCGGTCGTATGGGCGGGCCGAGGAATTCCTCGGCGAATGGCTTGCGGAACGCGGTCACACGGACATCACCGTCTCCAGCAAGTGGGGCTACGCCTACGTCGGCGAGTGGCGGCTGGACTCTCCGGTCCATGAGCTCAAGGAGCACAGCCTTGAGCGGTTCAAGGCTCAGTACGCGGAGACCCGGCGGTTCCTCGGCAGGCACCTCGACCTCTATCAGGTTCATTCGTTGACCACCGACAGCCCATTGTTCGGAGACCGGGCGTTGCAGGCGGCTCTCGCCGGCCTAGCCGCAGAAGGCGTGCGAGTGGGGTTCTCCACCTCCGGGCCACGCCAGGCCGACACGGTGCTCAAGGCGTTCGAGCTTGAAGTGGACGGGCAACAGGTGTTCACCGCCGTTCAATCGACCTGGAATCTCCTGGAGCCTTCTGCGGCGGGGGCCCTGCACCAGGCGCACGACGATGCCGGGGCTCTTGTGCTGGTGAAGGAGGCACTGGCGAACGGCAGACTCGCAGTGCAACCGCCGGAGGAGATCAAACGGGTTGCCGACCTGCACGACGTCAGCGCCGACGCGGTGGCACTGGCCGCAGCCCTGCGGCAGGTGTGGGCGGACAGGGTCCTGCTGGGCGCCGTCAGCCCAGCGCAGTTGCGCTCCAACCTCGCTGCGCTCTCGGTTGGCGAAGACGAGCTGAACGAGCTGGCCACGCCTCCTGAGCGCTACTGGGCTGAACGGGCAGCTCTGCCGTGGACGTAGGGGCCCATCAGGCGAGATCTTCGGCTAGGGCTGCCCAGAAGTGGCTCTCGTACGCGTGCAGCATGCGGGCGGCCCGGACGGCTTCGTCTGGGGAATCTCCAGCGGCCAGTCCGGCGGCGATCACTTCCGTGGCGTGATCAGCGAAGCCCGGCGGTGGTTCGGCGAAAAAGCGGAAGAAGCCCACCGCCTCCTCATCCATGCCATAGCGGCTCCGCAACGCCTCAGCGGCCCGGGCGCAATAGGCTCCCCACTCCTCCAGGTTGGCGAGCATGGCCAAGGCCACTTCAGAAGCCGTGCCGAACATCGCGCGCTGGGCGAGGTACGCCGGATAAGCCTGGGCCAACGGTTTCGGCTCGTAGGCGCTGAGATCTTTCTCACTGATTCCGATCGCCGCCGCAAAGTCCAGGAGCAAAGCCAGAGCTTCCCCTTCGCCTTGTGCAAGAGCGAGAAAGAGCCCACCGGCAGGGGGTTCTGGATAGCGCGCAGCCAATAGGGAAAAGCTGCGCCGGTCACTGCCGACGATCCGATACTCCTCGCCGGCCAGCCATGCGAGGCGTTCTCTGGGTACGGCACCTACCTCCAGCAGCTCCAGGAAGCGGTTTTCGCTGGCAGCGGCCACGATCTCCTGCCGGGAGCGGGCGACCAGTTCGGCGGCGAAGGCTTCGGCCATAGCTCCAGGTGAGCATCCCGCGGAGACGAGGTCAACAGGGCAGAAACGCAGGCCCTGTAGGGCTTCAGAGTGATCATCGGCGCCAAGGCGCGTTCTCCGCGATATTCGGCGGTCTCCACCCCCGCGGTAGCCCGGATCAAGCTCATATGATCACCTGGATACGATGAAGGGCGGAATGTCTGCGCAGGTGTGGACGGAGTTGGGAGCGAGCGAGCACATGTCGGATTTCGAGCTCAACCATGCGGGTGGGCGGCTGCCCCTTAAGGTGACCGAGGCCACGGAGGGCCCATCCGGCCTGGGAGTCGGCGCCCTTCTGAAAGAGACCGGTCACGTCACGCTTGACCCAGGCTTCACCAACACTGCCTCCACCACGTCGGCGATCACCTACATCGACGGCGACGCAGGGATCCTGCGCTACCGCGGCTATCCGATCGACGAGCTGGCCGAGAAGGCCTCCTTCCTGGAGGTGGCCTACCTGCTGATCCATGGAGAGCTGCCGTCCCAGGCCGAGTTGGACAACTTCACCGACAACGTCAAGCGCCACACCCTGCTGGACGAGAAGTTCCGGGCGTTCTTCTCGGCGTTCCCGCGCCGCGCACACCCGATGGCTGTGCTGTCGTCCGCCGTGAGCGCGCTGTCGACCTTCTACCAGGACAGCCTGGACCCGTTCGACGCCGAGCAGGTCGAGCGGTCCAGCATCCGGCTCATCGCCAAGCTGCCGACGATCGCGGCCTACGCGTACAAGACCTCGATCGGCCAGCCGCTGCTCTACCCGGACAACTCCCTCGGCTACGTCGAGAACTTCCTCCGCATGACGTTCGGCCTGCCGACCGAGCCGTACGAGGTCGACCCGGAGATCGTGCGGATCCTCGACATGCTCTTCGTGCTGCACGCCGATCATGAGCAGAACTGCTCCACGTCCACCGTGCGGCTCGTCGGCTCCAGCCACGCCAACCTGTTCTCGTCCATCTCGGCAGGAGTGGACGCGCTGTTCGGTCCGCTGCACGGTGGCGCCAACCAGGCCGTCCTGGAGATGCTCGAGCAGATCCACACCAACGGCGACGACGTCGAATCGTTCGTGCGGCGCGTCAAGAACAAGGAACCCGGCGTCAAGCTGATGGGCTTCGGGCACCGGGTCTACAAGAACTACGACCCGCGCGCCGCCGTGGTCAAGAAGGCCACCCGTAAGGCCCTCGACCTGCTCGGCAAGCCCGACCCGCTCCTGGACCTGGCGATGCGGCTCGAAGAGGTCGCGCTCAGCGACGACTACTTCGTCGAGCGCAAGCTCTACCCCAACGTCGACTTCTACACCGGCGTCATCTACAAGGCCATGGGCTTCCCGACCAACGCGTTCACCGTGTTGTTCGCGCTCGGCCGCCTTCCCGGGTGGATCGCGCAGTGGCGCGAGATGATGAGTGACCCGGCCACCAAGATCGGCCGGCCGCGCCAGGTGTACGTGGGCGAGACCGAGCGCTCCTACGTCGACATCAAGTCCCGTTGATCGCTTAGACGCACGACGCGGGCGACCTCGTCGATCAGGGCCGGGTTTCCAGGGCATCGCCTCGGGGACCCGGCCCTTGGGCTATGCCGGGTTAGCCTGTGGGCGGCGGCTGCCCTCTGCGAAAGGCTGTGGACGATGCCTCCCATTGTCGAACCGAAGTTGACCGACCTCGACTTCTGGGCCCAGCCACAGTCAGACCGCGACGCGTTGTTCGCCTCACTCCGTACGGCCGAGGAGCCCGTCTTCTGCCCGCGTCCGGACGGGCCCGGGTTCTACGCGCTGACACGGTACGAGCAGGTCACCGAGGCCAGTCGTCATCCGGAGGTGTTCAGTTCAGAGCCGACCGCGGTCAGCCTGGTGGACCCGCCGGTGTCGATCAGCGAGTACGCGGGGTCCATGATCAGCCTGGACGATCCACGGCACGCGCGACTGCGGCGAATCGTGTCCCGCTCGTTCACCCCGCGCATGATCCAGAAGTTCGCGGACGATGTGTCGGCCCTCGCCGCCCGCATCGTCGACGACCTGGTGGAACGTGGCCCGTGCGACTTCGTGACCCATGTCGCGACCCCGATGCCGCTGCAGATCATCTGCGCCTTGATGGGCATTCCGGAGTCCGCGTACGACGATGTCATCGAGGCGACGAACGCGATTCTCGCCGTCGGCGACCCTGATCACGTCTCCGCTGATGGCAAGACTCGCGAGCAGGTCCTGGGCGAGAAGTTCACGATCCTGGACAACCTGATGACCGACCTCGGGCGCCTGCGCCGTGAGAACCCCGCAGACGACCTGGTCACCGCCCTGCTCCATGCGAACGTGGATGGCGAGGCGCTCACCGAGCCGGAACTACGGCGCTTCTTCAGTCTCCTTGTCGTGGCGGGTAACGAGACCACGCGCAACGCCCTCTCACACGCCCTCGCCCTCTTCACCGTCAACCCGGGCCAGCGGTCGCTGCTCCTGGCAGATCTGGAGAAACGCCTGCCGGGTGCCGTCGAGGAGGTCGTGCGTTACGCGACGCCCGTCACCTGGATGCGCCGAACCCTGACCCGGGATCACGCTCTGAGCGGCCACACGTACCGCGCGGGGGATCGGGTCATCCTCTATTACAACTCGGCCAACCGCGATGAGAGCGTATTCAAGGACCCGCACACGTTCGACATCACCCGCTCACCCAACCCGCATCTGGGCTTCGGAGCGCCAGGGCCGCATTTCTGCTTGGGAGCCCACTTGGCTCGCAGAGAAGTGACCGTCCTCCTTCGCGAACTCTTCAGGCGCCTGCCCGACGTCCACGCCACCGCAGAGCCCATCCGCCAGCGAGCCAGCTTCATCAACGGCGTGAAGACTTTGCCCTGCGCGTTCTGAATCACGCCTGGCACCCCGCGGGCAATTGGCCATGCACGGCGTTCCTTTAGCCGCGGACAGTCGTCGGCCGCAGCGCCGAGGCGACAGACCCCACCAAGATCGCCATCGACACCAGCGCTGATCAAGACTCCGCCACAAAAGTTATCCACAGAATCTCGTTCCACTTTCGTCGCGCAGGACCCGGGCCGAGGCTGGACGACGTCGCGCCAGCCCGCCGAGGCCCGAGGAGGCCAGTCATGCCTGCCACGATCTCCATTACCGTGCCCCCGAAGACCACCACATGCTTCGTGGTCGCGACCGAACGCGAGCCCGGCGACGCCCGGCTCGCCATGCTACGGCGGCTCGCCGAGCCCTTCGCCGCCGCTGCCACCGAACGGCTCAGCACGTCCCGGCTCGCGGTCACGAGTTACAGGGCGGCCGACTCGCCCTGGGATCTGACAGGGGTGGCGGCCGCGGACGATCATGAGAGCGAGACACGGGCCCGTAAGGCGGTCCACCACATCGGCGTGACATCGCTGCTCCAGGTCGCCGGTCAGCCGTTCGGCACCCAGCTGGCCCGCGCCGCGGCCCGCGCGCTCGCCGACGTCGTGGCCGGTGTGATCGTCGATCTCAACACCGGCCAGATCGTCCCGCAGGACACGCCCGAAAATCCCCGGTTCGCTCTGGCGGACGACTGGCTCGGCGTCTCGCTCCCGCCTGAGGACGAACACTGCTCGGACGGCGACGACTCCATTGACGGCTGCTCCTGTGTAGAGCTCACCACCCGGGGGCTGCGCCGCTTCGGCCTGCCGGAGCTACAGATTGCGGGAGTCGCATGCCCCCACGACTTGGCCGCGCTCAACGTCCTGCGTGCGACGGCCCAACGGTTAATGCCGGTGGGCCGGCTTTCCGGCCCGCAAGCCCTTCCCTCCTACCTGCCGCTGGTGAGCGATGACCTCGCTGGCTTCTGGGGAATCGCCGAGTCCCTGTGGGCCGACGGCCCCTTGCCCGTCCAGCTCACCTCCCTCGGGCCACGCCTCATCGGCGTTGGCCCGCCACCTGAGTTCCAGGGCACCCTGAACGAGTGGCTCTGGGACGAGCTCCCACCCGTCATGCACGAACTCCTCGGCTGCACCGCTGAGCCCCTCCCCTCCTGAGATCAGCCACCGAAGCTCAAATCAACGGCACGTTCGGGATTCGAAGGGCGCGATCACGGCGCCTACGGGCCGGGCGGCGTGGCCGTCGGCGCCGGGAGCGGGGATGGCCGTCGCCGCTCGGTTGGGGCGGGTTGCGATTGCGATGGAGCGTTGGGGTTCTTTGGTGTGGCGAGTGAGCGGCGCGGCTACGTTCGACTGTCATGGAGACCGAGGACGTGGCAGGTTCGCTGCAGACTGTGCTGGCCGATGTCGCCGCCGAACGCGAAGCTCAGGATCGCCTTTGGGGCGTGCAAGAGTTCCCTGACGGGAGTGGGCCTCAGTATGGCGAGCGGGCGGACGAAGCCAAGCGCGATGTCGCTGCGGCTTGGTCCCGGGGTGAGTTGACCTGGCGGCACATTCTCACCGAGGAGTTCTATGAGGCGCTCGCCGAGGCCGATCCGGAGCGGCTGCGCACCGAGTTGATCCAGACCGCCGCGGTCGCGGTCAAGTGGGTGCAGTCCCTCGACCGTCGTCGTGGTGCGACGCCTCATCCGACCAAGGGTGGTGGACGGGAGAAGCTGGTTCGCGACCGCATACCCGAGATCATCCGAGACGCCGGCGGCACCGACGCGTCCGTGCGAGCGGCGGAGGAAGGTGAGTACAAGGCGCTGCTGCGCGCGAAGCTCTACGAGGAGGCCGGAGAGTATGTGGCCAGCGGAGATCCGGCCGAGCTTGCCGATCTTCTGGAGGTGCTTCATGCACTGGCGGCGGCGCACGACATCAGCCCGGCCGAGCTTGAACGCCGGCGCGCCGCCAAGGCCGGAGAACGTGGAGCCTTCACGCACCGGCTCGTACTGCGGCTACCAGCAGGCGTGAACGAGGACAAGTGATCATGGAGTCACCTGAGTAGGGCAAGCGTTGGCCTAGCGGTGGCGGCTTGTCAGATCCAGCGGGCAAGGTGGGCCCATGTGCGGTCGCTATGCCACGGCCCAGGCGCGCCAGGAGCTGATCGACGGGTTCCAGGTGCCACGCGGGGGCGGGCTTTTCCTATGGAACATCGGCCCCGATCCCTATGCGAGATCGGCTCCGATGCTGCGAGCGAGATCGGCTGAGAGGGGATAGACGCGTTCGCTGGGGAGGAACGCCTTCGCTTTGGTGGCCTGCCCGTCCTGAAGGAGGCGATGGATCTTTCGCACCAGAGGTGTCCGATCTTCGATGGAGACGATCCAGTCGTCCACGTACTGATCGATGATGTGGCGGCTCAGGCCGACCTGGATGCTGCGCGCGTCCAACGTCGCGCCGCGCAGGCTCCGCTCGGGGTCCCATTGCACGTGGACGACCGACTCCGCGAATCGGGCGCGCCATTCATCGCTACTGCGGAAAACACGACGGTCAGGGTGTGTGGGAACGGCATGGCCCAGCGCTTGCTCCCAGCCGGTACGGGTGATCCGAACGGCCAGGATCATCTCTTGACCTGGCTTCCGAGCCCAATTACTGCGGGACATCAGCCACAGGAAGGATGGTTTGATCCACGTCATGCGGCCACGTGAGAACGGCGGCACGAACCGGCCATGCTCCACCGCCGGACCAGCGATCTCAGGACGGTACGCCTGGTAGACCGTGATCGTGTCGCGGTCGTACGTGGCGCGGATCTCGTGCGTTCTCATCAGTTCGTCTC
Organism: Actinomadura rudentiformis; assembly: GCF_008923185.1. GTDB lineage: Bacteria > Actinomycetota > Actinomycetes > Streptosporangiales > Streptosporangiaceae > Spirillospora > Spirillospora rudentiformis. The sequence goes on from NZ_WBMT01000010.1 coordinate 63,653, forward strand.
CCAGCTCAGGCGCACTCACAGTGCCGTCTGACCTCTGGGACGCTCAACAGGTTTTCGGACAGGCCCCTCAATCCGGTTCAGCCGTTCCGGCTAACACTTCGTAGCATGCGCTCGGCACGGCTCTATTGGTCGTCGGTTGCGGATTCCCTCGGCCCGGACGGCAGTTGTGCGGCGATGCCGTCGAGGAGGAGATCAAGGGCGGCGGGATAGGCGCTGGCGGCCATAGTGGCTGCTAGGGCATCGGCACAGGCCGTGATGTGGGGATATTCGTCGGACGGCAGGCGGGCGTAGGTGGATCGCCAGGCCTCATGGTCGCCGTCGGCATGGTTACGAGGAAGTGCGCTGGCGGCGGCATCGAGCGCTGCGAAGCCCAGGCTGAGGTCGATGAAGCTGTGGTAGTGGCGTGCAGCCTGTTCGGGGCTGAAGCCGGCGGAACGCAGGATGCCAAGCCCTATCTCCACCCCGCGAACCTCGTTGGGACGCCGGGTGACACGGGCGGCGGACAACACGGCGACCTGCGGGTGGGCCAGGTAGGTGGCATGCAGGCGGTGGCCGACGTCACGCAGGTCGTCGCGCCAGTTTCCGGACGGCCGCAAGCCCTCGATGGCGCGGCCGATGAGCTCGTCGGCGATGGCCAGAACGAGGTCGTCGGTGTTGCGGAAGTAGCGATACAGCGAGGACGGATCGGCGCCGAGGGCCGTGCCGAGTCGGCGAACGCTCAGTGCGTCGGTGCCGTGCTGGCTGAGCAGCCGGATGGCGGTTCGCACGATCAGCTCGTGGGACAGGACGGTGCCGGTCTTGGTGGGCCGTCTGCGACGTTGGACGCCGATGACCCGCCCAGACCCGTCTGAGGGCGTACGCATGGGTGCTTCCTTGGGATCGCCGGGCTGCCGCGATCTTACGACAACACTGTTGACGACGAAAGAGGTGAGCTGTTCTATATCGGTTAGCCGGTCGGCACCCGCGTGAGCTGGAGACATGACCGGCCGCGAGCGATGCCGGAGACCCCGCATCTGTCGTTCGCCTTGCCACCGCGGTCACCCCACCCCTGCGTTCACCCCGTCGCTGCGGACACCCCGTCGCTGCATCCACCCGGTCGCTGCATCCACCCGGTCGATACGGTCACCCCGCCGCTACCGTCCCCCCGCCGCAGCGGACACCCCGTTGCTACGTCCACTCCGCCGCTACGGACACCCCCACCGCTACCCGTCGCCCCACCGCTACCGTCACCCCGCCGCAGCGGACAACCCACCACTGCGGACAACCCACCGCTACAGACCCCACCGCTACCCGTCACTCCGTCGCTACGGTCACCCCGCCGCTGCGGACACCCCCACCGCTGCGGTCGCCTTGCCGCCACGGACGCCCCCGTCGCTGCGGACACCTCGTCGCTGCGGAGACCCCACCGCTACCGTCACCCCGCCACTGCGGTCACCCAGTCGCTGCGGACAACCCGTCGCTGCCGTCACGCCGTCGCTGCGGACAACCCGTCGCTGCCGTCACGCCGTCGCTACGGTCACCCCGCCGCTACCGTCACCCCGCCGCAGCGGACACCCCACCGCTACCCGTCACTCCGCCACTGCGGACAACCCGCCGCAGCGGATATCCCGCCACTGCGGTCACCCCTTTGCTGCGGACAACTCACCGCTACGGTCATCACACCGCCGCGGACACCCCCACCGCTACGGTCACCCCGCCGCTGCCGTCACGCCGTCGCAACGGTCACCCCGTCGCTGCGGACACCTCGTCGCTGCGGACACCCGCCGCCGCAGACGCCCCCTCGCTGCGGTCGCCTCGTTGCTGCGGTCGCCTCGTTGCTGCGGTCACCCACCGCTGCGTTGACCTCGTCCCTCTCTCCGCCCCGTGCCTGCCCTGGGGCCTATGGCCCCCGTCATCGGATCGGTTGTCCATGGAAGATCACACCAGTTCCGAGCCCTCGCGTCCGGCCGCGATGGCCAAGTCGCTGGGCGCCTTTGACGGAGTCGTCATCGCCGCCTCCAACACCGCCGCGACCACCACCATCGGTATCGGCATCGGGCTGTTGGCCGCCTATGTGGGCCGCCAGACACCTGCGCTGCTCATCGTCGCGTTCCTGCCGATCCTGGGCATCGCCGGCGCGTATGCCCGGCTCAACCGGTCCGAACCCAACTGCGGCAACGGCTATGTGTGGGTCGGCCGGACGCTGGGGCCCTGGCTAGGGCTGCTCGCCGGATGGATTCCGCTCGCCAGCTCGGTCATCTTCCTCGCCTACACCACCTCGGTCACCGGGTCAGCGGTTTCCCAACTGGCCCTCAAGGCAGGCGTGGACTCGTTCTTCGGCTGGGACATCGATCCCGGCTCGACCGCTCGCAGCACGTTGATCGGCCTGTTCATCCTGGTAGTGGTGACCTGGACGGCAGTCATCGGCGCCGCCAAGGCAGCGAGATTCCAGGCGTATCTGCTGATCTTCGAGTACGCCGTCCTGCTGCTGTTCTGTGGCTGGGGGCTCATCGCCGGCGACCAGGGGTTCTCGCTGTCGTGGCTCAACCCGTTCGCCGTCGATTCGCCGTCCGGGCTAGCCCAGGGACTCGTCCTGGCGGTGTTCTGCTACTGGGGATGGGACTCCGCCTTCAGCGTGACCGAGGAGACACGCCGCCCCGAGGACGCGGCCCGGGGTGGTTTCATCGCCCTGTGGACCGTGCTGGGGCTTTTTCTGCTGGGGTCGATCGCGTTCCAGCGAGTCATGTCGACGGACGAGATGGCCGCCAATGGTGCACAGGGCCTCGCTCACTTCGCAGTCAAGCTGGCTTCCGAGCCGTTGGCCACCCTCCCGCTGATCGCACTGCTGTTCTCCGTCGTGGCCTCGTTGCAGGCCGGGGTGATACCCACGGCCCGGATAGCGCTGGCCATGAGCAGGGACCGCACCCTGGGGCCGGTCTGGTCGAAGGTGAACGCCCGCTATGGAACGCCGGCCGCCGGGACGATCCTCATCGCCGTGATCGCCGCCGGGATCGCCCTGCTGAGCCTGAGCATTCCCAAGCTCAGCGAGGCCATCCTCGCCGCAGTCAGCGCGATCGGCCTGTTGGTGGCGCTCTACTACGGGTTGGCCGCCGTCACCTGCGCTTGGCGTTTCCGCGGCCTGCTGCGGGCCGGAACACTCCAGGCCACCCGCGCCGTGATCCTTCCCGCCGCGTGCGGACTGGCGCTGTTCGCCCTGGGCGGCTACCTGGCGGTCCACTACGCCACCCTCAGCGACGGTTTCGCGGTCAGTGCCTCCAACGGATGGTTCAGCCTCGCCTGTCCGGCCGTCGTCCTCCTGACCGGCTTGATGGTCGGCATGATCGCCAAGTGGCGCCGACGCTCGCCGTACTTCATCCGCCCGGGCACGGCCGCGGCGGAGCCGCTCGTCGAGCCGCTCGCCGCACCCGCCCCGGCCACCGACCCCTGAACTCCGGCGCACCGCGACGGATGATTGGAAATATTCACATGACGCACCCGCCTGCCGACCTGCTGTTCACCGGCGGTCCCATCATGACCATGGACGCCGCGCGCACCTGGGCCAGCAGCCTGGCGGTCCGCGACGGACGGATCGTCGCGGTCGGCCACGACGAGGTCAAGGACCTCATCGGCCCGCGCACCGAGATCGTCGACCTGCGGGGACGGCTGCTGCTGCCCGGTTTCCAAGATGCCCACATCCATGCCGTCATGGGCGGGGTCGAACTGGGCCAATGCGACCTGACCGGCACCACCACCCAGCAGGAGTACGTCCGCCGCGTCCGCACGTATGCCGACGCGCATCCAGGCAAAGGGTGGATCATCGGCAGCGGGTGGTCCATGGAGAGCTTTGAAGGCGGAGTCCCCAGGCGGGACCTGCTCGACACGGTCGTACCCGACCGCCCCGTCTACCTCACCAACCGCGACCACCACGGCGCCTGGGTCAACACCCGTGCCCTGGAGTTGGCCGGCATCACCGCGACCACCCCCGACCCGGCAGACGGCCGCATCGAGCGCGACGCCGACGGCTCCCCCATCGGCATGCTCCAGGAAGGCGCGATGACCCTGGTCGGCGCGCTCCTGCCGGCCGTGACGCCGCAGGAACGCCTCGACGGCCTGCTGCGCGCTCAGCGGCTGCTGCACAGCCTTGGCATCACCGCTTGGCAGGACGCCCTGGTCGCCGGTTCGGACGGGTATCCCGACGTCTCGGACGCCTACCTGACGGCAGCCCGCGACGGGCTGCTCACCGCCACCGTCGTCGGCGCCCTGTGGTGGGCCCGCGGACGCGGCTCCGAGCAGATCGACGACCTGCTGGAACGCCGTGACCGGCTCACCACGGGGCGGCTGCGCAGCGGCACGGTCAAGATCATGCAAGACGGGGTGGCGGAGAACTTCACCGCCGCCATGACCGGCCCCTACCTGGACGCCTGCGGTTGTGCCACCGACAACAGCGGGATCAGCTTCATCGATCCGGCCGCGCTCAAGGAGTACGCGGCCGCGCTCGACGCACTCGGCTTTCAGATGCACTTCCACGCGCTCGGCGATCGGGCTGTCCGCGAGGCGCTGGACGCCGTGCAGGCCGCCCGTACCGCCAACGGGCAGCGCGACACCCGCCCCCACCTGGCGCATCTCCAGGTCGTCCACCCCGACGACATCCCCCGCTTCCGAACGCTCGGCGCGACCGCCAACATCCAGCCCCTGTGGGCCGCCCACGAACCGCAGATGGACGAGCTGACCATCCCGTTCCTGGATCCCGAACGCGTCACTTGGCAGTATCCCTTCGGCGACCTGTTGCGCGCCGGAGTCACCCTGGCGGCGGGCAGCGACTGGCCCGTCAGCAGCCCTGACCCGCTCAAAGGCATCCATGTCGCTGTGAACCGCATCGTTCCCGGGCACGAGGCCAAGCCCTTCCTGCCCGAGCAGGCCTTGGACCTGACCGCGGCGCTCGCCGCCTACACCGCCGGCGCCGCCTACGTGAACCACCTGGACGACACCGGCAGCCTGCGCCCCGGCAACCGCGCCGACCTGGTCGTCCTGAACCGCAATCCCTTCGAAGGCCCTGCCGATGCCATCGCCGACACCCACGTAGCCCTCACTTATGTGGACGGCACCCGCGTCCACACCGCCCCTGACGCCTGACCGTGGGCGCGCTCGTACCTCACCCCTTTTCCCGAGCCGTCCTATTCCTTGGCGACCGCCCCTGCTGCGAGCGCCGCTGCCCAATCACCGACACCCGAACGCCTGCTGGGCTCGAGGCTGGCTGGTCACTGCGCGCGCACCGGCTGGCGCCTCTGTTCCGGACGCCACGGCACCCGCAGGTCAACTCCCGATCACGCGCCACACCACCCGCAGACCGACTCCGGTTCAAGCGCCACACCACCCGCAGGCCGACTCCCGATCACGCGCCACACCACCCGCAGGCCGACCCCCGATCACGCGCCACACCACCCGCTGGTCAACTCCGGTTCAAGCGCCACACCACCCGCTGGTCGGTTCTGTGCGCCCCCAGAGTTGGCCGGTCGGTTCAGGGTCAGCGCAGCGTCGGCCGAGCGGCTCTGGTTCAGTGGCGCAACGTGGGCTGGCGACTCTGTTTCGGGCGCTGCGACGTCGGCTGGTCGGCTCTGTTCAGGGGCGCGGCGCTGGCTGGCGGTTGTGTTTTTTGGGGCTGTGGTTGCTTGGGTGGACGGTCAGCGGGGACGGACCAGGCCCGTTTCGTAGGCGATGATCACGAGTTGCGCCCGGTCACGGGCTTGGAGCTTGGCGAGCAGGTGGCCGATGTGGGTCTTGACGGTGGCCAGGCTCAGCTGCAGGTGCTCGGCCAGCTCCCCGTTCGACAGACCGCGGGCGATGAGGGTCAGCACTTCGCGTTCGCGTTCGGTCACGCCGTCGAGTTCGCGGGCGAGCTGCTGGGACGGCTCCGGTCGGCGAGCGAACTCGGCGATCAACCGTCTGGTGACCGTGGGCGCCAGCAGCGCCTCGCCTGCGGCGACCACACGGATGGCGGTCAGGAGATCGCCAGGTGGTGTGTCCTTGAGGAGGAATCCGCTCGCGCCCGCCCGCAGCGCCGAATAGACATAGGCGTCCAGGTCGAACGTGGTGAGGATGAGAACGCGAACGTCAGCGGTCTCGGGTGAGCCGCAGATGCGGCGGGTGGCCTCGATACCGTCCATCTCCGGCATCCGTACGTCCATCAGGACAACGTCCGGGTGCTCCTTGACGGCGAGCTCACACGCCTCGGTGCCGGTCCCGGCCTCACCGACGACCTTGAGGCCAGGAGCGGTGTCCACCAGGATGCGGAAGCTGCCGCGCAGGAGTGCCTGGTCATCGGCCACCAAGACTCGCACTGGGGCGTCTTTCCGCGGCGGTGGTTCGGTCACGCTCACTTCTCCGTGGGGTTGTAGGGCAGGCGTGCCGACACCCCGAAGCCCCCTTCGGGGCGCGGTCCGGCGCTGAAGTCCCCGCCGTACATCATCACCCGTTCCCGCATGCCGATCAGGCCGTGCCCCTCCCCTGGTCCGGGCCCGCGGGGCAGGACGCGTGTGCCGGGGCCGTCGTCGGTCACCGTGATGCGCACTTCGTGCTCGTCGGCCCACACCGAGACCTGGCAGCGCGCAGGAGCGGCGTGCTTCACGACGTTCGTCAACGCCTCTTGAACGATGCGGTAGGCCGATACTGCCACTCCCTCGGGAAGGGCAACGGCCTGCAGGTCCAGTACGACCCGTACCCCTGCCATCGCCGCACGGTCCACAAGGGCAGGTAGTGCGGCAAGGCCAGGTGCGGGTGCCAGCGGCACGTCCTGCCAGAGGTTGGGTGCGCCGGGGTGGCCTACCTGGAAAGGCGTCGAACGTGCTGACTTCTCGCCGTGCTGCACATCGGGCCTCCCACCGCGCATTGCTTCGTGGCTGTGGTGTGGCTGGGTCGCGTCTGTCTCATACGCGCTCGTCACCACATCGCTCCGACCGGGGGATGCTGCACCCGCCTTGTCGACTCGTGCTTCATGCGGTCGTCGGGTCGGCGCGCGCCCCTCCTGGCTGGCCGATACCTCGAAGTCCCGACCGGGTGCTGCGTCGGAGCCATCTCGGCTGTCTGCCGCGCGCAGGTGGTCGGACCGTTCGTCGTGAAGCCGCTGGGTCGGCCCGTCTTGTGCTTGCGGCTCGTGGACGAGCTGGGTGTCGTGGGGCTGCCGGGTGCCCGCCTTGTTCATTTGGCTGGGCGGCGGGTGCTGAGCGAGGTGCGCTTGCTCGAACTGGCGTGGATCGGGGTCGTGGGTGTGCGGGTCGGGGGTTTGGGGGAAGCCGTAATCCGTGCCGGTACGGAGGACGCCCAAAAGCTGGCGCATCTCCGTCAGCGCCGCCCGGCTGGTGGCCTCGATGACGCGGAGGGCGTCGCGGGCCTCTTCGGGGCGTGCCTCGGCCACGTGGTTGGCCACTCCGGCCTTGACCACGATCAGGCTCATGCTGTGCGCGACGACGTCGTGGAGCTCGCGGGCGATGCGGATGCGTTCGTCGGTCACGGCACGGTCGGCCAGTTGGGCTGCCGAGCGCTGCGCGTACGCCCGGCGCTCGCGGAGCGCGCGGCCGAGCGTCCAGGAGCCGCCCATGAGGGCGGCTCCCATGATCACGGCGCCGGCGCCCTCGGCGCCCCAGCCTTTCGGCCCGACGGTCGCTCCGAACACCAGCGACAGAACGCTCAGCACACCGATCGCCGAGGTCGGGATCCAGCGGCGACGTGGCTGGGTAAGAGCGACCAGGTAGAGCGCGAAGGCCGGTGCCACGAACCAGTCGCTGGGCATGTCCAGAACGATCGACAGCACGGACATCGCCAGTGTCACGCCGAACACCGGCAGCGGCCACAGCCGCCTGACGGCCAGGGGCAGCCCGTTCACGGCGACGATCAGGAACTCGACCGGAAGGGATACGGCGGCCGGGCCTTGGCGTGCGGTGAAGCCCATGACCACGAACGTGTACGCCAGTGCCACCAGGGCGTCCAGCCCCATCAGCCGCCGCCGGTCGAGCCGGCGCACAACGAAGGAGCGCAACTCTTCGTCCACGGACCCGACGGTATCCGCCCAGGTCCAGGGCCACCTCCGGCCGGAGGACGTCATACCTGGGTCTGAGCCCGCCGGGCGAGGCCCGGCTGTCTCCGACCTGGGGGCGAAGGCTCGTTCCCATCCCCGCTCCGATGTGCCGGAACGCCTCGTACACCACGGTTGAACGCGTGATCGAAGTTCGTGAGCTGACCAAGAGTTATGGCCGGACCGTCGCGGTCGACGGCCTTTCCTTCCAGGTGAAACCTGGGTCCGTGACAGGCTTCCTCGGACCGAACGGCGCGGGTAAATCCACGACGATGCGGATCCTGCTGGGACTGGACGCCGCCTCTTCGGGTGAGGCGCTGATCAACGGCGGGCGCTACACAGGGCTGCGGCGTCCCATGTACGAGGTGGGCGCGCTGTTGGACGCGAACGCCGTGCACAGCGGAAGGTCCGCGTTCGACCACCTCAGGTGCCTGGCGCGGAGCAACCGCATCGGTACGCGGCGGGTCGCGGAGGTGCTGGAGCAGGTGGGCCTGGCCGGCGTCGCCCGCAAGCGAGTCGGCGGCTTCTCCCTCGGCATGAAGCAGCGCCTCGGGATCGCGGCGGCGCTCCTTGGCGACCCGGGCGTCCTGATGTTCGACGAGCCGGTCAACGGCCTGGACCCGGACGGCGTGCGCTGGATCCGCGAACTGATGCGCTCCCTGGCCGCCGAGGGCCGCACCGTGCTGGTCTCCAGCCATCTGATGAGCGAGATGGAACTCACCGCCGACCGCCTGGTCATCATCGGCCGGGGCCGCCTCATCGCCGACACCTCGGTCCGCGAGCTCGCCGATCGTTTCCGGCGAGGCGTGACCGTACGTTCGCCGCGGTCGGCGGATCTCACCGCTGCGCTCGCGGCCGCCGGGGCGACCGTGGACACCACGCCCAGCGGAGCCCTCTCTGTGCAGGGACTCGCTGTCGATGAGATCGGCGACCTGGCCGCCGCACGGGGAATTCCGCTCTACGAGGTCACCCCGCACAGCGCCACTCTGGAAGAGGCATACATGGAGCTGACCTCCGACAGCGTCGACTACCGCGCCGAGAAGAGCATCGCGCGATGACCGATGTGCTCTTCTCCGAATGGCTCAAGCTCCGGTCGGCCCGATCCACGCAATGGATACTCGCGACAGTCGCGGGCTTTGTCACGCTGTGTGCGGTCTGGTCGTTCTATATCGCGCGCTACTGGGACGGTCTGTCGCCAGAACGGCAGGCCAAGCTTCAGGCTGCGCCCGCCGAACACCCCCTTGTGCTCACGCTTCCGCTCTGCATGGCGGTACTCGGCGTTCTTGCCATCACGTCCGAATACGCAACAGGCCTGATGCGATCCAGCCTGGCGGCGGTGCCTCGACGCGGTGTGCTCTTCGCGGCCAAGGCGGCCTCCGTGGGCGGAGTGGCGTCGGCGACCGGGCTCCTCAGCGTCGGCGTCGCGTTCGGGCTCGGCCGGCTCATCGTCGGCGACCGGGCGATCACCGACTTCCGTACACCGGTGTCGGAGGAGCTGCCGTGGCTGCTCAGCCTGGGACTCTCGGCCGCCGTGGTCGCGCTGGTCGGACTTGGGCTGGGGACCGCGCTCCGTTCGACAGCCGGGGCGGTGACGGGCTTGTGCGTGCTCCTCTTCGTTCTGCCGGGACTGGCGCCGCTCCTGCCGGCGCCCTGGGACGAACGGTTCGCGGCGATCCTGCCGTCCAACCTGGCTGAGCAGATCGCCGGCGATGCCGCCGATCCGGTCCTGGGGCCCGTTCCCGCGCTGCTGATCCTGCTCGCGTACGCGGTGACCGCTCTGGCCGCCGGCCTGGTCGTCCTGAAGCGGAGGGACTCATGACTAAGGACGTCTTCGCGGCGGAATGGCTCAAGCTGCGGTCGGTTCGTTCCACGTACATCACGCTCGCGGTCCCGATCGCGTTCCTGGCCATGGCGGCGATGCTCGCGCTCTACGCGGCGAACATGTGGGACGGCCTCACACCCGAGGACCGTGATCACTTCGGCCTCTCCTCCCTGTCCACGCTGAACGCCGACGTCACCGGGGTCTGCCTGGCGATCCTGGGTGTTCTCGTCGTCACCGGCGAGTACCGCACCGGCATGATCCGCACGACCTTGACCGCCGTCCCCCGACGCGGCTCGCTGCTCCTCGCCAAGGCCGCCGTCGTCGGGGCCGTCGCCCTGCCGGCCGGGCTGGCGGTCACGTTCGGCACGTTCTTCACGGTCAAGCTGATCATCGGCGACCGGCCGATCCGGGGTCAGCCGTCCAGCGTGGTCGCCGAACTTCCCGAGCTCCTCTCCCGCGGCGCGGCCGTGACCGTCTACGCGCTCCTCGGCCTCGGCCTCGGCCTCATCCTGCGGTCGACGGCCGGTGCGATCGTCTCGGTCTTCATGCTCTGGTACGTCATGCCGCTCATGGCCGCGAACCTCCCCGCACCCTGGAACGAGCGGGTCGGCTCGTTCATGCTGGGCGGCCTTCCCGACCAGGTCATCGGCGGCGACAACGAGAACTCCATCTTCGGCTCCGTCCTCCCTCCGCCCATCGCCCTGCTCGTCCTCCTCGCGTACGCGGCGTTGCCGCTCGCGGCCGCGGCCACGCTCCTCAACCGCCGCGACGCCTAAAAGCGAAGAGTCCGGAGCACCCGCAACCACGAACGGCGCGCCCCAAAACCTGGGCGCGCCATCAGACAGCAGCGCGCCGTCAGGCAAGAGAGCGCGCTGTCAGGCGAGAGAGCGCGCCGTGCACCAACAACTCGGCGCGCCCCAAACACCACGGCCTGCGCCGAACAGCCCCAGCGCGCGCGAACAGTACGCCGTCGGCGCGAGAGCGCGCCGCTCGCCACAGCACGTCGTCCTGCAACACCGCGTCCGTCCGGCCGCAGCGCACTGTTACGGAAGAACACGCTGTTACGGAAGAACACACCGTCACCCAGAAAGCACGTCGATCGCCAACAGCACACCGTTGGCGCGAGCGCTCGGCGTCCGGCCGCAGCACGCCGTTCCAGAAGAACACGCCGTCAGGCAGGAGACCAGGAGGTGCGCCAACAGCTCAGCATGTCCCCTAGCAGCATGTCCCAAGCAGCACACCCCCGCCAACAACACTCCGTTGGCGGGGGCGCACGCCGCACTCCCCCAGCACGCCGTGCCGCAACAGCACGCCGTTGTGGAACAGCGCGCGCGGCTTTCGCCAACAGCACATCGTGGCGCGAGCGCGCCGTTCGTCACAGCGCACCGTTCGTCACAGCGCGTCCGGCGACAGCGCGCCGTTCCGGACTAGCGCGCCGTTCTGGACGAGCGCGCGTTCGACAGGAGTGTGGTGTTGGTAACGGCGTGATCTTGGGCGGGCGGCGCTGCGGGGTCAGCCGGCGCGTAGGTAGGCGGCTCGGACTGCCAGGCGGTCTTGGAGGAGCTTGATGGATTCGGACAGGTCCGGTGCGGCGGCCTGGGCACGCAGGCGGCGGCCGTTCAGGTCGACTACGGCTTGGGCCAGGGCGGGGCGCGGGAGGGCCGGGTCGTCGACGACGCTCAGAGTCACCTGGGCCTCCTTGACAACGCCTCGGACCTCCGACAGCGCGGCGCGGACGGCCTGGCGCGCCGCCTCACGGTCGGCATCGGAGACGTCACCCGACGTCAGGAAACGGACCTCAGGGAGTTCACTGATGTTCGAGTGCATGATTTCCCCCAGATACGCGGTGGTCATCTTTGATCGGGTGCTCATGGCCGCTGTTCCGCACATGAGTCCCCAATGAATAAGACTTCGCGGGGATTCCCGACGTTGACACGGGCAGACGAGAGCTTCATCACCTAGGGCAGGAGCCAAGCGGTAGATCATCTGACCGAATGCCGCACAATCTGTCATCGCCCTGTCATCGCCGAGTCCACTGGGTGGGGCGGGCTGCGGCATCGTTCCTGCGAGAGAGCCCTGGCTGGAAGGGGCCCTCGGAAGGTGACTCCGGAGAGCGACGGGGTGTTCTCGTTCTGGAGGAGTCGCGACTTCGTTCCGCAAGGATTAGTCGTACAGTCGCGTGGCCGGCATCCCCGGATTTGTGACCACCCGGTCGTTGAAGTCACAGGCCTTAACGATCTGACAAGGCCCATACCACGGATGCATCAAAGCCCAGAGCGCAATTTTTTCACTCTTCCCAAAAACAGGGTCTGATCCTCTACGATGAGGACCGTTCCTCCGCTTGCGCGGGCCCGTCGACTGGCTGGGTGACCCTTTGCCCCAGGACGCAGCTGCCAACCCCCCTCTGGCCGAGGGCGACACCGAGACCGGTCAGTTGATCGACTATCCCCGTCGTGGCGGCCCCACCGTACTGCGCATCCTTCTCGGCTCGCAGCTTCGCAGGCTGCGTGAGGCACACGGCATCTCCACCGAGGAGGCCGGTTACGAGATCCGCGGCTCGCACTCCAAGATCAGCCGGATGGAGCTCGGCAAGGTCGGGTTCAAGGAACGCGACATCGCCGACCTGCTGACCCTGTACGGCGTCGACGACCCGGCCGAACGCGCGTCACTGCTGGAGCTCGCCCGCGAGGCCAACACGCCAGGCTGGTGGCACCGCTACGGCGACATCCTGCCGAACTGGTTCGAGGTCTACCTCGGGTTGGAGGAGGCCGCCTCCCTCATCCGCACCTACGAGGTCCAGTTCGTGCCGGGCCTCCTGCAGACCGCCGACTACGCTCACGCGGTCGTCCGGCTCGGCTTCCCCGAGGCGTCCGACGACGACGTCCAGCGCCGCGTGAACGTCCGGATGACCCGTCAGGAACGCTTCACCTCACCCGGCGCGCCCATGCTCTGGGCCGTTCTCGACGAGGCCGTCCTGCGCCGTCCGCTCGGCGGCGCCAAGGTCATGCGCGCCCAGATCGAGCACCTGATCAAGATGTCCGAACTGCCGAACGTGACGCTCCAGGTCGTCCCGTTCGGCGCCGGAGGCCACGCGGCCGCCGGCGGTCCGTTCACCATCCTGCGGTTCGCCGAGCCGGGGCTGTCCGACGTCGTCTACCTGGAGCAGCTCACCAGCGCGCTCTACCTGGACAAGCCCGCCGACGTCGACCTCTACATGAAGGCCATGAACAACACCTGCATCACGGCCGCCCGCCCTGATGACACCGTGGCCATCCTCCGCGACATCCTCAGCCAGACCTGACCCGTCAGGGAGCGTTGAGCTCCGCGAGCGCCCGCCACTGCGGCAACGGCAGTCCCGTGCGATCCCCGGTGATGACGTGCAGCGCGACATGATCGGCCCCAGCGTCCAGGTGCTCGTTCATCCGACGGCGGATCGCCTCGGCATCCCCCCAGGCGAAGACCGCGTCCACGAGCCGGTCGGAGCCGCCGTCCGCCATGTCGGCGTCGTCGAAGCCCAGCCGCAACAGGTTGCCGGTGTAGTTGGGAAGCTGCAGATAGAACGCCAGATGTGCCCGCGCGGCGGCCCGTGCCCGAGCAGGGTCCTCATCGAGAACGACCTTGACCTCCGGAGCGAGCAGCGGGCCCTGGCCGAGGATCTCCCTGGCCTGCCGCGTGTGCTCGGAGGTCACGAGGTACGGATGGGCTCCGGCGGAGCGGTCCCGGGACGCGGCCAGCATCTTGGGACCCAAGGCGGCCAGCATCCGCTGTGACGCCGGTGCCCCGGCCGCGTCGAGCCGGTCGAGATAGTCGACCATCGCGCTGTACGGCCGCCGATAGCGATCGCCCACCAGTGGCCCGTGGCTGGCGCCGAGCCCCAAGAGGAAACGTCCCGGGTGGTGTTTGGCGACCGCAGCCTGTCGTTCGGCCACGGCCTCCGCCTCGTACTGCCAGATGTTGAGAATGCCTGTTGCGACGACCAGCCGCGACGTCGCCTCGAGCAACGGCACCGCGTCGTCCACGCCAGGATTCGAGCCGAGCCACACCGCCCCGTACCCCAGCTCTTCCAACTCGGCGGCGGCCTCAGCGATGCGCGGCCGCGCCGCCGGATCCTCCGAACGAAGCCCGATGCTCCACAACCCCACCCGACCGATGTCCATCCCATGCCTCCCGACGACTACGACGACAACCCGGCCGTCCTGCCGCCTATTTCATGCAGCCCCATCCAGTCGCCCCAGCGCGCTCGCCCTGCCGTGCTCACGGTGCGGGTGGGTTACGCGGATCATGTAGGGATCACGGGGGTGGGCCGGCTGCGGCTGGTGCCGCGGAATTCGGCTATGACGACAGCGTCCGATGCGCGGCGAACGGTGACGTCGTAGATGCCGCTGCGGCCGAAGCGGGTGCGTTCGGTGGCGAAGGCGTCCAGCACGTCGCCGTCGTACGCGGGCGCCACGAAGACGACGTCGGCGGCAGCGGCGACGCTCACAGCGTCATAGGTGTTGCACGCGTAGGCGAAGGCCGTGTCGGCCAGGAGGAAGACATAACCGCCGTGAACGACGCCATGGCCGTTGACCATCGCTTGTGACACGGCCATGCGCGCACGGGCCCGCCCCGGCGCCACGTCAGCGATCTCTATGCCGAGCCGCTGGGCCGCGGTGTCCCGTTCGTACATCGCCTCGGCGCACCGCCGCGCCACCTCCGCTGCGTCGCTCATCCGCTCAGCGTATTGATCGGCAAGGAGGGAAGGACCCCCTCAGCGTCCATATTCATGAAGGGAACGACGATGTTGTTCGGCAAAGAGCACGTCAAGCGTTACCAGGAGACCGACGGGGTCGAGGGGCACGAATGGCAGGGCACCACGACCCTGCTCCTCACCACGGTCGGGCGTCGCAGCGGCGAGGAGCGCACCACGCCCTTGATCTACCAGAAGAACGGCGACGATCATCTCGTGGTCGCCTCCAACGGCGGCGCGGACAAGCCGCCCGCCTGGTATCTCAATCTCCAGGCGAACCCCGAGGTGAAGGTCCAGGTGAAGGGCGACAAGTTCACCGCGCGGGCGCGGACCGCGCCCCCGGAGGAAAAGCCCGGGCTCTGGAAGAAGATGACGGCCGTCTGGCCCGATTACGACAATTACCAGAAGAAGACCGACCGCGAGATTCCCGTCGTCATCCTTGAACGCACCAGCTGATCCGCGGTTCGCTTTCGCCAGGCGCACAGGGGCGTGTACCGTCAGCGTGTGAACATTCGTTCGAGCAGCTGAGGTGCCGAGGTGCCGACGTCACAGAACGATCCGCCGCCCCGCCTGCTGAGGCGCTGGGAGATCGGGGACGCCGAGCCGCCGGTCCCGGTCGGAGACGGCCGTTGCTGGCGTGTCGACACCGCCGACGCCTCGTACTTCCTCCGGGAGTACGAGGTGTACGACCGGCGCGCCCTGCTCTTCCGGCACTCGGTGACCACCGCGCTCGACGCGGCCGGCCTGCCGGTGCTCGCCCCGGTACCGGCGCGCGCCGGCCGCACGCTGGTGACCGCGGGCGGCCTCGGATACGTGCTGCATCCATGGGTCTCGGGGCGCCGGCGGGACGGTCTGGAGCTGACGTTCGGGCAGTGCGAGCGGCTCGGTGAGCTGCTCGGCGACCTGCACGCCGCGCTCGACCGGCTGACCGAGCCCGTCCAGCAGAGCATGCTGATCCCCACCCCGCGCGCCGCGGACGCCGTGGCGGCCGTCGACCAGATGCTCGACGCGCTGCCCGGTGAGGGGAACGACTTCGACGCCCTCACCGAACGCCGCCTGCGTGAACGCCGCGCGCTCCTGATCGAGTTCACCGACCACCAGCCGCCCGAGATGGAGGTCACCACGGTCGGCCACCTGCATGGCGCCTTCCACGAGGGCAACCTCCGTTACGGCGGGTCGGGCAACGTGACCGCCGTCCTGGGCTGGGACGCGCTGACCACGGGCCCGGTCGCGGGCGAGCTTGTCCGCGCGGCCGGCCGGTTGTTCGCCGACGAGGACGAGCGCGGACTCGACCTCGACCGGGTACGGGCCTTCGTCCGCGGTCACCGCGCCGCCTTCCCGCTCGACGCCGGGCAGATCCAGTCCGCTGTCCACCGCGTGTGGTGGGAACGCCTGTGCGACGTCGAGCCCCTGCGCGATCGCTACCTGGACCACGACCGGAGCGCCAGGCGCGGTCTCCCCTCGCCCGACGCGGGCCTGGTCACGTGGTGGTCCGCCAACCTTGAGCTCACGCTCGACCTGTTCGCCGCGCCCTACACCGAACTGCCCGCCGAAAGCCCCGCCTACGGCTGAGCATCCCGGGTTGCTCCGCCGTAGGTACTGACAGCCTCAGGTGTGGAGCTGCGGCCTTGTGAGGGCGCTGCCGGACAGTCGTAGCTCTGGAACTAGCTGAGCGCGGCTACTGCGGTCGGCAGCGGTCGGACCAAGCCATGCCCGGCTAGGCGATTGTGACCAGAGCTCGGCGATTGTGACCGGAGCAAGGCGATTGTCAGCGGAGGGCCTCGGCCAGGGAACGGATGATCTCGCCTGCCTCCTGGCGGGCCTGGGAGCGGTCGTCAGCGGCGGCGATGGCCAGGGCGGCCTCGATGAGGGCGCCGAAGAGGATGCCGGAGAGCATGCCGGTCGAACGACGGCGGATGAGCCCGGCGGCCGTCAGGGACTCGACCTGGGCGCGGATCAAGCCGAGGGCATGGCGTTCCTCGATTTCGCGCCAGCGGGTCCAGCCCAGGGCGATGGGGGCTTGGCGGAGAGCCAGTTCCTGCGTACGAGGCTCAAGGCAGAGGTCGAGGTAGGTGTCGATCCCCGCCATCGCCTGGCTCCAAGGGTCGCTCTGGGTCGCGACGGCGGCGACGACCTTGTCGACGACGCCGAGCTCGACCTCCTCGAAGACGGCCTCGAAGAGCTCCTGCTTGCTGCGGAAGTGGTGGTAGAGGGCGCCGCGGGTGACGCGGGCCTCGCGGCGGCACGGATTCCCCAAGGCGTCATCCGCTACAGGGTCACCGGCCCGGAGGACGGCCCGGTGCTGGTGTTCGTTCACGGCTTCCTGGTGAACGGGGATCTGTGGCGCAAGGTCGTCCCCACGCTCGCCGCCACCTATCGATGCGTCACCCCCGACTGGCCGGCGGGGTCGCACGAGGTTCCGTTGAGGCGGCCGGCCGACTTCTCCCTGCCCGGCATGGCGCAGATCGTCGCCGACTTCCTGGCCGCGCTCGACCTGCGCGACGTCACGCTGATCGGGAACGACTCGGGCGGGGCGGTCGTCCAGCGCACGGCGGTCGACCATCCCGAACGCCTCGCGCGCATCGTGCTGACGCCGTGTGACGCGTTCGACGTCTTCCCGCCCAGCCCGTTCGGGCTCGTCGTCGCGTCCGCGTACGTGCCGGGAATGCCCTGGCTGTCCCTGCAGGCGATGCGGGTCCGGGCCCTCCGGCGGCTGCCCTTCGCGTACGGATGGTTCGCCAAGCACCCGATCGACGAGGCGGCGATGCGCTCGTACATCGAGCCCGGCCTGCGCAGCCCCGGCGTCCGGCGGGACATGCGCGACCTGCTGTTCAACCTCGACCGCGCCTGGACGCGCAACACCGCGGAACGGCTGCGCGAGTTCACCGGTCCGGCGCTGGTCGTCCGGGCCGGGGACGACCGGCTGTTCCCGGCCGAGGACGGGCGACGGCTCGCGCGAGCGCTGTCCGACGCGAGCCTGGTCACGATCCCCGACTGCTACACGGCCATCCCCGAGGACCGTCCCGACGAGCTCGCCGCGACGATCGCCGACTTCCTGGCCAAAACGGCATCTCCCCGGCCCGCAGCGGGAAGGCTCATGTGACCATTTCGAACAAGAAAGCAGGAGATCATGCCTACCGTCGCGCTGCTCGGCACCGGGATCATGGGGGCCCCGATGGCCCGCAACCTCCTCAAGGAGGGCCTCGCGGTCAACGTCTGGAACCGTACGAGGGCCAAGGCGGAGCCCCTCTCGGCAGACGGCGCGGTCGTGGCCGGATCGCCCGCCGAGGCCGTCGAGAACGCGGACGTCATCATCACGGTGCTGAACGATGGTGAGGCCGTCCTCTCGACCATGGAGTCGGCCGTGCCCGTGCTCCGTTCCGGGCAGATCTGGGCGCAGATGAGCACGGTCGGCCTGGCCGCGTTGCTGCCCATGGCCGCGCTGGCGTCCGAGCATGGGTTGGCATTCGTGGACGCTCCCGTTCAGGGGACGAAGCAGCCCGCCGAGGACGGCCGGCTGGTCATCCTGGCCGCCGGTCCAGAGTCGGCGCGCTCCGCGCTGGAGCCGGTGTTCGGCGCGGTCGGCAAGAAGACGATGTGGCTGGGCACCGAGGGCGCCGAGGGCACCGCCACCCGGCTCAAGCTGGCCGGCGTGAACCTCGCCATCGCCATGACCTCGATCATCGGCGAGTCGGTCGCGCTGACCAAGGCCCTGGGCCTCGATCCCGCGCTCTTCGGCGAGCTCATCACCGGCGGCCCGATGGACAACCCCTACCTGCAGGCGAAGCTGAAGGCGATCCTCTCGGACGACTACACGCCGAGCTTCGCCGTGCGCAACGCAGAGAAGGACACGCGGCTGATCACCGAGGCGGCCGCGAGAGCGGGCGTCCGGCTGGACATGACCGAGGCAGCGGGAGAACGCTTCCGCCGCGCACTCGCACTGGGCCACGGTGACGAGGACATGGCCGCGAGCTACTTCGCCAGCTTCCCGGCTTGAGCCATCCGCCGCTGAGCCGCGGGGCGTGTCCGGGCTCACCGACGGACACGCCCTGACTTGACGCGGGGCCGGTCGGCTTGGGGGGCGTGCTAGGGGGAGGTCGGCTCGGCTATGGGAGGTGGCGAGGAGGTCAGTGGGGCGGGGAGATGGGCTGTGGCTCCGGCCACCGCTCGGAGTCCCTCGGGGCCGCCCGGGCGCAGCTCGACGATGGCTCCGTTCGGTACGACGCAGGTGGCGGTGAACGTGCGGAAGGCGCGCATGGCGGCGGCGTCCGGGGCGACGGTGCCGGTGAAGAGGGACCAGAGGAGTGCCCGCATGAAGATCCCGTGCGTGAAGACCGCGATGAGCCCCTCTTCCGGGCGTTCCGTCAAGCGGGTCACGCACGCGCGGGCCCGCACGATCAGGTCGCGGAAGGACTCGCCGCCGCCACCGTTGACGTAGACGGGGTCGGAACGTTCCCAGTAGGCGTCGGCGAACGGACGGCGCTGTTCACCGGTCGTGCTGGGCCCGTGCAGGCTCCCGAGGTAGGTGAACTCCTGGACCGGCCATTCCTCGTACGGCACCTCGGGGAAACGCTCCCGGGTCGGCGCGGCGGTCTCACGCGCACGGATGAACGACGAGCTCACGATGAGCTCGGGCGGCTCCTGGAACGAGGCGGCGACTCGTTCAGCCTGATGACGGCCCAGCCGGGTGAGCGGCGAAGAACCGGGGCCATTGGTCGGCAAGCCCGCGTTGGACTCGCTCTCGCCGTGCCTGATCAACCATACGCGCACGAGGGACAGGCTGGCATGACCAGGATGTCGCCAACAAGAGAGGATGGCGGGCAGGGAGGTAACCATCATGGAGGTCCTGAGCAGCCGGATCCTGCTGCGCCCTGCGGATCCTGAACGCAGCCGCCACTTCTACCGCGAGGTGCTGGGGCTTGCGGTCTACCGTGAGTTCGGACCGCCGGAGTCTCCTGGAGTGGTCTTCTTCCTGGGCTCAGGCTTCCTGGAGGTCTCCGGCGGCCACTCCCCCGGTGAGGGCGGCGCACCCATGATCTGGCTCCAGGTACGCGACGTGCGGGCCGAACACGAGCGCCTCGCCGCCGCCGGAGTGACGATCACCAGGGAACCCCGCAAGGAGCCATGGGGGCTGCTCGAAATGTGGATCAAGGACCCCGAAGGGGTGCGTATCGTGCTGGTCGAGGTCCCCGACGACCACCCGCTGCGCCGCGACCAGCGCACGCCCTGAGAGCAGCCCGCACCTCCTGAGAACCAGGGAGCACGATGACGTCCCCGCCCGACGCGTACTGGAACCACAACACCCACTACCACCGGCTCGTGCTCAGCTCGGTCCCGCGCGGGTGCGGTGAGGCGCTCGACGTCGGCTGCGGCGACGGCCTGCTCGTGCGCAAGCTCGCGCGGCGCGCGGAACACGTCACCGGCATCGACCGCGCGCCGGAGATGGTCAAGCGGGCGCGCACGCTGAGCGCCGGGCTGGACAACGTCGACTTCGTCGAAGCCGACTTCCTCGTGTACGACCTGGAGCCCGAGAGCCACGACTTCGTCTGCAGCGTGGCGACCATCCACCACATGGACTTCACGGCGGCCATCACCGCGATGTCCGGGGCCCTGCGTCCCGGCGGCAGCCTCGTCGTGATCAGCCTGGCCGGCAACGCCGGGTTCAAGGACCTGGCGTTCGGCGCGGCCGGGGTCCCCGCGCACTACTTTCACAAGCTGCGTAACCGCAGCGTGGCGGGTAACCCGGACGCACCGGTCACCGACCCCACGATGACGTGGGGCGAGGTGCGCGACGAGTCGCTGCGGCTGCTGCCGGGCGCGGTCTTCCGGCGCCATCTGCTGTGGCGCTATTCGATCGCCTGGCGCAAGCCCCGCTGAGCGGCCGTCTGGACGGCACGCGGCCGGCGTCGGCGGGCGCGGCGTCAGCCTGTGGTGCTGCCGGCCCTGCGGCTCGGGGCGTAAACGTTCTCGACGAACCGGGCCAGCTTCTCCTCCGGCAGATGCTGGGCCAGGTCGGCCTCACTGATCATGCCGACGAGGCGCTTGTTCTCGATGACGGGGACCCGGCGGATCTGGTGCCGTTCCATCATCCGCACGACCGCGTCGGCGTCGTCGGTGGCGCTGACCATGTGCAGTCGCTGCTGGCCGAACTCACCGGCCTTGACCTTCGCGGGGTCCTTGCCCCGGGCGATGCACCCCACCACGATGTCGCGGTCGGTGATGATGCCGTGAAGCTTGTCGTCGTTGCCGCAGATGGGCAGCGAGCCGACATCGAGCTCGCGCATCTTCCGGGCCGCGTCAAGCAGGTTGTCGTCCTCGCCGATGCATTCGGCGCCCGGATGCATGATGTCGCGTGCCGTGGTCATGAAACCCCCTCAGTTGAAGATCTGGTGTCGATCAGACGATTCCCCCTTGCGTGACCTTCTAGGGCAAAGGCCATGTCACAGAATGTTCCGTTCAGGCAAAGCCTCGCAAGCCGCCGACCAGCACTAAAGCTGGAAATCACTGGAACTGTCTGGAGCCCGCGCTACAGTCTCCGCCATGCCCGCCGCCCCCGACGTGCCCCCCGCAGAGACGACCACGGAGACGGCCGCAGCGACTGACGCGCTGGAGGCTCGCATCGGTGACCTGCGCGCAGCGGTCCGCAGGGCGATCGCGAACGGCGACCGGCAGGCCGCGCGGGTGTTGCGGAGCGAGCTGCGCCAGGCCGAGGAGGCCTGGGACGAGGCCGTGCTGGGTTCCGGCGGCCCGGCGCACGACGTGCGACGCCCGCTCGTGCCGGTTCGTGACCAGGTCCACCAGGCCCTTACGCTGCTCGGCGCACCCGCCGCGCCCAAGCTGATCGGTTCGGTGTACGCGGCGTTCTTCCCTGGCGATATCCCCGGGTCACGGCTGACGAGCTTGCGCCGCGACGAGGAACGTTCGTTCCGGACCGCACCGTACGCGCGGCCCTTCTACCTGTGTCCGGCGCTGACCGCCGACCTGCTCTCCCCTGCCCGCGGCCTGCTCGCGGTGAGCACCTGGCCGCAGGCCCAGCGGATCGTCGGCCCGCTCAGCGCCCGCGCCGACTTCCTCACCGCGGCCATCCGGGTCGCGGAGCAAGCCGGACGCGGTCCGGACGGCTCCGGCGTGCAGCGGCTCCTGTGGCGTTTCGCGGCCAACATTCCCGGTGCGACGGCGGGGACGGTCGGTACAGTCGATCCGGCGGTGCTGGCCGAGGCCGCCCGGGCTGAGCTGGACGTTCATCGGGATGCCGACCGCCACCAGCGGGAGCGGGCCGCCGAACGCGCCCTGGCCCAGCTCGACGACGCCGGACGGCTGTTCGGCAGCCGCCTGCACGCCCTGCGCCGGACCGGCAGCGGCAACGCCACCGACGGAGAGAACACGCGATGACGCACGACAGCGCACTGGAACGCCTGCGCGGTGGCGCCGAGCCCCGCAACCATGACGCCCGTACGATCGCGGCGCTGACCGCCAACCCCGGTTGCGCCCGGCGCGGGATCATGGACGCCGCGGGGGTGGACAAGGACGCCGTCGCCCGCCGGCTGGGCTTCCCCGCTCCGTTCGGCCAGTCGCAGTTCGCCATCACCCGCGGCAACGCGTTCGAGGCCCAGGTCAAGGCCGACGGCTGCGCCGAGCTGCTCACCCTGCTCCGCGACCGCCTCGGACTGGACGTGCCCGAGGTCGCCTACGACGACCTCGAAGTGGTCGCGGGCAACGAGAGCCGCGAGCTCCGGCACGCGCGCACACGGCGGCTGCTCGAACGGGCGCTGAGCAGCGGTGAGGGCACGCTGTTCGACCATCCACTGCTGCGGCTGGACATCGCCGGGCAGCCCGCCTACCTGGAGCCGGACGTCATCGCGTTCCAGCTGGGCGGCCGCTTCCACATCATCGAGATCAAGTCGTTCGCCGTCATCGACGGGCAGGCCGAGCCCGAACAGGTCGCGGCCGCCGCCCGGCAGTCCGCGGTGTACGTGCTGGCGCTGCGCAGGCTGCTGGAGGAGCTGGGCGCTCCCGCGGAACGGGTGTCCCACGAGGTGTTCCTGGTCTGCCCCGAGAACTTCTCCAACCGGCCCACTGCGACACCGCTCGACGTCCGTCCGCAACTGGCGGTGCTCGGACGCCAGCTGGCCCGGCTCACCCGCGTCGAGCAGATCGTCGGGGGTCTCCCTGACGATCTGACGTTCGAACTGGAGGCCGAGGAGCTCCCGGACGCCGTGCGCACGGTCGAGGCCCGGTACGCGCCCGAGTGCATGGCCAGCTGCGAGATGGCGTTCTTCTGCAGGGACGAGGCGCGCGCGTGCGGCGGCACCGGCGTGCTCGGCAAGGCGGTCCGCGACGATCTCGGCGGCGTCGACTCGATCGGCACCGCGCTGGCGCTCGCCGACGGTTCGCTCGACCCGTCGCCCGATCTCGCCGAGACCGCCGAACGGCTGCGCACGGCCGCACGCCTGCGCCGCGAGGCCCTCACAGCATGAGCGAGCGATCCGGGGGGCGTGGGGGGTCGTCCCCCCACAAGGAGCACAGCATGAGCGGGCGTTCCGGCCGCAGGGAGGACGCATGAGTGTGCTCTCCTCGTTGGCGCAGCTAGAGGCCGTCGCCACTGGGCGCGCCCAGCCGCTCGCCACCGTGCGGCACTGCCATGTCGCCGCCGAGCCGCTGGTCATGGTGCCGCTCAAGCTCGCCGGTGAGGCGGCCGCGCCGCTCGCGGTCATGCTGGGCACCGAGCGCGCCGAGCCGACCCTGCTCGTGGTCCCGCAGCCGCGCAACCGGGATCTGCGGTTCGCGTTCGCGGCCGACCTGGCCAAGCTCGTGCTGGAGTACGTGGAGTCGAGCCGCGGCGCGACCGAGGAGCTGCCGCCCGGAAAGGACGGCGAGGAACGGGTCCGGTACGGGGGCGCGCCGCAGCTCCTGGTGCCCAACCGCGCCGGGGTCGGGTTCCTGCGGATGCTGGGGCGCTCGACGCGGTTCCGGCGCACCGACGGGCCGTACGCGGTGGATCCGGCGGTGCCGAGGCTCGGCCGCTGGCTGACGTGGTTCGCCGACCGGCACGACAAGCCGGGCGCGTGCCTGCTCATGACGATGACCGAGACCCTGCGGCTGCACTGGGCCACCGGCCAGAGCTCGCTGGAGGACGGCAACCTGGCGGCGCTCCTCGGCTGGATCGATCCACCGGACGGGCTGGACGGCCCCGCGGCCGCCGCCCGCGCCGAGGACCCGGTGACCTGCCCGCCCGCCGGGCCGGCCACCGATCCCACGTTCGACAACGAGGTGCTCGCCCCGGCGATCGCCGCCTACGACCAGTCGGGCGACGACCGTGCGGAGGAACGGGTCCGTTCCGTCCTGGACGGCCAGCTCAGGCCGACGTGGGAGCTGATGTGGGACGCGATCGGGCTGCTGAGGGCGCTGCCGGAGGGCGCGAGCGTCGCGGCACGCTGGGAACGCGACCGCGACTCGTTCACCTGGTACCACTCGACGTTCGACGAGAGCCACCCGCAGGCCCGCCGCGATCCCGCCGTCCGGGCCGCGCGCCGCCTGCACGACCTCGAACGCGCGCAGGACGCCTATGACGCTCAGCGGGCGTTCGACGATCCCCTGGTCATGGCCGAGCACCGGCTCGCGGGGCAGGCGTTCGGCGGCGTCGTCACCGAGAGCGAACCGACCCGGCTGGACGAGTCGGGCAGGCGTCCCAAGCTCCGCCCGCATCTCCGCGTCGCCACCGAAGACCCGCTCCAGCTGGACGTCGGCACGACCGTCTGCGACGCCGCCCGGCCCGCGCTCAAGGGGAAGATCATCGAGATCGACGCGGCCGGCGGGGTGCTGCTGGAGCTGACCGGCGGCATGGGCCGCAAGCTGGTCCCCGAGCCGGGTGTCGTGCCGGAGCCCGGCCGGCGGGTGTGCTTCACCTCGCTCGGCACCGGCTCGTGGGGCGCGGCGAAGTTTCCCGAACGGGAGGACACGCCGTGGACGCACGGCGGGCCGCCCGAGGAGTACGTGCCGACGGACGAGGACGCGGCGGAGGAGTGGTCATGATCGAAACAACGGCGGGGGACCCGGCGCGCACCGAGGTCGACACGGCCCGCACGGACCTCGACGCCGCGCGCGCGGACCTCGACCCGTCCGCGGCGGCGAACCAGGTGGTCGAGGACGTGCTCGCCGACCTGCACGGCGGCCACCGCGGCGTGGTCGTCGACTCGCCGCCCGGCGCGGGCAAGTCCACGCTGGTCGTCCGCGCCGCCGCGCATCTGGCCGCCGCGGGCGACCGTCTGATGATCGTGGCGCAGACCAACGAGCAGGTCGACGACCTGATCGAACGGATCGCGGGCAAACACCCGGACGTGAGCCTCGGCCGCCTCTCGGCCTCGACCTACGTGCCGTCCGGGCGCGTGACGGGGCACGCGTCGGTGCGCGTCGCGACGAAGGCCGACGACCTCGCCGACCGTACGGTGGTGATCGCCACGGCGGCCAAGTGGGCGACGCTCACCGAGGGCTCGTGGCCGTGGGCGATCGTGGACGAGGCGTACCAGATGCGCTCGGACATGTTGCTGCGCATCGCGGGCCGCTTCGAACGGGCGTTGTTCGTGGGGGACCCGGGCCAGCTCGACCCGTTCTCCACGGTCGAGGTCGAACGCTGGGCCGGGCTGTCCTGGGACCCGATGCGCAGTGCCGTCTCGGTGCTGCTCGCGCACAATCCCGACCTGCCCGTGCACCGGCTGCCGGTCTCGTGGCGGCTTCCCGCCTCGGCGGCGCCGGTGGTGTCGGACGCGTTCTACCCGTTCACCGGGTTCCGGTCGGGCACCGGGCCGGGCGACCGCCGGCTGGAGTTCGGCGCGGGAGGCATGGGCACCACCTATGACCGCGCGCTGGACGAGGCCGCCGCGAGTGGCTGGGCTCTGTACGAGCTTCCCGCCAGGCACGCGCTCCGTACGGACGGCGAGGCGATCCAGGCCACGGCGGCACTGGCGGTGCGGCTGCTGCAGCGCGGTGGCGTCGCCCATTCGGAGCTCGGCACGTCCCCCGTCGGCGCGGACCGCATCGCCATCGGGGCCGCCCACCGCGACCAGGTCACGGCCATCCGAGCCATGCTCGGGCAACACGGGGCGGGCATCACCGTGGACACGGCCAATCGCCTGCAAGGCCGCGAGTACGACGTGACGGTCGTCCTGCATCCGCTCTCCGGCCGCCGCGACGCGACCGCGTTCCATCTGGAGTCGGGACGGCTGTGCGTCCTCACGTCCCGCCATCGGCACGCGTGCATCGTCGTCGCGCGCGCCGGGATCCCCGAGCTGCTGGACGCGCACCCGTCGACCGAGCCGGTGCACCTGGGCGTGCCGGTCAAGTTCCCGGACGGCTGGGAGGCCAACCAGTCCGTGCTCGCCCATCTCGCCGCCCACCGCGTCCGCTCGCACCTCTGAGGAGCCCTGGCACGAGTGCGCGCAGCGTCTCCTGGTCTTGGGGGCGGTCCGGCTGGTATTCGGTGATGCCGAGACCCGCGATCTCGAAGCGTCCGGCGAGCGCCCGTACGGCGGCTCCCAGCTGGGCCGGAGTGATGCCGCCGGGTTCCGGACAGCTGAGCGACGCGAAGGATCCGGGGTCCAGAACGTCCAGGTCGATGTGGACGTACACGGCCCGCGCGCCGGTGGCGGCGACCGCCTCGACGACGGCGGCGGGATCCTTGAGCGCGTCCACGGTCACGTGCCGCATGCCGGTGGCCTCGACGTACGCGCGTTCCCCCGGGTCGAGCGCCCGTACGCCCGCGAGCACGACCTGGGCCGGGCGCAGCGGGCGCGCGGGGACCAGCTCGCCGGGTCCCTCACCCAGCAGCGTGCGAAGGATCATGCCGTGGAACGCGCCCGACGGTGACGACGCCGGGGTGTTGAGGTCTCCGTGGGCGTCGAACCAGACGACGGCGAGTGCGTCCCCATGCCGGGCGATGGCCGCCGACACCGGAGAGAGCTCGACACCGCAGTCACCACCGACAGTGACCACGACTTCACCTTCGGCTGCCGTGATGCCGGCGCGGGCGCCCTCGGCGATCCCGGCAAGGACGTCCAGGCCCCGCACGTCACCGGTTTCCGCTCCCGCCTCGTCGGGCACGGTGACCGTGTACCGGCGGCCCGCCGGTACGGCCTCCGCCAGGAGGTGTGCGCCGTCGGCGAGCCGCCGGGCGCGCGCCTCCGGAACACCCGACCCCTGCCATTGCGGAACTTCGACCACCGAGATGTCCAGCATGTGCCTATCTTTACCACCTGTAACCGCCCTCCCCGCGTGAGCCGGGTACGGGGCGGGCCCGGTGCCGGATACTGTGAGATCCGGTGCCACAGCGATCACCGGAGGGGGCATGGAGGAAATCGGCTTCATGTGCGCCGGCTGCGGCGGTGAGGTGCACGACGTCACGCACAACCGGGAAGGCACGCTGGACGGGGTGGGATACCGCCACAACCAGCGGGTGGAGCCCTGGGACCACGAGCTGGAGCTCGCTGTCGGCAGCCCCGCGCCGCGCGACCAGCACTGTGACTTCTGCGGCGTCCCCGGCCCGAGCTGGCTCTACTACCCGACGCTGGACCCCGAGGACACGGACATGTTCGAGGTCGAGCTGGACACCACCCAGCTGTCCGACGACGACACGGCCGTGGCCGTGCTCAACATGCTCTACCCGTGGTACTCCTGCGACACCTGCTCGGTCCTCGTGGCCGACCGCAAGATCGAGCTCTTGATCGCGCGCGCCCTGGAGCTCACCCCCGTTCCGGCGGACGGCCCTGTCGACGAGGAGACCGTGCGCGCCCGTCTCAAGGGTTCGTTCTCGGTGTTCTTCACCACCCGACCAGGCCGCCCCCAGCCGTCCCGCGCCATCTGACCTGAACCCCGGCCCGCCCCGCAACGTCCAACCGCACGTCGAGCGGTGAGGCGTGCACGGACCCCCGGGCTCGGGAATGTCCGACCACCTCAATAGGATCGTTCGCGTTTTGGTCGGATTCCGAACTTCCGGGGGTTGGTGTGTTCATCGAGACGCGGTTCTGCGGGCCCGACGGCTCGGGCAACGGCGGCTACGTCGCGGGGCTGCTGGCCGGGCATGTGGCGGCCGACACGGTCACCGTGACGCTGCGCCTCCCGCCGCCGCTGGCCACTCCCCTGTCCGTCACGCAGGAGGACGACCGCGGCCACAGCGTGCGGCTGTGGCACGGTGAGCTGCTGATCGCCGAGGCGCTCGCCGGCGCGATCGTGGTGCCGCCGGTGCCACCCGTGCCGTACGAGGCGGCGCTGGAGGCTGCGGAGAAGTTCCGGACCACCGAAAACCACCCGTTCCCGCGCTGCTTCGCGTGCGGCCCCGACCGCGAGGCCGGTGACGGCCTGAGGCTGGAGCCCGGCCCTGTGGGCGACGGCATCGTGGCCTCCCCCTGGACGCCTGCCGAGGCGGTGGCGAGGGAGACGGTGTGGGCCGCACTCGACTGCCCCGGCGGCTGGGCGTTCGACCCGGCGGGCCGCCCGGCGGTGCTCGGCACGATGACCGCTCAGGTGACCGATCTCCCGGCGCCCGGCGAGCGGTGCGTCGTGATGGGGCTGGCGCGCAGCCGCGAGGGCCGCAAACTGCACGCGGCCACGGCGGCGTACGGGGCGGACGGGCGGCTGCTCGGCCGCGCGGAGCAGATCTGGATCGAGATCGAGCCTGACCGCTTCAGGACGTGAGACCGGAGTCCCGGGCGGAGCAGGACTTCCGTCCCCTGGTGGGGCGACGCCCGCCCCCTTCTCGGATGAGGCGTCGAAAATGTGTCGCGTGACGCCAATCCGGCGGGGCAGGATGGCTTCAATGCGTTCAGTCTGAGCACCCGCGACCAACGGAGGTCGGGCCAGATGAGCGGAAGTGGATTCCTCATCCTCGGTGTGGCGGCGCTCGCGGCCTACATGGGCATCTCCTGGGAACGTGCCCGCCGAGCAATTTTCGACGTGCGGGTCGGACGGCAGCGCGTCTCCAACCTGCGTCAGGCGGCGGTCCGGGAGCGGCTGCACGCCATCCTGATCGTCAGCGCCTCTCTCCTGGTGATCTACTTGATCGCCCGGCACCGCTGAAAGATCACACGGGCGGCCTGAGCACCCCGCGCCGCTTGACGCCGTAGCGGTCCTGCACGCCCGCTGCGGCCACTGGTCTGGGGCGTATCTCGACGTCAGCTGCTACGGCGCGCCGCCCCAGGCTCACGGCCGTCTTGGCTGAGGGTGTTGGTCGGCGGGCCGGTCAGGGACCGGTGAAGAGGGGGTCCTCGCGGTCGATCACGAGATCGTCGCGCAGGGGCGGGTTGCCGCCGTTCGCCGGGTGCCCGCCGTTCGCCGGGCCGCCACCGTTCGCCGGGTGCCCGCCGTTCAACGGGCCACCACCGTTCAACGGGTTGCCGCCGTTCGCCGGGTGCCCGCCGTTCAACGGGCTGCCGCCGTTCGCCGGGTTGCCGCCGCTCAACGGGCCGCCGCCGTTCATCGGGCCGCCGCCGTTCATCGGGCCGCCGCCGTTCATCGGGTTGCCGCCGGGCCCCGGGGGCTGGCCGAGACCGTTGGGCGGAGGCGTCGGGTAGGGGCCGCTCCGCAACGACGGTTCGCCGGGCTGGGCGTAGCCGCCGGTCTGTGATCGTCCGGGGGGCGCGCCCAGCGGCGACGCCGCGGTCCCGTGGGCGGGGACACCCTGGTGCTGCGTTCCCGCGGGCGGGATGTTGGACGAGAGCGTGTTGTGGGTCAGCTGGTCGATCTGGCGGCGGGCGCGGTCGGCCTCAGCGCGGGCCGCGTCCCGTTCCTCGGCCAGCGCGGTGAGCGCGGCCTGCTGCTCGGCGACCGACTGGGAGAGCTGGCGCAGCTGGAGCGCCTGGTCACTGATGGTGGTGTTGAGCTCGTCACGCTCGGCCACGGCCTGCTGCGCCATCGCCTGCGCGGCGTCGCGTTCCTTGGCGGCCTCCTCGGCGCGCGAGGCGGCGCGCGCGGCCTCGGCCTCGGCCTCCGACTTCGCGCGGTGCGCGGCGGTGCGCTCGGCCTCGGCCTTGCTGGCGGACTGCATCGCCCGCTGGCGCTGCGCCTCGGCGTCGCGCATGGCGGTGCGCAGATCCTCGGCCCCCTGCTTGGCCACCGCCGCCTCGACGCGGTGCGACTCGACCGCGCCCTCGGTCTCGGCCAGCTTGGCGTGCAGGGTCACCAGCTCGGCGCGGCTCGCCTCGAGCGCGGCGAGCAGTTCGGTCTCGCGGGCCGCGATGCGGTCGCGTTCACTCTCGGCGGCGAGCTTGGCCGACACCGCCTGCTGCGCGATCTGGTGCGCCTCCTCCCAGGCCTGCTGGGCGGCGTCGCGCTTGGCGGTCGCGAGCTTGGCCTCCTCGCGGGCGCCGTTGGCGTCCTTCTCGGCGGCCTCGGCGCGCTGCCGGGCCGTGGCCGCCTCCTGCCAGGCCTCCTCGGCCTGGCGCTGGGACGCGTCGCGCTCGTTCTGCGCGATCGACAGCTCGCGGGCGGCCTCGGCGCGCACCTCGGCGACGCGCTTCTCGACGCCCGCGACGCTCAGCTCGGAGGTCAGCGATTCGGCGAGGAGGTCGGCCGTCTGCTCCAGGCGTTCGACCATCTCCCAGGCCGAGGCCACCTGGCCGGTCAGGCCTGGCGCGTCCCGGCCGCGTTCGCGGCGTTCCAGCGCCTCGCGGGCGCAGGCGCCGTCGTTGTCCTGGCAATAGCGAATCGTGCGAACGGCTCCGACGGGCTGGGGGACGGGGCGGCCGCAGTTGGCGCACGGCCACACCGCGACCGGATCGCCGACGCGTGCGACCGCCGTCTCCGCCCTCGGTGCGGGCTTGGCGGTGCCGTTCGCCTGCTCCTCGGGCGTGGTGCCGTCATCGGAGACCGCGGCTTTGGAGGTCACGGCCTTCTCCCCGAGGCCGCCATTGTCGCGCTCATCGCTGTTTGGCATGGGATGAACGATACGCACACTTCCGCGAGGCTGCAGTGACTTGGGGGGTATATGGGATCACCCACGTTCTGATCAGGCGGGCGGGCCATCCGGTCGCGGCGCGTCCCGATGGGCTCTCCAGCGGTCCATCAGGCCGTCGAGTTCCTTGCGCAGGAACTCGAAGAACTCCATCGCCTCGGTGAGCCGGCGACCGGCGGGGGTCTCGCGGCCGACCACGCTCACCCCCTCGGCGAAGCTTCCGGAGTATTGGGCGAGGAGGGCGTCCCGGTTGGCCAGCGCGTCCTGCCACGCCTCGTCGCGAACGCGGAAGATGTCGCGCCGCGAGCCTGGTTCGCGTTCCCGTATGACCAGGTGGAGCCGCGTGAGGTAGCGGACCGCGCCGGACACCGCGGCAGGACTGACCCGGAGCGTCTGGGCCAGCTCGGCGGCCGTGAGGGCGCCCGAGTCGGTGACCATGAGCGCCACGAACACCCGTGCGGGCATCCGCGGCCAGCCGCTCTCGACCAGGACCGAGGCGAACCGCTCGACGAATCTCGACACGGCCTCGCCGTCGCGCACGGACGGGGTCGGGTCGGTCACTCGGCATCATCTCCCCAGGTCGGCAACCTCCTCAGTTTACCCAATTCACAAGATTCACGTTTTCGTGAAGCTAGT
The DNA here is from genome assembly GCF_008923185.1 of Actinomadura rudentiformis. Lineage (GTDB taxonomy): Bacteria > Actinomycetota > Actinomycetes > Streptosporangiales > Streptosporangiaceae > Spirillospora > Spirillospora rudentiformis. Next base: position 94,827 of record NZ_WBMT01000010.1, read on the forward strand.
GTACGTTCTGAATTATGAATACCGCCATCTCTGTGCGCGGCCTCGTCAAGACGTTCGGCCGCACGCGCGCGCTCGATGAGCTCGACCTCACCGTCACCAGTGGGGAGGTGCACGGCTTCCTGGGCCCGAACGGCTCAGGCAAGTCAACGACCATCCGGGTCCTGCTCGGACTGCTCCGGGCCGACGCCGGCAGTGCCGAGCTCCTGGGTGGCGATCCCTGGCGGGAGGCCACCGAGCTGCACCGCCGCCTGGCGTACGTGCCGGGCGACGTGACATTGTGGCCCAACCTGACCGGCGGCGAGGTGATCGACCTGCTGGGCCGGCTGCGCGGCGGGCTCAACCGGCAGCGTCGCCAGGATCTCCTCGAACGGTTCGAGCTCGACCCGAGGAAGAAGGGCCGCGCCTACTCCAAGGGCAACCGGCAGAAGGTCGGCCTCATCGCGGCCCTCGCGTCCGACGTCGAGCTGCTCATCCTGGACGAGCCGACCTCCGGCCTGGACCCGCTGATGGAGGAGGTCTTCCAGCAGTGCATCCAGGACGAGCGCCGGAGCGGCCGCACGGTCCTGCTCTCCAGCCACATCCTGAGCGAGGTCGAGGCCCTCTGCGACCGGGTGACGATCATCCGCAAGGGCCGCGCGGTGGAGTCGGGAACGCTGAACGAGCTGCGGCATCTGACCCGCACGTCGATCCAGGCCGAGCTCTCGAGCCCGCCGAACGGCCTGTCCACGATGCCCGGCGTGCACGACATCGAGATCGACGGCACCAAGATCAAGCTTGAGGTCGACAGCGTCAAGCTCGACCCGGTTCTCAAGCAGCTCGTCCAGTCCGGTGTGGTGAGCCTCACCAGCCAGCCGCCCACCCTGGAGGAGCTGTTTCTGCGGCACTACGAGGACGACCTCGCCGTGCAGAACGCGGAAGGGGCCGCGTCATGACCTCCCTCACCGGCACGGGCGGCCTGGTGCGGCTCGTCGTGCGGCGCGACCGCGTCCTGCTGCCGATCTGGACACTGCTGTTCGGGCTCATTCCGATCAGCTTCGTGGCGTCCATCCGCGACCTTTATCCCACCGCGGCCGACCAGGCGAAGTACGCGTCCACCAGCGGGACGAACCCGACGTTCCTGGCGCTGTACGGCCAGCTGTGGGACAACGGCATCGGGGGCATCGTCGTCCAGCGCGCCGGGTTCGTCCCGGTCATGCTGGGCCTGGTCAGCGCGCTCACCGTCATCCGCCACACCCGCACCGAGGAGGAGGCCGGCCGGCGGGAACTCGTCGGCGCCACCGTGGTCGGGCGGCACGCCGCGCTGGCCGCGGCGCTGATCGTGACCATCGCCGCCAACCTGGTGATCGGCGCCCTGCTGGCCCTCGGCATGACGGGCCAGGACCTGCCGGCCGCCGGATCGGCCGCCTTCGGGCTCCAGCTGGCCATGGCCGGCATCGTCTTCGCCGCCATCGCCGGCGTGGCCGCACAACTCACCGAGGGCTCGGGCGCCGCACGCGGGCTGGCCCTGGGCACGCTGGGGGTGCTGTTCGTCGTGCGGCTCGCCGCCGACGTCGGCGGAAAGGACAGCGGCCTGTCCTGGCTGGCATGGCTGTCCCCGCTCGGCTGGGGCAATCGCCTCCGGCCGTACGGCGGCGAGCAGTGGTGGGTGCTGGCCCTGTTCGCCGTGCTCATCCTGGCGCTGGTCTACGCCTCGGTCGCGCTGTCGGCGCGGCGCGACGTCGGCGCCGGTTTCCTGCCGCCGCGGCTCGGCCCCGCCACCGCGGCCCGCGGACTGTCCACCCCGCTGGGCCTGGCCTGGCGGCTGCACCGGGCCGCACTGCTCGGCTGGACCGTCGGGCTCGGCGCTCTGGGCGTCGTGTACGGCAGCGTCGCCGAAGGAGTCAAGACCATGGTGGAGGACAACCCCGACCTGGAGAAGTACTTCACCCGGATCGGCGGTCAGGAGGGGCTCATCGACGCCTTCCTCGCCTCCTCTCTGAGCATTCTGGGCGTCATCGCCTCGGGCTATGCCATCCAGGCCGCGCTGCGGATGCGCACGGAGGAGACATCAGGCCGGGCCGAGCCGGTGCTGGGCACCGCCACCAGCCGGATCGGCTGGGTCGCCAGCCACTTGGCCTTCTCGCTCCTCGGCCCCACCGTCGCGCTGCTGGCGAGCGGTCTCGCCGTGGGCCTCGCGCACGGGATCAACTCCGGTGACGTGGGCGGTCAGCTGCCGCGCGTTCTGGGCGCCACGCTGGTGCAGCTGCCCGCCGTCTGGCTTCTCACCGGCATCGCCCTTGCGTTGTTCGGGCTGCTCCCCCGGCTCACCGCCGTCGCCTGGGCGGCCCTGGCGCTGTTCTTCCTGCTCGGTCAGTTCGGCGCCGTTCTCCAGCTCAGCCAGAGCGTGATGGACGTCTCGCCGTTCACCCATATTCCGAAGCTGCCCGGGGGCGAGCTGCAGGTGGCGCCGCTGGCCTGGCTGCTGGGCCTGACCACGATCCTCGTCGTCGCGGGTCTCTACGGCTTCCGCCGCCGCGATCTTGAGAGCACCTGAGCCTGGCGATCGCCGGTGCACCGAGTGCGGCTCGCCCGACCTGGAGCCGGGTTTCATCGAGGACGCGGGCGAGTCCTCCAAGGGCTTCGCGCGCTGGATCGCCGGGCCTCTGGAGCGCGGGGCCTTCGGCGGCGCGAAGCGGTTCGGCAAGGAACGCTGGCAGGTGGACGCCTTCCGGTGCCGCCAGTGCGCGCACTTGGAGCTCTTCGCCGGCCACAGGACCTGATTCAGCGCTGACTCAGCCAGTGGGCCGGTAGGGCTCGGCGAGCCAGTAGCCGGGATCGTCACGCGGCGGGAGTTCCGGCGTCCCCAGCAGCCGCAACATCCGGCGGAGCTGTGGGTTCCGGTTTTGGCGATGCCAGACCACCGACCATGGGGCCAGCGGCACGGGGTCCACGAGCCGGATGCGGCGCAGGCCGGAGTCCCGCGGTATCTCGATGGACGCCTCACCGAGCGCGACCGCGCGGCCCTCCCGGCGGACCAGCTCGCCATAGTGGCGGAGGCCGACGGCGGGCTCGGTGAAACGGATGGGGATGCCGAACCGCCGCGCGAGCCGGGTCAGGAAACCGCGAGCCTCCGTGGCGTCACCCGGATCGGGCATGGCGATCCCCGCCTCGCGCAACTCCTCCGGCCGCATCGTCTCCCGGTCCGCGAGGGGATGGTCGCCGCCGACGAAGGCGTACATCGGCTGGACGTGCGACAGCCGATGGTCCAGCTCCGGCGGCAAGGGCGCACCGAGATCGTGGACTTGGCCGAACGCGGCATCGATCTCGCGGCTCCACACGGCGGGCAGCGCGACCGCGAGTCCCTGGCGCATGCTGGGCTCGATCCGCAGCTCCGGGTCGCGGTCGAGCAGCTCGCGGAGCACGCCCAGGGGGCTGAACCGCTCGTCATAGACGTCCACCCGCAACCGCCCGGTGCTCTCCCGCACCGAGTCCACGGCGGCTTCGAAGGCGGCCAGCGCGTCCTTCGCCTTCGGCAGCAGGCGGCGTCCCGCCGGAGTCAGCTCGACGCGGCGCGTGGTGCGCTCGAACAGTGGCACCCCGAGCGCCTCTTCGAGGCGCCGGATGCGCTTGGAGAGGGCCTGCTGGCTGAGGTACATCCGTTCGGCCGCCCTGCCGAAGTGCATCTCCTCGGCGGTGGCCACGAAGGCGCGCATGCCCTGGAGATCCACGTCCATGATCTCAGCATCGATTCACAACCCGCGGTTGTCAAAGCCTCGCCAAGAGCTGTTGGACACGCGGCCTGAGCAGCGGATTTCCTGATGCCATGACCAACGACTCCACCCCCGCGCTCTCCATCGGTGATCCGGTCTTCCAGCGGCTGCTCCAGCAGCGCATCGTCTTCCTGGGACAGGAGGTGGACGACGCCATCGCCAACCGGATCTGCGGCGAGATGCTGCTGCTGTCCGCCGAGGACCGCACGCGGGACATCCACCTTTACATCAACTCGCCCGGCGGCTCCGTCACCGCCGGGATGGCCATCTACGACGTCATGCAGTACATCCCGAACGACGTGGCGACGCTGTCGCTGGGCTTCACCGCGTCCATGGGCCAGTTCCTGCTCTGCGCGGGCACGCACGGCAAGCGCTTCGCCCTCCCGCACGCGCGCATCCTGATGCACCAGCCGTCCGGCGGGATCGGCGGCACGGCCTCCGACATCGCGGTCCAGGCCGAGAACATGCTCTTCACCAAGCGCACGATGCAACGGCTGATCGCCCACCACACCGGCCAGACGGTCGAACGGATCGAGGCCGACTCCGACCGTGACCGCTGGTTCACCGCCGACGAGGCCAAGGCCTACGGCTTCGTGGACGAGGTGGTGGGCAGCGTGCCCAGCATCCCCGCCGAGGCGGGCGTCTGACCGGTGTGACTATGGGGTGAGCTGTGACTACGGGGCGAGCTGTGACTACGGGGTGAGCTGGGCCATCGCTTTGCGGATCCGTTTGTCGGACACCGGATAGCGGGTGCCGAGCTGCACTGCGAAGAGGCTGACCCGCAGCTCTTCCAGCATCCAGCGGATCTGCCGGGCCGCCTCCTCGTCGCGGCGAGCCGGGTGGAGGCGCTGCAGCGTCTGCTCGTACTCCTGCTCCAGCACCGCGACCTGATGCGACAGCTGACGGTCGCGGTTGGGGTTTTCGGGGAGCTTGTCGAGCCGGATCTGCAGCGCCCGGAGATAACGCGGCAGGTCCGCCAGGCGATGCCAGCCGGTCTCGGTCACGAACCCCGGATGGATGAGCTTGCCGAGGCGGTCGCGGATGTCGGTCAGCGACGGCACGAGCGTCAGGCTCGTGGTGCCGCGCAGCCGCCGGTCGATCTCGTGGGACTCGGCGAGGATCCGTTCGACCTGCGCCACGATCGCCGCCGTGGCGTCGTGGAGCTCGGCCCGTACGTGGTCGTAGAGGCGGGTGAAGGCCTCCTCGTCCCACGCCGGTCCCCCCGCCTCGGCGATCAGCCGGTCGGTGGCGGCGGTGACGCAGTCGTCGAAGAGCGCGGCCACCGATCCGTGCGGATTGTGGCTGAGGGCGAGCTTGCCTTGGTTGCTGAGCCGTCCCTGGATGAGCTTGACCGGGGACGGCGCGTTCACCAGGACGAGGCGCCGCGTGCCCCGCCACATGGCGCGGCGCTGCTCGGCCTCCGTCTCGTACATGCGCACGGCGACGCTGTCGCCCTCGTCGGTCAGGGCCGGATAGGCCTTGACCTCGTAGCCGGCCTGCCTGCGTTCATAGGTGCGCGGCAGCTCGCCGATCGTCCACTCGCGCAGGCCGGCGCGTTCGAGGCCGCCCGCCGACGCCGCCTTGGACAGCGTGCCGCGCACCTTGCCCTTGAGCTTGCGCTTGAGGGCGTCCAGGTCGCGGTCCTCGGCGAGCGTGCGCTTGCGGTCGTCGACGACGCGGAAGGTGAGGTGCAGGTGCGCGGGGAGCCGGGACAGGTCCCAGGACTCGCGGGCGATCGGCACGCTGCTCATGGCGGTGAGCTCGCGTTCGAGGGCGTCGAGGAGCGGCTCGGTGCGCGGCGCCACCCGTTCCAGAACGCGGCGCGCGAAGTCGGGGGCCGGCACGAAGTTGACGCGCAGCTGCTTGGGCAGCGAGCGGATGAGCTCGGTGACCAGCTCCGCGCGCAGTCCCGGCACCTGCCAGTCGAACCCGTCGGGCTTGACCTGGTTGAGCACCTGCAACGGGATGTGCACGGTGACGCCGTCGGCGTCGGTGCCCGGCTCGAACTGGTAGGTCAGGCGGAGGCGCAGCGGCCCCTGCTGCCACACATCGGGGTAGTCGGCCTCGCTGACGTCGTCGGCGCTCTGGTTGATGAGCATCGACTTCTCGAAGTTGAGCAGGTCTGGCTCGGTCCGGCGGGCCTGCTTCCACCAGGAGTCGAAGTGGCGGCCGGAGACGACGTCGTCGGGCACCCGTTCGTCATAGAACTCGAAGAGCGTCTCGTCGTCCACGAGGATGTCGCGGCGCCGGGCGCGATGCTCCAGCTCCTCGACCTCTTCGAGAAGCTCGCGGTTGTCCCGGAAGAACTGGTGGTGGGTCTCCCAGTCCCCCTCGACCAGCGCGTGCCGGATGAACAACTCGCGGGAGAGCTCAGGGTCGATGCGGCCGTAGTTGACGCTCCGCTGGGCCACGATGGGCACGCCGTAGAGCGTGACCTTCTCGTACGCGAGGACGGCCGCCTGTTTCTTCGACCAGTGCGGTTCGCTGTAGGTGCGCTTGACCAGGTGCTCGGCGAGCGGCTCGATCCACTCGGGCTCGATCTTGGCGTTGATGCGCCCCCAGAGCCGGGAGGTCTCCACGAGCTCGGCGGCCATCACCCAGCGCGGCGGCTTCTTGAACAGTGCCGACCCGGGGAAGACGGCGAACTTGGCGCCGCGGGCACCCAGGTATTCGTGGCCGCGCCGCCGTGGGTCCTTCTTGTCGGTGTCCTTCTTATCCGTGTCCATCAAGCCGATGTGCGACAACAGGCCCGCCAACAACGAGACGTGCACGCGGTCGGGCGGCGCGTCGGCGCTGTTGACGGTGACGCCCAGCGATTTGGCGACCTGGCGGAGCTGGCTGTGCAGGTCCTGCCATTCGCGTACGCGCAGGAAGTGCAGGAACTCGTTCTTGCACATTCGCCTGAACGCGCTGCCCGACAGCTCGCGCTGCTGCTCGCGCAGGTAATTCCAGAGGTTGAGGTACGCCATGAAGTCGGACGCCGGATCGGCGAAGCGGCGATGCTTCTCATCCGCGGCCTGCTGGTGCTCGGCGGGCCGTTCGCGCGGGTCCTGGATGGACAGCGCGGCCGCGATGACGAGGACCTCGCGCACGCACCCGTTCTTGTCGGCCTCCAGCACCATCCGCGCCAGCCGCGGGTCGACCGGCAGCTGCGCCAGCCGGCGCCCCAGCGGGGTGAGGCGCTTGCGCGGGTCGGTCTCGGTGGGGTCGATCGCGCCCAGCTCGTGCAGCAGATCGACGCCCGCCTTGACGTTGCGCCGGTCCGGCGGCTCGACGAACGGGAACGCCGCGATGTCGCCGAGCCCGAGGGAGGTCATCTGGAGGATGACCGAGGCCAGGTTGGTCCGCAGGATCTCCGGATCGGTGAACTCGGGCCGGGACTCGAAGTCCTCCTCCGAATAGAGCCGGATGCAGATGCCCTCCGACACGCGGCCGCAGCGGCCCTTCCGCTGGTTGGCGGACGCCTGGGAGATCGCCTCGATGGGCAGCCGCTGCACCTTGAGGCGGTGGCTGTAGCGGGAGATGCGCGCCGTGCCGGGGTCGACGACGTACTTGATCCCCGGCACCGTGAGCGAGGTCTCGGCGACGTTGGTCGCCAGCACGACCCGGCGGCCCCGGTGGGACTGGAAGACCCGGTGCTGCTCGGCCGCCGACAGCCGGGCATAGAGCGGCAGGATCTCGGTGGCCTGGCCCTTGCGGCCCTGGAAGTGCTTCTGGAGGGCGTCGGCCGTGTCGCGGATCTCGCGTTCGCCGCTCAGGAAGACCAGGACGTCACCGGGCGCCTCCAGCGCCAGCTCGTCGACCGCGTCCAGGATCGCCTGGATCTGGTCGCCATCGGACTCGGGACCCGCGTCTTCCGCGAACGGGCGGTACCGGACCTCCACGGGGTAGGTACGGCCGGACACCTCGACGATCGGCGCGCCGTCGAAGTGCTCGGAGAACCGCTCCGGGTCGATGGTCGCCGAGGTGATGATGATCTTGAGGTCGGGGCGGCGGGGCAGGATCTCCCTGAGATAGCCCAGCAGGAAGTCGATGTTGAGGCTGCGCTCGTGCGCCTCGTCGATGATCAGCGTGTCGTACTGGCGCAGCAGCCGGTCGGTCTGGATCTCGGCGAGCAGGATGCCGTCGGTCATCAGCTTGACGAGCGTGTCGTCGCTGGAGTGGTCGGTGAACCGGACCTTGTAGCCGACCGCCTCGCCCAGCGGCGTGGCGAGCTCCTCGGCGATCCGGTCGGCGACCGTGCGCGCCGCCAGCCGCCGCGGCTGGGTGTGGCCGATCGCCCCCCGGATCCCGCGGCCCAGCTCCAGGCAGATCTTGGGCAGCTGGGTGGTCTTGCCGGATCCGGTCTCGCCCGCGACGATCACGACCTGGTGATCGCGGATCGCGGCCAGCAGGTCGTCGCGCTTCTGGCTGACCGGCAGTTCCGGCGGATAGGTGACCGCGGGCATCGCCGCGCGCCGCCGGGCCACCCGCAGTTCGGCGGCGTCGATGTCGGCGGCTATCTCGCCGGTGACCTTGTCCCGCCTCTTGGCGTCCCGCATCTTCTGCGTGCCGTCGATACGGCGGCGAAGCCGATGCTGATCTCGCAGCATCAGCTCCGGCAGACGCGCGCGCAGATCGGCGAGCGGCGATTTCACAGGCGTCCTCATACCTTCGCTAAGGATATGGCTCTGGGTCGCAGGGCCCGCCCAGCGGGCGGACGGCACGGGCCGGCACCGGCCGGTCCCGCCGGTCGCCCTGCCTGCCGGCCCTCCCAGCGGGTCTCCCCGCAACCTTGGCACCGTAGCTCCCCGGGTCGCCGTGAGGCGATCCATTTTTCCGCGCGAGGGCCCGATGCCACCCGATGACCCCATGTCCAACATTTGCCAGAGCGTGCGAATTCCAGGACTTGATACGGACCGGCCTGCCCGTTGACCTGGAAAGATCCGCAAAAGGGACACTCCCGGCGTGACATGTCTGATCCCTCGAAAGGACTCCCCGTAAGGCAGCGAATCATTCATCATTGGCGACCATGGAGACTCCGCGTGCGGCTGGGCGGTACCGGATCGAAAGGCTCCTGGGTTCCGGGGGCTTCGCCGCCGTCTGGCTGGGCCACGACGCGCAGCTGGACGCCCCCGTGGCGATCAAGATCCTGGCCGACCACTGGGCGCAGCGCACCGACCTCCGCGAGCGGTTCGTGCAGGAGGCGCGGCTGCTGCGGTCGGTCGACTCGCACCGGCTCGTCCAGGTCTTCGACATCGGCGAGCTGCCAGACGGCCGCCCCTACTTCGTGATGAGCTACGCCGACAAGGGCACGCTCGACGAACTGCTCGCCGCCGGCCCCCTCCCGCTGAACGACGCGCTCAACCTGGCCCGCGAGATCGCCCACGGTGTGGCGGCGCTCCACGCCCACGGCATCGTGCACCGCGACATCAAGCCGTCCAACGTGCTGATCCGTTCCACCGACGGCGCCGACCGGATCATGATCGCGGACCTGGGCATCGCCCGGACCGACGACCGGCTGTCCAGCCTGACCCTGCCCGCGGGATCACCGGGCTACATGGCGCCCGAGCAGACCCAGATCGACGGCGCCCCGGACAGGCGTTCCGATGTGTACGGGCTGGGCGCCCTCACCTATCACATGCTCACCGGGCGGCCGCCCTCGGAGAACCGGCGGCTGCCGAGCGAGGTGCAGCCGACCATCCCGCACAACATCGACGCCGTGGTGCAGCGCGCCCTGGAGCCTGAACGGGAGCGACGCTGGGCCTCGGCCGCCGACTTCGCCCAGGCCCTGTCCCAGACGCTCGGCAAAGTCGACACCGACCCCCTGCCGCACACCCGGCCTGTCCCGAAGCGGCCCCGGCGGCGGCGCCGCCTGCTCTGGACGGCCGGCGGCGCGGTCGCGGCCCTGGTGCTGGCCACCGGCGGGACCGTGTGGATGGTCACCAAAGACGACGAGCCGGCTCCCGGCGCGTCCGCTCCCAAGAAGGAGCACGGCGCGTCCATGGGCGACCCGGGTGGTCGGTGGCTCCGTACCGACCGCGGCATCCCGCCGCAGTACCGGCGCCTGATCGTGCGCGCGGGCACCTGGTGCGAGGTCAGGGGGCTCAGCCCCGCCTTGATCGCCGCCATGCTCAAGGCCGAGAGCAACTTCGATCCCTACCTGTCGGATCCGAAGGCCGACGAGTACGGCATCGCCCGGTGGACGCCCTCGGTGCTCATGCACTGGCAGCCGGGCGGGTCCAACAACCCCGCGCCGCGGCCCGCCGACATCACCCCGGAGCTGTCCATTCCGGCGATGGGCCGGTTCCTGTGCTCGCTCGGCCGCCAGATCCAGAACGTGCCGGGTGATCCGGCGCTCAACCTGGCCGGGGTCTACCGCACGAGCGTCGACAGTGTGAAGAAGGCCCGCGGCGTGCCGCCCGCGTACAAGCCGTACGCCCAGAAGGTCGATCAATACCTCAAGGACTACCGCCCGAACTGAGTCCCGCCCGTGGTCACTTGCGCGCTTCCTTGGGAACGCGCTGCACCAGGCGGAGCGCCAGACCGGGGCACATGGCGACCGCCCGCCGCGCGTCCGATTCGAGCATCGCCGGGATCGGCTCCGTGGGGATCACCGGATAGTTGTACTCGTCCATCCGGACGATGCCGCGCAGGATGTCGGCGCAGAGCCCGTGCCCGTCGCAGCGGCTCCAGTCGACCTCCAGCTGCAGCTGCGCGTCCGTCTCCGCAGGCAGGACGCCGAGCACGGGGCGGCCACAGCCGCCGTGCGCCACATGCTCGGCGGCATCCGACTCGAAGACGTCCATCGCGGTCAGGACGAACCGCGACACCCCGTCCGGGTGCGCGCAGGCCCCGCGCCCGACCACCATCCGGGCGGCCTTGCGGACACGTTCCAGCGCGTCCGCCGCGTCCTGCCCTCCCGCCAGCGCGGAGAGCGCCCCCGCGACATCGGGCAGACCGAGTCGGCAGGGCCCGCACTGCCCTGCCGACTCGGCGGCCATGTAGCGGGCGACGCGCGCGACCTCCCCTATCGGGCAGGTGCCCCGGCCGAGCGGCATGACGATGCCCGCGCCGAGCGTCCCGCCCGCCTCCTGGAGGCTCACCCGCGACACCTGGGTACGGGTGGCGATGTCGCCGGTGAGCCAGGCACCGTGGTACCCGCCGACCAGCACGCCCTCCCCCGCACGGCTCCCGCACAGATCCAGCAGATGGGCCAGCGGCGCCCCCGCCGGAGTCTCCACGACCGCCGGGAAGCGCGCCGACCCCGTCACGGTCAGCAGGACGGTGCCCGGCTCCTCCGGGATGCCGACTCTCCCGTACGCGTCGGGCCCGAGCCCGGCGAGAACGGCGAGCTGCGCGTAGGTCTCCGCGTTCGACAGCAGCGTCGGGAGCCCGTCGACGCCGCGGGTGGAGGCATGCCCCTTGCGGCCGGGCGGGATGGGGCGGCGCCCGTTGATGCCGCGGACGAGCGCGCCGCTCTCCCCTGTGATGAACCGTTCCGGCAGCCGGACGACCCGGGCGCGCTCTCCCAGCTCCCGTTCCTGGATCGCCAGCTCCACCGAGGCGGCGGCGTCCTCATCGGTCACCCCGAGCACGATCTCGCGCGCCCCGAGCGCCGTGGCGGCCAGCGCCGCCCCGTCCAAGATCAGGTGCGGCGCGCGGCACAGCAGCACCTTGTCCTTGGCGCTGCCGGGCTCCCCCTCGGTGCCGTTGACGACCACGACGGTGCGCTTGCGGCGCCGCACCGCGCTGTTGACGACGGCTTGCAGCTTGCGGGCGAACGGGAAGCCCGCCCCGCCCCGGCCGCACAGCCTCCCCGCCTCGGCGAGCGCGATCAGCCGGTCGGACTCCAGCATCCGCGGTTCCGGGTGCAGGCCACGGTGGGCGTCCCAGTCGACGCGCCCGTCGCTTTCGAGGCCCCGGGTGAGCCTGCCCGGGCCGATCTGGCGGACAGCAATCTTGATCATGATGCCCTCCCCGTCCGCGGCCGCAGGAACGGCCGTGCGATCAGGGCGAGTGTCACCGCGGCCAAGCAGAGCGCGTAGGCCACCTTCACGAACGGAGCCGCCTCCCGGCCCGCCGACAGGCCGTGCCATATGCCCATCGGCCAGGCGACGTAGGCGGTCAAGTGCAGCAACCGCCACACCCACGGCCTGCCGGTGAGGGCGAAGCGCCCCCGCGCGATGCCGCTCGCGATCGCCACGACCAGCAGGTAGAACGCGACCGTCCCGAGCCCGTACGTCACCGAGGCCGAGAACGGCACGAACGCCTCCACCACGCCCACCCGATGCCGCGCCAGCTGCGTGGCCAGATGCGCCGCCAGCATCGAGATGGCGACGAAGGCCAGGGCCCGGTGGATGGACTGCGCGTGCACCCGGTGCCCCGGCGCGAGAATCCTGCGATCCGTCGCAGCCAGCCCGATCATGACCGTCAGGGAGAGCGTGACCAGCGCGAAGACCCCGCAGTAGAAGTCCAGGAACCGTCCCAGCGCCCGGCCGGCGGGACCGATCCAGCCCATGCTGATCGCCATGCCGAGCAGCCCGCCGACCAGCGCCGTCACCACCACGATCACGATCAGGCCGCCCGGCGGGCGCCGTCCGCGGCGCCTGCCGGGGCCACGCCGTGGCGACGAGCCCGTCCCCACGCCGAACCCTCGCGTCCCCTCGTGCGCGAGCCTGCGATGGTCGGGAGCCATCACCTCAGCCTCTCGGCTAGTCCCCTTGTGAACCCCTCGGCCAATTACGACGCGTCCCGTTCGGGGTCAGTTCGCCGGACGGACGTCCCACACGCGGATACCTTGACCGTAACCGGTCGTTCTCAGACCGTAACCCCGCTAAGGACAAAGTCTTTTCGCATTCGGAAGCCGTCCCGGAGGGCACCCGTCCGTCCACTCCGCGGCCCGAACACTGTAAGTATACAAAGCCTGACCTGGGGCGATACGGCCCGTGTCCGCCCCCGGCTTGACGATCATCGCCTGCGTCCCCATCAGGAGATCCCGCGAGGGGCTCAGAAAGAGTCGCCATTCGAGAACGCCGAGTGTCTCGGTCTTCTCGGTCATCGCCACCGCCAGCGCGGGCCGTCCCAGCGGATCCTTGACGGTGCCGAGGCTCCGCACCCCCGGGAGAGTGCCGATCATGCGGTAGATCGCGATCCGCGTCTCACGGGGCAAGGGCTGCGACTCCGCGTTCAAGAGATCGGCACCCTCCCGGAACAGCCACACTGCGGGGTTGTCCGGCAGACCGCCGTGGTCCCGCGCCCACGTCAGCATGGCGAGCCGCATCTTGAGCGGATCGTGCGGAAGGTTGCGGGCGTCGCCCTCATAGATGGCGTCGCCGGCGAGCTCGGGGCCCTCCGGCGGGTCCTGGACGGCCACCCCCATGTCAGGGTCGGGGTTCTCGTTCGGCTGCGGTGAGCCGTCCCGCCGGTACGCGACGGCGTCATCAGCCGTGAGCGGGGTGAGCCGCGGCGCATTCCAGTTGGACACCCCGTCGCCGTCCCGCCGGTCTGACGGCTGCCAACCCTCGATGGCATGCGTCGCCACCAGCGCGTAGCGGTTTCCCCTGTGGTCCCGCTGGAACACGTGCCGTACCTCGCCTTTCGTGTGCCAGAAGCGCCCACTCGCCGGGGCCTTCTCGGCACGCTGCGCGGCGGCCAGCATGATCGCGTGTGCCTCGCCGCTCGTCACCAGCGTCTGCCTCGGAATCGATTCCGGACGGAGCAGCCCGAACACGACCGCCGCCCCCGCCACCGGAAGAGCGACCAACACCCACCACCGCCGGCTCCTCGACCGCCTTGCGAGAATCTCCCTCCGCAGCGCCTCGGCCCGCTCGGTCGTGTCCCCAAGGTCCTCGACACGCACTGGATTGGCCGCGGCGATCCGGTCCATCAGCTCCTGATCGTTCATCATGCCTCCTGGACGGCTTCGTGGACGGCGAGCAGGGCGGCGAGCTTCTTGCGCGCCCGGTGCAGCCGGACTTTGAACGCGGCGACCGAGCACCCCAGCGCGGACGCCGCCGATCGCTGATCGAGCCCCTCCCAGCTCACCAGGAGAAGCGCCTCCCGATCCCGGGCCGGCAGTTTGCCGAGCGCCGCCATCAATTCCGCGTTCTCAGCGACTCCGGCCGCGTGGTCGGCGACCACGCCCTCGCCCTCCGCCGCGACACGTCCCGCCACCCGCACCTGGCGCGCATTGGACCGCCGCTCGTTGGCCAGGCAGTTCCAGGCAGTCCGGTAGAGCCATGGCAGCGGCTCCTCAGACAGCTTCCCGATATGCCGCCAAGCCGCAGCAAACGTCTCGGCCACCACATCCTCAGCCCGCGCCGTGTCCGTCCTCCGCAGTGCATACGCGAGCACCTGGGCATGGTGCCGTCGGAACAGCGCCGTGAAGCGCTCCTCATCATTCACAGGCAAGGCTCCTGCCGCCGTCGTGTCCTGTTGTCCTCTCCTTAGGTCCGGCAGACCAGCGGAGGTTACACACGACGGCCGGGCCAGCCGCTCCAGAAGACAGACTCCAGCGCCCACGACCGACTGCCGTCCAGCATCGCCAGAGGGATTGAAAGATTCCCCCGGCCAGAACGGGGTTAGAGGGCGCGGACAGCGGCGAGCAGTTCGCCCCACGAACGCGGTGAGAGAGTCAACACCAAGCCGCCGTCAGGACTCTTGGAGTCTTGGATGTAGACGTGCGACCCCATGGTGGTGACCTCCACACACCCCTGCGAGTCGCTGGCCGAGGCCTTGCGCCAGACGACTTCGCGCACACCGCCCGCAGCAGAAAGCAGGATCCCACGCCTCCTGATGGCAAAACGGGACGGTTCAGGTGTCTCCACGCATTCCTCCATCAGACCGGCACAGCCCACTGCAGATGACTACCCTCTGTCATCAACGTTCACACCAGGTGATCGGGTCGCCAGTCACGAGACTTTGGCGATCCATGGGGCTGCCGCGACGCAGGGGGCGAATCCGTTTTTTATCAAAGGTGACGACCAGCCTGCACAGCTTTCAACGACCGGGGCATCAAGGTTCCGGCTTGCGCGAGGCGCCGCTACGCAGAGTGACGGATGACTATGCCTGCTCCATCGTGCCGATGATCTCCTCAATGAAGGCGATCGTCTCGTCGGCCGGGAGGACGAGCTGCCGGAGATTCTCAAAGGCGACCTTGTAAGGGGCGATCAGCGGAAGCCGCTCGGTCACCAGGTCCGATCCGCGGGCATTCTCAAAGAACATGACGTCGCCGAGCCTGCTGTCAACGAATTCGAGGATGGTGAAGTGCCCCATCATTCCGAAATGTGCGCCGTTCTCGAAAGGAATGACCTCGACCGAGATTCTGTCTTCGGACATCATCTCAATGATGTGCCGCAACTGACGCGGCATGATCCCGGAGTCGATCTGCCCGCCCACCCGGCGACGCAGTGCCGCCTCATCGACGATCACCAGCAGTTCCGGCGGGTCGGGCCGGCCGAGGACACTCTCCTGGCGTTGCATTCGCACTTCCACGACGATGTCACGTTCAGCGTGCGAGTCGACGAATTCGATGGTGAGCGCGTTGGCGTAGTCTTCGATCTGCAGAAGTCCCGGAATCACCAGAGGCTGAACACTTCTGATGACGGAGGCTCCGGCCTCATATCCAATGAAGTCCAGGTATTCTGACGACATCTCGTTGCGGTAGAGCGACCACCATCCCCGCTGCCGGCCACCGCGCGCGAGTTCGGTCATTTTGGCCACTTCCGGGTCTTCTTCTGAGAGGCCGTAATAACGCAGGAGGGCATGCAGATCGGTGGTCGAGATGCCGACCGTGCCGCCCTCAATCCGGATGAGTTTGGACGGTGACCAATCCAGGGCCGCGGCGACCTGCCCCTGGGTGGATCCGTGGGCCAGCCGGAGCCGCTGGAGTTCGCTGGTCAGAATCGCCCGCTGGACCACGGGCCCTGGCCCGGAAGGCATCGCCATGCCGACCCCTAACTCATCGAGTAAAGATCGAATTCTGATCTCCAGCAGACGGACACGTTGCGGTTGGCCGTCCTTCGAGACGCCTTGATTAAATCAGCGAGATAGCAGGGTGCCAACACCCAAGAGCAGGATCCAGCAGAATGCGAGCAGGACATGCACGAACACCGGAACGCCAACTGGCAGATGGCCTGGACGCGTCGGGACGCATTCTTTCGGCAACATCTTTACGCGCTGCCGCACCTCCAGCACCATCGGCCCGATCAGGCGCTTTTGTCGCGGCTACCGGGCGTGACGGGCGGCAGGAAGCCTGGTCCCACTGTGCCATGTATCGAGTTGGCAAGGGATCAAAAGAATTCTTCTATCTGCGTGTCGGCAGATCAACCCCAGCGGAATGCCAGGAAAAGCTGAAGCATAATGTCGGCAGACCCAGAAGCGCCGGCGAGGTCCCCGCTGCCACGAGAACCCCGCCCAGGAAGACCGAGGAAACCCTCGCGCAGAAAGGCTCTCGACCTGTGATGAGCATACGACTCAGGGGCCATCGGGCAACACCTACAGCAACGATCGGTACACTCCCGCAATCCCCCGGACTTATCCGGGAGGTCGAGGTGTTCGCGCCTCGGAGTTACACTTCCCTGCTCGCTCTCGACATCATCTCGTTCGGCTCGCCGTATCGCGATGAAGGAATTCAGCGCGGGCTGCGTCACGTGATGTACGAGGCGGTGCAGGAGGCGTTCTCGATGACCCGGCTGTCCTGGCCGGCGGTCCACCATGAGGATCGGGGCGACGGGATCCTGATCGTCCTGCCACCGGCGGTGCCGGCGTTCCTGCTCATGGATCCGCTCGCCCACCATCTCAAGGCGGTTCTGCGGCGGCGCAACATGATGCTCAGCGAGGCGGCCCGGTTGCGGCTGCGGGTCGCCGGGCATGCGGGGTTCGTGTTCGTGGACGAGTACGGGGTGGGCGGCCGTGCCGTGACCCATCTCTTCCGGATGCTGGAGGCCGCGGACTTCAAGGAGGCGATCGACCTCGCCGGGACGGATCTCGGGCTCATCGTCTCCGATGAGATGTACAGGGAGGTCACCGGAAACGGGGCCTACATCGACCCGGAGCGGTACCGGGCCCTGCGGGTGAAGTGCAAGGAGACCGTGGCCGACGCGTGGCTCTGGCTTCCGCCACGCGTCCGGTGCGAGTGTGGCTAGGCGACGGGGACGGGAGTGCCGTCGCGGGCTGTCAGTGCCGCGTAGTGGCCGTCGTGGGCCAGGAGTTCGCCGTGGGTGCCGCGTTCGGCCACCCGGCCGTGGTCGAGGACGATGATCTGGTCGGCGTCACGGACGGTGGAGAGGCGGTGCGCGATCGTGATGGTGGTGCGGCCCTCGGCGAGGCGGTCGATGGCCTCCTGGACGGCCTGCTCGGTCTGGGTGTCCAGGGCGCTGGTCGCCTCGTCCAGCACCAGGATCGGCGGGTTGCGCAGGATGGTGCGGGCGATCGCCAGGCGCTGCTTCTCGCCGCCGGAGAACCGGTAGCCGCGTTCGCCGACCATCGTGTCGTAGCCGTCGGGGAGGCTCATGATGTGGTCGTGGATCTGCGCGGCGCGAGCGGCGGAGTGGAGGTCCTCGTCGGTGGCGTCCGGCTTCGCGAAACGCAGGTTGTCGGCGACGCTGGCGTGGAAGAGGTAGGTCTCCTGGGAGACCACGCCGACCGCGTTGGAGAGGTCTTCGAACGACAGCTCGCGGACGTCGACGCCGTCGATCGTGATCCGGCCGGTGGTGGCGTCGTAGAGGCGCGGCACGAGGTAGCCCAGGGTCGTCTTGCCCGAGCCGGTCTCGCCCACGACGGCGAGGCTCGTGCCGGCGGGGACGACCAGGTCGAGGTCTTGCAGAGCCGGGGAGCCGTCGTAGGAGAAGCCCACGTGCTCGAAACGGACCTCACCGCGGACGTTCTGGATCGGCGTCGGCTTGGCGGGCTCCTCGATGTCCGGCCGCAGGTCGAGGTATTCGAAGATGCGGCTGAACAGGGCCAGAGAGCTTTGGACTTCGACGCCGGTCTGCAGCAGCATCACCATCGGGCGGAAGAGAGAGGCCTGAAGGGTGGTGAACGCCACCAGGGTGCCGATCGAGATCAGCGGCCGGCCGCCTGCGGCGGTGAGCCCGGCGGCCCAGTAGATGATCGCGGGCATCGCCGACATGACGATGCCGATGGTCGACTGCCGCCAGCGCCCGGCCATGCTCGACCGGATCTCCAGGTCGACCAGGTCACGGGACTCGGCCGCGAAGTCGTCGGTCAGCGCGCGGGACCGTCCCATCGTCCGGCCGAGCAGGATGCCGCTGACCGAGAGGGACTCCTCGACGATCGCCGACATGGCGGCCATCTGCCTTTGGCGTTGGCCGGTGATCCGCTTGCGCTCCTTGCCGACGCGGCGGCTGATCCAGACGAAGAACGGCAGCATGAGCAGGGAGACGAGGGTGAGCCGCCATTCGAGGACCGCCATGGCGATGAAGGTCGCGATGACCGAGGTGAAGTTGGAGACGAGCGAGGTGGCGGTCGAGGTGACCGTGGACTGCATCCCTCCGATGTCGTTGGCGATCCGGGACTGGACCTCGCCGGTCCGGGTCCTGGTGAAGAACGAGAGCGGCATCCGCTGGAGGTGCCCGTACACGGCGGTGCGCAGGTCGTGCATGACCCGCTGCCCGACTCCGGTGGAGATGTAGGTCTGCAGCACCCCGAACGCGCTGGTGGCGATCGCGACGGCGACCATGCCGATGACGAGCGCGCTCAGCAGTCCGGTGCGACCTTGCGGCAGCGCGACATCCAGCACCTCGCGGAGCATGAACGGGGAGGCCAGGGAGACCAGCGAGGACAGGCCGACGAAGAGGGCGACGACGGCGAGCCGGCCGCGGTAGGGGCGGAACAGCCGCAGGATGCGGCGGACCTCTGGTGACGTGGACTGCATGGGCGGCTCCTCGGTAGGCACGCCCGGCATAACTGAGTCAAGCTCATAGTTATTCCACTGAACTATGAGCTAGGCTCTCTTGAATGGAGAAGGATCTGGTGGAGCTTTTCGGCCAGACCGCCCGCATGATCCGCCGCAAGCAGATGGAACGCCTGGCGCCGCTCGGACTCACCCCGTCCCTGTCCCGGGCCCTGCGAGTGATCACGAGCGCCGAGGAGCCCCTGCGCATGGCGGAGCTGGCCGAGCGCCTCGGCGTGGTCCCCCGTTCGGTCACCACCGTGGTGGACGCGCTGGAAGCGGCCGGGCTGGCCGGCCGCGCGCCCGACCCCGGCAACCGCCGTTCGACCCTGGTGTCCCCCACCGCGAAGGGGCGTGCGGCGCGGACGCGGATGGCCGAGGCCCGCCGCGAGGCCGCCGAGGAGGTCTTCCGGCCGCTGTCCGCCGAGCAGCGCGAGCAGCTTCGCGCCCTGCTCGCGCTGCTCGACGAGGACGAATGATCCAGCGAGCACGAATGATCTACGAGGGCCAGCTGCCGTTGGCGGCGGCGGACTTGACGTAGTCCTCGAAGGGGCGTGGGTCTCGGCCCAGGGCACGCCGGACGCCGTCGCTGACCCGGTCGCCCGTGCCCCGGCTGATGCCGTCCAGCAGGCCTGCCAGGAGTTCGGCCACCTCGGCGGAGAGGCCCAGCGCGGTGAGCGACGCCACGAACTCCGGCACCGAGAGCGGGGTATAGCGGATCTCCCGGCCGGAGGCCTCGGCGATGAGCTCGACGGCGGTACGGAACGACAGGGGCTCGGGGCCGGAGAGCTCGTAGATCTGGCCGGTGTGGCCCTCCTGGGTGAGTGCGGCGACCGCGACGTCGGCGATGTCCTCGGCGTCGATGAACGCCTCGCGCCCCTCTCCCGCGGGGAGCGCCAGTTCGCCGGCGAGCAGCGGCTCAAGCAGGAAGTCCTCGCTGAAGTTCTGGGCGAACCAGGCCGGGCGGAGGATCGTCCAGGCGAGACCGGACTCGCGTACGGCGCGTTCGGCCTGCTCCTGAGAGGGCTGCGCCTCCCCGCCAACGCCACGAGCGGACAGGAGCACGATGCGCTGGACGCCGGCCGCGGCGGCCGCGGCCGTGAACTCCGGGACGACGGACTGGTCCACGAACTCGTTCATCGGGACCAGATAGACGGCGGAGACGCCGTCCAGAGCGGCGTTCCAGGTGGCCCGGTCGCCCAGGTCGAAGCCGGTGGTGCGGGAGGCCGCGCGAACAGGGCGGCCGAGGTCGTTGAGGCGTGCGACGACCCTGCGGCCGGTCTTGCCACGGCCGCCGAGCACGAGAATGGTCGATTCGGTCATGCTGATCATGACATCAGGGCCAGGCGAGACGATCCATGAGTGTCCGTCTCGATTCCATGCGCGATCGTCCTGAAGATCACACTTTGGGATGACGCGCCTCCCGCCGAGGACCGCTACCTTGCCACGGAGCGGAGATCGGGTATGACGAGGGTGGCCCCATGCATGAGAAGCAGTGGAACCGGCGGCGCGTGCTGACGCTCGGCGGACGTGCCGCCGCGGCGGTCGCGCTGGGGCCCCTTCTCACCGGCACGCGGACCGCGAACGCCTCGGCCGGATCCGGCACCGCGGTCTCGAGGCGCTTCGACCTCTCCGGCTCCGTTCACTCCCTGCTGTGGAACAAGGCGATCCTTCCGGGCACCGTGATCCAGTCGTTCGGCTTCGACGACCTGCGCGGCCATCTGTACTTCGTGCAGGTCCTCGACGAGGCCGGCGCCGCGCCCGCGGGCCGGCTGCACGTCACAAGGACTGACATGTCCGGCAACGTCCTCGGTGACATGATCCTGCGCGACCGGGCGGGCAAGGGGTGGGGCCACGGGATGTCGCTCGCGGTCGAGTCGACCCCCGGTCATGTCCGTCTGTGGATCGAGGTGGACGGCGCCGTGCGGACGGACGGGCTGGACTGCACCGGCCGGGCGCTCGCCCGGATCCCGTTCGTCGACGGCGCCACGTTCACCCCCGACTCGGCGGGGGTCGAGAAGCACACGCTGATCCGTGGCGCCACCGAGGTCACCTGCGCCCTCGACCCGGTCAACAACCGGCTGGTGCAGCGGTACGTCCTGGCCAACAGGGCACGGTACGCCGTCTACTCGCTGAACGAAGTGATCGCCGGCAGGTACCACCCGGTCGCCTGGTTCGCCGAGCCGATGCTCTCGCGGGCCTTCCGTCCAGGACTGCCGAGCGAGATCTTCGTGGAGGTCCAGGGCTACGCCGCCTACGACCGGCACCTGTACATCCTGGCGGCGAACCTTCAGGACGAGGCACGCCTCACCGCCGTCGATCTCAGGAGCGGACGCACCGTGCAGCGACGCTCCCTCGACTCGGGCCCTTCGTCCGCGTTCCCGCACGTCTACCGGAAGGCCGAGGGGATGGCGATCCAGCAGACCGGGGGCTCGGCGCGGCTCTGCCACGGCTTCGCCGGCGGCGACCCTGGCATCCGCACGACGACGATCTCGTATCTGGAGTCCATGGTCTGATGTGAGATCGTCTCGCTATGGACCTCCTCGACGACCTCCTCTCCGGGGTCCGGGCGCGCGGCGCGACGTTCTGCCGGTCCGTCGCCGAGCCCCCCTGGGCGGTGCATTTCGCCTCGCCGACCCCGCTGGCCCTCGGCACCATGCTGAGCGGGAACGCCTGGATCACACCGGCCGGCGGTGAGCCGGTGGAGGCCAGGGAGGGCGACATCGTCCTTGTGCGGGGCAACGGCTCGTTCACCGTGGGAGACAGCCCGGACACCCCGGCCCAGGTGGTCATCGAGGACGCCGACCGGTGCTGGCTGACGGCGGACGGGCCGGACACCGCCGGGCACAACTTCGTGCTGGGTCCACGGACGTACGGGCTCACGGCCGACGGCTCCGATCTCTTCGTCACGGCCGAGTACGCGATGCGCGGGGACGTCTGCGAGCGCCTCCTCCGGGCGCTTCCGGAGCTGGTCGTCATTCCCGGAGCACCCGAGTTCGCACCGCTGCTCGACCTGCTCGCCACGGAGATCGCCCGCGAGGATCCGGGCCAGCAGGTCATCCTCGACCGGTTGCTCGACATGCTGCTGGTCCGGGTGCTGCGCTCGTGGTTCGCCCGGCCCGACGCCGAACCGCCCGCCGGATACCGCGCGCTGGCCGATCCGCAGATCGGGCAGGCGCTCCGGCTGCTCCATGACGACCCCGCCCGGCCTTGGACGGTGGCCGGGCTGGCCGCCGAGATCGGCATGTCGCGGGCCGTCTTCGCCCGGCGGTTCAGCGAGCTCGTCGGTCAGCCGCCGCTGACCTACCTGACCGAGTGGCGGATGGCAGTGGCGGCCGATCTGCTGCGCGAGCCGGGTTCGAGCGTCACGTCGGTGGCGCGCAAGGTCGGCTACTCGGACGGATTCGCGTTCAGCAACGCGTTCAAGCGTGTGCGAGGCCAGAGTCCGAGCACGGTCCTGCGTGCCACCGCCGCCACCATGGCCGGCGCCGGCGCCGGCGCCGGCTCCACCGCCGGTGCTCAGCTCGCGCCGTAGACCGGCTCGGGCGCCGCCGACCGGGCAAGGAGATCGGTGAGAACGGGAGTCAGCTCGGCGGGATCCCAGCGGGCGCCCTTGTCGACGGCGGGGCCGTGCCGGAAGGCGTCCATCACGCAGATCTTGCCGCCCTCGGCCTCGAAGACCCGGCCGGTGACACCGCGCGACTCCGCCGAGCCCAGCCAGACCACCAGCGGCGAGACGTTCTCGGGCGCCATCGCGTCGAACTCGCCCTCGGCGGGCGCGGCCATGGTCTGCGCGAAGACCTCCTCGGTCATGCGCGTCCGGGCGGCCGGGGCGATCGCGTTGACCGTCACCCCGTACCGGCAGAGCTCGGCCGACGCGACCAGGGTCAGCCCCACGATGCCGGCCTTCGCGGCCGAGTAGTTGCCCTGGCCCACGCTGCCCAGCAGGCCCGCGCCGGACGAGGTGTTGATGACGCGGGCGTCGACCGGCCGCCCCGCCTTGCTCTCGCTCCGCCAGTACCGCCCGGCGTGCTTGAGCGGAAGGAAGTGCCCCTTGAGGTGAACGCGCATGACCGCGTCCCACTCGTCCTCGGACAGGTTGATCAGCATCCGGTCGCGCAGGAAGCCCGCGTTGTTGACCAGGACGTCGAGGCGGCCGAACGTGTCGATCGCGGTGGCGACCAGCGCGGCCGACCCCTCCTCGGTGGCGATGTCGTGGGGACTGGCGACCGCCTGCCCGCCGAGCTGCTCGATCTCCTTGACCACCTCGTGCGCGGGGCCGTCGGAGGCGTCGCCGGTGCCGTCGCGGGCGACGCCGAGGTCGTTCACGACGACCCTGGCACCCTGGCGGGCGAACTCCAGCGCGTGCGCCCGGCCGAGGCCGCGGCCCGCTCCGGTGACGACGACGACCCGGTCCTTGCAGATCATTCAGTCCTCCTTCTTGTTGACGTTGGCGGCGTCCAGGAAGGCAGGGCGCTCGCCCCCGCCGTGCAGCAGCAGCGCGGACCCGCTGATGTAACCCGCGAGGTCGGAGGCGAGGAACGCGCAGGCCGCACCGATGTCGTACGGGTCGGCCAGGCGGCCCAGCGGCACCGTGCCGGCCACGGCGGCGATACCGTCCTCGTCGCCGTAGTGCAGGTGCGACTGCTCGGTCCGGACCATGCCGAGCGTGAGCGAGTTGACCCGGACGCGCGGCGCCCATTCGACGGCCAGCGAGGTGGCGAGGTTGTCCAGGCCCGCCTTGGCCGCGCCGTACGCGGCGGTGCCGGGCGAGGGGCGTACGCCGCTGACACTGCTGATCATGATGATCGAGCCGCCGCCGTCCTGGGCCTGCATGCGCGCGTTGGCGGCCCTCGACATGATCAGTGCCGAGGTGAGATTGAGCTCGATGATCTTGGTGTGGGTGCGGACCTCGCCCTCGGCGACCGGCAGGAACGGGGTGCCGCCCGCGTTGTTGACCAGGACGTCGACCCGTTCGAGACCGTCGAAGAAGGCCTCGGCCGCGGCCGGGTCACGGACGTCGAGCGAGGCGAAGCGGGCCGTCCGGCCACTGGCGGACGGCAACGACTCCGGCTCTCGCCGGGCGACGGCGACCACCTCCGCCCCCGCGTCCAGGAGGGCGCGGCTGATGCCCAGCCCGACCCCGCGCACTCCCCCGGTGACGACGGCGAGCCTGCCGGTCAGATCCAGCGAAAGAGACATCCGGCCCTCCTCTGCTACGGTCTGTTCTAACAAATGTTTGGTGGAAAGGTAGCGCATGGGAATCTCCACCACGACCCACGCGGGCGGGGTCGCCGAGATCGTCGTCGATGCCCCGCCGGTCAACGCGCTGACCGTGCGCGGGTGGTTCGACCTTGCCGACGCCCTGCTCGCGGCCGGGCGCGACCAGAAGGTCGGCGCCGTCGTGCTCCGCTCCGAGGGACGCGGGTTCAACGCGGGCGTCGACATCAAGGAGATGCAGAACACCGAGGGCCACACCGCGCTGGTGGGCGCCAACCGGGGCTGCTACGCGGCCTTCGCGGCCGTCTACGAGTGCGAGGTGCCGGTCGTGGCCGCGGTGAACGGCTTCTGCCTGGGCGGCGGCATCGGCCTGGTCGGCAACGCGGACATCATCGTGGCCGCCGAGGACGCCTACTTCGGCCTCCCCGAGGTCGACCGGGGCGCGCTCGGCGCCGCCACCCACCTGGCGCGCCTCGTTCCGCAGCACCTGATGCGCGCGATGGTCTACACGTGCCGCAACGTGACCGCCGAGGAACTGCACCGGCACGGATCGGTGCTGGAGGTGGTCCCGGCCGCGGAGCTGCGCGCGAAGGCCCTCGAGGTCGCCGGGAACATCGCCGCCAAGGACCCGTACGTCATCCGGCGCGCCAAGGAGTCCCTCAACGGGATCGATCCGATCGACGTGAAGCGCAGCTACCGCTACGAGCAGGGCTTCACCTTCGAACTGAATCTGGTCGGCGCCGGTGACGCCCACCGCGACGCCTTCGTGCGCAAGGAGGGCCGGTGAGCCCGGTGAGTTCAGCGAGCAAGGTCATGGCGATCGACGAGATCGCCGGGTCGCTGGAGAGCGGCATGACGATCGGGATCGGCGGCTGGGGGTCGCGCCGCAAGCCGATGGCGCTGGTGCGGGCCATCTGCAACTCCCCGGTGACCGACCTGACGGTGATCTCCTACGGCGGGCCCGATGTCGGCCTGCTCTGCGCGTACGGCAAGGTGCGCAGGCTGGTCACCGCGTTCGTCACGCTGGACACGATCCCGCTGGAGCCGCACTTCCGGCAGGCGCGGCAGAACGGTGACATCCAGCTGACCGAGTACGACGAGGGCATGTTCATGTTCGGGCTGTACGCGGCGGCGCACCGGCTGCCGTTCCTGCCGACTCCGGCGGGGCTCGGCTCGGACGTGCTGAAGGTCAACCCGGAGCTGAGGACGATCCGTTCGCCGTACGAGGACGGCCAGGAACTGGTCGCGGTCCCGGCTCTCACGATGGACGTCGCCCTCGTCCACATGAACCGCGCCGACGCACGCGGCAACGCCCAGTATCTCGGCCCCGACCCGTACATGGACGACCTCTTCGCCAAGGCCGCCGACCGCACCTATGTCTCGTGCGAACGGCTCGTCGACACCGGCGACCTCCTCAAGGAGGGCCCGCTCCAGTCCCTCCTCATCAGCCGTTCCCAGGTCACCGGGGTGGTCGAGACGCCGAACGGCGCACACTTCACGACCTGCGAGCCCGACCACGAACGCGACGAGGCGTTCCAGAAGCTCTACGCCAAGGCCGCCGCCGACCCCGCCGAGTGGACCGCCTTCCGTGAGCGGTTCCTGTCCGGGGACGAGGCCGCCTACCAGGACGCCGTACGCACGTGGCAGGAGGAGAGCCGATGACGACGGCGACACGAGCCGAGATCTGCGCCGTGGCCTGCGCCGAGCTGTTCCGGGGCGACGGCGAGATCGTGGCCGCGGCCGTCGCGGGCTTCGTCCCGATGCTCGGCTCCCGGCTGGCGCGCGCGACGTTCGAGCCAGACCTCCTCACCACGGACGGAGGCCCGGTGCTGAGCGCCGAGCCCGTTCCGCTCGGCCGGTCGGCCACCGGCATCGAAGGCTGGCTGCCGTTCCGCGACCACCTCTGGCTGGTGCTGAACGGACGGCGCCACGTCGTCATGGGTCCCGTCCAGATCGACCCGTTCGGCAACACCAACATCTCCTGCATCGGAGACTGGGAGCGGCCCAAACGCCAACTCCTCGGCGTGCGCGGCGGCCCTGGCAACACCCTGCTCAACACGACCAGTTACTGGGTGCCCAAGCACTCGACCCGCGTCTTCACCGAGAAGGTCGACTTCGTGAGCGGCATCGGCCACGACCGCGGCGCGCACGAGATCCGCGCCGTCGTCACCAACCTCGCCGTGCTCGACTTCGCCACGCCCACCCGGCGCATGCGCCTCCGCTCCGTGCATCCCGGCGTCTCGGTCTCCGACGTCGTCGGCAACACCGGCTTCGACCTCGACGTCCCCGCCGACGTGCCCGAGACCCGCCTGCCCACCCCTGACGAGCTGCAGGTCATGCGCGAGGTCCTCGACCCCAAGGCCCTCCGCGAACGCGAGGTCCCGTCATGATCGACCAGGTCCTCGACACGCCCCTGACCCGCCTCACAGGCGTCCGGCATCCCGTCGTCCAAACAGGCATGGGCTGGGTGGCCGGACCGCGTCTGGTGTCGGCCGTGGCCAACGCGGGAGCCCTTGGCGTCCTCGCGTCGGCCACCATGACGCTCGACCAGCTCACCACCGCGATCCACGAGGTCAAGGACCGCACGGACGCCCCGTTCGGCGTCAACCTCCGCGCCGACGCCACCGACGCCGGCGACCGGATCGACCTCCTCATCAAAGAAGGCGTACGGGTCGCCTCGTTCGCCCTGGCCCCCAGACAAGAGCTGATCGCCAAGCTCAAGGACGCCGGCACCATCGTGATCCCGTCCGTGGGCGCCCGCCGCCACGCCGAGAAGGTCGCCGCCTGGGGCGCGGACGCGGTGCTCGTCCAGGGCGGCGAGGGCGGCGGCCACACCGGCGCCGTCGCCACCACCCTCCTCCTTCCCCAGGTCGTCGACGCCGTCGACATCCCGGTGATCGCCGCCGGCGGCTTCTTCGACGGCCGCGGCCTGGCCGCCGCCCTCGCGTACGGCGCGGCGGGCGTCGCCATGGGCACCCGCTTCCTCCTGACCGCCGACAGCTCGGTCCCCGACGAGGTCAAGCAGGTCTACCTGGGCACCACCGAGACGGTGGTCACCCGCCAGGTGGACGGCATGCCCCACCGCGTGCTGCGCAGCGAACTGGTCGACACCCTCGAACGCTCCGGCCGCCTGACCGGCCTGGTCCGCGCCCTGCGCAACGGCGCCCGCTTCAAGAAGATCTCCGGCATGTCCTGGCGCGACATGATCGCCGACGGCAGGGCCATGAAGCACGGCAAGGACCTGTCCTGGTCGCAGGTCCTCATGGCCGCCAACACCCCCATGCTGCTGAAAGCCGCCATGGTCGACGGCCACCCCGACCTGGGCGTGATGGCCTCAGGCCAGGTGGTCGCGCTCATCGACGAACTCCCCACCTGCGAAGCCCTCATCGACGCGATCGTCCGCGGTGCCGCCGACGCCATAGCCACCCAGCAGACCCACCTCGTCGACCGCTAGTCAGATCTTGAGGACCAGTTTGCCGGTGGTGGAGCCCGACTCGATGCGGCGGTGGGCCTCGGCGGCGTCCTCCAAAGGAAGCTCTTCGACCTGGAGTCGCAGGTCGCCACCGGCTGCGGCGACCGCCCGGCGTAGGGCGCGGCCTGCTTCGGCTGGGAAGGCGGCGGAGAACGCGGCGAGGTTGAAGCCTGACACGGTCTTGTTGGCGAACCACAGCTCGTTGGCTGATATGCCGACGTCGTCGGCACCGGATGCGTTGCCCATCACGACCATGCGGCCCATCGGGGCGAGCGCGTCCAGGCTGGCGCGGCGGGCCGGGCCGCCGACCATGTCGACGACGATGTCGAAGTCGCCAGTGCCGGTGAGCTCGTCGCGGAGGATCACTTCGTCGTAGCCGAAGGATTCGGCGGTTTTCACTTTGGCGGGGCTGCCCACCGTGCCGGCTATGCGGTTCGCGCCCAGGAGGCGGGCCGCTTGGCCCAGCTGGGATCCGACCCCTCCGGCGGCGGCGTGGACCAGGACGGATTCACCGGGCTCGATGCGGGCCACGCGGTCGAGGACCAGGAAGGCGGTGGTGCTGTTGGACGGCACCGCCGCGGCGACGTGCAAGCTCAGGTTGTTCTCGATCGGGGCCACCAGGTCGGCGGACGTCACCAC
The DNA here is from genome assembly GCF_008923185.1 of Actinomadura rudentiformis. Lineage (GTDB taxonomy): Bacteria > Actinomycetota > Actinomycetes > Streptosporangiales > Streptosporangiaceae > Spirillospora > Spirillospora rudentiformis. The sequence continues at coordinate 122,803 of NZ_WBMT01000010.1, forward strand.
GACCTCGGCGTAGCCGCCGCTGTCGACGATGGTGAGCGCGGCGACCGGCTGGCCGATGCGGAGGCCTTCGACATCAGGCCCGAGGGAGCGGACGTGCCCGGCCACCTCGATGCCGGGGACGAACGGCAAGGGGACGTTCGCGATGCCTTGGCGATAGAGGATCTCGGCGAAGTTGGCTCCCGCGTAGGTGACGTCGATGGCGACCTGGCCTGGGCCTGGTTCGGGTGTCTCTACGTCGGCGAGGGTCAGGACGTCGGCTTCCCCGAATTGGGGGATGGTGACTGCCTTCATCAGTATCGGCTCCCGACGGCCGCTGGTACGTCGTTCAGCTCGGCCAGGTCGGCCGGGGTGAGGTCGAGGTCGGCGGCCCCGGCGTTCTCGTTCAGGTACTTGGACTTCTTGGTGCCGGGGATCGGGATGACGTGGTCGCCCTGGGCGAGCGTCCAGGCGATGGCGACCTGGGCCGGGGTGGCACCGTGACGTGCTGCGACGCCCTTGACGATGTCGACGATCCGCAGGTTGGCCTTGAGCGCCTCCTCCTGGAAGCGCGGGTTGCGGCCGCGGTAGTCGGAGTCCTCGAAGTCGGCGGCGGTGACGGCGCCGGTGAGGAAACCCCGGCCGAGGGGAGAGAACGGCACGAACACGGCGTTGTTGTCCCTGCACCAGCCGACCACGTCGCCCGGCCCGCCGCCGGAGATGAGGTCGCCGGAGAAGCCTCCGGCGCTGCCGCCCGGCGCGTCCATCGGGTCCCGCGTCCACAGCGACAGTTCTGACTGGATCGCCGCCACCGGGTGGACATCGTGCGCTTCTTGAGCTTGCGAAACGGTCACTTCGGACAGGCCGAGGTGCCGGACCTTGCCTTCGGCGACCAGCTCGGCCATCGCTCCCCAGGTTTCCGCAAGGGGTACCTCGGGGTCGACGCGGTGCAGGTAGTAGAGGTCGACGATGTCGGTGTCCAGGCGGCGCAGGCTGTCTTCGAGCGACCTCTTCACGTGCTCGGGTGAGCCGTCACGCCCCATGGAGGTGGTCGCGCGGTCCGTGACCCGCAGGCCGGTCTTGGTGGCGAGCACGACCCGGTCGCGCCGGCCGGCGAGCGCGCGGCCGAGGAGGGCCTCATTGTCCCCGTCGCCGTAGACCTGGGCGGTGTCGAGGAAGGTGACGCCGAGGTCGACCGCCTCGTGGATCAGCGCGATCGAGGCGGCGTCGTCCCGCTCGGATTCGCCGTAGGCCCAGCTCATGCCCATGCAGCCGAGCCCGACCGCGCCGACCTGCGTGCCTGCGAACGTACGTGTCCTCATGATTCTTCCTTTCAGGCGGGGACGGCCGTGACGAGGCCGCCGTCGATGACCAGGTCCTGGCCGTTGATGTACGAGGCCTCGGCGGAGGCCAGGAAGGCGACCGCGCCGGCCACGTCTTCCGAGGAACCGAGACGGCCGGCGACCACCTGGGCCGCATAGGCGGCCGCCTCCTCCGTGGTGGGCGCGGCGCCGCGGAACATCGGGGTGTCGATGTAACCGGGACTGACGGAGTTGACCCGGATGCGCCGCGGGGCCAGGTCGGCGGCGAGGGTACGGGCCAGGTTGTGCACGGCGGCCTTGGTCGCCGAGTAGACCGAGGCGACCGGAAGGCCACGGTAGAGCGTCCAGGAGGCGTTGATGACGATGGCGCCGCCGTCGCTCATCAACGGCACGGCCTTCTGGACCGTGAAGTAGACGCCCTTGAAGTTGACCGCCACCGTCTCGTCGAAGTCGGCCTCGGTGATCTCGGCGCTCGGCTTGAACGTGCCGACGCCCGCGTTGGCGAAGACCACGTCGAGACGTCCGAACCGGTCCCGGACGGTCGCCATCAGGGTGTCGAGATCGGCCAGGCTCGCGGCGTCCGCGCGCACGGCCAGGGCGCGGCCGCCCGCGTCCAGTTCCTTGACGGTGTCCAGTTCTTTGACGGTGTCCAGTTCCTTGACGGCGGTGTCCAGGCGGGCCTGGTCGCGGCCAGTGATGATCACCTGTGCGCCCTCGGCCAGCAGGCGGGCGGCCGTGGCCAGGCCCATGCCGCTCGTGCCACCCGTGATCAGCGCGATCTTTCCGGTGAAGCGCCCCTCGTTCGTCATGACAACGATCGTGCTGGACGGCCGGGGAGGCGAACAGACGCGGCTTATCCTGGGTGTGGCACCACCAGGATGCCGGGCGCGTCTCGAAGTCGGCGCCCTTGGCCAGCGGTGCGCGCCTAGCTCGCTTGAACGAGGCGGACGTGGCGCATCAGGCGTTCGAGCCGTTCCTGGGTCTCGGTGCCGGGCTTGGGATTGTGCAGCACCAGGTGGTGACCGGGAATCTCCTCCAGCGGCATCGCCAGGGCCTCGAACGCCATCTCCCCCACGTCGGGATGGTCGATGGTCTTGACGGCGGTGGTCTCACCGGTGACCTCGTGGCGGGCCCAGATCTCGGCGAACTCCGGGCTGACCGCGCTCAGGTCCGCGGCGATCCGTCCGAACTCGGGGTCGTCCGGATAGCGGGCGGCGTCGGCGCGGAACCGGCCCGCCACCTTCTCCGCGGCCACGGCCCATTGGGTGTCCCGCGCCCGGTAACGCTCGTTGGTGAAGAACGTCACCACACAGTTGTGATCATGCACGTCGTAACCGAAGACGACCTGCGCGGCCTGGTTGATCGCCGCGAAGTTCCAGTGGCGGTCCCGGACGTAGGCGGGCCGGGGCGACCACGCGTCCAGCACCCGCTGGAGCTCGGGGCTGATCTCCGCCGTGGTGTTCGCCTCGGCCTGGGGCGGGTTGAGCCCGGCGAGGAGGTAGAGGTGCTGCCGTTCGGCCTCGTCCAGCCGCAGCGCGCGGGCGATCGCGTCGAGCACGGCCTCGGAGACCTTGATGTCGCGGCCCTGTTCGAGCCAGGTGTACCAGGACACCCCGACCCCGGCCAGGACGGCGACCTCCTCGCGCCGCAGGCCCGGCGTCCGGCGCCGCCCGGCGTCCGGCATGCCCACGTCCCGCGGCGTGAGCCGGGCGCGCCGCGTCCGCAGGAAGTCCCGCAGTTCATCGCGGCGGAGACCGTGCGACGTTCCCTCTGGGCCGTTCGCGCTGCTCATGCCCCCCACGATAACCGCGGCCCCGCGACGGTCCGGACCCGCACCCGCCCTTGATCACCCGTCGCTCTAGGCTGGCCCCCGTGATCGGTTCGGCGATGGGGCGGTGCATGCGGGGCGGATTTCTCGCTGCCGCCTGCACGCTCCTCGCGCTCGCCGGTCACTCACTGGGCGTCGGCGGCGCGTGCTGCCTGCCGCCCCTCCCCGCGGTGTTCGTGACCGGCACCGTCGTGGGCGTTCTCTGCGTCACAGTGGCCGCGCGGCTGCTCTCGTTCTGGAAGATCCTGGTCGTGGTCGGCTGGGCCCAGGTCGCCTTCCACGTGTCTTTCGCGGTCACGGCCTCCGGTCCGGCACACCACGCGGGCGCCGTGCCCCCGCCGTCCCCGGCCGGGGCTGCGGGGGCGCCGTTCGGTCCGTCGATGCTCGCCGGGCACCTGGTGGCCGCGATCGCCGCCGCCGCGCTGCTCGCCGGTGCCGACCGGGCCCTCTGGTGGCTGCTCACCGCCGTCTTCGCGATCGCGGTCACGTTCGTGTGGCCGATCCCGCGCCGTGTCGAGACGCACCGCCCGCCGTGGGCCGTGCTGGTCGCCACTGACCCGGCGCCGCTCCTCGGCGTGCTGCTCGCCCGTGCCGTCCGGCGTCGCGGGCCTCCGGTGGTACGACCGCACGCCGCCGCCTGATCCCATCGCCCCGGTGGGCAGGTCCGGCGTGCCTTCGTGCATCCGTCCACTTCACCGGAAGCAAGGGAATCCCCCTATGCACGTTCGTACGATGCTGCCTGCCTTCGCCGCGCTGACGCTCGCGACCGCCGCGGCCGGATGCGGAGGCTCCTCCTCCGGAGCCGACACCGTCTCGCCGGGCGCCGACGCCGCCCCGGCCAAGACCGGCTACCCGCTCACGTTCGACAACTGCGGCCAGAAGGTCACCTTCGCCAAGCCACCGCAGCGCGTCCTCATCCTCAACGGGACGTCGGTCGCCGAGGTCGAGAGCTTCATCCTTCTCGGCCTCCAGAAGCACATCCTTGCCAACGCCCAGTCGTACGGGGTGTCGGACGAGCCCTCGATGATCCAGGCCATCAAGTCCCTCCCCACGGGCGGCCTGACGATGAACAAGAACTTCGAGGTGCCCGCCGAGCAGGTCCTCGCCGCCAAGCCCGACCTGGTGATCTCGCACTGGTCGGGCGGCTTCGACGCCAAAAAGGGCATGGCGACGCGCGAGCAGCTCGCCGCCGCCGGCATCACCACCCTCGTCAACCCGGTCAACTGCGCGTACGGCAAGCCGACCGCCACGCAGGCCGAACGGACGAGGTACAAGAACGCCTCCATCGAGTCGTCGCACGACTTCCTGCGGCTCCTCGGCCGCGTCTTCGACGCCCAGCACAAGGCCGCCGAGGTGACCGGCGAGCTCCGGCGCCGCATCGAGGCCGTCCGCGCCCGGACCGCGGGCAAGGCCCCCAAGAAGATCCTCATCGCCTATCCCGGCATGGCGATGATGAACGCGAACGGCCTTCCCGCCGTCTGGACCGGCGGCGTCGCCGACCAGGTGCTCAAGGCCGCCGGAGGCGTCAACTCCTTCGCGGGCCTGGCGCCCGAGGCGGTCTCGTCCATCAACAAGGAGCAACTGGCCACCGCGCAGGTGGACGTGCTCGTGGTGGGCGCGTTCCAGCCGTCGGAGGACCCGGCGGCCGAGGCCCGGAAGCTCTTCGCGCAGTACCCGCAGTGGCAGGCGTCCAAGACCCGCTCGTTCGCGACGGTGGCCGACGGCGTGTTCCTGGGGCCGCTGAACGCCGTGGCCGTCGAGAAGCTCGCCAAGGCGGTGCACGGTGTCGGCTGAGTCCACACGTGGGCCGCACCTGGTCTCCGGGCCGATGACCGGTGTGCTCATCGCCGGGCTGGCCGCCGGACTGGTCCTGATCACTGTCGCGGCCATCTCGATCGGCTCGGTGAACCTCCCGTTCGGCGCCGTCTGGAAGACGATCGGCACGCGGCTCACCGGCGCCGGCGCGGGCGACCCGCTGCGCGACCAGGTGATCTGGGACATCCGGACGCCCCGCGTCCTGGTCGCCGCTCTCGTCGGTGCCGCGCTCAGCGTCGCGGGGGTGGCGCTCCAGGCCCTGGTCCGCAACCCGCTCGCCGACCCGTACATCCTCGGCATCTCGTCCGGGGCGTCGCTCGGCGCGGTCCTGGTCGTCGCGTTCGGCGCCTCCGCGGTGGGCGGGCTCGGGGTCACGGGCGCGGCGTTCGCCATGTCCATCCTGAGCGTGCTGGCGGTGTACGCGCTGTCGCAACGGGGCGGGCGGCTGCTCGACTCCCGGCTGGTCCTGATCGGCGTCGCTGTGGGCTACCTGTGCTCGGCCGCGACCACGTACCTCCAGTTGCAGGTCAACCCGACCGAGCTGCACGGCCTGATGTTCTGGCTGATGGGCAGCGTCGCGGGCGCCACCTGGTCCGACCTCGGGATCCCCGCCGCCGTGATCGCCGCCTGCATGGTGTTCCTGCTGCTCCAGGCCCGCAACCTGAACGCGCTGATGGCGGGCGAGGACGCGGCGGCGGGCCTCGGCACGTCGGTGCGGTCGCTGCGGATCGCGCTGCTGGTGATCGGCTCGCTGCTGACCGCGACCGCCGTGAGCGTGGTCGGCGGGATCGGCTTCGTCGGCCTGATGATGCCGCACGCCGCCCGGTTCCTGGTCGGCGGCGACCACCGGCGCGTGCTGCCCGTGGCGCTGCTGATGGGCGCGGTGTTCCTGGTCGCGGTCGACATCGCCTGCCGCACGGTCGACCGGCCGAACGAGCTGCCCGTCGGCATCTTCACGACCGGGCTCGGCGTGCCGTTCTTCATCTGGCTGCTGCTGCGGCGCCGATCGGGAGGTGCGTGAGGATGCGGCTGGTCATCGAAGGTGTCACGGCGGAGATCGACTCCACCCCGATCGTGTCCGGCGTCGATCTCGTCGCCGAACCCGGCCAGTTCGTCGGGCTGATCGGGCCGAACGGGAGCGGCAAGTCGACCCTGCTGCGCACCGTCTACCGGGCGCTGCGGCCCGCCACCGGGGTCGTGTCGCTGAATGGGGCGGACCTGTGGCAAATGCCCGCCAAACGGGCGGCGCGGCATCGTGCGGTGGTGACGCAGCACGGCGACCTGACGGCGGAGTTCTCCGTCGCGGAGGTCGTCGCGATGGGGCGCGCACCGCACAAGGGACTGCTCGATCGCGAGCACGCCGCAGACCGGGCCGCGGTGGCGGAGTCGCTCAAGCGGGTGGAGATGGCGTGGGCCGCCGACCGGCTGTTCTCGACGCTCTCGGGCGGCGAGCGGCAGCGGGTGCTGCTGGCCCGCGCGCTCGCCCAGGAGGCGCCGCTCCTCGTGCTCGACGAGCCGACCAACCATCTGGACGTACGGGCGCAGCTCGGCTTGCTCGACCTGATCCGTTCGCTCGGGCTCACCCTGCTCACGGCGTTGCACGACTTGGATCACGCGGCCGCGTACTGCGACCACGTCGTCGTGCTGGAGAACGGTGCCGTACGGGCGTCGGGACCTCCGCTGGAGGTGCTCACGCCGGAGTTCGTGGCTGAGGTGTTCGGGGTCCGGGCGCATATCGGCCCGCATCCGATCACCGGCCGGCCGCATATCGCCGTGGCGTCCATGTGAGTCGGATATGAGTCGATATGATCCGTTCTCACGCGTGCGGCCCCGCGCCGCGAGAAGGAGACGCCGGTGTCCCTCGACCCCCCGCCCCCGGCCGCCGCCCCAGTACCCTCCGCCGCCGCCACACCACGCCGTGCCCGCGTGGTCCTCGCGTTGCTGATGGCGTTCATGGCGCTCAACTTCGCGGACAAGGGAGTGCTCGGCCTCGTCGCCGACCCCATCCGCGACGATCTCGACCTGACCGCCACCGAGTTCGGCACCATCGCGAGCGCCTTCTACCTGCTCTTCAGCCTGTCGGCGGTGCTGGTGGGATTCCTCGGCAACCGGATGCGCGCCCGGCCGCTGCTGGCTCTGCTCGTGCTGATCTGGTCCGTGGCGCAGCTTCCCATCCTGCTGCCCGTGGCCGGGTTCGCCGCGTTGCTGGGGACGCGCGTCCTGCTCGGCGCCGGTGAGGGGCCGAGCCTGCCGCTGGCCAACCACACCGCGTTCGGCTGGTTCCCGCAGGATCGGCGGTCGCTGCCTGCGGCGCTCATGACCGTGGGCGGCGCTCTCGGCGCGGTCATCGGCGCGCCGCTGGTCCTCGTCGTCAACGGCGTCCTCGGCTGGCGCGGCTCGTTCGGGGTCCTGGGCGTGCTGGGACTGCTCTGGCTTCTGGCGTGGTGGCGTTGGGGCGGCGACGGCCCGTACTCGTCGGCGACGGCGGCGGAGACCGACAAGTCCAGGGAGAGCGAGAAGGCCGAGGACGCCGAGCCGGATGTCCGTCTGCCCTACCGGCGCGTCTTCCTCACCGGCACCTGGCTCGGCGGCACGTTCTCGATGTTCACTGTCATGTGGTCGCTCGCGCTGGCGCTCACGTGGCTCCCCACGTGGCTGGAGGACCACGTCCACTTCAGCGACGCCGAAGTCAGCGGGGCGATCGGGCTGCCCAGCGTGATGGGGGTCGTCCTCGCCCTGAGCGCGGGCGTTCTCGCGCAGCGCCTGCTGAAGCGGGGTGCCTCGCCGCGGCTCGCGCAGGGCGTGGTCGGCGCGATCGCGGCCCTCGCCGCCGGAGTGTGCCTGCTCGGTCTGACACGGGTCAGCCCGGTCGCGCTGATGTTGCCGCTGATGGCGATCGGTTTCGCGGCGGGCAACGCGCAGACGCCGCTGACCAACGCGGCGATCGCCCGGATCTGCCCGCCCGGGCAGCGCGCGGCCGCGCTCGCCACCTCGTACGCGATCGCCGCGACGTCGAGCATCCTGGCGCCGTACGTCTCAGGCCGCCTGATCGACTCGGCCGCGAGCGAGGCGGCTGGCTTCGATCACGCCTTCGACCTGTCGGGATGGCTGCTGCTGGCCGGCGGCCTGATCGCGTTCCTGACGGTCCGGCCCGACCGGGACGCTCAGGCGACCGCGCCGGAGGACCGCAGCCCGTCGATCGTCCCGGCGTCGTAGCCCAGCTCGGCGAGCACCGCCTCGGTGTGCTCGCCGAGCGCGGGGATCGGTCCCATCCGGGCCTCGGCGTCCGCGAACGTGATCGGCGGCAGGATCGCGGGCAGTGCTCCGACCGGTGAGCCGACCTCGCGCCAGCGGTCGCGCTCGGCGAGCTGCGGGTGGGCGAGCAGGCCGTGGGTGTCGTTGATGGAGGCATTGGGCACACCGGCCTCGTCCAGCCGCCGCACCAGTTCGCCGCGCGTCATGCCGGCGGTCGCCTCGGCGATGAGGGTGTCGACCTTCGCTCGGTTGCGGACGCGGGCCTGGTTGGTGGCGAACTCGGGATCGGATGCCAGGAACGCCCGGTCGAGGACGCGTGTCACCAGGGCCGCCCACTGCCGGTCGTTCTGCACGCCGATGACGACGTCCTCACCGTACGCGGTCGGGTACGCGTCGTACGGAGAGATGAGCGGGTGGCCGAGCGCTGACCGCGGCGGCACCTTCCCGGTGGAGCGGGTGGCGTACATGGCCTGGCTCATCCACTCGGCGACGGCGTCGAACATCGTCACCTCGACCGCCGCGCCCTCGCCGGTGGTCCCCCTCCGGACGAGCGCGGCGAGGGCACCGGAGAACGCGTACATCCCGGCGGCGATGTCGGCCAGCGGCGATCCCGCCTTGACCGGGGTCTCGGGTGTGCCCGTCACCGAGACCAGCCCTGCCTCGGCCTGGACGAGCATGTCGTAGGCACGCTTGTCGCGGTACGGGCCGCGCGAGCCGTACCCCGACATGTCGATCACGATGAGGCGCGGGTGCCGGGCCCGCAGCTCGGCGGCGCCGAAGCCGAGGCGGGCGGCGGCGCCCGGGGCGAGGTTCTGGAGGAAGACGTCGGCCGTCGCGACCAGCTCGGCGAGGATCGCCCGGCCCTCCTCGCGCTTGAGGTCGAGCGCGACCGACTCCTTCGAACGGTTGAGCCAGGCGAAGTGCGTGCCGAGCCCGCCGCTGATGAGCGAGTCGTAGGCGCGGGCGAAGTCACCGCCGTCCACCCGTTCGACCTTGATGACGCGGGCACCGAGGTCGGCGAGCTGCCGGCTGGCGAACGGCGCCGCCACCGCCTGCTCCAGCGCGACGACCGTGATCCCTTCCAGGGGCGGCGTCCCTTGCGAGGGCGCCATCTACGACTCCGCCAGCAGGCGGCGGCCGATGATCATCTTTTGGATGTCGGCCGTGCCCTCGCCGATCAGCAACATCGGCGCCTCGCGGTAGAGCCGTTCGATCTCGAACTCCTTGGAGTAGGCGTAGCCGCCGTGGATGCGGAACGAGTCCTCGACGACCTCCTTGCAGTACTCGCTCGCCAGGTACTTGGCCATCCCGGCCTCGAGGTCGTTGCGCTCGCCCGAGTCCTTGCGCCGGGCCGCCATGACCATCATCTGGTGCGCGGCCTCGACCTTGGTGGCCATCTCGGCGATGCGGAACATGACCGCCTGGTGTTCGGCGATCGGCTTTCCGAACGTCTCGCGTTCCTTGGCGTAGGCCAGGGCCAGCTCGTAAGCGCGCCGTGCCACGCCGCAACCGCGCGCCGCCACGTTGACGCGGCCGACCTCGACGCCGTCCATCATCTGGTAGAAGCCGCGGCCCGGCTCGCCGCCGAGAATCTTCCCCGCAGGAACGCGGTACTCGTCGAAGAGCAGCTCGGTGGTGTCGACGCCCTTGTACCCCATCTTCTCGATCTTGCCGGGAACGGTCAGGCCGGGCGCGACCTCGCCGAAGCCGGGCTCCTTGTCGACGAGGAAGGTCGTCATGCCCCGGTGGCCCGCCGCCGGGTCGGTCTTGACGAGGGTGGCGACCAGGTTGGCCGTGGCGCCGTTCGTCAGCCACATCTTCTGACCGGTGATCGAGTATTCGCCCGGACCGGCCGGCACCGCGCGGGTCTGGATGGCCGACACGTCCGAGCCGCAGCCGGGCTCCGACATCGAGAACGCGCCGCGGATCTCGCCGGTGGCCATCCGCGGCAGGTAGAAGGCCTTCTGCTCGGGAGTGCCGTGATGGCTGATCATCCAGGCCACGATGAAGTGCGTGTTGACGATGCCCGACACGCTCATCCAGCCGCGTGCCAGTTCCTCCACCACCAGGGCGTACGTCAGCAGCGACTCGCCGAGCCCGCCGTACTCCTCGTCGATCATGAGGCCGAAGAGCCCGAGCGCCCGCATCCCGTCCACGATGGCCTGCGGGTAGGCGTCGGCGTGCTCCAGCTCGGTCGCGACCGGGAGGATCTCCTTGTCCACGAACGCGCGGACGGTCGCCAGGATCTCGTGTTGCTCGTCGGTCAGCCCGTATGTCTGCTGCAATCTGCCCACGGTCCCCCACAGTATTAGAACCACATTCTGGAAAGGGAGTCCGGGCCGGTGTTCAGGCCGAACGGGAGCCCGACCGTGAATCCGCGGATGCATCTGAACGTTCGGCGCCGACGGTGACCGGCGGCGATCCCGGCACGCTGAGGGCCGCCACGAGCTCCCGGTAGAGCTCGTCGGCCGCCAGCAGCTCGGCGTGCCGTCCCTGGGCGCGGATGCGCCCCGCCTCCATCACCAGGATGGTGTCGGCGTCGACCACCGTGGACAGCCGGTGGGCGATGGTCACCACCGCGCCCTCGGCGGCACGGCTGCGGATGCAGTCGTGGATGGCCGCCTCGGTGAGCCCGTCGAGCTGCGCCGTGGCCTCGTCCAGGAGCAGCAGGTCGGGGGTGCGGAGCAGGGCCCGCGCGAGCGCGATGCGCTGGCGTTCGCCGCCGGACACCGAGGTGGACGACAGCGGCGTGTCCAGGCCGGCTTCGAGGGAGTCGATCCGGTCGGCCAGCCGGACGTCGCGGAGCACCCTGTCCAGCTCCTCAGCGGTCGCATCCGGATGGGAGAACAGCAGGTTGTCGCGGATCGTGCCCGGGACGATCGGGGTGTCCTGCTCCACGTACGCCAGCCGCTCGCGCAACTTTTCGTGCCCGTGGTGGCTGTACGGCACGCCGTCCAGGAGCATCTCGCCCTCCTGCGGTTCGAGGAAACGCAGGAACAGGGAGAAGAGAGTCGTCTTTCCGGCTCCGGAAGGCCCGACGATGGCGGTGTGACCCCGGCGCGGAATGGCGAGGTCCAGCTTGCGCACCACCGGATCGAGGTCAGGACCGTAGGTGGCCGTGACGCCGCGCATCTCCAGCAGGGGGCCGCCGCCGTCCACGACGCGGGCGCGGGCGGGCACCGCCGGTGCGTCGACCTCCGACTCCAGCGCGTCCACCTCGCGGATCCGCTGCGCGGCGGCCATGCCCGACTGAAGCGTGGTGAGGTTCTGGCTGAGCTCGGTGATCGGGTCGATCAGGCCGAACGCGTACAGCAGGAACGCGATCAGGCCGGACACCTCCAGACCGCCCTGGTCCACCCGCCACGCACCGACGCCCAGGATCAGGATGATCGCGAGCTGGAGTCCGGTCCAGGCGATCGTCCACGCCGTCGCCTCGCGCCGGACGGCCCGTACGCCGTGCACGGCCGAGGCACGGGCGTCGGTCAGGAGCCGCTCACTCTGGCGCTCCTCGGCGCGGCTGACCTTCACCGTCCGGATGGCCCGCAGCGTGCCCTCCAGGACACCGCCGAGGCGCCCGATGTGCTCCTGGACCCGTTCCTGCGCCTTGGCGATCGACGGCATCAGCAGGGCGAACAGCACGATGACCACGGCGAGCGCCGCGATCGTGGTGCCAAGGAGCACCAGGTCGAGCACGCCCATGAGGATCAGGGTGCCGGCGAGCATGACGGCCCCGTTGATCAGCCCGATCACGCTGGAGGACGCGGCCTCCCTCAGCAGCACCGTGTCGGAGGTGACCCGGGTGACCAGCTCCCCCACCGGCCGGGCGGTGATCGCGGGCACCGTCGCGCGCAGGAACCGCCGGACGAGCGACTCGCGCGCGTCCAGCACCACCCGTTCACCCAGTGCACCGAGGAGCGTCCACTGCCAGAACGCGACGCCCGCGCCGAGGACCATCAGCACCAGCAGCGCGGCGATCGGGCCGCTCAGGGAGCGGTCCTCGCCCAGCGAGTCCAGCACCCATTTGGTCACCATCGGCATCGCCAGCCCGAGCGCCGACCCGGCCAGCGCGAGAACGAGGGCGAGGGCCAGCTTGGCCGTGTGGGGACGGGCGAACGACCACAGGATCCGCAGTCTCGGGAAACGTCTCGAGTCGAGTGGAACAGTCATTTCACCAATGGAACACTGGTGTTCCGTTCTAGTCAAATGTGTTTTACTTTGGAGGAGGCGGTACCATCACTGCATGACAGCGGAGACCAAGACCCGGGTGCGGACCCGCCGCGCCATCCTGGACGCGGCCGTCTCGGTCCTCGCCAAGAACCCCGCCGCCTCCCTCGCCGACGTGGCGGCCGAGGCGGCGGTGGGACGCACGACCATCCACCGTTACTTCCCGGAGCGTTCCGACCTGCTGACCGCCATCGGGGCGGACGTGCTCGACAAGATCGCCGCCGCCACCGACCGGTCCCGCCCGGCCGAGGGTCCGTCACTGGAGGCGGTGGCGCGGCTCTGCTCGGAGTTCTTCGATCTCGGCGAGAACCTCACCCTCATCTTCAACGTGCCGGAGTTCTGGGACTGGGAGGGCTGGGAGCAGGAGACCGCAGCCGACCGGGCCATGCTCGATCTCATCAGGCGCGGCCAGGCCGAGGGCGACATCGACCGTGAGATGGACGCGGTGTGGATCCAGCACCTGATCTGGTGCATGCTCTACACGGCCTGGTCGCACACGCACACCAACGGCGTGTCCAAGCACGAGTCCCTGACCCTGTGCCTGCGAAGCCTCAAAAAGGCGATCGCCGCCTGAGCCGGGATCGTCGAGGGCGGCGCTATTCCGGAAGGTGCGGTGAGTAGAGGACCGCGAGGAAGCGGACGAGCAGCGCCTCGCGGGTGGCGGGCGGCAAGGCGTCGAGGATCGTGTTGACCACCGCCATCTCCGGGTCGCCGGCGCCGCCGAGATCGACGCCCACCGACGCGAGCAGGCCGGCGAAGCCGGCGTCGTCGATCGCGTCGAGGTCGAGCCCCGCCAGGGCGTCCACCAGCTCGGCGGGCACGTCGGGCGGCCCGGACGCGCGGGCGGCCACGGCTGATTCGCGCAGCACCGACAGCAGGTCACCGGCTCGGGTGCCGCTCACGCCGGTCAGGGTCATGTGCAGGTTGGCAGGGCTGTCGCCGGACGAGAGCTGCACCTGGAAGAACCAGCCGCGCAGGCGCGCCTCGTCGGCGAGAGTGAAGACGCACAAGCCCGGGTCGTCGGAGGCGATCGCGACCAGAGGGGCGTCCGGCTCGCCGAGGACGCGCAGCCCGGGGATCTCCGCGACACCCGCCACGAGCTGCTCGGTCGCGCGCATGGCGTCGGCCGCCAGGGCGCGGTAGCCCTCCGCACCCAGCGCCTGGAACGTCGCCCACGCCGCGCCGAGCGGACCGGCGCTGCGGCTGCTCTGCACGGTCGTGTTGATCACCGGGTAGCCGGGCCATCCCGCCGAGGCGAAGTAGGCGCGCCGCCGCATCCCCTCGTCCGCGAACAGCACGACCGATGCGCCCTTCGGCGCGTACCCGTACTTGTGCAGATCACAGGAGATCGACGTCACGCCTGGGACGGACAGGTCGAAGGGCGGCACGTCCTGCCCGTTCTCCCGCAGCCACGGCAGCACCCACCCGCCCACGCACGCGTCCACATGGCACGGCACGCCCGCGTCGGCCGCCAGAGCGGCGAGGTCGGCCACCGGGTCGATGACGCCGTGCGGGTAGGAGGGAGCCGAGGCCACGACGAGGGCGGTACGCGGCGTCAGCGCGGCCGCGGTCGCCGCCGGGTCGGCCCGGAACGTCACCGGGTCGACCGGCACGGACACCAGCTCCATGCCGAGGTAGTGCACGGCCTTGGCGAACGCGGGATGCGCGGTCGCCGGCGCCACGACCTCAAGCCGATCGGCCCGGGCCGGGCGGGCGTCGCGGGCGGCCTTGACCGCCAGCATGATCGACTCGGTGCCGCCGCTGGTGAAGATCCCCGGTGTGGCCGCGTCCCCGCCCAGCCGCTCGGCGACCGCGCCGACCAGCTGCCGTTCGAGCGCGACGATGCTCGGGAACGCCGTCGGGTCCAGGCAGTTGACCTCCAGCATCTCCAGGTGTGCGCGGGCCGCCGCGTCGTGCACCTCGGCGCGGCCGGTGTCGTAGACGTAGGCCGTGACGTTGCCGCCGCGCACGGGCAGGTCACGGTCCCGGAGCCGGGCGAGCTCGCCGAGCAGCTCCGTGGCGGAACGCCCGGTCTGAGGCAGCCCTGCCGCACGGGCGGGGTTCTCAAGCGGCGACATGTTCTCCCTTTCCGGAACGATGCGCGGCAGCGAGCCGCCGGTAGACGAGCAGCAGCGGGACGCTGGCCGCGAGCAGTGCCGCCGGAACGAACGTGAACCCCGCTGACAGGCCGGTCAGCGCCGACTCCGGCTGGCTCACGGGCTCGTCGAAGTCGGCGGACCGGAACGACGTCACGGCCAGGATCACGGCGAAGACGCCGGGCCCCAGAGCGAGCGCGCCGGTCTCGGCGGCGGTCCACAGGCCGGTGAACGCCCCGGACTGCGCATGTCCGGTGCGTTCGGCGTCGGCGTGCACGGTCTCCGGCAACAACGACAACGGCAGCAGCTGTGTCGCGGCGTAGCAGAGGCCGATCACGGCGGTGAGCACCAGCACGGCCACGGTCGAGCCCGCGACGATGGCGGGATACAGCGCGGCGGCCGCGATCGCGAAGGCCACGACCGAGGCGACGTAGCAGCGCACGGTGCCGAAACGCCGGGCCAGCGTCCGCCAGAGCGGAACGGCGACCGCGCTTGGAGCGACCATGCAGACGAACATCGTCGAGGTCAGCCCGTAGTCGTCCAGCCTGTAGGTGGCCACGTACGGCGCGCCTGCGAGCATGACCGCGACCGCGAGGGACTGAGCGACGAACGCACCGAGCAGCGCGAAGAACGGGCGGTTGCCCCGGGCCGTGCGCAGCGCCGCGGCCAGCCCGAGCGGGCGCGGCCCGGGCCGCGCCCGGATCCATCGGGTGGCCAGGACGCTCGCGACCATCGCGGCGCCGAGCAGGGCCCCGATCACCACGCCCATCACCGCGTAGCCGCCGCGGCCGTCACCGGCGACGTCCACCAGCACCGGTGCCAGGCCGCCCGCAAGCAGGATCCCGAGCGTCAGGCAGACCACCCGCCAGGCCATGGCCCGCCCCCGCTGGTCAGGTTCGGGCGAGATCTCGGCGGGCAACGCCACGTACGGCACCTGGAAGCAGGCGAACGCACTCGCCGCCAAAAGGAACGCCAGCCCGGCCCAGGCAGCGGCCACACTGGGCGAGTCACCCGGAACCGCGAACATGGCGGCGAACAGCACCGGCAAGGCCAAGGCGCCCACCAGTAGCAGCCGGGTCCGGTGTCCCGTCCGGACGGCCTCCCTGTCGCTCGCCGCCCCGACCACCGGGTTGAGCACCACGTCCCACGCCTTTGGCAGCACGAGCACCACAGCTGCGACTGCGGCGGAAACGCCGAGGACGTCGGTCAGGTAGTAGAGCAGGAGCAGACCGGGCACGGCCGAGAAGATCCCGGTCCCGACGGAGCCGATCCCGTAGCCGAGCAACCGCCCGCGGCTGAGAGGGCTCGTCACTTCGCTGCTGAGCGGGCTCGTCGCTCCGCTGCTGTGCGGGCTTGTCACTCCGCGACCTCGGGCAGGCCGAGCATGTACCCGACGAGACGGTGCAGGTGCGCGCGGAACCGCGTCAGCTGGCGAGGGTCGCCCACGCCGACGCGCCGCCCGTCCGCGTCCAGCACGCCGCCGCGCCCGAAGCCGTGCGTGCACCAGATGACCGTCATCAGGGCGTATTCGAGGTCGGCGTCCTCGCTGACGGCAGGCCTCACCATCTCGGCGACCATGGTGAGCATGGGCCGGACGTAGAGGTTCTCCAGGTGGGCGACGTCGGCCGCGTCCGACAGCCACCGGTGCATCCAGAGCGCAGGCACCTCGGGATGCTCAACGCAGAAATCGAGATAGCCGTCCACGAGCCTGCGCACACCTGCGGCGTCCGGGGTGAACTCCGCGAGGACGCTCTCCAGGGCGGCGCGTTCGGTCCGGTGGGCCCGTTCCATGACGGCCAGGTACAGGTCGCGCTTGCCGCCCACGTGGTAGGCGACCGTGGCGATGTTGAGCCCGGCGGCCTCGGCGATCATGCGGGTCGAGGTCCCGTCATAGCCGAGTTCGGCGAACAAGCGGGTGGCAACGTCCAGCACCCGTTCCGCACCGGAATCGCTCGTCATGGCGGACACGCTAGGCAGGCCGACCGTCCCCGTCAATCGTTTGATGGAGAGAACGCCACGGCCACTCTGGGGCCCAGTGGCGTTCACAGATCCCATAACCTGCGGCAATGCGGCCCGTAATCCTTACGTAAGGAACAGCGGACTTCCATACCAGCGAATTCCGATCCATGATCAGGATCACGATGCTTGGTCTGGAGGCGAACGTGCGAAGTTATGCTGCCGAGTTCATCGGTACGTTCTTTCTCGTTTTCACCATCGGCTGCACCGTTCTGGCAAAGGCGCCTCTCGCACCCTTGGCCATCGGAGCCGTGTTGATGGTGATGGTCTATGCGGGCGGGCATGTGTCCGGCGCTCATTTCAATCCCGCCGTGACTCTCGCGGTCATGCTGCGCGGCCGGATCGGTCTGCGGGACGCGGCCGTCTACTGGGTCGTCCAGGTCGTGGCGGCGGTGCTCGCGGCGCTCGCGGCGGAATACGTAGTCGACCCTGCCCAGGTGGCGGCCCTGTCACCGTCGGGACGCGACATCATGGTGGTCATACTGGCCGAGGTGCTCTTCACCTTCGCACTCGCGTACGTGGTCCTCAATGTCGCGACGAGCAAGGATCACCCGGACAACAGCTTCTATGGCCTGGCCATCGGATTCACCGTGGCGGCCGGGGCCTTCGCCGTCGGAGGGCTCTCCGGCGGGGTGTTCAACCCGGCGGTGGCGGTGGGCGCCGGGACCATGGGCCTGATCGCCTGGTCGAAGATCTGGATCTGGCTGGTGGTCACCCTGGCCGGGGGCGCCGCCGCCGCAGGAGCCTTCCTCGTCCTCAACCCCGAGGACCGAGGACCGCAGTGAAACGCCTGACCGCCCGCGAGATCGTCGAACGTGCGGGCCTGGACGCCGGCGATCTGGTCGGCAGGCTGACATCGGCGGCCGGGCAGGAATTCGCGACCTTCTATCACTACACGATAATGGAGGCTGCTTGTTCGACCGGCGCGGTGGACCAGCGACTGAGCGGCATTATCGCGGACATGCGGGCCGAGGAACGCAGGCATTTCGAGACACTGGTCGAACGGATTTATGAGCTGGACGGATATATGCCCGCGGACATCCATGTCCTCATGGATCTGGCCGGTCGCCCGGAGGCTCCGAATGTGGACGATGAAAGCGATCTGATCACAGCACTTCTGGACACCGAACGCCGCGCCGTCGACACCTACGCCGATCTTTGCGCCCTCACCGAGGGCAAGGACCACCGCACGTACCGCCTCGTGCTCGCCCTCCATGCCGAGGAGGGCGAGCACGAGGCCTGGGTGAGGGAGTTCCTCGGCGAGGAAGGACGAGCGCGGATCCATCGCGGCTTCCGAGGCCGGTCACCGCATGTCAGCCGTTACCGTTCGCCCGGATCGACCGAATGACCGGTGAAGCGGTGAACGGCGGAATGCGGCACGGCCAGCATGAACGGTCACCCTTGGATCAGAGACGTTCCAGGATGGTGACGTTGGCCTGGCCGCCTCCCTCGCACATGGTCTGCAGGCCGTAGCGACCGCCGGTGCGCTCCAGCTCGTGCAGGAGCGTGGTCATCAGGCGCGCGCCCGTGGCGCCGAGCGGGTGGCCGAGCGCGATCGCGCCGCCGTTGGGGTTGGTCTTGGCCGGGTCGGCCCCGGTCTCCTTGAGCCAGGCGAGCACGACCGAGGCGAACGCCTCGTTGATCTCGATGGTGTCGATGTCGGCCATCGTCATGCCGGTCTTCTTGAACGCGTAGGCCGTGGCCGGGATCGGCGCGGACAACATCCGGATCGGGTCCTCGCCGCGAGCCGAGATGTGGTGGATCCGCGCGCGCGGCGTGAGGCCGTGGTCGCGCACGGCCTGTTCGGAGGCGATGAGGAGGGCGGCTGCGCCGTCGGAGATCTGGGAGGAGAGCGCCGCGGTGAGCCGGCCCCCTTCGACCAGGGTCTTCAGCCCCGCCATCTTCTCGCGCGTGGTGTCGCGGCGCGGCCCCTCGTCGGTGGTGACCCCCTCGTACGGGGCGATCTCGCGTTCGAAACGGCCCTCGTCGATGGCGCGGATCGCGCGCTGGTGCGACTCGTACGCGAACGCCTCCATCTCCTCGCGGGAGATGTCCCAGTCTCGGGCGATCTGCTCGGCGCCCGCGAACTGCGAGACCTCGCTGTCGCCGTAGCGGCGCACCCATCCCTTGGATCCGGCGAACGGCCCCTTGTCGAACCCGAGCGGCTCGGCGGCGGTCATCGCGTACGCGATCGGGATCTGCGACATGTTCTGCACGCCGCCCGCGACCACCAGGTCCGAGGTGCCGGACAGCACCGCCTGGGCGGCGAAGTGCACGGCCTGCTGCGACGAGCCGCACTGGCGGTCGACGGTGACGCCGGGGACCTCCTCGGGCAGCCCGGCCGCCAGCCAGCAGGTCCGGGCGATGTCCCCGGCCTGCGGGCCGACGTTGTCGACGCAGCCGAGGACGACGTCCTCGACCGCGGCAGGATCGACGCCGGTGCGCCCCATCAGGGTGGACAGGACGTGGGCGCCCAGGTCGGCCGGATGCACTCCGGCGAACCCGCCGCCGCGCCGGCCGACCGGCGCGCGGACCGCGTCGACGATGTAGGCCTCGGCCATGACGTGTCTCCTAACAGCGAGGGGGACGGCGAAGGTGACTCAGCCCGCCTGGATCCCTTCCAGGACCATGGCGAGGTACTGCTTGGCGATCTCCTCGGCGGACAGCCGCCCGCCGGCGTGGTACCAGGTCGCCGCGACCCACACGGTGTCGCGGATGAACCGGTAGACCAGGGACCGGTCGAGGTCGGGCCGGAACTCGCCCTCCTCGATGCCCCGGTCGAGCAGCGCCAACCACATCTCCTCGAACCGCCGGCGCGATTCGAGGAGGTAGTGGAAGCGTTCGCTGGTGGCCAGATGCTTGGACTCGTTCTGGTAGATGACGACGGCGGGCCGGTGCCGGTCGATCGAGCGGAACGACTCGACGACGAGGGCCTCCAGCGTCTCGCGGGCGCCGAGCCCGGCGGTGAGGACGCGGTCGTAGGCGGCCCACATCTCGTCGAGGAACGTCGACAGGATCTCGTCGGCCATCGACTCCTTGGAGTCGAAGTGGTAGTAGAGGCTGCCGCCGAGGATCCCGGCGGCGTCGGCCACCTTCCGGACCGTGGTGGCGCTGTACCCCTGCTCGGCGAACACCTCGGCGGCGGTGGCGAGCAACTCGGCCCGCCGTTCCGCCCGCGCCGCGGCGGTGCCCTCGGCGTCGCGCCGTCGTGGACTCATTTCCTAGGCTCTCTGAGAGGAGACGGAGACGACCTCGCCCGTCATGTAGGACGAGTAGTCGCTGGCCAGGAAGACGATAACGTTGGCCACCTCCCAGGGCTCGGCGTAGCGGCCGAAGGCCTCGCGGCGCGTCAGCTCCTCCAGCAGCTTCTCCGAGGTGACCTTGACCAGGTGCGGATGCATGGCGAGGGACGGCGACACCGCGTTGATCCGCACACCGAGATCGGCGGCCTCCAGCGCGGCGCAGCGGGTGAGCGCCATGACCCCGGCCTTGGCGGCGGCGTAGTGCGACTGGCCCTTCTGCGCCCGCCACCCGATCACCGACGCGTTGTTGACGATGACGCCGGAGCCCTGGTCGCGCATGCGGCGGAGGGCGGCGCGAGTGCAGCGCATGGTGCCGTTGAGAGTGATGTCGAGGACGCGGTGCCACTGGTCGTCCTGCATGTCGACCAGGTCGGCGGTGCCGCCGAGACCGGCGTTGTTGACCGCCACGTCGATGCGGCCGAAGCGCTCGACGGCGAGCTCGTAGAGCGCCTGGACCTGCTCCTCCGACGTGACGTCACAGGGCAGCGCGGCGACCCTGTCGGTGCCGAACTCCTTCTCCAGCTCGGCGAGCGACTGCCCGAGCCGCCGTTCGTGCGCGTCGGAGATCAGGACGCGGGCGCCCTCCTCCAGGCAGCGCCGCGCGGTCGCCCCTCCGATGCCGGCGCCTGCGGCGGCCGTGATGACGACGACGCGGTCCTTGAGGAGGTCGTGCCCGGGGACGTAGGGGGGCGGTGTCATGGGCGTGCCTCCATGATCTTGGACTCGCGCGGCAGGCCGAGGACGCGCTCGGCGATGATGTTGCGCTGGATCTCGTTCGACCCGGCGTAGATGGTGTCGGAACGCGAGAAGAGGAAGAGCCGCTGCCAGTCGTTCAGGTCGTACGGCTCGCCGTCGGCGACCAGGCCGGAGGCGCCGAGGACGTCCATGGCCAGCTCGCCGAGATCGCGGTGCCAGGTGGCCCAGACCAGCTTGGAGATCGACGATTCGGGGCCGGGCGCGCCGGACGCGATGCCCGCCATCGTGCGCATCGCGTTCAGGCGCATGATCTCCAGGCCCATCCAGGCGCGGGTGAGCCGGTCGCGCAGCAGCGGGTCGTCGATCGCACCGGTGCGCCGGGCCAGCTCGATGACGCCCTCCAGTTCGCGGCGGAAGCCGACCTGCTGGCCGAGCGTGGCGACGCCGCGCTCGAAGCCGAGCGTGGCCATCGCGATCTTCCAGCCGTCGCCGGGCGCGCCCACGATGTTGCCCGCGTCGGTACGGGCGTTGTCGAAGAACACCTCGTTGAACTCTGAGGTGCCGGTGAGCTGCACGATGGGCCGGATGTCGACGCCGGTCTGCTTCATCGGAACCAGCAGATAGGACAGGCCGTTGTGGCGCACGGAGCCCGGCTCGGTACGGCACACGACGAAGCACCAGTCGGACTCCATCGCCAGCGACGTCCATACCTTCTGGCCGTTGATCCGCCAGCCGGCGTCCTCCAGGATCGCCCGGGTCTGCACGTTGGCCAGGTCGGAGCCCGCGTTGGGCTCGGAGTAGCCCTGGCACCAGAGTTCCTCGACCGCGACGATCGGCGGGAGGAACCGTGCGCGCTGCTCGTCGGTGCCGAACGCGATGATCGTCGGCCCGAGGAGGTTCTCGCCGATGTGGCCGACGCGCGCGGGGGCGTCGGCGAGGGCGTACTCCTCGTTGAAGATGACCTGCTGCTCGACGGTCGCCCCGCGCCCGCCGTACTCCTCGGGCCAGCCCACGCACGTCCAGCCGGCCGCGGCCATGTGCCGCTCCCAGGCGAGCCGTTCCGCGAACGCCTCGTGCTCGCGCCCGGGCCCGCCCAGCCCGCGGGCGTGCGCGAACTCGCCCGACAGGTGATGCTCCAGCCAGTCGCGGACCTCGGCCCGGAAAGCCCGGTCCGCAGGGGTCTCGTTCTGGTTCACGACCGGAACTCTACCAAACGGTTGTTAGAAAGAATCAGGCGCCTCCGGGCCTGCCCCGGGATCAGCGGACGCGCAGCGCGAAGAGCGTCGTGTCGTCGGCGAAGCGGTCGTGCCCCATGCCCTTCAGGATGTCGTCCAGCATCTGGTGCAGCTCGCCGTCATGGCTCGCGGCGATCCCGGCCAGCATGTCGATCTGGTCGTCCAGGTCGGTGCCGCGCCGTTCGACCAGGCCGTCGGTGTAGAGCACGACCAGGTCGCCGCTGTGAAGCCGGACGGTGCTCGTCCGGTACTCCATGCCGGGGAACGCGCCGAGCAGCGGATCGGGCTCGCCACCGGCCTCCAGGAGGCTGGTCCGGCCGTCCCGGACCAGGATCGGCGGCGGATGGCCCGCGCCCGCCCAGCACAGCTCGCGGGTCTCGGGATCGAAGTGCCCGATCACGGCCGTTCCCGTGGTGGCCGGGCCCACGTCGTGCACCAGGTCGTTGAGCCAGCTGAGAAGCCGTCCCGCGTCCTCGCCCGTGTAGGCGAGGCCGAGCAGCCCGTTGCGCATCCGCGCCATGTCGGCGGTGGCCGCCAGGCCGTGGCCGCTGGCGTCCCCGACGGCGAACATCGAACGGCCGCCAGGCAGCACGCGCGTCACGTACCAGTCACCGCCGATGCGCGCGGTGTTCTCGGCGGGGATGCTCCGGACGGCGGCGCTCACTCCCGGCGCGCCCGCGAGCACCCGGTCGGGCGGCAGCACCGCGCGGCGCAGAGTCAGCGCCACCTGCCGCTCGCGGGCCGTCTCGCCCTGCAGCCGGAGCAGGTCACGGCGGGTCTCGGCGAGGACGCCCTCGATGGAACGGCGGCTGGTGACGTCCTGCGTGAGCGCGCTGATGTTCGTCAGCAAGCCCGAGCGGTCCAGGGTCGGCTCGGCGTAGAGCCACAGGTGCCGGTTCGCGCCGTCCGGCGTGCGGATCCGGAACTCGACCTGGACAGGCTCGCGCCGGTTGAACAGGACGTGCACGGCCTGCTCGAAGAGGGGCAGGTCCGCAGGCTCGACGATCTTCGGCAGCTCGTCCAGCACGATGGGGCCCTCGTCCTCGGCGCGCCCGTAGTTGGCGAGCATCTGCGGCGACCAGTCGTGTTCGTCGGTGGCCAGGTTCCACTCGGCGAAGCCGATCTTGGCGAGCCGTTCCGAGCGGTCCAGGCGGCGGCGGAGCCGTTCCTCCTCGTCGTGGAAGCGCCAGGTCAGGCACACGCCCGTCGGCACACGGACGCAGCGGATGCTCAGCTGGACGGTGCGCGAGGTGCCGTGGTGCACGGTGGTGTAGTCGAACGGCCCGCGCGCGAACGGCCGTCCCGTCTCCAGGACCTCGACGTAGGCGGGGAAGAGCCCGTTCAGCCGCGAGCCCGGATCGGTGCGCAGCAGCCGGCGGCCGATCAGGTCCTCCGGGCTCCGGCCGAAGACGTCCTCGGCCACGGCGCCGAACGCCGCGTGCAGGAAGTCGACCACATGCCCGTCGACGGCCCGGATCGGGACCAGGAGGCAGGCCGAGCCGAGGGCCGCGTCGAGCACCGCCTGCGCGACCGGATCCTCGGGCGTGCTCGCCAGCAGCCGGGCGTCGGACGCCGCGTCCGCCTCGGCGTGGCTGGTAGATGGTTCGTCCATCGCGCCCGGTTCGCCGCCGCCCGATTCGCCGCCGTCCGGTCCACCCGCTGCCGGTCCGCCGCCTGCCGGTCCACCCCCTGCCGCTCCGCCGCCTGCCGCCTGCTCGACCGTCCGGTACGCCTGGCGCGCGGCCTCCACCGATCTGCGCATCAGCTCGGCGTCCGGCGGCAGATCCGGCACGTCCGCGCCCGCCGGGCTGTGGGCGACGAGCAGCGTCGCCGCGTCCTCGAGCTCCATGCCGAGGTCCCTGGCGAGCCAGATCAGATGTTGCAGGGCCTCGGCCTCATGGCAGCCCAGCCGGTCGGCCAGCACGACCCGGGCCTCGGCCACCACCGCCCTGCCCCGCATGGCCGCCCGGAGCTCTCTCAGGTCGGGCATCTTCATCCCGATGGATCCCATCCTCAGGCACGCTCCAGCAAAGTCCGCATCCCCGAAATATAGGACCGTTCCGCGGCGGCCTCGTCCGAGCGCACCCAAAGGGCTGAACTATCGAGCAAGTCATGGCATCGCCCGATTAAAGGTCAGGTCACGCATCACCCTCCGGAGTCAAAGAGAGCGGCTTGGATTCCACTCCCACGGCCGTTCCGGGCAATGCGGCCGGAAATTCGCCGTCGAACCGGCCCCTTGTTCCGGCTTGCACTGGAAGAGCGGATGTGTCTCGGTGGAGCAGGCAGAACAGCCGTTCCCACCGATCGAGCACCGCGTCCGGGCGGAGGCGCAGGACCGAGACGCGGGCCTGGGCGCCCATCGTGCGGCGCAGCGCGGGATCCTCCATCAGCGTGCCGAGCGCCGCCGCGAAGGCCGCCGTGTCCCCCGGGCCCACCAGCGTGCCCTCCAGGCCGTCGGTGATCAGCTCGCGGACGCCCGGGGCGCAGTCGAAGGCGACCGTGGGCAGGCCGTACGCCATGGCCTCCAGCACCGACATCGGGAACCCCTCGTCCCGGGACGGCAGCGCGAAGATCGATGACCCGGTGAGCGCCGCCTCGACGTCGCAGGTCACGCCCCTGAACTCGACCGAGCCGGCTATCCCTGCGTTCTCGGCCTGTTCCCGCAGTTCGGCCTCCTGCCCGCCGCTCCCGTACAGGTGCAGGCGCCATCCGGGATGCCGGGGCGCGACCTCCTGCCACGCCTCCAGCATCATGTCCAGGCCCTTCTCGTAGGAGAGCCGTCCGACGCAGGTCACGACGGGCTCGTCGAGCGTGGGGAACCGGCTGGGCGACACGTGCAGCGGGTTCGGCATGTGGTCGGCGTTGGTCATGCCGTCCCTGGCCCAGGCGTCGGCGTCCTCGGGAGTGAGGGTGAGCATCCGGTCGACGCCGGCGTAGTGTTCCTTGACCCGCGCGTACCGGGACGAGCGCCGGGTCGCCGCGTACGACTCGTGGCTCATTCCGATGACCTTCAGATCTCGGGTGTCGGCGCGCGCGACCCATTCCATCGCCCAGATCTGAGCGGAGATCACCACGGCCCCCGGGCGGGCGGCGGCGAACAGTTCCGAAAGCCGGTCGGCTCCTCTCCGCATTTCCCTGGTGCGCCATAGGTCGCGCGTGTATGCGGCGACGTTGAGACGTTGAGACGGCCTCCGCGGGCGCCATTTCAGGACGGGCGGGCGCCATTCGTCGTAAAGGACGATCACGCGGTACGAGTCGTCCCGGCCGTGGTCGTGCGGCTCCGGCGCATGGGTGATGCCGACGAGGGTGACGGAGTGCCCCCGGGCCGACAGCAGGCGCGCCAGATGGTGCGCCCACCGCTGGAGTCCGCCCATCGCGTCGGTGTTGTTGCAGACGATGATCACGTCACGCGGCTCGGCCACGCGGGCTCCCTTCCCCGGCTCCACTGGCTTTCTTGCCATCCCTGGCCCTCTTGCCATCCCTGGTTCCCTTGGATTCCCTGGCTCCCTTGGCTTCCCGGAAGAATCGGTCCACCACGGCGCGGGCGGCTGTGCCCCGTTCGTACTCGCCGAACCGTTCGGCGAAGGCCTGGCGGCGGCCCGCCCCCGGGTCGCCCCCGGCGGCGAGCGCGGACAGTTCGGCGACCAGTTCGTCCTCGGTCCGCGTGATCGGGCCGGGCGCGTGCCGGGCGAGGTCGAAGTAGCCGCGCCTGAACGCGACGTCCTCGGGAAGGTGGAAGACCATCGGCCGGTCGAGCAGCGCGTAGTCGAACATGATCGAGGACTGGTCGGTGACGAGCGCGTCCGCGAGCAGCAACAGCAGGGTCACGTCGGGGACGTTGCCCACGTCCCGCATCGAGCTCTGGGCGGCCGGCGGCAGCCGCACGGTGCTGAGGTAGTGGGGGCGGACGAGCAGCAGCAGATCGTCCCCCAGTTCATGGATGAACCGGTCCGGATCGACGGGCGGGTCGAGGTGGCGGGCCGGGCGGCCGTCCGGGCCCGACCGGGAGGTGGGCGCGTACAGCACCACCCGGCGCCCGTCGTCGTTCAGGCCGAGCCGTTCGCGCAGCGCGGCGAGCTCGCCGGCGAGCTCTCGATCGCCCTGTCCCCTGGTGACCAGCGGGTCGTTGCGCGGGTACCCGGCGGGCAGCAGTTCCGAACTGACGCCCAGGCCCTTGACCAGCGTCCGGACGTCGTGTTGTGACCGCACCAGAAAACAGTCGAAGCGCTCCACCATGCGCTGGAGACGTGCCCGTTGGGCGCGCGTTCCGCTTTTCATGCTCGGCTGGTCGAATCCCATCGTCTTGAGGGCCGATCCGTGCCAGGTCTGGATGTAGGTGGTCTCCGGCCGCTTCCTGATGCCGTCGGGGAAACCCTGGTTGTCGACCCAGTACTCGGCCCTGGCCAGTGCGAGGTAGTAGCCCCACGATTCCCGCTTGACGAGTGTCGCGTCGGAGGGGAAGCCACGGGTGGACGCCTCGTAGGACCACACCGCGTGCACGGGGATGCGGGATCGGCGCAGCTCGCGGTAGATGTACTTGGGGTTGTCGGAGTACTGCTTGCCGAGGTGGCTCTCGAAGACCACGCTGCCGGCCCGCACCGGCAACCTGCTGAGCACGCTGTTGAAGACGGCGACCTTGGTCTTGCGGGCGGTGAGCGTACGCCGGAGGGATCGTTCGAGCCGGCGGACTCGCCTCCAGGCGCTGCGGCCCGGCGCGGTGGCGGCCGCCCAGTGCACCGCCGCCATCGTGGCCTGCGTCAGCCTGCTTCCACCCTGGAGTCTGAACGCCAGGTGGCCCGCGTGCGTGACGTAAGAGCGCATGCCGTCGGCGGCGAGCCGGGTGAGGCGAGGCCGTACCGGCAGGACGACCCCGTCGAACGGCTCTCCCTCGCCGGTGCCCTCCCCCGGCAGGGTCACGATCTCCTCACCGTCGACGTCGAGACGCAGGCGCACGTCCCAGATGGGATCGGCGAACCCGTAGGGACGAATCTGCCGTACCGGATCGAAGTCGGCCCACCAGCGGAGCCGGGCCCCCTCATGGGTGACGGTGGCGGGGATTCGGCGCACCCGCGTCGGGCGGCGGCGATCGTTCAGTTCGAGGGTGGCGCCGAGCTCGGCCCGCGCGGAGACGCGACCCAGCACGTTCAGCACATGGCCTTCGAGATGCGCATGGGGGCCCCACATGGCCAGGCCCGTGACCGTGTTGGCGGGTGTCAGCTCGCGGAGCGGCCGCTGGTGAAGGCCAAGGCCGGTCACGTCGAGGACACGACGGGCCAGGGCACTGTCGGCACGTTGGGCGCCCCAGAAGATGCGGCCGTTCTGCTCCCGCAGCTCGGTGCGCAGCTCCAGCCGCTTGCCCCGCCCGTACTCGGCCGCGACGAGCGCGCCGGTCAGGTCACGTTCGCGCAGCAGGAACGCGGCGATCGCCGGGACCGGATGGGCGTCCGCGAAGACCCGCGGATCCAGCTCCGCCAGGTAGGCGGCCGCGAGCTCCAGGAAACTCGCCCGGTAGACGGGGTCGCGGACGCGCAGGTCGCGCAGGTAGAGGAGCAGATCGTGGTTGACGAACTTGGCGTCCTTGGCCCGCTGCAGCTCGTACGCGCCGCGCAGCCGGAACAGCGCGTCGATCCGGCGGTGGATCTCCAGGCGGTCGGCGAAGTTGGCCAGCTCGGCGCGGCGGTTGGAGATCGACGGCGCCGTCACCGCGCTCGGCTCGACGAACCAGTTGTAGACGCGGTGCGGGATGAGGGCGGTCCTGTCGGCGGCCAGGTAGGCCTCGGCGGAGAACAGGAGATCCTCGTAGTGCAGGCATTCGACGAAGCGCAGCCCGTGGTCTTCGAGGAAGCCGCGGCGGTAGGCCTTGTTGGTCGACAGCGTGTCGTAGAGAAGGTCGGGCTTGTCGCGCAGGGACCCGAAGACCGCGCGGCGGGCGTAGAGCCAGGGGTACCACCTGCGTTCCTTGTACGAGGCGTTCTCCAGCACGATCCGCGTGCAGAGGCCGGACACCAGATCTGCCCCGGTCTCCTCGGCGGTGGCGACCAGATTGAGGCAGGCGTGCCGGTCGAGAAGGTCGTCGCTGTCCAGGAACATCACGTACCGGCCGCGCGCGTGCTCGACCCCCACGTTGCGCGGGCGTCCGCAGCCACCTGAGTTGGACGGCAGGCGGATGGCGCGCACCCGCCCCGGGTGCTCGGCCGCCAGCCGGTCGGCCACCTCGCCGGTCCCGTCGGTACTGGCGTCGTCGACGACCACCGCCTCGACCGCGCCGAGCGATTGGCCCAGGACGGAGCCGACGGCGCGCGGCAGCCGCAGTACATCGTTGAAGCCGATCACAACGACCGTCACATCCGGCTGCCCCGGCATCGAACGCTCCCTCCACTCCGTCCCGCCCGTCCCGTCCCGTTCGCCGTCTTCCTTTCCAGAAATGCGGATCATGGGTCTAAGGAGGGGCAAAGCGTCCGAATGATTCGTATTACCCGAGCGACGCCGAACCTCACTTAGAACGCGACCTGACTTGGAACGCGGACCTGACTGAGAACGGGGAGCAGGCAGAAACACCCGAAGGCGCCCGGCAGTAGCCGGGCGCCTTAGAAGCGGGGGTGGGGGTCGGGGAACCTTGGGGGCCGGGGCAGGAGCTCGAGGTGCGGGGGCAGGGCCTTGAGGTCCCGCGGCAGGATCTTGGGGTCAGGCCTTCTTGTAGTCGGCGTAGTCGGGGTAGCCGTAACCCACGACGGACGACTTCGGCCGGACCTTGCTGACCACGGAGTTGCTGATGTTGCCCTCGACGGTGGAAATGGTGCCGTTGCCGTTGTCCTTGACGACCATGCCGACGTGGTCGATGCCGTCGATGCCGCCGGACGAGGCGTTCTGCCAGTCGAAGAAGACAAGGGCGCCCGGCTTGGCCTGCTGGCCCCAGCGCTTGGCCTTCTGAAGCCACCTGGCGTGCTGGACGGTGTAGGCGTCCCAGCCCATGCCCTTGACGCCGGTCTGCGCGCCGATCCAGGACACGAACATGTTGCACCAGGCCGCACCGTTGTATTCGGCGATGTTGCCGCCGTCACGCCGGGCGGTGAGCTTGGCCTCGTTGGTCTTGACGTACCAGTCGTGGAACTTGGTCTGGCCGTTGGGGCCTTCCGTGAGGCCGACCTGCTTCATGGCCAGGCTGATCGCCTGGGCCGAGCTCGCGGCGGCGGTGGCCTTCTCGGCCTTGCGAGCCGCCACGGCCTTCTTGGCCTTCACGGCCTTCTTGGCCTTCGCGCCCTTCCCTGCGACCTTGTGGGCCTGCACCGATCCGGCGACCCGGGCTTCGGCGCGGGCCTCGGTGGTGGCGGCGTTGAAGGGACTGAAGACGGAGAGCCCGAGGGCACCGGCCAGGACGGCGCTGAGGGCGACGCCCACGGCGGAGGTGGGCTCGTCGGACACCGGCTTCACGATTTTGCGGTCAAGCATGAAAAGAGAACTCCCTTACTCCCATGACGCCTACCGGGTTAGCTGACGGATTCGGGCATGGAAGAGCCCTACGGCGCACACGAAGGAGCGCCGATTCACCCCTGGAAATGGGTCCCCGGCTCCGCATCCGGTGGAGGGAGGATGCGGACTCGGCCTGGGCCACCGCGAGCACGGCGCCCGGCTATTCGGATTGATCTCGGAACGAGGCGCGGAACACACGGCCGCGCGTCATGGCCAGGTAAAATAGGCCAAGTTTCGACGGTCAAGGCCCTGCTGGGCTCGAGACCGGAGGCACAACGCATGGGGTGCGTCGCGAGATTGGGATAGAAGGTACCAAACCCTCACGAGATGGCAAACCATCACCAAAGATTCCCCTTGATGGGGTCACAGGATCCCAACGTAAGCATGCTCCGGGCCATTCCCACGCCATCGAAGTCGGGGTCAAGATTGTTTGTCAGGAGAGCGTCCGCGGCGGCCCGGAAGTACGCGAAGGCGGGCCCGCAAGGCGCCTGGGCCGAGGCGTTCACGGGATGCGGCGGCGCGCCGCACGAAGGGCGATCCCGGGAGGGGCGATGGGGCAAGCAAAGTGAGATACGTCACCAATCCGCGACCAAGATCTCTTTACCTGCGGCGTCCACAAGATCGGAAACACTGGCCCGAACGTCCGGCGCGGGCCATGACACAGCGCTCAGTCGCCCTGCCAGACGCGGCTCCAGGTGCGACGCGGGCTTGCCGTCCCGACCGGCTCAGGTGATGGTGCCCACGATGACCAAGTCTGGTCTTCCTAACAGGAATATGCGCGTTCGACCAGATCATCCGGTTGAGCGCACCACCGAGGTTCTGTGTCATGGCAGGCTAAAGCCATGATTCGAGGATGCGGACGGTGAAGCGCACCGTCACGCGGCTGGCGGACGGCCGCGAACTGATCTACTTCGACCGGCGGGACGACGCCGACCGGAGCGCCATGGACGAGCGGCCGCTGCCGGGACGCGCCACGGCGTCGGAGTTGCGGTACGACCCGCTGCTCGACGAATGGGTCGCCATCGCCGCGCACCGCCAGACCCGGACCTTCCTGCCCTCCACGGACGACTGCCCCCTCTGCCCCTCCACACCGGGACGGCCGACCGAGATCCCGGCCTCGGAGTACGAGGTCGTGGTCTTCGAAAACCGATTCCCCGCGTACGGCGACGGCGCCTCCGGTGGGCGTTGCGAGGTGGTGTGCTTCACCTCCGACCACGGCAGATCGTTCGCCGAACTGTCCCCCGAGCAGGTGCAGACCGTCATCGAGGCCTGGGCGGACCGTACCGCCGAGTTGTCCGCGTACCCCGGCGTCGAGCAGGTCTTCTGCTTCGAGAACCGCGGCGAGGCGATCGGCGTCACCCTGCACCACCCGCATGGGCAGATCTACGGCTACCCGTTCGTCCCCCCACGCACGCGGCGCATGCTGGACGTCGCGCGCCGCCATCCCGGTGACCTCTTCGCGGAGGTGCTGTCGGCCGAACGCGAGGAGGGCGTACGCGTCGTCGTGGCCAACGACCTGTGGACGGCGTTCGTGCCGAAGGCCGCCCGCTGGCCGTACGAGGTGCACGTCTATCCGCATCGCCGCGTACCCGACCTGCCCGCCCTGGACGGCGCCGAGCGCGAGGCCTTCGGCGCGCTCTACCTCGACCTGCTGGGGCGCCTCGACCGGCTCTTCGGCATGCCGCTCCCGTACGTGTCGGCGTGGCACCAGGCCCCCGTCCGTACGGACCGCGATCTGGCGTGGCTGCACCTGGAGCTCTTCTCGATCCAGCGCGCTCCGGGGAAGCTCAAATATCTGGCGGGCTCGGAGTCGGCCATGGGCGCGTTCGTGAACGACGTAAGCCCGGAAGACGCCGCCCGCAGGCTCAGGGAGGCCTGACCCCACCAGGCCACTTCCCGAGATTGGACCGCGACACGGCACAAGCACGTTCTCTAGCGTTCATTGGGCTCCCTCCCGACCCCAGGAGACCGTCATGGACGCCCGCCTAGCGGATGACCTAGCCCGAATGCCCGAACTGCTCGAGAACGTGCGGGCACGCGCCGCCGACCTCCTCGCCGGGCTCGCCGAACGCTCCGTCGCGGTCCCGCCCGTTCCCGCCAAGCCGCTTCCCCTCCCGCCGTCCGGAGTCGGCCTGGACAATGCCATGGCCGATTTCGCCGACCGCTGGGAGCCCGGGTTCTCCGGGAGCGCGGGCCCCCGCTACCTCGGTTTCGTCACCGGCGGCGCGACCCCGGCCTCCGTCGCCGGCGACTGGCTGACCAGCGTGCTCGACCAGAACGCCGCCCCCGGCCTGGACTCGTCCGCGCCCGACCTCGAACGGGAGACGATCACCTGGCTCCGCGAGCTGCTGGGAATCGGCGAGGAGCACACGGGCGCGTTCGTCTCAGGCGCGACGATGTCCAACACCGTCGGTCTGGCCCTCGCACGCGAATGGCTGGGTGAACAACAAGGCATCTCAATCGCCGACGCGGGCGTCGGCGCCCTGGCCGACGTGACTGTTCTCTCTGGCACGCCGCACTCCAGCATCTACAAGGCCCTATCCATGCTGGGCATCGGCCGCGACCGCCTCCGCACGATCCCGACCCTCCCCGGCCGCGAGGCCGTCGACATCGACGCCCTCGACTCCGCCCTGGCCGCCCTGCCGGGACCCGCCATCGTCGTGGCGAACGCGGGCACGGTGAACACCGTCGATTTCGACGACCTCGAAGCCATCGCCGCCCTCCGCGAGCGCCACCCGTTCTGGCTCCACGTGGACGCCGCGTTCGGCGCGTTCGCCGCCCTCTCCCCCGCCCACTCGCACCTCGTCGCCGGCCTCACCCTCGCCGACTCGATCTGCGTCGACCTGCACAAGTGGCTGAACGTCCCGTACGACTCGGCGATCCAGCTCACCAACCGCCAGGACCTCCAGGTCCGCGTCTTCCAGAACTCAGCCGCTTACCTGGGCCTGCCGGCCGCCACCCCGGACTTCGTCCACCTGACCCCGGAGAACTCCAGGCGGCTGCGGGCCCTCCCCGCCTGGTTCACGCTCCGCGCGTACGGCCGCGAGGGTCACCGCTCGATCGTCGAGCGCAACATCGCCCAAGCTCAGCGCCTGGGAGATGCCATATCGGTCTCTCCCCGCTGGCGCCTGCTGGCTCCCGTACGCCTGAACGTGGTCTGCTTCACTCTCGCGAACAACCCCACCAAACCAGCCATCGACAAAGTCACCCAAGACCTGACCGCCGCCGGCACGACGTTCCTGACACCCACCGTCTACGCAGGAACCCCCGCCCTCCGCGCCGCGTTCAGCAACTGGCGCACCACCGACGCCGACGTGGAACGAATCGCAAAGGAGATCAATGCAGGAGATCGTCACCTATCTGGAAATGACCAGCCCTGACGACATCAACCCGGCGGACCCCGTCCCCACCGTGACCCTGGCTCCTGCGGATCCCGAGATCCACCGCGCCCTCAACATCAGGATCGGCGAAAGGTACGGCTGGGAGAGCGTCACCTTCACCGAAGCCCAGTGGGCGGATTACCTGGCCGACCCAAGCACCCAAACCTGGCTGATCAGATCCGGCGAGGAGAACGCCGGCCTGGCCCGCTATGCCATCGCCGCACCCGAAGTAGAGATAAGCACGTTCGGCCTGGTCCCCGAGTTCGTAGGCCGCGGCATCGGCGCCCACGCCCTCACCCTGACCCTCCAGAAGGCCTGGGACCTCTCCCCCACCAGCCGCCGCGTGTGGCTGCACACCTCCACGCTCGACCACCCGAACGCGCTGCCCAACTTACCAGAAGCGAGGCCTGCGCCCCTTCCGCACAGAGGTCCGTCAGCGCGAAGACGCCCGATAGAGATCCCGAGTCAGCCGCGTGACCCGCTCGCTGGCGGCCTTGAACGAACTCCCCACAGGCTGCAGCGTCAGCACCACGAAAATCCGCCGGCCCACGATCCCCGTCGTGTGAAGCACCGGCCGCCCGAGCCCGAGATCAGGCCCCGCCACCGGCTTGAACGTCCCTTCCCTGCACCGCACAGCCGGAACGTCCCCGAACCCCGACCACCCCTGCTTGATCGCCCAGGGCTTGGGCACCGCCCGCGGAATCCCGAAGAACTGGTCGAACCCATCGGTCCCGCACTGCGTGGCGCGTCCCAGCTCCCTGACCACGAACTCCCGGTGCCCCTTGGGCGCCTTCTCCAGCAGGTACCGGTAGGTCTTGAGCACATCCCCGGCACTCAAGGCCGTATACCCCCAGAACCCGGGCTTGCCCGCCGGAGGCCCCACGGTCTCCGTCAACCCCGCCTTCCGCGCCATCCGCTGGATGATCTGCCCCTGACCACCCCGCCGCCAGAAGTATGTGGCCGCCTTGTCATCGCTGGACCGGAGCATCTTCCCCATCAGGGCCAGATCCCCACCCCGCCCCAGCTGATCGAGCGCAATCAGGATCTTCACCACGGAAGCCGACCGCACCGTCTGCCGAACCCGATGCTGAAGCAGAACCTTCCGGCTCCTCCGATCGAACACGACATACCCAGCCCGAACCCCCGCAGGCACCTTCACAGAGACAGCCCGCCTAGGAGAAGGAGCCACCGAAGGCGTACCACTGCTGGCCGTCGCCTGAGTACTGGCCGTCGGCTGAGGAGGCTTCTCACCCGCGCACCCACAAATCCCGGCCACCCCGACCGCGACCGCCATCATCAACGACTTCACCCGGCATGCCTACCAGACGATCCATCCCGCCGTATCTCGGTACGCACGAGTGCGCAGACTGCGCTAGAGTAATCACGCCCGCTCAGCCGGGCACCGGGACGTAGCGCAGTTTGGCAGCGCACTTGACTGGGGGTCAAGGGGTCGTGGGTTCAAATCCCGCCGTCCCGACAGAACGCCGAGGCCTGATGATCACGGACTTTTCCGAGGTCACCAGGCCTTTTGCGTATCCGACCACAGCGGCTGACCGTCACTCGACGAGCCGCAGCCGGGGACCATCCGGGGACCGCCGCACGCTGAGGTGAAGGCTCAGCGCCTCCCCCGCCGCCCTGATCGACTTGGCATCCGGGCGCAGATACCGCTGCGTCGTCGCAACCGACCCATGTCCAGCGATCTTCCGCAAGACATGAACCCGGAACCCCGTCATCAGCCATCCAGGTCAACCCGGCCGACTCTGGTTGACCATCTGGTCGTCTGGCTCTGCTCCCGGCCGACCAGGCTGCCGACCAGGCCACCGGCCAAGCTCCCAGCCAGCCACGCTCGCTGTTCTCGGAACGGTGATCTTGCTGTCGTGCTAGCGGACACCCAGAACTGCAGCTGGGCGAACTGGTGGATGCTGGCTGACGAACCGGGACAGTGCTAGGGATTCCAAGGTCGGCCCTCGCGGTTGCCGGTCCCCACGGGCGATCTCTTTTGCAGGTCTTGCAAGCAGGCCACAAGAACGAGTTGGTAGCCGCAATGCGATCTCTATCGTCGGCCGACCGGCCGACCGGCCGATCGGCGCCATCGAGCACGGCTCATACACCTTCTGCAAGATCATCAGCGGGGCGGCGTCCGCGAACATCGTGCGGGAATGGCCGGACACGGTGGCGTTCTTGCCACTCAACCCCGTCACCGAGAGGCACGTCCTGGTGGTCCCCCGCGTCCACGTCGACGACGTCACCAAGGACCCCGCGGTCTCCGCGACGACGATGACGGCCGCGGCCGAGCTGGCCCGCGGGATGTTCCCGTGCAACGTGATCACCTCGACGGGCAGCGAGGCCACTCAGACCCGTCGTCCACCTGCACATCCACATCGTCCCCCGGCGTGCCGGCGATGGCTTAGCCTTTCCGTGGACTCAGCAGGCCAGGTGGACTCACAGGCCCGCTGAGGGCGGTAGGTGATGGCATCTCTGCGCACATGAGCACAGTCAGCGTCATTGATGAAGGGCTGTGGTGGAGATCGTCTTCGGCAATCAAGAGAGCAAGTTCGGCAAGACCACCTCGACGATCAGCCTGGTGGCCTCGTTCGGGCTGCGTGGAGCCGGTCCGCTCATCGTCGATGTGGATGCCGCGTTCCATGCCGAGGTTCCGCAGCAGGTCGACCTGCCGCCAAGCCTCCACCGGCGTCTGGCCATGCTGGATATCGACAGCGAGGGCTGCGACAGCTGAGCTCGCTGGTGCGGCCCTGGTAGGTCTTGCGTGCGCGGCGTGCGAGCGGTGCGCTGTGGACATGCTGGTTTGGACCACGGCCGCCGTCGTAATGACCCTCACAGCCGTTCAGGGCAGACGTGCTCGGGCTGTGTCTCCACTTCAGGCCATCGTCGCACCCCCGGCCCGGATTCCGACTACTGGCGCTGGCCGGCCGTCCACGCGGAACGGGCCCCTCCACCAGCGGCCACAGACGATCGGCTTGCGGGGGCACAGTCACGCGCCACCGCTACCCGACCACACAGATCGGCCCGATTGACGAGCCGCTCGCCACACCCCAACCTTCGAACACGCGTTCGCATCACTGGTGAGCGAACGCAGACGTCGTGACGCATTGCAGGCGCCTTCCCGGCACATGAGCAGCAGATGGGGACACGGGCCAAGCGCCGAAGAACGCGACCAACCGTTCACCGCGACGATCTGCTGCGGTGGAGGGACCTGGAAGCGTCACTGTCGTGGAGCAGCCGCAGCGACCGGCGCACCGTCCCGCCTCCCGGTGCCGACCAGGCAACGCAGGAGCAGGCTCCAGACCACCAGCCCCCCGGCCCTGGCGTGCCGTCTGCCGCCGCTGTTCCCTACGCCGAGTTGCACGCGCACTCGTACTTCTCGTTCATCTTCGAGTCCGGCGGAGCTGGTCCAGGAGGCGGTGCGGCTGGGCCTGACCGCGGTGGCGTTGACTGATCACGATGGGATGTATGGGCGGTGCGGTTTGCCGAGGCCGCTCGGGACACGCCGGTGGCGACGGTGTTCGGCGCTGAGCTGTCGGTCGGCGCCACCGCGCCGCGCGCCGGGTCGCCTGATCCTGACGGCGAGCATCTGCTGGCGCGCGGCGCTGCGGGATATGGCCGCCTGGCGGCAGCGCTCGGCGACGCCCACCTGGCCGGCGGCGCCAAAGGGCGCCCGCACTATTACCTGGACGATCTTGCGCCCAGGGCAATGGTGCGTTGGTGATGCTCACTGGCTGCCGCAAGGGCGCGGTCCGGCGTGCCCTGGCCACCGGCGGCACGCCGGCCGCCGAACGGGCGCTGCGTAGCCTGCAGGAGCGGTTCGGTCCCGCCAAGGTGTAAACCACCACCAACAGCCGTCAATCAGGAGAAAACTCCCACTCAGTGCGACGAGGGGTTCAGCGACGGGCGATCGGCTCTTGCAGTTCGGTCACCGCGTGGTCGCCGCAGTGGGGGCAGGACAGTGTGACCTCACGAGCAGGGCCCATCGAGGTGTAGCCGTTGGCGTCGATCCAGCGGGCAAGCGCCTGGACGCTGGGAATGACCTGCTCGGCCGGCCCCTTGTGCACCAGCGTTGCGGCCTGCACCTCCGGCAGGTCCACCACCGCGAAGTCGTGCGAGGGGTCGGGGTCGGTGTCGACGGGGATGGAGGCATGCACCGTCACCGACCCCTGCGGGTTCTCGTAGTACGCCACGGCCGCGCCGCTCGGCCGCAGCTCGGCGGCCTGCATCCGGCCCCACAGGTCTTCGTAGAGCGAGGTGATCACCGGGACCACCAGATCCGGTTCGAAACTGTCCACAACGGCCGTCAGCTCTGCCACACGCATCGCCGGAACCTGTTTGATCACCACGTCCTCGGGCGGCATCTGCCCCTCACTCTCGATCGATCGGAGCCTGGCCTCGACCTGCGCCAGCCGCTGGGCGTCGGCTGCCATGGCCGACTCCAGCTCCGCCCGGCGCAGCCGCAGCATTCCGCGCAGCTCAACCGCGTCCAGGTCCTCGTCGAGCAGAGCGCGTACCTGCTGCAGGGTGAAGCCGAGACCTTTGAGGGCGATGACGCGGTTGAGCCGGGCCAGTTGGTCGGCTTCGTAGAAGCGGTAGCCGGTGTGCTGGTCGACGTGGGCAGGGCGCAACAGCCCCACGGTGTCGTAGTGGCGCAGCATGCGCACCGACACGCCACCGTATTTGGCGAAAGCTCCGATGTTGAACATGATGCTGTCCACCTCACCGGCTGACACGGTGTGAGAGTCAAGCCCTCTTCCTGCACGCGGCCATCCCTTCAAACCGACAACCGGGCCTGGCCCACCAACATCAGGAGGGCCCGACCATGGCCTTGCGGTGGATCGGGCATCAGCGATGGCGGCACGGTAGGCGGCCACCAGGTCCGGTCGTCACCGTCCAGGTCCAGGCGCAGGCGGTGCAGGTCAGGTAGTTGTTCCACCACAGCCGGGCGATCGCGGCGTTGCGGTCCGAGGTTGGTTCAGCGGGGCACATAGGCCCGGGGTGGTATGCCTTTCCAGCGTTTGAACGCGTTGGTGAAGGCCGGCGTGGCGGCATAGCCGAGGCGGCGGCCGATCTCTTCGACACTCAACGCTTTGGTGGCCAGCAGTTCCTCGGCCAGGTGTTCGCGGACTTCATCGGCCAGCGCGCGGTAGGACGTGCCTTCGGCGGTCAGGCGCCGGCGCAAGGAGCGGGAGCTCATGTGCAGCTCGGCGGCCACTGTCTCAATGTCGGGCATGGCCCCGGGCCGGGCCGCCAGGCGATCGCGCACTTTGCCGGCGATGCCGGCCCGGGCCCGCCGGTCTGCCAGTAGCCGCAGGCACTGGGCTTCGGTGACCGCTGCGGTGTGGGCATCGGCCTGCGGCAAGGCACGGTCGAGCAGCTCGGCGGGGACCATGGCGGCGTTGGCGGCGGCGCCGAAGGTCGGCCGCACGCCGAACGCCTTCTCATACGGTGCGGTCGCAGCGGGCGCCGGGTGGCGGAAGTGCACGCCGATGACGGCGCTCGGGTCCGACAAGAGCTGGCGGGCCAGGTGGACGGTCGAGGCCAGTTCGCGTTCCGCCAGGAAGCAGCGGACATCGGAGGGCAGGTGTGAGTCG
Source organism: Actinomadura rudentiformis (assembly GCF_008923185.1). Lineage (GTDB taxonomy): Bacteria > Actinomycetota > Actinomycetes > Streptosporangiales > Streptosporangiaceae > Spirillospora > Spirillospora rudentiformis. Next base: position 161,018 of record NZ_WBMT01000010.1, read on the forward strand.
TCGAGCACCAGTTGTATCCCGTTGCCCTGCTCGATGGCGGACAACCGGGTGAAGGCGAAGGTCAGGTTCACATACCGCAGGCCGACGGCGACCGCGGTGCGCAGGGTAGGGCTGCTGGACAGGGCGAAGCCCCAGATGCCGTGGGTGGTCAGGTGATACCGCATCCCGGCCTCGATGCCCAACGGCACGTCCTCGCCGAGGGCGGTGAGCAGGTTGCGGATGATCTGTAGCTCCTGGTGGGCGGTCACGGTGGTCTGGGGGTCACCGAGTGCGTCCGGGGCCAGGCGGGTCCCACGCAAGCTGACTTCCTGCGGCACTCCGTGTTCCATGCCCAGTCCGGTCAGCACCAGGGCGCTGGCCGGGGGGCGAGGCAGATCCCAATCGGTCATCGAAGCCTCCCGTGAGCCTGTCCGGAAATAGTAAATCCTTGGCCACGGAGCGGCTCCCGGGGACTGCCAACGGCCTTTAGCGTCGAGGTAATGCCACCCCGCTCCCCAGCCAGGTGCGGCTGTGGCCTCCGATGACTGGTCCTGGCAGTAGCCGACGGCCTCGTGGATCCAAAGGAATACAGCAATGAAGGAACACCGGATCTCCGGCAGCGGCGGGGTCATGCTCTACGCCCGCGAATGGGGCGAGCCGGATGCACCCACCGTGGTGCTGGTCCACGGCTACCCCGACACCTGCGAGGTCTGGAACCCGCTGCTGCCGTACCTGACCGACCGCTACCACGTGGTGGCCTACGACGTGCGGGGCGCCGGCCGCTCGGAGCCGGGGTGGTCCTACGGCGGCTACGAACTCGACCGGCTGGTCGGCGACCTCAAGGCCTTGCTGGACATCACCGCTCCCGGCAAGAAGGTGCATCTGGTCGGCCACGACTGGGGAGCCATCCAGGGCTGGGAGGCCGTCACCGGCACCCGCATCGCCCGCCGATTCGCTTCCTACACCGCCTTCGGCGCTCCCTGCCTGGATCATGCCTCCCGGTGGATCCGCAACAGCCTGAGCCGCCCCGGCCCGCGCCGGCTGGCCACCCTGGCCGACCAGGCGACCCGCTCCTGGTACATCTACACCTTCCACCTGCCCGGCATCGCCCCGCCGCTGGCGTGGCTGTCCGGGGCCGGACGGGCCTGGTTCGACCTGATGCGCCGCCGCGAGGGGATCCGCCCCAGCTCCGAGTACGCCGGCCCGAATGCTGAAGACGCCAAGCGCGGCATGTGGATGTACCGGGCCAACTTCACCCACAAGCTGCTGCATCCCGGCGAGGGGCGCACCGAGGTCCCGGTGCAGATGGTCATCGGCGGCCATGACATGTGCGTGGCCCCGGGGCTGTACGAGGAGACCGCCTCCCGGGTGCCCAACCTGTGGCGGCGGGACCTGCCCGAGGCCGGGCACTGGATCCAGCTGACCCACCCCGAGCGGCTGGCCGCCTGGATCACCGAGCTGGTCGAGGTCACCGAGGACCGCGCCCAGCGCGAGCAGGCCCGGGCACCGGCGAAGAAGCCGCGGCGCGGCACGTTCCACCCGCTGCGCGTCGCGGAGATCGAGCGGCTGACCGCCGACAGTGTGGCGGTCACCTTCGCCGTGCCCGAGGAGCTGCGTGAGGCCTACCGGTTCACCCAGGGCCAGCACGTCACCGTCCAGGCCGACCTGGGAGGCGAGGGCGTGCGCCGCAACTACTCGATCTGCGCACCGATGAGCTCCGGTCGCCTGCGCATCGGTATCAAGCTCCTGCCGGGCGGAACGTTCTCCACCTACGCGATGGAGCAACTGCAGGTCGGGGACGTACTGGAGATCATGACGCCCACCGGGCGGTTCTTCACCGAGCTGGATCCGGCCAACGCCAAACACTACGTGGGCATCGCCGGCGGCTCGGGCATCACCCCGATCCTGTCCATCCTGGCCACGGTGCTCGAGGAGGAGGAAAAGAGCCGGTGCACGCTGCTGTACGGCAACCGGACCTGGGATTCGATCATGTTCCGGGACGAGCTGGCCGCGCTCCAGCGCCGCCACCCTGACCGGCTGCGTATCCGGCACTTCCTCAGCGACGAGCCGGCCGACAGCCCGATCCTCGCCGATGGTGAAGCGGTCGACGGTGACGTGGGCGCCGGGCAGCTGACCCCCGAGTGCCTGACCGGCCTGTTCGAGGAGTTCGTGCCGCCGAAGGACGCGGACGAGTGGTTCCTGTGCGGGCCGCAGCCGATGGCCCTGGCCGCCCGCGACACCCTGCTGGCCCACGGGGCCGATTCCAAGCACGTGCACCTGGAGCTGTTCGTCGCCGGGTCCACCCGCCAGCCCGGGGTGGAAGAACCCGCCGCTCCCGCAGGGGTGACGCCCAGCGAGGTCACCGTGATCATCGACGAGGAGGAGACCTCGTTCCCGCTGGTGCCCGGCACCGAGACGATCCTGGACGCGGCGATGCGCATCCGCGGCGACATGCCCTATTCCTGCCTGGCCGCAGCATGCGCCACCTGCCGAGCCAAGGTCTGCACCGGCAGCGTCGAGATGGCGGCCAACTACGCCCTGGACGACGACGAGATCGCCGAAGGCTACGTGCTGACCTGCCAAGCGCGGCCGACCAGTCCCACCGTCGTCGTGAACTACGACCTGTGACATTCCCGCATCGAACGCTGACCCCCCGGGAGACACCCCCATGAACCCGTCCACCCCGGTCCCCACCTCGCCGGCTGAGGACCACGCCGTGGTCCCCACCGTGCGCCGGGTGAGCTTCGACTGGTCGAACACCCCGCTGCACTGGGTCAAGGCCGACGATCCGTTTCCCGGCCACCTGATCAACGTGTTCCACATGCTGCTGCCCCCGCTGGAGCGCTGGTTCATCCACGACTACCGGCAGATCCTGCCCCGGATCACCGACGAGCTGCTACGCGAACAGGTCCGGGCCTTCATGGGCCAAGAAGGCGTGCATGCCGTGGCCCACACCACCGCCTTGGACCACCTCCGGGCCCAGGAGGTGGACTGCACCGCCTACCTGCAGCGCGTCGAGCACGTCTTCAGCCAGATCCTCAGCGACGACACCGCTCCGCGGGCCTTGCGCAACCGGTGGCTGGAGGCCCGGATCGCCGCCATCGCAGGTCTCGAGCACTTCACCGCCGTGCTGGGCCAGTGGCTCCTGGACGCCAAGGAGTTGGATGCGGTCGGGGCCGATCCGGTCATGCTGGACCTGCTGCGCTGGCACGGCGCCGAAGAAGTCGAACACCGGGCGGTGGCCTTCGACACGTACCAGCACATCTCCGGCAACTACCCGCTTCGTCAGACCGTCATGATGACGCTGGTCTTCCCGAGTCTCATAAAGCTGCTGATCGACGGCGCGGCGTTCTTGATGCTGGCCGATCCCACCGTGGACGAGCCGACCAAGCGCCGCTACCGCGGCAGGCTGCGCGACGTGCAGGTGCTGCGCGAGTGGCGCCGGGCCGCCACGCAAGGACTGCTGCCGCGTCCGAAGTTGCTCTTCGGAGCTATCCCGGAGTTCCTCAACCCCAAGTACCACCCGATCGAGCACGGCTCAACCGCCCAGGCCCAGGCGTATCTGGCGCGCTCACCGGCGGCCCAGGCCGTCCACGGCCCACCGGCCGAGCCCACCCCCTGACCGGCCTGCGCCGTCGCCGCGTCCTCACCACGCCTGCACATCCCAGGAGAAAGCCATGAGCCGTAAGGCCGTCTTCATCACCGGGGCCGCCCGCGGCATCGGCCGCGCCACCGCCGAGCACTTCGCCTGCGCCGGCTATTTCGTCGGCCTGTACGACATCGACGCCCACGGCGCCGCCCGCACCGCCAAGGAAATCGCCGCCACCACCGGCGAGGACACCACCACCTCCAGCGCACTGGACGTGGCCGACCCCGCCGCCTGGCAGGCCTGCCTGGAGCAGTTCCGGGCAGCATCCGGCGGGCGGCTGGACGTGCTGGTCAACAACGCCGGCATCCTCACCACCGGCGACTTCGCCGAGGTGCCCCTGGCCCGGCATGCCGCCATCGTGGAGGTCAACTTCAAAGGCATGCTCAACGGCTGCCACACCGCCTTTCCGTACTTGAAGCGCACCCCGGGTTCGGTCGTGGTCAACCTGTGCTCGGCCAGCGCCATGTACGGCGTACCGGGCCTGGCCACCTATTCGGCGACCAAGGCCGCAGTCCGCTCCCTGACCGAGGCCCTGGACCTGGAATGGTCACGTCAGGGCATCCGGGTGTGCGATGTGCTGCCGACCTTCGTGACCACCGACATGGGTGCGGCGTCCATGCCCGGCACCCGCATCAAACGGCTCTCGGGCAGCCTGACGGCCGAGCAGGTGGCCAAGGCCGTGCTCACCGCGGCCGAGCATCGGCCCCGGCTGCCTCACCCCCACCGCACCGTCGGCCGCCGAACCCAGGCCACCGCCGTGCTCAACCGGCTGCTCCCCTCCTGGGTGACCCGCGAGATGTTCAACAGACTCTCCTGCTGAGCCGCATCCGCACCCCGGAATACCGAGCAATATCCCGATCAGGAGACCCCCGATGGCCCCGACCCCCACCGCCGTGCTCAAGCGGCTCAACCCCCTGCCCTCCGCACCCCCCGTCGCCCCTCCGGCCCAGGCCCACCCGCTGGCCATCCCCGTTCCGGAGGCCGTCGAGCTGGGCGCGCCGATCACCACCTTGGAGCGCATCCACCGCACCGAGGGCGGCCCCGGTGCGGCCCTGCGGATCGCCCGCACCGCCGCGACCGACTTCAAACGCGAGTTCACCGCCACGGGCACCCCCGCGCACGTGTCCACCCACGATCTGGTCACGCTGCCGTACCCGACCAAGTTCGGGCTGTGGCGCGCCCCGGCCTCCCCCTCGCCGTTCTTGTTCATCACCAACCGGTTGGTGATCGTGCGCTGGACCGACTCCGACGGCCGACGCCGGACCCTGCTGTGGGAGCCCAGCGACACCGGGCTGGGTGGCAACACCCCCTACTTCGCCGCCCTGCAGGCCCGCACCCCCAAGCCGCTGCTGGACACCATGGTCCACTTCAAGGCCACGGCGCTCGAGCGCCTCGCGGAGGTGGGCATCGATACGGCCGAGGTGGACTATGTGGCCTTCGACCACCTGCACACCCAGGACGTGCGCCACCTCATCGGCACCATCAAGCCGCAGGCCGACATCTCGCCGAACGCACCGGTGGCGGCCTGGCTGCCGAAGGCCAAGCTGGTGGTGCAGCGCACCGAGCTGGAGGCCATGCGGGACCTGCACCCGCTGCAGCGGCCGTGGTATCAGCCGGACACCTACGTCGATCTGGACCCCGAGCGGATCCTGCCCATCGACGGCGACCGGCTGCTGGCCCCCGGGGTGGCCATCATCCGCACCCCTGGGCACGCCACCGGCAACCAGACCCTGGTCCTCAACACGGGCACCGGGGTGTGGGCGCTGTCGGAGAACATGATCGCCACCGAGTGCCTCACGCCCGAGCACAGCAAGATCCCCGGCGTTAAGGGCTGGGCCCGCACCTGGGGCCAAGAGGTGATCATCAACGCCAACGTGCTGGAGACCATCGCGACGCAGTACAACTCCTGCGTGGTGGAGAAGACCCTGGTCGACCGCTCCCAGCGTGACAGCCGGTTCCTGCAGTTCTTCCCCACCAGCGAGCTGACCGCCCGGCCGGTGTTCAGCCCCGGGACCAGCCCGACCTTCGTCCACGGCAGCCTGCACCACGGTACGTGATACACATCTTCACCACCGGCGGACGAGTTCATCGAGCACACACGGTTGCGCGCCCCGGAATGATGAGGTCGCGGGATGGACCTCCTCGCCGACCGCCGACGCAGGTGGTGGCCGGCGACATCAGCACCCCTGGGGCTTGGCCGGACCACGCCGCCGGCTGCAATCCGGTCGTACACACCGCCGCGGTGGTCTCCAACGCCGTCGACCTGGACGCCTGTTGGCGGATCAACGTGCTGGGCACTCGCAACGTGGTGGAGGCGGCCGCACGCGGCGAGGCCGGGTCACCTACCGCCAGCACGGCAGGAGAAGTAGCTCATGCCCCTCAGTCTGAAAGAGGAGGCCACGGCGGTCAGGCGGAGAAACGACATGCTGCCGGAACTGCGAGTTTGACTCGATCACCCGGCCGTCACCTGGCTACTGGAAAGGCACGGCTCGCCGACCGCCCTCCGCAAAGCCGGACGACGCAGACTCATGGAGCTGATCCGTCCCAAGGCCCCGCGGATGGCCGAGCGGTTGATCGACGAGGTTTTCGCCGCCCTCGACGAGCAGACCGTGGTGGTCCCGGGCACCAGCACGCTCGACCTCGTCGTTCCCCCTGGCTCGTTCTCTGGCAGCCGTTCACCAGCAGCGACGCTCTCTTGAGGGGCAGATCGCAAGCCTGCTGGAAGCTCACCCTCTTTCCCAGGTCCTGACTTCGCTGCCAGGGTCGCGGCCAGGACCGCCGCTGTTCTGCTGGTCACCGTCGGCGACGGCACCAACTTCCCCAGCGCCGCTCGCCTGGCCTCCTATCCCGGCCTGGCGCCCACCACCAAGTCCTCAGGCACTCGATCCACGGTGAACACGCACCCCGAAGGGGCAACCGCCAGCTCAAGAGAGCGATGTTCCTCTCCGCGTTCGCCGCCCTCCACGACCCGGCCTCCCGCAGCTATTACGACCAGTGCCGAGTCTGCGGCAGGACCCATGCCCAGGCCCTGCTCCGCCTGGCCCGGCACCGCATCAGCGTCCTGTTCGCCATGCTCCGCGACGGCACCCTCTACGAACACCGAACCCCAAGGTCCGTGAGACTCTGCAGCCCACACGCATGGGCAACTACGGAGAACACGTGACACTCCAGGAACTGATCGGCCAGCTGACCGAAGCGGACCTGGCCGAAACAGACGACGACCTGACCGTCTTCGCCAGCGAACCTTGGACCGCCGACAGCGACGCTACAGCCACCCCCAACCCCGACGACATCGCCCGGCCGGACCCACAGGGCCGGACCTATCTCCTGGAGATCTCCTTGATCCACGACGTCCTAGAGACCTGGAGCGCTCACCACGCCGGCGCCCGGCCCTCACCACAACAAGCCTGCGAGGCGGTCATCTACTACGCCGAACACGACGCCTACCTCATCCCGGACGACAACCCGGCTTGACCAAGAACATAGAGGCACCCCCCCGCGATGGAGCAGCCAAGCTGTACGTCGGCGGCCTGCGGACCTTTCATGGGTTCACCGGACGGCCGGTAGCGGAAGAACGGACGCCGGCCGATACCCAAAACGAGCAGCATCGCCGGCGTCCAGCAGGGACTGCATGAGTTGCAAGCTCCCCCACAGCCAGATGTCCTTGCCGCTCTGTTCCTTGAGCTCCCGGACGGTGGCGGCCGGGTCACGCGTCACGGTCGCGGCGGGGGAGTCGCCCCAAGGTGCCTTCTCCAGCTTCGACGAGGCCACGAACTTGGTGAGGTTGTTGAGCTTGTCGCCGTACTCACCCTGCTCCTCAGCGTACGCCCAGCCCGTGGACTGGGCGTAGGTGTTCGCGCCGAGAACCAGCGTGTCGACCGCGTCGATAAGCCCCATCACCCTTGCCTTGAACGCAGGATCGGTCTTTTCGGAAAAGGGCTCCACTGACACGAAGCTGAGCCCGCCGTCCTCCTCCGCAGCGATGCCGTCGACGGTGACCCACTGCTGGACTATGAGTTTTCGCATTACTGACCGTACCTTTCGAGTATCTGTCGGCTGAGCATGTCCGCCGGTACGGAGACTTCATGACGGACCCGACGCCGGAGGAACTGCAGCGGTTCTTCTTCTGGACGAGGCCGGTTCATGGCCGCTGGTGCCCCTGGGACGGAGTCGGCACCGCGTTCTCGACATCCTCCAGGGCTCGTGCCCCCAGATCTCGTCAGCGATCATGCCGCTGCGCGTGGGTGCTGCGCATACTGGTGCCGCTGCTGACATCCGAGCCGTACACGCGCAGCGTGATCGCGACCGCATCACCGGTGTTGCGGACCTGGTGGATGTCGCCGGGCGGGGTGACGCCGTCGTGATGACCGAGGAAAGTCGATCGAGACCGTTCTCTGTGGTCGAAATGATCGCTCTAGAGGTAGTGGCCGCTGGCGAGGTGGGGAGGGTTCTGGCATGCCGCACAGTGCCAGGTAGCCCTGTTGGGGGAGGTCGACGCGGACGGCCAGGCCGATGTCTATGGCCCGGTGGTTGGCGGTGATGATGCAGTTGACCAGTGTCTGGCCTTGTGTGGAGGCGAGAGCCTCCCACAAAAGTGTTTCGGCGGTTGCGATGTCTGCGGCGGCACGTGCTTGGGCGGAAATGCAGGTCTTCGTTACCGGCGAGGACCGCCGCCCTACTCTGCGGGCCGAACTGGACCTCGGCTCGAGGAGGGCGGGGTTACTGATCAGGCTCACTCACGGCCCGATGGCGCTGACCGAGATCGCGGAAACCGCGACGTCGATCCCCCTGCCGCCACCATCGCCGTGAAGCAGTTCCAACGGCGTGGACTCGTTCGGAGGGACCGCACTCCGAGGACAACCGCCGAAAGCTCGTCCACCTCACCGACGCCGGACTGGAGGCAGCCAATAGGCGCATTCCTGCTCTCAGGCGCGCTGGCGTTCGGCTCGCTGCCGGATCAGCTCCTCGACCGGGCTCGGCAGAGTCGTCTCGAAGTCGATCAGCTTTGCCCAGGTCGGGGTCACGACGATCCGGACCATGCCGTCGTGGTAGAGCGAACGGATCTCTTTCTCCCACTCGACCCGTTGCTCGGGCGTCATCTCATAGGTGCTGGTCGACTGGAGATACTCGTCCGGGATGCCGTCGACGTAGTCCAGCTCGGCCCGGCCGCGGATCAGCAAGATCTTGGGCGGGTGCACCTCGGTGTCGATCGTCAGGGCGACCATCGGGTTCTCGCTCAGGGCCTGAAGCTTCGGAGCGTTCTTCGGGGTGCACACGACGATCTCCGAGCCGTTCCAGGCAAAGATGATCGGGATATTGCGGGGTGTGCCGTCCTTGGCGACGTAGGCCAAGCGGGTCATGTCGCGAGCCAGCAGTTCCTGACTGAGCGGCCGGTTCAGAACCTCGGTGATCTCGTTCGGTTGCACGGTTTCCTCCTATTGTCGTTCTCAGTCCACCCAGTGGATCGTTCTGGCGGGTCGCCGGTCGCGGGTCGGCCGCGACGGGCCGTCAGCCGAGCTCCTCGGCCAGTGCGACGACGATGCCCTGGGGGCCGCGGATGTAGCAGAGCCGGTAGCTGTCCTCGTACTGCCCCACATCCCCGGCGAGTTCGGCGCCGTGGGCGAGCAGGCGGGCGATGGCGTCGTCGATGGCGTCGACCCTGAACATGATGCGGCGAATGCCCAGCGTGTTCGCCGGAGCGTCTTTCGGCACGCCGCTGATCGCCTTCGGCGTGTGGTGCTTCGCCAGCTCGATCCGCCGGTGGCCGTCCGGGGTCCGCATCATCGCGATGTCGACTCGTTGGTCGTCGACGATCTTGCCGATATTGTCCTCCGCCGAATCGTCATGCTGGCCTTCGTTCTTTGGGCGTACGGCGCGCTCATTTGGTGGCTTCGGTCGGGAGATCGTAGAAGCGGCGGACGCTGGAGCCGACGCGGCGCAGGTCGGTTCCGTAGATGTGCAGGGAGATGGCGGTGTCGTCGCTGATGTTGCGGACGCGGTGGATATCGCCGGGCGGGGCGAAGCCGCTGACCTCGCCGGTCCGGTTGGCCTTGCTGCCTACCTCGGTAAGGGTGGTGCCGTCCTCGGAGAGCTCGTACAGATCCTCGTGCTCCACGCCGGCCAGGACGCCGAACACGCACCAGGTCACGTGGTCGTGGACACGGGTCAGCGCGCCGGGCCGCCAGACGATCGCCACCATCGAGAACGATCCGTCCGGCTCCACGTGCAGGCGATGGCTGCTTGAGGTGCCGCGCTCGCCGACGAGCGGACCCGCGGTGAGCAGTTCGGGTGGCGGCAGGTGCTCGTGCAAGGCCTCGGCCACGTATGACGCGGTGTCGCGCCAGCCGGCCTCGCGGGCGACGGCTCCGCGTACTGCGGTGATCAGTTCGTCCAGCTCCACGGTGGAGCGCACGGCTAGGGTGTTCATGGTGTCTCCCTTCCGGGTGTGCTCCCAGCGTCCGCCCCGGGGGGACCTGTGGTCATCCGTGCTGACCGCAGAGCACCACGGATGCCACCACGGAAAGGGGACCGGTGGCGGAGCGAATATCAGAGCGGGAAGCCGAGGTGCTGGCCGCGCTTGGCGCGCGGCTGTCCAACGCGCAGATCGCGCGTCGGCTGCACATTTCCGTGCGCACGGTGGAGAGCCACGTGTCGTCGCTGCTGCGCAAATACGGCATGGCCGACCGGTGGGCGCTGGCGGAGCTGGCCCGCTCCACGGAGCGGGAACCGGGTCCTGTCGTCGGCCTTCCGGTGGCCGGCACGACGTTCGTGGGCCGCGACGCCGAGTGCGCCGCCGTACTGGCCGCGCTCGAGGAGGCCCGTCTGGTGACGCTGCTGGGTCCGGGCGGCGTGGGCAAGACCCGGCTGGCCGCGGTGGCCGCCGAGAACGCCGTCGCGTCGTTCCCGTCCGGCGGCGGGTTCGTGGACCTGGTGCCGGTACGTGACGGGTTCGTGGCCCGCGCGGTCGCGACCACGCTCGGGGTCACTGAGGGCTCGCATCAGCCGCTGGACGAGGCGGTCGCGGCGCGGCTGGGTACGGGGCGGTCGCTGCTCGTCCTGGACAACTGCGAGCATGTGATCGACGAGGCGGCCGCGTTCGCGGAGCGCATCCTGGCCGCCTGCCCGGGCACCCGCGTACTGGTGACCAGCCGGGAACGGCTCGGCGTCCCGGGTGAACGCAGCGTGCCGGTCGCGCCGCTGCCGCTGGGTTCGGACGCTGAGCGGCTGTTCCACGACCGGGCGCTGAGCGCCGACCCGGAGTTCGTGGCGGAGCCCGCGGTGATCGCGGACCTGTGCGCGCGGCTGGACGGCATGCCCTTGGCGATCGAGCTGGCCGCGGCGCGGGGCGCGTCGCTGGGCGCCACAGGGCTGCTCGCCGCCTTGGAGGACGCGCTGCGGCTGCTGTCGGGCGGGCGCGGCGGCGACGAGCGGCACCGGTCCCTGCGCGCGGTGCTGTCCTGGAGCTATGACCTGCTCGGCGAGGAGGAGCAGGCGCTGTTCCGTCGGCTCGGGGTGTTCGTCGGAGCATTCGACATCGACGCCGCGGCCGCCATCGGCGGGGACCGGGCGAGCGTCGCGGACCTGCTCGGCCAGCTGGTGGACAAGAGCCTCGTGGTGCACGTGCGCGGCCGGGTCAGCCGATGGCGCCTGCTGGAGACCGTACGAGCCTTCGCGCTGGCCGAGATGACGGCCGCGGGCGAGGAGGACAAAACCAGGGCGCACCACCTTCGCTGGGCCGCCGACGCGGCGTCCGCCACCGAGGGCAGGCTCGGTGCCCCCGCGTGGCGGGAGGACTTCGACGCCATGGCCGCGGATCTGCGGGCCGCGCTGGCCGCATCCGGCGGTCCGGGCGAGGTGACGCATCGGCTGGCGAGCGCACTGGCACACCTGACTTTCGCCCGCCGGCACCTGCTGGAGTCCTTCGCGCACCACCGGACCGCCGCCGCGGTCGCGCCGGACGCGGCCTCGGCGGCACGTGATCTGCGCGCGGGAGCCGGATGCGCGCACGTGAGCACCACGTCCAACCAGCACGTGTACGAACTGCTGCTGGAGGCGGCTGAACAGGGGCTGCGGGCCGGGGACGACCGCGGCCGGGCAATCGACCTGGCCCGCGCGGTCGAGACCGCGTGCCGGTTCCCCGAGGCGTTCGAGACCGGCATACCGCACGAGCGCCTGCGCGGCCTCCTCGACGACGCGGTCGCGGCCGGGCCCGGTGACGATCCGGAGGTGGCGGCGTGCGTGGCCGTGGCCCGCGCGTGGCTGGCCGGCCCGGCCAAGGGCGCGCCGGACCCCGAGCTCGCCTCGGCCGCCGTCGCCGCCACCCGGGTGACCGCGGATCCAGTACTGATCAGCTCCGGGCTGGGCGCGGCGGCGACCGCGGCACTGCACGCCGGACGGCTGCGGGAGGCCAACCGCATCACCCGGGAACGTCTGCGGCTGCTGCCGTCCATGGACGGCGACGACCCGTACTGCGCGCCCGAGATCTGCAACACCTACGGCCGGGCCTGCATCTACGCGATCATGGCCGGCGACCTGCGCGGCGCGATGGCCGCGGCACGGGCCGGCATCGAGGACGACCTGCTGAGCGACACCCACATCACCGCCAGCCGTCTGGTCCAGCCGCTCGTGCTGACCGGCCGGTTCCGCGACGCGATCAGATACGCCGAACGGATGTGGGACCAGTGGGAACGCGCCGGACGGCCAGCCCCGCTGTGGATGCTCCCGGCCGTCTGCACAACGGTGCTGGCGTCCGCGATGGTCGAGGAAGACGTCGCGCTGTGGCGATCCCGCGCCGCGGAGGTGGCCGGCGGCACGCTCGGCACAGCCGCGGTCGCGGCGTTCGTCGACGCCCGCCTCGCCCTCCACGACGGCCAATACGACGCCGCCGCCCCCCTCGTACGCCACGCCTTCGCCGTCAACGCGCCGCTGGACCCGTACCTGGCGTACGCCCGGGCGGCGGGCGCGGAACTGGCCGTGGCGGCGGACATGCCCGACGCCGCGGCCCTGCTGGCGGCCGCCACCCCGCTCGCCGAGGAGAACGCCTGGACAGCGGCCTGCCTCGCCCGAGCCCGCGGACGCCTCCACAAAGACAGTTCCGAGCTGGCCCGCTCCATCAAAGCGTGGGAACACCTGGACGCCCAAGCCGAACAAGCCCACACAGAAACCCTGCGAGCCCAACCTTAACGATCTTGTTCCGCGAGCCAGACCACACCGAAGGCGAAGACCGTCGCCGACCGGCGCGACAGGTGAGGGTCTCGCGCTCGGAACTCGGGTCACCGCCGCGAGGAGCCCGAAGAGCATCAGGCCGCCCCTTCCGGGTCCAGGCTGTCTACAGGAATTCCGGGCACCGCCTGGCCCGCAAGATCTGCCACGGCGGCAACGGCCCGATCCGCCAAGCTTGCCTGAAGGACGAGCAGACCAACTGGCGGCGCTCGGCCTGGTCGTCAACGCCGTCGCCCTGTAGAACTCCCGCTACCTGTCGGCGGCCGGGGTGCTGGCCGCCGCGGGTGGCCCTGGTGTGCGTCGGGCGGCGGGGCGCAGGATGGCGGCGATGCTGGTGGCGGGGCCGGTGACCAATGTGATCGGCAAGCGGGTGATCGGCCGGTCCGGCAGCCCCCGGTTGCGGGGTCGGCGGCCGGGCCGGTGCCTGAGTCGGGGGCGTTTCCGTCCGGGCCTACGGCTGCCGCCATCGCTTTCGCTGCAGCGGTGGTCGCGGCAGCGCCTATCCCTGGTGTGCCGGTGGCCAGGTTGGCCGTGGTCGCCTATGCACGCGTGTATACCGGCGCGCTATCCGAGCGGCATCGGCGCCGGCTCCGGTGCGGGTCCGGCCGGAACGCTGACCGCAGGTCGCGCTAGGAACGGCCCCTTTCAGCCTCTTGTTCTCAGCCCTCTTGCTTGCGGCGGTATTTGTCCAGGTCCCAGGTTTAGGCCTTTCAGGTCGGGCACGCCCAGAGACACCCCAAGTGCAATGAATCAAACCCATGATTGGGAGCTCGACCAGGGAGCGGGAGGTGAACCGCGATGAGTTCGGTGCGGCCCTCGGCGCAGGCGAACGCCCAAGAGCGCGCCGCCCAGGCACACACCGCGCACCCGACAGGGACGTCCTCATCGACGGTCGCGGAGCAGGGCACCGGTGAGCTGATCAAGCAGGCCACTCAGCAGTTGCCGGACCTGGTGCGGGCGGAGCTGCGGCTGGCGGTGGCCGAGATCAAGGACAAGGGCACGCACGCCGGCAAGGGCGTCGGGCTGTTCGGCGGTGCCGGGCTGGTGGCCCTGTACGGAGCGGCGCCGTGGTCGCGGCGGTGATCGCTGCGCTGGCGCTGGTGCTGCCGGTGTGGGCCGCCGCACTCATCGTTGCCGGCGTGCTGTTCACCGTCGCCGCGGTGCTGGCGATGATCGGCCGCACGCAGACCGCGCAGGCCACGCCACCGGTACCGCGGCAGGCCGCCCAGAGCGTCAAGCAGGACATCACCACCATCACCGAAAGGGCACACCGATGACCGCACAGGACCGCCCCGGCACTCCCGGCACCCCAGGCACGGCCAGCGGTACCGGGGCCGGTACCGACAAGCCGGCCTCGGTGACCATCGCCGACACCGGCCAGCCGCAGGCCGGACCACGCTCGACCGCGGCGGCTTCCACCGAGGAGCCTCAGGCCGAGCTGCGGGCCGACATCGAACGCACCCGCGAGGATCTGGGTGACACCGTCGAGGCACTGGCCGCCAAGACCGACATCAAGGCCCGCGCCACGGACAAGGCCCACGAGCTCAAACAGGCCGCGACGACGACATCGCGGCACAAGTTGCACGCCGTCGGTGGCAAGGTCGCCCCGGCCGCACGGCAGGCCCGCGACAAGGCCGGTCAGTTTGGCGCCAAGGCGCGCCAGGCCACCACCTCCGACGATGGCGCCGAGCAGGCCCGCCGGGCCGGCACGGTAGTGATCATTGGCGCGGCCATGGTCGCCGCCGGGGTGCTGGTGTGGCGGGTACGCCGTGCCCGCCGGGCCCCTGCCACCATGCCCGAGCGGCTGCGCGCCAAAGCGGCTGAGCTCAGCGCCGCTGTGAAAGACAGCGACCTCTCCGCGCAGGCTGCTATGCGTGGCCAAGCCGCCGTAGCCGGGCTCACCTGCGGTATCCGCAACGCCACCAGCGCCCCGAGCATCAATCCCCGTCTTCAAGGGGCCGTAGCCGCCGCGACCGTCCTGATGGTCACTGCACGCCTGCGCCGCCGGAGCCGCTCACGCGAGGAGTGAGGAGCAATGAAGATCATTTATAAGGTGCTGTCGCTGCTGTTCAGCGTGCTCGGCGGGTTGCTGGCCGGGGTGCTGTTCAAACAGGCCTGGAAGTTGGCCGCGGGAGAAGACGACGCTCCCGACGCCGACGACCCCGACCGCAGCTGGCGCGAGGTACTCATCGCCGCGGCCATCCAGGGCGCGATCTTCGCGCTGGTGAAAGCGGCCACCCAGCGTGCCGGCGCCCAGGCGGTCCGCAGGACGACCGGGCGCTGGCCCGCCGACGAAGACTGATCCCATAACTGACCCGCGACTGACCCCGCGCCCGCCCAAGGAATGGGCCACGGCCTGGGAGAGGTGATTCATGATGGCCAAACACACCACGACACCGCGCACGTCCCGGCCCGCGCCGGAAGCTCCCACCGCCCTGCCGACCACCTCGTGGTGGGGCGCGGTCAAACGCAGTTTCGCCGAGTTCAAAGACGACAACCTCGCCGACTGGGCCGCCGCCCTCACCTACTACGGCGTCCTATCGATCTTCCCCGCCATGCTGGTCGTGGTGTCCCTGGTCGGACTCGGCGGCCAGCAGGTCTCCCAGGACCTGATCACCAACGTCGGGCAGATGGCTCCCGGATCGGTCAAACAAGTCCTGGTCAACGCCCTCACCGAACTGCAACGCGGCCAAGGCGGCGCTGGCCTGGTGGCGCTGCTCGGCCTGGCCGCCGCGCTGTGGTCGGCGTCGGGCTATGTGGCGGCGTTCATGCGCGCCTCCAACGCCGTCTACGACGTGCCCGAAGGCCGTCCGATCTGGAAGACCCTGCCGATCCGCGTCGCGGGTCACCCTGGTCACCCTGGTGCTGCTGGCCGCCTCCGCGATCGCGGTGGTGATCTCCGGGCCGCTGGCGCAGAAAGCCGGCGACATCATGGGTCTCGGATCGGCCGCAGTGACGACCTGGAACATCGCCAAATGGCCCGTGCTGCTGCTGGTGGTCAGCTTCCTGTTCGCGCTGCTGTACTGGGCCTCCCCCAACGCCAAACACGGCTTCAAATGGGTCACCCCCGGCGGCATCCTCGCCCTGGCCCTCTGGCTGATCGCCTCGGCCGGTTTCGCCTTCTACGTCGCCAACTTCTCCTCCTACAACAAGACCTACGGCAGCCTCGCCGGACTGATCATCTTCCTGGTCTGGCTATGGATCACCAACATCGCCATCCTGCTCGGCGCCGAACTCAACGCCGAACTCGAACGCGGCCGCGCCATCGCCGCCGGACACCCCGAACAACACGAGCCCTACGTCGAACCCCGCGACACCCGAAAGATCGACGACGACCGACGCGACAACGACCTGGGCGCCACCTGACCGTTCCAGCCCTCAGCGGTGTTCCCTCGGCCCGGCAGGAGAAGATCTTCAACGCCCCGACCTGCCCTTCGTAACCCGCCAGGCACCATCAACTGTCCAAAGATGTCCCCACCGGGCGGACGATGCGGAAACCCCAGCCACAGCGATTCCCCAAGTCCGAGACGGACAGGCAAAGTAGCGTGCGCGCACCACTGGCCCTCTTCCCTGGGAAGAGTCGCCCGTCGGAAGCTCACTGGACAGCGATCGATCCTCGACAAGGCCAACAGCCTCACCGGGTCATCGGACGCACACATCACGGCCAGATTGCGGAATCGCATCCTTATCTTGAGTGGCGGGTAACACTCGCAGCGACAACGTCAACCCGGTTTCGAACGACTCGTCCGGGACCGGTTTGAGCAGTGGCCGCTCGACGGCCAGGTGCTCGCCGATGGTCCGTGGCCGGGCACCGATCCGGCGTGCCTCGTCCTCGATGTCCCACTGGTCGACCAGCGCGTTGAGCTCGGCGAGGGAGCTCACCTCCGGGACTGGGACCAGGTGGTTGCGGCGGAACCAGCCGATTGTCGCCTTCCACTCCGCCCTTCGTGCGCGCCGTCGGGGCCTGGGCGGCCGGCCGCGATGATTCCGCCCCGGCGTATTCCGGCCGTGCCCCCTCCGAACCGGTGAAGATCACCGGTTCGGCGTGCGCGCCGTCAACACCCACTTGGTGAAGACGGGAAAGGTGCAGGCGATGTGGGTGGCGGGGCTGCCGCGATCCCGTCAGTGCAGCTCGGCGCGCTGCCCGTCGAGTTTGGTCTTGACCTGTTGGCGCAGAGGGCCTTTGACGGGTTGGGAGTGGGCGTACTCCTTGGTGATGTGCTCCAGGTCGGCGGTGGAGACTTTGATGGTGTGCTCTTCGGGGTCCAGCGGGGTGGTGAGCAAGTTTTCCTCGGGTGCGGGGTTGGCGTGTCCCGCGGCGATGATCATGCGGGGTCCGGACCGGCCGGTGGTGACGTAGGCGACGATGACGCTGCCATAGGTGAAGCGTTCGGGGTCGGTCGGATCGGGTTGTTCGTCTTCGCCGTCGGTGGAGGCGTCGGGTGGATCGGCCAGGGTTTGGGTGAGGTGGTCCAGTTGGTCGTCGCTCAGGCGGTCGGCCAGCTTGGCGATCACTTCTTCGCGTAGTTCGACGATCGGGGAGACGCAGGTGGTGAAGGCGAACGGTTCCTGGGTGCGCCACATCCCCGGCTTGTTCAGGACGTGGGCCCAGGCGGTGAACCATTTGGTGTCGTCGGTCGGAAGCGGTGTCTTCTTGGTGGTGGCGAGAGTGGCCAGCAGCACAGTGTTGTAGGTGTCCTCCCATTGCTGGTCGGTGATCTGGGGGTCGAACACCAGCAGCACGGCGTCGGCCAGGATCACCAGCGGTGCCGTTTCCCGTACCGCTGGGGTCGTCGGGCCGGTGCTGGAAGCTGTGCCGGTTGCGGGCACAGCGCCGATGGTGGCGCTGGTGGGTGGGTGTGTGGACATGGTCGTCCCTTCCTGTTGGGTTGCGCTGGCGCTGACAAGACGGCGGCAGCGGCGGGTGATGACCAGCGTGGCGGTGGCGGCGCACAGGACGGTGGTGTCAGATCTGCAGGTCCTGCAGGCCCTGCTCCGCGTTGGCGGCCAGGGCCTGTTCCACTCGCTGTCGCTGCGTGGCGTACTCGCGGCGGTCCAGGCGGCGGATGCCGTAGGAGGTCGACACCACGGTGGTGGCTTCCCGGATGGTGTGGAACAGCCCGTTGGTGACGTGCTCTTGGGTGTCGTACCAGAAGTTCACCATGTGGAAGACCGGGCCGTTGGCCTGGTGATCGACGTGGGTGAGATAGAAGCAGCCTCGGCGGGCACCGCTGGGCGCGGTGCCGAATCGTGCCAGGGCCGGGTTGCCGGAGGTGCGGGCCTGTCCGAGGCGGGCCAGGGCTCGGTCGACCAGGTTGTGCATCTGCGGCGCCGATCCGGGGATGGCGGCGAACCTTTGGCGGATGATCTGGTCGACTTCCAGCGGTCCGGCCGGTCGGTCCCACTTGGCGTTGCCGCTGAGGTACTCCCAGCCGACCTGGTCCAGGTACTGGCTGTGGTTTTCGAACCACTGCCGCGGGTCGCCGAAGATGTCACCGTAGGTATCAGCGCAGTTTTGGCCGTACAGCAGACTAGCGTCCACGTCGTGGCGGTCGCGGGCCTCAGCGGCCAGTCGCGCGGTGGTCACCACCGCGCCGGTGCGTCCCAGCACGCGCAACCGCGCGGTGGCCGCGACGGCGCCGGGCATCGGGCGGCCCGGCCGACGTTGGGTGTGGGGCGGGTTCATGGGCACCTCATTTCACCAAGGGGTGGAACCGACCGGCAGTAGGTACTGCTGGAGCATCAGCTACGAGGGAAGCCTTACGGATCACAGGCTGCTCGGCGGGTGGTGCGGTGCCGGTCGCCTCGGTGGAGGCCTGGCACCGCACCGGTCGGCAGCCGGTCAGATCTCCAGTTTGTTCAGCTCATCTTCGGCGGCCTTGCCGAGCTTGATCCGCAGCAGCTCGCGTTGGGGCTTGCCGCTCTTGGGTTGCGGTTTGGTGAACAGGGCGGTGGACTGCTCCATCTCGGCGCTGGAATACCACACCCGGGTCTCCTGGGTGCGCCACTTGGCCACCAACAGGTTGGTGACGTTCTTGTCGGCCTTGAAGTAGAACGCCGACATCACGATCCGCGGCCCCGACTGGCCGGGGTAGGCGTACCCGATCGCAAGCTTGACCGCCTGGTCGCCGTCGTGCCCCCTGCCGAAAATGTTGGCCCTGGGGTCGCCCTTCTCGGCCAGCTTGACCAGCTTGTTGATGGCGTCAGCCACCGTGGTCCTGATGGCCGCGGCGTTGGGAAGGTTGCGGACGATCTGCTCCAGCACCTCCAGGGCGACCGAGTTCAGCGAGAAGGTCGCCTCACTGCTCTTGTACTCCTGGAACTCCAGCCCGTGGATCGTCCAGTAGCAGAGCTTGCCCATCACCTGCTTGTAGTTGCGGTACCACTCGGGCATCTGCGTTTCCTGGTCGTACCGCTTGTCGGAGTTGGCCTGCGCCAGCAAAGTGGACAGGTCCACATCGCTTTGCTGCTCGGCCGTCAGCTTCGGGTCGCTGACCAGGAGCATCCGGTTCTTGACCACCGTGGCGGTTTTGGCCTGGCCGTCGCCGGAGTAGACGACCGCCTCCGCATCGTCGAAACGCTCGCCTTGGCCGCCGGTGAACTCCGGCAGCTCCAGCGTCTGCAGCAGGCCCTCGGCCTCGCTCGCCGACGCGACATCGCTTTGGGTCATGTCTTTCCCTCTTTCGGCGATTTCCCGGCACATTGCAGCCGGGCTTCCGCGCCCACTCCTGCCCCGGCCGCAACATCACCTAACCGCCGAAAAGAGCTCCCAGTAGCGAAGTTTACCTAGATGACGCCATTCTCCAACGAAGGACGCAGCAAAGGAGATAACCCTTGGAACTAGGCTACTGATACGGTGGCGAGGCGGATTCGCGTCGATCTTCCTCCCGGGCGAGTCGATGTCGACATCTGATTCCGCAAGGGCAGCAAAGTAGCTTTCTATCGTCCTCGCGAGGTGGTCGTCTTCTCATGCAGCTGGTCGGCACGAGGTAGTGGACCCGGCGGCCGGGCATGCAGCTGAAGGTGCCACAGGGCGGCGGAACGCCGGTCGTCGACAGCGCGCCCGCAGCCACAGCGGGCGCGGACTTCAAGGGATCCGCGGCCAGGCGTAGGCCCAGCACCCCGCCCGCCGTCCGTCAAAACGCCCTCGATCGGCGGGAACCTGGCACAGGTGCGTCTTGCGCGCAATGGCGCGCGGTTCGTTGCTCGAAAAGAAGAAACTTGGCCAGCTCCCCTGGCATCGATTTGCGAACGGCGGCCTCAAACCCTTAATGGCACATGGATATTTCATATTGTGAAAAACGATGGTGCTGGTCAGGTTAAATGGCAGAGGTCGGAGTCGCCATGCCTTGGTGGCCGATCCTGCCTTGATCAGGAGGATGGCCTTGACGCCACGCGCAGCGCGTTCCGCCTCCGCTTCGACTCTGGCCGCCACAATCGAAACGGCACTTCGGTGTCAATGTCCTCGGACCGGTCACTGACGCCGTCAAGATGATGCTTGTCGGTGGGTAGAGGCCGCCGGGCATGTAGACCTTCATGAGGCCCAGCGGACACCTACAACGACCGGTCGGAGGTCCGCGCGGTGGCCAGGACCGATGGCATGACTCTTTTCTGATCGGCTTCTGAACCTGGCTGTAGCGGCCGGGGCCCTCCGGGAATCTGACGTCAGGTGATCGTCTCGGGAAGCTGACGGGTGAACCGAATACACGCCCGTACCCCGTCAATGCGCCGTGACTAGTGGATGTGCGGCCACCTCTTGCCCTGTTGCCCCGGCCGCAAGGTGCGAGTCGGCGGCCGGGGCCTGCCCGGGAGCACTCCCGGCCAGCTGGGTGAGGTGGATCAGCGGGAGGGGATGTCCAGGACCCAAGCGAGGATCGTGCGGGCGCTGGTGCAGGTGCCGCGCAGGGCGGCGGCAACCAGCAGCAGCCGTTCGGTATGGGTTAAGGGAAACCTCGGCCAGGTCCTCGGGCCCGATCTTCCAGCCCTCGACCTGCAATTGCCGGACGACGTCGGCGATGTCGAGTGTGTTGTGGAGGATCACACCGTTGGCGAGCAGCGAGTTGAACTTCATCGCCTTCGGTGCCGGCGGCGGTCCCGTACAGCATCCGCCACAGCACCCGCTCGCGCAGCCCATGCTCGTCGCCTGTGAACAGCTTGTCCAAGCGGCCGCGCGGGATGGCGTGGTCACCGCGGCGGGCGGTCTTGCGGCGCTCCATCCGCTGGGCCGGATTGGTCTCCAGGACCTCCTGGCGCTGCGCCCATGTCGCGAACAAGGCGAGTGCGGGCAGGTGCCGGTTCCAGGTCGCGGCCGCCGCGGTGTCCCACCGCTCCATCACCGCGGCGAAGTACTCGGGCGTCACCTCGGCGACGGGACTGGCGCCGCCGGGGAAGGGGACGACGGACACGACGGGTCTCCCGGGTTGATGTGACACACACAACGGTGCCGAGCCACCCCGTGCCCGTCCAGCGGCGAACTCGGCGGACGCGAACCGCCGCAGGCCGGTGTGACAAGTAAAGCTAATGCTGTAGCGAAGGTCACCCCGTAGTACGGCTCGGTCAGCCATATCCACCCGATCTTTCCCGAGTACTACGGCGACCGCGTCTTCTATGGGTGTTGTGCGCGTATGAGATCGGCTGCGCGTTCCGCTAGGGCGACGACGGTCGCGTGGGGGTGGCCGCGTCCGATATGGGGGAAGACCGAAGCGTCAGCGATCCTCAGACCGGTAATGCCGTGGACTCGTAGGGACGTATCCACTACCGAGGTCTGGTTGTCGGATCCAAGGCGGCAGGTTCCGACTGGGTGAAAGCCGGTGCTCGCGTTCCTTCGGATGAAGGCTTCGATCGCGGTGCGGGTGGCGTCCGGCGCGGGGGAATCCATCCAATCCCCAGCGTGGACTGCGAGGGCTTCGGCATCGAAGATATCCATCGCGCTGCGGATACCCTCCACAAGGACGTTCAGGTCGCCGGGCTCAGTGAAGTAGCCCGGGTCGATCCGCGGCGGGTGTGCCGCCTCGGGATCGCGCAGGACGATCGATCCCCGCGATACCGGCTGGAGCAGGTTGATGGCCAGGCTCATCGCATGTGCCGTCGGCGTGCCGTAGCCACCGTCGACGAAGGGTCCCGGGACGAAGCCCAATTCGATGTCGGGGCCGTCCAGGCTCTCGTGGGTTCGCAGGAACGCCAATGCCTCCGCGGCGTTCGAGGCCAGCGGGCCCCGGCGCAGAACCGCCCACGAGAGCAGGTCGCGCACTCCCCCGGCGCCATAGAGGGAGATGGGCCGGCGGCAGGCGCGGACGAGGAATACCAGAGGGTGATCCTGCAGATAGTGACCGACAGCCGGCAGTTCGTGGAGGACGGTCGTTCCCGCTGCCGTCAGATCTGAAGGGCGGCCGATTCCTGAAATCTGCAGCAGGTGCGGCGTGCTGATCGCGCCGGCGGCCAGGATCACCTCACCGTCGACCCGGACTCTGATGGTCTGAGACCCCTGCCGGAGGGTGACCGAGACGGCTTGCCGGCCATGGATCTCGATGCCGGTGCACAGGGTGTCGGTGAGGACCGTCAGGTTCCGGCGCTTGGCGGCCGGCCGCAGGTAGGCGTCTGCGCTGCTCCAACGTCGTCCTCGCCATTGGTTCAGCGGACTGTGGCCCACCACGTCCGTGCCGGGCTCGGAGTTCAGGTCGTCCACGTGCTGCAATCCGGTCTGCTCGGCGGCTGCGACGAACGCGGCTGTGAGCCGGTGGGGTCTGCGTGGACGTGTGACATGGAGCGGACCGGCATCACCGTGCAATGCCGGTGTGCCGTATGAGGAACGCTCTGATCGCCGGAAATAGGGAAGCAGATCATCGAAGGTCCAGCCGGGCTCCCATGACCGGAAATCAATGGCCCGGTCGCGGCAGTAGACCTGGCCATTGAGGGATGAGCTCCCACCGAGTGTCCGGCCTCGAGGCCAGCGGACGCTGCGTCCGTCCAGCTGCTTTTGCGGTTCGGTGCGGAACGCCCAGTCGTATTCGCTGTCGAACAGTTCCGCGAATGCCAGGGGGATTCTCATCTTCAGGCTCTTGTCGCGTGGTCCCGCCTCGACGAGCAGGACGCGAGTTCGTGGATCTTCGGTCAGCCGGCTTGCGAGCACGCAGCCGGCGGATCCGGCGCCGACCACGACGTGGTCATATGAGCTTGATCTGCTGGAATTGCGCTTCATGTCTCCATCCCGGCGTTCGCTGCCGCTCTAGCCATCCAGTTCGTCGCCGGCGACTGCGTCGCTTCGGTAGCCCACGCAGTTCCAGAGGAAATGCGGGTGTGCGCAGCCGAACATGTAGGCGAGGAGCGCCGTGTCCTCCTTCCAGGTCGGAGGTGCGTTAAGGGCGTGGAAGAGCTCTGCTCCCACGGCACCGGCGTTCAGCTGGACCTCGCGAGCGCCGTTCCCTCCTGCCAGGCAGGCTCGGACTGCTGCGACGTAGGTGCGGCTGAGGATCTTCCAGGTGATTTCGAGGTCTCCGTGCCATTCGCCGTGGAGTGCCTCAAAGGCGGCCAGCTCTCGATCGAAGAGGCGCCAGACATCGGGTGCGTACGTGCGGCACAGATTCGAGAGACGACGGGCTTGAGAGCTGAGGCTGTTCACACGGATCTGCGGCCCGGATTTCAGGGTGATGCCACCGGAGAGGAGTCCGGTGCAGGAGTTCGGTTCGATGCCGCACAGCGGGCAGTCCTCCAAGGGCGGCAGTTCATCGATGATGCCGTCGAACCACAGTGCGTGGCGGCCGGTGAGGGCCATCCAGACGATGGTGGTGTCCATCAACCACGTGTTCCACAGAACGCCATGTGATTCGGGCATGCAGCCGTATTTGACGAGTGCGATGGCGCTCGCGGCGTACATGGCCTTGTCGTGCGTGGACACGGAGCCGAGCCAGAAGTTGCTGATCTCGCCTGTGACGGCGTCCGCTCTGGTGTCGGTCATGTCGTCCAGCACCCGGCACAGGACCAACGAGGCGAGATTTCCCTCCTGCCACAGCTCCGCCTCAGGCGGCACATGCCAGAACAGGCAGTCGAGCGTCTGCAACAGCGCGTAGGTCAGTTTGTCGAGCGGATTCGCCTGCGGGAGCGTGATGGCTCCGCGGGTGTGGCGAGTGAGCCAGTATTCGTCCACGGCGCGCTTATGCGTGGCGTAAAGCCCGCTCACCAGCGCACGGGCCCCGTTCGTGCTCGCCTGGTGCGTAAGCTCCTGACCGACCTTGCGGTGCAGGCCTGAGATGTCGACGGAGTTCGCGACACGCTTGTACTCCTG
Source organism: Actinomadura rudentiformis (assembly GCF_008923185.1). Taxonomy (GTDB): domain Bacteria; phylum Actinomycetota; class Actinomycetes; order Streptosporangiales; family Streptosporangiaceae; genus Spirillospora; species Spirillospora rudentiformis. Next base: position 185,149 of record NZ_WBMT01000010.1, read on the forward strand.
GAAGACGAGGATGTCGTCCTCGTTTCGGAATCGGAGCCCGAGGTCGTGGTCGGAGTCGCTCATTTTCCTGGTCCATGCCCATCCCCCGGACAGGACGCTGTCGAGTTCTCGCCGATACGGCCACGTCTTGACCAGGAGTGGTGCACCGGCGCTCTTCCTCCAGTCGTAGTCCTCAAGCCGGCGCGGAGGTGGCGTCGGCAGATGCGAGCAGAGCAGACAGGTGCAGCCGGTGGAGTCCGCAGTTTCCACGGGCGCGGCCTCGGCTCGCTGGCGCCAGGCCGATTCCAGCAATTCACATGCGAGCCTGCACATCCGCGTATCGGTGGACGCGAACGGGAACGCATCCCGGATGGCCGCCAACCTCTGGTCCAGTGCCAGCAGCCGGGCCTGTCCTTGCTCGTCGGGGCGCATGAGTTCCCTTGACGGATGGGCCAGCGCGCCATCGATGAAGATCTGCTCCCGCCGCACCGGCCCAGACTGGTCGCCTGAGGCGGCGAAGCGGGCGAGTCCAGCCGCCTCTTGCCGCAGATACTCCGGGTGGCGGACGCTGATGTGCGACCCGACCAACTTCCGGAACTCCTCTACGACCCCTTCTGCTTGGAGTGGTCTTGTATCGGTCATGCTCACCTCTGGGTGATGGTCATCGGGGCGGGCAGCCGGGCTGTGTACCGCCGCATGAAAGGGTTGCCATGGCTTCTCGGTCAGGCTCTGGAGGTCGATTCCATGCCGGGAACTCCGGCTTGGAAACCTGGTGACAGAATGTCCTCGGTATAGGCGCTGCTGTCTGGCGCGAAGGTCTTGTAGCGACCGGAGTTGATCGCCCAGTCGTGGTTGCCGCGAATCCAGTCCTTCACACCGTCCAGGAAGCGGTCCGCTGAGTCGCGCTGGACGTCGTCGAGGCGGAGCTCCTCGTAGGCTTCGGGCACGTTCGACTCGAGGGTCATGAACCGGGCGAGAGCCTCCCGTGTCATCTCAGCCGCTCTGGCGACGGCTTCCTCTCGCGAGAGACCACACCGCTGATGCAGCACTATGACGAGGTTGTGCGCTTCGTGCCGGCTGGTCTCCCGCTCGTAGGAGTGAATGTCGTTCATAAAGGCGATCGTGTCCGTCGCGGCCACTCGCAGCTCGCGGAACAAGGGATGCGCGGCGGCGGCCGCCGGCATCTCGAATCCGTAGGTCCACTCGGCGATGTCGTAGCTGTGATCCAGCCCGACCGACTGCCGGCGGAGCCTGATGTAGCCGTCCAGCTCCGGAATGTATCCCTCCGCGGTGAGGCGTACCTCCCACACGTGCGCGGTCAGCCATTGCGCGAAGTGCGCAGCGAACCTCTCCTGCCAGGTCGCCGGTGTTCTGGCCGCGATCCGCTGCCAGAGCGCCGCCCACGCCTCGGTCACCGGGCAGACGAATTCCACGGAGGCGCCGACCGGACGGAACGGGACGACGGCCATTTCGGCCGCGGTCCGTGCCACGCGCGGCAGGCGGCCAGGCATGTCCGGATCGAACTGGTCGTCAAAGAGGAAGCCGATGGAGAAGAAGTTCAGGGTCTCTGCCAATGCGTCGGGGTCCGCGGCGTGATAGATGCGGGCGGCTGCATCGGCGAGATTCCACAGCCTGTACCGTTCCCGGCCTTCCTCTGAGGCGGTCAGTCCGCTGGCGGCCAGCCACTCCACGTTCCGCTCTCGCGCCCAGTCACGAAACGGGGACACGTGCGGGGCGAAGGGGATCTCGAATCGAACTTTCTGCGGCATCGTTGATCAACTCCAGATGGCGTCGAGAGTCACCGGCGGGCCGGTCGCATGGGAAGGGAACGCGGAGCGAGAACGGCGCGCCACGCGGCACGGACGCGGAAGCTCGGTGTGAGCTGAAGTCGCCAGCGCGCGGCGATGGAGGCAAGGGTGAGCGCGGCCTGGTTCTTGGCGAAGCCGTCGCCGATGCATTTGCGCGCCCCCTCTCCAAAGGGGACGAAGGCGCCGCGCGGTAGCCGCATCTCGCCGTCCAGCCACCGGTCGGGGTCGAAACGGCCGGGATCGGGGAAGAGCTCGGCTCGGCGGCCGAGGAGGTACGGGCTGAAGACGATCGTCGTGCCGGCGGGGACGGGGTGCCCGGCGAGTTCGACGTCGGCCGTGGTCGTCCGCGTGAGCAGCCACCCTGGCGGGTAGAGGCGCAACGTCTCGGTGACGACTCGTTGCGTCAGGCCGAGCCTTGGCAGGTCGTCGTGCTCGGCGACGCTCCCGGCGAGCACCGCGTCGGCTTCGTCCTGCAAGCGTGCCTGGATCTCGGGATGGCGGCCGAGCAGGTAGCAGGCCCACGACAGCAAAGCGGGCGTGGCCTCGACTGCGGCGAGGAAGAACATCAGGACCTGGTCATGGATCTCCTCGTCGGTCATGCCAGGCCCGTCGTCATCTTCGGTGGTCAGCAACATCGACAGCAGGTCGCCGTGATCGACGCCCGCACGCCGGTAGTCAGCGATGAGCCCGCCGGTGAGCCGGTGCAGGCGGTCCCGTGCCCGGTCGAACCGCCGGTTGCCCGTGGTGGGGATCTTCCCGATGAGCGTCACGGGCAGCACCACGCGCCGGGCCACGCCGCGGGTGACGGCCTCGACGCAGCGTCCGATCTCAGTGATCAGCGGCGCCTCGACCGCGTTGGCGAACAAGGTCCGGGTCACCGTGGCCATGGTGAGATCGTGCATTTCAGCGGGCACGTCGATCATCTGCCCGTGCTGCCACGACCGGATGACCGCGTCGATCCGCTCGGACGCCACCGCGCCATAGCCGGGCATCCGCCGTCGATGGAACGCCGGTTGCACCAGGCGCCGCTGCCTGCGGTGATCCCGATGCCGGCACGTCCCCAGGCTGTCACCGACCACGTCCCGGAACCTGTCGATGAAGGGACCGCCTTTGTCGAAGGTGCGGTCGTCCACCAGGACCTGGTGGACGAGGTCGGGATGGCAGAGCACATGAGCCCGCCACGGACCGAGCTTGATCTGGACAAGATCCCCGTGCGCGGGCAACGAGTCCAGAAAGTCCAGTGGCCTTCTGCCGAGCTGGTACGCGTGCCCCAGAACGGGCACAGCCCAAGGAGCGGACCCTGTCGTGAGCATGGTCACCACCAGTTCGGCGGCACATGCCGCCGGTTCCTCGATTTCGACAGCGAAAAGTCATGGACCAGTTCCACTGTCACCGCTCTGTTAGCTGACTTTGTTGGTTCCGGTACTATCGCCCGCCGTTTCGGCTCGTAACTCCCATCCAATGTCGAACATGTCGCGCTGATGGCCATGTCGCGCTTTGCGCCTTGACCAGCGCAGGTGCGCGGCACGCTGAGCGTCGAGCATGGCGGTGATCGACCACCGCCTGGCACGTTGCCTCTGTCGGTACGCCGAGGGCAGGGTGGCTCTGTTGGCTGGTCAGGGCGGAAGGCGCGACACCGGGGACGAAGCGCGACACATCTCGGAGGCGGATCGTGTTGGTCGGGCGCGCGTGGGGTGATTCTTCAGGGACGTCGGCAGTCCCGCCGGCGGAGTGAACCGATTCTCTGCTTCGGAGTGGTCATTGTGCGCGGGTCGATGTTCGTCCAGGAGGAACGTGTCGGTGCCGGCGTTGCTCACGGTAAGGCGGTTCTGCTGGGTGAGCACACCGTGGTTTATGGGACGCCGGCGATCGCGGTTCCCATTCCGGCGCTGGCTGTTTCAGCCTCGGCTCGTCTACGTCACTACGCAAGCGACAAAAGAAAGCCGGACTTGGAGGTCGCGCTCGATGACGCGCTGCGGTATTGGAAAAGGGATGGCGACGATCTGGAATTCACGTTCGACAGTTCTATTCCGTCCGGGCGAGGTCTGGGGTTCAGCGCCGCATGCGCCGCGGCAGCCGTACGTGCGGCCGCCGACCTGTACGGCGAGACGATGGATGCGGACACACTGCATGACCTGATCCAGAAGAGCGAACGTGTGGCGCACGGCCGGGCCAGCGGCGTCGATGCTCGCACGGTGGTAGCCCGTGGGCCGATCTGGTTCGAGGACGGGGATGCTCGCCCGCTTGCCGTCGGAGCCGACGCGGTGGTCGTCGTGGCCGACACCGGGATCCCGGGCGCCACCCGGAAGGCGGTAGACCACGTCCGTGCACGTCTGGCGGCCGATCCGAGGTGGGCTGAGGACACAGTGGCGCAGGCAGCGTCGCTGGTGAGAGGGGCCGTCGAAGACCTGGCCGCGGGCCGCGTCGCGGCGCTGGGGCAGCGCATGCTCGATTTCCACGACGTGCTCGCCTGTCTGGGTGTGAACACTCCCGCCACTGATCGACTGGTGACCGCGGCGGTCGAGGCCGGGGCGCTGGGCGCGAAGGTCACCGGCGGCGGGTTGGGCGGCTGCGTCATCGCGCTTGCTGACCCCCATGGTGACGCCGCGCATCTGTGCGAGGCGCTGCAGCAGGCCGGGGCGGTACGGACGTGGCCCGTCCAGATGGGGAGCGCATCATGCTGAACGAGGCGTCAGTGGATGTTCGCGCGGGTGTCACGGCGGTGGCGCATCCGAACATCGCGCTGGTGAAGTACTGGGGCAAACGGGACGAGTCGCTGGCGCTGCCGGTCACCGGCAGCCTGTCGGTGACGTTGGACATCTTCGCGACCACCACCCACGTCACGCTCGCTCCCCCGGTGCCAGCGGACATGAACGGTGACGCGGGCCTGACCGGTGATGTGGTCACTCTGAACGGCCGCCCGGCCGGGGGTGCCGCTGCTGAGCGGGTCCAGGGATTTCTGGACCTGGTCCGGGCACTGGCGGGCCGGCGGGAGCGTGCGGTGGTGGAGTCAGTGAACCAGGTTCCGACCGGCGCTGGGCTGGCGTCGTCGGCGGCCGGGTTCGCGGCGCTGGCCGCCGCCGCGTCGGCGGCCTACGGGCTTGACCTGGACGGCCGTGCACTGTCGCGGCTGGCTCGGCGGGGGTCGGGATCGGCGTGCCGTTCGGTGTTCGGCGGGTTCGTGCAGTGGCACGCGGGCACCGGGAGTGGCAGTGCGGGTGATGTGAGCTCGTTCGCCGAGCCGGTGCCGGTCGGGCCTCTCGATCTGGCCCTGGTGGTCGCCGTCACCGACGCGGGCGCCAAGGAGGTGCCGAGCCGGGAGGCGATGCGGCACACGATGGCCACCTCCCCGCTGTATCGGGCCTGGGCTCAGGCCAGCAACACCGATCTGACGCGGATGCGGCACGCCCTGGCCCGCGGGAACCTGACGGCGGTCGGCGCGATCGCCGAAGGCAACGCGCTAGGTATGCATGCCGCGATGCTGGCCGCGCGTCCGGCCGTGCGCTATCTGTCGGCGGGTTCGCTGGCGGTGCTGGACGCGGTGAATGCGCTGCGGGCCGACAACGTGGACGCCTACGCCACGGCCGACGCAGGCCCCAATGTCGTCGTGCTCTGCCCACGCGCCGATGCCGACCGCGTCGCCGAGACGGTGGACGCGATCGAAGCGGTCAGGTCGGTTCATCTCGCACGCCCCGGTCCCGGCGTCCGGCTCCGGAGCGAACGCCCGGGCGGTGATGAACGATGATCACCCGCACAGCGCCTGGCAAGTTGTTCGTCGCGGGCGAGTATGCGGTCCTGGAGCCGGGTTGTCCCGCCGTGTTGGTGGCGGTGGACCGCTACGCGACGGTGACCGTGACCGCCATCAACGGCCCCACCGCGCTTTCCTCCGATCGCGCGGGAGAGCTCGTTCTGCCGCGCCGACCTTCCAGCCAGAGCTTGGGCGGACGACCCAACCGGCCGACCAACGAGCCGCACGTTGAATCGGACGTAGAGGCCGCCAAGAGCGGATCGTTCTCGTATGTGCTGTCGGCCGTGCGGGTCGTGGAGCGCCTGGTCGCCGAACGCGGCATGCCCACGTGTTGCTTCCATCTGTCCATCAGTACCGATCTGGCCGCGCCGGACGGCCGCAAGCTGGGGCTTGGCTCCAGCGGCGCGGTCACGGTCGCGACGTGCGACGCACTGGCGCGCTTCTACCGTCTGCGGCTGGGCCGCGAGGAGTTGTACCGGCTGGCGATGCTCGCCACCCTCGCCGTGGCACCGGACGCCTCCGGCGGTGATGTGGCGGCGAGCGTCTTCGGCGGCTGGCTGCTGTACTGCGCCCCCGACCGCCAGAGTGTGGCCTCCCTCGCAGATGGCGGCGGCATCGCTGCCGCGCTCGATGCGCCGTGGCGCGGGCTGACTTTGCAGCCGCTGCCGGCTCCGGTGGCCGCCCATCTGGAGGTCGGCTGGACCGGCGAGCCCGCCGCCACCACCGATCAGGTACGGCGACTGCTGGACGGCCGGTACCGGGCAGCACATCACCGAACGTTCCTCAACGTCAGCACCGATTGTGTGTCCACCCTGGTCTATTGGCTGACGCACGGCGACGTCACGCGGATGCAGGAACAGATCAGATGTGCCCGCCACGTGCTGGGCGCTCTGGACCGCCAGATGTCGCTGGGCTGGATGACGCCCCGGCTGCGTGCGCTGTGCGCCGCCGCCGACGCGATCGGCGCGGCGGCCAAACCATCGGGCGCCGGCGGCGGTGACTGCGGCATCGCCCTGCTGCGCCGCGACCAGCAGCACCAGGTGGCGGAGCTGCATGACCGATGGAAACGCGAGGGCGTCCAGCCGCTCGACCTGCGCGTCCACCCCACCGAACAGGACCTGACATGACCGAAGACCGCACCGGAAGCCGTACCAAAGACCGCGCCATGAACGACACCACGAGCGGCACTGCGGGCGGGACCGGGAATCGTAAAGACGACCACGTCCGTCACGCCGTCGATCAGCAGCACCGCGGCCCGGACGCCGGCCGGTCCTCCGACCACTCGGCCAGCGACTTCGACTCGGTGAACTTCGTGCACCACGCTCTGGCCGGCATCGACCGCGACTCCGTCGAGCTGGCGGTCAAGACGCCCGCAGGCATGTGGCAGGCCCCGCTGTACATCAACGGCATGACCGGTGGAAGCGCCGGGACCGGGAAGATCAACGGGGAGCTGGCCGTGGCGGCCCGCGAAGCGCGAATCCCGATCGCGTCCGGCTCGATGAGCGCCTACCTTCGCGATCCGAGCCTGGCCGGCACCTTCCGCGTCCTGCGCGACGAGAATCCCGACGGCGTGGTGATCGCCAATCTCAACGCCAACGCCACCGCCGATCAGGCGCGGCGGGCCGTGGGCCTGATCGAGGCGAACGCCCTGCAGATCCACCTCAACGCCCTGCAGGAGATCGTGATGCCCGAAGGCGACCGGGATTTCGCCGCCTGGCCTGCCAACATCGAGACCATCGCGGCCGCGGTCGAGGTTCCCGTGATCGTCAAGGAGGTCGGTTTCGGCCTCAGCCTCGATACCGTCCGCAGGCTGCGAGAGCTGGGCGTCGCGGCGGCCGATGTCGGCGGGCGCGGCGGAACCAACTTCGCCCGTATCGAGAACGAACGCCGGTCCCGAGGCGACTACGCGTTTCTCCAAAGCTGGGGCCAGTCCACGCCCTGCTGCCTGCTGGACACCGCAGGGGTCGAAGGCATCGACATCTTCGCGTCCGGCGGTGTCCGCTCTGCCCTGGACGTCGCTCGAGCCTTGGCGCTCGGCGCGACGACGGTGGGTGTGGCCGGCCGCTTCCTCAGCGTCCTCATGGAGCAGGGAACGGCCGCGCTGGTGGAGGAGATCGGGGATTGGCTCGAAGCCCTTCGACGCGTCATGACCGTCCTCGGCGCGGCCACACCCGGCGACCTGGCCGGCTGTGACCTGCTGCTGACCGGCCAGGTCGCCGCGTTCTGCCAGGCGCGTGGCATCGACCCCGCCCCCTACAGCACCAGGAGTACCCGGACATGAACAGCCCGGACACGAACGATTCGCACACCGAGACGAACGCCAGAACACGCACCGAGACGCACACCAACGAAGGCTCCGCGATCGTGCCCATGAAATGGGTGGGCCCGATTCACGTCACCGGCAACACCGTCAATGACAAAGTGTCGGTGCCGCTGGCCACCTTCGAGTCCCCGCTGTGGCCCTCGGCGCAGCGCGGCGCCCGCGTTTCGGCCCAGGTCGAGAACGGGATCGTCGCCACCCTGGTGGACGAGCGCATGACCCGGTCGATCCTGCTGGAGGCCGACGACGCCCCCACCGCCTTCAAGGCGGTCCAGCGGCTGTCGGCCGAGTTCGACCAGCTTCAGGACGTCGCGTCCGCCTCCAGCCGGTTCGCGCGGCTCATCGGCCTCAACCATGAGATCACCGGGAACCTGTTGTTCCTGCGCTTCGAGTTCGCCACGGGGGACGCGGCCGGCCACAACATGGTCACCCTGGCCAGCGACCACCTCATGGACCACGTCCTGACCACGGTGCCCGGCCTGCGGTACGGCTCGATCTCGGGCAACTACTGCACCGACAAGAAGGCCACCGCCATCAACGGCATCCTGGGCCGCGGCAAGAACGTCGTCACCGAGATCCTGCTGCCCGCCGACCTGGTCGACGACCAGCTGCACACCACCGCGGCGAAGATCGCCGAGCTCAACGTCCACAAGAACCTCATCGGCACCATGCTCGCCGGCGGGATCCGCTCGGCGAACGCCCACTACGCCAACCTGCTGCTGGCCTTCTATCTGGCGACCGGGCAGGACGCCGCCAACATCGTCGAGGGGTCGCAGGGCATCACCCACGCCGAAGACCGCGACGGCGACCTGTACTTCTCCTGCACGCTGCCCAACATCATCGTCGGCACCACCGGAAGCGCCAAGAACAACGGCTTCGTCGCCGACAACCTCGGTCGCCTGGGCTGCCGAGACGAGCACCAGCCCGGCGCCAATGCCCGCCGCCTGGCCGTTCTGGCCGCCGCCACCGTCCTGTGCGGTGAGCTGTCGCTGATGGCCGCGCAGACCAACCCCGGCGAGCTCATGAAGGCCCACGTGAAATACGAGCGCCGTCCCACCACCTGACGAGAAACCAGAAGGAGCCGGCATGACACCGAACACCACCGAGCGGCCGATCGGGATCGATGACCTTTCGTTTTCGACCACCCACTACCGCCTCGACCAGGACGTCCTCGCAAGCCGCCTCGGCGTCGACGCCGCCAAGCTGCACACCGGCCTGGGGCAGGACGCGTTCAGCGTCCCCGCCACCGACGAGGACATCGTCACCATGGCCGCGACCGCCGCGCAGCCGATCATTGCCCGGCACGGTCCGGAGCGGATCCGCACCATCCTGTTCGCCACCGAAACCGGCGTCGACCAGTCGAAGGCCGCCGGCCTCTACGTCCATGGCCTTCTCGGTCTGCCCGCCACATGTCGCGTCGTGGAACTCAAGCAGGCCTGCTACTCGGCCACCGCCGCCCTGCAGTTCGCGACGGCGTTGATCGCCCGCGACCCCGGGCAGCAGGTCCTGGTTCTGGCCAGCGACATCGCCAAGTACCAACTCGGTTCTGAGGGGGAACCGACACAGGGCGCCGCGGCCGCGGCGATGCTCGTCACCGCCGATCCCGCCGTTCTGCGCATCGACCCGTGCTCGGGGGTCTACTCCGAGGACATCTCCGACTTCTGGCGTCCCAACTACCGCACCGAAGCGGTCGTGGACGGCAAGCTCTCCATCGACGCCTACAAACGCGCCACCCGAGAAGCCTTCGCCGACTACCAGCGGCGCGGCGGCCGGTATCTCGACCAGTTCGCCGCGTTCTGCTACCACCAGCCGTTCACCAAGATGGCCTACAAGGCCCACCGGCACCTGCTCGAGCACGCTGGCACACCCGGCCCCGACGGCGACTCCAGGACCACAACCGACGCCTCGGACTCCGCAACCGACGCCGCCGATCTGGACGCGGCGCTGGCCGCCACCACCCACTACAACCGCGCCATCGGCAACAGCTACACCGCCTCGGCCTATCTCGCCCTGGCCTCCCTGCTCGACCACCGCAAAGACCTCGCCGACCAACCCATTGCCGTCATCAGCTACGGCTCGGGTGCCGTCGCCGAATTCTTTGGCGGCACAGTCGTCCCCGGCTATCGCGACCACCTTCGAACCACCGCCAACGCCCACGCCATCGCCCGGCGCCAGCCCATTGACTACCAGCACTACCAGCGGCTCCACCACGAAAGCGACCTGACCGACGACGCCGATCGCAAGATCGAACAACAGACCACCGCCCCCTACCGGCTGGCGGCGATCGCCGACCACCAACGGATCTACGAGGCCACGATCTGACCCGACCCGACGACACGACACGACCACTGGACACGGAAACCATGCCTGCAGAAATGATCTCTGAGGAAACCCCGTCCATCCAGGGGCAGCCGGCCGAGGGCCTGACAGCGGATGTGTCGGCGACCTTGCGGACCTCGACCGTGCGCGCCGACACGAGTCCTGCGCGGCGCATCCCGCTGGCGTTCGGCGACGCCAACATTCCCGCACCATCCGTTCTGGCCAAGGCTTTGGCAACCCATACGCATATGAACGCCTACGGCCCGGTCGAAGGAGCGAGCACGCTCCGCGACGCGGCCGCCGGCTACTGGACCCGCCGCGGCCTGGCCACTGATGCCGAGAGCGTGCTGGCCGGGCCGGGCAGCAAGGCGCTGCTGTACGCCCTGGTGCTTTCCATCGGCGGGCCCATCGCCATCCCCCAGCCCAGTTGGATCAGCTACGCCGCCCAACTTCGCATGATCGGCACCAAGCCCGTCTCCATTCCCATCTCGGACCACGACGGCGGGATCCCGGATCCCGGCACGCTCGCCACCATTGCCACAGCGGCACGGCAGATGGGAACTCCCCTCAAAGCTGTCATCGTGACTCTTCCAGATAACCCGACAGGCACCTTGGCGAGCCCGGAAACCGTGGAGGCGCTGTGCGCCGTCGCGCGTGAACACGAATTCACCATTGTTTCCGACGAGATCTACCGTGACCTCGTCCATGACCCGGCCCAGACATTTCTGTCCCCCAGCCAACTCGCTCCAGAACGAACGGTGGTCACCACCGGCCTCAGCAAGAACCTGGCGCTGGGAGGATGGCGTATCGGGATAGCCCGCTTCCCCAACAGCGAAGTCGGCGACGCACTGAAAGCCAATGTTCTGGGGATCGCCAGTGAAATCTGGTCATGCGCCAGCACACCGGTGCAAGAGGCAGCTGCATACGCCCTCAGCGAGCCTCCAGAGGTCACCGCATATCTGGATTCCGCGCGGGAGTTGCACGCAAGAGTGGCCCAAGCCGTCATGGCGGTGTTCCGGTCCGTGGGAGCACTGACCCCGCTGCCGGCCGGAGCCTTCTACCTCTACCCCGACTTCGAGCCGCTGCAGGCGGCACTGTGGTCGGCCCGGCAGATCGGAACCGGCTCGCAACTGGTCGACCACCTGCGCCAGGCTCACGGCATAGAAGTGCTGCCGGCACGGGTCTTCGGAGAACACCATGACCCGCTCCGTCTGCGCGTGGCGACCAGCCAGCTCTACGGCACCACGTCCGAGCAAAGAGCCGAAGCACTGAACAGCAGCGACCCGGCGAATTTGCCGTGGATCTCCGACCAGCTGCATTGTCTCGAGCGAGCCCTCCGCGGCCTCTGCGAGTCATAGCCGACCCGGCGAAACAACCAACGTATTCAGGCCGTACCGGCCATGGAGTGGTGATGGAAACCAGAGCGGCAACCAATGTCCGGCTCAACTCCGCAGCGCAGACGCCACGCTCAGCCGAGGCGGTACTAGCCGAAGCTCATCGGATAGTCCAGCCCGCGCAGCGGGCGGCGTTCGAGAAGCTGACAGCGGAAATCAGGCATGTGGCGGGTTATCACGCGGGGTGGTGGGACGCCCAGGGCCGGCCTGCTGAGGAGAGCGGCAAAGCGGTACGTCCGGCGCTGGCAATGGCGTGTGCCCGGGCGGCGGGTGGTGACGCCGCGGTGGAGGCGGCGGTGCCGGCGGCGGTGGCCGTGGAGCTGGTGCATGACTTCTCGCTGCTGCACGACGACGTGATGGACGGCGATGAGCTGCGTCGGCACCGGCCCACGGTGTGGACGGTGTTCGGAGTCGGCCAGGCGATCCTGGTCGGGGATGTGCTGCTGACGGCGGCGGTGCAGCAGCTGAGTACCCAGCCCACCGCGGGGACGGCCGTGCGGACGCTGACCGCTGCCGTCCAGGATCTGTGCGCCGGTCAATGGGCCGATGTGGCCTTCGAGCAGCGAGACGACGTCGACCTCGCCGAGTGCTTGGCGATGGCCGAAGGCAAGACCGGTGCGCTTCTGGGTGCCGCCTGCGAGCTGGGAGCCATCTCCGCCGGTGCCGGCGAGCAGGCCGAAGACCGGTATCGGGAGTTCGGACGCCAGCTGGGAGTGGCGTTTCAGCTGGTCGATGACCTGCTGGGAATCTGGGGCGACCCGGCGGTCACCGGCAAGCCCGCCGGCTCGGACCTGGCCTCCCGCAAAAGATCGTTGCCGGTGGTGGCGGCCCTGCGTTCGGGCACCAAAGCGAGCCGTCGGCTGGGCAGGCTGTACCGCGGTTCCGACGAACTGGACGAGATGGACGTGGCGCAGGCCACCGAGCTGGTCGAGGCCGCGGGTGGACGCAACTGGGCCACCACCGAGGCCGAACGGCGGCTGGCCGCGGCGATGGACGCCCTGCATGCGGCCCGTCCCCACACGGACGGGGCCGCCGACCTGGCTGTCTTGGCCGACCTGATCCTGCAACGAGAGCACTGACCATAGTCACCGGTGCTGCCCCCTCCGGCTCTCGGGTAGGCGTCCGCGTGGCTGGGCGATTTGGCGATTCCTGACTTTTCACTGGCGACCGGGTGACGCAATGGCGGGGATCGTCGTGGTGAGGTCTCTCGGGGGGATTCATGAAGCGGACACTGCGGTTTCAGCGGTTCTCGATGAAGGGTGATGTGCTGCCAGGAAAGGTCCTGGTCGCCAGTTCCTTCGTCGATGCCGAGCGAGGGAATGTACGGTGCCCGGCGGCTGCCTTGCTTGCTGCCGTCCTGCGGCAGCAGGGCTGTGACGCGGACGTTTCGGTCTGCGTAGGGACAGTGCCTCCCGGTGGGGATGGTGTGCCAGGTGACGCGGTGATGTTCACGGTGTCTTATGTCAATCGTGATGGGACGCCGTCGGGCGTCGCGGTCCAGGCTCATCGCGACGATGCCGCAGGGCTGACGGTGGCCGAACGGACGGTGCGGGAGTGGAGCGAGGCGTTGCGCAGCCGCCGGCTCCTGGTAGCGGATACGGCGCCGTTGTGCTGGGGAGGCGCCCGAGCCCTCGACGTGATCAGCAAGGCGGTGCGGCGGGGCTCCGCACCGGTGTACGTCCTCGGCCGTCCGGCCTCCTCTCCATCCGTGGCCGGCGGGCTGAGACGAGCAGGCGCGGTGTTCACCGATGATCTGGACACGATCCCCGACGGCGCCCAGGTGGTGATCCCGGCGCACGGAGCGGGAACGCAGGCGCGCGCCCATGCCGCCGCCCGGGGATGGAACGTGGTGGACGCGACGTGCCCGCTGGTGTCCGCGGCGCACAACGACGCGTCCGTCTACGCGGATCGCGGCGACACTGTGGCGGTGATCGGACGGCAGGAGCATGCGGCATTGCCGCCGCTGGCCGAGCAGGCAGGTGACGCCGGACGAGTCGTCCACACGGTGGCCGATGCCCAGGCACTGCCGGTACCCGACGCCGAGCGGCTGTCCTTCGTGATCGAGCCGGGCCTGCCGGTCGAGGAGGCCATGCCGATCGTGACGGCCCTGCGAGACCGTCATCCGCGCCTGGCCGGACACCATCTCGACACTTTGTGCGAAGCCGTCTCCGACCGATCGGAGACCGTCGCCGCCATCGCGTCCGCCAGCGACCTGACCCTGATCGTCTGCGCCGACACCGGCGACGCCGACGCCCGGGCCGTCCATGCCCAGGCGAGCCGCGCCGCCCAGGCCACCGGCGCGCAGGTGCGGATGGTGACAGGCCTGTCCGGCCTGTGCCTGGAGGACCTGGCGACCGCCACGACGATCGGACTGATCACCACCCTGACCGCGCCCGAGTGCCTGGACCGGCAGGTGATCGACGTCTTGTCCGGGTTGGGCCCGCTGTCATCGCGGCGGCGCGGGGTACGCACCCGCCCGGACGACACCGGCACGGTGACCATCGACCGGCATCACAGCGCAAGTCATCACGACGTCCGTTCTCCTTTGCCGACGCTGGGCGAGGCTCCTGCTCAGGTCTGAGCGTCCGCCGAGTGTGCGGGAGTCGCGACGTGGCGGCAGGTCACGCCGGGTGGTGCTGGTCACGCGGCCGCGGCGCGGGCCAGCAGTTGCCGGATGGCCGGGTGGGTGCCGTGGGGCCGTAGCCGTGATCGCATGATGTCCAGCGCGGTGCAGGCGCGGCCGCTGGTCAGCTGGGGGTAGTCCTCAACGAAGGCCTGCCAGGCGGCGATGGCCGACTCCAGGTGACCTTGGTCCAGGTGCAGTTCGGCCAGCCGCGCGTGCAGAATCGCGCGTGAGCGCCGTTCACACAGCGGACGGTGCCGGATGGATGCGCTCAGTGCGGTGATCGCGCCTTTGCCGTCGCCCAGAAGCGCGCGTACCGCCGCCTCCTGGTGGAACAATGCCGCCGGGTGGTAGCCGCCCATCGGGGCCCCATCATCCGGAACGGTGACCGAGGTCGCCTGGTCCAGGTGACGTTCGGCGGCCGACAGCGCCGACACCGCGCCGCGCCGGTTGTCGGCGGCCGCGGTGGCGACCGCGAGCTGCCCCCAGAAGAAGGCCTTGTGCACCGGACGGGCCGCGCCGCGGCTGGTGATCACGGCGACCTCGGCCAGGTGCTCGGCATGCCGGCGATGCCCCAGCACACGGGCCTGAACCGACATCGCCCGCAACGTCACCGCGTAAGCAGCCGGGTCACGGTTGCGGGTAGCCAACTCCAGTGCCGTCCGGTAATACCGCTGCGCCAGCCCATGGCACTCATCGTCAAAACACATGAACCCGACCAGATAAGTCAGCTCAGTAGCGGCCGACAACAGCCGCCGACGCAACCGCCGGTCCATCGACTCCCGCAACCAGGGTGCGACATCGCTGGTCAGGTAGGCCATCAACGCCGCACGGGCACGACCGCCACCGAAGGTGGTGTCGCTGTCGGAGAACACCTGGACCATCGACTCGATGGTGGCGACCTGCCCCGGCCCCAGCCGCGAGACCTCCGGCACGCTCACCTTCACCGGACGCGACTCAACTGCCTCGGCCCATCCCGGAACGGTCAGCAAAGCCAGCCGGTAAGCGCCGCCCGCCACCGCCTGGGGATGAGCTCCGGTGAACCGGGCCAACTGCGTCAACTCAGCCCCCGCATCCGGCCGGGACGCGCAGCCAAGCGCGGTGGCCCCGTCCCGCTGTGGTCGGCGCCCCTCCGGGCCGAGCCCGATATCCACGAGGGTGAGCGTCCGGCGCAGGCCACGAGAGAACGCCTCAGCGATCAGAGCGGGCATCGGCGGGCGAGGCCGACGCCCCGCCAACCAGTGCGTCACCGACCGGCGGTCCAACCGCAACATCAGCCCCGACTCGGCTGCCACCCCGTTCACCCGGCGGGCCAGCTCGTCCTCTGTCCAGCCGACCTCCTCCAGCAGCGCCCGCAACTGCCGATTCGGCACTCGACCGGTTGCCACAGACCGTCGCACAGGCATGTTAGAAAACCCAAGGACTATGCGCCTCTCGGCGCGAGCCTTCCGTTGACTGGAAATCTTGCTTTCGAGCTCCTTGCGCTTCTTTCCCAAATTCCTCGAGTTAAAAGCCATCGTTAAGCATCTACGTCAAGTGCATACCCCCATCTTTTCGGCTGCCTGAAAGGGCCGGTTGAGGGCTCTTGATAAGCACCTCACCAGGCGCGTCGGTCATTCCCGTCGACATCGCATCACGGCCGCTCCAAAACCACAGCAACCAAAAGAGCAACCATGATCTCGCCAACTCCACCCCGTGCATTCGTCATGGTCTGGCTGGCGCCGTCCTGAAGCGCGCGACAACAGGCTGATGTGCGACAACGTCGCGTCCCTGGCTCGGGGTCTGACCGTGCTGCCCTCGGCCATGGCCCCAGAGACCACCGCCCAGAGGCTCGGGGATAGTCGACCGCCCCGAAGGGACACGCAATGGAACCCATCAGTCGAAGGAGGACGTGATGGATAAACAGATCAGGAGGGCCATTCCCACAGCCCCGAAGACGCTGCCCCTGCTCGGCCACACTCCTGCTCGACGACCGCACCTTCGACAAGGACGGTCCGATTTTCGACCGGGCTCGGGAAGTGGTGGGCGACGGCCTGAGCACCTGTCCGCGCCGTGCGCACCGCCGCCTGCGGCGGCTGGTCCAGCCGACCTTCCACCCCACCCGCTTCCCCGGCTACGCGTGGGCCATGACCGCCCGAATCACCGAGGTGACCGGCTCCTGGCGCGACGGCCAGATCCTGGACGTGTGTACGGAGATGATGACGATCACTTCCAGCGTCACCGTCGCCACGATGTTCTCCGACACACTGCCCGACCCGGTGGCCGACCAGCTGCTCGACGACGTCACCATCATTTTCGACGGCTGGTACCAGCCATGCTCATGGTGCCGCCGCTGGACCGACTGCCCATCCCAGGCAACCGCGCCTACCAGCTCGTCGCGTTCTTCCTTGGAGGCACCGAGACCACCGCCACCATCTGCTCGCCCGGCACCCCCACATCGAGCAGCGGCTGCACACCGAGGTCGACACCGTCCTCGGCGCCTGGCCGGCCACCCAGGACGACCTTCCCAAACTGGGAGGAGACCGGCCGCATCATCACCGAGACCTCCGCCTGTACCCACCTGCCTGGTTGCTGACCCGTGCGATCACCAGCACCCGCCTGGGCCGCCACCACCTCCCCAACGGCGTGGGGCTCATCCAGAGCGGCGCTGCCGGACTCGGTGTTTGGTACAGCGCCGTGTCGGACCTGGCGCATCAACAGCTCATATGAGCCGATCAACGCGGCCGAGGGCCACGCGGCAATCAGCCGCCCCACCAGCGAGGGTTCGGCCACCGCGACATTGGCCGCCAGGCTCGCGGCGCTTCCGGTCACCAGCAGTGCCCACGGCAAGAAACCGCTGCGCCGTCCCTGCCGGGAGTCGGGCCAACAAAGTCATCGAAGACACCGCGATCATCCCGTCCACCGACAACGGGATGAGCGCAGCTGTCCGCGGAGCCTCACCATGGGCCAGAGTCGGCTCATACATATGCCGGTACGACACCACCGCCGCAATCAAAGCAAGCAGCACGACCGAGGCGATCGTCGCCGCCCGCACCACAGAACCCCCACCGCGTGATCATCTCTCCGTCGGAGCCACCCTCCTCCGCGATCACAAGGCTCGTCATGGCTCCGTGTGCGGACATTTCAGTCAAGGCATTCCCCACCAGCCGGGGAGCCAGCGGGAGCCAATTCGGGAGCCAACGCCTTTCGACTCCTTCAGACTCACCCCGGCTCCCCCGGACGTTTGTGCTGGTGAGGGGCCTACTTTCTCGACTCGGACCGACGTAGATCGACTGGCTTTTGTTGCCTGGGGGTCAAGGGGTCGTGGGTTCAAATCCCGCCGTCCCGACAGAACGCCAAGGCCTGATGATCACGGACTTTTCCGAGGTCACCAGGCCTTTTGCGTATCCGACCACAGCGGCTGACCGTCACTCGACGAGCCGCAGCCGGGGACCATCCGGGGACCGCCGCACACTGAGGTGAAGGCTCAGCGCCTCCCCCGCCGCCCTGATCGACTTGGCATCCGGATGCAGATACCGCTGCGTCGTGGACAGTGACCCATGTCCAGCGATCTTCCGCAGCACATGAACCGGAACCCCGGCATCAGCCGGCTCTTCGCTACGGAGGCCGTCTCTGGCGGACTGCCCGTGCACATTGCCGCCAAGCACCGCGGCCTCGCTACGACGCAGCGCTACACCGCGATCTATCAAGACGATGTGCTGCGACACTATGGCGCCTTCATCGCCCGCCGCCGGGCAGAGCGGTCAAGCGAGGAATACCGTCAGCCGCCCGACGCCGAATGGGCCGAGTTCGAGCAGCACTTCACCCGAAGGCGTGTCGAGCTCGGCACCTGCGCGTGCCCTTACGGCACCCCGTGCCGCCATGAACACGCCTGGCTGCGCTGCCCGATGCTCAGACCGGGCCCTGACCAGAGAGTTCGCCTTGCCGAGATCATCACCAACTTGCATGAGCGAACCAAGGAAGCCACCGACCGTGGCTGGCTCGGCGAGATCGAAGGGCTGGAGGTCAGCTTGACCGGAGCCCTCCAGAAGATGGAACACCGCAGAACCCGAACGCTGGTGCCCCTCAATCTCGGAGCCACCAGAACGACGTGAAACGGCTGTGATCTGTCACCGACCGAGATATCGCCGGACGGGGGTGTTCACGAGTGCGTCCGACTGCAGCAACCGAGAGGTTTGTTGATCGCCTTCCCGGACGAGCACTGATCGTTTCCCAGATTGGCCGCGTTGCAGGGTCCTGGCGTCATGTGAGAGGACCCGAGTCCTGGCCCGGCAGCTACAAGACCAGCCGAAGGCCTGAACAGCGGAACAGACCCCGCCGCACGGCCTAGGCGCCGGTAGCCCCACCCATGCAGTCACGTTTGTCACAGACCGCAAGATGAGTATCTGTACTCATGCGTCGCTGAGGGGCATACCTCCAAGCTCGCCTGCATGAAGCCCTTCGCGTCGGCGCCCAGCCTGAAGGCTCAACTCCTCCTGGCCGCCGGGAACAGCCTGACCGTCGCCGCGGGCTGCGTCGTGGCCATCTTCTTGGTGAAGAGATATGCCCTCGGTGACTGCGAGGGCCTGGGTTGCCTGGGCACTCTGGTCACCACCGGGCTCATGGTGCTGGTGGCCGGAGTGTCCCTTCTCGGGCTGCTTCTGTACGTCACAGGTGTGCGGCCGACATGTGTGATCACCCCGCTCGGTGCCGTGTTCACCATGGTGGTGCTTTACGCGTGGCAGAACATGTCGCTTCCCTGGCCGGACTGGGCCCTCGTCTTCGCCGCCGGTCTCGGGTACGCCGCGGCGACCCTGGCCGCGTCCGCCGACGCCCACGTGGCGGCCCGACTCACCGCCGCCGGCACGGTCCTGGCCCTCCCGCTGGTGTCGGGCCCCATCCACACGCACCAGAGCCGCGAATCCGCGAAGCACATCCTGGCCGACGCGAGGGTTCCATTGCTCGGCCCGGACCTACCGAGGTACGGCATCGACTACGCCGCCGCCAATCCCTCCGGTGACCGCTTCTACTACGCCCTGAAGCCCCGTTCGGCACCTGAGCGCCTCACTCCCGAGGACCGGGAACGTCTGGAGATCCGCGTCACCGTCGCCGCTGTCAATCCGACCTTCGCGCCGCCCCGCCACTGCAACGCCCCCGGCTGGAGCAGCGAGCCGCGTGACCCGCCGTGCCCGCAGGTCGCCCCGCAGACCTGGCGCTGGAAGCGGGACGACTCCACCGCCTACCTGGTCCGGCGAGGCAGCCATCTCGCCGTGATCGAGGCCCGCCAGGGCCCGGCGGCCGAACCCGTGCTCCGTCAGATCGCGCGGACCCTTTCTCCCCGCCCGCCCACGTTCTTCGTCCCCATCAAGTGAACCGATCTTGGATGAGACGAAGCAAGGCCTGATGAACTCCCGCCGGAGGCAGTCTCGGCCTGGCTGGACGACCGCGCCCGCTCCTAGGACGCGAGCCAGGCCAGTTCATCGCTCAAATTAGTCCGGAGAATCTACTACGCCGAACACGACGCCTACCTCATCCCGGACGACAACCCGGCTTGACCAAGAACATAAAGGCACCCTCCGGAGCCAGGCTTCGTCCGAGCGCTCAGCGTGAACGTGGTGGCGTCGTTCTCGATGGTGAAGTCACCCAGGACGCCATCGCCGCCCACGGCAGCAGGGAGTAGCTCCGGGCAGCCCAGGTCGCTCACGTAGAGGATGCCGTCAGCCTTGCGGACCTCGATCTCCTCGCCCTCGGCGAATTCAGGAGAGAACTCGATCGACACGAATCCATCGGTGATGGCCTGCGCGCAGGTCCCGGCGACGGGGACACCGCAGGCATTCACTCGGGTGGCCCGCAGCCTCCGGCCGCGGAGGCTGTTCCAGCAGATGGTCACGGGCTGGGTTCCTTCGCGGGATACCCGGCCCATGGCCAGCGGCTTTGAAAGCTTCCTTCAGGTCAGCGCCTGAGGGCAAGATCAGCGCTGGGCCGCCAGGACGACGGGATAGGTGCCGCAGTGTGTGCAGTGCGGGTTTTTTGGTTGTTTCTAC
Organism: Actinomadura rudentiformis; assembly: GCF_008923185.1. GTDB lineage: Bacteria > Actinomycetota > Actinomycetes > Streptosporangiales > Streptosporangiaceae > Spirillospora > Spirillospora rudentiformis. Next base: position 205,363 of record NZ_WBMT01000010.1, read on the forward strand.
CTCGACACAGTCACTGTTGGTGAGATGCTGACTACTGGCTGCGGGAAGGCTGACTAGCACCCACTGGTCGGGGGAAGCCGATGCGTTCCGACAGGCGATGGCTGCTGCTGGCGCTGGCGCTCACCTCCGTGATCGCGATCGCCGATGCGGCGCTGGGCGCCGCCGTGGTCTTCATCGGCCTGTTGATCGCCGGGCCCATGCTGGCCTCGGCCCGCTGCACCGGCCTGTGGACCGCGCTGGCCGGCTGCTACGCGGTGGTGCTGGCGGTAGCGGTGGGCGTCCCTGATGAGTTCTTCGGCACCGCTGACCATCTGACGCGGTGTCTGATCGTGGCGGTGGGCGCGAGTTTCGCCGCCCTCGCCGCGCGGATCCGCACCGACCGGGAGCGGGCGCTCACACGCATGACACAGGTGGCCCAGGTGGCCCAGCAGGCGCTACTACGGCCCATACCGGCCGAGGTCGGTCAAATGTCGTTCGCCCACCGGTACCGATCCGCCACGCGCGAGGCGCAGATCGGCGGCGACCTCTACGACGTCGCACTGACGCCCTACGGACTACGGCTGATCATCGGCGACGTGAAGGGCAAGGGCCTTCCGGCCATCCAGCAGGCAGCCAGCGTGCTGCGCTGCTTCCGCGAAACGGTATTCGCCACCGCCAGCCTCACCGGCTTGGCCAAGGAACTGAATGCGCGCATCAGCCCCGAGCTGGCAGCCGAGGACTTCGTCACCGTGCTGCTGGCCGAGTTCGCCCCCGGACAGGTACGTCTCGTCAACTGCGGCCACCCACCTCCACTACGCATCGGGCCCGGATCCCAAATGCTGCACCCCCCACAGCCCACCCCACCGCTCGGCCTCAACCCCGAACCGATGCTGCAGCACGTCCGCCTAGACCCAGACCAGCGGCTGCTGTTTTACACCGACGGCCTCATCGAGGCCAAGGACTCCCACAGCACCATGTTCACCCTGAACCATCAGGCCATCGCCGTACTGAACGAGCCGTTGCTGGAAGCCGCCCTGGAGGGGCTGCTGGACCTCGTCCTCAACCATGTCTGCGGCCAGTTCGAAGATGACCTGGCGCTGGTGCTGTGCCAGCCCACCCTGACCTCCCACATCGAGCAGCCTGGCCAATCCCGCCTGCCTGGCCTGCCCTGAGCCGTCGCCCCTTCAGCCCGCACGAGTCCCGCGGGTCTGGCGGCGCTGGCCGCTTCGGCGTTTCGGCTCGGGCCCAGCGGGCTCTGGCTCGGGTTCGGGTGCCGCTCGATGTTGCCTCTCTCGAGGAGGACGCGTCGGCGTCCGCGCACGACAACTACTGGCGGCTGATCGGCGCCAAGGGCATCAAACACCGGATCAGCCGCCGCGGCACCGCGCACGGCTCTGGCCTGGGCAAGCACCGCTACATCGTCGAACACACGATCGCGCTCCCGCACTGGTCCCGCCGCCTGCACATCCGTTGAAAGATCCACGACGACATCCACCAGGCCTTCATCACCCTCACAGCAACCAACATCTGCTGGCGCCACCTTGTCCACTGACCTTTCTGTTAGGACCTTTAAGACCCAGCACGCGACGCATCGCCACGGTGGGTTTGAACATGCATGATCGCGGCACGGTGAGAAGGTGTGGCAGGTGAGGTACTCAAGTCGTCGGCTCGTTCTGCGAAACAGCGTCGCGGACGCGGACATCTGGGCCTTCGCCAAACGAAAGGGCTGGCGGTATCTGGGCCATGTGCCGAGGGACCCGGAGCGGGGCGTCTTCTACGAGGCCCGCTGGGACCTGGGCGAAGAAAACCTGGCTCACTTCATCATCGATGAGTTCGCCGATGTCCTCTACATGGTCGTCCAACACCACGACCCTCAAGCCGCCGAGGACGTCGCACGGCAGATCGAAACGGGCCTGCCTGTCGACTCGCTGGCGCACCTGGCGGAGAACTTCGATGTGAACATGTATCCGGCAGGTTGGGCGAAGGCCCTGCTTCGTCTCGCAGTCGGAGCTCCTCTCTCCCTTGACGAGGAGGTTCGAATCCGCATCCATGACTCGGTCGGTCATCGCGATGCGAGGGTCCGGATGGCGACCGTTTGGGCCATCCGCTATACGGCCTGGCCAGAGCTCCACCCGATCCTGGAGCAGATGGAGCGATCGGAAACCGACCCGGACGTGGCCCAGGAGATAGCTCGAACAACAGAAGCATTCGCAGCAAAATTCACCTGAGCTTGCCTTTTGATCCTTATTTTCGCGAGGGTGTGGCCGGCAACCCTGATGTGCCGGAGGAGCGGAACAGCGCGCCTTACGACGACCCCTGGTGGATCTCAACGCCGAAACCCAGGACGCATCCAAACGAAAGTCACGCCAACGTGAGTCGCCGTGGTCTGCTTACCGCGACTTCTCGCTCCGATGCTCGTCATGCCCCGAGCCAAAAGCTGGCAAGACGTGTTCATCATGATCCAAGCCGACGAGGCGTCTGTCTGGATGGAACACGACCTGCACCGGCCTGGATTCTTCGTGCCAAAGCCCACAGCGCAAGCGCCAGCGGCTCTACCGCGGCCAGGGAGTGATCGGCGAGTTTCTGTCAGCCGATGGGCTGAACGACTACTACCGTTCCACCGAGTCTTCGAGCACTCTGCGCTATAGACTCGGCACGCTATGTGAGCGTACGGTGACGTTCTCCGCAGTCATGGAGAGGGAGAGTCACATGAGCGACGGCGTGGCGCCCTGGTACGGGCGCAGTTTCGACCTGCTTGACACCGACCGCAACGGAGTGATCGAGGCGAACGATCTGGCGGCGCTGGCCAACGGGCTGCTTCACGCGGGCGATATTCCCGTCGACTCGGCGAAGGGTCAGGCGCTCCGTGCCGCATACCAGCGCTTCTGGGAGATCATCAGCGAATACGCCGACGCCGACTCGGATCGGCGCATCACGCGCGAGGAGTTCATCAACGCGATGGACGGCGGGATGAGCAGGGGCTCGATGTTCACCGAGGGCGTCACCGACGCGGTCGCCGCGGAGTTCGCGGTGGTCGACGCCAACGACGACGGACAGGTCGACCTGGCGGAGTTGCAGAGGTTCCTCCAGAGCGCCGGCCTCCCGGAGGACGAGGCCCGCCAGACCGCGGCCGACATCGACCTCAACGGCGACGGCATCGTCTCCCTGGAGGAGTACGAGCAGGCCTGGCGCAGGTACTACCTCGGCGGAGACCCACAGACCCAGTCATAGCGGAGCGGCTCCGGCCGAGCCGTGGCCGCAGCCAGGCCCGGGCGGCGCCAACGGGGGCCTGAAGCGGCCTGGGCCAACGGGGGCCTGGAGCGGCCTGGAGGGATGGTCGCAGGGGCGCTCAGGCAAAAGGGACTCACCGCCCCTGCGGTGCAGGCAGTCTCCACCGGGCCGCAGGGCACCGCAATGCCAGCCTGATGCCGCGCAGGGGGCCGATCCGGTGATCTGCCCCCTGCGCGGCCGCTGGGCCAGGTTCTACAACAGCGTCGTGAGCGCTCCAGGCCAGCAGCCCGCCCCTGCCCCTGCGCCGGCGGCCGGGACGCACTGGTCGTGGTGGCTGGTCGGCGCGACCGTCGTCGCTCTCGGCCTGGTCGTCGTGGTGGTGTTGCTGTGGCCGGCCACGGCCTGGTGGGTCGAGCACGTCGACGGCATCGACCTAGAGGAGAAAGTCCCCAAGACCGGCCAGGAGATCTTGAGCGGAAAGGACCGGCAGGAGGTCCTGGACAAGGCCCGCGGGCCGTATCACCGCGGTGGCCACCGGAATCCAGGCAGCGGTCGCGATCTACTACACCGCCTGCCGACTACCTCCTCCAGCACACCCTGCTCGGCCGCCGCCAACTTCACCGACCTGCAGTCAGGCGGCCTGCTCGTAAGCACGAAACCGGCAACATCGACAGGCCGTCCACCGAATCCGGATGGACGGCCTGTGTTGCTTGAGGTCAGGCGGTCAACCAGGTGAAGACTGCGCGGGTGCCAGGCAGGAGGCCGTCGAGATGTCCGATGTCCAGGACCCAGAACATCAGTTTGAACTGCTTGGCCTTCCACAGCGAGAGCACCTGACCGTTGCGCACTTGGTCGGCCCACAAGGTGTTGGAGGCGACGCCACGACGGCACATTTGTGGATGGTCACCGTCCGAGGCCTCGCCTGATCGCGGTCTCGACGGGCGACAAGGCCCCATCCGCGCGGTCGAGCCGGAGCGGTCCGGCCGGGACGAGCTTCGGCTGGCCCAAAAAGCGCGGATTCTTCCCGAGGTGTGGCTGGCCAGCGTGCACCAGAAACGGGTGGCACAGGTAGACAGCGCCCGCGCTGCCCGTGACGTGGGCCAGCCGATGGTGCCCGGTGGCGGCGTCCACCCGCCGGGCCAACTCCCTGGCGTCCAAGCCCTCCTCGCCCTCGGGTTCGAGGACCCGCGCCACGTCCAGGTGGGAGCCGACGCGGAGGCGGGTGGGGGCGTCGTCCTCCCCCACGTCCGAGAGCAGAAAGAACATCAGCAGAGCGCGGTCCCTGGAATGGACGTTCGCGCGCCAGGTCATGTAGTCGTTGGGATCGGAGTCGGGGCCGGGGAAGCTCACGTCGACGTGCCACCCGTCGACGACGGCCGGTTCGTTCCCGGGAAAGCGGATCACGAAGCCGCCCAGACTGGTGCGCGGCGTCCAGCGTCCCTTTCCCACGAGGGTGTCGAACGCAGCGTGCAAGCGTGGCGTGTTGGCCGCGGCTACGAACGGCGTCTGCGTGTAGTCCGGGCGTGCCGCCACCGGCCGCGGCCATGTGGCCGGATCGGCGGGGTCGGCGCCGAGGTCTCGCCAGATGATCTCACGGCACTCGTCCGCGATCTCCCGGGGGAACGCGCCCTCGATCCGGACGAAGCCGTCCTCGATGAAGGCGTTCACCTGTGCGTGGTCGAGCATGATCACACAATGGCTGCCGGAGCGCCGTCGCCGCCAACCATTATCCGGCGGTCCGGCTCAGGAGCCGGGCCGGGATGGGAGCCTGGGTGGTGACCGGCGGTGCCTGATACGAGACGGCGATCCCCCGCGTCCGCTCCGTCGTCGACAGGGTCGCCCGCCGCCTGGCCATCGACTGGCTACCGTACGAAGTCCTCGCCGCCGAAGGCATCTTCACCGTCGACGAACGTGTCACCGCCGCCGGAGACTGGCTCGCCACCGAATCCGCCAAAATCGCCTCCGTCCAAGCCGAAGTACCCTCAGCCGGCCCCGACGAAGTCATGGCGGCGTTCCGCACCGAACTGGCCACCGGCATCGGCACCCCGAGCCGACTGCAAAGGCCGTGAACCCTGGCACAGCGACGGGCCGCACTGCTCTACCAAGTCTCGGTCGCACCCGATCTCAAGGGACCGCAGCGGGGGGCACTGTGGCGTCGACGTCTTGGAGGCGGTTGGCGTAGCCGCAGGGCGTCGAGTTCCCGGGCGGTCAGCGGTTGCGGCGGGGGTCTTTGATCTCGCCCGGGTCCGGTAGTTGTCTCGCGGCGTGGAGCAGGCGTTCGGTCAGCGCGGGCCGGACCAGGGTGCCGCCTTGGGCGAGGGTGCGGCATTAACCAGGCCGTCGTGGTGCCGGACGTTCCGTACACGGTGAACGGCAACGACCTCAGCGCCATGGCCGCCGCCGCTCACATCATCCATGAGGGCGGGCACGAGCGGACGCCTGGCCGCATTCGCCGAGTTGCGCACACGCGGGCTCCTCCAGCTGGCAACGCTCACGCCTTGAGTGACATGCGAAGCTGGTGGCGATCATCCTTCGCAGAGGAGAGCGATGCTGTACGGGCGGGAAAAGGAGCAGGAGGCGATCGCGCGGCTGCTCGACGATGCTCGTGCTGGCCGGGCTGGGGTGCTTTTCCTGCGCGGGGAGGCCGGCATCGGCAAGTCGGCCTTGCTGGAATACGCGGCGGTCACGGCGCAGATGCGCCTCCTCCGGGTGAGCGGGGTGGAATCGGAGGCTTCGCTGCCCTTCGCCGCACTGCACCTGCTGCTGCGCCCGGTCATCGATCGCGTCCGGGCCATGCCCGCGCGTCAGGCGGAAGCACTGACCGCGGCCTTCGGCATGGCCGACGACGCCGCGCCCGCCGAGCGCTACCTGATCGGCATCGCCACACTGAACCTGCTGATCGAGCTGTCCGCGGACGGGCCGGTGCTGTGCCTGGTGGACGACGCGCAGTGGCTGGACCGCGAGTCGGCCGACACGTTGGCGTTCGTGGCTCGCCGCCTGCACGCCGAGCCGGTGGTCATGGTGCTGGCCGCCAGGGATGAGCCGATCCCTTTTCCCGCCGCCGATGTGCCGGAACTGCGGCTGGGGGGCTTGAGCAGGGCCATGGCCGATCGGCTGCTCGCCGAGAGCACCGCGGAATTGCCGCTGGCGGTCCGCGAGCAGATCGCCGTGGAGGCGCAGGGCAATCCGCTGGCCCTGCTGGAGTTGCCGCGGATCCTTACTCCCGAGCAACGGGCGGGGGCCTCTTCCCCGTCGGCCTTTTCTTTGGGCGGGGGTGAGCCGGTGAGCGGCCAGGTGCTGGCCGGTTTCCGGGCGCGGATCGCCGCGTTGCCCGACGCGGCGCGGACCTGCGTGCTGGTGGCGGCGCTTGAGGACACCGGCGAGCTGGTCACGCTGACACGGGTGCTGCGGGAGCTGGGCTCCGCTTTGGACGATTTCGCTCCTGCCGAACGGGCCGGGCTGGTCACGGTAACGGAGGGCGGAGTGCGTTTCCGTCACCCGCTGGTGCGTACGGCGGCGCGGCTGTCGGCCGACGTGGCGCAGCGCATGACGGCGCACCGGGCGCTGGCACGGGCGGTGGACGACGACCGGCGCGCCTGGCACCTGGCGGCGGTGACTCTTGAGCCCGACGAGGAGGTCGCCGCCGGCCTGGAGGCGGTGGCGGTCCGGGCGCGGCAGCGGGGCGGCCAGGCGACCATGGCGGCGGCCTACGCGCGGGCCGCCGAGCTGTCGGCTGATCCGCAGGCGCGCCGGCGTCGGCTGGCGGCCGGTGCGGTGGCGGCCGCGGCGGCCGGGTTATGGCAGCGCGCCGACGATCTGGCCCACCGTGCCGGCCTGCTGGGTCCGGCACGGGACCCGGGCGTGGCCGCGGAGCTGGCCAGGACACGGTCGATCCTGGCCTTCCGGTCGGGACGGCCGCTGGAGGCGGCCCGGCTGCTGCAGGAGGGCGTCGCGGCGATCGTTGAGACCGACCCGGTGACGGCGCTGTCGATGCTGGGTCAGGCCAGCCTGTATGTGTGGGGCAGCAGCACCCACCCTGACCAGGTGCCGCTGGCCCGCCGCACCGAGGAGCTGACCCCGCGCCTGGATGGGCCGCTGGACGCGGTCCGCACCTTCAACCAGGGCATGCGCCAACTGATCGAAGGCGACATCACGATGGCCGCCAGCGCCGCCACCGGCCTGAGCCGCGAGGAGTCGTTGCCGTTCGAGACCCGGCTGCTGGCTGCCACCGTGGGCCTCATCAGCGGCGACCTGGAGGGCATGATCGAGCTCGCCGCACGGTTGGTCACCGAGTGCCGCGAGGCGGGGAGGATGGGCCACCTTGCGCAGGCGATGACGCTGCTGGCCGTGGCTCAGCTGCTCGACGGCCGCCATCGAGCCGCGCAGGCGAGCGTGGGTGAGGGGCTGCGCATCGCCGAAGACCTCGGGTCGCCGTACTGGCAGGACTATCTGACCGGTCTGGCCGCCTGGCTGGCCGGAGTCGCGGGGGAAGAGGAGCGCTGCCGCGACTTGGCCAAGCGGGCCTCCGCTCGTCAGGAGGTATGGACGCTGGGTTTTGCCTGGGCCACCTACACGCTGATAGTGCTCGACTTGGGCGCGGGCCGCCACGAGTCCGTGCTGCGGCGGCTGGACGATGCGGTGACCGGACCCGCGCGCCACGCGCACCTCTGGTCGCTCGCCAGTGCCGATTACGTCGAGGCCGCGGTCCGCTTGGGCACTCCTGAGCGAGCCGGGTGGGCCCTGGCACGCATCCGCGCTCTCTCCGAGGCCGTCCGCCAGCCTTGGGTCGATGCCCTGCTGCACCGGTGCGAGGCTCTGCTGGCCGGATCCGGGGAGGGTTTCGAGCGGGCATTGGAGCGGCACCGGCATTCTGGCAAGGACTTCGACCGGGCTCGCACCCAGCTGCTGTACGGCGAATGGCTGCGCCGCCACCAGCGGCGGGGCGAGGCCCGCAGGCATTTGGAGGCGGCTCTGGAGACCTTCGACCGCCTCGGCGCAACCCCCTGGGCCGATCGCGCGGCCGCAGAACTGCGCGCCTCCGGCGTCCCGGTCTCCCGCCACGCCGACGTGCTGGGAACGCTCACACCTCAAGAGCTCCAGGTGGTTCGGCTTGCCGCGACAGGTGCCTCCAACCGGGAGATCGGCGCGCACCTGTTCCTGAGCCCGCGGACGGTCGCCTACCACCTGTACAAGGCCTTTCCCAAGCTGGGCGTGAGCTCGCGTGCCGAACTGGCCGGCCGCGTGCTGACCTAAGCGGGCGGCTCCGCCGTACACCTGAACCCAGTCATGTGACGGAAGTGGCGCGGCGGCATGCGCCCCTAATGTCGGCGGCATGACCATTCCCACCTACTCCCTGACCGGACGGGACCGACGCTGTGCGCCGGCCAGAGATCATGGACGCCGGGGGCGTGCAGGCCCTCGCGTACGGGGAGCTCTGGCCAATTCGCGCCGGACGCGTACCGCACCAGCGACCGGTCGGCTGGACCCACCTCTCCACACCAACCTGCTCGCGCTGTCGGATGCCGAGACGCACACTCGACGAGTCGCAGATCCACCCAGCCGTAAAGGAAGTCATTGGCCGGCCGCCCGCGCCTTTGAGCAGTGGGCGAGAGCCCACACCGAAGATCTCCGCTGACCGGTCGCGGCTGACTCCCGAGATCAAACCGGCTGTCGGTCCGGGTCGGCGCCTGCCGTCTCCCACCCGACCCTCGCTTGGGCAGCCACCGGCATCCCGTTCATCGTCCACCACCAGGACCCGGCATGACCCTGGTCGCTGATGCCGCGGCCGCCATTTCACCTGTGACCGTCCCACGAACCGACTCATGGAGTTGAGCAGATAGTGATCAATAAGATCTCCCTTCCGGCCGCAGCGGCCGCCCTCATCGTCGGCCTGAGCGGCGTGGCGGGCGCGTCCGTCCAGCACCAGCCCGCCGCACAGCGCCCGGTCGCCGCCGCGGCGGACAACCTCACGCCCGGCCTACACCACCGAAGGCTCGACCCCCTGATCGGCGAGTGGAAGGTCGTCAAGACCAACTACTTCCTGGGAGGGGGTGTGCCGGTCGTCTCCCGCGACATCACCGTCAAAGTGCGCTGGATCAGCAAGACCGGTGGCCGCTTCCTAGAGGAAAGGGCCGAAGGAACGCTCGCCGGAAACCGCTACTACCGCGTCGGGATCCTGGGCTTCTCCAACATCGACCGCCGGTACGAATGGACCACCTTCGACAACGCCACCCCCACCGCGATGACCTACCGCGGCGCCCCCGTCACCGGCGCCCCCTCCATTCTGTCCATCCCCGGCGCATTCACCGACCCTGGCCTGCTCGGCCCCGAATATCTCGGCAAGAGCATCCCCATGCGCACCGTCATCACCATCGCACCCAATGGCCGCCACACCTTCGACCTCTACTTCACCCCACCCGGCCAGGCCGAACGTCTCGCCGACCGTGTCGTCTACACCCGAAAGATCAGGTAGGGACAAGCGTCCTGCCGCACCCACGTTCGTGCTGCCGCAGCAGCCTTCCACGAGTTTGGACTACACGCTCCGCCGCGCGCCTGTGCCGGCCTGCAAAAAGGCCTTGGGAGACGCCGACGAGGATCTGGCCTATGCCGCGGCGTTCGCAAGAAGCGCCTAGCCAGGCACGGTCGTGCGCGCCGTGCCGGACATAGATCCGGGGGACGGACGACAGGCTTCCCCGATCTCGCGCTGATCCGGGTCGACGGTGTGCCAGGTGACCATCCTGGGCAACGACTTGTCTCCCAGACAGAGCGTGTTGTACGCGGCGGGTTCAACGCACCATGCCGGCACCCGTCGGACGGTCGACCGTGCCACTGGGGTCCCGGACCGGCAGAGGCGTGTATTCAAGTGTCGCGAGTTCTCCGCTGAGGAGTGGGCCGTGGTGACCCTGTGTTTTTGCCGGGAGCGTAGCGGCTGTAGGTGGGTCCGGTCCGGGCTGTGATCTTGGCTGTGGTGATCGGGTGGAAGCCGAGGTCTTGGGCGACGACGGGTGCCGGGCTGTCGTGGAGGTGCTGGGCCAGCGCGGCGCTTCGTGCGGAAGTGGTCGAGATACCGAGGCGGGTGAGATGTTTGCCGAGGGTTTCGGGGTGGGGAGGCTGGCTGGCGCAGCGGCCGGGGAACAGCCAGGTGGAGTCGGGATTGTGGCCGTCTCGGTAAGGCAGTCTGGCCCGGCGGGCACCGCCCGGAAGGGCTCTGCGTCCCTCATGTTCCTAGGAAGGCCTGGGATAATCACGAGCAATGCTCGTCAGCTGGCAGCTCCTGCACGCACCGTCCGGCTAGACAGGGGTCGCGGCGGCGACAACGAGCATCTCGCACGGCCCCTCAAACCCCTTGGGTCCATCGAACTGGGTGAGCTGTTCGCTGATCTCCCGCCAGGCGTCCTCCCGCTCCTCCTGGCTGAGCCCCGACATCATCTGGTGGAGGGCGCCGAAGGACTCGCGTTCAAACCGCACGCACTCGGCGGCGCTGTCCAGGCGCAGCGGTGACGGGACTCTCGTCACGGTGATCCCGGTGAACCCCGCCTCAGCCAGGGCCTGCTCGGCGACCCCGGGGCCGCCGAGGCTGAACGGGCCGGGCTGCCCGGGCGCGGGCGGAGGAAGCTGGGCGCGCCGGCGAATGATCGAGACAGGGATCGCGAAGAACGGGTTGGCGTCGGCGGTCGAGTACACAACGGCGGATATACGGCCGCCGGGGCGCAGGACCCGGCGGATCGCGGCGAGGGCGGCCTGCTGGTCGGGGAAATAGATGAGGCCCACACGCGAGATCGCCGCGTCGTAGCCCGTCTCGGCCACCGCGGCCAGATCCTCCCCGTCGGCCTCCACGGTGTCCACGTTGGACAGACCCGCGTCAGCGGCGGCTTGAGCGGCGTACGCCAGGATGGCGGGCGCGATGTCGGTGGCCAGCACCCGGCCGGTCGGGCCGACCCGGCGGGCGGCGGCGAGGGTCTGCCCACCGGCGCCGGCCGCGATGTCGAGTACCCGGCTGCCCTGGCCGATCTCCGCGGCGTCGAGCATCGTGTCGGTGGCGGCGCCCAGCCAGGACTCGATGGCCGGACCCCACCGGTGCCAGGCCTCGGCGGCCTGCTCCCACTGCGCGCGGGTCGTGGCCTTGAAGGCGACGGGATCGAACGTGGTGCTCATGGCGACCTCCTGTGCTCTGCGTTCACCGGGAAGTCAAGTCCGCGCCGGGCTCCAGAACCAGTACAGACTCTGGACCTAGCCGGTCCGGAATCTGTACCGGCCGGGTCGTCTCGGCCACAATGAGGCGGTGCGGGACTACGGCCAGTACTGCCCGGTCGCGCTGGCCAGCGAGGTGCTCGCCGACCGGTGGACGCCGCTGATCGTGCGCGAGCTGGTGCTCGGCAGCCGGCGGTTCAACGACATCGACCGGGGCCTGCCCGGCATCTCACGCTCGCTGCTGCGCCAGCGGCTGCGCCACCTGGAACGCAAGGGTGTCCTGGAACGGGTGCCGATCACCGGCGGTCGCGGGCACGAGTACCGGCTCACCCCCGCCGGCCACGATCTGGAAGGCGTCATCATGGCGTTCGGGGAGTGGGCGGTGCGCTGGATGTTCAGCGAACCCCAGCCGCATGAGGTCGACCCGGTCACCTTGACCTGGTGGATGTCCCGCCGGCTTGCGACCGACCGGCTTCCCGAGGGACGCGTCGTCATCGAGTTCGACTACCGGGGACCCGATCCGCTGCGGATCTGGCTGGTCCTCGACCGTGGCGAGCCCTCGGTGTGCACCGACCACCCCGGCTTTCCACCCGACGTCATCGTGCTGACCGACCCGGTCGCCCTGATGCGGGTCTTCTCGGGCATCGTCACCTTCCCCCAGGCCACCGCCATCGGCGCGGTCACGCTGACCGGCACCCCGCACCTGGTACGCGCCCTGCCCACCTGGTTCGCCTGGAGCCCCTTCGCCCCGGCCGTCCGCGCCAGGCGGTCATGGCCAGCACGGTGAACACCACGCCGGGACGGGTCCCCGCAGCGTCGGGCAACTCCTCCGCGCTCAGGGTCGCCACCGCCTTGATGCCGGCGGCAGGTATGAGACAGAGGCCTCCAGTCTCGGCTTCCGCTTGCAGACCATACGTTCTAACGGGTCTGGGCCCAGGCCGTGCACTCAGGCGACATGGACGGGGTGCTCGCCGACCACGCCACCGACATCGTGATGTTCGACGTGCCGCCGCCGTACGAGGGCGTTCGCGGCATCGACGCCTACCGCCAGACCTGGCCCCCATTCTTTGAGTGGCAGGCCGGCGGCGCCTCGTTCGAGATCGAGTCGCTCGACGTCACCGCCGGCGACGACGTAGCGTTCGCGCACGCCATGCTGCGTTGCGGCACCGCAGAAGAACTGGCCGCCAACCCGGCCAACCGCCTGCGGCTGACACTCGGCTTGCGCAACGAGGACGGCCGGTGGGTCGTCGCACACGAACACCATTCGTTCCCGTTCACCGACCAGCCGAGCGCCGAAGAGGTGCGGGCGCTGCACGACACATGGTTCGACGCCTCCGAGGCCAACGATCCGTCAGATCCTGGCCTGGTCCCTGGCGGAGAACGGCGTCAACCATCCACGGACCTGACGGAGATCTCGCACTATCCCGCAACTGGTCAGGTGGCCGCGGCTCGCGCCCGGTGCCTGCGGACGGCGTCGCGGTTGGCGCAGCGCTGGGAGCAGTAGCGCTGCCGTCCGGTGCGCGAGGTATCGGCGAAGGCCGCGCCGCACTCGGTCACCTCGCAGCGCCGCAGCCGGTGCATGCCCCGGCCCGCCAGATGCAGTGAGGTACCGACCGCGAACAGCGTGAACAGTACGGAACCGAGCGGCTCTTCCGTGTCCCGGTAGTGCAGATGCCAACCGGTACCGGAGTGGGAGGTCAGTCGTGGGAAGGCAGCGGCCTTGGCCAGCATCCGGTTCAGCAGATCGGCGCGCTCCTGCTCCCCTGCGGCGTCGACGATCGCCTCCCAGGCGTCCAGTGCGGCCTGGGCGCGGCCGAGATCGTCCGCTGTCACCGGGCGCTCCATCAAGAGCCCGGCGGCGCTGCAACGGTCTGCCAGTTCCGCCGCGTGCTCGGGCCGACGGTTGGCCAGGGCCGAGGCCAGGTTCACCGCGTCCTCGCCGTAAGGGTTGAGTTGCATAAGACTATTACAGCAGTGTGGTCGGCATGGGGCAACAGACCGCCGGACGTGCCGGATCCCAGACCGCGGACCCGTGGCGCTATCGCTGGATCGTGCTGGGCATCGCCACTTTCACCCAGGCCGCGTCCGGCTTCTTTGTGGGTGGCATCGGAGCGCTCGGCGTCCACCTTCACCGTGCCCTGGACCTGAGCACGGCGCAGCTGGGCCTGCTGGTCTCGGCGGCCCAGCTCGCGCCGCTGGCCGGGCTGCTGGTGGCCGGCGAGCTGCTGGACCGCTACAGCGAGCGCTGGGTTGTCGGGATCGGGGCCGGTGTGGTCGCACTGGCTCTGGGAGCGGGGAGCCTGGCGCCGGGATACACGGCCCTGCTGGTCGCGCTGCTGGTGGTCGGCGTGGGATACAGCACCGTCCAGCCAGGTGGGAGCAAGTCGGTGGCTTCTTGGTTCGACGCGTCACAGCGCGGATTCGCGATGGGTATCCGGCAGGCCGGGCTGCCGCTGGGCGCGGCGCTCGCCTCGGCCGTACTCCCGTTCGTCGCTGAGGAGTTCGGCTGGCGGGCGACGCTGCTGACCGGCGGCTTCGCCGCGCTACTCGGAGCCGGACTCTTCATGGGCTCTTACCGTCGGCCGCCGACGCTACCCACCCTGCAGGACAAGGGATCGCCGGACCCCCTCGCGGCACAGCTCCGCGCCCGGCTGCGAATGCTCCGTGAACCGTCCACAGTGAAGATCATGCTGTCGGGGATCAGCCTGATCTCGGTGCAATACGGCGTGGGCGTCCTGACGGTGCTCCACCTCCACCAGGCGTCAGCGGTCGGCGCCGGGCAGGCGGCCCTGATCCTGGTGGCGTCCCAGGGCGCGGGCGTTGCGGGCCGGATATGCCTGGCGGCCTGGAGTGACCGGACCAGTTCCGGGCGCTATGCCATCGTGCTGGTCTGCATGGTCGCGGTGATCGCTGGGCTGGCAGTGCTGGTGACACCGGCCGGGCGGGCACCGGTCGTCGCTTCCTGCGCCTTCGTCTGGCTGGGCTTCTTCGGATTCGGCTGGTACGGCCCATGGGTCGCCTACGTCACCGAAGAGGCCCCACCGGGCAAGACCGGCTTCGCCCTGGGGCTGGCCATGTCCGTCAACCAGATCGCCATCGTGACGGTGCCGCCCGTGCTCGGCCTGCTGGTCGACCTCACCAGCAGCTTCACCCCGGCATGGGCACTGCTGTCCCTGCTGACGGTCATCGCCCTGGTGGTCACGGCAGAGACGGAACGCCGCACCCGCGGCGGCACACCTTCGCCTGCCGCCTCATCAACCAGGACGTCCCGCAAGAGGTCGTCCGAGTCCTTCTGGATCACGAATCGCACCGAATGACCGCCAGTTACGCCAAGATCACCGACCAGACGGTCCGGCGGCACTGGGAGCAGGCCACCAAGGTCAACATCAAGGGCGAACGGGTCTCCCTCGACCCCGACGGGCCCCCGCCCAAGCGCAGTGGGCCCTTGTATTCCGCCGCTAGAGCTCACCGATGACCTATTAGAACGCTTGCACTATCCGGTCCCTCGCCGCGTGTTTTACCAGGTCACCGTCGAGATATCGATCAGGGAGCGGGCGTGCTCGGGGATCTTGGTCAGCGCCTCGGATTCCCCTCTGGGCGGCGCGACGTTCGTCGGCTCGGACTTCAGCTGTGAACGCGTCGCCGGTCAGGAGGTCACCTACCTGGGCGAGATCGAGTCCGGCCTCGACGCCGAGCGCTCCGTCGGCCACGAACTCCCGCACGCCGCACCCGAGCACGAACAGCATGTCGGGCCGGGGGTGATCAGGTTGTTAGTGGAGCAACGGATCAAGCTCCACTGCGTGCTGGAACTTCGGACGGCCGGATGGGGGCGGGTCAGGCGACGCGGACTCCGCCTGCGAAGGGGCGGCCGGAGATGGAGCTGACCTTGACGACATCACCGGTCTGCGGGGCGTGGACCATCTTGCCGCCTCCGATGTACATGCCCATGTGGTGCAGGTCGCTGTAGAAGAAGACCAGGTCGCCGGGCTGGAGCTGGCCCTGCGAGACCCGGGTGCCCGCGGTGAACTGGCTGCCGGTGTAGTGCGGCAGGTTGATCCCTACTTGGGCGTACGCGTACAGGGTCAGCCCTGAGCAGTCAAAGCCCTTGATGTTGCGGCCCTGCGCGGTGCCATAGGTGGGCCCGGAGGCACTGCCGCCGCCCCACGAGTAGGGAACGCCCAGCTGGCTCAACGCCGCACGGACCGCGCCCATCGCCTTGGCCGAAGCCTTACCGGGGGCGACCTTCGGGGCCTGCCCTGGCTTGGACGGCGTGATCTTCCCCAGCGCCTTCTGAACCTTGGTGAGCCGGGTCTGCAGCTCACGTCGCTTGCGTTCGGCCTCGGCAGTGAGGTCGCGCACCTCCTTGGCGCGCGACTCCGCCGACCTGCGGGCCCGTTCGGAAGACTGCACGGCCTGGAGGAGAGCCCCGACTTGTGTGCCGTGCTGCTGGGCGAGGAAGTTCAGGGTGGCGGAGCGGTCCAAGATCGCCTGCGGGTCGCCAGATGAGACCATGGCGGTGGTGGGGTCGACCGCGCCGTTCTTGTAGGCGTCCGCAGCCACCTGCGCGACCTGGGCACGCACCTTGGTCAGGGTTTCGTTCTGGCGCCGCGCGTTGTCCTTGGCGACCTTCGCGGCACGCTGGGCTTGTTGCAGCCGCACCCGCAGCCCGTTGTACTGCTCGCTGAGCTGTTCGGCCTGATCGGCGAGCTTCTTCTCCTGCGCGGTCAACTCCCGGCGCGAAGGCTCTGCCACGGCCGGCTCCGCGGGCAGGAACACCAGCGTCGCGGTGACAACCGCTCCAGCCATGGCGGTGAAGCGGGTGAGCCCATGGCTCGTGCCCGTGGCGCCTCGTCGCTGCATCTGCGCATCTCTCCTGTCGTTCGCCGACCCAGCGCGTCACCGCACGGTGCTCCTACAGGGCATAGGAGCCATGGCTCTGACAGAGCGTAGGAGGTTGTGTCCACATACGCCACCCGAGTTGGCAAATTGCCTCATTTGCCGCAGACGTGTCAGCAGACTCCGGCAAGTGAGGTGAGCGTGGCGGCAGCGGTGATCACCGGTATCGCCGCCGTGCCGGCAGCCACGATCCAGGCGGCGGCTCGCCGCGCACGGTGCGGCGTGACCGCGGACGTGGGGGCCTCAAGCCGTGTGAGGCGCCTCGACAACAATCCTTCTCCAGTGCCGGCTGCCGCGAGGGCTCCGGCGAGTCCGGGTGTGGATGCGACCTGGCGTAGCGCGCCGGCGAGGGTGTGCCGTCCCCACCTGCGCGCCGCCGCGTCGTCGGCGGACATCTCCAGGAGCACCGGAAGAGTCGCCTTGGCGAGGCGGACGGTGGGCAGCCAGGGCAGCAAGGTGTGCGCCAGGTCCAGGAAGAGCAGCAGAGCGTGGTGGCGCTGACGCAGGTGGGCGCGCTCGTGTGCCAGGACGGCCTGGAGTTGGAGGCCGGTGAGCCGGGTCTGGGCGCCCGTGCTCACCACGATCGGACGCCAGCGTGAAGGCAGGCAGTACGCGACCGGGAGTGGATGATCGAGAAGGAGGACGTCGGCGTTCCGGCGATCCTCTCGTGCGACGAGATGCAGCATCGAGCGGTGCTCACGCCGGCGGCGGACGGCGCGCCAGAGCCGGGGCAGCCCCTGCGCCAGCCGCGCCCCGCAGGCGCCGAGGAGCGCCAGGCTGGTCAGGCCGCCCAAGGTGAAAGCCACCGGCGAGTGGTGAGGCAGGCAGTCGTGCAGCCACTCCAGGAGCCCATGCCCGGGGGTCGGGGGTACGAGCAACGCCATCGAGGTGAGAGCGGCCGTCGCCGTGACCGTGCCCAGCAGCAGACCCGCCCAGCATGCGACCAGAGCACCCGGATGGTCGGCGAGCGGACGCAGCCGGACCAGCACAGGCCCTGCCAGATACCCCAGCAGGATGGTGGCGGCGATCAGGCCGATCAGCAGCACGGACATGCGTTCAAGTTACTTCCTTGCCACTGGCGCGCCGGCGTAGCGCTTCCAACAGCTGTTGGGCGTCTTCGGGGGCGACGCTCTCGGCGAACCTTGTGAGGACCGCGCCATGGTCGTCGTATTCGGTGAGCGCTCCCAACATCAGATCGACCGCGTAGTCCTCACGACCTCGCTTCGGTGCGTATCTGAAGGCCAGGCCATCTGGGGTGCGTTCGATCATCCCCTTGCCCACAAGGCGTTCCGCCACAGTCTGGACTGTGTTGTAAGCGAGCGGTTTGCGCGCACCGTCGTTCAGCGTCTCCAACAATTCACGAACCCGCAGCGCCCGCGGCGCCGACCACAGCACGTCCATCACAGCGCGCTCAAGAGAGCCGCTCAATCCAGCCACAGCGTCACCTCCATTTCCTCATTGTGCCGTCGAAAGCCCGTGTGCGGCCGGCTTCATGGGGCGCCGTCCGGTTCCCGGTCATCGAACGAGCATTCCGCTCAAGCCGTCAAGCGCCGGTCCGGCGACGAGGCCGAGGGCGACGGCGGCCACGGCGCATCCGTACGCGACGCTTCGACTCCATGAACCGGCAGGCTCCAAAGCGGTCCCCTGGCTGGAAGACGGGACCTCCCGGGCGAACAGGGGCACCACCCAGCGCAGGTAGTAGAAGAGGCTGACGACGGTGTTGATCGCCGCCACGACCATCAGCCAGGCGAAACCCGCGTCGGTGGCTGCCGTGAACACGCTCACCTTGCCGACGAACACAGCCGTCGGCGGCGTACCGACCAAGCCGAGCAGGCAGACGATCAGGGACAGGGCGAGGCCCCGATTGCGGCGGAAGAGCCCCGCGTAGCTGGAAAGCGTCGTGGCCTTTGGGAATTCGGCGACGACGGCGAAGGCGCCAAGGTTGGTGATGGCGTACCCGGCGAGATAGAACAACAGGGCCGCAAGCCCGAAGGTGTCGTCGCGTCCGGCAGCGACCACCGCCAGCAGCACGTAACCGACCTGGCTGATGGTCGAATAACCGAGCAGGCGGCGGGGGCTGTCCTGGAAGAAGGCGGCGAGGTTGCCCAGCGTCATGCTCGCCGCCGCGATGAGCGCGATGAGCAGCCGCCAGCGCGCCTCGGCCGGCTCCAGTGCCTGGTCGAACAGCCGGTAGACCGCGACCATCCCACCGATCTTCGGGATGGTGGTGACGAAGGCCGCGACCGGAGCGGACGCGCCCTCAGCGACATCGGGAACCCAGAAGTGCCCGGGGACAGCCCCGATCTTGAACGCGAGTCCGGCGAGCAGGACGACGATGCCCACGGCGACGGCACCGAAGGGCGCTCCTCCAACCGCCTCACGGAGCATGCCATAGCCGGTGGCCCCGGTCGCCCCGTACAGGATGGTGACGCCTGCGAGCATCGCGACGCCCAGGAAGGCGCCCATCAGGTAGTACTTCAGCGCCGCCTCGGTGCCGGCGGTGTCCTTGCCGAAGCCGCTGAGCGCGTACGCGGGGATGCTGGCCAGCAGGTAGGCGGCGACCAGCACGAGCAGGTCGCTCACCCCACCGAGCAGCACCGTGCCCAGAGCGGCGAGCAGCAGGAGCGTGACGAACTCGGTCTCGCGGGCGTGCCCGCGGATGGTGTCGCGGGAAATCCCGAGCACGAGCAGCATCGCGGCCATCACCGTGATCCGCGTGGCGTGCGTGCCGATGTCGATGGCGTACGTGTCGAAGGCCATCTCATCGGGCCCGGCGGCCGCGACAAGGGCGGCGGCGATGCCGGCCACGAGGGCCACAGCGGCGAGGACCGAGACGACCCATTGCCGTGCCCGGGGCAGGAACAGGCCGGTGAGCAGACCGAGGACCGCTCCCCCGAGCAGGATCAGCTCGGGCAGCAGCGCGACTGGATTCTCGTTCACCGGGCGACCAGCTCCACCACCGTGCGCGAGGCGGGTTCGATCACATCCAGCAGGAATCGCGGGAAGATCCCGATGATCAGCGCCATGACGAGCAGCGGCGCGATCGCGGCCGATTCGGCGACCGTGAGATCAGCGAACGCGGTGTCGCCCGTGCCGAGGAAGATGCGCTGGTAGGCGCGTAGGAACAGCCCGGCCGTGATGAGGATCCCCAGCACGGCGAGCGCAGTCGCGACCGTGGCGGTGGCCAGGCCGCCGGTGAAGATCTGGAATTCGGCGATGAAGCCGGAGAAGCCCGGGAGTCCCAGCGAGGCGAACGCGGCCACGGCGGTCAGTCCGCTCAGCATGGGAGCCTGCCCGGCGAGCCCGCCGTACTCGCCCATCTCGTAGGTGCGGCGCCGGTCGTAGAGGACGCCCGCGATCAGGAAGAGCCCGCCGGTGATGAGCCCGTGGCTGACCATCTGGGTCACCGCGCCGGTGACCGCGAGCTCCCGCGCCTGCGCGTCACCGCGTGCCAGCACGCCGGCCGCGCCGACGGCGAGCACGATGTAGCCCATGTGGTTGACGGAGGTGTAGGCCACCATCCGTTTGAAGTTCTCCTGGGCCAGCGCCACCAGCGCCCCGTACAGAACGCTGACGAGCCCGACGAGGACGATGATCCAGGCGTAGCGGCGCCAGGTGTCGGGCAGCATCGGCATGGCGATGCGGACGAAGCCGTACGTGCCCATCTTCAGCAGCACCCCGGCGAGGATCGCCGAGCCTGCGGCGGGCGCGTCGGTGTGCGCGGGTGGAAGCCAGGTGTGGAACGGCACGGTCGGGGTCTTGACTGCCAAGCCGGTCCCCAGTGCGAGCAGCACCAGCCCGGCGGTCGTTCCTCCCCTGGCCAGCGGGTTCTGCCGGGAGAGCTCGACCATGTCGAAGGTGTGCGGGTCGGCGGCGAGGAAGAGCCCGATGAACGCCACGAGCAGGGCGAGCGAGCCGAGGAAGGTGTAGAGGAAGAACTTCAGCGCCGCCCGCCCGCGCTCACCATGCCCCCACACGGCGATCACGAAGTACATGCCGACGATCGACAGGTCGAAGAAGACGAAGAACAGGATCAGGTCCAGCGCCGCGAACAACCCTAGGGAGACCGACTCCAGGAAGAGGAAGAGTGCGGCGTACACACGGAACCGGCCGCCCTCGGGTGCCGGATAGACGGCGCAGGCGAGGAAGAGCACCGCCGTGAGCGCCAGGAGCGGGAGTGAGAGCCCGTCGACGCCCACGTGATAGCCCGAGTCCACCGACGGGATCCACTGCAGGTCCGTCTCATGACCGATGCCTTCGCCCGCGTCATAGCCGATCCACAGCCAGACCACCAGGGCGACGTCGACCGCGGAGACCGTGACCCACGCGACCCGGACAACTGTGCCCGTCATGCGTGGCACCGCACCCAGGATCAACGCGGCCGCCAGCGGCAAGAAGATCACCAAGCTGAGCACGGTCACCTCACCAACACCAAGATCACCGCGAGGACGGCGAACAGAGCCGCCGCCTGCGCGTAGTAGGCGTGCAGTTGTCCTGTCTGCGGCCGCCGGGCCAGGCGGCCCAGCCCACGGAAGGCACCGGCGACCGCCCCCACGACCGCGTCGATCGGGTGTTCCGCCCGCAGGTCCGCCAGCCGCGCCGCCTTGTGGACGGCATCGGCGGCAATGTCCACTCCCCTGTCCACGACCCGGTCGTCAAAGCGGGCGAGCGCATGGGCGAGCGCGAATGCCGGGCGGACGAGCAGCAGATGGGCCGCGCGTTCCAGCCCCAGCCAGCTCGCCAACGTGACCTGTGCGCGGCTTGGCAACCGCACCCCACGACGTACGACGGTGATCGTGCCGAGTACCGCCGCCAGCGCGAGCACGGCCGACAGGAGCAGTTGCCATCCGGCAGGCTCGGTCGCCGGAGAACCGATCAGTTCGGCGAACGCCTCGGCGACCGCCGGGACGGCATAGACGCCCAGGACGGCGGCGATCACGGCCAGCACCGGCAGCGGCGCAGCCCGCCATCCGCCCACCGCGCCCGAGGTCTCCGTGGCATCGCGAGAGGTCTCTTCGACGTCGCCCGAGCGCCGCCAAACGATCGTGATCGCCTTGGCCGAGTAGACCGCGCTGAGCAGCGCAGCCACGAGCGCCACCACGTACAAGGCGGAGTCCTCCGCCCAGACCGACGTCAGCACGGCATCCTTGGTCGCCCACAGGGAAAGCGGCGCCAACCCGGCGAGCGCCAGCCCTCCTGCGGTGAAGGCGGCGCCTACGCGGGGCAGGCGGTGGCCAGCGCCGCGCAGCCTTTCCAGATCCTTGGCCCCGAGCGTGGCGAGCCAGACGCCGGCGACCAGGAACAGCAGGCTCTTGGTCGCTGCGTGCCCGACGAGGTGGGCGACGCCTCCACCGACCCCGGCCGCTCCTGCGGCGAGGACCATGAACCCGATCTGGGCACAGGTCGAAGCCGCCAGTAGCTGCTTGAGATCGGGTTGCGC
The DNA here is from genome assembly GCF_008923185.1 of Actinomadura rudentiformis. GTDB lineage: Bacteria > Actinomycetota > Actinomycetes > Streptosporangiales > Streptosporangiaceae > Spirillospora > Spirillospora rudentiformis. The sequence goes on from NZ_WBMT01000010.1 coordinate 227,099, forward strand.
GATGGCGATCGCGCCCAGCACCAGGGCGGTCACGGCGCCAGCCCACGCGACGAGCGGGCCTGCCCAGCCGGTGGCGGCGAGCAATGGCTGAAGCCGGAGGAGGAGGTACGCGCCCGCCGCGACCATGGTCGCCGAGTGCAGCAAAGCCGACACCGGGCTGGGGCCCTCCATCGCCCTCGACAACCAGAAGGAGAACGGAAGCTGCGCCGACTTGCCGAGAGCGGCGACGACGACACCGGCGGCGATCACATGTCGCCAGCCGCTGCTCGCCTGTGGAAGCTGGTCGAGCACAAGCGTGCCGGTACCGGCGAGCGCGGCTCCGGCGGCGATGTAGAGCCCCAGGTCACCGGCGCGGGTGGTGAGGAACGCGGTGGTGGCGGCGTCCACCCGCCGTGGCTCTCGCCACCAGAAGCCGATGAGCGCGTACGAGGTGGCGCCCATGACCTCCCAGGCCATCAGCAGCAGCGGCAACGTCGTGGCCGTGACGGTCACGAGCATCGACCCGGCGAACAGCAACATCAGCCCGAAGAAACGCGCCCGCGCCTCCTCCGGGCCGAACTCCCCCACCGAGTACACCAGCACCGCGAACGTCACTGCCGTGACCGTCACGACCATGACCGCCGAGAGGCCGTCGACGGCCAGTCCGGCCGGAGCGCCCGCGATGAACGGTGCCATCGCGGACGGCCGTACGAACGCTGCGGCGATCGCAAGGCCCAGTGACAGCGCGGCCGCACTCACTCCGGCAACCGGAGCGGCCCGATCGCCGCGACGTCCGGCCGAGACCAGGGCGGCGCCCGTGACCAGCGGCACGGCCGGCAGCGACCAGACCAGGGCGCTCATCCCTTGAGGTCCTCGGCGTCGTCGGTGACGTCGACGTCACGGGCGCGGAAGATGGCGGTCGTGGCGGCGAAGCCCATCGCCATCTCCAGCGCCATGACGGTGACCGCGACGAGGACGACCAGCTGCCCGTCGGCCGTGGCCGGGGCGACGAAGTACCAGAACGCGCCGCCCGCCACGAGCACCCCGTTCACCATCAGCTCCAGACCCATCATGATCATGACGATGGACTGCTGGGTCAGCGCGCCGTACAGGCCGACCGCGAACAACGCGGCGGCCAGGATCAGGAAGGCGTCGAGTGTCACCGGCGGCCTCCCGGGATCGGGTCGTCGGGCCGCCGGCGCTCGAGGCGGTCGCCGTACCGGTCGTACCGGCCCCGGTCGGTCGCCAGCACCACGCTCGCGATCATCGTGGCCAGGATGGCGACCCCGATCACGATCATCAGCAGCATCTGCGGGCCCATGATCGCCTCACCGACCTGCATGGTCGAATCCATCGGCCGAGCGCCCTTCCGTTCCGGCCACGGGGTGAGCAGGATCCCGGCGACCAGCCCGGCGAACGTCACCACGGCGATGACGGTGGCAGGGCGCTGGTTGTGGACCATCGTCATCGGCATCAGGCCGGCCGGATTCATCATGTACATGACCATGAAGACCGCCATGACGACCATCTCCATGGTCATCATCAGCACGATCACCATGCCGAGATAGCCCAGCCCCAGCAGCAGGAGTTCTCCCGCGCCGCACAGGAAAGAGGCGAGCAGCAGGAACGTCGCCCGCGCCATCGAGTCCATCTGGAAGACGCCGATGCCGGTCACCACCGCACCGACGGCCAAGATCCAGAACGCGGCGTCACCCATGTCAACCTCGCGCCACGACGACGATGCCGACGACAAGGGCCTGGAGCAGGATCGCGGGGATCAGCACCACCCAGGCGGCCTCCATGAATCGGTCCATCCGCATGGTGGGCAACCGCCAGCGCGCCCACACCAGAACGCCGAGAACGGCCAACGTCTTGAGCAGCATCCACAGCCAGCCCGGCAACCACGGCCCCGCTCCCCCGCCAAGGAACAGCGGCACAGCGAACGCCGCCGTGACCGCGAGCAGCGCATACCGGCCCGCCAGGAAGACCAGCCGGTCGACAGCCGCCAGCTCGCTCACCGCACCGCCCGCCAGGTCTTCGTCCACCGGCTGTCCGAGTGGCCCCCAGAACGCCATGGCCAGGGCCGAAAGCAGATAGACGGCGAACGCCACCGGCATCCAGACCACGAACCACAACCCGGACTGCGCTGCGACGACATCACCTACGCGCAATGACCCCGCACCCAACGCGGCGGTGATGAGCGCGAACATGTGCGGCAGCTCGTACGCCAAGCCCTGCGCGATGATGCGGTAGCCGCCGACCAGACCGAAGGCCGCGTTGGAGCCCCAGCCGATGAGCCACAGCGCCGCCCAGACCAGGACCTCCATCGCGTTGAACCAGACCACGCCGATGTCGAGATCCGCGACAGGCCGCATACCGACCGGGACCACGAGGGCCGCGAGCGCGGCGGCCAGAACGATCCCGCCCGTGCCGATCAGCCGCAGCACGGAGTCCGAGGCCGGCACGACGCTGCGCTGCTGGACAAGGAGCCGGGCGGTCTCCCGAACGGGATCGAGCATCGCTGCCACTGGACGTGCGTGGCCCATCGCGGCGGCGCCCATGACCGAGTCCAGCATCGCTGCAGCGACCGCCAGTCCACCCACCGCCGCCAGGAGTCCCGCGACCGCCCAGAACCCGATGTCCTCACCCATGAGCGGCCGCCTGAAGGGTGGCACGCTCGGAGAGAACGTCGAGATCGGGGTCCAGGCTCGCCACGATCAGCCGTGCCCCCGCCAACTCCGCCCCGTTCACCAGCGAGGGCAACGCCGACAGCAAACCCTCGCTCGGCGCCCTTCCTTCATCCACCGGACCGCGTGGTCCTTCGACTGTCTCGGCGGGCGTGTCCGCCTCGCCCGGCTCCAGGTCAGCGAGCGCCTCAGTGGTCTCCGCCAGCCAGATCTGCCAACGTGCCGTGGCATCGCCCCCTGAAGCGGCCGCGCGCAACGCCGGACCGGTGACGCCGTGCGCTGTGGCGGTCCCAACGTCGATCACTCCCAGGCCGTCGGTCATCGCCCGCAGCAGCCGCGAACGGCCGATCCGGCGCGCGAACCGCGCCAACCTCGGCGTGATCACTGCGCGCTCGGCCCCGGCCATCAGATCGTCACGCAGACCACGAGCGGACCACGCGGCGCCCTCCCACCCGGCCACGCCCAGCAGCCGGCCGAGACTGTCGAGATGGGACGCCGCCCTGCGCCGGGCCAGTTCTCCGCGGGAAACCCGTTCGCCATTGAGAAGGCGATGCCACGGCTCATCCCAGAACGCGGTGGCATCGGCATGTGGCGCGTAGACGTCAGCCTGCACCTCTTGGAGGACATCGCCCTGCATGGCGACCCGGAGGACCAGGCCCGCCGGCCAGTCGTTGAGCACCGGCCCCAACGAGACATGCAGGCGATCGAGCTTGAGCCCGTCGCGGTCCGGAGCACGATCGGCCATCGCCAGCCCACCGGGCATCGCCATCTCCCCGTGATGGCCATGGTGATGGTCGTGCCCGCCGCCGCCCTCGGACTCAGAGGGCCTGGGCTCGGGGGCTTCAGGCTCGGGAGCTTCAGGCTTGGGTGTGAGGTGCGCATGTCGGCGGGCAGTGGCCTGAGCACGCTGGCCATCGCGATGAGCAAGCGAAGCCGCCGCTTCCTCCAATAGCCTCGCCATCTCGTCCCGATGACGTACTTCAAGGCGCGCTCTCGGCGCCGGCATCTGCTCCCACACGCGCTGGGTAGCCGCCTCAAGCTCCTGAGCCGGTTCTCCGCAGACAAGAAGGAGATTCGCCTGGGCCGGTGCGAGGGCAGGACGCCAGCCGCGCCGCCGGACCTCCCGCTCCGCGGCCAAACGCACAGCGGTGTATCCAGGCACCGGCACGATCAGCGGCCGCGGCCGCTGGGCCGCCAGCCGGAACAACGCCTCGCTCAGACCCACCGGAAAGCTCCCTCCCGCCAGGCGTAGACCACGCCCACGAGCAAGAGCCCAAGGAAGAGGAACATCTCCACTACGGCCGTGGCACCCATGTCCGCGACGACGACCGTCCACGGGTACATGAAGATCATTTCCATGTCGAAGGCCAGGAAGACCATGGTGATCGTGTACCAGCGCACGTGGAACCGGCTCACCGCGTGCTCGGTGGACGGCTCCCCGCTAAGGAACGGGCTGCCCTCCAGCGGGGACCTGGCCACCGCGGCGAGCGTGCCCAGCGCGTAGACCGCCGCGACCAGCGCCACGACGAGCAGCATCACGACGAGAGCGGCCTGATAGCCGTTCATGGCCTCGCACCACCCATATGGATCTCCGACACGCCGTAGGTACTACCCGGATTCAGGGAAGTGATCCACACCCGTTCGCGACGCGAGCTCGTCCAGATTCGGACGCTTTCACGTGTCGCAGTGGCAAGAGCTCGTGTTGGTTCAGGTTCGGGTGTCGGTCTTCTGGGGCTGTCGGGTCTCAGGAGACGCCTGGCTGGGAAGCGCCACGACTGCGATGACTCCGCCGACAATGACAACGGCGACTCCCACCAGCATGGCGTTGTTCATCCCGGTGCTGAACGCCGCCTTGGCGACGTCTGCCAGCGCGGTTCCCTCCCCGCCCCCGAGCCGCTGGGCGATCTGGAGGGCAGCGGTGAGCGAGTCGCGCGCCGCCTCGCCGATGTCGGGCGGCAGTTTCTCGGTGGCGTCACCGACGTCGCCACGGTAGGTGGCGTTGAAGACGCTGCCCAGGATCGCGATACCGAGGACTGCCCCGAGTTCGCGGGTGATGTCGTTCAAGGCCGAGGCGACACCCTGCTTGGCTGCGGGCAGGGCTGCGACGATCGCATCGGTGGCGGGTGTGGCGGCGTAGGCGACGCCGGCGCCGATCAGAAGGCCGCCTGCCAGCACGGGCCAGGAAGCCGATCCCTGGTCGAGCAGTGACAGCAGGGCCAGGCCGCCCGCCATCGCGGCCATGCCCAGCCCGATGACGATGCGGAAACCGAAACGCTGGGCCAGCATCGGCGCGGTGGGCGAGAAGACGATGGCGCCGATGGCCAGGGGCAGCAGGGCCAGCCCGGCCTCGAACGGCGAGTAGCCCTTGATCTCCTGGAGGAACTGCAACAGCAGGAACAGCACACCGAAGGCGCCCAGCGACTCGGTCATGATGGCCAACGAGCCCCCGGAGACGCCGCGGATCCGGAAGACACGCAGGTCCAGCATGGGCTTCTGGCTGCGGAGTTCCCAATAGGCGAAAGCGGTCAGGGTGACGACCGCCACCGCGAACCCGCCCACGATCAGCCCGTCGGACCAGCCACGCTCCGGGCCTTCGACGATGGAGAAGACAAGCGAGGCGATCCCGACGACGGAGAAGACGGTCCCGGGTATGTCGAGAGGGGTGGCGTAGGGGTCGCGCGACTTGGGGGTCACCGCCGCAGCGGCCAGCAGGGCGACCAAGCCCAGGATGGCGTTGAAGACGAACACCGAACGCCAGGAGAAGCCCTCCAGCAGCGCGCCGGCGACCATGACGCCCAGGAGCCCGCCGCCCGCGAAGACACCGGACCAGATGCCCACGGCCCGGCCACGTTCCTCGGGCGGGAAGACGCTGGTGATGACCGACAGCGTCATCGGCATGACCAGTGCCGCACCGGCTCCGGCCACCGCGCGAAGGGCGATGACCGTACCGACGTCGTCGGCCCACAGCACCGCGCCGGAAGCCCCGATGAAGATCACCAGGCCGGCCAGCAGCACGCCCTTGCGCCCGTAGCGATCCCCCAGCGCCCCACCGGGCAGCAGGAGACCGGCGAAGACGATGCCGTACGCGTTCATCACCCACTGCAGCTCCGCTTCGCTGGCGCGCAGGTCCTGGGCGATGCCGGGAAGTGCGATGACCAGCGAGACGAGCATGCCGACCACCGCGCCGAGCGCCATGCACATGACCGTGAGGATCAGCTGGCGCCGGCCGGGGCTCACCTCGACCTGGGCTGCCTGGGTGTCGTGTTCTGCGATCGTCATGAGAAACCAGCTCGATTCAGTCGATCGTTTTAAACGACTGTTTGAGCGTACCCATGCTCGGCGACAATATTCAAGCGCTCGTTTTAAACTAGGATTGGGCTCATGGGATCCTCACCGGGCACGAAAGAGCGGATCCTCGACGCGGCCGAGCGGCTGTTCGGCGAGCGAGGCTTCGCCGGGACGTCGCTTCGCGCGGTGACCGAGGCGGCAGCGGTCAATGTGGCGGCGGTGAACTACCACTTCCGCTCCAAGGAAGGGTTGCTGCGCGCGGTGGTGGGGCGCGCGATGGCGGCGGTCAACGAAGATCGCGAACGGCGCCTGGACGAGTTGCGCAGCCGGGGTGCAAAGCCCTCTGCGGAGGATCTCGTCCGGGCTTTCATCGAGCCCGCCGTGAGCCTGGAGGAGCGGCACGGCGAGCGCGCCGGCAGCGTCGCCCGTTTCGTGAGCCAGGTGATGTTCGAGCCGGAGCCCGAGATCCGGCAGCTGTTCGCCGCCGAGGTCGGCCCTGCTGAGGGGCGCTTCCTGGATGCCCTCATCGAAGCCCTCCCCCAGCTGCCCGCCGGCGAGGTCGCCTTCCGCTACCGGGCCATGGTCGGATTGCTGGCCCTCCACCAGATCGGAACGCTCTCGGATCTGCAGCCTTTCGACCGCCCGCCGAAGGACCGAGCAGCCGACGAGGCACAGCGGCTAATCAATCTGATCATCGGGGCCGTCACAGCCCCTGCGAGCTGACTCGTAGGCATGGGCGACGCGATAGAGAGTGGACTCCGCATGCCTGCGGGCGATGAACTGCATGCCCACAGGGAGCCCGTCGCGCACGCCGCATGGCACGCTGAGGGCCGGATGGCCTGAGGCGTTGCTCGGCACGACGTTGAGCACCATCTCGAAGGCGCGCCGGACATCCACCTCCGGTGAATCTTGCGGTGACGGCAGTTCCGTGGCCTTCATCGGCGTGGTCGGCATCACCAGCACGTCGTAGTTCGCCAGCGCATCGTCGTACGCGTCAGCCAGAGCATGAGCGAGCCGCTGCGCCTTCCTATAGGTCACGCCGCCGTGCCTTCTGCGGAAGACGTTCCCCATGACCATGGCCACCTTGACGGGACGAGGGAATTCCGCCGTATTGGCCCGCCAGCCTCGCAGGACGTGAGCCAGGTCGGTCGCGGGGTCCTCTTCCCCGAAAGCGGCCGCGAGCAACTGGCCGACGTGGCCCTCCAGGGCGATGGCATCCCAGACGGCGACGCCGAGCTGGTGCGCAGGAACGACGACGTCCTCAACCTGAGCGCCCAGAATCCGCATGACGTCACACGACCCGCGGACGGTGTCCGCGACATCGGCGTTCAGATCGGGCAGTTCGAAGCCCTCTTTGACGACGCCGACGCGCATGCCCGCGCACTCACCGGTCAATGCGGCCGAGTACGAGTGCTCAGGCCGGGTGTTCGCGCCCACCAGGACGTCCAAGAGCAGGGCGTTGTCCGCCACCGTCGCGGTGATCGGGCCGACATCGTCAAGGCTGGATTCCAGCGGCAGGATCCCGGCGTGGGGAATCAGCCCGTGCGTCGGTTTCAGGCCGACCACCCCGGACCAGGCGGCAGGCACCCGCACCGAGCCGCTGGCGTCCGTGCCCACCGCCAGGTCAGCGGCGCCGGACGCGACGAGAGCCGCCGCGCCTGAAGCAGCGCCGCCGGATGAGTGTGTCGGCCGTCGAGGATTGCGCACTGGTCCGGCGACACCGGTATGCGATCCGTTAGGGATGCCGAGGTACTCGCACTGCGCCTTGCCCGTGACCGTCGCGCCCGAGTCGAGCAACCGGTTGACGATGGTGGCGTCGCGATCGGGCCGGAAACCGCGCAGGAACGACGTCCCGATGGCCATCGGGACATCGGCTAGGCAGATGTTGTCGCTCAGCGCGACAGACCGGCCTGTGAGCGGGCCCTGGGCGTTGGTCCGGATCTCGGTGCGTGCTTGCCAGGCCCCGAACTCGTTCTCGTCGGGCTCAGGTTGCCACCAGCCACGGTCGGGAACGCGCAGAGCGGGCTTGGGCTCACCGGCGGTCTCGATGAAGTCATACGCCTCCAGGTCAGGGGCCATGAACGACCGGTAGAAGCCGCAATCGGCCACAGCCAGATCGAAGCCGAGTTCTGCGGCAGCGGCCAGGATCTCGTCATCGGTCGGTTGCCGCGCGGACATCGGCACTCCTTGAGTCGTCGGACGGGTCGAGCAGGCTCAGCGCCTGCACGGTGTGATCGCGCATCCGGGTCATGACCTCCTCAGGCACACGAGCACCGTCGAACCACCAGTCGATGTGGAGCCGCCGACGCTTGCGATAGCAGCGCACGTCGACGGCGTGACCGAAGGCCAACGGAGGCCCACCGACCGGAGCGCCGGCGGATCGCCTCACCGTCAAGGGGCCATCCGTCAGATCAGCTCCGCTGGAGACGGCTCCGCAGTCGCTGAAGACGACGTCGGGCGCTGGGAGTTCGCGCATCACTTCCGCTGTGGGGCCGTGCAGGTACCTGAGCACTCCGTAGCCGAGCCCATGGCCGGGTACAGCCCCCAGAATCTCCTCGGCCAGACCGAGAACGGTGGCCGGTTCCCCCTGTGCTGGGATGGCGACGGGAAAGACGGTCGTGAGGTTGCCGACGGTTCTGCTGAGATCCATGCCGCCCGGAGTTTCCTTGCGGATGTTCATTGCGACGTCGAGCAATGCGGTCGGCCGACCAGTGACTCTGGCTTGAGCCATCGCGAGCGCACTCAGAACGATGCCCCGTACGGTCTGCTGGCTCGATCGCGCGGCAGCGCGGACGGCAGCGGTGACCGCTTGATCGGACACGTGCGAGAGACAGCGGATGTCATCCCCGCGACGATGACCGTTGGGCCTGGCCGGCGAGCCCGGCTGGAGCGGACCGGCGTTCGCGTCGGCGAGAAGGGCTGTCCAGTGCTCACGCTCGCGCATCACCTCAGGGTCATGAGCAAGGGATACGACGTGTTCGGCCCAGGCGGGCCACGGCATGCCCACTGACGGCAGGTCCACGTCCTGCTCTGTGAGCAGTTGCCGGCAAGCCGTGGACAGATCTTCGGCGAGCAGCCGCCGCGCGGCGGGATCGAAGGCCGCCGGATGCGGTACGACGGCGAGCTGCCGTCCTTGGCCGTCGGGATGTTCCAGGACCGCTGCGAGCAGCGAGGGCCGCCGGTCTTCGCGGCGACGGGACAGTTCCGTGAGCTCGTCCGGGGTCATCACCGGCAGTTCGTGTTCGTCGGCAACGTGCTGTTCCCAAACACCGCCGCGCTTCTCGAAGTCCATCGTGAGTGCCTCGTGGTGCCGGCGCACATGCGCCACGGCCCGCCCCAGGAGCGCAGGGTCGATCTCGCTTCCGAGGTCGAAGATCATCATTTCTTCGTGTGCAGCGTCAGCTCCCATCACCTGAAGTTGGGTCGGCGTCAACGGCACCCATTCCTTCGGCTCTGCCGAGGTGACGGAGTCGTGCCGTCGCTTGACCGGGCCGCCGGAGGCCGACGTCCGCTCCACCACCCGAGCCAGCTTCGCCACTGTGGGGTTCCGCTGAAGGTCTTTGGGGGCCAGGTGGATTCCCTGTGACCGGGCTCGCGCCACGATCTGCGCCGCCATGACGGAGTCGCCGCCCAACTCGAAGAAGTTGTCGTCCACGCCGATCCGCTCCACGCGCAGGGCCCGTGACAACAACGCGATCAGAAGGTCTTCGGTCGACTCGGCGGAAGGTGTCGCCTCCCCTGGCCCAGGAGTGGGCGTATTGGTGGCATACGCGGAATCCACCCAGTGGCGGTTCCGTCTGAAGGGATAGCCAGGCAGCGGAGTCCGTCTGGCGGTCGTTTCTTCATCCGTGAAGCCCCACTGAATGGACGCTCCGGCGCTCCACAGTCTTCCAAGGGTGCTGAGAAAGCCGCTTGGCTCGGCGGTGCCGGGCGCGGCCGCCACCACAAGGCGTTCTCCCTCTGCACCATCCGGTTTGATGTCCTTCGCCGGAAGCAGGGGGACCCTTCCCGATACGGCCTCCATGTCGGCTGTTTCGAGACCCGCGTCGATCATCCTCACGGCGCCGGCTAGATCGATCGCCTCCGCGAAGCACGCCGCGGCGAGCAAGCCCGCGCCTGTGCCCGCCACCACCGATGCCTGCATGCCGTAGGACTCCAGCGCCCTTCCCATCGCGTATTCGATGGCGAAGGAAGCCGCGTCGGCGAAGTCGTCTTCGGTCTCGTTCCCGCCTGCCGGCATTGAACGCAGATCCACGGCCAGGTGCTCACGCACCGCCTCCGCACAGCGATCGAAAGGCTCGGCGAACGCCGGCTCGGCCCGATACAGGTCCGCGGCCGCTTGCATGCGGCTGCCCGCTGTGCCGGGGAACAGCAGCACGATCTTCATCGACGCCTCGAAGGGCTCATGATCAACGAGTGCCTCGGCGGCGCCCTCGGCGGTGGAGGCCACGACCGCCGTACGGGTGGAGAAGTGGCGCCTGCCCTCGGCAAGCGTGAACGCCACGTTCTCAAGATCGGTATCCGGCCGGCCACGGAGATGCCCGGCAAGGTCCTCGCAGACCTCGGACAGTTCCGCGGGGGTCCGTCCGCTGACCAGAAGCACCTTGTCCCGGGACGGCGCGCTCCCGCCCCGTTTCGGCTCGGCCTCCTCCAGAACGACGTGCACGTTCGTCCCGCCGACCCCGAGCGAGCTCAGACCGGCACGGCGTGGGGCTTCGCTCTCCCAACTCGCGAGCCGATCCTGAACGTGGAACGGCGTGTCCGCCAGATGCAGCTCGGGATTCGGCTCGGTGAAGTGCACGGTTGGTACGAGCGTGCGGTGTTCCAGCGAAAGCACTGCCTTGACGAGCCCGGCGATGCCAGCCGCAACTTCGCAGTGTCCGATGTTGCCCTTCACCGATCCGATGGCACAGCGGGCAGCCGCTGCTCGCTCGCCGAAACCGCTGTTCAGAGCCGCGACCTCCACCGGGTCCCCCAGCGCCGTACCGGTCCCATGAGCCTCCACGTATCCCACGGTGGCCGGATCGACGTCCGCCACTGCGAGTGCCTCGGCGATGACGGCGGCCTGCATCTCCACGCTGGGAGCGGCGTAGCCCATCTTCAGCGAGCCGTCATTGTTGACCGCCGAGCCCCGGATGACCGCACGAATGTGGTCGCGGTCTGCGATGGCGTCGGCCAGCCGCTTGAGGACGACGACACCGCCTCCACTGGTGAAGACCGTTCCGTTCCCTTGCACATCGAACGGTCGGCAATAGCCATCTGGCGAGATGGTCGTGTCCGCGTCGGCCATGTAGCCGGCCCGGGCCGGTATCCGGACGGTCATGGCACCGGCCAGCGCCATGTCCGCCTCCCCGCACAACAGACTCTGGCAGGCCAGATGGACGGCGACGAGACCGCTTGAGCAGGCCGTCTGCACGGTGATCGCTGGACCGTGCAGATCCAGCGCGTGAGCCACCCGCGTAGTGAAGAAATTGGGATCGCTGAAGGTCAGCCCCTGCATGAGCTCAGCCGAGGTACCTGCTCCGATCAGCTCGTGCAGATCATGATGTGACAGCACGTTGTAGGGGTAGTAGGTCCCGAACGAGCCGGTGCCGAACACACCGATGGAGCCTTCGCAGCGCTGCGGGTCGTACGCTGCGTCCTCCAGCGCATGCCAGCAGCTCTGCAGGAACAACCGTTGCTGCGGATCCATCAGTTCGGCGACACGATCGGAGAAGCCAAAGAAGTCCGCGTCGAACTCGTCGTAGCCCTGCAATGGACCGGCCCGCCGCACGTAGGCGGGATTGTGCAGCACCGATTCCGGTACGCCTTCGTCGCGCAGGACCGCCTCGTCGAGCGTTTCCAGGCAATCTCGTCCGTCGCAGAGATTGCGCCAGTACTCGTCGATGCCCCGGGCACCCGGAAACCGTCCAGAGAGCCCGATGACCGCGACGCCTTCCACAGTGTCGACGTCCACAGTGTCGACGTTCACTGCCCTTTCCTCCTTCGGGTTCGCTGCGTGGCAAGGCGCCTCGCTCGCACCTCCGCTCGTTGAGCCGCCTGACCCTTGGTCGCCCGGCCTCCGGTCGCCTGGTCCTCCCGGACACCAGGCGCGGGCCCCACGTGGGCGAGGAGGTCATTGGTCAGGTCCTCCACGCTCGCCCCTTGGAGAAGCCGCGACACAGGGATGTCGGCGCCGAAGCCGGCGTGCAGCGCTCCCTTGATCCTTGTGGCCGCCATGGAATCCAGGCCCACCTCGACGAGCGGCCGGTCACCGGCGAGTTCCGCCTCTTCGAACCCCATGACCTGGCAGACGCTGCGATGGACCTGATCACCGATGACCCGATGACGGTCTTGGGCGCCGAGTCCTTCCAGATCGGCCCGATCGATGGCCGCCGGCGGTGCGGTGGCCGCAACGCGGGCCAGGTAGGTCGACTGCCTCGCGTGCGGAAAGGCGTCGGCGAAGCCCGCGCCCAGTCTGGCGACCGCCGCCACCGGCACATCCCTGGTGATCAGTTCCGAGAGAGCCGCGAGCCCTTCGCGCGGGTGCAATCCGCCGACCCCGTTCAACGTGACGTCGCGTACTCGGCCCACTTCAGACCACGGCCCCCACGCCACCGCCTGTGCGGGAAGGCCGCAGGAACGACGCCACATCACAAGGGAGTCGAGAAAGCTGTTGGCGGCGGCATAGTTGGCCTGGCCGGGAGATCCGATGAGGCCGGCGAGCGAGGAATAGCAGACCCACCAGTCCAACTCGCGCTCAGCGGTGGCGAGGTGAAGCTGCCATGCGCCTGCCGCCTTCGGCGACCACACACGGTGGAGACGGACAGCGTCGAGTTCGGTCATCGCCACGTCGTCCAGGACCATCGCGGCGTGCACCGCGCCCCGAAGCGTGACGCCGTCATCCTCGGCGACGCGCACCATCTCGTCGGCGATGCCGGGCTGAGTGACATCTCCCCGGACGACTGCCACCTGGGTACCTTGTGCCTCGATCTCCGCGATCACCTTGCACGCCCGCTCGTCAGGCGTCGAGCGGCCGTTGAGCACCAGCCTCGCGGCGCCATCTTCTGCCAGCCAGCGGGCTGTGGCGAGGCCGAGCCCGCCGAGCCCTCCCGTGATCAGGTATGACGCCCCCGGATGCACCACGGGCCGGACCGGCGGCGGCAGCCGGTCGGGCTCGATGCACGTCAACCGGGCCAATCGCCGGAAACCGTCGTGCCAGGACAGCTCGTCACATGGCGCCCGCGACCTGAATTCCTCGGCCAGCAGCGAGGCATGCTCGTCCGGGTCGACCTTGATGAACGTCGTCTGGAGCTCCGGATGTTCGGCCCGCATCGTGCGTAGGAGGCCGCCCATGCCTGCCTGGCTGAGCTCGTTTCCGCGCGAGACCACGATCACGCGCGGGAGATCATCGGCGTCGCCACGGCGGAGAAGCGTGGCGACCATCCTCACCGTCGCGAGGACACGTTCCTCGGCAGCGGGTTCGGGCTTGTCTCCGTCCCCGAGCACGACGATCCCGTCATAGTGGCGGTCGAGATTCTCCGGGAGGCCGGGGCCGGGCTTCAGATCCGCTGACAGCTCGGACGCCAGCTCCGTTGCGAATTGATCGCTCCCAGGAGCGCCGCAGACGAGCCATTCCTGGGACGCCGGCCCACGCCCGCCATCCGCGGACGGCACCGGCTCCTCTTCAACGACATAGAGGAGGCCCTGCAGGGGCGCAGGGAGTTCCTCCTCGTCGATGCACCGGATCTCCACGCCGTTCAGCGCTACGATCTGCCGGCCCGCCTTGTCGAAGACGTTCACGTCCGCCTTGCCGTCTTCCATGTGCGCGCCGCAAACGACCTCGCCCATCGGCTCGCCGAACAGTCGCAACCGGCCGATGCCAGTGGGCAGGTGGACGCCTTGGACATCCTCGGGAAGCAGCGCCATGACGCCGTGGAGGCAGGCATCGAGCAGGGCTGGATGGAAGGAGAACCGCCGATCGGCCTGCAGCGCCTCAGGGCGCCTTACCCGGTACAACGCGCTACCGTCGGCCGCGCTCACGGACTCAAGGCCCCTGAATGCGGGACCGTAGGAGATCCCCATCTCGTGGAGCCTGGTGTACGTCGCCGAAGCATCACTCTGCTGAGGCTGACGGCGAGCGACCTCATCGAGCGATACGACGGCGGGCTCGTTCTCCCGCTGGACGCACAGCCGGGCCGTCGCGTGAACGACAGGCGTTCCGCCCTGGTCGGTCACGATCTCGATCTCGGCCCGGCCCTCGTGCTCAACGGTCAGGTTCGTCGTGACGGTGACCGGCCGGCCGACCGGCAACACCCGCCGGTAGACGAGCTCGGTGACCGTGATGTCCGACGTACCGGCCTTGAATACCTCGGCGGCAGCGGCAAGCGCCATCTCCGCGTAAGCCGTACCGGGCATCACGGCCGTCCCGCCCACATTGTGATCGCTGAGCCAGCCGAGAGCCTCCGGGTCGATACGCGCCTGCCACACGTGACGTACGGACTGCCCGGGCAGCCTCACGTACGAGCCGAGAAGCGGATGTTCATCCTGTGAACCTGTCCGAACGGTCTTCGTTTCGTACGGAGGGAAATGCTGATGCTGCCAAGCGTTGACCGGCAGGTCCTGCAATCGGCCGTCGGGATACTGGCGGCTCCAATCCACCGGCACACCCTGCGCGCTCAACTCGGCGAAGGCACTTGGCAGCGACCGCGTCGATGACTCGCCTCGGCGCATGGTGCCGACGACGACGGCGTTCTCAACGCCGCTGTCCCAGAGCGTCTCGCCGATCGCCTGGGTGAGGAGCGGATGTGGAGACAGTTCGACGAAGACTCTCAGTCCGTCTTCGGCAGCCGCCTTAAGACTTTGCGTCATGCGCACCGGTTCGCGCAGGTTGGCCGCCCAGTAGCGAGCGTCGAACGGAGGCCGCGAGTGTGGATCCGCCGATGCCGTCGGATACCAGGTGACGACCGGCTCCTGGGGCTTCACATCCGCGAGTTCGTCGACGACGAGAGGGAGCACCGGGTCCACGAACCGGCTATGAGCAGCCAGCCGGACACCTTCGACGGGATACGCGCCGAGGCCCTGGTGCTCGCACTCCGCGACGAGGGCGTCGACCTCGTCGCGACCGCCTGCGACGACGGTCGCACGGGTCGAGGTGTAGACGGCGATCTCCAGACCGCGGCTCGCGGCTCCCTGGCGCTCCACCTCCTCGGCCGGCAACTCCACCAACGCGGTGGTGCCCTGGCCGACGAGCTCTTCCTCCATGAGTTCGGAGCGGCGACAGATGACGTGGGCGGCGTCGGTGAGTGACAAGCCGCCGCAGACGGCCGCGGCCGCGGCTTCTCCCATCGACTGCCCGATCACGGCGGCGGGTCGGATGCCATACGCCTGCCACACGGCGGCAAGCCCGACCTGCACGGCGAAGATCGCGGGTTGGAGGAGCGCGGGACCCGCGTCGTCGAAGTCGTGCGAGGTCAGCAGCTCGCGTAGCGACCGGCCGCGCTCAGCGCTGAACACCGGTTCGAGTTCGTCGACGACGGCCGCAAAGGCCGGCTCGTCGTCCAGGAGCTCGGCTCCCATACCGGTCCAGTGCGAACCCTGCCCGGAGAACACGAAGACCACGCCATGGCCTGCGGCGTCGACGACCTCGCCGCAGAAGGCACCGTCCGGAGTGCGGCCGGAGGCGATCTCCGTGAGCCGGTCGGCCAGCTCCGGGCGTTCGCGCGCGTGGACAACGCATTGCGTACGCATGTGTGATCTACGCCTGGCCAGCGTATAGCCGACGTCATGCAGGTCGGCGGTGCTGCCGGGACCGCGCAGCCACTCGGCCAGCCGCCCGGCGTTGGCCCGCAGGCCGTCCGGCGATGCGCCCGACACTGGGAAGAACAACGATTCAGGGAACACTCTTGATCACGTCCACATACCAGTCGAGCAGGTCGAGGGTCTCCACCCGGTCGAGCGAGGGCAGCACGAACAGGCAACGGCTGACCCCGATCTCGGTGTAGTAGGCGATCTCTTCCTCGTCGGCCCCGGCGCCGACCAGCGTGACGGGGACCGGACCGCGCCCCGCTTCCGCGGCGCGCTCGTTCAGCTCCTCGATGCGGTCGGCCAGGCCGTCCCCCTCCCGGGCCAGCCACGGCATCCACTCGGCTTCCAGGTCGAGCACACGGTCGATCGCGCTGGGCCCGTCGACACCCAGCAGGATCGGAGGATGCGGTTTCCGCACGGGCTTGGGAAGGGAGACGATCGGGTCGAACTTGACGTACTCGCCGGAGTACGACGCCTCGTGCTCGGTCCAGATCTGCTTCATGGCGCCCAGGTAGTCGCTCAGCCGCCCCATCCGGGTGCGGGGATCGACCCCATGGTTGAGCATCTCCTCCCGCATCCAGCCTGCCCCTGCACCGAACAGGAATCGCCCGCCCGACACCACGTCCAGGCTGGCCACGGTCTTGGCCAGAATGATCGGGTCGCGTAGCGGCACCTCGCAGATTCCGGTTCCCAGCAGGAGCCGCGACGTGCCGGCGGCCATGGCCGCCAGCATCACGAACTGGTCGAGCCCCTGCATCGCCTCAGGCACCACCTTCATCCCGGTGGGGAAGGGCGTCTGGATGTCGACCGGCACGTGGGTGTGCTCCGGCACGAAGATCGAGTCGAAGGCTCGTTCCTCGAGCGCCCGGCCGAGCTCTGCCACCTCGGCCGGTGCGCCGCCGCCAAGCGTCAGTACGCCGAATTTCATGTCATGCCTCGCCTTCAGCAGAAGTTCTCAAGGACGGCGTGGGCGTTGGTGCCGCCGAATCCGAAGGAACTGACCCCGGCCAGGCGTGAACGCCCGTTGACGGGCCATCCGGTCACTTCGGTGGGCACCTGGAGGCCGAGATCCGGCAGGCTGATCCGGGGATTGGGCTCGGCGTGGTGGATGGTCGCCGGGATCCGGCCGTGGTGCAGTGCCAGCACCACCTTGATCAGCCCGGCGATGCCCGCCGCCGCCTCAAGATGCCCGAGGTTGGACTTGATCGACCCGATCAGCAGCGGATCCTCCGCCGGACGGCACCCGCCGAGCACCGTTCCCAGGGCCGACGCCTCGATCGGATCGCCGAGCGGGGTGCCGGTTCCGTGGGCTTCGACATAGCCGACCTCCATCGGATCGACTTCCGCAGCGGCGTAGGCGCGTCGCAGCAGATCCTGCTGTGCACCGGGGCTGGGAGCCATCAGACCGTTCGATCTGCCGTCCTGGTTGACCGCTGATCCGCGGATCACGGCGAGCACCCGGTCACCGTCACGGGCAGCATCGGCGAGCCGCTTGGCCACGATCACCCCGCAGCCCTCGCTGCGCACATAACCGTCTGCGTCGGCGTCGAAGGGTTTGCAGCGGCCGTCGGCTGCCATCGCGCCGGACTGGTCAAAGCCTGCCGTCGGACCTGGCGACAACAACAGATTGACGCCGCCGACGATCGCCAGGTCGCAGTCCCCCGACAACAGGTTCTGCCTGGCTGCGTGCAGCGCCACCAGCGATGAAGAACACGCGGTGTCGATGGTCAGGCTCGGTCCGCGCAGATCGAGCAGGTAGGACAGGCGGTTGGCGATGACGCCCGGTGCCGATCCAGTGAGCGTCCAACCATTGACGTCCGGCAACTCCTCCAAGCGCTGCCGCCCGAAGTCGTCGCCGCACGCGCCCACGAAGACACCGCTCCGGTCGCCGGCGAGAAGCTCGGGCGGGATGCCCGCGTGCTCCAGCGCCTCCCAGGCCACTTCGAGGAAGATGCGCTGCTGCGGATCCATTTCCGCGGCCTCGGCCGGAGCGATCCCGAAGAAGCGTGCGTCGAAGCCGGTGACGTCGTCGAGGTAGCCGCCGAAGGGCGTGGTCCTGTCCACGACCGCCGCTGCCGCTGCCGATCGGCTCCGGTAGCCTGCCCAGCGCTCCGCCGGCACCTCGCTGATCGCATCTCCGCCCGCGCACAGGAAGCTCCACAGGTCGGCCGGAGAGCCGATCCCGCCCGGCAACCGGCAGCCGATGCCGATGACTGCGATGGCTCCCTGGTCACCCTGATCTCCTGCTGGCCCCGGGCGCGCCGGCAAGCCGGGTGAGGCCGCTTCCTCGCCCTCAAGATGGGCGGAGAGCAGCCGTATCGTGGGGTGCTCCCAGAGCATCGTGTCGGGAATGTCGCGGCCGAGATGATCCGCCAGCTCGCCCGAGATCGCGACAGCGTCACGGGAGCGCAGGCCGTACTCATCGAATGGCCGGTCCACATCTACCTCGGCAGGACTGGCCGCGGCATACGAGGCCACTCGTTCCACCAGCCAGGTGCGCAGATCCATCGTGTCCTCCTCACACCCGACGCGCTGCCAGCCGGCCCGTCCGGTACATCTCGCGGCAGGTGCCGCGCCGGAGCTTGCCGCTGGAGGTCTTGGGAAGGGTTCCGCGCCTGACGAAGACGACGTCGTGAACATCGACGTCATGCCGGGACACCACCGCCCGGCGGAGCCGGGCGTGCTGCGCGTCCAGCTCCCCCGTGGTGTCCGGCCGCACCTCCGCGACGATGACCACCTGCTCTTCGGCGCCGGTGTCGATCCCGAACGCCACCACATGGCCGCTGCGGACCGCCTGGCTGTGGTCCTCGACGGTCGACTCGATATCGACCGGATGGTGGTTGCGGCCGTCGACGATGATGAGATCCTTGAGCCGCCCGGTGATGAACAGCGACTCTCCGTAGAAGAACCCGAGGTCCCCGGTACGCAGCCAGCCGGATTCACCGTCGAGGCGTGCGCCGAACACCTCGCCGGTTCGTTCACGATCGTTCCAATAACCGTCGCAGACGTTGCCTCCCCGAACCCAGATCTCACCAACGCGGTCCGGTGCCAGGGTCTGGCCGGTCGCGGGGTCCACGATCCACACGTCCTGCCAGGCGGCCGCACCGCAGCCCACCATGGTGTGCCCGTCAGGATCGTCCGCCGCGGTGCGGCGCACCCTGCCGGCACCCAGCTCTGCGCGGTCGAACGCCGCGACCAGCGGTTCGCGGTCGGGCCCGTTGCCGGCGACCATCAAGGTGGCCTCGGCAAGGCCGTACGCGGGCGTGTGCGCTGCGGCCCGGAAGCCGTACGGCGCGTACGCCTCGGTGAAGCGCTCCAGCGAGCGGGCCCGGACGGGTTCTGAGCCGTTGGTCAGGCACCGCAGCCGGGAAAGGTCGAGCCCGGCCCGCCGGTCCGCGGGTATCCGGTCGACGCACAGGTCGAGCCCGAAGTTGGGACTGACCGTGTGCGTCGCGCCATGCCGGCTGATCAGATCCAGCCAGCGCCTCGGCTGCTGGACAAAGGCGAACGGAGTCATGTGCACAGCCGGCATGCCGATCGCCAGCGGCAACGTGATGGCGTACACGAGTCCCATGTCGTGGAAGAACGGCAGCCAGCTGACGAGCGATGAGGCCGGGGTGATGCCGAACCGGCTCGCCAGCTGGTCGACCGCCACCTCCATGTTGCGATGGGTCACCCGTACGCCGGCCGGATGGCGGGTCGAACCCGAGGTGTACTGCAGGTAGGCCGTCGTGTCGCGGGGTGCCAGCGGTTTCCACGGAGCGGCCGCATCGAGCTCGAACTCGTCCGCGTGGATCAGTCGGAGGGAGTCGTCGAGACCCAGCTCCTCAGGCGTACGGCCCGCCGGCTTGACCGTGATGGCCGCCTCGCATTGGGCGTCGGCGATGGCAAGCGCAAGACGGTCACCGTGCCGGAAGGCCTCGGGCATGAAGAGGGGCACCGCGATCACACCGGAGTACAGGCAGGCCAGGAAGCTCGTGACGTACTCCGGGCCGGTCGGGCACAGGATCGCCACACGGCTGCCCGGCGCCACGGTTCCACGCAGCGCGTTCCCGAGTGTGCGGACCCTGGTGTCCAGGTCGCCGTAGGTCAGCGGCTCCAGACGGCCATCACCACCACCGGAATGGTCGACGAAGGACATGGCGATCTGGTTCGGCCTGGCCAGTGCCCTGTCGTGCACTGTTCCGGCGAGGCCGCCGTCCCAGTCAATCCTGTTCATGACTTGGCCTCCTTCGCTCCTCGCAGAGTCGCCACACCGCCGAAATAGGGGGAACTGGCTGGTGGCCGAGGCCATGGACGAACCTGGTAGTGCGAGACGCAGAGCTCGAAGCCGAGGCTCCGCATCCGCTCCAACGTCCGCCGGTTGGGACGGCAGCCGAACAGCAACCGCCGCATGAGCGGGGTGAGCAGGTCCTGGATCGAGCCGCGCAGTCCCTCGCCGCGCACATGCTCGAAGAACACCAGCCGGCCACCGGGCTTGAGCACCCGCCTGATTTCGGTGAGGGTGCCGTCAAGGTCAGGGACCATGCACAGCACGAGCGTGCACACGACCGCGTCGAAGGACCCGTCAGGGAAGGGCAGCCGCTCACCGACCGCGTCGACGACCTCTATCGGCGAGGAGGAGTCGTCGAGCTTGTCGTGCAGCCGGCCTCGCATCGTGGGTGACGGCTCGACCGCCACGACCTCAGCCGCCGACCGGTAGTGCGCGAGGTTCTCGCCGGTTCCTGCGCCCACCTCCAGAACACGCCCCGTGACAGGACCCAGCAGGTCAGCCCTGATAGGGGTGATGGCGCGTTCGGCCGTTGCGGCGATGCGATCGTAGTTGCGCGCCATCCAGCGGGAGGCGCGTGTCTCCTGATAATCGACCTGGGTCATGAGGTCTCCCTTGCCGCCACCGGAACGTCGGTCGGGTAGCGGCCTGTGAAACAGGCGTTGCAGTACTCGGCCGGGTCTCCGCCGACGGCGTTCAGGAGCCGGTCGAGGGTGAGGAAGGCGAGGCTGTCGCAGCCCAGCCGGGCATCCAGCTCGTCGAGTGACACATTGGCCGCCAGCAGCTCGGCCCGCCGTCCGGTGTCCATCCCGTAGAAGCACGGCCAGCGGTAAGGCGGTGAGGCGATACGCACGTGGACTTCACGGGCTCCGGCCTCACGCAGCATCTCCACGAGCGAGGACATGGTGGTCCCGCGTACGATCGAATCGTCCACGAGCACGACGTTGCGTCCGGCGACGGCCGCGTGGACGGCGGCGAGTTTCCGCCGGATCGCGTGCTCGCGCGCCGCCTGGCCCCTGGTGATGAACGATCGGCCGGCACCGGGGTGGCGGACCAGTCCTTGCACGATGGGCAGTCCGGTCTCGAACGCGTACCCGTCGGCTGCGACCCGGGCCGTTTCCGGAGCCGCGACGACGACGGCGTCTCCGGGCGGTGGTGCGTCCTGGCCCAGCGCACGACCAGCCCGATGGCGGGCCTCGTACACGTCCAGGCCACCGAACTCGGAGTCGGTCCGGGCGAAGTAGACATACTCGAAGAGGCATCGCGCGGTTCGCGTCCCTGCCCCGGGGAGCCTGTCGCTCTGCACGCCGTGTGCGCTGACTTCCAGCAGTTCACCGGGTCCCAGGTCGCGCACGGGTGCGCCGCCCACAGCCCGGACCGCGGCCGGTTCGGATGCCAGCAACCACGTCTCGCCGAGCTTGCCCAGGCACAGAGGATGGAAGCCTTGCGGGTCTCGCACGCCGATCAGGCGTTCTCCGTCGGAGAGCACCATCGAGTACGCGCCGACGAGTTCCGGCAGGGCCTCGCGGGCCGCGGTGGGCAGCGATCGCAGTCCGTCGGCCATCGCGGCGTGCAGGAGCCGTGCCATCACCTCCGTGTCGGTGAGCTCGTCGGGTACGGCGACCCCGAGCTCTCGCGCGGACGCGTGCGGTTCCACGAGCGTGCCGTTGTGCGCCACGGCCACCGGACGGCCCGGACCGTCCGAGTCGCCGACGATGATGGGCTGGCCGCCCTCGCGTCCGTTCCCCGAGGTCGCATAGCGAACATGGCCGAGGGACCCTGCTCCCCTCGGCAGCCGTTCGTCAGGGAAGGCTTCGGGAACGGTCCCGGGTCCCACCCGCTTGATGAGACGACCCTGGTCCATCACCGCGATCCCCGCTGCCTCCTGGCCCCGATGCTGCAAGGCGATGAGCATGGATCGCACGAGGACAGCCGGGTCGTCGCCGCCCCAGGCTCCGGCCACGCCACATGCTTCGCGGAGCGTCATCGGCGATCACCCCCATGGGCGAGCCAGTCCCCGAAAGCCTCCAGATCGGGCAGGATCAGGGACGTGCACGCGAGCACGGCCAGGTTCTGGCGCATCTCCGTGATCGCGACGACCGTCCGCCCCGCCAGGCAGGCGCTGTGCATCTCGACCGCCGTTCCCATGCTCGGCTCGTGCTCGGGCAGCCAGGCCACGCATACGTCGCTGGCGGCAGCGGTCCGGGCGAGGCGATGGAAGGTGTCGATGAGAGCGGCAAGGCCCGGCCCTGCCTTGTCCCGTTGGACGATCGGCCGATCAGCGAGCTCGGCGTGTTCCCGGCGGATCATGTCCTCCTGGGCGCCGATCCAGTCGCGCATCAGGTCGAACGGATCATGGACCACGGCGTCGGGCCGGTATCGGGCGATCTCGGTGCGCAGGGCCGCTCGATAACCCTGGTCGGCATAGGCGGCTCCGCTCCGGGCCCCTTGCATGACTCCGGCGAGGAAGAACGACTGCGCGGCGCTCATTCGCTCACCGCCGAATACTCCGGCCAGACGCGATCGAGCGGCGCGGCCTTGTCGTACAGGGCCGCCGAGTCCATGACGAATTCGATGAGGTCCGCCGGAGCGCAGCCGATCGTGTCGGCCATCGGTTCCAGGTCCCGGTCGAAGCCCGCGCTGCCGTACGGGCTGACCGCTCCCTGGTTGTCCTTGGTGATCAGGTGCGAGCGATCGACGAGCTGGTCCCGCGGGCGGCCGGGGAAGGGCAACACGACTTCGCGCATCTTGCGGTCGTCGCGATGGACGGTCCTGATGGAGAGGTTGTTCTGCATCGGCGAGACCAGGATCCGGCGCATCAGCCCGTCAGGAGGCGGCACCGGCAGCATGGACCCCGGGCGGAAGGTGTAGGCCCGATAGGGCGCGTAGTCCTCGCGGCAAGGTCCGTACCGCAGGTACTCCAGGCGCAGCGATCCATCCAGCGTCCACCAGGTGCCACGCAGCCGCGACGGAGCGGGCTCGCCGTTCCGGCCCTCCCTGATCGGATAGGCGTCCACCTCCGCCCGCACCACCGAATCGACGGCATCGGCTCGTTCCAAGCGCAACGGAGCGACATGGGGCATGTACGGATCGAGCACCGTGATGGCGGCGGAGTCGACGTAGAGAGCGGGCACGTGGCCGCCCGAGACCATGAACGTCGCGGTGGCACCACCTCGCTCTTCGACCCGCCTGGCGACCTCGAACGCCTGCCAGCCGCACCCACGCCCCCACCGCCACTCGAGCGGCTCACTCCCGTAGAACTGCTGGAGCGAACCGGCGCTGCTGTAGGGCACCTCGCGGATCACCTCGTCCAGCACCTCGGCAAAGATCGCAGAGTCGTCCCGCAATGGCTTGCGCGCATACTGGTTAATGCGCATATTGCCACCCTCCATGACCGGGCAAGCGTGATATCAATTTGGCCGATAACCGCCAAGCTAACACCGGCAAACCAGTGACTCAACTTCTACAAATATGTCGCACTAACAGACTGTGCCAAGGCACCTACAGTGCGTAGGAGAAGGCTAGAATTGTTCGATCTTGGTCACCGAGATCGTTCCAGAGTGGGTCGGTTTAGCTCGCTTCTGAGCGGGTACCGGCGCCACGCACTCATGGCATACATATGCCCCGTGGGGGTCCGGGAAGACTTGTGCAGCAAGGCTTCTAACCCTGTCCCCTCCCCCCGTAAGGTAGATGGCGCCGCACAGACAGAACCATTACCACTGGAGGTGAAGAGAGTGCGGGGATCTCTTGAGAAAGCAATTCTCCACGTTCTCTGGTCGACCGACCAAGAACTGCGGGGGCAAGAAGTCCTCGATCAATTCAACCGGACCCGCCACGAGCCAATCGCCTATCCGACGGTCATGACCGTACTCAAGCGCCTCATCGAAAAGGGAGCCGTCGTCCGGCGGAAGAGCGGCCGCGCCTATATGTACCGGCCCACCTGCGGCGACCCGGTAGGCCTGGACGTGCGGCGCGTCCTCAAGGCCCACGGCGAGGAGGCCGTCGCGCGCTTCGTGGAGCAGGCAGCAGCCGATCCCGGTCTGCGCACCCAACTCCTCACCCGGGTGAATGAGCACCGGGCCGACTGCATGCACCGCTCGTAGGAAACACGGGGACCTGGCGATGCCGATCCACAGCGAAAATCCGCGTTCCGGGCAGCGGCGTGAAAGACAGGAGGATCTGTCGGAACGCGGGCGCCAGCTGCTGCGCGTGGCAGCGATGCTGGGGCTCGCGTTTCGCATCAGTGACGTCGCCCATCTGCTCCAGGAGACGGCCGCCACGCTCTCCCCCGTGGTGGACGAGGCACTGCGCAACGGCGTGCTCCGCGACCAGGGGGAATGCCTTGTGTTCAGCGATCCGGCAACGCGCCGGCGCGTGTTGGAGCAGACCCCCTCGGCCGTTGTCCATGCGCTGCGCTCCGATATCGACCGCATGCTCGGCGGCGGCGCCGGCCCACCCGTGGTCGTCACTCCGACCCTCGGCGAGATCCTGCGTGACTACGCACCGGAGAAGGCCCCGGCCGTCGTTCGCGGGCTCGCGCTCCGTAAAGGCCCCGCGGCAGCCGAAGCGGTTGTCGCTGAATTGCTGGGCAGCGGTGGCTCTCAGCCAGTGGACGCAGAGATCGGATGCGTTGCGGCGCACGTGCTGCTGTGGTCGGGCCGGCCAGGGGAAGCGCGTGATCTGGCCGGGCGTGTACTCAAAGCCGGCGCGGCTCGACCGGCCGTGCTCGACCAGGCTCGTGCTGCCCAGTTGCTTGCGCAGCACGTCCAGAGTGGGCCCCAGGCTGCCAAGCATCCGCCGAGCGCTCTGGACGACCGCTGCAGGTCCGCCAAGGCGGCAGAGACCGCGGCGAAGATCGTGCGAGCCGATCTCTGCTGGAATGATGGAAAGCTCAGTGATGGGCTGCGGCTGGCTTGCGAGGCGGCTGAAGAGGCGAGCGGGACACCGTCGGCCTGGCTGCTGCTCCCCTGGCTCAGCGACATCGACAAGCTCGTGGCGGTCGGACACTCAGACGCTGCCGGGTCAGCATTGCGTCGAGCCATGCGGACCATCGAAGCCGACATGTTCCACGCACACGCCGGGCTGTTCGAGACCAAACATGCGCACATGCTCCTGCGCGACGGCCAGTTGGCCGCCGCCGCTGAGCGGGCGAGCACAGCCATCACGCTCTGCCGCGAGGCAGGAGCGTCGCTCGTGGCGGCGCGGGCTCTGGCCGCGTTGGCGGGCATTGCCTTGCGCCAAGGGGATCTGCAGTCCGCGTCCGGCTACATAGCCGAATACCGCGCCGCACAGGAGGCGTCGGCAGCCTTGCCGTCTCCCCAGTACGACTGGATCGAGCTGCGGCTGATCGCAGAAAGGGACGGACCGCGTGAGGCGCTCAGGCAGCTTCGCGGACGGCTCAGAGGGGTGACCGACTCGGCCGCCGTCTTCGCCGAGGAGCCCGGGGCCGCCGCCTTCCTGGTCAGGCTGAGCCTTGCCGGGGGTGACAGGGGCCTCGCGGAGCAGGCGGGCGCTCGGGCGGACCAGCTCGCCGCCGCTCACCCGCAATTCCCGGTGCTGACCACCACGGCCGCCCATGCCAGGGGGCTGCTCGACGGCAGCCGGACGCAGCTGGCTCGTGCCGCGATCGACCATCAGGACACCTGGGCGGCGGCCTGCGCCGCCATGGATCTGGAATCGCTGCCTCCCGTCGACGGGCCCGGCCCGCCCATCGCGGCGGAGCCGTCGAGGGCGGGCCGGGCTCCCTGGTCGAAGCTGACCGAGCGGGAGACGGCTGTCGCACAGCTGGCAGCCGAGGGTCTGACGAACCAGCAGATCGCCACCCGGATCCGGGTTTCGCCGCACACGGTCAACTACCACTTGCGCGGCGTGTTCCGTAAGTTGAACGTCCGCTCGCGGGTGGAGCTGGCTCGGCAGGTTCATTGAGGCTGAAGCTCCTTCTCCGCCTCGGCCAACTGCTCGGCGAGATAGGCGGCGACCTCCGTCACGGTCGGATGGGTCCACAGCAAGGTCGTCGGGATGTCGATCCGCAGCCGCTTCTCCAGCCTCCGCCGGATGCCGACCGTCATCACCGAATCAAGCCCCAGTTCCGGCAGCGGGCGCCGGATGTCCAGGTCGGCAGCCGGCAGCTTGATCTCGGCGCTGACCTGGGCGGCGACCTCGTCGACCAGGCGCTCCCTGGCCTGCTCGGCATCCAGGCCGGCCAGCAGGTCGGCCGCGTTCACCTCTCCGCCGTCGGCACGTTCGAACTCGAGAAGGCGCAGGATCGGCCGCACCCGCGCCCCCGCCTCGATCGGCGTGGTCGGCATCACCGCGAGGTAGGGCTCGTCCAGCCTCGCGGCGGCCTCCCAGGCCTGAAAGGCCTCGGCGGGGGTGATGTCACCGACGCCATGGTCACGCAGTTCCTGGTCGACCGCGTCGTTGGCGGCCATGCCCATGCCCCGCCACGAAGTCCAGCCGAGGCTGACCGTGTCGGCACGCCGGTGGCGGGCCAGCGCGTCCAGGAAGGCATTGCCCGAGGCGTAACCGGCCTGACCGGTGAGGCCGAGCAGCAGGCCGTTGGAGGAGAAGAACACGAGGAAGTCGAGCGTGCCCGGCGGGAACGTCTCGTGCAGGGCCATCGCTCCCTCTGCCTTCGGGCGCATCACCGTACGGAGGGACTGTTCGTCCAGGTCGTGAAGCAGCCTGTTGTCGAGCACGCCGGCTGCGTGCACCACGCCTCGGACCGGTGGCAGATTCAGAGCCTCGTTGTCGCGCAGCTGCCGGGCCTGCTCTGGATCAGCGATGTCCAGAGCGAGCACGCGAACGCTGACGCCGAGGGCCTCGAGCGCACGCACACCGTCGGTACGGCGGCGCACCGCGGGATCGGTCGCGTCGTCCCAGGAATCCCGCGGCGGCAGGCCGGTGCGCCCGACCAGCACCAGGTGCCGCGCCCCGCGCCCGGCCAGCCAGCCGGCGATCTCCAGGCCGAGGACGCCGAGCCCTCCCGTGATCACGTACGTGCCGTCCGGATGGCAGGTCAGCGGAGGGCGGCTGGGCTCGTCTGTGACGGGCATCAGCCGGCACGCCTGAACCTGCCCCGACCGGACGCTGACCACGTCCTCTGCCGGCCGGGTGGACACCACACTCGCGAGGATGTCGAGATCGCTGTCGCTGGGTCCGCGATCAAGATCGACCATGCCGCCCCAGACTTCGGGGTGCTCCCCGGCGATGATGCGCCCCAGCCCCCACAACGGCCCCTGGGCGAGGGCAGACTCGTCGGCGACTTCGCGAACGTCCGTGGTCACGGTCCAGAGGCGCGATCCCGCGTTGGCCTCGACAAGCAGTTGGGCTGTGCGGGCCAACCTCCACGTCTGCTGGAGTGCGTTCTCGGCGATGTTCGCATCGCCGATGTTCTCGGGCAGGATGATCACGTCGGCGGCGCCGGTCGTGGTCACCTCAGCGGGGTCGAGCGTCCTCGTGACATCGATGCCCGAATCCTGGAAGTGGCGCAGCAGCCGGTCGGCCAGGTCGGCAGTACCGCCGACCAGAGTCACTGGCCGTTGCGCCTGCGACGCCTTTTCCACCTCGATCCGCTCCCATTCGAGGCGATGCAGCAGGCGTGCGGGGTCGTTCGGGCTGCCCGGGTCTCCGCCGAGCAACGCGAAGCGCAGCCCAGCCATGCGGGCGACCGTCCGTCCGGCGCGGTCGGCCACGGTCACGTCGACCACGTCGTCGCCACGCAACCGCACCTCCACCAGGGCTCGCGCCGGCGGCTCACCGCTGACGGCGAGTTGCCGAAGGTAGGACGGCATCCGCAGCTGCGGTTCGCCAGGGAACACCAGCGGCACCACCGTCAGGATCGCGTCGAACAGTGAAGCCCACGTGGAGTTGTCCGTGGTCACGGTGGCGAGCACGCCGCCCTGTCCGGCGACCAGGCGCTCGACCTTCCAGTGGAATCCAGTGTCGGCGACACCGATCTCATGGAGCCGTGCCAGGACAGAGCCGGGATCACGTCGATCTCGATGGCGCGACAGAGCGCCCTCCAGATCGAACCGTCCACCGGCCGATGCGCCCCCGGTCCCGACGGCAGCCGTGGTGTGCGTGACCCACGAGGCGCCGGCGCCCTCCCGGCCCTCGCCTGCGAGGGTGCGGGAAGCCAGCCGGACCACGCCGTCCTGATGGACCACCTGGATCTGCTGCGGCTGTGTCACGAAGACCGGTGTTCGCAGGCTGATGTCGGTCAGCGCATCCGCGCCCGTGGCCTCCAGGAAGGTCGTGAACAGCACCGCCGCCGGCATGATCTCGACGCCGTGAACGGGGTGCGAGCCGGGGTAGGGGCGCGTGTCCTGGTCGAGATACGTTTCCCAGACCCGCAGGGACGGTGCTCCTGCCACGGCGATGGGCCTGCCGAGCAGCGTGTGGGTGTCCACGTCGTGGCCCTGCACCGATGCCGAGGTCATGGCCGACGGCACGTACCAGAAGGGCCGATGCTGCCAGGCGATCAGTGGCAACGGGGCCAGTTCACCGGCTGCACGGGCTTCCCACCGGACCTGGCCGCCCTGGCAGTGCAGATCGGCGAGGCTTCCGAGGAAGGTCTCTCTTTCGGGCTTGTCACGGCGCAACGTCGTGGCGACTGTCCCGTCCCGTACGGCCGCGTCGTCGAAGGTCTCGCCGATCGAGTGTGCGACGACCGGGTGAGCCGAGATCTCGAGGAAGACCCGGTGGCCGTCTTCGACGGCGGCTGAGACGGCGTCGGCGAGCCGCACCGGGTTGCGCAGGTTGGCGGCCCAGTAGCCGCCGTCGTGCCGTGGCCGTGCCCTCGGATCGTCCAGCGCGGTGCTGTAGAAGGGCAGGACGGGCTCGGCCGGGGGCAGGTCTTCGGCTGCGGCGGCGAGCGCGTCGAGGAGTTCGTCCATCTGAGGACTGTGGAAAGCGACATCGGACGCGACAGGCTTGACGACGGCGCCTTCGGCCTTCCATCGGTCGCTCAACTCCTGGACCCCGGCGACTTCACCGGAGATGACCGTCGAGTTCGGAGACGGCCAGATCGCGGGCACCACGTCGGCGCGGCCGTTGAGCTGCTCGCTGACCTCTGCGAACGGCAACGAGACCATCGCCATGGCACCCTTGCCCGCCACCCGGCGCAGCAGTTTGGACCTGCGGCAGATGAGCCGGGCACCGTCGTGCCGGTCGAGGACCCCGGCGGTGACGGCCGCCGCGATCTCACCGACCGAGTGCCCGATCACCGCGGCGGGACGGACGCCGTACGACCGCCAGAGCCCCGCCAGGCCGAGCTGCATCGCGAAGATCATCGGCTGAACACGGTCGACCCCGCCGAGGTGCCCGGATTGCAGAACGTCCCGCGGGGTGAAGCCGATCTCTTCGGCGAACACTTCCCCGATGTCGTCGATGACCTCCGCGAACACCGGCTCGGCGGCCAGCAGTTCGCGCCCCATGCCGCTCCACTGGGAACCGTGTCCGGAGAAGACCCATACCGGATCCTGCGGCGGGATGGTCTTGGCACGGACCACGTCCTCTTCGGTCAGTTCGCCGAGTCTCGTCTCCAGTTCCGACCGGTCCTCTGTCACCACCGCCGCCCGGTACGGCAGGTGTGTCCGCCGGGTCAGCAGCGTATGGGCCACATCCGCAAGATCGTGGCGTCGTCCGTCACCGGCAAGCCAGTGAGCCAGCCGCTCCGCGTTCGCGCGGACGGCCTTCGGCGAAGCCCCGGACAGCGCGTAGATCGGCACTGGAGGGGCGGTTTCCCGGTCCTCTGTCCGGGCTTGCTCCGTGGCCTGCTCCAGGACGAGGTGGGCGACGGTTCCGCCGTAGCCGAAGGACGAGACTGCGGCGCGGCGTGACATCCGGTCGGTCGGCCATGGGTGCGCCTCCTTCACGACCTCCAGGCCGCACCGTTCCCACTCGATGGCCGGGTTCGGCGTCGTGAAGTTGACGGTGGGCGGCAGTTCGCCGTGACGGAGCGACATGACCGCCTTGATGACCCCGGCCACTCCCGCTCCCGCTTCGAGGTGACCGATGTTCGACTTCACCGAACCGATCAGGCAGGGACGCGCCGTCCCCGGCCTGCCGTAGACGGCGCCCAGCGCCCCGGCTTCCAGCGGGTCACCCATGCGAGTGCCGGTTCCATGTGCCTCGACGTAGTCGACCGTGTCAGGCCGGACACCGGCGCGGTCCAGCGCACGGCGCACAACATGCTCTTGGGCTTCGCCGCTGGGCGCCATGATGCCGTTGGTCCGCCCGTCCTGATTGACTGCGCTCCCCCGGATGACGGCGAGGACCCGGTCGCCATCACGTTCCGCGTCGGCCAGCCGCTTGAGGATCAAGAGGCCGCAGCCCTCTCCACGCCCGTATCCGTCGGCGGTGGCGTCGAAGGACTTGGAGCGTCCGTCTGGCGAGATCGCGCCGGCCGCGTCGAGCACCATGGTGAGGCCGGGTCCGGCTATCAGGTGCACGCCTCCTGCGATCGCCAGCGTGCTCTCTCCTGCGGCGAGGCTGTTGCAGGCCAGGTGGATGGCGACCAGGGACGACGAGCAGGCGGTGTCGACGGCCAGGCTCGGTCCGCGCAGGTCCAGCATGTACGAGACCCTGTTGGCGACGGCGCACATGCCCGCGCCGATGCCGGTCCACGCTTCGATGTTCGGCAGGTCCTCGAGCATCTGGCGTCCGTAGTCATCAGAGCCGACGCCGGCGAAGACTCCCACATCGGTGCCGGCCAAGCCCGAGGGCGGGATACCGGCGTCCTCCAGGGCCTGCCATGTGACTTCGAGCATGATGCGCTGCTGCGGGTCCATCATTTCCGCCTCGCGCGGCGTCACTCCGAAGAAGTCGGCGTCGAAACCGGCGGCGTCGCTGATGAAAGACCCTTGCCGGGTCGCCTGCCGCAGCACGGGCCCGTACCGCGCCTCGTACGGCTCCCACCGTCCGGCCGGAACGGGGCCGGTGGCCTCGCCGCTCGCCATGAGGAACTCCCAGAGTTCATCGGGCGAGTCGATCCCGGCAGGCAACCGGCAGCCCATCCCGACGATCGCGATCGGTTCCGTCATGAGATGGCTCCTTCCACACCCGCAGGGTGCCGATCGTTGATCGAGGCGAGGACGCCGGAGGTCAGAGGGGTCCCGGCACAGCGTTCGGCTGCGTACCACAACGCGAGACGGTGATACTCCTCGGTGAAGTCGGCGATCGCGTCCGCCACGAGGAAGGTCTCGATGTCGTGGCTGAAGGCGTCGCATGCTGTGATGAGGCAGCCCACATGTGCGTAGATTCCGCAGACGACGAGCTGGTCACGTCCGGCCCGGACCAGGTAGTCGAGCAGATCGCTGTTGTGGAAGGCGCTGTAGCGCCACTTGGTGAAGATTCGTTCGCCAGGGGCCGGGGCCAGTTCGTCGATGATGGCCCGATGGTCCGGATCGGCCGACATCCCGGCACCCCAGATGTCCTTCAACAAACCCCGTTGTTCGTCGGACATCGATCCGGGCTGAGCGGTGTAGGCGACTGGCACGTTCATCTCCCGGCATGCCTGAAGCAGCTGCCGTACGTTGCGGACCAGGTCGGTCACTGGGGGAACACCCTGGGGGAAGAACCGGACGAAATAGCGCTGCATGTCATGGATCAGCAGCACCGCTCGCTCCGGTCGAACCGCCCATGGTGCCGTGTTCTCTGGTACGTCGTGGGCACGGGGCATCGGGTAGCTCGGGATTTCGGGAATGGGCATTATTGGCACCTCCGGTCGAGGTGGCTTCAGCCGCCTAGCGCGGCTCCGCCGTCGACGAACAGGTTCTGCAGAGTGATCTGTCCCGCCCGGTCGGACAGCAGGAACACGACCGCAGCCGCCACGTCCGCCGGGCTGGCGACCTTGCGGAGCGGAATGCCGATCCGGTGGTTTCCCGGATCACCCGCTATCGCCGCGCTGATCGCGTCGCCGTTCGCATGGAGGCTGTGGAGCATCGGAGTATCAGTGGAACCCGGGGCGACGATGTTGCAGCGGACCTTGTAGGGGGCGAGCTCGAGGCCAAGGCACCGTGTGAACGCGATGGCGGCGGCCTTGGAGGCCGCGTAGGCGGCCATGTGGGTGCGCGGAACCGTCCCCGCGTTGGACGCGACGGTGACGATCGCCCCGCCCTCCCGGCCGACCATCTTCTTGGCGACGGCACGGCAGACGTGGAAGACACCGTCGTTGTTCACCGCGAACGTCGCCCGCCAGGCGTCGTCGGTCTGCGACAGGACCGGTGCCGGATGCAGCACACCGGCCGCATTGACCAGGTAGTCGATCTGGCCCAGTTCTTCTTCGACCCGATCGACGACGTCGTCCACCTGGCGGCTGTCGGAAACATCCACCTGATAGGGAATGATGTTGACCCCGTTCTTGCGCAGGGGTTTGACAATGGGCCGCAGACGCTCGCCATCACAGTCCAACGCGGCGATGGACGCACCGGCATCGGCCAGGGCGTCGATCAGCGCGACCCCGATGCCACCGGCCGCGCCGGTCACCATTGCCAGCTTGTTCTCGAACTCCGACTCGGTCGTCACTCCGGCCTCCCGGGGGTCTGTGCTGACACTCGTGCCGTCGCCGCGTTCCACGCGGCAGCCACCTGGACCGCTTGTTCGGGGTTGAGTCTGGGATCGCAGGCGGTCGTGTAGCAGACGTCCACCCGGCCCACGAACTGATCGTTCGGAACGCATTCGGTCACCGGCGCGGGGGTGGCTTCGAGGTGGAGCCCGCCGACGATGCCGCCGACGGCGCCGACGATCGCGGTGAACTGCCGGACCTCGCTCACGATCCGCTCGAGGTATCTCGTCTTGCGCCCGGCCGGGGTCGTCACCGTGTTGGCGTGCATCGGGTCGCACAGCCAGATGGCAGGATGACCCGCCGCTCGCACAGCGTTCACCAGATCTGGAAGACGGCTGGAGACGTCCTCGGCTCCCAGCCGTGCGATGA
Source organism: Actinomadura rudentiformis (assembly GCF_008923185.1). Lineage (GTDB taxonomy): Bacteria > Actinomycetota > Actinomycetes > Streptosporangiales > Streptosporangiaceae > Spirillospora > Spirillospora rudentiformis. The sequence continues at coordinate 260,046 of NZ_WBMT01000010.1, forward strand.
GGGACAGCCTGCCCGGCTCGCGGAGCGGATCCAGGATCGCGCACAGTGCGACGAGCTCGTCCACCTCGGTGGTCGGACCTACCTTGCACGCGACCGGATTGGCCACGCTCGCCAGCAGCCTGACATGCGCTCCGTCGGGCTGCCGGGTACGGTCCCCAACCCAGGGCCAGTGGGTCGATGACAACAGCAACGCGCCATCGAGCCGACGCCTCAACAGGGGCAGCTCATAGTCCAGGAGCAGGGCCTCGTGACTGGTCCAGACGCTGGGTTCGCCGCCGTCGCGAGGTTGATTCCTCAAGAAGGTCATGGCTGAGGCAGCCGCGTGGTAGCAGGTGAGCAGGCGTACCGGGTCGGGCCGCCGCATGCCTGGCTCGGGCTGCGGACTGTTGATCGCGTGCCCGCGAAAGACCGGGATCTCTGTATCGCCCAAGCGCTCTACCGATGTCGACCGGGGCTTACCGAACTGTCCGGCGAACCGTCCGACGTGCACGACCGGAAGGCCGGTCCCCCACCGCATCACCGTGGCGAGCTGGTGCAGGAGCGAGATTTTGGGCATCAGCTCGTCCGGTGCGCACTCGCTCGGGTCCTCCGCACAGTCACCGGCCTGAATGATCTGCCGTCGCCCGTACGCCACGTCGGCGAGCAGCATCCGCAGGCGGTTCACCTCGTCAAAGCCGACCAGCCCCGGCATCTCGGCAAGCTCTGCACGCGCCCTGGCGACCTGCACCGGGTCATCCCACTTGGGCTGCTGCGCAGCCGGCAGTGGCAACCATCGGGCTATCTCGAGACCGGACAGGGATTCATAAGCCGCGTTCTGACCATTTCCCGTCGCTGGCCGCGCTGGCAATGGGCCTCCCAGGCAGTACGAATAAATGAGCTTGGTCAGCAAATCTAGTTCGCCTGGCAGAACGGAGGTACTACTCGTTCGAGTAGTACACGGTGATCAGTAAGTTCCTCACCCACACAGACGTGCAGTAGCGACGTGCCGTCCCTTTTGCCAATGTCGAGAACAGCGTTCTCCTGACCACGAGAAGGGATTGGTGTGCGCGTGGCGAGGGACCTTCGAAGCCTCATCGATCGCCTGGGCTCCGGCGTCGCGGGCCCGTTCGCTCTGCTCCGCCGGGCGAGCGATCCCGGGAGGGTGGACGTCCTGACCGGCACTATATGCACGGTCAGGAAACTGGCCGACCTCCCGTCTGCTGGCCCGTCTGCTGGCCCGTCTGCAGGCCCGTCCGCAGGCCCGTCGCGCGGCGTGTCCCGGCACGAGATGCTCGTGCTGATTCCGTACCGGCAGATCACCGAACGCGGCTTCGCCTGCCGCGATGACGGCGAGCCGATCCGGGTCCTTACCGTGGCCGAGCAGGACTGCGTGTACACGGCCGACATGGTCGAGTCGTTGCCACAAATACCGGTCCGCCTCCGAGATGGCCATTTCGACATCGACGACGACGGCTATGCCGAGCTCGTCGGCGACGTCCAGGCCAAGGAGATCGGCAGCGGCCAGGGCTCGAACTTCGTCATCCACAGGTCGTTCGTGGCGACCCTCGACGACTACACCCCGGCGCAGGCGCTCGCGGTCTTCCGGAGGCTGTTGGCCGAAGAGACGGGGGCGTACTGGACCTTCGTCGTCCACACCGGCGACCGGACCTTCGTCGGAGCCAGCCCGGAACAGCACGTCGGTCTGCAAGGCCGCACCGTCACCATGAATCCCATCAGCGGCACCCACCGGTACGGGCCGTCCGGCCCTTCGGTCGACCAAACCCTCGATTTCCTCACTGATCGCAAAGAGGCCGACGAGCTCTACATGGTGGTTGACGAAGAACTGAAGATGATGGCGGGAATATGTGATCCAGGAGTGCGGCTGCATGGGCCGCGACTACGCGAAATGGCGCGGTTGGCGCATACGGAATACCTGCTCAGCGGTCATAGCAAGGCTTCTGTTCAGGACATTCTCCGAACCACGATGTTCGCGCCCACCGTCACCGGCAGCCCGTTGGAGAACGCCTGCCGGACCATCAGCCGCCATGAGCCGTTCGGCCGTGGCTACTACAGCGGAGTCGCGGCACTGATCGGCATCGATGACGCCGGTGACCCCACGGTGGACTCCACGATCCTCATCCGCTGCGCCGACATTCACGACGATGGCCGGCTGCGCGTCGGCGTCGGCGCGACGCTGGTGCGCCACTCCGACCCGCGATCCGAAGTGGCCGAGACAGAAGCCAAGGCGGCCACGATCCTCAACGCGTTCCGCGGGGAGGACGACCTCTCCGGTAGCACGCCAAGCCCTCAGACTCCTTGCGTCGGCGCCGATCCCGCCGTCCAGAAAGCACTACGCCGGCGCAACGACACACTTGCACGCTTCTGGCTGGGCCAGGAGGTGCCCGCCAGAGCATCGCTGGTATCCCGGCTGGCCGGGAAGCGGGCGCTCATCGTGGACGCGGAGGACACCTTCACATCCATGATCGGGCATCAGCTCCGCGCGCTGCAGCTCGAGGTCACGATCCGCACCTACGACGAGCCGTACACGCCCGAAGACTTCAACCTCGTCGTCGTTGGACCGGGTCCCGGTGACCCCTGCGACGACCGATCCAGGAAGACGAGACGGATACGACACCTCATCGGGGATCTGCTGCGGCGACGACGGCCCTTCCTCGCCGTCTGCCTCGGGCACCAGGTGCTGTGCCGGGAACTCGGGCTGACGGTGTCCTGCCTGGATGTGCCCAACCAGGGCCTCCAGCGTGAGATCGAGCTGTTCGGACGGCGGACCCAGGTCGGGTTCTACAACACCTTCATGGCCGGAGCCGAACACGACCGCTTCATCAGTCCCGCGGCCGGCGGCACCGTGGAGGTCAGCCGCGACGGCGACACCGGGCAGGTGCACGCCCTGCGCGGGCCCGGCTTCCGGTCCATGCAGTTCCACGCCGAGTCGGTCCTGAGCACGGACGGCATCACGATCTTGGGCGAGTCGCTCGCCGAGCTTGTCTCCGCACAGCCCGAACCACCTTCCGACACCAACACCCGGGAGTACCGACATGCGCATTGATGACATGTATCTGGCCGGTATCGGGGTCTACGTTCCCGAACAGGTCAGCACTGACCAGGCCGTGGAGCGCGGCTGGTACGACCCCGCCGACCAGGAGGCCAGTGGAATGCTGGCGGTGACCGTCGCAGATGAGACGCCCGCCCCCGACATGGCGATCAACGCCGCACGGCAAGCGATCGAGATGTCCGGCCTGGAGGTCGATGACTTCGCCGGGCTCTTTCACAGCAATGTGCACTACCAGGGTCCGGACGGGTGGTCGGCGCATCACTACGTCCTCCGCAAGACTCTGGACACGCCGGTTCCGGCGATGGAGCTACGCCAGGGATGCAACGGCATGCTCGCGGGCATTCAGCTCGGCACCTGTTATCTGCGTGCCGTCCCCGATCGCACGGCTCTGCTGCTCACCTCGGGAGACAACTTTTCCACGCCGGCGGTGGACCGCTGGCGTTCCTCCAAGCGGTTCATCCTTGGCGACGGTGGTGCCGCTGTGGTCGTGGCCAAACACGGCGGGTTCGCCCGGATCGTCGCCGCCGCTTCGCAGTCGAACCCCGAGATGGAGGAACTCCATCGCGGTGGCGAGACGCTCTTCCCGCCCGGCATCACGCTCGGGCAGAAGATGGACCTCGAAACGCGGATGGAGTACTGGCGCAAGCAGTGGGCCAGCGGGGTCACTCCCCCGATGGGACACATGGGTGACCTGGTCCGGGGCGCCGTCGACACCGCTCTCAACGACGCCGGGATGTCCCTGTCCGACATCACCCGGGTCGCGCACGTGCATTTCGCCGCCGAAGCCCTCCGCGAGATGTACATGGACCCGCTCGGCATCGACGAGGGCAAACACGGCACCTGGGAATTCGCCCGCCGCATGGGACACGCCGGAGCAGTCGACGCGGTCGCAGGACTGCATCACCTCTGGACCAGCGGCCAGGTCGGCGAGGGCGACCATGTCCTTCTCCTCGGTGCCACTCCCGGGATGGAGGCCGGCTGCGCCATCGTCGAGATCCTCCAGTCGGCGGACCAGCGGACGGAGGCCCTGAAATGATCACCCGCGACTCGGTCCAGGAGGCCGTGGCGGAACGGCTCGACTCGCCTCCGGCGCAGATTCCCGGAGACACCAACCTCGTCCAGCTCGGTCTGACCTCGCTCGACCTGATGGCCCTCGTGAACGGCTGGCGCCGCCAGGGACTGCCGGTCGTCTTCCGCGAACTGGTCCGCGAACCCACCGTGGACGGCTGGTGGCGATATCTGGAAGGCCTCCAAGATGAGCATGCGGAGGTTTCACCGTGACCTCGTCAGGCTTGCTCGTCGAAGGCGGATTCGTCTACACCGCCGACGAGCACCACACCATCCTCCCTTCAGGGTCCGTCCTCATCGTGGACGATCGGATCGTCGCCGTAGGCGACCGTGTGGAGGTGGCCGGCGCGCTCGCACGGTTGCCGGCGGAGGCCGGCGACCGGATTCAGCGCCTGGACGCCGAGGGCATGGTCGTCCTGCCCGGATTGGTCAACGCCCACTGGCACGAGATGTTCGCGCTGCGCTTGCCCTTCAAGGGAGCGCTGCGCGATCCCTCCGATCGCGACGACGCAGCCGGGTTCATGGCGCATGGCGGGGACATCCCCCGGCTGTCGCTCGCCTTCGACTCGTTCTCCCATGTCAGCGAAGGCATGACCGAGGAGGAGGCCGACGCGATCGCCCGCTACTCGCTCTGGACGCAGCTTCGATCGGGCACCACCACCGTCGGCGACGCCGGGTCGCTGAACCGGCCAGACCGGATCGCCGCGGCCGCACAGGCTCTCGGCATGCGCGCCTCGATCACCACATGGGCCAGCGACGCCGTCTGTCCGCCCGGTGAGAACGAATACCGCCGCACCCGCGATGCCGACGCGGTGCTGAGTCGCACCGAAGAGCTCCTTCAGCGGTATCCCGCCGAGCCTGGCGGCCTCGTGCGCTCTGCCGCATCGGCCTTGTACGTCACCAACCTCTCCGACGAGCTCGGCCATGGGTTGCGAGACCTGGCGCAGCACTACGACACACCGTTCCTCACCCATGTCGGCGCGCTGCGCAACGAACCCGAGGCCGTCCGGACCTACTACGGCGCCACCTCGGTGCGCAGGCTGGACGACCTCGGCCTGTTGTCCGAGCGGCTGATGGCCATCCACTGCGCGTTCGCCGATCACGAGGAGCGCAAGCGCCTGGTGGCGTCGAACGCTCACATCAGCCACTCACCGGCGAAGTACGGCAGCACCGGCGAATCGACCATGAGCGAGACGAAGACCATCCCCGAGCTGATGAGGTCCGGGCTCGACGTGTCACTGTCGACCGACGGGGCGTCTCTTCCGATCGGCGGTATGCCTGAGGCGATGACTGCCGCATGGCAGCTGCACAACGAGATGGCCGCCGACCCGTGCCACCTGCCGCCGACCCAGGCGCTGGCGATGGCGACCCGGCTCGCCGCGCGCGGGCTGCGTTGGGCGGACGAGATCGGCAGCCTGGAGAAAGGCAAGCAGGCCGACCTCATCCTGATCCCGGCCGACGACTGGCGCTACCTGCTCAATCCGCGTCCCTTGGAGGCGTTCTTGACGCTGGGCGGCTCGAACGACGTGGACACGGTGATCGTGGCCGGGAAGGTTCGCCTGTCCGGCGGGCACCATCCCGAGTTCGACGAGGCAGCGATCACCGAGCACTACCTACACGCCCTGCGGTCGTTCTCCGCACGGCAGCTCGATCTGGATGAGGCTGTCCTGGCGCGAGTCTTCGACGGGAGGTCGTGATGCGACCCGATGTCTACATCGCAGGAGTGGGCGGCTACTTCCCGAAAGCCGTACCGGTCGACGAAGCAATCGCCAATGGCGACTACAGCACGCAGGCACAAGAACAAACGGGTCAGCGATGCGTCGCGATGGCCGGCGAGGACGACACGCTTCCGACGATGGCGGTTCAAGCCGGCAGAATCGCGCTTGACCGATCGAGGCACGCACCCGACGACGTCGGCCTCCTCCTGCATGCGGCGACCAGCTACAACGGCCTGGACGGCTGGAACATCGGTTCGTACCTCCAGAAAGAGATCCTGGATGGCGCCGGCCTGTCCTTCGAAGTCCGGCAGTTGTCCAACGGCTCCGTTGGTTCGATGGAACTGGCAGCCCGGTACCTGGCAGCCACCCCCGAGACCCAGGCCGCGATGATCACTGCCGCTGACCAGTTCACAGCTCCGTACTGGAACCGCTGGACCAGCAACATGGGCATGGTCTTCGGCGACGGCGCCAGCGCGGCCGTGCTCTCGCGGCGCGGCGGCTTCGCGCGCGTGCTATCGGTGGTCACCGAGACGGCGCCGGAGCTCGAACCGCTGCACCGCGGAAGCCAGCCCTTCCAGCCAGGCCCGGCCGCCGACCAGTTCCCGGTCAGCCTGTGGATGCGCAGCCTGGAGTGCTACGACGAGATGGACCCCGACGACGTGGCCGAACGCATGGTCCGTGGGCTGTGCGCCTCGGCGAGCAGCGCGGCCGAAGAGGCCGGGATGGCGGTCGGCGACGCCGCCCGCTATGTCGTCCCCAGCTTCGGCCGGGAGCTCGTCGAAAAGGAGTGCCTCGGGCCCCTGGGCCTCGACGTCGACCGCACAACGTGGGACTGGGGAATGGACGTCGGACACTGCGGGACCGCCGATCACTTCGGAGGTCTGAGCCATCTCGCCGAGACCGGCCGCCTCAACCAGGGCGACAGGGTGATGCTGATCAGCGTGGGAGGCGGTTTCAACTGGACGAGCGTCGTTCTGGAGATCTTGGAGAGCCCGGATCACTGGGCCGAAAAGTGACGCAGGCAGGACGCACGAGAACGGTAAGCCCGATCACATGCCGGGTCTGAACAGGCGGCAAGGGTCGCAGCGGATTGCATGGAGATGGAACGGTCCGAGCTGATGTGTGGCCACTGTCACCTGCACGACCTATGCTGCGGGCATCACCCGTTCACGCTGCGGGAGGTGAGGCCGTGCGCGTGCAGGGAGCCATCCGCCCCGAGATCAGCCTGCCCGAATACGCACGCGAGCTCGTCCACGATGCCGTGTCCGGCCTCCGCACGATCGCCGGGCGGGAGGAAGCCGATGGCGCCACACGGCCTGCGTGACCGGCGGACGCGGCTGGTCCGCGAGTGGGGTCGGCTGGTGGACGGAGACGGCTCGCCGGTGCGGCCGCGTGACCCGGACCTGCGGGCCGAGATCGCCGCGTCGTGGGACCGGTCGCGGATCGTGGTCGACCCGCACCGCGACTGTGCGCCCGCCGACCTCGACGCGGCGGAGCGTTGGCACACGTCGGCGCTGGCCGGGCCCGTCGGCGAGATGGCAGGCGAGCTGCGCTCCATCGCCGACGACGCGGGGTTCGTCGCGGCCGTGACCGACGCCGAGGGCACGATCCTGTGGACGTACGGCGGACGGGTCATGCGGCACCGCGCCGAACGGGTCAACTTCGCGCCGGGCGGCCGGTGGGACGAGACCGCCATGGGCACCAACGCCCCCGCGCTCGCGCTGCGCGACCGCCGCCCGGCCACGGTGTTCTCGGCGGAGCATCTGGTCGAGGCTCTGCACGGCTGGGTCTGCTATGCCGCGCCGCTGCGCGCTCCTGACGGACGGGTGCTGGGTGTGCTCGACCTGTCCAGCACCTGGGATCGTGCGCACCCGATGGTGATGCCGACCGTGCGGACGCTCGTGGCGGGCATCGAGGACCGGTTGGCCCGGTTGCCGCCCACCGTGCTGTCGCCCGCCCTGTCCGCACCGCGCGTCGTGCTGGAGTGCCTGGGCGGCGGACGGGTCGTACGGGACGGCGCCGCCCTGCCGCTGCGCCCTCGGCAGCTGGAGATCCTCGCCCTGCTGGCGCTGGAGCCGGACGGCTTCACACCCGACCGGCTGCGCGAGGCTCTGCACGGCGACCGGCACGTCTCCGTCTCCTCACTGAAGGCGCAGGTCTCTCACCTGCGCAGCGCGCTCGGCGGAGCCCTGGCCCAGCGGCACTACGTGCTGACCGAGCCGGTCAGCTGTGACGCCTCCACCGTGCTGGACGCTCTGGCCCGCGGCGACACCGCGACGGCCGTACAGCGTTACACCGGCCCATTGCTGCCCGAGTCCGAGGCCCCCGGCATCGTGCGGTGGCGCGACTACCTGGAGGTCGCGGTCCGCAAGGCGGTCCTGGCCTCGCCCGCACCCGAGCACGCGCTGGAGTACGGCGACCGGCACCGGCACGACCTGGAGATCCACCAGCACGCGCACCGGCTGCTGGCTCCGTCCGACGGCCGCCGCGGGATCACAGCGGCCCGCATTGACGCCGCCCTACGCGCTTGAGCCGCCCGCCGCGCTTGAGCCGCCCTCGCGCTTGAGGCGCCCGCCGCGCGGCTGACGGGCCGGTTCGCCGCGGCAACCTTCCGACAACCTCCCCGGCGCATCGTGGCCTTCATCGCATCGGCTCACCCCACCGAGGAGGACCCATGGTCTTTGCCAAGCCGGGCACCGAGGGCAGCGTCGTCTCGTTCGCCGACCACTACGACAACTTCATCGGCGGTGAATTCGTACCGCCGGCCGGAGGCGAGTACTTCGAGGACCCCAGCCCGGTCGACGGGCAGGCGTTCACCCGCGTGGCGCGTTCCGGCGCCGCCGACATCGACCTGGCGCTCGACGCCGCGCACGCCGCCGCCGACAAGTGGGGCGCGACCTCTGCAGCGGAACGGTCCTTGATTCTCCATCGCATCGCCGACCGCATCGAGGAGAACCTCGAGCGCCTCGCGGTCGCCGAGACGTGGGAGAACGGCAAGCCCGTGCGCGAGACGCTGGCCGCCGACCTGCCGCTGGCCGTCGATCACTTCCGCTACTTCGCCGGAGTGATCCGCGCCCAGGAGGGCGGGATCAGCCAGCTCGACGAGGACACCGTCGCCTACCACTTCCACGAGCCGCTCGGCGTGGTCGGGCAGATCATCCCCTGGAACTTCCCGCTGCTGATGGCCACCTGGAAACTGGCCCCCGCGCTCGCGGCCGGGAACTGCGTCGTCATCAAGCCGGCCGAGCAGACCCCGGCCAGCATCATGCTGATGATCGAGCTGATCGCCGATCTGCTGCCGCCCGGCGTGGTGAACGTGGTCAACGGCTTCGGCGTCGAGGCGGGCAAGCCGCTGGCCGCCAGCCCCCGCATCGCGAAGGTCGCCTTCACCGGCGAGACCACGACGGGCCGCCTGATCATGCAGTACGCGTCGCAGAACATCATCCCGGTGACGCTGGAACTGGGCGGCAAGAGCCCCAACATCTTCCTCGCCGACGTGATGGCGGCCGACGACGACTTCCTCGACAAGGCCGTCGAGGGCTTCGTGATGTTCGCGCTGAACCAGGGTGAGGTGTGCACCTGCCCGTCCCGGGCGCTGATCGACGCCTCGATCTACGACGAGTTCATGGCCCGCTGCCTGGCCCGCACGGAGGCGATCGTCACCGGTGACCCGCTCGACCCCGCCACGATGATCGGCGCGCAGGCGTCCAACGACCAGTACGAGAAGATCCTCTCCTACATCGACATCGGCCGTAAGGAGGGCGCGGAGGTCCTGACCGGCGGCGGCCCCCGCACCGTGCCCGGTCTGGAGGGCGGCTACTACATCGAGCCGACGATCTTCAAGGGGAGCAACGACATGCGGATCTTCCAGGAGGAGATCTTCGGCCCGGTGGTCTCGGTGACCACGTTCGACTCACCCGACGAGGCCCTCAAGATCGCCAACGAGACGCTCTACGGCCTGGGCGCCGGGGTCTGGTCCCGCGACGGCAACACCGCGTATCGGATGGGCCGCGCCATCAAGGCCGGCCGCGTGTGGACCAACTGCTACCACGCCTACCCCGCGCACGCCGCGTTCGGAGGCTACAAGCAGTCGGGAATCGGCCGCGAGAACCACCGGGCGATGCTCGACCACTACCAGCAGACCAAGAACCTCCTGGTCAGCTACTCCCCCAAGCGCCTCGGATTCTTCTGATGGTGGAACGCGTCGCACTCACCCAGGCGGCCGCCGACCTCCTCGCCGACCTGGTCAAGCGGCACGGACCGGTGATGTTCCACCAGTCGGGCGGCTGCTGCGACGGCAGCTCCCCGATGTGCTACCCCCGTGGCGAGTTCATGGTGGGCGCGGCCGACGTCCTGCTCGGCGAGCTGCCCGACGGCACCCCGTTCTGGATGAGCGCGTCGCAGTTCGAGTACTGGAAGCACACCCATCTGACGGTCGACGTGGTCCCGGGCCGGGGCAGCGGCTTCTCCTTGGAGGCGCCGGAGGGCGTCCGCTTCCTGATTCGCTCTCGCCTCTTCACCGAGGAAGAGGCCGAACACGTCGAATCCGAGCCACCCCTCCATACCGGCGACACCTTCCAGGCATAGGCCGGCCGGTGTTCCAGGTTGGCCCTGATACGGCGTCTTCCTCTCCCCACAGGTACAACGCCTCTTGGACATGGCACACAGCCAGCTCGGAGGGAAGAGGCGGGACGTGCCGATAACCTCCATACGACAGGCACCGCGCCGGCTCCAACGGCGCGGTGTTTGCGTTCAAGGGCCCCCTCTGTGCACGTACCACGGGACGCGGCCTGCCCGGCCGCAGAACATGAGGTCGACGTCGTGATGCATGGTGACGATCTCAGGCAGGCACTCGTCGCTGATGAGCACCTCCACGAAGGCTGTTCAAAACCACTCGTTGGCCTACCAAATGGATGGAACACTGGGAATACGAGGTCGTCGCCAAGCTGCCGCTACCTCCCGATCTCCGCAACCCAGATTGCATGATCGGACCGGGGCGGTGGTGCGGCGCCGGATACGTCGACGGTTTCCCTATCTGCTCCTCGGGGTGTCACGCTCCGGTTTGAGCAACTCGCCCGCCTGGCCCGGTAGCTAGCGAGATTGAGGGTTACGCCACGCAGGCAGAAGCCCCGCTGCTTCCTGGCCGAGACACTCATTCCCCTTGATCACAGTCATGGCTTCGAATCCCCGAACTCAATGGATGATCTCCGCGGCTTCTCGCCTGCCCGGCAAGATCATTTCCGCCCCTGGGGAGATACCCGCGCAGAGCCATGCCAGAGGCTGGGCCAGATAGTGGTCACCTCCAGGGCAGGAACGGCTGGTGGCTGTCGGGCGCGGACCTCTAGCAGACGCGCAGGCAGCGGAATCAGTCGATCGCGCGTTCCAGCACGCGGCGGCGGACGCCCAGATCGGTGTTGCTGGATTCCTCAGGTTCGTGACAACGTTCCCGGGTCGCGCGTTGTGATGATCGGTCGTTCGGCGGCTGATCGACTTCTGCCCTCCCATTGATGCGGGACGGGCGACTTTAGCGGCCAGTGCGGATGGCCGACGGGCGAAGTGGTGCTTACTCGGTCACCGGGCTGCCGGATGGTGCGGAGGTCGCCTGGGTTTCGGACCTCGATTGCCCAAACTTGATCGGGTTGTGTCGCGGTGCGGGCTCGACGATGTCGGCGATGAGGGCCGTGAGCGGGGGTTGGTTGTGGCATCTGATCGCCGCGTCGATGAGATGCCGCGCAGCTATCGCGGGATCGGCGTGCCCCGACAGGATCCGGTATTTGCTCTGGTCGTCGAGAGAGGCGTCGAGGGCGGTGGAGCACAGCAGGTAGCGGTCTCTGGACTCGGCTTCCCGGATCGTCAGGGTCAGCGAGTCCAGCCGGTCACCGGCGGCATTGAGTAGGCCGCCGGCACGGGTCGGTGGTGGCAACTGGTGGGGACTTCTGCTCTCCGCGTTGGGTTCCGGACTGATTTGGTACAGGTCGCCGCGGAGCATGTATGCGCGGCCGGCGCCGAGGTGGATGAAGCCGATCCGGTCGTCGGCGCTGACCAGCGCGGTGAACATCGTGGACATCTCCGCGTGATGTGGGCTGCGTTCGGCCACGGCCGCGATGCGTCGTCGGGCGTCGTCCAGGGCGCCGTGCATCGCGGCTGTGAGGTCGTCGGGTGGCGTTGGGGTGTCGAGGCCGGCGAGCGCGTCGACGACGATCTCTGCCGCGAGTTCGCCGCCGACAGTGACGCCGGCTCCTTCGGCAACGGCGGCGAGCCAGGTTCCGGCGTGAACAGCGTCGGAGGCTATCGGGTTAATACCGGGGTCGGTGTGGACGGCGAAGGCGAAGGCCATGCTCAGTATGACGCTCCGGATGGGATGAGCGATCAGGTCTGGGGCGTGGGATTCGTCCTGGGCGCGGGTTGGCCTCGGGGTCTCGGTCTACCTCGCGAGGTCGGGCTCACCGCCTGAACCCGGCGCGTGGCGCGGAAACCGCGAGCGCGAGGGCGGCCAGAGTCGTTCCTGACGGCGGCTGGCTCGTGGCAGTGATCAGTGGATATGCCGTCAATCTCTCCGTCGACGCGTCATCGTGGTCGCCCGGCCAGCGGCTCGGTGTTGGCCGCATCACAAGAGCCCTGATCACCTGCCGGTGATCAGGGCTCTGGATCATTTGCCGGTCATCTGCCATCGGGATCTGACGTGATCAGGTGGACATCCCTGTAGCTCAGTGTCCCTGGCGACACTCCGCAGCGTCCGGATTGAACGTCGCCCTGAGTCCGGCGATCACGTCCCGATCAGCCTGGAGGGTCGGCTGCCCGCCCGGCGTCCCTGCTCGCGCCGAGCAGCTTGAGCAGGTCTGCGGTGGGTACCCGGTAGCAGGTCCCAATGCGGAGGACGCGGCAGGGGAACTGGTCGCGGCGGGCGAGGTCGTAGGCGTAGGTCCGTGAGAGCCGAGAGCGCGGGCGGCGGTCATGATGTCGACGACGGTCGGGAGCTCGGGAAGGTCCTTGTACTTGAGGGTTTCCACGGTGAACCTCCGGTGGATGCAGTGGGCAGGGTGGCGGTGCCGAGCGCGATGGTCAGGTGAAGCACCAACCGCCGTCCGGGAGGCGTCGGAGTCGTCGATGGGGAGCGGATCTTCGAGCGGGACGACGTCCGAGAGTGGTGCGTTGTAGCGGGTCAGCCAGACGGGGTCGCGTTGCAGCATGCGGCGGCGGGCGTTGAGGGTGTCTTCCAGGTGGCAAGCCTTGGCGAACAGGTCGGGCTGGTCGCGGCGCATGTCTTTCCAGGCGCTCAGCCGGTGGAACGGGCAGAACCAGCAAGCACTCTTGGGAGGTACCGGCAGGCCGGCTGACCGGATGATGCGTGGGCAGTCGGTCCGGCGGATGCCCAGGTCGAGGAGCGGGTAGACGATGCGTTCGCAGGCTTCGCTGCGGCGGTTGTTGGCGCGGTGTATCTCGTCCAGGCTGATGCCGATGCCTATCGTGGCCGGGTTGGTGGCGCTGGCGCCGTGGGCCTTGAGGTAGCGCCCGATGACCCTGATCTTGAAGTCAGCGGTGCTTATCTGCACCAGGCGATCATGGGCAAGCTTTGTTGCTTCTTCGTTTTGGCCTAGTTGCGGCTGCTGTGGCCTGGGGGTCGAGGCCGTGGCAGGATGGCAGAGTGATCTCGATCCGAAAGGGCGATGCCGCGTAGGCCGCCTAGCGCTGTGCGCGCTTCGCTTCGTTCGCGAGCCCGGTCCCGCAAGCCCAGCTGGGGCTCCTCGGGGCGAGTGGTCGGGTGCGGCGATCCTCGGCAGTTGTGGTCGCCGGATATCACGGGCGTTCTTGATGACTACGAGCGGTTCCTGAAACAACCCGATCGGTGGCTGTATGTTCCGCGGCCGGACCCGTACTGCGGTCCGATCCGGGCGCGTGACAGGTTGCAGCGGGAGCTGGACCATTTGCCTGGGCGCGCTCGGAGCGATCTGCACCGCATCGTGAGAAGGCTTGATGCCGAGTTCCGTCGCCGAACACTGCCCGACCCCGACCCTGATCTGGATGAATGGCAGCCAGGTGCGTGGTGGCAACGCAGGCTGCTGGATGGGGATCAGGAGCGGTAGCCAATGGCTCATGTCGGCTCCTCCCGCTGAGTGGATGGCCGGGGGGGCGGGCAGACCCAGATCAACGGCTGGACGTGTTGAGCGGCGCTGGGTGTCGTCACGTTTGGCGCGCAGGAAGGTGAGGGTGAGGTCGATGCCCTCGATCTCGCCAAGCCAGGCTTCTGCCTCGGCGCGTGCGCGTCGGGCGAGGAGGTCGGCTTCGATCTCGTTGAGGCGGTCCAGCATCTTGGGATTGACGTGCAGGACCGGGCAGCGGATGCAGGCGTGTTCGTGCTGGCAGGGGGTGCCGTAGGGCGTCCGCAGGAGCCGAGTTCGACCTTGCGCTTGTCGAAATGTTCCTCGAACTCCGCCCATTCCTCCTTGGTGGCTTGGCGGTATTCGTCGGTCGGGCGGATGGCTCGGCGAGGAACGAGGTGTAGTGCCGGATGACGTCCTCGTCGAAGACCGCGACGTAACCGCGGGTGGTCTGGATGTCTAGGTGGCCAAGGAGCGCGGCGCCGATGTGGGTGGGGAGGCCACTGTTGACCAGCTCGGTGGCGAAGATCCGGCGGAAGTCGTGCGGGGTGAACTTGACCGTTTTGAACTCGGGAGCTGTGCGGCGAGCGCGTGTCCGCAGCGTTCGAGCATCTGCAGAACGGTCCCGGTGGCGAACACGCTGGAGGTCGATCCGGTTCTGCGTTGGAACAGGAACGGCAGCGGAGGGCCCCAGAGCTTGTCGTGCGCGTCGAATCTGCTGATGCGGGGATGGTCCGGCCGCTGCGGGTATGGCGTCGGACGGCAGCGGCGATGACGTGGAACAGCTCGGTGCTCATCGGGATGACGCGCTCGCGGTCGGTCTTGGAGGGGGCGATGACCAGCAGCGCGATGACCTCTCCGTTGGGACGCTGGTATTGCCGGATGCTGAGGTGGGTCAGCTCGCAGAGCTCTTCGATGCGGATCCCCGAATGCCTCAGAGTTTCAACGCAGGCCCAGTCCCAGAACGCGATCTCTTCCTCGGTCTCGGTGTTGAGAATCTCGCCGGTGGCCGGGTGGCGGACGCGGACGGGAGGTGGCTCGTAGCGGCCGCGTTTGCGGTCGTTGTCGGTGATGATCCGCTGGTAGGTGACCCGATCCAGGACGAAGGTCTCGCCCTCTTGGGTGTCACGGGCCCGTTCCAGCAGGGCCCGGGTGTGGTCGTAGCGGGTCTCGACGTGCTCGATCAGGATGGGCAGCAGCGGTTGCCGCTGCCGAGTCCGTTGGGCGGAGCGTTCGTTGATGCGCCGCCGGCGTTTGGCAAGACCGCGCAGTTCGCTGGGCGGGACGGGGCAGGGAGCGATCCAAGGCCCCCAAAGTTCGGGTTCGTCGGCGGCCCAGATGTGCAGGTCGTAGTAGAAGCTGCGGACCTGGATCACGATGGTGTCCTGTTGCCCGCAGACCGCGCCGTCGTCCCACCCGCACCGCAGCGGCCCGATCCGCCCCCAACGGGATCTCACGATCAGCGGCACCGGCGGGCCGGTCGTACTGGGACTGACCGCCCGGAGCTATCGGGTGCCGCGTCAAGCGATGACGAAAGCGGTTCCTGGCACGCGGCGCCTTCCGACGCCCAGACGATCCCGCCACTACCGCAGTAAGCGGCGGTGACGAGCGCGTGAAGAACGGCCTGTGAAGGGGTGCGTTACTGTCCTGCTCGCACCCAACCCTCAGGACGTATCACCAAGGGCTTTGCGGAGGGTGTCGAGGACGGTGTGGTGGAGCAGGTGGGTCTTGTGGCGGGTCTGTGGGAGGGGTGTGCAGTCGGCGGTTGCGTGGGCGGCGGCGGTGTTGGCTGTTTCGGTGGTGGCGGGCTGGCCGGTCAGGGCGGTTTCGACGGCGGTGAGGCGTTGCGGTGTGCGTGCGATGCCGCCGATTGCCACGGTGGCGGATGCGATGTTGCCGCTGGTGATGAGCAGGCGGGCGGTGGCTTCTACGAGTGGCCAGTCTGTGCTGCCGTGGGGGGTGGTGCGCTGGTGGACGGCGCGTTCGCCTTCGGGTGGGGCCGGGATGTGAACGGCGATCAGGAGCTGTTCGCTGGTGAGCTGGTGGTCGCGGGTGGGGTCGGTGCCGTCTCCGTACAGGTCGATGAGCGGGATGGTGCCGCCCGGGTGGAGTTCGGCGCGGGCGTCGTGGGCGAGCAGCGGGACCGCCAGCGATGAGGGGTGCGGCGCGATGCAGGCGCTGTGGTCGATGGCCACCGCCCACGAGTGCCAGCCGGTGCGGGCCGGGCAGCCGTCGCCGCCGGTTTGATGGCAGGTGAAGGCGGGGTTGCGCAGGTAGGGGCAGCGATTGCGTTGCAGCAGGTTGCCGCCGACAGTGGCCGTCGCGCGGATCTGCGGGGTGGCGAGGGTACGGGCGGCCAGGACGAGGGCCGGATGTGTGGACAGCAGCCGGTCGTCGGCGGCGAGGTGGGCGATCGTGGTCGTGGCGCCGATGCGGGCCGAGCCGTCGGGGAGGTGGTGGATGCCCGCCAGTTCGGCCACGTCGCGCAGGTCGGCGATCACTTGTGGGGTGTGCGGACGGGCGAGGAGGTCGGTGCCGCCCGCACGCGGCAGGGCGCCCGCGCGGAGGGCCTCCAGGGTCTGATCCAGGCCGGTCATTCGGCGAGTCCTTGCAGGAGGCGGTCGGGGCTGATCGGCAGATCGAGCGGGCGCCAGCCGGTGGCGTTGCGGACGGCGTTGCCGATGGAGGCGGCGACGCCCATGGTGGACACCTCGCCCAGGCCGGTGCCGCGGCCGCTGACGTGGTCCCAGCCGTCCTGGTGGAAGTACACGATGATCTCCGGAGTGTCGGCGATGCCGGGGATGCGGTAATCGGCCAGGCTGTCGGTCATCACCACGCCGGTGGCCGGGTCGGTGTGGCGCTGCTCGAGCAGCGCGTATCCGACGCCCTGGATGACGCCGCCGTGACACTGGCTGCGGGCCAGCCGGGGCGAATAGACGCGACCGGCGGCGATGCCGCACGACACCCGTGTGACGCGGACGTTCCCGAGGTGAGTGTCGACCTCCACCTCGGTCACGTAGACGGCGCCGGTGAAGCCGCGTCCGATCGCGAAGTCGCCGATCGGGAAAGGCGTGACGTAACCCCAGCGGTCCCAGGGCCGGCGGCCCACCACCCGCAGCCCCTCCGCGTCGTCCAAGGAGCGGCCGTCGAGTGCGCTGTGCAACCGGCGGGCGGCGTCGTGGGCCGCGGGGCCGATCGACGGCGTCGAGCAGCTGCTGGCCGCCGCCGGGCCGTGCACCGTTCCGGTGCGGCCGATCTCCACCCGTACCCGATCCGCCGTGACTCCCAGCGTCTCTCGGACGACCTGGCTGATCACCGAGCGGCTGCCGGTGCCCACGTCCTGGGTGGCGGTACGGGCCACGACGACGCCCTGCTCAACGGTCAGCTCGACCTTGGTACCGGGATCGAGGAAGTACAGGTAGTTGGCCACGGCGACGCCGACACCACGGCGGTGTCTCCCTTGCTGACCGCCGTTGGGGGGCCGATCACGCCAGGCGTTGAGTTCCGCCGCCCAGTCGTAGAGGGCTTGGCGCTTGGGGTTGCCGTCCCACCGGCGACGCAGCTCGATGGGGTCGGTGCCCAGCCGGTGGGCCATCTCGTCAACGGCCTGCTCCAGCGCCCACAACATCGGCGGATGACCCGGACCACGGAACGGGGCGGCGGGCGGACGGTTGGTGACGACATCGAAGTCCCGCAGCCGGCGGGGTGCGTTGCCGTAGATGTAGCGGGCCAGGGAGGCGGCGTTGTTCGCCACCGCGATACCGCCGTCGCCGTGGACGTCCATGGTCAAGGCAGCCAGCCGGCCCTCGGCATCGGCGAGCATGGCCAGCTCGGTACGGGTACCCGGGCGGCAGCCGCCGTCGATGAGTTCTTCGGCCCGGTCGAGCACCACCCGTACCGGCGCGCCGGTCAGCCGGGCCAGCTCGACCGCGGCGACCACCTCACCGGTCAGGTTCACCTTGGCCCCGAAGCCGCCGCCCACATGCTCGGCCACCAGATGAACCTGCTCAGACCGCAGCCTCCACCGCTTGGCCACCTGGCCGGCGAGCCTGTCGACCGCCTGCGTGGACACATGAAGGTGCAGGTCACCGCCTGTATCCCAGCGGGCCAGGCAGGCGTGTGGCTCCAAGGCGGTGTGCGCCTGCACGGCGGTACTGAAGGTCGCCGAGAAGAACCGCTCGTCGTTTCCTTCCCGAGCCTGCTCGATTCGCCGTACCGCGGTGCGGGGCCGCTTGCTGAGCCCAGAGGGCCCCCGTAGATTGCCGCGCCAGCGGGCCGGGCTGGGCGGGCCCTCGCTGGACCGCGGCGCACCTCGCCTGCCGTCCTTGGAGGGGTAGACGGCCGCAGCGTCGGGCGCCTCCTCCGGGTCGAACGACAGTGCGGCTGGCAGCGGCCTGTATTCCACCTGGACTCGCGCGGCGGCGGCGAGCGCCTCGGCCCGGGTCGGCGCGGCGACCGCCGCGATGGGTTGCCCGACATAACGCGCGATCCGATCCGCGCCGAGCAACTCCACCAGCTGCGCCCCCTGGCCACTGATCGAGGTCACTTCCGCATGCGCGTGCTCGGAACGTACGATCACGCCTTCCCACTGCCCGGCCAGCCGTACATCGGTGGTGTAGCAGGCCGCACCGGTGATCTTCTCCAGTGCCTCCACCCGCGCGGGCGGTACATCGGGACGCTCATCGTCGTGCTCACCGGCGCAGGCGGCCTCGACCGCCGCGTAGATGCCGGGGTAGGCGCCGCACCGGCACAGATGCCCGGCCAGCGCCTCGGCGATCAGCTCCCGGCTCGGCGTGGTGTCACCGTGCTCGGCACGCCATCCATCGACGAAGGCTGCCGCCGCCACGACGAAGCCGGGGGTGCAGTAGCCGCACTGCAGCGCGTCATGCGCCGCGAAGGCACGCTGAACGGGATGCGTACCGCCCAGCCCCTCCACCGTGGTGACCTCACGCCCCTCAAGGTCGGAGCACAGCGTCAGGCAACCGGCCACCGCGGTCCCGTCCACCAAGATGGTGCACGCGCCGCACGCCCCGGTGCCACAGGCGGGCTTCGCCCCCGTCAACCCCGCGGTCTCGCGTATGAAACCGACCGCGGTCTCAGCGGTGGCGCCGTCCACCGTCACAGGGCGCCCGTTCATCGTGAACTTCACCGGCCAGCTCCTCCACCGCCGATACTGCATACGATCCCGCCGTTTACGGACATCATGGCACCTGCGGCGATTACGCTGAGGAGATCCATCCGGATGAGGACGACTTGAGCAGTGTTTCCCGTGTTCACGCTGTGATCGGCTGCTCATGCTGTGATCGGCGCAGATCACCACGGCGACACCAGGAGGTGACGAAGTGACAGGCCCGGCCAACGACCAGTCCACAGCCGGCGCCCAGGAGCAGGCGCCGCTTGACTTCGACACCTCCAAGCCCAACATCGCCCGCGTCTACGACTTCCTGCTCGGCGGCAAGGACAATTTCGCCGCTGACCGGGTGGTCGGCGACCAGATCAAGCTCGTGCTGCCCCAAGTCCACCTCGGGGTGCAGGCACAGCGCGCGGTGTTGCGCCGCGCGATCCGCTACCTGGTCATCGAGGCGGGCATCCGCCAGCTGATCGACATCGGCTCCGGGCTGCCCACCGCAGGCAATGTCCACGAGGTCGCCCACGCGATCGACCCGCAGGTCCGCGTCGTCTACACGGACAACGACCCGGTCGTGCTCGCCCACGCTCGGGCCCTGCTGGCCAACAACCCCACGACCACGGTGGCCGACGGCGACCTGCTCCAGCCGGAACAACTGCTCAAGCAACCGGTGCTGCGCCACCTGATCGACCTCGACCGGCCCGTCGGGTTGCTGCTGTGCGGCATCATGCATTACCTGAACGACCAGGAAGACCCCGGCGGCATCATCGCCCGCCTGATGGCCCTGCTTCCCTCCGGCAGCCACGTGTTCCTCCACCATCTGGTGAAGGCCGGCACCCCGGGCGAGGAGGCCGCCGAAGCCGCCCTCCGCAAGGGCATCGGCCGCGGCACCTTCCGAACCCCCGACCAGGTCGCCGCCTTCCTCACCGGCCTCGACCTCGTCCCACCGGGCGTGGTCCGCGTCCCCGACTGGCGCCCCGACCCAGACGACCACCCGTCCGACGATCCCGTGCTCAACCTCGCCGTGGCCGCCCTCGCCCGCAAACCCTGAGCGCGCGTCGACCTCTGCGACACCGATCAGGCTGTCAGGGGGCCTCTTTCAGTAGCCGCCGCACCTGGGCCAACTGGGCCACGGCGGCGACCGCGTCTCCGCCGCACCCATCATCGTTTCCCAGGACGGCCTGTGCGGCCTCGGCGGCGTCAAGGCGCTCACCGCCCACGCCGCCGTCGTCACCTTCATCGACGCCTGACGCACCGTCAACCCCCGGCCCGGCACAGCAACGCGCGCGGGCCGGGGCCCCACTACGGTCCGCCGCAACCTCCCAGACCGCAGCACAACAATCACAGCTTCAATGCTCGCCAGCCCCCATGCCGGCAGGCCAGACAGAATTCGGTTCAGCAGTGTTGTGGCGCCCCACCATCAGCCCGGCAACGCGGCCGGGTCGGCAGGATGCACCTGCTTGACCTGCTCGCTCGCGAACCGACACCGACAGGCGGGCCAACCCCAATGTGATCATTGTCAGCGAGAACGGCTGCTCGGCAGTCTCATTGCGCGGTCACAGGGTGATGGTGCCGCGGATGTGGCTGGTGGCGGCGCCGCCGACCCAGACGGTGCCGTTCGCCTCAGCGGTGATCTCGATGGTCCCGGCCCGGCCCACGCGCGCGCCTTGGGAGACTCGATAGGTGGAGGCCGCGGCGCCGGTGGCGGTGAGCCACTGGCCGACGGAGGCGTTCATGCTGCCGCACACGGGGTCCTCGGCCACGCCGACGCCGGGGGCGAAGGTGCGCATCTCGAAGGCGTGCTCGGACCCGTCGGGATAGGCCCCGATCGCGCCGACCATCGCGGTCGGGATGAGCGAGAGGTCGGGTTCGAGGGCGAGGACCTCCTCGGCCGTGGGCAACTGGATGACCGACCAGCCGGGTCCGTTGTCGACCCACTGGTGGGCGAGGACACGGTCACGCTTGATGCCGAACGCGGTCACGATCTGGTCGACGAACTCCTCCTCGAGCTCACCGCCGCGGACGAGCGGCGGGGCGGCGAAGGACAGAACGCCCTCACCGCAGCGCACGCTGACCAGGCCGGCAGCGCACTCCTGCACGATACGGCCGGTTTCTTGTGGTGTGCCGCCGTTGTCCAACCAGGCGCGCGCGGACCCCAGGGTGGGATGCCCGGCGAACGGCAGTTCGCCTCCAGGGGTGAAGATCCGCAACCGATAGTCAGCCTCCGGAGCGGTGGGAGGCAGAACGAATGTGGTCTCCGACAAATTCGTCCACCGCGCCAGGCGCTGCATCTCCTCGTCGGTCAGATCCGTCCCATCAAGGACGACGGCGACCGGGTTGCCCATATAGGGGATCGTGGAAAACACGTCGACCTGTGCAAACGGGCGGGAACGCGGCATGGTCATCAGGGGCCTTTCGATAGCGGCTGAAGCGGTTGCGGGCACCGCATCCGCCTGCAACATGTCCATCCCAACCGATGCCTCGATAGGTCCGACAGAGCCACTCGCGACAAATTGGACTGATCTGCGAAGGCAGAGCTGTACGCGTGATCATCTGGGTGGTGCGGGCGCGTGGGGCTGGTGGTGAGCGGATTCGCCACCGGATTGATCACGGGTCGGTGGTGGTGCTGTTGCCGCGGCCACGCCGGGTCGCGCGGGTGGCGTGCCGTGAGCCCGGCGCGCAGGCGGGTGATGTCCTGGACCGGCGGCAGTCCGTAGAAGGCCCGGTATTCGCGGCTGAACTGGGTCACGCTGGTGTATCCCACGGTGTGGGCGACCTGGGCGGCGGTGGTGTCGCCGGCCAGCAGCCGGCGCCTGGCCGATAGCAGCCGCAGATGTTTCTGATAGCGCAGCGGGCTCATACCGGTCGCAGCCTTGAAATGGCGGTGCAGCGTCGCCGGGCTCATACCGGCCTCGGCGGCGATCTGGTCGATGCTCACCGGTTCGGCAAAGCGGTCGCCGAGCCAGGCGATGACGGCGCGGATCCGGGTGCCGGCGGCTGCCGCGATCTGGAGCAGCGCCCGACCGAGCGGGCCGGTCAGCAGCCGGTAGGTGATTTCGCTTTCGACGTACGGTGCCAGGGCCGGGATGTCGTCGGGGCATCCAGCAGCCGCACCAGGCGGGTCACGGCGTCGATCAATTCAGCGGACATACCGGCCGTGACCCGCCAGGCGGGCTCGGCAGCGATGGCAAGAGGGCTACATGCCTGACCTGCGAACCAGCCGATCGATCTCGGTGAGTACCGCGTCTGCGTGGGGACGTACTTGCGCCTTCAGCTCCCGGCTCCAGTTCTCTTCACAGTAACGGCAGGTGAGATACAGCTTTCTGGCGTATTCCAGGACGGGCCGCTGTTCCGGGGGAAGCCGGGCGAGGGCCCAGTCGGCGGCGGCGTCCTTCGGCCTGATCTCACCGGTGGCGAGCGTCGTCCAGACGCGCGCCAGGGTCAGCACGACATTGCGGGTGTCGCTCTCCAGGTCGTCGAGTAGGCCCGGGATGCCCGACACACTGGCCCGGACCAGGTCCGCATGTGGGACGTGGTCCAGGACCTCCGCCGGCGGCGGGCCGCTGACGGCGTGGTTACCGGAGAGCACCATCGTTAGCAGCAGAGCCAGATCTGGCATCGGCTCTGGCTGAGGGGGCCCTTCTGCCTCGAACTCATCGCGCAGCCACTCGCCATAGAGGAAGTCACCGTTCGGCGGAAACCGCCAGGGGCGGACTTCGGACTGGACGACAACCGTGAGCTCGACCGGGCGGGGCCTGCCAGGCGAACCGGAACCGGAGATCTCCAGCAGCCCGTCGAGGAGCACCCGCCGTTCCCGACCGTTCATGCGCCGCCGTGAGACGACAAGGACGTCCACGTCGCTGGCCGGCTTAAGGCCGCCGAGCACGCTAGACCCATGGAGATACATTCCGATGGCTTCGGGCCCCAGCACAGAGCCCACCAGATCCACGATCTCCCGCATCTGGTCCATCGGACCAGCATGACCCCCGGCTCATGCAGCCGCACCCGCATTTCCAAGGCGGCGCGACGCGGCACCCGGCCACTGAACCTCCGCTATGCAGAAGGAAAGGCCGGGGTGACCGTATGCGTACACCCTCGGTGGTGTATGCCTAGCCGGAATTCCCGTTCTGTCGTCGGGCGCGGCAGTTATCAAGGGTTCCCCTCGCTCTCGCTGCATTGTCCGTCGCAGGCATCTGCGCGATCGCATGGGTCCTCTAGGAGCCAGCCGCACGAAGACCACGCCGTCTCGTCGTAAGGCGGCCCTCGAAACCTTCCAAATCTTGACCGGCCAGGCTCATCACCGGCCACGGAGCCGCCTCCCGACTCTCTCTCCCCCGCCACCACCGTGTTGCTTAGGCCCCTCCAGAACAGGGGCGTTACCTCATGTGCTGTCACTCAAATCCGGAGGGTACTGATTTCGCCCCAGCGGGACACTGGCCGCGATGCAGGTCGGACCATCGCCGAGACTTCGTTCTAGTTGCTGCCAACATGGAGCCGAATGATGGGGAGCATCGCAATCAATGCGACAAGTATGACGAAGGGGGCGATAGTAAGCGAGAACATCCAGCCGTTAAACCACCCGAAGGACAATGCGGTGATCGCAGCGAGTTCCCCGACAAGAAAAAGTGCCGATATGACCGCTCCCGCCTTCATCCATTGCCGAGCGAGGAGGATGATGTTGGTCGCGAACTCCTGGAGGTCGTCTCGCCGTTCCCGAGAGGTCTCTCCCTGCGCTGATTCGGCATTTTCGGCCCTCTCTAGAATTTTGCCGAGACTAGAAATGATCAGAGCGATCTCCAGAATGAGTGCAATCAACAGCGCCGGCAGTACCTGTGCCACTGTCGTGTAATACGCATCTGAGTGCATCGCTCGATTCTTCCCTGTCAGCCCGCCCTGAAGGACGCCCGCGAGCCGCTGGCCTCCTGCGGCCATCGGAGCCCGGTGGGTGGATGAGTCACTGGCACGCCGTGCTTGTGGAGCGCAAGGAGGGAGCCGACGAGGGGTTGATCAGCCGCCTCGGCCTTCTCCATTCTTTACTTGTTGGTGCAGCGTTCGACGGTGTTGTGGCCGGTGTACGGCTCGGTGTCATGGGCGGCCAGCGGAGCGTCCCTTCTTCGTGCGGTTGGCTGCCTGGTCGGCCTTCTCCGGGATCATCGCCTTGCTGGGGTGTCGGCGCAGGTGGGCGCGGTTGCCGCGGGAGGAGTAGGCCGTGTCCGCGGCGGCCGCCCGAGGCGGGGTGCGGGTCGCCCAGCCGGGCCGCAGGCTCATTTTCGACAGCGGCGGCGGCCCGACCAACGAGCAGGTAGCCGGCCTGAGGCTGCCGACGGCGAGCTGGGAGCAGGCTGAAGCCGCTGCACGGCTCCGGCCGGATGAGCGGTTCCGAGCAAGGCAGCAGTAACCGGTGGTTCATGGCGTCGGGGCATGGCCCAGGGCCGCCTCGACGATCCGGATCGCCTCGGTGGGGTCGATGCCGACGCTGGCGATGACCGCGGCGTAGTCGCGGGCGGCGCGGCGGGCCTGTTCGAGGGCCTGCTCGCCGGCAGCCGCGACGAACGAGCCGGCCCGCCCACGGGTTTCGATCATGCCGGCCTCCTCCAGCTCCCGGTACGCCCGGCCGACGGTGTTCACGGCGAGGCCGAGGTCGGCCGCGAGGCGGCGGATCGTCGGCAGCCTCGTGCCGACGGCGAGCGAGCGGTCCTGGATCTGCCTGGCGAGCTGGGCCCGGAGCTGCTCGTACGGCGGCGTCGGCGAGGCCGCGTCGATGACGATCATCGGGTGGCCATGGCTCGCCGTGCCGCCGTCGCGACACTGGTGGTCCGGATCTGGATCAGACAGAACGCGATGGCGCCCACCACCACGAGCGCCAGCGAGACCACGTTCCACCAGCCGAACGATTCCCCGTACAGGAAGATGGCCGGCAGCGACCACACCAGGCTGGGTGTGACCAGGGCGCGGGCGTCCTCGATCCGCATGATGACATCGGCCGTGAGCGACGCCTCGTCGTCCGCCACGGCCGGGCTCGCCAGCACCTGGCGCAGCTGCATGACGAGGCCGGTGCCGGCGCCGGCGAGGCCGATCAGCACGACGATCGCCCCGTACCGCAAGCCGGTGTCCGAAACCGGCAGCACGCTCACCGCGAGCAGCAATGCGCCGGTGAAGGTGGCGACGGTGAAGATGGCATGCGGCCGGCCCAGCACCGCCGTCCAGCCGAGCTGGACCGGGTGGGCCACCCGCCGGGACAGGTGCGCGCCGGCCCGCTGGTCGGCGCGCCGCACCCACCAGCCGAGCAGCCACTGCGCCACCAGCAACCCGGCCACCAACGCCGTCAGCATCAGCAGCGGCAGCCAGGAGGACGTGAGGTCGGTGGGCCGCCCCAGCGCGTGCGTGAGTCCCGCGCCGATCAGGAACGCGGCCAGCAGGAGGCCGTCGGCAATCTTGGCACGCTGCCGCACCGCCAGCCGCGCCACGAGCAGTGGGGTCGCCTCGGCGTCGGCCAAACCGTGCCGGGCCAGCCACAGGCCGGCCCCCGCGTGATCCGCCTGGTGCATGCCGCCACCTCCGAATGTCGCAACCTTTGTCTCAACAAGATGAGTCATAGCATGCGACAATGTCAACCTCGGGTCGGGCGCCCTCACAGTGGCCAGATCACATCCGGTCGGCGTGCGGCTCGCCACGCCTGGCCGGGGTCCAGCCGCGCGACCACGGTGTCCGGGGGATTGCCGCGATGGGCTGCGGTGGAAGTCCTCATCGACCTTCTGGGTCCGCCATCAGTTCGTCGACCGGCGTCGGTTGGTCGTTCAGGTCACCGACGTCGCCCGAGTCGCCGTCGGCGGCATGCGCGGAAGCGGTGGTCTCGGTGGGATTGATATCCCCAACGCCGGCTCCGCCCGGCAGCGCGACGTAGTTACCGCGTCACAATGAATTACGCCGCGAGAGTGGTGGCCATAGACCGCGGCCATGTGCGCGGGGCGGCGGGACTCGTTGAACCCCGACGCCAACGCTCCGGACACGCCGGACACACGGACCGGGTACGAAACCTTCCATGGGGCGGTCACCGTCGACAAAGCCGCAAGGACGGTGGTCGTGACCGTCGAGTCGTCATTGGTGCGCGACCAGCTGACCACCATTCCGTTCGATCACGAGACCGACCGGCTCGCCAAGCGATCATCGCCGCGATGAACCGACTGTTCGGCGGAACTCCGCAGCGGTCCAGCGGCCCGCCTCACCATCTCCCAGAACGCCGCACTCTCCAGCCGAGAGAGGGAGGCCGCCAAGGTCCGGGCATGCCTCGAAGACCCCGGCACGTGCCATGACGGCAGTTACCGGGGTCTGTACGGTTTGCTCCCTTGACGGTCTCCCACTTGAAGATCGCTACGTGGTCTCCGGCGTATCTCGGTCAGCCGCCCAGCAGGGATTCGATGGTGATGGGCAGGTCGCGGACGCGGCGTCCGGTGGCGTGGAAGACGGCGTTGGCGATGGCGGGCGCCACTCCGACGATCACCACCTCGCCCAGGCCCTTGACGCCGATGGGGTCGGCGGTGCGGTCGTCACCGCCCAGGTAGATGGCGCTGACGTTGGGGATGTCGGCGTTGGTGGGGACGAGGTAGTCGGCCATGTTCGCGTTGACGATACGGCCGTCGCGGGGGTCGGTGATCGTGTGTTCGAGCAGGGCCATGCCGATCCCGCCGACCATGCCGCCGATGGCCTGGCTGTCGGCGAGTTTGGGGTTGATGATGCGGCCTGCGTCGTAGACGCCGTGCACCTGCCGGACCCGTACCAGGCCGAGGTGTTCGTCGACGGCGACCTGGGCGAAGACCGCGCCGTAGGCGTGGGTGGAGAAGCGTTCCACCTCGTCGCCGGGTGTGTAGCCGCCGCGTGCTTCCAGGTAGGTGCGATTGTTGCGGGCCAGTAGTTGCTGGTAGGTCTCGCCGCGTGCGGGGTTGTCGCGTAGGTGGAGGCGGCCGTTTGCGACGGTGACGTCGTCGGGCGTGGTGCCGTGCAGGGGTGAGCGTGGGTCTTGGACGGCGAGGGCGATGGCTTGGCGGCGGAGTTTGTCGCAGGTGTCCTGGACGGCGGAGCCGACGCTGGCCATGGTCATGGACCCGCCGTGCGGCGGGGACGGCGGCATCGACGAGTCGCCGAGTTGGAACCGCACCCTGGGCACCTGGAGACCGATGGCGTCGGCGGCGACCTGGGTCATGGAGGTGTAGGTGCCGGGGCCCATGTCGGAGGTCCCGCATTGGACGGTCGCGGTGCCGTCGGCGTGGAGCCTGGCCAGGGCTTGGGCCGCGGCACGCGCTGTGTGGTAGGTCGCCACGGCGACGCCGGTGCCGATCAGCCAGTTCCCGTCGCGGTTCGTGCGCGGCCGGGGATTGCGCCTGTCCCAGCCGACGGTGCGGGAGCCGACACGGAAACACTCGCGCAGCCGCCGAGTGGAGAACGGCACCCCGGTGCTGGGATCGCGATCGGGTTCGTTGCGCATGCGCAGCTCGATCGGGTCCATGCCCAGTTCGTAGGCGAGCTCGTCCATCGCGGACTCGATGGCGTACGCGGCGGTGGCCGGCCCGGGCCCGCGCATCCAGGTGGGGGTGTTGATGTCCAGCGGTACCGTCCGGTAGGTCAGGCGGACGTTGGGCGTGGCGTGCGTCATCCTCCCCACGTCGCCCAGTCCCTCCCTGTAGTCCTCGTAGGTTGACGTCTCGGCGCGGATGTCGTGCACGGTCGCGGTGAGCCGTCCACGCTGATCGGCGCCGAGGGTGATCTTGTATTCGGTGACGGGGCGAAAGCCGGTCCCGGTGTACATCTGCTTGCGGGTCAGCGCCACCTTGACCGGGCGGCGCACCTCGCGGGCGGCCAGCGCGGCGATGGTGACGTGCGGCCAGCACCGGAGGGCGCTGCCGAACGCGCCGCCGACGAACGGCGAGATGACCCGTACCGACGCTTCCGGTATGCCGAAGTCGGCGGCGAGGCCGGCCCGGGTGTTGAGGACGATCTGGGTCTTGTCCCACACGGTGAGCCGGTCGCCGTCCCAGCGGGCGATGGTGGCGTGCGTCTCCATCGGATTGTGGTGCTCGCGTTGCAGCCGGTAGGTCCGATCCAGACGTACGTGCGCCTGCCTCAGTGCCTGGTCGACGTTCCCCCTCGTGTAGTTCTCGGACTCGTTTGGCTCACCGGCGGGCGAGGCCAGGTCGGTCGCCGGCCGCCCGGCGTCGTAGCTGACCCGCACCAGGCTCGCCGCGTGCCAGGCGATCTCCAGGGTCTCGGCGACCACGACGGCGACCGGCTGGCCGAAGAAGCGGACCCGGTCGTCCTGGAACACCCGCAGGCGCTCCCCCCGAGCAGGGTCGGGCACGCCCCGCCAGGGGCGGTAGGGCAGTTCCGGCGCGTTCACATGGCTGATCACCTTCAGCACACCGCGCTGACCGGCGGCGGCCCGGGTGTCGATTCCGGTGATCCGCCCCCGGCCGACGGTACTGGTGACGATGACACCGTGCGCGACCCCGCGTACGGCACCGTGGGCGTCGTGTTCGGCGGCGTAGGCGGCCTGGCCGGTCACCTTCAGCCGCCCGTCCACCCGGGACAGCGGCGTCCCTGCCGCAGGCCGTGTCTGCCGGGTCATGGCGTGCCTCCCACGGTGCGCAGCTGACGTTCGACGGTGCGTTCGAGCAGTTCGGTCTTGAAGCCGTTGTGGCGGAGCGGGCGGGCACCGTGCGACGCCTCCGCGGCGGCCTGCGCCCACAGCCGGTCGGAGGGGCGGGCGCCGACCAGCCGCCGCTCCACCGCCGTCAGCCGCCACGGCACCGTGCCCACCCCACCTGCGGCGACCCGGGCGTCGCGGATGACGCCGCCGGTGATGTGCAGGACGACCGCTGCGGAGGTGAGCGCGAACTCATACGACTGCCGGTCGCGGACCTTGAGATACCCCGATCGCAGCGGCTGCGGATGCGGCGGGATCTCCAGCGCGGTGATCAGCTCACCTGGCCGCAGGTCGTGCTCGCGGTCGGGCGTGCTTCCGGGCCGCAGCAGGAACTCGGTCAGAGTGAGGCTGCGTTCCCCGTCCGGCCCCAGCAGGTGCACGACCGTGTCCAACGCGGCCAGCGCCACGGCCAGGTCGGACGGATGGGTGGCCACGCACGCGTCCGATGTGCCCAGGATCGCGTGCGAGCGGTTGTAGCCCTCCAGGGCGGCACATCCCGAACCGCGTTGCCGCTTGTTGCACGCGGCGGAGACGTCGCGGAAATAGGTGCAGCGGGTGCGCTGCATGATGTTGCCGCCGATGGTGGCCATGTTCCGCAGCTGCGCCGAGGCGCTGAGCTCCAGCGCCTGCGAGACCACCGGGTAGGCGCTGCGGACGCGGGGGTGCGCGGCGACGTCGGACATGCGGGCCAGCGCGCCGATCCGCAGCTCGCGACGCTCCCCGGTCCGTACGTCCCGGAGCGGCAGGCCGCTGATGTCGACCAGCGTGCCGGGGCGCTCCACCGTCTCGCGCATCAGGTCGACCAGTGTCGTGCCACCGGCGATGTAGCGGCCGCCGCGCGCCCCGGCCACCAGCGCGGAGCGGGTGTCGGCGGGCTTGGTGTAGGCGAAGGGGTGCATCTCAGTCCCTCCCACCGCGTGCGGCCTGCTCGACCGCGTTGACGATCTTGACGTAGCAGCCGCAGCGGCAGATGTTGCCGCTCATCCACTCCCGGATCTCCTCCCGGGAGCCGGTGTGACCTTCGCGGATGCAGGCGACGCCGGACATGATCTGTCCCGGTGTGCAGTAGCCGCACTGGAAGGCGTCCTGTTCGATGAACGCCCGCTGCAGCGCATGCAGCTCGCCGTCCCGTTCACCATCCTGCGCGGCCAGTCCCTCGATCGTGGTGACCTCGGCACCTTCGCATCGCACCGCCAGCGTCAGGCACGCGTTGACGCGGCGATCGTCCACCAGCACCGTGCACGCACCGCATGCGCCCTGGTCGCAGCCCTTCTTGGTGCCCGTCAAGGCGAGCCGCTCACGCAGCAGGTCCAGCAGCGACGTCCGGTTGTCCACCGTCACCTGGTGCCGCCGCCCGTTCACCGTCACCGACAGCGCGCTGCTCTGTCCACCGGACGGCGCGGCCCGCCCGGCGGACGCATCGGCCCGGCCTGCAGCGAGCGAGGAAGGAAGAACACCGGCCGCCACACCACCAGCGGCGGTCGTGGACAGGAAACCCCGCCGGGATACCTCCGGTACCTCGACATCAGGGTCGTCGTTGGAAATCTCGGCAGACATCAGGTCCTCTCTTCTCCTTGATCGGTGGGAAACGGAAGGGGGAATTGAACCTGCGGCCCCTTTCGCGGGCGGTATCGGCATGCGGACCTGAACGCCACGCACCGGTCCATGGATCATGAGGTGGGATCTCGGTTGTCAGCGGGACTATGCGGGTTATCCGGGTTCGCCGCTGCCGGTGCTGGAACTGCCGTCGCGGTAAGAAATGGCCAGGTCGCCTCACAGGGCGCGTAATGAGCCCTCGGTCATGACGTCCAGCAGACCCGTGCCACCCCGCGCAAGGAAGTCACTGATGATGGGTGTACTGCCAGTACATCCCACCTGCCGGGAGGCTCGTCGTACCGTCGTGTCATGGACAACCGGCTCCACGTACGCGAGTTCCTCACCTCCCGGCGCGCCAAGATCACCCCTGAGCAGGCCGGCCTGCCCGTCGCCGGTAAACGCCGCGTCCCCGGACTACGGCGCAGTGAGGTCGCCGCCCTGGCCGGGATGAGCGTGGAGTACTACGCCAAACTCGAACGCGGCTCCCTCGCCGGAGTCTCGGCCGGCGTGCTCGACGCGATCGCCCGCGCCCTGCAACTCGACGACGCCGAACGCGCCCATCTGCTCCACCTCGCGCACGAGGCCGACGGCAGCAACGCGATCCTGCGTCCACGCAGCCCGAATCGCCGCCCCAAGCGATGGACGGCACGGCCCAGCCTGCAATGGACCCTCGACACCGTCACCACCGGCCCGGCGATCATCGTCAACAACCGGATGGACCTGCTCGCCGCCAACCATCTGGGCCGAGCCATGTACCACGATGTCTACAGCAGCCCGGCCGGCCCGGCCGGCCCGCCGAACTTCGCCCACTTCACCTTCCTCGACGGCGCAGCCCGCCGTTTCTACCCCGACTGGGACCTGGCCTCCGACATGTGCGTGGCGAACCTGCGCACCGCAGCCGGCAAGGACCCCCATGACAAGAGCCTGCACGACCTGGTCGGGGAACTGTCCACCCGCAGCGACGACTTCCGCCGCCGGTGGGGAGCCCACAACGTCCGCACCCACGGCACCGGCATCAAGCAGTTCCACCACCACGTCGTCGGCGACCTCACCCTCGCCTACGAGAGCATGGACCTGCGCGCCGAACCCGACCTGACCATGACGTTGTACGCCGCCGAACCCGGCTCCCCGACCGAAGAGGCGCTACGCCTGCTCGCCTCCTGGGCCGCCTCCCAGGACGCCGGCACCCGGTCGGCGTCGTAGATCGCCGCCGGGTACGGTCCGCGCCGCCACGGTGACCTGGTCCTCGCAATGAAATCGCGGTTCACAGAGTTTCGAGGGCCGTGATCAGCCGTCGTGCGGCTTCGTTGACCGTGGAGCGGGGGCAGCCCAGGTTCACCCGCATGTAGCCGTGGCCCTCGATGCCGAACTTCTGGCCCTTGTCCAGCCACAGGCGCGCCTTGGTCAGCATGAACTTGTCCAGGGTCTCGGCACTCATCCCCAGGTCACGGCAGTCCATCCAGGCCAGGTAGAGGGAGTCGGCCGACAGTACGCGCACCTTGGAGGTGGCGCTGTTGACCGCCTGCGCGAAGTGGGTGTGGTTGCCGCGCAGGTAGGTGAGCAGTTCCTCCAGCCACGGCTCACCGTGCGCGTAGGCGGCTTCGGCGGCGACCATGCCCAGCACGTTGACCAGGGGGAACAGGTTTCGGTCGTACTGGCGGGCCAGTTCGTCGCGCAGCCTGCGGTTAGGGACGAAGATGTTGGCGCTTTGCAGGCCGGGGAGGTTGAAGGTCTTGCTGGGGGCCGTGCAGGTGATGCTGTTCTGCGCGAACTCCCGGCCAAGCGAGGCGAACGGGATGTGCTTCTTGTCCGGGTTGATGATGAGGTCCTGGTGGATCTCGTCGGAGATGACCAGGACGTCGTGCCGGGCACATATCTCGCCCATGACCCTCAGTTCGTCCTCGGTCCAGACGTTCCCGGTGGGGTTGTGGGGGTGGCTGAGGATGAACAGCCTGGTGTCGGGCCGGATGGCGGCCTCGAACGTCCAGGCGTCGAACCGGTAGCCGTCGTCGGTCCGCTCCAGCGGGGCGAACGCGAGGTGGCGGCCGTTGAGCAGGACGTCGTCGTGGAAGTGCGCGTACACCGGCGGCTGGATCAAGACCGAGTCGCCCGGCGCGGAGAACGCCTGCACGGCGGTCTTGAGTGTGGTGATGACGCCCGCGGTCTGCAGCACCCATTCCCTTGGCACCTCCCAGCCGAACCGCCGGGCCTGCCAGCCGGTGACGGCGTCGAGGTAGCTGTCGGTCGCGCCGCCGGGATACCCGAAAACACCGTGGTCCACGGCCTGGTGGAGCGCGTCGATCACGACTTGGGGGGCCTTGAAGTCGGTGTCGGCGACCCACATCGGCAGCGGATCGGCTGCGGCCTCGTCGGCCGCCAGCAGGTGATGGGCGTACGCCCACTTCAGGGAGTTGGAGTTCCTGCGGTCCACGACGGTGTCGAAGACCGATGCCGAGGCCTTCCCGGCTGCGCCCTGTCGTGCCTGGTCATCGGGGATGGAGTCGGCTGCCATGGCTGGATGCTAGCCGGGCCGCATCACGCTCACAGATCTGGCCGAGAAGGTGCGGCTGAGCGTCTCCAGTGCCGGCGACGCGTTCGTGGACTGGAGACTGCAGGGATCATCCGCGGCTACCGTGCCGCCGCATCGATATCCTTTGCTAGGCTGACTTTAGACCTAAACTCAAGGGAGGTTGGCATGACGCGCACGATCGTGGTCAGCGGCGGTGGCACCGGCATCGGGAAGGCGGTGGCGGCGCGTTTCGCGGCCGACGGGGACCGGGTGGTGATCATCGGCCGCCGTGCCGACGTGCTGGAGGGGACGGCCAAGGAGATCGGCGCCACGGCGCTGCCGGCGGACCTCAGCGAGCCGGCCGAGGTGGAGCGCGTGCGCGCCGAGTTGGCCGAACGCTTCGGCACGATCGACGCGCTGGTCAACAACGCCGGCGGCAACCTCGAGCTGCACGGCGGGTCCGACGGCGTGGCCCAGCGGTGGACGGGCAACTTCCGGGCCAACGTGCTGACGGCGGTGTTGCCGACCGAGGCGTTCGGGGATCTGCTGAACCCCTCTGGGCGGATCGTGTTCATCACCTCGATCGCGGCCATCCGGGGCTCGGGCGGCACGTCCTACGGCCCGATGAAGGCCGCCCTGCACCCCTACGCCTTCGATCTCGCCGCCGCCCTCGGCCCTCGCGGCATCACCGTCAACGTGGTCGCCCCGGGGTTCATCCAGGACACCGAGTTCTTCGGCGGCGCCCTGGACGACGAACGCCACGCGATGCTCGTCGCGCAGACCCACACCGGCAGGGCAGGAACCCCGCGCGACATCGCCGACACCGTGCACTGGCTCACCTCACCCGCCGCCGGGCACATCACCGCACAGATCATCCAGGTCAACGGCGGAGCCGAACATGGCCGCTGACCGCGCCGACGCCATCCAGGACGCCTGGCGGCGCGAGCTGCCAGGCGTCCCGGTGGAGTCGATCGGGATCATCACCCGGATCTGGTGGGCCGCCAAGATCTTCGGCGACCGGCGCCGCCGCCTCCTCGCCGATCTCGGCGTGGACGTCGCCACCCTGGATCTGCTGTCCACACTGCGGCGTTCCGGCCCGCCCTACCGGATGAGCCCCGGCGAACTGGCCGACGCGTGCATGGTGACCCGCGGCGCGATCACCCAACGCGTGGAACGGGCGGTCAAGGCCGGG
This sequence comes from Actinomadura rudentiformis, assembly GCF_008923185.1. Taxonomy (GTDB): domain Bacteria; phylum Actinomycetota; class Actinomycetes; order Streptosporangiales; family Streptosporangiaceae; genus Spirillospora; species Spirillospora rudentiformis. The sequence goes on from NZ_WBMT01000010.1 coordinate 294,102, forward strand.
CTGGTCGAACGGACCGCCACCGGATCGGGTTACCACGCGCGCGCGGTCACCCTCACCGACGCGGGCAACGCCCTGCTCGACCGCGTCGTCGCCGACCTGCTCACCACCGAAGACCAATTCCTCGACCACCTGCCACCTGACCGCCGCACGCAGCTCGCCGACCTGCTACGCGAACTGCTCACCGGACTCGACGGAGCAGAGCAGACCGGACAAGTCGGAGACTGATCCACGCTGATACGCTTTTCGGCCATGACGTACTTCTTCCACCTGCGCTGACCACTCCGTCGGCACGACGAGGATCAACCCGGCGCCGGCGATGCGGGACGGTCGTTCACCGTCCCGGGTTGCGACGTGGGAGAAGACGGCATCATGCGCACACGGCGCGTGTTCGTTCGGCATCTGCGTCCCGGCACGCCGACCGTCTCGTGACGGCGGCGCGCCTGGTGGCGCGGTGCGTACGCGGGCTGGAGCCCGCACTCGGCACGGAGATTCTGCAGACGGGTTCCGCGACCATCGACTGGATCGGTCACCGTGAGGTGGGCTTCCGGACCGGCGACGACGTACGGCTGCGGACCGCGGACGACGTCTTCCTGCTGGTCCGCCGCCGGGACGACGTCGGTCCGCACAAGCGTGACCTCGCCGCCCTGGCCGAGATGGCCCGCACGGTCGACCTGGAAGGTCTCGCACGGGAACGCCGGATACGCGGCGGCCCAGCCGGGTTCGGCGGGATCGAGATTTCGGCGTCCTTCCTGGGGCGCAGGACGTACAACCGCTACGACATCGAGGACGCTGTCGGCGGCGTCCTGGCGGAGCGCGCAGGTGTGCCGTACCACTCACGCCGGCACGGCGAACCTCCGCCGCCCGGCCACAGCGGATGGCGGCTGACGCTGGACGGCACTCACGCCACCCTGCTCCTCCGCTTGGGGCGGCGCCCGGCACACCGGCGCGCCTATAAGAACGCGACCATTCCGGGAACGCTGCACCCGCCGGTCGCCGCCGCCATGGCTCAGGCGGCCGCACTGCATCCGGGCCAGCGGGTGCTTGATCCTTGTTGTGGAGCGGGAACGCTGCTCATCGAGGCCCACCACACGGTGCCGGGCACCGCGCTGCTCGGATTCGACCTCGATCCGGCCGCGCGCCGGGCGGCACGGCAGAACGCCGGGCCATTTCCGATCGCCGTCGAGCACGGCGACGCCGGCGCCCTCCCCGTCGCCGACCGCAGCATCGACCGCGTGCTGTGCAACCCTCCCTGGGGAGAGCAGGTCGGCGCGGGTGGGCGTCTCGCCGGGCACCCGGAGCGATGGTGGCGCGAACTCGCCCGAGTCCTCACCGACGAGGGACGGGCGGTCGTGCTTCTGCCCGAGGCGCGCGGACTGGGCCACGCCCTGGCGCTCGGCTTGGCACCTGTCCACGTGCAGCAACTGAGCCTGTTCGGCAGCCGTCCGCTCATGGTCCAGCTCGAACGCCAACACGACCGGAAACGCTCCCGGGCCAACCGGAGAACGACCTCCACAGGCTCATCACCCAGGTAGAACACCCGTTGGCTCAGCGTCCGCCGTCCGGTTCGGGGATGTCCATGGGAAGACGGCGTGCGGCTAGGCCCGCCCAGCCGAGGGCGAGCGCGGTGGCGTACAGCACGCCCCGGCGCCGAGGCTTGCGCGGCGCGTTCGCCAACGTTCAACCTCGTCGGCATGGGGATCCTGCCGCTGGAGTTCCCGCCCGGCCAGAACGCCGACGACCTCGGCCTGACCGGGGAGGAGACCATCACCATCACCGGACTGGCCCCCCTCAACGAGGGCGTCGTGCCCGCATGCGCAACCGTCCGCGCCGGAAACATCGCCTTCCAGGCCCGGATACGACTCGACGCTCCGCGGGAGGCCAGCCACTACCGCCACGGCGGCGTGATGCCGTACGTCCTACGTGCGATGGCCCCAAGGACCGGCGATGAAGCGGGTTTCTCTCGGTGGCCGTCGGCCATGTCAGATCTTGCGAGCGGTGACCAGGAGGTACTCCCAGTCCATGCCCTCCTCGCCCAGGTGGCTGCGGGCCAGCGCGGCCAGGGCCTCGTCCAGCTCGGCGACGCGTTCGGGGGCGTCGGCGATGTTCCTGTACACGGCGATGGTCGGGCCGTAGAACGCCTTGAAGTAGTCCCGGAACTCCTCCGGCGTCTTGAAGCGGTCGATGCGCACGGTCCGGTGGGTGGCGGTGAAGTCTTCCACCCGGTCGCCGAACAGCGCCTTGACGTGGTCGGGGTCACCCCATCGCGGAGGCGGCTGAGCTCCTGGCGGGGGCGGCGGCGCGTACGGCTTCATCGTGGCGAACATCTGCCCGATGAACCCTTCGGGCGTCCAGTTCAGCAGCGCGATGGTGCCGCCGGAACGGGTGACGCGGACCAGCTCGTCGGCGGCGGCCTGGTGATTCGGTGCGAACATGACGCCGACACATGACATGACGACGTCGAACTCCGCGTCCTTGAACGGCATCGCCTCGGCGTCGGCGACCTCCCAGTTCAGATGCGCGCCGCGTTGAGCCGCGACCGCCTGCCCGGCTTTCAGAAGTTCCGGCGTCAGGTCGCTGGCGACGACGTCCGCGCCGGTCAGGGCGGCGGGGATGGCGGCGTTGCCCGTACCCGCCGCGACGTCCAGCACCCGCTGTCCCGGCCGTAGATCGCATGCCTCGACCAGACTCGCGCCAAGCTCTGGGATGACCTCCCTTGCGAGTGCGGCGTAGTCCCCCTGCGCCCACATCGCCCGGTGCTTGGCCTTCAGTTCACTCATGTGCGCCCCCTCGGTTCCGGCTACGGTCCGAGGCTAAGAATGCGCGGTACGTCTTCTCCAGTACAGGATCTGTACTAGCCGCCAGGCCGGATCTAGCCTGCATCAATGGGGTCCTCGTACCACCAGTTCTGTCCCGTGGCCAAGGCCATGGAACTGCTTGACGAGCGCTGGACTCTGCTCGTCATCCGTGAGCTGCTGTCAGGCAGCCGGCATTTCAACGAGCTGCGCCGCGGCGTGCCACGCATGTCGCCCACCTTGCTGTCCAAGCGGCTGAACCGGCTCGTTCTGGCGGGCGTCGTGAAGCGCCAGGACGAGGGTGACCAGGTGCGTTACCTGCTGACCGAGGCCGGGCTGGAGCTGCGGCCGATCGTGGAGGCGCTCGGCGCCTGGGGCATCCGGTGGATCGGCGAACTCGGCGACGAGGACCTCGATCCGACGTTGCTGCTGTGGGACATGCGCCGCAACGTCAACCATGCCGCCACGCCGCCCGGCCGGACGGTGGTCCTGTTCCGGTTTCCGGATGTGCCCGCGAAGTCCCGGCACTGGTGGCTGGTCATCGCGCAGGGCGAGGCGGACGTGTGCGATTTCGACCCGGGTCACGAGGTCGCGGTGACGGTGGAGACCAGCCTGCGCAACATGGTCGGGGTCTGGCGCGGTGATCTGCGCTGGGCCGACGCGCTACGCAGAGGTGAGCTGACCGTCCAAGGCCCGCAAGAACTGCGGCGTATGGTCCCCAGCTGGTTCACCCTGTCGGGGTTCGCCGAGATCCCACGAGCCAAGCTCGGTGGCACGATCTGAACGGCCGCCACTTCTGTCATGGCAGGCGGAGGGCGGCGAACACCGCGCGATGATCGGTGCCGGGCAGGGAGTGCACGCTGAAGTCCTCCACTGCCATCCGGCGATCTGCGAGAACATGGTCGAGTGTCACCCCCGGGACGTTCCACCAGCGCTGGGGCCAGGTCGGTATCAGCGCCTTCCCCCTGGCGTCTGCGGCGTCCCGGTATCCGCTCCCGAGCAGATCACGCAGGGGACGGTGATCGAGGGTGGAGTTGAAATCACCCGCGAGCACCTTGAGCACGCCGCCCGCTCTCGGCAGGGCCTTGAGGCCGTCGGCCCAGCACGGCGTATCGTGCACGTCGCTGGGAGAGCAAGGATGTACGGAAACCACCTCGACGCGCTGGCCGCTCGGGTGCTGAAGCGTCGCCCGTGCCTGCCGGAATCCGCCGATTTCGATCATCGGTAGTTCGGTGAGCGGGTAACGGGCATGGATGCCGGAGCCCGGCAGGTCGAGGGACGATCGGTCGACGACGTGCGGCAGCAGTGTGCGCAGCCCTGCCCTGTCCAGGTTTCCGGCCGCCTGCGGCGTGATTTCCTGCACCGTCAGCACATCGGGCCGGACGGCGCGTACCAGCTTCATCACGGCAGTCACATCGGCCTGCCCCACCGCCAGATTGACACTGAGCACCCGCAGCCGCGCTCCGTGGGCGGAAGGGTTGCCGTCGGGGAGGAGCCTTGGCATGACGACCGAGGCGAACGCGATGGTCGTGACAAATGCCGTCAACGCCACCGCCCGGCGGCGCAGCACGAGCGTGAGGATCAGGGGCAGGACAGAGGCCGCAGCCACGTAGGGAGTGAAGGCGACGAGCGACACCCAGTGCCAGGTGGGCGTCCAGCCCGAGATCCTCAGGACCGCCCACACGGTGAACGGAAGCACCAGCAGCCAGAGCAGCGCGTCAATCCACCGTGATCGGATCATGGTCCACACGGTAGTCAAACGATCATTGAAGGCTCCTTGAACAACGACGCCGACGAGTGTCTGTGGGGATTGGTCAGGGGGCCACGTAGGCGGCGAGGTGTTGGCCGGTGAGGGTGGATCGGGCGGTGATGAGGTCGGCGGGCGTGCCTTGGAAGATGATCTGGCCGCCGTCGTGGCCGGCGCCGGGGCCGAGGTCGATGATCCAGTCGGCGTGGGCCATGACGGCCTGGTGGTGTTCGATGACGATGACGGATTTGCCGGAGTCGACCAGGCGGTCGAGCAGGGCGAGCAGTTGCTCGACATCGGCCAGGTGCAGGCCGGTGGTCGGCTCGTCCAGAACGTAGACCCCGCCTTTCTCGCCCAGGTGCGTGGCCAGCTTGAGCCGCTGACGTTCACCACCGGAGAGTGTGGTGAGCGGCTGGCCGAGACTGACGTAACCAAGCCCGACGTCGGCGAGCCTGTCCAGGATGGTGCGCGCGGCTGGGGTGCGCGCTTCGCCGGAGCCGAAGAACTCCTGGGCCTCGGTCACCGACATCGCGAGCACCTCACTGATGTCACGGCCGCCGAAGGTGTACTCCAGCACCGATGCCAGGAACCGCTTGCCCTCGCACTCCTCGCACGTCGTCGAGGCACCGGCCATCATCGCCAGGTCGGTGTAGATGATCCCGTTACCGTTGCAATTGGGGCAGGCACCTTCGGAGTTGGCGCTGAACAGCGCCGGCTTCACCCCGTTGGCCTTGGCGAACGCCTTACGGATCGGGTCGAGCAGCCCGGTGTAGGTCGCCGGGTTGCTGCGCCGCGAGCCCTTGATCGCGCTCTGGTCGATCGACACCACTCCCGCGTCAGCGGGCATCGACCCGTGCACCAGCGAACTCTTACCCGAACCGGCCACACCGGTGATCACGGTCAGCACCCCGAGCGGGATGTCGACGTCCACATCCTGCAGGTTGTGCTTGTTCGCACCACGGATCTCCAGCGTGCCGGTGGGCTTGCGCACGGCGTCCTTGACGGCGGCCCGGTCGTCCAGATGGCGCCCGGTCAGAGTGTCACTGGCCCGCAGCCCCTCGACGGTGCCCTCGAAACAGACCGTGCCGCCTGCTGCGCCGGCGCCGGGGCCGAGGTCCACGACGTGGTCGGCGATCGCGATCATTTCTGGTTTGTGCTCCACGACCAGCACCGTGTTGCCCTTGTTGCGCAGCCGCAGCAGCAGGTCGTTCATCCGCTGGATGTCATGGGGATGCAGCCCGATCGTGGGCTCATCGAAGACGTACGTGACGTCCGTGAGCGCTGAGCCCAAGTGGCGGATCATCTTCACGCGCTGCGCCTCGCCGCCCGACAGGCTGCCGGCGGGCCGGTCGAGGCTGAGATAGCCGAGCCCGATCTCCACGAACGAGTCGAGGCTGTGCCGCAACGAGCCCAGGAGCGGCGCCACCGACGGCTCGTCGAGACCGCGAACCCATTCGGCCAGGTCATTGATCTGCATGGCGCACGCGTCGGCGATGTTGATTCCCGCGATCCGTGAGGAACGGGCGGTCTCGTTGAGACGCGTGCCTTCGCAGTCGGGACAGGTGATGAACGTGACCGCGCGGTCCACGAAGGCCCGGATGTGCGGCTGCATCGCCTCCCGGTCCTTGGCCAGGAACGACTTCTGGATCCGCGGGATCAGCCCCTCGTAGGTGAGGTTGGTGCGGTCGATCTTCACCTTGGTCGGCTCGCGGTACAGGAAGTCGTCCAGTTCCTGCTTGGTGTACTTCCGGATCGGCTTGTCCGGGTCCAGGAAGCCCGCCTCCGCGAAGATGCGCACGTACCACCCGTCGGCGTTGTAGCCGGGGATGGTGAACGGACCCTCATTGAGCGACTTGCTGTCGTCGTACAGCTGGGTCAGGTCGAAGTCGGTCACGCGACCGGTGCCCTCGCAGCGCGGGCACATGCCGCCGAGGACGGTGAACGTCTTCTTCTCAGCCTTGCCCTTGCCTGCGCGTTCGACGGTGATCGCCCCACTCCCCTTCACCGAGGCGACGTTGAACGAGAACGCCTTGGGAGGGCCGATGTGCGGCTGCCCGAGCCTGCTGAAGAGAATGCGCAGCATCGCGTTGGCGTCGGTGGCGGTGCCGACGGTGGAGCGGGGATTGGCACCCATCCGCTCCTGGTCGACGATGATCGCGGTCGTCAGCCCGTCCAGGACGTCGACCTCGGGCCGTGCCAGCGTCGGCATGAAGCCCTGCACGAACGCGCTGTAGGTCTCGTTGATCATCCGCTGGGACTCGGCGGCGATCGTGCTGAACACCAGCGAGCTCTTGCCCGACCCGGACACGCCCGTGAACACCGTCAGCCGGCGTTTCGGGATCTCGACGCTGACGTCCTTGAGGTTGTTCTCGCGCGCACCGTGCACACAGATCAGGTCGTGGCTGTCGGCGATGTGCGGCGTGTCCGTCCTCGGGGCCATGCTCATCGGGTCTCCCTCCGTTTCCGTCCGGGTCTCCATCTGTCTCCGTCAGCGCCGCCTCGCTCGATCTAACCAGCATCGGGCGGTACGTCTCGTTCTCCTTCGAGAGATCTAGCGTCCCGCCGCGATCGCGTCCAGGACGTCGGTGTAGCGGGCGCGGCGGTCGGGACGGGCGCGGCCGGCGGCGTGCTTGAGCGCGGGGACGGCGGGTTCGCCGATGGCCACGAGACCTTCGGCGGCGGCGCTTCGGACGGGCGGACGTTTGTGGGAGAGCAGGGCGATCAGGCCGGGGATCGCCGGTTCCCAGGCGGCGTGGCTCAGCGTCTTGATGGCCGAGCGGACGACGTTGGGCTGCGGGTCGCTCAGGAGCCGCGCCGTCTGCTCCAGGTAGGCGGGCCGGTCGAGAACGGCGCGGGAGACGCGGTGCGCATGCAGCCTGACCCGCGTCTCCGGGTGGGCGATCAGCTTCGCGAGCAGCTCCTGGAGGTCGGGGTCGGTGGTGTGGCGTTCGGCCAGCCGGGTGAGCGCCCGCCTGACCTCGGCGGGGTTGCCCTCGCGAGCCTGTTGGAACAGGTCTGCCCTGGAGGGTTCAGGCGCCGGAGGCCGGCGTTCCCGCAGGGAGGAGAGCGCGGCCTCGTCCTCGCGGGCCGCACCGGGGACGCGCAGCGGACCGTCGACCAGGACGAGGTGGCCGGCGAGATCGTCTCGCCCCTCGCCGCGCAGGCGCTGGACGGTGCGGGTCAGGATGGGGCTACGGGTCAGTGTCCGGCCGGAGATGAGATCCAGGAAGCCCCAGGCGCCCGCGTCCAGGCGGTCGGAGAGTGCGGCGGCCACGATGTCCGCGGGGACGCGGCGCAGGGCGGAGGCGACCGCGTCGCGGACGGCGGAGTCGCCGTGCTCCCAGGAGGAGATCAGCTGCGGTAGGAGCCGTTCGACATCGGCCGGGGACCGGGCCACCAGGCGGGCGGTGCGCTCGGGGTTCGCCGCCAGGTCCGCGGCGGTCGCCGTGGAGAGCACTGAGGCTGACACTGAGACGGGAACGACATCGATCCGGGAGTCCAGGAAGGCGCGCAGGACCGCCCGGCGGACCTCGGGTTCGGGCCAGTCGACGAGGACGCGGGCGGCGGTCTCCCGGCGAGCACTGTCGGGATCGTCCAGCATGGCCAGGAGGCGTTCGCGTTGCGCCTGCGAGCGAGGCTGGTCCAGATCGGCAGGGCGTGGGACGCGGGTCGCCGTTGCGGGGCGGCGGGCCTCCTCGGCGACGGTCCAGGGCGGCGCCCCGAGCGGCTGCAACCCGATCATCTGGTCGAGGAGGGCGGGCTGGACATCCGGTGAAGCCCTCGGGAAGTCGCTGATCAGCGCGTCGAGGCGGGTGCGGGAGGAGTTCCCGTCGTCGGGCACGCCGGGCGGTACGCCGAACGCCTCCCGCAGGACCGTCTCCTGCGTCAGCCAGGGGTTGGGGCCGCTGTGCTCCAGCGCGCGTTCCAGGTCGGACCTGGTCAGAACGGCGTCGCAGCGACGTAGCAGGACGATCGCGGCTCTGCCGAGCGGCATCCGCCGCAGGCGATCGGCCGTCTCCAGCCTCCGGACGGGATCGAACCGGGCGATCACCTGGTCGAGCAGGTCCACGAGCACGTCGTCGTCGTGACCGGGCAGCGCGTCGATCAGCGTCCGGGACGCACGGGCGAAGGTCTCGATCTCCGCGTCCGACCAGGGCGGAGAGCAGAGCCGGAGCGTGAACCGCAGGACTACCAGGTCACCGTCGGCGAGATCCAGCCAGTTCGCCAGGAAGGGCCGCAGCCGCGGGGAGAGTGTGTTCGCGGCCACGACACGGCGCGCGATCCCGGCGTCCCAGGGGCCGGAGGTCAGGGCGTCAACGTCCGAGAGCGGCCGAGTGGGCGCGCCCTCCAGGGGGCGGAGCAGAAGGGTTCGCGTGCGTTCATCCGTGGCGCGGTCCGCGGCGGCGAGGAGGGTGGCGGCGAAGGCGTCGCCGAGGATCGCACGCAGGGCCTCCGTGAGCGCCTCGCGCAGGCCGGGGTTGTCGTGACGGCCGAGCCAGTCCAGCAGCTTGGGCACCGCCTCGGGTGCGCCGGCACGGGCGAGGGCTGCGGCCGCCGTCTTCTTGACGTTCATGGTGGGGTGGTCGAGGCAGGCGGCGATCGCGGGCACGGCCCACGACGCGCCGGCCTCCCCCAGCGCGACGAGCGCCTGCCGCACGGTCTGCGGGTCGTCGGCGGCGGTGAGCGGGATCAGCCTCGCCGACAGCGCCCGCGCGTCCCCGGCGTCGCGCGCGATCAGCGCGATCGTGTGCTTGCGGACGTGCCGGTCCCGATGCCGCAGGAACGGATGGACCCGCGCCCTGACCCGGCAGGAGGGGATGCGGAGGAGGAGGCTGAGCAGGATCGATTGTTCCTGCGGCGTGAGCCTGGGACGTTCCAGCAGGTCCAGGGCGATGCCTGCGGCGAGCGCGTTCCCGGCCTCGGTCTCGTCGGCGGCGTCCAGCAGGCTGCGTGGCCGGATGGCGCCCCGCCGGAAGAGCCGGCCGCCGAGGTCGCGGATCGCGGTCACGGCGTCGTCCGGCACGTGGGGTTCGACGCTCGGCGTGGCGGAACCAGCGCCCGAACGCCAGGCCTCCGCGAGGTCGGACACGATCCGCAGCAGCAGGTCAGCGATCACCGGGACGGTGCTCGCGTCGCCGTTGCGGGCGATCCTGCAGAGCGCCTCGACCGGCTCGCCGGGGTCCAGGGCGGAACGGAGCAGGGCCAGCTCGCGCGGATCCGGGCCGCCCAGGTCGGCGGCGACACGGGGCGGCAGGTCCCGCGGGTTGAGGCGATCCAGGATCGATCGCCGGTCGGCCGGGTCTTCGCTGAGATGCCAGAGGAGTTCCAGGGCGCGGTGGAGGATCGGGTTCAGGTGCGGGGCGACGTCGCCGCCGTCCAGCCCGAGTCCCGCGCGCAGCGCCGCGACGGTCCGCGCACCTCCGATGGCCTCCAGCGCGTCGAGCCCCGCCCGCGGTGCGCGGGGCAGCAGCTCGATGACTGTCTCCTCGGCGGCCTCGTGCCGCAATGCCCGGATCGCCCGCAGAAACGGCGCCGGGTCCTGGGCAGCGCGCGCCAGGGCGGTGACGGCGCCCCCCGCCATCGGCTCGCCGGTGCCCTGCGCGTCGAGCGCGACGAGCAGTTCGAGGCGGCGTGGGTCGTCGGCGGTCAGCTCGCGGACGGCCTCGTGCCGGACCGGGTAGAGGAGGGTGGCGATCTCGTCGGCGGGAGCCGAGTGATCGGCGAGTGCCAGGCCCACGATCGCCGGAACGTCCCGTCCGGACGGGAAGTGGCCGCGCCGGTGCAGCCCGCGCAGGCACGTGATGGCGGGTCCGGCGAGCAGCAGCGGGTCCCGGGCGGCGACGCCGAGCAGATCCGTCACGTCGTCCCGGGTCGCCAGTCCGCCGAGCGCCTCCAGCGCCCGGCGCCGCGGCTCCGGCGGCCACCCGTCGTCGGCGGCGACGTCGCGGAGCAGGGCCTGGTGCCCGTGCCGGGCCGCGACCTCGATCGCCGCGTCGGCCGGTCCCGTTTCGAGGAGGCGGCGCACCTGCTCGTGCGGAAGCGGATCCAGGGCCGCCCAGGGCTCGGCGAGTTCGCGCAAGGCGTCAGGGACGTCGACGGCAAGCCCGATGACGAGCGTCCGCGCCCGGCGCGGGGACAGCAGGGCCGCATGCAGTGCCTCGCGCGTGACCCGGAAAGCCTCCGCCCGCAGTACGGCGTCAGGACGTCCCGCCAGCTCACGGATGAGAAGCTCGGGGTCGTCCAGGTGGACCGCGCCGATCCCGCGCACGGCCTGATAGAGCAGATCCCCGGCCGGTTCTTCCCGTACGGTCTCGGGCCGGTCGGCGATCTCGGCGCTCAGCCACGCGATCTGGACGGGGACCGGCAGATCGGCGGCGCGCCAGTCGGGCCAGGACCGGACGTACCGGCGCAGGCGCAGGTAGATGCGCGCCAGCGCGAGCGCCGCCTCAGCCGACTCGTCCAGGAACGTCGGCAGCGACGAGGCATATGCCGCCGGCTCCGTATCATGACGCGCCCGCTCCGCATGATGGCCGGCCTCAAGGTGTGCGGCAAGGCGCACAAGCCCGGACCGCCGCACCCGCGCGTCCTCATGCCCGATGAGCACAGCCAGTTCCGCGGCGACGGCGGTGGGACGGGGGTCCGTCGATGTCATGGCAACCGATCCTAGGATCGGCACGATCCGGACACCCCTTGATATATGCCGCGTTGATATACGCCGCGCACCGGCAGGGTGTGGCACCTCCACGCCGCGGTCGGTCACCTCGATGTCCGTTACCGGACGTTGACAGGTCTCTTCGGCGGGCGGACGTTGGGCTCGCTCCCGGCTTCAAGGTCGAACTCGACTGCATCCAGTGTCCGAGGAGGCATGAATGCGCAGATCCGCGATGGCACTGACGGGAGCGCTGGCCCTGGTGGTCTCTCCGGCGATCAGTGCGGCAGCCGACCCCGTCACCGCCCGGTCCCCCGTCCAGGTCAGTCCGGAGGGCAGCCCGTTCCCCGGTGCCGGGCCCAAGGGCGCGCCCTGCAACGGCGTGCCGGCCGGCGCCCAGACGGGCACCAACTATCCCGGTACCGAGGTCGAACCGTGGGTGTCGGTGAACCCGAGGCTGAAGTCCAACCTGATCGGGGGCTGGCAGCAGGACCGCTGGTCCAACGGCGGTGCCAACGCCAACCTCGCCGCCTTCTCCCTCGACGGCGGGCGGTCCTGGCGGCTGTCGGCGGTCCAGCCCCGGCACGCGCGCTGCACGGGCGGCACCGCGGCCAACAAGGGCGACTACGAGCGGGCGACCGATCCGTGGACTTCGATCTCCCCCAACGGCAACGCCTACTTCATGAGCCTCGCGCTCGACATCGCGCAGGACGCGAACCATGCCATGCTGGTCAGCAGGTCCACCGACGGCGGCCGGACGTGGGGCCCCACGACGGAGCTGCGCCGCGACACCTCTCCCAACATCCTCAATGACAAGAACAGCCTGACGGCCGATCGCTTCGACTCCCGTTTCGCCTACGCAATCTGGGATCGGCTGGAGATCCCCGACGCGCAGGCCGCCGCCGCGGCCAAGACGACCGGCGGGCGCGGCGTTCTCAGCCGGCGCCTGAACTCCCTCCGCTCGGCCGGTCCGGGTGCCCCCACCGAGTTCCGCGGTCCGACCTGGTTCGCACGGACCGTCGACGGCGGCCGGACGTGGCAGCGCGCACGGCCGATCTTCGATCCGGGCGCGGGCAACCAGACGATCGGCAACCAGATCGTGCAGACCGGCGACCGCGCGCTGGTCAACGGTTTCGACCTGATCTTCGACGCGGACCAGCAGGTGAGCGACTTCAACATCGCCGCACAGCGCTCCACCGACCGCGGCGCGTCCTGGGGCCGCCCGGTGATCGTGGACAGGCATCGGTTCGCCGGCGTGACCGACCCGACGACCGGGGCACCGGTCCGTACGGGCGACATCCTTCCCTCGATCGCCGCCGACCCGCGCCCGGGGAGCAAGACCGTTTACATGGTCTGGCAGGACGCCCGCTCGACGGGCGGCGCCCGTGACCAGATCGCGCTGGCCAAGTCGACCGACGGTGGCCGGACCTGGCGGAACGTGTCGTACGCCATCAACAAGGTGACCTCGACGCAGGCCTTCACCGCAGCGATCGCCGTGCTGCCCGACGGCACGGTCGGCGTGCTTCACTACGACTTCCGCAACGACGATTCCGGAGCGCCGCTGACGACCAGCACCCTGCTGCTGCACTCGCACGACGGCGGCCGGACCTTCAGCGAGACGAAGATCGGCTCCGACTTCGACATGTCCGGCGCCGCCGTGGCCGGGGGCTTCTTCGTCGGCGACTACATCGGACTGGGCACCGGCCCCGGCCGGTTCCACCCGTTCTACGGCGTGGCCACCGGCACTCCCGCCGCACCCGCCGGAAGCATCTTCGCCACCACCGCCCGGTGACCGCCGCCCTACGGATCCGCCCAGTGGCTCGGCAGCCACTGGGCGGATCCACGGGCCCCGGGTTGGCCAGATCCTTACAGATATTGGCAATCAGGCCACTTCCGGCGCCGCCGCCCGAACGGACAGGCTGATCGTCATGACGACAACGCTTATGCGGGCCATCAGCCAGGACGTTCTGGGCGGCCCGGAGGTGCTGAAGGAGATCGAACTCCCCCGGCCCGAGCCCGGGCTGACCGAGGTCCTGGTCCGCGTGCACGCGGCCGGGCTCAACCCCACCGACTGGAAGAACCGGCAGGCCGGTTACACGGTGGGCGAACCGCCGTTCGTCCTGGGCTGGGACGTGTCGGGCGTGGTGGAGAAGGTCGGCGTGGGAGTGGCCCTGCTCAAGCCGGGCGACGAGGTCTTCGGCATGCTCAAGTACCCGCAGGGCCACGGCTCCCATGCCGAGTACGTCGCGGCGCCTTCGAGGTACTTCGCCCGCAAGCCCGCCAACATCGACCATGTGCAGGCCGCCGCCATCCCGTTGGCCGCCCTCACCGCCTGGGAGTCCCTCGTCGACGTCGCCGGCGTCCAGGCGGGCCAGCGCGTGCTGATCCACGCGGCCGCCGGGGGCGTGGGCCATCTGGCCGTGCAGATCGCCAAGGCCCGCGGCGCGTACGTGATCGGCACGGCCAGCGCGCCCAAGCACGACTTCCTCCGGTCGCTGGGGGTGGACGAGCCGATCGACTACCGGACGACCGACTTCGCCGAAGCGGTGAGCGACGTGGACGTCGTCCTGGAGACCATCGGAGGCGACTACGGGGCGCGGTCCGCCAAGGTCCTCAAGCCCGGCGGCGTCATCGTGTCGCTCGCCCTTGGCCTGCTGGAGGAGTTCGACACCACCGGCATCCGCGCCGAGACGCTCCTGGTCGAGCCCGACCACCACGCCATGCAGGAGATCGCCGCGCTGGTCGAGTCCGGCCGCCTGCGCGTCGAGATCGACACCGTGGTGCCGCTCGCGGACGCCGCCAAGGCGCACGCCCACGGCGAGACCAACAGCGCCACCGGCAAGATCGTCCTCTCCGTCGTGGACGCCTAGCGGTGGGGCCGCTCTGAGCTCGATGGAACCTGCACGGCCCGGCGGCTAGTGCCGCACTTCGACGACCACCTTGCCCACGTGGGCGTTGGAATCCAGGTGGCGGTGGGCTTCGACGATCTCGGTGAGATCGAAGGTGCGATCGATCACGGGTGCGAAGGCGCCGGTGTCCAGGCCGGCGGTGATGAAGCGGCGGGCCCGTTCCATCCGCGCCGGGTCGGCTCCGTAGAACATCGGGTTGGCGTACTTGCGCAGATCGAGGGGCCAGGTCCAGGGCAGGGGCGTGGGGCTCGGGTCGAGGTTGGACGTGACGATCAGGGTGCCGTCCGGAGCCACCACCTGGGCGAGGGTCTCCAGACCGGGACCGGCGATCGCGTCGAGGACGAGGGCGGCGCCGCGCCCGCCGGTCAGGGTCTGGACCTCCTTGAGGACATGGTCGGCCGGAACGACGTGGGCGGCTCCGAGTTCGGCCAGCTGCGCGTGCTTGGTCTCGTCGCGTGTGGTGGCGATGGGGATCGCGCCGAGGTGCTTCGCGATGCGGATGGCGGCGATCCCGACCGCTCCGGCGGCGGCGGTGATGAGCACCGTGGCGCCCGGGCGCAGCCGGCCGACTTCGACGAGGGCGCCGTAGGCGGTGGTGTACGCCAGCCAGGTGGCGGCGCCGGTCACCGCGTCGATGCCGGCCGGCCGCTCGATGACCTCGGATGCGGGGACGATGACGCGATCGCCATAGACGCCGTGCGCGGACATGTCGCCGATCGTGACGGTGCTGATCGGGTCGCCGGGCTTGAGGTGGTGAACGTCCTCACCGGCGGCCTCGACCACCCCGGCGGCCTCGTGGCCCAGGCGGGACGAGGGGAGGTCGGGCGAGAGCCAGTACGCGCCGGAGCGGAACAGCGCCTCGGCACGGTTGAGCCCGATCGCATCGATGCGGATACGCACCTCTCCTCGCCCGGGGTCGCCGATCTGGACGTTCTCCAGCCGGAGGACCTCGGGTCCACCGGTCTCGTGGAACAACACTGCGCGGGCCATCTCGTTCGTTGTCATACCGATCAGGCTGGAGGACTCGCGGGGCCGGTGGCAGAGTCGGCTTAGCCAGGGACTGGCGATCCCTGTCTGCGGCTCGGACCGCCTGGCAGGCTGGTGTGGTGGACAAGGATGAGTTCGCCGCGTTCCTCCGTACACGACGGGAACGGCTGCGGCCGGCAGATGTCGGATTGCCCGCAGGACGGCGACGCCGCACGCCGGGGCTTCGCCGCGAGGAGGTCGCGGTCCTGGCCGCCATTTCGGTGGACTACTACACACGGCTGGAGCAGAGCCGCGGCCCTCATCCGTCCAGGCAGGTGCTGGCGGGACTGGCCCAGGCCTTGTGCCTGTCCGGCGACGAACGCACGCATCTCTACCGCCTGGCAGGCGAGTTGCCGGACGGGCCGGCGGGGCCGCGCGGCGATGTCAGCCCGGGCATGCTGCAGATGCTCCACAGGCTCGACGCCATCCCGGCTCTGATCATCGATGCGAAGTTCGAGGTGCTCGCCTGGAACGACCTGGGCGCCGCGCTCATCACCGACTTTTCCACGCTCGCGCCGAAGGAGCGCAATCTGGCACGGCACATCTTCCTGGACAGCACGGCGAAACCGGGCTTCGGCGTGCCCCGGACCGAGCGCTATGCCAGGGACATCGTCTCGGACCTGCGAGCGGCCTCGGCACGCTATCCCGGCTCCCTGGAGATCTCCGAGCTGGTCGCGGAGTTGCTCGACGGCAGCACCGAGTTCGCGGAGTTGTGGGCCGATCACGAGGTCGGCGCGCAACGCACCATGTGCACCACCATCGACCATCCACAGGTCGGTCCGCTGGTCCTGTGCTGCGAGATGCTGAGCATCCCCGACCGTGACCAGCGCCTGGTCCTCTACACGGCCGAACCCGGCTCGTCCTCGTACGAGGCCCTGCGGCTCCTCAAGGTCATCGGTACCCAGGACCTCACCACGAATCGCCGCTGACCTGCTGCTCGATCGAGACATGCCCTGACCGGCACCGCATGCACGTGGCGTTCACATCGTAAATCTGCGATACTTCGATGTGTTCTGATCGGCGACATGTACGAGGGATGTTCGATGGGCAGCATTGACGGCCTCGACCTTGGAACGTTCGGGGTCTACACCTTTGACTTCGAGTTCCAGCCGGCCGCGCAGATGCGCGACTCGGTCCAGGAGCTCGAGGAGCGGGGATGGAAGGCACTCTGGTTCCCCGAGCTGCTCGGGCGCGAGGCGCTCACGCAGGCGGGCTTCCTGCTCGCCTCCACTGAACGGATGCACATCGTCAACGGCATCGCGAAGATCTGGTCGCGCGGGGCGATGTGGACGCATGGCGCCGCCCTCCTGCTTGCCGACGCCTATCCCGACCGGCACGTGCTCGGCCTCGGCTTCGGTGGCAACGACCGCCCCGGCACGACGCCGATGACGGCAATGACCGAATACCTGGACGAGCTCGACGAGCTGGACGCGCGCAAGACGCCCAACCCCGCGCCGAAGGCCCCGATGCGCCGGATCCTGGCGGCGTACGGGCCCAAGATGCTCCAGCTGGCCCGCGACCGCTCGGCCGGCGCCCACTGCTACAAGGTGAACGTGGCGCACACCGCGCACGCGCGGGAGATCTTGGGACCGGACGCGTTCCTGGGCGTCGAGCACGCGGTGCTGTTCGAGACCGACCCCGGCAAGGCCCGCGCGATGGCGCGCGAGCACATGCACGCCTACCTCAACGGCAAGTTCAACATCGCCAAGTTCCGCCGCCTGGGCTACTCGGAGGAGGACATCAGCAACGGTGGCAGCGACCGCCTCATCGACGACTTCGTGTTCTGGGGCGACCTCGACACCATCGTCAAGAAGCTCCATGGCCATGTCGACGCGGGCGCCGACCACGTCACCGTGCAGGTGATCGGCGTCGAACCAGGCCAGTCCGCCATGCCGCACTGGCGACGGCTCGGCGAAGCGCTCCTGTCCTAGGGTGCTCCTGCTCGCCTGCTCACCACGGTGCCTGATTGAAACCGGTGTGAGCCAGCCACAGTGCACTGAAGGCCGACGACGTACGACCGTTGAACTCGTCGTCGTGCGGCAGCAGCTCCAGCAGATCGAGAACGGCGGAGAAGTGGCCGCAGGCGGCGGCGCGTTGGATCAGGAGCTCAATGGGGTGCTGGCGCTGGGAGTGCGGCATGCGCTGGATCTCGGCGTAGCCCTCCGAGAGCTCGGCGAGGTCCTGGGCGGTCGGCGTCAGCGGCCTGATCGGCGGGGTGCCCGCGGCTGCGGCACGGTGGGCCTGGTCGACGCGCTCGTCGTCGACCGCCCAGTTATGGTCGCCCCACGTCTTCAGCAGGTCAGGGCGTCCGGCCTCAGCGAGGACGTGCAGGACCTCGTAGGGCACCTCCCAGCCGGGCAGGCGCTGGAACTCGTACGCCAGGTCCATCCGGCCACTGCGCAGCAGGTAGACCAGCCACTCCGGCTCGGATGCGTAGTCGACCGCGGGGTGGCCGTTGCGATCCGCCAGGATCTCCCGGGCCAGGTCGTCGCGTCCGCACTCCAGCATCGAGTGGAGGACGGCCAGGTGGTCCTCCCACGGGTTGGGCTCGACCGTGATGGCCGCGCGGGCGTACCGGAACCAGTCCCCGGCCGCCCTCGCGTTCCCCATCGCCTGGCAGGCGGCCGCGAACGAGGACGCCGTGTCGGCGTTCATCGGCTTGCCCGCCGCCTGGACGACCCGGGACTCGGCACGGGCGTAGGCGGCGCGCGCGGGGTCCGCCCAGCCGGCCCGAGCGAAGATCACGGCGATGTCGGACGCCGCGGCGATGACGTCCATGGGGTCGGGGATCCCGTCGACCAGGGCCAATGCGCCTTCCGGAGTCCCGTGGCGGGCGCGCAGCCGGGCGGCGGCGCGCAGGTTCCGCCCGATGGCGAAGCCCCAGCGGTCCGGGTCATGGCTGACGGCGCAACGACGAGCGACCTCGTACAGCTCGCCCAAGCCGGCGGTGTTCGCCGGTGGCCATTCCGCCGGATCGGCCACGGGCTCCTGCAGTTCCTCCTCGAACGTACGCAGGAGTTCGCCGTCCTCGGAGTCGAGGACGGCCGCGGCCGCGCGGGCGTCGGGCAGCACCCGCAGGCCGCCCCACCGCACCGGCCAGGCATGGCGGTGCCCTACCGCCCAGGCCAGCACGGAGTCGAGTTCGTCCTCGGAATCGGCAGGAGCGATGACGACATCGGGCTTCAGCGTCATCGCCCAGGTGTCATCGTCGAGCGCGAAGATCTGACGGCTCAGGAGATCGGCGAGGACGTCACCCTCCACGGGGCGCGGCCTCGGCGGAACGCGCAGGAAGGTGAAGTCGCCCACCTCCTCCCCCGTGCCGGCCCGCACGAAGCGGACGCGCCTGGCGTCGACCAGCACCAGCGTGTCGTTCGCGCCCCAGTGGACGGAGTCGGCGTCACCTGCGGAAAGGACGTTCACCTGCTGCGGATCGCGGGGGTCGGCGAAGGACCAGACCTCGACCCCGTCGAGGGTCAGGCAGGCGGCGCGCTCCCCGCCCGGTGCCCAGGCCCAGGGGTTGCGGTCGCCGGTCCAGCGCTCATCGGACTGCCACTCGGGGTGCAGGAGCGGCAGGCTGCCGACGTGGCGCTCACCGTCGAAGATGTGGACGGACGGCGGAGCTTCGATCGTCACGGGAGTCAGCACGGCCAGCCGGTCGGTGCCGGGCGCCCAGTGCAGCGAGCCGGGCTTGCCGAGGGCGAACGGCCCGCAGAGGATCCGGCCGTCGGAGGCGTCGCGGAAGAACAGGCCGCGGTGGGTGACCACGGCGACGCGCCGCCCGTCCGGGCTGAGCTCCGCGATCTTGGCGGGCGCGTACCAGACGACCTGGCGGGTCTCGGCGTCCACGCTGATGGCGTTGGAGCCGAACAGCCGCGTGCCGTCCGGTGACCAGACCGGTCTCTCGATCCACTGCCCGACCTTGAAGCCGTCGTCCTCCCGTGAGTCGGCTTCGTCGAACGCCCTGCGCACACGGTCGGGAAGGTCGCGCGCCATCAGGTAGGGATGGTCGCCGTCCGCGTGGCTGGGCAGCCAGTACAGGACCCCGCGGTCCATGGGGAGCAGGCAGCCCTGCAGCCCGCCGTCGCCGTTGGTGCCGCAGTGGTAGTAGGCGCTCCGGCCATCGGGCGAGAGCGCGTACTCCGACGGGCGCGAGTTGCCGTCCGACACGTCGATCGTGGCGAGCGGCTCGCTGTCCTCGCGGTTCCAGACGCCGACCATGTTGGTGCAGTGGGCAACGGCGACACGGGACGAGTCGGCGGACCACTGGATCGACCGCGCGTAGTCGGGCCATCCGACGCCGCCCATGATCCCGTCCACGGTGTGCACGCACCGCCCGCTGGCGACCTCCCAGATCTGCAGGACCCCGCCCGCGTCGTAGTCGTCGCCGACCCAGCTCCCCGTGGCGAGGTGGCGACCGTCGGGGCTCAGCGCGTGAGCGACGATCTCCACATCGTGCCCGTACGAATGCAGCAACCGCGCCCCGGTCTCGACCAGCCGCCGCGTGGCCAGCCGGTGGACGTCGGTCACTCCCGCCTCGCGTTCCAGGCTCTCCAGACGAGCCCGCAACGGCGGAAGGTCGCGCTCCGGAACGAACGCGGACCAGTCGGCCCCGTCGAGCAGAGCCCGCAGCGCGTCGGCGTCGCCCGCAGCCTCCAGGGTGCCCGGAGTCAGAAACGGCCGCAGCGCGGGAGCCGGCGGAACGATGCCTTCCTCGCGTTCGAGCATGCCCGCCAACGCGGCCTCGTCGAAGTACGGCTTCTGAAGCATCGTGTCGGTTCGCGGGATGGGCCCCCGCTCGCCGGACGCGATGAAGATGAGGTCGGTCTCCTCGGTCACGTCATCGGCCACCCGGGCCCCGGCCGCCTGCAGCCGGCGTACGGCCTCGTCCCTCCCCAGCGTCGAGAAGTTCCCGTACAACACGACGTTCCGTCCACGCAATTTCATGATCACGAAACCCTACAACGTGTCACTACGCCAATCCGCCCCGAATGCGACAATTGGCGCCCACCTCACCGGCGGCCTGTTCCAGCACCGCGAGCTGGGCTCGGGCCTGATCCCCGCGGGGCCACAGGACGGCCAGGGTCGTGATGCCGATCTGCTCATATCGGCCCAGGCAGTCACGGAACGCCTCGATCGAGGCCAGCGGGCGCTCGCCCCCGTACCCCAGCACCGCCAGGCGGGGCAGCGTGCCGGGGTCGCGGCCCTGCTCCGCGCAGACCTCGTCCAGCAGAACGATCTGGCGCCGCACCTCGGCGTGAGGCGTGCCGGCATAGGCGCCAGGATCCTGGCCGGCATCCTGGGTGATCCACAGATCGGCGAAGCGGGCCGCCAGCTCCATGCCACGCTTGGCGGTCCCAGCAACGGCCAGCGGGGGCCTGCGGGGTCTGCCACCGCCGATGGCGACCTCGCGAGCGGCGAAGTAGCGGCCGCTGAAGTCGGTGTCGGCTTGGGTCAGCAGCAGATCGGTGAGTTCGACCCATTCGGCGAACCGCGCCGTGCGCTCGGCGCGGTTGAGCGGACCGCCACCGAAGGCGTCGGAGTCTCCGCCGGGCCCGCCGGCGCCGATGCCCATGACGAAGCGGCCACCGGACAGGGCCTCAAGGCTCAGGGCCGTCTTGGCAGAGGTGACGGGAGCCACCACTCGGTGCTGGGCACCACGCCACGCGTACCGGCGCACCTTTCGCGGTTCGCACACAGAGATGTTCGAACGAACATCATAATGTGCTAGAACGGACGGGTGGGCATCGCCAATCGTCTGGACCTGACTCTGCGCCTGGTGCAGGGTTCTGGCCGAGTCTCCGTGTCCGAGCTGTCCCAGCGTCTCGGTGTGTCGGAGATGACCGTGCGCCGGGACCTGGACGCGCTTGAGCGCCAAGGCCTGATCCGCAGGGTGCACGGCGGCGCGGTCCCCGCCCGATCGCGTGAGGAGGACGCGGGATTCTCCGCACGCGAGCCTTGGCAGGCCGCCACCAAGGACCGCCTGGGCGCGGCCGTGGCCGGACTCGTGACACCCGGATCGCGTGTACTGCTGGACGCGGGGACCACGACGGTACATGTCGCAGAACACCTGGCCGCTCGGGCACCGCTGACGGTCGCGGTGCTCAGCCTGCAGACGGCGATGCGCCTGGCCGACCGGCCCGGCGTCGAGCTCCTGATCGTGGGAGGTCGTTCCCGGCCGGGCGAACGGTCCCTGGTCGGGCCGCTGGCCCTGCGCACGCTGGAATCACTGGTCTTCGACTGCTTCATCATGTCCATCGGCGGCGTCCACGCCGAACACGGCTGGTCGGAGTTCTCCCTGGACGACGCGGCCGTCAAGCAGATCGGACTCGCCCAGGCCACCCGCACCATCACGGTGGCGGACGCGACCAAGCTGGGCGTCCGCGCGTTCAGCCAGGTCGCCCCCCTCAGCGCGGTGCACGGTTTCGTCACCGACACCGCCGCCGAGGACGCCGGCACGCACCCCGGCGGCCCGCAGACCTTGGACGCCCTGCGGGACGCGGGCGTGGACGTCCACCTGGCCTGACCCACCGAACCTGGCCTGACCCACCGAACCCTGCCTGACCCACCAACGACGCACACCAAGGAGTGACCTGCCATGAACACCGTTCCGCGCGAACTGATGATCCTCGTCGCCGGCCCCTACCGGTCGGGCACCGGCGACGATCCCCGCAAGCTGGAGGCGAACGTACAGGCGATGAACAAGGTCGCCCTCGAGTTGTTCCGCGCCGGGCATCTGCCCGTCACCGGGGAGGCCCTGGCCCTTCCGCTGCTGGAGACGGCGGGGAGCGCCCGTCCAGGAGACGCCGCGTTCCAGGAGATCTTCCATCCCGTCGCCGAACGGTTGTTGTCCCGCTGCGACGCGGTGCTGCGCATCGGCGGCCCTTCAGAAGGAGCGGACCGGATGGTGGCCCAGGCTCGGGCGCAGGGCACGACCGTCTACACCGATCTCACCGACGTCCCCGCCGCCCGATGACCGCAGGCCTCGACACCCCCGACCGCCGCGGACGCACCGGCCTGGACCAGCACGGCCGCGATCTGGCCCGCAACCCGCGGGTGCGGATCCGTGACGTGGAGGTGCTCGCCTGCGACTGGTACGTCCTGCGCAAGACCACCTTCGACTACCAGCACAGTGACGGCCACTGGAGCCGCGAGCAGCGCGAGACCTACGATCGCGGTGACGGCGCGACCATCCTGCTCTACAACACCGACCAGGAGACCGTGCTGCTGACGCGCCAATTCCGTCTCCCTGCGTACGTCAACGGGCACCCCGACGGCATGCTCGTCGAAACCCCGGCGGGGCTGCTGGACGGAGACGGCCCGCAGGAGGCCATCCGCAGGGAGGCAGCCGAGGAGACCGGGCACACCGTGGGTGTCACCGAGCATGTGTTCGACGTCTACATGAGCCCGGGGTCGGTGACCGAACGCCTGCACTTCTTCGCCGCCCCATATGGCCCGGCAACCGCCACCGGCGACGCGGGAGGCATCGCGATGGAAGGCGAGGACATCGCGATTGTGGAGCTGCCGTTCTGCGAGGCGCTCACCATGGTGCGCAGCGGGCAGATCGCCGACGCCAAGTCCATCATGCTGCTCCAATGGGCCGCCCTGGACGGCCCGTTCCGGAGTACGGCCCTGCCTACTCGGTCACCAGGGTGAGGCCGTAGGCCGCGAGCACGTTGTTGACGGGCTGGAAGTACGAGGGGCAGCCGCCGCCTCCGGTGCCCACCAAGATGCCCTGTGCCTGCCCGTTGGCGATGAGCGGCGCGCCCAGGTCACCGGGTGCGGCGCAGATGCTGGTGCGGATCAGTCCGGTGAGCACGCCCTCGGGGAAGTTGACGGTGATGTTCCGCGCCTGGATCACCCCGCACCGCCAGCCGCTGGCCGCGCCCGCCATGCACACGGCCGATCCCACCGGCGCGGCCTGCCCTCCGCGCACGGTCACGAACGTGCCGTCGTGCCGGTTGACCAGGCCGCGCGGCCGCCAGCTGGTGTTGGTCCTGACCCATCCGCCGCCGCCACCGGGGAAGGTGGATCCCTGCACCGTTCCTTGTGCGACCCCGTTGTGGCCGACTGCGGTCGCACCTGGCGTGCCGCACCTCCCCGTGGTGATGTAGCCGCCCCGGACCGAGAATCCGACCGTGCACCGGCCGGACACCGGTGACGTCGTGAAGGAATCACCGCCCCGGACGTCGTAGACCGCGGCGGCCGTCGCGTGCGGCACCGGCGCCAGGGACAAGGCGGCGAGAACGAGGAGAGTCCGGATCATCGGTTCTCCCGGAGATCGGGGGGAGCTTCCCCGCCATTGAAATCACAGAATCGGAGCCCGATCCATCACCGGATCCGGCCACGGCCCTCAGGCGAGCGCCTCGGCGCCTTTATCGGGATGCGATGCCGCCTTGCCTACAAGTCGATCTCGTGCCGTAATGCACGCAATGGCGTTCACCTGGAAGTGGCATTCCGTTAACCCGGCCGACACTTGCATACGAGCGTCCGACGAACGGCACTCACTTGGGAGGCGTGTAGCCATGGCGCAACTCGACCGCAGGGAATTCCTGACCACCGCAGGCGGAACCGTCGCCGCAGGCCTCGCGATGCAGACCCTGGGCTCCCACGCCGCCTGGGCCGCAGCCGGACGTCCCGGCCATGAACGGGCTGGTTACGGGCCTCTGCGCCGTACCCGCGCCAAGAACACCGGCGAGGAACTGCTCGCCCTTCCCGCCGGGTTCTCCTACACGGTCTTCGGCTTCACGGGGACGCCCATGAGCGATGGCGTGGCCACGCCCATCGCTCATGACGGAATGGCCGCCTTCGCCGGCCCCCGGCCCGGAGCGGTCCGGTTGATCCGCAACCACGAGGTCCGTACGCCGCCCGGCAGCCCGATCGGCCGCGTCCACGTTCCCGGGTCAGCGCGCTATGACGACCTCGGCGTCGCCGGAACGACCACGCTCGACGTCGAGCCGCACACCGGACGCGTACTGCAGAGCTTCGTCAGTCTCAACGGCACCATCGTCAACTGCGCCGGCGGCATCATGTACCGCCACCGCGGATGGCTCACCTGCGAGGAGACCACCGCCGGACCCGCACAAGGCTGGCAGCAGAAGCACGGCTACATCTTCGAGGTCCCGCTGCGCGGCCCCCGGCCCGGCCGCCCCGCGGCCTCCCAGCCGATCAAAGCGATGGGACGTTTCTCCCATGAGGCCGTCGCCGTCGACCCCCGGACCGGCTACGTCTACGAGACCGAGGACGACTCCGGCAAGCCCGACGGCTTCTACCGGTTCCGGCCGCGCAACCCGCATGATCTCTCCGCCGGCGGCGTACTGGAGATGCTCAAGATCAAGGACCGGCCCGGGTACGACACCCGCGAAGGCCAGCGCATGGGCGCACGCCTGCCGGTCGAATGGGTCCGGATCGAGGACCCCGATCCCGACCTGGAGAACGGCGCGGCCACCTGCACCCAGCAGGGCCTCGCGGCAGGCGGCGCCAAGTTCAACCGGCTCGAAGGCTGCTGGTACGGCGCCGGCAGCATCTACTTCAACTCCACCAGCGGCGGCGACGTCAAGAACGGCGACGCCCCTAACCCCGACGGCTACCGAGAAGGCTACGGCCAGGTCTGGCGCTACATCCCCAGCCGCCGGCATCGAGACGGCGGCACCCTCGTCCTCGTCTACGAGTCCCCCGGCCGCAAGGTGCTCGACTCTCCCGACAACCTCACGTTCACGCCGCGCGGCGGCATCATCCTGTGCGAGGACGACGCCTCGTCCGCCGACGCCGACACCCACCCTCTCGCCCCCGACCTCACCAACGTGAACCGGCTCATCGGCCTCGACCCTGGCGGCGCGCCGTTCGAGTTCGCCGTCAACCTCACCGACGACAGCGAGTTCGCGGGAGCCTGCTTCAGCCCGGACGGCTCCACCCTCTTCGCCAACAACCTCGGCAACACCGCAGACCTCACACCCCCAGGCCGCACGTACGCGATCCGCGGCCCCTGGCACCGCGGCCCGCTGTAACCGGCGCGGTCAAAACCGGCGCGGTCAACAGACCGTGGCGGGCGCCTGCGGGGTGAACAGCCCCGACAGCCGGGACAGCGCCTCGGGGACGGCGCGGTAGTACACCCACGTGCCGCGCCGTTCACCGTCGATCAAACCGGACTGGCGCAGGACCTTCAGGTGGTGGGAGATGGTCGGCGCCGTCAGCTCGAACGAGTCGGTCAGGTCGCACACGCAGGCCTCGCCACCCGGATGGGCCGCGATCAGGTTCAGCAGCCGCAGCCGCACGGGGTCGGCCAGCGCCTTGAACACCTTGGCCAGCTCGACCGCCTCGGACTCCGGCATCACGGCGCTCGCGAGCGGCGGGCAGCAGCGTCCTCTATCGGTGATCTCAAGATCCTTCAACTTCGACACGCATCTAATTTGACATCCATCTATGCAATGGTGCAAGCCGAGGCCGAAGGTGAGCGCTGGGCTGGAACCGTCGGCTTCGACTCAGCGTGAAGCGGGTTCGAACAGCTCGATGAGGTTGCCCGCCGGGTCGGTGAGGAGGATCTGGCGTCCACCGGGGCCGGCGACCACATCGCCGCGGAACGGCAGCCCGGCCGTGCGCAACCGGTCGATCTCGGCGTCGAGGTCGTCGACGACGAGATGGATGCGGTTGCGGCCCGGCGTGGCGGAGTCGTCGGGCGTGGCCCGGGCGCCTGAACTCGCCGGCCCGGACAGCAGCACCCGCAGCGGCCCGCGGACCACGTCGGCGAAGGCGGGCGCGGGGTTGCTGTGCAAGGTGAAGCCGAGGTGGTCGGTGTAGAAGCGGACAGCGGCGTCCACATCGTCGACAATGTAGCGGACACCGGCGAGCTCGTCGGTCGTCGTCATGGTTGGGCCTCCTGGTTCTTGGCGAGTACGGGCAGCAGGTAGCGGATACGGGTGTCGATCTCCGCCGCCATCTGGCTGAACACCGGGTAGCCCCCACCGGCCGGGTCGGGGATGCTCCAGTGGATCAGCCTCGAATGATCGCTGAACTCGTGGCGGACCTCGCGGACCTTGTCGCACAGGCTGATCAGGCGGTCGAAACGGTGAACGGTCACCGTGTCCAGGTGACGCGGTCGCTGGTCGCCGATGTCGATGCCGTACTGCTCGCGCAAGACCAGCACGGCGTTGGGATGCATGTCCGGTTTAGGGTGGCTGCCGCCACTGGTCACCTCCACATGGCCACCGGTGCGATGGCGCAGCAGGGCCTCGGCGACCGGCGACCGGGCGCTGTTGCCGGTGCACGCGAACAGCACGCGAGCCCGGACCGGACGGACGTCCGCGGCGGATGGCGGGGCGGGATCCAGGCGCAGCGCCGGGTGCAGGGCGACACCGGCGGCGGCCAGTGCGTCCGCGCAGCGCTCCAGGTCGAGGTGGTAGTAGCTGTCGCGGGCGTCGAAGCTGCTCCGGTGGGAGGTGACGAGCCCGCTGCCGCGAAGCAGCCGCAGATGGTAGGAGACCAGGTTCTGCGGGTGGCCGAGCAGCTCGACGAGCTCACGCACCCGGTAGTCGCCGGTGCTCAGCTCGGTCAGCAGCCGCCACCGCAGTGGATGGGCGGCCATGCGCACGAACGCCGGAGCCGGCGGACCCGAGGGCACCATGTCCCCAGAATACATCAAAACAGTTTGATGTATGTGTCGTATGACACAGGCACCCGGACGGGCGTTGCCGTCGTCGCTCGTGATCCCACCGAGGGTCACGATCCGGATGTCCCCGCGCGGAGTGGGGACCCCGGTCCGCCGCCTTGACCTTCATATCGGTGTGAACGTTGATGATTCAGCCATCAATGCCAAACCCACCTGAGGGAGACTTGATGGAGCAGCACAATGCCGGCCGTACGCCTGTGACGGTCATCGGCCTTGGACTGATGGGCCAGGCGCTTGCCGGAGCGTTCCTGCGCAACGGACACCCCACGACCGTGTGGAACCGCACGGCCGCGAAGGCCGAGCAGCTGGTCAAGCAAGGCGCCACACTCGCCGGCTCAGTGAGCGACGCTGTCGCGGCCAGCCCACTGGTGGTCATCTGCGTCTCGGACTACGACGCCGTACACGGGCTGCTCGACCCGCTGGGTGAAGTCCTGGACGGCCGGGTGCTGGTGAACCTGACCTCCGGGACCTCGGCTCAGGCACGTGAGACCGCCGAGTGGGCGGCGGGGCGCGGCATCGACTACCTCGACGGTGCCATCTTGGCCCTCCCCGCGGGCATCGACGCCGGGGACGAGGCCGTCATCTACAGCGGGCCCCGGCCGACCTTCGAGCGGCACGAGCCGACGCTGCGGAGCCTCGCCTCGGGGACGATGCACCTCGGTGACGACCCGGGCCTGGCGTCGCTGCACGACGTGGCCGTGCTGACCATGATGTGGAGCATTCTGAACGGCTTCCTGCACGGCGCCGCGCTGGTCGGGACGGCGGGTGTGCCGGCCACGGCGTTCACCCCGCTGGTGAAGATGTTGATCGGGACCGTGACCGGCTGGCTGGACGGCTACGCGCAGCAGATCGAAGAGGGCACCTACCCGGGGTTCGACTCCACGCTCGACACTCACGTGGACGCGATGGAGCACGTCATCCACGAGAGCGAGTCGCTGGGCGTCAACGCCGAGCTTCCCAGGTTCGTCAAGGCCCTGGCCGACCGGGCCGTCGCCGCCGGGCAGGGCGGCGACGGCTACACCGTCCTGATCGAGCAGTTCCGCAAGCCTTAGCCTGCTCTAGCCCTGGCTGCGCGGGGTCAGGTTCATGCGGATGTCTTCGGCCGCCCATAGGACGAAGCGTTCGATGGGTTGAATCGTCTGCTCGGACGCGAGCTGGAAGTCGAATCGTTTGAGGAGGGTCGAGAGGACGAGTTCGGCCTCGACCATCGCCAGGCCGGCACCTTCGCAACTGCGGGGTCCCAGCCCGAACGGGATGTAGGCGAACCGGGGGCGCCCCGCGGACGCCTCCGGTGTGAATCGGTCGGGGTCGAACACCTCCGGGTCGGGCCAGTAGTCCGGGTTCATGTGCACGGCCCAGAACGGATAGAAGATGGTCGTGCCCGCGGGAACGGTGTATTCGCCGAGCACCAGGTCCTCGGTCGCCTCGCGCGCGCCGTACGGCCCCGGCGGGTACAGCCGCATCGCCTCCCTGAGCACCATGTCCAGGTAGGTCAGCCTCTTGAGGTCGCCGTACTCGGGCACGGCCCGGTCGCCCAGGACCACGTCCACCTCGTCGGCGGCGCGCTTGGCGACATCCGGGTGCCGGGCCAGCAGGTAGAGCGTCCAGGAGATGGCGACGCCGGTGGTGTGGTGGGCGGCCAGCAGGGTCATCAGCACCGTGTCACGAATCCGCGCCGGGGACTCGCCTGAGGCCGCCAGGGCCGCGACCAGGTCGCTGCGGTCGGCCTCCGCGTCTCCCTCGCGTTCCGCGTGGGCGGCGATCACCTGGTCGACGGTCGCGCGCAGATAGGTCAGGGCCTCCTCGGCACGCGCGGCGCGTTCCTCCTCGGTGCCCGGCGTCTCCAGCTGGTACAGCCGCCCCAGGTATTCGGTGAGGAGGTCCTCGAACGCCGACACGACCCGCCCGGCGGACTCCTCGGACTCCAGGCCGCTGCCCAGGGCGTACTCGCAGATCATGCGCAGTGAGAGCTCGCTCAGGTCCTTCTGCAGCTCGACCGGCGACGCCAGTCCCGCCCAGCGATCGGCCATCTCGGTCGTCAGCTCGGTGAAGCGCGCGAAGTGCGCCTCGTGCGAGGGACGGCCGGCCAGCACCGACAGCATCACCTTGCGCCATGGCACGTGCTCGTCGGCCGGGATCGTCTGCAGGTTGCCCGACTCCTGCAGCGGGGTCAGGAACTCGAAGAGCTTCTCCGGCCGCTTGTTGATCTTGGCCGTGGCCTCCAGGAGAAGGGGATCGGCGACCGAGACCGCCAGGTCGGCTCCGGGCAGCGGGAAGCGCACCACCGGACCGTACTCGGCGTGCAACCGCAGCTGGTAGTTGTGCAGACCCCCCGCCTCCACGATGGCTTCGACGCCGCCCTCCGCGGGCGGACCGGGAATCTGGGCTGGGGTAATACCGTCGCGTGGCATGACACTCTCTCGCGTCGTATTTGATTCGGTTGTACCGGGGTAGGTGCTGTGCTTGCATGCTCTCAGGTATTTACCGATATGACTGGCATTTGGATGCCGCCCATCGGGCGGCCGGGAGTGGACATTGGACAAGGTCGATCTGCGGACACCGAACGTCGCGCGGATGTACGACTACCTCTTGGGCGGTAAGGACAACTACGCCACCGACCGCGCGGCTGTCGAAGAGGTCGTCCGTCTCGCCCCCGACACACCGTTCATGGCACGCGAAAACCGCGCCTTCCTGGGACGGGCGGTGCGGTTCCTGGCCGAGTCAGGGGTCCGGCAGTTCGTCGACATCGGCTCCGGCCTGCCCACCCAGGGCAACGTGCACGAGATCGCCCACCGCGTCGCCCCGGACTCGCGCGTCCTGTACGTCGACATCGACCCGATAGTGCTGGCCCACGGGCGCGCGATCCTCGCCAGCACGCCGGGGGTCGCCGTCATCCAGGGCGACGCCCGGCGCGTCGAGGACATCCTCGACGACCCCGAGGCGCGCGCGCTCATCAATTTCAACGAGCCGATCGCCGTGCTGATGCTGGCCGTACTGCACTTCATCGGCGATGAGGACGATCCCTCCGGGATCGCGGCGCGGCTGCACAAGGCCATGGCGCCCGGGAGCTACCTGACGGTCTCGCACGTGACCGCCGACTTCGACGCCGACCGCCGGGTCCGGAACGCGGGCGCGGTGTACGAGAAGGCCACGTCCCAGATCACCCTGCGCAGCCACGCGGAGGTCACGCGGCTGTTCGACGGTTTCGAGCTGGTGGAGCCGGGCTTGACCACGCTGTCGCTGTGGCGCCCCCGGCCGGGTGCGACCCTTCCGCCCGGCGCCGACCGCCAGTGGTGCTACGCGGGGGTCGGCCGCAAGCTCGACTGACGCGGGCAGGGCCGGGTGGACGGGTTTGTCCTTTAACTCATCGGGCACAGTCGTTTCGTTCGACGATGTAACGCCATTCATGCCCCAGTGGCCGGCCGTCGGAGGTAGCGATGCGTATCGGAACGGCTCTGCTCATCATCTGGCTGGTGATCGGCGCGCTCGCCGCCGGGCAGCGCCACTACTTCGACGACTCCGACGCCGACTGCTCGAACGTGGCGACGGTCGCGGTGACCATCGTGGCCGGTCCGTTGAATTATGTCGGTGTGAATCCGAAGATCTCCTGCAAGACACCGCAGCCGAGCAAGTAACCACCCCAAAGAAACTACCTGCAAGTAACTAACCGCGGCCCTTCTTGTCCTTTTTCTTCTTGCCTTTCGAATGGCCCGGGGGCTGGTCGTCCGGTGCGGGCGGGACCAGCTGGGCCGGTCCCGGTGGCGGGCTCGGTGCCCGGGAGTTCGGCGCGTGGGAGCTCGGTGCCTGGGAGCTCGGCGCCTTTGAGGGGATGGTCACCGCCGGCGCGGGGGTGGCGGGCGCGCTCGTCTCGACGACCGTCACGATGGTGAGCACGGCGGCGATGAGGACCACGGCCGCGACCGCGGCCGCTTGCAGTGGTCTGTCGCTCAGGCGCGCCCGCGACCGCGGCCGCGAGGACGGCAGCACCTGGGTGGTCTGGTGCAGGGTCAGTGTCTCCAGCACGTGAGCCACGTGGCCGGCGCTCGGCGGCCTCTGGGCCGGGTTCTTGGCCAGGAGGGACATGATCACCTGGTCGAGGTCTCCATCGGTCCGCAGCGGGATGGGGTCGTCCTCCACGTGCTGGC
The DNA here is from genome assembly GCF_008923185.1 of Actinomadura rudentiformis. Taxonomy (GTDB): domain Bacteria; phylum Actinomycetota; class Actinomycetes; order Streptosporangiales; family Streptosporangiaceae; genus Spirillospora; species Spirillospora rudentiformis. The sequence continues at coordinate 325,032 of NZ_WBMT01000010.1, forward strand.
GCAGGAGTTCTTCGGTGTCGGGGGCGACGAAGGGCGGACGTCCCGCCGAGAGCTCGTACAGCACGCAACCCAGCGCGTACAGGTCGCTGGACGGTCCTGCCTCCTGCCCTCTGATCTGTTCGGGCGAGATGTACAAGGATGTGCCGATCAAGGGGCCTGATCGGGTCCTCGGCCGGTCGGCCGTGCCGGCGATGCCGAAGTCCGCAAGCTTGACGGTGCCGTTGTCGGCCAGCAGCAGATTGCCCGGCTTGACGTCGCGGTGCACGATCCCCTGCGCGTGGGTGGCCTCCAAGGCCCGTGCCGCCTGCGCGCCGATCTCGGCCACGCGCCGCGGCGAGAACACCTCTCCGTGGCGCAGCGCCACGGCCAGGTCGGATCCGGCCACCCATTCCATGACCATGAACAACCGGCCGTTCTCATCCCCGACGTCGAGGACCTCCACGACGTTGGGGTGGACGAGCCGCGCGCCGTGCCTGGCCTCGTGCCAGACCTGTGCGGGCATCTCGACGATCTTGACCGCGACGGGGCGTCCGAGCCGCAGGTCCGTCGCACGCCAGACCTCGGCCGTACCACCGCGGGCCACCAGTTCGACCAACCGGTAGCGGCCTGCCAGCACCCGCTCCGGACCTGCCAGTCTGTGCACGATCTCTCCACGTCCGAGGACCAACGCGGGCGTCATGCCCACGTTTGGTCAGCGCACACGATCGGACAGGTGTCACGTTGAGGCCTCCCGGGGCACGGCGGAGTACCCGCCAAAGCCCTGGGAGGCCTACCACTGAGCCAGTGTTGGCCAAATGCGCCAATAGTGATGGGCGAGGGTTGTGGTGACTTGCGAGGCTTGGGTTGGATGGCCCGGTGGCTACGCGCGTGGGAACGGAGTCGGACGCCGACCTGGTGGCGGCGGCCGGGACCGGCGATGAGCATGCGTCGGGAGAGTTGTTCCGGCGGCATCACACCGCTGTGCTGGGATACGCCCGGGGCCTGGTGCGCGACCAGCACGCGGCCGAGGACCTGACGAGCGAGGCGTTCGCACGGACGCTGGCGGCGCTGCGCCAGGGCATGGGGCCGCGCGAGGCCTACCGGCCCTACCTCTACACCGTGGTGCGCAACACCGCCGCCGACTGGGCCCGGTCCGGTCGGCGCACGGTGGTGACGGACGAGGTCGCCGAGTGGGCCGACCGGCCCGCCGACGAGCCGCCGGACCTGGAGGAGCTCGACGCGCTGGTCCGCGCGTTCCGCTCCCTGCCCGAACGATGGCAGACCGTCCTGTGGCACACGATCATCGAGGACGAGCCCGTCCAGCAGGTCGCCGAGCTGCTCGGCATGGAGCCCGGCGCGGTCGCCCAGCTGTCGTTCCGGGCCCGCGAGGGGCTCCGGCAGGCCTTCCTCACGGCCAGCTGCGAGGGCGATCCGGAGTGTGCGGAGTTCACCGCCCAGCTCGCCGCGAGCGTGCGGCGGCCAGGGCGCCGCCGCGGCCGCGCCCTGCGCTCGCACCTCGCGTCCTGCGCGGGTTGCCGGCGCACCGCCGAGGAGATGTCCGACCTCAACGCGCGGCTGCGGCGCGCCCTGCCGGTCGGCGTCGTCGCGCTGGGGGCGCCCTCGGCGCCGCTGGGTGTCCTCGCGCCGGCGGGCGGCGGGGCGGCCCTTCCGGGCTGGGCGCTTCCCGCGGGGGTCGCCGGGGCGGGCGGTGCCGCCCTCCTGGCCGTCCTGTTCGCAACCGTGGGTCTCGGTCCGGCAGAGCGGAAGCCGCCGAAGGCCGCGGCGCCGAACAGCCCGCCCGCCATGTCGGCGAGCCCGGCCCCGACCCGGCGCCTGCAGCCGGCCCAGAACGGCGGTACGCCGACCGTGGCGCCCAAACGGATCAAATCCGCCAAGCAGAAGCCCCCGGGGGCCGGTCCCGCTCCGAACGGGGTTTTCCGGATTCGCAGTGCGACCCTGCAATCATGCTTGGCCCCGGCCGGCTCGTCGGTCGTGCAACGCCCGTGCGGTGACTCGGCAACGGCCTGGCGGCGTAAGAACACCGGTGGCGGATTCACACTGACCAGCGGCGCCAACGGCAAATGCATGAGCCGCGGAACGGAATCCGACTCCGTCCCCTGGGAAGGCGCCACGAAGTACGCCGTGACGACGGCGCCCTGCGGCGGGCCGCACCAGATCTGGAAGTTCGTGCGGTCCGGCGGTGTGGGCGGCGCGCGGTTGGCCAACGGGGACGGCTGGTATCTGCAGGCCAGCTATTCGGGCCTGCAGCCGGTGACCCTGAAGTCCTCGTCGTTCTCCGGCATGGCCGCCCAGGGCTGGGTCGTCCAAGAGTAGATCCGCCGAACGGTGGGAACGCTCACCCGCAGCTGAGCTGGTCGCTCGGCAGGGGCTCGGCGTTGAGGGTGAGCCACGCCCGCAGCGCCATGTGCAGTTCGAGCCGCCCGGTGACGGCGTGGATGTCGTCCCCGAAGAGATCGTCGAGCTGGCGGATGCGGTAGCGGACGGTCTGGGCGTGCACATGCAGGCGTCCGGCGACCTCAGTGGCGTTGAAGCCGCACTCCAGGCAGGTGACCAGGGTCTCGGCGAGCCGGTAGCGCTGTGCGGGCCGCACGGTCAGCAGCGGCGCGAGCCGCCGCTTGATCATCCGTTCGACCAGCTCGCGTTCCCGCATCATCAGGATGATCGGCATGTGCGACTCGGCGACGATCAGCCCGGCGGTGTCGTTATGGCAAGCAGGGTCGGTCCGGCGAGCAGGGTCGATCTGGCCGGCAGGGTGGATCAGCCCCTGCACCGCCAGTTCCAGCGCGCTGGCGGCCCAGCGCATCGACGTGGCCAGCTCTGTGATCTCGACCGTCGGGCCGATCGCGGCGGTCCAGCCGCGCAGTTGCTGCCGCAGGAACCGGTGGCGGCCGGGGCCGTCCGGATCGGGGACGATCAGACACGGCTCGGAGAGGTGCAGGCCGAGCAGCACATCGGGCGGAACCGGCGGGCGGCGGGAGTCGGCGCCGTGTTCGCGCAGGGCCACTGCGGCCACGGTCTGCGGCAGCGGCCAGCCCGCCTCGCGGGACGGCTCCCTGAGGTCCTTCAGATCCGGGGCGGGCTCCGCGAGGAGCAGGTCGAGCAGCCGACGGCGGCGGTCCTGGTGCGCGCCCGCCGCACGCGCCGCGGCGTCTGCGTGTCCCGCCGCGACGGCATCGGCGAGCTGGTTCAGGTACCCGAAGACCGCGTTGGCGATGCCCGCCACGATGGCCGCGGTCGTCCGGTGACCGAGGCTCTCGGCGCGCTCGGTCAGCCGTTCGACCGCCACACCCGCCCCGATCCGGGTCGACGCCTGCCAGGCGTCCAGCGTCCGCCCCTCAAGGGCCTCTCCGACGCCGATCCGCCGCCAGTACTCCAGCACCTCCCCCGACTCCGTGCCGGGATCGGCCAGCAGGTCCAGGAAATGCCCGATGGCGTATTCGACGGCCAGCCCGAGTGCCTCGGCGTACCGGTGATCGTGCGGCCGCCGGAACTCCGGAACCCGCTCCTGGATCCGGCGGACCGCCTCCGCGGCGATCCCGGGCACGTGCGGACGAAGATCGCGTGCGATCCGGGCGTCGTCCTTGAACGACAGTCCCAGTTCGATGCGGCGCACGGGAAGGCCGACCACCCTGCTGCGGTCAGACAATGAGTTCTCCTTCACTGGTACCGACATGATGGAGAGACGGCGAGACCGCGTTCTCATTACGGACTTCCGCAGAATTTCTGCCGTCGGTGGAGCTTCGATAGCGTCGGATCCATGCGGCTTCATGTGGGATGCGCGATGTGGGCTCATGCGCCTTGGCAGGGCCGTCTGCTGCCCCATCCCCTGTCCCCCAAGGAGCGCCTGCGTGCCTATGCCAGCTGGTGCAACGCGGTTGAGGGCAACACCACGTTCTACGCCACGCCCAGCCGCGACGCCGTGGAGTCGTGGGCGGAGCAGACGGACCCGGATTTCCGCTTCGTGGTGAAGCTGCCCAAGACCATCACGCACGAACGGCGCCTCACCGGTGCGGACGAGGATCTCCGGGCGTTCCTGACGGCGGTCGAACCCCTCGGGCCGCGCAACCACGCGCTCTGGATCCAGCTGCCGGGGTCGTTCGCGCCGTCAGATCTGGGGACCTTGGCGGCCTTCCTCCGCCGGCAACCGCGTACGCACCGGTGGGCGGTCGAGGTACGGCACCGGGCGTTCTTCGAGGACGCGCGGTCGGCGGGATGGCTTGAGAGGCTGCTCACCGAGGTCGGCGCGGAGTGGATCCCGTTCGACACCGTGACCATGTTCCAGAGCCCGCCGACCAGTGACGCAGAACGGGACGCCTGGACGAAGAAGCCGCGGGTGCCGCGCCGGTCGGCGGCGCTGACCGACCAGCCGATCGTCCGCTATCTCGGCCGTGACGACACGGCGCGGACGGTGGAGGGCTGGCGGCCATGGGTCGGGCAGGTCGCCGAATGGCTTCGCGAGGGCCGGTCTCCGACGGTCTTCATCCACACGCCCGACAACGCCGACGCACTGACACTCGCCCGCCGGTTCCACGAGGAAGTGCGGGAACAGGTGCCGGAAGCCGAGCCGCTTCCCGAGCCCATTCCCGCCGAGCCGCCGACCCTCTTCTGAGTTAATGAGAAAGCTCTCAAAACTCGACTGCTGAGGCTGCTCAGCAGCACAAACGTCACAGCAAGCACAAAACAACGGCGTGCTTGTGCAAATTCGGCCATTCTTTACCCGTGGCGTCATATTACGGCTAACGCGGGTATGAACCCAGTCATCCATGCTCATGCTCACAGATCGATCGGGGGAAGATCGTGACTCAGGGCAACGGGAAGACCACGACCAGGGACCGTTCCAGTGCCGACGTCCCGCGCGGGCCGGTGACCGAGTCGGCGTCGAGAACGTCCAAGGAGGACGGGCAGAGCGCGTCCTCGCCGGGCACGCGCTCGAAGAGCGGCGGGACGCTGGTCACCCAGCAGGGACGCACCACGATCGCCGACGGCGTCGTCGCCAAGATCGTGGGAATGGCGGCCCGGGAGGTCGGCGGTGTGCACGCCCTGGGTGCGGGCATGGGTCGCACGCTCGGCTCGATGCGCGAGCACATCCCGGGCATGACCAAGAGCGTCTCGCAGGGCGTGGCCGTCGAGGTCGGCGAGCGGGAGGCGGCCGTCGACATCGACGTGGTCGTCGAGTACGGGGTGGCGATCCCGGCGCTCGCCGGTGCCGTCCGCGAGAACATCATCCGTTCGGTCGAGCAGATGTGCGGGCTGGACGTCGTCGAGGTCAACATCACCGTCGACGACATCCACCTGCCCGTGGAGGACAAGAACGACGACTCGGGTTCGTCCCGCGGCTCCGACAAGCCGAGGGAATCACGGGTCCAATGACGTCGGTCGAGGCTCCGGCCTCCGGCTCCGCCGGCTCACCGGCCGACGGGGAACTCGCCGAACGCGTCGCGGCGGCGGCCGTCCGGTGCCCCGGGGTGGCCGGCCTGTGCGCGAACGAGCCGGAGAACGTCGTCACCTACCGGCGCGGGGCGCCGTTGCGCGGGGTGGCCGTGCACGACGACGAGGTCGTGGTCTGCGTGGTCACGACGCTGGAGCGGCCCGTCTTCCGGACCGCCGAGACGGTCGCCGCGACCGTCGCGCCGCTGGTGGGCGGGAGGTCCGTGCACGTGATCGTGGGAGATGTCATCGCGGACGACGGACGGCGCTGAGACGGACTGACCCAAGTGCGGACCCAAGTGCGGACACAGGTGCAGATACAGGTGCTGAGCAGGGATGACGAGCCGGAATGACGAGCGGGAATGACAGGGCCGCCTTCCGCGCCTGGATCCGCGCCAACCATCCGGACGCGGGAGGCGATCCCGAGGTGTTCGCCACGGGGCTGCGCCGCCGACGTCCCGCGCCCGCCGCGCGGGCGCACGGCCGGGTGACCGTCGTACGGCGGCGGCGGGGACCCGGCGGGGCCCTCCAGCGATGGCTGGAACGCCGCCGCCGGCGACGTGCTCGCAAGCTGAACTAAAAGGGGGATTGACGATGGGTGACGCGAAGATCTGGCCGCTGGCCGGTCTCGCCTTCGGCGCCGTCCTGGGACTGGCGGCCGGCTTCGGCGGGTTCGGCCCGTTCCTGGCGGTCCTCGTTCTCGGGATCATAGGCTTTCTCACCGGCCGGGTGATCGAGGGCGAGCTCGATGTGAGCGATCTCTTCGGACCGGCGCACGAGCGGCGGGGCAGGTCATCATGACCGCCCGGCTCACCTCGGACCACGGAACGACCGAGATCGACGACAGGGTGATCGTGGCCATCGCCTGCCGGGCCGCGGCGGAGACGCCGGGCATCGGCGGCGTGCACGGCCGGTTCCCCGGCCACAGGCGCGGCGAGGGGCGCCCACGCGGCTGGACGGCCGCCGAAGGTGATCTGGTCTCGCCACGCGTGCGGATCTCGGTGGACTATCCCGCCTCCGTACGCGAGGTGACCCGGCGGGCGCGCACGCGGATCCGGGATCAGGTGCGGGCGCTCACCGGCCTCCGCGTCGGTCCCGTGGACATCGAGGTCGCCGCGCTCGCCCAGGGGAGGCGGTCGTCATGACCACTGCCGCCGGACGGCTGCCGAAGGCGTCGGATCGTACGGAGGCGCCGCCGAAGAGCGCGGACCGCGCGGCGCGGCGGGCGGCCCGCCGCGTCTTCCGGCCACGCCGGGTATGGCCCGCCCTGGTGGCGGCGACCACGCTGACGGTCGCCGGCACGATCGTGGCCATCGAGACCATCTCCGCACTCGCCGGCAGTCCTGCGGGCGTCATCCCGTACGAACGGCTGGCGGACCGGCTGGCCCGCACCGGCTGGCGGAGCACCGCAGTGATCGCCGCGGGCGCCGTGGCCTTGCTCCTCGGCCTTGCCGCGCTGCTGGCGGGCCTGCTCCCCGGGCACACGAAGCTGATCCGGCTGCGCACGGACGACCCCGATCTCGTCATGGGGGTCACCGGGCGTGGCCTGCGGACCGCGGCCGCGACGGCGGCCCGCGACGTCGACCTGGTCAGCGACGTCCACCGCGTCAAGGCGCGGCGCAACCGGGTCATCGTGACGGTGGTCACGCCGGTGCGGGACACGGGCGAGCTGAAGGAGAAGGTGCGCGACGCCGTGCGCGCCCGCTTCGACGAGCTGGGGGTCGACCCGCCCCGGACTGTCGGCGTGCGGGTCCGGCGCAAGGGGGCGTGACGCATGGATCGCAAAGCCGCATTCATCAACCGCACGGGGCTGACCGTTCTGGGGCTGCTGCTCACGGCCGGTGGGGGCGCCATCCTGACGCGGGCCGTCGGCTGGTGGGGGCCATCGGCGGAATCGGCGCCCGTCCTCACGGATGCGATGCGCCGCTTCCCCGGGGAGCACTCCTGGTTCTGGCCGTCGGTCGCAGCCGGTGCCTGCGCGCTGGCACTGATCGGCGTGGCGTGGTTGCTCGCGCAGGCCCGGAGCGAGAAGCTCCCCGGCCTGTCCCTGGAGGCGGACGACTCAGGCGGGCAGACACGGGTCTCCTCGGACGCCGTGACCTCCGCCCTGGAAGAGGAGATCGAGGCCCTGCCGGGCGTCCGAGCCGCGCGGGCACGGCTCCTCGGCGACAAGGACCATCCGAGGCTGATGCTCAACGTGGCGTACGGGGCCCGCGCGAACCTGGAGACCCTGCGCAAGGGCATCGAGGACAAGGCCGTGACGCATGTGCGTGCGGCGCTGGACCTCAACGCGCTGCCGACGGTCGTCCGCCTGAGCCTCGTTCCGGGTCAGCACCGCCGAAACGTGGCGTGATGGCCGCGCAACCGCTCAGCCGACCCGCGAGTCGGCGACGGCGGGCGCACCGCTCATCGCCGGGAACGCGGCGCTCGCGGCAGGGGCTGCGGCGGCCTGGACCGGGACGGGGTTCACGTCCATGGTCGTGGCCACGGAGACTCGGGCCCGCTTGATGCGGATCAGGGCATAGGCGGCGATCAGCGCGGTGGCCGTGGTGACCACGCCCGCCAGCACGAGCGCGGCACGGGGGCCGAGGGCGTCGGACAGCGCGCCGAGGGCGGGAGGACCGACGGCGCCGGCGGCGGCCCCCACCATGCCCTGGGCGGCGATCACACGGCCGCGCAGGTGGGAGGGGCTGTCGAGCTGGGCCCGGGTGCTGACGGTGGTGTCGATGATCACAGCGGCGGCGGCGACCGGGACCATCACGATGGCGAAGAAGACCAGACTCGGCGAGACGCCGGAGAGCAGTTGACCGACCGACGCCGCCACCGACACGGCCAGCAGCAAGCGGAGGGGCAGCCGCGCCCGCGCCGCCGCGTAGAGGCCGCCGAGTACCGTGCCGATCGCGAAGGCCACCGACAACACGCCGTAGCCTCCGGCACCCGCGTTCAGCGGCCCATCGCTCATGGCCGCCATGGTCACCTGGTAGTTGCGCCCGAGGCTGCCCATCACGAACGCCAGGGCGAAGGTCACCAGCAGCCATGGGGTGCGCAGCACGTACCGCAGCCCGTCCGCGATACCGCGCTCGGTCGCCGCGGCGGGCGAGATCACGTGGAGCTCCCCGCGCCGCATCAGCAGGACCGCCGCGATGACGGCGAGGAAGCTGGCCGCGTTGGCCATGAACACGCCCGAGACGCCCACGAGCGGGATCAGCGCGCCGGCGAGGCTCATGCCCAGGATCCGCCCGGCAGAGTTGATCACCGAGCCGAGCGCGAGCGCGTTGGACAGATCCTCGGGACCGACCACCTCCGCGCCGAACCGTCCCAGGGCGGGGCCGCTGAACGCCCCGACGACACCGGACGCCAGCGAGATCGCGTACAGGCCGCCGGTGGTCTGCACGTCGCCGACCGCGATGAACGCCAGCAACACGGCCAGCCCGCCCTGCGCCACCTGGGCGGCGAGCACGATCGGCCGCACCGGCAGGCGGTCGGCGAGGGCGCCGGCCAACGGGCTGAGCACCAGGGCGGGGGCCGCGTTCAGCACGAGGCCGAGCCCGACGCTGGTCGCCGAGTGCGTGATCGACAAGATCAACCAGTTGAGGGCAAGCGCCTGCATCCAGGTGCCGGTGACGGAGACCATGTCCGAAATCGCCCACAACCGGTAGTTATGATGTCGCAGCGAGCGAAACATCGCTGGTAGAGCCAACTGCCTTTACCTCTCCTTGGGTATCCAGAGAGGTTTCAACAAGGCGACTCTGTCCGAACCTTCCAGTCGGACCGAAATGTGAAGAGGATCACTCACCGTCGATGTTTGAACGCCCGGAGGCCGGGGTCACGGTCACCGCGCCCGATCCCGCCCCAGGGTGGTCTCGCGTTCGTCGACAGGGCGTTGCCAAATCTGGATGGTTCGTCAAGGTCCAGTGGGTATGCGAGCGGTCATGAAGTTCGGATACACACTGCTCTGCGAGCAGACGCCACCCAAGCAGCTGATCGAGGATCTCGTCGGAGCCGAGGAGATCGGCTTCGACTACTCGGTCATCTCCGACCACTACTTCCCCTGGCTGGAGGAGCAGGGGCATTCGGCCTACGTCTGGTCCGTGCTGGGCGCGCTGGCGCAGGCCACCGAGCGGATCCCGCTGATGACGTTCGTGACATGCCCGATCATGCGTTACCACCCCGCCGTGGTCGCGCAGAAGGCGGCGACCGTCGGGGTCCTGTCCGACGGCCGGTTCACGCTGGGGCTCGGCGCCGGCGAGAACCTCAACGAGCACGTCGTCGGCCGCGGCTGGCCCTCGGTGGACGTGCGGCACGAGATGTTCGCCGAGGCAGTGGAGATCATCAAGGAGCTGTTCGGCGGCGACTACGTCAACTACCGGGGACGGCACTTCACGGTCGACTCGGCCAAGATCTTCGATCTGCCGGAGCGGCCCGTGCCCATCGGCATGGCCGCCTCGGGGCCACGGGCCGGCGGGCTGGCCGCCAAGTACGCCGACGCCCTCATCTCCGACCAGCCCGTCGGCGACGTCGTCAAGCTCTTCAAGGAGAAGGGCGGCCAGGGCAAGCCGGTCTACGGTCAGATCCCGGTCTCGTACGGCGACAACGCGGACGAGGCCAAGGAGATCGCGCACCGGTACTGGAAGTTCTCGGCGCCCGGCTGGAAGGTGATGGCCGAGCTCGCCACGCCGAAGAACTTCGAGGCCGCCGCCGAGACCGTGCGTCCGGAGGACGTCGCGGAGTCGGCACCCTACGGAGACGACGTCGAACGCTACGTCCAGGCCGTGCAGCAGTGGGCGGACGCGGGATTCACGCACATCTCGTTCTGCCAGAGCGGGCACGACCGGCAGAAGGACTTCCGCCGGTGGGCGGAGGTCGAGTTGCTGCCCGAACTGCGCGAACGCTTCGGGTGAGCCGGCCACGCCAAGGGGGTCCAAAATCCTGGCCTGTGTCCAATAAGTAGCGTTAGCCCGTTTCTGTACCGCGCATATCTCCTGCCGCGGGCCCGTATCGGCGGGCCCACCGAGCGACAGGAACGGATCATCGTTACGCCCACGCGCAGAACCTCGCCGGACGAGGTCGCGGAACCGGGCCGGGCGGACGGGCAGACTCCCGAGTCCCGGGCCAGAGCCCTGGTCCGGCAGCTGACGCTGGAGGAGAAGGTCGGGCTCCTCCACGTGCCGACGTGCTACGACTCCGCCTGCCCGGAGGGCGCGAAGCAGACGGCCGCCTTCCACCCAGGCGTTCCCCGACTCGGGATCCCGCCGATCCAGGAGACCGACGCCGGGCTGGGGATCGCCAACCCCTGCGGGCTGCGGAAGGGCGACACGTCCACCGCCCTGCCCGCGGGCCTGGCCATGGGGGCCTCGTTCGACGCCGGGCTCGCCCGCCGCGTCGGCGCCGTCGTGGGCGCCGAGGCGCGCGCCAAGGGCTCGGTGATCCAGCTCGCGGGTGCCGCCAACCTCATCCGCGAACCGCGCGGCGGCCGCAGCTTCGAGTACGTCGGGGAGGATCCGCTGCTCACCGGCCGCCTGGCCGGCGCCGCGATCGCCGGGGTGCAGAGCCGCGGGGTCGCCTGCACCCTCAAGCACTTCGCCCTCAACGCTCAGGAGACCGGCCGCACGGTCGTCTGCGCGCATCTCGGGGAGAGCGCGATGCGCGAATCCGACCTGCTCGCGTTCCAGATCGCCATCGAGCACGGCCGGCCCGGCGCCGTCATGACCGCGTACAACCGGGTCAACGGCGCCTACGCCAGCGAGAACCCCTTCCTCATCGACCATGTGCTGAAGCATGAGTGGGCGTTCCCCGGCATGGTCATGTCCGACTGGGGCGGCACGCACTCCACGGTCGAGGCGATCACCGCGGGCCTCGACCGCGAGTCCGGCGAGGACCTGGACGACGAGGTCTACTTCGGCGCGCCGCTCCTCGACGCCGTCCGGGACGGCCGTGTGCCCGCCGCCCGCGTCGATGACGCGGTCACGCGCATCCTGACCGTCCTCATCAAAGCCGGCCTCCTGGAACGCGCCGTCCGGACCGCGCCCGAGCCGCCTGCGCCCGGTCCGACCCCGCCCGGTTCGACCGCGGACAGGCCGACCGCGCCAGGGCCGCCTGCGCCCGAGCCGGCCGCGCCTGCGTTGACCGCCGAGCAGCGCGCCGCGCACGCACGGGAAGCCCGGGACCTGGCCGAGAGCGGCATCGTGCTCCTGCGCAACCGGGGTGCGCTCCCCCTGGCCCCCGGCACCGGGCAGATCGCGCTCATCGGCGGGCACGCCGATTTCGGCGTGCTCTCGGGAGGGGGCTCCAGCCAGGTGGCGCCCGAGGATTCGATGGCCTGCCGCCGGGACGGCCTGCCGCGCGTCTACCACGCCTCCTCGCCGCTGGCCGAGCTCCGCTCCGCGCTGCCCGACGCGCTGGTGGTCTACCAACCCGGTGGCGACCTGGAGTCGGCCGCGCACGTCGCGGGGAACGCGGACGTCGCGATCGTCTTCGCCGAGTCCTGGTCCACCGAGGGCCGGGACCATCCAGACCTGGCGCTGCCCGGCGACCAGGACGCGCTCATCAGCGCGGTCGCCAGGACCGCCGTCTGCACGGTCGTGGTCCTGGAGACAGGCGGCCCGGTGGAGATGCCCTGGCTCGAGGACGTCGACGCCGTTCTCGCCGCCTGGTACCCGGGTTGCCAGGGCGGCCAGGCCCTCGCACGCATCCTCACCGGAGCCGTGTCACCTTGCGGGCGGCTTCCCGTCACCTTCCCCCGCGACATCGACCAGTTGCCGAGGCCGGTCATGCCGGATCCCGCCAGCACCACCTCCGATCCGGGCCGGCCCCGGCACGGCTTTTTCCAGGTGGACTACGACATCGAAGGCTCCGATGTCGGCTACCGCTGGTACGAGCGGCAGGGTATCGATCCGCTCTTCCCGTTCGGCTTCGGGCTGACCTACACGCGCTTCGGCTACGCCGATCTCAAGGTCACGGACGAGGACGGCCTGAGCGCGGAGGTCACCGTCACCAACACCGGCACCGTCGCCGCGACCGACACCCCGCAGGTGTACGTGACGCTCCCGCCCGCCACCGGCGTCCGGTCCTCGCGCCTCGCCGGCTGGGCCCGTGTCCCTCTCGAACCCGGGAAGTCCGAACGCGTCACCATCGAGCTCGAACCGCGCATCCTGGCCGTCTACGACACCGCCCTCCCCGGCTGGCGCACGCACGCCGGGCGCTATGGCGTCGATCTCCGAACCGACGCCCGCACCACCAGGCTGAGCACGGCCATCGAACTCGACGCCCGAACGGCGGCCCCGTGACCGGGACGCCCCCGGACGACCACAATCGGCGCCATCGAGGAATGACTTCTCGCCTATTCCACGGACCTGTAAACGCCATCCCATGACGTTTGTCTCAGCGCAAAAGGGCGCTTGAGAGGGCGCTTTCCGGGAAGGGGCCACTGGCGACTGCGTTCATGCAGCGTGCCGGTTTCAGTAGCGCAGCGAGGAGGTGCGTGCCGATGAGCAGCGCCGCGAAAGCCCATTTCCCAGCAGGCCCTGGTGAGCCGAAAGCCGAACGCGACGCGGTGCGCCGCGCGGTAATGGCGTCCACCATGGGAAATGCCGTGGAGTGGTTCGACTACGGCGTCTTCACCTCCGGAGCCATCACCGGCATCATCGGCACGGTCTTCTTTCCCGGCGACTCCAACGCGGTGCTCAAATCGCTGGCGCTGGTGGCGATCGGATTCATCGTGCGGCCCTTCGGCGGGGCCTTCTTCGGCCCGCTGGGCGACAAGATCGGCCGGCGGCCGGTGCTCGCGCTGACCATCCTGCTGATGTCGTCCTGCACGTTCCTCGTCGGCGTGCTGCCCACCTATGCCGCCATCGGCGTGGCCGCGCCCATCCTGTTGCTGCTCCTCCGGCTGGTTCAGGGTTTCTCCACCGGCGGGGAGTACGGCGGCGCCGCCACGTTCATCGCCGAGTACGCGCCGACGAGGAAACGGGGCTTCTACGGCAGCTTCCTCGAAGTGGGAACGCTGACCGGCTACGTGATGGGCAACGGCGTGGTGCTGGCCGTGAGTCTGCTGGCCGGAACGGAGGCGATGCACGACTGGGCCTGGCGCATCCCGTTCATCCTCGCGCTGCCGCTGGGCGTCGTCGGGCTCTACCTGCGCTCCAAGCTCGACGACCCGCCGGCGTTCCGCAGGCTGGAGGAGACAGGCCAGAAGCCGGAGAAGGCGCCCATCAAGGAGACGCTGGCCGGTCACTGGCCGATGATCCTCAACCTCATCGGCATCGTCATCCTGCTGAACGTCGCGGACTACATGCTGCTGACCACGATGCCGTCGTACTTCACCACGCATCTGGACATCGGCGCCAACACCTCCACGATGATCATCATCGGGGTGGAGCTCGCACAGCTGTGCGTGCTCGTGCCGCTCGGCATGTTGTCGGACCGCGTCGGGCGAAGACCGCTGCTGATGACCGCCGCCATCGGCTTCCTGCTGCTCAGCTACCCCGCCATCCGGCTGATGCAGAGCGGGAGCCTGGTCGCCCTCATCATCGGCTTCGGCGCGGTCGCGTTCCTGCTGGCCCTCATCCTCGCGGTCATCGGCTCGACGTTCCCGGCGATGTTCCCGACGCGGGTGCGCTATGGCTCGTTCGCCATCGGCTACAACGTGTCGACCGCGCTGTTCGGCGGCACCGCCGGCGTGGTGGTGGAAGCGATGATCAACAAGACCGGGGACAAGAACTGGCCCGCCTACTACCTGATGGGCGCCGCGGCGATCGCGATCATCCCGATCCTGCGCACGCCGGAGACGGCCAAGGTGCCCATCGAGGTGATCGACGCCGAGACCGACCGGCACGCGGGCGCGCTCACCGGAGTCCGGGACTGAGCTCGCCGAGCGACGCGCGGGCACGCCTCTCGTCGTCGGCACGGCCGAGGTCGGCGAAGAGCTCGGCGGCGGTCTCCAGGTGGGCGACGGCCTGCTCGTGCCGTCCCAGCTCCTGGTGCGCCCGGCCCCACAGCTCGTGGAAGTAGGCCTCGCCCAGCTTGTGCCCGATGCTCTCGCTGAGCCGCAGGCCTTCCTCGCAGAATGACGGCAGCCTGCTGAAGTCGCCGGCGGCGAGGTGCACGCGGATCAGGCTGTGCAGGGCACTGCTCTGGTAGGTGGCGTGGCCGAGGCCACGGGCGATGGCGAGCGACTCCTCGCATGCCGCGATGGCGCGTTCGGGGTCACCTGTCTGGCTGCAGACGAGCCCGAGCACCCGCAGCGCGGCGAACTCGGTGTGCGGATCACCGACCTTGCGCGCCAGCTGGAGCGCGTGCTCGGCGTCGTCGCGGGCGTCGTACGGGCGGCCGAGGCACTGGACGCTGAACGCGCGCAGCTCCAGGGCGCGAGCCAGATCCTGCCGGCTGTCGGTCTCGGCGAAGACGGCGGCGCAGTCGTCGATCAGCGGCAGGGCCTCGGCGGGCCTGCCCCGGTCGGCGGCGATCACCTTGGCCGCCCGGAACCGCGCCCGCGCGGCGGCCGGGGCGTCACTCTCGCGCTCGGCCGCCGCCGCGACGATCCGCCAGAGATGTTCGGCTTCCTCGTGCAGGTGGTGCAGGTGCAGGTGGGACGCCATGCGCAGGACGAGCCCGGTGGCCAGCCGGAAGCGGCCGGCGGCGCAGGCGGCCGTCACCGCCGTGCGCAGGTTGGCCAGCTCGCTGGTGAACCACGCGGCCGGGTCGGGCTCGATGAGGCGCTTGACGAGTTCGTCGCTGACGGCCATGCGCGGGGTGAAACGCGACGGCGGCGGGAAGTACGGGTCGCGCGGCACGAGGGAGTCGGCGTGGTCGACGAGCTCCAGCCAGCCGATGGTCAGCCGCTCCAGTGCGGGCTCGGCCTCAGCGTCGCCGGCGAGCTGCTCGGCGGCGTAGTCGCGCAGCAGGTCGTGGAGGCGGTACCGCGGCTGGTGCACCTGGTCAACGCCGGTGGCCGACAGCAGGCTCTTGTCCACGAGGGTGTCGACGACCTCCTCTGCGGACGGGTCGTCGAGCAGGACCCCCACGACCCAGGGCGCGAAATCGTGCGGCCCGGCGAGGGCGAGCATGCGGAACGCCCGCCGGGCCCGTTCGTCCAGGGACTGGTAGCTGGCCTCGATCAGCGCCCGTACGGCCGTGTTGCCCGCCACCAGATGGTCCAGCCTGCGCTCGGGCTCGGTGAGCAGGCCGGCCATGTGCGCGAGAGGCCAGGTGGGACGGCCCGCCAGCCGGGCGCCCACGATGCGCACCGCCAGCGGGAACCCGTCGCACGCCTCGACGACGCGGGCGGCCGCGGCCTCCTCGGCGGCCACCCGGTGCGGCCCGATGATCCGGCCGAGCATGCGCAGGCCCTCCGGGCGGCTCAGCCGTTCGAGCGCGAGCAGGTGCGCGCCGTCGAGGCCCAGCGACCGGTTGCGGCTGGTGATGAGGATCGCGCAGCCGGGCGTGCCGGGGAGCAGCGGCTGGATCTGCCCGGGCGCCGCGGCGTCGTCGGCGACCACCAGGACCCGCTTCCCGGCCAGGCGCGAACGGTAGAGCGCGGCCCGTTCAGGGAGGGTCCCAGGAATGTCGGCGGGGGCGACCCCGATCGCGCGCAGCACCTCGTTGAGGACCGCCGCCGGGTCACGCGGGGTCTGCGACGCTCCGGCGAGCTGGACGTACAGCTGGCCGTCCGGGAACGACGGGGTGACCAGGTGGGCGACGTGCAGGGCCAGCGAGGTCTTGCCCACGCCCGGCGGCCCGCTGATCTGCACGACGGGCGGCGCGGTGGCCATCGCGGCGGACGCCAGCAGCTGGCGCAGCCTGCCGCGCTGTGTCTCGCGGCCGGTGAAGTCCCGGACGTCGGGCGGGAGCTGGCGGGCCAGCGGCTGCCGGGGCGGGCGCGCCGCCTGGGCGGAGTGCCCGTCCTGCCCCGGCGCGGGATGCGGCGGCGGGTGCGGGTTCAGATCCGGGTCGTCGACCTTGATCCGGTGCCACATGCGCTGGAGCTCGGGGCCGGGTTCGCTGCCCGCGGCCTGCTCCAGCATCTCGTGCGCCTCGTCGTACGCCTGGAGCGCCTCGGTCTTGCGGCCTGACCGGTACAGCGCGAGCAGCAGCTGCGCCCACAGGTACTCGTTGAGCGGGTCGTCGAGGACCCAGGCCCGCAGCTCCGGGACGAGCGCCCGGTGCCGGCCGAGCGCGAGCCGGATCTCCACCAGCTCCTCCCGGGCGACGCGGCGTTCGTCCAGCAGCCCGGCGGCGATGCCGGCCACGGCCGAGGTCTCCGGCAGGTCGTCCAGCGGCGGGTCGCGCCAGAGGGCGAGGGCCCGCTCGTAGAGCTCGGCGGCCAGCGGGGCGTCACCGCGGCCGCGGGCCTCCCGTGCCTGGACGAGGAGATCCCGGAACGTTACAAGATCCACCGTGTCGCGGTCGCCCAGCCGCAGCCGGTAGCCGCCGTGGCCTGGCGGGACGCGGTCGGGGGACAGCACGCGGCGCACGCCCGCCACGCAGGTCTTGATGGCGCCGGTGCGATCCGCCCGGTCGCCGTCCGCGCCCGGCTCCCAGAGCAGCGCCTGCAGCTGGTCCGACGAGAGCGCCTGGCCGCTCTTGAGGACCAGCACGCTGATCGCCGAACGGATCAGCGGCTGGGAGACCGTGATGGGTTCACCATCGTCGGAGCGGATCTCCAGCCGCCCAAGAATTCGAAACTCCACTGACCTGCTCGCAGCCTTTCCACGCCGCCAAGAAGGCCAAGCTAGTGAACTTCACCCGAGACAATCATGACCGGATGTGGTCACGAGTCAATGCCAGTAAGGGACTCTGTTGCCACAGCCTGCGGCATCACGATCCCCCGGGCCCGCCGCACGCAGGACACGGCCGGACCTGCTCACCTTCCGCTGACCTTTGAGGTCTAACGTCGATGTCCCTCTTTTCCCGATTCCGGGAGATCCCACGTCCCGCACCCCGCCCCGGTTCCCCGCACCCCGCCCGGAGCGCCCGAGGAGGGTGAGCATGACGACGACTTCCCGGTCGGCGGAACGATGATCCCGCCCGCACCGCCGGGCCCGCCCATGGTGACGGCGGCGGGCCCCGGGTGGACACCGGCGAGCGGCGGCACCGATCTGGCGAGTCCCGCCCGGATGTACGACTACCTGCTCGGCGGCAAGGACAATTACGCCGCCGACCGCGACCTCACCCGCCGCCTGCTGGAGATCCAGCCGCAGATGGCCGTCGCCGCACGCGAGAACCGTGCGTTCCTCACGCGCGCGGTGGATGTCCTCGCCGAGCGCGGCATCCGCCAGTTCCTCGATCTCGGCTGCGGGCTGCCCACCCGGGAGAACGTGCACCAGATCGCCGCCCGCCGCCGACCCGGCGCACGCGTGGTGTACGTCGACCATGACCCGATCGTGCTGGCTCACGCGCGGGCTCTGCTCACCGACGACGGCAACGTCGCCATCGTGCAGTCCGACCTCCGCAAGCGGGACGAGCTCCTCGGCGACGTCGACGCCAGCGGCAGTCTGGACTGGGCCGAACCCGTCGCCGTGCTGCTCACCGCGGTCCTGCACTTCGTGGCCGATGCCGACGACCCGGCCGGGATCCTCGCCGGACTCCGCGCCGAGCTCGCGCCCGGGAGCGCGCTGGTGATCTCCCACGCCACCGCCGGGACGGCGGCGGAGGCCGCCAGGGCAGCCGAGCTCTACGCCACAGCCTGCGTCACCCCGCTGGCTCTTCGCGGACGCGACGAGATCGCGGAGTTCTTCGGGGACTTCGAGCTGCTCGAACCGGGCCTGGTGTTCACGGCGGAGTGGCAGCCCCAGGGCGGGACGCCATCGCCGGCGCCGACGCGAGGGCAGCTCCTTGCCGGAGTCGGATTGCGCCGGTAGCAGTCATTCAATGGAGGGACTCCAGATATCGGGGGACCCCCGCCGACCTGCTCAACATTAAGATCCTGAAGGTGGCGGGTTGTTGTGACCCCGGAGTGGAGGCTTCCCCGATGCACGACCTCGTCGACCGCTTGCGGGGCACGCTGCTGCCCGCCGTGGTGACCCCGATGGACGAACGCGGCGTCGTGGACCACGACGCGCTCGCGGTGTACGCCGAACGGATCGCCGCGGGACCCATCGGCGGCATCGCCGTATGGGCCCACACGGGACGCGGGCTCCATCTCTCCGAGGACGACCGGGGCCGCGTGCTGGCGACCTGGCGGCAGGCCACCTCCGCGCCCATCGTGGCCGGGGTCGGCGTTCCGCGTTCGGCCACCGCCCCGACCCTGGCGGCGGCCGCCGACGCGACGGTGGCGATGGCGGTACGGGCGGCCGAGCTGGGTGCCGACGCCGTGATGGTGTATCCGCTGGCGGCGCTCGGCGACCGGGCCGACGGGCACGCCCAGGCGGTCCGCCTGCACCAGCGGGTCACGGCCGAGAGCGGGCTGCCGCTCGTCGGCTTCTACCTGCACGGCGAGGCGGGCGGCTATCCCTACTCGGCCGAGCTCATCCGTGACCTGCTCGCGCTGCCGGCGATGCTCGGGGTCAAGACCGCCACGCTCGACAGCGCCATCGGCTGCCAGGACGCGCTCTGGGCGGGCCGGGGCACCGGCAAGCTGTCCATCACCGGTGAGGACCGGATGTTCGGGCCGTCGTTCATGTGGGGTGCCGACACGGCGCTGGTCGGCATCGCGGCGGCCCAGGTGGAGCTGTCGGCCCGGGTCGTCCAGACCTGGAACGAGCGTGACCACGCCGCGTTCGTGCGCGCGTCCGACCGGCTCGACCGGTTCGCGGCGGCGACCTTCTACGCGCCGATCGAGGGCCATGTCCAGCGGATGATGTGGGCCGCGGTCTGGGAGGGACTGATCCCCGAAAGGTCCGCGCACGACCCGTACGGGCCGTCCCTCCCGAACGGCGATCGCGACCAGGTGATCGGCTGCCTGAAGGAACTGCGGGCCGCGGCGGCGGCCTGATCAGGCCGCGACGATCGAGCGCGGGGCCGAGCGGGTGCGGGTGGCCACGTTCTCCTCCGGTTTGCCGTACGACTACGCCGAGTATCCGGACGTGAAGGCCTACGTCGCCGCCTACGCCACCACCGCCCGCGCGCAGCGCATGAACCTCACCATGCACCAGGCGGCGGCCGAGGTCGTCTTCGGCGCCCAGCCGGGCGGCACGCTGCCGGTCACCATCGCGGGCCATCACCCCTATGGCCACGGGCTTCGCCACCCCGCGCGGTAAGGCGGGCGGGGGGCTCTCCTCATCCGGCACAGATGGTGACATGCTCGGTCCTGCGACGTCCTCAGCGAGAGGCGTCGCAGGGATCGACGGGAGTGTGGTGCCGGATGGGGCTTCAGGGCGATGACGCGCTGTTGCACCAGCGGGTGGTCAGCGGTGACGAGTCCGCCTTGGCCGAGCTCTACGACCGGTTCTCGCCGCTCGTCTTCGGACTGTGCGTCCGTGTCACCCGGGACCGGACGATCGCCGAGGACATCACGCAGGAGGTGTTCCTGACCTTCTGGGAGAGGCCGCTGGCGTTCGATCCGGAGCGCGGCACCCTGCGCGCCTGGCTCGCGACGATCGCGCACCGCAGGGCGGTCGACCATGTGCGCGCCGAGGAGCGCAAGAAGCCCTCGCACCTCGGCCCTCGGCTCTTCGAACGCGAGCCCGCGCCGATGGAGGACTCCGTCCTGGACGCCGAGGCCTCCGCGCGGGTCCGCCACGCCGTGCAGAGCCTGCCCGCCGAGCAGCGTGAGGCGCTCGAGATGGCGTACTGGGGCGGCCGGACGTACAGACAGGTCGCGGAACGACTCGGCCTTCCAGAGGGTACGGTCAAATCAAGGATCCGGCAGGCGCTGCGGCAGCTGGCGGGGATGCTGGCCGAGGAAGGCGTGCGATGAATCCGGTGGAACGGCTCTACCTGGACGCCCTGGAGGAGGGCGTGGAACGCGACGATCGTCCGTCCCCGGGTCTCCTGCTGACCACGGCACGGGCCCGGCGCCGCCCCGCGGCGGTGACCGTCCCCTGGGCGGCGCCCTACGCGGGCAGGGTCGCGGCCATGGACGCGGTGCTCGCGTCGGCCTCGACCGACGACTGGGCCCGGCAGGTCGTCGAGGGCTGGACGCTCCAACAGCTCGTCGCGCACCTGACCGCCAAGGACGGGCTCGTCGCGGCCGACGTGGGCGCGCCCGTGCTGGGCCCGCCGATCGGGACGCGGGACCCGCTCGGCCGTACCGCCGAGGTCCAAGCCGCCGAGGAGGGCCGGTCGCCCGAGGAGACCCGTGAGACCTGGCGGGCGCAGGCCGACGCGCTGTGCGCGCACCTCGCCGACGTCGATCCGGCCACCCCGGCGGCCCCGGACGGGCTGGCCATCCCTGTGCGCGACGCCATCCTTGCCCGCAGCCTGGAGACGTGGGTGCACGCCGACGACGCCGCGCGCACGTCGGCGCTGCGGCTGCCGCCTCCGGTCGCCGACCAGCTGCATCCGATGGCCGATTTCTGCACCCGGCTGGTGCCCTGGACGCTGCTCGCCACCGGCACCGACGGCTCGGGCTCGACCGTGCGGGTGACGTTGACCGGCCCCGGCGGCGGCACCTGGCTCGTCCCACTCGACGTCGGGGCCCCCGAAGGCGTCCGCGAGTGCGGCCAGGGCGACGCTGAAGCCCACGACGCTCAAGCCTGCATCGTCACCGACGTCGTCGCGTTCTGCTTCCTCCTCGGCGGCCGCGGGGCACCCGACTCGCTGCCCGCCGAGATCGAGGGCGACCGCGAGCTGGCACGCCGGGTGCTGGAGGCCGCACCGGTCTTCTCCGGCCCGTGACGTTCGTTCACCTGGTGTTCGATCTTGGTGTGCCGGGCAGGCGTACGCTCGCGCCATGAGGTCCTCCAAGCTGTTGACCCCCGTGGCGGCCCTGGCGACGCTCGCCGCCCTCGCGAGCCCGGCCTGCGCCACCGCCAAGCCGGCCGCCACGTGCTCGCCCGCCGCGTCGCTGCTCGGTTTCTCCGACGCGCTGGACAAGACGGAGCTGAACGGGACGGCCGTCGCCGGGCTCTCCGCGCTCGCCCTCTCAGGTGACAAGCGGGCCGTCGCGCTGGTGGACAACATCGGCACCACGCCCGCACGGTTCTACGACCTGTCGCTGCGGCTGGACCGGGGCGTTCCCAAGCCGGCGGCGCGCAAGGTCACGACGCTGACCCGGCCGGACGGGACGCCCTACACCGGCGCCGACTTCGACGGCGAGGGCCTGGTGGTGGAACGCGGTGGACAGACGATCCTCGCGAGCTCCGAGACCGAGCCGTCGATCCGCCGGTTCCGCCGTTCCGACGGGCGCCAGACGGCCGAGCTGCCGGTGCCCGAACGTTTCCGCGTCGCCCCGGCGGGCCAGGCCACCCGCAACCAGACCTTCGAGTCGCTGGCGGCCACACCGGACGGCCGCACGCTCTATGCAGGCATGGAGGGGCCGCTGAGCACGGAGGCGTTCCAACGCATCATCCGTTACGAGGGCCGCGCGGGCGGCCGTTATACACCGGCCGCGCAGTACGCCTACCAGACCGATCCCACTCTCAGCCTCGTCGAGCTCATCGCGCTGCGGCACGGCGGACTGCTCGCCATGGAGCGCGGCTTCACACCCGGGGTCGGCAACACCGTCCGGATCTACCGGACGTCGGCCAAGGGCGCCCGCGACGTGACGAACGTCCCCTCTCCCGCGCCTGGGGTCGTGCTCAGGAAGGAACTGGTCGTCGACATCGCCACGTGCCCTCCATCCGGCGCGACGGCCAAGCAGCCACAGCCCAACCCGTTGCTCGACAACATCGAGGGCATGGCGCTCGACGGCCGGGTGCTCTATCTGATCTCGGACGACAACGGCAGCGCGACGCAGATCACGCGGGTGTACGCGCTGGCGATCAGAGCCAGTCGCGGCGCTTGAAGATGAAGTAGAGGACGCCGCAGGTGGCGGCCATCAGGAACAGGGCGACCGGGTAACCGAACGTCCAGTGCGTCTCGGGCATGTGGTCGAAGTTCATCCCGTAGATGGTCCCGATCAGGGTGGGCGCGAACAGGATGGCGGCCCAGGCGGAGATCTTCTTGACCTCCTCGTTCTGGGCGTTGCTGGCCTCGGCGAGGTTCTTCATCTCCTCGTTCTGCGCCTGCCCGACCAGAGTGGCGTTCAGCGTCAGAATGTCCTGGAGGTTCTGCCGGAAACCGTCGACGCGTTCCATCACCGTGGTGGCGTGGTCGGCGACGTCCCGCAGATAGCGGCGGAGCTCGTCGTCCACCTGGTACTTCTCGAAGCCCGCCGACAGCGCGCCGAGGATGGGCGACAGCGGCCGGGTGGCCCGCTGGAACTCGATCACCTCGCGGGAGAGCTCGTAGATGCGCCGCGACACCAGCGGATCGCCCCGGAACACCTCGGTCTCGATCTCGTCGATGTCGTTCTGGAGCCCGGCCACCACCGGCGCGTACTCGTCCACAACGGCGTCGAGGATCGCGTAGAGCACCGCTTCCGGACCGCTGGAGAGGAGCTCGGGCGTATCCTCCAGCCGCCTGCGCACCACGGCCAGGTCCGGGGACTCACTGTGACGTACGGTCAGAACGAAGTCCCTGCCGACGAAGATGTGGAGCTCACCAAAGTCGACCTCCTCCACGTCGTCCAGGTAACGAGCCGCACGCAACACCACGAAAAGCGTGTCGCCATACCGTTCCAGCTTCGGCCGCTGATGCGCCACGATCGCGTCCTCGACGGCCAGCTCGTGCAGTTCGAACTCCTCGGCGAGGGACAACAGCTGCGGCTCGGACGGGCGGTAGAGCCCGATCCAGGCCATGCCGCCCTCGGTCCGCCGCAGGCACCGGTAGGTGTCGGCGAGGGTGGCGGGCGATTCGGCCCGGACGCCGCTCACATAGACGGCGGCGTCGACCACGCCCTCTCCGTCCGGCTCGTCGTCGCCCGGCCGGGGATCCATGGAACGCTCCGGAGGCGCCTCGGCCGGCACCTTGGCGGACCGGGAGGAAGACCGCAAGAGCGGGCGCAGCATACGCCCTCGCCGATCCGCCATCGCCACTCCCTCCGCAGAAGCCTCAGAGGGACATGTACCCATCTGCCGATCTTCAAGAGTGCGCGACCAGGGTTAACGGCTCCCTACTCGGCGACCACGTCCGCGATAACACAGCTCACGTTGTCCGGCCCGCCGGAACGGTTGGCCAGGTCGATCAGCTCCCAGGCCGTCTGCGCAGAACCACCGGACAGCGCCCGCAGCAGTATCGACCGCTGCGGATGCGCCGTCGCCTCCTCCGGGGTGATGCGCCCCTCGTCGAGCATCGACTGGACGATCGTGTGGTCGTGGGTGATCCGGAACAGCTCACCCTCCCGCAGCAGGTAGGCGCGTGAATCGCCGATGTGGACCAGTGCCAGCCGCGAGCCCGTCCAGAGCATCGCGGTGAGCGTCGTTCCGGCGTCCTCACCGGCGACGTGATGAACGGCGCGTTCCGCCTGCTGGACGGCCTCCTCCAGCACCGTGAAGGTCAACCGCTCCTAGAAGTCATCGTTCGTGTGCGGGGCAAGTGGGACGTCCAGGGCGGCATCGAAACGTCTGGCCGCCCCCGGCGTGTGCTCGGTGACCAGCCCGGCCCGAACGAGCCTCTGTACCTGGGTTCCGCCGAGGTAAACGGATCCAAGCTCCGACACGCCGAACGTGAGGTCGGGCTCATCCCCGGTGGTCTCGCCCGTCAGCCGCCAGCGCCCCTCGTTCGCGGGCAGCCTGGCGTCCTTGACCTCGATGACCAGGCTCTCCTCGACCGCCCAGCTCCGCATCCGGAGCGCCGCCGGGACGTCGATCAGCCGCAGCCACAGCGCGCCCCAGTCCCCCTTGACCACGACCTGGTCCGGGTCGACGGTCAGCAGCGGGAGCAGGTCATCGACCGGCCTGCTGAACGCCTGGATCCGGCCGGTCAGGTCGATCGACGCGAGGAACCTCCACAGCGCGGCCTCCACCGCTGGAGTGTCGGCCTCCAGCTCCTCAAGCCGGACGATCCCGGGCGCGCCGGTCTCCTCGTTCTCCCCTCGCGTCCGGTAGATCGCGTAGCCGCCGCCCTCCAGCACCACGATCCGCAGCTCGCCGTAATCGTCCTGGCGCTCCTCCGCCGGGATCAGGATCGCCCGCTCCCACCATTCGGCGTCCCGGACAAGCCCGCCGGGCCGTCGCGCGATCGCCCGGGCGTGGATCGGCCCGAGCACCTCGGCCGCCTGGTCTCGCCCGATCAGCCGCAGCGGACGCGGATCGGCCTCGATGCGCAGCGCCAGCGGCCGGGAACTGTCGACTTCCAAGTGCAGGGAGCGATTGGCCAGGCCGAACCCGTACCGCCCGTAGATCCCCGCCTGCGACGCCCACAGCGCCGCCACCGGACGCCCCGCCTCGACCGCGTCGGCGTGCATCCGTTCCATCATGGCCGTGAGCACACCCCGGCGCCGGTGCGTCGGCAGCACCCCCACCCACGTGATCGCCGAGCAGTCCGGCACCGCCCCGGGCACGGCGAGCTTCATCGGCAGCGCCCCCAGCTGCCCGACAAGCGTGTCCCCCTCGTAAGCGCCGATCCGCTCGGACCGCCGCGGCATCCACAGGCTGCGTTCCCGCTGGTCGTCCTCGGTGCGGGAATGGAACACCATGTTGGCAAGGTCCAGCATCCGTTCCAGATCGGACTCCGGGATCTCACGGATCTCTAGATCACCCATGCGTCCACGGTAAGCGCGCGGCCCCCGCCGAGAGCAACCGGTTTTCCCGCTGACCAGCTCCAACATCCGTCAGTCCCGCTTGATGATTCCGGTCAGCCCGGCCACAACGGCCGTCGTGAGGATCCAGCCGGCAGTGATGAGCCCCCAGGACCAGTACAGAGCCGCTCCCCCGGGATGCCACGCCTTCTGCTGGCCCAGGTCCACGATCGGGAGCAGCACATCGAGTGTGTAGGCGAACGCGTGAAAGGCGGGCCCCTTGGGATCAGCCTGTTCCATGTCCGCCCGGGAGAAGACCAGAGTCCCCGCCGCCAGCAGCCCTGCCAGCCAGACGGCGGCGAGCCACGTCCGGTAGCCGTAGCCCACGGTCAGGTAGAGCAGCCAATTGCCCAGCCTGCCGAACGGCCCCAGTACCTTACGCCGATGCCACTGCTTGGCGATCGCCACTCGCCTGGCGGCCTCTTCCCGCCCATCGCGCCGGTACGCCGCCGCAAGCTGGTCGTACGGCTGCGGCACATACCCCTCGGGCTGCTCAGCCAGTCGTCTCAGCCGCATCCGTACGTCGATCTCGTCGTGTTCCAGAGTGCCGAACGTGAAGCCTCTCAGGGTGACTTGCGAGGGTGGCCAGCTCTCCACATCGTCGCGAAAGCTCTCAACCTGAACGTTGGTGAGAGCGATACCTCCACGGGGCGCGCACCCGAGCCTCAGCACCAGGGCGCGGGCGCGCACCGCCTCCAGATCCAGTGCCATGCCGTCGGGATCGGACAGCTCCGCGCCGATGAACGACAAGCGGCCACCCACCCGCGTGCCGGTCAGGGACAGCCGGCCCTCGGCCGCGAACCCGTCCCTGAAGAACAGGTTCTGGTCCACCACCATGCCAAGGCCGCCGAGCGCCTGGCCGCCGGAATCTGACAGCCGTGCCCCGTCAAACTCGATCTGCCCGCCGACATGCGCACCGTGCAAGCTGATCTCTCCCTGCGCGACGAAGCCGTTCCGGCACATCAGGTCACCGCCGACCTTGAGCCGTATGGCGTACAGCGCGCGGCCGCCGGCGTTGAGGAGCTGAGCAGCGGTCATGTCGCACACACCGCCCACCTGAGCGCCGACCAGACGCATCTCGCCCTCCGCGACGAAGCCGTCCCGGCAGAAGACCGATCGTTCGACGGTGAGCGCGTCCGCTTTGAGCACCAAGCCGCCCGGATTGGTGAGCCGCGCGCCGTCGAGAATGAGATGCCCTCCGATCTTGGCTCCGGCGAGCACCACCTCACCCTCGGCCTCCACGCTGCAAACGAGGTCCTGCTTGACCGTGAGTCCGTGCGCGTTCAGCGCCTGCCCAGCCGGATTGCTGAATACGGCGCCCGACATATCCAGATGCCCCGCCTCACCGCCTGCGAGACTGACTCTGCCTTCCGCGCTGAACCCGTCCTTGCAGAGCACGTACTGCCCTACCGACAGCCAGTTCCCCATCAGCGCGTTACCACCAGGATTGGACAGCCGTGCGCCGCTGAGCGACAACTGCCCGGCGATGCGAGCGCCGAGCAGCCGCATTTCGCCTTCGGCGACGAAGCCCTCCCAGCAGAACATCCCCTGCTCCACGATGAGCCGGTCCCCGTTCAGGGCCACCCCGCCAGGATTGGACAGGCGCGCGCCCCTCAGGGAGAGCTTTCCGCCGATATCGGCACCCAGCAGGTCTACGACACCTTCGGCCACGAAACCCTTGTTGAGCTCCAGGTTTCCGGTGGTCCGTAGTTGCTGTGCGGATAGTCCAGGCATTCGGCACCCGGGAAGGCGAAGCGCGGGTGCGGTGACCTCATCGAAATTGGGCGGCTCCTCAAAGACGCAGTCTTCCAACACCAAGGGGCTGTCCAGCGTGCAGGCCTCCAGGTTGAAGGTGCCTGTGACGTGTGCGCCTTGGATCTTGAACGGGCCATGGCGTCCACCCTCAGGCGGCGCCATGAGCGTGTCCATCAACTGGTCGGCGCTGATTGATTCCACGTGAGGACGGAACCACGACGGAAGGCCAGGCGTCCCTTTTTCTGGTGGACGAGAATGGTTTGAACGAAGCTGAGCGTTTGGTGTGGCGGGCTTTCCCGGTTGGCGAACGCGTCCAGCTGGATGGAGCCGAGGTGCGTGGCGAGGTGCTCGCCGCGCTGCTTCTCGGCGCTGTGCCACCGCGACCCGGATACGCCTCCGGGATCTGGTTGCGCGGCGCGCGCGTCACTGGGCGGCTCCGGTTGAAGGGCGCCGTGGCCGAGGCCGGTTTGCACTGCACGGACTGCGAGTTCGACGACAAGGTCGAGTTCGTTGACGCCAACCTGCGCACGCTGCGGATCGAGCGTTGCCGCCTTCCCCGGCTCGTCTGCTCGCGGCTTCACCTGGACGGACTGCTCAACCTGGAGGGCTCGGAGATCGAGCAGGGGTTGTGGCTGGACGGCGCACGCGTCGGCGGACCACTGCTGATGAACGAGATGCGCCTCGGCCCGGTGCTCGCCGACAAGCTCACCGTGGAGGGGCGGCTGGACGCCCGGAACCTCAAGGTGCAAGGCGAATTCCGCGCCCACAACGCGCACATCGGCGGCAGCCTGCACCTGGGCGGTGCGCAGATGAGCAACCCCGGTGGGATCGCGATGAGCCTGGGCGGCATCACTGTCGAGGGTGGGGTCTGGTGCTGGCGCGGATTCGAGGCGGAGGGAACGCTCCGCCTGGTCGGCGCCACCTTCACGGCCAACCTGACCCTGGACGGAGCGCGCCTGAGCCAGCCGGGTGAGGGCACGGCCCTCAACCTGGACCGGGCGTCGATCGGACACCTGATCGCGCACGACCTCCAGGTCGAAGCGGGGCAGGTCAGCATGCGCGGGACGCAGGTCAGCGGTGGTGTCGACATGCGTGGCGCGGTGCTGGCGGGCGATGGCCCGGACGAGCCGGTCCTGGCGATCGACAACGCGACCATGGCCTACCTCGAACTCAGGAACATCCGTGCTTCGGGCGAGGTCATGATCCGTGCCTGCCGGGTCGAGAACCGCATCTGGCTGAGTGGCGCCGAAGTCCGCAATCCCGAAGGTAACGCCGTGCGCCTGAACAGGACGGAGGTCGGGGCCGATGTCTTCTGCCGCGATCTCACCCTGGAGGGCACGCTGAGGCTCTCCCGCTCACGGATCGGGGGCGTCTTGGAACTCGAGGACGTGCGGCTTTCGGGGGCCGCCAGCACACTGATCTACGGCCATGCCCTTCAAGCGGGCGAGTTCAAGCTCATCCCCGCCCAGCCCGTTCGAGGCACGGTCTTCCTGAATCACGCCCAGATCGGCGTGCTGCACGACGACCCTGTCTCATGGCCCACCGAGTTGGTCCTGACCGGTACGCGGTACGACGCGCTGGAGCCCCGGCTGCCTGCAGGAGAGCGGTTGCGATGGCTGACGCGGAGTCCGGAGGGGTACGAGTCGCAGCCGTACGAGCAGCTCGCCAACTACTACGCTGCCACCGGGCAGAACGCGGACGCGCGCAAGGTGTTGTACGCCAAGGAGCGTCATCGGCAGGCCACCGAGACCCGGATGATCCGGGTGTGGAGCCGGCTCCAGGACATCACCACTGGATACGGGTACCGGCCGTGGCGTGCGCTGTTGTGGTTGGGCGTGCTGCTGACCGTGGGCGGCCTCGTCTACGGGTTCTCTCCGCCGGCGCCGCTCAAGCGGGATGAGGCACCGCATTTCAACCCGGTGATCTACACACTCGATCTGCTGATCCCGATCGTCGATCTCGGGCAGGAACGCGCGTTCAACCCCGCGGGCGCGCACCAGTGGCTCTCCTACACGCTGGTCGCCGCGGGCTGGGTGCTCACCGCCACCGTCGCGGCGGGCGCGGCGCGGATCGTCAGCCGGCGCTGACCCGGGTCGTGTAGTCGTAGTCGGCGAGAGGGAACGACCGGCTGCGGCGGCGAGCGGCCGCCACCGACGACGGGCGCTGCCAGGGCGCGTCGCCGTGCTCGTCGAAGTAGTAGCTGTTGGCGGTCGCGCAGTTGCCGTTGTGGAAGACGGTGCCGGGCATCCGCTGTGCGACCCAGCTCATGTAGCGGTCGTGGGCCTCCTGGCGGACTTCCGCGCGGGTCACGCCGCGGCGGCGGGCCTCGCCGATGACGCGCAGGGCGTGGCTGATCTGCGCGTCGATCATCTGGAACCAGGACAGGCCGATGTTGCCGTACGGCCCGGGAACGAGGAAGAGATTGGGAAAGCCCGGCACGGCGGCTCCCTCGTACGACTGCCGCCGGTTCTGCTTCCAGAACGCGGTCAGCTCGACGCCCTCCCGGCCGACGATGGGGAACGAGATGTCGAACACCTTGAAGCCCGTCGCGAGGATGAGCGTGTCGATCTCGCGCTCCGTCCCGTCCACGGTGCGGATTCCCTGGGTGGTGACACGGTCGATGCCGGTGGTCACCAGGTCGACGTTGCCGCGGTTGAACGTGCGCCAGTAGTCGTTGGAGAACGAGGGACGCTTGCACCCGAAGCCGTACTTGGGCGTGAGGTCCGCTCGGAGCGCGGGGTCCTTCACCTGGCTCTTGAGGTGGCGCAGGCATCTGCGTTCGATCGCCTTGACAAGCGGCTCGACGCGGCGGTGGTGGACGACGCCGGCGACGATGACCTCGACGGCGGTGGTGGTGACGAAGCGCGTCGCCCTCTGCGTCGCGGGCACCCGGCGGAAGAGCTCCTGGACGGGACGCGGCAGGCGCGGGTCGAACTTGGGGTACACCCAGATCGGTGTCCGCTGGTAGACGTCCAGGCGGGCCACCCGGCCCGCGATCTCAGGGATGATCTGGAGGGCCGTCGCGCCGGTGCCGATGACCGCCACGCGCTCGCCGGTCAGGTCGTGGTCGTGGTCCCAGCGGGCGGTGTGCACGGTGTGACCGGTGAAGTCGTCCAGGCCGTCGATCTCGGGGAAGCTCGGAGTGGTCAACGCTCCCTGGCAGGACAGCAGGTAGCGCCCGGTGACGGTACCCCCGTCCGCCAGCTCCACACGCCACATGTCATTGGTTTCGTCGAACTGCGCGGCCACGACGGTGGTGTTGAGGCGGACGTGCGGCATGATGCCGTACTTGCGGACGCAGTGGTCGGCGTAGTCCTTGATCTCTGGGCCCTTGGCGTACAGCCGTGACCAGGTCGGTCTCGGCTCGAACGCGAACGAGTAGGTCGGCGAGGGGATGTCGACCGACAGCCCCGGATAGGTGTTGTCGCGCCACGTTCCGCCGATGTCCCCGGCGCGTTCCAGCAGCACGAAGTCGTGCACGCCGGCGCGCTTCAGGGCGATGCCCGCGCCGATCCCCGCGAATCCGGCGCCCACGATGACCACCTCGTGGTCAGGGCTGGTGGTCTCGGTCATAAAGCACGCCTCCCAGGATCGCCGCAATTCTACACATAGTCCAATAACTCCGGGATGTGGCGTTCATCATGCACGATCGGCAGGCCGCCCCTAAGATCAACTTTCCTATCCAGGAGGGGTGTTTTCTTTGCGTCGTACATGGATGTACGCATCCGCCGGGCTTGTCCTGTCCGGCTCGCTGCTCGCCTGCAGCGCCGAGACGCCGGCCGGCAAGGTCAGCGCGGTGCAGGCCGCGCCCAAGCTCCCTAAGGGCAAGGTCAGCCCGGTAGCCAAGAACCTCCGGGCGACGCTCGACAAGCTGCGGCTCCAGGAGGTCCTGGACACCGCGCCGCCCGGCAGCGCCCAGGCCCGTTCGCTCGGCAACCCGGTCGACAAGGAGGCGCAGACCACGACGGACCGCGCCCGCCTGCTCGCCGCCGCCCCGGCCGCCAAGCCGATCGTCCAGCAGCCCCAGGTCGACGCGACCGTCCTCGAGCTCGACCGGCGCGGCCGCCCGGTCTCCTCCGGCACCGTGCTGATGAGCCCCGCCTACAAGAACGGCGTGGCGATCCCGGTCGACCGGAACTTCACCGCCAAGGACGTTCGCTGGCGGCAGTGGGACGACAAGGGCTGGTACGCCAACAAGGGCCAGGGCACGATCGACGTCGTCCCCGGCCGCGAGAAGGCCACCGTCGACCACATGCTCAACTACCCGGCGTCCGTCCTGAAGCTGATGGTCAACTTCGGCGTCCTGCGCCTGGCGGACCAGGGCAAGGTCAAGCTGGACGAGACGTTCGACTACAAGCCCGACCCCGTCAGCCCGCTCTGCGGCGGCGCCACCGCCAAGACCGTCCGGCAGTACATCGACGAGTCGCTCACCTGGTCGTCCAACGGCGCGTCCTGCGCACTCGTCAAGCTCCTGCACGAACGCGGCGGCATCGACCCCCTCAACCAGACGTTCCAGGACTTCGGGCTGCAGACCCTCCAGCTCAAGGGCACCAACCCCGCCAACGGCGGCCGGTGGTCCAACTCCATCACGATGAGCTCCCTGGACACCGCCAAGCTCCTGGCGCTCGTCAACGGCGCCCCCGGCAAGGTCTGGACGGCCCCCAACGGCAAGCCGGTCACGAGCAAGGTCCTGTCCCCCGCGTCCCGCAAGCTCTTCATGTCGAAGCTGGGCCAGCAGGGCTACAACGACATGTTGTCGACCACCAACTGGTGCGGCGGCACATACCCCGCACCGGGCATCCCGCAGGTGACCCCGTCCCGGTGGATCGGCAAGGACGGCACCGTCACCGTCAACGCCTCCAAGTTCGGCCGTGACGTACGCCCGTGCAACAAGAAGGCCGAGGTCCGCTTCTCCCACAAGACCGGCTGGGTCAACAACACCGCGAGCGACGCCGGAATCGTCCGCGCCCTCCCGGGCAAGGGCGGCCGCACCTACATCGTCGTGGTCTTCTCCAACCTCGGCACCCAGTACGTCGACGCCAACCGCCCCTCCACCCCGCCCGGCATCTACCCGTTCTCCTACACCGAGAAGTTCGCCAAGCTCGGCCGCGCCATCGACACCTACGAAAAGAAGCGCCGCCGCTAAAACGGCGGACGGTCGGACGACCTCCGCAGGCCCGCTGGGCGCCGGCATGACCGGCGCCCAGCGTCCAGCCGAACACAACGAACGTCCCTTCGCGAAGCGCCCTCGCCACTGAGGCTGCGAGATTCGCCGCGCCCGCGAGGGCCATGGGGATGGCGTTCGCCGAGCACTGCCCGGAGCCGCCAGCAGGTGGCATCCCCAGACCCGCCGCTGACTCGTGATCGCCACAGACCCCCAGGTCGGCGGCCACGGCAGAGTGCCACCTCGTTGAATGCCCTTGCCTCATTCGGCTCTCCAGCAAGACGCCGCAGGACGGCAAGGTTGCCCCTGCAGCCATGCGTGTAGGGGTGTGCGTCACCGTAGAGCTTCGTGTGTTCTTCCAGGTCTTCCACAGCGACGACGGCCGCGGATTCGACGCACCAGGCGCTGGAAAGGCAGATGGCGGAGAGCGAATCAGGATGAGCAGAGCCAGTGTGCGCCTGCACCTTTCCAGCACATCCCCTGCGAACTCCAAGGAACGCTGACCGTCACCCACCAGGCGATGGAAGGTCCTTGGCGATACGCAGGGCCAGCGGGTACTTCGGCCCCAGATGCTCGACGGCGGGGCCGATCGAGCACATTCACTGGTGACTCCGCGCACTGCTCGTAGAGGAGCCGGCAGCACCGGCGGAAACGCCCGAGGTTGCCCCCACGACCAGAAACGGGCAGCGACGATTCCCGCTCTCACCACGATGTGGAGAGGGACCTCCAACCGCCCCCGGCGGCGTGAAGTCTCCAAGGTCCCCAGACCGACAGCCATGATCAACCACGCCCGCCCCCCGTTATGTTCTTCGTGGTCCTGCAAGAGGGCCGCTGACCTCTGGCCCCGGCATGACTTGTCCCCCCTGTTCCCCCTGTCGATCCGATGACCTGGGGGGTGGTGTCACCGGGCCCGAGAGGTGTCGTCGGAGACGCTGATGCAAGGTCCGACCACCGTCTGGTCGGGCGCAACGCTCGGCTGCTTGCAAGCGGCAGGTCTGCATAACGTGGATGCGCGAGTACGGCACCAACGCCGAGGCCGGTATCTGGAACTTCCTTCCAGGGATGGTGGAGTGGTCAGCACCGAAGACGTGGGTGTCTTCCTTGGGCTGGACGTCGGCAAGAGCTTCCATCACGGGCACGGGCTGACGCCGTCCGGCAAGAAGGTCCTCGACAAGCAGCTGCCCAACAGCGAGCCGAAGCGACGGGCACTGTTGGACAAGCTGACCGGAAAGTTCGGCACCGTGCTGGTCGTGGTGGATCAGCCGGCCTCGATCGGCGCGCTGCCGCTGACGGTGGCCCGGGATGCCGGTTGCAGGGTCGCTTACCTGCCGGGCCTGGCGATGCGACGGATCGCCGATCTCTACCCTGGCGAGGCGAAGACCGATGCCAAGGACGCCGCGGTGATCGCAGGTGCAGCTCGTTCGATGCCGCACACGTTGCCAACGCTCGAGCTGACCGATGAGATCACTGCGGATTTGACCGTCCTGGTCGGTTCCGACCAGGACCTGGCCGCCGAGGCCACCAGCAACCGGATCCGCAGCCTGCTTACCCGGTTCCACCCCAGTCTGGAGCGTGTCCTGGGCCCACGCCTCGACCATCCAGCCGTCACCTGGCTGCTGGAACGCCATGGCTCCCCAGCCGCCCTCCGCAAAGCCGGACGACGCCGCCTCATCGAGCTGGTCGCTCCCACGGCTCCACGAATGGCCGAGCGGCTGATCGACGAGGCCTTCCTCGCACTCGACGAGCAGACCGTGATCGTTCCCGGGACCGGCACCCCAGACCTGGTGATCCCCTCGCTCGCCCGTTCCCTGGCCGCTGTTCACCAGCAGCGACACGCGCTGGAAGGGCAGATCAACACCCTGTTGGACACCCACCCCCTTCCCCAGGTCCTGACTTCGATGCCGGGAGCCGGAGCCAGGACCCCCGCCGTCGTGCTGGTCACCGTCGGCGACGGCACCAGCTTTCCCACCCCCGGCCACCTCGCCTCCTACGCCGGCCCCGCCCCAGCGACCAAGTCCTCAGGCACTTCGATCACCGGCGAACACGCACCCCAACAGAGAACCGACAGCTCAAACGCGCCATGTTCCTCTCAGCGTTCGCCGCCCTGCACGACCCGGCCTCCCGCAGCTACTGCAACCGCTGCAGAGCCCATGGGAAGACCACACACAGGCCCTGCTCCGCCTCGCCCGGCACCGCATCAGCGTCTTGTTCGCCATGCTCCGCGATGGCACCTTCTACGAACACTGCCCCGCACAACCGCGTGAGACCTTGCTGCCGGCAACGAGCTAACGGCAGGGAACCATGACACTCACAGAACTGATCGACCAGCTGACCAAGGCCGACGACGACCTCACCGTCTATGCCAGCGAACCATGGTCGACCCAAAGCGACGCAGTCGCCACCCTCAACACCAACAGAGCCCGACCCGACGCACAAGGCCGGACCTACCAGCTGGAAACCGCCCTGATCCGCGATGTCCTGGAGACCTGGAGCGCCCACCACGACGGGGCCGTTCCATCCCCGCAACAAGCATGCGAGGCGGTCATCTACTACGCCACCAACGACGCATACCCACTCCCAGACAAAGACCTGACCTAACCACTCCACTCGACCAAGAACATAGAGACACCCCCCGCCACGTGTCTTCGTTCTCCCAGGTGCAGTCGTCGGGACTGTCTGAAAATCTGTGGGTGGCGTGGTGATCGCTGTTAGTTCAGGGTGATGCGGTCGCCGTAGTGCAGCGAAAGTGCGTTCAACGCGGCCTTCCATCCGCGGGTCGTGCCGGTCACGTTGGT
>NZ_WBMT01000011.1 GCF_008923185.1 Actinomadura rudentiformis
GTTGGTCGTTCGGTGGTTATGGCGAAGGGGAAACACCCGGTCCCATCCCGAACCCGGAAGTTAAGCCCTTCAGCGCCGATGGTACTGCACGGGAGACTGTGTGGGAGAGTAGGACACCGCCGGACACATATTAGGAAAGGCCCCGCCGTGAGGCGGGGCCTTTCTCATTTCCGTAGGTTCTCAGGAGCGGATTCGGGGTCGTACTCCAGGCGCTTGCGGATCTTCCAGAAGAAGCGGCGGACCCGGCCCCAGGGGGGTGGTTCGACGCCGGTCCTCGCCCACTCGTGCCACCTGGTGAAGAGCTCGACCGTCATGCGGTCATAGCGCGTTCTGGTACCGATTTCCTTGGCCCAGTCGATCTTTCCCCGTCGCCGAAGGCTCGGAGAATGTCCTCCGGCCATGGTTCCTCGGGGCATTCTCTGGGGCGAAGTTTGATCAGCCTCATCGCACTACCTCCCTGCATCACTCAGCGTAGCGCCGAGTGCGATGAACGTCATCGAGATGACGACAATGACCAGGGCTGCCCGCAATGCGAGGCGTCTGCGCACGATTTCTGACGCGATCTTGTCCTCATAGCCCGTTTTGAGCAGGACAAGGTAGCGAATCGTCTCGACGGATTCCTTGACGAGATACCGGCGCAGCCGCATGAGGTTCATCATGCGCCGACGCGGCCAGGGAAAGAGGGCGCAGAGGGCCATTACGGTGGCGGTGACCGCGGTGATGCGGCCCGCTTAGAAGAGTAACCGGTCGTCATTGCGGGTGAGCGTCACCAGTAGGCCGGTAAACGCGAGAGTGGCTGCCGCCTTGGCGTCGTTGCGCTCCGGACGTCTTGTCCAAGACATCCAGCCCACGTTGGGCTTCCTCGTTGACCACGGCCAGTGATGGGTCGTCCTTGTAAGTCATGGCCACAAGACTGACGCAGGCGAATTCGTGGGACCAGGAATTAGGCGTTCTGTGGATAACGCGTTTTAGATCTTGGTTCCGTGTCGGTCGTTCCGGAATTGGCACCCATACCCAATTGGGTAGCCGTCCGGGCTGGTGGTCCCATCTGTGACATCTTGTCCATGCGCACCCATCTGGGCCAGTGCTAGGAGGAACCATGCGCAACCCGAGACAGTTGTCGCAGCATGAGCACACCATGATGCGTAAACAGCTCAAGCGGCTATGGTGGCGCCTGCTCGGTGGGGGTCTTGTTCTTATTGCGGTGTCGATGGGCTTGGCCGTGCTCGATGAGGAGGGGCCGTCGCCCGTGCCGGGCTGGCTGATCAGCGGCGTGGGTTTTGCAGCCACCGTGTTGCTTGCGGGTGCAGCGGTGACGCTCATCATCCTCTACCTGTACTGGGCTGTCTCTCTTCATTCAAAGAGACGGGGATGATGATCTTCGCTGCTCCACGATGCGCGGGCCGCGCAGTCCCCACACGGTCACGTGCCTTCGTACATCCCGCCTGACATGCGCCGGATTTCTCACCCTGCGGGCGCCGGCCGGTTCCGGCAATCGTTACTCGTAGGGGTTGGGAGTGGCGAGGCTCATCCTGCCCAGTTCGATCACGTCGTCCTCGTCGTACTCGGCGGGGAGATCGAGGTCCAGGGCGCGGAAGAGGGCGCGGATCTCCTCGGTGGTGGGTTCCTCGCTAAGCGGCATGTCGCGGACGCGGTGCAGGGGGAGGCGGCGGGCCTGCTGGAGGCTGACGTGCAGTTCCGACTCCCAGCAGTCGTACGTCGGCGTCCCGCAGTCGATGATCGTGGCCGGGAACTCCGGTCCGCGCTGGGTGATGATCAGGCAGCTCTCGGTCAGCTCGTAGCGCAGGAGCGAGAACGTGGACGAGAGCCGGACGTCGATGTCGAGCAGTTCGTAGCGCTGCTGGTGCCAGCATGCCGCCAGGACGGTCGCGTACAGCTCGCGCCGGGTGCCGTCCATGGTCCAGAAACGTTCGGCGCTGTCGGGGCTCGTCGCCAGGCGCTGGTGGAGCGCGACGAACCGGTTGCACAAGCCCTCGTCGGCGGGGTCGAGGATCTCCAGCCGGAACGTGAGCGAACGGCGGGCGCGGCGGGAGCGTTCGACGCACTCGGGCAGCGTGACGGCCCGGACGTAGGTGCCGGTCGAGCCCTTGAAGAACCACCGGGCCGCGCCCTTGCGCGCCTGCGCCAGCGCCTCGCTGCACTCGTCGCCGGTGACCTCGCGCACCACCGCGGCCCGCTCCAGCCGCGCGAGCCGTTCGTTGGCGCGTTCGACCGACGTCAGCACGGCGGCGCCGCGCTCGTCCCCCCGCTGCCGGTCACGGAGCAACACGATCGCCACGACGGCCAGGGTCGCGACGGTCGCGTTCGCGACGACCTTGCTGGAGGCCACGCCGATGACGTCGAGGCCGAGGATCACGACGGCCAGGGTGAGCGCGACGAGGACGTCGATGTAACGGAAGAGCCACTCGAAAGCCCGTTTGATGCGCAACCGTAAGCCTCCGGGGGTGAGCCTTGCGTAGGCCCGATCTTACGGTCCGGGAAGCCTTACGGCCCGAGGGTTTCGAGCTGCTTCAGGCAGGCGGCCGCGGCCACGATCTGGTCCTCGTTGAAGACCCGGACTCCCGCGCGCTCCAGCAGCGCGGTCGTGACGCCGTGGCCAGGAACGGACGTTCCGGTGAAGTGGCCGTTGTAGACGCGCAGGCTGCCGCAGGACGGGCTGCCCTCCTTGAGGAGGGCGATCCGCGCACCGGCGTCCCGGGCGGCCTCGAGCGCCAGGCGTGCGCCGCGTACGAAGGCCTCGGTCACGTCGTCGCCGCGGTCAGTGCGCACGGCGGCGGTGCCGTCGAGGACCGCCGCGCCGTCACCGCCGACGATCTCCGCGGGCGGGCGCGGCACGGGCAGGCCGCCGGACACCTCCGGGCAGAACGAGACCAGGCGGCCCTCGGCCCGCCAGCGGTCGACGAGCTCGTCGTCCACGCGCTTGGCGGCGCCGTCGTAGCGCACCGGCCGGCCCAGCAGACAGGCGCTCACCAGGATCTTTTCCACATCTTTAGCTTATGTCCGGCCTGATGAGGCGGCGGTTGCGGGAGTTCTGGAATGTGTCTTGCGTCTCACTGGACGCTGGCGAATAGTTGAAGGATCCCGTCACCCAGGGAGTCCGGCATGGTCCTGCTCGGCCGTCCGCTCCCGGAGGCGCCGCCGCGGCCGCGTCCCCGGGGTTCCGTCCTGGTGTCCTGGCTCACCACCACCGACCACAAGGTGATCGGGTACCTGTATCTGATCACGTCGTTCGTGTTCTTCCTGCTGGCCGGTCTGATGGCGATGGTCATCCGAGCCGAGCTCGCCGAGCCCGGCACGCAGGTGGTGAGCAACGAGCAGTTCAACCAGATGTTCACCATCCACGGCACGGTGATGTTGCTGCTGTTCGCGACGCCGCTGTTCGTCGGGTTCGCGAACGTGATCATGCCGTTGCAGATCGGGTCGCCGGACGTGGCCTTCCCGCGGCTCAACATGTTCAGCTACTGGCTGTTCCTGCTGGGCGGGCTGATCGTCTTCTCCTCGTTCATCGCGCCGGGCGGGGCGGCGGCGTTCGGCTGGACCGCGTACTCGCCGTTGACGAGCGACATCCGATCGCCGGGTGTGGGCGCGGATCTGTGGATCATGGGGCTGTCGCTGTCCGGCTTCGGCACCATCCTGGGCGGGGTCAACTTCATCACCACGATCATCGGCATGCGCGCCCCGGGCATGACGATGTTCCGGATGCCGATCTTCACCTGGAACATCCTGCTGACCAGCCTGCTGGTGCTGATGGCGTTCCCGATCCTGGCGGCGGCGCTGCTGGTGCTGGAGTCGGACCGGCGGCTCGGCTCGCACGTGTTCGACCCGGCGGTCGGCGGCGCGCTCACCTGGCAGCACCTGTTCTGGTTCTTCGGCCATCCCGAGGTCTACATCATCGCGCTGCCGTTCTTCGGCATCATCACCGAGGTCATCCCGGTCTTCAGCCGCAAGCCGCTGTTCGGCTACTTCGGGATGGTCGGCGCGACGATTCTGATCGCCGGGCTGTCGATGGCGGTCTGGGCGCACCACATGTTCACGACGGGGCAGGTCCTGCTGCCGTTCTTCTCGTTCATGACGTTCCTCATCGCGGTGCCCACGGGGGTGAAGTTCTTCAACTGGGTCGGAACGATGTGGCGAGGAAAGTTGAGCTTCGAGACGCCGATGTTGTTCTCGGTCGGCTTCCTCGTCACGTTCCTCTTCGGGGGTCTGACCGGGATCATCCTCGCCTCGCCGCCGCTGGACTTCCACTTGCAGGACTCCTACTTCGTGGTCGCCCACTTCCATTACGTGGTCTTCGGCACGGTCGTGTTCGCGATGTTCGCGGGCTTCTACTTCTGGTGGCCCAAGATGACCGGGAAGATGCTGAACGAACCTCTGGGCAAGATCCACTTCTGGTTCCTGTTCATCGGGTTCCACACCACGTTCTTCGTCCAGCACATCCTCGGCGCGCAGGGCATGCCGCGGCGGTACGCCGACTACGCCGAGGAGTTCGTCATGCTCAACCGGATCTCCACCGCCGGCGCGTTCATCCTCGGGGTGTCGACCTTGTTCTTCATCTACAACGTCTACCGGACCGCGCGGCACGGCGTCCGGGTCGAGGCCGACGACCCCTGGGGCTTCGGAAACTCGCTGGAGTGGGCGACGTCCTGCCCGCCGCCTCGCCACAACTTCACGTCGATTCCACGGATCCGCTCGGAACGGCCGGCGTTCGACCTGCACTACCCGAGGCTTCCGGCGGAGAAGGTCAAGCACATCTCCGGGCCCGAGGGGTAGCCGTCCCACCCGAATGGGTATGTGGTGACCTAGAGTGGTCAGGTCGTCACGACGACCGCCGGTCTATCACGCTCCGTAATAGCTTGACCGCATGGAGGAACGTAAGGGCTCGGCCGGTCGAGACTGGGCCGAATGGCATGAGGCCTATGACGATCCCGGCTCGCCGCTGTCGCGGCGGCTGCGGACCGTGCAGCAGCGCATCCGGGACGTGCTTGACGAGGCGCCGCCCGGACCTGTCACCGCCGTGAGTCTGTGCGCGGGGCAGGGCCGGGACCTGCTCGGTGTCCTTGCAGATCATCCGCGTGGCGCCGATGTCGCCGCCCGGCTGGTCGAACTGGACGAGCACAACGTCCGGGCGGCGCGGGCCGCGATCGAGGAGGCGGGACTGGCCGCGATCGAGGCGGTGGCCGGCGACGCGTCGTGCACGGACGCCTTCGCCGGGGCGGTCCCGGCCGATCTGGTGCTGGTCTGCGGCGTGTTCGGCAACCTGGCCGACGCCGACATCGAACGG
Organism: Actinomadura rudentiformis; assembly: GCF_008923185.1. Classification (GTDB taxonomy): domain Bacteria; phylum Actinomycetota; class Actinomycetes; order Streptosporangiales; family Streptosporangiaceae; genus Spirillospora; species Spirillospora rudentiformis. The sequence continues at coordinate 5,303 of NZ_WBMT01000011.1, forward strand.
ACCATCTCCCTGCTCCCGCAGTTGTGCGCGGAGGGCGCGCACGTGGTGTGGACGCGCAACCGGCGGCCGCCTGACGTGACACCCTGTATCCATTACTGGTTCGAGAAGCACGGCTTCGAGGAACGGTGGTCGTCCCCACCTCTGGAACGCGGCTACGGGGTCGGGCTGCATCGCTACACGGGTGAGCCCGCGCCGCTCGAACGCGGGGTGAGGCTGTTCACCTTCGTCGGATATGACGCCCTCCGGAAGGGGGCACCCTGGCCGAGGTGACGGCGCGCGGGCCACGTCTTCGTGCCGCACCAAATTCCGGGAATCCGTCTCATTCAGTGGCCAGACGGATACAATCGGCCACTGTCCATTCTGGGGTACGTGTCCTTGAGGACGGCGAACTTCATGCCCTGGCCGGAACACCCCTCGCACTGCGACTGCGGGAAAGCGATACCGGCAGCAATGATCCTGATGGTCATGCTGTGCGGGATCTTCTCACTCGATCTCGTGCTGCCGGGCCCGTACACGGCCATGCCCATGCTCGTGGCCGTGCCGTCGCTCGCCATGCTGACGCCGACCTGTCCGCGCTGTGCGGTGCTCATCGGTGTGGCTGTACTGCTGATCGCGGTCCCGCTCGCGCTCCAGCACTGGCCGTCGCGCCCGGTGGTCGTGATGAGCAGCCTCGCCGGCATCGTGCTCTCCGCGACGATGATGTGGGTGGCATGCTGCCGCCAGCAGCGCATCCACTGTGCGCAGGCCGACCTGCGCGAGGTCCTCGAGGCCATGCAGCAGGCGATGCTGCGGCCGGTGCCGCGGCGGCTCGGCCCGCTGGCCGCCGAGGGCCACTATCTCGCGGCGGCCGAGCACGCGCAGGTCGGCGGTGATCTCTACGAGGGGGTCGCCACGCCGTACGGCGTCCGGCTCATCGTCGGTGACGCGATGGGCAAGGGGCTGGGCGCCGTCGAGAAGGCCGCCGACGTGCTGGGGGCGTTCCGCGAACTGGCCTGCAACGAGACGTCCCTGACCGGGATGGCGGCACGGCTCGACGCGTTCCTGGCGGCCGGCGACCTCCGGGAGGAGTTCGTGACCGCGCTGCTCGTCGAGATCGCCCCGGACGGCCTCACCGCCGAGTTCGTGTCCTGCGGGCATCCGCCACCGCTGCTGCTGTCCGGCGGCCGGGTCTCCTTCGTCGACGCCGTGCCGTCCGCACCGCCGCTGGGCTTGTTCGGCATGGGCGAGTGCTGGCCCCACTCCATGACCATTCCGCTGTGCCAAGGAGACCGGCTGCTGCTCTACACCGACGGAGTAACTGAGGCCAGGGAAGGCGGCGGCCGCTTCTATCCGCTCGCCGACAGGGTCGCCGGCTTCTATGACGAGAGCCCCGGCGGTCTGATCGCCAAGCTGGTGGAGGATCTGCGCGCCCATGTCGGCGGGCGGCTCCACGATGACGCGGCGCTGCTGCTCGTCCGGTCCGAGCCCGCCGCCGTCCCCCTGCCGCGTTCCGGTGAACGGGTCGAAGCTGACCAGCGGTCGCGGACGGCGCCGTAGAGCGCCACAAGAAACGGCATCGCAGGACGGCATCGCAGAACGGCGCCGTAGGGCTCCTTGGGCGCCGGGTCAGGACTTGCCGCGGATGCGGTTGACCGCGAACGCGGAGACCTTCACGGCCCCGCCCGGGCTGAGGCGCACGCCGCGCCAGGCGGCACGGCCGTGGGCCGGGGCCACGATGAGAGCCTTGTTCCTGCCCACGCCGCGCATGATGTCGCGGGCCAGCTTCTCGGCTGTGTAGAGTCGGGGAGCGGCCTTCTTGATGTCGTCCTTGGCGTCGCCGCTCATCGATGTCTCCGGCAGACCCGGGTTGACGTTGGTGAGAAGCGGTGTGTCGACGAAACTCGGGCAGACCACGCTGACCTTGACACCGCGACCGGCGGCCTCGGCGCGCAGACCGAGGGAGAGGCCGACGACGGCGTGCTTGGTCGTGGTGTAGGGCAGGCCCAGCGGCATCGGCACCAGGCCTGCGAGCGACGCCGTGTTGACGATGTGGCCGGACCGCTGCTCCAGCATGATCGGGTACGCGGTCTGCACGCCGTGCACGACCCCCTTGAGGTTGATGTCGATGGCGCGGTTCCAGTGCTCGAGGGTGAGCTCCTCGGCCGCGCCGCCGATGGAGATCCCGGCGTTGTTGAAGACCAGGTCGAGCCGGCCGTGCTCGGCCTTCACGCCCTTGTAGAGGTCGGCGACGGCGTCGGCGTCGGTGACGTCGAGGGCGGCGGGGATCGCGCGGCCCTTGTTCAGGGTGCCGAGCCGGTCGGCGACCTTCTCCGCGCCGGCCGCGTCGAGGTCGGCGACGATCACGGTGTCGCCGCGGTTCACCAGGGACGTGGCGATCGCTCGCCCGATGCCGGATGCTCCTCCGGTCACGATCGCAATGCTCATGTGGGTGGCTCCGCTCAAAGCTCGGGGTGCCCACCGGAGGAGGATCCGGGCCGGGGCGGATGGGGAGTGGCCCCGGCCCGGAGCATGGTGGGGGAATCCGATCGCAGTTAATTGGATCAGGTGTTAATAAGAGGGGTAGTCTACTCGCCGGTAGCGAGGTCGTGTTGTGCCTGGGTGATGTTTTTCTTCACGCGACTTAGCACTTCAGCGTGAAATCGCCTAGGCGGCCTTTGCCGGTTTGCCGGCGGTCTTCGTGGCGGCGCCGCGCACCTGGGGTGTGTCCCAGATGCCCATGGCCTTCCAGATCTGCTTGTTGCGCCGGTTGATCAGGCCGAGCTCGGCCATCAGGTCGCGGATCTTGCCGACCGAGGCGGTGATCTCGGCACGGGCGGCTGGGTTCTTGTACGCCTCGCGGACGACGTCCTTGGGGATGCCGAAGTGGCGCACCATCGGGCCGGGCGGGGAGAGCATGATCCGCGCCATGACGCCGAGGATGACCGGGGTGGCCGCGCCCAGGATCCGCCGCCGTACGGGGGGCATGTTCGGCACCCGGTGCCTGAGGTAGTGCCGGGCGAACGAGATGTGCCGGGCCTCCTCGGCGATGTGGATCTTCATGATCGTCTCTTCGAGCGGATGCTTGATGTGCCCGCCCTTGAGCGACTTGCGCTGCACGTAGTCGATCGGGTCCTCGCCGCCGAGCACGAACACGAAGAACAGCTCGGTGTTGACCAGCGGGATCCATGGCGCCACCTGGGCGACCGCGCTGAGCGCCCGCGGCATGCCCTTGATCGGCATCCCGGTGCGGTTGACGAACTCCTGGAACATCATCCCGTGGTGACACTCCTCGGTCGTCTCGTGGTAGACGTACCGGAACTCCGGCCGCCCGTTCGGCAGCCGGTAGGCGTAGTTGAGCAGCCCGCGCTTGAGCAGGTTCTCGAACTGAAGGCCGATCTTCATGGCGGTGGCGACGCGCCACAGCCCGATCTGCGACTGGATCTCCGGCGGCTGCGACCTGTACCACTCGGTCTCGCCCAGCCGGTCGAACGGGGGCAGCACCCAGCGCGGATCGTCCGGGTCGACCTGGAACTCGGGGGCGTCCCAGGGGATGTCGGCGTAGGCCTCCCAGTGCTTGTCCACCGAGGCCTTGTTGAGACGGTCGATGACGCCGAGGTAGGACTTCTTGTCCTTGACCTGCTCGCGCACTTCCTCGGCGAGCTCTGTGGGGGCTTTGCTCATGTTGGGCGCTGTCATGTCGGGCGCTGTCATGTCGGGCGCTCCCTCTCGGGTGATGCGGCGGCGGTGACGCCGGGATCGGGGATGATCAGGCGGGCGACGCTCTTGACCTGGGCCAGCACGGCGGCCTGGTGCCCGTCGCGGTCGTCGTCGAGCGCGTTCTGCACCGACAGGCCGACGAGCATCGCGAAGATGCCGCGCAGGATGGTCGGCACGAAGTCCGCTGGCAGGCTCGTGCTCGGGAACAACCGCTCGAAGGTCTCCAGGATGACCTCGAGGACGCGCTCGTTGAGGTCGCGGCAGAGCGGGCGGAGCTCCTCGTCGGTGCGGGCGGCGACCGCCAGCTCCAGCAGGGCCTTGGCCGGGCGGCCGCGGAAGACCTCCCAGAGCAGGTCGAGCGCGCCCTCGACGTTGCGCCGCTCGGGGGGCAGGATCGCGAACGCGGTCTCGTACGCCAGCCGCTGTGCCTCCAGCATGTGTTCGAGCGCGGCGGCGACCAGCACCATCTTGGTGGGGTAGTGGTGCTGCTGCGCGCCTCGCGAGACCCCCGCCCGGCGGGCGACCTCGGTCGTGGAGGTGCCGGACCAGCCGAGGTCGACCAGGCACTCCATCGTGGCTTCGAGCAGGCGGGCCTGCGTGCGCGACCGCCGTTCCTCCTGGGTCCGGCGGCTGCGGCCCTCGTCGTGCCTGCGCGAATGGCGTCGGCGGTTGCTTACTGACACGCCTATGACGGTACGAGCGCACATACAAGCAAGCAAGCCTGCTTGTATGTTGCGCCCATCACAATTGGACACCGAGTCAATGAGTTCGAGACCGCCTGCCGCTACCGCCGTGGGCGTAGAGGGCCGGCGGCCCGTGCTCCGTGGGGCGCAGCGTCGATGCCTCTCCTCACCCGACGACGCCTCGGGAACCCTGCGGCGACGATCCTCGGCATGGGAAACGCAGCAGAAGCCATGGGAAACGCATCGCAGGCAAGGCATGCCTTGCCCACGACCGGCGCGGCGACGGCGGGTGGCGCCCGCACGGCCGGGCTGGCCAAGGTCTACGGGTCGGGTGACACGGCCGTACGCGCGCTCGACGGGGTCAGCGTGGAGTTCCCGCGCGGCCGGTTCACCGCGATCATGGGGCCCTCCGGGGCCGGCAAGTCCACGCTCATGCACTGCGTCGCCGGGCTCGACTCCGCGACGTCCGGGCAGGTCTTCGTGGGCGACGAGGAGCTCGGGGCGCTCTCCGACCGGCAGCTGACGAAGCTGCGGCGGGAACGGATCGGGTTCGTGTTCCAGGCGTTCAACCTGATCCCGACGCTCACCGCGCGGGAGAACATCCTGCTCCCGATGACGCTCGCGGGCACCAAGCCGGACCAGGAGTGGCTCGGGTCGATCGTGCGGGTGCTGGGGCTCGGCGACCGGCTCGGGCACCGCCCGTCGGAGCTGTCGGGCGGCCAGCAGCAGCGGGTCGCGCTGGCGCGGGCCCTGGCCACCCGGCCGCAGATCATCTTCGCGGACGAGCCCACCGGCAACCTCGACTCGCGGTCGGGCGCGGAGGTGCTGAGGCTGCTGCGGGAGGCGGTGGACGAGCTGCGGCAGACCGTCGCCATGGTCACCCACGACCCGGTCGCGGCGGCCCATGCCGATGCCGTGATCTTCCTGGCCGACGGGCAGGTCGTCGACATCATGACCGGCCCCACCCCCGCCCGCGTCCTGGACCGCATGGGTGAACTCGGAGGCACGTCATGACCGGGCCGGCCTTCACGGGACTCATCGTCAAGGAGCTCTGGGGCCACCGGCGGAGGCTGGCCGGCTCGCTGGTGGCGGTGTTCCTCGGCGTGGCGTTCCTGACCGGGACACTGGTGCTGGGCGACACGATGGCCAAGAGCATCGACCGGTTCTTCGCCAACGCGTACGCGGGCACCGACGTCACCGTGCGCAACGCGACCACCGTCACCGACATGCCGGGCCAGCTGCGCGGCGAGATCGACGGCTCGGCGGTGGATCGGGTCCGGGCGGTCGCGGGTGTGGCGGTGGCCGAGCCGGTCGTGCAGGGCTCGGGCCAGGTGCTGGGCGTGGACGGCAAGATCATCGAATCCGACGGCCCCCGGATCGCGGGGAACTGGATCACCGATCCCGAGCTCAACGCCTACCAGATCGTCGAGGGACGTGCGCCGCGGACCCCCGACGAGGTCGTGATCAACCGGGCCACCGCCGACCGGGGCAAGCTGAAGATCGGGGACCGGACCGTGGTGCTCACTCCACAACGGGTGCCGGTGACCCTGGTCGGAATCACCAAGTTCGGCGAGGACGACGGCTTCGGTGACACGTCGTTCACCGCGTTCACCCTGGAAGGGATGCGCAAACACGTGATCCCGGGCGACGACAAGGTGACCGCCGTGACGATCCGGGCCGCGTCGGGCGTCTCGCAGGAAACGCTCACCGAGCGCATCCGGCCTGTGTTGCCGCCGGGTGCCGAGGCCGTCACGGGCGAAGAACTGGCGGCGCAGGACCGTGAACGGGTCGACCAGTTCCTCGGTATCTTCCGGACCGCGCTTGCGGCGTTCGGCGGCGTCGCGCTGCTGGTGGCCGCGTTCAGCATCCACAACACGTTCGCCATCACGGTCGCCCAGCGCACCCGCGAGTCGGCGCTGCTGCGGGTGGTCGGCGCATCCCGCCGGCAGATCCTCACGCTGGTCAGCGCCGAGGCGGTGGCGATCGGTGCGATCGCGACGGTGGCCGGGCTGGCGGGCGGTATCGGCTGCGCGGCGCTCCTGAAGCTGCTCTTCGCGAGCTTCGGCATGGGACTGGTCGCGCAGGGGCTGGTGATCAGCCTCGGCACGCTGCTGATCGCGGCGCCGGTCGGTCTGGTCGTCACGCTGCTGTCTGCCCTGGGGCCTGCTCTGCGCGCCGCGAAGGTGCCGCCGCTGGCGGCGTTGCGCGAGGTCGCGGCGGAACGGCCCGGCCCGTCGGATTCGCGGATCGTCATCGGGTCGGTGCTGGCGGCGGTCGCCGTGGGCGGCATCGTCTGGGGCGCGCTCACCGAGTCGATGACCATGGCGGGCGCGGGCGCGGTGATGTGCCTGATCGTGATGGTCGTGCTCGGCCCCGTGGTCGCCCGGCCGGCCGCCATGATCGCCGGTGCCCCCGCGGCTCGCTGGCGCGGCGTGCCGGGCGTGCTCGCCCGCGACAATGCGACGCGCAGCCCGCGCCGTACTGCAGGCGCGGCGACCGCGCTCATGGTCGGGGTCGGCGTGGTCACCCTGATGACGGTCTTCGCCGGGTCGCTGCGCGCGTCGGTCGAGGACGGCGTGGCCGGGTCGTTCCACGGCGCGCTCGTGGTCAACGCCGGGTCGAACGAGCGGGGCGGTTACAACCCGCGGGTGGCCGACGAGGTTGCGCGGCTGCCGCAGGTGGAGAACGCGGCGGGGCTCGGGCAGGGCGCCGTCCGTGTCGGCAGCGACAACGCCGACGTGCGCATCGCCGACCCGGCACGGCTCGGCAAGGTGCTGGCGCTGGACGTGGCAGCCGGAAGCCTCGCGACCGCCGACACCTTCGCGGTGTCGCAGGACGCGGCCGACGATCACCGGTGGAGGGTCGGTTCGCCGGTCCCGGTGACCTTCGCCGACGGCTCCAAGCAGACGTTCACGATCGGCGCGATCTACCGGAACGACGACGTCGCGGGCGACTACCTGATGCCGCGCACGGCATGGAGCGCGCACAACCGCCAGGCGCTCGACCGGGTCACGTTCATCGAGCTCAAGCCCGGGGCCTCGGCGGCCGACGCGCACAAGGCGATCGAGGCGCTGGTCAAGCCGTACGGCACGCCCGAGGTGCAGGATCGGGACGCCTACATCGCAAGCCAGTCCGAGGAAATGAACGCGTTCCTCGGCATCGTGTACGCGATGCTGGCGCTGGCGATCATCATCGCGCTGCTGGGCATCGCCAACACCCTGGCGCTGTCGGTCCACGAACGGACCCGCGAGCTCGGCCTGCTGCGCGCGGTCGGCGCGACCCGTGGCCAGGTGCGCTCGATGGTGCGCTGGGAGTCGGTGATCGTCGCCCTCTTCGGCACCGCCGGCGGCATCGGCCTGGGGATCCTCCTCGGCTGGGCGCTCACCCGGGCGCTGGGCAACCCGTTCGCCGCCGAGACCCTGGCCCTGTCGATCATCGCCCTGGTGGGCGCCCTGGCCGGGATCCTGGCGGCCATCCGGCCGGCCCGCCGTGCCTCCCGGCTGGCCGCCCTCACCGCCATCGCGGCGCCGTGAGCCCATCAGCCGTCCTCGTCGGTCGCCGGCTCGTGGCACCCGCCACGGGCCGGCGACAGGCCCGCCGCCCGCGCCGCTGCCGGCCCGACTAGATTTGCTTTATGCAGGTGAAACAGTCGTCGAAGCTCACCAATGTCTGTTACGACATCCGTGGGCCGGTGCTCAAACGTGCGAAAGAGCTCGAAGCCGAGGGGCAGCGGATCCTCAAGCTGCACATCGGCAACCCGGCCCCGTTCGGCTTCGAGGCCCCGCCCGAACTCCTCCAGGACATGATCCGCAACCTGCCGGAGGCGCACGGCTACAGCGATTCCAAGGGGATACTGTCCGCCCGCCGCGCGGTGGTGCAGCGGTACGAGGACGAGCACGGCCTCACCGGTGTGGACATCGAGGACGTCTACCTGGGCAACGGCGTCTCCGAGCTGATCGTGATGACCCTCCAGGCGTTGCTGAACAACGGCGACGAGGTGCTGATCCCGGCCCCCGACTACCCGCTGTGGACGGCGGCGACCTGTCTCGGCGGCGGCACCCCCGTCCACTACCTGTGCGACGAGCTGGCCGACTGGGCCCCGAGCGTCACCGACATCGAGTCGAAGATCACCGACCGCACCCGCGCGCTCGTCCTGATCAACCCGAACAACCCCACCGGTGCCGTCTATCCCCGACCGGTCCTGGAGCAGCTCGTCGAGATCGCCCGCCGCCACAACTTGATCATCTTCGCGGACGAGATCTACGACCGGATCCTGTACGACGGCGCGAAGCACATCTCGGTCGCCTCCCTCGCGCCCGACCTGTTCTGCCTGACGTTCGGCGGCCTCTCCAAGAACTACCGCGTCGCGGGTTTCCGGTCCGGCTGGGTGATCCTGTCCGGCCCCAAGTACCAGGCGGAGTCGTACATCGAGGGCCTCGACATCCTCGCCAACATGCGCCTCTGCCCGAACGTCCCGGGCCAGCACGCGATCCAGGCCGCCCTCGGCGGTCACCAGACCATCGAGGATCTGGTGCTCCCCACCGGCCGCCTGGGCGAGCAGCGCGACCGCGCCTGGAAACTCCTCAACGACATCCCCGGCGTCTCCTGCGTCAAGCCCCAGGGTGCCCTCTATGTCTTCCCGCGCCTCGACCCGGAGATGTACCCGATCGAGGACGACATGCGTTTCGCGCTCGACCTCCTGGAACGGCAGAAGATCCTCGTCGTCCAGGGCACCGGCTTCAACTGGCCCTCCACCGACCACTTCCGCGTCGTCACCCTCCAGCATGCCGACGAACTGGAAGAGGCCATCGGCCGCATGGCCGACTTCCTCCAGTCCTTCCGCCGCTGACATCTTGCCGAGCCCGAAAGGGCCCGTGCGAGTTGGGTCGTCCGACCCCACCTCGCACAGGACCTTCGTCGTCGTTGATCAGGGTGTCGTTGATCAGGCGGACTCGTTGATCAGGCGGCGGCCTCGCGGGAGATCAGGGCCGACCCCCAGAAGCTCCGCGCGTAGGTCTGCTGAGCCAGTACGGCCTGGCCGCTGGCGTTGGGGTGGAAGTAGTCCCAGCTGCTCACCTGGGAAAGGGTGAACGGATAGGAGAAGACCGCGTTGCCGTCGAAGCGGCAGTTCGGCCCGTACTCGGCGCAGACGGACGCCTGCACCTGGTTGAAGGCGATGACGCGTTGGCGGACACGGTCGCGCCTTGCCGTGTCCGCTGCGGCGGTGGAGGTGGGATTGGCCAGCATCGACTGGCAGATGCCGAACGCCGACCAGGCGGTACGGGCGGCGGCGCTGGTCCGGCCGACCTCCCAGAGGCGTTTGATGTCGGGGACGCTCGCGACGAAGACGAGCGCGTTGGGCAGGCCGGACCGCAGCGTGCTCATCGCGGCGCGGAACCGGGTCTCGTAGTCGGCGACCGAGGTCATGCCGGACTCCGACGACGTGCAGGCGTCGTTGGCGCCCATGAGGACGGTGACATAGCCGGCCTGCTGGGACACGGCCGTCTGCGCCTGCCCGTTGAGGTCGGCGATCTTCGCGCCGGAGCGGGCGTCGTTGTAGGCGGTGAGCGCGCTGTTCTGGGCGCGCAGCCGCAGGTAGTGGCTGTTCACCGAGCTGGTGGAGCCGGTCGACCAGGACCGGCTGGGGCAGTCGCTGTACCAGCCGCAGGCGTTGAACGCGCGGGTGATGGAGTCGCCCAGCGAGGCCATCCGGGCGGGTACGGGGGGAGCGGCGGCGGTCCGGGCCTCGGCGGTGGTCCGGGCCTCGGCGGTGGCGGGGATCGTGATCAGGCCGGCGGTGAGTGCGGTCGCGGTGAGTGCGGTGCCGGTGAGTGCGGTCGCGGTGCGGGCCGGGACGAGACGGCGGGGGATCAGGTGGCGGGGAGTCAAGAGGCGGGGGATCGGACGCTGGCGTGGGGTCGGACGACGGGGTGGGTTCAGACCCACGGGACACCTCCGTACGGGGGGAACGGAAGCTTCGCTCTTGCGGCGCCGATGTGAGTGTGAACGTCGTTCTTGTGGTTAACAAGACCTATTTGCGAAGAATGTCAGTGCCAGTCCGAATGATTGTTGAATGTCTGGCTGCGTGACCTGCCTGGAACGCCGCCCTTGAACGCCGCCCTGGAGCGCTGCCTAGAGCGGCTGGTCGTTGTCGGGCGCCGGTGGGCGGATCAGCAGGTGCTTGGAGGTGGGCGGCGTGTCGTGGGTGACCACCTGGACGCCGGGCTTGCCGGATTCGACCCGGAACTCGGCGGCGGTCTTGATGGTGGTGCCGCTCTGCCTGCGGACGGAGTCGACCACGCGGAGCCTGCTGGTCATCTGGTCGGACTGGACGTCGCAGACGAAGTAGCCGCGGCGGCCGTCCCAGTACTTCCAGTGCGGGTTCTCGGCCTGCAGCGGATCCCAGCGGGAGTGGAACGCCGTCTGGTCGGAGTCACCGCCGGAGGAGATCGACGTGCCCACGAACTCGGCGCCGACGGTCGCGGAGGCGGGGTCGTCGAAGTCGAGCTTGAGGTCGCAGACCCAGGTGGCGTGCCGGTCGCCGGTCACCACGACCGGGTTGCGGACGCGGCCGGAGCCGAAGAGCCGCATGAGCCGTGCGCGCTGGACGCGGTAGCCGTCCCACTGGTCCCAGTCACCGAAGTTGCGGGCGGCGCCGAGCGCCCCGTCGCTCTGGGCGATCATCACCTGGTTGGCGAGGATGTTCCAGCGCGCGCCCGAGCGGGTGAGCCCGCGGGTGAGCCAGCGTTCCTGCTCGGCGCCCGTGATCGTCGCCGAGGCGAGGTTCGCCCGCTGCTCGTCGGCGGGCTGGTCGGTCCGGTACTGCCGGGTGTCGAGGACGTGGAACGACACCAGGCGGCCGAAGTCGAGCCGGCGGTACACCTGCATGTCGAGCCCGTTGGGGAGCGACTCGCGGCGGAGCGGCATGTGCTCGTAGTACGCCTGGAACGCGGCGGTCCGGCGGGCGCGGAACCCTTCGGGCGTCTGCACGGCCGGATCCTGCGGGATCTCGTCCCCCCAGTTGTTGTCGATCTCGTGGTCGTCGAGCGTGACGATCCAGGGATGGGCGGCGTGGACCGCCTGGAGGTGCTTGTCGGTGCGGTACTGCCCGTGGCGGTTGCGGTACTGGTCGAGGGTGTACGGCTCGTCCGTGCCCTCGTGGGACCGCACGCCCCTACTGGACGGCCGTGACTCGTAGATGTAGTCGCCCAGGAACGCCACGAACGCCAGGTCCTCCTGGAGCATGTGCTCGTACGGCGTGTAGTAGCCGTCCTGCCAGCTCTGGCACGAGGCGAATGCGAAACGCAGACGGCGCGGGACGCTGTGCGCCCTCGGAGCCGTACGGGTCCGGCCGACCGGGGAGATCTCCTGGCCGACACGAAAGCGGTAGAAGTACTCCCGGTCGGGGAGTAACCCGTTCACCTCGACATGCACCGAATGCCCGAGGTCCGGCCTCGCCACCGTGTCTCCCACCTGGACGCCGCGCTGGAACAGCCTGTCCTTGGCCACCTCCCACCGGACGGTGACGTCCTGCGGCGGCATGCCGCCGCCCTCGGTGGGCTTGGGCGCCAGCCGGGTCCACAACACGACGCCCTCCGGCAAGGGATCGCCCGAGGCGACGCCGAGCGTGAAGAGGCCGGTGGGCACGGGCCCGCCGGCGGCCGTCCGGACTCCGGCGCGCGCGCCGGTCACCGGGTCGAGGAGGACCGGGCCGATGATCCCGCCTGCCGCCACGGCACCGGTCCCGGCCAGGAACCGGCGCCGGGGGAACCGATGGGATCCGGTCACGCCCTACCTCCCGGATCCCGTGGGCCCGCCGAAGATCTTTTACGACCGAGGACAGGGAGTAGTCGACCACACGAATGGCCGGACCCAGGGGCATTGATCCGTGCATGTCGTGCCCCCGGCCGGTCAAATCCTGGTCAATCGGCGGTCGCCGCGGCGGCGTCGAGGCGGCGGAGGGCGCCGCGCACGGTGTCCGCGTCGGTGGTGGCCCAGAACGGCGGCAGCGACGATTTGAGGAAGCCGCCGTAACGGGCCGTCGCCAGCCGCGGATCGAGGATCGCGACCACGCCGCGGTCGTCCATCGAGCGCAGCAGCCGCCCGGAGCCCTGGGCCAGCAGCAGCGCGGCGTGCGTGGCCGCGACGGCCATGAAGCCGTTGCCGCCGCGCGCGGCGACGGCCCGCTGCCGGGCGGAGGACACCGGGTCGTCGGGCCGGGGGAACGGGATACGGTCCATGATCACGAGTTGCAGCGACGGGCCCGGCACGTCCACGCCCTGCCAGAGCGACAACGTGCCGAACAGGCAGGTCCGCTCGTCCTCTGCGAACTGCTTGACCAGCAGGGACGTGGAGTCTTCGCCCTGGCACAGCAGCGGGTGGGACAGATGGTCCTTCAACTCGTCGGCGGCCTGGCGCGCGGCCCGCATCGACGAGAAGAGGCCGAGGGTGCGGCCGCCGGCGGCCTCGATCAGTTCGGTGATCTCGGTGAGGTACGCGTCGGCCAGGCCGTCGCGGCCGGGCTGGGGAAGGTGCCGCGCGACGTACAGGATCCCGGCCCGGGGATGGTCGAACGGGGAGCCCACGTCGATGCCGGACCAGACGAGCTCCTGGTCGTCCTTCTTGTCCTTGTCCGGCTCGTTGCTCTTCTCCGGGTCCTTCTCCGGGTCTTCGGCCGTCACGGCCAGCCCTTCGGCGGCGGTCCGCGCGTCGGGCACGGCCGGCGCCTCCAGCGGCGGCAGGCCCCACTGGCGGGCGAGCGGCTCGAATGATCCGCCGAGTGTCAGGGTCGCCGAGGTGAGGATCGCGGTGCGCTTCTCGAAGAGCGTCGTGCGCAGGAGGCCGCCGACCCCGATGGGCGCGACGTGCAGCGTCGGCGGGCGCTTGGGACGGCCGTCCTGGACGAACGGCTTGTCCAGCCACACCACGTCGAAGCGTGCTGCGATCTCGGGCTGGAACGACTCCAGCATCCGTACGGCCGTGTCGTGCAGGTCGTCGAGCGCGGACCGGGCGGCCTTGCGCGCGGCGGCGTCGCCGGGCTCTTGGTCCTTCTTCTCGGGTCCGAGCGCGCTGAGGCAGGCGTGGGCGGCGTCCCGGACGACCACGAGGGTGTTGCCGAGCGCGTGGGAGAGCACGTCCATCCGGCCTGCGGGCATCTCCTCCAGGAGCAGGGCCAGCCCCTCGGCGGAATCCTTGAGCCGGTCGGCCAGGCCTTCCCCGATGAGACGGCCGCACCGGCGCGCGGCGGTCTCGACCGCGGCGGCGCTCAGGTCGCCGGTGGCGACGGAGGTCACGCGGTCGACCAGCTCGTGCGCCTCGTCCACGATCACCACGTCGTGCTCGGGCAGGACCTGGAACTCCTCCAGCGCGTCGATCGCGAGCAGCGCGTGGTTGGTGACCACGATGTGCGCCTCGCCGGCCTCGGCCCGTGCCAGCTCGGCGAAGCACTCGGTGCCCTGCGGGCAGCGGGTCGCGCCCAGGCACTCCTTGGCGCTGACGGCCACCTGCCGCCACGCCTGCTCGCTCACCCCCGGAACGAGCTCGTCACGGTCGCCGGTGGTGGTCTCGTCGGCCCACTCGTTCAGCCGCTTGACATGGCGGCCCAGGGAGGACAGCTGCTGCGGGTCGAAGAGGCTCTCGCCGCCGTCCTCCGGATCGTCGGGCACCCCGGTCTGCACGCGATGCAGGCACAGGTAATTGCGGCGGCCCTTGAGGATCGCGAACTTCAGCTCCTTGCCGAGCAGCGGGCCGAGCGTCTCGGCCAGCCGGGGCAGGTCGCGGTCCACGAGCTGCCGCTGGAGCGCGATGGTCGCCGTCGACACCACGACCGTGGTGCCCTTGGCGACCGCGTGCCGGATCGCCGGGACGAGGTAGGCGAGGGACTTGCCGGTGCCGGTGCCCGCCTGCGCGGCGAGGTGCCCCTTCGCCTCGATCGACCGTTCAACGGCCTCGGCCATGCGTACCTGGCCTGGGCGCTCGGCCCCTCCGATGGCCTCGACGGCGGCGGCCAGCAGGGTCGCCATGTCCGGAATCTGGGTATCGCTGGGGCTCAACAGATCTGGGGCGGGCACGTCGGCCAACGCTACCGGTCCGTGCGCTCAGCCGCGTCCGGCCGGGTGAGTTGCCGGACTCCGCCAACAGGAATGTAACTGGTTACAGTGTGTCACTTAGCGTGATGACGGCCAGCTCAGGGCAGGATGGGACGTTGTCGCCTGCGCAGGGAGGGGCCCGTTGAACCGTGCCGTTCGCCGTCGCCGCCATCGTCGTCGCAGTCACCGGACCTGGCTCGCCGGGCTCCTGGTTCCGCTGCTGGTGCTCCTCCACGGGGGTTCGGCGGGCGGCGCGCCGTTGCCCGAGGGCGCTGCCGCCGTCGGGACCAAGCCCAACATCGTCGTGGTGCTGGCCGACGACCTCAACAGCATGGACCTGAACCTCTTCCCCAACATCGCCCGGCTCCGGCGCGAGGGCACCAGCCTCACGAACTTCATCGTCTCCGACTCGTGGTGCTGCCCGTCGCGTTCGACGATCCTGCGGTCGCAGTACGTGCACAGCCACGGGGTGCGGACCAACAACCCGCCGAACGGCGGTTTCCAGGAGTTCCACGCCCGCGGGCTCGACCGCTCGACGATCGGCACCTGGCTGCGCCCGGCCGGGTACAGGACGGGCTTCGTGGGCAAGTTCCTCAACGGCTATCCCAAGACCGCAGGCCCCACGTACGTCCCGCCGGGCTGGGACGCCTGGCATGTCCCGGCACCGCGCCGCATGTACCAGCAGAGCGGCTACCAGCTCATCGAGCAGGGCGTGCCCGTCTCCTACGGGACGGCGCCGGCGGACCACCTGGACGACGTCCTCACCCGCAAGGCGGTCTCCTTCGTGCAGGGCGCACCCAAGGCCACGCCGTTCTTCCTCTACGTGGCGCCCATCGCCCCGCACCTGCCCGCGACCTACGCGATCCGTCATGCCGGGGCGTTCCCAGATGCCAAGGCTCCGCGCACCGCCTCGTTCAACCGCGCGGTCACACCCCTCAACAGAGAACCCGGCGAGAGAGAACCCGGCAAGCACCGCCTTGGCCCCGCCGACCTCCAGGTCGAGGCAGGCAAGCCGGGCAGCGGCGCCGCAGGGCTCAGGGAACCGCGCTGGCTCAGCGGCAAGTCGAAGCTCAGCGCCAAGAGCATCCAGAGGATCGACCGCATCTACCGCGACCGCCTGCGGTCCATGTTGTCGGTCGACGACATGGTCGGTGCGCTGATGAAGAGCCTGCGCGACACAGGGCGGCTGCGGAACACCTACTTCTTCTTCACCTCGGACAACGGCTTCCACCTTGGCCAGCACCGGCTGCCGCCCGGCAAGACCACACCCTTCGAGGAGGACATCCGGGTGCCGATGCTCGTCCGCGGCCCCGGCGTTCGGGCGGGCGGCACCATGTCCGCCATGGCCGGGACCGTGGATCTGGCACCGACGTTCGCCCACCTCGCTGGGGCACGCATCCCCGCGTTCGCCGAAGGCCGGCCGCTGACGCCGCTGCTACGCGGCCGCAAGCCCGCCCGCTGGCGGCGCGCGATGCTGGTCGAGTTCTACGCGGGCAGGGCCAAGCACAACCCTGAAGGGCAGGACTGCGACACGCGCCCGAAGCGCGGCCGCGGTTGCCCGCTCCCGCCGACGTACGCCGCGTTGCGCACCGGGCGCTACACCTACGTGGAGTACGTGACGGGTGAGCGCCAGCTGTTCGACCTCGCGGCAGACCCCTACCAGCTGCGCAATCTCGTCGCGGATCCCGCTCTCATCGGCAAGGGCCGATCACCGAAGGCGAACCACGTCCGTGCCCGCATCAAGCGGCTGTCGGCCTGGTTGAAGCGCTACCGCGCGTGCGCGGGGGCCTCGTGCCGCCAGGCTGACCGCGGCTGACCGGAGGGCGCGTCATCTCCCGCCCGGAAAGGACATCCGCACGATTTTCGCCCAGTGTCCGGCGACCTGCCGGCTGAAGCGGCCCGTGTGGTAAGGGAGGCCGTACTTGCCGCACAACTCGCGGACCCGGGGTGCGATCTGGACATAGCGGTTGCTGGGAAGGTCGGGGAAGAGGTGGTGCTCGATCTGGTGGCTGAGGTTGCCGGTCATCAGATGCAGCAGCCGTCCACCCTTGATGTTGGCCGAGCCCAGCAGTTGCCGGACGTACCACTCGCCCTTGGTCTCGCCCTCCAGGGTCTCCTCTTCGAACACCTCAATGCCGTTTGGGAAATGCCCGCAGAAGATGACGGTGTGCGCCCACACGTTCCGCAGCGCGTTGGCGGTGAGGTTGGCGACTAGCACCGGCAGCGCGTTCGGCCCCGCGAGGAGTGGGAACGCGACGTAGTCCTTGAGGACCTGCCGGCCGACCTTGCGGCCGATCTCCTTCAACTGGCGGTCGACCTCCTCCTGGGTCTTCTCGCCGGTCTCGACCTTCTCGACGGCGAGGTCGTGCAGCGCGATCCCGTACTCGTACAGCACCGCGAGCAGCAGGTTGTAGAGGGGCTGGGCCAGGTAGGCGGGGTGCCACTCCTGCTCGGGCGTGACGCGCAGGATGCCGTAGCCGACGTCGCGGTCCTTGCCGAGCACGTTGGTGAACTTGTGGTGGACGACGTTGTGGGAGTGCTTCCACTGGGCGGCGGGGCAGACCGTGTCCCATTCCCAGGTCGTCGAGTGGATCTTCGGGTCGCGCATCCAGTCCCACTGGCCGTGCATGACGTTGTGCCCGATCTCCATGTTCTCCAGGATCTTGGCGACCGTGAGGGTCGCGGTCCCGGTCCACCAGGCCCATCGCCGGGACGAGGCGAACAACACCGCTCGCCCCGCGATCTCCAGCCCGCGCTGGACGGCGATCAGGCGCCGGATGTACGCGGCGTCCCGCTCGCCCAGGCTCCCGGCCACCTCCTGGCGCAGCTTGTCGAGCTCGCGGCCCAGCTCGTCATAGTCGGCCTGCTTCAGGTGCGCGGTCGCGGACACGCTTTGCTCCGATCAGCGAGGGACTCCGGGAGTGTTCCGGGGGCACGGTACGGCGTCGTGCGGCCGTCCTCTTCGGGTCCGTGCGTGGACTTTCCAGCGGGGATGTGAGGCTGCTGACAAAGACGCCTGCCGCGCAGTCGGCGCCTGCCCCTCGGAGCCCGTCCCTGAGGCTCGTGCGGATCGCTACGGCAACACTTTTGCGGTGTACCGTCTTGACCGACGGTAGTGGCCGGTGGCCGCCGTGCGGGCAGGGGTGGGAATGGAAGGCGGCATACGCTACAGAGTCGAGCGGATAGCGCTGGCCATGATGGCCGTGGCGGGCATCGCGGTGCTGCTCGCGGACCTTTTCGGGTGGCTCGACAAACTGGCGCCCGGCGGCGCGCTTCCGAAGGTGACGCTGCTCATACTCAGCACCGTCACCTTGTTTCTCCTGATGGAAGTCGACCGTCTCAAGGTGCTCGACAACGTCAATGCGCAGCTTTCCAAGCTCGATATCGAGTCCATTGCGCTGGAGCGCAAGCAACGGCACTACGGCGGCGTCATCCAGGTGCACCATCGTTTCCCCGAGGCGCTGTTCAGCAGGTATCTGGAGGCCGTGACCACCGAAGTCATGATCCTTCAGACCTGGATACCGAACCTGCGGTTGTTCGTGGACGAGCTCGGGGACGCCATCAAGGACCGCCACGTCCAGGTGCGCATCCTCATCCTGCACCCGTCGTCCCCCGTGGCGCGGCTCCGCGACGAGGCCCTGAGCCGCTTCCGTGACCCCGAGCTCTCCGGCGACGTCGGCGCGAGCGTGCGGCAGTGCCTGGCCAAGCTGGCCGAGCTCCACAGCAACCTTGGCGAGGACGGCGTACGGCTCAAGGTGCGCGTCTACAACTCGCTGCCGTCCATCGCCGTCTACAAGGCCGGCGAGCGCTATCTCGTCAGTTCCTTCCTGCACGGCCAGCTGGCGATCGACTCGACCCAGATCGAGGTCGACGGCAGCGACACCGCGATGGGGCAGGAGGTGCAGCGTGAGCTGGACATGTTGTGGCGCATCGGCTGCGACGTCGACCTCCAGGACTGGCGCCGTTCGATCGGGAACATCAGCCCTTGAGCGGTGACGCGGCAGGGGGAGAGGCTGGGACCATGCACGATGTGGACGAGTTCGAGGACGGGCTCATCGGCCGGTTCAAGCGGCACCTGGTGCTGGCGGACGTCGCGCGGCTCGCGGACGACGACTTCGCCGCGGTCCTCCTGCAGCGGCGGTTCCTCTCCCTCGCGTTCACTCCGGTCTATGACCTGGCGATCGATCTGCTGGAGGACGAGGTCGGCCTGCGGATGGCCCGTGTCATCCTGCGCGAGGAGTATCCCGACGACAGCGGGCACACCCGGTCACACCGCGAGGACATGGCCGAGGATCTGATCCAGCTCGGCATCCCCAGGAAGGAGATTGTCGAGAGCAGGCCCACGGCGGAGACCACCGCCGCGATCACCGGCACGCTCGGCCTGGTCGCCGACGCGGGACGGCAGGGCAACGCCGACCTCCGGCTGCTGGCGTTCCTGCGGTTCTGGGGTGAGGTGCTGGTTTCCGTCGAGTACGAGCTGCTCTGGCCGCGGATGGCACCCATCCTGATCCGGAACGGGAAAAATCGTTCGCGCTTCTACCACCCGCACTACGTTCATGACGCGAAGGCGCATCCGCTCGCGACGGGGTCGCTCCTGTCGGGCACGCATTCCGACCGCCTCGGCCTGCGCGTGAGCGAACTTCTCGCCCGTGAAGAGTCGCCCGACGCATTCAAAGAGGTCGAGGAGGGGGCCCTCCGGCTCAAGGAAGCCTTCTATGACCAGTTCCGGCCGATGCTCTCCGCTTCCGGGAGCTGACGTTCTGACGTTTCGACATGTCGCTGGTCATGTAGCTCCATGAATTCGGAGCAAAGTATTGATTTGTCTGAGTGTTTCGGTTCGCGGCTTTTCTGTATCCTCCACCCATCATGATCGTTTCGGGTGGCACGAAGGGCCGGGGGCATGGGTAGATCGAAGTCGCGAGCGTCGGCCTTGACGGCCGCACTGACCGCGCTCGTCCTGGGTATCGGCCTGGTGCCGGCGATGTCCTCGGCGTCCGCAAGCACGACCGCGCGGGCGGCCGCGCCGGTCCCGGCCGACGACGGGGCGCAGATCACCAGCGAGCGATGGCTGGACCCCTCGACGGTCGATCTGACCGTCCAGTCCCCGGCCGTGGCACAGACGGTGACGGTCCGCGTTCGCGTGCCCCGAGGCTGGCAGCGTGATTCCGCGCGTACGTGGCCGGTGGTGTTCGCTCTCGGCGGCGGCGACAGCGCGGACACCCAGGCCACCTGGATGGAAAGCACCGACATCGAGGACGTGGCCGCGCAGTGGGACGCCCTCGTCGTGATGCCGGATCCGGGTCAGGCGGGCTTCACCGACTGGTACAACTACGGCAACTTCGGCGCCCCGGCGTGGGAGAAGTTCCACACCGTCGAACTGCGCCAGCTCATCGAGCGCAACTTCCGGGGCGGTGACCGCCGGGCGGCCATCGGCATCTCCTCCGGGGGACTCGGCGCGATCACGATGGCGGGCCGGCATCCCGGCGTGTTCAAGTTCGCCGCCTCCTACAGCGGCCTGCTGCACATCACCATGCCGGGGGTCGACGCCTCGCTCATGCTGCTCAACTCCTCCGTCGGAGACCCCTTCCGGATCTGGGGCATCCCCGTGGTGCACGGGGCGAACTGGCGGGCCAACAACCCCTACGACCTGGCCGACAAGTTCCGCGGAACCGGGCTCTACGTCTCGTCCGGCACCACCGGGAACCGCGGCCCGCTCGACCCCACCGACATGACCCTCCCCGAGGCCATCAGGGCGCGGCTGGTCGGCGGTGTCAGCGAGCAGATGACCGGCCTCACCTCGTCCGCCTTCGTCAACAGGCTCAGGTCGCTCGGCATCCCCGTCACCGCGAACCTGTACGGCGACGGCTGGCACCAGTGGAAGTACTGGGACCGCGAGATGAAGGCCTCATGGCCGGCGATCATGCAGGCGGTCGACGCTCAGCGGGTTCCCTAGGGCCGGCCGCGCAGGGCCATCGCGCGGAGCACGGCCTCGATCCCGAAACGCGCCTCGGGGTCCTTGAGCTGGTCGCCGAGGCTCTGGTCGATCCGCCGCATCCGGTAGCGGACGGTCTGCGGGTGGATGTAGAGATGCCGGCCGATCTCGGCGGCCGTGCCCCGGGTCACCAGCCAGGCCTGCAGCGTCTCGGTGATCCGCTCTCGCTGGCCGGGGGTCATGCCGTCCAGGCTCGCCAGCTCGCGCCGCGCGATCTGGTTGATCAGATCGGGTTCCGAGAGCAGCCACAACGTCACGAGATGGTCCTCGCACGCCACGATCGGCCCGTCGTCGATGATCCCGCTGTCGGCCAGGCCGAGCGCCCGGCGCGCCCATCTGAGCGAATCCGCCGCCCGCACCGGCTGGACGGTGAGCCCGGCGGCGAGCCGCCGCCCCGGGATCGCCGCCTGCAACATGGCCTTGCGGGCCATGGTCAGCGGGCCGGGAACCAGCAGGTAGGGCTCGGCGCCGTCCAGGTCCAGCAACACGTCCTCGTCCAGTGCGGCGGGCGCGCACCGCACGCCCGGCCCGGTCGCGACCAGCGTGACCCGCTCGGGGATCTTCCATCGCAGGGCCTCGGCCAGCTCGGTGATGGCCATCCCGTTGCCGGCCGAGTCCTCCATCATCAACCGGAGCAGCCGCCGTCGGCGCCCGTCCATCGCCCCGGCCGGATGGATCTTGGCCTCGGCGTACCCGTTCAACGACAGCGCCACCAGCTCGTCGAGGTAGACGAACACGGCGTCCGCCAGTCGCGACATGATCGATGACGACAGCTCGTACCGCGGTGCGATCTTCATCAGCCGCCGCCACGCCACCTGCCCGCCGATCCGGAACGCCGCCTGCAGGGAGTCCATGCTCCTGCCCTCGTGCGCCTCGATCCTGCCGAGCTTCCGGCAGATGTTCTCGATGCCGTTCTTCGCGCCCGCGCCGTGCGGCACCGCGATCCGGCCGACGAACGTGGCCAGGCACTCCTGGACGCCGAGCTGCAGCACATGGCCGGACGAGCCGTCGATCGGTTCCGCGTATTCGGGGATGGTTCGCCGGATCTCGGCGACGATCTCTTCGGCCAGGCTGGGGAGCTCCGGCCGCAGGAGCGCCGCCAGGCGCCGGGGGAGAGGCAGGGGCGGGTCCTCCAGGAATCCCGGCTCGAGAATCTCAGTCATGGGAGACACCTCCGTACCCACCGCGTGCGCCGCCTGACGCCGGTGCGGGTGGGACACCCGAAAGTCTGTCGCGCGTTGAGCACTTTCTCTCTATGCCGAATGCACTCTCCTGCCGAAAAATGCTCACGCAGGTTAATAGCGCCCGCAGCCGACGGGTGGCGCGCACCTGTACGACCTGGCCAGTGCCGTGTCCCGTCAGGGGAAGGTCTGCGTCGACACCTCTCCATCCACAGTCTGTGATGGAAACATTGCAGAGTGTGCAGGGCAGGAGATCTTGGAGGCGGCGCCTGATGTCCGATTCGACGAGGTGTCAGGGCGGGACGCACGCCGGTACGAAATCCGGGGCCATGCCAGGGGCCGCCTTGCGGGAGGCTGTTCGCGACGGCTCCGTGACGCCGTTGGTCGGCGTGTTCGACATGTTCTCGGCGTCGGTGGCGGCCCAGCATTACGACGGGCTCTTCGTGTCCGGCTACGGGTTTGCCGCCTCCTACTACGGGCTGCCCGACATCGGCTTCATCGCCTGGCCTGACATGGTCGCGTTCGTCCAGCGGCTGCGGCTCGCCTTCCCACAGCACCATCTCCTTGTCGACATCGACGACGGCTACGTGGACGTCGAGACCGCATGCCATGTCGTCGAGCACCTCGAGGCCATCGGCGCCTCCGGCATCATGCTCGAAGACCAGCGGCGTCCTCGCCGGAGCGGACACAGCGACGGCAAGCGCGTTCTTCCGCTGCCCGAGTATCTGGAGAAGCTGGAGTTGGTGCTGCAGACCCGTCGCGACCTGGTCGTTCTGGCTCGTACCGATGCCGTCGACGCCGAGGAGATGGAGCGCCGTGCCGCCGCGCTCGCCGCCACCGACGCCGACATCGTCATGGTCGACGGCATCCGCAGCGCCGAGCAGGTGCGCGGGGTCCGGGCCGCCGTCGACGCGGTCGAGCCCGGAAAGCCGCTGCTGTTCAACCAGATCGCCGGTGGCAAGTCGCCCCGGTGGTCGCTCGCCGAACTCGGCGAGCTGGGCGTGAGTGCGGCCATCTACAGCACACCCTGCCTGTTCGCCGCTCACGCGGCCATCGACGCCGCGATGGCACGGCTCAAAGCCGACGACGGGCGGCTCCCGGACGACCGCGGACAGACCGTCGGCGTGGCCGAGTCGACCGCGCTGCTCGAACGCAATCTCAGCCGTCACCGCCCTCGCTGAGCCCGCAGGTGGCCGTGGTGCGCCTACTGCGGAGGCGGGGACGCCAGCTTGCGCATGCAGTCGGCGACGGCCTTCTGCATCTTGACCTGGTCGGCGGTCGGTGGGGGAGTCCAGTTCTCGCGCCGGTTGGGGATCTTCACTCCGTGCTTCCGCAAGCAAGCGACGAACGAGGCGCTCACCTGCGGCATGGGCCGTGACGGACTGGCCGCGGGCGGCGTGGGCGAGGACACCGTAGAGGGTGACACCGGTGCCGAGGTCGACGGAACGGCCGGTGTGCTCGGAGGCGGAGCGGAGTCCCCTGTGCCCGTGTCATCCCCGCCACAGCCGGCGAGCAGAGCTGTGACCATGACCAATCCCGCACCGAATGCGAGCTTCACGACATGTCCCTTCGACGCACGCTAAAGCGGGAGCCGACACTAGGCGCTCTACCGGCGCGGGTCGATGTCGTCGTCGCTACGTCCACCGGCACCCATTTGTCAGCCAGCTGACAGATGGCACATGTGGAGACCCTGTAGTGGTCCGGTAGAGATCCGGCCTCTGCCACCGATTGCCGCTCAGGATGAGCCCATGGGACGGGTGCGAACGGCCGGATTCATCGTCGCCGGTGCCTGCGCCGGGGTCTGGGCGGCGGTGGTCACCATCGGCAAGCTGGCGGAATCGTGGTCGGCCTGCCGCTCCGAACTCGGGGGCCGGTTCGCGCTCACCCTCCTGAGCGCCACCGCGTTGCTCGTCATGCCGATGGTGGCGGCCGCGGTCGCCGCCCTGGCCGCCGGAGCACGCGCGGCGTTCCGCGGCTCACGCCTCGGGCCGATCCTTGGTGCATCGATCACCGTGCTCGGCGCCGTTTTCGTCCTCCTCCTGGCCGTCGGCTGGATCGCGGTCGGCGTGCCGCCCGCCGGCTATTGCGACGCTGCGCATCACCGGGCCCGAGCTTTGGCGTGAGATGAGCAGCTTTGCCCGAACGGTGCTGCGTAGTGTCGGGCAACCGCAAAGGAGATCCCGTGTTCGAGGAACGTCCTGGGTGCAGCACGAAGGCGCGCCGCTTCTCGGCGTTCATGAAGTACGCCGTCCGGCCGATCTTCCGCTACAGCCCCCTCACCCCGTCCATGCTCCGGTTGGCCGCCGTCCTGGATCTGGGCGCGCCCCTGCTCATGCGGCCGTCCCGCGAGACCGAGATCGAACGGGTCTGGCTGGACGGCTTCCACGGCGAATGGATCCGCCCCGCCGGCGGCACCGGTTCTCATCGCGTGATCCTCTACTTGCACGGCGGCGGATTCTTCTGCTGCGGCCTCCGTACGCACCGCACGCTCGTCGAGCGCATCGCGAAACGCTCGGACGCCACTGCGTTCTCCGTCGCCTACCGCCAGCTCCCGAGGGCGCCCCTTTCGACCTCCATGGCCGATGCCCTCGCCTCGTACCGCTGGCTGCTGGACCAGGGCCACGCCCCTGAGAACATCGTCATCTCCGGCGACTCCGCAGGCGCCTTCCTGGCGTTCACCACGGCCCTGAACGCCATCAAGGGCGACCTTCCCGCCCCCGCCGGCATCGCCGCCCTCTCACCCCTCGTCGACCTGGACCACGAGGCCCGCTCGACCTACGCGCACACCAGGACCGACATCTACATCCCGGTGCACCGCCTCAAATCCCTGAAGCGCCTGCTCCTCGCCGGGATGGAGGGCGACCCCCTCCCGTCCCCCTGTGACCAGGCACTCCAAGACCTCCCGCCGGTCCTCATCATCGTGGGTTCCTGCGAGGGCCTCCGCTGGGACGCCGAGCTCATGGCCGAACGCCTGACCGAAGCCGATGTCCCGCACCGGCTCCAGATCTGGGAGAACCAGATCCACGTCTTCCCCGCCTTCGCCGGCGTCATCCCCGAAGGCCAGGAAGCCATCAACGAGGTGGCCGCCTTCATCCGCGAGACCACCACCCCCGAACACGCCGCCGCCTGACCGGAGACGCCACGCGCTTCGGGCGCCATGCCGGCGGAACGACCTCGAATCCTTAGCCAGATCACACAAACAAGCGATCGTTTTCCACTCGTCCTGCATGTAGCGGAGGGGGCTGCGCGCATCGCAAGATCGCTCCATGAAAATCATCATGCGGGCGGCGCTGATGGCGGTGGTCCTGGGCCTCGTCACCGGCGCCCACCCCCCGCCCGCAGCGGCCGCCGCTTCCACGGCGTCGAGCGTGCCTGCGCCGCCGATCGTGCCTGCGCCGTCGAGCGCGCCCTCGACACCGGTCGTGCCCGGTACGCACGCGCGCACGATCACCATGCCCTCGTTCAACTGGCTCGTGAAGGAGAAGTGGGATCGGCCGTATCTGCTGCACGTGCCGAAGCGCCGCAAAGCCGGCCACCCGCCCCCGCTCGTGATCGCGCTGCACGGCGGCCTCGATGACAGCACGTACATCCAGAAGCAGAGCGGCCTGGACGCCGTGTCCGAACGTCACGGCTTCGTCGTGGCGTACCCCGATGGCTTCCTGCGCACATGGAACGCCGGCGGCTGCTGCTGGTTCGCACGCCTGGCCGGGGTGGACGACGTCGCGTTCATCGACCAGCTCATCACCACACTCATCAAGGAGAAGCTCGCCGATCCCCGGCGGATCTATCTGACCGGGTTCTCCAACGGCGGTGGGCTGGCCTACAAGTACGTGTGTGAACGTCCAGACCGTGTGGCCGCCATAGGCGTGGTCTCCGGTGCGCTCGCCACGTTGTGCCCGTCGCGGCCGAAGGTGTCGTTGCTCGCCTTCCACGGCACGGACGACTTCTCCGTTCCGTACAACGGCGGCGGCAATCTGGACTTCAACGTCAAGGTGCCGTTCCTGCCCGTGCAAGCCGTCGTCGATATCTGGCGGCGGCTGGCCGAGTTGCCCGCGCTGACCCGTACCTACTTCGAGCGGGCGGCGACACACTGCAAGACCACAGGCCGGGGCGCCTCCCGTACCGAGGTCGCCCTGTGCACGGTGACCGGCGGCGGGCACGAATGGCCCGTGCGCACCAAGACCGCCGGTGTCGACGGCAGCGAGATGTTGTGGTCCTTCTTCGCGACACATCCACGATCATCTGCGCCGGCAAAGCCCTGACATCGGGGACTGGAGATCCCGCAAGGGCGAGGGGTTATCCACAGAACGTGATTCTGCTATCACTGAACGTTGTGCCCTGCGAGCATCACCAGCATGAAGACGAAAACGCCGCTGGTGATTCGCTCTCCCCAGGACGCCATAGCCGCCGTGCCCTACCTCCTGGGCTTCCACCCCGCCGACAGCCTGGTGGTGATCGCGTACGACGGTCCGCACAACACCTGTGCGATGCGGCTCGACTTACCGCAGCCCGATGCCAGGGCCGCCGCTGAACGCATAGCCGCACTTCTCACCCAGAACGAGTTCCGCCAAGTCCTCCTTCTCGGTTATGGCACCAATGACGACGTCGCCCCCGTGGTGGCCGCTGCCTGGGAGGTCCTGACCGCCCACAAGCTGCAGATCACCGAAGCCCTCCGCGTGGGCAAGGACCGTTGGTGGTCCCTGACCTGCGTAGACGGTGACTGTTGCCCGCCCGAGGGCCGCCCGTACGACATCTCCACCACGGTCGTCGCGGCCCAAGCCACCCTCTCCGGCCATGTAGCCCTCGACAACAGGGCCGACCTGGCCCGCACGCTGTCCCCCTTGGAAGGCGAGCCCCGCAAGGCGATGCGCGAGGCCACCGACCGAGCCGAGGAACGCTTCCTCTCCTGGACCCGCGAGGCCCTCACCCCCGCCGAGATCCAGTCCCGCCTGGTGACCAGCGGCCTGGCCGCCCTTTCCGCCCTCACCCCCGACCTGACCGACGACGAGGTCGCGTGGCTAGGCGTGACCCTCACCAGCATGCGCGTACGAGACGAAGCCTGGATCCGCGTAGACATAGATGACCCCCAACGCGACATCGACTTCTGGCGTGCCATTCTCCGCCGCATCGAAGAGCCCTACGCCGCAGCCCCCGCCTGCCTGCTGGCCATAGCCGCCTACGCCGCCGGAGACGGAGGCCTGGCCAACCTGGCCCTGGACCGAGCCCAAGACGCCGACCCCACCTACTCCCTGGCCCACTTACTCCGCGCCGTAGTGGATGCAGGCATCCCGCCGTCCCAAATGCGCCTGACCATGACCCCCGAAACCCTGGCCACCGCCTACGAAGACAAACCCCGATAACCAAAAGGCCATCCAGCCCCGAGATCCGCCATCCGTTCATTGGCAGATCCGCCGACCGCCCAAGGAAGGAGGCCGCAGCTCATCCGCACCGGGCAATCAGCAGAGAAAGAGAGAAAGGAGGCCAGCAGGCACCGAAATGAGACGCGGGCGTGGGTGTTACACAACGGCCCCCTTTGCCGCCCACGCCCTGGTCCGGCTCACCCGTCGCCCTCGGCCGCTTCCAGCGTTCCGGGGCAACGGGTCGGGCGGTTTCAGCGGTAGAAGCGGGAGACGCTTTGCAGGACGCACGCGGGTTTGCTGCCGCCCTCGATCTCGATGGTTCCGTCAACCGTGATCTGCACGCCGTTGCCCGCGACCTCTTCGACGGAGGCCAGGCGGGTGGTGAGGCGGATGCGCGAGCCCGCGGGGACGGGAGCGGGAAAGCGCACCTTGTTGAAGCCGTAGTTGACCTTGGTCGTTACTCCATCTACGTCCAGGAGGGCGGTGTGCAGGGGGATGAAGAGCGACAGTGTCAGCATGCCGTGGGCGATGGGTGCCTTGAACGGTCCTTCCTTGGCCCGTTCGACGTCCACATGGATCCACTGGTGGTCGTCGGTGGCGTCGGCGAAGGTGTTGATCTGCTCCTGGGTCACCTCCAGCCAGTCGCCCGGGCCGAACTCCTTGCCGACGAGGCTGGGCAGGTCGTCGATGTGCACGTTCATGTGGGGTCCTCTCGTCCGAACGTTTCGCGCAGGCGGGCCTTGAGCAATTTGCCGGCGGCGTTGCGGGGCAGCGTGTCGGTGAACGCCACCGATTTGGGGATCTTGTATTTGGCGAGGCGGCCGGTGAGGGCGGTCAGGACGTCCTGCTCGGTGAGGGACGGGTCGCCCACGATGACGGCGCGGCCGACCTCGCCCCACGTGTCGTCCGGCACTCCGATGACGGCGCACTCCTGGACCCCGGGGACCGTCATGAGGGCGTGTTCCACTTCGGCGGGGTAGATGTTCTCGCCGCCCGAGATGATCAGGTCTTTGATCCGGTCCACGATGAAGACGTAGCCGTCGTCGTCGACGCGGGCGGCGTCGCCGCTGCGGAACCAGCCGTCGGTGAAGCATCGCGCCGTCTCGTCTGGGAGCCCCCAGTAGCCGGACATCACGTGCGGTCCTTGCACGAGCACTTCACCGTCCCTGATGCAGACGTCGCTGAAGAAGTGCGGGACGCCCGCGGAGCCTGCCTTTGAGACGGCGTGCGCCGCGTCCAGGAAGAGCGTGCCGGGTGACGCCTCGGTCATGCCGTAGCCCTGGAGGAACGTCAGGCCACGTTCCTGGTAGGCCGCGATCAGGGTCGGCGGCACAGGCGAGCCGCCGCAGGTGAGGATCCGCAGGGACGACAGGTCGGCGGTGGCCCATCGGGGCGATCTCACTACTTGCTGGAACATCGCCGGGACGCCGAACATAAAGGTCACCCGGTGCTTCTCGATCAGGTCGAACGTGGCGTCCGGGTCGAAGCCGCCGACGATGACGCACGCTCCTCCTTTGAGGAGGACGGGCAGGGTCAGCATGTTCAGCCCCGCGGTGTGGAACAGCGGAGCCGACACCAGCGCGACCTCGTCCGTGATGAGGTCGGTGTCGACCAGGACGTTGACCGCGTTCCAGGTGATGTTGCCGTGGGTGAGAACGGCGCCCTTGGGCCGTCCCGTCGTCCCGGAGGTGTACATGATCATGCAGGGGTCGTCGAGGCCGACCGGCTCGTCGATCGGGTCGGCGGGGGCACCCCTGAGGAGGTCCTCGTATCGCTCGCCCAGCGCGATCTGGACCCGGACGTCCGACTGGATCTCGGCCACGAGATCGGCGTTGGGGCCGCCGTAGATCAATGCCGAGGCGCCCGAGTCGGCGAGCTGGTAGGCGATCTCCGGGCCGGACAGCCGGATGTTGAGCGGGACGAAGATCCCGCCCAGGCAGCCGGTGGCGAAGAGCGTCTCCAGGAACGTCGGGTGGTTGGGCCCCAGATATGCGACCCGGTCGCCGCGACGTACGCCGAGGCCGTGCAGGGCGTGCGCGAGGCGCGTCACGCGGTCATGGAGCGCCGCGTACGTGAACGGGCGGTCGTCGTGGATCAGGGCCGGACGGTCCGGGGTCTTGCGGGCACGGCGCGCCGGCCATGACCCGAGTCCCTCGTTGCGCATGGTGTGCTCCCTCGCTCTGGATCAGGAGTCCTTGCACAGGCCCAGCAGCCGGGCCGCGTTGTCCTTGAGAATCTTCGGCCGGACCTCGTCCTTCAAGGGGAGTTTGGCAAAATCGGCCAGCCAGCGGTCGGGGCTGATGACCGGGTAGTCCGAGCCGAAGAGCACCTTGTCCTGCAGAAGGCTGTTGGCGTACTGCACGAGCTGCGGCGGGAAGTACTTGGGCGACCAGCCGGACAGGTCGATGTGGACGGTCGGCTTGTGGGTGGCGACGCTGAGCGCCTCGTCCTGCCAGGGGAACGAGGGGTGGGCGAGGATGATCTTCAGATCCGGGAAGTCGACCGCCACGTCGTCCACGTGCAGCGGGTTGGAGTACTTGAGCCGGATGCCGCCACCGCCCGGCACTCCCGCGCCGATCCCGGTCTGGCCGGTGTGGAAGAGCGCGATGCACCCCAGCTCCTCGATCGCCTCGTACAGCCCGTAGGCCAGCCGATCGTTGGGGAAGAACGCCTGGATGTTGGGGTGGAACTTGAAGCCCTTGACCCCGTACTCCTCGACGAGGCGGCGCGCCTGCCGGATCCCGGCCTTGCCCCGGAACGGGTCGATCGAGGCGAACGGGATGAGCACGTCCGGATTGGCGGCGGCCGCCTCGGCGACCTCCTCGTTCGGGACGGGCGGGACGCCGGTGGCGTGCTCGGCGTCCACGGTGAACACCACCGCGGCCATCTTCCGTTCGCGGTAGAAGGCCGCGATCTCTTCGAGCGTCGGCTTGCGTTTCGCGCCGTCCACCTTGAAGTAGGCGCTGGACGCCTCGTGCAGCTCCTCGGCGAGGGAGGATGCGTCCCCGCGGGAGGAGACCTCCGCGTGGGTGTGGACGTCGATGGCGACGAGTTCGTCGATGTTCATCCCGGTCACTCCCCGGGGGATGCGGGGGTTGCGGGGGCGGGGATCGTCGGTGCGGGGATGCCGACGCTCTGCGGCTCGCGTCCGACCGAGGTGGGCCAGGCGGCCGCGATCGTGTCCGGCGTCCAGCCGCCGTCGGCGTAGGCGACCGCCACCTCCTGCGGGTGCGACCACAGCGCGAGCTTGTCGCCGCCGATGCCGACGCACTGGCCGGTGATCTCGCGGGCGGCGTCGGAGGCCAGGAACGGGACGAGCGCCGCGCAGTCGTCGGCGGTCCCGAAGCCCTCTCCCTTGCGCAGGAAGTCGGGGAACGGCTCGCCGCGCTGCTGTGCCTGGACGTACGGCGCGAACGCCGGGATCGTCTCCGTCATCGCGGTCGCCGCGACCGGGACGATGGCGTTGACGGTGATGCGCGCCTTGGCCAGTTCCATCGACCATGTGCGTGCCATGGCGGCGATCCCGGCCTTGGCGGCTGCGTAGTTGGTCTGGCCGAAGTTGCCGCGCTGCCCCGCAGGGGATCCGACCAGGATGAGCGTGCCGCCCTCGCCCTGCTCGCGCATGTAAGTCGCCGCCGCCCGCGCGCAGGTGAACGTTCCGCGCAGGTGGACGCCGATGACGGCGTCGAAGTCCTCGTCGGTCATCTTCCAGAGCACACGGTCGCGCAGGATCCCCGCGTTGGTCACGAGCACGTCGAGCCTGCCGAAGGCCTCCACCGCACGCGCGACCAGCCGTTCGGCCGTCTCCGCCGAGCCGACGGCGGCGACCTCCGCCACCGCTCTGCCGCCCTCCTCGGTGATCGCGTGGACGGCCCGCTTGGCGGCGATCTCGTCGACGTCGTTGACGACCACCGCGGCACCGGCACGGGCGAGGGCGGCGGCGTAGGCCAGGCCAAGGCCCTGCCCGGCGCCGGTCACGACGGCGACCTTGCCGGTCAAATCAATGCCGGTCTGATCAATGCCGGTCGGATCTACGGACATGGGGAGACCTCCTGAGGCGGACGGGTACCTGCGAACATAGGCGTCCAAATTGCAGCCGTCAAGAATGTGCACAACATCGCGAAATGGCCCTACGCTGGCCTCATGCACGAGGACCCGTCTCCGCGGCTGCGGCCCCAGTCGCTCATGTTGACCTTCCTGGGCAACTACGTACTGCGGCGCGACATCGCGGTGTTCTCGGGCAGCTTCATCGAGGTCTTCGCCGGACTGGGCGTGGGTGAACACGCCATACGGTCCACGCTCACCCGCATGACCGGGCGTGGCCTGCTCGCCCGGCACAGGCAGGGCAGGCGCATGTACTTCGGCCTGACCGAACGTTCGGAGCGCATCCTGCTCGACGGCGAGGCCAGAGTCTGGCGGCGCGGAGCGGTCAACGGGGACTGGGACGGCCACTGGACCGTGCTCTCGTTCTCCATGCCCGAGTCCTGGCAGCGGCAGCGGCACGACCTGCGCTCACGCCTGATGTGGGCCGGCTTCGGATCCCTTGGCAACGGAATGTGGATCGCACCGTCGCAGGTCGAACTCGGTCCGGTCCTCAGCTCGCTCAACGGCTCCCTGGAGCATCTCGACCTGAGCCGGCACCTGCGGGTCTTCCACGGGACCGCCGGGGAACCCACGGACGTGTCCCAGATGATGCGCGACGCGTTCGACCTCGACGAGCTGGCCGCCGGATACCAGGAGTTCCTCGATCGCTGGGACCGGCGGGACCCGATCCCCAAGGCGCCCCACGACCTGGCACGCTACCTGTGGATGATGACCGAATGGTTGCAGCTCGTGCGGGTGGACCCGCGGCTGCCCGTCCAGCACCTGCCCGAGGACTGGCCGGCGGTCCGCGCCCAGCGGGTGCTGCATGAGCTGGGCGAACGGTACGACGGTCCCGCCCGTGAGACCGCCGACCGCCTGATCGAGTTCATCCCGGTCAGGAAGCCCGCCGCGCCCGAGGTCTGAGGAAAGAGGCCTGAGGAAACTCGTTCGCCCTCCGGAAAGGGCCCCGTTAGGGGCGCGGCGATGGCCGGCGAAGCGCCCTCTCTTGAGTCAGGAGGAGACGGCTTCTCCTGGGGAGCCTGGGTCGATGCGGCGGTCGCGGTTGCGCTCGTTCCAGGCGCGCATGCGGGGCGGGTAGCCGACGATCTGGACGTCGTAGACGGGGAGGCCCAGGTCGTGGGCCACCTTGTGGATCACTTTGGGGGCGCCGACGCGGCGGCGTGTCCATTCGCCGTCGTGGGCCACGGCCACGGCGGTGGTGTCGGTGGCGAAGGTCTCCGGCTCGACGAAGAACTCGACCCCCTGCTTGCCGCGCGCGAAAGCGATCAGTGCCTCGATGTCGGCGTCGGTGGCCTCCCGGTCGAACTTGGTGACGGTAGAGCCACGGTGCTTGCGGATCCCGAACCGGTCCCGGAACCTCATCGCCTGTCCGTCCTTTGGTGCGGCCCCGGAACGATTCCGGAGCACTGGGGCGAGTACGACAATAACGATCGCCCGTGCGTGCAAGGTTCCATGCTGGTCACGATCTCGGCGACGGCACCCTGTTTTGCGGATCCTGTAAGGGCACCCGACCGTAGGATGACGGGCCGTAAGGATCATCTTTGGTCGGCAGCCGAGAGGACTTGCATTGCGCGAGACGGTCTTGACCAGGCGATGGGCCGGAATGGCCGCCGCGCTGGCCATGTCGGGGTGGCTGAGCACCCTCAACGCGAACGTGCCGCTGGCCGCCGCCCCCCAGGCCGCCGCTAGCAAGGCCGAGCTCATGGCCGTGCGGACACCCCAGCCCGTCGCGGCGCCGCCACGGAAGATCGACTGCCGGAAGCGCAAGTGCGTCGCGCTGACGTTCGACGACGGGCCGATGTCCAGCACCATCAAGCTGCTCACGATCCTCAAGCAGCGGAAGGTGCGCGCGACGTTCTTCCTCATCGGGCAGAACGTGGCCAGGCGGCCGCAGGTCGCGCGGTGGGAGGTGTCGGGCGGGCACGAGGTCGCCAACCACAGCTACACCCACACCGACCTGGCCCGCGCGTCGTCGAGCAGGGTGAGGTCCGAGCTCGCCAGGACCCAGTCGGCGATCAAGCGGGCCACCGGCGTCACGCCCAAGCTCATGCGGCCGCCATACGGATCCACGGACGGCACGGTCGCCTCGGTGACCAAGAAGATGAAGCTGGCGCAGATCCTCTGGACCGTCGACCCGAACGACTGGCGCGACCGCAACAGCAAGACGGTCGAGCGCAGGGTCGTGGCGGCCACCCGGCCGGGTTACATCGTGCTCATGCACGACATCCACCCGACCACCGTCGCGGCCGTCCCCAACATCATCAAGCGGCTGGCCGCCAAGGGGTACGTCTTCGTGACGATCTCCGAGCTCTACGGCAGGCCGCTCACCCCGGGCAAGAAGTACTCCAGGCGCTGACGTCCGGAGGGACGAGGGGAAGTCAGGGGCACCTCAGGGACTTCCCCGATGGCAGGTGGCGCTCCGGGGACCGACGATGAAGTCATGGACAGCAGTCACGCCACCGACCTCCGGGTTTCGGACATCGAACGCGAGCCCGTCATCGAACGGCTCCAAGAGGCCTACGCCGAGGGCAGGCTCGAACACGCCGAGTTCGACATGCGCATGCACCTCGCCATGACGGCCAGGACCAGGGGCGAGCTGGCGGGGGTCCTGTACGACCTCGCTCCGGCGCCCGTGCCGCCCGGCTCACCCAAGAGAGGCCCGGCCCTGCCCGGGGACGGCACGTGGGACGGGCCGCCGCCCACCGGTGAAGACCGGATGCTCGCCGCGGTCGCGCATGCGATCGGATACCCCACCCTCTTCGTCGGCCCGCTGATCATGATGCTGCTGAGCGGCAAGCGCTCGGCGTACGTCCGCCGGCACGCCGTGGAGGCGCTCAACTTCCAGCTCACCGTGCTGCTGATCACGATCGTCACGTTCGGGGTCGGCGGGATGTTGTACGCGATCACCTGGATCGTGGCCGGGATCGCCGCCGTGATCGCGCTCACCGGCAAGTCGTTCCGCTATCCGTGGATCCTGCGCCTGGTGAAGTGACGGCCCGTGACGCCCGCCGAAGACACCCCGTGACGCCCGCCGAAGAGACAGCCTGTGACGCCCGCTGAAGAGACGCCCGCCGGCTGACGCCCGGCGGGTTGGTGGCCCGATGTCCCGAATCGGCTTCCGACTGCGCGCCTATTCCCTTCCCTGCCTGTGATCACCCTCTCGTCCCGCTTATGTGGAACATACATGGGACGATCGGTTTACTGAGTGCGGGAGGGGCACATGACGGAGCTCTTGATCAAGGACGATCACCGGCGGGCGGTCGAGGCACTTCGCAGGTCGTACGAGGCGATTCCGCCCGGTACGCCCGTGCGGCTGGCCAAGAAGACCTCCAATCTCTTCCGGTGGCGCGATCCCTCGGAAGCGCCCGGCCTGGACGTGTCGGGGTTCAACCGGGTCCTGAGCGTCGACCCCGGGTCGCGCACCGCCGAGGTCCAGGGCATGACCACCTACGAGGACCTCGTCGACGCGACCCTCCCGCACGGGCTGATGCCGACCGTCGTGCCGCAGCTCAAGACGATCACGCTCGGCGGCGCGGTGACCGGGCTCGGCATCGAGTCCACCTCGTTCCGGCTCGGGCTGCCGCACGAGGCGGTCCTGGAGATGGACGTGCTCACCGGAGACGGCCAGATCGTCACCGCGACGCGCGACAACGAGCACCGGGACCTGTTCTACGGCTTCCCCAACTCCTACGGCACCCTCGGCTACTCGCTGCGGCTGAAGATCCAGCTCATTCCGGTCAAGCCGTATGTGCGCGTCCGGCACCTCCGGTTCGACGACGCGGCCGAGTGCGCACGGGTGCTCGGCGAGATCACCGAGTCCAAGACCTACGACGGCGAGCCGGTCGACTTCATGGACGGCACCGTCTTCAGCGCCCGCGAGCAGTACATCACGCTGGGCGCCTTCACCGACGAGGCCCCGTACACCTCCGACTACACCGGCCAGGAGATCTACTACCGCTCGATCCAGCAGCGGTCGGTCGACTTCCTCACCGTGCGCGACTACATCTGGCGCTGGGACACCGACTGGTTCTGGTGCTCCGGCGCGTTCGGCGTGCAGAACCCCACCATCCGCCGGATCTGGCCGGACAAGGCCAAACGGTCGGACGTCTACCGCAAGCTCGTCGCGTACGACCGGCGCTTCCAGGTCGTCGCGCGCGTCGAGCGCTGGCGCGGGCTGCGGCCGCGCGAGGACGTCATCCAGGACATCGAGGTTCCGGTCGAGCGGCTATCGGAGTTCCTGGAGTTCTTCCACGACAAGGTGGGGATGAGCCCGATCTGGCTGTGCCCGCTTTCGGCCAGAGAGCGCTGGCCGCTCTACCCGCTGGAGCCGGGCAAGCCGTATGTCAACGTTGGTTTCTGGGGCACGGTACGGCTTCCACCGGGGCAGATCCCCGAGTACCACAACCGTCTGATCGAACGGAAGGTCGCGGCCCTTGACGGCCACAAGTCTCTCTATTCGACTGCTTTTTACAGCCGGGAGGAGTTCTGGCGCCACTACGACGGGGAGACCTATCGACGGCTCAAAGAGTCGTACGACCCCGCCAAGCGGTTGCTGGACCTCTACGACAAGTGCGTGGGCGGGCGCTGAGGTGCGTCCGCCATATCGGGGGAAGGCCCTGAACGGGGCCGAGGGCGGTCCCGGCGGGGGCCGATGGTGATCCCATCGCCCCGTGCCGGGGCGAAGAGAGAGGGAGGCACAAGATGACGCTGGCCAGGGTCTTCGAGCGGCTCGCCGGGGCTGGGGCGCCAGTGGAGTTCACCGCGTACGACGGGTCGCGGGCGGGGGTACCCGGCGCCGACATCCGGTTCGACGTCCGTTCCCCGTACGCGGTGTCCTACCTGGTGCACTCGCCGGGCGCGCTGGGGCTCGCCCGCGCGTACGTCAGCGGCATGATCGACGTCAGCGGCGACATGTACACGGCGCTGTCCACGATGCAGCAGGTGCTCAGCGACGTCACGCCGCGCGACAAGCTCAGGGTCATCGCCGCAGTCGCGCGCGACCCGCTGCTGCGGGGCGCCGTCACCCGGCGGCTCGACCCGCCGCCGCAGGAGGCACCGTTCAGCCGGGTTCCCGACTGGCTCCGCCACTCCAAG
Organism: Actinomadura rudentiformis; assembly: GCF_008923185.1. Classification (GTDB taxonomy): domain Bacteria; phylum Actinomycetota; class Actinomycetes; order Streptosporangiales; family Streptosporangiaceae; genus Spirillospora; species Spirillospora rudentiformis. Next base: position 41,501 of record NZ_WBMT01000011.1, read on the forward strand.
AAGCGCGACGCCAAGGCGATCTCACACCACTACGACGTCTCCAACACCTTCTACGAGTGGGTGCTGGGCCCCTCCATGGCCTACACCTGCGCCTGCTACCCCGAGGAGCACTCCACCCTCGAGGAGGCGCAGTTCCACAAGCACGACCTGGTGGCCAAGAAGATCGGCCTCAAGCCGGGCATGCGGCTGCTGGACGTCGGCTGCGGCTGGGGCGGCATGGTCATGCACGCCGCCAAGGAGTACGGGGTCAAGGCGCTCGGCGTCACGCTCTCCAAGCAGCAGGCCGAGTGGGCGCAGAAGGCCATCGCCGACCGGGGGCTCTCCGACCTCGCCGAGGTCCGGCACATGGACTACCGCGACGTCGCCGAGACCGACTTCGACGCGGTGAGCTCGATCGGCCTGACCGAGCACATCGGCAAGGCCAACCTGCCCGCCTACTTCTCGTTCCTCTACGGGAAGCTCAAGCCGGGCGGGCGGATGCTCAACCACACCATCACCCGGCCTGACAACCGGGCACCCGCGATGAAGCAGGACGGGTTCATCAACCGCTACGTCTTCCCCGACGGCGAACTCGAAGGCCCCGGCTACATCCAGATGCAGATGAACGACGCGGGCTTCGAGATCCGTCACCAGGAAAACCTGCGGGAGCACTACGCCCGTACGCTCAAGGGCTGGTGCGACAACCTCGAAGACCACTGGGACGAGGCCGTTGCCGAGGTCGGCGAGGGCACCGCCCGGGTGTGGAAGGTCTACATGGCCGGCTGCATCCTCGGCTTCGAGCAGAACTGGATCCAGCTCCACCAGACCCTGGGCGTCAAGCTGGACGACAACAACAACGCGCGCATGCCGCTGCGCCCGGACTGGGGCGTCTGACACCTCCAGATCAGGCGTCCGGCAGGTCCGCTGTTTCACCGTTCCGAGGCCGTCTCCCGCAGAGGAGACGGCCTCGTTCGCCTACATGCGGGACGTACTGCAGGGTCTCCCGAGACGTTTGCGGGCCCTTGGCTGATCCGGGACGTTTGGGCGCCCTGGGCCGGGAAGACCCTTCGGAAACGAAGGGATCTAGGGGGACTGGATGACGCAGACAATGGAACGTAAGCGGCATGCCCGGCAGGAGGTGCCGCAGGCCTCGGCCGGGGACAGCCTCCGGATCGCTGTGCAGGTGCTGGCGCCCACGCTCGTCAGAGGCATTCTCGCCAGGCGGCCCAGAGTGGTCGCGGCCGCCGAGAGACTCGACGCGGACCGGAAGGCGGGACGCCTGCTCCAGCGGATGCGGGCCAAGTACGGGCCCGGCCCGATCCGTCTGTGGTCGCCGCTGCGGTCCATCGCGCTCGTCCTGTCCGAGGAGGACGTGCGACGGGTCCTGGAGGGGTCACCCGAGCCGTTCGCCGTGGCCAATCGCGAGAAGCGAGCGGCGCTCTGGCACTTCCAGCCGCACGGCCTGCTGACCGCGTCCGGCACTGACCGCACCGACCGGCGGCGGTTCAATGAAGCCGTGCTGAACACCCACCGGCCCGTCCATCAGTACGGGGATCTCATCGCCGGCAAGATCGCGAGCGAGGCGGCCGAGCTGATGGCCGGTACCGACACGCTGACCTGGGACGATTTCCGGGTCGCATGGTGGCGTGTGATCCGCCGGGTGGTGCTCGGCGACGCCGCGCGTGACGACGACCGCGTGAGCGACCTGCTGACCCGGCTCCGCATGGAGGCGAACTGGGCCTTCGCACCGCGCCGCCCGCAGATCTACCGGGAGTTCCGGCAGCGCCTCGACGGGTACGTGCGCAATGCGGAGCACGGCAGCCTCGCCGAACTCGTCGCCACCACGCCCGCCACCGGACGCACCAAGCCGCAGGCACAGATGCCGCAGTGGCTTTTCGCCTTCGAGCCCGCGGGCATGGCCGCCTACTGTGCCCTGGCGCTCCTGGCCACCCATCCCGAGCAGGCCCGGCGGGCGTACGCCGAGATCGAGGGCCGGGATCTGTCGGAGCCCCAGGACCTGCCGTTCCTGCGCGCCTGCGTCCAGGAGTCCGTGCGGCTCTGGCCGACGACGCTCGCCATCCTCCGCGACACCACCACCGCGACCGACTGGGATGGCCGGACACTGCCCGCGCATACGGCGCTGCTGATCCCGACGGCCTTCGTCCAGCGGGACGAGCAGACGTTGCACTACGCGGACACCTTCGCGCCCGATGTCTGGCTTGACGGGACTGCGCAGCGGAACTGGGCTGCGATCCCGTTCAGCGGTGGTCCAGGAGAGTGCCCGGGCCGCAACCTCGTCCTCCTGACGACGTCGCAGTTCCTCGCCCACCTGCTGGCCGGGCATGCCTACCGGCAGACCGGCGGGCAACGCCTGTCGCCGGACCAGCCCTTGCCGCGCACCCTCAACCCGTTCGGGCTCCGGCTGGACGTCGAACGCACGCGCTGACGCGCGCGCAAGACGCTGTACCGCCGTCCGACCGTACGGCTGAACGTCTGCCGAAGAATGTGACTAGACCGAGTCCGATTTGACGGTCTTCGCGTCCTCGCCCGGGGTTGGCTCGTGGTCGTGGTCGTGGTCGTGGTCGGGCTCGTCGGTGTCACCGTCGGCGTGAGCGTCAGTGTCGGTGTGGGCGTCCGTGTCGGCGTGAGCGTGGGCGCGGGTGCGGGCCAGGGCCGCCAGGGCGGTGGTGATCGGGACCGCGGCGATCAGGCCGAGGGTGCCGGCGACGCTGCGGACGATCTCCTGGGCGATGGCGGGCGCGGTGACCACGTCACCGAGAGGCTGCTGGGCGACGCTGAGCAGGAGGAGCAGCGGCAGGGAGGCACCCGCGTACGCCAGGATGATGGTGTTGATCACTGAGGCGATGTGGGCGCGGCCGATCCGGGCGGCGGCCCGGTAGAGCTGCGCGAACCGGTAGGCCGGGTTGGCGTGGGCCAGTTCGTTCACGGTGACGGCCTGCGTCACGGTGACGTCGTCCAGCACGCCGAGCGAACCGATGATGATGCTGGCGAGCAGCAGGCCCTGGCCGTTGATCTGGTACGCCATGTCCAGGTTGAGGGCGTCCTCGTCGCTCAGCCCGCCCAGGTGCGTCAGGTTGATCGCGGCGGTGGCGAGCAGGCCGGTCAGGCTGAGGCTGGCGATGGTGCCGATCACCGCGATCGAGGTGGGCATCGAGAAGCCGTGCGTCAGGTAGAGCACCGCCAGCATGATCGCGGCTGCGCAGACGATGGCGACCAGCAGCGGCGGCCGGCCCTCCATGATCGCCGGAATCAGGAACTGGAGCAGCAGCACGAACGTGATCGCCAGTCCTACCAGGGCGGTCACCCCGCGCCAGCGGCCGAACGCGATCACCGCGAGCGCGAACGCCGCCCCGATCAGCCACAGCGGGCCCGACCGCTGATGGTCGGACAGCTGGTAGGCGATGCCGTCGGGGGCGTCGGTCATGTGCACGACCTGGACGTCGTCGCCGACCGAGTAGCGTTGCGAGCCCGGGTCGCTGGGCAACGGCGCGACCACTTCCTGGCCCGCCTGGTCGCCCGAGGTCAGCTTGACCTTCGCATCGCCGCAACGACGCGGGTCGGGCGGCGCAGCCCGCCGCCCGTCCGTTACGGCGCCGTCCGCTCCGCCGCCCTCTGTGCCCGCCCCTTCCGTGCCCGGCTCGGGCTGCGGGCACGGCTTGAGAGTGATCGCGACGACCGTCCCGTTGATCTCCTTCAGCGGCTCGGAGCCTGCGATCTCCGGCTGGTCCGGCCACAGGAACAGCACCGCGGCCAGCGTCGCGACCGCCACCGGCACGATGACGGCCAGCACGGCGACCCGTACCGATTTCGGCGACTTCGGCACCGTCCCGTCGTGCGAATGATTCGCGCCCACATCCCAGCCTTTCGCGCTCACACAGGCTGAACAGTGTGTCGGGCGCCTCTACCCCCGACAAATCGGCGGACAAAATGATCAGATTGGCCGGGAACCGATCGGGCCGAACGGACACAAGCAGGCCATGACCCTCGAACCCCCAACGGACACGGAGTTGTGGGACCGTGCGCGGGACGGCGACGACCACGCCTTCGGCGAGCTCTTCGACCGGCATTCGCGCACCGTCTACAACTACTGCTTCCGGCGAACGGCGGACTGGACGGCGGCCGAGGACCTCACCTCCGTCGTCTTCCTGGAGACCTGGCGGCGCCGCGACCAGGTGCGGCTGAGCGCCGACTCCCTCCTGCCCTGGCTGTACGGCGTCGCCACCAACGTCCTCCACAACCATCGCCGCAGCCTGCGCCGCCACCGCGCCGCGCTGGACCGGGTCCGCGCCATGCCGGCCGCCCCCAACGACGCGGCGGCCGCCGCCGCGCGGCTGGAGGCCGAACGCGAGATGCGCGTGGTCCTCGACTCGATCAAGAAGCTGTCACGGGGCGACCAGGAGATTCTCGCGCTCTGCGTGTGGGAGGGCCTCGGCTACGCCGAGGCCGCGGCGGCGCTCGGCGTGCCGGTCGGCACCGTGCGGTCACGCCTTGCCAGGGCCCGCAAGCGGCTGCGGCACGACACGGAACCGCATCGGGCGGACGGACATAGGAGAGGCGATCGACCCACCGCGCTCTTCTCGGAGGAAACCTCATGATCGACCAGCAGACCCCCGTCCCCCCGGCCCGGCAGGACATGCCCGCCGGACACCAGGACGCGCGCCGCGTTCACCTCATGGCCGAGATGGCGGACATGACCGGCTCGCGCCGTCGCCTGCCAGGCGGCGGCGGCCGGCGCTGGGCGGTCGGCGGCCTGGCCGCCGCCGGTCTCGCCGGTGCCATGGCCGCCACCCTGATCGCCGTGCCGGACGCCGGGCAGGAGGGCGGGCGGGACGGCGGCGGATCCACACCGGCGACCGTGCCGGTGAGCGCCGTCGAGGTCCTCGACCGCGCCGCCGCGACCGCGGGGCAGTCCGCCGAACCACGTCCTGACCAGTACGTTTACACCGAGACTGAGCAGCGCGACCGGCACCCCGTCGCCAACACGATCCAGTCGAGATCGTGGCGGTCGGTCAGCGGGAAGCGGGTCGGCCTGATCATGGACTCGGCCAACTGGAACGAACGGTTCTGGATGTGCGAGGCGGCCCGGCGGAAGAACAACACCGGCAAGGAGCCGAAGAAGCTCCCCGAGGTCGACCCGTCCAAGGTGCCGAGCGACTGCCGCAACACGCCGTTCTACCGCCGTGACCTGCCGCGCGACCCCAAGGCCATGCGCGCCTGGCTCTACCGGAACAGCCAGGGCGGCAACCCGCCGGACGTGCAGGTCTTCCACACCGTCGAGGAGACCGTTTCCGGTGCCCGGCTGACCCCTGCGGCACAGGCCGCGATCTTCAAGGCGACCGGAACGCTCCCCGGCGTGACCGTGTCCCGGGTGAGCCCCACGGCCATCGCGGTCGGGCAGACCTGGAACGGCATCCGGCTGGAGCTGATCTTCGAGCCCAGGACGTATCGCTTGCTGGGCACGCGCCAGGTCGTCGACCACGACCGTTCGTTCCAGCCGAAGGGCGGCAAGAAGTACCCGAAGGGTCGCGGTCCTTCGGGGTCCGCCGAGATGGCGGGCATGAAGCCGGGCACCCTGCTGCGTCAGTGGACGATCGTCAAGCAGACGGTGGTCGACGAGATCCCGGCCTCCTACTTCAAGCCCGTCGGCTGACGCACATATGACGGGACAACGATCCCGAGCCGGTTCTGTGTCCCCATCCGGCCGGATCGCTGCCCCGTCAGGCGTATCGCTGCCATGGCGTATCGCCGCCATGTGTATCGCCGCCATGTGTATCGCCGGCAGGTCTATGGGGCGACGGCAGGTCGGCCGTCTTTCGGCGCGCTCTGACCGTTCCGGCGAGGCGCGGAAATCGCGGCAATGAGCAGGGCGAAGACGCAGGCACCGGCGGCGAGGACTCGATAGCCGCCTGCGGACAGGACGATCGTGGACAGCAGGCTCGCGGCGGCGGCGAACATCCAGACGGCCGCGTCCACCGCGCCCTCGACATGCGGCCGGTCGGCCGCGGGCACGTCACGGGCCAGGCGTGCGCTGCCGCCCACGAAGCAGAGGTTCCAGGCGTACCCCAGCAGGAACAACGCGGGCAGCTGCGCCCCGTTCGGGCCCAGCGCGGCCAGGGCGCAGGAGGCGGCGAGCGTGAGGAGTCCGGCGAGGATCACCGGAGGCGGGCCGAAGCGGTCGAGCAGCCGTCCCGTGATCGGAGACAGAGCGAACATGCCGAGGGTGTGCGTGGAGAGCGCCACCCCCACCGAGGCCAGGCCGTGGCCGTGCAGGTGCATGTGGAGCGGCGCCGCCGTCATGACGGCCACCATCACGACCTGCGCGGTCGCCATGACCACCAAGGCCGAACGAGCCGTCGACGTGCGCATCAGCGAGCGCAACGTCATGCTGGACGGCGCGACCTCGCCCGCAGGCGCTCTGAACGAGGTGACGGCGGCGATCACACAGGTGACGGCGGCCAGGAGGAAGGGCCCGGCGAAAGGCACGAGGCCCAGCCCGTCCGCCACGTTCCCCGACGGATCCATGAGAAGAGGGCCGCCGACCGCGCCGATGGCCGCCGACCAGACCACGATGCTGATGGCGGTGCCGCGTCGTCCGGGCGGGTACAGCTCGGCGGCGCCATAGCGGGAGAGCTGCGCGCCCGCGTTGCCGAGGCCGAGCAACAACATCCCGAGGCTCAGTCCGAGCACATCGTCGCTGGCGACGGCGACGACCCCGAGGCAGGCGCCCAGCGCCGCCACGACATAGCCGACGATGAGCGCGGTGCGCCGGTTCATCAGTGCGGTCAGGGCGAGCGCGCCGACGCCGGTGCCGACGATGCCCGCCGTGTTGGGTACGCCACCCCATCCCGCGCCCAGCCGGTCACCTGCCACGAGGGTGCTCGTCGCGCTGGAGGCCGCCATCGCCGCGTTCATCATCGCCGAGCCCGAGCACAGCGCCAGCATCGCCCGGGTGCGCGCGACCGGCGGGGCACCAGGCCCGGTCACCGGTGCGGTGTGCACATCCACTTTGGTCATGCTTTAACGCTAGAAAAGCCGGATCCGCCGTGGAATGGGCGATGACTGGTCTTCAGAGGCGATCGCCTTTAGTTTGAACGGAGATATCGCGGAAGGCTTTCCACATGGACAGATCGCTTGATCAGATCGACTGGCGGATCATCGCCGAACTCCAGCGGGACGGCCGGCTCTCGTTCAACAAACTCGCCCAGCGGATCAACCTCTCCGCCCCGGCCGTCGCCGACCGTGTCCGGCGGCTGGAGGAGGCCGGCGTGATCGCGGGCTACCAGGCCCGGATCGACCCCGCCCGGGTCGGCCTGCCGCTCACCGCGTTCGTCCAGATGCGCTGCGCCCACGGGCGCTGCCTGCTCAAGACCACCGCCGCCGAGGACCTCCCGGAGGTCACCGAGATCCACAAGCTCAGCGGCAACTGGTGCTCGATGCTCAAGGTCCGCGTCGCCTCGATGCAGCACCTCGAAGGTCTCCTCGAACGGCTCGGCGACCACGGCGAGATGAACTCCCACGTCGTGCTCTCCACCCCGTACGAGGGCCGGGCCGTCGAGCCGACCGAACCCGGAACCCGCCCGGTCACCGCCTCCACCGGCTGGACCCGCCCCGCCCCGGACGCAGCCCCACCCGATCTGTAGACCCAGCCGATCTGTAGCCGCACCCGATCTGTAGCCGTGTTCGAGCCTGGCCCTGGCAGGGCCAGTCATGACACGGTCTCCCTAGGTCTCGGCGGGCTCGGCACGTTAGAGGCATGACTTCTAACGCGATCAACACTGCGACGACCGAACTCCCGCTGGTGGCCGGGGAGTGGCCGCTCGACCGGTACCACTCGGCGGTCGGGTTCTCCATCCGGCACCTCGGCATCTCCAAGGTCCGCGGCAGCTTCACCGAGTTCGAGGCCGGGCTCGTCGTCGGCGAGACCCTGGCGGAGTGCTCCGTCACCGCCACGATCTCGCTCGCCTCGATCGACACGGGCAACGCGGACCGGGACGCCCACGTCAGCTCCGCCGAAATGCTCGACGTCGAGAGCAGGCCGACGATGGTGTTCCGGTCGACCGAGGTCAGCGGTCAGGGCGAGGACTGGACCATGACCGGCGACCTGACCATCGGCGACGTCACCCGGCCCGTGACGCTCGCGGTCGAGTTCGGCGGGGTCGTCGACTCGGTCGTGGACGGCCGCCGGCATGCCGGGTTCGAGGCCACCGGCGAGATCCGCCGGAGCGAGTTCGGCCTGAAGTTCGCACCCGGCCTGCTGGGCGAGGTCGTCAAGATCTCCCTCGACATGCAGTTCATCGAACCCTGAGAAATCGAGCCCTGAGAAGCAGGGATCAGGGTTTCCGCCCGAGGCCGCAGAACGCGTCGACCTCGGGCGGTTCCCCGAAGGGGGTCGCCTCGGGCCGCCACCGTGACACCGTCACCACACCGGGCTCCACCAGTTCCAGGCCCTCGAAGAACCGGGCGATCTGCTCCGGGGTGCGCGAGATGTACGGGGGCATGCCGCGTTCCTTGGCGGCCTTGATCGCCTCGTCGCGCTGCGAGCCGTGGACCACGCTCGTGCCGTCGTTGAGCGCCATGTAGCTGCCCGAGGGCAGGGCGTCGAGGAAGTGCCGGACGATGCCGTACGCCGCGTCGTCGTCGATCACGTTGCCCATGATCCCCAGCATCATCAACGCGACCGGGCGGTCGAGGTCCAGGGTCTTGGCCGCCCCGTCGAGGATCTTCTGCGGGTCGTTCACGTCGGCGTCGATGTAGTCGGTCGCGCCGCCCGGGGTGCTCGTCAGCAACGCACGGGCGTGCACCAGCACCAGCGGGTCGTTGTCCACGTACACGATGCGGCTCTCGGGCGCGACCCGCTGCGCCACCTCGTGGGTGTTGTCGTGCGTGGGCAGGCCCGTCCCGATGTCGAGGAACTGGCGGATGCCCGCCTCCGCGAGATACCGCGTGGCGCGGCCGAGGAAGGCCCGGGAGTGACGGGCGACCTCGATGATGTTCGGGAAGATCTCCGTCACCTTGTCGCCGACCTCACGGTCGATCGGGTAGTTGTCCTTGCCGCCGACCCAGTAGTTCCACATCCGCGCCGAGTGCGGTCTGGTGGTGTCGATCTGGGGGTTTTGCCCGCTCGTCATGTGGCCTCCTCCGCCGATAGAGCACAACTTATGGCAATTCCTAGGGAAGGGCAGGCCGGTCCTAGGGAAGAACAGGCAGGTCCTAGGGAAGGACGGCGGGAACCTGGGCGGCCTTCATGACCAGTGCCGGTGAGCCCGTCCCGTCGGCGGGCACGCGGTACTGGTCGGACTCGTACTCGGCGGGGATCGCGTACATGAGCGTCCGGTCGTCCAGCCAGCTGACCTGGTCGTCCAGCGGCCGCGTCTCGGCCGTGGCGGTCTCCGTCATCGTGCGCAGGTCCAGCACGTGCAGCCGCCAGGGCAGGGCCGACATGTCTCCCTTGACGCGGTGCTTGAACGCGATGCGCGTGCCGTCTGGGGAGAGCGACGGGCATTCGGCGTTCTCCCGCAGTGTCCGCACGGTCCGGGTGGAGACGTTGCCGCGAACCAGGTAGGTCTTCCCCTTGGTCGCCAGCGTCGCATAGAAGAGGTCGTCGTCGGCGAACGTGACCCCCCAGAAGTTGACGTCCACGGATCGGTAGGGTTTGCCGTCCTTGATGACCCGGAACCTCTCCATGTTGCTGTGCAGCTTCCACGTACGGGTGTCGAGGATGGCCGTCCGTGTGGAGAAGTTCACTCCGGCGTACGAGTCGCCGCTCACGAACACCGTCCACGCCACCATGCGGCCACTGGGGGAGACCCGTGTCCGGCTCGGCCCGCCGCCCGCCGCGTACCGGCGTATCTCGCGCAGCCGCGAGTCGAGGATGAGCACCGAGAACGTCTTGACCGGCCCTCGCTTGGCCTGGACGCAGACGCCCGTACCGCCCGAGGTGTGGAACTTATAGCACCTGAGCGGCATGGCCGTGCGCGGGCCGCCGGTGCCGCCCAGCGGTACGGAGGCGAGATGATCGCGATGCGGACCCCACGCCATGTTGCGGAAGAGGATCTGCCGGCGGCCGCTCAGGTCGAACGTGCCTGCGGCAATGGCCGGCCCGCCGGGACGAGCCTTGTCGCGGGCGTCGGTACGGCCCGCCGCGTACAACGTGTAGGTCACCGCGACGGCCGTGAGGGCGGCGAACGCGACGACCAGGATGCGCCAACGTGCGGCGGTGCTCAAACGGACGACTCCTCGGCAAGAACAGGGCCAGAACCAGAACCGAGTCCAGAACCAGAACCGGGCCCAGAACCAGGACGCAGGACGAGGGCGACAACGGCGGAGGCGGCCAGAGCGACGGCCGCGACGGTGATCGCTGGAGTCACGCCCCACATCGTCCACGCGGCCCCGAACGCCAGCGACGAGACGAACCGGGTGGCGGCCTGCCCGGTCTGGACGAGTGCGAGGCCGCTGGCCCGCAGGCCGGCGGGCAGGTGCGGCCCGGCGGCCGCCATCAGGACCCCGTCGGTCGCCGCGTAGAACACCCCGTGCAGCACCAGCACGCCGACGACCATGCCTGTGCCGCCGGCCGGGCTGAGCAGCAGCGCGTACGCCCCCAGCAGCGCGGCGTGCCCGCCCACGAACACCGGCCACCGTCCGATCCGGTCCGCGAGCAGGCCGAGTGGCATGGCCAGCGCGAGGAAACCCGCGGCCGTGCCGAGCGGCAACAACGGAAACCACTGCGGCGCCAGATCGAGCTTCTTCTGGATGAGCAGGAAGATGAACGCGTCGCTGATGGTCACGAGGCCGAGCAGCGCCGCGCAACCGCAGATCCTCCGCATGGCGCTGATCCGGAGCAGCCCGAGCGCCGCCCGCAACGACACCCGCGCTTCCCCGGCCGGCCCGTCATCCGGCGGCGGCCGGTGAACGAAGAGCACGAGCACCAGCACGCCTGCCACGGCGATGCAGCCACTGACCACGAACACCGCGTCGTAGGCGTCCGTGGCGGCCCAGAGGAGACCGAACGCCACCAGAGGGCCGAGCAGCGCTCCGGCCGTGTCCATGCTGCGGTGCACGCCGAACGCGCGGCCCTGGTCGCCGGGACGGGCGGACAGCGAGATCAGCGCGTCGCGCGGGGCGGTCCGCAGGCCCTTGCCGGCCCGATCCACCGCGAGCACGGCCGCGATCGCGGGGATGGTAGACGCCAGGAGCAGCACCGGCTTGGCGGCGGCCGACAACCCGTATCCGAGCCCCGCGACGAGCTTGTGGCGGCGGCCCCGGTCGGCGGCGTGCCCGCCGGCGAGCCGCACCAGCGCCGTGACCCCGCCGTACACCCCGTCCAGCAGCCCGAAGGCGAGCGGGCTCAGCCCGAGCTGGACCACCACGTAGATCGGCAGGACCGCCGTCACCATCTCCGCCGACACGTCGGTGAGCAGGCTGACCGCGCCGAGCGCGAAGACGGTCGCCGGAACGCCCCGTACGGCCGCCGAGTCAGGCACCCGGTCACGCTCGACGCCCTTGGCGGCGTCCGTGGCGCGCGCCGTCGACAGGTACACCGGCTCCCTCACCCCCGTGGAACGTGAACGGTCAAGACCGGTCGACGGTGATCCTAGAGTCGGCCGGCCTCGACCGCTCTCGGGAGCGGCGGAATGTATCAGCGGATCAGATCCGGGACCAGGCCTCGCTCAGAACGGACCGCAGGATCTGCTCGATCTCATCGAAGTGGGACTGGTCGCAGATCAGCGGTGGCGCGAGCTGGACGACGGGGTCGCCGCGGTCGTCGGCGCGGCAGTAGAGCCCCGCCTCGTACAGCGCCTTGTCGAGGAAGCCGCGCAGCAGCCGCTCGCTCTCGTCGTCGTCGAACGTCTCGCGCGTGGTCTTGTCCTTGACCAGCTCGATCCCGTAGAAGAACCCGTCGCCGCGGACGTCGCCGACGATCGGCAGGTCGTGCAGCCTCTCCAGCGTCGAGCGGAAGGCGCCCTCGTTGCGCCGCACGTGCCCGAGCAGGTCCTCGCGTTCGAACAGATCGAGATTGGCCAGCGCGACGGCGGCCGAGACGGGGTGGCCGCCGAACGTGTAGCCGTGCGCGAACATGGCCTTGTCGCGCTTGAACGGCTCGAACAGCCGGTCGCTCACGAGCATCCCGCCCAGCGGCGAGTAACCCGAGGTCACGCCCTTGGCGAAGGTGATGATGTCGGGCCGGTAGCCGAACTTCTCCGCCCCGAACATCGAGCCGAGCCGCCCGTACGCGCAGATCACCTCGTCGGAGACCAGCAGCACGTCGTGGCGGTCGCAGATCTCCCGTACCCGCTGGAAGTAGCCGGGCGGCGGCGGGAAGCAGCCTCCCGAGTTCTGCACCGGCTCCAGGAAGACCGCGGCGACGGTGTCGGGCCCCTCGAAGAGGATGGCCTCCTCGATACGGTCCGCAGCCCACCGGCCGAACGCCTCCGGATCGTCGCGGTGCTCGTTCGCCCGGTAGATGTTGGTGTTGGGGACACGGAACGCGCTGGGCACGAGCGGCTCGTACGGCGCCTTGATGCCCGGCAGGCCCGTCAGCGACAGCGCCCCGTGCGGCGTGCCGTGGTAGGCCACTGACCGGCTGAGCACCTTGTGCTTGGTCGGCTTGCCGGTGAGCTTGAAGTAGTGCTTGGCCAGCTTCCAGGCGCTCTCGACCGCCTCCCCGCCCCCCGAGGTGAAGAACGTGCGGTTGAGTCCCTCGGGCGCGAGCCCCGCCAGCCGTTCGGCGAGCTCGGCGGCCTTGGGGTGGGCGTATGACCAGAGCGGGAAGAACGCGAGCTCGGCGGCCTGCTTGGCGGCGGCCTGCGCCAGCTCCTCGCGGCCGTGCCCCACCTGGACCACGAAGAGGCCGGAGAGCCCATCGAGGTAGCGGCGGCCCTGCGCGTCGTAGATGTAGGCACCGTCCCCACGAACGATCACGGGAACCTCGCCGCCGTTCTCGTACGCCGAGTGGCGGGCGAAGTGCATCCAGAGGTGGTCGCGGGCCGCTCTCTGTAGGTTCTCCTGCGTCGCGTCCGTCATTGCACACTTCCCTGTCGCGAGTGATCCAGTTGTATTGATGCTAGATGACTTCGGAATCAGCTGTAAATACGCATTCAAGCGGCGAGATCCGAAGTACTCAGCGTGATCTCCCTTCGTACTCCACCCCGCCGCCAGGCGGTAACGTCACGCCGAGCAGGCTCGCGAGGGAGGAACGGCATGGACACAGCAGTGGTCAAGGCGAACGGACTGGAGTTCGGATACCTCTCGATCGGAGACGGCCCTCTGGCCTTGTGCCTGCACGGCTTCCCGGATTCGGCGCACACCTGGCGGCATCTGATGCCCGAGCTGGCCGCCGCGGGCTACCGAGCCGTCGCCCCGTTCATGCGCGGTTACGCCCCGACGAGCATCCCGCCTGACGGCGCGTACCAGAGCGGCGCCCTCGCCGCGGACGCCGTGGCCCTCCACGAGGCCCTGGGCGGCGACTCCGACGCCGTGATCATCGGCCACGACTGGGGCGCCTTCGCCACCTACGGCGCCGCCGCGTTCGCCCCCGACCGGTGGCGCAAAGCGGTCACCCTCGCCGTCCCGCCCGTGAACGCGATGATGGGCACCTTCTTCAGCTACGAGCAGCTGAAGCGCTCGTTCTACATCTTCCTCTTCCAGACACCGCTGGCCGAGATGGCGTTCGACCGCTCGTTCGTCGAGGGGCTCTGGCGCGACTGGTCACCCGGCTTCGACGCGGCCGAGGAGATCGACAACGTCATGGACTGCCTCGCCACCCCCGACAACATCGCCGCGGCCATCGGCTACTACCGCGCGATGCTCGACCCGACCCGCCTGGTCAATGCCTACGCTGCCGAACAGGCATCCGCCTCCACCACCGGCGAACGCCCCATCCTCTACCTGCACGGCGCCCAGGACGGCTGCCTGGGTGCCGACGTGGTGGACCCGTCCGCCGTCCTGCCCCACCTCCCACCCGGCTCCCGCGCCGAGATCGTCCCCGACGCCGGCCACTTCCTCCAGTTGGAACGCCCCGCGGACGTCAACCGCCGCATCCTCGACTGGCTGCTGCCCTAAGCCCAAGACGAATCTGAGCCAAGGCGAAGCGCACTGCCGTGTGAGTGTTCGACACATCCCCAAGAAAAGAGGTGTTCCAGCGGGCTGCGGAAGCCTGCGTACGGGCCGCGTGTAGCCGGCCACGCGCGGTGTGGTCGCGTTGGGTGCTTCGGGCGCAACCCGCAATGGAAGATTACCGAGCGCGGCTGAAAGCTTACTCTCTTGGGCCAGATGTGGGTGCGGCAAATGCCATCACGTGTGGACGGTAGTGCAATCTATCCAATTAGGTCCCCTTTGAGTATTGACCACCCAGTTGCCATTACGTACGTTCCCTGTAGAACGCGTTCTACCTGGCTGACCGGGACCTCATGTCGAAGAGGAAAGTCGGATCCCGTTCGCCTGGTCCCTGATTCGCGGTGTCTTCAACGTCCATTCGACAGGGACGGAAGCGGCACCTCGGATTACGGACATCCCACCCCACCCCTTGGGCGCTGGCGCGACGCCCACCCTTCCTGAAACGAGGACTTCCTTGTCCCGCACCAAGAAGCTGGCCGCGGTCTCCGCAGCCACAATCGCCGCCGCTCTCGCCGTCGCCGTCCAGACCGCTCCCGCCCAGGCCGAGGCCGCCGGCCCGATCTCGGCCACCCTCTCCGGCAACATGACGATCAACGCAGGCATCAACTGGACCTGCACCAGCTCCACGATGGGCGGCACCATCGCCGACGATGGAACGCTCTCCATCACCTCGGCCACCGTCGGTGGCTGCGGTGTGACCGTCACTCCCTCCAACCTGCCCTGGAGCGGCAGCCTCAGCGGCGGTGTCGTCACCCTCAGCGGCTTCCGGATGACCGCAGTCGGCTGTACCTACGGAGGCAGCTTGACGGGCAGCTACGTCGACGGCCCGCTCCCCGTCACCGCCACTTTCAACAACCAGAGCGTCCCCAGGACCAGCGGCATCTTCTGCCCGTCCTCCGTAAGCCTCACCGCCTCCTACGTCTTCAGCCAGCCGTGATCTGGCAGTTGAACGGAAGCGCAGGCTGAGTCCTGCCCTCACCGCCGTGGCCCCGGTAGTCATTTCCGGGGTCACGGCTCTGGGCAGTGTTACCCGGGGCGGCTTCACTCTCTGGACGCCAACTCTGGTTTTCGTGGCGCCGCCATACCGAAACCCGCGTCACGGTGAGATTCGAGCTGTCTTCATCTTTGGGCTAGAGGATGTGCTCATGAATTCTCTGCCGGCGCGTCAGCCTTGCCATTTATTCGCCCATCCTAAGGTCGTGCCCCGCAATTCCAGTTTTGCCGACTTCTTGGCATCCCTGGGAGTCACCAGGGGAGTGGCGCGCCTAGTTGGTCGTTTGAGCCGCCGGTGAAGGTGCCTGTGGGGCCGTCGGCGGCGAGGGTGGCCAGACGGACGATCTCGGCGGCTCCCTGGGCGGCGGAGCGGGGGCCCGTGTGGGCGTTGAGGTCGGTGGCGCAGTAGCCGGGGTTCGCCGCGTTCACCTTGATCGGGGTGTCGGCCAGTTCCTTGGCGTAGGCGATGGTGATGCCGTTGAGCGCGGTCTTCGAGGAGTTGTAGGCCAGAAGGTTGAACGGGAAGAACGGGCTTTCGGGGTCGGTGAGCAAGGTGAGGGAGCCGAGCTCGCTGGAGACGTTGACGATGCGTCCCGCGGGGGAACGGCGGAGCAGGGGCAGCATCGCGTTGGTCACCGCCACCACGCCGAAGACGTTCGTCTCGTACGTGTGACGGAGGGCCGCGAGCGGGGTCGCGCTGGGCAGGACGGAGGCTTCGGCGGGCGCGATTCCGGCGTTGTTGACGAGGATGTCGAGCCGGTCGAGCCCGCCGGCCGCCTCTCGGATGGAGGCCTCGTCGGTGACGTCCAGGTGGACGAAACGGGCGTCGATGCCGTCGGCGGTGAGCTCGGACACGGCCTTCTCCCCGCGTTCGGGTGAACGGGAGCCGAGGAGAACGGTGATGCCGGCGGAGCCCAGAGCCCGGGCGGCTTCCAGGCCGATGCCCTTGTTGGCGCCGGTGATGAGAGCGATGGAGCCGATGGAGTTCGTCATGCCGTCCAGGCTGGGGTGACGCGCGGCGGGTGAGGAGAGACCGCCTGAGGCTGGGATCGGCGATACCACCCTGGGGGCGGCCGGGGCGCGTCCTCATGGGGGATGCTGGTGAACGTGGACAGAGCGGAGATGGCCCAGTTCCTGCGGTCGCGGCGGAACGGGATCCAGCCGCACGACGTGGGGTTGGAGGCCGGTACGCGGCGCCGTACACCGGGCCTGCGGCGCGAAGAGGTCGCGCGGCTGGCAGGCATGTCGGTCGACTACTACATCCGGCTGGAGCAGGGCCGCGGGCCGCGGCCGTCACGGCAGATCCTCGCGTCTCTCGCGCGGGCGCTCCGGCTGACCGAGGACGAGCGCGCCTACCTCTACAACGTCGCGGGCGAGCCGGTGGGGCCGCCGGTCGGCCCGCCGCACGAGGTGCCCGCGGGCATTCTGCACCTCCTGGACCGGCTGGACGACACCCCGGCGTACGTGCTGAGCGCCGAGCACGAGGTGCTCGCCTGGAACGCCCTGGCCGCGGCGCTGATCGCCGACTTCTCGACGATGGCGCCCAAGGACCGCAACGTGATGCGGTGGTTCTTCGGCCCGGACACCGATGAGCGGCTGGAACAGGACGAGGAGTACCTGGCGTTCGCCCGTGACAGCGTCGCCGACCTCAGGGCGGCGGCGGGTCGCTATCCGGATGATCCAGGGATCAGGGATCTGGTCGCCGAGCTGACCGCCAAGAGCGGCCTCTTCCGGAGGTTGTGGGCCGAACACCGGGTCGAAGTCAGGCGGAGCAACACCAAGCGGATGGTGCACCCGGTCGTCGGCCCGCTGGAGCTGCACTGCGACGTGCTGCTCGTACCGGAGAAAGATCAGAAGGTGGTGCTCTACACCGCGGCCCCCGGCACCGCGTCGCACGAGGCGCTCAAGCTGCTGCGCGTCGTGGGCATCCAGTCGCTGACGACACCGTGAGAAGCCGCGGTGAGCCCGTTGGCCCACCGCGGCTTCTCATCGGCTCTAGCGGAGTTCGCGCTTGAGGATCTTGCCGGTGGCGGTCATCGGGAGTTCGTCGCGGAACTCGACGATGCGCGGGTACTTGTAGTTGGCGAAGTTCTCCTTGCCCCAGGCGATCAGCTCGTCCTCGGTGATCGTGGCGCCGGGCGTGCGGATGATGTACGCCTTGACCTCCTCGCCGTGCGACTCGTGCGGGACGCCGACGACGGCGGCCAGGGAGACCTGCGGGTGGGTCATCAGGACCTCTTCGAGCTCCCGCGGGTAGACGTTGAAACCGCCACGGATGATCATGTCCTTGGAGCGGTCGATGATGAAGTAGTAGCCGTCCTCGTCCCGCCTGGCGACGTCGCCGGTGCGGAACCAGCCGTCCTTGATCGCCTCGCCGGTCGCCTCGGGCCGCTTGTAGTAGCCCTTCATGATGTTGTGGCCGCGGATGGCGATCTCGCCGGGGCCCTCGCCCTCGATCTCCTTCCAGTCGTCGTCGATGAGCTTCATCTCGACGCCCCAGATGGGGAGGCCGACCGAGCCCGGCTTGGTGGGCCGGTCGGGGCGGTTGAACGAGGCGACCGGGGAGGTCTCGGACAGGCCGTAGCCCTCCAGCACGTCGGCGCCGAACTTCTCCTTGATGCCCTTGAGGACTTCGAGCGGCAGCGCGGAGCCGCCGGAGACGGCCACGCGCAGGTTCTCGCGGATGGAGGCCACGTCCTCGGCGGAGGTGTCGTCGGTGAGGAGCGCCCAGTACATGGTGGGCACGCCGGCGAAGATGTTGACCTTCTCCTTGACCATCAGCTCGATCGCCTGCTTGGCCTCGAACCTCGGCAGCAGGACGAGGGTCGCCCGGCGGTAGAACCCCACGTTCATCACGCAGGTCTGCCCGAAGATGTGGAACAGCGGCAGCGTCACCAGCGACGTGTCGTGCAGCGTCTTCTTGAAGAGCGTGTCGTCGATCATCGCGTTGGTCAGCAGGTTGCTGTGCGACAGCTCGGCGCCCTTGGGCTGGCCGGTGGTCCCGCTGGTGTAGATGATCACGGCGGTGTCGGTCGGGGCGGTCTGCACCGACTCGAACGTGGCCGGCTGGTCGGCCAGGGCCGCCCAGAACAGCTCGGCGCCCTCGATCGGCGACTCGGTGGTGGCCAGGCTGGCGGGCAGCAGGAAGAAGTGCTCGCACTCGGCGGCCTGCTCGAAGCCGGCATGCCCGGCCTCTCCCAGCGGCAGTTCCGGGGTGCCCTCGAAGCAAAAGAACGCCTTCGCGTCCGAGTCATCGAGGTGGTAGGCGATCTCGCGCGGCTTGAGCAGCACGTTCAGCGGCACGACCACCGCACCCGCCTTGAGGGCCCCGAAGTAGATCATCGGAAAGTAGGGCAGGTTCGGGCTGGAGAGGGCGACCTTGTCGCCCGGCTTGATGCCCCGCGACACCAGCAGGTTCGCGACCTGGTTGGCGATGCCGTCGACGAACGCGTACGAGAGCCGCAGATCTCCGAAGACCAGTGCTTCGCGATCGGGCGTCTCCCGGGCCGCGTCTTCAAGCAGGACGGAGAGATTGAGCATGGCACTCCTCGCGCACGGGGCATTGTCGCCAGCCGGTTATTACCGGCGAGTCTATGAACGGTTCGCCTCATATTCGCCTACCGGCCCCGCGCTACGCCATCCCCTCCGCCGCAGATGACGTGCATCTTTGTGACCAAGCCCGCCGTCACCCCGGGAAAACTGTGCACCGCCACAAGACCACGGCCCCCGACCGTAGATCGAATACCTGCCGAACTAGATCAAATACGCCCGCTTCGGGTGGTACGGTCCGATTCGACCGCAAAGCTGATCTTGTGTCGTCATTCACGGCGCGGCGCGGGACCGGCGGGCGGCATTCCGATCACGCAGACCGGAGGTACGACCACATATGAAGCGCATCACCCGGGTGCTCGCCACCACGACGCTGGGGGCGGCCGTCGCTCTCGGCGGTGGCCTTGCCATCGCCAGTCCCGCCGAAGCCGCGGCATCCTGCGGCCCCGGCTACAAGCAGATCAGCAAGAAGCCGCTGAAGCGCGGCAAGACGGTGGTAGGCGACATGTACGTCTACGGCTACAAGTACGCCAAGGGCAAGTACAAGACCAAGCACTGGCACTGGACCTGTGCGATCGCCAAGCCCCGTAAGGCATACAAGGGCAAGGTCAGCCACATCCAGGTCGAGATGTTCCGCATGAACAACGTCGGCTCGATCACCGGCTATGTGGAGGACGGCCGCAAGCGCAACTACAAGTCCTACGCGGGCCCGATCCGCCTGAAGACCTACGGCTACGCCCAGTCGGCCGTGGTCAAGAACGCCAAGCTCAAGTACAAAGGCAAGTGGTACTCCAGCTGACGTTCCTTGACAATGCCCGCCGGTGGACCTCACCGGCGGGCATTGTCGTAGCCAGGGGCTCGCGGCCCGGGCCTTGGGATCAATGAGGCGGCCTCGGGCCTTGCCGCTGCGCTAGTCTTGGGGTATGCGACCCAGGCTGCTTCTTAGCCCGCCGCGTTGACGCACCGGCGTTGACGCGGCGACCCCTCCTGCGCGAGGGGTCTCTTCATGTGCAGAGCCTGTAATGCGCAGGGCCTGCCGGCACGAATACGAGCCGGTCGGCATACAGGGGCAGCCGGACGAATCCCGTACAGAAGGACCGGAGTAGCGACCGTGAGCAGCGACGAGCAGTACGACCCCCGGGCGGTTCAGGACAAGTGGCAGGCCCGGTGGGCGGAGCTCGACCCGTTCAAGGCCGTCGAAGAGGACGACGGCCGGGAGCGGCGATACGCGCTGGACATGTTCCCGTACCCCTCCGGTGACCTGCACATGGGCCATGCGGAGGCGTTCGCCATCGGTGACGTGCCCGCCCGCTACTGGTTCCAGCGCGGCTACAACGTCCTGCACCCCATCGGCTGGGACTCGTTCGGCCTGCCCGCCGAGAACGCCGCGATCAAGCGCGACTCCCACCCGGCGGAGTGGACGTACGCCAACATCGACACCCAGGCGGCGTCGTTCAAGCGCTACGCGCCCGCGTTCGACTGGTCGCGGCGGCTGCACACGTCCGACCCCGAGTACTACCGGTGGACGCAGTGGCTGTTCCTGCGCTTCTACGAGCGTGGCCTGGCGTACCGTAAGGGCGGCCAGGTCAACTGGTGCCCCAACGACCAGACCGTGCTGGCGAACGAGCAGGTCGTCGGCGGCCACTGCGAGCGCTGCGGCGCGCTGGTCGAGAAGCGCGTGCTGACCCAGTGGTACTTCAAGATCACCGAGTACGCCGACCGGCTGCTGGAGGACATGAAGCAGCTGGAGGGCAAGTGGCCCGAGCGCGTCCTGCTGATGCAGCGCAACTGGATCGGCCGTTCCACCGGCGCCGACGTGGACTTCGTGATCGAGGGCCGCGACGAGCCGGTCACCGTCTACACCACGCGCCCCGACACCCTGTACGGCGCGACGTTCATGGTCGTGGCCGCCGACGCCGATCTGGCCGAGGAGATCGTCGCGCCCGAGCAGCGCACCGCGTTCGAGGCGTACCGCGAGGAGGTCTCCCGGGAAAGCGAGATCGAGCGGCTGTCCACCGAGCGCGACAAGACCGGCGTCTTCCTGGGCCGGTACGCGATCAACCCGGTCAACGGCGAGCGCATCCCGGTCTGGGCCTCCGACTACGTGCTGGCCGAGTACGGACACGGCGCGATCATGGCCGTGCCCGCGCACGACCAGCGTGACCTCGACTTCGCGCTGAAGTTCGGTCTGGACGTGCGCGTCGTCGTCGACACCGGCGAGCCCCACCCCACCGAGACCGGCGTGGCCACCACGGGCGACGGCCGCATCGTCAACTCCCCGGCGATCGAGGGCCTGAGCAAGGCCGAGGGCATCGCCCGGATCACCGAGGTCCTGGCGGAGCGCGGCACGGGCAAGGCTTCGGTCAACTTCCGCCTGCGCGACTGGCTGGTCTCGCGGCAGCGCTTCTGGGGTTGCCCGATCCCGATCGTTCACTGCGAGGCCTGCGGCGAGGTGCCGGTGCCGGACGAGCAGCTGCCCGTCCGTCTGCCCGACAACCTGCGCGGTGCCGACCTGGCGCCCAAGGGCACGTCGCCGCTGGCCGCGGCGGCCGACTGGGTGAACGTGGAATGCCCCAAGTGCGGCGGCTCCGCCAAGCGCGACACCGACACCATGGACACGTTCGTCGACTCGTCCTGGTACTACTTCCGCTACTGCTCGCCGGACTACACCGAGGGCCCGTTCGACGTCGAGCAGGTCCGCAAGTGGATGCCGATCGACCAGTACACGGGCGGCGTCGAGCACGCCATCCTGCACCTGCTGTACAGCCGCTTCTTCACCAAGGTGCTGTACGACATGGGCATGGTCGACTTCACCGAGCCGTTCACGCGCCTGCTGAACCAGGGCCAGGTGATCCTGAACGCCAAGGCGATGTCCAAGACCACGGGCAACCTGGTCGACCTGGGCGAGCAGATCGCCGAGCACGGGGTCGACGTCGTGCGCCTGGCGATGTTGTTCTCCGGGCCGCCCGAGGACGACATCGACTGGGCGGACGTGTCGCTGCACGGCATGGCCAAGTTCCTGTCCCGCGTCCACCGCATCGCCTCCGAGGTCGCCTCCGACCCCGGCGCCGACGCGACGACCGGCGACGAGGGCCTGCGCCGCGTCACCCACCACACGATCTCCGAGGCCACGACCCTGGTCGATTCCCACCGCTTCAACGTGGCGATCTCCCGGATCATGGAGCTGGTCAACGCCACCCGTAAGGCCATCGACTCCGGCCCCGGCGCCGCCGACCCGGCCGTACGCGAGGCGGCCGAGACGATCGCGATCCTGCTGTCGCTGTTCGCCCCGTACACGGCGGAGGAGTCGTGGGCGCTGCTGGGCCGTTCCGCCCCGGTCACCAAGGCCGGCTGGCCCACCGCCGACCCGGTCCTGCTGGTGCAGGAGACGGTCACGTGCGTGGTCCAGGTCGCGGGCAAGGTCAAGGACCGCCTGGAGATCTCCCCGGAGATCTCCGACGCCGATCTGGAGGCGCTGGCCCTGGCCTCCCCGAAGGTCCAGGACGCCCTGGGGGGCCCCCCCCCGCGCCGCGTGATCGTCCGCGCCCCCAAGATCGTCAACATCGTCCCCGGAGCCTGACGCACACCGACCGTTCCCCCAGACCCTGCGGCGCGACGGCCTTGATCCGCAGGGTCTGCGGGGCGGCACGTGCGGCCACGGACGGCCCGGCGCCGGGTTGTGCGCGGAAGGATCTTGGTCAAGACTGCGGGCATGGCGGACGACCTCCTCAGCAATGGACCCGAGAGGCCGCGCCGCCCGTTGGCACGCCGTGCCGCCGTCGCGGCGGCGGTCCTGCTGGTGATCGGGGCAGGGGGCGTACGCCTGCTGGCCGCCGATGACACGAAGACTCCGCGGCGCCCGGTGGAATCTGCGCCCGCCGGAACGTCCCCGACGTCCGGGATCGTCGTGCCCGCCGGACCGGACGCGCGCCTGGAGCCGGGGGAGATCCCCGGCATCGCGCTCGGGAACGCTTCCAACGGAAGCACACTCGAACGCCGAGACCGGGCGGGAGCGGCAAACCCATGGAGTGTCGTCGTACGGCGGAAAGACGGATCACTGGCCAGCCACGGCGCGGTGATCACTTATCCCGTGCCGAAGGCCTCCCCGCAGCGCCGTGTCCGGATCGGCGGCGTGCAAGGCAGGGCCGGGGACGGGCAGATCATCTGGAAGATCGCCGGGTCGTACGCGCGCATACGGGGCGATCTACCCGAACGCGACCTCGTCCGGCTCGCCGCCGCGACGACGGTCGTCGACTCGCGGCCCTCGGTGCGGGCCCTGGCAGGGTTCCCGTGGACCGTCGACGGGCACTACCGGCCGCGGGTGATCCGGGAAGCGCGGTACGGCTCGAAGGAACTGGCCGAGGTCGCCGCTCTCGGCCGCGGCCTCACCCTCGTCGGCGTCGCTCCCCTCGGCGGGGTGGAGGACCGGCTGTACGAGGCGAACGCGCGACCGGCCGGAACCGTACGCGGCAAGCCCGCCGTCGTCACGTCCGCGCTGGGAGGCAACGGCATACTGGCCTGGGAGGCCACGCCCGGGATGGTGGCCTTCGTCGGCTACAGCGGCGCGTCCATGAACGATGACGCCGTCGCCGCCCTGCGCCGCGTCGCCGAACGGACCAGGCTGCTGGACGAGCAGCAGTGGCGGTCCACCGGACCGCACACCACCGACGGCGTCAACGACTTCGGCTGAGTCACATCTTGCGCAGGACCGCCACCACCCGGCCGAGCACCGACGCCTCGTCACCGGGGATCGGCTCGTAGGCGGGGTTGGCGGGCATGAGCCAGATGTGCCCGTCCTTGCGCTTGAACGTCTTCACCGTCGCCTCGCCATCGATCATGGCGGCGACGATGTCCCCCTGCTCGGCGACGGGCTGCTGCCGGACGACGACCCAGTCGCCGTCGGCGATCGCGGCCTCGATCATCGAGTCACCGGAGACCTTCAGCAGGAAGTGCGTGCCCTCACCGACCAGCTGCTTGGGCAGCGTGAACACGTCCTCCACGGCCTCCTCAGCGAGGATCGGGCCACCGGCGGCGATCCGGCCGACCAGCGGGACGTATGCGGGCGCGGGACGGCCCGAGCTCTCCTGCACGCCCACCGTCTCGTACGAGTCGGCCTCGGTCAGCACCGGCGTGGCGCCCGGCACCCGCACCTCGACGGCCCGCGGGCGGTTGGGGTCGCGCCGGAGGAAGCCCTTGCGCTGAAGCGCGCGCAGCTGGTGTGACACGCTGGAGGTGCTCGTGAGCCCCACCGCTTCGCCGATCTCCCGCATCGACGGAGGGTAACCGCGGCGCTGGACCGAATCGCGGATCACCTCGAGCACCATGCGTTGCCGCTGGGTGAGGCCGCTCTCGTCCATCGGCCCATCGGGCAACTCCCGGACCTTGCTCATCGCTAGTCGCCTCCCGGCGCTTCGATCCGTCACTCCTTGTCATGGAACGTTATCGCGTCAGAGCGGGATGATCAAACAATTGTTCGAAGAAAGTGCTCGCGTTTTGTCGGTGCCATGCGATAGAACATCGTACACGCGTTCGATCGAAAATTCGTTCGAAGATCAACAGGTGACTGGGGGTCGAGATGGTGGCGTACGAGAGGGCGAGCGACCCGGGAATCAGACTGACCCGCAGAGGCCGCGCCGTACTGACCGCATTCGCCGCCTGCACGCTGCTCGTGGCCTTCTGGCTCACCGAGGGCCCCGGCGCCCGCGCCGGCGACGGCGGCCATGCACCCGCCCACCGGCAAACCGTCGTCGTCGAGCCCGGCGAGACTCTCTGGGACATCGCCGCCCGCCACGCCCCCGACTCCGACCCCCGCCGCACCGTGGACCGCATCATCGACCTCAACAGCCTCTCCAGCCCGGTCGTCCAGCCAGGCCAGCAACTCCGCCTCCCCGCCCGCTGACAAGCCCCCGGCCGACCCCCGCAGAGACCGCCGGTTCCGTGGACCCCTGGGCGCAGCGCACCTTGGCAGTAGCCGCGCTGCCACCCGGCGCGGCCACTCGCCCGCGTCCGCGTTGCGCGTGCCTGACCCGCACCCGCGCTGCCTCGCCTGTCCTCCCCACGCCTGCGCTGCGCGCGCCCGCGCCCGCCCAGGCCTGCGCTGTCCACCCCGGTTCTACCCGCGCCACCGCTGCCGCGCCTGCCCTGCATCTCGGCCGCGCTGCCGCGCCTGCCCTGCATCTCGGCCGCGCTGCCGCGCCTGCCCTGCATCTCGGCCGCGCTGCCGCGCCTGCCCTGCATCTCGGCCGCGCTGCCGCGCCTGCCCTGCATCTCGGCCGCGCTGCCGCGCCTGCCCTGCATCTCGGCCGCGCTGCCGCGCCTGCCCTGCATCTCGGCCGCGCTGCCGCGCCTGCCTTGCGCGCGCCTGGACTGCCGCGCCCCGCGCTGCGCTCGCCCGTCCTGCGCGCGCTGGCGCGCCCGCCCTGGTCGGCGTCTGCCCGCGCGCGGCTGCCGTGCGCGTGCCTGCGCTGCCCCTGCGTGCTTGCGCTGTCACCTGGGGGTGCGTGCTCCTCGCGTTTCTGGAGCCGGGATGGTCGCGTGTTGTGGGCGCTTGTGTGGGGTGCCGGCTCGGTGGGCTTCGCTTGCGGGGGAGGTGGTTGAGGGTGCCTCGGGATCCGGTGGAGGTGATCGTGACCTGATCGTGATCTGAGAGGTGGGAGGTCCCGGTTTCTGGGGGCTGCGGGGGGTGGGGTGGTGATCTTGCTGGTGGGTGATGGCGGGTGGTTCCGGGTGCGACAGGTGTTCGATGCTGCAGGTCAAGGGCGCGACACGCCGGGGTGTGACACGGGAGGCCCGGTGTGATCAGGATCTACGTGAGAGGCCCCCGTTGAGGTTGCGAAGGCCTGGCGCGCGCCCTACGGTTGACCACAACATCTAGTAGTTACATGGATGTCATTAACCACAAGTTGTGTTCTTGTGGCGATTGTTTTTGATCTGTCAGGGGAGGAGGGAACGCGGTGCACTGCCCGTTCTGCCGTAACCCTGACAGCCGAGTGATCGACAGTCGTTCGACGGATGACGGGGCCGCCATTCGGCGGCGGCGGTCATGCCCTGAATGCGGCAAACGGTTCACGACGCAGGAGAACGTGCTGCAGATGGTGGCCAAGCGAAGCGGGGTCACCGAGCCGTTCTCGAGAGACAAGATCATCGCCGGGGTGCGCAGGGCCTGTCAGGGGCGCCCGGTGGACGAGGATGCGCTCGCCAAGTTGGGGCAGCGGGTCGAAGAGGCGATCAGGGCGACCGGGGTTGCGGAAATCCCCTCGCATGAGATCGGCCTCGCGATCCTGGGACCCCTCGGCGAATTGGACGAGGTCGCCTACCTGCGATTCGCCTCGGTCTACCGGGGCTTCGAGTCGCTCGACGACTTCGCCAAAGAGATCGAAGCACTGCGCAGAACGGATTCCTCGGGGGAAGCCGACCGGCCTCACTAGAGGCCGTTCCTGCAGACAGTTGAAAGCGCCCGCAGCCGGGATGAGCGGCTGGCAGGGCGACGTTATTCCTGGATAGGGCCCGGCGGAGGCCCGAGGAGGGGGAGTGTCATGACGGAAACGGTGAGCGGCTCGGCTCGGCGCGGCAAGGGGGGCCGCAAGGGGCTGAAGGTCGACCGCATTTTCACCAAGCCCGGCGTGCATCCGTACGACGAGATCCGCTGGGAACGTCGTGACGTGGTCATGACCAACTGGCGCGACGGCTCGGTCAATTTCGAGCAGCGCGGGGTGGAGTTCCCGGAGTTCTGGTCGCTGAACGCCGCGAACATCGTGACGTCCAAGTACTTCCGTGGCGCGGTGGGCACGCCGCAGCGGGAGTGGAGCCTCAAGCAGCTCGTCGACCGCGTCGTGAAGATGTACGTCGACACCGGTCTGCAGAACGGCTACTTCGCCTCCGACCAGGATGCGGAAATCTTCGACCACGAACTGAAGTACGCGCTGGTCCACCAGTTGTTCAGCTTCAACTCCCCGGTGTGGTTCAACGTCGGCACCAAATCCCCACAGCAGGTGTCCGCGTGTTTCATCCTCTCCGTTGACGACTCCATGGAATCGATCCTGGAGTGGTACAAGGAAGAGGGAACGATCTTCAAGGGCGGCTCCGGCTCGGGGGTCAACCTCTCGCGCATCCGTTCCAGCAAGGAGCTGCTGTCGTCCGGCGGCACAGCCAGCGGCCCGGTCTCGTTCATGCGCGGCGCGGACGCCTCGGCCGGAACGATCAAGTCGGGCGGCGCCACCCGGCGTGCGGCCAAGATGGTCGTGCTGGACGTCGACCACCCGGACGTTGCCGAGTTCATCGAGACCAAGGCGCGTGAAGAGGACAAGATCCGCGCGCTGCGGGACGCCGGGTTCGACATGGACCTGGGCGGCAAGGACATAGTGAGTGTCCAGTACCAGAACGCCAACAACTCCGTCCGGGTGTCGGACGAGTTCATGCGCGCGGTGGAGACGGACGGGGAGTTCGCGCTGCGCGCCCGTCTGACCGGCGACGTCGTCGAGAAGGTCCAGGCCAAGGAGCTCTTCCGGCTGATGGCCAAGGCGGCGTGGGAGTGCGCCGACCCGGGCATCCAGTACGACGACACGATCAACGACTGGCACACCAACCCCGAGTCGGGCCGCATCACCGCGTCCAACCCGTGCTCGGAGTACATGTCGCTCGACAACTCCTCCTGCAACCTCGCCAGCATCAACCTGCTGAAGTTCCTCCGCGCGGACGGCACGTTCGACGTCGAGAAGTTCGTCAAGCTGACCGAGCTGATCATCACCGCGATGGACGCGTCCATCACGTTCGCCGACTTCCCGACCCAGAAGATCGGCGAGACGACGCGCGACTACCGCCAGCTGGGCATCGGCTACGCCAACCTCGGCGCGCTGCTCATGGCGACCGGCCACGCGTACGACTCCGATGGCGGCCGCTCGCTCGCCGCCACGATCACCTCGTTGATGACGGGCGTCGCCTACCGCCGTTCCGCCGAGCTCGCCGGCGTGGTCGGCCCGTACGAGGGGTACGCGCGCAACGCCGAGGCCCACAAGCGCGTCATGCGCAAGCACGCCGCCGCCAACGACGAGGTCCGTACGCTCGACGAGATGGGCAAGGCCGTCCACGCCGCCGCCACCAAGCAGTGGCAGGAGTGCCTCAAGGCCGGCGAGAAGTACGGCTACCGAAACGCCCAGGCGTCCCTCCTCGCGCCGACCGGCACCATCGGCCTGATGATGGACTGCGACACCACCGGCATCGAGCCGGACCTCGCGCTGATGAAGTTCAAGAAGCTCGTCGGCGGCGGCTCCATGCAGATCGTCAACCACACGGTGCCGCGGGCGCTCGAGATGCTCGGCTACCAGCAGGAGCAGATCGAGGCCATCGTCGAGTACATCGCCGAGAACGGCCACGTCGTGGACGCGCCCGGGCTGCGTCCCGAGCACTACGAGGTGTTCGACTGCGCCATGGGCGAGCGCGCGATCAGCCCGATGGGCCACGTGCGCATGATGGCCGCGGTCCAGCCGTTCCTCTCCGGTGCGATCTCCAAGACCGTCAACATGCCCGAGCAGGCCTCCATCGAGGACATCGAGAAGGTGTACTTCGAGGGCTGGAAGCTCGGCCTCAAGGCCCTGGCGATCTACCGGGACAACTGCAAGGTCGGCCAGCCCCTGTCGGCCGCCGGCACCAAGACCAAGGAGGAGCCGGTCGCCGTCGAGGCCGCGGCCCCGGCGCGCCCCGTCCGCAAGCGCCTGCCCAAGCAGCGCCCCGCGACCGTGACCCGCTTCTCGGTCGCCGGTGCCGAGGGCTACATGACCGCCTCGTCCTACCCGGACGACGGTCTCGGCGAGGTGTTCCTCAAGCTCGGCAAGCAGGGCTCGACCCTCGCCGGAGTCATGGACGCGTTCTCCATGGCGATCTCCATCAGCCTCCAGTACGGGGTGCCGCTGGAGACGTGGGTGGAGAAGTTCACCAACATGCGCTTCGAGCCGGCCGGCATGACGGACGACCCGGACATCCGCATGGCGACCTCGGTGATGGACTACATCTTCCGCCGCCTCGCCCTCGACCACCTGCCGTACGACGAGCGCGCCGAGCTCGGCATCTTCACCGCCGACGAACGCGCCATGCAGGCGAACGGCGAGGACCCGGCGTCCCTGCACACCGATGCCGAACTCGAGCACGAGACCCTGGCCCAGTCCGCCGAGATCACCAGGCCGTCCACGGCCGCCGCCAAGTCCGCGGCGGCCCCGGCCCCCGAGGCGCATTCGTCGATGGAGGTCATCGAGAGCCGCCAGGGCCGCACCGCCGACGCACCGCTCTGCCTCACCTGCGGCACGAAGATGCGCCCGGCCGGCAGCTGCTACGTCTGCGAAGGCTGCGGCTCCACCAGCGGCTGCAGCTGATTTCGGGAACGGGCAGGGCGCTTTCTGGAGCGGCGTCCTGCCCGTTCGGCTGCGGTTGACGTCCCAAACGTCAGAAGGGGGGAGCCGGCCAGTGCCGGTTCTTCCCTTCGTCGTGTCCGGCCGGGGCGGTCGCGGCGCCGGCGTTCTCCTGGAATTCGGTGGACGGTGATCTCTTGGCCTCCAAGGCCGATAGGACGGAGAAGGCCGTGTCACAGGTGCCGCATTCCGCGTCGCCGAACACGTGCCTGAGGCCCCAGGCGAGTCTCGGCTGCTCGTCTCTTATCGCTGCGTGATGCAGTCCCTGGGCGGCGTCCTGCAAATCGTCCGGGGCGGCCGGGCGCAGCGGGATGGGGTGCACGTCACCGAGATTCCAGTCGCGAATCGACGAGTAGCAGCCGAAGTCTCCGATCACAATGCTGACTTTGTCGGAGCACTGGGGGCAGGAGACGTCACAGCAGAAGTCCAGGAAATCGTCGAGGACGTCGCTCAGGACAGGGAAGCCGTCCAGCGCGAGCTTCGCGCGGAAACAGACCCGGTAGCCGGCTGGCCGTTCCGACAGCCATCCGTCGGCCAAGGCGCTGAGCATGGCCACCGGCTGGTGGAGCTCCTTCATCTTTTCCAGGGGACGACCTTCGCGGAGACCAGCCCCCACGATCTCGCCTGCGAGCTCGATCGCAGGGAACCTCACCGCTCGGTTCGTATGCTGTGCGAGGGAGGCCAGGGCCGGCAACGCTGCAATGCCGGCATCGCAGGTATTCCCCTGGTGCCAGAGTTGGATCCACAGCTCGTCCCAGGCTTCCTTGGCGCCGTTCCCCGCTGCCTGGAGAAGCGTGGGGACGTCGTGCGCCGGCCCGTACACACCCTGCAAACGCGCCCAGTCGATCACAGGCCGAGTTAAGCACGGCTGTGGCGGTCACTCGGGCGATGTCCGCGGGAATGCTGCACACTCCGAATAAGTGCTCTCCCCCAGTAGCGCGACGCCGCAAGGTGTAGGAGAGAACACGAGGGCGGGGAGCCCCGGCAAGAGCCGGGCTCTCCGCTCTTTCATGTGGAAAGTCTCGTCGTCAGTCGCCCATACCGCAGCGTGCGAGTCCGCCTTCACCGCAGCGTGCGGATATCGAGTTGAGGTTCCAGTAACTGGAAGGTGCACGGTGTCTTCATGAGCACGGACGCGGAGTCGTTCACCATCGGGCAGCTTGCTCGCCGGACCGGATTGCCGGCCCGGACGATCAGGTTCTGGTCGGACGCAGGCCTGGTGCCTCATGCACGATCAGCCGGGGGTTACCGCCTCTACGGACCCGAGGCGGTGCTCCGGCTCGAACTCGTCAGGACTCTGCGGGAGCTGGGCCTTGGCCTGGACGTGGTGCAGCAGATCCTCTCGCGGGCGGTCACCGTGACGGATGTCGCCACGACGCAGATCGCTGCGCTGGACGCGGAGATCCGGACGTTGAGGCTGCGCCGCGCGGTGCTCAGCACCATTGCCAACCGTGGAAGCTCGATTGAGGAGACACTTCTGATGCACAAACTGGCCCGGCTGTCGGCGCAGGAACGGCAGCAGATCATCGATGATTTCGTGACGGACATCGTGACCGGCATCGATCCGGACTCGCCCGCCATGGGAGTCGCGAACAGCATGCGGCAGATGCCCGTCGAGCTCCCCGACGACCCCGCCCCCGAGCAGGTGGACGCCTGGATCGAGCTGGGCGAGCTGGTCGCGAACGAGGACTTCCGCAACCGAGTACGTGCGATGGTGGTGGCAGGGGCTGGAGCGGACGAACTCGGCTACGAGCCGGACTACCAAGCGGTCTCAGAACATGCCGGACGGGCGCTGGCAGAGGGTGTCGAGCCCGGCTCGGTCCAGGGGAAGGCCGTCCTCGACCGCCTCATAGCGCCCGAACTCCCCTCCGGAGAGCGCGCCCGGCTCCTCGAACAGCTTGAGGTCTTCGTCGACGCGAGGGTGGAACGCTACTGGCAGCTATTGGCGATCATCAACGGCCGTCCACCACACCCGGCTGCCGTTCCGAACTTCGAGTGGCTGATCGCCGCCCTCCGCGCCCACACGAACGAATGATCACCTTGATGCGGCCTCGCTGGGGAAGCGAGGCCGCATCGGCTCAGAGCATCCCGTTGGGAACATCCGCAGGGTCGGGGACGGGCTGGACGACGTCCCAATGCTCGACGATCAAGCCGTCCTCGATCCGCCAGAGATCGACAACGGCGATGCCACGTTCGTCTCCGGGCGGCGTCATCAGGTAGTGCACCACCGCGTACTGCTCGTCCACGACGACCCGCTTGAGGTCGAGCCTGGCGTCGGCGATCGGTGACTTGGCGATGAACTCGATGAACGCGTCGCGGCCCGAGGGATTCCCGGGGCTGTGCTCGACGAAGTCCTCCGTGAGGACGTTCCGGAGATACTCGACGTTCCCGTTCACGAACTCCTGGAAAGAGCGTTCGATGAGTTGCCTGTTGCGTGCGGCTTGCGCGGTCTCGTTCATGCCCAGACCATCGCAACCCCCCGTGACCACTGTCGATTACATGGCATGTAGTGGTGACCGGCGCCGCACCTTCGATAGAACGGCTGCATGACGGAGGACCGGCCTGTCGGGGAGTTGCTGCGGGATTGGCGGCACCGGCGGAAGCTCAGCCAGCTTGACCTGGCGATTCAGGCGGATGTGTCGCCGAGGCATGTCAGCTTCGTGGAGACCGGTCGCACGATCCCCAGTCGGCCGATGGTGCTGCATCTTGCCGAACACCTGGGTGTTCCGCTGCGCGAGCGCAATCGGCTGCTTGTCGCGGCTGGCCATGCGCCCGTCTACCAGCAGCGTCCGTTGGACGACCCGGATCTGGCCAAGGCTCTGGAAGCGGTCGAACGAGTGCTGCGCGGGCATGAGCCGTTTCCCGCAGTCGCGCTGGATCGCCGCTGGAACGTGATCCTGGCCAACTCGGCGATCGGCGTGTTCTTCGAGGACGCTGACGCGGAGTTGCTGGAGCCACCGATCAACATGATGCGCCTTGGCCTGCACCCGAAGGGCTTTGCGCCGCGGCTGAGCAACCTGGCCCAGGTGCGCGCGTTCCTGATGCCGCGCCTCGCGCGCCAGGTCGCGCAGACCGGCGATCCGGAGTTGAGCGCGCTGCACGAGGAGCTGGTGTCGTACGGGGTTGAGGGGGACCTGCCTCCGCCTGATCCGGCCGATATCGCCCTGCCGATCCGGATCCGGCATCGTGGCGTTGAGCTCAGCCTCTTCAGCACGATCACCACGTTCGGCACGGCCTTCGACATCACTCTCGAAGAGATCGCCGTCGAGGCCTTCTTTCCGGCCGATGATGTGACTGCCGAATTCTTTCGGGCCGCCTAGTGGCCCACACACTGACGAATGTGCGACACGGGTGGCGCCAGTGAGTATCGGCGGTCATTCAGGCGGGGAACGTGGCGGCCCAGCGTTCGTTGTCGAGTCGCAGCGAGTTGGCCAGCTGCCCGATGGTGCGGTACCAGCCCGCCAGGACGACGAACTCCAGCATCTGGGCTTGGTCGTAGTGCCCGGCCAGTTCGTTCCATGCGTCCTCGGACAGGTTCGCCGAGTCGTGGAGCTCGTCGACCGCTTGGATCAGGGCGCGTTGCCGTGGTGACCATGGGGTGGGGTCCCCGGTGACGGTGGCGTCGATCTGCTTCTTTGTGAGCCCGACCGCCTCCGCGAAGGTCGCGGCGTGCACACCCCATTCGTACTCACAGCCGGTGCGGGCGCAGGCTCGGGCGATGACGATCTCGCGGTCTTCCGCAGGGAGCCGGCCGTGTGCCAGCAGTCCGGCACCCAGGACACGCATTCGAGAGGCGAGTTCGGGATTGCGGTGAAGCACTCGGAAGAGCTGCAGCGGGTCGTGGGCCACGCCGGGTGGCATCCACTTGCGCAGAGCCTCGCTGATCTCAGGCGCGTACGGGGGAGTGAGCGGTTCGATGCGCGGCATGGGGCAGGCCCTCCATGATGCTTCTGTTTTCGAATCACTATGGCGCTTTGAAAACAGAAGCGCAAGGTCTCAGCTCCCTCCGGAGAGCGTCGACGCCCAGCGTTCTGACCAGGTGGCAAGCGGCCGGAGTGCCTCGTACGCCTCCTGGCCGAGAGCGGTGAGCGTGTACGGCCCCTCGGGTGTCTGATCGACGAGTCCCGCGGTGGTGAGTTCGACGAGGCGCTGCCGCAGCACGCTCGACGACATGTTGTCGCATCGCTGTTGCAAAGGGCGGAATCCCTGCGGCCCCTCGTGCAGCTCCCACACGATCCGCAGAGTCCAACGCCGACCGAACAGGTCGAGCGCCGCCATCAGTGGTCGGCCAGTACTGGAGCCCCGTACGGGCCGTCCTGGCGTAGGCGTCGTCATCGGAGGCCCCCGTGTTTCGTTTTTCGAAACGCTAGCAGCCGGCCGCCATTGGCACTGCTCGCCTTTCCAGCAGAGCGCACTGGAGCTCTGATGGCCGGAGTGTGTCCGGCGGCGACGCCCTTGTGGTGGACGAGTGATGTGGTGGATGAGTGATGTGGTGGGCGCGGGAGTTGGAATCTGGGCGGTGGGCCGGCTGTTGACCTTGTACGTGACACACGGTGAGTACAAGGTCCCAGGTGGGAAGCTCGTGGCCGTCGACCTTGAGGTCGAGGATGGTCGTCTCCGGCAGGTGAGGGTCAGCGGGGACTTTTTCCTTGAGCCGGACGAGGCACTGGACAGCATCAATGCGGCTCTGGAGGGCCTGCCCGCAGGGCTGGAGGCCCGAGACTTCGCTGGCCGGGTGGACGCCGGCCTGCCTCAGGGCACCGTCATGCTCGGCGTCTCGTCCGAGGCCATCGGCATTGCTGTCCGCCGCGCTCTGGCGCACGCGTCCGACTGGCGTGACCACGACTGGCAGCTCATTCACACCGAACCCCAGGCTCCCGTCCTCCATATGGCTCTGGATCAAGTACTCGCCGAGGAGGTCGGTGCCGGCCGGCGGCCGCCCACGCTGCGCGTGTGGGAATGGGCCTCCAATTCTGTGATCATCGGTAGCTTCCAGTCGTTGCGGAACGAGGTGGACGCCGAGCAGGCGGAGCGTCACGGGGTGACGGTCGTCCGCCGGATCAGCGGTGGCGGTGCGATGTTCGTCGAGCCCGGCAACACCATCACCTATTCGCTGTACGCGCCGGAGTCGCTCGTGGCGGGCATGTCCTTCGCCGAGAGCTACGCCTTCCTGGACGACTGGGTGCTGGGCGCGCTCGGTGACCTGGGGATCAAGGCCTGGTACCAGCCGCTGAACGACATCGCGTCCGCCAACGGGAAGATCGCCGGAGCCGCCCAGAAACGGCTGGCGGCGGGTGCGGTGCTGCACCACGTGACCATGGCGTACGACATCGACGCGGACAAGATGACCCAGGTCCTCCGCATCGGCCGCGAGAAGATCTCCGACAAGGGCATCGCCAGCGCCAACAAGCGGGTCGATCCGCTCCGTAGCCAGACCGGCCTGCCTCGCGAACAGATCATCGACCGGATGATCGCTCATTTCCGCGCTCGGTATGGCCTCACCGACGATCGGCTCACCGAAGCCGAGCTCCGTACGGCGGAGAAGCTCGCCATGGAGAAGTTCTCCAGACCGTCCTGGACCGCCCGCGTTCCCTGACATTCCGACTTCTTCGGCCCGGGTGTTGTCGGTGGCGGCGTGTTCAATGCGCTCATGGAGATGGACACGCAGCGGCCTGGGTTGTTTTGGGATGTGCAGGCAGGGCGGGTCCCGCCACCCCCTGCCGCGGTCACGCTCGGCTGGGAACTGGTCGAGGTCGATCCGGAGCAGGGCACCATCCAGGTGGCCTTTCAGGCGGGCGAGCAGTTCGTCAATCCTGTCGGCGTGATCCAGGGCGGCTTCCTGGCGGCGATGCTCGATGACACGCTCGGCCCGGCGCTGGTCGCGACGTTGCCGGCGAACCAGTTCGCGCCGACTCTTGATCTGCATGTTCAGTTCCTCCGTCCTGCCCGTCCTGGAAGGCTCCTGGGACATGGCCGGATCGTGAAGCGCGGCAAGGATGTGTGCTTTCTTTCCGGCGAGCTCATTGGGCCCGACGGCAAGACGGTCGCTGTGGCGACGGCGACCGCACGAATCCAGACCACTGGCCAGGGGTGACCGCGACTGGCGGCCGTGTCGCCGTGTGACCACCCACCTGGATCGGCGGTGGGCTACTCCCACCTGGATCGGCGGTGGCTAGCGGGGCGGCGGATGAGTGGGGAGGGAGAATCCCGGCTCGTACCGTGTGGTGGGTGAGCCGGGGGTATGGGCCGAGTACGCGCTGCGGACCTCCATCGCCGACAGCGGCTCCAGACGGCCGCCGTTCAGCAGCCAGCCACGGACGGTCTCGCTGCCGTCGCCCTCGGTACGGATGGTGACGGCGGCTGACTCTCCGAGGGCGTACGCGGCGGCGAGGATCGTGGTGAAGATGCCTAATGGCGGGCCGTACGACAAGACCTGGTGTGCCGACTTCTCGAAGTCTGCCTGGATCGAGAGTTGCTCCGGGCCTGCGTCCATGACGCAGGTGAGCCTGTGGACTCCAAGGCCCACGCCTCGTATGAGAGCGAGGAGGATTGCGGTCGCACGCGCTGTCGCTTCTCGGGCCGGATCGTTGGGCTCGTCGCCAGGCTCGGGTCTGGTGGCGTTGCCCAGGAGTTCGAGGGCGGCGGCCGCGGTGCGTTCGTCATCGCGTTGACGGCTGAGCGCGTGAAACAGCACGTCGAGCGGCTCTCCTGCGTAAAGCTGCGGCGGCAGAAGACGAGGACTCGCGGAGTAGTGCGCGCGGCTCTGGACGTGGTCTGTCGGCAGACTCTCGCCTGCGCAGAAAGAGCGGTAGTCCCCCGGATCGAACGGGCGCACCCAGACCCGACTGCCGTGGCGACGCAGATCTCGCAGGAGTAAGCGCAAACGTTCGCGATATCTGGCGTAATCGCCGAACTCCGGCGTTGGGCACACCTGATGCATGGCCTCGAAGTCGGCCTCGCTGCAGATCAGGGCAACGGTGATCTCCGGGCCTGGTCGCCGGACGGCGGACGGAGTCCGGCGGTGGCGAGCATTGCGGATCTTCTTGGTGGCCATGATCCCTCCCGGGTCGGATACCTTGCGGAGTCGGATGACTCCTTATGGTGACGACCGTAGGCCGCGCGTCTGACATTTCCGCGCGGCCGCTCCCCGGGCTGCCGATCAGGGGGTCGGCGGGCCTTCTTCGGGGCGTTCGACGGGTTGGGTATGGGAAGGACGGCGACGACGGATGCCGCGGCGACCGGCCACGAGGGTGTCGTCTTCGGTGCCTTCGATGATGGCGGCGGCTGTGCGCGGCTCGTCCGGGGCGTGAGCGCGTGGCTCGTCCGGGGCGGGAGAAGGCGTGCCCGGGGATTCGCCGACCTCGACGAAGTGCTTGAGGGCCTCGGTGACTTCCGGATCCGGATCCGGGTCCTCCTGAGGCCACGCGCCGCGCTTGAACACCAGCGCGTCAACGGAGAGGCGGCCGCCGGCGCCGGCGGCGAAGAGAAGGCTCACCAGGCCCAGGACCAGCACGAGTTCGTACCCGTAGCCGACCTTGTCGCCTTCCACGAGCATCAGGCCCTGGTCGACGTGGACGAAGACGAACGCGCCTGCCATGTCCAGGAAGAGAAGGGCGCCCGCGATCGGGAGGCCCGCACCGGCGATCAGGGCGGCGCCGCCCAGCAGTTCGACGAACGCCGCGTACGCGGCGGCGGCCGTGGGGACGGGTACGCCGAGGTCGTCGAAGCTCTGGCCGGTCGCGGTGATGCCTGCTTCGATCTTCTGCCAGCCGTGGGCGATGAAGACGACTCCGACGGCGATTCGTGCGAGCAGGGCCACGACGTCGTAGAACAGCGATGGACGCATTGACGTCGCTCCTTCCGTATGGGCAGGGGCCGCTCGTGAGTATGACCCGTAGCAGGGCGAATCCGCGAGCCTTCCTGGCCAGGGGCGGCAGCATAAGCGGCGGGTGTTGTCGCCCATAGGCCGCTCCTGGTCATAGGTTGGGGACCGTCGGATGAGAAGGGGTGCGTAGATGTCGATGCAGAAGGGCGCCAACACGGCGGTGCCTGTGGCCTCGGTCCGGGTGGAGCTGGGATGGCAGGGTGGTCCTGGCGTGCTTGATGCCGACGCTTCCGCGCTGTTGCTCGCTGGGACGGGCAAAGTACGTTCGGACGACGATTTCGTCTTCTACAACCAGCCGGTGCACGGTTCTGGTTCGGTACGGCACGAGGGCAAGCAACGGGGGCCGACCGTACGGGACGTCCTCGCCGTGAACCTGTCGGCGGTCGAGCCGGACATCGAGAAGATCGTGGTCGCGGCCTCGGCGGACGGCGGTACGTTCGGTCAGTTCCAGGGGCTGTATGTCCGGGTGGTGGACGCCGCGGCCGGGACTGAGGTCGCGCGTTTCGACAACCCTGGCGCCACGACCGAGACTGCGTTCGTCCTGGGGGAGCTCTACCGGCGCCAGGGTGCCTGGAAGTTCCGCGCCATCGGGCAGGGGTACGACTCGGGTCTCGCGGGTCTGGCCACTGACTTCGGTATCTCCGTAGACGAGCCGAGCGAGAGCGCCGCCCCGCCGCCACCCGTACAGCCGCCAGCTCCTCCCGCTCCGCCCCAGCAACCCGTGCAGCCGCCGCCCCCGCCCCAGCCGCAACAGGCTGCACAGCCGCAGCCTCAGGTGCAAGGCGGGATGATTTCGCTGACGAAGAGCTCCCCGTCGGTGTCGCTCACCAAGCAGGGTGCCACGTCGGGCAACATGCGGGTCAACCTCAACTGGACCGCGCGCGAGGGCGTCGCGACCGGGCGGTTCGGCAAGCGGCGCCGTGGCTACGACCTCGACCTGGACCTGTGCTGCCTCTGGGAGCTGATGGACGGCCGCAAGGGAATCATCCACGCCGTCGGTGACTTCGGCGCGCTCGACCGCCCGCCGTTCATCCAGCTCGACAAGGACGACCGCACGGGCTCGGTCGAGACCGGCGAGAACCTCACGATCAACCTCGACCACACCGCGCAGTTCAAGCGCATCCTGGTGTTCGCGGAGATCTACGACGGCGCCGACGACTTCCGCGGCCTGGACGCGATCGCCACGCTCTACCCGGTGGGCTCCCCGCCGATCGAGATGCGCATGGACGACTGCCACGACGCCTCGCGAGACGCCGTCCTCGCCCTCATCGAGAACGTGAACGGGGACCTGGTGGTCCGCCGTGAGGGCCGGTTCGTCCTGCCCCCGCCCGGCCGCCCGCGTTGGGGCAAGATGTCGGTCGACCAGGCGTACAACTGGAACCTCGAATGGGTCGCTTCCCGCGGCAAGGACTGAGCCAGCGCAGGGCACACCTTGTCAGTGTGCCCTGCGCTGTCGTATCGGCGGGCTGTCGTATCGGCGGCCGCGCTCAGGACTTGATGGTTTCGGCGAGCTTCTTGTCTTTGCTCACTCGTACGAGGGCGGCGGCGAAGCGGGCCAGGTCCTTCTCTGGGACCTCGTCGGCGAGGCGCTTGGGGTCGGCGGGAAGACCCAGTCGTTCGGCGCCCTTGAGGGTCTGGCTGTCGAAGTAGGGGCGCAGCCAAGGCCACATGGCCTGGGCCTCGCGGCAGAAGATGTCGACACCTGTGGGACCGATCCCTGGGAACTCCCGCAGCAGCTTGCCCGCGCGTTCCCTGTCGCGCCCTGACTCGATCGCGAGCCGCCGCATGTCGCCCTGGTACTTCTCCTGAACCATCTCCGCCATATCGCCGAGCCGCGTCGCGGTGCTCTCGTCGTACCGCACGTAGTGTCCCCGTCCCAGGGCGTCGACGCGGTCCTGCCAGCTCAGCCTGTTCATACCGCGCGGTGTGCCGCCGCCCGCCTCGAACAGCTCATGGGCAGCCGCCATCGCGATGTCCGAGGAGATGCGGGTGCTCATCAGGTTGGCCAGGACCAGCAACTTGAAGAGAGCGGCAGGCTGGTCCTTCAGTGGGATGCCGGCCTCCTCCGCATAGGTCGTGCTCGCCTCTCGCATCAGCTTTCGTACGACAGCGTCCATGGCATCGTCCTCCCGTCATCGAGCGGCTTACCCCGGCTGTGGGGAACAACTCCGCCCGAAGTCAAAGACGATGTCAGATCAGGCTGAGCTGTCCCTCTCCCGCGAGCGGGTCGCGGTGCTTCTTAAGGTGACGCCATCGCGGGAGGTCGTCCAGATATGACCACGACATCCGGTGATGAGGTGTTGGTCCGTGTTCCTCCAGGGCCTTCTGGTGGACGGGCGACGGGTATCCGGCACACGCGCCGAAGCCGTACGCCGGGAACTCCGGGTCGAGCCCGGCCATCAGGCGATCGCGATGCACCTTGGCCAGGACGGACGCCGCCGCGACCGTGACGGACCGTTGGTCGGCTTTGACTTCGCAGCGCACGCGCCAAGGCCGCTTCAGGAAGTCGTTGTTGCCGTCGAGGATCACCATGTCGGGCGGCTCCGGCAGGGCCTTGAGCGCGCGCAGGGTTGCGCGGCGCAGCGCCTCTGTCATGCCGAGCTCGTCGATCTCCTCGGGCGAGGACGAACCGATGGCGTACGAGGCCAGCCAGCCGGGCAACACCTCGGCGAACGCCTCCCTGTGCGCCTCGGTGAGGAGCTTGGAGTCGGTGAGCTTGACCTTGCGCTTGCCCCGTCCAGGTAGCTCCGGCGGCGGGCTGAGATCGGTGACCGCCGCGCACACCACCACAGGCCCGGCCCAGGCGCCGCGCCCGACCTCGTCCACGCCTGCGATCCGCAGGGCGCCACCCTTCCGCAGCTGATTCTCGATCTCGTACCCCGCCACCCGAGGCAACGGAGGCGGGGACGAGCCTTCACCTGCCGATTCGAGACCTGGGAGCGATTCCCCGCCGGCTTCCACGAGGTCCGCGTCATCTATGGGGCGGCGACCAGTCGCGCTGCGGCGACCACTTGCGCTGCGGCCAGCGATGCGGGGCCGGACGCCCCCGTTGGAGTTGGCGGTTCCGCGGGGATCGTTGTCGGTCAAGTGGGCTCCGGTCCAAGAGTGTCGTCCTCCAAGAGTATTGACTCGCGTCCTGCGATCACCATGCTTAGGCTGCCGACATGGCCGTGTCTTTGTTCGCCGTCACACTCGACTGTCCCGATCCGGAGAAGCTTGCGCGGTTCTACGAGGGCTTCCTCGGTGGCCGTGTGCATGTCGCGGACGATGGCCATTTCGCGGTGCTGGTCATCGAGGGCGAAGTGCGGCTCGACTTCCAGCGGGCGGACAATCCGGCGCCGCCGAAGTGGCCCGACCCGACAGCGCCGCTGCGCCATCATCTCGAGTTCGCCATAGACGAGGAACCGGATGAGATGGAACGCAGGCTCCGTGAACTCGGGGCCTCGGTGCCCTCTCACCAGCCCGATGACGACCATTTCCGGGTTTACGTCGACCCGGCAGGTCACCTGTTCTGCGTGGCCCCCAGAGCCAACACCTACGTCCGCGAGGATTAGGCCCGGTCGACCAGGACAGGCAGTCGACCAGGACAGGCAGTGGAGGCGCCGGGAGTTCAGAGCCAGCCGTTGTGGCGGGCGGTGCCCACGGCCTCGATGCGGTTGCGTGCGCCGGTCTTGCCGATGGCGGACGAGAGGTAGTTGCGGACCGTGCTCTCCGACAGGTGCAGCCGGGTGGCGATGTCGGCGACCGTGGAGCCGTCAGCCGCGGCTGTCAGTACGTCGCGTTCGCGATCGGTGAGCGGGTTGGGGCCGACCGAGAGGGCGGCGGCGGCGAGGGCGGGGTCCACGACCTGTTCGCCGGCGAGAACGCGTCGAATGGCATCGACGAGGTTCTCGATCGGGCCGTCCTTGACCAGGAAGCCGCTGGCGCCGGCCTCCATCGCGCGGCGCAGGTAGCCGGGACGGCCGAAGGTCGTGACGATCAGGACCTTGCAGGACGGCAGCTCGCGGCGAAGGTCGGCGGCGACGTCCAGGCCGCTGCGGCCCGGCATCTCGATGTCGAGCACGGCGACGTCGGGCTCGGACTGGAGTGCTGCCGCGAGCGCCGAGCCCCCGTCCGCGACCTGGGCGACGATCTCCAAGTCCTCTTCGAGGTCGAGCAGGAGCGCGAGCGCGCTGCGCATCATGCCCTGGTCCTCGGCGAGCAGAACTCTGATCACGCGACCATTGTCTGTCCTTACGGGTCTCCGGTGACCGGAATGGCGACCTTCAGCATGTAACCGCCACCGGGGTGCGGGCCCGCCTCGACGGTCCCGTTCGCAGCGGCCATGCGTTCCTTGAGGCCCTTCAGCCCATAGCCGCCGGTGTCCAATGACAGCCCGTCCCCAGCAGAACCCGTTGGATGGCCGTGCCCGGTATTCGCGCCAGAGCCGTCGTCGTGAATTTCCAGGACGGCGTGGTAGCCGTCGTTGTGGACGGAGATCTCGCAGTGCCGGGCGCCGCTGTGCCGGATCACGTTCGTGATGCCCTCCCGGACCGCCCAGCCCAGCAACGCGTCGGGCTCGGGCGGCGGCGGAGGCCCTTCGCGGCGTACGACCGGCTCGATTCCGGCGTCGGCCAGCGCCGTGTGCGCGGCGTCCAGTTCACCGGCCAGGCCGCGCCCCCGATAGCCGTGGACCGCCTGGCGTACTTCGCCCAGTGCCTGACGGCCCACGGTCTCGATGTCGGCGGCCTGCTCGGCCGCGACCTTGGGATCATGCTCGGCTATGCGCCGCACGGCCTGGGCCTTCACCACCATGATCGACAGGGTGTGGCCGAGGAGGTCGTGCAGGTCGCGGGAGAATCGCAGCCGCTCCCGTTCGACGGCGGCGTGCGCGAGCTCCTCGCGTGCCTCGCGGAGCATTCCGATGACGATGAAGAGCCGCAGCACGATCGCGGTCACCAGCGCGGCGGTCGCCGTTCCGTACGCGTATCCGAGCACGCTCTCGCCGCTCTCGTCCGCCAGCCAGGGAACGAGGATGGACAGCGCCGTCGGCAAGCCGATGATCACCAGAAGGGGCAGGTCCGGCCCGTTCTCCCGGGCTCGAACGTGGCCTGCCAGCGCTCCGGAGGCCAGTCCCAGCATCGGGAAGAGCGGGTACCACCCGTCCCCGAAACCGAACGTCGCTCCGCCCACGACGGCCATCAAGGCCCCGAACAGCAGGAACGGCAACCGCAGCGGCACGCGCCCACTGAACGCCGTGAACACGACCGCCACGTACAGCGCGCCGGCAGCCACGATCGCGGGCAGCGCCAGCCAGAGCGGCCCGGTCCCGTCGCCCAGAACGTTCTTGATGGGCCACGCCAGGAAGAGCATCCAGATGCACAACGCTCCCGCGCTCGGGCCCTTCCGGTCGACCTTGTCGAGATCGATGTCCGGACGCCGCCGCCGGCTGCCGCTCACCTGGCGATCACCTCGTTCACGCGCGCCGGCGTATGCCGGTCCGCCTGGGCCGCTCATGCTGAGCGAGCCGTGCGCCGATGCGCGCGGACGGCCGGGGGCGCGAACGCCGGCCAGCAGCACGCCGGCGGGTTTGCCGGTCTTGGTTGTCACATGACAGACGCTACGAGTGTGTCCGACAAGTCTGGCAGGGTCGACGATCCACCGTTGCCCGGTACAAATGTCCTGTTCGCTGGGCTCGCCGCCTGCCTCGTTCGACAGAAACTTTCGCCGTCCTGTCCCGGCAGGAGTCAACGAACCGCGTGCGAGGAGTCCCGTTCGAGCCTGTCCTGCGCTTTACTCGCCTGTGATGGCATTGTTCGGCAGATCCCGCTCCCGCCCGGCGGGCACCGCGGCGCGGGATCTATTCGAGCGCCTGCGATGGCGTTACTTCCAGGTCCAGGCGGGACTGCGCTTCCTGGGCGGGCTGCTGCTGCTCACCCTGGCGGTGGCAGGGGCCGTGCTGCTGAACGGACCGGTGCTCAGCGCCGCCGCGTTCACCCTCATCCTGCTGATCGTGGTGCATCTGACCCTGCGATCGCCGGCGGGCAT
The DNA here is from genome assembly GCF_008923185.1 of Actinomadura rudentiformis. GTDB lineage: Bacteria > Actinomycetota > Actinomycetes > Streptosporangiales > Streptosporangiaceae > Spirillospora > Spirillospora rudentiformis. Next base: position 84,467 of record NZ_WBMT01000011.1, read on the forward strand.
GGCCGTGGTCTCGGTGATCGTGGGCTGGCTGGTGGTGTCGGTTCCGCTCGGCCATCTGTACCCAGGACATGAGGACCAGCGGCCCTACCTCAGCCCGTCTCTACTGCTCGCGCTCCTCGCTCTGCCTGTCGCGTTCGTGGCGCTGCGCCTGCGGGGGTACGCGCCGTGGCGCACGGCGTTGCTCGCCTTCGCCGCGGCCGGAATCGTCACGGCTGCGGCAGCCCATCCGCTACCGGACTTGCAGGTGCTGCCCGGCTGGCTGGCTGCGCTCGGCTTCCTGGCCTACCGATGGGACCAGGCGCGCCGTTCGGTGCCCGCCGAGGCGTACGAGACGGGATGGGTGCAGGAACAGTCCAACCCGGGAGGCGACGGCATGACGGCGCCCGGCAAGCCTCGTCCCGATCGCCGCACCGGTGCAGGGTCGCGCAAAGGGCCGAAGCCTGGCGTTGGTCCGCGTTCGGGCGGCGGCTCCGGGAAGGGAAGCGGGCCAGGTCCGGGTGGCGGCTCAGGCGCGGGTGGCGGCTCTGGCACTGGTGGCGGTTCAGGCATGGGCGGCGGGCTGGAGGGCGCGTCTGGAGGAAGCTCAGGGAGCGGGTCCGGCTCGGGTAGGAGTGGCGGGACGCTGGACTCCGCCGGGGTGCCTGTGGCCACGCAGGCGGCGTACGAGGCGCGCGCGGCGGCGCAGGCTCAGGAGCTCGGCGGCGGTGAGGGGTCGCGGGACGACGGCACGCAGGACGGACGTGCCGAGGACCAGCCGGAGATCTCGGTCGCCGAGGCGCTCGCCGAGCTGACCGGCATGATCGGGCTGGAGCCGGTGAAGCGCCAGGTGCGTTCCATCGCCGCGTCCATCGAGGCCGCACACCTGCGAGCCGCCGCCGGTGTGCCGACCGAGAAGCCCATGCGGCACTTCGTCTTCGTCGGCCCGTCGGGCACCGGCAAGACCAGCGTGGCCCGCGTGCTGGCCAAGATCTTCTACGCCTTCGGGCTGCTGCCGACGCCGAACCTGGTGGAGGCGCACCGCGCCGACCTCGTCGGGGAGTTCCTCGGCGCCACCGCGATCAAGACCAACCAGCTCGTGGACTCGGCGATCGGCGGCGTGCTGTTCATCGACGAGGCGTACGCGCTGGTCAACTCCGGCGAAGGGCAGCCGGACCGGTTCGGCAACGAGGCCGTGCAGACCCTCCTCAAGCGCGCCGAGGACGACCGCGAGAATCTGGTCATCATCCTCGCCGGGTACGAGGCGCAGATGACCGAGTTCCTCGACTCCAACCCCGGGCTGGCCTCGCGGTTCGGCACGCGCGTGCATTTCCCCTCGTACCGGACGGCCGAGCTCCTGTGCATCGCCGACTACCACACCGGCCTGCGCGACGACCGGCTCGACGACGAGGCCCGGCGCCGCCTGGGTGCGCGTTTCGAGGAGATCGAACGGCGCGGCATCGTCGACGAACTCGGCAACGGGCGGTTCGTGCGTTCGCTGACCGAGGCCGCCGCCCGCGCGCGTGACGTCCGCGTGGTCGAGGCATCCGACCGGCCCACCGCCGACGACCTGGTCACACTGCGCACCGAGGACGTCGAGACCGCGTTCGCCGAGCTCACCGAGCGGTACCGCGGGTACGCCGAGACGCCGACCCTCGACGAGGCCCTCGGCTCCCTCGACGCGATGATCGGGCTGTCCGCCGTCAAACGCCAGGTGCGTGAGATCGCCGCGCAGCTCCAGGTCGCCCAGATGCGCGCCGAACAGGGCCTGGTCACCCGCTCGCCGACCCGCCACTTCGTCTTCACCGGGCCGCCCGGCACGGGCAAGACCACCGTCGCCCGCGTCCTCGGCCGTATCTTCGCGGCGCTCGGCCTCCTGGCGCGGCCCTCCGTCGTCGAGGCCCAGCGCGCCGATCTCGTCGGCGACCACCTCGGCGCCACCGCCCTCAAGACCAACAAGGTCATCGACTCGGCGCTCGGCGGCGTGCTCTTCGTCGACGAGGCGTACGCGCTGAGCAATCCCGGCTACAGCGGCGGCGACGCGTTCGGTGCCGAGGCCGTCCAGACGCTTCTCAAACGAGCCGAGGACGACCGCGACCGCCTCGTCGTCGTCCTGGCGGGATATGACCGGGACATGGAGCGCTTCCTGGCCTCCAACCCGGGCCTGGGCTCGCGCTTCGACGTGCGGGTCGACTTCCCCTCGTACGGCCCGGACGAGCTCCTCCAGATCGCCCAGCTGATCGCCGAGCAGGAAGGTGACCGCTGGGAGGAACAGGCGCTGGACGACCTGGCGCTCGTCTTCCAGCGTGCCTGCGGCACGGGACGCATCGACGAACTGGGCAATGGCCGCTTCGCGCGTTCTCTCTACGAGAAGGCCTGCGCCTCACGTGCCGTACGAGCAGCCCAGCTGGGCCCGGCCGCCACCACTGCCGACCTGACCATCCTCACCACCGACGACGTCCGCGCCGCATTCGCAGAGGTGACACACCGCCTCGGCTGAACACACCTCCACGGATTGTCGGATGGATGCGGTCTAATCGGGCTATGGGATCAGTGACGTGGGCTCAGGTGCTGGCCTGGCGAATGCGGCGGCAGCTCCTCGAACCGGCCGGAGACCTCCCGGCCGTGGAGGTGGCGCGGCGGCTGGCCGGCGTGCAGGCGCAGGTCGCGTCGTCCGCCGAGCTGGCGATCGCGGTCCGGCAGGCGACGCCCGCGCCTGGGGAAGTGCCGAAGGCGCTCTGGGACGAACGTTCACTCGTCAAGACGTGGGCCATGCGCGGGACGCTCCATCTGCTGCCCGCCGACGTCGCCGGGGCCTACCTCGCGCTGTGCGCCACGCTCCGCCACTGGGAGAAGCCTTCGTGGGCCAAGGCCTTCGGAGCGAGCCCGCCCGACCTGGAGGCGATCGCCGAGGCCGCCGGAGAAGCGTTGGCCGGGGGAGCGGCGCTCACCCGCGAGGAGCTGAACGCGGCGATCGTGGAGAAAACGGACTCGGCGCATCTCGCCGAGGTCTTGGGATCGGGCTGGGGGCCGCTGCTCAAGCCGCTCGCCTGGTGGGGCGTGCTCTGCTACGGCCCTTCGCAGGGCCAGCGCGTGACGTTCGCGTCGCCTGAGCAGTTCGTGCCCGGCTGGAAGGGGTTGCCCGAGGTCGAGGACGCGGCCCGTACGGTCGTGCGTGCCTTTCTTGGGGCGCACGGGCCTGCGACGCCGGAGATGTTCGACAACTGGCTGACGCGCAAGTCCTCCCGCAAGAAGGACGTCAAGGCGTGGTTCGCGGCGGCGGGCGAGCTCGCCACGGTCGACGTCGAGGGCGTCGAGATGTTCGTTCTGCCGGAGCATCTGGACGCGCTCATCGACACCGCACCGACGCGTTCCGTGCGCCTTCTGGGTGGGTTCGACCAGTACGTGCTCGGCGCCGGAACGGCCGCCACGTACCTCATCCCGGCCGAGCGCCGCGCCGCGGTCAGCCGGACGGCAGGCTGGATCTCGCCGGTGGTGCTCTACGAAGGCCGCGTGGCCGGGGTGTGGGAGGGCAAGGACGGCGACATCGCCGTGACGCAGTTCGAGGACATCCCTGCCAAACCGCTGGCCGCCGAGATCGCCAGGATCACTCCGCTCCTGTCCCGTACGGCCAAGGCCTCCTGACTCCGGGCGCGCGCGCCTGGATCCGGCGTTGTTTCAAGCTTCGAGGAAGTCCTTGAGGGCGGCGAGGCGGTCGCGCCAGAGGGCCTTGAGTTCGGCCGCCGTCTCGGCATCGGGCAGCTTCTCGTGCAGCAAGGCGACCTGGGCCCTGTTGTGGCCCTTGGGGGTGAAGCCGACAGCGATGCGCGTCGAACCGTCCTCCCAGTCGGCCCGCAGAGATTTGGGCTCGGCGGCGGTGCGGATCTTGATCTGGTCCGGGAGCCAGCGTTTGCGGAGTTTCGGATCGGTGAACGCCTCGAACAGCCGTTCCGCCGAAGCGTCCACGGTCTTGCTGACGCTTGCCGAGAAATAGCCGGAGGCGTTCTGCCCCGGCGCGCGCATGCCGCGTTCCTGCTCGTACCCCACGGTGAGCGTCTGCGCCCACCAGTGATCGATTCCCTGCTCGTCGGTGAGCCAGCGCACGATGTCGCCGTGCTCGCGACCCATGGCGCCCCAGTCGTCCAGCAATGCGAACCAGTCGTCCCAGGTGCGAGCCGTGTGCTCGTGGACGGAGGCATTGGTGATCTTGGACGTGAGCGCCTTGGGGGCCCCGGCATCCGGAGCCTTGGGCTTGGACGGCTTCTGACTCATGATCAGTTCCTTCCCCAGTTGTGCCGTCGTCATGGCGTTGACCTGCTCTTTCGATTGTCGAAGACCCCGGACGGGCTCCGTTGCACGTTGTGACCGCCCGGGGACGACCGCCCGGGGACGGTCGTCCCCTAGCTCTCTCGGGGTGTTAGGGGCGGCCGGCGTGGGGGACGTCCACCTGGCAGGTGAGGATGCGGGCCTGACGGATCTTGGCGGCTTCCTCCGGGTCGTAGGTGGGGGCGGCGCACAGGAAGAGGGTGCGCCCGTCCTCACCGCCCAGAGCACAGGCGAAGACGCCCAGGTCACCGGCGCTGATCTCCTCCAGGATCTCGCCGCCCTCCCGGACGCGGAGGGCGCGGTTGCCGCCCGCGTCGGCCATCCAGACGGCCCCTTCGGCGTCGAGGGTGATGCCGTCCGGAGGGCTGCCGGGCGTTTCCGCCCAGATCCTCCGGCCGGCCAGCGTCCCGTCCGGCTGGATGTCGAACGCGGTGAGGCGTTCGGCCCAGGACTCGGCGATGATCAGGGTCGAGCCGTCCGGGGTGATGGCCGGGCCGTTCGGGAACGACATCCCGTCCGAGACCACGGCGACGCTGCCGTCAATGTCCACGCGGAGCAGGACGGTGGTCGGCTGCTCGTCCCAGGCCATGTAGTCGACGCAGCCGATGTACGCGCGGCCCTCGGCGTCCACGACCAGGTCGTTGGCCGTTCCGCCGCCGGCGTACGAGGAAAGATCGGCATGGACGGCGGGCTTGCCGTCCTCCAGGCGGAGCAGCTTGTTGTCCATCATGGAGACGATCAGCTGGGTGCCGTCGGGCAGCCAGCCGAGGCCCGATGGCGACCCGGGTACCTCGGCCACCGTTTCGGCCGTACCGTCGAGAGAGACCGCCAGTACCTGGTGGCGCCAGAAATCGGAGACCCACAGGCAGCCGTCGTGCCAGCGCGGGCCCTCGAAGAACGCGCCGCCGGTGATGAGGGTGTCGAGTGAACGCATGATCGTGCTCCCCTGCTCGGGGCGCCCTCGGTGGGCGCCTTTCACCGGGGACGTAGAGACCGCCTCGACGTTCTCGACATTGCGTGGGGGAGAATTTCCCAAGGATCTCTGGAGGCGGCCGTGAAGTTTCTGATCATGATCTACCACAACCCGGAGAGCCGGGCGATATGGGCGGAGATGTCCCCGGAAGACCAGAACCTGGGGCTGGACGCCTACGAGGCCCTCGACGCGGCGCTCACCGAGTCCGGGGAGCTCATCGCCTCCGAACGGCTGGCCTTCCCCGAGACCGCCCGCCGGGTCAGCGTCCGCGACGGCAAGACGATCTCCACGGACGGCCCGTTCGCGGAGGTCAAGGAACAGCTGGCGGGCTTCTACCTGGTCGACTGCGAGGACATCGAACGTGCCACCGAGATCGCGGGGCAGATCCCGGAGGCGTTCCTCGGCATGATCGAGGTACGACCCGTCATGGGCTTGCGAGGCCCGGAGATGTGAAAGGCACCGAGGACCTCCTGCGCGAGCTCGCCCCGCAGGTGCTCACCGCCCTCGTACGGCATCACGGCGATTTCGACGCCTGTGAGGACGCCGTGCAAGAGGCGCTGCTGGCCGCCGCCGTGCAATGGCCGGACGAGGGCGTGCCCGACAACCCCAAGGGCTGGCTGATCACGGTCGCGTCCCGCCGCCGGATCGAGCTGTGGCGCAGCGACTCGGCCCGCAGACGCCGCGAGGAGACCGTGGCCGCCCTGGCGCCGGCGGCCCCCGAGGCCGTGCCCGCCACAGACGACACTGTCACGCTCCTCCTGCTGTGCTGCCACCCGTCCCTGACGACGGCCTCCCAGATCGCCCTGACCCTGCGCGCGGTCGGAGGCCTGACCACCGCTGAGATCGCCCGCGCGCTCCTGGTGCCCGAGACGACCGTCGCCCAGCGGATCAGCCGGGCCAAGGCGCGCATCAAGGCCGATGGCGCCGAGTTCCGGATGCCGCCCCCCGCCCAGCTGCCCGAACGCGTCGCCGCGGTCCTGCACGTCCTTTACCTGATCTTCAACGAGGGCTACACGGCCAGCTCCGGCCCGGTACTCCACCGCGTCGAGCTCTCCGGCGAAGCGATCCGCCTGACCCGCCAGCTCCACACCCTGCTCCCCGAGGACGGCGAAGTGGCAGGCCTCCTGGCCCTCATGCTGCTCACGGACGCCCGCCGCCCCGCCCGGACCCGTTCAGACGGTGCCCTCGTCCCCCTGAACGAACAGGACCGCACCCGCTGGGACCGCACTGCCATAGCCGAAGGCACCGCGCTTGTAACCCGCGCCCTGGCCACCACCCCGATCGGCCCCTACCAGCTCCAAGCCGCGATAGCCGCCCTCCACGACGAGGCTGCCCGCGCCGAAGACACCGACTGGCGCCAGATCCTCGGCCTCTATGAACTCCTGGAAACCATGGCCCCAGGCCCCATGGTCACCCTCAACCGCATAGTCGCGTACGCCATGGTCCACGGCCCGCGGGCAGGCCTAGAACGCCTGGCCGCCGCAGAGTCGGCCCCCGCGCTAGCCGATAACCACCGGGTCCACGCCGTACGAGCCCACCTGCTCGACCTAGCCGGCGACCACGCCGCCGCCCGTCCCCACTACGAACGAGCCGCGCGCCTAACCCTCAGCATCCCGGAACAGCGCTACCTCCACTCCCGCGCCACCGCCCAGCCCTGAAGACCCAACCCCCGCCAGGGGCCAGGTGGTGAGGAGCAGGTCTACGGCTTGGTGGAGTTCTTCGGCTGTGGCGCCGCTGGTGGCTTGGACTGAGAGGCCGTTGGTCGTTGCCCAGATGAGGCGGGACAGGGCGTTCGGGTCTGCGTCGGGCGGGAGGTCGCCTTCGGCTTGGGCTCGTTCGAAGCGGGCTCGGAGGGCGGCGTGGCCTGCTTGGCGGCGTGCGGTCAGTTCTTTGCGGGCGGCGGCGCCTTGTTGGCCGGTGGCCAGGGCGCCTTGGACGAAGAGGCAGCCGCCTGGGGCCGAGGTCGTGAGTTCTATGGCGCCGCGCATGAGTGTCTCGGCGGTGGCGCGGGCGGTGGGTTCGGCCATGGCCTTGGTGGCGTAGTTGGCCGGGCCGGTGGCGTAGCGGTCGAGGACCTTGATGAAGAGGGCGTCCTTGTTGCCGTAAGCCGCGTACAGGCTCGGCTTGTTGATGCCCATCGCCTTGGTCAGGTCGGAGAGCGCGGTGCCCTCGTAGCCCTGGCGCCAGAAGACCTCCAGGGCGCGGTCCAGGCGTTCGTCGACGTCGAACTCGCGTGGCCGTCCCGTCATCGTCCCCTCCGTTGCGTAATCCGTACCGATCGGTATAGTACTCCACGTCATTCCATACTGCTCGGTACATAAGTGGAGGCTGGACGTGGGCAAGGTTCTGGACGGCAAGGTCGCGCTGGTGACCGGTGGGTCGCGGGGCATCGGCGCGGCGACGGCGCGGGCGCTGGCGGACGCGGGCGCGGACGTGGCGATCAGCTATGCCGCTTCGGCGGACAAGGCGGCGGACGTGGTCCGGGACTTGGCGAGCCGGGGTGTACGGGCCGACGCCTACAAGGCCGACCAGTCCGACCCGGAGCAGGTCGCCGGGCTGGTGGAGGGAGTGGTGGCGGACTTCGGCGCGCTGGACGTGCTGGTCAACAACGCCGGGGTGATCACGTACGGGGGCGTGGGCGACGAGATCGACGAGGCGGCGTTCGACCACATGTACGCGGTCAACATCAGGGGAGTCGTCGCGGGTACGCGGGCCGCTGCGAAGGCCGTCCGGGACGGCGGGCGGATCATCACGGTGGGGTCCAACCTCGCGAGCCGTACGAGCTTCCCGGGGATGGCCGACTACGCGGCGACCAAGGCTGCGATCGTCGCGTACGCGCAGGGCGCCGCGCGCGACCTCGCACCGCGGGGCGTGACGGTGAACGTGGTGCAGTCGGGGTCGGTGGCGACGGACATGAACCCGGAGGACGGGCCGATGGCCGACGCCCAGCGGGCGGGCAACGCCATGGGACGGTTCGGGCGGCCGGAGGAGATCGCCGCCGGGATCGTCTTCCTGGCGAGTCCGGCCGCGTCGTTCGTGACGGGGACCGTTCTGACCATCGACGGCGGTGCCCTCGCCTGAAGTCGCGCCCGGGTGGCGGTCATGGTCGCAGCGGTTAGGGTCTCGGTGTGGCGCCGAACGACGATCAGACCGAGTACCGCCAGACCCCCTACGCGCCGCCGCCCGGGGCGACCGAGATCCTGCTCGTCCGGCACGGGGCGTCGGAACCCGCACGGCCTGACCGCCCCTTCCCGCTGGTGGACGGGCACGGAGACCCCGAGCTGGCACCGGAAGGCCGTGAGCAGGCCGGACGGGTCGCAGAGCGGCTGAGCAAGATCCGGCTCGACGCCGTCTACGTGACGTCGCTGCGGCGGACCACGCAGACCGCCGAGCCGCTGGTGCGGATGAGCGGGATCGAGCCGCAGGTCGAGAAGGACCTGCGCGAGGTTCATCTGGGGGAGTGGGAGGGCGGCCTCTTCCGCAAGATGATCCGGGAGAACGGTCCGATCGCGCAGCGGTTCTGGGCCGAGGAACGGTGGGACGTCATCCCCGGCGGAGAGCCGACCGAGGCGTTCGCCGCACGCGTGCGCGGCGCGGTGGACCGCATCGCGGCGGCGCATCCGGACGGGCGGGTCGCGGTGTTCACGCATGGCGGCGTGATCGCCCAGGCGCTGGCGATGGCCAGCGGGGCTCGGCCGTTCGCCTTCCTCGGCGCCGACAACGGGTCGATCTCGCAGCTGGTGGTGCTTGGTGGCCTGTGGTCCGTACGGCGTTTCAACGACACCGCCCATTTCGAGTCCGCCCTGGGCGCCGGCTTCACACCGCTGAGCTGACCCGGGACGGCCGCCTCCACGGTGATCAGGTCGCCGGGGTGAAGCGGAGTCGCTGGCCGGGCCTCAGCTGGGCGGCCAGGGGGATGTCGGCCGCGCGGACGACCGCCACCACAGGGTAGCCGCCGGTCGTCGGGTGATCGGCCAGAAAGATGATCGGCAGGCCGCTGGGCGGCACCTGGAGGGCGCCGGTCACCATGCCCTCGCTGCCCAGTTCGCCGTCACGGGCGCGGAGGAGCTTCGGGCCGTCGAGGCGTACGCCCACGCGGTTGCTGTCCGGCGTCACCTCGTACGGCTGCCCGCACAGCACGGAGATCGCGTCGGGCACGAACCAGTCGTCGCGGGGGCCCGGCAGGATCCGCAGTATGGGGACATCGGGCGGCTGCGCCACGGGAGCGACGTCCACCCCGATGTCACTCAATCCGGACGACCCACCGATCGGCAAGCGGTCACCGGCCGAGAGCGGAGCGGGGCCGAGTCCGGAGAGGAGGTCCGTGGACCGGCTGCCGAGCACCGGCTCGACCCCGAGCCCGCCGCGTACGGCCAGGTAGGTGCGCAGGCCGCGGGCGGGAAGCCCCACCTCGACGAGGCTGTCCGGCGGGACCCGGCAGGGCGCGTTCATGCCGTGTGCGCGTCCGTTGATGAGGAGCGGGGCCGGGGCGCCGGAGACGGCGATCCATGCGGCACGGTGGAAGCGGAAGGCGGCGCCGCCGAGGGTGAGTTCGACGCCCGCCTCACTCTCGGGGTTGCCGACGAGACGGTTGGCCAGCCGCAGCGCGCGGCCGTCGGCGGCTCCTGAGCATGGCACGCCCAGATGCGCGTGGCCGGGACGGCCGAGGTCCTGCACGGTCGCCAGCGGCCCGGGTCGGACGACCTCGATCACCGCGCATCCTCCGGGGAGCGGACGAAGCGGACGCGGGTACCGGGCTGGAGGAGGGACGGCGGGTCGCGCGTCACGTCCCACAGCCGCAGGTCCGTACGGCCGAGGAGCCGCCAGCCGCCCGGTGACGCGGACGGGTAGACGGCGGCGTACGGCCCGGCGATCGCGACCGACCCCGCGGGTACGGAGGTGCGCGGCGACTCCCGGCGCGGGACGTGCAGGGCGGGGTCGAGGCCGGTGAGGTATCCGAAGCCAGGCGAGAACCCGAGATACGCCACGGTGTACGCGGCGGACGCGTGGCGTTCGATCACTTCGTTCCGCGAGAGGCCCGTGAGCTGGGCGACCTCGTCGACGTCCGTGCCGTCGTACACCACCGGGATCTCCACGGCGGGAGCCTCACCGGCCGCCGATTCCGGAAGGGGCAGCTCCGGCAGCCGGGCGGCGAGCCGGCTGAGATCGCAGCGGGCCGGGTCGATGACGACCAGGACCGTGCGTTCGCCGGGAATGACGTCGAGCACGCCGGTCACGGTCGCGTCCTGGCCCGTGGCCGCCTTGCGCACGGCGGCGTGGAGACGGTGTGCGGTCTCCAGATCGCCGGTCTCGACCAGAAGCGCGGTGTCGCCCGCCCTCCGGACCCTCACGCGAAGGGCTCCAGCGCGACGCCCGCCTCCGCCAGCGCGGCCCGGACGGACCTGGCGAGCTCGACGGCGCCGGGGGTGTCGCCGTGAACGCAGATCGAGCGGGCCCGCAGCGGGACCTCGGCGCCGCCGACCGCGACGACCACCCCGTCGACCGCCATCCGGACGGCCCGTTCGACGACGACGGCGGCTTCATGGATGACCGCTCCCGGCTCGCGCCGCGACACCAGCCTGCCCTCCGGCGTGTAGGCGCGGTCGGCGAAGCATTCGGCGACGACCGTGAGGCCGTCGGCGACCTCGTGCACCGCCGAGCCCGGCAAGGTGAGGAGCGGCAGCGACGGGTCGTACGCGCGGACCGCGTCGGTGACCGCGCGAGCCTGTGCCGGATCACCCGCGATGCGGTTGTAGAGGGCGCCGTGGGGCTTGACGTAGGCGACGCGGCCGCCCTCGACACGGGCGATCCCGTCGAGCGCCGCGAGCTGGTAGAGGATCTCGGCCGTCAGTTCCGGCGCCGCGACGTCCATTTCGCGGCGGCCGAACCCGGCCAGATCCCGGTAGGACACCTGCGCGCCGATCGTCACCCCGCGGGCGACCGCGCCAGCGCACACCCGCCGCATGATGAGCGGATCGCCGGCGTGGAAGCCGCACGCCACGTTCGCGCTGGTGATCACGTCGAGCAGGGCGAGGTCGTCGCCGAGCTCCCAGATGCCGAATCCCTCACCCAGGTCGGCGTTGATGTCCATGACGGGCATGTCCCAGATCTATCACCCGGCCGCACCGGCGCCGCGCCCGAGTGCTCGGCGTGGTGTGGTCACAGTGGGGCGGCGTCCGAGTGGTCGGTGATGAACATCCGGCCCGGCGAGTGGGTGACGGCGAACGCCGGCTTGCTCGCCATCACGACCGCCTGGGGAGTGACCCCGCACGCCCAGAAGACCGGCACGTCGTCCGGCGCGAACTCGACCGCGTCACCGAAGTCGGGCCGGTCGAGATCGGCGATTCCCAGCTCCGCGGGGTCGCCGACGTGGACCGGCGGTCCGTGCATCTCCGGATGGCGCGCGCTCACCTCGATGGCGGTGGAGACGAGCGCGGGCGGGACCGGGCGCATCGACACCACGAGGGGCCCGGAGAGCCGTCCGGCGGGAACGCACGGCCGGTTGGTCACGTACATCGACACGTTCCGGCCCTGGCCTATGTGCCGTACCGGCACGCCCGCAGCCGACAGCGCCGCCTCGAAGCTGAAGCTGCACCCGAACAGGAAGCCGATCAGGTCGGGCCGCCAGTACTCGGTGGCGTCGGCCACCTCGGCCAGGAGCGTGCCGTTCTCGTAGATCCGGTAGGCGGGCAGGTCAGTGCGCAGATCCGCGGCCGGTGCGACGCCGCGGGGATGCGGGTCGCCGGGGTCGGTCACGTCCAGCAGCGGGCACGGACCGGGATTGCGATGCGCGAACAGCAGCGCGTCGAACGCGAGCTCACGTGGCACGGCGAGCAGGTTCGCCTGCGCGTATCCGCGGCACCAGCCGCTCGTCGTCGGCGTCGTGGCGCCCGTACGGAACAGGGCGCGGGCCTGCGTCGGCGTCAGAACCGACGGTTGGTCGAGGGCCTGGCTCATGCAGGCGTCATGCCCGATTACCGCCTCTTTAGACGGTTTCCTCGCGCAGATCCGCCACGTCGGCACGCGGCGCCCACGCCTGGTAGACACCGCGGTCGAACGTTTCGAGGCCGAGCCGTTCGGCCACCGGCGCCTTGCCTCCCGTGTACTCCACCCGGAGCCAGGTCTGGTGCTCGCCGAGCACCACGAAGGGCTCGCCCTGCCACGTGCAGAACGTGTTGACGTACGAGAGGTGCTCCAGCTCCGCAGCCGGCACCACCCGCACGAAGCGACCCGGCGCCGCCTCGGTGAAACCGTCCGCCGGGGCCGCCGAGTAAAGCCGCACTTCGGCCCCATCCGGGCTCGCCTCGTACTCCGCACCGCGCCAGCCCGCGTAGTAGCCGTGCCGGAAGCTCATACGCCCTCCACTCGCACCCAGCGGCGGCGGTCCGCGTCGTATCCGGCGACCAACGCCTCCACTCCGGACCGGTGGATCCGGTACATCTCCGCACCGTGCGGCAGGCGCTGGCTGTCGACCTTGAACTCCGGGATCGCGGGCCCGTCACCCGGCGCGTACCCCGACCCCGGGAACGGCGCCTTCTCGATCACCCAGCCGCCCGGAATGATCCCCATGCTCCACTCGTCGATCCCGCCCAGTGGCCGCCGGAACAACGACGGCTTCACGGCCGGCCACCGGATCACGTAGATGTCCTCGTCCCTGGCCGAGAACGGCGACCCTTCGTAGACCAGGCCAAGCGCGCGCACGAGCAGCTGTGGAGTATTCAGCTCCGCCACGTCCTGCAGCCGATGCACATACCCGGCGACCCACTCGTAGCCGCCGTCGAGATAGTGCGCCACATGCTCCGGCCGGACCACCTTCTGCATCACGACGAAGTCCGCATCGACAGGCGGTGCCGTAGATGGAGACCCCGGTACGGGCGGCTGCGGTGGCACGAAGTCTCGCCCATATGGCGGTGCGCTCTCTCGCATAGGCGGGGGCGCTATCTCCTGCACCGACGATGCGGCGCCCTCCCGCACGGGCGGTGGCGCGCCCTCCTGTATTGGTGGTGGCGGGCTTTCCTGTACGGCGGGTGATGCGCCCTCTTGCACGGGCGGTGCTGAGGCCTGCTGCGAGGACGGCGGTGCGTCTCGCACAGGCGATGGTGCGCTCTCTTGCACCGACGATGCCGCGAACTCTCGCAGGGGCGGTAGCGCGCTCCCGCGTGAAGATGGCGCGTTCTCCTGAACGAGTCGCGGCGCCGTCTCCCGAATAGGCGGCGTGGTTTCCCGCACGGACGGTGGCGCGCTTTCCGGCACGGGCGGTGACGCGGCTTCTTGAAGGGGCGGGGCGAGGTCTCGTACGGGTGGCGGCGCGGCTTCTCGTACGGCAGGTGCGGGCTCCGGTGCCGCTTGAGGCGCAGGAGCAGGTGCCTTTTGCTTGGCTGACTTAAGGAGGGCGGCGTCCAGATAGGCGGCGCTGGGAAGCCCGGGGTTGACGGCGAGCTGCCACTCGGGGCGAGGCCAGTTGCCGGCGAGTTCGGTGAGGGTGGCGGGCCGGTGATGGACCGCTTGCCCTCGCAGCGAACGATCCATCGCGTCCGGCGACGTGAAGGCCAGGACGAACGTGCCGTCGCCGAACTGGGCGGTCGCGTAGTGATGCCCGGCGCGCGACGGGTCACCGGGGACCGGGAGATGGAGGACCGCCCCGGCGAGCAGATCCAGATAACCGCGCTGGTCACCGCGATCACGGGCCTCGGCGAGCGCGGCCTCCAGGTCGGCGTCGGAGGCCTCTGCCTCCTGCTCCTCGGGGGCCGACTCGTCGGGGATGGCCAGCGGGATGCCCAGGCCGGGCAGCGCGAGAGGCCCTCCGTCAGGGCCGCTGCGGCTCGCCTGGTAGACGAGCTCCAGCGGGGAGCCCACCCCGTGCACGTCCCGGAACGCCGCCGCCATCCGGCCCGCCATCTGCTCGCAGGTGGCGGAGAGGTCGTCGAGGGGACGCCCGGCGCGGTCGGCGACGGAGGCACGGTGCCACCAGTTGAGCCGGTTGCGATCGTTCGGCGGACGCCAGCCCAGGTCGGTCAGCAGACTCTCCTGGCGCGCGTTCAGCGGGCTGGGCAGGAAGGCGCTGCTGACAGCCTCGGCGTCAAGCGCGTCCTGCGCGCGCATCACCTGAACGTAGGGCAGGCCACCGGGTTTCTGCAGGATCAGGAACGACTGGACCGGCAACCTCATCAGCTCGATGGCCAGCCGCTTGGCGAAGTCCTCCCAGTCCACTTTTCGACCGTACCCGGAACGTCACTCGGTCCAAGGGGCAGGCACGGCGTCGGTGCGGACCGGAGTCCACGATCCGCCGATCGCGTCGTAGACGGCCACGGGGACGGCCCTCTCGTTCTCGTCTCCCTCGCCGTTCCAACGCCAGAGCCGTGTGCCCTGGGGGGCGCGGACAGGGACCACAGGACCCGACAGCACCGCACCAGGCGGGGGGGCCGGTTCCGGAGCCACCGGTCCCGGAGACGACGCGCCGGGGGACATCGGTCCCTGGGGCGTCAGCCCGGGCTGTGCGGGCGCGGGAGACACCGAGCCGAGCTGACTGGGGCCGGGACCCGGACCGGGGCCCGGGCCCGAACCGGGACTGGAACCGGAACCGGGAGTCCCTGCACCAGGCTGAGGGGTCTCAGGAAACGCGGAACGGGGCCGAGCGGCCTCCGGGATAGGCGAGCCAGGCTGAGGGGCCTCCGGGAAAGGAGGGCCGGGCTGTGGGGCTCCTGGGAAGGCCGCGCCGGGCTGTGGGGCTCCGGGCGACGCCTGACCCAGCTGCGCGGGATTCGGCGGGACGGAGCCCGGCTTGGGCTCTGGGGCGATGGGGGCCGACAGCATGGCGGACGCCCCTGGACGGCCTGATGGAACGGGTGGCTGCTCAGGCGGAGCGACGGCCGGAGCGGCGGCCGGAGGGAGAGCGGTCGGCCGCTGGGAGGCGAGGCGGGTGACGGCGGTGGCGTCGAGGTGGACCTCGCTTGGCAGGCCCGCGTTGATGGCGAGCTGCCACGTCGGGTCCGGCCAGGCGGCGGCGAGCTGACCGAAGGAGGAGCGGCGGTAGAGCCCCGCGGCCCGGTCGCCGACCGAGCGGGCGAGGGCCTGCGGGGAGGTGAAGACCATGAGGTACGTGCCGGAGCCGATGGTGGTCGTCGGGAACTCGGCGTACTCCGGATCTTCGACGGCCGCGCCGGTGGCGGGCAGGACGAGGTCCGCCGCGAGCAGCAGCTGGAAGTACGTCGCGTGGTCGGCGCGCTGCTTGGCCTCGGTGAGCTGCACCTCCAGCTCTTCGGGATCCATGGCCGGGGCGGTCACGTTCTCGATGACCGACCGCCGCCGCATGCTGATCCGGCTCGGGTCGGCGGCCTCGATGCCGAAGTCCAGCAGTTCGATCAGGCCGCTGCCGTGCCGGTGGAACGACTCGTACACCAGGTCGGACGGGCGCCGCACGCCCTGCACGTCGCGCAGCGCGGTCACCATCACGTCGGCGAGGCGGGCGTAGTCGCCCGGGGTCACCGTGTGGATCCCGGTGCCCGACTCGGGCAGCTCAGTCCACCAGTTGCGCGGTGACGGCTCGGCGGGCGGGCGCCACCCGGCCTCGCTCATCACCTCTTCGTCGGCGAGCGTGAGCAGCAGCGGCCCGTCGAGGAAGTTGTTGCTGACGGCCTCGGCGTACAGCCGGTCCGGCTCCCGCATCGCCTGGACGTAGTGGCGGCTCTCATCGCGCTCCCGCACGATGAGGATGGTGTCCCTCTCGAGGACCGCCAGCTCGCGTCCAAGGTGCCGGGCGAACTCGGACCACTCCAACAAGATCACTCCCTACCGCCGAGCCGTCCCCGAGGCTCCGGCGAAGACCGCCGCGGCGCCGTTGCCCGAGATCTCGATGATTGTCGTCCCGGACGCCTCTGGCAAACCGGAAGTTCACTCAGGTGGGGGTTCGTGACGCAACACACGCAAGGATTTCACCAGCTCAGCATCATCGTCGCCGCACCGGTCGAGAACGTCGATCAACTTGTGCAGGATCTCGTGCCGTTCGTAGCCGACGTCCAGCAGTGCTTGCGCGGTCTCCCACAGTTGCGGCGGATCGCCGTTCCACAGGCGTTCGGTCAGCCGTTCGTGCGAGTCGAGGTGGTCGGCGGGGGCACCGGGGTGCTCGAACTCGAGCATGACGCGCCGGTCGTCGGGGTCCGACGGATCGAGGGTGGACAGGTCGATCGAGCCGTGCCGCCCGGAGAGCCGGTGCTTGCCCGACAGGAACGGCAGCGCGAACGCCCGGCGCGGGAGCGCCTCCAGGTCGCCGTCGGGCAGCAGCCGGTCGACGAGCTCGCGCTCCAGGCCGAACGCCGAGGGGTCGCGGTACGCCTCGGCGAACTTGGTCGTGGCGTCCCAGATCGCGTCGAGCGTGGCACGGACGCCCTCCTCGGGCAGCCCGGTCTGCCTGCCCGCCCAGCGCACCCAGGCCGCCAGCACGTGCGGCACGGCCTCCTGCTCGGTCGGTGACAGCAGGACCTTGCGGGGCAGCCAGTCCAGCAGGAACATCTCGCTCTTGATCGGGCTGACCCGCAGCGGCCGGCCGAAGTCGTGCGCGCACCCGTAGTCGATGATCCGGTCGACGCAGCGGCTGGCGGCGGACCGGTCGGAGAGGTCCTCGGCCTCGTCGGAGGCCAGGAAGCTCACCGCGATCTTCGCGCGGCGGTCCTTGCCGTAGGTCTCGGGGCGCGGTGGCCGCCCGCCCGGTGGCAGCGCGCGCACGCGGGCCCGGAGGAACGCGTGGTACGAGCCGAAGTTCTCGTTGACCGGCGGGTCGATGGTCTCGTTGGTGAACTCCAGCGCGCGCTGGAGCACCGCCCTGGTGTCGCGCGGATCGAGCTGCTCGAACCGCATCAGCGGATTGGTGCGGCCCTCCCGGCGGCAGTGGTCGAGAAGCGTGCCGACCTGCGACGACACCCACGCGTCGCGGACCATCCCGAAGGCGGGCGGGCCGCCGTTGCCGGTGGGGGCGGCCTTGTTACGGTCCACCAGGACCACGAGCGCGTGCCGTTCCGCGCCGCCGTAGGTGTACGTACAGATGATCGAATCCTGGTCTCCGTAGACGTCGCGGGAGACGTAGCACTCCTCGTGCGCGACCGCCCCGACCCGGTCGGCCCAGCCTGGCCGGGCCACACCGCGGTCCATGAGCGCCAGCGCGGCGCGTTCGGCCTTGGCCTGCTGCCGGGTGGTGCCGAGATAGGAGATGCCGGTCAGCAGCGCCAGCGCGGCCGGGGTGCCGGCCTGCCCGGCATGGTCGACCAGGGCCTCGCCGATGACCTCTTCGACCTCTCCCTCGCCGATGCGGTGCCCCCACCAGGAGCCGAGGATCTCGCTCACGATCAGCTCGGCGTCCAGCGGGCTGCGCACCGCCAGCAGTTCCCGGGCGTGCCGCAGCATGTCGTCGAAGATCGCGGAGACCTCGTCCGAGGGCGGCCTGCCGTCCCCCGCGGAATCCCCGTGGGGATGGCGGCGGCTGCGGGAACTCACGGTCCTAGCTTCTCAGATCCCGTGCCGGACGGTGTCAAGGACATCGCGCGCCGACCGGATTGGGACGCGACATGCCCGCCGGACACCCCCCGCCACCTGGGATGGCAAGGACCGGCCACCGTCCGCGACGCGCCGGTGGCTGCAGAGATCGCCGTGTTCAGAGGTCGCCGTGCCCCGAATGGAACGGGCCGCGCCCCGACGGCGGTTCGGATTTGATCATTCCGACCAGGTGCTCGCGCGCCAGCCGTTCCACGAGATCCGGCGTGGCGTCGAGTCCCAGATGGGTCATACAGGCGTGGACGTCGGCCACGCAGCGTTCCACAGTGCCGGTGCTGAACGTCGCGAACTCCGCAGCGAGACGCCGCGCGAGAACGTCGCGGGTCTCGCTCCGGTGAGCGGCAAGTGCAGGCATCTACGCACACCCTCCGAGCCCGAGAGGTCCCAGCGGACGGGGTTCCGACCAACCTCTCCTCGATGTCCTATTCCAACGCGTTTATGTGGAGTGTCAAGGGCTCTCCGGGCCACGTTTTCGGGGCACGGCGGCGTCCGTCAGTGGAACGCTCTGAGAACCCATATCTTCTGCTGCTCCGTCTCTTACCCCGTTTGAGCTGGAACGATCCATCGCCGTCAGCCATCCGGCGTGATGGCGAGCCGCCCATGACCGGTCCACCCGGCCGGTGAGCATCCCGGTCAACGCCCCCTGGTCGCGCAGCGCGTACCAGAGGTGGCCGAACGTCATGACCACGATCGCCAGCGTCAGCCAGTCGTGCACGAACGTCGCGCCGCCCCGCCACGAGTCCGGCCACGGATCGGGGAAGGTGAGCATCGCGCCGGTGCCGAGCATGACCAGGATCGACCCGGCCACGAACGCGGCGTTCAGCTTCTGGCCCGCGTTGAACTTGCCCACCTCGATCACGCCGCGCCCGTTCAGCACGGCCCGCCGATCACGCCGGCGCAGCCACTCGGTGTCCCGCGGCCCGAACCGGTTGAGGCGCCGCAGGTCTTGCCGGAACGCCCGAGACAGCACTCCGAGCAGCACGGGCACCGGCAGCAGGAACCCCGCCCACACATGGATCGGCTTGATGAGGTTGCGCCGCCCCACCAGCGTCGAGAGATCCGGCACGTACAAGCACGCCGCCGTGACCAGGCAGACCAGCATCAGGAGCCCGGTGACATGGTGAACGGCCCGCTCGGCGACGCTGAACCGCGCCACCCACGCCGCACGCCCGTCCACCGCACGGCCGTCCACCGCACGGCCGTCCACTCGGGGGCGCTCGTCAGGTCGGTTCATCGTCACGTCCGTTCGATCTGCCCACCCAGGCGTCGACGTCGTAGCCCCGTTCCTCCCAGTAGCCCGGGATGACGTCGGAGGTCAGCTCGATCCGGCCGAGCCACTTGAGGGACTTGTAGGCGTACATCGGCGCCACGTACAGGCGTACGGGGCCGCCGTGGTCGTGCTCCACCGGCCCGCTGAGCATCCCGGTCGCGACCAGGACGTCCCGCCGCCGTGCCTGTTCGAGCGTGAGCGACTCGGTGTAGACGCCGTCGAACGAGTGGAACCGCACCGCCTGGGCCTGCGGCGGCACGCCCACGGCGTCCAGCAGATCGGGGAGCGCGACACCCGCCCAGGCGACGTTCTCCACCCGCCAGCCCGTCACGCACTGGAAGTCCTTGGTCATCTGGGTCTGGGGGAGACGTTGCAGGTCGGCGAACGAGAACGTGCGCGGTTTCTTCACCAGGCCGTTCACCGTCAGCCGGTAGTTCTCGGGCTTGCGCGCCTTCACGCCCGCGACCACCGAGTAGTAGCGGAAGCCGCCCGCCGCGGGCAGCACCTGGCCGACCGGGCCGAGCGGCGCCAGCGCGCGGTTGACCTTCTGCTGCGCGTTCGCGCCCACGGCGATCCCCAGGGCGCCGAGGCCGAGCATGCCGAAGATCACCCGCCGCCCGACGGGCGCGCCGGTGGTCTCGTCGTCTTCGTTCACCTTCCCATTCGAGCACCGCGGACTCGGCGGCGCCAAGGGCGGCCGCCGGACGTAAGGGATCTGTCAGATCTAAGCTGAGGGCATGGCCACCAAGGTTCACCTCGCACAGCAGCCGGAGGCGGACGAGCTGCTCGGACGCAGCCCGCTCGCCGCCCTGGTCGGCATGCTGCTCGATCAGCAATTTCCCATGGAACGCGCCTTCGCCGGGCCGTACGTGATCATGCAGCGCGCGGGCTGGGACGATCTCGACGCGCACGAGATCGCCGCCTACGACCCGGAACGCTTCGAGGCGCTGATGGCGGAGCCGCCCGTGGTGCACCGCTACCCGAGGTCGATGGGCAAGCGGGTGCAGCAGCTGTGCCAGTACCTGGTCGAGCATTACGAGGGTGACGCCGAGGCGATCTGGCGGGACGCGCCGAACGGACGCGAACTTTTCAAGCGGCTCAACGCACTGCCGGGGTACGGCAAGCAGAAGGCCCAGATCTTCACGGCGCTGCTCGGCAAGCAGTACGGGGTGACGCCGGAGGGCTGGCGGGAGGCGGCCGGTGCGTACGGCGAGGAGGGCTCGTACCGTTCGGTGGCCGACATCACAGGGCCCGAGTCGCTGGAGAAGGTCCGCGCCTTCAAGAAGGAGATGAAAGCCGCCGCCAAGGCCAAGGACTGACGCTGGTCCAAGCGGGCGGCCCCAAAAGAACGCTCAGTTTGGACCATGCCGACCGGGCTGACCAAGGAGACTGACCCTCCGTAAGGCTTTACCTTCTTTTTGCAAAAGGAAGCGACCCAGCTAGGCCCCTATTCGGTGCATCCTTAAACCTGATCTTCATCGAACTCCCGCCCCGGAGAGCGCCTTGGCGTCGTAACATCTGCTACTCGCCGTCCGAACGGGCCTCCCCCGGAAAATTTCGGGGGATACCGGCCGGGCGGCGTCCGAATTCCCGAGGAGTCGTCCGACATGGATGCCTGCCAGGGCTTCCGTCCACGGCGAACCATCGGGATGATGAGTACCTGACTCCGACCGGTGTTGTGATGGAGGCGGGAGCGTTAGCCTGCTCCCATTCACTCATTGTGATGAAGACTTGCCTCGCGGTACGGGACCCCCTGGGACGGAGGTGTTGTCCATGAGCACCGACACGTCCGTTCCGCGTCCCCGGATCTCTGGGGTGGAGGGCAAGCCCATGGATGCGTCCGACTCCGCGCTGTACGTGACGTTGATGAAGGAGGCTCCAGCAGGGTTCGCGTTCTTCGACACCGGGCACGGTTGCCGCCGGGTCAACGACGCGCTCGCCCGCATGCTCGGCGTGGCCGCCGGCGACCTGCAGGACCGCCGCCCTGCCGAGGTGCTTCCCGAGGAGCTCGCGACCGCCTTCGAGGCAGCGCTCCGCAAGGTCCTGGCCGAGGACCGGCCGCTGACGGACATCGACCTGGTCGTACGGGGCGCGACGTCGTCCGCGCCGGGTGAGCCGGGCCAGGCCCCGGCAGGCGACCCGTCCAACGAGATGAACGGCCCTCACAGCTCCAACGGCCCGTCCACCGTGTCCTTTCCGGAGTCCGCCGCGGACCGAGGGGCCGATGGCGGCGACCCGGCCGGCATCGGTGTCAGCGCCGCCGACACGCCCGGGCGCCCGTTCGGCGACGAACGGATCCTGAGCTGCTCGTGGCTGCCTTCGCACGGCCGCGACGGCAAGCAGCTCGGCGTCGTGCTCACCGCGCTGGACGTGACCGAGCGCCGCCGCGCCGAGGAGGTCATCCGCCGCAAGGAGCAGCGTTACCGCTCGCTCGTGGAGGCCAGCTCCCAGGTGGTGTGGGTGGCGGCGCCCGAGGGCGGCGTGATCGACGACGCGCCCGAGTGGCGGTCGATCACCGGCCAGACGCCCGACGACTACGCCCGCGACGGCTGGCTGGCGGTCGTGCACCCGGAGGACCGCCCCCGCATCGAGGCGACCTGGCGTGAGTGCGTCGAGGACGACCGCGTCTTCGAGACCAACTACCGGATCCGCACCAAGAGCGGCACGTACCGCCACTTCGACGTCCGCGCAGTGCCGATCCGGCAGGGCGAGACGGTGATCGAGTGGGTCGGCGCCAACACCGACGTGACCGGCCAGCGCGAGGCCGAGGAGATGCGCGGCCGCCTCACCGAGCAGCTGTCGGCCGCCGCGCTGCGCACCGCGCGGCTCCAGCAGGCCACCTCGATGCTGGCCGAGGCACTCACCGTCAGCCAGGTCGTCCAGGTGATCACCGAGGTGGGCCGGTCGGCGATCGGCGCCGACTACTCCGCGGTGGCGCTGCTGGACGACGACAAGCTGCGGCTGAGCATCGTCGCGCCGTCCCAGCCGGGCGCCGAACGGGACGGCCGCGGCGGGGAGGGCAGGCCCTCCTCCCGCGATGACTTCAAAGTAAGTGACCAAACTGTTATGTCGGTCGCCGTGCGCGAGAGCCGGCCGTTCCTCGCCGAGCATCCCGACAGCCTCCGGCTGCAGCTGGGCCGCGACGAGGCGGGCCTGTTCCTGCAGCACACCGAGGAACGCGCGTGGGTCGGCCTGCCGCTGCTCGCGGCCGGTGCCCCGATCGGCGCCCTGCGGTTCTCGTTCACCCGCCCACGGGAGATCACCGAGGAGGAGCGGGTCTTCCTGGAGGCGCTGGCGGGCCAGTGCGCCCTGGCCGTCGAGCGCGCGCTGCTGTTCGAGCGCGAGCACAAGACCGCCGAGGAGCTGCAGCGCAGCCTGCTGCCCAGCGATCTTCCACAGCTGCCCGGGATGCAGCTGGCGGCCCGCTACAACCCGGCGACACGCCATGTGCAGGTCGGTGGCGACTGGTACGACGTGTTCCGGCTGCCGGACGACCGGCTCGCCGTCGCCGTCGGCGACGTCATGGGCAAGGGCGTGCTCGCCGCGGCCGGAATGGGCCGCGTCCGCAACGCCCTGCGCGCCCTCGCGCTGAACGACCCCCGGCCCGCCGCGGTGCTGGCGGGCCTCGACCGGCTGTTCAGCGCCACCGAGGACGAGGAGCAGTTCACCACGGTCGCCTACGCGGTGATCGACCCCGAGACGGGCCGCGGCGCGTTCAGCAACGCGGGCCACCCGCCACCCCTGTTGATCTCGCCCGACACGCCCGCGCGCGTGAGCACGCGGGAGCCCGGCACGCCCCTCGGGTGGCCGAGTCAGAGACAACAGACAAGTTTTTCCATCGAGACCGGCAACACTGTGGTGTTCTATTCCGATGGACTGGTGGAGAACCGTAGGCGTGGAGTGGACGCCGGCCTCGAGGAGCTCGTCTCCGTGGCCATGGACGCTCCACCTGAAGTGGTAGGAGACCCAGAGAGACTTGTCGACTTCCTGGTCGATCGCATGCTTGCCGGGTATGAGCAAGTGGACGATGTGACCGTACTTGCCCTGCACGTCCCGCCGAAGTCCGCCTGATCACCACCGAAGACCCGCGCAAGACGGCGTAGTACGTACGAAGGACCGCTCCGCGCCCCCTAAGGTGGTGTGTTACCGGGCAGGACATCGATGCGGAATGCGCAGCCGTGCCAGAATGCTTGACCCTAGTAAGAGCGGGTACGCTGCGGTCCCGCACCGGGGAGTCCCGCCCAGTGTGTGGCCCCACCCAGTGTGAGGCCGGGCCCGTCAGGGCACTTGGGTCAACCAAGCCACACGTTCGTTCGAGAGGTATTTGTGTCGCCTGCTAGCTCGACCTCGAAAGCGTCAGATCTGCACGAGCACGTCATCGCGCAACTGATCGAGCGTGGACGGTCCCAGGGTTACCTCGAAGCCGACGACGTACGACGTACGTTCGAGGAGGCCGACATCCCCGTGTCGAAGGCCTCCAGCATTCTGCGGAGCCTCAGCAAGGAGGGTGTAACCGTCATGGTGAGCGCTGCCGACTCCGCAGCGCCCAAGCGTCCGCGCAAGCGCGCGACGCCGACGGCGCGCAGGCCCAAAACAGCCGCTGCAGCACAAGAGCAGCCCGACACGGTGACCGCGGTCGTGAGTGACGACGCTGACGAGACCGCCGCCGCGCCCAAGCCGGCGCCCGCGGCGAAGAAGGCCGAGCCCAAGAAGGGCCCGGCGAAGCCGAAGAAGGCCGGAGCCGCCAAGAAGGTCGCCGCCGCCGACGCCGCCAAGGGCCCGGTGAAGGAGGCGACCGGCAAGGCGGGCGACGACCCCGAGCTCGAGGACGTCGACGTCGCCGACCTCGAGGACGCCGACCTCGAGGATCTCGAGGCGGACCTGGAAGTGGTCGCCGAGACCGAGGTCGAGGCCGACAGCGAGGCCGAGCCCGAGGAGGGCGCCGCCAAGGCGGTGGCCGGCAAGGCCGTCGCGGGCAAGGCGGCCGAGGGCGGTGCCACCACGTCCGAGGAAGAGTCGTTCACGCTCAGTGACGACGAGGACGACGCTCCGGCGCAGCAGATCGCCGCCGCCGGCGCCACCGCCGACCCGGTCAAGGACTACCTCAAGCAGATCGGCAAGGTCCCGCTGCTCAACGCCGAGCAGGAGGTCGAGCTCGCCAAGCGCATCGAGGCCGGCCTGTTCGCCGAGGAGCGCCTGGCGGCCGACGGTCCGTCGATGTCCGAGGAGGACCTCGAGGACTTCGAGTGGATCGCCGAGGACGGTCGCCGGGCCAAGAACCATCTGCTCGAGGCCAACCTGCGACTGGTGGTCTCGCTGGCCAAGCGCTACACCGGCCGCGGCATGCTCTTCCTGGACCTGATCCAGGAGGGCAACCTCGGTCTGATCCGCGCCGTCGAGAAGTTCGACTACACCAAGGGCTACAAGTTCTCCACGTACGCCACCTGGTGGATCCGGCAGGCGATCACCCGCGCGATGGCCGACCAGGCCCGCACCATCCGCATCCCGGTGCACATGGTCGAGGTCATCAACAAGCTGGCCCGCGTCCAGCGCCAGATGCTCCAGGACCTGGGCCGCGAGCCCACCCCGGAGGAGCTGGCCAAGGAGCTCGACATGACCCCGGAGAAGGTCGTCGAGGTCCAGAAGTACGGCCGCGAGCCGATCTCCCTGCACACCCCGCTGGGCGAGGACGGCGACAGCGAGTTCGGTGACCTCATCGAGGACTCCGAGGCCATCGTCCCGGCCGACGCGGTCAGCTTCACGCTGCTGCAGGAGCAGCTGCACTCGGTGCTCGACACGCTGAGCGAGCGCGAGGCGGGCGTGGTGTCGATGCGGTTCGGCCTCACCGACGGCCAGCCCAAGACGCTCGACGAGATCGGCAAGGTGTACGGGGTGACCCGTGAGCGCATCCGCCAGATCGAGTCCAAGACCATGTCCAAGCTGCGTCACCCGAGCCGCAGCCAGGTCCTCCGCGACTACCTGGACTGATCACCCACTCACGGGAAACGCCGGTCTGCCCCACGGGCAAGACCGGCGTTTTCCGTCCCAAACCCCCAACCGCCGCCTCAAGGGCTTGGTCAGGTGGGGAGGATCACGTCCAGATCGGTGCCGTTCAGCTCGACGGTGTAGCCGAGGTCGGCGACGGCCTTGAGGAGGGCTTCGGGCGTCCGCGGGTTCGCGCCCGCCTTGATCAGATCGTGGGCGACCTTGCCGCGGGTGGCCTTGGCCATGTGGCTGACGACGGTGCGCTTCGGCACGCCGCCGAGCATGCGCTCGCGGAACACGCGGACCGTCACGGCCGGCTGCGGGGCCTTCCACGCAGCCATGTACGGGCCGGAACGCATGTCCACCACCAGCCGGCCGTCCGGGTGCAGGGCCTCCTTGAGGGCGGGGCGCCAGACGGCCGCCAGACGCCCCTCGGAGGGCAGGGTCACGCCCATGGCCAGCCGGTATGGCGGGATGCGGTCGGTGAGCCGCAGTGCGCCCCACAAGCCCGAGAAGACGATGATCTGCTCGGCGGCGCGGTCCGCGTCCAGGTCGGGGAGGGCCAGATTGTCGTACAGCACGCCGGTGTAGAGGCGGGACACGGGCAGCGTCGGCGCCTCGTACAGGACCCGGTTGCGGCCGAGCGCCTCGACGATCTGCCCGGCGGGCAGGCACAGGACCTCCGGCGCGTCCGCGCGCACGCACACCTCGGCCAGCGCGCCGAGCACGCGTTCGCGGGTGGGGTTGAGCTCCGGGAAGCTGAGCCCGGACAGGTCGAGCGGCGGGCCCTCCCCGTCGATCGCCTTCCGTTCCGACGGCGGCAGCAGGATGAGCACTTTCCTCCCCGAAACTTCCCATAGGGTTCTGCGATGGACGGCCTGAACATCGACGACCTTGTGGCCGCGGCGTGGCCGGCTCCGTTCTCCCAGGATATGGCGGGCTGGCGGCTGCGACACGCCGGCGGGGTGACCAAGCGCGCGAACTCGGTGCTCCCGCTGGGAGATCCGGGGCCGGTGGACGCGGCGATCGAGCGGGCCGAACGTTTCTATGCCGAGCTCGGCCTTCCCACCGTCTTCTCGGTGAGCGGGCGGGCGTGTCCGGCAGAGTTGGACGGGATGCTTGCCGATCGGGGTTATGCCCTGGTCGATCCCACGCTGGCGATGATCAGGGAGATCGGCGAGGGAGGCGGCGGGGTGGCGGTCGACGACACGCCGTCGCGTGAATGGCTGGACCTGTGGTGGTCGGTGGACGGCCGGTATCCGGAGCAACTGCCGATGGCCGAGAAGATCCTCACGGGTGTTCCCGCCGGATACGTGATGCTCGACGGCGTGGCCGTGGGGCGAGGTGTGGTCCAGGGGGAATGGCTCGGGATCTACTCGATGGCGGTGGCGCCTGAGGCGCGGCGGCGGGGCCTCGCCAGGCGCGTGCTCCGCGCGCTGCTGGAATGGGGCAGCGGACGGGGATGTACGCGTGCCTATTTGCTGGTCGTCGAGGAGAACGCGGCGGCCCGGGCGCTGTACGCGTCGGAGGGATTCGAGGTGGCCGGGGGCTATCACTATCGCGTGAAGTGATTTTCAATACGGAGAGTATTGATGTGATAACCGTGTGAAACTAGGCCTTCCCGAAATACCAACGGCGGCCACCCACACCGGTGACCGCCGTCGAGGGATTCTTTTATGTAGGGGCTTACCGCTCTTCGGCCGGGGCAGAAGCCGGGGTTTCGTTCAGCCTGTCGCTCTCGTCCTGAATGTCGGCCCCGTTCGCGCGGAGAGCCTCTGCGTACTTACGCCCGTGGTGGGCGCAGAACAGAAGGTCGCCGCCGCCTACAAGGACTGCACGGACGTAGGCCTGGGCGCCGCAGCGGTCGCAACGGTCTGCGACGGACAGCGGCTTGGTTGGGGCAAGGGCTCCAGTCACGGCACCTTCCTCATGCTCGGGGTCGGTACTTAGGAGAACATCTAACCCGACGCTGGCGTTCCCAACCTGCCGTGAAGTACGCCCAGAGCAGAATGGGGGGTTAAGTGACCGACGTCACACGTTTTGGCAAGGGTTTTATGAACGTCATGCGGCATCCCAGCGGAACAGTCTGGTAGCGACCACTGCGCCCGCCAACGAGATGCCCAGAAGGATTCCGATCTGCGGGAGGGCCGACGAGGGGCCGAGGCCCCGCATCATGACGTTGAGCATCCCCTCGTTCAGATACCGCAGGGGGAAGACGTACGACAGGGCCTGCAGCCAGCCGGGCGCGCCGTCCAGCGGGAAGAACGAACCGCCCAGGAACGCCATCGGCAGCACGATCAGCTGGGTGACGGTCTGCGCCGCCTCCTGGGTCTTGGCCCAGGCGCCGATCACCATGCCGATCGACAGGAAGGCCAGCACGCCCGAGACCACCAGCGGGATCGCCATCCACCAGGAGTCCTGCAGTTTGAGGCCGAAGACCGGCAGCCGGGCGATCGCCAGGAACAACGCCATCTGGGCCAGCGCGATGCCGATGCTGACGACCACCCGGGCGCCGAAGACGGCCGAGATCGGCGCCGGCGACAACCGGAGCCGCCGCAGGATGCCCTTGGTGCGCCAGGTCACGAGCGTCTGGGACGCGCCGAACACGCCCGCCGAGGCCAACGCCCAGCCCAGAAGGCTCGGAGTGAAGAACTGGATCGCCTTCGTGGAGTCGTCCTCGACCTGCTCCGGCACCATCCGATAGGTCGGCGGCCTGCCCGTGACGGCGATGTTGGCCGTCTGCACGATCGACTCCATGTAGCCGCGGACCGTGCCGGACTTGACCTGGTCGGCGGCCGAATAGTGCATGACGACGCTGTCGCCCCGCTGCTCGACGGCCGCGTCGGCGTCGCCCTCGCGGACCTTCTTCAGCGCGGCCGCCCGGTCGGTGCCGCCGGTGATCGACATGATCTTGCCGAGCTCGGCGCCGTCGTGCGCCCGGGCCTGGTCCAGCACGGTCACCCGGCCGATCTGGATCACCTTGGCCTTGGACGTGGTCTGGTTGCCGAACACCCCGCCGAAGATCACCAGGAACATCAGCGGGAAGACGATCGTGAAGAACAACGCGCCCTTATCCCGCCGGAAACCCAGGTACATCGCGCGGGACAGGCTCTTGAAGCTCGCGAACGTGCTCATGCGCGGTACTCCCTGCCGGTGAGCTCGAGGAAGACGTCTTCGAGGGTGCCGCCGTGGATCTGCACGCCCGCCAGGGCGTCCTTGGCGGCCATCGCGGCGACGACGGCCGACGGGTCGCGGGTCGAGATCGTCAGGGACACGCCGTCGTCGCTGACCGTGTCGGCGCCCGGCAGCGCGCGGGCGTCCTCCTCCGCCAGGAGCCCGCTGGCGACGCTGATCCGGGCCGGAGCGTCCAGCCCGCGGACGAGGGCGGCGGGCGGGCCCAGCTGCAGGATCCGGCCCCGGTCCATGATCGCGACACGGTCGCAGAGCACCTCGGCCTCGTCCATGTGGTGGGTGGTGAGCACGATCGTCCGGCCGCCGGTGTTGATCTCGCGCAGCAGGTCCCACAGGTTGCGGCGTGCCTGCGGATCGAGGGCGGCGGTCGGCTCGTCCAGGAACACCAGCTCGGGATCGTGCACGAGCGCGCAGGCGATGGACAGCCGCTGGGCCTGCCCGCCCGACAGCTTCTCGACCTGCACGTCGGCCTTCTCTCCGAGGCCGACCGTCTCCAGCATGGCGTCGGCCTTCTCGGCGGGCACGCCGTAGAGGGAGCCGAAGGTCTGCAGTTGCTCGCGCGCGGTCAGCCGTTCAAAGAACGACGACGCCTGGAGCTGGACCCCTATCCGGGGCAGTAGCGTGGAGTTGCGCGGCCATGGCGGCAGTCCGAGGACGGTCACCGTGCCCTCGTCCGCCTCCCGGAGGCCCTCGATGATCTCCAGGGTGGTGGTCTTGCCGGCGCCGTTCGGGCCCAGGATCCCGAAGAACTCGCCCTGATGCACATCGAACGACACGCCGTCGACCGCTCGCACGTCCCCGTACCGTTTGCGGAGACCGTCAACGCTGATGGTGTATGCCATGATCAGGAAGTTACGGAGGGCGAGGCCGGGGGACACCCGTCCACGGGTGGAGTTCGGCTTCTCCACCCGCCGTGCCCCCCTGGAGGACCCCACCGATGCAAGATTCGATGGTATGTTCGAACATCCGCTCGCCGGTATCGGCGAGCCTGGCGGAGGACCGTCCGCACCCGGGGGTACTCTGCTGCCGACGTCCACCTACCTCCGAGCCGCCGACACCAGCCCCCACCCAGCCACTCTTTCGAAGGACAAGCCTCGCTTGGCCGACCGCAACCCCCGACCGTTGCGCGTGACAAGCCTCGCTTGCGTCTCTAGGAGCACACGCAGTTGACCGCCGCGACCGCTGAAAAGGCCACTGACGATCCGCACGGCTACTCCGCCCGGCACCTCTCGGTGCTGGAGGGGCTGGAGGCCGTGCGCAAGCGACCCGGCATGTACATCGGGTCGACCGACAGCCGGGGACTGGCCCACTGTCTCTGGGAGATCGTCGACAACTGCGTCGACGAGGCGCTGGCCGGTTACTGCACCCATATCGGCGTGACGATGCACCAGGACGGCTCGTTCGAGGTCGTCGACAACGGCCGCGGCATCCCGGTCGACATCGAGCCCAAGACCGGCCTGGCGGGCGTCGAGGTCGTCATGACCCGGCTGCACGCCGGTGGCAAGTTCGGCGGGGTGTCCTACACCGCGTCCGGCGGCCTGCACGGTGTCGGCGCGTCCGTCGTCAACGCGCTCTCCGCCCGCGTCGACGTCGAGGTGGACCGTGACGGCGCCACCCACGCGATCAGCTTCAAGCGCGGCCTGCCGGGCGAGTTCGCCACCCCCGGGCCCGAGGGCCGGTTCAAGAAGAAGTCCGGCATGCGCACGATCCGCAAGGTGGCCAAGAAGACCACCGGCACCCGCGTGCGATTCTGGCCGGACCTGCAGATCTTCATCAAGGACGCCACGGTCGAGCAGTCCCTGGTCATGGACCGGATGCGGCAGACCGCGTTCCTCATCCCCGGCCTGACCATCGACGTCCGCGACGAACGCGGCGAGGAGGTCGTCGAGGACACCTTCCGCTTCGACGGCGGCATCAGCGAGTTCTGCTCCTACCTGGCCAAGGACGCCGAGATCATCGACGTGCTCCGGCTGCAGGGCCGCGGCCACTTCACCGAGACCGTGCCCGTGCTCGACGACCAGGGCCACCTCACCCCCACCGACGTCGAACGCGATCTCGAGGTCGACGTGGCGCTCCGCTGGGGCACCGGCTACGACACCGTCACCAAGTCGTTCGTCAACGTGATCGCCACCCCCAAGGGCGGCACCCACGTGCAGGGCTTCGACCGCGCCCTCGTCCGCGTTCTCAACGAGCAGCTGCGCGCCACCAAGCTGCTCAAGAACGGCGACGAGAACGTCATCAAGGAGGACATCCTCGAGGGCCTCACCGCCGTCGTCACCGTCCGCCTGCCCGAGCCGCAGTTCGAGGGCCAGACCAAGGAGATCCTCGGCACCTCCGCCGCCACCCGCATCGTCCAGCAGGTCGTCGGCCGCGAGCTCAAGAAGGTCTTCGACAACCCTCCGCGCGGCCAGAAGCAGCCGCTCCGCGCCGTTCTCGAGAAGGTCGTCGGCGCCGCCAAGACCCGCATCGCGGCCCGCACCCAGCGCGACAACCAGCGCCGCAAGAACGCCCTTGAGAACTCCGCCCTCCCGGCCAAGCTGGTCGACTGCCGCACCGCCGACGACCGCAGCGAGCTCTTCATCGTCGAGGGTGACTCCGCCCTGGGCACCGCCAAGCTGGCCCGCAACTCCGAGTTCCAGGCCCTGCTGCCCATCCGCGGCAAGATCTTGAACGTGCAGAAGGCGTCCGTCGCCGACATGCTCAAGAACGCCGAGTGCGCCGCCATCATCCAGGTCATCGGGGCCGGCTCCGGCCGCACCTTCGACATCGACGCCGCGCGCTACGGCCGCATCATCCTGATGGCC
Source organism: Actinomadura rudentiformis (assembly GCF_008923185.1). Classification (GTDB taxonomy): domain Bacteria; phylum Actinomycetota; class Actinomycetes; order Streptosporangiales; family Streptosporangiaceae; genus Spirillospora; species Spirillospora rudentiformis. The sequence goes on from NZ_WBMT01000011.1 coordinate 115,536, forward strand.
GACGCCGACGTCGACGGCAGTCACATCCGCTGCCTCCTGCTGACGCTGCTCTACCGCTACATGCACCCGATGCTGGAGGCGGGCCGGGTCTTCGCCGCCGTGCCGCCGCTGCACCGGATCGAGCTGATCAAGCCCAAGAAGGGCCAGGACAAGTACGTCTACTGCTACACCGACGGCGAGCTCCGCAAGAAGCTGGTGGAGTTCGAACGCAAGGGCCAGCGCTGGAAGGAGCCGGTCCAGCGTTACAAGGGCCTCGGTGAGATGGACGCCGACCAGCTGGCCGAGACCACGATGGACCCGCAGCACCGCATCCTGCGCCGCATCCGCATCGAGGACGCCGAAGAGGCAGCAAAGATCTTCGACCTTCTGATGGGCAGCGAGGTGGCACCCCGCCGCGAGTTCATCACCGCCGGAGCAGCCGAGCTCGACATCGAGCGCATCGACACCTGATCACATCGGCCCGGCGGCAAATCTTACGAGGTTCGTACGGCAGGCCGCCTTTCCGGTTCCGGGGCCCTTCGGCGACCTAACGTCGAGGGCATGAACGTGCTGCTCACCGGCTCGGCCGGGTTCATCGGCTCCCATATCGCCGACGCGCTGACCGCCGCCGGGCACACCGTGCGCGGCCTGGATCAGCGGGCGGACGGCGAGCCCGCCGACGTGCGCGACGCCCCGGCGGTGGCCCGCGCGCTCCACGGTGTGGACGCGGTCTGCCACCAGGCGGCGATGGTCGGTCTCGGCGTCGACGTCTTCGATCTGCCCGCCTACGTCTCCGCCAACGCGCACGGCACCGCCGTTCTGCTGGCCGAGATGGCACGGGCAGGGGTGGGCGCGCTCGTGGTCGCCTCCTCGATGGTCGTGTACGGCGAGGGCGCCTACTCCTGTGCACGGCACGGAGCCGTCCGTCCCGGGCCGCGCGGTGAGGAGGCCCTTCGGGCGGGCCGGTTCGAGCCCGGCTGCCCCCGCTGCGGCGATCCGCTGGAGCCCGGCACGGTCGGCGAGGACACGGTGCTCGACCCGCGGAACGTCTACGCCGACACCAAGGTCGCGCAGGAACATCTGGCCACGTCCTGGGCCCGGATGACCGGCGGTTCGGTGGTGGCGCTGCGCTACCACAACGTCTACGGGCCGCGGATGCCGCTCGACACCCCGTACGCCGGGGTCGCCGCACTCTTCCGGTCACGGCTGGAACGCGGCGAGCCGCCGCTGGTCTTCGAGGACGGAGGGCAGCGGCGCGACTTCGTCCACGTGCGCGATGTCGCCCGTGCCAACGTGCTGGCCCTCGAACGCGTGGTCGCGGGCGGCGCCGAGGCGTTCCGCGCGTACAACATCGCCAGCGGCGAACCGCGCACGATCACCGACATGGCCGAGGCGCTGGCCGCGGCCTACGGTGGCCCGGCGCCGCAGGTGACCGGCGGATACCGGATCGGGGACGTGCGGCACATCATGGCCTCCTCCGACCGCGCCCGCCGCGAGCTCGGGTTCGCGCCGGAGGTGCCGTTCGACGACGGAATGGCCGAATTCGCCGCGTGCGGGGTGGCGGCATGATCGACGTGGTGCTGCCCTGTCTCAACGAGGCCGAGGCGCTGCCGTGGGTGTTGTCCCGGATGCCGGCGGGGTTCCGGCCGATCGTGGTCGACAACGCCTCCACCGACGACTCCGCGAGCGTCGCCCGCGACCACGGCGCCGAGGTCGTGGACGCCCCGCAGCGCGGCTTCGGCGCGGCGTGCCACGCCGGGCTGGTGGCGGCGACGGCCGAGGTGGTGTGCGTCATGGACGCCGACGCCTCGCTCGATCCGGGTGAGCTTCCCCGGCTCGTCGCGGAGCTGGACGCGGGCACCCGCCTGGAGGCAGGCACCCGGCCCAAGCTCGTCATGGGGCGGCGGCGCCCTGTGGGGCGCCGGGCGTGGCCGCCGCACGCGCGGCTCGGCAACGCCGTGCTGGCTCGTTCGCTCAACAGGCGCGCGGGCACCCGGCTGCACGACCTGGGACCGATGCGGGCCGGCCGCCGCGCCGATCTGCTTGCTCTGGACCTGCGTGACCGGCGGTTCGGCTATCCGCTGGAGATGGTGTTGCGCGCCGCCGAGGAGGGCTGGCGGGTCGTCGAGCTGGACGTGCCCTACCTGCCGCGCCGTGGCAGGTCGAAGGTCACCGGAACCGTCGGCGGCACGGTACGGGCCGTCCGGGACATGCGCCGCGTGCTGGCCGAGGTCGCCTCATGAACACCGCCCACGTCATGAACACCGCCCACCTCATGGACGCTGCCCACGTCACGTTCCTGGTCATCGCCAAGGAACCCGTCCCCGGACGGGTGAAGACGCGCCTCACTCCCGAGTACACACCTGACGAGGCGGCCGAGCTGGCCGAGGCCTCACTCGCCGACACCCTCACGACCGTCGCGGCCGTGCCCGCCGCCGAGCGCGTGCTGGCTCTCGCCGGGAGGCCGGGCCGATGGCTGCCGCCGGGGTTCCGGGTGATCCCGCAGCGCGGGGACGGGCTGGACGAACGGCTCGCGGCCGCCTTCGACGACGCCTGCACGGGGCATCCGCTCGTCCTGATCGGCATGGACACCCCTCAGGTCGGCACCCGCCTGCTCCAGCAGGCCGCGCAGGCACTGGGCACGCACGACGCGGTCTTCGGCCCCGCTGCCGACGGCGGATTCTGGTTGCTGGGGCTCACCCGGCCCGACGCCGGGCTGCTCCATGGCGTTCCGATGTCGCGTTCCAACACCGGCCGGGTCCAGCTGGACCGGCTCCGCGCGGCCGGCCTGTCGGTGGCGTCGCTGCCGGTGCTGACCGATGTCGACACCGCCGCGGACGCCGAGGCGGTGGCGGCCGCCAGTCCGGACGGCCGGTTCGCGGCCGCGGTGCGGCGGATGCGGGAGGGGCGGGCCGTCCGGGCATGATCGGAGAGCTGTACGAACGCGCGCTGGAGGGCGCGCACCGGGTCGAGATCGAGGACGCCGCGGGCAGGCGGCGCCCGCTGCCGGTCGCCGACTGGCTGGCGCTGCGGCCCGGGGACGCCGCGCTCCTCGACCGGTGCGCGGGGCCGACGCTGGACGTCGGTTCGGGTCCTGGACGGCTCACCGTGGCGCTCACCGAACGCGGCTTGCTCGCTCTCGGCATCGACATCGCTCCGCACGCGGTCGCGCTGACCGTCGCGTCGGGCGGGCCCGCGCTCTGCCGGGACGTGTTCGACCAGGTGCCGGGGGTCGGTCTGTGGCAGACGGTCCTGCTGGCCGACGGCAACATCGGCATCGGCGGCGATCCGGTCGCGCTGTTGCGCCGGGCGGGCGAGCTGCTCGGCCAGGACGGCCGGATCCTCGCCGAGGTGACCGGTCCCGGCACGCGTTCGCACACCGAACAGGTCCGGCTCCGCATGGCGCACACCGTCGGGGAGTGGTTCCCCTGGGCCAGGGTTTCGGCCGATGACATCGGCGTGTTCGCGGCAGGCTGCGGGGCCGCGGTGGCCGAGAGGTGGGAGGAGGCAGGCCGATGGTTCGTCAGCCTTCGGTTCTAGGCCGCTTCAGCAGCCGCCTTCATGACGAGCGCACGGCCTCGTGGCTGGGCATCTGGCTCGGCGTGAGCTTCGGCGTCGCGTTCCTGACCGGTCTGATCAGCCACTTCATGCAGCAGCCGCCCGACTGGCTGCGCTGGCCGTCCCGGCCGGTGAACCTCTACAGGGTGACGCAGGGCCTGCACGTCATCGGGGGTCTGGCCACGATCCCGTTGCTGCTGGCCAAGATGTGGACCGTCTATCCCAAGCTGTTCCAGTGGCCGCCGCTCCGGTCGGCCCGGCACGCCGTGGAGCGGGGGCTGATCTTCCTGCTCGTCGCGGCCGCCCTCTTCCAGATGGTCACCGGACTGCTCAACATCGCCTACTGGTACGCGTTCCCCTTCTTCTTCACCGTCGCCCACTACTGGACGTCCTACATCCTGATCGGCGCCCTGATCATCCACGTGGTGAACGAGTGGGCCAAGGTCCAGCGCACGGTGATGAAGCGGCCAGAGGACGGGGTGGACCGGCGTGCCTTCCTGTTCACGGTGGCCGCCGCGTCGGGAGCGGTGATGCTCACCACGGTCGGGGAGACCTTCTCGCCGCTGGCACGGCTCGCGGTGCTCGCCCCACGCCGTCCGGGCGTCGGTCCCGCACGGTTGCCGGTCAACACGTCGGCGGTCGCCGCGGGCGTCACCACGACGGCGCGCAAGCCGGACTGGACGCTGACCGTCACCGGGCAGGTCGAGCGTGAGCTCACCTTCACGATGGCGGAGCTGCGCGCCCTGCCGCAGCACACCGAACGCCTGCCGATCTCGTGCGTCGAAGGCTGGAGCGCCTCGGGCGACTGGACCGGCGTACGCCTGCGGGATCTCCTGCGGATGGCGGGAGTCGCCGCCGACGCGCAGGTGCGGGTCGAGTCCCTGCAGCGCGGCGGCCCGTACCGCAAGTCATGGGTCGATCCGCCGCACTGGCGGGATCCGCTGACCCTGCTCGCCCTGGATCTGAACGGCGCACCGCTCGACCTCGACCACGGCAGCCCCTGCAGGCTGATCGCACCCAACCGGCCGGGCGTACTCCAGACCAAGTGGCTGCACACCGTGGTGGTCGCATGAAACAGGGTGGTCGCATGAACGGGCTGGTCGCATGAAGACCAGAATCGCCCTGTACGCCGTGGGCGGCTCGCTGATCCTGCTCGGTCTGCGCGGGATCGTGACCGAGTCGGAGCCGCGCTCCTGGGTGGTGTGGTTCGCGGGGGCGGTGCTCCTCCACGACTTCGTCCTCGTGCCCGCCGTTCTCGTGATCGGCGTGCTCACCGCGTGGTTGCCCGTCGCCTGCCGAACCCCGGTCAGGGCCGCGTTGATCGTCGCAGGAGCTCTCACCCTGGTGGCGTCGCCGATGGTGCTCAGCACCGGCCAGCGCCCGGACAACCCGTCGATCCTCCCGCTCTCGTACGGGCGTTCCCTCGTCATCCTGCTGGCCCTCGTCGTGGCCGTCACGGCCATCTGGCTCCTCCGGAAGCGGACACAGAAATGATCACTCGCGAGGCGCCGGCCATCCCGATCCGGCCGGCCGAGCCGGCCCACCGGAGCGGCCGGGTGGCCGTGGCGCTCTGGGCGCTCCTCATCGCGGCCACCTTCGCCGCCGGATATCTCCTGCGGCGTGCCGGGCTGGCCACCGAGGACGAACTGCCGCCGCTGCACGCGGAGGCCCGGGGCGAACCGCACACCTGGCAGCTCTACCCCGCGATCGCCGTCGCCGTGCTGTACGTGGCGCTGCTGCCCGTGCTCGTCCGGCGCCTCACCTGGCGACCGCTGCTGGTGGCGGCCTGGCTCGCGACGCTTGCCTGGACGATCGTGCTCGCGCTGAGCGACGGCTTCGACCACATCGCCAAGCCGCTCGACGCCCCGACCGAGTATCCCGCCGGGCTCGACCCGGTACGGGCCGATCCGGCCGGATGGCTTCGCACGTTCACCGACCGGCTGAACGGCTACCCGACCCACATCCGCGGCCATCCTCCCCTCCCGACGCTGGTCTTCTGGGCGCTGGACGCCGCCGGCCTGCGCGGGACGACCTGGGCCGCGGTCGTGATCATTCTGGTCGCCACCTCCGCGGTCATCGCCATCGCGATGACCGTGCGCCTGCTCGCCGGTGAGGAGCTCGCCCGGCGTGCGCTGCCGTTCCTCGTCATGGCCCCGCTGGTGCTCTGGATCGCGACCGCCATGGACGCGTTCTTCCTCGGAGTCGGGGCGTGGGGGACCGTCCTCGTGGCGTTCGCGGCCAAACGCAACCGTGCCCTGGCCGCGCTCGGCGGTGGACTGCTGCTCGGCTCGCTGCCCTATCTGAGTTACGGGCTCCTGCCGCTGTTCGCGGTCCCGGCGGCCGTGCTGATCGCCGTCCGCCCGTCCGCCCGTGTCGTCGCGGTGCTGCTGTGCGGGTGCGCGATCGTTCCTGTGGCGTTCACCCTGGGCGGGTTCTGGTGGCCGGACGGCGTGGCGGCCACGTACGAGACCTACCGGGTCAGCCGGGGCTCGGCGATGCGCCCCTACTGGTACTTCCTGGTCGCCGACTTCGCCGTCCTGGGGCTGCTCGTCGGCCCGGCCGTAGCCCACGCGCTCCCGTCCACACTCGCGCCGCTCGGCCGTGCCGCACGCGATCGGGTGTTGCCGCCCGTCCCGACCATGCTGGTGGGCGCGGCGCTGCTGGGGACCATCGCCCTCGCCGTGTCAGGGGTGACCCGGGGCGAGGTCGAACGCATCTGGGTGCCCTACGCCGCCTGGATGATGGTCGCCGCCGCCCGCCACACACCTCCGTCGCGCGGCTGGCTCGCGGCTCAGGCCGTCACCGCCCTGCTGGTGCAGTCCCTGGTCCTGTCTGAATGGTGACGGCCTCCGCCGATTTCCCTCTGTCGCCGTCCTTCGACGATAAGTGATCGTTTGTTGGGTAGGTGGTGAATCCAGGGCCGGGGCGAGGGAGGGCGTGGATGTCGGAGACGGCGATCGATCCGCGGGAGCTCGAGGGCGGGCTCAAGCGTGTCATCGGGCGCAGGATGCTCATGCTGTTCGTGGTCGGCGACATCCTCGGCGCCGGCATCTACGCGCTGGTCGGGCAGGTCGCGGGCGAGGTCGGCGGGGCGGTGTGGGTGCCGTTCCTCGTGGCGTTCGTGCTGGCGGCGCTGACCGCGACCGCGTATGCGGAGCTGGTCGGCAAGTATCCCCAGGCCGCCGGGGCCGCCCTCTACACCAACAAGGCGTTCGGCATCCCGTTCGTGACGTTCATCGTGGCGTTCGCGGTGATGATGAGCGGGATCACCTCGGCGAGCGCGGCGGCGCGGGCGTTCGGCGGGAAGTACCTGGCGGAGTTCGTCTCGCTGCCGACGCTGGTGGGCGCGCTGTTCTTCCTGGCGCTGGTGACGCTGGTCAACTTCGCCGGGATCTCTGAATCGATCAAGGTCAATGTGGTGCTGACGCTGATCGAGGCGTTCGGGCTGCTCGTGATCATGGTGATCGGGGTGTTCGCGCTGGTCAGTGGGGACGGTGAGCCGAGCCGGGCGCTGGACTTCCATCCGGCGAACGGGGCGTTCCTGGGCGTGCTCGGCGGCACCGCGCTGGCGTTCTACGCGCTGCTGGGCTTCGAGGACTCGGTCAACCTGGCTGAGGAGGCGAAGGAGCCGGCAAGGGACTTCCCGCGAGCGCTCTTCGGGGGCCTGGCCATCACCGTGGTCATCTACATCGCGGTCGCGTTCACGGCGACGATGCTGGTCGACACGAAGACGCTGGAGAGCTCGACCGGGCCGCTGCTGGAGGTCGTGAAGGTGGCGGGGCTCAGCTTCCCGCCGAAGTTGTTCGCGCTGATCGCGCTGCTGGCGGTCGGCAACACCGCGCTGATCAACATGATCATGGCGTCGCGGCTGGTGTACGGGATGGCGCGGGAACGGATCGTACCGCGGGTGTTCGCCGTGACCCACCCGACGCGGGCGACGCCGTGGGCGGCCATCCTGTTCACCGTGGCGCTGGCGGTGATCCTGGTGAGCACCGGGGACATCAGCGGGCTGGCCGACACGACCGTGTTGTTGCTGCTGTTCGTCTTCGCGCTGGTGAACATCTGCGTGCTGGTGCTGCGCAGGGAGCCGGTCGAGCATGACCACTTCCGCGCGCCGACCTGGATGCCCGCATTGGGCGCGGTGAGCTGCCTGTTCCTGACGCTGCCCATCACCGGGCGGGAGGGCGAGGTCTACCTGCGGGCCGCGATCCTGATCGGGATCGGCGTGCTGCTGTGGATCGTCAACCGGCTCATCGTCGGCAGGGTCGAGAAGATCGACGCCGGCAGGATCGACTCCGAGTAGCGCCACCGGCCGGGGTGAAGCTAGTACCACCCCAAGTCGGCCATAGGGGTTACCGACCCGACCCCTGCCTCCACGGGACCGTAGTGATCACGGTTTCCGGGAGGAGTGGCGATGGGTCTCGAGGATGTGGGAGCGGCGGTCCAGGAGTGGTTGTCGCTGCCGCCCATCGCCGTGGCGCTCTCCGGATGGCGGCTGTTCGGGTACGTGACGACCGTCGGCGAAGGCCTCGGCGGGTTGCAGCGGCATGATGCCCGGGCTGTGTTCGTGGCCGTGTTGTGGTTCGTCCCCTGGTCGTGGGTGTTGCGCGAGGTGGCGGTGGGCTGCCTGGCGCTGTGGCCCGCGAGCGAACGTGTGCTGCGGGCGACCGGGTTGATCGCCACCGGGTCAGCGCTGGACGGGCAGGGCGATCCAGGACGGGTGCCGGGCGTCATGCCAGACCTTGATGCCCGCGCCGACCGAGTCGATGAGCTGGGGGACCGGCGCGACCAGATGCGGGAAGTCGCCGGTCTGGATCGAGACGCGCAGCGTGTGGCCGGGCTTGATGACCCCGGCGACCGGGAAGATCTCGACGTCCACCGGCACCGGGCGGTTCTTCGGCATGGGCCGCGCCGAGGCCTTGGTGTACGGGTGCCACGGCTGCACGATCAGGCCGTTCCTCGTCACCGACCGCTTCTTGTCCAGCTTGCGCAGTGACAGCACCTGCCAGCCGGCGGTCAACTGGGTGGCCCTGCCGCCGGGGGCGACGTCCTCAAGGCGCACGGTGAGCTGGCCGTCCTTGGCCGCGGTCGAAACGTTGAGGTGCGCCGAAACCGGTCCGGCCAGCCGCAGCGCTTTCCTCACCGGGATGTCGTAGACCAGCCCCAGCCTGTCGTTCTCGGAGTTGTCGGTCTCGCACCCGGTGCCGAAGAGACCGGCCAGGCCCGCGGTCCACTGGCTGGTGGAACGTGTGCACAGGCCGGACAGCGGCGTCCACGGCGCAAGATCGGGTCCGCCGGACGCGGCGCCCGTGGTGAGCCTCCCCGGGCGGCCGGGCGCGGCGTTCCCCGCGAGGCGCAGCGCCTGGTAGCCCGTACGCGCCGGTGGCCACTGCGCGGCGGCAGGCCACGTGCCCGAGCCGTTCTCGTAGTACCGGACCGGGGGGAGCGCTTCCAGCGCCGGATCGGCGACGTCCCGCAGGTACCGGTCGTACCAGCGCAGCATCAGCTCGGGCAGTTGCGGACCGGGCTGGGAGATCGTGCCGGGCATCGTACGGCCGAGCGCGGGCCCGGCGGCCTGGAGGTGGGTCCACGGCCCGTACAGGAACTTGGCGGGTACGCGGCGTGCGAGACGCTGGTAGAGCATGGGCTCGCCGCGCTGGAAGATGTCGAACTGCCCGCCTACGACGAACGCCGGCACGTTGACCTTGTCCACCACGGTGAGCGGGGAACGCGTCCGGTAGAACGGCCCGTCGAACGCCCTGTCGCCGCCGGACAGCGCGCTGAACAACATCGTGAGCTGGAACTCCCCGATGTTGCCCACGTGGTCCTGCAACGCTCTGAGCGCACCGGTCGGATCGGAGCCGGTATAGGTCGGTGGGAGCACGCTGAGGCCCGCGACGGCGCCGAGCCAGAGCGGCATGAAGCCGAGGTCGATCTGGCCGCCGCTGCCGACCACGTCGCGGTAGGCGTCGCCCATCGGCACGACCGGGAAGATCGCCCTGAGTCCCTTCGGACGCTGCGCGGCTGTCAGGATCTGGTTGAGGCCGCCGTACGACGCGCCGTACAGGCCGACCTTGCCGTTGCTCCAGGGGCGCCTGGCCGACGACGCCCATTCGACGATCTCCTTGCCGTCGCGCTGCTCGCGCGGGTTCATCGCCTGCCACTTGCCGGGCGAGCCGCCGGTGCCGCGCACGTCCATGACGACCTGCACGTAGCCACGCTCGACCAGGTATGCGCTGGTCATGTTCGCCCCCGGCACCGCTTTGTTGTACGGGGTCTGGCTGACGATGACCGGGAACCTCCCCGGAACGGCCTTGCCGCCGCGGGCCGGCCGGTAGACGTCGGCCAGCAGCCTGACGCCGTCGCTCATCTTCACCCTGACGTCGCGTTCGACGACGACGTCGTACGTGGCAGGGCGGGCGCCCGCGGCCAACGCTGAGGGGAACGTCGCCGGGGGGACCTGCGAGGGAAGGGCCTGGGCTGGAGGGGCCTGAGTCGAAAGGGCCTGCGCTGGAAGGGCCGTGCCCGTGAGTCCCGCGAGGGAGAGGGCGGCGACCGCGGGTGGAGCGGTCCAGCGCAGGGAGCGGCGCATGCGGATACCTCCGGAGTTGGCTACCGGTCGGTAATGTAACGGATCACTTACTGCCGCACAGTACTGGACGGACACTCCAGTAACACCGGTGACTTCCGTAACAAGAGACGCACATGTCTCCCCTTTTCGGCAGAATGCTAGCCCGTGCGCGTACTTCGGGGGATCACCAACTGGACCGTGCTCGCCGTGCTTCCCGTGCTCCTTCTCGCCGCATGCGCGTTCGGGAGTGACGACGGCGGTCGGCGTGGCGGGGGAGCGGGCGGCGGCGGCTCGGCGAGGCCGGGCGTGGCGGCTTCGCCCAAGGTCACCGACACCGTCGCGGAGAACGCGCGGCCCGGCACGCCGGACTGGCGGCTGCGCAAGCGCGGCCGGGCGGACGAGATCGAGGGCTACGCGGACCGGGTGAGCGTGCTCCCCGGTGAGAGCTTCCGGCTGTTCGTGTCGACGACGACCAAGGGCTTCAAGGCCGAGGCGTTCCGGGTCGGCTGGTACGGCGGAGCCCAGGCGCGCAAGCTCTGGGAGTCGCCCCGCCAGCCCGGGGTCCGCCAGGCCTACCCCAAGGTGAGCAACCAGAACTACACGGTGACCGCGCCGTGGAAGCCGTCCCTCACGGTCACCACCACGGACTGGCCCGAGGGGGTCTACTTGCTGCGGCTCACCGCCGACTCGGGCGCCCAACGGTACGTACCGCTGACGCTGCGTTCGCGTGATGCCACCGGACGGCTGGTCATCCTCAACGCCACCACCACCTGGCAGGCGTACAACATGTGGGGCGGCCACAACCTCTACAACGGGCCGAGCGGCTACAGCGACCGGTCGCGCGCGGTCAGCTTCGACCGGCCCTACGACAAGGACGGCACCGGCAAGTTCATGGGCTACGAGCATCCGGCGATCGTCCTTGCGGAGAAGACCGGGAAGCAGCTGGCATACGCGACGGACAACGATCTGCACGCGAGCCCGGACGTCCTCAAGGGCGCGCGGGGGCTGGTCACGCTCGGGCACGACGAGTACTGGTCCACCAACATGCGCACGAACGTCACCAAGGCACGCGACAGCGGAGTCAACGTCGCGTTCCTCGGCGCCAACGCGGTCAACCGGCACATCCGGTTCGGCCCCACCAAGCTCGGCCCCGACCGCCTGGTGACCTGCTACAAGGACTCCTCCGAGGATCCGGTCGCCAAGACCGATCCTAAGGAGTCCACGCAGGACTGGCGGCTGCCGCCCGTACCGCGTCCCGAGAGCGACCTCATCGGGATCATGTACAACTGCTTCCCGGCGGCCGGCTCGTTCACCGTCCGGCGTCCGAGCAGCTGGCTCTTCCGCGGCACCGGCGTGCGCAAGGGCACGGCCTTCCCCGGCCTGATCGGCCCGGAGACCGACGCGATCAACCCGATCGGCCCGACCCCGCGGCCGATCGAGGTGCTGGCCCACTCGCCGATCGACTGCGGCGGCATCCCCAAGACCGCGGACGCCACGTACTACACGACCAAGAGCGGGTCGGGCGTCGTCGCCACCGGCACCATGCGCTGGGTCTGTGCGATGCGCGGGCCCAAGTGCGGGCACGGCGTCACCGAGGCGGGGCGGCGCTTCGTGACGAAGGCGACCGAGAACCTCCTGGTGGCGATGGCGGCCGGCCCTCTTGGCAACGCCTATCCCGTCAAGGACAACCTGCGCGAGTTCACCGGTTCGTGAAGGCTCGCTAGGGCTTCTCCACCCCCGGGTGGAGAGTCCTCTGTCCTGCCTGGCACCGATCCGCTGGAGGGGCCGCGTCGGTTAGCGTCGTCGCGTGATGTTCGAGCGGTTCCGCCAAGACCCCGGGTGGCTAAGCCTGCTGGTCAAAGCCGGGGGGTTGACCTGGGGCCTCGTGGCGTACATCCGCGACCTGGTCCAGTCCGAACCCAGGCCCGCCCTGCAGGGTGAAGGCCTGCTGGTGGTCGTGCTGAACATCGTCGCCTTCGCATCCCTGAGCGCGGGCATCTGGCTTACCCGCTCGCGGCGTGACGTGCGGCTCGCGCGTGCGGGGCGGGGGCCGCGATGGCGGGAAGGGACGGTCCTGCTGCTGGTCTCGGTGGGGTCGTCGTTGTGGTTGTACGACCTGTCGGCCCGGGAGAACGGTGGGTTCGTCTTCGCCCTGATCGCCATCTGGGTGTTGCTCAACCACCTGCCGATCCGATGGGGGGTGGCACTGGCCGCGGTGACCGTGGCGGCGGTGGGGCTGATCGGCTGGGACGTCCTGACCGGGGGCTCGGACTTCGGGCTCATGGCGGCGTTCGTCGCGGTGGCGCTGGGGGCGATGGCGAGCCGGCAGCTTGTGCTCTCGCAGCAGGCGGCCAAGCGCGCGGAGGCCGACACGCTGATCCTGGCCGAGCGGTCGCACATCGCCCGTGAGATCCACGACATCCTGGCGCACTCGTTGTCCGCGCAGATCGTCCATCTGGAAGGCGCGCGGATGTTGCTGGCGCGCGACGGCGACCGCGTTCAGGCGCTGGACCGGGTCGAACGCGCGCAACGGCTGGCCCGCTCGGGCCTGGAGGAGACGCGGCGCGCGCTGGCGACCCTGCGCGGCGACGCGCTCCAGCCCGAGGAGGCACTGACGGAGCTGGCCGAGGAGTTCAGGGCCAGTACGGGCCGTCCGTGCGAGACCGAGGTGTCGGGCAAACCGCGCGAGCTCTCCCCGCAGGCCGGGCTGGCCGTGATCCGCACGGCGCAGGAGGCGCTGACGAACGTCCGCAAGCACGCACCTGGTGCCCGCGTGCGTGTGCGCCTCGCCTATCTCGACGAGCGGGTGGAGCTGGAGGTCACCGACACGGGCGGCACCGAGAAGGCGATCGCGGCGGACCTGGGCGGCGGGTACGGACTGGTGGGGATGCGTGAGCGCGCCGAGCTGATCGGTGGGAGCCTGGACACCGGTCCGCAGGGGAAGGGATTCCGAGTGTCGCTGCGAGTGCCCGCATGAGCGCCGCCAGGACGCGTGTGCTCGTCGTCGACGACCAGACGGTGGTCCGGGAGGGGCTGCTCCTGCTGCTGGACCTGCTGCCCGAGATCGACGTGGTCGGCTCCGCGGCCGACGGCGAGCAGGCGGTGGCCAAGGTGGCCGAGCTGTCGCCGGAGGTCGTGCTCATGGATCTGCGGATGCCCCGGGTCGACGGGGTCGAGGCGACCCGGCGGATCAAGGCCGCGCATCCGGAGGTGGAGATCGTCGTGCTCACCACGTACGCCGACGATGAGTCCATCTTCGCGGCGCTGCGCGCCGGGGCCCGCGGCTACCTCACCAAGGACGCCGGGGCCGAGCAGATCGCCGCGGCCGTCGAGACCGTGCGCAACGGCTCGTCCCTGCTCGACCCGGCGGTGCAGCGCCGGCTGGTCGAGGCCGTCGCGGCGGGCGAGAAGCCGCGACGGCACGGCGACCTGCCCGACGGGCTCACCCGCCGCGAGGCCGAGGTTCTCGCACTGATCGCTCAGGGCCGGTCCAACGCCGAGATCGCCGGCGACCTCTTCATCACCGAGGCGACCGTCAAGACCCACATCAACAACCTCTTCGCCAAGGCGGGGTTGCGGGACCGGGCGCAGGCCGTCACCTACGCCTTCCGCCACGGCCTCGCCGGTTGAATGGGCAATCAAATCCTTGCTAGTCAGAGATACATGTCAAGAACTTGTCAGGCCCTGTTGCGTCGGTGGGCATGATCGGGACTACGCTTGCGGCATGCCGCCAACCGCAGATCGGCCCCCCGCACATCTGACCGACGGTGACGACGACATGGGTGACGACGACATGTCCGCGCGGCTCCCGGCCACGGCCTGGGCGGTACTGGGGATCCTGTCCTTCGGCAAGGAGCTCACCGGCTACGAGGTCCGGCAATGGGCCGACCACGTCCTCCGGTTCTTCTACTGGAGCCCGGCGATGAGCCAGATCTACTCCGAGCTCAAGCGGCTCGAGCAGGTCGGCTACGCCGCCTCCCGCACGGTGACGGGCGACGACACCCGGACCAAACGCGTCTACACCATCACGGGCGCGGGCCGGAACGCGCTCTCCCGCTGGGTCGGGGGCGCACCCGTCGAACCGCCCGTCCTCAAGCACGGCGCGGCGCTGCGCGTGTGGCTCGGCCATCTGACCACACCCGAACGGCTGCGTCAGATCGTGTCCCAGCACCGCGACAACGCCCAGCGACTGCATGACGAGGCCGAGTGTTCACGGCAGAGCGCCGCGGAGATGCCCGGCTGGGTCTATCCGGAGCTGGTCGCACGCTGGGCGGCCCGCTACTACGCGGCGGAACGCGACCTCGCCGAACGCATGCTCACCGACCTCGACGAGCTGCGCTGATCGCGGCCCGCGCGGTCAACGTGGGGCAGGTACTCGGCAAGGGCTGGGTCAAGTCCGTCACCGTCCCGGAGTCGGCTGCTCACCATGGGAAATGATTCCCGTCCGATGAGCCCCGAGAGGACGTTGGCGTGCCCAAGACCTGGATGATCGCGGACTACCTGCGGCCGTACGCCCAATGGCGCATCAACCGGGCCGAGGCGCGAGACGACGGGCGCAACGCCCGGGCCGCGATCGGCCTGATCGACGCCGCCGCCTACTGCCTGCAGAAGGATGACAGCGAGCGCGTCATCGTCCGCATGGCCATCGCGGGCTGCTTCGCCCTCGGCCGGTTCAACCCGGGCGCGGAGGGCGAGCGCATCGTCCGTTCCTGGCACTACGAGGACCACCGTGGCAGCCCCGCCGAGCTCCTGGAGGCGCTGGCCGCCGCGGCCGAACGGGGACTCCAGCCGGTGAAGGCGCGACCCGGCCTCCCACGCCCCCGCGTCGGCGCCGGTTAACTGTACTGGCCTGAGAGGGTGGGACCTCAGCCAGGCTCGTTGCCCGGCTTCCACTTGATGCCGCAGCCGACGCTGGGCGTGTGCGGCTCGGGTACGGTCCCGCCCGCCAGCACGTGATCGAGCGCCGCCCGGAGCGAGGAGCCGTCGGCGGGCAGATCGTTGCGCGGCCGGGCACCGTCGAACTCGCCGCGGTAGGCCAGCCGCCGTTCCGCGTCGTACAGGAAGAAGTCCGGCGTGCACGCCGCCCGGTAGGCCCGCGCGACCTCCTGCGACTCGTCGACGAGGTACGGGAAGCCGAACCCGGCCCGCTTGGCCTGCTCGCGCAGGTGATCGGCGCCGTCGTCGGGGTAGTTGACCACGTCGTTGCTGCAGATGGCGACGGTGGCGAGGCCGCGGGCCGCGTACTCGGCCGTCACCGCGCCGATGGCGTGCTCGACACGGCGTACGTACGGGCAGTGGTTCGACAGGAACACCACCAGCAGGGCGGGCGCGCCGGCGAAGTCCTCCGGCGAGACCTCGCCTCCGTCGATGGACGGCAGCGTGAACGAGGGTGCGGGCGTCCCGAGCGGGACCATGAACGAGGAGATCGCCATGCGCCCATTCTCCCCCGGACGGCCGGGAGAGGGGTCACACGACCACTGGCTTGACCAAGCGTTCGCTTGGTAACGTGAGGTCATGCCGACTCAGGAGCACATGAAGGCCGTGTTGCAGGCGTACATCGACGGCTTCAACGCCGGTGACCCAGCCGCGGTCTCGGGGTTGTTCGCGGACGACGCGGTGATCGAGGATCCGGTCGGGCAGCCGCAGATCCAGGGCCGCGCGGCGATCGACGAGTTCTACGTCAACGCCATCGGCTCGGGCGCCAAGCTGTCTCTCGACGCCCCGATCCGCGGCTCGCACGGGACGAGCGCGGCCATGGCCTTCACCGTGGACGTCCCGGCCATGGGCCTGCGCATCCGCGCCATCGACGTCATGACGTTCGGTGAGGACGGCAAGGTCACCAGGATGGAGGCCTTCTGGGGCCCGGACGACATGGAGCAATGACGTCAGACGGCGGGCAGGCGGCCGTGCTCCAGCGTGTAGGCCTGGGTGGCGAAGTCCCCGCCCTGAGGCTCGTCGCCGATGGTGAACGTCCCGGTGACCTCGACCGGCTGCGTCTCCGCGTCGTCCTGCGGCAGATAGCCGAGCTCGTCGCTCAGCTCCCAGAACCGCTGCGTGTTGGCGGAGACCGCGTACGCCGCCAGGAAGTCCGTCTCGACGGTCAGCGCCGCCCGGACGAAGCCCGCGCAGTCACGCGGGCTGAGCCAGGTCGCCAGGTGCCGCGCCTCGCTGGGCTCGACCTCGAAGCTGCCGATGCGCAGGCACACGACCTCCAGGCCGAACTTGTCCACGTACAACCGGCCGAGTGCCTCGACGGCCACCTTGCTCACCCCGTACAGCCCGTCCGGACGCGGCGGCATGTCTGCGGAGACCGTCTCGGCGGTGGGATAGCACCCGGTCAACCGGTTGCTGCTCGCCAGCACGACCCGCCGCACCCCGGTCCGGCGCGCGGCCTCCAGAACGTGCTGCGTGCCGAGGACGTTGCCCGTCAGCAGGTCCGCGAGCGGAGCCTCGTCGGGAACTCCCGCCAGATGGACGATCGCGTCGGCACCCGCGACGACCGGGATGAGGTCGTCGGGCCCGGCCACCTCGATCTGGTGCGCCTCCTCGTTCGGGCGCTCGGCGGTCATCGGCACGCGGTCGATGAGCACCAGCCGGCCGGTGTCCTCCCGGAGCGCCTCCCGCAAGGAGGACCCCACCTGGCCTGCGGCTCCCGTCATCACGATCGTTCCCAGAGGCATGCACCGCAGTGTGTCAGGTCTGGCGGGTCCTGTAGGCGCTGACCTTGTTGCGGTTGCCGCAGCGCTCCATGGAGCACCAGCGGCGCTTGCCGGGGCGCGAGGTGTCGACGAACAGCAGGAGGCAGTTGGACGCCGCGCACTCCCGGACGCGGTCACGGTGCGGGCCGGTGAGCAGGTCGATGGCCTCGTGGGCGGCCGCCCCGAGGATCTGGGTGCCGGTCACGGGGCCCACCCACGTGCGCCGGCCGGTGGCGGGGTCGATGCGCGGCCGGGGAACGGGACCGGCGGCATCGTTGATCGTTTCGAGGGCGCCCGCCGGGAGGTCCCGGTCGTGGGCGAGAGCCAGCGCGACGCTCAGCATCGTGTCGCGGAACGCCTTGACGGCGCGCAACTCGGCGGGGCGGACCCGCAGGTCGTCGAGGGGGGCGATGGCGGCCAAGCGGGAGTCCTGGAGCCAGTCGGCCAGGTCGTCAGGCGTGTGCAGGATCTCCCAGTACGCGTACTTGCCGGGGCCGCCGGTCAGCAGGAGTTCGAGGCAGAAGGCGCCCGGGTCGAAGGTGAAGCTCTGCCCGTCGCGGCCCGTCAGCACCCTCGTCATCGTCACGTAACCACACTATCCGGTGTCGCCCGTACCGGGCTCAGCGTGACTTCGGCCGACGGGACGCCTCCTCACCGGCCCGTGTTGACGATGGTCGTCAACCATCCGATCAACAACGACCAGGCCGACTGGAACGTGCAGGCCCCTCCGGCCGGGTGGGCGGACGACCGGGACCGCTGGCAGATCGCGCACGCCGTCCGTACCGTCGCGGCGGTGTCGGCGTTCGGCTTCCTGTCCTCAGCCGGCGATCGGATACCCGGGTGAACTCCCCGCGACCGGACATCCGGGCCGGCGCATTGACATGATGATCGGATGAACAAGCCCACGAGGACCGAACCGCCGCAAACGGGAGACGAGCGGGCGACGCTGACCGGATTCCTGCAATGGCAGCGCGAGACGTTCGCCTGGAAGTGCGCGGGCCTGACGACCGAGCAGCTGCGTGAACGGAACGTCCCGCCGTCGAAGCTCTCCCTGCTCGGGCTTGTCAGGCACATGGCCGAGGTCGAACGGGGCTGGTTCCGGATGGCGCTGCGCGGCGAGGACATCCCGTTCCGCTGGAAACGGGGGCCTGGGGACGATTCCGCCTTCGAGGCCCACGACGCCGACCCCGACGAGGCGTTCGCCGCCTGGGAGGAGGAGTGCACGATCGCCCGGAGCATCGTCGACGCCGCCGAATCCCTCGAGACGGTGACGGAGTTCCGCGGCAACGTCTTCTCGCTGCGCTGGATCCTCATTCACATGATCGAAGAATATGCGCGCCACAACGGGCACGCCGACCTCATCCGGGAACGCATCGACGGCGCCACCGGCGAATAGGGGCCCGTCCCACCTCGACAGAGCGGTGGGACGGGCCCTGGCGTCATTCGCCGGCGGGTTCGATCTCGACCGGCTCGGCCTCGACGAGCGGGCCCAGCGGGCCGCCCAGGGCGGCGATCGGCTTGCTCAGCTTTTCACCGGAACCGTCGCGGCGGCCCAGCTCCTCCGGTACCTCTATCGGCTTGCCGGTGGACGAGGCGGCGCGGACCGGGGTCACCCCGGCCCAGGCCATCAGCAGGGTGTCCTCACCCTTCAGGAAACGGTGCGAGCGCACGCCGCCGGTGGCACGGCCCTTGGCCGGGTATTCGGCGAAGTCGGCCACCTTGATCGCGCCCGTCTGGGTACCGGGCAGCGCCGAGGACGACCCGGAGATCGTCACGACCCGGGCGTCCCACTCGGGATCGACGGCGCCGAACCAGAGGACCCGTGCGCCGGACGACAGCTTGATGCCCGCCATGCCGCCCGCGGCCCGGCCCTGCGGCCGGACGAGCGACGCCTGGAAGTGCAGGAGCTGGGAATCGCTGGCGATGAAGACCAGGTCGGTGTCCTCGGACTCCAGATGCACGGCGCCGACGACCTTGTCGCCGTCCTTGAGAGTGATCACCTCGAAGTCGTCGCGGTTGGCGGGATAGTCGGGCACCACCCGTTTGACCACGCCCTGCTCGGTGCCGAGTGCCAGCCCGGCGCCGACGTCGTCCAGGCTGCCGAGGCCCACCACGGTCTCGCCGGGCTCCAGCACCACGAACTCGCTGAGCGGCGCGCCGCCGGCCAGCGACGGCGGGTTGGAGGTCGGCGGCAGCGTGGGCAGGTCGAGCACGTCCACCCGGATCATGCGGCCCGCCGACGTCACCGCGCCGATCTCGCCGCGGGCCGTCGCGGGCACCACCGAGACCAGCACGTCGTGCGGCGACCGCGGGCCCTCGACCGGCAGCGGGTCGGCCGAGTTGGTGCGGGCCAGCAGCCCGGTCGAGGAGAGCAGCACCAGGCACGGGTCGTCGGCGACCTCCAGCGGCACGGCGGCGGACCGGGTCTGGCCGGACGACTCCAGCAGCACGGTCCGGCGCGGCGTCGCGAACTCGGCGGCCACGTCGGCCAGCTCGCCCGACACGACGGCGCGCAGCTTGGACTCCGACTCCAGGATCGCGGTCAGCTCGGCGATCTCGCGCGCCAGCTGCTCCTTCTCCTTCTCCAGCTCCAGCCGGTCGTAGCGGGTGAGGCGGCGCAGCGGGGTGTCGAGGATGTACTGCGCCTGGATCTCCGAGAGCTCGAAGATCTGCATCAGCCGCTGCTTGGCCTGCGCGGCGTCGTCGCTCTGCCGGATGACCTGGATGACCTCGTCGATGTTGAGGAGGGCGATCAGCAGGCCGTCCACCAGGTGGAGACGGTCCTCGCGCTTGGTGCGGCGGAACATCGACCGGCGGCGCACCACGTCGATGCGGTGGTCGACGTACACCTGGAGGAGCTCACGCAGCCCCAGCGTGCGCGGCTGGCCGTCGACCAGCGCCACGTTGTTGATGCCGAAGGTCTCCTCCATCGGCGTGAGCCGGTAGAGCTCCTCCAGCACGGCCTCGGGGTGGAAACCGTTCTTGACCTCGATGACCAGGCGGAGCCCGACGTTGCGGTCGGTCAGGTCCTTGAGGTCGGCGATGCCGTTGATCTTTTTGGCGTTGACCAGTTCCTTGATCTTGGCCTTGACCCGCTCCGGGCCGACCGCGTAGGGCAGCTCGGTGACCACGATGCCCTTGCGGCGCGGCGTGACGCTCTCGATGTGTGCGGTGGCCCGCGTGCGGAACGTGCCGCGCCCACGCTCGTAGGCGTCACGGATGCCCTCCAGACCGACGATCTTGCCGCCGGTCGGCAGGTCGGGGCCGGGCACGAAGCGCATGAGGTCGTCGAGCGACGCCTCGGGATTGTCGATCAGATGCCGCGCGGCCGCGATCACCTCGCCGAGGTTGTGCGGCGCCATGTTGGTCGCCATTCCGACCGCGATGCCCGCCGCCCCGTTGACCAGCAGGTTGGGGAACGCGGCGGGCAGGACCTCCGGCTCGGTCTCCTGGCCGTCGTAGTTGGGCCGGAAGTCGACGGTGTCCTCGTCTATCGAGGTCACCATGAGCATGGCCGCCCGCGACAGCCGCGCCTCGGTGTAACGCATGGCGGCCGGCA
This sequence comes from Actinomadura rudentiformis, assembly GCF_008923185.1. Classification (GTDB taxonomy): domain Bacteria; phylum Actinomycetota; class Actinomycetes; order Streptosporangiales; family Streptosporangiaceae; genus Spirillospora; species Spirillospora rudentiformis. The sequence continues at coordinate 135,901 of NZ_WBMT01000011.1, forward strand.
TGTCGTCGCCGCCGAGCGAGCCGAAGTTGCCGTGCCCGTCGACCAGCGGCATCCGCATCGACCACCACTGGGCCATCCGCACCATCGCGTCGTAGATCGCGCTGTCGCCGTGCGGGTGCAGCTTGCCCATGACCTCGCCGACGACCCGGGCGCACTTGACATGCCCCCGGTCGGGGCGCAGGCCCATGTCGTTCATCGAGTAGAGGATGCGGCGCTGCACGGGCTTGAGCCCGTCGCGCGCGTCCGGCAGGGCCCGCTGGTAGATGACCGAGTAGGCGTACTCGAGGAAGCTGCCGCGCATCTCCTCGGAGACATCGACATCGATGATGTTCTCTTCGAAGTCCGGCGGCGGTGGAGGGGCTTGGGATCCGCGTCGTGCCATGTGAGACATTGTTGCCGGTTCCAGGGACAGTTTTGCACTCAGCCTGTCCGGCGCGCCGTACGGAGGTTCTCGGATGAGCTCATTGGCAGACTTCCAGAACGAGATCTACTTGGCGGGGCTGGGGGAGGTGCTGCCGGGGTTCCCGACCGACCTGACCAGGCTGGAGGCCCTTGCCGAGCGGCGGCTCTCCGCGCCGGCGTTCGGGTACGTGGCGGGGTCGGCGGGGAGCGAGGCCACCGCGCGGGCCAACCGGGAGGCCTTCGACCGGTGGCGGATCGTGCCTCGAATGTTGCGTGACGTGGCCCAACGTGACCTGTCGGTGGAGGTTCTGGGGACGGCGATGCCCGCTCCGGTGCTGCTGGCCCCGATCGGCGTGCAGTCGATCTTCCATCCGGAGGGGGAGCTCGCCGTGGCACGCGCTGCGGCGTCCACCGGGCTGACGATGGTGCTGAGCACGGCTGCCTCGTACACCATGGAGGAGGTCGCGGAGGCGAACGGGGAGCGCTCGCGCTGGTACCAGCTCTACTGGCCCAAGGACCGCGAGCTGGCCGCCAGCTTCCTTGAACGGGCGAAGGCGGCCGGTTACACGGCCCTCGTCGTCACACTCGACACGTTCACCCTGGCCTGGCGGCCGCGCGACCTCGACCACGCGTACCTGCCGTTCCTGCGCGGCATCGGCGTGGCCAACTACTTCAGCGACCCGGTCTTCCAGAAGGCCGTCGGCGGTCCCGTCACCGATGCCAACCGGGACATGGCCCTGCTCCACTGGGTCGCCAATTTCGGTGACCCGACGCTGACCTGGAACGATCTGGTGTTCCTGCGGGAGCACTGGGACGGCCCGATCGCGCTCAAGGGCGTCCAGCACCCCGACGACGCCCGCCAGGCGGTGGACGCGGGCATGGACGGGATCATCGTCTCCAACCACGGCGGCCGCCAGGTCGACGGGGCCATCGCCTCGCTGGACGCGCTGCCGGGCGTCGTGGAGGCGGTGGGCGACCAGGCGAGCGTGCTGTTCGACAGCGGCATCCGCACGGGCTCCGACGTGGCGAAGGCGCTGGCCCTGGGCGCCGAGGCGGTCCTGGTCGCCCGGCCGTACGCCTACGGCCTGGCACTCGGCGGCGAGGCGGGCGTCCGGCACGTGCTGCGGTGCCTGCAGGCTGAGCTGGAGCTGACCATGACTCTGGCCGGCGTGACGCGGCCGGGGGATCTCGGCCCGGACTTCGTGGTCCCCGCTCCATGACGTTTGTCATGGGCGACCCCCGCTTATGTCATGGGACATTCCTGACGGGCGTGACTGCACGTTCGAGCCCATGATCGGCAGCATGGGACCATGCGGGCGAACGTGATCGAAGTGCGGGAACTGCAGGTCCGCCTCGGCGAGAGCGAGGCCCTGCGCGGCGTCTCTTTCGCCGTCGCCAAGGGTGAGATCTACGCGCTGCTCGGCGGTCACGGAGCGGGAAAGACCACGCTTCTGGAGGTCGTCGCGGGCACCCGCCGGCCGACCTCCGGGATCGTGCGGGTCCGCGGTGCCGACCCGTACTGCGATGCCGTGCGCTCGGGTGCCGTCTGGCGGGACGGCGGGCTCTTCCCCGGCCTGACCGTCGCCGAGGTCGTCGACACCTGGCGGCGCTGGACTCTCGATCCGCTGACCCGGGACGAAGCCCTGAGGCTCACGGGACTGGGCGCGCAGGCGGACGTTCCGTTCGAGCGGCTGGGCACTGGGGAACGGCGGCTGCTCGACCTGGCGCTCGCCCTGGTGGGCCAGTCCGACGTGGTGTTCCTGGACGAGCCCACTGCGGGGCTCGGCGAGCACGATGTTCGCCGGATCTGGTCGGTGCTGCGCTTCCTGGCGGCGAACGGGGTCACGGTGCTGCTGGCCACACGTGACGTGGACGAGGCCTGCCGCGCGGACCGCATCGGGGTCATGGACAAGGGCCGCCTCCCCGCCGGCCAGAGCTCCGCGCGAGTACGCGCCGCGTAGGAGAGAGAGGGCTGGCCTGCTCGTCAGGGCTGCCCGCAGACCGCCATGGCCGGGTCACATACCCTGGAGCCCCTCTGTCCTCTCGGAGACGCAGGTGCAACCCAGGATCCCCCGGCCCACGGTGGTCGCCGCGGCCATCGTGGCGCTCACGCTGGTGACGCTGGCGGGCCTCCTGGCGCCCGCGCTCTGGTACGAGCTGGTCGAGCGCCGGGACCTGGGGCGCCTCGCGGCCGGCGGAGCGGGCGTAGCCGCGATCTTCATGCTCTACGCGCGGCTCTTGTGGCTCAACCTGATGCGCCGCACGGCCCCCGTCCACGCTCTCGGCCTGGCCGCGATCGCCGGGCTCTGCTGGGCGATCCCCGCCGTGCTGGGCGGCGACGCCGGCTGGGGCAACCTGCTGATGGTGCCGGCCGGGCTGATCGCCGTCGTCCTGCCGCTCCGCCAGGCCGTCCCGGTCACCGCCGTGGGCGCCGTCCTCACCCCGGTGTACGGCCTGCTGCTGGGCCTGCCCGTGCTGAGCGTCCTGTACGAGGCGATCGGCTTTCCGATCTCGGCCTTCTCGGGGTACGTGACCGTATGGCTCTTCCACATCGTGCAGGAGCTCAGGGAGGCGCGCGCCGAGCTCGCCCGTTCAGCGGTGGGGCAGGAACGCCTGCGCTTCGCCCGTGACCTGCACGACGTCCTCGGTCACAGCCTGCAGGCGGTGGCGCTGCGAGCCGAGGTGGCCGAACGGTTCGTCGACCGGGACCCGCCGCGCGTCCGCAAGGAGCTGACCGAGATCCAGACGATGGCGCGGGACGCGGTCCGGGATGTCCGGGAGGTCGTCCGCGGTTACCGGACGACGTCGCTGCGCACCGAGCTGGAGGGCATCTCCGCCGTCCTCCAGGCCGCCGGCATCCGCTGCGACCGGCCCGCGATCCCCGATCTGCCCGCCCACGTGCACGAACCCCTCGGCTGGGTGGCCCGGGAGGCCGCCACCAACATCCTGCGGCACAGCGGCGCCTCCTGGTGCCGGATCACCCTGGCCGCCGACTCGCGCGTCCACCTGGAGATCGTCAACGACGGCGCCGGCCGTCGGTCGCACACGCCGGGCACCGGACTGCACGGGCTGGCCGAACGAGTCACCGCGGCAGGCGGCGAGCTCGCGGCCGGGCCGGACGGCGACGGCATGTTCCGCGTGCGGGCCTCGGTGCCTCTGGAAACGAGAGAGCCATGATCCGGGTCCTGCTCGCCGACGACCACGCCCTCATCCGCGAGGCCCTCGTCCTGTTGCTCGAAACCGAGGACGGCATCGAGGTCGTCGCCGACGTGGGCCGCGGCGACGAGGCCGTCGACCTGGCCCGCAAGCTCGTTCCCGACGTGGCCGTGCTCGACATCGACATGCCGGGGCTGGACGGGCTGGCGGCCGCCGAGCGCCTCGCCCGAGAGCTCCCCGCCTGCAAGCTGGTCATCGTCACGGCCCACGGCCGCCCCGGCAATCTGCGCCGGGCCATGGGCGCCGGGGTCCGCGGATTCCTCGGCAAGGACGCTCCAGGCGCACGCCTCGCCCAGGTCATCCGCCAGGTCTTCGACGGCGCCCGGTACATCGATCCGCAGCTCGCCGCCGACGCGCTCGCCGCCGAGGAGTGCCCCCTCACCCCGCGCGAACTGGACACGCTCCGCGCCGCCGCCGACGGCGTTCCGATCTCGCGCATCGCACGTTCCCTCGGTCTCTCCGAAGGAACGGTCCGCAATTATCTGTCCGCGGCCGTCACCAAGCTGGGTGTGGACAACCGCCATGCGGCGGTACGAGCGGCCCGCGACCTCGGCTGGCTCTGAAACATCACCGCAACCCGTCGCGATCGTTGATCCTTTAGCCTCCTCGCAGGCCCCCCGAAAGGATCTTGATGCTGCCCCGCCGTCTCACCGCGCTCACCGCCACCGCGGCCCTGACCGCCGCGCTCCTGCCGATCCACGCCGCCTCCGCCGCCCCCTCACGCCGCGTTCCCCAGGTCGCGGGTCTGGGCGTCGCCGACATCCGCGCGCTGCTCACCGCCCGCAAGGTCACCTCGGTCCAGCTCGTCGAGCAGTACCTGCGCCGGATCAAGGCGTACGACACCGCAGGCCCAGGGCTCACCGCCGTGATCAGGGTGAACGAGCGCGCGCTCGCCGACGCCAGGAGGCTGGACGCCGAACGCCGCCTCGGCCGGGTCCGGGGACCGCTGCACGGCGTCCCGATCGTGCTCAAGGACAACTTCGACACCGCGGACATGCCCACGACCAGTGGCTCGGTCGCCCTCCGCGAGCTCCAGCCGCCGGACGACGCCGAGCAGGTGCGCCGCCTCCGCAAGGCGGGCGCCATCGTGCTGGCCAAGACCAACATGCACGAGTTCGCGATGAACATCTACACGATCAGCTCCCTCGGCGGGCAGACCCGCAACCCCTACGATCCGGCGCGGCATCCTGGCGGCTCCAGTGGCGGCACCGGCGCCGCCGTCGCGGCGGCCTTCGCCCCGGTCGGGATGGGGACCGACACCTGCGGATCGATCCGCATCCCGGCCGCGCACAACAACCTCGTGGGCCTGCGGCCGACCCTCGGCCTGTCCAGCCGCGACGGCGTGGCGCCGCTGGCCGGGACACAGGACGTGGCCGGTCCGATCGGCGTCTCCGTCCGCGACGTGGCGCTCGTGCTCGGCGCGACTGCCGGCCACGACCCCAAGGACCCGGTCACGCGCGCCGCGATCGGCAGGACGCCGCGCAGCTACGAGAAGACGCTCCGCAAGAGCGCCCTGCGCGGCAAGCGCATCGGGATCTTCACCGACTACTTCGCGACGGCCACGAGCGACGAGCAGGAGACAGCGGCCCGGGTCCGCGCCGCCGTCACGCGGATGGCCGAGCTGGGCGCCCGCACGGTCGAGCTCGGCGCCCAGCCGGAGATCCTCGCCGCGGCGGCGGGTGCCAACCGGGTCCGGGACGAGTTCGAACGCGACCTCAACGCCTATCTGGCCTCGTCCGCCCAGGGGCGCCCGGCCTCGCTCGCCCGGCTGGAACCCCCGTACGACCAGATCACGCTCGCCGACATCGCCACGTCCGGGCAGGTGACGCCGAGCGTCCTGTCCACCCTGCGCGCGTGGGTCGGGAGCCCGCCGCTGCCCAACCCGTCGTACGAGGAGAAGCTGCGCCAGCGCGACCTCCTCAAGCAGCGCATCAGCGACCTGATGCGGGCGCACGACCTGGACGCGATCGTCTACCCGAGCATCACCCGGCCGCCCACGGAGATCGGCGTCACGCAGTCGTATCTGAACTGCCGGCTGGCCGCATTCAGCGGCTTCCCCGCGCTGAGCGTGCCCGCCGGGTTCACCGCCGGAGGCCTACCGGTGGGCGTGGAGTTGCTCGGCCGCCCGTTCACGGAGCCCGGCCTGCTCGGCATGGGCTACGCGTACGAGCAGGCGACCCGGCACCGCGCGCTCCCGCCGACCACCCCACCGCTCTGATCAGCCACCGCCTTGGGCCAGCGGCCGCTCTGGTCAACGGTTCGCGAGGATCAGGGCGCCGCGCTTGGTGACCGGGAGCGGCGTCCTGACCTGGCGCGCGGCGTCGATGGCCGCCTGGCGCGGGACCTGGCGCGCGACCAGGTAGTCACGGACGGCGTCGCGGTCCGGGAGCGTGATGAGCGCGGCGTCCCAGCGTTCCACCTCGGCCGTGCCGAAGACCGCGGCGACGAGGCCCGGGGCCTCCTCGGCGTCGAACGGAGTGGGCGCGCGGCGCCAGACCTCGGCGAGCTCCGGACTGTCGTCGCGGGCGATGGCCGACGCGATGAACAGGCCGCCCGGGGCCAGGACGCGGCGCGCCTCCCGGAGAGCCGAGACCGGATCGTCCAGGTGGTAGAGGACGTTGACGGCGAGGGCGGCCTCGAAGACCCCTGGGGCGAACGGCAGGCGGGTCGCCTCAGCCAGGACCACGGGACGCGGATGCGCGCCGAGCATCGTGACCGAGGCGTCCACGCCGACGAGCCGCTGCGGGGAGGGGCCGGGAGGTCTGGCGCGATGGGAGGGGCCGCCGACGGCGCGCAGCGCCGCCGCGAGGGCGCCCTCCCCGCAGCCGATGTCGACGATCATGCGGTGCCGGGTCAGCCTGGCGGCGAGACGCTCGTACAGGCTCGGCGCCGTCAGATGACGTTCGGTGATGCGCGAACCGAGGCGGAAGCGCCCGGGATCGTCGTCATAGTCCGGCGGCACGGCCACCCGGCCAGTGTGTCAGGTCGAGCTGCTGCGGAAGCGGTCGAGATCGGCGCGCGCCACGGCCAGATCGGCGCTGACCTTGGAGACGTGCTCGCTGAGCGTGCCGACCTGGCGCTGGAGGTTGGCGCGGTCCTGCTTGACGTCGGCGAGCTCCTCCCTGCTCTCCATCAGCTCCCGCCGCAGCATCGTGACGACCTGGTCGGCGGTGTCGACCGCGACCGAGTCGCTCTGCCGGTCGAGCTGGCGAAGCTCACTGCGCCGGCGGAACACCGCGACCATGGCCTGGACGATCGTGCCGCCCGCGGCGACCTGGGCGATGGAGACGATGATGTCGGCGGTGTTCATGCGGCCTCACCGCCCTCCTGCGCCACGTGGCGGGCGCGGTTCATGATGGCGTGCGCCTTGAGCACGCAGCCGATGGTGAGCGCCCCCGAGATGGTGCCGGCGGCCAGCCCCTGCGTCTGCAGGCCGGTGATGACCGTCAGGCAGTAGAACGCGTAGCCGCCGGTGATCAGGTAGAGGCCGGGGACCTCGATCACCAGCCGCCGCGCGTACAGCCCGTAGAGATTGACGAGGCCGCCCACCGCGAACATCGCCCCCCACAGATGCGCGATCACGTTGGCGTGCCCGGCCAGGCTGTTGGTCATGCCCTGGCTCACGCCGTCCCCGATGATCATGCCGAGCGCGCCGAGGACGATCGCGGCCACCGCGATCATCGTTCCGAAGGGATTCCAGGACAACAATCCTCGCCATCCCATGGGTGTCTCCTGTCGCCGAAGCATCCTTGTCGCCCGGAAATTAACACAAACAGTGATCACTAGTAACCATATGTAATTGAATTGATGTACACGCAGTTAGTGACCCATATACACGGAGTCATAGACGGTCGCGGCGGCGATGCACCAGCGGCTGGGCGCGGCGTACGCGGTCAGTGCCTGGTCACGGCCCTAGGCGGTGGATCGGAGCGCTCCAAGCGGCTGCCCGAGATCGAGCGAGCCGAGGACCGAGCCGTCCTCCGCGAGCGCCTCGACGACCGGGGCCCGGCGAGCTCCCCAGACCACCACGGCGTGACCGTGCGCGGGCACGCTCATGAACCGGTTGCCGACGCGCAACCGGGCCACCTCGGTCGAGACCTGCAGCCGTGCCTGGCTGACCCATTTGGCGCCCCAGGGCAGCAGCCGGTCGGCGTTGCGGACGGTCTTGCCGGTGCCGTACGTCAGGAGGTGGTGCCCGCCGAGCTCGGACGCGGTGCGGCGGGCGAGCGGCCGGTCCGGCGCGGATCCTCCGCCGCCGCCCAGCTCCATCCACTCGCCGTTGCGGCGGTGGAACGTGGTGCCCGCGATGAACAACCCGAGCGGCTCGCGGCACAGGAAGGTGACGACGCCGACGTCGCCGTCCACATCGACGCCGAGCGGCAGGAAGCCCGTCTCGTCGTCGAACTCGGCCGGCGCGGGCTCCGGCATCCCGTCGCGCAGCAGCCGGAGGAGCTCGTCGTACAGCTCGTGGTCGGTCATCTCCGGAAACCTCTTGATCGTGCTCGTGCCGGACAGCGGAACGGGCCCCTCCGAAGCCGGAAGAGGGCCCGATGTCAAAACCACACTCTAAGGGTCGGAGACGGCTGATTTCACCTGATCGATTGACGTTTCAGGACGTTGCTCGCCGTCCTCGACGAGCCCGGGCCCGACCACGAAACCCCCCTGGTCACAGGCCGGTGCGCGCCGCTCCGGTGCGTGCCGTTCCGGTGTGGTCTGCGCAGGCCGCGGACGGCCAGCGCGGCGCACAGTGCGGCGAGGGGCAGTTCCACACCGGCCGCCAGGGCGACGGCCGTCGCCCGCTCGGCACCCCCGGCTGACGTGGTCACGTCGAACCAGGCGTCCATCACCAGCAGCGAGGCGGTGGCGGCGGCGGTGAGGGTGTGCCGTGAGTCCTTCCGCCGCAGCAGGACACCCGTGCTGACGAGCCCGGCCGCCAGCATCGCGTCCAGGCCGACCCACGCCGTGGACCAGTTGGAGACCTCCGTGGTGGACGGCAACCGGGTTGCGAGCACGTACATCCACGGCACCATCGCCGCTCCGGCGCCGGTCAGCGCCCATCCCAGTACGCCGGTACGCGTCCGCTGCGCAGCTTCGTCACTCATGATCCAAAGCCTGGCCGCGCCGGGCGTCACCGTCAGTAACGCCGATATCCGACACGGGGTGGCACCAGGTTCACCCTCGATCTTCACGCGCACTGCATGGCGGCACCTCAGCAGCGCCAATACGGTATTGCCTCATGGCATCCATCTCTGCGTTGGAGCGTGTGCGCACGCACGCTCCGTGGTCGGCGGCGACGTGGCGGGACACCGCTTTCGTCGTCTCAGGGGTGCCGCTGCAGCTCGCGGTCTGGGTGCCGTTCTGGGCTCCGTACCGCTTCTGGTGGATCTCGGCGATCGTGGTGCTCCTCCTGGCCCATCCGCTCACCCGGGCCCATCGCGAACGGTTCTGGGCGATGCTGGGCGTGGAGATCCCCCTGCTCCCGCGCAAGGCCCAGTACGGCCCCGGATGGCAGGGCGCCCTGCGCCAGCTGCGTTCGTGGACGGCCTGGCGGGTGCTCCTCTATCACGTGCTCGTGGGTCCGCTCATCGCCGCAGGCGGCCTGCTGACCCTGTGGGTATGGGCGGCGGGCGTCGCGATGGCCGCGCTCCCCACGTTCGCCTGGGCGCTCCCCGACTCCAGTGGGCTGTCGCCCAACAGCCATGCCGCCACCGTCGCCGTCACCTGGGTGGGTGGCGTGTCGCTGTTGCTGGCGGCGCCCTGGCTGGCGGCAGGGGTCACTCGCCTCGACACGCGTGCCGGCGTCGCACTCCTGGGGCCGAGCCGCGCCGAGGAGCTTGCCCGCAAGGTCGAGGACCTCGCCGAGAAGCGCGCCAGCGTCGTGGACGCGGCCGACCTCGAACGGCGCCGCATCGAGCGGGACCTGCACGACGGCGCGCAGCAACGGCTCGTCTCGCTGGCCATGAACCTCGGCCTGGCTCGGGAGACCCTCACCGGCATCCCGGACGAGGCGATGCAGGTCATCGTCGAGGCGCACGAAGAGGCCAAGGAAGCGCTCACCGAGCTGCGCAACCTCATCCGCGGCCTGCATCCGGCCGTCCTGGAGGACCGCGGGCTGGACGCCGCCCTCTCGGGCGTCGCCGCCCGGGTGCCGCTGCCCGTACGGCTGCGGGTGGACGTGGCGGAGCGGGCGTCGTCCACCGTCGAGGCCGTGGCCTACTTCGTCGTCTCCGAGGCGCTCACCAACGTGGTCAAGCACGCGAAGGCGACGAAAGTTGAGATCACCGTGGACCGGATCGGCGACCTCCTCCGGGTGGCCGTCACCGACGACGGGATCGGCGGCGCCGCCCCTTCCTCCGCCGCTGCGGGCGGCGGTGCCGGCGGAGCGGGCGGGGCTGGCGGGACCGGGCTGGCCGGGCTGGCGCGGCGCGTGCAGTCCGTGGACGGTACCTTCCGGATCACCAGCCCCGCCGGGGGACCGACGACCATCACCGTGGAGTTGCCGTGCGCATTGTGATCGCCGAGGACTCGGTCCTGCTGCGAGCCGGGCTGACCAAGCTCGTGGAGACGGCCGGATTCGAGGTCGTGGCGGCGGTCGGCGAGGCCGAGGGGCTGCTCGCGGCGGTGGAGCGGCACCGGCCGGACGCGGCGATCGTGGACGTGCGGATGCCGCCCGGCTTCACCGACGAGGGCATCCGCGCCGCGCTGGTCATCCGCCGGCAGTGGCCCGAGGTCGCGGTCCTGGTCCTGTCGCAGTACGTGGAGGAGCGGTACGCGGCGGACCTGCTGGCGACCAACACCAGCGGGGTCGGCTATCTGCTGAAGGACCGCGTCGCCGACGTCTCGGTCTTCCTCGACGGGCTGCGTCGCGTGGCCACCGGCGGCACCGCGCTCGACCCCGAGGTGGTGTCCCAGTTGCTGCTGCGCCGCAACAGCCACCCGCTTGAACGCCTGACGCCGCGCGAGCGCGAGGTGCTGGAGCTCATGGCCGAGGGGCGTTCCAACGCCGGCATCGCCGAGAAGCTGGTCGTCAGCGACAGCGCGGTGGCCAAGCACATCAACAACATCTTCGCCAAACTCGACCTGCCCCACGCCGAGGCCGACCACCGCAGGGTCCTCGCGGTGCTGAGATTCCTGCGAGGGGGAGACCCGGCGTGATGATGACGGAAGCGCGCACGGCCGACACCCCGCCGAACCCGCCTGGCCCGACGGCCTCGCCTGGCCCGCAGGCTCTGCCGGAACGCCCCCGCCGCAGGGGCGTCTGGATCCTGCTGGCGGTGCTCACCGCGATCGTGGTGGTGCTCCCCACAGGCCTTGCGACGCTCAGCCGCCTGTTCGAACGGACCGAGCGCACGACCGAGACCGTGCCCGGCGCGATCAAGGCGCTGGAGATCGACGCGGGCGGCGCGGAGGTCGCGATCGGTGCCGGCTCCACCGGCCGGGTCAAGCTCCACAGCACTCTCACGTGGTCGGTCACCAAGCCGAAGGTCATCAGGAGCGTGCAGGCCGGCACCCTCAAGATCCTGGTCGTCTGCGACGGCGAGGTGCCTCCGTACGATGCCTTCGGCTGCGCGGCCGACCTCGACCTGCAGGTGCCGCCGGAGGTGTCGGTGCGCGTCCAGGCGACCTCCGGGCGGGTCGTCATCCGTGACATCGCGGGGGACGTCCGCATCCATGGCACCTCGGGCGCGGTCAAGCTGGACCACTTGCGCGGCAGGGTCTGGGCAGGGACCAACTCCGGCTCGATCGAGGGTCGTGCTCTGGTCTCTCCGGAGGTCGACGCGGGCGTGCGTTCCGGCTCGGTCGATCTGTCGTTCGTCGATCCGCCGCAGAAGGTCAACGTGAGGACGGGCTCCGGCGCCGCGACGGTCACGGTTCCGCGCGGCACCCACTACCGGGTGGACGGCTGGTCGGGGTCGGGCAAGCGCGAGATCGACGGCGCGCTGGAGGACAACGACGCGACCGGGCAGATCAGCGTCACCACCGGCTCGGGATCCGTCCGCGTCGGCTACCCGAAGGGACAGTGACGCAGGTCATAGGGGGTGCGGTCGATTTGCGTCATCTATGTCGAACAGGTTTACTGATGACATCATGATCGACGTACGCACCCGCCTCATGCGCTGCCCGCGACCACCGCGGGCCATGCGCTGTGCGTGCCGTCGGCGAATGTGTGACAGCTGAGGGCCCCTGCCAGAGCCTCGCGCCCCGAAGCGAGCGAACTCCGACCCCCGAGCCGCACATGATCTTCGAATTGCATCTGCTGAGCCATGCGCCATGGCCGCCCGGCCGCTCGTAGAGCCCGCGCAGCCCGCTTGCCGGCGTTGCGAGCGTTTCCATGGCCCGGCAGCGTTCCTGTCTTGATCGCGCCCTTGGCCTGATCACGTTCCTGTCCTGATCACGTTCCTGTCCTGATCGCCTTCTCCGCCTGACGGCGGGGACTTCCGCACGGGTGAATTTCCCTTGATTCAGATCGAAAAACTCCGAAAGGTCTACCGCGCCCGAGGGCGTGCGGTGGCCGCCGTCGACGGCGTCGACCTGGAGGTCCGCGAGGGCGAGATCTTCGGTGTCCTCGGCCGCAGCGGCGCCGGCAAGAGCACCCTGCTCCGCTGCGTCAACCTCCTGGAGCGCCCCGACACCGGGCGCGTGGTGGTCGACGGGCAGGACCTGCTCTCGCTCTCGGGCGGCGAGCTGCGCAGGGCCCGCCAGGGCATCGGCATGATCCACCAGCACTTCGGCCTGCTCGGCAGCCGCACGGTCGCGGGGAACGTGGCGTTCCCGCTCGAGGTCATGGGCGTGCCCAGGGCCGAACGAGCCCAGCGGGTGGCGGAGCTGCTGGAGCTCGTCGGGCTGAGCGAGCACGCCAAGGCCTACCCGGCCCAGATCTCCGGCGGGCAGAAGCAGCGCGTCGGCATCGCCCGTGCGCTCGCGGGACGGCCCAAGGTGCTGCTCTCCGACGAGGCGACCTCGGCGCTCGACCCCGAGACCACGGCCTCGATCCTGGAGCTCCTGCGCGACCTCAACCGCCGGCTCGGCCTCACGGTGTTGCTGATCACCCACGAGATGGACGTGGTCAAGCGCATCTGCGACTCGGCCGCGATCATGCGCGACGGCCGGGTGGTGGAGTCGGGCAAGGTCCGTGACCTGCTGCTGCGGCCGGGCTCCGAGCTGGCCCGCGGCCTGTTCCCGCTGCCCGAGGCGACCGTACGGCCCGGCACCACCGTGGTGGACGTGACGTTCGAGGGCGACAGCGCCGACAGGCCGTTCGTGTCCACACTGGCCCGCACCTACTCCATCGACGTCAACATCCTCGGCGGCGCCGTCGAGGAGATCGGCGACGCCCGCATCGGCCGGCTGCGCATCGAACTCCCCGGCGACCCCCAGATCAACGCCGCCCAGCTGGCGCACCTGCGTGAGGCCGGGCTGACCGTCGAGGTCCATGGCGAGGCCGCACACGACGGCGAGGCCGCAGTGCAAGACGAGACGGCAGCAGATGGCGGGACGGCAGTAGACGGCGGGACGGCAGTGCGCGGCGAAGACCCCCTTGCCACTGAGGAGGCACTCTCATGACCTGGAGCGAGGTGTGGCCGCTCCTCTGGCCGGCCACCAAGGAGACTCTCACCATGACCGCCGTGGCGACGGCGTTCACAGCGGTGCTCGGCACCCTTCTCGGTGTCCTGCTCGTGCTCACCGAGCGGGACGGGCTGCTGCCGGTTCCGCCGCTCAACAAGGTGCTGGGCTTCGTGGTGAACGTGGGCCGGTCGCTGCCCTTCCTCATCCTGATGGTCGCGATCATCCCGTTCACCAAGCTGATCACGGGCACCAGCCTGGGCAACACCGCCGCGATCGTGCCGCTCACGGTCGGAGCCATCCCGTTCTACGCACGCCTGGTCGAGATCGGTCTGCGCGAGGTGGACCCGGGCGTGATCCATGCGGCCCACGCCATGGGCGCCACCCGCCGGGAGATCGTCGCCAAGGTGCTGCTGCGCGAGGCCCGGCCGGGCCTGGTGTCGGGCCTCACGGTCACGGTGATCGCGGTGATCGGCTACACCGCGATGGCCGGCACGGTCGGCGGGGGCGGCCTCGGCTACCTGGCCATCTCCTACGGCTACGAACGTTTCGAGACCAAGGTCATGATCGCGACCGTGGTGCTGCTGGTCGCCATCGTGCTGGCCGTCCAGCTGGCCGGCGACCTCATCGCCCGGCGCCTGATCCGCAAATAGGCGCGCCTGACCGCAATCAGACCTTCCTGACCAGATCCCATCGAGAGAAAGGCACTCTTCGTGCTTCGCAAGATTACGATCGCGCTGGCCTCCGCCGGACTGCTCGCCGGGCTGACCGCCTGCGGCTCGTCCGACGCGTCCGAGGACAAGAACGCGCCGCTCAAGGTCGCCGTCAACCCGGTGCCGCACGGCGACGTCCTCACGTACGTCAAAGACAGCCTGGCGGCCAAGGCCGGTCTCAAGCTCGACATCGTCACCTTCGACGACTACGTGCAGCCGAACAACGCGCTGAAGGAAAAGCAGGTCACGGCCAACTACTTCCAGCACGTGCCGTTCATGCAGGAGTTCGAGAAGAAGGCGGGCACCAAGCTGGCGTTCGTGGCACCGGTCCACCTGGAGCCGCTGGGGATCTACTCCAAGAAGGTCAAGGACATCAAGGCGCTCGCGCAGGGCGCCACGGTCGCGGTCCCGAACGACCCCGCCAACCAGGGCCGGTCGCTCAAGCTGCTCGCCGACAACGGCGTGCTCACCCTCAAGCCGGGCGCGCCCACCAGCGCCACGGAGAAGGACATCGCGGCCAACCCCAAGGGGCTGAAGTTCAAGGCGCTCAAGGCCGCCCAGCTGCCCCGGTCGCTGGACGACGTGGACGCGGCCGTGATCAACGGCAACTACGCGCTCGAAGCGAACCTGGCTCCCAACAAGGACGCGCTGGTCGCGGAGAAGCCCGAGGGCAACCCGTACGCCAACGGCATCGTCACGCTGCCGGAGAACAAGGACGACCCGCGGGTGAAGAAGCTGGTCCAGCTGCTCCAGGGGCCCGAGGTCAAGAAGTTCGTCGAGGACAAGTACAAGGGCTCGGTGCTCATCGCCACCGCGTGACGTACACCGGCTCAGACCCCGGACGGAACTCCGTCCGGGGTCTTCTCGTCTGTACGGGTGCGAAATTCGCTCGCGATCGGCGGGACGGGCCTGCCACTCTGAGGCGGGCGGCCGACCGAACGGGGAACTCGTGTCCACACCCGATGGCGAACTCGATCCGGCGTCCGCCCGTTCCATCGCGGCGGCACTCCAGCGCCTGCTGCGCTCCGCCGCCGACCGGGTCAGCGACGACAACGCCCAGTCGCCCCTCATCAGGAAGCTGACCGACCACCTGGGCTGCGAATTCCACGAAGTGCTCACGGTGGACGAGGACTTCGCCGACTGGGACCACGCCAGCCTGCAGCGCGGTGTCGAGGCCTACCTCGCCGCGCACTCGCCGGGCGCCGAATGGTTCGGGATCTCGGGTGGTGAGCGGCATTTCGAGAGTCTGGACTCGATGCTGACCCGCGCGCTCGACTTCGGCTCGTACCGCCTCGGCCGGCCCGACTACGGGACCACCGGCATCGCGCCGGACCAGAACATGGAGGTCGTGAAGCTCGGCATGGTGCCGAGCCGCGCCGCCGACGGCACGCCCGTCGTCCTCGGCATCCAGACCACCGAGGACTTCAACCAGCAGGTCGGCCTGGTCGTCTTCGCCCAGGAACGCGAGGTCGCCACGGCGGTCCGCGACGAGGTGCGCCGCCTGAAGGAGGAGCACGACGTCCTGCGCGGCAAGTTCGTGAGCTTCGGCGTCAGCGAGCACATGGAGAACCAGCTCGTCACGTTCCTCCCACGCCCGGAGCTCACCGCCCAGGACGTGATCCTTCCCGACGGCCGCCTGGAGGGCATCGAGGAGCACGTCGTCGGGATAGCCCGCCAGGCGGAACGCCTGCTCGCCGCGGGCCAGCACCTCAAGCGCGGTGTCCTCCTCTACGGCCCGCCCGGCACCGGCAAGACCCACAGCGTCCGCTACCTCATCGGCCGGCTCGCCGGCTACACGGTCATCCAGCTGACCGGGCCGGCGATGCGCTTCCTCGACAACGCCGTCGCGCTCGCCCGGCGCCTGCAGCCGGCCGTGATCGTCCTGGAGGACGTGGACCTGGTGGCCGAGGACCGCGAGATGTACGAGAGCTCGCCGATCCTGTTCTCCCTCCTCGACGCGATGGACGGCGTCGCCGAGGACGCCGACGTGGTCTTCATGCTCACCACCAACCGCGTCGAGGTCCTCGAACGGGCCCTCACCGAGCGTCCCGGCCGCGTCGACCTGGCCGTGGAGATCCCGCGCCCCGACGCCGAGGGCCGCCTGCGCCTGCTGCGCCTCTACGCGCGCCATCTGCGCCTCGACGCCGACCTGGACGCCGTGGTCGAACGCACCGAGGGCGTGACCGCCTCGTTCATCAAGGAGCTCCTCCGCCGCGCGGTCCTCGTGGCCCTCCGCACCCAGGAGAACGTCGAGTCGCTCACCGACGAGCACTTCGCCCAGGCCCTGGACGGCATGTCGGCCCCCGGTCAGGGCCTGACCCCGGGCCTCCTCGGCGCCGCCACCGACGAAGACCTCGACTTCGAGGACGTCGAAGACCCCGACGACGAGGTCCCCGCCCTCCCACGCCGCGCCCGCCCCCGAGCCTGGCCCGGCCAGCCACCGAGCTGCTCCTGAGACGCCTCTCGAAGCCGGCGCCCGCAACGTCTCGCCTCGATGCGGAATATAGCGTTCCGTTCTGCTATTATGAGATCAGAACGTTCCGTTCCGAAAGATTGGGGTTCGTCATGACCTTCCTCGTCACCGGTGCCACCGGGACCGTCGGCCGTCTCGTCGTCGCGGAGCTCCTCGCCGCGGGACAGCAGGTTCGCGCCCTCACCCGGAACCCCGCCAAGGCCGCGCTCCCCGAAGGCGTCGAGGTCGTCGCCGGCGACCTGGCCCACCTCGACTCGCTGGCCGGCGTCTTCGACGGCGTCGAGGCCGCGCACCTCATCAACTTCGCCGGCGACGACTACACGCCACTGCCCGACGGTGCCGGTCTGGTGAAGCTGGCCGCCGAGGCGGGCGTGCGGCGGGTCACGGTGCTCGGCGGGCGCGCGGAGGGTGACCTGGAGCAGGCCCTGGCCGCCACCGACATCGAGTGGACGCTGCTCGAGCCGGTCGAGTTCATGTCCAACACGCTGCGCTGGTGGGCGCAGACGATCAAGACCGAGGGCGTCATCAAGGAGCCGTTCGGCGACCGGTTGAGCGCGTTGGTGCACGAGCGCGACATCGCCGCCGTGACCGCGACGGTGCTGGTCGAGGGAGGTCACAACCGCACGACCTGCACCATCACCGGCCCCGAGGCCATCACGCTCAAGGAGAAGGTCGCGATCCTGAGCGCGGCCATCGGCAGGGAGATCGGGTTCGTGGAGCTGACCGTGGACGAGGCCCGGGCCAAGTGGCGCGGTGACGGCATGGGCGAGGAGACCATCGAGTTCCTCGTCGAGGCGCTGGGCAACACGCCGGAGGCCGGCTACACCGTGGTCCCGACCGTGAAGGAGATCACCGGCCGCGACGCGCGCAGCTTCGCCCAATGGGCCACGGAGAACGCCGACGCCTTCCGCCCGTGACCGGAGGCGGGCGCCGTGGATCCACGGCGCCCGCCTCGCCGGCTCCTCGACCGGGGTGCCGGCCGAATGTCAGGGATGCATGCTCGGCTCGTTCTGGTCACCCGTGCTCAAGCCGGCCGGCGTCGGGCGCGGCTGCCGGGTCCCGCTGCGCCGGAGGGTGAGGGCCGTCAGGAGGCCGGCGAGCATGCCCGCGGCGGTCAGGAGGACGACGAGGAACTCCCCGTCGGCGGTGGCTGCGCGCAGGGCCTCGCCGGTCTTGCCGTCGGTGCCGAGATCGGCGATGGCGGTGAACACGGCCAGGCCGATGGCGTTCCCGATGTTGAGCGCGGTGGAGGCGATCCCGTTGGCGACGCCCTGCTCGTGGGCCGGGGTGCCGGTCGCCGAGGTGATCCACATGGCGGTCCAGACGATGCCCTGGCCGACGCCCGAGACCACGAGCCCGGGCACCAGCCGCCAGTAGCCGGCGGCGGAGTCGAAGCCGACCGCGAGCCCCGCCGTGCCGATCACGCCGATCGCAAAGCCGATCAAGAGGGCGTTCCGGTCGCCGATCCGGCTCGCGAAGCGTTCGCCCAGCTGGGTCCCGGTGGCGATGGCGAGAGAGGGGATGAGGAACGCCAAGCCGGTCTCCAGCGCGCTGTACCCGTGCACGCTCTGCATCAGGATCGTGAGGAAGTACGGCAGGACGCCGAACGTCGCCATGTAGACGAACGTGATGGTCATGCCGACGGTGAGGCTGCGGTTGCGGAACAACCGGAACGGCATCAGCGGATCCGCGCTGCGCGACTCGACGACTGCGAAGGCGACCAGCAACACGACCGCGAGCGCGAAGGCGCCCACGACCAGTGGGTCGGCCCAGCCCAGCTCGGGTCCTTCCACGAGGGCGAAGACCAGCGAGGTGGCGCCGATCGTGACGCTGAGACCGCCCGGCAGATCGAACCGGCGCCGCTCGCCGCGTGACGGATCGCGCGGGATGACGAAGAGCGCCGCCAGCGCGACGAGCCCGGCCAGGGGAACGTTGACATAGAAGACGGCGGGCCAGCCGAAGTTCTCGGTGAGCACACCGCCGAGCAGTGCGCCGATGGTCAAGCCGCTGGCACCCGCGCCGCCCCAGATCGCGAGTGCCCTGTTGCGCCCAGGGCCTTCCGCGAAGAGATTGTTGATCAGCGAGAGTGTGGCGGGCAGGAGCAGGGCGCCCCCGATGCCCTGAACGGCCCGGGCCGCGACAATGACGACCGGGTCGCCCGCGAGCCCGCCCGCCAGCGAGGACACGGCGTAGACGGCGAGGGCGAGCACGAACATCCGCCGGCGGCCCAGCAGGTCGGCCGCGCGACCGCCGAGCAACAGGAAACCGCCTGCGAAGACGACGTAGGCGCTGACCACCAGCTGCTGAGTCTGGCCCGGAAAGCCCAGGTCGGCGCCGATCTCGGGGAGTGCGACAAAAACGATGTTGAGGTCGAGCGCGTAGATCAGCTGCGCCAGCGCCAGCAATGCCAGGGTCCAGCCGAGCCGGGGTGGTGCGGACATGGGCGTGCGCCCCTTCCAACGACAGTACGAATGTACGTATCTTCACGTACTTGTGTACCGTTCGACAACCCCGAACAGTTCGACTATCGCGGTACAGTTGGACCATGGGCTACCGGCACCCCGAGCGCGACCAGATCAGAATCGAGGATGTCCTCTCTGCGCTGGGCAACCCGATCCGGCTCTCCGTCATCCGCGTCCTCGACGCCGGAGGGGAGCACAATTGCACCAGCGTGCTCGGGATTTTGGGCGTGACCTCGAAATCGACCATGACGCACCACTGGCGCGTTCTCAGGGAGAGCGGGGTGGTCTGGCAGCAGCCGTCCGGGCGCGAGAACCTGGTGACCCTCCGGCGGGACGATCTCGACGCGCGCTATCCGGGTCTCCTGGACGCCGTTCTCGCCGCCGCCCGTACCGACGAGGCCGCCTGATCATCCGTAGCGCCGGCGGCGGATGGCGTAGGCGACGGTCACCGCTGCCAGCAACGGGCCCCAGGCCGCGAGCGGGGCGTAGCACAGCCAGAGGATCATGCCCTTGGAGCCGTGCGGCAGCTCCGGATCGGGTTCGAACTCGACGAACAACATCGGTATCCAGATCAGCATCAGCGCGACGGAGCCGAGGGCGGCGGGAATGATCGCGGCGAGCGGGTGGATCTCACGGCCGCGCAGGTAGGGCACCCAACGGGGCCAGATCTCACCCCATGGCCGGACCAGGCCCATGCTGAGGAACGCCAGCGCCTCGGACAGAACCGTCAGCCCGATCACGTACGGCAGCACGTACCAGGGGCCGTTGTCCGGATCCTGCGAGCCCGTGAAGCCGGCCGGAAGACCCAGCCCGAACAGGATCCGCCAGATGCCCGACGGCACCGCGCACCACATCGTCGCCTGCGCGGCCCAGCCAGCCCACCGGGGAACGGGCCCCATGGTCGTGCGGACGGCGGGCTTCGCCACGGTCATGGTCGTCATCGCACGCTCCCGATCGCCTGCGCGGCATCCGAGCCGGTGGCCAGCAGGGCTCCGGCGATGAGCGCGGTCAGTGCGGCGATGACCGCCAGTTTGATCTTCCAGTTCGTGGTCATGCGAGCCACGATCTACCGCGACCCACGCGGAGACTTCCCCCGTGTGACCCATCCGCCTCCCCCGCGAGAGGGACGATCGTCAGATGCTGGTGATCAGAGACATCACGATCGACTGCGCCGACCCCGAACGCCTCGCCGGGTTCTGGGGAGCGCTCCTCGGCCGGCCCGTCGCCGCCAGGACCGGTCCGTACGTCTGGCTCCGCCGCGAGAACGGCCTGACGCTCGGCTTCCAGCGGGTCGCCGAACCCAAGACCGGCAAGAACCGGGTGCACCTCGACCTCGCATCCCCCGATCCGGCGGCCGAGCAGCGGCGAATCGAGGAGCTGGGAGGCAGGCGGCTGAGGGAGTACGACGAAGGCGGCTTCCTCGTCATGGCCGACCCCGAGGGAAACGAGTTCTGCGTACTCCCTACGAAGCCCTTCGACGTCGACGACGAAGGCCGCGCCAACTACCTGGCCTGAGACTGCCCTACAGCCGCCCGACCAGCGGTCCGATCGCAGATTGCCGCGAACGCGAGTTCGGTCCGGATCCGCTCCAGATGCCCAATCAAGGTGCGCCAGTCGTTTCCGGGGTTCGAATTCAGTCTCAGGCTGCACGATCTCGCCGACCGCCTGGTCCGCGAAGCGATCGACGTTGCCTGCGGCCAACTCGCCCGGTCGACGGACGCGGAATGGGCTGGCGTCATCGATCGACTGCGCACTCGATCGGACGCCAAGCTCAGCGAGTTGCACAGGGAACTCGCCGAGCTGACCGCGCCGGTCACGCACCAGCCCCCGCCCGTCCAGCCAGAAGGCACTGCTGACCCGACGACAGCATGGCCGTGACCGAGCTGGCGGCCTTCGCCGGGCTCGGGCTGATCATGGCTTTCAAGGACGACTGCTTTGATTCTCTGGAAAACGTGGAGCCACTGAACGCCCCGTCCAGTCCGTACACCGAACTGGCCGCTGCCCGGCGCGAGCTGGCCCTGTGCCGGGCCGCAGCCGGCTTGCCCTGTCACTCTCCGAACTCCGTGGTGCCGCCCCCGAAGGATGGTCGACCGCGCCGTAGGAACTTTTTTGGGTGTGCTGTCGATCCGGTTGTCTCTCGTTCGACGCAGGGGTAAGAGGCAGACCTGACCAGGAGGATCAAATGAGCACCCTGACCATGCAGACCCTGGACGTCCCCGGCGCGCGCCTGCACTATGAGGTACGCGGCGAGGGCCCGCTGGTGGCGCTCGTCGGCGCCCCGATGGACGCGGCGGCGTTCGAACCGCTCGCGGACCTGCTCGCCATCGACCACACGGTGCTGACGACGGACCCGCGCGGAATCAACCGCAGCCCGGTGCACGATCGCGAGGAAGACTCCACCCCGGACCTGCGCGCCGACGACCTGTCCCGGCTCCTCGCCCACCTGAACGCCGGTCCCGCCGTGGTCCTGGGCTCCAGCGGAGGGGCGGTGACGGCCCTCGCCCTCGCGCAGACCTGTCCGGAACAGATCGCCACCGTCATCGCCCACGAGCCTCCACTGGTCGAACTGCTCCCCGACCGCGCCGACCTCCATGCGGGCACGGAGGACATCATCGCCACCTACCTTGGCGGCGACGTCCTCGCGGCATGGCGGAAGTTCATGGTTCAGGCGAACATCGACCTGCCCGAAGAGGCGATCGAGGCGATGTTTGGAGGCGAGCGAGACCCGCAGACGGTGATGGACGAGCGCCGCTGGTTCGAGCACGAACTCCGCGAGACCACACACTGGCGCCCTGACCCGGACCGCATGACCCGCATCATCGTCGCCATCGGCGAGGACTCGGCGGGGCAGATCTGCGACCGGGCTTCCAGGGCCCTGGCCTCGGCCCTCGGCATCGAGCCCGCGATGTTCCCCGGCGGCCACACCGGCTTCGTCGACGACCCCGCAAGGTTCGCCGCCCGCCTGCGCGACTTCTTGTAGCCACCTGCTCTCACCACGGCGAAGGGGTTGTGCCGATGCTGCCCGATCGGCCGCGCCCTTCGTGAAAGCGGTTGTGCCGTGGTGTGGGCGTGCCTGTAGGCCCGGCGTGGTGGTGCGCCGGGCCGCAGGCTGGATTATGGGTGTTTCAAGCCGCCAAGTGGTCGTCGTGCCAGGGGTTGGCGGCCGGGTCGATGGGTCTGCCGCGTGTGGATCTGGCGATCCCGTCGGATGGCAGGGCCCGATATCGAGATCTTCAGGACCACCCTGCCGCCGGCCGGGCGGGGTGCTGAGCCAGAGGGGTGACCCTTGCCGCCCTTCGCGATGCGGTGCAGCAATAATCGGCAGATAGGCAAAGCTGTTGGTAACAACAAACCCTTGACTCTGGCGGTTTCCCGTGCTCTTGCGCAGCTGAGTCGGAACATCAGTCAACATGAAATCCGCGCGTCAGCAACATGCTGTGCCTGCCGCCTGCATCTTTGTCGCTGTTGCTTTTAGATCTTCAGCACCATCCTGCTGTCTGCCGGGTGGGGTGTTGGGCCAGGTGCGCTCTTGGGAAGACGGCGGGCCATGGCGATTAGTTATTAGGCCGGGATGGGCTGCTTGGTCAGGGCGATGTAGGTGGGGTCGTCCGGCAGGCTCTGGTGGATGACCAGGCGGGCCGTGTAGATGTGGTTTTCGATGGGCCTCGGTAGGAGACACGGACGGTGCAGCTGGGGCCGGGCTTGAGCTCGTAGTTGGCGCAGGTCTTGTCGGCGTAGAAGTTGGCGTCATCCAGCATCACGAAGTTGTAGAGCTTCATGGAAGCGGTGCCCGTGTTGCGAAGGGTGACTTCCTGCGTGCATTCGTCGCCGGGGCAGACCAGGCCGTGGGTGTGGCGCAGGCCGAGTGCCCGGAGGATGTCCGCGGTGGGCTTCTTGCCATACCTGACTGATCCGGAAGTGGAAAATGCTGAGCGTCACGCGCCAGTCGACCATTCCCAGGGCGTACATGATGCCGATGTACTCGTAGGTGAACGCGACGTTGCGCGTCTTGGAACGAACGGGCTCCGGGAGGCGTCCATCCCGCCGTCAGGGCTGTGCTCCTGGGCCAGCCTGGTCAGCACGTAGTGCTGGTCGCTCTGAAAATCCTTGTCGCGGATATTGCGCATGGCCACCTCAAGAAGCATGGTCATGTCGCTTGACGAGTGCGCATGACGCAGCTGCCGCAGTGTGGTGAATCCCGAAAGTGCCAAGGCGATGAGGGAGATCGTGTTGTACACGGCTCCAGGGTGCGAGCGGTGGAACGGGATGACCACCGCCGGATGGCGTAGCCATTTTGGTGGAGCTGCCCTTGTTTGTCGGGCGTTCCTGGTAGGACAGGGAGCCGACGATCAGTGAGAGGACGCGCATGGGCGTATACGAGCACCTCATGGGGTACGCCGGGCTCCGGGTCGAGTCGTTCACCGAGGAGACCGGGCCGGACACCGAGCTTCCCGGGGCGGGGGAGGTGGCCTGGGCGATTCGCACGAGCTTCGACGAGGATCCGTTCGACGGCGTCTTCGCCGCGTTCCTGGAACGGGTCGACACCACCGAGGTGACGGCTCTGATCATCGGCTACTGGGGGGCCTCGTACGACGAGGAGTGCGCGGATCCGGTGGCGCTGCTGACCGGGGCGGCCGATCGGTTCCCCAAGCTGCGGGCGCTCTTCCTGGGCGACATCACCGGGGAGGAGTCGGAGATCTCGTGGATCGAGCAGTCCGATGTCAGCCCCCTGCTCGCCGCGTTCCCCCTGCTGGAGCGGTTCGAGGTGCGGGGCGGGCAGGGACTGCGGCTGAGCCCGTTCCGCAGCGATGTGCTGAAGGTGCTGCGGTTCGAGTCGGGCGGCCTGCCTGCGGAGGTCGTCCGGGCGGTGGGCGCGAGCGATCTGCCCAACCTGGAGCAGCTGGACCTGTGGCTGGGGGTCGACGAGTACGGGGGGAACACCACGGTCGCGGATCTCGCGCCGGTGCTCAGCGGGGAGCGGTTTCCCACGCTGCGGCGGCTCGGGCTGGAGGACGCCGAGATCCAGGACGAGATCGCGGCGGCGGTGGCCGGGGCGCCGGTCGTCGCGCGGCTGGAGTCGTTGAGCCTGGCCATGGGGATGATGACCGACGACGGAGCCGAGAGCTTGTTGTCCGGGCAGCCGCTGACCCATTTGAAGCGCCTCGATCTGCACCATCATTTCCTGTCCGACGCCATGATGGAGCGGGTGCGTGCGGCCCTGCCCGGTGTCGAGGTCGATCTGAGCGAGCAGGAGACGCCGGACGACGACTGGCGTTATGTGGCGGTCTCGGAGTAGACGCCATGGCGATCGATGAGCATCTCTCCGAGTTCGACGGTTTGCCGGTCTTCACGTTCGGCTTTGACACCGAGGGGCAGTTGCCGGACGCGGCTGAGGTGGCCTGGGCCGTCCGGGGTGACTGGGGCGAGCTTGACGGATTCCCGCGGTTGTTCGAACAGTTCGTGGCGGCCGTCGACACCGCCAGAGTGACCAGCCTCATCATCGGGTTCTGGGGTTACGAGGAGCCCGTGGCGTCGAGAGCGCTGGTCGCGAACGCGGATCGTTTTCCGGCCCTGCGTGCGTTGTTCCTCGGCGACATCCTGGACGAGGAATACCACCTGTCGTGGATCGCGCAGGGGGACATCACGCCGGTGATCCAGGCGTTCCCCGGCCTTGAACGGCTGGGGGTCCGCGGGGGCGGCTCCTCGTCCTACGATCTTGTGCTGAGCCCGTTCCGCAGCGAGGCACTCAAGGAGCTGCGGTTCGAGTCGGGTGGCCTGCCCGCGGACGTCGTCCGGGCGGTGGCCGCGAGCGACCTGCCCAACCTGGAGGAGCTCGTCCTGTGGCTCGGCGTCCAGCAGTACGGGGGCGACGCGGCTCTCGACGACCTGGCGCCGATCCTGGCCGGTGAGCGGTTGCCCGCGCTCCGGCACCTCGGCCTGCAGAACAGCGAGATCCAGGATGAGATCGCGGAGGCGCTGGCGTCCGCTCCCGTGGTGGCCTGGCTGGAGTCGTTGAGCGTGAGCATGGGAACGCTGACCGACCAGGGGGTCGAGGCCCTGCTGTCTGGGCAACCGCTGACCCACCTGAAGAGGCTCGACATGGACTACGCCTTCCTGTCGGAGCCGATGCTGGAGCGGGCTCGTTCGGCCTGGGCCGGTGTCGAGCTCTTGGCGAGCGACGCGACGCGCGAGGTGGAGTGGTCCGACGAGTGGGATGCCGGTTTCTACGTGGCGGCGTCGGAATGACGTTCACCGTCATCGGGACTCCGGGGGATCGCCGCGTGGCGTTCTTCACGGCGGCCTGTGACGTCGAGCCGCAGGTGATCGCCTGGCCGGACGTGCTCCGGGGAGCCGAGCTCGCGATCGAGCCGGGCACGTTGCTGCGCATCGACTCACCCGGTGAGGATCCCGAGGCGGATGCGTTGCTGCGCGGTCCGGGCGATCCTTCTCGGGTCGGGGGCGGGGCGCGCTGGTACGCGACGTTCACCGCGGCGCTCGAACGGATCGGCGCGACCGGAGCACGGCTTCTGAACGCTCCGGACGAGATCGCGGTGATGTTCGACAAGCGGCGTTGCCATGCGCTGCTCAGCTCCGCCGGCGTTCCCGTGCCGGTGGCGTTGCCGCAGGTGGAGAGCTACGACGAGCTCCGGGCGCGGATGGCGGCCGGGCGCGTGCCGCGCGTCTTCGTCAAGCCGGCGCACGGATCGTCGGCCGCCGGGGTCGTCGCTCTGCAGACGGGGCCGGGCGGCCGGATCAAGGCGGTCACGTCGGTGGCGATGACGCCGCGCGGCCTGCACAACTCGCTGCGCGTGCGTTCGTACGAGTCCGAACGCGAGGTCGCGGCGCTGGTCGACGCCCTCGCCCCGGACGGCCTGCATGTCGAGGCCTGGCTGCCCAAGGCGTCGATGAACGGCCGGACACTGGATCTGCGGGTCGTCGTGATCGCCGGTGAGGCGACCCACGCGGTGGTGCGGACCAGCAGGCATGCGATGACCAACCTCCATCTGGGCGGCGCGCGCGGCGATCTCGGGGCAGTACGGGACGCCTTGGGGGAGAGCGGCTGGCGGCGGGCCCTGGAGGTGTGCGAGCAGGCGGCCGGATGTTTCCCGCGCAGCCTCATGGTCGGGGTGGATCTCCTGGTCGGCGTCGGCTGGCGGCGGTTCGCCGTCGGTGAGGTGAACGCCTTCGGGGACCTGCTGCCGGGGCTGACCGGATTGCCCGGCACGTCGGCGGAGGGGCTCGACACCTACACTGCCCAGGTCAAAGCCGCCTTGTTGAGGAACGTCCTGGTATGAACGACATGAACGATGTCATCGGCAGCCATGATGTGCTGCTGGTGACCCTCGACACGTTGCGTTACGACGTGGCGGCCGAGCTGGCGGCGGCAGGCGAGACGCCGACGCTCACGGAGTTGCTGCCGGGAGGGCAATGGGAGCGGCGGCACAGCCCCGGCAGCTTCACGTATGCGGCGCACACCGCGATCCTCGCCGGATTCCTGCCGACGCCGGCCGATCCCGGGCCCCATCCGCGGCTGTTCGCGGGGAGCTTCCCCGGTAGCGAGACCACGGCCGCGGGCACGTGGACGTTCGACGCCGCCGATCTCCCGGCCGGGCTCGCCGAGATCGGCTATCACACGGTGTGCGTCGGAGGGGTGGGCTTCTTCAACAAGCTGACGCCGCTGGGCTCGGCCCTGCCGGGCCTGTTCGCCGAGAGCCATTGGGAGCCCTCGTTCGGCGTCGCCGATCCCGGCTCGCTCGCCCACCAGATCGACCGGATCGGCGAGGTCGTGCGCCGATTGCCCGCCGATCGTCGCCTTTTCCTGCTGCTGAACGTGTCGGCTTTGCACCAGCCCAACTGGTTCTATCTGGACGGCGGAACGCGGGAGGACGGCGACTCGCGGACCAGCCACGCCGCCGCACTCCGTTACGTGGACGGGGAACTCGGGCGGCTGTTCGACCTGATGCGACGGCCGTGCTTCGTGATCGTGTGCTCCGATCACGGGACGGCGTACGGCGAGGACGGGCATACCGGTCACCGCATCGGCCATGAGGTCGTCTGGACCGTTCCGTACGGGGAGTTCGTGCTCTCATGAACCCCGCCGCCAATCCCGTGACGCCTTACCAGAGCTACGTCTACGCCTACCCTCACAAGACCGCCTACCGCCCACTGCTGCCAGAGCCCAAGCTCGGCGACGTGTGGGCGGACGAGTCCCGCGACGCGCTCTTCCTCTATCTCCACGTCCCGTTCTGCGAGATGCGCTGCGGTTTCTGCAACCTCTTCACGCGCACGGGCGCACCTGAGGAGCTGACCGGCGCCTATCTCGACGCACTTGAACGGCAGGCTTCGGCGGTGCGGGACGCTTTTGGCGACGACACCTCGTTCGCCACGGCCGCGTTCGGTGGAGGCACGCCCACCTACCTCACGGCCGCCGAGCTGGAACGGCTCTGCGACATCGCCGGGCGCTTCGGCGATCTCGCGGCGATCCCCCTCGGGGTGGAGACGTCGCCGGCCACGTCCACGACCGACCGGCTGACGGTCCTGCGCGATCGCGGCACCACCCGGGTGTCGATCGGTGTGCAGAGCTTCGTCGACGCCGAGGCGCGCGCCGCCGTCCGGCCGCAGAAGCCGGCCGAGGTGGAGGCCGCCCTCGACCGCATCCGTGCCGTGGGCTTCCCGGTCCTCAACATCGACCTGATCTACGGCATCGACGGGCAGACCCCGCGGTCCTGGTTGCACTCGCTCGACTCCGCCCTCGCCTGGAATCCGGAGGAGCTCTATCTCTACCCGCTCTACGTCCGCCCGCTCACCGGTCTCGGCCGCCAGGGCCGCGATTGGGACGACCAGCGGCTGGAGCTCTACCGGATCGGCCGCGACCACCTGCTCGCCAACGGATACGAGCAGGTGTCGATGCGCATGTTCCGGCTGGCGGGGAGCGGCTCCGGCGGCACCGAATACTGCTGCCAGACCGACGGCATGGTCGGCCTGGGCTGCGGCGCGCGTTCCTACACGTCCAAGCTGCACTACTCGTTCGAGTACGCGGTGGGGGCGAGCCAGGTGCGCGGCATCATCGACGCCTACGTCGGCGAGAACGACTTCGGCACGGCTCGCGTGGGATTCGCGCTCGATGACGAGGAACGCAGGCGGCGGCACTTCGTCCAGTCTCTCCTCCAGGCGTCAGGGCTGGAGCGCGCCGCCTACCGCGAGCGCTTCGGGGCCGACGCCGCCGATGACTTCGCCCAGGAGACGGCTGCCTTCGCCGACCACGGCTGGCTCGACCTCGACGAGAACGTCATCAGGCTCACGCCAGAAGGGCTGGCCTACTCCGACGCGATCGGGCCGGCGCTCTTCTCGGGCCGGGTGCGCGCGCTCATGGACTCGTACGAGGCACGATGATGACCGGCCAGACGACCGGTCATCTGACGATCCTCTATCGAGGGCCGCTGGCCAGCTGCGACTACGACTGCCCCTACTGCCCGTTCGCCAAGCGCCGCGACACCCCCGAGCAGCTCCGCGCCGACCGGGCGGCACTGGAACGCTTCGCCGAATGGGTGGCGGCCCAGGACCACACGGTCTCGGTGCTCTTCACGCCGTGGGGTGAGGGACTCGTCCGGTCGTGGTACCGCCGTGCCCTGATCGAGCTCAGCCATCTCCCGCACGTCGAACGCGTCGCGATCCAGACCAATCTCAGCCACCGCGTGGATTGGACTGCCGAGGCTGACCCCTCCACCCTCGCCCTGTGGACGACCTACCATCCGGGCCAGGTCCCGTACGAGCGCTTCCTCGCCAAGTGCGGCGACCTGAACGCGCGCGGCATCCGCTTCAGCGTCGGCATCGTCGGGCAGCCCGAACATCTCGCCGCCGCCCAGAACCTGCGCGCCGACCTGCCGCCTGACACCTATGTCTGGGTGAACGCGGCCGAGGGGCGGACCTACACCGACGCGGAAGCGGCCGGCTGGACCGCGATCGATCCCCTCTTCTCCTTCAGCCGTCACCCGCACGCCAGCCGCGGCCAGGCCTGCCGCACGGGAGACACCGTGATCTCGGTGGACGGCGAGGGCACGGTCCGCCGCTGCCACTTCGTCCCGGCCGTCCTTGGCAACCTCTACGACGGCTCGTTCCGCCCGGCGCTCGCGCCGCGTCCCTGCCCTCTTGACGTATGCGACTGCCACATCGGATACGTCCATCTGGAGCCGTTGGGCCTCTATGACGTCTTCGCCGGGGGCGTCCTCGAACGCATCCCTCACCTCTGACGGGGCGGGCGATGGGTGAGGCGCCACGCCTCGTTCAGCAGCTCGGCCAGCTCGTCGGCGGGCACCTTGGCCAGATGGACGACGACCCATCCGAAGCGTCCCGACGAGTAGCCCGGCTCGTAGATCTCGGGCGCCTCGGCGACGAGGGCGCTCTGCTCGGCGCGCATCGCCTTGACCATCGCCTTCCGCTCGTCCTCGGTCACCCACGTGAAGATCGTGCCGGACGTGCGGAAGTACGTGTGCCCGTTGCGCCCCGGCACCTCCTCGGTGTCGGGAAGGGCCAGGAGGGTGCGCCGTACGTCGTCCAAACCGCCCATGACCGCCGACGATAACCATGACCACTGACGATCCCCTGCGACTGACGATCCAGTGACCACCGACGAGAGAGGTGCGTGAACCGGGACGGGCGGATGTGGAGAGACATCACCGACACACCGCAGTGAAAGGTCGGATATGGATCTCCTCAAGCTGCTCCGCGCGTTCGGTCTCGAACTGGAGCACGCTCCGCCCGCCTCGCTCGGCCGCCAGCGAAACCGCCTCGTCAGGGCCATCAACGCGAGCCGATGACCACGATCACCTCACCGCGGAGCCGCGGCCGTGCTCTCGCCTGGGTCTCCATCGCCCTCGCCGTCACGGTCGTGGCTTCCACGCTCGGCGCGTACGGCTACTACTGGCGGATCCAGAACAGCATCCAGCACGAGGACCCGAACAAGCTCATCACCGGTGCGCGGCCCAAGAAGCTGAACGACGCGCTCAACATCCTCATGATCGGCTCCGACACCCGTGCGGGTGCCAACGCCCAGTATGGCCGGTCGCTGCGCAACAAGGCGCCCGCCTCGGACACGATGATCCTGCTGCACCTGTCGCCCGGCGGCGGACAGGCGCTGGGCATCAGCTTCGCGCGCGACCTGATGGTGCCGATCCCCGCGTGCAAGCGCAAGGACGGCACCGTGGCGCCCGCCTCCTCCCTCGCCATGCTGAACGAGGCGAGCGGGCGAGCCGGGCCGACCTGCACGATGGACACGATCGAGAAGCTCACCCGCATCAAGATCGATCATTTCGTGCAGGTCGACTTCGTCGGCTTCGAGAAGATCACCAGTGCCGTCGGCGGGGTGCCGATCTGCCTGGACGAGCCGGTGAACGACCCGAGGTCCGGCCTCCGGCTGCCCAAAGGCCCGCACCGCGTGTCCGGCGCACAGGCGCTGGCCTACGTACGGGCCCGGAAGGAGATCGGCGACGGCTCGGACACCCAGCGCATCCAGCGGCAGCAGCGTTTCCTCGCATCACTCGCCAAGCAGGCGATGAGCGGGGGCGTCCTCACCGACCCGGCGCGGCTGAACGCGCTGCTCACCGCCTCGGCCAAGTCACTCACCACCGACCGCGACCTCACGCCCTCGCGCATGCTGAAGATCGCGCAGGGCATGCGCGACCTGACCGCGGGCAAGGTGCGCTTCGTGACCGTGCCGGACGAGCCTTACGCCGCGGACCGCAACCGCCGCCAGCTCGCCCAGCCCGCCGCCACACGCTTCCTGAACGCGGTCCGCAACGACGAGAAGATCACCGCGCCCGCCGCCAAGCCGCCGCCCGCGACCTCCGGCCAGGTGCGGATCCGGGTGCTGAACGGCTCCGGCAGCGAGGGCCAGGCGCGGCTGGTCGCCGACACCCTCAAGGAACGGGGTCTCACGGTCACCAAGGTCGGCAATCTCAGCCGTCCGGCCGCCACCACCCAGATCCGGTACGGAACGGGCGGGGCCGCACAGGCGAAGGCTCTGGCGGTGTTGATGCCGGGCGCCAGAGCCGTCGCCGCCGCCACGACCCCGCGCGACACCGTGGATGTGATCCTCGGTGCGGGCTTCCGCGGGATCAAGACCGGTGGCATCCCGCGCCAGCAGGGCGAGCACCGCGCCAGCGACGATATCTGCGAGCAGGATCCGGGGTGATGATCGCCTAGCGTGGCGGCGGGAGGGCGATCGGGTGGAGCGCTACGCCGAACTGGAGGCCATCGCGCCGGCAGATCTGATCACCCGACGCGAGATGCCGGCGGTGGAGGCCGCCGCCGCGCTCGACCTGCTCGCGGCCGTGGATCCGCCGGCGGGCGTCCGATCATGATGAAGGCTTGGCAGCGCACGCGTGCCGCACAGACGGCACGGCTGCGGGCGGCAGGCCGCGTGGTCGGTTGGCCTAAGTACCCGGCCCACCACCGAACGCCGCTGGCCGCGGCAACGACGGCACCGCGGCGGCGTGATCACCGGCGCCCCAGCGGCCCGGCCGTGCTCGGCGCCGCCCCGGGCCCGCGCGGGTGGGCTTGTGCGCGGCGCCGCCGGACGGCCGTGAACACGATCCGGTCCGCGGCCAACAACCGGGTGACCGTGGCCCGAAAGGAACTCGATGAAAGCTCCTCCCCAAGACCGCGACGACGCCTCCCTTGTCGCGCGGCGTGCCACTTGCGGAGGAGATGCCGGGTGGCCCGGACGGGCGTCCCAGCACCTACTTCCTGCTGACGGGCACCGGCTACACCGACACGGCTCCCGGCGGGAAGTAGCCAAGTCGGCCGGAGAGCCGGATGACAGGTGCCCGTCGGTAGCGGGGAAGCGGCCACCGACGGGCACCGGCTTGTGGCAGGGCCCCTGCTCCGTGCCCCCTGCTCCGGGCCCTGCTCCGGGTCAGGTCTCCTGCTCGGGGCGGTAGTCCGCCTCGTCCACGCCGAACGTCCAGGCGACGCCCTCGCGGGCGGTGCGGGTGGCGGGCGGGACGCGCAGGTAGTAGGTGCGGTACGTGCCGTCCGGCTCGGGGGTGGAGTTGACCACTTCGACCATGGCCACGGGTTCGTCGCCCGGCAGGTCGATGCGCCACAGCACCCCGGTCTCGTCCTTGTGCACGGGCCGGGCGCCGGTCTCGGCGAGGTAGCGGTCGTAGCCGAAGATCTCCAGCATCACCCGGCGGAGCTCGGCGTTCTCCTCGGCGTCGATCCGGGCGGGGCTCAGGCCGTCCAGCGAGGCGATGAAGCCGGCGGGGACCGGCATGCCACGCCAGGCGTGCAGGGCGAACCCGTCGGCGTACGCGAGGGCCGGGCCGTCGCCCCGGTGTAGACGGCCCGGCTCGTCGCGGTGCAGCTCGACGGGTCGGCCGGAGACGATGGCGAGCCGCTCGTACGGCCACCACCAGCCCGCCGAACGCGCGGCCTCCGCGAGGCCGGACAGCCCGTCGAGACGATCGAGGGAGTCGAAGAGCGCCAGCCACGGCGCGTCATGCTGGCCCAGCACGGCCTCCACACAGGCACCCCGCAGCGCCGCCAGGGCGGCGTCGGCGGCCGCCTGGTCGAAGGGGGCCGCGGAGCCGTCGGCGGAGCTCGTGGCCGGGTCGTCGGTGGAGCCGTCGACCGGCGCGCGCAGGGCCTGCCGGACGCGCGTCACGAGATCGTTGACCTGCGACCAGAGGGGAGCACCGGTCTCGGCCCAGGCGCGTGCCCAACCCTGCGGCCCCAGCTCGGCAGTGGCCTCCGTACGCGCACGTTCCCACGGCCGAGTCCGTACGACCTCACGCACAGACCCGCCTGCCTCCACGCCCTCGGGGACGGCGGCCAAGGCGGTGGCCACTGGGGCGGCCAGACCGGCGCGTTCAAGGATTTCGGCGTGGCCGGCCAGGACCGCTGCAGTCACGGCGCCGGCCATGGGAGAGGGAACCCAGACGAAGTGTTCGGGCTCGGGCAGTCCGGCGGCCGTGTAGGCGGCGCGGATCCCGGCCTCGGCTCGCGGGCGGTCCGCGGTGTCGGTCGTGAACGCCGCCGCCTGCCAGTCCGTGCCCATCAGTCGGCCACGACCCGGACCGCGCCCGGCACGTACTCGCGCTGGCGGATCACCCGGTACCAGCCCTTGGGCAGGCTGATGGCGGCGTGCTCCTCGTGGCTCAGCCGCCCGCCGGACGGCAGGTGCAGGTAGTCCGCCTTCAGGGGGTCGGGGTCGCGCAGGAGGGTGCCCGAGGCGACGAGCGCGTGGGCGTGCCCGGTGGCCTCGCCGAGGGCGAGCACCATCCGGCCCCGGCTGTCGCGTGGCGCCGGCGGGAGGTCGCGTACGGCCTGGGGCACGGCTTCCTCGGGCACGGGCAGGATGAGAATGTCTCCCTGTCGGTACATGCCGCGAAGGTAACCTCCGCCACCGACATTTTTCGGCGTCAGAAACCGCGGGTGCGGCGGGCGGCCGGGCGGGCCCAGCGGCCGGACGCGCTCAGGCCGACGCGCTGGAAGGCGCGCACGAGCTCGCTGCCGAGGTTGACCCCGGCGCCGAGGGCCAGGCCCACCGAGAGGGCCGCGACCAGGCTGAGCATGCCGGCCTCGGGCGAGCCGGTGTTGATCTCGACCATGCCGCGGTAGAGCAGCGTGCCCGGCAGGAGCGGGGAGATGGCCGGGACGACGTACGGGAGGGCGGGGGCATGGCGGCGCCCGGCGTAGAAGCTGCCCAGCGTGCCGATCACCACGGCGGAGATCGCCGAGGCGAGGACCGGCTTGACGCCCCAGCCCAGGAGCAGGACGTACAGGATCCAGATCAGCCCGCCGCCGACGGCCGCCGGCGCCAGGACGGACCGCGGGACCACCAGGCAGACCGCGAAGGTCAGCGAGACGCCCGCCGCCGCGAGGACCGCGATCGGGGACAGGAAGGCGGGGAACTCGGGCAGGTGCCGGACGTCGATGTCGACGCCGAAGTGCACGGCGGCGTAGACCATCACCCCGAGGCCCGCCACGATCGCGCTGATCAGGAAGAAGACCTCGAGCAGGCGGGCGCCGGCGTTGACCATGTTGCCGGTGATGCCGTCCTGGATGCTCGCCACCAGCGGACGGCCGGGCAGCAGTGCCAGGATCGCGCCGGTGACGATGGTCGAGGCCCGGTTGGGGTTGCCCGCCGCGATCACCAGCACGGCTGCGCCCGCCGCGATCGCCGAGGCCACCGCCAGCTGGAAGAACTCCGCGATCCCGCGCCGGGCCAGCGCCGCGGCGGCGCGGTCGCCCAGCACCGTCGCGACGAAGGCGGTGGTCGCGACCAGCGGCCCGCCGCCCACCAGGACGGCCGCCGCGGCGGCGATCAGCCCGAAGCACACGACCAGCAGCCAGGGTGGATAGGGCGCCCGGCCGTGCTTGATCTCAGCGAGCCGCTTGTGCGCGTCGTCCAGCTCCAGCATGCCGATGGAGGACTCCTGGACGAGGGAGTGCAGCTCGGCGAGGCGCCAGAACGCCGGGGTGCGGCGCCGGACGGTCCGGGCGGCGGTGACGGGCATCGCGCCCTGACCGGGGTGGACGGAGATCTGGAGGGCGGTGAACGTCACCTGGACCTCGCAGCGCGGCAGCTCGAAGGCCTGCGCCAGGCTGAGCATCGCCTCGTTGATGCGTTCGGTCGACTCGCCGCTGGCCAGCAGCAGATCGCCGACCCGCAGCACGAGGTCGATCGCCCGCGGGTCGACCAGCTCGCCCGGCTCGTCCTCCGGGGGCTCCACCGGAGCCCCGTCCATCAGAACCTGGAAGGTGCGCCGCACTCTTTCCGCTGCCCGCCCCATACGCAGACGTGATCCTCCAAGCCTGATCACTGATCTTCCCCGGGCAGGCTACCTTGCGTTACGCACTGTCCCTAACTGCGACCTGCACCCGTCCCTAAACGGGGCCTCCGCCGTTCTTAACTGGGACCTCCTCCGTCCCTAACTACGACCTCCGCCATCCCTGACGGCGCCCTCCGCGGCCAGTCCGTCGGCCGCCTGGCTCCGGGCCCAGCTCTCGACCGCGCCGATGTGCACCGCGGCGGCGATCCGGGCGGCCTCGGGATCGCGTTCGGCGATCGCCCGGTAGATCGCCTCGTGCTCGGTGAACGTCCGGGTGAAGACGTTCTCCTCCTGGTAGCCCCGCCAGACGCGGGCCCGGAACGTGCGGCTGTTGAGCCCGCCGAGTATGGCGGAGAGCACGGGATTGCCCGCCGCCTCGGTGATGAGCCGGTGGAATTCCAGGTCGTGCCCGACGATCTCCTCCGAGGTCGTGCCGCGTTCCATCGCGCGCATCTCGGCGCGCAGCCGTGCCAGGCCGTCCTCGGTGATGCGGGCGGCGGCGGTGGCCGCGGCGGCGGGCTCAAGGATCTTGCGGACCTGGACCAGGTGCAGCAGCGTCTCCCCGCGCGAGATCTCCGCGACCGCGCCGAACGTCTCCAGCAGATCGCTGGGCTCCAGCTGGGTGACGTAGACGCCCGCGCCGTGCCGGGCCTCCAGGACGCCCAGCACGGTGAGCGCGCGGATGGCCTCGCGCATGGAACTGCGCGAGAGTCCGAGCTCGGCGGCCAGGTCCCGCTCGGTGGGCAGCCGCTGCCCAGGGATCAGCTCGCCGGAGGCGAGCTTCGCCTTGATCTGGGCGATCGCCCGTTCCGTGACGGTGATCCGGGGGGTGCTGTCTTCGGTCACGCGGCCATCCTGACATCCCAGTACATGGTCTGACCAATCCTCATAAGTAACGACTTTGTTTCGGGGTCTTGCCAGGATACGGGGTGAAAGTGGTCTGATGAGTCCATGAGTGATCCGATCACTTCCGGAGATCGGTGAGAGCGTGAGGGGGACGGCTTCGTGAAGCTGCTGCGCGTGGGACCGGTGGGCGCCGAGCGGCCCGCGGTCCTGGCTGAGGACGGCACGCCACGCGACCTGTCGGGAATCACCGCCGACATCGACGGTGCGTTCCTCGGCGAAGGCATGGATCGTGCGCGCCGGGCGCTCGCCACGGGCGATCTGCCTGTGCTGGACGCCACCGGCCGGATCGGCGCTCCGATCGCGCGGCCGGGCAAGGTCATCTGTGTCGGCCTCAACTACCGGGACCACGCCGAGGAGACGGGCGCCGAGCTCCCTAGCGAGCCGGTCATCTTCATGAAGGCGTCCAACACGGTGGTCGGACCGCACGACGACGTCCTGATCCCGCGCGGCAGCGTCAAGACCGACTACGAGGTGGAGCTGGCCGTCGTCCTCGGTGGCCGGGCCCGCTACCTGGACTCGCCCGAGCAGGCCCGCGAGCTCGTCGCCGGATACGCGATCAGCAATGACGTGTCGGAGCGCGAGTTCCAGCTCGAACGCGGCGGGACATGGGACAAGGGCAAGTCGTGCGAGACGTTCAACCCCTTCGGGCCGTATCTCGTCACCGCCGACGAGGTGCCCGACCCCCAGAACCTCGCCCTCCGCCTCTGGGTGAACGGCGAGCTCCGCCAGGACGGCTCGACCAAGAACATGGTCTTCGGCGTCGACCACGTGATCTGGTACCTGAGCCAGTTCATGGTCCTGGAGGCCGGCGACGTCATCAACACCGGCACCCCGGCGGGGGTGGCCCTCGGC
This sequence comes from Actinomadura rudentiformis, assembly GCF_008923185.1. Classification (GTDB taxonomy): domain Bacteria; phylum Actinomycetota; class Actinomycetes; order Streptosporangiales; family Streptosporangiaceae; genus Spirillospora; species Spirillospora rudentiformis. The sequence goes on from NZ_WBMT01000011.1 coordinate 172,322, forward strand.
CGCCCCGGCGAGCCCTTCCTGCGACCGGGCGACGTGATGGAGCTGGAGATCGAGGGCCTGGGCCGCCAGAAGCAGGTGCTCCGGTGAAAGTGGTCTCCCTGACGGCGCACGACGTCCGCTTCCCGACGTCCCGGGAACTGGACGGTTCGGACGCGATGAACCCCGATCCCGACTACTCCGCCGCCTACGTCGTCCTCCATACGGACGAGGGCATGGAAGGCCACGGCTTCTGCTTCACCATCGGGCGCGGCAACGAGGTCTGCGTCGCGGCGATCGAGGCGTACGCGCCGCTGGTCGAGGGCACCGACCTGGACCTGGGCGACCTCGGCGGGTTCGCCCGGCGGCTCCTGCACGACTCGCAGCTGCGCTGGCTCGGCCCCGAGAAGGGCGCGGTCCACATGGCCGCCGCCGCAATCATCAACGCCGCGTTCGACCTGGCGGGCAAGATCGCGGGCAAGCCGGTCTGGCGGCTGCTGGCGGAGATGACACCCGAGCAGATCGTCGATCTCGCCGACTGGCGGTATCTCACCGACGCGCTCACCCCGGATCGTGCCCTCGACCTGTTGCGCGAGGCCGTGCCCGGTCGCGCCGCCCGGACAGCTGACCTGCTCGAACGCGGCTATCCCGCGTACACCACCACGCCCGGTTGGCTCGGCTACACCGACGACAAGCTCGGCAGGCTCGCCCGCGAGGCGGTCGCCGACGGCTTCACCCAGATCAAGCTCAAGGTCGGCGCCGACCTGGACGACGACGTCCGCCGCCTGCGGCTCGCCCGGGAGGCGGTGGGCCCGGACGTGCGGATCGCGGTGGACGCCAACCAGCGCTGGGACGTCGCCCCCGCGATCGAGTGGATGGAAGCGCTGAAGCCGTTCGACCCGTACTGGATCGAGGAGCCGACCAGCCCGGACGACGTCCTCGGCCACGCCGCCATCCGCCGGGGCGTGTCACCGGTCAAGGTCGCCACCGGCGAGCACATCGCCAACCGGGTCATCGTCAAGCAGATGCTCCAGGCGGAGGCGCTCGACGTGCTGCAGATCGACGCCTGCCGCGTCGCCGGCGTCACCGAGAACGTCGCGATCCTGCTGCTGGCCGCCGCGTTCGGCGTCCCGGTCTGCCCGCACGCGGGCGGCGTCGGGCTGTGCGAGGCCGTCCAGCACCTGTCGATGTTCGACTACGTCGCGGTCAGCGGCAGCACCGAGAACCGGGTGATCGAGTACGTCGACCACCTGCACGAGCACTTCGAGGACCCGGTGCGGATGTCCCGCGGCCACTACTCGGCACCGGCCGCACCGGGCATGTCCACCCAGATGAAGGCGGCGAGCCTGGCCGCCTACGCCCACCCCCACGGCGAGGTCTGGAGAAGCTGATGGAATTCGACGGGATCAAGACTCTGGTCACCGGTGGCGCGTCGGGCATCGGCCTGGCCACCGCGGTGTTCCTGGCCGAGCGCGGCGCGTCCGTGGTCTGCCTGGACGTCAACGCGGCACCCGATCCGTTCCACTCGGTGAAGGCGGACGTCACCGACGACGCCTCGGTCCGCACGGCGGTACGGGACGCCGCCGAGCACCTCGGTGGCCTGGACGTCGTGGTCAACAACGCGGGGATCGGCGCGCAGGGGACGATCGAGGCCAACGACGACGACGAATGGCGCAGCGTCTTCGAGGTCAACGTCTTCGGAATGGTCCGGGTCAGCCGGGCCGCCCTGCCGTACCTGCGCGAGTCCGACCACGCGGCGATCGTCAACACCTGCTCGATCGCGGCCACGGCGGGCCTGCCGGAACGGGCCCTCTACTCGGCGACCAAGGGGGCGGTCCGGTCGCTGACCCTCGCCATGGCCGCCGACCACGTGCGCGAGGGCATCCGGGTCAACTGCGTGAACCCCGGCACGGCCGACACTCCCTGGATCGACCGCCTGCTGGCCAAGGCCGAGGACCCGGAGGCCGAACGCGCCGCGCTGGAGGCGCGCCAGCCCAGCGGGCGTCTCGTCTCACCCCAGGAGGTCGCCGCCGCGATCGCCTATCTCGCCAGCCCGCTGGCCGCCGCGACCACGGGCATCGATCTCGCCGTCGACGGCGGCATGCAAGGACTACGGCTCCGACCCCGTGACTGATTCGGCTCTGTAACTGATTCGGCCCCGTAACTGAAGTGCACTTCCCGAGGAGGACCCAATGATCCGCACCAAGATCCTGGCCGGGGCCGCGGCGACGCTGTCCGCCGTTCTGCTCGCCGGCTGCGGCAGCACGTCGGACAGCGGCGGCGGCACCCAGGCCGGCGGCGCCAAGGGCGGCAAGGTGGGCGTGGGCCTGCCGCTGCTGACCTCGCCCTTCTGGCAGTCGTACAACAACTACGTACCGCAGATGGCCAAGCAGGAGGGCGTCGACATCCTGCCCACGGTCAACTCCAACTCCGACCCGACGCAGCAGATCACCGACATCAACAACCTGCTCAACCAGAACGTGCGCGGGCTGGTCATCGCGCCGCTGGACAGCGCCGCGATCGTGGCCGGGCTCAACCAGGCCGAGCGCAAGGGCGTGCCGGTGGTGGCCGTGGACGTCGCGCCGGACAAGGGCAAGGTCGCGATGGTCGTCCGCGCGAACAACATGGCGTACGGCGAGAAGGCCTGCAAGTACCTCGGTGACAAGATCAAGTCGGGCAAGGTCGTGCAGATCCAGGGCGACCTGGCCTCGGTGAACGGCCGCGACCGTTCCACGGCGTTCCGCAGCTGCATGAAGAGCAACTACCCGCAGATCAAGGTGCTGGAGATCCCGGCCGAGTGGAAGGCCGAGAAGGCCGCCTCCGGCCTGGACAGCCTCCTCAACGCCAACCAGGACCTCAAGGGCATCTACATGCAGGCCGGCGGCGTCTACCTCGCGCCGACGCTGCAGGCGCTCAAGAGCAAGAACATGCTCTTCAAGGCCGGCGACCCCAAGCACATCTCGATCGTCTCCAACGACGGCATCCCGCAGGAGTTCGACGCCATCCGCAAGGGCGAGATCGACGCGACCGTGTCGCAGCCCGCCGACGCCTACGCCAAGTGGGGCCTCTACTACATCAAGGCCGCGATGGAAGGTAAGACCTTCCAGCCCGGCAAGACCGACCACGGCAGCGAGATCGTCAAGCTGCCCAGCGGGATCCTCGAGGACCAGCTGCCCGCGCCGCTGGTCACCAAGGAGAACGTCGACGACAAGTCGCTGTGGGGCAACACGGTGGGCAAGTGATGATCGGATCGGCAGCCGCAGCGGCGGCCGAACCGGCCCCGGCGCCACCGCTGGCCGAGGCCGTCGGCGTGAGCAAGCGGTTCGGGTCCACGGTGGCGCTGGCCGACGCCCGCCTCACCGTGGTGCCCGGCGAGTCGCACGCGCTCGTCGGCCGCAACGGCGCGGGCAAGTCGACGCTGGTCAACATCCTGACCGGCATCTTCCCGCCGGACAGCGGCGAGGTGCGTTTCGACGGCGAGCCCGCCCCGGCGCCGGGTGACCGGGACGGCTGGCGGGCCAAGGTCGCCTGCGTCTACCAGAAGTCGACGATCATCCCCGAGCTGACGGTCGCGGAGAACCTCTTCATCAACCGCCAGCCCGGCACGCGCGGCGTGATCGGCTGGAAGCGCATGCGGCGGGAGGCCGCCGAGCTGCTGTCGACCTGGGACGTCCAGGTCGACCCGGCGGTCCCGGCCCGCGAGCTGAACGTGCAGGACCGGCAGTTCGTGGAGATCGCACGGGCGCTGTCGTTCGGGGCGCGGTTCATCATCCTCGACGAACCGACCGCGCAGCTCGACAAGGCCGAGATCGAACGGCTCTTCACCCGCATGCGGGCGCTGGAGGAGTCGGGGGTGACGTTCCTGTTCATCTCCCACCACCTGCAAGAGGTGTACGAGGTCTGCCAGACCGTCACCGTGTTCCGCGACGCCCGCTGGATCGCCACCGAGCCGGTGGCGGACCTGCCGCGCGCCGCCCTGGTGGAGGCCATGACCGGGGAGGCGGCGGACCTGGGCCGGAGCACAGGGCACCGCGAGCCGGTGGCGGCCGGCGTGCGGCTGGCGGTCGACGGCCTGTCCGACGGCGCGTTCGAGGACATCTCGCTGGAGGTGCGGCGCGGCGAGGTGATCGGCCTGGCCGGGTCCAGTGCCAGCGGAAAGATCGAGCTGGCCGAGACGCTGGTCGGGCTGCGCAAACCGCACACCGGGACCGCGACGCTGGATGGCAGGCCGCTGCCGTTCGGCGACGTGCGGAAGGCGATGGCCGCCGGGATCGGGTTCGTGCCGCGCGACCGGCACGCCCAGGGCCTGGTCCCGGAGTTGTCGGTCGGCGAGAACGCCACGATGACGATCTCCGACCGGCTGGGGCCGCTGGGCGTGATCACCCCGCGCCGGCTGCGTTCCGCCGCGGCCGAGGCGATCGGCGGGCTGGACATCAAGACGCAGGGCCCGGACCAGCCGGTGAACGGGCTGTCGGGCGGCAACCAGCAGAAGGTCGTCATGGCCCGCGCGCTGGCCGTCGAGCCGAACCTGCTGGTCCTGATCAACCCGACCGCCGGCGTCGACGTGAAGTCCAAGGAGGCGCTGCTCGCCATCGTCGACGAGATCCGCGAGCGCGGCACCTCCGTGATCATCATCTCCGACGAGCTGGACGACCTGCGCCCGTGCGACCGGGTGCTGGTGTTCCTGCACGGCCGGATCACCGCCGAACACGCGGCCGGATGGAACGACCACGAGCTCGTGGCATCGATCGAGGGGGTTTCCTCATGACTCAGACCGTGGCGGAGCCGCGGGGAGGCGGCGGCGAGGCGAAGGCCGCCGGCGGCGCGGCCGGTGCGGGCGCGGCGCTGCGCCGGATGCGCGAGTTCACGCTGGTGCCCGCGCTCATCGCCCTGGTCGTGCTGGGCGCCGTCGTCAACGACAGCTTCCTGACCGAACGCAACATCATCAGCATTCTGGGTGCCTCGGCCGCGCTCGCGCTGGTGGTGCTCGCCGAGTCGCTCATCCTCATCACCGGCAAGATCGATCTGTCGCTGGAGTCGACGGTCGGCATCGCGCCGGGGCTCGGTGCGCTGCTGGTCATCCCGGCGGCCTCGGCGGGCTTCGGCACGGAATGGCCCGCGTTCCTGGGGATCCTGGCCATCTTCGTGGTCGGCGGCTTGATCGGGGCGTTCAACGGGTTCCTGTCGGTGAAGCTGCGGCTCAACGCGTTCATCGTGTCGCTGGCCATGCTGATCGTGTTGCGCGGTCTGCTGACGGGCGCCACGGAGGGCAAGACGCTGTTCGACATGCCCGAGCCGTTCTTCTCCATTGCCACGACCACGTTCCTCAAGCTTCCGCTGTCGGTGTGGCTGGCGGCGGTCTGCTTCGGGGTGGCCGGATTCGTGCTGCGCTACCACCGTCTCGGCCGCGCGCTGTACGCGATCGGCGGCAACCCGGAGGCCGCCCGTGCCGCGGGCATCCGGGTGGAGCGGGTGACCTGGGTCGTGTACGTGGTCGCGGGTGTGCTCGCCGCCGCGGCGGGGCTCTGCCTCACCGGCTATGTGGGCGCCATCAACGCCAACCAGGGCCAGAACATGATCTTCACGGTGATGGCCGCGGCCGTCATCGGCGGGATCTCGATGAACGGCGGCAAGGGCACCATGACCGGCGCGATCACCGGTGTGCTGCTGCTCGGCGTGGTCGACAACCTGCTCACGCTGGCCCAGGTGGCCTCGTTCTGGAAGCAGGCGATCTACGGTGCGATCATCCTGTTCGCGCTGGTGATCTCCCGGGTGACCTCAGGACAGGCTCAGGAGTGACGTCCATGGCGGTGTCCATGCGGGTGGGAGAGCGGCGGCTGCTCGGGCGGTCGGGTGTCCCGGTGACCGCGCTGTCGTTCGGCAGCGCGGCCATTGGTGGCCTCTACGCGCCGGTGCCTGCGGGCGACGACGCGGTACGGCGTGCGCTGAGTCTCGGCATGCGTTATCTCGACACCGCGCCCCATTACGGCGCGGGCACCGCGGAGCGCCTGCTCGGTGAAGTCCTGAAGGCCATGCCGCGCGACTCGTACACCATCTCGACCAAGGTCGGGCGGCTGCTGCGGCCGCGCCGGCCGGGCGAGGAGCCCGACGACCAGGGCTTCGCCGGGGAGCCCCCGGTCAAACGGGAATGGGACTTCAGCCGCGACGGCGTGCGCCGGTCGCTGGAGGGCTCTCTCGAACGGCTGGGACTCGACCGGGTCGACGTGCTCCTCCTCCACGACCCGGACGAGCACGAGGAGCAGGTCTATGCCGAGGCCTATCCGGCACTGGCGGAGCTCCGGGACGAAGGGATTGTCGGTGCCATCGGCGCGGGTATGAACCAGGCCGAGATGCTGACCCGTTTTGTCCGGCGGCTGGACCTGGACGTGGTGCTGTGCGCGGGGCGCTACACGCTGCTGGACCAGTCGGCTTTGCGTGAGCTCCTGCCCGCGTGCGCTGAGCGGGGCACGTCCGTCGTGATCGGTGGCGTCTACAACTCGGGTCTGCTCGCTGGAGGGACGACTTACGACTACACGGCGGCGCCAGCGGAGCTGCTCGAACGCGTGGCGCGCCTGCGGCTCGTCTGCGACGGGCACGGGGTGCCTCTGCGGGCGGCCGCGCTGCGCTTCCCGCTCGGGCATCCCGCGGTGGCGAGCGTGCTCACCGGCTGCCGTACGCCCGCCGAGGCAGAGGACAACGCGGCCATGTTCGAAATGGACATTCCCGCGAGTCTCTGGACGGACCTGCGTGATGGTGGTCTGCTGGCCGCCGACGTTCCCGTTCCGTCGCGAGGAGCTCGATGATGATCGACGCGCACCACCACCTGTGGGACACCGCTGTCCGCGAGTACGCATGGATGGACGGTCCTTGGGCGGACCCGCTGCGCGGCCGGTTCGATGTAGAGCGTTATGCCGGGGTGGCGAAACCCCATGGGGTGACAGGGTCGATCGTCGTCCAGGCATTGCACAGCCTGGCGGAGACGCGCGAACTGCTCGCCACGGCAGACGCCAAGCCGATCGAGGGTGTGGTCGGCTGGATCGATCTCACCACGCCCGATGTCGCCGACACGATCGCGGCGCTCTCCGGGCCGCTGGTCGGGATCAGGCATCAGGTCCAGGACGAACCCGACCCGGACTGGCTGGCGCGTCCTGACGTGCGGCGCGGGCTGCGGGCCGTGGGGGAGGCCGGGCTGGTGTACGACCTGCTCGTCAAACCGCCACAGGCGGACGCGGCGCTGGCGGTGGCGGAAGCGCTGCCCGAGGTCTCGTTCGTGCTCGACCATGCCGGCAAGCCGGACATCGCGGGCGGAGTGTGGGAACCGTGGGCGTCATGGATCATGGCCATGGCGGGGCTGCCCAACGTCACCGTCAAGCTGTCCGGCCTCGTCACCGAGGCGGAGTCTGGCTGGAAGAGCGCGGACATCCTGCCGTACGCACGGCACGTGGTGGATGCGTTCGGGCCGGGGAGGGTGATGTACGGGTCAGATTGGCCCGTCTGCACGCTGGCTGCCTCGTATGGCCAGGTGTTGGAGCTCGCGGAGGCCGCCTTGGACGGGCTGAGTGAGACGGAGTGCGCCGAGGTGTTCGGGGGAACAGCCAGTCGTGTGTATGGAATCGGGGGGTGATCGGACCTTGCGCGTCGCGCTCTTCGTGACCTGTGTTAACGACACGCTGTTTCCGGGGACTGGACGGGCGACTGTACGGCTGCTGGAGCGGCTTGGCTGCACTGTGGAGTTTCCGTCTGCGCAGACTTGCTGCGGCCAGATGCACTTCAACACCGGCTACCGGGCCGACGCTGAGCTGTTGGCGCGCCGCGTCGGCGAGATCTTCACCGGGTACGACGCGGTGGTGATGCCGTCCGGGTCCTGCGCCGCCATGGTGCGGGAGTGGTATCCGACGCTGGGCGTCGAACCGCCGTCCGGGGTGTACGAGCTGTCGGAGTTCCTGGTGGATGTGTTGGGGGTCGTGGACGTGGGGGCTTACTTCCCGCACACCGTGACGTACCACCCGACCTGCCATTCGCTGCGTTCACTGCGGGTGGGGACGAGGCCGGAGAAGTTGTTGTCGGCGGTGCGGGGGCTCAAGCTGCTGCCGTTGGGCGGCGCGGATGAGTGCTGCGGCTTTGGCGGCACGTTCTCTGTGAAGAACCCCGCGGTGTCGGCGGCCATGTGCACGGACAAGGTGCGGAACGTCCTGGACACCGGTGCCGAGGTGCTGTGCGCGGCAGACAACTCCTGCCTGATGCACATCGGCGGAACGATGCGGCGGCAGCGTGCCGGAGTGCGGACCATGCACCTGGCGCAGATCCTCGCGTCCACAGAGGAGGAGCCCGCGTGACAGGAGCCCGTGCTAGAGGAGCCGGTGCGACAGGCGTGTCCGGGACGTTCGTTGGGATGCCCGCCTTCCCTATTGCCTCGGCGAAGGCGGTCGGTGACTCGCAGCTCCGGCACAACCTGCACAAGGCCACGCACACCATCCGGGGCAAGAGAGCCGCTGTCGTGGGCGAGCAGCCGGATTGGACGGAGCTGCGTGCGGCTGGGGCGGCCATCAAGAATCGGGTGCTGCGCCACCTGGATGTCTATCTGGAACAGCTCGAAGCAGCCGTGGTCAAGGCCGGCGGGCATGTGCACTGGGCCGCGGACGCCGCCGAGGCCAACCGGATCGTCACCGCGCTGGTGAAGGCCACCGGCGAGACCGAGGTCGTCAAGGTCAAGTCGATGGCGACACAGGAGATCGAGCTCAACGAGGCGCTGGCCGACGCCGGGATCACCGCGTACGAGACCGACCTCGCCGAGCTGATCGTGCAGCTCGGCGACGACCGCCCGTCCCACATCCTCGTGCCGGCGATCCACCGCAACCGTGCCGAGATCCGCGAGATCTTCCAGCGGTCGATGTCGGAGTGGGGTCGGCCGGCTCCGGCCGACCTCGCGGACGATCCACCGGCGCTGGCGGAAGCGGCCCGTCTGCACCTGCGGGAACGTTTCCTGGCGGCCAAGGTCGGCATCTCGGGGGCGAACTTCGCGGTGGCGGAGACCGGGACCTTGGTGGTGCTGGAGTCGGAGGGCAACGGGCGTATGTGCCTCACGCTGCCCGAGACGCTGATCTCCGTGGTGGGCATAGAGAAGCTCGTGCCGACGTGGCAGGACCTCGAAGTCTTCATGCAGACGCTGCCTCGTTCGTCGACCGGTGAACGCATGAACCCGTACACCTCGATGTGGACCGGTGCTGCCGAAGGCCAGGAGTTCCACCTGGTGCTGCTGGACAACGGCCGGACCGACGTTCTGGCGGACCAGGTGGGGCGGCAGGCGCTGCGTTGTATCCGCTGCTCGGCGTGCCTGAACGTGTGCCCGGTGTACGAGCGGGCCGGCGGCCACGCGTACGGGTCGGTCTATCCGGGGCCGATCGGTGCCATCCTGACACCACAGCTGCGTGGGATGTCGTCGGAGCTGGACGAGTCGCTGCCGTACGCCTCGACGTTGTGCGGCGCGTGCTACGACGTCTGCCCGGTCGAAATCAACATCCCTGAGGTGTTGCTGGACCTGCGGGCCAAGGTCGCCGCCGCCGGGGGCAAGGGGCATCGGGTTGAGCGCCTGGCGATGGCCGGGGCGCGCCGTGTTCTGGAATCGCCAGGGTTGCTGAAGGCGGGGCAACGTGCCGCTGGGCGCTTCCGCAGGCTGACGCCCCGGCGGCTGCCCGGGCCACTGGCGGGCTGGACGGACACGAGGGACATACCTGCGCCCCCACCCCAGTCGTTCCGCGAGTGGTGGGAGCGCAACCGATGAGCACGCGGGACCAGATCCTGGCGAAGGTGCGGGCCGCACTGGCGGATGTGCCTGCGGATGAACGCCCTGAGGATGTGGCGGTGCCCCGGGACTACCAGCGCTCCCGTGCCGGAACGGACATCGTCGACCTTCTGATCGACCGTCTGGTGGACTACAAGGCCGTCGTACACCACACCGCCTCAGCCGCAGTGGGTGCCGCAGGGCACGCGGACGCCTCGGGGGTTGCGGATGCTGTGGTGGCTCGGCTGCTGGTGGCGCGGGGTGGACGCATCGGCGCGCCCGTCGGCGTCCCGGAGGAGTGGCTGGAGGGTGTGGACGCGGTCAGGGACGATCCGGTGCTGCCGGCCGCCGAACTCGATGCTCTGGACGGGGTCGTCACGGGCTGCGCGCTGGCGATCGCAGAGACCGGGACGATCGTCCTGGACGGGTCGCCCGACCAGGGAAGGCGTGCGCTGACGCTGGTGCCCGACCATCATCTGTGCGTGGTGCGGCTGGACCAGATCGTCCGGACGGTGCCGGAGGCGCTCGCCCGGCTCGACCCGTCCCGCCCGCTGACCTGGATCAGCGGGCCGTCGGCGACCAGCGACATCGAGCTCGACCGGGTCGAGGGCGTGCACGGACCGCGAACGCTCGAAGTCGTCATCATCTGAAAGATGGGCCCTGCCGGGCTCGCTCGGGCAGCTGCCGATCACGAACGGGCAGCTCACCGTCCAGTTGCCGGGACCGTCCGTTACGCAGCTGACCGTCTCCTAGCGGACCGGCTCGTCCGCTAGCAGACCGGCTCGTCCGTGGTGCCAACGCCGTACGAGTGCTGGCACCACGGACGAGCCGTTCGCTATGGGGGAGTGAGTGTGAGCTTGACGGAGGTCGCGCCTCGCTTGGCTCTCAGCGTGAGTATCGGTGAGTTGGGCACGGAGAGGATGTCCGCGCCGGTCACTGTGGTTCGGTAACCGCCGGGGTAGTTCCTTGGGGACGTGTAGACGATGGTGTTGGCGCGGCCTTGGGGTTTGTAGGTCAGCGTGAACGTCCTGGTCTGCGGATTGAAGCCATAGCTTTGGGGCGTGCCCGCTATGGCCTGGGGGTACGGCTCGTCTAGGGCGTTCAAGGCAGCGGTGTTGATGTTGGCCCCGCTACGGGGCTTGGTGAGGTCGTAGACCAGACCTTCGGTGATTCCAGCCTCCGTCGGGTCCTTGCAACGGCAGTACGTCCACTCCATCCATGGGAGCTGGTAACTGTCGGCGACCCGGACTACGTGGGAGAGCTCCTGGGGATTGGGTGTCGCGCCGAACTCGGTCAGGATGAGCGCGTCGCCGGTGCGCTTGGACTGGGCCATGGCCTGATGGAAGACGGCCGTCTGGATCGTGTGGCAGACGGCGTACATCCAGTCCGGAATCGGCTCACCCGAGATGTCAGGGCAGTAGGTGTGGAACGACAGGCCGCTCTGCTTGTCCCCGGGCTTGCCGAGGTGGATGGGCGGGCCGAACGTCGCGAGGAGGTTCGGCTCGTAGAACGTCAGATGCTTGGGGTCCACGGCATGGATGGCCCGGATCATCTTGGTGAAGAAGGGCGCGAGCTTCTTGGAGTCGAAGTCCTTGCAGCCGAACGGCGGGGCGCACGTGGGCCAGGCGCTTCCCGGCCACGGCTCGTTCCACAGGTCATAGCCCAGGACCGCCGGATTGTTCCGGAACTTCTTGGCGACGTGCACCCACGCGTCGGTGTACCACTCCTGCAGGCCCTTGCCGTGGACGGGCGCGTTGTTCCAGAAGTTGTCGTTCGCCCGCTGGAGCGCCGGATTGAACAGCAGGTTGGTGAACATGTCGAAGTTGATGAACTCAGGCGGGATGCCGTCAGTGCGGATCATCCAGTCCGGGTAGCCCGTGCCCCGGAACCTGGTGTTGAGGAGGTCCTGCGGGAACACGATGAGGCTACGGATGCCGTACCGCCCCAGCATGTCGATGGTGGCCTTGAGGCTGGACAGGTAGCTCTCGTTGAACACGCCCGGCCGTGGCTGGAGGCCGGTCATCACGATCCCGATCCGCACCGCGTTGAAGCCGTGCGCCGCCAGGAACTTCGCGTCCTCCTCGCCGAACCCGAGCTTGGACGGATCGTACGGCGCCGCCTTGGCGACCATGTTGAAGCCGTGCAGAATGACGCGCCGCCCCTGGGAGTCGGTGATCCACCGGCCGCTATGGCCCAGCACGTCGGAGACGGGCCGTGGGGGAACGTGCGCCTGTGGGGGAGTGGGCGCCTGCGCCGCCTCGACCGGCGTCGGCGTCAGGAGTGCGGCGGACACACCCACCGCACATGCTGCGAGCCATCTTTGTACTCTCATGCCCGAATCCGCCTCCTCCGCCGTCGCGTGGGCGGAGGGTAACTGCGGAGAACGAACAGCACGAGTCATCCAGAGACGGACTTCCCAGACGAACTTGCGCACTTATTGAGCAGACGCGCAGCCTTCGCCATGGATGCTGGGAGGCGACTGGCGTTGTGGGGCGTTAGCGGCTGGAGTTGCGCAGGGCCAGACGGAGGACGAGGGCGCCGGCGGTCAGCATGAGCCCGCTGCCGACGGCCACTCCGGCCAGCGTGCCCGCGATGTCGCTGTCGGGGAAGAGTCCGTAGCTCACCGCGGTGACCAGCCCGGCGATGGCGATCGGCGTGACGGCCATGGGGGTCGTGACGCGGAGTCGCTGCAAAGGGCTGTCATCGGCGGTGGCCGACCGGCTTCGCACGACCTTGCGGACGACCACGTACAGCAGCGCCAGCATCACGACGGCCTGGACTCCCATCACGCTGAGGCCCACTGCGGAGTTGTCGAAGTACATGCCGCTGATCGCGATGCTCATGCCCATGAACGGCAGGGCGATCGTGGCCGGGTCGGAGGTGGTGTCGCGCGGCTGCTCGTTCATGACGTTCTCCTCATTCAGATCGCTATGTAGATTCCCTGGCGAGATAAACAGTAGAGCGAGTTAGTCAGGATTACAACCTAGCTTGGGTAGCCGTTTCATCGCGTTGTCCACAGAACGCGGTTCTGGTGCGAGGTGTCGGCGGGGGCTGGTAGCAAGGAGGCATGGTTGACGAGGAAAGCCCGCGCCCCGGCCGCCAGGCCGACGAGGCCCTGCTCGACGAGGCGCTGCTCGATGAGGCGCAGCGCTGCCTGCGGGCGCTGGCGGGGGAGCACGCGCGGCTGCGCGACGACCAGTGGACCGCGATCCGCGCCCTGGTCGTCGAGCGGCGGCGCGCGCTGGTCGTGCAGCGCACGGGGTGGGGCAAGTCCGCGGTCTACTTCGTGGCCACCCGGTTGCTGCGCGAGCGCGGCGCCGGCCCGACGGTGATCGTGTCGCCGCTGCTGGCGTTGATGCGCAACCAGATCGAGGCGGCCGACCGCGCCGGGATCCACGCCCGCACGGTCAACTCCGCCAACACCGAAGACTGGGACCGGGTGTTCGCCGAGGTCGAGGCGGGCGAGGTCGATGTGCTCCTGGTCAGCCCGGAGCGGCTCAACAACCCCGACTTCCGCGACCTCGTCCTGCCCAAACTCGCCGCCGGGGCGGGCCTGATCGTGATCGACGAGGCCCACTGCATCTCCGACTGGGGCCACGACTTCCGCCCCGACTACCGCCGCCTCCGGACGCTGCTGGCCGATCTCCCGCCCGGCGTCCCGGTCCTGGCCACCACGGCCACCGCCAACGCCCGGGTCACCAAGGACGTGGCCGAGCAGCTGGGCGGCGGCTCGGAGGCCCTGGTGCTGCGAGGCCCGCTCGAACGCGAGTCCTTGCGCCTGGCGGTCGTACGCCTCCCCGTGGCCGAGATGCGCATCGCCTGGCTGGGCGAGCATCTCGACGGCCTGCCGGGCTCGGGCATCATCTACACGCTGACCGTGGCCGCCGCCCACGAGATCGCCGGCTATCTGCGCGAACGCGGCTATGACGTGGCCGCCTACTCCGGCCAGACCGACCCGGCCGAACGCCTCCAAGCCGAGCAGGACCTCCAGGACAACAAGCTCAAGGCCCTCGTCGCCACCAGCGCCCTCGGCATGGGCTTCGACAAGCCCGACCTGGGCTTCATCGTGCATGTGGGCGCTCCGCAGTCGCCCGTGGCCTACTACCAGCAGATCGGCCGGGCAGGGCGCGGTGTCGAGCGGGCCGAGGTCATCCTGCTGCCGGGCCTGGAAGACCGCGACATCTGGGCCTACTTCGCCGGCCTGGCGTTCCCGCCGGAGCCGGTCGTCCGGACGACCCTCGACACCCTGGAGGCGGCCGGGCGTCCGCTCTCCACCAGCGCGCTGGAGCCCCAGGTCGACCTCAGCCGCAGCCGGCTGGAGATGATGCTCAAGGTCCTCGACGTCGACGGCGCGGTCCGCCGGGTCAAGGGCGGCTGGACCGCCACCGGCCACGACTGGGCCTACGACCGGGAGCGCTACGAGCGGGTGGCCGCCGAACGCACCCGCGAGCAGCGGGCGATGCTCGACTACCTCGACGCCACCGGCTGCCGCGAGGAGTTCCTGCGCCGCCAGCTTGACGACCCCGACGCCCGCCCGTGCGGCCGCTGTGACAACTGCACCGGCACCTACTGGCCGACCGACGTCAGCGAAACGGGAGCCGCCCAGGCCCGCGACCGCCTGCGCCGCCCCGGCGTCGATGTCGCGCCCCGGCGCATGTGGCCCCCCGCCGTCAAAGACGACCTCGGCGTCTCCGGGCGCATGGACGCCGGCATCGTGGCCGAACCCGGCCGCGCCCTGGGCCGCCTCACCGACATCGGCTGGGGCAACCGCCTGCGCGAGATCCTCGCCGAGGGCGCCCCTGACACCGACATACCAGACGAGATGTTCGACGCCGTGGTCAAAGTCCTGTCCGCTTGGGACTGGGCCGAACGCCCCACCGGCGTGGTCACCATCGGTTCCCGTACCCGTCCCCGCCTGATCGGCAGCCTCGGCCACCGCATCGCCGAGATCGGCCGCCTGCCCTACCTGGGCGAATTCGTTCCACTCGGCGATCCGGTGCCCCGCCGGCACAACAGTGCCCAGCGCCTCCGTTCGGTCTGGCACTCGCTGGCCCTGCCCGACGATGTCGCCGCCGCGGCCCGTGGCCCGGTCCTCCTCGTCGACGACCGCATCGAGACCGGCTGGACGATGACCGTGGCCACCCGCCAGCTCCGCCAGGCAGGCGTCCCCGCCGTCCTACCACTGGTCCTGGCGGTGATCAACTGAACCATCGCCCTGTTGAAATGCTCTCAAGTCCATGTGGGGCCAGGTCTGCCAAGCCACCCCAGGAGTAGTACCGTCCCTGTCCGTGTCTTCCAAGACCTCCGCCGTGGATCGGCTGCTCGACTGCCCACCTGGCCTGCTCGACACCACGTTCGATCAGCTCCGGACCCTGCTCGTCGTGCACGAGACCGGCTCCGCGCTCCGGGCCGCCCGCGTCCTCGGCCGCGAGCAGTCCAGCGTGCAAAAGCAGCTCGACACGCTCAACCGCAACTACCAGGCGATGTGCGGCGAGGTGCTCACGCTGCGGCAGGGGCGCGGCAAGGACTTCCTGTTCACGCCCACGGGCGAGGAGGCCGTTCAACTGGCACATGTGGCCGTGGCCCAATGGACGGACGCGGTCAACTGGAGCCGCCGCCGCCTCGGCCGGATGCTCACCGTGGGCACCACCGAGTTCACGCTCCCGATCATTTCCCGCTCCTGGGAACGGGTGTCGGAGGAGTTCCGGCAGCAACAGGTGGAATTCAAGGTCGTCCACGTTCGCACCAAGGACCTGTGGTCCCGGCTGGAGACCCGCCAGGTCGACCTGATCTGCGGCAGCATCGTCTGCACCGCGGACGGCGACCACCGCCTCCGCGACTACGACGTGATCGAGTTCGCCCGCGGCGCCCCGATCCTGCTGACCAACCTGCCCCTCACCGACCTGCCCGACGACCCGGTCCCCACCAGCCGTCTGGCCGACGTGCCCCTGGTGGTCCCGCCAGCGGGCCTGGTGGCCGACTTCCTTGCCTGCTGGTACGGCCCCAACTTCCGCGACCGCCTCGACGTCGTGGCCGACATCGACGACATCCACTACGGGCTGTCACTCCTGCGTTCCGGCTTCGTCCGCGGCTGCATGGTCGTCACCGAGTCCATCGGCCGCCGCATGGCAGGCCCGGGCGAGCCCGACGAAGTCCCCCTCCGCTCCCTCCGCCTCCACGACGACCTCGAACCCAAAGCCGAGATCATGGCCGGCGCCTTCGTTCACCGCGCCGACCTCCAGCGCTACGCGGTGGGCCACCCCCTCAACCGCCTCTGGAACGCCGTCCGAGACGACTCCCGCCGCTTCACCCCCCGCAAACCCGCAACCCCACCTCCCTAACCAACCCCCGAAGGAACGGCTCGCCATGGCTCCCCGCATCTGTGCACTCACATTGATGGTTCTCGTCACCACCGCGCTCACGGCCACTCCGGCCAACGCCGTCGGCGTTGATGTTGATCTTCCGGGTGGTAGTGGCGTGGGCGTTAGCGTGGACGAGGGAGGCGCGGACGTTGGCGTCGATCTCCCCAGCGACGACTAGCGCAAGCCCGGCATCTGTCTCCCCTGGCCTGGTGGAAATCTCTCACCAGGCCAGGGGGCGGCCGCGGCTGACCTTGTTTCGCCGAGGTCTCACGCAGGCGTGTGGCTAGTTCTTGATGGGGTTGTCGAGAACGTCGAGGCTGGGGCGGGCGCCCAGATGCTGCATGGCCTGGACGGCCAGGCGGTTGCCGGCGGTGAGGGCCTCGGCCGGGGGCTTGCCCTCCAGCCAGGCGGGGAGGAAGCCCGCCACGAAGGCGTCGCCGGCGCCGGTGCCGTCGATGATCTTGTCGATGGGCTCGGCGGCGGCGGTGATGGGCTCGGGGCGGCCGTTGGTGTACCAGAGGGCGCCGTCGGCGCCGGACTTGATCACTACCTGCGGGTACCAGGCGGTGAGCACCTTGGCGGCCGAGGCGGGGGTGTCGCGGCCGGTCAGTACCTCGGCCTCGTCGGCGTTGACCACCAGGAGGCGTGCGCCCTGCGTCCACTCCAGGAACGGCTCGGCGCCCATCCGCTTGAGCGGGGAGGACGAGCCGCCGTCCACGGAGATCGACATCTGCGCCTGGCGGGCGAGGTCGAGGGCATGCTTGGCCGCCTTGCGGGAACCCTCGTTGATCAGCGAGTAGCCGGACAGGTGCAGGTGGGTGCCCTGGTTGAACAGGTCCTTGCAGCGTTCGATGTCCTCGGGCAGCAGCGCGCCGTTGGCGCCGGGGTCCGAGAGCATGGTCCGGTCGCCCTTGTGTGTGATCAACACGACACAGGTGCCGGTCGGGCGCTCCTGGTCCATCACGAGGCGGGCGTCCACGCCGTATCCCATGAGCTCCATGTCACGGTTGCGGCCCGCGATGTCGGAGCCGCGGCGGCCCACGAACGCGACCTCGACGCCTTCCAGAGCGAGCCAGGAGGCGACGTTGGCGCCGGAACCGCCTCCGTGCGAGGTCACGGCGGCAGGAGTGTCGCTCCCCTTGGCAAGGGGGAACGCGGCACGGGCAACGGTGTCAGTCATCAAATCGCCGACCACGACCACGCGCGTCATGGAGTCATCACCTCGATCAACACGGCCCGCGCGAGCGGCATTCAGGGGCGTGTGCTTGACCGTAACAGCTCTTGGACCCCCAGTAGGTCTCGAACGCGCAGCGAAACCAGAGAACCGGTGTTTTTGCATGCTCTTGCTCGCTTTGTTCCGGGGACCTGTGGTGATGGCGGCCGGGGAGCCGTGCCTTACCCTCGGGTACGTGACCGAGGGCTATCCGGATCAGTGGGAGGCCGACGTCGTCCTGACCGACGGCGGGACGGCGCATCTGCGTCCTGTCCGGAGCGATGACGCCGAGCTTTTGCGGGCTTTTTACGCCCGTCTGTCACCGGAGTCGATCTACTACAGGTTCTTCTCGCCACGCCCGCAGCTGACCGAGCGGGAGATCGAGCACTTCACCACGGTCGACTACGACCGGCGGGTGGCCCTGATCGCCACGATCGGCGACTCCATGATCGCCGTCGTCCGTTATGACCAGTTGCCCGACCGGCCTGGGATCGCCGAAGTCGCCTTCCTGGTAGAGGACGCGCACCAGGGACGCGGGCTGGGTGCCGTTCTCCTGGAGCACATCGCGGCCGCCGCCCGGGAGCGTGGGCTGAACCGTTTCGTCGCGAGCGTCCTGCCCGACAACCGGCGGATGACCAGGGTCTTCCGGGAGGCCGGTTACCAGGCCGAGCAGCGCTTCGAGGACGGCGTGATCGAGCTCGTGCTCGATCTGGAGCCGACCGAGACGTCGGTGGAGGTCATGGCGGCCCGGGAGCACCGGGCCGAGTCGCGGTCGATCCAGCGCCTGCTGTTCCCCCGTTCGGTCGCCGTCGTGGGCGCCAGCCGCGCCGAGCACAGCGTGGGACAGACGGTGCTCCGCAACCTGCTGCACGGCGACTTCAGCGGGCCGATCTACCCCGTGCACCCGACCGCGACCGCCGTCGCCGGGGTACGTGCGTACGCCTCGGTTTTGGACATTCCAGATGACGTCGATCTGGCCGTGGTGGCCGTACGGGCCGACAGCGTTCACCAGGTCGTCGAACAGTGTGCGGGCAAGGGCGTCCATGGCCTGGTGGTGGTCTCTTCGGGCTTCGGCGAGACGGGCCCAGAAGGACGG
Source organism: Actinomadura rudentiformis (assembly GCF_008923185.1). Lineage (GTDB taxonomy): Bacteria > Actinomycetota > Actinomycetes > Streptosporangiales > Streptosporangiaceae > Spirillospora > Spirillospora rudentiformis. The sequence goes on from NZ_WBMT01000011.1 coordinate 190,750, forward strand.
GCCAGCCAGACGGAGCTCGTCCGGCTGGCGCGGGCGTACGGGATGCGCGTGGTCGGGCCGAACTGCCTGGGCATCGCCAACACCGATCCTGAGGTACGGCTGAACGCGACGCTCGCACCGACCATGCCGGGCCGGGGACCGGTGGGCTTCTTCTCCCAGTCCGGCGCGCTGGGCATCGCGATCTTGCAGCGTACGGCCGAACGAGGGCTGGGACTGTCCACGTTCGTCTCGGCCGGCAACCGGGCGGACGTCTCCGGCAACGACCTCATGCAGTACTGGGAGGAGGACCACGCCACCAAGGCGGTCCTGCTCTACCTGGAGTCGCTCGGCAACCCGCGCAAGTTCACCCGGCTGGCCCGCCGCCTCTCCCGCCGCAAGCCGATCGTGGCGGTCAAGAGCGGCCGGAGCACGCAGGGCGTGCCGATCGGGCACGCCGCCCGCGCCCTCAGCCTGCCCGACCACGCCGTCAGCGCCCTCTTCGCCCAGGCCGGTGTGATCAGAGTCGAGGACCTGTCCGAGCTCTTCGACGTCGCCCAGCTCCTGGCCTACCAGCCGCTCCCGGCGGGCGACCGGATCGCGATCATCGACAACTCCGACTCGCTCGGCCTGCTCGCGCAGGACGCCGCCGCGGCGCTGGGCCTGGAGGGCCGCCGCCGGATCGACCTCGGCCCCCTCGCGGACGCCGACGAGTACGAGGCCGCCCTGGCCGAGGCGCTCCAGGACGACACGGTGGACGCCGTGGTGGCCCTCTTCACCCCGCCCACCATCGGCGGCTACGACGTGCGCGTTCCCGAGAAGATCCTCCGTCTCGCCGCCGGGAGCCCCAAGCCGATCGTGGCCACCTACCTCGGCTCCAAGGGCATGCCCGCCGACCTCAGGGTCCCGGGCCCCGACGGCTGGGCCGCCGAGGGGTCCATCCCGTCCTACCCGGCACCGGAAGACGCCGTCCGGGCCCTCGCGTACGTCATCCGCTACGCCCAGTGGCGCCAGCGCCCGCCCGGCCGCCTCCCCGAGTTCGCCGGCACCGACCGCCGCCGCGCGCGTTCCCTCGTGGAAGAGTGGCTCGAGAAAGGTCCCCCGACCCAGGACCAGACAGCCGAACTCCTCGCCTGTTACGGCATCACCGTCGCGCCGGGCCCTTCCGAGACCGTGGCGCCGGCCCCCTCCGACGGCGTGCCCACGCGGATCGTCGCCCTGGAAGACCCCTCGTTCGGCGCCGTGATCTCGTTCGGCCTGTCCGACGAGACCGCCGCCCTCCTGGACGACCGTGCCTACCGCTTGGCGCCCCTCACGGACGTGGAAGCCGCCGAGCTGGTACGCGCCATCCGCACCGCGCCCCTCCTCCTGGGCCACCGAGGCGCCGATCCCGTGGACGTGGCCTCCCTGGAGGAACTCCTCCAACGAGTGGCCAAGCTGGCCCACGACCTTCCAGAAGTGGCCAGGCTCGTTCTAGACCCAGTCCAGGTGACCCCCACCGGGATCAACGTCCAGGATGTGACCCTCCGCCTAGAACGCCCCATCGGCCCCCGCCCCGAACTAGGCCCCCGCCGCCTCCCCTGACGTCGGCGAGGGCAGAGCGCCTGCAGGTCGGCCCGCCGCCCCTTGGCGGGGCGGTGGACGCCGTGGGCTTCAGCCGGGCGGGGGTGGTGGGCTGGGCTCTGGGGTCGGCGGGACCGGGTCCGGGATCGGGCCGGGCGGCGACGGATCCGGGGGCGGGCCGGGTGGCGACGGATCCGGGCCGGGGCCGGGTGGGACCGGGTCTGGGGCCGGGCCGGGCGGGACCGGCCCCGGGGGCGGCTGAGGTGTCGGGCCGGGCGGGGGCTCAGGAGGGGGTACGGGCGGTTCCGGCGCTGGGATGGGCGGCTGCGGGCCTGGTGGGGTCGGGGCCGGCGGCGGCGGGACCGGAGGCGGCGAAGGCATTGGATCTCTGAATTCCATGCCATGTCTCGTACCCCGGGGGCGCCGGGATGACCATGTTCGGGTCGGGCATGTGCGCAGCCCACCCCGAACAGGGCAGGATGGGTTCATGAGGGAAACCCGAGCGACGGCCCACGGGTTGCGAACCGCCATTGAGCGCAGCGGTTACTACCCGGCCTTGGTCGCGGAAGCGGTGGAGTCGGCCATCGGCTCTGAGCCCGTGCTCGCCTACGTGGTGCATCACGAGGCGACGTTCGACCCCGCGATGGAGGTCAGGCGGCACGTGACCGTGCTGGTGCTGTCGGCCAGCCGGCTGCTGGTCTGCCACACCGACGAGCACCCGCCGGGCGAGGGCATGGCTCAACCACACGCCTCCACCACCACCGAGGCCGTCAAGCTGGGCAGGGTCCAGTCGGTCGCGGTGACCCGGGTGGTCCCCGACCCCGCGTCGTACGTGCCGGGCGTGCCGCCGACCGAGGTGGTGCTGACCATCGGCTGGGGTGCGATCGCCCATATCGATCTGGAGCCCGCCACCTGTGGTGATGAGAACTGCGAGGCCGACCACGGCTACACCGGCAGCGTGACCGCCGACGACCTGTCCCTGCGTGTCAGCGAGGCTGCTGACGGGGCCGACGCGGTCTCCCAGGTGCTGGCCTTCGCCGAGGCGCTGTCGTCCGCCACGGCGAATTGAGCGCCTCGCCGCCGCCCGTTCCGGTGCCGCGGTACGGGGCGGGTGCGCTCGCCGACCTGCCGCCCTCGGTGCTGGCAGGGCTCGGAGTGCCGGGCACGCAGAACGTGCTGGGCCTGCCGCGCCTGCCGCGGGCATGCGTGCTGATCATCGATGGGCTGGGCTGGGAGTTGCTCAGGGCCCATCCGGAGGACGCCCCGTTCCTGGCCTCGTTGCCGGGCGGGCCGCTGACCGCGGGGTTCCCCGCCACCACCGTGGCCAGCCTGGGGTCGCTGGCGACCGGTCTGCCGCCCGGCGGGCATGGCCTGCTGGGCGTCCAGGTGGCGATCCCGGGGGCCGGGCGGCTCCTCAACTGCCTGCGCTGGAAGGACCCGGACATCGATCCGGTCACTTTCCAGCCCGCCCCGACCGTGTACCAGAAGGCGGCAGCGGACGGCGTGAACGTCTCCTACGTCGCGCTGGGCTTCTATCGCAACACCGGCCTCAGCATCGCCACCGCGCGGGGCGCCACCTACCGTCCCGCCGACGACATGGGCGAGCTGGTCGGCCGCACGCAGCAGGCCTTGCGGGAGGGCGAGCGCTCGTTCGTGACCGTCTACCACGCCGATCTTGACGCGACCGGGCATCGCTACGGCTCGGGCTCGGCGGACTGGCGGTTCCAGCTGCGCTTCGTGGACCTGCTCGCCGAACGGATCGCGTCGGTGCTCCCCTCGGGGACGGGCCTCTACATCACCGCCGATCACGGCATGGTCGATCCGACCGAACGGGTGGACTTCGACACGGTGGCCGAGTTGCAGGCCGGGGTCGCCATGCTCGGCGGGGACGCCCGGTGCCGCTACGTGTACGCCCAGGACGGCGCGGCCGGGGACGTGCTGGCGGCCTGGCAGGAGCTCCTCGGTGACCGGGCGTGGGTCTACACGCGTGAGGACGCGGTGGCGGAGGGCTGGTTCGGGCCGGTCGAGCCCGACATGCTGGCCCGTATCGGCGACGTGATCGCCGTACCGTATGCGGACATGGCCATTGTCGCGAGCCGCCTCGAACCCCTCGCCTCGCTGATGACCGGCATGCACGGCTCGCTCGTTCCGGCTGAGCAGCTCGTCCCCCTGCTGCGCGTCACCAGGGAGTGAGTGCGCGTCACCAGGGAGTGAGCCCGCGGCCGGGCGGGTCCGCGGCGGAGTGAGCCCGCGACCGGTGAGGTGGCGCGTACGCTGGGGCAACGTGACGATGCCAAGCGAAGCTTGTCCTTTGAAAGGGGGGCTGGGTGGAGGGTGTAGCGGGAGGGGACGATGCCACGCCTCTCCCTAATCCGGGCGCCGACGGTCAAACTGGCGATGTGCACCCTCTCATCGATGTGCCCGCACTCGCCCGGTTGCTTCGCAGCGAGCCGCCGCCGATCCTCCTCGACGTACGGTGGCACCTGTCCGGACCTCCTGGAATCGACTCCTACCGGCGTGGTCATCTGCCCGGCGCGGTCTTCGTCGACCTTGACCGGGACGTGGCCGGGCCGCCCGGCCGGGCCGGCCGGCATCCCCTCCCGGCCGCGGCCGATTTCGAGGCGGCGATGCGGCGCGCCGGGGTCTCCTCGGACCGGCCGGTCGTCGTCTACGACGACGCCGACTCGACGGCCGCCGCCCGGGTCTGGTGGTCGCTGCGGTACTTCGGGCATGAGCGCGTCCGGGTCCTGGACGGCGGTTACCACGCATGGACCGAGGCCGGGCGTACGGTCACGACGGAGGAGCCCGCGGTGAAGCCGGGTGACTTCATCGCCCAAGCCGGGCGCCTGCCGGTGCTGGACGCCGAGGGCGCCGCCGTGCTGGCCAAGTCGGGCGTGCTGCTCGACGCCCGTGCGGCTGAACGTTACCGGGGCGAGACCGAGCCCATCGATCCCGTCGCCGGCCACATCCCGGGCGCCGTCAACGCCCCCACGCACGGCAACGTGGGCGTGGACGGGCGCTTCCTCCCGTCGCAGCTCCTCAGGGAACGATTCGCCCAGCTCGGTGCGACCGACGCGGCGGACGTGGGTGTCTACTGCGGCTCGGGGGTGACGGCGGCGCACGAGATCCTCGCGCTCACGATCGCGGGCGTACCCGCCGCGCTGTACGTGGGGTCGTGGTCCAACTGGGTGACCGATCCCACAAACCCGGTGGCCACGGGCGAGTCAGGGGCCCACGGTCACTAAAATCCCCGCCATGTGGCGCAGGCGGTCGGTCCTTTTCATGGAAGGTCTGGCCGCCTGCCTGCTGGTGGTGGTGTGCGCCGCGATCCCGGCCTCGGCGTCGCCGTCCGCACGGGCGGATCAGCTCGCCGCGCTCCTGCGGCGTGATCCCGTCTACGTCACCGACCACGCCCCGAGGGCCCTGCCCGCGGACGCCGCCGCGCGTGTCAAGCGATCCGTCGCGCGGCTCGGCGTGCGGACGTTCGTCGTGGTCACGCCCGTCACGTACGGCGAGGACCAGGGCCCCGAGGAACTGATCTCCCTCCTCCACGACCGGCTGGACAGGGACGGGATCTACATCGTCGTGAGCCCCAACGGCAGCGGTGGCGAGGTGCGGCAGTTCGGCACCGGCCGGACGCTGAACGCCGACGACGCGTGGATCGCAGCCGACCTGGAGATGCCCTACGACGCGGGCGCGGTCGCGGTGATCGACCGCTTCGTGGAGATCGCCCTGTCGGGCAGGGCGCGCGAACGCCGCGACAATCTGAGACCCCGCCCGCCGTCGCGGACGAGGATCAGCCTGGACGCCCACGACCGGGCAGAACGCCGCGCGGAGCAGCGCGAACACCTGGCCTTCGGCGCCGGGACCGCACTGGGCGGAGTCCCGCTCCTCGCCTTCCTGATCTGGCGCCGCCGAAAGACGACTCGATGACCGCCTGCAAGCGAACGGCCGCCCTGCTGGCCGTGGCCTTCGCCATCCTGCTCCCAGCCGCCCCGGCCCTGGCAGTTCCGGCCCTGGCCGCTCCGGCCGTCCGCGCTGCGGCGTCGGCTGCGGAGCCTCGGCCGGTGGTGAGTTATCCGCCGGGGGCGGATCGGCGGCTTGTGCGCGTGTCCACGGCGCTTGCGCGCGATCCGTTGTTCGTCGACCCGGAGCTCGCGTTCGCCCTCGGCAAGGCGGATCGGGCTCGCCTCAGGGCGGCCATGGCGACCGCCGGCCGCGAGCTCGGCAGGCCTGTCTTCGTCGTCGTGGTCCCGAATCCCCGCGAGTCGGAGTCGCAGGGACGGAACGAGGCGCTGCTCTTCGCCTTGCACGACCGGCTACGGCGCGACGGGTTCTATCTGATGGCGGACGCGCGGGGCTCGCTGGAGGCCGTCGGGTTCAACGTGCCGCGGTACTTCGGCTACTCCGAGCTGGACTCCGCTCCCGACTCGGATCATCCGTTCACCGGGCTCGCGGACAGGCTGATCAAGCGGCTCGATGACAGCCGGACGGCCACGACCGCGCCTCCCACGATGCCGAATCTCTGGACACCGCCCGACCCGTTCGGCCAAGAGGACCGGTTGTCGACCCCCGAGGCCGAGCTGAAATCGCCGTTCCTCCTGGGGCTGTTCCTCATCGGGCCCCTGGCCGCCATCGCCCTCTACTGGGCCGGCCGCTGGGCGATCTCGTTCCGTTCAATCGCGCGGAAGGAGACCAAGGGAACGCGGCAGGGAGCCAGGGGAGCGCCCGCCAAGCCGACCGTGCGGTGGCTGCGCCGCACCGGAGCCGCCGAGCTGGCTCGCCTCCGCGCGATGCTCCCGGAAGCCGAGGGCGATCCAGGCCATACCTACGCGGCCTCCGCGTTCGACGCCGCACAGATTCTCTACGACGACGCGGGCGGCGATCGCGAACGGACCCTCGACCTGGTCGGGGCGATCGTCCTGGCTCGCCAAGGGCAAGCGGCCCTGGCCGACAAGGACCCCACGCCGCGCCCGCCCTGCTTCGTCAATCCTCTGCACGGCCCGTCCACCACCCGCCGCGTGACCAAGCTCGTGCCGGGCCAGAGCCCGGTCTGCGAGTCCTGCGACGGAAAGCCTGTGAAAGACCTCCCTGCCAAGGTCCTCCGCGTACCCGGGCCGGACGGGCCGCGTCCGCACTACAAGGTGCCCGGCGTCTGGCGCGACACGGCGTTCGGCGCCAAGGGCAAAGACTTCGTCCCCCGCGTTCTGGAGTATCTCGGTGTCGACTGAACCCTCGTCCGGCGAACGCCTCGCCGCGGCACTGCGACGTTCCCCGATCTACGTGGACCCCTCGCTCGCCGACGCACTGCCCAAGGCCGAGCGTGCCCGCCTCCTCGCCAAGCTGCGCAAGGCCCCGGCACCGGTCTACGTGCTCCTCGTACCCCTGATCAAGGGCGGTACGTGGACCGATCCCGACCAGCTCGCCAGTGTCGTCCACGGCAGGCTCGGCCGCGACGGCATCTTCATCACCCTGGACGAGGACTCTGACGATCTGGCCGCCCGCGAATGGGGCGGCGACCACCAGGCACGGGACGCGGCGTGGGCGGCGAGCCTCGACGACTCGCTCCGCGACGCCCCTCTCGCGGCCAAGCTCTCCCACACCGTCGATCTGATCATCGCCGGTACGGGCACCCAGGAGTACAAGCGGCTCTCTGCCGAGATCGACCGTCGCTACCGCAGCCGCCGCCCGTCACCGGCCCCGGCGGCCCCCGCGGCCCGGTCCGAGGACACCGACCTCACGCTCCCGCTGACCGCCGTGGGCGTGGCGGTGGCCGGCGGTCTGGCCGGTCTCCTGCTCTGGCGCCACCGCCGGGCGGCCGCGGTCGAACGAGCCGAAGGCGGCCTCCTCCTGCCCCGCGCGGTCTTCGCCACTGCCAACCGCGCCTCCGAGGACCAGCTCCGCGACCAGGCGTCCCACGAGGTCATCACGTTCGGCGAGCTTCTCGACGAGGTGAACGTCACGGGTGAACGTGCGAACGCCCTCATGACCCGTGCCCTCGACGCGTACCAGGCGGCGGGCAAGGTGCTGGACTCGGCCACCGGCGTGCCCGACCTCGCGGGCGTCCTGGTCCTGGTCGACCAGGGCCGCGACGCTCTCGCCTCCGCCCGCGCGGTCTCCGGAGGCGGCAGGGAGGTCCCGCCCAGCCCCCTCTGCTTCTTCAACCCCCTCCACGGCGACGCCGCCGTCGATCTCGACTGGCGCCCGGTCGGGACGCGCAACCGCCTGCGGATCAAGACGTGCCGCGACTGCGCCAAAGCCGCCCGTGCCAAGAAGACACCGCAGGCCCTCCTGGACGACGGCGTTCCGTACTTCGAGACCGGCAGCGTCTGGGCCGAGACCGGCTACGGCCACCTCCGCGACGACCTGATCGAACGGGTCCAGCGCGGCGACCGTAAAAAATCCTGAGCGGCCTGTCGAATCCGGCGGTTCCCGTTCGACCTCTCCGTGAAGGCATCCATCAAGTGAGCACGCAGGGAGAGACATGGACATCCTCGCCACCCTCAAGGCCGAACGCCTCAGCATCGCCGACTTCCTCGACGGCCTCGACGACCACGAATGGGACGTGGCCTCCCTCTGCGACGGCTGGACCGTGCGCGACGTGGCCGCCCACCTGACCACCTCCACCCGCAGCACCCTCGGCGGGACGATCAAGGGCGTGATCCGGGCGCGCGGCAACTGGAACCGCATGAACGCCGACGAGGCCCGCCGGCACGCCGCCCGCTACACCCCCGCCGAAATCATCGCCCAGATCCGCGAGACCGCAGGCTCGGACAAGCGTGCCCCTGGCGCCGGGCCCATGGATCCGCTCGTCGACTTCCTCGTCCACGGCCAGGACATCGCCCGCCCCCTGGGACGCCCCCGGACGATGCCCATCGAGGCTGCGGTCGCGTCCCTCGAACACGTCCACAACAGCGCGTTCTACGGCGCCCGCAAGCGGTTCCGCGGCACGAGGCTGATCGCCACCGACGCCGACTGGCAGGCCGGCGAAGGCTCGGACGAGATCCGTGGCCCTGTCGCGGACCTTCTCCTCCTGGCCACCGGCCGCACCACGGCCGTCCCCCATCTCACCCCCTGACCCAAACCGATCCGGGCCCAAGGCTCGGTGTATTTCAACGGCCTGTCAGCCGGCGCCGAAGCATTGGAAGCCGGTTATGCCGGGGGTGCGAGGAGCGGCGGCCAGGGCTTGGGCGGGGGAGTGGCCCGCGGCGAGGGCCTGATGGAAGGCGAGCATGAACGGTGGTGTCGCCTCGTCTCGTACGGGAGTGACGCTGGCGATCACGGTTGCGGTGCCGAGGGCGAGGAGGGTGCCGACCATGCCGGCGACGGAGTCGGTTTCGGCGCGGCCCAGGTCGCAGGCTGAGAGGACCACGACGTGGGGCGGGGCCTCCAGCTCTTCCAGGTCGTACCCCATCAGAGGGCCGTCGGCGAGATGCAGGCGGGAGAAGAGGGCGTTGCCGTCGCGGAACTCGCCGTGCGCGGCGATGTGCGCGAGGGCGGCGTTGTTGAGGGCGGCCCGCACGTCCTCGGCACGGCGGGGTGTGAGGGCACCGGGGTGGAGCCGGTGGAGGGCCCGGATCTCTGCGGCGGCGTGCGAGAGATCCGGTCCGTGGGCGAGGACCACGTGATCCCCGATCGGGCGTTGGCGGTGGGCGAGCAGCCAGGAGGCCGCTGAGGGGACGACGGTGAACGGGCGGTCGAGGAGGGCGGCCCAGGGCAGCGTGTGCAGGGCGCCGGTAGGGGCTATGACGGGGACCCGGTCGGCGAGGGCGGACTGGACCGGATCGAGGAGGAGTTTCTCGAGGCGGGCTGATGCTTGGACCTGGGCGGAGAGGGCCTGGTCGTCGTCGGGGTCGGCGGCCAGACGGCGGCTCGCGGCCCGGAGCAGGCTGGTGTGGGTCATGGCCTCCGCGAACGGGCCCAGGTGATGGCGTCGGGGGCGGCCTCCGGAGACGGTGATCGCGTGCAGTTCGGGGCCGATCCGGACGTACTCCAGCAGTGCACGGTCACCTCCGCCATCGCGGTCGCTGAGAGCGTCGATGAGTTCCGGGATGCCGGGGTTGTACGCGGGGTGCGTGACGGAGTGCCGCCGCGTCGTGGTGCGGATCTGGGATTCGAGGTCGTCCAGACGATGACCGTCCTCGGCGCTGGTCTCGCGGAGTTCGGTGAGGAGTGCGGCTCGTTCGGGATCGGAGGCGCGGGAGGTCAGCGGGCGCCGTGCCAGGGCTCTCTGGCGTTCCTCTGCGGTGAGGAGCTCGCGGGCGGAACGGGCCAGGTGAAGGCCCAGGGCGGCGAGTTCGGAGCCCAGACCTGCCGCGCGGGCTCTCAGGTCCGCCGCGCTCAGCGCCTCGGCGTGTTCTTCGAGGACGTGGAGTCCGGACCAGATCGCGCTGAGCGCACCGCGCCGGTCCTGGCGTGCCCAGTGTTCGAGGGCGATGGCGTGGTAGGCGGCGACCCGGAGCGCGGCCGGCCCGGTCATGCGGGCTCTGCTCAGCGGTGTGAGCAGGTGGCCGGCCGGGCGCTTGAGGTGGAGGGCCACGCGGGCCGCGATGATGCGGGCTTCGGCGGACGCCTCCAGCCAGCCGCCGCGTTCGAGACGTTCGGCGGTGGCGGACGCCGTGCGGAGCAGCACCGTCGAGCGGTCGCCCTCGGCCCAGCGGGCGCGGAGGAGGAGATGTTCGGCGAGGAGCATCCAGCCGGTGCGTTCCTGGGCGGCGAAGGCGGCGCGGGCTCGTTCCGCCGTCGCCGCGGCTCGTTCAGGATCTCCGTCGGCGAGCTCGGCATGGGCGAGCAGGAGCAGGCCGTCGGCCACGTCGCAGGCGTAGCCGTGGGCTGTCGCGTCCGCGAGGGCTGTGGTGAGAAGGGGCCGGGCCTCGGCGGGCAGCCCGGCCCTGATGAGGGTCTCCGATTGGTCGAGACGGGTTTGCGCGAGGCGTTCTCCCGTCAGGTCGGGCTCGGCTTCGGCATAGAGCCTGAGCGCACGGGAGAAGTTGCCGCGCCGGGAGGCCACGAACGCGAGGTTCGCCCTGGCCATCGCGGTCTGGTGCTGGAGGTCGGCCGCCGAGCCGACCGTGACCGCTTCGGCCAGCAGTGACTCGGCGGCGGGCAGATCGGCGTGGAGTGCGCGGGCCAGGCCTAGGTTGGTGAGGAGGCCCATCAACGTGACCGGGTCGCCACCCGAACGGAGCCGGGACAGCGCGGGAGCGGCGGCCTGGTGCGCCTCGGCGAGACGTCCCGCTCTTGCCAGGGCACCGGCGAGGTTGGCGGCGAGCCTGTCCGCGTCCTCGCCGGTAAGGATGCCTTCGGCCTGCGCTGCCGCCGCGAGTGCGTTCGGGATGTCACCGCGTGCGGCGAGGAGACCCACGAGGTTCATGCGGACCTGTGCTGCGGCGTAGGTGTTCCCCGACGACTCGGCTTCGGTGAGGGCTTGCCGGAGATGGCCGAGACCCTCGTCGAGGAGGCCCAGTTCGTTCGCCGCCAGTGCCGCCGCGCGCAGCACCAGCGGACGGTCGCCGGTGGACGCGAGGAGGGACAACGCGCGGTCGTACGCGGCGGGAGGATCGGTTACCGCGAGCCGGATGAGATCGGTCAAAGGCGTACCCAGCTCGTCACGACCGACGTGGCGTCGGAGAGGTGGAACTCGAGACTGACCAGGCCCTCGGGGACCCGCGGAAGCACGAACTGACCCGCCTTGTCCGTACGGGTGGAAAGGACGTCGTGCGCATAGGTGAGATGGCGGACGCGTACGTGAGCGTCGCAGGCCGGTACGAGACGGCCGGTGAGTTCGCGGTTCGAGCGCTCCGTCCCGGTCACCTCGATCTCCACGGACAGCTCCGTGCCGGCGAACGTCAGCAGGCGGGTGGTGACGCCGCGGACACCGGCGGGCAACGGCCGGTTGTGGTCGTCGGCGAGTTCCGCGAGAGCGGCGTCCGGCCGGCGCCAGGTGATCGCTGAACGGCCCGCGGCGAGGACGTCCTCGGGGATCGGGTCCAGGGCTTGGAACGCGGCGCGCAGCCGGACGAGGAGTTCGTCTTCGTTCATCGCGGCAACCTCCGCTGCAGGTTGTCCAGGCAGCGGGCACGCGTCGGGCCGATGCTGCCGATGGGGATGTCGAGCGCGGCGGCCAGTTCGGCGTAGCTCGGCGCGAGGGCGAGCATGCGCAGCAGCACCTGGCAACGGCGGGGCAACGCCTGCAACGCCGCCGCGACGTCACCGAGGCGTTCGCGGGCGAGGAGGATCTGCTCGGGCGGGGGAGCGGCGTCCTCGCGGACGTCGTACGGGAGCCGCCGCGTGCCGCTGCGCTGGGCCGTGCGCAGGCTCTCGCGCCGGGCGGTGGTCGCGAGCCAGCCGCCCACGGCGCCCGGCTCGGCGATCTGGTCCATGCGTTCGATCAGGCGCAACCAGGTCATCTGCACGACGTCGCCGCCGTCGGCCTCGTTCAGCCCGAACGAGCGCGCGATCGACCACAGCAGCCCGCTGTACCGGTCGACCAGCCGGCTCCAGGCGGCGCCGTCCCCGTCGCGCGCCCGGACGACCAGGTCGGCCGTCGCTTCGTCCAGTTGCTCGTGCAGTTCCTCTTCCAGGGCCATCGCCGTCTCCTCGCGAGGCCCCCCGCTGATCGACGACCTTAGGGGTGCGACCTGGCGATGCCGGTGCGGAGACGCGCGCGGTTATCGCTTCGCCGCCGTGCTGTGCTCAAGACCTGATGATTACGCCGAGGTCGGGAAGGGTAGGCGCCGCGGCCGGATCGAGGACGCGGTCGGCGGCCTCGACGGCGGCCAGGCCTCCGGCGGCGAGGCCCGCGATCCGTCCGGCCACGGCGGGGGCGGCGAACGACGTGCCGCTCCAGCGGGCGAACCCCTCGAACGCGTCGGGGTCGATGCCGTTCACCCGGGGCCGCGTTCCGTCGAAGCGCACATAGGTGCTGGTGATGTCCACGCCGGGCGCGCAGGCGTCCACCCACCAGCCGTAGTTGGAGAACCACGCACGATCCCGCTGGGCCGCGTCGAGGGCCGCGACCGCGACCACGGACTTGAGCGCCGCCGGCCAGAACGGGCGGTCGCTCGCCGCGTTGCCCGCGCAGGCGACGACGACCGTCCGGCGGCCGAGCGCCGCGATGGCGCGCGACAGGACGGGCGAGGGGCGGTCGTCGAACGTGTGGCAGCCGAGCGACAGGTTGACGACGTCGGCTCGCCCCCGGGACGCCAGCCACGACAGCGCGCGGATGACGTCGACCTCGTCGCCCACCCCGTCCCCGCCGAGCACGCGGCGGGCGAGGATGCGGGCGGCGGGCGCGTGCTGGAGCAGGACACCGGCGATGAACGTGCCGTGCCCGGCCTGCGCGTCGAGCTCGAAGTCGAGGTCGGCGTCCAGGACCTCGGTCACCTCGTCCCGCTGCTCGGCGTACCAGCCCGTCCCCTCGTACCAGGGATGCGGCGACAACCCGGTGTCCAGGACGGCGACCGTGACCTCCCGCCGCCGCCCCGCTCCTTGATCTCCTGGATCGGCCTGCGGTGCCGGGAGCGGCGCGGCGGGGCGGGGGAGGTCGGCGGGTCCGCTCCACCACAGCGGCTGGCCGTGCACGAGATGGTTGGGGGAGACGGTCAGCCGGCGGTGCCGTCCGTCGCCGCCGAGCTGCGCGGCCAGTTCGCAGACGTCGACCTTCGCGGGCGGACGCAGGCGCAGCCGGGTGACGCCGTGCTCCTCCTGCCGCGAGTCGTACCAGCGCCGGACGAGATCCTCGGCGGCGGGCGCGTCATGGCCGGCGACCAGGATCTGGTCGCGGCGGATCAGCGCCGGACGCCCGGTGAGCGGCTCGACCACCGCCGCGTCGCGATGCCGTGCCAGCAGCCGTTCGAGCCGTACCTCTTGGTCGAACATCGGCACCCGCTTTCACTCTTCGTGACCGCTCCAGCGCCCATAGTGCCCACCCGTGGTACCGGTTAACCGGGCTTGGAGCACCTGGCAGTAGCGGAATGCGGGAGATCGGTGCGTTACTGGACATGTGATCGGACGCGGGGCGTTCCGGGGGCCGGCGATCCCGGGGCCCGGAGCACGGGCGACGGCCCTGGTGGGAGCGCTCACGCTGGAACGCGGGGCGAGCCTGCTCGCCGGCGCCGCGCTGATGCTGGCCTTTCCCAGACCCGGTCTCGGCTGGCTGGCGTGGATCGTCCTCGTACCCGGGATGATGCTGATCCGGTCGGCTCCGACCGTGCGCGAGGCGGCATTGCGCGGCTGGTGGTTCGGTGCGGGGTTTCTGCTCGCCGCGCTCTACTGGACGCTGCCGAACATCGGACCCGGCCTGCTCCTCGTGGCGATCGTCTTCGGCCTGCCCTGGGCGGTCTGGGGCGCGTTGATCCGATGGCTCGTCCCCGCCCACCCCCTCGCCGCGCTGATCGTCGTCCCCAGCGCCTGGCTGGTCATCGAACTCCTCCGCTCCTGGCCCCGCCTGGGCGGCCCCTGGGCGCTGCTCGGAGCGAGCCAGTGGCGATACCCGCCGATGCTCGGCCTGGCGGCGCTCGGCGGTGTCTGGCTGATCTCGTTCGCGATCGTCGCGTTCAACACCGCCCTCCTGCTCGCCCTCGTCGCACCGAGGCTGCGCATGCGCCTGGCAGCTCCCGCGCTGGCCATCCTGCTCGCCGGCCCCGCCTCGTACATGCTGGCGGACGAGCCGCCCGCCGACCGCACCCTCACCGTCGCGCTGGTCCAACCCGGAGTCGTGCACGACCGCGACGAACGGCTCGCCGCCAGCGAACGGATCACAGCCGCGCTCCCTCCCGCCGACCTGATCGTGTGGGGCGAGAGCAGCGTCGGCCACGACCTCGCCCGGCGGCCGGACCTGACCGCCCGGCTCAGCGCCCTCACGCCCCGCGGGCACCTGCTGGTGAACGAGGACGCCCGCGACGCGACGGGGCGCATCTCCAAGAGCTCGATCCTGATCAGCCCGGCGGGCATCCAGGACCGGTACGTGAAGACACGGCTGGTCCCGTTCGGCGAGTACATCCCGTTCCGCGACGCCATCGGCTGGCTCAGCCGGATCAGCGCCGCCGCCGCCGAGAACCGCGTCCCCGGAACGGGCGCGGGCGTCATGCAGACCGGCGACGTGACGATCGGGCCCCTCGTGTGCTTCGAATCCGCGTTCCCCGACCTTGGACGTGCCGTGGTGGAACGAGGCGCCCAGGTGATCGTCTACCAGTCGGCGACATCGACGTTCCAGGAGAGCTGGGCCCCGCCGCAGCACGCCGCCCTCGCCGCCGTCCGCGCCGCCGAGACCGGACGGCCCACCGTGCAGGCCGCGCTGACCGGCGTCTCCGCCGCGTTCGACGCCCGCGGCCGCCGCCTCGCCTGGATGGACACCGACCGCCGCGGCTCGCTGGTCACCACGCTCCGCGTCCCTCCACAGTCGAGCCGCACACCCTACGACCGCTTCGGCGACCACATCCCCTACCTCGCGGTCGCCGTGACCCTGACCGCAGTCCTCGCCGGTGCCCGGCGGCGCTTCCGTTGAATCCTGAAGAGCCAAGGACCGGAGTCCCTGTCATGTGGGACGCGCCGATCCGTAACTTCTCCATTGCGACGACCACCTGACCACCGCTCGCAGGAACCGCTGCGGGGGCTCTGCGGATGCGAGCGGGGTCGTCGCTTTTTTCATGCCCGGGTGGCGAACATCTCGCGGTCAATCGATCGGCAAACAGTGGTCGTGCGGTGGTGCGTCACGTTCGGATGATGCACAATGAGGGACGCGGACGCCGTCCTGGGACGTACGAGGCCGTAGGGGAAGACGAGCCTCAGTACAGATCCAGGAGGTCCGGTGACCGCACGTGGCGTTTTCTACGTCCACTCCGCGCCACCTGCGCTGAGCCCGCATGTCGAGTGGGCGGCCGCAGGTGTTCTTGGCGTGCCCTGTTCTCTTGAATGGGCCGACCAGCCCGCCGCTCCGGGCACCCTGCGCGCGGAGCTCCACTGGGAGGCGGCCGCGGGTACCGCGGCCGGCATCACCTCCGCGCTACGGAATTGGAAACTGCTGCGTTTCGAAGTCACCGAGGATCCGACGCCCGGCTGCGACGGAGTGCGCTACAGCTTCACACCGTCGCTGGGCGTCTTCACCGGAGTGATCGGCGCCAACGGCGACATCATGGTCCCCGAAGACCGCCTCCGCGCCGTCATGGCGAACGCGGCCGTCGGCAAGACCACCCTGGAGCACGAGCTCGACCGCCTTCTGGGCACCCCTTGGGACAACGAGCTCGAACCCTTCCGCCGAGCCGGCGACGGCGCCCCCGTCCGCTGGCTGCATGCGGCTGTGTAAATTTCTCTCTCGGCCTGCGGCCTCGCCTAGCGGCTCGACCGCAACCGAGCTCTGGGCGAGCGCTGCATCGCTTCGCGATCTTCGAGCAAAGCATCGCCTTCGGCTTGCTTCGCTCTCAGACCTCCGGACGCGCTCGCGCCGGTTGAGGTCGTCGCGTGGTCCTGCCCCCCGGCTGAGCTGCTCCCGCTCCTGCCGCCACAAACAAAACGGACCCGGTGACCTCAGCCGGTGGAGCAACCGGCCACCGCGAGCGCGCGACAGGGTCGTGAAAGCAAAACAACACCGCCCCCCGAGCCGTCAGGCTCGGGGGGCGGTGTTGTAAGGGAATTAATCAACCCAACGCTGGAAGACGACGGACACGTTGTGGCCGCCGAAGCCGAAGGAGTTGTTGAGGGCGGCCAGCGGGCCGTCGGGCAGCGGGCGGGGTTCGCCGTGCACGATGTCGAGGTCCACTTCGTCGTCGATGTCTTCGAGATTGGCGGTGGGGGGCACCAGGCCCTCGCGCAGCGCGAGGATGGTGAAGACCGACTCCAGGGCGCCGGCGCCGCCCAGGAGGTGGCCGGTCATCGACTTGGTGCCGGTCACCAGCAGCTTGGAGCTGACCTCGGGGCCGAGCGCGGCCTTGATGGAGGCCAGCTCGGCGACGTCGCCGGCGGGCGTGGAGGTGGCGTGCGCGTTGACGTGCACGATGTCCTCGGGCTTGAGGCGGGCGTTGTCCAGGGCGCGGCGCATGGCCTTGGCCTGGCCGGTGCCGGTCGGGTCGGGCAGCACGATGTCGTAGGCGTCGCCGGAGTAGCCGCAGCCGGCCGCGATCCCGTGGATCGTGGCGCCGCGGGCGCGGGCGTGCTCCTCGGACTCCAGGATCATCACGGCGGAGCCCTCGCCGAGCACGAAGCCGTCGCGGTTCTTGTCGTACGGGCGGGACGCGCGCTCGGGCTCGTCGTTACGGGTCGACATCGCGCGCATGGCGCCGAACGAGGCCATCTGCAACGGGTGGATGCACGCCTCGGTGCCGCCGCAGATCACGACGTCGGCGCGGCCGTTGCGGATCATGTCGATGGCGTAGCCGACGGCCTCGGCGGAGGAGGCACAGGCGCTGACCATGCCGTGCGACCCGGCCATCGCGCCGTACTCGATGCCGACGTGTCCGGCCGAGCCGTTCGGCATCAGCATGGGGACGGTGAACGGCGAGACGCGGGTCCAGCCCTTCTCCTTCTCGACCTCGTAGCTGGTGAGGGCCGAGTGCAGGCCGCCGATGCCGGTGGAGACCACGACGCCGAGCCGGTCGCCGTCGGCGATCTCGAATCCCTCGGCGTCCTCTTCGTAGCCCTTCTTGGTGCGCGGCTTGAGACCGGCGTTCGCCCAGGCCTCCTTCGCCGCGATCAGCGCGATCGCCTGGCAGCGGTCCAACCGGCGCAGGGCCTGCTTGGGCATGACCTCGGACGGGTCCACCTCGAGCGTGGCGGCGAACCGCACCGGAAGTTCGTCGACGTTCTCCCAGTCGAGCTTGCGCACCCCGGACTTGCCGGCGAGCAGCGCGGACCAGGTCGACGGCAGATCTCCACCGAGAGGTGTCGTTGCACCCATGCCGGTGACGACGACTGTGGTCTGGCTCGTGCTCATCAGTGCTCCTCGCAAACTGGGGGTTGGAAAGCGGCGCGCCTTGGACCTGCCAGTGGCGCGCCGCGCCCCGGCATCGTCAGGCCTGCAGGTTCTGGACGAAGTTGATGACGTCCTTGACCGTCTTGAGGTTGCGAAGCTCGTCGTCGGGGATCTCGACGCCGAACTTGTCCTGCGCGGCCACCGCGATCTCTACCATCGACAGCGAGTCGATGTCGAGGTCGTCGATGAAGTTCTTCTCCGGCGTCACCTCGTCCTTGTCGATGCCGACGATCTCATCGATGATCTCGGCGAGGCCGTCCAGGATCTGCTGCTCGGTGGCTTGTGCCATGTTGTGCCTTCTCCTCCTTGATTGGTCCAGAGCTGGGCGCAGGACGATCGTTCGCCTACGGGATCTGGATGACTTGGGCAGCGTAGGCCAGCCCGGCGCCGAACCCGATCAGCAGGGCTGGGTCTCCGGACCGGACGTCGCCGCGTTCGATCATGTGGGCCAGGGCGAGCGGGATCGAGGCCGCCATGGTGTTGCCGGAGGTGACGATGTCGTCCGCTACCACGGCGTTGGTCGCGCCGACCTTGCGCGCGATCGAGTCGACGATGCGCAGGTTGGCCTGGTGCGGAACGATCGCGCCGAGGTCGGCGGGGGTGATGCCCGCGCGCTCGCACGCCTCCAGCGCGATCGGCGCGATCGCGGTGGTCGCCCACCGGAACACCGCCTGGCCCTCCTGCGTGATGAACGAGTTGCGGTCGGCGATGGAGATCTTGTCGGCCTGGTCGCCGGCGCTGCCCCACACGACCGGGCCGATGCCGGGCTCGTCGCTGCCGGCCACCACGGCCGCGCCCGCGCCGTCGGCGAAGATGATGCAGGTCGAACGGTCGGTCCAGTCGATCCACTGCGAGGTCTTCTCGGCGCCGATCACCAGGACGTTGCGGGCGCTGCCGCCGCGGACCGCGGCGCTGGCCGTGGCCAGCGCGTAGCAGAAGCCCGAGCAGGCGGCGTTGAGGTCGAACGCGCCGGGCGCGTGGATGCCGAGCCGGTGCGCGGTGGGCGCCGACACGTTCGGCATGGGCACGTCGTGCGACGCCGTGGCGACGATGACGAGGTCGATGTCATCGGGGGCGAGGCCACTTCCGGCCAGCGCCTTGCCGCCCGCGTGCACGGCCATGTCGACGAGCGACTCGTCGTCCCCGGCGATGCGCCGCTCGGCGATGCCGACGCGGCTGCGGATCCATTCGTCGTTGGTGTCGACGGTCTTGGCCAGGTCGTCATTGGTGACGACCTTCGACGGCTGGTAGTCGCCGAACGAGAGAATCCGGGCACCCGGAGTGACGTTCGGCACGCGCAGGCGCGCCCGGGGAGTCGGTGTGGTCATGAGGTGTGCGCCTCGATCAGCTGGCGGGCCTTCTCGAGGTCCTCGGGGGTCTTCAGGGCGAGCGTCGCCACCCCGGCGTCCTTGAGCTCGCGCTTGGCGAGCCCGACCAGGGTGCCGGCGGGCGGCAGTTCGATGATCGCGGTGACGCCGAGCTCGCGCATGGTGGCCATGCAGGCGTCCCAGCGCACCGGGGCGCTGACCTGTTCGACGAGGCGGTCGAGGTACTCCCGTCCGGAGCCGACGACCGCGCCGTCGCGGTTGGACAGCAGCGTGGCCGCGGGGTCGGCGACCGGCGCGCCCGGCGCGAGCCGGCGCAGCGTGTCGACGGCGGGGGCCATGTGCTCGGTGTGGAACGCGCCGGCGACCGACAGCGTCCGCAGCCGCGCCTTCGGTGGCGGCTCACTCGCGAATTCCTCGAGCTGGGCCTTCGTGCCGGCGGCCACGACCTGGCCCGCGCCGTTGACGTTGGCGGGGGTGAGGCCGTGCTTGTCGATCGCGGCGAGCACCTCGTCGGCGTCGCCGCCGAGCACCGCCGTCATGCCGGTCTCGGTGACCGCGGCTGCCTCGGCCATGGCGCGGCCCCGTTCGCGAACGAGCACCAGCGCGGCCTCGGGGGAGAGCACGCCGGAGATCGCCGCGGCGGCCAGCTCGCCGACGCTGTGACCCGCGACCGCGTCGGGCCGCGCGTCACCCGGGTAGAGCGCCTCGTACGCGGCGAGCGCGGCGGCGACCAGCAGCGGCTGGGCCACGGCGGTGTCGCGGATCTCCTCGGCGTCGGCCGTCGTGCCGTAGCGCACCAGGTCCAGGCCGGTGACGGCGGACCACCATGCCAGGCGGTCGGCGACACCGGGTACCTCTAGCCATGGCTGAAGGAAGCCGGGGGTCTGGGCGCCCTGGCCGGGCGATGCGAGGAGAATCACAGACCCCAGCCTGCCCGGTGCGGGTCGGCCGTGCCGATGCGGATCAGCACGAACTTTCGTCGCAGGGGTTTGTACGACACCTACAAGGCGGGAAAACGGGACATCGTGTGGGGCCGCGGCCTCACGTTCTGGCCGGACGGGTCCCGAACCTGCCGAGCACCAGCGCGATCCTGAGCGTGAAGGCGTTCCGGCCGTCCGTCGGGGCGAGCCCGGTCAGCTCGGTGACGCGCCTCAACCGGTAACGCACCGTGTTGGGATGGACGAACAGGAGCCGGGCCGTGGCCTCCAAGGAGGACCCCTGCTCAAGGTAGGTGGTGAGGGTGTCCAGCAGGGGGGCACCGGCCGCGCACATCGGGTCGTACACCTGGTCGATGAGGTAGCGGCGGGCCTCGTCGTCGCCGTCGAGCGCCCGTTCGGGCAGCAGCTCGTCGGCCATCACCGGCCGCGGCGCGTCCGGCCACCCGGCCGCCGCGCGCAGCCCGGCCAGCGCGGCGCGCGCGGAGGTGGTCGAGTCATAGAGGTCGTCGACGGGCGGTCCGACCACGACCGGTCCGGGCCCGCACTTGGCGGCGACGGGACGAGCCGCTTCCAGCGGATCGTCGGCGCCGCCCACGATCACGATCACCCGGTGGCCCTGGACCCCGGCGAGCACGTCCACACGGGCGCGCCGCGCGGCCAGCTGCATCTGGTCGATGATGACCTCGGGCTCCTCGTCCTCGGGGGTGAACCCGGCGATCACCGTCACCGGCTTGGAGGTCCAGCCCAGCGCGGCCGCCCACGAGTGCATGCCGTCGTCGACCTCGCCGCGCAGCACCGCGTTGACGACCAGCGCCTCCAGGCGCGCGTCCCAGGCGGCGCGGGTCTCGGCGGCCTGCGCGTAGACCTGGGCGGCGCCGAACGCGACGTCCCGGGTGTAGCGCAGGATCGCCTCGCGCAGCTGGGCCTCGCCGCCGGGCGCGGCGAGGTCGTCGAGCCGGGTCTCCACCACGTCGATGATCACCCGGACCATGTCGATGGTGTGCTTCAGCTTGATCGAACGCATCAGCTCGCGCGGCGCGGTGCCGAACACCTCGTCGGCGATCGCGGGCCGGGACTCCTCGGCGCTCTTGAACCACTCCACGAACGCGGCGATGCCGGCCTGGGCCACCAGCCCGATCCAGGAGCGCTGCTGGGCCGGCATGCGCCGGAACCAGGGCAGCTGCTTCTCCATGCTCGCCAGGGCGGCCGTGCCGAACGTGCCCATGGCCTTCTCGAGCCGCTCGGTGGTCTTCTCCCGGATGGCGGCTTCGCTCGCGTTGTCCACACCCTTAGAGTGCCACCATCCCGGGCCTGAACCGGCCGTTCACCACCGCCTACGGCGTTCTGGGAGCCGGAACGAGGGCCACTCGGCACCCTGGGCCTGGGTCGGCACGCCAGTAGTCAACGGAGGTCATGACCGCTAGCGGACGGATGTCCGAAGTGATGGAGATTCGCTCACTCGGAGACGGAAAGTGCCCGCCACAGCAGGTTTGCATGCTCATCAGGTGAGCATTTTCAGCCCGGGAGGCTGCATCGCCGGACGGGATCAGGCCGGCTTGGTGACGTGGGTGGGATCGCCCATCGCGATGTACGTGAGGTTGCTCAGCGAGCGGGAGTCCGGGGCCAGATAGTCGCTGTGACCGCCGCCGCCGGCGTCGAAGACACGCGCGCCGAAGCGGGCCGAGACCGGGTCGGGGCCCAGCCCGAGGCCGAAGATGCGGACGTGCGGGACGTCCTCCATCCAGTCGGTGGCGCCGCGTCCCGCCCAGATCCGGGCGGTGCGGCTGAGCCGGCCGGCCGACCAGGCGGTCGTCCCGGGGCTGCCGAACAGGGCGATGTCGGTGACCTGCCGCCAGCCGTCGCGGGCAGATCCCGCCCGGGCCATGGCCGCACGGCCGCAGACGACGGAGCCGTAGCTGTGGCACAGCAGGCCGACCTTGGCCGTGCGGTTGACCCGGTTGAGCCCGGAGAGGAACGTTCTGAGCTCGGCGGCACCCTGCCCTGCCCGCTCGTCGGTGAGCACATCGCTGCTGAACGTCCGGGGCGCGGCGTAGCCCAGCCAGGCGACCACGGCCAGCCCGGGCTCCGGATTGATCTTGCGCGCCTGCTCGTAGACCGCGCGGGCCCCGCCGCCGGGGGCCGACCACGGCTTGCCGGACTTGGAATCGAAGTCGGACAGGGTGGAGTCGGCGCCCGGGACCACCACCGCCACCCGGCGGGCACGGGTCAGGTCCCCGACGACCTCGATGGCGCGGCCTCGGCCGCGCGGATCGAAATAGAGGAATCGCCGCCCCGGCTGCAGAAGGGCTCCAAGGGCCTTGGCCCGATCCCGGTCGCCCACGGAATGGGCGGTCTCCAGCGCCTGCTCGATCGCCCGCCGCTCGATGCCGAACCGTGCGTCCAGCGTCGAGGGCGCCATCGAGGGCAGCGCCGGCGGGGCCGCGTACGGGTCGGCGTGGCCGGTCCCCGCGGTCGTCAGCAGCACGCCGGTGATGGTGACGGCGCAGGCCAGAGCACGTCTGAGCCGTCGTGCACGCTTGGGGTGCGCACGCCGCCGCTGAGCGAGGCGTGATGGCGAGGTCGCGGGCGTCTGGAGGATGCCCTCCAGCAGGGCCCCGCGAGGGGCGGTCGTACGAGGCGGCATGGTCCGTCGTTTCTACCGGATGGCGGCTTATGCTCCGCGCAACCGGGGGTCGGCGTGCGTGTCCCGGATCGCCCCCGGTGCCGTACGGGACGGCATTGGGGCTTCCTCGTTTGATGTACGAGAAGGCCCCGAAGTTGGGATCAAGATCCAGCCGTCCGGCTATGACGACCGCCCTCGCTCGAACTTATGGGCGAGCGCCCAGAACCCCGCCAGGGCGGCGGCGAAGGCGAGCAGCCACGGCAGCCGTGCCAGGACCCACGCCGGAGTGCCGGGCGCGGAGTGCAGCCCGGGCAGCGTCCCGACGGCAAGGGCGGCACCGACCGTGATCGTCATCATCGCCGTCTGGTGCCAGAGGAACACCGTCATGGCCGAGAGGTTCGCCAAGGCCACTCCTGCCCAGGCCCGAGGCCGTTCCATCCAGCGCGCCAACGGCCGCCGCAGCAACAGGGCCAGCCCGGCCTGGGCGATGCCGAAGGCCACCGCGGCCAGCGTCGGCGGGTTGAGGTTGGAGATCGCGGCGCCCGGCACCCCGACCATGCTCGCCGGATACCCCGCGTACATGATCAGACCCGCGGTGGCGGCCGCGCCTCCGGCCAGCAGGCCCACGGCGGCCCGGCGGGAGCCCAGCTTCCCGTTCGCCCAGGCGACGCCGAGGTAGAACGGGACGAGCCAGCCGGTGATCACGGTCGCCCCGCCGAGCCACGCCGGACAGTCCACCCCGAACCGCGCCCAGTCGATCGCGGCGGTGACGGCCACCGGGATCGCGGCGCCCCAGACACCGAGTCGCCGCCAGGCCGCTGTGATCAGGGGAGTGAGCGCGGTCAGCGTGCCGTACACCGCCAGGAACCACAGCGGGCTCAGCACCAGCTTGACCAGAGACCGCAGCGTCCCCGGCTCGTATCCGGCCCACCACAGCGCCGCCGTCGCCGGGATCCAGGCGAGCAGGAGCACCGGTACGGGCCGTAGCAACCGCGCCATCCGGCGCTTCAGCCAGGGCAGGTACGCTTCGCCGGCCCGGTGCCCCCTGGCCGCCGTGTAGCCCCCGACCAGGAAGAAGACCGCCAACGTCTGGAGCACCCACGACACCGGGGCGAACGCGGGCATCGACGCGAGCGGGCTGGTCACAGCCAGTTGCCCGTCCCCGCTGGGCACGAACGCGGTGACGAGCCAGTGCCCGAGGATCACACCGAGAATGGCGAACGCCCGCAGAGCGTCCACGGCACGGTCGCGGTTGGGCGGAGTGGCGGCGTTGATCCGCGCCACCACCCCTCGCCGCGCGGCGGCCCCTGTGCCGGTGGCGGGAGCGGTGTGCGGGCTAGGCGTCCTGGTGCCGAGCATGGCTGGTCTCCGGGTCGTGGCCGAGGGCGATGAGCGCGAGGTTGCGGAGGGAGGCGCTGCCGGGCTTGAGGTACTCGCTGTGCGTGCCGCCGCCGGCGTCGAAGCGGAGCGCGCCGAACCGCGCGTCCGTCGGGTCGTCGCCGAACCCCAGGCCCGCGAACTCGACCTTCGGCACGTACTCCGTCCAGTCGCCGGCCGAGCGGCCGGCCCAGACCCGTGCCCGGGTGCGCATGTCGGTGACCGAGTCGAGGGACGTGCCGGGGCTGCCGAAGAGGGCGATCTCGTCCACCGCCAGCTCGCCCTTCGCGGCGGCCTTGCCGACCACGACCGAGCCATAGCTGTGAGCCAGGAGCGAATACCGGGCGGCGGGGTTCACGCCGCGGAGCTCGGCCAGGAACCGGCGCAGCCCGTGGGCGGCGGACGCCGCCCGGCCGCCGGTGAGGATCACCGGGCTGAGCGTGGACGGCGAGTCGTAGCCGAGCCAGGCGACCACGGCGACGTGCTCGCCAGGGACGTCCCTGCGCATCTGCTCATAGAGCGCCTTGGCCCCGCCGCCCACGAACTTCCAGCTGTCGTAGGTGTCCAGCTCGCCGTCCGCGCCGGGGACGACGACCGTGATCCGCTCGGCGCGCGCGAGGTCGCCGTGAACTTCGACGGCCTTGCCTGCGCCGCGCCCGTCGAACGACAGGAAGTGGCGGCCGGAGCTGACGAAGGCCGACAGGACGCGGATCCGTTCCTTGTCGCCGAGCCTTCGTGCGGTGCTGAGCGCCTTGCCGATGTCCTTGAGAACGGCGTGGTAGCGCGTCTCGAGCGTGGGCCGGGAAAGGTGCACGGCGGCGAGCGGGGCCGCGTACGGATCGGGCCTGCTCGCACCGCTGGTCAGCGTCGACGTGGTCAGGATCGCCAGGGCGACGAGCAGAATCCTGCGCGCGGATCTGTCCTGGCGGGTCGAGCGGCCCATTCTGCACGTCCTTCCTGGTCAGCGGGTTTCTCCCACTGATCAGGAAGGTAGGAAAGGGACGTTGTAGCGCAGATCAACCCACGGAGCCGTCTTCTCCCGTACGACTCCGGTGTGACCGGTGCTATCTACGACCCGGGCGTGACGAGGCCGACCTCGTACGCGTAGACGATCGCCTGGGGCCGGTCGCGGAGGCCGAGCTTCATCAGGATGCGTCCGAAGTGGGTCTTGACGGTCTGCTCCGCCACCACCAGCTGGGCCGCGATCTCGCCGTTGGACAGGCCGCGGGCGACCAGGGCCAGCACCTCGGTCTCCCGCTCGGTGAGCGCGTCCAGCTGCTTGCGGGCGGGTTGCCGGGGCGCGCCGAGCCGCGAGAACTCCGTGATCAGCCGCTTGGTGATCGAGGGGGACAACAACGCGTCCCCGGCGGCCACGACGCGCACGGCGTCGGACAGCTCCGTGGCCGAGGCGTCCTTCAGCAGGAAGCCGCTGGCTCCGGCGCGCAACGCCTCGTACACATAGTCGTCCAGGTCGAACGTGGTCAGCATGAGGACCTTGGGCAGCGGCTCACCCCCGCCCTCGCCCTCCGCCGACAGCAGGCGTCGCGTCGCCTCCAGCCCGTCCATGACGGGCATCCGCACGTCCATGAGGACGACGTCCGGGCGCAGCTCGGCGATCCGGCGCAGGCCCTCTTCGCCGTTCACCGCCTCGCCGACGACCTCGATGTCGGGCTGGGCGTTCAGCAGCACGCCGAAGCCGGTGCGCACCATGCCCTGGTCGTCGACGATCACGACCTTGATGCTCACGTGTACCCCTTCTTGTCGCCGCCTGGTTGCAGTGCCTATCACCGTCTGGCCTATCGCCGCCTGGTGGGCAGTGTCGCGTCCACTTCGAACCCCCCGGCCAGCGTCGGGCCGGCGGTGAGCTCGCCGCCCAGCATGGCAGCCCGCTCGCGCATCCCGACCAGGCCGTGCCCGCCCCCGGGCGGTGGCTCCTGCGGCCTGCGGCCGCCCGGCGGCGGCTCGTTCACCACGCTCACCCGTAGCGCCTCCGCGGCGAAGTCGATCGCGACCACCACCGTGGACCCCGGCGCGTGCCGCATCGCGTTGCTGAGCGCCTCCTGGACGATCCGGTAGATGGTCAGCTCGTAGCCCGGCGGCACGTGCCGCCGGTCGCCGGTCTCGGTGACCGTCACGCTCAGCCCCGCGCCGCGCGCGCCGGCCACGAGCTCTTCCAACCGGTCCAGGCTGGGCTGCGGGGCGGTCTCGGCGCCGTCCTCCTGCCGGAGAACGCCCAGGATGCGCCGCAGTTCGGTCAGCGCGTCGAGCGCGGTCGCCCGTATCTCCGACAGGTCCTGGCGGGTCTCGGCGGGCAGCTCGGTGACCTTGTACGGCGCCGCCTCCGCCTGAATCGCGATCATGGACATGTGGTGGGCGACCACGTCGTGCAGCTCCCGGGCGATGCGCTGGCGTTCGGTCAGCACCACCTCGGTGGCCTGGTGGCGGCGTTCCTGCTCGGCCAGCTCGCGCTGGGCCGCCTCCTCGCGTTCGAGCAGCTCCTGGCGGGCGGTCTGCCGCTGCCGGACGACGAAACCGGCCAGCAGGGGAAGCAGGATCACGGCGGACGCGCCGCCCGCGGTCTCGGCGGAGAGCATCCAGGTCCCGGTGACCGAGATCAGCCCGACGCCGATCGTGACGTGACGCGGGCAGCGCACGGCCACCGAGTAGAGGATCAGGAGGGCCGCGATGGCCATGCCCGGCAGGTACGGGGTGGTCATCCAGCGTTGCACCTGGCTGGTGCCGAACACCGCCACCAGGGCGATGATCCGCCAGGCGCCGAGCGGATGGCGTTGCCGCAGGGCCAGCGGGACGGCGGCGCCGAGGGCGATGGAGAAGAAAAGGGACGGGTTGCTGTATCCCGGCTCCACCTGATCCGCCTCGGTCTGCAGCACCGAGTACGAGCCGAAGAGGATGGCGACCGCGATGCCGAGGTCGACGACCTGTGCCACCGCTCCGAGTGGGAGGCGGCCGATCCCGATCCGCCTGGTCCAGCGCAGGCCGGGCGGCCACGGCCGGTGCGCCGGCGCCTGATCGGACCTGCCGGTGAACGCGGCGGCGACGAATGGTCGGAACAGCAGGCGAAACGTCTCGCCCGCGCCGCGGTCCTGGGTGTCGTCCCCGGTCATAGGGCCAGGCTATTGGGCCGCCGGATCGCCCGGATGACACCCTGGTGCGACACCGCTGTCATACCTGGGTACGGTCTCGATCGTGGAGCCCGTTGAAGCCCTGCGCCGGATCGCGTTCTTTCTCGAACGCGCCCACGAGCCGACCTACCGCGTCCGCGCCTTCCGCAAGGCGGCCGATTTGGTGGAGCAGATGCCACCGGACGAGCTGGCCGGGCACGCCCGCAACGGCACCCTGACCGGGCTGCCCGGCATCGGCAAGGTCACCGCGCTGGTGATCGAGGAGTCGCTGCGCGGGGAGGTGCCGGTCTACCTGCGGCGGTTGGAGGCGACGGAGGGGGAGCCCGTCGATGAGGCGGCGGCTGCGCTGCGGTCGGCGCTCAAGGGGGACCTCCACACGCACAGCGACTGGTCCGACGGTGGTTCGCCCATCCGCGAGATGGCCGAGACGGCTCGTTCGCTGGGGCACGAGTACATCGCGCTCACCGACCACTCGCCCCGGCTGACGGTGGCCAACGGCCTGTCGCCGGACCGCCTCCGCCGGCAGCTGGACGTGGTGGCGGAGCTGAACGAGGAGCTCGCGCCGTTCCGGATCCTCACCGGCATCGAGGTCGACATCCTGGAGGACGGATCGCTCGACCAGGAAGACGAGCTCCTCGACCGCCTCGACGTGGTCGTGGCGAGCGTGCACTCCAAGCTGCGCATGGACAAGGTCGGCATGACCAAGCGCATGGTCGCGGCGATTGCCAATCCGCGGGTGAACGTGCTCGGGCACTGCACGGGGCGCATCGTCAAGGCGGGCGGCAAGCGGGGTGGACTGCGGCCAGAGTCGGAGTTCGACGCCGGGCTGGTCTTCGACGCGTGCGCCGCGTACGACGTCGCCGTGGAGATCAATTCGCGGCCGGAGCGGCTCGATCCGCCCAAGCGCCTGCTGCGCCTCGCGGTCGAGGCCGGCTGCCGCTTCTCGATCGACTCGGACGCCCACGCGCCCGGTCAGCTCGACTGGCAGCCGTTCGGATGCGATCGCGCCGCCCGCTGCGCCGTGCGCCCCGACCAGATCGTCAACACCCTTTCCGCCGACGACCTCCTGAACTGGACGCGAAGCCGGTGACTGAACCGCCGGCGGGTGGTTGGACGTACGGAGAACAACGGGTGAACGGGGGCTGAGCGCCGCTGGTTGCTTGGGTGAAATGCCTGATTATTCACCTGTGTGTCCCCCGGTGGACGGTCTGATCTCGGCACACTGTCGGCTGTTCGGTCCGGCGACCGCCGTGCCGCGAGAACGTCTTGAACGAGGTCATGCCATGTCCGAAGCATTCGCCGGCTCCCCCGTAGACCCCGACGACCAGAGCTCGAACTCCTCGGGGAACGAGGCGTTCCAGGACGTCGTGGAGCGGCGGTTGTCCCGCCGCGGGGTGTTGCGCACCGGAGGGATCGTGGCCGCGGCCGGGTTCCTCGGCACCGGTGCCGTGGCGGGCGTCGCGCAGGCCACCGGCGGCACGAGCCGCGAGGCCGTGGCGGCCGCCGGCTCGTCGGGCCGGGGACGCGGGCTGCTGCGCTTCAAGGCGGTGCCGGCCGGCGCCGCCGACACGCTCACGGTGCCCGAGGGCTACACCGCGCAGGTGCTGATCCCCTGGGGCACCCCGATCCGCGCCGGCGGCCCCGCCTGGAAGAAGGACGCGTCCAACACGGCGGCCGAGCAGGCGCAGCAGATCGGCATGCACCACGACGGCATGCACTACTTCCCGATGTCGCGCGGCGGCGACAGCGGGCTGCTCGTGCTCAACCACGAGTACGTCGACACCACGCTGCTCTACAAGGACGGCAACGCGACCGTCTCCAAGGAGAAGGTCGACAAGGCGCTCCACGCGCACGGCGTCAGCGTCGTGAAGGTCTCCCGCCACAAGGGCGGGTGGCGGCTGCGCGACTCCAAGTACAACCGGCGCATCCACGGCAACACGCCGATGACGTTCTCCGGTCCCGTCAAGGGCAGCCACCCCGAACTCGCCGCCGACGGCCCGGTCCGGGGCACGCTCAACAACTGCTCCAGCGGCTACACCCCATGGGGAACGTACGTCACCTGCGAGGAGAACTGGAACAGCTACTTCGGCACCGACAAGGCCGGATGGACGCCGGACGCCGAGCAGAAGCGGTACGGCGTGCAGGCGAGCAGCGCTCCGTACAACTGGCACAAGGCCGACCCGCGCTTCGACATCGCGGCCAACCCCAAGGAGGCCAACCGGTTCGGCTGGGTCGTCGAGATCGACCCGTTCGACCCGAAGAGCACTCCGGTGAAGCGCACCGCGCTGGGCCGTGTGAAGCACGAGAGCGCCACCGTCACCGAGTCCCGCGGCCGTGTCGTCGTCTACACCGGTGACGACCAGGATGGCGAGTACGTCTACAAGTTCGTGAGCAGCGAGCCGTGGCGCCGCCTGCGCGCGCGCCGCAAGAGCCCGCTGGACCACGGCACGCTCTACGTCGCCAAGTTCAACGACGACGGCACCGGCACCTGGCTGCCTCTCGTCTTCGGCAAGGGCCCGCTGACCGCGGCGAACGGCTGGAAGGACCAGGCCGACGTCCTGATCCGTACCCGTACCGCCGCCGACGCCGTGGGGGCCACCAAGCTCGACCGTCCCGAGTGGGTCGCGGTGCACCCGCACAACAAGGACGTCTACCTCACGCTGACCAACGGTGCGGGCAACGGCGGCAAGGTCAACCCGCGCAAGCCCAACCCGTACGGCCACATCGTGCGGTGGCGCGAGAAGCACGGCGACAACACCGCGCTGACGTTCCAGTGGGACATCTTCGACCTCGCCGGGGACCCCGAGTACGACCCGTCGGTCAAGCTCGGGCCCGACAACATCCACGGCTCCCCGGACGGCATCGGCTTCGACCGGTCCGGCCGGCTGTGGATCCAGACCGACATCTCCAACTCGTCGCAGAACCTCGCCAGCAAGGGCTACGACAACATCGGCAACAACATGATGCTCGCCTCCGACCCGAAGACCGGTGAGATCCGGCGCTTCCTCGTCGGCCCGCGCGGCGCCGAGATCACCGGCTGGACGATCTCGCCCGACCAGCGGTCGTTGTTCATCAACGTCCAGCACCCCGGCGAGGCCACGGCCGCCTGGGGCACGCCGACCCCCGAGAACCCGCGGGCGGTCAGCAACTGGCCGGAGTACGACCCGCAGGGCCGTCCCCGCGCCGCCACCGTCGTGATCCGCAAGAAGGACGGCGGGGTCATCGGCACCTGATCGACCGATTCTTGTGTGCGGGCCGGGCGGCGTCAGCCTCCCGGCCCGCGGTCCGTTGACCGGTCCGGGTAGCGTCGGCACCATTCCGATCAAAGGACGGCGCTGATGACGGAGATCACCCACCGGTTCGTCGAGTCCACCAGCGGCCTGCGGATGCACGTCGCGGAGGCCGGTGAAGGGCCGCTGGTCCTGCTGCTGCACGGCTTCCCGGAGTGCTGGTATTCGTGGCGCCACCAGCTGACCGCCCTCGCGGAGGCGGGTTTCCACGCCGTCGCGCCCGACCAGCGCGGTTACGCCCGTACCGGCGGTCCTGAAGAGGTCGACAAGTACTCGCTCCTGCACCTGGTGGGCGACGCGGTCGGCCTCATCGAGGCATTGGGCGTACGCCAGGCCTCGGTCGTCGGCCACGACTGGGGTGCCCCGGTGGCCTGGGCCACGGCGCAGCTCCGGCCTGATCTCGTGCAAGGCGTGGCGTGCCTGTCGGTGCCTCACCGGCCGCGCGGGTCCAAGCCGCCGGTCGCGACCATGCGCAAGCTGCTGGGCGACGGCTTCTACATGGTCTATTTCCAGCAGCCGGACGTGCCCGAGGCCGAGTTCGAGCGGGACCCCGCCGCGACGTTCCGGCGGATGTTGTACGCGGCGTCCGGTGACGCCCCGCCCAACGTCCCGATCGTCCCGGAGGGCGGCGGCTTCCTCGACGTGTGCCCGGAGCCGGAGGAGTACCCGGACTGGCTGACCGCCGAGGACGTCGCCGCGTTCGTCCGCGAATACGAGGGGACGGGCTTCAGCGGCCCGATCAACTGGTACCGCAACCTCGACCGCAACTGGGAGCTCACGGCCGCCTGGCACCGCGCGCCCGTCACGCCGCCGGCCCTGTACATCGCCGGGGACCGCGACATGGTCGTGGCCGGGCCGGGCGCGCGGAAGGCGATCGACCGGATGTCCGACTTCGTGCCCGACCTGCGCGAGACCGTCTGGCTGCCGGGCTGCGGTCACTGGACCCAGCAGGAACGCCCGACCGAGGTGAACGAGGCCCTGATCGGCTTCCTGCGCTCGCTCTGAGGAATGTCGGACCCGCGGCGTACGGTCGCGGGGTGAATCGGACCGACCGCCTGTACGCCTTGGTGGAGCATCTGCGGGCCTGCGCCCCGCGCCGGGTCAGCGCGCGTGCGCTCGCGGCGCGGTTCGAGGTGAGCGTCCGCACGATCGAACGGGACATCGCCGCCCTCCAGCAGGGCGGTGTGCCGATCTACGCCGATGTGGGGCGCGCCGGCGGCTACACCCTCGACAAGAGCCGCACGCTGCCGCCGCTCAACTTCACGCCCGCCGAGGCGGTGGCGGTCGCGATCACCCTGAGCCGCGCGGAGGGCTCGCCGTTCTCGCGCTCCGCCCGGACCGCCCTGCAAAAGATCGTCGCGGCCATGTCGGCGGCCGACGGCGCGTCCGCGCGCGAGCTCGCCGGGCGCATCCGCCTGCTCGCGCCGCTGGAGGACGGCGGGCCCGCCGGCCAGCGAGAGCGGGTCCCCGCGGTCCTGGAGGAGGCGGTGTCCAGCCGGCGCGTGGTGCGGCTGGCCTACATCGACAAGGACGGCACCGAGACCGAACGCGACGTCGAGCCGGTGGCGTTCACCGGCGGCACCAACGCCTGGTACCTGATCGGCTGGTGCCGCCTGCGCGGCGACGCCCGCGTCTTCCGCATCGACCGCGTCCGCCGCGCCGCGCTCCTGGAGGAGACGGCCCCTGATCGCCGCTTCGAAGACATCACCGACGACCCGCCCAACGCCATCGTCCGCGCCCTCGAATTCGTCTGAACGCGACTTCGTCTGAACACGGCTTTGTCTGAACGCGGCACGGCCCGCCCGGCTGGTTGCCGGACGGGCCGCGTTGTCCGCAGGGTTCGCGGAGGTTGTCAGATCAGCCGAGGAGGTGTCGCATCGCCCTCTTCACGAAGTCGTTGCGGGCCTCGGTGGACATGCCCTCTGCGCCGAAGCCGACGTAGACGCTGTCCTTGGTGGTGACGCCTGCGCCCTCTTCGAAGGCCTGCTGGCTGCGGGCCCAGTCGTTGGAGGCCGGGGCCGAGCCCGTGGGCGGTCCCGCGACGGTCCAGCCGCCGAGGTCGGACTCGAAGGAGGTCTCCGCGAGCGTCGCGCCGCCCGCGGTGATCTTGGCGTCGTCGAGGAACACGCCGAGGCCCTGGGTGCCCCAGTCGCTGACGTAGGAGATGGAGATCTCGACCTTCTTGCCCGCGTAGGGCGTCAGGTCGATCGACCATTCCTTGTAGCCGTTGGACTTGCCGGTGGCGGCGTGCCAGGCGCCGGTGGTGCCGGTCGGCGAGCAGTCCTGACCCTGGTAGTGGTTCAGGTGCGGGTGGATCGCACGCCAGCCTGAGGCGCAGCTCTCACCCGTGCCCTGCTGGGTGTTGCCGTTGGCGTCCGGAAGGGTCGTCCAGTCGTCCTGACCCTCGGTGCGAGCCTCGACGAACATGTAGTCCCAGTTCGGCTCGGTCTCGTAGGAGGCGTGGAAGGACAGCTTTCCGTCCGTCTTGCCGGTCAGGTCGACCGTGCGGGTGAGCCGCTTGTACGACACGTCGGCCTGGCCGCTGTAGACGTACCAGGAGCCGGTGCGCGGGTCGTACGGTGCGCCGCCCGGACGGTCCCACTTGATCGGGGCGCTGGTGGCGAACTGCGGGAACTCCTTCTTCGGCAGGAAGCTCGACGTGGTCAGGAACGACCCGGTGTGGTCCTGGTTGTTCGCCGAGTCGCCGCCGTTGAGCGGGGCCGCGAAGCCGTTGAACTTCCCGCCGACGCCCTTGACCGGGTACGGCTTGCCGTCCTGCCCGGTGCCGCCGTCGCTGATGTAGCTGTAGGCACCGAGGTAGTACTGCAGGAAGTCGTTGAACATCGGCAGGCACGGCGGGTCGCTCGGCGTGGTGCACTCCGGCTGGGCCGGGTAGTCCGGCTCGTAGAAGTACGAACCGTCGGCGCCCTGCGCGAAGCCCGCGTACTTACCGGTGAGCAGCAGCTTGCCGCCCTCGTTGAGGTAGTCGCGGACGCTCAGCTCCAAGTCGAAGCCGAGCTTGGCCGCGGTACCGCCCGGCTGGCCGGTCGCCCGCGGGATGATGTCGTCTCCGGTCTCCCAGACGACCGCCTTGTAGTGGCTGAGCACACCGAGGTGGTGCGGTGCCTTGCGGCCGTTCTTGTCGATGTCGTAGACGTCGGAGCTGTAGCCCGCCGCCGTCAGCGAGGAGGCGTAGGCGCCGGTGTACTTGGCCTGGGTGACGCCCTGGGCCGGGCTGGCGCCCGTGACGTCCTCGGCCGCGAGCACCAGGACCTTGCCGCCGATGTCCGAGGCGACCGTGTAGGTGAACTTCTGGCTGCTCACCTTCTTGCCCTTGTTGCGGGCCTCGAACCAGACCTCGACCTTGTCACCGGCCTTGGTGCCGCGCACCTTGCCGCGGTACTCGCCGTAGTAGTGACGGCCCTCGTCGCCGTACCGCTCGCCGCCCTTCCACTCGCGGACGGAGTCGCTCACGGTGCGGCCGCCGTTCACGCTGTAGCGCAGGGTGAGCCCCTTGAGGGACTTGCGGGCCGTGACCGCGACCGGCTGGGTGCGGCCGTGCGAGACCTCGAACGCGTCGGCGACCAGGTCCGGCGTGGTCTTGCCGACCACGGACACCGGCTTGTCGGGGCTGTGCGACGACTTGGCCGTCGCGATCGCCAGCGGGAGGTTCTTGAGGTACTCCTGCTGGATCAGCTTCTCGTCGTCCGGGAAGTGGAAGACGCTGGCGCACTCCTCGGGCTTCCACGGGTCGTTCGGATCGATGGCGCTGATCGTTTGGCAGGTCGACATCTCCGGGGTGTAGGCCAGCACGCCGTGGCGCTCGCCCATGTGGCCGTCGGTGTCGCCGTTGGTGATGTAGAGCTCGGCCCCGAGGTCGGGGTCGTAGCCGGGCACCGCCGGGTGCTCGTCGTCACCGAGGAGCGCCTCGAAGATCTTGTCGTCCGGGCTCGGCGTCTGCTGCTGCCAGCCGACGCCGTAGAGCAGCAGCTCGGCAGCCGAGTGGTAGTTGACCAGCAACTTGGGCTTGAGCTTGCTGATGAAGGCGTCCTGGACCTTGGTCTCCGGCTCGGAGCCCGGGCCGGTGCCGCGGTAGGTCTGGCTGTCGCGCTGCGGCGAGGAACCCTCGTTGTCGTAGCCCCACTTGTAGGGGAAGTTGCGGTTGGGGTCCACGCCGTCGGCGTTGGTCACCTGACCGTCGCCGTCGTTGTCGCGGACGTTCTTGCGCCACATCCGGTAGTCGGGGTTGAACGTGAGGTCGTAGCCGTCGACGTTGATGACCGGGATGAACCAGATGTCGGTCGTGTTGACGAGCTTGGTGATCTCGGCGTCCGTGCCGTAGCTGTTCAGGAAGTGGTGCATCGTCCGGCGCACCTGCTCCGGCGTGATCCACTCACGGGCGTGCTGGGCCGCCTGGAAGACCACCGAGGGGCGGCTGCCGCGCGTCGGGTAGGTGCGGGCGCCCTTGGTGACCCGCACCGCGGTGATCGGCTGTCCCTTGAGGGACTTGCCGATGTCCACGGCCCGGGCGATGTTCGGGTGGTCGGCCGCCGCCTTGACGATCTCCTCGCGGATGTTGCCGGCTCCCGAGTACGGGCGGAACACGTTGCCCTGGGCGGCGAGCGTCCGGGAACGTTCGCTCGCGCTCTTGCCCTTCACCTTCTTCACCTGGAGCGGCACGCCCTTGGCGCGCAGGGCCTCGCCCTGCGCGCGACTCATCGCGACCTCGATCGGGACCTTGCCGCCCTGGGCTTTGCCCATCGCGATGTCCTCGTGGTCGAGCCCGAGTGCGCGGAGCTTCTTGACGTGGTCCACCGTCAGCTGACCGGTGAACACCTCCATCCGGTCATTGGCGCGCGTCTGACCCCCGGGCGCGGCGGTGGCGGGCGAGGCGGCCACCAATCCGGCTCCGAGGGTCAACGCGGCGAAGAATGAGGTGACTTTGCGCCTCATTGCGCCTCCATGGCACTTAAGGGGATTGAGGAGTCGCTGGCCGAGCGGGGGCGCACGTGGTTCTCCTCAGAGTGAGGTCAGCGTCCACGAGTCGGTAAGAGTGGTCAATGCCTTTTCTGAGGTTTGTTCAGATTTGCCAGCATTGGGGTGGGGGTTCGCATCGTTGCCAGACGTTGACAGGAAACACCGACAGGGGGTTGTCGCCACGGCGCTGGACGCTGGTCTCGCAAACGGCGAAGCCATCCGTTGTGGAGGAGACCAATGACAGTTCCCACGTTCAACACCGTCGCGTGGTTCCAGGTGGGCACCGCGGCACCCGAGGACGCCCGGCGCTTCTACGGCGAGCTGTTCGGCTGGCGGTTCCAGATCGACCCGGACGAGGACGGATACGACTTGATCAGCTACCCGGGCGCCGAGCGTCCGAGCGGCGGTGTGGCGTACGCCGGCACGGACGCGCACCTCGAGGGCGTCGACGATCAGGCGATGTTCCTGGTGCTCGTCGAGGACGTGGCGGCCATGTGCGAGCGCACCGAGCGGCTCGGCGGCAAGGTCGAACGGCCCCTGGCCACGACCGTTTCCGGCCTGAAGTTCGCGTACGTGGTCGATCCGGCGGGCAACCGTTTCGGCCTCTTCACGCCTCCGCTGCCGACCGCCTGACCAGAATTGGTCAGGGCGCGTCGTGGGGCCTCCACGGCCGTGGAGGCCCCATGGGCTTCAAGGGGCCAGCGAGCATTCGTTCGGCAGATCCCCGTTCGCAGGGCGGGGGAGGGTGGCGTCGGGCGGCGGCGTCACGCCCTTCGTCGTCCAGCCCTCCAACGCGGTGAACGCACTGCGGAAGCACGGCAGGAGCGGCCGGATCCGTGTCGGATATGCGGCGTACAACCCGTCCACATGGTTGCCGCCCTCGATCCGGTAGTACCGGTGCAGCCGATCCCGGCCTCGCGCGCGCACGAGCCGTTCGTAGACGTCGGAGTCGAGGGAGATGGGCAGCAGAGTGTCCAGGGTGCCGTGCAGGGTGATGAGAGGGCGGCCGATGCGCCCGTTCAGCGAGATCTTCTGGACCGCCTTGCGCACCGAGCGCGGCCGTGATGTGTAGTCGTAGTCGGCGTCGCAGGCCGGTGTGCCGGACGCGCAGAACGGGGTGCCCGCCTCGGCGGCGCCGTCGTACGCGGGGTCCAGTTCCTCACGGTAGATGCGCTGCGTGAGGTCCCAATAGACCTTGTAGTGGTAGTCCCACAGGAAGGACGAAGCCGCCGGGAAGCCCGCCGCCTGGACCTCCACCGCGTCGCCCGCCGCGTATCCGCGTAGTGCGCGCGGGAGGAAGGTCAGCAGGTTGGGCCCGTCCGCGCGCCACAGCGTGCCCTCCCAGTCGACGCCGCCGTCATACAGCTCGGGATGGTGTTCGAGTTGCCAGCGCACCAGGTAGCCGCCATTGGAGATCCCGGCGGCATAGGTGCGGCGGGCCGGTCGCCTGTAGTGGCCCGCGACCACGTTCTTGGCGGCCTTGGTGAGCTGGGTGAGGCGGTGGTTCCACTCGGCGATGGCGTCTCCGGGCCGGGCGCCGTCACGGTAGAACGTCGCGCCCACGTTCCCCTTGTCGGTCGCGGCGTAGGCGTAGCCCTTGGCCAGGGCCCAGTCGGAGATGGTGAAGTCGTTAGCGTACTGCCCCCGTACGCCCGGCGACCCGGCCACGACGAGCCCGCCGTTCCAGCGCGCCGGCAGCCGGATCACGAACTGCGAGTCGTGGTTCCAGCCGTGCGCCGCGTTGAACGTCGAGGTGTCGGGGAAGTACCCGTCGATCTGCACGCCCCGGACACCAGCCGGATTGCGTGCCCCTGCCGGGTGCAGCCCCGCCCAGTCCGCGGGAACGGTGTGCCCGGACGCGACCGTCCCGGCCGTGGTCAGGTCATCCAGACAAGCACTGACCTGCCTCTCCGCCCCCGGCACCTGCACCTGCACCTCGCCACAGTCTGCATGCCCCGGCGCCGCCGCGTGGCTTGGTGTGGGGGCGAGTGGCGCCAGCACTGCAGCAGCCAGGGCAAGGCCGGCCACGACGCTGCTCGGGGTCGGCTGGGGGCGGGGCGGCTTCATGGCGGCTCCTTTGGGCTGGGGAGGGTCCGCCCTCATGGTGCTGAGGTGTAGTGACGTGGGCCACGTGGCCGGACACCACATTGCGGCGCGTTTCGATGTCGCTGGAAACCAGGTGCTGAACGTCGCCGTGGGCGGGATGGCGCCGCCCTCCACGGTGTGTCGCCGGGCTGTCGGCACCGTAGGGAACGTGGTGAGGACGTTTCTACGTGGTCGAGCCACATACCGAGCTGTCGAAACCTGTGTAAAGCCTTCTGACCTTGATGTGGTGTGGATCACCTCCGCCTTTTGGTGCTGGATTGTGTGGTCGGCCCACATGGAACGGTCCCGGAACGCGACTTAGTGTCCTGCGTCACACACCCCGCTATCCGGAGGAGGCCGCATGGACGGTCCTGTTCTGAGAGCACAGGGCCTGGTCAAGGAGTTCCGTGGGTTCCGCGCCGTGGACGGCGTGGACCTGGACGTGGCGGACGGCAGTGTGCACGCACTGGTCGGCCCCAACGGCGCAGGCAAGACCACGCTGTTCAACCTGCTCACCGGATTCCTCAAACCCAGCGCGGGCCGGATCCAGCTCGGCGACCGCAACCTCACTGGGCGGCGGCCCGAACAGGTCGCGCGGCTCGGCGTGGCCCGCTCGTTCCAGATCACGAGCCTCTTCGCGCAGCTCACCCCACGGGAGCATCTGCAGCTGGCACTTGCTGGCGGCAGCGGGATCACTTGGCGGTTCTGGCGTTCGGACCGTGCGCTGGACCGGTTCTCGGTGCGCGCCATGGAACTGCTCGACCAGGTGGGGCTGGCCGCGCAGGCGCACATTCCGGCGGGGACGCTCGCGTACGGGCGCAAGCGGGCCTTGGAACTGGCGCTCGCACTGGCCCTCGACCCCAAGGTGCTGCTGCTCGACGAGCCCACGGCGGGGATGGGCGTCGAGGACATCGACCGGACCGTGGACCTCGTCCAGAAGGTGCGGCAAGGACGGACGGTCGTGCTCGTCGAGCACAACATGAACGTCGTCTCGCGGCTCGCCGACCAGGTCACGGTCCTGCAGAACGGCCGCGTGCTGGCCGAAGGACCGTACGACGAGATCCGCGACGACCCGCGGGTCATCGCCGCCTACCTCGGCGAGGCACCGGCGGACGCCGGGGGAGGGGACGCTCATGTTGCGAATTGAGGGACTGTCGGCCTGGTACGGCGAGGCGCAGGTCCTGCGCGAGGCCGACCTGGAGGTGCGCAAGGGCGAGATCGTCACGCTGGTCGGCCGCAACGGCGCGGGCAAGACCACGCTGCTGCGGTGCGTGATGGGGCTGCACGGGCGGGCCGAGGGGCGCGTCTCGTTCGTCGACGAGGACGTCACGCGGCTGGCGGTGCACCGGCGGGCGCGGCGCGGCCTCGGATACGTGCCGGACGACCGGGGCGTCTACGCCACGCTCAGCGTCGAGGAGAACCTCACCCTCCCGCCACGCGTCGGGCCTGATCCGTGGTCGCTGGAACGGGTGTACGAGACGTTCCCGCGGCTGAAGGACCGGCGCGGGTTTCCCGGGACGAAGCTCTCCGGCGGCGAGCAGCAGATGCTCGCTCTCGCCCGGGTGCTGCGCATGGGCGCGCGGCTGCTGCTGTGCGACGAGCCCACCGAGGGCCTGTCCCCGCTGATCGTCGCGCAGATCGGAGACATCCTCCGCGAGGTCAAGGCGCAGGGCGTCACCGTGCTGCTCATCGAGCAGAACGTGCACTTCGCCGCGACCGTCGCCGACCGCCACTACCTGCTCGCCGAAGGCCGGATCGTCGAGTCGCTCGACAACGACGAGATGAAGGCCCGCGAGGGCGAGCTCCTCGAACACCTCGGAATCTAGGACCTAGGAGAACGCGGATGAAGGCACTGGGACGCGCGGCCGCCGTGGCCGCGGTGGGAACGATGCTGGCGGGCTGCGGGGGCGGGCCGGGCGGGGGCGGCGGCAAGATCAGCGACGGCAGGCTGGTGCTCGCCGTCCTCAACGACCAGTCGGCCATCTACGCCGACCTGTCCGGCAAGAACAGCGTCGAGGCGGTCAAGATGGCCGTCGCCGACTACAAGGCCAAGTACGGCGACAAGGCCGTCACCGAGAACATCGACGTCATCGCGGCGGACCACCAGAACAAGCCCGACATCGCCAACTCCAAGGCGCAGGAGCTGTACGACCGGCAGAAGGCCGACACGATCATGGACGTCCCGACGTCGTCGGCGGCCCTGGCCGTGGCCAACATCGCCAAGACCAAGAAGAAGGTCTTCATCGACATCGGCGCAGCGACCACCGCGCTGACGGGCGCGAACTGCAACAAGTACACGTTCCACTACGGCTACAACACCTACATGCTCGCGCACGGCACCGGCAGCACGGTGACCAAGGACGGCGCCAAGAACTGGTACGTCGTCTATCCGGACTACGCGTTCGGCCAGGACATGAACAAGAGCTTCTCCACGGCGGTCCAGGGCGCGGGCGGCAAGATCGTGAAGAGCGACCCGGCGCCGTTCCCGAACGACAACTTCTCCACGTTCCTCCTCAAGGCCCCGGGGCTGAGTCCCAAGCCGCAGGTGCTCGGCACCATGCAGGCCGGGGGCGATCTCGTCAACCTCGTGAAGCAGTACAACGAGTACAAGCTGCGCGACAAGGGCATCGGGCTCGCGGTGGGACTGATGTTCCTCACCGACATCCACTCGCTGGGCGCGGACGCGCTGGCCGGGACGAAGTTCACCGACCCCTGGTACTGGAACGCCGACCAGGGCAACCGGGCCTGGGCCGACAAGTTCCTCGCCAAGACCGGCAAGCGGCCGACGTTCGCGCACGCCGCCAACTACAGCGCGGCGCTCCAGTACCTCGACGCCGTGCAGCGCGCCGGAACCGACAAGTCCGACGACGTGGTCAAGCAGCTCGAAGGCCACAAGTTCGAGGACGTCTTCGCCAAGAACGCCACCATCCGCGCCCAGGACCACCTGCTCTTGCACGACGTGGCGCTCGCCCAGGTCAAGCCGTCCAGCGAGGTCAAGGAGCCCTGGGACTACGAGAAGATCCTCAAGACCATCCCGGCCGACCAGGCGTTCCAGCAGCCCGACCCCGCCTGCAAGCTCTGAGGCCCCTCGGCAACACGTCCTCGTTTCTTCCTCGTTCTCGCAGGGAGGTCACCATGCTCGAACAGGCCTTCAACGGCCTGGTGGGCGGGGCGTTCTTCGCCCTGCTCGCCCTGGGGCTCGCCGTCATCTTCGGGATGCTGGGCGTCGTCAACTTCGCCCACGGCGCGTTCTACATGCTCGGCGCGTTCGGCGCCTTCGTCCTGCTGGACTCGTTCGGCGTGAACTTCTGGGTCGCGCTGTTCGCGGTGCCGATCGTGCTCGGCGTGGTCGGCGTCGTGCTGGAACGGCTGTTCATCCGGCGCCTCGCCCCGCTCGATCCGCTCTACAACTTCCTCTTCACGTTCGGCCTCACGCTGATCCTCCAGGACCTGATCAAGAGCAGGTACGGGGTGCAGTCGCAGCCCTACCCGCGGCCGTCGGCGCTGTCGGGCTCGCTCGACCTCGGGCTCTTCACCTACCCGACGTACCAGGTCTTCGTGCTCGCCGTGTCGCTGGCGGTCTGCGCGCTGGTCTGGCTCGCGCTCACCCGGACCCGGGTCGGCATGATCGTGCGCGCCGCGACCGAGAAGCCCGAGCTCACCCGGGCCCTCGGCATCGACGTCGGCCGCTGGGTCACGCCGGTGTTCGGCTTCGGCATCGCGCTGGCCGGGCTGGCGGGCGTGCTCGCCGCGCCGATGCGCGCAGTCAACCCGCTGATGGGCGCCGACCTGATCATCACGGTGTTCGCGGTGGTCGTGATCGGCGGGCTGGGCTCGATCTTCGGGTCGGTCACGGCGGGCTTCGCGATCGGGCTGGTGTCGGCGCTGGGCAACCTGTACGTGCCCGCGCTGTCGCAGACCCTGGTCTTCATCCTGATGGCCGCCGTGCTCCTGTGGCGCCCGGCCGGCCTCTTCGGCCGCGAGGAGGCGCTGTCATGAGGGACACAGTCGACGGGTGCGGGGAGGCGGCGCCGTGATCCTGTCCAAGCTGGCCGCGCGGCCGGTCCTCCTGCTGTTCGGGCTGGTCGCCGCGTTCGCGCTGCCCTGGTTGATCTATCCGCCGGTGGCGATGGACATCGCCTGCTGGGCGTTGTTCGCGGCGGCGCTCGACCTGCTGCTCGGCTTCACGGGTCTGCTGTCGTTCGGGCATGCCGCGTTCTGGGGTGGCGCCGCGTACGCCGCCGGGCTGATCGCGGTGCACTGGGGCGTGCCGTTCCCGGTGGCGGTGCTGGGCGGTGCGCTATTCGCGGCGGTGCTCGCCGTGCCGATCGGCTATCTGTCGGTACGGCTGCGCGGCATCTACTTCGCCATGGTGACTCTTGCGTTCGCCCAGATGGTCTATTTCGTGGTCAACCAATGGCGTGACCTGACCGGAGGGGAGAACGGTCTGCAGGGGGTGCCCCGGGAGTTCTTCGGGATGGACCTGTCGGACCCGTTCTTCTTCTACTACGCGGGCTTGCCGTTCGTTCTGCTCGGGCTCTTCGCGGTCTGGCGGATCGTGCGTTCGCCGTTCGGCCGCGTTCTCGTGTCCATCCGCGACAACCCGGCGCGCGCGCAGGCGCTCGGCTATCCGGTCGAACGCTACAAGCTACTGGCGTTCGTCCTGTCGGCCGGGCTGTCGGGACTCGCCGGCGGGCTCTATGCCATCAGCCACGGCTTCGCCTCGCTGCACGAGGTCTACTGGACGACGTCCGGCCAGGCCGTGATGGCGGTCGTCCTCGGCGGCATCGGCACGTTGTGGGGCGGCGCGATCGGCGCGGCGCTGATCGTCGAGCTGAACGACTACCTGGCCACCGCGGGCTTCACCGAGACCGGGCTGGTCACCGGCGGCATCTTCGTCGTGATCGTGCTGGTCTTCCGGCGCGGAGTCTGGGGTACGGCGCGTGATCTCATCGCCGCCCGTGCCGCCCGCCGGAGCCCGGCCGCTGGGACGGACTCCGCGGCCGCTCAGGTCGAGGCGCCGGACCGGCAGGAAGTGACCGCGCGGTGACCGCGACGAGCACGGCCCGTTCGGCGGAGGGCCAGAACGCGGTGGAGGGCCTGGACCTCTCCGGACGGCGGGCGCTGGTGACCGGCGGGGC
Organism: Actinomadura rudentiformis; assembly: GCF_008923185.1. Taxonomy (GTDB): domain Bacteria; phylum Actinomycetota; class Actinomycetes; order Streptosporangiales; family Streptosporangiaceae; genus Spirillospora; species Spirillospora rudentiformis. Next base: position 233,158 of record NZ_WBMT01000011.1, read on the forward strand.
GAGCGGGATCGGGCGCGCCTGCGCGGCCCGGCTCGCCGCCGCCGGGGCCCAGGTGACCATCGTGGACGTCCGGGCCGACGTGGCCCGCGCGACCGCCGCCGAGATCGGCGCGGCCGCGCTGGCCGCCGACCTGTCCGACATGGCGGCGGTCGACGCGCTGGACATCGGCGACGCGGACATCGTGGTCAACAACGCCGGAGTCCAGCATGTGGCGCCGGTGACCGACTTCCCGCCCGACACGTTCGCCGAGATCATGCGGATCATGGTGGAGGCGCCGTTCCGGCTGGGCCGCCGGGTCCTCCCCGGCATGTACGCGCGTGGCTGGGGGCGGATCGTCAACATCTCCTCGATCCACGGTCTGCGCGCCTCGCCCTACAAGGCCGCGTACGTGACCGCCAAGCACGCGCTGGAGGGCCTTTCCAAGGTCCTCGCTCTCGAAGGGGCCGCCCACGGCGTGACCTCCAACTGCGTGAACCCCGCGTACGTGCGCACCCCGCTGGTCGAGGCCCAGATCGCCGACCAGGCGGCCCTGCACGACCTGCCGCCCGCCGAGGTCCTGGACAAGATCATGCTCGCCCGGGCGGCCGTCCGGCGCCTCATCGAGCCGGACGAGGTCGCCGCGATGGTCGCCTACCTGTGTTCCCCTGCCGCGGCGATGGTGACCGGCGCCTCGTTCGCCATCGACGGCGGCTGGACGGCGCACTGACAATGGTCAGACCATGACCTGCGCCATCTTCCTCGAACTGCTCGCCCGGGAGGCCTCCCCGGTCGAGTTCGAGGCTCCGCTCCTGGAGGCCCGCGCCGCCGGCGCGCCGCCGGAGGAACTGGCCGAGCTCGAACGGACCAAGCTCGCCGCCCTGCGGGTGCGGACGCTCCTGGAGCGCCGCGCCCGCCGGGAGGCGGAGCTGTCGGCCCTCTTCGACACCGCGAGCGATCTCGCCGGGCTGCGCGACCTCGACGCGGTCCTGGAGGCCATCGTCCGCCGCGCCCGGCGCCTCCTGCACGCGGACATCTCGTACATGACCTTGAACGATGACGAACGCGGCGACACGTTCATGCGCGTGACCGACGGCTCGGTGTCGGCGGCGTTCCGTGCCCTCCGCCTCCCCATGGGCGCCGGCCTGGGCGGTCTGGTGGCCCAGACCGCGACCCCCTACACCAGCGCCGACTACCCAGAGGATGAACGCTTCCATCACCTGTCGTTCATCGACAGCGCCGTGAAAGAGGAAGGCCTCGTGGCCATCCTCGGCGTCCCCATGCGCCTGGGCGGCCGCGTCATCGGCGTTCTCTACGCGGCCAACCGCAGCGCGCGCCCCTTCGTTCAAGAAGAGGTGACGCTCCTCGGGTCCCTGGCGGCCCACGCCGCCATCGCCATCGACAACGCCCGCCTCCTGGAAGAGACCCGGGCCGCCTTGGACGAGCTCTCCTCCGCCAACAAGCTCATCCAGGCCCGCAGCGCCGCGGTGGAACGGGCCGCCCAAGCCCACGACCGCATGACGGCCCTGGTGGTACGAGGCGGCGGGGTCGAGGACGTGGCGGCCGTGGTCACCGACGTCCTGGGCGGCGCGTTGGTCGTCCTGGACGCCGAAGGCCGCCGACTGGCGGCGCTGGGCGAAGCCGGTGACCTGAACGAGGCCGACATCGAAGCAGCCGCGACCGCCTCCCGGTCCCTCGGCCGCACCGTCCAACGCGGTGGTCTCTGGGTCACCTCCATGGCCGCCGGGGCCGAGGTCCTGGGCACGCTCGTCCTCCGTACGGCCGACGACATGCCCGATCCCGACCAGCGCATCCTCGAACGCGCGGCGCTGGTGACCGCGCTGCTTCTCCTCTTCCGCCGCAGCGTCGCCGAAGCCGAAGGCCGCGTCCGCGGCGAACTCCTCAACGATCTCCTCGCGGGGCGCGCGGACCGGGAGGCCCTCCGCGACCGCGCCAAACTCGTCGGCGTGGACCTCACGGCCCCGCACATCCTCGTCGTGGCCCGCCACAACGGCGACCGCCAGCGCGCCGCGTTCTGGGCCACCTCCCACGCCGCTCTGCGCCAGGGGCTGGTCGCCGCCCGCGGTGACGAGGTGATCCTGCTGCTGCCCGGCACGAGCCCCGGGCCCGAAGCCCGCCAGGTGGCCCGGGACCTGTCGGCGGCCCTGGGCGTCCCCGCCACCGCCGGAGCCGCAGGCCCGCTCGACACCCCCACCGACATCGCCCCGGCCCACCGCGAAGCCGAACGCTGCGCTGAAGCGCTCCTCTCCCTGGGCCGCTCCGGCGATGGCGCGAGCTCAGACGAACTCGGCTTCGTGGGCCTCCTGGTAGGCGACGGCCGCGACGTACCGGCGTTCCTGTCGTCCGCCCTGGGCCCCGTCCTGGCCTACGACGAACGCCGCGGCACAGCTTTGATCCAAACCCTCGAAACGTACTTCGCCGCAGGCTGCAGCCTCTCCAGAGCCGCCGAACGCCTGCACATCCACGTCAACACGGTCACCCAACGCCTGGACCGCGTGGCGCAACTCCTGGGCGAAGACTGGCAGTCCCCGGACCGCTCCCTGGAGCTCCAACTAGCCCTACGCCTCAACCGCCTCCGCGCCGCCCTCTAGCCGCCTGGGACTTTCTCGTCGGGTGGCCAGCCACCAGCTGCGAATCTGTTCCATGGTCTTCTTGTTGTGTTCGCGGGTCGCTTTCGATGTCTGGGAGCTCGATTCGAAGGCGCTCACCTTGGTACGGCGCGGAGTGCCCTCCGAATCCAGCCAACGGATGTCGGCGTCGATGACATCGATGGCGATGATGGACGTGGTCGGAATGCGGATGGTGCGCAGGTAGCCACGGAGGGTGACTTCGTCGGGTCGGCAGATGGTGGCGAGGCGAAAGGCGCGCCAGGCCACCAGCACTCCACAGACGAGCACCATGGCTACCGAGACGCCGAGGACCGCTTTCCCCACGGCGGACTCTCCCGCCAGGCCGTACACGACAGAGTCGGGTATTGCGACGGTCGGAAACACCCCCAGGCACACACCGGCGGGCAATAGGCGGGTGACGAGCCCGGGACGCAGCACCAATTCCTCCATAAGAATGGGACCCTTTCATGCTCCGGCTGGTTCCGCGGCATTGATGGCGAACGGCCACCCGGGAGCTGGGGGTTACAAGTGCCCGTTCGGTAGGGGGTCGCGAGCCAGGACCAGCTTGGTCGTACGGGCCGCGTAGGCGGTGGGTGCGTCGTCCCACTCGGCGGTCAACGTGGTGACGCGTTCGGCCGGGAATTCCGTCCGGGCGACGAAGTCGAGCAGGTCGGGGAGCGCGGCGCGGGAGTGGGAGACGCCGATGCGCAGGGTGCCGTCGGTGGCGTACATGTGCATCAGCGGCAGCCGTGTGCCCGTGGCGAGGTAGTAGCCGACCGCGGTGCAGATCCCGCCGGGTGCCAGCGCGCGCAAAGCCGTTCGCAGCCCAGACGTACGCGAGGTCGCCTCAACGACGACGTCGTAGGTCCGTCCCGGCTGGCCTCCTTCACGGGCCCGCGCACCAAGGGACTCGGCGATGCTCCGGCGCCGGGGGTTGTCATCGAGGTAATCGACCAGGCCGGCGCCGTGAGCGACAGCCAGGCCCGCCGCGTACAGGCCGATGCTCTTGGCGCCGCCTCCGAGGATGAGGACCGTGCCGCCCTCACGTTCGGCCAGCGGCCCGGCCACCGCGCGCCACGCGTCGGCGAGGTTGTCGCTGCCGGCCGCCACCCGGGCGGCGGGAATCCCCTCGGGGACCGGGACGAGCATGTGGTCGGCGAAGGGAACGCGGATCAGATCGGTGACCATGCCGCCCCACGGGCCGCTCGAAGGCCCGAACCCGAACGCCGCCAGCACGCTGTCGCCAGTGGTGGTGACGCATTTGGCCGTGAGGCCGCGAAGGCAGTTCGGGCACGAGCCGCAGGAGACGGCCCACGGGACGACGACCGTCTGGCCCACGGATATCCCGGTGACCTCCGGCCCCACGGCGGTGACCTGCGCGACGCACTCATGGCCGATCGCGAACGGTCCCCGGAACGGCACCTTGCCGCAGATGCGCCCCACCATCGGGTCGACGGCCCTCAGCGCCATCCCCGCCTGCAGGACACGCGAGACAGGCCGGTGGATCGGCAAGGTGTCGCCATCACAGCGTCCGGCCAGGAACGGACGCACGATCGCATCCCCCGGATCGACGAGCTCGGGCGTGGCACGTTCGCCCCAAGCGAGCCTGCCGCTGCGGACGAACCTCAGCTCCCGCATCAGCAGCCTTCACGCAAAGTTGCGCGCCGATAGGCCGTCTTCGGCTCACCGCACCTCATCGGCGGTTTCCCCTTGGGCGAGCGCGACCACGTCCGCATGACGGAAGATCTGTCCGCCCGCGCCCCAAGTCCCGTCTGGCTGCTCGTGAATCAGCACCCACACCCGCAGGCCGTCGGTCTCGGTCAGCCCGGCCGCTCGCAGGACCGCGCTGGTCGCGTCCGTGACCAGGCCCGCTTTGCGCCGTTCCGACAGCGCTCCCTGGGGAACGGTCGCCTCGACCAGGAACCGGGGCAGCTCGTCCGCGGCCGTGATCTGTGCACCATGCGGAAGCTCGTGCAGATAACTCCAGGCCAGCGACTGGAAGAACGCGGTGTCCGGGGCCCCCTCCCAGCGCAGCAAGATGCGTGCGAGCTCGGCCTGGATGGTCGCACGGCCCTCCGGCGTGAGTGTCCTCTCTGGAACGGTGAGTTGGATCTTCGGCATCCCGAGCTCCCTTCGACGTCCGGTTATAACGAACGTTATAACCGGAGGTCCACGGTAGGCTATAACGAGCGTCATAGCCAGGGGGGAACGACACGTGAGCACGTCGCGACAGCGGATCGTCGTCGGTGCGGCGGACCTGATCCGCCGCCGTGGACTGGCCGGCAGCACCGTCCGCGACCTGGCGGGACACTCCGGTGCGCCACTCGGGTCGACGTACCACTACTTCCCCCGCGGCAAGCAGCAACTCGCCGCCGAGGCGGTCCGCTATGCCGGTGACCTCGTCCAGACGTATCTGCGACGCGAACTCCACGCCGGGCCCATCGCCGGACTGCGCGCCTTCCTCGGGTTGTGGCGGCAGACCGTCCTCGACAGCGACTTCCGTGCCGGCTGTCCCGTGCTGGCCGTCGCCGTCGAGGAACCTCCCGCCGACGGCGCGCCCGAGGCCCTCAACGCGGCCGCCGAGGTCTTCGCGGCCTGGCAGCAGATGCTGAGCACGTCCCTGCGCGAGAACGGCGTCGAGCCTGACCAGGCCGGCCAGCTCGCGACCCTGATCGTCGCCGCCGTCGAAGGCACCGTCGCCATGTGCCGGGCCCAGCGCGACATCAGCCCGCTCGACGAGGTCACCGCGCAACTCGAAGCACTGATCCAGCACAGTCTCCGCCAATGAGAAAACCTTTATTTGAGGCGGACGACAGGGCTATTTAAGAGATGAACCTTCGCACTGGAGGGCTCCGTAGAACGGGCGAAGATCGCCCGTGGAAGGAGCGGATCCGTGCGGATTACCAGTCTTGTGGCCGGCATGTTGGGGGTCCTGTGCCTGGCGGGAACGGCGGCGTGCGATTCGGGGGAGCAGCGCTTCGCCGGATTGGTGGCCGGTACGTCCTCGGCCGCCTGCGCGCAGGTCCAGCAGCAGATCTCGGCGGGGCAGGCCGTGAACGTCGGCGCGGCCAAGCAGTGTGACCAGGTCGAATTCGCCGCCCTCGAACTGGAGCGGCAGGCCGCCAGGGCTCGTGGCGAGCAACCGGCCGTGCTCAACAGCAACACGTGCGAGGCGGTGAACGCACGTGCGGCTCAGGGCGATCCCGCGCTCGATTTCGACCTCGCGTTCCACTGCCGCCAGCGTGAACGTTTCGCCAACGCCACGAACGCGCAGACCGGTGCCGGGCCGGCGAAGAAGGTGACCTCGCTCTGCCTGGGCGCCCGCGCGAAGAAGGCACGCGGCGAAACGGTCGACGCGTTCACCGAGTCGTTCTGCGGCCCGGAGGAGGCTGCGGCGGCGGCGCAGCAGACCGGCTCGGCCACCGGCGGGGCCAACCCCGGCCCGGCACAAGGCTCGGCCCCGGCTCCAAACCGGCCAGCCGACTGGGAGGCACGCCTTTAGGTAGGGCTGGCCCCCGGTAGAGATCTCCGGGTCGCGCCAATGTGTTCGCAGCGGCGAGTCGGTTGGCTTGAGGGTATGACGCAGACCACCGCCTCACCGCATTCCGCCCCGGCCGCTCCCACCGAACGGGTCGCCGTTGCGATCGACCTTGTGAAGTCCTACGGGTCTGGCGACGGTGCGGTGACAGCCTTGCGCGGCGTCGCCGCGGAGTTCCGCCGGGGACAGTTCACCGCGATCATGGGGCCGTCGGGCTCCGGCAAGTCGACGTTCCTGCATTGCCTGGCAGGGCTCGACACGGTGACGTCCGGCAGTGTGCTCATCGGTGACGTGGACATCACCAGGCTTTCCCGGACCCGGCTGACCAAGCTGCGCCGCGACCGGCTGGGCTTTGTGTTCCAGTCGTTCAACCTGTTGCCGATGCTGACCGCCGAGGAGAACATCCGGCTGACCGGGCGGCTCGCGGCCCGCCGCGCGGACCGGCAGTGGTTCGACACGATCGTGGACAGCCTCGGCTTGCGCCCGCGGCTCGGGCACCGGCCGGCCGAGATGTCCGGTGGCCAGCAGCAGCGGGTGGCGGTGGCCAGGGCGCTGCTGACGCGGCCCGAGGTGCTGTTCGCCGACGAACCGACGGGAAACCTCGACTCCCGTTCCGGTGCCGAGGTGCTGGGCTTCCTGCGCCGCGCGGTCGACGCCTACCGGCAGACAGTGATCATGGTGACGCACGACCCGGTCGCCGCCTCGTACGCCGACCGTGTGCTCTTCCTGGCCGACGGCCGGATCGTGGACGAGTTGCACGCCCCGACCATCGACGACGTGCACGCGCGCATGCGCCGGATGGAGGGCTGAGCACGATGTGGCTCATCGCGCGCCGTTCGTTCACCGAGGGCTGGATGCGGCTCACCGCAACCCTGCTCGCGGCGATGTTCTCGGTCGGGCTGATCGCCGGGTCCCTGCAGTTCAGCCTGCGCGCCCAGGCGGCGGTGTCGGGGAGCGACGCCAGCGAGTACGCCCGTGCCGATGTGCTCGTCCAGGGTGGTCAGACCGACCCCGACGAGCTCTACGCCGCGCCCGACGGCCGGGTGCGCCTCGACCAGGTGGCGGGCCGTCCCGGCGTCGCCGCCGTGGCGGGTGACGCCATGGTGGCGGTGACCGCGGCACCGCCCGGCGGGAAGATGATCGTGCCGCCCGCCGGCGGCCGCACGCTGCTGCGCCCCTGGGTGGCCGAACCCGGGCTCAACCCGTACAAGCTGGCGTCCGGCCGGGCTCCTGCCGCGGCCGGGGAGGTCGCGGTCGTGCGCCACCTCGCGCGTTCCGGGCGGCTCAGTCCAGGGTCGGAGCTGAACCTGACGTTGCCGCGCGAGACACTGCGGGCGAAGGTCGTCGGCGTCGTCACCGTGTCGGGACGCAGCGCCGTGGCGAGCGGCGCGCTGGTGCTGGCGGCCCCGGAGATGACGCGGCGGGCCGCCGGGCTGCCGCCGGGTGTCTGGCAGAGCGTCTGGGTGAAGGCAGCCCCAGGTGTCCCGGCAGGGCGCCTGAGCGATGAACTCAAGCGGTCCCAGAAGGACGCGACCGTCAGAACGGCGAAGTCCTTGCGCGACGCCCAGTCGGCCGACGTGGCGGGCATGGGCGCCTCGATCGGCGGAGCGATCGGCATGCTCTCCTCGGTCGCCGTCTTCGTCGGGTTGTTCGTCGTGGCGAACACGTTCGGCACCTTGGTCCGGCAACGTTCCCGGCGGCTGGCGCTGCTCGCCGCGATCGGCGCCACCCCGCGCCAGATCAAACGGCTGATCCGTTTCGAGGCGCTCGCCGTCGGGCTGGTGGCGGGCGTGGGCGGCGTCCTCCTCGGCTACCCGCTGTCGGGCCTTCTGACACGGCTCTTTGCCCAAGACGGCTTTGACATCTCGGCTGCGGACGCGCAGTTCGGCTGGGTTGCGCTCGCAATCCCGGCCGCCGCCGGGATCGTGGTGACTCAGCTCGCGGCCTGGCGTGCCGCCCGGCGCGCCGCTCGCATCTCTCCCATGCAGGCCCTGCGCATCACCGCCGCCGACTCGACGGGCCGCTCCTGGCCGCGGCTGCTGGGCGCCCTGGCGGTCTTCGGCGCCGCCTGGATGTTCTTCGGTCCGGCGTTCGCGATCGCGGCCACCGAGGCGCCCGGACCGGACCGCACCGTGGGCATCGCCGTGCTGGTGCTGATGGGTTCGATGGTCACCGTCGCCGCTCTGGCAGTGCTGGCGCCGTTCTTCGTGGGACCGCTGGGCGGCCTGGTGGGCCGCCTGGGCATGGCGGTGAGCGGCGAAGCGGGACGACTCGCCCGCGCCACCATCACCCGGAGCCCCCGCCGGGTGTCGTCCGCGGCCTCGTCGCTCATGCTCGGCGTCGCCCTGGTCGGGGCGACGGCGACGCTGGTCATCTCGGCGAACGAGCGCTTCGACGAGGCGGGCCGCGAGGTATTGCAAGCCGACCACGTCGTTACCTCGACCGCCATGACCGGCGACGGGCGAGCCCCGCTTCCCCGTGACGTTGCGGGCAAGGTCGCAACCGTGCCAGGCGTCACCAACGCGATCCCACTCACGTCCACCTCAGCCAAGCTCATCGGGTCCAAGGCATCCGAAGACATCCCCCCTTACCTGAGCGTGACCGGCGCTGACCAGCCCGCCCTGTCCGCGGTGCTGCGTCTAGGCGGCCGGCTGCCCGCCCTCGCCCCCGGCCAGATCGGGCTCACCTCCACCACCATGAAGGCCCACAAACTGAAGCGCGGCCAGCGCATCGTCGTACGCGGCTCCCAGGGCCGGGTGCAGCTCACGATCGCGGGGGCCTACCACGACCCGTCGCACCTCTTCGCCGACCAGGCCCTCGTCGCTCCCGCCACGATGGAACGGCTCGACCCGAGCGCGGCCACCCAGGCGGTGCTGATCCGAGGTGGTTCCGCGGACGCCCTGACACGGGCCGTCGCGGACGTCCCCGGGGCCAAGGTGGTCGACCGCAACACCTACGTCGCCATGGCCGCCGAGGCCCTCACCAAGGGCATGAAGGTGATCTACGGCTTCATCGGCATGTCCCTGGTCCTCGCCCTCTTCGGCATGGCGACCACGGTCTCCATGAGCGTCAGCGAACGGACGCGCGAGTTCGGCCTGCTGGGAGCCGTCGGCGCCACCATGTCCCAGGTCCGGCAGATCGTCCGCTGGGAGGCGGCCACCGTGGTCCTGCTCGGCTCCCTCCTGGGCACGGGCGCCGCCCTGGGCACGGTCGCCACCCTGCACGTGGCCACCGGCAGTTCCTTCGCCCAGCCGAACCCACCCACCTGGTTGTTCGCCGTGATCACAGCCGGAGCCGCCCTGGTGACCCTCGTCACCTCGGCCCTCCCCGCCCGCCGAGCCGCCACCGTCCCCGTCCTCGAAGCCGCCAAAGCCGAATGACCGCCGAGCCACCCCCGCGGTCACGCCACGGGGGTGAGCGCCGTGCCCAGCAGCACCATGCGCAGCGCACGCTCTGCTCCGTCGGCGAGGATCTCCTCGCTGCGCGAGATGGCCTCGGTGAGCGGCATCGGCCCGGGCAGGATCCCCGCGAACGCGTCGATGCCGCTGCCGTAGACAAGGTGGGCGTCGGGGCCGATGGTCCCGGCCAGGGCGAGGACGGGCCTGCCGTACCGTTTGGCGCGGCGGGCCACCTCGGCCGGGATCTTCCCGCGCGAGGTCTGCCGGTCGATCGTGCCCTCGGCGGTGATGACCAGGTCGGCGCCGGCGAGCAGCCGGTCGAGGTCCACCTGTTCGAGCAGCACCTCGAAGCGGGGCAGCAGGCGCGCCCCGACGGCGGCGAGCCCGGCGCCGAGACCGCCCGACGCGCCCGTCCCCAGGCCGGTGCGCAGGTCGACGCCGGTCGGGCCGAGGTCGCGTTCCAGGACCCGCGCCCATCGGCACAGGGCTCGATCGAGCACCTCGACCTGGGCCGCCGTGGCCCCCTTCTGCGGCCCGTACACGCGGGCGACGCCGTTCTCGCCGCACAGCACGTTGAACGGGTTGCACGCGACCAGAAGCTCAGCCTTGGCCAGCCGGGGATCGAGCCCGGACGCGTCGATGCGATCAAGGCGTTCCAGCGCGGCCCCGCCCTGGGCGAGCTCCCGCCCGGTGGTGTCCAGCAGGCGGGCCCCGAGCGCCCGCAACGCCCCCGCGCCGCCGTCGGACGTGCCGGAGTCGCCGCAGCCGACCAGGACGCGATCGACTCCCGCGTCCAGCGCCGCGCCGATCAGCTCGCCGACGCCGTAGGTCGTCGTCAGTCCTGGATCGCGCGCGCCGCGGGGCACCAGCCGCAGCCCCGCGGCCGCGGCCATCTCGACCACGGCGGTACGCGGTCCCGGCCCGCCCAGGACCGCGAAATGGGCGTCCACCGGAGCGCCCACCGGGCCGGTGACCCGGTGCGGGACGACCCGTCCACCGGTCGCCGCCGCCAGGGCCCGCGCCGACCCCTCACCCCCGTCCACCAGCGGGATCGTGGCGATCGAGGCGTCCGGCACGACCCGGCGGACCCCGCGGGCGATCCCGGCCGCGACCTCGTCGGCGGTCAGCGACTCCTTGAACCCGCTCGGGGCGATGACGATGCGCAACTCGAACTCCTTCGATGGTCAGCGGACGGGCAGGCCGAGCAGCGGCCACACCAGCAGGGCGAAGACGAGAACCAGCGCGGCCGTGACCGGGGCGAGCACCGCCGAAGTCCGCAGCAGGTCGCGGGAGGTGTAGGTGACGGCGCCGTCCACCGTGTGGAACAGCGCCACCGGCTTGGCCGAGGACGGCAGCGTCTGGCAGAACCCGGCCGCCGCCGTCGAGGCGAACGCGGCCGCCGCCGGGGAGATCCCCGCGCCCACCGCCGCCGTGATCACCAGGGGGACCAGCACGCCGGACCGCGCCGACCGCGACTGGAGCACCAGGTGGGCCACGGTGCTCACGGCGACGACGACACCCAGGAACAGCCAGGCGGGCGGCGCCCCCGAGCCGTTGACCGGGTCGAACACCGCGCGGCCCAGCCACGCGGCGGCGCCGGACGAGGCCAGCGCGAACCCCATGGCCGTGGTGGCGGCCAGGAACAGCAGCAACGTCCACGGGATGGTCGCCAGCGCGTCCTTCATCCTGATCGTCCCCAGCCACGGCGACACGGTCACGATCGTTCCGATCAGCGCCACCACCGCGGGCGGAACGCCGTGCAGCGGCTCGCTGCACCACAGCACGACGACCACGCCCAGCAACGTGGTCGCGCGCGCCTGCGGTTCGGTGAGCGGCCCGGTCACCCGGACCTCCGCCGCCTCGCCGATCTCCTCGGCGCCGACGCGCACCGGAATCCGGCGGTCCGCACGGCTCGTGGTCATCAGGAGGATCAGCTCGGCGGCCACGTGCGAGGAGACGAGAGCCAGCGGCGTGCCGAGCAGCAGCCAGCGCACGAACCCGATGCGCTCACCGGTGGCGTGCGCCAGCATCTCGGCCGTGATCAGATGGGCGCCCGCGCCGATGAGCGTGGCGACGGCCGACAGCAGGATCACCGTCGGGAACACCAGCGCCAGCGCGAGCACCACCCGGCGACGGCCGCCCAGTGCCCTGGCCAGCGCCACGAACACCGGCAGCGCCAGCGCGGCCCTGCCGGAGGTCGCCGGGACGGCGAACGCGCTGATGACCAGCGCCGCCGTGGTCAGATGGACCAGCTGCCGTACGGTGCCGGCCCCGGACACGAAGAACGCCGCGGCCCTGGTCGCCAGCCCCGTCCGCGACACCCCGGAGGCGATCACGAACGCGCAGATCAGCAGCCAGATCGTCGCCTCGCCGAGGCTGCCGAACAGCACGTCCGGCTCCAGGACCCGCGTGACCACCAGGACGAGCCCGGCGGTCAGCGCCACGTACGCGTCGTCGACCGGGCTGAACATCCACAGCAGCGTCGCGACCGCGAACACCGCCAGCGTGACGCGCCCGTCCGCGCTCAGGTCCGCGCCGGGCCCGAACGCGATCGCGACGCAGACCGCCACGGCCGCCGCGCCGAGCAGAACGTGCCGCGTCCATCCAGTCCGGGCCGCTGCCGACGAGACCGACTCCACCGCCACCCATGCCTCCCCGCATCACCCTCCGATCGGACATTTCGATCATCTGGACGGGCGGTGAGGCGTCCATGAACGGCTGATGAGCCGATCTTCATCTGATCGGTCAGGGCAGGCGGTACCCCATGCCGCGTACGGTCTCGACGCGGTGGTCGCCCAGCTTCCTGCGCAGCGCCCGCACGTAGACGTCGACGATGTTGGACCCGGGGTCGAAGTCGTAGCCCCACACGTGCGACAGGATCTGCTCGCGTGACAGCACCTGCCCGGGATGCCGCAGGAACAGCTCCAGGAGGACGAACTCGCGCGACGTCAGATCCACCGTGCGATCCCCCGACCTGGCGCGCCGCGTCCGCAGGTCGAGCGCGAGGTCGCCGGAGCGCAGCACGGTCACCTCGGGCGCGCGGGCGGCGCCGCGCAGCCGCAGCCGCACCCGTGCCAGCAGCTCCTCGAACCGGAACGGCTTGGTCATCCAGTCGTCCGCGCCGCCCTCCAGGCCGGCCACGGTGTCCTGCACCGAGTCGCGGGCGGTCAGCACGATCACGGGTGTGGTGACCTGGGCCTCGCGCAGCGCCCGCAGCACCGTGAAGCCGTCCTTGCCCGGCAGCCCGATGTCCAGCAGGATCAGGTCGAAGTCGAGGGTGCAGGCGAAGTCGAGGGCCATCTCGCCGTCCTCGGCCACCGACGTGCTGAACCCGTTGGCCCGCAGCCCCTTCTCGATGAAGGCCGCGATCCGCTCCTCGTCCTCGACGATGAGGATCCTGTTCACTCCTGGGTCCCCTGTCTCTCGCGCCCCGCCCGGGGCAGGTCGAGCTCGAACCGGGCGCCCTGGCCGGGCGCGCTGTCGAGCCGTACGGTGCCGCCGTGGCCGGACGCGATCGCCGTCACGATCGCCAGCCCCAGCCCGGCGCCCGTTCCCTTCCGCGGGTGCCGCGCCGCGCCGCCGTGCGCGAACCGCTGGAAGATCCGTTCCGCGTCGTCGGGATGGACGCCGGGCCCGGAATCGGCGACCCACAGCCGTACCCGGCGGTCGTCCACCGCCGATCCGACGAGTATCCGGCCCCCGGGCTCGGTGTGCTGGACGGCGTTGTGCGCCAGCTGTACCACCGCCTGGGTGACGCGCTGCGGGTCCACGTACACCTCGGCCTCGCCGATGCCGTCCAGCACCCACTCGCGATCGCCGAGCGCCCTCACCTTGGCGTAGATGTCGCTGGTCAGTTCCATGAGCGGGATCCGTTGGACTTCGACGAAGTCGGGACGCTCGGCCTTGGCCAGCAGCAGCAGGTCCTCGACGATGCGGCTCATGCGGTCCAGCTCATCGGTGACCAGCCGCAGCGTCTCCTCCCGCTCCTGCGGATCGCCGCCCATCAACTCCAGGTGCCCGCGCACGATCGTGATGGGGGTGCGCAGCTCGTGCCCGGCATCGTCGAGAAAGCGCCGCTGGGTGCTGAAGGCCTGGTCAAGCCGGTCGAGCATGGCGTTGAACGTGGCGGCCAGCTCACCCACGTCGTCGCGCCGGTGTACGGGAATGCGCCGGGCCAGGTCCTGTTCGGTGATCTCGGCGGCGGTCCGGCGCACCAGCCGTACCGGAGCCAGGATCCGCCCCGACACCACCCAGGCGATCCCCGCCCCGCCCAGCAGCGCGACCGCCGACACCGTGCCCATCACCCGCATCGTGCGGGTGACCTCGGCGAAGTCGCGGTCGATGAAATAGGCGATGACGAACGTGGCGGGCCGTCCGCCGCCCCGCGGCTCGGCCCGCACCTTCGCCCAGCGGATCTCCCCGGCGGGACTGGACGTGCGCCCCGTCGCCCCCGGCGCGTTCAGGATCCGCGCCATGACCGCCGCGTTGTCGGCCAGGTTGTACGGGCCCTGCCGGTCCTGGTGCATCACGGTGCCGTCGGCCTGCACGCCGAGCAGCACCTCATCATCGTCGGCGTACTGGCGGCTCAGATGCGTGTACAGCAGGCGGTCCGCATCGGTGAACGGGCGGCCGGTGGCCGGATCCCTGCCCTGCGCGGCGAACCTCTCGAACTCGCGGGACTCCTGCTCCAGCAGCTGCCTGCCGTCGGCCTCGATCTCTGTGACCAGGATCGCGCGGACGGCCAGCGCCACCGAGCCGAGCGCCGCAGCCATGGCGACCATCAGCCACAGCAGAATGCGGGTGCGCGCCGACAGCCAGGGCCACCCGCCCCGGTCAGCCGTCATCCCCGTCGCCGCCGGTGTCATCGTCGTCGTCGTACACCGGCGGCGGCTGCGGCACCACCGTCCGCCTTGACGGGCCAGGGGACTTGGACGCCCGTGTGGACGGCGGCGTCGGGCTGCCGCTCGTGTCCCGCGGGCCGGTGGCCGGGGTGCCGCTCGGGGAACCGGAGGAATCGCCCCCCAGCTGGACCCGCGGCGGAACAGCGGGCTCCCCCGGCGCATCCGACAGCGCCTGGCTGACCGCGGCGATCCCCAGGGGAAACGCCACGATCGCGCCCAGCACCGCCACGCGTTGCCTCATGCTCATGTCGCCGAGTATTTTCGCCGCTGCGAAGCGGCCGATGAACCTCAGATGAAGATCTCTTCATCTAGCCGGTCACGCTGACCGCGTGTCATCTCGTCCTGATGCCTGGCCACGACGCGCTCGGCGGCGCCGGCGAACGCGCGTACCCGGGCGGTCTCCCCGGCCGTGCGCCATACCAGCGCCACCTCGGAGGCGGGCATGTCACGCATCGGCACCAGCACGATGTCCGGACGCGCGTAATACCGAGACACCGACTCCACCACCGGCGACACACCCAGTCCGTTGGCGATGGCGGTCAGCAGTTCCTGGAAGGTGCGCACCCCATGCCGCCGGTTGATCGGCCGGCCGTCCGGCGTGGTGGTGGGGACATGGAACTCCCACCAGTAGTCGGGTGCAGGGCCCACGATGTCGATGACCTCCACGCGAGCCAGGTCCTCCACCGGCACCGACGAACGCCTGGAGAACGGGTGGCCGACGGGAACCGCGAGCATCCGCGGTTCCGACAGCAACACGGGCCCCACGGTGAGATCCGGTTCGTCCACGGGCAACCGGGTGATCAACACGTCCACGTCACCGATGCGCAGCGGGCCGAGCGGGTCGGCGCAGTGCACCTCGGTCATCCGCAGCTCGCAGGCGGGATGCCGGGTGCGGAACTCGGTCACCAGTTCGGGGGTCCACTCGTTCGCGCCGGAGCCGAGGAACCCGACGTGCAGGACTCCGTCGATACCGCGCGCGGTGGCGCTGGCCCGCTCGAACGCCCGGTCCAACTGCTGGTAGGCCTCTTTGGCGTCTTGCCAGAACTGCATGCCCAGCCGGGTGAGTTCGACTCGGCGGCTGGTGCGGTCGAACAGCCGCCCGCCGATACGGCGTTCCAGAGACTGGATGTTCTGGGTGACCCGCGGCGGTGACACGTGGAGCCGTTCGGCGGTACGCCCGAAGTGCAATTCCTCAGCCAGTACCAGGAAGGATTCCAACTCGCGGAACTCCACGCCGACCACCCCATCGTTAAGCGTGCCTTAGTGAAGGTATCGCAGTTCGGTGTTGTTCCCCCTCCCGCGCGAAGCGAGGCTCGATCACGAAAGACGGCGAGCATCCCTCATCTGGAAGGTCGAACGTTCATGGCACCGCTCCAGTCCTCGGGCGCCGCACCGGCGGAGACCGATACCGGGAAACTCTCCGCTCAGCAGTGGCTGATGCTCGTCGCGGTGATGACAGGCACGTTCCTGTCCATGCTGAACGACTTCATCGTCAACGTGGCCACGCCGGCCATCCGCGACGAGTTGGGCGCGAGCTTCACCGAAGTCCAGTTCATCATCGGGGGATACATCCTGGTCTATGGCGTGGTCTTGGTGACCGGCGGCCGGCTCGGCGATATCTTCGGGCACCGGCGGATGTTCCTGCTGGGTGGCGGCCTGTTCACGCTGGCGTCGCTGGCGTGCGGACTGGCTCTCGACTCCGCGCAGCTGATCGTGTTCCGCGTCATGCAGGCTCTCGGCGCGGCCATCTTCTACCCGCAGGTGCTGTCCATCCTGCAACTGGCGTTCACCGGCCGGGCGCGCGCCAAAGCCTTCAGCGTGTTCGGCGCGACGATCGGGCTCGCCTCCATCGCGGGCCAGCTCATCGGTGGTGTGCTGATCGGCGCGGACCTGTTCGGCCTGACCTGGCGGCCGATCTTCCTGATCGACGTGCCGGTCGGCGTGATCGCCATCGTGATCGCCGCGGCCACGCTGCCCAGACTGGCCGGCGACGCCAGGGCGCGGCTGGACGTGCCCGGCGTCGGCCTGTTGACGGTCGCTCTGGTGCTGGTGGTCTTCCCGCTGATCCAGGGCCGCGAACTGGGCTGGCCGTTGTGGATCATCGTGCTGCCGGTGCTGTCCGTCCCCGTGCTGGGGGCCTTCCTGCTGTGGGAGCAGCGGGTCACTGACCGCGGCGGCACGCCGCTGGTGCCGCCGAAGCTGTACAAGATCCGCAGCTTCGGCGCGGGCAACGCGGTCGCGCTGCTGTTCTTCGCGGGCAACAGCGGCCTGTTCTTCCTCCTGCCGCTCCAACTCCAAGCCGGGCTCGGGCACACCGCCCTGTACGCGGGCCTGACCTTCACCCCACTGGCGGCGGCGTTCACGATCGGTTCGCTCTTGGCCCCGAAGTTGCAGCCCCGTCTCGGCAACCGCGTACTGAGCCTCGGCTACGCCTTCAACGCCGTTGGGAACGCCGCGCTCCTGTTCACCGCAGTGAATGCCGGCGCCGAGATGACGGGCTGGCTGCTGGCACCGTCCATGGCCGTGATAGGCCTAGGCCAGGGCCTCGGCATGAGCCCGCTGGTGGCTGCGGCGCTGGTGGACGTCCCAGAGGAGAACGCAGGCGCGGCCTCCGGCGTCATCCAGACGATCATGCAGGTCGGGATGGCGTTCGGGGTCACCCTGATCGGGCTGGTGTTCTTCACCGTCCTGGGCTCCGGCACCGGCCCGGTTGCCTACAGTGCGGCGTTCGCCGCCGCCCTGATCGCACAGCCGGTGCTGGCGCTGCTGGCACTGGCACTGGTCCCGCTGCTGGCCACCCGCAGTGCACCCGCCGAAAGCCCCGCAGACGTAGTCCGCCTCTGATGGGATTGAGTCTGTGGTCACCGATCTCCCAGAAAGCTTTGCGCGGGCACATGCAGCGGCAGGCGCCCTGTTCTTCGATGCGCAGGATCGCGTTTTGCTGGTGATGCCCTCCTACAAGGACTGCCGCGAGATTCCCGGTGGCTTCATCGAACGCGGCGAGACCCCGAAGGAGGCTGCGGCTCGCGAGGTCCGGGAAGAACTCGGCATTGCGCCGCCGATCGGACGTCTGCTGGTCGCGGACTGGGCCCCCGATCAACCTGAGGGCGACAAGGTCTTGTTCGTCTTCGACGGCGGAGTGCTGTCGGCTGACGACATCGGGAGGATCCGGCTCGATCCGGCCGAGCTCACATCTTATGAATTCCATGAAGTGGGGACGATCCACGAGCTGACGATCGCTCGTCTCGCGCGCCGGATCATTCACAGCTGCGCGGCCCGTGCGGACGGGACGACCCGTTACCTGGAGCATGGGGAACCGGTCGGGTAGGGCGAGGCCCCTCGTTCTGCGCGGGAACGAGGGGCCGGGGATGCGTTCAGTCGACCAGGGCGCCGCAGGAGATGTTCACCTGGGTCGTGGTCATGGTGCGGGCGCGGTCGGAGGCCACGAACGCGGCCACGTTGCCGACGTCGGCGAGGGTGGCGGCCCTCTTGAGGTGGGTGGCGTCGACCATCTGCTGCTTCATCGGGGCGATCTCCTCGGCGTCCGGCATGGTCTCGGGGATGCCGCCGGTGCGGAGGGTCACCAGGCGCACGCCGGACGGGCCCAGCTCGCAGCCCCACTGGCGGCGCATGCTCTCGACGAGGTTGAAGCCGATCTGCACGTTGCCCATGTTCGGCATCGGCACGTCGTCCGTGCCGCCGAAGTGCAGGATCACGCCCGAGCCCTGCTTGGTCATGTGGCGGGCGGCGGCCTTCGTGGTGATCAGGAAGGTCTTGGCGATCGAGGCCAGCGACTGGGCGAAGTCATCCGCGGACGCCTGCAGGAGCGGCCCGAAGAGCGCGTTGTGGGAGATCACGTTGGCCGAGATGTCGATGCGGCCGGCCTGGGCGGCCACCGAGTCGACGTAGTCGTCGACGGCCGACTCGTCGAGCGCGTCCACCACGGCGGTCTCAGCGAGGCCGTCCGCGGCGCGGATGTCGGCGGCGACCTTGTCGAGCTTGTCCTGGGTGCGTCCGGCGAGGAAGACCCTCGCCCCCTCGGCGGCGAAGGCGCGGGCCATGGCTCCGCCGATCGAACCGCCGCCGCCGTAGATCACCGCGGTCTTGTTGTCGAGAAGCATCTTTGTCTCCTTGTCGTTGGATGCTCCGACGGTAGGGACGGCAGTGCTGCGCGCACATCGGCCGTCCTTCGGGTCTTTTGGCGGCGTGGGCGCGCTTTCCGGGGATGGTCGAGCGGTTGCTGATCCGCTGTGGAGGGGCGGTGACCAGGGTGAATGTGAGGGGTAAGTCGTTTGACTGATCAGAGCTGGAGCTGGGTGAGCTCGATGCGCTTGGAGATGCCCAGCTTCCGGTACGAGCGGTAGAGATGGTGGCCGATCGTGCGGGGGCTGAGGAACAGCTGTGCCGCGATCTCCCTGTTGCTGTGCCCTGCCGCGGCCAGCCGTACGACCTGCAGCTCTTGGGGCGTCAGGCGGTTGTGGGGCGCTGCGGCGCTGGAGGTCGAGGGGCCGCCGAGGACGCCGAGTTCCGCGCGGGCCCGGGCCGCCCAGGGGGTGGCGCCCAGCCTGTCGAAGGTGTCCCGTGCCTGGGCCAGCTCGCTCGCGGCCTCCGTCCGGCGTCGCCGGCGCCGCAGCCACTCCCCGTACACCAGTCGCGTGCGGGCCTCGTCGTACGGGCGGGATCCGTCGCTCAGCCGAAGAGCGGCGACGAAGTGCTCTTCGGCCGCGTCGTCTGAGGAAAGGAGGGCGCGGCAACGCCGCGACAGGGCGAGGACGGGTTCGCGGCCGGTCTGTTCCGCCCAGCGGTCGAAGGCGGGCAGGTGTTCGCGGCCGAGCTCCAGCCGCCCGGCGCGGACGGCCGCCTCCACGTGGTCGGGTACGGCACGGATCAGAACGTCGTAACGGGCCGGCCCTCGGCATACCGTGTCGAGGCGTTCGAGCGCTTCATCGGCGCGTCCTGCCGCCAGGTGCAGGAGGCCCCGGCCCCAGTGTGCGAGCGCGGTGACCGGCGGGTGGAACGCGGCGCCGTCCGGCGACGCGCACCTCTCCTCATCGCCGAAGATCCCCGCGAGGCAGACCGCCATCGCGTCGAAGATGGCCTTCTGCACGTCCATGCCGATGTCAGCCGCGAGCGACGCGCCTTCGGCCACGGCACTCTCGGCGTCACGGAACTCGCCGCGCACGATGTTGCCGAGAGCCACGACTTCCAGGATGTACGTGAGCCAGGTGAGCGCCCCGTCCGCCCTCGCATCGGCGGCGATGGAGTCCACGAGCGTCCCGGCGACGTCGTCGTCCGCGATGAGCAGGCCGGTGAACGCGGCGCAGAGCCGTTCGAGGTAGCCGTCGAAGGCGGTACCGACCAGCGCTCTCATCGCCGGAACTGCCGGCTCGGGCTCGCCGTGGAGCAGCCGGGCCCAGCCGATCAGACCCTCGACGACGAAGACCAGGGGAGAGCCGTCGGGCAGCTCCAGTTTCTCCAGGTGACCTGCGGCACGCAGCATGAGGTCGTGGGCGCCGGCGTCCCGGGCGGTGAAGACCGCCTCGGTCAGCATGCTCGCCGCTGCCTCGCCGGTGATGAGCTCCGCGGCCTCCAGGGCGAGGGCGGCGTCGGCCGCCGGTGAAGTCGCCTCGTACTCCACCTGTGCGCGGATGAACGTCGCCTCTGCGGCGAGTCGGGAATCCTCCGTCGAGGCGGCTCCCTCGGCGGCGAGACGGGCCGCCCAGGCGGGCCGTCCGGCGTCATAGGCCGCCCGCGCCGCGTTGACGATCCGGCGGGCCCGGCCCTCGGAGTCGGTGCTGAGCCGAGCCGCGCGTTCGTAGGCCGCGGCGACCGCCATGGGGCCGCCACGGTCCTGGGCGCGCCGCGCGGCCCGTTCCAGTTCGGCGGCGACCTCCTCGTCGGGCCCAGTGGCCGCCGCCGCCCGGTGCCATGCCCGGCGATCGGCGTGCTGCTCGCCGGGCAGCTCCGCGGCGAGGGCGGCGTGCACCGCGATCCGCTGGTGATGGGACGTGGACTGGTAGGCGACCGACCGGACGAGCGGATGGCGGAACCTCACCTCGTCCCCGGCGAAGCTCACGAGCCCGGCCTGCTCCGCCGCGTCCAGGTCGGCCGCGCCGGCGCCGATCCGGGCGGCGGCGCGGAGGACCACGTTCAGCCCCGCGGTCTCGTCGGCCGCCGCGACGGCCAGCACTGACCGCGTGGCGGCGGGCAGTGCGGCGAGCCGGGCCCGGAACGCCTCCTGAACGCGGCCGGCGACCGGCAGCGGACCGACCGGGGTGGCGGAGCCGTCCCCGAGCTCGATGATCGCCAAGGGGTTGCCCGCCGCCTCGGCCAGCACCCGCTTGGCGACCGGGGCCGCCAGTCCCGGGGACCGCGCGTTCAGGAGCCTGTCCGCGTCGGCGTCGCTCAGCGCGGTGACCCGCAGCCCGGCGATGCCCTGGACCGGCGAACGTTCACCCTCGTCCCGCAGCGCGAAGATCATCGCGATGGGATCGGCCCCGAGCCGCCGCGCGGCGAACTGCAGCGCGTCCGACGACGCCCGGTCGAGCCACTGGGCGTCGTCCACCACGCACAACACGGGCCGCTCGCCCGCGATCTCGGCGAGCAGGGTCAAGGTGGCCGCTCCGATGAGGAAACGGTCGCTCGCACCGGTGTCGGCGAGCCCGAACGCACCGCGCAGCGCCGCCGCCTGCGGTCCCGGCAGCGCCTCGATGTGATGGAGGTACGGATGGAGCAGCGAGAACAGCGCCCCGAACGGGATCTCCGCCTCGGACTCGATCCCGAGCCCGCGCATCACGGTCATGTCCCGCGCCGCCGCGACGGCGAACTCCACGAGGGTGGATTTGCCGATGCCGGCCTCGCCATAGATCGCCAGCGCGGCGCTCCGCCCGGCCCGGGCCTCGGTCAGGAGTCCGGTGATGTGCTCCTGCTCAGGCTCCCGCCCCACCAGCATGCGGCAAACCGTAGCAAAACAGCCGGATCCCCATGCCGTCCTCGCACACACCGCCGCACACCTGGTCCTGGCCGAATTCGGTGCGTGGCGTACGAAGGCCCCGGGATCACATGGTCTTTGTGATCCCGGGGCCTTTCGATCGGACTCTTAGGCCTCGCCGCCGGTGTTGCTTTCGGCGCTGCCCACGCCGCCTGCGAAGACGCTGCTGACGTCGGCGTTGAGCTGGTAGCGCTCGATCGCCTGCTGGAGGGTCTCGGGCTTGAGCTCGCCCTGGCGCACGAGCCGGGTGAGGACGGCCAGGACGATGGACGCCGAGTCCACGTGGAAGAAGCGGCGCGCGGCGGCTCTGGTGTCGGAGAAGCCGAAGCCGTCGGTGCCCAGGGACGAGTAGTCGCCGGGGACCCACGGCGCGATCTGGTCGGGTACGGCCCGCATGAAGTCCGAGACCGACACGATCGGGCCGTTGGCGTCCTGGAGCTTCTGGGTGACGTACGGGACCCGCTGCTCCTGGTCGGGGTGCAGCAGGTTCCACTCGTCGCAGCGCTGCGCCTCGCGGGTCAGCTCGTTCCAGGAGGTGGCCGACCAGACGTCGGCGGCCACGTTCCACTCCTCGGCCAGGAGGCGCTGGGCTTCGAGGGCCCAGCGGCCGCCGACGCCGGAGGCGAGGATGTTGGCGCGCGGGGCGTCCTCGAGAGCCGGGGCCTCCTTGTAGCGGTAGAGGCCCTTCAGGAGCCCTTCGACGTCCAGGCCCTCGGGCTCGGCGGGCTGCTGGTAGGGCTCGTTGTAGATGGTGAGGTAGTAGAAGATGTCCTCGCCGTGCGGGTGCTCGTCGGACGGCGCGTACATCCGGCGCAGCGCGTCCTGCGTGATGTGCGCGAGCTCGAACGCCCACGTCGGGTCGTAGTGGACGCAGGCGGGGTTGGTCGCGGCGATCAGCGGCGAGTGGCCGTCGGCGTGCTGGAGGCCCTCACCGGTGAGCGTGGTGCGGCCGGCGGTGGCGCCGAGGAGGAAACCGCGGCCCATCTGGTCGCCGAACGCCCACATCTGGTCGCCCGTCCGCTGCCACCCGAACATCGAGTAGAAGATGTAGATCGGGATCATGTGCTCGCCGTGCGTGGCGTACGAGGTGCCGGCGGCGATCGTGCTCGCCATGGAGCCGGCCTCGCTGATGCCCTCGTGCAGCATCTGGCCCTGCTCCGACTCCTTGTAGGAGAGCAGCAGCTTGCGGTCGACGGCGTCGTAGGTCTGCCCGTGCGGCGAGTAGATCTTGGCGGTCGGGAAGAGCGAGTCCATGCCGAACGTGCGGTACTCGTCCGGCGCGATCGGCACGAAGCGCGAGCCGATGTTCTGGTCCTTGATCAGGTCCTTGAGCAGGCGGACGAACGCCATGGTGGTGGCGACGTTCTGCTTGCCGGAGCCCTTCTTGAGCTCGGCGTAGACGGCGTCGCCGGGCAGCTTGAGCGGCTTGGCCCGGACGACCCGCTTGGGCAGGAAGCCGCCGAGGGCCGCGCGGCGCTCGCGCATGTACTGGATCTCGTCGGAGTCCTCGCCCGGGTGGTAGTACGGCGGCAGGTCCGCTTCGAGCGCGGAGTCGGGGATGTCCAGGTAGAGGCGGTCCCGGAACTCCTTGAGCTCGGCCTTGGTGAGCTTCTTCATCTGGTGCGTGGCGTTGCGGGCCTCGAAGTCGGTCCCCAGCGTCCACCCCTTGATGGTGTGGGCGAGGATGACCGTCGGCTGGCCGACGTGCTCGCGGGCCGCCTTGAACGCCGCGTACACCTTGCGGTAGTCGTGCCCGCCGCGCGACAGCTTGCGCAGGTCGTCGTCCGAGAGATGCTGGACGATCTTGCGCAGCCGCGGGTCGTCGCCGAAGAACTTGTCGCGGATGTACTCGCCGGACTCGACGGTGAACGTCTGGAACTGGCCGTCGGGCGTGGTGTTCATCTTGTTGACGAGCACGCCGTCGACGTCCTGGGCGAGCAGCGGGTCCCAGTCACGGCCCCAGATCACCTTGATGACGTTCCAGCCGGCACCCCGGAAGAACGACTCCAGCTCCTGGATGATCTTGCCGTTGCCGCGGACCGGGCCGTCCAGCTGCTGCAGGTTGCAGTTGATCACGAAGGTGAGGTTGTCGAGCTCCTCGCGCGCGGCCAGGCCGATCGCGCCGAGCGACTCGGGCTCGCCCATCTCGCCGTCGCCGAGGAACGCCCACACGTGCGAGCGGGACGTGTCCTTGATCTTGCGGTTGTAGAGGTACCGGTTGAACCGGGCCTGGTAGATCGAGTCGATCGCCGTCAGGCCCATCGAGACGGTGGGGAACTCCCAGAACTCCGGCATCAGCCGCGGGTGCGGATAGGACGAGAGGCCGCCGCCCGGGTGTGAGATCTCCTGCCGGAAGCCGTCCAGCTTGTCCTCGGGCAGCCTGCCCTCGAGGAACGCGCGGGCGTAGATGCCCGGCGCTGCGTGGCCCTGGAGGAAGACCTGGTCGCCCGACTCGCCGTGGTCCTTGCCGCGGAAGAAGTGGTTGAAGCCGACCTCGTAGAGCGACGCCGCCGAGGCGTAGGTGGCGATATGGCCGCCGACTCCGAGCCCGGGCCGGTTGGCCCGGGACACCATGATCGCCGCGTTCCAGCGGATGTAGGCGCGGATGCGCCGCTCGATGTGCTCGTCACCGGGGAACCAGGGCTCGTGCTCCGGCGGGATGCTGTTGATGAAATCGGTGCTGCGCAGGCCGGGCACCCCGACCTGCAGCTCACGGGCACGCTCCAGGAGCCGGAGCATCACATAGCGAGCCCGGCCGCGGCCCTCGGTCTTGATGACCGTGTCGAGCGATTCCAGCCATTCCCGGGTCTCGTCCGGATTGATGTCCGGGAGCTGGCTCGGCAGCCCGTCGCTGATGATCGAAAAGCGTTG
This sequence comes from Actinomadura rudentiformis, assembly GCF_008923185.1. GTDB lineage: Bacteria > Actinomycetota > Actinomycetes > Streptosporangiales > Streptosporangiaceae > Spirillospora > Spirillospora rudentiformis. The sequence continues at coordinate 257,463 of NZ_WBMT01000011.1, forward strand.
ACGTCCGGAAGCCACGGGGTCCCCTCTGCGCTTACCGTCTTTATCCTTCGTACGACTGTTCGCCGTCTACGTGATCCATCGTCGTCGGTAATGGCGCGTAACGCATCTCTACTTGCCAGTAACTATTTCGCCCGGTCAGAGGCCGGGCCGGCGCCAGGCTCACCTCGTCCGTCGGTGGGCTGGGACGCCGGATGGCCGAGCGTACGCGGTGCCGTCGCCGGCGTGTGTCCGGTCCGCCCCCCTGAGCCCCTCGACGACGCGCCGAAGACGTACGAAAGTGGGTACTGAACACGAGTGGGTACTGAAGACGACCGCTGCCGATCGCAGGGGGCACTATGAACGCTACCGTCGGAGACCGGCTGCATGTTCATGGCAATGTCGTGGGACAGCCGGACAAGCAGGGCGAGATCATCGAGGTCCGCGGACCGGATGGCGGCCCTCCGTACCTCGTACGTTTCGAGGACGGACACGAGGCCCTGTGCTACCCGGGTCCGGACGCCGTCATCGAACCGAGGGAATCCCAGGAGTTCCTGGAGCGCTGACAGCGCGCCGAGCACACGCGACGTCTGACACCGCGCCAAGCGCACGCCACGGCTGACAACGTGCAGAGCGGTCGGCAATAGCGGAGCGGCCGACAGCGTGCAGTGCAGACGGCGTGCTGCAGATGCTGACAGTGCAGGTGGCCGACAACGTACAGGAGCGGCCGACGCGGGCTGATGGCGTGCCGAGCGTGAGAGCGCGCCGTTCCGCATGGTGGGATCCGCCTTCTGAACGTTGGGATTCGCGTTCCGAAGTGTGGTTTTTCTGCGCCCGGAGTGTGGGTTCTGGACGTGCGATCGGGTAGACACTGATCATGGAGAGCACCGTGGTTCAGGTGGCCACCGGTTCCCGCGAGGTCGTGCACGACATCACGGGTGAATGCGAGCGGTTCGCCGCCGGGACGGGGGGCGACGGGCTGCTGCACGTCTTCGTGCCGCACGCCACCGCAGGGGTGGCCATCATCGAGCTCGGCGCCGGCAGCGACGACGATCTGCTGGCCGCACTGGGAGACCTGCTGCCCGCCGACGACCGGTGGCGCCACGCCCATGGTTCGCGCGGGCATGGCCGTTCGCACGTCATGCCCGCCCTGATCCCCCCGTACGCCACGATCCCCGTGCTGAACGGCCGGCTGGCCCTCGGCACCTGGCAGTCGGTGGCTCTCGTCGATCTCAATATCGACAATCCGGATCGCCAGGTCCGATTGTCCTTCCTTGCGGGATGAACGTGGGTTGTTACGCTCTGCGTGTGTCCTGTTACGAGGATCGCCGTATTCGGGCCAATGAGCCCACCAAAAGCCGGGAAGACACTTGCGCGAGTGCCCATCACTTGTGTGGACTGTCCCGCAAACACCGAGGGGTTGTGATCGAGGCTTTCATTGAAGCCGAAACCACATCACCGGGATTTTCGATCATGGGAGGACTTTCGTGAGCGCGACCGCGGGTCAGGCGCAGTCTGAGCGCAGCCTGGCCGAACGGCTCGGCATCAAGCCGGGCTTGGTGGTGCAGGAGATCGGCTACGACGACGACGTCGACGAGGAGCTCCGCGACTCCGTCGAGGCCGCGATGGGCGCCGAACTGGTCGACGAGGACTACGGGGACGTGGTCGACGTCGTGCTGCTCTGGTGGCGGGAAGAGGACGGGGATCTGTTCGACGAGCTCACCAACGCGTTGGTGCCGCTCGATGACGCCGGTCGCATCTGGCTCCTCACGCCGAAGGCCGGCCGCGACGGGCACGTCGAGCCGAGTGACATCGATGAGGCCGCCACGTCCGCCGGACTGAGCCAGACCAAGAGCATCAGCGCCGCCAAGGAGTGGTCGGGCACGCTGCTGGTCGCGCCCAAGATCCGCAAGTAGCGCGGGCCGCCGCGACCACCGGCGCAGGACCGCCGTGACCAGCGGAGCGGGACCGCCGTGACCGCCGGGCGCCGCCCATCCCGAGGGCGGCCGGTTCCGCCGGCGCCCCCGCGCGCGCCGTGCTCCTGCCGGTGGTGGCAGACTGGGCCGGGGCGGGCCGCGGTCTGCCGCTGCGCGCTCGGTCGCGCATGCGTTCCTCACAACCGTGGGGGACGGACGTTCCCCGCGGGCGCGGGGATGATCCGGGGGAGAGGCATTGGCGGTCGAGGTAGGCGACGCCGCACCGGACTTCGAGCTGAAGGACCAGCACGGCACACCGGTGAAGCTGTCGGACTTCCGCGGGAAGAAGAAGGTCGTCCTGGTCTTCTACCCGCTGGCCTTCAGTGGTGTGTGCACGGGCGAGCTGTGCACCATCCGAGACGAGCTTCCGACGCTGGGCGGGGAGGACGACGTCCAGGTCCTCGCCGTGTCGGTCGACTCGGTGTGGGCCCTGCGCACCTGGGCCGAGCAGGAGAAGTACCCGTTCCCGCTGCTGTCGGACTTCTGGCCGCACGGCGGCGCGGCGCAGTCGTACGGGGTCTTCGATGACGCCAAAGGCATCGCGATTCGCGGTACCTTCATCATCGACACCGACGGTGTCGTGCGCTGGAAGGTCGTGCATCCACCGGCCGAGGCGCGCGACTTCCGCGAGTACCGCAAGGCGCTCGCCGAGATCTAGTTTCCAAGGGTCGGGTCCGTCCGTGACGTGGGCGGACCCGGTCCCCGCACCGCTGGAGGTGTGATGCCCTGCTTCCGATGCGGGGCGCGGCAGACCGACCCCGCCCGTGGCGCCAGCCCTTGGCGACGCGGGGTCCTGGCGGATCGGCAGGTGCTGGTCTGTCCCCGCTGCCAGGCCGAACACGACTGGGCGGCCGATCTCGATCGGTGCGCCGCCTGCTCTTCGATCGCGCTCGTCTGCCGGCTGGGCGAGGTGGAGTGCCGCGACTGCGGCCACACCCGCGAGGCCGTACGCGACGAGGAGGGTCCCGCCGATGACCGGGACCTGGTGCGCTCCGGCGCGCCGCCCGGCGACTCCGGACTGTCGGAGGAGGTCGCCGCGGCCCTGAGCAGGGTTCTCAGGCGCGGCCCGGTCGGCACCTGACCGCCGGAGCCGGGCGCTTGACCGTCGTGCCGCCTTGAGCCGGTGTCGCGCGGCGATCTCTGGTCGGACGCGGCTGACCTCGGCTTATCGGGGCTTGACGACTCCCCTGCGGGCTGCGACTCTGCGTCGAGCATCCGTGAGACGAGACGGGGAAGCCGCCGATGCCGTTGTTGTTGATGCGCCTGGTCCACCGGATCGGCACCCGGGCATGGCGCGGGCCTGCGCTCGTGCTGTTCGGTGCCGCGCTGCTCGGCTGGGTGCTCATCGCGGTGTTCGAGGAGCCGGGCGCCGAGATCAAGCAACCGCTGAACTATGTCTGGTACTTCTTCGTCAGCGGTACCACGGTGGGCTACGGAGATCTCTTCCCGAAGACGGCCGGCGGGCGCCTGGGCGGCGCCATCGTCGTCATCGCCGGGCTCACCGCGGGCCTGATGCTGTTCGCGGAACTGACGCTCTGGATCGCGAAGGGCAGGACATTGAAAGCCAACGGCCAGGCGCAGCTGCACCACAAGAGGCACATCGTCATCATCGGGTACGAGCGGAACCAGCTGCGGGCCGTCATCCAGCAGCTGCGCGCCGACCCCGAGTTCGTCAAGACGCCTGTGGTCACGGTCTTCTGGGAAGACCAGCTCACCGGCGAGAACCCCGACCCCGGGCTGTACGACGTCGTCGCCTACGACGAGACCGCGTTCCAGCGCGCCTGCGTGGAGGACGCGCGGACCGTCCTGGTGGCGGGGCGGACGGACGACGAGACGGTACGGGTGATGCTCGGCGTGAACGCCTATCTCCGTGACCACGATCGGCCACAGATCCACAAGCTGGCCGGGGTGCACGACGGCGCCCGCCGGACCGAGATCGACCAGGCGCTCGGCCTCATCGGCGCCGACATCGAGCCGGTGGACATCGACGACCCGGCCGTCGTGGCGGTCGCGATCCGCAACCCCGGCGTCGCGGGGATCTACCACAACCTGGCCAGCACACTCGACGCCGATTCGTCGTTGTTCCGCGTGGACATCCCCGAAGGCGCGGGGGAGTGGCCACGTCTGGACGTCGCGATCTTCCTGCTGCGGCGGGGCAGCACGCTGCTGGCCGTCGGCGAGTCGCATCTCCCCAACGCGCAGTTCCGGCTCACTCCCCGCCCGGACGAGATCGTCCGGGGTGGGCAGTCACTGGCCATCGTGGCGCCCGACCGCCCGGAGATCCCCTGGCACGAGCTGTCGCCCGCCGCGGCCAAGGCGTGACCTCGGCGAAGCAGAAGCCAGGAGGACACCCACGCGCCCTAGTGGGGTGCCCTCCTGGCAGCCGCGGTATCGCGCGGCCCGGAAGGGTGTTCCGGGGCCTCCCCGCACGATCCGCGGAGTCAGAGGTCAGGCCGCCTGGCGGTGGTCGGCGTCCAGCAGGTGGTAGAGCAGGAGCAGCTGGGTGATCGCCAGCGGGTCGCTCACATCTCCCTCTCCGAAGCGCCCGAGCGCCTCGTGGTCGAGGTCGCCGGCACCGGCACCGGCTCGCGGGCCGAGGCGTTCCCAGATCGCCTTCTTGACGACCTGCGACTCCTCCGGCGACACGTACCCGTGGACATGCAGGGCGTCCACCGGGCGGCCGTCGGTGTCGCGATGCAGGCGCAGGTGCATCGCGGTCTCGCCGCCTCCAGGCGCGGCCTCGTCGATGACCGGCCCCAGTTCCGGATGGTCGATCGTCGGCCGCAGCAGCAGCTCGGCCGACAGCGGCGTGTCCGGCGGGTCGTGCCGGGCGGCGACGGGCGCGAACCGCACCACGATGTCGGCCCAGCGCCGTTGCGGCCGGATGTACGCGGCGCTCTCCGGTTCCCGCCGTTCGAGCTCGGCCATCACCTGCTCCGGCGTGTAGCCGCGCTTCTGGCAGTCGCGCTGCACCTTCCAGCCGTGCCGCAGCGGCTCGGGTGGATCGAGGTAGACGGTGATGTCGAAACAGGCACGGGCGAGCCGCGTGTGCAGCGGCAACAGGCCTTCGACGATCACGAAGTCCCGCGGCTCGACCAGTTCCGGCCGCACGAGCTCACCGGTGGCGTGGTCGTACACCGGCTTGAGGATCGGTTCGCCCAGCGACAGGAGCTGCAGATGCTGCTCCATGATGTCGATGTGGTTGCAGTCGGGATGCAGCGCCGTGAACGGTCTTCCGGCGCGCTCCCCGCGGTCGTAGCGGTGATAGTCGTCCACGCAGACCGCCGTCATCCGGTCCGCCCCCAGACACTGCACGAGGCCCCTGGTGAGCGTCGTCTTGCCCGCTGCGCTGTCCCCCGCGATGGCGAGCATGACGGGGCGGCGGCCTGACCCGCGCGCCCGGAGCATATGCACGATCCGATGGGGCACTCTGGCTCCTCCGTCCGGCGGCATTCAGTTGTCCTCACGGACGGTAGTCCCCGAGCGGCGGAGCGATCTTCCCCCATCGGGGGGAGATAAGGGGTGAAACGCATAAAACCCCGGCATTGAAGGGGGCTACTGGTGAGTAGCTTCGGTTGTTATCGTGCCGGGATGGGCGCTCCCGTACGCGTCGTCCTCGTTGACGACCACGAGATGATCCTGGCCGGCCTGCACGCGATGCTGGCGGGATACACCGGGCGCGTACGGGTGGTCGGGCAGGCCGGAAGCTCGGCCGAGGCGACCCGGCTGGTCACCATGCTCCGTCCCGACGTGGTGCTCCTGGACGTCCGGCTCGGCCCGGAGAGCGGGCTCGACCTCTGCCGGGTGCTGTGCCGCCAGGTGCCGGAGGCCCGCGTGGTGTTCCTGTCGGTGTACGACGACGAGCAGTACGTCTTCGAGGCCCTCCGCGCCGGCGCCGGGGGCTACCTGCTCAAACGCGTTGACGGGCCCGAACTGGTCCGGCGGCTGGAAGAGGTCATCCAGGGCGAGACGGTCGTCGATCCGACGCTGGCGGGCCGGATGGCGGTCACCGCGGCACGGCTCACCCGCGGCGAGTTCTGGCCGGGTGCCAACCGCGGGCTCACCCAGCGCGAGAGCGAGGTCCTGTCGTTGCTGGTCAGCGGGCTGTCCAACAAGGCCATCGCCGCGCGGCTCGTCCTCAGCGAGGAGACGGTCAAGAGCCACCTTCGCGCCCTCTACCGCAAACTCGAAGTGACGGACCGGTCGGCGGCCATCGCGGTCGCCCTCCGCGAAGGCCTCTTCCGGTGACGGCGTCACCGACGGCAGGCGCGGCGGCGTATGCGTCGGCAGGCGCGGCGCTGGATGCGGAGGCCGGTGCGCTTAGTCCGCTCGAACGGCTGGCCGGGCGGGGGCAGGACCTGCTGATCCGCATCGTGACGGTGGCGTGCTCGGATAGGGCGCTGCCCGAGATGGCCGAAGAGCTGGCCGGCCTGGTGGTCCGGTCGGCCACGGCTCTGACGTTCTGCGACGTGTACGTGCTGGACGAGGACGAGCGCGTCCTCGAATGGTCGGGACCCGCCGTACCGCTCGGGGAGGGCGACGCAGGCTGGGTCGCCGCGCACGGCCGTCCTCGCGCGCACGCCGACGGACGCGGTCTCGCCGTGCCTGTCCGCAGCGGCAACGCGACGATCGCCGTGGTCGACGTCCGCGCGGCCGGAACCGTCCTGGCCGAAGACGCCACGCTGGTGGCGGCGCTGGCCGAGCTGTTCGCGCCCGTGCTCTGCTCGTGCCGCAGGCTGCGGACCGCGCAGGAACGCGAGCACGCGGCCGAACGTTTCGCCGAACGTGCCGTCGAGGCCCAGGAGGCGGAACGTTCACGTCTCAGCCGGGAGATCCACGACGGCATCGCGCAGCGCCTGGCGGGCCTCGGTTTCCACCTTTCGGCAGCCCAGCGGGCGCTGCCCGACCATCACCCCGAGGCCGCCGCCCAGATCGTGGTGGCACGCGAGCTCTGTGACCTGGCCGCCGCCGAGTCTCGCGCGGCCATCGGTGGTCTGCGTCCACCCGTACTGGACGATCTCGGGCTCTCGGCCGCGCTGGCCACCCTCGCCCGGGAGGCCGATGTGCCCGGGTCGTCCCTCGACATCACCGTCACCGTCGAGGGCGAGCTGGAGGACGCGCTGCCCGATCACGTACAGACGGCGCTCTACCGGATCGCCCAGGAGGCGGTCGGCAACTGCCTGCGGCACGCGTCGGCGTCGTGCGTGGACCTGGTGCTGGAGCACGACCGGGACCGGGTGCGGCTGAGGGTGATCGACGACGGCACCGGCTTCTCGATCCAGGACGTCTTCGCGCCCGGCCGCCGTCCCGACTCCTACGGGCTGCGGGGCATGGCCGAACGCGCCGAGCTGCTGGGCGGCAGGGTCAGTGTGACCAGCCGTCCCGGCGTCGGCACGACGGTCGAAGCCGTCATCCCCCGCCCCCGGACAGGACGCGGAACGTGATGCCCGCCCGGTCGAGCCGGGTGATCAGCGCGTCGCCCATCGCCGTCGCGGTGGTGACCTGCCCGGCCGTCTCCGGGAGATCGTCGAACGCCAGGCACAGCGCCGATTCGGCGAGCATCTTCGCGGTCTCGCCGTAGCCGGGGTCACCGCCCCTGACCTCGGTGACGACACGCTCGCCGCCGCCCTCGCCGACGAACTTCTCGCTGAACCAGTGCTCGGCGCGCTGCTCGGCCGACGGCCCCTCGCCCGGCGCGCGCATGCGCAGCAGGAGCGAACGGGTGGGCGGGAGCTGCGCCAACGCCACGGCCGCGGTGGCGCCGACGGCCACTCCGACCGCCACCGGCAGGCGCTTGACGGCGATGTAGTGCCCGTAGGAGAAGTCGGGCCCGTAACGCTCGTTCGCGGCGGCCGAGCGGGCCACGATCTGCGGGTCGATCGCCGGGAACGGCAAGGGCCAGCGGGCCCGGGCCTTGGGCGCGAGCCGCCGCGAGATCCGCACCTTCCGCCCTTCGAGGGGGCCCTCCAGCCGGCGGCGCTCACGTTCGGCGGTGACCATCCCGCGCAGGTCGGAGAAGATCCCGATCGCCGAGTGCCACGTGCCGCCCGACGCGTCCCCCTTGGCCCGCACGAACCCTTCGACGTGCAGCGGCACGCCCTCGGGGAGCTGCTTGACGGTGAAGTAGACGCCCAGGTCGGCCGGGATCGAGTCGAAACCCGCCGCGTGCACGATCCGGGCGCCGCTGCGGACGGCCTCGGCGTGGTGGCGGACGTACATGCGGTCGATGAACGTCGGCTCGCCGGTCAGGTCGAGGTAGTCGGTGCCCGCCTGGGCGCACGCGGCGACCAGGGGCTCGCCGTACCGGACGTACGGGCCGACCGTGGTGATGACGACCCGGGTGGCGCGCGCCACGGCCTCGATCGAGGGTGTGTCGGTGGTGTCGGCGTGCAGGAGCGGCAGATCCTTGCACGCGGGATTGATCGCCGCCAGCCGGTCGCGCACCGCCTCCAGCTTGGCCTGGTTGCGCCCGGCGAGGGCCCAGCGGGTCTCCGCGGGAGCGTGCTCCGCCAGGTACTCGGCGGTCAGCTCGCCGGTGAACCCGGTCGCGCCGAACAGGACGATGTCGTACTGGCGTTCGCCGGCCATGTGTCACGCCTCCACATCACGGATTCGCGAACCTGAATTCTTTCTCCTGCCCGTTCACCCGTCGACTAGACACGCGCTCCAATAACAGTGACCTGGCTCACCAAGACCGACGCTCACCAAGACCGACGCTCACCAAGACCGGCCCGGGCGGGCTGCGGCGGTCGGGCGGTCATCGCGGTGCGGGCGCGTGCCAGTTGGGGGTGTTCAGCAGGTGCGCGACGAAGAGCCGGGTGGTGGCGGTGGGAGAGGGGGCCGTGGTGGCGTGCCATGGCCGGTCGAGCGGCGTGCCGGGGGCGTCGATGATGACGAGCTTGCCGGCGGCCAGCTCGTCGTTGACAGCGTCGCGGGAGACCAGGGCAGCGCCCAGCCCGGCCGCCGCCCCCGCGATGACCGCGCCGTTCGAGCCGAGCACGAGCTGCGGCGGTTCGGCGCCGTGTTCGGCAAGGTAGGACTCGGCGGTGGCGCGGGTGCCCGATCCCGGCTCGCGCATGACCCACGGTGTGGTTTCGAGTGAGGGTGTGGTTTCGAGGGAGAACGTCTCCGCGAGGGCGGGTGCGGCCACCACGACCAGGTCGTTCGGCCGCGTCGCGAGCACCCGCGAGGGCACACCCGCGGGCGGGCGGCCGCCCAGGACGAGATCGGCGTCATGGTCGGCGAGCCGCCGCCACAGCTGGCGGCTGGGGCCGACCTCCACGGCCAGCTCGACGCCGGGCCAGCGGTCCCGGAAGCCCGCGAGGAGCTCGGGCAGGATCTGGTCGGCCGCGGTGGTGACGGCCGCCAGCCGGAGGGAGCCCCGCGCCGGATCGGCTTCGCCGCGCGCCGCCGCCCGGCCCTGTTCGAGGAGCCCCAGCACCTGCCGCGCGTAACCGGCGTACACCGAGCCCGCCGGGGTCAGCGCCACCCCGCGCCCCACCCGCTGAACGAGGGGAACACCCAGGTCACGGGCCAGTGCCGTGATCGCCGACGAGACCGCCGACTCCGTCACGTACAACCGCTGCGCCGCCGCCCGCACCGACCCGGTCTCCGCCAGCGCGAGCAGCGAGCGCAACCTGGATTCAGTCATCGCTCAAGCCTTACCGCAAAACACTTGATGGACATGGCAAGTATCGCCGGGGCACGCTCGAAACGTCCACGGACACGCGGCGGGTCGCCCCAGCCCCTGGGTTGTCGCCCTTAGGGGCGGCTCGCCGCCGTAGAAGCAGGAGCGGCGATGAGCGAAGGCAGATGGTCGGCGGGCGTGATCCCGTACGCCGAGATGGGCTACTGGCGGCCGGACTACGAGCCGAAGGACAGCGACATCCTCGCCGCCTTCCGGATCACGCCGCAGCCGGGCGTGCCGCCGGAGGAGGCGGGCGCGGCCGTGGCGGGCGAGTCGTCCACCGCCACCTGGACGGTGGTGTGGACCGATCGGCTGACCTCGTACGAGAACTACCAGGCCAAGTGCTACCGGGTGGAGCCGGTGCCGGGCAAATCGGGGGTGGCGGGGCGTAGCCAGGGGGGTGAAACGCAGCGTGAGTTCATCGCCTACATCGCCTACGACCTCGACCTGTTCGAGGAGGGGTCGATCGCGAACCTGACGTCGTCCATCATCGGGAACGTCTTCGGGTTCAAGGCGCTGAAGGCCCTCCGCCTGGAGGACATGCGCATCCCCACGCACTACGTGAAGACGTTCCAGGGGCCGGCGCACGGCATCGTCATGGAACGCGAGTACCTCAACAAGTTCGGCCGGCCGCTGCTCGGCGCGACCGTGAAGCCCAAGCTGGGACTGTCGGCGCGCAACTACGGCCGGGTCGTGTACGAGGCGCTGCGCGGCGGGCTCGACTTCACCAAGGACGACGAGAACATCAACTCGCAGCCGTTCATGCGCTGGCGCGACCGGTTCCTGTTCTGCATGGAGGCCGTCGGCAGGGCGCAGGCGGCCACGGGCGAGATCAAGGGCCACTACCTCAACGTCACCGCCGCGACGATGGAGGACATGTACGAGCGGGCCGAGTTCGCCAAGGAACTCGGCAGCGTCATCGTCATGATCGACCTGACCGTCGGCTACACCGCGATCCAGTCGATGGCCAAGTGGGCCCGGGCCAACGGGATGCTCCTGCACCTGCACCGCGCCGGGCACTCCACGTACACCCGCCAGAAGACCCACGGCGTCAGCTTCCGCGTCATCGCCAAGTGGATGCGGCTCGCCGGGGTCGACCACATCCACGCGGGCACAGTCGTCGGCAAGCTGGAGGGCGACCCCCACAGCGTCGCCGGCTTCTACGACACGCTGCGCCTTGACAGGATCGCGGCCGACCCGGTCAAGGGGCTGTACTTCGACCAGGAATGGGCGTCCATGCCCGGCTGCATGCCTGTCGCGTCAGGCGGCATCCACGCCGGTCAGATGCACCAGCTCCTGCACTACCTGGGCGAGGACGTGATCCTGCAGTTCGGCGGCGGGACGATCGGCCACCCGATGGGCATCGCCGCCGGCGCCGCCGCCAACCGCGTCGCACTGGAGGCGATGATCAAGGCGCGCAACGAGGGCCGCGACTTCCTGGGCGAGGGCACCGAGATCCTGCGCGCCGCCGCCAGGAAGAGCCGCGAGCTGGACGTGGCCCTGTCCACCTGGGGCGACATCACCTTCACCTACGAGTCCACCGACACCCCCGACGTCGTCGAGACACCTGTGAGCGTCTGATGAGGATCACCCAAGGCACGTTCTCGTACCTCCCGGATCTGACCGACGACGAGATCTCCGCGCAGATCGCGTACGCGCTGGAGAACGGCTGGCCCTGCTCGGTCGAGTTCACCGACGACCCGCATCCACGCAACTCCTACTGGGAGATGTGGGGGCTGCCGATGTTCGACATGAGCGACGCGGCCGCGGTCCTGTACGAGATCAACGAGTGCCGCCGCGCCTACCCGGACCACTATGTCCGGTTGACCGCCTACGACGCCCGCTATGGCCGGCAGACCACGGCCCTGTCGTTCCTCGTCCAGCGCCCGGCGGAGGAGCCCGGCTTCCGCCTGGACCGTGAGGAGACCAGCGACCGCCGCGTCCGCGTCCGCATCCATCCGTACGCACTCGACCGCCCCCAAGGTGACCGTTACGCGTAGCGAGGGGGTGAGCAACTGCGAGGTCCAGGCCTCGCAGTTGTTCATAGGAGGGATCCCTTTGAACGAACGACCTGGGTTCGGCATGCGGCCGGTTGGGAACGGTTCACACGAATCGTCCGAGGACTGTTCCCCGGCGTTCCCTTCCGCTGAGGCAGACGCCGGGGAACTCCTCGCGCCGGACGCGCGCGTCGATCTGGCTCAGGAGCGCAAGGAGTCGCAGGCCGACGAGGTCCTGGACGCCCTCGACGACGATCTTGTCGGGCTGCTCCCCGTCAAGACCCGGATCAGGGAGATCGCCGCGCTGCTCCTCATCGACCGCCTGCGTTCCCGCTTCGGGATCGCGTCCGGGCGGCCCAACCTGCACATGTGCTTCACCGGCAGCCCCGGGACCGGCAAGACGACGGTGGCGGTCAGGCTGGCCGAGCTCCTCCACCGGCTCGGCTACATCCGGCGCGGCCACCTGGTCTCGGTCACCCGCGACGACCTGGTGGGGCAGTACGTGGGCCACACCGCCCCCAAGACCAAGGAGGTCCTCAAGAGGGCGATGGGCGGCGTGCTCTTCATCGACGAGGCGTACTACCTCTACCGGGCCGAGAACGAGCGCGACTACGGCCAGGAGGCCATCGAGATCCTCCTCCAGGTCATGGAGAACCAGCGTGACGACCTCGTCGTCGTCCTCGCCGGCTACAAGGACCGCATGGACGCGTTCTTCGCGTGCAATCCCGGCATGAGCTCCCGTATCGCCCATCACATCGACTTCCCCGACTACTCGACCGGCGAACTGGAGGCGATCGGGCACCTGATGCTCGAACGAGAGGGCTACACCCTGGCCTCCGACGCCGTCCCGGTCTTCCGCGAGTACCTGGAACGGCGCCGTGACCAGCCACGTTTCGCCAACGCCCGTTCGGTCCGTAACGCAATCGAACGGGCCCGGCTCCGGCACGCCAACCGGCTCCTGGCCGGCGGCACGCCCGTCGGACGCCCTGAGCTGACCACACTGCGCCCCGCCGACTTCCTCGCCAGCCGGGTTTTCACACTGCGAGAGTGATCACACTCGAACGAGGGATGGTCTCTCCCATGTCCTAGTGTTGAGACATCGACGTGAAGATGTGGGGGAGACGGTGCGAAACCCTGAGGACCTGTACGAGCTGGACACCGACCTGCCGGAGATGTCCGGGCCGGTGCTCCTCCACAGCCTTGACGGCTTCGTGGACGCGGGGTCCACGGGCCAGCTCGTGCGAGAGCACCTCCTCGACTCTCTCGAACACCGTGTGGTCGCCCGGTTCGACGTGGACTCGCTGATCGACTACCGGGCCCGCCGGCCGATGATGACCTACGACCGCGATCACTGGGCCGCCTACGAGGCCCCCGAGCTGGTCGTCCATCTGATGCGGGACGAGGCCGGCAGCCCGTTCCTGCTGCTGACCGGCCCCGAGCCGGACCGCCTCTGGGAGGGCTTCACCGCCTCGGTGCGGTCGCTGGTCGAGAGGCTGGGCGTCAGCCTGGTGGTCGGCTTCCACGGCATCCCGATGGGCGTCCCGCACACCCGCCCGGTCGGGCTGACCTCGCACGCCACCCGGCCCGAGCTGATCACCCGTTCGTCCTGGTTCGACAAGGTCCAGGTGCCGGGGAGCGCCGCGGGCCTGATCGAGCTCCGGCTCGGCGAGTCCGGCCACGACGCGATCGGCTTCGCCGTCCACGTGCCGCACTACCTGGCCCAGTCCGCCTACCCGGCCGCCGCCGTCGCCGCCCTGGAGGCCGTCGTCAGCGCGACCGGGCTCGTCCTCCCGGCGGACGACCTCCGCGAGGCCGCGGCCAAGACCGACGCCGAGATCGCCGAGCAGGTCACCGGCAACGACGAGGTCGAGAAGGTCGTCAAGGCCCTGGAGCAGCAGTACGACGCGTTCGCCGGCGCCGCCGAACGCGAGAACCTCCTCGCCGAAGACCAGGACATGCCCACGGCCGAGGAGCTGGGCGCGCAGTTCGAACGCTTCCTCGCCGAACAGGACGGCCCCGACCAGCAGTCCTGAGAGACGGCGGCGTGCGGTGCGCGTTCGGGGTCGTACGCGATGAGAGCCCCATAACCGTTTCGCGCACGGGCCATCGGACCGGGTACGCTTGCCCGGTCGCCGGGGACGAATCCCCGGCTCAGGGCGCGTAGCTCAGGGGTAGAGCTCTCGGCTTACAACCGAGCGGTCGGCGGTTCGAAACCGTCCGCGCCCACAAGTCAGCCCCGGGGGACGCCCCCCGGACCCTCGAGCCGGCCCTTGGCGAAGGTCTTCGCCAAGGGCCGTTGTGCTGCCCGGCCGGGTGGCCGGAATTCGGGTGGTGTGACCGGTCTCTCATTGTTGTTCGCCCAGGTCAGGTTGCGTTTTACATGGCGTTCACATGAGGGCAACAGGTCCGAAATGCCCAATTGTCACTCTCAACGTGGCCGACTCAGGGAGGCCGGAACATCAGGCAGGTCGGCTGCGACGAAAGGGACTGACGTTGACCTACAAGGCCGAGTACATCTGGATCGACGGCACCGAGCCCAGCGCGCGGCTCCGCTCGAAGACGAAGGTCCTCGCCAGTGGCGCCCCGCTGCCGGACTGGGGCTTCGACGGCTCCAGCACCAACCAGGCGCCCGGTGACAACTCGGACTGCGTGCTCAAGCCGGTCTTCTCGTGTCCCGACCCGATCCGCGGCGGCGACGACAAGCTGGTGCTGTGCGAGGTCTACCACGTGGACGGCACCCCGCACCCGACCAACAACCGGGCCAAGCTGCTCCCGATCGCGGAGAAGTTCGCCGAGCAGGACTCCTGGTTCGGCATCGAGCAGGAGTACACCTTCTTCCAGGAGGGCCGTCCGCTCGGCTTCCCCGCGGTGGGCTTCCCCGCCCCGCAGGGCCCGTACTACTGCGGTGTCGGCGCGGACGAGGTGTTCGGGCGCGAGATCGTCGAGAAGCACCTGGACGCCTGCATCGAGGCCGGTCTGAAGATCTCCGGCATCAACGCCGAGGTCATGCCCGGCCAGTGGGAGTTCCAGATCGGCCCGGCCGGCCCGGTCGAGGTCGCCGACCACCTGTGGGTGGCCCGCTGGCTGCTCTACCGCATCGCCGAGGAGTTCGACGTGGCGGCCACCCTGGACGCCAAGCCGGCCAAGGGTGACTGGAACGGCGCGGGTGCGCACACCAACTTCTCCACCAAGGCCATGCGCGAGGGCTACGACGCGATCGTCACCGCCTGCGAGGCGCTCGGCGCCGAGGGCAAGGTCGAGGAGCACCTCGCCGGCTACGGCCACGGCATCGAGGAGCGCCTCACCGGCGAGCACGAGACCGCGCACTACAGCCAGTACAGCTACGGCGTGTCCGACCGCGGCGCCTCGGTGCGCATCCCGTGGCAGGTCGAGGTGGAGAAGAAGGGCTACATCGAGGACCGTCGCCCCAACGCCAACATCGACCCGTACAACGTGACCCGGCTGCTGGTCAACACCTGCTGCTCCGCGCTGGAGAAGGCAGGCCAGGTCTGATCAAGGCCTCCTGAGACAGAGGGGATTTCCGGGGCGGGGCGCTTCCGGGGATCCCCTCTTTCATGCCTTGAAGCCAGGAACTTTACCTGGTCATGCCTATGCCATCAGGAACGCCCGGACATAATCTCCGAACAATTTGGCGGGACCTGATCACTGGAGAAGAGCATGACCATAAAGGGATGGCAGCGGGCCGTCGTCATCGCGGGCGTCAGTGCCGCGTCGATGTCGGCGGCCACCGCGGCGGTCGCCGATGAGACGCCCTCCGTGCCCTCCGCCGCGGTCAATGATGTGGCGCCTTCCGCGTCACTCGCCGCGGCGCCCCAGGACGGTGGCGGACAAAAGCTCCCACCGGGTTATTTCATTTACGGCACAACTCTCTACAACGCCCAGAAAAAGGCCGTCGCATTGCCCGAAGGATGGGCCGTCAACGCGGGCGTGATCTACGACGCGAACGGCAAGGTCGCCGCCATCGCGTACAAACCTTCCACGGGCGCCGCGACTCCGCTGAGCGGCACGGCCCAGGCCGGCGAGGCCAAGGCAGCCGGCGGACGATGCGCGGAGCGAGCGGAGAGCGGCAACAAGAGCTTTCTCGGCGGCCTCGTCGGCGGGCTCTTCTGTCTCGTGGGCGGCGTCACACATGCGGTCTTCGGGACGGAAGGCCTGCTCGGGTTCGAACCGGCCGAGCCCGAGAGCGAGCTCCAGGTCGACCCGGTCGCCCCGCAGAGCGTGCCCCAGGACGACCAGGGCGTTCCCCAGACCGACGCGAGCGTGTCCCAGACCGATCAGATCGAGCCCCAAAGCGAGCTCCAGCTCGACTGACCCTGCGTTCGAAGCCCTTCATGGCCGCCCCATCGCGCTCGCGTGATGGGGCGGCCTCATGCACGGCGGGCCTGGGTGACGTCGAACGCGGCGGCGGCCAGGGCCAGCACCGGGAAGACGACCTGGGCGGGCAGCCGGTAGACCGCGCGTTCCGTCTGCTCGATCAGACCGGCGCCGGAAAGCGCCTTGAGGTGGTGGTAGAGCTGGCCGGTCGAGTTGAGTTCCAGCTCCGACTGCAGCTCGTTCACCGTGCGAGGCCCGGTCAGCAGCAACCGCAGCACCTCGAACCGGGCGGGATGCCCGGCGGCCTGAAGCACGGCGGCCAGCGGGCCTGCCGGGAGCTTGAGCAGCTCGCCGGGGGTGCGGACCACTTCCCACGTCCACTCGTAACCGCCCAGGCGCGCGTCGCCGCCGTACCGCAGCTGGCCGGTGTCGTCGGCGGCCGCGCGTCCGGGTGTCGCGGACGGGCCGGACAGCCGCGCTTCGAGCTCCGCCACGCGGGCCTCGAGCGCGCTCAGCCGATCGTCTGTCGTGGACATCCCCCCACGGTAGTCGGCAATTCCGTAATTGCGGCAGACCCCAGGTCGGGCCCGGCATCGAGGCCCTGCGAAGCGTGGCGAAAGACGACAAATTGGGGAACGAGGGGGAGTGTTCCCGAACGGTCCCGGGTAGCACTCTCTCGTCGCACCGGGGGGAGGGATCATGGGTGAGACGCCGTTCGGACCGTCCTTCGACGGCCGTCTGCCGGGAAACAGCGGCGGCCGGCAGGTCCCCTGTTCACGTTCACGGGCCTGGCAGCGATCGTTCCGCTGCCGGACGTCGATCCCGCCCACCGGAGTCCTCCCGATGAGGAGGTTCGACGAGTTCGTCGCGCTGCACGACTCGCTGACGGCCCGGCCGGACGTCGATCTCCGCCGCCTGTGGGCCTGCGGCGTGGGCACCGCGTTCGTCGCCGCCGGACTGGCGTTCACCTGGATCCTCGTTCTGCGCGGCCTCTTCGGCATCGCCGTCCCGGCCGGCGGCAGCGCCCTGGACCCCGAAGCCGCAGCGGGCACCTACGCGGCGTGCACCGCGATGGCGGCGTTCCAGGCCACCGCGCTCCTGCATGTGCTCACCGCGGTGGCGGCACGGCCGGTCCGCGCGTTCTGCTGGATCGCCGGCCTCGCCGTGCTGATCATGTCGCTCATGCCGCTCACACTGCGCGGCTCGTTCGACGTCGCCGCGGCCACCGGCGGTCTCAACCTCGTCGGCGGGTCCCTCATCATCGCCCTGCTGGCGACGGTCACCGCCCTGTCGCTGCGCCGGCGCAGGCCGCCCCCGCCGCCGCCGTCACCTCGTCCGCCCCTCCTGCCCGGAGGCTGGTGACCCGGCCCGGCCCCCGAGATCAGCCGTCCGAGGGATCAGCCGGCCGAGGGATCAGCCGTCCGAGGGATCGGCCGTCCGGGCATCAAGGGACCACGGTCACCGGCCACCGGCCCGTCCTGACCAGACGTACCGCCACTGAGCCGACCAGCCGGTGGCCCGCCTGCGCCGATGCGCCGACCACCACCGCGTCGGCCTTCCTCTCGTCGGCGACCCGGGCCAGCACCTGGTACGGGTCGCCGTGCTCGGTGACGAACTCGTAGCGGACGGCGGCCCGCTGGGCGGCCCGTTCGAGCTCCTCGCGCAGCTCCGCGGCGACCTGCTCGCCCGCCTCGTGCATCGCCGCCGCGCCTCCCGGCGTGAGGGTGGACAGCGTGGCCAGCGGCGAGACGTGCACCAGGACGAGCTGCGCGTCGCTGCGCCGGGCCAGTCCCCAGGCGTACGCGGCGGCGCGCAGGGAGGTCTCCGAGCCGTCCACGCCCGTGACGATCACCCGTGGCCCATCGGTTCCCAGCTCGAACGGCGCCTCGCCCATGTGATCACCTCGAAGGCCAGCGTATGCCCGCGCCCGGCTCCGGTCAGGCCCGGGTGAAACGGGAGAGCAGGTCGTCCAGCCCCACCGAGCCCAGGGTGAGCGCCGCGTACATCTCGTCGGGCTCGGTGTAGCCCAGATCCCTGGCCACCGCCAGGGAGTCGCCGTGGGCCTCGGCGGCCAGCAGGTCCACCTCGCGGCCGGCGAGCGCCAGGACAAGGCGCCGCCGCCCCGCGACCGCGGCCTCTTCGGCACGTTGCCGGGCGAGCCACTGCTGGATGTGCACCCGCGCCGGAGCGGTGACCGCGAACCGCAGCCAGTCCGCGGAGGGCACGCTGTCGGGGTCGGTGAGGATCTCCACCACGTTCCCGCTGCGCATCTCGGCCGACAGGGCGGCGAGCCTGCCGTTGACGAGGGCGCCGATGCTGCGATCTCCGGTCTCGGTGGCCAGCGCGTACGCGAAGTCGAGGGCGGTCGCCCCCGCGGGCAGCGTGACGACCTCACCGGCCGTCGTGAACACCGCGACGTTGCCCGATGCCAGGTCGGCGCGCAGCCCGGCGAGGAACTCCGCCGACGGCACGTCCGACTGCCAGGCCAGCAGGCGGCTCAGCCACACCAGGTCGCGGCGGCCGGCGACGGTGTCGGCGGTGGCCACGCCGTTGCCGGCGTCGCGGATGTGCGCCACGATCCCGTACTCGGCCACCGGGTGCATGGCGCGGCTGCGGATGATGACGTCGAACAGGTCGCCGTCCGTGCTGATCACACGGGTGTGCAGCGACTGGTACAGGTTGGCCTTGGGCAGCGCGATGAAGTCCTTCACCCGCCCCTGCACCGGGTGCAGGGCCGCGTGCACCGCACCCAGGGCGATGTAGCAGTCCTGGTCGTCGCCGTCGACGAGGAGCAGCAGGCGGGCCGCCTCGTTCGGGCGCAGGCCCGCCACGTCGCCGTCCCGCTCGCGGTGCACGGCGTACACATGCCGCGGGCGGATCTCGATCCGGCCCCGGATCCGCTGCTCGGCGAGGGCGGCCCGCAGCCGGGCCAGCGTGGGGCCGAAGGCGGCGCCGGTCCCGGACAGTGCGGATCTGAGGGCCCGGGCGGCCGCCGCGTATTGCTCGGGCTCGCGCGCCGCGAAGGCGAGGTCGTCCATCTCCCGCTTGAGCACGTGGATGCCCAGGCGTTCGGCGAACGGCACCAGCAGTTCGAGCGACGCCTCCGCGTACCGTGCCTGTTTGTGCGGCGGCTGGTAGCCCAGGGTGCGCAGGTTGTGCAGCCGGTCGGCCAGCTTGATCACCAGTACCCGCAGGTCGGCGGCGGCCGACAGCACGATCTTGCGGAGCGTCTCGGCCTCGGCGCGCTCGCCCCACTTCCCGCCGTCCAGCTTGGTGACGCCGTCGACCAGGACCGCGACCTCCTCGCCGAAGTCCGCCCGTACCTCGCCGATCGTGTACGGGGTGTCCTCGACGGTGTCGTGCAGGAGCGCGGCCAGCAGCGTCGTGGAGTCCAGCCCCATCCCCGCGAGGATGATGGCCACCGCCAGCGGATGGGTGATGTAGGGGGCACCCGACTTGCGCAGCTGCCCCCGGTGGAGGCGCTCCGCGACCTCGTACCCGCGCAGCAGCTCGGCCTCGTCGCCTGCCGGGCAGGCGGACCGGTGCGCGGCCAGCAGTGGCGCCATCGCGGACCGGACGGCATCGGACCGGACGGCATCGGAACGCCACGGTTTGAGGGTCATCAACGCACCCCCTGGCTGCCGGCCCGTAGCACGACTGCTACGGCGTGTGACGACATTATGCGCGATGCCGCCGCCCGGGCGGAACGCCGGGCCCCGCCCGGATTTCCCGCCCGTCAGCAATGACCGGCCGGTCGTCTGGACGCCACTTTTCGGTCGGGGCCGTCAAGACGATTTAACACACGCTTCACGGACGGATGATATGAGTCTCGCCGAAATCGGTGTACAAAATACTTGAAAGACGGGAACGACTTTGATCCCTCCCCGAATGGAGATGTTGAAAACCCAATGATTCCTTCCCCTCGGAGTCTGCGAGCCGCCGCGTCCAACGTGACCCGCAAACTGTTGTACGGGCATGTCGCCGACCTGCGCCCGATGGCCACGGTCGTGATCGACGACGGGTCCGCGCGGTCGGTCCATCGCTACCGGTCTCCCGAGGGGGTCGTTCCGGCCGGCCCGCCGGTGCTGTTCGTGCCGCCGCCCGCCGCGCCCGCCCGCTGCTATGACCTCCGCCGCGGGTGCAGCCTCGCCGAGCACGTGGTCAACGCGGGCCGGCTCAGCTACCTGCTGGATTACGGCCCGACCGGCCACGCCGACCGTGACCTGGGCTTCGAGAAATGGGTCGGGGAGATCCTGCCGGGTGCGATCCGCAGGGTCAGCGAGGATGCCGGCGGCCAGCCCGTACAGCTGGTGGGCTGGTGTCTCGGAGGCCTCTGCTCGCTGCTCGCGGCGGCAGGCGACCCGGAGTTGCCGATCGCCTCGGTGGCGGTGATCGCCACCCCGGTCGACATCCGGCGGGTGCGCCTGGCCGCCCCGCTGCGCCCGCTGTCCTGGGCCGCCAGGGGCATGGAGGTGAACGTCTTCAACGCATTGTTCGGCGGAGTGCCTCGGCCCCTGGCCGAGCGCACTTATCAACTCGTCGGGCTGGACAAATACGTGTTGCGCCCTTACGCCCTCCTGACCAATCTCAACAATGTTGAGTTTCTAGCTCAGATCGAAGCGGTCGATCACTTTGCCAACACCATGCTCACCTATCCGGGCCGTACGATCGAAAAGCTTTACTCGGCCCTATTGCGCGAGAACGCCCTGATGGCGGACGGGATCGAGGTCGGCGGCCGCCGCGTCCACCTCAGCGAGGTCCGGGTGCCGGTTCTGGCCATCGCCGGCCGCGGCGACGCCCTGGCGCCCGTCACATCGGTCCACCCGCTCACCCGTCTTCTCTCCGGATCCGAGCGGGTCCGCTTCGAACTCGCCCCCGGCGGCCACCTCGGCGTTCTCACCGGCCGTTCGGCCCGCTCCACCACCTGGTCCCACCTGGACCGCTGGCTGGACGAAGGCATCGTCCGGCACGGCATCCGTCGCTCCCGCCGGGAGGCCCTGCCCGTCTGACGGTCTCACCGTTCACGATCTGACCTGCCCTGCCCGACCTGCCCTGCCCGACCTGCCCTGCCCGACCTGCCCTGCCGACCTGCCCCGTCTGACCTGCTCCCCGGATCCGTGGGGTCAACGAACCCCCAAGGGACGCTCTGGAGCCTGCAATCGGCACCACCCGGGGTGTGTCATCTGGGTGATCCTAAAGTCACTGACCGTATTGTTGCCCGGCGTCGCGGGCCCGTGTGCCCGCGACCCAGCAACAACGACCCCCGGCAGAGGGGGCACGGCAGGGTTTCTAGCCGCGCCGGCCAGAAGGGTCATCTGGATGCGCGGACGTCGGGGGGCGTGGATGACGGCTGACAAGGGCCAGACCGGACCGGACGTGCGGGGCCGTGCGCAGGGCGAGATCATCGGAATCGGCCCCTTCGGCCGGCCGTCGCCCCAGCTGGTGGCCGCCGTCGCCCGGGCCGGTGGGCTCGGTGTGCTCGATCTCGGCCTGGACCGTGACAGGGCCCGGTACGCGCTCGCCGAGGTCGGCCGGTGGTGGAAGGGGACCTTCGGGGTCCGGGTGCCGGCCGGTTGCGGAGCGCACCCCGAGGACCTTCCCGGCGCCGTCGACACGGTCGTGATGGACGCCGCGGTCCGGTACGCGACGGAAGGGGACCCGGCGGAGTACGCCAAGGGACGCAGGCTGCTGGTCGAGGTCGTGGATCCGGAGGACGTGGTCACGGCCCTGCGGTTTCCCGGCGTGTCGGGGCTCATCGCCCGCGGCTGCGAGGCCGGGGGGCGGGTCGGGGAGCTGACCACGTTCGTTCTCCTCCAGCAGCTGCTCGCCGACGCGCGGGTCAACGTGCCGGTCTACGCGGCCGGCGGAATCGGTCCGCACACGGCCGCGGCGGCCATGGTGGGCGGCGCGGCGGGCGTTGTGCTCGACGTCCAGTTCGCCCTGGTGCGGGAGATGGACCTCCCTGCGGACGTCGTGAGCGCGCTGGCCGCGATGGACGGCAGCGAGACGAAGGTCGTCCGGCGGCACCGGGTCTACACGCGGCCGGATCTCCCCGACATCGACCTGGACGGCCTCGACCTGGCCGGAATCAATGCCCGCCTGGGCGCGAAGGGACTGCGGCACGAGTTGCTGCCCGTCGGCCAGGACGGTGCCCTGGCCTCGGCGCTGGCCGAGCGCTACAAGACGGCCGGCGGCATCGTGCAGGCCGTACGGGAGCAGATCGCCGTGCACATCCGTGCCGCCGTACGCGCCGAGCCGCTGGCTCCGAGGGACAATCCTCCGGGTTCTTCCATCGCCCGTGAATACCCGGTCGTGCAGGGACCGATGACGCGGGTCAGCGACCGGTCCGCGTTCGCCGCCGCGATCGCGCAGGACGGCGGCCTGCCGTTCCTGGCGCTCGCCCTGATGGGCGGCGACGAGGTTCGGCAGTTGCTCCTGGAGACCGCCGAACGGCTCGGTGACCGGCCCTGGGGGGTGGGCATCCTCGGTTTCGCCCCGCCTCGGCTGCGGGAGGCGCAGCTCGCCGCGGTGCACGAGGTCAAGCCGCCCTACGCGCTGATCGCGGGTGGGCGGCCACCCCAGTCGGCCCCGCTGGAGGACGCCGGGATCAGCACGTACCTGCACGTCCCGTCACCGGGACTGCTGGAGCGTTTCCTGAGCGAGGGGGCGCGCAAGTTCGTCTTCGAGGGGCTGGAGTGCGGCGGCCATGTCGGGCCGCGCGCCAGCTTCCCGCTCTGGGACGCGCAGATCGACCGGCTGCTGACGTTCGCCGCCGAGAACCCCGGAGCGGCCGCCGAGATGTCGGTGCTGTTCGCGGGCGGCATCCATGACGAACGTTCCGCCGCCATGGTCTCCGCCCTGGCGGGACCGCTGGCCGAGCACGGCGCCGACATCCGCGTCCTGATGGGCACCGCGTACCTGTTCACGTACGAGGCGGTCGCGGCGGGGGCGATCCTGCCGGGCTTCCAGCGCGCCGCCATCGAGTGCGACCGGACCACGCTGCTGGAGACCTCGCCCGGCCACGCGACCCGATGCGCGCGGACGCCCTATGTGCAGGAGTTCGAGGAGGCCCGGCGGGAGCTGGAGGCCGCCGGTGCCGGTCGCAAGGAGATGTGGGCCAAGCTGGAGGAGCTCAACCTCGGCAGGCTGCGCATCGCCGCCCGGGGGCTGCGCCGCGCGGGTGCCCAGGGCGACCTGGAGATGGTCGAGGCCGGCGAGCAGCGCCGCGAGGGCATGTACATGATCGGCCAGGTGGCCGCGCTGCGCTCGGCCACCACCAGCATCACCGGCCTGCACGAGCAGGTGACGACCGGGGCGACCTCCTTCCTCGCGGCGCGGGCGGTCACGCTCGGGATCGAGACCGGGGAGGCGGCGCCGGCGGTGGCGGCGGCTCCCGCGGACATCGCGATCGTCGGCATGGGCTGTGTCTTCCCCGGCGCCCGCGACCTCGGCGAGTACTGGGCCAACATCGTCGGCGGGGTGGACGCGGTCACCGAGGTCCCCATCGAACGCTGGGATCCAGAGGTCTACTACGACCCGGCGGCGGGACGGCACGACTCGGGCACCAAGACTCCGTCCAAGTGGGGCGGCTTCCTGCCCGACATCCCGTTCGACGCCTGTGCCTACGGCATCCCGCCCAACTCGCTCGCCAGCGTCGAGCCGATGCAGCTGCTGTCGCTGGAGGTGGCGGCGCGGGCGCTGTCCGACGCGGGCTACGCCGACCGGGCGTTCGACCGTTCCCGGACCTCGGTCTTCTTCGGGGCCGAGGCGGGCACCGATCTCGGCACCGCCTACAGCGCCCGCGCGATCCTGCCCAAGTACTTCGGCGAGGTGCCCGAGGAACTGGACGCGCAGCTGCCGCGGCTGACCGAGGACTCGTTCCCCGGCGTGCTCACCAACGTGATCGCCGGCCGTATCGCCAACCGGCTCAACCTCGGCGGCGCCACCTACACCGTCGACGCGGCCTGCGCGGCGTCGCTGGCCGCGCTCGACGCCGCCTGCAAGGAACTCGTCGCCGGGACGAGCGACATGGTGCTGTGCGGCGGCGCCGACCTGCACAACGGGATCTACGACTACCTGCTCTTCTCGTCGGTGCACACGCTGTCGCCCAGCGGCCGGTGCGCGACGTTCGACGCCGGCGCCGACGGCATCGCGCTGGGGGAGGGCGTCGCCTGCGTGGTGCTCAAGCGGCTGGCGGACGCCGAACGCGACGGGGACCGGATCTACGCGGTCATCAAGTCCGTGGCGGCGTCCAGCGACGGCCGTTCGCTCGGCCTCACCGCGCCGCGCGTCGAAGGGCAGCGGCTCGCGCTGGAACGCGCGTACGAGCGGGCCGGAATCTCCCCCGCGGACGTCGGCCTCGTCGAAGCCCACGGCACCGGCACGGAGGTCGGCGACCGGACCGAGCTCACCACGCTGACCGAGATGTTCATGGAGGCCGGTGCGGAGCCGGGCAGCGTCACGCTGGGCTCGGTCAAGTCGCAGATCGGCCACACCAAGTGCGCCGCCGGGCTGGCCGGGCTCATCAAGACCGCGTACGCGCTGCACACCGGCGTGCTGCCCGGCACCCTGCACCTCACGAAGCCGTCGAAGGCCTGGGACGCCGTCACCAGCCCGTTCGCCTTCGGCAGCGGCGCCCGGCCGTGGGCCGCCGCGCCCGCGGAACGGTACGCGGGCCTGAGCGGCTTCGGTTTCGGCGGCTCCAACTTCCACTCCGTTCTCGCGGGATATGACGGCGCTCCCGAGCCGATCTCAGGGCTTCCTGAGTGGCCCGCCGAGCTGTTCCTGATCCGCGGCGCCGACTGCACCGCCGCCCGCGCCGAACTGGACCGCCTCGGCGCCCTGCTCGACACCGACGGGGTGCGGCTGCGCGATCTCGCCCGCACGTTCGCCGAGGGGGAGGGGCCGGTGCAGGTGGCGCTGGTCGCGACGAGCCTGGACGACCTGCGCGGCAAGCTCGACTCAGCGCTCGACACAACGCCCGGACTGCGTTCCGCTCCCGGCGTCTTCGTGCCGGAGAACGATGCGCAGGATCCCGGTCAGATCGCATTCCTCTTTCCGGGGCAGGGCAGCCAGCGGCCGGGCATGCTCGCCGATCTCTTCGTGGCCTTCCCGCGGTTGCAGCGGCTGCTGCGTGCCGGTGGGGAGCGGGGGGCGGACGGCCGTTATGCGCGGGCGATGTTCCCACCCACCGCGTTCACCCCGGCGGAGGACGAGCGGCAGCGCGCAGCGATCACCGACACCCGGATCGCCCAGCCCGCGCTGGGCATCGCCGGCATGGCCGTGCACAGGCTCCTCACCGGGCTGGGCGTGCGGCCCGACCTGGCGGGCGGGCACAGCTACGGCGAGCTGGTCGCGCTCTGCGCCGCAGGCGTCTTCGGCGAAGACGAACTGATCGCGCTGAGCGCCACGCGCGCCGACGCCATCCTCGCCGCGGCCGGCGCCATGGGCGGCGGTGGCCACGGTGACCCGGGCGCGATGGCGGCCGTGACCGCGACACTGCCGGACGTGCGGGCCGCGCTCGCGGGCGTCTCCGGGATCGTGGTCGCCAACCACAACGCACCCCGCCAGGTGGTGATCTCGGGCTCCACCGCGGCGCTCGAAACCGCTCTGGGCGCGCTGGAAGCCCAAGGCATCGCCGCCCGGCGGCTCCCGGTCGCCTGCGCGTTCCACAGCCCGCTCGTCGCCGGGGCGGCGGCCACGCTGCGCGCCGAACTGGCCGGGCGCGACCTGCGTCCGCCCGCCTTCCCAGTGTGGTCGAACACCACGGCCGCACCGTACGGTGCCGAACCGGCCTCGCTGCGCGCCACTCTCGCCGGGCAGGTCGCCGCGCCGGTCCGGTTCGTCGACCAGATCGAGGCGATGTACGCGGCGGGCGCACGGGTGTTCGTGGAAGCCGGGCCGGGCCGGGTCATCACCCGGCTCGTCGGGTCGATCCTCGGCGACCGGCCGCACACGGCCGTCAGCGTGGACACGCCCGGCGAGAACGGGCTCGAACGGCTGCTGGAGGCCCTGGCCCGCCTTGCCGTGGCGGGCGTTCCGGTCGACCCGCTGCCGCTGTTCGCCGGGCGCGACGCGCGCCCGGTGCCGGCGGCCGGCGGCCGCCGGGCGCCGAGCTGGACCGTCAACGGACATCTCGTCCGCACCGCCGACGGCGGATATCTGACCAACGCGCTGCGTCCCGCCGAGCGGGTCGCGCTCCCCTCAGGAGGAACCATGGGTGCCGACCCCGAGCCCGCCCCGAGCACGTCCGAGGCCGCGGTCCTGGAATACCTGCGGACCAGCCGCGAGCTCGTCGCCGCCCAGCGCGACGTCGTGCTCGGCTTCCTCGGCACGGCCATGCCGGCGGCGGCGCCGAAGCCCGTTCCGGCACCGGTCCCGGCACCCCGCGCGGTGCACTCCGGTGAGGTGCTGTCCGAGCCCACCGCAGGGTCCGCGCCCGGCCCGGAGGCGGCCCAGGCCGCCCGGCTCGGTCCGGACGAGATCCGCGCCGCGGTGCTCTCGATCATCGGCGGCCGCACCGGCTACCCCGAGGACATGCTCGGCGCCGACCTGGACCTGGAGGCGGACCTGTCCATCGACTCCATCAAGCGCACCGAGATCATCGGTGAGCTGGCGGAGCGGGTGGGACTGACCACCGCCGGGGTGCGGCTGGCCGAGCCGGTCGTCGAGGAGCTCGCCCGGATCAGGACGATCGGTGAGATCGTCCCGTGGATCTGCAGCCACCTGGGCGTCGGCGAGGGCGTGGAGAAGACCGCCCCCGAGGTCGCGATACCCGCGCAGGCACCGCCTTCCGCGCCTGTGGTGCCTTCCGCGCCCGTACCGCCTTCCGCGCCGGCGGTGCCTCCCGCAGCCGCCCGGCCTGCCGTTCCGGACCAAGGAGACGTGCGGGCCATGCCGGTCGTGGGGCCGCCGCTCCGGCAGATCATCCGCATGAGGGACCTGCCCGCGCTGCCCCTTCCGGCGCAGGGGTCGTTCGCCGGGAAGCGGTTCGTGATCGTCGACGACGGTTGCGGGGTCGCGCTGGAGCTGGCCGACCTGCTGGAGCAGCGAGGCGCCCAGGTGCGCACCCCGCTGGAGCCCGAGGGCCCCTGTGACGGGCTCGTCCATCTCGCCGCGCTGCGACCCGGTGGCGGCCCCGTGCTGCCCGGCGCGTACGGCGGCATTCGCGACGCGCTGCTCGGCGGCGGCCTGCGCTGGCTGGTCCTGGCGAGCGGCTCGGGCGGCACGTTCGGGCGCCGCTTCGACGGCACCGGCATCGGCGACCCGAGCGCCGGGGCAGGGCTGCGCGGGCTGGCCCGAACGCTCGCGCAGGAGTACCCGGACGTCCTCGTCCGCGCGCTGGACGTCGACGCCAAGGACGCCCCGCGTGCGCTGGCGCAGCGGATCCTCGCCGAGATGCTCGTCGCCGATTCGCCGGTCGACGTCGGCCACGACGGCGACACTCGGCGCACGCTGACCGTGACGCCTGCTGAGCTCCCCGTCCCCGCGCCGAACGGGGCAGCCGGCGCCACCGCACACGGGCTGGACCTGGGCCCGGACAGCGTGGTGCTGCTCACCGGCGGCGCCCGCGGGATCACCGCGCGGGTGGCCCTCGAACTCGCCCGCACCACCGGGTGCCATCTGGAGCTGATCGGCCGGACGCTCGAGCCGCGCCCGGTCGAGGACCCGGCGATCGCCGGGGCCTCCGACGAGGTGTCCCTGCGCCGCGCGCTGGCCGCTCAGGGTGGCCGCGCACCTGCGGAGATCGAGGTCGCGATCCGCCGGATCATCGCCGAGCGGGAGGTGCGCGCAGTGCTGGAGACGATGCGCGGCCCCGCCGCGTCCGTCCGCTACCACGCGCTGGACGTCCGCGATCCGCAGGCCGTGCGCGCCATCGTCGAGGACGTCTACGCCCGCCACGGCCGCCTCGACGGCGTCGTCCACGGGGCCGGGCTCCTGGAGGACCGGCTCGTCCGCGACAAGGTGCCCGAGTCGTTCGCCCGGGTGTACCGCACCAAGGTGGACGGGGCCTGCGCGCTGGCCGCCGCGGTCCGTCCGGACCTGCGCTTCTTCGTGGTCTTCGGCAGCATCGCCGGCGTCCACGGCAACCGCGGCCAGGCCGACTACGCGGCCGCCAACGACGCCTGCGGCACCCTCGCCCAGGTCTGGCGCACCGAGCTGCGCGGCAAGGTCCTGGTGGCCGACTGGGGGCCGTGGGCGGGCGGCGGCATGGTCTCGCCCGAGCTCGCCCGTGAGTACGCGCGGCGCGGCCTCGCGCTGATCGAGCCGGGTGCCGGGGTGGCCGCGCTGCTGCGTGAGATCGCGTACGGCGACGAGGTGCAGGTCGTCCTCGCCGCGACGACCGCCCGATGACTGTGAGCGGGACGACTGCGAGCGGAGCGAGCCCATGAATACTGAGCCGATCGCGATCGTCGGCGTCGGGGCGATCTTCCCCGGCGCCGGGTCGGCGGCGGAGCTGTGGCGCAACATCCGCGCCGGGATCGACGCGATCACCGACGTCCCGGCGCACCGCTGGGATCCGGCGCTGTACTACGACCCGGAGGCGTACGGGCGGCCGCCCGAGAGCGACCGCTTCTACTGCCGTCGCGGCGGGTTCGTGGACGACCTGGCCACGTTCGACCCGGGCCGGTTCGGCATCATGCCCGCCGCGGTGGCGGGCATGGAGCCCGACCAGCTGCTCGCGCTGCGGACCGCGGCTGAGGCGATCGCGGACGCGGGCGGCGAGGGGCGGCTGCCGGACCGGACCCGGATCGGGGTCGTCATCGGCCGCGGCGGCTACATCACGCCGGGCGTGGCCCGCTTCGACCAGCGGGTGCGCACCGCGCACCAGCTGACGTCCGTGCTGATGGAGCTGGTCCCGGGCCTCCCCGCCGACCGGCTGGCACGGATCCGGCACGCGTTCTGCGAACGGCTCGGCCCGGACAACCCCGATGCCTCAATCGGGCTGGTTCCCAACTTCGCGGCGTCCCGGATCGCCAACCGGTTCGACCTGCGCGGACCGGCATACACGCTGGACGCCGCGTGCGCATCCTCGCTGCTGGCGGTGGAGCACGCCGTCCGGGCGTTGCGTTCGGGACAGTGCGACGCGATGTTCGCCGGGGCGGTGCACCACGCGCACCACGCGACGGTGTGGAGCGTCTTCAGCCAGTTGCGGGCGCTGAGCCCGAGCCAGCGGATCCGCCCGTTCGACCGGTCCGCCGACGGGACGCTGCTGTCGGAGGGCACCGGCATCGTGTTGCTCAAGCGGCTGTCGGACGCCGAACGCGCGGGCGACCGCGTGCACGCCGTCATCCGCGGCGTCGGCTCGTCCAGCGACGGCCGGGCCGGCGGCATCATGAGCCCGGTCGTCGAAGGCCAGGTGCTCGCCGTCGAGCGTGCCTGGCGGGACGCCGGCCTCGACCCGGCGGCGCCGGACGCGCTCGGCCTGGTCGAGGCGCACGGCACCGCCACCCCGGCGGGCGACGAGGCGGAGCTGGAGACACTGCGCCGGGTCTTCGGGGAGGGCGGGCCTCCCCTCGCGCTCAGCGCCGTGAAGTCGATGATCGGCCACGCCATGCCCGCCGGCGGCATCGCGGGCCTGATCAAGGCGGCCTGCGCGCTGCGCGACGGCGTGCTGCCGCCGACCCTGAACATCGACGAGCCGCATCCGGCGCTCGCGGGCACCCGGCTCCGGCCCGTCCGCGAGTCGGCCACATGGGAACGGCCCGCCGCGGGAGTGCCGCGCCGTGCCGTCGTCAACGCGTTCGGTTTCGGCGGCGCCAACGCCCATGTGATCCTCGAAGAGCCGCCTGCGCACGTGCGGCCCGCCACTCGCAAGAGCAGGCCGCAGCCGCTGCGCATGATCGGCTCGCCGCTCGTCGGCTCGCCGCGTGACGGGGACGGTGGCGGGGACGGCGCCGGTGCCGGGGTGCTTCGGCTGGCTGCCCGTACGGACGAGGAACTCGCCCGGCTGCTCGAACGGCCGGACGGCGAACTTCTGGCGATCGCGGCGAAGGGGGAGCCGCCCCCGGACCTGCCCTGCCGCCTGGCGATCGTGGAGCCGACCGCCCGGAGGGTGGACCTGGCGCGGGCGATCGTGCTCCGGGGTACGCCGTGGCGGGGCCGGAGCGACATCTGGTTCACCCCGAGGCCGCTGCTCGCGGAGGGCGGCAAGGTGGCGTTCCTCTTCCCCGGATTCGAGCCCACCTTCGAGCCGCGCGTCGACGACGTCGCCGACCACTTCGGGATGGCGCGGCCCGAGCTGACCGGGCGGACCGACCTGCTGGGGCACGCGGCGGACGTCATCGCCGTCGGCCGGTTGTTGTCGGACGTGCTGGGCGAGCTCGGGATCGAGCCGGACGTGGCCGCCGGGCACAGCCTCGGCGAGTGGACCGCGATGATCGCCTCGGGCATGTATCCGGCGAACGCCGCCGAGGCGTACCTCGCCGCCCTCGACCACACCACGCTCGACGTGCCGGACGTCGCGTACGCCGCTCTGGGCTGCGGCGCCGACCGGGCCCTGGAGGCCATCGGCGCCAG
The DNA here is from genome assembly GCF_008923185.1 of Actinomadura rudentiformis. Lineage (GTDB taxonomy): Bacteria > Actinomycetota > Actinomycetes > Streptosporangiales > Streptosporangiaceae > Spirillospora > Spirillospora rudentiformis. The sequence continues at coordinate 287,954 of NZ_WBMT01000011.1, forward strand.
TCCCGAGGTCGTGGTGAGCCACGACAACTGCCCGCACCAGTCGGTGATCTGCGGGCCGCCCGACGCCGTGCGCGAGGTGCTGGCCAGGCTCGGCGCCGAGGGGGTGCTGGGGCAGGAGCTGCCGTTCCGGTCCGGCTTCCACACCCCGATGGCCGAGGCCTACCTGGGGCCCGTGCAGCGTTCGTTCGAGGTGCTGCCGATCCGCGCGCCGCGCGTGCCGCTGTGGTCGGGGACCACGGCCGAGCCGTTCCCGCCCGGTGCCGACGAGGTGCGCGAGCTCGTGGTGCGCCACCTGCTGGAACCGGTCCGGTTCAGCGAGCTCATCGAGGAGTTGTACGGGGTCGGCGTGCGCGCGTTCGTCCAGGTCGGGCCGGGCAGCCTGACCGGATTCGTGGGCGACCGCCTCGGCGACCGCGACCACCTCGCCATGGCGGTCAACACCCCCCAGCGGACGGGCCTCGCCCAGCTGGAACGGGTCGTCGCGTCGTTGTGGGCGGAGGGCTACGGAACCGCGCCGCAGGACGGGAGATCCGGCGGGCAGGGGACCGGCCGCGGCAGCGGAATGCGTTTGGACCTCGGCACGCCGCTCGTCCGGCTGGACGGTGCCGTGCCGCCGCTGAACGTCAGCGCGGGCGTCGGGGCGGGGCCCGGCACGGCCCCCTTCCCGCCGGACCGGTCGCGACTGGCCGACGCCGGACCGGTCATGGCCGAGCTGGACGCGCTGCTCCGGGACGCCACCGAGAGCGCTCAGATCGTCCTCGACGCGCTGCACACCGGCGGCGTACAGCCTGCGGCGGAAGCCAGGCCGCAGGTGACCGAGCTGACGACCTCGCGGGTGTTCTCGCTCGATTCCATGCCGTACGTCATCGACCACTGCGTGATCCCGCAGCCGGCGGACTGGCCGGAGGTGTCGGACCGCTTCCCGGTGGTGCCGCTGACCACCCTGCTCGAAGTGATGGGCGAGACGGCCCGGGAGCTCTTCCCCGAGCTGGTGGTGGTCGGATTCGAGGACGTACGGGCCATCCGGTGGGTGGTCGCCGACCCGCCGACCACCGCCGACATCCAGGCGACCCTCGCCGGTCCGGGAGGCCCCGGCATCCCAGGCATCCCCGGGACCGCCGGTGACATCGGCGTTCGCCGGGTGAGGGTGGTCATCAAGGGCCACACCGAGGGCACCGTCCTGCTCGCCGCGAACTACCCGAGGCCGCCCGCTCCGGACCGTACGCCGCTCACCGCCGAGGAGCCGCCGGAGGTGAGCGCCGAGCAGTTCTACGCCGAGCGCTGGATGTTCCACGGACCGCTCTTCCAGGGGGTCAGCGAGATCTCGGCGCTCGCCCGCGACGGCCTGCGCGCCGCCCTGAGGTCGTTGCCCACGCCGGGCGCGCTCATGGACAGCGCCGGGCACCTGTGCGGCCATTGGATCCAGGTGTACGGGGAGAAGGACCAGACCGTCTTCCCGGTCGGCATCGAGCGGGTGTCCTGGTACGCCCCGCTGCCGCCGGAAGGGGAGCGTCTCGACGTCACCGTCCGGAACCGGACGGTCTCTGACACGACGATCAGGTGCGACGCCGAGATGGTCCGCAGGGACGGCACGGTGTGGGGTCGCGTGGACGGCTGGACGACGCGCCGCTTCTTCACCGACGAGCCGGTGTGGCGGATGAGGCTCACCCCCGAGTTCTCGGCGATCGGCGAGCCTCAGGCCGGTGACTGGTGCCTGGCGCGCAAACGCTGGGACGGCACGGCATCGCGCGATCTGCTGATGCGGCAGTACCTGTGCGCCGCTGAACGGGCCGAATACCAGGCCCTCACGCCGCGCGAGCAGGGGCCATGGCTGCTGGGGCGGATCGCGGCCAAGGACGCCGTACGGCACTGGCTGTGGGGGCGGGGGCACGGGCCGCTGTTCCCGGCAGAGGTGACCGTTCGCATGGACAGCGCAGGCCGGCCTGAGGCCGTGGGGCCGTTCGACATGCCGGTGGCGCTGTCGATTGCGCAGACCGAGGAACTGGGCGTGGCGCTCGTCCGGCCCGCCACCGAGCCCGCAGGCATCGACGTCACGCCGATCGCCGAGGACGCGGCGGGGCGAGGTCTCGCGCTGCGGCCGGACCCGGCTGATGACGACACGTTGCGCGAGAGCGAGCTGGCGTTGCTGCAGCGGCTGCCCGGCGATGCCGCCACCGAGACCGCCCGGCTGCTGGCCGCCAAACGCGCCGCCGTGGCACGCGATGCCGCCGTCAAGGCCGCCGTCGGGAACGCGTCCAAGGGCGCGGCCATGGACACCGCCGAGGATGCCGAGTCCGGCGGCGCCGTCCGGACGAGTGACGTCGTCGTCACCGCGGCCGACGCCGACCGCCTGCTGGTGGCCACGCCGGACTCGTTGACGGCGGTGGCGACCCGGCTCCTGGACGGGCACGTCGTGACCTGGACCGTCACGTCGCAGAGCAGGGACTCCGCGGCCGAGAACACGGAGGCATGAACATGAGCACGGACATGGGCACGGACGTGGGCACCGACGTACTCAAGGACATCGTCGGGATGCTGGTCGACGTGGTCGGCGAGGACTTCCTGCTCGACCTGGACGTGGGCCTGGACACCACGTTCAACGAAGACCTCGCCCTGGAGAGCATCGAGTTCGTCGCGCTGGCGGAGAAGCTGCAGCGGCGCTATGGCGAGCGGGTCGAATTCGCCGCGTTCATCGCCGGCATGGACCTGGACCAGATCATGCGGATGACGGTCGGCGACCTGGTGCGGCACGTCGAATCACGCCTGCGGCCCGCCGGCCTCTGAACCCGCTGAAGGACTTTCCTGGAGGACGCGCATGCCTGAGGTGACCGCACGCGGGATCCGGTTCCACGTCCAGACGATGGACCCCCCGCGGGACGCCGCGTCCGACCCGCCCGTGGTGGTGTTCGTCCACGGGCTGGTCGTGGACAACCTGTCGAGCTTCTACTACACGCTGGCCGGGCCCGTGGCGGCGGCCGGAGCCCGAGCGGTGCTGTACGACCTGCGAGGCCACGGCCTCACCGAGCGGACGCCGACCGGCTACAGCGCGGCCGACGCGGTCGCGGACCTCTTCGGCGTCCTGGACGTCCTCGGTCACCGGCGGCCGGTCTACCTGGTCTCCAACAGCTTCGGCGGGGTCGTCGCTCTGAACGCGGCGCTCGCCCGGCCCGAACGGATCGCCGGGCTGGTCATGATCGAGTCGTACGGCCCGGCCGAGCGCTCGGGCGAGTGGACCGAGAACATGCTCAACACCCTCGGCAAGTCGGCGCTCGCCCTGGAGTACGAGCGGCTCGCCGACCAGCTGCTGGCGATCGGCTGGCGGCAGCGGGGCCGCCAGGCGCAGACCGCCGACGCGCTCATCAACGGCACCAGCCTGCTCGACGATCTGGCCGCAGTCGAACCTGTCAGGCCCGCCGATCTGGCCGCTGTGGACTGCCCGGTGCTGGCGGTCTACGGGGAGCACTCGGACATCGTGGACGCCGGCAAGCTCCTTCTGCGCTCTGTGCCCGACTGCACGCTCCACATCATGGCCGGTCACGCGCACACGGTGCTCCGGGAGGGAACTGCGGAGCTGCTGGGCGTGATGCTGCCGTGGTTGGCGCACCACGCGGGCACGCCCGTTCCGATCGCGGCGGCCGGGGGTGTGCTGTGAGGGGGCAGTCACCTGAAGGGCAGCCACATGAAGGGCAGCCACCAAAGGGGCGGCTGCGTAAAGGACGCTCGGCGACACCGCGTCGCGTACAGGTCCCGCCGCTGCTCGGCGGGGCGACGGCGGCCGCCGGCGACGGGGACGACGGCCAGGTGGAGGTCACGCCGCGCCGGTTTCTCTTCGCCGTGCCGCCGCTGACGGGGCACATCAACCCGACCGTCGCGGTGGCGGCCGAGCTCGTCAAGCGCGGGCACCGCGTCGCCTGGGTGGGGCACCCGGGCAGCCTCGAACCGCTCCTGCGGCCGGGCTCGCGCGTCTACCCGGCCGTGAGCGAGGCGTTCACTGCACGGTTGCAGGCAGGCCGGGAGGAGCGTCTCAAGCTGCGCGGCCCGGCGGCGTTGAAGTTCCTCTGGGAGGAGTTCCTCGTCCCGCTCGGGCACACGATGATGCCGGGTGTCGAGGCGGCGATCGGCAGGTTCCGGCCGGACGTGGTGGTCTCCGACCAGCAGGTGCTGGCGGCTCCGGTCGCGGCGCGGCTGAGCGGGCTGCCGTGGGTCACCTCGGCGACGACGTCCGCCGAGTTCACCCGGCCGCTGGCGGCGATGCCGCTGGTCGAGGAGTGGGTACGCGACCAGATCGGCGCGTTCCAGCTGCACTACGGCATCGAAGACCTGCTCGACCTGCGGTTCTCCGACCACCTGGTGCTGGTGTACTCCACGGGCGCGCTGATCGGGGACGTCTCGTTCTTCCCGGAGCACTTCGCCTTCGTGGGCCCGGCGCTGGAGCGCCCGCGGGAGGGCGGCTTCCCCTGGGAGTGGCTGGAGACGGGCCGGCGCCCGGCCGTGCTCGTCTCGCTGGGGACGGTCAACGGCGCGGCGGGGGCGCGGTTCTTCCAGGTCGCCGCCGACGCGGTGCGGGACATGGATCTGCAGGCGGTCTTCGTCGCGCCCGCGGGCATGGTCCCCGACCCGCCGCCGAACGTGCTGGTCCGCGACCACGTGCCGCAGCTGCCGCTCCTGGAGCGGATGTCGGCGGTCGTGTCGCACGGCGGCCACAACACGGTCTGCGAGACGCTCGCGAACGGCCTGCCGCTGGTGGTCGCGCCGATCAGGGACGACCAGCCGGTGATCGCCCGGCAGGTCGAGGAGGCAGGCGCGGGCGTGACGGTCCGGTTCACCCGCGTACGGGCGGCGGAACTGCGCGATGCCCTCGGCAGGGTGCTGGCCGACGAGAGCTACCGGTCCGCAGCCGGGCGGATCAGGGATTCCTTCACCGCCGCCGGGGGCGCGGCTCAGGCGGCCGAACGTCTGGAGAAGCTGGCGTGATGCTCATCTCCCTGCTGGTCGCCGCCGGGGTGACCGCCAACGCGGTTCGTCTGCGGCGGCGGCTGGGCGGGCTGCGTCGCATGGACGTGCCCACCGAGGACGGCCACACCGACGGCCGTCCCGACGGCCTTGCCGATGACCACGCCGTGCCGGACGACGCGTACCGGCTGATCACGGCGAAGGGCGGCGTCGTTTCAGGGCGGTTGCGCCGCGCCGCGTTCGACCACGCGTTCGCAGGTGACCTTCAGATCCTTGATTTGATCCCCGCCGACCTGCCCGTGGAGCGCGCGCTCGACCTCGCCCGGGACGTCGACCCCCGCCGATACCGGACCGATCCCGCCGCGCCGGGACGCGGAGCCGGGTTCGCGACCCTCGTCTGTGACGATGTGCTCGGGCGAGCGGGCGTCCGCGCCGGCTCGATGGAACCCGGCGACTTCGGCGCCGCCACCGTGCGGCTGCGGCAGTACGCGCTGCCTCCCATCGAAGGAGCCGGGGCGGGCGCGGCCATGGTCGTCGTGCCGTGCCGTCTGACGCCCCGGCTGCCGGTGAGCGACGGGCGGCGTGCCTGGCTGCGCGGGCTCGGGATCTCGGTGAAGCGGCGGATCACCGGCCTGTTGCTGGGGTACGGCCTGGTCGGGCTGGCGCTGGTGGCCGACCTGTGGTGGGGGATGCTCGCGGTGGCCGCGTACAGCGCCGTGCCCTACATCGTCTTCGCGGGATCCGTGCTTTCGCCACGGGATCTGCACCGATCCGCTCTCCTGCGCATGATCCAGACGCCCTTGCAGTGCTGGAAGACGCTCACCTGCCCGCAGACGGACTGGGAGCGGCGCGTCGCCGAGCGCGAGCGGGAGACGCGTGCCTGGTACGGGAACCAGATCGCCCAAGGCGTGGCCCGGTTTCTCGAACCACTTCGTGATGACTGCCCGTGGTGCGGCTCGCTCGCGTTCCGGAAGCTGCTGACCAGCGGGGACGTTCCTCAGGGCAAGCCGGGGAGCTTCAGGCTGGAACGGTGCGGCGACTGCGGGCACATCTTCCAGAACCCCGCGCTGAACGCGGCAGGGCTGGATTTCTACGACCGTGACTTGCCGGACGGTCCCGGTGGCGCGGCGGGCGAGCGGATCCTGGCGGGCCAGACCAAGCTCCACCGAGCGCGGGCGAAACTTGTGGCGGCCCACGCCAGGTCTCGGCCGCGTACGTGGTTGGACGTGGGCAGCGGGCACGGGCATTTCTGCCGCACGGCTCGCACGGTGCTGCGGGACACCGAGTTCGACGGGCTGGACGCCTGGGCGGCGGGCGGGGCCGAGGAGGGCGTGCGGCGGGGCTGGCTGCGGCGGGGCTACCGGGGGCGATTCACCGAGCTAATGGACGAGCTGTTCGGCCGGTACGACGTCGTCAGCATGCACCGCTACCTCGAACACGCCGCCGACCCGCTCGCCGAGCTGGACGCCGCGGCCAAGGTCCTCATGCCCGGCGGGCACCTGCTGATCGAGCTGGCCGACCCCGAGTCGCTGGTCGGCAAGGCGTTCGGCCGCTGGTGGACGCCCTGGACCCAGCCCCGGCACCGGCACCTGATCCCGATCGGCAACCTGGAGGCGGCGCTCGGCGCGCGCGGGCTGCGGATCGTGGCCCGGCGGCGGCGCCGCGCGCACCAGCGCTACGACGTGGCGCGGACGGTGCTGGGCATGCTGCGGACGCTCGGGCCCGATCCCCGCCGGCCCTGGGCGCCATGGCCGCCGACGGCCGGCGCCTGGGTGCGGTGCGGGCTCGCGGTGACCTGCGCCGGTCCGCTGCTCGCCGCGGCCGTCGTGCTGGACCTGGTGGTGCTGCCGCTGGTCCCGCGTACGAGCAACGCCTATCGCGTACTGGCACGAAAGGACGAAGGGTGATCCACGCCGGCGGCGGTGCCGCTGTCGCTGAACTAGCCGTCGATCCAGAGGTACGGATCACCGCGCATGTCTTCGAGCGGGCCTACGGGAGCGCGCCCGCGGGGGTCTGGCGGGCGCCGGGCGGGCTGACCTTGCTGGGCGGGGATCCCGCACTGGCGGTCGCGCTGCCGTGGGGTGTCATGGTGGCCCTCGGCGCGACCGATGACGGCTCCGCGGCGTTCTACTCGACGAGCCACCACGCTGAAGGCTTCTCTGCCGGCTGCGGGGAACTGCCGTCGGCGCTCGCCTCGGGCGCCGTCCCGGAGTGGGCACTGACCGCCGTGAACGCGCTCATCGCGCACGATCAACCGGGAAGGACGCGGCCGGTGACGCGGGCGTCCGGGATGCGGGTGATGATCAACCGTGAACTGCCGGACGAGATGGGGCTCCTCACCGGTGCCGAGACGGCCTGCGCCATCGAGCTGGGCCTGCGGGAGTTGTACGCGGCGGAGGCCAGGCCCTACGACCCCACGCCGTCGTACGCCGCTGCCATGGAGGCCCGTCCCAAGCGTGCGCTCCTGGTCGCGGACACGATCGAGCACCTGCCCTTCGACCTGGCCGCCGTGGGCCTGCGGCTCTTGATCATGGACGTCGGGGTGGGCACGGCGGTGCCCGTACACCCGGCGGGCGACCTTGCCGAACGTGCCGCGTCGGCCTTGCGCGCGGGGAACTTCCCGGCGCTGGGCGCGCTGCTCACCGAGGCCCACAGCCGCGGCGAACCCCTGCTGGACCTGGCCCTCGACGCGGCCCGTGCGGCGGGTGCGCTGGGCGGGCTGGTCATCGGCCGCTGCGGGGTGGCCCTGGTCCCGATGGCCGCCGTTCCCAAGATCCGGGCGGCGGTCACCAGGAGGCTGGCGGGCGAGGCCCGGCGTCCACCGCGCTTCCTGACCGCGGTCCCCGCCGCCCACAAGGCCGCCCGCGCCCTCTGACCTCCCGGCCGCGCCCGGTCCCGGGCGGGGGTCAGAGCTTGGGCGTGAAGGGGCGGCGGTATTCGGGGTCGTCGGGGAGCTCCTGGCTGCGCAGGGCGGACTCGACGAGCTCGATCGCCGAGGCGAGGGCGACCAGGCGCCCGCCCTCGCGGCGGTAGGTCTCCAGGACGGCCTCGATGCCGTGCGGAGGGACGGCCTCGGCGAGCTCCACCCGGGCGGACCGGAATCCCTCCCGGGCGGCCTCGACGGAGGCGTTGACATGATGGCGGGCCATGCGGGCCAGCGCGATGGGATAGCGGCGCAGCACACCGTAGCGGCGGTACTCCGGCGGGACGAGTTCGAGCAGCCAGGTCATCGCCGTGTCCTCGAAGCGTTCGGTGCCCGGGGGGTGCACCTGCGCGGGCCAGCCGGGCGGGACGTACGTGCTCACACGCCTACGATAACCCGAGATTCGAACCTATGTTCGACACATATCGGACACAGATGCATACCCCCGCCTCTCCCGCTCCTACTGGGGCTGCTCGCCCTCGCTGGAGGCGCGGCGGATGCGGATCTTGCCCGAGTCGAGATTGTCGCGGCCGCCCGTGCCCGCCTGGAGCATGTCGTCGGCCTTGCGCAGCTTCTGCTGCTCCTGCTCCTCGATCTTGACCTTCTTGGAGCCCTCGAAGGCCGAGGCGAGGTCCTCGAACATGCCGCCGCCGAAGCCGGCGCCGGTCTCGCCGTCGCCACGGATCGCGCCCATCAGGGACGACTTGCCGGTGCCCTCCTGTGGCCAGTCCACGGGCTCGTGCTCGGTGGCCTTGGGAGCCGTCCCCATGGGGCGGCCCTTGACACGCTTGCGGCGGCGAAAGGGTGACTTCACACACACTCCAACGCGATGAGTCTCCGAATTGATCCCGCCTGGCCGCTCATTGTGCGAACGACCAGCGAGTGGGAGAACCGCTGAAGTCTCCCTGTTGCAGCCCGAACGCCCATTGTGGCCAGACGGCGACCGTCGCGTTGACGGCGGGGTCCAGGAAGTCCACACGATAGCCGGTGTCGTACTTCGCGTTGACCATGTCGATGAACCGCTGCAGCCGGTCCGGCTCGGTGACGATCTCAGCGCGACCCTGTACGACCACGGGATTCTCGGCATCCTCGGTGGCCATCGTGACGATCTCGTTGCCCCGGATATTGCTGATCTTGCGGGAGGACAGGCTGCTGCTGAACCATAGGGCCTCCCCTGACCACACCCCCCACACGGGCATGGTGTGCGGGCGGCCGTCCGGCCACACCGTGCTCAGCCAGAAGTTCCGCGTCGTGTTCAGCCGTTCGACGGCCCACGACCAAGGCAGCAGGCCGGTGCCCTCCGCCGGGCCGCCGATCCCGTAACCGGGCATGTACGGACGGCTGATGCTGGGAACCACTCCCGGTACGGCGCCGGAAGCCGGCATGACGATCTCCCCTCGGTCTGGCTCTCCCCGCCCTATCGTTCCAGACTCACTCCGGACGCCGACACGGTCGGTCGCCGCCGGTGACTCGGCTGGGGCCTCCGGGAGCGGTAGCCTGCGGGGCGTGCGTCTCTCCGAAGTCATCGCGGTCCTGGAGGAGTTCTACCCCCCGGCCTGGGCCGAGTCATGGGACGCCGTCGGGCTGGTCTGCGGCGATCCGGACCAGGAGGTGGGCCGCGTGCTGTTCGCGGTGGACCCCGTCGCCGCCGTCGTGGACGAGGCCCTGGAGTGGGGCGCCGACCTGGTCGTCACCCATCACCCGCTGCTGCTGCGGGGCGTCACCGGCGTCGCCGCCACCACGCCCAAGGGCCGTCTGATCCACCGGATGATCACGAACGGGGTGGCGCTCTACACCGCCCATACCAATGCCGACGTGGCCGACCCGGGCGTGTCCGACGCCCTGGCGCGCGCCGTGGGCCTGAGCGGGCCGCTGCACCCGATGGTCCCGGCCGCCCTCGGGGATGCGGAGGCCGCCCCCGGCGAGGGCGGCGGGCGGGGCTTGGGACGCATCGGCGAGCTGGCCGAGCCGATCACGCTGGCCGAGTTCACCGCCCGCGTGGCCGCCGGGTTGCCCGCCACGGCGTGGGGAGTGCGCGCCGCAGGCGATCCCGGCCGTACGATCCGTACCGTCGCGGTCTGCGGCGGCGCGGGGGACTCGCTGCTCGACACGGCCCGCGCGGCGGGCGTGGACGTCTACCTCACCGCCGACCTGCGGCACCATCCCGCGTCGGAGTTCGCCGAGCACGACGGCCCGGCACTCGTCGACGCGGCCCACTGGGCGACCGAGTGGCCCTGGCTTGCCGACGCGGAGCGGCGCCTGCACGCGGCGTTCGCCGGGAGTGGCAGCGCCGGCCGCGCACAGAGCTGGTCGTCCCCCCACAAGCAGCAGGCGCTGGACGTGAAGACCCGGGTGTCCACGCTCGTCACCGACGCGTGGAGCCTGCATTACGAAGGAGCAAAGTGAAAGCCGCACCGGAAGCCCAGCAGCGCCTGATCGACCTGCAGGAGCTCGACACCGCGCTCGAGCGGCTGGCGCACCGCCGCCGGACCCTGCCCGAGCTGGCCGACATCGAGCGGCTCGAGGCACGCCTGGCCGAGGTGCGCGACGCCATCGTGGCGGCCGAGACCGAGGTCGGCGACCTGGACCGGGAGCAGAAGAAGGCCGAGCAGGACGTCGACCAGGTCCGCAGCCGGGCGGACCGCGACCAGAAGCGGCTCGACTCCGGGCAGGTCAGCTCGGCCAAGGACCTGAGCAGCCTCCAGGCGGAGATCGCCTCGCTGCAACGCCGCCAGTCCGACCTCGAGGAGGTCGTGCTGGAGATCATGGAACGCCGCGAGGAGGCCGAGGCCAGGGTCTCGGCGCTGCGTGCCGAGCAGTCCTCCGCTCAGGAGGAGCTGGCCGCCGCCGGCGCCCGCCGCGACGAGGCCCAGCAGAAGATCGATGAAGAGACCGGCATGACGAGCACGGCCCGTACCGCCGTGGCCAAGGACGTACCGGACGATCTCCTCTCCCTCTACGAGAAGCTGCGCGGGCAGTTCGGCGGGGTGGGCGCCGCGAAGCTCTACCGGGGCGCCTGCCAGGGGTGTCACCTGGCGCTCAACACCGTCGACCTCAACCGGATCCGCGCCGCCGCCGCCGACGAGGTCATCCGCTGTGAGGAGTGCCGGCGCATCCTCATCCGCACCCCCGAGTCGGGCCTGTAGGCGTGGCGCGGAAACTGGTCGTCGAGGCGGACGGCGGATCGCGCGGCAACCCCGGTCCGGCCGGATACGGGGCGCTGGTCCGCGACGCGGTCACCGGTGAACTGCTGGCCGAGGTCGCCGAGTCGGTCGGCCACGCCACCAACAACGTGGCCGAGTACCGCGGCCTGATCGCGGGTCTGCGCGCCGCCGCCGCCGTCGACCCGGGTGCCCGCGTCGAGGTGCGGATGGACTCCAAGCTCGTCGTCGAGCAGATGTCCGGCCGCTGGAAGATCAAGCACCCGGACATGATCCCGCTGGCCCTGGAGGCCCGGGAGGCGGCGAACGGCCTCGGCTCGGTCTCCTACTCCTGGATCCCGCGCAACCGCAACGCGCACGCCGACCGCCTGGCCAACGAGGCGATGGACGCGGCGGCGCGCGGCGAGCACTGGGTCCGCACGGTGGAGGAGAACACAGCGGAGGAGGAGCCGCCGCCCACCCCTGAGGTGGCGGCCCCCGCGTGGTCGGGGGCCACGACGACGCCGACGAAGACCCTGCTCCTGCGGCACGGCGAGACACCGCTCTCCGTCGAGAAGCGCTTCGCGGGGATCGGTGACTTCCCGCTGACCGAGCACGGCGTGGCCCAGGCGCGGGCGGCGGCCATGGCGCTCAAAGGCCGGGCGATCGACGCGATCGTCACCTCGCCGCTGAGCCGCTGCCGCGACACCGCGGCCGAGGTCGCCGCCGTGACGGGCGCCGAGGTCCGGGTCGAGGAGGGCTTCCGCGAGACCGACTTCGGCTCGTGGGAGGGGCTGACGTTCCGCGAGGCCGGTGACCGCTGGCCCGCCGAGCTGAAGGCCTGGCTGGCCGACCCGTCCGCGCCGCCGCCCGGCGGGGAGAGCCTCGTCGAGGCCGAACGCCGCGTACGGACCGCGCTGGACAAGCTCAAGGTGCGCTACCGGCACCAGACCGTGCTGGTCGTGTCGCACGTGACCCCCATCAAGCTCCTGGTGAAGGAGGCGCTGGGCGCCCCGATGGGAGCGCTCTTCCGGATGCAGCTGGACGTGGCGTCGCTGTCGTCGATCCACTGGTACGACGACGGGCCCGCCAGCCTCCGCGCGTTCAACGACACCCACCACCTGCTGGACTGACCGCTTTCGGACACCCTCAGCCCGCTACGGCAGCGCAAGACCGCGTCTTCGGCGACCTCTCCTGAAGCGGTAGCCTGTGAGACACGGCGGACGAGCCGGCCGGACGGCCGCGTCGGGAGGCCACTGGCCGAGGTCAAGGGTCTCCCGCCGAGGAAAGTCCGGGCTCCACAGGGCAAGGTGGTCGGTAACGCCGACCCGGGGTGACCCGCGGGACAGTGCCACAGAAAGCAGACCGCCACCGGTTCGCCGGTGGTAAGGGTGAAACGGTGAGGTAAGAGCTCACCAGCGCCCACGGTGACGTGGGCGGCTCGGTAAACCCCACCTGGAGCAAGGTCAAGAAGGTGAGCCGACAGGCTCTCCGCGCAGGCGTTCGAGGGCTGCCCGCCCGAGCCTGCGGGTAGGTCGCTGGAGACCGCCGGCAACGGCGGTCCGAGATGGATGGCCGTCGCCCGCCCGCCGCAAGGCGCGGCGGGGCACAGAACCCGGCTTACAGGCCGGCTCGTCCGCCTTCCTGTCCTCTTCGGGGGGCCACCAGCCCGGATTCGTAGGCGAGGACCACGAGCTGGGCGCGGTCGCGGACCTGAAGCTTGATCATGGCCCGGTTGACATGGGTCTTCGCGGTGACCGGGCTGATCACCATGCGGTCGGCGATCTGGCCGTTGGACAGGCCCTGCGCGACCAGGGCGACGGCCTCGCGTTCGCGGTTGGTCAGCTCCTTCAGCGCCGCGCCGGTCGCCAGGTTGAGCGGCTGGGCGACGAACCGGCTGATCAGCTTTCGGGTGATCGACGGTGCGAGCAGGGCGTCACCGCGCGCGGCGACGCGTACGGAGTGCAGGAGGTCGTCCGGCTCGATGTCCTTGACCAGGAAACCGGCGGCCCCGGCGCGCAGCGCGTTGAAGACGTACTCGTCGAAGCCGTAGTTGGTCAGGATGACGACGTGCACGCCGGCCAGGGCCGGGTCCGCGGCGATGCGCCGGGTCGTCTCTATGCCGTCCATCACCGGCATCTGGATGTCGATGAGGGCGACATCGGGCAGGTGCTCCCTGGCAAGCGCCAGGCACTCCTTGCCGTTGGCGGCCTCGGCCACCACCTCGAAGTCGTCCTCGGCGTCCAGCAGTGCCCGGAAACCTCCCCGGAGGAGCGGCTGGTCGTCGACCAGCAGGACACGGATCACAACGGCCGGCCCACGGGGAGCTCGGCCTGGACGCTGAAGCCTCCCTCGCTGCGCGGTTCCGCGCGGAGGTGGCCGCCGAGGGCGGTGACCCGCTCACGCATTCCGAGCAGCCCGGTGCCGGGGACCGGGGCGGTGCCCGGCATGGCCTTGCCGTCGTCGTCGACCCGTATGGCGAGGGTTTCCGGAAGGTAGCTGATCCGGATCGACGCCGTCGCGGCGGCGGCGTGCCGGGCGGTGTTGGTGAGCGACTCCTGAACGATGCGGTAGGCGGTCTGGTCCACCGCGGCCGGCACGTCGTGCCGTTGCCCTTCGATCATCAGCGTCGTGTTCAGGCCGGTCCCACGTGCCCGTTCCACCAGGTCCGGGACGCGGTCGAGCCCATGCGACGGGGCCCTGTCGTCGTCGCGGAGCGTCTCCAGGGTCGCTCGCAGCTCCCGGGTCGCCTCCCTGCTGGCCTCCTGGATCGCCAGCAGGGCCTCCGGCACCTGTTCGCCACGCTTGCGGGCCAGGTGGACGGCGACGCCGGCCTGCACCTTGATGATCGAGATCTGGTGGGTGAGCGAGTCGTGGAGTTCGCGCGCGATGTGCAGCCGTTCCTCGGACGCGCGCAGCCGAGCGGTCTCCTCCCGGGTGCGCTCGGCCTCGTCCGCCCGCCGCTCGGCCTGCCGCAGCGCCTCACCCGCGGCGGCGGCGGCGACCAGCCAGGCCAGCTCCAAGGCGCCTCGGGCCTGTGCGAACGCGTCGGCCGTGGACCCGTCCGGCGAGGAGACCATGGCGGCGAGAGGGAGAGTGGCCAACAGGGTCACGGTCCCCGCCAGCGTGATGATCCGGTGCCCCGCGCGTACGGCGGCGTACACCGCGAACAGGTACGCGACGGCCGGCACGTCGAAACCGATGGCCTGATAGCCCAGCGCGCACAGTCCGGTAACGGCCAGGACGGGAACCGGGGCCCGGCGGCCGGCGGCCAGCGCCAGGCCGCTCGTCACCACCAGCGCGTAGCCGAGCAGGTCGAGATCCGTGGCGGGGTGATCCTCGGCCAGCGCGGTGACCAGCACCATCGCCACCACGCAGACCGCGATCGTCCAGCCCCTGGCCTTGGCCCAGACACCGGACAGTCCTGTGCTCATAAGCGCACCTTAGCCGCGCCCCGTCGCGTGCCACTCCTGCTCGCGGATGAGCAGCCGGCTACCGCGAACGCAGTACTTTCGCGGTGCCTGCGGCTCCCGCGGTAACAGGGTGCGCCATTAGCCGTAGCGCGAAGTGCATGCGCTCGGGGGACGACCGGCATTGCGGCCGGCAGCCAAGATCAGGCCATGAAGAGCGAGACTCCCCGTACGAATGGAATTCTGGCGGGACTGGCCCGGTTCTGTTACCGGCGCCGCCGTTTGGTCCTCCTGACTTGGGTCGTCGGTGTGATAGTCGTGGCGTTCGCCGGCTTCGGTTATGGCGCCGCCCCCGACAACGACTTCTCCGGCGGAGACTCCGGGTCCGCGAAAACACAGGAACTGATAGAGAAACATTTTCCCGAGCAGCAAGGCGACACGCTCACTCTCGCGATCAAGGCGGACAAGGGGATCGACGACCCCGCCGCCCGGCAGAAGATCGAGAAGACCATCGCCGATCTGGTCGCCTCACCTGTCACAGGACCGGTGATCTCGCCGTACCAGGACAAGGATCTGGTGACGGCGGATCGTCGCATCGCCCGTACCGTCATCCCGCTGACCGACCAGGACGTGACGAAGGACGAGGTCAAGCCCCTGGTGGCCACGGTGAAGAACGCCTCTGACGACGGCGTCACGCTGGGGCTGGGCGGGTACATGGCGGAAAAGGCCGAGACGCCCCCGCAGGGTTCGGCCGAAAGCGTGGGCATCCTGGCAGCAGCAGTGATCCTGTTCATCGCCTTCGGGTCGTTGGTGGCCATGGGCTTGCCCATCGTGACCGCCCTCCTGGCGATTGCGGCCGGCCTGGCGCTGACGAAGCTGGTGGGGCACCTGGTCCCCGCGCCGGACTTCACTTTGATCTTCGGCGCGATGATCGGGCTCGGTGTCGGCATCGACTATGCGCTGTTCATCGTGACCCGCTACAAGGACGGCCTCCGGGACGACGATGGGCCCGAGAGCGCCACGGTCACGGCCATCACCACCGCTGGTCGCTCGGTGCTGTTCGCCGGCACGACCGTCGTGATCGCGTTGCTGGGCCTGGTCGTCATGGGACAGCGGCTGATGACCGGGGTGGCCGTCGCCACGTCGATCACGGTGCTGATCACGATGATCGCCGCGGTGACACTGCTGCCCGCGTTCCTGGGCTTCACCGGATACAAGATCAACTCACTGCGTCTGCCTCGTCGCGCGTCCCGCCGGGTCGGCCCCCCGCCCCAGGAGCGCCGTACCCTCGCCGAGCGTTGGGCCGGCGTGGTGCAGCGCAAGCCGCTGATCGCCGCAGTGCTGGCCGGTGCGAGCCTGCTGTTGCTGGCCGCCCCGATGCTGTCGATGCGGCTGAGCCAGCCCGACGCCAGCGTTCAGCCCCGCGACAGGAGCAGCTACATCTCGCACGAGATCCTCTCTGAGGGCTTCGGTCCGGGTTACGGAGCGCCCCTGATCTTCGCCGGCGAGGTCGGATCCAAGGGCGCCGATCTGCGTCCCGTCGTCGAAGCGGTCGGCAAGACCGAGGGCATCGCCCACGCGACGCCACTTCGGGTCAGCAAGGACGGGCAGGCCGTCATCTTCATGGCCTTCCCCACGACCGGATACCAGGACGAGGCGACCGTGGACCTGGTGCACAAGCTCCGCGACGAGGTGCTGCCCCGTGCGCCCGGCGGCGAAGAGGTCCTCGTCGGCGGACCGAACGCCGGCACCATCGACGCCGCCGAGGAGTCCGGCTCGCGCCTGCCCCTGATGATCGCGGTCGTCATCGCGATGTCCATGGTGCTGCTGATCGCGTTGGTCCGATCGGTCACGATCGCCCTGCAGGCCGCCGTGATGAACCTGCTGTCCATCGGCGCCGCCTACGGCGTCGTGGTGGCGGTCGTACAGTGGGGATGGCTCGGCCCGGCCCTGGGATTCCCCGCCGCCATGCCGGTCACGACCTGGGTCCCGATGATGATGTTCCCGGTCCTGTTCGGCCTGTCGATGGACTACCAGGTATTCCTGATCTCACGGGTCCGCGAGGAGTACGAGCGGACCGGTGACACCCGCGCGGCCGTGGCGCAAGGCCTGGCGCGGACCGCCAAAGTCATCACGGCCGCGGCCGCCATCATGATCGCCGTCTTCACCACCTCCCTGCTCGGCCCCGACCTCGCGGTCAAGCAGGGAGGTCTGGGCATGGCCGCCGCCGTGCTCATCGACGCCACCATCGTCCGGCTGATCCTCGTTCCCGCGGTGATGGAACTGTGCGGAAAAGCCAACTGGTGGATGCCCGGCCGCCGCGCACAAAAGGCGCCCTCACCTCCACAATCAGAAAAGGTCACAGCCTGACCTGGAGTGCGGGGACGTCTGTCCCCGCACTCTTTTCACGTCCCGAGGAATGCAGACCCGTGCGCACTGAAGGGCCGACTAAATGCGGTCCGCCAAGGCAGCGGACCGTATTATGCAAAAGCCTTCGGCGACCAGGTCTGTGTACCAAATTGAGGCAGTCGACTCTGGCTTTTATCTGACAAGAGGCTGCCTAAAACAGGCGCCCCCGGCGAACTTGCCCCGTGAGGGGGCCACATCACCGTCCGTGTCCGGTGGGTCCCGGCAACAGGCCCCGGCAACAGGCCGACTTACGTACCCTTCCCCCTCCGCACCTCGTTCACACCAAAACGGGAAGTGTGTCTCATCTCGGTAGCTTCGGGTCACACGACACAAAGGAGCGGAAACAGCGCCTCTAACGTCCAAGGTACAGCTGATCGCCTTTGGGGGAGATCGGCGGTGGCGGCGGGGCCCCGGAAGAACGCCCCGCGGAGAGGAGCGCCGATGTTCATCGTGATCGCGGTGGCCGCGCTCGTCGGATTGCTGGTGCCACTGATCTTGGTGGCCGCGTTCTCGCGGTCGAGTCGGCGGGACGCCCTGTACGCTCCGGCGACCGGTCAGACGCGGTGGGCGCGCCGCGTGGCAGGCATGTACATCCGCGACGACTACACCGCTCGCAGGGACGAGTACACGGGTTACCACACCCGGATGATCGAACACGGGGACCGGACCGGCGAGGACGAACTCGTCGGCCGCTGAAGACCCGATGGCGGCCGATCCGCTGCTGAGAGACCAGCAGCGGACGACCAGCCGCCATAAAGCCGAAGGCGTACTGGCCGCCGCGACGACCGACCCCGCAAGGCCGGAGACAGACGACCGGCCGACCAAAGGGTCTGTGGCGGACGGCCAGCCGTCCATAAGGCGGGGCCGGAAGATCGGCTCCGCCGGCCGGAGGCAGAAGACCGGCCTCCACAAGATCGGGGGCGGGCGATCGGCAGCCACAAACGCGGGCGGTTTGGCGCTGGGAGGTCCCTCGCGGTCGGAGCTTCGGTTAGAGCTCGGGTGGGCACGGTTCCACGGTGGCGGGTGCCGTGGGCCGGGTGATCATGGGTCGTCCTGTCGGGGGACGACCCATGATCGTTCTTAGGTGAGGGCCCGGGTGTTGTCGGTGTCGCCGGGAGCCTCGTCCGGGACGGGGACGAAGGACTGGGTGGAGCGGTCGAGGATGTTGACCTCGGCGGACTCCAGGTCCAGATACAGGCCGACGAGTTCGAGCTTCCCGGCCTCCACGCGGTTGCGCAGCCAGGGATAGGTCAGCAGGTTGTCGAGCTGCTGGATCACGTTGATCTGGCAGAGCCGGGTGAGTGGCGGGACGCCCTCCTCGGGCTCGGTGGCCAGGAACCTGGCGAGGCTGTGGTTGCCGTGCTTCAGCCACCGCGACAGGGCCGGCAGGTGGTCGATCTCGGTGCCGCCCGCGAGCAGCGCCGCCATGGCGCCGCAGTTGGAGTGGCCGCAGATCGTGATGGTCCTGATGTCGAGCACGTTGGTGGCGTACTCGACCGTCGCGGCCACCGAGTCGTCATGGGTGCGGGAGCCGAAGCGCGGGACGAGGTTGCCGACGTTCCGGTTGATGAACAGGTCGCCGGGACCGCTCGCGGTGATGATGTTGGGCACCACACGCGAGTCCACGCAGGTGATGAACAGGTGTTCGGGCTTCTGCTCGAAGGCCAGCTCCGCCATGATCGGCTTGACCAGCCGGGCGGTGCGGCCGTGGTATTCGCGGACGCCGGCGAGCAGCAGGGCGCTCGGCGACACGTCCGGTGCGTCGAGTTCTTCGTGGCGGCGCCGTCGATTCGCCCAGGGTGCCCACCAGCGGGCACTGGGGGACGATTTACGCGGCGGCGACATATCCCCAGTCACAGCTCTTTCATACCAACCTTCGTGAACCTCATCGATGTCGACCCTCCCTCCCTGGCGTTCGTGGGCGACCCGCCACTCGTGGATCGCCTCGAACGCGGCGTGGTCCATGAAGTCCACATTAAGGTCCAGGTCGACGCTCGTTCTGGCCGGGACCTGCTGGAGGACCTTGGTGACCTTGGGCACGCCGAGGAACGTCAGCGTGCCCTCGACGATCACGTGCCATTGCCCCGCAGGGCCAGGGGATCCGGGCATGGCCTGGATCGGGACCGGGAGCGCCTGCTCGACCCGGACCGACAACCTCGTGAGCCGCCGCAAGGCCATCACGGCCGAGATCCCGATGCCGAGCAGCACGCCCTCGCCGAGCCCCAGCAGTACGACTCCGATCAAGGTGGCGAAGTAGGCGGGCGCCTCGCGGTGGTGACGAAGGTCACGGACCCGGGCGGTGTCGATCATCTTCACGCCGAGCACCACGAGGAGCGCCGCCAGGGCCGCCAGCGGCACCTGCTCTATCACCGGCCCGCATGAGAGGGCCAGCACGAGCACCCAGAACCCGTGCATCACGGTGGAGGCGCGGGACCGGGCGCCGGCCGCCACGTTCGCGGTGCTCCGTACGATCACGCCGGCGATCGGCAGGCCGCCCAGCAGGCCCGACGCCGCGTTCGCCGCGCCCTGCCCGAGGAGCTCGCGGTCGAGGTCGGCGCGCGGTACGCCCTGCGGCCGGGCCCGGTCGATGGCCACGCTGCACAGCAACGACTCCACGGCCGCGACCACGGCGACCGAGACGACCGCTCCGACGATCTCGGGCAGACGGCCATGGGGCAGCGCGGGCGCATGCCAGTCGCCCAGCAGGGTGTCCGGCAGGTCGACGCGCGGAGTCTCCCAGCCCAGCGCCCACGACGTCAGCGTGGCGATGGCGATGGCAGGAAGCGGCGCGGGGATCCAGTGCAACGCCGTGGGGCTCAGGCCTTTGGGGAGCCGTTCCCAGGCCAGGAGGACGGCGATGGTGAGCAGGCCGAGCATGACCGTGTGGGAGTGGGACGAGATCAGCTGTCCCGGAAGCTCCCGTACGTTGCTCAGCGGCGAATGCTGGGGCCTGCCGCCCAGAACGACGTGCGCCTGCGCCAGAACGAGCACGACGCCGACTCCGGCGAGCATGCCGTGGACGACGGCGGGGGAGACGGCCAGTGCCGTCCGAGCCACTTTTGCGGCGCCGAGGGCCAGTTGCAGCAGGCCCGCCAACGCCGTGATCGTGCAGGTCGCGCGCCAGCCGTAGGTCTGGACGAGCGAGGCCACGATCACGGTGAGCCCCGCCGCGGGTCCGCTGACCTGCAGTGGCGAACCGCCCAGCAGGCCGGCCACGATACCGCCGACGATCGCGGCGATGAGTCCGGCGGCGATCGGTGCCCCGGAGGCCACCGCGATGCCCAATGACAGCGGGATCGCGACGAGGAAGACGACGAACGAGGCGGGAAGGTCCCGTCGAAGTATGGATACGTTGAGTGTCGAGAACGTCACGCATGGTATGCAATCACGAGCTGGATCATGTCCGCCCGGGATGACACAAACCAAGGGGCCCGGACTGCGTAGATCTTGGAGGGTCCGGGCCGTCGAACGCGAAACGGAGGGCGCCCTGGGGGCCGCCCTCCGTTTCGTTGATATTCAGCCGGTCAGCGCCGGTAGTCGCGATGGCTTTCCCAGTCGTCCGGCTGCTGCTGCTGCGGGCGGGAGTTGCCGCTGCCGTACGAGGAGCCGTACTGGCCACCTGTGTCGCCGCCGGATCCTCCGGCCTGCCCGGAGTTGCCGTAGCCCTGCTGCGACCCGAAGTAGCCGTTGCCGAACTGCTGTGTGGAGCCCGAGTCGCCGTAACCGCCGCCCTGGGAGCCGGTGTCCTGAGGAGTCGGCGCCGACAGCGGGTCGGACGCGCCGTTGTAGCTGCTGCCGCTGAAGTCGGTGTAGCGACCGGGCTCTCCGCTGTCGCCCGCGCCGTTGCCGG
Organism: Actinomadura rudentiformis; assembly: GCF_008923185.1. GTDB lineage: Bacteria > Actinomycetota > Actinomycetes > Streptosporangiales > Streptosporangiaceae > Spirillospora > Spirillospora rudentiformis. Next base: position 308,639 of record NZ_WBMT01000011.1, read on the forward strand.
CGGAGCCGGGGCCCGACCCCGAGCCGGTGCCGTACGAGCCGTACGACTCGCGGCCGCCGCCGAGCGGGTCGTCGTAGCGGGGACTGTCACCGTAGGCGGGCGCCGACGGGTAGCCGTCGTTCTGCCCGTAACCGCCGCCGCCCGTTCCGCTGCCGGGTGTGCCGGAGAAGGTGCCGGACGGTCCGGACTGGTCGTTGTCGTACCCGGCACTCGCCGAGGCCGGCGTGGACCAGGGACCGGTGGAGCCGTAGGAGGACGACGAGCCGCTGCTCGTGTTGAGCGGGTCATTGAGCGGGTCACTCAGGCCGCTGCCGAACGAGGGGGTCTCCGGCTGCGAACCCGCGCCACCGAGAGCCCCGGCGCCGCCACCCCCGGCGGAACGTGCCCGGTCGGTCTGGATGCGCTGGAGCAGCTCGTCCACGGTGGGGAGCTTGTTGCTGTCGGTGTCGCCGCCGGAGGAGCCGCCGCCGTCCCAGCCGCCGTGGCTCACGGGCTCCGCGTGGGACGGTGCCGGCGGGGCCGGAGGGGCGGGGGGAGCCGCAGGGGGCTCGTAGCCGCGTGCAGGCTGCTCGTCGGTGCGTCCGAGAGGCAGGCCGAGAGGGTCGGACACGCGCGGGTCGCTCGAAAGCGGCCCCGAGGACATGGGCAGGTCGTAGGACTCCTGGCGCGCCGGACCCGCCGAGGGGGCCGGAAGCGAGGTGCCCAGCGGGTCACCCGCGCCGTAGGCACCCTGGGAGCCGTTGCCGTAGGCCGGCTGCTGGTCCGGAGCGCCGTACGGTGACGGGTCGCCCACGCCGTACGGGGACTGCTCAGGGCCGGAGCCGTAAGGCTGCTGCTCGGGGGCGCCGAAGGGCTGCTGCTGGTCGGGAGTGCCGTAGGGAGACTGGTCCGGCGACCCGTACGCGGGCTGCTCGGGGGAGCCGTAAGGAGACTGATCCGGGGAGCCGTAGGGCTGCTGATCGGAGCCCCCGCCGCCGAAGGACTGGTCGCCCGCGCCCCCGAAGGCGGGCTGCGGGCCGGTGCCGGAGCCGAACGCCTGGAGGTCGGCGGCGGTTTCGCTCGGGTCACCTGCGTAGTGCGCGGCGGCCGGAGTGAAGGACGCGGGGGGCGTGGGCACCGCCTGCGCGTCGGCGCCGTTGCGGGAGCCGAGCAGGCCGCCGACGGCGCCGGTCGCCGGGGCGCCGGGGCCCTGACCGCCCGGGCCGTGCCCGAGGTCGTTCATCGAGACCGGCTGGGTGAGGCCGGCGGCGGGACGTTCGGTTGGGGACTGCGGCTCGGGGCCCTGCGGGCCGCCCTGAGCGTTGAGCGGGTCGGCGGCGAGCTCGGCCTCGGTCTTCTCCGGGGCAGCGTCGTGCTGCCAGGGGAACTTCGGCTTGTCGAAGGTGATGGTCGCCCAATAGTCGTCGTCGGCCATTTCGTCGCTGGCCTGGCCACTGGGCGGAGGCGGCGCGGGGGCCGCCTGCGCGGGAGCGGGTGTGGGCGCGGCCAGGGGACCGGCGGCGAGCGGCGCGCCGCCCGGCTGGCCACCACCGGCCTGGCCTCCCGCCACCCGGCGGTCGAAGCCCGGCTCGGCTTGGCCCGGTCCATAGGAGGCGCCGTCATAGCCGGTGCCGTAGCCGTCTTCGGCCGGCTCGTCGGCCGGGGCCGAACGATAGCCCCTGGACGGCTGCTGCTCGTCGGCCATCCAGTCGTCGCCGTCCTCGCGGGCCGCCCTGCTGGCCCGCATGCCCAAGGCCACCAGGACGACCACCAGGACCACGACCACAATGAGGCCGAAGACCACGATGTAAGAAGTCATGCCACCACCCAATGCCTTGGCCCTACGGCCCGCGGGTTCGTCCTGATTATCGCTAGCGGCCGGGTTCCCGAGGGGAGCCTAAACCGATTCTGACCGACCGCTATGACCGTTGTCACACCCTTCGCGCACATCTACCCTCACACGGCGTGCCTCTATCGGCCAATCCGGCCGACCGGTACACCCCCGTCAGTTTTGTCCCTTCAGGCCCTGTTCCGCCCTACTTGCCCAACGGCCTCAGGGTTGAACGCGCCTACTCGGTCCCGAAGTTCCCGATGATCCTGCCCCGGCCCACCGTGTGCTTGGCGATGGCCTCGAGAGAGTCCTTCAGCGTCGCGCCCTGTTTGAACGGCGCCTGGTCGTTGAGTGCGTAGATGGTGAACCGGTACCGGTGCTCCTCGCCCCGTGGCGGGCAGGGCGGCTCATATCCCACCTTCTTGCCGGTGTTCTGACCCTGGACCCAGGTCTTGTCGATCCGTGTGCCTTCGACGAGGTCCTGCGTGTTCTCGCCGATGCCGGCGATCACCCAGTGCACGTACGCCCCGTCGGCGGCGTCCGGGTCGTCCACCACGATCGCGTACGAGCGAGTGCCGGCGGGCTTGCCGGTCCACCGCAGCGGCGGCGTCTTACCCTGCCCGCCAGAGTACGACGAGCAGCCGTAGCGTGTGGGCAAGTCCTGCCCATCGCGGAAGACCTGGCTGCTCACGGGGAACCACTCGGAGAGCTCGGCGCTCTTGTTCTGGGGCAGCCCGATCAGGCCACACCCGCTCAGCGCCCCGCCGAGCAGCACGACGCCCACCGCGGCCACACCTGGACGCCGCTTCCTGCCCATCATCGACACGCCTTCCCGCAGCCCCCGCCCAACCAACCTTTCAAAGGACAAGCCGAGCTGGCCGCCATCCCGCAGCCTCCGCCCAGCCACCCTTTCAAGGGACAGCCGAGCTTGGCCGCCGTCTCGCAGCTCCGCCCAACCGTCCTTCCAAAGAACGAGCCGAGTTGACCGCCATCATGCAGCCCCGGCCGCCCTTCAGGGGACGAGTTGAGCCTGACCGCCTTCCTGCAGCCCCTGCCCAGCCACCCTTTCAAGGACGAGCTGAGCTTGGCCGCCATCCTGCAGCCACGACCCAGCCTGTCCCTTCCAAGGACAAGCTTTCACTGGACTGACCTCCGGAGACGACGTCTGCCCAGCCGCCCTTCAAGAGTGAGCTGCGCTTGACTGACCGTCCGACAGGCAGCAGTCTCGCCCAGCCACCCCAATGGGGGTGAGCTTGACTGGCCTCCGGGACGACAGCGCCACCCAGCCGCGCCCTTCACGAGCAGCCGCGCTTGACCGGCTCCTAAGAGGCAGCCCAGCCCTACCTACCCCTTGGAAGGGTAAAGCTGTGCTTGGCCGACCTCATGGGCGAGATCGTACGCCGCGCACTGCCGGATCCGGTCCAACTCCACGGTGGGCGCACCGCACCGGTGGTGCGCCCTTCCTCGTCCGCCACAACCATAGGCGGTCGACGGGGGTGGATCGGGCCTTTTCTCCCGGGGGGCGACGGCGCTCCCGGGGGGCTCCGCTGTGACGTTCATCATGTGACGTCTGTACCCTGATGTCCGATATCCAGCGAAGGAATGCAGAAGTTCACATGATCGTAACGTTCCATCTTGCTGGTTTGGAAAGTTCTTGAGTTCTTTACCAGTCTCTGACTGGCACTTGGCGCGGCCTATGCGGTAGTTTGTGAATGTCTTCACAAGCCGACCATGAACTTGGAGGCCGCAATGGCCAGGACCGCCGAGGGAACCCCTGGCGCTCCCCACATCCTGATCGTGGGTGGCGGCTATGTGGGCATGTACACCGCACTCCGCCTGCAGAAGAAGCTCAAGGGCGAGCTCAAGCGGGGCGAGGTCAAGGTCACCGTCGTTGACCCGAACGCGTACATGACGTACCAGCCGTTCCTCCCCGAAGCCGCCGCCGGAAACATCTCCCCACGCCACGTGGTCGTGCCGCTGCGCCGCACGCTGCCCCTGTGCAACGTCCGCAACGCACGGGTCACCGAGATCAACCACGACGAGCGGTGGGCGATCGTGCAGCCGCTGGCCGGGCCGCCGGAGCGGATCTCCTACGACTACATCGTCATGGCCGCCGGCGCCGTGCCGCGGATCCTGCCGATCCCGGGCCTGGCCGAGAACGGCATCAGCCTCAAGACCGTCGGCGAGGCCATCCACCTCCGTAACCACGTTCTCGCGCAGCTGGAGATCGCCGAGTCGACCGACGACGAGGAGATCCGCCGCAAGGCCCTCACGTTCGTCTTCGTCGGCGGCGGCTTCGCGGGCGTCGAGGCGGTCGCGGAGATCGAGGACATGACCCGTGACGCGACCAAGTACATGCGCAAGGTCACCCCGCGCGACCTGCGCTTCTACCTGGTCGAGGCGGCCGACCGGATCCTGCCTGAGGTCGGCCCGGACATGGGCAAGTGGACCGCCGAGCAGCTGCGCGGCCGCGGCATCGACGTCAAGATGAAGACGCTCCTGAAGTCGGCGGTCGGCGGCGACATCGAGCTGTCGGACGGCAGTGCCTTCCCGGCGGGGACGCTGGTCTGGAACGCGGGCGTCAAGCCCTCGCCGGTGGTCAAGGCGAGCGACCTCCCGCTCGACGACCGCGGCCGGATCAAGGCCACCGAGTACCTCACCATCGAGGGCGTGGTGGGCGCCTGGACCGCGGGTGACAACGCCGCGGTGCCCGACCTCACCCAGGACGGCATGTTCTGCCCGCCGAACGCCCAGCACGCGCTGCGGCAGTCGAAGCTCCTCGGCGACAACATCGTCCGCGCCCTTCGCGGCAAGTCGCTCAAGCCGTACGCGCACAACAACCTGGGCGCGGTGGCGGGCCTCGGCCTGCACAAGGGCGTGGCCAACCCGATGGGCTTCAAGCTCAAGGGCCTGCCGGCCTGGTGGTTCCACCGCACCTATCACGGGATGATGGTGCCGACGTTCAACCGCAAGATGCGGGTGCTCGCCGACTGGACCCTCGCGCTCTTCTTCAAGCGCGAGACCATCTCCCTCGGCACGATCGAGCAGCCGCGGGCCGACTTCGAGCTGGCGGCGACCGACGACGTCAAGCAGATCGAGGCGCCCAAGGCCGACAGGGTCGCCTGACGGCGCACGCCTCCTGACGGCTCACGACGACGCCCCGCTGATCCACATCCGGATCGGCGGGGCGTTCTCGTTCGGCACGGGCGTGATCCGCGCATGGGCGGAACGGGCCGGCTTGGGAGAGAATCAACGGGTGCGAATCGGGATCCTCGGGCCCTTGAAGGTGGCCGCGAACGGCCATCCTGTCGAGGTCGGCGGCGCACGCCTGCGCGCCCTGTTGATCCTGCTCGCTCTCAACGCGGACCGTACGGTCTCGGCCGACCGGCTGATCGACGACCTGTGGGAGGACCGTCCGCCGGGCGCCGCGCCCAACGCCCTGCAGTCGCTGGTGTCGCGGCTGCGCCCGGTGATCGGTCGCGAGCACCTGGAGTCGAAGCCGGGCATGTACCGGCTCCTCGTCCCGCCCGCGGCCGTGGACGCCCACGACTTCGAGGCCAGGGTCGCCGGTGCACTCCGTACAGGCGACCCGGCCAAGCGCGCGGCCGAGCTGCGGGAGGCCCTCGCGCTCTGGCGAGGCCCGGCGCTTGAGGACGTGGCGGGCCGCCCGTTCGCCGAGGGACCGTCGGCGCGCCTCGAAGGCCTGCGCCGCACCGCCCTGGACGAGCGCATCGAGGCCGATCTCACCCTCGGCCGCCACACCTCGCTCATTCCGGAGCTCCGGGCGCTGACCGCCGCCGACCCGCTCAGTGAGCCGCTCCGCGGAAAGCTGATGCGAGCCCTGTACGCGGCAGGCCACCAGGTCGAGGCCCTGGCCGAATACGAATCGGCCAAACGCACCCTGGCCGAGACCCTGGGCGTGGACCCTTCACCCGACCTGGAGAACGTCTACCTGGCAATCCTCCGCCAAGACCCGACCCTTCTCATGACCAGCCGGGCAATCCCAGGCAGCACGAGCGCAGCACAGACAGCCTCAGCGAACGGTGCGCACGCGATCCAGCAGGCGGCGGCCGATGCAGGCGAGACCATGCACTCCGAGGCGGCGGGGGCGCGGCCGGTCGGGAATCTGCGGGCGCGGATCACGAGCTTTGTGGGGCGGGACGACGATCTCTCCCAGCTGAGCGAGTTGCTGGCCGGGCAGCGGCTTGTGACGTTGACCGGGCCGGGTGGCGCGGGGAAGACGCGGCTGTCGCTGGAGACCGGCGAGCGGTGGCTGGGCCGGGTGCGGGACGGGGTGTGGGTGGTCGAGTTCGCGCCGATCACAGACCCGGCCGAGGTGCCGCAGGCCGTGCTCACGGCGCTGGGGCTGCGCGAGACGGTCTGGCAGGCGGGCGCGGCGCGCGTGAAGCGGGAGATCAACGATCCGCTGGACCGGTTGGCCGCCGCGCTCGCGCGCAAGCGGCTGTTGCTCGTTCTCGACAACTGCGAGCACCTCCTCGACGCCGCGGCCGATCTGGCGGACCGCCTGCTGGCGGACTGCCCGGGTGTGCGGATCCTTGCGACGAGCCGCGAGCCGCTCGGCATCACGGGCGAGGCGCTGTGGCCCGTCGACCCGCTCCCACCACCCCCTCCTGGCGTGCGAGCCGGCCACGCGCTGAACTATCCCGCGGTACGGCTCCTTGCGGATCGCGCGGCGGCCGTGTCCCGCGGCTTTGCGGTGACCGACGGCAACGTCGCCGACATCGCGCAGATCTGCTGGGCCCTGGACGGGATGCCGCTGGCGATCGAACTGGCCGCCGCCCGCATGCGCGCGATGACGCCCGGCCAGGTCGCGGCCCGGCTCAACGACCGGTTCGGCCTCCTGGCATCGGGCAGCCGCACTGCGCTGCCGCGCCACCAGACGCTCCGTGCCGTCGTCGAATGGAGCTGGGATCTGCTTGATCCGGCTGAACGCGCGCTGTGGCGGAGGCTCGCGGTCTTCACCGGCGGCGTCACCGCGGCGAGCGCCGAGGAGGTGTGCGCCGGTCCGGAGCTCCCTCGTGACCAGGTCTTCGACGTGCTGACCGCCCTGGTCGACAAGTCCCTCGTGACTATCAGCGACGGCCAGGGGGAGCCCCGCTACCGGATGCTGGAGACGATCCGCGCGTACGGGTTGGAGCGGCTGGCCGAGTCGGGCGAGGAAGAGGAGATCAGACGCGCGTACGCCACGTACTTCGTCCAGCTGGCCGAAACCGCGGAACCCCACCTCTACCGCGACGAGCAGGTGTACTGGATTGCCAGGCTCGCTGCCGAGCACGACAACCTGCATGCCGCGCTGCGGTGGTCGATCTCGGTCGGTGACGCGCCGCTGGCCGTGCGGTTCTGCGCAGGGCTCGGTTGGTACTGGTTCCTGCGCGGGCAGCTCAAGGAGAGCACCGACACCATCATGTGGGTGCTCAATCTGCCTGGTCTGCCCGAGGACCAGACGACCGCGGTCGCCATGGCGATCGGCGCGATGATGATGGTTGACGGCGACTACAAGAACGAGCAGAGCGTCGCCCTGCTGATGCGGGTACGCCGGATCTGCGACGCCCACGCCGACGAGGAGTTGCAGCCGACGCTGCGTGTGACGAACGTCGCGCTGAAGATGTACCTGATGGATTGGGACGAGGACGCGGTCACGCTCATAGACCCGCTCCTGCACGATTCCAATCCGTGGGTACGCGGGGTGGGCCACTTCATCCGCGGCCAGTTCGCGCTCAACTACGGGCACCACGACGCGGGCGCCGACGACTTCGCCCGCGCGCTGGAGGCCTTCCGCCTCATCGGCGACCGCTGGGGGCTCGCGTTCACCCTCACCGCCCAGGCCGAACTCGCCGGCCGCCGCGGCGACCACGGCGAAGCCGTCACGCTCTACGAGGAGTCGATCCGGCTCAACGACGCCCTCGGCGGCGGGCCCGTGCCGATCCTCCATAGCCATGTGAAGCTGGCGAACGAGCTGGCGCTGCTCGGTGAGAGGGACCGCGCCGTCAAGATGCTCAACGTCGCGCTCCGCGAGGCCGAACGGGTCTGCAGCATCGAGAGCATGGCGGCGCTGCACTGCCAGCTCGGTGAGATCGCACGCCACGATGGCGATGTCACCGGGGCCACCAGGCACCTCGATCGTGCGTACGAGCTGGTCTCGGCCGATACCGGCCCGCCGCACATCCGCGCGATGGTCCTGTGCTCGCAGGGTCATCTCGCCCTCGGCCTCGGCGAGGTCGAGGCGGGCCGGACACGGCTCATCAAGGCATTGCAGGCCGCCGTGCACGCCGTGGACCACCCGATCATCGCGTTCGTCCTGGTGGGCCACGCCGCCCTTGCTCTTCGCGAAGGAGACGCGGAACGTTCCGCATACTGGCTGGGCGCGGCCGACGGCCTGCGCGGCAGCCGCGACCAGTCACTGCGCGACGTCCTGCTGGTCGAGGCCGCCACCCGCAAGGTCCTCGGCGAGACCGCGTTCACCACTGCCTATGAACGCGGCCTCGCCGTCACCCTGGACGACGTCCTGAGCACCTTCGCGCTGGAACGCCCTCCGCCGTTGGTCACTTGATGTTCTTGAACCGCTGGTTCTTGGCGTAGCTGCACTTCCAGACGGTCGTGAGGGCCCTGTTGCGCTTGCTGGCTCCGGCGATGTCCAGGCACTTGCCCTTGGCGTACTGGCTGAAGAACCGGTTGTCGGGCGTGTACCAGAACAGCTGCTTGGTGTAGTTGTCGCCGTACTTCTTGTTCCGGCACTGCCGCTGCGTGACGGAGGAGCCGTTCCGCTTGGCGTCCACGGTGAGGCACAGCCCGCTGTTCCGGTTCTGGATCGCGTAGATGTGGTGCCGGACGCCGCCGGCCCCCGGGGCCTGGACCAGCCAGAGTGCCCACTGCATGTTCGCCTGCTTCACGCAGGACCATTGGTCGGCGCGCACTCCTTGCCGCTTGGACCAGCCAGGGATCTCCACGCACTTCTTGGAGTGCTCTGCCCGGAGGCGTGTCCACGCAGGGCGCTTCAGAGCCGTGGCGTCCCCGGCAGCATCCACACGAGCAGGCCCAGGCGATCCCGGCGCGGCCGAGGCCGCCGAAGAGAGCAACGTGGCGGAGATGGCGCAGGCCGAGCCGACTACAGCGAGCGTGCGAAGGTGATGGGACATAGGTGTCTCCCCAGGTCGGTGATGCCCCAGAGCCAACCCCGACCGCGTCTCCGGCCCGTCTCCGGCCCAGCTCAGGTGGGAAGCGGCCGGTCGTTCACGACATGCTTGATGATCTCCTGCGGTCTCTTCCATCTCTGCCTGGGCACCCTCACCCGCACGGTCCTGCACACCCGGCCCGCCGCCGTGGTCGCCCTCGCGGCCGGGCTGCCCGTGGAGCGGCCAACGATATGAATTCGCCTATAGGACCGCAGCCGTGTCCATATTGGACCGGCCGGATGCCCCTCTGGTCTGCTCTGTCCCGTGCTCATGACCGCCCCCACCTCCGATCGCCGGGTGATCGTGACGATGGTCACGGCCCAGATCGCCGCCAGCCTGGGCTACTTCTCCGTGATGGCGCATCTGGTCGCGCACCTCCGGCATGACGTGGGCCTGATGGCGAGCACGATCGGGTTGATCCTCGGCGTCCGGCTCGGCGTGCAGTACGCACTTCTTCTTCCGGTCGGACCCCTCACCGACATGCTCGGCGCACGCCGCACCGGAACGATCGCGTGTTCCGTCCGCGCGCTGAGCTTCGTCCTTCTGGGCACCGCCGAGGGGTTGAGCGCGTTGCTCTGCGCAGCCGTCCTCATGGGTGCGGGCGGTGCGCTCCTCCACCCGGCGGCTCAGAGCATGCTGGCCGGCGTCACTCCTGCCCGCCGCTCCAAAGGCTTCGCCGCCTACGTGGCGACCCAGCACATCGGAACGGTGGTGGGTCCGCCCTTGGGGCTCGCACTCCTCACCCCGGGCTTCGCGTTCGTCGCGGGAACGGGCGCCGTCTTGTGGGCGTTCGCCGGAGCCCTCTTCCTCTTCCTGCCACGCCACAACCATGAGTCGGCTCCCCGCGATCTCCTTGCGGGCGTCCGAGCGGCTTTCCGCGACCGTTCATTTCTGCTCTTCGCCCTGGCGACCGCCCCTACGACCCTCCTCGCCAACCACATCATGACCGCCGTGCCGCTCCTGGGTTTCACGCCCAGCATGGCGACCCTCAGTTTCTGCGTGCTGGCTGCGGTGGCCGCCTCAGCCCAGCCGTTCGTGGCCGCGAAGCACCGTGGCGAACGCCCGTGGGTCCTGCGTCTCGGCCTGCTGTGCGCGGCGGCCACGTTCCTGGTGCTGGCGCCCTTGGACGGGACGGAGACCGACCTCTTGATGCTCGCGGCCGTCCTCAACGGCATCGCGAACGGCCTGATCCAGCCATCGATCTTCCAACGCGCCGCCCGCCATGCCCCGCAGGGCCGCTTCGGCTCGTACTACGGCGTCCTGGCGTTCTGCTCCGGAATGTTCGCCTGCGTGGGAGATCTGCTGATCGGCCGCCTCTTCGACCAAGGCCCCACCGGCGCCACCACAGCCCTCCTGGCCGTGGCGATCTTCGCCCTGGCAGCCGCAGTGACCACCCGAGGCCCGCACCACTGACGGCGTGGAGATTTGGGACAGGAAACGAAAACGGCGGCGGTGCCCTTCTTGGGGACCGCCGCCGTGATGTGCGTGCCAGACCTTTGAGACCTTGCGTCAGACCTTGCGCCTGAAGGCTCGCATGGACAAGGGGATGAAGAGGGCGGCGATCGCCACGCCCCAGATGAGGGCCTGGATGGCCGGCGTGAGGACCGGCTGGCCCATGCTCGGGTCGGTCACCTTGTGGCCGATCAGCAATCCCCGGATCGCGTCACCCAGCAGGGAGACCGGGTTGTTCTCCATGACCGTGCGGATCCACCCCGGGTACTTGTCGGAGACCGGGATGAAGGCGTTGCTGAGGAACGAGACCGGAAAGATGATGGTGAATCCGAAGATCTGCACCTTCTCCGGCTCGTCGACCGCCAGGCCCACGAAGACCGAGACCCAGGCGAACAGCAGGGAGAAGGCGAGGAGCAGCAGGAACGCGGGGAGCAGGTTGACCCAGCTGGTCTCGACCCGGAAGCCGATGATCAGCCCCACGACCATCACGATGAACATCGACCAGGCCTGCTTGACCGTGTCGGCGATGATCCGGCCGGCCAGCGGGGCCGAACGCGCGATCGGCAGGCTGCGGAACCGGTCGAAGACGCCCTTGGTGACGTCGTTGTTGAGGCCGACGCCGGTGGTCATCGAGGCGAACAGGGCGTTCTGGACGATGATGCCCGGAATGAGGATCGGCAGGTAGTCCTCGACGCTTCCGGCCATCGCGGGACCGAAGACGAAGGCGAAGAGCAGCACGAACATGATGGGCTGGACGCTCAGGTCGACCAGTTCCATCGGGTTGTGTTTGATCTGCACCAGGTTGCGCCAGGTCAGCGTCATGGTGTTGCGCAGTCCGGTGGACAGGCTCACCTGCCGGGGCAGGTCGCGCGGGACGACGTGGGTGGCGGCGGTCATGCCTTGGCCCCTTCTTGGGACATGAACTCCTCGGCCTCGGCCTCGAAGTCGTCGGTGTGGTGTCCGGTGAGCGCGAAGAAGACCTCGTCGAGGGTCGACTTGCGCAGGGCGAGCTCGCTCAGGACGACGCCCGCGTCGTCCAGCTTGCGCACGACGGCGGGCATCACGGCCGGGTCGGTGACCGGGGCCGAGACGAGGCCGTCGCGCTGCTCGGGTGTGGCGTCGAGCAGGTCGGCGACCACGCGGGCGACCGTCACCTCGTCGGCCTCGTTGACCGGGCGGACCTGCAGGACCTGGCCGCCGGCCTGGGCCTTGAGCTGGTCGGAGGTGCCGTGCGCGATGACGGTGCCGTGGTCGATGACGATGATGTCGTCGGCGAGCTGGTCGGCCTCTTCGAGGTACTGGGTGGTGAGCATGACGGTGACGCCGTCGTCGGTGAGGCCGCGGACGATGTCCCACAGGGCGTTGCGGCTGCGGGGGTCGAGACCCGTGGTGGGCTCGTCCAGGAACAGGATCTCTGGCCGGCCGACCAGGCTGGCGGCGAGGTCGAGGCGGCGGCGCATGCCGCCCGAGTAGGTCTTGGCGGCGCGTTCGGCGGCCTCGGTCAGCTCGAAGCGGTCGAGGAGCTCGGCGGCGCGGGTCTTGGCGGAACTGCGCGACAGGCCGAGCAGCCGGCCGATGAGCACGAGGTTCTCGGTGCCGGTGAGCATCTCGTCGACGCCCGCGTACTGCCCGGTCAGACCGATCAGCTGGCGGACCCGGTGCGCGTCCTTGACGACGTCGTAGCCGCCCACTTGGGCCGTGCCCGCGGTGGGCCGGAGAAGGGTGGCGAGGATCCGGGTGGTCGTCGTCTTGCCCGCGCCGTTCGGGCCCAGAACACCGAGCACCGTACCGGCCGCGACCTGCAGCGATACCCCGCACAACGCCTTGGTCTCACCGAAGTGCTTCACCAGGCCCTCGGCCTGGATGGCGTGTGACATGTGATCTCCTAGGTCTGTGTTCGCCGGACACCTGACGGCCCTGGATGCGGCGGCGTGCAAAGTTACAGCTGTCCGGTGGGGAACGCATCCAGTTTTTTCCGACGGTCCTGACAAATCGCTGACGGACCGCTGACGTCCGGGACAACTCTCGCATCCAGGTCTGACAAAACGCTGAGACGCCTGGGATGCAGCTGGCTGAAGCCGGTATTCGGAGAGGGATCGGCAGCGCGACTCCTATATCTTGCGTCGTCCTGAGCATGGTCAACACAACTTCGTGTCACAGCAGGGCAAACCATCGGCCTGGAGGCAGGGTCTGCCGGCGGGAGGCGGCGCGCTCACAGATGACGCTCCACGGGTGGGAGCCCTCATGGATCTAGACTCATGCCCGTGACGTCGGTGCGGCGCGCCCACCAGCCCGACGGCGGTGGTCCGCGTCTGCGGCCGCCCGCCCATCGGGTCTCTCCGCGCGCCATCGCCCACTGGGCGATCGAATATCTCCTGCTCTGGGGCCTGGGCCTCGGCCTCGCCTGGGGTGTGGCCGCCTGGATCGACGACGCCGACTGGGACGGCCTGCCCGGCTGGATGATCGAACGTGTCTGGTGGCTGCCGTTCCTGATCGGGGTCGCCGGGGTGCTCATGGTCACGGTGGCGCCGGTGTGGCGCTACCGGGTGCATCGCTGGGAGGTCAGCTCGGACGTCGTCTATACGCGCACGGGATGGTTCAGCCGTGAGTGGCTGCTCGTCCCGGTGAGCCGTATCCAGACCGTCGACACCGAGCAGGGTTGGCTCGAACGCATGCTGGGCCTGGCGACCATCGAGGTCAACACCGCCTCGCACGCCGGATCGTCAGAGGTCGCCGGCCTTCCGGTGGCGGTGGCGACGCGCCTGGCCGAGGACCTCGCCCGCCGCGCCCATGACCTCCGAGACGACGCGACATGAACGTCCAAGAAGAGGGGCGGGGCTCGCCGCCCTCGGACGATCCAGGGGATGACCACATCCCTGAGGCGTCGGCTGAGCGCGATGGTGCTGAGCCTGGCGGTGCTGAGTCCGGCGGTGCTGAGTCCGGCAGTGTTAAGCCTGGCGGAGTTGAGCCGGTCGCCTTGCGGCTGCATCCGCTGACGTTCGTCGTGGGCGCGGCGCGGGAGCTGATCGCGCTGCTTGCCGCCGGTGCGGCGGGACTGGCGGTCGGTGGCCTGTCCACGGCGTTCTACTTCACGTTGGTCGGACTGGGCATCGGCTTCGTCTTCCATCTGGCGACCTGGGCCACATTCACCTACACCGTCCACGAAGACCGCATCGCGCTCCGCCGGGCGCTGATCGGGCGATCCGTGAAGACCATTCCGCGTGATCGCATCCGTGGTGTGGACATCAGCGCGACGCTGGCCCATCGAGTGCTGGGGCTGGCCATCGTCCACATCGATGCCGGCGCGGATGGGGGCGAGGGCGAGCTCAACGCGGTCTCGCTGCAGGAAGCCGAACGGCTCCGCAAGGTCCTGCTCGCCCGAGCCTCAACAGCCGCTGAACGAGCCGCACCTGAGCCTCAGCGGCGAGTCCTTGGCCGGATGGAATCGCGCTGGTACGTGTACGCCCCGCTCAGCGGCGCCTATCTCCTCACCCCGTTCGCACTCGCCGGCAGTCTTCTCGGCACGCTCTACAACCTGAGCGACGACTTCGGCCTGATCACCCGGGACCGGCTCGAGAACCTGGGCCACGAGGTGGTCGGCCTCCCGACCCTCGTCGTGATCATCCTGGCGATCCTGTTCCTGATCGCCATGCCGGTGATGTCGGTCATCGTGTTCACGCTCTTCAACTGGGACTTCACCGTGTACGAGCGGGACGGCTCCGTGGTGGCCGAGCGCGGTCTGATGACCCGGCGCAGCGTCTCGCTCGAACGCCGGCGCATCCGGGGCGTGGAGCTCGCGGACAACCCGTTCGAACGGCTCGCCGGAGTCGTCCGCCTCGGTGCCCTCGTCACCGGCCTGGGAGACGCCGCCCACCGCGGCCGCCTCCTGCCCGCCGCGCCTGGCACCGCCGTGGAGTCCCTGGCGCGACGAGTGCTCGGCCCTCCGCCCGCACCGCTCATCATGCATCCGCGTGGCGCCCGCAGCCGCCGCATCACGCGGGCCGTCGCCCCACCGGCCGGGGTGGGGGTGCTGGCCGTCCTGGCCGGCCAGCCCTGGGTGGCGTACGGATGTGCCGTGGTCGCATTGCTCGCCGTCCCGCTCGGCATCGACCGTTACCGCCAGCTGGGCCATGCCTCCGATGGCGAACGCCTGACCGTGCGATCCGGATCGCTTCGCCGCCGCCAAGCCGTGGTCGAACACGGCGCAGTCGTCGGCTGGCGCATCCGCCAGACACTCTTTCAGCGCCGCCTCGGCCTGGCGACGCTGGTCGTCGCCGTGGGCGCGGGCGACGGAGGGTATCCCGCCGTGGACATGGCCGAGGAGGACGCTCCCGCCTTCGCCGCAGAGATCACGCCCGCCTGGCTGGATCCCTTCCTGACCCGCTGAGGAGAACGGAGCTATTCGGGGCGGCGGGCACCGAACATGATCTCGTCCCAGGACGGGACAGAGGCGCGCTTGCCCTTGGCCTTGCGGCGGTTGCGGGCCGCAGGGCGCTGGGGTGCCGCCGGTGGCTCGGAGCTGGCCGCCGCAGGCTCGCTGCCCGGCTTGTCCGCGGCGGGCATCGCCGGGCGGCCCGCGGGCTTCTTCTTGGCAGGCGTACGCGGAGCCTCGCGGTGACGCTGCGGCTGTGGCTTCGGCGCCTGTTGCTTGGGCTTCGGCTCGACAGGCTCAGGCGTGGCAGGGGGCTCGTCGTCGGCCTCGGCGGACGCCTCCGGCTCGTCTTTGGGAGCGTCCGCTTCTTGGGGCGCGAGTTCTTGAGGCGCGAGTTCGTCCGCGGGCTCCAGGGCGGGCTCGGGAACGGGATCCGGGGCAGGCCGCGTTGACGCCTCGGGAGCGGGATCCACATCCTGCGAGGGTGCACTGTCCGTGACCTCAGCGGCTGGCTCCTGCTCCACGACCTCTGCGGCGGCCGACGTCGGCTGGACGTCGCCTTCGTCCTGCGCGGGAGCGGACGCCTCTTCGTGAACGGAGTCCACGTCCTGGGAGGGCTCTTCCTCCTGGACGGCGGCGTCCTCCACTGGCGCGGGCTCGGCAGGCTCTTCCTTGCGAGCGAACACAGTGGCGCGTTCCTCTTGAGCCGCGGTCGCCTGCTCCTCACGGGCGGCACGCGCCTCTTCACGGGCGGCGCGAGCATCCTCCGCCTGTGCCGCCGCGTCCTCGTCCTCCCGGGCGGCCGGGCGCTCGTCACGCGGGGCGTCCGTCTCGTGTGATTCGTCCCGAGATTCGGCCGGCGTAGCGCGCTCCTCGGAGACCCTCACGGGAGCGGGCGGCTGTTCTTCACGTGCAGGTGCCGCTGGCTGTTCTTCACGTGCGAGTGCCGGCGGCCGTTCTTCGCGCGCGGCCGCAGGCGCCGGAGCAGGACGGTCCTCGGATGTGGCCTCGTGGATGGCCGGGCGGTCGTCGTCCCAAGTGTCGGTGGTGGGGGCGGCCATGCGGACGGCGGGGGGCTCCAGGCGCGCGGCGACGGCGGGCTCGCGCGGGGTCTCGGCCGGCTGCGCCGGTTGCGGTCGGGGGTCGACCATGCGGCCGCGTTCGACGATGTACTCGCGGCGGGCCTCGGCGGGGCGCTGCTGCTCGCGGTCCGAGACGACCTTCATGGCGGGACGGCGGGGCACCAGCGGCGTGACCGTGTCGTTCAGCGAGTCGTCCCCCCATTCCACGGCGGTGAGGCGGGCGGCGACCTCGTCGAGAGGGGAGACGTGGCGGCGGCGGGGGTCGAAGACCCACTCCGCGGCGTGCGGGCGGCCGTTGTCGAAGAACGACAGGCGCACCCGCCAGGTGCTGTCCTCGCACTTCCAGGAGTCCCACTCGACCTCTTCGAGGTCCACGCCGCCACGGCCGAGGCGTTCTTCGACCGTCTCGCCGAGAGGAGGCCCGGGCGTCGACTCGCCCGGTCGGCGGACGGCGACGCGCTGCGCCTGCTGAGCCATGTACTCGCGCTCCTGCAGGACCGGGCCCTCGAACCAGCGAACGCGCTCGACCGGGATGCCGGCCGACTCGGCGATTTCCTCCGCCGTCTCGCCGGACCGGATGCGGGCCTGGATCTCCTTGGGACGCAAGGGACTCTCCACTTCGATCTCGAACTGGCCGAGGCGGGAGAAATGCCCACGTACCGCTGCGCGCAGCCGGTCATCGACGGGCAGGGTGAACCGGGTGCCCCGGCCCGCGGTCGCCAGGACGAGGTACGTACCGTCCTCGCTGACCGCGACGAGGCGCAGCTCCTGCATGCGTGTCCTTCCTGCCCTTCCTGACGGCACCGGAGGGTGCCGGACGACACGTCCGGTCGCGAGCCCGCCTCACTCGTGCTCGTGACGATCGGTCGTTCGGCGCCCACCGAGGGCGCATGCGTGCCCTTCCCCCGGACTCCTGAGTCTCTCTTCCGGACACGCCTTGCTGCCAGCACCGTACCCGGCATGTCCGAACATCGCCGCTCTCGAAGCCCTCCTCACGAGGCTGAAGAGGGCACCTGACCAAGCTTGCCCGTGCCGAACTCCGGCTGGGGTCGCCCTGCCTGATTCTTGTGGATCCTTTTCCACACTGTGCCTCAAGAGGCAGGGGGACCTGCACTGTTTTGGCCGTCGGCGTCACTTCCAAGGCCTGGAACACCCGAGAAGTCCGGCTAGTTTCCAATGCGGCCCCACATATGGGCGGACCGAAACCGGAAAACGGGTCAGGTGCCGAAGACCTGCCTGGTGTACGGGTTGAGGAACCGGCGTTCCGGGTCCAACTGGTCCCGCAGAGCCAGGAAGTCGTTGAAGCGCGGATAGACCGTTTCGAGGTACGCGGCGTCGCGCGTGTGCATCTTGCCCCAGTGGGGACGGCCGCCGACGGCGGTCATGAGCTCCTCGACGCCCTCGAAGTACTCCTCGTGCGGGTCGCGGTGGTAGACGTGGATCGCGATGAAGGCGCTCGGGCGGTCGTACGCCATCGACAGCCACGCGTCCTCGGCGGGCAGCAGCCGCACCTCGATCGGGAAGCTGATCCGCCAGTCGCGCTTGTCGAAGAGCCCCCGCAGGTCGCGCAGCGTGGGCACAAGCTGCTCACGCGGGATCGCGTACTCCTGCTCCTTGAAGCGCACCGTGCGCGGGCTGGTGAAGACCTTGTACGAGGTGTCGCTGAACGTGCGCGCGCCCAGTGCCTTGGCCGAGACGCCGTTGATGAACGGCGCGGCCCCTGGAGCGCGGTGGGTGACGTGCTGGAGCAAGCCGAAGGCCGTGTTGGACAGGAACTGGTCGTCCAGCCAGCCCTTGAACGTGGAGAGCGGCTTGGCCGGGCCGTCCACGCGGTTGTTGCGCTTGGTCAGGCAGCCCTCGGTGTGCGGGAACCAGTAGAACTCGAAGTGCTCGTTGGCCGCCTCGAACTCGTCGATGCGCGAGAGCACCTCATCCCACGTCATCGGCTCCTCGCGGGCCTCCAGGATGAACCTGGGCACGGTCCGCCACGTGATCGCGGTGACGACCCCGAGGGCGCCCACCCCGGCCCTGGCGGCGTCGAAGAGTTCCGGCCGTTCGTCCCGGGAGCAGGTCACCACGCTGCCGTCGGCGAGGACCAGTTCGAGGGCCTCGACCTGGGACACGAAACCGGCGGCGTCGCGGCCGGTGCCGTGCGTCGCGGTCTGGAGGGCGCCCGCGACCGTCTGCTCCTGGATGTCACCCATGTTGGCGAGCGCGAGGCCGTGCTCGTCCAGGACCCGGTTGAACTCGTGCAGCGGCAGGCCCGCCTCGACCGTGACCAGCCCGCTGGCGGTGTCGACCGAACGGACCGCCGTCAACGCGGTTGGCCGCAGCAAGGTCCCCTCGGCGACTGCTGCGCCGGTGAACGAGTGTCCGGTCCCGACCATGCGGACCGTGAGACCGTCGGCGGCGGCTGAGCGCACTGCGCCGGCCACCTCGTCGGTGGTCCGGGGGGTGACGACGCGCCGTGGCGTGACCTGCTGGTTTCCGGCCCAATTCTGCCACTTTTGTGAGCTCGTGGGGGACATGCGGCGACTCTACCCGGATGGCTGACGTGAAGAAAGTTCATGTTTATTTATTTTCCGTGTCCCGGCCAAGCCGATCGCCGCCGCGACCAGAGCGGCCCCCAGCGGGAGCAGGAACGCGGCCCGCGCGCCGTACACGTCGACCACCCGCCCGGCGCTGGAGGCGCCGAGCGCCACGCCGAGGCCGACCGTGGTCGAGACCAGCGCGAGTCCCTCGGTCAGCTGGTGTCCCGGGACGGCCTGCTCGACCACCCCGTACCCCGGGATGATCGTGGGCGAGATCGCCAGTCCGGAGAAGAAGACCACGAACATCATCAGATAGAGGTTCGTGATCAGCAGCGGCGGCACGAGCCCGGCGGCGAGGAGGATCAGCCCGATCCGGAACCGGCGGTCGAGGGGACTGCGCCAGTGCCGCGCCCCGTACCAGAGCGCGGCGCTCCCACTGCCCAGGGCGTAGCAGCCGAGGAGCAGCCCGGCGAGGGCCTTGTGGCCCTTCTCCTCGGCGAACGCGATGCCGCTGACGTCGATCGCCCCGAAGACCGTCCCCAGCATCAGGAAGACCGGCGCCATGACCAGCACCGCCGGATTGCGCAGCACGCTCGCCGATCCGCCCGCCGAGGGCGGATTGGGCGGCGGTTCGGTGCCGCGCTGCGCGGCCAGGGCCAGGCAGCCGGCGAGGGTGCACGCGGCGGCGACGGCCAGGCCCGCCGCCGGATGCACGCCGGTGGCCACGGCCGTGACGATCATCGGACCGCAGACGAAGATTGTCTCGTCCACGACCGACTCGAAGGAGAACGCGGTGTGCAGCCGCGCGGGGCCGTCGCGCAGCGCGTGCTTCCAGCGCGCCCGCACCCAGGCGCCCAGCGACGGCTGCGTCAGCCCGGCCAGCGCCGCCATCGGGAACAACGTCCACGTCGGCAGGTGCAGCAGGGTGAAGGTGATCAGTGTGGCGAAGCTGGACGCGTTGGCCAGCGCCAGCGGGATGAGGATCCGGCGTTGTCCGTACCGGTCGGCGAAGCGCGCGCTGAGCGGGGCTCCTGCCGCATAGGCCAGAGAGAGGGTCGCCGACACCGCACCGGCGATACCGTACGATCCGGTAATCGCGGACACGAGTAGGACGATGCCGATTCCCACCATGGACATCGACATGCGGCCCACGAAGCCCGCGGCGACGAAGGTCCGGGCCCCGGGAACGGCCAGCAGCTCCCGGTACGGGTTGGCCAAATCCATCTCCTCACCCCGGAGACGGCCCCCCGGTCTCGTCGTCGACCTCCAGACCCAAGATCACGTTACTGGGCGAAACAACTCTAAAAACAAGTAACCCCTCGATAGCGACTCTCGTTGGGATTGGTTGTGGCTCCTCCTTCACCGCCCCGGAAGCAGCCCAAGGTCAAGACCGGGCGTCGGCTGGCGCCGCTCGCCGCGGCCGGCCTCGCGTTGCTGGTCGCGGGCAGCCTCGGCGGTGGCGTCTACGCGGCCATCGACACCCGGGACGACACGCGCCGTTCGGCCTCGGGCACACCCTCTGAGGTGCCGCCGACCGCGCCGCCAGGACCGGTGACGAACGTGGCGGACGCCGGCCAGATCGCTCCGCTGCGCCGGGTCGTACCGCCGGACGTGCTCGCGGTGAGCGGCGGAGGCGGCTCGATCACCCCGTCACAGATCACCAAGATCTCCAAGCTGGCCAAGGTCCGGGACGTGGTGGCGGTCGCGGGCGGGGCCGTCCAGCTCCAGGGGCGCGCGATCAACACGTTCGCGGTCGACCCGTCCTCGTTCCGGTCCTGGACCCCGCCGGGCACCGCGAAGAAGACCGAGCTGTGGGCCGCGCTCGCCGCGGACCAGTTCGTGGTCTCCTCCTCGGCGGCCGAGCAGCTGCAGCTCGCCCGCGGCTTCCAGTACCCGATCGTGGCCCGCACGATGCCCAACCTCACGATGGGCGGCTCCGGCACGCTCGGCCTGCCCGGCATCGACCTGCTGGTCAGCCGCAAGACCGGCACCGACCTGGGCCTGGTCCCGAACGTGGCCGTCATGGTGAACGCGCCGGGCGCCGACCCCGCCAAGGTCGTCAAGGGGGTCAGCAAGGTTCTCGGGACGGGCGCGAACGTGGTCAACCTGCACGAGCAGAAGTACCAGGCACCCGCCGACGGCGGCCGCCCGGGCAGCTACATGGACCTCTACCGGCAGGCGGCCACCACCTGCCCCGGCCTGTCGTGGACGGTCCTCGCCGCCATCGGCCAGGTGGAGAGCGACCACGGCCGGAATGCGGGCCGCTCCAGCGCGGGAGCGCTCGGCCCGATGCAGTTCATGCCCGCCACATGGAAGGCGTACGGCGTGGACGGCGACCGTGACGGCAAGGCGGACATCATGAACCCCTACGACGCCGTTCCCGGGGCCGCCAAGTACCTGTGCGCCAACGGCGCCGGCAAGGGCGGCAAACAGCTCTACCGCGCGATCTGGCACTACAACCACGCCGACTGGTACGTCCAGAAGGTGCTGGCGCTGGCCAAGGCCTACGCCGCCCGCTACCGCTGACCCGCGGGTCCGGAGCGGGTCCGGGTGAGACCGGGGTGGAACCGGGGTGAGATCTGTCACTCGCGGGCTGCTGGTTGGATGGACGCATGACGACTGGACGCACGGCGGCTGGAGGCATGACGACGCAGTACGACGCGCTGCTTCTGCTGTCTTTCGGGGGGCCAGAGGGGCCCGACGACGTGATCCCCTTCCTGGAGAACGTCACACGGGGCCGGGGCATCCCGCGCGAGCGCCTTGAGGCCGTCGGCGAGCACTACTTCCTCTTCGGCGGCGTCAGCCCGATCAACCAGCAGTGCCGGGACCTCAAGGCCGCCATCGAGGCCGACTTCAAAGAACATTCGATGGACCTGCCCGTCTACTGGGGCAACCGCAACTGGACCCCGTACCTCGCCGACACCGTCCGGCAGATGAAGGAGGACGGGGTCCGCCGCGCCGCCGCGTTCGTCACGTCCGCCTACAGCGGCTACTCGACCAGCGACCAGTACGTGGAGGACCTCGCGCGCGCCCGCGCCGAGGTCCCGGACGCGCCGGAGATCGACAAGCTGCCCGTCTACTGCCGCCGCGCCGGCTTCCTCGCCCCGTTCGCCGACGCCACCCGGACGGCCCTCGCGGGCGCGCCGCAGGGCACCCACCTCGTCTTCACCGCCCACAGCGTGCCGCTCGCGCAGCCCCGCCGTGAGCTCTACGTGGCCGAGCTGGAGGAGGCCGCGGCGACCGTGGCGGACGAGGCGGCACCGGGCACGCCGTGGGCGCTGGTCTACCAGAGCCGGAGCGGGCCGCCGAGCCAGCCGTGGCTGGAGCCGGACGTGTGCGATCACCTGGAGACGCTGCACGGCGCGGGCGTCCGCTCGGTGGTGACGGTCCCGATCGGGTTCGTCTCCGACCACATGGAGGTCAAGTACGACCTCGACGTCGAGGCGGCCGCCAAGGCCGGGGAACTCGGGATGCAATTCGTACGGGTCACCACACCCGGGACAGATCCGCGGTTCGCCGCGCTCGCCCGCGAACTGGTGACCGAAGCACAGACATCGGGGGAACGAGCGTGAGCCAAGCCGAGGACCTGCTGGAACTCGCCGTGGAGACCGCCCGCGAGGCGGCCCGCATGCTGGTCGACAAGCGGCCGGTGGGCGGGCCGGACGTGGTGCAGACCAAGTCGAGCCCGACCGACGTGGTCACCCAGATGGACCAGGCCGCGGAACGCCTGATCGTCGAGCGCATCCGGGCCGCCCGGCCCGACGACGGCTTCCTGGGCGAGGAGGGCGGCACCCACGACGGCGGCAGCAACGTGCGGTGGGTGATCGACCCGATCGACGGGACCGTCAACTACCTGTACGACCTGCCCGACTGGGCCGTCAGCATCGCCGCCGAGGTGGACGGCGTGGCGGTGGCCGGGGTGGTCGACATGCCGCGGCGCGGCGAGACGTACACCGCCGTCCAGGGCGGCGGCGCGCTGCTGCAGACCCCCTCCGGCGCCCGCGATCTCCAGGTCAACGCCGCCGTGCCGCTCAACCAGGCCCTCGTGGCCACCGGTTTCGGGTACGCGGCGGAGCGCCGCGCCCACCAGGCCGAGGTCCTCACCGGCGTGCTGCCCAACGTCCGTGACATCAGGCGGAACGGGTCGTGCTGCGTGGACCTGTGCTCGCTCGCCGCGGGCCGCGTGGACGCCTATTACGAACGCGGCGTCCAGGCATGGGACATCGCCGCCGGAGCGTTGATCGTCCAGGAGGCCGGCGGTCTCGTCGGCGGCCTGGAGGGCGCCCCTGCGGGCCCCGAACTGACCATCGCCGCGGGCCCCGCCACCTTCGAGGCCCTCCACGACCTCCTGCTCCCCCTGGGCCCGGCCCGCGACTGACGTGAAAGGCCCTCTCCGCGGCCCTCAGGGGCATGGAGACCCGTGCACAACAGGGAGACTGGGGCCGTGGCCCCGGTCTCCCTGTGGCTATCGCAGAGGCGTCCTCAGTCGCAGCGGGGTAGTTCGACGCCAATGTCGTGGTTCGCTGCGATCCGGCGCAGTTCTTTGATCTCCTCCTGGCGGATGTCCGCCAGGTAGGTGTCGTCGTTAGCGTGGGCGTGTTGCAGCGACTCGTACGCGTCGTCGAGTCGTTGTCTGATGGCTCGTGACAGCTCGCCCATGGGCCTCCTCCCGGATCAGGCCGCTCCTACCCACACCTACGCTGAAGATAAACCTGTTCCAAACCAGCAATTCGCAGTGTGTTCCGGTGGGTGTGCGGCGCCATCCTGAACGGGGCTTACGGGCTTCTTACGAGGCCCATGTCATACCTGGACTGCCTGTACCTGGACGGGTGCCGTCCGGCGCGCGGGCATCATGGACGAGGGGGACGTGGAGTGCGTGTTCTAGTCGTCGAGGACGAGCGGGTGCTCGCCGACGCGATCGCCACCGGCCTGCGCCGGGAGGCGCTGGCCGTGGACGTCGCGTACGACGGGGCAGGCGCCCTGGAGCGGGCTGGGGTCAACGAGTACGACGTGATCGTGCTCGACCGGGACCTGCCTAGGATCCACGGCGACGACGTCTGCAAGCAACTCGTCGCGCAGCGGTATCCCGCGCGGATCATCATGCTGACGGCGGCCGGCGAGCTGGACGACAAGGTCGAGGGCCTCTCCATCGGAGCCGACGACTACCTGGCCAAGCCGTTCGCGTTCGCCGAGCTGATCGCCCGGGTGCGCGCGCTGGGCCGCCGTGCCTCGGCGCCGCTGCCGCCGGTGCTCGAACGCGCGGGGATCGTCCTCGACCCGTCGCGCCGCGAGGTGCTGCGCGACGGCCGTCCGGTCGATCTCACCCGCAAGGAGTTCGCGGTGCTGGAGGTGCTGCTGGGCGCCGAGGGCGCCGTGGTCAGCTCCGAGCAGCTGCTGGAGAAGGCCTGGGACGAGCACATCGACCCGTTCACCAACGTGGTGCGGGTCACGATGATGACGCTGCGCAAGAAGCTCGGCGACCCGCCGGTGATCGAGACGGTGCCGGGAGTGGGGTACCGGCTATGAGCACCTCGTCAGCCCCCGAGTCCGGTCCCGGACGGGAACCCGGCACCGACCAGGGGACTGCGCCGGCGGAGGCCTCGCCCCAGGCCACTCACCCCACACAGCCCATCCAGTCTCCGCCGCCCGCCGCTTCCGCACAGCGGCGCGGGCTGTTCAGGTCGCCGGGTTCGCAGCCGGTGGTCATCCAGCCCAAGAACGGCGGCGGCCGCAAGGGCGGCCGCCGGGACAGATCGTCCCTGGCCGAGGATCTCAAGGCGCTGCCGGGCCGGGTGAGCGTGCGGCTGCGGCTCACGCTGCTGTACGGGCTGCTGTTCTTCATGGCGGGCGGGCTGCTGCTCCTGGTCATGTCCGTCCTGATGGCCAACATCCTGAGCGGCATCACCGTGCAGGTCGGCGACCCCTATGACCCGCTGACCAACCCCGCGGTGCTCGAGGAGCTGCGGCGCACGTTCGTCGAGGAGACGATGCGGCAGCTCGTGGGCCGTTCGCTGCTGGCGCTCGTCGGAGTCGGGATCATCGCGCTGGTGCTGGGCTACTTCGTCGCCGACCGGGCACTGAGCCCGCTGCAGCGGGTGACGGCCACCGCGCGCCGCCTGTCGGAGAGCACCCTGCACGAACGCATCGCGCTCGAAGGTCCGGACGACGAGATCAAGGAACTGGCCGACACGTTCGACGCGATGCTCGAACGGCTCGGCGAGGCCTTCGACTCCCAGCGCCGCTTCGTCGCGAACGCCTCACACGAGCTGCGCACCCCGCTGGCGATCAACCGGACGCTGCTGGAGGTCGCGCTCGGCGACCCGGACGTGTCCGCCGATCTCAAGACCGTCGGCAAGACCCTGCTGGCCACCAACGCCCGCCACGAACGGCTCATCGAGGGGCTCCTGCTCCTCGCCCGCAGCGAACGGGAGCTGACGGCGCGCACGACGGTGGACCTGGGCGAGGTGGCGGAGACCGTGCTGGACCTGGCCGGGCGCCGCGAGCAGGACAACGAGGTCACCGTCCACCGCGAGCTGACGCCCGGCACCGCGCTCGGCGACCCGGTGCTGCTGGAGCACCTGGTCTCCAACCTCGTCGACAACGCGATCAAGCACAACGACGAGGGTGGTGACGTCTGGGTCCGGACGGGCGTCCTCGACGGGTACGCGACCATCCAGGTGGAGAACACCGGCCCCGTCGTGCCGCACTACGAGGTGGACCGGCTCTTCGAACCGTTCCGCCGCCTGAACTCCGACCGCATCGAGTCCGCCAAGGGCGCCGGCCTGGGGCTGTCCATCGTGCGTTCGGTGGTGCTGGCGCACCGTGGCACGGTCTACGCCACGCCCCGGGCCGGCGGCGGGCTCGTCGTCACCGTCCGGCTTCCCCTCGTCTCTCCCGCAGTCACGTGAGAGCCGTTCACGCAACAGCCGTTCACGCAACAGCCGTTTACTTGATGGCTGTCGTCGCCAGGGTGGGATCGCCGTCGGCGTCTTGCTTCAGACCGGTGAACTTGGCGCTTGCCAGCGACGCCTTGACATAGCTCCAGAGCGGGATCAGCGCCATGTCGTCGAGGGCGAGCTTTTCGGCCTGCTGAAGGCTGTTGAGGCGGGTGGTGGCCTGCGGGTCCTTGATCGCGTTGGCGAGCGCCTGGTCGAACTGCTCGTTGCGCCATCCGCTGTAGTTGAGCGTGCCGTTGGTCTCGGTGGCGACCTGGTCGCCTCCCAGCAGCGGCTGGAGGGCACCGTACGCGGAGGGGTAGTCGGGCACCCAGCCGTACGTCAGAAGGCCGCCAGGCGAGTTCTTGGCCAGCAGGGTCCGCCGCATCTCCTTGTCGTTGAGCCTGACCGTCTTGATGTCCACCGACCAGCCGAGGTTCTGCTGGAGCTGCTGCTGCACCAGCTCCGCCCAGCGCCTGTACGAGGACAGTTCGCGGGCGTAGATGGTCACCCTGGTCCCCGCCTTGAGGCCCGCCTGCTCGGCGAGCTGCCTGGCCTTGGCCGGGTCGGGCGCCTCGCAGGACGGGCATGGGCCGGACCGGGCGAACCCGGGGATCGCGGGGGAGACCAGGCCCCTCGCGGGGGCGTAGAGGCCTCCGTACAGCGTGTTGCTCATCGCCCGGCGGTCGAGCGCGTACGAGACGGCGAGCCGGGCCTCCCTGGACCTCATCGGGCCGCGCGAGGTGATCGGGACGAGGTAGTTCATGCTCATCGACGGCCGGGTGAGCAGGCCGGACTGCGACTTGACGCTCGCCAGCGACTCCGTGGTGACCTCCGCCCAGTCGTACTCGCCCGACGCGATCCCGGTACGCCCCACGGTGAGCGCGTCGTCGCTGAACCTGATGGTGACCTGGTCGAGATAGGCCTTGCCGAACCCCCACGAGGGATTGCGGACCAGGGTGAGTGCCTTGTCCCGAGTGTACGAGCCGATCTTGAACGGGCCGTTGCCGACCGGCATGACGTTGTAGGTCTCGTTGTCGGCCTTGAGGGCGCTCGCGGGCACCGGGAAGAAGACGGGGTCGGCCAGCCGCTTGTCGAACTCGCAGTCCGGCTTGATGAGCGTGACGTCGATCCTGTTCTGGCCGGCGAGGGCTTGGACACCGGTGAAGGTGGTCGCCCTGTTGCCGCTGAGCTCGGGATATCCCTTGATGGTGGACATCAAGAAGGATGCCGCACTGGTCTTGCTCTGGGCAGCCCGGGTCCAGCCACGCACGAACGCCTCGGCGTTCACCGGTTCGCCGTTGCTGAACGTGGTGCCGCTCTTGACGTCGATCTGCCAGGTCGTGCAGGTGGAGTCGGCCGGGGCGATGCGGCTGGCAAGGCGGTTGTTCATGGTCCCGGAGGTGGTGACCTCGGTCAGCCCGGTGAAGAGCTGCTTGGTCACGAACCGCGTGCCGGAGCCGTAACCCGCCTGCGAGGGGTTCAGCTCTTCGCCCGTGAAGAACTTGCTCATGATCATGCTGAACTGGCCGCCGGGCTTGGACGTCGGTTCGTCCTCTTTCCCGAGGACGTTCACGGCGATCACCGAGCCGGCCAGGATGAGCGCCACGAGTGCGGCGCTGCCGACACCGGCGAGCACACCGATCGTTCGCTTGCGCGAGCCGCCTGGACCGGCGGGTCCGCCTGGCCTGGCCGGTCCGCCGGGCCCACCCGGACCGCTTGCCGGAGAGGTGGTCTGCGCGCCTGGCGAGGTGGGGCCGTTCGGCCATGAGGCGCCGCCCCCGTTGCCGCCGGGCGCGGGCTGGGCGTAGGGGTGCCCTGGTGACGCGTCGTAGAGGTATCCGGGCGCGGCATACGGATTGTGGGGCGGAAACGAGCCGGGCTGGTCGAATCCCGGAGGGAGGGCAGGCGGAGCAACGGGCGAAGCGTGCGGCGCGGAGGGCGGAGCGGAGGACGGACTGGCGTGCGGAGCGGCGGGGGGCTGCAGGAGGCGGCCCTCTGCGGTCTCGGACGCCGCCGCAGCACCCTGCGTGAGCATGGCGGCGGGCGGGGCCTGGGCACTGGAGCCGCTTTGCGGAAGGCTCCCCGCCAGGTCGAGGAGGCGCACGAGGACCTGCTGCGAGGACGGCCGGACTGCGGGATCCTTGCTCAGGCACTGGAGGACGAGGTCGCGCAGCGGGTCGGTGAGCGCGCCCAGGTCCGGCGGCAGATTGAGGATGCGGTGCATGACGGCCGGGATGGAGTCCTGGCCGAACGCGGCCCGCCCGGTCGCCGCGTAGCCCATCGTCGTGCCCCACGCGAACACGTCGGCCTCGGGCCCGACGCGGGCCCCGGAGATCTGCTCGGGCGCCATGTAGGCGGGTGTGCCCACGGCCGTGCTGGACAGCGTGCCCGTGGCGTCCAGCGCCCGCGCGATGCCGAAGTCGATCACGCGCGGCCCGTCCGCCGGAAGCAGCACGTTGGCGGGCTTGAAGTCGCGGTGTACCACCCCGGCCTCATGGATGGCGGCGAGCGCGGTGATCGTGCCGATCGCGATCCGGTCCAGGACCGCGCCGGTGCGCGGGCCCTCGGTGGCGATCACCTGCGACAGCGGCGGGCCGTCGATGTACTCGCTGACGATGTACGGGCGGTCGCCCTCCACGTCGGCGTCCAGGATGGACGCCGTGCAGAAGGCCGCCACCCGCCGCGCCACCTCCAGCTCGGCGGCGAACCGCGAGCGGGCCTTGGGGTGGCCGCTGAAGCGCGCGTGCAGCAGCTTCACGGCCACCCTGGCGCCGTCGTCGTCCTCGCCCAGGAAGACCGAGCCCTGACCGCCCTCGCCGATCAGGCCGACGAGGCGGTAGCCGCTCAGCCGGTCGGGGTCGCCTGGGCGCAGGGGGAGAACGTCCATGGGCGGGGGTCCTCCCGGGTTTATCGCTTACGGGCCGTTCCGAATGCCTGGGGGGAGGAGCTGGACTGGTCCTGGCGCCACTCCCAGCGCATCGACGGGGTCGCGCTCAGGAAGAACGTGACATAGCCGTCAGCACAGTTCTTGTTGGCGGTGCTGAGAGGTGTCTCGCGATACGTCGCCTTGGTGCTGTCGCCGCCGATGTAGGAGAGCCTGGTGGAGCAGTTGTCGGCAATGTTGCTGTAGGTGTACCGGGCGATTCCCGCGCTCCGGAAGATCGTGAAGCGTGCCGTGAAGTTCCGGGTGTCCGGCCTCGTGGCGCCCGGCTGGCTGGCCGGCCCCTCCCAGGTGCCCATGAGCTCGCCTTGCGTACCGAGCGACGGGGTGCGCAGGCTGTAGGTGGGCGGGCTGTAGGTCGGCCGGAACGGCGGCGGATCGTCGTCACTGCCGATCGCGGCCAGCACGACCACGATGATGATCCCGACCACCAGCAGCGCGCCGCAGCCGATGCCGATGATGGCGGGCGCGTTGGAACCGCCCTGGCGGGGCGGCGGCCCATACCCCGGGGGCAGAGGGCCACCAGGGCCCTGCTGCATGTGCATGGCCGGCGGCGTGTGCGGCCCCTGCGGCATGCCCTGGCCCTGGTACATGGGCATGGGCGGCGGAGTGATCTGCTGCGGTGGCGGCGTGTTGGGGCCGACCCCGCCCTGGTGCATGGGCATCGGGGGCGGCGTGAGGGGCTGCGGCGGAGGGGTGTGCCGCGCCGGGGGAACGGGCGGCGGAGCCTGCATCTGGGCGGCGATCCGGGTGCCCTGGTTGAGCAGGTCCTCCTGGCCCGCGCCCGGGTTGGACGGCGCCGCGCCGACGTGGCCGAGCAACTGCAGCAGCAGCGTCGCCGCAGGCGGCCGGAGCCCGGCGTCCTTGGACAGGCAGCGCCCCACCAGATCGCGCAGCGGCCCGGCGGGCAGCGCCGACAGGTCGGGCTCCTCGTTCAGGATCTTGTTGATGATCACCGGGAGCGTGTCGGCCTCGAACGGCGACTGGCCCGTGGCGGCGAACACCATGGTCGCGGCCCACGCGAAGATGTCGACCGCGGGGGTGAGCGGGGCCCCGGTGAGCTGCTCCGGCGCCAGGTAGCCTGGGGTGCCCACCACCATGCCGGTGGCGGTGACCGCGCTCTCCTGGGAGTTGACCGTGCGGGCGATGCCGAAGTCGACCACGCGCGGGCCGTCGGACGCCAGCATGACGTTGTTGGGCTTGAAGTCGCGGTGGACGATCCCGGCCTCGTGGATGGCCGCGAGGGCCGTCACGGTGCCGATCGCCAGCCGTTCCAGCTCGGCCGCGTCACGCGGCCCGTTGTGCGCGACCACGTCGTGCAGCGAGGGGCCGTCGATGAACTCGCTGACCACGTACGGCTGGTCGCCGTGCACGTCGGCCTCGAGCACCCGGGCGGTGCAGAACGGCTCGACCTTCTGCGCCGCACTCACCTCACGGGTGAACCTGGCGCGTGCGGCCGGGTCGCTCGCCATCTGGGCATGCAGCAGCTTGACGGCGACGTACTCGCCGCTGGGCGACTTGCCGAGAAAGACCGCGCCCTGTCCGCCCGCGCCGAGCCGCCCGACGACCTCGTACTGCCCCAATGCGCGGGGATCGCCTGGCTCCAGGGGAGCGGCATCCGGCATCTGACCCTCCAGTGACCCGTCAGTAATGTGCCGCGTGTCGGACGCCGGCCCCCGTCATGGGGCACCCCGGACCGTGACGATGCGGGGACGCCCTGTCAGGGGACCCGCCCCAACCTAGGCGGGCACGATATCGCGTTAGTTCAGACGTTTCACCGGAGCGATCGGTTCGGGGGCGCAAGCCCCGTGTTTCCGGACCGGAATAAGGCCTCCCGCCGGTCGGCGAGCACAACGCGGCCAGGGACCGATATGATCCCGCCGCCGCGGGAAGCCCCGGTGGGGCGTTCCGGCCCTGATTCAGTCCGGGATACCCGATCGGGTGTGTGATGTACGACACATATCGGGGGAGTGATCTGGGGTGATCGGTGTCACCGGTGGGATCAGTCGCGCCTTGTGTGTCGCAGGCCACTGCCCGTGACAGAATTTCCCGCCCGGATCGGGCACAAGAACGGTCTCCCGAGCGTTAGATCCGCGCGACGGGGCGCATAAAGGACTGAGGGGGATGGAGATAGAAGATGGCGACCGACTACGACAGCCCACGTAAGACAGACGACGACCTCAACGAGGACAGCCTCCAGGAGCTCCAGGCCCGGCGGGCCGACAAGGCCGCGAGCATCATCGACGAGGACCTGGACGCCGGCGAGGTCGCCGAGCTTCCGGGTGCCGACCTCTCCAACGAGGAGCTCACCTTCCGGGTGGTTCCCCGCCAGGCGGACGAGTTCACCTGCACGCGGTGCTTCCTGGTGCACCACCGCAGCCAGCTGGCCACCGAGAAGAACGGCCAGCCCATCTGCCGCGAGTGCGCCGCCTGACGGGAGCGCCCGGTGGGAGGAGACAAACGCGACGACGAGGAGCGCACTACGGTCGCAGTTCCGGAGAACGCCGAGATCGGTGAACTGATCGGCAAACTCTCCGGCGACGACGACATGGACCGCGAGACCCGCGGCCGCCTGTTCGGGCGACTCGCCCGGCTGCTCGGCCTCAGCGCGCGCAGAACAGGCGCCGCGGGCATCGCGCGTGGACGCTGGCTGGCGGACCTGATGGCCGCAGCCGCACCGCACATCCCGATCCGTGACCTGGAGACCCTGCGCCGCCACCATCACGGCCTGACCGGCGAGGAGCTCGCCGAGAGCGTGGCCCGGGTGGCGACCAACGGCACGACGGCCGTGGGCGCGGCCGGTGGCGCGCTGGCGGCGGTCGAGTTCGCCGCGCCGCCGATGTTGCTCACCGCCCCCGCACAGCTCGCCGCCGAGACCCTGGTGATCGCGGCGATCGAGGTCAAGATGATCGCCGAGCTGCACGAGGTCTACGGGGTCCGCGTCGAGGGCACGGGCACCGCGCGCGGCGCCGCGTTCCTCACGGCCTGGGCCAAACGCCGCGGCATCAACCCGCTCGAGACCGGTTCGTTCACCAACGCGCTCGGCTCGGCGGCCAAGGTCGCCCTCCGCAAGCGCCTGCTGCGCACGATGGGCCGCAGCCTCAGCACGATGGGCCCCTTCCTGACCGGCGCGGCCGCCGGGGCCGCCCTCAACCGTGCCGCGACCAAGCGCCTCGCCGAAGAGATCCGCAAGGACCTCCGGCGCACCACCCCGACCCCGCTCCCCAGCGAACCACCCCGCCTGCCCTCCACCGACTAGCCCCTCAGAACGCCGACCAGCCCTCTCACAGCAGCCCGCGCCCCCCTCGCGGGCGGGCTCACGGCGTCATCGGTCGTCCTTACGCCGGCTCTGCGAGTACCAGACAAGGGCCAAGGCGACGGCTGCACCGGTCGTGGCTGCGCTGATCACTGTCTGGTACCAGGTGCCGGGAAAGAATCCGGAGACGACGAAGTTGAGCCCCAGCAAGAGGACGATCAGGGTCACGCGGACGGCGATGCGCATCGGTCTTCACCTTCGTTGAGACCAGCATCAGGGCGCTGGGCGCCGGCATCAAGCCCGCCGGGCACGGGCGGTGGAGAACCGTGGTGTGATGGCGTTGTGGGCAGCGCCGTCGAAGAGACCAACCGCCGCATGCTCCGGGCCCGGGACGCTATGGACCGCGCCTATGCGCAGCCGCTGGACGTCCCGGCCCTGGCGCGGATCGCCCATGTCTCTGAGTCGCACTTCACGCGGACGTTCCGGGCCACGTTCGGCGAGACGCCGCATCGCTACCTTCAGCGCCGCCGTGTCGAGCGTGCGATGTTCCTGCTGCGGGAGACGGATCGCCGCGTGACGGACATCTGCTTCGACGTCGGCTTCGGCAGCCCGGGAACCTTCAGCCGCACGTTCCGGGACATCGTCGGCAAGTCGCCGAGGACGTACCGCAAGGAGTCCGTGGCCCTGGGGGTACCGACGTGCTTCGCGAAGGCCTGGATGCGACCGGTCGTCCGGCCGCCCGTCGACTGAGCGGTTTTGGATAAGTTTTCCGCCCGGCCTGCTCAGTAACGTGACGGCCATGTTCAACGCGATCACGCATTCACAGATCTACGTCCTTGACCAGGACGAGGCCCTTGACTTCTACGTCGGCAAGCTCGGCCTGGAGGTCGCCGCCGACATCGACCTGGGCTTCATGCGCTGGCTGACCATCAGCATCCCCGGGCACCCGGAGCGCCAGGTCCTGCTGGAGAAGCCGGGCGGACCGTCGATGTCGGAGGAGACGGCGCAGCAGGTCCGCGAAATGCTGACCAAGGGGGCGACGGGCGGCATGCTCATCTTCAGCACGGATGACTGCCGCAAGACGTACGAGACGCTGCTGGGCCGGGGGGTCGAGTTCACCGAGGAACCCACCGAGCAGCCGTACGGCATCGACTGCGCCCTCCGCGACCCCTTCGGCAACAACATCCGCTTCACCCAGCCGAAGTCCTGAGGTTCAAGCGAAGTCAGAGCCAGACCGCCGCCATCGTGGTCGATCCCTTGGCCGTGCCGGGGATCGACCACGATCGGCAAGCCACGGATCCCCGGCTCAGACCTCGGCCTTGAGCTCGTAGGGGGACTTGCCGGTGCCCTTGGCCCACTGCCGGGCCGCCGCGCGGGTGGCCAGGAGCCGTGCCACCTCCATGCCCACACCCATGATCACGGCCCAGCCGATCGCCTCGTGCAGCGCGACGTCCGGGGACTCGGGATTGGTCGGCGGCTCCTTGCCGGTGGTCTTCTTCCACGCCATGGTGATCGCCTTCTTGGCGACGAAGCCGCCGGCGAAGGCCGCGGCACCCGCCATCAGGCGCCAGCCGATGTCACCCTTATCCGCCATTGTGTCCTCCCGTACTCGAATCTGTGGTCGACGCTATCGGACCGCCGTGCGCGGGCTTAATTGGCGTGCGGGACGCTGCGATGTCAATACCATTGGCGCATGACAGAACAGCCGCGTACGCCGAACGTCCCCTCCAAGCCCTCCCTGGACGGCTTGGAGGAGAAGTGGGTACGCGTCTGGGAGACCGAGGGCACGTACCGGTTCGACCGGACGAAGGCCCGGGCCGAGGTCTACTCCATCGACACGCCGCCCCCCACGGTCAGCGGCTCCCTGCACGTCGGTCACGTCTTCTCCTACACCCACACCGACACCGTGGCGCGCTTCCAGCGGATGCGCGGCCGGGAGGTCTTCTACCCGATGGGGTGGGATGACAACGGGCTTCCGACGGAACGCCGCGTCCAAAACTATTTCGGTGTCCGCTGCGACCCGTCGCTGTCGTACGACCCGTCGTTCGAACCGCCGGAAAAGCCGGATCCGAAGCGCCAGCTGCCCGTCAGCCGCCGCAACTTCATCGAGCTGTGCGAACGGCTGACGGAGATCGACGAGAAGGCCTTCGAGGAGATGTGGCGCCGGGTCGGCCTCTCGGTCGACTGGAACCACCTCTACACGACCATCGGCGACGAGTCCCGGACCGCGTCGCAGCGCGCGTTCCTGCGCAACCTCGCGCGCGGTGAGGCGTACATGTCGGAGGCGCCCACGCTCTGGGACGTCACGTTCCGGACGGCGGTCGCGCAGGCGGAGCTGGAGGACCGCGAGTATCCCGGCGCCTTTTACCGGCTGCGTTTCCACGGGGATGAACGCCCGGTCCACATCGAGACCACCCGGCCGGAGCTGCTGCCCGCGTGCGTCGCGGTCGTCGCGCACCCCGACGACGAGCGCTACCAGGAGCTGTTCGGGACCACCGTGCGGACGCCGTTGTTCGGCGTCGAGGTCCCGGTCGTCGCGCACCGGCTGGCCGAGCCCGGCAAGGGCTCGGGCATCGCGATGATCTGCACGTTCGGCGACGTCAACGACGTCACCTGGTGGCGCGAGCTCGACCTTCCCACGCGCGCGATCATCGACTGGGACGGGCGGCTGGTGAACGAGGCGCCGCAGGGCGTTCCGGCGCATCCGTACGGCGAGCTGGCGGGCAAGACGGTCTTCTCCGCCAAGGAGCGGGTCGTCGAGCTGCTGCGCGACTCCGGTGACCTGGACGGCGAGCCGCGCAAGATCACCCGGCCGGTCAAGTTCTACGAGAAGGGCAGCAAGCCGCTGGAGATCGTCACCACCCGCCAGTGGTACATCCGCAACGGCGGCCGTGACCCGGAGACGCGCGCGGAGCTCCTCGCGCGGGGGCGCGAACTCGTCTGGCACCCGCCCTACATGCGGGCCCGGTACGAGAACTGGGTCGAGGGCCTGGCGGGCGACTGGCTGATCTCGCGGCAGCGGTTCTTCGGCGTGCCGATCCCGGTCTG
This sequence comes from Actinomadura rudentiformis, assembly GCF_008923185.1. Taxonomy (GTDB): domain Bacteria; phylum Actinomycetota; class Actinomycetes; order Streptosporangiales; family Streptosporangiaceae; genus Spirillospora; species Spirillospora rudentiformis. The sequence continues at coordinate 343,262 of NZ_WBMT01000011.1, forward strand.
GTACCGGCTGGACGACGCGGGCGAGCCCGTCTACGACGATCCGATCATCCCGGCCGAGGACAGCCTGCCGGTCGACCCGTCCTCCGACGTCCCGCCCGGCTACACCGAGGACCAGCGCGGCAAGGCGAACGGCTTCATGGCCGACCCCGACGTGATGGACACGTGGGCCACCTCCTCGCTCAGCCCGCAGATCGCGGGCGGCTGGGAACGCGACGCCGATCTCTTCTCCCGCGTCTTCCCGTTCGACCTGCGCCCGCAGGCGCACGACATCATCCGGACCTGGCTGTTCTCCACCGTGGTCCGCGCGCACCTGGAGCACGGCTCGCTGCCGTGGACCGACACCGCGCTGTCCGGCTGGATCCTCGATCCGGACCGCAAGAAGATGTCCAAGTCCAAGGGCAACGTCGTCACGCCGATCGCACTGCTGGAGGAGTACGGCTCGGACGCGGTCCGCTACTGGGCCGCCAACGGCCGTCCCGGCACCGACACCGCGTTCGACACAGGTCAGATCAAGGTCGGCCGCCGTCTCGCCATCAAGATCCTGAACGCCTCGAAGTTCGTGCTCGGCTTCGGCGAGGTCGACTCCGGCGCCGCCGTCACCGAGCCGCTGGACCTGGCGATGCTCGCGGCCCTCGGCGGCGTGGTGGACGAGGCGACCACGGCCTTCGAGGGCTACGACTACACCCGGGCGCTGGAACGGACGGAACGTTTCTTCTGGGAGTTCTGCGACGACTACCTGGAGCTGGTCAAGACCCGCGCCTATGGCGAAGGCGCCGAGGCTCAGTCGGCCCGCGTCGCCCTCCGCACGGCGCTCTCGGTGATGCTGCGGCTCTTCGCGCCTGTCCTGCCGTACGTCACCGAAGAGGTCTGGTCGTGGTGGCGTGAGGGATCGGTCCACCGCGCCTCGTGGCCCGGGGCCGCCGAGTTGCCGTCCGGTGGCGACCCAGCCGTGCTGGCCGCCACCGCCGAGGCGCTGCGCCAGATCCGCAAGGCCAAGTCGGAGGCCAAGGTCTCGATGCGCGCCGACGTCACCCGGGCCGTCGTCCGGGGCGCCGAGGTGCGGCGCGTGGCCGGGCCCGATCTGGTCGCGGCGGGCCGCATCGCCGACCTGAGCCTCGAAGAGGAGCCGGTCGAGCTCACCGTCCACGTGACCCTCGCTCCCACCGGCTGACCCGCCCCGGGCATGACTCAGGGCCGGGCGTTGACCCGGCCCTGCGCTGCGCGTGCTACTTGATTGCGTGCTACTTGATGCGGACGACCGAGCTGCGCTCGGTCCTGTTGTCGCTGTAGGAAAGGATCTTCCTCGCCCAAAGCCGGGTCGCGGAGGTGCCGGGCATCGTGAACCTGAAGGTGTGGGTGGTGTCGGCGGTGATCGTCCTGACCGTCCCGGTGCCATTGGCGTTCCGGTAGAACTCAAGCTTCGCCACGGCGATGTCGCCGGGAGTGGTGTCGCGGAGGCTGCCGGTCAGCACGATGTTGCTGCCGTTGACGGCCCACGTGCCCGAGGCCTTGACCTCCGTGGGGCTGTAGAGGTCGAGGTTCCAGTCGGTGGCCTTCATCGGCTTCGCGACGGCGGCTTCCGCGGCCTGCGCGGCCGGCGCCATGGCGCTCACCGCGATCGCTGCGGCGGCAAAGCTGATAGCCGTTCTGCGCATGGGTGTCCTTTGCTGTGGTCCGGGGAATGGGCGGCCGGATGATCACCGGCCGCGGACCATGCTCGCGAGCGGGACGGAGGGGCGACAGAGGCCAGGGGGCCAAGATGGGACCGCACGGGTAGCCCCAGGGCACTAATCGCGGCCGATGCGGTCTTGACTCACGTTCACGTCGCTTGGCCGGGCTCCCGAATCCGCGCCGTCGGGAGCCCGGTCCGTTTTCCGAGCGTCCGCTCACTCGCGTGCGTCGCCTGCGAGGTCGGCGAGGAACGCGATGGTCCGGGCCTGCTCCTCCTCGGGTCCGAAGGGAATGGGGATGAGGTCGGTCGTGCCGGCGTCGGCCAGGCGGCGGATCTCACGTTCGACCGTGGCCTCGTCGCCCACGACGATCGTGTCCTCGACACCCGCGGCGCCGCCGCGCTCCATGACGGCACGGTAGGCGGGGACCTGCGCGGCCCTGCCGAAGTTCTCGGCGATCCAGGTGCGGCGCGCGTCCGGGTCATCCGTCACGGCGACGAACGGGGAGACCACCACGCGAGGGGCCGGACGCCCGGCGCCCGCCGCCGCCTTGGTGATCGTCGGAACGAAGTAGTCGGCGATGACCTCGGGCCCGGACCACAACACGATCGCCCCGTCGGTGAGTTCGCCGGCGATTCGCAGCATGGCGGGACCGAGCGCGGCGATCAGGACCGCGGGCGGCTTCGCACCCGGAGCCAGGACGCCCCCCTCCGCCTTGAGCGTCTCGCCTTCGTACGCCACGCTCTCGCCGTGCAGGAGCGGGCCGAGCGCGGTCAGGTACTCGCGCATCCTGAGCGCGGGCCGGTCGAACGACATGCCGAACCCGTCCTCGACGATGTACCTGTGGCTCACGCCGAGCCCGAGCGTGAGCCGGTTGCCGGTCGCCGCCTGGATGGTCAGCGCCTGTGCCGCCATGGCCAGCGGGTGCCGGGGAATGGTCGGCACGATGCTGGTGCCGAGTTCGATACCGGGAGCGGTGCGGCCCGCTATGGCCAGGGTGGTGAGCGCGTCCCAGCCATGCCGCTGGGCGAACCAGGCGCCGGTGAAGCCCGCTTCCGCGACTTCCCGCGTCTTCTCGACGACGGCGTCGAGGGACATGCCAAGCTCGTCCACGAACAGTCCGATGCGCATACTGCGTCTCCTCTGGAGCATAAGCGGAAGAAATTCCTCCGCATAGCGCACAGTACCAATATGTGGAGGAAAATCCTCCGTTAGAGAGGTGACAAGGAGTGGCGGAGCTGCGCGCGGATGCCAGGCGCAACCGGGACCTCCTCCTCGAGGCGGCCCGGCAGCTGATCGTTGAACGGGGTGGAATGCCGCCGCTGGAGGACATCGCCCAGCGAGCCGGTGTGGGGATCGGCACCCTCTATCGCCGGTTCCCCGACCGCGAGGACCTGATGATCGGCATATCCGCGCACACGATGCGGCGCGTGGTGGAGATCGCCCAGACCGCGTGGGACGAGGAGCCCGACGGCTGGAGTGCGCTGAGCCGCTTCGTCCGCCGCTGCATCGAGCTCCGGATGGGCGTGCTGGGCACCACGGTCGATCCGGTCCTGCACGCCAAGATCCGGCATGATCCGGAGGTGATAGAGGCCCGTGGCCGGCTGGTGGAGCTCCTGGCTCTGATGGTCGAGGGCGCCCAGACCGCGGGGGTGATGCGCGGCGACGTCGGCCCGGGCGACATCGGGATGCTCATCAACGTCCACATCCATCAGGCAGCCGACATTCCCGCCGCGCTGGTGGACGTCGTTCCTGGCCGGCTGGTCGGTCTGATGTTGGACGGCCTGCGCGCGCGGCCTGGCACGCCGCTGCCGGGCCGCGCGATCAGCGGTGCCGACCTCGAGGCGCAGTAACCGAACGTGATTCCGTTTTGAATGGGCAAGCGTTAGCGTAAGTGCATGCTGACTGCGCCTCACCGAGGAGCCGCCCTGTGACGGATCTGGACGAGTATGGCCGCCGCGCTCGAGCCTGGCTCGACGCCAACGCCGGCGAGCTTCCCCGCGAGCCCGACCTGGCCACCGCCCGCGCGTTCATGGCGAAGCTGTACGACGCCGGGTACTCCGGCATCACGTGGCCTGCCGAGTACGGCGGGCAGGGGTTGTCGGCCGCGGAGGAACGGGCGTTCCAGCAGGCCGCCCGGGACGTCACGCTCCCGGTCGGGGTCTTCGGGATCGGCCTCGGCATGTGCGGCCCGACCCTGGTGTCGATCGGCACCGAGGAGCAGAAGAGGCGCTACATCCGGCCGCTGCTGCGCGGCGAGGAGATCTGGTGCCAGATGTTCTCGGAGCCCGGTGCAGGGTCGGACGTGGCCTCGCTGCAGACGCGGGCCGTATTCGACGGCGACGCGTGGGTGGTCAACGGGCAGAAGGTGTGGACGTCGGTGGCCCGCCAGGCCGACTACGGCCTGCTCATCGCCCGTACGGACGTGGACGTGCCCAAGCACAAGGGCATCACGATGTTCATCATCGACATGCACGATCCAGGTGTCACCGTCCGCCCGCTGCGCGACATGACCGGCGAGTCCCACTTCAACGAGATCTTCTTCGACGACGTCCGCGTCGCGCCCGACCAGGTCGTGGGTGCGGTGAACGAGGGCTGGTCGGCCGCCGTCACCACCCTGCTCCACGAGCGCGTGTCGATCGGCATGGGCGCCGCCCGCACCGAACGCCCGGCCTCGTTCGAGGCCCTGTCGCGTGCCGCCCGCGACCGCGGCCTGCTCGGCGACCGCGCGGTGGTCGACCAGCTCGTCGACCTCTACCTGCAGGAACGGGCATTCGATCTCTTCAACGCCCGGCTCACGCAGGAGGTCAAGGCCGGGATCTTCCCGGGTGCGCGCGGCTCGATCGCCAAGCTGCTGCTCGCCGACCTGACGCTGGCCGGCGCCGACGTCGCGAGCGAGATCCTCGGCGCCGAGTCGGTCGCTTACGAGGGGGACGGCCGCGGGAGTGGAGCAGGGATCGCGCGTGCGCTTGCCTGGGCGCCCGGGATGGCGCTCGGCGGCGGCACCAACGAGATCATGCGCAACATCATCGGTGACCGTGTCCTCGGGTTGCCCCGCGAGCCCCAGGTCGATCGCGAGATCCCGTTCCGCGATCTCAAGGTCGGCACGCAGTCGAAGGAGGCGGGCAAGTGAGCTGATCCCCACCGAGGAGCAGCAGGAACTGGCGGCCTCCGTCCGGGACTTCCTCGCCGGCACGGCCCCGATGGCCAAGGTCCGCGAGATCGCCGAGTCGTCCGCCCCGTACGACCCGGACGTCTGGGCCCGCATGACGGGCGAGCTCGATCTCGCCGCTCTCGCGGTGCCCGAGTCCCTCGGCGGCGCCGGTGCCGGCCATGCCGAGGTCGCGGTGGTGATGGAGGAACTGGGCGCGGCGCTCGCCCCGAGCCCCTATCTGGCCTCGGCCGTGCTCGCCGTGAACGTGCTCCTGGAGTCCGGTGACGAAACGGCGATCAAGGATCTGCTGCCCGGCATCGCCACAGGCACCACCGTCGCCACGTTCGCCATCCCGATCCTCGGTGAGCCGATTCCCGGCGCGCGCAAGTCCTCCGGCGGCTACGAGCTCAGCGGTCCGGCTCCCCGCGTGCTGAGCGGAGCGGACGCCGATCTCATCCTTCTCGCCGCCACCCTCGTCGACGAGGTGAGCGACGGTGACGGGCCCATCGCGATCTTCGCCGTCGAGTCCGGCGCGTCCGGGCTCACCCGGACACCCCTCACCACCCTCGACCTCACCCGCCCGCAGGCGACGCTGACGTTCGACGCCACGCCCGCACGCCAGATCGGTCCTGACGACGCCAGCGAGGTGATTTCGCGTGTCCTGGACCTGGCCTCCGTCGCCCTCGCCGCCGAGCAGCTGGGTGGTCTCCGCCGCTGCCTCGACACGATCGTGGAGTACGCGAAGCTCCGCGTGCAGTTCGGCCGTTTCGTCGGCTCGTTCCAGGGCGTGAAGCACAAACTCGCCGACATGCACTGCACCCTCGAACAGGCCGAGTCGATCGTGCGCTACGCCGCCTGGACCGCCGACGAGAGCCCGGACGAACTGCCCGTCGCCGCTGCTCTCGCGCAGTCTTACCTAGGCCGCGCCTACTTCCAGGTGGCCAAGGACCACTTGCTTCTCCACGGCGGCATCGGCTTCACCTGGGAGCACGACGCGCATCTCTACTACAAGCGTGCCAAGAGCAGCGAGCTCCTCCTGGGTCCGCCGCGCCATCACCGGGCCCGCCTCGCCGAACGTCTCGGGTTGACGCTATAGGGGAAATATTCCTCTATAGTGGAGTCCGTGAGCAGGGCGGACTTCTCGCTGGCCGATCTCGGACGGCGCTTGCGGAGAGAGCGGCAGTCGCGCGGCGTCAGCCTGGACGCGCTCGCGGCGGCGAGCGGCGTCAGCCGGAGCATGATCTCCGACGTGGAACGCGGCGCGAAGGCGCCGACCGTGGTGGTGCTCGCACGGCTGGCGACCGCGCTCGGCACGACCGCCGCCCGGCTGCTCGACGATCAGGCCGCCGACCGCGTGATCGTGCTGCGGCACGCCGACCAGCCCGCGCTGCGTGAGACCGCGGGCTGGGAGCGGCGGATCCTGTCGCCGACGCTGCCGGGTGTGGAGTTCGAGTTCATCCGCACCACCGTGCCGGCAGGCGTGACCGTGGGGGAGTTCGCGGCGCACGCGGCGGGCTCGCGCGAGTACGTCGCGGTCGAACGCGGCGAGCTGACGGTCACCATCGACGGTACCCCGCACCGGCTCACCACGGGCGACGCCATGTACTACGCCGGCGACGCCACGCACGCCTTCGCCAACGACGGTGCGGAGGAGTGCGTCTACTACACGGCCATGGAAGTGAGCACGCGTGATCGAGACCATTGACCCCGCCGGACTGCCCGAGCCGACCCCCGCGTACACCCACGGAACGCTCGTCAGCGGAGCCCAGCGCCTGCTCTTCGTCAGCGGCCAGCCGCCGTGGGGCGGCGACCTTCCGGACGACTTCGAGGGGCAGTGCCGGCTGGCGTGGCGCAACGTCGAGCGGGTGCTCGCCGAGGCGGGCATGACCCTGCGCGACCTCGCGAAGGTGACCGTCTACCTGGCCGACCGGCGCGACCGGGAGGCCAACAGCCGCATCCGCGCTGAGGTGCTCGGCGACCACCGGCCCGCGATCACCATCATCATCACCGGCATCTACAGCGAGGAATGGCTGCTGGAGATCGAGGGCGTCGCCGTGGCGTGAGCCCCCGGTACGCTGCGATCGTGCGTTACCAAGCGGTGGTCTTCGACTTCTTCGGCACCCTGACCGTGGCCAGCGCGCCCGAGCGCCGGGTCGCGGCGATCACGGCGGTCGCCGAGGCGATCGGCGCCCCGCCGGAGGAGTTCCGCAGAGTGTGGTGGGAGACCTGGTCCGACCGCTGTGTCGGCGCCATGGGCGACTTCTCCACCGCCCTGGCGGACGTCGCCGGCCGCCTCGGCGTCCCCGCCACCGCCGAGCAGCTCGCCGCCGCCGCCGAGCTCCGGCGCTCCGGCGAACGCTCGTTCCGCAACCTCCGCCGGGACGCGGTCAGCACGCTCCGGACGCTCCGCGAGTGGGACGTCGACATCGCGCTCATCAGCGACTGCACCGACGAGCTTCCCGACGAGTGGGACACGCTCGAAGTCGCGCCCTACATCCGGGTGCCCGTGTTCTCCTATACCGCGCGCCTCAAGAAGCCCGACCCGCGCATCTTCGCACTCGCCTGCGAAGGGCTCGGCGTCGAACCGGCCGGCTGCCTCTTCGTCGGTGACGGCGGCAGCGACGAGCTGGCGGGCGCCACCGCCGCGGGCATGACCGCCGTCCGCATCCTCGACGAGGGCACCGTCCACCACCGCTTCGAGCCCGTCAACTGGACCGGCCCCGAGATCAAGTCCCTCTCCGAAGTCCTCGACCTGGTCAGCAGACCTTGACCGTCCTGGAGATCTCGGCGCGGGCGGGCTTGAGGAGCACCATGCGGTAGGTGTAGGTGCCCGCCTCGTCCTCGGTCCTGGCGTTGGAGATGGTGAAGGCCGGGTCGGCGGTGGCGTCGATGGGGTGGCCCACACCGAGACGGCCGTTGAAGTAGATGGCGAACTCGATCTTCGTCGGGTTCTTGTCCGCCACGATGCTGTAGTTGAAGTCCATGGGGTAGCCCTTCCGGTTGCATCCGGAATTGCCGACCCTGAAGTAGGAGATCCGCGCGCCGGGCGGCGGAGGTGGCTGCGAGCCGCTGTCTCCGCCGCCACCGGAGTCGCCGCCCGTGCCGCCCTCCGTGCCGCCGCCGCCCGAGCCGCCGCCGCCTCTTGAGCCCCCACCCGTGCCGGGGGACTTGGAGGGGTTGGTACGCCCTCCGCCCGCCTTTGGGGTCGTTCCGGCGCCGGGGGAGGCCTTTTCTGTGCCTTTTCCAGGTGTCTGGCCGGTGCCGTCCGCCGAGTTCGCCCCATCGCCGTCCTGCTGCGTGCCGTTCTTGGAGACTCCGTTGGCGCCGGCCGACTCTGTCCCCTTGGGGCCGGAGTCGCCGGTCAGCTGGGTGATGACGAGGATCACCGCGGCGGCGGCCGCGAGAAGGACACCGGCGCCGCCGATGCCGAGGATGAGCGCGGGCCGCCCCTGGGAACGTTGCCGCCGGGGTGTGGAAGCAGGGAGCGGCGCGGCAGCGGGGCGGGGTGCAGCCGTGGCTGCGGCTGCGGCTGCGGCTGCGGGAGAGCGTGGTCCGTCGATGACCGTCGCGTCGGAGAGCGGAGGAGCGGGGGTCGCGACGGGTGGGATGGGCGCCGTCTGCTGCGCGGAGCCGAGGAGGCGGAGGAGGACGTCCTGCATGGTGGGACGCTGTGCGGGGTCCTTGGCCAGGCAGTCGGCGACGGTGGCGCGCAGCGGTTCGGGGAGGCGGCTGAGGTCGGCGGTGTCCGACATGACGCGCTTCATGACGGCCGGGAGCGTGTCCGCGCCGAACGCGGGTTCGCCGGTCGCGGAGAAGACCATCACCACGCCCCAGGCGAAGACGTCGGCGGGCGGGCCGATGGCCTTTCCCTCGAATTGCTCCGGTGCCATGTAGGCGGGAGTGCCGATGATGCTGCTGGTCATCGTCAGCGGTGCCTCGCTCGCGCGGGCGATGCCGAAGTCGATGACGCGCGGGCCGTCGGGGGCGAGCAGGACGTTGGACGGCTTGAAGTCGCGGTGGACGATGCCCGCCTGGTGGATCGCGGCGAGGGCCGTGGCGGTGGCGACGGCGAGCCGCTGGAGGGACGCCGCGTTGGGGCGGGGTCCGGCCTGCTGCAGCGACGGGCCCTCGACGTACTCGGTGACGATGTACGGGCGCGGGCCGTCGAGCGACGCGTCGAGGACCTGCGCGATGCAGAACGGGTCGACGCGGCGGGCGGCTGCGATCTCCTTCATGAACCGTTCGCGCACACGCGGGTCGGCGGCCAGTTCCTCGCGCAGGAGCTTCACGGCGACGGGCGTCCCGTCGGGGCCGGTGCCGAGGTAGACCACGCCCTGGCCGCCCATACCGAGCCGTCCGGAGAGCGGATACGGGCCCACTGCCTGCGGGTCTTCGGGGCGCAGCGGATCGGCTTCGGGCATGGGAGACGACTCCTGATGATCACGGCGGGGAGACATGCACCTTATTGCATCGGAATGTCCGCCGTCACTGGTTCACCAGGTGCAGGGCAGGTGCTTGATCCCGTTGATGAAGTTGGAGAAGAGCCGGTCCGGGCGCCCACTGGCGCGGATCTCCGGAACGCGCGTGAAGAGCTCGCGGAACATGACCGTGATCTCTCGCCGGGCGAGGTTGGCGCCCAGGCAGAAGTGCGGGCCGGGGCCGCCGAAGGCGACATGGGGATTCGGGGAACGGGTGATGTCGAAGACGTCGGGATCCGGGAAGACCGTCTCGTCACGGTTGGCCGAGTTGTAGAAGAGCAGGACCTTGTCGCCGGCACGGTACTGCTGCCCGTTCATGACGTGGTCATGCGTGAGGGTGCGGCGGAACTGGATGACCGGCGTCGCCATCCGCAGGATCTCCTCGATCGCGCCCGCGATGTTCCCCTCGAAGTCCGCCAGCAGCAGGGCGCGCTGCTCGGGGTTGTCGGTCAGCAGCTTGAGGCCGTGCGACATCGCGTTGCGCGTGGTCTCGTTGCCGGCGACGACGAGCAGGATGAAGAAGGAGCCGATCTCCTGATCGGTCAGTGACTCGCCGTCCACGTTGGCGTTCACCAGGGCGGACACCAGATCGTCGCCGGGCTCCCGGCGCCGCTTGCGCGCCAGCTTCATGGCCAGGTGGTTGAGCTCGTACCCCGCCGTCATGCCCTTGGTCAGGCCGTAGAGCATGCCGCTGCGGGTGATGCCCGTGCTGACGAACTCGCGGCCGCCGGTGTACTCCGGGTCGCCCAGGCCCAGGATGACGTTCGTCCGGTCGTACACCATCGGCCGCACGGCTTCGGGGATGCCCATCATGTCGCAGATGACCTGGACCGGCAGGCGCGCCGCCACCTCGGTCACGAAGTCGCACGGCCCGCCTGCCAGCAGGTCGTCGACGATACGCGTCGCGGTGGCCTGCAGATCGGCCTCCAGCTTGGCCAGGACGCGCGGGGTGAACGCACGCGACACGATCCGCCGGATCTTGGCGTGCCGCGGATCGTCCATGTTGATCATCGAGCCGAAGTAGCGTGCCATGTAGCGGGGCAGGTCGGCGATGCTGTTGGAGCACGGCTCGCTGCTGAAGATCTCCGGGTTGCGGCTGGCCTCGACCACGTCGGCATGCCGCACGAGGGCGTAGTAGCCGGCGCCGTGCTTGATGAACGGCAGCTTGAGCTCGTGGAAGAACGCCGGACGGTCCTGGGCCCGCAACGCCGCGAAGGCCGCGAGCCGCTGCCGCTGCGGAAGCGCCCAGAATTCCAGATCCGACAGATCGACGGTCGGTTCGAGTGTTTCGGTCCCCACGCTGTACCGTCCTCGTGCCGTTAAGCCCGAATGCCGTTCGGTTCCCATCGAATCCGCCCCCCGCCCCGCCGTCAAGCACGCGTCGCCGGGCGGGACCCTTGGAGATTCCAGGGTCAGGCGATCAGGAGGGCGGCGAGGGCGGCGAGGGCGGCGAGGATCGTGGTCGCAGTGACGTTCTTGATCCAGGTCATCCGCGCGGCGATCGTGGCGCCGCGGTCGGGGTCGCGCGACCAGAGCGTGAGGGCCGCGCTGAGCGCCCGGCCGGCGCCGAACGCGGTTCCGGCCAGCACGGTCGGGAGCAGGGCCTGGTGGCTGAGCAACAGGCCGAGGGCCAGGACGTACGGGGTGCTCGCCGACACGTAGGTCCGCACGCCCGTGCCCAGTTCGAAGCCGAATTGGAGTGTGCCCTGCCGCAACCGGAATCGCAGGACCTCCTGCGGGATCTGCCGGGCGTTCTGCGGCAGCGGGATGGCCACCAGGCCGAGCTCGCGGGCGGCGCCGACGGCGGCGATCACGATGATCAGGGCCGTGCGGGTGTACGGCGGCAACGGTGCGGCCAGGCCGGACAGCAGCCAGATGACCAGGGCGCTGAGACTGCCCCCGAGCAGCAGCCCGAGGGTGAAGACGGCAAGGATCTCGCCCTGCCGTACCGGGCCTCGCCAACCTGGCGAGAAGAGGACGGCCTCCGAGTTACGCGTTCAAACCGAGCCGGACAGCGCGAACCCCGCCAGCGCGCCGACCGACGCCCAGCACAGCACCGTGGCCTGCAGTGCGGCCGCCGCGACCGCGAGCAGCGCCAGCGCCGCGACCGCGAGCAGCGGGTCGGTGAACGCGGCGCGGGCCCGCCGGCCCCTTGTCACGTGCGGCAACTCGTGGCCTTACGGCAGATCGTCTTGTACCAGGCACCGCGCCCGGACTTCTTCCAGCCGTCGTGGCATCGCCAGGTGACACCGCGACGGCAGTTGCCGCAGCGCCGGGAGTAGCCCCAGAGCCAGCCGTCCCAGCGACCGCTGTAGCACTGGTTGGGCCGGAGCCTGTAGCGGCCGGGGTGGGACTTACCGGACTTGTGGTAGCCCTTGTACCTCCCGGACGTACGGCAGCACGTCGGGCACACGACGCTCGGACCACAGCCGGGGGAGCAGTTGTGGTTGGCCGCGTAGGAGGGACAGCGGCCGTAGATGTGGTAGCCGCCGCCCAGGCTGTATCCGGCGGCGAGCGCCTGACGTGCCTGCGGGAAGACCCCGAGCGCGGCCAGCCCCAGCGACGCGCCCGCGGCGGCCAGCCCGCGCAGCACGCCGCGGCGGGCCGGGCCGGCGGTATCGGCCGCGGTGCCCG
>NZ_WBMT01000012.1 GCF_008923185.1 Actinomadura rudentiformis
GTTGTTCGATGATGGTGGACTCCCAGGTCCGGCTGGACCAGAAGATCTTGGCCTTCCAGTTGAGCTTCTCCTCGGAGGGCTGCTCGACGCTGATGACCTTCTTCATGAACGTGGGGAAGTCCTGGAACTGCGTCCACTGGTCGTACACCAGCCGCCGGGGCGCACCGATGTCGATCTCCTCGACGATGTTGGTGGACTTGATCTTCTTGCCGCCGGCGCCGCCACCCCCGCCACCGCCGCGGTTGAACAGATTGGCGAGGACACCCTTCTTCTCGCCACCGCTCTCCTCCGGCTGGTCGCTCTGCTGCTTCGAGGTCTCCGCGGCCTCGCTGCTGGACGACTTGGACGCGGACGACTTGGGCCCGGATGACTTGGACGCGGATGACTTGGACGCGGATGACTTGGGCTCGGACGAGGACTTGTCGTCCGACGACGAGTCGCGCCGCCCGTTCTTGATGCGGCTGACGGCCTGGGTCGCCGCGACGGCCGCCCCGGCGCCGACCAGTGCGCCGCCCGCAGCACCGGTGGCGCGGCCACCCGGCAGGCGCTTGAGCGCGCCGGTGGGCATGTTCTTCGTGATGCGGCTCAGGGTCGACTGTTTCCGACCCGGCAACCGCTTTGCGATGTCTCCCACTGGGAGTCTCATTTGGTGTACCTCCGCCTCTCTAGGCGTCATGAAGTGTTCTGGGGGGCCGTGACGACCCGGCTGTCACGGATCTCGCCGCGCCAGCCCTGGATTTCTTCGGGATGTGACAGGGATTCGGTCATCACGTGGCGCCTGAAGTTCTTGAGCTCCAGCCGGGCGCGGCGTCCCTGCGCCCGCCACAGATTTCCGGTGCGCTCGAAAAGGCCCTTCGGGTGGTACTCGAGAACGAGCAGCACGCGGGTCATGTCCGGGGCCACTTCGTGGAAGCTCACGGATCCGTCGACGTGGCCTTTGGGCGCTTTGGATCGCCACACGATGTGCTCGTCGGGCCGTTGTTCGATGATGGTGGACTCCCAGGTCCGGCTGGACCAGAAGATCTTGGCCTTCCAGTTGAGCTTCTCCTCGGAGGGCTGCTCGACGCTGATGACCTTCTTCATGAACGTGGGGAAGTCCTGGAACCGCGTCCACTGGTCGTACACCAGCCGCCGGGGCGCGCCGATGTCGATCTCCTCGACGATGGCGGTTTGCTTGATCTTCTTTCGCCTGCCGAAGATGCCGGCGAGCACGGCCTTGAAGGCCGCCCACGCCGCGCTCAGCACCGCGCGGACCGGCGACTTGCCCTCCGCGAGCGCCCGTGCACCCGCGAGAGCACCCTTGATCAGTGGCCCGCCGGTCTCCGCCTTGGCGGTGAGCCGTCGCACCACCTGATCGAGCTTCGCCTCGTACCGGGCGACGAGTGCCGCGAGCAGACGCCCGCGCAGCCGCTGCACGGCGGCCCGGGCGGTCAGGTAACCGGTGGCGCCGACGACCACGCCGGTTCTGAATCTCATCGGTCCTTCACCTCGTCGTAACCGCTGGTCTAGCGCGGGTTACCCGCACAAACAGGGACAAAACGAAGGGCCGAACCCGGCCACCACCCGATCCGCGAGATCACCCATGGCATTTCCGGCAAGGCCGTCCGCCACATCCGCGACCGCACGCCTACTCAGTTGGCGGTAGGTCTTTCTGGGATTTCTGGGATTCCTGGGAAAGATGTGGCCGGCGATCACGTGCACACCTGCTTGGCTGAATAGCGGGGTGGACGACGGCTTCGTCAGCGTTCGCACTAGGGTTTCACCACGGGCTGATCGTGCGGTTTGGAATGTTCCGCACCGGGGTGCGGCGTACGCTGTGATGCCCGGACTCAGTAGGCGTGGCTGGTGAGGAGCAAGGGTGACAGGGGAACGGCCGCGGCCGAGCGAGTTCGACCCGAGCGTCCCGAATGTCGCCCGGATGTACGACTACTACCTCGGCGGTAAGGATCATTACCAGGTCGACCGCGCCCGCGCCGATGAGGCGATCCTGGCCGATCCCACGCTGCTGACCCTCATCAAGGAAAACCGGGCCTTCCTCGGACGTGCGGTCCGGTACCTGTCCCAGCAGGGCATCGACCAGTTCCTCGACATCGGCACCGGCCTGCCCACCCAGCAGAACGTGCACCAGATCGCGCACTCGGTGAACCCCGACGCCCGGGTGGTCTACGTCGACTACGACGAGCAGGTGGTCGCGCACGGGCGGGCGCTGCTCGCCGACGTGGGCGAGACCAGGATGGTCCAAGCCGACCTGCGCCGCCCCCAGGAGATCCTCGACCACCCCGACGTCAAGCGGACGCTCGACTTCAGCAAGCCGGTGGCGCTGCTGCTGGTGGCCACCCTCCACTTCGTGCCCGACGAGGACGACCCGGCCGGCGTCATGGCCGAGCTGCGCGACGCGCTCGCGCCGGGCAGCCATCTGGCGCTGACCCACGCCTCGGCCGACGGCGTCCCCGACGTGGTCGCCAAGGTCGTGGAGGTCTACAAGAGGACGTCCGCGCCCGGCACGCCGCGTACCGGAGACCAGGTGATGGGCCTGTTCGGCGACTTCGAACTGCTCGACCCCGGTCTGGTGTGGGCGCCGCTGTGGCGTCCCGAGCGCCCGGTGAGCCTGGAGGAGGCCCTGCGGGTCTGGTTCTACGCGGGTGTCGGGCGAAAGCCCTGAAGGTATTGGCAGGCCGTCCCGGATCAGTGATCGTTATGGGATCACCGGGGTGAGGGAGGGCCACATGAGGGCGATGACGGTCGGGGCCGCGCTTGACGACGCGGTCGCGCGGGACACGGTGTTCCTGCACGACGGGGACGACACCATCACGTTCAGGGAGTTCGGCGAGCTGGCCGACCGGGTCGCGGGCGGGCTGCTGGCCCGCGGGATCCGGCGGGGCGACCGGATCGGGCTGCTGGGCCTCAACACGCCGCAGTGGCTGGCCGCCTTCTTCGGCGCGGCGCGGATCGGCGCCGTCATCGTCCCGCTCAACGTGCGCTACCGGGAGCGGGAGCTGTCCCACATGCTCGGGCAGAGCGGCGCCCGGATGGTCATCAGCGTCGACGCCACGCCTGACTTCGACTTCGCGGCGTTCTTCAAGGAGTTCCAGGCTCAGGTCCCAGGGGTGAGCGACTACGTGTTCTTCGGCGGCGGCGACGCTGGCGGCGGCGATGCCGGTGGCGGTGGCGGGGGCCAGGCGGGCTCGTTCGACGCGCTGACCGCGACGCCGGCCGACCCCACGGCACTGGCGGCGGCGAGCCGTGCGGTGGGCCCGGCCGACCCGCTGGTGATCCTTTACACCTCGGGAACGACCGGGCGGCCCAAGGGGGCGACGATCACCCACCGCAGCATTCTGGCCTCGGCGTCGGCGCAGGCGGACCACCTGGGGATGAACGACGGCGACGTGCTGCTCGGGCACCTGCCGTTCAACCACGTCGGCGGCATCACCTGCACCGTCATGGCCGCGCTGGTCTGCGGCGGGTCGGTGGCACTGCTGCCCGCGTTCAGCCCGGACGCCGCGCTGCGCGCCATCGAGCGCCACAAGGTGACCTTCCTCGGGGCGGTGCCGACGATGTACGTGCTGATGCTCGGCCGGAAGGACTTCGCCGACCACGACGTCTCGTCGGTGCGGATGTGCACGGCGGGCGGGTCCAACGTCGAGCCGGCGCTGGCCGACGCGATCCGGCGAGGCTTCCCGGGAGCGCCGCTCTACGGGCTGTACGGGTTGTCGGAGTGCTCAGGGGCGTGCGTGCTGTCGAGGACGGACGACGACCCGGAGACGGTGTCCCGCACGCTGGGCGTGATGATCGGCGACTTCGAGGCCCGGGTGGTCGGGCCGGACGGGACCGTCCTGCCGCCGGGCGAGACCGGCGAGCTCCAGGTCCGCGGCGACTGCGTGGTCGCCGGCTACTGGGAGCTGCCGGCGGAGACCGCCGAGGTCTTCCTGCCGGACGGCTGGCTGGCCACCGGCGACATGGTCACCATGGAGAAGGACGGGCACCTCGTGCTGCGCGGCCGCAAGAAGGAGATGTACATCCAGGGCGGCTTCAACGTCTACCCGGTGGAGATCGAGAACGTGCTGGCCACCCACCCGAAGGTCGCCATGGCCGCCGGCATCGGCGTTCCCGACGAGGTGCTGGGCGAGGTCGGCCGGTTCTACGTGGTGCCGCGCCCGGAGGCCGAGCCCCCGACCGCCGAGGAGCTCACCGCCTACTGCCGGGACCGGCTGGCCGACTACAAGGTCCCCCGGCAGTTCGTCATCACCGTCGAGGTACCTCTGACGCCGGTTGGAAAGATCCACAAAGCCCTGCTGAAAGAACGCTACGAGTCAGACCGCTAGCAATCTCGGCCTCGACTCCGCACCCGGCTGAGGGCCGGCAGCCCTCAGCCGGGCATGGGCTGCCGGCCCTCAGCCGGGCATGGGCTGCCGGTCAGCGGTTGCCGCAGAGGGCGTGGTCGGTGAGGTCGTTGGCGGCGGTCAGCTGCGCCAGCTTGGCCTTCTCCTCACCGGGCTGGGTGGGCAGCATGATCTCCACGCTGGTCCGGCCGTCGGTGGAGACGGAGTTGACACTGGCGACGCCGAACATGCTGCCGCCGTGATACCAGGCCCACGTTCCGCACGCGGTCCGCCGTTTGGCCAGGCCGAGCCCGTAGCCGGCCTCCTTGTAGAGGATCTGCCATTCCTTGGCTTCCACGGTGTCCTTCATCTGCGCCATCAGAGCCGGGGACAGCAGCTTGCCGCCGAGGAGGGCCCTCAGGAACCGGTTCATGTCGTCCGTGGTGCTGATCAGCGCGCCGTCGGCATGGCCGTCGGAGAAGATCGACACGTCCACCAGGGGCCCGCCGGGCTTGAAGCGTTCGTAGAAGACGGGGCGCGGCTGCGGCACATAGGCGGAAGTGCCGGGACTGTAGGTGTGCCGAAGGCCGAGCGGCGCGATGATCCGCTCATGGACCTCGTGCTCCCAGGGGTTGCCGGTCGCCTTCGCAATGATCATCCCGGCGAGGACGTAGTTGGTGTTGGAGTAGTTCCAGCGCCGCTCGTCCGGTGGGAACAGCGGCGCGTGCCGCATCGCCATCCTGACCAGTTGCTGGGGCGGGTAGGACCGGAACCGCACCTTGCGGTAGGTCTCAGGCGTGTGGGACACGTCCTGCGGCAGGTAGTAGCTGTAGTCGTACAGGCCGCTGGTCTGCCGTAGCAGATGCCGCACCGTGATCTTGCTGCCGTCGTTCCCGTTGCCCTTGACCAGGCCGGGCAGCCAGCGCTCCACGGTGTCGGTCAGCTTGACCTTCCCCTCGCCGACCAGTTGCAGCATGACGGTGGCGACGAAGGTCTTGGTGTTGCTGCCGACCCGGTAGTAGCTGTCCCAGGGCACAGGTTGCCGGGTGCGAAGGTCCGCGACACCGCTACGCGCCTTCAGGCTCCGCCCATTGTGGACGACCTGCGCCAGCACTCCGGTTGTTCCCGTGTCCCTGATGGCGTCGACGTCGCGCTGCAACTGTGCCCGCGAATAGGTCGGCGCGCCGGAGGCAGGGGAGACGAAGGTCGGTGCGAAAAGCGCCGCCGCGCTGATCCCGACGGCGCAGAAGGCAAGTCTCTTGACCATGTGGACTCCGCATCTTGGATGATCGTCCACGCTAGGAATCCGCGCCGCTCGGGTCGATCGGGGCACCTCCAGAAACGCCGGTAGGGATAGCCTCACCCCGGCTCCGAGCACCCCGCGAATGCCGGATCCACTCGCTCGACCGCCGTCGCGATCACTCCGGTGACATCACTTAGAGTGACATGGTGAATGCAGAAACCAACGCGGACGGCGAGCGCGACAGGATCGTCGAGGCCGCGATGCAGCTGTTCTCGGCGCTGGGCTTCGACGCGACCACGACAGAGTTGATCGCCGATTCGGCCGGTGTCGACACCGCCACGGTACGGACGTCGTTCCGCAGCAATGCCGAGTTGTACCGGGCGGTGATGCGGCGAGCCGCCAAGGCCGAGCAAGCAGCGCTCAGAGAGGCCGTGGAGGACTTCACCCCGACCCGCCAGGCGATGAACCGGCTCCTGGACGACTACCTGGACCTCTACGCCGCCCGGCCCGACCTGCTGGGCCTGTGGCTGCATCGGCGCACCGGTGACGCCGCCGACACGGCCGACATCGACGAGCACCACGTCCAACCCCGCCTGAGCTGGCTCGTGGACTCTCTCAGAGAGCACGTCCTCGATCCCGGCCAGCTGGATTACGCGCTCTGGAGCTTCCCCTGGGTCGTCTCGGGCTTCCTGGGGCACGGCATGATCCACACCGACGAAAAGCGTTCGCGGGGCCCGGGCCAGCCCGTCACCGACCGCGAGCTGGAGGCCTTCCGCACGTACCTGCACACCATGGCGGACCGTCTGCTGGGCCTGCCCGACGCTCAATAGGTCCGGCATGCAACAGGGGCCCCCGCACGGGAGGCCCCTGTCACTTACGTCACTTACAGAAACTAATGGCGATCGAAGTAATCCGGCTGAGTCTGCGTGTTCAGCTCACGCAGCCGGACCTTCTTGCCCTTGTCGGTACGCGGGTCCCTGATGTCGACGACGTCAAGGCCCTTCTGGATGTCGCTGGAGTAGATGTAGCCGTTGTAGTAGTACGCCGACCAGGTGCCACCGATGGGGAAGCCGGCCGGGAGCGGCCCACGCTCAAAGAAGCCGATCTCCTTCGGCTTGCGCGAGTGGGTGAAGTCCCACACCGAGATGCCGCCCTGGTACCAGGACTGCACCATGATGTCCTTGCCCTTGACCGGGATCAGCGAGCCGTTGTGCGCGACGCAGTTCTCGGTGTCGGCGTTCGCCCGCGAGATCTTGTAGTAGCTGCGGAAGCGCAGCTTGCGCTTGTCGCCCTTGCCGACGATGTCGTAGATCGCGTTGGCGCCCTTGTTCGGGCCGACGGTCGGGTTGCAGGTCGCGGCCGAGCCGCCGCCGAGCTCGTCGGTGAAGACGACCTTGTTGGCGCGCTGGTTGAACGTGGCCGAGTGCCAGAACGCGAAGTTCTTGGTGTCCCGGACAGTCGTGATCACCTTCGGCTTCTCCGGGTTGCGGATGTCGAAGAGCGCACCGTCGCCCATGCAGGCACCCGCGGCGATGCCCTTGTCCGGGTAGGCCGTGATGTCGTGGCAGCCGGTGGTCGGCACCCAGGTGTCGTCACCCGGAACGGGGTTGTTCGGCTGGCCGGGGTTGCCCGGGTTGCCGCCGTCGGGGAACAGCACGGGGGTGGCCACCACGGCGGCCGTCGTGGGCGCCTTCAGCGGGACCTTGACAATCGAGATCTTGTCGAACGGGGCCTTGCAGTTGGGGCCCTCGTTGGGCGTTCCGACAAGCCAGGTGGGCAGGATGTACGACGACACGTAGATGTACATCGAGCCGCGCTTGCCCGGCACCAGCGTGTGGGTGTGCGAGCCGCACTGGGTCTGGACGGACTTGATGTAGCGCGGGCTGGCCTTGTCGCTGATGTCGAAGATCTTGATGCCCTCCCACGCGGTCGGGTCCGACACCGGCTTGGACGTGCTCTGGCACGAGTCGTCGCTGCGCGACGAGTCGGTCGACAGGAACAGCAGGTTCCCGTTGGCCGCCACGGACACGTCGTTCTGCGACCCGGGACAGTTCACCATGCTGACGATCTTGGGCGCCTTGGGCTTGCTGATGTCGTAGATCGTGAAGCCCAGGTAGTTGCCGGAGATCGCGTACTTTCCGGTGAACGCGATGTCGGTGCCGAGCGCGTTCGGCCCGGCGAACGGCCCCTGCTTGGGGACGTTCGCGAGGTGCTTGACGTTCGAGCTGGTCACGACTTCGTCGGTCCCGGGAATGTCCGCGGACGCAGCCGGCGCGGCGAACAGCGCCGACGCGACCATCATGAGGCCGGCCAGCGATCCCAGCAGTGTCCGCCTGTTCGATCTCTGTTTGAGGCTAGGGGCCACGTTCGCTCCTTCTCGTCACCTATGACGCTCCCCCGAAGATTTCGGTCATCGGAGTATTGCGTTGATATGTCGAGTAAGGCCAGACCTATGACCTCTTGCGGCGATTTTGCAACCGAAACCGGCCCCTGAACAGCGGTCATGGCGACGCAGCGTGACGGCGGCAACGCTCACGATCATGAAACCGCGGACCGGTGCGCCTCGGGCAACGAGCCGCGACTCGGGCACGAGCGCGGTGCGGCTCGGGCAAACGAGTACGGTGCGGCTCGGCTGCTCGGCGCGCTCTTCCAGACCGACGTCGACTACGCCTGGCTCGGCGACACGACCTGGACGCTCGTCGTCGCGGCGATCCACGCCTGGAAGTGGATGGGCCTGTCCATGCTGATCTACCTGGCGGGACTCAAGACGATCCCGGACGACATCATCGAGGCGGCCCGGATCGACGGGGCCTCCCGCATGCGGATCTTCTGGACCGTCAAGTGGCCGCTGCTCGCCCCGGCGGCCACGTTCAGCGTCGCGTCATCGTTGCTGGGCTCCATGAACGGGTTCGAGGCCGTCACCATCGGAGTGCCGTTGTGGCTGGTCGTGGCCACCGCCTCCAAGTCACGCGGTGAGGCGCTCAACCCGAACCTGACCCTCCCCACCGACTGGCAATTGCTCGACAATCTGCGCGAGGTCTGGAGGGACGGCGAGGTCGCCGCCGCCTTCTTCGGCAGCCTGCTCATCGTGATTCCGGCCGTGACCGGCGCCCTGATCGTCGGCTCCATGGCGTCCTGGATCCTCGCCCGCCGCTCCACCCGGCTCAGCGCCGTCCTGTACGCCCTCGCCATCAGCGGGATCGTGCTGCCCCCGGCGGTCGTCACGGTCGTCCTGCTCCTGCGCCAGCTGGGCCTGGCCGGCACCGCCGTGGGCATGATCGGCGTCTACATGGGCATCTACATGTCCACGGTGATCTTCTTCTACGCCTTCTTCGTCATCGGCGGCCGGATCGACACCCTTCCCCTCAACCTCTTCCACGTCGCCAGCGCCGGCCTCTACCTCAACAACTGACATCTCATCTTCGCCTACGTCATCCTGATGAGCCTGCCCTTGATCGTCGTCTTCGCGATGGCCCAACGAAGAATCATCTCCGGCATAACCAGCGGCGCAGTCAAGTAACGCACTCGAACGGCGGCGGCTGCGCAGGTGCTCTGACACCGGGTGCCCGGGCCGGGGCGGCACTGTGATGCGGTCGCGTGGCCGCCCCGAAGCGATCGCCTGATCTGGCAGACGCGAGGCTCAAGCGCGGGCCGACGTGATCGGGAAATTCTGGTTGAAGACGTTATCGGGGTCATAGCGGGCCTTGAGCTCGCGCAGTCTTGCCAGAGCCGGGAAGGCGTCGCCGAGCCGCTCGGGGCGGGTATCGGTCTCGAAGCTCAGGTACAGGCCGTCCAGGTGAGGGCGCAGCTCGTCCCAGTGCTTGCGGAACCGGCTCGGGTCGAAGCCCACCGACGAGACGTTGAAGTTCTGGTGCCGGTGCGCGTAGGCGGTCGCCGCCGGGTCCACGTCGTTGACCGCGCCGCCGACCGCGCGGATCGCGATCCAAGGGGCGGCGCCACGCAGACCGTCCGCGACGATCTCGTTGATCTCCTCATCGAGGTGCTCGGCGAAGCCGTTGCTGACCAGCGGTTGTCCCTGTCCGCCGTGATGCGTGGCGTCCGCGGGCGGGACGATCGCGGCGTACGGCACGAGCTGCGCCTGCTGCTGGAGCACGGGTGCGATCGACAGCAGCGGGGTCAGCGCGGCGACCGCCGCGTCGGCGTCGTCGGAAGCGTAGACCGAGAGTGCGCGCGCGAGCGGCGGCTGACCGCGCCGGGCCGCGGACAGGTACAGGAAACCGGTCAGCTCGCGGGGCGCGGCCTCGACGAGTTTGCCCCAGCGGCCGAGCAGGCCCACGGCATCCGTCGCGTCGAACAGCATCTGCGCGAAGACGACATCGGGAACGTGGTAAGCCTCCAGCTCGAAAGAGGTCACGATCCCGAAGTTGCCGCCGGCCCCGCGCAGCGCCCAGAACAGGTCTGGGTTCTCGCTCGCGTCCGCGCGGACGAGCCGGCCGTCGGCCAGCACGACGTCCACCGAACGCACATGGTCGATCGTCAGCCCGAACTTGCGGCCGAGGAATCCGATGCCGCCCGCCGTGGCCAGCCCTCCGACCCCTACGTCGCCGTAGTCGCCGCTGCTCATGGCCAGGCCGAAGGGCGCGAGCGACTCCGCCACGTGACCCCAGTTCGTCCCGGGTCCGACCCGGACGGTGGTGCCGGTGACGTCGATACCGTTGAGCCTGCCGAGGTCGATGACGACGCCGCCGTCGTTCGTGGAGCGGCCGCTGATGCCATGACCACCGGAGCGGACGGCCAGGGGCCCTTCCTGCGCCCTGGCGTAGCTCAGCGCCTCCGCGACCTCGGCCGCCGTGCCCGGGCGAAGCACGAGGCCGGGCGACCCGGCTCGGAAATAGGTCGAACGCACCTTGGGGTAGGCCTTGTCGCCTGGTTCGACCGCATGGGCCTTCAGCGCGGACGGCACCGCGTCGTAGTCGATGCCGTCACGACGCTGAGCCAGGGCTTTTGGGCCCCGGACCACCGCCTGCGGTGTGTCGCGCTCTTCGGCTACCGCTTCTCGTAGCGCCGGGGCGATCTCCTGACCCCAGGCCTGGATGGTCCCAGGATCGTCGGTGGCGAGGATGAAGGTGGAGATGCCCTGTTCGATGACCAGCGGAACGAGTGTGTCGAGCGTGGCGTCCTGCGGTCCGATGTTGAGCAGGCGGCGGATCTCGCGCGGGTCGCGGCCCGCCTGCGCCGCCGCCTCATCGATGATCGCGTTGCCGCGTTCCAGGTCGCCCGGCTTCAGGTAGGCCAGGCTGGGCAGCCAGCCGTCGGCTTTGTTCCCGATGAGTCGCAACATCCGTGGCTTGAGGGCGCCGAGCCAGATGCCGATGTCGTGGGCCGGCTCGGGGCCCCGTTTACCGCCTCTGACCTTGTAGTGGACGCCGCTGCTGAAGACACCGCCGCGGGTGGAGGCGTCCCAGGTGGCGCGGATGACGTCGATCGCCTCGGCCAGCGCGTCGACCGCCTCGGCCGGGGTACGGCGCGGCCCGCCCATCGCCTCGATCGCGTCCCAGAACCCGCCTGCGCCGAGCCCCAACTCGAACCGGCCGCCGGACAGCAGGTCCAGGCTGGCCGCCTGCCTGGCCAGATGTGCGGGCACGCGGAGCGGAAGGTTGATCACGTTACCCGACAGCCTCACCTTGGAGGTCTGTGCCGCGACGTAGGACAGCAGGGTCCAGGTGTCGAGGAACGCGGGCTGGTACGGATGGTCCTGGAAGGTCACCAGGTCGAGGTCCGCCTGTTCGGAGAGCCTGGCCAGCGTCACCGGGGCGTGGGGATCTGCGTTCTGGGGAGTAAGAAACGTGCCGAAGACAAGTTCGTGTCCGTAATCAGCCATGACCGACCTCTCGCCGTTGACTACACTTGTACTAGTAACTTCTAAAGTAGAAGCCACTATTCCTTGAGGAG
The DNA here is from genome assembly GCF_008923185.1 of Actinomadura rudentiformis. GTDB lineage: Bacteria > Actinomycetota > Actinomycetes > Streptosporangiales > Streptosporangiaceae > Spirillospora > Spirillospora rudentiformis. Next base: position 11,476 of record NZ_WBMT01000012.1, read on the forward strand.
GTGACGGATGAGCTCGGTTTTCGACGCCGCGGCGGCTCCTGGCGAGACGGCCGACGGAGCCGTGCCGGCCGATGCCTGCGGACCGGCGGCTGAGGATCTGGCGCGCGCGTTCCGCTTCCTCGGCAAGCGCTGGACCGCGATGATCCTCGGCCACCTCTCCCACGGGGCAACGGGCTTTCGTGACCTGTCGCGCGGGATCGGAGGCATCAGCGACTCGGTGCTGTCCGCACGGCTGGCCGACCTGACCGACGGGGGACTGATCGCGCGTTCGGTCAGCGAGGGCCCTCCCGTGACCGTCACCTACACCCTGACCGAACGCGGCCAAGCCCTCATGCCCGCCCTCGGCCTCATCGCCGCCTGGGCACGCGACCACCTCGACTGCTGACCGGAGTACGCGTGACCTCGACCGTGTCGAGTTCGTCGCGATCAACACCCGGCCGCACATCATCGAGCAGAGCCTGCGGCCGCAGCCGGTCGGCGAGCGGGCGCTGCATGCCCTCCCCCTCGTAGGTGTTCATCAGCCGGTCATGCCGCCGTACGCGATGACCTTGGTGGGATGCAGGCGGACGACGAGTTCGCCGGGGTCCTCGCTGAACGTCACGTCGCCGCGCACCTCGACGCGCGCCGCCTCCTCGGCCACTCCCAGTGGGCCGCCCACGCGGTCGCCGCCCACCTCGGCTTCACCGACGCGGCCCCCGATTCCTGACTCGCGCCGGAAGGAGCCCGTGGATGAGGGCCGCGCCGGACGGGTGAGGGGCCCGCGCCGGACGGCGCGGGCCCCTCAGATGGGTGGAACCGGACGTCAGCCGGTCACCGGCAGGTCACTCGGAACGGGGGTCGGCGCCGGGGCCTGGCCGGGCGGGGGAGTCGAGGGCGGGGTGGTCGGCGACGGCCCCGGCTGCTCGGGCTTGCCCGGGTCCGACGGGCCGTCGGTGCCCTTGCCGCAGGTGGCCGAGGCGATGCTGATGGTCTCGGTCTTGCCCGGGCCGAGCGGCAGGGTCAGCTCGATCGCGGTCACGTTGAGGCGGCCGTCGGGGGTGCGGGTCTGCTTGTTCAGCACCAGCGAGGCCGTGCCCAGCGTGTCCAGGTTCACCGACACGGCGCTGTTGGGCCGCGCCGCCGCCTTGATCGTCTTGCCGTTCAGCTGCACCTTGACCAGCTGGGACCGGCCCTGGCCCTTCACGCACTTGGCGGTGACCAGGCTGGCCGTCAGGTGCGCCTTGGGCACCTTCAGGTCGACGACCGAGGCGCGGGCGTGCGCTTTGCCGGCGGCGGCGTTCAGCACCCGGGCCTGCAGCACCGGGTTGGCCGGCAGCTCGGCGACGCTGCGGCTGACGGTGGACGGGCCCGAGGAGGTCACCGACGGCGTCGCCGGGACGGCCACCGGACCGGACGCCGACACGGCGAACGCCTGGCTGGGCGGCGTGGTGGCCTGGGCGGACGGCAGCGTCCCCGCCAGTGGCAGGGTGCCGGCCAGCGGCAGGGCGGCGGCGCCGGCGATCACGGCGGCACGGGCTAGATGCTTCACGCGCATGCTTGTCTCCTTTGACAGGGGGGCGTCGCCCCCGGGGGGTGGGAAATGCGGGGCAACAGAGCGGGGAGGGCAGGGAGTCCCGTCAGTCGACGATCTCGACGGGGGTGCCGAGCGGAGCCTTGGACAGGCGGGCCAGCGCATCTGCGGGCACGCGGACGCACCCGTGCGTGACGGCCTTGCCGAACACGTCCTTGCGGGGCCAGCCGTGGAAGGCGACGGTCCCGGGGCCGCCGCCGAAGGTGTCCAGGGTCTCCGAGTGGGCGCCGACCGGAAGGATCAGCGGGCTGTAGGTGGCCTTCGGGGGAGCCAGCGACGCCAGCAGGAACGTCCGCCCCGTCGGGGTGGGCGTCTTGGCCTCGCCGACCGCGACCGTCCACGAGCCGACCTTGCGGCCCGACTCGGTGAGCGTCAGACGGCGGTCGCTCACGTCCACCGTGACCGCGTGCGTGCTGCGCGCGGTCTCCACCTTGTCGGTCGCGCCGGGGATCCAGCCGGTGACCCGGTTGGGCCGGCTCGGGAGCAGCACCCGGTTCCATCCGGGCCTGCTCTCCACCACCGGCACCCACGTGGGCCCGCCCAGCTGCTTGTCCGGCAGCATCGCCAGCGCGGGGCCGCCCGGCTGTGCCGACACCGGGAGCGGCGCCTTGGGCCGGACGACGGTGCCGTCGGCCTTGAACGGGGCCTGGTCCTGCGGCAGACCCTTCAATGTCGTGTACGTGGTGGCCTCCGGCAGTTTGCCGTCCCCTTGGGGGCCGCCGCCGGACGCGGTGGTCGACTTCTCACCCCCGCCGCCGCATCCGGCCGCGAGCACGGCCGCGGCCGTGGCGGCCACCGTGATCCTGCGTCCAGGCGTCATCTACAGTCCTTTCTCTCCCGCCGAGCCTTTCTGTGCCCAACACATACGCACGAGGTGTGACGGAGGTTGCACGCTTTTCAAGAACCTTTTTAGAGGCGCCCGGATCTCCAGCCTTCGGCCGTGGATACTCGCAACCGCGGCCATGAATGGTCCATAAAAAGCAGCCCTGGCCGGCGAGCAATAACAAACCAGCAGGAATTCGCGCCAGGGCGGTGATCTTGGCCTGCTCGTCGGGGCGGGCAACGCCCACACCACCGGGCACCAGCGGAGAAAGAGCGGAAGACGCAGACCCACGGCATCCCAGAGCCCTGTCGGCGCCGACGCCAAGACCGCTCGCGGGCCGTCCACAAGGACAACGGGTGTCTAGGCGATCAGCAACAAAATCCTCACCGTACGGTGACGCAGCCGATGCGCAACCAAACCCACCATGGCCATTTCCTGATATCAACCGCTCAATGGCCATAAAGCGTGCACACTGGCTCATTAACGCGCCCATTCACACAGGAGCTGCATGGGCCAACAAGGCGCTCACGGGTCGCGTTCAGATTGCCGATGAGACCCCCGGCTGCGCGCCGCCAGGCCGCAGCAGAAGCGTTCGCGGAACCAGCTCATCCTTGGCTGCTGCGGCCGCAATAAGCGCAGGGGAGCGGCCGAGCGGGTGGTTCATGTTGCGGTGTCGCCGGCTGCGCCGTGTGGCCCTTGGGGGGTGGCGCGTATGGCCAGGTAGACGGCCCGTACGGCGAGTATGCGCTCGATTCTGTCGATGATCGGAGCGAAGAACTGGCGCCGGTGGTCGGCGTCGCTCATCGAGGTGACCGCGAAGTACATGCTGCCGAACCCGGCGAAGAGTGTGGCGATGCGGAGCAACGCGACCGGCACCGCGGGAAGGAGGCCGGAGGGGGCGGGTTTGGCGCCGATCCACTGCTCGGCTGTCTCGGGCGTGACCACGAGCAGGCCGAGGATGAGGAAGAACGCGAACAGCGCCGCGCCGGCCACCGCTGCCTGGACCAGCTGGCGGGTGGCCAGCATCAGCAGGAGGTTGCGTGCCTGGCGCCCGTTGAGCGGCACCGCACGGAGCCGGCCACCGGGCACCAGGTCGCCGATCGGTACCTCGGCCAGCGGCGTTCCCATGCACGCCGACGCCAGCCGGTCCGGGCTGAGATCCTGTTCGACCCGCCCGATCTCCTCGCGCAGGCGGGAGGCCGCGGCGAGCACGGTGATCGCTGCGAACAGCCCGACGACCAGCGCGATCCGCCACCACGTCAGCCGGTTCACCGCCTGCCACAGCTCGCCGGTGAAGAACAGGAAGAGCGTGACGAACAGCAACATGGGCAGCGCACGGCCCAGCAGGTGCACGTTGGTGCCCAGGTCGGAGAAGGCCCGCCGGATCGCTCGGCGCAGCAGCGCCCCCAGGCCGTAGGTGGTGCCCAGCAGCGTCGCCACGAAGACGGCGGCGAAGAAGATGACGAAGCCCACCAGTCCCACCACCGGTCCGCCAGGCGGCGTGACCGCATCGTCGACCGCGAGCTGCAGCAAAGGGACGGCGACCGGCATCGCCGCGTACCCGGCGAGTATCGCGACGGTGGCCGTACGCGACAAGCGAGGCCGCCGCCGGACGAGCACCCTCATCGCTCCCCACACGGCCACCGTCACCACGATGACCCCGCCGAGCAGGACCATGCTCCCCGAACCTGCGGCTCTGGGCGGCACCAGCCATGCCAGGCTCGCCAGCGTCACCAATGCCAGCGACGGGACCATTCGGGGAAGCACATGCGTGACGAAGCCGTACCCGGCGATCATCGTGGGCGCCCCACGCTGGGTGAACCATTGTTCGGTCTGGCGCACCACGATCTGCGATGCGGTGAACGGCACCGGTCGACCATCCCCCACAAGCGGCTCCCACGTGACTTCCCGATGGCACGCACAAGCCAATGGCGGCTGGCAAGCCGGGTATGGGATGTGCCTGCATCCCAGCTGACCGTACCTTCCGGCAGCTATCGACAGGACGACAGCCTGCCGAATCCTAATTAAGGGGACTTCAACGCCGTCCGCTCGGGTCCAGCAGCCGTAGATCGAACACAACTGTCGAGGTCGGCTTCATCAAGCCGCTGCCGGCGGCAGAGCTGCTAGACCGGCTGAATCTCATGATCTTCCCCGAGATCGCCGGGGCGGGCGGCGACTGTTCGATCCCCAACTATCAGCGGCGTCTGTCATAGGGCACCAGCTGCGGAGATCACCATCTGCGGCTGAGTACCAGGACGGGCCTGCCGGGTTCAGTCCACTTCCGTGGTCTCGGGGTCGGCGGGTTCCTCGGTTCCGTCGAGAGCGGAGATGCCCTCGATCTCTGCTGCGGAGAGCTGGAAGTCGAATACGTCGATGTTGGCGGCCAAGCGTTGCTCGTTCAGGGACTTGGGCAGCGGGACGAGATCGTGTTGCAGATGCCAACGCAGGATGATCTGCGCTGGCGTTCTGCGGTGGCGGGCGGCGATCTCGCGTACCACCGGTTCGACGAGGAGGGATTCGCCGCGGTTCAACGGCTGCCATGACTGCAAGGTGATTCCGTGCTCCCGCGCGTAGGCGCGCCAAGCATGCCGTGCCACTCTCGGGTTGAGCTGGATCTGATTCACCGCAGGGGGCGTCCCCACCTCGGCGATGATGCGGTCGATGTGGGCGGGTGTGAAGTTGGAGACTCCGATGGCCCTGGTGCGCCCCTCGGCCAGGAGCCGGGCGAAGGCGCGCCACGTTTCGACGTAACGGTCGCGCATGGGCATCGGCCAGTGGATGAGGTACAGGTCGAGATGGTCCAGGGCCAGCCGGGCCAGGCTCTTGTCGAACGCTTTGAGTGTGTTGTCGTATCCGTGGTCACGGCCGTTCACCTTGGAGATGATGAAGAACTCCTCGCGAGGCACGCCCGAACGGGCGATGCCCTCGCCCACCCCGTTCTCGTTCTCGTAGTACGCCGCCGTGTCGATCATCCGGTATCCGAGCCGTGCGGCCGTCGGGATGACGGAGGCGACGTCCGCGGCGGTCATCATCCAGGTGCCGAGCCCCAGGCGCGGCATGGCGACGCCGGTGTTCAGCATGGTCATGGGGACGTTCACCGCGCCCATCGCGGGTCCTCCCAGTCCGATGTCCGACCCGCGCTCGCGGGATCGTGGGGGTGACGTGCCAGGTCGGCCAGGTCAGCGTCGACCATCATCTCGATGAGATCGCGGAAGTTGCCGCGTGGCTTCCAGCCGAGCTCCTCGCGGGCCCGCGAGGAGTCCCCGACCAGCAGGTCCACCTCGGCCGGGCGAAACAGCCGGGGTTCCTGCCGCACGTGGCGTTCCCAGGCCTCGATGCCGACCCGGTGGAAGGCGATGTCGAGCAGGTCCCGGACCGTGTGCGTCTCCCCGGTAGCGATCACATAGTCCCCGGGCTCGTCCTGCTGGAGCATCAGCCACATCGCCTCGACGTAGTCGCCGGCGTATCCCCAGTCCCGGTACGCGTCGATGTTGCCGAGGAAGAGGGTGTCTTGCAGCCCGAGCGCGATGCGCGCGGCACCACGGGTGACCTTGCGGGTGACGAACTCCTGGCCCCGGCGCGGGCTCTCGTGGTTGAACAGGATCCCCGAACACGCGTACGCCCCATAGGACTCGCGGTAGTTGACGGTGATGTAGTGGCCGAACGCCTTCGCGATGCCGTAAGGGGACCGGGGGTGGAACGGGGTGCTCTCGTTCTGCGGCACCTCGCGGACCTTGCCGAACATCTCCGAGCTGGACGCCTGGTAAAAGCGCACCTTCGACATGTCACCCTGGGTGTGGATCCGCAGCGCCTCAAGGATCCGCAGCACGCCCAGCCCGGTGATCTCGCTGGTGAGCTCGGCCTGCCGCCAGGACATGCCGACGAAGCTGATCGCGCCCAGGTTGTAGACCTCGTCCGGACGGGCGATGTCCAGGGCTCCCACCAGGCTCGGCAGGTCCCTCAGGTCGCCGCTGAGCAGCCGGCTGGAGGGGACGGCCTCCGCGACCAGCTGGGCCCGCGGGTTGTTCTGCCCTCGGACCAGGCCGAAGACCTCGTAGCCCTTCCCTGACAGGAGCTCGGCGAGGTACATGCCGTCCTGCCCGGTGATCCCCGTGATCAGCGCACGTGGCACTGGAACTCCTCGTCTCAGGCGCCCACGATCTCCAGGTCGGGCAGCGGGAAGATGAGTTTGCCGCCGGCGCGCAGGTAGTCGCGCTCCCGTTCGACGAACACCTCGCGAAAGAACCACGGTGCGACGAGCATGTACTCCGGATGATCGGCGCGGGCCTGCTCCTCGGAGATGATCGGCACCCCGATCGAGGCGATGGTGCGGCCGATCTTCGCCGCCTGCCGGTCCACCGCGAACGGCAGATCCCGCACGGTCAGGCCCGCGGCCTGCCAGATCGTCCCGCCCCGGGTGCTCGCGCCGTAGATGTAGCAGCGTTCTCCGGCCGCGTTGATCTCGTCGATGAGGCGGTGCAGGTCATCGAATGCCTGGCGAACGCGGTCGGCGAACCGGTACCAGGTGTCGGGTTCGTGCAGGCGGGCCCTCGCTTCGAGGTCGCGTTGCGCGGCGACGGACGGGCTGACCGGCCGAGCACCGCGATGCGACACCACGGTTCGGAAGGAGCCGCCGTTCACCTCCGACAGCAGGACGTCGTTGACCTCCAGGCCGTGCCGGCCCAGCAGGTCTTCCAATGCGGCCACCGACCAGTAGGTGATGTGCTCGTGGCACACGTTGTCGACCGCGCACAACTCCAGCATGGTCAGCAGGTAGTTCTGCTGGATGACCCACACGCCGTCCGGTGCCAGAACCTTGGCGACGTCGGCGACGAATGCGTTCGGGTCGTCCAGGTCGTAGAACATGGAGACGCACGTGATGATGTCGAACCGCTCGTGGTCCTGACCGTCTGGGCCGGGGGCGAACCAGCGCGGGTGGAAGAAGTCGACGATGATCCGGTCGGCGTGCTGACGCGACTCGGGTTCGAACGTCGTCACCGGGTCGACGCCGACCCGGTGAATCTCCTGCGGGACGAACGACAGAAGCGTGCCGTCGTTGCAGGCGATGTCCAGCCATCGCCGCGCGTCGGGGTGCGTCGTCAGGGCGTGCTCCACGATGGAACGCAGGTCGGTGCGGATCGCCTCGTTGACGCCCGACCGAAACCCGTACCGATCGTGGTACATCAACTCTCGCGGGGTGGTGTCCCGCAATTGCAGAAGCCCGCACGCCCGGCACAGCATCAGGGTCAACGGCCACTGCGGTGGACGGCGATCGTCGTCCCGGAAATCGCTGAGATACTGGTTGCCGAGATCGAGGACTTCGGTCAGGTCGACGGTGCGGCAGGAACGACAGTTCACGCGCGTCTCCAGAAGTGAGATGACTCCTGCCGGCTTCCCGTCTCGGGATGCCGACAAGGCGGCTGGGAATGCGGAAATGCCGATCGTCCAAGCGGGCCGGGCGTCTAATCAGTCAGTACAGTCCCGCGTTCTGTAGGACGATGGGAAGAAATGGGTGGATCAACTCGGACCCGGAGGTGTGGAGCTCACGGATTTCGGTGGTGGAGTGCCAGCGCACCGACTGGTGCGTGTTGTCGGCAACGGCGACGGATTCGGCCTCTTCCTCGGTGCACCGGTACTTCATCAGGGTGAGGAGGGTCTGGAATCCGCGCTCCTCGGGCGGCGCGCTTCTGGTTCCCCACATCACGTTGTAGATGTTCGCAAAACCAAGCCGGCCCCGGTCCACGTTGAGTCCGAGTTCGCGGACGAGGGCACGCGCGCCGGCGTCGGCCATGGTCTCACCCACCTTCATCCGGCCGCCGAACACCCAGAACATGTCCCGTAGTGGCAGGTCCTTGCGGTACCCGAGAAGGATCTGGTCGTCGCCGGTGTGAACGATCACGTCCACGTTGGCCTGAACCAGGTTGTCCAGCGCCTGTGCGTAGACCGGTTCAGGAAGCCCGAAATCGGGGACGTCCCGTGGCGTGAAATGGTCCTCCGTGAGTTCGTGCACAATGACGTCCAACACCTCTCCCAACGATCCATTAATCGCGTCGAAACATTTCGTGACACAGCGTCAGCCTTATGTTGCGGAATCCCGTTCGACCGGGGGCGACCAGCACATTCAGTGTCGCAAGAGGAATCCGCACCCACAATCCCCTTGAATCGTAAAATTGTTGCAAAGTAGTTCTTTGTGGCAGTGGGGGCAGCGGATGGTTTCGAATCGCAGGTGTATCCGCGCTCGACGTTGCACAGCTGACGGGATCTCCATCTATGATTCCGAATCATTCGCTGTGGCGTACGCAGTAAGAACATTCCGTCGATCCGGGCAGTGTTCTCAACATGTGGCACCATTAGTGCGGTGAAAGGCGGCACTCCGCAGGAGATCCGCAGACACCATCTCGGGGCCGTTCTGCGGCAGGTGCATCTGACCGGCCCGATCTCGCGCGCGGCGCTGGCAAACCGGCTGGGCCTGAACCGCAGCACGATCCTGGCGCTGACCACGCAGCTCACGGCGGCGGGCCTGGTGTACGAGGGGGCCTCAGGGTCGACGGGGCGGGCGGGTCGACCGTCGCTGGTGGTGCGGCCCGAGAGCGACCGGTGGTACGTGCTGGCGTTCGATGTGGCGGTGGATCGGCTGGTGGCCGCCAGGGTCGTGCTCGGCGGTGCGGTGCTGGAGCGAAGGGAGGCGGCCCGGCGGCGCAGCAGGTATGCAGATCTCGACGAGGTGGTCGGTGTCCTGGCCGGGTTCGGCCGCGCGCTTGTGGATGCCGCACCCCGGAGCGCGAGGTGCGTCGGGGTCGGCGTGTCGTACTGCGGCTTGATCAGGGCCGCAGACGGGATGGTGCGCCTGGCTCCCAACATGGGCTGGACCGACCTGGATTTCGCGCCCGCGCTCAGCGGGCAGCTGGGGCTGGGCCTACCTGTGACCGTCGGCAACGAGGCCCATCTGAGCGCGCTTGCCGAGCATGAACGCGGGGCTGGCGTCGGCCATCGGAACCTTGTCTACCTGCACGGAGATGTCGGGGTGGGCGGCGGCATCATCGTCGGCGGCAAGCTGCTGGACGGCGATGACGGCTACGGTGCCGAGCTCGGGCACATGATCGTCAATCCTCATGACGGCCGCCCTTGCAACTGCGGTTCGCAGGGCTGTCTGGAGGCGGAGGTGGGCGAAGCGGCGCTGCTGGAGGCGGCCGGGCGCGTCGGCGGGCCGGTCGGGCGGGACGGCGTGCGAGCCATCGTGGAGGCGGCTGAGAACGGTGACGCCGCCGCCCGCAAGGCCCTGGACCGGGTCGGCGACTGGCTCGGGATCGGCGTGGCCAATCTGATCAATCTCTTCAATCCCGGCGCCGTCGTCTTCGGCGGCACGCTCGGCGAGATCTATCAGGGCGCGGCACCCCGGATCCACGCGCGCGTGGCGGCCAGTGTCCTCCCCGTCTCCCAGGAGCGGGCGCAGCTGCGCACCTCGGCGCTGCACGACGACGCCACCCTGGTCGGCGCGGCGGAACTCGCGTTCCGCTGCCTCCTGGCAGACCCGTTGGACGCACTCGCCCGCATCACAGCGTGAGAACCGCCCGAGCCTCTGAAAGACGTCCCACGAGCTTGGATGTCAAGCCGCCCGGCGGGGCCGTACTTGCGGGCGGTGTCTCCCAGGAGTCTGCCGACCACACTTCTCAGCAGGCCCTAGTCGCGCTTGGGCCAGATCGGGCCCTGGTCGGTCCAGATGACCCCCTTGTTATGGCACAGGCAGAAAGGGTGGCCGATCGGGTCGGTGTAGACCCGCCAGCCGTAGCCGTCGGAGTCGATGAAGTCCCGCTGGAGCGTCGCGCCGAGGTCGAGGACGCGGCGCTGCTCGGACTCGATATCGTCCACTTCGAAGTCGAGGTGGAACTGTTTGGGGTGCTCGCTGTCGGGCCACTGCGGAGCGCGGTAGTCGTCCACCCGGATGAAGGCCAGCTCGATCTCGCCGAACGTGATGCCGGCCCAGTTCTCGTGGCTGCCTTCCTTGACCGGGCGGCCCGTCACCGCGGAGTAGAAGGCTGCCAGCTTCATCGTGTCCGGGCAGTCGATGATGAAATCGGTGAGTTGCAGCATCCTGCGATCTTGCCACCGAGTATCGGCTTCATCACCTGATCGGCCAGCCGGTTCATGATTCCCACTTCTCGCCGCCGAGCCGGGTGGCCAGGAACCGGCCGGCACGCTCCAGCGCCGCTGCCGCCTCGGCCGACTCGTCATCGAGCTGGAACACGTGCGGTTGCCGCGGAACCACCTCCAACGTCACCGCGACCTCGTCGGCCCCGGCGCGTCCGGCCAGCCGTACGGCGTCGTCCAGCAGGAGCTCATTCGAGCCGACCTGGATCAGCAGGGGCGGCAGCCCGGTGAGATCGGCGAAGACCGGGCTCGCCTCGGGTGCCGCACTGTCACCGCCGGCGAGGTACTGATCGAAGAGCCACTCGAGATCGGCCGGAGCGAAGAACGGGTCCACCCCGTTCTTGGACTGCATGCTCGCGCCGCTGAGGGTCAGATCGACCGCCGGCGAGAACAGGACCGCCGCCGCCGGCATCGGCAGGCCCGCGTCCCGGGCGCGCATCATGGTGACGACGGCCAGCGCGGCCCCGGCCGAGTCGCCCGCGATCACCAGCCGCTGCGGATCGACACCGGAGTCCAGCAGCTCGCGGTAGGCCGCCAGGCAGTCATCGGGCGCGGCCGGGAACGCATGCTCGGGCGCCAGCCGGTAGTCGAGCGAGACCGCCCGGCCGTCCAGGTGCCGCAGCAGCGCGGCGGTGAGGTGGGCGGTGACACGCGCCGATCCGACCACGAACCCACCGCCGTGGAGATACAGCAGCACGTCCTCGCCCGCCGTGCCGGGCGCCGCGGTCCGCAGCTCCAGTGCCGGCCGCCCGCCGAGCGTCGTCGCCGACGAGCCGACCTCCGCAGGCAAGGGCCGGGTGAACATCGCAGCGAACTGCTCGCGCTGTTGGGCAATGTTGGACATTCCGTCCTCCAGAAATTAGTCAAGCCGCCTGACAGTCAGGTGACCTTACCACGTGGGCTGATATCGTCAAGCCGCCTGACGAACTCGCCTGGAAGAAGGACCCCGATGACGACGCGTTCAGGAACGCGCGAGCGGCAACACGAGGCCAAGCTGCCGCTCCCCACCCTGCTCACGCAGGTCAGGGACATCGCGCTCAGGGGACTTCACCAGCAGCTGGCCGACGAAGGGTTCGAGGGGATCCGGTACGTCCACGGATCGGTGTTCCGGTTCATCGACGCCGAAGGTTCGCGGCTGACCACGCTCGCCGAACGCTCCGGACTCACCAAGCAGGCGATCGGCGAACTGGTCGGCGAACTAGAGGATCACGGATACCTCGAACGAGTGGCCGACAAGGCCGACCGCCGCGCAAAAATCATCCGGCTCACCGACCAAGGCAGGATGGCCCAGGTCGCAGCCGCCCGGATCCTCGCGGACCTCGAGCAGCGATGGTCGCGGCATCTCGGCAAGGACCAGGTCACCATGCTGCGGAGCGCCCTGGAACAGGTCATCGCCCTCGAAGCGGACAGCACTCCGACCGGCCCGCAGTAGGCGTCGCAGCGCCGACGGCAGGCCGCAGCGCGGCGGGTGTCCGGTAGCCGGTCAGCAGCTGGCCGCGCAGCCGGTTGACGACCCGGACACGGTCGGCGCTCAGGTCCTCGCGGTGGGCGGTGAGGATCTTCAGCTCGACAGCGGCCTCATCGGCAGCCGGGATCTGCTGCCGGTCGCGGCGAATGCGCGCTTGGTCAGCGATGACGAAGGTGTCGCGTCCGTCGGTCTTGGCCACGCCGCGATATCCGCCCACTGCCTCGTGACCAGACGGCCGGGCATGTCGGCCGGGCAGCGGGACTTCTATGGCGCGTGAGACCCGAAGCGCCCCCAGGCGATGGTCACCGCTGCCTGCTGAACGTTGACAACGGTGCTCATCAGATCTCCTTCGCCGGGGTGTGGCTGGACCACGATCGGGACAGCGGGTACGGGCTCAGGGCGGCACGTAGCGATCAGCCATCCGGCCGTTCACCGTTCGGCTGCTTACGCGCCAGTGATGGCGGCCGGTGTCTGCTCCGGAGCACACCGTGTTCGGCACCCCGGAGGACGCCGGTCGGCTCATGCTTTTCCCGTGGTGCGGCGCAGCGTGAACCAGAAGGTGGGGACCGGATTCGTGCCGGGTGTGACGTCGACCAGCTCCCAGCCGGCGAACCTGGCGCGCAACTCGTCGGCGGTGACGCCGGAGATCGGGTCGTCGAACGCCTCGGGACCGTATCCGAACATCAAGAGCCGTGCGCCGGGAGCGGCGCGGTGGGTGAGTCCGGCGGCGTAGGCGTCGCGGCGGTGCGGCGGAATGCCGCAGTGACAGCTCAGGTCGAAGAACAGATCGTAGGGGCCGGGCACGTCCAACTCGTCGAGGCGGGTCGCGTCTCCGCACAGCACCCGTACTGCCACCCCGGCCGCGTCCGCCTTCTCGCGAGCCTTCCGGACGGCGCGGTCGATCAGATCGACGGCCACGACCTCCCAGCCGTGCCGGGCCAGATAGGTGGCGTTGGTTCCGGTGCCGCAGCCGAGTTCCAAAGCGCGGCCGGGCGGCATCGCACCGCGCCCCTCTACCAGGGCGACCAGCTCGGGCGGTGTCACGCCGGTGTCCCACGGCGGTTTGCCGGCGCGGTAGTAGTCCTCCAGTTCGCGGTGTACGGCCTCCTCCAGGCGCCGTTCGGCATCGACCCGCTCTGCGTCCGTTCCCCATGCAGTCTTCGGCTGATCCATGAACCCTCCATTTTTAGAGTTGAACTCTAGTGATGAACTCTAGAGATATACTCCCACCATGGACACCGTCAAGCGGCCGGACAAACGGGCCGAGCGCTCGCGCCGCACCCGCGAGAAGGTCATCCAGGCAGCGCGGGAGCTGTTCGTCGCGCAGGGTTACGGGGCGACGAGCCTGCAGGAGGTCGCGGACCGGGCAGGCGTGGCCGTTCAGACGGTCTACTTCGTCTTCGGCAACAAGCGCGCGCTGTTCAAGGACGTCGTCGACACGTCCATCGCCGGCGACGCCGAGCCGGTGGCCACCATGGACCGTGAATGGTTCCGCGCCGCGTGCGCCGCGCCCACCGCAGCCGGCCAACTGCGCGCGCACGTGCGCGGTACGAGCGAGATCCTGGGCCGGGTCGCCCCGATCATGCCGTTGATCGCAGCCGCCGCGGCCACCGACCCGCAGATCGCCGCGCAATGGCCCGACGGCCCCGATCCGCGTTACACCGTGCAGCACGTTGCGGCCGAAGCGCTGGTCGGCAAGCCCGACGTCCGTCCTGACGTCTCCGTCGCGATGGCCGCGGACGTGCTGTTCGGACTGCTCAGCCCGCAGCTGTACCTGCTCTTCGTCCAAGACCGCGGCTGGTCACCGGACAGGTGGGAAGAATGGGCCTACGCCACGTTGATCGCCCAGCTCTGCAGCGACCCCGCGAGGGTCACGGGCTGACCAGAGGTCTGCCATGTCAGAGGGTGCGGCTCAGGACGGCCCCGGGATCGGCTGGGCTCCACTTTGCGGCGGGGCCACGTTCTGGGAGAAAGCACGTTCTGGGAGAAAGAGGGCCGGACCGGCTTCGCGCACGTGCTGATCAGCCGATGAGCGGGACCCGGGGCGGCTTGCGCGTTCGGCTGTCGTAGGACGGATGTCTCGTCCGATTTGCGGCAGTCGGCCGACGCGCCGTGGGCAGCCGCGAGGCCAGCCTTTTGTGCAGGCCTCCGGATCAGAGAAGGGACGTGGGGACACGTGACCTCGACCCGGCTCATGCTGCCTCGGTTGATCGTTGCCGTGGTGTTCAACCTTGGTGCCGTCCTGGTGCCATGGCCGGCGTCGGCCGGCGCCACGCCGCCCATCGCGTGGGCTCCGTGCGATGGGGATCCGACCGCGCAATGCGGCACGCTGTCGGTGCCGGTGGACTGGGCTCGTCCGCGCGGAGCGAGGCTGGACCTCGCCCTGGTCCGGCTGCCGGCCACCGAGCCGGCGGCCCGTATCGGCTCGCTGGTGGACGTCCCGGGCGGGCCGGGCGACTCCGGTGTCGACCGCGTACTGTCCAACCGGGGCCGGTTCATCACGAGCCTCAACCGCCGGTTCGACATCGTGGGTTATGACGCTCGCGGTATCGGTCGCAGTCACCCAGTGCTGTGCTCGGCAGAGCTGCTAGCCCAGGAACCGCCACCGGTCTTGACCAGCCAGGCCGACTTCGATGCGCGCCTGGCCTACAACCGGCGGTTGCGCGCGGACTGCAGGGCACGCACCGGACCGGTGTTCGACCACGTGGACACCCGCAGCGGGGTGCACGATCTCGACGCCATCCGGGAGGCGCTGGGGGAGGACGCCCTGACCTTCCGGGGGCGTTCCTACGGCACTCTGCTCGGCGAGCAGTACGCCGAGTCGTACCCGCGGCGGGTCCGCGCACTGGTCCTGGACAGCGTCACCGACCACAGCCTGGGTACTCGGGCCCACCTGGAGGCGCAAGCCGCCAACCTCCAGGATTCGTTCGAGGAGTTCGTCTCCTGGTGCCGGCGTGCCCCCGAGTGCGCCTTGGCTCGGCGCGATGTCCGGGCCGTGTGGGCCCGCCTGCTCGCCCGGGCGCAGCGTGGTGAGCTGCGTCATCCGGACGACCCGACGGCCTTGCTGAGCCAGTTCTTCCTCATCGACCTCGCCGAGCAGGGGTTCCGCGGCCCGCAGTGGGCGCTGCTGGCGCAGGTCCTCGCCGATCTGGACAACAGCCCGGCGCCCGCGCCGGCGAGGTCGGTGCCGTGGGCAGAGCCCGTCCCATACCCGCCGGTGGCGATCTTCTGCTCTGACTACGACCTGCCGGTGCGCGACTATCGCGAGTACGCCGCCCTGCTGCACCGCAGCCGCGCGGTCGCCCCCGACATGCGGTACGGCACCTTCGCGGTCTACGGCACCGCCGCATGTCTCGGCTCCCCCAAACCGGTCGCCAACCCGCAGCATCGGCTGCGGGTGCACGGCGCCGCGACACCGTTGCTGCTGGTCAACGGCCTGCATGATCCCGCGACCGGATACAACGCGGCCGCCAACGTCGCCCGTCAACTCGGCGACGAGGCGATCTTGCTCACCTATCGGGGGTGGGGCCACATCGTCTATGGCCGCAGTGATTGCGTCGACGCCATCGTCGACCGGTATCTGTTCTTCCGGACCCCACCACCGCCCGGCACCGACTGCCCGGCCGCAGAGGGACATTGACGATGTTGGACGATCGTGACAACCGCGAGAATGATGGCGATATGGACGGCAACCAGCGGGCCGGCGACGTGGACCGGCAGCGAACCGTGGACCTGTTGCAGGCCCATCTCACCGCGGGCCGGCTGACCATGGAGGAGTTCCTCGACCGGAATGAGGCGGCCGCAGCCGCTCGCACGCAGGCACAACTGGCCGAGGCGCTGCGCGATCTGCCGGACGAACCCCGACCGCGGCCGCGCGACACCTCCGCGCGCGACCACGCCATGGTCGCGGCGAGTGTCAGCGGTGTCCTGATCGGGTTGTGGCAGCTGACCCGGGACCCCTCACCGGCTCCCAAGGATTACGGTGCGGACTACTGGTGGCCGTTGTGGTTCAGCTTCTTCTGGAGCTTGGCCGTCCTCCTGCACTACCTGCTCGCGTCCGGCCGGCTGAGCATCCCGGCATGGCGGCGACCAGCCGATGAGCCGCCCGCGGCGCGATCGGACCCACCTGGCGAGCAGGCCGCGCGAACCGCCCCTGCTGTGGCATTGGACGTACTCACCAAACGGGAGCGGGAAATCCTGGCGCTGGTGGCCGAAGGGTGTACGAACAAGGAGATCGCCCGTCGACTGTTCATCAGCGAACGGACCGCGCGCACCCACGTCAGCAGCATCCTTCGCAAACTCGAACTGCCCTCGCGGACCCAGGCGGCGCTGGTCGCAGTACGGGGAGCCTGGCCGACTCCCTCGATCAAGTCCCGGGATGACACACGCACAGCGGACTGACCCCTGCCGACCGGCGCAGGACACGGACTATTAGCGACTTTCAAAGGCCGGGCCCACTGCCGCGGGCGCCTTGGAATCAACTGGCGTCGACCACATCAGCCCCTGTGGAGCGGCGGCATGGGGACCGCCCGGACCTCCGATGGCGGTCGGTCAACGCACTCTTCTGCCGCATTCGGCGAAAACGACACCAGGGTGTGTTAGCCAGAGATGGTTGGCGCCGAGCCGCGTCCCGCAGCGGGGGACCCCCGTAGCTCGATGTCCCGCTCTGCGGCCTCGATCGGCAGCTCGGTTGTCGCCCGGTCGTCGTGTGGTGGCTCCAGTATCTCGTGCTCGATATGTCACATGCTGGCGATGGGGTAGCCCCGGTGCCTGCCGGTGATCGGGGTTGAGTGAAGTGAAGGAGCCGCCGGTGGCCCGGGCTTCGAGGGTGGCGGTGGTCGGCGGGGGTCACGGGGTCGCCAACTGGCGCATCAGGTCCTCAGTACCGGTGTAGGCGCCGTGCCGGTGGCGTTCGGCGGCGATCACGTTAGCGGTGTCGGGGGTTGAGATGCCGTACCGCCGACGGAGGCCGCAGCCGGATCACCGGCGGCGGGTTGGCGGGGAAGTGCCTGTGGCGGGGCCGCCAGACCGCAGCTTCTACGTCAGTGAGGAGTTCCAGGGTGGTGGCAGGAATGCGATGTCGGTAGGCATGACCCTCGTCACGTCCGGCGGCGCGTTTGGCGGCGACGTTTGGGGGTGGAGCGCTTTTGCGGCGGCTTCTTGCGGGTGGGCTGCTGTTGGGGGTTGCGGCCACGGGAGCTGTTGGGGGTGCGGCCGCGGACGATGCCGATCAGTTCCTCCATGAGGTCGGTCGTCTCGGCCTCGAGCCAGGCCAGGCCGATCTGGGACTGAGGGGCGTCGGTCACGGTGCGGTAGGTGAGGTCTTTGCGGTGGTGGAGACGGGCCAAAGACTGCGGGAGCAGCAGGACGCCGGCCCCCGACGCCACCAACTCGATCGCCTCAGCGGTGCTCTCAGGTCGGGTGAAGGCAGGCTGCCCGGGGCGGTGGTCCCAGGCCAAGACGTTGTCGAGCGGCTCGAACACGTCCTCGTCGGCGAGATCGGCGACCTCCACCTCCTCCACCGCGGCCACCGCGTGATCCTTCGGCACCACCACCACGGTCGTCTCCAGGTACAGCGGGATCACATGAAGGGCCTCCCGGTCGACGGGCAGGCGTACGAACGCCGCGTCCACACCACCGTCCCGCAGCACGGGGACGATCTCGGCGGCGGGCATCTGCACCAGCCGAAGCGGCACCTCCCGCACCCGCTCGGCCCACACCCCAGCCCACTTCCCGGGCGTCACCCCCGGCACGTAGGCCAGCCGGAACTCAGCATTGGTCACTTCTTCAGCCTAGTCACGTCCAGGTAGCTCGCTTCCGCTAGCTACCCTTGAGGTCATGAGCACGTCCAAGGCAAAGACGCCGCAGACCATGAAGTCCGCGACCGCGGCCAAGAAGCTGGGGATCCTGCTGTCCGCAGCGCCTGCCGAGTTTCAGGAAGGCCCTGTCTCCCGAGACGAGTTGAACGCGCTCCAAGCCGACCCGCCCTCTTGGCTCGCGGACCTGCGCCGCGAGGGCCCCCATCCCCGCCAGGTCGTCGCCGCCAAGCTCCGCGTCTCCGCCTCAGGTCTGGCCCGCGCCGGCATCACGGGCCCCCTCACCACAGCCGAGATCGAGAACCTGAAGGCCGAAAACCCTGACTGGCTCCAACGCGAGCAAGCCATCCAAGCCGAAGTCCGCAAAGAGGAGCTCCGCCTCAAGCAGCAGCGCGCCAAGGCCTGACTCAGGCTATGCCCCCGACCACAGGCCGGCAGGAGCGCGTTGATTGCGAGAGCGACAGCTGGTGGCGGTCTTAGGTGTCACAGCTCCAGCAGGGAGTTGCCTGGTCTGACCGCCTGCGGGGCGGTCGCGTTCGAGCGGGACGCCGGCCTCGTTCTCAAGCTCGAGAAGGCGCCTGCCACACCGCGAGCGTATGCGGCGGGCGCCCAGTTGGCAGTCCCGAAACCTCTGTCCAGCTCCCGTGCACTAGCTGTGAAAGACCGGTCGACAGCCATCCTGCTCGGTGACGCAGCCGATGATCGGTTCTCCGGTCACGCCGCCGACGGGCTCGCGATCGGTGGGTGCCGCGCGCAGATCGTCCTCGGCGAACCGGCTCCCTTGTCACCCGAACCCAGGAGCGACTGTCTGCGCGGTGACGTCTTCGCGCTCCCAGCCCCGACCACGAAGGCTGATCAAAGCGCGGACGACCGCTAGCGCCAGCATCTCCAACGCCCTCTTCTGCCGCCGACGTGGCGCCGCCGCCCCCTGGCAGCGTAACTCTCCGTCAACATCGCACCAGCTCGCCCGCGCCCCGCCTAAAAGGGCCGGGATCCTGTACGAACTCCATCTCGCTCTGCCGTGGTCCCGGTCGAGCACTCCAGGCGATCAGGATCGGAGTGCTGCAGCATGAAGGAGCTGAACGACAGGCCTTGCGAATACAGCACCGAGGCCGATTCCGGGTCTCCGGGGAAGGTCACCACCACGGGCCAGCGATGTGCGTTCAGGTCGCTGGGAAGCCAGCTGAGAGTGGTGATCGGCCCGTCCGGGCTGAGGATTCCGGAATGAATCTGGCCCCATGAGTCGGTGACCGGTCGGGATGGACGAGCAGCCGACGGCCGGATCCGGGCCTTCATGGACCGCACGGTCGGCTCCCACAAACGTCCATGACCGCGCGGCCCGTCAGCGTCCACGACCGTGCGGTCCGGTGGTCATCTGCGCTGATAGGCGCAGTCATGTGCGACTTCGGGCAGAACGATGGAGCTGGTGCGGGGGACGATCAACGGCGGATGATCTCAACCAGGCTGGCGAAGCTGTCCTTGCCGTGGCCGGCGTCGATGCCCTGGTCGGTCAGCGACTTGATGAGTTCGGGCAGGGCGGTGTCAAGGCCGCGGGTCCGGGTGGCCTCGATGAGGTGGACCATGAGCGGGGCATCCAGCTCCAGCCATTCCTCGTCGCCCGGGTAGTGACGTTCGTCGACCTGCCGGGCGTAGTCGTTGATCACATCGGTGACGGTGGTGGACAACCAGTGGGTCAGCAGTGGTGTCACGGTGGTGGCCGGGATCTGGGCGGTGCCGAGCAGGGTGGCGGTCTGCAGGAAGCCGATCAGGGTGGCCCAGGCGAAATTGAGCATCGCCACGTCGTACAGGGCCGCGGCGCCGGGGGCGGCACCCAGGTAGGTGGCGCCGCCCAGGAGCTTGAGCGAGGACTCATGACGCTCGAACACCTGGGGGGAACCGCTGTAGACCAGTACCGTGTCCGGCTTGCCGACATGCTCGGGATGGGCCATCAACGCGCCGTCGAGGTAGCGGCCGCCCCTGGCATCCATCCAGGCGGCGACCTGTTCGGCCTGCGCGCTGGTTCCCGAGGTCAGGTTGACCACATCTGTGGAGCCGACGTGCCGCTCGGCTTGGTCGAGAATGCGCTGGGCACTGTCGTAGTCGTCAACGCACAGCAGGATCAGCGACGCGGCTGTGAATGCTGCCTGCAGCGAATCGGCCCGAGAGGCACCATCGATGGGCGGGGCCTCGGCCAGTGGGCCAGGCTCGTCCCAGACCGTGACGGCGACGCCCGCCGCCGCGCTGGCCCGGGCAAGTGCCGCGCCGCGTGCGTTCAGTCCGATCACTGCCACACGGCCGTCCGTGGGGTGGCTCATGAGGTCCTCCTGCGATTCTGAATCAGCACGGTTGCGTCATCTCGTGCGGCTAAGCTAAACCTTCACATTCATGTGAGAGTCAAGCGGAGGCGTCCATGCGCATCGGGGAACTGGCTCAGCGCACCGGCGTCAGCCAGCGGCTGCTGCGCTACTACGAGGAGCAGGGCCTACTGCGGCCTGCGCGGCGGCCGAGTGGATACCGCGAGTACAGCGACGCCGATGTGGAGCGGGTACGGCGCATTCGCATCCTGCTGGCCGCCGGGCTCGGCACCACCACCATCGCCGACGTGCTGCCGTGCACGGTCGATACCGGTGACGGCCTGGCTGCGGCATGCCCTGGCCTCCTGGGCGACCTGCAGCGCGAACGCGATCGGATCAGCAGTTCCATCACCGAGTTGCACGCCGCACAGACGATGCTCGATGCCATCATCGGCGCCACCTCGCGCTGAGGCCGCCACGCACACCACCACCTCACACCAGCGCCGCCGGGACATGCCGGTGCCCGCATGGTGGGTGGAGTCCCATCCGCGCCGTCGCCACCGCACCCGCTGGCAGATGCCCCATCTCTCGTTTGCGGCGGGTGACACGTGCGTCAACGGCACCCGAAGTAGGCTCCTGGCCGACCCTGGGGGACTTCCTCTGCGTCATAGCTCATCTCGGCCTTCAGGTGACTGGCGCACGAAAGGCCAGGCGCTTACGGCTCGACCGGCGGTGGCGGTTCCCACGGCCGGACCCGTGCCATCGGCGTGGAGCTGCAGCCGCTTGACGTTCGCAAACGCCGCCAGCTGCTGCACACTCTTGGCGCGGACGTCGACCAGCATTTGCTCGGGCGGCGCGTCGCCTTCCTGCTTCATCCAGGTGACGATCGCCCGCCACTCGCCGGGAAGTTCCAGTCGCACCCAGGCCATCAGGTACCAGCATGCGGCGGATCGCCCGCGACCCTCACCAGCGGCCCACAAAGTCTTCCCAGCGCACGCCGGGCACCGTACGGCACACCGCCGACGACCAGCCGACAATGCCCCGCGGCACGACGCGTTGAAACGAGCCGAGGCCAGAACGATCGTTCACCCATGAGGTCCTCTTTAGGGAGCAGCCCTTGAAGGACGTCCAGGATGGTCTCGGCTCTGTCTCGGAGGGCGGGCTCGAGATCGGTCAGGGCGATGGCGCGGATCCTAACGAGGTATTGGAGCCAGGGTCGAATAGGTGGTCGCCCACATCGCCGGACGCGCGGGCCGGGATGCTGCATGCCGGCATCGATCCTTGTGAAGACCTCCGGCTATGGAGCCAGGTCAGCGTCGAAAGCTGCGCAGCGACCTGATTCACGTTGCTGCCGACGTAGAGGTAGCGCAGCCGGGAGGTGAAGTCCTCCATGTACTGGACCGTGGTGCCCAGGACAGCGGTGAACACCAGGCGGTAGCTCTGGCCCTGCTCAGGGTCTCCCTCTTCACTGCTCTTGGCCGAGCCCATGTCGGTGGCGTAGCGCAGGACGTGGTTCCTCGATGTCTGCTGTCGCAGCAGCCTCCGCCAGGCCGGAGTACCTCATCTCTACCAACGTTCACTCGCCCGTACCATCCGCGCTCACAAGGCGATCTCGGCACGGCTGTGGTGAGCTTCGGCTGGCCAGTATCCCAGCGGTAACCACGGCATCCGCTAGCGTCCGGGACCGACCGGGCGTACAGGTTCCGGCCCTGGTGAGAGGTGGTTCGTCATGAACATCGCAGGCGGCGGCCCCGAGGTCCACGACAGCCCGAACGCCTGGGTCGCCGAGCACATCCGCCGTTTCCAGGAGACCGGCGGCCGGCCACGTCCAGGCGTGAACGACCTGCTGCTGACGACCCGAGGCCGCAAGACCGGCCGGCTGCGCCGCACCGCGCTCGTCTACGAACGCGACGGCGAACGCTACGTCCTGGCGGCCTCCAACCAGGGCGGGGACCACCACCCGGCCTGGTACCTCAACCTGATCGCCGACCCGCACGTCACCGTCCAGGTCGGCAGCGAGACCTTCACGGCACGAGCGCGTCCGGCCTCTGCCGCAGAGCGTCCACAGCTGTGGTCCCTGATGGTGTCGGCCATGCCGCAGTACGCGGCCTACCAGGAGAAGACCACCCGCCAGATCCCGGTGGTTCTCCTCGAACGCGTCTAACCCCTGGGATTCGTTCACCCGGCCTTGCGCGTGAGGCAACGGTGGGGGTCAGTGCAAGCTCACGGCCCAGCAACCAGAGGGACCGCGCGCCGATGATCCGTCCCTGCTGGAGGAGCTACCGACGTAGGCCCGGACCATTACGCTCTGGACGCTCCCAGAAGGGAGTTCTTCGACAGCTTCAATCTCGAGATCCGCTATAGCTTCGAACTGCATGACGTTCTCATCCGGATCACAGTCAGAGAGAGTGCGTTGCCAGCCATCCAGGCCGCGACAAACAAGATCGCCGAATCGCCAGATGGCTGAATAGCTCAAGCGGCCGTTCCCTTGTTTTGGGTGCCCCTGCAGGATTCGAACCTGCGCTCGAACGCTCCATCGTGGTGTCGGCCTCGCGTGCCGCTCCGCATATGTTCCGGATCTTGGGGTTTGTGTGATCACCGGCCCGCAAAGCCGATCACACCCATGGTCGCTGACCAGGCGATCCCCTGGCCTCCGCTCCCCCCCGGCCGATCTTCCGGCAAGCAACCGTGAGCCCCGGTAGATCCCCCTGCCAACGGGCACGATTCCGGATCTTGTTCTCCAGGCTTGAAGTCACTGGCAAGATGCCGAACCACCAGATCATCACGCCACACGGAGAGGGCTTCCATGAGCAACGCGTACTCGCCCGTTCGTGAGCTGAACCTCCTCAAAGAGCTCCAGGATCGGTCCCCGGGTTACTACTCGGGCGGGTTCGAGTTGCGGGACTTCGGCTACGATCCCGGGCTAGCCGAGTGGCTCGACCTGAAAGATCCTCACGACTTGGAGTTCCTCGACCGGCTGATCCCTTTCGCTCAGGCCAGCACTTCAGGATCCTTCTTCGCGCTGTGGAAGTGCGACGACCGGGAAGATCTCGCCACGCTGCCTGTGATCCGGTTCGGCGACGAGGGCGACCTCGACGTCGTTGCGCAGGGCCTGCGGGAGCTGTTCGAACTCCTTGCTCTCGACAGTGAGAGCTTCGACCTTGAAGGTCCCGACGAGGGTTATTACGACACCGAGGACGGCCACACAGATGGCCACAGCGCGTACCTCGAATGGTTGGAGGAGAACTTCGGGCTTGCGCCGCCGGAAGACCCGGACAGTATGCTCGACCGCGCTGAACAGGAGTACGGTGCCCGATTCCGCGATTGGTTGCGACAGTTCGCGCCCGGTGACTGGACCTGAGGAAATGACGACCCTGGCGTCCATAGGAGCGACCTCCCGCACAGTCCTCCACCTGAGCTTCCCAGAGTCGGAGGCCCCGCCGGAAGCATTGTGTGGACTCCGGCTATGACCCACGTGAGAGGGCTGCCGTCCAATGCCGTAGGCACCCGGAGGGCGAGAAACGCGAGTTGGCCGGCGGCCTGCGCCCATCATCGT
Source organism: Actinomadura rudentiformis (assembly GCF_008923185.1). Lineage (GTDB taxonomy): Bacteria > Actinomycetota > Actinomycetes > Streptosporangiales > Streptosporangiaceae > Spirillospora > Spirillospora rudentiformis. Next base: position 35,151 of record NZ_WBMT01000012.1, read on the forward strand.
TGGCAGGAGAATCGCCCATGCCACAATCACCCGGTGACCCTCACAACCTGGGAACATGACGGTGACCACTGGTGCATGCTCGTCACGCTTAATGCAGAAGGCCGCTATTTCGAGCTAAGTGAAGCCCGTGCCATGACAGCCATGGCCGAAGATGGCGTGCTCATGCCGGGCCCCACCGCCGTGACCGTCCACGTCTACACCCCGGCCGAAGAGAAGCCGTCCATGGCCTCCTTTTGACGAGCGCCAGGAAGTGCCGTTCGAAGTTCTCAGGCAATTCGTCGAGCGTGTCAGCGAAGCACTCGACGCCGAGACCTGACCGGGCGGTGGCGCGGCCTGGTGACTGCCGTCCGGCCAGGCGACAAGGCGGGCGTCGCCGATGCGCGGCCGGGCGCGCGCCGCTGGTGACCGGCGCCCACGCCGCACGCTCCGGCGGCGCCGGCGGCGGGCCGCGCCAACGGCGCGAGCGCCGCCGCCCTTGATGCGGTCCGCCAGGTCGGTAGGACGCAGGGTCCTCGCCTCGTGGCTGTGTTCGCGTGCATGTACTACGGCATGCTGCGGCCGTCTGAGGCGATCAACCTCCGTAGGAGCGACTGCACCTTGCCTCCGGAGGGCTGGGGCCTGCTGGAATTGGACCAAGTGAAGTCGGCGGCGGGCAAGCGGTGGACGGATGACGGAGCGGTTCATGAGACGCGCGGGCTCAAGGGCCGTCCCCAAGGACACCGTACGGCGTGTGCCAATTCCGCCTGAGCTGGTCAAAGTGCTCCGCGAGCATCTCGACGAATACGGGGCTGGCCCCGATGGTCGGCTGTTCCGCACCTACCGGGGCGGGGTCTACCAGCCTTCGACGCTGTGGCAGGTTCTCGGCAAGGCGCGGCCAAAGGCGCTGACGGCTGCCCAGGTGAAGACTCCGCAGGGTTGGAGCCCCGGTTCTCTCGCGGGGGCTTGGGTAGACGCCCTCGGGGCCATTCCGCGTATGTTCCGGGAATGGTGACGAACGGCGGCACATGGCTGCACATGTGCGAAACCCCGGTGACTGCTGTCGAGGCAGGTCAACCGGGGTTTTTGCTGATCTTGTGGGGTGCCCCCTGCAGGATTCGAACCTGCGCTCACGGCTCCGGAGGCCGTTGCTCTATCCCCTGAGCTAAGGGGGCGTTGCGCTGAGGTCGCTCGGCGCGGAATGAAGGCTACCAGGGTTCGGGAGCTTGCGTGCACCTGGGCGTTCCAGGTGCGTTGCTCTGTGGAGTCGACTAACTTCGAGGCCGTGACCAAGCCACTGGGACGCGTGCTGGTTGTCGACGATGACGAGGTGATCAGGCAGCTCATCGCCGTCAACCTGCAGCTTGAGGGGTTCGAGGTGGCGACGGCGGTGGACGGGCAGGACTGCCTCGAGAAGGTGCGGGACATCCAGCCCGATGTGATCACGTTGGACGTGATGATGCCGCGGCTGGACGGGTGGGTGACGGCGGTGCGGCTGCGGGAGGACCCGGAGACCGAGCATGTGAAGGTCGTCATGATCACGGCGCGGGCGCAGGAGCATGATGTGCGGCGGGGGCATGAGATCGGCGTCGACGCCTATGTGACCAAGCCCTTCGACCCCAACCAGCTGATCCAGACGGTGCGCAAGCTGGCTGCGTTGTCCAGATAGTGGTCGGATAGTCTCACGAGCGTGACCCCAGCCGATGTCAGCAGTGCCATCGCGCGCGCCGTCGGCGTGCGCGAGGTGCCGTTGACCTGTGTGGGGGCGGGACTTTATGGCAGTCCGGTGGCCTTGCGGATGGGGCTCGATCCCGAGGGTGTCGCGGAGCGGGTGCGGGAAGAGCCGGGGATCTTGGGGGTTGAGACCTCCGGGGGCTTTCTGACGGTCTCGGTGGGGGTCGCGGAGACCGTTCAGAGCGTGCTGGACGAGGGCGACGCGTACGGGCGCGCTGAGGTGCCGCGGGGTGGTTGGGCCGACAGGCCACGGATCTTTGAGAACCCTGGATTCCGGGTGCGTTATGCCTATGCGCGGGCCGTTGCGGTGGGGCGGCGCGCCAGGGATCTTGGGCTGCGCGGGGGAACGGCTGAGGGGCTTCGCGGCGAGGAGCTTGCGGTGGTGGGTGCTCTGGGTGACTTCCCGGGGCGGGCCGCGCAGGCCGAACGGGAGCGGGACGCCTCGGCGTTGATGAAGTGCCTGGAGCGACTGGCCGACGCTTTTCATGGTGTCTATGAGCGGTGCCCGGCGTTGCCCCAGGGCGACGAGAAACCCGGGGCGGTGCACGAGGCCCGAGTCACTCTGGCAAAGGCTGCGCGCATCGCCCTCGGCAATGGCCTGAAGATGATCGGTGAGACCCCTAGAGAGCGGATATGAGCAGAGTTCACCCGGCCGGGCCCCGGCACGCGGACGTGTTGACCGAAGACCACCCGATGCCGCCGGCGGAGGATCTGAACGCCCTGGACCCGGCTGTGTGGCCGCATGGCGCAAGGCGGGAGGAGGGCGTTCTCAACCTCGGCGGGATCGATGTGCGGGATCTCGCGGCGGAGTACGGGACGCCCTTGTACGTCTATGACGAGCACGACGTACGGGCACGGGCGCGGGAGTACGCGGCGGCGTTCCACGACGGCGACGTCCACTATGCGGGCAAGGCGTTCCTCTGCACGGCGGTGGCCAAGTGGCTGAACGAGGAGGGCCTCGGCCTGGACGTGTGCAGTGGGGGAGAGCTGGCCGTGGCCCTCGCCGCGGGCTTCCCGGTGGAGCGGATCACGCTGCACGGCAACAACAAGGCGCCCTGGGAGCTTGAGCGCGCCCTGGAGGCCGGCGTCGGGCGGATCGTCCTCGACTCGTTCGAGGAGATCGCGCGGCTGGCCTTCCTGGCGGGGGAGCGCGGCGTCCGGCCGAAGGTCATGATCCGCGTGACCACGGGCGTCGAGGCGCACACGCACGAGTTCATCGCGACCGCCCATGATGATCAGAAGTTCGGGTTCTCGCGGAGTTCGGGTGCGGCCCTGGAGGCGGTACGGCGGGTGCTGGATCTTGATCAGCTGGAGCTGATCGGGCTGCATTCCCACATCGGATCGCAGATCTTCGACACCGACGGCTTCGAGGTCGCGGCGCACCGGCTGGCCGAACTGCTCGTCGCCATCCGCGACGAGCACGGGATCGAGCTGCCCGAGCTCGACCTCGGCGGCGGCTACGGCATCGCGTACGTGCCGGGGGACGAGCCGCACGACCCCAAGGCGATGGCCGACGGGCTGCGGGCGATCGTGGCCCGCGAGTGCAAGGCGTACGAGCTGAGGATGCCGCGCCTGACGGTCGAGCCGGGGCGCGCGATCACAGGACCCGGCGGGGTCACCCTGTACGAGGTCGGCACCGTCAAGGACGTCGAGGGCCTGCGGACGTACGTCTCGGTGAACGGCGGGATGAGCGACAACCTGCGCACCGCCCTCTACGGCGCCGAGTACACCTGCGTACTGGCCAGCCGGACCTCCGACGCTCCTCCCATGCTCAGCAGACTTGTCGGTAAGCACTGCGAAAGTGGCGACATTATCGTGCGTGACCTGTGGTTGCCCGCAGATCTTGCGCCGGGGGACCTGGTGGCGGTCGCGGCGACCGGTGCGTACTGTCGGTCGATGGCCAGCAACTACAACTACGTCCCCAAGCCCGCCGTGGTGGCGGTCAAGGACGGCACGTCCCGGGTCATCGTCCGCCGTGAGACCGACGACGACCTGCTCCGGCTCGACGCGGAGGCCAACGCCTGAAGCAGATGGGCGCAGGCAGGGACGTGAAAGTGGAGGCGAGCGCGCGGAAGCAGAGCGCGGGCGCGTGAAAGTGGAGGCGGGCGCGTGAAAGCGGAGCGCGGGCGCAGAGAAGTGGTGGCAGGCGCTGAAATCGGAGGCAGGCGCGTGAAGACGGAGGTAGGACCGTGAAACCCGAACGGGCGCCGAAACCTGGAAAGGCGCTGCGGGTGGCGCTGCTGGGCTGCGGCGTCGTCGGCACCGAGGTCGTACGGCTGCTGAGCGAGCAGGCGGACGATCTCGCGGCGCGTGTCGGCGCCCCGCTGGAGCTGGCCGGGATCGCGGTGCGGCGCCTGGACCGGCAGCGCGAGGGCGTGGATCCGGCGCTGGTCACCACCGACGCGCACACCCTGGTCACCCGGGACGACGTCGACCTCGTCATCGAGGTGATCGGCGGGATCGAGCCCGCCCGCACGCTCCTCCTGGAGGCGATGAAGGCCGGCAAGTCGGTGATCAGCGCGAACAAGGCGCTGCTGGCCGAGGACGGCGAGACGCTCTTCGCGGCCGCCCGCGAGTACGGCGCCGACATCTACTACGAGGCCGCCGTGGCCGGGGCGATCCCGCTGCTCCGGCCGCTGCGCGAGTCGCTGGTCGGCGATCATGTGCACCGGGTGCTCGGCATCGTGAACGGCACCACCAACTACATCCTCGACCAGATGGACACCCACGGCGCGGGCTTCAACGACGCGCTGGAGGACGCCCAGGCGCTCGGGTACGCCGAGGCCGACCCGACGGCCGACGTCGAGGGCTTCGACGCGGCGGCCAAGGCGGCGATCTTGGCGCAGCTCGCGTTCCACACCCGTGTGACCGCCGCCGACGTCCATCGCGAGGGCATCACCGAGGTCACCGCCGCCGACGTGTCCGGCGCCCAGGAGATGGACAGCGTGGTCAAGCTGCTGGCCATCTGCGAACGCGTGCCGGCGGAGGACGGCCGGAACGGGCGCGGCGTCTCCGTACGCGTCCATCCGGCCATGATCCCCCGGTCGCATCCCCTGGCGAGCGTCCGCGAGGCGTACAACGCGGTGTTCGTCGAGGCCGAGTCGGCGGGCTCGCTCATGTTCTACGGCGCGGGCGCGGGAGGCGCGCCCACCGCGTCGGCCGTCCTGGGCGACCTGGTCGCCGTGGCCCGCAACCTGGTCGGCGGTACGTCCGGCCCGGTCGAGGTGACGTACGCGCAGTTGCCCGTCCTCCCCATGGGTGAGACGGTGACGCGCTACTACATCCAGCTTGACGTGGCCGACCGCCCCGGTGTCCTGGCCACGGTCGCCGAAGAGTTCGCACGCCACGGCGTGTCCATCCGTTCCGTACGCCAGGAGGGTCTGGGGGAGGACGCCCAGCTCGTGGTGGTGACGCACCGGGCCTCGGACGCGGCGCTGTCGGCGACGGTCGAGGGCCTCCGCAACCTTGAGATGGTCCGCGAGGTGGCGAGCGTCATGCGCGTCGAGGGCGACGAATAATCCCGCGGGCGATCCCACTGATCCCGTGGGTGATCCCACAAAGTGAGATCGCGGGTGCGCGGGACGGTATCGGCCCCGGTGACACCGGTAGAATCCGCACAACATCGCAGGTCATCGAGGAGACGACTGTGAACGCGACCGCTCGCCGTGCCTGGCGTGGACTGATCGAGGAGTACCGCGACCGGCTTCCGGTGACGGACCAGACCCCCGTGGTGACGCTGCTGGAGGGCGGCACGCCGCTGGTGCCCGCCGGCCGGTTGTCCCAGCTCACCGGCTGCGAGGTCTACCTCAAGGTCGAGGGCGCCAACCCCACCGGTTCGTTCAAGGACCGCGGGATGACGATGGCCATCAGCAAGGCCGCCGAGGACGGCGCCAAGGCCGTGATCTGCGCCTCCACCGGCAACACCTCCGCCTCGGCCGCCGCCTACGCGGTACGGGCCGGGATGACCTGCGCGGTGCTCGTACCCCAAGGCAAGATCGCGATGGGCAAGCTCGCGCAGGCTCTGGTGCACGGCGCGCGGCTGCTGCAGGTGGACGGCAACTTCGACGACTGCCTTGAGTTGGCCCGCAAGCTGTCCGTGGACTACCCGGTGGCGCTGGTCAACTCGGTCAACAAGTACCGGCTCCAGGGCCAGAAGACCGCCGCGTTCGAGATCGTCGACGCCCTCGGCGACGCGCCGGACGTGCACTGCCTGCCGGTCGGCAACGCGGGCAACATCTCCGCGTACTGGATGGGTTACAAGGAGTACGCGGCCGACGACATGTCGTCTCGGACGCCGCGAATGCTGGGCTTCCAGGCCAGCGGGGCCGCCCCGTTCGTCAAGGGCGAGCCGGTGCTCAAGCCGCAGACCATCGCCACCGCCATCCGCATCGGCAACCCGGCCTCGTGGGACCTGGCGATCGCCGCGCGCGACGAGTCCGGCGGCGCCATCGACTCGGTCACCGACCGGCAGATCCTGCGCGCCTACCGGATGCTGGCCTCCGAAGAGGGCGTGTTCGTGGAGCCGGCCTCCGCCGCGAGCGTGGCAGGTCTGCTCCAGGCCCACGAGCAGGGAGTCGTGCAGTCCGGCTCCAAGGTCGTCTGCACCGTGACCGGAAACGGCCTCAAGGATCCCGATTGGGCGATCTCCGGCGCGCCCGCTCCCACCACGGTCAAGGTCGACGCGCACGCCGCCGCCTCCGCCCTGGGTCTCACATGAGCCCAGGGCACGCCGAGCAAGGCGGGCACGCCAGGCCTGCCGGGCACGCCGAGCGAGCCGGCTGGCCTACGGAGCCCGTGATCGTCCAGGCGCCGGCCACCAGCGCCAATCTGGGGCCGGGATTCGACACGCTGGGGCTCGCGCTCACCCTGTACGACGACGTCGAGGTCGCGGTGACCGATGGCGGCCTGTCCATCGAGGTCGAGGGCGAGGGCGTCGAGGTCGCCGACCGCGGCGAGCGTCATCTGATCGTCAAGGTGCTGCGGCGCGCGTTCGACCGCATCGACCAATTGGCCGGGTCCGGCCTCGAACGCCCCGCACTTGGACACCCTCTCGGAGAGCCGCTCGGACGCCCTCTCGGGCAGCCCCCTGGGCTCCGCCTGCGGTGTACGAACCGCATCCCGCACAGCCGTGGCCTGGGTTCCTCCTCGGCGGCGATCGTCGCCGGGATCACCGCGGCCCGCGCCCTGCACCCGTACGGGAAGCTCCTTGACGACGAGGGCGCGCTGCGGCTCGCCACCGAGATCGAGGGGCACCCGGACAACGTCGCGCCCTGTCTCGCCGGCGGGCTGACCATTGCCTGGACCACCCCGACAGGGCCCGAGCTCGTACGGCTCGACCTGGATCGCCAGGTCGTGGCCTTCGTACCGGACCAGCGCCTCGCCACCGAGCAGGCGCGCGGGCTGCTGCCGGAGGCCGTCCCCCACAAGGACGCGGCCGCCAACGCGGGCAGGGCCGCGCTCCTGATCGCGGCGCTGACAGGGGACCTGCCGCAGGACATCTTGCTGGACGCGACCGAGGACCGGCTGCACCAGGACTACCGAGCGCCCGCCATGCCCGAATCCGCTGCGCTGGTCGCCCGCCTGCGCGCGAAGGGGGTGCCGGCGGTGGTTTCCGGGGCAGGTCCTACTGTCCTGGCCTTCACAACCGCATCACAAGTTGATTCGATAGGCGCGGAAGTGGGTAATGGGTGGCACATACACCCGCTGAACGTTGCCCCCCACGGCGCCTGCGTTCGGCTTGACGGTGCGTAGGTCCGTCCTTGAGATGTCCCGCGTGAGCGGGGGTTGGTGGAGTGCTCCGGCCAGGTGCAATGATCCAGCTAGGTAAAATGCGAAGACATCGACCTCTGGGGAATAGCAGTGCGCCCTGGTGATGTTAGGCTGAATGCCGCACCAGATGCCCCGCTCGGGGCTGTGTGCTCGTCAGCCACGCGTCACCTGTTCGACCCTTCGGTCGTGTCGGTCCCGCGTACTAGGCTCCCCGACACCGTGACATCCCGTTGTCAGGCACTCCAGCGAAACTTCGGAAGTAGCGGTACGGGGGACACGCACGAGCGAACCGTCCCGACCACCATCTGGCTGTGCCCAGAAAACGCAGATCGCGGCACCATCGTGATCAGCGGAGCCCGACTCGGCGCCCCCGCCGGGCCGCATCACCGGGTTGCTTGGCCGACCGCCGGCCTACGCCCGCTCCCTGGGAAGGACCCTTAGTGAGCGAATCCAGCGAACTCCTTACGGACGCATCCAGCACGGCACCAGCCGCCGAGGCCACGGAGGCCGGTGGCGCGCAGGCTGCCACCCCCCGGCGCCGCCGGTCCGGCACCGGCCTGTCGGCCATGGTGCTGCCCGAGCTCAAGGCGCTCGCGTCCAGCCTCGGCATCACCGGTACGACCGGGATGCGTAAGAGCCAGCTCATCGCAGCCATTCAGGAGAAGCAGGGTGGCGCGGGGCAGGGCTCGGCCGGAGGCGAGCAAGGAGCCGCTGCCACCGTCAAGGCGGAGCGCCCGCGCCGCACCACCCGTACGGCAGCGGCCAAGCGGGACGCCGCCGAAGACCAAGTGACCATTGCCGACGCCGCACCGGCCGTCGAGAAGCCCGCCAAGGCCGACAAGCCTGAGAAGGCCGAGAAGCCTGAGAAGGCCGAGAAGGCAGGCAAGGGCGCCACCGACAAGGCGACCGACCGGCCCGAGCGCGGCGAGCGGCAGTCCGACCGTGCTGAGCGGGGCGAACGCGGCGGCAAGTCCGACGGAGCCGGCGACGACGGTGAGGCCCAGGGCGGCCGCGACGGCGGAGGCCGTGACGGTGGCCGTCAGCGCAGCCGCAATGGCCGCGAGCGCGGCGACGGACGCGGTGAGCGCGGCGACCGTGGAGAGCGCGGCGACCGCGGTGAACGCGGTGAACGCGGTGAACGCGGCGAGGGTCGTGGTGACCGTGGCGACCGCGGTGAGCGTGGCGACCGTGGCGATCAGCAGAGCGGCCGCCAGCGCGGCCAGGGTGGTCAGGGCGGCGGCCAAGGTGGCGGCCAGTCCGACGACGACGGCGAGGGCGGCGGCAGGGGCCGGCGCGGGCGCCGGTTCCGCGAGCGCAACCGCGGCCGCGGCGGGGGCCGTGACCGTTACGAGGAGCCGGTGATCAGCGAGGACGACGTCCTCATCCCGGTCGCGGGCATCCTCGACATCCTCGACAACTACGCGTTCGTCCGCACCACGGGCTACCTGCCCGGCCCGAACGACGTGTACGTCTCGCTGGCCCAGGTCCGCAAGAACGGCCTGCGCAAGGGCGACGTGATCACTGGCGCGGTCCGCCAGGCCCGCGATGGCGAGCGGCGCGAGAAGTTCAACGCCCTCGTCCGCCTCGACACCGTGAACGGCATGGAGCCCGACCAGGCCAAGGGCCGTGTCGAGTTCTCCAAGCTGACCCCGCTGTACCCGCAGGATCGGCTGCGCCTGGAGTCCGACCCGGGCATCCTGACCACGCGGATCATCGACCTCGTGTCGCCGATCGGCAAGGGCCAGCGCGGCCTGATCGTGTCGCCGCCCAAGGCCGGCAAGACGATGGTGCTCCAGGCGATCGCCAACGCGATCACCAAGAACAACCCCGAGTGCCACCTGATGGTCGTCCTGGTCGACGAGCGTCCGGAAGAGGTCACGGACATGCAGCGGACGGTGAAGGGCGAGGTCATCCACTCGACCTTCGACCGCCCGGCCGAGGACCACACCACGGTCGCCGAGCTGGCCATCGAGCGGGCCAAGCGGCTGGTCGAGCTGGGCCACGACGTGGTCGTGCTGCTCGACTCGATCACCCGTCTGGGCCGTGCCTACAACCTGGCGGCGCCGGCGTCCGGGCGCATCCTGTCCGGTGGTGTCGACTCGACCGCGCTCTACCCGCCCAAGCGGTTCTTCGGCGCGGCGCGCAACATCGAGAACGGCGGCTCGCTGACCATCCTCGCCACCGCGCTGGTGGAGACCGGATCCCGTATGGACGAGGTCATCTTCGAGGAGTTCAAGGGCACCGGCAACATGGAGCTCAAGCTCAACCGGAGTCTCGCCGACAAGCGGATCTTCCCGGCCGTGGACGTGGACGCCTCCAGCACCCGTAAGGAAGAGATCCTCATGGCTCCGGAGGAGCTGCGGGTCGTATGGCAGCTGCGCCGCGTCCTGCACGCCCTCGACACCCAGCAGGCCCTGGAGCTCCTCATCGAGAAGATGAAGGAGACCAAGTCCAACGCCGAGTTCCTCCTCCAGGTCCAGAAGACCACGGTCTCCGACGACCGCTGAGTTCATGGCGAGCGCGCTCGCGTGCGCGCTGAAGTTGTTGGGTGGTGACACCCCCGACGCCCCTGCCCCGGCCCCCCGGCGGCAGGGGCGTCGTTTTACGTCCGCTCGTGTCAGCGGGCCGTTCGTCTCAGCGGGTTCGTCTCAGCGGGCCGTCCATCCCAGCGGGCCGCCCGTCCCAGCGGCCCGTCCGTCCCAGCGGCCCGTCCGTCCCAGCGGCCCGTCCGTCTCAGCGGGCCCTCCGTCGGGCTTGGCGGTGACCCTCGGGTCGCAATAAAGGGGGGTTAGCCCTACCCAGGGGTCGGCGGTGGGCCGGATGGTTGAGGGGAGGCGGCTGGATCAGGCTGGGATCGTACGGTGGACTCGGCATGGAGGGACGATGTGGGCGAGCTGAAAAGTGCCGCCTCGGGCGGCGGGGCGACCGCCGCGCGTGAGCGGAACGTGGCGGACGGGTCGTGGCGGCCGCTGGCGATGGTCCGGTCGTCGCTGTCCTGGCGTTCGGCGATCTACCTGGCGGTGAGCCTGGCGTTCGGGCTGAGCTGGTTCATCGTGCTCACCGTGGGCACGGCGCTCTCGCTCGGCCTGCTGATCATCTGGGTGGGCATCCCGCTGGGGTTGCTGCTGATGATCGCTTGGCGTGGCGGGGCGATGCTGGAACGGCTGCTGGCCAAGGCCGCGTTCGGTGTTGACATCCCGACCCCCTACCGGCAGATGCCGAAGGGCGGGAATCCGCTGCGGAAGCTGCGGGTGCTGGCCGCCGACCCCGCGACCTGGAAGGACTTCGCCTACCTGGTGTTGCTGTTCCCGATCTCGCTGGTCGAGTTCGTGGTGTCGATGGTGGTGTGGGCGGCCACCGCGACATTCCTCTTCCTGCCGGTCTGGGTCCTGGTCGACGGGGGCGTGGAGATCAACTTCGGGGTCTGGGCTTACTGGGCGGGCAATCCGCTGACCGCGTTGCCGTGGTCGGTCGTCGGCTTCGGGCTCATGCTGCTCGCGTTGTACGTGACGCGGGCGATCGCCATCGGGCACGCGTTCTACGCGCGCCTGCTGCTCGGCCCGAGCCGTTCCCAGATCGAGAACCGGGAGCTGCGGGCGCGCACCGAGCACCTCCAGGCCAGCCGGGCCAGGGGCGTGGACGCGGTGGAGGCGGAACGGCGCCGCATCGAGCGCGATCTGCACGACGGCGCCCAGCAGCGGCTGCTGGCCGTGGCCATGGACATCGGCCGCGCGCGGGCCAAGCTGGAAGATGACCCCGACGGCGCGCGGACGCTGATCGAGCAGGCGCACGCGGGCACCAAGGAGGCCATCTCGGAGCTGCGCGACCTCGCGCGCGGCATCTACCCGGCGATCCTCACCGATCGCGGGCTGGACCCGGCGCTCTCAGGGCTGGCGGGCCGCGCTCCGGTGCCCGTCGAGGTGGAGGTCGACCTGCCGGAACGCCCGCCGGCGGCGGTGGAGAGCATCGCGTACTTCATCGTGGCCGAGTCGCTGGCCAACATCGCCAAGTACGCCCGGGCCACGCGCGCCTCCGTACGGGTCGTGCAGGAAGAGGGCTGGGTGGTCGTCGAAGTGATCGACAACGGGGTGGGCGGCGCGGTCGCGCAGCCCGACGGCGGGCTGGCAGGCCTGGCCGACCGCGCGGCCACCATCGACGGGATGCTCATCGTGGACAGCCCGCCCGGCGGGCCCACGATCATCCGCGCTGACCTGCCCTGCAGCTGGTAGCCCCACAGAATGATCACGGCTCGTCCGGCAGACGGAGGACTGCGGGCCGGACGAGCCCGATAATGGTGGGATGCGGGTGGTGATCGCCGAAGACTCGGTGCTGTTGCGCGAAGGGCTCGTCCGGCTGCTCGGGGACGCCGGGATCGAGACGGTGGCCACGGTGGGGGACGGGCCGAGCCTGCTCGGGATCGTCAAGGAGCACAACCCGGATCTGGCGATCGTGGACGTCCGGATGCCGCCGTCGTTCACCGACGAGGGCCTTCGGGCGGCGCTGGCGGTGCGGGAGAGCAGGCCGGGCACGCCGATCCTGGTCCTCTCGCAGTACGTGGAGGAACGGTACGCCACCGATCTCATCGGCGGCGGCACCGAGGGCGTCGGCTACCTGCTCAAGGAACGTGTCTCCGACGTCGAGGAGTTCATCGACGCCGTCCGGCGGATCGCCGAGGGCGGCACGGTGATCGACCCCGAGGTGATCGGCCAGTTGCTGGGGCGGCGGCGCGCGGGAGACCCGCTCGCGTCGCTGACGCCGCGCGAACGCGAGGTGCTGGGCCTCATGGCCGAGGGCCGCTCGAACGCCGCCATTGCGCGGCGGCTGGTCGTCTCGGACGGGGCCGTGGAGAAGCACATCTCCAACATCTTCTCCAAGCTCACTCTCCCGCCCACCGGGGATGACCATCGCCGTGTGATGGCCGTTCTGGCCTACCTGCGGGCGGGCTGACCTCGCCGATCACGGGGTCGTGGATCCACCCGGCGGGGTCATGGATCTACACCGGACAAGATCGGGAATGCCCGATGACCTCGGCACGTTCGGGTATCTGGCACACTTGGAGTGCAACCGCTGCGGTACCGGTTCACGCTTCCCACACCTCCCACGCGTCGTCGTGTGAGCTCCGGGGCGCCCGGCGACCGCCAAACGGCGAGGAGAAACCCATGAAGCCCGACATTCACCCGACCTACGTCGTCACGACCGTGACGTGTACGTGCGGCAACACCTTCGAGACCCGCAGCACCGCCGAGAACGGCGTGATCCACGCCGACGTGTGCTCGAACTGCCACCCGTTCTACACGGGCAAGCAGAAGATCCTCGACACCGGTGGCCGCGTGGCCCGCTTCGAGCAGCGCTTCGGCAAGGGCAAGAAGGCCGACAGCAAGTAAGACCTCCGCTTTGCAGCGTTCGAGGCCGGCCCGGGGACCGAGGTCTCCGGGCCGCTCGAAGTTGACGAAGCGGCCGCCGCAGTGGCGGCCGGAGCCGCACCGCGGATACCGGAGCAGGGAAAAGACGTGAATCTCGACGATCTGATCAGCGAATACGCCGACATCGAGGGCAGGCTCGCCGACCCGGCCGTGCATGCCGACCAGGCACTGGCGCGACGGCTGGGCAAGCGCTATGCCGCGTTGCGGCCGATCGTCGAGACGTACCGTGAGCTGGGCTCCACCGAGGACGACCTGGCGACCGCGCGAGAGCTGGCCGGTGAGGACGAGACGTTCGCCGCCGAGGCCACCGAGCTCGACAAGCGCCGCGAGGAGCTCGAAGAACGGCTGCACCGCCTGCTGATCCCGCGTGACCCGTCCGACGACAAGGACGTGATCCTGGAGATCAAGGCGGGCGAGGGCGGCGAGGAGTCGGCGCTCTTCGCGGGCGACCTGCTGCGCATGTATCTCCGCTATGCCGAACGCGTCGGCTGGAAGACCGAGGTCATCGACGCGCACCACTCCGACCTGGGCGGATACAAGGACGTCACCGTCGCCGTCAAGGCGAAGGCCTCCCAGGAAGAAGGGGTCTGGACGCGCCTCAAGTACGAGGGCGGCGTGCACCGCGTCCAGCGTGTGCCCGCCACCGAGTCGCAGGGCCGCATCCACACCAGCGCCGTGGGCGTCCTCGTCACCCCCGAGGCCGAGGACGTCGACGTCCAGATCGACCCCAACGACCTGCGCATCGACGTCTACAGGTCGTCCGGCCCCGGCGGCCAGAGCGTCAACACCACCGACTCGGCGGTCCGCATCACCCACGTGCCGAGCGGCGTGGTCGTCTCGTGCCAGAACGAGAAGAGCCAGCTCCAAAACAAGGAGCAGGCGCTGCGCATCCTGCGGTCCCGCCTGCTGGCGATGGCGCAGGAGGAGGCCGAGGCCGCCGCCTCCGCCGAGCGCAAGAGCCAGGTCCGCACGGTCGACCGCTCCGAGCGCGTGCGCACCTACAACTACCCGGAAAACCGGATCTCCGACCACCGCGTGGGCTACAAGGCGTACAACCTCGACCAGGTCCTCGACGGCGACCTGCACAACGTGACGCAGTCGCTGGTGGACGCCGACATGGAACGACGCCTGGCGGAGGCCCAGCAGTCGTCATGAACCTGCTGCTCGACGAGATCGCCCGGGCCACCGCGCGGCTGGCCGACGCCGGGGCCGCGTCTCCCCGTGCCGACGCCGAGGAGCTGGCGGCCGCCGTGCACGGCGTGAAACGGGCAGAGCTGCACACCGTCTGCGACAGCGCGTTCGACGCCCGCTTCTGGGAGTACGTGGCGCGCCGGGAGGCAGGCGAGCCCCTCCAGCACATCACCGGCCGGGCGTTCTTCCGCTACCTGGAGCTCAAGGTGGGCCCGGGTGTCTTCGTGCCCCGCCCTGAGACCGAGGTCATGGTCGGCTGGGTCCTCGACACCCTGCGCGACATGGACGTCCAGGATCCGCTGGTCGTCGACCTCGGCACCGGATCGGCGGCGATCGCGCTCTCCATCGCCCAGGAGTCGCCCCGCGCGCGGGTGCACGCGGTCGAGAAGGATCCGACCGCGTTCGTGCACGCCACCCGCAACGTCGAGGACCTGGACGAACGCGGCCAAGTCCGCCTACGGCTCGACGACTTCGGCGCCGCCCTGAACGAGCTGAACGGTACCGTCGACCTCGTCGTCAGCAACCCCCCGTACATCCCCATGAGCGAGTGGGAGTACGTGCCGCGCGACGTCCGCGACCACGACCCCGGCGACGCGCTCTGGGGCGGCGGTGACGACGGCCTGGACGCCATCCGCGTGGTCGAGCGGACCGCCCGGCGGCTCCTGCGCCCCGGCGGCTACGTCGCGGTCGAGCACAGCGATCTGCAGGGCAACGCCGTCTACTGGGTGTTCGCCGAAGAGAACGGCTGGCGCGACGTCCGCAACCGCCGTGACCTGACCAACCGGGACCGCTTCGTCACGGCCCGCCTGGGGACGGACTGATCCGTGGAAGGATGCTCAACGTGAGCCGACGTTACGACTGCTCCGAGCCGATGGAGCGCACCCGCGGGATCGCCGAGTCCGTCTCGGCCGTACGGCGCGGTGAGCTCATCGTGCTCCCCACGGACACCGTCTACGGCGTCGGCGCGGACGCCTTCACCCCGCCCGCCGTCAACGCCCTCCTCGAAGCCAAGGGCCGCGGCCGCGAGATGCCGCCGCCCGTCCTCGTGGGCTCCGTACGCGCCGCGACCGCCCTCATCGAGGACCTCGGCACGTACGGCCAGGACCTGATCGACGAGTTCTGGCCCGGCGCCCTCACCCTCGTCTGCCGCGCCAACCAGAACCTCCTCTGGGATCTGGGCGAGACCAAGGGCACCGTCGCCGTCCGCATGCCCATGCACGAGCTGGCCGTAGAGCTCCTCAAGGAGACCGGCCCGCTGGCGGTCAGCAGCGCCAACGCCACCGGCAAGCCCGCCGCCCGCACCATCGACGAGGCCGAGGAGATGCTGGGCGACGCGGTCTCGGTCTACCTGGACGCAGGCCCCTCCGGCCACGCCGAAGCCTCCACGATCGTCGACCTGACAGGCTCCATCCCCCGCCTCCTCCGCGCCGGCGCCATCCCCGAGGACAAAATCCGCTCCGTAGTAGGCGTCCTCCTGACCGACGAGGACGAGGACGAGGACCTGCCGACGGAGGAGCCCGAGAAGCCGTCCCTGACCAAGGACGAGGAGCCCGAGAAGCCGTCCCTGACCAAGGACGAGCCTGCGGAAGAGCCAGGCTTCTCCCTCCGCAAAGACGACAACGCCTGATCCGGCACTTCGCGCCCACTGCAATGTTGACCTGGGCCGGAGACAGGGCGGAGACGAGGGACTGATTTCATCCCCGCTCGAAGAGTTCAAGTCCTACAGCACTGGCATCTTCATGCCGAAGCGCTGGTATTGCGCCCGTTCAGGCTGATCAGGCGCCCCGGACCCAGCCTTCAGGCTAAAAGGGCAGGCCAGAACGGGAGTCAGCCTGTCCGGAGGCAGCCCAACTCCTGCCGTTGCCGTAGGCCGTCCCCAAGGTGCGCCGTAATTGAGTAGGCATTCAACTCGTGCACGGTAAATTGAAACGACGAAAGGCGCGGCCCAGGCGATAACGTTCCGGGTGATCGGTGGGCCAATCTTGAACCACAGCGGCTCATTGTGTTCCATTGGCCGCCCGACAGCGCCGCCATAGCCCGCCCGGCAATAACGTCCTTGGAGTGTCCATGAGATCAATGGACACGAAAGGGCCTGCGGGTCTGGGCTAGTATTCGCGTGGGGCTCTCGTTGCTGACAGGCGTTCCGCACGGTGTAAAGGCAGGTCTTCTATGGCTTACGCAGCCAAGTTCGGTCGAACTCATCCGACCCTGTTGATCGGCTTCAGCCTTGCGCCTCCTTTGTGGCTCCTGCTTTTGGCAATAGACCCACATGACCATGGTGGGCAGTTCGTCGTGGCGCTGCTTCTGCTGTTCTCTGCCACCCCCGCCCTCATTGTGATGGCGATTGTCTATATTAGGCGAGCGCGTAGGAGTGCGGGTTACGCCTTGAGAGTGGATGCTGATGGTGTTTACTTCGGTGCACATGAGGAGGCTGAGCCGAGGCTGTTCACTTGGGATGAGGTAAGCGCGTTGGTTCTGTTTACTCGGCGAACCCTGGTGCTACGCGGAATTGTGAGATGTGTAGGGCTGCGTCTTCATCCATATTCTCAGGATTCCCCGGAACGGCATCTTGCGGACTTGCGTGAGGCGCAGCAACGTGAAGACCTCGAAGAGGCTGAGCGGGCCGATATTCAACGACTCATCGATCAACTTTCCCAGGGACAGCTTGAGATGGCTGTAAGTTGCCATGCGGAGGCTCGTGGTTGGCGGTATCGCTCGGACGCCCTGCGTCGGTCTTTCGAGACCCATGCCCCAGGTGTTCCGGTCGCCGTCTACTCGGACAAGGCGTACTGGGATTTGGTTGGCTGGAGAGCCGGCCGGGACAAGCTGGCCGGGATATTGGAGACTGTGGAACTGCGGAAATGGCGATAGCGAAAGCCGCCGAAGCCACGCCAGTCATTTGGCTCACCAGTAGTTATAGGCCTTGACCTCCCATGGTGCTTTGACTGCTGGGAAGTTGTGGAGAGTTACACGGTACTTTTGACCTTTTCTGGCTTTCTTCCAGTGGACGGTCTTCCAATATCCATCGCATGCCGCGTAGGGTGTCTTGGCTCTGAGGTAGCCGTCCGTTCCGGTGATTCCAAGCCATGCCTTCGACGCGCCCCTCCAGCGCCAGCACCTGAAATTGATGCCAAGGATCTTGCTCTTTGACTTGAAGGGTTTGGAGGACCAGTTCCCGGGATATCTGGAATTCGGCCAGACGAAGGCCGGGCCCCAAATCCGATGCCAGCTTCCCCGTCGGGCCGTCATTTCATTGTTACTTAGTGAGAGAATCTCCGGAGTCGGGACGGTCGTTGAAACGTTCTCTGGGCTCGGCGGAGGTGTTGAGGCGTGGGCAGGCGCAGGGGCGGCGATGAGCGAGATGCCAATGAACGGAGCTGTGAGCATTGCCGCTGTACGGGTTCTTTTCACCGGGCTACTCCTTGGGGACGGAGCGGGCTCTGGACTGGGGTCACCACACCAGAGGTCCGTCTCCCGGCCGTCTCCGCATCGACTCCTTGCCTGATGCGGGGCCAGGAAAGCAGGGGCATCCACAAGTGCTGACGGACCTTGGTGCATCCCTGCTGGCGTCGGCATCCCGGTGTAGACCGCCACCGGTGCCCACCGAACTCTCGGACTGGTGACAAACGCCCGCCAAACAGGAGCTTCGGGTGTGCTGTTCTACGGCTGCTGTCGATTTGTCGCGTTCAGCGCTGGACTATGTCGCCGGGCTGATCTGGCGGCATCGCAAAGCGATCGAGTCGAGGTGGCCGCTGCTCAACCCGCGCCGGAGGCATTGTTGGTGCCGGTGTAGCTGCGAAAGGGCGAGACGTTCACCAAATCAGCGTGGGTTCCCGGTGTTGGCGACGACTGCCTGGCGGTGGTGGGGAGACCGTGCTGCTATCGCCGCTCGCCTAAGCCCGCCCACGCGGTATGCACGGCCAAAGGACGGGCTACCCACACGATCCTGCACGGCACGCTCATCTACACCGGCCGGGTCACGTGTTCACGGGATGAAGGTGCAAGTCGTCGCCCCGGACAAGGCGATCCTGTGCGCCTCGGGGCCCTGCCAGGCAAGACCCACGACCTGACTCCCGCAGGTCTGGGCATGCTGCGTGAACTGAAGGCGGGGAGCCTCGTCAAGGACGAGCCAGCTTTGCCTATGAGTCAGCTTTCTCCCTCGATCACGAGCACCCGGTCGTCGGGGTGCCGGTCGACGATGTCGTTCAGGCAGGCGGTGTAGCGCGCCGCCGCCGCAGCGGTGGGGTCCTCGCCCCGGGCCGCAAGGACGACGCCTCCTGAGGCGGCGCTCACGCCCTCGGTCATGTTGACCTGTGCTGGAGACAGGGCGGAGACGGGGGGCTGATTCCATTCCTGCTTGAAGAGCTAGATGCGTGCGCACGAGCAGCGGGTGAAAGGCACAGTGCGGCCGTCCGGCTCGAGCAGCGAGAACGAGGCGACGATGAAGACCATCACAAATGTCATCACACTTTCTCTTGGCCTGACCGTTGCGGGTGGCCTCATGGCTGCCACGCTGGCAGCAGCAGCGACGGCTGCCAAGCAGCGGGCCGCCAAGCCGAAGACCGTCTCCAAGCGCAGCTACTACGTCCACAACAGGTACGCCGACTCGTTCGGGACCGTGTCTGCACGCACGACAGGGGGTCTACCCGTCACCCCTTCCGGCTTCATATCTCAGGAAAGCTCAGGGAGTCTTGCGACATCAAGTCCACGAGCCACGTCTACCTGAGCTGGTCTCAGGGCCCCAAGGGCAAGGTGAAGAGGTACAACAAGCGCGTGGCAGGTATCGGTAGCTGCACGACCATCAATTTCCGCAAGAGTTACAGCACCGGCAACCTCAAGCCGAACAAGGTCTACGTCAAGGTCTGCACCAGCGCGAGGAAGCGCTGGAGCTGCAGCCGCCCAGGCTGATCGGTCACCCCGCAAAGAACCCGCGTAAGCCGCCCCCGGAGCCAGCCCCCAGGCTCCGGGGGCGCTGTGCGTCCGGCCTTGCTCGCCTGTCGGAAATTTCTTGAAGAATCTCGATTTCGGAAGCAGCAGGCGCGCGGCCTTGTGCATCTACCTTGCGTACGGGGTTCCAGAGGCCGGAGTGCTGCGGAGGAAACGATGGCGACGGGTCGTCAGAGTGACGGGGGTTCACTTGAGCTCATGCCGTCCGTGCGGTGTCATCTCGACGGGCTTGAGGTGCCGCTGACGGAAGGGATGCGCTCTCTGGTCATCACGGTGGCGTTGGAGGGGGATGGACTGTCCCGCCGGTCGCTGCAGGTTCGGATGTGGCCCGACCTGGAGAGCTACAGCGCGGCCAAGCGACTGCGTCAGCTGCTCTGGCGGGTGAAGCGCGAGACGGGCGATCGGCTGCTGAACGCCGCGTCGGGTTGTGTACGGCTGGCCGAGTCGGTCTCGGTGGACCTGCACTGGGCCGAACGGCGAGCGCGGGGGATCGTCAACGGGGAGGTGCCCGCGTCCATTGACACGGACGAATGGTCCTTTCTCGGGGAGGAGTTGCTCTCCGGGTGGCCGGACGAGAGCGTGTGGGAGGCGCAGGACCGCTGGAACCGGCTCCGGCTGCACGCGCTGGAGCGGCTGGCGGAGCGGGCGCTGGACGTGGGGGACATCCCGGCCGCCATCGAGTTCGCGAGCGCTGCGGTGAGCGTGGACGAGTTCAACGAGGTGCCGCACCGGGTCATGGCCGCCGCCTATCTTGCGCGGGGAGATATTGCGAGTTCCTGGCGGGTCTTCACCAAGTTCCAGCAGTTGCTCCGGCGGGAGATGGGGCTGGAGCCGAGCTCCTCGTTCCGCGATCTGGTCGGACGGAGACGAGCGGCGCGCAGTGCTTAGCCATCCCCTGCCCGGCTTCTTTACGCCGGGTCATTAGCCATGTGTGGACATAACGCGACTTGGGGTCTCGTGACCCCTATGATCCCCCCGTGGTCCGTGAGTCTGCCCGCCGTTTCCCGGCGGGCTTCCAAGGCAGATGCGGGCACGTCGTTTCCGACCTGGGGGTGTGGCCGCGGTGACGTCCGATGTCGTCGCGACGTCCGACCTGACCTCTCTTTACCAGGAACACCAGGTCGGGCTCATCCGCATGGCCGTGCTCCTCGTCGGTGATGAGGCGACGGCCGAGGACGTGGTCCAGGACGTCTTTCTGCGCATGCAGGACAAGCCTCCCCGGCTGGACGACGAGAAGAAGCTGCTGGCGTACGTCCGCGCCGCGGTGCTGAACGGCTGCCGGATGACCCTCCGGCGCCGCAAGAGGATGTGGCAGCGGACGGAACCGCATCAACCGCCGGTATGGTCTGCCGAGTCGGCGGCGATCCTCAGCGAAGACCGCCGTGAAGTGATGCGGGCGCTGTCGCGTCTGCCCCGCCGGCAACGCGAGGCGCTCGTTCTTCGTTTCTATCTTGAGCTCTCCGACGACGAGGTCTCCCAGGCGATGGGCATCCGGCCGGGAACCGTGCGTTCGACCATGACTCGGGCGCTCGCCGCGCTGGCTCGCGAGATGGGAGAGGAGGTCGGGACATGAGCATTGAGGACAGGCTCCGCGACGCGCTGCAGGCCACCGCGAACACGGTGGACGACCAGACGCACCGGCCTCTGCCCGAGCGGAGACCGCGGCCCTCGATGCTGAGACTCCGCCTCGTGCCCCTCGGTGCGGTTGCCGGTGTCCTGATCATCCTCGTCAGTTTCTTGACCGCACAGCGACTCTGGGACGATCCGGCGGAGCGCCTCCAGCGGACGCCGGTCATGCCCAAGTTCATCTTTGCGAGCACCGTAGACGGCGGTGACACCCCCAATGATTCGTCGTACAGCCTGGAGGTCCGCGAATCGGCGACGGGGCGGCTTGTGGACCGGTATAAGGCGCCCAAGGGCTTTGAGTTCGGCGGGGTGGCGGCTCTTAGCGACAACCGCACGTTCTACGTCACCTCGGAACTGAAATCGCAGAAACCATGCCGAACGACGATCCAGCGGGTGCGGGTCAGCGACGCTGGAAAGATCATCGGGATGGAGCCGATCGCCGGCGGACCGGTCGCGGGTGTCGGGTCGGGCAACGGAGGACTCGCTGTCACGCCGAACGACACGAAGCTTGCATATGCCGTTCAGGACTGCAGCGCGGAGCGGCGCGACGAGGCGTCGGCGGAGAGAACGCGTATCGCGGTCGTTGATCTGGTTACCAATACGCAACGAGAATGGCATGACTCGGGGCAAGGGGATGGTGCGAACCAACTGTCCTGGGCAGCAGACGGAGGCCACCTCTTCTTCGTGCGCCGGGTTGAGCACAAAGACTCGATTTCCGAAGATACCGAAGAACTGCGAAGAATTAAATCCTCCGTGCCTGGCGGCGCGCAACTGGCTGGTAACAGCAAGCTCATCCAGACGGTGAAGTCGCCTTCCATCTACGTGTCCGCGTTGGCTAGGCCAGATGGCCTTTCCGTGTTCACGTCGACAATGGAATTGCAGCTGGGAGTCGGGTCCGAAGAGCCGGGCAGTGTGCCGGACCCGTCGAGGGACTCCCAGGGGCCGGTGGAGTTGCTTGAACTCTCGGCCCAGGACGGCCGTGTACTGCGTCAGATCCGATTGGCGAGCGCGTCTCGGCTGGAAATCGCCGCCTTCAAGAGTGACGCTTCAGGCCTTTATCTGTTGACCAGCGGCGGGATCGTCGACCTGCACAAGGGCGGTCCGGCACGTCCGCTGAAAGGCCTCGACGGTGTAGTCGACATGGACTGGTGACGGCCTGGCTAGTAGACCTTCTGCCACCTGCCGCACTCGGTCTTATAGTGCTTCTTCGGCGTAAGCCCGCATTCCCGGACGTACAGATGTTTCGTGTAGTCGGAGCTGAAGAACTGGCTGCGGTAGTCCTTCTTGTAAGGAAGGTCGGCCGGTACACCCGCGCTCTTGAAGAAATACACCTTGCTGGTGTGCTTCCCGCTGCCTTCAGTGGCCCTGAATTGGACGGCGGCGGCCAGTCCGTTCTTCTTCAGGTCCTGTAGCCAGCCTTTGATGGTGACCTTTTTCGAGGTACGCGTGTACGCGCCCCCCACCTTGATGTTCGTGTAGCTGGCCTTCGTCGCCCAACTGCGCCCGGCGGCGGCGTTCGCCTCGCTCGTGACGGCGCTGATCGTACTGACGGAGACTGCGGTCACGGATGCGACGGTCGCGGCGGCGAGACGGCGGCGCATGGCGTTCCCTTCAGTGTGGGCCTGGCAGAACGACCCGAACCTAGCACTCACACATGACAAGGGCCCGACCTCTGAGAGGCCAGGCCCTTGCATGGTCCGCGATGGGAGCGGGACAGGGATCAGAAGAGCTTCTTACCCTTGCCGTAGTAGAACTTGCCGTTCTTCGTGCTGCGGCCGCACTCCTGCACCCAAAGGTGGCTGCTGTAGCTGGAACTCGTCCGGATCGTGATCGTGCCCTTGCCATCGAAGGCGTAGCGCGAGCCGTTCGGCCGGACGCCGACGATGTGGTGGCGTGACCAGTAAGCCCTCTTGCCCTCCTGGAAGAGGAATCGGACGCAGGCCGTGTAGTAGTTCGCCTTCGTGTCCCGCAGGTAGGCCTTCACATAGGTCTTGCCGCCGCTACGGGTGTAGGTCCCCCATGCGTCGATGTAGCGGTAGGTGTTGATCGCCTTCCACCCGCGCGCGGCTGCCGAGGCCGTGGGGGCGGCGGCGGTCGAGGCGGCCGACGCGGCGGCGGAGTCCGTCAGCTTGACGGAGTCGGCCTGGGCGGGGGCGCTGACGGCGGCCATGCCGGCCATCAGGGTTCCGGCGGACAGAGCAACGGCTGCAAAACGCCGCATGAATCCCTCCATGCACTGAAATCTCGGAGATAAAGCCAGGTCAACGTAGCAGTCGCAGCAAGATCATTTTTATGATCGGCTTAGGGGTTGACCAGGGGTGGTCGGCTGTGCGAACAAATCCCCTGCAATGGACGTCCAACAGTCTTGGGAGACGCCTGAGACTCGTGTGCCAAGACTTCAGAGCACCTGCCAGGGGGCCATCGTCACTCCAAAAATCGGACAGAAGGCGACAAATTCCCCGATGCTTCGCCTGAGCTTTTCAGTGGAGTGAAGTTGATCACATCTCCACCCTGGGGTTGAGTCTCAGGGCTATCGAAGGGCTGATACGGGTCCATTCCGGCGCATGACGCGCGGACGTGGGGTGACACGGTTCGCTTGGTGCATGGCCGAGAACGAGAAGCAACAGGGCGAGAGCGGCTGGCTGGCGTGGTTCCGTGGCGCGTACGAAGCGCTCATCACGGTCGTGGTCGGCCTGGCCTTCTTCGTAGCGTTCGCGTACGCCAAAGGGGTGTTCTGAGCCATGGCCGCCAACGAGGCAAACCCACAGGACGAGACGGACGACTTCTCGCTTGACGCGTTGTGGGTCGTGGCGGCCGTCCCAGCCGGCGCGGCGTGGGCATCCTTGAAGTTCTCCGGCCATGGTGTGTGGCGCTGGCTGGCCTTCTGCCTGGTCATCGTGGCGGTGGGCATCGCGCTGTGGGGCGTGGTCGGGGCAGTACGACGGCGCCAGTGGAAGGAGCTCGCCGGCTTCTGGACGATCGGGGCCATCGTCGTGCTGGCCAAATGGCTGGTCTTCTAGCGGTTTTGGCCCGGGCGTACGAGACCGGCGTCGTAGGCGAAGATCGTGGCTTGGACGCGGTCGCGGAGGTCCAGCTTCGTGAGGATCGCGTTCACATGGGTCTTCACGGTGGCGGTGCCGATGCCGAGCGTCGTGCCGACCTCGGTGTTGCTCAGGCCCCGGGCCACGTGAACGAGGACGTCGCGTTCGCGCTGGGTGAGGAGATCCAGCCGTTCGTCGGCGGGCGAGGGCGGGGCGACGGTCCCGCTGACGAACGCGTCGATCAGGCGGCGGGTGACGGCGGGGGCGAGCATCGCCGCACCCTCGGCGACCGTGCGGATGGCGTCGACGAGTTCCTGCGGGTCGCAGTCCTTGAGCAGGAAGCCGGACGCGCCCGCCCGGAGTGCGCCGTAGACATATTCGTCCCGGTGGAACGTGGTGAGCACCAGGATGCGGGCCGCCGTCTCCGTGCCGCCGGTGAGCTCCCGGGTGGCGGTCAGCCCGTCCATGCCGGGCATGCGGATGTCCATGAGGACGACGTCGGGCCGTAGCTCCCGTACCGCACGCAGGGCCTCCGC
The DNA here is from genome assembly GCF_008923185.1 of Actinomadura rudentiformis. Lineage (GTDB taxonomy): Bacteria > Actinomycetota > Actinomycetes > Streptosporangiales > Streptosporangiaceae > Spirillospora > Spirillospora rudentiformis. The sequence goes on from NZ_WBMT01000012.1 coordinate 59,394, forward strand.
GCCGTCCCTGGCCTGCCCGACCACCTCCAGGTCGGGTTCGCCGTCGATGATCGCGGTGAAGCCCGCGCGGACGACATGCTGGTCGTCCACCACCAGCACCCGGATGCTCACGTCTGCTCCTCCATCGCGTCCAGCAGCTCGCGCATGTCGACGAGTGCGGCCCGTGCCTGTTCGGTGACCACGTCGAGGGCCGCCTTGGCGTCGGTGGCGGTGCCGGCGAGGCCCGCCTCGGCGGCGCGTACGAGCCGGGAGGTGTGGTCGAAGACCGTCCCGCGCAATCCCATCGCGATGCGGTGGCGCTCCGCCAGGACCGCCTCGCCCGTACGGGCGGCCATGGTCTCCAGGGCGTTGATCTCCCAGCTCCTGCTGCGGGCGGCGACGGCCTTCCCCCAGGCCCAGAACGGCAGGAACGCCAGCACGGAGAACGTGCTGCCCGCGATCAGGCCGAACGCGAGCGCGAAGAAGGCGGCGCCGGGCTCGTTCGGATCCGGATCCAGCGCGAGCGCGGAGCCGATCGCCACTCCCCACGGGATGGGAGCGATGAGCACGGCAGGCCAGGTCGGTCTGCCCTTGCGGGCATAACAGGCCACGGAATAGACCGCGATCAGCTCCGCCACGAACCCCATGGCGAGTACGCCCAGGAGCGGTTCGGACATCTGCGCGGCGACGGCCGCCCAGATCGAGTCGGCGACGACCAGGGCGATGAGCGTGCCGTACGGGTTGCGCCGCCGCCACCACAGCGGAATCGCGCGGCCGAACAACGCCACCGTGACAAGCATCATGTCGACGAGCGACCAGCCCCGCAGGATCGACTCTTCCTGGAGTGCGAAGGCCATGATGGTCGGCGTCCCCACGGAGAACGCGATGGCGGTGGCGTCGAGGACCTCCGGCCAGTCCAGGCCCAGCCGTGGCCTGGCCGGGGCGGTGGGGAGGACCGCGGCGACGGTCCAGCCGCCCGCCGGCGACGGGCCCGCGTCGAGCGTGCCCCCAAGCCCGGTCGCCCGTTCCCGCATGCCTGCGATTCCGCGATTGGTGCCGAGAGCAGGCACCACGCCGTCATCGCAGGGACGGTCGTTGGTGACCGTCACCTCCAGGGCGGCCGAGGTGTAGCGGGCCTCAACCTGCACCGGCGCGCCCGACGCGTACCGCATCGCGTTGGTCAGCGACTCCTGAACGATGCGGTACGCGGCGGTGGTGACCTCGGGAGGAAGCTTGCGCGGCCGGCCCTCGACCGTCAGCGAGACCGGGATGCCCAGCCTGCTGAGGCCGTGGCAGAGAGGCGGGAGCAACGACTTCAGCTCGCCGTCTCCGGCTCCCGGTCCCACGACGTCCACGAGCCTGCTCAGCGACTTGAGAACGTCGCGGCCGGTCTCTGCGGCGACCGTCAGGGCCCCGGTGGTCAGTTCCGGGTCGTCGAGGCGGGCGGCCGCGCCGCTGTGGACCACCACCGCGCTGAGATGGTGACCGGCGACGTCGTGAAGGTCGCGGGCGAGCCGCTCACGTTCGGACTCCGCCGCGGCCCGGCGTTCCTGCTCGGCCTCGGCCAGACGGGCCGTCAACTCCAGCCGTCGCGCCTTGCGCTGGCGCCGGATCTGCCCCAGCGCGGTGATCGCCACATAGACGATGACGTTGGCGAGCACGTCCGACCACAGGTCCGTCCCGCCGCTCCAATGGGGGATGGAGGCCAGGCTGACCACGGTGCAGGCGACGAAGGCGCCGATCAGCGCGGTCCGGGGACCGCGGTGCACCGCCAGCGAGTAGAGGGCGATCACGTCGGTCACCCCGTCGATCAACGTGTCGTCGGTGCCGATCGCCAGCTGCCCGACGCCGTCGACGAGAAGGACGGCCGCCAGCACCGCGACGGGCGCCACACGCCGCCAGATCAGCGCGACGCACGAGAAGGCGACGGCGGCGTTGAACACCATCCACTGCCGCTCGTCCAGGGCCTCTTCGAGCGCGATCAGGTAGGTGAGCCCCAACTGGAAGGCCGCCGTGATCGCGGGCACGGCGAAGTCCGCCACGCTCGGCCACCGCTGGACGCCCCCGTCAGTCCTCACGGGAATGACCTTATGGGGCCATTACCCAACTTTCAGCCATCTCTCAGGCCTCAGCCAGGAAGGCAGGGGGTGGTGCCGTTCAAAGTCATCTTGGGGTGGCGGCCGGCTTCGAGGCGGATCTTGAACGTGACGGACGGGTTGTCGCGGGTCATGGCGAACGAGCGGTGTTCTCCCTTGCCGCGGGGTGGTTCGGCGAGGCGGTAGTCGCGGTCGCCGATCAGGCCGAGCATGATGCCGGTGGCCTGGTCGACGAGCACGACGGGGGACGGGCCGGGGCGGAGCGGGAATTCGGCGCGCAGCGTCCGCTGCGCCCGCCCGTCCCCGCATGGGCCCGTCCGGTCGCTGAGCGTGCGGGGCCGGGCGCCTGGCCCGCCGAGGCGTTCGGCGCCGTCGCGCAGAACGTGGAAGGCGTCGGCTTCGAGGCGTTCGGAGGATTCCGAGAGTGCGGGCCCCCAGGCGCAACCTGTGACCAGGGCGGACCCGGTGATTCCCGCGAGAAGGCCGAACCCGACAGTGGACACGGGACGTAGCTTAGACGCGGAGTGCCGCTCTACTCCGTAGGGTAATCACTTCATTACGCAAGCACGCGGCGACGGTAGGGACATGCCTGAGGTGCGTGGCTGGTTCCGGGGCCTGGTGGTCACTGCGGGGATGCTGCTGGCCACCGTTCTCGCGCTGCCCGCGCACGCCGAGCCGCCGGGGGCCGAGAGCATCCCGACGTACGACGTGGTGCTCACGATCCGGTCCGACGGGCTGCTGCACGTCCGCGAGACGATCACCTATGACTTCGATCGGGGCGGCGAGCACGGGATCGTGCGACGCATCTCGTACCGCAAGAACAACCGGCTGTTCGACATCCGCGACGTGCGCACCAGTTCCTCCACCGGCGCGCCGGCGCGGGCCGAGACCGCCAAGTTGCTGCACGACGTGCGCATCGACGTCGGCGACGACCGGCGGCGGGTGCACGGGCGGCAGGCGTATGTCATCGAGTACGACGTGGCGTGGGCGTTCACCCCGTACGAGGACCATGACGAGTTGCAGTGGGACGCGCTCGGCAGCGACTGGGACGTGCCGATCGGGGAGGCGGCCGTACGGGTGGAGGGCCCTGTGCCGCTCAGGCGCGTCAAGTGCCAGGCGGGGACGGCCGGGTCCTCCACGCGGTGCCTGCGCGATCGCGACGGCCCGTTCGCGGTCGACTTCACGCAGAGCGGGCTGCGGCCGCGCGAGACGATGACCATCCGGGTCAGCCTGCCCAAGGGGGCGATCCAGGTGTCACCGCCGCACTACGCCCGTCCGCACTGGCAGGGAACGTGGGCGGGCACCGCTGCGCTTGCCTTGGCGCTCGCAGCCGTCGTCCTGCTGGCGCGGCGTCCCGCGCCCCCGTACGCCGGGGAGACGCTGACGGCGGTGGGCACGATGCTGATCGTCGCGGATCTCGCCGACGACATCCTGGTGCGCGGTTTCTGGGCGTTCTCGCTGGGTGACGGGTGTCTGGCGGGCCTCGCGCTGGTGATCACCGGAGCCGCCGCCGCCAGAACGCGGCGATCTCGGACAACGGAACACGCAGCGGTGACCGGATTGGGAGATTAGAGTTGGTCGGAACTCCGTCAGGACGAACAGATCGTCCTCGGCGGGCTTCTGAATCATTGGCGGCGACGGTGAGGGGAGGCGCAGGGCGTGCGCGAGTACCTGCTCACCATCCTGGTCGCCGCCCTCGTCACCTACTTGCTGACCCCGGCCGTGCGCAGTTTCGCCGTGTGGTTCGGCGCGCAGGCGGCGCCCCGCGACCGCGACGTCCACGTCATTCCGACGCCGCGACTGGGCGGGCTGGCGATGTTCGGCGGGCTGGCTGCGGCGCTCGTGCTCGCCCACGGCCTGCCGGTCATGGGCAAGGTCCTGGCCAACTCGGACATCGGCACCGGCAAGGCCCTGCTGCTCTCGGGCGGGCTCATCGTGCTGGTGGGCATCGCCGACGACCGCTGGGGCGTGGACGCCCTGACCAAGTTCGCGGGCCAGGTCGCGGCCGCCGGCATCTTCGTCATGCAGGGCATCCAGCTCTACCAGCTGCCCCTGCCCACCGGCGAGGCGATGTCACTGCCCCCGACGTACGGCGTGCCGCTGACCGTCTTCGTCGTGGTCGCCACGATCAACGCGGTGAACTTCATCGACGGCCTCGACGGGCTGGCCGCGGGCGTGGTGGGCATCGCCGCGATGGCGCTGTTCTCCTACGCCTACCTGCTCTCGTTCACCAACGGGCTGACCACGCTGACCGGCTCGACCCTGACCGCGGCGGTGCTGGTCGGCATCTGCGCGGGCTTCCTGCCGCACAACTTCAACCCGGCGCGGATCTTCATGGGCGACACCGGGTCGATGCTCATCGGCCTGCTGCTGAGCGCCGCGACGATCATGCTGACCGGAACGTTCGATCCCGCCGTCATCGGCGCCTACGCCCAGATGCCGTTCTACGTGCCCATGCTGCTGGTGCCCGCGGTCGCGGCCGTGCCGTTCATCGACATGCTGCTCGCCGTCTGGCGCCGTACGAACCAGGGACGCTCCCCGTTCGCCCCCGACAAACAACATCTCCATCACCGGCTGCTGGAGCTCGGCCACTCACACCGGCGCGCCGTCCTGATCATGTACTTCTGGGTCGCGCTGATCGCGGCCAGCCTGGTCGGGCTCTCGTTCACCAACTCGGTGGCGCTGGTCTCCTCGGTCACCATCGTGGTCGCGATCGCGGGAGCCGTGGTGATGCTCGGCGTCCCACGCCTGCGCCGCCGCACCCCCCGCCACGCAGGCGGCCCCGCCCCCGCCCCTCGCCCCCGCCAACCCGTCTAGCGGCGCGGAGAAGCGGGAGGCGCGGCATCTCCACGGAAGTCTGTGGGAGATGCCGCGCCCATGAGAAGGCCTGCCGAGATGCCGCTGGCGGCTACCTCAGCGCCACTTCGAGTCCACGAGGTCCTCAGCTTGTTCTTGCTGCAGGCCTTGACGTAGAACTTCTTGGTTCCCTTGACCTTGACGCTGAACCTCCAGCCCTCGGTCTTGCCGGGCTTGCTGTTGTCGATGCAGTCGAGCATCGGCGTCCGCGCGTAGTTCTTGACGTAATAGATCTTGATGCAGGCGGAGCGATGGTCGCCCTTGGTGTCGTACATCTTTCCCGACGCCCAAATCTTGGAGCTGTTCCAGCAGATACGCCCGGTGACCGAGGCGCCGGAGATCTTGCTCCAGGCGTTCCGGCAGGCGGCGGCCGAAACCTGTGGGTCGGCCGGAGCCTGCCGGACGGCGGGAGTCTGCCGGGTCGCGGGAGCCGTCACCTGGGTTGCCTCGGCCGAGGCCGGAGTGCCGGTCAACGCTCCGATGGACAGCGCCGCACCGGCGCAGGCCGTCATCGCCACGATCTTCGCCGCAGGAGCCATGATGGTCCTTTCCTGGGGATCCGCCTGTCTTGGCGGGGGCTTCGTTGAGCCCGGCGCGAGCGAATCAAAGCGACGTCTCCAGGACGTCTTCCCGTTGTCTCCGCGTTGTCTCCGCCGCCGCTCAGGGCAGATACCCCTCTCAGGCCAGGGGCTTTCCAGGGAACGACCTGATGACCTGGGCTACAGTCCGTGTGGGGGAAGTTACAAGGCTGCGAACGTCGATGCGTTACCTCTAGGGTAATTGCGGGCGTTCTGGACGCTTGTGATACCTTTCACGAACAAGAGACGACCACTGAAAGTGACCAGCCGGAGCCCACATGCAGCCTTCCGACGCCCGGACTCTCCGCGGCGCCGCGATCCCGTCCGCCCTCGCGGGTGCCGTCGCCATCGTGGCCGGTCTCCTGCTCGGCGGAGCCAAGGGGGCGCTGGGTGCCGCAATCGCCACCGTCGTGGTGATCGCATTCTTCAGCATCAGTGTGGTGGCTGTCAGCTACGCGTCCAAGATCTCCCCGCAGATGATGTTCGCCGCGGCCGTCTTCAGCTACATCTTCAAGATCCTCGGCATGTTCGTGCTGATCTCGGTCTTCGAGGACGTGACAGCCTGGAACAACAAGGCCTTCGCATGGGCGGTGATCGCCCTGACGCTGGTATGGATCAGCGCTGAGATCCGCCACACCCTCACGACCAAGACGCTTTACATCGACGAGCCCGCAGCGCCCGCAGCCGGCCCCAAGGCCGATGCCGACCGGAGCCCGTGATGTCCCCGTGGGCGGCATTGGCGCAAGTGGACTACTCCAATATGACCACGAGGGGGGTGGCCTGCTATGGTCCGTCCTGCGATGAGCGAGGAGGGGCATCGGCCCGATCCGGGGTCCGAGGATTCGGACCACAGCAGCTTCGCCAACGCCGCTTGGTCCATCCCCAGCTACGTGCTGAGCGGGATGGCCGTCTACGGCGGCCTCGGCTGGCTGTTGGATCGCTGGCTGGGCACCTCGGCGCTGTTCCCCATCGGAATTCTGGTGGGCCTCGGTCTCGCGCTCTACCTGGTCTACAACCGCTACGGACGCTGACGCTCCCGCCCGCGGAGAAGACCACCACCGTCTTTGGAATCAAGCCGCGCCCCTCGGGCACGCACAAGCAAGTACCGACCGAACAGTTGGTCACTGACGAAGGGACTGCCGCGTGAGCGCGCCGCGCCTCCTCGCCGCCGAGGGTGAGACGTTCCAAGACCACGTCCCCGGGCTCAACATCTTCGACTGGCCGCCGCTGTTCGAGAACGGACCCGCGTGGCTCGACTGGCTGACGAAGCCGACCCTTATCGTCCTGCTGTCCGCCCTGGCGATCATCGTCTTCGCGTGGCGTGCGTTCCGTGCGCCGCAGCTGGTGCCGAAGGGCGTGCAGAACGTCGGAGAGGTCGCCTACCTCTTCGTTCGCGACCAGGTCGCCCGGCCCATGATCGGCGCGGACGGCGACCGGTGGATGCCGTTCCTCTTCTCCACCTTCTTCTTCATCCTCTTCATGAACCTGTCCGGCGTGATCCCGGTGCTGCAGCTGCCGGCCACGTCGCACATCGCGATTCCCATCGTCCTGGCCCTCGTGGTCTACGTGATGATGTTGTTCCTCAGCATCAAGCACCAGGGTCTGGTCGGCTACTTCAAGAACATGATGTTCCCGCCCGGCCTGCCGGGGCCGATCTACGTGATCCTCGCGCCGATCGAGCTGCTGTCCAACATCATTCTTCGGCCGTTCACCCACGCGGTCCGGCTCTTCGCCAACATGTTCGCCGGTCACCTGCTGATCGCCTTCTTCGCAAGCGTCGCATGGTGGTTCCTGGCCGAGAAGCTCACGGTCCTGGGCGCGGGCATCGGCATCGTCGGGTTCCTGATGTCGATCATCATGACCGCGTTCGAGATCTTCGTGCAGAGCCTGCAGGCCTTCATCTTCACCCTGCTGGCCGCCTCGTACATCGGCGGCGCTCTGCACCCCGAGCACTGACCGACCTCAACCGCAACCGCAAGCTCCGGTGGACGACTCCACCGGCCGATTGAGAAGGAAATCAGAATGGGCACTCTCGCCGCTGTTAACGGTGACCTCGGCTCCATCGCGTACGGTCTTGCCGCCATCGGCCCGGGCGTCGGCGTGGGCATCATCTTCGGTCAGGGCGTGCAGGCCATCGCGCGCCAGCCGGAGCTGACCAACGTCATCCGCCAGAACATGCTGCTGGGCTTCGCGCTGACCGAGGCGCTCGCCCTGATCGGTTTCGTTGTGGGCTTCGTCCACAGCTGACCCTCCTGGCACTTTCCTGACAGGAAGGCGGAAACCCCATGTACAACCTGCTCGCCGCCACGACGGTGGCGCAGACAGAGAGTGACTACCAGCCGCTGCTCCCTGAGACCGGTGAGCTGGTCGTCGGCACCATCGCCTTCGCCATCGTCCTGATCCTGGTCGGCAAGTTCCTGGTCCCCAAGATCCAGGAGACGCTCGCCGAGCGCTCCAACCAGATCGAGGGTGGGCTGAAGCGGGCTGAGGAGGCTCAGGCGGAGGCTCAGGCCACGCTTGACGACTACAAGGCCAAGCTGGCCGAGGCCCGGCACGAGGCGTCCCGGCTGCGCGAGGAGGCTCGCGAGCAGGGGGCGCAGATCGTCGCCGAGATGCGCGAGCAGGCGCAGGCCGAGGCGCGGCGGATCGTCGAGGCGGCGCAGTCGCAGATCGAGGCCGAGCGGCAGCAGGCGTTGCAGCAGCTCCGGGCCGAGGTCGGCACGCTGTCGGTCGAGCTGGCCGGCCGCGTCGTCGGCGAGTCCCTCGAGGACTCCGCCCGGCAGAGCCGCGTGGTCGACCGGTTCCTCGAGGAGCTCGAGGGCCGGGCTCGTACGCAGGAGCAGATCACATCATGACCATCACGGGAGCGGTGAGCAGGGCGTCGCTGGCGGAGGCCAGGGAGCGGCTGGAGGCGGTCATCCCCTCTGCCGACCTGTCCACCCTTGGCGGCGACCTGTTCGCGGTGCTGAACCTGATCGACCGCGAGCACGGTCTGCGGCGGGCGGTCTCCGACCCGGCGCGGGACGGCGCCGACAAGGCGCAGCTCGTCCAGGGACTGCTCGAGGGCAAGGTCTCGCCGGCCGCTCTCGGGCTGGTCGCCGATGTCGTCCGGCTGCGGTGGTCGAAGCCGTTGGAGCTGTCCGACGCGATCGAGATCCTCGCGGTGAACGCCGAGTCCGCGCGGGCCGAGGCCGACGGGCGGCTGGACGACCTGGAGGACGAGCTGTTCCGGTTCTCCCGGGTCATCGAGGCCGAGCCGCAGCTGCGCGGCGCGCTCTCCGGGCCCGGGCTGCCGGAGGACCGCAAGGAAGGGCTGGTGACCACGCTCCTGGAGGGCAAGGTCACCGCGTCCACGCTGACGCTGGTCACCGAGCTGGTGCTGCGGCCGAGAGGACGTAGCCTGGAGGGCGGGCTCGCCGAATTCGGCAAGCTCGTCGCGCAGCGCCGCGAGCGCCTTGTGGCACTCGTGCGCACGCCGGTGGAGCTGTCGGAGGCGCAGCGGACGAGGCTCGCCGCGGTCCTGGCCACCGCGTACGGCCACGAAGTACACCTGAACATCGAAATCGACCCCACGGCGATCGGCGGCCTGTCGATTCAGATCGGGGACGAGATCATCGACGGCACGATCGCCGGACGGCTGGATGATGTCCGCCGCCGGCTGGCGAGCTGAGGCGGGGGACGATGCCCGCAGCGGAGCGCCAGCGGAGTGAGGAGCTTCGTTCCCCGCGTGCGGGGGTCTGGGGGTCGTCCCCCAGGACGATGCGGACGATGCCCGGAGCGGAGCGCCAGCGGAGTGAAGAGCTTCGTCAGGCCGCTTGCGGGGGACTGGGGGTCGCCCCCCAGATGACAATTGAGCTGACCCCTAAGGGAGCAAGAGAGGAATCATGGCGGAGCTGACGATCCGTCCGGATGAGATCCGGAACGCGCTGGAGCGCTTCGTCCAGTCGTACGAGCCTGAGGCCGCCGCGCGCGAAGAGGTCGGCACCGTTGTCGATTCCGGCGACGGTATCGCCCACGTGGAGGGCCTGCCCTCCGCGATGGCCAACGAGCTCCTCGAATTCGAGGACGGCACCCGTGGCCTGGCTCTGAACCTGGACGCCCGTGAGATCGGTGCCGTTGTCCTGGGTGACTTCAGCAAGATCGAGGAGGGCCAGAAGGTCCGCCGCACCGGTGAGGTCCTGTCGACCCCGGTCGGCGACGGCTTCCTCGGTCGTGTCGTTGACGCGCTGGGCAACCCGATCGACGGCAAGGGTGCGATCGAGTCGACCGAGCGGCGCGCGCTGGAGCTGCAGGCTCCGTCGGTCGTTCAGCGGCAGTCGGTCAAGGAGCCGCTGCAGACCGGCATCAAGGCCATCGACTCGATGACGCCGATCGGCCGGGGACAGCGGCAGCTGATCATTGGTGACCGGCAGACCGGCAAGACCACGGTCTGCATCGACACGATCATCAACCAGCGGGAGGCCTGGCTCTCCGGCGACGAGCAGAAGCAGGTCCGCTGCATCTACGTCGCGATCGGCCAGAAGGGCTCCACGATCGCCAACGTGCGCCGCACCCTCGAAGAGGCCGGTGCGCTGGAGTACACCACGATCGTGGCCGCGCCCGCCTCCGAGCCCGCGGGCTACAAGTACATCGCCCCCTACACCGGGTCCGCGATCGGCCAGCACTGGATGTACCAGGGCAAGCACGTCCTGATCGTCTTCGACGACCTGTCGAAGCAGGCCGAGGCCTACCGCGCGGTGTCGCTGCTGCTGCGCCGCCCGCCGGGCCGTGAGGCCTACCCGGGTGACGTCTTCTACCTGCACTCGCGGCTCCTGGAGCGTTGCGCGAAGCTGTCGGACGACATGGGCGCCGGCTCGATGACGGGTCTGCCGATCATCGAGACCAAGGGCAACGACGTGTCGGCGTTCATCCCGACCAACGTCATCTCCATCACCGACGGCCAGTGCTTCCTGGAGACCGACCTGTTCAACCAGGGCGTCCGCCCTGCGATCAACGTCGGTATCTCCGTCTCCCGAGTCGGTGGCTCCGCGCAGGTCAAGGCGATGCGCAAGGTCGCCGGTACGCTGCGCCTGGCGCTGTCCCAGTACCGTGACCTGGAGGCGTTCGCCGCCTTCGCGTCCGACCTGGACGCGGCCTCCCGCGCCCAGCTGGACCGCGGTGCGCGCCTGGTCGAGCTGCTCAAGCAGCCGCAGTTCTCCCCGTTCCCGGTGGAGAAGCAGGTCGTCTCGGTGTGGGCCGGCACCACCGGTCAGCTGGACGACGTGCCGGTCGAGGACATCCGCCGCTTCGAGACCGACTTCCTCGACTACATGGAGCGCAACGAGAGCGGCCTGCTCACCTCGATCCGCGAGACGGGCCAGCTCGACGATGACGGCCTGACCGCCCTCAAGGACGCCATGGCCGAGTTCAAGAAGGGCTTTGAGACCAGCGGGGGCGACTTCCTCGGCGAGGACGAGTCGATCGAGCCGATCGACGAAGAGGACGTCGAGCAGGAAAAGATCACCCGCGTCACCAAGAAGGCCTGATCGGCGATGGCTGCACAACTTCGCCAACTCCGGCAGCAGATCAGGTCGGTGAAGTCGACTGCGAAGATCACCCGGGCCCAGGAGATGATCGCGACCTCGCGCATCGTCAAGGCCCAGAACGCGGTGGCGGCCTCCAAGCCGTACGCCGACCAGATCACGCAGGCGATCACCGCCCTGGTCAGCCACCATGTCAGCATCGACCACCCGCTGCTCAAGGAGCAGCCGGAGGACAAGCGGTCCGCCGTGCTCATCGTCACGAGCGACCGCGGGTTCTGCGGCGGCTACAACGCCAACGTCATCCGCGAGGCCGAGTCGCTGATCAAGGCGCTGCGGGAGCAGGGCAAGGAGCCGCTGCCGTACCTCGTCGGCAACAAGGCCCTGACCTGGTACCGGTTCCGCGACCGCGACATCGAGGCCGAGTGGACGGGCTTCAGCGACCGACCGGCCTTCGCTGACGCGGAGCGGATCGGGCAGCGGCTGGCGGCCGACTTCCTCAAGACCGACGCCGAGGGAGGCGTCGGTGAGATCCACGTGGTCTACACCGAGTTCGTCTCGATGCTGACCCAGTCGGTGCAGGTCCGGCGGCTGCTGCCGCTCGACATCGAGGAGACCGCCCGTGAGCAGGTCCCCCCGGCGTACGAGTTCGAGCCGACCGCCGAGACCGTGCTCGACCAGTTGCTGCCGGGCTACGTCGAGAGCCGCATCTTCCACATGCTGCTCCAGTCGGCCGCGTCCGAGCACGCCTCGCGCCGCCGGGCGATGAAGTCGGCGACCGACAATGCCAACGAACTGATCGGGGTCTACACGCGCCAGATGAACCAGGCGCGGCAGGCGGCGATCACCCAGGAAATCAGCGAGATCGTCGGTGGCGCTGACGCGCTCGCCGATTCTGGCGGGGAGTAAGAATGACTGCACAGGTAGAAACGGCGATCGCCACCGGGCGCGTCGTCCGGATCATCGGCCCGGTCGTCGACGTGGAGTTCCCCGCCGACGCCATCCCGGGCATCTACAACGCCCTCAAGGCCGACGTCACGCTCGGCGAGGACACCAAGACCCTGACGTTCGAGGTCGCTCAGGACCTCGGTGACAACATGGTCCGCGCCATCTCCATGCAGCCGACCGACGGTCTGGTGCGCGGCGCGGCGGTCACTGACACCGGCGGCCCGATCTCGGTGCCGGTCGGCGACGTGACCAAGGGCCACGTGTGGAACGCCCTCGGCGAGACCCTCGACGTGCCGACGGCCTCCCTGGAGGTCACCGAGCGCTGGGGCATCCACCGCAAGGCCCCGGCCTTCGACCAGCTGGAGTCGCGGACCGAGATGCTGGAGACCGGCATCAAGGTCATCGACCTGCTGTCCCCGTACGTCAAGGGTGGCAAGATCGGGCTGTTCGGCGGCGCGGGGGTGGGCAAGACCGTCCTCATCCAGGAGATGATCCGGCGCGTCGCCCGCAACTTCGGTGGCACCTCCTGCTTCGCCGGCGTCGGCGAGCGGACCCGTGAGGGCAACGACCTCTGGGTCGAGATGGAAGAGGCGGACGTCCTCAAGGACACCGCGCTGGTCTTCGGCCAGATGGACGAGCCCCCGGGCACCCGTCTGCGGGTCGCGCTGTCCGCGCTGACCATGGCGGAGTACTTCCGGGACGTCCAGGGCCAGGACGTGATGTTGTTCATCGACAACATCTTCCGTTTCACCCAGGCCGGTTCCGAGGTCTCCACCCTGCTGGGCCGTATGCCGTCCGCGGTGGGTTACCAGCCCACGCTGGCCGACGAGATGGGCGTGCTCCAGGAGCGGATCACCTCGACCAAGGGTCACTCGATCACCTCGATGCAGGCGATCTACGTTCCCGCGGACGACATCACCGACCCGGCGCCGCACACCACGTTCGCGCACCTCGACGCGACGACGGTGCTCTCGCGTGGCATCTCCGAGAAGGGCATCTTCCCGGCGGTGGACCCGCTCGACTCCACCTCGCGGATCATGGACCCGCAGATCCTGGGTGCCGAGCACTACGCGGTCGCCCAGGAAGTGATCCGGATCCTGCAGAAGTACAAGGAGCTGCAGGACATCATCGCGATCCTCGGTATCGACGAGCTCTCCGAAGAGGACAAGGTCACCGTCAACCGGGCGCGGCGCATCGAGCGTTTCCTGTCGCACCCGATGTACGTGGCCGAGCAGTTCACCGGCCAGCCCGGTGTGACCGTGCCCAAGGACGAGACCGTCGCCTCCTTCAAGGCGATCGCCGAGGGCAAGTACGACCACATCCCGGAGCAGGCGTTCTTCATGTGCGGTGGCATCGAGGATGTCGAGAAGAAGGCCAAGGAGCTGGAGAAGTAGTCCGCTCCGGCGGGCCGGGCCTGAGCTCGAACAGGCCCGGCCCGCCGGACCCGCTCCAGTATTCGGAGGATTGACACGTGGCAACCCTGAAGGTCGGGCTGGTCTCACCGGAGCGTGAGATCTGGTCCGGCGAGGCCAAGATGGTGGTCGCCCAGACCGTCGAGGGCCAGCTCGGCATCATGCCGGGTCACGCCCCGGTGCTGGGCGTCCTGCTCGACGGCAGCGTGGTGAAGGTCGAGCCCGCCGACGGCGGCGAGTGGATCAGTGCCATGGTCGGCAGCGGCTTCTTCTCCATCGCCGGCGACGAGGTGTCGGTCCTGGCCGAGCACGCCGAGCTGGGCACCGACGTCGATGTCGCGGCCGCCCGTCACGACTTGGAGGCCGCCCGCGCGGGCGGCGAAGAAGACTCGACGGCGGAACGGCGGGCCCGGGCGCGGCTGCGCGCGGCGGGCCAAGAGGCTTAGCCGGGAACGGCGGGGGACTTGGGCGGGCACCTGGCACTGGACGTGGGCGGGGTGCTCGCCGCCGTCGTCCTCCTGGTGGCACTCCTGTTCGTCGCGATGTCGGTACGGCGATGGTTGTTCGTACGCGGCGGCGGCGCGGTGGAGTGCAGCCTGCGCGTGCTCGCGCAGGACGGCACCCCGAGCGCGTGGCGGCTGGGCATCGGCCGCTACAAGGGCGACGTGCTCAACTGGCACCGCGTCTTCGGTTTCCGGCGCAGGCCCCGGCAGGTGATTCACCGCCGGGGCCTCGTCATAGCCGGGCGGCGCGTGCCCGAGGGAGAGGAGGCCGCGGGCCTGCTCCCCGATGTGACCGTCATCGAGGTACGGGACGGCGACCTGACCGCGGAGCTGGCGATGAGCAGCTCCGCGCTGACCGGGTTTCTCGCGTGGCTCGAGGCCGCCCCACCCGGCTTCCCGGTCGACCTGCCGCAACACGAACCGTGACCGGTCCACGGACACGAGACGTGACCGGGTTCCACCGATCCGTCCGTATTACACTCTCTGTCTAACCTCACCATGGCGCAGAACATCAACAAGCTGGGCAAGAAGGGCCTGAAGAACAAGGTCCGCTTCGCCTGGTGGGCCGCCGAGGAGTCCGGCCAGGCCCGCGCGGCGGCGAAGGCCGCGGCGTCCCGGTCCTTCGACTGGAAGGGCGGCCGCCTGGTCCGCTGACCGGCCCGGCCACCTGAACGAACGCACAACTGAACGAACGCGAACAACGAACACTGCGGCGCGCCGCCTCCGGGACTTCCCGGGGACGGCGCGCCGCGTCCGTTGGACCTCTGGACGTTGGGATGTTGCTCAGGCGGGGCGGATGCGGATCGGGCCGTCGTCGGTCAAGACCGTGATCTTGCGCTTCGCCGTGCTGTCGGCGCGCACGGAAGGGTCGATGTGCTTGCCGCCGGTGTCGGTGGTGGTGCTGATGTTGTACGACTCGCTGGTCGGGATCTCCAGCTCCACGGAGCCCGTGTCGGTCCGGGCCTGGACGTTCGTCGGCGGGGTGGCGAGGCGGAGCCGGACGGGCCCGTCGCCCGTGCGCGCCTCGATCCTGTCGGCACGCAGCTCGTCGGCGGAGATCGCCCCGGTGTCGGTGGTGAATGTGGCGTTGACGGCCTTGCCGGAAACCTTGATCGGCCCATCGCCCGTCTTGGCGACCAGGGACGTGGTCTGGATGTCGTCGGCGGTGATCCCGCCGGTGTCGGTGGTGAATGTGGCGTTGACGGCCTTGCCGGAAACCTTGATCGGCCCATCGCCCGTCTTGGCGATCAGCGACGTGGTCTGGATGTCGTCGGCGGTGATCCCGCCGGTGTCGGTGGTCAGGCGGAGAGTGCCCCGGAGCCCGGAGACCTCGATGGGGCCGTCGTCGTTGTGGAGGTTGAGCGCCATGGCACGCGGGACCTGGATGCGGTAGGAGAGGCCGCAACTGCTGAAACCGATCACGTTGCCCTCGCAGCGGGTCCGCAGCTTGAGCGTGTCGCCCTCGGTGACGTGTTCCGGCTTGGGCTTGCGGCGCTCGCTCGACCAGGCCAGCCGTTCCGTCACCTTGATGCCCGGCGAGTCGGATCCGACGACCTCCACCTTGCCGTCGCCGGAGTCCAGGTTGATCGCGGTGACCGCGTCGGTGACCGTGTACGACCGTTCCTCATGGTGCTTGGCGCCGTCGACATCGAGGCCGCAGCCGCTCAGTGCGGCGGCCGACACCATCGCGCCGGCCAGCAGAGCCGTACCCGTCAGGGTCTTCACGTCGTCTCCCACCGCTCTTCGGACTCCCCGTACTGCCCAAAGCTTCGCCTGCGGAGCCGGGCCCGGCCAGGAGGCAGCCGGGAGTCTTCATGGTGGGGTTAGCCCCACCATGAATTCAGCGTTCGCCGCCGGGCTTCCACAGGACGTCGCCGTGCTCGGCGTTGGCGACCCGGCAGAGGATGAACAGCAGGTCCGAGAGCCGGTTGAGGTAACGCGCGGTGAGCGGGTTGACGCCGCCCTCGACGTGAGACTCCTCGGTCGCCGCGCCGTGGGCCTCGATCGCCGCCCAGGCGGAACGTTCGGCCCGCCGTGACACGGTGCGGGCGACGTGGAGGAGAGCGGCCCCGGGCGTGCCGCCGGGAAGGATGAAGCTGCGCAGCGGCTCCAGCTCCGCGTTGTGCTCGTCGCAGGCGGCTTCGAGGAAGTCGATGTACGAGTCGTCCACGCGCAGCGGCGGGTACGCGGGCTCCGCGACCACCGGGGCGCACAGGTCGGCGCCGACGTCGAAGAGATCGTTCTGGACCCGGGTCAGCAGCGTGACGAGCGGCTCGGGCAGGGAACCGAGGGCGAGCGCGGTGCCGATGGCGGCGTTGGCCTCTTCCACGTCGGCGTAGGCCGCCAACCGCGGATCGGTCTTGCTGGTACGGGACGCGTCGCCGAGGGCGGTCGTGCCGTCGTCTCCAGTGCGGGTGTAGATGCGGGAGAGTACGACCGGGGTCTCCCTGTTCTTCGCCATGAGGGCCAGCCTACGACGGACCTGTACAAAATGATGTTCGGTAGGGTTTCGCTTACTTTCTCGGCTGGGCATGACAGTTCGGAGGCGGCCGTGTACGACCACATCATCGTGGGGGCGGGCAGCGCGGGATGCGTGCTCGCCGCCCGGCTGAGCGAGGATCCCGGCACCCAGGTGTTGCTCCTGGAGGCCGGGCCGCCCGACGACGCCCCCGAGATCCACATCCCGGCCGCCGTCGCCTCGTTGATCAAGGGCCCGTACGACTGGAACTACGACACCGTCCCGCAGGAGCACGCCGCAGACCGCACGGTCTACTGGCCGCGGGGGCGCACGCTGGGCGGCAGTTCGTCCACCAACGCGATGATCTACATCCGCGGGCACCGGTACGACTACGACACCTGGCGCGACTCGTACGGCTGCGAGGGCTGGGGCTTCGACCAGCTGCTGCCCTACTTCCGGCGTGCCGAGGACCAGCAGCGCGGCGAGTCGGACCTCCATGGCGTCGGCGGACCGCTGCGCGTCGAGGACCTGCGCTACAAGCACCCCCTCAGCCAGGCCTGGGTGCGGTCGGCCAAGGCGTACGGCCTGGCCGCCAACAACGACTTCAACGGCGCCGAGCAGGACGGCGTCGGCTTCTACCAGGTCACCCACAAACGCGGGAAGCGCTGGTCGACGGCCGCCGGCTACCTGCGCCCGGCGCTGTCCCGGCCCAACCTGACCGTGGTGACCGACGCCCTCGTGACCCGCGTGCTGATCGAGAACGGCCGCGCCACCGGCGTCGCGTACGAGGTCCGCGGCGAGACGGTCGAGGCGCGCGCCGAGGGCGAGATCGTGCTGTCCGGCGGGGCGATCAACAGCCCGCAGCTGCTCATGGTGTCCGGCGTGGGCCCCGCCGATCACCTGCGCGAGCACGGCATCGACGTGCTGGTCGACGCGCCGGTGGGACAGGGCCTCCAGGACCACCCGTTCGTGAACGTCATGTTCTCGACGCCCCGGCACAAGGCGTTGTGGGAGCTCGCCGGCGCCCGCAACTTCGCGCTCTACCAGGCGCTGGGCCGCGGTCCGTACGCCTCGAACATCGCCGAGGCGGGCGGCTTCGTCCGTACCGTCGAGGGCCTGCCCGCCCCCGACCTGCAGTACCACGTGCTGCCGACCCCGTTCGTCAGGCAGGGGCTGGTCGAGTCGCACGAGCGGGCCCTCTCGGTCTTCGTCACCGCCCTGGCGGTCGCGAGCCGCGGCACGCTGACGCTCCGTTCGGCGAGCCCGTACGCCAAGCCCCTGATCGACCCGGCCTATCTCGCCGACAAGGCGGATCTGGACACCATGGTCGCGGGCGTCCGCCAGGCCAGGGAGATCGCCGCGACCGGCCCGCTGGCCGGGATGGTCGGCGGCGAGTGGTCCCCGGGCGAGCAGGTCGACGACGACGCCTCGCTCCAGGAGTTCGTCCGCAAGGAGTGCGCCACCCTCTTCCACCCGACCAGCACCTGCGCGATGGGCGGCGGCGACGCGGTGTGCGACCCCGAGCTCCGGGTGCGCGGCGTCGAGGGCCTGCGTGTCGTCGACGCCTCGGTGATGCCGGCCGTGCCGCGCGGCAACACCAACGCCCCCACCATCGCCATCGCCGAACGTGCCGCCGACCTCATCCGGGGCCGCGTCCCCCTCAGCTGAACCGGGGCCGCGTCCCTGACCTGATCGGCGGCTCGACTCAGCGCTTGTAGTGTTTGCCGTGGAGCATGGTGACCATCTGGAGGAGCCGCGCCATCTCCTTCTCGGTGCGGGAGAAGGAGGCGAGGTTGCCCGGGATGGCGAAGCGCTGCCGGGTGATGGCCTTGGCTCGGGCGAACTCGCGGAGGCCGTCGGCGCCGTGGATGCGGCCGAAGCCCGACTCGCCGACGCCGCCGAAGGGCAGCGCGGCGACCTGGGCGAACGCGGCGAAGGCGTTGATGGAGGTCATGCCCGAACGCATCCGGCGAGCGACGTCCATCGCGCGCGCCTTGTTGCCGGAGAAGATCGTGCCGGCCAGGCCGTAGCCGGTCTGGTTGGCCTTCTCCAGCGCCTCGTCGAGGTCCTTGACCCGGTGCACGGTGATCGTGGGGCCGAAGGTCTCTTCGCGCACCGCGGCGGAGTCATCGGGAACATCGGTGAGAACGACGGGCTCGACATAGGGCTTGCGGACCGACTCGGCGCCGCCGACGACGGCCGTGCCGCCCTTGTCGAGGGCGTCCTTGATGTGCCGTTCGATGATGTCCAGCTGGCCGGGCATCGTGATCGGGCCGTACGCGGCCTCGCGGTCGAAGCCGGGCCGCAGGTCCCTGGCCTTCTCGGTGAGCTTGCCGAGGAACGCGTCGTAGGCGGAGTCGACGACGTAGATGCGCTCGACGCCGATGCAGGTCTGGCCGGCGTTGGACATGGCGCCCCACAGCGCCGCGTCGGCGGCGGCGTCCAGGTCGGCGTCGGCGTCCACGATGCAGGCGTCCTTGCCGCCGCACTCGGCGACGAGGGGGGTGAGGTTCTGCGCGCAGGCCGCCATGACCTTCTTGGCGGTACGGGCCGAACCGGTGAACGCGATCTTGTCGATGCCCGGGTGGGCCGCGAGCGCGCCGCCGGTCGGGCCGAGCCCGGTGATGGTCTGGAACACCGGGCGCTCGGGCACCACGGCCGCGAAGAGCTCGGCCAGCAGGACGCCGACGCCGGGGGTGAACTCCGACGGCTTGAAGATCACCGCGTTGCCGGCGGCGAGCGCGTACGCGATCGAGCCCATCGGGGTGAAGATCGGGTAGTTCCAGGGGCCGATGACGCCGACCACGCCGAGCGGCTGGTACTCCAGCACGCACTTCTGGTTGATCGCGATCATGCCGGGGAAGACGTTGCGCGGGCCGAGCACCTTCTGCGCGTTGCGGGCGGCCCAGTCCAGATGGGTGATGGCCATGATCGTTTCAAGCTGGGCGTCCTGCACTGGCTTGCCGGTCTCCTGGTGGATGAGCTCGGCCATCCGGTTCAGGTTGCGGGTGAGGGAGCCCTTGACGTTGAGCAGCCGGAGCCGCCGTTCCTTCCAGCCGAGGGCCTGCCACCATTCGGCGGCGTCGCGGGCCTGCTCGACGATCCCGGCGACCGCCTTCTCGTCGTGGACCGGATGTTCGGCGACGACCTCGCCGGTCGCCGGGTTCAGCGACTCGAAGCTCGTGCTGCTCTCCGTGGCGACGGACATGAGGAAACCTCCCGGGAAGGGCCGACTCGGCGAGCTCAGTAAGTATCCACTTGCAGAAGATACCGGCTAGTAAATCACCCTATGCCCGCAGGAGGCGAGAGTGTCTCAGGCGTCCGGGATCCAGCTCCCGTGGAACCCCGCCGGAACGCGGCGCGGCAGCCGCACCGAGGCGGTCCGGGAGAGATCGGACGCGTCCAGGACGAGCAACTCCGAGCGGGTGGCGGCGAGATCGGAGACGATCGACAGCAGCCAGCCCTCGTCCTCGGCGCGCGCGCCCTGGGCGGGGACGAAGACAGCCTCGCCGGGCGTCAGCTCCGGTCCGAGTTCGAGCGCCTCTGAGGACCCGTCGCGCAGGTCGTACTTCACGATCGCGTCGTCGGCCGCGGTGTAGAGGAAGCGGTGCGGACGCCCCGTACGCGCGTCGTCGTGCGTCGGGAACTCCACACCGCGGTCGTCCAGCGTCTCCTCGGAGACCTTCCCGGACGCCGGGTCGAGCGTCCAGCGGTGCACCCGGGCGTTGCCGGTGGACGCGGCGGCCTGCGCCGGTCCCGCCGCGGCGGCGGTCTCCTGCCCGGGGCCGCCGATGGTCGGCCAGAACGCGGTGAACTCCTCCGGGCGGTACCGGGCGGCGTCGAGCACCACCCGGCCCTGGGCGTCCTCGTGAGCGTTCCCGACGTGGAAGACGTAGCAGGGGTCCACGTCGAACCACCGGACCGTGCCTGCCTGAGTTCCGGTGTGCTGGTCGCGGGGCATCACGCCGATCCGGGCGCCGTACGCGTCGTCCCAGCGATACGGCATGCCGCCGTTCACCAGCTCCAGGTCGAACACCAGCGGTAGATCGAGCCAGATCACATGGTTTTCGGTGATGGCGAAGTCGTGCATCATCGTCGGGCCGGGCACCTCGATCTCCCGGCTCTCCACCAGCCGCCCGTCCGCCGACAGCCGGTGGTAGGTCAGGTACGGCGGCATGAAGCCGTATCCGAAGAACAACAGCTCGCCGGTGACCGGGTCCTGCTTGGGATGCGCGGTCATCGCGCTGGTCAGCCGCCCGTCGAAGTCACACGGCCCGACCGTCTCCAGCTCCGGCGTCAGCTCGTACGGGAACCCGACCTCGACCAGCGCAAGAATCTTGCCGGCGTGCGGGATGACATGCGTGTTGGCCAGCACGGCCGTCCGGTCGATGGTCAGGTCGTCGGCGACGAACGGGGCGCCGTCGGTGAACGAGCGGGTGCGGACCCAGCGGTTGCGGTACCACTCGGCGCGGCCGTCCCGCAGCCGCACGCCGTGGACCATGCCATGACCGGTGAACCAGTGGCCGGAGTCCTGGCCGGGCAGCGGGTTGGGCCCGTTCCGGAAGTAGCGGCCGGTGAGCTCGTCCGGCAGCGTGCCGGTGACCTCCAGGCCGACGGCGTCGATCTCGTCAGGCACGGGCGTCAGGTGTCCGGTGAGCCAGGCGGGGCTGGCGCCGGTCTGCTGCTCGGTCCGTTGCTCGGTCTGCTCGCTCACGGCGGCACTCCCCGATCTTCCAGCTTCGACATGTCGAACGTAGATATCCCTGAAGCGACATGTCAAAGCTGGAAGATCGACCAACCGGAGCCTCGACCAACCGGAGCCTCGATCAGCTGAAGGCTCGATCAGCTGAAGGTGGGGGCGTGGTCGGCCGCCCATTCGGCGAACGTGCGGGCCCTGCGACCGGTGATCTGCTCGAACTCCGGATACACCTCCGCCGGGGTGTCGACGGCGCTCGCGTACATCCGCAACATCGCGTCCACGAAGGGCGCGGGAACACCCCCGCCGATCATCGCCTCGCGGGCGGTCTCGGGGGAGAGCTCCTCGTAACGCACGGACCTGCCGATGGCCTCGCCGATGATGCGGGCCTGGTCGGCATGGGTGAGCGACTCGGGGCCGCTGAGGACCGGCTTGGTGCCGACGAGGTCATCGGCGAGGAAGGCCTGGGCCGCCGCTTCGGCGATGTCCCGTTCGTGCATCGGCGTCGTGTGCGCGCGGGCGTACGGACCGCGCACCACGCCGTCTTCGCGGATCTGCCCGGCCCAGTCGAGCGTGTTGGCGGCGAACGCGCCGGGCCGGAGGAACGTCCACTCCAGGCCGGACGCTTCGATCTCTCGCTCGGCCTCCAGGTGGTGCTGGCCGATCAGGTTGGCCGGGTCGTCCTCGCCCAGGCAGGACATCGACGACAACATCACGACACGGCGGACGCCGTGCGCCTTGGCTTTGGCGAGCAGCTCGCCGGGACCATTCCAGGACGTCGCCGGGTTGAAGAAGACCGCCTCGACGCCGTCCATGGGGGCCTCGTCGGCGCGGGCGACCTCGGCGCCGCTCGGCAGGCCGGCGGTGGCTGGATCGCGGCTGAGCGCCCGGACCTTCCGCCCCGCGGTGAGCAACTCGGCGACGAGGTGGCGGCCGACATTCCCGGTGGCACCGGTGATCAAGATCATTTGCTTCTCCTTGCAGGGGAACGGAACTCAGTTTCATCCAACTGGATGAAATTGTCAAACAGTCGGATGGATGAATACTTCACCCACCCGGCTACCATGGCGTCATGAAGGAGACGTCATGAAGGAGACGACGAGGCGCCCGCGACGCGCGCCCGCACCGGGGGAGCGCAAGCTGGACGCCGAGCGCTCCCGGCGGCTGCTGCTGGAGGCGGCGCTGGACGAGTTCTCCGCCAAGGGGTACGCGGGGGCCCGGGTGCAGGACATCGCCGACCGGGCCGGGGTCAACAAGCAGCTGATCAACTACTACTTCGGCGGCAAGGAGGGGCTCTACGACGAGCTGGGCCGGCAGTGGCTGGAGGAGGAGGCCGAGTTCACTAAGGCCGGGCTGCCGCTGGAGGAGCTGGTGATGCGCTACCTCCGGCCGACGCTCGACGATCCGCGAAGCTCGCGGCTCCTGGCCTGGCGGAGCCTGACCGAGGATCCCGACGACATCCCCGACCTGGGCCGAGAAGACCTCTCCGATCTGGAACGGCGCCAGGAGGCAGGTGAGCTGGCCGAGGAGCTCGATCCGGCCACCGTCATGCTGGTCCTGCAGGCTGCGGTCTCCGCGCCGGCCGTCATGGGGCTCACCGTCCGCCGGATCTTCGGCCTGGATCCCGGGTCACCCGAGTTCAAAGAACGGTACGCCGAGCAACTCCGCCGCATCATCCGCCGCCTGGCGGCCGACCCCAAGCCGGAACAGTCCACGCCGGAAGAGTCCTAGCCGGGCAACTCCACGGTGACCGTCGTCCCCCCGCCTGAGGCGTCGCCGCTGGTCATCGTGACCGTGCCGTCGTGGCGTGCAGCCCGGCGGCGCAGGCCGACCAGTCCGAAGTGCTCGCCCGTCGCCGCGTCGGGGTCGGCGGCGGTCTCGGGAGAGAACCCGGTGCCGTCGTCGGTCACCGTCAGCCGTACCGACGCGTCCTCGTAGGCGAGCCGTACGGTGACCGTGGTCGCGGCCGCGTGCTTGCGCACGTTCGTCAGCGCCTCCTGCGCGGCACGCAGCAGGACGACGTCGAGGTCGGGCGCGAGCGTCCGCGGCGTGCCGTCGATCTCGTAGGACGCGGTGACTCCGGTCTCCTCGCCGAACGTACGGGTCAGGTGGCGCAACGCCTCCGGCACCGGGGCGGCGTCGAGCGCCACCGGAGGCCGTGCCGCGATCAGCGCGCGGGCCTCGGCGAGGTTCTCGCGCGCGGCCCTGATTGCGGGCATGAAGATCGTCTCCCGAATCGGGTCGTCCGGATCGAGCCTCCGCTCCGAGGCCTGGAGCAACATCAGGATCGTGAGGAAGCCCTGGGCGAGGGTGTCGTGGATCTCGGCGGCGAGCCGGTCGCGTTCGGCGGCGACCCCGGCGGCGTGCGACAGCCGTGCCACCTCGGCCTGGCTGGCCTCCAGCCGATCGATCAGATCGGCGCGCTCCCGGCTCTGCACAATGATCCGTTCGATCCAGTATCCGATGAACAGCGCGAACGTGGTGGTGAGGACGCCCGTGGCGATGAGCCCAGGCACCATCTCGGCAGACTCGTGCTGGTCTATCAGGACTGTGGCCAGCGGGAGCAGGTTGACGACGACCACGGCGGCGACGGCCCGCCGGAGCGGCAACAACTGGAAGCAGTGCGGCACGAGGGCGAACGCCGCGAACCACACCCCGTTCACTAGGAACGCGGCCGTTCCGTAGAGGCCCAGCATCGCGGCGATGTAGGCGTATCCCCGGGCCGTTCCCACGTTGTCGGCCTGGATGGGCTCCCGCGCGACCAGGAAGTAGAGCCGAGGATCGCGGCCAGCAGCCCGGCCGACAACCACCGTCCGGTGCCGTCCGTGGTCCCGAACGCCACCAGCACGATCGTCGCGACCAGCACGACGACGGTGTAGATGTCCCAGACGAGTTGCAGCCGCTCCCACACATGCCGGGTGTGCCGCTGAGAGGGGGTCACACGGTCAGTATGTCCCGAGAGCCGGAGTGACCGGCCGCAGAACGATCAGCGCACCATGATCAGCCGCGCCAGAACTGGAAGAGGTAGTGGCCCAGCTGGATCGGGATCTGGTCGAACTCCAGCGACACCCGGAACGGGAACTCACCCAGCCCGAGCGCGTCGGTGACGTTGTAGATCACGTCGAAGAACGCCTCGTTGATCGGCCCGATCCAGAGCAGCGCGATCAGAGCCAGGAAGACGTAGCCGCCGTAGGCGTTGGCCTGGTCCACCCAGCGCCGCGGCAGGTAGGGCTCGATGATCCCGAAGCCGTCCAGGCCGGGGATCGGCAGCAGGTTGAGGATGGCGGCCGTGACCTGGAGGAACGCCAGGAAGGCCAGCGCCGACCAGAACACCCCATGGCCCTTGTCGGCGAAGTTCTTGAAGACGACCGCCAGCATGATGGCGAACAGCACGTTCGACAGCGGGCCGGCGGCGGAGATCAGGCTGTGCCGGATCTTGCCGGGGATCACGTGCCGGTCGATCCAGACCGCGCCGCCCGGCAGGCCGATGCCGCCGAGCAGGATGAACAGCACCGGGATGAGGAAGCTCAGCGTGACGTCGGCGTACTTGGTCGGGTTGAGCGTCAGGTAGCCCCGCGTGGCCACGCTGTGATCGCCCGACCGGTAGGCCAGGTAGGCGTGGCCGAACTCGTGCACGCACAGGGTCAGGATCCAGGCGGCGATGACGAAGCCGAACACCGCCAGCCGTGCCGGGCGGTCCATGACATTGCCGTACCGCCACGCCATGAGGCCGAACAGGATTGTCGCCCCAACGATCGCGAGGAACACCGGGCTCGGGGAGACCGCGGAGCGCCCCCGCATCTGGTGTACCGATCCCATACTGGTCCCTCTCGTTCGCGCGTGCCGCGCCCCTGCTCGCCTTTGCTCGATCTTGACGCTACCTGACCGTCCTCCAGCCCCCGCCCACCACCTTCAATGGACAAGCTTCGCTTCGCAGTTATATGGCCCGTGTCAAGGACCGGTGATGACAGGTACGACGTACGTCCGGAGGAAGCGGCGGGTGTGCTCGGGCGGCCGGTCGCGATCCATGACGATCAGCGAGGTGATGATACGGAAGAGGAACTCCACCGTGCCTTCCACCTCGATGTCCGGGCGCAGGCGCCGTTCCCGCTGGGCCAGGTCGAAGTGGGGCCGCACGTAGTCGCAGCACAAGTTGAGCACGTGCTCGGCCGCGGCCGCCACCACCGCCTGCATGTGCCCCGCCGCCTCCGGCACCAGGAACTGAGCCACCGTCGGTTGCCCGCGGACGAACGCGACCGCGTCCATGGTGCCCTCGACGATCGCGTCCGGCACCGACTTCTCGCGGCGCAGCCGTTCGTTCAGCGCGTCGAGGAACCGGCCGAGGTCCCGCAACACCACGGCGAGGATGAGTTCGTCGCGGCCGCCGGTGATGCTCCGGTAGACGGTCGCTCGCGAGAGCCCGGCCGCGGCGGCGATGTCCTCGACCGTGGTCTTGGCCACGCCGAACCTGCCGAAGCACTCCTCGGCCGCGTCGATGATCCGCTCGCGCGTGGAGTCCGTGGTCGCCGGGGGCATGCCTGAAGATTATCCGGCGGCCCCGATCAGTCCAGCGTGTAGTCCAGGGTCCAGGAGTGGCCGCCGTCCGGGCTCATCTCGATGGTGCCCCGGCCCTGGATGCCGGCGAGTTCACCGGTGCCCGAGGTCGCCACGATCTCCCAGCGCAGCCACTGGCCCTCCGCGCCGCCGCCCGCGCTGTGCTGGAGGACGAAGGTGCCCTCGCGTCCGTGCAGGATCGCCCGCACGGTCTCCAGTCCCACGTACGCGGCGGGCCCGGCCTGCGTCTCCACCGTCAGGAGCTCGGCCGTGCTGGTGCCCACCATGTCGCCGTGGAAGGTCTTGCCGACCTGTACGCGGGACAGCTTGGTGCCGTTCTCCTCTTCGTACGGCTTCTCCGCGTCCCAGGCGTCGATATCGAACGTGCCACCGGCGTGAAGGGTCATGAACGTCATTTTGCCGGACGAGCGCCGGACGATGGCTCAGAAAAGTGTGCCCTCGTGCTCGATTCCGCGCAGCGCGTCGTAGTCGAGGGTCACGCAGTCGATGCCGCGGTCGGTCGCCAGCACCCGGGCCTGGGGTTTGATCTCCTGCGCCGCGAAGATGCCCCGGACCGGCGCCAGGTGCGGGTCGCGGTTGAGCAGCTCCAGATAGCGGGTCAGCTGCTCGACGCCGTCGATCTCGCCGCGCCGTTTGATCTCGACGGCGACCGTGGCGCTGCCCGCGTCGCGGCAGAGGATGTCCACCGGGCCGATCGCGGTCGGGTACTCCCGCCGGATCAGCGTCCAGCCCTCGCCGAGCGTGGTGATGTGCTCGGCGAGCAGTTCCTGGAGATGCGCCTCCACGCCGTCCTTCTGCAGGCCCGGGTCGAGTCCCAGCTCGTGGCTGGAGTCGTGCTGGATCTCCTCGATGGTGAGGATCAGCCGTTCGCCCGACTTGGTGTGGGTGACGGTCCAGCGCGCGATCGCGCCGTTCTCCTCGTACGGCTCCTCACGCAGCGAGCACGGCGGGTTCATCCAGTTGAGGGGTTTGAAGGCGCGGTCGTCGGCGTGGATGCTCACGCTTCCGTCGGCCTTGATGAGAATCAGCCTGAGCGCCATCGGCAGATGGGCGGTCAGCTTTCCGGCATAGTCCACACTGCAGCGGGCGATTACGAGACGCACGATGCACCACCTTAGTGAGCCCGCCGGCCACGCGTCCCCCGGCCGCCGGACTCCGCAACAATGATCGGCGTGACCGAGATCCGCATCGCGCGCCGGGAGGACGACGAGGCGCTGGCCGACCTCGACCGCCGTACCTGGTCGCCGATCCACGCCGTGCTGCCGGAACCCCCGCCGGGCAAGCCGTTCTTCGACGTCGCGCATCCACCCGGGCAGCATCTGGTCGCCGAACGCGGCGGCCGGGTCGTCGGGTACGTCCGGCTCGTGCAGCCGGTCCCCGAGCCCTGCGGTGACCATGTGCGCCAGATCCAGGGCCTCGCCGTCGACACCGGCGAACGCTGCGCGGGAGTCGGCCGGGCGCTGATCGAGGCGGCGTGCGCCGAGGCCGCGCGCCAGGGCGCCCGGCGCATCACGCTCCGGGTCCTCGGCTGGAACACCGCGGCCCAGCGGCTCTACGAGCGGGCCGGCTTCAAGATCGAAGGAGTGCTCCGCGAGGAGTTCCATCTCGACGGCCAGTACGTGGACGACATCCTGATGGCCCGCTCACTCAGATCCCGTGACCTGCCTAAGGCGATGTCGCCTGAGGCGACGTCGATCTAAGGCGATGGGGCGCGGAAGTAAGGCGACGTCCCCATGCGGAGGTGGGGGCCTTAGGCCGAACCTTGAGGATGTCGGGCCAGGGAGAACGGCCCGCACCACAAGGAGGGGTCATGTTCCACAACGACATCATGGACTCGGTGATGCGAGAGCGCGTTCGGGACCTCCAGGCCCAGGCCAAGGCCGACCGTGACGCCACCATCGTTCGCAGGGCCCGCAAGTTCTGGGAGGACCGGACGCTGCGCGCTCCCTCCCGCCGCTCCCGCAAGGTGCGACTGGCGGCCGAGGGCCGCTGACCGACCCTCTGCCGCGTGGCCGCCCACGTCCTCGTAGGATCTCCAAGGTGAGAGGGACATCGCTGGAGGCGGCCATCGACCAGGGGGTCGTCGTGCTCGACGGAGGGCTCGCGACCCAGCTGGAGGCCCAGGGGCACGACCTGTCCGACCAGCTGTGGTCCGCTCGCCTCCTCGCCGATGCCCCCGAAGCGGTCGTCGATGCCCATCTCGCCTTCTTCCGGGCGGGAGCCCAGGTGGTGACCACGGCCAGCTACCAGGCCACCTTCGAGGGGTTCGCCGCTCACGGGCTTACCGCCGAGCAGACCGCCGAACTGCTGCGCCGCAGCGTCACGCTGGCCGCGACCGCACGGGAGCGCCGACACGACGAAGGAGATGGGCGTCCGCTGTGGATCGCCGCCTCGGTCGGCCCGTACGGTGCGATGCTGGCCGACGGGTCGGAGTATCGCGGACGCTACGGGCAGTCGGTGGCCGAACTGACCCGCTTCCACCGGCCTCGCCTGGAGGTACTGGCCGAGGCGGGCGCGGACGTCCTCGCGCTGGAGACCGTGCCCGACATCGACGAGGCCGCGGCCCTCATGGCGGCGATCGACGGACTGGGCAAGCCCGCCTGGTTGTCGTACACGATCGAGGGTGACCGCACCCGGGCGGGCCAACCCCTCGACGAGGCGTTCTCCGTGCCCAGGGGCAACGACGCGATCATCGCGGTGGGCATCAACTGCAGTGCCCCCACCGACATCACCGGCGCGGTACGGCTCGCTCACGACCTCACCGGCAAGCCAGTGATCGCCTACCCCAACAGCGGCGAGGGCTGGGACGCGGTGGCCCGGTCCTGGACCGGCACCTCCCATCACACCTTCGCGCCCGAACGGATCCATGCCTGGCTGTCGGGCGGGGCTCGTCTGGTGGGCGGCTGCTGCCGCGTGGGACCCGCCGACATCGCCGCCCTCACCGACCTCATCCCTCGCTGAGACCCGGGGCCAGGCGCAGAGGGCAGGCTGTCAAGCCTGGAATTCTCGGAGAACCGGACCTAGCGTCACAAGTGGTAGGTGTTCGTCACGGCTGGTGAAAGGAACACGCAATGTCCCTTGATGTGACTCCGGAGCTCCTCGACACGGCGCAGCGGGGCGAGATCGACGACGCGGCCTTCGTCGACTGCATCCGTACCTCCCTCCCGTACGCCTGGGAGATGATCAGCGGCCTGGTGGCCCGGCTGCAGGTGGACGGCGGAGACTTCGCCGACAACCACACGCCACCGCCG
Organism: Actinomadura rudentiformis; assembly: GCF_008923185.1. Lineage (GTDB taxonomy): Bacteria > Actinomycetota > Actinomycetes > Streptosporangiales > Streptosporangiaceae > Spirillospora > Spirillospora rudentiformis. The sequence goes on from NZ_WBMT01000012.1 coordinate 88,265, forward strand.
GACGAGCAGGCGCGCGGTCAGCTGCTGAGGGTCCTGGCGAGCGACTCCATGCGCGGCACCCTGGAACGCTACTTCGGGGTGAAGCTGGCCTTCCAGAACTGCCATCGCGTCGCGGTGTTCCCGACCGGCGACTCGGAGGCCTACCGCCGCTTCGTCACTCCGCGCGAGCAGATCCTCAACCAGTCGCCCGAACTCCGCGACTGCTGAACGGGCTGCGCCGGAGGGCGCGTGTCGCCCTCCGGCCGCTCGTTCGTCTCGTCACCGCCCGGGGGTCACCGCCCGGGGGTCACCGCCCGGACGTTGCTGCGCGGACCTTGGGAAGGACCTCGCTTCCCAGGCGGGCGATGTTGTCGAGGGTGGCCGTACGCGAGCCGGCCGCCTCAACGTGAAGGATCATGTGCTCGATGCCCGTGTGCTCGGCCGTGGCGAGGATCGCCTCCACACAGTCGTCCGGTGAGCCGATCGGGTGCTGCAGGTCGCACAGGTGGCGTGCGTAGGCGGCGGGATCTCGTTGGGGGCGTGGGCGGTCGTCCACCGCGACGTAGCCGTCCAGACCCGGCCCGAGCCAGCGGGGCATCTCGCGCAGGAGGGTCTCGACGGCTTCGGCTCGCGAGTCGGCGACCTGGGCGAGGTGGGTGGAGATGTGCGGAGCGGGCTTGCCGTAGCGGGCCACCGCCTCGGCCTTGCCATCGTTCCCCACATGCATCCCCAGCAGCATGGGGAGCCCGTGGGCGGCGGCCAGCGCCTCGGTCGCGGGCGACGTACAGGCCACCGAGACCGGGGGAGGGGCGGCCGCACGCGGGACGACGGGGACCTCACGGAACTCGAAGTGCTCGCCCGACCAGCCGACGCGGTCGGACCGCAGCCAGGTGAGCAGGAGATCCAGTGACTCCGCGAAGCCGTCCTCGTAGCGGGACAGTCCTGTGCCGAAGACCTCCAGTTCGCGCCATGGGCCGCCGCGCCCCACCCCCAAGTGGAAGCGGCCACCGGAGACCAGGCTCAGGAGGGCGGCCTGTTCGGCGAGTGCGACGGGGTGCTGGCTGGAGAGGACGCTGACGGCCGTGCCGACGTGGATCCGGCTCGTACGGCCGAGGAGGACGCCTGCGAGTGTCGGTGCCGACGGGCAGACGCCGTACGGCATGAAGTGGTGTTCGGCGATCCAGACGTCGTCGAAACCGGCCCGTTCGGCGGCGAGGGCGGCCTCGACGGTACGGGACAGGGCGTCGGCGTCGGACTGGCCGGGGTAACGGGTTGCGAGGAGGAAGATTCCGAAGCGCACGTGGACGTGTGTACCCGCGCCGGGGTGCCCCCTGCGACCCGCGCCGGGGTGCCCCCTGCGATTCGGGGAAGCGCCTCTGGGAGACTGCCAGGCATGAGTGGTGGTTCGTTCAGCAGGGTCGGAGTCGTCGGACTGGGCACGATGGGCGCGGGCATCGCCGAAGTCCTCGCACGCGGCGGCCTGGCCGTCGTCGGCATCGAGATCAACCAGGACGCCCTGGACCGGGGCCGCGGCAACCTGGAGGGGTCGACGGGGCGTGCGGTCAAGCGCGGCAAGCTCACCGAGGAGGCGCAGCGCGAGATCCTCGACCGGATCACGTTGTCCACGGACTTCGCAGACCTCGCCGAATGCGACCTGGTCATCGAGGCCGTGCCGGAGCGGCTGGAGCTCAAGCGGCGCGTGTTCGAGCAGCTTGACCGGGTCTGCCGCGCAGACGCCGTGCTGGCCACCAACACCTCCTCGCTCTCGGTCACCGACATCGCGGTCACCACCAACCGCCCCGCCAAGATCGTCGGAGTGCACTTCTTCAACCCGGCGCCGGTCATGAGGCTCGTCGAGATCATCGGCACCGTGCTCACCGAGGACGGCGCCGTCGCACGGGTCGCCGACCTGGTGAGGGGGCTCGGCAAGACGCCGGTCACCATCGGCGACCGGGCCGGATTCGTCGCCAACCGGCTGCTCTTCGGATACCTCAACCAGGCCGCGACCATGCTGGAGTCGGGGCACGCGACGCGCGACGACATCGACGCGGCCATGAAGACCGGCGGCGGTCTGCCCATGGGCCCGTTCACCCTCATGGACCTCATCGGGCTGGACACCTGCCTGGAGGTCCTGGAGGCGATCTACCAGGAGTCGCGCGACCGGCGGCACGCGCCCGCCCCGGTGCTGCGTGAGCTGGTCACGGCCGGGTTGCTCGGCCGTAAGACCGGCCGCGGCTTCTACTCGTACGACAAGACGGCGACGGCATCGGCACCGGCACCGGACGCCGAGACCGGGGCTCCGGCGGCCGAGGCGCCGCAGCCGGTCGTCGGAGTCGCCGGCTCCGGCACGCTCGCCGTCGCGATCATCGCGGGCGCCGCGCGGGCGGGCAGCGAGGTCCGGTACGTCGCGGGCGACGGCGACAAGGTGCAGGCGGCGCGCAGCGAGCTGGAGAAGGCCCTGGACGCGGACGCGCTGGCACGGGTGCGCGGCGGTTCCGAGCTGTCGGAGCTGGCCGGCTGCGAACTGATCATCGAGGCGGTGTCCGAGGACGTCTCGGTCAAACGATCGTTGTTCGCGGCGGTCGACAACGTCGCCGCGCCGGGCGCGGTGCTGGCGACCACGGCGTCGACGGTGCCGGTCATCGACCTGGCCATGGCGACCGACCGGCCCGGCGACGTGGTCGGGCTGCACTTCCCCGAGCCCGGCGGTGGACTGGTGGAGATCGCCGGAACGGTCGTGACCTCGCCGGGCGTCACCGACAAGGCGGTGGAGCTGGCCGGGAGGCTCGGCCTGACGGCCGTCCGCTGCCGCGACCGCGCCGGATTCATCGTGGACGCGCTGCGCTTCCCCTATCTGAACGACGCCGCGGCCATGCTGGAAGCCGGGTACGCCGACGCCGACTCCATCGACGCCGCCATGACGCTGGGGTGCGGCTACCCGACCGGCCCGATCGCCGACCTGGACCGGCTCGGCCTCGACCGGGCCGTCGCGGTGCTGCGCGCCCTCTACGCCGAAAGCCGCGAGGCGGCCCTGGCGCCCGCACCGTTGCTGGAGGAGTACGTCACCGCCGGGCGCACCCTCCGCTGAGTGAGGGGCTGCTGAGTGAGGTGCCGCTGAGTGACGTGCCGACCCGCCAATGTCCTGTCCGCCAATATCCTGGTCGTCATGAGTCCGCGTAAGAACCGCCGCCCCGCCCCTGGTCCCAAGCCGGAGGCGGGCGGCGGTTCCTACTGGGACCAGAGCACTGAGGAGGGGGCGGACGGCGACTGGATCGTCCGTACGATCGCCGGGGCCAACGCGGTGAAGGCGTACCGCTGCCCGGGCTGCGATCAGGAGATCCCACCCGGGGTGGGGCACCTGGTCGTATGGCCCGCTGACGGACGCGGCGGCGCGGACGACCGGCGGCACTGGCACCGGCCCTGCTGGAACGCCCGCGGGCGCCGGACCCCCAGGATCCAGCGGTCGCGCAACGCGCCCCGCTACTGAACCACCCTGACACCGATTCCTTACCGACCCGATCAGCGACCCGACCGATGACCGACCCGACCCGATGACCGACCCGAGCCGGTTACCGGCAGCGAGGAGACCCAGGCGCATGGCGGAGATCAGGGCTGCGACGGTGCTGCCCGCCCGGCGGGAGGACATCACGCTCCACACCGCCGACGGGCTGGAGCTGGTGGGCGAGCTCGCGTTGCCCCCGGAGCGGCCGCCGGTGGCGACCCTGGTCTGCCTGCATCCCCTGCCCACGGCTGAGGGGATGATGGACAGCCACGTCCTGCGCAAGGCCTCGTTCCGGCTGCCCGCGTTGGCGGATGTGGCGGTGCTGCGGTTCAACACCCGGGGGACCGCCTCGGCGCGGGGGACGAGCCAGGGCGAGTTCGGCGGGGGCGAGACCGAGCGGTACGACGTCGCGGCGGCGATCGAGTACGCCGAGTTCCACGATCTGCCGCGTCCGTGGTTGCTCGGCTGGTCGTTCGGGACGGAGCTGGCCCTGAAATGGGGACGCGATCCGCTGGTCGAGGGCGCGATCCTGCTCTCGCCGCCGCTCCACCGGGCGGGGGACGCCGACCTCGACGCGTGGGGTGCGGACGGGCGGCCGGTCGTGGCGCTGGTCCCGGAGTTCGACGACTATCTGCGGCCCGCCGAGGCCCGGGAACGTTTCAAGCGGATCCCGCAAGCGGAGGTCGTCGCGGTGGACGGCGCGAAACACCTGTGGGTGGGTGAGCCCTATGTGCGCATTGTGCTCAACGAGATCGTGAAGCGGGTCGCCCCCCAGGCCTCTCCGCTCCCCACCGAATGGGATGAATCGGGCAACTAAACCGGGACGGCCGGACACGGCCACTCCTCTCTGGGAATCGCGCCATCGGGGTGACGATTGCCTAGCCGCCGTGTGCACGGCGGTTTTCGGGCCGATGACCCGGGGAGGGCTACGCCGCCATGACCGTGCAGCTTTACGCCAGGGATGTGGGCTCCGGCACGCCGCTCGTACTGCTGCACGCCTTCCCGCTGTCCTCGGCGATGTGGCTCAACCAGCGGGAGGGGCTGGCCGCGCGCTTCCGTGTGATCACCCCTGACCTGCGCGGCTTCGGCGGGTCGATCCTGGGCGACGATGAGCCGTCGATCGACGAGATGGCCGACGACGTCGCCCGGTTGTTCCGGCGGCTCGGCGTCGCGCGGGCGGTGGTCGGCGGGCTGTCGATGGGCGGGTTCGTGGCGATGGCGCTGTGCCGCCGCCACCCCGACCTGGTCATGGGTGTGGTGCTGGCCGACACCCGGGCCGGTGAGGACTCCCCGGAGATCCGCGCTGCACGGCTCGCGCAGGCGGAACGGCTGGAGAACGAGGGCACCGTCCGGGTGCTGCTGGACGAAGTGCTCCCGCACCTGGTCGGCCCGACGACGTTCCGGCAACGCGCGCTGGTGTACGGGCGGGTGCGCGGTCTCGTCCAGGCCACTCCGGCACGCGCGGCCGCGTGGGCGCAGCGTGCGATGGCCGCTCGCGGCGAGAGCTTCGAGACATTGCGCACACTCAAGGTGCCCGCACTGGTCATGGTGGGTGCCGAGGACACGCTGGCCACCGAGGCGGACGCCCGCGCCATGGCCGACACGATTCCGAACGCCGAACTGCTGGTCATCGCGCGGGCCGGCCATCTGTGCGCGGTCGAACAGCCCGATCTTTTCAACCAGGCCGTCGCCGAGTTCACCGCCGCGATCGCCCGCATGACGGGCTGAGCCGCGATATCCAGATATCGCCTGGCCTGACTCCCGGTTAGTGACATGTCTGATAGGACTCTTTAGGCATGTCCTGAACCAGGAGGCTCAATGAACACACACATAAAGGGCCGTCGCGGCGCCGTCGCGGTCGCCGCGCTGGCCGCCGTGGGCGTCGCCGTGCCGGTGGTCGTCACCCAGACCGGGGGCGCCTCCGCCGCCGAGCAGCGCGCCGCCGCCCCCGTGGCCGCCGTCGCGAAGGCTCCCGCGTACGTCGAGTACCACGCCAAGTCCAAGACCTACCACTTGGCGACCGGCAAGAAGCTGGCGCGCAGCGGTTACCGGCCGATCTCGCTGAACGTCTCGGACCGGGCGAACCCCAGGTACGCCGCGGTGTGGGTGAAGCGGTCGGGCCCGGCGTTCACGCAGGTCGTCGGCCAGACGCGCGCCACGTTCCAGAAGTCGTTCACCAACCTTCGCAAGAAGGGCTACCAGCCGATCACCATCACGGCGACCGGCTCGGGCGCCTCGGGGCTCTACTCGGGGATCTTCGAGAAGAAGAAGGGCGCCTTCTTCTCCTGGGGTGACCTGACCGCGGCCAAGCTCGCGCAGCACAACAAGTACGCGGTGAGCAAGGGCTTCATCCCGATCTCGATCGACGCGTACGGCACCGCGAAGGCGCCGCGTTACCTCGCCGTGTGGGTGGCCAACCCGCGCAAGGTGAAGTGGAGCGTGTCGCTCAACAAGAGCTTCGCGGCGCACGACAAGCTCTTCAAGGCTCAGGTCAAGAAGGGCTGGCGGCCGTCGTTCGTGGCGGTCGGCAGCGGCTACACCGCCATCTGGCGGAACGACAAGATCGGCCCCTGGGTCGAGCTCACCGGCATGACCTCCGCCGTCCTCACCGCCCGGCTCAAGCAGGCCAAGGCCAAGGGTTACTACCCGATCCAGATCGCGGGCGGCGGCACGGGCGCGTCCTCCCGCTACGCCGCCATCTGGCGCAAGTAACAAGCCACACCTGTAGCAGGAACGTGGTCCGGCGCCCCGCCGGGAGACCCGTGACCCCCGGTCACATGGTCTCCTGGCGGGGCACCACCACTTCCCTGATGAGCAACGCGATCGAGGCGGCGGTCGGGATCGCCAGGAGTGCCCCGACGACGCCGAGCAGTGCGCCGCCGATGAGCGCCGCCACGATGGTCACCGCAGGCTGGACGTCGACCGTGCGCTTCATGACGCGCGGATAGACCAGGTAGTTCTCCACCTGCTGGTAGACGATGTAGAAGATGATGCAGACGATCCCGTCGGTCATGGTCCCGGTGAGGAAGGCGACCAGGGTCACGACCACCGCGCCGATGGTGGCGCCGATCAGCGGGATGAGGTCGGTCACCGCGACGATCAGCGCCAGCGCGAGTGCGTACTTCACGCCGAGGATCGACAGGAAGATGTAAGTCGTCAGGCCCGCGATGAACGCGATCGTGAACTGGCCCGCGACGTATCCGCCGATCCGATCCAGGATCTCATCGCCCAGCAGCGCCACCCGGGCTCTCCGCGAGCGGGGCGCCAGCCGGTAGAAGAACGTCTTGATCTGTGGCAGCGAGCTCAGGAAGTAGAGCGTCAGGATCAGGATGGTCAACGTCTGGAAGATGCCGTTGACCGCGACCTTGCCGATGCCGGTGGCCCATGAGGTGAGCTTGTCCTGGAAGCCGCTGCTGTTGACGGTCTTCTCGGCGCGCTCCAGCAGCCCGTAGCGCTTGTCCCACTCGGCGAGGCGGTCGTTCTCCTGGAGCTGTTTCACGTATGCGGGGATGCTCTCCCGCAGTTCGGTGGTCTGCTCCGACACCGGTTGCACGAGTGAGGCGACGAACCCGGCGAAGAAGAGGATCACGCCCATGAACACCATGGCGACCGCCAGGCCGCGCGGCAGGCCGATCTTGCGGAGCCGCTCCACGGCCGGATTGAGGCCGACCGCGAGGAACATCGCCACGATGATCATCACCAGCACCGACTTGGCGTTCAGCGCGGCGTTGAACAGCTGCCAGGCGGTGATGACGCCGAGCGCTGCGACGAACCCGAACACGAACGGGTGCGCCTTGCCGAGCGGCTCTCCAGGCCGTCCGAACGGGTACCGGTGATCGACGCCCGCCTCGATCTTGCGCTGCTCGACGTCGTGCGCGGGATCGGGGGCCTGCTCGGTGTCCCCCGGCACGGTGGTCTTCTCGATGACGGTCCGCTCGACCGTGGCGGGAAGGCGTGCCGGTTCCGCAGCCGCGCCCGCCTCCCGTTCGGCGCCACCGTCGCCCTCGGCGGGCCCTGGAGCTCCCGAGCGCGCGGTGTCACGCGCATCCGTGGCATCGCCGGTGCCTGGGGTGCCACTTGCGCCAGTGGTGCTTTCGGCACGTGTGGTGTCGCTCGCGCCCGCTGCGCCTTCCGCGCGGGTGGTGGTGTCCGCGCCTGTGGTGTCGGTGTCGCCTGCGCGGACGCCTCCCGCGCCGGCGGTGGCGGGGTGGTCGTCGTCGCGGGAGTCGTCGGCGGCCGGGGAGGGAGGGGGCTCCGTACCGCCCGCGGCACCACCCGTAGCGCTGGACGTCTCGTCGTCGCCGGGTGCCGGCGACGTGTCCTTCCGGGGGGTCTCCTCGGCCACGTCGTACTCCTTCATTCCGTTCCCTGTCCGTAACGGCCGGGCTTTGTCGGTCATGGGCCCGCCCGTGTCCGGTTCAGATGACGAAAAGCCTAGAGGTAGTTGCTACCTCTAGGCTTTTCCGCCTCGTACGGATTGAGTCAGATCATGGTGGCCCGGCCGACGCGGCCGGTGGCCGGTGCCGCTACTCCTGCCACCAGTCTTCGTCGTCCTCGTTCTTCTTGGCCTGCGCGCCCTGGCCGCCCTTGGCCGGTCCGGCCTTGGCGGCCGCGGCCTGCTTGGCCTGCTGCTGCCCCTGGCCGCCACCCTGCGGCTGCGCGGCGGGCTTGGCCTCCAGCGCGGGCTTCTCCGCGGTGGGAAGCTCTTCGACGGCGCCCATCGCCGGGGCCACACCACCGATCAGCTGGCGCAGCTGGTTGAGGTGGCTGGTGATGCTGTCGCGCTGGCGGGTGAGCTCGTCCACCTGGCGCTGCGCGGAGGTGCGGACCCGGTCGGCCTCGGACTTGGTCTCGGCGAGCAGCTGCTCGGCCTGGGACTTGGCCTCGGCGATGACCTGGTCGCTGTTCTTGCGCGCGTTGGCCATGAGCTGCTTGGCGTGCGAGTCGGCCTCGCGCCGGGTCTGCTCGGCCTGCTGGGTCGCCTTGGCGGCCCGCTGCTCGGCGGACGCGGCGCGCTGCTCGGCCTCGGCGACGAGCTTCTGCGTGGCGGCCTGCGCGGCGGCGTGCCGTTCGGCGTCCTGGCGGTCGGCCTCCTCGCGGCGGGCGGCCAGCTGGATCTCGAACTCGGCCTCGGCCTGGGCGCGCTGGGCCTCGCTCTCCTCGAGGATGCGCTGGGCCTGCGCGCGCATCTCGTCGGCCTGCCGCTTGGCGGTGGTGAGGATCTCGTCGCGCTCGCGCTTGGTGGACGCACGGAGCTGAGCGACCTCGCGCTCGGTCGTGGTGCGCAGCTTGGCGATCTCACGCTCGGCGGCGGCGCGCTTCTCGGCGACCTCGTGGTCGGCGGTGGCGCGCAGCTTGGCGACCTCGCGCTCGGTCGTGGAGGTCAGCTCGTCGGACTCACGCCGGGCAGAGGTGCGCACCTCCTCGGCCTCACGCTCGGCGGCGTTGCGCATGTCGTCGCCCTCGCGCTGGGCGGTGGCGCGCAGCTCGGAGGCCTCGTTCTCGGCGGTGGCGCGGAGCTCGGCCGCGTCGACCTTGGCGGCCGCCTTGATCTCATTGGCCTCGGAGCGCGCCGCCTGGACGAGCTCGGTGGCCTGCTCCTCAGCGAGCCGCAGCAACTGCTCGATGCGGGCGCCCAAACCGGAATAGGTGGGGCGCTCCTGCTCTTGTAGCTGCCGATGGGCGTCCGACAGCTCGCGCTGCAGCGCCTGGGTCGACTCGCGAGACTGCCGGACCTCGTTGTCGAGCTGCTTGATGTGCTCGTCGACCTGGTGGCGGTCGTAGCCGCGTAGCACCACGTCGAACTCGCGCGGGGGCGTGTCTTCAAAGAAGTTGCTGAGCTGGGCGTCGATGTCGGACTGCATGTGGCTCAATCCTGATGTGACGGGGCTGCGGTTGGTTCCGGGGACCGGTTGATCGCCTGGCTGTACGGGCGCGCGGCCCCAGACCTTCTACCGGCGAGTGAAGCGTACTCCGGTGGCTGCCGTGTTGGGGGCTCATCTGGACGCGCTGCGCACTTTGTCGTTTTTGTCAGCTTGCCCGACGGCGCCCCAGGTGCGCCGGTGTGCAGCCCACAAAACCACCATTCGCGCAGCAACGGCTACAGAGCGGCGAGTCCGGGGCCGTGAAACGCGGGTGTGATTTCAAACACGTCACAATCTGCGCAACGCGGCGGAAGAAGCCGGTTTACAAGATCACCTAGCTGCCTGGGGGATCTCGCAGCCCGTCACTGCGCCCTTACGACTTCTGGACGAGCTCTGTCAGGACCCCATGGCAGTCCTTCGGGTGCAGGAAGGTGATACGGGACCCCATCGAGCCTCTCCGTGGCTGCTCGTACAGCACCCGGACGCCCTTGCCGGCGATGCCGTCCGCCTCCTCCTGGACGTCGCCGTCGGTCCCGAACGCGATGTGGTGCACGCCCTCCCCGTTCTTGGCCAGCCACTTGGCCACCGTCGAGTCCTCCCGGATCGGCGTGATCAGCTGGATGTAGGCGGCCGCGCCGTCGCCGGTCTCGTTGATCTTGAGCATCGCCTCGCGTACACCCTGCTCCTCGTTCACCTCGAAGTGCACGTCGGTGAAGCCGTAGGTCTCCCTGTAGAACTCCACGGTCGCCTCCAGGTCGTGGCAGGCGATGCCGATGTGGTCGATGCGCGTCAGCATGGGCGTTCTCCCGGTCGAGGCGGCGGAATGAGATTCGGCTCGTCCTGGGTATCGTGACAAATGTCGCCGCCGGACCCATGTGGAGGCCCCCTCTTATGAGCACCAACCCGTCCGTGATCGTCGCCGGAGCACGCACGCCGATCGGCCGCCTGCTCGGCTCGCTCAAGGACTTCTCGGCAGCCGACCTCGGAGCCCACGCCATCCGCAACGCGCTGGAGCGCGCGGGCATCACGGGGGACCAGGTCCAGTACGTGATCATGGGGCAGGTGCTGCAGGCGGGGGCCGGGCAGATCCCGTCCCGGCAGGCCGCGGTCAAGGCCGGCATCCCTATGAGCGTTCCGTCGATCACCGTCAACAAGGTCTGCCTGTCCGGCCTGGACGCGATCGCGCTCGCCGACCAGCTGATCCGTGCCGGCGAGTTCGACATCGTGGTGGCGGGCGGCATGGAGTCGATGACCCAGGCGCCGCACCTGCTGCCCAAGTCGCGCGGCGGCTACAAGTACGGCTCGATCGAGGTCCTCGACCATATGGCCCACGACGCGCTGACCGACGCCTTCGACGGCGTCTCGATGGGCGAGTCCACCGAGGGGCACAACGCCAAGCTCGGCATCTCCCGGGAGGACCAGGACGAGTTCTCCGCCCGCTCGCACCAGCGCGCCGCCGAGGCGATCAAGAACGGCGTCTTCGAGGACGAGATCGCGCCGGTCGAGATCCCGCAGCGCAAGGGCGACCCGATCGTCTTCGCCGACGACGAGGGCGTGCGCGGCGACACCACCGCCGAGTCGCTCGCCAGGCTGCGTCCCGCGTTCTCCAAGGACGGCACGATCACCGCCGGCTCGTCCTCGCAGATCTCCGACGGTGCCGCCGCGGTCGTGGTGATGTCCAAGAGCAAGGCCGAGGAGCTCGGCCTCACCTGGCTGGCCGAGATCGGCGCGCACGGCAACGTCGCGGGCCCCGACAACTCGCTCCAGTCGCAGCCGTCCAACGCGATCAAGCACGCGCTCGGCAAGGCGGGCCTGAGCGTGGCCGACCTGGACCTCATCGAGATCAACGAGGCGTTCGCGTCGGTCGGGCTCCAGTCGATGAAGGACCTCGGCGTCGGCCCGGACAAGGTCAACGTCAACGGCGGCGCGATCGCGCTCGGCCACCCGGTCGGCATGTCCGGCGCCCGGATCGTGCTGCACCTCGCGTACGAGCTGAAGCGGCGCGGCGGTGGCCTGGGCGTGGCCGGCCTCTGCGGCGGCGGAGGTCAGGGAGACGCGCTGATCCTCCGCGTGCCGTGACCGGATCGCCGTAGCCCGGTCACTGGGTGGCGGGTTCCACCTTGACGGTCTTGAAGCCCAGGGACTTGAGCAGTTGCTCCATCATCTGCCTGGTGTTCCGGTCCGCGCGTCCGGGCAGGCCGCTCTCGTTGGCGGCGGTCTGGATCTTCTGGGCCGCCAGCACGTAGAGCTGCTGCTGGTTGTTGGGGTTGTTGCCGAAGAAGTCACCGAAGCGGTTGATCAGGCCGCGCTGCGCGGAGAAGACGTAGCTCTTCTGGGTGTCGAGGTTGGTGGGCTCCAGCTGCGCCTTGGGCAGCCGTACCGTCACCGCGGTGCGGTCGGCGTTCACGGTGATCGCGCCGTCGGCGATCTTGCTGAAGTCGACATAGGCGTCGACCGAGCCGTGCCCGACGAACAGCGTCCGGGAGCCGCGCACCGCGCTCGGCAGGAACTTGGCGTCCTTCTCCAGGTCCACGATGACCTGGAAGTTGCCGCTGGCCGCCTCGTACCGGGAGAGGTCGCGGATCGACTGCAGCAGCACCGGGCCGCTGCGGTCCTTGGGCTTCTCGTCGAACGGGTTGATCCAGTCCGGGAGCATCCGCAGTGTCTGCTGCGCGAGCAGCACCAGCGCGATGGTCGCGACGATCAGCAGGAGCGAGACGCGCAGGCCGCCGCCACGGCGGCCGGCGGGGGCGGACGCGGGGGCCGGGGCGGCGGGGGTCGGCTCGGGCTCGGACTCGTTCCCGCGGGTCTTTGCTTCGCGTTCGGATCGGGCCATGTAGGAGGCATTCCCGGCATTGCCCGCTCCTCACCTCACCGCGCGGTGCCGGTGGTCATCCCGGATGTGATCAGGGTCATGGCCATGGCGGAAACACCGCCGAGGTACCGGTACGTTGGTCGACCGTGGACACCGTGCGCATCCTCCGGTACGTCTCGATCGCCGAGGCGACCTCGTTCCTGATCCTCCTGCTCTGCTCCGTGCTCAAGCGCACGGTGGAGTTCGAGGCGGGCGTGCAGATCATGGGGCCGATCCACGGGGTGCTGTTCCTCGCGTTCGTCGCCCTGGTCTTCATGGTCCGGGGACCGCTCGGCTGGGACGTCAAGCGCACGGTGCTCGCGCTGATCGCGTCCGTCCTCCCGCTCGCCCCGTACTTCGTGGAGCGGAGCTGGCTCAGGCAGCCGGCGGCCGCCGCACGGTAACGCTTCTGCATGATCACGGCGGACCTGGGGGGTTCCGTCGTGGTCATGCAGAGGACTCTTCTGTCATCACGCAGGACTCTTCTCAGCGGAAGGCGCGCGCGGTCAGCGCGCAGCGGTGATACGCGCCGAAGTTCGCCCGCAGCCACGCGCGGCGCTGCTGCTCGGTCCAGGTGCCGAAGACCCGGGCGGCGCGCAGGTCGGAGATGTGCGGCTGCTCGGTGCCCAGGAGCCAGGCGTCGACCATGGCCCGGTACTCCGCCGCCCGCCGCCGCTGGGAGGCACAGGCCCGGGTGTCCACCAGCCCGTCCCGTATCTGCCGGACGACCTGGGCCTCATAGCCGGGGGCCAGGCCGTCGAGATGGATGGCGGCAACGCCCTTCGACAGCCCGGCCGGTGCCGTGCCGGGACGTTGTTCGATCTTCGTGAACGCGCCGGGCGTCCCGTTCAGCCGGGCGGCCAGCGGGGTCGTGGCGGTCATCAGCGAGGGCAGCGCGCCGCGCAGCGCCGGATGCACGCAGATCGTGAGCGGCCACTCACGGCAGGACGGGCCGGTCGGTGCCGGTCCCACCGCGCGCCCGTCCGAGGCCTCCAGGCGGACGGTCGCCAGCGCCGTCAGCGAGAGCGCGGCCAGCAGCGGCACGATCATCCAGAGACGCCGGTTGAGCCGCCACACGTACGCGAGGATCAGCGCGGTGGTCAGCCCGGCCGACCACAGCACCCCGTCGGCCAGCACCTGGCTGCGCAGGCCCGTGAACAGCTCCACTTCGTTCAGAGCAGCCGGCGGGAGGAGGCTCCACCACGAGGTGCCCGGCGTCCGTGCGGTCGCCCATAGCCAGGTCGCCACGACCACCACGGCGCTGGTGGCGAGCCGTGGCACCAGCCGCCCGGCCAGGTAGCCGGCGGCCACGTGCATGACCAAGGCCGTCGCGCCCGCCAGGATCCCCATCACCTGCGCCTGGCCCGCCTGTTCGCGGAGCGCCGTGTCGACGGCCACCACGGCCGCGACCGTCCCGTACGCCGCCAGCGCCGCCGCCGAGAGCAGCGCCATGTCCACGAGCGATCCGGTGGCGGGGGACCGGGGTGTCAGATCGCGCAGGTAGTCGAGGCGGCGTTCGCGCACCGAGGCCCAGGCCGCCAGCCCGGCCGCCAAGGGCCCCAGCACCCGCACCGAGTTGACCAGCGCGACCACCGTGTTGTCCCAGTAGGCGACGTCGGGCACCAGCGACAGCCACGCCGTCACCACGCCGACGGCCGTGAGCAACGGCACCGCGATGAGCGGCGCCGTCCGGCGGGCCTCCACCCGGAGCACCCGCCCAAGCTCAGACACTGGCGAGTTTCTTTGGCCTTCGCGGCCTCGGGCCCTCGCCTGGCGGCTCGGCCCCGAACCACGAAAGCGGCGATCGCGACATCGCTTCGCGATCTTCGCGGAGAACCTCGCCTCCGGCTCGTTCTCCGCTCAGCGCCGCGCGCTCCCGGTGCGGGCCGGGCGTTGCGAAGCCGAAAGTACTCCCGTCTGCGGGCGCTGACCTGGTGGCGCGTTCGGTCAATCTGCCTCTGGCCAGGGTGAACACGCGGTCGCACCATCCGGTGAGGGCCTGCGGTGTGGGGGCCGACACCAGGATCGTCGGCGCCAGCGCGCCGATGAGAGGGAGCAGCTCGCTCGCCTCGACATCGCCCACGCCATGCAGCGGATCGTCGAGCAGCACCAGCTCCGGCTCGTGCACGCACGTCGCCGCCAGCCCCGCGCGCAGCCGGACGTCCGGCGGCACCAGGCTCATTTCGGTCGATTCGGATTCGAGGAGATCGAGTCTTTTCAGGATCGACCGGGTCGCATCCGAACGTACACGCTTGTAGTAGGCGGCATAGGCGACGAACTCCCCGACCGTCAGGTTGTCCGCCGAGGTGAAATTGCCCGGCAGATAACCGATCCGAGCCCGTACCGTGCGCAGGTCGGAGTTATTTCCTGTGTCGTATCCGAGAATCTTCAGTACGCCGACATGTGGCCGGCGCAATGTCGCGAACGTGGCCAGCAGAGTGGATTTACCGACACCAGGTGGACCGGCCAGGCCGGTCACGCCTTCGGAGACACCGAAGGCCACCGGGCGTAGGAGCCACCGCCCCCCGCGTCGGACACCCATCCCTCGGGCCACGATCGCGGAATGCTCCGCGATCACTTTGAAACCCCCCATTGTTGCGTCATGCGTTATGCGACAGGCGATGAACGCCGGTGACTTTTCCCCCGTCACCCGCGATGTTCATCCCTGGCCGTCCGATCGCCCTCCCCGGGCCTTCGGACAGCACCCCCTTTTGCCGTCGCACCATGCATCGACATCGCGACTATAACCAGGCTTGGTGATCGCTGTCAGCAGTCTTTCTCCTCTTACGGCCGATGGTCTGAATCCTTTGCCCGCCCAGTGAAGGGGCGATTCAGCGAGAATGTTCGGCTCTGTCCGGAAGCGGGGGCGGAGGCTCGCCGGCCACCCTGCCGTGACGAGGGCGCTCCGCTGGGAGCGGACGAGAGTACGGTCGTGGCGCGTCATGAGGCAGGATGGACCCATGTCTTCTCGGGACTTTTCCTTGTACGGGGCAGTCGATCTGGGTGCCCGCCAGACCGCCGCGAAGAAGCAGCAGGAGCGCCGGGCGGCGACCGAAGCGGCTCCGGGAGCGGGCGCGGCCGGTGGTCCGTACGTCGTGGACGTCACCGACCAGACCTTCAACACCGAGGTGGTGGAACGGTCGCAGACCGTTCCGGTTCTGGTCGACTTCTGGGCCGAATGGTGCGGACCGTGCAAGCAGCTGGGTCCCATCCTCGAAAAGCTCGCCACCGAGGCGGCCGGCAAGTGGGTGTTGGCCAAGGTCGACATCGACGCCAACCCGCAGCTCGGCGCCTACATGCAGCAGATGGGCATCCGCGGGATCCCGTTCGTCGCGGTCGTGGTGGCCGGGCAGCTCATGCCGTTCCTCAACGGCGCCGCGCCCGAGCCACAGGTCAGGCAGGCCATCGACCAGCTCTTTGAGGCGCTGCGTCAGGAGGGCCTCCTGCCCGACGCCCCCCAGGGCGACGAGGTGCCGGGCGCCCCGGCCCAGCCGGAGGTCGACCCTGTCTACGCGGACGCCGAGGAGGCGCTGAACAGCGGCGATCTCGACCGTGCCGCCATCGCGTTCCAGCGGATCCTCGACACCGACCCGCGTGACGAGTACGCCAAGACCGGCCTGGCCCGCATCGAGCTGGGCCGCCGGATCGGCGACCTCGACGCGCAGAAGGCCATCGCCGAGGCGGACGCCGACCCGGCCGACGTGCTCGCGCAGACCCGCGCCGCCGACGTCGAGGTCGTGACGGGCCGGGTCGAGGCCGCGTTCGACCGGCTGATCGGCGCCGTCAAGCGCACCGCCGGCGACGATCGCGACGTGGCGCGCAAGCACCTGCTCAAGCTGTTCGAGATCCTTCCGTCGGACGACCCCCGCATCGGCAAGGCGCGCCGAGCCCTCCAATCAGCCCTCTTCTGACGTCGCGAAGGTAGAAGTCGCCCGAACGGGCATGATTGTTATGTGAGTGCGCGTGTTGTAACGATTTCGGCCACTTTCGGCGCCGGAGGAGGCTCGGTCGGGCCCGCCGTCGCGGAGCGGCTGGGGTTGCCCTTCGTCGACCGGGCGATCCCGGTCACGGTGGCGGCCGAGATCGGCTGCTCGCTGGAAGAGGCGCTCGCCCACGACGACCGGGCCGAGAGCGGGATCGGCCGGATCCTGGCCGGTGCGGCGCGGCTGCCCAACGTCACGCTCGGGGGCATGGACGTCTACCTGCCCGATCGAACGATCCTGCCCGAGGAGGAGTTCGTCGTCCGGACCGAGCATGTGATGACCAGGGCGGCGGAGGGCGAGGGCGGCGTGCTCCTCGGCCGGGCCGGAGCGGTCGTGCTCAAGGACCGGGTGGACACCCTGCACGTTCGGCTTGACGCGCCCAAAGAGCGTCGCCTCGCGCGAGCCCGCGTGGAGCTGCTGGGCACCTCTGGCACGGCCGGGATTTCGGGTGAACCTCCAAAGGAGGTGGGATCCGTCCGGAGCGGGACGTCCCAGCGCGATCTGGAGCGTATGCTCGATGACAATGACCGCGCCCGGGCGGCCTACGTCAAGCACTTCTACGGGGCCGATCCCGCCGATTCGCGGCTCTACCACCTCGTGATCGACAGCACGAGGCTCCCCGAGCCCGCCGTAGTGGACCTGATCGTCGCCGCGGCCCGGGTGGTCTGAGCCGCCTGGAGAGGCCGGGCGGCGGCCCCAATACAGGTCGTAGCAAGGGAGCCAGTGACGTGGCCAGCGTGCCCAGCGTGTCGTACTCCATCACCGTCCGGCTGGAGGTCCCCGCCGGCGGCAAGGCCGTCAGCCAGATCACCCATGTCGTCGAGAACGCCGGCGGCATCGTCACGGCACTCGACGTCAACACCGCCGGGCACGAGAAACTGCGCATCGACGTCACGATCGCGACCCGCGACACCGAGCACGCCGAGGCGATCTCCGCCGCGCTCGAGACGATCGACGACATCAGCATCCACAAGGTCAGCGACCGGACCTTCCTCATGCATCTCGGCGGCAAGATCGAGATGATGTCCAAGGTGCCGCTGCGCAACCGCGACGAGCTGTCCATGGCCTACACGCCCGGCGTCGCGCGGGTCTCGCTGGCGATCGCCCGCAACCCCGAGGACGTCCGGCGGCTGACCATCAAGCGCAACAGCGTCGCCGTGGTGACCGACGGCTCGGCGGTCCTCGGCCTGGGCAACATCGGCCCCGAGGCGGCGCTGCCGGTCATGGAGGGCAAGGCGGCGCTGTTCAAGCGGTTCGGCGGGATCGACGCCTGGCCGATCTGCCTGGACACCCAGGACACCGACGAGATCGTCCGTACCGTGCAGATCCTCGCCCCCGCGTTCGGCGGCATCAATCTCGAGGACATCTCGGCCCCGCGCTGCTTCGAGGTCGAGGCCCGGCTGCGCGACCTGCTGGACATCCCGGTGTTCCACGACGACCAGCACGGCACCGCCATCTGCGTGCTCGCCGCGCTGACCAACGCGCTGCGCGTGGTCGGCAAGGACATCGGCGACGTCCGCATCGCCATGTCCGGCGCGGGCGCCGCGGGCAGCGCCATCCTGCGGCTCCTCCTGCACGCGGGTGCCCGCAACGTGGTGGTGTGCGACTTCTACGGCGCCGTCCACCAGGGCCGCGAGGACCTGGACGACTCGCTGCGCTGGATCGCCGAGCACACCAACGCCGAGGGCTACGCGGGCGACCTCAAGGGCGCGGTCAAGGACGCCGACGTGTTCGTCGGCGTGTCCGCCCCGGGCATCCTCACCGGCGACGACATCGCCACCATGAAGGACGACGCGATCGTCTTCGCGCTCGCCAACCCCGAGCCCGAGGTCTCGCCGGACGAGGCGCGCGAGCACGCCGCCGTGGTGGCCACCGGCCGCAGCGACTACCCCAACCAGATCAACAACGTGCTGGCCTTCCCCGGCGTCTTCCGCGGCCTGCTGGACGCGCAGGCCGACGGGGTCTCCCAGGAGATGCTGCTGGCCGCGGCCAAGGCCCTCGCCGAGGTCGTGACCGACGCCGAGCTCGGCCCCAACTACATCGTGCCGAGCGTCTTCCACCCGGACGTCAGCACCCGCGTCGCGGGCGCCGTCCGCGAAGCCGCCGGCGGCCGCCCGCGGACCGAGGCCTGACCTCGCCCGCGGGCCTGATCGCCTCGCCCGCGGGCCCGGTCACTTCTCCAGTCTGATCACTTCTTCTCGAAGAGCTCCGCGCGGCGCCGAGGCCAGATGCCGCCGTACCAGAAGATGATGATCCCGGTGATCATGGCGGCGCCGCCGGTGACGGCGCGTGCCCACAGAACGGTGTCGTCGGCTCCGGTGACCGGTAGGTTCTCGGGTGGCGCAGCGGCCCTGCAGTTGGCCTTGCGGGTCCTGACCAGCACCGACTCGTTGTCGTGGGTGACCTCGATGCGGGTGCTGCGGTCCTCGCGCAAGGTGATGGTGCTCTCCCGGGTCGCGCCGGCGGCGATGCGGCCCGGGATGGACGCCGAGCCGTCGTCGCGTTCGACCGCGTAGTCCTCGGCCTGCGAGCCGGTGTTGCGCACCGTGATCGTGACCTTGCGGCTGGGGCACGAGGGCGTGCCGATGGTCGCCTTGAGCGGCCGTTCCGGGGGTGCGGACGTCGTCCGGGTCGGGGTCGGGGAGGGAGTGGTCCGGGTGGGAGTCGGCGACGCCGTGCGCGTCGGGGTCGCGGTGTTGGTGCGCATGGTGGCCGTCGGGCTCGGACTGGTGCCCGTCGGCGTGGGGCTGGTCGTCGATCCGGCCGGGGTGGTGGAGGCGTTGGAGTCCCCGGTGGTCTTGATGATGGCAGGGATCGCGATCAGCGCCCCGATGACGA
Organism: Actinomadura rudentiformis; assembly: GCF_008923185.1. Classification (GTDB taxonomy): domain Bacteria; phylum Actinomycetota; class Actinomycetes; order Streptosporangiales; family Streptosporangiaceae; genus Spirillospora; species Spirillospora rudentiformis. Next base: position 107,285 of record NZ_WBMT01000012.1, read on the forward strand.
AGAACACGGCTGCGATGACGACCCTGGGCAACTGCATCGCAGTTCCTTCCGCTCGCCGGTCTGCACCGGGTGCGCCCCGGGGCTCCCTAGATCATTTTTTAACGTAAGCCCGTATTCTGTCGATTTCCCCAGAGATAGGGATGCATAACAGGTTAACGAGCGGCGGTACGTGCCGCCGGAGGTATGAGCAACGCATCATGGAACCCATGGACGACGGGATCAGGGTGGGTCTCCTGCTGGTGGCGACACCGCAGCTGGACGACCCCAACTTCAAGCGGAGCGTGGTGCTCGTCGTCGAGCACGACCTCGAAGGTGGCACGCTCGGAGTCGTCCTCAACCGGCCCACCGAGGTCCCCGTCGACCGTGTGCTGCCGCCCTGGGCCGAGCTTGTGACCGGGCCCTCCGTGGTCTTCCAGGGCGGGCCGGTGGCGCTCGACAACGCGCTCGCGCTCGCCCGGCTGCCGGGTGACGACGAGCCGCTCGGCTGGCGGGCGCTGGACGGGGACCCGTCGGTGGCGCGGGTCGGCCTGGTGGACCTGGACGCCCCGCCCGGGCTGCTCGCACCCGAGCTCCTGCAGTTCCGTGTGTTCGCCGGATACGCGGGCTGGTCTGCTGGCCAGCTCCGGTCAGAGGTGGAGGAAGGCGCCTGGTATCTCGTGCCGGCCGAGGCTGGCGACGTCTTCGCGGGAGACCCGGACCGCCTGTGGCAGGAGGTGCTCCGCCGCCAAGGCGGCGACCTGGCCTTCGTCTCGACTTTTCCCGAGGACCCGACGCTCAACTAAGGTGATGCTGTGAGTACGAAAATTCTTCCCGACAGCGATACACAGAGTGATGTCAAGCCGGATCTGTCGCACGGCGACGGTGATCACGAGCGGTTCGCACACTATGTGAAGAAGGCCAAGATCACCGAGAGTGCCGTCACGGGCACCCCGGTGGTGGCGCTGTGCGGCAAGATCTGGGTGCCCAACCGCGACCCGAAGAAATACCCGGTCTGCCCGGAGTGCAAGGAGATCTACGAGTCCATGCAGTCGGGCAAGGGCGGCGGGGACGAATAACCGCCGCCGCGCGGGGCACCACACTGTCATGATCTTGTAGCCGCCGGTCCGGCGGCTACAAGGGCCGAGCACGGCCTGCCCTTTCCAGGGGACTCCCCTTCGCAGGGGAGGCCGGGCGGAGCCGTGGGACGGCATTACGGTTCTTGTACGGGGAGCCATGGGGCGGGGTACCGGGGTTTTGGCGTGCACATTGTCGGTCACATTGTGTGCCGCATTGAGTTCGGCGAGTGATGAGCTGGTGTCGGTGGAACGCCATCCGAAGTCGGCGGAAGGCCGTTCAGGGGAACACGTTGCAGCCGCGCCGTGCGCGTCTGGTCCGGGATCGGCTGCGCGCGGCCGTGGCGTGCCGAGCCGCAGGCCCCGAGGCGGGCCGGAGCGAGACCATGCGGATCTCGGGCGCGGGCAGGTGGTGTCGATGCTGGCCGACCTGCGCCGGACCCTGCGGGCGCGGTACGGCGTGGACGAGCGTGCACTGGACTCCATGCGAAATTCCGCACGAAGGCGGGCGGCGAGGATCGTGGTGCCGGTCCGGCTCCACGTCATCAAGGCCGGGAACCAGGGACGCCTGACCGGGGCGGTCGTCCGGCGGCTGATCGCCACGTTGAACGAGGCGTACGGCGGCCAGAAGGGCGGGGCCGACACGGGCGTCTCCTTCCGGCTGGAAAAGTATGGCGTCCGGGACAACCCCTCGTGGTTCCGCGCACCACAGCGGCACGAGGCCGCGATGAAGAAGGCGCTACGGCGGGGTGGGGCCGGGACGCTGAACCTCTACACCGCCGCGGTCGGCTCGGACATGCTCGGCTTCTCCACGTTCCCGCAGTGGTACCGCAAACAGCCGCGCAACGACGGAGTGGTGGTCGACTACCGCAGCATGCCGGGAGGCTCGTTCCGGCACTTCAACTTCGGTTACACGGCCGTGCACGAGATCGGGCACTGGCTCGGGCTCTTCCACACCTTCGAGAACGCCTGCGAACACCCCGGCGACGGTGTGGCCGACACGCCGTTCGAGGCGGGGCCGGTTGAAAAGTGCCCATTGCTCAGAGACACCTGCTTGCAGCTGGGGACGGATCCGGTGCACAACTTCATGAACTACGGGTGGGACGACTGCATGCACGAGTTCACTCCTGGTCAGGGACGGCGCATTCGTGCAGCGTGGGCGGCTTACCGGGCACCGGGTCACCAGAGTGAACGTCGGCACAGTGGGCCGACTGGGGCGCGTTCTGTCTCTGGGGCTCGGTAGCCTTCGATGACCGTGAGCACTTTCGCCGCATCGAGCATGCCCCCCGCTTTCCCCGAACGGGCCGCGTGGGGGACCGCGTCGTCCCTTCGTGCCTGGCAGCAGCAGGCGCTGGAGGCGTACTTCGGCACGAACGGCGAGGGCCCGGGCCCGCGCGACTTCCTGACGGTCGCGACGCCCGGCGCCGGTAAGACCACGTTCGCGCTGCGGCTGGCCCGAGAGCTGCTGGAGCGCCGGATCATCGCGGCCATCACCGTGGTGTGCCCCACCGAGCACCTCAAGCGGCAGTGGGCGGAGTCGGCGGCCCGCGTCGGCATCAAGATCGACCCTGAGTTCCAGAACGCGCAGGGCCGGGTCGGCAAGGACTTCCACGGCGTCGCCGTCACCTACGCGACCGTGGCCGCGCGGCCAGCGCTGCACCGCAACCGCACCGAGGCCCGCAAGACGCTGATCATTTTCGACGAGGTGCACCACGCGGGCGACGGCCTGTCCTGGGGCGACGCGGTGCGCGAGGCGTTCGAGCCCGCCACCCGGCGGCTGGCGCTGTCCGGCACCCCCTTCCGCACCGACATCAACCCGATCCCGTTCGTGCAGTACGAGGAGGGGCCGGACGGCATCCGGCGCAGCCGGGCCGACTACACCTACGGATACGGCCCGGCCCTCGCCGACGGCGTCGTCCGGCCGGTGATCTTCCTGGCCTACTCCGGTGAGATGCGCTGGCGCACCAGGGCGGGCGACGAGCTGGCCGCCACGCTCGGCGAGCCGCTCACGCAGGACCAGACGGCGCAGGCCTGGCGGGCCGCGCTCGACCCCAAGGGCAACTGGATCAAGCAGGTGCTGGCCGCCGCCGACAGGCGCCTCACCGAGCTGCGCCGGGCCATCCCGGACGCGGGCGGCCTGGTCATCGCGAGCGACCACGAGTCGGCGCGCGCCTACGCCAAGATGTTGCGCGAGGTCTGCGGCCAGGGCGCTACGGTCGTGCTCTCCGACGACCCGACCGCGTCCAAGAAGATCAAGCAGTTCGGCGAATCCGAGGACCGCTGGATGGTCGCGGTCCGCATGGTCTCCGAGGGCGTCGACATTCCTCGGCTGGCGGTCGGCGTCTACGCCACCTCCACCAGCACGCCGCTGTTCTTCGCGCAGGCGATCGGGCGTTTCGTCCGAGCCCGCAAGCGCGGCGAGACCGCGTCGGTGTTCCTGCCGTCGGTGCCGACCCTGATGGGGCACGCCAACGAGATGGAGACCGAGCGCGACCACGTTCTCGACCGCCCGGTCCGCGAGGACGGGCTGGACGACGAGCTTCTCGCCGAGGCCAACCGCCAGCAGGACAACCCCGATGTGGGGGAGGAGCTGCCGTTCGAGACGGTCGAGGCGTCCGCCACGTTCGACCGGGTGCTCTACGACGGCGGCGAGTTCGGCATGCAGGCCCAGCCGGGCTCCGCCGAGGAGGAGGAGTTTCTCGGCATCCCGGGCCTGCTGGAGCCCGAGCAGGTGACGGCGCTGCTGCGCAAGCGGCAGGCCGAGCAGATCGCCAACGAGCGCAAGCGCAAGACCGGCGACCCGAGAGAGGACCGCACGGCCGCCGAGGACATCGCCGCCCTGCGCAAGGAGCTCAACGGCCTGGTCGGCGCATGGAACCACCGCACCGGCAAGCCGCACGGCGTCATCCACACCGAGCTGCGGCAGAGCTGCGGCGGCCCGCCGATCGCGCAGGCCTCCGCCGACGACGTGCGCAAGCGCATCGCCAAGATCCGCGAGTGGGCCGCCAAGCGCCGCTGACGCCTCAGGATCCGGGTGCGGCGAGGCCGAGGGCCTTGACGATGAGCTTGGCGGTCTCGTCGGGGGTGCCGGTGATGGGGACGTGGACGGCGTTCTCGTCCGGCGTGGGCGGCTCCAGATCGCGAAACTGGCTGTCCAGCAGCTCGGCCTGGAAGAAGTGGCCCTTGCGTTCCCGCATGCGGCTCGCGATCAGATCACGGTCGCCGTCGAGATAGGCGACGTGCACCTCGGGGTGGCCGGCGGTCAGCAGGTCGCGGTACGAGCGCTTGAGCGCCGAGCAGGACACCACGCCCGGGGTCCCCGATTCGAGATGCGCACGGATCCATCCGGCGATCGCCTGGAGCCACGGCATGCGGTCGGCGTCGTTCAGCGGATGCCCGGCGCTCATCTTCTCGATGTTGGCGGGCGGGTGGAACGCGTCGGCGTCGGCGTACTCCCAGCCGAGGAGCCCTGCCACCTTGGTGCCGACGGTCGTCTTACCGCTGCCGGAGACGCCCATGACCACGATGACGTGCGGCCCTGCGTTCGCCACGCGCTCCTCCTCTGCTCTCGGATGGCACTGCTCTCGGATGGCACTGCTCTCTGACGGCACTGCTCTCTGACGGCACTGTCCGGTGGCTTTGCCTGCTTGCTGGTCAGGCCTGGACGACCGGTGTGCCGGTCAGTTCGACGCCTTCGGCGCGCAGCATGCTCACGGCGCGCTCGGCGGTGTCCTTGGAGACCGCCGCGGTGAGGTCGAGCCGGATCGTGGTGCGCAGACCGGCGTGGACCGCGTCCACCGCCGTGGCCCGTACGCAGTGGTCGGTGGCGATGCCGACGATGTCGACCGCGTCCACGTGGCGGCTGCGCAGCCAGTCGGCCAGCGGCGTCCCGTCGTCGGCCTGCCCCTCGAAGCCGCTGTAAGCGGCGGTCTCCCGGCCCTTGCTGAACACGACCTCGATCGGCGCCAGCTTGAGGTTGGGGTGGAAGTCCGCGCCCGGCGTGCCGATGACGCAGTGCGGCGGCCAGCTGTCCACGTAGTCCGGGGCCTCGGAGAAGTGGTCACCGGGCTCCAGGTGGAAGTCGCGGGTGGCCACGATGTGCGAGTACTCGGACCTGTGCTCCGCGACGTGGTCAGAGATCGCGGTCGCCACGCCGGCACCGCCGCTCACCGCCAGCGACCCGCCCTCGCAGAAGTCGTTCTGCACGTCGACGATGATCAGAGCCTTGCCCATGACGCTCGCTCCTTGATCCGCTTCCCCCGTACGTCCCCGGACAACAGAGACGCTAATCCGTCCGCCTCCGCTGCCCAAATGATTGTCTCAGCGCCTCGGGCCCCCGTTGACGAACTCGGTCGCGAGCGCGGGCTCGCCCTTGGACAACTGGAGCGCCGTGGCGGGGAGCTCCCGCACGGCGCGCACATGGCGCTCGCGGGCGGCCTCCAGCGGCTCGCGGCCCACGATCATGCCGTTCTGGACGAGTGGTACTTGCAGAACGCGGTCGCGCGCACCCGGCATCGGCTCTCCCGTGGTGACGATCTCGGCGCACGCGGTGCCGTGCGCGTCGATGCGGCGCACGGCCGCCTTGCGGCCGCCGCGGCTGGGCTTGCCCGTCGAACGTTTGGCCACCGGGCGCATCGGGTCGGTGTCCGCCGGGCCGTCCGCGCGGGCGACCAGCTTGTAGACGAGCGAGGCGGTGGGCGCGCCCGATCCGGTGACGAGCGCGGTGCCGACCCCGTAGCCGTCCACCGGCGCGGCGGCGAGCGCCGCGATGCCGTACTCGTCCAGGTCTCCGGTGACCACCACGCGGGTGTCGTGGGCACCCAGCGAGTCCAGCTGGGCCCGCACCCGCCGGGCCACCACGCCGAGATCGCCGCTGTCGATCCGGACCGCGCCAAGGCGCGGTCCGGCGAGCTCCACCGCGGTCTTGACGGCCCGTTCGACGTCGTAGGTGTCGACCAGCAGCGTGGTGCCCTCGCCGAGCGAGTCCAGCTGCGCGCCGAAGGCGTGCCGCTCGCTGTCGTGGAGCAGTGTGAACGCGTGCGCGCTGGTCCCGGCGGTGGGCACGCCGTAGGAGCGGCCCGCCTCCAGGTTGGAGGTGGTGGCGAACCCCGCGATGTACGCGGCGCGGGCGGCGGCGATGGCCGCCTTCTCGTGGGTGCGCCGGGAGCCCATCTCGATCAGGGGCCGGTCCTCGGCGGCCTGCGCCATGCGGGACGCGGCGGAGGCGATCGCGCAGTCGTGGTTGAGGATCGACAGCACGAGCGTCTCCAGGAGGACGGCCTCCGCGAACGTGCCTTCCACCACCAGAATCGGCGAGTTCGGGAAGTAGCAGTCGCCTTCGGCGTATCCCCAGATGTTCCCGGAGAAGCGGTACTCCTCCAGCCATTTCGCGGTCGGCTCGTCGACGATGCCACGGGAGGTCAGGAACTCCAGCATGGGCGCGTCGAAGGTGAAGGCCTCGATCGCGTCCAGCAGCCGTCCCGTACCCGCCACGACGCCGTAGCGCCGCCCCGCCGGCAGGTGACGGGCGAACACCTCGAAGACCGCTCGCCGGGGGGCCGTGCCGCTCCGCAGAGCCGCCTGGAGCATGGTCAGCTCGTACTGATCAGTGAGCAGCGCGGTGCCGTTACCAAGGTCCACAAGTGGAACCCTAAGGCCCGGTGTGTGCACCATGGACGTGTGGCCCGCCACACCCGCCGGTGGACGGGGTGAATAACATCGGTGTCGTGGGCGGCCCGGCCCCGCGAAGAGGCTTCGCGGGGAGACGCTGTGGGGAAGAGGGGATACGCGGCGATGACTGCGCCTGCGCCGGTCGAGCTGGAACGGCCGGATGTCGAAGAGGACCTGAGCTCTGACCGGCCCTGGCTGGCGATCGTCTGGAACGACCCCATCAACCTGATGTCGTACGTCACGTACGTGTTCCAGACCGTCTTCGGCTACCCCAAGACCAAGGCCGAGAAGCTGATGCTGGACGTGCACCACAAGGGCCGAGCCGTCGTGGCCAACGGGACCCGCGAGGAGATGGAGCGCGACGTCGAGATCCTGCACTCGTACGGGCTGTGGGCCACTGTGAAGCGAGACGACTGAGTGAGCGACGGAATGGGCGACGGGATGGGCGACGGAGCGAGCGACCGGATGAACGCCGAGTGAGCGCCGTCAAGCGGACCCGGAAGGGCATCGTCCTGCGGCTGGAGCCGGAGGAGGCCGCGCTCGTGCGAGCGCTGATGGAGCAGCTGCTGGAGCTCCTCGGCGAACCGCCCGCCGCCGACGACGAGCTGGCCGCGGTGGGCATCTCCGGCGACGCCAAGAAGCCGGACGACCCCGTGCTGGCCCGGCTGTTCCCCGACGCCTACCGTGAAGACGGCGACGCGGCGGGGGAGTTCCGCCGCTACACCGAGATGGGTCTGCGCGACGGCAAGCGCGAAGCCGCCGGCACGGTGCTGATGACGCTGGGCGCCGTCGAGGGCGTCGCCGCCGGTGTGGACACCGTCCTGGACGAGGATCAGGCACAGGCGTGGCTGCGTGCGCTCAACGACGTGCGGCTGGCGCTCGGCACCCGGCTGGACATCTCCGAGGAGTGGTACGAGGAGGCGGCGCGGCTGGACCCCAATGATCCCCGCATGGCGATGTTCGCCGCGTACGACTGGCTGACCATGCTGCAGGAAAGCCTCGTGAGAGCGATGTTCTAAAGCGCGCCCCAGGGCTTGGCGACCATGGGGCCGGGCGTGGTGTGAGGCCTGGCCGAGTTCGGCCATCGCTTGCCTGCAGGGCTTACTCAATGTCGATGGTACGTCGCGTTCGGTGTTGATACGTTGACGGCGAGAGCTCGTCGGGGGGTGCTCTCCGGGGGTGCACGGGCCCGCCCGTGGTGGGCCGGAGACCTGCACGGGAGAGACGCGAATGCCTTCTTCAACCGCAGGCAAGACGGTCGGGACGATGGAGTTCGGCGACCATCTCTGCCTCTCTTACGACAATGCCGAGGAGCGCCTGGCGATCCTGCTCTCCTACGTCCGGGACGGGCTCGCCGCCGACCACAAGGTCATCTACCTGTCCGATCAGGATCCGCCGGACAAGGTGGTCGGCTGGATGGGCGCCGTGCCCGGGGCGGCCGGCCTCGATCTGGCCGGTGCGCTGGACGAGGGCCGGTTCGTGGTGCGGACCGCCGAGGAGGCCTACATGGCCACCGGCCGATTCGACCCGGACGAGATCATCGGGCTGTTCGCCACCGAGATCGAGCTCGCCCTCGTCCAGGGCTACAAGGGCGTCCGGGTCACCGGCGAGGAGACGTTCTCGCTGCGCGGCTGGCCGGGCACCGAGCGGTTCGCCGAGTTCGAGCGCAAGATCGACGAGGTGTTCCGCACGTCGCAGGTCAACGCGATGGCCATCTGCCAGTACGACCGGCGCTGGTTCGACCAGGCCCATCTGGAGCAGCTGGAGTCGTACCACGTCGACCGGGTGCGCGCCGACGACCTGCACGACGACGGGGTCCTGCGCGTCGCGCCGTTGTTCGCGCCGCCGGGCCTGGCCCTGGCGGGCGTCATCGACGGCTCCTCCCGCCCGACGCTGACCCGGGCGCTGGACGGGCTCCCCGAGCAGGGCGGCACCCTGTGCCTGGATCTGTCGGCCGTCGAGTTCAGCGACACCGAGGGCCTCCGGCTCCTGGCCAGCGCGCGCGAGACGCCCGCCGGGGTGCAGCGGCAGCTGCTGCTGCGGGGTGTTCCGCCCCGCATCGCCGGAGAATTGCACGAGCTCGGACTCGACGCGATGCCGGGCGTCTCGGTCGAGGAGAGCGCACAATAACGATAGAACGACGCAAGGGCCACGCAGGCTTACGCAGGAGAGCCAACCGTCTCTTTGGGAGGCTCCTGATGTCCTCCAGCTCCACCGCCGTCGGCGAGATGAAGTTCGGCGATCATCTCTGCCTGCCGTACGACAACGACGCGGAACGTTATGCGGTGTTGCTCGCGTACATCCGCGACGGCCTGCGCTCCCAGCACAAGATCGTCTATCTGGCGGGGGAACGGCGGCCGGACGAGACGCTCGCGCGCCTGGTCCGGGCCACGTCCGACCCGGACCAGGCGGCGGTGCTGACGGGCGCGGCCGAAACCGGACAGCTGGCGATACGGCCGGTCGTCGAGGCGACCGGCCGGTTCGATCCCGGCGAGTCGCCGGCCCTGCTCGGCATGGAGATCGAGCGGGCGCTTGCGCAGGGGTACGCCGGCGCGCGCATCACCGGCGAGACCTCGTTCACCCTGCGCGGGCGGTTCGACGAGTTCGAGGACCGGTGCCAGGTGACGTTCGGTGCGCCGGGCGTGCGGGCGATGGCCGTCTGCCAGTACGACCGGCGCTGGTTCGACGACGCGCAGCTGCGCCGGCTGGAGGAGCGCCATGACGGCCGCGTCGGCGTGAACGCCGTCTACGCCGACGACGTGCTGACGATCACTCCTCTCTACACGCCGCCCGGTCTCCGTCTCGCCGGCGCGATCGACGAGTCGACGCTGTCCGCGGTGCAGCGGGCGTTGCGGGAGGTCGGAGGGCGCGGTTCCCACCTGTGCCTCGACCTGTCGGCGTTGGAGTTCTGCGACATGGAGGGCCTGCGGGTCCTGACCCGCGCGAGCCAGAGCGGCACGGGGATCGACAGGCAGGTGGTGCTGCGCGGAGTGCCCGGCTATCTCGGGCTGATGATGCGGATCTACGGCTGGGAGGGGATGCCCGGCGTCTTCGTTGAGGAAGCGGTGCGATGAACGGCCTTCAGGGCTACACGCCCGGCACCGAGACCAAGGGCGAACGCGGCATCCTGCTGCACCGGGCGCTGATGTACGGGTCGGAGCACGATTTCGCCGACGTCGCCGTGCCTTACCTGCGCGAGGGAGTGAAGGCGGGCGACGCCGTGGTGGTGATCACCTCGGGGGCCCGCACCGCGCTGCTGCGCGAGCGCCTGGGCGCCGAGCCGGCCGCGCGGATCGAGTTCATCGGCCAGTCCGACTGGTTCAAGGGCCCGATGCAGGCGCTCGCCGACTACTACGACCGCACCCACCGGGACTGGTGGCCCCGCGGCCGGCTCCGGTTGCTGACCGAGCCGGTGTGGACGGGCCGCACGCCGCTGGAGGTCCAGGAGTGGAAACGGCACGAGGCGATCCTGAACGTGGCGTTCGCCGGTACCCCGAGCACGTTCGTGTGCGCGTACGACACCTCCGCGCTCGACCCGCACATCATCGTCGACGCGGCCCACACCCATCCCGAGCTCGTCGACATCGAAGGCGTGCGGGTGAGCGAGCATTTCGTCGATCCGGCCGAGTTCTACGCCGGGTGCAACGCGCCGCCGCTGATCCCGCCGCCCGCCGGCGCGGCGCGCCGCGCGTTCGCCAGCGGGGAGCTGCCCGGCCTGCGTGCGTTCCTCAGCACCGAGTCCATGCGGCACGGACTCCCCGAGGGGCGGGTCTTGCCGTTCGTGCTCGCGGTCAACGAGGTCGCCACCAACATCATCCGCCGGGGCGGCGGCACCGGCGCGGTGTGGCTGTGGACCGAGGGCGACGAGCTGATCTGCGACGTCGCCGATCCCGGACGGCCGATGGAGGACCACTTCCTCGGCTACCTGCGGCCGCGGCCGCACCAGCCGGGCAGTGCCGCGATGTGGGCCGTGCGGCTGCTCTGCCACATCGTGGAGATCCGGTCCGGTGACAACGGCGTCCTCGTCCGCATGCACCTCAAGCTGCCGCGACCCCCCCGGACCCCTGATCACCGCCCCTGACCACCGACTCCTGACCACCGACCCTGACCTCTGACTCTCTGGCCCCTGGACGCCGGGACGGGCGGCGCCTCCGGGTAGCCTTCGGGCATGCTGACGATCGAGCGTGCCCTGGTTGACAAGATCGTTGCGCATGCGCGCGCCGACCACCCCGACGAGGCCTGTGGCGTGATCGCCGGCGCGGCCGGGTCCGACCGGCCCACCCGGTACGTGGCCATGATGAACGCCGAGCGGTCCCCGACGTTCTACCGGTTCGACTCCCTGGAGCAGCTCAAGGTCTGGCGGGAGATGGACGACCGGGACGAGGAGCCGGTGGTGATCTACCACTCGCACACCGCGACCGAGGCGTACCCGTCGCGTACCGACATCTCCTACGCGTCCGAGCCCAACGCGCACTACGTGCTGGTCTCCACCCGCGACCCCGAGGAGATCGAGTTCCGCTCGTACCGCATCGTGGACGGCACGGTGACCGAGGAAGAGGTCAAGATCGTCGACGGCTACGCCTGAGAGATGGCCGAGGCGGGCACGGGATATCTCGCCGGGGTCGGTAAACTGGCGGTCATGTGGACGATCGAGCAGCGGACAGGCGCGCGTAGGCGCCGTGACCCCGTTCTCGTGATGTCTCCCGTACAGAGCTTCTTGTTCGGGCATTCGCGCGCCGAAGTCGTCTACGACTGTCGCTGACGCGCCGCCCCTGCCTGGAATTCCCCCACGCCCCGCCCTGTTGTGACGCCGTGGCGGGCAAGCCCGTACGAACCCAAAGGAGATCATCGCGATGGCGATCGAAGTCCGGATCCCCACGATCCTGCGCACCCTCACCGACGGCGCCAAGTCCGTCGAAGGCAAGGGCGGCTCCCTGGACGAGCTCTTCGCCGACCTGGACGTCCGCCACCCCGGCCTGCGGGCGCGGCTCGTGGACGACAAGGGCCTGCGCAAGTTCGTCAACGTCTATCTGAACGACGAGGACGTGCGCTTCCTCAGCGGCCTGGAGACCGAGGTCTCCGACGGTGACAACGTCACCATCCTCCCCGCCGTCGCCGGCGGCTGAGCCGGAACCCGTGTCCATGCGTTTCGACTCGCTGCTGGACTCGCTCGGCCGTACCCCGCTGGTCGGCCTGCCCCGGCTGTCGCCCGGCCCGGACGTGCGGCTCTGGGCCAAGCTGGAGGACCGCAATCCCACCGGCTCGGTGAAGGACCGGCCCGCCTTCTTCATGATCGACAAGGCGGAGAAGGAGGGCCTCCTCACCCCGGGGTGCACCATCCTGGAGCCCACCTCCGGCAATACCGGCATCTCGCTGGCCATGGTCGCCAAGCTGCGCGGCTACAAGATGATCTGCGTCATGCCGGAGAACACCTCCGAGGAGCGCCGCCAGCTGCTGCGAATGTGGGGTGCGGAGATCATCTCCTCACCGGCCGCCGGCGGCTCGAACGAGGCCGTCCGGGTGGCCAAGAAGCTGGCGGAGGACAACCCCGACTGGGTGATGCTCTACCAGTACGGCAACGAGGCGAACGCCCTCGCCCACTACGAGACGACCGGGCCGGAGATCCTCGCGGACCTGCCGACCGTGACGCACTTCGTGGCCGGGCTGGGGACGACCGGGACGCTCATGGGCGTCGGCCGCTACCTGCGCGAGCACAAGCCCGACGTCAAGATCGTCGCCGCCGAGCCGCGGTACGGCGAGCTGGTGTACGGGCTCCGCAACATCGACGAGGGCTTCATCCCGGAGCTCTACGACGACTCGGTGCTGACCACCCGGTTCTCGGTCGGCTCGGCGGACGCGCTCCGGCGCACCCGGGAGCTGCTGGAGCAGGAGGGGATCTTCGCCGGGATCTCCACGGGCGGGGCCCTGCACGCCGCGATCGGCATGGCCAACAAGGCCGTCAAGGCGGGCGAGCGCGCCGACATCGCCTTCGTGGTCGCCGACGGCGGTTGGAAGTACCTCTCCACCGGCGCCTACGACGGCACTCTCGACGAGGCCGAGGAGCGCCTGGAAGGCCAGCTCTGGGCCTAGGGCGTGTGTCACACGCTCTCAGACGCCCTCGCGCATGTCGGTAGCCGGAGGCCTGGACCGGCCGTGTCCTGGGGGTAGGGTTCGTACTCGAACGGGATTCTAGAAAGTGGGCGGTCCGGGAGGGCGCGGATGAGCAGGTTCGGCGACGCGACCGCGGTCGAGCGGGTGGCTGATGGGCGCTACAAGGTCGAGCTCGACCAGACGTTCGGGTTCGCCGAAGCGCTCAACGGCGGCTACCTGATGGCCGTGCTGGCCCGGGCCGCCGTGGACGCCTCGCCGCACGAGCACCCCGTCTCGACGGCCGCCAACTTCCTGCGGGTCGCCAAGGCGGGGCCTGCCGAAGTGCTGGTGGAGTCACGCAAGACCGGCCGCACCGCTGCCATGTCCCGTGTGACGCTCGTCCAGGGCGGCGAGCCCGTCGTCGACGCGCTCATCACCACCGGAACGCTGGAGTCCGACCTGGAGCCGCACTGGACCGGGGAGGCTCCGCCCGCGATGCCCTCGCCGGAGGAGTGCTCCACGTTCGCCTCCGGCAAGGACGATCGGGGCTTCGCCGACAACGTCGAGATGCTGTTCGACCCCGCCTCGATGGGCTGGCTCGACGGCCGCCCGAGCGGGCGGCTGGAGGCGCGGGCGTGGCTCCGGGTGCCGGACTACGAGAACGACGGGTACGCGCTCGCCCTCGCCGTGGACGCCCTGCCCCCCGTGGTCCTGAACGTGGGCGCCAAGGGCTGGGCGCCGACGGTCGAGCTGACCTGGCACATGCGCGCCGTCCCCCGGCCGGGCCGGCTGGCCGTGCACGGCGGCGGGCGGCTGGTGGCCGGCGGCTGGTTCGACGAGGAGGTCGAGGTCTGGGACTCGGCCGGGCGGCTCGTCGCCCAGAGCCGCCAGCTCGCCAGGGTGGGCCGCGGCCTGCCGGGATGAACGTGCGCTTGGTCACATAGGCCGTGATGACCTGCTGCGTTTCGGGTATGTGACCATGTGATGTACAACGCATGACGCGTTGCCAGGTCGAGACTTCGCCTAGCCTTGAGGACCATGTCAGACGCGCCGATCGGGATCTTCGACAGCGGGTTCGGCGGTCTCACCGTGGCCCGCGCCATCCTGGACCAGCTGCCGAACGAGCCGATCGTCTATCTCGGCGACTCGGGGCGCCAGCCGTACGGTCCGCGGCCCATCGCCGAGGTGCGCGCCTTCGCCCTGGAGATGCTGGACGAACTCGTCGCCGAAGGGGTGAAGATGCTCGTGATCGCGTGCAACAGCGCCAGCTCGGCGATGCTGCGCGACGCCCGCGAGCGCTATGACGTCCCCGTCGTCGAGGTGATCCACCCGGCGACCCGGCGGGCCGCCCGCGCCACCCGCAACGGCCGGGTCGGCCTGATCGCCACCCAGGCGACCGTCACCAGCCGGGCGTACGAGGACGCCTTCACCGCGGCCCCGCACATCGAGCTCACCAGCGCCGCCTGCCCCCGCTTCGTCTCGTTCGTCGAGCAGGGCGTGACGATGGGCGACGAGGTGCTCGACGCCGCGCACGCCTACCTCAAGCCCATCATCGACCGCGGATGCGACACCCTCATCCTGGGCTGCACCCACTACCCATTGCTTACCGGCGTCATCTCGTATGTCGTCGGCGACGGGGTCACACTGGTCTCAAGTGCCGATGAGACCGCCAAGGACGTCTATCGAGTGCTGAACGACCAGGGGCTCGCCCGTGCGGAGGCTCATCCCCCGCCCGCCCACCGGTTCCGCGCGACCGGTGATCCCACCGTGTTCGCCGTGCACGGCCGCCGGTTCCTGGGGCCGGAGATCGGCCTGGTGGAGACCGCGACGGTGGTCGTGGGGAGCCATGGGGGCGGAACGCCGAGCAAGGCTCTGACCACCTGATCCTCGGGGACACTGGAGGAGGAGTGAGCGTGCGGGTCACTGTGATCGGCTGTTCCGGCAGCTTTCCCGGACCGGACAGCCCCGCGTCCTGTTATCTGATCCAGGCCGACGGCTTTTCCATGCTGCTCGACCTCGGCAGCGGCGCGCTCGGTTCGCTGCAGCGCTTCCACCCGCTGTACGGCATTGATGCGATCTGCCTGTCGCACCTGCACCCCGACCACTGCCATGACATGTGCGGTTACTGGGTGGCGCGGCGCTACCGGCCCGAGGGGATGGCGCCGCGGATCCCGGTGCACGGGCCCGCGGTCACCCCGCGGCGGATGGCCGAGGCGTACGATCTCCCTCCCGACCCCGGCATGTCCGAAGCGTTCGACTTCCACACCCTGCGCACCGGTCCGTTCGAAATCGGACCGTTCCGGGTGACGACCGCGCTGATGTCGCACCCGATCGAGGCGTACGGCTTCCGGATCGAGCACGAGGGCAAAGTGGTCGCCTACTCCGGCGACACGGGGGAGTCCGACGAGCTCGTGGAGCTGGCCCGCGACGCCGACCTCTTCCTGTGCGAGGCGTCCTTCCTCGACGCCCCTGACCTGCCGCCCAAGCTGCACCTCACCGCGCGGGAGGCGGGCGAGCACGCCGCCCGGGCCGGTGCCGACAGGCTCGTGCTCACCCATCTCGTCCCCTGGAACGATACCGACCAGTCACTCGTCGAGGCCAAGGGCAGCGGCTTCGGCGGCACGATCGACCTCGCTCACGTCGGCGCCGTCTACGAGCTCTGATCCGCCCGGGCCCGCCGGATCAAGCCGGCCGGCTCGATAGGGTGAGACGCATGGCTCGCCCTGACGATCGTGCACCTGACCAGCTCCGCCCCGTCCGCATCCAGCGCGGCTGGCTCGACCATGCCGAGGGATCGGTGCTCATCGAGTTCGGCGGCACCCGGGTGCTGTGCGCCGCGTCCGTCCAGGACTCGGTGCCCCGCTGGCGGCGCGACAGCGGGCTCGGCTGGGTGACCGCCGAGTACGCGATGTTGCCCCGCGCCACGCACACCCGTGGTGAACGCGAGTCGGTCAAGGGCCGGCTGGGCGGCCGTACCCACGAGATCTCCCGCCTCATCGGCCGGTCCCTGCGAGCCGCCATCGACTTCAAGGCGCTCGGCGAGAACACCGTCCAGCTCGACTGCGACGTGCTGCAGGCCGACGGCGGCACCCGTACCGCCGCGATCACCGGGGCGTACGTGGCGCTCGCCGACGCGGTGACCTGGATGCGCCAGAAGGGCCTGGTCAAGGGCGACCCGTTCGTCACCTCGATCGCCGCGATCAGCGTCGGCGTGGTCGACGGGGAGGCGCGTCTCGACCTCTGCTACGAGGAGGACGTCGCGGCCGAGACCGACATGAACGTCGTCTGCACGGGCGACGGCCGTTTCGTCGAGGTGCAGGGCACCGCCGAGGGCCAGCCGTTCGACCGGGCCGAACTGGACGCGCTCCTCGACCTGGCCGCGGGCGGCTGCGCCGATCTGGCCCGCCTGCAGGCCGAGGCGCTCGGCGCATGACCAAGGTCATCCTCGCCACCCGCAACGCGGGGAAGATCGCCGAATTGCACCGCATTCTCGCGAACGGCGGCCACGGCGGAGCAAGGGACGCCGTGAGCGAGGCCGGGGGGCCAGGCGGCTCGTCTCCCCAAGGGCAGGGCATCGAGGTCGTCGGGCTCGACGCTCATCCGGACGCGCCCGACGTGCCCGAGACGGAGCTCACGTTCGAGGGCAACGCGCTGCTCAAGGCGCGCGCGATCTGCGCGCACACCGGTCTCCCGGCGATCGCCGACGACTCCGGCCTGTGCGTGGACGCGCTGAACGGCATGCCCGGTGTGCTGTCGGCCCGCTGGTCGGGCCGGTTCGGCACGGCGACCGGCGACAAGGATCGGGCCAACCTCGAACTGGTGCTGGACCAGCTCGCCGACGTCGACGACGAGCACCGGGGGGCCTACTTCGTCGCGGCGGCGGCGCTGGTGCTGCCCACCGGCGTCGAGCACTGCGTGGAAGGCCGGATGTACGGCCGGATCATCAGGGAGCCCCGCGGGTCCGGCGGCTTCGGCTATGACCCGATCTTCGTGCCGGACGGCGAGTCGCGTACCTCGGCGGAACTGACACCGGCGGAGAAGGACGCGATCAGCCACCGGGGCCGGGCGTTCCGCACGCTCGCCGACCTCCTTCCGGAGGCGCTCGCAAATATCCCGGCCGGATGACAACCGCACCGCCCTCGCCGGGGGTTGAAGGGGTGTAGAGATCTTCACCTCCCGAGGAGCGACATGATCGACAAGGGTCGTACCGGCCGTCGCCGCATGGCGATCGTGCTGGCCGGCATAGGCGGTACCGGAGCGCTGGCGGTGGGAATCTGGGCCTCCGCCGCCTCCGGATCGTCGGCGATCACACCGGCGGCGTCGAAGGACAAGGCGGTGGCATCGGCGAAGCCGAAGCCTCCCCCGTCCGTGGTGCCGACGTGCCCGCCCACTGCGAAGCCGCGGCCCCTGCCTCCCACCGCCAAGCCGGGTGTGCCGAAGCCGCGGACCGCCAAGCCACGGCCCGGCAAGCCGAAGCCGCCCATCGCCAGGCCGGGTGTCTCGGCGCCGCCGACGGTGAGGCCGGGTGTGCCGGCGCCGCCGACGGTGAGGCCGCCTGTGCCGGTACCGCCCACTGCCAGGCCGGGTGTGCCCGTGCCGACGGCCAAGCCGGGACAGGGCCGGCCGCCGGTGGTCTGCGCGCCTGGACGTCCCGCGCCGAGCCAGAAGCCGCCAGGTGTGCCGGTGCCGCCGAAGCCCGTCCCGGCGACGCCCAAGTCCGTGGAGTAGGTGCGGTCTGTCCACGCTGAGCGCTCAGGAGATCCGCGGGGTGGAGGTCACGTTCGAGGAGTTCGTGGCCGCCACCGCGGGTCGGCTGCTGCGTACCGCCGTCTTTCTCGTGTACGACCGGCACCTGGCCGAGGACCTCCTCCAGATCGCCTACGAACGGGTGGCGAAGCGGTGGAAACGGCTCGCCAAGGACAACCCCGAGGCGTACGCGCGCCGGGTGCTGGTCAACCTCGCCATCGACGAGAAGAAGCGGCGGGCGAGGCGCGGGGACCTGCCGGTCGGGTCACTGGCCGATGTCGAACGGCTCGCGCGGGCGCCCGTCTCGGACGGCGTCCCCACCGGGGACCTCGATGAGGTGCTCAGGACGTTGCCGGTCAAGCAACGGGCCGTCGTCGTGCTCCGCTACTGGTGCGATCTGAGCGAGCAGGAGATCGCACAGACGCTCGGGATCTCCCGAGGGACGGTCAAGAGTCACACCGCGCGGGCGATGGCCGCGTTGCGAGCGCACATGGAGGAGGGCCGGGCCGATGGACGATGAGCTCGAGACCCTGCTGCGCCGCCATTACCGGCGCGCGGCCGACGACATCCACGCCACCCGGGACCTGATCGAACGTTCCCAGGCCACCGGCCGTGCTGCCGGTCCGCACCGCCGCGGGTCATGGCTGCGCCGCTGGACGGTTCCGGCCGTCGCGGCGGCGGTGACCGTCGCCGTGATCGTGGCGGTGACGATGATCCTCTGGCCCGCCCCGGAACGTCCGCGTCCGATCGCGCCTCCGCCCAGCCCCCGGCCGGTACCCGCCAGCGAGCCACCCCTGCCGACCAGCAAGGGGACACCGGCACCGCCGACCGCGCGGCCGGGAAGGCCCTCATCCTTGCCGGTCGCGCCTCCGAGCGTCCGGCCGGGAGACAAGCACGGGCCGAAGCCCGGCGAAGTGGTCATTCCCAAGCCCGTTGACTCATCGGCTCCGCCAGGCGTCCCGCCTACGGCAGGTACTCCGCCCACAGCGAAGCCCTCGAAGCCCCGCAGATCCCCGGGGCGTTAAGCTCACGCACAATGTGGAAAAAGAAGCCCTCGCAAGGCATGCCGCCGGGCCCTCACCTCGTTCCCGCCACCACGCACACGGCCGTGCTCAGGCTGCTCCACGACCGTAAGGTGATCCACGCGATCAAGCGGGTCCGTGAGGACACCGGCCTCGGCCTCAAGGAGGCCAAGGACTACGTGGAAGGTGTCCGGGACGGCCGGATCCAAGGCCCCGGCCCGGCCGCGCCCGCAGGAATGACGCTCTCGGACCGGGTGCGGGCGTTCAAGGCCGCGGAGGACTTCGAATCGGCGATCGCCGCCGTACGCGCCGAGACCGGCATGACCCGATCCGAGGCCATGCGTTTCATCGACGCGCTGGAGTGAGCCGACTCGCGCTCCAGCCGACCGCCGGGCGGCAGGCCGTGCCGCGGTTCATTGGTCGTCGCTGAGGCGCAGGCCTGGCAGCATGTGCCAGCCCACCGTCTCCATCACGGTGCGGAACTGCGGCGACATCCGGTCGAGGACCAGCGGGCCGTGACCGGCGCGGCGCGCGGCCACGTCGGCCAGCATGTTGATCGCGCCGAGGTCGATGAAGCCGAGGCCGGACAGGTCGAGGTGGATCTCGCTGCCGTTGATCGATGACACCAGCCTGGCGAGCACGCCGTCCAGGACCATGTGCCGGGACGCGTCCAGCTCTCCGATCAGCGCGAGCCCGGTCGGGTCGAAGGTACGGACGATCCGCAGCACCGAGTCCTCGAACTCGGGATCGGGCACCACCACGATGCCGTGCGCCTGGTGCAGGGCGCCGAGCTCCTCGGGGCTGCAGTGGCGGCGGTCGTACTCGCAGATCGCGATGACACTCGTGCTCGGGGCGATGGCGTGCTCGATGCGCAGCTCACTGCCCAGCAGCAGTTCAAGGCCGTTGGGCCGGCGAACCGCCCAGGTCATGTCGGCGGTCACACGGATGGTGCCGTAACCCTCGTCCTCGGCACGCCGGATCTCCTCCACGAGCGCGTCGAGAACGACACGCGGCTGGAACGAACGGCCGTTGAACCCATCCAGCGCCACCATGCTGAGCCGGCCCGGCGGCGGGTTCGGCGCTCCGGGGACCCTGGCGTGCGCCGTCTCGGCCAGGTAGATGACCTTGTCACCCGCGGCCAGCCCGGCACGGACGAAGGAGCCGACGACGTTTCGCTGCTCCTCGTCATTGGCGAAAGTGAGCAGGGCGTGATCACCGGGCCGCAGTTCACGAACCGGTCGGCGGACGGATACCAGGGTCTCCATATCGCCTTCCCTCAGCCCCCACCCAACCACCCTGTCAACGGACAAGCTGCGCTTGAAGCCATACCCTCAGCCCCCACCCAACCACCCTGTCAACGGACACACCGCATCTGGAACCTCTAGTGGCACGCTCCGTGTCGAGTCCCAGCCTACGTCCAGCGCGCGACGGCGTGTAGCCGTACCCTCACGGCCTTTTACCGGTATTTGAGACGGCCGCACGATGGTGTCACCGTCGTACGTGAAGGCGGACGAACGTGCCGTCCCAGCCGGCCTTCAGCTCCACGAGGTCCACCAGCAGCCGGACGGTCCACAGGCCGAATCCTCGCTGGAGCGCCGACTCCGGCGGGAGGAACCCGGTCAGCGGATCGGCGTGCCAGAACCCGTTGTCGCCGATCTCGCAGATGAGGTCGCGGTCGTCACTCCAGATCCACAACCCCATCGGCGGGATGCCGTGCCGGACGGCGTTGGTCGCCACCTCGTTGACCGCGGTCACCAGAGTGCGCGCGACGGTGGTGTCGAGCCCGTGCCCGACGGCGCGTTCGCCGACGAAGGCCCGGATGTCGTGGAGGTCGTCGCTCTCGATGGTCCGGTACTCCGCATGGCGTGGCCGGACGAGCTGGATCATGCTGTCGCAGCCGTTGCCGAAATCCTTGGGATGGACATAGGAGTCGTTGTGCAGGGTGTCCTCGCCCCGTGCGAACTTCGGGTGGGTCCGGCGGGCATGCTCGATGATTTCCTGCGGCAGCACGGACTGGTCGTACGGGCACAACGCCCTCGCGCCGGAGTGCTCGAACGCCACGTTGATGAGCGACTCGTACCGCGCCCATTCCCGGGTCTCGCGCGGCGACTGGCCATGCCAGACCGGCTCGGCCAGCGCCCGCACGGTGTGGGGCCGAGCGTCCTGGACGATGCCCTGGTAATCGCGCAGCGTACGTACGGGATGCTTGTAGAAGACCTCGGATGGATAAAACTCCACGTCCTTGCCGTCGGGGCCCAGGACATCGCGCACCGCGTTCATCCCGGTCTCCCGGACGACCACGACCACCTTCTCGTCCCGCTCCACCCCCTCGCGCAGCCACGGTACGGCGGTGTCCAGGAGTTGCTGAAGCTCGCCGTACATGAACGCCCTGTGCTCCAGTGTCATGAGGCCATTCCTCCCGCGCCGGGGAAGGGGCGTTCTTGCCCGCGAGCCAGGCCGGGCAGCCGGTGCCAGCCCACCATGTCGATCACGTTCTCCACATCGGCCGGCAGATGGTCCAGCACCAGCCCGTCGTCGGTGGGCAGGCCGGTCGCGTGATGGGCCAGCAGGTTGAGCCCGCCGAGGTCGATGAAGCGCAGCCGTGAGAAGTCGAGATGTATTCGCCGCCGTTCGTGGGTGACCAGCGACAACTTCTCGGCGAACACCGCGTGCCGCGCGGCGTCCAGCTCGCCCTCGACCCGCAGGCCGTGTGGCTCGAATGTGCGGACGATCCGCAGGATCCCGTCGTCGAATTCGGGATTCACTTCCACGAGGACCTCGTGAGTGTCGCGTAGGGCGACGAGCTCGTCCTGGGGACACGCGTGCTTGTCCACCTGGCAGATCGCCATCGCCATGGTGCTGGGCGAGACCGCCTCGCCGAACTGGTGCTCGCAGCCCAGCATCTGGGAGAGATCGGACCGGCCGGGCTCGTTGAGCACCCAGCTGAAGTCCGTGGTGAGACGCACGGCGCGGAAGCCCTGGTCGAACGCCGCGTCGACCTCCCGCTCCAGCGTCCGCAACATCCTGTCGGGATCGAACCGCCCCCGTCCGCTGAGACATGCCTGCTCGCGCGGAATGACCCTCAGCTGCCTGGTATCGGTGTAGCTGCGCAACTCGATGCCGTGTCGTGGACGCACACCGGGCAGACGATCGGGTGGAGCGTCCGTCACGTAGACGACCTTCTCCTCCGTGGCGAGTCCGTCGTACACGAAGTCCCCAATGATGTGCGCGCGTTCTTCTTCGCCGGAGAAAGCCAGCCACGCGTGATCGCCAGGTCGTATCGCGTTCACGGATCGTTCGGCTTGGAACCAGCTGTCCATGGCCTGCCCATCAAGGTTGGCGTGGATCTGTCCAGCGTACGCCGCCGGATATGATTTGGAAGCCCTTTGCACAGAGTCCCTTACGCTGCGTTCCACCGCTATACCCCCACGACCGCGGGCACGCTCGGCAGGCTCAGCCGGAGTCGCACGGTGGTCCCGCCTTTGCCCGTGCGGATCTGCACGATCGAACAGAGCAGCCGCACCGCCCACAGCCCGAAACGGCCAGGCCCGTCCGCCCGTGGCGGAATCAGCCCGAACGCCGAGTCCGTCGCCCAGAACCCGTCGTCCTTGACTTCGCACACGAGCTCCCCGGGCTCCATCCACATGCGGAGGACGATCGGTGGCGCGCCGTGCCGCAGCGCGTTGGTCACGACCTCGGTGACCGCGACCAGCAGCCGCTGCAAATCCTCTTCGGCCAGCGGAGTGCGCCGCGCGTAGTCGGTCACCCAGGCCCGCAGCCAGAACAGATCGGGCCGCACGATGTCGAGCCTCTCGGCCCTCGCGGGCGCATCCGGAAGTGCCTCCTGGTCGCACATGGCGCTGTAGGCCCACGGGTCGACATAGCTCGGGTTGTCGAGCGCCTGCTCGCCCCGCAGCGTCTCCGGATGGGTCCGGCGCGCGGACGCGACGACCCCGGCGGGCAGCGTGCGCGCGTACGGGCACAGGATCGCGGCGCCGGTCTCCGCGAACGCCACGTTGACGATCGCCTCGACCCGCTGCCACTCCAGGACCTCCAGCGGCCGCCGCCCGGTCCACGCCGGCTCGCCCAGCACCCGCAGCCGCCGCCCTTGCTCGCACAGCCGGTCGGCGTCACCCAGGCAGTCGGCGAGCGTTCGCGACGGATGCGCGTACCACTGGTTGGCGTCGACGAACTCCACCTCGCCTGCCCCGGGCCCCAGCGCCTCGCGCAGCAGCACCTCGCTGCCGAGGCCGGTGACCACCAGCACCCGGTCGCCCGCGTCGATCCCCGCGTTGAGGAACGGCACGGCTCCGGCCAGGAAGTCGTCGACCCCGTCGTAGGGAAGCACGCGATGGGAGAAGGTTTCGCTCACGGTGTCCCACCTGCGTTGTGATCACAGTGCCACCGCCCGCTCACGGATACGAGCGGACGCACCCAGCGTAAGCCGACCGCCCGGCCGTCGCCGAGAGCGTTTTTCAGATGATGATGAGTAACCCCGCCCTAACCGGTGATACGCCGGGAACGGCTGTCTTTATGAGTGCGGACCTTATGAGTGCGGACGGGGGGACTCGAACCCCCACGGTGTCTCCACCAACAGGACCTAAACCTGCCGCGTATGCCTGATTTCGCCACGTCCGCCAGCCTTCGGGTGTCTCGCACCCGAAGTCGTGCCCCTTAGATCTTAGAGGCCGGACGTCAGAGGTCGAGGTCGCGGCGCAGGCGGTCGACGTGGCCGGTGGCCTTCACGTTGTAGTACGCCTTCTCGATCTTGCCGTCGGCGTCGATGATGAAGGTGGAGCGGATGACACCGACCACCAGCTTGCCGTAGAGCTTCTTCTCGCCGTACGCGCCGTAGGCCTGGAGGACCTTGGTGTCGGGGTCGGAGAGGAGGGGGAAGGTGAGGCCCTCCTTCTCGCGGAACTTGGCGAGCTTGGCGGGCTCGTCGGGGGAGACGCCCACGACGGCCACTCCCGCGGCGTCGAGGTCGGCGAGGTTGCTCTGGAAGTCGACCGACTCCTTGGTGCAGCCCGGGGTCATGGCGGCGGGGTAGAAGTAGAGGATCGCGCGTCGGCCGCGCAGGGACGCCAGGGAGACGGGGTTGCCGTCCGCGTCGGGAAGCTCGAACTCAGGGGCGACGTCGCCTGGCTGCAGCCGCTCGGACACGGGGATCCGCCTTTCGCTTGGATGACAGGTCCACCGTACCGGCTGGGGTAGGGCGGCGTTTCGCAGGAAGACCTGACAAGATATGCGGATCATGCGTTGCTGACGATGTTGCTGAAGACCGACGTTGCTGAAGACCGACGTTGCTGAAGATGGGAACACGGCATGGCTGACAGGCGCGACCCGGAGGCGCTGGAGCGGGAGATCGAGCGCACCCGCCTGGAGCTCGCACGCACCATCGACGAGCTCGCGGACCGGGTCAGTCCGCGGAACGTGGCGGAGCGGGGCAAGGCGCGCCTCAGGGAGGAGGCCGAGCAGGTCGCCAAGACCGCGCGGTCGTTCTTCTACACGGAGGAGCCCAAGGACGGCGAGCCCGGGCAGATCAACCCCAAGGCCGTCGCGATCGGCGTGGGTGTGGCGGTCACCTTGACGGCTCTTGCCCTCTTGAAGCGGCGCAAGCGCCGCTGAAGCGCTTGGCGAAGGCGCCGGACCGCGATCTGCGGCCGGCGCCTTTGCGCGTCCGGGCGAGGACGCGGACGACGTCCTGCAGCTCGTTCAGCTCGGCCTGGCAGGACGCGCACATGGGCAGGTGCGCGCGCAGGTCGGCGGCCTCTGGGCCGGTGAGTTGGCCCAGGGCGTACACGCCGAGATCGAGCTGGTAGCCACAGATTCCTTGCACATCCTTGGGTACGGGCCGCGCCCGTGTCTTCGTTCAGCTGAATTGGGGAAGGTGTGCGCGATGCGCGGCGAGACCTTCGTCAAGGATCTTCTCCGCGGTGTGCTTGCTGGTCACGAAGGGGTGCGCCATCAGGGCCTGGAGGGCGAGCCGGCGCGATCCGGTCACGGCGGCGTCGGAGGCCAGCCGCTCGTATTCGTGGATCGACTGGGTGAGGCCGCGGACGGCGCGGGGGAGGGGACCCTGCGTGAGCGGCACGGGACCCGCGGCGGTGAGGAGGCAGGGTACTTCGACGATCGCCTCGGGCGGGAGTGAGGAGATCGCTCCGTTGTTGGTGGTGTTGACGATGACCCGGCGGCTCTCGTCGCGGTGGAGCGTGCAGATCACGTCGATGGCGAACTCGCCGTGCTCGCCGCCGCCGCGTTCCCGGCTGGGGTCGGGGTCGGGCTTGATGGACTCCTCGGTGATCTGGGCGAAGAACCTGGGCAGCATCGCCTGGATGTCCTCCGAACGAGTGGTGCCCTTGGCGCGGAGCTCTTCGAGCACCTGGTCGTGGAAGAAGTAGTACTTGGAGTAGGAGTTGGGCAGGAAGCCGAGGGCCTTGGCGAGCTCGGCCATGCGTGAGGGGTCGCGCCACGGGGAGGCCCCCTCGCCGGGGATCTCCAGGTCGGCCAGGAGCGCCGGAAGGTCGATCTGCCTGCCGTCGAGGCGCACGCGTTCGGCCCAGGTGGCGTGGTTGAGGCCGATCCAGTCGACTTCGAGGCGTTCGTAGGGGAGACCGAGCAGCTGCGCCCACATCTCGGTGTCGCCCACGAACTGGTCGCAGAGGCCGATGATCCGGATGCCGGTGTTGCGGGTCACGGCGTCGGTGACGATGTTGGTCGGGTTGGTGTAGTTGACGATCCACGCGCCGGGCTCGGCGTGCGCGGCGATCTCCAGGAGCACGGGGATGGAACGGCAGGCCATCATGAACCCGCCGGGCCCCGCCGTCTCCTGCCCGACGACGCCGTGCTTGAGCGGGATCGACTCGTCGAGGTGGCGCGCCGCCATGCCGCCGGGCCGGAACGTGGTGAAGATATAGGCGGCGCCGTCGAGGGCGGGCTTGAGATCGGTGTGGGTGGTGACGGTGAACGTGGCGTCCCCAGCGGTGAACATGTTGGTCGCCAAGCGGGCCATGAGGGCCATGTTGCCGGCGTCCACGTCGTAGAA
This sequence comes from Actinomadura rudentiformis, assembly GCF_008923185.1. Lineage (GTDB taxonomy): Bacteria > Actinomycetota > Actinomycetes > Streptosporangiales > Streptosporangiaceae > Spirillospora > Spirillospora rudentiformis. Next base: position 132,910 of record NZ_WBMT01000012.1, read on the forward strand.
GGCGAGCTCGGCCCCGGCCAGGTCGTCCGCGCGATGCAGCAGGCCGCGGATGACGCCGGGCATGTATCCACTGCCGGCTCCGATGATCGCGATCTTCATGGTCACCTCAGTGTCGGCTCAGTGTCGGTCTACCTCAGTGTCGGCTCGGCGCGGGTCACGGAGTCGGGCCCGCGTTCCAGCTCGGCTTCGGGGATGTAGGGGACGACGAAGGCGTACCGTTCCAAAACCTCCGCGGGGACCTCGCCGGTCTCGCCGAACGCCGCGATCTCGCCCCAGCAGGGTGCGCCGAGGGAGCCGCTGTAGTGCCGGACGGACAGCCCCGCGCAGAGATTGGCGAACGAGAGCCGCTGGCCGAGGGGCCAGCCCGCGAGCGTGCCGAAGACGAATCCGGCGGCGAACACGTCACCCGCCCCGGTCGGGTCGAGGGCGTCGACGGGCAGCGCGGGCGCGGCGGCGCGTTCGCCCGTCGTGGAGTCGATGGCGATGGCGCCGCGCGAGCCCTGCTTGACCACGACGACCGGCACGCGCGCGGCCAATGCCTCGAGGGCGGCCTCGGGGGTGCGGGTGCGCGTGTAGGCCATCGCCTCGACCGCGTTGGGCAGGAAGACGTCCACGTGTTCGAGCCGGTCGAGCACGTCGGTGGACCAGGTCTCGGTCGGGTCCCAGCCGAGGTCGGCGAAGACGAGCGCGCCCTTGTCACGCATGGCGAGGGCCCAGTCCGGGACCGCACGGTCGATGTCGATGAAGCAGGTGGCGGCCCTGGGGAGGTCGCTGACCAGGTTGTCGGCGGGCATCGGCAGCGGCTTGGTGTAGGTGACCATGCTGCGGTCGGCCGCGTACGCCAGCGAGACCGTGACCGGCGTGGACCAGCCGTTGACCTTGCGGGACCAGCTCAGGTCGACGTCCTCCTGCTCGGACAGCGTGCGCCAGAGGTACGCGCCGAACATGTCGTCGCCGAACGCCGCCGCGAGGCCGGTGCGCAGGCCGAGGCGGCTCATCGCGACCGCGATGTTGGCGATGCCGCCGGGTGCCGAGCCGAGCCCGTCGGTGACCAGCTCGGTGCCGGGCGGCGGCAGGCCGGGCAGCCCGGTGAAGATCATGTCCATGAAGACCTGCCCGGTCAGGAAGACGTCCAGCTCCCCTGTCTCGAATCCGCGCAGGCCAGTCGGGACGCCGGGTCCCCGTTCGGCGCAGGGGTCCTCCAGCGACGGCTCCGGAGGCGCGCCCGGCGCTCCTGTCGTCCCGGCCGTCGTTCCGGCCGTCATGGTGCCTCCAGATCTGATGCGGCGGCCGGTGCCTCCAGGTCGGGGGCGGTCGCGCGGAAGCGCGCCTCGACGGCGGCGCGGACGGTCTGGGTCTCGGGCTCCAGATCGATCGCCTCCGGTGTGCCGGCGTCGGCCGCTCCGCCGAACCCCGGCCCGGCCGCCATCACCGCGTACTCCGGGGCGCCGCCCCGGCCCGGATCGGTGGTGAGGCCCTCGTCGGCCAGCTCCACCAGCCCGGTGAGCCGGGAGCCGAGCGCCTCGGCGTAGCTGCGGGCCCGGGACACGGCCTCGTGCGCCGCCTGCCGCGCGGCGTCCTTGTAGACAGGGCTGTCGCGGCGGAGCTCCCAGGAGGGCCCGTTCACGTAGGTGCGTTCCAAGTCGCCCAGGCGTGTCACCAGCTCGCCCAGCACGGTGAAGTCGGCGACCGTGATCTTGATCCAGACCGTGCCCTGGTAGGCCCGGATGTCGCCCTCCCGCCGCCGGTACTTCAGCAGCGGCGTGATCGAGAGCCCGCCCGTCTCGAGCTTCTCGATCGCTTCCCCGTATGACTTGACCAGGTCGAGGCAGTGCTGGTTGCGCTCGACGAGCCGGTCCAGCGCCTTGCGCCGGTCGCTCTCCTGGGTCTGCACATGCACGTGGAGACGTGCGATCTCCGGCTCGACCTCCAGCACGGCCTCGCCCCGCACGCTGATCAACGGTGCGTCGGTCATAAGGGCCAACTTAACCGGTCCAGCTCCGAACCGGTCATTGTCGGACGAGGTGAGGACCGGGGCGGAATCATCAGAGGAAGGTGCGGCCCTCACCTCGGTAGGTGGGCACGGTGCGGACGTGACGTTCACCCTCGATCAGGTGCAGCGCCTCGAAGCGTTCGCACAGCTCACCGGCCTTGGTGTGGCGGAACCAGACGCGGTCGCCGAGCCGCAGGAGATCGGCGGAGTCGCCGAGGAGGGGCGTCTGCACCTCGCCGGCGCCTTCGTTCGCGTCGAACGAGAGCCCCGTGGGCAGGTACGGCTGCGGCAGGCGGATCTCGTCCCCGGGCCCGGACGCCAGGTAGCCGCCGCCCAGGCACGTCACGACCCCCGGGCCGGGGCGCCGCACGACGGGCAGCGCGAACAGCGCGGCAGGCCGGCCCTGGAAGTTGGAGTAGTAGTCGAACAGATGCGGCTGGTAGAGGCCGGAGCCCGCCGCGACCTCGGTGACGGCGCGTTCGGCGGTGGTCTTCTCGACGCTGCCGGTACCGCCGCCGTTGACGAACTCGAGGGCTCTCAACTCGCGTACGGCCTTGACGATGGCGGCGCGGCGGCGGGCCAGTTCCAGGCGCGAGCGCTTCTGCATGGCGCGGATCGTGAGTCCCCTTGCCGCCTTGCCGGGCGGGACGTCGCCGACGCCCGCGATCTGCGACTCGTACGCCATGAGGCCGACGAGGTCGAACCCGGGACGCTTGAGCACGGCCTCGGCCAGCCCGCGGACCTGGTCGGGGCTGTGCAGCGGTGATCGCCGTGCCCCGACCCTGAGCTTGCCGCCGAGCGCCCGGTAGGAGGCGTCGATGTCGATGCAGACCCGGATCGGGCGGCCCCCGGCGCACTCCTCGATCAGGTCGAGATGCTCGGTCGAGTCGACCATGACGGTGATCGTCGCAGCCGCCCGGCCGTCCGCCGCCAGGGCGCGCAGGGCGGTCCGGTCGGCGGTGGGGTAGGCGACGAGGATGTCGTCGCTGAGCCCGTGTTCGGCGAGCCAGAGGGCCTCGGGCAGGGTGAACGCCATGATCCCGGCGAAGCCGTCCATCGCCAGGACCTCTTCCAGGAGCGCGCGGCACCGCACTGATTTGCTCGCCACCCGGATCGGCTTGCCGGCGGCGCGGCGGACGAGATCGGCGGCGTTGGCGCGGAACGCCTGGAGGTCGACGACCGCGAAGGGCGCCTCGAGGTCGGCGGTGGCGGCGTCGTAGCGCTCCCGGAGGTTCATACCAGCCAGGTTGCCACAGAAAACGCTAGATGTGAAAGTTATTCATGTCTGTTCGCCCGGGACTGCGGTGGGCTATCCCTGCGGGTGGGCCGAGAAGAAGTCCCAGAGCGTCCGGCTCGCCCCTGCGGGCCAGCTGTGCGTGCCTCCAACGATCTTGCAGAACGTCACTTCGGCCCCGCGGGTTCCCTTGCCGGTAGAACTGCATTCTGCCCCGCCCTCGGCGCGAACGTGCCGGCGCATCTCGGGAAGCCTTCCCGTCTTGCGCCAGAAGTCCACGGCGTACGAGACCGGCGGGAACCCCCGGCTGTCGTTGAAGTCCCGGCGCCCTCCCCCGTTGAACGGCACACTCCGGTCAGCGGTCCCATGGAAGATCATCGCCGATACGGGCCGGCCGGGCTCGCACGGGGTGACCAGAGCGCCCTCGACCACCCCGATCCCGGCCACCTTGTCCGGCCGTTCGCAGGCCATCCGGTACGCCATCCCCGCGCCGTTGGAGAACCCCGCCACGTACACCCGCTTGGCATCGGCGAGCCCGGCGCCGGTCAGCTTGTCGATGAGCTTGCTCAGGAAGTCGACGTCCTTGATGTTGCCGAGTTTGGCGGCGCCGCAGCAGCTTCCGGCGTTCCACGTGGTCATGAAGCCGTTCGGGTAGGCGACCAGGAAGCCCTTGTCGTTCGAGACCTTGTCGAATCCGGTCAGCGCCCTGAAGCCGTTCATGTTGGAGAGACCGCCGTGCAGGGCCAGGACGAGGGGCAGCGGCTTGGCCGGCTTGCCGTTCCGCCACTTGCCCTTGGTGAGTTTGGGGGGGACGTGGAGAAGGTACTCGCGGTGGCCGGGCGTGCCGACCTCAAGCTTCTGCTTGTGCGTGCCGGTGGCGGTCGGGATGCCCGCGACCTCGGCGGGCCGCTTGTCGTCGGCGGCGCCGTTGCCCTTGCCGCCGCCGCCCTCCTTGGTCTTCTCCGTACAACCGGCGAGCACGAGGGTGACCGCCAGCGCGAGGAGCAGGATTCGCCGCATGGGTGCGAATTTAACCTCTTAAATCCTTCGCAAACTACTGGCCGGTAGCCGAGGGGTCCGGCTCCGGTTCGGCGGGGATGGCGATCAGGACCTCGTGCAGCGCGCGGACGACATGGGCCGGGAGCAGGCCCTGCACGATCAGGTCCTCGGTGGAGGCGAAGGGTCCCTTGCCCTCCCGGACGGCCACGATCAGCATCGCGTGGTGCGGGCCGACTCCGGGCAGCCCCGCCAGGACGTCCCGGGGGGCGTCGTTGACATCCACCAGCCCGCCGTCGTCGAACGTGCGCGACACGTCCGGCCGCCCGACCCGGAGCCGCCGCGCGATCTCGGGATGATCTCGGACGAGTGCCCGCGCCTGCTCGCGACGCGTTCGCCGCTCCAGGAGCTCGACCAGGACGGGATCGACGCGCCCGAGGTCCCTCGCTCGTTCCGGATCAGACGGGCCGGACGACATCAGCAGGACGATGTGCGCCGCGGCACCGAACATCGCCACGAACCACGCGATCATCATCGGCACGTCCCAGGGCGTCGCCACGTCGGCGTCCGTGTGCAGCGCCACGGCCATGAAGATCGCCTCTGCGGCGAGGTAACCGGCCGCCGCCAAGCCCAGCGGGACGCTGCGGCGGCGGGCGGCGAAGAAAGCGATCACGGCCCAGCCGACGGTTCCGCAGGTGATCACCGGTATCGAAGCCACGAGCAGCTTCAGCGGCCAGGAGGGCGAGGTGCGCACCGTTCGGGGCGATCCCGAGGGTGCTGTGGCGTCCCCGCCGGCCGGTGGAGCCCACGAGACCGGCGCGACCGGCGAGACTGGCGCGTGGGCGGGCGTGGGCGGCGCGATGGCGGGCGCCGGCCCGGAGGCCGGACCGGACGTGGACGCGGCGGGGCCGCCGAGGGCCGGGTCGGAACGCAGGATGCCGAGCTGCAGTTGCTGAAGCCGCTCGCCGGGCTCGACGCCGAACTCCTCGATCAGGAACGCACGGGCGTCACGGTAGGCGGCGAGCGCCTCCGCCTGCCGGCCGCAACGGTAGAGCGCGAGGATCAGCAGATACCGCAGCTGCTCGCGCAGCGGGAAGTCGGCGACCAGGCGGGTGAGCTCCGGCACCAGTTCCGCATGGCGCCCCAGTTCGAGTTCGATCTCGGCGCAGGCCTCCAGCGCGGACGCCCGCTCGTCGCTGAGGCGGTCGCGGGCGGCGTCGAAGACCGGGCCCTTGATCCCGGCCAGCGCGTCCTCCCGCCAGATCGCCAGCGCCGCGCGCAGCAGGGCGGCGGCCTCCGCCGCGTCGCCCCCGGCGCGGACGGCCAGCGCGTGCCGGACCTGCCGCTGGAACACCTCGGCGTCCAGCCCGCCCGGATCCACCTTCAGCGCATAGCCGGCCGGGCTGAGGGTAAGTAACTCACCCGGCGAACGTGGCGACCGGCCTGGTTCGAGCACTCGCCGCAGCCCGGCCACGTACTTCTGGACGACGTTGGCGCCGTTGTCGGGCGGGTCGTCGCCCCAGACGGCGTCCACGATCGCCGGGACCGGGACGGGACGGCCCGCGTTCACCAGCAGCACGGCCAGGACGGCGCGCTGCTTGCCCGGGCCCAGCTCCAGTTCTTCGTCGTCACGCCAGGCACGCAGCCGACCCAGGATCTCGAAGCGGAGCGACCCGGCGGCACCAGAGCCCTCGGTCACGAACACCCCCTCAGCCGCCCGACCGCAGTCGTCCGGCAGCGCGGGCGCAGTGACAGCAGCATAACGACAGTGATTGCGCACAGAGGTCCATCACGCTCCTCGGTGACGGAAACCGGCCATATCGCGCACAGGTCAGTAACAAGGGGGAATCGATGCGCATCCACAGCACGTTCAGGTCGGCGTTGGTGGTCTCGGCGGCACTCGGGTTCACGCTCACCACCACGGGGTGCAACTCGGACTCAAAGGACGACGCCGGTTCGGTCCGTCCGGCGAGTCCGGCGACTTCGGCGAGCCCGGCGGCGTCTGCGAACGGCATCGAGAAGCAGAGCGCGCAGAAGATTCTCGCCGCCGCCCGCAAGGCGACGGCGTCCGCCGCCACGCTTCGCATCAAGGGCCAGATCAAGGAGGGCGGCCAGGCCATCGCCCTCGACTTCAGCTATTCCGGGAAGGAGTCGGCGACCGGTGAGCTCACCATGGACGGCCAGCGGGTGGCTCTGACCCGCATCGGGTCGGCCGTGTACGTCAAGCCTGACGACAAGTTCCTGCAGAAGCTGGGCGGTAAGGCCGCCGTGCAGACGCTGGCCGGCAAGTACCTCAAGACCAAGCCGGGCGACAAGGACTTCGCCGACATCGCCACCTTCACCACCCTGCCCAAAGTCGTCAACGGCATACTGACGGCCGAGGGAACTCCGGCCAAGGGGGAAGTGGCATCCCTTGAGGGACGACCGGCGATCGCACTCACCGACGGTGGCAAGGGCAAGCTCTACGTGTCCACTGTCGGCGAGCCCTATGCCCTTCGCATCGACGGCGGTGCGGATGGCCGAATCGACTTCCTCGACTACGGCAAGGCGGTCACCGTGCAGGCCCCGCCCAGCAACCAGGTCGTGGACGTGTCGGGCCTGAAGGGAGCTGGAGGCTAGGCGGCGTTGCGGCGAGCTCGCCGGCTCGACTACGGCGGGCTCATCGATTGCGGAGAACTCGCCGACCGCACTCGTTGAGCGCAGAGGGCACCGATCACCAGCAGGCCGGTGATCGCGGCCACGACGCGTACGAGGCCGTCGGCGGAGGCGGGTGCGGCGAAGTACACGCTGCCGAGCCCCGCGACCGCTGTCACGCTCGCCAGGAGGGGGCCGGTGGAGTTGAGCGCGGACACCGCCGAGGCGTACCGCGTGTCCACCAGGGACGACACCTGGGCGATCAGCGGACTGTACCCGGCGGCGTGGCCTGCCCCGGCGATCGCGAGGATCGGCACGGAGACCAGGCCCGGCCACTGATCGCGTGCGAGCAGCGCGATCGTGGCCGCTCCGGTGGCGAACGCGACAGGTCCGAGCAGTGGAAGCACGTTCTGCAGGCGGGGGTGGAAACGATTCCAGCTCAGACTGAGCGAGCCGAATCCCACGGCGTAGGGAACGAACGCCACCCCTGCCTCGAACGGAGTGAACCGCAGCGCCGACTGCAGATGCAGGGTCAGCGTGAGAAGGAAGACGGTGTAGCAGCCCATGATGATCCAGCAGGCGGCCAGTCCCGGCTTCACTCCCACGGGCCGCAGGGCCTTCGGGTCGAGAAGCGGCTGCCGAGCCTTCGCCTCGTACCGGACGAAGGCGGCCAGCAGGATGGCGCCGCAGCCGAGTGCGATCCACGCCCACACTGGCCAGCCACTGTCCGGGCCGAAGATGAGCGGTGCGGTGAACGCCGTCATGGCGACGGTCAGCACGGCCACACCGGCGAGGTCCAGCCCGGGCGGATCGTCCGAGCGGGCCCCGAGCAGCACACGCGGCCCGATCACCAGCAGGACGACGCCGATCGGGATGTTGATGAGGAAGACGGGGCGCCAGCCGAGCCCGAAGAGGTCGGCGCCGACGACGAGCCCGCCGACGATCTGCCCGAGCGCGACGCCGAGCGCCAACACCATGCTGTAGATGCCGATGGCCCTCCGGCGGGCCGCCCCCTCCCAATGCAGTTGGATGAGCGAGAAGACCTGCGGCATCAACAGCGCGGCCCCGATGGCCTGGGCGATCCGCGCGACCACCAGGACGGCGGCGTTCGGCGCCAGGCCGCACAGCAGCGACGCCACGGTGAACCAGGCCAGGCCGAGCAGGAACGCGCGGCGGTGCCCGAGGATGTCGCCCAGCCGGGCGCAGGTCACCAGGAGCACGCCGGTGGTCAGGAGATAGCCGGACACGATCAGCTGGATGGCTGCGCCGCCCGCGTCGAGGTCCGCCCGGATCGTCTGCGCCGACACCGAGACGATCGACCCGTCCATGGACGCCATCACCTGTCCGGCGAGCAGCACCGCCAGCATCGGACCCCGGCGCACCGTCGCGGTGGCAAGTGTGATCATGACCAGAGCATCGCCAGGTCCGGGGCCCCGGGTCTTGAAGAAATATGCGGCCCGCCGGAATGCCGCCGGATGTCAGAGGCACCCCGTAGAGTCGCGCTCGTGCGTACTGCCCAGGTGGTGGCCGAGAGCCCGCACTTCGTGATCCACACGGTGGAGTGTGCGGACGACCATGCCTGGTGGTCCGAGCCGGAGCTGTCGGTCGCCGCGCAGATCATCCTGGTCCGCCGGGGGCGGTTCCGGGTCTCCTCCCGCGGGCGCGAGGTGATGGTCGATCCCACCGTCGGCTACCTGCACGGTGCGGGAGAGGAGGAACGCTTCTCCCACCCGGCGGGCGGCGACAGCTGCACGTCCGTCACGTTCACCGCGGGCGCCCTGATCGATGAGCTGTGGCCAGAGCCCGCCGGCGGCTCGCGGTCGGCCGTGTCACCCGCTGTGTCACCGGCCGTGCGCGTGGACCCGCGGCTGGAGTTCGCTCACCGGATGTTGCCGCGCTCTCTCGACGACCCTGCGTTCGGCGGGGCCGAGGCGGTGCTCGATCTGCTCACGCTCGCGCTCCGCGGCAGCAGGGGTGCCTCTCCCGGGCACGCGCCCGGTCGTGCCGGCCTGGCCGAACGGGCACGCGAGGCGATCGCCGCAGCCGAGCGGGAAGCGGCCGACCTGGTCGGGCTCGCCCGGCTGCTGGAGACCTCGCCGTCTCATCTGAGCCGCACGTTCCGCCACCACGTCGGCATGACCGTGAGCCGCTACCGCAACCGGGTGCGCGTCAGCCGCGCCCTGGCCGCCATCGAAGCCGGGGAGACCGACCTCGCCGCCCTGGCGCTCGCCCTTGGTTTCAGCGACCAGGCGCACTTCAGCCGGGTCATGCGCGACGAGCTCGGTCACACCCCGGGCCGCGTCCGGGCGCTGCTGGCCGCCTGAGCTGGCCTTGACCGGCCACGTTGGCCGGTGGATCGGGTGCCTACCATCGACTCACCCCGTTCGAAGTAGTGGAACGGAATCATTCGTTCTGATAGTATTGGAGCAGAACATTCCGTTCAAGGGAGGTCGGAGATGTCCGAGATCAAGCCGTTCCGCATCGAGATCGCGCAGGCCGACGTGGACGATCTGACGAGTCGGCTCGCTCGCACCCGCTGGGCCGACGAGCTGCCCGCCGAGGAGGTCGCGGGCAAGGTCGAGGGCGTGCCGGCGCCGCCCGGCTGGGAGTACGGCGTCCCGCTGTCCTACGTCCAGCGGCTGGTCGCGCGCTGGCGCGACGAGTTCGACTGGCGCGAGCAGGAAGCCAGGCTCAATGAGTACCCGCAGTTCACCACCGAGATCGATGGGCAGAACATCCACTTCGTGCACGTGCGGTCACCCGAGCCGGACGCGACCCCGCTGATCCTCACGCACGGCTGGCCCAACACCTTCGTGGAGTACCTGGGCCTGGTCGGTGAGCTCACCGACCCTCGCGCGCACGGCGGCGACCCGGCCGACGCGTTCCACGTCGTGATCCCGTCGATCCCGGGCTTCGGCTTCTCCGGCCCGACCAAGAGCCGCGGCTGGAACGCGGCGCGCACCGCCCAGGCATGGGCGGAGCTGATGAGCCGTCTCGGGTACGAGCGGTACGGCGTCCACGGCAACGACGCGGGCGCCATCGTGGGGCCGCTGCTGGGCGAGGCCGACAAGGATCACGTCATCGGCGTGCACGTCAACCAGATCTTCTCGTTCCCCCGGGGCGACGAGGGCGAGTTCGAGGGGCTCGCGCCGGAGGACTTCCAGGCGCTGCAGTTCGGGCAGGCGTTCGTCGAGCACGCGATCCACGACAGGTCGCAGCAGGCCCAGCCGCAGACCCTCGCGCACGCCCTGTCCGACTCGCCCGCGGGCCAGCTCGCCTGGATCGGGCAGTTGTTCGGGGAGGCCCTGGAGCCCGACGACGTGCTGATCAACGCGTCGATCTACTGGTTCACCAACACCTCGGCCTCGTCGGCGCGGTTCTACTACGAGAACCACCACGCTGAGCTGCCGTCGGAGCCGACGACCGTTCCGATGGGGCTGGCCGCGTTCGCCTACGACTTCAAGGCGCCGCGCAAGTTCGCCGAGCGCGACCACTCCAACATCGTGCACTGGAACGAGTACGAACGCGGCAGCCACTGGGCCGCGCACGACGCCCCCGACCTGCTCATCGCCGACGTCCGCGAGTTCTTCCGGAAGCTCGGCTGAGACCGAAAGCCTGTCGCTGAGGCCCCCGGTTTCGGGGGCCTCAGCGGCGATCAGGCGGTCTTGACGGTGCCGCCGACGTTGTTGACCAGCAGGTCGATGCCGCCGAGCTCGTCGGCCGCACGGGCGACGAGCTCGACCGGGCCTTCCGGTGTGGAGAGGTCGGGCACGCCGCGTCTACTACGCGCTCATCCACGAGGCAGCGCAGGAACGCGGCGAGGACGCCGACGCGCTCGCCACCCGGCTGGTGGACACCCTCCTGCGCGGCATTGGCAGCGCTGACCAGCGCCTCAGTTGAACATCAGAATTCTTTCGCGCGGGCGGTCACATCGTTCCTCCGGGGTTCGTCAGTGCAGTGACGAACCACGATGAAGGAGCGCAGTGATGGAAGCTCGCATGAAGAACCCCGCCTACGTTCTCCCCGACGCCCTCAAGGGCATCCAGAACATCTTCAAGGGCATCAACTCCAGCGGCCTGTCGCAGGAGATGCAGGAACTGGTCGGCTTGCGGGTCAGCCAGATCAACGGTTGCAGCGCCTGCGTGCACGCCCACGTGCAGAACCTCAACAAGGCAGGAACGAGCGCGGACAAGGTCGCCACGGTCGCCGCTTGGCGGGAGTCGCCCTTCTTCGACGACGCCGAGCGCGCCGCCCTCGCCCTCGCCGAGGCCGCCACCCGCATCGCCGATCGTTCAGGTGAGGCCGTGCCGGACGACATCTGGGACGCCGCCGCCGACCACTTCAACGAGCAGGAGCTTTCGGCGGTCATCCTCGTGGTCGCCGTGACCAACCTGTTCAACCGTTTGAACGCCACCATCAAGGAACTCGCAGGCGCCACCTGGTAGCCCGCCGGACGCTGGTGGTCACCTCGATGGACGGCATCGAGGTGACCGGGCGGCGTGGTCGCACTGGGCTGGGCGGGTCAGGCGTGCTCGGGGATCGGGTCTGTGGCCGTCTCCTTGTCGGTCAACGGTGGCTTGAGGAAGGCGGTGGCCCAGGCGACCCCGATGGAGACCACGGCGATGGCGAGGCCGGTGAGGACTGCGGCGGAGGCGGTGGAACGGTCGATCGCGACACCGCCCGCCAGCGAGCCGAACGCGATGCCGAAGTTGGCCGCGGAGGCGGGCAGCGACTGTGCCAGCGTGCCGCCCGGACCGGCCAGGTTGACCACGCGGTACTGGAGTGAGGGCACCATGCCCATGCCGAACACGCCCCAGGCCAGCAGCACCAGCGCCACGAGGAACGCCGTCGAGCCGACGAGGTAGAGCGCCAGCAGGGAGGCCGCGAGGCCGACGGTCGCGAAGATCAGGGTGCGGGCGGCGTGCCGGTCGGCGAAGCGGCCGCCACCGAACGAGCCGACCGCCGTGGCCGCCCCGTAGGCCAGCAGGAACACGCTGACCAGCGCGCCGGAGATGCCCGTGACGTCCTCCAGGAACGGCACGATGTAGGTCAGCGCCGCGGACATGGCCGCGAAAACCAGGAACATCAGGAACAGCACGGCGAGCACCCGCGGGGCGAACGCGTGCTTGGCCTGGCCGCCCGTGCCGCCGCCGCTGACCGGGGCGGAGGGCACCAGGGCCAGCGTGGCGACGAGCGTGAGCACGACGAGCACCACGATCGCGGTGAACGAGCCGCGCCAGCCGAGTGCCTGGCCCACCAGCGTGCCCAGCGGCATGCCCAGCGCGGCCGACACCGTGACCCCGGAGATGATCACTGCGATGGCCCGTCCCATGCGCTCCGGCGGGACGACCGACAGGCCCGCGGCGAAGGCGGCGCCGATGAAAAGGCCCTGGAGGGCGCCGGTGCCCACTCGCGCCGCGAGGAACAGGGCGTAATCGCTGGACAGGACACTGACCAGGTTTCCCGCGACGGACAGGGCGAGCGCGCCGAGGAGGACGGTGCGTTTGTCCAGCTTGATGGTCAGCGCGGTCAGGAGCGGGCCGCCGATCGCCAGGCCGAGCGCATAGCCCGTCACCAGCGTGCCGGCTGTGGAAACGGAGATCTGGAGGTCGGCGGCGATCAGGTTCAGCACGCCGACGACGAGCAGTTCGGCGCTGCCCAGTACGAACATTCCGACGAACAGCGTGGCCAGGACGAGGTTCGCCCTGCCCTGGCTCAGCGTCGAGCTCATATGCATCGTCCTTGTATGTGTGGAGCGGGCGTCCGCCCGCGTCGGGGGTTTCAGGCAGTGAGCACGGGCGCGAGGCCGAACGACGGCACCAGGCTCGGGTCGTGGAACGCGGTGATGCGGCTGATCCGAGCCCCGATCAAAGTCAGGACCTCGACGCCCTTCGCCTCGTACCGGCCGTCGCCCATGTGCTCGTAGGCGACGGCGGCGGGCTGGCCGTTGGCGCGGGTCGTCGCCATCCGCCACCGGTCCCTGCGCAGTACGCGGCTCGCCAGGAATCCGACGACGGCGTCCCGGCCGGTGAACCACGTCGGGATCGGCGGCATCTCCAGTTCGACGTCGGCCCGCAGCAGGGTCACCAGGGCCTTGGGGTCGGCACGGGTGAACGCGTCGACATAGCCGTCGAGGAGCGTCCGCTGGATCTCCTCGTCCGGTTCGGCCAGATCGTCCGCCACCGGTCCGGCCTCGGCCAGGCGGGCCCGGGCGCGGCGGAGGGCGCTGTCGACGGCTGCGGTCGTCGTGTCCAGCATCTCGGCGACCTCGGCCGTCTGGAACGCCAGGACGTCGCGCAAGGTCAGCACGGCCCGCTGCCGCGCCGGCAGGAACTGGAGCGCGGCGATGAACGCGAGCCGGACCCCGTTCCTGGCCGCCACGACCGTCGCCGGGTCGTCGGCGCCGAACAACCTGTCAGCCGCCGGCTGGAGCCACGACACCGACGGGTCGCGGGGAGCCACCGCCACCCGGTGATCGTCCGAGGGTGCGCCCAGGCCCGACGGAAGGGGCCGCCGGGAGCGCGTCTCCAACGCCGTCAGGCAGGCCATGGTGGCGATCTTGTAGAGCCACCGCCGTACCGAGGAGCGACCCTCGAACCGGCCGAACGCGCGCCACGCCCGCAGGTAGGTCTCCTGCACCAGGTCTTCGGCGTCATGGACCGAGCCCAGGAGCCGGTAACAGTGCGCGAGCAGTTCCGGCCGGAACGGCTCGGCAAGGGTGGCGAACTCGCCTTCCGAGGGCATCGTGGCTCCTCCCAGGAGTTTCACTGTAGGCAGCCGATCAGGCGACCGGGCGTAGCCCGGTGCCCTTGATGAAGGAGTCGGACATAGGACACTCCGAAGGGGTGGTCGAATCGGTCCACTTCAAGACCAGCCACCGGAGGGAAATCCGTCGCGACAAGAGACGTGATCTGAGTCACAGCCTCCGCGGGCCGCGGCTCAGCTGGCGGTGCGAAGCGAGACGCGGTCCAGCCCGGCGATCCGGGCCAGGCGGCGGTGCGAGTCGAGGCGGGCGTCGCGGTCGTACGTGCTGGTGTGCACGAGGATCTCGTCCGCTCCCGTGCGTTCGATGAGACCTTCGAGCTGTTCGGCGACCTCGTCCTCGGTGCCGTGGACGTGGCCGCGCATCGAGTCCTCGAAGACGCGCCGTTCCCGGTCGGTCATCTCGCGGGCGAGGATCTCGTCCGGCGGGGAGAGCGGCGGGAACTCGCCGCGCGTCCGGGAGTGGGCGTTCGACCAGGCCTCCGGGACGAGAAGCCGGCGCGCCTCCTCGGTGGTGCCGGCGATCGCCACGGTGCCGGACACGATGACGTACGGGATCCGGCCCTGGAAGTTCGCCCGGTACCGGCGGATCGCCTCGATCATCCGTTCCTCGCCCCGCGCGGCGGCGATCACCAGCGGCAGCCCGAACTCGGCGGCGAGGTCGGCGCCGGATCCGGTGGCCAGGATGTACGCGGGCACGCGCAGGCCGTCGGCGGGCCACGCGTGCACGCCCGGGTGAGCGTCCTGGTCACCGGAGAAGTAGCCCAGCAGCTCGGTCAGCTGATCCCCGAAGCGGTCGGCGTCGTCCTTGCCGTGCCCGAGCGCGCGCCGCACACCGCCCGTGAAGCCGACCGAGCGGCCCAAGCCCATGTCGATCCGTGCCGGATACAGCGCCTCCAACACCCCGAACTGCTCCGCGACCACTAGCGGGCGGTGGTTGGGGAGCATCACGCCGCCGGTGCCGACCCTGATCCGCGAGGTGGCCGCCGCCACGGCGGCGGCGAGGACCGTCGGCGCCGAGCCGGCGACCCCGGGGACGCTGTGGTGCTCGGAGACCCAGAAGCGGTGGTAGCCGAGCTCCTCGGCCTGCCGCGCGAACTCGACCGTGGCGCGCAGCGCCTCCGGGTGGCCCTCGCCCACCCGCGTCCGCGACCGGTCGAGGATCGAGAACCGCGTCGAGCCCAGCGCTGAGGTCATGGTCATTCCAACGCCCCAGCGCTTCCGTCATTCCACCGGTGACGCAGGTCACGGCCTCACCGCGCCGGTCCGGTCATTCGGGGTTCGTCAGGCGGGCCAGCACGACGCCGCCCAGGATGAGGCCGAGGGCGATCGTGCGGCCCGCGGTGACCGGGTCCTTGTGGACGGCGATGCCGAGGCCGATCGCACCCACGGCGCCGATGCCGGTGAAGACGGCGTACGCGGTGCCGACCGGGAGCGTCTGCATCGCGCGCGACAGGAAATAGACGGCGATCGCGGCCAGGACGAAGCAGACGAGGGTGGGGAGGGGACGGGTGAAGTTCTGGGTGGGCTTGATGCTCTGCGACCAGGCGATCTCGACCAGCCCGGCCAGCGCGAGGAAGACCCAGGCCATGTCAGAAGTCCTTTCCGAGGTCGTGTGCGGCCTGCAGAGCGGCGGCGAGGGATGCGTCGTGGGCGGTCCGCAGGTGGGCCAGGGCGGGGTCGAGTCGCGAGTTGGCCAGCTCGGCGTTGATGAACGTGGTGTCCTCGACGGCGAAGTGGCCGGCGAAGAAGTCGCGCAGGAAGCGCTCCTGGTAGTCGAACCTCGCCTTCGGCGCGCCCGGGGAGTAGGACCCGCCGCGCGCGGTGGCGACGACGAAGCGGCGGCCGGCCAGGGACATCTTGGGGAACGTCACCTGGTCGAGCCATGCCTTCAGGGACGCGGGGATCGAGTAGTTGTACATCGGCGTCGAGATGAGGACGACGTCCGCCGCGACCAGTTCGTTCAGCAGCGGTTCGACGACGGCCCAGGCCTCGGCCTGCGCGGGGGTCCGCACCGCCTCCTTGTAGCGGTCGATCTCGGTGATGGTGTTCGCCAGGATGTGGTCGCAGAGTTCGGTCCACGCCTCGCCGATGAACGGGACGGGGTCGAGGGCGAGATCGCGGTGCAGGTAGGTGCCGCCGGGGTGAGCGGCCCGCCAGGACGCGGCGAACGCCTCGCCCACCTCGCGGCTGATCGAACGGCGGCGGGCGCTGGCTTCCAGGTGCAGCAACGTGGCCATGAGACTCTCCTCATTAAGTGGACGTTGTGTCCGCTTGAACGGTAGAGATAACCGGGCATGATGTCCAGTTATTCCGATCTCGGCTACAGTCGCCGCATGGAGAGCCGAAGGGATCTGCTGGCGGAGGGGCCGGCCCCGCCCCGCGAGCGGGCGGACGCGGCGCGCAACCGCGCGAAGGTGCTGGCCGCGGCCGCCGAGCTGTTCGCCGCCCGGGATCCGCGCGAGGTCACGATGGACGACATCGCCAAGGCGGCGGGGGTCGGGCGCGGCACGCTCTACCGCCGCTATCCCGACACCGCCTCCATGGCCCGCGCTCTGCTCGACGAGCATGAACGCGAGCTCCAAGAGCGGCTCCTGAGGGGCGAGCCGCCGCTCGGACCGGGCGCCCCGCCGGCCGAACGGCTCGCCGCGTTCTATGCCGCGATGGTCGAGCTGCTGGAGACCCACGCCCCGCTGGTGCTCGGCGCCGAGAGCGGGAGGCTGCGCTACTCCACCGGGGCGTACGGCTTCTGGAGTGCGCACGTACGAGCCCTGGTGGCGGAGGCGGGCATCGCCGAGCCTGAAGCGCTCGTGGACGTGCTGCTGGCGCCGCTCGCGTCAGAGTCGTACCTGCATCAACGCGAGCAAGGACGCACGCCCCGGCAGATCACCGCTGCCCTGTCGCATCTGGCACGCAGCGTCCTGGCCGGCTGATGACCTAGCCGCACAGGGCCTCGGTCGCGGTCTGCTGGATCGCGTTCCAGATCTTCGGGTAGCCCGGGCCGAAGAAGTCGGGGAGCGTCACCGAGAGGCTGACGTGACGGCGGCCGTCGGCCGAGTGCAGCGACTGCGTGGTGAACCCCTGGATGCCGCCGTCCTTGCCCCACGCCGCCACGCCGCAGGCCAGCCGGATCTTGCCCATGCCCAGCCCGTCCGCGGAGCCATCCGGGCTGGGGGTGGGCACGGTCGTCTGCATCTGGGCGAGCTGGGCGGGCGGCAGGAGCCTGCCGCCGAGCAGCGCGTCGAAGAAGCGGTTGAGGTCCCCGGTCGTCGAGATGATCTCGCCCGCCGCCCAGCTCCAGGACGGGTTGAGCCGCGTGATGTCCACGGTCTTGTCCTGGCCATGGGAAACGAACCGCAGGTAGCCGTGCGCATGTGGACCGCGAATCCCCGTCCGCGTGCCGGGCAGGTAGGTGTGCCGCAGCCCGAGCGGCCGCACGATGCGGCGGCGGACTTCGGCGGCGTACGAGCTGCCCGTCACCTTCTCGATGATGAGCCCTGCCAGCACGTAGTTGGTGTTGGAGTAATGCCAGGCGGTCCCCGGCGGGAAGTAGGGCGGCCGCTTCGTGCTGAGGCGCACCAGATCCTTGGGCGCCCAGGTCGCGTAGCGCACCTTGGTGAGGAACGCGTCGCCGTCCATGGGGAGCGCCTCGGTGTCCTCCAGGTATTCGCGGAGGCCGGAGGTGTGGTTGAGGAGCTGGCGCACCGTGATGTGATCCCCGTTCGGGACCAGGCCGGGCAGGTGACGTTCGATCGGGCTGTCCAAGCCGACCTTCTTCTCCGCGACGAGCTGCAGGAGGACGGTCGCGGTGAACGTCTTGGTGGTGCTGCCGATGCGGAACCGCCCTTGCTCGGGGACGGGCTCCCGCCCACCGAGCCGCGCCGTACCGGCGACGCCGCGCCACCGGCCGTGCGGCCCGACCGCCTCCGCCTGCACACCGACCGCGCCCGCCGCCACGATGGCGTCCAGCGACCGTTGCAGGTCCGTCCGATGATCCACCGCGGCCGAGCCGGGCAGCGCAGGCGCGGCGAGGACCGCCGCCGCGACGGTGACTGCGACGAAAGCCGTTCGTACACCCATTGAAAATCCTCCAGAAATCGCACGAGCCGCCGGGAACGAGTCCATCGGTCGCGCTTTTCCGGCACCTCCCGCGCTGGGGTGAACAGCCTGACCCGAACGGGTGAAGGCGAGCCCTGGGGCGCTCAGGCGGCGCGGTCCAGCAGGAGGATGATCGCCGCGAGGAGATCGGGGGGTTCGAGGTCGTCCAGCTCGCCGATCTCGTCCAGGGTGTGCCAGCCGAACGCGACGAACGTCTCGTCCTCCTCCGGGGTGAACGCGGCCGGGGCGACCCGGGGTTCGCCGTCGAAGTGGGCGAGGAAGAACGGCTCGATCTTCTTGAAGCGCCGGCCGAGCCAGTAGGAGTCGCGTTCGACCGGGATCGAGACGTCCAGGACGGCGTCGGGTGCCAGGCCTGTCTCCTCGTGAAGCTCGCGCCGGGCGGTGTCCAGCGGCGTCTCGTCGCCCTCGATCCCGCCGCCCGGCGGCTCCCAGAAGACCCGCCCGGTCACGGTGTCGCGCCAGCGGATCAGCAGGACCCGGCCGCCCCCGTCCACGCAGATGATCCGTACGGCTGGCCGCGTCTGCACGTCGTCGTCTTCACCGGTCGTCACAAGATCTCCACGATCGGCCACGAGAGGCCAGCGGGTCAAGCACGCCGTGTTTCCGTGAGGGCCCCGTTTCCGTGAGGGCCCCGTTTCCGTGAGGGCCCCTGTGAGCACGGCGTAAGCTCGTGTCCACCCCCAAAGGCCTGTATGACCCGACGGCAGTGAAAGTGAAATCGTGACCGAATACGTGCTGACGCTCTCATGCCCGGACCGGCCGGGCATCGTGGCCGCGGTGTCCGGGCTCCTGGCCGAGCGCGGGTGCAACATTCTCGAGAGCCAGCAGTTCAGCGACCTGGACACCGGCACGTTCTTCATGCGCGTGCAGTTCGCGGCTCTGGCCGGTACCGATGAGGACGCCCTGCGCGGCGAGTTCGGGGCGCTGGCCCCCGAGCTGGGCCTGGAGTGGCGGTTGGACGCCACCTCCACCCGCGAACGTGTGCTGATCATGGTCTCGAAGGGCGGCCACTGCCTGAACGACCTGCTCTACCGCCAGCGCTCTGGCCTGCTCGACATCGACATCGTCGCGGTCGTCTCCAACCACCCCGACCTGCGCCCGCTGACCCAGTCGTACGGCATCGACTACCACCACCTGCCGGTCCGCCCCGGCGGCAAGGCGGCCCAGGAGGCCGAGGTGCTGACGCTGGTCGAGCACTACCGCGCCGACCTGGTGGTCCTGGCCCGCTACATGCAGATCCTGTCCGACGAGTTCTGCGCCAAGCTGCCCGGCCGGGTGATCAACATCCACCACTCGTTCCTGCCGAGCTTCAAGGGCGCCAAGCCCTACCACCAGGCGCACGCCCGCGGGGTGAAGGTGATCGGCGCGACCGCGCACTACGTCACCGCCGACCTCGACGAGGGGCCGATCATCGAGCAGGAGATCGCCCGGGTCGACCACACCCAGAGCCCCGAGGCACTCATGGCCGTCGGCCGCGACATGGAATGCCTCGCGCTGGCCCGCGCCGTGCGCTGGCACGCCGAGCACCGCATCTTCCTCAACGGGACGAAGACGGTCGTCTTCCGCTGATTTTGGGGTCGGTGAGAGCCCTCCACTGGGCCCTAGGGCCCTGGGGCGGGGCCGCCCTCCGTTCGTACCGTTCCTGCTGATCAGTCGGATACATGACGCCAGCAAGGAGCGAGTTCATGCGCAAGCCGGTGATGTTGATCGGTCTGTCCACCGCCGCGGTCGTGGGCGCGGGGGCCTTCGGGGTGGCGGCCTGGACACCCCAGTCGTCGAACCTGGTCACGGCTTCGGGTGACGAGGTCGTCGTGTACGTGAGCCCGCCCGGCGAGGGTGACGGGGGCTCGGCGGGTGATGGGGGTTCGGCGGGTGACGGGGGCTCTGTGGGTGACGGGGGTTCGGGTGGCGAGATGGGTTCGGGGGACGGCGGCGGGCTGGCGGGCGGTGGTACGGAGATGGCCGCCAAGTCGTCGTCGGGCGGAGGGTCAGGGTCCTCCGGAGGCTCAGGCTCCTCGAAGGTGAACGTGACGTCGCTGGACGAGGCTGAGGACGCACTGCGCCAGAAGGGGGCGACCAAGGGCACCGTGCTGGTCAAGGGCGGCAGGTACAAGGGCCAGTCGTTCACCTGGAGCTACATGCCGGCCGGCGGGGAGTTCACGATCAAGCCCCAGCCCGGCACCGGGCGCCCGGTGTTCGACGGTGGCGGGCAGGACGGCTACTGGACCAGCGTGGCGGCGGGCGACGCGAAGCTGCACTTCCGCGGCATGACCGTCCGCAACTACGTCACCGGCGGGATCCACTTCGACGGCAGCAAGGGCGGGGGAGGCTTCTCCGGCGGCTCGGTCCGCAACATGATCTTCGAGCGCATGGGGACGATCGAACGCGGCGACAGGGGCTACGCGGCACTCCACCTGCAGAACGTCAACAACATCGACATCGCGAACAACGACTTCTGGGACCTGCGCAACCGGCTGGACGAGGCGGCCGGCACCAATCCCGGCCAGGTCCACGGGATCTACTTCTCCGAAGGCGGCGGCAAGGGGAGCACGGTCTCCGGCAACACGTTCCACAAGATCACTGGGGACCCGGTACGGGCGAGTGACGGCGCGGGCGGGATCAGGGTGACCGGCAACACGTTCAAGAGCACGGGCTGGTACGGCGTCTTCACCTTCTGGCGCTTCGACCGCGACCGCGACTGCAGCACGGGCAGCATGTTCTCCGGCAACACCTACGGCGACGGGCACCCGCGGCGCTCCGAGGCGACCGGCAAGATGAAGACACAGAACTTCAAGGGCGCACCCACCAGGTCGGGTCAGGATTTCAAGGGCGCCGAATGCAAGCCCGAGCCCATCCGTAACGGCAGCAACAGTTACGCGCCCAACGCCGGCATCAGCATGGTCAACAAGGGCTGATCAGAAAGGGCTGATCCGGCCGCGCGCTCGCTCACGCCCGATCTCCGGACATGGCACCGCGCACCCGGCGCACGGGGGACGCCGGGTGCGCGGCCGTTTCGGGCGTGCGCGGTCGTTCGGGGCGCGCAGCTAGGAGCGGGCCGTGGTCAGGGGATTCTGGCCATCGGTGATGGTGTCGGCCGGCGGCTTGGTCAGGTCCGGCGGCCTGGTGTCGGCGGGAGCCGTTTCGTCCACGAGTGTGGCCTCGTTGAACGGGTCCTCGCCGGCGAGCACCGCACGGGCGCGCTGGGCGTCGAACTCCTTGGTCCAGGTACCGATCAGGACGGTCGCGACGGCGTTGCCGGCGAAGTTGGTCAGCGCCCGCGCCTCGGACATGAAGCGGTCGATGCCGACGATGAAGCCGACGCCGTCGACCAGTTCGGGCTTGTGCGACTGGAGGCCGCCCGCGAGCGTGGCCAGCCCGGCGCCGCTCACGCCCGCCGCGCCCTTGGACGCGATGATCATGAACAGCAGCAGCGGGATCTGAGCGCCGATCGACAGCGGGCTGCCCTGCGCGGACGCGATGAACAGCGTGGCCATGGTCAGGTAGATCGCGGTGCCGTCGAGGTTGAACGAGTAGCCGGTCGGGACGGTGATGCCGACCACCGGGCGGCTCACGCCGAGGTGCTCCATCTTCGCGATCAGGCGGGGCAGCGCCGTCTCGGAGGACGAGGTCGACAGGATCAGCAGGAACTCGCGGGCGAGGTAGCGCAGCAGCGTCAGGATGTTGATCCGGGCGCCGAGCCACAGCACCGTGCCGAGCACGCCGAAGACGAACACCACGCAGGTCACGTAGAAGCCCAGCATGATCACCGCGAGGCTGCGCAGTGCGTCCCAGCCGGTCTCGCCGACGACCGCGGCGATCGCGCCGAACGCGCCCACGGGGGCGGCCCACATGATCATCGCCAGGATCCGGAACACCCAGCGCTGGATCATTTCGACGCCGCGCAGGATCGGCTCGCCGGCCGGACCGAGCTTCTGGAGCGCGAACCCGGCGAGCAGCGCCACCAGCAGTGTCTGCAGGACCTCGCCCTCGGTGAGCGAGGACAGCATCGAGGTCGGGATGATGCCGAGCACGAAGTCGGCCAGGCTCTCGCCGCCCTTGGCCTGCTCCTGCGCCTTGGCCGCGGACGCCGGGTCGAGGTGCATCCCCGCGCCGGGGTGCAGCAGGTTGCCCACCACAAGCCCGATGAGCAGGGCGAACGTGGACATCGCCGTGAAGTAGGTCAGTGCGATCACACCGACCTTGCCGACCTTGGCGGCCTTGGCCACCGAGCCGATGCCCAGGACGATCGTGCAGAAGATGATCGGCGAGATCATCATCTTGATCAGGTTGACGAAGCCGGTGCCGAGCGGCTTGAGTTCCTTGGCGACGTCGGGCGCGACGAATCCCACGATGACGCCCAGCACGACTGCGACGATCACTGAGATGTAGAGGTAGTGCATGCGGTCCCGGCGTCGGCCGGGTTTGCCGTCGGTCTGGGGGCTGGACGCGGCGTGACCGTCCGTGTGCGGGCTGGATGCCACGGGGGTCGCCTCCTTTGCGGGTCGGGGTGGGCTGTGCTGCTTCCTGTCCCGCGAATATCGAGGTTTCTGTGACCGGGGTCACCCTTGTGTACATTTCGTTCACGACCGAGGTATGCAGGTAAAACCGAAGGTGAGCGCGTATGCGGTGGAAATGGGCGCCAGTGCGGCACTGGCCGGTGCGGCACTGGAGCGTCGCCCGGCAGCTGCTGGTCCTCCAGGCGGTCGTCGTCGGTCTGCTCGTGGTCGCGGGGACCGTGCCCGCCTACGTGGACGCGCAGGACGCGGCCGGCGACAGGGCCCGCGAGACCGTCTCCGCCGTCGCCGCCACGGTCGCCGATGCCCCGAGCGTGCGCGCCGCGCTGGCCGCCCCGGAGCCGAGCCGTTCGCTCCAGCCGTTCGCCGAACGGGTCCGCGCCGACACCGGGGTCGACTTCATCACGATCATGAATCCGGCGGGCATCCGGTACACCCATCCCGACCCGGCCCGGATCGGTCAGCGGTTCATCGGCAACACGGCCCCCGCGCTCGCCGGCCGCCCGTTCACCGAGACCTACACCGGCACGCTCGGCCCCTCCGTCCGGGCCGTCGTCCCCGTCTTCGAGGGCAAGCGCGTCGTTGGGCTGGTGGCGGTCGGCATCACGGTCCGCGCGATCACCTCTGAGCTGCGCGGACGCCTGCTGTGGCTGGCCGCGATCGCCGTCGCCGTCCTGGCCGCCGGGATCGCCGGCAGCTACCTGGTGAGCGCGCGCCTGCGGCGGCAGACACGGGGCGTCGCGCCGGACGAGCTCCGCCACATGTTCGACTACTACGAGGCGATCCTGCACGCGGTACGCGAGGGCCTGGTGATCCTCGACAGGGACGGCCGGGTGGTCCTGTGCAACGACGCCGCCCGCGAACTGCTCGATCTGGATCCCGGCGCCGATCCCGCCGGGACGCCCATCGACGCCCTCGGACTCCCACCCGGGCTGGCGGAGGCGCTGGTGTCGGCCGAGACGAGATCGGACGAGATCCATGTGAGCGACACGCGCGTCCTGGTGGTCAACACCGTGCCGGTGCGTTCGCGCGGGCGGGCGATGGGCACCGTGGCGACCCTGCGCGACCACACCGACCTGCAGGCGCTGATGGGGGAGCTCGACACCGTGCGCGGCTTCGCCGAGGCGCTGCGCGCGCAGGCCCACGAAGCCGCCAACCGGCTGCACACGGTGGTGTCGCTGGTCGAGCTGGGCCGTACCGAGCAGGCCGTCGACTTCGCGACCGCGGAGCTCGCCACCGCCCAGGCGCTCACCGACCGGGTCGTCGGCGCGGTGAGCGAACCGGTGCTGGCCGCCCTCCTGCTGGGCAAGTCCGCCGAGGCCGCCGAACGGGGCGTCGAGCTGCGGATCACCGAGGACACCGCGATCGACGACACGCACGGGGCGATCGATCCGCGCGACCTGGTCACCGTGCTGGGCAACCTGATCGACAACGCCGTCGACGCGGCGATGGCGGGAGACGGCCCGCCCCGCGTCGAGGTGAGCGCCCGCACCATGGACACCGAGCTCGTGCTGCGGGTCGCCGACACGGGGCCAGGGATCGATCCCGAACTCGTCCCGGCGGCGTTCCGGCGCGGCTGGACCACCAAGCCGCCCGACGGGCCGGTCGGACACGGCCTCGGCCTCGCGCTGGTCGGCCGGGCGGTGCGGCGCTACGGCGGCGACATCACGGTGGAACGGGACGTGGGCGCGGTCGTCACTGTCTCGCTTCCGATACAGGCCCTCCCGGTACAGGCCCTGCCGGTCGGGCGCCCGGACGGTGACTCGTGATCCGCGTGCTGGTGGTGGAGGACGACGCGGTGGCCGCCGAGGCGCACCGGCGCTATGTGGAACGGGTCGCGGGCTTCGCGGTCGCCGGCGTGGTGCACTCGGGCGCCGACGCGCTCCGGTTCTGCGAGCAGCGGCGCGACGCGGTCGACCTCGTCCTCCTCGACTTCTATCTGCCGGACACGCACGGGCTCAAGGTCTGCCGGGCGCTGCGGGCGGCCGGTGTGCCGGTGGACGTGATCGCGGTGACGTCGGCGCGGGACCTGGCGGTGATCAGGTCGGCCGTCTCGGTCGGGGTCGTCCAGTACCTGCTCAAGCCGTTCACCTTCGCCTCGCTCCGCGACAAGCTGGAAAGCTACGCGCAGTTCAGGCACCGTGCGGGCCTGCCCGGCGAGGTGGCGGGCCAGGCCGACGTGGACCGCATGCTAGCCGCGCTGCGCACCCCGGAACTGCGTTCTCTGCCCAAGGGCATGAGCGGCGAGACGCTACAGACGATCACCGAGGCGCTGACGGGCTCGGCCGAGGGGCTCTCCGCGGCGTCGGCGGCCTCGCTGATCGGGGTGTCCCGGGTGACCGCCCGCCGCTACCTGGAGTACCTCGCGGACAACGGCCTGGCCGAGCGCCGCCCGCACTACGGTCAGGTGGGCAGGCCCGAGGTCCGCTTCTACCCCTCGGCGGGCTGAGCGCCTAGGGTGCTGCTCGTGAGCGATGACCCGGTGGCTTCGGCGGACGGCGGCATGGCGGCGAACGTCGCCGCGTTCGAACAGACGGTGCGGTCCACGATCGCGCTCGCGGAGACCTTCGCCGAGGGCGACTGGGACCTGCCGACCGAGTGCCCGGGCTGGAGCGTCAAGGACGTCGTCTCGCACATCGTCAGCGTGGAGACGCTGCTGCTGGGCGAGGACCCGGCGCCCGGCCACGTCCTGCCCGACGATCTTCCGCATGTGCGCAGTGACTTCGGGCGCATGCTGGAGACGGGCGTGGACGCGCGCCGCCCGGTCCCGGGGACGGACGTGCTCGCCGAGCTGCGTGACGTGCTCGAACGCAGGCTGGCGGCGCTCGCCACGACCGACCCCGAGCAGGAGACCATGGCGCCGACCGGGCGGATGGTCCCGTACTCGATGTTCATGGTGTTCCGGGCGTTCGACTGCTGGGTCCATGAGCAGGACATCCGCCGTGCGGTGGGCCGCCCCGGCAACCTGGACGCCCCCGGTGCGGAGTGCGCCCGCATGATCCTGCGGCCGGGGCTGCCGATGGTCGTCGCCAAGCGGGCGGGCGCGTCGCCGGGGCAGTCGGTCGAGTTCAGGATCATCCGGCCCACGCCGACGACCGAGTACGTCCAGGTCGGGGCGGACGGCCGCGGACGGCTGGCCGGCGATGCGGCCGGACCCCCGACCACGACGCTGAGCATGGACTGGGAGACCTACGTACGGCTGGCGGCCGGGCGGTGCGTCCCCGCGGACGTCGAGGTCGAGATCAAGGGCGACGCCGAGCTGGGCGCACGGGTCCTGGCCCACCTGGCCATCACCCCCTGAGCTTGGGGAGGGCTTTGAGGGTTATTGGGGTATCGGATCCACAAATCCCCTGGTCACTGCGTTACTGTCCGGAGTGACCGCTCTGCACGTCGAGGGGATGGGGGGCAACGCTTGAGAGAGACTCCAGGATCCGCCGGCTCCAGGTCGGAGCCCTTCGACGCTCGGGGGGATATGACGGACAACAGCTCGGGCCCCTTCCACTAGCGGCCCGTCCCACTCGAAGGCCGTGGCACCCAGCGCCACGGCCCTCGAGCTTTTTACGGGGCAGTGGGTTGCCTTTTCAAACTTACTTCGATTATGGTCGGGCTCCAGCAGTAAGTTGGTTTTTCAAACTCACTGGGGAGGGCATCATGCGGGATGCGGTGATCGTCGAGGCCGTGCGCACGCCGGTCGGCAAGGCCAAGCCGGGCGGGGCCCTGCACGCCGAGCATCCGGTGGACCTGCTGGCCCGGACGCTCCAGGCATTGGTCGAACGCAGCGGGATCGACCCCGCGCTGGTGGACGACGTGATCGGCGGCGTGGTGACCCAGGTGGGCGACCAGGCGATGAACGTCACCCGCTCGGCCGTGCTCGCCGCCGGGTTCCCCGAGAGCGTGCCCGCCACGACCGTCGACCGGCAGTGCGGCTCGTCCCAGCAGGCCGCCCACTTCGCCGCGCAGGGCGTGATCAGCGGCGCGTACGACGTCGTGATCGCGTGCGGTGTGGAGTCGATGTCGCGCGTGCCGATGGGGTCCAACGTCCTGCCGGGCAGCGACCCGTTCGGCCCCGGCGTGCACGCCCGCTACCCGGAGGGCCTGGTCGGGCAGGGCATCAGCGCCGAGCTCATCGCCGCCCGCTGGAAGCTCTCCCGCACCGACCTCGACGCGTTCGCGTACGAGTCGCACCGGCGCGCCACCGCCGCCTGGGAGCGCGGCGAGTTCGATCGCGAGGTCGCCTGGACGGGCCAGCGCGACGAGACCGTGCGGCCGGGCACCTCGATGGAGGTGCTCGCCGGGCTCAAGCCCGCCTACCACCATCCGTCCTACGCCGAACGCTTCCCGGAGATCGGCTGGCAGATCACCGCGGGCAACGCATCCCCGATCAACGACGGCGCCGCCGCGCTGCTCATCATGAGCTTCGACGCCGCCGCCCGCCTGGGCCTGCGGCCGCGCGCCCGCTTCCACGCGTTCGCCGTCGCCGGTGACGACCCGCTGCTGATGCTCACCGCGATCGTCCCCGCCACCGAGAAGGCCCTCGCCCGTTCCGGCCTGGCCCTTTCCGACATCGACCTCTTCGAGGTGAACGAGGCGTTCTCCCCGGTCGTCCTGGCCTGGCAGCACGAGACCGGCGCGGACCTCGACAAGGTGAACGTGCGCGGCGGCGCGATCGCCATCGGCCACCCCCTCGGCGCGAGCGGCGCCCGCATCATGACGACGCTCCTGCACGCCATGGAGGACCGCGGCGCGCGCTTCGGCCTCCAGACCATGTGCGAGGCCGGGGGTCTGGCCAACGCCACCATCCTCGAACTCCTCTGACCCGACCCACCACTGCACGCGAGGTCGGTCGAAGAACCCAACCGACCACGCCTAGGCTGGCTGCCATGCCCACCCACCCGTCCAAGCCCGCCCACGCATCGAAAAAGGACGCACAGCCGCGGGAGTGTTCCGTCGCCGACGCCCTGCAGATCGTGGGTGAGCGGTGGACGCTCCTGGTGATCCGCGAGCTGCTCTACGGCGTCCGCCGCTTCGACGGGATCGCGCGAAATACCGGGGCCTCCCGCGACATCCTCACCGCACGGCTGCGCAAGCTGGAGGGTGCTGACCTCATCCGCCGCGAGCTCTACAACGAACATCCGGCCCGGTACGAATACCACCTGACTCCGGCAGGGCGTGAGCTGAGCGATGTCCTGTCCACGCTCATGAAATGGGGAGACCGCCACATCAACGCCGCGGATCCGCCCGTCCGCTGGATCCACACCTGCGGCGAGGTGCTCGATCCGGTCGTCGTCTGCAGCCACTGCGGGAGGCCAGCCCGTGACGGCGGCACCCCGACCGGGCGCGGCACGCTGGTCGATTGAGCCGCAGCAACGGACACCGCGGTCTGGCTCAACCCACATGGAAGGTGAACGTCACATCCCGGGCAGAGCCCTTTGACTGCGGCAGTCCTTGGATCTGGACCGTAGCCTTGCCCGCCCGTACGGGAGCCACGATCCACTCCGTGTAGCCCGGATCGACGATGTAGTTGACCTGGTTCAGCCGTACGGATCCGCCGAGGACCTTCGGCTCCTGCCAGACCCACCCATGGCTCAGCCGGATGCTCACCCCAGGCGAGCGAACGGTCACCTCCCGCCCGCTGTCCCGCTCAGTGAGCACACCCGAGCCTACGGGACTAGGCGAGGCCGCCCTCGGGCCAGCAGCCGAGCTGCCCGGTGCCGAGCCAGCGGAAGCCGAGCTGCCCGGTGCCGAGGCGGCGGGAGCCGAAGTGGCCGGCGCGGACTGGGGCGTGGTCGCGGTCTCGTCCTCGCCAGAACACCCCAGGACGCCAAGGCAAGCGACGAGCAGGACGGGAAGTGAGGACCGCATGACCCCCAACGTAATCCCTAATCAGTTCGCGTCGCGGTGACCACCACCGCGGTGTAATGCATCGTGAAGCTGCCTCCCGCCGCGTCGATGGCGGCCCCGACACCCTCCAGAATCTCTCGCAACTTGGCCTGTGGAAGCCGGGTGTGGAAGCCCTGGGTGGGCAACTGGTCCAGCCACTCATCCCTTTCGTAGGCCCGCTCCCAGTCGAATCGCCACTGCTCCGGCTCGCTGAACGCGCCCGCCTCCCGAATCCTGTCGGCCACCTTGGCCAGAATCGCCGAATACCCATCCGACGCGCGATAGGCCGGCATCTCGGGCATCACGCGGGCGTAAACAGCCGAAAAGGCGTCCGCCAACTCGGCCTGAGGATCGCCCACGTTCCAGAACACGGTCAGCCGCCCACCTGGTCGCAACACCTGGGCCGCCTTGTTCGCGCCGGCGACCGGATCGACCCAATGCCACGCCTGCCCGGCGACGACCGCATCGAACGTTCGCCCGGCGGGATCCCACTCTTCAAAGGTCGACACCTCGCTCTCGACCCCGCTCTGCCGTGCCAGTTCGGCCATCCGCTGGTCGGGATCGACGCCCAGCACCCGGCATCCAGCCGCCTGGAACTGCCGAGCGGAGATGCCGGTTCCGGAGCCGACATCAAGGACGTTCCGTCCAGGGCTGGCGGCGACGATCCGTTCCACCAGAACGGCGGGATAGCTGGGCCGCGTCCGGTCGTAACGTTCGGCATCCATGCCGAACGACTCCGCGACCGGTGTTGCCATGCGCGACGCGCGCCAGCAACTCTTCGACGCCGCCGAACGCGTCCTCCTCCGGGGCGGCCCGAACGCACTGACCAGCCGCGCGGTCACCACCGAGGCGGGCTGCGCCAAGGGCGTCCTGCACCGCCACTTCGCCGACTTCGACGCCTTCCTGGCCGAACTCGTCCAGGACCGCATCGCCCGCATCGAAGCCCAAGCCGACGCCCTCCGCGCCTCGACCGGCACCGTGGCCGACAACCTGACCGCCGCCCTGACGGACCTGTTCACTCCACTCGCCGTGGCGATCGTCGGCCTCGTCACCTTCAGAGACGACCTACGCGCCCGCCTCCGCGAAACCAGGCCGACCGGCGTTCCCCTGCTGACCGAGGCCGCCGCCATGATCGCCTCTTACCTCGCCACCGAACGAGATCGGGGCCGCCTGGCCCCCGACGCCGTCCGCAAGGTAGTGACCACAGTCATGACCAGCACGCTTCGACCCCCACCGTCCTAGGGGCGTTCGCGCGGGAAGGCTGGTGCTCTCAACCGCCTTCGCGAGGAGTTCGTTGATCCGTCCGGAATACAAATACTGTGTTTAAACATACCAAAATGGTATCGCTGCCAATTGGCCGGACGTGGGATAAAAAAGATGATCTTGGGCCTTGTATTCTCAAGAATGCCGCTCCTAGACTCGCCACGACCGGCAAGATCATCCGGCGAGAGGATGCATTCATGAATTACCGCCGTCTCGGCCTTGTGGCCATGACGTCAATCGCGGTCGGTGCGGCCACCCTTGTTCCGGCCGTTCAGGCCAGTGCGACGCCGGCCGCTCTCCATGCGACCGCCAAAGCCAGTGCCGATCCCACGGTCAGGATCCAGCAGAGGCCCAGCTCCAAGTGCAAGTCGCCGAAGGGTAAGAAGATCAGGGTCTCCTACCAGCCGGGCTGGCTCAGTACCACGTTCTACTTCAACAACCACTGCAAGCAGCGGCGCGCATTCAAGGTCATGGGCACCAACGGCCAGAAGCCCCCGAAATTCGGCACGCTGGCGTGTATTGCGGTGAACGCCAAGACGAAGGGCGACAAGAAGGTCCGGCATCCCGGATTCTCCGTCACGCACATCAAGTTCATCAAGAAGTGCTAGTGCACTGATGAGCATGGCTGTCAGAACGTGCTCATGGTCGCCTTCAAGCAGTTGAAGGCGACCATGTGGTGTCCATCGTCAGCACTCGATGACGTTTACGGCCAGGCCGGCTCAAGTGCAGAGCCAGGTACACGTTAAGGCGATCGGTGGGCACGCCGTCCTGAAGGCACCAGCGCAGGGGCTGGAAGCCACTCGAATACGACTGCAGCCCTCGCCGGGGTATCACACATCGCTGCTGTCGGTCGTCCCGACGACGACCTTTTCCCGGTCGATCGACCTGATCGAAACCATCAAGTTGGCGCTCTGTCTCTGGCCTTCAGCCGAATCCTTCCTCACCGTGAGCGGGACTCCGGCGACTTTGAGCGTGATTTGCTCGCCGTCCCGCGCGACCTGCATCAACTCGATCTCGGTACCGAAAACGACAGCGCTGGACTTGGCGGCTCCGCGTTCGAAGGTCACATTGCAGGGCGCCTTTTCAGAACCCCAGAACTCGTGTGCGCAGTCGACTTCGGCGTTCGTGGTCTTGTGCTCGCCACCGCAGGCGGTCACTCCGGCGCCCAGCGGCAGGAGCACGAGCGGCAGAACGGCCAGTCTGCACCTAGCCCTCTGGAAGCCCATGGCGATCGAGTCTCGTGATCTTCGACCACTCCCGTCAACCGGCCAGGCCAGGCCGCCTCTACCGCCGCCGGCGAGTGAACCCTGGCCCTCCCGACCCATGACCTCTGCCCCTTTACCGGCTCTGTCCCTGATCTTGTGACGTTGTTGTTCAGGTGCGGAGCAAGATCCGCTTTCGGAGGAGGCCGAAGTTCGCCCTTCCGTATCCCTGGCCAGCTTCACTCGTGTGTTCTGTCCTTCGGCCTGGCCAGAGCTCCATGGGAGGGATAGGCCGGCGGTGACGGCGTCCAGGTCGCAGGTGAGGCCGACGGCGAATTGCCGGAGATAGGGCAGGTCGTCGTCGCGGACGGCTGCGATCCACTCCGGGAGGCGTTCGCCGTTGGTTGCTGCCAGCGTTTAGCTTGCGGTGGGTGAGTTCGGCGTCGGGCGCCCATTGGTAGTGGCCGTTCACCCGTCTGCGGCTGGGAGCGAGGCCGGGGCACAAACTCGGCAGCGAGGTGGGTGGGGGTGGGGCTGTGCGCTGAGGCGGCGCTTGATGGTGGTGAATGACCTTGCCGCGCTGGCGCGCGGGTGGCTGGTTCTGCTGCTTTCTGGTCACGCTTATGCCTGCCGTGGCCCGGGGCGTGCGAATCCGGCATCGGTCGCCCTTGTGTGCGGTGGGTGGCCTGTCTGCGGGACGTTGCGGGGATGGGGTTCAGACTCGGCAGCGAAGTAAGCGGGAGAGGGCGATGCGCCTGCGTGCCGCCGGTTGACGGTAGGGGCTTTGTGGGCTGCGCAAGGGGAGGCTGGCATGTTTTGGCCGCGTTCACCTACGCGGCGGACCAAGGTCCCTGAACTTGGCATCGCTCTTGTGTGACGGGTTGGCCGTATGCGGGCGGTCGCGGGGTGGGGTGAATCAACGGGCGCGGGGTCGTTGGGGTGGTGTGTTGGGGTGGTATTGCCCGGCGTGGTGGTGCGCCGGGCCGCAGGCTGGTGATGGGAGTGGTCAGGCCGCCAGGTGTTGGTCGTGCCAGGGGTTGGCGGTGGGATCGATGACGCTGCCGCGTTTGGATCTGGCGATCCCGTCGGGTGGTAGGGCCCGGTAGCGGTAGCGTCCGTCGGTCTTGGTGATTTGTATCTGGTCGGGGTGGGTGTGTTTCCAGCGGTTGTGCCAGCCGCAGCACAAGGTCAGCTTGTCGATGTCGGTGGGACTGTCGCCGAGTGCCCATCCGTTGACGTGGTCGACTTCGCAGAGGAACCCGGGCACTTCACAGCCGTGGACGGCGCAGGTGTCGTACAGGGTTTCCAGGACGCGGCGCTGCCCGGAGGTGGCGATGCGGACCGCATGGCCGAGATACAGCGGCTCGTGGTCGGCACTCAGCAGGAGGGGTGAGACTCTGGCGGTGAGCGCTAGGCGCCGCACCTGCGCGGCCGGGATTGGCGTGCCGTCACGCAGCCAGCCGGGCTGGTCGTCGCCGGTGAGGGTTTCCAGGTGGGTGATGACGGTGATGCGGGTGTTGCGGTGCCCGCCTGAGAGCACGGTGGTGAGGGCGGCGGCGGTGCGTTCGGCCAGGTCGCGTCGGTCGTCGGTGCCGGCGGGCTTGGCCAAGGGTGCCAGGGTGCCGTCCAGGATGGCGGTGTCTTCGGGGTTGAGCCAACCTTTGACGTAGCAGCCGCCATCCAGCGACCGGCTCACCGCCAGCCACGAGCGTTCATAGCCTCGTCGCGCGTCTTCTGGTGGCTGGTCGGTGCCGGTGCGTTCGGTCACCCGGTCATGGATCGTGTTACCAAGCCGGGCGACCTTGCCCGCTGACAAACCCTCACCCGCCGCCTGCAGCAGGATGTCTTCAGCCGTGGCGCAGTCGTCGTCGTTGAGGCGGTGGACGGCGTCGGCGATGGTCGCGGCATACCCATACGACAGGTCACCGGTGGCCATCTGCTTGGTGACCCGCTCCAATCGTGGGAGTTGCCGGGCCAGGGTGATGCGTTCTTTGGCGCGGCCTTCGCGCATGCCCATGCGGCACCGCAACCACGCCTGGGTGGACGGCAGCCCCCAATGTTTCATTTCACCGGTCCGATCCACCACCGCGATCAAACCGGCGAGCACGTATTCGGCTTGGTCGATGGCGGTGGCCAATTCCTCGGCCAACTCCATGCACGCCGAACCGGCTTCGGGGGCCGAACGTTGCGCGAGTTCGGTAAAGATCGCGGCTGCCGCTTCCACCAATTGCGCGGTGGAAGCGGAGGAAAGGTCCGCGATCGAATCCATGCTGTTATTGTATCGTCACGTTCAGTCATATGGCAAGGTGTTGGATATTTTCGGCGCTCGTGGTTGGCAACCAGGTTGCCGGCACATTTTGGGTGTTTTGTGTACCGGCCTTTGTTGTTGAACGGCGGGTGGGTTGGGGATTGAGCCGCCATGCTTTTCCGGTATTCGTGTCCGTGTGATGGCCGTCGTTATGGGTGGCCGGGTGGGCTGCCGTCCCCCGGTTGCTGCGTGGTTGAGGGCGGGTGAGTCGGGGGTTAAGCCGGCTGATGTGGATGGGTGGTTGAGCGGTGCCGAAGTGACCGTTTGTGCGTCCGGTGCGGCGTGCTGTGTGTGTTGCTGTCACGTTGGTTGCGGTCGCGGGGAGTTCAGCCAGGCGCGAAGGGTGAGGGTAGGCCGCCACCTCAGGTTGCGCCACATCCCGCGCTCTGTACAGCCGAGGTCGAACATCAGCCACCAGCAACCTGCGCCTTCCGAACGTGCCTTGTCCACCCGCCTCCTTTCTTGTCGCTGCCGCTTTTGGTCTTTGCCCCCGCCCTGCCGGCTGCCGGGCGGGATGCTGAGCCAATGGGGTGACCGTTGCCGCAACCGCGAAGTGGCACCGCGGCAAGTTACAAATGCACAAACTCACAGGCAGGTACGAACCCAAATCCCGAACGCGCCTAGGAGAAGCAGTGAAAACAATCGCATAGTGGCCGGGTGGGCTGCCGTCCCCCGGTTAGGGTGAGGGCGGGCCATCGCCTGGGGTTGCGCCACATCCTGTGCTCTGCGCGGCACAGGTCCAACATCAGCCACCAGCAAACTGGCGTGTGTTCGTTGTCGTTGAGGGCCGGTCCCAGGCTGAGGCCGCTACCTGACCGTGCACGGCCTGGTCACTCCGCAGCACAATGAACGGCCCCGCGCCTCCCACATCCGCTTCCGAGCCGAGCTGCCCGGCAGGCGACTCCACCAACGGTGGCACTGACACCGAGATGCTCACCTGGCTGGACGACCAGTCCCGCTATGGCGTCGCCGCGCACGCCCGCGTCACCGGCCAGATCGTCTGTGAGGCCGCCAGTTCGTGCTGCGGTGAGCACACAGCGATGTGAGTGGGAACCGGTGATCGTCCTTTGGCGTCGGTCTCTACGATCGATCGGCCGACGTGACACGACGAGGAGTGCTCCCATGAGCGATGCCGGACAGCCGGATGAGGCAACCGTCCTGCATGAACAGGGGCTCCGGGCACGGCGCGAGGGCGACCAGGCGGAGGCGGAACGGTGCCTCCGGGAGGCGTTCGAGAAGGGGCGACCGGCCGCCGCCCACGATCTGGCCGGGCTGCTGCTGAAGCGGGGCGACAAGGCCGAGGCCGTGGAGTGGTATCGGCGCGCGGCGGAACAAGGCGTGCCAGAGAGCGCCTTCGAGGTCGGCTATGCGGAGGAAGGGCGCGGCGACCTGGAGGAGGCCGAGCGCTGGTACCGGCAGGCCGCCGAGGGGGGCTACGCGGGCAGCTACGTCAACCTTGGAGTGATCCTGCGGGATCGAGGGGCCGTGGAGGAGGCGAAACAGTGCTACCTGCGTGCCTGGGAACTGGAATCCGACCCCAAGGCGGCCTCCAACCTCGCGGCGATCTACGACGATGACGGGAAGGGCGATCTCGTCGCCGCCGCCGAATGGTACGGCCGGGCGGCCGACCTCGGTAACGCCATCGCCGCGTACAACCTGGGGTTCGTCTGGCAGGACCGGGGCGAACCCGGCAAGCGCTTGGAGGCATGGCGACGCGCCGCGGACCTCAAGCACCCCAACGCCGCTTTCGCGATCGCAGACGTTCACCTATCGCAGCAGAACGTGGACGAGGGCGTCACCTGGTTGCGCAGGGCGGTCCTAGAGGTCGGCAACGCCAAGGCCGCGCGCAGGCTCAGGGACATCTACGCGAACGCGGGACGGCACCGGATGGCCCGGTTCTGGGGCGAGTTCCTGGAGGGGCCGACGTTCTACAGCCCGGAGTTCCAGGCGTTCGCGAGTGAGATCGCCGCCGTCAGGATCCACCAGCAGGACGTGTTCAACAACGCCTTCACACAGGACTACATCGAATGGGACCCGGAGGAGGCGACCGTGACACTGGACGGCCGCACCCTGCGGGGGCTCACCGTCCTGGGCAGCTTCTCCAACCTTTCCCAGACCTGGCTGTGGGCGTGGGACAACCCCACCTGGGACCAAGACCTGCCCGCCTTGGCAGGGCTGCGCACCCTTCGGGAATTCGGCGAACGCCACCAGATCCCCGAACTGCTCAAGGGCCACCTCGACTTCTCCCGGTTCAACCATCCTGCCGAGGGCGCGTTCACGATGGCCCTTGCGGCCGCCCCGATCATCGGCGCCAAGGGTGTCAGCTTCGTCACCGTCAACGAAGGGAAGGGCCGCCTTGTCCTGGCCATCGACGATCCGAGCGTGCCCGCGGCGCAGTTCGATCGCCTGGCCGTGCCCCGCCTCCTCACGCATGCCGCCGAGGTCTGGCCGTACGAGCAGCGCCGTGTGGTCCGCGGCTTCATGGAAAGCCACGGGTTCGAGATCAGCGAATCACCAGCCGTCATCGTCGTCGAATCCGCCGACGGACACCGCGTCACCGTCCAATGTCCTCTTGAGAAGGCCAAGGAACACCCCGAGGTCAAGGCCATCCTCGGCCGCGACAACGCCATGATCGTGGAGAACACGCCCGCCCGCATCCAGGGTCAGCGCCCAGGCGGCGAAAGTCCCTACCGCCTGGTCGTGCTCTTCGACCTGGACGACCGCATCACCACCATCAGCAGCGGAGCGGAAGCCGCGTCCGGTGAGTGAGATCCGGCACCCCGGCCATGCGGCGTTCAGCACTCGATGACGTTTACGGCTAGGCCGCCTCTTGAAGTTTCTTTGTATTTGTCGAGCATGTCGCGGCCGGTGTCGCGCATGGTCTTGATGGCCTTGTCCAGGGAGACGAAGTGGCGGCCGTCGCCGCGGAGGGCTATGCGGGTGGCGCTGATGGCCTTGGTGGCGCCCACCGCGTTGCGTTCGATGCAGGGGATCTGGACCAGACCGCCGATGGGGTCGCAGGTCAGGCCCAGGTTGTGCTCGATGCCGATCTCGGCGGCGTTCTCCACCTGGGCGGGGGTGCCGCCCATGACCTCGGTCAGGCCGGCGGCGGCCATGGAGCAGGCGGAGCCTACTTCGCCTTGGCAGCCGACTTCGGCGCCGGAGATGCTGGCGTTCTGTTTGAAGAGGACGCCGATGGCGCCGGCTGTCAGGAGGAAGCGGACGGCGCCTTCGTCGGACGCGCCGGGGACGAATTTCGCGTAGTAGTGCAGGACCGCGGGGATGATCCCGGCGGCGCCGTTGGTGGGAGCCGTGACGATGCGGCCGCCGGCGGCGTTCTCCTCGTTCACGGCCAGGGCGAAGAGGGTGACCCAGTCCATGGCGTGCAGGGGGTCAGAAGGGGTCTCGGAGGTCAGCTGGCGGTGCAGTTGGGGCGCGCGGCGGCGGACCTTGAGGCCGCCGGGCAGGAGGCCCTCCTGGGCGCAGCCACGGGTGACGCACTGCTGCATGACGCGCCAGAGGGTGATGAGGTCTTGTTTGATCTCCTGCTCGGTGCGGCCGAAGGCCTTCTCGTTCTCCATCATCAGGGCGGAGATGGAGAGGCCTGTTTCGTTGCAGCGGTCCAGGAGCTCGGCGGCGGTGTCGAACGGGTGGGGGAGGACCGTGTCGTCGGGCTTGATGCGGTCGGCGCCGGTGGCGTTCTCGTCCACGATGAAGCCGCCGCCGACCGAGTAGAAGACCTTGCTGCGGAGCTCGTGGCCGTCCTGGGAGTACGCGGTGAAGCGCATGCCGTTGGGGTGGCCGGGGAGCGATTCCCTGCGTTCGAAGATCAGGTGCTCGTTGACCACGAAGGGGATCTCGTGGTGCCCGAACAGGGTCAGGGTGCCGCTTTCGCGGATCACCTTCAGGCGGGCGTCCACCGAGTCGACGTCCACGAGTTCGGGTTTGTCGCCCTCCAGGCCGAGGATGACGGCCTTGTCGCTGCCGTGGCCCTTGCCGGTGAGGCCCAGCGAGCCGTAGAGGGTGACGTGGACGGTCGCCGTCTTCTCCAGGATGCCGTCGCGGTCCAGGCCGCGGGCGAAGCGGTGGGCGGCGGCCATCGGGCCGCCGGTGTGCGAGGAGGACGGGCCGATCCCGATTTTGAAGAGGTCGAAAACGCTGATCGCCATGGGTGCTACCTCGTCGTAGCCGCTCCCCGCCGGGGGATCCCGGCGGGGAGTTCGTGCACTACAGGTTGGGATACAGAGGGTGCTTGCCGGCCAGTGCCTTGACGCGGGCGC
Source organism: Actinomadura rudentiformis (assembly GCF_008923185.1). Lineage (GTDB taxonomy): Bacteria > Actinomycetota > Actinomycetes > Streptosporangiales > Streptosporangiaceae > Spirillospora > Spirillospora rudentiformis. The sequence continues at coordinate 170,095 of NZ_WBMT01000012.1, forward strand.
TCAGGGCCTCGGAGTCGAAGGACGGCCGGAGCGCCAGGGCGATGACGTCCGCCACCTCGCGGAAGTCGTCGTCCTGGAAGCCTCGGGTGGCCAGCGCAGGGGTGCCGATGCGGAGGCCGGAGGTCACCATCGGCGGGCGCGGGTCGTTCGGCACCGCGTTGCGGTTGACGGTGATGCCGATGGAGTGCAGCCGGTCCTCGGCGTCGCGGCCGGTCAGCTCGGAGTCCACCAGGTCGACCAGGACCAGGTGCACGTCGGTGCCGCCGGTGAGGACCTTCACCCCGGACTCGGCCTCGGCGAGGAGGCGGTCGGCCAGGATCTTGGCGCCGTCGATGGTCTGCTGCTGACGGGCCTTGAACTCCGGCGACGCGGCGATCTTGAGGGCCACGGCCTTGGCGGCGATCACATGTTCCAGCGGGCCGCCCTGCATGCCGGGGAAGACCGCGGAGTTGACCTTCTTGCCGTACTCCTCGCGAGCGAGGATCAGGCCGCCGCGCGGGCCACCGAGGGTCTTGTGCGTGGTGGTCGTCACGACGTCGGCGTACGGGACGGGCGACGGGTGCAGCCCGGCGGCGACGAGGCCGGCGAAGTGCGCCATGTCGACCATCAGCAGGGCGCCCACGGAGTCGGCGACCTTCCGGAACGCCGGGAAGTCGAGCTGGCGGGGGTAGGCCGACCAGCCTGCGACGATCATCTTGGGGCGGTGCTCGGCCGCGAGGGACGCGACCTCGGCCATGTCGACCAGGCCGTCCTCGGAACGCACGTGGTAGGGCACCACGTTCAGGGTCTTGCCCGAGTAGTTGAGCCGCATGCCGTGGGTGAGGTGGCCGCCGTGGGCGAGGTCCAGGCCCAGGATCGTGTCGCCGTGCTGCAACAGCGCGAAGTAGACCGCGGTGTTGGCCTGCGCCCCGCTGTGCGGCTGGACGTTGGCGTGCTCGGCGCCGAACAGCTCCTTGGCCCGGTCGATGGCCAGCTGCTCGGTGACGTCGACGTACTCGCAACCGCCGTAGTAGCGCTTGCCGGGGTATCCCTCGGCGTACTTGTTGGTGAGAACGGAACCCTGGGCCTCAAGGACGGAGACCGGGGCGAAGTTCTCCGAGGCGATCATCTCGAGCGTCGACTGCTGCCGGTTCAGCTCCTGGGCGACCGCCGCGGCGACCTCAGGGTCGACCGCTGCCAGCGGATCGTTCAGGATCGTCATGCTCAGCTCTCCTCGATCAGCTTGGTGTAGGCCGCGGCGTCGAGCAGGTCGCCCGGCTCGTCGCTCACGCGGACCTTGAAGATCCAGCCCTCACCGTACGGGTCGTCGTTGATGACCTTGGGCTCGTCGATCACGGCGGAGTTGATCGCGGTGATCTCGCCGCTGACGGGGGAGTACAGGTCGCTGACCGACTTGGTCGACTCGACCTCGCCGCAGGCCTCGCCTGCCTCCACGGTGTCGCCCTCGCCGGAGCTCAGCTCCAGGTAGACGATCTCGCCGAGGGCGTCGGCGGCGTGCTGGGTGATGCCGACCGTGACGATGCCGCCCTCACTCTCAAGGCCGGACACCCACTCGTGCTCTTCGCTGTAACGGAGCTGCTCCGGAACGCTCACGATTGTTCTCTCTCCCAGGTTCAGATTTCTGCAGGTGTCAGGAACGCTTGTAGAACGGCAGGTCGACCACGTCGACAGGTTCCTGCCGGCCGCGGACGTCCACCGCGAGTTCGGTCTCCGTGACGCCGCTGTCGACGTACGCCATGGCGATCGGCTTGCCCAGTGTCGGCGACGGAGCCCCGCTGGTCACGACCCCGCACGGCGTGCCGTCGGACGTGACGACCTGGTAGCCCTTCCTGGGGGCCCGCCGGCCGCGCGCGACCAGTCCTACCAGCGTACGACCCGGAGGTGTCTGGGCCTGCGCCGCCAGGGCCGCCTTGCCGACGAAGTCGCCCGGCTTGTCCAGCTTGACGACGCGGCCGAGGCCCGCTTCGTACGGCGAGGTCTCGGTGGTCAGCTCGTTGCCGTACAGCGGCATGCCCGCCTCGAGCCGCAGCGTGTCACGTGAGGAGAGCCCGCAGGGAACGACCCCTTCGACCTCGGCCAGCGCCTGCCAGAGCGCGACGGCGTCCCCGGCGTCGACGAACAGCTCGAAGCCGTCCTCGCCCGTGTAGCCCGTCCGCGCGAGCAGCGCGTCGATCCCCGCCACCTTGGCCGCGAAGATCGCGTAGTACCTGAGCTCCGGCAGCGGCGCGTCGGTGAACCCGGCGAGGATCTCCTGCGCCCTGGGTCCCTGGAGGGCGATGAGGGCGTACGCGTCGGAACGGTCGTCGACCCGCGTCTCGAAGCCGGCCGCACGTTCGACCAGCGCGTCCCGCACCACCGCGACGTTGGCCGCGTTGGCCACGACCATCCAGGTCTCGTCCGCCAGCCGGTAGACGATCAGGTCGTCGAGCACGCCGCCGTCCGGCGCGCAGATCATCGTGTAGCGCGCCTTGCCCACCGCCATCGGCGACAGGTTGCCGACGAGCGCGTGGTCGAGGGCGGCCCCGGCCTGGGGCCCGCTGAGGAAGATCTCGCCCATGTGGGAGAGGTCGAAGAGCCCGGCGCCGGTGCGCACCGCGGCGTGCTCGGACGTCTCGCTCGCGTACCGCAGCGGCATCAGGTAGCCGGCGAAGTCGACGAGGTTCGCCCCGAGGCCGGAATGGACGTCGTAGAGCGGCGTCTTCTTGGGGTTGGCGGACATGGGTCGGCTCCTTGTTCGACGCGGGCGCGCGTGATCTCCATGGTCCCACTCGCGCACCGGGCTCGGCGGTGCCTCCCCCTCTGTCATCGGCGCCTGAGAGCTTCACCCCGAGGGGCTTTCACCTTCGGCGGGGGACGCGTGGTCCCCGCTTTCCAGAGGTCGCCTCGTCCGTGCGGTCCGTGGGCCTGAGAGGTTCCGGGGAGGATTTGCTCCTTCGGCGTCCCTGGCCGGCTGCCAGGGCACTCTCCCGCACGGGATCATCGGCTGCGCCCCAGGCTAGCAGCGCCTCCACCCCCCGGACCAGCGGTCAGACGGGGGTCACATAGGCGCCCGAGATGCCGCCGTCCACCAGGAACTCGGAGGCGGTGATGAACGAGGCGTCGTCGGAGGCCAGGAAGGCCACGGCGGCGGCGATCTCGGTGGCTTCGGCGAAGCGTCCGGTGGGGATGTGGACCAGGCGGCGCGCGGCGCGTTCGGGGTCCTTGGCGAAGAGCTCCTGGAGGAGGGGAGTGTTGACCGGCCCCGGGCAGAGGGCGTTCACGCGGATGCCCTCGCGGGCGAACTGGACGCCCAGCTCGCGGGACATGGCCAGCACACCGCCCTTGGAGGCGGTGTAGGAGATCTGCGACGTGGCCGCGCCCATGACCGCCACGAACGAGGCGGTGTTGATGATGGAGCCCTTGCCCTGCTCGCGCATGTACGGGATCACGTGCTTGCAGCACAGGTAGACGCTCGTGAGGTTGACGTCCTGGACGCGCTTCCAGGCGTCCAGGCCGGTCTCCAGGATCGAGTCGTCGTCGGGCGGGGAGATGCCCGCGTTGTTGAACGCGACGTCGATGCGCCCGAAGGCGTCGTGGGCCGCCTTGTAGAGGGCCTCGACCTCCGCCTCGGACGTGACGTCCACCTTGACGAAGAGGCCGTCGATCTCGGTCGCGGCGGCCTTCCCCGCGGCCTCGTCGAGGTCGGCGATCACGACCTTGGCGCCCTCCTCGGCGAAGCGCCGGGCGGTCGCCAGGCCGATGCCGCTGGCCCCGCCGGTCACGACGGCCACGCGGCCCTGCAAGCGCTGCATCTCTCTCCTCAGTCTGTGGCGGTTCGGTCTGTGGGTGGTTTGGTCTGTGGCGATTCAGTGGGCTGGCGATTCAGTCGGTGGCGATGAAGACGTTCTTGGTCTCGGTGAAGGCGTCCAGGGCGTCCGGGCCGAGCTCGCGGCCGAGGCCGGACTGCTTGAACCCGCCGAACGGGGTCCAGTAGCGGACGGACGAGTGGGAGTTGACCGAGAGGTTCCCGGCCTCGACGCCGCGGGCCATGCGGATGCCGCGGCCCAGGTCGCGCGTCCAGATCGAGCCGGCCAGGCCGTACGGGGTGTCGTTGGCGATCCGGACGGCGTCGGCCTCGTCGTCGAACGGGACGACCGTCACGACCGGGCCGAAGACCTCGTCGTGCCAGGCCGGGAGGGTGTCGTAGGCGGGCGTGGCCAGGACGGTGGGCGGGTACCAGAAGCCGGGGCCGTCGGGCGCCGTCCCCCGGAAGGCCACGGCGTCCTCGGGGACGTACGAGGCGACCTTGGTGCGGTGGGCGGCGCTGATGAGCGGGCCGACCTCGGTCTCCGGGTCGCCCGGGTCGCCGACGACGACGTTCTGGACGGCTGGTTCGAGGAGTTCCATGAACCGGTCGTAGGCGGTGCGTTCGACGAGGATGCGGGAACGCGCGCAGCAGTCCTGCCCCGCGTTGTCGAAGACGGCGTAGGGCGCCGTGGCCGCGGCCTTCTCGAGGTCGGCGTCGGCGAAGACGATGTTGGCGTTCTTGCCGCCGAGCTCCAGCGTCACCCGCTTCACCTGGCGGCCGGCGGCCGCCATGATCTGCGTGCCGACGCGGGTGGAGCCGGTGAAGACGATCTTCTGGACGTCCGGGTGCTCGACCAGCCGCGCCCCGGCGACCGGACCGGCGCCGGGCAGGACCTGGAGCACGCCCTCGGGGATGCCCGCCTCCAGGGCCAGCTCGCCGATCCGCCGGGCGGTCAGCGGGGTCAGCTCGGCGGGCTTGACGATGACGGCGTTGCCCGCCGCGAGGGCGGGGGCCATGCCCCAGGCGAGGATCGGCATCGGGAAGTTCCACGGCACGATCACGCCGACGACGCCGAGCGGCTCGGCGAACGTCACGTCCAGGCCGCCCGGCACCGGGATCTGCCGCCCGAACTGCCGTTCCGGCGCCGCCGCGTAGTACGTGAGGACGTCGCGGACGTTGCCTGCCTCCCATCGGGCCTGGCCGATCGGATGTCCCGCGTTGGCGACCTCCAGCGCGGCGAGCTCGTCCACATGGGCGTCCACGGTGGCGGCGAAGGCGCGAAGGAGCCGGGCCCGGTCGTCCGGCGCCACGGACCGCCATACCTGGAATGCCCGTTTGGCGCGTTCCACGGCCGCGTCGGTCTCCGCGGCCGACGCCAGGCGGACGGTCTCGACGACCTTCTCGGTCGCCGGGTTGATCACATCGAAGTCGGTCATGGTCCCTCGGTCGCTCTTCCGATCGGTTGCTCTCGGGATCGGCTGCTCTTCCCGGTCACAGGCGTTCGAAGCCGCGGTGCAGCTCCCAGTCGGTGATCGCCCGGTCGTAGGCGTCCAGCTCGACCCGGGCGTAGTTGGCGTAGTGGTCGACGACCTCCTTGCCGAAGGCCTCCTGGGCCAGGGTGCTGCGATTCCAGTCGTCGGCCGCGTGGCGCAGCGTCCCGACGACGGTCTCCGCCTCGCTGGCGTAGGCGTTTCCGGTGTACGCCTCCTCAAGCGGCAGCTCGTTGTCGATGCCGTGCAACCCGGCGGCGATCAGCCCCGCGACCGCGAGGTAGGGGTTGACGTCGCCGCCGGGGACACGGTTCTCGACGCGGAGGGACGGGCCGTGGCCGACGAGCCGGAGCGCGCAGGTGCGGTTGTCCACCCCCCACTTGATCGCCGTAGGCGCGAAGGAACCCGGCTGGTAGCGCTTGTAGGAGTTGATGTTCGGCGCGTACAGCAGGGTGAAGTCGCGCATGGCCGCCTGCTGGCCGGCGATGAAGTGCTCGCCGATCTTGGACAGCCCGTACGGACCGTCGCCCGCCATCACCAGCGACCCGTCCCGGCCCCTGATCGAGATGTGGATGTGGCAGGAGTTGCCCTCACGCTCGTCAGGCTTGGCCATGAACGTGATCGACATCCCCTCCTGGGCGGCGATCTCCTTCGCACCGGTCTTGTAGAGCACATGGTTGTCGCACGTGGCCAGTGCGTCTGTGAAGCGGAAGGCGATCTCGTGCTGCCCGAGGTTGCATTCGCCTTTGGCCGACTCCACGTACATCCCGGCGCCCGCCATGCCGTTACGGATCCGGCGTAGCAGAGGCTCGACCCGCGCGCCGCCGAGCAGCGAGTAGTCGACGTTGTACTGGTTGGCCGGAGTGAGGCCCTTGTACGACTTGTTCCAGGCCTCCTCGTAGGAGTCCTGGTAGACGATGAACTCCAGCTCCGTGCCGACGTACGCGCCCCATCCCCGTTCGGCCAGCCGGTCGAGCTGGCGCCGCAGGATCTGCCTCGGCGAGGCGAGCACCGGGGCGCCGTCCTCCCAGACCAGGTCGGCGAAGACCAGCGCCGCGCCCTCCTGCCAGGGGATGCGGCGCAACGTGCTCATGTCGGGCCGCATGACGAAGTCGCCGTAACCCCGGTCCCAGGACGACATGTCGTAGCCGTCCACGGTGTTCATGTCGACGTCCACGGCCAGCAGGTAGTTGCACCCCTCCGAACCGTGCCCGGCGACCTCCTCCAGGAAATAGCGCGCCGACAGGCGCTTGCCCTGGAGCCGGCCCTGCATGTCGGTGATCGCGATGATGACGGTGTCGATCTGGCCTGCTTCGGCCTCGACCCACAGTTGTTCCAGGCTGAGCGATGGGTGCACGGAGCCACCTTCCGGTTGGCCGGCCGGCCGACTTAGCCGACGGACTTCAAGTCTTCCTCGATGGCGGCCAGTTCCGCCGCACTGCCCTGCACCTTCGGTCCCGTGAACCAGCGGCGCGCCGACACCAGCCACCACAGGCCTGCCCCGCCCAGCACCACCAGGACGGCGACCGGCGCGTAGTTGAAGGTGTCCTTGGTGATCGGGTTGACGGGCGGCAGCATGAACAACACCGAGATGAACACCACCCAGACCACCGCCACGATCCCTACTGGCCGTCCCCACTTGCCGAGGTGCCAGGGACCGCGCTGGAACCGGTCGCCTTGCCGCAGCCGCAGGAACGTCGGGATCACGTAGGCGATGTACAGGCCGATCACCGCCACGGACGTGACGGCCAGGTAGGCGGTCTTGTTCCAGATGGCCGGCAGTGCCAGCACCCACGCGCCGCCCGCCGCCAGCCAGATCGCGTTGGTGGGGGTACGGGTGCGCTTGTTGATGGCGTGCCAGATCCTCGAGAACGGCAGCGCGCCGTCCCGCGAGAACGCGTAGATCATCCGGGAGTTGGCGGTGACCGAGGCCATGCCGCAGAAGAACTGCGCCACGAACGAGATGAGGATCAGCAGCTTGCCGGTGGTCTCCCCGGCCGCCGCGACGAAGATCTCCGCCGGGCCGCCGGTCAGCGACTTGTCGTAGTCCTGGATCGCGAACGTCACGCCGAGCAGCAGGATCCAGCCGGCGATCACCGACACCAGCACCGAGTTGACGATGCCCTTGGGGCCGCTGCGCGCGGCGTCCCGGGTCTCCTCGGTCATGTGCGCGGACGCGTCGTATCCGGTCATCGTGTACTGGGCGAGCAGGAGGCCGATCAACGCCGCGTACCCGCCGTACTGCCAGCCGGTGCCGTTGACGAACTCGGTGAACACGAACTCCGCCGACTGGTGCTTCGCCGGTTTGACCACCAGCACCCCGACGACGACCGCGACCCCGACGACGTGCCACCACACGCTGACGGTGCCGAGCAGCGCCACCAGCTTCACGCCGAACTGGTTGACCAGCGCGTGCGCCGCCAGGATCACCGTGAACAGGATGAACGTGTGCCCGAGCGACACCGAGTACCCGAACTGCAGGTCGAGCAGCGGGTTCAGGAACGCCGCCGAGCCATAGACGATCGCCGCCGTCACCGCGACCTGGCCGATGAAGTTGAACCAGCCGGTGAACCACGACCACGCCGCGCTGTTGGACGGCGCCAGCTTGGCCGCCCAGTAATAGAGGCCGCCCGCCGTGGGATAGCTGGAGCACACCTCGGCCATGGCGAGCGCCACCAGGAGCGTCATGGCGCCGACGAACAGCCAGCCCCAGGTGATCACCACCGGTCCGCCGCCGGACAGGCCGATCGTGTAGGAGGTCAGGCAGCCGCTGAGCACCGAGATGATGGTGAACGAGACCGCGAAGTTGGAGAAGCCGGACATCGAACGGCTGAGCTCCTGGGCGTAGCCCAGCTCGTGCAGCCGCTTTTCGTCGTCGGATAGGGAATCGGGCGAGGGCGAGGACGCCTTGTGCTCGTCGATGCTCACGAGCGCCTCCTAGCAGTCCGTACGGGTCCGTACGAGTCCGTACCGGGGTTGGACCTGCGGGATTAGCACGTCATAAACGGGCTAATGTCAGACCATTAGTGGTGACGAGCACGTTCGCGTCAAGACCCGTGGCCACGCGAAACAGACATGTAACGTGGCTCCCGACGTTGGGGGGCGGTGAAAGGCGGCGATGCTGGGCGACACCGGGGAGTCCTCACCCCCACCGGGCGCCGAACCGGGCACCGCGGGGATCAGCGCCGTGTTCCGTCCCGTCCGGGCCGGGAACGCCTTCGAGGAAACCGTCGAGCGGCTGCTCCAGGTCATCAAGCTGGGTGTCGTCGGCCACGGCGAGCGGCTGCCCCCTGAACGCGAGCTCGCGCCGCGGCTCGGCGTGAGCCGGGTGACGTTGCGGGAGGCGATCCGGGCACTCCAGCAGGAGGGGTACGTGGAGTCCCGGCGCGGCCGCGCCGGCGGCACGTTCGTGACCTACCGGCCGCCCCGCCCCCGCCGCGGTGATCTCGCCAGGGTCGCGGCCGGGCACGGAGAGCAGCTCACCGACGCGCTCACGTTCCGGATGGCGGTCGAGACCGGGGCCGCCATACATCTGGCCTCCACCGGCCTGGAGCCGGCCCAGGCGGCCCGCCTGCGCGCCGCCCTGGAGGCCGTCAACACGGCGAACGAGGCGGACTACCGGCGGCTGGACACGATCTTCCACCTCACGGTCGCCGAGCTGACCGGCTCGGAGCTGCTGTCGGCCGCCTGCACCGACGCGCGGATGCGGGTCACCGACCTCCTCAACGCCATCCCGGTCCTGCAGCGCAACATCGAGCACGCCGCCGTCCAGCACGCCGCGATCGTCGACGCCGTCCTGGCCGGCGATCCCGAAGCCGCACGCCGTGCCGTTGCCGAACATCTGGAGGGCACCGCGGCCTTGCTGCGCGGCTTCCTCGCCTAGCCCAGCGCGTGTCGTGCCGCTGCTCCGACGGGGGGTGCGCTCCGCGGCTTCTTGCCCAAGTTTGTGGGCCGTGAAGTGAACTCGTACGCGGTTGCCGTGCGTTTCCCATAACGTACGCTGAACGGGTCGTTGGAGATCACGAGTCGCCGGTATTCACGAGGGGGACGCGCACGCATGGAGTTGCTGCTCTGGGTGGCAGGTGTGCTCGGGTTCTTCCTGTGCCTCATGGGTTCCATCGCGCTGCACGAGCTGGGGCACTTCTCGTTCGCCAAGAAGTTCGGCGTGCGAACCACCCAGTTCATGGTCGGTTTCGGGCCGACGATGTGGTCCCGGACCAAGGGCGAGACCGAGTACGGGATCAAGTGGATCCCGCTGGGCGGCTACATCCGCATGATCGGGATGCTCCCGCCGCGCAAGGGCGACGCCCCCGGCCAGGTGCGCCAGGTCAGCACCGGGCCGTGGCAGGGGCTGATCGAGTCCGCCCGCGGCGCGGCGCTGGAGGAGGTCCGTCCCGGCGACGAGAACCGGGTCTTCTACGCCAAGAAGTGGTGGCAGAAGCTCACCATCATGTTCGGCGGCCCGGCCATGAACCTGCTGCTCGCGGTGCTCTTCTTCGCGATCCTGATCATGGGCATCGGCCAGGAGAACCGCGTCGCCCGGCCGGTCGTCAGCGCGGTCAGCGAGTGCGTCGTCCCGGCCGCCCAGGCGACCGCGAAGTGCCCGGCGGGCGCCACGCCCACCCCGGCCGCCAAGGTCGGCATCAAGCCCAATGACCGCTTCGTCTCGTTCGCGGGCCAGAAGATCGAGAACTACCCGCAGCTGCAGACCCTGATCCGCGACTCGGCCGGCAAGACCGTGCCGGTGGTGGTCGACCGCGGCGGGCAGCAGGTCTCCCTGCAGGTCCCGATCATCAAGAACCAGATGCCCGACCTCAAGGACGAGACCAAGACCGTCACGGTCGGGTTCCTCGGCATCACGCCGCTGCAGGAGTACACCTACGAGCGGCAGGGGCCGGTCGCGGTGGCCGAGCAGTTCGGCTCGATGACGGCGCACACGGCCGGGGCGCTGGTGCGCATGCCGCAGAAGATGGTCGGCGTCTGGCACGCCGCGTTCGGCGACGAGAAGCGCGACCCCAACGGGCCGGTCGGCGTCGTCGGGGTCAGCAGGCTGGGCGGCGAGGTCGTCGCCGCCGAATGGCCCACCAAGCGCAAGATCGCGATCTTCATCGGCCTGCTCGGCTCGATCAACCTCGCGATCGGGATGTTCAACCTGGTGCCGCTGCTGCCGCTGGACGGCGGCCACATGGCCGGGGCGCTGCTGGAGGGGTTGAAGAAGTTCTTCGCCAGGCTCTTCGGCCGTCCCGACCCCGGCTACGTCGACGTCGCCAAGGCGCTGCCGCTGACCTACGTGATGGCCGCCATCATGATCGTCATGGGTGGGCTGCTGATCTACGCCGACCTGGTCAATCCCATCAGGCTCTCGGGCTAGCCCGGCCCTCCCCAGGCTTCGAGGGGCATCTCGCCGGTCTTGTGGAAGGCCCGCAGGCTCTCCAGGTACGGCCCGACGACCAGGCCCTTCTCCGCCAGCCAGGCGTCCGAGCCGTAGGTGTGGGCATAACGCTCGGCGCCGTCGCAGATCAGCGTGACCACGCTGCCGCGTTCGCCGCGCGCCAGCATCTCGGCGATGAGCCCGGCCACGCCCCACATGTTGGTACCGGTCGAGCCGCCCACGCTGCGCCCGGTGACCTCGCTCGTCCAGCGCATCGCCGCGATGGACGCCGCGTCCGGCACCTGGATCATCCGGTCGATCACGGTCGGCAGGAACGACGGCTCCACCCGCGGCCGCCCGATGCCCTCGATGCGCGAACCCGGGGCCGTCCGGAACCGGTCGTCGTCGGCGAACCCGCCGAAGAACGCCGAGCCCTCCGGGTCGACCACGGCGACCCTGGTCTGGAAGCGCCGGTACCGCGCGTACCGCCCGATCGTGGCCGAGGTGCCGCCGGTGCCCGCGCCGACCACGATCCAGGACGGCTCCGGAAACCGTTCCAGCGACAGCTGCTCGAAGATCGACTCGGCGATGTTGTTGTTGCCGCGCCAGTCGGTGGCCCGCTCGGCGTAGGTGAACTGGTCCATGAAGTGCCCGTCGCACTCCTGCGCCAGCCGCCGCGACTCGTCGTAGATCGACGACGGGTCGTCCACCAGATGGCAGCGGCCGCCGTAGAACTCGATCAGCTCGATCTTCTCCGGGCTGGTCGTCGCCGGCATCACCGCGATGAACGGCAGCCCGATCAGCCGGGCGAAGTACGCCTCGCTGACCGCCGTCGATCCGCTGGACGCCTCGATGATGGTGGTCCCAGCGTGGATCCAGCCGTTCGCCAGCCCGTACAGGAACAACGACCGCGCCAGCCGGTGCTTCAACGATCCGGTCGGGTGGACGGACTCGTCCTTGAGGTAGAGGTCGATGCCCCACTCGGGCGGCAGCGGGAACACGTGCAGGTGGGTGTCGGCGCTGCGGTTGGCGTCGGCCTCGACCTTGCGGATCGCCTCGGAGATCCACGCGCGGCCCCCGGGATCGCAGCGGTCCACAATGCGGCTCATCCCCGCCACCTCCCTCGTTGCCCTCAGGTAACCCCTGATCGGCGTGCTCTTAACGATATCTGTGCATGTCGCAGGGCATGATTGGGGGACGGGGGTCTCATGTTCGAGTTGTTCACGCACCGGATCGTGGAGACGGGCAGGTTGCCGCTCTTCTCGTTCTTCACCGCGTTCATCGTGATGTTCGTCGTGACCAGGGTGAACGTCCGGCTGATCCGGGCCGAGATGCGCTGGTGGTTCAAGAACGTCAAGGCCGGCGATCTCCATATCCACCATGTCGTCTTCGGCGTGGTCCTGATGCTCGTCGGCGGCGTCGCGAGCATGGCGATCCCCGACGAATACGGCGGCTTCGACGTCGCCGCCGCGATCATCTTCGGCATGGGCTCCGCGCTCGTGCTGGACGAGTTCGCGCTGATCCTGCATCTCAGCGACGTCTACTGGACCGAGAAGGGCCGGGCGTCGGTGGACGCGGTCTTCGTCGCGATCGCGGTGACCGGGCTGCTCCTGCTCGGCATCCGGCCCCTCGGATTCGAGGGGATCCAGCCCGACCCGGAGGGCGGGATCAGCCATACCGGTCTGATCGTCATCTACTTCGTCACGCTGGCCGCCAACCTGGCCCTCGCCGTGGTCACGCTCCTCAAAGGGAAGATCTGGACCGGGCTGCTCGGGCTCTTCGTCCCGCTGATCCTCATCATCGGCGCGATCCGCCTGGCCCGCCCCGGCTCGCCCTGGGCCCGCTGGCGGTATGTGCCGGGTTCGCGCAAGGCGCGCCGTGCCCAGTGGCACGAGGAACGGTTCCGGCGTCCCCTCATCAGGGGGAAGATCTGGGTCCAGGAGTTCATCGCGGGACGCCATGATCTCGACCTCCGCAGTCTCCGCAAAGGGGTGACGGAGGCGCGCGGCGCCCGGTCACAACCAGGTGACCAGGTCCGCCAACCACATGACGGCACCTGACGGAGGAGCCCGCGACCGGTGGTCAGTCGATGACCGGCGCGATGGCCTTCACCGTGTCGATGGTGTCGGCCTCGGCGGCGGACTTGTCGGGACGGTAACGGAGCACGCGGGCGAAGCGGAGGGCGATGCCGCCGGGGTAACGCGGGCTGTGCTGGACGCCGTCGAAGGCGATCTCGACGACCAGCTCCGGGCGGACGTGGACGGTCCAGGAGTCTTCGCGGACGGCCAGCTCACGCAGCTTTTCGGTCTGCCAGGCGAGGAGCTTGTCGGTGAGGCCCTTGAACGTCTTGCCGAGCATCACGAACCCGCCCGTCTCGGGATCGCGGGCGCCCAGATGGAGGTTGGACAGCAGCCCCTGCCGGCGGCCGTGGCCCCACTCGACCGCCAGCACGACGAGGTCGAGGGTGTGCCGGGGCTTGACCTTGATCCACCCGGCGCCGCGGCGGCCGGCGGTGTAGGGGGTGTCGAGCGACTTGACCACGACGCCCTCGTGGCCCAGCGCGACGGACTCCGTGAAGAACTCGGTGGCCCTGTCAGGAGATGACGTGACGACCCGGGGCATGCGGAGATCTTCGGGGGCGACCCGGGCCAGCGCGGCGTGGCGCTCGGCGGACGGGGCGTCCAGCAGGTCGTCGCCGTCGAGGTGGAGGACGTCGAACAGGAAGATCGAGAGCGGCACGGAGCCGGCGCTGTGCGTGCGGGTCGCGGTCCGGGCCGAGGTGATCTGGAACGGATGAGGGCGTCCGTCGGGCCGGAGCGCGATGAGCTCGCCGTCGAAGACGGCGGTCTGGACGGGGAGCGCGCGCATGGCCTCGACCACCTCGGGGAGGCGGTCGGTGATCTCGTCGAGGGTGCGGGTGAAGACACGGACCCCGCCGCCGTCCGAGGCGGGGGTGACGTGGATCTGGGCGCGGATGCCGTCCATCTTCCACTCGACCGCGACCTCGCCCTTGGGCTTCTCGCCGGCACCGGGCTTCTCGCCGGCACTGAGCTTCTCGAGGGCCTCCTCCATCGTGGGAGCGGCGGCGGCCAGCATCGGCTTGATGGGGCGGCCCACCTCCAGGCCGAACGTGCGGAGGGCGTCGACACCGTCGGCGAGTGCGGCGGCGGCGACGGGGCCCAGGGCGCCGCGCAGCATCACCGCGCGCCGTACCTCGGTGGCCGGGACCTCCGCCGCGGCCGCGATCGCCTCGGCCATCACGCCGTCGAGGGCGCCCTGGCGCAGCTCGCCGGCGAGGAGCCGGATCAGGAAGTCCTGCTCGGCGTGGGTGGCGCGGGCGAGGAGGGCGGCGAGCAGCTCGCGGCGGCGGGCGACCGAGCCCTTGCCCGCCACGGCGCCGATCTCGGTGAACGCGGCGTCGATCTCGGAGACGCCCAGGGACGGGACGGCCGCGGGCTCGGGTATCTCGCGCAGCGAGGCGTAGCCGACGCCGATCTGGCGCTGGGGAAGGTCTCCGGACAGGTAGGCCACCACGATGGCGGCCTCGCCGGGATCGGCGGCGCGCAGGCACTCGGCGAGCAACCCCACCTTGGTCTTGCGGCCCGACGTGCCGGCCACCGCGTCCGACGTACGAGCGATCTCCGCGAGCAGCACATCTTCCATTGTGTCCGTAAGGTCTGACAGTTGCCGCTACCGGGGCCTCTGGTCAGGGGCACGTTCGCCCGATTACCTTTTCGGGCATAGGGGCTGTCCGGGGAGTTGTCGGGTGAGTAGGGAGCGGGGAGTGGGGCGTCCACGTCCGCCTGAGCCTTTCCAACGCGTCTACTCGGCGCCGGACCCGCCGGCGCGGGCGCGCCGCCCGCGGGTCGCCGCCGTGGTGACCGCGGTGGTGTCCTTCGCGATCGCCGCCGCCGTGGTGTTCGTGGTCGTGCCGGGCGGTGACGAACGGGAGAAGGCCGGGCAGTCTCCGGCTCCCGCACCCACGGGCGGAGGCGGAACGGAGACCTCCGGGCCGCCCACCCCCTCGGACACGCCCTCGGAGAAGCCGGCGTCGCCGTCGCCGAGCCCCAGCGTCGCGGGAGCGCCGCCGATCACCGCGTTGCCCGCGTCCTGCAGCACGGTCGCCCAGGGCACGGTCCGCCGTCTCATCCCGGGCGCGCGCCGCCAGGAGCAGAGCCGCAACACCACGCTGACGACCTGCACGTACGCCTCGACCGGAGCGGACTCACGCTGGCTGCGGGTGGAGGCCCACCTCTACCCGCCGGACAAGTCGACGTCGCCGGTGGACGACGCGAAGGGCTACTACAACGCCCAGTGGACCCAGGCGCAGAAGCCCACGCTCGAGCAGACGGTGAGCCTCAGCCGGCACCGCGGGCTCGGCGACGAGGCGTTCCGCTGGTTCAAGGTGGACAAGGGGCAGCCGACGGTCGTCGGACAGGTGACCGTACGACTTCGCAATACGGTGATAGCCGTCAGTTACAGCGAATATGCCGAGAGTAAAAATGAAACGGATTCGCGTGAGCAAACGTGTCTCACCAAAGCCACGGACGTCGCGCGAGAAGTGCTGGCCGGTATCAGTTGAATCATTTCTGACCGAATTCGGCCGAACGCGGGATAAGGGCTGTCATTCGCTCCTAAGGTGTTTCGGTATAGGGGAGGGCGGTACCGGCCCGCCCGGTGGGAGGGCGATGCCCGGTACGGTCGGCCCGTGGGGAGGAGGAGGTCGACGGCGTGTACGCGCGATTGACAGGAGTGTCCTGGGTGTAGCCGTCCCCGGGGGCAAACCGGAGATCCTCAGAAGACGGGCCGCAGGGTGGACCATCACCCCGCGGCCCGTATCGGTCTTTTAGGCGTACCAATTGAATTGCGGTGGCCGCTTCCGTGAGGCCATCACCTAATGTGAAATCGGACGGCCGAGCGTAGCTTGTCCGTTGAAAGGGTGGTTGGGTGGGGGCTGTGAGAAGGCGTTTGATGGGAGTTGACGGTGGAACCGGTTGCAGTTTGGTGGGCGACCCTGGGAGATGTGCGTCCGGCCCACATCGAGCTGCTCGACCCGGTCGAACGCGAGCGCCGGGAACGGTATCTGCGTGACGCCGACCGGAATCGGTTCACCCTCGGCGTCGCCATCACCCGGCTCGCCGTGGGGAGGGCGCGCGGCCTCGCTCCAGAACACGTTCCCGTTGACCGGGCGTGCGACGACTGCGGCAAGCCGCACGGACGCCCGGTGATCGAAGGCGGCCCGCATGTCTCGGTCTCCCACTCCGGTGACCGGGTCGCGGTGGCGATCTCGCCGTACGGCCCGCTCGGCGTGGACGTCGAGGAGACCGGGCGCGCGACGGAGAGCATCGCCGGGCACCTGCTGGCGCCCGCTGAGAAGGCCGACGCCGAGACCGGCACCGGGGCCGCCGGGATGAGCCCCGAGGCGCTCGTCGCGTACTGGACGCGCAAGGAGGCCGCCCTCAAGGCGACCGGCGACGGCCTGCGGGTCGCCCTCACGCACCTGCACATGTCGCCGCCCGCCGATCCGCCTCGGCTGGTGGCCTGGGAAGGCAGGCCGGACCTGCCCGGCCGCATGGCCATGCGGACCCTCGACCCCGGTCCCGGCTACGCCGCCTGCCTCGCGCTCATCGACCATCCCGCGGACGTGCCGCTGGCCGAGCGCCCTGCCGGGGAGGTGCTCGGCCCGCTCCGCCCGCCTTCAGACTGGGCACGCTAACGGAGCGGCGCGGGTATACGGGCGAGCAGGCGCAGCGAGGCGGGGGAGACGCGGGAGAGCGCGTGCAGCAGGTGGCTCTCGAAGTTGACGGGCACGAGGGGCTTGTTCTTCGCGATCGCGTCCATGATCCGCTCCGCCACCTTCTCCGGCGGGTAGCGGCGCATCTGGAGCGCCCGCTGGCCGCGTTCGCGCAGGCGCTCCTGCTCGGCCTCGCTCACGCCGACGTACGTGGCGTTGCGGGCGATGTTGGTGTTGGCGAAGCCGGGGCACACGGCGGTGACGCCGATGCGCGACCCGGCGAGCTCGGCCCGCAGGCATTCGCTCAGCATCACCACGGCGGCCTTGGTCGTGCAGTACGCGGGCAGCTCGCGCGACGGGGTGTACCCGGCGGCCGAGGCGATGTTGACGATGTGCCCGCCCTTGTTGGGCTTGTCCGGCTTGTTGGGCAGGTTGTTGACGCGCTCCACCATCTGCCTGCCGAACAGCCGCGAGCCGTGGATCACGCCCCAGAGGTTGACGCCGACGATCCGCTCCCAGTCCTTCAGGCCGGTGTCCAGGAACGGGCCGGCCACGGCGATCCCGGCGTTGTTGACCACGATGTCGGGGACCCGGTGGGTGGACCGCACCTCGTCGGCGAACGACTCCATCGCCCCGGCGTCCGCGACGTCGACCTGGTAGGGGGTGCCGTCCGCGCCCAGTGCCTTGGCCAGGACGATCGTGCGTTCCGCCGACTCCAGGTCGATGTCGGCCGCGATGACCTTCGCGCCGCGTTCGGCCAGGGCCAGCGTGGTGGCGCGGCCGAAGCCGCTGCCGGCCCCGGTCACGACGGCGAGCGCTCCGTCGAACTGCGCGATGGGCATGGGTACCTCCCGGGGGACGGATCTCAGCAAGAAGCGGATCTCACCAAAAGGTACTCAGGATGCCGCCTCCGCCGCGATCACGGCGTCCACCTCGGCCTTGCGATCGGCCTCCTCGGCGGCGAACCGTTCGGCGTCGAGCTTCTCGGCGATCTCCTCGTCCTGGCCCATCAGCGCCTCGAGATCGCCCTTGGACATGTCGAGAACGCCCATGTCGTCGTAGGCCCGCCGGATGCGCTCGCTCCACAGCCCGATGTCCTTGACGCACGGCACGATGCGGCTGAACAGCAGGCTCTGGAACATCCGCATGTACGGGGAGTTCTCGACCATGTGGTCGACCTCCTTCGGATCGATCCCGAAGTTGGTCCAGATCTCCCGGCCGCGGATGCGGTCGCGCATGAGGTAGCAGCCCTCGATGACGAACTCCTCGCGCTCCTTGAGCTCGGCGGGGGACAGCTGCTTGTAGTAGTCGCGCAGCGCCAGCCGCCCGAACGCGACGTGCCGCGCCTCGTCCTGCATCACGTACGCCAGGATCTGCTTGGGCAGCGGCTGTGTGGTGATGTCGCGGATGACGCCGAACGCGGCCAGCGCGAGCCCCTCGATCAGCACCTGCATGCCGAGGTAGGGCATGTCCCAGCGCGAGTCGGTGAGCGTCTCGTTCAGCAGATCCTGGAGCTTGGTGTTGATCGGGTAGACCATCCCGATCTTCTCCTGGAGGAAGCGCGAGAAGATCTCGACGTGCCGCGCCTCGTCCATCGTCTGGGTCGCCGAGTAGAACTTGGAGTCCAGGTCGGGCACCGACTCCACGATCCGCGCGGCGGTGATCATCGCGCCCTGCTCGCCGTGCACGAACTGGGAGAACTGCCATGAGACCGAGTGCCGCCGCAGCTCACCGATCTCCCTGGGGCTGAGCATGTCCCAGTACTTGGTGCCGTAGATGGCGAGCGACTGGTCGGGCACGCCGAGCGCGTTGTGCGGGTCGACCTCCAGGTCCCAGTCGATCCGCTTCTCCGAATCCCACTGCTTGTCCTTGCCCTTCTGGTAGAGGGCGAGCAGGCGGTCCCGGCCGTCGTCGTACTCCCAGGTGAACCGGGCATCGCCGGTCATCGGGACCTGCCAGGTGGACTTGTCGACGGGCTCGGTGTAGAGGTCATGAGTCGACATGGGCGCCCTCCGCATTGAGGTGCTGACGTACGTTGTACGTCAGACGTACGGTGTACGTACCGTGTCACGAGCCACTTACAGGCGTCAACGGTGGGAAAGGGGCGGGCCGATGGTCAGCAGAGTGAGCTCCGTCACCCCTGAGGAGGCCGCGCCCGGAGCGGCCCGGCCGGCCCTGACGCGTGAGCGCATCGTGCGCGCCGCCGTCGAGCTGATCGAGCGCGACGGCGCCGACGCGCTCTCCATGCGCGGGGTGGCCGCCGAGCTCGGCGTCGCGGTGATGTCCCTCTACAACCACGTGCCCAACAAGGCGGCCCTCTTCGAGGGCGTCGCCGAGCACGTGGTGGCCGGCATCGACCTCGCCGACGATCCGGACGAGCCGTTCACCGAACGCGCCCGCGCGCTCGTGCGGGCCTTCCGCAAGGTCGCACACGACTACCCGCGCAGCATGACGGTCGTGTTCACCCACAAGATCGACACTCCGGTGGGCCTGCGCCCCGCCGAACGCGCGCTCGCCCTGGCCAGTGCCGCGGGCTTCGACGGAGAGACCTCCGTCCGCATCATGCGCGCGCTGATGGCCTACGCGCTCGGTGCGCAGATGCGCGAGATCGGCCAGGCCAAGGCGCTCGACTACCAGCCCGCGGTGGCCGAGTCGCTGGCGCGCCTCGATCCGGATGAGTTCCCGCACGTCATCGCGTTCGCCCCGGACCTGGCGCGGCACGACCCGGAGACCGACTTCGAGTTCGGCCTCGACATGCTCATCCACGCGCTGGACGCCCTGCACAAGGGACTCATGGAACGTACGGAGCTCATGGAACGTACGGACTGAGTCCCTGCCAGCAGAAGTCGGTCATGTAGCCCGCGGCCTCCTCGACGCTGATCTGGTCCGGATGGCGGGCCCGCCACAGCGACAGCCGCTCGCAGCCGCCGATGATGATCTCGGTGAAGGCGTGCAGGGCCGCGTCCGGCGCGTCAGGGACGAACGACTTCAGCACGCCGGCGATGAGGGCGCTCTGCTGCTGCCGCGTCTCCTCGACGAGGTCGGCGCTCTCCGGCGGCACGGTCAGCGGCGCGGAGAGCAACATCGTGAACGAGTCGCTGTGCGAGTCGACGAACTCGAAGTAGGCGAGCATCCCGCGCCGCAGGATGTCCTGCGGTGTGGTCGCGCCCGCCATCGCCTTCTGCGTGACCTCGTAGAGCTCTGCCTTCGAACGGGCCAGCGCCGCGTGGAACAGCCCGTCCTTGGAGCCGAAGTACTCGTACAACATCGGCTTGGAGACGCCGCAGCGCTCGGCGATCTCGTCCATGGATGCGGCCCGGTAGCCGTGCTCGGTGAAGACCTGTTCGGCCACATCCAGCATCTGCCGCTCTCGCTCGGCACGTGACATCCGGCGGCGGCGCGGTGTGGCTGCATTCACAACGAAATCTTATCTGTTGGACCTACCGTCAGTAACCTACTCCCGGTAACTTACCGAGAGTAGGTCAGTGTGGGAGGGAAGCGCATGAGCGAACGGGCGGCGATCGTCATCATCGGCTCCGGATTTGCGGGGCTCGGCATGGCCATCCAGCTGAAGAGGCACGGCTTCCATGACTTCGTGGTCCTGGAGAAGAGCGAGGCCCTCGGCGGCACCTGGCACGACAACACCTATCCCGGTTGTGCCTGCGACGTCCCGTCCCACATGTACTCGTTCTCCTTCGAGCTCAACCCGGGCTGGTCGCGGATGTTCGCGCCACAGCCGGAGATCCGCTCGTACATGGAAAGGACCGCGGACAAGTACCGCGTCCGCGAGCACATCCGCTTCAACAGCACCGTCGACGCCCTCGAATACGACGACAAGGCCAAGCACTGGAACGTGACGCTCGCCGACGGCACCGTCTTCACGCCCAAGGCCGTCATCTCCGGGATCGGCGCGCTGCACGTTCCGTCGTACCCCGACCTGCCCGGCATGGAGACGTTCAAGGGCAAGGCCTTCCACTCCGCCGACTGGGACCACTCCTACGACCTCCGGGGCAAGCGCGTCGCCGTCATCGGCACCGGCGCGTCGGCGATCCAGTTCGTGCCGCAGATCGCCAAGCAGGTCGACGAGCTCGTCCTCTTCCAGCGCACCCCGCCATGGATCCAGCCCAAGCCGGACCGCACGTTCCCCCGGCCGGTCCGCAGGGCGTTCGAGAAGGTGCCGGGTGCGGCGCGCGCGTTCCGCAGCGGCATCTACTGGACGCTGGAGGCCCGCGCCATCGGCTTCACCATCGATCCGCGGCTGTCGGGGCCGATGGAGAGGCTCGCCCGCTGGCACATCCAGCGGCAGATCTCCGACCCGGAGCTGCGTGCCAAGGTCACCCCTGACTACACCATCGGCTGCAAGCGGGTGCTGCTGTCCAACGACTACTATCCGGCGCTCGCCCGCCCCAACGTCGAGGTGGAGACCGCCGGCGTCGCCGAGGTGCGCGAGCACTCGATCGTCACCGGGGACGGCCGGGAGCACGAGGTGGACGCCATCATCTACGGCACCGGCTTCAAGGTGACCGACGTGCTCAACGACCAGACCATCGTCGGCCGGAACGGGCTGAAGATCCAGGAGCTCTGGGCGAACGGCATCGAGGCTTACCGGGGCACCAGCTATCCCGGGTTCCCCAACTTCTTCACGCTGCTTGGCCCCAACACCGGCCTGGGCCACAACTCGGTCGTCTTCATGATCGAGGTGCAGATCCAGCACGTGCTCAGTTGCCTCAAGCTGCTCCAGGACACCGGCGGCGACGCCATCGAGCCCAAGCCCGCCGCGCTGCGCTCGTTCAACGACCGCATGCACAAGCGGCTGCGCAAGGCGGTCTGGAGCGAGGGCGGCTGCCAGAGCTGGTACCTCGACGAGAACGGCGTCAACCGCACGCTCTGGCCAGGGCACACCTTCGAGTTCTGGGCGGGCTCGCGCAAGGCCAAGCCCGAGGACTACCTGATCACCAGATAGTCCCCGGGCTGTCATGAGGCCGGACGGCGGACGGCCTCAAAGACGCTCAAGGACGAGCGATCCGCGGAGCCCGGATCGGCACCCACACCACCCGTACGGCGCGTTCACGCTTGGCGGGGCGCGTGGACTGTGGTGCGGGTTGCGGCGGGAGAGCGCGCAAGCGGGCGGCGGTGAGCTTCTTGCCCTTCGGCAGCTTGACGCCGTCTGGGAGCTTCACGCCGTCCGGCAGCTTGGTCTTGTACGGCAGGAAGAGGACGCGGCGAGCCTGCCGAGCAGAGGCCCGGCGCCGGTGGAGCACCTGCATCCTGGCGAGGAGCAACGCCACAGAGGTCACCAACCCCGCGAGCCATCCCGCTTGCAGGGCGGCCAAGTCCTTCGCGTCGAAGGTCGGCTCGGCACCCGCCCGCAGCGCGGCCATGGAGAGGATCGGCTGGGCGTCCGGGGCGATCTGCGGTGACGCGACCGGCGGCAGCGCGACCTGGCTGGGCGGCAGGCTGAACGGGCTGTAGCCGCCGCCGGACGGAGCCGAGCCGCCGGGGGATCCGGGCGAGCCGGGGCCGAGGCCGGGCGGCGGCGTGATGTTCTCCTTGGCGGTGACGACGACTGTGGCGGACGCGGACTTGCTCGCCGCCTTGTTCGCCGTCACGGTGGCCACGATCGTGATGACGCCGTGCTTGGCGTTGGCCGGAATCTTCACGGTGGCCAGCGCGCCCATGCCGGACGCGGTCACCGTGCCGATGCTCTGCGACGCGGGGCTGATCGAGACACCGGCGCCGGAAAGACTCACCCTGGCGCCGCTGGCGTTCGCCTTCGTAGCCGACACCCGGACCATGGCCGTCACCGTGCCGCCGGGAGCCACGACCGGGTAACTCATCGTCAGCCCGGCCGACAGTTGCGGAGCGGGCGACGACGGGTCGGGCTTGCCAGGTCCAGGCTTGTCCGGCTTGTCTTTCGGAGGTTTGTCGCCCGGGGGCTTATCCCCCGGAGGTTTGTCGCCTGGAGGTTTGTCGCCCGGCGGATCCGAGGGCGGGTCCGATGGCGGATCTGACGGCGGGTCCGAAGGCGGGTCGCTCGGGGGATCAGACGGCGGATCCGAGGGAGGGTCGGACGGCGGATCGGATGGAGGGTCCGAAGGTGGGTCGGACGGTGGATCCGAGGGCGGGTCCGACGGCGGGTCGGACGGCGGATCGCTGGGCGGCGGATCCGAGACCGTTCCCGACGGGCTGGGCGTCGGGTCGGCGGCCACCGGGGCCGCCGAGCCCGCGGCCAGAATCGCTGCTGCGCCGAGCCCTGCCAGGACCGCGCCGCGTGCCGTGCGCAGGGGCACTTCCTCCACACCTCCGGACCAGGCGAGAAATATCAAATAAAAGAAGCCTCTGATTTGATATCAACATGGACCGGAGGCGTTTATCAACCCTTGCATGCAGAGTTCGTGTCGGAGGCGAAATCGCCGTTCTCGATGATCGATAAATTGTCATCGAGTGAGTGTTTCAGTGATCCTCCGGCGGGTCGTGGGGCTCGGTCCGGACACTGTTGCGCAACCACATCGCACGCAGCACGATCTCGATGGCGAAGCGCGCGTCGGGGTCGGTCAGGCGGCCGCCCAGCTCCTTTTCGAGGCGCTTGATGCGGTGCCGGACGGTCTGCGGGTGAACATGCAGTTCATCGGCCATTTCCGCGGCCGTTCCGCGGGTCGTGAGCCAGGTGTGCAGCGTCGCCACGAGCCGTTCGCGCTGCCCGGGTTCGAGGTCGTTCATGCCGCCGAGATGCCGCCGCGCGAGCTGGTCGACCAGGGCGCAGTCGGAGAGCAGCCACAGCGTGACCAGATGGTCTTCGCACGAGGTCACCGGCCCGTCGTCCAGCACTCCGGCCTCGATCAGCGTGAGCGCTTGCCGGGCCCACCGGAGCGAGTCCGCGGCGTGCTCCAACGGCACGGTGAGTCCCGCCGCGACGCAGCCGTCGGGGAACGCCTCGGCGAGCATCTTCCGGCGTTCGGGGGACAGCGGTTCGGGCTGCCCACCGGGCGCGCGACCCGGGACGAGGAGCCGCGGCTCGTCGGCTGCGAGGTCGAGCAGCACGTCGTCGTGGAGGGCGTCGCGGACGCAGCGCGCGTCCGGCGGGACGGCGACCAGCGTCACCTCGTCAGGCACGTTCCACTCGGTGAGCTCGGCGAGTTCCGCGATGGCGCGGTCGGAGCCCGGACGCCTGGAGACGATCAACTGCAGGAGCCGCCGGCGCTGGTCCTCCATCTCGGTCGGGCGCGCGTCCATGTACCCGCTGAGGGAGAGCGACGCCAACTCGTTCATGTATCCGAACAGCGCGTCGGCGAGCTGCGCCATCACCGACGACGAGAGATCGTGCCGCGCGGCGACGGCCATCAGCCGACGCCAGGCCACCTGCGCGCCGATCCGGTAGGCGGCCTGAAGGCTGTCGAGGGAGCGGCCCTCGTGTGCCTCGAAGCGGCCTAGACGGCGGTAGGTGTCGGCATGGCGGCCGGGATCGGGAGCGGCGTCCGCCACCCGCGCGACGAATTGGTCGAGAGCTCGTTCGACGCCGATCTGCAGGGCCGTCACGTACGGGCCCTGCATCGGCCGGTCGTATTCGGGGAGCGCTCGGGGGATCTCTTCGATGATCTCCTCGGCCAGGCTGGGCAGCTCCGGCCGCAGGATGGTGAGGAGCCGCCGCGGGAGCGGCGGCGGCGCTGATTCCAGCGTCCCCGTCTCGAGCGTTCGGGGCATCGGTGGGCACCTCCAGGTAAACACCGTCGGCACGGCCGGACCGAGACCTGGCGGGGTCGCCCGGTCTCGTGCGGCCGTGTGTCAGTACGGCATCTGGTCCCGGAAGGGACGCGCCGAGCGGGGGACCCCTGCGCGTCCCCCGAGCGCTGGTTGTGAGTTGGAGCACACTGACATTAAGTGGGATACCGCCGCCGGAAGTTAAAGCGAACGTAAAATCGTCGCTCGTGATCATGGTGTGGCGGTCCGTAACGAGTGATCGGTCCCGGTCGGTACTCACCTTCGACAATCGCGAGTTGATAATCCACTAAGTCTACCCAAGCGCTTGTTCGCCACACGGTTCTCTGAGGTCACTCGCCGCGGTTCCCTGGGGTGCCGCGTCGTCCCAGGTGACGCCGCCGGTGCAGGCTCGCGGCCCGCAATGTGACGTCCAAAGAGAAGCGTGTGTCCGGGTCGGCGAGGCTCTCTCCGAGGTAGCTCTCGAGTTGGCGGAGGCGGTAGCGGACGGTCTGTGCGTGGACGTTCATCCGTTCGGCCAGCTCCACCGCGTTGCCGCGTGTGGTGACCCACTCGGCGAGAGTCTCGGTGAGCTTCCGGCGATGCCCGTCCGACATGTCGTCGAACGGGGCCAGGTGCCGGCGGGTGAGCTCCTCGATCAGCGTGACGTCGGAGAGCAGCCACATCGTCATCAGATGTTGCTCGCAGGGGATCAGAGAGCCGTCCCGGATGATGCCCTCTTCGGCGAGCTCCAGCACTCGCCGTGCCCAGCGCAGCGAATGCGTCGCCTTGTCGAGCGGCATCGTCAGACCCAGCACCGAGCTGGCCTCAGACAGCGCCGCTTCCAGCATGTTCTTCCTGTTGCGGTCCAGCGGCCCGGGGACGAGCAGGCACGGCGCCGCGGCATCAAGGTCGATCAGCACGTCGGCGTCCAGCGCGGAGAGCGTGCACGGGGCGTCCGGATGGATCGCCACCATCGTGACCTCTTCCGGCAAGGGCCACGACGCGGTCCGGGCCAGATCCTCAATGGCCTCGGGCACGACCGCCGGCTGCTGCAGGATCAGATGCAGCAGCTGCCGCCGGTGCTCCCGGCGGCGCAGGTCGGCGTGCTCCATCGCCTGCCGGTGGCCGTGCCGGGTCTGGGTGATGGCCTCGTCCATGTACGTGAGCATCGACTCGACCATCGTGGTGACGATGACCGACGGAATCTTCTCCCGTTCGGCCACGGCCGCCGTCCGCCGCCAGGCGATGTGGAACGCGATCCGGTAGGCGGCCTGCATGTGGTCGAGGCCGCGACCCTCGACGGCCTCGAAATGCCCGAGCGCGCGGCAGGTCTCAT
Organism: Actinomadura rudentiformis; assembly: GCF_008923185.1. Taxonomy (GTDB): domain Bacteria; phylum Actinomycetota; class Actinomycetes; order Streptosporangiales; family Streptosporangiaceae; genus Spirillospora; species Spirillospora rudentiformis. The sequence continues at coordinate 195,511 of NZ_WBMT01000012.1, forward strand.
CACGTTCCGTCGTCGGGACCGTAGGGTCGGCGATGCGCTCGATGTACGCCCTGAGCAGCTTCTCGGCGCCCAGCCGCAGGATCTGGTCGTACGCGGAGTTCTCGGGGCGGTCGTACTCGGGAATGGCGCGCCGGATCTCCTGCACGACCTCGTTGATGACGTCATCGAGCTCCGCCCACATCAGCTGGGCGAACTGCGGCGGGACCTGCACGGGGTCGGGCTCCGCCGGGCCGGGGAGCTCGAGCGCCTGCGTCATGAAACACACCTCTCCGCGTCGGGGCCGCTGAACGCGTACGTCCGGTCACCAGGCCCTCGGCGGCGACCGGGCAGCAACGACGGTTGGGAGCGCGCCATGCGGGGGGAGCTCACCCCGAAACCGTGCACTGGAGCACGTGAAACATAGGTCTACCCGCAAGTTCTGACAAGGGTTTAGACCGACATTACCTGCGAGTACTCGGACCCGGATAACGCAAATGTTTGGCGGCGCTTAGTTGGTGATAACGGCTCGCCGTGAGGGCCTCTGAGCTGCAATTACTCGGCGGTACTCATAGGTGACGAGTTCGGAAAAGATCGAACGCTCAGCATTCGACAACGAGGAACAGCAGGTCAGAGCCTCTTGGCGAGAATCCTGCGGATTCCTATTGAGTGTTGTTGGTCTTGGTCGTAATGTCCTCGCGTACAGCCGGGTCGAGCAGGAAGGGAGTCACGTGCTCAGAACAACCGGCACGCGGACCCTTCTGGCCGTCCTTGCTGCGACGACATCACTACTGCTCGGGTTCCCCGCATTCGCCGGCGAACCCGAGCCGACGCCGAGCGGCGAGCCCGAAGGCAAGCTGTCCATCAGCGTGTCGGCCACCGAAGCCAGCGCCAAAGCGGGCACACCGGTCGCCATCACCGCGACCCTCAATGCCACCGGCGGAACTGTCACCAAGGCCCGCATCACCGGAGCCCGAGTGACCGGAGGCTCCGTCTCGGGCCAGTGCCGTACGGGCTGCACCCTCGGCAACCTCACCGACCCGCAGACAGTCGCCTTCGTGGTCTCGGTCCCTTCGGACGTCCGCAAGTCCCGCGTCGTCACTCTCAGAGTGAGCGCCGCCTCGGCGACCGGCACGGTGACCGACTCCGCCTCGGTCAGCTTCGTCCCGAAGATCGTGAAGCTCCCCGGCAAGCCCGGCGAACGGAAGTCATATCCGACCCCGCCGAAACCGCCGGTCAAGCTGCCATCGCCCAAGGCGCCCAAGGCTCCACCCCCGAACCCCAATCCGCAGGCGCTCCCGTTCCAGCGCCTTCCCGGCAACAAGGTGCAGCTACCGCAGGTAGCGCCCGGCCAAAACCCGCAGGTCGCGCAGCAGATGAGCCTGGGCCCGACCGCCCACCTCACCGCCGCCTCGGACGACCCCGTAGACGTGCTCGGCGTCCTCGCCAGCGTCCAGGGCGCCTGGCTGGCAGTCCTCCTGGGCACGGTCATCGCTGTCTTCCTTCGCGCCCGCCGCACCCTGAAGCTCGCGACCGTCCCGGCCCCACGCCGCCGGCCGAAGTCCGCAAAGCAGGCGTCGTCGCCCCGTGCTCCGAAGCCTCAGCTCCCGCGCCTCCCCAAGCGCCGCCGTGAGCCTCGCTCCGGACCGCGCTCCTTCTTGGGCTTCTCCATCCGTCTTCGCTGATCACAGTGCTCTCGGCATAGAGCCTTACGGACGCCCTAAAAGGGTGCAGGCGACCCTATCCACACGTGACTACCCTCTGGTGTTTACCAGTTCGTTATCTGTGTTACTCGCCAGTACTCGTTCTCGTACGTTTTCGCGCCGATCGAACACTTAACTTGTGACAAAGCGCGAGAACATCGGCTGGTTTTCCCTTTGGTTTCTGTCGAATAGGTATTGCTGAGGGGGGCTACTCGGCCGTAACGTACGAGCCGTACCACCGCATCCGTGGGTGCTCACCTGGACAAGGGTGGTCCCAGGTGAGAAGGCACCCCATGCCTCCGGCACGGCGGCCCGAGAAAGCCGCCACCGGAGTGGAGGAAACAGTTCTCGCAGTAAGGAGAAGCCGCATCGCGCAACACCGCCCCACTGTTCCCTACTCCGCGTCCGTCATTTAGAACAAGCGCGTTCCACCCCGAGAAGGGAAATCCCTTGCGTAAGCTCCTCCGTACCTCTGTACTCGCCACCGCCGCCACCGCCACCGTCCTCTCCCTGGCCGTCGTACCTTCGGCCAGCGCCGAGGACGCGACCTGGACCAGCACCCCCGGCGGCAACATCACCGGTACCAACGTCGGCAACATCATCGGCCGCAACGTGACGCGCGGCGCGATCGTGACCTGCTCCCAGGCAGAGGCCACCGGCAGCGTCAAGTCCGGCTCCGGTCTTGACGGCACGGGCATCGCGAGCGTCGACACGCTGCAATTGGGCGGCTACACCGGTGACCCCACGATTTGTGAGGGACCCTCTGGCCTGGCCGTCCAGATCGTCGTGAACGACCTTCCGCTTGAACTCGACGCGGTGTCCTACAACCCGACCACCGGTGTCACGACCGGTGCGCTCACCAACGCCGACGCCGGCGGTATCACCGGCAAGCTGATCGGCCTCGACGACGGCTGCGAAGCCGACTTCGTCGGAGCGAACGGCCAGCCCGGTGCGATTCCCGGCACGTTCACCAACAGCACCGACAGGTTGACCGCGACGAGTGGCGGCAACCTCGTGGCCACCAACGTCAATGCCAACTGCCCGTCGAACTTCATCCGGAACGGTGACGTGGTGGCGCTGGAAGGCACCTTCGTCCTGGACTCGGATCAGACCCTCACCAGTCCGTGACCTGACACGGCCCAGCGATACCCAGGCCGCGCCCCACCTGCGATCGAGGTGGGGCGCGGTTCGCCCCGAACGAACAGAGAGCGCCGTCCCCGATGCGGAAACTGACCAGCCGGCTCGCGGTACGACTCGTCATCCCCTCGACCGCCGCCGCGTTCGCCGGACTGCTGGTCGTCCCACCGGCCAGCGCACAGCAGCGCGTCGACAAGGAGTTCGTGCTCTCGTGCACCAAGCTGGGCGGTGTCCCGGGCGAGCATCGGATCACCGCCCGGCTGGCCGGTGGCACGCCGTCGCGGGGCAGGGTCAAGCAGCCGATCGTGCTGGGTGCTTTCACGCTGAAGGTCGCTCTGGGGGGCGAGGCCGCGCAGTCGATCGTGGGTCCGGAGCCGGTGAGCGTCACCGGTACCGCGCAGGTGGCGATCTCCGCTCGGCAGTCCGGCCGTGGCGTCGACGCGACGTGGCCGGACTTCTCGGTCTCCGGCGGTCAGAGCGAGGAAGGCGGCGTGAAGCTGGCCTCGGGGCCAGCCGCGGTACCGGGCATCCTGCCCGTGGCAGGCGGAGACGTCGAACTGAGGCTTGCGCGGCTCGTCCTGCGCCTGGACGCGCGAGAACCGGCCGCCGCTCAGACGACGCTGGACTGTGAGCCGAAGGGAGACCGCTCCCTGCTGCGCGTCGAGATACCCGGCCCGGCCCCGTCCTCGACCTCCAGGCCAGCACCGTCCCAGCGTGCGGCCCCGCCGGAATCCAGGTGCCAGAAGCCACCGGGAGACCAGGACGACTTCCTCGAGGACAAGTGGCCGGACCACGATCTCGACATTGACAATCGCGAGCCGAGCGACACCGTCAAGTGCGGGACGATGGTCGGCTACAACAACATCGAGAAGCTCGGCGGCGCCGCCGCGGTCGGCGGGCGCCTGAACGTCGTCGCCGGCCGTGGCCACATCGCCAACTACAAGCCGGGACGGAACTGGCAGGCGTTGTTCCACTACGCCCTGCCGGAAGTCGAGACGTCCACGGCCACCATGCTGGGCTTCGGATTCATGCCGACGACGGCGGTGACCAAGATCGAATCGGTCGGCAACGCCAACGTGGCGATGTTCAATCCCGTTGACGCCACGCAGGAATCGGCCGTGCCACGCCCGTCCTGGCCGCCGTCGCGCTGGAATCCCGACAATCCCAGACTGGCCACGTGGAGCTTCGTGCGCGGCAAGATCCGGGCGACGGTCGCGAACGCCTACGTCAACGGACTGCCGATCAAGCTCGGTGACACCTGTGCCTCTGCCGGAGAGATCGTCGTGCCCGTGGTCGCGGTCCTGCCGAACGGCACCACGATCACCGCCGGCGGTGACTACCGGACCGCCGAGAACGAACTGATCACCATCCCGCGGTTCGCCGGCTGTGGTTCTGGAGGAGAGGACCTGAGCCCGCTTCTCACGGCCACGGTGTCCGGCTCCGGCAACCGGGCCACCGTGTTCCAGTCGCAGCAGTGCAATCCCACTGACGACCCGGAGGACTGCAGCGACCGTCCGTTCCGCTGGCACATCTCGCCGCTCAATCACCGGTACACGTTCGCGACGGGCCAGCAGATCACGATCAGGGACAACACCACGGGCAACTCGATCACGTGCTCCCCCAGGTGGACCTGGCAGACGCCGGCGGCCGAAGTGGGTGCGGGCCTCGGACGGCCGACTTGGGCACCGTCGACATCGTGCACCGCCAGTCCGGGCCTCACCACTCCCAGAATGGACGTCGGCCTCACTCTCGGGCTCCTCGGTCACTCCTACGACTCACCAACGCAGGTGGCCCGCGCCGTCAGCCAGGAGGTCGGTATCCAGTTCTCCTACGCCATCCCCGGCCAGACCGCGCGGTGCCGGATCGATGCCAGGGCGCGATGGGACGGGTACTTCGACAACAAGAGCGACGTCTTCGAGTTCCGGCACCGGCCCGGAACCATCCAGAGCCCGAGCGGCGGCCTGTGCCCCACCAAGTTCACCCCCGGCTCTCCTTTCACCGTGACCGTCAGCAAACTCACCATTCCCGACCTGGTCATCACGGCGAAACCGGCATGACATTTGATCTCCATGTCCGCGAAACCAGGAGGACAGATGCGGCTTAGCAGATCGATGACCTCAGGTTCACTCCTGGGAGTGCTGGTCGCTGTCGCGGCGTCGGCGTCGGTGGCGGTCGCCAGTTCCCTCACTTGGACGTTCTCGCCGGGCGGGCAGATCGTCGCCACCAATGTGGGAAACATCGTCCCGCGGAACCTGACCCGAGGATCGCTTATCTCCTGTTCGGAGGCCGAGGTGAAGGCCACGGCCAAAACAGGTTCGGGTTTGTCCGGCATCGGCCTGGTCTCGGTCGATGAAGTTCGCCTCGGCGGCTACACCGGTGACCCGGAGATCTGCGAAGGGCCTTCCAATCTGGCCATGCAGATCGTCATCAATGACCTGCCACTTGAATTCAACGCAGACTCATACGACGCCTCCACGGGGACGACGCGCGGCAAGTTGGTCAATGATGACGCCGGCGGAGTGACCGCCAAGGTGATCGGACTCGATGACGGTTGCGAAGCGGACTGGACCGGCTCGGCGGGGACGCCTGGCAATATCGACATCTCCTACAGCAATCGCACAGGTGAGGTGACGATTGAAGGCACTAACCTGGAGGCGGTCAATGTGAATGCCAACTGTCCAGCCGCTTTTATCCGGAACGGCGACAAGCTTGGTGTCACAGGCATATTCAAGGCGAACCCGGTTCAGACGGTGACTGCTCAGTGATGGGAGTTTGCTGAATGGGGATCGAGGTCACGGTCGAGGGGCTGACGATGTCGTTCGGGAGTCAGACCATTTGGCGGGATGTGTCGCTCACGCTGCCGGCGGGGGAGGTGAGCGTGATGCTGGGGCCTTCGGGGACGGGGAAGACCGTTTTCTTGAAGTCGCTGATCGGGTTGTTGAAGCCTGAGAAGGGGCGCGTCCTCGTCGACGGGGTCGACATGGTGGGGGATTCGGACCGGAAGGTTTTTGCGGCGCGCAAGAAGTTCGGGTTGATGTTCCAGGACGGCGCGATGTTCGGGTCGATGAACCTCTACGACAACATCGCGTTCCCGCTGCGGGAGCACACGCGGAAGTCGGAGAAAGAGATCCGGCGGATCGTGCTTGAGCGGATGGACATGGTCGGGCTCGGGGGCGAGGAACGCAAGCTGCCGGGGCAGATCTCGGGCGGCATGCGCAAGCGGGCCGGGCTCGCGCGGGCGCTGGTGTTGGACCCGCAAATCATTTTGTGCGACGAGCCGGACTCGGGCCTTGATCCGGTGCGCACGGCTTATCTGTCGCAGCTGTTGATCGACGTTAATACGCGCACCGATTGCACCATGTTGATCGTCACGCACAACATCGAGATCGCGTCGACCGTGCCGGACAACATGGGGATGCTCTTCCGGCGCGATCTGGTGACGTTCGGTCCTCGGGAAGTGCTGCTGACGTCGCGGGATCCGGTGGTCGCTCAATTTTTGCGAGGCAACCGGCATGGGCCCATTGGGATGAGCGAAGAGAAGGACGCGGCCACGTTGGCGGCGGAGGCCGAGCGGTTCGGGTCTTTGAAGGTGCGTGAGATGGAGATCCCGCCCCAGCTTGAGCCTTCCCCTGGCCTGCCCGAACGTATGGGCGCCGTTCGTCGGAGCCAGCGGGTGATGGCAAACCTGCATCTGCTTCCGGCGGAGGCCCAGGAAGCCATTCAAAACGCGCACAGGAGGCGATCCATGGGAGGACCGCCGCCGCCCGTTCCATGGGCCTCGGCCTAGCAACCTCACCTACCCCTTTTTTTCGAGGCAGCAGATGTTGAAGAAGACAATGGTCGGCCACCTGGCAGGTGGGGCGTGACTGCCCCGCCGCAGGGGCCGCCGCCACCGCCTGCGGCGCCCGAGCCGATGCGGCCGCGGGTGCAGCCGGTCAAGGTGAATCCGTCCGACTACATGCCGCTCGCCGGGGGGCTGCGGCAGACCGGGCAGATGTTCGCCCTGGCCGCGAGTGTGCTGCGGATGACGTTCAAGCGGCCGTTCCAGGTGCGGGAGTTGATCCAGCAGTTCTGGTTCATCGCGTCGGTGACGATCCTGCCTACTGCTTTGGTGTCGATTCCGTTTGGCGCTGTCATTGCGCTGCAGGTTGGGTCGCTGGCCAAGCAGCTGGGTGCGCAGTCGTTGACGGGTGGCGCTTCGGTGCTGGCCGTTGTGCAGCAGGCGTCGCCGCTGATCGTGGCGCTGCTCATCGCGGGTGCGGCCGGGTCGGCGATCTGCGCCGATCTCGGGTCGCGGACGATCCGCGAGGAGATGGACGCCATGGAGGTCATGGGCGTCTCGCCGATCCAGCGCCTGATCGTGCCGCGAGTGATCGCTTGTATGGCGGTGGCGTTCTGCCTGAACGGGCTTGTGTCCGTTGTGGGTGTGGCGGGCGGTTACTTCTTCAACGTTGCTCTACAGGACGGGACGCCTGGGGCTTATCTGGCTTCGTTCTCGGCCTTGGCGCAGTTGCCCGACCTGTATGTGGGCCAGACGAAGGCAGTGATCTTCGGGTTCATCGCGGGCGTTGTCGCGGCTTATCGGGGGCTTCACCCGGGGGCCGGGCCCAAGGGGGTCGGGGACGCGGTCAACCAGTCGGTGGTCATCGCGTTCCTGCTGCTGTTCATGGTCAACCTGGCGATCACGGCGATCTACATCCAGGTCGTCCCGCCGAAGGGGGCGTGAGCGGTGGCGTCGACGACCTTCCGCGACTACGCGCGTCATCCGTCGAGATTGTTCCGGTGGCTGGACCAGCCGGGTGACCAGCTCGGCTTCTACATCAAGGCGCTGCTGTGGACCCCGCGCGCGATTCACCGCTACCTGAAAGAGGCGCTGCGGCTGCTGAGCGAGGTGGCGTTCGGGTCGGGTGCGCTCGGCGTCATCGGCGGCACGATCGGCGTGATGATCGGCATGACGCTGGCGACCGGCACCGTGGTGGGCCTGCAGGGGTACGCGGCGCTCGATCAGATCGGGTCGTCAGCGTTCACCGGCTTCGTCTCCGCTTACTTCAACACGCGCGAGATCGCTCCACTTGTGGCTGGTCTCGCGCTGTCGGCGACGGTCGGCGCGGGGTTCACCGCCCAGTTGGGCGCGATGCGGATCAACGAGGAGATCGACGCCCTGGAGGGCATGGGCATCCCCTCGCTGCCGTACCTGGTGACGACGCGGATCATCGCGGGTGTGGTGGCGATCATCCCGCTGTACGGGATCGGGCTGCTGTCCTCGTATTTCGCGTCCAGACAGGTGACGGTGCTGCTGAACGGGCAGTCAGCCGGCACCTATGACCACTACTTCAACATCTTCCTCGCGCCCGAGGACGTGGTGCTGTCGTTCGTCAAGGTGCTGATCTTCAGCGTCATGGTGATCCTGGCGCACTGCTACTACGGCTACCGCGCGGTCGGCGGACCGGCTGGGGTAGGCGTCGCCGTCGGCCGCGCGGTCCGCACCGCGATCGTCGTGATCTCGGTGACGGACTTCTTCGTCTCCCTGGCGATCTGGGGCGCCACGACCACGGTGAAGGTGACCGGCTGATGGCCAGGGTGAAGCCGTTCGAGACGCTCCGGCGCCGGCTGCTGGGCGTCGTGTTCCTGCTCGTCCCGGTGCTGCTGGTGACGTTGTCGGTCGCGATCTACCAGAAGCGGTTCACCGAGGCCACGTTCGTGACGCTGCGGACGTCCACGGCCGGGTTCGAGATGCACCGGGGTGCGGACGTCAAGCTGCACGGCGTGGTGATCGGGGAGGTCCGGTCGATCACGGCGGACGGCTCGGGCGCTCGGCTGCGGCTGGCGCTGCGGCCGGATCAGGCGAAGCGGGTCCCGCAGGACGTGGCGGCGCAGTTGCTGCCGACGACGGTGTTCGGTGCCCGTTACGTCGCACTCGTCCCGCCTGGGGGAAGAGGGATGAACCCGACGGCGAACGTGGTCGCCGCGTCGCTGAAAGACGGATCGGTGATCTCCGAGGACAACACCCGCAACGCGATCGAGTTGCGGGAGCTGCTGAAGAGCACCATGCGCCTGCTGAACGCGCTGAAGCCCGCAGAGCTCTCCGCCACCCTCACGGCCATGGCGCAGGCCCTCGAAGGCAGAGGCGACCGGCTCGGCCGGAACCTCGTCACCCTGGAGGCGTACCTGAGGGAGCTCAACCCGCACCTGCCCGCCCTCAACCAGAACCTGGTCGAGGTCGCGCAGTTCGCCGACAACTACAGCCAGGTGACGCCCGACATCCTGGACGGGCTGAGCGACTTCGTCACCACCTCGCGCACCATCGCCGACCAGCGCGCCAACCTGGCTGAGTCGCATGAGTCAGTGACCCGGGCGGCGCGGGACATGACGAACTTCCTGCGCCGCAACGAGAACAATCTGATCCAGCTGCCCCGGGTCTCGCGGGACTCGCTGGAGACGCTCGCGAAGTATTCGCCGGAATTTCCCTGCACGTTCGCGTCGATCGCCAAGTTCGTCCCGCTGATGGACAAGGCCCTCGGCAAGGGCACGAAGAAGCCCGGCGTGCACGTCAACATCAACACCGTCCAGCACAAGGGCCGCTACCTGCCGGGTGTGGACCGTCCGCGCTACACAGCCGACACCGGCCCGCACTGCTACGGCGTGCCCTATGACCCGGGTGGCGGCTCGACGCCGAAACTCACCAAGCCGGGCATCCTCCCGGTGGGCACGCTCGCCGGATCCCCCGGCGAGACCCGGCTGATCAACGAGCTGACCGCGCCCGCGCTCCGCGAGGTGCCCGAGGAGCTGCCGGACTGGTCCGGGGCGCTGCTCGGCCCGATCTACCGGGGCACCCGCGTCACCTTCCCGGGCATGGACACCGCCGGCGGGAAGGAGGCGGGCCAGTGAGCATTCTCGGCAACCTCCGGGGCAAGTCCCGCGGCACGATCTCGCCGCTGATCAAATCTCTGCTCTTCATCGTCACGACGCTGGCGGCCACCGCCATGCTCGCGGCCTCGATCATGAACACCACGCGCGGCGACCGGGTCACCTACAAGGCCCGGTTCACCGACGTCGCCGGGCTCTACCCGGCGCACTCGGTGCGGATCGCCGGCGTGCAGGTCGGGCAGGTCAAGAAGATCGAGATCACGAACCGCCGGCTGGCCCTGGTGACGTTCACCGTTGACCGGAACCGGCGGCTGCCCAATTCGGTGACCGCCTCGGTGAAGTACCTGAACCTGGTCGGCGGCCGCTACATCGACCTCGACCCCGGTGCCCCCGGCGCAGCGCCGGGTGCCTACCTCCCGGTAGGCGCCACGATCCCCGAGCAGCGAACGCAGGGGCCGCTCAACCTGACCCAGCTGTTCAAGGGGTTCCAACCGCTGATGCAGGCGCTGTCGCCCGGCGACGTCAACAAGCTGAGCGAGTCGATCATCAAGGTCCTGCAGGGGGAGGGCGGCACCCTCGAATCCCTGATGCGGACCGTCGGCTCCCTCACCTCGACGCTCGCCGACAAGGACCAGGTCATCGGCGACCTGATCAACAACCTCAACGAGGTGACCGTCACGATCAACAACCGGGACCGCCAGGTCGTCGACCTGATCCGTACGCTTCGGGCCCTGGTGTCGGGCCTGTCCTCGGACCGGCAGCCGATCGGCGAGGCGATCGCCTCGCTGGACGAGCTGACCAACTCCACCGCCGACCTGCTGCAGGTGAACCGGGACCCGCTCAAGCGCTCCATCGCCCAGCTCGGCCGGCTGACCGGCAACCTCGAGGCCGACCAGCCGCTGCTCGAACGGTTCCTCCAGCGGACCCCGACCAAGCTCGAAGTCCTCGGCCGGGCCGCGTCGTACGGCTCGTGGGTGAACTTCTACCGGTGCGAGGTGAGGCTCACCGGCGTCCGCTACAACGACGGCAGCCCCGCGCCCACCGGCATCCCTCTCACCGACGACCGGTGCAAAGGCTGATCCATGACCCAACCCCACCCCAACGCCACCGACCAGCTGCCCCGGCTCCTGCCGGCGAAGCGGAGGCTGTGGCCGCACATCAAACCGGCCCGGGACCGCAACCCGATCGGGGTCGCGATCATCGGGCTGCTGCTGATCGCGTTGCTGCTGGGCGCCGCGTACCGCGCCGACGACCTGCCGGTGATCGGCGGCGGTACCGCCTACACCGCGTACTTCACCGAGGCGGCCGGGCTGAAGTCCGGCCAGGAGGTACGCGTCGCCGGGGTCAAGGTCGGCAAGGTCACCTCGGTGAAGCTTGCGCCGCGCGAGGCGAAGGTGAAGGTCGAGTTCCGCGTCAAGGACGCCTGGATCGGCAACGCGACCACCGCCACCATCATGATCAAGACGTTGCTGGGCTCGAAGTACCTCGCCCTCGACCCGCTCGGCTACCGCGCGCAGAATCCCCGGGAGCCGATCGGCGTCGATCGCACCATCGCCCCGTACGACGTCACGCAGGCGTTCGACGATCTCGGCGCCACGATCGAGCAGATCGACTCGCAGCAGGTCGGCGAATCGCTCACCGTCGTCTCGCAGGCGTTCTCCGGCACTCCGCAGCACTTCCGGACCGCGATCGATGGGCTCTCCGCGCTGTCCCGGACCATCTCCAAGCGGGACGCGCAGCTCGCCGAACTCCTGAACGGCACGCGGCGGTTGTCGGGCACCATCGCCTCACAGAATGACCAGTTCCGCGCGCTGCTCAAGGACGGCAACCTGCTCCTGGCCGAGTTGCAGCGCCGCCGTGAGGCGATCAGCTCACTGCTGATCGGCATCATCCGCATGTCGCGGGAGCTGGAAGGCCTGGTCGACGACAACGACCGGCAGTTCGGTCCCGTGCTCGACTCGCTGGACGCCGTCACCGAAGTGCTCAAGAACAACCAGCGCAACCTCGACAAGGCGCTCTCTCTCGCCGGTCCCTACATCCGGCTGATCGCCAACGCGTCCGGCAACGGCAGATGGGTCGACGGCTACCTGTGCGGCGCGGTGCCCAAGGAGTACGTGAGCGATCCCAAACCGCCCAACTACACGCCGCCCGACAAGTGCACCCCCACCCGCAAGGGAGGCCGCTGATGGCATCCGGACCCCCCTCGCCCAGGACGGTGCAGCCCAGGACGGTGCAGCCGCGAACGGTGCGCTGGATCATCGCCGCCGGGCTCTCGCTGATGATCGTGGCGGGCGTCCTGGCGACGATGCCGGACGGCGGTGGCCGTACGATCACCGCGCACTTCGCCAACTCGCAGGGCATCTATCCCGGCTCCGACGTACGGGTGCTGGGCGTGAAGATCGGCACCATCACCTCGATCAAGCCGGCCGGCCAGAGCGTCACCGTGCAGATGGAGATCACCGACGAGGACGCACGGATCCCCGCCGAGGTGACGGCGGTCGTGATCGCGCCCAACCTCGTGTCGGACCGGTACGTGCAGCTGTCACCGGCGTACACCGGCGGGCCGACGCTCGCCTCCGGCGGCCAGATCCCCGTCGCCCGCACCGCGACGCCGATGGAGCTCGACCAGCTGTACGGGGCGCTGCGCAAGTTCTCCGCCGACCTAGGCCCGCAGGGCGTCAACAAGAACGGGGCGTTGTCGGAGTTCCTCAAGGCCAACGCCGCCAACCTGAAGGGCAACGGCACCAAGCTCAACCAGATGATCGAGGACCTCGGCAAGGCCTCGGCGACGCTCAACCACTCGGCCGACGACTTCTTCGGCACCATGGCGAACTTCAACAAGTTCACCGGGATGTTGCGCGAGAACGACACCGAGGTCAGGCAGTTCCAGCGCCGGCTGGCCGACGTCTCGGCGTTCCTCGCGGCCGACCGGGGCAACCTGCAGCGGGCACTGAACGATCTCGGCTTCGCGCTGATCAAGCTCAAGGACTTCATCAAGAAGTACCGCAAGAGGCTCAAGGGCAACGTCGACAAGCTGGCCGACATCACCAAGGTCCTGGTCGACCGGCGCAAGGAGCTCGCCGAGCTGTTCGACGTCGCGCCGCTGGCCGCGCGCAACGCGCTCAACTCCTACGACCCGAACAGCCGGACGATGATGTCGCGCGGCAACCTCCTGGAGATCACCGCCGCGTACGGCAAGGGCGCCGGAAAGGGGCAGGCCGCAGTGTCCGTCCCGGTGTGCACGGCCGGTCCGCGCTCGAAGGCACTGAAGAAGGCGTGTGAGGCCGGTCCCGGCGGCCTGAACCCGTCCGAGCGGCCGCCGGCCGACTCCCCACCGCTGCCGTTCCCCGCGGCCGGACCGGTCTTCACCGGCGCAAGCAGCCTGGGCGGAGGATCGCGATGAAGCGTCTCGAGATGAGGCGTCATGAGACGAAGCGTCACGGGATGAGGCGCAACCGTCTCGTCGCCGCGCTGATCGCCGGATCGGTGCTGGCCGCCGGTTGCTCCGGCCAGCAGGGGCTGTCCGTGCAGGACGTCCCGCTGCCGGGTGGCGCCGACCTCGGCTCGCACCCGTACACCCTCACCATCGAGCTCAACGACGTGTTGTCGCTCGTGCCGCAGGCGTCGGTGAAGGTCAACGACGTCCCGGTCGGCCGGGTCACCGACATCCGGCTCCCCGAGGGCAAGTGGACCGCCGAGGTGACGGTCAAGGTGAACGGGAAGGTGCGGCTGCCCGCCAACGCCACGGCGAACATCGAGCAGTCGAGCCTCCTCGGTGAGAAGTACATCCAGCTCGCCGCGCCGACCGCGACGCAAGGTGCGCCCAGCGGGACGCTGGCCAACGGCTCGCGCATCCCGATCGAACGCACCGGCCGCGACCCGGAGACCGAGGAGGTGTTCGGCGCGCTGTCGATGTTGCTGAACGGCGGCGGGCTCCCTCAGCTGCGCACCATCACCCGCGAGCTCAACTCGGCCCTCAACGGCCGGGAGACGCAGGTCAGGAACGCGCTGCGGCGGCTCAACGACTTCACCTCCTCCCTCGACGGCAACCGGACGAACATCGTCCGCGCGCTGGAGTCCCTGAACCGGCTCTCGGCCACGATCGCGTCCCGGAAGGGGCAGGTGGACACGATCCTGACCGACCTTGCCCCCGGTCTGAAGGTGCTGGAGGAGCAGCGCGCCGACTTCGTCCGGATGCTGGAACAGCTCGACGAGCTCTCCGAGGTGGCCACCCGGATCTCGAACGCGTCGCGCGACGACATCGCCGCCAGCCTGCGGGCACTGGAACCGTCGCTGCGCAAGCTCGCCGATGCCGGTCGCGATCTGCCGAAGTCGCTGGAAGTCCTGATGACGTTCCCCTTCACCGACCAGGTGATGGCCGGTGCACGCGGCGACTACCTCAACGTCTACGCCACAGTCGTCGCCAAGCCCGGCAGCAACTGCGTCAACGCACCGGTCAAGCCCGAGACGACCGTTCGCCTGAAAGCGCAGGACCCCGCCCCGCAGGGTCCGGTGGATGCCTGCCCGCCCGCGGGCTCCGGTGGGCAGACAGGTTCGGCTCAGACCGGGGCACCGCCGTTGCCGCTTCCGGCGGTCACCATTCCGCCGGGCCTCGACGCCCGATCCGGCGGAGGCGGCGTCCTCCCCGACATCGACGGGGGGAACTGAACGATGCTGACCACGTTCACCCGGATCAAGATCGTCGCATTTGTGATCATCTCGTTCGTCACGGTCTCGTACATCGGGATGACCTATGCCGACCTGGGACGGCACATCGGCCTGCGCGACTACTACACGGTCAAGCTCCAGCTGCCCGAGACCGGGGGACTGTTCAAGGGATCGGCGGTGTCCTATCGCGGCGTCACCGTCGGGCGGGTCGACGCCCTCGACCTGGCCGACGGCGACGGGCAGAACGGCACGCGGGTCGTCGCCGACCTGCGTATCACCTCCGACGCGAAGATCCCGGCCAACACGAACGCCGTCGTCGCCAACCGTTCCGCCGTGGGCGAGCAGTACGTGGACCTGCGGCCGGCCACCGCCGGCGGCCCGTACCTGAGCGCGGGATCGACGATCACCCGCACCGCGGCGACCACTCCGCCGCCGGTCAGCGAGACGCTCAAAGCGATCAACGATTTCAACGCGTCCATCCCGACCGACTCGCTGCAGATCACGCTGGAGGAGCTGGGCAAGGCGTTCACCGGTCAGGGACCGCACCTGCAGAGGCTGCTGGACGCCTCGGACCAGTTCATCAACACCTCCTACGAGAACCTCGACACCACCGTGACGTTCCTGGAGAACGGGAACGCCGTCCTGCGCACCCAGAACCAGGAAGCCGCATCGCTGCGGGAGTTCGCCCGGGAGGGCCGCAAGTTCGCCGAGGCGCTCAAGGGCTCGGACGCCGACATCCGGCGCCTGATCGCGGCGGCCCCGCCCTTCTCCGCAGAACTGTCGGGCCTCCTGCGCGACCTGGACCCGGGGCTGCCAAGGCTGCTGGCGAACCTGCTCACGGTCTCCCGGGTCACCGACACCCGCATCCCGGGAATGCGGCAGTTCTTCTCCGACCTGCCGGCCGTAGCCGCGATGGGCAACACCATCGTGCGCGGAGGAACGCTGGAGATGGGCCTCATCAACACCTTCTTCAACCCGCTGCCGTGCGTCTCGGGATACGGCGGCACCTTCTATCGGAACGGCCAGGATGTCCAGGGCGGCAGCCGGCCGTTCAACACCGGAGCCCGATGCACGCTCAGCCCCTCGACCGGCGTGAACGTGCGCGGCGCCGCCAACGCTCCGCGCGGCGGCGTTCCGGAGCCCGCCAAGCCCGGAGTGGCCAGCGGCGCCGCCGATGTCCTGGAGGCCGTGGGCCTGCCCGGTGTCTGGCCGTCGACCACGGGCACCGTCGGCCAGGGCGCCACCGCGTACAGCGACCTCGAACGACTGCTGGGACTGCGGAAATGACGGCCGACAGCAAGGTCCGGAACGCGGCCGTGGCGCGGGCGAAGGCCCGGAGCGCCACGGAGAGCGCCGGATCGGGTGGCGGCGGAAAGCGGCCGAAGCGACGCAAGCTCGTCGTCGCGGCCGCGGTCGTCGTCGCGGCCGCGTCGGCCTGGGGAGGGTGGCAGCTCGTCCCGAGCGACGACGAAGGTTTCCGGCCGCTGACCGAACGCGAGAAGGTCGCCGCCGCTGCGACCCGGCAGCTGGCCGCGCTGAGCTCGATGGATCCGGCCCGCGTCGATGAACGGCTCGGCTGGTGGGAGCAGGCCTCGACCGGCACCTTGCGCGCGGAGCTCGCCCGAGACCGGGCCGCCAATCGCAAACGATTCGCCGCCATCAGCGCCGCCGCCACCGGCACGGTCGGCTCGCTGGCCGTGACCGCGCTGAACGGCGACTCGGCCACGGTCATCGCCTCCGTCCGCGTCAAGTTCGTCGGCACGGCGGACTGGCGCACCGAGCAGAGCCGCCGTTATCAGGCCGGGCTGACCAGAACGCCGCAAGGCTGGCGGACCAGTTCGCTCTTCCTGCTGCCCGTGCCGGCGAGCACCGCGAAGAAGCCGACCGGAGCCCAGCAGACCGGACGTGCTCCGGCGCCGCCCGCACCGGCGGCCGAGGACGCGCCGATCCTGACCGACGTGACGAAAGCGGCCGAGGCGGTCTTCAGCTACCGGTACGAAAACCCCGCTGCCACCCAGCAGGCGGCACGTGACGCGCTGGTCGGAACCGCCGCCGGGCAGTACCAGAAGCTGTTCGGCATCGTCGCCGACCAGGCGCCCAAACAGCGGCTCACCGTCACGAGCAAGGTCCTCCGGATCGGCGTGATCGAACGCTCTGGGAACTCCGCCACGGTGCTGATCTTCCTCGACCAGACGTCCACGCGGCAGGGCGGCCGCCCGTCGTTCGCCGCGACCGCGTTGAAGGCCACCGCCCGGGTGGAGAACGGGCGGTGGCGCATCAGCGACCTGCGTTCGACGTGACCCGCGTTCCACCGATGACGAGCAAGGAAGCCCAGATGGCAGATATCAAGCTCGCGGCCGGCGCACCGGAGCAGTCCAGCGAGACGGCGGAGCCGAACGAGCCGACCGGACAGGCGGAGGAGCCCGAGCTGCCGGAGGAGCCCGAGGCGACCGAGAAACCGGACGACGAGAAGCCGGACGAAGAGCCGGATGAGACGCCGGTCAAGAAGACGTCCAAGGCACCGGCCAAGAAATCGGCCAAGGCTTCGACCAAGGAGCCGGCAGAGAAGCCCGCCAAGAAGCCGGCAGGGAAGCCTGCCAAGGAGTCGGCCAAGACACCGGCTGAGGCGCAGGAAGAACGGGCCGTGCGGATCCGGATTCCGGTGATCGTCATCACGGATCCGCTGAAGGCGGCGCTGACCCTGCTGGCGCTGGTCGCGGTCGTGACGGCGGGCTGGTTCGTGTACGACTGGAACGCGGCCAAGGACGACCCGGCCCGCGCCGTGGCGGCGGCCCGCGACCAGGCGCTCGCGCAGGGACGCCAGGCGATGGTGAACCTCAACACCCTCGACTACCGCGCCGCCGAACGCGATCTGAAGGTCTGGCAGGACTCCTCGACGGGCGAGCTCTACAACCAGATCGCCGCGGGGCGCGAGGGCCTGATCGCCGATGTCACCAGGAACAAGACCGCCACCTCGGCCAAGATCCTCGAAGCTGCCATCACCGAGCTCGACGCGGCCGCCGGAAAGGCCACGATCATCGCGGCCCTCCGCGTCACCGTCACCCCTTCCACCGGGGCGGCCACCACAAGGATCAGCCGGCAGACCGGGCAGCTCACCCGGACCGCCGAGGGCTGGAAGCTGGCGTCTCTCGGCCAGGCCCCCAGCGGCGGCTGAGACGCGTCACGACGATAGAGCAGGGGTGTGCCATGAAGAATTCCGAAAAGGCGACGCGCGGTGACGAGAAGAATGCGGAGTCGAATTCCGTCCGTACCTCGTCCGGTCGTGGACGGTTCAGTTTCAGCGTGATGGTGCTGGCCGCTCTCGTCATCGCCGGCGGTGGTACGACGGCATGGGCGGCGAAGGCGAAGAACGACCTGTCCGCCACGACGGCGTCGCAGAACCTGGCGTTGACCGATACCGCGCGTACCAGTGATGTGAAGGGCCAGGTGGCCAGCGCGGTGTCGACGGTGTTCTCGTACAGCTACGCCGATACCGCCAAGACGGAACGGGCGGCACAGAAGCTCCTCACGGGCAAGGCGGTGCAGCAGTACAACCAGATGTTCGCCCGGGTCCGCCAGCAGGCACCGCAGATGAAGCAGGTCCTGACCACCACCGTCACCGATGCGGCCGTCGTCACGCTCAGGGCGGACTCGGGGCGTCTGCTGGTGTTCGCGGACCAGCGCAACACGACCGTCGGCGACACCGCGAAAAAGGACGCCAAGAGCAAGACCGAAGGGGGTGGCAAGACCGCTGCCTCGGCCGCCGTGTTCGCGGTCGAGGTCGTCCGGGACGACGGAATGTGGAAGATAACCGGCATCGATACTTTCGGCGCCTGACAATCTGTCGACAAATCAGTCTTGATAAGTTCCCGCACGCACTTTGTCACTTCGAGGGAATTGCTGTCCACCTTCGGCCAGCAATCCTAATTGGGGGCCTTGTGGCAATTTGTTGTGCCGGGTTTCAATGAAATACCCGCAGGTAACACGAGAAAATCGGAGGACCGCCCCCATGAAACTCCGGACGAAGAGAACCGCCACTGTTCTGTTCGCCGCCGGCGCCGCGGCCGCCTTGACCGCCGGCCTGGCACCCGCCGCCTCGGCGGCCCCCGCGGCCCCGGTCCGGGCCGCCGACGACCCGATCCCGACGTTCGACTTCTCGGACTGCCCGAAGCTGCCTGACGGCGCCAAGAAGGAGGCGTCGTACTGCATCAACGTCGTCGTCACCAGCGGGAAGCTCATCACGGGCAACATCGCCAACGACGTCACCGAGCCGATCAAGATCACCTATTCGAGCGTCGTCATGGCCGACAACACCTACAAGACGGTCTTCGGCGCCATGCGGACCAAGGAATCGAAGATGAAGGACGGGATCTTCAAGGACCCGTTCACCGAGGTCTGGGGGAAGGCCGAGTACGTCGGCGGGTTCACGGTCCAGCGGTTCAACATCACCATGGACATCAAGATGAACCTCACCCGGCCGTTCCTCCTCGTCGGCGGATGCTCGATCGGCAGCAACACCAACCCGATCAAGCTCAAGCTGATCACCGGCACGACCAACCCGCCGCCGCCGAACACGCCGATCACCGGGAAGCGGTACACGGTCCTGTCGACCAACCCGCATGTGGCCAGCCTGACCCACGTCGACAACTCGTTCGAGGTGCCCGGGGCCACTGGCTGCTGGCTCGACACACCGCTGCGCCTGGTCAGCGGCCTGGTCAACAGCCAGGCCGGCCTCCCGTCGGTCCCCGGCAAGAACACCGTGATCTTCAACGAGTACCTGAGCCAGCGGAGCTACGCCGAGCTCAGCTGATCCCGACCCCGGCCGCATGGCGGCCGGTCCGGCCCTGAACCAGCGCGCACGCACACCCCCGTGCCTGCCAGGGCCGGCTGGCCGGGCGGCGGAGGAGTAGGGCAGATGACGGGGCCCCCGTCCGTTCATCCGCGATCCTCTCCTCCGCCGCCCGGCTTCCGTCATGCCGTGTTCTCCGTCATGCCGTCATGCCGTGTTCTCGGTCATGGGCACCCCTGGACGGGCCGCGCCTTCGTCTGACCACCCCGAAGGCGCGGCCCTTGCTGTGCCGGTTCAGGTCGCCGGTTCAGGCCATGGCCGATACAGGCCCGGGAAGCGGCCCTGTCGGGTGTTTGACTCACATGCTGATGGATCGTCATTCCCAACGTAAGGAGAACGGAATGCGGCATGTGAAAGCCGTCGCGGCGCTCGCCGTGGTCGGCGCGGTCGCCCTGGCCACTCCGGCCAGTGCGTCCACCGCGCTGGCGAGCCGGTTGACCCTCAGCATCACGCCCGAGTCATCGACCGGTGGCCCCGGCAGAAGCGTGACCCTCATCTGCGAGCCGACGGGTGGTACCCATCCCGACGCCGCGGCCGCCTGCGCAGACCTGATCAAGGCGAACGGCGACATCAAGCGGATCCCCCCGGCGAAGGGCCACTGCTTGCCGGTCGAGATCCGGGTCACCGCCAAGGCCTTCGGTACCTGGCAGGGCAGGCAGGTCTCGTACAGCCAGTCCTTCACCAACGACTGCTACGCCAACCAGGCCACCGGCGGGCACGTCTTCCACTTCTGATCGCCACTTCTGATCGGCATTTCTGATCGCACCATGGCGGCCCGAGCCCGCACTCGGGCCGCGAACCGGAGAGCGGCTTTCCAGGCGTCACGGTTTCTAGGCGTCACTGTCCGGTGTGGCGACGGGAGGTTCGCCGGTCCTCCAGACGGGTGTCACCGTGACGCTGGAGAACCGCCACCCGGCCGGTGTGCGGACCGCGCCGAAGCGGTAGCGCTCGCCCACGGCCAGGTCCGGCTCGGGGGAGGTGGCGTCGCGGACGAAGGTGGCGACCAGGTTCGCGCGCACCGAGGCCTCATCGCCGTCCAGGTCGATGAGGACGTTGGAGATCACATGCTGCGTCCGCTCGAACTGGCTGTGGACACGGCGTGCCCGGGCGGCGAGCGCCTGGAGTCCCTGTGACCGCCCGCTCTGCGTCTCGACCGTCGCGTCCGGGGTGAAGATCGTGTCGGCGTCGTCGAAGCGCTGCTCGTCCAGCCACAGGCCCTGCCGGGTGAGCAGGTCGGTGAGCTCGGCGCGGTCGGTGAGGTCCTGCACGTTCGTGGTCATGGCCACCTCGCTAGTCGTTAGTCGCCTAAACGTTCGTGCCACTAACGTAAATCGTTAGTCTGACTAACGCAAGGGGTAGGATCGTCGCCATGAGTGCCGCACATGAGGTGCCCGCGCGGTTGCGCGGCCTGCCGAGCAGGCTCCTGACGCAGGCGGCGATGCACGCCGATCGGCTGACGGCAGAGGGGCTCTCCCGCCAGGGCGCGCACAAATGGCACTACGCCGTGCTCGCCTCGCTCCAGGAGTTCGGGCCGGCGAGCCAGGCGAGCCTGAGTCGCCGCACCGGCATCTACCGGAGCGACCTGGTGGCTGTCATCAACGAGCTTGCCGAGCGTGGCCTGGTCGAACGCGCTCCGGACCCAGAGGATCGTCGCCGCAACGTCATCACGATGACCGGCGAGGGGCGCGCGCACCTCCGCAAGCTCGACGTGCTGATCGCGTCCCTCCAGGACGAGTTGCTCGCGCCGTTCAGTGAGGCGGAGCGCGAGCAGCTGATCCAGCTTTTGGAGCGCCTCAACGACCACCACGCCAGGGAGCGTCAACCACAGGTTGACGATCTGAGGGCGTCAACCTAAGGTTGACGCATGGCGAATCAGGTACGTCTCGACGAGCTGATCGAGGCGATCAAGAGCGGGCGTTCTCGGGACGCCCTGGAACAGCTGTCCGACGCGGTGCTCCTCGCAGAGCACCTCGGCGAGGTCGCCGACCATCTCATCGGCCACTTCGTGGACCAGGCGCGCCGTTCCGGCGCCTCCTGGACCGACATCGGCAAGAGCATGGGCGTCACCAAGCAGGCCGCACAGAAACGGTTCGTGGCCAAGACCACCGATGTCGAACAAGGTCTCAACCGCTTCACCCTCCGCGCCAAGAGCTGCGTGAAGGCCGCGCACCGGGAGGCCGCCGAAGCGCGGAACGCCGAAGTGCTGCCGGAGCACCTCCTCCTCGGCCTGCTGAGCCAGCCGGAGGCGCTCGCGGCCAAGGCGATCGTCGCGCAGGGAGTGTCGCTTGATGCCGTACGGGAGGCCGCGGTGCTCCCCGATCCGGGCGACGAGGCGCCCGAGCCCATCCCCTACAGCCCGCAGGCGACCAAGGCGCTGGAGTTGACGCTGCGCGAGGCGCTCCGCCTCGGCCACAACTACATAGGGACCGAGCACATGCTGCTCGCGCTTCTCGAACTGGAGGACGGCACAGGTCCGCTCTCCGGCCTCGGCATCGACAAGGCGGCCGCCGAATCCTTCGTCGCCGCCGCTCTCGCGAACCTGTGAGCGGGGCACCGCTCCCCGGTGCGATCCAGTTGCCCGACGGCACCTGGATACGCGGCCGGGGGCTGCGAAACCCGCGCCCCGACGGCCCGGCGCCCGACCTCGGCCTCTACCTGGGGTCGGACCGCCTTCGCCGCCGCCACGAGGCGGCACTGTCCTGGTCTCACACGTGGATCGACTGGCCCGACTTCCTCCTGCCGCGCGACCGCGAGCAGGCGATCAAGGACATCCGGGCGCTGTACGAGCGGGCACGGGCGGGCGCGGCGGCCGAGGTCGCGTGCGGCGGCGGGGTCGGCCGGACCGGCACCGTCATCGCCTGCCTGGCCGTCCTCGCCGGAACGGACCCGGCGGAGGCCGTCGCCTGGACCCGTGCCACCTACAACCACCGGGCCGTCGAGACCCCGTGGCAACGCAGATGGGTGGCCCGCTTCCCGTCGTCCCAGGGCACGCGCGAAGGCGCCTAGGACGATTCCAGATGCTGCTTGGCGAGCCGCACCTCCTCCTGTACGTCCGCGTTCAGGCGGTGGCGGAGGAGCGGCTCGGCCAACCAGCCCAGCCAGGGTTTGAAGCGGTAGTTCAGCGTCCGGATCAGCCTGGTCCCGCCCTCGACGGGGGTGCAGACGAAACTGGCGTCGAAGTCCGTCGTCAACCGGGACAGCCGGTTGGCCGGCGGCGGCGCGAGCCGGATGTCGATGCGCTCCCCGGGCGTCCGCCGCATCTGCGAGACCGTGGGCGGCCCCGGGAGCCCCGCGACGCTCGGCCGGAAGCCGAACTCGGTGAGGTCGCCGTCGCGGCGCACGCACCGGATCGGTCTGATCTTCTTGTCGATCTGGGCGTATCTCTCGACGTCCATCACGAACTCCAGGAGCTCGTCGGGCGTGCACGAGATCGTCTCAGTGACCGTCACCGTGAGCATGTCTTCAGCCTAGGAAGGCCTCAAAGCCCACGGTTTGGGCCCCCGGGTCAGGACCGCAGGCTGCGGAAGAACGTGCGGATGTCGGAGACGAGCAGGTCCGGCGCCTGCAGCGAGGCGAAGTGCCCGCCGGTGTCGTACTCCGACCAGTGCGTGATCGTGTTGGAGATCTCGGCGAGCCCGCGGATCGCAAGGTCGCCCTTGAAGCTGGCGATGCCGGTCGGGACGGGCGAGGGCGCGGGCCGTTCACCCCAGCCCTCCTCGCCCGCCTCCAGGTAGAGGCGCGCGGCCGAGCCGGCGGTACCGGTGAGCCAGAGGATGGTGACGTCGGTCAGGATGACGTCGCGGTCGATCGGGGTCTGGTCGGTCTTGCCCGGATCGTGGGCGACGTACCATTCGATGTTCCAGGCGAGCTGCCCGGCAGGGGAGTCGTTGAGCGCGTACGCCAGCGTCTGCGGCCGGGTGGCCATCTGCGTGGCGTAGCCCGAGAAGCCCTGCCACTCCGCCGCGGCCTCCTGCGCGAGCTTGCGTTCGGCCTCGGAGAGCCGATCCAGATCGCCCGGCACGGTCGGCACCGAGGCGTTGGCCAGCGCGTTCACATGCACGCCGATGACGCGTTCCGGGGCGAGGCGGCCGATCTCGGGGGAGATGATGCTGCCGAAGTCGCCGCCCTGCGTGCCGTACCGCTCGTACCCGAGCCCTTGCATGAGCTCGTCGAGGGCGCGGCCGATCCGGCGGGAGCCCCAGCCCGTCTCGCGTGTCGGCCCGGAGAACGCGAAGCCTGGCAGGGAGGGCACGACGACATGGAACGCGTCGGCGGGGTCCCCGCCGTGCGCTCGCGGGTCGGCCAGCGGCCCGATGACATCCAGGAACTCGTACACCGTGCTCGGCCACCCGTGCGTGATGAGCAGCGGGATCGCGCCGGGCTCCGGCGACCGCACGTGCAGGAAGTGGATCCGCTGCCCGTCGATCGTCGTGGTGAACTGCGGCACCTCGTTGAGCCGCGCCTCGTGCCCGCGCCAGTCGTAGCCGGTGCGCCAATGGTCGACGAGTTCGGTGAGATAGCCGCGTTCGACGCCGTACGACCAGCCGACACCGGGCAGCTGGTCGGGCCATCGCGTACGCGCCAGCCGTTCGTCCAGCTCATCGAGGTCGGCCTGAGCGATGTCGATTCGGAAGGGCTGTGGTTTGTCCATGCACCCACTCTCCGGCGGTGCTAGGACAGGCGCGTTCCTACATTGATGGGAATCTTGAGAGATGTTGGAAACCTCGGCTCGTCTCCTGCGGCTGCTGTCCCTGCTCCAGATGCACCGCGACTGGTCCGGCACAGAACTCGCGGAACGCCTTGGAGTCACGACCCGTACCGTGCGGCGGGACGTCGACCGGCTTCGCGAACTGGGTTACCCGGTGCACGCCGCGATGGGGTCGCTGGGCGGCTACCGGCTCGGTGCCGGGGCCGCGCTGCCGCCGCTGCTCCTGGACGACGACGAGGCCGTGGCGGTCGCGGTCGGCCTGCGGACCGGCGCGTCGGGAGGCGTCTCCGGCATCGAGGAGCCCTCACTCCGCGCCCTCAACAAGGTCGAGCAGGTCCTTCCCACCCGCCTGCGCCACCGGCTCTCCGCGCTGGAGAAGACGATGGTGGCGATCCCGCCCCGCAACGCGCCCACGGTCGACGCCGCCGTGCTCACCGCGATCTCGGCCGCGATCCGCGCGGCCGAGACGCTCCGCTTCGACTATGTCCGCCACGACGGCGCCGAGACCCGCCGGGACGTCGAGCCCCACCGCCTCGTCAACTGGGGCCGCCGCTGGTATCTGGTCGGCTGGGACACCGAACGAGCCGGCTGGCGCACGTTCCGGGCTGACCGCATGGCCCTCCGTACGCCCAACGGCCCGCGTTTCACCCACCGCGAGCCGCCCGACGGTGACGTCACCGCCTACATGCAGCGGACGATGGGCCGCGACATGTGGCCTTACCACTGCCGCGTCATCCTGCACGCACCCGCCGAACGGTTCGCCGGTCAGATCGAGGGCACCGTGACCCCGATCGACGAGCACCGGTGCCGCGTGGAGATGGCCACCGACTCGTTCGACCTCGTCGTCTTCGTCATCGGCATGCTCGACGTCGGCTTCGAGGTGGAGTCGCCACCCGGACTGAAGGCCCACCTCCGCAAGCTCTCCACCCGCTTCGCCGCGGCGGCGGACGATATGGAGATCCGCGAAAGCAGGAATCGCGAAAGCAGGAACCGCGAAAGTGGGAACCGCGACGCCGCGTCCGGCTGAGAACGGGGTGAACCCACACGGAGAGGACCCCTTATGACTGGACGTGGTTCATGTTGACCGCGCCTCTCGATACCCCCGCCGCCTCTCCGGAGGACGCGAGTGACGCCGCGCTGCTGCGGCAGTCGTTGTCGCAACCGGAGAGGTTCGCGGCGCTGTTCGACCGCCACAGCGATGAGATCTACCGGTACGTCGCCCGGCGGCTCGGACCGGAGACGGCCGAGGACGTCGTCGCCGAGACGTTCCTGACGGCGTTCCGCAAGCGCGGCCGCTACGACCTGGCCCGGCCGGACTCCCGCCCCTGGCTGTACGGGATCGCGACCAACCTCGTCCGCGCGCATCGCCGCACTGAGGTGCGCCGCAACCGTGCGCTGGCCCGCAGCACGGAACGGGAAGCGGCCGAGTCGTTCGACGAGCGCAGCGCCGCGCGGGTCACGGCCGAGCAGCTCCAGCCCCGGCTCGCCGCCGTGCTCGCCCAGTTGTCGGCGGCCGACCGCGACCTGCTGCTGCTCATCGCCTGGGCGGACCTGACCTACGAGGAGGCGGCGCAGGCGCTCGGGGTGCCGATGGGCACCGTCCGTTCGCGGCTGCACCGCGTCCGCAAGAAGCTGCGCCGCGCGCTGGGCGGCGGCAACCCGATGGCGACGAACGAGGAGTCCCTGGCATGAATGACGACGAGATCACTGTCTTCCGGAAGGCACGTCCCGATGTGCCGCCCTATGACGACGCTGCCAAAGCCCGCGCCCGTGCCCGGCTGCTGGATGCCCGGACGAGCCGATCCGGCCGCTCGATCCGCCTTCCGCGATTGACCTCCGCCCAGGGCCTGCTCGCCGCGGGCGCCGCCACGGCCGTTCTGATCGCCGGGCCGACCCTGCTCGTCAAGAACTTCGACCGGGACGGCGGGCCAGGCGCCACCGGCAAGTCGAACGCCCTGGGGCCCGGCGCCGCCGCCCCGGACGACCGCCCCCGCCCCGGCCAGTGGTCGTACATCAAGATCCTGAGCGCCTCGTCCTCCAAGGGCGACGGCGGATCGCTCCTCGGCCCGCCCGACCTTCGCGTCACCAGAGAGGAGTGGCGCAGCGTCGACGGCAAGCAGACGGCGTTCATGGACAAGGGCAAGCTGCGGACCGACCCTGCAGCAGGGGCGGGGGTGCAGAGGCGGAGCGGGAGCAAGCAGATGGCGATGTCGGAGACGTCGCCGCGTACGGACTACCCGTACCTGCTGTCTCTGCCGACCGAACCCGCCGCGCTGCTCGCCGAGATCGGCCGGACCATCGACAAGGAGAACGGTCCGCACAAGGCGACCGCCGAGCAACGGGCGTCCCGGACGTTCCAGATCATGGAGATCTGGATGCGGGACGTGGCGCTGCCGGCCAAGCTGCGGTCCGCGATGTACCGCGCGCTCGGGCAGATCCCCGGCGTCAAGTACGAGGGGAGGGCCGCGGACATCGCGGGTCGTTCCGGTGTGACCTTCTACCGCATCGAGGAGGGCTACCTGCGGATGGAGATCATGGTCGACCCGGCCACCCACCAGTTCCTGTGCTTTCGCGCCATCGCCATCCGCAACCATCTCAGTAAGGCGGACGACAGGAACACCTTCCGCAAGAAGGGAGACATCCTCGGCTGGGGCGGTCCGGTCAAGGTGGGCTTCGTCGACAAGCCCGGTCAGCGCCTCTGATCGCCGCTTCCGGCCACGTCCCGCTCCTCGCCCCGAATGGCAGGCGGCCATAGATTGTCATTCATGAGAATGGAGCAGCCGACTCGATTCGGGTGGCTGCTCCATTTCCCTTGAAGTGAGTATTCAAGGGCGCGGATGGCGAACTTCATCGTCATCGGTTGAGCCGAGGTGGTCGCATGACACAGGACGTGCCGGCACCGGACGTGGGGCGCTTGGTGATGATCGGCGCCGTGCTGCTCTGCTCGATCGGCACGCTCGGCGTGGTGTCGAACGCCTCCGCTCCCCTGGACAAGGGCGGCCGCGCACCGGGCATCGCCGACCTCTTCCGGATCAACGCGGGGCGGATCTCCGTGGCGGCCGCGGTCGCGATGGCGCTGGCGGCGGTCCTCGGCCTCCTCGCCCTGCGCTGGTCGGTGCGGCGGAGCTGGCCGTGGCTGCTGCTCGCCGGAGTCGCCCTGACGCTGCCGAATGAGTACGCCCATCTGATCGCGCCGTACGACCTGCCGCCCGGCGGCGCCCTCTACCGGACCGTCTCGGCGCTGACGACCGGTGCCGCACAGCTGGTGCTCATCGGCACGCTGGGCGCGGGCATACGCCTCTGCCATATCGGCGAACGCGGCGTCGGAGCGGCTCTGATCGGCGCTGGATTCGGCGCGCAGATATTCGGTGCGAGCACGGACGTGTGGTTCGCGCGCATTTTGATACTCGGGCCTGGTGGCAATTTTCCGAGTGCGGGGGAGGCCCTCAAACAGCTCGTGCACGACGGGATGATCCTCGCGGCGATCGGCGGGGCGTTCCTTCTGGCGATGCTGCACCGCAACTATGGCGACCGGCCCGAACTGGCCGGCCCCGACAGGGATCCTGGCCTTCGCGTGACGCTCGCCGGATCGGTGGCCATGGTGTCCCTGATACCGGCCGCCCTGCTGGCCGATTACCGCACCTACACCATCACCGGCTCGCTGGTGTTGCTCGTGACGGCCATCGTCTGCGCGGCTGCCGCAGGCGTGCGCGCCACCATCGGCACCGCCGTGGCCACGGCGGCGCTCGTCGGCATGTCGAGCCCGGCAGCGAAACTCATCAACGTCGAGAGTCTCCACCCTGTCCGGCTGTGGTTCTGGGTCGCGCTCGGCGTGGTGACCGGCGGGGTCGCCGCCTACTTCTCACGGCGCAACCACTCGGCGGCCATCGGGTGCGGGACCGCGGCGGTGCTCCTGCCGCTGATGTCCGAGCGTTCGACCCCGGGGAACGCGCTGCTCCTCGGCCTCCTCGTCGCCGGAGTCACCGCGCTGATCGCCTCGATCGACGTGTGGGCGGACCCGTCCTCACCGGCCGTCCTCGGCGCGCTGGTCGTGCCCGCGGTCCTCGGCGGGCACGGCCTGCTGACCGCCAAGGGCGACACCGGCACCCGCGATCGGGTCACCGAGCCGCTCGAAAACCTCTGGGTCTATGTCGCCCTGCTCCTGCTCGCCGCAGCCTCGATGGCCGTGCTGGCATTTCTGGAGACCAGGGCCCGGGCTCGCCCGACTTCCGTCCCGGCCTGATCCGGCGGCGCGTCCGGCAGGACGGCTCTAGGCTGCGGTCATGGGGGATGAGACGGAGCTGCTCGAAGCGGGACGCCGTGGCGATGAGGAGGCGTTCGGCCGGCTCGTGGCGCCCTACCGGTCCGAGCTCCACGCGCACTGCTACCGGATGCTCGGCTCGGTCCAGGACGCGGAGGACGCCCTCCAGGAGGCGTTGCTCGGGGCGTGGCGAGGGCTGGCGACGTTCGAGGGGCGCAGCTCGTTGCGCACGTGGCTCTACCGGATCACCACGAACGCCTGCCTGCGGTTCCAGGACAAGCGGCCCCGGCGCATCCTCTCCGCCGACTACGGCCCTGCCATCCCGCCTGACGGCGACCTCGGCGAGCCCGTCACAGGTCCGGTGTGGGTGGAGGCCTATCCCAACGACGAACTCTCCTCAGAGACGCGATACGAGCTGCGGGAGAGCGTGGAGCTCGCGTTCGTCGCCGCGCTCCAGCACCTGCCCGCCAACCAGCGCGCCGTGCTCATCCTGCGCGAGGTGCTCGTGTTCTCCGCCGGCGAGGTCGCCGAGTCCCTCGACACGAGCGTCGCCTCGGTCAACAGCGCGCTGCAGCGGGCCCGCAAGACCGTTGACGAACGGGTGCCTGCCCGGAGCCAGCAGGCGACGCTGCGCGCTCTCGGCGAAGAGGCCGAACGCGAGTTCGTCGGCGCCATGGTGGCCGCGTGGGAACGCGCGGACGTGGACACGATCCTCGGCATGCTCGCGCGGGACGCCAGGTTCACGATGCCGCCGCTGCCCGCGTGGTTCGACGGCCGGGACGACATCGGCGTCTTCCTCAGAGAACGTGTGTTCGCCACGCCCTGGCGGATGGTCCCCACGCGGGCGAACGGTCAGCTCGCGCTGCTCTGCTACCAGGGTGACAAGGACGGCCGCTTCAATCTCGGTGCTCTCAACGTGTTCACGCTGAACGAGGACAACCTGATCACCGAGATCACCGCGTTCCTCGACCCCGCGGTCGTCGGCCGCTTCGCTCACGGCTCCTGAGGGCCGCGGTAGGGGAACGTCTGGCTGTGGAAACCCTTCAGTCCGTGTGGATCACGTCGATAGCCTGACCGAGTGCTTCTTGGAGTGAACGTTCCGAACTTCGGTCCCGGTACCGACCCCGCCATGCTGCGCAGCTGGGCGCAGACGATCGAGGGTATGGGCTTCGGGCTGCTGATGGTCTCCGACCACGTCGCGGTGACGCCCGACGTGGCCGAGCAGTATCCGGCGCCCTTCTACGAGCCCTTCACGACCCTTTCCTACCTGGCCGGCGTCACCTCGCGGGTCCAGCTCGGCACCACCGTGCTGATCGTCCCGTACCGCCATCCGCTGCTCATCGCCCGCATGGCCGCCAACCTCAACCAGCTCAGCGGCGGCCGGCTGGTCCTCGGCGTGGGAGTCGGCTGGGCCCGGCAGGAGTTCGAGGCGCTCGGCGTGCCGTTCGAGCGGCGTGGACGGCTGACCGACGAGCACCTCCAGGCCGTGCGCGCGGCCTGGGACGACGAGTACGACTACCGCAGCGGGCCGCTTCCGATCTGGGTCGGCGGCAACAGCGACGCGGCACTGCGCCGCGCGGTCCGGCTCGGTGACGCCTGGCACCCGCTGCGCTTCACCCTGCCCTGGCTGGACGAGGCGCTGGAGCGGCTGGAGGCCATCGCGGGCGAGGAGGGAAAGCCCGTCCCGCCGCTGGCGCCCCGCATCTGCCTGCGGCTCACCGGCACGCCGGTCACCGGCGCCGACCGGAAGGCCGGTGAGGGCACGATCGACCAGGTCATGGACGACCTGGAGCACCTGCGCCGCCTCGGCGCCCGGACCGTCCTGCTCGACCCGTTCAACGGCGACCCGGACGAGACCCTCCACCCCGAACACGCCTGGCAGGCCCTCGCGACCGTGGCCGCCAACGTACGAACGGACACCAAGTGATCGACGAGAAGCTGCTCCGGAGGGCCATCGCGCTCGCCGCCGAGGCCCGCGCGTCCGGCAACCCCCCGTTCGGCTCGCTCCTCGCGGCGGTGGACGGCACGATCATCAAGGAAGAACGCAACTCGACCATCACCGACGCCGACATCAGCCTGCATCCCGAGCTGAAGCTGGCCAAGTGGGCGGCCCGCGAGCTCGACGCGGAGACCGCCGCGGCCACCACGATGTACACCAGCTGCCAGCCGTGCAACATGTGCACCGGCGCCATCGAACGTTCCGGCCTCGGCCGGGTCGTCTTCGCCCTGTCCAACGAGCAGCTCGCGACCCTCAAGCCCGGCGGCGGCTTCCCGCCCGTACCCCAGGAGGGCCCGGCCCTGCTCGACGAGGCCCGGGTGCCCGTCGAGGGTTACTACTGACCGGCCTCATCTAGGCCAGGAATCGGCCTATAGGCGTCATAGCGTGGAGACACGTTCACGACGCAGGAGGCATGGACATGTCGGTCAAGGCGATTCCCGAGGGCTACACCACCGTGACGCCGTGGATCATCTCCCGCGACTCCGCAGGGGTCATCGACTACCTGGAGCGGGCGTTCGGCGGGGAGGAACTGGGCCGCGTCGTGGATGCGCGCGGGGTCATCGGGCACGCGGAGGTCCGGATCGGCGACGCGATCGTGATGCTGTTCGACAGCGACCCGAGCTGGCCGCCGACCCCCGCGTTCCTCCGGCTGTACGTGCCGGACGCGCACGCGACGCACCGGCGGGCGGTCGAGGCGGGCGGCACCTCGATCACGGAGGTGACGCATCTGGCCTTCGGCGACCTGGTCGGGCGGGTGCGCGATCCGTTCGGGAACGTCTGGTGGATCCAGACGCGCATCGAGGACGTGACGGAGGAGGAGCTGGCGCGGCGCTGGACCGACCCGGAGTTCGTCAAGGCGATGGAGTACGTGCAGCGGCCCGAGACGGCCTTCTTCGCCGACCGTCAGTCGTAGGCGGCCGTCAGTCGTGGGCGGTGGCGTCCGGATGGACGGCGTCGCGGATGACCCGCAGGCCGGTGAGCAGGCCGTCGAGCTGCTCGGGGGTCAGCAGACCGGTGAACCACCGCTCGATCGTGGCCAGGTAGTCGGGGAGGATCTGCTCCAGCCGTTCGGCGCCGTCGGGCGTGAGGACGGCGTAGGTGGCGCGCCGGTCACCGGGGAACGACTCGCGGCGTACCAGCCCGGCGCGCTGGAGGCGGTCGACCAGGCGGGTGACGCCGCTGGTCGACAGCGCGGTCTGTGCGGCGAGGTCGCTCATGCGCAACCGCTGCCCGGGTGAGCGGCTGAGCCGCATCATCGCGTTCAGGTCCAGTCCCGACAGCCCGTACTTCTGCCAGACGGGCTCCAACTTGGCCACCAGCCCCTCATGTGCCTCGAACAGCAGGCCCATCGTGGTCAGGCGCGGATCGTCGAAGAGGTCCTCGGTCACGGCAGGAAGCCTACTTGATGCGCGGATAGTTGACACGAGGAATACCTCTGAGGTTTCATCTGTTCAGCCGATATTCCTCGCGTCAACTAACTGGAGGTTGGGATGTTCGCCATCACGCAGCGCTCGTTCGGCGGCCCGGAGGTGCTCGTCGGTACCGAGCTCGAACGCCCGCGGCCCGGACGAGGGGAGGTGCTGATCCGGGTGCGCGCGGCCGGGGTCAACCCGGTCGACCTGGCCGTCCGCGCCGGGTACTTCCCGCCCTTCCCCGAGCCGCCGTCCGTGCTCGGCTGGGATGTGGCCGGAACGGTCGAGGAGATCGGGGAGGGCGTCAGCCGGTTCGCGGTGGGCGATGAGGTCTTCGGCCTCGCGAGCTTCCCCGCGGAGGCAGGTGCGTACGCGGAGTACATGACGGCGCCGGCCGGGGACCTCGCGCCCAAGCCGCAGGCACTGTCGATGGCCGAGGCCGGGGGCCTGCCGCTGGCAGGGCTCACCGCCTGGCAGTCCCTGGTGGACATCGCGGGAGTCCAGCCTGGGCAGCGGGTCCTGATCCACGCCGCCGCCGGCGGGGTCGGTCACCTGGCCGTGCAGATCGCCAAGGTGCGCGGCGCCCACGTCATCGCCACCGCGCGCGAAGCCAATCACCCGTTCCTGAAGGACCTCGGCGCCGACGAGCTGATCGACTACACGGTGGCCGACTTCGCCGCCACGGCCGGCCCGGTGGACGTGGTCTTCGATCTGGTCGGCGGCGAGTACGCGCCGCGCTCGTTGCGCGTGCTCCGTCCCGGCGGCCTTCTCGTCACTGCCATCGGCCACAATCCGGGCCTGACGGCGGATGAGGCGGAGCGCCACGGAATGCGCTTCGAGACCGTGTCCGTCAAGGCCTCCGGCGCCGACATGGTCAGCCTCGGCGTGCTGGCGGAGGCGGGCAGCCTGCGCGTGCACGTCGAACGGGAGCTCCCGCTGGCCGAGGCCGCCAAGGCCCACACGCTCGCCGAGACCGAGAGCGCCAAGGGCAAGACCGTTCTGATTCCCTGAACGAACGAGCGCGGATGCCGGGTCGCCCTGAGGGCGGCCCGGCATCGGCCTCTCGCGAAAGAATCTCGCCGCACTAGTCTGGGACGGCTGTGAGCAGGGAGAACGAGCATGAACGAGAAACCCGCCGAGTCCCTGGAGGATCTGCTGCGGCGCCTCGCGCCCCAGGTCCTCGGCGCGCTGATGCGGCGGTACGGGCGGTTCGACACCGCTGAGGACGCCGTCCAGGAGGCCCTGCTCGCAGCCGCCACCCAATGGCCGGCGGAGGGCGTCCCGGACAATCCGTACGGCTGGCTGGTCACCGCCGCGACCCGGCGGTTCATCGACTGGGTGCGCAGTGACGCCGCGCGGCGGCGGCGCGAGGACGCCGACGTGGCGGCAGTCCCGCCGTCGGAGTTCGTCGTGCCCGGCGCCGACGAGGCACCGGCCGGCGACCAGGACGACAGCCTCAAGCTCCTGTTCCTGTGCTGCCATCCCTCGCTGTCGACGCCCTCGCAGATCGCGCTGACGTCGCGCGCGGTCGGCGGGCTGACCACGGCCGAGATCGCGCACGCGTTCTTCGTGCCCGAGTCGACCATGGCGCAGCGGATCAGCCGCGCCAAGCAGAGCATCCGCAAGGCCGGCGCGACGTTCGACCTCCCGCCCGCCGGTGAACGCGCCGAGCGGCTGAAGGCCGTCCTGCACGTGCTCTACCTGATGTTCAACGAGGGTTATACCGTGACCGCCGGTCCCGACCTGCAGCGCGACGATCTGACCGCCGACGCCCTGCGGCTGACCAGGCTCGTCCACCGGTTGCTCCCGGAGGACGGTGAGGTGGCGGGCCTGCTGGCGCTCATGCTGCTCACCGAGGCGCGGGCCCGCACCCGCGAGCTGGGGCCGTACCAGATCCAGGCCGCGATCGCCGCCGTGCACGACGAGGCCGCCCGGGTCGAGGACACCGACTGGCCTCAGGTCCTGGCGCTGTACGGGCTGCTCGAACGGATCGCGCCCAACCCCATGGTGACGCTCAGCAAGGCCGTCGCCGACGCCATGGTCAGCGGCCCCGGCGCCGGGCTCGCGATCGTCGCCGAGCTGGAGGCCGACGACCGCATGGCCCGCCATCACCGGCTCGACGCCGTACGGGCGCATCTGCTGGAGATGGCCGACCGCCGCCAGGACGCTCTCACCAGCTACCGCACCGCATCCCGCTACGCGACGAGCGTCCCGGAGAAGCGCTACCTCGACACCAGGGCCGCCAAGCTCGCCGACGCGGATCCCGCCGGGCTTCGCTAGGCGCGTTCTAGAACGCGGCGATCGTCTCGGGTGCTCGTTCGGCCCGGCTGAGCGCGCGCAGCACGGGGGTGAGGCCGTGCCTGCGCACCGCCAGCCGGGTCAGGAGCACCGCCACCGCGTCGGCGGCCTCGGGGGACGCGGGTGGTGTCGGCACGCCGATGCTGACCGCGAGGTCGTCGGAGTGGACGGTGAGCTCCATGGTCCGGGTGACGAGGAAGTCGTCGAGGAGCAACGACCAGCCGGTCCACGGTAGGTGCACCGCGCGGTCGGCGGGCTCGTCCGCCAGGACGGTCCGGAGCTCCGCCACCGTGTCCCGGGCGTGTGCGGTCGTCCGCTCCGCGCCCTCGGCGGCGAGTTCCTCGCCTCTCCTGCGGAGCGCCACGTTCGGCTCGTCATCCAGACCGGCGTCCACCCAGGCCGCACGGGCGTAGTGGTCCAGCAGCCCGATCGGCTCCTCGCCGGAGGACGCCTCTGCCAGGACGGACGGCACGCAGAAGATCTGGAACGCCAGGTGCGCGGCGAGGCCGCCCACCGTGAAGTCCGCCAGCGCGCTCGGCTCTTTCCACGCCGCGGCGACCGCCGGGTCGGCCAGCAGGCCGACGGCGCTCTCCGCGGCCCCGAGATAGCTCTCTCTGATCGTCATCATCGTCCAGAAGTGTTAGGGAGGGGGTATGAGCAGAGTACTGCTGCCAAGATCGGTGGCCCGGTTCAACAAGGTCGTCACCAACCGCGTCCAGGGGATCTGGGCGCCCTACCTGCCGCCATGGGCGGTCATCGTGCACCGGGGCCGCCGGTCCGGGCGCGAGTACCGGACACCGGTCAACGCGTTCCGCAGCGGCGACCGGCTCGTGGTCGGCCTGCCGTACGGCGCCGACAGCGACTGGGTGCGCAACCTGATCGCGGAAGGGCACGGCGGGGTCGAACGCATGGGGCGCGTCAGCCGCATCAGCAACCCGCGGGTGCTCGGCGAGTCCGGCGCCGACGAGCTTCCGGGACCTGCCCGGTGCGCCGTCCGCTACATGGACGTACTCGTCGCCGACATCGACCGGGCTATTTGATCGGCGCGTAGAGCGGCCGGAGACCGGCGATGAGCTGGCGTATCACCGGACGCTGCTCGGCGGGCGTACGGCCGCGCAGGTCCATGATCGGGTCGAGCCCGTCGTAGTAGGGCGCCAGCGCCAGGAAGGGCAGTGCCATCAGCATCAACGTCGCCATCACGTCCAGGTCGGCGTCCGCGCGGATGTCGCCGCGTTCCTGCCAGAGCTCGAACGTCGGGTGCAGGACCTGGAGGTAGTGCTGGTTGGCCGTGTCGCGCACGACCGACCGCACCGCGTTGTCCAGCTCGAAGTTGGTGGCGGCGGTGACGGCCCGTTCGAGCGGATGGTCGGCCATGTACTCGGTCCACTCGCACAGCACGTCGAACAGCCACTCCTCGAAGGACTGGTCGAAGTCCAGGTCGGCGATCCGCCGTTCCATCTCCTCCCGGATCCGCCGGGAGGTCTCGTCGCAGACGAACGCGAAGAACTCCAGCTTGTCGGAGAAGTACTGGAACAACGAGCCCTTGGCGATGCCGGCCTCACGGGCGATCGTGTTGAGGCTTCCGGTCGAGTAGCCGTGGTCCCCGAACTCGCGCATCGCGACTTCGAGCACGCGTTCCCGTTTGGCGACGTTGAGACGGAACCAGGTGGACGTCGGCATGGGAGCGGGGGTTCTCCGTTGGTGTGAGGGCGTTGCGTTCCTGTGAGAGCGTTGCTGTGAGAGTGCTGAGCCGTACCGTGTCAGGGGAGCTGTCAGTACGAGAGTACGAGCCTAGCGCGCGAGACGGATCAAGATACGGCAGACCTCGTCAATGATTTCCGTCGCCTCCCCCTCGTCGTCCGCCAGCGCGATCTCGCGTCCGGCCTCGCCGATGACCGTCGTGAGCACCTGGCTCAGCACCTGCGTGGCACGGTCACCGTCATGGCCCCGCAGGAGTTTGGTGTTCTGCCCGATCCACTGGCGCGCGCGGCCGCGGCGCATCAGCGAAAACCCGGACGGCCCCTCACCGCCGTGGAAGAGCCGGGCCGCCTCCCGCTGCTCCCAGCAGACCTCCAGGTACGCGCGTGCCCCGGCGATGAACAGCGTGATCGGGTCGCTCTCGCCCTCCTTGCGGGCGGCGGCCACCGCGCTCGCGGCGCGGCTCTCCTGCTCGCGGGTGAGCTCTTCCCACAGCGCGAGGTAGAGCCCGGCCTTGCCGCCGTAGTGGTGGTAGAGGCTGCCGACGCTGATCCCCGAACGTTCGACGATCTCGGCTATCCCGGCGTCGGCGTAGCCACGGTCGGCGAAGACCTCCTGCGCCGCGGCCAGCAGCGCCTGCCGGGTCGCGTCCGCCCGTGCCCACTGCCGCCCGCCGGACGCCTCAGCCGGCCCGTTCGGCTGGCCCGTCTTGCTGGTCCGCATCTCTCCATCGTCTCGCATGAACGGCGAAATCAGCGCCACATCCGGCGTGGCCCTGTCAGTACGAGTGGCCCTGTCAGTACGAGCGCGTCAGTACGAGCGCGTCAGTACCAGTTGTGCGACTGCCAGAAGGCCCAGGCACCGCACGGGTCCTTGTAGCGGGCCTTGATGTACCCCAGGCCCCAGGCGATCTGGGTGGGGGAACTGGTGCGCCAGTCGGGACCCGCGCTGGCCATCTTGTCTCCGGGGAGGGCCTGGGGGATGCCCCACGCGCCGCTGGACGGGTTCACGGCGCGCTCGTTCCAGTTGCTCTCGTGCTCCCAGAGCGTCTTGAGCGAGGGCCAGCAACGATCCCAGCCCTTGAGCGCGTTCATCTTCTTGCCGTAGGCGCGGTTCTGGGCGGCGCTGGGGTTGGCCTTGGCGAGCCGTTCGCGCTCCCGCTGCGCCTCCAGCTTCTTGCGGGCGGCGGCGTCGCGTTTGGCCTTCTCCTTCAGTTCCTTGAGCTCCTTCTGCTGCTGTTCGTACGCGCGCTTCTTGGCCATGGCGATCGCGTCGGCGGCGATCGGGTCCATGTCGGAAGAGCTCAGCTTGGCGAGCATGTCGTTGGCGGTCAGGCCGTCGGCTGCCCCTTTCGGGGTGCTCTTGCGGCCGCTCAGCTCTTCGAGGTCGACCAGCAGCACCGCCGCGAAGATGACGCCGAGGGCCACCACGGTGATCGTGATGTTGCTGGTGAGCATGCGGCGGAGCATGCCCGGACCCCGGGGCTCCGAGGGCTTCGGCTGGGAGCGCCGCCGCCGGGAGGAGGACGCGGGGGGCCGTCCACGGGTGCGGTGACTCTGAGGCATGGGAATAGAGTGCCTTATCGCCGGAAATGTGATGCCATCGTCGACCTGATACGCATGCCAGGTCACGCACGGTTCACACCCGGACCGGCCCCGGAGCCCGGCCCTAGAGCTCGGAGTCTCCGATCGCGAGGCGTGCCGGTTGCAGCGCGGTGAAGACGTCCTCGTGCATCCCCCCGAGCGCGGCGAGTGCGCCGTCGGGCGCCTCCAGTGCCTTGTTGACCGCGCCCGCGCGGTCGAGGCCGGCGTCGGTGATCTGGACCAGCGTGGCGCGGCGGTCACGCGGGTGCCGGGCGCGGGTGACCAGGCCCGCGGCCTCCAGCTGGTCGACGGTCAGCTTCACCGATGTCGGGTGCATCATCAGGATCCGGCCGAGCGAGCTCAGCCGGGCCCGGCCGTTGGTGGTGAGCGCCAGGGTCGTGAGCAGGAAGTAGCCGGTCCTGCTCAGATCCAGCTTCTTCAGCTCGGTGTCCAGGGCCTTTTTCACGAGCTGGTTCAGGCGGCTGAGCGAGCAGATCGCCATGAAGGCCCAGGGTTCTCCGGGGAGGCCCTGGCCTTCCCAGCGGTCATGTATGCCCTCTACCAGGGGATCTGCGTGTCCTCGTGTCTCGGTGCGCACCGGCTGATCGTAGCTTCGGACAAATCAGGATGTAAGTACTCGCTTCCTAGACCTTATTCCAATAGAGTGCTCCAGATCACAGGCAGCGCCTGAAGTAGTCAAGCGATGCCCAAGTGCGGCCTGTGGTAATCGGATGGGCGCCAACGTCCGAGACAGAAGGAGGCTGGAGTGACCCTTCCACCTGCCCCCACCGGGGAGGGTTCCGGCTGATGGCCCCGCCTGCTGTTAAGCAGAGCCCCGTTAGGCAGAGCCTCGGTAAGGCCCCGGACCTGGCACGCAGACGTGTCGAGCGGACGCTCGACGAGACCGGCCTGCTCGCCGTCACCTTCCTGGAGGGCATCCGCAGGACCTGGGACATCCGCCAGTGGTGGGGCGAGTTCATCGAGCAGTGCTGGTTCCTCGCCCGGGTCACGAGCGTCCCGGTCATGCTGATCGCCGTCCCCCTGGGCGCCACCATCTCGCTTCAGGTGGGCGACATCGCCCGCCAGCTGGGTGCCGCCTCCGGCACCGGCGCGCTGCTGGTCGCCGCGATGATCCAGCAGGTCGCCCCGCTCGCCGCCGCGCTGCTGGTGTCGGGCGTCGGCGGCTCGGCCATCACCTCCGACATGGGAGCCCGCAACATCCGCGACGAGCTCGCCGCGATGGAGGTCATGGGCATCAACCCCGTCCACCGCCTGGTGACCCCCCGGCTGTGGGCGGCGAGCACGGTCTCGATGTTGCTCTGCTCGGTCGTGATCCTGGCCGGGGTCATGGGCGGCTACTACTTCAACGTCATCCAGCAGGGCGTCAGCCCGGGCGCCTTCTTCGACGGCGCCACCTCCCTGCTGCAGTTCTCGGACCTGATGATCACCCTGTTCAAGGCCTGGATCTTCGGCTTCATCGCCGCGGCGGTGGCCTGCTACATGGGCATGAACTGCGACTACGGCCCGGTCGGCGTCGGGCGCGCGGTCAACCAGGCGGTGGTGGTCACGTCGATCGTGGTGTTCGCGACGAACTACGTGCTCACCATGATCTACCAGGTCCTCTTCCCCCCGAGGTTTTGATGGTCGCCATTTCCCCCGTACGCAAGCTCGGCCGGGCGGTCTCGAACCGGTCGGCGGGCCTGATCGCCTCGGCCAACCTCCCGATCTTCCTTGGCCGGGTGCTCTACCACCTGTTCTTCGACATCATCCTGCGGCGCAAGTACGGCAAGACGCTGGTGAAGCACGTCAGCGACATCACCATCGGCGTCGGCGCACTGGTGATCGGCGGCGGCATGATCTTCGTCGTCTCGACGATGTCGCTGGCCACCGGGGCGATGGTCGGCCTGCAGGGTTATCCGGGCCTGGAACGCATCGGCGCGGAGGCGTTCACCGGGCTTGTGGCGAGCTACTCCAACGTCCGCGAGGTGACCCCGATCATCGCCGGGGTCGCGCTCGTCGCCCAGGTCGGCACCGGATTCACCGCCGAGCTCGGCGCGATGAGGATCTCCGAGGAGATCGACGCGCTGGAGGTCATGGGCATCAACTCCCTGGCCTACCTGGTGTGCACCCGCGTCGCAGCGGGCGTCATCGCGCTGGTGCCGCTCTACCTGGTCTCGCTGTTCATGGCCTTCTGGGCCACCCGGTTCATCACCATCCAGTACTTCGGCCTCTCACCCGGTATCTACGACTACTACTTCCACCTCTACCTGCCGCCGATCGACGTGTTCTACAGCGTCATCAAGGTCGCGGTGTTCGCGTTCATCATCATGTTCGTCCACTGCTACCGCGGCTACTACGCGGCGGGCGGGCCAGTGGGCGTCGGAGTCGCCGCGGGCCGGGCGATCCGCGAGTCGACCATCCTCATGATCCTCATGAACCTCGTCCTCTCGTACATCTTCTGGGGGCACGGCAGCACGGTGAGGTTGACGGGATGAGCGAGGAGAACGCATGAGCGAGGAAGCACTCTCCAACACCTCCCGCCTGGTCTTCGGCCTTGTCGGCGCGGGCGTCATCGCCGCCGGCGCCGTCTTCGTGGCCGTCGGCTCGCAGCCCGACACCGGCGGCTCCACCCGCTACACCGCGACCTTCGGCCGGGCCGGGCAGGGCCTGGACCCCGGCAAGTCGGACGTGAAGATCCGCGGTATCACGGTCGGCACCGTGGAGAGCGTCCAGCTCGACCAGACCGGCAAGGTCGCCGTGCGGCTGCGGGTCGACAAGGGTGTCAAGATCGCCGACACCGCCAGCGCCCGCATCGAGCCGGTCTCGGTGTTCGGCCCCAAGGACCTGGCGCTGGACCTCGGCGCGCACGAGGTCAACGGACCCTACCTGCGCGACGGCGGCACGATCGCGCAGACCAAGGACCCCCAGGAGCTCTCCGACACCGCCTGGCCCGCGTACCGGCTCACCAAGGCGATCAACCCGCAGGAGGTCGCCACGATCGTGCGCACGTTCGGCGCCGGCTTGTCCGGGCAGGGGCCGGCGCTGCGCCGCACGATCGACAACGGCGGCGAGGTGATCGACGCGGCGCACGCCAACCGCGCGGTGATCCAGGGCCTGATCAACGACATCGGGCTGCTGGGCGGGACGCTCGGCGACAAGGGCGGCACCTGGACGACGTTCACCCGTGACTTCAACCAGCTCGCGCCCGCGCTCAACGGCCGGCCCGACAAGGTCTCGCAGCTCCTGGACCAGTCGGGCGAGCTCGCCGACCGGGTCGGCACGTTCGCCGACCAGCACGGCGGCAACCTGGGCTCCTTCATCGACGGGGCGAGTGACGCCGCGCGGGTGATGGCCCGGGAACGGCGCAACGTGCCGGTCCTGCTCGACAGCCTGAACGGGTTCTTCGGCCTGCTGGGGCAGATCATCCGGGTGCCCGGGCCGGAGGGCTCGCTGCTGGCGCAGGCCAGGACGTCGCTGCCCCTCGACCTGTGCGGGATCTTCGTGGACGTGTGCCCGCAGCGGCCGGCGAAGACCGCGTTCGACCAGAGAACGAACCCGAACGCGGACAACGGCAGGGCGAGGACGGGGGGCCGGCCATGAGCCTGTTCAGCCGTAAGACCGGGCGCGGCCCCCAGTGGGGCGTGACGGCCAAGTTCGCCGTCTTCGTCGTGTTCACCGGCCTGCTGACGTTCTTCATCGGCCAGCAGATCCTGGGCACGAGCTTCAACGAGCGCTACAAGCTGACCGCGACCTTCGACGACGTCACGGGGCTGCTGGAGGGCGACATCGTCAAGGTGGCCGGCACCCCGGTCGGCCAGGTCAAGAGCATCAAGGTCGAACGGGGCAAGGCGGTCGTCGGAATGGAGATCGACGACGACGTCCGGGTGCCCGACGACTCGACCGCCGCGATCCGCTGGCGCAACGTGATGGGGCAGCGGATCGTCTACCTCGAACCGGGCAGCAGCCAGGCCAAGCTGACCCACGGCGCGCGAGTGCCGAAGACACGGTCGGTGGTGGACCTCGGCGACATCGTCAACAGCCTCGGCCCGATCACGCGCAACCTCGACCCGGTCCAGATCAACAAGATCCTCTTCGCGTTCTCCCAGGCGCTGGACGGCAACGAGCAGAACATCAACCTGATGATCCAGAACCTGGACGGCCTGCTGAAGACGTTCGCCGCCCGCAAGGCGACCATCCGGTCGATGATCAAGGACTACGAGACGGTCAGCGACGCGGTGGCCGTGCGCGACCGCCAGATCGCCGCGAGCGTCGACAACCTCGCCGAGCTGGCGAAGGTGTTCGCGAACAACCACAAGCTGCTGGAGAACGCGGTCGTCGAGATCGGCGGCGTCACCACCAACCTCAACCAGGTGCTCGGCGGCAACGACGCGCAGCTCTCCCGGATCGTGGGCAACCTGGGCAAGTTCGCCGAGACGTTCCGGATCAACGTCGACAACCTGGAAAAGATGGTGCAGAACCTCCCGCTGACGCTGCGCCAGCTGTTCGCCGCCGCCAACGGCGGGCACTACCTGCGCACGAACGCGCTGTGCCTCAACATCGTGCAGGGACCATGTCCCTTCCCGATGCAGTTCCCCAAGTCGGATACGGGCTCTCAATCGCAAGGCCCATCCCAGGCGGACCTGGCCAAGCTCAAGGCCATGCTCCAGGGCAAGGGGGGCAGCTGATGGCGCTCAAGTCCCTCCGCGACGTCAACCAGAAGGTCGTCGCCATCGTTTCGCTGTCGGTGCTGGCCGCGGCCTGCGTGTTCGCATTCGCCGTCGGGCAGCTGCACCTGTTCGAACGCGGCTACACGATGAGTGCGGTGTTCGCCGACACCGCCGGCCTGAAGAAGGGCCAGGACGTCCGGGTCGCCGGCGTCAAGGCCGGCCGGGTCACCTCGGTCGAGCCGGACTTCAAGAACGGCAACGTGATCGTGACGTGGCACGTGAACGCCGGGATCGACCTCGGCCAGGCCACCCAGGCTGAGATCGCGACCACCACCCTGCTGGGCGGCCGGTACCTTCGGCTCAGCGGCCCCGTGGCCAAGCCGTACATGGCCGATGTGCCCGAGCCGCGGCGGCGGATCCCGCTCAACCGCACCAAAGTCCCGTTCACCGTGCCGGACGCCCTGGAGGGCGCGCAGAACATCGTCGGCAAGCTCGACCAGAAGAGCATCGACAAGCTGCTCACCGAGATCACGAAGATCCAGTCGCCGAGCGCGCCGAAGCTCCGGCAGATGCTGGTCAACGTGCAGTCCCTCAGCCGCACCCTGAACGACGCGACGCCCGAGATCCAGAAGCTGATCGAGAACAGCAAGAACATCACGGGCGTGCTGGCGGCCAAGGACGAGAAGCTCAGGCAGATCATCACCGACAGCCAGATCCTGCTGCGGACGCTGATCGAGCGGCGCAACGAGCTGGCGGCCACGATCGGGCAGGGCAGCAGCACGGTCCGCACGCTGTCGAACGTGATCTCCAAGCACCAGACCGACCTCAACAGGCTGCTGGACAACCTGCACCTGCTGACCACCCGGATGGCGCCCAACATGGACGCGCTCAACACCGACTTCTCGCTGCTGGGCCCGACGTTCATCCAGGTCGCCAACCTCAAGGGCAACGGCCGCTGGATCGAGGGCCTGCTCACCGGGCTCGGACCGATCCAGCCGCCGGGGCCGATCTCCACCCGGCGCGGTTCGGGCGGCCAGGGCGGAGGCAACTGATGAGAGTCCGCGTGCCCTACTGTTCGAGGGGGGACGACCCCCCACGCCCCCCGGCGCGGCTCCGCCGCATCCTTGGGATCGTGGGGGTGTGCACGGCCCTGGCGATCTCGCTCGGCGGCTGCTCGATCATCCCCGACGCCGCCGGCGGCGACCGGAAGATGACCGTCTACCTGCCCAAGGCCCGGTCCTTCTACAAGGACTCCAAGGTCAAGGTGATGGGCGCCGACGTCGGCCTGGTCGACTCGGTCGAAAACCAGGGCGACAAGGTCAAGGTCACCTTCCACATCCGCGGCGACGTCCCGCTCCCGCAGGGCGTCCAGGCCTCGGTGGTGCCGCTCAACCTGGTCGGCGAGCGCAACCTGGTGCTGCATCCGGCGTGGAAGCCGGGGCAGCCCAAGGAGACCTCGAACGAGATCCCGATCACCCGTACCAGCGTGCCCATCGAGGTGGACGACGCGCTCACCTCGTTCACCAACCTGGCGAACGCGCTGGACCCGACCAAGATGCAGGAGGCGCTCGGCCAGACGGCGGACACGTTCCGGGGCAACGGCAAGGAGTTCAACGCGACGCTGGAACAGAGCGCGCGGCTCGTGGAGAACGTCGCTGGACAGGACAAGCAGCTCATCGAGGTCGCGCAGAACCTCGACCGGCTCGCCGGCGTGGTCCGCGGCCGGGAGCAGGTGCTCGGCCAGCTCATCCGCAACTTCGGCGAGGCGACCCGGGTGCTGAGCGCCGAACGCGGCGAGATCCAGGACCTCATCACCGGGATCCTGGAGCTGTCGCAGAACGGCGACAAGCTCATCCAGAAGTACAAGGGCCAGTTGCCGTACGACCTGGCGGTGCTCACCAAGGTCGCGCTCGTGCTCAAGGGCAACTCCAAGCAGC
This sequence comes from Actinomadura rudentiformis, assembly GCF_008923185.1. Taxonomy (GTDB): domain Bacteria; phylum Actinomycetota; class Actinomycetes; order Streptosporangiales; family Streptosporangiaceae; genus Spirillospora; species Spirillospora rudentiformis. Next base: position 239,274 of record NZ_WBMT01000012.1, read on the forward strand.
TGGCGCTCCTGCTCAAGGCCCTTCCGGGGATCGGTGAGGCGCTCATCGGCGGCTACAACCCTGGCAACAAGTCGCTGCAGATCCGCTTCGCCACCGACGCGTTCCTGCGCACCTGGCTCAAGGGTCTGCTGAAGACGGACGACGTGGACTGCCCGCTGCCCAGACCCAACTCGAACTGTCCATGGCAGAACGGACAGCAGCAGAACGGGCAACAGCAGAACGGGCAGCAGCGGAACGGAGGCAACTGATGAGGCGGCCGCTGACACGCAGGTTGCCGTTCGTCGTGCTCGCCGCCGTGCTGGTGCTGACGGGCTGCTCGTACAAGACGGCCGGCGCGCCCGGCGGCGGGCTCACCCTGCACGCCACGTTCACCGACGTCCAGGGTCTGGTAGCCGGGCACAGCGTGCAGATGGCGGACGTCAAGGTCGGCAGCGTCACCAAGGTCGAGCTCGACAAGGCGACCTACCGGTCCCGCGTCACCCTGTCCCTCAAGGAGGGCATCCAGGTCCCGCGGAACGTCAACGCCGAAATCAAGGTCACCTCCCTGCTCGGCGAGAACTACGTCGACCTGCAGCTGCCGCCGGGCGGCCGGCTGGACCAGGGCCCGTTCCTGGCCAGCGGCAACGCCATCGGCCGGACCAGCGTCCAGCCCGCGTTCGAAGAGGTCGTCGGGCAGGCCGGTCCACTGCTCAAGGAGCTGGCCGGCAACGACGTCGCGGCCGTGGTCAACGCTGGAGCGACCGCGCTGGACGGCAAGGGCCAGAGGCTCAACACCCTCATCGCCAAGTCGGGAGACCTGCTGAAGGTCTTCGCCGACCAGCGGCAGCAGCTGGGCTCGGCGGTCGACCAGTTCGCCAAGCTCGGCAACTCGCTGGCCAAGGGCAGCAACGATCTCGACCGGGCGCCAGTGGAGCTGGAGAAGACCACCCGGCTGCTGCGCGAGAACAAGGAGAAGATCCTCAGCGTCGTGGCGAAGCTGACGCGGATGGCCCGCGAGCTCAACGACAAGGTCCTCGAAGGGCGCGTACTGCGGCTCAAGGGCCTGCTGCGCGACCTGGACCCGGTGCTGGCCCAGCTGGGCAACAACCGCAAGCGGCTGACCGACCTCGTCAACGGCCTCGTCGTCTTCACCGACAAGCTCCCCAAGGCGAGCTATGACGGCCAGCTGCTGCTCTATCCGCTGCTGCGGCTCGTGTGGCCGGACGGGAGCCCGGTCATTCCGGGACTGCCCGGCAACAACGAGAACACCGGGGCGACCAAGGTGCCCAAGGAACTGCGGGGCGCCCTGCCGGACCTCGACAAGATGCTGAGGACGCCGCGATGAACAGACGCCTCACGATCAACCTCGGCGTGTTCGCCCTCCTCGCCGTCGTCATGGTGGTCTGGGCGTTCAACAACGTCATCCGCTTCGACTTCATCGACCGGCCGTACCACATCACCGTCGAGTTCCAGTCCTCACCCGGCCTGCACCCCAACTTCGAGGTCGACTACCTCGGCACCCGGATCGGCAAGATCGACTCGGTCAGGCTGCAGAAGGACAAGGTCGTCGTCAAGCTCGACATCGAGAAGGGCGTCGAGATCCCGCTGGGCGCCACGGCGCAGGCGGCGCGCAAGTCGGCCGTCGGCGAGCCCGTCGTCGAGCTCACGCCGCCACCCGGGGTCAATCCTGGCGGGCCGAAGATGAAGGCCGGCACCGTCATCCCGGTGTCGCAGACGAAGGTCCCGCCCAAGTACAGCGACCTCTTCGGCGCGGTCATCGACACGCTGAAGGCCATCAAACCCGAAGACGCCCAGGTCCTCACGCACGAGCTGGCCGAGGGCTGGTCCGGCCGGGAGAGCTCGCTCCGCCAGATCATCGCCGGCAGCGACCAGCTCTCCGCCACGTTCGCGGAGAACAGCGAGCTCCTGGACGGCCTCACCAAGGACCTCGGCAGGGTCACCCGCGTGCTCGCGCAGAACCGCGGCAGCCTGGGCGCCGGCATCGACAACGTCGCCGCACTGACCGCCGCCCTCAAGGAGGTCCGCGGCGAGCTCACCCAGTTGCGCGACGACGGTCCGCAGCTGCTCAACACCGTCAACGCCCTGCTGGACGAGTCGGGCAGCGACCTCGAATGCGCCGTCGACTCGCTGGGTACGCTCGGGATCACCAAGCACAACCCCAACGTGCTCCCCGACCTGCGCGACACCCTGCGCCAGGCGCCCGCGCTCAAGAACGTGCTCGACAACATCATCGGCACCGACCAGGGCAAGCCGGTGCTCAACGTGGTCTTCCTGGTCACCCTCCGGAAGACGGCCACGCTGGAGTACAGGTACCCGCTGCCGCAACCCACCACGAACACGATCCCCAACTGCCCGGACGGGCGGGACCCGATCAAGGTCAAGCAGAAGCCGTACAAGTCCAAGAACCCCGGCCAGACCATCCCGACCCATGACCCGTCGGTGCAGAAGGCGGCGGAGATGAAGGCAAAGAATGCCGCGAATCAGTCGGCGGACTCTGACGGCGGGCCGCCCGCTTGGCTAATCTACGTCCCCCCGCTCCTTGCGCTCCTGGTGCTGATCAAGGTCATGATGGGCTCGGTGCCCGTCGTGGCCCGCATCGGCAGACTGCGCCGCCGCCGCGGCGACGAGGATGACTGACCGGACGACAGACCCGACGACCGACCCCCACCCCGAGGAGTACCTGAAGTGACAGCCAAGACCTCCAAGGACGTCACCGAGGAGACCGACGGCACCGGGGCGGACGAGACCGTGGCCGACGAGGTCGAGGAGACCGAGGAGCCCACCCCCAAGCCGGCCGCCAAGCGCAAGCGCCGCGTGCGGGTCATCGAGGTGCTCGAGGACGAGGATCTGGACGAGGTGCTCGAGTCCCTCGAGAACGAGGACGAGGACGAGGACGAGGACGAAGAGCCCGCCCCCAGAAAGAAGCCCGTCGCCAAGAAGGCGGCCACCGCAAAGCAGGCGACACCGGCCAAGAGGGCGACAGCGGCCAAGAAGGCCAAGCCGCCGGTCGAGATCATCGAAGCGGAGGACGAGGAGGACGAGGAGGAACCCGAGCCCGGGCCCGCCCGGCGCACCTCGGCGGCGGCGAGCAGCGCTCAGCCGACCCTCCTGGGCCTTCCCCGCAATGCCGCGATCGTGGTCGTCGTCCTGGTGGCGTTGCTGGCGAGCGCGGCCATCTGGCAGTGGCGCAGCGCGAGCGGCGCCGCGGGCGAGAAGGACGAGCGCGCGGCCGTCGTCGCCCGGGCATCGGCCTTCGGGGACCTCGCGACGTCCTACAACGCCACCAACTACCAGAGCCAGATGGACAAGATCCAGAAGCTCATGGCGGGCGACCTGCTGGAGAGGTACAAGAGCTCGACGGCCCAGACCCTGCCGCAGGCGTTCAAGACCAGTCCCCAGGCCGCCCTCACGTCCAAGACCAAGCAGGTCTACGTGGGGAACATCGACGGAAAGTTCGCGACCGTCGTGGTCGCCGTCGACATCGCGGTGAGCGATGGCAAGAGCCAGAACTCGGCCCCGCAGAGCCTCATCCGGCTGTCCCTCGTCAAGGAGGGCGACGAGTGGAAGGTCAGCCAGATGAACGCCTCGGGCGACGACGGCTCCGGAGCCGGGTCGCTCCCCGGCGTGCCCAGCGGGCAGCAGACCCAGCAGCCCAAGAGCGAACAGAGCGAGAAGCCCAAGAACTGATCGCCCTGCGCGGCGAGTTCTGACGCCGAAGCGGCGCCCCGTACGGCTTGACTGGAAGCCGCACGGGGCGTTCGCGCGTTTCGCTCAAGGGGGTTGCGGATGGAGAGCGGTCGGTGGGACCCCGTGGTCCACGAGTTCGGCGAGCTCTTGGGCGCCGCATCGGCGCTGGAGCGGATCGCGGGCCGGGAGCTCGAACGGCGCTGCGGGCTCAGGCACGCCGCGTTCGAAGTGCTCCTGAACCTGTCCAGAACGAGCTCGAATCACCCCACGATGGGTGAGCTGGCCGACCGGTTGATCCTGACCAGCGGTGGCATGACACGGCTGATCGACCGCATGGAGAACGCGGGCCTCGTCCACCGGTACACCGCGCCGGACGACCGCCGCCGCCAGCTGGTAGGCCTGACCGAGGCCGGGCAGGCCAAACTCGCCGAGGCGGTGGCCGTCCACACCGAGACGCTCCGGCGGCACTTCTCAGGTCCGCTGGACGACGACGCCCACCGCCAGCTGGTCGAGGCCCTTGCCATCCTCCGCAGCCACGCGCGTGAAGAACTCGGCACCCTGCACTGAGCCTGGCTGATTACAGGTAGCGAGCTGCGGCGGGTTCGGCAGGGGCGTCGTCGCCGGTGACGCCGCCGGGGCCGGTCGGGACGCCGCTGTCGATGTCCGTGGGGGCCATGAAGGTGACGCGGTGCATCTTGCGGCGCTGGGTGTAGTCGGCAACGGCGTAGTGCTGGGTGGGCCGGTTGTCCCAGAAGGCGAGTGTGCCGACGCGCCACTTGAGGCGCACCTGGAACTGGGGGTCGCGGACGGCGTCGAACAGCAGGGGCAGGATCGCCTCGTTCTCGCGGCGCGACAGCCCGATCAGGCGGGTCACCGAGGAGCGGTTGACGTACAGCGCCTTGCGGCCGGTCTCCGGGTGGACGCGGACGACCGGATGGATCTGCGGCGGGTTCTTGTCCTGCATCTCGCGCAGGTCGAAGCGGTGGCCCTTGTCGATGGCCTTGGTGATGGACATCGTCAGGTCGTGCTCGGCGTACAGCTCGTCGCAGAGGCGCTGGAGCCAGGGGGCGAGCGAGTCGTAGACCATGTACATGTTGGCCCAGTTGGTGTCGCCGCCGACCTCGGGCAGGATGACCGCGCGCAGCAGGGAACCGGTGGGCGGGCGCTTCATGAAGGTGTTGTCGGAGTGCCACTGGTCGCCGCCCTCGCCCTTGGGTGCGGTCTGGTCCAGCACGTGGATGGCACCACCGTCGATGTTCATCTTCGGGATGTCGAGCGTCCCGAAGTTCATCGCGAACGCCTCGTGCTGCGCGTCGTTGATGTGCTGGTCGCGGAAGAACAGCACGTAGTTGTCGAGCAGCCCCTGCCGGATGATCTGAACCTGCTCCTCATCGAGGGGCTTGGTCAGGTCGACGCCGGTGACCTCGGCTCCGATGTTCGCGGTGACGCGGTGGAATTCGATCATTGTCCTGGGGCCTCCATCGGGTGCAGCCAAGCAATCGCTAGGTTGATGCTAACCGATGGAGCCACCCACTTCACCCCCACCCAACAGCCCTGTCATCGGACGAGCTTCGCTCGGCGGCCCCCTGTCCAGGCCCCCAGACGATGCTTTCAGCGGGAGTAGTGCTCGACCACGAGCTGCTCGTCGCAGATCACCGGGATCTCTGAGCGCTCCGGCAGCCGGGTGAACTGAGCGGCGAGGGCGTCGTGGCGCACGTCGAGGTAGCCCGGCACCTTCTCGCTGTGAACGCCGGTCGCGGCGACCTGGAAGGGCTCCATGGAGCGGCTGCGCTCGGCGATCGTGATGACGTCGCCCGGGCGCAGGCGGTACGAGGGGCGGTCCACCCGGCGGCCGTTCACCAGGATGTGCCGGTGCACGACGAACTGGCGGGCCTGGTAGATCGTGCGGGCGAAGCCGGCGCGCAGCACCAGCGAGTCCAGGCGGCGCTCCAGGTCGACGATCAATGCCTCGCCGGTCTTGGCGCCCTTGACCTTGGTGGCCTTGGCGAACGCGTTGCGCAGCTGCGCCTCGCGGATGTTGTACTGCGCGCGCAGGCGCTGCTTCTCGCGCAGGCGGACCTTGTAGTCGGACTCGTTCTTGCGGGCCCGGCCGTGCACGCCGGGCGGGTACGGGCGGGCCTCGAAGTACTTGACGCTCTTCGGGGTCAGCGGGATGCCGAGGGCACGGGACAGCCGGACCTTCGGGCGGGGGTTGTTCATTGTCCTCCTTTGATGGTTAGGTACACCTTAGTTAGGTAAGCCTAACCTACAACAGCACGTCATTCAGAGGCAGGGAGGCGCGGTGAAACGCTCGATGGGACGGCCGGGCGCAGCGGAGAGGGCGCGAACGCTGGCCTACGGGGTGGCCGACGGGGTGCTGGCGGTGCCCGGCGTGCCGTATGCGCCGGTCACGGCGCACGTCACCGATGAGAACGGCCGTCCGCTGCTGCTCATTCCCGCGAACTCGCCGGTCGCCGTGGCGTTGCAGGGAGAGCAGGACCTGCCCGCGACCCTTCGGATCTCCGACGTCGCTCCGGTGGCGCTGCCCGACCGTGTGCGCGGCCGGGCATGGCTGCACGGCTGGCTCACCGAGATCCCCGCGGAGGGGCGCCGGGACGCGGCGCTCATCCTGTCCAGGCTGCACCCCCGCTCGGAGCTCCTCGATCTGGCCGGTAACAAGGAGTGGACCGTCCTGGCCCTGGAGGTCGCCGAGGTCGAGATCGACGACCCGTGGGGGACCGCGACCCTGGAGCCGGAGGAGTACGAGGCCGCCGCGCCCGATCCGTTCGTCGCGATCGAGGCGGGCATCCTCGAGCACCTCGACGAGGCGCACCGGCCCGAGCTCGCGGCCCTGGTCGGCGACCGGGTCGGCGACCAGGCCGGCACCCGGATCGGCACCGGCGGGCCGGCGCCCGTCATCCGGCCGCTCGCGCTGGACTCCTACGGGATGTGGCTCCGGTGTACGTATGCCGCCCGCCCGGCCGCCGGCGAGCCGTTCGATCTGCGCGTGGTCTTCCCCGAGCCTGTCCGGGACCTCCACACCCTCCGATGCGTTTACCGCAGGATGCTCGCGCCCCAGGCGTCGTGAACGCAGCCGGACGGTGGTCCGGTTCCGTGGTGCGGTGCCGTGGTCTCCCGGATGTGAGGACGGCCCGTTCCGGGTGATGCTCGGGTTTCGGCCGTGGGCCGCCTCTGCTGCGGGGTGCGGAGGCGGCCCCGGTCCCGTTTCAAGCCACATTCCCGAATTGGCCCTGTGCGGGTCCACTGGCCTGGCCGAGGGTGGACCCATGGACACCGAACACCCCGCACCTGCCGCCGAACACCCCGCGCCTGCCGCCGAACACCCCGCGCCTGCCGTCGAACACGTCGAGACCCGCGTCGTCCACACGCCCGTCGTCCACCCCGCCGGCAGCCGTCCGCTGAGCGTGCCGATCTACCAGGGTCACCTGTTCGCCTTCGACTCCGCCGACGACATGGCCGCCGCGTTCGACGGGCCGCAGGGAGCCTTCTTCTACAGCCGCCTGGGCAACCCCACCGTCCGCGCGTTCGAGGACGCCGTCGCCGAGCTGGAGGGCGGCGCGGGCGCACTGGCCGCCGCGTCCGGGATGGGTGCGATCAACGCCGTCCTGATGTCGTTGCTGCGGTCCGGTGACCACGTGATCGCGCAGTCGTGCGTGTACGGGGGCACCTTCGCGCTCCTGAAGGACCTCACCGAGCGCTGGGGCATCGAGGTCACCTACGTGACCGGCGAGGACCCCGCCGAGGTACGGGCGGCGCTGCGGCCCGAGACACGGATGCTCTACCTGGAGACGATCGCCAACCCGACCACCCAGGTCGCGGACCTGCCCGCACTGATCGCCGAGGTGCGCGACGCCGCGGACGTGCGCACGGTCGTCGACAACACGTTCGCCACCCCGCTGCTGTGCCGTCCGATCGAGCACGGCGCGGACATCGTCGTCCACTCCGCCACCAAGTTCCTGGGTGGTCACTCCGACATCGTCGGCGGGGTCGCGGTCTTCGCCGACTCCGCTGTGCACCGCCGGGTCTGGGACCACGCCACCGAGCTGGGCGCCACCGCCGACCCGTTCGCCGCCTGGCTGGCGATCCGCGGCCTGGCCACCGTGGCGCTGCGCGTCACGCGGCAGAACGAGACAGCGCTGGAGCTGTCCCGCCGCCTCTCGGGCCACCGCGCGGTGACCCGGGTCAACTACCCGGGCCTGCCCGAGCACCCGCAGCACGACGTGGCGCAGCGGCTGCTGGGCGGACGCGGCGGCGGAGTGCTGTCGTTCGAGCTCGCCGGCGGGCGCGAGGCCGGCCGTACGTTCATCGAGGCCGTCCGGCTGGCGTCGCTCACGCCCTCACTCGGCGACGTCAAGACGCTGGTGATGCACCCGGCCAGCACCTCGCACCGGCAGCTCGACGCCGAGGCACTGGCCGCCGCCGGGATCGGCGAGGGGACGGTACGGATGGCCGTCGGCATCGAGCACGCCGACGACCTGTGGTCCGACATCGAGCAGGCCCTCGCCAAGCTGGGGTGATCCGCGGATCCGGAGAGAAACCGGTCAGAGATGGAAACCGGTCAGAGATGGAAACCGGTCAGAGATAGAAGCCGGTCGCGGTGGTGGGAGCGCTCTCGGTGACGGGGCGCTTCTCACCCTTGCGCAGCGCGACCAGCTCGGCCAGGGTCGCACCGCCGCTGCCGATCTCCGCCGCACGGTCGGCGTCGTCGTCACCGAGCCAGGAGACGGACTCGGCCTGTGTCAGCGGCCCGACCTCGATCTGCGCGAGGCAGCGTCCGGGACGGACGACCGCCGGGTGCAGCCGCGCCAGGTCCTCGTTGGTGGTGATGGCCACCAGCACGTCGCGGCCCTGGCCGAGCATGCCGTCGGTGAGGTTGAGCAGCCGGGACAGGCCCTGCCCGGCCGCGTCCTTGGCCTCGCCGCGGATCAGCTCGTCGCAGTCCTCCAGGATGAGCAGCCGCCACCGCCGGTTGTCCTCGTCCTCGTCGTAGCCGACGGCGACCTGCATCAGGTAGCTGGGCGTGCCGAACAGCGCCTCGGGGTCGAGCACGCAGTCGGCCTGGCACCACTCGTCCCAGGACCGCGCCAGCGCCCGCAGCGCGGTGGTCTTGCCGGTGCCGGGCGGGCCGTGCAGCAGCAGGAGCCGGCCTGCGACCTCGTCCCGGCGCAGGCTCATCACCTGGTCGAACGCCTCGGCCACCCGGCGGGTGTAGTTGACCCGGATGTCCTCCCAGCGGTCGGCCGAGATCGCCCGCTCGGTACGGACCGGGCCGCGCTGCGACGTGTGCCAGAAACCCATCTGCACGTTGGTGTCGTCGGTCTTGGGCGGCTCGGTGGCGTCGAGCGTGCACTCGTCCATGATCGACTCGGCCAGCTCGGCGGAGACGGCGGAGACGGCGAGGTAGGCGGAGCCGTGCTTCCACCGGTTGGTGAGCAGCGTCCAGCCGTCACCCTCGTACAGCACGGACTCCTTGCCCTTCTCGTGGGCGACGCGGATCACCTTGCCCCCGGCGGCGGGGCGCAGCGGTGCGTCGGCCTTGACGTGGTCCAGCTGGAGGGACCGCGACCAGGGCTGCTCGCCGGACGCGAACGGGCGCAGCGACAGCACGTCCATGACGTCGGCGGGCGAGTTGCTGTCAGAGAGGTTGAGGACCACGGGCAGCGTGAGGTCGGCCCCCGGGTCGGTGTGCTCCTCGTGGGGCTCGACGAGATGCAGGATCTCCTGTGGCCTCTCCCGCGACGTGGTCATGCATCGATGATCAGGCGCGGGGGAGGCGCGCGTCCAACGAATTACCCGTCGTTCAGGAACCGGACTTCTCGGGCTTCCCCTTGGGGTCGCCCGCCTCGGCGGCCTTCTGCGCCTCGCGGGCCTCGCGGGCGGCCTGCCGTTCGGCGGCCTCCTGGGCGTCGAGCTCGGCGGCCTTCTCCGGAGTGGGGGCCGAGCCTCCCAGGTAGGCCGGCTGCCACCACGACTCTTCGGCCTTGGGGACCTCGGGGTACTCGCGCTGCGCCTTCTCCAGGAGCTCGGACATCCGGGCCCGCAGCTCTTCGGTGACCTTGTCGTAGTCGTCGCCGCGCTTGGGGTACATCGGCTCGCCGATGAGGATCGTGACGTGCACGCCGCGCTGGAACAGCCGCTTCTTGTGGCCCTTGGTCCACAGCCGCTGCGGCCCCCAGATGGCGATCGGGATCAGGGGCACGTTGGAGGCGACCGCCATCCGTACCGCGCCGCTCTTGATGTCCTTGACCGTGAACGACCGGCTGATCGTGGCCTCGGCGAAGACACCGATGATCTCGCCGCTCTTGAGCGCGGTCAGCGCCGCCTTGTAGGAGGCGGCCCCGGCCTGCCGGTCGACCGGGATGTGGTGCATGCCGCGCATCAGCGGCCCGGCGATCCTGTTGTCGAAGATCTCCTTCTTCGCCATGAAGCGGACCAGCCGGCCCGCCGGGTGGGTCGCCAGCCCGGCGAAGATGAAGTCGAGGTAGCTGACGTGGTTGCTGACCAGCACCGCACCACCGGTGCTCGGGATCTTCTCGGTCCCCTCGAGGCGGAACTTCAGATTCAGCGCCTTGAACAGGCCCAGCGCCGCCTTGATCACCGGTGGATACACGATTTCGGACATGGATGAACCGTACCCGTGCACACGATGATCAGCGAGCAGGCGCGATGCATCCCACATCGGGCCCGATCTCTGAGAGGCTTAGCCCTGGGAACGTGCCGTGAGGTGAGCTCCCCGGCGAAGCCGGTCCTTTGAAAGGGTGGATGGGCGGGGCTGTGGGACGGCGATCCGGTGAGGAGAGGGGATGAGCATGGAACCGTTGGATGCGGCCGTGGACGTGCACGCGCTCATCCGGGACCTTCTGCCGGTGGTGGCGCCGAGCGCCTGGTTCGACCCGGGCACCTCCGAGGTCGTGCTGCCGGTGGGCCGGTCGGAAGCACGCGCGTCCAGCTGGACCGTGCTGGAACGGTGTGCCCGGGAGCCGCGCGAGATCTGGCCCCGGGTGGTCGACGACTGGCTGCGCGAGGTCGGCGACCGTGCCTTCCTGGCGGTCGGCGAGATGGAGCTGTTCGGTGACGTGCGCGAGCTGCTGCGGCTGCGCATCGTGCCCAAGCTCGCCCCGCGCGACCGCGAGGGCCTGGTGGTGGTCCCGGCGGGCGACCACTTCGACGCGATGGTCATGATCGAGCACCCGCGCTACGGCGGCCCGCTCACCAAGGCCCGCGCGGGCCTGCTGGGCCTGCGCAAGCTGGGCTATGTGATGACCAACACGCACGACCGCGAGCTGGCCGACGTCGAGGTCCGCGACCAGCCGCTGCTGCCCGGTGAGAACGTGCGGGTCGTGGCCAAGCCGGGCAGCCGGTACGTGTCGGCGCTGCTCAGCGAGGTCGAGCAGTTCCTGCCCCGCCACAATGAGAACGGCGCGCTCGTGGGGGTGCCCTGCCACAGCACGCTGCTGCTGTACCCCATCACGTCCACCGCCGTCCGCGACGTCCTGCCCATCTTCGCCGACGTGGTCGCCGAGATGCACGCCGACGCCGAAGACCCGTGCGCGAACGGCGTCTACTGGAGCCACGGCGAGCGCAGGCTCACCCCGCTGCCGCCCCTGGAGCAAACGAACGGCTCAGGCGAGTTCGCAGCGTTGCTCCGCCGCCTCCCTGAGGCGTGAGCGAGTTAGCGCGGTTTCCACACCGGGCTAAGGCAATTTCCAGTCGACCGGCGGGGCGCCCTGCTGCTCCAAGAGCTGGTTGGCGCGGCTGAACGGGCGGGAGCCGAAGAAGCCGCGGTCGGCCGACATCGGGCTCGGGTGCGCGGACTCGATGCACGGGACGGCGCCCAGCATGGGCTTGAGGTTGCGGGCGTCACGGCCCCACAGGATCGCCACCAGCGGGCGGCCGCGGGCCGCGAGGGCACGGATGGCCTGCTCGGTGACCTCCTCCCAGCCCTTGCCACGGTGCGAGCCGGGCTTGCGCGGCGCCACGGTCAGCGACCTGTTGAGCAGGAGCACGCCCTGCTCGGTCCAGGGGGTCAGGTCGCCGTTGGACGGCTCGGGGTGGCCGAGGTCGGCGCAGTACTCCCGGTAGATGTTGATGAGGCTGCCGGGCAGCGGCCGCACGTCGGGCGCCACCGAGAAGCTGAGCCCGACCGGGTGCCCGGGGGTGGGGTAGGGGTCCTGGCCGACGATCAGCACCCGCACGTCGTCGAAGGGCTGGGTGAAGGCCCGCAGGATGCGGTCCCCGGCGGGGAGGTAGCGGCGGCCTGCCGCGATCTCGCCGCGCAGGAAGTCGCCCGCGGCGGCGATCCGGTCGGCCACGGGCTCCAGCGCCGTCGCCCAGCCGGCCTCGACGATCTCCGAGAGTGGTCGTCCCGTCATGGACGTCCACCCTAGTGCTGCGATCTTGATGACGTTCACGGAACGGAGTCCGTTCCAGATGATGGAAGGTCATTGACCACAAGCGGACGGTAAGTGGGGAAAGCTTCCAACGTTCCACCAATGGGCCGTGCTGATGACGGCGGTGAAACGCCCTGTTAAGTCGCAGTTACTTCCTTACAGCCCGCATTGACCTACTTCACGGTATTTCGTAACTCCTTGGGGGAGAGGCAGCGCAGGCAGAGCAGAATGGGGACGGACGAGCATGACACAGCTGACCGCGATGGACGCCAACTTCCTCTACGCGGAGACGAGCACCACGCATGTGCATATCGCCGGGCTGGGGATCGTGGACGCGAGCGCGTGCCCCGGTGGGCGGCTGACCGTCGACGCCGTGGTCGAGCTGATCAGGGACCGTTCGCACCTCGCCGCGCGGCCGCTGCGCCAGCGGCTGGTGGAGGTGCCCCTCGGCCTGGACCGCCCGTACTGGGAGGACGACCCGGACTTCGACCCGCACCGGCACATCTTCGAGATCGCCCTGCCGGCCCCGGGCGACGACCACCAGCTCGCGGACGCGGTGGGCCGCCTGCACGAGCAACCGCTGGACCGGAACCGTCCCCTCTGGGAACTGGTCATCATCCAGGGATTGTCGGGCGGCCGCACGGCCGTCTACGTCAAGGCCCATCACGCGGCGATCGACGGCGTGATGGCCGCCGAGACCCTCGCCGCCCTCCTCGACCTCACGCCGGAACCGCGCGACCTCCCTGCCGACGACCTCGAACCCGCCCGCGCGCCCGGCCGGATGAGCATGCTCAGCACCAGCCTCCTCAAGACCGCGATGTACCCCGTTCGCAGTGCCCTGTCGATGGCCCGGACCGCCCCGTACCTCGACGAGATCCCGGGCGTCTCGGCGATCCCCGGTGTCGGCCTCATGACGCAGGTCGTCCAGGGCGCGCTGCGGCGGGACGACGTGCCCAGGGCGCCGCGTACGAGCGCGCCGCCCACCTCGTTCAACCTGCCGATCGGGCGGCACCGCTCGGTGGCCTACGGCGACCTGCCGCTCGCGGAGGTCAAGGAGATCCGCCGCGTCCTGGGCGGCAGCGTCAACGACGTGGTCATGGCCCTCTGCGCCACCGCCCTGCGGCAGTGGCTCGACAAGCGCGGCGAGCTCCCCGAGCGGCCGCTCGCGGTGGGGGTGCCGGTGTCGCTTCGCAAGGGTGAGGACGTCGGCGACCCGGGCAACCAGGTCTCGCTGATGGCCGCGCCGCTGGCGGTCCACGTGGCCGATCCCGCCGAACGCTACGCCGCCGTGCGGAGGGACATGGACCTGGTCAAGCGCCGGTTCGTGGCGTCGTCCGGCAACTGGGTGCAGGAGCTGAGCGGCATCATCCCGACCCCGGTGGCGGGCACCCTCACGCGGCTGGCGATGAGCGCCCTGCCGGCGCTGCAGTCGGTCCCCAACGTCAGCGTGCGGCCGATCAACCTGATCATCTCGAACGTGCCGGGCCCGCAGTTCCCGCTCTACCTGTGCGGGACCAAGGTGCTCGGCTACTACCCGATCTCGGCGATCTCCGATCTGAGCGGCGGCCTCAACATCACCGTCTTCTCGTACGACGGCCGGGTCTGTGTCGGCGTAGTGGCCTGCCGCGACCTCGTCCCGGCCCCCTCCGAGATCATCGACCATCTCACGGACGCCCTGGCGGAGCTGAAGGACCTCGCCAGGCCCGTCGTCATCCCGGAGCCGGAGCTCAGCCCCGTCTGAGCAGCGCGTGCCGGTGCCGCCACGCCAGTTCGAGAGCGGCGGCACCGGCCGGCTGCATCGGCTGCGGCACCGTCCCGTCGAACGAGGCCATCGACACCGTGCCCTCGTCGTTCTCCCGGACCAGCTCACCGAAGAGCCGGTCGAACGTCCGCGGTTCGATGACCACCACGGTGAGCAGGTCGAGGGCGAACGTCAGCGGGTCCACACCGAGGCCGAGGGCGTAGGGCCGCACCGCCCCCGACTCCCGGGCCGCGTCGAAGGCCGTGGCGAACGACGCGAATCCCGGCTCGTGCCAGTCGAGGACCTCGTCGCCTCCAAGGAACTCCTCGCGGTACTCGCGTTGCATGGAGCGCCAGAGATCGAGATCGCCCACCGCGTCGGCCAGCGGCTGGAAGACCCCGACCGGCATGACCTGGTGGAGCCCGCCCGCGTGCGCGACCTTCGCCGGGTCACGCCAGTGCAGCACGTACGACGCCGGATCCCCGTCCCGGATCGTGAGCGTCGTGATCGCGACCAGGGTGGTGCGGCGGCTGAGATCGCACGGATCGCCTACGCGCGCCCTCAACGGCAGCTCCGCGATGTCCGCGACGTTCGCAATGTCCGCGACGTTCGCGGCCAGCTCGTGTGCCACCGCCTCGCCCACGTTGACTCCGTCGAAGTAATGCGCCGGGCCGAAGCGGAGCACCTGCCTGTCGGCGTCGAGCAGCCGGTAGGCCGGGCGGTTCTCGAAGACCGCCGGTGGCGCGAGAGCGGCCATGGCCTCCGCGTACGTCCGGAAGCCCTCGGGAAGCCCCTCCACCGGGTCGGCCACGGCCGGCGGCTCCGGTTCGGGCTCCCACTCCAGCCGTACGGAATCCAGCGGGACCGGCTCGGCCATGACCCAGCCGGGCTTCGTCAGCAGCGCGGTCGACCCGATCCTGCACGCCTGCGGATAGAGGCCGACGGCGACCTCGCCCAGCTCGGCGCGGCTCGCGTTCAGCCTCTTCCGCACGTCCACCCACATGGACCCAGCCTAGGAGCCCTCATGAGTTCCGCGATCAAGCCGTGCGGAGCTCCAGGGTGCAGCACTTGGGGCCGCCGCCCGCCTTGCGCAACTCCGAAAGGTCCACCGGGACGGGACGGTGGCCGCGCTCGTCCAGGAGCTTGATCAACCCTGTGGCCTCGGCGTTGACGACGACGTTGAGGCCGTCGCTGACCGCGTTGAGGCCCAGCACCTCGGCGTCCTGCTCGTCGGCGATGATCGCGTCCGGGAACAGCCGCTCCAGCACCGCGCGGCTCCCGGGAGAGAAGGCGCCGGGGTAGTACGCGACGTTGTCGCCGTCGAGCGGGAAGAGGGCGGTGTCCAGGTGGTAGAAGCGCGGGTCGACCAGCCGCAGCGTCACCACGGGCCTGCCGAGGTACTCCTGGGCCTCCTGGTGGGCGGCCAGGTCCGTACGGAAGCCGGTGCCGGCCAGGATCACGTGGTCGAGCGTGAGGAAGTCGCCTTCGCCCTCGTTGGTGTGGGTGGGCTCAAGCAGCTCGGGGAACCCGTTGGCGCGCAGCCACGACGCGTACGCCGGACCCTCCGCCGCGCGTTCGGCGTGGGTGAATCGTGCCCCGTACACCCGGCCGCCGACCACCAGCGCGCCGTTCGCCGCGAACACCATGTCGGGCAGACCCGGGAGCGGGTCGATCAGCTCGACCTCGTGGCCGAGTGCGAGATACGCCGACCGCAGTGCCTCCCACTGCTCGACCGCCCGCGCCGCGTCGGCGCCCGCAGCGGGGTCCATCCACGGGTTGATCGCGTACGTGACGGCGAAGTGCTCCGGGCGGCACATGAGGTAACGGCGCCGCAAGGCCTCCCGCGCCGGGATCTGCCGGACGGCGCCGGCAGTGGTGGGAGCGGTCGGCTCGATGGCCGGGGACACGGTCATGCGTTCTCCTGAAGAGGCTTCCCAAGGGGTGATCGGTGATCGAAAGCCTAGGAAGTGACGACCGTGCAACCAAGAGGCCGACCTTGCACTGACCTGGTGTTCTGTTGCTTCTTCAAGGCTGGTTTCAGCGAATCGTTGCGCGTTCATCCGCCCGAAACAGCGGCGCCCGCGAACATCCCCGGGGACGAGGGGACCCGGGAACGCCGAAGCCCCCGTTCCGTCGCCAGAACGGGGGCCTCGCCGGTGGTCAGAGGTTGATCATGTGGCCGGCCAGGCCGTGCACGGCCTCCTTCATGGCCTCGCCGAGCGTGGGGTGGGCGTGCACGTTGCGCGCGACCTCCTCCACGGTCAGGTCCCACTGCTGGGCCAGCGTCAGCTCCGGCAGCAGCTCGGTCACCTCGGGGCCGATCATGTGCGCGCCGAGGATCTCGCCGTACTTGGCGTCGCTGATGACCTTCACGAAGCCGTCGCCCTCGCCCATGCCCAGCGCCTTGCCGTTCGCGCTGTAGGGGAACTTGGCGACCTTGACGTCGAAGCCCTGCTCCCTGGCCTGCGCCTCGGTCCAGCCGAAGCTGGCGATCTGCGGCTGGCAGTACGTGGCGCGCGGGATCATGACGAATTCGATCTCCATCGTCTCAGCCTCGGCGATGGTCTCGGCGGCGATGATGCCCATCGCCTCGGCCGCGTGCGCCAGCATCAGCTTGGCGGTCACGTCGCCGATGGCGAAGATGTGCGGGACCGAGGTCCGGCCGCGGCCGTCCACGTCGATGGCGCCGCGCTCGGTCAGCCGCACGCCGGTCTTCTCCAGGCCGTAGCCCTCCACGTTCGGCGCGAACCCGATCGCCTGCAGCACCTTGTCGGCCTCCAGGACATTCTGGGCGCCGTCCTTGCCGGTCACGGTCACCTTGACCTTGTCGCCGGAGTCGTCGATGGCGTCGACCCGGGTCGAGGTCAGCACGTCGATGCCGAGCTTGCGGTAACGCTTGGCGAGCTCCTTGGAGACGTCGGCGTCCTCGTTCGGCACCATCCGGTCCAGGAACTCGACGATCGTCACCTTGACGCCGTAGTTGTGGAGCACGTAGGCGAACTCGACGCCGATCGCGCCGGCGCCCGCGATCACGATGCTGCCCGGCAGCTCGGCGCTGAGGATCTGCTCCTCGTACGTCACGACGCGCTCGGAAAGGGAGGTGCCCGGCAGCAGCTTGGTGTGCGCGCCCGCGGCGATGATGCAGGAGTCGAACGTGACGGACTCGGTCGAGCCGTCCTCCTTCGCCACCTGCAGGGTGTTGGGGTCGGTGAACGTGCCACGCCCGTTGAAGGACGTGATCTTGTTCTTCTTCATCAGGAACTGCACGCCCTTGACGAGCTTCTCCGACACCTCACGGCTGCGCTGGAACGCCTTGCCGTAGTCGAAGGAGACCTGTCCCTCGACCTTGATCCCGTACTTCTCCTGTTCGGTGGTGAAGATGTGCGCCAGCTCGGCGTTCCTCAGCAGTGCCTTCGAGGGGATGCACCCGACGTTGAGACACACGCCGCCCCAGTACTTCTCCTCGATGATCGCCGTCTTCAGCCCGAGCTGCGCGGCCCGGATCGCAGCGACATATCCACCAGGGCCGGAGCCCAGGACCACGGTGTCAAAGTGAGTGCTCATAATCAATGACGATATTCGGCGCCGGGGCGTGCTCGCATCCCGCCCCTACCTGCGGGTCGATACCGTTCGGTAGCAGGTACGGGGCGTGACGGTGAGGGGTTCCGTTCGAACGTTCCTGTGACTGCCTGTTATGGTTTGAGGTCCTTCCTGGCGGCTACCACTGGGATACGACAGACGCGCGGAGTGACAGAGACCTCGGCGCCTCCCGGAACAATCTGAGTCGCCCGCGTCGTTAGTTGCCACGTCGCTACCAATGTCGGTGTCGCCGCCCATGTCGATACCGACCCCGCCGGTCCGGGCCGGGCCGTGGTGATCAAGGAGAGGGACGAGTGCGGATTCCCAAGCGCGTCAACGCGGCTCTGGACTGGGCGGAGAAGCACTTCGGCGCACTTGCGGTGGTCGTCACCTTGATCGCCGCCGCGGCGGCGGCGCTGCTCGCGCCGCTGGCGATCGGACTGCCCGTGGCGGGCTTCATCCTCGGGCTCGCGGCCGGCGGCTTCGCGGTGCACATGCGCATGGTCAAGCGCATCGCCCGGGTGCGGGCCGAGGTGGACGACCTGCTGCGGGAGAACGGCGCGCTCCGGCACCGCAACATCGTGCTCAGCAGCGGCGTGATCACGCGCGAGTCGCAGGTGACCCAGGCGCTGGTCGCCATCCCCGAGGAACCGCCCGAGGACGACCCGCAGCGCACGGAGCAACTCCCGGAGCTCCCCGACTCCCACGCCGACGCCACCGACTCCCACGCCGCCGAGACCGGTGAGACCGGCGGCCCAGCCGACCAGACTCAGCCCACGAACGAGACTCAGCCCACGAACGAGACTCAGCCCACGAGCGACGTCCAGCCGGTCAACCAGACCCAGCCGCTGGACGACGCTCTTGTCGAGCAGGCCCGCTCGGCGGGCGAGGGCTCCGGCAAGACCGTGGGCACCGGCGGCGCCAAGGCCGTGGGCCCCAAGCCCGGCGGTGCCAAGCCCGGCGGCCCCAAGCCGGGCGGCACCAAGCCCGGCCGGGCCGGGGGCAAGACGGGCACCGGCAAGGCGGCCGGTTCCAAGGCCAGGACGCCGGGCAACTCCCCAGGCAAGAACGCCTGACCCGTGTCTCGGGCCAGGCGTCCGATGCGCCCGCGCCGGTCAGCTGACCGTGATGAGCTCGTACATGCCCTGCGCCGCGTGCATGTGCCCGGTGCGGTAGTCCGGTAGCCACGTGACCAGGGCGTAGTTCCCGGCCGGAAGATCGATGGACAGGACGGCGGACCGTCCCGGCGACATCGGTACGGTGCCGAGCGGACCTCCGGTGAACGGGTACGGCGCGCGTTCGCCACGGTCCATGGCGGCGAAGAACGCGCCGATGTCCGCCCGGGTCGTGCCCGGCTTGACCGGCATCAGGATCGCCTCATTGAACTGCGACGACAGGTTGGTCACCCGTATGGGTGCCCCGCCACGCACCTTGGCGGGCACACGGAAGCGAGCACCGTCCGGAGTGGCGACCTGGAGGATCTGAGCCGCCGCCCGTGGCCGCACGGAGGGGCGGGCCGAGGGGAGCACACGCAATGGACGGACCTTGTCCGCGAGACCGGGCCGGCCGACGTCCTTGAAGTCGACCAGGTAGTACGAGCCCGGGGTCAACACCGTGGTGGTGGACACGGGGGTGCCGGGCAGTACCGCCGCACCTCCGTACATCACCACGTCGCGTTCCACGGCCTTGCCCGCTGCGGGGTCCTTCTGGCCGTACGCGCGCTGTAGGTCGTCGAGGTAACGCGCGAGGGTCGCCCCTGGCCTGAGCCGGACCAACCCGATGTAGGCACCGTCCGGGTCGCTCGCGCTGACGCGGAACGTGGTGGCTCCCTCGCGGACAGCGGCCGGGGCGGTGAAACCGTCGGCGCTGACAACGATGTCGGCGACCTGTGCCGGGGAAGCGGCCTGTGTTGCGGAAGTGACCTGGCCGGGCCCCAGGGTGGCGGCCATTGCAGTGCCCGTGGTCGACAGTGTGCCGGTCATTGGCAGAGCCACGGCGGCGGTCGTGAGGGTCAGGGCGAGGGCGGTCGTCATCAGTGTTCGCATGGGGAACACCCTGGTCCGCCGATCATCGCCGCCACATCAGGCCGGAGATGTCACCGTAAAGCGCCCATCCGCGACCGGGGGTGTAGCCGTCCGGGCTCTGGTCGGCCTACCGGTGTAGCGGCCGCTACACCGGGGTCCGCGGACGTCTCGCCCGGTCGGAGTGTGGCGGAACGGTTGCAGAAGGTAATGCCGAGGTAAGCCTAGTCTCATATTGCGATCATATGACTACGCTATGTAATCTCGCTCCCGAGTGAGGGCGAGTTAATGAAAGGAGCTGCGGACCGGAAATGCCGGCGCCCTTTTCGGGTACCTCCATTCACTTTTTCATTTCCTGAAGTCGGCTTCTCCCGGGTGACACGAAAAACCGATTGGTGGTGTGTGGATCGTGACTGAGCAGCAGCTGAGCCTCGGTACGGCCGCGGCGCGCAATCTCGCGACGACGACCAAGTCCGTTCCCCAGATGCAAGGCATCTCCTCCCGTTGGCTGCTGAAACTCCTGCCGTGGGTGCAGGCGTCCGGCGGCGCGTACCGCGTCAACCGGCGGCTGACCTACACGGTCGGGGACGGGCGCGTCACGTTCGTCAACACCGGCGCCGACATCCAGGTCATCCCGCGTGAGCTGGGCGAACTGCCGGCGCTGCGCGGCTTCGACGACGAGGAGGTGCTGTCGGCGCTGGCCGGACGGTTCGAGCAGCGGGAGTACCGGCCCGGCGACGTGATCGTCGAGGCGGGCCAGCCGGTCGACCGCGTCTACCTGGTCGCGCACGGCAAGCTCAACGAGATCGGCCAGGGCGAATTCGGTGACGAGACCGTGCTGCGGGTGCTCGCGAACGGCTCGTTTTTCGGCCACGAGGCACTGGTCGACTCCAGCCGGGAATGGGACCAGTCGCTGCGCGCGGTCACGGCCTGCACGCTGCTGGTCATGCCGGCGGCGCAATTCAGGGAGGTGGCCGATCGCTCCGACGAATTGCAGGCCCACCTGGCGGAGTTCCGCAGCCGGCCCGAACGCGCCCAGAACCCGCACGGCGAGGCCGCCATCGAGGTCGCGTCCGGGCACGCGGGCGAGCCCGACCTGCCCGGGACGTACGTCGACTACGAGGGCGCGCCACGCGAGTACGAGCTGAGTGTGGCGCAGACCGTCCTGCGAGTGCACTCGCGCGTCGCCGACCTCTACAACGAGCCGATGGACCAGGTCGAGCAGCAGCTCCGGCTGACCATCGAGGCCCTGCGCGAGCGCCAGGAGCACGAGCTCATCAACAACCGGGAGTTCGGCCTCCTCCACAACGCCGACCTCTCCCAGCGCATCCACACCCGCACCGGCGCGCCCACCCCCGACGACATGGACGAGCTGTTGTCCATGGTGTGGAAGGACCCGGCGTTCTTCCTCGCCCATCCGCGGACGATCGCCGCGTTCGGCCGCGAGTGCAGCAGCCGCGGCGTCTACCCGGACTCGATCGAGACGCAGGGCCACCGGCTGCCGGCCTGGCGCGGCGTGCCCATCTACCCGTGCAACAAGATCCCGATCAGCCCGACCCGGACCAGCTCGATCCTGCTGATGCGCACCGGCGAGTCCGCGCAGGGCGTGATCGGCCTGCACCAGACGGGCATCCCGGACGAGTTCCAGCCGAGCCTGTCGGTGCGGTTCATGGGCATCGACGAAAAGGCGATCATCTCGTACCTGGTCAGCGCCTACTACTCCGCCGCCGTCATGGTCCCGGACGCTCTCGGCATCCTGGACAGCGTCGAGATCGCCCAGGGTGGTGACCGTGCCTGAGGGCCCCGACACGCCGGATTCCGCGCGCACGCAGAATTCCACGCGCACGCAGAATTCCACGCAGGCCCCGCTGAGCCTCGGTACGGCGGCGGCGCGCAATCTCGCGACGACGACCAAGTCCGTCCCGCAGATGCAGGAGATCTCGCCGCGCTGGTTGCTGCGGATGCTCCCGTGGGTCCAGACGAAGGGCGCCTACCGGGTCAACCGCCGGCTGACCTACCAGCTCGGCGACGGGCGGGTGACGTTCGTGGCCAATGGCGCCGAGGTGCGGGTGATCCCGCAGGAGCTGAGGGAGCTGCCGCCGTTGCGCGGCCTGGACGACGACGCGACGCTGGAGGCGCTGGCCGACCGGTTCGTCCAGCGCGAGTACCGGCCGGGGGATCTGCTCGTCGAAGGCGGGCGGCCTGCGGACGAGGTCGTCCTGATCGCGCACGGCAAGGCCGCCAAGCTGGGGGCGGGGGAGTTCGGCGGCGACACCGAGCTGGCGGTGCTGGACGGCGGCGACTTCGTGGGCGCCCACCTGCTGGCGCATCCGCCCGGCGCGGACCCGCCGGCCGACTGGGAGTTCGGGCTCAAGGCGCTCACCCCGTGCACGGTCCTGGCGCTGTCCCTCGAGGCGGCGGGCGAGCTCATCGAGCGCAACGAGAAGCTGAGCGCCCATCTGGAGGCGTTCCGGTCGGCTCCCGTCCACCCGAGCAACCGGCACGGCGAGGCGTCGATCGACCTTTCGGCCGGGCATGAGGGCGAGGCGGAGCTCCCGGGCACCTTCGTGGACTACGAGGCCGCGCCGAGGGAGTACGAGCTCAGCCTCACCCAGACCCTCCTGCGGGTGCACACGCGCATCGCCGACATCTACAACGGCCCGATGAACCAGCTGGAGCAGCAGCTCCGGCTGACCATCGAGGCGGTACGCGAGCGGCAGGAGCACGAGCTCCTCAACAACCGGGAGTTCGGCCTCCTCCACAACGCCGATCTCAAGCAGCGCATCCAGACCCGGGGCGGCCCGCCCACTCCCGACGACATGGACGACCTGCTGTGCCGGCGCCGGGGCACGAAGCTCTTTCTCGCCCATCCCCGCACCATCGCCGCGTTCGGCCGCGAGTGCACCCGCCGCGGCGTCTACCCGGCCACGACCGAGGTGGACGGGCGGCGCGTGCACGCCTGGCGCGGCGTGCCGTTCCTGCCGAGCGACAAGGTGCCGATCAGCTCCACCGGCACCACGTCCATCCTGGCGATGCGCACCGGCGAGCAGGACAACGGCGTCGTGGGGCTGCACCGCACCGGGATCCCGGACGAGGTCCGGCCCGGCCTGTCCGTCCGGTTCAACGGGATCAACGAGAAGGCGATCCTCTCGTACCTGGTCAGCGCCTACTACTCCGCAGCCGTACTGGTCCCCGACGCCCTCGGCGTCCTCGAGAACGTGGAGATCGCACGACGATGACCGCCGCACAGGAGGAGACCGTGTCCGCCCGGAGCGCGACCGAGGTGCTGGCCTGGAGCCGTTGCCTGGTCGAACCCGCGCTCCGCGACGCCATCGCGGAGCTGCCGGGCGGCATGCGGCGCATCGCCGCCTACCACTTCGGCTGGGAGGACGAGGAGGGCAGACCGATCCGGTCGGGCGGCGGCAAGACCATCCGGCCGGCGCTCACCCTGCTCGCCGCCGAGGCGGTCGGCGGCGCGGCGGCCACCGCGATGCCGGCCGCTCTCGCGGTCGAGCTGGCGCACAACTTCTCCCTCCTGCACGACGACGTGATGGACGGCGACCACACGCGGCGGCACCGCGCGACCGCCTGGCGGGTCTTCGGCGCCAACTTCGCCATACTGGGCGGCGACGCCCTGCTGGCGTTCGCGTTCGAGATCCTCGCCGCCGATGCCCACCCCGCCTCCCTGCTCGCCGTCGCCGACCTCTCGCGGGCCATCGTGCAGGTCGTGGAGGGGCAGAGCCGGGACATGGACTTCGAACGCCGCGCCGACGTCGACCTCCCCGAATGCGTCGACATGGCCGAGCGCAAGACCGCCGCCCTCCTGGGCGCCGCCTGTGCCCTCGGCGCCACCTACGGCGAGGGCACACCCGACCAGGTCGACCGGCTGCGGCGTTTCGGCGAACGCCTCGGGCTGGCCTTCCAGCTCGTCGACGACCTCCTCGGCATCTGGGGAGATCCGGCGGTCACCGGCAAACCCGTCTACTCCGACCTCTTCAACCGCAAGAAGTCCCTGCCCGTCGTCGCCGCGCTGACCTCCGGCACCCCCGCCGGCGCCGAGCTGTCCGCGCTCTACCACCGGAGCCGCCCCCTGACCGAGGACGAGGCCGCCCTCGCCGCGGGTCTGATCGAGGTCGCGGGCGGCCGGTCCTGGACGGTCCGCCGGGCCGAGAAGGCCCTCGCCGAGGCCCTCACCGAACTGGACGCCGCCGTCCCCGTCCTCCAGGCGGGCGCCGAACTCCGCTCCCTCGCGCACCTGGTGACCCACCGCGACCACTGACGCCGGCATGCCCGGGCGTCCACGGTGGCGGGGATTCTTCTCGATCATCTGTTCGAGTAGAGTCGGATCGTGCAGACCGAACGGGCGGGGCACACCCGCGATCACGTGCCGTTCCTGTGCCCGCAGGGGCATCGGCTGGAGGCGGGGCGCGTCATCGTCGGCTGGTCCCCCTGCACCTGCCCGCCGTGTGCCGGGCAGGGCCGGGGACTGCGGGGGCACCGCACCTACCTATGCCTGACCTGCAAGGACGAGCATGTGACGACCATGTGCTACCTGCCCTATCACGTTCCCTCCAAGGGATCCGACTACCGGTGGCCGTGATGGGCCAGGGCCGGGCTGTCTCAAAAGACAGTCTCAAAAGGGCAGCCTGCGCCCCGAAGGTGTTCGCAAGTCGAGCGTGTCGTGACGGTGGCGGCGGGTGCCGGGGCGTCGACGGATCTGAACGCGGCTCTGGCCCTGGTCCTTCATGGCGTTCCCCTCTCGATGTTCCCTGGTGCGCTCGGTGTTCCCCGGCACGCTCGACGTTCGCTAGTACTGGTACGGATGCATCGGTTGATTTCGCCTGAACCAACGATGACCGCCCCCGGCCCGTCGTACATCGGTCCAGGGGCGGCACTCGGCCTCGGTCTTTCGGCGCAGTCCTCACGCCGGGCCGTACCTCCTCAGCTGTAGACCGACCGCCAGAACTCGTAGCCGTGGTCGCCCGCGAAGTCCATCGGCCGCACGCCACCCCTGCCGGGCGCCAGGCTCTGCGCGGTGTCGCCGCTGGTCGGACGCCAGCGCGGCGAGCCGGGGCCGTTCGGGTCGCCGGTCCGGGCGAAGCGCGTCCAGTAGCGGGTCATCTGGTCGGCGAGTCGTTCCTGCGAGGGAGAGAGCCGGCGCCCGGCGAAGTAGTCGGTGTCGAACTGGTACTGCAGCTCGGCCGCGTGGAACGCGCCGACGGGGAAGGACGGCTGCGGGGAGTTCGCCACCCAGGGGGCCTTGTCGTCGGCGAACTCGTAGGCGTACGTGGGCACCTGCCCGGCGAGGGTCCGGCTGACGTCGCTCATCGAGCGGGCGAAGTTGGCGTCGGTGACGACGGCGGACCAGGCTTCGCTGAACGAGCCGTAGTTCGCGGCGGGGTAGCGCGCCAGCACCTTCGGCGCCTTCTCCTTGCCGACGTAGGCGACGATCCGGCGGGCGTACTCGGCCTCGTCCTTGATCGGAGGCACCCCGTAGATCTGCTGCGCCGCCTCGAACGTCCGGTACTCGTGTCGTGTCATGCCGTGCATCACCGGGACCTTGTTGAACCGCCCGGTGGCCATCGCCTCCGCCGGTGACAAGGGCAGGACGCCGCCGCCCCCGTACACCGGTGCGAACCCGTACTCCGACTTCTTCAGCACCGTCTCGGCCGGGAGATCGCGCAGGCACGCCGCCGCCGTGGCCGGCTCGGCGCAGCCGAGTTCGGCGGCCACCGACAGACCCCGCTTCTCCGCCATCGGGCGCGGGCGCGGCAGCCAGGCGCCTGTCGGCTCGACCGTGCCGTCCCAGTCGGGCCAGTTCCTGACCGTGCAGGGCCCGCTCTGCACGATCGCCCGCTGGAAGAGCCCGGCGGCGGCCGGGGAGGTCAGCTGCGAGCAGGCACTGACACCGCCCGCCGACTCGCCGAAGACGGTGACGTTCCGCGGGTCGCCGCCGAACGCGGTGGCGTTGCGCTGGACCCAGCGGAGCGCGGCCTGCTGGTCCTCCAGCCCGAAGTTGCCCGAACGCTTCGTCGCCGTCCCCCCGTCGAGCGCCGGATGACCGAGGAACCCGAAGATCCCGAGCCGGTAGTTGACCGTCACCACGACCACGTCGCCGCGTTTCACCAGGTCGTACGGCCGATAGAGCGCGCCCGAGCCGTTCCGGAAACCGCTGCCGTGGATCCACACCATGACCGGCAGCCTCCCGGCCCGCCGCGGGCTCGTGACGTTGACGAACAGGCAGTCCTCGCTGACACTGCGCTTCTCGCCGAAGATCCCCTCGTTCTGCGCGCACGAGGCACCGGGTCTCGTCGCGTCGCGCACACCGCCCCACGCCTGGGCCGGTCGTGGCGATCCCCACCGGTACTCGCCCACCGGCGGCGCCGCGTACGGGATCCCCTCGAACTCCCGGACGCCCTTGGTCACCTTGCCGCGCACCGCGCCCTTGTCGGTCACGACCACCGGCCCGCCCGCCGCCGACGCCGACCCGGTCAACCCGGTCGCGATCAACCCGGCTCCGGCCGTCACGGCGAGCGCCGCACCCAGCGCCCGCCCCTTGCTCCTGCTGCTGCCCATGACGCTCTCTTTTCGTTGGAGTGGCCTGGCTCCAACGATTCCGGTGCGCCGCCCCGCGCTCACTGGGCCTTTCTCTAGAGCGCGAGTGGGCTTTCCCCTACCCCTGTGTCAGTGACCGCCGCCCGGCACGGCACGAAGGAGCAGGTCGCGCAGGGTGCCCTGCTCCTCCTGGGACAGGCCGGCGAGAGGCGACTCCTGAGTGAGCAACTCCAGGAGCCGCTCGCGGAGCGCCTCGCCCTCGGGCGTGAGAACGAGCTGCTTGGCGCGGCGGTCGCTCGGGTGCGCGCGGCGCTCGACCAGACCGCGCTTTTCGAGCTTGTCGATGACGAACGTCGCGTTCGACGGCTCGCAGCTCATGCGCTCGGCGAGCTCCCGCATGGTCATCGGGCCGGTCAGCTCGCGGAGCGCGGTGGCCTGCGGCCCGGTCAGGTCCAGCTTGGTGGCGCGGACCCGGACGTGCTCCTCGATCTGCCGGGACAGCCCGTTCACCAGCCCGCACAGCTGGCGTTCGGCGATCACGAGCTCGTCTTCGGCGGAGGTCATGGCTCGATCCTGCGACATCCCGGACCACGCGCGAAGGTGAACTCCGGTCCATCCAGCTCGGTGAGCTCAAGGTCAGCTATGTCCCCGACGGGGTCGTGCGCTTGAACGCGTTGCGCTGGCTGCCCAGCTCCACTGCGGAGTTCTGGGCGGCGAACGCCGAATATGTCGACGATGCCGGCGACCTGATCGCGAGCATCGGCGGGCTCCTGGTCGAGCACGGCGACCGGGCGCTGCTGATCGACGCAGGGTTCGGCCCGCGGTCGTTCTCGGCGGAGCCCGGCAACGCCCACGGCGCGATCAGGGGCGGGGCGCTGCTCGACAACCTCGCCACGCTGGGCCGCACGCCGGACGACATCGAGGCCGTGGCCATCACCCACCTGCACATCGATCACCTTGGCTGGCTCTGGCGGGACGCCGAAGACGAAGGCCGGCCTCCCTTCGCCAAGGCGGACATCCTCATCACCGAACCGGAGTGGGGTGCTCCCGAACTCGCCGCCGAGCAGGGCACCGGTCCCGAGATCCTGAAGGCGATGGCACCCCAGGTGCGGACGACCACGGACGGCGAGGAGATCTTTCCGGGGGTACGGGTGCGGCTGATCCCCGGCCACACCGCCGGGCACGCCGCGTACAGCATCACCTCGGGCGGGCAGCGGCTCCTCGCGTTCGGCGACGCACTGCACACCCCCGCCCAGGTCGGCCATCCGGAGCTGTCCGCCGCCCCTGACCTCGACTCCGCCCGTTCCGCCGCGTTCCGCCGTGGTCTCGTCGCCGAACTCGCGGACGCGCCGGACACGATCGGCTTCGGCGGGCACTTCGCCGACGTCGTTTTCGGCCGTGTCCGCCGCGATGGTGAACGTGCCGTGTGGGTGCCGGAACCCGAGTGAGGTCAGGCGGGCCAGGCGGGGGAGCGGCCCAGGTGCGTGAGGATCCGGTCGAGCGGGGTCTCACCGCTGGTGGGAAGGGCAGGCCGGAAGGCGGCGCCGGGCTTGCGGAACCGCTCGTCGTCCGGGACCGCGAGCGCGATTTCCAGAGCGGTGTCGGCCAGCTCCTCGGCGAGTTCGAAGGGCCGGCCGAGCGCGCGGGCCATGTCCCAGCCGTGAACGACGTAGTCGATGAAGTGGAAGCTCATCGCCATCGGAGCGGGGAAGGCTTGGCCTCCGAACTCGGCGAGCGTGAACGTGCGGTCGAGCGCGCCCGGCTCGGCGAAGGCGGCGATGACCGTTTCGGCGGCTTCGGCGTAGGCCTTCACCGGGTCGTCGGCGAGCGGCTGGACGGCCCACACGGCGAGGTCGCCGCCCTCGCCGTGTGAGGCCGCCGCGAAGCCGTGGTGCTGGACGGTCATGTGCGCGAGCAGGTCGCGCACCGTCCAGCCCTCGCACGGCGTGGGGCGGTCGAGGTCGGGGGCGGTCAGCGTGGAGACGATGTCCACGCTGGTCAGCACCGCCTGGCGGTCGAGCTCCCGGATGTCTGTCATGACCAGATCATACGCACACGCCTATCGTAGGCACAAGCTTATTATTTACGGGCGCGTATCTTTATGCCGTGAGCGATGAACGGCCCGACCTGGCGGCGATGATGGTTCCGCTCGGTCGCACTCTGATGGCGGCCGAGGAACCGGTGCTGGCGGCCCATGATCTGTCGATGTGGGCGTACGTGGTGCTGCACGCCCTGGACGAACGCCCCGTTCGCAACCAGAGCGCGCTCGCCCAGGCCATCGGCGCCGACAAGACCCGCATCATCGGCGTTCTGGACGGCCTGCAAGAACGCGGGCTGATCCGCCGCGAACCCGACCCGGCCGACCGGCGGGCTCACCTGCTCTCCCTGACGCCGGAGGGCCGGCGCGTGCGTGACGCGGTCCGCGCCGGGATTCAGGAACGCGAGAACCGGCTCCTCGAACGCCTGCCCGAAGGTGAACGCCAGGCCTTCCTCCGGGCCCTGCAGACCCTCCACGCCATCCCGCGCGAAGAGATCCTCCGCGAGCCGTGAAGAGGCTAGGGCGTGGCCTCGGGGAGGACGAAGGTGCGGTTGCGTGCGTACGGGCGGAATCCCACCGACATGTAGGTCGCACGGGCTGACGGATAGGCGTCGTCGCCGCGGGCGCAGACGCGCGCGTTCTCGGCGCCCAGGTCGCGGGCGGTGCGGAGGGCCCCGAGGATGGCGGCGCTCGCGAGCCCGAGCCGGCGGTGGCCGGGATCGGTGCCGACCGGCTCGAGGATGGCGATCTTGTTGCGTTCGTCCAGCCAGACCAGGCAGGACGCGGCGGGCGTGCCGTCGGGTGCCGTCACGAACCAGTCGAGTTCGGACCGGTAGGGCCAGGCACGCATGATGGCGCGGTAGCTCTCGGTGGTGACCCTGGAGGGTGGCCCGCCGGGCAGGGTGAACGCGGCGCGGTGCACGGCCGCGCGGGCCTCGGCGTCGTCCTCTGACCGTACGGGGCGGAGCGTGTAGCCGCCGGGCACCGCGGGTTCGGGCAGCGGGTCGGCGAGAGAGCGGGAGAGGTGGATGAAGAAGGGCCCCTCGGTCCACTCGCGGTAACCGTGGCGGCGAAGGGCTTCGATCATGGCCGTTTCGTCCTCCAGGACCGTGACCGACTGGCCACCGGTCTCGGCGAACCATGCCAGGATCTCGTCCGCCAGCTCGGGGTGGGCCGGGTCGAGCTGGAGGTCGAGCGTGCCGTTGGGGAGGTTCGCCCAGGCCCAGGCGACCGTCTGTCCTCCTCGTTCCCACAGGGCGGTGCGCCGCTCCGACTCACGTCCGGTGTGCTGGAACCACATCCAGGCCATGTCGCCGATGTGCCAGCGGGAGGGCCAGAGACGCCGGGTCAGCTCTTGCATGTCGCGCAGCATCAGTCGTTCGCCCCCAGGATCCACCTGTTTCCGCTCGCAGCGGTGCACCACTCTCCCGCGCTGATCGTCACGACCCTATCCCGGGTGATCAGGAAACGGACGATCATGTCGATGGCCGTGAACCGCCTTCGCGGCGAGCAGGGGCGCGTTGGACTAATGCCCTCATTCGGTCAATATCGGGGTGAGTCGGGTAAATGGTGCAACACTGAGGGTGATGGGTCATCGTCCCCAGGGGGTGGACATGCTCGCTTTCGACTTTCCTCGTGTCATCCGGCCGGCCGTGCCCCGGCGGCTCATCCGCACGTCCGACGGCGACACCCCGGTGGTGGAGCAGCCGATCCGCATGGTGTCGGTCGACACCCCGGAGAAGGCGGGATACGCCGGGCTGCCGACGACCGCCCAGCTCAAGCTCGACCGGACACGAACGCGGCTCACCGACGGCACGTTCGACGACCTGATACCGGAGGGCCTGCGGGATCATCTCCTGTCGCGGCTGACCGCCGACGCGGCCGAACGGCACATCGCCGCGGGCAACCGGGCCACCGTGTTCTTCGAGGCGCTGCAGGAACGCAGGCTCACCAAGCCGGGCGGCACCCGTCGCCGGACCGCCGTGATCCCCACCGGTGAGCTCATCGACCGGTACGGGCGGCTGCTGGCGTATCTCGCGCCGTGGTTCGACGGAGACGGAGATCCGCTG
Organism: Actinomadura rudentiformis; assembly: GCF_008923185.1. Lineage (GTDB taxonomy): Bacteria > Actinomycetota > Actinomycetes > Streptosporangiales > Streptosporangiaceae > Spirillospora > Spirillospora rudentiformis. Next base: position 269,375 of record NZ_WBMT01000012.1, read on the forward strand.
CCGCCGCGCGACCACCCCGACCGGCGCACGTTCAACCTGGACATGGTCGCCGCGGGCTGGGGTGCGATGTTCCTCGTCTACCCGTCCCTGCCGCGCGACCCGGACCTGAAGCTGCTCGTCCAGGACGCGGAGACCGCGTGGAACGAACGGCGCGGCGCGTGGGCCGAGTTCGGCGAGAACCTGCTGCTGGCGTACGAGTACCGCGCCTGCATCAAGCTCGGAGACCGGAAGCTCGCGGATCCCAAGGCCGCCGTGGCGGACGCGTACCAGCGGATCTGCGTCGACCTGCGGGACCTGCGCGTGGTCGGGGAGTTCGGCTACCACGAGGTGCCGCCCTCCCGCCGCCTGTGGATCTGGAAGGACGACCTCAACCAGGCACGCGAAGACCTCAAGCTGCCCGACTAGCCCGGGCCCTTGCTGCCGGACGTGCATTCTGTCGATCATTTCGCTACTCTGCGTGATGTCAGTGGCGATGCGTGTCACGTCACTGAAGGTCAATCGCAAATGAGTGCCTGCAGTTGGAACGACTGAAGCCCGTCCGGTGACGAACCGGACGGGCTTCAGGAACACCTGATCGTTCTGAGTCGCCTGTGATTACTCTGGGTCGCCTTCGGGCTTGGCCGTGACGGTTCCGGTGGACTGGTCGTCCTGCGCCGGTTCCTGGTCCACCGGCCGGGAGGGCCAGGCGTCGAGCTGGGTACGGCGGGGGTTGGCCAGAGAGTCGCTCATCTTCGGTGTTGTCCTCCTGCGGGCGGCCTGCGCGGCCGAAGAAATCCCAAAGCGGCTGTCACGCCGCGGTAGGGAGAGATCTTCTCTGATACCCCGCCCCAGTTCCAACATGGTCTATACCTCTTGATCACTGGCTTGATCATGTTGGTGTCCGCCGGCCGGCTCGCCGGGCTTGTGCCGCCGGTAGTAGCGGGCGACGCGCGCGCGGTTGCCGCATCGGGCGGGGGAGCACCAGCGGCGGCGCGGGTGGGCGGGCAGGAAGACCATCACGCAGTCCTCTGCCTCGCACTGGCGGACCTTGCCCAGCGCGGGATCGGTCAGCAGGTCCGCGGCCGCCTCGGCCAGGATCGCTGCCAGCCGGGTGCCCGGAGGGCCTTCACGGCGTGGCATGGCGACGACTCCGGCCCCGTTCCATGACAGCTCCCGTACGGCGGGGGCCGCGCGTTGCGCGTCGTTCAGACTTCGCAGCGCCTTGGCCGGCGGAGCCTCATCGTGCAGGACGGCGTGCACGGCGGCTGTGATCTGCTCCCGTACGGCCTGAACGGCGGCGACGTCCGCGTCGGTGATCTCCGCCTCCGTCTCCTCCGCAGGGAGCCGGCCGGCCTGAAGTGCGAGCCAGGCCTTCAGCCGCGCGGGGGTGTCGAGCAGGTCGCCGGTGGACGGCCGGGTGTTGACCAGGTCCAGCGCCAGCGGCTCGCCGGTCAGCGGCGTCGTGTCGCTCATGGCCCTAATGCTACATGCAGGGATTGACGCATTAGATATGGACGAGTAAAACTAATGCATCATCACGGCAGAGAGGCATGTGAAAATGACGTTCCCGATGGTCGCCCGCACAGTCCACCGCCACGTCGAGGTCGACGGGGTGAAGGTCTTCTACCGGGAGTCGGAGCCCGCCCGTGACGACGCCCCCGTGTTGTTGCTGCTGCACGGCTTCCCGTCCGCGTCGCACCAGTTCCGGCGTCTGATCGACGTGCTCGGCGCGCGGTACCGGCTGATCGCGCCCGACTATCCGGGCTTCGGGCACACCGAGGCCCCCGCGGACTTCGACTACCGCTTCGACCGCCTCGCCGACATCACCGAGGGCTTCGTCGAGCGGCTCGGGTTGACGCGCTTCGTGATGTACGTCTTCGACTTCGGCGCCCCGGTCGGTTTCCGGCTCGCCACGCGGCACCCCGAGTGGATCGCCGGCCTCGTCGTTCAGAACGGCAACGCGTACGAGGAGGGCCTGTCGGACGGGGCGCGCGACTTCATCGCCCTGCGACCGGAGGTCGAGGGCGCGGAGGAGACGATCCGTGGCCTGCTGACCCTGGAGGGCACGCGGGGCCAGTACGAAGGCGGAACGAGCCGCTCCGAACTCGTCGCACCCGACGGCTGGACCCTCGACCAGCACTTCCTTGACGTGCCAGGACGCAAGGAGGCTCAAGTCGCACTGGCCTTCGACTACCACTCCAACGTCGAGTTGTACGGGGAGTGGCACGAGTGGCTGCGCAAGCACAGCCCGGCGACTCTCATCACCTGGGGGAGCAACGACCCGTTCTTCCCCGAGCCCGGCGCGCATGCCTACCTGCGCGACGTTCCCCAGGCGGAGTTGCATGTCTTCGAGACCGGCCACTTCGCCCTGGAGGAGAAACTCCCCGAGATCGCCCCGCTCATCGCCGGATTCCTGGACAGGGTCTGGCCCTCCTGATTATCTCTGACTAAAGTCAGAGATGTGACCTCGGCGATCGACCAGGTGCGGCGCTTCAACCGCACGGTCACCCAGCGGATCGGTGCGCTCGACGACTCGTTCCTGTCCCGGTCCCGTCCACTGGGTCAGGCGCGGCTGCTCTGGGAGATCGGCGCCGGCGACCGGCAGCGGGTGCGGGAGCTGCGGTCCCGGCTCGATCTCGACTCCGGTTATCTGAGCCGTCTGCTCCGCGCTCTGGAAGCCGACGGACTGATCGTGGTCGAGCCCGACCCGTCCGACGCGCGCGTTCGCACCGCCCGGTTGACGCCGGCCGGGCTGACCGAACGCGCCGAGCTCGACCGGCGTTCGGACGAACTCGCCACCGCGATTCTCGGCCCGCTCAGCGACCGCCAGCGCGAGCGGCTCGTCACGGCGATGGGCGAGGTGGAACGGCTGCTGACCGCGTCGATGGTCGACATCGCCGTCACCGACCCCCGCCACCCGCACGCCCGTCATTGCGAGGCGGCGTACTTCGCCGAGCTGGCCGAACGTTTCGAGGGCGGCTTCGACCCCGGCGCGTACGTGGCGGCCGAGGACGACGGCGGCCTGCTGTTGGTGGCGACACTGCATGACGAACCGGTGGCCTGCGGAGCCTTGAAACCCGGCCCCGACGCCACCGTGAGGATCAGGCGCATGTGGGTGTCGCCTTCCGTCCGGGGGCTGGGGCTGGGCCGCCGCCTCCTCGCCGAGCTGGAGTCGCGGGCCGCAGCCCAGGGAGCCGGAGTCGTTCGCCTGGAGACCAACAAGGCGTTGACCGAGGCGATCGGCCTCTACCGTGCGTCTGGCTATCGCGAGGTGGACGCTTTCAGCGATGAGCCGTACGCCCATCACTGGTTCGAAAAGACGCTGGGAGAGTAGTCCGCTGGGCCTGGTCGGCGTGGCCGCCGTGAGACTGCTGATCACGGCGGCCCGCCGGAATTACTGGCCGGGGTTACTGGCGGGGATTACTGCAGGTGGTAGCGGGCTGTGCTGGTGTCGGAGCTCCAGCGTTTGAAGCCCGCCTTTTCGAGGACGCGGACGGAGGGCGGGTTGGAAAGCTCCACGTTCGCGAACACGGTGTGAACGTCGGGTTCGGCGAGGGCGCGCTCGGCCAGAAGAGTCCGATCGAGCCGACGACGAGGCCGCCGGCGCGTTCGACGATCTGGCTCTGGCCGAGGGTCTCGGGGTGCTCGGCGAGGATGCCGGCGATCACGCGGTCACCTTCGGCGGGGAAGTCGTCCGCCCAGCCGGTGGATCGGGTGCCCTGGACGATGGCGGTGATGTCGTCCACGGGCCACGGGCCACGGGCGCAGGACGAGGCGCTCGGTCTTGAGAGAAATCACGGTCTTGAAGGAAGTCACGGTGAAGCTCCTGGTCGTTCAGGGACGACCGGGCCCGTGAAGGGCCCGGACAAGGGCATGCTGATGACGGCTCGTGGCAGCCATATTCATCGACCTCCCTTGTCCGGCCGCCGAGGTTAGTGATCGTCGGAGGGTTCGGCAACCTTGGGGGTGGCGCGCATGCCGACGTACACGCACCGGGTGCCGGTCGTGAGCGTGGAGAAGACCACGGGCATGTAGTCCTCGCTGAACGAGGGGCCCGCGCCGGAGGCGGCGAAGACGGCGTCGGTGACCGGGGTCAGTTCCATGTCGAGGGGCGGGGAGAGGTCCTTCATGCCGTCGACGAACTCGTACACCATGCGCGGTTTGCCGTCGCGTTCGCTGACCGTGATGACGACGCCTTCCCGCTTGTACGTGCCGATGTACGGAGTGACGTCCACGGCGACTGGGGGTGTCGCGGGGCCGAAGGGCTCGGGCATGCGGACTCCGGCCAGATCGTGGAGCAGTTCGCGGAAGAGCTCGGCGTAGAGCCGGCGGGCACCGCCGCCGTTGGTGAGCAGGACGACGGCCACGCCGGCGTGAGGAACGACGCGCAGGTAGCCGTACTGGCCGATCGCGGCTCCGTCGTGGCCGTAGCCGGCGATGCCGTCCCAGTCGTACAGCACCCACCCGAGGGCCTGGCCGTCGGCGCTGACCGTCCACTTGTCGGGGACGTCGACTTCCCGGCGCTGCATCTCCGTGACGGCTTCGGGGGACATGAGGCGGGTGCCGTCGGGGGCGGTGCCCGCGTTCAGGTGCAGCTGGGCGAGCCGGACCACGTCACCGGCCGACACGATGACGCGGCCGTACGGGCCTGCCGAACGGGGCATCATGTCCCAGATCGGCGCCGGGTCGGGGTCCTGGCCGGGCTCGCCGAGGTGACTCATCGCCACCGGGAACCGCAAAGCCTCCTCCGGGAGCGTCATCGTGCGTTCGAGGGCGAGGGGCGTCACGAGCATGTCGTGCAGCGCCTGGTCCCAGGTCTTTCCGGTCAGGACCTCGATGATCCGGCCCAGGACGACGTAGCCGACGCTGCCGTAGGAGACGGCTGTCCCCGGCGGGCAGTCCAGGGCCACGTCGCGGGCCTTCTCCACGTACTTGGCCAGGCAGTCGTCGCCGCGGCCGGTGTCGAGGGTGAAGTCGTTGGTCAGGCCGCCGGTGTGCGACAGGAGCCGGCGGGTCGTGATGACCTTGGTGGCCTCGGGGTCGGGCGTGGCGAACTCGGGAAGGACGTCCACCACGGGTGCGTCCAGGTCCAGCAGGCCCCGGTCCACGAGCTGCATGATCAGGGTGGCTGTGTAGATCTTGGCGATCGAGCCGGACAGGAAGACCGAGTCGGTGGTGACCTTCGCGCCGGTGGCCCGGTGCAGGACTCCGCTGGCGAGCTCGTGGATCTTGCCGTCGACCAGGATGGCCAGCTGAGCTCCGGGAACGTGGTGGGCGGCCCGCAGTTCGTCCAGGCGCGCCTGCCACCGGTGGAGGGAGAAGTCCCGGCCGGTCGAGGTCCTGGTGCCCCATGGGCCCTCGGCCGTCCAGTGGCCTTGGGCGTCCCACTTCTCCGTCATGATTCTCTCCTTGCAAACGTTGTCCTCGTTGTGCGAACACTGTACGCATCGCGACGCGCGTGCGCAACTGAGGACGGTGTTTGCGATTCAGGCGAGGCCGGCGTCGTGGGCCAGGAGGGCTATCTGGGTCCGGTTGTCGAGGTCGAGCTTGGTGAGCACCGAGGAGACGTGCGCCTTGACGGTGGCGACGCTCATGAACAGCTCGGCGGCGATCTCGGCGTTGGAACGACCCCGCGCCACGGCGAGGACCACCTCGTTCTCGCGCGGGCTGAGGGCCGCGAGCGCGGCCTGGGCGCGTTCGAACGCGTCGGCCTGCGTGGCGGCGCGGTCCATCAGACGCCGGGTGACCTGCGGGGACAGGATCGGCTCGCCGGCCGCGACCCGGCGGACCGCGGTGACGATCTCGGCGGGCGGGGTGTCCTTGAGCAGGAAGCCGCCGGCGCCCGCGCGCAGCGCGTGCAGGATGTTCTCGTCGGTGTCGAACGTGGTGAGGACGATGACCTCGGGCGGATCGTGGCGGCCGCGGAGCCGCCGGGTGGCGGTGATGCCGTCCACGCGCGGCATCCGCAGATCCATGAGCACGACATCCGGGACGTGCAGGTCGGCGGCCGCGGACACCTCGTCGCCGTCGGCGGCCTGACCCACCACGACGATCCCGTGGACGCCGTCGAGCATCATGGACAGCCCGGCGCGTACGAGTGCGTCGTCGTCCACGATGAGCACGCGCAGCTCGGAGCTCACGCCGGCCATGGTAGCCACGCGTGCAGGCGGAACTCGCCGCCGGTCGCCTCATGGTCGAGCCTCCCGCCGGCCAGCCGGACACGTTCGGTCAAGCCGACGAGCCCGGTGCCGGAGCCGAGCACGGCAGGGCCGGCGCTCCGGTCCACCGGCAGCGGATTACGGACGTCGATCACGAGGCGGTCGCCGGGGCGTCCCGTGAGCGTCACGTGGACCGGGCGGTCCGCGGCGTGCTTGCGCGCGTTCGTCAAGGCCTCCTGGACGACCCGGTAGGCGGTCCGGCCGGCGGCGGCCGGAAGAGCGGACGGCTGCGTCACCTCGTCGCGGACGTCCACCGGCGTCCCGGCGTCGCGGGACTCCTCGACCAGGCGGGGGATGTCGGCCAGCACGGGCTGCGGGCGGGATCCGGCGTCCTCCTCGTCGTCCCGGAGCAGGATGATCACGTCGCGGAGCTCGTCGAGCGCCTGGTGTGCGCCGGTCCGGATCACCCCGGCGGCACGGGCGAGCTGCTCGGGCGGGGCGTCCGGCCGGTACTCCAGCGCGCCCGCGTACGTGGCCAGCAGCGACAACCGGTGGGCCAGCACGTCGTGCATCTCGCGCGCGATCCGGGTGCGTTCGAGCATCCGGGCCTCGGCGACCCGCCGCCCCTGCTCGGCCTCGGCGCGGCGGGCCCGTTCGCGCAACGACTCCAGGAGCGCCCGGCGGGAGCGGGCGAGTGCGCCCCATCCGACCAGCGCCCCGTACGCGACGGTGATCAGGATGAACCACCAGCCGTAGGAGATGCCGCCGGTCGGCCGCCACCATCCCTGCACCGCGTGCGCCGCGACTCCCGCCGAGGCGACCGCGAGGGCGGCGGGGAGGCGGCGCCGCTGCGCGACCTGCAGCGCGCCCAGCGTGGCGGTCGGCGTGGCCGCGGCTGAGAGGCCCGCCAGCAGGCTCAGCGCCAGCGCGCCGGCGACGGGCCACCGCAGCAGAACGGGCAGCACGGCAAAACCCGCGACTCCGACGGTGATGTCCAGCCAAAGGAGATCGCCCGCCGCGCCATGCCGGCTCACGATCGTCAGCGCGACCAGAACCCCGACCGCGACCACGCCGAGGATCGTCTTCACGTCTCTGACCTCGCTGTTCACCGGGCCACAGTAGCCCCGGACCGCGCGCCGCCGCCCCCTACGAAAGTCGGTATCCACCTCGACCGCGGTCGGATCACCCGGCGCGACGGCGGAAGATCCTATGGCGTACGCTCGCGCGCATGTCGGAGTGCCACTGCATCCTGTGCGAGGACCACGGCGAACTCGATGACATCGACCGCCAGATGATCGAGAACGTGCGGACGCACGGGTGGGGCGTCATCAACGTCCCGGCCGACGACGTGGGGCCGGGCTGGTCGTTCAGCGTGGGGCTCTGGCACAGCCACCGGTCGCCGGAGCTGGCGATGTTCGGCCTGGACATGGACGTGACGCAGCCCGTCATCAACAACCTGGGCCGGGAGATCGCCGACGGTCGGGCCGCAGCGGACGGGCAGGAACGGCACGGGCTCATCAACGACTATCCGATCTTCCTCAAGCAGGTCGACCCCGGCTGGTACCGGACGTTCTTCGGGAGCGCGATGGCCTTCTACCAGCGACCGCCGCTGCCGGTGATCCAGCTGGTGTGGCCCGACCTGGACGGACGGTTCCCGTGGGACGCGGACACCGCCGAGGGTTACCAGGCGATGCAGCCGCAGGCCTGGCTGGCGCGGGACGCCCATCCGCCAGGAGTGTGGACCCAGGCGTGATCAGAGGTCGCAGCCGCTGACCGTCAAGCGGCCGGGGTCTGCGGAGTGGGGCGGGGGAGGAAGGCGACCAGTGCCGTGCCCGCCGCGGTGATGATCGCCGCGACCAGGAAGGCCGTGGCGTAACCGGCGGCCAGATCGGAGCCGGACTCGGCGGCGGCGGTGGCGAGGATCGTGAGGCCGATGGCGCCGCCGATCGTGCGCGAGGTGTTGACGATGCCCGCGACGGCTCCCGCCTCCGCGGCGGAGGCGCCGGCGGTGGACGCCTCCACCAGCGGCGTCATCAGCAGGCCGAAGCCGACGGCCATGGTCACGCCGGGACCGAGGATCGAGCCGAGGAACGTGCCGTCCGCGTGCAGGACCGCGCTCTGCCAGGCGAAGCCGCCCGCCGCGAGGAGGCCGCCGAACGCGGCGAGCAGCCGGGTGTCCATGCGGTTCATCAGCGTGGGAGCGAGCTTGGAACCGACGATGATGCCGATCGTGTGGGGCAGGAAGGACAGGCCCGTGCGTACCGCGCTGTAGTGCAGGACGTTCTGCATGTATAGCGACAGGAAGTACCAGAGGGCGAACCCGCCGAGCATGCTGACCATGGTGGCGAGGTTGCCGACCGCGACGCTGCGGAGACGGAAGAGCCGCAGGGGCACGAGCGGCTGCGGCGTACGGGCCTCGACGGCGACGAACGCCGCCAGGGTGACCAGTCCGGCGATGAGCGGGACCAGCGAGTCGGTGGACGTCCAGCCGTACGTCTCGGTACGCGTGATGCCGAAGTTGAGCAGCGCCACACCGGCGGTGACGAGCGCGGCGCCGGGCAGGTCGAGGCGCGGGCGGCCGGTGGTGTCGCGCTCGTCGCGCAGCCACACCGCGGCGATGACCGTCACGACGATGCCGATCGGCACGTTGATCAGCAGGACCCAGCGCCAGTCGAGGTAGTCGGTCAGCAGCCCGCCGACCAGGCCGCCCGCCGCGCCGCCGGCCGTGCCGACGGCGGTCCAGGTGGCGATGGCCTTCGTCCGGGCCGGACCGGCCGGGAACGTGCTGGTGATCAGTGACAGCGTGACGGGCGCCAGGATCGCGGCGCCGAGGCCCTGCGCGGCGCGGGCGGCGATCAGGGTCCCACCGTCCGGCGCGAGGCCGCCGGCGAGGCTGGCGACCGTGAAGACGCCGAGTCCCACGATGAAGATCCGCTTACGGCCGAACAGGTCGGCGGCGCGGCCGCCGAGCAGCAGGAAACCGGCGAACGTGAGCGAGTAGGCGTTGACGACCCATTGCAGGCCGGTGGCGCCGAGCCCGAGCCCGCTGCGCATGCCGGGCAACGCCACGTTGACGACGGAGATGTCCAGGACGACGAGGAACTGCCCGATGCTCGCGGCGAGGAGCGCCGCCCACGCCGGCGTGGAGGGGCGCCCTCCGGTCTTGTGCGCTGTGGGCTCCGTGTGCGGCATGGATTTCGTGTGCGGTGTGGACTCGTCGGCGAGCCCGGGCTCTTGGGTCGCGGTCATGGCCTTCATGCTGGCCATGGTCCGTCCGGTCCCGCGTCGGCCAGGGGGACCAGGATCCGCCGGTAGTTGGACCTAGGACCATCGCGCCGGGGCTGGGAGACCTGGGTGGCTCAACGATGCCGTTAGCCTGGTCAGGCTATGGATCTGCTGGCGACGGCCTGGGGCGACTTCACGCTCGCGCGCTTCCCGGACAACCCGCGTGACAGGCTGCGGGCCTGGGACGCCTCCGACGAGTACGTGCTCCGGCACCTGGCCGATGAACGAGTGGACCTCTCGGGTCCGGTGGTCGTGGTCGGTGATCGCTGGGGTGCCCTGTCCACCGCGCTGGCCGCGTTCCGTCCCGTCCAGATCTCCGACTCGTTCCTGGCGCAGTCAGCCACCCGGGCCAATCTGGAGCGGAACGCCGTCGGCACAGGCGCGGTCCGGCTCATGACCACCAGGGACGCGCCGCCCGAACGCATCGACGTCCTGCTGATCCGGATTCCCAAGAGTCTCGCGCTGCTGGAAGACCAGCTGCACCGTATCGCACCCGCGATCCACGAGCGCACGGTGGTCGTCGGCACGGGCATGGTCAAGGAGATCCACACCTCGACCCTGCAACTGTTCGAGAAGCTCATTGGCCCGACCCGTACCTCGCTGGCGGTCAGGAAGGCCCGGCTCATCTTCTGCACACCCGACCCGAGCATCCCCAGGCGTCCCAGCCCTTGGCCCCACACCTACTCCTTGCCGGACGGCATCGGCATCGCATCGGGCCGTACGGTGGTCAACCACGCCGGGATCTTCTGCGCCGACCGCCTCGACATCGGCACCCGCTTCTTCCTCCAGCATCTTCCCGAAGACGGCGACTTCGGCCGCATCGTCGACCTCGGCTGCGGAAACGGAGTGGTGGGCATGGCCGCCGCGCTGGCGCACCCCGACGCGGACGCGCTTTTCGTGGACGAGTCCTTCCAGGCCGTCGCGTCCGCCGAAGCCACGTTCAACGCCAACACGTCCGGTACCCGCGATGCGGAGTTCCTTGCGAGTGATGGGCTCTCGGCCGTTCCGGCCAAGTCGGCGGATCTCGTTCTCAACAACCCGCCGTTCCACTCGCACCAGGCGACCACCGACGCGACCGCTTGGCGGATGTTCACCGGCTCCCGCAAGGTCCTCCGGCCGGGCGGTGAGCTCTGGGTCGTGGGCAACCGGCACCTCGGCCACCACGTGAAGCTCCGGCGGATCTTCGGCAACTGCACGACCGTGGCCGCCAATCCCAAGTTCGTCATCCTGCGGGCCACTGTCTGACAGGAACGCGCCGGGTCCTACCGCAGGCGAACGGGGAGGCTGGAGAGACCGCGGACGATCGAGCCGGAGCGTTTCCAGTCGAGCTCGGCGGGGTCGACGGCGAGTGCGAGTTCGGGGAAGCGGGCGAGCAGCGTGCCGATGGCGACCTGCCCCTCCAGCCGTGCGAGCGGGGCACCCAGGCAGTAGTGCGGGCCGTGGCCGAACGCGACGTGCCGGTTGTCGGCGCGTGCCACGTCCAGGGAGTCCGGCTCGTCGAACGCCCCGGGATCCCGGCCTGCGGCGCCGATCGACACATGCACCCAGGAGCCCTTCGGGATCGGGACTCCGGCGATCTCCACGTCCGCCAGCGCGATCCGCTGGGTCGCCCGTTCGACCGGGCCGTCGTACCGCAGCAACTCCTCGATCGCGCCGGGCAGCAACTCCGGACGTTCCTTGAGCAGTTTGAGCTGGCCGGGTGAGGACAGCAGCGCCAGCACGCCGTTGCCGATCAGGTTGACCGTGGTCTCGTGCCCGGCGATCAGCAGCAGCGCGATGGTGTTGAGGAGCTCTCCGTGCGAGAGGCGGGCGTCGCCGTCCCGCACCGCGAGCAGCGCGCTGATGAGATCGTCGCCCGGTGCCGCGCGGCGTTCGGCGAACACGCCCAGCAGGTAGTCGTTGAACGCGATCGCCGCTGCACGCCGCCGTTCGGCCGTCTCCCGGGAGACCACCGGCACGGTCAGGTCCGCGGTCCAGTGCCGGAAGTCCGCCTGATCGTCCGCGGAGACCCCGAGCAGCTCGCAGATCACGATGATCGGCAGCGGGAACGCGAACGCGTCGATGAGATCCGCCTCGTCCCGTCCGGCCAGCGCGTCGAGCAGCCCGTCGGTGATCTCCTGCACGCGCGGCCGCAGCGCCTCGGCGCGGCGAGGGGTGAACGCCTTGGCCACCAGCCCGCGCAGTCTGGTGTGGTCCGGCGCGTCCAAGCCCAGCAGCGTCTCGCCGAAGAACTCCTCGGCGCGCACCGGCGTACCGCTGTGCCGCGTGTCCTTCGCCAGCCGCGGATCGCTGAGCGCCGCGCGCCCGTGCTCGTGGTCCACGACAAGGAACGCCTGGACACCGGCCGGAAACTCGATCGCGTGGACCGGCCCCTGCTCGCGCAGGTCCGCGTACACCTCGTACGGATCTTGGTTGAACGCGCGGCCGAAGAACATCTCTGCGGAAAGAACGGCCATCAACGCTCCCTCTCCAAACGACGTTCCCCTCGGGTGGCTTCGGTCAGGGAGCGGGCTGTGTGTCGCGCACGGGAAGGAGGTCTGGGCGCTTGGCCACCCGGCCGTCGCCGGACGAGCGGCCGCGCAGGCGGCGCATCACCCAGGGGCCCAGGAAGCTGCCGACCCAGAACGCCTCATTGCCGACGCGGCGCAGGGTGCCGATGGGCCTCGCGGCTGGAAGCGGATTCGTCCACGAGTCGTCGCTGTCCGGCAGGCCGAGCGCGTGGGCCGCGGCGGCGGCCATCAGGGCGTGCCCGAGGGGCGCGGCGTGGATCCGGTCGGGACTCCACAACCGTGCGTCGCAGGTCACGGCATGCGGAAAGGCGTCGACGACGATGACCCCATGCCGGCGCGCCGCGTCCCGGATGCCCGCGTTGAGCTCCAGCACCCGCGGCCGCAGCCGCGCCACGACCGGTGCGATCTTCGCGATGTCGGGGAAGGTGAACGTGACCACCTGGGCACCCTGGCCGGTCAGTGCCGCGAACATCGCCTCCAGCTCACCCGTCACCGCCGCCGCGTCGAAGCCCGGCCGGACCAGGTCGTTCATCCCCGCCATGACCGAGGCCAGATCCGGCTTGAGGGCCAGTGCGGGCGCCAGCTGTTCGGCTCTGACCTGAGCCGCGAGCTTGCCCCGTACCGCCAGGTTGGCATAGGTCACCGCCGGCTCGGTCGCCGCAAGCAGTTCGGCCAGGCGGTCCGCCCACCCCCGGTAGCCCGTGAGCTCGTCACCGTCCATGAGCCCCTCGGACTGGCTGTCTCCGATCGCGACATACCGCAGGTAGGACATGGCGAGCCACCTAGTCAAAAATTGGAATATTCCATCTGCGGGTCATCGTACTGGACAATCTGGACTATGAGGAGTTAGGGGAACGTAGGGGTTCTCCGGGGATGAGGCGATCAGCAGGCTGGGCCCATGGAACCCGATGTTCGCACGGGCAGCGCCGTCGTCTTTCCGGGAATGGGCCCGTCGAGTTTCGCCGACGTGGCGCGGTTCATGCTCATCAATCCAGCGGCGCGGAAGCTGGTGAAGGCCGCTGACGAGGTCCTCGGCTACTCGCTGGTCGACCGGTACCGCGAGAACGACGGCGACTACAGCGAATATGCGCAGGTGGCGTTCTTCGTCAACTGCCTGGCGCTCGCCGGGGAAGGGCTCGACCCCGAGGTGTGCACCGGCCCGAGCTTCGGCGGGAAGATGGCGGCGGTCTACTCGGGGGCCCTGTCGTTCGACGACGGCGTGTGGATGACCTCGCGGTGGGCTCGGTGCCTTGACGAGTACTTCGCCGAGGAGCACGGCGAGCTGATCACCCATTCGTTCGCACGGACTCCGCCAGAGCGGCTGGGCGAGATCCTGGCCGAGTTGGACGCGCGGGGCACGTGGCACGAGATCTCGTGTCACGTCGACGACGACTTCACGATGCTCACCCTCGGCCAGAACGAGCTGGAGTGGCTGGAGAAGAGGCTGCGGCAGGCCGGGGGGCTGCCGCTCTACTCGATGTATCCGCCGATGCACGCGAGCGTCTTCGCGCCGCTGCGGGAGAAGATGGAGAACGAGGTCTTCCGTGAGCTGACGTTCTCCGATCCCGCGCTACCAGTGATCGCGGACCAGGACGGGGCCGTGCTGGAGACCGGGGCGCAGGTCCGGGAGATGTTGCTGGACGGGCTCGTCCGGGCGGTGCGGTGGCCCGACGTGGTGGCCGCCCTGAAGGCGCGGGGGATCGGGCGGCTCGACGTCGCCGGGCCGGATCGGCTGTTCGGCCGGGTGCCGTGCACGACACGGAACTTCGAGGTCGTCCGGCACGATCCTCGATCGGCCACCCGGCCGCGCCGACGCTGATGTCACGTCATCTGGGTGAGCGTCTTCCAGAGAGTGGCGGGGGTGGCGAAGGTCTCCATGGTGAGCGCGTCGTCGACGAAGCGGACGCCGTAGGTGCCTTCGAGCAGGGCCAGCAGTTCGACGGTGCCCAGCGAGTCCAGGCCGAGGTCGCGCAGGCTCGCGTCGGCCCCGAGCTCCTCGTCCGGCTCGATGAAGGGCAGGAATCCGCGCAGAATGTCCTCGAATTGTGCATCCCACATGGCTACTCCCTGGGTCTTTCGACTTTTTGTGCGCTGTCACCACTTAATGCGGTCGCCGGGGAATGGGACAACCCTTGGCGACCCCTATGGAGGGACTCCGATGAATGACCAGGCATTGCACGCGCGATTCATGCGAGGGCTCGGCAAGGCGCCACGACAGGTCGCCGTGCGGGTGGGGGCCGATTCGCTCACCTACGAGGAACTGCACGAGCGGGCGGCGCTGTGGGCGGGCGCGCTGCTGGCGAGCGCGGACGAGCGCCCGCGGCAGGTCGGCGTGCTGGCGGCGAAGAGCCTCGACGCCTACGCGGCGGTGCTCGCGGCACTCTACGCGGGGGCCACGGTCGTGCCGCTGAACCCCGGCTTCCCGGCGGCGCGGATCCGGCGGATGCTGGAGTTTGCGGACGTGTCGGCCGTCGTCGCCGACGAGCGTGGGCTGGACGCGTTGCCGCACGTGCTGGACGCCGGATTCGCCCCGCCGGTGCTGGCGGCCGGCGGGCGGATGCCGGTCTCGGCGGTCGCCGCGCAGGTGCCGGTCACGGCGGCGGGCGCGCTGAGCGAGCCCTGTGCGGTACGGGGAGACGACGTCGCGTACGTCCTGTTCACCTCCGGGTCGACGGGCAGGCCGAAGGGCGTGCCGATCACGCACGGGAACATGGCCCACTACTTCGGGCTCCTCGACCGGCGGTACGACTTCAACGCCGATGACGTGTTCTCGCAGACGTTCGACCTCAACTTCGACTGCGCCACGTTCGACATCTTCTGCGCCTGGGGAGCGGGTGCCGCGGTGCACGCCGTGCCGCCGCAGGCGTACCGGGACATGCCCGCGTTCGTCGAGGAGCGGGGGATGACGGTGTGGTTCTCGACCCCGAGCGCCATCTCCCTGGTGCGTCGGCTCGGCGGTCTCGGAGCGGGCACGATGCCGTCGTTGCGGTGGAGCTTCTTCGCAGGGGAGGCGCTGAGGTGCGCCGACGCGGCCGGCTGGCAGGAGGCGGCGGACGGGTCGACGGTGGAGAACCTCTACGGGCCGACCGAGCTGACCGTCACGGTGACCGGGCATCGCTGGGATCCGGAGATCTCGCCCGGACTCGGCGTGAACGGGATCGTTCCCATAGGCCGGCCGCACGACGGCCACGACCACCTGCTGCTCGACGAGCATGACGGCGAGGGTGAGCTGTGCGTCGCCGGGCCCCAGCTGACGCCGGGATATCTCGATCCGGCCGACAACGAGGGCAGGTACCTGGAGCGGGACGGACGGACCTGGTACCGGACGGGTGACCGGGTGCGGTGCCTGGGCAACGGGGAACTGGCCTACCTGGGGCGGCTGGACTCGCAGGTGCAGGTCCAGGGCGTACGCGTCGAACTCCCCGAGATCGAGCACGCGCTGCGGGGTTGTGACGGGGTGGAGGACGCCGTCGTCGTGCTGGGGGAGAGCACCGCCGGGGGCGATGAGCTCGTCGCCTTCTACACCGGTGCGCGGACGGGCCCGGGTGAGCTGGCGGCGCGGTTGCGGGAGACCCTCCCGGCCGCGATCGTGCCGCGGCGCTACCGGTATCTGCGCGACTTCCCACTGAATTCCAATCGGAAAATCGACCGCCGTTCGCTGGCCGCGGAGGCTAGGGGCTCTTAGGGGTGTGGGTGTGAGGCGGCCCCTGCCTACATTTTCTGGTATCGCAGTCCAAAATATGTGTGCCTTTTGGGTGCGCATTTTCCTGTCATAGGGGAATGGCGTTGGAAGCGCAGCTGATCCACGATCTGTTGTACGACGCGGTGTCGACCGCGCCGGACGTGCCCGCCATCCGAGACGCCACCGGGGTGTGGTCCTACCGAGAACTGTCCGAAGCGAGCCACGCGTTCGCCCGCTGGCTGCGGGCGCGGGGCCTGCGGCCGGGCGATCGCCTGGTCGTGCGACTGCCGAGCCGCCGCGAGTTGGTGGCCATGTTCTACGGCGCGAGCCGGTGCGGGGTGGTCTTCGTGCCGCTCAACCCGGCGATGAAGACGTTCCATCTCTCGTCCGTGCTGGCCAATGCCGAGCCGGCTCTCGTCGTGGGCGAGGGAGAGGGGCTCGGGAGCCTCCGGGCGGCCACCGAAGCGCCGGTCCGGGACGCACGCGAGATCTGGGCCGAGGTCGCGGGGACGGCGGGGCAGGGACGCGGTGCCGATGCCGACGACGACGTCGACGTCCGGCCGGACGACCTCGCGGTACTGATCTACACCTCCGGCAGCACCTCGGCGCCCAAGGCGGTGATGTGCGCGCACGCCCAGGTCGTCTTCGCAACGGCGGCGATGCAGGCGGAGCTGGGGTACCGGCCGGACGACGTGGTCTTCTGCCGCTTTCCGATCTCGTGGGACTACGGCCTCTACAAGGTGCTGATGTCGGCGGTCGGGCGGTGCGAGCTCGTGCTGGCGGGTGAGGAGGGGGACCTCACGCTGCTGCGGCGGATGCGGGAGGTCGGCGCGACGATCGTGCCGATCGTGCCGTCGTTCGCCGCGATGGTCGTCACGATGGCCGGGCGGGACGGCGCGGCGCCGCCGCCGGTCCGGATGTTCACCAACACGGGCGCGGCGCTGCCTGCCGCCACCATCGACGCCCTCCGGGACCGCTTCCCCGGGGCCCGGGTGGTCCGCCAGTTCGGGCTGACCGAGTGCAAGAGGATCTCGATCATGCCTCCGGAGCAGGACCGGGAACGGCCAGGCTCGGTCGGCCGTCCGCTGCGCGGCACCACCGTGGAGATCCTCGGCCCCGACGGCGCGCCGGTGCCGGCCGGGGAGGTCGGTGAGATCGTCGTGAGCGGACCGCACGTCATGCCCGGCTACTGGAGGCTGCCGGAGCTCACGGCCCGGACGTTCCGTCCCGATCCGCGCACGGGCACGCCGCGGCTGCACACCGGCGACTACGGGAGCGTCGACGAGGACGGCTACCTGTACTTCGAGGGCCGCCGCGACGACGTCTTCAAACGCAAGGGCATCCGGATGAGCACCCTGGAGATCGAGGCCGCCGCCATGGACCTTCCGGGGGTGCGCGGAGCCGCCGCGCTGCCGCCGGGCGAGGGGCGCGACCTGGCGATCGTGGTGGCGGGCGACCTGGCTCCGCGCGAGGTGCTGCGCGGCCTGGCGGAACGTCTCGAACCCGCGAAGGTGCCGGGCATCTGCAAGGTCGTGGACGAGCTGCCGCTGACCCAGCACGGCAAGAACGCCCGCGACGCGCTCGCCGGCCTGCTCACGGCGGGCACGCGATGAACGGCCGGCACGCGATGAACGGCCGGTACGCGGAGCTGGCCGCCCGGTTCGGGACACCGCTGTACGTGTACGACCTCGACGAGGCGGAGGCGGCGCGCCGCGAGCTGGCCGAGGCTCTGCCGGACGGGGTCGAGATCTTCTACGCTCTGAAGGCCAACCCGCATCCCGAACTGGTCCGGGCGCTGCGCTGCCGGCCCGAGATCAGCTCCACGGGCGAGCTGGCGGCCGCGCTCGCCGCCGGGGCCGCCGGCGCCGACTGCCTCTACACCGGACCGGGCAAGACGGCCGGTGAGCTGCGCGAGGCGATCGCACGCGGCGTCCGGGCGTTCTCCGCCGAGTCCGCCACGGACGTGGAGCACATCGGCGCGGCGGCGCGGGAGCGGAACGTCGTCGCCGACGTGCTGCTGCGGATCAACGCCGCGTCGGCGAGCGCCACCACCGGGATCCGGATGACGGGCACGCCGACGCAGTTCGGCTTCGACTGCGAGGCGCTGCCCGCGGTCATGCCCCGGCTCCGGCGCGCGCGGGGCGTACGGCTGGCGGGCCTGCACTTCTTCCCGCTGAGCAACGCCACGGACGAGGCCGCGCTGACCGGCGAGTTCCAGGCGACGATCGAGCTGGCGGCGCGGCTGGCGGGCGAGCTGGAACTGCCGCTTCGGCTGGTCGACATCGGTGGCGGGTTCGCGGCGCCGTACGCCGTGCCGGGGCGGCGGGCCTCCTATCCCAAGCTGCGTTCCGACCTGGAGAGCGCCCTCGACCTGCACCTGCACGGATGGCGCGACGGCGAGCCGCAGATCGCCTGCGAGTCCGGCCGGTACCTGATCAGCGGCGCCGGGACGCTGGTGGCCTCGGTCAGCAACGTCAAGGTCAGCCGGGGCCGCAAGTTCGTGATCCTGGACGCCGGCATCAACGCCCTCGGCGGCCTGTCCGGGCTGGGCCGGCTGCTGCCCGTCGAGGTCGGGCCGGACTCGGGCGAACCGGTCGAACGCGCCAGCCTCGTCGGGCCGCTCTGCACGCCCGGCGACATCCTCGGCCGCCAGATCGAGGTGCCGGCGCTCGGCCCGGGCGATCTGGTGACCGTCCCGAACGTCGGCGCCTACGGGGTGACCGCGAGCCTGCTGGCGTTCCTCGGCAGGCCCGCACCCGTCGAGGTGATCGTGCGGGGCGAGGAGGTCGTGTCGGTCTCGCGGCTGGAGTACGCCCGCCGCCACCAGGTGAGCAGCAGCGGATGAGCGACGTCGTGCCCCGTCCCGGGGTCGTGGTGGTGAGCGGCGTCGCGTCCGACTCGCACACGTGGAATCTGGTCTTCCTCCAGCTGCTCTTGGAGGAGCTGGGGTACGAGGTCGTCAACCTTGGGCCGTGCGTACCCGACGACGTCCTGGTCGAGGAGTGCGAACGGCTGGCGCCCGTGATGGTGGTCCTCAGCAGCGTCAACGGGCACGGTCACCAGGACGGCGCGCGGTCTGTCCGGCGGCTGCGGGCATCACAGCAGCTGGTGGGCCTGCCCATCGCGATCGGCGGGAAGCTCGGCATCCACGAGAAGGACAACGCGGCGCACGTGCGCAAGCTGCTGGACGCGGGCTTCGACGCCGTCTTCGCCGACGGCGACGAGCGGGTGGTCGACTTCCAGCGGTTCGTCCGCGCCCTTCCGGGCGGTGCTCCAGGACCGGCCGTGGACGGCGGTGTTCCGGAACCGGCGGTGGACGGCGGCGTTCCGCGATGAGGCCGCCTCTGGACTTCGGTGCGTTCGTCCGGCGGCACGGCGGCGGGGACGGCGGCCCCGTCGTCCAGCCGCGCATGGGGTTCGGCCGGCCCGCGCAGATGCGGGCCGGGCTGGCGGCGACGCGGCGGGCGAACGCCACCACCGTCGGCACCATCACGCTCGACTCCTACACCCGGGTCGGCGAGCCCGACATGGCGGCGCGGGCGCTGCACGAGGGCGCCGAGCTGAACGGGTATCCGATCGTCACCCACGACGCGGCGGTCACGGGCGCGGTGCTGTCCGGGATCGTCGATGACGACTTCCCTGTGCAGATCCGGCACGGCTCGGCGATGCCGCGCGACATCTTCACCGCGCTCACCGCGCTCTCCCTGAACGCCACCGAGGGCGGCCCGATCTCCTACTGCCTGCCCTATGGCCGCACCCCGCTGGAGGAGTCGGTCCGCAACTGGGCCGAATGCGCGGAACGTTTCGCGGGGCTTCGCGAACGCGGGATCGAGCCGCATCTGGAGACGTTCGGCGGTTGCATGCTGGGGCAGTTGTGCCCGCCCGGCCAGCTCGTGGCGCTGAGCGCCCTGGAGGCGCTCTTCTTCTACCAGCACGGCATCCGCAGCCTCTCGGTGAGCTACGCGCAGCAGACCAGCTTCGAGCAGGACTGCGAGGCGCTCACGGCGCTGCGGCGGCTCTGCCGGGCACTGCTGCCGACCGACAACTGGCACGTTGTGGTCTACGCGTACATGGGCCTCTACCCGGCCACCGACGGCGGCGCCTACCGGCTGCTGGGGCAGGCCGCCGAACTCGCGGCGGCCACGGGAGCCGAACGGCTCATCGTCAAGACCGTCGCCGAGTCGCGGCGCATCCCGACCATCGAGGAGAACGTCGCCGCCCTCGAGTACGCGGGGGCGGCCGCGGCGGCGACCGAGACGATGGCGGGCGGCGCCCCGGCCGACTCGGAGACCTACCAGGAGGCGCTCGCACTGATCGAGGCCGTCCTGAACCTCGACGGCGACGTCGGGCGCGCGCTGCTGACCGCGTTCCGGCGCGGCTACCTCGACATTCCCTACTGCCTGCACCCCGACAACGCGGGCCGCGCCCGCGGCTACATCGCCGACGACGGGCGGCTGCGGTGGGCCGAACGGGGCGCGCTGCCCCTGGGCCGCGGCGGTCCGGGCGGTGACGGCGGCACGGGCGCGCGGCGCGTGACCTCGGCGGGTCTGCTCGCCGACCTCTCGTACGTACGGCGGACCTTCGACACGGAACCGCTGAAGCCCGGAGACACACAGGGCCGATTGGGAGCACACCAATGACTGATCTCGACCGTTGTGACATCTCAGGCCTGGCGGCGCTTCCGGAGGCCGAACGGGCCCATCGGCTGCTGGAGGTCGTGCTCGCGCACACCGAGGCCGCCCTGCGGCAGGTCGAGCGGGCCGGAGACATTCCGTCCCCCGAACCGGCGACCGCGTTCCGCGACCTGGGCCTGGACTCGCTCGCCCTGGTCGACCTGCAGACCCGCGTGAACGCCGCGACGGGGCTGTCCCTGCCGCCCACGGTCGCGTTCGACCATCCGAGCCCGGCCGCGCTGGCCCGCCATCTGGGTGAGCTGCTCTTCCAGGACACCGGCACCGGCACGGGAACGGGCACGGGCATCCGGGAAGAGGCCGCTCCCGCTCCCGCCGTCCACGACGAGCCGATCGCGATCGTGGGGATCGGGTGCCGCTATCCGGGCGGGGTGGCGTCGCCGGAGGACCTGTGGAGGCTGCTCGCCGACGGCCGCCACGTCATGTCCGGGTTCCCGGCCGACCGCGGCTGGGATCTGGACCGGCTCTTCGCCGACGACCCCGACGAGCCCGGGACGACGTACGTGCGGGGCGGCGGTTTCCTGCCGGACGCCGCCGAGTTCGACGCGGACTTCTTCGGGATCGGCCCGCGCGAGGCCGGCGCCATGGACCCGCAGCAGCGCCTGGTGCTGGAGACCGCCTGGGAGGCCATCGAGCGGGCGGGCATCGACCCGCACTCGCTGCGCGGCAGCCGTTCCGGCGTCTTCATCGGAGCCGAGCCGCAGGACTACGGGATGCGGCTGCACGAGGCGCCGGACGGGCTCGACGGCTACCTGCTGACCGGCAACACCCCGAGCGTGGTGTCCGGACGGGTCGCCTACGTGCTCGGGCTGGAGGGCCCGGCGCTCACGATCGACACGGCGTGCTCGGGGTCCCTGGTGGCGCTCCACCTGGCGGTCCAGGCACTGCGGCGCGGCGAGTGCTCGCTCGCCCTGGGCGGCGGCGTCGCGATCATGGGGAGCCCGGGGACGTTCACCGCGTTCAGCAGGCAGCGCGGCCTGGCGGCGGACGGGATCGTCAAGCCGTTCGCGGCGGCGGCCGACGGCACCGGCTTCGCCGAAGGCGTCGGCGTCCTGGTGCTGGAGCGGCTGTCGGACGCGGTCGCGGCCGGTCATCCGGTGCTGGCGGTGGTGCGCGGCTCGGCGATCAACTCCGACGGGGCCAGCAACGGCCTCACGGCACCGAGCGGACCGGCGCAGCAGCGGGTCATCCGGCAGGCGCTGGCCGACGCGGGCCTCACGGCCGGCCAGGTCGACGCGGTGGAGGCGCACGGCACCGGGACCACGCTCGGCGACCCCATCGAGGCGACCGCGCTCCTGGCCACCTACGGGCAGGACCATCCGGCCGAGCGGCCGCTGTGGCTGGGGTCGGTCAAGTCCAACCTCGGCCACACCCAAGCCGCGGCGGGCGTCGCCGGTGTGATCAAGATGATCCTCGCGATGCGGCACGGTCTGCTCCCGAAGACGCTGCACGTGGACGAGCCCTCGCCGAACGTGGACTGGTCGGCGGGCGAGGTGCGGCTGCTCACCGAGCCGGTGGACTGGCCTGCCGATGACCGCCCGCGCCGCGCCGGCGTCTCGTCGTTCGGAGTCAGCGGGACGAACGCGCACCTGATCGTGGAGGATGCTCCGGCGGCGGCCGAGCCCGCGGAAGGCGGCCAGGCCGACTTCGTGACGCCCGTCGTCCTTTCGGCCAAAAGCGAGGAGGCCCTGCGCGGACAGGCCGCACGGCTCCTGGACGTCGAGGTCACGGCAGGCGACCTCGGCTACTCGCTGGCCACGTCGCGTGCTCTCTTCCGGCATCGTGCGGCGATCGTCGCCGCCGGACGTGACGAACTGGCACGAGGGCTGCGAGCCGTCGCGGCCGGGGAGATCCCCGGCACGGTGGCGGGAGGCAGGCTCGCCTTCCTGTTCACGGGGCAGGGCGCGCAGCGGCCCGGGATGGGCCGCGAGCTGTACGAGGCGTTCCCGGCGTTCGCCAAGGCCCTCGACGACGCGATCGGCTATCTCGATCTGCAGCTGGACGTCTCGCTCTGGGACGTGCTGTTCGGGAACGAGCCGGATCTGCTCGACCAGACGATGTACGCCCAATCCGCTCTGTTCGCGGTGGAGGTGGCTCTTTTCCGGTTGGTGGAGTCGTGGGGGTTGCGGCCTGATTTTGTGGCGGGTCATTCGGTGGGGGAGTTGGCGGCGGCGCATGTGGCGGGTGTGTTGTCGTTGGAGGATGCGGCGACGTTGGTGGGGGCGCGTGGTCGTTTGATGCAGGAGCTTCCGGCTGGTGGCGCGATGGTGGCGTTGCGTGCGTCGGAGGCCCAGGTCGCTCCGCTGTGTGGTGAGGGTGTGGCGATCGCTGCGGTGAACGGGCCGGAGTCGGTGGTCATTTCTGGCGTGGTCGAAGCGGTGGAGGCGGTCGCGGCGCGGTTTGAGAAGGCGACGCGGTTGAGGGTGTCGCATGCGTTCCACTCACCGCTCATGGAACCGGTGCTGGAGGAGTTCCGGCGGGTCGCCCGGATCCTGGAGTACGCGCCGCCCCGGATCCCGGTCGTGTCGAACGTCACCGGGCGGGCGGCCACCACGGAAGAGCTGTGCTCACCGGACTACTGGGTCAGGCACGTGCGGGCGGCCGTCCGGTTCCGCGACGGCATCGAGTGGCTGGCGGCGCAGGGCACCGAGACGTTCCTCGAACTGGGGCCGGACCCGGTGCTGTCGGCGATGGGCCGCGAGTGCGTCGACTCCGACGTCGCGTTCGCGTCGGCGCTGCGCCGTGAACGTGACGAGACACGGGAACTGCTGGCGGCGGTGGCCATCGCGCACACGCGAGGCGCCCGAGTGGACTGGGAGGCGTTCTACCAGGGACGCGGCGTGCGGAGAGCCGATCTGCCGACGTACGCGTTCCAGCGGCGCCGTTTCTGGCTGAACACGCCCGCCCCCTCCGCGGGCCCGGCATCGGTCGGCCAGGGCGAACTCCGGCATCCGCTGCTGGGCGCGGTGGTCGCGCTGGGCGATTCCGGTGGGGTGGTGCTGACCGGAGTGTTGTCGCCGCGCACACAGCCGTGGCTCGCCGACCACGTGATCGCGGGATCGACGCTGGTGCCGGGGACGGCGTTCGTCGAGCTCGCCGTGCGGGCCGGTGACGAGGTCGGCTGCGGGACGGTCGAGGAGCTGACGCTGGAGGCGCCGCTGGTGCTGCCGGGCGACGAGGGCCTGCCGGTGCAGGTCGTGGTCGGCGCGGCGGACGAGAGCGGTCGCCGTTCGGTGGAGTTCCACGCGCGTACCGCCGAGGAGACGTGGGTGCGGCACGCGAGCGGTGTCCTCGGTCCCGGCACGGTCGCGGGCGGTGAGCTGATCCAGTGGCCGCCGACCGGTGCCGAACGCATCGACATCGACTGCCTCTACGAGGAGATGGCCGAGCAGGGCTACGGCTACGGGCCGTCGTTCCACGGACTCCGGGCCGTTTGGCGCCGGGACGGGGAGGTCTTCGCCGAGGTCGCCCTGCCGGGTCCGCTCCGGGACGAGGCGGCGGCCTTCGGGCTGCATCCGGCATTGCTGGACGCCGTCCTGCACGCCACGGACTTCGCCGCCGAGCCCGCGTCCGAAGGGGAGATCCGGCTGCCGTTCGCGTGGTCGGACTTCGTGCTGCACTCCACCGGCGCGTCCGCCCTGCGGGCGCGGATCGTGGCGACCGGCGCCGACGAGGTCTCGATCGACCTCGCCGACGCGACCGGTGCCCCCGTCGCGTCGGCGGGCTCCTACCGCGTGCGGCCGGGAACGCCGGTGTCGAACGCGCCGCTCATGGGCGTTGAGTGGGTGCCCGTGCCGGTGCCCGCCGAGAATGATTCGGCGTTCGAGGTCTTCGAGGTCCCCGCCGGTCCCGATGCGCTCCACCGCACGCTGGAGGCCGTTCAGGGCTGGGACGGCGACGCGAAGCTCGTCGTGGTGACGCGCGGCGCCGTGGCGACGGACGATCCTGATCTGGACCAGGCGCCGGTGTGGGGGCTCGTGCGCGCGGCGCAGGCGGAGAGCCCCGGCCGGTTCGTCCTGGCCGACATCGACGAGGATGCGGCGCTGGCCGCCGCGGTCGCCTCGGGCGAGCCGGAGGTCGTGGCGCGCGGAGGGCGGCTGCGCGTTCCGCGCCTGCGCCCCTTGCCTCGCGCGGAGAGAGCCGTGCCCTGGGAGAGGGAGGGGACCGTTCTCATCACGGGCGGCACGGGAGCGCTCAGCCGCGTCGTCGCGCGGCATCTCGTCGAGCAGCACGGCGTCCGGCATCTGCTGCTGCTCTCCCGGAGCGGTGGCCCGGCGCCCGAACTGGACGCCGAGGTCACGGTCGTCCAGGTCGACGTCGCCGACCGGGACGCGCTGGCCGCCGTTCTCGCGGAGATTCCCGCCGAGCTTCCGCTGACCGCCGTCGTGCACACGGCGGGCGTGCTCGACGACGGGCTGATCGGGTCGCTGACGCCCGGAAGGATCGACGCGGTCATGCGGGCCAAGGCCGGCGGCGCCCGCAACCTCCACGAGCTGACCGCCGGGCTGGACCTGTCGGCGTTCGTGCTGTTCTCCTCGACGGCCGGGCTGCTGGACGGCGCCGGGCAGGGCAACTACGCGGCGGCGAACACCTACCTCGACGCCCTCGCGGCGCACCGCCACGCGGCCGGTCTTCCGGCCACCTCGCTGGCGTGGGGTCTGTGGGCGGACGCAGGCGGCATGGGCGCCACCCTGGACGAGGCCGCACGCCGCCGCATCGCCCGCCTCGGGCTGGTCACGTTGTCGTCCGGCGAGCATCTGCGGCTGCTGGACGAGGCGGTCGCCGCCGGTCACCCGTGCGCGGTGCCGGTCCGCGTCGACCGTCGTGCGCTGCGGGATGCGGGAGAGCTGCCGCCCGTGCTGCGCGGCATGGTCGTCCAGACGCGCCGGCAGGCCGCGGACACTGCCACGGCCGGCATGAACGTCATGGACGAGGGCGCGCTGCTGGAGCTGGTCCGTGCCCACACCGCCGCCGTGCTGGGGCACGACGGGCCCGGCGAGATCGACCCGGCGCGGGCGTTCAACGAGGCGGGCTTCGACTCGCTCGCCGCCGTGGAACTGCGCAACCGGCTCGCCTCGGCGCTCGGGGTGAGGCTGAGCGCGACCCTGACCTTCGACCACCCGTCGCCCGCGGCCCTGGCCGCCCATCTGGCCGAGCGGACGGGGGCGCCCGCCGAACGGGCCGAGGCGCGGCCCGCCGTCGCCGACGACGGCGAGCCGATCGCGATCGTCGGCATGGCCTGCCGCTATCCGGGCGGCGTGAACTCGCCGGAAGATCTGTGGCGCATGGTCGCCGAGGGCCAGGACGTCATCTCGCCGTTCCCGGCCGACCGCGGCTGGGACGGGGACGGGCAGGGCGGTTTCCTCGCGGGCGCCGCCGACTTCGACCCCGGCTTCTTCGGGATCGGGCCGCGCGAGGCCCAGGCCATGGACCCGCAGCAGCGGCTCATGCTGGAGGTCTCCTGGGAGACGCTGGAACGCGCGGGCATCGACCCGCACTCGCTGCGCGGCACCGCCACCGGAGTCTTCGCGGGCGTGATGTACCACGACTGGGGGCTGCGGCTCGGCCCGCTGCCCGAGGACCTCGCCGGCTACCACGGCACCGGAAGCCTCGGCAGCGTGGTGTCCGGCCGCGTCGCCTACGCGCTGGGGCTGGAGGGCCCGGCGGTCACCGTCGACACGGCCTGCTCGTCCTCGCTGGTCGCGATGCACTGGGCCGCGCAGGCGCTGCGGCGCGGTGACTGCGTGCTCGCGCTGGCCGGCGGCGTGACCGTGATGTCGACGCCCGACACCTTCGTGGACATGCAGCGCCAGGGCGGCCTGGCCGCCGACGGGCGCTGCAAGTCGTTCGGCGACGGCGCCGACGGCACCGGCTGGAGCGAGGGCGTCGGCATGGTGCTGCTGGAACGCCTGTCGGACGCGCGCCGCAACGGCCACCGCGTGCTCGCGGTCGTGCGCGGGTCGGCGGTCAACTCCGACGGCGCCTCCAACGGGCTGACCGCGCCGAACGGGCCGTCCCAGCGGCGCGTGATCCGGCAGGCCCTGGCAAGCGCCGGGCTGACGGGCGCGGACGTCGACGCCGTCGAGGGCCACGGCACCGGGACCACGCTCGGCGACCCGATCGAGGCACAGGCCCTCCTGGAGACCTACGGGCAGGACCGCCCGGACGGACGCCCCCTGTGGCTGGGGTCGATCAAGTCCAACATGGGGCACACGCAGGCGGCGGCCGGTGTCGCCGGGGTCATCAAGATGGTGCTGGCGCTGCGGAACGACAGGCTGCCCGCGACCCTGCACGCCGCCGAACCGTCCGGCGAGGTCGACTGGTCGGCGGGCGAGGTGCGGCTGCTCACCGAGCCGGTGGACTGGCCCGCCGATGACCGCCCGCGCCGCGCCGGCATCTCGTCGTTCGGCATCAGCGGGACGAACGCTCACCTGATCCTGGAACAACCACCGGCCGAGGAGCGGGCACCGGTGGGGGACGGGCCCGCCGTCGTGCCGTGGGTGATCAGTGGCAGGTCGGCGTCGGCTCTGCGCGGCCAGGCCGAACGGCTCCGCGCGCACCTGAACACCGTGGCCGACGACCGGATCGCGGCGGTGGGCGCTGCGCTCGTGACGACGCGGGCGGCGCTGGAGCACCGCGCCGTGATCACCGGTAAGGGCCGCGACGAGCTGGCACGCGGGCTGGAGAACATCGAAGTCGTCGAGCCGCGCAAGGGCAAGGTCGCGTTCCTGTTCACCGGGCAGGGTGCGCAGCGCCTCGGAATGGGCCGTGAGCTGTACGAGACGTTCCCGGCGTTCGCCGAGGCGTTCGACGCCGTCACCACCGCACTGGACCTTCCGCTGCGCGAGGTGATCTGGGGCGAGGACGAGGCGTCGCTGAACGAGACCGGCAACGCCCAGCCCGCGTTGTTCGCGGTGGAGGTGGCTCTTTTCCGGTTGGTGGGGTCGTGGGGGTTGCGGCCTGATTTTGTGGTGGGTCATTCGGTGGGGGAGTTGGCGGCGGCGCATGTGGCGGGTGTGTTGTCGTTGGAGGATGCGGCGACGTTGGTGGGGGCGCGTGGTCGTTTGATGCAGGAGCTTCCGGCTGGTGGCGCGATGGTGGCGTTGCGTGCGTCGGAGGCCCAGGTCGCTCCGCTGTGTGGTGAGGGTGTGGCGATCGCTGCGGTGAACGGGCCGGAGTCGGTGGTGATCTCTGGTGCGGTGGAGGCGGTGGAGGCGGTCGCGGCGCGGTTTGAGAAGGCGACGCGGTTGAGGGTGTCGCATGCGTTCCACTCACCGCTGATGGACCCGATGCTGGATGGCTTCGGTGACGTCGCGCATTCGCTGACGTATGCGCGACCGCTGGTTCCGCTGGTGTCGACCGTCACAGGAGGGCTGGAAGGCGAACTTCCGGCGCACTACTGGGTCCGGCAGGTCCGCGAGCCGGTCCGCTTCGCCGACGCCGTCGCGGAACTGGAGGCACAGGGCGTCACGACCTTCGTCGAGATCGGGCCGGACGCGGTGCTGTCGGCCATGGTGGACGCCGTTCCCCTGATGCGCCGGGACCGGTCCGAGGCGCGGGAGTTGGTCGCCGGACTCGGCCGGGCGTACGCACATGGGGCGGACGTCGACTGGCGCGCGTACTTCGGCGACCCCACGGGCTTCGTGGATCTACCGACCTACGCGTTCCAGCACGGCCGCTTCTGGCTGGACGTGCCCAGCGCCCGAGCCGCACGTGGCGCCGGGCTGGAGGACGTCGGGCATCCGCTGCTGAGCGCGGCGGTGACCTCGCCCGACTCGGGTGAGACGGTGCTGATCGGATGGCTTTCGACCGCCGACCAGCCTTGGCTCGCCGACCACGGCGTGCTCGGCGGGGTCGTCGTGCCCGGCACCGCGTTCGTGGAGATGGCGGTCAGGGCCGGGGACGAGGTGGGCTGCGGCGCGGTCCATGAGCTGACCATCGAGAATCCACTCACGCTTCCCGAGCGGGGCGGTGTCGCGCTCCGGGTCGTCGTCGGCGCACCGGACGACGGCTCCGGCGTACGGACGATCACCGTCCACGCGCGCGACGCCGACACCGAGGCGTGGACCCGGCACGCCTCCGGGCTCCTCAGCCCGGACGTTCCAGGGCCGTCGTTCGAGTTGACGCAATGGCCGCCCGCCGGAGCGGTCGCCGTGGACGTGGAGGACGCCTACGAACGCTTGGCGGAACGCGGTTACTCCTACGGCCCGGCCTTCCAGGGACTGCGTGCGGCTTGGCGGCGCGGTGCCGACGTGTTCGCTGAGGTGGAGCTCCCGGAGCATGCACGGGACGAGGCCTTCGCCCTGCATCCGGCGCTGCTGGACGCCGCCATGCACGCCGATCTGCTGAGCGAGAACGACGAGACGCTGATGCCGTTCTCCTTTAACGGCGTCGTCCTCTACGCCTCCGGCGCGTCCGCGCTGCGGGTGCACATCCGCGGTCTTCGCGGCGAGGAGCTGTCGGAGATCAGGCTCGCGGACGAGACCGGTGCGCCCGTGGCCGCCATCGTGTCGCTCACCTCGCGTCCTGTTACGGAGGAGCGGCTCAGGGGTAACAGGGCTGGTCTCCTACAACGTGTCGAGTGGCGGGCGCTCTCCGCCGCCCCGGCAGCCGCCGCGCGTGAGGCCGCGGTTCACGTGCCCGCAGGTGAGGACGTCTATGAGATCGCGAACGACGCGCTCCAGGCGATCCAGTCCTGGCTGACCGGCGATCGTTCTGAGCCGCTGACCGTGCTGACCAGCGGTGCCGTCTCCATCGGAGGGGAGGACGTCGACCTCGTTCAGGCTCCGGTGTGGGGCCTGGTCCGCGCGGCTCAGGCGGAGCACCCGGGGATGTTCGTGTTGGCGGACACCGACGGGTCGGTGGACCCCGCGCAGGCCCTCGCCTCGGGAGAGCCCGAGATGGCGTTCCGGAACGGACGGATCCTCACGCCGCGACTGACCCCGTCGACAGGCGGAACCGAGACCTGGGACCCGGACGGAACGGTACTGATCACTGGTGGCACGAGCGGTCTCGGCGCGCTCATCGCCCGTCACCTCGTCGAGCGGCACGGCGTCCGTCACCTCATCCTGACCAGCAGGCGCGGCCCGGACGCCCCGCAGGCTCGGATGCTGCGCGACGAGCTGGACGCCGACGTCGAGATCGTCGCGTGCGACGTGACCGACCACGACGCGTTGGCTGCCCTGCTGGCCTCTGCCCCGGACGGTCGGCCGCCGGTGCGCGGCGTCGTGCACGCGGCCGGAGTCGTGGATAACGGGCTGGTGGAGGCGCAGACCCCGGACCGGCTCGCGGCCGTCCTGCGGCCGAAGGTCGAGGGCGCCCGGAACCTGCACGAGCTGACCCGGGACCTCGATCTGACGGCGTTCGTGCTCTTCTCGTCCGCCGGCGGCCACATCCTGGCGGAAGGCCAGGCCGGATACGCGGCGGCGAACGTCTACCTGGACGCCCTCGCGGCTCACCGCCGTGCGGCCGGGCTCCCGGCACTCTCGCTCGCGTACGGGATGTGGGCCGTCGACACCGGGCTCGGCGGCCCGCTCACCGGCGCGGACCTGGACCGGCTGCGCCGCCTCGGCCTGCCCGCCCTGTCCGCCGAGGAGGGACTGGCGTCGTTCGACGCCGCGCTCGGCGCCGATGCCGCCGTCCTGCTGCCGCTGAAGGTCGACACTGCGGCCGTGTCCGCGCGGGGCGAGGTCCCGGCGTTGCTGCGCGGCCGTCGCCCGGTGCGGCCCGCCGCCCGGGAGGACGGCCTGGCGCGGCTTCTGGGCGGACGGACCGAGTCCGAACGCGACCACGTCCTCGTCGAGCTGGTGCGCGACCATGCCGCCGCCGTCCTCGGACATGCCTCCGGCGATGCCGTGGAACCCGATCGGGCGTTCCGCGACCTCGGATTCGACTCCCTGGCCGCAGTCGAGCTGCGCAACCGGCTCGGCGCCGCGACCGGCCTGCGGCTCCCGGCGACCCTCGTCTTCGACCACCCCACGTCCCGGGCCCTGGCCGCCCACCTCACGACGCACTTCACCGAGCCCGCCGTGGCATCCGAGCCCGCAGTGGTGTCGCGGGCCGAGGACGACGAGCCGATCGCGATCGTCGCGATGAGCTGCCGCTTCCCCGGCGACGTCCGGACGCCCGAGGATCTGTGGCGGCTCGTCGCCGAAGGCCAGGACACGATCTCCGGCTTCCCCGAGGACCGTGGCTGGGACCTGGCGGGGTTGTACGATCCGGAGCCCGGCGTCCCCGGCAAGACGTACGTGCGCACCGGCGGATTCCTCCACGACGCCGCCGACTTCGACCCCGAGTTCTTCGGGATCATGCCGCGTGAGGCCCTCGCGATGGACCCGCAGCAGCGGCTGCTGCTGGAGACGGCCTGGGAGGCCTTCGAACGCGCCGGGATCGACCCGGGGGCGATGCGCGGCAGCCGCACCGGTGTCTACGCCGGCGTGATGTACCACGAGTACGCCAGCCGCCTCGGCGAGCTGCCCGACGACCTGGCGGCCTACGCCGGCAACGGCAGCGCCGGGAGCATCGCGTCCGGCCGGGTCGCCTACGCGCTCGGGCTCGAGGGCCCGGCGGTCACGGTCGACACGGCCTGCTCGTCGTCGCTGGTCGCCCTGCACATGGCGGCCCAGGCGCTGCGCCGGGGCGAGATCTCGATGGCCCTGGCCGGCGGCGTGACCGTGATGCCGACACCCGAGATCTTCGTCGACTTCTCCCGGCAGCGCGGCCTGGCCGCCGACGGCCGCTGCAAACCGTTCGCCGCCGCCGCCGACGGCACCGGCTGGGCCGAGGGAGCGGGCCTTCTGCTGCTGGAACGGCTGTCGGACGCCCGCCGCAACGGCCACCCGGTGCTCGCGGTCGTGCGCGGGTCGGCGGTCAACTCCGACGGTGCGTCCAACGGGTTGACCGCGCCGAACGGGCCGTCCCAGCAGCGCGTGATCCGGCAGGCACTGGCGGAGGCCGGGCTGTCGGCGGCCGACGTGGACCTGATCGAGGGCCACGGCACCGGTACCCGCCTCGGCGACCCGATCGAGGCTCAGGCGTTGCTCGCGACCTACGGGCAGGACCGTCCCGCCGGCCGTCCGGCCTGGCTCGGCTCGATCAAGTCCAACATCGGGCACGCCCAGGCGGCCGCCGGAGCGAGCGGCCTGATCAAGCTGGTGATGGCCCTCCGGAACGGCCTGATGCCCAAGACCCTCCACGTCGACGAGCCGTCCCCGCACGTGGACTGGGCCGCCGGGTCGGTCCGCCTGCTGACCGAGCCCGTCGAGTGGCCGCGGAACGGTCACCCGCGCCGCGCGGCGGTCTCCTCGTTCGGGCTCAGCGGCACCAACGTGCACGTCATCATCGAGGAGACACCCGCCGAGGAGACACCCGCCGAGGAGACACCCGCCGGGGGGACCGGGCACGCCCCTGCCGGCCCGGCCGTCGTGCCGCTCGTGCTTTCGGCCGCCAACCCCAAGAGTCTTCCCGCGCAGGCCGAGCGGCTCCGCGCGTTCCTCGCCGGGCAACCCGAGCTGAGCCTGACCGACGTCGCGTACTCGCTGGCGACCGGCCGCGCCGCGCTGCCCCACCGGGCCGTGATCGTGGCCGGGGGCCGCGAGGAGGCACTCCGCGCACTGGCGGGTGGCGTGGAGCCGGCGGCCGCCCCGTCCGGCGGGCTGACCGCGTTCATGTTCTCCGGCCAGGGCAGTCAGCGCTCCGGCATGGGCCGCGAGCTCTACGACGCCTACCCGGTCTTCGCCGAGGCGCTGGACGCCGTCTGCGAACACCTCGGCCGCGACGCCGTCTTCGCCGAGGGCGAGTCGCTGGACGAGACCGCCAACACCCAGCCCGCCCTCTTCGCCATCGAGGTCGCGCTGTTCCGGCTCCTGGAGTCGTGGGGGCTGAGGCCCGACTTCGTGATGGGCCACTCCATCGGCGAGCTGGCCGCCGCGCACGTCGCCGGAGTCCTGTCCCTGGCCGACGCGTGCACGCTGGTGGCCGCCCGGGGTCGACTGATGCAGGCGCTCCCCGCGGGCGGCGCGATGATCGCCGTCCAGGCGGCCGAGGAGGAGGTCGCCGGACACCTCGGCGACCAGGTCGGCATCGCCGCGATCAACGCTCCCGGCTCCGTGGTGCTGTCCGGGGCGAGCGACGCCGTTACCGAGGTCGCCGCCCGCTTCGAGGCAGAGGGCCGCCGGACGACCCGGCTGCGGGTGTCGCACGCGTTCCATTCGCCGCTGATGGAACCGATGCTGGCGGAGTTCCGGGAGATCGCAGGGCGCCTGTCGTTCCGCCCGCCGCGGATTCCCGTCGTGTCCAACGTGACCGGCGGCGCGATCGACGACGAGACGCTCTGCTCACCCGAGTACTGGGTTCGGCACGTACGGGAGGCCGTCCGTTTCGCCGACGCCGTGCGGCACCTCCGCACGGAAGGCGTTACCCGATTCGTCGAGATCGGTCCTGACGGCGTTCTGACCGGGCTGGTACAGGCATGTCTTGAGGGCCAGGACGCCGTGACCGTCCCCGTTCTGATCGTCCCCGTTCTGACCAGGGACGCGCCTGAGCCGTACGCGCTCCAGCGCGCACTCGGGCGTCTGCACGGTGGCGGGCTGAGCCCCGACTGGCCCTCGGTCTTCGCCGGGTTGAACGCACGCCGGGTCGACCTGCCGACCTACGCGTTCCAACGCGATCGTTACTGGCTGGATGAGGCCGCCTCCGAGCCCCCGCTCCTCACCGCGACTGTCCCGTCCCCCGACTCGGACGCGGTCGTCCTGACGGGCCGCCTGTCGACCGCCACGCATCCCTGGCTGGCCGACCACGACGTCCTCGGCATGGTGCTCTTCCCCGGCACGGGCTACGTCGAGCTGGCCCTGCGCGCCTGCGAGGAGACCGGCTGCGACATCATCGAGGAACTGACGATCGAGGCCCTCATGCCGCTGGCCGAGAGCGGCGGCGTCGCGATCCAGGTGGTGGTCGGCGCTACCGACGCGGCGGGCCGCCGCGCGTTCACCGTGTACTCCCGGCCGGACGGCGCCGAGGAGTGGAGCCGCCATGCCTCCGGATCCCTCGCGACCCAGGACGTGCCGCGACCACCGCACCGCACCGGAGCCTGGCCGCCCCCCGGCGCCACCGAGGTCGACATCTCCGGCGTCTACGACTACCTCACCAGCCAGGGCTACGGATACGGTCCGATGTTCCGGGGCCTGCGCGGGATCTGGTCACGCGGCGAGGAGACGTTCGCCGAGGTGGCGCTGCCCGAGTCGGCGACCGACGCCGCGGCGCGGTTCGCGCTGCACCCGTCGATCCTGGACGCCGCCCTGTCGGCCACCGACTTCATGGACGGCCGCAGACCGCAGGACGTCGGCGGAACGCAGCTTCCGTTCGCCTGGGAGGGCGTCAGCCTGCACGCCACCGGTGCGTCCCGGTTGCGGGTGCGGATCGTCCGGGGTCCCGCCCGGGCCGAGCAGGGCTCCGACTCCGTACGCCTGGAGCTGTCCGACCCGTCCGGGACGCCCGTCGCGACCATCGAGTCCCTGGTGGTCCGGCCCGTGACCGCCGCCAGGGTGAACGCCGCCGCGGCCACAGGGCGGCACCGCGAGTCGCTCTTCCGCCTCGATTGGACCCGACTGCCGCTGGGAAGCGCCGTCGCCGCGGACACCACCGGCTGGGCCGTGCTCGGTGCGGATCCTGGCCTGGGCGTTCCTGGCCTGGAAACCCTGGAGACGGTGCCCGAAACCGTGATCTACCCGGTGGTCGCCGCGCCCGGAGACGTCCCGGAGGCGGCGCGCGCCACCACGGCGGCGGTCCTGCGGGATCTGCGCGACTGGCTGGCGGACGCGCGGCACGGTGGCTCCCGCCTTGTCGTCGTCACCCGGAACGTCGCCGCCGATCTTGTCCAGGCGCCGGTCTGGGGCCTGGTCCGCGCGGCCCAGGAGGAGAATCCGGACCGCTTCGTCCTGGTGGACGTGGACGGCTCCGACGCCGCCCTCCGCATGCTCCCCGCCGTGGTCGCCTCGGGCGAGCCCGAAGCCGCACTGCGCGGCAGCGAGGCCTTCGTCCCCCGCTTGGCCGCGGTGCCGGCAGGCGACGACGCGCCACCGCCCTGGACGCCCGCCGGCACCGTACTGATCACCGGCGGCACCAGCGGGCTGGGGGCCCTTGTGGCCCGGCACCTCGTCACCGAACACGGCGTCCGCCGCTTGATCCTCACCAGCCGCAGGGGAACGGCCCCGGATCTCCACGAGGAGCTGGCCGGCCTGGGCGCGGACGTCACGATCGCGGCCTGCGATGTGGCCGACCGCGACGCCCTGGCCGCACTTCTGGCCGAGCGGCCGCCGACCGCCGTCGTCCACGCCGCGGGCGTGATGGACAACGCGCTCCTCGCCTCCATGGACGAGGACCGGCTGAACGCGGTGCTCCGCCCGAAGGTGGACGGCGCCTGGAACCTTCACGAGCTGACCCGGGGGATGGACCTGACGGCGTTCGTCCTGTTCTCCTCGACCTCCGGTCTGGTCGTCTCCGCCGGGCAGGCCAACTACGCCGCGGCGAACCGTTTCCTGGACGCCCTGGCGGCGCATCGCCGTTCGGAAGGGCTTCCCGCGACGTCCATGGCCTTCGGGCTGTGGTCGCACAAGACGGGAATGGGCGGAGGGGTGTCCGAAGCGGACCTCCACCAGCTCGACCGGCTGGGGATGCCCGCCCTCTCCACGGACGAGGGCCTGGCCCTCTTCGACGAGGCCCTGGGCGTCGACGTGCCGGCCCTCGTCCCGTTGCGGCTGTCCGAACCGGACCCCGGCACCCCGGCCCCCGCGCTCCTGCGCGATCTGCGCCGCTCCAAGCAACGCCGCGTGGTCCCTGCGGCGGCCCCGGCCCCGGCTTCAGCAGCGGCCGCGCCCGCCGTGACCGAACGGACCCTGGAGCAGCAGCTGGCGGACCTGCCGGAGGTGGACCAGAAAGAGCTGGTGCTCGACCTGGTGCGCTCGCACGTCGCCGCCGTCCGGCATGCCGACCCCGACTCCATCGACCTGACCATGGGCTTCACCCAGCTCGGCCTGGACTCCCTGGCCGCGATCGAGCTGCGCAACCGCCTGCAGACCGCCACGGGGCTGCGCCTGGCCGCGACCCTGATGTTCGACTACCCCAACCCCGAGTCGCTGGCGGGGTACCTGCACGACGAGGTCCGCCCCGCCGGATCTCCGGCCCCGCCCGTTCACGAGGGGGACGAGGCCCTCCGCCGGATCATCGAGTCCGTCCCGCTGGCCCGGATCCGCGAGGCCGGCCTCCTGGACGCGCTCCTCGACCTGGCGAACGAGAGGGAAGAACTCCCGGCCCAGGAACCGGCTGAGGAGCCGGCCGGGGAAGCGGTCGAGGACCCGAGCGAGGCCATTAAGAACATGAACGTCGACGACCTCGTCCGCGCGGCCCTGGCCGCTCGGGAAGGCTGAGGGCCGCCGCTCCACTCCACGGCCGTGCTCCCGGTGGTCCGAGATCTACTGAGATCTTGAACCACCGGGAGCTTCGTTCATGACCTGTGGAAACACGAAGTCCCCGCCCGGGGAGCCGGGCGGGGACTCTGGGAGTCGTTCAGGAGAAGCGCCTGCGGAAGACGCGGTTGGAGAGGGGAACGGCGACGGCCAGGATGCCGCCCCACCAGAGGATCGCCAGCCACGCGTTGTTATGGACGGGCTGGTCGAGGAGCAGGGCGCGGACCGCGTCGATGACGGCGGTGACCGGCTGGTTGGCGACGAAGTGCCGCAGGCCCTCGGAGATCATGTCGGTGGGGGTGAAGACGTTGCTGGCGTACGGGAGGAACGCCAGGATCAGGCCCAGGCCGCTGGCGCCGTCGGCCGTCTTGGCGATCTGACCGAACAGGGCGGAGACCCAGGCGACGGAGACGGCGAAGAGAGCCATGATCGCCATGGCGAACAGCCACTGCAGCGGGTCGGCCTTGGGGCGGAAGCCGATGGCCAGGCCCAGGGCGATCACCACGGACAGGGCGATGGCGGCGCGCAGGACGGCGGCCATCACATGGCCGACGATGATGGAGGTGGTCATCATCGACATGGAGCGGAACCGGTCGACGAAGCCCTCCTGCATGTCCATGAAGACGCTCACGGTGGTCGACACCGCGATGAGCGTCACGCAGACGGCCATCACACCGGGGACCAGGAAGTTCGCGTACGAGCCCGCGTCGCGCGCGTCGATCGCGCCGCCCAGCATGTAGCGGAACAGCAACATCATCACTGTCGGGATGAGCACCGCCATCACGATCTCCTCCGGCTGGCGGAGGATGTGGTTGACGTAGCGGCGGGTGAGGACGGCCGAGTCGGTCATGGCGGCCGACAGCCAGGAGATCTGAGGGGTGCCGGCGGGCCGGTGGGTGACGGTGGTCATTTCTGCAGGATTCCTTCCGCCGGTGCCGGCTCCGGGGTTCGCTGGGTGAGTCTGAGGAACACGTCGTCGAGCGAGGGCTGGTCGAGGGAGAGGTTCGCGATCTCGGCCCCGGCGCGCTCGACCCGGTCCAGCGTCCAGATGAGGTGCTTGATGTCACTGGTGGCGAGGCTGAGCCGGCTCGCCTCGCGGTCCCAGTGCAGGCCCTCGTCGTCGACGAGGGCGCGTGCGGTCTGGAAGTCGGCGTCGGTGGCGAACTCGACCTGCATGCGTTCCGTGCCGACCCGCTCCTTCAGCTCGGTGGCGGTGCCGTGGGCGACGATCCGGCCGTCGTCGATGACCGCGACCCGGTCGGCGAGCTCGTCGGCCTCCTCCAGATACTGGGTGGTCAGCAGGATCGTCGAGCCGCCGTCGAGGAGCTCGCGGATGGCGTCCCACAGCACGTTGCGGCTGCGGGGGTCCAGGCCGGTGGTCGGCTCGTCGAGGAAGACGACGGGCGGCGAGGTGATGAGGCTGATCGCCAGGTCGAGCCGGCGGCGCATGCCACCGGAGTAGGTGTTGACCGGGCGGTCGGCGGCCTCGACCAGATCGAACTGCTCCAGCAGCTCGTCGGCGCGGCGTTTGGCGGCGGCGCGGCCGATGTGCTGGAGGCGCCCGAGCATGACCAGGTTCTCGCGGCCGGAGTGGACGTAGTCGAGCGCCATGAACTGGTTGACCAGGCCGATCGAGGAGCGCACCCGGCCCGGGTCGCGCGCCACGTCGAAGCCGTTGACGGTCGCCGTGCCGCCGCTCGGCGCGGTCAGCGTGGTCAGAATCTTCACCGTGGTGGTCTTGCCCGCGCCGTTCGGTCCCAGGAGCGCGAGCATGTCGCCGCGCTCGACCGTGAGGTTCACTCCCTTGAGGACCTCGCGTTCCCCATAGGATTTGCGGAGATCTGAAATCTCGATCGCGTGACTTCTCTGCACTTGTCGACCTCTCCCTGCTAGGTCTCGGGGGTTGGCGAGATCACCTTCTTTTCACTACGGAACGTTATTGAGTGCTCCGGAGCGTCGATACCCCTAGAGACCCTTGAAAGGGAGGGTCGAGGTCAGTTCATTCGCGGTACGCGGCGGCCATGGCGTGGAAGACCTCCTTGGGCTCCCACTGCACCTCGTCAAGCATCTTGACGACGCCGTAAGAACCCAGGTCGAGATCGCGACCGGGTTCGGGGTCGTGCGGGCGCGCGTACCCGGCGAACGTGAACCAGAACGCGGCGTCGACGCCCTCGGCCTCGTAGACCGCCAGCAGGTCGTTCAGGTAGCGGACCTGCTCTGACTCGTCACGGACCAGTTCCGGCGAGACCCGCGGCGTGCCGCCCGACCAGTCCGTGACGGCCCAGGCCATCCCGCCGCGGTCGGCGGCGCCCTGGTAGGCGCAGGTGCCGAACTCGGTCACCGCGACCGGTTTTCCGTGCTGGAAAAGGCCCCTGATCTCGTCCGAATAGGTGTCGGTGTTGTAAGAGGCGCGATAGGCGTCAACGGAGACGATGTCGAACGGCGTCCAGTCGATGAATTCCCAGGGTGCGGCGGCATAGGTGACCTTGCCGTGGAAACGTTCGCGGACGGCGGCGGTCGACTCGGCCAGGAACGCGCTCAACTTTTCCAGAACGGGACCCAGATTGCTCCAGTCCTCCATCGTGAAGGCGGACATTCCTTCGATCCGTTCCGAGGTGGTCGCGCCGGGCAGGAAACCCGGGGCGAACGCGCTCAGCTCGCAGCCGGTCACCAGCACGACCTCCGCGCCGCCCGCCCTGAGCGACTCGGCCCGTTCGGCGCAGTCGGCGAAATAGGGGAGCATGTCCGCGGCCGCCAGCTCGCACGGGAAGGGCGAGTACCAGATCTCCAGCCCGGCGGCGGCGGCGTGCTCGGCCGCGGCGGTCAGGCGCGCGGGGTCCCCGCCGGAGATCCGTACCGCCGAGCAGTGCAGTTCCTCGGCGATGACCCGCAGTTCGCGGCGGGCGAGCTCGGGGTCGAAACGCGGGCGGGTGTCGCCACCGTCGGGAAAGAAGCCGGTGTCGTAGTTGATGCCTTTGGCGCGCAACGGGCAGCTCCTGAGCGAAGGGAAGGGGGTCAGCGGCGGATGCCGACGAACAGGCCGCGCCCCGTCGGGCCGCCCGCCACATAGGTTGGTGTCCAGGATGCCTCGTCGAACGCGGTCTCGTACTCTCTCCGCGTGAAGAGCGAGACGATCGAGGTCTCCACGAAATGGTGCGCGCCGCCGTCGGCGTCCGCGACCAGATAGTGGACCTCCATGCGGGTGTTCCCCTCATGCCAGGAGGAGTGCGAGACCCGCGCCACCGAACGCCGCTCCGTCCGGGCCACGTCCGCCGCGACCCCCGGGTGGTAGGCCTCGGGGAACCACCACGGCTCGATGACCGCGACGCCGCCCGGCACCGTGTGCCGCGCCAGGCAGGTCATCGCCGCGCGCAGCTCGGACACGTCGGCCATGTGCCCGATCGAGCTGAACATGCAGGTCACGGCGTCGAATTTGGCGTCCCCGAGGTCGAAGTCACGCATGTCACCCAGATGGAACGGGACGTCCGGCAGCCGCCGCCGGGCGATGTCGAGCATGTCGGCCGACAGCTCCAGGCCCGCGACGCGGTCGAACTCCGTGCGGAAGTGGCCCAGGTGCAGCCCGGTCCCGCAGGCCACGTCCAGCAGCGAGGCGGCGTCCGGCCGGTGGGTCCGGATGAGGTCGATCACGAGGCGTGACTCGCCCGCGTAGTCCTTCCCCCGGCCCTCGTTGACGAGGTCGTAGATCTCGGCTTCCGTGCCCTCGTACATGCGATCTCACCCTGTCCGGTCACCCGGCCCGGCCCTTCCGGCCGGACCTTCCTGGTCGACGGTCTCCGGGCCGCCGGCGCGGCGTCGTGTGCCGGGCGGCCAGCTCCTGCAGTTGTGGAACGATCTCGTGCGGGCTCGGGGTGGCGGCCATCTCCTTGCGGAGCCGTCCGGCCGACTCGGCGAACCCGGGTTCGGTCAGCAGCCGCGACAGCTGCCGGGTCAGCGCCTCGGCGGTCAGCTCGCCGGCCTCCAGCACCAGCCCCGCGCCACGCTCGGCCAGCCGCCGCATCTCGTCTGCCTCGCCCCAGGTGTTGCCGGGCACGGCCAGTTGCGGAACGCCGTGCACCAGCGCGCCGCCGAGAACCCCGGTGCCGCCGTGGTGGACGACCGCCGAGCAGGTCGGCAGCAGCTCGTCGAGCGGAAAATAGTCGAAGAGCCGCACGTTGTCGGGCACGCGGGTGCCGGGCGGCAGCTGGTCGGCGCTCAGCGTCGCGACGACCTCGACGTCGAGCGAGGCGATCGCCTCCAGCAGCTCGGGAAGCGTGATGCGCTTGCCGACGCCTTCCCTGCCCTTGGCGCCGACGCTGCGCAGCGCCTCGCCGAGCGTGAGGCAGACGCGGGGGCGCCGGGGAGGCCTGCGCAGCCATACAGGGCGCGTGGCGGGGCCGGTGTAGGGGATGAAGCGCACGGAGCGGTAGTCCACGCCGGGCAGGGGCGGCCGCATCCATTCGGGCCGCGGGTCGAGGGTCGCGTGCGCGTCGACCATTTCGGCGTCGAACGCGTGGCCGTGGGGCGCCAGCTTGCCGCCCAGATAATCTGCGAGAGGGTCCGCGGGCGGGCTCTCCTCCCGCGCGGCGAGCTCGTGGAAGAGGCGCCACATGCGGGGCCAGTGGTCGGGCGCGTTCAGGATCCGGACGTGGGCGGCGCCGCAGACCTTGGCCACCACGGGGCCCGTAAAGGTGTGCGCGTCCCAGATCACCAGGTCGGGCCGCCACCGCCGCGCGAAGTCCAGCAGGTCGTCGAGGACGGCCTCGCCGGCCATGCGCTCGCAGATCACCGACGAGTAGGCGGCCAGGGCGCCTCGCACGTAGTCGAGCGTCAGCACCTCGGGCCGCGTCTCGGCGATGTCGTAGCCGAGGCCGTACGGGGTGGTCGTGCCGTCGTCCGGCATCGCCTCGGCGTCCATGCCGTCGCGGGGCCGGGGAAGGTCGAGCGGCTCGCCCACCGGGATGGCGGGCAGGCCCGACCGTCGCATGGTCGCGAGCAGGTTCGGCTGACTGGCGAAGACGACGTCATGGCCCGCCGCGCGCAATGCCCACGCCGTCGGGACCATATTGAAGAAATGTGAGGTCACGGCGATCGTCGTACAAAGGACTCGCATGACACCCCCGGGACCCTGAAAAACGGTCGGCTCATTGGCTCGTATTGCTCCGGATTGCCTCGGTGGCGTCACGCTAGCGTGGGGGACCGCTTTCAACATCCCCTATCTTTCGCTTCCGCCGTACCGCCAGGGGTGCCTAGGGGTGGGCGATATCGGGCCGTGCGCCGACCATGGGATCATGCGCGTTCTGTTCACGGTATTCGCGGCGAAGACACATTTCTTCAATCTGGTGCCGCTGGCTTGGGCGCTGCGCGCAGCCGGGCACGAGGTGCAGGTGGCCAGCCAGCCCGACCTCGCCGAGGCCATCACCCGCGCGGGCCTCACCGCCGTTCCGGTCGGGGAGCCGCTCAACATGGGCGGGGCCTCCGCCGGCGGGTCTGGCGGCGGGTCCATGACGCGGACGTTCGAGACGCTCGCCGGGGGCATGATCGACGACAGCGGGGAGCCGCCGACCTGGGATCGGGCGCTGGGCGCGTTCACCGTGGCGTGCTCGGTGGAGTACGAGTACTTCTCCGGCGGGCAGGTGCTGGACGACCTCGTCGAGTACGCCCGGCACTGGCGGCCGGACCTGGTGGTCTGGGACGCGCTGACGTTCAGCGGCGCCGTCGCGGCGAAGGCGTGCGGCGCGGCCCACGCGCGGACGCTCTTCGGCATCGACTACGTGCAGCAGATGTACGGCCATTACCTGCGGCTGCTGGAAGAGCAACCCGAAGAACGGCGCGACGACCCGGTGTCGGACTGGTTGCGCGGCCGTCTCTACCGTTTCGGATGCGACTTCGATGAGAGTTCGGCGCGGGAAATGCTCGCTGGTCAGTGGACCATCGACCCCACTTTTCCCGGAATGCAGCTTCCCCTGGACCTTCCCTACGTGCCGGTGCGGTACGTGCCTTACAACGGCCAGTCGGCCATCCCGGACTGGGTCCATCAGGATCCGGGCCGCCCGCGGGTGTGCCTGTCACTGGGAATGTCGGAGCGTTATCTCCCGGGCGGAGCCCAGGTCTCGATCGGCGGTGTGCTGGAGAGCCTG
Organism: Actinomadura rudentiformis; assembly: GCF_008923185.1. Classification (GTDB taxonomy): domain Bacteria; phylum Actinomycetota; class Actinomycetes; order Streptosporangiales; family Streptosporangiaceae; genus Spirillospora; species Spirillospora rudentiformis. The sequence continues at coordinate 311,278 of NZ_WBMT01000012.1, forward strand.
GCCGAGCTCGACATCGAGCTGGTCGCGACGCTGAACGCCGACCAGGTCGCGTCGGTGCCGTCGATGCCGCCCAACGTGCGCGCCGTCGCGTTCGTCCCGCTGTACGAGCTGCTGCCGACCTGTGCGGCGGTCGTGCACCACGGCGGATTCGGAACGCTCGGGAACGTGCTGGTCCACGGCCTGCCGAGCGTGACCGTCCCGGCCGCGTGGTGGGACGAGGACAGCCTCGGACGGCAGCTCGGCGCGCGCGGCGCCGGGATCTACCTCGCGCCGCAGGACGTCACCCCCGCCCGCCTGGCGCAGGCCGTCAGCCGGGTGCTGGACGAACCGTCGTTCCGGGACGGCGCGCTGCGGCTCCAGAGCGAGCTGCGGGCCACGCCAGGTCCTGGCGACCTCGTTCCCGAGCTGGAGGAATTGACCGAACGCCACCGCGTCCGCCGGCCGGTGCACGCCTGATCACGGGAGCACCGCGATGCGCGTCCTGTTCACTGTGTACGCGGCCAAGCCGCACTTCTACAACCTCGTCCCGATGGCGTGGGCGCTGCGCGCCGCCGGGCACGAGGTCGTCGTCGCCAGCCAGCCGGACCTCGTCCCGGCGATCACCCGGGTCGGCCTCACCGCCGTCCCGGTCGGCGATCCGCTCGACCTGGCGGGCTCGTTCCAGGCGTCGCCCGGGGACGACGGCCCGGCGGGCGGCGGCGGGTGGCAGCGCCTCAGCGGTGTCACCGAGACCCGGCCCGACAAGCTCACCTGGAACTACGTGCTGGGCACGTTCACCATTGCCTGCTCCATGGAGTACGAGCACGTCACGGGCGTGTCGATGGTCGACGACCTGGTCGATTTCGCCCGGTACTGGCAGCCGGACCTGGTGGTCTGGGACGCGCTCACGTTCGCGGGCCCGATCGCCGCCAGGGCGTGCGGCGCCGCGCACGCGCGCACGCTCTTCGGCATCGACTACCTGTCCAGGATGCTCGCCACCTACCGTCGTCTTCTGGCCGAGCAGCCGCCCGAGACACGCGACGACCCGGTCTCGGACTGGCTCACCGGCCGCCTGGCCCGCTACGGTCTGCCGTTCGAGCCGGACATGGTCACCGAGCTGATGACCGGCCAGTGGACCATCGACCCGACGCCCGGCTGGATGCAGCTCCCGCTGGAGATCCCGCACCTGCCCGTCCGCTACCTGCCGTTCAACGGCTCGGCCTCGGTGCCCTCCTGGGTGCACGAGACACCGGAACGCCCGCGGGTCTGCTTCTCGCTCGGCCTGTCCGGCCGTGAGCTGGTGGGCCGCGACAAGGTCGCCATCAGCCCCGATACCAGCGCCGACACCAGCGCCGAGGTCGCGATCGGCGACATTCTCACCGCGCTGGCCTCGCTGGACGTCGAGCTGGTCGCCACCCTCACCGCCGAGCAGCGCGCCGCCGTTCCCGACCTGCCGGCTAACGTGCGCGCGGTCGATTTCGTCCCGCTGAACGAGCTGCTGCCGAGCTGCGCCGCGATCGTCCACCACGGCGGCTTCGGCACCGTCGGCAACGTCGTCAACCACGGCGTGCCGAGCATCACGATCCCCGCGCCGTGGTGGGACGAGGAGGCGCTCGGCCGGCTGCTGGACGAGCGCGGCGCCGGAATCCTCATCGACCCGTCCGAGGCCACGCCGGCGGCGCTGCGCGACGGTGTCGCCCGCCTGCTCGCCGAGCCCTCGTTCGCCGTCGCCGCCACCGGTGTGCGCAGCGAGCTGCGGGCCGTCCCGACCCCGTACGAGGTCGTTCCGGAGATCGCACGGCTGACCGCTCACCACCAGAACCGACAGGGGAACCAGAGTTGACGGTAGACACGGCTTGCACGGAAGACACCGCTCACACCGAAACGCACGTGGCCAAGGTGACCGAGCTGCTGCTCCTCAAGGAGGAGGTGGCGCGCGGCCCGTCCGCCGAAGCCCAGCATGCCCGCGGCAAGCTCACGGTCCGCGAGCGCCTGGAACTCCTCTTCGATCGCGGGACCTTCCGCGAGATCGAGGGGCTCCGCCGGCACCGCGCCACCGGATTCGGCCTGGAGGACCGGCGTCCCTTCACCGACGGCGTGGTCACCGGCTGGGGCCGGGTCCACGGCCGCGAGGTGTTCGCCTACGCGCACGACTTCGGCATCTTCGGCGGCTCGCTCGGCGAGGCCCACGCCGCCAAGATCCACAAGCTGATGGACCTCGCCGAGTCCGCCGGCGCGCCCCTGGTCAGCCTGAACGACGGAGCGGGCGCCCGCATCCAGGAGGGCGTGACGGCGCTGGCGGGCTACGGTGGCATCTTCCGCCGCAACGTGCGTGCCTCCGGCGTCATCCCGCAGATCAGCATCGTGCTCGGCCCGTGCGCGGGCGGCGCCGCCTACTCGCCGGCCCTGACCGACTTCGTGTTCATGGTGCGAGGCATCGCCCAGATGTACGTGACCGGTCCCGACGTGGTCCGGGCCGTGACCGGCGAGGAGATCACCCACGAGGGCCTCGGCGGCGCCGACGTGCACGCCGCCGTCTCCGGAGTGGCCACGGTGGTGTGCGACAACGAGCACGAGTGCTTCGAGGAGGTCCGCTACCTCCTGTCGCTCCTGCCGTCCAACAACCGTGAGCTCCCGCCGGGCGCCGCGACCGCCGACCCGCCCGACCGCCGCAACGACGTGCTGCTGGACCTCGTCCCCGCGCAGCCCAACCAGTCGTACGACATGCGCGCGGTCATCGGCGAGATCGTGGACGACGGCGACTTCTTCGAGCTGCACGAGAGGTGGGCCACCAACATCATCTGCGCGTTCGCCCGGCTCGGCGGCGAGGTCGCCGGCATCATCGCGAACCAGCCCGCGTCACAGGCCGGGGTCCTTGACATCCACGCGTCCGAGAAGGCGGCGCGCTTCGTCCAGACCTGCGACGCCTTCAGCATCCCGCTGGTCACCCTCGTCGACGTGCCCGGTTTCCTGCCCGGCACAGGGCAGGAGCACGACGGCATCATCCGGCACGGCGCCAAGCTCCTCTACGCCTACTGCAACGCCACCGTGCCCCGCGTCCAGGTCATCCTCCGGAAGGCCTACGGCGGGGCCTACATCGTCATGGACTCCCGTTCGATCGGCTGCGACCTGTCCTTCGCGTGGCCCACCAACGAGATCGCCGTCATGGGCGCCGAGGGCGCGGCCAACATCGTCTTCCGCCGTGAGATCGCCGCCGCCCCCGACCCCGAGGCCGCCCGCGCACAGCGGATCAAGGAGTACCGGCAGGAGCTGATGCACCCCTACTACGCGGCCGAACGCGGCCTGGTGGACGACGTCATCGACCCGGCCGACACCCGCGCCATCCTCATCGACGCTCTGGCCACCCTCCGTGCCAAGCACGCGGCCCTCCCGTCCCGCAAGCACGGCAACCCGCCGGCATGAACATCACGGTCGTCCGCGGGTCGCCGAACGCCGAGGAACTCGCCGCCGTCACCGCCGTGCTCGTGGCCCTGAGCCGCCGGACCCTGACCCGGACCCGGGCCCGGGCCCGAGAGACCGTCTCACCGCGCCCGGCGAACTGGGGCCGGGGATACCGCGCTCCGGGCGCCTGGACTTCCATGAGGAATGGAGCAACACCCCGATGACAACCCTGACCACCTCCGCCTGGGTCCGCCGCTTCCATCCGGCGGACGATGCCGCCACGCGGCTGATCTGCTTCCCGCACGCGGGAGGATCGGCCACGTACTTTCACCCGGTGTCCCGGACGCTCTCCCCGGACGTGGACGTCCTCGCCATCCAGTACCCGGGCCGCCAGGACTGCCGCTTCGAGGCGTGCGTCGAGGACCTCTTCGAGATGGCCGACCTCGTCATCGAGGCGCTGCACCCGTGGCTGGATCGTCCCGTCTCACTCTTCGGCCACAGCATGGGCGCCACCATCGCCTACGAGGTGGCCCGGCGCCTCGAAGCCGGTGGCCACGCGCCCCTGGGCCTGTTCGCCTCCGGTCGCCGCGCGCCGTCCCGCCACCGCGACGAACGCGTGCATCGAGCCGACGACGACGGCATCGTCGCCGAACTCCTCCGCCTCGACGGCACCGACGCCCAGGTCCTCCACGACCCGGACCTGCGCCGGATGATCCTCCCTGCGGTCCGGGCCGACTACCGGGCCGCCGAGACCTACCGCTGCGTTCCCGGCTCCACGGTCGGCTGCCCCGTCATCGCCCTGGTCGGAGACGCCGACCCGCACGTGACGGTCGACGAGGCGAGCGGCTGGCGCGACCACACCACCGGGCCGTTCGACCTCAAGGTGTTCCCGGGCGAGCACTTCTACCTGAACGACCACGCCCCGGCAGTCATGAAGACCATCACCGACCACATCTCCGAGCCCATCGCTAAGCCCATCACCGAGCCCATCACCTAGGAGGCGGCATGCCCACGATCCCGTTCGGCCCCCTCCAGACCTGGTACCGCGTCACCGGCGACCTGGACTCGGGCAGACCCGCCCTCGTCGTCCTCCACGGAGGACCGGGCAGCACCCACGACTACCTGGCCAACCTCAAGGTCTTCGCCGACCACGGCTGGCCCGTCGTCCACTACGACCAGCTGGGCAACGGCGGCTCCAGCCACCTGCGCGACCGGGGCGCCGACTTCTGGACCGTGCCGCTCTTCCTGGCCGAACTGGACAACCTCCTGGCCCGCCTTGAGATCACCGACTACGTCCTCTTCGGCCACTCCTGGGGCGGCATGCTGGCAACAGCCCACGCCGCAGGGAATCCGCCCGGGCTGCGCGGTCTCATCATCGCCAATTCCCCGGCCTCCTACCAGCTGTGGCTTCAGGAGATGGACGTCCTGCGCGCGGATCTGCCTCCGGGCGTCGACGAGACCCTCCGCAGGCACGAGAAGGCCGGCACGACCGACAGCGACGAGTATTTCGCGGCGCTCAAGGTGTTCTACGAGAAGCACGTCTGCCGCCTCAAGCCCTGGCCCCGCGACTATTTGGCGTCGTTCTACGAGGTCTACAACGACCCCACGGTCTACTTCACCATGAACGGCCCCAGCGAGTTCCACGTCATCGGGACGTTGAAGGACTGGTCGGTCATCGACCTGTGCCCCAAGGTCATGGCGCCCACCCTGATCCTGTCCGGTCGCCATGACGAGGCCACTCCGGTGACCGTCCAGCCCTTCCAGGACCGCATCCCGGACGCCCGCTGGGAGATCTTCGAGGACTCCAGCCACACACCCCATCTGGAGGAGCCCGAGCTCTTCCAGAAGGTCGTCCTCGACCACCTCACGTCGCTCATCTGAACGCCGGTGCCCGTCTGGACGGGCACCGGCGTTCCGGGTGATGATCAGGCGTTCCGGGCGATGATCAGCGGCTCACCGGCACGCGGGTCAGAGCCTGGGTGACGGGTGACCTCATGCGGCGGACCGTCTCGCCGTCGCGGCGAAGGTCCGTGCCGCTGAGGGCCTCCAGCGCCGCCGCGGCCAGCCGGCGGGCGGCCGGGGCGGCGAAGGCGGCCGGGGAGTGCCCGGCCAGTGACAGGTGAGGCTTCCGCTCGCGGGTGATGTCGAAGGTATCTGGGTCGTGGAAGACATCGGGATCGTGGTTGGCGGCGTCGACGAGGACGACCAGCTGGTCGCCGGCCTCGACGGGCTGCCCGGCGACGGTCAGGTCCCGGGTGGCGATCCGGCTCTCCAGGCGGACCGGGGGCACATGGCGGAGGGTCTCCTCGACGGCGTCGGCGGCCAGGGAGACGTCCTCGTGGAGGGCCCGCCACTGGGCCGGATGGTCGAGGAGCGCCAGGACGGCGCCGCAGATGAGATTCGCGGTGATGTCCACCCCGACGGTGAAGGCGATCGTCCGGGCCTTGAACTCGTCGCCGTCCTCGTGCTCCAGGAGGGAGCGGAGTCCGTCGAAAGCCTTGATCATCCGCTGTGTCATGCCCAGTGTGGGCGGGCAGAGCAGGGCGTCCAGGAGCCCGGACGCCTCGGCGCACAGGGGGAGGGCACCGGCCCGGATTTCGGCGGGCAGCGCGTAGGCGTCTGCCAGAGCGTCGACGGTGGCCGGACGGGCGAAGTCCGTCATCAGGTCGAAGCCGTCGCCCGCCTCGCCGAGGACGCGGGAGAAGACCGCGACGGGGTCGTGGAACGTGGGCTGGGGCAGGCCGGTGTAGCCGGGGCCGTCCATGGCCAGGAGAGAGTCGTCCACGGTCAGGACGTGCTTCAGGGTGGCGGTGGCCTCGATGCCGAAGATGCGCTGGCGTGTCCCGCCTCGGCCGCCGGCCCTCCTCGAACGGGTCGTCCGGGCCTTCTCGGCGAGAGCGAGGGCCGGGTCGGCGAGGATCTCGGTCCCGGCGGCGTGGCAGGCGGTCACCCAGACGTCGGACTGGCTCTGGCGGAGCGCGGGGCGGCCCCGCATTCCAGGGAAGAGCCGGCGCGGTTCGACGCCCTGGTCGCGAAGGATCAGCGCGTAAGCGTCACCGCGGTTGCCGCGCATCCATTGGGTGCCGCGGGCGGCCAGCAGGTGCCGGGCGAGGTCGCTCTCCGTGCACAGCCGCGGATCTATCTGATGTTTGGTCATCTGGGAGTCCCCTCTCCAAATGGGGCGCACCTAGAATGCCCCAACCCTTTTTCTAGCGGCCGCCGAAGAACTGCGGCACCCCTGATTCGCCGCGTATGGGCCGCGTATGGACAGGGGGTCTTTAGGGGCTGTGGGACAAGGGGTCGGCGTGTGAATCTGGGCCTGTCATCGACCCGAGAAAATGAGCAGTGGCTGCGTACCGACAGGACGGTGGAAAGGCCATGACCACAGCCTTGGTTATCGGTGGGGGCGTCGCCGGGCCGGCGAGCGCGATTGCGCTGCAGAAGGCCGGGATCGAACCCATTCTCTACGAGGCGTACGACCGCGGCGCGGATGGGATCGGCCAGAATCTCGTCCTCGCCGTGAACGGTTACAGCGCCCTTCTCGAGCTGGGCGTGGGGCACCTGAAGCCGGGATTCGACATTCCGCGTTACCGGTTCCATCTCGGCAACGGCAAGCAGCTGTGCCAGGTGCTGAACGGCGATCCGCTGGAGGACGGCACCGCCGCGCACGCGATCACGCGTTCCGACCTTTACAAGGCACTCCGGGACGAGGCGATCGACCGGGGCATCGAACTCAACTTCGGCAAGAAGCTGGTCGACGCCAAGATCGAGAACGACGGGGTCACGGCGTACTTCTCCGACGGGAGCAGCGCGCGCGGTGACCTGCTCGTCGGCGCCGACGGCCTGCACTCGGTCACCCGCAAGCTCATCGATCCGCAGGAGCTGACGTTCCGCTACGGCGGGCTGTGGACCACCGGCGGCTACGCGACCGGGATCAACCCGCCCAGCCAGGCCGGGACCGAGTTCATGTACCTGGGCCGGCGGAGCTTCTTCTGCTACATCCCCGACCATGACGGGCGCATCTGGTGGTACGCCACGGTCACCCGGCCGCATGAGCCCACGCCGCAGGAGCTGTCGGAGATCACGCCGGAGGCGTGGCGGAAGACCCTGACCGACCTGTTCGGCGTGGACCGCAGCGCGGCGGTCGACATCATCAACGCCACCGAGGCGATCTGGCCGCCGCGCCCGATCCAGGACATCCCGCACGTGCCGAAGTGGCACAACGGGCGAATGATCATCATCGGCGACGCGTGCCACGCGGTCTCGCCGTCGGCGGGACAGGGCGTCTCGATGGCGATCGAGGACTCGCTGGTGCTGGCCAAGTGCCTGCGCGACATCCCCGACATCGCCGCGGCCTTCGACAAGTACGAGGAGATCCGGCGGCCGAGGGTCGAGAAGATCGTGGAGTTCGGCAAGGACTGCGGGCGGATGCTGGAGGTCCGCAACCAGGTGCGCCGGACGGGACGCGACGTGTTCGCGCGGTTCGCGTTCAACCAGAAGGCCGCCGAACGGGGGCACGAGAGCATGCGATGGCTCTACGACCACCGCATCAAGTGGGAGACCCCCGTCGGACGCGAGAGCGTCGGCGCCGGGGGATAGCGGACGCGGAAACGCCGCCGTCGGGAATCGGCGGCGGCGCCTTTCGCGTGCGGTGATCCCCTGCGGTGCCCGCGTGCGGTGCAGTTGTCGCTTCGATGCCGGGAGGCCTGCCATGCGCGTACTTTTCGCCGTGTACGCGGCGAAGACGCATTTCTACAACATGGTGCCGCTGGCCTGGGCGCTGCGCGCCGCGGGCCATGACGTGCGGGTCGCGAGCGAGCCGGCGCTGGTCCCCGCGATCACGCGGACCGGCCTCACCGCCGTTCCGGTGGGGGACGAGGCCGACACGCCCCGGGACGAGGCCACCAGCGGCACATCGTGGCGGGACCTCAACGCGGGCGTGACCGAGACCCGCCCCGAGGTTCTGACGTGGGACTACGTGCTCGGAACGTTCACCATCGCCTGCTCGATGCACTACGAGCACGCGACCGGTGGCCGGTCGATGCTGGACGACCTGGCGGGGTTCGCCCGCGACTGGCGGCCCGATCTGGTGGTCTGGGACGCGCTCACGTTCGCCGGGCCGGTCGCGGCCCAGGTGAGCGGCGCGGCGCAGGCCCGGATGTTGTTCGGCATCGACTACATCGGGCGGATGTACTGCGACTACGCCCGGCTGCTGGCCGAGCAGCCGCCGGAACGCCGTGACGACCCGATCGGCGACTGGCTGGCCGGCCGGCTGGCCCGGTTCGATACCGCGTACGAGCCCGGGCTGGCCACCGAGATGATGACGGGGCAGTGGACGATCGACCCGACCCCCTCGTTCATGCAGTTCCCGCTGGACCTGCCGTTCCGGCGAATGCGATACGTGCCCTACAACGGGCCCAGCGACGTTCCGGAGTGGGTGCGCGTGCGGCCGGAGAAGCCGCGGGTCTGCCTCACGCTCGGCATGACGGCGCGCGAGTCCCTCGGCGGCGACCTGTTCTCGGTCGCCGACATGCTGGAGGCCGTGGCCGAGCTCGACATCGAACTGGTCGCCACCCTCAACTCCGAGCAGATCGCCGAGATGCCGGTGCTGCCCGCCAACGTGCGGGTCGTGGACTTCGTGCCGCTGAACGACCTGCTGCCGAGCTGCTCGGCGATCATCCATCACGGCGGGTTCGGCACGCTGGGGAACGCGATGGTGCACGGCGTTCCCAACATCATCGCGCCTGGCCACTACTGGGACGAGGTCGGTTTCGGCCAGGCCCTGGAGGGCCGCGGCGCCGGGCTGATGCTCGACTACCGGCAGAAGGCGGGCGAGGGCCTGCGCAGCGGCCTCGACCTGGACGGGCTGCGCACGATGCTCGCCCGCGTCCTGGATGAACCGTCGTTCCGCGCGAACTCCGCGTTGATCCGCGAGGAGATCGAGGCGACGCCCAGCCCGCGCGACCTGGCCCGCGACCTGGAACGGCTGGCCGCCGGAGACCGCTAGACCGGCCCACACGGCACAAGACCCGGCCACCTTCCGGTGGCCGGGTCTTCGCTCGTGTGTGGTCAGACGATGTGGACCTCGGGGACGTAGATGATCCACTTGCCGCCGGCAGCGCGGAACGCCTCCTCCTTGGCCATGATCTCTTCGGCGTGGTTCCAGGCGAACAGCAGCGCGTAGTCGGGGTAGTCGTCGCTGAACGCCGCCGGTGGGCGCACCGGAATGTGGGCGCCGGGAGTCACCTTGCCGTGCTTGGACGGGGTGGTGTCGCAGACGAACGGGACCAGGTCCGGGCCGATGCCGCAGTAGTTGGTGACCGTTGAGCTCTTGGCGGTGGCCCCATAGCCGGCGACGCGCTTGCCGTCGGCGGCGAGCCTCTCCAGCAGCTCCCGCAGGTCGGTCCGGATCCGGGTGACGCGGTCCGCGAACGCGGCGAGCGTCGAAGGATCGGTCAGCCGGTCGTTCTCCTCGGCGGCGAGGAGCCTCGCCACGGCCGGGGTCACTGGAGCGCTTCCGGCGCGGCCGAGCGTGTAGCGGATCTGACCGCCGTGCACGGGAAGCCATTCGGCGTCCAGGAGCTCGAAGCCGAAGTGCCGGGCCATGCTCCGCACCGAGCCGACCGTGAAGAAGTAGAAGTGCTCGTCGTAGATCTGGTCGAAGCTGGTCCGGCCGATGATCTCGCCGAAGTAGGGGTCCTCGAAGACCAGCACCCCCTGTGGCGAGAGCAGCGCGTCGGCCCCCGCGATGACGGCTCCGATGTCGGGGATGTCGCAGATGGTGTTGGCGGCGTAGATGACGTCGGCGGGACCGTCCGAGGCCCTGACCTCGGCGGCGGACTCGGCGTCGAAGAACGCGCCGTGCGTGCGCACCCCGCCGACGCCGGTCGGTTCGAAGGCCAGATGGCGGACGCCCGCGTCGCGCACGGTCTGCAGCGTGACGCCGTCGTTGCAGCCGATCTCCACCATGAACGGGTCGGGACCGGTCAGCCGGTCGGCGAGGAAACGGCGCGCGGTCTCCTCGAAGTGCGCGCGCATCACCGTGGAGTTGGACGAGTGGTAGGGGTAGCCCTTGTGGAAGAGCTGCTCCGGCGGGATCTCCTCCAGCAGCTGCACCATGCCGCACGACTCGCAGGCGCCGATGGCCAGCCGGTAGAAGAACTCGTCGCCGACCTGCTCAGGCGTGATGAACGCCTGCGACAGGGGGTGGCGGCCGAAGTCGAAGAACTCGTGGACGGGGGCGCGGCAGACCCGGCAGTTCGACATGAGCAGGCATACTCCGGAAGTCGTGGGGATCAGGCGGCGGGCGGGGCGGACAGGCTGTGCAGGCAGGCCACCAGGCTGCGCGCCTGGATGTTGACGTAGTGGCTGTGCCGTAGCAGATCCACCAGCTGGTGGACCGCGATCCAGCGGAAACCGGGATGCTCGGCCTCGGTCTCGGCTGCGGTGCCGGCCTCGTCGGCCTCCACGATGAGATAGCGGCTGGCGGCATGGTGGAAACGCCCGCCCTCCTCCGAGAGCGTGACGTCGTAGCGGATGCGTTCCGGCGGCGCGGACAGGACCGCGTCCAGGAACGGCGGGCGAGCCTGGCCGGGAAGCGCGTCGTAGTTGGTCGGTGCGACGTCGACCGTCGGGGCCAGCTCGGCGGTGTCGCGGCAGCCCGGCTCGGGCCGCAGATGCAGCAGGACGTGCAGGACGCCGTCGATCCGGCGGGTGAGCAGTGCGACGATGCCGTTCTCGGACGGCTCGATCATCGGCTGGGACCAGCGCCGCACCTCGCGGCCCGACGCCTGGATGTCCACGGCGATGACCTCGAAGAACCGGCCGGTGTCGTGTGCGATGGAGTACTCGCCGCGGTGCCAGCGTTCCACCCGGTTGAGCGGGATCCGGCTGACGGTGACGTCGGCGTTGCTGCGGTAGTCGGTGATCCAGCGCAGCAGCTCGCCGGTCGAGTGGACGCTGCCGTGCGCCGACGCGCAGGAGCGCGCCAGCGCCAGCCGGAAGGGGTCGCCGCCCGGCCGCATCGTCTGCAGCAGGTGGGCGCCGTCGAACGGCAGGCACGACAGGACCGTGCGGGCGTCCATGTTGACGACGTTCTCCAGCGCGAGCAGCCTGTGCAGCTGGCCGAGCGTCAGCCAGCAGAAGCCGTCGAGCAACTCGACGTCGTCGGTGACCGCGACGACCATGTTGCGGTTGTGCTTGCGCAGGAACCACGAGCCCTGCTCCGACTGGCGCACATCGGTGATCAGCAGGTGCCGGGAGGGATCGCGGAAGTACTCCAGGTACGGCACGCCCCGGCCCCGGTGCACCCCCTCGTAGTTGCTGCGGGTGGCCTGCACGGTCGGCGAGATCTGCAGCCCGTTGGCGTTGCCGGGCTCGACCTTGGCCTGCATCAGGCAGTGCAGCACGCCGTCGAACTCCTTGACCAGGATGCCGAGGATCCCGATCTCCGCCTGGATGATGATCGGCTGGGTCCAGCGCGGCACGGCGTGCCCGGGCACGTGCGCCGCCACGCCCTCCACGGTGAAGAACTTGCCGCTGTCGTGGCCGATGTTGCCGGTCAGCGGATCGATGTGCCAGCCGTCCAGGTCGTTCAGCGGGATCCGGGTGACGTGCGTGGACGACCGGTTCCCGAATTCGGCCAGCCAGCCGTGGAAGTCCCGCATCGGCATGAGCGGGCTGTCCGGGGTCAGGACGGACCTCGCGATCTTCTCGGAGATCCATCGGTCGTCCAGGCCCGCCGGGCGGGCCGGGACCGTCCGGCGAGGGGCGGAAAGGTGGGTCATCGTGGGGCTCCTCGGCCGCCGCGCGGCGCCTCGGGCGCCGGACCGCGCTGGCTCACGGTCACAGCGTCCGCAGGACTTCGCGGACGGCGTAGATCACCTTGTCCTGGACGTCCTCGGACAGGGACGGGTACATGGGCAGCGAGAAGATCTCCTTGGCCAGCGCCTCGGTGACCGGCAGCGAGCCCTCCGCGTACCCGAGATGGCTGAAGCCGGTCATCGTGTGGACCGGCCACGGATAGCTGATGTTGAGGGAGATGTCGTAGCCCTTGAGCGCCTCGATGATGCGATCGCGCTCGGGGTGGCGGACGACGTAGACGTAGTAGACGTGCTCGTTGCCCGGATTGGTCGCCGGAAGGACCAGCCCGGTGTCGCCCAGGCCCTCCTCGTACCGGCGCGCCACCGCGCGGCGGCCCTCGACGTAGCCGTCCAGCCGCGTGAGCTTGCGGCGCAGGATCTCGGCGTGGACCTCGTCGAGGCGGCTGTTGTGGCCGGGCGTCTGGACGACGTAGTAGACCTTCTCCATGCCGTAGTACCGCAGCCGGCGCAGCGCCGCGTCGACCTCGGGATCGTCGGTGACGACCGCGCCGCCGTCCCCGTAGGCGCCGAGCACCTTGGTGGGGTAGAACGAGAACGCGGCGGCGTCGCTCATCGTCCCGGCGAGCCGGCCGTGGTGCGTCGCGGAGTGCGCCTGCGCGCAGTCCTCCAGGATCTTCAGGCCGTGCTCGGCGGCGAGCCGCTCCAGTGGCGCCATGTCGACGCACTGCCCGTACAGGTGGACTGGCAGCAGGCACTTGGTCCGCGGAGTGATGGCCGCCTCGACCTGCCCGACGTCCATCAGATAGTCCTCGGCGCGCACGTCGACGAAGACGGGTGTGGCGCCGGCGCCGTCGATGGCGAGGACCGTGGGCGCGGCGGTGTTGGAGACGGTGATGACCTCGTCGCCGGGGCCGACGCCGAGGGCCTGCAGCCCGAGCTTCACCGCGTTGGTGCCGTTGTCGACGCCGACGCAGTGGCCGAGCCCGTGGTGGCCGGCGAACTCCCGCTCGAATCCTGCCACGCTGTCGCCCAGCACCAGTTTCCCGGAGCCGAACACCTTGTCGACGGCATCGAGGATGTCGTCCCGTTCCTTCTCGTACTCCGCTGTGTAGTTCCACACATAAGTGGTCACGGCGGGCTACCTCCTGCACGACACGGCACGCTGGCCAAAGGGAAGACTGGTCGTTGCCCTATTTAAGAGTCCAATCGGAATTCAATGTCGCGGGGGAGTGTGCGGCAACCCCTAATTGCCCCAGCGCCCGGGGCCGTACCCCAGACCTTTCGGCAATCCATGACGGGTTCGCGGAATCGGGGTTAGCGTCGGTTATCTTTGGCCTTATCCATGGCATCCGTTACGAGGATGGGATCAGATGAAGGGCATCATTCTCGCGGGGGGCAGCGGTACACGGCTCAATCCCGTGACCATTTCCGTTTCCAAGCAGCTGCTCCCGATCGGCGACAAGCCGATGATCTACTATCCGCTGTCGGTGCTGATGCTGGGCGGCATCACCGAGATCCTCCTCATCGCCCGGTCGGTGGACCTGCCGCAGTTCCAGCGCCTGCTCGGCGACGGGTCGCATCTGGGTCTGCGGATCGACTACGCCGAGCAGGAGCACCCGAACGGTCTCGCCGAGGCGTTCATCATCGGTGCCGACCATGTCGGCGACGACACCGCCGCCCTGGTCCTGGGCGACAACATCTTCCACGGGCCGGCCTTCCAGCCGCTGCTCGCGGATAACGTCCGTGACGTGCGGGGATGTGTCCTGTTCGGCTATCCGGTCAAGGACCCCGAGCGCTACGGCGTGGCCGAGGTGGACGCCACGGGCCGCCTGGTGTCGCTGGAGGAGAAACCCCTGCGCCCCCGGTCCAACCGGGCCGTCACGGGCCTGTACCTGTACGACAACGACGTCGTCGACATCGCCAAGAACATCCGGCCCTCCGCCCGCGGCGAGCTGGAGATCACCGATGTCAACCGGGTCTACATGGAACGCGGCCGGGCCCGGATGGTCGACCTCGGCCGCGGTTTCGCGTGGCTCGACACCGGAACCCCCGAATCGCTGCTCCAGGCGGGCCTGTACGTCCGCACCCTCGAAGAGCGCCAGGGGGTGAGGATCGCCTGCATCGAAGAGATCGCGCTGCGGATGGGCTTCATCGACGCCGATGCCTGTTACGGGCTGGGCGCCGCCATCGAGAAGTCGGCCTATGGCCGGTATGTCATGGACATCGCCCAGGAAATAGAACTGCAGCGGTTCGCCGACGAGGAACTCGCGGCCAACGAACTCGTTGTGGAGGGATTCGTGCCGTCGGAGTCCCTGGCCTGAGGCCATTCCGAAAGCCGTACGCCGCCTCCCGGATTCCGGGAGGCGGCACTTTTATTGCGTTTCCGGTTCGATCGTGTCAGCGGCGGGCGGCGAGCTTTTCCAGGCCAGGAACGATGTCGTGCGGGCTCGGCGCGGACAACATTTCCTTCTGCGCCCTTTCGGCACCGTCGCGCAGCGCCGGATCGTCCAGGAGCCGGGCGAGATCCCCGGCCAGCGTGCCCGCGGTGCCGGCCAGGCCGGCGGACTGCTCCTCCAGCCGCTCGGTCACCCAGGACGAGCCGCCTGTCACCAGCTGCGGGACGCCGTGCACGACGGCGGCGTTCAGCGTGGAGATACGGCCGTCGTGGACGATCACCGCACAGCTCGGCAGCAGCGGGTCCAGCGGCAGCGAGTCGAAGATCCGCACATTGTCGGGCAGGTCGACGCCGGCCGGAACGCGGTCGGCGGGCAGCTCGGCGATCACCTCGACGTTCAGGTCCGCGAGAGCACCCAGCACCTCCGCCACGGGCTGATCCGGTCCCGGGACCAGGCACACGCGAGGGCGGCGCGGCGTCCGGCGCAGCCAGCTCGGGATGACGGTCTGCCCGTGGTGCGGCACGTGCCGCATCGGGCGCCGGTCGAGGCCGGACGGCACCCGCAGCCATTCCGGCAGCGGATCGATCGTTGCCTGACCGAAGAGGAGGTCGTCGCCGTGCTCGTGGTCGCCGGCCAGCTCGGCCAGGCGGGCGGCGAGCGGGCCGGGGTCCGGGAAGCGCGCCAGGTGGTCGGGTTCGGCGAGGACCCGCACGTGTGCGGCGCCGACGGTGCGCGCCAGCAGCGCACCGGCGTGACTGCGGGCGTCCCACAGCACCAGGTCGGGCTTCCAGGCCCGCCCGTATTCGACGAGGCCGTCCACGAGCACCGGGTCGATGGCGGCCACGTAGGCGGCGAGCGCCGCGGGGTCACCCTCCGAGAGGTCCGGAATGCCGGACGAACCCTCGCCGGCCGGAACGGAGACCGAGGTCAGGCCGGAGTTCTTGGTGACCTCTGCCAGCTCGGGGCGGCCCGCGACGCAGACCTCGTGCCCCGCGGTCCGTGCCGCCCAGGCGAGCGGCACCAGATTGTGCAGGTGGTCGGGGATCGGGGAGGCGGTGATGAGGACACGCATGGAAAGTCTCCAACCGGGTGTTCAGCGGATCGTCAGCGCGCGGCACGGGCGGGCACGCGGTGCCGCCGGTACCACTCGACGGTGTCGCGCAGCCCGTCGCGCAGCGAGCGCGGCTCGAAGTCGATGACGTCGTAGAGGCGGCCGACGTCCAGGGTCCGGTTGGGCCGCCCACCGGATCTGGCGGGGTCGAACCGGATGCGCTCGGGCTCTTCCAGCGCTTCGCACACCAGGCGCGCCAGGTCGTGCACGGTGACGATCTCGCTGGTGCCGATGTTGAGCACGTGGTGCTTGCCGACCTCGACCATCCGCAGCACGGCGCGGACCAGGTCGGTGACGTGCATGTAGGTCCGGGTCTGGCTGCCGTCGCCCCAGATCTCGATCTCCTGACCGGCCATCACCTTGGCGAACATGCTCGGCACCACCCGGTCGGTGTCGGGCTCGAAGTTGTCGCGCGGCCCGTACACACTCGTCAGCCGGGGCAGGAAGATGTTGGTCCCGTACTCGATCCGGTGCGTCTCGGCGAGGATCTCCGCGTACACCTTCGACAAATAGTAGCCGTCCGGTACGTATTTCATCTGCCGGGTGAAGTCGTCGTCCTCGTGAATGGGATAGGTCTCGGGATTGAGATAGATGTCGCTGGAACTCAGCAGGGCGACGTCCGGGACTCCGTGCGTCCGCGCCACCTTCAGCACATTCGAGGTGACTCGCATGTTGGTGTCGAGGATCTGCCCGGAATGGTCGCGGCGGAATTCCACGCTGCCCGACACCGCGGCGCAGTGGAAGAACGCGTCGACGCCGCCGCGGGCCAGCTCGAAGACGGCGGACAGGGCGTCCTCGTCCCGCAGGTCGAGCTGGGCCGTGCGCAGCCGCGACGAGTCGGGAAGCTGGGCCAGGACCCCCCGGCGGTCCCTGCGGTACAGGCAGATGACCGAGGCCTCCCGCTCCAGCAGCTGCTCGACGATGTGAGACCCGATGAAACCGGCTCCGCCCGTGACGACCACGGTTTTCCCGGCCCAGCTTCCGTTTGGCACGTTGTTCCCCTCTTATCATAGAAAGGTCTGTGGATAACGTAGGGTCCGCGCATTGCCGGGGACGACCCCTAGGCGCCCTTATCGTCAATTGTTCGGCTCGGTGAACTCCGGTTAAGGGGACGTAGGGGTGGGGGCGGGACGAAGAGCTTCCTAGCGTGTCGGTTTTATGGACGACCAGGCGAAGCTCCTCGACTATCTGAGGCGGGCCACGGCCGACCTCAAGGAATCGCGTCGCAGGCTGCGCGAGTTGGAGAACCGCGACCACGAACCCGTGGCGATCGTCGGCATGGCGTGCCGGTTTCCGGGTGGCGTCCGTTCACCCGAGGACCTGTGGACGCTGGTCGCCGGCGGCGGTGACGCGATCGGCCGGTTCCCGGAGGATCGCGGCTGGGACCTGGACCGGCTCATCGACGAGACGGGGGAAAGGCCCGGCACGACCTATGCCGGGGCGGGCGGCTTCCTCTATGACGCGGGTGACTTCGACCCGGGTTTCTTCGGCATCGCGCCGCGCGAGGCGGCGCTCGTCGATCCCCAGCAGCGGTTGCTCCTGGAGGTGGCGTGGGAGGCCCTGGAGCGGTCCGGGATCGACCCGGTGTCCCTGAAGGGCAGCCCGACCGGGGTGTTCGCCGGAGTGATGTACCACGACTACCCGGGAATGGCGGCGGTCGGAAGCATCGTCACAGGACGGGTCGCCTACACGCTCGGCTTGGAGGGGCCGGCGGTCAGCGTCGACACGGCGTGCTCGTCGTCGCTGGTGGCGCTGCACTGGGCCGCGAGATCGCTCCGCGCCGGAGAATGCTCGCTCGCGCTGGCCGGCGGCGTCACCGTCATGGCGACGCCCGAGACGTTCGTGGAGTTCAGCCGTCAGCGGGGCCTGTCTCCCGACGGGCGGTGCCGGTCGTTCGCCGCCGCCGCGGACGGGACGGGCTGGTCTGAAGGCGCCGGGCTGGTCGTGGTGGAACGCCTCGCCGACGCCGTCCGGAACGGCCATGAGATCCTCGCCGTCATCCGCGGGTCAGCCGTCAACCAGGACGGGGCCTCCAGCGGGCTGACCGCCCCGAACGGCCCGGCCCAGCAGCGGGTGATCGGCACGGCCCTGGCCGACGCCCGGCTCACCCCGGCCGACGTGGACGCGGTGGAGGCGCACGGGACCGGCACGACGCTCGGCGACCCGATCGAGGCCCAGGCGATATTGGCGACCTACGGACGCGACCGGCCCGCCGGCCGGCCGCTGTGGCTGGGGTCGCTCAAGTCCAACATCGGGCACGCCCAGGCCGCGGCCGGGATCGGCGGTGTGATCAAGACGGTCATGGCGATGCGCCATGGCCGTCTTCCCCGGACCCTGCACGTCGACGAGCCGACCCCGCAGGTGGACTGGACGGCGGGCGACGTCAGGCTCCTCACCGAGGCGGTCTCCTGGCCCGACCACGGCCGTCCGCGTCGCGCCGCTGTCTCCTCGTTCGGCATCAGCGGCACCAATGCCCACCTGATCCTTGAGGCGCCGGCCGACGCGCCCGCGGCCGGACGATCGGCCCGACCCGGCCGTCCGCTGCCCTGGGTGGTGTCCGCCAGAAGCCCGGCCGCGCTACAGGCCCAGGCGGAGAGACTCGCCGATCATCTGGACGAACATCCCGAGCTGGACGCGGGTGACGTGGCGTACTCGCTGGCTGTGTCGCGCGCCCACCTGGACCACCGCGCGGCGGTCGCCGCCGGGGACGTGGCCGGGCTGCGGAAACTGGCCACGGCCGAGACGCACGCCCCTGTGTCGCACGGGGCGACGGCGTTCCTGTTCTCGGGTCAGGGTTCGCAGCGGGTGGGGATGGGCCGGGAGTTGTATGAGGCGTTCTCGGTGTTCGCTGAGGCTTTTGATGCGGTGGACGCCGAGTTCCCGTTCTCGCTGCATGAGGTGATTGCGGACGAGCGCGTTAACCAGACGGCCTTTACACAGGCCGCTCTCTTTGCGATTGAGATAGCGCTTTATCGCCTTGTCGAGTCGTGGGGTGTGCGTCCGGATTGGTTGGTGGGTCATTCGATTGGGGAGTTGGCGGCTGCTCATGTGGCTGGGGTGTGGTCGCTGCCGGATGCGGTTCGTGTGGTGGAGGCGCGTGGTCGTTTGATGCAGGCGCTTCCGGGCGGTGGCGCGATGGTGGCGATCGCTGCGGACGAGGAAACGGTGCGGCCGTTGCTGAGGGCCGGGGTGGACATCGCGGCGGTGAACGGCCCGTCGTCAGTGGTGATCTCCGGCGTGGAAGCGGAGGTCATTGACATTGCGAGTCGGTTTTCTCGTACTAAGCGGCTGAAGGTGTCGCATGCGTTCCACTCATCGTTGATGGAGCCGATGCTGGCGGAGTTCCGGCGGGTTGCCGAGTCGGTGACGTATCACCCGCCGCAGATTGCGATGGCGTCGGGTGAGGTTTCGTCGCCGGAGTATTGGGTCCGTCAGGTGCGGGACACCGTCCGGTTCCATGACGCGGTCGAACAGGTCACCGACCAAGGAGCCACGTGCTTTTTGGAGATCGGTCCGGATGCCGTTCTGTCGGCGCTGGTCGATGGTGGGATTCCGGCTCTGCGTCGAGGACGGTCTGAGGCGGCGGCCCTGGCCGAAGCCATCGGGCGCCTGCACGTCGCCGGGGCCTCCGTGGAGTGGCCCGCGTTCTTCGAGGGACACGACGTGCGGCGGGTCGACCTGCCGACCTACGCGTTCCAGCGGCAGCGGTACTGGCAGCCGCCTGCGGAGCGGTCGGCGGGCCTCGCCCACCCCTTGCTGGACAGCGTGATCGGGTTGGCCGACTCGGATGAGCAGGTGTTCTCCGGCCGGTTGTCAGTGGAGACCCAACCGTGGCTCGCCCATCACGCGGTGCGGGGGCACGTGGTCGTTCCGGGTGCCGCGCTGGTCGAGATGGTGCTGTGGGCCGCCGGTGGGGCCGTGGTCGAGGACCTGACCCTGGAAGCGCCCCTGGTGCTCCCCGACCGAGGTGGTGTCGACGTCCAGGTGCGGCTTGGCGCCGAGGAAGGGCGCCGCATGGTGACGGTCCATTCGCGGACCGGAGAGCTTCCCTGGGTACGGCATGCGTCGGGCTCCCTGGTCGCGGGCGGCGGCGAGCCGTCGTTCGAGCTGAGCCAGTGGCCGCCGGCGGGCGCCGAACCGGTCCCCGTCGACGAGCTGTACGACGACCTGGCGGATGCCGGTCTGGCCTACGGGCCCGTCTTCCAAGGGATGAAGCGCGCTTGGCGGCGAGGTGACGAGGTGTTCGCCGAGGTCGCCCTGGCCGAGCCCGGTGATGGCGAGTTCGCGCTGCATCCGGCGGTGATCGATGGAGCCCTGCACGCGATCTGGCTCGCCGGTGTCGCGGGTGAGGGCGTGTGGCTGCCGTTCTCCTGGTCGGACGTCGAGCTGTTCGCCTCCGGTGCGACAACGATCCGCGTCCGCGTCACCCGTTCGGGAGCGGACGGCGTCTCGCTGCAGATCACCGATACGGAAGGCCGCCCTGTCGCCTCGGTGGGGTCGCTGGTGCTCAGGCCGTTGCCCGAGGGGCAGCTGTCGGCGGCCACCGGGCTGTTCGGCGTGGAGTGGGTACCGAGTTCGATCCCCGCGAGGGGAGAGCACGTTCCGGATCCGGTTCGGGTGGCTGGCGGCATGGACGCCGCGGCGGTGCTGGCGGAAACGTCACGCGTGCTGGAAGCGATCCAGATGTGGCTGGCAGAGGAACGACCTGCATCGGCAAGGCTCGTGGTGGTCACCCGGGGCGCGGTGGCGCTTCCGGGAGAGGACATCACCGATCTCGCCGGTGCCGCCGTCTGGGGACTGGTGCGTTCGGCGCAGGCGGAGAACCCCGGCCAGCTCGTACTGGTGGACGCGGATGGCGAGCCGGACCTCGCGGCGGTCGCCGGGATGGGGCAGCCGCAGGTGGTGGTCCGGGGCGATCGCGGATTCCTGCCCCGGGTGACGCGGGTGACGGGGGCGACGACCGAGGCCGGGACCGCATCCGGCTTCGGCGACGGGCAGGTGCTGATCTCGGGCGGGACCGGGGCGCTCGGCGGCCTGGTGGCGCGGCATCTGGTGGAACGCCATGGCGTGCGGCGGCTGCTGCTCGTCGGCCGCCGTGGGAAGGCCGGCGGCGTGGTCGGGGAACTGTCGGCGCTGGGCGCAGAGGTCGAGGTGGCCGCCTGCGATCTCGCCGATCCCGACGCCGCCGCGAGGCTGCTCGCGGGGCGGCGGTTGAGCGCGATCGTCCATGCGGCCGGGGTGCTCGCCGACGGGATCGTCGAGTCGCTGACGCCCGAGCGGCTGGAGGCGGTGCTGCGGCCCAAGGTGAACGCGGCGCTCAACCTCCACGAGCTGACGCGCGACCAGGACCTGTCGGCGTTCGTGCTGTTCTCCTCGGTGTCAGGGGTCTTCGGAGCCCAGGGACAGGGCAACTACGCCGCCGCCAACGCCTTCCTCGACGCTCTGGCATGGCACCGCCGGACGGCGGGCCTTCCGGGGCAGTCGCTCGCGTGGGGGCTGTGGGAACTGGCCGACGGAATGGCGGGTGGCCTCACGGGCGGCGAACGGTCGCGGATCTCCCGTTCGGGAGTCGCCGCGCTCACCGCCGCGGAGGGGCTCGCGCTCTTCGACGCCGCCATCGCCACCGGCGAGCCGTTGCTGGTGCCCGTGCGGCTGGCGGACGCCGCTGAGCGACCCGCCCGCTCCGCGGCGCCGGGCAGGGACGCCGGCACTGATCCGCTGACGCTGGTACGGTCCGCCGCCGCCGAGATCCTGGGGTACCCCGACGCGGACGCGATCGGCCCCGATCGTTCCTTCAACGAACTCGGCTTCGACTCGCTCGCGGCCGTCGAGCTGCGCAACCGGCTCTCCGCCGCCACCGGCAGGCGCCTGCCGACGACCCTGATCTTCGACTGCCCGACGCCGCGGGCGCTGGCGTCGTCGCTGGCCGCGCCCACCGACGCGGCACGCGGCGCGGCATCCGGCACGGCCCCCGACCCCGAACGCGAGATCCGCCGGGCGCTGCAGCGGATCCCCCTGGAACGCCTGCGGGATCTGGGGCTGCTAGGGGTCCTGCTCGACCTGGCCGACGGCGATGATCCAGAGCAGGTGCCGGAGAGCTCCATCGACGAGATGGACGCCGACACGTTGATCGACTTGGCCATGCGAGACGCCGAGCAGGACACGGCCTCGGGGGTGTGAGACAGGCGATGAGCACATCCGAACAGCGGATGGTCGAGGCGCTGCGCGTCTCGCTCAAGGAGAAGGAACGCCTTCGCGAGCAGAACCGCAGACTTGTCGAGGCGACGCGGGAGCCGATCGCGATCGTCGGGATGGCGTGCCGCTTCCCAGGGGGCGTGCGTTCCCCCGAAGACCTGTGGCGGCTGGTCGCCGGCGGGAACGAGACCACGACCGGCTTCCCCGAGGACCGCGGCTGGGACACCGCAGGGCTGTACGACCCGGAGCCGGGCAGACCCGGGAAGACCTACACGCGTTCGGGCGGCTTCCTGCACGACGCCGCCGACTTCGATCCCGCGTTCTTCGGGATCAGCCCGAACGAGGCCCGGGCGATGGACCCGCAGCAACGGCTGTTCCTGGAAACGTCGTGGGAGGCCGTCGAACGTGCCGGGATCGACCCGGTCGCCCTGCGAGGCACGCCGACCGGGGTGTTCGCCGGGGTGATGTACCACGACTACCCCGGAAGCGCGGCGATCGGCAGCGTGGTGTCGGGACGGGTCGCCTACACGCTCGGCCTGGAGGGTCCCGCGGTCAGCGTCGACACGGCGTGCTCGTCGTCGCTGGTGACCCTGCACCTGGCGGTGCAGGCGCTGCGGCGCGGCGAGTGCTCGCTCGCCCTGGCTGGAGGCGTCACCGTGATGGCTACGCCGGGAACGTTCGTCGAGTTCGGCCGCCAGCGCGGGCTGTCCGCCGACGGCCGTTGCAAGGCGTTCGGCGCGGGCGCGGACGGAGTCGGCTGGGCCGAGGGCGTCGGTGCCCTGGTCGTGGAGCGTCTGGCCGACGCGCGTCGTCATGGCCGTCAGGTGCTGGCGGTGGTGCGGGGGAGCGCGGTCAACCAGGACGGCGCGTCCAACGGGCTCACCGCGCCGAACGGCCCGTCGCAGGAGCGCGTGATCCGCCAGGCGCTGGCCGCCGCCGGGCTGACCGTCGATGACGTCGACGCGGTCGAGGCGCACGGTACCGGGACCACGCTGGGTGACCCGATCGAAGCGCGGGCGTTGCTGGCGACCTATGGCAAGGACCGTGACCGGCCGCTGTTCCTCGGCTCGGTCAAGTCCAACATCGGGCACACTCAGGCCGCGGCGGGCGTCGCCGGTGTCATCAAGACGGTGATGGCGCTGCGGCACGGTGAGCTGCCCAAGACGCTCCACGCCGACGAGCCGACTTCACATGTCGACTGGTCCACCGGCAACGTCCGGCTCCTCAGCGAGACCATCGGCTGGCCCGGCACTGGCCGCCTTCGCCGCGCGGGCGTCTCGGCGTTCGGATACAGCGGAACGAACGTTCACACGATCATCGAACAGGCTCCGGACGCCGAGCCCGCGCCCGTAGCACCGCGTGCGGCTCTTCCAGTGCCGCTCGTGGTCTCGGCGCGGACCCAGGAGGCGGTCCCCGCTCAGGCCGAACGGCTGCTGGCTCACCTGACCGAGCACCCCGAGCTGGACCTGCTCGACGTCGCCTATTCCCTCGCCACCACCCGGACCGCGTTCCAACACCGAGCGGTCGCGGTCGGCGGGACGCGCGAAGAACTGGCCGGCTTCGTGTTCGGCGAAACCGAGGAGGGCAGGCTCGCCTTCGCCTTCTCGGGTCAGGGTTCGCAGCGGGTGGGGATGGGCCGGGAGCTGTATGAGGCGTTTCCGGTGTTCGCTGAGGCCTTCGATGCGGTGGATGCGGAGTTCTCGTTCTCGCTGCACGAGGTCATTGGTGATGACCGTGTTCATCAGACGGCTTTCACCCAAGCGGCTTTGTTCGCGTTCGAGGTGGCGCTGTATCGACTGATCGAGTCGTGGGGCCTGCGTCCGGATTGGCTGGTCGGTCATTCGATCGGTGAGCTGGCGGCGGCTCATGTGGCCGGAGTGTGGTCGCTGGCAGACGCGGCTCGTTTGGTGGAGGCGCGTAGCCGTTTGATGCAGGCGCTTCCGGCCGGTGGCGCGATGGTCGCGATAGCTGAGGCCGAGGAGAGGGTGCGGCCGTTGCTGATGCCCGGGGTGGACATCGCGGCGGTGAACGGCCCCTCGTCGGTCGTGATTTCTGGTGTTGAGTCGGAGGTCATCGACGTTGCGGGTCGGTTTTCTCGTACCAAGCGGCTGAAGGTGTCGCACGCGTTCCATTCGGCGTTGATGGAGCCGATGCTGGCGGAGTTCCGCAGGGTCGCAGAGTCGGTGACGTATCACCCGGCCCGGATCGCGATGGCGTCGGGGGAGGTGAGCTCGCCGGAGTATTGGGTCCGTCAGGTGCGGGACACCGTCCGGTTCCATGAGGCGGTCGAGCAGGTCACTGGTCAGGGGGTGACGTGCTTCTTGGAGATCGGTCCGGATGCCGTTCTGTCGGCGCTGGTCGAGGGCGGGATTCCGGCTCTGCGTCGAGGGCGGCCCGAGACGGCGGCCCTGGCCGAAGCCGTCGGGCGCCTGCACTTGAACGGCAAGTCGCCCGACTGGGAGGCGTTCTTCGCCGGGCGGGACGTCCGCCGCGTCGACCTGCCGACCTACGCGTTCCAGCGGCAGCGGTATTGGACGACGCCACAGCACGTGACGGACGGGGTAGAGCACCCGCTGTTGAACGCGGCCATGGAGGTCGCGGGCTCGGGACAGCAGGCCTTCTCGGGACGGTTGTCGGCCGAGTCCCAGCCGTGGCTCGCCGACCATGTGGTGCTCGGGCATCAGGTGGTCCCCGGCGCCGCGCTGGTGGAGCTGGCGCTGTGGGCCGGTGGCCAGGCCGGTAGCCCGGTGGTGGAGGAGCTGACCCTCGAAGCACCGCTGGTGTTGCACGACCGGGGCTCCCTCGAACTCCAGGTCGTCGTCGGCGATGAGGACGAGACCGGCCGGCGGCCGGTGGCCGTTCACACCCGGGCGGCGGAGGAGACATGGGTGTGCCACGCGTCCGGGACGTTGACTGCGCACGACCGCGACGCGTTCCAGCCGACGGCGTGGCCACCGGAAGGCGCCGTTCCCGTGCCGGTGGACGGGCTTTATGAGGAGCTGGCGGAGCGCGGCTACGACTACGGGCCGGAGTTCCGGGGCTTGCGGGCGGCGTGGCGGCACGGCGACGAGGTCTTCGCCGAGGTCGTTCTCGCGGGCGTGGACGACGGGTTCGGCCTGCATCCGGCGCTGCTCGACTCCGTTCTGCACGCGCATCGCTTCACGGGCGAGACGGACGAGACGCTGATCCCGTTCGCGTGGAACGGGGTGCGGTTGCAGGCGACCGGGGCCCGTGCGGTGCGGGTCCGGATCGCACCCGCGGGACCGGAGACGGTGACGGTTCAGATCGCCGACACGACCGGGGCTCCGGTGCTCTCGGTCGACGCGCTGACCGTGCGTCCGGTCGCCGCCCACCAGCTCGCCCCCACAGGCTCGCTCTACACGACCACCTGGGTCCCGCTCGACCCGGCGGCTGCCGGCCCGCCGTCGGACGCCGAGATCGTGATGCCGGACGGCGGTTCGACCGTCCGGGCGGCGCTCCGCGAGACCCTGGCGGCGCTGAACGCCGCGAAGCCGGAACGCCCGCTCGTCGTGGTCACCCGCAAGGCGGTCATGACGGGGGACGGCGATGTCATCGACCCGGTGACCGCGCCGGTCTGGGGTCTGGTGCGGGCCGCGCAGGCCGAGGACCCCGGCCGGTACGGCCTCCTCGACGTCACGGCCGGTGAGCCCCCGGCCGACCTGGTCGACACGTTCATGGCCTCGGGGGAGCCCGCTGCGGCGATCCGGGACGGGCGGCTGCTGGTTCCGCGGCTGGCGGCCGTGACCTCCGCCGCCGAGCCCGCGCCCTGGGACGCCGGCGGCACCGTGCTGATCACCGGCGGTACGGGCGGGCTGGGCGCGCAGCTGGCCCGGCACCTGGTCGTCGAGCACGGCGTTCGGAGCCTGCTGCTGGTGGGGCGTCGCGGCGAGCGGGCCCCCGGAGCACCCCGGTTGCGGACGGAGCTGTCGGATCTGGGAGCCGACGTCACCATCGAGGCTTGCGACGTCGCCGACCGCGAGGCCCTCGCGGCGCTCCTCGCAACGCACGGAGCCGGGCTGACGGCGGTCGTCCACGCGGCAGGGGTGGCCGACGTGGGACTGATCGGGACGCTCACCCGGGAACGGCTCGACGAGGTCCTCCGGGCCAAGGTGGACGCGGCCTGGAACCTGCACGAGCTCACGCGGGACCTCGGTCTGAAGGCGTTCGTCCTCTACTCGTCGGCGGCCGGTTCGCTGCTCGCCGCGGGGCAGGCGGCCTATGCCGCCGCGAACGTCTACCTGGACGCGCTCGCCGAGCACCGCCGTGCGCAGGGGCTGCCCGGCACCTCGCTGGCCTGGGGGCTCTGGGACGAGGACGCCGGGATGGCCGGGGACCTCGACGAGGCGGACAAGCAGCGGCTGCGGCGGCTCGGGATCCCGGCGGTCGCGCCGGACGCCGGGTTGCGGCTCTTCGACGCGGCGCTCGCCAGCGGCGAGCCGAACGTCCTGCCGCTGCCGCTCGACCACGCCGCGCTGCGCGCTCGGGGCGACGATCTGCCGCACCTGCTTCGCGGTCTCGTCCGCGCCGGGCCGGTGCGGAGGCCCGCGGCCGCCCGGCACACCGAACTTCCGCAGCGGCTGGCCGGCCTGACCGAGGACGAGCAGGTGGAGTCGCTGGCCGACCTGGTCGCCGGGCATGTCGCGGCGGTGCTCGGGCACGACTCCGCCGACGCCGTCGATCACCGGGCGCCGTTCCGCGACCTCGGCTTCGACTCCTCGGCCGCGGTGGAGCTGCGTGACGCGCTCGGCACGGCGACCGGCCTCCGGCTTCCGGCCACGCTGGTCTTCGACCAGCCGACGACGCTCGCCGTCGCCCGGTACCTGCGGGAGCGGCTCGTGCCGGAGGAGGCCGATCCGGTCGGGCGGGTGCTGGCCGAGCTGACCCGGCTCGGGGAGACCCTGGCGGCGGCCCCGGTGGGGAACGACGCCGGACGAGTCGCGATCACCGCCCGGCTGGAGGCGCTGCTGCGCCGCTGGCGCGGGAGCCACGACGACGACGTACGGGATGACGGCGGCGTGCGGGACTTCGCGTCCGCCACCGACGAAGAGATCTTCGCCGCGCTCGACGACGAGCTGAGCCTTCCGGAACCGGGTGAGGTGTGATGGCCGACGAGACGAGGCTGCGCAGCTATCTCAAGCGCGCCACCGTGGACCTTCGGGAGGCGAAGCGGCGCTTGCGGGAGGCCGAGGAACGGGCCGCCGAGCCGATCGCGATCGTCGGGATCGGCTGCCGTTACCCGGGCGGGGTGACCGGGCCCGAGAGCCTGTGGGAGCTGGTCGCCCAGGGGACCGACGCGATCGCCGAGTTCCCCGCGGACCGGGGCTGGGACCTGGCCGCCATCTACCATCCCGAGCCCGGGCGCCCCGACCGCAGCTACGTGCGGCACGGCGGTTTCCTCGACGACGCCGGCGCGTTCGACGCAGGCTTCTTCGGGATCTCGCCGCGCGAGGCCGTCCGCGCCGATCCCCAGCAACGGCAGCTCCTCGAAGTCGCCTGGGAGGCGTTCGAGCACGCCCGGATCGACCCGGGATCGGTCAAGGGCACCCGCACCGGGGTGTTCGCCGGCCTCATGTACCACGACTACGTCGGCGGCAGCCCGGCCGGGAGCATCGCCTCGGGTCACATCGCCTACAGCCTCGGCCTGGAGGGACCGGCGCTCACCATCGACACGGCCTGCTCGTCGTCGCTGGTCGCGATCCATCTCGCCTGCCAGTCACTGCGCCGCGACGAGTGCGAGCTGGCGCTGGCCGGGGGAGTGGCGGTGATGGCCACCCCGGAGATGTTCGTCGACTTCAGCCGCCAGCGCGCGCTCGCCCCGGACGGCCGCTGCAAGCCGTTCTCGGCCGACGCGGACGGAACGGCCTGGTCGGAGGGGGCCGCGCTGCTCGTTCTGGAACGCCTGTCAGACGCCGTGCGGCACGGCCACCGGGTCCTGGCGGTCGTGCGCGGCTCGGCCGCCAACCAGGACGGCGCCAGCAACGGCCTCTCCGCGCCCAACGGCCCCTCGCAGGAACGCGTCATCGCCGACGCCCTCACGAACTCCGGTCTCACCCCCGCCGACATCGACGTCGTCGAGGCGCACGGCACCGGCACCACGCTCGGCGACCCCATCGAGGCGCAGGCGTTGCTGGCCGTCTACGGGCGGGAGCGGCCGCACGGCCGCCCCCTGCTGATCGGCTCCATCAAGTCCAACCTCGGCCATCCGCAGGCCGCGGCCGGCGTCGCCGGTGTGATCAAGATGGTGCAGGCCGTCCGCGCCGGAGCGGTGCCCGCCACGCTCCACGTCGGCGAGCCGTCCCCGCACATCGACTGGTCGTCCGGAGCGGCGGAGGTCGTCACCGAGGCGAGACCCTGGCCCGAGGCCGGCAGGCCCCGCCGCGCGGCCGTGTCGTCGTTCGGTTTCAGCGGCACCAACGCCCATGTGATCATCGAGCAGGCGCCGCCCTCGGCGGAGGACGAGGTCCCGGCCGCCCCCGAGCAGGCCCGGCCCACCCTGTGGCCCGTCTCCGCCAAGACGCCGGACGCGCTGAACGCGCAGATCGAGCGGCTGGGCCCGTTCGTCCAGCACAATCCCGGCCTGCGGGCCGAGGACATCGGGCACTCGCTGGCCACCACCCGCGCGTCCTTCGAACACCGCGCCGCCGTCGTCGGCGGCGACCTTTCCGCGCTGGTCACCGGGCGGGCCGACGTCCGGGGCAAGACGGTGTTCGCGTTCCCTGGCCAGGGATCGCAGTGGCCGGGGATGGCGGTCGAGCTGCTCGCGGCCTCGCCCGTCTTCGCCGGGCGGATCGACGCGTGTGCGGAGGCGCTCGCTCCGTTCGTGGACTGGTCGCTTCTCGCCGTGCTGCGAGGGGAGGCGGGCGCGCCCTCGCTGGAACGGGTCGACGTCGTCCAGCCCGTGCTGTGGGCCGTGATGGTGTCCCTGGCGGAGGTGTGGCGGGCGCACGGCATCACGCCGGACGCCGTCGTGGGCCACTCTCAGGGCGAGATCGCCGCCGCGTCCGTCGCAGGATGGCTGACCCTGCCCGACGCCGCACGTGTCGTGGCGCTGCGAAGCAAGGCGATACGGGAGGTCCTGGCAGAGCGCGGCGGTGGGATGCTCTCGGTCGCGCTCGCCGCCGAACGGGTGGCCGCGCGGCTCGGCGACGGGCTTTCGATCGCGGTCGACAACGGCCCCGGAGCGGTCGTGGTCTCCGGAGACGGCGCGGCGCTGGACGCCCTCGCGGCCGAGCTGGCCGGCGACGGTGTGCGGGTCAAGCGCGTCGCCGTGGACTATGCCTCCCACTCCGTCCACGTGGAGGAGCTCGAAGAACGGCTGCTCCGTGAGCTCGGGCCCGTCGAGCCGCGCGGCGAGGGCCTGCCGATGTTGTCCACGGTGACCGGCGAATGGGTCTCCGGAGGAACGCTCGACACGAGGTACTGGTACGCCAACCTCCGGCGCACCGTCCGCTTCGCGGACGCGGTCGCCTCGCTCGCCTACCGGGGTTACGCCGCGTACGTCGAGGTCAGCCCGCATCCGGTGCTGACGATGAGCATCCAGGAGACCCTGGGGCCGCAGGCCCGGACGGTCGTCACCGGCACGCTGCGCAAGGACGACGGCGGCGAGGCGCGCCTGCTCACGTCGATCGGCGAGCTGTACGTGCGCGGTGTCGAGCCGGACTGGTCCGCCGTCTTCCCGTCGGCCCGGACGATCGATCTCCCCACGTACGCGTTCCAGCGCAAGCGTTACTGGGACCGCTATTGGGACCAGCCGGCCCAGGCGGAAGCCGCGCTGGACGACGGCTTCTGGGACGACGTACGCCGCGCCGACGCGACGGCGCTCGCCAACCGGCTGGGCGTCGAACGCGCCGCGCTGGACGGCGTTCTCCCCGCACTGGCGAGCTGGCACGGGCGGCGCAGCGACGAAGCCACTGCGGAGTCCTGGCGCTACGGCGTCTCCTGGCTGCCGGTGCCGGAGCCCTCTGTCAGACCCCGCCTCACCGGCACGTGGTTGGTCGCCGTGCCCGAGAAAGGCGCGGACCCCCACACGGTGAACGGAATCCTCGACGCGCTCAAGGCACATGGCGCCGAGCCCGTCCTTCTTGGTGGTGACTTCGCAGAGCAGGCCCCTGAGGGAGTCCTGTCCCTCCTCGCACTGGACGACGCCGATCATCCGGATCATCCGGAGCTGTCGCGCGGCACCGTGGCGAC
Source organism: Actinomadura rudentiformis (assembly GCF_008923185.1). Classification (GTDB taxonomy): domain Bacteria; phylum Actinomycetota; class Actinomycetes; order Streptosporangiales; family Streptosporangiaceae; genus Spirillospora; species Spirillospora rudentiformis. The sequence continues at coordinate 341,394 of NZ_WBMT01000012.1, forward strand.
GATCGAGCTCGTCCGCGGCCTCGCCGAGGCCGGAATCGAGGCGCCGCTCTGGTGCCTCACGTCCAACGCGGTCGCCGTCGCCCCCTTCCAGCCGCCCGTCAGCCCCGCCCAGGCCGCGGTCTGGGGACTCGGCCGGGTTCTCGCACTGGACGGCCCTGACACCTGGGGTGGCCTGGTCGACTTGGCCGCCGACGATGAGCGAGCGTTCGACCGCCTCTGCCAGGTGCTGTCCGGCGGTACGGAGGACCAAGTCGCGATCCGGGGCAACGGTGTGTTCGCGTGCCGCCTCGTGCGTTCGCCGCTGCGAGGCGGGGCGCCCGAACGACGGTTCCGGCCCGGCGGGACCGTGCTGATCACCGGCGGGACCGGGGTCCTCGGCGGGCACGTCGCGCGGTGGATGGCCGCGGCGGGCGCCCGGCATCTCGTCCTCACCGGAAGGCGCGGCCCTGCCGCTCCCGGTGCCGGCGCGCTGACCGCCGAACTGACCGCGCTTGGCGCCACCGTGACCATCCGCGCCTGCGACGCCGCCGACCGCGACGCCCTCGCCGCCGTCCTCGACGCGATCCCCGCCGACCGTCCGCTCAGCACGGTGGTGCACGCGGCCGGTGAACTGGGCGACCCGGCGGCGTTGCCGGACCTGACGCCCGCGGAGTTCGCCGCACGCTGCCGCTCCAAGATCCTCGGTGCGCGCAACCTCGACGAGCTCCTCGCCGGCCGGCCCCTCGACGCGTTCGTCCTCTTCTCCTCCGGCGCCGCCGTGTGGGGCACCGCCGGGCAGCCCGCCTACGGGGCCGCGAACGCCTACCTCACCGCGCTCGCCCAAGGCCGCCGCGCGCGCGGCCTGGCCGCCACCGAACTGGCCTGGGGCCCCTGGGGCGGGGGCGGGATGGTCGACGACGAGGCTCGTGGCTACCTCGCCCGCATCGGTGTCGCCGAGATGGACCCGGACATGGCTCTCATGGCGCTCCAGCAGGCCCTCGACCATGACGATGACCACGTGGTCGTCGCCGACGTCGACTGGACGCGGTTCGCCTCCATCTACACGTTGTCGCGGCCTCGCCCGCTGCTGAACGAGCTGACGGCCCGGAGCGGGGACGAGGACGACGACGCCGGTCCGCCCGAAGAGGACCTCGCCGCCCGCCTCGCCGCGATGAGCGAGCCGGAGCAGACGCAGAGCCTTCTCGACCTGGTCCTCGGCAAGGCAGCCGCGTTGCTCGGCCACGACGACCCGGCCGAGATCGACCCGCGGCTCCCGTTCAAGGAACTCGGCTTCGACTCCGTCGCGGCCGTCGACTTCCGCAACCGGATCGCCGCCGTGACCGGGCTGCGGCTGCCCGCCACCGTGGTGTTCGACTACGCCACCCCGCAGGCGTTCGCAGCACACCTGCGCGTCTCCCTCACCGGCGAGACGGAGGAACGGCCCGTCCTGGCCGAGCTGGACCGGCTTGAGGCGAGACTGACCGCGCTCCCGCCCGGAGAACTGGAACGGCTGCACGTCACCGGCCGCCTCCACTCCCTCGTCACCCAGCTGACCCAGACGCTCGCCGGCGCCGCCACCGACGGCCTCGGCCTCGATTTGGCCGAACGGCTGGCGACCGCGAGCGCCGACGACGTCCTGGCGTTCATCGACAACGAGCTTGAGGTTTCGTGATGGCGAATTCAGAAGAGCTCCTCGGCTATCTCAAGCGGGTCACCGCCGAACTGCACCAGACCCGTCAGCGGCTGCGCGAGGTGGAGACCGAGGACCGTGACCCGATCGCGATCGTCGCGATGAGCTGCCGCTACCCCGGCGACGTGCGGTCGCCGGAGGACCTGTGGCGGCTCGTCGCGGCAGGCGGTGACGCCGTCGCGGGCTTCCCCGAGGACCGCGGCTGGAACCTCGACGCCCTCTACGACGCCGACCCTGACAGGCCCGGCACCAGCTACGTCCGCGAGGGCGGCTTCCTCTACGACGCGGGAGACTTCGACCCCGGCCTCTTCGGGATCTCGCCCCGCGAGGCCATCGCGATGGACCCGCAGCAGCGCGTGCTGCTGGAGCTGGCCTGGGAGGCGTTCGAACGAGCGGGTCTGGCGCCCGACGCGCTGAGCGGCGACCCCGTCGGCGTCTACGTCGGAAGCGGCGGCCAGGACTACTACGAGAACCTCGCGCCGGACTCGCTGACCGAGGACGCCGAGCCGTACCTCAGCACCGGCACCGCCGCCGCCGTCCTGTCCGGCCGCATCGCCTACACCTTCGGACTGGAGGGCCCGGCCGTCACGGTCGACACGGCCTGCTCGTCATCGCTGGTCGCCGTGCACATGGCGGCCCGGGCGCTCCGCCAGCGCGAGTGCTCCCTCGCCCTGGCCGGAGGCGTAATGATCATGTCGATTCCCGGCCCGTTCGTCGCGTTCAGCCGCCAGCGCGGCCTGGCGCCCGACGGCCGCTGCAAGTCGTTCTCCGAGTCCGCGGACGGCACCGGCTGGGCCGAGGGGGCCGGCCTCCTCCTGCTGGAACGCCTCTCCGACGCGCGCCGCAACGGCCACCCAGTCCTGGCCGTCATCCGCGGCTCGGCCGTCAACCAGGACGGCGCCAGCAACGGCCTCACCGCGCCGAACGGCCTCGCCCAGCAGCGGGTGATCCGCGAGGCGCTCGCCGACGCCCGGGTCCCCGCCGGGGAGGTCGACGCGGTGGAGGCGCACGGCACCGGCACGACGCTCGGCGACCCGATCGAGGCCGAGGCGCTCCTGGCCACCTACGGGCAGGACCGTCCCGCCGACCGCCCGCTGTGGCTCGGCTCGATCAAGTCGAACCTCGGGCACGCCCAGGCGGCCGCGGGCGTCGGCGGCGTCATCAAGATGGTGATGGCCCTGCGGAACGGCGTGCTGCCCGAGACCCTGCACGTCACCGAGCCCTCGTCCAACGTCGACTGGTCCGCAGGCAACGTCAGGCTTCTCACCGAGCCGGTCCGCTGGGACGCCGGAGGCCGCCCGCGCCGGGCCGGAGTCTCCTCGTTCGGCGTCAGCGGCACCAACGCCCACCTGATTCTCGAAGAGGACGGCGAGCCCGAACCCGCGCCCGCGCCGCGTGAGGGTGCCGTGACGCCGCTGCCCCTCGCCGTGGCCGCCGGGGACCCCGAGTCGCTCAAGGCCCAGGCCGAACGCCTCGCCACGTTCCTGACCGAGCATCCGGGCCTCGACCTCGGCGACGTGGCCTACACCCTGGCCACCTCCCGCGCGCAGCTTGGCCATCGCGCGGTCGTCGTCGCCACCGACACCGGTGAAGCCGCCGCGCGCCTGCGAGCCCTGGAAGCGGGCACCACGGCCAGTGGCAAGACTGCGTTCCTGTTCTCGGGTCAGGGTTCGCAGCGGGTGGGGATGGGCCGGGAGTTGTATGAGGCGTTCTCGGTGTTCGCTGAGGCTTTTGATGCGGTGGACGCCGAGTTCCCGTTCTCGCTGCATGAGGTGATTGCGGACGAGCGCGTTAACCAGACGGCCTTTACACAGGCCGCTCTCTTTGCGATTGAGATAGCGCTTTATCGCCTTGTCGAGTCGTGGGGTGTGCGTCCGGATTGGTTGGTGGGTCATTCGATTGGGGAGTTGGCGGCTGCTCATGTGGCTGGGGTGTGGTCGCTGCCGGATGCGGTTCGTGTGGTGGAGGCGCGTGGTCGTTTGATGCAGGCGCTTCCGGGCGGTGGCGCGATGGTGGCGATCGCTGCGGACGAGGAAACGGTGCGGCCGTTGCTGAGGGCCGGGGTGGACATCGCGGCGGTGAACGGCCCGTCGTCAGTGGTGATCTCCGG
>NZ_WBMT01000013.1 GCF_008923185.1 Actinomadura rudentiformis
CCCGCGGCCGCCCAGCCGCGCGCCGCCGCACCGGCTCCGGCCGCCCCGACGGCCGAGGCCGCCGCGCTGCGCGGCAAGACCGAGAAGATGTCGCGCATCCGGCAGACCATCGCCCGCCGCATGGTCGAGTCGCTGCAGGTCTCCGCGCAGCTCACCACCGTGGTCGAGGTCGACATCACCAAGATCGCCCGCCTGCGGGACCGCGCCAAGGCCGACTTCCAGGCCCGCGAGGGCGTCAAGCTGTCGTTCCTGCCGTTCTTCGCGCTCGCCACGATCGAGGCGCTCAAGACCCACCCCAAGGTCAACGCCGTCATCAACAGCGAGACCAACGAGGTCACCTACCACGACGTCGAGAACCTCGGCATCGCGGTGGACGTCCCCGAGCGCGGCCTGATGGTCCCGGTCATCCACAACGCCGGCCAGCTCAACCTGGGCGGCCTCGCCCAGCGGATCGCCGACGTGGCCGAACGCACCCGCACCAACAAGGTCAGCCCCGACGAGCTGGCCGGCGGCACGTTCACCCTCACCAACACCGGCAGCCGCGGCGCCCTGTTCGACACCCCGATCCTCAACCAGCCGCAGGTCGGCATGCTCGGCACCGGCGCCGTCGTCAAGCGCCCCGCCGTCATCGACGACCCCGACCTGGGCGAGGTCATCGCCGTCCGGTCCATGGTCTACCTCGCCCTGACCTACGACCACCGCCTCATCGACGGCGCCGACGCCGCCCGCTTCCTCGGCACCATCAAACACCGCCTCGAAGAGGGCAACTTCGACGCTGAGCTGGGTTTGTAGGCTTCGTCGCCAAGCAAGGCCGGGCAAGCAGGCCCAGACCCCGCCGTTCCCCCGGGAGCGGCGGGGTCTCGTCGTTCCGGGTGTGCCATCGGCGGGCGGCCGCCCGACGTTCTAGGGTGACGGCATGAAGGTCGCCATCACCGGGTCAAGCGGTCTCATCGGCGGCGCGCTGGTCGAGCACCTGCGCGGGGACGGGCACGACGTCGTGCGGCTCGTACGGCGGGAGCCCGCGAAGCCGGACGAGGCGCGCTGGGACCCGTCCGGAACGATCGACGCCAAGGCGCTGGAGGGCTGCGACGCGGTCGTGCACCTCGCCGGTGCCGGAATCGCCGACCGGCCCTGGACCGACTCGTACAAGCAGAAGATCCGGGACAGCCGCGTGCGCGGCACGCGGGCCCTGGCCGAGGCGATCGCGAGGCTGGGCGGCAAACCGAAGGTGCTGGTGTCCGGATCGGCGATCGGTTACTACGGCGACACAGGCGGCCAGGAGGTCGACGAGGAGTCGCCGATGGGCGGCGGGTTCCTGGCCGAGCTGGTCAGGGACTGGGAGGCCGCCACCGCACCTGCCGCCGACGCGGGCGTACGGGTCGTGCACGCGCGGACGGGGATCGTCCTGGCGCGAGGGGGCGGCACGCTCGGCACGACGCTGCCGCTCTTCAAGCTCGGGCTGGGCGGGAAACTGGGCGACGGGCGGCAGTGGGTCAGCTGGATCTCGATCACCGACCACCTCGCCGCGCTGCGCCATCTGATCGACCACGACCTGGCCGGGCCGGTCAACCTGACCGCGCCCAGTCCCGTGACGAACGCGACGTACACGCGGGCCGTCGGGCAGGCGCTGGGGCGGCCGACAGTGCTCACCGTGCCCAAGTTCGTGCTGAGGCTCGCGCTCCGCGAGCTGGCGGACGAGGGACCGCTGATCAGCCAGCGCGTGCTGCCACGGCGGCTCGATGCGTCCGGCTTCTCTTTTGCCCACCAGGACGTCGATTCGGCCGTCAGTGCGGCCCTCAACTGAACGGCCGTTTCAAGAAACATCAAAGTGACGTGCGTTTCCGATGGGCGGACGTACGGTGACTCTCAGACGAAGCCGACATGAGTTCCGAGCCGGAGGCGAGACATGAGCACCGAGGGGCAGCCGCACATCGTGGCGATCGGCGGGGGAACCTTCCTGCCGGACGGCCGGTACGGGATGACGCCCGGCCCGCTGCTGCGCTACGCCCTCGACCTCACCGGGCAGGACCGGCCACGGATCTGCTTCCTGGCCACGGCCCTCGGTGACGGCGCCGACCACATCGCGCGAGGCTACGCGGCGCTGTCGCAGCTGGACGCGGAGGTCAGCCACATCGCGCTGTTCCCGATGCCCAACGTGCAGGACATCCGGTCCCACCTGCTGAGCCAGGACCTGGTGTACGTGTTCGGCGGCAGCGGAGCCAACCTCCTGGCGTTGTGGCGCCTGCACGGGGTTGACGAGATCATGCGCGAGGCGTGGAACGAGGGCGTGGTGCTCTCCGGCCAGAGCGCGGGGGCGCTGTGCTGGCACGTCGGCGGCAACACCGACTCCTTCGGGCCCCAGCTGCGGCCGCTGACTGACGGCCTCGGCTTCCTCCCGTACTCCTGCGGCGTCCACTACGACAGCGACCCCCAGCGCCGCCCGCTGCTCCAGCAGCTGGTCGGCGAGGGGACGCTGCCGGGCGGGTACGCCGCCGACGAGACGGTGGCCCTGCACTACGTGGGCACCGAGTTCGTCCAGGCCGTCTCGTACAACAAGAACGCCGGCGCCTACCGCGTCGAACCGGACGGCGGCACCGCCAAGGAGACCAGGATCGAGCCGCGTTTTCTCGCCGCGATGTGAGGTGCGAGGCGGAGGGGGCCGGGCCAGGCTCGTCCGCTGCCAGGGTGGACGGGTGGAGGCCGGGGGAGGCATAAGCTGAGCAACGTGAGCGAACTGGACGTGCGCGACGACGCGCCCCCGACAACGCGCGAGCTGGTCTTCGTCCACGTGGGCTTCGGCACCGCCGCGGTTCCGTACGACAAGGCCTGGGATCTGCAACGACGCACCCAGGAACGGCGGATCGACGACGAGATCTCCGACACCGTCCTGCTGCTGGAGCACGAGCCCGTCTACACCGCGGGCAAGCGCACCGGCGCCCTGGACCGGCCCGTCGGAGACCCTGGCGCCCCGGTGATCGAGGTCGACCGCGGCGGGAAGATCACCTGGCACGGCCCGGGACAGCTCACCGGCTACCCGATCGTGAAGCTGCCCGACCCCCGCGGCGGCGTCGCGTTCGTCCGGCTGCTCGAGCACATGATGATGGCCGTCTGCGCGGAGTTCGGCCTGGAGACCACGTTCGTCGAGGACCGCAGCGGCCTGTGGGTGCCCGGCACCCCCGACCGCAAGCTGGGCTCGATCGGCCTCCGCGTCCGGCGCGGCGTGACGATGCACGGCTTCCAGATCAACTGCGACTGCGACATGTCGTGGTTCGACCGGATCATCCCGTGCGGCATCAGCGACGCCGGCTCAACGTCGCTCTCCAAGGAACTGGGCCGCCGCGTCACCGTCGCCGAAGTGACCCCCTTGGTCGAACGCCACCTCACCGACCTGCTGGGCGCCACAGCCCCCCTCCACCGCACCACCGCACAACTGGCCGCCTGACCCGCGCCGACCGGCCTGCTCCACCTGCGCCGGAACGGCCTCTTGTGGATCCGGACAGCACGAAATACCGGCCCGGGTGACGGCTTCGGGGCCGGTGGGTGCTCCAGCGGGTCAGGAGTGGGTCATGACCTTGAAGACGGCCTGCCCGTCGGCGGCCGCCTGGGCGAAGAACCTCGTGAGGTTCTCGTAGGCGGGCTTGAGCACGCGGTCGCGGGTCTTGGCGTCCAGACCGGCGGCGTCCTGCACCTCGGCGGCGGCCATCGCGGCGGGGTCGTACCGGTCCGCGATCGTGCCGAACGAGGTGTCCGCCAGATGGTCCGCGGCGGCCTTGACCCGGTCCGGCGCCACGAAGATCACGTCGATGCCGAGTTCGGCCTCGCCGTCCTCGGTCAGCAGCCGCCCGCCGCACACGACGTCGGACTCCGGCTGGCGCCCGTCCCACGGATCACCCGTGATCAGGTAGTGCAGCGCCTGCCAGTGGCCGCCCAGATCGAGTACCTGTTCGGCGGGCTGGCGGCGCCGCCAGTCGGGCGTGCCGAAGACAAGGCGGGCGACCCGGCCCGGGTCCGGCTCCCCCTCCATCGTCGGCGGCACCCTGAGGTACGACATTGCCAGGCCCACGGTGGTTCCTCCTGCGTATGACATGACGACAGGGAGTCACCTTAGAGAGATCAAATGCTACCGAGGGTGGAAACGCGGGAATCGGCCTATGTCCGGCCCTGTGATCTTCCCGATTCGCGCCTCAGGATCGCTTACTGATCTTCACGGCGGTGCCATAGGCGCACATTTCCTGACGACTGCCGCCGAGATCGCTGGCGTCGAATCGCATCGCCAGGATCGCGTCCGCACCGAGGTCCCGGGCGGCCTCGATCAGGCGGTTCTGCGCCTCGACCCGGGTCTGCTCGAGCATCTTGGTCATGCCCCTGAGCTCACCGCCGAACACCGACTTGAGCCCGGCGCCGACCTGCGAGCCGACATGGCGGCTGCGCACGGTCAGCCCGAAGACCTCGCCCACCACCTCGGTGATCTCGTAGCCCGGCAGATCGTTCATCGTGCTGATCAACATGGTCGCCCCCTTGGCGATCTCTACCCGCCCTGATGTGCCGAGAAGCCAGGTCGGCACGTAATCTGTGGGGGTGACGACGGTGACCCCTGAGGGGCGCAAGCTCCTGCGCATTGAAGCCCGCAACGCCGAGACCCCCATCGAGCGCAAGCCCGACTGGATCAAGACCCGGCTGAAGATGGGGCCGCAATACCGGGAGCTCACCAAGCTGGTGAAGTCCGAGGGCCTGCACACCGTCTGCCAGGAGGCGGGCTGCCCCAACATCTACGAGTGCTGGGAAGACCGCGAGGCCACGTTCCTCATCGGCGGCGACCAGTGCACCCGCCGCTGCGACTTCTGCCAGATCGACACCGGCAAGCCCGCCGAGTTCGACCGGGACGAGCCGCGCCGCGTCGCCGAGTCCGTCGCGCAGATGGGCCTGAAGTACGCCACGGTCACGGGCGTCGCCCGCGACGACCTGGAGGACGGCGGCGCCTGGCTGTACGCCGAGACCGTACGGCAGATCCACACGGCGATCCCGGGCTGCGGCGTCGAGTTGCTGATCCCCGACTTCAACGCCGAGCCCGACCTCCTCGCCGAGGTCTTCGGCTCCCGCCCCGAGGTCCTCGCCCACAACGTCGAGACCGTGCCGCGCATCTTCAAGCGCATCCGCCCGGGTTTCCGCTACGAACGTTCCCTCGACGTCATCACCCAGGCGCGCGCCGCCGGCCTGGTCACCAAGTCCAACCTCATCCTCGGCATGGGCGAGACCCGCGAAGAGGTCTCCGAGGCCCTGCGCGACCTCCACGAGGCCGGCACCGAGCTGGTGACCATCACCCAGTACCTTCGCCCCAGCCCGCGCCACCACCCGGTGGAACGCTGGGTCAAGCCCGAGGAGTTCGTCGAGCTCGCGGCCGAGGCGGAGGAGATCGGCTTCGCCGGAGTCATGTCCGGACCGCTGGTCCGCTCCAGCTACCGCGCCGGCCGTCTCTACCAGCAGGCGATCGAGGCGCGCAGTATTTGATTCTTCCGCGGCCTCGGGCCCTCGCCTGGCGGCTCGAACCCGAACCACGAAAGCGGCGAACGCGACATCGCTTCGCGATCTTCGCCCCGGACGACGCCTTCGGCTCGTCCGGGGCTCAGGTAGCGCGTTCGCGTGCGGGGCTGGGGTGTCTGTCCAGGGGTACGACACGACTATCCTTGGGGCCATGTCGAAAAACGCCACGGACGGGGCCCAGGAGCGTCCGGGCCGCCTCAAGCAGATCCGCATGGTCGCCCAGGTGCTCCGCCAGGCGGACCCGAAGGCCCTTCCGATCGTCTTCGCCGCCGCGATCGGCACCCTGGTCCTGGTCATCCTCGTCGGCTGGCTCATCGGCCAGCTGTGGTTCTTCATCCCCCTCGGCCTCCTGGCCGCCGTCGCCGTCGGCATGATCGTCTTCGGCCAGATGGCGCAGCGCGCCCAGTACAAGGTGATCGCAGGCCAGCCCGGCGCCGCCGCCGCGATCCTCAAGAACATGCGCGGCGGCTGGACGGTCACCGAGGCCGTCAGCGGCAACCGCAACCTCGACATGGTCCATCGCGCGGTGGGCCGCGCCGGCGTGGTCCTGGTGTCCGAGGGCCCGAGCAACCGCGTGGGCCAGCTCCTCGGCGCCGAGAAGAAGCGCATCTCCCGCGCCGCCCAGCAGGTCCCCATCTATGACATCCAGGTGGGCGACGAAGAGGGCCAGATCCCGGTGGACAAGCTGCAGCGCCACCTGATGAAGCTCCCGCGCAACCTCACCAAGGCGCAGGTCTCCGAGCTGAACGACCGCCTCCAGGCACTCCCCCGCGCCATGCAGATGCCCAAGGGACCCATGCCCAAGGGCTCCCGCATGCCGAAGGGCCCCAAGCCCAAAATGCGTTGAGCACGACCAACAAGGAGGAGCGGCCCACCCAGGGCACGCTCCTCCTTCGCGTTAACGACCGCCCACCGTCAGCGCCGCCGACGACTATCGCGCGCGTACCACGCCCTGACGTAGCACGCCCAATGGAGAACGGGCACGCGCGATCAACGCTCCATCCGATCAGCGCGACATTGGTTCGCCATGCGCGTTACCACAACCAGCGCAATCGGCACCGTACGAGCGATGCGCAATCCCCGGAAGGGAGCGTCCGACCCGGCGCGGCCAGCAGAGTGCAGGAGTTGCCCCTCACGCAACCGCCACGGCGTAAGACCAGCCCAAGGCCCCGGCAGGCGCCAGCGCCGGACGACCGATGCGGGCAGGGCCAGCCGACGCAGAAGTACCAGGGCAGCGTACGACGTCGGCTAAGAGCAACCAGACACGAGCGCAGCCCCACCCGGGATCGGCGGCGAACGACGATCAGGTGTTGATGACGATCGTGTTGGCGGCGCGGTCGTGCATGCCTCGGTTGTCGCGGTCCCAGATCATGGCGGGAATGATCAGGATGAGGAGGAAGGTGCGGGCGAGGGACCAGCCGGGGCCGACGGGCTTGCCGTCGAGGCGGACCACGCGGATGCCGGTGAGGCGCTTGCCGATGGTCATTCCCAGGGTGGCGGTGAGCAGCCAGGCCTGGAGGGCGAAGATCCCGGTGTTGGCGAGGGAGCGGGTGCCCGGTGACCAGTCCAGGACGTTGGCGAGCAGGGCCCCGATGAGTGCGGCGACCAGGAGATCGAGCAGCAGGGCGACGATCCGGCGGCCGTAGCCGGCGACGGCGCCGCTGCCCTTTTCGGGGAGGCCGAGGCGTTCGCCCGGATAACCGAGGTCAGCACCGGCCGCGCGGGCACCGCCCAGCCAGGTCTGCGTCCAACGGGTGCCCTTGCTCATGGTCCATACGCTATCCGGTTCCGGGAAGAACTCGGACTTGGGGCGTGGCAAGTGCCCCGCCGGGCAGTGACCTGCTCCACAATGTGATGCGTAACACAGGCGAAACATATGGGACACGGCCGGGAAACCGCCCGCCCATAGCCTTCCGTAAGCCAAAAGCGCCCCAAGGAGGCTGGATGTTCAGCAGCGCCGATGAGGTCCTGAGCTTCATCAGGAACGAAGGTGTGCGATTCGTCGACTGTCGGTTCGTGGACCTCCCCGGGAAGATGCAGCACTTCACGTTCCCCGTGGAGAGCTTCGGCGAGAGCGTCTTCACCGAGGGGCTCATGTTCGACGGCTCGTCGGTCCGCGGATTCCAGGAGATCCACGAGTCGGACATGCTCCTGCTCCCGGATCCGAGCACGGCGGTGGTCGACCCCTTCCGTCAGCACAAGACGCTGAACCTCAACTTCTTCGTCCACGACCCGCTGACCGGGGAGCCCTACAGCAGGGACCCGCGCAACGTCGCCAAGAAGGCCCAGGACTACCTGCGCGGCACCAACATCGCCGACACGTGCTACTTCGGCCCCGAGGCCGAGTTCTACATCTTCGACGACGTGCGGTTCGAGACCAAGGAGAACGCGGGCTACTACTACCTCGACTCGGTCGAGGGCGCCTGGAACACCGGGCGCGAGGAGCCGGGCGGCAACCTCGGCGCCAAGCCCCCGTACAAGGGCGGCTACTTCCCCGTTCCCCCGATGGACCACTACACCGACCTGCGGTCGGAGATGGTCGCACAGCTGCTGGACGCCGGCATCCACGTGGAGATGCAGCACCACGAGGTCGGCACCGCCGGCCAGGCGGAGATCGACTTCCGCTTCGACACGCTGCTGAAGACGGCCGACAACCTGCTGCTCTACAAGTACATCGTCAAGAACGTCGCGCGCGCCGCCGGCAAGACCGTGACGTTCATGCCGAAGCCCATCTTCGGCGACAACGGCTCGGGCATGCACTGCCACCAGTCGCTGTGGAAGGACGGCTCCCCCCTCTTCTACGACGAGGTGGGTTACGCGGGTCTCTCCGACAACGCGCGCTACTACATCGGCGGCCTCCTGAAGCACGCGCCGTCGCTCCTGGCGTTCACCAACCCCACCGTGAACTCCTACCACCGCCTGGTCCCCGGCTTCGAAGCCCCGGTCAACCTGGTCTACTCCCAGCGCAACCGCTCGGCGTGCATCCGCATCCCGATCACGGGCTCCAACCCCAAGGCCAAGCGCGTCGAGTTCCGCGTGCCGGACCCGTCCTGCAACCCCTACCTCGCCTTCTCGGCGATGCTGATGGCGGGCCTGGACGGCATCAAGAACAAGATCGAGCCCGCCGAGCCGGTGGACAAGGACCTCTACGAGCTCCCGCCCGAAGAGGCCCGCGCCATCCCGACGGTGCCCGGCTCGCTGGAGGCGGTCCTCGCCGCGCTCGAGGCCGACCACGACTACCTCCTCGAAGGCGGCGTCTTCACGCCCGACCTCATCGAGACGTGGATCGCCATGAAGCGCGAGTTCGAGATCGACCCGATCCGCCTCCGCCCCCACCCGCACGAATTCGAGCTCTACTACGACATCTGATCGGGAAGCCCCTGGCGCGGCGGAGGCAATCCGACCACTGACCAGGGCACAAAAAGGCCGTCGACCACCCGTCCGTCCAGGACATGGTCGACGGCCTTTCACGTGAACACGTTGAAGCAGTTGCGCGCTCACGGGTGACGAACAAGAGCCACAATCGGCAGGTACCTGTCGAGCCGCGTTCACCGATGAGCGGCCAGCACCGCCGCGAGGCCTTCTTGCAGATCTTTGACGAAATGCTCGGGAACCTCCAGCGACGGGAAATGTCCCCCGCTTTCGGGCGACCTCCATCGGACGATCTGTCGGTACCGCTCCTGTGCCCAGGGGCGCGGACACTTCTCGATGTCGCGGGGATACATGCTGATTGCCGACGGGACGTCGACCCGGAGTTCGGGATCGAGCGAGTTGTGGCTTTCGTAGTAAATGCGGGCCGCCGATGCGCCGGTCCGCGTCAGCCAATAGAGGGTGACGTCGTCAAGAATGCTGTCTATGGAAATCGTCTCGAACGGGCTGTCTTCGGTGTCTGACCACTCGGCGAACTTGTCAAGGATCCAGGCAAGAAGTCCGACCGGTGAGTCGACGAGCGAGTAGCCGATGGTCTGCGGCCGGGTCGCCTGCTGCTTCGCGTACGCCGCGCGGTGGTGCCAGAAATCGCGGGTTTCCTCGGTCCACTTGCGCTCGACCGCCGTCAGCCCGTCCGTTGTCAACCCGGGCGGCGCCTCGGCGAACGTTGTGTGGATGCCGAGCACGTGCGCTGGGAATCTGCCGGCGAGAACCGTGGTGATATTGCCTCCCCAGTCGCCGCCGTGGGCTAGGAACGTGCTGTAGCCGAGCCTTCCCATCAGTTCCACCCATGCGGTCGCGATCTTTTCGGTTCCCCACCCGGTGGCGGCCGGTTTGTCGCTGTAACCAAAGCCTGGTAGCGACGGGACCACGACGTGGAACGCCGGCGCGTCTGCATCTTTCGGATCTGCCAGCTCGTCCACTACATCGATGAACTCAGCAATGCTGCCTGGCCAGCCGTGCGTCACGATCAGAGGAGTGGCGTCTGCGCGCGCGGATCGGCAGTGCAGGAAGTGGATTCCCAGATCGTCAATGGTCGTGCGGAACTGGCCGACACGGTTAAGGCGCTCTTCGAACGACCGCCAGTTGTACCCGGTGCGCCAGTAGTCCACGACATCGACGAGGTCGGCGAGAGGGACGCCCTGTTCCCATCGGCGAGGGCCGGACGCGGCGCGATACACCGTCTCGGCCTCCGGTAGCCGCGCCGCGGCCAGTCGCGCGCGCAGATCGTCGAGGTCAGCGTCAGTTGCGCGGGCTTCAAACGCTTGCACGTCGCTGGCTGAACGGGGCATGAGACCTCCTGGCCATCGCGGAACCGGCTAAGACGGTTCTAACATGTCATCTCGTCAACGTGCAACCAGCTAAGGTGGTTCCATGCGTGCCGGGTTCCCTGACTTCCGCCTCGGTAGCGTGCTGGCGACCAGCTTCACGGCGACTCTGACGGAGCGTCGCGGCAACGCTGTGGAGCGCATTCCCACGCCGCAGCGACTCGTCGACTGGCTGGCAGTGAACGGCCTGGCTGTGGACTCCTGCACCGCTGCCCAGCTCGACCTCGCCCGGGAACTGAGGGAGTCGATTCACGTCGCCGCGACAGCGGCCGCGATCCAGGACGCTCTCCCTGCATCTGCTGTCCAAGTCATCAATGACTGCAGCATTCAGAGTCGGGCCGCTGCGATCCTGACGCCCGAGGGCAAGCGTCAATGGCGGCTCAGCTCGGATTCCTGCGTGGAAGATGCCCTCGGCGTGATCGCCGCCGATGCGGTCAGCATCATTGCAGGCGAACGAGACGGAAGATTGGCCTTGTGCGCATCACCCACCTGCCAAGCCGCCTTCTTCGACACCAGCCAAAGCCGCACCCGCAAATGGTGTGACATGAACACGTGCGGCAATCGCCAGAAGAAAGCGCGCTTCAATGCCAACCAGCGCAAACGCTCCAGATCAGCGGAGTGATCGTTACGCTCGGTTTGTATGAGGATCTCCCGGCCTGGCGCATGGTGGCATCTGACGTGTGGTTGATCGCCGCGATGAGCAGCGATGGGACGTTCGGTGGAGTGGGTGTTGTGCTGACGACGGAGCAGTACACCGATGCTGTGATTCGTGCCCGAGCTCGTTGAGGTGGGGCGCGGTGTCGTAGGTCGGTGGCATCATGTGCTCCGGACGGAGGTGGCGGGCACGATGGCGCAGGAGGTGCTCAGGGGGCGGTCGTCTGCTGACTCCAAGGAGCTTCTGCGGAACGCGTATGACCTGCGGGACGCTGCACGGACTCTGGTCGAGGACCATCGGCGGGCCCGGGTGGCGGTGCAGGAGGCGCTGGGGCCGTTGCGGCGGCGGGCGGCGCGGGAGCAGCTGGCCTCGATGCCGGTGGCTCGGCTCAAGGACGTGACCAGCGGCCGGTTGCAGTTGCCCGCGTTGGAACGGGCCGAGATCGAGACGGTGCTGCAGGTCCTCGACACCACGGCGTACGAGCTGCAGTGCCTGCCTGGCATCGGGCCGCAGACGGCCAATCAGATTCAGGCCGCGGCGCAGCAGATCGCTGAGGCGGCTGAAAGGGTCGCGAGCATTCGCATCGGGCTTGACCGGAGTGATGCCGACACCACGGGGTTGGTGGTTGCGCTCCACGTGCTGGTGAATGCGGGCCCGGACGTCCCGCGGGCCAGTGAGGCGGCGGTCGAGCTGGACGAGCGGCTGTCTCCGTTGGTGGCGACGGCGAGGCCCGCGGTGAGCTGGTGGCGCCGACTGTTCTCGAGCCGGGAACGGCGCGAGGAGGCGATGGGGGCACTGGCCGAGCTCACGCAGGTGCTCCGCGAAGAGCATGCCCGTGGGACGTCCGAGATCCTGGCGCAGGCGTCGGTGGATTTGCTGCGGCCGCGGGTGTCAGCTGATGAGGCGTGGATCGACTTTGAGCTGCGCGCGTCCGACTACTATGCGCTGCTCGCGGAGCTGGCGTCCCTTGACCCGGAACGCGACCCGGGCGAAGGGTTCCTGCCCGACGACATCACGAGACGAGTCAAGGCGCAGGTGTTGGACGAGACTCATCTGCGCGTCTCGCTGCGTGGCTACCAGTCGTTCGGCGCCCGTTTCGCACTGGCCCAGCGGCGTGTGGTGCTCGGTGACGAAATGGGGCTGGGTAAGACCATTCAGGCCATCGCGGCGCTCGCCCACCTGGCCGCGGAAGGTGCGACACATTTCCTCGTGGCGTGTCCGGCCAGTGTGCTCATTAATTGGCTACGCGAGATCGACGCGCGGAGCGCACTGAAGGCGCATCCGGTGCATGGTTCCGATCGGGCCGGTGCTCTGGCCGACTGGGTGCGCGAGGGCGGCATCGCGGTGACCACCTTGGACGTTCTGCACACCTTGGACGTCCCGCGTACCGTCTCTATCGGCATGCTCGTGGTGGACGAGGCGCACTTCGTCAAGAATCCCGAGACGCGGCGTTCCCGGACTGTGGGCGCCTGGTGCGCGCGTACCGAACGGGTGCTGTTCCTCACGGGGACTCCGATGGAAAACCGCGTCGAGGAGTTCCGCAACCTGGTCGCCCACCTACAGCCCGCCCTGGTTCCCGACATCCGGCGGAGCGACGCGGCGATGGGGCCGCGGGCGTTCCGCGCCGCCGTGGCCCCCGCCTACTTGAGGCGCAACCAGCTCGACGTCCTTGTGGAGCTGCCCGAGGTGGTGCACGTCGATGAATGGGAGCAGTTCAGTCATGCCGACGCCGCGGCCTACCGCCGGGCGGTCGCCTCGGGCAACTTCATGGCCATGCGGAACGCGGCGTACGCGGTCCCCCGCAAGTCGGCCAAGCTCAAGCGCGTGGTCGAGCTGGTCGAGGAGGCCGCCGCCAACGAGCTGAAGGTCGTCGTCTTCTCGTTCTTCCGCGACGTGCTCGGCACCGTCGGCGGCGCCCTCGGCGAACGCGCGCACGGCCCCATCTCCGGGTCCGTCCCGCCTGCCGCCCGCCAGGCGATGGTCGACGCGTTCACCGACGAGCCGGGCCACGCGGTGCTGCTGGGCCAGATCCAGGCGGGAGGCACGGGCCTCAACCTCCAGGCCGCCTCCGTGGTCATCATCTGCGAGCCCCAGGTCAAGCCCACCCTGGAGAGCCAGGCCGTGGCGCGCGCGCACCGGATGGGCCAGGTCCGCCCCGTTCAGGTGCACCGCATCCTCACCACTGACAGCGTCGACCAGCGCATGCTCGACCTGCTTCAGGGCAAGAACGCCCTCTTCGACGCCTACGCCCGCCGCAGCGACATCGCCGAAGCCTCCCCCGACGCCGTCGACATCTCCGAGCAGGCCCTCGCGCGCCAGATCGTCGAAGAAGAACAGCTCCGCCTCGAAACCTCCCGCACCGGCTGACGACACCCCGAGGAAGATCCAGGGGCGCCGCCGTGTTTCGATGGGGCGTCATTGGAACGATCAAAGGGGATCTCATGGCCACGGTGAAGGTGGAGCGGACCGAGGACGGCTACCTGGCCACCAACGACCGCGGAGCGAGCGTCGCCATCGGCGACTCCAGCGACATCGAAGGTGCGTTCACTCCGGTCGAGCTGCTGCTTGCGGCGCTGGGCGGCTGCGAGATCGTGACCGTGGAACCGCTCACGGCCCAGCGTGGTCACCGCATGGTCAAGCTCGCCGCGACCGTCTCCGCCGACAAGGTCGCCACGAGCAAGCTCGGCACGATCACCATCAACTACGAGGTGGAGCTCCCCGAAGGTGACGACAAGGCCGCAGAGGTCCTCGCCAAGGTCGCCAAGCGCGTCCACGACAGTTACTGCACGGTCGGCAACGCCCTCAAGGAGCCGATGAAGGTCGAGCAGGTCATCTCTACCTGACGGTCCGTCCCTGGCACGCGCCGTGCACGCCGCGCACGTTGTGCGCGTCACGGGCAGGTCTTCTTGGCAGGCTGCTTGCCGTCCAACAGGTAGGCGTCCACTGTGCGCTGGATGCAGCGATCGCCGGTGTCGTAGGCGCCGTGGCCCTCACCCTTAAGGGTGACCAGGGTTGCGGAGCCGCCCAGCTCCTTGGTCAGGGCAGGTGCCCAGCCGTAGGGCGTGGCGGGGTCGCCGGTATTGCCCACCACCATGATGGGTGCCGCGCCTGGGGCGCTGACCTCCTTAGCGGCTTTGTCGCCTTTGATCGGCCAGCCGGTGCACGTCAGCATGCCCCAAGCGATCGATGGGCCGAAGATGGGCGACGCCTTGCGAAAGCGGGGCAGCGCCTCTCGCACTTCTGCCCGGGTGTAGCGGTCGGTCGTGTCGGCGCAGCTGATAGCGGTGTTGGCCGCCACAAGGTTGTTGTAGTGGCCCGTCTCGTCGCGGCCTATCCGCAAGTCGGCCAGGGCCAGCAGAATGTCGCCCTTGCCCTGTCGCGCTTCTGTGACGCCTTGCGTGAGAAGCGGCCAGAGCTGTTTGGAGTAGAGGGCGGTAAGAACGCCAGTGGTGCCCAGGCTCTGGGTGAGTTTGCGTTCGCCACTGGTCGGAAGCGGTTTGGCGTCCAGGGTCGTCAGGAGTTTCTGAACGGAGGCCACGACATCCTTGCCCAGCGGGCATGGCGCGGCGCAGGCGGCCCCATAGTTGCCCAGCGCCCGTTGGAAGGCCGCAGCCTGCTGGAGGCTGAGGTTCTTTGTGCTCACCTTGGTGTCGACGGCGCCGTCGAGGACGGCTCGTCCCACCTGCTTGGGGAACTGGTGAGCGTAGTTGGCGCCCAGTTCCGTCCCGTACGAGATCCCGAAGTAGTGCAGGCGCCTGTCCCCCAGCGCCTTCCGGATCATGTCCAGGTCCCGGGCCGCGTTGATCGTGCCCACGTGCGGCAGGACCTTGCCGGAGCGCGCCTTGCAGCCCTCGTCGTACGACAGGAGCTGGCTGATGAGGGCCCTTTCCTCGGCGGCGTTGTCGGGCGAGCCGTCCATTGCCGCCATCCGGTCCATCTGCGTGTCGTCCACGCACGTCACCGGGGAACTCTTGCCCACGCCGCGCGGGTCGAAGCTGACGAGGTCGTAGCGTGTGTTGAGGTTCTTGTAGGCGGGCGCGGCCCGGGAAAAGACGTCCACTCCGGAGGCGCCGGGCCCGCCGAAGTTGAACACCAGGGAGCCGATGCGGCGGGCCGGCTGTGTCGCCTTCGCCCTGATCAGCGCGAGTTCGATGGTCTCGCCGTCGGGCTTGGCGTAGTCAAGCGGTACCTTGACCGTGGCGCACTCGAACTTCTGGCAGGCCTGCCAGGAGAGCGCCGGGTTCTTCTGCACGTCACTGCCGCAGGCCACCAGACCGAAAGCGGCCACAAGGACGACGCTTACCGCCCCTGTGTCGGGTATTGAGACCCTCCATACCATTCGTCCCCTCCGTTCTCTCACGGGGGGCCGGTGCTGATCTACCCAGGTGCTCTTATGCTGACTCCTGATCAAGAGCCACCCTCCCCCAAAGGTCCGGAGGCGGCATCAGGGTCGTACTACTCAAGGCTGAGATGAAGACCATTCGTCGCGGTGATCTCAAATAGGTGGCCGCACCGCAAAGATAGGGAGCATGGCCCAAATCGCCCCACCCGCTCCTCGAGGCCAGACCGAACAGGCCCGCCCCGCCCCCGCGCGGCGGGCCGTCAGCGTGCCGGAGGTCAGGCGGATCTCCGTGCCGCCGGTGTGGCGCGAGTTGCTGCTGATCGCGCTCTTCTATGCCGGTTATACGCTGACGCGCATCGTTCTGGTTCAGGACGGGACGGGACCTGCCTTCGCGAACGCGGATCAGATCCTGGCCACCGAGCGGTTCCTGGGGATCGACGTCGAACTCGGTCTCAACCAGATGTTGCTCCAGGTGCCGTGGCTGGCCCGTACCGCCAACATCTTCTACGCCACCGCCCATTTCGCGGTGACGCTGGCGATCGTGGTGTGGCTGTACCGCCGCAGACCGCAGGACTACCGCTGGGCGCGCACCGGGATCATGATCGCCACGGGCGTGGCGTTGCTGGGCTTCTGGCTCTACCCGCTGGCGCCGCCGCGGTTCCTGCACTCCGAGGGGTTCGTCGACCCGGTCACCGCTCTGCACTCGCTGGGCCTGTATGCGAGTGACGCGTCCGGCACCCTCACCAACCAATACGCGGCGATGCCGTCGATGCACGCGGGCTGGGCGATGTGGTGCGGTTTCCTGCTGGTCCGGCTGGCCGCGCGGCGCTGGGCCAAGGTGCTCGGCGCGATCTACCCGGCCACCACGGTCTTCGTGATCCTCTCCACCGCGAACCACTACATCCTGGACGCGGTGGCCGGGATCGCGCTGATCAGCGGGGCGATGGCCCTGTCGTGGGTCCTCTACCACCGGTGTCCGGAACCGGTTCTGGCCCTGCGGGACCGTACGGCGTCCCTGCTGGCACAGCGGTCGCGGGCACGGCCGAGACCCGCCACGGCCGATTCCGGCGCGGTCCGAGGTGCACAGGAAACCAGCATTTGAGATCCTTGACGACATGGCCAGGCTGGCCGCTGCACCAGGCCCCGGCCGCCACCCCGCGGTGGCGGTCCGGCCCCGGCTGCGGACCGAGCTGCTGCTCCTGCTGATCTGCTACGGCGCGTACGAGGTCGTCCGCAACCTCGTTCCGACCGACCACGCGATGGCCGCGCACCGCGCGTACCTGATCCTCGATCTCGAGTACGCCGTGAACCTCGACGTCGAGTACGCCCTCAACCGGCTCTTCGCCGAACACACCTGGATCGCGATCCCGGCCAACTACTTCTACGCCACGATGCACTTCGTCGTGACGATCGGCGTGATGCTGTGGCTGTACGTTCGGCATCCGGGCCGCTACCCGCTGTACCGGTCCCTGCTCTTCGCGACCACGCTCATCGGGCTCGTCGGATTCTGGTTGTTCCCGCTGGCCCCGCCGCGGATGCTGCCCGGCTTCACCGACACCGTGATCAGCTTCGGCACGTGGGGCATCTACGACTCCGGGCCGACCGCCGAGGTGTCCAACCAGTACGCCGCCATGCCCTCGATGCACATGGCCTGGGCGCTCTGGTCGACCACCGCGATCATCACCATCGTCCGGCGGCGCTGGGTGGTGGCGCTCGCGGTGAGCTACCCCGCGCTGACCGTGGTGATCATCATGGGTACGGCCAACCACTACATCCTCGATGCCGTGGGCGGCGCCGTGGCTCTCGCCCTCGGCTACGCCCTCGCCCTCGGCGCCTTCCGCGCCTCCACGCTCGCCCTCCTGTCCCGCGGCCATCCCCTCATCTAGCCGGGGACCGTTCGGCCGGGGATCATTCGGCGCCGTAGAACACCCGGTCCACCACGGCGCGCGCCCGGCGGGCGTGGCGGCGGTAGTCCTCCAGCAGGTCACCGGTGCCGGGGTAGCCGAGGACGCTGGCCACCGCGCTGCGCTCGCGATGGTGGTCGGTCGGGAGGAGATCGGAGGCCCGGCCGCGCACCAGCATGATCACGCCGCGGATCCGGGTCGCCAGCCGCCAGGCCTCCGACAGCACCCGGGCGTCGTCCTCGTCGAGCAGGCCGGCCCCGACGGCGGCGTCCAGGGTGGCGAGGGTACGGGTCGTACGCAGCGCGGGGACGTCGTGGGCGTGCCGGAGCTGGATCAGCTGGGCGACCCATTCCACGTCCGACAGGCCACCGGGCCCGAGCTTGATGTGCTGGCGCCGGTCGACGCCCCTGGGCAGGCGTTCGGACTCCATTCGGGCCTTCAGCCGCCGGATCTCCCGGACGGTGTCATCGTCGATGCCGCCCTCCGGCCATCGCACAGGGTCGATGAGGGTGCGGAAACGTTCGCACAGGTCGCGGTTGCCGATGATCGGGTCGGCGCGGAGCAGCGCCTGGCTCTCCCAGGGCGCGGACCAGCGGGCGTAGTACGCCGCGTACGAGGCGAGGGTGCGGACCAGCGGGCCCTGCCGCCCCTCGGGACGCAGGTTCGGGTCGATCTCCAGCGCCGGGTCTGGGGCGGGCAGCGCCAGGAGCCTGCGGAGCTCCTCGGCGACCGCGTGGGCGGCGCGGCTGGCGGCGCGTTCGTCGGCACCGGGCAGCGGATCGTGGACGAACATCACGTCGGCGTCGCTGCCGTAACCGAGCTCGTGGCCGCCGAACCGGCCCATCGCCACGACCGCCATCCGGGTCGGCAGCGGCTCCCGCCGCTCCATCTCGATCTTGTTGATGGCGGCCTGCAGCGCGGCCTCGACCGTGACGGTCGTGATGTCGGTGAGCGTCTCGCCGACCGTACGGACGCCGGCGAGGCCGAGCAGGTCGGCGACCGCCACCCGGAACAGCTCCCGGCGGCGCAGCCCGCGCACCACCGCGACCGCGGCCTCGCTGTTGTCGACGAGATCGCCTTCGGCTCTGCGCTTGTCCGGATCGCCGTCGGCTCTGTGCCTGCTCAGATCGCCTTCGGCTCTGTGCCTGCTCAGATCGCCTTCGGCTCTGCGGCGCACGGCGGCCATCGCCTCCACGCGCAGCGTCTCGTACGGCCGCGGCGTGAGTTCGGACTCGCTGCCGAGCATCGCCACCGCCTCCGGCGCGCGCAGCAGCAGGTCGGTGGCGTAACGGCTGGACGCCAGAACGCGTGCCATCCGTTCGGCGACCGTCACCTCGTCGCGCAGCAGCCGCAGGTACCACGGGGTCGTGCCGAGCGCGTCGCTCACCCGCCGGAACCCGAGCAGCCCGGCGTCGGGATCGGGGGCGTCGGCGAACCACCCGAGCATCACCGGCAGCAGCGTCCGCTGGATGGACGCGCGCCGCGACACCCCGGAGGTGAGGGCCTCGATGTGCCGGAGCGCGCCCGCCGGGTCGTTGAAGCCGAGCGCCTCCAGCCGCACCCGGGCGGCCTCGGGCGTGAGCCGGGACTCCTCGCCCGGCAGCCGGGCGACCGCCAGCAGCAGCGGCCGGTAGAACAGCTTCTCGTGGATGCGCCGCACCTCGCGGGCATGCCGCCGCCACAGCGCGGTGAACTCCCCCACCGGGTCGGTGCGCAGCCCCAGCGCACGGCCCAGCCGGCGCAGGTCGATCGGGTCGTCGGGCACCAGGTGGGTACGGCGCAGCCGGTGAAGCTGGATGAGGTGCTCGACGCGCCGCAGGAACCGGTAGGCCGAGGCCAGCGCGGCCGCGTCGTCGCGGCCGACGTAACCGCCGTGGGACAGCGCCTCCAGCGCCTCCAGGGTCCCGGCACCGCGCAGCGTGGCGTCGGCGCGCCCGTGGACGAGCTGCAGCAGCTGTACGGCGAACTCGACGTCGCGAAGCCCGCCGGGACCGAGTTTCAACTGGCGTTCGGCGTCCTGTCCGCGCTCGGTCAGGTGGGCCTCGACGCGGCGCCGCATCGCCTGCACGTCCGCGACGAAGTTCTCGCCTCCCGTGGCGGGTGTCTCACCCTCCCGGCCACGCCCGACCGCCCTCCAGACGATCGGCGTGATCGTCTCCATGTAGCGCCGTCCGAGCTCGGCGTCACCCGCGACCGGCCGTGCCTTGAGCAGCGCCTGGAACTCCCAGGTCTTGGCCCAGCGCTCGTAGTACGCCCGGTGGCTGGCGACCGTCCGTACCAGCGGCCCCGCCTTCCCCTCCGGGCGCAGCGCCGCGTCGACCTCCCACAGCGCGCCTTCCTCGGTGCTGGCCGAGCACGCGCGCATCAGGGCCGACGCCAGCCGGGTGGCGGTGCGCAGGCCCGCCTCCTCCGGGTGCCCCTCGCGCGCCTCCGCCACGAAGATCACATCGACGTCGCTGACGTAGTTGAGCTCCCGGCCGCCGCACTTGCCCATGCCGATGACCGCCAGCCGGCACGCCGCGCACTCGGGCACCGCGGCCCGCGCCACCGCCAGCCCGGCCTCCAGCGCGGCGGCCGCGAGGTCGGCGAGCTCGGCCGACACCTGGCCGACATCGGCCGCGCCGATGAGGTCGCGGCCGGCCAGCTGGAGCAGGTGCCGCCGGTACGCGGCGCGCAACGCCACAAGTGTCTCGGTGCCCGAGCCGCTCGCGACCGGTTCGGGCCCGGCCGGATCGGCGCCGACCGCGCGCAGCAGATCCGCCCGGACGGTCGCGGGGGAAGCGGCTTGGAGCGCTCCATCCCCGCGCAGGACCTGCCAGTCCGCAGGGTGGCGGGCAAGGTGATCCCCCAGGGCCGCGCTCACCCCGAGCACCGTGAAAAGCCGTTCCCGGGTCGCCGGGTCCTTGTGCAGAACGGCCCGCAGCTCGGCCCCGTCATCCCCCGCCGCGGCGAGCAGGCGCAGGACCCCCGTCAGCGCGAGATCGGGATCCGCGGTGGCGCCGAGCGCGTCCAGCCGGCCATCACCGAGCACGCCGTCCGGATCCTCCTCGATCAGCCGCCTCTCCGCGAGACCCGCGTCGGTGAAGCCGAGTC
This sequence comes from Actinomadura rudentiformis, assembly GCF_008923185.1. Lineage (GTDB taxonomy): Bacteria > Actinomycetota > Actinomycetes > Streptosporangiales > Streptosporangiaceae > Spirillospora > Spirillospora rudentiformis. The sequence continues at coordinate 20,293 of NZ_WBMT01000013.1, forward strand.
TGGCCAGGCGACCGGCCAGCGAGGGACGACGATCAGGAGTCCACGGCTGCTGCACGACTCCACCGTAATCGGACGGCCCCGCCGCGGAAGAGCAAGCTCGTAGCCGGAAGATCTCGATTACGTCAACGCTCCCCCGGGACCATGCCCTCGAACAGGGGTGGCCGTGTGAACCGCCGAGGATCTTGAGGCGTCTCCTTCTTCAAACGATCAGCCCCGCGAGATCTGCCCCTTGAGCTCCCCGAAGGAGACACGTGAAAACAAGCTCGGTATCGGCGTTCAGCGCCGCGGCGGCGATCGTCGTGGCGATCGGCGCGGTGGTGGCGGTGTCGGCGTCGGAGGGGGAGGCGCTGGACGCCGCGTTGACGGCGGGTGCCACGGCGCGCAAGCCCGCCAAGGCCTCCGACTTCAACGGGGACGGGCGGCGTGATCTCGTGGCCGTGAGCCCGGAGGGGTGGGTGAAGGGGCGGCCGCAGGCGGGATTCGTGACCGTGGTCTACGGCGGCCCCAAGGGACTGAACACCAAGGCACGGCAGACGATCGACCAGGACAGCCCAGGGATTCCGGGCTCGCCTCAGGAGAGCGGTGCGTTCGGCGAGTCGGTCGGCTCAGCCGACTTCGACAGGGACGGGTACGCCGACCTTGCGGTGGGCGGGCCGTGGAAGCAGGGCGTGGTCATCGTGTACGGCGGCTCCCGTGGGCTCACGGGGCGCACGGTGCACCTGCCGGTCAGCACGGACGAGGCCGGCACGAAGATCACGATCGGGGACTTCAACGGCAACCGGGTCCCGGATCTGGTGTTCAAGGGTGGTCGCGGCGTCGCCGAGTACTGGACCTTCAGCGACATCGGAGGGCGTGCCGTACCGGGCGTCCGGCACCGGGTGCCCGCCGACGAGGGCATGACGTTCAACTATCCGACCGCGGCCGACTTCAACGGCGACGGTCACTCCGATCTGGTCGTACAGGTCGTGGGCTCCATCGACGGCGGGCCGTCCCCGCAGTTCCTCCAGCTGCGGCTCGGGTCGAAGAAGGGCCTCGGCCCGGCGCGGCAGATCAACCGGCCGACCGGCGACGTGGCGGCCACCGGCGACGTCAACGGCGACGGCCGGGCCGACCTCGTCACCCGCGGGCAGACCACCGACGCGCCCCGGCAGGAGGGGGCGATCATGGTCTACCTCGGCACCCGGACCGGACTCGGCGCACCGAAGACGTTCACTCAGGACACCCGGGGCGTGCCGGGCACCGGTGAGAAGGGCGACGAGTTCGGGTACCGGATCGCGGTCGGCGACGTCAACGGCGACCGCAAGGCCGACGTCGCGATCGGCGCCCCGTACGAGAACGTGGGCAAGGTGACCGACGCGGGCACCGTCACGGTGCTCTACGGCGCCAAGGGCGGGCTCACCACCAAGGGCGCACAGCTGTTCGGCCAGGACAGCAAGGGCGTGCCGGGCGGCGCCGAGAAGGGCGACACGTTCGGCCGTGGCCTGTCCCTCGCCGACCTCAACGGTGACGGCCGCGCCGAACTCACGGTCGGCACGCCGTACGAGAACGGGTACAAGCTCGCGGGCACGTCGCAGTACGTCTGGCCCGGTCGCCTGTACGTCTTCACCGGCACCCGCGCAGGCCTGACCGTCAAGGGCGTCAAGAATCTCGGCCCCGCTGACATCGGCGTCACCCGGCACAACGCGCTGCTCGCCGATCCGCTGCTTCCGTAAGGCGAACGGCTCGGCCCGGACGCGCGCCCCGGGCCGAGCCGTCCCTAGGCGAGCATCCGCTACAGGACTGCGATCACAGGACCGCGATGAGGCGCTGGCGCTCGTAGGCGGTGACCTGGCGGCGGTAGTCCTCCCACTCCTGGCGCTTGTTGCGCAGGAAGAAGTCGAAGACGTGCTCGCCGAGCACGTCGGCCATCAGCTCGCTGCGCTCCAGGGCCCGGATGGCCTCGTCCAGGCTCTGCGGCAGGGGCTCGATGCCGAGCGCGCGGCGTTCGGCGGCCGTCAGGGCCCAGACGTCGTCCTCGGCGCCCTGCGGCAGCTCGTAGCCCTCCTCGATGCCCTTGAGCCCGGCGCCCAGGATCGCCGCGAACGCCAGGTAGGGGTTGGCGGCGGTGTCCAGTGACCGGAACTCGATCCGGGTCGCGTGGCCCTTCTGCGGCTTGTACATGGGGACGCGGACCAGCGCTGACCGGTTGTTGTGGCCCCAGCAGATGTACGACGGCGCCTCGCCGCCCGCACCCGCCGTGGAGCCGACGCTGCCCCACAGCCGCTTGTACGAGTTGACCCACTGGTTGCACACCGCGGTGATCTCGGCGGAGTGGCGGAGGACGCCGGCGATGAACGCGCGGCCGACCTTGGAGAGCTGGAACTCGGCGCCCGGCTCGTAGAAGGCGTTGCGGTCACCCTCGAAGAGCGACATGTGGGTGTGCATGCCCGAGCCCGGGTGGTCGGTGAAGGGCTTGGGCATGAACGAGGCGAACACGCCCTGCTCCAGCGCCACCTCCTTCATGACCAGCCGGAACGTCATGATGTTGTCGGCGGTGGTGAGCGCGTCGGCGTACCGCAGGTCGATCTCCTGCTGGCCGGGGGCGCCCTCGTGGTGGCTGAACTCCACCGAGATCCCCATGGCCTCCAGCATCATGATCGCGTTGCGCCGGAAGTCGTGCGCGGCGCTGTGCGGGGTGTGGTCGAAGTAGCCGCCCGAGTCCACCGGGACCGGCTCGCGCCCGTCCTCCGGCCGGTCCTTGAGCAGGAAGAACTCCACCTCAGGATGCGTGTAGAACGTGAAGCCGAGGTCGGCCGCCCGGGCCAGCGCCCGCTTGAGCACGTAGCGCGGGTCGGCGAAGCTCGGCGTGCCGTCGGGCATGAGGATGTCGCAGAAGATCCGGGCCACCCCGGGCCCCTCGGACCGCCACGGCAACACCTGGAACGTGGACGGGTCCGGCTTGGCGATCATGTCCGCCTCGTAGACCCGGGCGAAGCCCTCGATCGCCGACCCGTCGAAGCCGATCCCTTCGGCGAAGGCACCTTCGAGCTCGGCGGGCGCGACCGCGACGGACTTCAGGAAGCCGAGCACGTCGGTGAACCACAGCCGGATGAAGCGGATGTCGCGCTCCTCCAGCGTGCGGAGCACGAACTCCTGCTGACGGTCCAAAGTCCTCTCCCTACCGATCGCCGTGCCGACTTCCTGCGTATGCCGGTATTTCTGCGTATGCCCCTGCCGGCCGCCGTCACACAGAGTTTCCGCAGGTGCCGACAGGTCCAGTCTTCTTCGCAGTATGCCCCGGCGCTGTTTCGAAGACGTTACAAGCCCAAGATCACGTCGCGGCCGGGGAAGAAGCCGCACATACCGTCACCCCGAACTCTGCCATACGACCTGCGGCCCCCTGGCAGCCCCCACCCGACCACCCTCCCAACGGACAAGCTCCGCTTGACTGGATTTCCCGAGTTTTGACGTGGCGATCTCCAGGAGGACCCGGGGGGATCATTAGCGTGGATCACCTCGTGGACGCCTTCCTGCTGCTCTCGCTGACCGACCGGGTCGCGGCCCTGGCCGCCCCGTCGGTCATGCATCCGCACGCCTGGCCTCTGGGTGAACGGGTGGGGGCGTGGGCCCGCAACCGGGGCCTGGTGCTGGGTGATCCGGACACCTCGCCGCTGGGCCGCGGGCGGTTCGAACGGCTGGCGGCGCGGATCTTCCCGACCTCCGAGCTCGAACGGGTCGAGCTCTTTGCCCGCTGGCTGACCTGGTCATTCGCGCTGGACGACACGTTCGACGACACCCCGACGGGAGCCAGCGCGACCGCCGTGCACGGGCTGTACGACGACCTGCTGAAGGCGATGCGCCGTGGCCACGCCAAGCCCGGGGCCCGGCCGCTGGAGGCCACGGTCGTGGAGCTGTGGCAGGCCACCACCGGCGGCATGACCCGCGACTGGCGCCGCCGGTTCCTGCTGCACATGGAGGAGCACCGGACCGGATGCGCGGACGAGGCGGTCGGCCGTCGGGTGGGCGGCACCCCCGCGCAGGACGCCTATCCGGCGCTCCGGCGGCGGGCCGCCGCGCCGTTCCTGTACGACCTGATCGAGCCGGTGCTGGGCGTGGAACTGCCGCCCCTCCTGCTCGCCACCCCGGTGTGGAAGACCTTGATCGATGGCACCGCCGACGTGCTGGCGTGGTGCAACGACATCGCCTCGTACGCCAAGGAGGCGGCGCACGGCGACGTGCACAACCAGATCATGGTGCTGAAGGCGGCCCACGGATTCGAGCCGGCGCAGGCAGCCGGATGGATTCTGGACCGCATCGTCCACCGCGTGCTGGACGTGCAGGAGGCCGCCCGAACGATGGGTGACTCGCTCGGGCCGTTGCGGCTCCCCCAGGAGGCGCGCGGCGCGGCGGCCCAGGTCGTCCGTGCCCTCCTGGACGCGCCGCGGGCTTACCTGGACTGGCTCGCCGAGTCCGGCCGCTACAGCCAGTCCGGCGGTACGGGCCGCGCCGCGCTGCTGCCCGGTCGGCAGCGGCCGCGCCTCGACGCCTTCGCCTCACTGCGGTGACGGAGATCACTGCCTGAGGAGATCACTGCGCCGACGGAGACTCCGCCAAGGCGTCTCCAGCCCTGGTACGCGTGTAGAGAACGCGGCGGCCGAGGCGGTGCCCGGTGACCAGCCCGCAGGCCCGCAGGACACCGAGATGCTGGCTGACCGCGCCCGGCGTCACGTTCAGCCGCCGGGAGAGCTCGGTGGTCGAGGCCGGTGAGACGAGCGCGATGAGCAGTTCGGCGCGGCGCCGTCCGATCAGGGCGGCGAGGGCGTCCGGCGGCGCGGCGGGGCTCGACTCCCAGAGGGTCGCCACGCCGTACGGCGGGTAGCTGAGCATGGGCTGGTACGGCGGCACCATCACCGAGACCTGCGGCCAGACGAAGACGCTGGGCACCAGCAGCAGCCCGCGCCCGGCCAGCTCGCCCCGGTAGTCCCACCAGCGGTCGACGAAGAGCGTGTCCCCGCGCCAGCGGACGGCGGGGTCGAGGTCGGCGAAGACACCCTCCGCCCCGTTCGCCGCCAGGGCCCGTGTCCGCCGCAGCACGTCGCCTTCCAGCAGGTCCGAGATCCCTTCCCAGTACGGCTCGACGGCGGCGTTCCAGAACCGTTCGAGCTGGTCGCACAGCACCTCCAGGGACCGCGCGGGCTCATCCGCCATCACCTGCCACGACGCCCCGGCGGCGTTCTCCCGTCCGCTGTCTCCCCGTCCGCTGTCTCCCCTTTCGGTGCTCCCCCACCCCGTCCAGCGGAGCTCCTTGGCGACGACCTCGGGCGGCGTGGCCCGGACGATCTCCAGCTCGGCCCCGAAGTCCGGCAGCGGCGTCTCCGGCGGCGGGGTGAGGAAGTCCGGGATGTAGCCGGTCGGCGGGACCACGCTCCGCAGGAGTTCGAGGTCGAGCCCGCGCAGCCTTGGCCGTACGGCGCGCACCCACGGCAGGTGAAGGGCGCGCCGGGACGGGTCCGCGAGCACCCGCAGCCCGTGCACCAGCTCCCAGAGCGGAGAGAACGCGAACCGCACCCGCGCGACGTCGTCGATGCGGAAGACGAACTCGATCATTTAGCTGACGCTAAATGATTTTCGGGATCATCACACCGTCTCCACCATCGATCACGTGACCGCCCTGGACGAGCCCCCGCCCCCCGTCGCCGAGTCCTCCGCCCCCGGCAGGCTGCCCCCGTTCCTGCACGACCGGATCGGCGGCTTCCCCCGTACGTTCTGGATCCTGTGGTCGGGCACCCTGCTCAACCGGCTCGGCACGATGGTCGAGCCGTTCCTGGGCCTCTACCTGACCACCACGCGCGGGCTGTCACTGGGCCAGGCGGGCCTGGTGATGGCCGTGCTCGGCGCCGGGTCTATCGTCAGCCAGCTCGTCGGGGGCTTCCTCACCGACCGGATCGGCCGCAAGGCCACCCTCACCCTCGGCACCGTCCTCACGGGCCTGGCGATGCTCGCGCTCGGCTACGCGCAGGACATCGTGTCGATCGTCGCGGCGGTGCTCGTCCTCGGTCTGGTCCTGGACCTCTACCGGCCGGCGTCGCAGGCGATGGTCGCCGACATCATCTCTCCCGCCGAACGGCCGCGCGCGTTCGCGTTGCTCTTCTGGGCGATCAACCTGGGCTGGGCGGTCGCCACCGTCCTCGGCGGCACGCTCGCCCAGCAGGGTTTCCTGTGGTTGTTCTGGATCGACGCGATCACCTGCGCCGGCTTCGGCCTCCTGGTGTGGCGGGCGGTGCCCGACTCACGGCCCAAGCGTGCCCGTGCCGACCACGACAAGGGGGGCTTCCTCGACGTCCTGCGCGACCGCGTCATGGTCATGTACGTGCTGATCGCGATCGCCTACACGTTCGTGCTCCTCCAGGGCATGACCACCATGGCGCTGGCCATGAAGGAGGACGGCCTCGGCCCGCAGGCGTACGGGATCGCGATCGCCGCCAACGGCGTCGTCATCATCACCGTGCAGCCCCTGGTCGCGGCGTGGCTGAGCCGCCGCGACCACAGCAGGGTGCTCGCCGCCGGGTTCGCGATCGTCGGCGTCGGCTACGGGCTGACCGCGTTCGCGTCGTCGTTGTGGAGCTATGTCGGCACCGTCCTGGTCTGGACGCTGGGCGAGATCATCGCCGCGTCGGTGCTCCAGGCGGTCGTCGCCGATCTCGCCCCGGTCCACCTGCGCGGGCGGTACAGCGGCCTGTTCGGGATGGCATGGTCGGGCGGCTTCCTGCTGGCCCCGCTCGGCGGCACCCAGCTGCTCGGGATCGGTGCGCCCGCGTTGTGGCTGGCCTGTCTCGGACTCGGCCTGGCGGCCGCCATGGCCCAGCTCGGCCTTGGCCCGGCGATCCGCCGCCGCCGCAAGCAGGCCCTGCTCGCCGGTACGTAGGGCCCGCCGACGCATGGGGGCACCCGCGCATGAAGCCCGCCAGGACGGGAAGATCGCCTGTACTCAACGACCGAGAGTTCTTTTCGTCACATTGACGAGACCTTCCTCGGAATCGGATACGGCGGCGGCTTAGGCTGGTGACGTGGCACAGCTACGGATCGCGCTCGCGCAGGTGAACTCGACGGTCGGCGACCTCGACGGCAATGCCGACCTCATCGTGGAATGGACCCGGCGCGCCGCCGACGCGGGCGCGCATCTGGTCGCCTTCCCCGAGATGATGCTGACCGGCTACCCGGTGGAGGACCTCGCGCTGCGCAAGTCCTTCGTCGAGGGCTCGCTCCGCGTCCTGGAACGCACCGCCCGCAGGCTGGCCGACGAGGGGCTCGGGGACGTTCCCGTCGTCACCGGCTACCTCGACCGCCGTACGGTCAGCCTGGTGCGGGCGGGGCAGCCCGCCGGATCACCGCTCGACGCGGCCGCGTGGCTGCACGGCGGCGAGGTGCTGGTCCGGTCGGCCAAGCACCACCTGCCCAACTACGGGGTCTTCGACGAATACCGCATCTTCGTGCGCGGCGACCGCCTTCCCGTGGTCCGTCTGCACGGCGTGGACGTCGCGACCGTGGTGTGCGAGGACCTCTGGCAGGACGGCGGCCCGGTCAGCGTCACCGAGACCGCCAACGCCGGGCTGCTGCTGGCCATCAACGCCTCGCCGTACGAGCGCGACAAGGACGACGTCCGTCTCGAGCTGTGCGCCCGGCGGGCGAGAGAGGCCGGCTGCGCGCTGGCCTACGTCAACATGGTCGGCGGCCAGGACGAGCTGGTCTTCGACGGCGACTCCATCATCGTCGGCGCAGACGGCACCCTGCTGGCGCGCGCGCCCCAGTTCACCGAGCACCTACTGATCGCCGACCTGGCGCTGCCCGCCGCCGATCCCGCGCTGGAGCCCGGCAAGGTCCCGGTGGACGCCCTGGACGGCACCACGATCACGATCGACCGCCGCGTCCTGTCCCCCACTCCGCTGCCCGCCTACCCCGTGGAGCCGCAGTCGGTCTCCGAGCCGCTCGACGACCTCGGTGAGGTGTATGCGGCGCTGGTGCTCGGCACCCGCGACTACGTCCGCAAGAACGGTTTCCGCTCGGTCATCCTGGGCCTGTCCGGCGGCATCGACTCGGCCCTGGTCGCCACCATCGCCGCCGACGCCATCGGCCCCGACAACGTGCACGTGGTGCTGCTGCCCAGCCGCTACTCCTCCGAGGGCTCGGTCACCGACGCCGAGGACCTGGTCAAGCGGCAGGGGTTGCACTCGCGCGTGGTGCCGATCGCCCGCATGGTCGAGGCGTTCGAAGAGCAGCTCGATCTCACCGGCCTCGCCGCCGAGAACCTCCAGGCCCGCATCCGCGCCAACGTCTGGATGGGCCTGTCGAACGAGTACGGCCACCTCGTTCTCACCGGCGGCAACAAGAGCGAGCTGGCCACCGGCTACTCGACCCTTTACGGCGACTCCGCAGGCGGCTTCGGCCCCATCAAGGATCTGACCAAGACGATGGTGTGGGCGCTGGCCCGCTGGCGCAACGCGCAGGCCGGCTCGGATCTGGCGTTCCTCCACCCCTTCGGGGAGGAGCCGATTCCCGAGGTCATCATCGACAAGGAGCCGTCGGCCGAGCTCCGCCCGGGCCAGAAGGACCGCGACTCGCTGCCGCCGTACGACGTCCTCGATCCACTGCTGGTCGACTACGTCGAGCGCGACATGGGCCGCGACGCCCTGGTGGCGGCGGGCCACGATCCCGCTCTGGTCGAACGGGTCATCCGGCTGGTCGACCTGGCCGAGTACAAGCGCCGCCAGTACCCGCCGGGCCCCAAGATCACCGCGAAGAACTTCGGCCGCGACCGCCGCGTCCCCATCACCAACCGCTGGCGCGAGCCCTCAGCCGAGTAGCTCCAGCGCGAAGCCGGTGACGCGGATGCCACGTTCGAACGAGTGGTTGCCGGGCGCGAGCCGACCGGCACAGCGTTCCTGTTCGGCGAGGTAGAGCGTGTGGATGCGCCGCAGTTGCGGCACCAGGGGCGCGGCGGCGTCTTCGTGCGGCCGTGCCTGAACGAGCACCTGCCCGGCACGATCGCCGCGCATTCGACGATTCTGCATACGATCGTATGTTAGCTTCGAGGCATGGCCGAGAACGTTAAGCGGGTGACCGTGACGCTCCCGCTTGAGCAAGTCGAGCGGATCAAGGCGGTGATCGCCCGGAATCCGGACGTCTATCCAACGGTGTCCTCGTTCGTCGTGGAAGCGATCAGCGACCGGATCGACTCTTACGACGCCCACGAGATGCTGGTGGACGTGCTTCGCGAGATCGGCGGCGAGCCCGACGAAGACGCGAAGGAATGGGCCGCGGAGGCCATGAAGGTCATGAGGGAGATGGCGGCGGAGCGCCGCCCGGGACCGACGGCCAAGGGCGCCGCGTGATGGAAGGGTGCGTTCTGGACACCGGGGCGCTCATCGCCCTTGAGCGGCGTGGCAAGCAGCAATACCTCACGGCGTTGCTCCGCGAGCTCGGCCGGGAGGGTGAGATCATCGTCTCGGCCGGATCCCTCGCCGAGGCCTGGCGGGGCACCCCCAGGCAGGCCGCGCTCGCCATGTTGCTCCGGAGACCGAGCACTCAGGTCGTCGAGATCACCGTTCCCGTCGCCAAGGCCATCGGAGTCTTCCTCGGACTCCGCCAGGACGGCGACGATCTAGTCGACGCCCATGTGGTGATGCTCGCTCGCCGACATCATGTACCGGTCATCACGACCGACCCGAGCGATCTGCGCGCCCTGGATCCCAAGCTCACCGTGCTGCAGATCTGACCGGCTATTCGCGGTGGTGGTTCTCACCGGGCCAGGCGGGGACGGGCTCGGAGGGGTCGGGGTCGACGCCCGGGACGATCTGCTCGCACCACACGACCTTGCCGGCGGCGGTGCGGCGGGTGCCCCAGCGGTGAGCGAGCTGGCTGACGACGAGCAGGCCGCGGCCGTTCTCCTCGTCGTCGGTGGCGTGGCGCAGGCGCGGCAGGGCGGCGGAGCGGTCCAAAACCTCGCAGACCACCGTGCGTTCCAGCAGCAGCCGCAGCTCGATCGGGCCGCCGGGGGCGTAACGCAGCGCGTTGGTGACGAGCTCGGAGGCGAGCAGCTCGGTCGTGTAGGACAGGTCGCCGAGCTCCCACTCGTCCAGCTTGCTGCGGACCAGCCCGCGGGCGCGGCGGACGGCGGCGGGATCGGCGGGCAGGGTCCAGGTGGCGCAGCGGTCTTCGGGAAGGCGGCTCAGCCGCGCGATCAGCACCGCGATGTCGTCCCGGTGGTGGTCGGCGTAGACGCCGTCGAGGGTCGCCTTGGCCAGGTCTTCCATCGGCCGGCTGGTGCTGCCGGGGCTGAAGACGCCCTGGAGCCGGGCGAGGCCGTCGTCGATGTCGGTGCCGCGATTCTCGACCAGGCCGTCGGTGTAGATGACGAAGAGGCTGCCGTCCTCGACCTTGAACTCGCGGCTCTCGATCGTCGCGCCGCCCGAGACGCCCAGGGGCGGAGCGGGCGGGATCTCCAGGAAGTCGTTCGAGCCCTCCGGGGCGACGAGGAGCGGCGGGAGGTGCCCGGCGGAGGCGACCTCGACGGTGCCGGTGGTGGCGTCGTACACCGCGTACACGCAGGTGGCGAAGTGCGGCTCCTGCTCACCCAGCTCGATCATCAGCTCGTGCATGATGTGCAGCGCGTCGGCGGGCGGCAGTTCGAGGTTGGCGAGCGTGTGCAGCGCCGTGCGCAGGCGGCCCATCGTGACGGCGGCGCGCACGCCGTGCCCGGCGACGTCACCGACGATGAGCGCGACCCGGGCACCGGGCAGCGCGATCGACTCGTACCAGTCGCCGCCGACCTCGACCAGCTTGCTGCCGGGCAGGTAGCGGTGCCGGACCTCCACCGAGGACGGCGCGGACAGCCGGTTGGGCAGCAGGCTGCGCTGCAGCGTGAGCGCGGTCGCGCGCTCCCGGCTGAACAGCCGGGCGTTGTCGATGACGATGGCGGCGCGGGAGGCGAACTCCATGCCGATCTCGACGTCGTACGCGTCGAACTTGCGGAACCCCGGCACCCGGGTGCAGGCGATGAAGCCGAGCAGCGTGTCACGAGCGATCAGGGGCAGCAGGACCATGGAGACGCCGGTGAGGAGCCGGCCCACGGGGCCGCGGCGCCACTTCCCGGCGATGTCGCCCGCGAGCTGGACGTCCACGTGCGGCAGGTGCACCGGACGGGCGGTGTCCAGCACCTGGCGGTAGGGCGTGCCCTCGGGGTAGATGAGCACTTCACCGACGGGGAAGGTCGCCGTCCACGCGGGGTTGCCGTCGTCGGAGGTCACCGCGATGCGCCGCAGCACCGCCGAACCGGACTCGCTGTGCACCTCGTCGGCGGCGACCAGGCTCTCCAGGATCAGCACCGACGCGGTCGTGCAGAAGTGGGGGACGATGACGTCGACCAGGCCCTTGGCGGTCTGGTCCAGGTCGAGGGAGGCGCCGAACCTCGCCAGCGGGTCGTCCATGAGGGCGCGCCGCATCAAGGCCGGATCCTGGTAGCGCTCGCTGACCGGGAGCGCCACGCGGACGAACAACAGCCCCGCCGGGAAGCCGGGCGCCACGCCGCCGACGAGCGGCTGCGCGGTCACCACCGACTCGGTCGTGCTGCCGTCGCCACGCCGGACGCTCAGCACGGCCCGGCGTTCCTGGCCCGCAATGATCGCCTCGAGCAGACCTTCGAGATCGCTCTTGGAGTCGTCGTCGACGAGCTCGGCGGCGGGCCGCCCGATCAGATCTGCGGGCGGACGGCCGAGCACGGCCTCGGCGTTCGGGCCGCACTGGACGATGCCCTGGGCACCGTCGATGCCGAGCACGAGCGTCCGCGACGCCGAGTCGGCTGCGGCCACATCGCCCTGCGGCGCAATCACGGATCTCACCTGAGGCGCTCCCGACAGCCGGTCCTCCTACCACTCCCCAGCCGCCAGTATGGAGCATTCCGGGGCATCGAGGGGAGAAGATCACGCTTACCGGCGTGAAATCGGTACCGTCCTGCCATCCTCTTTCGGTCTCGCCGCTATGGAAGGCGCTCCAGGAAGAGGGCCGGAGTCAGGCTCCGGGAGCCGCGATCCCCTCCAGGAGGGTCGCCACGACCGCCTCGGGGAACCCCTCGGGCAGCTCGTCCTTCGGCGTCTTGATGCTGAGCGAGCCGACCAGCATCGCGAGCGAGACGTCGACGTCCAGGTCGGCGCGCAACTCGCCCGTCTCGATGCCGCGCCGCAGGACCGCGCGGATGACGTCGCGGCGCGGCTCGATCACGTCCTGCCGGTAGCGGGCGTACAGCTCGGGGAATTTCTCCGCGCTGCCGACCACGTTCCAGAAGCACTTGGCGTGCTTGCGGTGCCGCTCGGTGTGCATCGCGAGGGCGAGCACCAGCAGGTCCTCGCGCACCGAGTCGCCGGGCGGCGTGGGCAGCGTGCCCTTCACCGACGCCAGCGCGTCCACGATCAGCGCCTCCTTGTTGGACCAGCGCCGGTAGATCGTGGTCTTGCCGACGCCGGCCCGGGCGGCCACCGCCTCGATGGAGACGCCGGCCACGCCGGACTCCTCGGCGAGCAGGTCGAGCGTCGCCTCGATGATCGCCTTCTCGGCGCGCTCGCTGCGCGGCCGCCCGGGCGACCTTCCGGCCCCCGGGCGCTGCTGCGTGGTCTCCGTCATCCCGCGTCCAGCCTCATCGCTTCATGCTCCGGATACTCCGGCGGTCTCCCGCTCCTGGCGCTCGGCGTCCCCAGTCTGCCCTGTCTCAGGGGTGATCGCGGCGCCCCGGCCGGGCATCCACTTGAGCACGACCATCGCGCCGAGGAAGGCGATCACGGCCGCGGCGATGGAGGCGATGTGCATACCGTGCATGAACGCGTGGTTGGCCGAGTCGATGAGGCCCTGACCGGCCGGGCCCATTCCGGCACCGACGTGATTGGCACCCTCGACGGACTCGGTCGCGACCTCGCGTGCCTCCGGCGGCAGCGCCGCCAGGCGGTCGGCCAGGTCCTGGCGGTAGACCGAGGCGACGACCGAGCCGAGCACGGCGACGCCGAGGGCCACCGCGACCTGGCGGGCGGTGTTGTTGATGGCCGATCCGGCGCCGGCCTTCTCCTTCGGCAGCGCCGACATGACCGACTCGGTCGCGGGCGGCATCACGTTGGCCATGCCCGCGCCCTGCACGAAGAAGATCACGCCCAGGACCCACAGCGGGCTGGTCTCGTCCACGAACTGATAGCCCGCCAGGGCCGCCGCGACCATGAGCAGACCGGCCGTGCAGACCGCCTTGGCGCCGAACCGGCGCACCATCGTGGAGCTGCGCGGCGAGAAGATCAGCTGGGCCGCCGCGAACGGGAGCACCATCATGCCCGCGTGCAGCGGGCTCAGCCCGCGCACCGACTGCATGTAGAAGTTGGTGAAGAAGAACACGCCGGCCGCGGCGAAGAAGCACAGCGCGATGGACGCGACGGCGGCGGACAGGCGCGGGTCACGGAAGAGCCGCACGTCGAACGCCGGGTGCTCGGTGCGGGCCTCGTGCCAGACGAAGAGCGCCAGCACGGCAAGCCCGAGCACGATCGGGCCGAGCACGGGCGGTGCCAGCCACTCGCCGCGTTCGCCGCCCTGGATGATGCCGTACGAGACGGCCACCAAGCCGACGATCGACAGCAGCACGCCCGTGGGGTCCAGGCCGCCGGGCAGCGGGTTGCGCGACTCGGGCACGAGGAACGTCATCAGAAGCAGGCCGATCACCACGACCGGCACGTTGATGAGGAACACCGAGCCCCACCAGAAGTGGGCGAGCAGCAGGCCGCCGGTGACCGGGCCGATGGCCACGGCCAGGCCGACCGCGCCGGCCCAGATGCCGATCGCGCGGCCGCGCTCGTGCGGCTCGAAGACATTGGTGATGATCGAGAGCGTCTGCGGCATGATCGCGGCACCGCCGAGGCCCATCAGGGCGCGGGCCCAGATCAGCTGGTCGGGGGTCTGCGCGTACGCCGACGCCAGCGAGGCGATGGCGAAGACCACCATGCCCCCCATGAGAACCCGCTTGCGGCCGAGCCGGTCGCCGATCACTCCGAACGTGAACAGCAGGCCCGCGAAGACCAGCGTGTAGGAGTTGATCGACCACTCGAGCTGGCTCTGCGTCGCACCCAGCCCCTGGTTGGGGTCGGCGATGGTCTTGAGCGCCACGTTGAGGATCGTGTTGTCGAGCACGACAACGAGCAGGCTGAACGTCAGCACGCCCAGGATCGCCCAGCGGCGGCGCTGGATGGTTTCTTGATCCACTGCACTCCCTCGGGCCTTGCGGGAAGACCCAGCGATACGGATGCGTTGCGTATTTCAAGGTACTCCCGCGCCGACCGATACGCAACCGTATCGTTTCGAAACTATCGGGGAATTCGAGAGGGTTTCGGAATCGTTGGGAGAGTGGGATCATCGGTTCCGTCCGGGTACGCCACAGTGGCGCCTCGAGACTGGAGGTTCAGCGTGTCCACATCTTCAGTTCCCGCTGCTCAGCCGACCGCCCTCTACGGCGGCAAGAGCAACCGACGGGTCACCGTACGCGACATCGCCGCCGCCAAGGAACGGCACGAGAAGTGGCCGATGCTCACCGCGTACGACGCCCTCACCGCACGCGTCTTCGACGAGGCCGGGATCCCGGTGCTGCTCGTGGGCGACTCCGCCGCGATGGTGGTGTACGGCTACGACTCGACGATCCCCGTCACCGTGGACGACCTGATCCCGCTGACCGCCGCCGTGGTCCGCGGCTCCAAGCGCGCCATGGTCGTCGCCGACCTGCCGTTCGGCTCCTACCAGACCGGCGTCGCCGAGTGCCTGGCCACCGCCACCCGCTTCCTCAAGGAGACCGGCGCGCACGCCGTCAAGCTCGAAGGCGGCCGCCGCGTGCTTCCCCAGGCCGAGGCCATGGTCGCCGCCGGCATCCCGGTGATGGGCCACCTCGGCCTCACCCCGCAGTCGGTCAACGTCTTCGGCGGCTACCGCGTGCAGGGCCGGGGCCAGGCGGGCGACGAGCTCATGTCCGACGCCAAGGCGCTCGAAGCCGCCGGCGCCTTCGCCATCGTCCTCGAATGCGTCCCCGAGGACCTGGCCGCCAGGGTCACCGCCTCGCTGTCGATCCCGACCATCGGCATCGGCGCGGGCGACAACACCGACGCGCAGGTGCTGGTCTGGCAGGACATGGCCGGGCTCACCCCGCACACCGCCAAGTTCGTCAAGAAGTACGCCGACCTGCAGACCGTCCTCGGTGACGCGGCCCGGCAGTACGCGGACGAGGTCGTGGGCGGTGCCTTCCCCACGTCCGAGCACGCCTACCACTGACCCGCACAGCGAACGAACGGCCGGGCACAGCCCGGCCGTTTTCGCGTTTCAGTCGGGATTCGCGGTCAGTCGGGATTCGAACGGACCGGATCGCGCTGTGACTCGCCGTTGGCGAGCTCGCGGCGCGGCCCGGGAACGCGCGCCCCGTCGCCGGTGGCGGCGTCGACCTCGATCTCCGATCGGAGCGTGCCGACGGCGGCCTGCAGGACGTCGGGCCCGGCGACGTTGATCAGCAGCAGCCCGAGGTTGAGAGCCTTCTGCCGGTCGGTCATCTCGTCGGTGCCGCCCAGCGCGTCCACGGCGGTGCGCAGCGCGGCCTGGTCCTCGGCCGAGACGTTCATGAGCAGCCCGAGGCAGTACGTGGGCAGCGCGAGTCTTGCCTTGGCGAACGAGATGTCCCTCATGATGTCGCCCGCCTCGTTCGCCCGGGCCTTGGCCTGCATGCGGTCCACGCCGCGGTCGGCGGCGGCCAGCAGCGCGCTGAGCAGCGTGCTCGGCCCGACGGCGACGTCCTCGTCGCCGACGCGGACGGTGAACACCGCACTGCGGAAGATCATCATGGAGCCGAGGCTGGCGGCCAGCACCTGTGCGGCCCCCGCCATCTCGGGCGACGGCACGCCGAGCTTCCAGTCGAAGGTGTGCAGCAACAACAGCGAGCCGGCTCCGGCGGCGCCGTTGATCATGACGTACGCCCAGGTGCTCGGGACCCGCACGAGCTTGCCGGGGTGATCACGGTAGCGGCTGATGAGTTCTGCGACCCCGACGAGACAGCTCAGGGCGATCGTGACGAGGTATCCGGCCATCTCAACCGGGCCCGCTGCCGCCCGTCCGGCGGACGACCTCGTCGACCTCGCGTTCGACCGCGACCAGGCCGCGGTCCCGCAACGCCTCGACGGCCTCGGCGACCTCCAGCAGCCCCAGTCCGGTGCCGTGGTGGATCTCTTCCAGCGTCTGCGGCGCGTTGACGGCGTCGAGCTGGCTCAGCACGCGGCGACAGCCGTCGGGCAGGTCGGCAGCGTCACCGCTTCCCGGCGCGTGGCCCGGCTCGGGGGCGGGCTGGGCCGCCGGGACGTGCCGGTCAGCCGGCGTGGGGCCACCGCCGCCTCGCGCCGAGGTGGTCAGGAACGTGCTCCACGGATCGGCCGAGCGCTTCTGCCTCATGTTCACCTGCCCTGTTGGCTCAGATGATACGACGTGCGAAAGCCGGGCGGCGTTCCGGTCAGGCACCCGTCACCTCGTCCTCGTCCGTCTCGTTCTCCGGATGCGTCGACTTGACCAGGATCAGGCGGTCCCCGCGCTTCAGCTCGCGGCAGGCCTTGGAGTCGTACGGCATGGTGCGGCCGTCGCGGACCAGCGCGAGGGCCGGCTCGCGGACGGCCCGGATCGGCTTGCCCAGTTCCTCGACCCGCACCTCGCGTTCGTAGAGGTCCAGTCCGCGGCCCTGCTCCAGGAGATCCTCCATGATCTCACCGACGTTCGGCTGCGACGTCGAGACGCCGAGGAGCCGCCCGGCCGCCTCGGACGAGGTGACGACGTGGTCGGCACCGCTCTGCCGCAACAGCTGGACGTTCTCCGACTCCCGCACCGACGCCTGGATCCCGGCGGTCGGGTTGAGGTGCCGCGCGGACAGTGTGACCAGCACGGCGGTGTCGTCGCGCGCGGTGGCGACGACGATCTCCCTGGCCAGATGCGCCGACGCCTGGCGTAGCACCGAGTTCTCGGTGGCGTCCCCGACGACCCCGACGAAACCGGCCTCCGCGGCCTCCGCGACCACCCGGGGATCGGGGTCGACCACGACGATCGAGTCGCGTGCGACGCCCGTGCTCAGCAAGGTCTTGACGGCGCTGCGGCCCTTCGTGCCGTAGCCGACGACCACGATGTGGTCACGCACCCGATCCCTCCAACGGGACAGCTTCCAGTCCTGGCGCGTGCGTTCCGCGAGCACCTCGAGGGTCGTGCCGACGAGGACGATCAGGAACAGCACGCGCGCCGGCGTGATGAAGATGATGTTGACCAGCCGCGCGCCCGGGCTGGTCGGCGCGATGTCGCCGTACCCGGTGGTCGAGATGCTCACCGTGGCGTAGTAGAAGCAGTCCAACAGCGACAGCTGGCCGCCGTTGTTGTCCTTGTAGCCGTCGCGGTCGAGGTACACCGCGGCGACCACGGCGACCAGCAGGACGCAGGCGATGACGATCCGGTAGACCACCGAGCGCAACGGCCCGATCTTGGGCGAGGGCAGCATCACCTGCGCCCGCCGCGTACCGTTCTCCCCCTCGACCACGATCAGCACCGTACTGAGTCGGCGGCGGGAAGTCCCGGGCTTACGCGGAATCGAAGATCACACGTCGGTGATCCGGAGCCCGGCGTGCGCCTTGTAGCGCCGGTTGATGGAGATCAGGTTGGCCGTGAAGGCCTCGACCTGGTGCGCGTTGCGCAACCGGCCGCCGTAGACGCCCCGCATGCCCGGGATGCGGCCCGCGAGGGCCTGCACCAGATCGGTCGCCTCCCGGTCGTCGCCGAGCACGAGCACGTCCAGCTCCATCTCGTCGACCTCGGGATCGAGCAGCAGCTTGGCGGACACATGGTGGAACGCGGCGACGACCCGGCTGCCGGTGAGCACGGCCTCGGCCTGCTGGGCGGCGCTGCCCTCCTCGACCGGCAGGGGGTACGCGCCCTTCTTGTCGAAGCCCAACGGGTTCACGCAGTCAACGACGATCTTGCCCGCCAGTTCGGCTCGCAGCGACTCCAGCGTGGCCTTGTGCCCGTCCCACGGCACCGCGACGATCACGACGTCGGCCTCGCTCGCGGCCACCGCGTTCTCCGCCCCTCGCACGGGCAGCCCCTCACCCAGGGCCTCGGCTGCCTGCTGGGCGCGCTCCGCCTTGCGCGAGCCGATGATCACTTGGTGCCCGGCCAGCGCGAACCGCCGCGCCAGGCCGCCGCCCTGGTCGCCGGTGCCGCCGAGGATGCCGATCGCCAGACCGTTCACGTCGGGCAGGTCGTAGGGGGTCTTCGTCTGCTGCTCCGTCATGGTCACGAGTCTGCCAGGTGAGCCCGAACACGATTCACCCGGCCTCCCGGCGCCGCGTACGGCACGATGGAGCGCGTGGACGCCGAGCAGGTGACGTTGTTGCGAGAGGTACTGGCCGCCACCGGCTGGCTGGAGCGCACCGGCGAGTTCGGCCGGGCGCTGCGGGTCAGCGTGCGCACGCCGGGCGGGCTGCTGCTGGTGGGCACGCCGGCCGAGGATCCCTGGCATCTGGCCGCCCACCTCGACGACGAGAGCCGGCTCGGGGCGATGCCCGAGCTGTCTCCCACACTGGTGCGCTGGTCGCCGCCGCCGGACGCCCCGCCGCACCTGCGGATCGGGCTGGAACGCCTCGAGCGGGCGCAGCGCGGCGAGACGCTCTTCGTGGTCGCGGAGGAGGAGGCGCCCGTCCCGCTGCTGGAACGGGTGGACGACGCGCGCCGGACCGGCGCGGTCATCCTGGCGATGGACGGCGGGGACCGTGAGCTCCAGGGCCTGGCGCACGAGGCGCTCACGGTGTCGCCCGAGGAGTCGCTCCTGTCCTTCGACGGCGCCCAGCACCTGGTGAGCGCGGCGGCCGCCCAGGAGACGCCCGAGGCCCGGCCGAGACCCGGCTTGCGGGACCGGCTGGCCCGCGTGCTCGACAAGATCAGTGGTACGGCCGCCGACGAGTCGCACCTGCGCTGACGCGGTCCCTGGGCTGACGCGGTCCCTGGGCTGCCAGGCACAATGTCCTGCCATGAGCGACTCAGTGGCGGCCGGCCGTCCCGCCGATCGGCGTATCGTCGACCTCTCGCACGTCCTGCGGGACGGGACCATCACGGTGCCCGGGCTGCCCGGCCCGGAGATCGGTGACCACCTGAGCAGGGAGGAGTCGGCCGCGCGCTACGCGCCCGGCACCAGCTTCCAGTTCGACCGGATCACGATGGTCTCAGGCACCGGCACGTACGTGGACAGCCCCAATCACCGGTTCGCCGACGGGATGGACGTGGCGGGGCTGCCGCTGGCGCGGCTGGCCGACCTCGACGGGCTGGTGGTGCGGATCACCGAGGGCGGCCCGATCGACCCGGCCGTGCTCGTGCCGTACGAGGTGCACGGGCGAGCTGTGATCATCCACACCGGCTGGGACCGGCACTGGGGCACTCCGGCCTACGGCTCCGGCGAGCACCCGTACGTCACCGCGGACGCCGCCGCCTGGCTCGCCGGCCAGGGCGCCGCACTGGTCGGCATCGACACGGTGAACATCGACTCGACCGCCGACCCCGCGCGTCCCGCGCACACCGCGCTGCTGGCCGCCGGCATCCCGATCGTCGAGCATCTGACCGGGCTCGACCGGTTGCCGCCCGACGGCTTCCGGTTCCACGCCGTGCCGCCCGCGGTCGAGGGGATGTGCTCGTTCACCGTGCGCGCCTACGCGGTGGTCGGCGCCTGACCCGGGCGCCGGCCTAGTCGTCGCCGTCGAAGGTCGCGTCCTGCTTGCGCCAGGCCTCGTTGCGCTCGCGCGCCGTGGCCAGGGCGTTGGAGGCCTCTGACTGGCTCTGGTACGGCCCCATGCGGTCCTTGTTGGGACAGCCCGCGCCGTGCTCGACCTTCATGTGCTTCAGGCAGAACCACCAGTCACCATCGTTGTCCTTACTCATCCAACCCTCCGCTGTCGACCGCTGCTCGGATTCGTGCCCCGATCCTGCTGACTACACTCCAGGTATATGACGACCCAACTGCTCCGGCCCGGCCGCGTGTCGCCCATGCGCAAGGTTCCCGCCCACATCGCGCGGCCAGAGTACGTCGGCAAGAAGCGTCCCAAGACGGGCGAGCCGGACGTCAAGACCCCCGAGACCATCGAGAAGATGCGGGTCGCCGGCCGGATCGCCGCGCAGGCGCTGGAGGAGGTCGGCCGGCATGTGCGTCCCGGTGTCACCACCGACGAGCTGGACGTCATCGGCCACGAGTTCCTGGTGGAGCACGACGCCTACCCGTCGACGCTCGGCTACCGCGGCTTCCCCAAGTCGCTGTGCACCTCGATCAACGAGGTGATCTGCCATGGCATCCCCGACGACACGGTGCTGCGCGACGGCGACATCGTCAACATCGACATCACGGCGTTCATCGAGGGTGTGCACGGCGACACCGACGCCACGTTCCTCTGCGGCGACGTCGACGAGGAATCGCGGCTGCTGGTCGAGCGCACCCGCGAGGCCACGGCGCGCGCCATCAAGGCGGTCGCGCCGGGCCGCGCGCTGAACGTGATCGGCCGCGTGATCGAGTCGTACGCCAAGCGGTTCGGGTACGGGGTGGTGCGCGACTTCACCGGCCACGGCATCGGCACCACGTTCCACTCCGGGCTGGTCGTGCCGCACTTCGACGACCCGAGCGCGACCACGATGATGCAGCCGGGTATGACCTTCACCATCGAGCCGATGCTCACGCTCGGCACCCATGACTACGACATGTGGGACGACGGCTGGACGGTCGTCACCAAGGACCGCAGGCGCACCGCGCAGTTCGAGCACACGATCCTGGTGACCGAGAACGGCCACGAGATCCTGACCCTGCCCTGACCCTCACAACAAAATCACCCATACCGGCTCGGGAGATCGCTCGATGAACGCCCCAGCGCCGTACGAACCACGGGTCCCCTCTGACAGCATGCCGCCGGGTCGAGCGGCGTTGAGCGTGACCTGGGCGGCGCTGCCGTTCCTCACCCTCGGCTACGCCACACCCTTCACGTTCGCCGCGGCGGCGCTCTGGCGCCGCAGTGCCCACCTGCTGGTCGCGTCCGCGGCCTACATCTCGGTGTTCACCCTGCTGCTCGTGCTCATGCCGGACATCGAGCAGGACGGCCCCCGGCGCGTCATCGGCATCCTCACGTTCCTGCTCGCCGTCGTCGGCTGCGGGCACGCCTTCCTGATCCGCCGCCGGGTGTTCGACCCCGACGGCCTCTCCGGCGTCGACAACGAGGCGGTCATCGAACGGGTGCGGCGGCAGCGGCTGCTGCGGGACAAGGCGCGCAAGCTGGCCGCCGACGACCCGGGCCTGGCCCTCGAACTGCGCATCGGCCGTCCCGACCTGCCGCGCGAGTACAACGACGGCGGGCTGGTCGACGTCAACCATGCACCGGCGGAGGCGCTGACCCTGCTGCCGGGCGTCACCCCGGAGCTCGCCGTGCGGATCGAACGGGTGCGCGCCGAGACCGGCGGGTTCATGTCCGCGGAGGAGCTGTCGGCGGTGGCGGGCCTGCCGCCGGCGCTCACGGCCGGCGTCGCCGACTACGCGGTCTTCATCCGCTGACGCCTCTGGCGGCCGTCCTCATCGCCGGGCGATTCCCGGGTAGGAAGCCTGCGTGGCCGCGAAGAAGAGCAAGGACGAAGATCCGCTCGCCGACTACCGGGGCAAGCGCGACGCGGGCAAGACCCCCGAGCCGGTGCCGTCGGGCGACGACGCGCTGCCCCGGGGCGACGACGACACGTTCGTGATCCAGGAGCACCACGCACGCAGCCTGCACTGGGACCTCCGGCTGGAACGGGACGGCGTGCTCGTCTCGTGGGCGGTGCCCAAGGGCATCCCGCCGAGCCCGAAGGTGAACCACCTCGCCGTCCACACCGAGGACCACCCGCTGGAGTACGCCACGTTCGAGGGTGAGATCCCGCGGGGCGAGTACGGCGCCGGAACGATGACGATCTGGGACCGCGGCACGTACGAGACCGAGAAGTGGTCTGAGCGCGAGGTCATGGTCGTGCTGCACGGGTCGCGGGTGTCGGGCAAGCACGTGCTGTTCAAGACCCGTGGCAAGAACTGGATGATCCACCGGATGGACCCGCCGGCCGACCCGGACGCCGAGCCGCTGCCGGCCAGGCTGCGCCCGATGCTCCCCGCCGAGAACAGACGCCTCCCCCGCGACCAGGACGCCTACGGCTTCGAGTTCGCGTGGGGAGGCAGGCGTCTGCTCGCCTACGTCGAGGGCGGGCGGACCCGCTTCACCGACGGCCGGTCGCGGGAGGTCGGCGGCCCGGCCGGACTGGGCGGCCCACTCGGACGCGACGTGGGAGCCCGCCCCGTGCTCCTGGACGGGGAACTGGCACAGGTGGAGGGCCGCGAGACGTACCTCATATTCGATGTGCTGCATCTCGACGGCCACTCACTGCTTGACGTGCCCTACTCCGAACGTCGCGAGCGCCTCGACGAACTGGGCCTGTCGGGGCCTCGCTGGCAGACCACGCCCTGGTTCCCCGGCGAGGGCGAGGCCGTCCGGGAGACCGCCGCCGCCCAGGGGCTGCCCGCGGTCGTCGCCAAGCGCCTCGGCTCCGTCTACGAGCCCGGTGCGCGGACCGAGGACTGGCGGCTCATTCCCGTCCGATAGGCCCGTCAGTAGGCCACGCTGATGCGGCGGCCGACGGCGTTCCGGTTCTCCAGCTCGTCGACCAGCGCGATGGCGTAGTCCTCGGCGCTGATCTGGCTGTTGCCCTCGGCGTCGGTCATGAACTGGTCGCCGCCGATCCGGAACGAGCCGGTCCGCTCCCCTGGCTCGATGACCCCCGCCGGCGAGACGTAGGTCCACTCCAGGTCGTCCGCCTCCTTGCGGATCAGCTCCAGCAGGTCGGCCTGGGCGAGGGCCTCGGCCTTGTAGAGCTCGGGGAAGTGCGGGTCGTCCACGAGCCGGACGCCCGGCGCGACCTCCAGGCTCCCCGCGCCGCCCACCACGACCAGGCGGCGCACTCCGGCCTCGCGGAGCCCGTCGAGCACGGCGTGCCCGGCGGCCAGGAGCGGGCCGGAGGTCTCCGAGCCGTCGCGCGGCGGCGCGATCGCCACCACGACGGCGTCGTGCCCCGCGGCGAGCGCCGCGACGGCCGCGGTGTCGGTGGCGGTGAGCTTCGCGGTCCCGTCGGCCCCGCCCCGGGTGGTGCCGGTGACCTCGTGGCCGCGGTCGCGGGCCTCGGCGGCGACCCGGCTTCCGATCATGCCGGTGGCGCCGATCAGCAGAATCTTCATGGCTCTGACCTCCATTAACGTTGGTGCGGGGCCAAAGGTATCTATCGGATACTGGTTACTTCAACGTTCCATTGGTACCTTTGAGAAACCATGCACGGAGACGCGTTCGATCCCAACTGCCCCACCCGGCTGGTCCTTGACCGCATCGGCGACAAGTGGTCGGTGCTGGTCGTGCTGAGCCTGCTCGACGGGCCGCGCCGCTTCACCCAGCTCCGCGACATGATCGGCGGCGTCACCCCCAAGGTCCTCACCCAGACCCTGCGGACGATGGAGCGTGACGGTCTGCTGACCAGGCAGGTCTTCGCCGAGGTCCCGCCCCGCGTCGAGTACGAGCTGACTCCGCTGGGCCTGTCCCTCCAGCGGCCGATCCAGGCCATCGCCGACTGGGCCGAGGAGAACGTGAACGAGGTCATGTCGGCCCGTTCCGCCCATTCGGGAACCTGAGCCGCCCCGCCCACCTCAAATCGGTAGAGCCCGGCTCCGGCGCGCCGTCGCCGGAGCCGATCACCATCCGGTTAGAGTCCGGCCGTGGCGACGAAAAAGGTGAATACGCGGGTGAAGCTCGCATGATGGGCCGAACGCACGCCCTCAGCGGGGCGCTGGTCTGGATGGCCGCCGTACCGGTCATCAGCCAGGAGAGACTCCTCGGCGACTACGCCGTCTCATTGTCCGCCCAGCAGGTCGTCGCGGGCGCGGTCGTCTGCGCGGGCGCGGCGATCCTCCCGGACATCGACCATCACAACGGCCGCATCGCCAACACCTTCGGCCCGATCACGAAGGTCATGTGCAAGTGGATCGGCAAGCTGTCCGGCGGGCACCGGATGGCCACCCACTCGATCCTGTTCGCGGTCCTCATCGGCTGGGCCATGGACGCCCTCGCCACCCACGTCGTCTACGCGTGGTGGGCCTGCCTCTTCATGATCGTCGGCCTGGGCCTGCGGGGCGTGGGCTTCGACTTCGAGGGCAAGGAGCCGCAGTCCGCCTTGATGGACTGTGCCCTCGCGGGCATCGCGGTCTGGCTCATGCACGGCCTGGACATGAGCTTCGTCGGCTTCGCGATAACGCTCGGCTGCCTGGCGCACGTCGCCGGAGACTGCCTGACACCCCGCGGCTGCCCGGTCTTCTGGCCGCTCCAGATGCGCGTCGAGGTACCGCTGATCCCCCGTACGGACGGCAAGGTGGAGCGTTTCGTGGTCGCCCCCCTGCTGACCCTGGGCGTCGCCATCCTCGCCGTACGCTCGATGCTCGGCGACGTCGCCACCGACTGGCTCAGCCGGACGGGTTGAGCGGCTTCGCGCGTCGTGGGGCCTCTGCTGGTTCGTCTGGCGGGCGCCCTCCTGCCCGGGCACGCCCTAGAAGCGTGTGACGAGGGCGATGCGTTCGTGGTCGACCAGGAAGCCGTCGGAGACGAAGGTGACCTCGCCGCCGTACTCCAGGGTGGTCTCGATGATGTTGTCCACGACGTCGTCGACGACGTCGGCGCCCTTGAGGGCGCCGAGCGGCCCCTCCACCGGGACGAACTCGCCCTCGGTCCACACCGCCGGGACGTAGTAGCCGCGCTCGACGACCAGGTGCTCGCCGCGGCCCTCCTCGACCAGGCTCAGGACCTCGGACAGACCGGCGGCATAGCGCTGGATGCTGCGCGCCGCCTCGAGCTCGCTGAGCACCCCGACCTCGCGGAGGTCCTCGTAGGCGTGCAGGACCGGCCGGGCCAGCTCGGCGAGCCGGCGGGGCGAGGCGCCCGCGTGGCTGCCGTCGATGCGGCCCGCGACGGTGATGCCGGGGCCGGCGAGCTCGTCGAAGAACGCCTGGTGGCGGGTGACGCCGGCGACGACGACGGGCCGCCGGTCGTGGGCCAGCACGCCCTCCAGCGCCCCGACGACCTCGCGGATCAGCTGCCGGTGGTGCTCGTCGCCGTGCCGTGCGGGACGCGGTGAATGCCGGGCGGTCCGTTCCTCCTCCTGCACGGGAGTGATCGGGAACCCGTTCCGCGTGACCTCGGTGAGCTCGTCACCCCGGCCGTCCCACAGCTGTGTCTGCTGGTCGGAGATCGACAGCAGCCAGTAACGCGGGGTACGGGTGTAGGCGGCGACGAGGTCGCGGGTGGCGAACGTGTTGTCGACGATCACCCGTTCGTCCACCGGCTGGTCGATCGTGAAGGCGTGGTGCTCGCCGTCCGGCGTCGCGAACAGCACCAGGCCGTCCTCGGCGTGCCGCAGGTCCACCTCGCCGGCGGCCCGCTCCAGGCCGCGCACGACCTCGTCGGCGGCGGCCGGGGCGACGCGGATGTCCTCGCGCAGCCTGCGGCGCACCTCGGCCAGGAGGTTGCGCAACCGGATGGAGTCCTGCCGGTTGCCCGGCGCCCGGCGGTTGGTCGGCATCAGCACCGACACCGCCGGGAAGGTACGCGGCTTGCGCAGTTCGGACAGAGTGGCGGCGTCCATGATCCCCCGATTGGTTGGGTGCTCCCTGTCGTCTCATTTGTAACTAGTCCCTGGTAAACGAGGCGTAAGAGGAGCTTGAGGATCCGGCTGGTCAAAGCCGGAACCAAGATCACAACACCCGTGGGCACCCGGCGGATGGCTCCCGCGCACGGGGGGAGAACGCCTTCGGGAGGTGCTCGCATGGACACGAAGATCGGCAAATGGGGTGTGGCGGCGGTGGCCGGGCTGGCGCTGCTGACGGGCTGCGACGGCGGAGACGGGAGGAAGCCGGCGGCCGCGACCACGAGCGGCCCGGCGGTGGCCGCCGGCCCGGCGGCGAGCCAGGTCGAGCAGCAGTTCGAGAAGGTCGTCAGCAGCGTCCTGCCCTCGGTCGTGGAGATCGAGACCGATCAGGGCGAGGGCTCCGGCGTGGTCTTCGACGACAAGGGCGACATCGTCACCAACGCGCACGTCGTCGCGGGCGCACGGAGGATCCAGGTCACCACCGCCAGCGGCGGCTCGCCGCTGCGGGCCGAGCTGGTGGGCGCCTTCGTGGCCGACGACCTGGCCGTCGTCAAGGTGTCCGGCGGCGACCTGCCCAAGCCCGCCACGTTCGGCGACTCCGGCTCGATCAGGGTCGGCCAGCTGGTGCTGGCCATGGGAAACCCGCTCGGGCTGTCGAGCAGCGTCACCAACGGCATCGTCTCGGCACTCGGCCGGACGGTCTCGACCAAGCAGGAAGGCGCGTTCCCCGGCTCGACGGTCGCGAACGCCATCCAGACCAGCGCCCCGATCAACCCCGGCAACAGCGGCGGCGCGCTGGTCAATCTGAACGGCGAGGTCGTCGGCATCCCGACGGCCGCCGCCTCGGACCCGCAGATGGGCGGCGCGGCGGTGGGCATCGGTTTCGCCATCCCGAGCAACACGGTCAAGTCGATCGCGCCGCAGCTGATCCGGTCCGGCAAGGTCTCCGCTTCGGGCCGCGCCGCGCTCGGTGTGACCGTCCGCACCGTCATCGACCCCGTCAGCGGGCAGCAGACGGCGGTCGGCGTGGTGGACGTCACCAGGGACGGACCGGCGGCCAGGGCGGGCATCAAGCCCGGCTCCCTGATCCTCTCGGTCAACGGCAAGGCCACGCCCAACCAGACGGCCCTGTCGGAGGTGCTCGCCACCCTCAAGCCCGGCGACACCGCCAAGCTCGAGATCGAGCAGGCCGACGGCGCCAAGCAGACCGTCGACGTCACCTTGGGGCAGCTCCCCGGTTAGACCGGTTCCCCGGTTGGACCGGTCAGACGAGCACGCCCGGGTTGAGGATGCCCGCCGGGTCGACGGCGTCCTTGGCGCCGCGGAGTGCGGCGGCGAACGGGTCGGGGCGCTGCCGGTCGTACCACGGCCGGTGGTCGCGTCCCACGGCGTGGTGGTGGGTGATGGTGCCGCCCGCGGTGAGGACTGCCTCGCCCGCCGCCCGCTTGATCTCGTCCCACTGGGCGACCTCGTCGCCGCGGCGGGCGCGGGCCAGCACGGTGAAGTACGGGGCCGGGCCGTCGGGATAGGTGAACGCGAAGCGGCACGTCACGATCCCGGTGCCGCCGAGCGCGTCCCGTACGGCGCCGGTGACGGCCGCGTGGAACGCGGCGAACCGGTCCCACGTCACGGCGGTCTCGAAGGTCTCGGCGACCAGCCCGATGGCAGGGTAGGCGTTGCGCAGATATGGCATGCGCAGGAACGTGTCCTTCCAGGCCCCGCCCTGCCCCCCGCCACCCGGACGGACCTCGTCCCACGTCCCGCCGTGCGAGCGCGCCAGCTCCAGGCCGCGGTCCATCCAGGCGTCGACGGGATGATCGGCGGCCTCGAAGCCGAGCATGAGCAGCGCGTACGTGCCATCGCCGCCCGAGGTCAGGCGTGCCTCGGCCGGGTCGAGCAACCGGCAGTTGGACGGGTGGAGCCCGGCCTGCGAGATGGTCCGCACCGCCTCCGCGCCGCGTCCGAACGACGGGAACCGCACCGCCGCCGAGGCGCGATGCGCGGGCCTGGGACGGACCCGCACCCATGCCTCGGTGATCACGCCGAGCGCGCCCTCCGAGCCGAGCAACATCCGGTCCGGCGAGACGCCCGCACCCGAGCCCGGCACGCGCCGCGACTCCCAGACCCCGCGCGGGGTGATGGCGCGGATCGACTCGACCAGGTCGTCGATGTGGGTCGCGAGGGTGGCGAAGTGCCCGCCCGCCCGGGTGGCGATCCAGCCGCCCAGCGTGGAGAGCTCGTAGGACTGCGGGAAGTGCCGCAGCGTCAGACCGTGGGCGACGAGGTGGCGGTCGATGTCCGGGCCGAGCATGCCGGCCTGGATGCGGGCCGCCAGCGACACCTCGTCGACCTCCAGCACGCGGTCGAGCCGGGTCAGGTCGAGGCTGACGCTGGGCCCGAGGTCACGCGGCTCCACCCCGCCGACGACACTCGTTCCGCCGCCGTACGGGACGACGGCGACGCCCGAGTTCTCGGCCCACTCCAGGACGCGGATGAGGTCGTGCTCGTCACGCGGCCGCGCGACGAAGTCCGGCGGGTTGTCGAAACGGCCGCGGAAGGCCCGCATGAGGTCGCGGTAGGCCTTCCCGTAGGTGTGCGTGATCCGTTCGTACGGCTCGGCCGTGCAGAACGGCAGCGGAGGCGGCGCCACCCTCGGCGGGGGCAGCCGGACGGCGTCCGGGGGCACAGGCTCCTCGATCTCGCCGTCGAGCGTGAAGCCCGTCACGGCGGTCATCAGCTCCACCGCGGCCGTGATCTCGGCCGGCGCCGGCTCCTCGTCCGCGTATCCCCATGCCCAATGGCTCCTGCGTCTCATGCTCAGAGCCTCTCGCGAACGGACGCCCCCCGCTGGGAGGTCCGGCGCGAGCGTCGGCCTATCGTGGCGTTCATGGCCACCGAACTGCAGATCGCGATCGACTGCGCCGACCCGGCCAAGCTGGCCGAGTTCTGGGCGCTCGCCCTCGGCTACGAACTGGAACCGCCGCCGCCCGGCTTCGCCTCCTGGGACGAGGCGCTCAGGGCGCGCGGCATCCCGGAGTCGGAATGGAACTCCGCCTCCGCACTTCGCGACCCCGATGGGCGCGGCCCGCGCCTGTTCTTCCAGCGCGTGCCGGAGCCCAAGGAGGTCAAGAACCGCCTGCACCTGGACCTGCGTGTCGGCGGGCCGCTGGAGTCGCCGGTCGCCGAGCGCGCCCGCCGCATCAACACCGCGGTCGAACGGCTGGCCGACGCGGGAGCCTCGGTCGTGGAGCCGCGCGACGGCCAGTGGGGCGAGCACTGGGTCGTCATGCAGGACCCGGAGGGCAACGAGTTCTGCGTCAG
Source organism: Actinomadura rudentiformis (assembly GCF_008923185.1). Lineage (GTDB taxonomy): Bacteria > Actinomycetota > Actinomycetes > Streptosporangiales > Streptosporangiaceae > Spirillospora > Spirillospora rudentiformis. The sequence goes on from NZ_WBMT01000013.1 coordinate 49,387, forward strand.
CTGAGCCGTTCGATCAGCTGAGCCGTCCGATCACCCGAGCCGCTCGGTCACCTGAGCCGTTCGATCACCGGGCCGAAGGTGTCCATGAACGACCCGTGCACGGTCACGTAGGAGAAGCCGTACCGCTCCCGCCGCTCTCGTAGTTGCTCGGCCATCTGCTCTTCGGTGCCGATGAGCAGGTAGGGCGTCTCCAGGATCTCGTCGGCCGTGAGGTAGGGCAGCTTCTGAACGCCCATCTCCTCCGCCACGGCCCGGCGGTCGGCCGTGACCACCACGAACTGGACGAGCAGGTTCCACTCGATGGCGTCCGCACGTTCGCCCGCGTGCTCGCGGGCGAAACGCACCCGTTCGTCGGCCTGCTCGGCGGTGCCCAGCAGGAACGTCCCCGGCGGCTCGCCCTTGGCCTGGTAGGTCCCGGCGACGCCGATGATGTCGGCGTACTGGGCGGCCAGCTTGAGGACGGTGTCACCCGTCCCGCCGATGAGCAACGGCGGGCCCAACCCGCCGAGCCCGGTCCGCTGCTCAGGGGCGAGATCGGCCAGCCCGAACGCCTCGGTCACCGCCCGCTGCTGCTCGTAGCCGGACCGGGCGAAGAGGCAGCCCAGCTCGTCGAGCGTCTCGGCCAGCCGCTCCACCCGGGTGTCGAACGGCTGCCAGGGAATGCCCGCCTTGTCGAACTCCCACTTCATGTGGCCCGCGCCGAGGCCGATCTCGACCCGCCCGCCGGTGAGCCGGTCGGCGGTCGCGATCTCCCGGGCGAGCAGATGCGAATTCCAGAACGCCACGTTCAGCACGAGCGAGCCGACCCGCATCCGGTCGGTGGCGTCAGCCGCCGCGACCATCGTGGGGAACGGCGCGGGAGCGCCCAGGTGGTCGGCGGCGAGCGCGACGTCGTAGCCGAATCCCTCCGCGCGGCGGCAGCGTTCGACGAAGTCCGCCCGCGACCGCACATCGCGGATGTTGAAGCCGAACCGGAAGTCCCTCATGCCCTTCATCCTTCCGGATCAGCCCGGCGTGATGAAGCCCGTCTCGTACGCGAGGATCACGGCCTGGGTGCGGTCCCGGGCCTGGAGCTTGCCCAGCAGGTTGCCGACGTGGGTCTTCACCGTCTGCGGGCTGACGAACAGCTCCGTGGCGATCTCGGCGTTCGAGTGCCCCTTGGCCATCAGCCGCAGCACGTCGGCCTCGCGCTCGGTGAGCTGGGCGTGCCAGCGCGCGCCGCCGCCGCTCCCCGCACCGCCGCCGTGCGTGGCGGCCAGCGACCGGATCGCGGCCGGGAAGAGCAACGTGTCCCCGTGCGCCACCATGCGGATGGCATGGAGTATCTCCTCGGGGCGCGTCCGCTTGAGCAGGAACCCGCTGGCGCCGGCCTTGAGCGCGTCGTAGACGTACTCGTCGTTCTCGAACGTCGTGACGACGATGACCCGGGGCGGCGCCGGGTTCTCCATGACGCGCCGGGTCGCCTGGATGCCGTCCAGCTTGGGCATCCGGACGTCCATGAGGATCACGTCCGGTTCCAGCCGCTTCACCTCGGCGGGCACGTCGGCGCCGTCGGCGGCCTCGCCCACCACGGTGAGGTCGGGTTCGGCGTTGATGATGGCGGCCAGACCGGCGCGGATGAGCCGCTCGTCGTCCACCAGAAGGACCCTGATTGTCATGATCCAGACCTTAGGGGCAGCGACACCGCGACGCGCCACCGGCCGTCGTCCGGCCCCGCGGTCACGTGGCCGCGCAGCACGGTCACGCGCTCGCGGATGCCGTCCAGACCGCGGCCGCCGCTGTGGTGCCCGGCGGACGCGCCGCCCAGCGGATTGCTCACCTCGACCTCCAGCCGGTCGTCGCCGATCGTGATGCGCAGCCGCACCGGCACCTTGCCGGCGTGCCGCAGCGCGTTGGTCAGAGCCTCCTGGACGATCCGGTAGGCCTCGCGCGACACCGCAGCCGGGGCGTGCTTGATGCCTTCGTCCACCTCGGCGTCAAGCTTCACGCCTGCGATGCGGGTCTGTTCCAGCAGGCGGTCCACGTCCTTGAGGGTGGCCTGCGGGGCGGTACGCGGTGAGGCGTCCTCGCGCAGCAGGCCCAGCACGTGGTCGAGGTCCTCCAGCGCGGAGCGCGCCGACTCCTCGATCGCGCCGAGCGCCTCGCGGGCGAACGCGGGGTCGGTGTCGAGCACCCGCCCGGCCGCGCCGGCTTGCAGCGTGACCACGCTGAGAGCGTGCCCCACCGAGTCGTGCAACTCGCGCGCCAGCCGGTTGCGCTCGGCCAGCTTCACGGCCTTGGTCTCCAGCTCGGCCAGCCGCTCGGAGGGCGACGGGCCGAGGAAGACCGGGGCCAGCCGGCTCAGCGTCTCCCCCGCCGCGATGATGAGCGCGAGGAGCACGAACACCATCAGCAGCCCGGCCGGTGGGCCGAGCCACTCCCACGAGCTGTGCTTCCAGTCGTGCAAGGGCGACTCCTTGTCGGAGGCGTACCGGCCGCCGATGAACGGGAAGAGCAGCAGCGCGATGGCGAACGGCGGGAGCGCCAGGCTCATCGCGGCGATCACCACGCCGACGTGCAGGTGCAGGCTGAACCACGCACCGGCGCGTATCCGTGACTCCCAGGTGGCTGACGGCCGCGCGTTCAGCTCCCCGCTCGCGCCGCGGAGCAGTTCCCTCGCCGCCACGCTCTCCAGCGGCCGCACGATCGGGACCAACCCGGTGACGAACGCCGCGAGGATCGGCGCGACGAGCACCATCACGCCGGCGATCCAGTTCTGGGGCATCAGTGGGGCGAACCCCACGAGCAGCATGCCGAGGAACCAGTAGGGCATGAGCAGGGCGCCGCCCACGACGAGATACGACCACCGCCGCCAGGTGGTCTTGTCGGTGACGCGGCGCAGAACCTTGGACACACCACGATCCTTACAGATCACCCGGACCTGGTACTCCCCCGCAGGTCCGGCACAGTGTCCCCGTGATTCCCCCGGACGGGTGAGGTCAGCCCTTGCGGCTCTGGTCGTTCTTCTCCGCAAGCTTGGCCAGCCGGGCGTTGTAGGCCGCCAGCTCGTCGTCCTCGTGCTGCGCCTCCGCGGCGGCGGCCCGGTCGGCCTTGCGGTCCAGCCGTTTGGCCTGCCGCTGGTCGTCGAAGTACCACTGGAACGCCAGGACGACCAGCACGATGAACGTGGGTATCTCGCCGAAGCCCCAGGCGATGGCGCCGCCGGTGTGCTGGTCCTTGATGACCGAGGTGCCCCAGGGCGGGTTCACGGCGGTGTACCAGGCCTGGGCGAGCGGCTGCCCCAGGTTCATCAGCGCGAGGCCGAAGAACGCGTGGAACGGCATCGTCACGAACAGCAGCAGGATGCGGCCCGGGTAGGGCAGCTTCTTGGGCGCGGGGTCGACTCCGATCAGCACCCAGAAGAACAACGTCCCCGAGAGCAGGAAGTGGATGCTCATCGCGATGTGCCCGAGGTGGTTGCGCATCGCGCCCTCGAACAGCGAGGTGAAGTACAGCGTGAACGTGCTCGCCACGAAGATCACAGTGGCCACGGCCGGATGCGCGATGAACGCGGTGACCTTGCTGTGCAGGGCGACGGTCAGCCACTCGCGCGGCCCGCGGTCGCCCCGGACCTTCGCCGGCTTGAACGCGCGCAGCGCGAGCGTCACCGGTGCGCCCATGACCAGGAAGATCGGCGACAACATCGACAGCACCATGTGCTGGACCATGTGCACGCTGAACAGCACCTGCGCGTAGCGCGCCACGCCGGTCTCGGTGACCGCCACGATGGTGAGCAGCCCGATGAACCAGGAGACGGTCCGGCCCATCGACCAGGCGTCGCCGCGCCGCCGCAACCGGATCAGGCCCGCCACGTACAGCCCGCCGAGCACGACCACGAGCACGGCGAAGAAGAAGTCGAACGTCCACATGGACGCCAGCCGCCCCGGCGTGATCTCGGGCGGCATCTCGTACCCGGTGAGCGCCTTGATCCGGGACTCCTCGGTCGCAGGCGCGGGCGGCGCGGTGCGCGCCAGCGCCACCGCGAGCCCCATCGTCGCGGCCATCACCGCGACCTCGACGCCGGCGAGCCGGGTGAAGGCCAGCGGCTTGCGCGCGGCCACGGCGGGGAGCGTGCGCTCCCGGTGCCACCAGCCGAACCAGCCGAGCACCACGAAGAAGGCGATCTTGCCGAGCGCCAGCCGCCCGTAGTCGGTGCTCAGCAGCTCCGCCGGGTCGGGCAGCCGGGCGATCACGTTCACCAGCCCGCTGGCGCCGACGGTGATGTAGCACCACAGGGCCATCCGGCTGAACCGGTCGGCCATGACCTCCAGCTTGCCGCGCCCGGTCAGCGCGTGCACGACCAGCAGCCCGAGCCCGCCGACCCACGGCACCACGGCCGCGACGTGCAGCGCGACGCCCGTGACGGCCACCGAGTGGTTGGCCGCCGAGGCCGCGTGCCCGGTCAGCGGCGGCGGCAGCAGGGCCACCACCGCCATGGCGAGCAGCCCGAGCGCCGCGCCGGGCGTGGCCGCCGTCCGGGCCAGCAGCGCGACGACGACCGCGAGGAGCACCACCAGCATCAGCGCGGTGCCCTGCGGAAGCTGGCCCACATAGCTGCTGAGCTCGCTGCCGGTGACGACCTGCCCCACCGGCTCGCCGAGCACGTCGGCGACCGTGAAGATCAGCGTCCCCGCGGCCGCCGTGGCCCACGCGGCGGCGACCCACGAGCCGGCCCGCAGGTAGGTCACGGCGTCGTCGGAGAGCGTCGCCGCCCGTCCGCCGGTGATCGGCAGCAACACGGCGGCCGCCAGCAGCGCGCCCACCGTCACGGCGGCGCACAGGTCCATCAGCAGGCGGGAGACCGGCAACCCCCAGCGGGTGACCACGCCGGCGTCGCCCAGTCCCGGGATGATCTTCTCCGCCACCGCGCCGCCGAGCACCAGGCCGGCGACCAGCGTGCCGACCGCCGCCGCGAACGCGATCACGGCGACCCGGAGGACGCCCAGCGTGCCCTTATTCACCGCCCGCACCGTGCTTGCTCTTGGCCCGGAGCACGATGCCGACTCCGATGCCGATGCCGACCAGCAGCCCGACCACGATCATGATCCACGTGGCCCCGCCGCCGGAACCGGACTCCTTCGCCGCCTTCTCCGCCTTGAACGTCGGCGGGTCGGTCATGGGCTGGGCGGTGGTCGGCAGGGCGGTCTCGGCCGTGTCGCCGCCCTGCTGGGCAGCCGTGAGCTGCTCGCCCTCCGTCGCGGTGAACCTGAGGTCGGCGTTCTCGATCCGGTGCCCGTCCTCGCCCACCACCGCGTACGCCACGGTGTAGGTCCCGGCCGGGAGGGCGCCGTTCAGCTTCTGCGTGACCGTGGGCCCGGACCGCGTGGCCTCCCCGGACTGGAACTCCTTGCCCTTACCGTCCTTGACCAGCACCTTCGCCATTCTGATCGTGTCGCTGAAGACGAGTTCGACCTGGTTCACCCCTGCGGCCGTGGCGTCCTTGCCCGGCGTGCTGCTGATCAGCCGGGTGTGCGCCAGCGCGGGTGCGGCGAAGACCGCGCCGAAGACGAGAAGCAGTGCGGTGACAAGACCGGCACGCCGGGCCCGCACGCGATGTGTGGTGATCATAGGAGGCCGACATTCTCCAGTCAGGGATTGAAGCCAACCACACCCTACTGAGCCTCCGCCATGGGTGCGCCGCGGGGCGAGAACAGGCCGATCAGAGGGTGGTGAGGATATGGGATCGGCCGTGGGACTCGAACTCCGCGCGGAGCGCCCTCGCGCGGGCGGCGTCGAGGGGCTCGTAGGTCAGAGCGCGGCCGGGACGGTGCCAGACGGGGTCGGCGGCCTCCCACCGGTCGCGGCGGAGGGGACGCTTGTCGACCTTGCCTGTGGCCGTGAGCGGCATGGAGCCGACGACGCGGACGAAGCGCGGGGCCCACTTGGTGCCCAGGTCGGGCTGGGCGGTGAGGAAGGCGGTGAAGGCGTCGGGGTCGAAGAGGCCGTGAAGTTCGAGTGCGGCCATGACCTGGTCGCCCGTGCGCGGGTCGGGCACGGGATAGACGGCGCACATGACGACGGCGGGCCAGCGGGAGAGGATGCGTTCGACCGGGGCGGCCGCGAAGTTCTCGCTGTCCACCCGGAGCCGGTCGGCGCCTCGTCCGGCGAAGTAGAAGAAACCCTTCTCATCGCGGTAGCCGAGGTCGCCGCTCCAGTACTTGCCGTCCCGGACCCGTTCGGCGTCCGCCTCGGGGTTCTTGTAGTAGCCCTCGAACGCCGACGCGACGTTCAGGCCGACGATCTCGCCGATGGCGTCGGGGTTGAGGAGCCCGTTGTGGTCGTCGAAGCGGGCCCGGGGGCATTCGGCGCCGGTCTCCGGATCGAGGATGGCCACCTCGATGCCCGGTTGGGGCAACCCCAGGGCGTCCGGGGGTGTTTCGGGCGTCTTCTGCATCGAGATGGCGCCCTCGCTGGAGCCGTAGCCCTCGATGATCCGGCAGCGGAAACGTTCGCTGAAACGGGCCATGTCCTGGGCGGAGGCCTCCGTGCCGAAACAGGCCTGGAGGGTGTTGTCAGCGTCGGAGGGGTGCTCCGGGGTGGCCAGGATGTACGCCAGGGCACGGCCGACGTAGTTGAAGTACGTGACGCCGAACTTTCGGACGTCGGGGAGGAAGCTCGACGCGGAGAACTTCCGGCGCAGTGCCACCGTGGCCCCCGCGTGCACGGCCATCGCGAAGTTGGCCATGAGCGCGTTGCCGTGGAAGAGCGGCATCGCGACATAGGTGACGGACTCGCGGGTGATGCCCATCCTCGCCGACATCACGGCGATCGCGGCGAGCCTGCCCTGGCTGCAGGCCACCGCCTTGGGCGCTCCGGTGGAGCCGGAGGTGAAGAGGAGCAGCAGCCGGTCCCCAGGGCCGGCCAGGACCGGCTCGGCGGGGGCCGATAGGGAGAGCGGAGTGTCGACCAGGAGCAGGCGTTCGGCGCCGGTGTCCAAGCCCTCCAGGAGCGCGGCGTGGGCAGTGTCGGTGACGATGAGGTCGCAGTCGGTGTGGCGGATGTCGGTGGCGAGCTCCTGGCCGCGCCGGGTGGGGTTGATGCCCACGACCGTGGCGCCGGCCAGCGTCGCGGCGCCGATCCAGAAGACGTACTCCGGCACGTTCTCCAGCAGGACGCCCACGTGCGTGCCGGGTGACAGCAGCCCGGCTCGGCGCCGGGCCGCCGTCACGACCTCGGCCCAGGTGTACGACTCGTCCTCGAAGCGCAGCCCGACATGGTCGTCGTCGGCGCGCGCCAGCAACAGGTCCGCGAAGGTCACGATCGCCACCCGGCGAGCGTGTCACCCAAGCGATCGCTTGGTCAAGGCCTTCTGGGCTCTCAGACGCCCGCGCAGGTGAGGGCGCGGCGGTAGGCGGCCATCCGGGGCTCCGGCGGGGCGCCCGTCTCGGCGAGGAGCTCGGCGAGGTCGAACCAGGCCTGGGCGGCCTCGCGGGAGGACTCCATCTCCTCCAGGTGGGTCGCGGCGCGGGTGAGCACGTCGATGGCCCGGTCGCGGCGGCCGAGGCGCACGCACGCCTCGCCCAGGACGGTGAGGGCCCAGGCGGTGGCGCGGCGCGGGGCGTCGCCGAGGAGGTCGAGCGCCTGCTCGGCCAGCTCTGCCGCCTCGGCTGGACGGGCGAGCGCGATCTCGGCGCGGGCGAGCTCGGTCAGGCACCAGGCGACGTCGATCTCACCGGCGGCGCTGGCGTTGATCTCGCCGCGCACCCGGGTCAGCAGGTCGTGGGCGCGGCCTGCCTGGTCGGGCCGGGCCCGCAGCAGCAGCCCGGCATAGGCGATGCGGAGCCGGTGCAGGTTGCGCGGGTCGGCGCTCAGCCCGCCCTCGGGCTCCTCGCCCGCGAGCACGAGCGCGCGCTCGGCCAGGGCGACGCCCTCCTCGTACTCGCCGCGCACCTCGGCGACGTAGGCCGCCTCCCAGTAGGCGGCCATGCGGGCGCGCGGGCTGCCGATCCGCTCGGAACGCTCGATCAGCTGGCCGGCGAGCTGGCGGGCGCGCACCAGGTCACCGCGTTCGATGAACGCGGCGAGCAGGGCGGCGCCCAGGTGCACGGCGGCGTCGGTCGAGTCGGCGCCGATCGCGATGAGGTGCCGCAGCGCCTCCTCGGCGACCTGCACGCTGGCGCTGATGTCGCCGCGTTCACGCAGGCACCGGCTGAGCGCGACGTGCACCTTGGACCAGTGGTCGAGATCGGCGTCGGCGGAGGCCTCGGCGGTCAGCGCCCGGAGCCCGGCGATCGCCTCCTCCAGCTGGCCCGCCGCCTCCAGCGCCAGGGCGTGGCCCCAGCGCGCCTGGTGCAACATCTCCGGCAGCGCGACCGCGTCGGCGTTGGCCAGGACCTCGGCGAAGCGGGCCCGCGCCTCGGCGGCGGCCCCGTTCTGCAGGGCGATCTCGGCGTAGTCGAGCGTCACCCTGAGCTCGTCGACGACGTCCTCACTGACACCGCTGACCAGGTAGGTCGGCGAGCAGCTCAGCTTGGCGGCGAGCAGCTCGATGACACTCGGAGCGGGCACCCGCTTGTCGCTCTCGATCAGCGAGATGTAGCTGTCGGACAGCTCCGGGAACGCCAGCTGAGCCTGGCTGACGCCCTGCCGGATGCGAAGCGCCCGGATGCGCTGCCCCAGTGTCTCCCGATCCATCGTGTGACCACCGCCTACCAGGTTCTCACCGCTGCGTCGCACGCAGGGCGAGGAAGAAATCGACTCGATCTTCCAGTGTGCCGAGATCCCGCCCGGTTAGTTCCTCGATTCGGCGGATCCGGTACCGAAGCGTGTTCACATGGACATGCAGCCGCGTCGCGGTGCGGCTCCAGGAGCCCGAGCAGGCCAGGAACATCTCCAGTGTGTGCACGAGATCGGCTCGCTTGTCGGAGTCGTACTCCTCCAGCGGCCCCAGCAGGCGGTCACGGAACGACCACCGCACCCGCTCCGGCACGGACGCCAGGAGCAGCGCGTACGAGTCGACCTCCCCGACCAACTCTCGCATTCGCACCTCGGCAGGCTATACAGGGCGTCCCGTCCCAGTACAGGAGGGGGCCCTGCTGTACTGGGACGCATGAGTCTGTCAACGCACGTCCTCGACACCCACCGCGGGCGCCCGGCCGCCGGGGTGCCGGTCCGGCTCGACCGGCACGACGGGGACACCTGGCAGTCCCTCGCGGACGGCGTCACCGATGACGACGGCCGCTGGACCGCCCTCCGGCACCCGCCGGAAACAGGGACCTATCGCCTGAGATTCGGCACCGGCCCGTACTTCATGGAGCTCGGCGTCGCGACCTTCTATCCCGAGGTGTGCGTCATCTTCGCGGTGCCCGACAGCGGAACGCGCCAGCACGTGCCCTTGCTGGTCAGCCCGTACGGCTACTCCACGTACCGCGGCAGCTGATCTGAACCGACCGTTACACGAATACCGGTTCGACCGGATCAGGGCACGGGCAGTTAGGGTGTGCTCGTTTCTTCTGATCAAGCCGGACTCGGAGCACGGGACGATGTCGCACGCCACGACCGCCGGGGAGGCCGGCGGCCCTCCGCCCGCGGACGGCCCGCGCGGCCCGCTGGACAGGTTCTTCGACCTGACCGGGCGCGGGACCACCGTCACCCGCGAGCTCCGCGGCGGGGTCACCACGTTCTTCGCGATGGCCTACATCATCCTGCTCAACCCGATCATCCTCGGCGGGGCGAAGGACGTCACGGGCGCGACCCTGTCGATCCCGCAGCTCACGACCATGACCGCGCTGTCGGCCGCCGTCGCCACCGTCCTCATGGGCCTGGTCGGCAACACGCCCCTCGCGGTGGCCGCGGGCCTGGGCATCAACGCCGTCGTCGCCTTCCAGGCGGCGCCGGTGATGACCTGGCCCCAGGCGATGGGCCTGGTGGTGATCGAGGGCGTCGTCATCGTGCTGCTGGCCGTCTCCGGCGTCCGCGAACGGATCATGAACGCGATCCCGCTGGCGCTCAAGCACGCGATCGCGGTGGGCATCGGCTGCTTCATCGCGCTGGTGGGCCTGGTGGACGCGGGATTCGTGACCTCCAGCGCCCAGAGCCCGCCGCTGAGCCTCGGCACCGGCGGCCACCTGCGGACGTGGCCGGCCGTGGTGTTCGCCTTCTCCCTGACCCTCATGATCGTGCTGTACGTGCGGAAGGTGCCGGGCGCGATCCTCGTCGGCATCGTCGCCGCCACCGTGCTGGCCGTGGTCATCCAGGAGAACGCGGCGATCCCCAAGGGCGGCTGGGGCGTCGTCACCCCGGACATGCCCGGCACGCTGGTCGCCACCCCCGATTTCGGCCTCCTCGGCCAGGTGGACCTGTTCGGCGGGTTCGCCCGCGCCGGGTTCGCCACGGCGCTGGTGGTGCTCTTCACCCTCGTGCTCTCGGGGTTCTTCGACGCGATGGGCACGATCCTGGGAATCAGCGACGAGGCCGGGCTGATCGACGAACGCGGCCAGGTGCCCCGCCTCGGCCGCGTCCTCACCGTGGACGGCGTCTCAGCCTCGCTGGGCGGCATCACGAGCTCGTCGGCCAACACCGTCTTCGTGGAGTCGGCGGCCGGCGTGGGCGAGGGTGCCCGCACCGGGCTGGCCAACATCGCCACCGGCGCGCTGTTCACCGTCGCGCTCTTCCTCACCCCGCTGGCCGCGGTCGTCCCGGCCCAGGCGGCCGCGCCCGCGCTGGTGCTGGTCGGCGCGCTGATGATGACTCAGGTCGCCAAGCTCGACTGGAACGACCTCGGCATCGCCATCCCGGCGTTCCTCACGATCATCTTCATGCCGTTCACGTTCTCGATCACGATCGGCATCGGCATGGGCGTGGTGAGCCACGCCCTCATCCAGGCGGCCCGGGGCCGGTGGCGCCAGGTCTCCGTCTGGCTCTGGCCGGTCGTCGTGCTCTTCCTGCTTTTCTTCGCCATCAGCCCCATCGAGGACTGGCTCGGCGTGAAATAGCCGTGTCTCAGCGAGCCTCCGGGGCCGCGAAGAGCTCGTAGAGATCGTCCAAGCGGATCATCAGCAGCGCGACCACGGCCACCGCGACGGCCGTTATCACCATTCCGGCGAGCGGCGGCGAGCCCGCGGCGGACGCGGCGACCAGACCCGCCACCGCGGCGCAGATCAGCAGCACGTTGCGCACGACGTGCCGCCGGCCGATGGGCGCCGTGCTCGCGCCGAAGCACCGGCAGGAGGTGCTCACCCCGCCGCGCAGCGCGGCCACCATGGCCACGCTGAACGCGCCGAGCAGCACCGCCGCGACACCCAGCCCGGCCGCGGCCGTGACCGGGAACAGGACCAGCAGCGCGGCCGCGATCTCGGCGGCCACGACCACGCGCCCGGTCCACGTCGCGGCCGGGCGGCTCACCTCGCGGCGGCGCAGGGCCGCGCCGAGCAGGATGCGGGTCGTCCGGGTGAACTCGGTGAACGCCGCCCGGTCGCGCACCTTGCCGAAGGCCGAGACGACGAAGATCAGGCAGATCAGGCCCCGGGCCCCGAACGCGACGTATTCCACCGGATGATCATGATCCGGGGCCGGGACGGGAGTCAAGAGGTGGGGATCGGGGTCCTTGTGTCCTCCGATTTGAAACTGCGTACTCCGATTTGAACGCCGCTGACGAAGTTCTGGGTGTCAAATAGTGCCGTCATGGCGTAAGCAGAAGGTAGGGCCTTACCCCCTGCGTGAAAGGCTGGCAGCTGGTGTCCGCGGACAATCCCCCCGATCCGCCCCCGCGCGGTCACGTGCTGCTCGCGCCGGACAGGTTCGCCGGGACGCTCACCGCGCCCGAGGTGGCCCGCCACCTCGCCATCGGGCTGCGCCGCGCCCGGCCCGCGGTGCCCGTGGTCGAGCTGCCGGTCGCCGACGGCGGGGACGGCACCGCCGAGGCCGCCGTCGTGGCGGGCTACCGGCGGGTCGAGCTCGAGGTGTGCGGGCCCACCGGCCGTCCCGTCACCGCCTCGCTGGCGATCAACGGCCGTACCGCGGTGGTGGAGCTGGCCCAGGCCTCGGGGTTGCGGCGGCTTCCCAACGGCAAGCCCCAGCCGCTCACCGCGACCAGCCTGGGCACCGGGCAGATGGTGGCGCACGCGCTGCGCCTGGGGGCGCGGCGGATCGTACTGGGCCTCGGCGGCGGCGCCTGCACCGACGGCGGCGCGGGCCTCGTCCAGGGTCTCGGCGGCCGGCTCCTGGACGCCACGGGCAGGGACCTGCCGCCGGGCGGGGCCGCGCTGCGTTCGCTGCACGCCCTGGATCTGCGCGCGCTGCCCGACCTGTCCGGTGTCTCGATCATTCTCGCGGGCGACGCCGTCGACCCGCTCCTCGGCCGCAACGGCGCGGCCGCCTCGTCGTTCGGGCAGCACGGCCCCCGCAAAGGTGCGAGCAGGGAAGAGGTGCGGATTCTCGACGCGGGCCTGCGCCGCTGGGCCGACCTGGCCGAGGCGGCGTCCCGCAGGCCCACCCGTGACCGGCCCGGCGCGGGCGCGGCGGGCGGCGTCGGGTTCGCGGCCCTGGCGTTCCTCGGCGCCCGGTTCGAACCGGGCATCGCCCTGCTGCTCGACCTGCTCGGATTCGCCGAGAAGGCACGGGGAGCACGGCTGATCGTCACCGGTGAGGGGACGCTCGACGTCCAGACGCTGCGCGGCAGGCCGTCGGTCGGGGTGGCCAGGGCCGGGGCGCGCGCCGACGTGCCGGTGGTGGCCGTGGCCGGGCGGCGCGGACTGACCGGCGAGCAGCTGCGCCGCGCCCGTATCCAGGCAGCCTACGTGCTCACCGACATCGAACCGGACGGCGACCGGTGCAGGCGCCAGGCGGGCCCGCTGCTCGAACAGCTCACCGTCGCGATCGCCGACGAATGGCTGCCGCCGCGCGGCCCGCACGACTGATGCGCGACCGATCCGGGGCCGGCCTGGGACTGATCTGCTGCGCTTTACATCATGTTAGGAATGCGGGGAATGCCTATACACGTTGAAGATGGCAGGAGGAGGCCGCCGCACCGCACGCTGTAGGCGTACATGCAGGGTAGGCGTACATGCAGGCGTGCATCCTGGTCACATCCCTGGTCAACGATGATCAAGGGCAACGTCGGAGGACATCGTGAAGGTCGGCGTTCCGCGCGAAATCAAGAACCACGAATACCGGGTGGCCATCACCCCGGCGGGGGTGCACGAGCTCACCCGTCACGGGCATGACGTGTTCGTCGAGCGTGGTGCGGGCCTGGGCTCCCAGATCCCGGACGAGGACTTCGCCGCGGCGGGGGCCAAGATCCTGGACGGGCCGGACGAGGTGTGGGCCGAGGGCGAGCTGGTCCTCAAGGTCAAGGAGCCCATCGCCGACGAGTTCCACCGGATGCGCCGCGGCCAGACCCTCTTCACCTACCTCCACCTCGCCGCCTCGCGCGCGTGCACCGACGCGCTGCTCGAGTCCGGGGTGACCGCCATCGCCTACGAGACGGTCCAGCTCCCCAACCGCTCACTTCCCCTCCTGGCCCCCATGTCCGAGGTGGCCGGGCGGCTCGCCCCTCAGGTGGGCGCCTACAACCTGATGCGCTTCAACGGGGGCCGCGGCGTGCTGCCGGGCGGCGTGCCGGGCGTCGCCCCGGCCAAGGTCGTCGTCATCGGCGGCGGCGTCTCCGGCCTCAACGCCGCCCAGATCGCCGTCGGGATGGGCGCGGACGTCACGATCCTGGACGTCAACGTCGACCGGCTCCGCCACATCGACGCCATCTACCAGGGCCGCCTCAAGACCCTGGTGTCGAACGCCTACACCGTCGAGCAGGAGGCCCGCGCCGCCGACCTGGTGATCGGCGCCGTGCTGATCCCGGGCGCGAAGGCCCCGACGCTCATCTCCAACACCCTGGTCTCGCACATGAAGCCCGGCTCGGTGCTCGTCGACATCGCGATCGACCAGGGCGGCTGCTTCGAGGACTCCCGGCCCACCACGCACGCCGACCCCACCTACAAGGTGCACGAGTCGGTCTTCTACTGCGTGGCCAACATGCCGGGCTCGGTGCCCAACACCTCGACGTACGCGCTGACCAACGTCACGCTCCCGTACGCCGTGGCGATCGCCGACAAGGGCTGGCAGGGCGCCCTCCGCGACGACGACGCGCTGGCGCTCGGCCTCAACACCCACAACGGCCGCCTGACCTACGACCACGTCGCCGAGGCGCACGGCCTCCCGTTCACCCCGGTCTCCGAAGTCCTCGCCTGACGGCCGTACAGTGGCCCCCATGGGGCAACTGATCATCCTGCGGCACGGCGAGACCGAGTGGAGCCGGGACCGGCGCCACACCGGCCGGACCGACCTCCCGCTCACCGCGCGCGGCGAGGATCAGGCCCGCGCGGTGGCACCGCTGGTGGCGGCGCGGCATCTCGTCAGCGTCGTCGCCAGCCCGGCTGAACGCGCCGTCCGCACGGCCGGGCTGGCCGGGCTGACGGTGACCGACGTCGACTCCGATCTCTGGGAGTGGGACTACGGCGGTTACGAGGGCGTCACCAGCGCCGCGATCCGCGAGGAACGGCCGGGCTGGTATCTCTGGGACGACGGGGTGATCCCCGGTGACGCCGACCATCCGGGTGAGTCCGTCGAGCAGGTCGGCAAGCGCGCCGACGCGGTGCTGGCGCGCGTCCGGCCGCTGCTGGGCGACGGCGACGTGGCCCTGGTCGCGCACGGGCACGTGCTGCGCGTCCTCACCGCGCGCTGGCTGGAGCTGGAGCCCGCCAAGGGACGGCTGTTCGCGCTGGACACCGGCTCGGTCTCCACGCTCGGCACCGAGCACGGCCGCCCGGTGATCACCTCGTGGAACGTCCCACCGCCGGCCTGAGCGGGTAGAATACCCCCTGGGGGGTAAGCCCTCCAGCGAGTGTTCGTGGGCAGGCCCCCGACGGACGGCCCCCCGACGAAAGGCGACGACGATGGCGACCGAGACTCCGACCCGCGGCTACACCGCCACCAAGGACCAGCTCCAGACCCGGCTGCGCCGAATCGAGGGCCAGGTCCGCGGCATCGAGCGGATGGTCGAGGACGATCGGTACTGCATCGACGTCCTGACCCAGATCAGCGCCATCCAGGCGGCGCTCGACAAGGTCGCGCTCGGGCTCCTGGACGGGCACGTGCGGCACTGCGTGGCCGAAGGCGCCGAGGAGGGCAAGAGCGACCTGATGTCCACCGAGCTGATGGCCGCGGTGGGCCGCCTCATGCGCCGCGGTTGACCGCGCGTCAGGAGGCGATCGACCAGGTGCTGACGGCCTCCTGGTGCTCTCGGGTCAGCTCACGTGCGCGCTTGGCGTCCGGCGAGTACCGGATCCGTTGCGGCAGAACGTGCGTGGTCCGGTAGAGGCCCTTGAGGGTCAGCGTCGCGGCGATGTCCGAGGTGGGGAGCCCTGGGAGCCCGTACATCCTGCGTGCCCAGCGCGGCAGCGTGGCGACGACCAGCATCCCGATCCCCGGAGCAGCCAACTTGAGCGGCAACATCTGCCGGGGCACGTTCGGGTTGAACATGCGGCGCAGGCCCACCCGGGCCTCCTTGCACGCCCAGAGGTGCGGGCGCATCCCCTCGTAGTAGTCCCTCATCTCGGCGACCGTGGCGGGGACGCCGGCGGGATCGAGGCCGACCACCTCGGCGGCGCGCCGCTGCTCGTCCACGAACCGGTCGGCGTCGGCGTCCGACAGCGGCACGCCGGCGCGGCGCGCGACGTCCAGGTAGGAGTCGACCTCGCCCATGTGCACCCAGAGGAGGTTCTCCGCGTCGTCGATGCGGAAGGTCTCGCCGGTGCGCATGTCGAGCCCGGTCAGCTTGGAGTGCAGCTTGCGGATCCGGCGGCCGACGCGGTCGACCTCCTCGTGCGTCCCGTAGGTGCGCACGCGCACGAACTCGACGGTCCGGCCGAGCCGCGCCCAGGCGGCCTGGGGGTCCATGAGCTCGGAGTTCTGCGCGGTCCCCCACATCGACCGTGGGTGGAGCGCCTGCAGCAACAGGGCCCGGACGCCGCCGACCATGAGCACCGGCTCGCCCATGACCCGCCAGGTCACCGAGCCGGGCCCGAACAGCCCGTAGTCCTCGTCACGCACCTGGTTCCGCCTTTCTCCGCATGCCGAAGGGAACCACACCGCCCCGAAGTAATTAAAGACTTATTGCCCAGTTATGACCTGCGTCACACCGTTGTCACCTGGTCCGGGACCGGTCAGCGGTCGGCGAGGCGGGTGACGAAACGCTGACCCGACCAGGTCTGGTCCACCGCGCAGACCTTGTTGTCGACCATCCCGGTGGCGAGCCCGTACTCCCGGACGACGTCGTCGGACAGGTCGGTGGCGACCCCGCTCGACTTCTTCGGCCAGGCGATCCAGAGCCCGCCCGCCGTGTCGAGCCGCGACCGCAACGCCTCGTACCGCCGCTCCAGCGTGGCGAGATCAGGGCAGAACGCCAGGATCACGTCGTACGGGTCGCGGCCGGACGGGCGCCGGTGCAGGACAGCACCGGGCGGGAGCGGGTCCAGTTCGAAGCCGTCGGGGGCGCCGACCATCAGCACCCGGTGCTCGGGCCTGATGCCCAGCTTCCGGGGCAGCGGGGTGCCCGAATAGCCCGCCTGCGCGGCCATCAGTCCACCGCGGCGTCGTCGACGGCCTCGTCCGCCTCGGCCGGCTCGGTCTGCTCGGACACCCAGGCGAGGTAGTCCATGCTGCCCGCCACCACGGGAGTAGCGATGATCTCCGGGGTGTCGTAGGAGTGCCCGTCTGTGATCAGGCTCGCCAGCTCGTCGAACCGGTCGGCGGTGGTCTTGAAGACGACCATCCACTCCTCGGCGTGCTCGATCTCCCCCTCCCACCAGTAGGTGCTGGCGATGGGCCCGACGAGCTGCGCGCACGCCGCGAGCCGGTCGGCGACCGCCGACTTGGCCAGCTCAGCCGCCTCCGCCCGCGAGTCGGTGGTCGTGGTCACCTGAACGTACGCCTGCGCCATGGCAAGCTCCTTCCCCCACCACCGATCGTAGTCGCGGCGCGGGCCGCTTACCTGGCGGGACGCACGACGAGCGCGGCGCCGCCGCCGCGGCGGACCGGTTCCGCGACGGCCTGCACCAGGCCGGGACGCAGGAATTCCAGGCCGGTGGCGGCACCGATGACGCCGACGGGCGGCCCCTGGAAGGGTTCCAGCTTGTGGCCGCGGGCGGCGAGAGCCGCGCCGTACCGCGTGACGAACGCCTGCTCGGCGAAGACCGCCGGGGTGTTGCGCTGGGTGGCGCGCGGCGCGGCCAGGGCCGTGGGCAGGTCCATGCCGAGGTCGATGCGGTTGAGCAGGATCTGCAGCACGGTCGTGATGATCGTCGAGCCGCCGGGCGTGCCCACCGCGAGCATCGGGCGGCCGTCCCTCAGCACGACCGTCGGCGCCATGCTGCTGCGCGGGCGCTTGCCCGGTCCCGGCAGGTTGGGGTCGGGCGCCGCGCCGGGTGCGGGCGGCTGCAGGCTGAAGTCGGTGAGCTCGTTGTTGAGCAGGAAGCCGCGGCCCGGCACCGTCAGCCCGCTTCCGCCGAACTGCTCGATGGTGATGTTGTACGCCACGACGTTGCCCCACTTGTCGGAGACGACGAGGTGGGTGGTCTGCGGCCCCTCATACGCCAGCGCGCGCGTCGACTGGCCCGGCGGGATGCACGGGGTGTAGCGGCCGTCGGGCGAGCCGGGCGCCACCGGGGCCTGGGCCGCCTGGCCGGGCTTGATCAGGCAGGCGCGCTCCCTGGCGAATCCGGTCGAGAGCAGCTCGTCCAGCGGCACGTCGACCTTTTCCGGGTCGCCGACGTACCGGCCACGGTCGGCGTAGGCGAGCTTGCTGGCCTCCAGGTAGTAGTGCAGGGTCCGGACCGGGTCCTTGGGGCCCAGCCGGAAGTTGCTCAGGATGTTGAGCGCCTCACCGACGGTGGACCCGCCGGACGAGGACGGCGGCATCCCGTACACATCCAGGCCGCGGTACGTGACGCGGGTTGGCTTCTTGGACAGTGCCTTGTAGGCGCGCAGGTCACGCGATTCCATCAGGCCGGGGCGGACGTTGCGGGTGGACGCGGGGTCCACCGGCGGGCGCTTGACCGTCCGGACGACCTCACGGCCGAGTCCGCCCTCGTACAACCAGCGCGGCCCGCGCTCGCCGAGCTCGCGGTAGGTGCGCGCCAGGTCAGGATTGCGGAACGTCGAGCCGACCTCCGGCAGCCTGCCACCGGGCAGGAACAGGGACCGGCTGGGCACGATGTCGCGGAACCGCGCCTCGTTGGTGGCGGTCTGGTCGCGGAACTCCTGGTCCACGACGAAACCGCGTTCGGCGACCTTGATCGCGGGTTTGAGCAGGGTGCGCAGGTCCCGGCTGCCGAACCGGCGCAGGCCGAGCTCCCACTGCGCGACGGTGCCGGGCACGCCGACGCTCAGCCCGCTGGTGACGGCCTGGTCCATCGGGATCGCCTTGCCGGTGGCAGGGTCCACGAAGGAGGTCTCGGTCATCGCGTTCGGCGCGGTCTCCCGGCCGTCGAGGGCGTGCACCTTCCGGGTCCTGGCGTCGTAGTAGACCATGTAGCCGCCACCGCCGATGGCCGCCACGTAGGGCTCGGTCACGCCCAGCGTCGCGCTCGCCGCGACCGCCGCGTCCATCGCGTTGCCGCCCCGTTTGAGGACCTCGATGGCGGTGCGGCTCGCGTCCGGGTCGACCGTGGAGACCGCGCCCCCGTAGCCCGTGGCCACCGGCTGCCGCGGCGGCGGCGTCGCGGCCGTCGCGGCCGGGGCAGCCGGAGCGGCAGAAGCCGCCGGGAGCGGTGCGACGAGGGAGAGCGCGAGGGCCGGTAGAACGGCGGTCAAAGCGGTACGGCGGTGTTTCGTGCTGGGGGACACGGAACCTCCTGGAATGCGCATCGCCCCCACCGTCCCATCGATCTCTGCCGGCCGCCAGCGCCCCGGCCGACCCCGGCCTTACGGGATCGCTCCCACCAAGGGAAGCATGTCCGAATCGTGGGAAGACGTTGCGGTTTTACCTCTACCTGGTGAATTCTTAGGAACTTCAGCAAGCTCTGTCTCGCGAACAGCGGCGCGGGTTCAGGCCAAGGGACACCTATGACCTGGGACATCCGCATGCGTAACGACATGTTCCGACGGTTGCCGGTGGAGCAGGCGACCGGACAGTTGTACGGGGGTCGGCACCGGCTGCGCGTCGTCTACCGGACCCGAGACCTCATCGTGCTCGGCCTCGGCGTCATGATCGGCGCAGGGATCTTCAAGGTGGCGGGCCAGCAGGCGGTGAACAACGCGGGCCCGGCAGTGATCATCTCGTTCGTCGTGGCGGGGGTGGTCTGCCTGCTGGCGGCGCTCTCGTACGCCGAACTCTCCTCGATCATCCCGGTCGCGGGGAGCGCGTACTCCTTCAGCTACGTCGCGTTCGGCGAGGTGTGGGCCTGGGTGGTGGGCTGGTCGCTCATCCTGGAGCTCCTGCTCGCCACCTCCGTGCTGGCGCGCGCCTGGTCGCTCTACGCGACGCAGGCGCTCGCCGACTTCGAAGTCCCGATCCCCGAGCCGCTCGCCGGGATCATCGGCCAGGAGAAGGGGTTCGACCTCTTCGCGCTGCTGATCCTGCTCCTCGTCGTGGTGATGCTGGCCACCGGAAGCCGGCTGGGGCTGCGCACACTCTGGTTCATGGTGCTGGCCAAGCTGATCGTGCTCGGCCTCGTGATCGCGACCGGGCTGAAGTTCTTCGAGCCGGCCAACCTCACCCCGTTCGTGCCCCCGGCCCAGCCCGCGCCGGACACCAGCAGCCAGACCGTCCTGGACGCGATCTGGAACGGCATCACCGGCGGCAGCCCGCAGGTCTTCGGCATCTGGGGGATCCTGGCCGCGACGCCCGCCATCGCGTTCGGCTACATCGGCTTCGACCTGATCGCCACCGCGTCGGAGGAGACGGAGGACGCGCCGCGCAAGGTGCCGCGCGGCATGATCGCCTCATTGGCCGTCACGATCGTGCTCTACATCGGCGTGGCCATCGCCATGATCGGCATGGTCTCCTACAAGAACCTGGATCCGGACAAACCGCTGCTGGCGGTGGCGTTCGGCAAGGTGGGCGCCGACTCCATGGGCAAGATCATCGACGTCGGCGTGGTGCTCGGGCTGACCACCGTCATCCTGGTGCTGGTCATCAGCCTGACCCGGGTGCTCTTCTCCATGGGACGCGACGGCCTGCTCCCGCGCGGCGTCGCCCAGATGAGCCGGTTCAAGGTGCCGTCCCGCGCGACCCTGGTGGCCGGAGTCGCGGCGATCGTGATGTCGCAGACCCTGGACGTGCTGACGCTGGAGCAGATGGTCGTCATCGGGACGCTGTTCGCGTTCATGTTCGTGGCGGCCGCGGTGCTGGCGCTCCGCCGCGACCGGCCCGACCTGCACCGCCCGTTCAAGGTCCCGGCCGCCTCGCTGACCGTGCTCGTCACGATCCTGGCGATCGGCTGGCTGCTCCTCAACCTGCAGGTCCAGACCTGGAGCTACTTCGCGATCTGGATGGCGATGGGGATGACCGTGTACGTCGTGTACGGGCGCCGCAAGAGCCAGCTGCGCGAACTACTGGAGACGGCGGCCGCGGGCCCGCCGCTGATGCCCGCCGCCGTACCGCTCGCCGCTCCCCCGCCCGGCTCGCCCCCTGCGGCGGCCACGCCGGGAGGAACGCCGGTCGCCCGCTCGCAGACGACGGGCGCGTTCGCCGCCGACCCGTACCACTTCAGCACGCGTCCGGGCGACCCGTACCCGAGCGACCCGTACCCGAACGACCCGTATCAAGGTGACCCCTACTACCAGGGCGACTCGTACCCGAGCGATCCCTACCGTCACCCGCCGCGCCAGTCCGGCCAGCAGCCCCCGGCGCAATACCCGACCGGCCAACCCCCCACCGGCCAATCCCTGACCGGCCGGTTCCCGTCCGGGCAGTACTCGTCGGATCCGTACCAGAGCACCCCACGCCGTCCCAGCCCGTACGACCCCTATGACCCGTACGCGGACGAGCCAGGCGAGGAGAATCCAGACCCACCGCCGGCGGGCGGGCGGCATCGCCGCTGAGGCCCGGACCAGAGGCCGTCTCCCTTGACCGGGAGGCGGCCTCTGTTCTGTTTGTACGGGACTAGGGGGTGGACGGACGGCGCCGGCCGGGTTATGTTCTTCTCAGAAAGAGATTGACTCACCTTGAGATCTACTCACAAGGAGATCAACACATGGACCCGGAGCCGCGGCGCGACGAGCGGGAGTTCCTTGCGAACTACGACCCCCGGGACTACGACCCGGTCGCGGTGACCGTGGACGTCGTCGCCCTGACCATTCGCGACGGTGGCCTGCACGTGCTGCTGGTCCGGCGG
Source organism: Actinomadura rudentiformis (assembly GCF_008923185.1). Lineage (GTDB taxonomy): Bacteria > Actinomycetota > Actinomycetes > Streptosporangiales > Streptosporangiaceae > Spirillospora > Spirillospora rudentiformis. The sequence continues at coordinate 70,755 of NZ_WBMT01000013.1, forward strand.
GGCAACGCCCCGTACGCCGGGATGTGGGCGCTCCCCGGCGGTTTCGTCAGAGGCGTGCGCGACGCCGAGGACCTGCCCGACGCGGCGGTCCGGGAACTGGCCGAGGAGACCGGGGTCAGTGCCAAGGGCGGCGTGCTCGGCCGCGTCCACCTGGAGCAGCTGGGCACGTACGGCACTCCCGGCCGGGACCCGCGCATGCGCGTCATCTCGGTCGCGTATCTGGCGTTCGCACCCGAGCTCCCCGACCCGGAGGCGGGCAGCGACGCCGTCGACGCCGCCTGGGTGCCGGTCGACGCGCTCGGCCTCACCGAGGCCGCCGACCAGCGCCCCGGGACCACCCGCAGGCTCGCCTTCGACCATGCGCGGATCCTGAGCGACGGGCTCGAACGCGCCCGCGCCAAGCTCGAATACACGCCGCTGGCCACGGCCTTCTGCGCGGGCGAATTCACGATCCCCGAGCTGCGCGCGGTCTACGAGTCGGTCTGGGGCGAGGAGCTGCACGCCGGCAACTTCCACCGGAAGGTCCTGTCCGTCCCCGGCTTCGTGGAGAGCACCGGGAGCACCTCGGACAAGGGCGGCCGGCGCGGCGGTCCCCGGCCCAAGCTCTACCGCGCGGGCGACGCCCGCCTCCTGCACCCCGCTCTGCTCCGGCCCAGCCGAGAGGAAGAGATCAGATGACTGACAGAAATCAGAGGACGCCGTCTTCGCAACGGCCCGTCGAACTCGACGAGGCGCTGGCCCGGCTGGACCGGGTGCGCACTCCGGCCGACCTGTTCGGCACCGACGCCGCCGATGCGGCCCGGAGCTACCGGCGGCTGGCCCGCCTGGTCCACCCGGACGCCACCGGTGGGCGCACCCTCGACGCGTTCACCCGGCTCAACGCATTGTGGCGGATCTACAGCCGGGACGACGCCGCCACCCTGACGACCCGCCACCACTCCTACCGGCTCGGCGGCGTGAAGGCCGAGGGCGACCTCGCCAACCTCTACTCGGCCTCGTATGACGGCGCGCGTCCCGCGATCGTCAAGCTGCCGCGCGACCCGCGCGACAGCGACCTGGTCGAACGCGAGGCGGTGGCACTGCGCCAGCTCCCCGAGGACGGCGACGAGCGGTTCCGGGCCTACGTGCCGCGGCTCATCGAGACGTTCCGGCACCGCGACGCGGCGACCGGCGAGCAGCGGCAGGCCAACGCGATGGCCGCGCTCGACGGTTTCCACAGCCTCGCCGACGTGCGCGCCGCCTACCCCGGCGGGGTGGATCCGCGCGACGCGGCCTGGATGTGGCGGCGCCTGCTGGTGGCGCTCGGGTTCGCGCATGGCGCGGGTGTCCTGCACGGTGCCGTGTTGCCCGACCATGTGCTCATCCATCCGGAGAAGCACGGCCTGGTGCTCGTCGACTGGTGCTACTCGGTGCCCGGTTGCTACTCGTACGCCGACGCCACCGGCCGCGTGCCCGCCATGGTCGACCGCTACACGTCCTGGTACCCGCCGGAAGTCCCGGCGCGCCAGCGGGCGAGCGCCGCCACCGACATCTTCATGGCCACCCGGTGCATGACCGAGCTCATGGGCGGGGCAGACCGAACGGGCACCGCGCCCAAGGCGATGCGTCTGTTCGCCAAGGGTTGTCTGCTCACCTCGCAGAAGCGGCGCCCAGACGACGCCTGGAAGCTGCTGGGCGAGCTCGACGAGCTCCTGGAACGCCTCTACGGGCCGCGCCGGTTCCGCCCGTTCCACATGCCGGACCCCATATCCACCCGACCCACACCTACGCCCGACCCCACATCCACCACCCGGTGATCTGAAGGAGGACACCATGGGAAGCGGACACTGGTCCACCGACGTCTACGCCGCCGCGGCGAGCTACCGCTCGGCCACCGGTGCGAGCGCCTTCGCCTACAGCGACAGCGGCGCCACCACCGTCCATCCCGATCTCGACCCGCGCGGCGTGACCGTGCGGGAGAGCCGGGACTCCGACGACCATCCCGAATCGCTGGCCATCGCGGTGCTGTTCGACGTCACCGGCTCGATGGGCACCGTGCCGCGCACGCTGCAGTCCAAGCTGCCCGACCTCCTCGGCCTGCTCCTGCGCAAGGGATATGTCGAGCACCCGCACATTCTGTTCGGCGCGGTCGGCGACGCGACCTGCGATCGCGCCCCGCTGCAGATCGGGCAGTTCGAGGCCGACAACCGCATGGACGACGACCTCGGCAAGATCTACCTTGAGGGGGGCGGCGGCGGTCAGATGACCGAGTCGTACGAGCTCGGCATGTACTTCATGGCCCGGCACACCTCGATCGACTGCTTCGAGAAGCGCGGCAAGCGCGGCTACCTCTTCATGATCGGCGACGAGCTGGCCTATCCGAAGGTCAAGCGGCGCGAGATCGCCAAGGTGATCGGCGGCGAGCCCGGCGGGGACATCCCGGTCGAGGAGATGCTGCGCGAGCTGCAGCGCATGTACGAGGTCTACTTCATCATCCCCGAGGGCGCCTACCACTCGCAGAGCCGGAAGCTGAAGGACTTCTGGCAGGGCCTGCTGGGCCAGCACGTGCTCTACCTGGACGACCTGGACGCCGTCTGCGAGACCATCGCGCTCACGATCGGGCTCGCCGAGGACGCCATCGACCTCGACGAGGGTCTGGAGCACCTCGACGAGTTCGGTTCCGACGCCGGCGCCTCGGTCTCGCGGGCGCTGGCCCGGCTGGACGCGAACCGCGCCCCGGTCGCGTCATCCGCCGTCCCGGCCGATCTGCGCGGCGCGCCGTCGGCCACGACCCGGCTGTAGGTCTCCATGAGCCGGCATGTGATCGTGGTCGACCTGGGCTTCGGCGACGCGGGCAAGGGCACCGTCGTGGACTGGTTCTGCTCGCGGGGGCCCGAACCGGTGGACGCGGTGGTGCGGTTCAACGGAGGTGCTCAGGCGGCGCACAACGTCGTCGCCCCGGACGGGCGGCACCACACGTTCGCCCAGTTCGGCTCGGGGACGTTCACGCCGGGAGTGGCGACGCACCTGTCGCGGTTCATGCTCGTCGACCCGCTGGCCCTCGCCGCCGAGAGCGATCATCTGCGGACGCTGGGGATCCATGACGCCCTGGCGCGGCTCACGGTCGACCGTGCCGCGCTGCTGACCACGCCGTACCACCGGGCCGCCAATCAAGCGCGCGAGGCGGCCCGGGGTCCGGCCCGGCACGGCTCATGCGGCATGGGCATCGGCGAGACGGCCTCGTACGCGCTGGCCCATGACGACGCGCCGCGGGCGGGCGACTGCCTCTCCCCCGCCCGCCTGCGGCACCGGCTCGCCGTGCTCCGCGACTGGTATCTGGACACGTTTCCGCAGGATGCGGGCGGGCCGGCGCCTTCTGTCGAGGAGTGCCTTGAGGTCTTCCTCGCGTTCGGTGAACGGGTCCGGATCGTCGGCGGCGAGCATCTCCAGGGACTGCTGCGCACGGGCAACGTGGTCTTCGAGGGCGCGCAGGGCGTGCTGCTGGACGAGTGGCACGGCTTCCACCCGTACACCACCTGGTCGACGACCACCTTCGCGAACGCGGAGACGTTGCTGGCCGAGGCGGATGCCACCGGCACGCGCCTGGGAGTGCTCCGGACGTACGCGACGCGGCACGGCCCTGGACCGTTCGTCACCGAGGATCCGGCGCTCACCACCGATCTGCCGGACCGGCACAACGGGCCGGGTCGCTGGCAGGGTGCCTTCCGCGTCGGCCACCTCGACGCGGTGACGCTGCGCTATGCCCTCGACGTGGTGGGCGGCGTCGACGAGCTGGCGCTCACCCACCTCGACATGCCCCGCAAGCGCGCCGACCTGCTGCTGTGCCGCGCGTACGAGATCGGCGGGCGGCGCCTGGAGCGGCTTCCGGCCGGCCCGGCGGGCGATCTGGAACGGCAGGCGGCGCTGACGCGGCGGCTGCTCGCGGCGCGGCCGATCTACGAGCCTCTCGGCGACGCGGTGGCCAGAGTGGAGGAGATCTCGGGGACGCCCGTCACGTTGCGCTCGTACGGGCCGGCCGCCACCGACAAGTCCTACAGCGCCAAGTCCTACGACGACACGTCCTACGGCGACACGTCCTACGACCAGGTCAGAGGGAGCGTGTCCAGCCCGAGGAGCATGTAGGCGTGCTCGATCGCCTCGGCGTCGTCAGGGATCCGGTAGTCGGGGATCCGGCGATGCCACTCCTCCAGCGCGACCCGGATCTCCAGGCGGGCGAGGTGGGCGCCGAGGCAGCGGTGCGGCCCGGCGCCGAAGGCCAGGTGCCGGTTGGGCGCGCGGTCGAGCACGACCCGTTCCGGCTCGGGGAAGACCGCCGGGTCCCGGTTGGCCATGGAGAGCGGGAGCATCACCATCTCGCCCGCCTTGACCGGGCACCCCGCGGCGGTGACGTCGCGCGTCGCCTTCCGGCCCGGCAGAACGATCGAGTACGCGCGGAGCAGCTCCTCGATCGCCGAGGGCATGAGCCCGGGGTCGGCGCGCAGCCGTGCGCGGTCGCCGGGGTGCGTCGCCAGATGCCAGAACGTGTACGACAGCTGCGACGTCAACGTGTCGAGCCCGGCCATGAACATCAGCAGGCAGAACGCCAGCAGATCCTCGTCGGAGATCGGTTCGCCGTCGATCCGCCACGTGACCGCCGCGCTCACCAGGTCGTCGCGGGGCTCGGCCCGCCGCTCCTCGATCAGCCCGGCGAACATCTCGGTCACCTTGCCCATCGCCGCGACCCGTGCGGGGTTGGCGGCGGGCGGGCCGTGCAGGATGGCGTGCTCCCACTCCAGGAACGTGTCGAGCCGTTCGACCGGCAGCCCCATCAGCTCCAGGAAGATCACCGACGGGAACCGGAGGGCGAAGTCGGAGACGAAGTCACAGGAGCCCCGCCCGGCGATGTCCTCGATGAGGCCGGCGCAGTGCTCGCGGATGCGGCCCTCCCTCGCCTTGGCCGTGGCCGGTGTGAAGTGCGGCCGGAGCAGTCGCCGCCAGGGTGTGTGCTCGGGCGGGTCGAGCATCTCGGGGATCCAGCGGTAGCGCGGTTCGGGGTCGAGGGCGTTCACCGAACGGTTGGAGAAGCCCTCCGGGTCCTGGAGGGTCGCCAGGATGTCCTCGTGCCGCGTGAACACCCAGAAGCCGCGGCCGAACGTCGAGTGGAAGCCGGGGTGGTCGTCGCGAAGGCCGTCCAGCAGCGCGGCGGTGGTGCCGACCGGGCGGGCTCCCGCCAGCGGGTTGTAGTCGAGTCGGGGATGGGTCGTTTCCTGCTCGGTCACCCGCGTGCCTCCGATGTCTCAGGATGTGCGGCGTCTCAGGATGGTCGGTGTCTCAGGGTTTGCGGCCGACGCCGCAGAAGTACCAGGTCGGAAGGTCCCGGCGGGGCTCGGTGCCCTCCTGGGGACGCCACTCGGTGAGCCGCACCAGGCCCGGTTCGAGCAGCTCGAAGCCGTCGAAGAAACGCCGGATGGCGGTGTGGGTGCGCAGCGTCATCGTGTTGCTGGCGCTTCGGTAGACGTCCGCGCCCGCCTGGGCGCTCTCGGCGTGGTCGGCGGCGGTGATGTGCGAGATCACCAGGTGGCTGCCCGGTGCCGTCTCGTCCCGCAGGCGCGCCACGATCTTCCAGGGGTCCTCATCGTCGCGCAGGCAGTGCAGGACGGAGACCAGCAGGATCGCCACCGGGCGGTCGAGATCGATCAGCCCGGTCACCTCGGGCGAGCCGAAGATGTCGTCCGGCCGGCGGGCGTCGGCCTGGGCCACTCTGGTCCCCGCGGCGCCCTGGAGCAGCGCCCTGCCGTGGGCGAGCACGACCGGGTCGTTGTCGACGTAGACGACGCGTGCGTCAGGTGCCACCCGCTGCGCGACCTCGTGCGTGTTCTCGAGCGTGGGAAGGCCTGCCCCGATGTCGATGAACTGGTCGATCCCGGCGGGACCCGCCAGGTAACGGACCGCCCGCTGGAGGAAGGCACGATTCTCCTGGGCGAGGGCGGGGGTCTGCGGCGCGACCTTGAGGACCTGGTCGGCAAGGGCGCGGTCGGCGGCGTAGTTGTCCTTGCCACCCAGGTAGTAGTCGTACATGCGGGCGACGTTCGGCACGCTCAGATCGATGCCGCCAGGCCCCTGGCAGCCGTCCATCCGCATCACTCCGACCGTTGACTTTTCACGAGATCTTACGGTCTTCCGCCAAGTTGTCACCAGAGAGCGGCGAAACGGACACGAAACCCCAGCCCGGCGGATTCAACGACCCTGGGGTCACCGGCCTGGTCACCTCCATCTGGGAGGATCGGGCCATGCTTCAGGTGTGCCCGAACGGTCCCCTCGACCACTCCGTGCCGTTCTCCCCCGACGAGCTCGCCGCTTCCGTACGGGACGCGGTCGTCGCGGGCGCGGAGGACATCCATCTGCATCCCAAGGGTCCGGACGGCCTGGACTCCCTCGATCCCGACCATGTCGCCGCGGCGATCCAGGCCGTCCGCGCCGCCGCGCCCGGGATCCGCGTCGGCGTCACCACCGGCGCCTGGGCGTGCCCCGACCCCCGCCGCCGCGTGGATCTCATCGAGTCCTGGAAGGTCCTCCCCGACCACGCCTCCGTCAACTGGCACGAGGAGGGCGCCGAACCGGTCGCCGACGCGCTGCTGGACCACGGGGTGGCGATCGAGGCGGGCATCTTCTCCGGCACCGACGCGGCCCGGCGCTTCCTGGCCTGGCCGTCCCGGCATCGTGTCCTGCGCGTGCTCGCCGAGGTGGTCGACAGCGATCCGCGGACGGCGCCCGAGACGGCCGCCGCCCTGCTCGCCGAGCTGGCGCCGAACGAACGTCCGGTCCTGCTGCACGGCGAGCAGGGCGGCGCATGGCCGGTTCTGCGGCTGGCGGCATCGCTGGGGCTGGACACCCGGATCGGCCTGGAGGACACGCTGGAGCTCCCGGACGGCTCCGCCGCGCCCGACAACGCCGCGCTGGTCAGAGCCGCCCGGGTGATCCTCTCCGAGCACGCCGGACAACCCCAGCGGTCCGCCTGACAGCGCCGACGCTCACGTCGGCCACCCCGGCGCTCACGTCAGGCCGGGCACCTCCAGCAGTTCGAGCCGTTCGAGAGCGGTCTGGCGTGAGGCCCTGCCGGGGGCGCCCGCTGCCCACTCCCGCCAGACCGGCCAGCGGTCCTGGTCGACGTCCTCGCCGGAGTGGTCGCCGTCGGGGTCGATCAGATCGCGGACGAGCTTCTTCCTGCTCTCGTCGACGATGCCCGGCCATTCCATGTACTCGATCGACCAGGCCAGCCGCTTCTCCCCGCCCTGGGAGCGGTGGTGGAGATGCAGGTCGAACGCGAGGACGTCACCGGGCTCGGTCTCCAGGACGGTGTCCGGCGTGGGCAGCCCCGGCGGGAAACCCTGGTTCATGGGGTCCCGGGACAGGTACCGCTCGACGCGGCGGGCGAAGGCGGGCTCGTGCGAGCCGGGGAGGACGCGCAGCGCGCCGGTCTCGGCCGTCCTCCGGTCGAGGTGGACGAGGAATTTCACCCCGCGGACGTCCGGCCCGACGTCGGTGTGCCATCCGGCGTTGGCCGTGAAGCAGATGGCCGTGCCGGGCGCCGGCACCATCGGCGAGCCGGCCAGTTCGGTGGCTCCCTGAAAGAACCGCGGGTCGTCGGCGATCAGGGACTGCGCGAACGGAGCGCGGTCCACCGTCAGCGGCAGGTAGTCCCCCGAGATGCCGCCCTCGTCGCCGGGATCGGTGCCGAGCCCGCCGAACGCGGCGGTCAGCTCGGTGGTCACCTCGTCCTTGAGGCGGGCGACCTCGCCGGCCGTGAGCAGGCCGCGGAGCACCACGAAGCCGAACGCCTCGTAGTGTGCGATCTCCGTATGACTGAAGATCTGCGTGTGAGAGAAGATCTCACTCTGACTGAAAACGTGACGGGACACGTGTCGTCTCCTTGGTCGTCGTCTCGTACGGGTCGTGGACACGTCGAGACGGCGGCGGAGCACGCGCGCGTCAGCGTCAAGTGAATCCGGTCGTCATGATTCCGTACCCTAACCGCTCTCGTCGTCGGAGCCGGCGCGCACCCCGGCGTGCGGGATCCCCGGCGCCGTCGGCCCGGCACCGGGGACCCCTGCTGTGTTCCGCAGTCCGTTGCGGCGATCTATCCGTTTCGGGTGATCTAGTAGACGCTCACGCCGTAGGCACTGAGCGCTTCGGTGACGGGCTGGAAGAAGGTCGTGCCGCCGGTGGTGCAGTTGCCGCTGCCGCCGGAGGTCAGGCCGAGGGCGGCACTGCCGGCGAACAGCGAGCCGCCGCTGTCACCGGGCTGCGCGCAGACCGTGGTCCGGATCATGCCGGTCACGGTCCCCTCCGCGTAGCGGACGGTCTGGTTGAGGGCGGTCACGCGGCCGCTGCGCACGCCGGTGGTGCTGCCGCTGCGGCGGACGGTCTCGTTGACGACCGCGTTGCGCGCCGAGGTGATGTCCTGGGTGCCGGAGTAGAGGTAGACGTCGCCGCCCTTGGCGATCGACGTGTTGGTGTAGCGGACGATGCCGTAGTCGTTGCCGGGGAAGCTGGAGCCGGTCCGGGTACCGAGCACGGTGGTCCTGCTGGAGTTGGCGTACCACGTGGACCCGATGTTGGTGCAGTGCCCGGCGGTCAGGAAGAACGTCGTGCCTGCGCTGTTACGGACGTTGAAGCCGAGGGAGCAGCGAGAGCCTCCGGTGTAGATGGCCTGGCCACCGGAGATCCTCAGACTGAACTTGCCGGCGACGTGCTCGAGGCGGACGGCGGATCCGTGCTTGGCGGCGGCGGCGCGTACCTTGGCGAGTTTCGCGCCGGTGACGGAGTCGTCGTACGAGAGCACGACCTGGTTCGTCGTGGAGTCCACGGCCCATGCCGTGCCGGACACCTTGACCGAACGGTCGATGGCGTCCGTGACCTTCTTCAGGGCCGCGCCGCTCCGGAGAACGGTCTTGGGCACGGCGCCGGCCGCCCGCACCTGCTGGGCGGCACTGGCGTCGGCGACGGTGACGACGAGCTTGCCGCCGTCGAGGTAGGAGCCCGCACTGCGGGAGCCGAGCTTCTTGGCCAGGGAGGTGGCCAGCGTGCTCGCGTCGGGAGAGGGGGCGGGGGACGGGGGGGCCGCCTGTGCGGCGGGGACGGCGGTCAGCATGGCGGCGGCGGTGGCGGCGGCCAGGCTCACGACAGTGACGGGGCGGATGGGTCTCATCCTCACTGTGCCTCCAATGAGTCAAGGCAGGTCCGGATGACATGCCCTGGGAGTCATGTGAATCGTGAAGAAGCCTCGTGTTGGCGACAAGGGGAGAATTTGCTCAATCGCCTGACTTCGTCTGGCAAACCTGCGCAAGACCCATGTCAGGGACGGATGAATCGTTCCGCCCCAGCCACCCGTACGCTCGTGGCCGGATCCGGCCACACGCCGGCATGACTCGACTTCGGCGGGCCCGGCGAATAGATCGCGGAGGAACGGGCAGGTCGTCGGCGTACGACGATCGTACGGAAGGAGGGATCATGGGATTCCTCGACAAGCTCAAGAACAAGGCCCAGAAGGCCAAGGGCCGGAGCAAGGAAGAGGCCGGCCGCGACACGCGCGACCCCTACCTGGAGGCCGAGGGCCGCAGGGACCGGATGGCCGGTGGCGCCAAGCAGGTCGGCGAGCAGGCGAAGGACGCGGCCAAGGAAGCGCGCGACACCTTCAAGCGGTGATCTGAGACCCCGCTGAGAGGGGCCCCTCGACGCCGAGGGGCCCTCTCTCATGTTCCAGATTTTATCCAAACGGCATAACCAAATGGTTTAACCAACTGGATGGTTTAGCGCTAGGGTCGGCACCATGAGTCAACGGGAGAGCCTGCTGGCGGCGGCCAAGCGCTGCCTGGCGGAACGGGGTTACGCGCGGACGAGCTCGCGCGACATCGCGGCCGAGGCGGGGGCCAACCACGCCGCGATCAACTACCACTACGGTTCCAAGGACGCGCTGCTCATCGCCGCGCTCATGGAGACGGTGGAGGCCTGGGGCGACACGGTCGTCCCGGCCGGCGACACCTGGAAGCAGACGATGGAGTCGCTGCCCGCCAGCCGCCCGATGCTGGTCGCCACGCTGGAGGCGATGGCGCAGGCCGAGCACATCCCGGAGGTCCGCGAGCACATCGCCGCCGCGTTCGAGCGCGCCCGGCCCGAACTGGCGGCGACGATCTACGGGATCGACCCCGAGGCCGACGACCGGACGGCGCGGGCGGTGGCGTCGATCCACATGGCCCTGATCGCGGGATTGTCCCAGCAGTGGCTGGTGGACCCGGAGCGGGCGCTCACCGCCGACGAGGTGAAGCACGGCCTGCGGGCACTCCTGGAGCGGCTCGAGGATGCCTGACTCCGCCCACCACTCCGCCCGTCACTCCGCCCGTCGATTCGCCCACCTTCACGTACACACCGAATACTCGCTGCTCGACGGTGCCGCGCGGCTCAGCGACCTGGTCCGGGCGGTCGGCGACCTCGGCATGAACGCGGTCGCGATGACCGACCACGGCAACCTGCATGGCCTGTACGACTTCTTCACCCAGGCCACCGCCGCCGGGATCACCCCGGTGCTCGGCATCGAGGCGTACGTCGCGCCGGAGCATCGTTCCGTCCAGAAGCCGGTCCGCTGGGGCAGCCTCGCACAGAAGCGGGACGACGTCTCGGGCGCGGGCGCGTACACGCACATGACGATCTGGGCGTACAACGCGACGGGCCTGCACAATCTCTTCCGCCTGCAGTCGCGCGCCGCCCTGGAGGGGCACTTCCGCAAGCCGCGCGTGGACCGCGAACTGCTCGCCGAGCACGCCGAGGGCCTGATGGCGACCACGGGCTGCCCCTCGGGCGAGGTCGCCACCCGCATCCGGCTGGGCCAGCAGGCCGAGGCGTTCAGGGCGGCGGGCGAACTGCAGGAGATCTTCGGCAAGGACGACTTCTTCGTCGAGCTGATGGACCACGGCATCGAGATCGACAGGCGGGCGCGCGCCGGACTGGAGGAGATCGCGGGCCGGCTGAACGCGCCGTACGTCGTCACCAACGACTCGCACTACACCTACGAACGTGAGGCCACGGCGCATTCGGCGCTGCTGTGCGTGCAGACCGCATCCAAGCTGGAGGCTCCCGCGTTCCGGTTCGACGGCTCCGGCTACTTCATCAAGTCGCCCGAGCAGATGTACACGATCGACTCCTCGGACGCCTGGCAGTCGGGATGCCGCAACACCGCGCTCATCGCCCAACGCGTCGACACCACCGGCATGTTCGAGAAGAAGGACCTGCTGCCGCGCTTCCCCGTCCCCGCGGGTCACACCGAGGAGAGCTGGTTCCGGGAGGAGGTGTGGCGCGGGCTCGCACGCCGCTTCCCCAGAGGCCGCTTCCCCGGAGGCCAGGAGGACGCCTATCGCGAACGCGCCGAGTACGAGATGGACGTGATCGCCCGCATGGGCTTCCCCTCGTACTTTCTCGTGGTCGCCGACTTCATCATGTGGGCCAAGGAGCGGGGCATCGCGGTCGGGCCCGGCCGGGGCTCGGCGGCCGGGGCGCTCGTCGCCTACGCGCTGGGCATCACCGACCTCGACCCCATCCCGCACGGCCTGATCTTCGAGCGGTTCCTCAATCCCGAGCGCGTCTCGATGCCCGACATCGACGTGGACTTCGACGAACGGCGGCGCGGCGAGGTGATCCAGTACGTGACCGACCGCTGGGGCGCCGACCGGGTCGCGCAGATCGTCACGTTCGGCGTGATCAAAGCCAAGGCCGCCGTGAAGGACGCCTGCCGCATCCTCGGCCACCCCTACGCCCTCGGCGACCGCATCACCAAGGCGATGCCGGCCGACCTCGGCGGCAAGGGCATCCCGCTCTCCGGCATCACCGACGCCTCGCATCCGCGGCACGCCGAAGCGGCGGAGGTCCGGGCCCTGTACGAGAACGAGCCGGACGTGCGGTCGGTCGTCGACACGGCGCGCGGCATCGAGGGGCTGATCCGCCAGACCGGGGTGCACGCCGCCGGCGTCATCATGGCGGCCGAGCCGCTCACCGAGCACATCCCCGTCTTCATGCGCCCGCAGGACGGCGCCGTCATCACGCAGTTCGACTACCCGACCTGCGAGACACTCGGGCTGCTCAAGATGGACTTCCTCGGGCTGCGCAACCTGACGATCATGGACGACGCGGTCAAGGCGATCGGGACGGGCCTCGACCTGCTCTCGCTGCCGCTGGACGACCGGCCGACGTACGAGCTGTTCGCGCGCGGAGACACCCTGGGCGTCTTCCAGTTCGACGGCGCCGCCATGCGTTCACTGATGCGGCTGATGAAGCCCGACGAGTTCGCCGACATCACCGCGGTCAACGCCCTCTATCGGCCGGGTCCCATGGGCATGAACTCCCACGTCAACTACGCCCTGCGTAAGAACGGGCAGCAGGAGATCACACCGATCCATCCCGAGGTGGAGGAGCCCTTGCGCGACATTCTCGGGGAGACGTACGGCCTGGTGGTCTATCAGGAACAGGTGCAGTTGGCCGCGCAGAAGCTCGCCGGTTACTCCCTCGGCCAGGCGGATCTCCTGCGGCGCGCGATGGGCAAGAAGAAGAAAGAGATCCTCGACAAGGAGTTCGTCCCATTCCGGGAGGGTTGCCGCGAGAGGGGCTATTCCGACGAGGCGGTGCAGGCGGTGTGGGACGTGCTCGTCCCGTTCGCCGGCTACGCGTTCAACAAGGCCCACGCCGCCGCGTACGCCCTCGTCTCGTACTGGACCGCCTATCTCAAGGCCAATCACCCGGCCGAGTACATGGCGGCGGTGCTGACCAGCGTCCGCGACGACAAGGACAAGATGGCGCTCTACCTGGGCGAGTGCCGCCGGATGAACCTCCAGGTCCTGCCGCCCGACGTGAACGAGTCGGCGGCGGGCTTCGCGGCGCGCGGCGACGGGCGGATCCGGTTCGGGCTGGCGGCGGTGCGCAACGTCGGCGCGAACGTCGTCGAGTCGATCTCGGCGACCCGCACGGCCAAGGGGCGCTACCGGTCGTTCCCCGACTTCCTCGACAAGTCCGAGGCCGTGGTCTGCAACAAGCGCACCATCGAGTCGCTGATCAAGGCGGGTGCGTTCGACTCGCTCGGGCACACCCGCAAGGGTCTCGCCGAGCGGCACGAGCAGGCCGTGGACGCCGTGATCGGCGTCAAACGCAGCCAGGCGTACGGGCAGGACGACCTCTTCGGGCTCGGCGCGGCGGACGCCGAGGGTGATCCCGCCTTCAAGCTGGGGCTGGAGTTCTCCGCCGAGGAGTGGGACAAGCCGTACCGGCTCGCGCAGGAACGCGACATGCTCGGCCTGTACGTCTCCGACCATCCGCTGCTGGGCCTGGAGGGTTTCCTGCGGTCCCGCACGGATCATCCCGTCGCGACGCTCACCGGCGACGACCGGCTCGCAGACGGGACGATCGTCACCATCGGGGGCATCATCTCGGGGATCCAGCGGAAGATGACCAAACAGGGAAGGCCATGGGCGATCGCGACCGTCGAGGACCTCGCCGGATCGATCGACTGCCTGTTCTTCCCGTCGGCCTACCTGCTCGCCGGGGCGGCCCTCGCCGCGGACCGGATCGTGCTGGTGAAGGGCCGTCTGGACAAGCGGGAGGACGTGCCCCGCCTGGTCGCCATGGAGCTGGAAGTGCCGGAACCGCCTGACGCCGCGGCCGCCGCGGTACTCACGATCACGCTCGCTGAATCGAGGGTCAACCAGCCGCTCGTCCGGCGCCTGAAGGAGATCTTGCTGGCGCACGGCGGTTCCACGGAGGTGCGCATCCGGCTCACCATGCCGGCGAAGTCGGTGCTGATGAGCATCGACGACCGCTACCGTGTCACACCGAGCGCGGCGCTGACGAGCGAGCTCAAGGAGGCCTTCGGCGCCGACGTCGTGTGAGGTGCCGTGTGTGAGCCGCCGTGTGAGGTGCCGTGTGAGCCGATCGAAACAATCTCGGGCCTTCCCCTTGGCAACCATGCGTACTCGCGCGATGCTTCTGTGTTACGGGCGCACGAGGTGCACCGGCGCACGAGAATGCGAGGCCGCCATGAGGGACACCGCCGTCGACATGGTCGTCATGGAGGGGGAACGGCACACCACCGTGCTGCTCTCCGGCGAGATGGACCGCATGTCCGCTCCCGCGGTGCGCCGTCGCCTGCTCGACCTCGCCGCCGCCGCGTACCGGCCGCTGGTGCTGGACCTGGCGGGGGTGTCGTTCTTCGACGCCGAGGGCCTGCGCGTCGTCTCGTCCGCGGCCCGCCGCTGCGATGAGCTCGGGGTGGGCCTCGCCACCGTCGGCGTGCGCCCGTTCGCGGCCAAGATGTTCCACATCCTGCGGCTGCATGAGCGCATCCCGCTCTGCTCCTCCACCGAGGAGGCGTTGTGGTGCCTGCTGCCGCCCACCGACGCCGAACTGGCCGCCTGGCTGAACGGCTGACTGGGGCTAGGTGACCCTGGTGTAGACCAGGTCGAAGTCGCGCTCCCACTCGATGCCGTCGGTCGACTTTTCCCAGGTGGCCTCGATGGCGGCACCGCCCGGGACGATGGTGCCGGTGAAGCGCTGGTGGAAGCCCGGGGCGTCGCGCCACAACTTCCAGACCCCGCCGTCGAAGGACATCCGGTAGATCCTGAACATCCCCCGCGCGTCCGCGAAGAGCTGGCAGAACTCGCCGCTCGCGTCGTCCAGCCCCATGATCGTCGTGGTGGGCAGCGGCGACTCGGCCACCCACTCGGGCGACGCGCCGTCGGCGAGCTCCCCGTCCGCGTGCTGGACGAGGAACCTGTCCTCCAGCCACTCGAACGTCGTCCAGGCACGCCGGTAGATCTGCACGGGGAGATCGACGGTGATCTCCCACTCCCCCACGAGCACGTCCAGCCGCCGGAGCAGGCGGTCGGACGTCGGCAGCCCCATCAGGTGTCGGCCTCCTGATCCGGCTGCATCACCTCGCGCACCACGATCTCGTCCAGCCGGCGCTCGACGATCGCGCCCACCGGCCAGTCCCGGACCAGGATGCGCAGCTCGGCGGCCTCGTGCTCGGCATAGGAGGAGTCATACCCCTGCTGCTCCAGGCTGGAACGGATCGCCAGAACGTAGTCGTCGTCGGAGAAGCCCGGAATCTCCCGGATCATGGCGGTCGTCGTGGCGCGGTGCGAGTTGAGCCCGGCGAACGCGCGGCCGCAGCCGCAGCCGCCGTCCGGGTCGGCCTGGTCGCGGGCGCAGATGACACCGATGTGCACCAGCTCGCCCTCGACGCACCAGTCGAAGTCGTTGTGACGGTATCCCTGGGTGGCGTTCGTGGCGGTGAGGAGTTTCAAGGCCCGGCCCCCTTCGTGTCGCGCCCACCGTACGACGCGGGTCCGACATCTCACACCGGATCGTGAAATCCCCTGCTCGTGCGGGCTGCATCGTTCTGACGTAGCGTCACGTTCATGAGCGATGTTCTGGTCCAGCGCGACGGCGCCGTCACGACGATCACCATGAACCGGCCACAGCGCCGCAACGCCCTCTCCAGGGAGTTCCTGCTGGTACTCACCGAGGCGTTCCGCGAGGCGGGGCGCACCGACGCCCTCGGGATCGTGCTGGCCGCGAACGGGCCGGTGTTCTCCGCCGGCCACGACTTCGCCGACATGGCCGGCGCGTCGCACGCCGATGCGCGCAGCCTCCTGCAGACCTGCGCCGAGCTCATGCGCACGATCCAGGCGGTGCCCCAGGTGGTGGTCGCCCAGGTGCACGCGCTCGCCACGGCGGCGGGCTGCCAGCTGGCGGTGACCTGCGACCTGGTGGTGGCGAGCGAGGACGCGGGCTTCGCGGCGCCCGGCGGCAAGGGCGGCTGGTTCTGCCACACGCCGATGGTCGCGATCTCGCACAACATCGGCCGCAAGCGCGCGATGGAGATGGCCCTGACGGGCGACGTGGTCGACGCGCGCACGGCGTACGAATGGGGCATGGTCAACCGCGTGGTGCCGGCGGCCGAGCTGGAGAAGGCCACTCGCGACCTGCTGGAACGCGCCACCCAAGGCAGCCCGCGCAGCAAGGCGCTCGGCAAGCAGGCCATGTACGCCCAGCTCGACCGTACGGAGGCGGACGCCTACACCTACGCGATCGAGGTGATGGCGGCGTCCAGCCAGACACCGGAGGCGCAGGAGGGCATGAGCGCCTTCCTGGAGAAGCGCCGCCCCGAGTGGCCCGCCTGACCCGGCCGTCTTCGGCGGGCCGCGCCGGGCCTGACGGCCAAGCCGGACCTGACGGCCGAGCCGGACCTGACGGCCGAGCCGGGCCTTACCCGGCCGGGCTTCAGCGGACCTGGATGGCCATCACGCAGATGTCGTCCGCCGACTCCTCGGCGTCCAGGGCGAGCATGACGCGTTCGACGGCGAGCGTCGGGTCGGCGGCGTCGCCGGCGTTCTCGGGGCTGGGACTGCGTGCGACCCGCTGTGCCACGCTCTGGACGGCGTCCAGCATGGCTTCTGTGAGATCCTCGCGATCACGGCCTTGCCGGTCGAGGATGCCGTCCGTGTAGAACAGCACGATGTCGCCGGGCTCCAGCGCGGTCACCGTGAGCGGAAACTCCGCCTCTTCCAGGACCCCGAGCATCGGCCCGTGCGGCAGGTCGTCCAGCAACCGCGCGTGCCTGTCCCGCACGAGGACCGGTGGGGGGTGGCCCGCACTGGTCCATGCGAGTTCGCGGCTCACCGGATCGAAGTGACCAAGCGCCGCCGTCCCGGTCACGGTCTCGCCAGGCACCATGTGGCACACCAGCTCGTTCAGCCATGTCGCCAGCTGGGGCGCCGCGGCACCGGTGTAGGCCAGCCCGGCCAGGCCCGCCCGCATCTCGGTCATCATCGCGGTGGCCTCCAGGCCGTGGCCCATCGCGTCGCCGATCGCCAGCAGCACCCGGTCGTCGGGCAGCCGCCGCGCCTTCCACCAGTCGCCGCCGACCCTGCCCGGCTCACCGGCCAGGTAGCGGACGGCGACCCGCAGCCCGGGGAACTCGATCAGCCCTTCCCGGACCGGGAGCAGCGCCCGCCGCAGCCGGCGCGCGATCCTGCGCTCGTCCTCGACGCGCCGCCGCGCCTGGAGCACCTCTTCCCTGGTCTCGTCGAGCGCCTCGGCGGCCTCGCGCTGCGCGGAGACGTCCATGGCCAGCGTGCGGATGGCGACGATCCGGCCGGACGCGTCGAGGAGCGGCTCGTGGAGCACCCGCAGATGGCGCGTCCCGTGCCGGCCCCGGATCCGGTACTCGCCGTCAACCGGCCTGCGCTGCTCGAACAGCGTCCGGAGCCGCTCCTGGACGGCGGGCAGGTCGTCGGGGAGGACCACCTCAGGCAGGTGATCGAGCCGGAGCGGCCCGTCGGCGGGGTCGCGGTCGTACACCTCGTACAGCCGGGGTGTCCAGACGATCTCGTCGGTGACGAGGTTCCACTCGCCCCAGCCGAGGCCCACCAGGCGTTCGGCCAGTGACCAGCGTTCGGCGAGACTGTGGCTGGACTTCGGCACATGGATCGTGTCGCGCTGGATCGGGTCGCTCCGCATCGTCCTTGATTTCCTCGGTATGTCCACCGGAGAAGATCGTACGAACGAAATGGACAAACAGGGATAAAGCACGCCCTAACTCTTCATTGCCCTGCGTGACGCCAGCGTCGCCTTGAGTGAGTGACCGGCCCATGCCTGCGGAGACCGCGTTGGGTAGGGCGGGCGGGACTCGAACCCGCGACCCAGGGATTATGAGTCCCCTGCTCTGACCAGCTGAGCTACCGCCCCCTGAGCGGGCCCGTGAACCGCTGTGACCAGGTGTGGGGCGCGCCGCGGGCCATGATAGCGGCGCGGTCTTTCCGGAGGCCACCGCGAAAACGGGCATCCGCCTCAGGGATGGCGGCGATGTCATACCTGGCGGCGAGTGACGGGGACGGTGACCGGTCGGTAGGGTCCGCCTATGTCCAGTATCCCCGGCCGGATCGCCGCCCTGGTAATGGCCCTTTTCGCGCTGACGGCGATCAGCGCGTGCTCGGGCGGAGACGACGAGCCGAGCAAGCCCGCCGCGAACCAGCCCGACGGGGCGCCGACCCTCAAGCAGGCGTCCACGGCGATGGCCGGTCTCAGCAGCGTGGCCTTCACCCTCGCCACCGAGGGCAAGCCGCCGATCATGGTCAAGAGCGGTGACCTCAAGCTGCTCAAGAGCGGCGACGCCGAGGGCACGCTGCAGATCACGCAGAGCGGCCAGGCGGTCGAGATGAAGATCGTCGCGCTGGGCGACAGCATCTACATCAAGGGCGTGACGGGCGGCTGGCGGCAGGTGCCCAAGACGATGGCGGCGGCACTGTACGACCCGTCGGCGGTGCTCGATCCGGACCGCGGCATCTCCAAGCTGCTCACGACCATGACGAACCCCAAGGTCGAGGGCGCCGAGAAGGTGAACGGCAAGGACGCCGACCGGGTGCGGGCGACGCTGCCCAAGGACTCGCTCGGCGGCCTGATCCCCGGGATCACCTCCGACATCGACGGCCAGGTGTGGATCACCAAGGCCGACCACCGGCTGGTGAAGGTCAAGGCGAACATCCCGCCGGTGGCGGGCGGCGGCGACAAGGGCTCTGTGATCATCAACTTCACCGAGTTCAACGCGCCGTACAAGTTCGCGGCGCCGAAGTAAGCCATGGCCGACCGCCGGATCGCCATCGGCGTGGGCGGCACCGTCGTGCTGCTGGCCGCGCTGGACGCGTACGTCATCACCACGATCATCGTCACCGTCACCCAGGACCTCGGCATCCCGATCAACCGGCTGGAACGGATCACGCCGGTCCTGACCGGCTTCCTGCTGGGCTATGTCGCGGCGATGCCGCTGCTGGGCCAGTTGTCGGACCGGTTCGGGCGGCGCGCGGTCCTGCAGGCCTGCCTGGCGTTCTTCGCGCTGGGGTCGGCCATCACGGCGTACGCGGGCGGCGTGCCGCTGCTGACGACGGGACGGGTGATCCAGGGCATCGCGGGCGGTGCGCTGCTGCCGGTGACCATGGCGCTGGCCGGTGACCTGTGGGAGGAGCGCCAGCGCCCGGTGGTGCTGGGCACGGTGGGGGCCGCGCAGGAGCTGGGCAGCGTGCTCGGCCCGCTGTACGGAGTCGGCATCGCCGCGGCGTTCGACGACTGGCGCTGGATCTTCTGGATCAATCTGCCGCTGACGGCGGTGGCCATGATCGCTGTGCAGTTCTCGGTGCCGGGCGGGCGGCCGCAGGAGGCGGCAGGGATCGATACGGCACGGATCGACGCGGCACGGAGCAACGCAGCACCAGTCAACGCTGAGCGGGCCCGCGTGGACGTGGTGGGCGGGCTGCTGCTGGCACTCGGCCTCGGGCTGCTGGTCGGGGGCCTCTACAACCCCGAGCCGGAGGAGTCGGCGCTGCCGCCGTGGGGCCTGCCGGTGGTCGGCGCGGGCCTGGTCGTCCTCGTGGGCTTCGTGCTGTGGGAGGCGCGGTCGCGGACCAAGCTGCTCGATCTGACGGGGGTGCGGCGCGGGCCGCTGTTCGCGACCTTGGGCGTGAGCCTGCTCTCCGGAGCGGCGCTGATGGTCACGCTGGTGGACGTGGTGCTGGTCGCGCAGACGCTGCTGGAGAAGGACTCGGTGGACGGCGCGCTGATGCTGACGCGGTTCCTGGTCGCGCTGCCGATCGCGGCGGTGGCGGGCGGGTATGTGGCCCGGCGGATCGGGGACCGCTGGCCGATGGTCGTCGGGATGGCGGTCGCGGGCGTGGGGTTCCTGTTGATCTCGGGCTGGCCCGCCGATCTGGAGAACGCCTCGTACGGGCCGATCCCCCGGATGGACGCCGATCTGGTGGTGACCGGGCTGGGCCTGGGTTTCGTCATCGCGCCGGTGTCGTCGGCCGTGTTGCGGTTCGTTCCGGCGGCGCAGCACGGGGTCGCCTCGGCGGCCGTCGTGGTGGCGCGGATGATGGGGATGTTGCTGGGGATCTCCGCGCTGTCGGCGTGGGGGTTCTACCGCTTCCGCTCGCTGACCGCCGACCTCCAGATGCCGCTGCCGTTCGACGAGGGCTTCAAGCAGAAGCTGACCGCCTACCAGGCTGCGCTGAAGGACGCGCTGCGCACCCAGTACCAGGAGATGTTCTGGGTGACCGCCGCGCTGTGCGTGCTCGGTGCCCTGCTGGCCCTCGCGGTGACCGTCCGGAACGAAGATCCCGAGGTGTCGGACTCCGCACGCGACGAACTGCTGACCCGCTGACCTGCTGGGCCTGCTGGCCTGCCGCCCCGCCGACTCGGTGATCGATAGGCGTCGAGCCGATCACATGTCCGATTTCATGTCGCCTTTCGGCATTGTGTCCGATTGAGGCGAACTCCGATTGAGGCGAACATCGACGGGAAGTCCCCTACGATCCCCTTCTCGCTCGCTGACGACGGGACGGTACTGGCATGGAGCGGCTGAGCGGCCTGGACGCTGGATTCTTCTTCGCCGAGTCGGAGAACACCCCCCTCCACATCGCGTCGGTGACGGTCTTCGAGGGACCGGCCCCGACGTACGGGGAGGTGATCCGGGCGGTCCTCGCCAAGCTCCCGCAGGTGCCGCGCTATCGCCAGCGCATCCGGACCGTGCCGCTGCATCTCGGCCGCCCGATCTGGGTCGACGACCCGCACTTCAACATCCTCTACCACGTCCGCCACACCGCCGTCCCGGCGCCCGGCGGGCCCGAGCAGCTGCGCAACCTCGCCGGGCGGGTGCTGTCGCAGCGGCTCGACACGACCAAGCCGCTGTGGGAGATCTGGCTGGTCGAGGGCCTCTCGGAGGGGCGCTGGGCGCTGATCACCAAGGTGCACCACTGCGTGGTCGACGGGGTCGGCGGGGTGGACCTGATGACCACGCTGTTCGATCTGTCCCCCGACGCCGAGCGGCCCGAGGTGGGCGAGCTCCCCGAGCCCGAGCCGCAGCCGTCCTCGGTGGCGGTGCTCGCCGACACCGCCCGCATCGCCGTCGCCGAGCCCGTGAAGCAGATCGCCGCGATCCCGCAGGCGGCCAGGCGGCTGATGAGCACGAGCACCCTGCGCAGCCTCGGCGTCGGCGCGCCGACCGCGATCGGCCGGCTCGCGCGGTCCACGGCCGGCTCGCTCAACGGCCCGATCGGCCCCCACCGCCGCTGGATGTGGATCCACGCGGACCTCGACGAGATCCGCGCGGTGCGCAAGACGTTCGGCGGCACCGTCAACGACGTGATCCTGACCGCCGTCGCCGGCGGATTCCGCGAATTGCTCGCCGGGCGGGGGGAGCTCGAGGACGGCACGCGGGTGCGCACGCTCGTCCCGGTGTCGGTGCGGGCGGAGAAGGAGCGCGGCGAGCTCGCCAACAAGGTCTCCGGCGTGCTGGTCAACCTGCCGGCGGGCGAGGAGGATCCGCGCCGCCGCCTGTTCAAGGTCCGCAGCCAGATGAACGACGTGAAGCGCACCCACCAGGCGGCGGGCGGCGAGACGCTCGCCAAACTCGCCGGGTTCGCGCCGACGCTGATGGCGCTGGGGTCGCGATACGCGCTGAGCCACAGCCAGCCGCTCGTGCAGACCGTGGTGACGAACGTGCCCGGCCCGCCGTTCCCGCTGTACGTGCTGGGGCGCAAGCTCGTCGGGCTCTACCCGTTCGTTCCGCTGGCGGCGGGGCTGCGGGTCGGCATCGCGATCTTCTCGTACGAGGGGCGGCTCTCGTTCGGGCTCACCGGCGACTTCGACGGCATGTCGGACCTGGAGGTCCTGGCGAACGGCATCCGGTCCGCCCTGGACGAACTCGTCGAACTGGCCGCCGAGGGCTGACGAAGCTCAAGGGCCACATGACGCTCACCAAACCTATGCTGGACAATTGTCCGCATGTGGTCAGGCCGCGCCGGTACCGCCATCAACAACGACCGCATTCTTCACGTCCCTGACACATGCGGTGGTTAGCGTGACGTGCCGACTTCCATCCGGATGGCGCGGCCTTACCTGACAGCGGCACTCGCTCCGGTGACGAATGTCAAATGGAGTCAAGGCATTTGTCAGAGATTGCCTCACGGTGTTGGGTTGGATCGCCGCCACCGACCCCCCGAGCGACACCCTTCCCCGACCCGGCGGCAGAGAGACGGTGAGGCCGTGCATCGGATGAGCGGACTGGACGCCAGCTTCTACCTCCTGGAGGACGAGAACACTCCCCTGCACGTGGCATCGGTGATCGTGTTCGAGGGGCCCGTGCCCTCGTACGGCGATCTGATCCGGGCGATCGTCGCCAAGCTTCCGCTCGTGCCGCGCTACCGCCAGCGCGTGCGCTCGGTGCCGTTGCACCTCGGCCGGCCCGTCTGGACCGACGACCCGCATTTCCAGGTGCTCTACCACGTCCGGCACACGGCCCTCCCCGCGCCGGGCAACGACGAGCAACTGCGGAACCTCGCGGGCCGTGTGCTCGCCCAGCGGCTCGACCCCGACAAGCCGCTCTGGGAGATCTGGCTGGTGGAGGGGCTCACCGAGGGCCGCTGGGCAATGATCGCCAAGGTCCACCACTGCATGGTGGACGGGGTCGCCGGCATGGACCTGGCGACCGTGATGTTCGACATGTCCCCCGACTACGAGCCGCCGGGCGAGCCCGAGGAGTGGGTGCCCGAGCCCGAGCCGTCCGCCCTGGCCCTGCTGCGCGACTCCGCCCAGCGCGCCGTTACCCAGCCGCTCGGGGTGACCCGCGACGTCGCGCGCAGCCTCGGGCTGCCCGCCACGCCGGGCCTCGACACCGTGATCCGCGTGCTCGACGGCGGGCTCGGCCAGCTCAGCCCACCCCGGCCGAGCCGCGAGCTGCGCGACTTCGCCCTCGGCCTGAGCCGTGCCACCGCGCGCTTCATCCACCCCTCCGCCGGCTCGCTCAACGGGCCGATCGGGCCCCACCGGCGCTGGTGCTGGCAGCAGCTGGCGCTCGACGACGTCAAGACGGTCCGCAAGGCCCTCGGCGGCACGGTCAACGACATCGTCCTCACCGCCGTCACCGCCGGATACCGCGACCTGCTGAACGCCCGGGGCGAGCTCACGTACGACACCTGCGTCCGGTCGGCGGTCCCGGTGTCGGTCCGCGGTAAGGACGAGGCGGGGGAGCTCAACAACCGCGTCGCCGCGGTCTTCGTCAACCTGCCGGTCGGGGTCGACGACCCGCTGGAGCGCCTGCGCCGCGTCCGCGAGCAGACCGACGACGTCAAGGGCAGCAACCAGGCCGCCGGGACGAAGGCCCTGACCCGGCTGACCGACACGGCGGTGGCGCCCGCGCTGCTCTCGTTGGCCGCGCGCCTCCCGGTGCGGTTGCGCCAGGACCTCGTCCAGACCGTCACCACGAACGTGCCGGGCCCGAACTTCCCACTGTACGTGATGGGCCGCAGGGTCCTGGAGATGCATCCGTACGTGCCGCTGACGGGCGGCATCCGGGTGGCGACGGCGATCGTGTCCTACTGCGGGCAGCTCCATTTCGGCATCACAGGGGACTTCGACGCGATGCCCGATCTGGACGTCCTCTCCAAGGGCGTGCTGGGCGGCTTCAACGAGCTGCTCGAAGAGGCCGCCAAACGGTAAAAAGCGCCGCCGGGCCTGTGCCGATCAACCACGTCGGGAATATCCTGGGAAAGAGTGGCTAAAGGCCTCTTACCGGGAGTGTGCTCCCCGGGGAGGTGACGAGATGCGCAGGTCCGGCGCCCGTTACGGATGCTCGCCCACGCGGCGGCTCTGGCGACGGCTGGGGCTGGAGCGCAACGAGCTACGCCGGCGCATAGATCGTGTCCAGCGGCTGTCGGCGCTGGGACTCCTCGGCCTCTTCCTGCTGGTCACGCCGCCCGCCGCGGCCTGGTGCGCGAACTGGTCGTACGACTCGGGCATGCGGGCGGAACGCGCCGAGCAGGCGGAGCGCCGGCAGGTCCGCGCGACGGTGGTGTCCACCGGCGGGGTCGGCACCACGGGTGACCGCTACGTCCACGAGACCGTGCAGGCCAGGTGGACGGGCCCGGACGGCAGGGCGCACACCGGCTCGCTGCCGAGCTGGAAGGGCGCCAAGACCGGCGCCACCAAGCTGGTCTGGATCGACGACAAGGGCGCGATCACGATCCGGCCACGTCCGCACAGCCGCACGGTCACCGATGCCGCCTACGCCGCGTTCGCCGCCACCACCGCCGTCGGCATCCCGATCCTGGCCGCCTACGGTCTCCTCCGTCGCCGCTTCGACCGCGTCCGCTACGCCCAGTGGGAAGCCGCCTGGACCCGCATGGACACAGACGCAGGCCACAACCGCCCACACTGACCCCGCCCCGACCCATCCACCGCCCAACATGCCCCGGCGACACACGCCCCACCAAGACAGTCTGGCGACGTGGCCCGACGACACGTCCCGCCAACGCGCCCGGCAACACGGCCCACCGACACGACCCGCCGACGTGGCCACACAGCCCGGCGACGTGGCACGACGAGGCCCACCAAGGCGGCACCGCGAGGCGGCACGCCGACGTGGCCACGCGGTCCGGCGATACGGCCCGACGCTTCTTTCCGGTGAGGGGAGGTCAGTGTTTACTTATTCGCATGGCGGATCCGAGGGTGGTCATCGTGGGGGCGGGCATGTCCGGGCTCTGCATGGCGATCGCGCTCAGGCGGGCGGGCGTGCGCGACTTCACGATCTACGAGAAGGCCGGCGCGGTGGGCGGGACCTGGCGGGACAACACCTATCCCGGGCTGACGTGCGATGTGCCGTCCCGCTTCTACCAGTTCTCGTTCGCCACCAATCCGGACTGGACGCATCTCTACTCCCCCGGCGCGGAGATCTGGGCGTACCTCGACCGCATCGCCGACCGTCACGGCGTCCGCGAGCACATCGTCTTCGGTACCGAGGTCACCGCCGCCCGCCACACCGGTGAGCGCTGGCAGATCGAGACCTCCACCGGGGTCCGGGACGAGGCCGACTTCCTCGTGACCGCGACCGGTGTGCTGCACCATCCGCGCCACCCCGGCATCCCCGGCCTCGGCACCTTCGAGGGCCCGGCCTTCCACTCCGCCCGCTGGGACCACGGCGTCCCGCTCCGGGGCCGCCGGATCGCCGTGATCGGCACCGGCTCCACGGGCGTGCAGATCACCACCGGCCTCGCGGGGACGGCGGGCCGCCTGATGCTCTTCCAGCGCACCGCCCAGTGGATCCTGCCCGTCCGCAACCGGCCGTACGGGCGCCTCACCCGGGCCGCACACCGCCGGCTGCCCGTGCTCGACCGCCTCGGTTACCGCTGGCACGAGTTCGTCATCAGCAAGGTCCTCGCTGAGGCCATCATCAGGCCTGGCTGGCAGCGCACGCTGATCGGGGCACTCTGCCGCCGCAACCTGGAGAAGGTGGCCGACCCCGAGCTGCGCCGCAAGCTGACCCCGCCGGACCAGCCGATGTGCAAGCGCCTCATCGCGTCCGGCGGCTTCTACGACGCCGTTCAGCGCGACGACGTCGAGCTCGTCGACGACGCGATCTCCCGTGTCGAACCGCGCGGCATCGTGACCGAGGACGGCCGCCTGCACGAGATCGACGTCCTCGTGCTGGCCACCGGCTTCGACGCCCACGCGTACGTCCGGCCGATGCGGCTGGTCGCGCCCGACGGCCGGACCCTGGACGAAGCCTGGCGGGACGGGCCGCACGCCTACCGCACCGTGGCCATGCCGGGCTTCCCCAATCTCTTCTTCCTGATGGGCCCGCACAGCCCGATCGGCAACTACTCGCTGGTCGCGATCGCGGAGGCCCAGGCCGCCTACATCACCGGCTGGATCCGCCGTCACCGCGCCGGGCTCGTCACCACCATGGCACCCAAGCCCGAGGCCACCGCGGCCTACAACGAGGCCATGCGCAAGGCCCTCCCCCGAACGATCTGGACCAGCGGCTGCTCCAGTTGGTACCTCGGCAAGGACGGCCTCCCCGAGCTCTGGCCCTGGACCCCGCGTGAACACGCCCGCATGCTCGGCAAGCCGGCGTTCACCGAATTCGACATCAGAAGCTAGCCGGGAGGTATCCGTGGCGGCGACGGTCAGGCTGTGACGCGGGCTCGGGGAGCGGCGGGGACCACCAGCGGCGTGCCGGTCTCCGGGCAGTCGATGACGCGGCATGGCAAACCGAAGACGTCCTCCACCAGCGCCGCCGTGACGATGTCGTTCGGGTCGCCCTCGGCGACGATCCGGCCGTCCCTCATCGCGATGAGGTGCGTGGCGTACCGGGCGGCGTGGTTCAGTTCGTGGAGGACGGCCACGACGGTGCGGCCCTCCTCGTGCAGACGCGCGCACAGGTCGAGGATCTCGATCTGGTGGGCGATGTCGAGGTAGGTGGTCGGCTCGTCCAGGAGCAGCAGCGGGGTCTGCTGGGCGAGCGCCATCGCGATCCAGACACGCTGCCGTTGCCCGCCGGAGAGCTCGTCCACGTAACGGTCGGCGAGGTCGGCGACGCCGGTGGCCGCCATCGACTCCAGCACGACCCGCTCGTCCTCCCGTGACCACTGCCGCAGCAGGCCCTGGTGCGGATAGCGGCCGCGCGCCACCAGGTCGGCGACCGTGATCCCCTCGGGCGCGATCGACGACTGGGGCAACAACCCGAGTGTGCGGGCCAGCTTCTTGGCGGGCCATGCGCCGATGCGTTCACCGTCCAGGACCACCGATCCCGCGGCCGGCTTGAGGATGCGGGAGAGCGCGCGCAGCAACGTCGACTTGCCGCACGCGTTCGGTCCGACGATCACCGTGAACGAGCCGTCCGGCACCGCGACGTCGAGGTCCTCGGCGATGACCCTCTTGTCGTAGGCCAGCGTGAGGCCTTCGCCGATCAGCCGCGCGTCCTGCGGAGTCGCCCCGCGTTTCGTACCCGTCCCGTGTGTCATCAATGAACCTCCGAGGAAACCCCCGGCTTTGGGGCCGGGGAGGAATCGGACTTTTGCGGAGCAGGAAAGGGAAAGGAGATTCGCCACGTGGGGCGAACGTCGGATGAGCAGGCGCTGTCCGGCACGTTTTTGTTCTTGTGTTCGAGCGTGGACACTACGATCGGTTCGCGTCGCGGTACCGGGGCAAGGCGCCGGATTACAACGAGCAGTCCCGGCAGCTCACCGGGGCGCGCGCCGAGTTCGACTGGTTGCGTGCCGGGTCGCAGACCGTGCAGCAGCAGGCCTTGCGTGACTTCGCGCAGGCGATGAGCAACTTCTTCGCCGGCACTCACCGCCGTCCCACCTGGCGCAAGAGGGGGTGCATGAGGGGTTCCGGCAGGTCGGCGTCAAACCGCACCAGGTCAAGCGGTTGTCGCGTAAGCGGGCCGCGGTGCTGGTACCCAAGTGCTCGGCGTGCGGGACCACGGACCGGGCGGCGCGTGAGAGCCAAGTGCGTTTCCGGTGCCGGGCCTGTGCATACACCGGCAACGCCGATGTGAACGCGGCCCGCACCATCGCTCGCGAGACCACACTCGTGTGCACGGCGGCCGGACCGGCCGTTGCTGCGCGGGGACGCTCCGGGTTGCCGGGGCGGACGAACCGCGAACCTCAATCTGTCCTCCTCTCCTGAGGTAGCGGGTTGGAATCCCCTCGTTGACGAGGGGGAGGAGGTCAAATCCGTCCCGTCTTGCGTTCGGTGGCGAGCAGCCACACCAGGTATCCGCCGCCGAGCAGGCCCGTCACCACGCCGACCGGGAGCTGGTGGCCGGGGAAGAGCCGCTGCCCGGCGAAGTCGGCGGCGACGAGCATCGCGGCCCCAAGGCACGCGGCGGGCAGCAGGTTGGGGCCGGGCGTGCGGGTGAGCCGCCGGGCCAGCTGCGGCGCGGTGAGGGCCACGAAGCTGACCGGCCCCGCGGCGGCGGCCGCGAACGCGGCGAGCAGCACTGCGGCCGCGAGGAGTACGAGCCGGACCCGTTCGATCCGTACGCCCAGGCCGTGCGCGGCGTCGTCGCCCATCTCCAGCATCCGCAGCTGGCGGCCGCAGCCGATCGCGACCAGCGGCACCAGCACCGCGAGCGCGATCAGCACCGGCGCCGCGTCCGCCCAGTCGCGGCCGTCCAGGCTGCCGGTGAGCCAGAGCACCGCCCGCGCCGCCTCGGTGAGCTCCGCCTTGGTGATGAGGTAGCCGTTCACGCCGGTCAGGATCGCGGCGACGCCGATGCCGACCAGGATCAGCCGCTGCCCGTGCGCACCATGCCGCCCGGTGAGCATGAGGATCAGCAGGCCGGTGACCACGCCGCCCGCGACGGCACCGCCCGCCGCCGCCAGGCTCCCGGCGCCGAACAGCACGATCGCGGTGAGCACGCCGGTGGCGGCGCCCTGCGTGAAGCCCAGCAGGTCCGGACTGCCGAGCGGGTTGCGCGAGAGCGACTGGAAGATGGCCCCGGCCATACCGAGCGCGGCGCCCACGGCGAGGCCGGTGACGGCCCTGGGCAGCCGCACCTCGTTGACGATGAACGAGTCGGCTGGATGGCCGCCGCCGAGGAGCGTGCGGACGACCTGACCCGGGCTCAGCTGGAAGTCGCCGCTGCCGATGACGAGCAGGGCGACGCCGAACGCCACGAGCAGGCACGCGGCCGTGACGACGATGGCGCGCGGCTGGAAACGCAGCGAAAGGCCACCGGGGGTACGGACGAGTCCCGAACGGAAGGTCCCTTTTACGAGGCCGTTCACCTGGGCGTTCACCGGGTCGTTCTTCTGGGCGCTCACGGGGCCGTTCGCTTGGGCGTTCACGAGGCCACCGTCCTGCGCCGACGGACGAAGTAGAGGAAGAACGGGCCGCCGAGCACGACCGTGACGACGCCGACCTGCACCTCGGAAGGGCGCGCGATGACACGGCCGATGACGTCCGCACCCAGCATCAACGCGGGTGACAGCAACGCGCAGTACGGGAGCATCCAGCGCAGGTCGGGCCCGGTCAGCGCGCGGACGAGATGCGGCACCATCAGCCCAACGAACACGATCGGCCCGCAGGCCGCGGTCGCCGCGCCGCACAGGAGCGTGACGGCGACGATCGCGGCCGCGCGGGTGCGGGCCGGGTCGGCGCCGAGCGCGCGGGCGGAGTCGTCGCCCATCGCCACCGCGTTGAGCGGGCGCGCGAGCACCAGCGACAGGACGAGCCCCGCGACGACGAACGGCAGGACACGTTCGACGGTGCCGGGATGGGCGGTGGCCAGCGAGCCGACCGTCCAGAAGCGCATCCTGTCCAGCGCGGCGGTGTCAAGCAGCATCACCGCGTTCACGTAGGAGAACAGCGCGGCGTTGAGGGCCGCGCCCGCGAGGGCGAGCCTGGTCGGCGTGGCGGTGCGCCCGCCGCCGATCGCATAGACGGCGACCGAGACGGCGGCGGCCCCCGCGAACGCGAACCACACGTACCCGAGGAACGAGCTCAGCCCGAGGAACGAGATCGCCGAGACGACGGCCGCCGCCGCGCCCGCGTTGATGCCGAGCAGTCCCGGGTCGCCGAGGGGGTTGCGGGTGGCCGACTGCATCACGGCGCCGGAGAGGCCGAGTGCGGCTCCGACCAGGAGCCCGAGCAGGGTTCGCGGGAGCCGCATCTCGTGCACGACCGTGTAGCCGGGTGAACCGCTGTCGACGAGTCCCTGCCACACCTCGTTCAGCGAGAGCGGCTTGGCGCCCACGGCGAGGCTGAGCGCGAGGACGGCGAGGAGCGCGAGCAGGGCGCCGAGGAGTCCGGCGGAGCGTGCCGCGTAGCGGCTGCTCCCCTTCGGCGGCGGGTCGGCGGGTGCTGGTGCGCCCGTCGGCGGAGGGACTTTCGAAAGGGTCACCTGCGGGGCTTTCGGACAGGGCCGGGAGGAGGGGCGGTCCCGGGGACTGGACATCTAGTTAGGTTAGGTTAACCTAAGTCCCCGAATCGGTCGATCAGTAACCCCGCACGCATAGGAGCTTAAAACACAATGTCAGACAGCCGAGCCATGCAGTTCTCTCGCCGGGGCTTCCTCGCCGCGGGTGGAGCCACCGCTCTCGGGGCGCTCCTGGCCGCGTGCGGCGGTGACGACGGCTCGGGCTCCACCAAGGCGGGTGGCGGCGCCTGGGCGTTCACCGACGACCGCCAGAAGCAGGTCTCCCTGCCCGCCAAGCCCACGCGCATCGTCGCGTACGTCGGCGCGGCGGCGATCCTGCAGGACTACGGCGTGGCCGACCGGGTCAAGGGCGTGTTCGGCCCGACCAAGCTCAAGGACGGCAGCCGCGACCCGCAGGCCGGCGAGCTGGACGTGAACAAGGTCACGATCATCGGCAACGCGTACGGCGAGTTCAACATCGAGAAGTACGCCTCGCTGCGTCCCGAGGTGCTCGTCGGCCACATGTTCGTCGCCAACGACATCTTCTACGTGCCGCCGGAGAGCAAGGACAAGATCCTGGCCCTCGCGCCGCAGATCGCCATCTCCACCGGCGCCCTCCCGCTGCCCAAGCCGATCGAGCGCTACGCCCAGCTGGCCGCGTCGCTCGGCGCCGACCTCAACTCCGCGCAGGTCACCGCCGCCAAGGCCCGTTTCGAGAAGGCCGCCGAGAGCGTCCGCCAGGCCGCCAAGGCTGTGGCCGGTCGCGCCGGCGGCCTCAAGGTGCTGGCATGCTCGGCCAGCCCGGACCTGTTCTACGCGTCCAACCCGGGCAAGAACAGCGACCTCATGTACTTCAAGGAGCTCGGCGTGGACATCATCGTCCCGAACAAGCTCGACAAGGACGACTACTTCGAGGGCCTCAGCTGGGAGAACGCCGACAAGTACAAGGCCGACCTGCTGCTGCTCGACAGCCGTACGCAGGCCCTTCAGCCCAAGGACCTCGGCTCCAAGCCCTCCTGGAAGGACCTCCCCGCGGTCAAGGCGAACCAGGTCCTGCCCTGGCAGCCCGAGCCCCGGTTCTCGTACGCGGGCTGCGCGCCGATCCTCGAAGAGCTCGCCAAGACCCTGCAGACCGTCAAGAAGGTCTCCTGATGGCGGCGGGTGCGGCGCCGTTCCGGTTCTTCGACCTGAGCGTCGTGCGGACCGAACGGCTCACCCCGAACATGATGCGCGTCGTCCTCGGCGCCGATGACGACTTCGTCTCGGGTGGGCGTGACCAGCGTTTCAAGCTGTTCCTGCCGCATCCGGGGCAGGACGTTCCCGTGGTGCCGCGGAGCGAGGACTGGTTCGCCGAGTGGCGGGCCCTCGACCCGGGCGTGCGGGGGGTCATGCGCACGTACACCGTCCGGAGCCGGCACGAGGGAGAAGTGGTCGTCGACTTCGCGCTGCACGGCGGCGGGCGGGGCGACGGCGGGGGCGACGGCGGGGGCGATGGCCCGGCCTCGCGCTGGGCCGTCACGGCGCGGCCGGGCGACCGCCTCGTCGTGCTCGGCCCGACGGTGCCCGACAACGGCGGCGTGGAGTTCGAGCCGCCGGCCGGGACCGACTGGTTCCTGCTCGCCGGCGACGCCACCGCGCTCCCCGCGATCGGCGGGATCCTCGACTGGCTCCCGGCGGGCGCCCGCGCCAAGGTCTGGATCGAGGTACCGCACCCGGACGACCGCCAGGACCTGCCTACGATGGCCGACGCCGAGATCGTCTGGTTGCCGGCCGGCGGCCTGCTCGACGCGATACGGAACGCCGATCTCCCCGAGGAAGGCATCCCGTACGCCTGGATCGCGGGTGAGGCGGGCACGATCCGCGCCCTCCGCCGCCATCTGGTGAACGAGCGCGGCTACGACCGCAAGCACGTGGAGTTCATGGGTTACTGGCGCCGGGGCTCCGACGAGGAACAACTCCTCGCCGAAGCCCTCACCGGCCAGGACCCGCACACGGCCGAAGACTGACGCGCCTATCGGTAACGCGTTACGGGCAGGCACGCCTGGTGGCGACGCGAAACGGGCTGGTGCGCCTTATTGGTAACGCGGAACGAACCAGCGGGCCTTGTAGAACTGGGCGCCGGTGAGCGTGCGGGTGGCGTTCCATGACGTGCGGCCGAAGAACTCCGCGGTGTCGGTGCACCAGGTCGTGGCGCAGCCCTTCTTGGGCCGCGTGAGCAGCACCTGCCTGGTGAACGGGTTATCACCCACGGCCTTGACGATGGGCAGGTTCACGGTGGACGCGTAACGGTAGTCGGTCTCGAACGTGCCGCGGCGCTTGTCGAACTGGTAGACGCCGTAGTTGGTGGTGATCCAGAGGCGGCCCCGGTCGGCGTACACCGGCGCCAGGTCGTGGCCGCCCTGCGTGGGCAGCGCCACCCGCCGGACCTCACTCAAGGTGGGCGCGTCGGCCGTGCCTCCGACCTTCAACTCCACCAGGTGGTCGTCGCCGATCGCCCACAGCACCTCGCGCCGCGGGTCCCACAGCACACCGTGGCCGCCCTTCAGCTTGAACTCGGTGTACGTGGTGGCCGCCGGCCCCTGCGAAGCGGCGTAGACCCGCACCCACCCGCCGGTACTGGCGGCCGCGGCGATGTTGCCGTTGGGCAGCAGTTCCGCGGCGTGCACGTTGTTCGGCCGACCGGCGTCGACCGCCCAGAGCCGCTTGCCCGAGGGGAACTCGACGGCGCCGATGTAGCCCCAGGAATCTCCGGCGAGCACGTAGGTCCGGTGCCCCGCCCTACGAATCCGTACGTCGGAGACCGCACCCCAGCCTGCGAGCACGTCCCCGAACCCGTCCTCGGCGGTCGGCGACCATGACCACTTCACCGCACGCGTATCGGGGGTCCAGTCGCGGCGCCGGGCGTCCAGGACCCAGATCTTGTCGGCGCCCTGGTCGCCGCCGATGACCCAGCCCCACGCGGTGCCGCCGGCCTTGGCGGGCGGCGTGGCGAGCTCCGGCACCAGGTGGCGCGGCAGCGGGTCGGTCTGCGGCCCGGGCGGCGGCGTCGGGCCGGCGTGGGCGGGCACGTGGACCACGATGGAGAGGACTCCGGCACTCGCGGCGAGAAGGAGCCCGCGGAACGCTCTGCGCAGCATGGAACCTCCTGAGGGGAGCGAAGTATGCGCGAGGAGCCTCCATGGAGCAGAAAGCCCCCAGGCGACCGGCAGGCGTCCAAAAGATGATCACCCGGCGTATGCCCGCTCTTGGCCCCCGGGACGAGGCCACGCTAATGGACCATCGTCCCCGGAGACCCCCGTCGAGCGAATTGCCAGTTTCCTGGGCGAGGCTGCTGCATTGCCCCTGCTGCTGCAGAGTTGGCCGTCACCGGTCAAACGTCCACCGTGTCGCTCCGTACGGCTCGGCCGTGGCGACCCCGAAGGCCACATCGAGCGAGAAGTGATACACGTGCCAGGGCGGCGGCCCTGCGCTCGGCGCACTGTACGGCGCGGTGAGCCCCACCCCGTCCGACTCCGCCGGCCATCCTCCCGCCGCGTACCGTTCCGCCACCCGCTCCAGCAGGACCGGATCCTCGACGCGCTCCGCCGCGCCCTCGAGCACGAGGTCGAGTCCCTTCAGCCGCATCGACACCGTGCACGCCGGATTGGCCGCAAGGTTGCGCGCCTTCCGCGTGCCGGGACCACTGGTGAAGTAGAGCTCACCATCCAGCCACAACATCCCGACGCCCGCTGAATGCGGGCGCCCGTCCGGCCGGGTCGTCCCCAGGAACACCGGTGTCTCCGCCGCAGGCAGGCCGTCCACCATCGCGTCCCGCGCCCTGCTCCACGGCAGCGGCGCGTCCCCGTAGATGTCCAGATTCTTCGTTTCCATCTCCTCACCTTCCTCTCTGCTCTGCAGACCACAAGTCACCCGAAAACTCATCGGTGACTTGACAGGAGCGGCCACCCTCTCAACACTGGCTCAGTGGCTCATCCACTGATCCAGGAGAGTTCCGTGAACAAGACCCAAGAGTTCCGGCGCAGCGGCCTGACCCTGAGCGAGGCCGCGCGTCTCTTCATGAGCTACCCCAACGCCAAGATGCTGCTGCCGGTCACCACCACCGCCATCGCCGCCCGCCTAGCCCTCGGCAGATTCACCAAACGCGACACGGCAACCCTCGCCACGACCCTCGCGATCGAGCCGTTCGTCGAATGGCTGATCCATGTGAACGTCCTGCACCTCGGCCCCCGTACGTTCCGCGGCAAGTCCTACGAACTGCCTTCGTCCAAGAAGCACCGGCTGCACCACAAGGACCCGCGCAACCCTGAGATCCTCTTCATTCCCGCCCTGCCGCCCACCCTTCTGGGCCTTGCCGCCGCCAACTGGGCGATCCTCCGCAACCCCCGCCACACCCTCACAGGCATGGCGACGTCGTTCACCCTCCTGACGGCCTACGAGTGGACCCACTTCCTGATCCACTCCGCCTACACCCCGAAATCAACCCTCTACAAGAAGCTCCGCCGCACCCACCAGCTCCACCATTTCCGCAACGAGAACTACTGGTACGGCATCATCACCCCGATCTCCGACAAGGTCCTAGGCACCTACCCCGCCAAAGAAGAAGTCCCACCCTCCCCCACCGTGAAAACCCTGGGAGTCTGAGGCGCCCTATGACCTCAATCGAGGACGACCTTTATCCCGCCCAACCCCTCGGGGTACCGGGACGTTCGGGCACACGCGCGAAGGACTTTCGATGGATGCCCTCGCCGCGCTGTGCGACACCTTGGAGCGCACCCCCGAACGACCTCATCGAAATCGAGGTTGTCAACGCCGAGGTCCGCAAGGCGGTCGGTGAGACGTCCAGGCCAGCATCGGCGGTGCGCCGCACCTAGGTCCGAAAGCCCGAAGGACTGTGAGTTGTCGAATGATCCGAGCAGGCCGGCACGGCAGCCGCGCCTTGCGCTCGGGTCGGCGGACCAGGCGTCGACGCGCTTCCACCACGCCCGCTGGACACAAAGGTCCACGCAGATCAGCACGACCGGCCGCCCCGTCGTTGTCTCGCCCGGGACTCCGCACGATCATGGGCGAAGGGCTTTCTGTGCTGGAATCAGGCCGAGCTGTTTCATCTGTGCGAGGACGTCGACGATTCCCCAGGTCTCAGCGATCCGGCCGTCCGTGAAGCGGACGATCATGATCTCTCTGTAGGTGATGGATCTGCCGGTCGGCGGAACGCCCATGTAGTCGCCCTGGTGGGTACCGGTGACCGTGTTCCTGAAGACGAGCTTATCGCCTTCGGCGATCACACATCCTCGACCTCGACGTGAAGGTCGGGGAACGCGCCAAGGAGCATCGCGCCCACCTGCTTGAGTGCTTCGGGCCCCGTCGCCTCGATCGGCAACGGCGTGCGGATCAGCACATCCGGCTCGACGACCACCTTCCGGAAGACCTCCACATCACCGCTGCTCTGGGCATCGTGCAGGCGGCTGAACGCCGCCTTGTTGCGTGCTATCTGATCTGCTGACATGTCACTTTCTCCTCCGGGGCGGGTCACTTCTGCACAACGGCCTGGATTCGAGGCCGATCGGCACCTCGTCACCGCCCCCGGCACCACAGGCGTCCAGCGCGGCGATGATGTCGGTGGCTCAGAATCCGATGGCTTCGCGGAGCAGCAGGACGGTGCCGCGCCCGGGGTGGGGTTCTGCGTTGAGGATGAGGAGTCGGTTGAGGGCACTGGGCTGCCCGTAGGCCTTCATGGCGCGCTCGTTCTCCAGCGGGAGGCAGTGGTCTTCGATACGGCGCAGCGCGGCGTCCAGGTCGGGTACCACCTTCTGCGCCCCGACGATCCAGATCGCGCGGGCCGCCGCGCCCGAGTAGCCGGCCAGCTGGCTTCCGCTGGCCGAGGCGGCCACAAGGGATCCGGTTTCGGTCACCGCGGCGGCGCTGCCCACAATGACGTCGGGACAGGCGATCATCCGCCAGATCTCGGCCGCTTGGGTGGCACGGTCCATGGTCCTGCCGCGTGCCTTGACGGACGCGTATCGCCCGCTGCCGTTGATGTCCTCATCGATGCCGGAAAGACGGAGGGTCTCGCTGGCCCCGGTGAAGACGCTGGCGCCCTCGGGAATCAGCTCTTGGACACGGGTACGCGCGGCGGCGGAGTCATCGAGAACCTCGACGGTGAAACCGTGTGCGATCAGCGCAGCGGCCGCCCGCTCCAGGCGTTGCGCAGGCGCCGGGTCGGTGAACGGTGTCGCCGGGATTGAAGTGGTCATGATGTCTGTGAGCTTCCTGTTCGCTGGATGATGTGCTCGTCTCAGCAGTCCGACAACACAGCCCTCCGGAATGTCAGGCGACGCACCGGCCTGACATTCCGGAGGGCTCTGTTGTCGGACTAGTGAGAGCAGACACGACCAAGGGAGACGTCGACCCCATGACCACGCGATCCGAGCCAGGACACGGCCGGCCCGATCCCTGCCTGGACGCGATCATGAGCGAGCGGCGTCAGCTGATCAATCTCGCCTACCGGCTTCTGGGCTCCCTGGCCGAGGCCGAGGACGCCGTCCAGGAGACCTACGCGCGCTGGTACGCCATGTCCCCGCAGCAGCAGAACGTGATCGAATCCCCCGGCGCCTGGCTGACGACGGTCGCCAGCCGCATCTGCCTCAACGTGCTCAGCTCGGCCCGGGCCCGGCGAGAGACCTACGTGGGCGAATGGATCCCCGAGCCGCTCCCCGAACACACCGAGTGGAGCACCGGCCGGCCGGGCGGCCCCACCGTCGACCCGGCCGACAGGGTCACCCTGGACGAGTCGGTCAACCTGGCGTTCCTGGTCGTGCTCGAATCGATGACCCCAGCCGAGCGCGTCGCGTTCATCCTCCATGACGTCTTCTGCCACTCCTTCGCCGAAGTGGCCGAGATCGTCGGCCGTACTCCGGCGGCCTGCCGGCAGCTGGCCTCCTCCGCCCGCCGCCGCATCCGGGCCTCACAGCCCTCCCCGACTCCGGCGGCCCAGCGCGCGGGCATCGTCAGAGACTTCAAGCAGGCATGGGAGGCCAAGGACATCGACGCCCTGATCGGCCTGCTCGACCCCGGCGCCACGGCGATCGCCGACGGCGGCGGCCTCGCCACCACCTTCCTGCAGCCCATCGAAGGCGGCGAGCAGATCGCACACGCCTGGCTCGAAATCG
The DNA here is from genome assembly GCF_008923185.1 of Actinomadura rudentiformis. Classification (GTDB taxonomy): domain Bacteria; phylum Actinomycetota; class Actinomycetes; order Streptosporangiales; family Streptosporangiaceae; genus Spirillospora; species Spirillospora rudentiformis. The sequence goes on from NZ_WBMT01000013.1 coordinate 107,691, forward strand.
CTCACCGGAGGCCCGGCAACATGACGGTCCTGGAACGTACGGTCAACGGCCAGCCCGGCCTGGTGGCTCAGCAAGACGGCGTCACCGTGACAGTGTTCGCGTTCGATATCGCGCGCGACCGGATCACCCACATCTGGGCAGTACGCAACCCCGAGAAACTCCGTCGCTGGACGCAGGGCTGAAGCACATCCCCGCACCACCGGCTCGCGCCCACATAGTGAGACCGCCGCTGACGGTCCGGCGCATGCCACCTCTTGTTCTCCGGCAGCTGAAGTCACGCCACTTCCACGCGATCTACCAGCGCGTCTAACCCGCTTCACACCAGAGCTGGCTGTTGAAGCCCTCCGGCAACGCAAGGTCGATGATGGCGAGTCGGGGTGAGGCTCCCCAATTGGCTCCCTGGAACGCAGAAGGCCCCTGCTCCATGATCGGAGTGGGGGCCTGAGCTTTGCCTTTGCGGGCGTGAGGGAAGCTCCCGCGATTGGACTCGAACCAATAACCTGCCGGTTAACAGCCGGCTGCTCTGCCGATTGAGCTACGCGGGATTGGGTGCTCGCCAGGGGTTTCACGCCCTGCCAGCGGGTCTAGATTAGCGCATCCCGGGACCTGTTCGTGCCGGTGTGACTGGCCACACGGTTCCTGGGTATGTCAGGCAGCACGAATCCGCACCACTGGGGGGTGGGCATGAAGCACCGCGCAATGTTCTTCGCGGGTGCCGTTGTCGGCTATGTCTTCGGGACTCGGGCTGGACGAGAGCGGTACGAGCAGATCAAGAGGACCTCGCGCAAGCTCGCTGAGAACCCGACTGTTCAGGAGACCGCCGGGGTGCTGCGCGCCAAGGGCGAGGAGCTGGCCGGGGCGGCCAAGGTGAAGGGCGGTGAGCTGGCCGACAAGGCTGGGCACGCCGTCACCAACAAGCTGCACAAGGACGCGCCGGCGGAGTTCGAGGATCCGCGGCGGGAGCCGGTCAGTTAGAGACCGGTCTGGCGGCGCAGGTCTTCCAGGAGTTGCTCGGCCTGGGCCCGGAGGCCCGGGTCGTCGGGGTCCAGGCCTGCGTCGAAGACGAACGTCCAGCGGATGTCGCCGCCCGTGGCCGGGCGGCGACCGGCGATCCGGACGCTGCCGCCGTGGGGCAGTTTGGCCTGGTGGCTGACCGCGATCGTGGCGGTGACGCGTTCGCGCACGGTCTCGGGGACCGAACCCGGGGCGGTGAGGCCCACGTGGTGTTCGGCGGTGGCCGTCTTGACGTGGAGATGGCCGTTCTTCCAGGACGCCTGGTCGATGCGGTCCCAGGGGATGCGCAGGAAACCGCCCTCGATCTTGGGGATGTGGAGGGCCGTGGTGGTGGCGACGACGTGCGAGCCGCCGCGGGTGGGGGCGTGGGTGAGGACGCGTTCACGGCGTTCGAGGTCGACGGGCGGGCGCATGCTCCGAGCGTAGGCGATCAGGCGGCCCGGGGGGCACGGCGGGCGCCGAGGAGATCGAGCACGAGGGCGGCCGACCAGCTGTAGTCGTGGCTGCCCCGGCCGGTGCCGTCGAACGGGTCGAAGTACTCGCGGAAGCCTGATTGGCGGACCAGGCGGAGGGTGGAGCCGTAGAGGAGATCGGCTATGACCGTCAGGTCGTGACCGAGGGCGCCGTACCAGAGCAGCCAGTTGGTGCAGATCCAGGTGGGGCCGCGCCAGTAGCCGCCCCGGTCGAAGGACGGTGCCTGGATGTCGCACGAGGGGACGGGGTAACCCGCGGCACCCGCGAAACGGGCGGACAGCAGGAGATCGACCAGGCTGCGGATCACGGGATGCGGCAGGTCGGGATCCAGGAGCGGGCCGAAGGACGACACGGTGACGACCGGGAGCAGGCGGTCGTCGCGGAGGTCGCGGGCGCGGAAGCAGCCGGTGTCGCGGTCCCAGAGGCGGTCCAGGAGACCGCAGTGGATGCGCCGGGCGGCCTCGCGGTGGGGGCCGGCGTCCGCGCCGATGATCGTGGCGATCTCCGCGAGGGCGTGGGTGGAGGCCAGATAGGTGGCGTTGACCAGGGGGTCCTGGATCGCGAACGGGTGGTCTTCGCGGAGGTACTCGTCCTGGTAGCCGGCGTCGCGGAGCAGGGTCACAAGCCACACGTAGCGGTCGTAGTCCTCGCCGGTGGGCAGGTTGCGCGGGAGCCTGCGGGGGGCGTACCCGGTGGGCGGGAGCTGGAGGGCGCCGAGGGGGCGGTCCCAGGCGGGGCTGTTGTCGAGGCCGGACTCCCAGGGGTGGCAGATGGCCATGAGGCCGCTGCCGTCGAGGTCACGGGCCTCGGCGAGGTAGCGGTGCTGGGCGGCGAGCTTGGGATAGATGTGGGCGAGGAAGTCGCGGCTGCGCTCGGCGTCGGAGGCGCATTCATGGAGGCGGAGGGCCGCCACGGCGTGCAGCGGCGGGTGCGTGAGGCCAGAGGTGTGGGTGTCGCGGGGGGCGGCGGGGTGCTGGTGCGAACGCCACACGTCGGGGCCGGGGAAGTAGGCGAGCCGTGACTGGTCGGTGTTGAAGACGATGTGCGGGACGAGGCCGGTCCCCCACTGGCCGCGGAAGAGGGACGTCAGTTCGTGCTCGGCGCGGTCCCGGCGGTACCGGGCCAGGCCCATGCAGATGAACGCGGAGTCCCAGCTCCACTGGTGCGGGTAGAGGCCCGGGGACGGCACCGTCGCCGCCCCGGTCCAGTTGGCGTCGAGGACCCGTGCCGCGGCCTGCCACAGCACGCTTTCGTCGCCGGTCAGACGGGGACTCATAACCTGAGGGTGACCTCTCGATCGCGTTCTGGCCACCCCTAGGAGGGGACCGGTTCACAGGTGATCTCATGGATGCGGGCGACGAGGCCGGCCCAGGTGCCCGGATCCTGATGGAACGGTCCCATCAGCGTGACCCGGCGGCAGAGGGCCCCGTAGCGCCGGACGAGGAGCTCGGGGATCTCCGTCGGCTCCCCGCGGACGGCGACCTCGCCGACCAGCTCGTCGTCGATGAGCCCGGGCATCTCCCGCCAGCGTCCCTGCCGGGCGAGCATCGCGAGCTCGTCCTGGAGGCCGGCGCGGCCGGCCGATTCGAGGACGCGCCGGTACGCGGGGCTCGCGCCGTAGAGAGCGATCGTCTCCCGGACCTGTCGTTCCGAGCGTTCGTACGCCTCGTCGGTGGCGCCGGTGACGAGGAAGGCCGGGGCGATCACCTCGATGTCCTCCCAGGACCGGCCGGAGTGGCGCAGCCCGCGTTCCAGCGCCGGAACGGTGGTCTCGCGCAGGTGCCGGGCCGTGGTGAAGCCGTGCAGGATCAGCCCGTCGGCGAGCTCGCCCGCGAGCTGGGTCATGCGCGGCCCCACCCCGGCGAGGTGGATCTTGGGCGGGCCGTACGGATGGGGCGGCGGCGTGAACCATGCCCCGTTCGGCCCTGTCTCGGTCTGCCACGATCGCCAGATGCCGCGGATCGTGCCGATCAGCTCCCGCATCCGCGGGACCGGGGGCTGGAAGGACATGCTGTACCGCCGCGCGGGCCGCGCCCTGATCTGCGCGCCCAGACCGAGCATGAACCGCCCGCGCGAGTACTCCTGCAGATCGTTGGCGAGATGAGCGAGCGTCACCGGGCTGCGGGCGAGGGCCACCGCGATGGACGTGCCCAGCCCGAGCCGGGTGGTGTGCTCGGCCGCCCGCGCGAGCGGCAGGAACGGATCATGGCAGGACTCGGCGGTGTAGAGGGAGTCGAACCCGATGTCCTCAGCCAGCCGGGCGAGCGCGGAGATCTGCCGGAGCTCCGGGCCGCCCACAGCGACGTCGACCTTCATGCCGCGCCTCCGGGTGGTCGCGCACCGTGGATTACCGCGATTGTGACGTCAGAAGGCGGCTACGACGACCCCTTATTGGCTGTCGCTTCTCTTCGTTGAGATCGGCCGGTACGTGATTGTTCACGCCTCTGTGAGCACGTCACACCCTCCGTGAGCGTTTCACGCCTCCGTGAGGGCGTCTGGGAAGGTCTCTGCGAGGGTGTCCGGGAGCGGCTCTGGGAGGGGATCTGTCTCGGTGGTGCGGTCCAGCAGCCAGTCGACGATCTCCTCACCGGCGGCGATGCCCGTGGCGGCGGTCACCGTGGTGCGGGGCGAGCTCCAGCCGGTGTCGTGCAGTTCGCCGTGCGCGGGCCGGATCGCGGCGTCGGCGAACTCGAGGAGTTCGATGTCCAGCAGCGAGTCGCCGGCCGCGAGCGTCAGTTCGGCGCCGGTCCGGCGGGCCACCTCCGCCGCCGCGTCGGCCTTGGTGAGGGTTTCGGGCAGGCAGTAGACCTTGCGCCCCTGGAGCGAGGTGCGCCAGCCGCGCTCGGCGCACCAGCCGGTCAGGTCGGCGATCCAGCCGGCGGGGAGCGCCGCCCGGTCGACGACCGCGTAGGCGAACAGATCGGCGGCGGTACGCAGTCTCAGTACGAAGTCGCCGCCGACCCGGACGAGGTGGTCGTGCACCTCGTCGAGCCCCGCGCGGCCTTCGGCGACGCGTGCGCGTACCTGCGCGGACCATTCGGGGTCGTCGACGCCGTCCACGAGAATATGGCCGCCGTTGGCGCAGATCGCGTACTCCGGCGGCTTTTCCAGGAGGTGCACCCGCGCGTACTGCTCGGGCGTGCGCGTCGTCGTCGGCACGAGGGTGGCGGTGGACGCCAGCAGCTCCAGCCCGCGCGCGGCCGTCTCGGTGACGAACGAGAGGGGCGCGGCCTGGTAGAGCTCCACGCACAGCAGCCGGGGCAGCGCCGCGTCGGGCCCCGCCAGCCTCATCGCCGCGGCCGAGTAGATCAACGTGCGATCGAGGTCCGAGCAGACCAGCAGGGTCACTGAACGGCTCCCTTTCCGAAGCTGGGGTGGATCAGGCCGACGCAGGCGTACGGGAGCGCGCCGGGCTCCACCTCCAGCACCGGGACGCCGCGTTCGGCGGCGAGCAGGCGGATGTGCGTCAGGTCGTCGCCCGCGTCGGCGCGGGCCAGGACCTTCCAGGGAACGCGGCGCAGCAGCACCCGGGTGGTCTCTCCCACTCCGGGCTTGATCAGGTTGAGGTCGTCGATGCCGTGCTCGCGCCCGATCCGGCGTACCGCGTCCCAGCCCGACCAGTCCGGCGTACGGTCGGCGGCGAGCAGATCGGGTGCGTCCTTGGCCACCCGCTCGGCAACGGCCCCGAAGCGCGCGCAAATCGTGTCCAGGAACAGCTCCGACACATCGGAGTCCGCCAGCTCGGCGTAGAACTTCGCACCGTGGAAGTCCCCGGGCCCGATCAGCCGGTCGTTCAGGACCGTACGGCTGACCAGCCCGGAGACCGTCGAGTTGAGGCAGGCCGACGGGATCAGGAAGTCGTCGCGCGTCCCGTACACCGGAGTGCACCGGCCCGGGTCGGCCAGCACCGCGAGCCGGTCGGAGAAGCGCTCGCCGGGATGCGCGGCGGCGTGCTCGTCCAGTGCCGCGGTGAGCTCGCGGGTGATCGCACCCTTGCCGGTCCAGCCGTCCACGAACATCACGGTCGCCGGGTCGTGGTGCGCGGCGAGATAGCGCAGCGCCACGGCGTCGATCCCGCGGCCGCGCACGATGCTGATCGCGTAGTGCGGCAGGTCGAGGCCGTGCGCGAACCGCGCCCAGCGCCGTACGAGCACCCCGACCGGCGTTCCGGCGCGCGCGAGCGAGGCCAGCACGGTGTCCGGGCCGCGCTCGGCCAGGATCAGCTCGGAGATCAGTCCGACCGCGTACGCGAGCCGCTCGGCCGACGCTTCGAGGGCGGTGCGGAAGAGCCGCTGGTACGCCTCACCCGGCTGGTATTCGACCGGCAGGGACTCGGCGTAGTGGGCCCGGCCGGCCTGGATGGCGGCCTCGCGTTCCTCCGTGGGCGCTTCCAGCCGTACGTGCGACAAGTCCTTCAGCAGCCAGGCGACATCGGCGGGCGCGTAACTGCCGAAGTCCGGTCCGTACAGCGGCGCAGGCAGGACGTCGGTCACAGGTCCCCCTTCCGCAGGGCCGGGATCACGACGACGGACACCGGCGCCAGGGCGCTCAGCTCCGCCAGCAGCCCGTCCGCCAGCGCCGCCGTGTCGGCGACGTCGTCGATGACGAGCACGATCGCGTCGAACCTCGCAGCGGCGTCGGACCCCGCATCGACGTTGTAGGCGTACCTCTCCCCCGGCCCGTCCGCCGGATCGTCGTGGGCGGGGAACGCCAGCCGCGTCCGGATCGCGTAGCCCGGATCGTCCACGGCGAGCACCGGCGAACGTGTGGTCGTCGAGTACCGCACGGCCACGTCCGGGAGAGCGTCCGCCAGCGCCTCAGCCAGCCGCAGCGGCGCGTACATCAGCTCCTCGAAGCCGAGCACCAGCACGCGCCCGCACCCCGCCAGCGCCGGAACGAGACGCGCCGCCATGTCGGGCAGTCTCTTCTCCAAGAGATCCCGATGCCCAGGCGTGAATCCATGCCGCCCGCCGTCAGGGAGCCCCGCAGGCCATGCGACATCGATTCGCGTCACCGGTCGTCCCGCCCGCCGAGCGACCTGCTGCTCGCTGCGAACGGCTTCAAGCTCGGCGACGATAGTCTGGCCGGTTTCCAGGATCCCGTCGGGAAGCTCGACCCGACCGCTCGCGAGGGCAACGGCATCAATGCGCACGTCCAGCTCGTCAGCAAGGTCGTGCATGCGCGCCCGGTCTTCGTCGTCGCGCAGGTCCACCAGCGCCGCGACCACGTAGTGACGCCGCGGCCGTACGGCGTGGAGCGCACGGATCGTGTTGAGCACCGTGCGGCCCGTCGACAGCTCGTCGTCCACCAGCACCATCGGCACCTCGGCCCCGGCCGCCGCGGGGTCGGCCGGCAGCAGGAGATGGCTGGTGGCGTGGCTGTGCTCCTCTTCGAAGCCGCCGTACGTGGCGAAGCCCGCGACGGGGCGCCGCGTGGAGTGCAGGTAGTAGGCCCCGCCGAGCGCGTCGGCCACCGCGTGCCCGAGGGCGGTGGCGGTCTCGGCGTAGCCCAGGACCACGGCGTCCACCGGTGTACGCGGCGCCCGCATACGATCGCGCAACGCGGCGGCGGCGCCCGGACGTCCCTTGAGGGCCTCCGCGAGCAGTCCGCCCAGGTCGATCGACTCGTCTCCGCCGTCCCGCCCGGCGGACCCGTCCGGCCCGCTCGGCTGCCGCTCGTTCAGGCCGTCCGGTTGCCGCACGTTCAGCCGTGCCCTCACCAGATCGCCCAGCAGCAACCCCGACCCGTACACCAGCCGCGGATCGGTCGGAACATGCTTGCCGAGCACCGCCGACACCAGCAGATGCGCCCGCCGCGGATTGCGCCGCACCGCCAGCCCCACCAGATCGCTCAAACCGACCCCGGCGGGGCGTTCGCCGTCGACCAGGCGTACGTCCAACCGGCGCGACACCCACTCTCCGGCCCAAGCCTCAGCGCCGGCGCTCACCGGCCACCCGCCGCGTCGAGGAGCTCGACGAACGTGACGTCCTCGGCCGCCACCCCGAAGACATGGGCGCGGAGCATGAGGCGTTCGGCCCAGGCCCGGTGCGGCCCGGCCTCGTTCATCTTGTTGGCGTACGAGCTCGCCATCGCACCGCCCCCGGCCACGCCGAGGATGTCGGCGGCGTCGCAGTACTCCTCGTGGGTCACCACTGAGAGCGCGTGCACGGCCGCGACATGGCTCGGATGGATGACGGTCTTTCCGGTGAGGCCGTTCGCCTTGTCGAGATGGACCTCGCGGATCAACCCGTCGAGGTCGGAGGTGATCAGCCGCTGGCGCAGCGGCGCGGCCCGCTGGGCCTCGAACGGCGACTGCCGCAGCTGGGGCTTGAACATGCGCTCACCGGCCGAGAAGTACTCCCAGACGGGACCGGTGACCACGAATCCCGTGCCGTCGGCGCGGCCGAGGATGTTGACCACGTCGGCGATCACCCCGGCGACCGGCTGGATGTCGTAGATCGTCAGGTCCGGCGGCCGCCGCAGCCCGTACGCGGAGGACATGTCGGTGGCGCCCAGCCGGACGGCGAGGATGCGTTCCCGGTGCTTGGCCAGGAGCAACGCCACGTCCTGGAGCAGCTCGGCGCGCGTCTCCCGGTAGACCGCCTCCCGGCTCTCGATCACGGGCATGGCCAGCAGGCGCCGGCCGGTGCGTTCGGCGGTCTCGCCGAGCGCGTCCAGGAAGGCCTCGCCGTTCGCGGCGGTGAACTTCGGCAGCACGAATCCGCTGACCAGCTCGACGGCGTCGCCGAGCCGCGCGGCCAGGTCGCCGATCTGCTCGGGGGTACGGACCCGGACGAACAGCAGCGGCGCGTCGGACCCGGCCGCGTGCACGCGGCGCAGGTGCTCGACGGCGTTGGCCTCGGCGGCGGAGACGTCGGCGTCCCCGATCGAGTCCTCCAGGCAGATGACCATGCTGATCACGCCGCGCCGGTGGGCCTTGGTGACGTCGTCGGCGAGGGTGGGCCGGGTGGCCGGGCTGTAGAGGGTGGCGCCCAGCGCGACCGCCAGCACTTCGGGGTCGGCGTGCCGGTCGAAGCGGCGGGGCTGCCGATAGAAAAGATGCTTCCGGTCCGCGGTGTCGATGTGGTCAAAGTGCCGCATGCACGCTGGGTCCTTCCCCATCGTCGGGCCCGCACGCGGGCACGATATCCAGGGTATGTGGTGGTACGCGGGTATTCGGTCATACGAAAAACACCGACGAACACCAAATGATGCCCGTCGGTGCTTTCCCACCACTGTTTGTCAAGGTGAGCCTGCACGTGGGTGCACCCACAGGGCAGGCACTCCCGCAGGCAGGCGGCCTACAGGTGCGGGGTGACCGCCGGGACGAGATGCTGGACCGTCCGGCCGGTGGCGATGGCGCCGATGGCGGTCATCGACCAGCCCTGGCCGTCCCGCGACACCTTGGCCATGATCTGCGCGTTGTGCTGGCCTGAGCCGCTCAGGTCGTAACGCGCCAGCTCCTGGCCCGTCCCCTCGTCCACCAGGCGGCAGAACGCGTTCTCGATCTGCGAGAAGTCCTGCCCGGTGAACGAGTTGACGGTGAACACCAGCTGGGTGATGTTGGCCGGCAGGCTCTGCAGGTCAACGTTGATCACCTCGTCGTCGCCCTCACCCTCGCCGGTGAGGTTGTCGCCGGTGTGCAGCACCGAGCCGTCCTTGCTGCGCAGCTGGCGGAACCACACCGTGTCGGCGAGGTTGCCGCTGGCGTCGAAGAGCAGGCAGGACGCGTCGAGGTCGATCGACTGGGCTTTGCCCTTCTTGCCGAACAGGCCCTTCTTGGCGACCGCGTCCCAGCCCAGCCCCATCTTGACACGCGTGAGAGTGCCCCCGCCGGGCTTGGCAAGGGAGACCTTCTGCCCCTTCTGCAGTGAGATCGACATCATCCGCTCCTTTGGTGATGAGTTGGGTCACACGCGGGGTCTTGGACTCGGGGGCCATCGGATGACTACATGTTCGGTGCTCACACTCCGGTGGAGTGCAGCTGCTTGTCGGGGGCTGCCTCGTCCCCGGCGTCGCCGTTGCGGTTGCGGATCAGGGAGCTGACGAACGCGGCGATGATCAGACCCGCGCCGAGCCCGCCGGTGATCCACTCGGGCACGTGGTGGCCGATGCTGATGAGCATGCAGGCCGCCAGCGCACCGATGGCCCACATCGCGCCGTGCTCCAGGTAGACGTACTCGTGCAGCGTGCCCTTGCGCACCAGGAAGACCGTCAGCGACCGGATGTACATGGCGCCGATGCCCAGGCCCAGCGCGATGATGATCAGGTTGGTACTGATCGCGAACGCGCCGATCACGCCGTCGAAGGAGAACGAGGCGTCCAGGACCTCCAGGTAGAGGAACAGGAAGAACGCGGCCTTGCCGGTGGCCACGGCCAGCCCGTTGGGGCCCTTCTTGACGTTCTCGTCGTCCTCGTCGAGATCCCCCGCGCCCTCGAAGAGCTCACCGAGCCCGTTCACCAGGATGTAGGTGATCATGCCGAGCACGCCGGCGATCATCACTTCGCCGGGGTTGTCGGCGAAATAGCCGCCGGCCAGGGCCAGCGCGGTGCCCGCGATGACGACCGCCAGCTGGTCGAGCTTGCCGATCCGGGCCAGGGGGCGTTCCAGCCAGGCCAGCCATTGGTGGTCGTGCTCCTGGAACACGAAGTCGAGGAAGAGCATCAGCAGGAACATCCCGCCGAACGCGGCGATCATCGGATAGGCCGACTCGAGGGCGTGCGCGTAGGCCTTCTCGTCGTTCAGTGCCAGGTCGAACGCCTGATAGGGGCTCATCCCGGCGGTGATCGCGACAATGGCCAGGGGGAACACCAGCCGCATGCCGAACACCGCGATCGCGATGCCGATGGTCAGGAAGATCTTCTGCCAGAACGGCGACATGCGTTCGAGCACCTTGGCGTTGACCACGGCGTTGTCGAACGAGAGCGAGATCTCCAGAACGGCCAGGATGGCGACGAGGGCGAATGCGGCCGGCCCGTCGTACAAGAACGCGGCGACCAGGCCGGCGGCGGTGACCCCGAAGGACCACCCGAAGGTGCGAAGAATCATGAATGCGTTTCTGCTAGGCGGGGTGACTGGCGCTGACCGACCTGGACAGGCAGGAGCTGATCGACGCTGATCAACCGACGTTCACGCCGAAGTCCACGGCGATACCGGCCAGACCTGAAGCGTACCCTTGGCCGACAGCGCGGAACTTCCACTCCCCGCTGCGCCGGTAGAGCTCGCCGAAGACCATGGCGGTCTCGGTCGAGGCGTCCTCGGTCAGGTCGAATCGCGCGAGTTCGTTGTTGTCGGCCCGGTTGACGATGCGGATGAAGGCGTTGCGCACCTGGCCGAAGCTCTGGCCGCGGTTGTCGGCGTCGTAGATCGACACCGGGAAGACGATCCGTTCGCACTCGGCGGGCACCTTGGCCAGGTCGACGTTGACGACCTCGTCGTCGCCTTCGCCCTCCCCGGTCAGGTTGTCGCCGGTGTGCTCGACCGAGCCGTCCGGGCTGCGCAGGTTGTTGAAGAACACGAAGTGCTGGTCGGAGAGGACCTTGCCGCTGCTGTTCAGCAGCAGCGCCGAGGCGTCCAGGTCGAAGTCCGCGCCGGTGGTGGCGCGCACGTCCCAGCCGAGACCCACCGAGACGGCGGTGAGGTCGGGCGCGGCCTTCGTCAGCGAGACGTTGCCGCCCTTGGCGAGCGATACTCCCATGATCGCGCTGCTCCTTGGCTCTCTCTGATCTCGTGCGCCCGGGTCTCGTGTGTCCCAGGTCTCGTGCGTCGGGACTCGTGCGTCGGGGGCGGGCGGTCAGATGTTGACGCCGAAGTCCATCGCGATGCCGGCCAGACCCGAGGCGTACCCCTGCCCGACGGCCCGGAACTTCCACTCGGCGCCGTTGCGGTAGAGCTCGCCGAAGACCATCGCCGTCTCGGTGGAGGCGTCCTCGGTGAGGTCGTACCGGGCGAGCTCGGAGTTGTCGGCCTGGTTGACCACGCGGATGAACGCGTTGCGCACCTGGCCGAAGTTCTGGCTCCGGGTGTCGGCGTCGTAGATCGACACGGCGAACGCGACGCGTTCGGCCTCCGGCGGCATGGCGCCGAAGTTGACCTTGATCTGCTCGTCGTCGCCCTCGCCGGCGCCGGTGGTGTTGTCGCCGGTGTGCTCGACGCCACCGTCCGGCGTGCGGAGGTTGTTGAAGAACACGAAGTGCTGGTCCGAGACGATCTTGCCGCTGGTGTCCAGTACCAGGGCCGACGCGTCCAGGTCGAAGTCGGTGCCGGTCGTGGTGCGCAGGTCCCAGCCGAGACCGACGGTCACCGCGGTCAGCCCGGGGGCCTGCTTGGTGAGGGAGACGTTGCCGCCCTTGCTGAGACTGACACCCACAGTGCCTCCAAGATCGCTCGCTTCATGACGGCGCCTCACGACGCCTCGCAATAAAGACGCTGGAAGTGATGCTATCCGTTCCCTATGAACCGATCTGCCCTACACGGACCGCCTCTGCCCCACACGGACTGACTCTGGCCACATGGACCGACTCTGGTCCACCAGATCGACCAGACCGTCAGAGAAAGAGCGATCCGATGCACATTGCCCGGCCTGTGGAGGTGAACTCAGCGGTCGGCCTGAGCGAGACTAGAGCGAGCAAGGCGGGAAAGGGAGGCAGCGTTGCGGGGACCGGGCGATCAGCGCCGCCGTGGCCGGGGTTCCGGGCGCGAGGCGCAGGCCCGCGCCGCGGCCGTCGAGGCCAAGCAGGACGCGGCCGCGGCCTTCTACGACATGGACCAGGCGCAGAAGTACATCGACGGCCGGGTCACGGTGCTGACCGATCTCGACCAGGCCGCCGGCGCCGCCGCCCGCAGGGACTTCGACCGGCTGAACGACACCGCCGACGCCGCGTCCATCGGCTACATCGACGTCGTGGACGCCCACGACCTGGACTCCGCGGACCGTTCGCTGGCCGAGTACGACGCCGCCCGCCGCGCCTTCCTGGCCGTCGGCGACCGGCTCCGTAAGATCACGGGCGATCTCAACCGTTTCGCCGAGCGGCTGACGCCCCAGATGGCGCGGCTGGAGACGGCGCTCGACCAGTTGCCACCGCGGCTGGCCGCCGCCCGCGACGCCGTCGCCGCCGCCGAAGCCGCCATCGCGGCCGCCCAGAAGGCGGGCATGGACGTGTCGGATCCGGAGGCGGAGCTGGCCAAGGCCAAGGAGGGGCTGGCGGTGCTCGGCTCTCAGGGGCTCGGCGGGCTCGGGCTGTCCGGCGCGATGGACAAGGCCGACGAGGTGGCCCGTATCGCCGCGCGCGCCCAGGAGGCCGCCGAGGAGCTGCCCCGCCTGGGCGAGAAGGTGCGCAACTCCCTGGCCTCGGTCCGCACGCGCGTGGACGTGGTGGCGGGGCGCGTCGAGTCCGTACGCCAGGCGATGAAGAAGCTGCTCGTCGGCTATTCGCAGGCGTGCTGGCAGGACCTCAAGGGTGCGCCGGAGGCCATTGAGGACGGCGTGACGCGTGCCCGGGAGCGGCTGAACGAGGCGTCCGCGCTGCTGTCCCAGAACGAGTGGAAGAGGGCGCAGCAGGCCCTGACCGCGGCGCGCACCGAGCTGAACGCGGCCGACCGCCGGGCCGGTCAGGTCACCGGGCGGGTGAGGGAGCTGGACGCCGTCCGCACCGACCCGGCGGCGCCCGCCGAGGCGGCCCGGTTCGTCGTCCGCGACGCGCAGAAGCTCGCGATCGCCCAGCCCGGCGGGCCCGCGCCGCAGCACGCGCGGGTGCTGGACGGCCTGGTCGAACGGCTCGAAACGGCCCCCAAACGGCTCACGGGCCCCCACCCCGACTACTGGTCGTACCTCCAGGAGCTGGAGGCCATCAAGACCGCCGCGGGTGACGTGGTGGCCCGCATCCGCGCCGAACGCGCCGCCGGAATCTGACCCCGGCTTCTCTCTGACCCCGGCTTCTCTCTGACCTGATTCTCTCTGAACCTGCTCCGGGGGACTTCGTCAGCGGGGGCGGTCGTGCAGGCCGATCGTGAGGTTGCGCGCGGCCATGGGCGGGCCGCCCGGCTGCGGGGCGGGCTGGCCGCTCTGCTTCGGCATGGTGGCGGACTGCGGCTGGGCGGCGACGGACTTCGCCGCTTCTGCCCACACGGCGGTGCCGTACGCGCAGACCTCGTGTCCTCCCCCGGCCAGCTGCACGGTGTCGAAGCACATGCCCACGACGGCGTTCGCGCCCTTGCGATGAGCCTCCTGGCCGAGCCGGTCCACGGCCTCGCGCCGGGTCGCCGCCAGGCCCACTCCCGGCTGCTCACCCGTCACACGGAACGTCGCGCTACTCGAGGACTGCCCTGACGGCAGACCCTGATCGGTCTGGACGGCCACCCCGAGGACCTCACCGAGAACGGAACGAATCTCGTACCCGGCCAGTCCGTCAGTCGTCACGATCAGCATGCTCCCAAGGTAATGGAACGACGCCGGAAATGTGCTGTCAGAACCCTTCTGACACCTCTTCCACCGCGCTGACCCCGGAACCGGGCTTCGACTCCCACTCCCACGTCTCGTCCAACCGCAGCCGTCCGTCGGGCAGGGTCGAGATGACGGACACACAGTGCCCGTTGTTGGTCTCACCGTCGGCGTTGAGCTGGCTGTAGCGGAAGTCGAGGGTGTCGCCCGTACGAGTGCCGACGAGATGACCCCGCCGGATCGCGCCGCCCGCGTACTCGGCCCAGATCTCGCCGTCGCTCTCGTGGTAGGTGAAGAGCGTCTCGGGCACGATCTCGCCCCCGACCACGTCGGCGACGGCACGGAACCGCCGTCCGTCGATCGACGGTGCCTGCCCTGTCGCCTGCGGGGAGTCTGCTGTCATGGAGGGAAGCCTATGAAACGGCTCTCCGCCGTGATCACGCGACCGGGGTGGCGATCGTGCGATCACGGCGGAGAGCCGCTGTGTTGAGTTGTGCCGTACTGATCCGTGTTGTCAGTCCAGGTACTCCCGGAGCATCTGCGCGCGGGACGGGTGACGCAGCTTGGCCAGGGTCTTGGATTCGATCTGGCGGATGCGTTCCCGTGTCACACCGAACTCGCGGCCGACTTCTTCGAGAGTCCGCGGATGCCCGTCGGTCAGGCCGAAGCGCAGCTGGATGATGCGCTGCTCCCGATCGGACAACGTCCCCAGGATGTCCTCGAGCTGGTCCTGAAGCAGGATGAACGCCGCGGCCTCGATCGGCACGACGGCGTCCGCGTCCTCGATGAAGTCACCCAGGTCGGAGTCTTCCTCTCCGATGGGCGACTGCAAGGACACCGGCTCTTGGGCTATCCGCTGGATCTCCACGACCCGGACGGGCGAGAGCCCCATCTCCAGGCCGATCTCTTCGGGCGTCGGTTCCCGGCCGAGGTCCTGGTGGAGCTGACGCTGCACCCGGACCAGCTTGTTGATGGTCTCCACCATGTGCACCGGAATGCGGATCGTCCGGGCCTGGTCGGCGATCGCTCTCGTGATCGCCTGGCGAATCCACCAGGTGGCGTACGTCGAGAACTTGAATCCCTTGGTGTAGTCGAATTTCTCGACCGCACGGATGAGTCCGAGATTCCCCTCCTGGATCAGATCGAGGAAGAGCATTCCTCGTCCCACGTACCGTTTGGCGATGGACACCACCAGCCGCAGGTTGGCTTCGATCAGGCGTTGCTTCGCCCGCACTCCATCGCGGGCGAGCAGTTCGAGGTCGAGTTGTTCCATCCGGGAGAGGATGGCGGTGTGCGCCAGCTTCTCCTCGGCGAACAATCCCGCCTCGATCGATTTTGCTAGTTCGACTTCATCTTCTGCCGTGAGAAGCGGTACGCGACCGATTTCTCTCAGATAGATCCTGACCAGGTCGCTCGTCGGCGCCCGCTTGCCGAGGTCTCCCTCGTCCGCTCGCGTGACGTCCTCGGTCTCCTGTTGAGACTCGAGAACCTCTACCCCCTGCTCTGCGAGCATCCGGACAACTCGTTCCAAGGAATCGTCCGGCAAGTCGGAGCGATCGAGTGCAGCAGCGACATCATCGACGGTCACACCGCCGCGTTCTCTGCCACGTGCGACAAGGTCTGCCACCTGATCAACCGATGGCGCCTCGCTAGGCAGCACCGAAGGGCCCACGGGGACAGTCTGCGTCAATGAGGCCCTAGATCACAGGACCCATTTTGCGGTCTCTTGACTTACTGGGACCCAAGCCCGCGCTCGCGCAACTCTCGTCTCTGCTGCTCAAGCGCAACAAGATCGCCAAAGAGCTTGTTGTACTCCTCGGCCTGCTCGACCGGATTCAGCCGTCCGAGTTTAGATTTCACGTCGGCGATCATGCGTGTGAGCTGGCGTTCCTGGATTCGGGCAAGTAGTTCCACCGCGTAACGGTCATCCGATTCCTGTGCGGACCGTGTCGGTTCCACCGCAAGCTGGGTAATAAGGCCCCTGACCTGGTCATTTGGCGCGTGCTCATGGAGGAGGGCGACCCATTCGGCCGCCCCGGCCACCACAGTGACACCACCAGCCGCAGTGATGACCTCCCGGACGGCGGCGTGCGGGGGCGCGATGAACGCGTCCGCCGGCACCCCGTCGAAGACCGGCCCGAGCAGCGAGGGGCGCTGCACCGCGATCTTCAGAAGCTCCCGCTCACGCTGCACTTCGGGGTCGTTCGGGTCGTACGCGGGTCGCTCGGCCGCGGCGTTGTCCCCCCCGGGCGCCCCGCCCGGCCGCCCGTTGCGCTTCCCGTGCTCCCGCGCCGCCAGCTCGCGCACCCGCCGCATCACGAACTGCTCGTCCATGATGCCGAGCCACCGGTCGAGGCTGACCGCGTACATCTGCCGCAGCGCCCGGTCCTTGATCTTCGCGACGACCGGCGCCGCGGCGTCCAGGGCGGCCAGCCTCCCCTCGGCGGTGTCCAGATTGTGTTGCGAGATGGCACTGCGCACCGCGAACTCGAAGAGGGGCTGGCGGGAGGCGACCAGGTCGCGGACGGCCGCGTCGCCATGACGGATCCGCAGGTCACAGGGATCAAGCCCGTCCGCCTGCACGGCCACGAACGTCTGCGTCACGAACTTCTGCTCGTCGGCGAACGCCCGCAGCGCCGCCTTCTGCCCGGCCGAGTCCCCGTCGAACGTGAAGATCACTTCACCGCGGAACTCGTCCTGGTCCATCAGCAGCCGCCGGAGGATCTTGATGTGGTCGTCTCCGAAGGACGTCCCGCACGTGGCGATGGCGGTCGGGATCCCGCTCAGATGGCAGGCCATCACATCGGTGTAGCCCTCGACGACCACGGCCTGCCGCCGCCGCGCGATCTCCTTCTTGGCCAGGTCCGCCCCGTACAGCACCGAGCTCTTGTGGAAGATCGGCGACTCGGGCGTGTTGAGGTACTTCGGCCCGTCGTCATCCTCGTAGAGCTTCCGGGCACCGAACCCGATCACGTCCCCGCTCAGATCCCGGATCGGCCACATCAGCCGCCCCCGGAAGCGGTCCATCGGCCCCCGCCGGCCCTCCTTGGCCAGCCCGCCCGCGATCAGCTCCTTGTCGGCGAAGCCCCGCCCGCGCAGGTGCCGGACCAGCCCCTCCCACTCCCGGGGCGCGAACCCCACCCCGAAGTGAGCCGCGTCCGAAGCCTCGAATCCCCGCTCCGACAGGAACTTCCGGCCGATGATCGCCTCAGCGCCGTTCAGCTGCTCGGCATAGAACTCCGCCGCCGCCTTGTGCGCCTCGACCAGCCGGGCCCGCTGCCCGCCGTCCTGCCGGGGCGTGAACCCGCCCTCCTCGTACCGCAGCTGGATCCCGGCCTTGGCCGCGAGCCGCTCCACCGCCTCCGAGAACGACAGGTGATCGATCTCCTGGACGAACTTGATGACGTCGCCGCCGACGCCGCAGCCGAAGCAGAAGTAGAGATTGCGGGCGGGCGTCACGTTGAACGACGGCGACTTCTCGTCATGGAACGGGCACAGCCCCTTGAGGTTGCCCCCGCCCGCACTCCGGAGCTGGAGGTACTCGCCGATGACCTCGGCGATGGGTGATCGCTCCCGTACGAGCGCGATGTCCTCATTACGAATCCGGCCTGCCACGGCGGCGAGTCTAATGTCGCCCCACGACATCCGGTGCATCACGTCAGAACACGTGCTCCCCGGTCACCGCCCGTGATCAGGCCCGGTCACCGCCCGTGGTCAGGCTCCGCCGTCACTGCCCGTGGCCAGGACGCACGCCCTAGCGTGAGGGGATGACGTCGATCGTGTGGGTCAAACCTGAAGGGGCCGAGCTGGCCGAAGTCGATCTCGGGAAAGGGCGGTTGCGGGCCACAGGGTCGGCCATCGGCGGGGATCCGCTGCCCTACCGGCTGGAGTACGAGCTGACCACGGGCGAGCGGTGGATCACGGCTCGGCTGCTGGTGGAGGCGTCCGGGGAGGGCTGGCGGCGGTCGCTGGAGCTGATCAACCGGCCGGAGGGCGAGTGGACCGTCAGCGCGAAGGCGGAGGGGCGTGTGGCGGAGGGATACGCGGAGTTGCCTCCGCCCGGCGGGGACGCGGCGGCGCTGGCGGGAGCTCTGGATTGTGATCTGGGGTTGTCGCCGCTGACCAACACGATGCCGGTGCTCCGGGGTGGGTTTCTGGAGGGCGGAAGGGCGGAGCACCTGATGGCCTGGGTGTCGGTGCCGGATCTGGTGGTGACGCCGTCCCGGCAGACGTATCGGCACGTCCGCCGGGGCGTCGTCAACTATGCGGATGATGGGTTCACCGAGGACATCGTCTTCGGGCCGGATGGGATCGTGGAGGACTACCCGTCGATCGGGCGCAGGGTCAGACCGTCCGGCATCGAACCGCGCCCCGTCACACCCTGAAGCGTTCGAACAGGCGGTACATGAAGTCGGTGCCCTGGCTGAGCGCGGCGACGGAGATCCGCTCGTCGTTGCCGTGCATGCCGATGAGCTGGTCGTTGTCCAGGACGTACGGGTAGACGCCGTAGCCGGGGACGCCGCGGGACGTCCACGGCGACAGGCTCGTCCCTGCTTCGAACAGGGCCGGGGCAAAGGCCGCCTGGGGATAGGTCTTGCCCGCCGCGTCCTTGATCGCGGTGAAGAGCGGGCTGTCGATGGACGAGGGCGGCTTGGCGAACGTCTCGTCCAGGCGCTTGAGGGCGGCCTCCTCGGTCTCGCCGGCGCTGCTGACCAGCGTGACCTGGACGTCGCGGTCGGCGAGGAGGCGGCGGACCTGGGCCAGGAAGTCACGCGGACGCTGGCCGCCGGGAACGCCCCGGCAGTTGATGCGGACGGTCGCCGAAGACGGGATGACGTTCTCCTTGTAGCCCGCGTCCTCGATCACGAACGCGTGGGTCGTGCGGAGGAGGGCGCGGTGCAGCCAGGGATAGGAGCTGCGCTTGACGACGAGGGCGGCGGCCCGTTCCCGGGAGGGGCCGGACTTGGCGTTCAGAAGCAGTTCGATGGCGCGTTTGAACGGACGGTCATCGGTGGCGCGGGCCAGGGCGGCGAAGTATTCGCGGGTGACCGGGGTGAGCGTGACGGGGGCCAGCCAGCTGTCGAGTTCCGCGATCGCGCGCGACAGCTTGGCGATGGCCGAGTCGGGGTTGGGTTTGGAGCTGTGCGTCGCGGTGCCGTCGGCCACCAGGTCGAGGTTGAAGTAGACCTTGTCCTGGCGGGTGACGGTGATGAGCATCGGGGTCGTGCGGTCCTTCTGGGCGAGGAACCAGCCGCCCTCGGTGAGCACCATGCCCGCGTCGATCTTGTTCCAGTGGTTCTCGGCGAGCCAGCGGGAGCCGTACGGGCCCGCCTCCTCGTCGCAGTCGGTGAGGACGATGATGTCGCGGTCGAAACGGCCCTTCTCGTTGAGATGGCGGAGCAGGGCGGCGATGAACGCGGCGTTGGCGCCCTTCATGTCCAGCGCGCCACGGCCGTAGATCTCGCCGTCCTTGACCACGCCCGCGAACGGGTCGACGGTCCATTTCGAACGTTCCACCGGGACGACGTCGGAATGGCCGAGCAGCAGGAGCGGCGCGGCGCTCGTGGTGCCGCGAATGCGGGCGATCAGGTGGACGTTGTCCTTCTTGGGGGTCGGGATGATCTCGGCGGCGACGTCGGCGGCCTCCCACATGGCCTTGAGCATCTCGGCGTGCGGCCGGGTGACGCCGCCCTCCCCGAAGTTCTGGGTGTCGAACGCGAGCATCTTCTTCAGGAGGGCGAGGGGGTCGAGGTCGGCGGGAGCGATGGCCGGTGCGGTGCGGGCGATGGCTGAGCCGCCGCCGATGGCCAGGCCGCCCGCGATGAGGGCGGCGCCGGCCCCGGTACGGCCGAGGAAGGCGCGGCGGGTGAGGGCGGCGAGATTCGGCGGGGTCGAGGGGAGCTCTGACATGGATCTCCTTGTTTCCAGGCGGGTCGGGCCATGTCGGATCGGGCCATGTCACCGGTGCCGGAAGGCGGCGACCACCTCCACTTCGACGAGCCAGCCGGGCACGGGAAGGTTCTCGATCTCGATGGTCACGCGGGACGGCCGGGCCGGGTTGACGAACATCGGCGGTGCCGGGGCGGCGCTGCCGAGGGGAACGTCGATCGCCTTGCCGGTCGCCAGGTCGGTGTTGGCGAAGAACTGGCGGTACGCGCGGTTCCACCCGGCGAAGTCGGCGGCCGCCGCGCCGGGCGGGTTCGACAGGTACGCCCGCATCGAGATCACATCCTTCGGCGTGAGGCCCTGCACCTTCAGGTTGTCGGTGATCTGCTTCAAAACATTGATCGCTTGCGCCTCGGTTGTCGAGACCCCCGGGGGCAGTGTGCCTCCCGGGAAATCGATGTACCGCTCAGGTGTGCCGGCGGGCGCGGCCGGGTTGGCGTCCCTCGGGCCGAGGCCGCTGGAGGTGTACGTGGCGACGAGGGCGCCGGTGGCGACGCCGTTGGCGATGGAAGGGTTGGTCTGGCCGGGCGGCAACGCCGGGCGGACCTCGGTGAGCCTGGGCGGCCGGACGGGCTTGTCGGGTGCGGCCGAGGCCCCTCCCCCGGCGGCGAGGAGGGCGGTCGTGGCGACGGTGACGAAGCCGCCAATGAGGATCCTGCGCACAGTCATCATCCCTTCGGTCATCCCTGGAGCACGCGCTGGTGGAGTTCGGTGACCACCTTGCGGGCCGACTCGAACGAGCCGTGCTGCCAGGCGATCTCGTAGCTGAGCCAGTCGCCGGCGTAGTAGACGTTGCCCTGCGGTGCGCAGAGGAGCTTGTACTCGGCACCGCGGCTGGGCCAGGAGATCCAGCCGCCTTCGATGTGCGGCTGGCGGATCCACGCGATGGAGGCCGAGGCCGCGATTCCCTGGCGGTACTTGTCGCCGTGGATCTTGGCGCCCATGTCGAGGGCGCGGCTGAGCCGTCCGGCGTGGTCGAGCCGGGCGTAGGCGTCGGCGTTGGCACCGAAGTTGTAATAGCCGACGAGCAGGCCGCGGCGCCCGTGATGGCCCGTCGACGGGTACCAGATCGTGGAGATGTCGAGGTCGGTGTTGGTGATGCCGCCGTAGATGTTGTCGTCGCGTTCCCACCAGCGGCTGCGGTACTCCATCCCGATCTTCCCGGTGGACACCGCGACCGGGGTCTTCAGCGCCGCCTGGACCGGCGCGCCGAGGTTGTGCGGGATCTTCGCCAGGATCTGCGGTGGCAGCGTGGCGACGCAGAAGTCGGCCTCGATCTTGCGGGTGCGACCGTCCCGCTCGTACTCCACCGCGACGCCGGACGCCAGGTTGGTGATCTTGCTGACCTTGGCGCCGGTGCGGATCCGCCCGTGCCCGACGGCCTTGGCCAGCGCCCGCGGGATGGCGTCCATGCCGCCGACCGGCTGGAACATCAGCATCGCCTGGCTGTAACCGAACTCGAACGAGAAGTACCTCCCCACCCCGCTGGCGAACACGTCGCTCAGCGAGGGCGGCGGCCCCAGCAGCGTGCCCGCCGTCTCCCCCGCACCCGGGTCGATCGAGTACCCGCGCCGGTCGCCACCTGTGTACGCGAAGCCATTGGTCTTACTGCCGATGGCCCCGAACCCCGACAGGAACGACAGCAGCCGCTCCTTGTCGGTGGAGGTCAGCCGCTGGTCGAGCGCCCCCTGGTCGGTCGCCTTGGCCAGCAGCTCGGAGATGTAGCCGTAAACGTCGGCCTTGGCGGTACGCCACTTCACCGGGGCCTTCATCCCGGACGACT
Source organism: Actinomadura rudentiformis (assembly GCF_008923185.1). Taxonomy (GTDB): domain Bacteria; phylum Actinomycetota; class Actinomycetes; order Streptosporangiales; family Streptosporangiaceae; genus Spirillospora; species Spirillospora rudentiformis. The sequence continues at coordinate 129,348 of NZ_WBMT01000013.1, forward strand.
CGTTGTAGACGTAGGCCTCGGCGTTGGAGTTGGTGAAGACCTCCAGTGGAACGCCGAGCTCGCGGCAGTAGTCCATGGTGGTCATCCACTGCGCGATGCGTGCGGGACCCGCGTTCATGTACGTGTCGCCGCTGAACCCGATGCGCTGCGTCGCACCGCCGATCTCCGTGAGCCGGTCTCCGCCGCGCAACGTGCGGTTGCGGCCGCCTATCCGGTCCTGCGCCTCAAGGACCGTCACCTGGTAGCCGGCCTTGCCCAGCTCGTACGCGGTGGCCAGTCCGGCGACACCGGCGCCGAGCACCACGACCTTCGCGGCGGCGCGGCCGCGCAGCCGGAAGTCGGAGGCCTGCGGAGGCTGGAAGGGAACCTTCGTTGTGGCTTCGGCGCTGGGTGCCAGGCCGAGCGCACCCATGGTGGCGAACATCGCGCCCGCCCCACCCGTGGCCCCGACCCGGGTAAGGAAGCCGCGTCTGCTGACGCCCTGGGATTCTGCCGAAATCGGCATGGAACACCTCCAAGATCTCTCAGAGGGAGTCTTGGATCGGTCCGTTTCACCAAATGCTCCGTTTTGTAATAGCGACGTTTCCGGATGCCGTTGCCGTGGTGTGAGGCGGATATGACGGTCGTGTTTCGGACGACACAGGCTTGTGAATTGGCTGTTAAAGCGCGGGCCGTGCCGTTCCGCCGCCGCTCGTGCCGCGGCTAGCGTGCAAGAGTGCTGATCACCCCACACGAGCAGGAACGTCTGCTGATCCATGTGGCCGCGCAGGTGGCCCGGGACCGGCGGGCGCGCGGACTGCGGCTCAACCATCCCGAGGCGACCGCCATCATCGCGGTGCACATCCTGGAGGGCGCCCGCGACGGGCGCACCGTGGCCGAGCTCATGGAGTCGGGCCGCACCGTGCTCTCACGTGAGGACGTCATGGAGGGCATCCCGGAGATGCTGGACTCCGTCCAGATCGAGGCGACCTTCCCCGACGGCACCAAGCTCGTCACCGTGCACAGGCCGATCCCATGATTCCCGGTGAGGTCGTTCCCGGTGCCGAGCCGGTGGAGCTCAACCCTGGCCGCCCGCGCGTCGCCGTCACCGTGGTCAACACCGGCGACCGGCCCGTGCAGGTCGGCTCGCATTACCACTTCGCCGTGGCCAACCCGGCCCTCGACTTCGACCGCGAGGCCGCCTGGGGCCATCGTCTCGACGTGCCCGCCGGTACGGCCGTGCGGTTCGAGCCCGGCATGACGCGCGAGGTCTCGCTCGTACCCCTGGCCGGGCATCGCGTCGTCCCCGGCCTGCGCCCGGAGAAGGCAGGACCCCTCGATGACTGATCCCACGCTGCCTGATCCCGCAGGGCCTGGCTCCGCAGGGCCTGCTCCCATGAGGCTGTCCCGGGCCCGCTATGCCGAGCTGTACGGCCCGACCGCCGGTGACCGGGTGCGGCTCGCCGACACCGACCTGCTGATCGAGGTGACCGAGGACCGCAGCCGCGGCCCGGCGGGCGCGGGCGACGAGGCGGTGTTCGGCGGCGGCAAGGTGATCCGCGAGTCGATGGGCCAGGCGCGGACGACGCGCGCCGAGGGTGCGCTCGACCTGGTCATCACCGGCGCGGTCGTCCTCGATCACTGGGGCGTCGTCAAGGCGGACGTCGGGATCCGCGACGGCCGCGTCGTGGCGCTCGGCAAGGCGGGCAACCCCGACACCATGGACGGCGTCCATCCCGACCTCGTGATCGGCCCGTCCACCGAGGTCCTCGCGGGGAACGGCAAGATCCTGACCGCGGGCGCCGTCGACTCCCACGTGCACCTGATCTGCCCGCAACTGATCGAGGAGGCGCTCGGCGCGGGCGTGACCACGCTCGTCGGCGGCGGCACCGGCCCGGCGGAGGGCACCAAGGCCACGACCGTGACCGGTGCCTGGTACCTGCACCGCATGCTGGAGGCACTCGACACCTGGCCGGTGAACGTGGCGCTGCTCGGCAAAGGCAACACCGTCAGCGCGGACGCCCTGTGGGAGCAGCTGCGCGCGGGGGCATCCGGTTTCAAGCTGCATGAGGACTGGGGCACGACGCCCGCCGCCATCGACGCGTGCCTGCGCGTCTGCGAGGAATCGGGAGTGCAGGCGGCGCTGCACTCCGACACCCTGAACGAGGCCGGGTACGTCGAGTCCACGCTGGAGGCCATCGGCGGCCGCGGCATCCACGCCTACCACACCGAGGGCGCGGGCGGCGGTCACGCCCCGGACATCATCACCGTCGCCGCGCACCCGAACGTCCTGCCGTCGTCCACCAACCCGACGCGCCCGCACACGGTCAACACCCTCGACGAGCACCTCGACATGCTGATGGTGTGCCATCACCTCAACCCGTCGGTGCCGGAGGACCTGGCGTTCGCCGAGTCGCGGATCCGCCCGACGACGATGGCGGCCGAGGACATCCTGCACGACCTCGGCGCGATCTCGATGATCGGCTCGGACTCCCAGGCCATGGGCCGCATCGGCGAGACCGTCATCCGCACCTGGCAGACCGCCCACGCCATGAAGAAGCGCCGCGGCACGCTCCCCGGCGACGGCGGTCCCACCAGCCCGGCCGACAATCTGCGCGCCCGCCGCTATGTCGCCAAGTACACGATCAACCCCGCGATCGCGCACGGTCTCGACGGCGAGGTCGGCTCCGTCGAGCCCGGCAAGCTGGCCGATCTCGTCCTGTGGGACCCGGCGTTCTTCGGCGTGCGCCCGCAGGTGGTGCTGAAGGGCGGCATGATCGCCTGGGCCGCGATGGGCGACGCCAACGCCTCCATCCCCACCCCGCAGCCCGTGCTCCCCCGGCCGATGTTCGGGGCGGCGCCCGCCGTCGCCGCCGCGACGTCCGTTCACTTCGTGTCGCAGGCCGCCCTGGACGACGACCTGGCGTCGCGCCTCGACGTCCGGCGCGCTCTCGTTCCGGTCAAGAACACACGCCGCCTCACCAAGGCGGACATGCCGCTGAACGACGCGCTGCCTCGCATCGAAGTGGACCCGGACACGTTCACCGTCTCCATCGACGGCGACGAGGTGGAGCCCGCACCCGCCACGGAGCTGCCGATGGCCCAGCGCTACTTCCTGTTCTGATGGACGCTCGGCTGCTGCTGCTCGCGGACTCCCGGCTCCCCGCCGGGGGCCATGCGCATTCGGGTGGCTTGGAGCCCGCCGTCACCGCTGGCGCAGTCACCGACGTCGCCGGGCTTGCCGACTTCCTCCGCGGCCGCCTCGCGACATCCGGGCTGGTCGCCGCTGCGCTTGCGGCAGCAGCCTGCGCACACGCTCACACTGGAGATCAAGCCTGGGAACGGCTCGATGCGGAGGCCGACGCCCGTACGCCATCACCGGCTCAACGCCAGGCGTCCCGCGCTCAGGGCCGTTCTCTACTGCGTGCCGCACGCACGACCTGGCCTCACCCGGCACTCGAAGCGCTCGCCACAGCCGTACGCGAGCCGCACCATCCGATCGTGCTCGGCGTCTCAGCGGCGGCTGGCAACGGTACGCCGCACCAAGCGGCCACCATCACCGCCTACGGCGCGATCACCGGCCCCGCGTCCGCCGCCGTACGGCTCCTCGGCCTCGATCCCCTCGCCGTGCACCGGACCCTGGCCGATCTGGCATCCGGCGTGGACAGGATCGCCACCGAGGCCGCCGCCGCACCGGACGACTGGGCGGCGCTCCCGGCCCCGTCCGCCCCCATCCTCGACCTCTACGCGGAGCTTCACATGAGTGCGGACCTGCGCCACTTCGAATCCTGACCGCCGACCGACCCAGGAGATGCTCATGGGAGCGAACCACGACCACGACCCGCACACCGCCGCACCCGCGCACGGCCGTGCCCTGCGGCTGGGCATCGGCGGCCCGGTCGGCAGCGGCAAGACCGCGCTGACCGCCGCCCTGTGCCGCACGCTGCGCGACGAGTTCGACCTCGCCGTCGTGACCAACGACATCTACACCACCGAGGACGCCGATTTCCTGCGGCGGAACGCCGTGTTGCCGGACGACCGGATCACGGCCGTACGCACCGGATGCTGCCCGCACACCGCCATCCGCGACGACATCTCCGCCAACCTGGACGCCGTCGAGGCGCTGGAGGAACGCCACCCGGGCCTGGACCTCATCATCGTGGAGAGCGGCGGCGACAACCTGACGGCCCTCTTCAGCCAGGGACTCGCCGACCGGCAGATCTTCGTGCTGGACGTGGCGGGCGGTGACGACGTGCCGCGCAAGGGCGGCCTCGGCGTGGCGGCAGCCGATCTGCTGGTCATCAACAAGACCGACCTGGCCCCGATGGTCGGCAGCGACCTGGACATGATGGCCCGCGACTCGTCCCGGGTCCGCAACGGCAGGCCTGTGGCGTTCACGTCCCTGCGCGAGCAGCCTGGCGCCCCCGAGGTCGCGGACTGGGTGCGCTCCGTCCTGCACGAGGCCCGCCACGACAACTCCCACACGGCCCGCAATCACGACCACGCTGCGGCCTCATGAGCCGTGGGTACGTCGCACGCGCCGCCGCGTCCGTAGAACGGGACGTGGGCGGCCGGACGCGCCTGACCAGGCTGCGTTCCGACGGCCCGCTCGCGCTGCGCGAGACCGCCGAGGCGCTCTACCTGGTGGGGGCGGCCGCCGGTCCCCTGGGCGGCGACGACTTCGAGCTCGCCCTGGAGATCGGACCGGACGCGCGCCTGGCGATTCGGTCCGTCGCCACCACGCTCGCACTGCCCGGCGACAGCGAATCCCGGATGACCGTACGGGCCACGGTCGCCGCAGGTGGCCATCTCGACTTCGCCCCGGAGCCGACCGTGGCCGCCGCCGGTTGCCACCACCGCTCGACCGCCGCCATCGACCTCGCCGAAGGCGCGACGCTGCGCTGGTACGAGGAACTCATCCTGGGACGTCATCTGGAGCTCCCTGGCAAACACACCAGCCGCTTCGACGTGACCCGCGACGGCGTGCCGCTCCTTCGCCACGAGCTACGCCTGGACGATCCAGCCGTCTTTGGCAGTCGCTCCGTAGTCGGCGACGCCAAGGCAATCGGCAGCGTCCTGCTGGTCGCCCCCGATCTTTCGCGTGAGCCGCACACCGCCGAAGGTCTGGCCGTCCTCCCGCTCGCCGGCTCTGGCGTCCTCATCGCGGCCGCGGCCGGCAATTCCGCCGTGCTCCGCCGCCGCCTCGCTCAGGGCGAGGAACTGGCCGGATCCGGAACGAGCCTGAACGCGATGAACGCGGGCGCCTCTTCCAATTCGGCGTAATCGTCCGGGTAACGCGTGGCCATCTCCGCGTCCGGCCGCGGCTCCAGAAGCTCGTCCACCAGAAACCCCGCGGCCCGGAACTCCGCGAACATAGCGGTCAACGGCCGCCGCCATACCCGCACAGGCCAGTCGTTCTTCGAACTCAACGAAACCTCGACCGCGCCAACCGTGAAGTACGAGCCGCCGAACTCCTGCCAGTCCGCGATCGGATGATGGGTCGAGAGGACGACCACCCCGCCCGGCCTCAGCACCCGCCGGAACTCCCTGAGCATCGCCACCCGGTCGTCCACGTAGTGCAGCGCGAGCGCGAGCACCACGAGATCGACCGAGCCGTCATCCACCCAGGACAACGGCTCGGCGAGATCGTGCACACGGAGATCTCCGTCCGTGCCGAGCCGTTCCCGCGCGAGCTCCACCAGCGTCGGGCTCTGGTCGAACGCGATGACCCGGGCGCCCCGCCGCCGCAATTCCGCCGCGTACAACCCGGGCCCGCAGGCCGCGTCCAGCACGGTGAGCCCGCTCACGTCACCTGCCAGCCCCAGTACCGCGGGCCGGTCATAGAACGCGTTGTACGGGCTGTCCACCGCGTGGTCGGCATACTCCGCGGCGAACGATTCGTAAATGGGTCTGTCAGACATCCTCCTCACTCTGCCATGAATGATCAACATCGAAATCCCAGGCAAACATGCACAAAACGGCCCCTGGACAAACGACCACGTGCACGATGGGATCAGCAGGATGTAATCCCCGTCACATCCCAGGGGGATCCGGATGGACGTTGTGCTCGACGGCGTGAACAAGATCTACCCCGGTGGCCAGCACGCGGTGCACGATCTCCGCCTGCGCATCGAGGACGGGGAACTGTTCGTCCTGCTGGGCCCGTCCGGCTGTGGCAAGTCCACGGTGCTGCGCATGATCGCCGGCCTGGAGGAGCTCACCTCGGGGGACCTGTGGCTGGGCGGCTCCGTGGCGAACGGGCTGTCCCCCCGCGACCGCAACGTCGCGATGGTCTTCCAGAACGGCGCGCTCTACCCGCATCGCAGCGTCCGCGGCAACATGATGTTCCCGCTGGAGATCACCAGGGGCGACCCGGACGAGGCACGTTCCAAGGTCCGCGAACTCGCCCGCGCCCTGGGCCTGGACAGCATGCTCGACCGGCTGCCCGGCACCCTGTCCGGCGGCCAGCGCCAGCGCGTCGCCATGGGCCGCGCCCTGATCCGCGAGCCCGCCCTCTTCCTCATGGACGAACCCCTCTCCAGCCTGGACGCCGGCCTGCGCGCCGAGCTCCGCGTGGAGATAGCCGCCCTCGTCCGCGCGACCGGCGCGACCACCGTCTACGTGACCCACGACCAGGTCGAGGCCATGACGATGGCCGACCGCATCGCCGTTCTCCGCGAGGGCGTGCTGGAAGACGTCGGCACCCCCGAGCAGATCTACCACGACCCCGCCACGGTCTTCGTCGCCGCGTTCCTCAGCTCTCCCCCCATCAACCTCCTGCGCGCGACGGCCTGGGCCGTACAAGACCAAGGCGTGGTCCTGGACATGGGCTCCCAGCACCTGACACTCCCCTGGGACGACCCCCGCGCATCAGCCCTCATCAGCCATCACGGCGCCCCTGTGACCATTGGAGTCCGCGCCGACGCCCTCACCCAGGCGACGTCCGAACCCACCGGCCAGGAGCTGATCGGCCACGTGCGGACACTCGAATTCCACGGCCACGAATGGCTGGCCTACGCCGAGGCGGGCATCCCCTCCGTGGATCCGGCCGAGTTCACCCAACGTCCGATCCAGCCCCCGACTCCAGTTCAGCCCTCCCGGATCCGCGCCCTCTTCGGCCGCTCCACCCCCGAGCCCGAACCCGAGCCCGAACGCACCGGCCATCACCGCCGCACCGACCTCATCTTCCGGATCACCACCGGTCCCCGCCCGGCCCGCGGCGACGATGTCCGCCTGGCCGTCGATCTGGAACGCCTGCTGGTCTTCGACAGCAAGGGCCGCCGAGTAGACCCGGTAGCCCGCTGAAAACCCCGCCGGCCCGGTTCGCTAGGTGAGCTTCCGGTAGTAGCCGATCTTCCACTGGATGTGCTCCTGCTGCGTCTTCAGCACGGCGATCTGCTCCTCGACCCGGCGGTCGTGGGCCTCCAGCAGCTCGACCCGCTCCTTGAAGGTCTCCTCGCCGCCGCGCAGCAGCTCGGAGAATCGCAACATCTCCGCGATCGGCATGCCGGTCTCGCGCAGGCAGCGCAGCATGTGCAGCCACGCGAGATCGTCATCGGTGAACACCCGCCGTCCGGCCGCGTTCCGCGCGATGTCCGACAGCAGGCCGATCTTCTCGTAGTAGCGCAGTGTGTCGATGCTGAAGCCGCTCTTCTCAGCGGTCTCACCCGGGGAGTAGAAGCTCACGCCCTCCAGCATTCCACCTGGAGTGCACTCCAGGTCAACGCACCTGACCATCACAGGCGGTGAGCAGTGGAACAGGGCCCGATGAATCGCCACCGGGTCGCGCCTCTCTATTAGAGACGGTCCGATTCGGAAAGGCGCTGACATGAATGACGTTCGCAGACCTCGGGTGGTCTGGACCCTGGTGCTGGCACCGCTGGGGGTGTTCCTCACCTCGCTCGACATCGTGGTGGTCGCGACGGCCCTGCCGGTGTTGCGCGTTGAGCTGAACGCGAGTTTGGCCGACCTCGAATGGACGATCAACGCCTACAACCTGGTGTTCGCCTGCCTGATGTTGTCCGGCGCGGCGTTGGGAGACAGGTTCGGGCGGCGGCGCATGTTCGTGGTGGGGCTGGCCGTGTTCAGCCTCGCGTCGGCGGCCGCCGCGATGTCCTCGAACGCCGAGGCGCTCATCGTGGCGCGGATGGTCCAGGGAGTGGGGGCGGCGGTCATCCTGCCGTTGACCCTCGTGCTCATCGTCGACGCGTTCCCCGCGGGCAAGCGGGGTGCGGCCATCGGAATCTGGGGCGCGGTCGCCGGGCTGGGGGTCGCGGCCGGACCGGTGGTGGGCGGCGCGATCACCGAGGGCCTCTCCTGGCAGTGGATCTTCTGGGTGAACGTGCCGGTGGGGCTGGCGGCGGCGGGACTGTCGACGTTCCTCCTGAGGGAGAGCCGCGGGCCGCGTCCGCAGTTGGATCTGATCGGCCTCGTGCTGGCCGGGATCGGGGTCTTCGCGTTGACCTGGGCGCCTGTGCGCGCTCCGTTGGTGGGCTGGGGCAGCGCAGAGGTCGTCGGCGCGCTGGTGGCCGGTGTGGTGTTCCTGGGGGCTTTCCTGCGGTGGGAGAGCCGCACTGCGCATCCGATGGTGCCGCTGGGCTACTTCCGGGCGCGCGGCTTCGCCACGTCCAACGTGGTCGCGTTCCTCCAGCAGATCTCGCTCATCGGATCGCTGTTCATCATCGCGCAGCTCTTCCAGGTCGGCATGGGCTACTCACCATGGGAGGCGGGTCTGCGCATCCTGGTCTGGAACGGCACGCTGATGCTCACCGCACCGGTGGCGGGTGCGCTCGCGGATCGCTTCGGCAACCGGCCGTTCATGGCGCTGGGGATGGTGATGCAGGCGGGCGGACTGGCATGGCTCGCGGCTGTGGTGGAGCCGGGTGTGGGTTATGTCAGTTTGGTGGGACCGCTGATCGTCTCAGGGATTGGCATTTCGGCCGTGATGCCCACCGTGGCGAACGCCGTGACCGCGTCCGTGCCGCTGGAGGACGCCGGGGTGGCGTCGGGTGTCAACAGCGCGTTGCGCGAGCTCGGCAGTGTCTTCGGGGTGGCGATCATCGCGCTGGTCTTCGCCGGCCAGGGCGGCTACTCCTCGCCGGAGGCGTTCATCGACGGGTTCGTCCCGGCGATGTGGGCAGCCGCGGGCATCGCCGTCATCGGCGTCCTGCCCGCGGTGCTCTCGCCGTCCAGGGTCAGCGTGTCTGCTCCCGTCCGCGAGCGAGTGCCCGAAGGTGTGTCGTGAGTGCCTGAGCCAGGCGCCGTACGACCTGAGCCAGGCGCCGTACGACCTGAGCCAGGCGCCGTACGAGGGAGACACGCGACCTCGTACGGCGCCTGGTCAGCGTCCTGGCGTCGGATCAGCCGGTCAGGTAGCCGCCGGAGGCGTCGAGGTCGGTGCCGACGACCGGGCTCGCCTCGTCGGAGGCGAGCCACATGATGACGCGCGCCATCTCCTCGGCCCGGACGATCCGTTTGATGGGATATCCCTGGGCGATCTGCTCGTAGGTCATGCCGAACGCCTTGGCGGCGCGTTCCAGCATCGGGGTGTCGACCGCGCCCGGCGCGAGCGCGTTGATCCGGATGTTCTTGGCGGCGTACTCCAGCGCCGCGACCTTGGTGAGCGAGGCGACGGCGTGCTTGCTGGCGTTGTACGGGGCGATCGTCGCGAAACCCACCTCCGCCGAGATCGACGCGGTGTTGACGATGACGCCGCGCCCGCGCCGGAGCATGTGCGGCAGTTCGTGCTTCATGCAGAGGAAGACGCCGCGCGCGTTCGTCCGCCACACCGCGTCGAAGTCCTCGGCCGACTGCTCGTGGAGCGGCGCGGCCTTCGGTGTCTCGATGCCGGCGTTGTTGACGGCGATGTCGATCCCGCCGTACCGCTTCACGCACGCGGCGACGAGCGTCGACACTTCCGACTCGATGCCCACGTCCGTGCGGTGGAAGGTCGCCTCACCGCCGGCGGCCCGGATCTCCCGTTCGTTCTGGCGGCCCAGCGCGGCGCGGCGGCCGCAGAAGAAGACCCGGGCGCCTTCGCGTGCCAGCGCGTACACGGTGGCCTTGCCGATGCCCGATGTCCCGCCGGTCAGCAGGACGGTCTTGCCTTCGAAACGCCGTCCGCGAGCCTCTGCCGCCGCGTTCGGCGCGCTCACCATGCCCAATCCCAGGACTCCCGCGCCGGTCGCCAGGACGCTGCGCCTGCTGGGCGGCGTCATCGGGGGCTCCGGGCGAGCCGCTTGGGAATCGGGGCGAGCGGGTAGACGCGCCAGAAGTACGCGTCCGCGGCGTGCTGGTCCCCCGGGTAGTTGACCGCCTCGACGATGCGCCCGTTCTTGATCCGGAACGCGAGGGCCCACACCTGGTCAAGCCCCTCCGGGGTCGTGCTCCAGCCCCGGTGCAGGTCCACGACCCAGTCCCCGTCCGCCGCCAGGAAGATGGGTTCGGCCTTCATCCCGGCACGGCCGAGTTGCTCGAAGAACGCGATGACCTCGTTCACCCCTCGCTTCGTGCCGGCCAGCGGGTGGTGACCTGGGATCGTCCACATGATGTCGGGAGCGAAGAAGCGTTCACGCATGGCGGCTGTGTCACCGGCGGCGTACGCGGCGTAGTAGTTGCGGATCAGCGTTACATGCGGGTGCTCGCGGCCGGCGGCGGCCGCCGGCGTCGCGGAGCCGACGGCGGCTGCGGCCGCGGCTGCGGCGGCGGAGAGGCCACCGGCGCGGAGCAGGGTGGCGCGAGAAATGTCGGACATGCACTTAAGGCAACTAGGCTGCTGCAGCGAAGTCCAAGACCTGCACCTATGCACTGAACGCATGGCTATCGGAGGCCTCGTTGGACGTGGACACGCGTACGCTGCGGTACTTCGTCGTGCTCGCCGAACAGCTCAACTTCACCCGTGCCGCCGAGCGGCTCTTCGTGTCCCAGCCGTCGCTCAGCCGCCGCATCCGGCAACTGGAAGCCGACCTGCGCACGCCACTCTTCGAGCGCACCGGCCGAGAAGTGCTCCTGACCCCGGCAGGCGAGGCGTTCCTCCCGGCGGCCCGGCAACTGATCGCCGACTGGCAGACGGCGCAGCGGACGGCGCGTGTGGTGGCGGCCGCCCGGTCCAGGATCCTGCGTGTCGGCTTCGAGGCCTCCGGCGCCGGAACGCTGGGCACCCGCGCCTACGCCGAGTTCATGAAGCGGCACCCGGACGCCTCCGTCGAGCCCAAACGTTTCGACTGGGGCGGCGAAGTCACGGCCCTGCATGAGGGACTGGTGGACGTGGCGTTCGTGTGGTTTCCAGCCGAGACGGCGGGCCTGCATGTCGAGGTCGTACGCGTCGAACAGCGCTGGGCGGGGCTCGCGGCCGGGCATCCACTGGCCGGCCGGGACACCGTCTCCATCCACGACCTCTCAGCCGAGCCGATCGTGTGGACCCGGCAGGCCCCCCGCGACTGGGTGGACTGGTGGGCGGTGAACCCGCGCCCCGGCGGCGGCGAGCCCATCTGGGGCCCGGAGAACGACAACGTGGAGGAGATGCTGGAACATGTCGCCTCGGGCACGGCGATCTGCATCGGCCCCGAATCGATGAGCTCCCACTACAGCCGCCCCGACCTGGTCTGGCGGCCGATCCCCGACATCCCGCCCCTGCGCATCGCGCTCTGCAGGCCGATGACCACCACCAACCCGCTCGTGGCCGACTTCGCCGGCCTCGTCCGCGACCTGGCGCGAGAGGAACGGGAAGGACGATCCGGAGATCGGACCCCAGGGCCCTAGCGGGGCCCCGATCCAGGCCGATCCGCGCGGAGGCGAGGCCCTTGACCTGGAGTGCGCTCCAGGAAGCAGAGTGGACCCCATGCGCATCGGACTTCAGATTCCCAGCTTCACGTTCTCCGGCGGCCCGGAGCGGATCGGCCCGGAGTTCGGCCGGATGGCCCGCGAGGCGGACCAAGGCGGGCTCCACTCGCTCTGGGTGATGGACCACTTCTTCCAGATCACCTACGTCGGACCCGCCGACGAGCCGATGCTGGAGGGCTACAGCGCCCTGTCGTACGCGGCGGGCATCACCGAGCGGATCACCCTCGGCACCATGGTCACCGGGGTCACCTACCGGCACCCGGGCGTCCTGGTGAAGACCGTGACGACGCTGGACGTGCTGTCGGGCGGCCGTGCCTGGCTGGGCATCGGCGCCGCCTGGAACGACGAGGAGTCGCGCGGGCTCGGCATCGCCTTCCCGCCGACCGCCGAGCGGTTCGAACGGCTCGAGGAGACGCTCCGGATCACCAAGCAGATGTGGGCGGGCGACGAGAAGCCGTTCGAAGGCGAGCACTACACGCTCGATCGGCCTCTTAACTCGCCCCAGCCGGTCCGCCGCCCGCACCCGCCGATCCTGATCGGCGGCACCGGGGAGAAGAAGACGCTGCGGTTCGTGGCGAAGTACGCCGACGCCTGCAACATCTTCGACTCCGACGAGCTGCCCCACAAGCTCAACGTGCTGCGCGAGCACTGCGAACGCGAGGGGCGCGACTACGCCGAGATCGAGAAGACCTCGCTGACGTCGCTGCAGGGCGAGAAGCCGTCCGCCGACCAGGCCGTCGAAACGATCGGCCGCCTCGCCGAGCAGGGCGTCGACCACGTGATCTTCTCGCAGATGACCGGGCAGGATCTGGCCGGAACCCTGGCCGAGGCCCTCTCCCAGACCGAGAAGATCACCCCCGTCGGCCGCTGACCACGGCGGAGCCGGGCGGCCGGATGCCCCAGCCGCCCGGCTCGGTCACCCACCCGGCTCCACGGGCCACCGCCGTGGCAGACGCCCTGTTCAGGTGGCAGTCATCCGGTTCAGGCGGCGCTCGTCCGGTTCGGCGGTCGCATGCGGAGCGGGACGCCGATGAGGTTCAACGCGTTGATCAGCGAGACGAGGGCGACGACGTTGGCGACCTCCTTCTCGTCGAAGTGGTCGTTCAACGTGGACCACAGCTCGTCCGTCACCGGCTCCCGGCGCGTGACGGCCTCGGTGTAGGCGAGCGCCGCGCGCTCGGCGTCGTCATAGAGCGGGGACTCCCGCCAGACCGTCAGATGGTGGATCCGGTCCTCCGGCTCACCGAACCGGCGGGCGTCGCGGGTGTGCAGGTCCACGCAGTAGGCGCACCCGTTGAGCTGCGAGGCGCGGATCTTGATCAGCTCCTGGAGCTTCACGGCCAAGGGTCCGGCCTTGATGGCCTTCGCGACCTCCACGAAGCCCTGGTAGGCCTCGGGCGCGGACTCGTTCAGGCGCATGCGCTGTGTCATGTCTCTCCCTTTTCGGATGGTTCGCCAGGGAGACGACGCGGCACCCGGCCGTGTGACAACGAGCAGAATCGGATCATGAGCTCCTTCCGCCACCCGGGCACCGTCCTGACCGACCACCGCTTCGCCGTCCCGCTGGATCACGCTGATCCCGGCGGCCCCCAGATCGAGGTGTTCGCGCGGGAGGTCGTCGCCGCGGACAAGGCCGAGAGGACGGATCTACCGTGGCTGCTGTTCCTCCAGGGCGGGCCGGGCAATCGCTCACCTCGTCCGATAGGCAGGGAGGGCTGGCTCGACCGCGCGCTGGACGACTACCGCGTGCTGCTGCTGGACCAGCGTGGTACGGGTCGTTCGACACCGGCGCATCGGCGCTCGCTGGCCCGGATCGGCGACGCCGCGGCACAGGCCCGGTATCTGAGGTGTTTCCGTGCCGACTCGATCGTGCTGGACGCCGAGCTGATCCGGCGGGAGCTGGCCGGGAACGCGCCGTGGAGCGTGCTGGGGCAGAGCTTCGGCGGCTTCTGCGCGACCACGTACCTGTCGTTCGCGCCTGAAGGCCTCCGTGAGGTGTTCATCACCGGCGGGCTGCCGGGCCTCGACGCCACGGCCGACGACGTCTACCGCGCCGCCTATCCGCGGGTGGCCGCCAAGAACCGCGAGCATCACGCCCGCTACCCCGGCGACGCGGCGATCGCAGCGCGGATCGCGGGCCATCTGCACGACCGTGACGAACGGCTGCCCGGCGGCGCCCGCCTGACCGTCGAGGCGTTCCAGTCCCTCGGGCTGATGCTCGGCACCGGTTCAGGAGGCCACCAGCTCCACTACCTGCTGGAGGACGCCTTCGAGGACGGCGCCGAGGGCCCGGAGCTCACCGACGCGTTCCTGGCCCAGGTCGAACGGCACCTCGGCTTCACCGCGGCACCGCTCTACGCGCTGCTGCATGAGCCGATCTACGCGCAGGGGCGCGCGACCCGATGGGCCGCCGAACGCGTCCGCGCTGAATTCCCCGAGTTCGAGCCCGGCGAACGGCCGCTGCTCTTCACCGGCGAGATGATCTACCCCTGGATGTTCGAGAACGATCCGTCGCTGCGCCCGCTGGGTGAGACGGCGGACCTGCTCGCCGAGCACGACGCGTGGCCGGTGCTGTACGACGCGGCCCGGCTGCGCGGCAACGACGTCCCGGTCGCAGCCGCCGTCTACCACGACGACATGTACGTCGACTTCGGCATGTCGATGGAGACGGCGGCGGCGATCCGCGGACTGCGCACCTGGGTGACGAACGAATACGAGCACGACGGCCTGCGGGTCAGCGACGGGCGCGTGCTCGACCGGCTGATCGGCCTGGTCCGCGGCACCGCCTGAGCACCCGCGCCCGGCCCCGGCGATGGCCAGGGCCTGGGCGACGGCCGCGGGCCTACGCCTCCATCAGGTCCTTCATGCGGTTGATCTCGGCCAGCTGGGTGGATTGCACGTCCCGTGCCATCTGCTGCACGGTCACGTTGGTGCCCCTGTCCAGGACGTCCTTGACCATCGTGAGCGCGCCCTGGTGGTGGACGATCATCAACTGCAGGTAGAGCTTGTCGAACGCCGCGCCCTTCGCCTCCCGCAGCTGCGTCATCTGCTCCGGCGTGGCCATTCCCGGCATGCCCGCGTGCGGGTCCTTCTTGCCCCCATGACCGCCGTGCCCGCCGCCGGTGCCCGTGCCCGCGGTCGACTTGCCGACGCTCTTCAGCCACGACTGCATGACCGAGATCTCGCCCGCCTGCCCCTTGTCGATGCGGTCGGCCAGCGCCTTCACCTGGGCACTGGACGCCTGGCCGGGCGCGAGCACCGACATCTCCACCGCCTGCTGGTGGTGCGGGATCATCATCTGGACGAACCGGACCTCCGCGTCCGTGGGCGGCTTGGCCGGGGACGGCCCGATGACGGCGGTCTTGTTGGGCTCGCCAGGACGCCCCGGCTGCAGCACCGTGGCCTTCTGACCGGTGTCAGGCTTCTTGTCGTCGCCCCCGCTGCACCCAGCCAGGCCACAGGCGGCCAACGCCATTGCCGTCGCCACCACCGCGATCCGCTGTCGCATCAACGATCCTCCAAGCTGCTCAGATAGCCGGACCGTATCCAGTCAAGGTCACGCGGCAAAAGGGTCTTAGATCTCGAGATGCTCACAGATGCGCACAGGGCTGGTCAAAACCCCGGCCAGCGCCCATACTCCGATGATCAAGACATATCAACGGGGGCCAGTACGTGTGAAGGAGTCAGGGTGGCGCTAGTCGTCAAACGCAGGACCAGACGCAGGGCAGTGATGGGCAGCCTTGCGGCCTTGGTCGTGGCGGTCTCCACCGCGCTCGTCGCTCCGGCGGCTGCGGCCTCGGCCGACATCCCGGGCCGGGACGAGATCGCCAAGAGCCCGAACATGCACCATCTGGCGAACATTCCCAAGCAGGGCCCGCTGGCTCCGGAGTCGGCCTACGGCTCCGACTGGGCCTTCAAGGGCAAGTACGCCTACGGCGGCAACTACGAGGGCTTCACGGTCTACGACATCAGCAGGCCGGCCAAGCCCAAGGTCGTCGCGGTCGTCCACTGCCCGGGTTCCCAGAACGACGTCTCGATCGCCGGGAACCTGCTGTTCCTGTCGACCGACTCGTCGCGCAGCGATGACTCATGCCAGAGCACGGCCAAGCCCGCGACGGACAAGTCCGCGTGGGAGGGCATCAAGATCTTCGACATCAGCAACCCGGCGGCGCCGGCGTACGTCAAGGCCGTCGAGACCAAGTGCGGCTCGCACACCAACACCATGGTCCCCGGAAAGCGCGGCACCGCGTACATCTACGTGTCGTCGTACAACCCGGACTCGACCTACCCGGACTGCCAGCCGCCGCACGACCTGATCTCGATCATCAAGGTGCCGCTGAAGAAGCCGGCCGCCGCTGCCCTGATCAGCGAGCCGGTGCTCTTCCCGGACGGCGGCAACCCCGGTGACAACCTGCCCTACCCCGAGGGCACCCGGGCGACCAGCGGCTGCCACGACCTCACCGCCTACCCGGACAAGGACCTCATGGCCGGGGCGTGCATGGGCGACGGCGTGCTGTTCGACATCAGCAACCCGGAGAACCCGCGCACCATCCACAGCGTGCGCGACGACAAGAACTTCGCGTTCTGGCACTCGGCGACGTTCAACAACCGCGCCAACAAGGTCGTCTTCACCGACGAGCTCGGCGGCGGCTCCGCCGCCACCTGCAACGCCACCATCGGCATGCAGAAGGGCGCCAACGCGATCTACGACATCGTCGGCAAGGGCAAGAAGCGCAAGCTGGAGTTCCGCAGCTACTACAAGATCCCGCGCGCCAACACCGACACCGAGAACTGCGTCGCCCACAACGGCTCGCTGATCCCGGTGAAGGGCAAGGACATCATGGTGCAGGCCTGGTACCAGGGCGGCATCTCGGTGTGGGACTTCACCGACTCGCGCAAGCCGAAGGAGATCGGCTGGTTCGAGCGTGGCCCGCTGTACGACGACAAGCTGGTCCTCGCGGGCTCGTGGTCGGCGTACTACTACAACGGCTACATCTACTCCAACGACATCCAGAAGGGCCTGGACGTCATCGACATCCGGGACCGGCGGACCGACAAGGGCAAGCGCGTGTGGCTCTCCGAGCTGAACGCGCAGACCCAGCCGGACTACTTCGACTGATCCTGACGTCCGGCACGACGCACTACCTGTGAAGGGCCCCCGGCGGTGAGACCGCCGGGGGCTCTTTCATTTGCCGTGAGCCTGTACGTGCGCGAGCTTGTCCGGGTTGAGCACCCGGCGGACGGCGGTGATGCGGCCGCCGGCGACCGCGAACGTGTCGACGGCGAAGGCCCGGCCGTTCCGGATGTGGATCAGGCCCGGCTCGCCGTTGACGTCGGCCGGGACGAGGCGCGGCGACAGTTTGGCGGACACCCGCAGCATGATCGCCGCGATGTGCCCGGCACCGGCCATGACCTTGCGGGCGGCGAAGACCTTGCCGCCGCCGTCGGTGACGTACGTGGCGTCCGGATCGAGCAGCGCCATCAACTGGGCGCCGTCGCCCTTCTCGTAGGCGGCGCGGAAGGCCGCGATGAGCTTCTCCTTCTCGGCCCGCGACGCCCTGGGCTCGCGGGCTCCCGCGACCTTGCGCCGAGCCCTGGAGGCCAGTTGCCGGCAGGCGGCGGGCGACTTGCCGAGCACCTCGGCGATCCGCTCGTAGGGCACCTCGAAGGCCTGGTGCAGCACGAAGGCGACCCGTTCGGGCGGCGACAGCTCCTCCAGCACCAGCAACATCGCCGTGCCCACGGTGTCGTCGACCAGCACCGGCTGGGCGGCGTCGGGCCCGGTGAGCAGCGGCTCGGGCAGCCAGGGCCCCACGTAGCTCTCCCGGCGGGCACGGGCGGAGGTCATCAGGTCGTACGCGCGGCGGGCGGCCACGGTGATCAGCCAGGCCCGCAGATCGCGGATACCGTCCAGGGACTCCTGGGCGGCGGCGCGCATCCAGACGTCCTGCGTCACGTCCTCGGCGTCGGCGACGCTTCCGGTGATGCGGTAGGCGGCGCCGAACACCGCCGAACGGTGCTCGGGCCACTCGGTCTCGAGTCTGGAGCTCACGGCGTCGTACGGGCGGGTCAGGCGGCCGCCGGGGTGAAGACCCACTTGCGGTACGACCAGTAGCGGAAGGCGGAGCCCAGGGCGAGGCCGACCAGCAGCGCGATGTTGTAGGAGATGCCGCCGGTCAGGCCGAGCGTGTAGTAGGTGAAGCCGGTGATCAGCACCTGGATCGACATCCCCACGCCGTTCAGCGCGAAGAAGATCACGACCTCGCGGCCGGAACCGTCGCTGTCGCGCTCCCGGAACGTCCAGAAGCGGTTGGCGAGGTAGGAGAACAACGTCGACGCCATGGTCGGCACGACCACGCTGGTCAGCGGGCTGCCGCCGAGCCAGTGCCGCAGCAGGTTGGCGCCGCCGATGGTGATCACCGTGCCGACGAACCCGACGAACCCGAAGCTCAGCAGCTCACGCAGGAACGTGCGGTGTCTGGTGGCGGTCACGACCGTTTTGCTCGGTCTTGACCGCTGAATGGTGCTCACTCGCCCAGACCTTACCTGAGCGCTACAAATGCCCAGCCCGCCTAGGCCAAATTGAGATCAAGCTCGCGCCGTCGCCGCACCGGGGCAGACCGTTCTCGAACCTCGGTTCGTTCTCAGACCTCGGTCAGGGGGATCTTGGTGTCGGTGAGCCGGTCCCGGTCGATCTCCTTGCCCGAGCGGATCAGCGCCTGGATGTCGTCGGTCACATCCCAGACGTTGACGTTCATGCCGGCCACGACCCGGCCGCCCGCGAGCCAGAAGGCGATGAACTCCATCTCCTCGCGATCGCCCCGGAAGACCACCTCGTCGTACTCCCCCGGCGCGGACGTCCCGGCCATCTCCATGCCCATGTCGTACTGGTCGCTGAAGAAGTAGGGGATCTTGTCGTACGAGACGTCGCGGCCCAGCATCGCGCGGGCTGCGGCCGGACCGCCGTCCAGGGCGTTGGCCCAGTGCTCCACCCGGATCCGCCGGCCGAGCAGCGGGTGGTACGCCGCCGCGACGTCGCCCGCCGCGAAGATGTCGGGGTCGGAGGTGCGCAGTGACTCGTCGACGAGGATGCCGTCGGACACATCGAGGCCGGCCTCTTCCGCCAGCGCCGTGTTGGGCTTCACCCCGATGCCCACGATCACCACGTCCGCCGGGATCTCGGCGCCGCCCGAGGTGACCACGGCCGACACCTGACCGGCGCCCCAGAAGCCGGCGACGCCCTGGTCCAGGCGCAGGTCGACGCCGTGCTTGCGGTGCAGCCCGGCGAAGATCCCGCCCACCTCGGGACCCACGACGCCGTGCAGCGGGGTCGGCTCCGGTTCGATGAGGGTCACGTCGTTGCGGTACTCGCGGGCGGCCGCGGCGGTCTCCAGGCCGATCCAACCCGCCCCGGCGACCACGACCCGGCGCCCGCCGTGCGAAATCGCCTCCCGCAGCTTTGCCGAGTCTCCCATCGACCGCAGGTAGTGGATGCCCTGCAACTTCGAGCCGGGGACGTCCAGATGGCGCGGCGAGGCGCCGGTGGTCAGCAGCAGGCGGTCGTAGCCGACGGGCTCCCCGCTGGCAGGCCACACTTGTTTGGCGACCCGGTCGATGCGTGCGGCCGCCGTGCCGAGCCGCAGCTCCACATCGTGCTTCTCGTACCAGTCGGCCGGATGGACGTGCGCCTTGTCCCGTGACTCCTGGCCCAGGAGGAACCCCTTGGACAGGGGAGGCCGCTCGTAGGGACGTTCGATCTCCTCCCCCATGAGGACGATCCGCCCCCCGAACCCCTCCTCCCGCAGAGTCTCCGCCGCTTTGGCTCCGGCCAGGCTCGCGCCGACGATGACGAACGTCTCCTCGGGCATGGCGACCTCCAGTCGCTGGGCACCGCGTCGTTCCTGCTATCCCTACAGCGGCCTTCCCAAGGAGACAAGGGGGCACACACGGGCTTGATCAGTCCCTGCCCGCAACGGTGCCGGCCCGATCAGTCCGAGCTCGATCAGTCCGAGCCCGATCAGTCCTGGCCGGCCAGGCGCCGGTAGCGGGCGACCGCCGAGGCGTCGGTCAGCGAGGCGATCTGGTCGACGATCGCGCGCAGCCGCCCCGCATCGTCCTCGGCCTCCAGGTAAGCGCTGCGGAAGGCCGGGTCGAGCGTGCCGGGCGCGCCGCGCCGGATCAGCTCGGCCAGCTCGACGAGCAGGTCCCGCTGGCGGGCCCGCCGTTCCTCATGGCTGATCCACACGTAGTGCGCCGTGACGCCCTTGAGCAGCGCGCACTCCAGGCGCTGGGCCCGCGGCACGATCAGGTCGGCGGCGTAGCGGGTCAGCGGCCGGTCGCCGTAGCGCGCCCTGGTGGCGTCCTCGGCGGCCAGGCAGAACCGGCCGATCAGCGTGCTGGTGAGGTTCTTCAAGGCGGCCAGCGAACGCGGCGTGCCGTCGTAGCGATCCGGCCAGTACGGCTCGGCCAGCAGCGCGGCGAAGCGTTCCTCCAGCTCGGCCAGGTCGGCGTCGTCGCAGTAGAGCTTGATCGCGGTGGCGGCCACCAGGCGCCGCTCGGCCGGGTCGGCCAGCCGCACGAAGTCGATGTGCCCGGCGACCAGCGCGTCCTCCAGGTCGTGCACGGAGTAGGCGACGTCGTCGCTCCAGTCCATCACCTGCGCCTCGAAGCAGGTCTGCCCGTCGACCACGCCCTCCCGTACCCAGCGGGCCACGTCGGTGTCGTCGTCGTACACTCCGAACTTGCCGTTCACGGCCTCGGACTGGGGCCAGGGGTACTTCATGGAGGCGTCGAGCGCGGCGCGGGTGAGGTTGAGACCGACGCTCCGCCCGTGCAGGGGCGGCCCGTCCTGGGCGAACGACTTGGGCTCCAGCCGGGTCAGGACACGCAGGCTCTGCGCGTTGCCCTCGAAGCCGCCGCAGTCGCGCGCGACCACGTCCAGAGCCGTCTCGCCGTTGTGGCCGAACGGCGGGTGCCCGATGTCGTGCGAGAGGCACGCGGCCTCGACCAGGTCCGGATCACAGCCGAACGACTTGCCCAGCTCGCGCCCGACCTGGGCGCACTCCAGCGAATGTGTGAGCCGTGTACGCAGGCTCTGCACGTTGTCCGCCGTCGCGTCCGAGCCGGGCGAGGCCACCTGGGTCTTGGCCGCAAGCCGCCGCAGGGCCGCGCTGTGCAGCACGCGGGCGCGATCACGCTCGAACGCCGTGCGGTCACGCCGCTTGGCGGGCTCCGGAGCCCATCGCTCCCGGTCGTGGTCTGTGTAGTCCTTCATCGATCACCCGGAATCCCTCGTTCATCATCAGGGTATGCGGGCCTCGTGACGTCACGGTCGAACCAGGATGTCACCATCACGACGGGTCGGGCGGAGTGCTGCCCTTGATGGTCTCGCTCGGCGGCTTCCAGCTCTTGCCCAGCAGGACGTAGGACAGGTAGCCGCCGGTCTCCCGGACGATGTACTGCATCTGCGTGTCGCGGGTCTGCACGCTCGGGCCGCTGCGCGTCGGCGAGGCCGCCGCCTTGATCCCGTTGTCCTCGGCCATGCGCTTGGAGCGCAGGCCGTGCCACGGATCGGTGACGATCACACCCGAGTGCAGGTCGAGCCTCTTGAACTCCCGGCCGACCGCCTTCATGCTCTGCAGCGTGTCCCGGCCCTCCCCGACCGCGATCACCCGGTCGGCGGGCACCCCGCCCTTCTCGATCAGCCAGCGGCGGCCGGACCCGGCCTCGGTGAAGTTGTCGTTCGGCTGCTTGCCGCCGACGGTGACGATGCGCGGCGCGACCCCGGCCCGGTAGAGGTTCAGGGCGTGCTGCAACCTCCACTTCAGTGTGGGGGACGGCACGCCGTTGTACTGGGCGGCGCCGAGCACGATGATCGCGTCGGACTTGGGATGTTCGTCCTGGCGCGCCTGGTACCAGACCCGCCAGCCCACCACGAGCGGTGTGAGCACCGCGATCGCGAGCAGGCCGAGGACCACGCTCATCGTCAGGACGAGCCAGCGCGGCCGCGGCTCGCGCCGCCGCCTGGCCCCTTCCGGAAGGTCGTCCGGGCGCTCCTCGGACTCCTCCGGGCGCTCGGTCTCCGGCAACTCCACTTCCAACGTCATCGCATCCGACACGTTAGTTAGATGGTCCGGCGCCTGTCAGAGGTTCACAAGTGCCCGCGGGAGAACCTTGACTCGTGGCGTACCTCACGCTGGATCGATCCCATTCACCGTCCCCTAGCGGGTGTCGTCGCCGTGTGACTCGATCGCGGCACGTCCGGCCTCCAGGCGGGCGACCGGGATGCGGAACGGCGAGCAGGACACGTAGTCGAGCCCGACCTCGTGGCAGAAGTGCACCGAGTCGGGGTCTCCGCCGTGCTCGCCGCAAATGCCGATCTTCAGCCCCGGCCGGGTCGCGCGGCCCTCCTCGGCGGCGATCCGCACCAGGCGGCCGACGCCGTCGCGGTCCAGCGTCTCGAACGGCGACACCCCGAAGATGCCGAGCTCCAGGTAGCGGGAGAAGAACGCCGCCTCGACGTCGTCGCGGGAGAAGCCCCAGGTCGTCTGCGTGAGGTCGTTGGTGCCGAAGGAGAAGAACTCGGCCGCCTCGGCGATCTGCCCGGCCGTCAGCGCCGCCCGCGGCAGCTCGATCATCGTGCCGATCAGGGCGTGCACGTCGACCCCGGACGCCTCCTTGACCTCGGCCAGGATCCGCAGCGTGTCCTCGCGGACGGCCTCCAGTTCCTGGACGGCGCCGACCAATGGGATCATGATCTCGGGGCGCGGATCACCGCCGGCCTCGATCCGTCCGGCGGCCGCCTCGGCGATCGCCCTCACCTGCATCGAGAAGAGGCCAGGAATCACCAAACCCAGGCGCACACCGCGGAGTCCAAGCATAGGGTTCTGCTCGTGCAGCCGGTGAACGGCCTCGAGCAGCCTCCGGTCCTGGGGGTCCGCCTTGTCACCGGCGAGGGCCACCTTGACCGAGAGCTCGGTGAGGTCGGGGAGGAATTCGTGCAGCGGCGGGTCGATGAGCCGGATCGTGACCGGCAGGCCGTCCATCGCCGTGAAGATGCCCTCGAAGTCCTGTTTCTGCAGGGGCTCGAGGGCGTCCAGCGCCGCCTGCCTCTCCTCGGGCGTCTCCGCCAGGATCAGCTTCTCGACGAGCTGCCGCCGCTCCCCCAGGAACATGTGCTCGGTCCGGCAGAGACCGATGCCCTGCGCGCCGAAGCGGCGGGCCCGCTCGGAGTCCTCGGGGTTGTCGGCGTTGGCCCGGACCTTGAGCCGGGCGCGCCCGTCGGCGTGCTTCATGATCCGGTGCACGGACTTCACGAGCTCGTCGCCGTCGGAGGCCCTCAGCTCCCCCTCGAAGTAGCGCACGACCGGCGAGTCCTCGACCGGCACCTCGCCGAGAAAGACCTCGCCGGAGCTGCCGTCGATCGAGATGACGTCGCCCTCGCTGACCGTCACGCCGCCGGGCGCGGTGAACGAGCCGGCCTTGACGTCGACGTCGAGCTCCTCGGCGCCGCAGACGCAGGTCTTGCCCATGCCGCGGGCGACGACGGCCGCGTGCGAGGTCTTGCCGCCGCGCGACGTCAGCACGCCCTGGGCGGCGACCATGCCGGACAGGTCATCGGGGTTGGTCTCACGGCGGACCAGGATGACGTCCTCACCCTGGGCGGCGAGCTCGACGGCCCGCTCGGAGGTGAAGACGACCTTGCCCACGGCGGCGCCGGGCGAGGCGTTCATGCCCTTGGTCAGCTTCGTGGCCTCCTTGGCGGCGGCGCCGTCGAAGCGCGGGAACATCAGCTGCGCGAGCTGGTCGCCGGTGACCCGCCGCGCGGACTCGTCGGCGTCGATGAGCCCCTGGTCGAGCAGCTGGCAGGCGATGCGGAACGCCGCGGCGGCGGTCCGCTTGCCCACCCGGGTCTGGAGCATCCAGAGCTTGCCGCGCTCGATCGTGAACTCGATGTCGCACATGTCGCGGTAGTGGTTCTCCAGCGTCTCCATGATGTCGAGCAGCTGGTCGTACGAGGCCTTGTCGATCTTTTCGAGCTCGACGAGCGGCACGGTGTTGCGGATGCCGGCGACCACGTCCTCGCCCTGCGCGTTCTGCAGGTAGTCGCCATAGATGCCCTGCTGCCCGGACGCGGGGTCGCGGGTGAACGCGACGCCGGTGCCCGAGTCCATGCCGAGGTTGCCGAACACCATGGAGCAGATGTTGACCGCGGTGCCGAGGTCGACCGGGATGCGCTCCTGGCGGCGGTAGAGGATCGCGCGGTCGGCGTTCCACGAGTCGAACACGGCCATCGTGGCCAGGTTCATCTGCTCGCGCGGGTCGGTCGGGAAGTCCCGGCCGGCGTGCTCGCGCACGATGCCCTTGTAGGTGCCGACCAGGTCGCGGAAGTCGCCGGCGTCGAGATCGACGTCGTCCTTGGTGCCCTTGCGGTCCTTGGCCGCCTCCAGCGCCTCCTCGAACAGGTCGCCGTCGATGTCGAGCACGGTCTTGCCGAACATCTGGATCAGGCGCCGGTAGGAGTCCCACGCGAAGCGCTCGTCCCCCGCCTGGGCGGCCAGGCCGTGGACGGACTCGTCGTTCAGGCCGATGTTGAGGACCGTCTCCATCATGCCCGGCATGCTGAACTTGGCACCGGAACGTACGCTGACGAGAAGCGGGTCGTCGGCCTGCCCCAGGCGCTTGCCCATCGTGCTCTCGAGCGCGGTGAGATGGGTGTCGATCTCGGCCTCGAGGCCCTCGGGAAGCGTCCCGTGCTCGAGGTAGTACCTGCAGGCCTCCGTTGTGATCGTGAACCCGGGCGGCACTGGCAGGCCGAGATTGGTCATCTCGGCCAGGTTGGCGCCTTTGCCACCCAGCAGATCCTTGAGGTCCTTGTTTCCCTCAGTGAAGTCATAGACGAACTTCGGCACGAGGAGCTCCTTTACGCTCCGATTCAACCCGAACACAGGGTGCCCGGGTCTCCCCGGACGGCCGGTCTCCTCAGCTGGGAGAACGCTGCGCCGCGATCCCGCCTGGCCGTGGAGGCCGTATGCCCTGTTTGCGGGACTGTACCCGCGAAGCCGGTCTTCGCTCGTCGCCCCGGTCCCCGCGTCACGTTCTCGCAGCTCAGGGGTGCTTTAGTGGTCTATTCCAATGCGGACATTCCAGACATGTCACGTCGGAAACCGGCCTGACACCGCGCCATGGATGGCGCAGCCATTGCGATTGAGAGGGAATGATGGATCAAGGAGGTGAGGTTGTGAGGCCGATGGTCGCCGGAGGCCGGGCGGGGGATCCGTTCGCTCCCATCGCCGATTTCGGATTCCTGTCCGACTGTGAGACGACCGCGCTGGTGGCGCCGAGCGGGAACATCGAGTGGATGTGCCTGCCGCGGATGGACTCGCCCAGCGTGTTCGGGTCGATCCTCGACAGGGACGCGGGGTATTTCCGCGTCGGCCCGGCGGGGGTGGAGGTGCCCGCGGCCCAGCGCTACATCCCCGGCACCATGGTGATGGAGACCACCTGGTGGACCCACGGTGGCTGGCTGGTGGTGACGGACGCCCTGCTGATGGGCCCCTGGCACCACGAGACGGAACGATCCCACACCCATCGGCGCGCCCCCACGGACTATGACGCCGACCACGTGCTGCTGCGCATGGTGCGGTGCGTGAACGGCCAGGTCCAGGTGCGGCTCGACTGCATGCCGGTGTTCGACTACGGCCGGGCACCCGCCAGGTGGGAGCACACCGGGGCCGGCTACCACGAGGCCGTCGCGCGCGGCAACGGGGTGTCCCTCCGCCTGACCACGGACATGAACGTGGGCTTCGAAGGCTCGCTCGCCACCTCGCGGACGCTGCTCAAGCAGGGTGAGGCCCGCTTCGTCGCCCTCTCGTGGAGCGAGCACGAGCCGCCCCACACCTACGAGGACGCGCACGAACGCCTCGTCTGGACGGTGCACCACTGGCAGCACTGGCTCGACCGGGGCCGTTTCCCCGACCACCCGTGGCGGAGCCACCTCCAGCGCAGCGCCCTCACCCTCAAGGGCCTGACCTTCGCCCCCTCCGGCGCGGTCGCCGCCGCGGCCACGACCTCGCTGCCGGAAAGCCCTGGGGGCGACCGCAACTGGGACTACCGCTACACGTGGATCCGTGACTCCACGATGGCGCTGTGGGCGTTCTACACGCTCGGCTACGACTGGGAAGCCAACGACTTCTTCTACTTCATCACCGACGTCGCCGAGGCCTCCGAGGGCAAGCTCCAGATCATGTACGGCCTCGACGGCCGCGAGGAACTCCCCGAGTCCACGCTCGACCACCTGTCGGGCTACGACAACGCCCAGCCGGTCCGCATCGGCAACGAGGCGTACATGCAGGCCCAGCACGACGTGTGGGGCGCCATCATCGGCTCCATCTACCTGTTCGTGCGCAAGCGGGACCGCCTGGACGACCGGCTGTGGAAGATCGTCGTGAAGCAGGTGGAGGACGCGCTCGACAACTGGCAGCAGCCCGACTGCGGCATGTGGGAGGTGCGCGGCGAGCCGCAGCACTTCACCTCGTCCAAGGTGTTCTGCTGGGTCGCGGCCGAACGCGGCGCCCGCCTCGCCCGCATCCGCGGCGACAACGTCAGGGCCCAGCGCTGGCAGGCGGCCGCCGACGAGATCCACGCCGACGTCCTGGCCAACGCCCTGGACGAGCGCGGGGTCTTCACCGCCCACTACGGCGCCTCCGCCCTCGACGCCTCGGCCCTGCTGATCCCGCTCCTCGGCTTCCTGCCCGCCGACGACAAGCGGGTCCGCGAGACGGTCCTGGCCATCGCCGACGAGCTGTCGGAGGACGATCTGGTCCTGCGCTACCGGGCCACCGAGACCGACGACGGCTTCGAGTCCGAGGAGGGCACGTTCACCATCTGCTCGTTCTGGCTGGTGAGCTCCCTCGTCATGATCGGTGAGCTCGAACGGGCCAGGGCGCTCTGCGAGAAGCTGCTCTCGTACGCCAGCCCCCTCCAGCTGTACGCGGAGGAGATCGACCCGCACACCGGCCGGCACCTGGGCAACTTCCCGCAGGCCTTCACCCACCTGGCCCTGATCAACGCGGTCATGCAGGTGATCCAGGCCGAGGACGACCAGAACCCGCCCCCGCTCGCCTGAGGCCGCCGCCGTGGCCGGTGACCCCGGCCACGGCACACCGCCTCAAGCGGAGTTGGCCAGAAGGGCGGTCAGGCGATGTTGCGCCTGGGGGGCGCCTTCCAGGCGGATCGGGCAAACCGGCCAGCAGATCGTTGAAGCGCTCGGCCCCGAGAAGCAGGGTGCGGGACGCGGCGTAGCATGGCGGGATGAGGCGGAAGAGAATTGCCGCGTTGGCGGTGGGCACCGCGCTCACAGTTGGAGTTGGCGTGGTGGTCGCGCTTAACCAAGCTTCCGACAACGATGGTGTCGGCGGCGGTGTGGAGAACACCCGTTCGCCGGAGGAGATCTCGTCCTATTGGACGGACGAGCGCAAACGGCAGGCGACGCCCGGCTGAGATGCGGGACTGCGGGCTCCCGCATCTCCTTAGCGGACGCGCATATTCAGTGGACGCGCATGTTCAGCGGACGCGCATATTTAGCGGACATGCACGTCATTGCGAACGTTGATGGCCGCGTCGCCGTGGTTGGGTGATTTCGCGACGGTGTCGACAGCCATCTGATTGCCGTCGACGTTCCGATGACTGTAGGCGCCGATAATGTAACCCCAGCCCCGGCTCAGTTGCAGGTCTTCCAGCCACGGCCCACCACTGGCGCCATGGTGCATATCGCATTCCATGTGGATACGGTCGTCGAAGACACCGGCACGCCAGGTGAAGGTCAGGCAATACCAGAGGTCATTGCCGCTGAAGTCCGTGCGCCGGTAACCGTCCTGCGGGAAACCGAAGGCGTGGATGTTGTTGAAGGCCTGGCCGTAGCCGAACCGGTAGCCCTGGTAACCGACCCAGTCGGCGAGATTGCCGCGCTGCGCTTGCGGGTTGAAGGCGATGGCCGCTACGTCATAACTCCAGTTGCCGTCCCGTTCCCATCCGATGGTCGTGTTGGCGTACCGGTAGGTCCACCGGCCGTGGGGCTCCCGGTTGTTGTCGGCGTCGGGCACGAAGATGAAGTCGCGGAAGTAGTTGCCCGCACCGCCACCACCTGCATGGATACAGTGACCGGAGGTCCAGACGGTGTTCTTGTTGTTGCCGTTGATGACGCTGCCAGAGCAGTAGCCCGGCGTTCCGTTGTTACGGACGTAGTAGATTTTGCCGATCGTGGTCGCCGGCATACTGCCTTGCCTGTTCCAGCGCTGGGCCTGCGTATGAGCGAGCACGCGCGGTGAGTCGGATGTGCCCTTCAGCCGGGCAGGCCGTGCTCCTCCCGCAGCCTGGGGCGGCAGGACATTCTTGACCTGCTTTTCCGCAGTGGGCTGCGGCGCCGGACGCGGGAGGGGCTCCGGCGTGGCCGCACGAATGCGCGCCGTGGTCCAGTAGTCCAGGATCTTCTTGCTCGATGTGGTGTTCGTGATTCCGGACGCCGCGGCGGCACCTGGATCGACGGGGGGTGGGGCCGAGGAGCTCCGCGCCATCGCGGCTGAGGGCAGCAGGCCCGCGATAAGGGCCAATGCCGCCAGCATCGATAGCAGAACACGCTTGATCGAGTTCACCTCTGTCTCACTTCCTGGTGATGACGTATGACACCTTCCTGAATTTGGTCGCCAATCCACTCCTTTGCTCGGGTGACACGTTAGGAATAATGCTTACTACAGTGATGACTGGATCGGCAGACTTGGTCAGATGCCACATCTGGACAGCCGCCTGTCGGCATGCCTTTTCCATTTATGGCCGCATGTGGACCATCCAAGATCACACTCTGCCGGGCGAGACGACGAAGGGCATGCTCGCGCGAGCATGCCCTTCGTGGCCCCCGGCGCGCCGCGTGGAGCGGCCCGCCAGGGAACGAGCGTCAGACGACGGCGCCGGACTCGCCGGGCTGGCGGGTGGGGCGTTTGAGCGTCTTCGGACGGGGCGCGGGGGCCTTGACGAAGCGCTCGAACTCGATGGCCAGCGGGGTCGCGGTGAAGACGCTGGAGTACGTGCCGACGCCGATGCCGACCAGCAGGGCGAGGGCGAAGTCGGTCAGCGAGTCACCGCCGAGCAAGGCCAGAGCCGCCAGGATGAAGACGGCGCCCATGCCGGTGTTGACCGTGCGGGGCACGGTCTGGAGGGCACCGCGGTTGGCGACGTCGGCGAAGCGGGCCTTGGGCTGCTCTCCCCAGAGCTCGCGGATGCGGTCGAAGACCACGACGGCGTCGTTGACGGAATAGCCGATGACGGTGAGGAGCGCGGCGAGGAAGACGCCGTCGATGGGTTTGCCGAGCCAGGCGAAGACGCCCGTCACGATGATCACATCGTGGAACATCGCGAGGACGGCCCCGGCGCCGAAGCTCCAGCGGAACCGGATGGCCAGGTAGGCCAGCTGGACGAGGAGCGCGACGCCGAGGGCGATGAGGGCCTTCTTGCGGAGTTCCTCGCCGAGGCTGGGGCCGATCAGCTCGTCGCGTTGCTTGGTCGTCTGGCCGCCCTTCTCGGCCAGGGCGTTCTGGATCTTGACCACCTCGGCGTTGCCGAGGTTCTCCGTGCGGACGGAGATGTCGTCCTTGCCGGAGGTCTGCACGACGGCGCGCGGGAAGCCCGCGTCGGCCACAGCCGAACGTGCGTCGTCGATGTCCAGGGGCGTGCTCGTGGAGTACTCGACGAGGCGTCCTCCGGTGAACTCCACGCCGTAGTTGAGCCCCTTGGAGAAGATCCCTGTGACGGCCACGACGACGGCGAGGGCGGAGAGCCCCAGCCAGAGCTTGCGTCCCTTCATCAGGTCGGGGTTACGGCGGTCCAGCCATTTACGGAGCCGCCCGGTGGAGCCGAGGCCGGTGAGGCCGGGACGGTTGGCGATGAACTTGCGGCTGAGGGCGGCGTCGGTGAGGACGCGGCTCAGGAGCATCGCCGAGATCAGTGAACCCAGCACACCGATGGTGAGGGTCACACCGAAGCCCTTCACCGGGCCGGAGGCCAGGAAGAACAGCAGGCCGCCGGCCAGCAGTGTGGTGATGTTCGAGTCGGCGATGGCTGACCAGGCCTTGGTGAAGCCGGTGGTCAGCGCGGTGCGCACACCGCGTTTGGGTATCGCCTCGTACTCTTCGCGGGCTCGTTCGAACGCGAGGACGTTGGCGTCGATCGCCATGCCGATCGCGAGGACGAAGCCCGCCAGGCCCGGCAGCGTGAGGGTGGCCCCCATCATGACGAGCGCGGCGTAGGAGATCAGCGCGTAGCAGGCCAGGGCGATGGTCGCCAGCGCCCCGACGAGGCGGTAGACGGCGATGATGAACAGGCCGGTCAGCAGCACGCCGATGACGGCGGCCTTGGCGCTGGCGTCAATGGCCTCGTCGCCCAGCGTGGGGCCCACCACCCGCTGCTCGATGGTCTTCACCGGGACGGGCAGCGAACCGCCCTGGACGAGGGCGGCCAGGTCCTTGGCCTCGTCCGCGCTGAAGTCGCCGGTGATCTGCGTCGAGCCGCCAGCGATGCCGACGTTGCAGGGCACGTCCGCGACGACGCCCGGTGAGGAGATCACCTTGCCGTCCAGCACGATGGCGATGCGCCGCTCGGCGCCGGTGGCACAGGCGGCCTTGGCGGTGACCTGCTGCCAGGCCTTGCCGCCGCCGTTGCGGAAGTCGATCGTGACGTACCAGCCGGTGCCGTTCTGGGTGTCGATCGACGCGTCGGCCGAGCCGACGCCGTCGCCGGTCAGCACGGCCGGGCCGATCAGGATCGGCTCACCCCGCTCGTCGGCGACGGCCTGCTCGCCCTTCGCGGGCTTGCCGTCACCGGCGCGGACGGGGTGGGCGGTGAGCTGGGCGGTCTTGCCGATCACCTCGGCGGCCCGGGTCGGGTCCTGGACGTCGGGCAGTTCGACGATGATCCGCCGTTCCCCGGAGCGGGTGATCGACGATTCGGCGACGCCGAGCGCGTCGACGCGGCGGTGCAGCACCTCCTTGGCGCGGTCGGTGTTCTCCCGGGTCGCCTTGGCGTTGGGCGAGTCCTGGGTCTCGAGAACGATCTGGGTGCCGCCGCGCAGGTCGAGGCCGAGGCGGGCTGGTTTGGACAGGGCAAAGTACAGCGATGCGGCGAGCACGGCGAACGCCAGGATCGCCCGCACCACGTTGGCGCGAGTCAAAGGAAGAACCTTCCACGAGGTCTGATGGGGGATGTCGTCAGATCACGTGGATAGCGGCGGGGCACGCCCGCGTGGCAGGCCGGCCGGAGCGGCCTCGGCAGACTCGGCGCGGACGGCCGGACGGGCCGCGACGACGCTGGACGGCCGTACTTCGACACCGGGCGGCAGGACCGCGGGGACAGGCGCCGGGGCGGGCGCGGCGGCGATCTGCCGCGCCGAGGCCGAAATGGCCGCCGTGTCGGAACGGACGGGGCAGGGCTTGGAGCTCTTGCCCCGGCTCGCCACGTTGGCCTGGCCGGGCTGGGCGGTGGCGCCCGCACGCATCCCGACACCGGCCGAGCCGGACGCCGGTGCTGCGCCGGGCAGGACCACGAAGCCCAGGACGCCCAGCACGATGAGGAGCAGCCTGGCGGCCCGCCCGCGATCTTCACAGGCCGGCGGGGAGGATCGCTGAGCGTCGCTCACGCGCGTCCTCCGTCTCTGCCGGTGGGCCTCACTGGTCGGTCCAGGCCGCCGATGCGGCCGCTGTATCCACGCCACGCTATCGGACCGCCCGGCCACCTTGATCCGTTTCGGCCGGAGCGGGCCCGGGACCGCCACCTCGGAAAACGCGACGGTGTCTCAATCCGGCCATACCAAGGTCTCCACAAGGCATTGCAGATCCAGTAAAAGACGAATTACTTTCACGATGCCCACCCCCGAACCGGACGAAGGAGTTTCCGGTGGCACGCATCAGACAGACCGTCACGGTCGGCATCACGGCTCTCGCCGTCGTCGCCGTGGCCGCTCCGCCCGCCTCCGCTGTCACCACGACCATCCGCAAGGGCTCGGCCACCGCCGACGCCTACTCCGGCAACGTGCGCGCCTCGCTCCTCGGCGAGGCCACCGTGACCACCTCCATCGGCAGCGGCAGCTGCAACCAGTCGACGATGACGGGTTCGATCAATTCCAACGGCTCGAACCTCAGCATCTCGGGCGTCACGTTCAACACCAACGGCGGCCCGTGCACCGGCAGCGTGTCCTCCACCATCACCCCGGAGAACCTCCCGTGGAGCGGCGGCAACGTCACCTGGGACGCCGCCCACACCGGCGGCCGGGACGCCACCGTCCTCATCTCCAACTTCAGGATCAAGGCCGTCGTCGACCTCCTCGGCGGCATCACCTGCTACTTCGGCGGCAACCTGACCGCCAACGGGTTCAACGGCGACAACCCCTCCCGGCCGGTCGCCACCAACAACCAGGCCCAGGTCGGCGTCACGAACGCCACCGTCAACCGGCTGTCGGGCGGCAACTTCTTCTGCCCGTCGACCGCGACGGTCAACGCCACCTACCAGCTCCTCGGTGAGACCACCCCCGGATCCGGCACGTACGACCAGTCCCTCTACGTGACTGGTACCAACCCTTAACTCATGGCTTCTACGGCCCTGTTCATGGCTTTTACGGCCTCGGGTCCTCGCCTGGCGGCTCGGACCCGAACCGTAAAGCGGCGATTGCGACATCGCTTCGCGATCTTCGCGCGAAGCTTCGCTGGCGCTCGCTCCGGCTCAGGTAGCGCAATCGCGTGCGGGCTGAGCTCCCACATCAGCTGAACGGCCGTGTGATCACCTCGCCGGTGATCACACGGCCGTTCGCCGTAAAAGCCGTGATCAGCAGCCGATGAGCTGGGCTGCGAGGAAGGATTCGACCTGGCCGATCGCGATGCGCTCCTGGCTCATGGTGTCGCGCTCGCGCACGGTCACCGCGTCGTCTTCGAGGGTGTCGAAGTCGACGGTGACGCAGAACGGCGTGCCGATCTCGTCCTGGCGGCGGTAGCGGCGGCCGATGGCCCCCGCGTCGTCGAAGTCGACGTTCCAGTTCCGGCGCAGCTGGGCTGCAAGGTCCCGGGCCTTCGGCGACAGGTCCGCGTTGCGCGACAGCGGCAGCACCGCCACCTTCACCGGGGCCAGCCGGCGGTCGAGCCGCATGACCGTGCGCTTCTCGAGCTTGCCCTTGGCGTTGGGCGCCTCGTCCTCGGCGTAGGCGTCCATCATGAACGTCAGCGTGCAGCGGTCGACACCGGCCGCCGGCTCGATCACGTACGGGACGAAGCGCTCGCCGGCCTCCTGGTCGAAGAACGACAGGTCGGCGCCCGAGGCCTTGGAGTGCGTCGACAGGTCGAAGTCGGTGCGGTTGGCGATGCCCTCCAGCTCACCCCACTCGCTTCCGACGAAGTCGAAGCGGTATTCGACGTCCACGGTGCGCTTGGAGTAGTGCGAGAGCTTGTCCTGCGGGTGCTCGTAGAGCCGCAGGTTCTCCTTGTTGATGCCCAGGTCGACGTACCACTGCAGGCGCTCGTCGATCCAGTACTGGTGCCACTCCTCGTCGGTGCCGGGCTTGACGAAGAACTCCATCTCCATCTGCTCGAACTCGCGCGTCCGGAAGATGAAGTTGCCGGGCGTGATCTCGTTGCGGAACGACTTGCCGATCTGGCCGATGCCGAACGGGACCTTGCGGCGGGCCGACTGCTCGACGTTCTTGTAGTTGATGAAGATGCCCTGCGCCGTCTCGGGCCGCAGGTAGGCCAGCCCGGACTCGTCCTCGACCGGGCCGAGGTAGGTCTTGAGCAGCCCGTTGAACATCCGCGGCTCGGTGAAGGAGCCCTTCACGCCGCAGTTGGGGCAGGAGATGTCGGCGAGACCGCCGGCCGGCGGCTTGCCGTGCTTCTCCTCGTAGGCCTCTTCGAGGTGGTCGGCACGGAAGCGCTTGTGGCACGACTGGCACTCGGTCAACGGGTCGACGAACGCCTGGACGTGACCGCTGGCCTCCCAGACCTCCCGGGCGAGGATGACGCAGGAGTCGAGGCCGACGACGTCGTCCCGGCCCTGCACCATCGACTTCCACCACTGGCGCTTGACGTTGTTCTTGAGCTCGACGCCCAGCGGCCCGTAGTCCCAGGAGGCGCGCAGACCGCCGTAGATCTCGCTTGACGGGTAGACCAGTCCCCGCCGCTTGGCGAGGTTGACGATCGTGTCCATCACGTCGGAACGGCGTGCCATGAGCGTTCTCCATCCGGCTGGCGGTCGGCGGGATATTCGTGCGCCCCGCACGCCGCCACCCCGATCTGCTGACGGGCGGCGCGCGGAAAGGCGAGATGTGATCCCCGGTGGTGTGACGCCCTTGGACGCCTCGACTGCGACGTCGCGTCGGCGCTCCAAGAGCGTTTCCGAGTCTAGGGCACCGCCGCCACCTCCCGAACGTCGACCGGCTGGATACGGTCGAGTACGCAAAGTGACGAGTGCGCAAAAGGCCCCGCGCCCCCGCGTCCGTCAGTAGACGTGGCCGTCCACGATGTTGCTGTCGATGTTGAGCGCGATGCCGCCGTGCCTCTCCCTGTGGCTGCCCCGGTACTGCTTGATCCGGCGGTGCGGGTGCCACCAGCGGGCGCGGAGGTACGGGGTGGCGTACGGGTTGGGCCTGTTGTCCCAGTGCGCGAACCAGATCGCCACCGGCCTGGTGATCCCGTTGGCCCGGCCAAGGTCGCGCGCACCCGATGCGGCGCTGCTGTAGACGCCGGAGACGTACTCCCGGTCAGCCAAAGCACGGGACCAGGCGTCAAGAAAGGTCAGCACTGCCCGGCGGCACTTGGCCTTGCCGCTCGAGTACGCCTCCATGTCGAAGTAGATCGGCATATCGCGCGGGATGCGGAGCGCTCTGGCCCGCGCGACGGCGGCCGCGGCGGCCCGGCGGCCCTCCGCGGCGGCGGTCCCGGCCTTGAAGTGGACGCGGAAGTTGTCCCTGTTACAGGGCGCCTGCTTCCCGACGTACGTAGGGATCAGCCGGTAGCCCATCCGGCGGACGGCGCGGATCCAGGACCTGGTGAGGTTGGGCTGGGAGCATCCACGCGACGCGCCGCCGATGTAGATGTTGACGACGCTGTACGAGCGGCGCCAGGCGGCCATGGCCCGCTTCGAAGGTGCCGTGCAAGTGTCGAAGCCCCTCCCCTTGCCCCAGGATCTGCTCGTCCCGGACTTGGCGCGCTCGGTGAGGGGCGCGACCGAGGACTCGCCCTCCACGGTGCCGCCGCGGAGGGGGCTGGGAGGCGGTGTCGTGATCCATTCCGCGGTCAGCCGGATCGAACGGATGACGGTCTGCAACACGTCCGTGTCCGCGCCGTACACGCCGGTGACCGACGCCCCCGCCTCTGGGAGATCGATCCGCACCTGGTGATCGACGTTCTTCCGGACGGTGAAGCGGGCCAGCTTTGCGACCCGCATCTCCACCGCGCGGCCGCGCTGCGCGGTTCCAGAGGCCCCGGAGGCCCCAGTGGCGCCGTCGAGCGGCTCGATGTGCAGCGTCTCCGCGCCGCCGATCAACCGCGCCGGGCAGTCGGGCTCCGGGCCGGGCCGGCCGAGATAGATCGCGGGACGGTCGTGCCGTACGCACCGCGTGGGATCGAGGTCGAGCCGGTGCACCTCCCAGCCGGCCGGCACCGGAATCCGCACGCCGCGGTATTCGGCCACGCGGGCCTGGTTCAGCGCGCGGGCCGGAGCCGCCTGGTTCAGCGCGGTGGCCTGGACGGCCGGGGGCCGCGCGGTGGCCGGCTGGAGGCCGGTGACGAGGGCGGCGACACCCGCCACCCCGAGCAGTCCACTGAGTACGACCGCATGCCGCATCACAACTCCCCCGTGCCGTGCGCCCAGCCCCGTCAGCGGCAGTGATCACCAGCACGGAGGGTGATGAAACGACTTCAGATACGTTCTTTCCCGGACTCTGCCGTTCGTTGACCGACGACCTCGCTGACGACCTCGTAGGCGCCGGGTTCGTCCACCGCCATCGCGGCCAGCGGGATGAAGACCAGGCGCACCTCGTACGCGCCGAGCGCCCGCCGGTAGTACCCGGCGCCGTCCCACTCGGTGATGAGGGCCCAGAGGTCGGGGTCGTCGACCGTGCGGGCCAGCCGTCCCGACCGGTAGCCCGGGCTCGCGGCGAGGGCGTCGAGCACGGAGGTCATCTGCGCGGTGAACCCGTCGGCCTCCTGGCTCGGCACGCGGTACCGGGTGATTGCGATCATCCCTCCATCCTTCCAGGCAGGCGGAGAGAGGCTACGTTTGGGCTCGTGAACACTGAAAGGGAAACCCCGGGAATGCGCGCCACCGTGGAGCGGTTGAGTGCGAAGCCGGTGGTGTTCTTGCACACACTCCCGCGCTGGGTGCTGCTCGTCGCGGTCTTCGCGCTGCTGGTGATCGGCATGTGGGGGAACGGCTGGGTCGGCGCGGCGGGACTGCTTGTCCTGCTGGCGTTCCTGACCTGGTTCGCCTACCTCAACTGGCCCGCGCTGGACACCTCGGGACGGGCCCTGCGAGTCGTTGCGATGGGGCTTTTGGCGGCCTTCGCGGTGGGTCACGTGGTAGGCGGCTTCTAAGTCGGTTTTGACAACCGTTTTCATCTTCGTACACACTTGGGGGGTGTTCACCTCCCCGAAGCCTCTCCGCGCCCTCTCGCTGCCGGCGCTGGCCACCGCTGCGCTGCTCAGCCTCACCGCCTGTGGCAACGCCGGGGCGGACGGCGACTCCGGCTCCGGCGCCGCCAAGACGAAGATCGTCGCATCGTTCTACCCGATGGCCTGGCTGGCCGAGAAGGTCGGCGGCGACCACGTGTCGGTCGAGACGCTCACCAAGCCGGGCGCCGAGCCGCACGACCTCGAGCTGACGGCACGGCAGATCGCCGACGTCCAGAAGGCCGACTTCGCGGTGTACGTCAAGGGCGTCCAGCCCGCCATGGACGACGCCGTCGCCAAGCACGCCAAGGACAAGTCCCTGGACGCCGTGAGCGTGGTCAAGACGCTGCCCGCCGCCGCGGAGGACGAGCACGAGCACGAGGCGGGGGGGAAGGAGCACGAGGGCGAGGAGCTCACGTACGACCCGCACGTGTGGCTCGACCCGAGCCGCATGGCGACGATCGCCACCACGCTGGGCGACCGCCTCGCCGCCGCCGACTCCGGCCACGCCGCCGGCTACAAGGCGAACGCGAAGGCGCTCGCCGGCCAGCTCACCGCGCTCGACCAGAGCTACAGCCAGGGGCTCAAGGGCGCGAAGGGCAAGACGATCGTGACCGCGCACGCCGCGTTCGGCTACCTGGCCGACCGGTACGGCCTCAAGCAGGTCTCGATCGCCGGGGTCGACCCGAACAGCGAGCCGTCACCCAAGCGCATCGCCGAGCTCACCCACGAAGTGCGCGAGGCCGGTGCCACCACGATCTTCACCGAGACCCTGGTGAGCCCGAAGGTCGCCGAGAGCCTGGCCCGCGAGGCCAAGGTGAAGACCGCCGTCCTCGACCCGGTCGAGGGCATCGCCAAGGGCTCCTCGGACGACTATATGTCGATCATGAAGAAGAACCTCGAGACCCTGCGCACCGCCCTGGGAGTCACATGACGGTCATCCACCCCGGCGGCTCCGCCGCGCAGCCCGCGCCTTTCGAGATGACCGGCGGTCACGTCCGGCTCGAAGGGCGCGACGTGCTGCGCGGCATCGACCTGACCGTCGAACCCGGCGACGTCCTCGCCGTCATGGGACCGAACGGGGCGGGCAAGTCCACCCTGATCAAGGCCCTGCTCGGGCTGATCCCGCTGTCGTCCGGCCGCACCGAGATCTTCGGTGCGGCCCCGGCCCGTTTCAGGGACTGGAAGCGGATCGGGTACGTGCCGCAGCGGCTGCCCATGGGCGGCGGCGTGCCCGCGACCGTCCGCGAAGTCGTGTCGTCGGGGCGGGTGGCGCGGCAGTCCCGCTGGCGGCCGACCTCCGCCGCCGACCGCGCGGCGGTGGACAGCGCGCTGGAGGCGGTCGGCCTGTCCCACCGCGCCCGTGACTCCGCGCACCTGCTGTCGGGCGGCCAGCAGCAGCGGGTGCTCATCGCCCGTGCGCTGGCCGGCGAACCCGAGGTGTTCGTGATGGACGAGCCCACCGCGGGCGTGGACGCCGCGAGCCAGGCCGCGTTGGCGCGAACGCTGCGCGACCTGACCGCCGCCGGCCGTACGGTGGTCCTCGTAACGCACGAGCTGGGCCCGTTGGCGCCCCTCATCACGCGGAGCATCGTCCTCGACCACGGCCGTATGGCGAACGACAGTGCGGCCTTGACCGCGCACCTCAGCACAGAGACTGGAACTCCTGCGTGACCGAAATGCTGCAGTACGACTTCATGCGCATCGCCCTCGTGATGGCGGTGCTGATCGGGCTGACCGCGCCCGCGGTCGGCACGTTCATCGTGCAGCGCAAGCTCTCCCTGCTCGGAGACGGCATCGGGCACATCGCGCTGACCGGTATCGGCCTGGGCCTGCTCACCGGCAACTCACCGATCCTGGGTGCCCTCCTGGTGTCCGTGCTCGGCGCGGTCGCCATCGAGGTGCTGCGCGCGCGCAGCCGCAGCGGCGCCGATGTGGCGCTCGCCCTGCTGTTCTACGGCGGGCTGGCGGGCGGCGTGCTGCTCACCAACGGCCAGGACGGCGGCACCAGCCTGCAGTCCTACCTCTTCGGATCCATCAGCAGCGTGTCGGCGACCGACCTGTACGTGGTGGCCGGGCTGGCGGTGGCCGTCCTCGGCATCGTGGCGCTCTTCGGGCGGGAGCTGTTCCTGCTCTGCCAGGACGAGGAGGTGGCCCGGGCGGCGGGCCTGCCCGTCCGCTTCCTCAGCATCCTGATCGCCGCGACCGCCGCCGTCACCGTGGTCATCTCCATGCGCGCCATCGGGCTGCTGCTCGTCAGCGCGCTGATGGTCGTGCCCGTGGCTGCGGCCCAGCAGCTCACCCGGGGATTCAAGAGCACGATGCTCGTGGCGATGGGCATCGGTGTACTGTCGGCGGTGTCCGGCCTGGCCGGCTCGTTCGAGTACGATCTCCCGCCGGGGCCCTCGATCGTGTTGCTGGCCCTGGCGGTGTTCGTCGCCGCGGTGATCGGAGGCACGGTCCTGCGGCGGATGCGGACCCGTACGGTTCCGGCGACCGCCGATCGACCGGCCCGGACCAGCGTGGAAGCCGAGGCGGAGGTGCTTGGGGGATGACTGCCCGTCGAAACGCGGTGCGGGAGGCTCTGGCCGGCTGCGACAACTTCCGCAGCGCCCAGGACATCTACGCCGACCTGCGCGCGGACGGCTCCAAAATCGGTCTCACCACCGTTTACCGGGCGCTGCAGGCGCTGAGCGACTCCGGTGAGGTCGACGTGCTCCGCACGGACGAGGGCGAGGCCGTCTACCGTGCCTGCCGCACCGAGGAACACCACCACCATCTGGTCTGCCGCGACTGCGGCCGCACGGTCGAGGTCGAGGGCCCGGCCGTGGAGAAGTGGGCCGACGCGATCGGCGCGGAGCACGGCTTCGTGGAGATCACCCACACCGTCGAGGTCTTCGGCACCTGCTCCGACTGTGCCGCCCCCGCCAAGACCGGCTGAACCGAGACCCGGGTGGCGCCAACCGACCGGTAATGCGGAAGGATCGGACCATGGCTACGACACGTACCGCGAACGCGCATTGGGAAGGGCCGCTGATGGGCGGCCAGGGCAAGGTCTCCTTGGACTCGTCCAACGTCGGCGAGTTCGAAGTCAGCTGGCCGTCGCGGGCCGAGGAGGCGAACGGCAAGACGAGCCCCGAGGAGCTCATCGCCGCGGCGCACTCCACCTGCTTTTCGATGGCGCTCTCCCACGGCCTCGCCGGGGCGGGCACCCCGCCGGAGAAGGTCGACACCAAGGCCGACGTGACCTTCCAGCCGGGCGAGGGCATCACCGGCATCCACCTGACGGTCCGCGCCAGCGTGCCGGGCCTCTCGGCCGCCGACTTCGAGAAGGCCGCGCAGAACGCCAAGGAGAACTGCCCGGTCAGCAAGGCCCTCACCGGCACCAAGATCACTTTGGACGCCGCTCTCGCCTGACGGTTGTCAGAACGCCCCAGCAAAGAGACTCGCCCCGCGCCCGCCTAAGCGGGTGCGGGGCGAGTCTGCTCATTGCTGGTCGACTCGTCCAGCACGAGCCGCGTCGACCGCGATCGGCACGTCGCCTGCGATGGTGACGCTGTGCAGGCGGCGTGGGCGGTCGCCGAAGTCGTTGACCACGCGGTGCTGGGTGGCGCGGTTGTCCCAGATCGCCACGTCCCCCACGGCCCACCGCCAGCGGACGGTGTTCTCCAGCTGCGTCACGTACTCCTGGAAGAGCCGGATCAGCGCCTCGGAGTCGGCCCGCCGGCTGAGCCCCACGACCGAGTGGGCGAACCCGCCGAGCAGGATCGCCCGTTCGCCGGTCTCGGGATGCACGCGGACGAGCGGATGCCTGGTCTCCAGCGTGCCGTGCGCTGCGGAGTGCAGGAACCACAGCCGGTCGGCCAGGTCGCGCAGCTCCACCGGAAGATCCTCGTACGCGGTGACGGTGTTGGCCCACACGGTGTCGCCGCCCTGCGCGGGAACCTCCAGGGCCCGCTGAACCGACGCGAGCGGCGGCCGGTCGAGGAACGTCGCGTCGCTGTGCCAGGCGTCGAGCGACGGGATGACCGTGTCGGGGTCGATGAGTTCGCCGAGCCGCCGCGCG
This sequence comes from Actinomadura rudentiformis, assembly GCF_008923185.1. Taxonomy (GTDB): domain Bacteria; phylum Actinomycetota; class Actinomycetes; order Streptosporangiales; family Streptosporangiaceae; genus Spirillospora; species Spirillospora rudentiformis. Next base: position 169,929 of record NZ_WBMT01000013.1, read on the forward strand.
AAGGCGGACTGGGAGCGGGCGTCCAGGTGGTGCTGGCCGCGGACGAAGAGGACCTTGTGCCGCAGGAGCGCGAGGCGGATCTCGTCGACGGTCTCCTCGGGGAGATCCCCGGAGAGCTCGACACCCGAGACGACCGCCCCGATCCGGCCGCTCACCGGACACAACTCCAGGACGGACGGGCGAACGGGATCGAGGGTCTGCTGGGCGTTCGGGCTCATGCCCACGAAGTTACGCAGCCCGGCACAGGAAAGTCAACAAAGTCGGTAGGGAATATGGACTACCGTGCGGCTGAGGGTTCGACCGGATTGGGGACGGCACCTCCGTAGCGGCGGTCACGGCTGGCGTAGAGCTCGCAGGCGTGCCAAAGATGCCGCCGGTCGAAGTCGGGCCACAGCGTGTCGAGGAAGACCATCTCCGCGTACGCCGACTGCCACAGCAGGAAGTTGGAGATCCGCTGCTCGCCCGACGAACGCAGGAAGAGGTCGACGTCGGGGATCCCCGGCTCGTCGAGGTAACGCGCGAAGACCTTCTCCGTGATCTTGTCGGGGTTGAGCCTGCCGGCCTTGACGTCGCGCGCGATGGCCGCGGCGGCGTCGGCGATCTCGGCCCGGCCGCCGTAGTTGACGCAGAACTGCAAGGTGAGGACGTCGTTGTGGCGCGTCATCTCCTCCGCGTCCTCAAGCTCCTTGATGACGCTGCGCCACAGCTTCGGCCGCCGGCCCGCCCAGCGGACCCGCACGCCCATCGAGTGCAGCTGGTCGCGGCGGCGCCGGATCACATCCCGGTTGAAGCCCATGAGGAACCGCACCTCGTCGGGCGAGCGCTTCCAGTTCTCGGTGGAGAAGGCGTAGGCCGACAGGTTGGGGATGCCCAGCTCGATCGCACCCATGATCACGTCGAAGAGGGAGTCCTCCCCCATCTTGTGCCCCTCGGTGCGCGGCAGCCCGCGTTCCTTGGCCCAGCGCCCGTTGCCGTCCATGACGATGGCGACGTGCCGGGGCACCAGGTCGGCCGGGATCGCGGGCGGGCGGGCGCCGCCGGAGTGCGGGTACGGCGGCTGAACGGCCCTCTTCAAGCTCTCTCCTTGCTCAAACTCGTTCCCTCGCCGGATCGCTCCACATGCCGGAGCGACCGGATGCCGTGCTCCAGGTGCCACTGCAGGTAGGCCGCCACGAGGCCGCTGCACTCTACCCGGTGGCGAGACTCGCTCCCGTCGGCGTACTCCCAGTCGCCGCGCAGCAGGGCCAGCATCAGCCCGAACGTCGGCGGCGCCGGGGTCGCGGCCCCCGGCTGGCGGCACCGGGCGCAGACCGCCCCGCCCGCCGCGATCGCAAAGCCGCGCAGCTGCCCGCGATCGCCGCAGCGGCTGCACTCGTCGAGCGCGGGCGCCCAGCCCGCCACCGACAACGACCGCAGCAGGAACGCGTCGAGCACCAGCCGGGGGTCGTGATCGCGCTCGACCAGCGTGCGCAGCGCGCCCACCAGCAGCAGGAACTGCCGCAGTGCGGGCTCCCGCTCCTCGGCGGTGAGCTTCTCGGCGGTCTCCAGCATCGCCGTGCCCGCCGTGTAGCGGGGATAGTCGGCGACCAGCTGCTCGCCGTAGGGGCGCAGGGTCTCGGCCTGGGTGATCAGGTCGAGCGAACGCCGCTCGTACAACTGCAGATCCACATGGGTGAACGGCTCCAGCCGTGCCCCGAACCGCGACTTGGTCTTGCGGACGCCCTTGGCGGCTGCGCGGATGCGGCCCGTGCGCCGAGTCAGGACCGTCACGATGCGGTCGGCCTCGCCCAGCTTCTGGGTACGCAGCACGATGCCTTCGTCACGGTAGAGCGTCACCCGCCCATTCTCCCGTACTCCGGGACACGGGCCGTCCATCACCGTCCGTGACCGCATCCGGTCGCACTGGAGCCGCGAAAGCTGTGGCCTGAATCACAACCACCTGGCAGCGTTGTTCCATGAGATGCACCATCGTCCCTCCGCACATGCTGGAGCGGGTCGTCCACGACGCCGAAGATCCGGCCCTCCGTGACATCGCGCGGCGTACCCTCGCGCTGAGCGCGGCCCTGCGCACCGAACGCCGCACGCTGCCGGTCGAGCCGCCCTCGCCCACCGAGGACTTCGTCCCGAACCGGACCATCGCCGACGCGCAGAACCAAGAGGTCCTGCCCGGCGAGACGGTGCGCGGCGAGGGCGCGCCCGCCACGGGCGACACGATCGTGGACCAGGCGTACGACTGGCTCGGAGTCACCTTCGACTTCTTCGAGGCCGCCTACCGGCGCAACTCGATCGACGCCGCGGGGCTGCCGATGATCTCAACGGTGCACTACGGTCGCGACTACGACAACGCCTTCTGGAACGGCGATCAGATGGTCTACGGCGACGGCGACGGGGTGCTGTTCAACGCGTTCACCGGGCCCCTCGACGTCACCGGGCACGAGCTGGTGCACGGCATCACGCAGTACACCGCCAACCTGGAGTACTACAGCCAGTCCGGCGCCCTCAACGAGTCGGTCTCCGACGTCTTCGGGGCACTCATCAAGCAGTGGCATCTCGGGCACACCGCCGACCAGGCCGACTGGCTCATCGGCGAGGGCCTGCTCGCCGAGGGCGTCAACGGCAAGGCGCTGCGGTCGATGAAGGAGCCCGGCACCGCCTACGACGACCCCCGGCTCGGCAAGGACCCGCAGCCCGGGCACATGGACGACTACGTCGACACCTACCGCGACAACGGAGGCGTCCACATCAACTCGGGGATCCCCAACCGCGCGTTCTACCTGGCGTCCGTCGCGATCGGCGGCAACGCCTGGGAGAAGGCCGGCCGCGTCTGGTACGACACGCTCACCGGCGGCACGATCAAGACGGACGAGGACTTCGCCGGCTTCGCCGCCGCGACGATCGCCGTCGCGACCGGGCTGTACGGAGCCGACGCGGCCGAGACCCGCGCGGTACAACAGGCGTGGGCGGGGGTAGGCGTCCAGGCGTGACGAACGACCCGAGGTGACAGCGTGAGGGTGAAAGTGATCCGCAGCGGTGGTTTCGCGGGCATCGAGAAGCGTGGCGAGTCCGACACCGCGAGCGATCCGCTGCTGCGCCGGCTGGTGGACCGCGTCGACCTGGGCGCCGTTCCGCCGCCCGGCCGCATCCCCGACCAGTTCCTGTACGACATCGACATCGACGGTGACACCGCCACCGTCGGGGAGGCGCAGCTGAACGGCCCGCTCCGCGAGCTGGTCCACCACGTCCTGGGCCGCCCGACCTGAGCGGCCCGGCGCAAGAACGAGCGGACCCCTGCCGTGAGGTCATCACGGCAGGGGCCGCACCAACGATCACACGCATGGTTCGCACACCGTTGTGACCGGGCTTGTGTTCCAGGGCCTTTGGTCGGCCCAGGAAGGTATTAGGAGCTGGCGCCCGCCACGCGGTTGACGGCGGAGAGCATCGCCTTGAGGGAGGCGGTGACGATGTTGCCGTCGATGCCGACGCCCCACACGGTCGTGCCGTTCACGTCGCACTCGACGTAGGCGGCCGCGCGGGCGTCGCCGCCGGCGCTCAGTGCGTGCTCGCTGTAGTCGAGCACCCGGACGTTGATCCCGACGCCGGCGAGGGCCTCCTCGAACGCCGAGACCGGGCCGTTGCCGACGCCCTGGATCTCGCGGATCTCGCCGTCGATCCGGATGTCGCAGTTGAGCAGGTCCTTCTCGTCCACCCGGGACGTCGCGCGGTGCGCGAGCAGGCCCACCCGGGGCCCGCTGACCAGGAACTCCTTCTCGAAGATGTCCCACATGAGCTCGGCCGAGACCTCGCCGCCCTCGTCGTCGGTGTGCTGCTGCACCACCCGCGAGAACTCGATCTGCAGCCGCCGCGGCAGCTCCAGCGCGTGCTCGGTCTTCATGATGTACGCGACGCCGCCCTTGCCGGACTGGCTGTTGACCCGGATCACGGCCTCGTACGAGCGGCCGACGTCCTTGGGGTCGATGGGCAGGTACGGAACGGCCCAGGTGAAGTCGTCCACCGGCACGCCCGCCGCGTCGGCGTCGCGCTTGAGGTGGTCGAAGCCCTTGTTGATGGCGTCCTGGTGCGAGCCCGAGAACGCGGTGTAGACCAGGTCGCCGCCGTACGGGTGCCGCTCGTGGACGGGCAGCTGGTTGCAGTACTCGACCGTCCGGCGGATCTCGTCGATGTCGGAGAAGTCGATCTGCGGGTCGACGCCCTGGGTGAACAGGTTCAGTCCCAGCGTCACCAGGCACACGTTGCCGGTGCGCTCGCCGTTGCCGAACAGGCACCCCTCGATGCGGTCGGCCCCGGCCATGTAGCCCAGCTCGGCCGCCGCGACCGCCGTTCCCCGGTCGTTGTGCGGGTGCAGCGACAGGATGACCGAGTCGCGGTAGGCCAGATTGCGGTTCATCCACTCGATCTGGTCGGCGTAGACGTTGGGCGTGGCCATCTCGACCGTCGCGGGCAGGTTGACGATCGTCTTCCGCTCCGGCGTGGGCTGCCACACGTCGTTGACGGCGTTGCAGATCTCGACCGCGTACTCCAGCTCGGTGCCGGTGAAGGACTCCGGCGAGTACTGGAAGAAGATCTGGGTCTCGCCCATGTCGTCGGCGAGCTTCTTGCACAGCTTGGCGCCCTCGACCGCGATGGCGGTGATGCCGTCCTTGTCCTGCCCGAACACCACCCGCCGCTGCAGCGTGCTGGTGGAGTTGTAGAGGTGGACGATGGCCTGCTCGGCGCCCCGTACGGCCTCGAAGGTCCGCTCGATCAGCTCGGGCCGCGCCTGCGTCAGCACCTGGATCACCACGTCCTCGGGGATCCGGTCCTCGTCGATGATCTGCCGTACGAAGTCGAAGTCGGTCTGGCTGGCCGCCGGGAACCCGACCTCGATCTCCTTGTAGCCCATCCGTACCAGCAGCTCGAACATCTGGAGCTTGCGGTGCGAGTCCATCGGGTCGATGAGGGCCTGGTTGCCGTCGCGCAGGTCGACCGCGCACCATCGCGGCGCCTCGGTGATCACCTTGTCCGGCCAGGTCCGGTCCGTGAGCTTGATCGCCTCGAAGGGCCGATAACGCTCGAACGGCATGCCGGAAGGCTGTTGTTGCGGATACACGTGTGAGTTCCCTCTGCTCGGATTCCTGCGGCCGACCGTCCACGCCAAAGTCCCGCAGCGAGGGAGCCGACCTGGTTACAGGCCCCCGCTGCGGCCGCTAAGGAGGAGCAGCTCACGCAACACGCTGGCAAAGCTAACAGATCCCATCCGCGTTACGGAAACACCGTCCGCCATATGAGACGCAGTAACAAATCCCCCTATTCAGCACCTCAACGCCACGAACGCCCCCACTCATTCCCGAGCCGGGGCGTTCAAAGTGCCTGGTCAGAGCCAGTGGGCGGGCGCAGAGTCAGCGGACGAGCACGGAAAGGCAGGTGACGCAGCCCTCCAGGGCCTCGAACTCGCCGATGTCGACGGCGGTGACGCGCAGGCCGTCCGCGGCGAGCCGTTCGGCGGTACGCGGTGCGGAGGCCGACAGCAGCACATGGTCCGGGCCCAGCACGACCACGTGCGCCCCGGCGGGCTCCGGCGCGACCCGCACGCTCGGCAGGACCGAGGTGTCCAGCATCTCGGGCACCCCGATCAGGGTGCCGTCGGGCAGCGCGGTCATCGCGGACTTCAGGTGCAGGCACCCGTCGATGTCGACCGGCACCACGCGCCGCCCGCCGAGGAGGTGGGCGAGCTGGCAGATGCCCTCCTCGTTCGTCCGGGTACCGCGGCCCACGTAGACGGTGTCGCCGGCCTGCAGCACGTCCCCGCCGTCGAGGGTGCCGGGCTCCTTGATGCGCTCGATCCGGAGGCCGAGGTCGCGGGCCGCCTGCTCGGCCGCCGCCGCCTCGCCACGGCGTTCGGGGGCTCCCGAACGGCCCACGACCGCGAGATCCCCGCACACCACGAGGGCGTCCTCGACGAACACCGCGTCGGGGTGGTCGTCGTCCGGCGCCACCGTGCGGACCTGCCAGCCCGCCGCCCGCAGCGCCGAGACGTACGCGGCGTGCTGCCGCGCGGCGAGCGCGACGTCCACCGGACGCCGTTCCATGTGCGTGAGGAGTCCCTCGGCGAGCCGCGGGCCGGGGGCCCGTACCAGGGCGACGCCCGCCGGCGAGCCGGGGTGCGGCTGCGCGAACGACCCCGGCAGCGAGGTCACCGGGCCGCGCCCTCGGTCGTCACGATGACCCCGAGCGCATGCGCGCGGGACATGCCCAGCAACTGCGCGACGCGGTGCAGGGTCTGGCGCTCGTTCTCGGTGAGCGGTCCGTCGGCCAAGCCGACCCGGACGGCCTGTGACAAGAACCACTCCTTGGCCTCGACCGCGAGCTGGCCCCCTGCCTGGGCGACTTCCTCCTCCAGGAACTCCACTCGGAGCTGAAGGTCCGCGGTCACGTCGTCCGGGCCGTAGCGCGTCTCGCCGTAACCCCGGACGACCTCGACGACGCGGCCGCGCGCCGCCTCGTCGGAGGGGTCACCGGCCTGCAGCACCAGGGTGGCTGCGGCGCGCATGCCGGCGGGCAGCGCGGCGGCCATCTGCTGGGCGGTGGGGGCGCGCAGCGCCGACACGCTGTAGCGGGTACGGCAGGTCCGGCATTCGACGACTTCACCGATCCGGTTGAGCGGGATCACCGGCAGGAAGAACAACGTGAACCACCGTCGCCCGGCCCGCCGCCGGTACGCCCGGTCACCGCCGCACTGCGGGCAGTGGAACGATCCCTCACTAACCGTACGGAAGAACACCGACAGGCCGAAAATTAGCAACACCGGGGCTCTCCTCCCATTACGGACTCCTCCAAAGTACCGATCCGCGGGCCGTGACGCGGCCGACCCGCCGAGTTCCCCGCGACGCTAAAGATCACGGTCGCCGTGACCCTTACTCTGGGTCCATGAGTGGTGACCAGGGCCCGGACGCCCACGCCCCGCGCCCGCGGCCGGACTTCCTGCCACCGGCCGACGAGTATCCGCCGCCCGCCGCGCAGAACGCCGCGCAGGACGCCGCGCAGGCTCCCGGAGGGCGGCCCGCACCCGCCGCGCCGCCCTCCGGCTCGGACTCCGCCGGCACGTGGTGGAACATCCTGGTGGTCTGCGCCGCGTCGGCCCTGCTGGTCGCGGCGTTCCTGCCCTGGATCCGGGCGCGGGTCATCGTGGACGCCTTCGGCCAGACCCTCACCCACGACCTCGGCGAGAGAGCGGGCATCGACGCCGACAGCATGGTGCTGGCCCTCCCGGTGCTCGCCCTCACCGCCGTCGGCATGGCGCTCTGGGGCATCGCCGCCCGCGACACCCGGATCTCCTCCCTCACCGCCGTCCCCGGAGCGCTGGCCCTGCTGGTGTGCATGCTCTTCCTGCTGCGGCTGGACGACGCGAGTGACGATCTGGGGAGCCGGTCGACGTTGCTGCCGTACGACGTCACCCCGGCCTACGGGTGGTACGTGTCGATCTCAGCCGCCCTGCTCGTCCTGGGCTTCAGCCTGGTGCGGCCACTCATCGGGCGCAGGCGAACGAGCGAAGGGCAGGACCCGCGACAGCACGCTCCGGCTCAGCAGCAGGACGCGGGCCAGCCGTACGCAGCTCAGCCGTACACAAGCCAGCCTTACGGGAGCCAGTCGTACGGGAGCCAGTCGCACGGAGCGCAGGCCTACGCGGAACATCAGCAGGCGGCTGAGGCGTACACGGACCAGCACGTAGCCCAGGCGTACGTAAGCCAGCCGCACACAGGCCAGTCGTACGCGGACCCCGCATCCGATGCCCGCGCCTACGCGCAGACGTACGAGCCGCAGGACGAGGAGCCGAAGCCCTCGAAGAAGCCGGACATCGACCCCGGACCGCCACCCGCCTGATCAGTCGTAGAAACTCAGTCGTAGAAACCCAGCCTGCGCAGGTGCTTGGGGTCGCGCTGCCATTCCTTGAGCACGCTGACGCGAAGGTCGAGGTAGACCTTGGTGCCGAGCAGCGCCTCGATCTGCTTGCGGGCCCCGGAACCGACCTCGCGCAGGCGGCTGCCCTTGTGCCCGATGATGATGCCCTTCTGGCTGTCCCGTTCGACATAGAGGTGCGCGTAGACGTCCATGAAGTCGTCGCGGCCCTCCCTCGGCGCCATCTCGTCCACGACCACCGCGATCGAGTGCGGCAGCTCGTCGCGGACGCCCTCCAGCGCGGCCTCCCGGATCAGCTCGGCGACCAGCACCTGCTCGGGCTCGTCGGTGAGGTCGCCCTCCGGGTAGAGCGGCATGCCCTCCGGCAGGTGCTGGATCAGCAGGTCGCCGACCAGATCGACCTGGAAGCCGTCGGCGGCCGAGCACGGCACGATGTCGGCGAAGTCGCCGAGCTGCCCGACCGCCATGAGCTGCTCGGCCACCCGCTCGGGCGGGGTCAGGTCGGTCTTGGTGACGATCGCCACGATCGGGGTCTTCTTGATGCCGGCCAGCTCGCGGGCGATGTACTTGTCGCCCGGGCCGACCTTCTCGTCCGCCGGCACGCAGAACCCGATCGCGTCGACCTCGGTCAGGGTCGACCGCACCAGGCTGTCCAGCCGTTCGCCGAGCAGGGTGCGCGGCTTGTGCAGGCCCGGCGTGTCGACGACGATCAGCTGGGCGTCCGGGCGATGGACGATGCCCCGGATGGCCCGGCGGGTGGTCTGCGGCCGGTTGCTGGTGATCGCCACCTTGGTGCCGACGAGGGCGTTCATGAGGGTCGACTTGCCGACGTTGGGCCGCCCGATGAAGCAGGCGAACCCGGACCGGAAACCTTCGTTCGTCGTCACGCCGTCAATTGTCGCAGGCGAAAGCGGCTGCTCCGTTGATCCGGTGGGACCGGAGACCGGGTGGCGGCTAGGCGGCGGGGTGGCCGAGGGCGGCCAGCGCGGTACGGGCGGCCTCTGCCCAGTGTTGCGCGCCGATGCGTTCGGCGACCTCGGCCGCGCGCCGGTAATGGCCCGCCGCCGGTCCGGGGCGGCCGAGGAAGACCGCCAGGTCACCGAGGATGTGCGCGACCGGCCCGACGCTCGCGACGGTGCAGGCTCCGCCGCTCACGTGACCCTCGTACGGCAGCAGCCTCTCGTAGACGTCGGCGGCCAGTTCGTGCTCGTCCAGGGCGATGGCCCGCAGACCGCGGATCGACATCACCAGGTCGAAGAAGAAGTCCGGCCGGACCGGACCGGCGTCCGCCACGACGCGCCGGGCCTCCGCGGTACGTCCCGCCTCGATCAGGGCTATCGCGTAGAGGTCGGCGGCGGCCCCGACATGCGGCCACTCTTGCCAGATCCATCGGGCGGCGTCGACGAGCTCGCCGGCACGGCCCTGCGACAGCCGGACGCAGAAGACCCCGACCATCTCCATGCCGCGCTCGCTGCTCCAGATACCGGTCCGGCCGATGGCGTCGCCCACCTCGGAGTAGGCGCGTTCGGCGGCTTCGGGCCGGGCGGCGAAGACATGCTCGATCGCGTCGTACCAGCTCGCGATCAAGCCCAGCAGCGGCAGGCCGTACTGGTCCGCCAGCCGCCGCCCCACCTCCAGGTGCTCGCGGGCCGCGGCCAGGTCGAGGGAGGCGAACGAGGCCGACTGCATCTGCAGATGGCCCAGCACCTGGTAGAGACCGAGATCGTGGGCCGTCGCGAGCTCCAGGATCTCGGCGGAGATGCGGCGGCGTTCAGCCAGGTCGTCCGCGGTCCGGAAGGCGTTGAGGAAGCGGCCGTTGAGGGCGACCGCCAGCAGATCGGGCCTGCCGAGGCGGCGGGCGCGGCGGACCGCCTCGACGGAGGCCTCGGCGCCGCGCTCGTCCGGGTCGCCCTCCAGCTCGATCGCCAGCGACGTGAGGAGCCGGATGCGCAGCTCCTCATCGTCGTCGCCGAGCCCCGCCAAGGCCTCTTCGGCGGCCTCAATGGCGTCATGGTCGACCGTGCCGTACACGTGGCTGGTCCACAACGTGGGCACGTCGTAGCTCACGATGATCCGGCCCAGAAGCCGTAGGTCCCCGAAGGCGCGGGCCTCGGCGATCGCACGCCACCGCCGTTCCCGCGCCGCGACGACCAGCCCGGCCAGCGCGGACGCGTGGATCGCGTCCACCTCCGTCTCCAGAAGCTCGCGGAGGGATTCCGAGTCCCGCGCGCGCAGGAGGTCGGCTGCCCGCACCAGGAGCTCGGCGGCGGTCCCGTGGGCGAACCTGGCCTCGGCGGCCTCGGCCGCCAGCCGGGCATAGCGGACGGCTTTGGCGGGCTCGTCCCCGGCGGCGAGGAAGTGGTGGGCGAGCGCGGCGATCTCACCCGGACGCCACCGTTCCAGCGCGGCCGCCACCCGGCCGTGGATGCGGGTGCGGCGGATCCGCGACAGCTCGCCATAGAGGGTGTCGCGGACGAGCGCGTGCCCGAACCGGATCCGCCCCGCCGCCGGTTCGACGATCAGCCCGCCGGCCAGCCCGGCCTCGACCGCCTCGATCACCGCGTCCTCGTCGCCGCCCGAGACCTCGGTCAGCACGGCGAGGTCGACGTCCCGGCCGACGACGGCCGCGTTCCGCAGGATCGACTGGGCGTCCTCGGGCAGCCGGGCGATGTGCCGGCGCAGGACGTCCCCCACCCCGGCGGGGACGCCGCGGGCGGCCGCCGGCATCCCTTCGGCGTCCAGGAGCCGCGCGGTCTCGCGGGTGAAGAACGGGTTGCCTCCGGTGCGTTCGGCGATTCCGGCGAGGTCCGCCTCGCCCACCTCGGTGACGCACACGTCCCGGACGAGCCTGGCCACCTCGTCGGGGGCGAGCCCGGCCAGTTCGATGCGCAGCGGCTCCTGGCGGGCGAGCGTGGCGAGGGTGGTGGCCAGCCGGTCGGAGATCTCCGTCTGCCGGAAGGTTCCGACCACGAGCACGGGCCTGCCGCGCAGCCGTGCCGGGAGCCCGGTGAGAACGGCCAGGGTCTCGTCGTCGGCCCAGTGCAGGTCGTCCAGGACGAGGAGCAACGGAGCCTTCTCGGAGAGCGCGCCCAGGTAGTCGGCCACAGCCAGATGCAGCCGGAAACGGGCCGTGGTGGCGTCCGCTCCGAGACCCGTCACCGCGTCGCCGAGCAGCGGCCCGAGCGTCCGGGCGAGCTCGGCCTCCGGTGGGTCGGCTGCGGCCAGTTCCCGCAGCAGCTCGGCCCAGGGCCAGGCGGCCGGGGCACCGCCGGTCTCCGGCGCGCTGCCCCAGGCGCAGGTCCAGCCCTCGCCGCCCAGAGTGTCGCCGAACCGTTCGATAAGGGACGTCTTGCCCATTCCGGCCTCGCCGCTGACCAGGGCGACGGTGCATCTGCCCGCGGCCGAGGCCTGCGCGGCCGCGGCCAGCCTCGCCAACTCGTCCGCCCGCCCGACGAAGAGCGGGCCCGCCGGTGCCTCCTCCGCCGGCTCCGGCACAAGGCGCAGAAGGGGCGGCGCAGTCTGGAGCGGTGTGGACACCATGGGCGCCGTGGACGCCGTGGGTGGTGTCGTTGGCGTTGGCGGCATCGGCGCTGGTTGCGGGTCGAGCTCCGGCGCTTGGGCGAGGATGTCGGCCTCAAGACGCCTCAGGGCCGGACCGGGATCGACCCCCAGTTCGTCGGCCAGGGTCGCACGGGCGCGGCGCAGCGCTCCGAGGGCGTCGCCTTGGCGCCCGGCCCGGTAGAGCGCCAGGGCCAGCAGCCGCCAGGCCTCCTCGCGCATGGGATTCGCGGCCGCGTGCGCCTCCAGGTCGGGTACCGCCTCGGTGGCGGCGCCGAGGCGGAGCATCGCCTCGGCGCGGCGTTCGACGGCCAGGCGATGCCGTTCCTCCAGCCGCCCGGCCTCGGTGACGGCCCAGGACAGCTCGGCGAACTCGGCGTACGCAGGCCCGCGCCACTCCCCCAGCGCGGCGTCGGCCCGCAGCCGTGCCGTCGCCGGGTCGGCCGCGGCGAGGAACTCGCCCGCCTCGTCCACCAGCGTGTCGAAGCGCCAGGCGTCCACGTTCCCGATGGGCAGCCGCAACGCGTACCCGGGGGGCGAGGTGACCAGCACCTCGGCGGGGGTGCGCGGCGGACGGTCGGGTTCGAGGGCGCGGCGCAGGTGGGAGACGAACGACTGGAGGCCGGCGGCCGCGCGGGGCGGCGCCTCACCGGGCCACAGCTCGTCGATCAGGCGTTCGGCCGGGACCATCTGCCCGTGGGCGGCCGCCAGCCGCGCAAGGACGGCACGCTGGCGCGGCCCGCCGAGATCGGCGCACGCGCCGTTGACGGACGCCTCGAACGGGCCGAGCACCCGGATCGCCGCCCCCGTAACGCCTCCCGCCATGTACGGAAGCCTAAACCGCCCCTGGCCAGAGGCCAGAGGCGGTCCGGGTCCAGCCGGCTCCGGGTGCTCGCGCGACCGTCAGACCTGCGTGATCGGACTGCGCGATCAGACCGGCAGGGTCTCGCGGGCCGGTTCGGCCGCGGGAGCGGGCTCGGCGCCGTGCATGTCGATCTTCGGGATGATCCGGTCGAGCGGGCCGGGCAGCCACCAGTTGGCGCGGCCCAGGAGGGCCATCGTCGCGGGCACGAGGACGAGGCGCACGACCGTCGCGTCCAGGGCGACCGCCACTGCCAGCCCCACTCCCATCTGCTTGATGACCAGGCCGGGGTCGAGCGCGAAGCCGAGGAACACCGCGACCATGATCAGCGCCGCGCTGGAGATCACCCGGCCGGTCGCCGCCAGGCCCGTCGCGACCGAGCCGCGGGCGTCGCCGGTGCGCAGCCACTCCTCCCGTACCCGGGACAGCAGGAACACCTCGTAGTCCATCGAGACGCCGAACAGCACCGCGAACATCAGCAGCAGGATGAAGCTGGAGACCGGCACGCTGTGCGGCAGCCCGAGGAGCTCGGCGCCCCAGCCCCACTGGAAGACCGCCACCAGCACGCCGTACGCGGCGCCGATCGACAGCAGGTTCATGGCGGCGGCCTTGAGGGGCGCCAGCAACGATCTGAAGACGATCATCAGCATGATGAACGAGGTCGCCACGACCACGCCGATGACCGGCCACAACCGGTCGGACAGGACGCGGCTGAGGTCGACGTAGACGGCGGTGTATCCGGTGACCTCCGCGCCGTCGGGGAGCGTGTCCGCCCTGATCCGGTCGACGAGCCCGGTGACGCGCTCGTCCTGCGGCCCGTACTCCGGCGTCACCGCGACCACGGCGGCGCTCCGGTCCGGCGAGAACTGCGGCGGCGCGACGGCCACGACGCCCTCGGTCTTCGCCAGCTTGTCACCCAGCGCGGGCAGGGTGGCGCGGTCGACCTTCGCGAGGTCGGCGGTCACGAGCAGCGGGGCGTTCACCCCGGGCCCGTACGACTCGGCGATCAGGTCGTACGCGCGGCGCACGGTGTTGGAGGTCGGCTCGCTGCTCGCGTCACTGGGCCAGGTGCGCATGCCGAGGGCCGGGGCCGCCAGCGTCAGCATGAGCACCAGCGCGGCGAGGAGCCACGCCCACGGCCGGCGCGCGACATGATCGGCCCATCTCCGCACCCGCGGCGACTCGACCTTCAGCTGCGCGCCTTCCGCACGGTCCCGCTTGCGCAGCACCCGGCGACCCGCCAGGCCCAGGAGGGCGGGCAGCAACGTCACGGCGCTGGCCACGGTCGCCGCCACCACGATCCCGGTGGCGAAGCCCATCGTGATGAACACCGGGATCTGCGACAACACCAGCCCGCACAGCGCCAGCAGCACGGTGAAGCCCGCAAAGATCACCGACTGGCCCGCCGTCGCGGTGGCCCGGCCGATCGACTCCGGCACGTCGAGGCCCTGCGCCAGGCCCTCCCGGTGGCGCGTCAGGATGAACAGCGCGTAGTCGATCCCGACGCCCAGCCCGACCATGATCGCCAGCGTCGGCGCGGTGGTGGCCACGTCGGTGAACGCCGCGAGGATCGTGATCCCGGAGACCCCGACGCCGAGCCCGGCCAGCGCCACCGCCAGCGGCAGCCCCGCCGCCACGATGGAGCCGAACGCCAGCAGGAGGATCACCAGCGCCGCCACGATCCCGACCGCCTCGGCGAGCCCGCCGGGAGCCGTCACGTTCTCCGGCACCTGCCCGCCGAACTCGACCTTGTGCCCGGAGGACGCCAGCCCCGCAGTGGCGTCCTCCAGGTGCCCGAGCGTCTCCTTCGGCGTGAGATCGGTGACCGGCACGTCGTAGCGCACCGTCAGCAGCGCCGTCGCGCCGTCCTTGCTGGGCGGGGCGGTCTCCACCGCGGTCACGTGCGGGAGCCGCTTCAGCCGCTCCGCCGCCGCCGCGACGCTCGCCTCGGCGAGCTTGCCCGACTCGGCGTGCACCACGACCCGGGCGTCCGCTCCCGCCACGGCCGGGAACCGTTCCCTCAAAAGATCGGTGGCCTCCTGGGAACCCGTGCCCTTCAGCGTGTAGTCGTCGTGCAACGCGCCCCCCGCGACGCCGGAGACACCGGCCACCGCGCCGACGAGCAGCACCCACACCAGAATGAACCGCCAGGGCCGCAGCGCCGCGGCCCTTCCCAGGCGGTAAAGCAGACGAGACATCGTTCCCTCGCAAAAGCGTCTTCCGTTGAGGTCACGAGCCTCACCCGCCGCCCTTGCCGCCCACTTGGCAGTGACTTGCGACCCGCCCACTTGGCAGTGACTTGAGACGGGGACCCTAGGCTTGTCCCCGTGAACGACGAGGACAAGAAGATCATCACGCTGGCGCGGGCCGCCCGTGCCCGCACGGGTGCGGCCGAGGGCGCGGCGGTCCGCGACGAGACCGGGCGGACCTACTCGGCCACCAGCGTCGACCTGCCGGCTCTGAAGCTGACCGCCCTCCAGGTGGCGATCGCCATGGCGGTCTCCAGCGGCGCGGAAGAACTGGAGGCCGCCGCGCTGGTCACGGCCGACGAGAGCGCCCGCGACTCCGACGTGGCCGCCGTACGCGACCTGGGTCCCAAGGCTCCCGTCTTCGTCGCCGCCCCGGACGGCTCCCTGAAGACCACCCTCGCCTGACTCCGTCAGGGCGGGCCGGTCTCCGTCAGGACGGGCCGGTCTCCGTCAGGACGGGCCGGTCTCCGTCAGGACGGGCCCGGCGCGGCGCGGACGCCGCGAAGCTTCGTCAAGGCCTTGATCGCGACCTGCTCGGTGACACGCGCCATGCCCGACCCCGCGGCGTCCACCACGAGCAGGTCGTCGCCGACCGCGGCCATGACCACGCTCAGACCAACGCGCCCCTGCGCGTCGGCGTAGTGGACGGCGAGCGCGTTGCGGAGGGCTTTGACTCTCCGGGCGTCGATCCGGCGCAGGCGGATGTCTCCCTCGGCCGTCTCGACCTCGATCCGCGGACACCTGACGGTCGCCCTGCGCATCTCCGCGACATGTCGCGCGGCCCGGCCGGACGGCAGCCGGAAGACGTGTTCGGCGAGGCTGACGACGGGGCTGGCGCGGTAGAACGCGGCGTGCGCCTGCGGGGCGTCCTCGACACCCCGGATGTCGCGCGGAGCCTGGACGTCGGCGAGCTGGAGCAGCCGCACGCAGTCGGGGTCGACGGGCTCCATCCCCTCGAAGACCCGCTGGTTGTCGGCGGCCAGGAATCCCGGGGGCATCTCGGCACCGGATAAAACGGCGCCCGACATGCTCACCGCCGCGGGCCTCGACGACGAAGCCTCCGCCCCGCATCCCGCCAGCAAGGTGGCGAGCAGGGCTCCGCCCACGATGCGCCACATGAGATCCCCCCGAATCTCTCAGCGCATGATCATTCCCAGCGGGACGCGCATCTAACCCCGATGTGCGACTTGTGGCGATTACTCCGGAGATGTCCGGTGCTCTTCGAGCCGGCGCACGAGGACCGTGCCGATCCGGTTGCGCCGGCCGGCGATGCTCTCGGCGGTCAGGGCCAGCCCGGCCACCTCGGCGGTGGAGCCCTCGATCGGCACCCGGCCCAGCGCGTGCGCCAGGAGGCCGCCGACCGTCTCGACCTCCTCGACGTCGATCTCCACGTCGAAGAGCTCCCCCAGGTCCTCCACCGGCAGCCGGGCCGTCACCCGGGCCGTGTCCTTGTCCTCGTCGAGCCAGTCCACCGGCGGCGTCTCGACGTCGTACTCATCGGCGATCTCACCCACGATCTCCTCGAGGATGTCCTCGATGGTGACCAGGCCGGCGGTGCCGCCGTACTCGTCGATCACGATCGCCACGTGCGTCTGCCGGGCCTGCATCTCCCGCAGAAGCTCGTCGATCGGCTTGCTGTCGGGCACGTACGTGGCGGAGCGCATCACCGACTCGACCTTCTCCACCGACTCGCCCTCGCGATGCTCATGGCTGCGCCGGACGATGTCCTTGAGGTAGGCGATCCCGACCACGTCGTCCTCGTTCTCGCCCACCACGGGGATCCGCGAGAAGCCGCTGCGCAACGCCAGCGACATCGCCTGCCGCAGGGTCTTGCCGCGTTCGATGAACACGATGTCGGTACGCGGCACCATGACCTCGCGCACGAGCGTGTCACCCAGCTCGAACACCGAGTGGATCATCTCGCGCTCGTCCGGCTCGATCAGGCTGCGCTGTTCGGCCAGGTCGACCAGATCCCTGAGCTCGGCCTCCGTGGCGAACGGCCCCTCCCGGAAGCCCCGCCCGGGTGTCAGCGCGTTCCCCAGCAAGATCAACAGCTTGGGCAGCGGCCCGAAGACCCTCGTCACCGGATGCATGACGGCGGCCCCGGCCAGCGCGATCCGGTCGGCATGCTGCAACCCCAGCGTGCGGGGCCCGACCCCGACCACCACGTAGCTGACCACGATCATGATCGCCGCGGCGGTCACGTACGCGCGCCACGTCTCGTCCAGCCACGAGATGCACAGATCGGCCACGAGCACCGTCGCGACCAGCTCGCAGCTGATCCGCAACAGCAGGACCATGTTGAGGTAACGCGCGGGGTCGGCCACCACCTCGGCGAGCCGCTGCGCGCCCCGCCGGCCCTCCCGGACCAGCTCCTCGACCCGGACCCGCGACACCCGCGCCAGCGCCGCCTCGGTACCCGCCAGGAGCCCGGCCAGGATCACCAGTCCGGCCGCCAGGGTGAGCAGCCACCCCATCTGCGTGTTCACCGTCCTCCAGCCCCCACCCAGCCGCCTATCAACGGACGAGCTTCGCTCGGCTCAACCTCTTCCAGCCCCCACCCAGCCGCCTATCAACGGACGAGCCCCGCTCGGGACGTCATTGGCCGCGTTTCTCCCGCCAGGCGGTCAGCAGCTCGGCCTGCAGGCCGAACATCTCCTTGTGCTCGTCGGGCTCGGCGTGGTCGTACCCGAGCAGATGCAGGATCCCATGCGTGCACAGGAGCTCAAGCTCGTCCTGCGTGCCGTGCCCGGCCTGGGCGCCCTGCCGCTCGGCCACCGCCGGGCAGAGCACCACGTCCCCGAGCAACCCCGGATCGGTCTCGTCGTCATCGGTGCCGCCCGACATCGGCCCCGGGCGCAGCTCGTCCATGGGGAACGCCAGAACGTCGGTCGGACCGGGCTCCCCCATCCACTTCTCGTGGAGCTCGCTCATCGCCGCCTCGTCCACCAGCAGCAGCGACAGCTCGGCGAGCGGGTGCACCCGCATGCCGTCCAGCACATGCCGGGCCAGATCGACGAGACTCTTCTCGTCGACCCCGACGCCCGACTCGTTCAACACCTCGATGCTCATCAGAATCCTGTCCCATGGAGGGCCGAGCCGGTCCGTCGTGGAGCCGAGCCGGCAAGATCGCCCCAGTGCCCCCGAAACCTTTCCACAGCCTACCGACCCACCCGAAACCTCAGCGACCACGGTCGGATGACCGTGGTCGCTGGGGAGCCTGCTCGCCGGGAAACCGTCAGCGGCCTCGCTTGCGGGAGCCACCGCGGCCGCCGGCGGCGCCCTTGATCTCGGAGACCCGGTCTCCCTTGCCGCCCTGGCGGGCCACCTCGTCGAAGCGGCTGTAGGCCTCGACGATGTCGGTCACCAGCTTGTGGCGGACGACGTCGTGGCTGTTGAGACGGCAGAAGTGGATGTCGTCGACGCCCTCCAGGATGTCCTGGACGACCCGCAGGCCGCTCAGGTGACCGTTCGGCAGGTCGACCTGGGTGACGTCGCCGGTCACCACGACCTTGGAGCCGAAGCCCAGACGGGTGAGGAACATCTTCATCTGCTCGGGCGAGGTGTTCTGTGCCTCGTCGAGGATGATGAACGAGTCGTTGAGCGTCCGGCCTCGCATGTAGGCCAGCGGCGCCACCTCGATCGTGCCGGCCGCCATCAGGCGCGGGATCGAGTCGGGGTCGACCATGTCGTGCAGCGCGTCGTACAGCGGCCGCAGGTAGGGGTCGATCTTCTCGTACAGCGTGCCGGGCAGGAAGCCCAGACGCTCGCCGGCCTCGACCGCGGGGCGGGTGAGGATGATGCGGTTGACCTTCTTGTCCTGCAGCGCCTTGACCGCCTTGGCCATCGCCAGGTAGGTCTTGCCGGTGCCGGCCGGGCCGATGCCGAACACGATCGTGTGCTTGTCGATAGCGTCGACGTACCGCTTCTGGTTGAGGGTCTTGGGCCTGATCGTCCGCCCGCGGCTGGAGAGCACGTCGAGGGTCAGGACCTCGGCCGGGCGCTCGCCGGACTCGTTGCGGAGCATGGCGAGGCTGCGCTCCACCGCGTCGGGGGTGAGCTGGGTGCCGCCCTTGAGGAGGTCGATGAGCTCGGCGAACAGCCGGGACACCAGATCGGTCTCGGCCTCGGCACCCGTCACGGTGATCTCGTTGCCGCGAACATGGATGTCGGCGTGGAACGCGCGCTCGATGACGTGGAGCAACTCATCCCGTGAGCCCAGCAGGCTCACCATGGAATGGTCGTCCGGCACCAGGATCTTGATCTGGGACCGCGCACCATTGCGGTCGTCGCGTCCCGCGTGAGTTGATTGGGTCATCAGCCGGGCCTTGCGGCCTCTCCGACCTGCCTTCTGTCTGCTCCAGGTGTCCAGCGGTTGTCTCTGTCCATGGTACTGGCCGCCCACGACATCACGCCGCTGTATTTACGGCCGCCGAGGACCCTGCCCCGCCACCGGAACGGAAGGGGCAACACCAGGGGAACGCCGAACGTCAGCCGGGGGGCCAGTTGAGGCCACGGCCGCCCAGCACGTGGGCGTGCACGTGGAAGACGGTCTGGCCCGCCTGAGCGCCGGTGTTGAAGACGACGCGATAGCCGGTGTCGGCCACTCCCTCGTCGACCGCGACCTGGCCGGCCTCCTGGAGCATCTCCGCCAGCAGGTCGGGGTCGGCGGCCGCGAGACCGGCGACGGTCGGGTGGTGCTCCCTCGGGATCACGAGCACGTGCGTGGGCGCCTGGGGATTGATGTCGCGGAACGCGACCGTCCGGTCGGACTCGCGAATGATCTTCGCGGGCACGTCACCGGAAACGATCTTACAGAACAGGCAGTCCGTCATCTGTGTCCTCCCGTCGCCACGAACCCCAGCGAATCCTATCGGGGGGCGAATTCGGCCGTAGCCTGCGGACCTCTCCCCCGGGTAATCTCTCGTTGATCAACCGAACGGCCGTTCGGGTCCACAGGCCGCCGTTCACTGGTTAAAGTTGCAAACTCAGGCGTTCCCCCCGGACTCCCGAAGCCGTGCGCCACACTGCCTCAGACCGGCCGGGGATCGCCCATCCACGCCGTACCGAAGGTGACCATCCGAATGGGTGGCCGGGGGACGGCAAAGGCGGCGGATAGGTGACTGAGGCAAGACAGAAGATGCCCTTTCGTAAACCGGACGAGGAGGGTGCGCGTCCCACAGACGTGACCGAGACCCTCGTGGCCAGGGGCACTGCCGGGGCCGTGGCTGTGGCCTGGGACGCCGATCAGGCCGTGACCGCCCTCTACAGCGCCAATTACCGCTCGCTGGTACGCCTCGCCGCGATGCTCGTACGGGACTCCGGGACGGCCGAAGAGGTCGTCCAGGACGCGTTCGTGGCCATGCACGGCGGGTGGCGCCGCCTGCGCGACCCCGACAAGGCCCTCTCGTACCTGCGTCAATCGGTGGTCAACCGGTCGCGATCGGTGTTGCGGCACCGCGCCGTGGTCGAGAAGTACGCCCCCAAGGGCCTGCCCGACGCGCCCAGCGCGGAGGCCGGGGCCATCGGGGAGCTCGAGCGCTCCGCGGTCGTCGCCGCGCTGCACAAGTTGCCGAACCGTCAGCGTGAGGCGCTGGTCCTGCGCTACTACGCCGATCTGTCCGAAGCCGAGATCGCCCACGCCATGGGCATCAGCCGCGGCGCTGTGAAAAGTCATACGGCGCGCGGTATGGCCGCGCTACGTAACGTCCTGGAGCAATTCTCATGACCGATCCCCACGAAGAGCACGGCGAGATCCTGCGCCGCGCCCTGAACGCGGAGGCGGACACGGTCACCCCATCCGCCGACGGTCTGGAGCGCATCCGGACCCGAATCGAGGAGCGCCGTCACCGGCGTTTCGGATGGGCTTGGTTCACCGAGAGCTGGGCACGCCCCGTACTGGCCGTCGGGGCGGCCGTCGCCATCGCGGGCATCGGCGTGTCCGCACCCCAGACGGTCAACCTGTTCACGTCGCCGGCGGGCCACAACGGCTCGACCGCCGGCGGCAACCAGGCGCCTCCGAGCACCGTCACCAACGCTCAGGGGCAGCCGAACGGCTCCCAGACCCAGGGACCCCCGCCTCCCTCCCAGAACGGCAAGCCCGCCAACTCCCAGAGCCCGACCCCGCCAAGCTCCTCCTCCACGTCCGCCTGCCGACCTCCTGGCGGCGGTGACGGTGGTTCGCCGCCGCAGAGTGCCTCCTCCCCGGAGCCGGAGAGCACCGAGGCGAGCAAGCCGACCGCGTCCCCGTGTGCGTCGGCACCGGCGCCCACCGCCCCACCGCCCTCGTCGGAGCCGCCGGACAAGCCCACCGACAAGCCGACCAAGGAGCCGGAGCCCTCGGTGACGCCGACTCCCACCGCCTCCGAACAGTCGGCCAACGAACCGCCACCCACCTCCAACAACCCCTGATCGAGCGGGCCAAAGGCGGCGCCGTCACAGGCCCTTGGACGGCGCCGCCGCTCCCCGCCCGCCGAGTTGTCACCAGCGGCCGGTCGTCACCAGCGGCCCGTAGCGGCCAGGAGGACGGCCGCTGCGGCGACGCCTGCCGTGGAAGTGCGCAGGACCGTCGGGCCCAGGAGGGTCGGGCGGCCGCCGGCGGCCGTGAAGTCGTCGAGCTCGTCGTCGCTGATGCCGCCCTCCGGGCCCACAATGAGGATGATCTCGCCGGTGGTGGGTGCCCGGACGGCGCTGAGGGGGGACGTGGCCGTCTCGTGCAGGATCAGGGCGCTGGACGCGGCCTTGATCCGTTCGGCCACGTGTGCGGTGGTGGCCAGCTCGGTGATCTCGGGGAACCAGGGGCGGCGGGCCTGCTTGGCTGCCTCGCGGGCGGTCGAACGCCAGCGGCCGAGGGCCTTGTCCCGGCGCTCGGGCCTCCACTGCGTGACGCAGCGAGAGGCCGCCCAGGGGACGATCTCGTCGACCCCCACCTCGGTCATGGTCTCGACCGCCAACTCGCCTCTGTCGCCCTTCGGGAGGGCCTGAACGACCACGAGGCGCGGCTCCGGGCGGGGATGGCGATGGCGGGCGAGGACGTCCAGCGTCAGGGTCGCCTTGCCGGCCGCCGTCACGACGCATTCGGCCAGCAGCCCGGCGCCGTCGGTGAGGTCGACCCGTTCCCCGGCGCGCAGCCGCCGCACGGCCGCCGCGTGCCTGCCCTCAGGCCCGTCGAGGACCACGCTCTCGCCGCTCAGGCGATCGGGCTCCACGAGGAACACCGGCGCGCTCATGCCTCATCCTCCCGCGAGAAGGACCCACCGTGGGAACGCCTGCGCGAGAAGGCCCCCATGAGCCCCCGTGAGCCCCGTGAGAAGACCTCCGCCGTGACCGGGTGCGATCACGGCGGAGGGTCGCCGCGCAGGCCCTCCTGGTAGGACCGGACGGTCTCTCTTCAGTGCTGGTTGAACACGTCGCGCAGGCGCGAGAAGACGCCGCGCTGGCCCGGGGCGAACTTGCCCGGCGGGCGCTCCTCGCCGCGCAGCTTGGCCAGGCGGCGCAGGAGCTCTTCCTGCTCCTCGTCGAGCTTGCCGGGCGTCTCCACGTTCACGTGGATCATCAGGTCGCCGCGCCCGCTCTCGTTCAGGTGCCGCACACCGCGCCCGTAGAGCGTGATCACCTGGCCGGACTGGGTCCCGGGCTTGATGTCGACCTCCTCGGCGCCGTCCAGCGTCTCGATCGTGACGTTGGTGCCGAGGGCCGCCGCCGTCATCGGGATCTCGACGGTGCAGTGCAGGTCGTCGCCCTCGCGTTCGAAGATCTGGTGCGGCTTCTCCACGATCTCCAGGAACAGGTCGCCGGGCGGGCCTCCGCCCGGGCCGACCTCGCCCTCGCCGGCGAGCTGGATGTGGATGCCGTTCTCGACGCCCGCCGGGATCTTGACCTTGACCGTACGGCGCGTCCGGACCCGGCCGTCGCCCGAGCACTCGGGGCAGGGCGTGCGGATCACGCTGCCGTAGCCGCCGCACTGCGGGCAGGGGCGGGAGGTCATGACCTGGCCCAGGAACGAGCGCTGCACCTGCTGGACCTCGCCACGGCCGTGGCAGGTGTCACAGGTATCGGGATGCGTGCCCGGGGCACAGCCCGAGCCGGTGCAGCTCGTGCACACGACCGCGGTGTCGATCGACAGCTCGCGCGTGGTGCCGAACGCGGTCTCCTGCAGGTCCAGCTCGACGCGCAGGGTCGCGTTGCGGCCACGGCGGGCGCGGCTGCGCGGCCCGCGGGACGTGGCCGTGCCGAAGAAGGCGTCCATGATGTCGCTGAACGGGAACCCGGCGCCGCCGAATCCCCCCGCGCCCGCGCCGCCGCCCGGGGCGAACGGGTCGGCGCCCAGGTCGTACATCTCGCGCTTCTTCGGGTCGGAGAGCACCTCGTAGGCCTGGGTGATCTCCTTGAACTTCTCCTGCGTCTCCGGATCCGGATTGACGTCAGGGTGCAGTTCGCGCGCGAGCCGGCGGTACGCCTTCTTGATCTCGTCCGCGCTCGCGTCGCGGCGGACCCCTAGGGTCGCGTAGTAGTCGTTGGCCACTTACGAACCCGCCAGGATCTGTCCGACGTAGCGTGCCACTGCCCGTACCGCTCCCATCGTGCTGGGGTAGTCCATCCGTGTCGGCCCGAGCACTCCCAGCCGGGCCAATGTCTGATCGCCGACTCCGTAGTCGGCGGCGACGACGGAAGTCGACCGGAGCCCCTCGTCGGGGTTCTCGGTCCCGATGCGCACCGTAAGACTAGAGGAATCACCGGTTTCCCCGAGCAACCGCATGAGGACCACCTGCTCCTCCAGTGCCTCCAGGACGTCGCGCAGGCTCCGGGAGAAGTCGACGGCGGCCAGGTTGGCGGCCCCCGCGAACACGATCTTTTCGTCGTGCTTCTCGACGAGGGTCTCCAGCAGGACCGACAGGACCGCGGCCGCAAGCGGCCGATCGTCCGCCGCGACCTTCTCGGGCAGGTCGGCCACCGCCACCGGCACCTCGCCCAGCCCGCAGCCGTCCAGACAGGTGTTGAGCAACGCCCGCAGATGGCCGATGGACTCCTCAGAGACCTCGCCGTAGGTCTCGATGACCCGCTGCTCCACCCGGCCGGTATTGGTGATCAGGACGAGGAGCAGCCGGCGCGAGGCGACCGGCACCAGCTCCACGTGCCGTACCGACGAACGGGTGAGCGAGGGGTACTGCACGACCGCGACCTGACGGGTCAGCTGGGCGAGCAGCCGGACGGTGCGGCCGACGACGTCGTCCAGGTCGTACGCGCCGTTGAGGAACGTCTCGATGGCCCGGCGCTCGGCCGACGACAGCGGCTTGACCGTGGACAGGCGGTCGACGAAGAGCCGGTAGCCCTTGTCGGTCGGGATGCGTCCCGCGCTGGTGTGCGGCTGGGCGATGTAGCCCTGCTCCTCCAGAACGGCCATGTCGTTGCGGATCGTGGCCGAGGACACGCCGAGGTTGTGCCGGTCCACCAAGGCCTTGGAGCCGACCGGCTCATTGGTGGAGACATAGTCCTCGACTATGGCGCGCAAGACCTCGAGTTTGCGGTCGTCGAGCACGTGGTCACCTCCTTCGCCCCCGTACTGGCACTTGCCTGCGAGCGCCCCGTGCACTGGCTCTGTACTGGCACTCCACTGGCACTCCGTACTTTCGAGTGCCAATTGTACGGCCCGGAAGGGACGGTCAGGAGGGTGCCGGGATGGTCTCCAGTCACTAGAGTGCCGATCCGTGCAGAGCAAGGACTACGGTGACGACGTTCTCGCGGGCGACTGGCGGCGCCCGCGTAAAGGACAGATACCCGAGATTCCGGCCGAGATCGACCTGGTCGTGGAGGATCCCGGCAGTGGATTCTGCGGCGCCGTGGTGAGCTGCGACAAATTCGGCGTGACGCTGGAAGACCGTTTCGGCAAGCGGCGCGTCTTCCCGCTGACCAAGGCGGGCTTCCTGATCGACGGCAAGCCGGTGACGCTCGTCCGGCCAACAGGGACGGGCGCTGGGGGCGCTGGGGGCGGGGGTGGCGCGGCGGGAACGGCCGGCGCGGCCGCGAAGGGCCGGATGCTGTCGGCCTCCGGGTCGATCGCCGTCCCGGGGCTGCGGGCCAGGGTCGCCAAGGAGAGCCGCATCTACGTGGAGGGCGTGCACGACGCCGAGCTCGTCGAGAAGATCTGGGGCCATGATCTGCGGGTCGAGGGCATCGTGGTCGAGTATCTGGAAGGCATCGATGATCTTCCGGCCATCGTGGACGAGTTCGGGCCCGGGCGCGAGCGCAAGCTGGGCGTCCTGGTCGACCATCTCGTGGCGGGCTCCAAGGAGAGCCGGATCGCCGCGCGGGTCTCGTCCCCGCACGTGCTGATCACCGGGCATCCGTTCATCGACATCTGGGAGGCGGTCAAGCCCGCCGCGGTGGGCATTCCCGGGTGGCCCCGAGTCCCGCGCGGCGTACCCTGGAAGGAGGGGGTACTCGCCGCACTGGGCTGGGGGGACGACGTGGGGGAAGCATGGAAACGGATCCTGCGGTCCGTGTCCACCTACACCGACCTGGAACCAGAACTCCTGGGCCGCGTCGAAGAATTGATCGACTTTGTGACGGTCCCCTGAACCCCTGACGCCCCCCGCTGTAAGCCGGACCCCCATTGAGGAGCAGGCGATGTCGTACGGGCCTCCGGAACAACCGGATCACGGACAGAACCAGCCGGGCCACGGGCAGCAGCAGCCTGGGTACGGGCAGCAGCCCGGATACGGGCAAGAGCAACCGGGTTACGGCCAGCAGCCGGGCTACGACCAGCCGGGCTACGGGCAAGACACCCCTGGCTATGGCCAGCCGCAGGGCTACGGCCAGCAGGGCTACGGCCAAGTACCGGGGTACGGGCAGGCGCCCGGCTACGACCAGCCCTACGGCTATGGCGGCCAGATCCAGGCGTACGGGCCTCCGGGACACGGATACGGCGCCCCGAGCTCCGACGACCGGACCTGGGGGCTGATGTGCCACCTGGGCCAGTTCCTGCTCGGCTTCATCGCGCCGCTGCTCGTCTTCCTGATCAAGAAGGACGAGTCGCCGTTCCTGCGCCACCACGGCGCCCAGGGGCTCAACTTCGCGATCACGCAGTTCGTCTACCTGATCATCAACTTCGTGCTGATCTTCATCCTGATCGGGATCCCGCTGCTCATCGCGCAGGGGATCGCCCAGATCGTCTTCCTGATCATGGCGGCGGTCGCGGCCAACCGGGGCGAGTACTACCGGTTCCCGACGTTCATGGCCTGGCCGATGATCAAGTAGGCCGGCCGGAGACCGGTCAGGTCAGGTCGCGGACGACGGCGTCGGCGAGCAGGCGGCCGCGCAGGGTGAGGACGGCGCGGCCGCGCTCGTACGGCCCGGCCTCGATCAGCCCGTCGCCGATCGCGCGCCGCACCGCCGCGTCGTCGAGGAGCTCCACCGGGCAGCCCTCGGCCAGCCGCAGCTCCAGCATGATCCGTTCGATCCGGCGGTCGGCGGGGTCGAGGATCTCCCTCGCGTGCGCCGGGGTGACGTCCTCGGCCAGCCGCGACGCGTAGGCGGCGGGGTGCTTGACGTTCCACCAGCGGGTGCCGCCGACGTGGCTGTGCGCGCCGGGACCCACCCCCCACCAGTCGGCGCCGGTCCAGTAGAGGAGGTTGTGACGGCAGGCCGCCGCGTCGCCGGTGGCCCAGTTGGAGATCTCGTACCAGCGCAGCCCGTGGGCGCCGAGCAGCTCCTCCGCCATCAGGTACCGGTCGGCCATCGCGTCGTCGTCGGGGGTGGCGAGTTCACCGCGCCGCACCTGGGCCGCCAGGCGGGTGCCCTCCTCGACGATCAGCGCGTACGCGGACACGTGATCGGGCTCGGTCGCCAGCGCCGCCTCCAGCGAGGCCCGCCAGTCGTCGTCGTTCTCCCCGGGCGTTCCGTAGATCAGGTCCAGGTTGACGTGCTCGAAGCCCGCCTGCCGCGTCCACTCGACGACCTGCGGAACCCGCCCGGGCGTGTGGGTCCGGTCGAGCGTCGCCAGCACATGCTCCCTGGCGCTCTGCATGCCGTACGAGACGCGCGTGAACCCGGCCTCGCGCAGCTTCCCGAGGTAGGCCTCGTCCACCGACTCGGGGTTGGCCTCCGTGGTGATCTCGGCATCCGGCGCCAGCCCGAACTCGGCGTCGATCGCGGTGAGGACGCGTCCCAGGTCGTCGGGCGAGAGCAGCGTCGGCGTCCCGCCGCCCACGAACACGGTCTCGACCCGCAGCGCGGCCTCCCCCAGCACCCGCCGCGCCATCCGCACCTCGCGGATCGCGGTGTCGGCGTAGGACTCCCTGCTCGCGCCCGGCCCCAGCTCGGTGGCGGTGTAGGTGTTGAAGTCGCAATAGCCACAGCGGGTCACGCAGAACGGGACATGGACGTAGAAGGCGAAAGGCCGGGAACCGAGGCCGGTCATCGCGCTGCGGGGCAGTGTTCCGTCGGCCGGTACGGGGTCGCCATCGGGCAGGGTCGCGGGCACCCTTCAAGTCTGCCCTCTCCATGCCCCTGGTCCGGCCGCCGTTGGCGGCGGGCGGCGGGCGGATCAGGCTTGGCGGAGCTTGGCGCGGAGCCAGGGAGGGATGTGCTCGTCGGTACGCGGGAAACGTTCGAGATCCAGAACGTACGCGGACGGGGTCAGCGGCGGCGTGAAATCCGGCTCGCCGTCGTAGTCGAACTCGGCGCTCACCCGTCCCGACCGTTCCACTCTCAGGCGCGCGGTGAACCAGGCGCCCTTGCCCCGCACGTACATGGCCCGGCGCAGCTCGTCCATCTTGCCGATGGCCTGCCCCGGCGGCACGGCCGGACGCGCCTCCCCGCGCGAGTCGATGATCTCGAACGAGGCGCTGTCGATGCCCACGGTGGCGCGGAACTCGAACCCGAGCCGTTCCCAGCCGAACGGCGCGGCGGACCGCAGGGCTCGCACCACGCCGTTCACCGCTGCCCGCTCCTTCGGAGAACGCAGAACCTGCTCGGAGTGGGGCACGGTCGAAACCTCCCGGACCTCGGCGACCCTTGCCGTCCGACCGTACCGACATATCCGCGCGGGATGAGCAACCCCCGCCGTGTCGCACGGAACACCAGGTCAAAGCGCCAGGACAAGCCGGGACGATCACGGTCGATCAGTACGGGCGCCGCGACCCCCATCCGAATGGCGATCTGGCGGCCGGCGTCCGGCGGCCGGCGTCCGTACGACTGCGGCGCGCAAGCCCGGATAGGGTCACCTGGTGCGGAATGAGGGGGCAATCAAGTTCGGCCGGGTGCCCATCCGGGTGCTGCTCCGCGGCGAGCCCGGCGGCTGGCACTACGTGATCGTCGATAAGGACGGGGCCGAGGAACGCGTCGACGTACGCGGGCCGGGCGTGCATTGGGAGGGCGGCGAGCCCGAACCCGCATGGTGGCGGCGCAGGCTGGACGAGACCGCCGAGTGCCTCCGCGAGCACCTCGGCCGGAGCCTGAGCGACCGGACGTTCCTCGAACTCGGCCTGGAAGCCGGCATCTCGTGGTTCGAGGTCGAGGCTCCGATCGCGTGGGAGGGCCTGGTCACCCTGCGGGATCCCGATCCGGCGCGGTTCCCGGGGAAGGTGCCCCCGTACGTCGTCACGCTCGAACCCGGCAACGGCGCCGTCCTGCCAGACGCCCATCTGCGCTTTTCCACGCGCGCGGCCGACGCCTGGACGACGCTCGCCACCGTCGCCGACCAGTGCGGCACGCGGCCGCCCAAGGCCCAGTTCCTGTGCGGCTGGGCCGACCACCGCAGCATCTGGGTGGGGCGCGGACGGCTCGCCGTCTCGACCGAACGCCAGGACGGCCGAGGCCGCGGCGACGAGCTCGTCGGAGAGATCTACGGCGAACGGGTCACGGGCTGGGGCGGCAACCCCGAACTGCGCTTCCGGCTCGACGGCATCGACCTGCTCGACGACCCCGCGGACGACGTGATCGCACTGCTCCGGGATCTCGGGCACGAGGTGAACGTACGAGGCCGCATGTCACATCTGCCCGCCCTCGGCCTCAGGCTCTACCGGCCGGAGGGCGGGTCGGCGCAGGGCCTGTTCACCGGCGTCTCGCTCCAAGCCGCCCGGCGACGGCAGGGGCGCCACAGCCGCTGAACGATCCTGACATCCACGAGGGACCCGTTCTTCACCGGACCGCAATCAGGGCTCTCTAGATTCCCTGATCATGAGAAGCCGCGCTCGCTCCGCCGCCTTCGGTCTGACCGGCGCCCTCGTCGGCGCACCCCTCGTTCTCGTACCCGCCACCACCTCCTCGGCCGCCACCACCTCCTCGGCCGCCGCTTCCTCAGCCCCCGGCATCATCACCGTGAACCGTGGTGGCCCGGCACGCACGCTGACGTTCACCGCCGACCGCGCCGGCGAAGCCGTGATCGCGTTCACCGCCGCCGCGCCCGGCGTCTCGTGGGCGCGCAAGAGCGCGGAGTCCGCGGTCGTGGCGATCTCGGTGGACGGGCGGCATGTGACCGACCTCGTCGTCCCCTCCGCGGATCCGATCCCGCGCAGCCTCGGTCTGGGGCCCGTACGGCCGGGCAAGCACAAGGTCACGCTCAGGTTCGCGAAGGGCAGCGCACCGTCAGCCCGCCGCGTCACGCTCGCGCGGCCGACCGTGCGGATGCCTCAGGCCGACCAGGTCGCCCTCCGCCACGCGCCCGTCATCGTCGGCCGCACGGGCTGGCCGTTCGGCGACCCGTACCAGAACGCCAAGACCGACCTGCCTCTGATCGCCTGGCATGACTCGACCCCCGCGAAGACGGCCGGGCACCGGATCATCGAGTACTCGGCGGTGTGGAGCAACGAGGACGGCGGCACCGACAGCCCCGCCCTCATGGCCCGCTGGGGCCGTACGACCGACATCGAATGGGTGTACCGGGTCGAGGTGGACGCGTCCGGCCGCCGGGTCGCCGGCACCGGGGTCTACCAGGGGCCGCAACATCTGACGTTGAAGTTCACCGGGCGCTACGAAGGCGACCATCCCGTTCTGCAGACGTGCACGATGAACAACAACATGTGCGACGTCATCATGCCGAAGGCCCCGCTCCGCTTCCTCCTCGACGCGTCGCGCACCAAGCCCGCCGCCCGTGCCCGCGAGGTCGTCATGGACCGCGAGCCGTGGACGTACCGGATCATGGCCCAGGAGATGCTCCGCGAGGGCAAGATCGAGAAGCCCTCCGACCCCGCCACGAAGGCGGTCGGCGATCTGCGCACGTACCTCTTCGTCGAGCTCGCCAAGCGCACCGGCGCACCGACGGGCATCGGCTCGGCCCCCGGCGTGTCCCTCGGTGTACGGCTGAAGCGCGACCCGGCCAGGCTCTACCGTTCCGACCACGCAGAACCCTCCTGGTCCATCGAACGCGACGGCCCCGCAGCGACGACGATCGAACTTCCCCGGGGCACGACCGTCGCCGACATCGCGTCCATCGAAGCCATCCGCCGCCCGGTCGGCCTCGGCGACAACGGCGCCCCGTCCACGGTCACCTCCGTCAACCGTGGCTTCTTCCTGCGCAGCGCCTATCTCCCCCAGCGTTCCGCCATTTCCTGGACCGGCTCGATCACGCTCACTGCCCAGTCCCCCACTGCGATTCTCTGGCGCAACCCCTCTGGTCCCAATTAACCCGTGGAACCTGCGAACCTCGCGTGCGTCGAAGTAGTCGTAGACTTCGCCAAGAGCTCTCGCAGACTCTGAGAGGACATGCCTCATGGCCTACGGGCCTCCCCCTTCACCCGGCCAGGGTCAGCAGCCGGGGCAGCCCGGATGGCAGCAGCAGGGCCAGCAGGCCTGGCAGCAGCCGCAGCCGTCCGCATGGCAGCAGCAGCAGCCGCCTGCGCAGCAGGGCCGCAGCACCGCCCAGATGCCGGGGCACTTCGGCCAGGTGAGCCACGACGAGAAGAGCTGGGCCCTCATGGCGTATGTGGGCCAGTTCCTGATCGGCGCGATCGCCCCCGCCATCGCCTTCGTCGGCAAGGGCCGGTCACCGTTCGTCCGCCGGCACGCCGCGCAGGGCCTCAACATGGGCCTCGCCGCGATCGCCGTGTGGCTGGTCGGCGGCCTGCTCTCCCTCGCCGTCGAGGTGATGATCTGGATCCCGCTCGGCTTCACCGCCGTGACCATGTTCTACCTGGTGTACGGGGCGCGCGCCGCCAACCGGGGCGAGTTCCGCCGCGTCCCGACACCGGTGGCCTGGCCGATCTTCAAATGACCGGCGGAGCCGGCCCGTCTGAGCGATGAGTCGCCGCCTCGGTGTGGCGACACGGTCGTTCAACCGACTCGGGTTCAGCTGGCTTGGGAGTCTTCAGGGACGCCGGGGCCCGGGAGAACGGTGAGCGTGCCGGGCTCGCCGGGCGGCTGGTCCAGGCGGATGACACGGCCGGGATAGGCACGTTCGGCGATCTCGACGTCACGCTCGTCCCAGGCGCCGTAGAAGACGGGGCAGCCGTCCCACAGCTCGACCTTCTCGGCACCCGTCGGCCAGCGGCCGAAGGCGTCGATCAGGATGGGCTCCTCGCAGTGCGGGAGGTCCGGGCCAGTTCGGTGATCTTGGTCGGACATGTGGATGCCTTTCCTCGGGGCGGGCGGCCGGGGCAGCCGGTCGAAGATCTGGTCAGGGGCGAGCTCGATCGCGAAGGGGCGGGTGATCGTGCAGGTCCGACCCCAGGTGACACGCGCCTCCTCGGCGTACCGCCCGTCATCGCTCAGCTCGAAGACCTGCAGTTCGGGCTCATCGCCCTTGAGGTCGACCACCCAGTAGGACGGGACCGCGAACCGCTCGTACATGTCCTTCTTTGCACCGAGGTCCACCTCGCGCGACGCGTCGGAGGTCACCTCGATGGCCAGGAGCGGCGCCCCCTCGATGTACCCGCGATCCCCCGCGTCCTGCTCCTTGCGGAAGACCAGCAGATCCGAGCGCAGCCACGTGTTGTCGGCCAGCCGTGGCCCCGACCCGGTACGGGACGCCTGCTCGGCCGTCTCCGCCAGCCCGATCGGGACCACCAGGTCGGAAACGAGAACCTGATGCAGCAACGTATGGGTCACAACGCCCAGTGTCCTCGTGGGGACACCGCGTCACCACCGCTTTGCGATATCGAGACGTTTGCTGGAACGCGCTCCCGCGACGCGCCCTGATCCGATATGGCCCGAGCCGTACGCCCGCGTCGCTTCTGGGGCGTGGCGGTGCCGATGCCCCTGTGGCTACCGCGATGCCCCTGTGGCTGCCGGTTCGGTGCGCGTGTTACTTCTTGGGCTTGTCCGTGGAGGTCTCGCCGGTGGACAGGGCGGCGACGAAGGCTTCCTGCGGGACGTCGACACGGCCGATCGTCTTCATCCGCTTCTTGCCTTCCTTCTGCTTCTCCAGCAGCTTGCGCTTACGGGAGATGTCACCGCCGTAGCACTTGGCGAGCACGTCCTTGCGGATGGCGCGGATGTTCTCGCGGGCGATGATGCGGGCGCCGATGGCCGCCTGGATGGGCACCTCGTACTGCTGCCGCGGGATGAGCTCCTTGAGCTTGGAGGTCATCATCAGCCCGTACTCGCGCGCCTTTTCCTTGTGCACGATCTGGCTGAACGCGTCGACCGACTCGCCCTGCAGCAGGATGTCGACCTTGACCAGGTCGGACTCCTGCTCGTCGCTGGGCTCGTAGTCCAGCGACGCGTACCCCCGCGTCCGCGACTTCAGCTGGTCGAAGAAGTCGAAGATGATCTCGGCCAGCGGCAGGGTGTAGCGGATCTCGACGCGGTCCTCGGACAGGTAGTCCATGCCCTGCAGGACCCCGCGCCGCCCCTGGCACAGCTCCATGATCGCGCCGATGAACTCGGACGGGGCCAGCAGCGTCGCCTTGACGATCGGCTCGTACACGTTGCCGATCTTGCCCTCGGGGAACTCGCTGGGGTTGGTGACGACGTGCTCGGTGCCGTCCTCCATCACCACGCGGTAGATGACGTTCGGCGCGGTCGAGATGAGCGACAGGTTGAACTCGCGTTCCAGCCGTTCCCGGACGATCTCCATGTGCAGCAGGCCCAGGAAGCCGCAGCGGAAGCCGAAGCCCAGCGCCGCCGACGTCTCCGGCTCGTAGATCAGCGCGGCGTCGTTGAGGCGCAGCTTGTCGAGCGCGTCGCGCAGCTCTGGATACTGGTCGCCGTCCATCGGGTAGAGGCCCGAGAACACCATCGGCTTGGGGTCCTGGTAGCCGCCGAGCGACTCCGGCGCCGGCCGCGAGGCCACGGTGACCGTGTCACCGACGCGCGCCTGGCGGACGTCCTTCACACCTGTGATCAGGTAGCCGACCTCGCCGACGCCGAGCCCCGCGACGGGCTTGGGCTCCGGCGAGATGACGCCGACCTCCAGGGTCTCGTGCGCCGCGCCGGTCGACATCATCAGGCTCTTCTCGCGGCGCGACAGGTGACCGTCGATGATCCGGATGTAGGTCACCACACCGCGGTAGGTGTCGTACACCGAGTCGAAGATCAGCGCCCGCGCCGGGGCATCCGGGTCACCGACCGGGCCGGGCACCGTCTCAACGATCTTGTTGAGCAGCTCGGGGACGCCCTCGCCGGTCTTGCCCGAGACCCGGAGCACGTCGTCCGGCTCGCAGCCGATGATGCTCGCCAGCTCCGCGGCGTACTTGTCCGGCTGCGCCGCCGGCAGGTCGATCTTGTTGAGCACCGGGATGATGTGCAGGTCGGCCTCGAGCGCCATGTAGAGGTTGGCGAGCGTCTGCGCCTCGATGCCCTGCGCCGCGTCCACCAGCAGCACCGCCCCCTCGCACGCCGCGAGCGAACGGGACACCTCGTACGAGAAGTCGACGTGCCCGGGGGTGTCGATCAGGTTGAGCACGTAGTCGACGCCGTCGTTCCCCGTCCAGGGCAGCCGCACCGCCTGGCTCTTGATCGTGATGCCGCGTTCCCGCTCGATGTCCATGCGGTCGAGATACTGCGCGCGCATCTGGCGCGCCTCGACCACCCCGGTGAGCTGCAGCATGCGGTCCGCGAGCGTCGACTTGCCATGGTCGATGTGCGCGATGATGCAGAAGTTCCGGATGATCGCGGGATCGGTCTTGTTGGGCTCTGGCGCAGGCACCGGGGTCCGTTTCGCAAACTCGGTGGTCAGGGATCGTCAGGTGACGATGGCAGGGCAGATCTTGCCGTATCCCATAGTCCCATGTCCCCGGGCATGCTCCGTTCACACGGTCACATCGCTCGCGAGGCCGTACATTTGGAGTCGCACAGCCCGGCGCCCGCTGGTTTTGGGTGGAGCGCTGGGATTGGTAGGCTGTGCGACTGCGTGTGGCGTTGCGTCGTGCCGTGGGGCACCGCGGCCGCCGCCGGTGCCGGCCCCTCCGGGCCGGCGAGCGCAACCCATTGACCAACGACTTTCAAGTTGAGGCTCTTCGACGTGGCGAACATCAAGTCCCAGATCAAGCGGAACAAGCAGAACGAGAAGGCTCGCCTGCGCAACAAGGCCGTCAAGTCCGAGCTGAAGACGGCGATCCGCAAGTTCCGCGAGGCCGCCGAGGCGGGCAACGTCGACGAGGCGATCACTGCCCAGCGCACCGCGGCCCGCAAGCTCGACATCGCGGCCAGCAAGGGCGTCATCCACAAGAACCAGGCCGCCAACCGCAAGTCGGCGATCGCCAAGCAGGCCGCCGCCCTGCAGGCCAAGTAAGACCCGGCGTCTTCACAGAACGCCGTGGCCCAGCCGGGCCACGGCGTTTTCGTGCTGCCCGGAGCGCCAAAATGACGAGCGTCCGACAACGTGATCGCCGTACGGTGGCCAGGTGACCATGGACGACCGGCGCACCGTGAAGATCTCCAAATATCTGGCCAAGCACCTGCGCCACCGGCCGGAGCGGATCGGTCTCACCCTGGACGCCGCCGGGTGGGCGAACGTCGAGGAACTGCTCGCGGCCGCCGCCCGGCACAACTTCCCGATCACCCGCGCCGAGCTCGATCACGTGGTCGCGAACAACGACAAGCGCCGGTACTCGTTCGACGAGACCGGCGAACGCATCCGCGCCAGCCAGGGCCATTCCGTGGAGGTCGAGCTCGATCTGCCCGTGACGCCGCCGCCCGCCGTCCTCTACCACGGCACCGTGGCCACCTCCCTCGCCGCGATCCGCCAGGAGGGTCTGCGCCCCATGGCCCGGCACGCCGTGCACCTCTCCCCCGACCGCGAGACCGCCATCCGGGTGGGCGCCCGCCGCGGCCGCCCGGTCGTCCTGGTGGTCGACTCCGCCCGCATGGCCGCAGACGGCCACGAATTCCAGGTCAGCGCCAACGGCGTCTGGCTGGTCGACTCCGTCCCGCCCGCGTACCTGATGATCCCTGGCTGATCCGGAGCCCCAGATGCACCACGAAGTCACCGTCGAGATCAACGCGCCTGCGGAGACCGTCTGGCGTCTCCTGGAGGACGTCGAACGCTGGCCCGAGTGGACCGCTTCGATCGACCGCGTGGAACGCCTCACCCAGGGCCCGTTCGGCGAAGGCAGTAAGGCCCGCGTCCACCAGCCCAAACTCCCTGCCGCCGTGTGGACCGTCACCGATTTCGATCCGGGCCGGTCGTTCACCTGGGCGGCACGCACCCCCGGCCTGACCACCGTGGCCTCGCATGACGTCACCACCCACGCCGACGGCACGGTGAGCGTCCGCCTGGTCCTGGACCAAACCGGCCCCCTGGCCTTCCTAGTCGCCCTCCTGGCCGGCGCCCGCTCCCGCCGCTATGTGGCAATGGAAGCCGCCGGCCTGAAACGCAAGGCCGAGCTCCAGCAGTAGCCCAGCGAGCCGGACCACCGCAGCACCGAGCGACGCCCCTCCTGCGATCGGGAGGGCACCCATGATGGAGTCCGCGCCGCGCAGCAATGTTGCAGCCTTCCGCGTTCCCAGATCGCGTGATGCTGCGAGCCCGGCGAACGGCGGACGATGGCCGCACATTTGCCGCCGACAGCCTGCAAGAAGCCGGCCATCGCCTCAGCGGACGGCTCGTGCAGCGACGATGTCGCTGACGGCCTTCTCCAGGGCGTACGCGGGGTCGGCGGCACCGCCCTTGACCTGGAGGTCGGCCTCGGCGACGGCACCCAGGGCCCGGGCGACGCCTTCGCCGGACCAACCGCGCAGCTGGCGCTGGACGCGTTCGATCTTCCAGGGGGGCATGCCGAGTTCCTTGGCGAGCGCGGCTCCGCGGGCACCGCGCGGGGCTCCACCGACCTTGGCGAGGCCCCGGAGCCCCTGGGCGAGGGCACTGACGATCAGCACAGGCGCGACGCCCGTCGCCAGGGCCCAGCGGAGTTGTTCGAGGGCGTCGGCGAGCTGCCCCTCGATCGCCTTGTCGGCCACGCTGAAGCCGCTGACCTCGGCCCGGCCACGGTAGTAGCGCGCGACCGCGACGTCGTCGATCTTGCCGCCGGTGTCGGCCACGAGCTGGCTGCACGCCCCGGCCAGCTCCCTCAGGTCGTTCCCCACGGCGTCGAGCAGGTTGCGCGCGCCGTCCGCGGAGATCTTCCCGCCGTGCCGGCGAATCTCGTTGCGGACGAAGTCGATCCGCTCGCCCATCTTGGTGATCTTCGGGCAGGCGATCTTTCGGGCCCCGGCCTTGGCGAGCCCGTCCGCCAAGGCCTTGCCCTTGGCGCCACCCGCGTGGACCGCGACCAGGGCGACGTCCTCGGCCGGATTCTTGACGTACGCGAGGACCTCCGCCGCCAGATCCTTGCCCAGATCCTGGGAGGACCGCAGGACGAGCACCTTGCTGCCCCCGAACAAGGAGGGCGACGTCAGCTCGGCCAGCCGCCCCGTCTCCAGCCCGCCCGGCGCAAGGTCGATCACCTCGACCTCGGGATCGGCCGAACGGGCGGCGGCGACCACGTCGCCGACCGCACGATCCACGAGCAGTTCTTCGTCACCGACGATGAGCGTGATGGGGTCAGCTGGCACCCCAGCAGCATGCCACGCCTGACCCCCGGCTCCGTCCCCGAACCCCGCCATCCTTGACGACCAACTTGACGACCAACAGCCCGCCCGCGCCTGTGCCCAGCAGCCCTCCCAGCCATCACACCCGTCGCCATGCCCGGCCCCCAACACCTGCCCGACCACGCAGCCTGACGACGTTGCCGGGTGCCCCTATCTGACCACGCAGCCCGACCACACCCTGCCCGGCCACTCAGCCCGAGGCACCTGGCCCGATGACGGCGATGGTCATGGCACGTAGGCGCCCGAAGGCGTCACGTGGCACTCACTGATGCGCCCATTTCGGGGTCCAGCTCCCGGGGTCGGGGCGGGGGAAGCCGAGGTGATTGCGGAGGGTCGCGAGTGCGGGGTGCGGGTTGCCATCGCGCCAGATCAGCGAGTGCGGATAGACCGGTGTCGGGCTGTGGAGGGCGATGCGCCGCAGACCGTAGTCGGCGGGCCAGGCGAAACGGGTCTGCTCACCGACGAAGGTGGTCAGCGCCGCGGAGTCGGCGATCGTGTCGAGGAGGGCGTCCATGCCGAAGTTGGGGCCGGTCGTCTCGATGGTGAGCCCGAACTCGGAGGCGAGGTCCTGGTAGTACGTGGCCCACTCGGTGCCGGGGAGGATGCCGGGCATCCAGATCCGGTGACCTGCGAGCTGGGCGGGCGTCACCGCCCGGGCGGAGGCGAGCTCGTGGTCAGGCCCGGTGACGAGCTGAAGGGGTTCGTTGCAGACCCGGGCCGCTTCGATGCCATCGGGAGGCCGCCGGGTGACGGCCCGGAAGGACGCGTCGATCGTGCCGGACTGGAGGGCGTCGATGGCCGCGTCGGCGTCGAAGAGGGTCACGACATCGAGGTCGATATCGGGATGCGCGCGATGGAAGCCGCGGAGCAGACCCGCTGGTGCGAGGTGCCGGCCGATCACGTCCACCCGCAGCGCGCGGCGGTCTGCCCGGACTGAGGCGGCCGCCCGTTCCTCGGCCTGGAGGAGTTCATGGGCGTGGGGAAGGAACGCCTGGCCGTCGATGGTCAGCTGGGCTCCGCGCGCTGTGCGGGTGAACAGCAGTACGCCGAGATCCTTCTCCAGTGCGGCGATGCGCTTGGAGACCGCCTGCTGAGTGATCGCCAGGTCGGCCGCTGCTTGCTGGAACTGGCCCGCGTTCGCGACGGCCACAAAGGTGCGCACGGCTCCGAGGTCCACAATGGGAACCCTAGAGGTACAACGTTTGGTTGTAGCTCTACCCCCCATCAGTTGTTTGTCCTCACGCTTCCCGATCGCTACGGTCTCGATGGTCAACGCGAGGTTGTAGGGAGAACATGAGGTCGCTGGGCCGGGAGTTCCGGTGGCTTTGGACGGCCTACGCGGTCAGCACGTTCGGCACGCGGCTCGCGTTCGACGCGTTCCCTCTGATCGCGATTTTCGTCCTGCACGCCGAACCGGGCGAGGTGTCGATGCTGGCGGCCGCCGGACTCGCGGCCGGCACAGTGATCGCGGTGCCGCTCGGCCCCTGGGTGGAGTTCCGCCGCAAGCGCCCGGTGATGGTCGCGATGGATCTGATCCGGTTCGCGACCCTGATGAGCGTCCCCGCCGCGTTCGTGCTCGGCTGGCTCACGTTCGCCCAGCTCCTGGTGGTGTCGGTCATCGTCGCCACCGCTGACATCGCGTTCAGGGCGGCGAGCGGCGCATGTCTGAAAGCGCTTGTGCCCCCCGAGGACCTCCTTGTGGCGAACGGACGGTTCGAGTCGACGACATGGACCGCCGCTGTGCTCGGACCGCCGCTCGGCGGGGCCGCGATCGGGCTCTTCGGCCCGGTGACGACCGTGGTGGCCAATGCGGTCAGCTTCCTGCTCTCGGCCGTTGGCATCCGCGCCATCGGCGGGAACGAGCCGCAGCCCGTACGAACCGGCGCACCACGCCACCGGGCCACCGACCTGCTCGAAGGATGGCGGTACATCCTGGCCAACCCCACCCTGCGCCCGCTGTTCTTCAACACCATCCTGGTCAACGGCCTGATCATGGCCACCGCGCCACTGCTGGCGTCGCTCATGCTCGGCCCCCTCGGTTTCGCACCCTGGCAGTACGGCCTGGCGTTCGCGGTGCCCTGCGTCGGCGGCCTCATAGGCTCACGCCTGTCCCCCGGCCTCGTCACGCGGTTCGGTCAGCACAAGGTGATGCTCACCGCTGGAACACTGCGCGCGTGCTGGCTGCTCGGCCTGGCCCTCATCCATCCCGGCGTCACCGGTCTCGCACTCGTCATCGTCATCGAACTCGGCTTGATCACCTGCGTGGGAGTGTTCAACCCGGTGTACGTCACCTACCGGCTCGAACTGACCGCAACGGACCGCGTCGCCCGTACCCTGGCCGCCTGGACGGTCACGAGCAACGCCGCCATCGCGGCCATGACCGCCCTATGGGGCCTTCTTGCCGGCATCACCAGCCCCCGCGCCGCAATCGCAACGGCCGGCCTCCTCATCCTGGCCACCCCGCTCCTGCTCCCCCGCCAAGCAGCCCGAGCACCCGTCCCCGCCAACCTTGAACAGCGGGACTAGGAATCCGACTTGGTTCCAGCCGTCGGATGACTCTCGCACCAACGCCACATCACCACTCAGGCCAGT
The DNA here is from genome assembly GCF_008923185.1 of Actinomadura rudentiformis. Lineage (GTDB taxonomy): Bacteria > Actinomycetota > Actinomycetes > Streptosporangiales > Streptosporangiaceae > Spirillospora > Spirillospora rudentiformis. The sequence continues at coordinate 209,070 of NZ_WBMT01000013.1, forward strand.
CCGCTAGATACAGGTCCGCGCATGCCGCGATCTGGCGCTCACCGCCGTGTGACCACCGACACGCCTTTGGTCGCTCGAACCAACGCCACGTCGCCGCTCTGGTCAGTGCGGTAGATGCGGGTATGCGTGTGCCGGAGGAGGGTGAGGGTGGCGGGCGCCGGGTGTCCGTAGTCGTTGTCCCGCCCCACCGAGATGACCGAGATCGCGGCGCCGGCTGCGGTCACGAAGGCCGGGTCCTGGCGGCGTGATCCGTGGTGTGCGACCTTGAGCACGTTCACCGGCGGAACGTTCGCCACGAGGGCGCTCTGAGCCTCGGTCTCGATGTCGCCTGCGAGGAGGGCGCTGAAGCCCGGGCGCCGCGCCACCAGCACGATGCTGGCGTTGTTGATCGTGGTCCCGTCGTCGTCCGATGACAGGCGCGGCCCCTCTGGTGGCGCAAGTACGGACAGGTGGAGGTCACCGACAGTCCACTGCTGCCCGGGTACGGCCGCCCTGACCTGCAGGCCACCGATCAGGCGCGACTCCTTGCCCGAACTGCGGGACGTGGTCAGCACCATGGCGACTTCGCGGCCACGTCTGACTCCGCCGACCCCGTCCACGTGATCCGCGTGGGGATGAGTGAGGATCAGCATCGGCACGGCATGGATTCCCAGCCGTTGCAGGCATCCGTCCATCAGCTGGGGATCCGGACCGGCGTCCACGACGACCGCTCGTTCACTCCCGGCCGCGAGGACCAGACCGTCCCCCTGCCCCACGTCGCAAACGATCAGCGCCCAGCCGCTGGGCGGCCACCCCGGAGCCGTCACCCGCAGTCCGATGACGGCGGCGAGGACGCCGACCATCACGGCGGCCCCGAGCAGGCGCGCCGGCCGCCACCGCAGGATCACCAATGCCGCGGCGCACGCCACCGATAGGGTGCACGCACCCAGCGCGCCTCCGGTCCAGGCGATGGTCGCGTACGGCAGATCGGCCGCCGTACGTGCGATCCAGATGATCCAGCCCACCGCGAGGCCCGCGGGCCACACGACCAGCCGCGCCAGTGACGGCTCGGCGAACGCGACCACCGCTGCAAGCGCGCCGAGCAACGTCGCGGGTGCCACCGCCGGGGCCGCGAACAGGTTGGCCGCGATCGACACGACCCCCAGCTCACCCGAGAGCATCACCAGCAAGGGTGTGACGGCGAACTGCGCGGCGGCCGCGACCGCCAGGGCGTCGGCCAGCGGTCCGGGCATCCTGCGACGGAGCCGCGTCCGCCAGGGTGGCGCGAGGACGAGCAACCCGGCCGTCGCGGCCACCGAGAGCGCGAAGCCGTACGAACGCGCCAGCGACGGGTCGATCAGCACCAGCAGGATCACCGCCGCGCACAGCGCGGGCAGCCCCTGCTTCTCACGGCCGCTCAGCAGCGCGAGCAGGCCGATCGCGCCCATCACCGCGGCTCGGAGCACGCTGGGCTCGGGCCGCGCGACGAGCACGAACGCGACCACCGCGACGGCCGCGACGAACGGAGCCCAGCGCCGCCCCAATCCCAGCAGGCGGCACAACCCCAGCACGGCGCCGATGACGATCGCGAGATTCGCGCCGGACACCACGAGCAGGTGTGAGAGTCCTGCCGTCCGGAAGTCCTCGGCCAATCCGGCGTCCAGCCGCGACGTGTCGCCGACCACCATGCCCGGCAGCACGCCCCGCTGGTCGTCGGGCAGCCCCTCGACCGCCAGGCGTAACCTGGCCCGCACCTCCTCCGCCGCCCGCTGGACTCTCGACGGCGGCCCCAGCACTTGCGGTGGGCCCCGCACGACCGCGGCCGCCGCCAGCAGCTCACCATGCCGGGGAACCGTCAATCGAGCGGTCAAGCGCACCCTCTGGCTCGGCACCAGCCCCGACCACCGCCGGTCCGCCGCGATCAACAACACCGGCACCCGAACCCGCGTCCGCCGCACCACCTCCGCCCGCGCGCGAACCAGCAAGATCCGACGCGCCGCCGACCCAGTGGCCTGCGGCTCCCCGGTCACCACCACCTCAAGCGACGCGACACGTTCTGCCCGTGCCAGCTCCCGTACCGGGCCCGTCTCCACCGCCGCAACCCGCGTTCCCACACCGACCGCCGAAGCCGCCACGCAGGCCAGCACCACCCCCACCAGCGCCCGCCGAACCTTTGCCGCCCCCAATGAGTGAATGCGGCGCGCCGACCTCCACACCAACCAACCTCTCTGCTTCCGCTGATCGCATGGGCGCGAACTTTCTTCGACCGGGCTCGCGTTCGGGGAGCGTGCCCGCCGCCTCTCCTCGTTCGGCCCAGCGACCTGCGAACCTGATCGTGCTGCCCTCGCTGCCCGCCGCCACCCGCGAGCCAGGTCACCGTTCGGCTCAGCAGGCTGCGAACGTGATCGCACGGCGCGGGATGCCACACTCGCCGCCCACCACCCGCGAGCCAGGTCACCGTTCGGCTCAGTAAGTTGCGAGCGTGATCCCGCGATGCGGGATGCCAGGCTCGCTGCTCGTCGCCATCGGCGGGTCAGGAGGAGGACCGCAGCAAGTCCGGCAAGGGTGGCGGCGCTGTATGCCGCGACTGGCGGAGCTCCGATCGCGAGCGCCGATGACGACCACACGGCCAACGCGGGTGGAAGGAGCCGCAAGTCGTGTCGCTGTCCCTCCTCCTCATGCGGCGTCATACGCGGACCATGGACTTGAGCTCGGAGAAGCGGCGCGCGCCGATTCCGGAGACTTCCTGCAGCTGGTCGACTGAACGGAAGGAGCCGTGCTGGGTGCGGTAGTCCACGATCCGCTGAGCCAGGACAGGGCCGACACCGGGCAGGTCGTCCAGCTGGTCAACGGTCGCGGCGTTGAGATCGAGAGGTGTCCCTGGAGCCCCGGACGCCGGCCCTCCGGATAGGGCGGGAGCGGCTGCCGCCGGGGGAGGGATGCCGACGGGGATCTGCTCGCCGTCCACGAGTTTGCGGGCCAGGTTGAGGGCGTCCGTCCGGGCTCCTGCTCGCGCGCCACCGGCGGCTTTGATCGCGTCAGCCACCCGCGTTCCGGTCGGCAGGACGACCACGCCGGGACGCCGGACCTTGCCGGACACGTGAACGACGACACGGCCGGCGGGCGACGCCACGGCGGCGACGGCGAGCGACGGGCTGGGAGCGGCCGCAGTCACCGGCTCTGGACGAGGTCGCGCCATCCAGAGGTAGACACCGGCGGCGAGGGCCGCGATCACGCCGAGCAGGGCCAGCGCGCGGGCGCCTGGAAGGCCTGGGTCGAGTCGGTCGCGGAGCGGTGGCTCAGGGGCTTCGGGGCCCGAACGTAAGGACGCGGCGGGTGGAGCGCCGCCTCCGAAGGAGCTCGGCGGGCCACTCCCTTCCCGCCTGGGCGCGCGCAACCGTTCGATCAGCTCGTACAGCCTGTCAGTGGGACTACTGAACCTCATGCCTCACGAAGCTAGGCACTCACCGTAACCGGTGATAGACCCTGAGCCAATTGTGGATAACTCCCACCACAGCCCGTTCAGCGGAGCTGGGGAGCCACCACGACGCCGATCATGCCGGGGCCCACGTGCGCTCCGATGACCGGTCCGACCTCGCCCACGTAGACATCCTCGACGTTGGGAATGCGCTCCCGCAGGCGGGCCGCCAGGGCCTCCGCGCGAGGGGCGGCGGACACATGCTGGACGCCGAGGTCGACGACGGGGTGTTCGCCGGCGGCCTCGACCGCCAACTCTTCGAGGCGGGCCAGCGCGCGGGAGGACGTCCGGACCTTTTCCAGCGGCTCGATCTTGCCGCCGACGATGTTGAGCAGCGGCTTGACCATGAGCGCCGAGCCGAGCAGTGTCGCGGCGGCACCGATGCGGCCGCCACGGCGGAGGTGCTCGAGCGTGTCGACGTAGAAGAGCGAGCGGGAGAGTTCGGCACGGCGGCGGGCGACCGTCACGACCTCGTCCGTGTCAGCGCCGCGGAGCGCCGCTGCGGCGGCGGACAGAGCGGTGAGGCCGAGCCCGAGTCCGATGGTGTGGGAGTCGATGACGCGTACGGGCACAGGCGCGTCCTCGGCTGCGAGCCGTGCCGCTTCGACGGTGCCGGACATCGCCGCAGACAGATGCACCGAGACGATGGAGCTCGCCCCCGCTCCGGCGCAGGCCTTGAAGGCATGAGCGAACCGTTCGGGAGACGGCCGGGACGTGGTGACCGGATGCCACTCCTTGAGCGCCTGAGCCGCCTCGGCGGAGGTGATGTCGCCTTCGTCCCGCACGGTCCCGCCGATGGCGATCTGCAGCGGTACGACGGTGAGCTCGTGCCGTTCGGCCAGGCCGGGAGGCAGGTAGGAGGTGGAGTCCGTGACGACCGCGACGGCGCTTCCCATGGAGCGAGGTTATCCCCTCAGGCAGGAAGGTGAATTATCGCCAGGTAACGAACCTTTTTCGCCGCCCTCACAGCATGCGAGCGGAGCCTTCCCGGGCCGCGTTCGTCCATGGGTCGGGCTGGTGAGCGTGGGCGTTTGCGGAACGACCTGGGTCAGGGCTGGACGGGGACTCCGCCTCGCCAGACCCGGAGGGCGCGAAGTCCGAATGCCCAGGCGAAGGCACCCTCGTGGTCGGCGTCCCAGAGGACGATGTCGGCGAGCATGCCCGGGGCGAGGGAGCCGCGGTCACCGACGCGGAGGGCGGCGGCTCCGCCGAGCGTGGCGGCGCGCAGGGCCTCGGTGACGCTGAGGCCGAACATCGCCACGGACAGGCCGATGACGAGCGGCATCGAGGTGATGCCGCACTGGCCCGGGTTGTGGTCGGTGCCGAGGGCGACGGTCACGCCACGGTCGAGCATGGCGCGGACCGGGGCCGGCGGGCGGGCGCTGTTGAGGGCGCTGCCCGGGCAGACGGTGGCGGTGACCCCGGCGTGCGCGAGGGCCTTGATGTCGTCGTCGTTGGCCTGGGTGAGCAGGTCGGCGGAGGCGCAGCCGACTTCGGCGGCGACCTGTGCGGCGCCGACGCGCTCGTTGGCGCAGGCGTGCATGCGGGCCTTGAGGCCGGCACGCTTGCCGGTCAGCAGGAGCGCGCGGGCCTCTTCGGCGGTGAAGTGTCCCTCGTCGCAGTAGACGTCGATCGAGTCGGCGCCGGCCGCGGCGGCGTCGCCGGCCCAGAGGCGGACGGCCTCGATGTAGTCGCGGCGGCGGCCGAAGAACTCCGGCGGCAGGATGTGCGCGGCGAGGAACGTGGCGTGGATGCGCGGCATGGAGGGCTCGCCCTCGAGCGAACGCAGCATCCGGATGTCGGCCAGCTCGCCGTCGCGGGTGAGGTGGTAGCCGGTCTTGGCCTCGACGGTGGTGGTGCCGGCGAGGATCCACTGGCGGAGGCGTTCACGAACGGCGTTGCACAGGGTCCACGGGTCGGTGCCGCGCGTCACGGTGACGGTGGAGTTGACGCCGCCGCCGGCCGCGGCGATCGCCGAGTGGGAGGAGCCGCTCGTGCGCATGGCGAGCTCGGCCCAGCGGTTGCCCGCGTACACCGGGTGCGAGTGGGCGTCGATGAGGCCGGGGGTGACCAGGCCGCCGCCGAGGTTTTCCACGTGGTCGACATCGACGATGTCGTCGATGATGCCGGGGACGCTCTGCGGGAGGTCCGACGCGGGGCCCGCCCAGACGATCCGGTCGTCGTGGATGAGCACGGCGGCGTTGCTGCAGACGTCGGTGCCCGTCCAGAGCCTGCCGATGTTCGTCAACAGCCGTACCGTCATAGGGTCACCGACCTGAATGGATCAACGTGCCGGCCGGCACGGGACCGGACGCCGTGGCGAGATGGGGCGGGCCACCTGCTCGCGACCATGAACGCAGACATGCCATGCAGAGGGCCACCTGCTCTCGATCCGAACGCCGACTGGGTGCCGACGAACTCACCACTGGGGGAACGGGTGATCGATTGATCACCTTGAGCAACGAGACCGGAGATATCGGTTTCGTCACGGTAGTGCACTGAAGGCCCGACCGACAACCTCTGGCCAACAAACGCACCCATCTCGGAAAGGGTTCCAGGAACCCGCCGCTCACCGGGCCGCGAGGGCCCCTCGTTCGCGCAGGTCACCAGACGTGGACAACCGGACAAAGTACGCAGATCCCTAGTAATCCAAGAAGTATTCGGCCGCTGCCCCTCTCCTCCGACGCCCTGTCCTTAGTCCTACGACCGTACGGACTCTCGCAGGGGCGTCAAGCGGAATTGAGAAGCTGTCACCGTAAGGCGACCACCATTAAGGTTTCGGCCGGCATTCCACCGGCCAAAGGCACGACCAACCTGCCCGGCCAATGCCACCGGCCAACATGCTAACGCCCGCCGGCGCCCGCCAAACGCATGAGACACGAGGCTGCGCACCGCCGCCGGCCACCGGACCGGCAACAGAACCAGGTGCGTTCACCAGGCTCAGCCGGGCGCCCACCTGCCTCTCCGCGCGCGGCCCACGAGCGGCCCGCCTTGGTGTGACACGGACGACTCGTGGTTTGCCCGCCGCGCCCTAAAAGGGAACAGAAGGCAATATGGGCTGTCGTCGCTTGGATGGCCAACCCCCCACACAAGCGCGCCCGGACCGGAATTCGGGCGAGACCGATGGAGCCGGTCTCGCCCGCAGGGCACCGGACCCCGCAGCCGCCTGCCTGAACCGATGGGCTCGGTCCGGCGGGGCAGGCGAGGCCCCTCGGTACGGACGGGACCAGCGGGACGGACGCGACCGGTGGCCTCATCCGACCCGCTAGGACCCTATGGCCTCGTTACGGTGCGTCACACCACTCCGGAGAGTGACGTTAGAACGGTGCAAAGGTTAGGACGTTGTGACCGTTTGCTCCACGTAACGTTCGAGGTCCCCGGCCAGGTCAGCGGGCACACGCGCGTGCAGGACGGTCCCTTCGGCGACGTGCTCCTGCTTGATGACCTCGCCGCGGTCGTGCACCTGCGCGACCAGGTCACCGCGGGCGTACGGCACGACGCCGTGGAATTCGCGCTCCAGCCCCGGCAGGTCACGCTCGATGAGCGCGCGGAGCTCGTCCATGCCCTGGCCAGTACGGGCTGAGACGACCACGCTGTGCGGCTCACGGCGCTGGAGACGGGCGAGCGTCAGGTCGTCGGCGGCGTCGGCCTTGTTGATGACCACGATCTCGGGGATCGAGTCGGCGCCGATCTCGCGGAGCACGACCCGCACCGCCTCGAGCTGGGCCTCGGGGTCGGCGTCGGAGCCGTCGACCACGTGCAGGATCAGCCCGGCGTCGGTGACCTCTTCCAGCGTCGAACGGAACGCCTCGACGAGCTGGTGCGGAAGGTGCCGCACGAACCCGACGGTGTCGGCGAGGGTGTAGGTGCGGCCGCTCGGGGTCTCCGCACGCCGGACGGTCGGGTCGAGGGTGGCGAACAGCGCGTTCTCCACCAGCACGCCGGCACCGGTCAGACGGTTGAGCAGCGACGACTTGCCCGCGTTGGTGTAGCCGGCGATCGCCACGGCCGGGACCGCGTTGCGGCGTCGCTCGCCGCGCTTGGTGTCGCGCGACTTGGCCATCTCGCCGATCTGGCGGCGCAGCTTGGCCATCCGCGTACGGATCCGGCGCCGGTCCAGCTCGATCTTGGTCTCACCGGGACCGCGGCCGCCGATGCCGACGCCGCCGGCCGCCCGTCCGCCGACCTGGCGGGACAGGTTGCCGCCCCAGCCGCGGAGGCGGGGAAGGAGGTAGTCGAGCTGGGCGAGCTCGACCTGGGCCTTGCCCTCGCGGCTCTTGGCGTGCTGGGCGAAGATGTCGAGGATCAGCGCGGTCCGGTCGATGACCTTGACCTGCACGATCTCCTCGAGGTGCCGCAGCTGGCTGGGCGCCAGCTCACCGTCGCAGATGACGGTGTCGGCGCCGGTGGAGATGACGATGTCGCGCAGCTCGGCCGCCTTGCCGGAGCCGATGTACGTGGCGGCGTCGGGACGGGTGCGTCGCTGGGACAGGCCCTCGAGCACCTGCGAACCCGCCGTCTCGGCGAGCAGCGCGAGCTCGCGCAGTGAGTTCTCCGCCTCTTCGGCGGTGCCTTCGGTCCAGACGCCCACGAGGACGACCCGTTCGAGCCGCAGAGCCCGGTATTCGACCTCGGTGACGTCGGTCAGTTCGGTGGAGAGCCCCGCGACGCGGCGAAGGGCCCGCCGGTCCTCGAGGTCGAGCTCGCCGGTCATCGGCTCGCCGTCGAAGTCGGTGAAGTCGTCGAACCCGGCGTTGCCCTCGAGCTCAGCGTCGCCGTCGAAGTCTCCGGCGGCGTTCGAACCCTCGAAGCTCTCGATCTCGTCCCGCTCGATCTCGTTGCGGATCTTGGTCTCCTGGTCTGCGAAGAAAACGTGAGTCATATGTCTTGTTTGAACACCGCCACGCGGGCGTGTCTTCCCTCACATGCCGGCGATCCTCACATCCCGGCGATCGTCTCACGCCCACGACCGCACGGTCAGTTGATTATCCCCCTGCCGCCAGGGGATACCCAGCCCACCGCTTTGACCGGCTCCTGTACCGGCGAGTAGCGTTCTCCACATAACAGAAGCAGAATTTCACGATACGAAAGGGCAGGGCAGATGGCTGCACTCGAAGGCCGGGGAGGTCGGACGGGGTCGGTTGGTCGGGTGGGGATCGAGGTCACCGGCCCCATCAACGAGCGGTACGACGAGATCCTGACGCCCGAGGCGCTCGGCCTGGTCGCCACGCTGCAGCGCGAGCTCGGCGCCCGGCGCAAGGAGCTTCTGCAGGCCCGCGCCGACCGGCAGGCGCACCTGTCCTCGGGCGGCACCCTGGACTTCCTGCCGGAGACCGCCGAGATCCGCGCCGACGAGAGCTGGCGGGTGGCCGCGCCGGCGCCGGGCCTGGAGGACCGCCGCGTGGAGATCACCGGTCCGACCGACCGGAAGATGACGATCAACGCGCTCAACTCCGGCGCCAAGGTGTGGCTGGCCGACTTCGAGGACGCCAACACCCCGCTCTGGGACAACATGATCGAGGGCCAGCTCAACCTGCGCGACGCCCTCGACCGCACGATCGACTTCACCGACTCCAAGTCCGGCAAGTCCTACGCGCTCAAGGCCGACGAGGAGCTGGCCACCATCGTGGTCCGGCCCCGCGGCTGGCACATGGAGGAGAAGCACCTCCTGGTGGACGGCGAGCCGGTGTCGGGGTCGCTGTTCGACTTCGCCCTCTACTTCTTCCACAGCGCGCGCCGCCAGCTGGCGAAGGGCAAGGGCCCGTACTACTACCTGCCCAAGATGGAGAGCCACCTCGAGGCACGGCTCTGGAACGACGCGTTCAACATCGCCCAGGACACCCTGGAGATCCCGCGCGGCACCATCCGCGCCACCGTGCTGATCGAGACCATCCCGGCCGCGTTCGAGATGGAGGAGATCCTCTACGAGCTCCGCGACCACTCCGCCGGCCTGAACGCCGGCCGATGGGACTACCTCTTCTCGGTCATCAAGAAGTTCCGGGACCGCGGCGCCGACTTCGTCCTGCCCGAGCGGAACGCGATCACCATGACCGCCCCGTTCATGCGCGCGTACACCGAACTGCTGGTGCGCACCTGCCACAAGCGCGGCGCCCACGCGATCGGCGGCATGGCCGCGTTCATCCCGTCCCGCAAGGACGAGGAGGTCAACAAGATCGCGCTGGAGAAGGTCCGGGCCGACAAGACCCGCGAGTCGAACGACGGTTTCGACGGCTCCTGGGTCGCGCACCCCGACCTCGTCCCGGTGTGCCGTGAGGTCTTCGACGGCGTGCTCGGCGACAAGCCCAACCAGCGCGACCGGCTCCGTGAGGACGTCCGGGTCTCGGCCGCCGACCTGCTCAACGTGGCCGCGACGCCGGGCGACATCACCGAGGCGGGCCTGCGCGGCAACGTCGACGTGGCACTGCGCTACCTGGCCACCTGGCTGAACGGGTCGGGCGCGGTGGCGATCCACAACCTGATGGAGGACGCCGCCACGGCGGAGATCTCCCGTTCCCAGGTGTGGCAGTGGATCTACAACGGCATCTCCACCAAGGAGGGCCAGAAGATCACCAAGGAGTGGGTCGAGCAGATCCTGGACGATGAGCTCGCCAAGATCCGGGAGGAGCTCGGCGACGCCTTCAACGAGCCGCGCTTCAACGAGGCCGTGGCGCTCTTCAAGGACGTCACGCTCGCGGACGAGTACAAGGAGTTCCTGACCACTCCCGCGTACGTCCACTTCCCGTAGGCAGCGTCGACTGCAAGGTCACCCTCGTCACCTCTCCGGAAAAGACAGGGTGATCTTGCAGTCGTTCGTCTCGGGGGAGGAAGCTGAAGGGGCGAGGGGAGGTGGGCGGGGATGGAGACGACACTCCCCGCGCTCGCGGAACGCCTGGCCAGGGCGCTCGGCGACGAGGCGGTCATCACAGATCCGGTGCGGCTGCGCACGTACGAGTGCGATGGGCTGACCAACCATCGCGCCATGCCCGCGATCGTCGTGCTGCCCGAGAGCGCGGAGCAGATCGCGGCGGTCGTGCGGGAGTGCGCCGCGGCGGGCATCCCGTACGTGGCGCGCGGTTCGGGCACCGGGCTGTCGGGCGGCGCGCTCCCCCGGACCGACGGCGTGCTGATCGTCACGTCCCGGATGCGCCGCATCCTGGAGATCGACGTTCCGAACCAGCGCGCCGTCGTCGAGCCCGGCGTGATCAATCTCGATGTGACCCGCGCCGTGCGCCCGTACGGCTACTACTTCGCGCCCGACCCCTCCAGCCAGCAGATCTGCTCGGTCGGGGGCAACGTGGCGGAGAACTCCGGCGGCGCCCACTGCCTCAAGTACGGCTTCACGGCGCATCACGTCCTCGCCTGCGAGATCGTGACGCCGGACGGCGAGCTGGTCACCCTGGCCGCCGGCGACCCAGGCTACGACCTCCTGGGCGCGTTCATCGGCTCCGAGGGCACGCTCGGCATCACGACCAAGATCACGGTACGGCTGACGCGCGTGCCCGAGACCGTGCAGACGCTCCTCGCCGCGTACGACTCGATCGAGGCCGGCGGCACGGCCGTCTCGGCGATCATCGGCGCGGGAGTCGTGCCGGCGGCGATCGAGATGATGGACGCGCTGTCCATCGAGGCCGCCGAGGCGTCGGTCGCGTGCGGGTACCCGCCCGGCGCCGGCGCCGTCCTCATCGTCGAGCTCGACGGCCCCGAACCCGAGGTCGCAGCCCAGTTCGCCGAGGTCGAACGGCTGTGCCGCGAGGCCGGCGCGTTCGAGATCCGCATCGCCGCCGACGACGCCGCACGGGCACTGATCTGGAAGGGCCGTAAATCCGCGTTCGCCGCCGTAGGCAGGATCAGCCCGGCCTACATCGTCCAGGACGGCGTGATTCCCCGTACGGCACTCCCCCAGGTTCTCGCCAGCATCGACGCGCTCTCGGCAGAGTCGGGTGTCCGCGTCGCCAACGTCTTCCATGCGGGCGACGGCAACCTGCACCCCCTCGTCCTGTTCGACGACGCCGAGCCAGGCGCGGCTGAACGTGCCGAAGAGGTGTCCGGCAGGATCCTCGATCTCTGCATCGAGCACGGCGGCTCCATCACGGGCGAGCATGGGGTCGGCGTCGACAAGGCTCGTTACATGCCGCGGATGTTCAGCGACGCCGACCTCGACACCATGCAGATGGTGCGGTGCGGTTTCGACCCCGCCGGTCTGTGCAACCCGGGCAAGGTGTTCCCGACACCCCGCCTCTGCGGCGAGGTCCCGGGCGTGCGGAAGGGGCCGCACCCGTACGAAGGAAAGGCGGACATCTTCTGATGGGCGGCCCTCTGGACCCTCTGGACGCGCTGGCGAAGGTCTGCGGTGACGTACGGCCTGGAGAGCCCGAAGAAGGCGTCCTCGGCGTCACCCCGCGTTTCGTGGCCGCGCCCGGGACGGTGGCCGAGGCCGCCGAGGTGATGCGGGTCGCGGCCGAGCAGGGGCTCGCCGTGATCCCCCGGGGCGGCGAGACGCGCCTCGACTGGGGCCTGCCACCGGGCCGCTGCGATCTGCTCCTCGACACGTCGCGGCTGGACCGCGTCATCGAACACGCCGCCGGTGACCTGGTCGTCAAGGCCGAAGCCGGGCTCACGATGGAACGGCTCGCCGAGGTCCTCGCCGGGCGCGGCCAGCGCCTGTCGCTCGATGTGCCCCTCCCCGGCTCCACGGTCGGCGGAACGATCGCCACCGGCGCGGCCGGGCCCCTCCGGCTGCTGTACGGATCGCCCCGCGACCTGGTCATCGGTCTCACCATCGTGCGCGCGGACGGCCAGATCGCACGTTCGGGCGGCAAGGTCGTCAAGAACGTGGCGGGATACGACCTGGGGCGGCTGTTCGCCGGGTCGTACGGGACGCTGGGCGTCATCGTCGAAGCCGCCTTCCGGCTGCACCCGGTGCCCTCTGCCCACGCCTACGTCACGACCCGCGTCCCAGACGCCGCCAACGCCCATGAGGCTGTCCAAGGCGTGCTGCACTCCCCCGTCGCCCCGAGCGCCCTCGAATGCGAGGCTTCCGGAGACGGCATCACGCTGGGCGTCCTCCTGGAGGGCGTTCCAGAGGGCGTGGCGGCCCGCGCCACACGCGTCGCGGACCTCCTGGGTCCCGGCGCCGACATCAGCCACGAACCGCCGGCCTGGTGGGGCGCCTACCCTGATGGGACGACCCTCATCGAGGTGACCGCTCCGCCCTCAGCCCTGGCGGAGGCGCCTGCGGCCACAGAAGGCACGGCGCCGGCAGATGGCGCGGCGCTGCTGTGGGGCGCGGCGCTGGCAGGTGTGGAGGGTTGCCAGGTGCGGTGGTCGGCGTCTGGAAAGGGGTATGTGGGGTTGACGGCGAACGCGGCCGAGGTGGCTGAGGTGCTGGCGCGCCTGCGTACGACACTCGCCCGCCACCGGGGCGGTGCCGTCGTGCGCTATGCGCCTGAAGGTGTTCGTACGGCCGACGATGTGTGGGGACCCGTGCCCGCGTTGACGTTGATGCGCCGGGTGAAGGCCCAGTTCGATCCAGAGCACCGGCTGTCACCTGGCCGCTTCGTGGGAGGAATCTGATGACCGCACCCCAGGATCTGCCTGAGCCGGTCGTGGGATCACCTGGGGCCACGCCGCCGGACCTGCTCGGCGAAGGCGAGCTTCCCAAGCTGCTCGGCGACTGTGTGCACTGCGGGTTCTGCCTGCCGACGTGCCCCACGTACGTGCTGTGGGGCGAGGAGATGGACTCGCCGCGCGGGCGCATCCATCTGATGCAGCAGCACGCCGAGGGGACGCCGCTGAGCGGGCCCATGGTGGAGCACTTCGACCGGTGCCTGGGCTGCATGGCATGCGTGACGGCGTGCCCGTCCGGAGTCCAGTACGACCGGTTGATCGAGCTGACCCGGGCCGAGGTGGAACGCGAGCACCCCCGTCCGCTCAGGGAACGTCTCGTGCGTGAGGCGATCTTCAAGCTCTTCCCGTACCCCGCCCGCCTCCGCGCTCTGCGCGGCCCGCTCCGCGCGTACCAGAAGACGGGGCTCGACCGGCTCGTCCGCCGCAGCGGCGTCCTGGACCGCCTGTCGCCGTCCCTTGCCGCGATGGAACGGCTCGCGCCGCCTCTCGGCCGTGCGCCGCGCCTCCCCGAACGCGTGGCCGCACGGGGCGAGCGGCGTGCGACGGTCGGGATGCTGACCGGGTGCGTGCAGCGGGAGTTCTTCCCCGGTGTGAACGCGGCGACCGCCCGTGTTCTGGCCATGGAGGGATGCGACGTCATCATTCCCAAGAGCCAGGGGTGCTGCGGCGCGCTCTCCCTGCACTCCGGCCGGGACGAGGAGGCACGCGACTTCGCGCGCCGGACGATCGTGGCGTTCGAAGCCGTGGACGTGATCGTGGTGAACGCGGCGGGCTGCGGGTCGGCGATGAAGGAGTACGCGAGGCTGCTCGCGGACGATCCCACGTGGGCGGGCCGGGCCGAGGCGTTGTCGGTCAAGACCAAGGACCTGGCCGAATTCCTCGTCGACATCGGGCCGCGAGCGGAACGGCGGCCAGTTCCGGCCACCGTCGCCTACCACGACGCCTGTCACCTCGCGCATGCCCAGGGCGTGCGCAGCCAGCCACGCGCCCTGCTCACCGGCATTCCGGAACTGACCGTGCGCGAGATCTCCGACCCTGAGGTGTGCTGCGGTTCGGCCGGTACGTACAACCTCCTCCAGCCGGAGGCCGCCGCCGAGCTCGGTGACCGCAAAGCCCTGTCCGTAAGGGCCACAGAGGCCGAATTGCTCGTCGCCGCCAACCCCGGCTGCTCCATGCAGATCACCACCGCGCTGGCTCGCCAGGGCACGCGGATCGCCGTCGCGCACACGGCCGAGGTGCTGGACGCCTCACTCCGCGGCCTCGGCGCCGGGCCCCTCCTCAGGCGATCTTCGTAGCGAACTGACCACCTTTTCCGTCCAATCACCCTTGGTAACGCCTCGTCACCATCATTCCGAACGCCCTGCTATGGTGACTGCCCCCGGGACAGGGAGCGCCTACAGGGCCTGGTGGGGCGGGCTCGCGGCGCTCAGGCCCGCAGGCAGGTCCGACGACGGCCCCGCCTGCGCTGGTAGGCAGGCCCGACGACGCGCCTGAGCTTCATGAGGCTGGGGCCCGAGGACTGTGCTGGAGAGCCCGAGGAGCACGAGACGATGTCCAACAGCTACCACTCACACCGCCGCCGCAAGAAAAGCAGCGCGGGCAAGGTCGGCCTGGCCGGCGCCCTCACGGGTGCCGCCGGCATAGCGGCCGTGGCGGCCGGGATACTCGTCATCCGCCCCGTTCTGAGCCCCGGCTCCGATGGCGCCGCCGACAGGCCTCCGGCACTCTCCAGCCAGGGCAACGCGCCAGGGACGACACCCGCGCCCAAGGTCGGTCCGGCGCTCAGCATCACCACTCCCGAGGGTTACGCCTACAGCCTCGCCGCAGCCAAGACCGGCGTCGACTCCAAACCGCTGAGCGACAGCACCCCGGCCCCGGCCGGCTCGACCTACGCGTACGCCGAATACGTCATCACGAACACGCAGAAGCGCCCGGTCCTTCTGGACTTCCCTGCCGACATCTTCCTGCCGCGTGGGGAAGTGCCCAGAGAGGCCCAGGAGCGCTGCATGCCTCAGGCAGGCGTCCCCCAGCACATGTGCACGCTCCCCAACCACAGCAAGGTCACGGCGCGCCTGAACGGCTCCCAGGCCCCAATCCAGGACGACGGTGACACCCTCATCCCCACGGGCGCCTCGTACCTCGTCCGCGTCGCCACCGACCTGCCCGTGAGCGAGAGCCTCGACACAAAGGACATCAAGTTGTACGTGTGGAACGCCCGCTACACCAGCGACCGCAAGGGCATCGAACTGGCCTTCCCAGACACCGCCGGCTGACCAGGCGCCGACCGGCCAGGCACCGACCGGCCAGGCACCGGCCGACCAGGCGCCGGCTCGGACCTGCACGGGGATTCAGGTCCGAGCCGACTTCACCCCCTGATGGCGGTACCGCGTGGCGGATTTGTGGAGAACGAATACTCGTTTTATATTTTGACCATGCCACGAGTCAGCGAAGAGCACCTGGAACGCCGTCGCGCGCAGATCCTTGACGCCGCCCGGGCCTGTTTCATCCGCAAGGGCTTCCATGAGACGTCCATGCAGGACATCTTCGCCGAATCCGGGCTGTCCGCGGGGGCCGTCTACCGATACTTCAAGAGCAAGACCGAGATCATCGAGGCCCTGGCGTCCGGCACCATCGGCAGCCTCGCAGGCTACGTCGCCGCGGTCCTCGAAGAGGATCCCGTCCCGACCCTGGACGACGCCGTCGGCCGCCTGACCGAGCAGATCGTCACCTTGGTCGGCCCTGGGGAGAACCTCCGCCTCGCCCCCCAGGCCTGGGCCCTGGCGATGTACGACGAGCAATTCGGCACCTATGTCCGCGACCGGATGAGTGTGGTCCGGTCGCTCTGGATCATGTACGTGGGCCGGCTCCGCGACGCCGGGATGGTCCCGCCCGACACCGACTGCACCGCCGCGGGCAAGGCGCTCTTCGGCATGCTGCCGGGCTTCGTTCTCCAGTACCTCCTCGTGGGCGACGTCACCCCGGACGACTTCCGCCGAGGGCTCCGCTCGCTGGCCGCGTCCACGACCCTGACCCCAGATCCCACCTGACCGGGCTTTACCCCGGCCGGTGCATTACCAGCGTCCGGCTATTTTGAGACGCGGTACGGGACGCGAGCGTGAGCCGACGGCCAGTTCCCACCAGAGCGCAGCCGTCGCCTGAGCCTGAGCCGTCTCCGGCGAAAGTTCGGATAGTGCGGTTTCGCGCACCGTGCGGCTAGAGTCACGTCCACCCCCGCCGCCACGCCGCCGACGCCCCTTCGTCAGCCGTTCGATGGGGACGCTGCCCAACCTACGTACGAGCACCCCGCGCATGACGAACTCCCCCTTTTTTTGCAGCGCCCGCGCGACCCCGGTTACACGCGGGTGACGAGGCAAGTCTCCTTACCGAGCAGTCCCGCTGTCCTGAGGCGGCCGCCCCTGCGCCCACAGGACATGACCCGGAAGCTTTACCATTCCATTACTTTTTGACTCGGGGAGCGTGGATGCTCACGGTGAGGCACAGCGAGCGGGCCGGCGCCCGGGGTGCGCTTTGGCTCGCCCTGACCGCGGTACTGCTCGTGTTCGCCTCACTGCTGCTCGGCCTGGACGTCCCCGAGCGCCGGCGGATGGTCTGGTGGCATCCGGAGATCGTGATCGCCCTCTTCTGGACGCCCGTCGCCGCGTTCCTGCTGCGGCATCGCCCCGGACTCCGGGTGGGCTGGGTGATGCTCGCGGCGGGGTTCAGCGCGTCGGTGTACGTGCTGTCCCTCAACCTCGGGCCCTGGCTCGACGAGCACGACCGGATCGGGGCCGGGCTCTTCCTCTGGCTGAGCCACTGGCTGTGGGCGGTCGACACGTTCATCCTCACCCTCGTACTGCCCCTGATCTTCCCGGACGGGCGGCTGGTCTCCCGCCACTTCCGGCCGGTGCTGGCGCTCGCCTGCGCGATTCCACTGATCGTCTCCGTGCATCTCACGATCGACCCCGACGTGCGGAGCTTCCACCACGGCGTCTCGGTCTATCCGCTCCAGGACGTCCCGTGGCCCATCAGCACGGCGATCGTTGGCACGCTCCTGCTGAGCATGGTGTCGATGGTCGTCCGGTTCGTGAAGTCGCCGCCCGACGTGAAGCGGCAGATCGGCTGGGTCATCTACCCGGGCGTCCTCGGGCAGGCGATCATCTGGGTCGGCGAGGTCACCCCGATCGGCGACCCGATCCGCAACACCACGATCGCGGCGGTCCCGATCTGCATCGCGATCGCCATCACCCGCTACCGGCTGTACGACATCGACGTCGTCATCAACCGCACCCTGGTGTACGCCGGGCTCGTCATCGTGATCACCGGCGTCTACTTCGCGCTGGTCGGGGCCACCAGCCTGCTCGTCGCCGACCGGGGCTCGCTGGCCGGGCTCGCCGGCGCGATCGCGGCGGGCGCGGTCTTCGAGCCCGCGCGACGGCGGCTCCAGCGCGCGGTCGACCGCCTCCTGCACGGCGAACGCGACCCGTACCGGCTCGCCGACGGGATCAACCGGCGCCTCCAGGCCGCCTCCGATCCCGCCGCCGCGCTGGCCGTGGCCGCCGAGGCCGTCCGGGAGGCGCTGCGCGCGAACGGCGTGATCATCGAGGTCCTCGACCGGGACGGCCGCGCGGTCACCGCCGACAGCGGCAAGATGGAAGAGCGCCCCGAGGTGATCCCGCTCATCTGGCACGGCGAGCCCGTCGGCCGCCTGATCTTCTCCCGCCGCCGCACGCCCGATCTCCGCCTCGCCTCGATCCTGGCCTGCAACCTCGCCGAGCTGGCCAACGCGGCGCGGCTGGCCGCCGACGTGCAGCGCTCCCGTGAACGCATCCTGCGCACCCGCGAAGAGGAACGCCGCCGCCTGCGCCGCGACCTGCACGACGGCCTGGGGCCGACGCTGGCCAGCCTGGCGATGACCGTGGACGCCGCACGCATCACGCTCAAGCGCGACCCCGAAGCCGTGGACGCGCTGCTCGAAGACCTGCGTTCCACCATGGGCCGGACGATCGGCGACATCCGCGACCTCGTCTACGACCTACGCCCACCTGCGCTGGACGACCTCGGCCTGGCAGGAGCCATCCGGGCACTGGGCGGAGTTGTCTCCACTGAGGACGGCCCACGCGTCGACGTCCATGTCGAAGGCGACCTGTCCAGCCTCCCCGCCGCCGCCGAGGTCGCCGCGTACCGCATCGTCCAAGAGGCCCTCACCAACGTGCACAGGCACGCCAAGGCCCGCGCCGCCGTCGTGCATCTCAACATGAACGGCGACCTCCACGTCACCGTCGGAGACGACGGGGTGGGCCTGCCGTCGGACGTCCGTTCCGGCATCGGCATGTCCTCCATGCGCGAACGCGCCGCTGAACTGGGCGGCTCCTGCTCAGTGGCCCCCGCCCCCAACGGCGGCACCGTGGTCAGCGCCCGCCTCCCCATCCCGCCGTAGCCCACGCCAGGGGCACCACAGCAGTGTGGAGATGCATTCGGGTCGCGGAGGATCCTTTACCGCCGTGATCCCGCAGGGGTAACAGCGGAAGCGGGACCACGGCGGAAGAGGACGCACCCCCCATGCATGAGGGCCGGTGACCGCCCCCCGCCAAGAAGGTCGCCACCGGCCCTCGGGCTCCGCTCCGGTGCCGGGGCTCCCATCCCGGACCCGTGCGGGCCTTTCCACCAGGAGGTGTGCAGGAACGAAGTTAAGCCCCGCAGGGTCCCGCCAGTGAGGGACATCTGTCCCGGTCGTTCCGGGACGAACATGCACAACCCCTCTGGTCTCTATAAATACCGATCAGCTTCCTCAGTTGGCGACAAATGCCGCAGTAGCCGCAGACTATGCCAGCAAACGGTGGCATAGTTGTCTGCGGCTTGGTCGTCCTCCCCACGCACCTAGGAGGCATCGTGTCCGAACAACACATCGTGCCCTCGCTCGCCGACCCCATCACTCGACGTCGCGCCATCACACTCGCCCTGGCGGCCGGAGCCGGCTCCGCGCTGGGCGGGGCCGCATCCGCCTCTGCCGCGGCTCGCGCGGTGCCGCCCACGGGCCAGTGGAACGACGTGCCGATCCCCGTCGACACACCCCCGCAACTGTTCGGCGTAGCGGCACCCACACCGCACCACGCGTTCGCCATCGGGCAGCACTCGTGGCAAGAGAAGGAAGTCACGACCGCACTCCACTGGAACGGCCGGGAATGGCTCCACAAGGACGTTCCACCGATCCAGTGGAGCTGGTACATGGACATGGCCGCGGCAGGCCCCCACGCCGCCTGGGTCATGGGGCTGACGCTCCGCGATCAGCTTCCGACCGGGCTGTACTGGAACGGGTTCCGATGGCGGGAGGCGCCGCTTCCCAGGACCGGCACCGGGGGCATCTCATTGCCTCCGGCGGTCGACGCCGAGCCGGGCGGCACCGCGTGGGCCGTCCTCTCCGAAGGCCGCGCGGCCGGCCAGTCCTCCGTGCTGCGGTTCGAACGCGGTGCCTGGGTGCGCAAGACGTCTCCCCCACTGCCGGAAGGCTCGGAGCTGATGACCATCGCCGTACGTTCGCCTCGGGACGTGTGGGTAGGAGCGGCGGATCGCCAATCGAGCGGCGGATCGTTCACCTTCCACTGGGATGGGAGGACCTGGTCCAGGCACAGCATGCCCGGCTCGACCGTCCCCTCCTGGGGCTCGATGGACATCCTTCCGGTATCGCGCAAGGAGGTCTGGGCGTACGTCGGCGGAGGGTCGAGCCTGCAGCAACTCTTCCGGCTGGACGGTGATGTGTGGACGAAGGTGACGGACGTTCCCCGCTACGGGATGTTCCCCATGCCGTACGGGGGCTCGCTCGTCTCCGACCGGAACGGCGGCGTATGGCTCCCCGCGCTTGGCGAGGGCGTCGGAAGCGGCCGGACCGGTTACCTGCACTGGGACGGAACGGAATGGGCCAGGGTGCTCGGGCCCATGCGCGACACGAGCATTGGCTTCGTGGAAGCGCAGGACATGGTCGCCATCCCGGGCACCCGTTCGATCTGGGCGGTCGGAGTTCAAGGCACCGGTGTGAAGCCCTTCATCGAACGCTTCGACCCGAGCTGACTCGTCCGTCGCGTATCCGGCGCCTGCCATGGAGCGGGACGCGGGCGCCGGAGCCGCGTGGCTGAGCGCGAGTCAGGAGGCTGTGAGCCAGTCTCGGCGGATCTCGCCCTCGGCGACCAGGACGGCCGGGCCCTTGAGGTGGCTGGTCTGCCCGTCGAAGGTGACGGTGAGGCGGCCGCCCAGGACGTCGACGGTCCACTCCCCCTGCGGGAGCCTGTCACCTGCCTGGGCGGAGCCGAGAGCCGCAGCCGCTGCGACGGCCACCGTGCCGGTGCCGCAGGAACGGGTCTCGCCCGAACCACGTTCGTACACCCGCATCTCCAGGTGGTTGTCCCCCACCGGCCGGAAGAATTCGACGTTGACCCCTTCTGGGAAGGCCTCAGAGTCGAAGTCCGGTGCGCGCGTCAGGTCGAGTGTGGCGACCGGCTCGTCGATGCGGCAGGCCAAATGCGGGTTGCCCATCGAGACGCGTTCCCCCGCGTACGGGCGTCCGCCTACGGCGGCTTCGCCGGCGCCCTGGTAGACGGGCGGCCCCATGTCCACGCTCACGTCGCCGCTGACGCCCACCGTGACGCGGCGCAGTCCGGCGCGGGTGGCCAGATTCCACTCGCCCGGCGCCGCGAGGCCCGCGTCGACCAGATACCGGGCGAACACGCGCACGCCGTTGCCGCACATCTCCGCGATGCCGCCGTCGGCGTTCCAGTAGTCCAAGAACCACTCGGCGTCTCCGGCCAGGGCCTCTGCGGCAGGGTCACCGGCGGCCTTCGTCCGTACGACGCGCAACACCCCGTCCGCCCCGATGCCGGCGCGCCGGTCGCAGAGGCGGGCGACGATCCCCGGGGTCAGTTCGAGCCCGCCGTCGGAATCCGGCAAGATCACGAAGTCGTTCTCGGTCCCGTGGCCCTTGATGAAACGCATGTCTCGATCGTATTGGCTCAGGTCGCGGGTCGTGTCAGGGCCAAGGCCCGATCAAGGAGGTCGGGCGCGTCGTACGGCAGCCAGTGGACCCGCGGATCGCGTCTGAACCACGACTCCTGGCGCCGTGCGAAGCGCTTCGTGGCCCGGACCGTCTCCTCCTTGGCCTGCTCCTCCGTCCACTCCCCCGCCAAGAACCGCAACACCTGGGCATATCCGAGGGCCCGCCCGGCCGTCAGGCCCTCCCGGAGCCCCTCTCGCTCAAGCTTGCGCACCTCGTCCACCAGCCCGGCCTCCCACATCCGCGCCACGCGCAGCGCGATGCGTTCGTCCAACTCGGGGCGCGGCACGGTGAGTCCGATCTGCACGGCGTCGTACCGGTAGCGGTGTTCGGGCATGGTGGCGGTGAACGGTCGTCCCGTGATCTCGATGACCTCCAGCGCGCGGACGATGCGCCTCCCGTTGCTCGGCAGGATCGCCTCCGCGGCCTTGGGGTCGCTGCCGCGCAGCCGTTCGTGCAGAACGCCGGAGCCCACCGCGGCCAGCTCCTCCTCCAGCCGCGCCCGTACGGCCGGATCCGTGCCCGGGAACTCCAGATGATCGAGCGCGGCGCGCACGTACAGCCCGGAACCTCCGACCAGCACGGGGATACGGCCGCGTCCGTGAATCTCCTCGATCACCTCGGCGCTGAGCCGCTGGAACTCGGCGACGCTGGCGGTCACCGTCACGTCCCAGAGGTCGATCAGATGGTGCGGAACGCCGCGCATCTCGGCCGGGGTGAGCTTCGCGGTGCCGATGTCCATGCCCCGGTAGAACTGCATCGAGTCGGCGTTGACCGCCTCGGCGCCCAGGCGCAGCGCGAGGTCCACGGCGAGATCCGACTTGCCGGCGGCGGTCGGCCCTACGACGGCGATGACGTTTGGTGAGGTCACAGGCTTAATTCTGGCAACGATATGGGTAAGGGTCCGGGGGTACGGGCGTCGTACGGGAGCCGGACGACGCCATGGGACGAGGGATCGGGGGGAAGCACATGTCCATCGTCGACAAGGTGAGGGAAATGCTCGGCGGCCACGGCGACAAGGCCAAGGATGCGGTCGGCAAGGCCGGCGACATGGCCGACAAGAAGACCGGCGGCAAGTACGCCGACAAGATCGACATGGGCCAGGAGAAGGCCTCGGAGTACATCGACAGGTCGAGGCCGAACGACACCGGTACTCCGCCGTCCAAGGGCACCGGTACTCCGCCCACGACCTGACCAGGACAGCCCTGACCAGGACAGCCTCGCGGGCCGCCCGGCCGCCGCGGATCGCCCGGTTCCCGGCGGTCGCGCGGCGGCGTTGTGGCGGCGCGAGACGCGCCGCGCCGTGCGAGCGGCAACCTAAGGATGGGCGGAGCAGGCGGGTGCGGCCTGCGGGATCGAAGCCGGACGGCCGATGGACGGCATGCCCAGGGTGACGCCCTTGGGACGACCCTGGCGGGCCTCCCACGCGTCACCGGCGCGGGTGCGGCGGATGGACTGCGCGGGCTTGTCGGCCACCAGGTGATGCGGCGCCGCGTACGTCACCTCGACCGTGACCATGTCGCCCGGCCGCACGGGCTCGTCCGGGGCCTGGAAGTGCACCAGCCGGTTGTCGGGCGCACGTCCGGACAGCCGCCGCGTGGCGCCGTCCTTGCGGCCCTCGCCCTCGGAGACCAGCACCTCCAGGGTGCGGCCGAGCTGCTTCTTGTTCTCGGCCCAGGAGATCTCCTCCTGGAGGGCGACCAGCCGCTCGTACCGCTCCTGCACGATCTCCTTGGGGATCTGGCCGTCCATGGTGGCGGCCGGCGTGCCGGGACGCTTGGAGTACTGGAACGTGAACGCCGAGGAGAACCGCGCCTCACGGACGACGTGGAGGGTCTGCTCGAAGTCCTCCTCGGTCTCCCCGGGGAAGCCCACGATGATGTCGGTGGTGATCGCCGCCTCCGGGATCGCGGCGCGGACCTTCTCGATGATCCCGAGGTACCGCTCCTGGCGGTACGAGCGGCGCATGGCCTTGAGCACCTGGTCCGAACCCGACTGCAGGGGCATGTGCAGCGACGGCATCACGTTCGGCGTCTCGGCCATGGCGGCGATCACGTCGTCGGTGAAGTCCTTGGGGTGCGGCGAGGTGAAGCGCACCCGTTCGAGGCCCTCGATGTCACCGCAGGCACGCAGCAGCCCGGCGAACGCCGACTGGCCGCCGGCGGTCATCTCGCGGACCTCCTCCGGCGCCGTGGCGAGCGATCCGAAGCCCGAGCCGTAGGCGTTGACGTTCTGGCCGAGCAGGGTGATCTCGTGGACGCCGTCCGCGACCAGGGCCTCGATCTCGGCCAGGATCTCGCCCGGCCGGCGGTCCTTCTCCTTGCCGCGCAGCGACGGCACGATGCAGAACGTGCAGGTGTTGTTGCAGCCGACGGAGATCGACACCCACGCGGCGTACGGCGACTCGCGGCGGGTCGGCAGCGTCGAGGGGAAGGTCACCAGGGACTCTTCGATCTCGACCTGCGCCTCCTCCTGGACGCGCGCACGCTCCAGGAGCACCGGCAGCGCGCCGATGTTGTGCGTCCCGAAGACCACGTCCACCCAGGGCGCCCGTTTGACGATCGTGTCGCGGTCCTTCTGCGCCAGGCAGCCGCCGACCGCGATCTGCATGCCCGGGTGGCCGTCCTTGACGGGCCGCAGGTGGCCGAGGTTTCCGTAGAGACGGTTGTCGGCGTTCTCCCGTACGGCACAGGTGTTGAACACGACGACATCGGGCTCTGAGTCCTCGGCGCGGACATAGCCGGCGTTCTCGAGGAGGCCCGACAGCCGCTCCGAGTCGTGGACGTTCATCTGGCACCCGTAGGTACGGATCTCGTACGTGCGGGGGCCGGTCTCCATAGGCGCACTCATGACAGTGACCAAGCGTACGCGCCAAGCCAGGGTCCCCGCGCGAATTGATCAGGAGTCACCGACCAAAACGATCATGACTCCGGGGGCCAATGTCGATCATGAGTTGACCGACTGTCACCCGGCGTGATCATTGGTCACTGAGCGATAACAACGTGGTCACCATATGAGGCAGGCCCGTGACCAGGATGGCCGCCGCCCATACCCGCCGTCGCCGCCCAACGTGCCGCCGACGTGGGGATTCGTGATCGGATCGGTACCGCTCCGAGGGTTGTTCATTGCTAATGATGACGTAAAGTCCGGGCCCATGACGGACAGCGGAGTTGGGCCCGAGCTGAGCAAGGACGACAGCGGGGCCCAGGATGACATCCCGGGCGGCGGCCCCCTCGTCGTGCTCGAGAACGTCAACAAGCACTTCGGTGAATTGCACGTTCTCCAGAACATCAACCTCACGATCCACCGCGGTGAGGTCGTCGTCGTGATCGGCCCGTCGGGCGGCGGCAAGTCGACCCTCTGCCGGTCGATCAACCGCCTGGAGCCCATCGACGACGGCACGATCATGGTCGACGGGAAGAAGCTGCCCGAGGAGGGCAAGGACCTCGCCCGGCTCCGCGCGGACGTCGGCATGGTGTTCCAGTCGTTCAACCTGTTCGCCCACAAGACGATCCTCGAGAACGTCACGCTGGGGCCGATCAAGGTGCGCAAGCTGGGCAAGCAGGAGGCCGAGAAGAACGCGATGGAGCTCCTGGAGCGGGTCGGCATCGCCAACCAGGCCCAGAAGTATCCCGCCCAGCTCTCCGGCGGCCAGCAGCAGCGCGCCGCGATCGCCCGCGCGCTGGCCATGAAGCCCAAGGTGATGCTCTTCGACGAGCCCACCTCCGCCCTTGACCCCGAAATGGTCAAGGAGGTGCTCGACGTCATGACGAGCCTGGCGCACGATGGAATGACCATGATCGTGGTCACCCACGAGATGGGCTTCGCCCGCCGTGCCGCGCAGAAGGTCGTGTTCATGGCGGACGGCCAGATCGTCGAGGAGAGCACTCCCGACGAGTTCTTCACCAACGCGCGCACCGAGCGCGCGAAGGACTTCCTTTCCAAGATCCTCACGCACTGAGCCGCTGGGGCTCCGTCAGGGAAGAAGAGGTAGACACAGAGATGCGCGTTAGCAAGTACGGGGTGGCCCTGGCGGCACTGGCCGCGGGTTCGATGGCGCTGTCCGGCTGTGCCGAGAAGAAGGACGACTCGGTCGCCGACAAGGACAAGCTGATCGTTGGCGTGAAGTACGACCAGCCCGCGCTCGGGCTGAAGTCCGGCAGCGGCGTCGAGGGCTTCGATGTCGACGTGGCCAAGTACATCGGCAAGAAGATGGGCAAGACGGTCGAGTTCAAGGAAGCCAAGTCGGCCAACCGCGAGACCTTCCTCGCGAACGGCACGGTCGACATGGTCATCGCGACCTACTCGATCACCGAAGCCCGCAAGCCCAAGGTGACCTTCGCGGGCCCGTACATCATCACGCACCAGGACATCATGGTCCGCAAGGACGACTCGTCCATCAAGGACCTGGCGTCCCTGAAGGGCAAGAAGCTCTGCGCGGTGGCGGGCTCCAACTCCTGGAAGAACATCACCGAGGGCACCAACAAGACCAACACCAAGGTCGCCGCCGAGACCGTCCCGGCCCAGGGCTACGACGACTGCATCACCAAGCTCAAGGGCGACTCGCTCGACGCGGTCTCGACCGACGCCACCATCCTCGCGGGCTTCGTCGCCCGTGACGGCGGCGCGACCATGAAGGTCGTCAACTCGCCGTTCACCGACGAGAAGTACGGCGTCGGCCTGAAGAAGAACGACAAGAAGGGCTGCGAGGCGGTCAACAAGGCCATCACGGACATGTACAAGGACGGCACGGCCAAGCAGCTGTGGGACAAGTGGTTCGGCAAGGCAGGACTGCCGTTCGAGGCCAACCAGCCGCCGGCTGAGGGCTGCGACAGCTGACCCATACGGTTCGACCAGCGGGCCGGTGAGCCTCTCTTCAGGGGTTCACCGGCCCTGGTTCGAGATGGTGGAGCACGATGGACGTACTTTTTGACTTCACGCCGGTCTTCGACAACATGGGCGACATCCTCCAGGCCTTCTGGGCGGTCATCCGCCTGACGGTGACGACCGGCATTCTGTCCCTGATCCTGGGCACCATCCTGGCCGGGATGCGGGTGGCCCCCGTCCGGATCTTCCGCGGCGCGGGAACGCTCTACGTGAACGTCTTCCGCAACACGCCGCTGACCCTCATCCTGGCGTTCTGCGCACTGGGCCTGAGCGACACGCTCCACATCTCGCTCTCGACGCAGTCGACGGTCAACTTCTACTGGCTGGCGGTCTTCGGGCTGGCCGCCTACACGGCCGCGTTCATCTGCGAGGCCCTCCGCTCCGGGATCAACACCGTCCCGCTGGGGCAGGCCGAGGCGGCCCGGGCGGTCGGCCTGACGTTCTTCCAGTCACTCCGGCTGGTCATCCTGCCGCAGGCCTTCCGGTCGGTCATCGCACCGCTGGGCAGCATCTTCATCGCGATGACGAAGAACACCACCGTGGTGATCGTCGCCAGCTACGTCGAGTCGGCGTACATCATGCGGCAACTGTTCGAGGAAGAGGGCGCGACCATCCCGATGTTCTTGGCGTTCGCGATCGGCTTTATGATCATCACCCTGCCGATGGGCTTCTTCTTCGGCTGGCTGGCCAAGCGACTGGCGGTGTCACGATGACCACGACCCTGGACAAGCCGGCGGCCAAGCCGCGCAAGGCGAAGAAGAGCGAGCCGTCGGTCCTCTTCGACGCCCCAGGCCCCCGCGCGCGGGTGCGCAACAACATCATCGCCGTCGTCGGCACCCTGATCCTGCTCGCGATCGCCTACGTGATCTTCGCGCGCCTCCAGAAGGAAGACCAGTTCGACGGCAAGCTCTGGGATCCCTACCTCGAGGCGGAGACCTGGACGGAGTACGTCTTTCCCGGCCTGGTCGGCACGCTCTACGCGGCCGCCCTGGGCTCGGTGCTGGCAGTGCTGTTCGGCGTGATCTTCGGTCTGGGACGGTTGTCCGACCACCGGTGGGTCAGGATTCCGTCCGGAGCGGTCGTCGAGTTCTTCCGCGCGATCCCGCTGCTCATCCTGATGTTCTTCGTCTTCTCCGGGCCGCCGACCATCGCCACCGCGTTCAACCGGGAGTTCATCGAGATCACCCCGTTCATGGCGGTGGTCATCGGCCTGACCCTCTACAACGGATCGGTGCTCGCCGAGGTGTTCCGCGCGGGGATCCAGTCGATCCCGAAGGGACAGTCGGAGGCCGCGTACGCGATCGGGCTCCGCAAGAACGGCGTCATGCGGCTGATCCTCGTCCCGCAGGCCACCACCGCGATGATGCCGGCGATCATCTCCCAGCTCGTGGTCCTGCTGAAGGACTCGGCGCTCGGCTCGATCATCGCGTACGAGGAGCTGCTGAATAAGGGCTTCTACCAGATGAAGGCCAACTTCGGGAACGCCGTTCCCGCCCTGGTGATCACTGCCGCCATCTTCATCCTCATCAACATGGCGCTGGGCTACCTGGCGACCTGGCTGGAGCGCCGCTCCCGCCGCAGCCGCAAGAGCGCCGCGAAGACGATGGGCACCGGTGTCGGCGCACCGCCCGCACCCGGAATGTCGGTCACCGGCCAGACCACCGGCGAGGCCGGCGGCGTCGGCGCCGGGGGGCTGAGCTGACCCACCCTGTTTCATGAAGGGGCGCCACCGGATCACCGGCGGCGCCCCTTCTCTTGTTGTGTGCGGTTTCGTGGCCTGCGCGGATCAGGCCCAGCGCTGTACCAATACCTCAGCGCTGCGCGACCGGCTCAGGAAGAACTTGAGGTAGTACTTCTCTTTGGGATTGGCCTTGGCGTAATACACCACGTGAAACCAATGGCCCTTGCACGGAATTGGGGTGGAGTTGCCATACACCCACTTTTTGCCTCGTGTGCGCTTGAGGTGGGTCAGCAGGATTTGGGTGAAGCCCTTGTTGCCGCTCCAGCATCTTACGAGGGCGCGGACCTGCTTGGATCCGGCCTTGAAGTCGCGCGTGGACCACCTTTTCTTGGGTCCGGTGCCCTGTCGCATGACGTTCCGCCAGTAAGCCCGGCGCTGAACCGTCTGCTTTGGCGCTACCTGTGTCTGAGAGGCGACGACGGGGGACGCGCTGAGAGCGCGCGACGACTCGGCCTGGACGGGCGGAGCGGCAACGAGGGACGAGAGAATGACCCCAGCGCCGATGAGACTGACCGCCCGTTTCCGTACCCCTCCTCGCCCAGCAATTGTTCGACTCATGTTCCGAGCTCCTTTCCGAGTCGATTTCTTGGGAAAGGAGCACATCAGGTAGGCGTCTCTGCGCCGTCGTCGCGCCGCCTCCGCCGCGTCTCCCAGACGTCTCATGCGCAGATCAACGGATCGCGGACCAGCGCAAGTCGTCCGCATCTCTCCGGGAATCTGGGGGTGGTAAGCGGGGTTTGCGTGGGTGTGACGGTTGACGTGGATGTAGTGGTGGTCGGGGCTGGACAGGCTGGGTTGTCGGCCGGGTACTTTCTGCGGCGGGCGGGGCTGGATTTTGTGATGTTGGATCATGCTCCGCGGGCTGGTGGGGCTTGGCAGTTTCGGTGGCCCTCGTTGACTTTGGGGGCGGCGCACAACATCCATGATCTGCCGGGGATGCCGTTGGAGGATCGGGATCCGGAGCGGCCGGCGTCGGAGGTCGTGTCGGAGTACTTCGCGCGGTATGAGCGGGAGTTCGAGCTTGATGTGCGGCGGCCTGTTGATGTGACCGCGGTGCGGGATGCCGGTGGGCGGCTGTTGGTGGAGAGCTCTGAGGGCGTTTTTGCGGCGCGGGCGTTGATCAACGCTACGGGGACGTGGGATCGGCCGTTCTGGCCGTTCAAGCGGGGCATGGGGAGCTTCCGGGGGCGGCACATGCATACGGTCGACTACCGGGGGCCTGAGGAGTTCGCCGGGTTGCGGGTGTTGGTCGTGGGCGGGGGCGCTTCGGGCACGCAGGCCTTGATGGAGATCGCTCCGCTGGCGGCCGAGACCACATGGGTGACGCGGCGGGAGCCTGTTTGGGTGGAGGGGGCGTTCGACGGGCATGCGGCGGTGGCGAGGGTTGAGGAGCGGGTGCGGCAGGGGTTGCCGCCCGGGAGTGTGGTGAGCGCGACCGGGTTGCTCTTGACCGAGGAGGTTCGGGCGGCGAGGGAGAGGGGTGTCTTGGACCGCAGGCCCATGTTCGAGCGGGTCGTTTCTGAGGGGGTCGAGTGGGCGGACGGAAGCAGGCTGGGGGTGGATGTCATCCTGTGGGCTACCGGGTTCCGGGCGGCTCTCGATCATCTGGCGCCGCTGCGGTTGCGGGGGCCCGGCGGGGGCATCCGGATGGACGGGACGCGGGTGGCGGATGATCCCCGTATCCACCTTCTGGGGTACGGGCCGTCCGCGAGCACGATCGGGGCGAACCGGGCGGGACGGGCCGCCGTACGCGAGATCAAGTCCCTGCTGAGGGCCGTCGTCCCGGAGGCGGTCGGCGCCTGATGAGCGGCGTGTATCTTTCCGAATTCAAGTCCCCGTTCATCGCCCAACCGATCCCCGTATGCGGGACGATTCGCATATGACCGCTCGTGTGACCCTTCCCTACGGCTCCTGGCCCTCCCCCATCTCCGCCGCCGATGTCGCTCGTGCCCGGCTGCGCCTGAGTTTTCCCACCGTTCACAACAGCGATGTGTGGTGGCAGGAGACGCGACCTGAGGAGGGCGGGCGAACGACGGTCATCCATCTCCGGGGCGGTCACCGCACCGAGCTGCTCCAGACCCCCTGGGACGCGCGGACACGTGTTCACGAATACGGCGGGCGGTCATACCTGCCGGTCCGCACCGGCAACGGTCACGCGATCGTCTTCTCCAATTACGAGGATCAGCGGCTGCACCGGCTCGACCCGGGTGATCCCAAGCCGCGTCCGCTGACGCCGGAGCCGGCGCTGCCGGGCGGGCTCCGCTACGCCGACTACGTCCTGTCTCCGGACGCGACCGAGGTCTGGTGCGTCTGCGAGGGCCATACCCCGGACGGGATCCGGCGCGCGATCGTCGCCGTGCCGCTCGACGGGAGCGGCGCCGACAACGCGGGTGCCATCCGGGAGCTGGTCAGCGGCGCGCACTTCTACGCGAGCCCCGCGCCGTCGCCCTCGGGCGGTCACCTCGCCTGGGTGCAGTGGAGCCACCCGCGCATGCCCTGGGACGGCACCGAGGTGCGCGTCGCCGCCGTCGAGGAGGGCAAGGCCGTCGCGCCCCGTACGGTCAAGGGCGGTCTCACGGAATCGGTGGTCGCGCCGCTCTGGCGGGACGACAGCAGTCTTTACGTGATCTCCGACTGGCCGGGCTGGTGGAACATCTACCAGGTGGGGCTGTACGGCGAGTCGCCCCAGGCGCTCTACCCGGCCGAGGAGGAGTTCGCCGGGCCTCTCTGGCAGCTTGGCGGCATGCCGTACGCGCTGCTGGAGGACGGGCGCCTGGCGGTCCTGCACGGCGAAGGCGACCAGCGCCTGGGCATCTACGACCCGGAGACGCTGGAGCTCATCGACCTGGAGCTGCCGTACGACGACTGGCAGCCGGCGCTCTCGGCGCAGGGCACCACGATCGTCGGCATCGCCGGCAGCGCCACCGTGCCCTCCTCGGTCGTCCGCATCGACATCACCACGGGCCGGGTGGAGGGTCTGCGGCGTGAGCTGGCCGAAGTGCCGGATGCCGCCTATCTGCCGAAGCCGCGCAGCGAGCAACTGGAGGGACCGTTCGGACGGCCCGTGCACGCGCACATCTACCCGCCGTCCAGCCCCGACGCCGCGGCACCCGAAAACGAGCTTCCGCCGTATGTGGTCTTCGTGCACGGCGGGCCGACCTCTCGTTCGTCCAAAGTGCTCAGCTTGGAACGCGCCTTCTTCACGAGTCGCGGCATAGGCGTCATCGATGTCAACTACGGTGGCTCGACTGGCTATGGGCGCGCCTACCGCGAACGTCTGCGGCGTCAATGGGGCGTCGTGGACGTGGAGGACGCCATTGCCGCCGCACAGGCGCTCATCGACGGCGGCATAGCGGACCCTGCGCGCCTGGCCATCCGAGGGGGCAGCGCAGGCGGCTGGACGACCCTGGCCGCCGTGACCCAGACCGACCTCTTCAAGGCCGCGACGTCGTACTACGGCATCAGCGACCTGCAGAGCTTCGTCTCGTCCACGCACGATTTCGAGTCGCAGTATCTCTTTGGGCTCATCGGCCCCCTGCCCGGATACGAGCGGGCGTACGAGGAGCGCTCACCGCTCGGGCACGCCGACCGCACAGCGTGCCCCGTGCTGCTCCTCCAGGGCCTGGACGACCCTGTCGTACCGCCGGACCAGTCCGAACGCTTCGCCGCCGCCTTGGCCGCCAAGAAGGCCCCTTACGCCTACCTGACGTTCGAGGGCGAATCCCATGGCTTCCGCCGCGCCGAGACCACCATCACCTGCCTGGAGTCGGAGCTCGCCTTCTACGGCCAGACTCTCGGCTTCCATCCGAAGGGCGTAAACCCCATCGACCTCAACAACTGACAGAGCGACGAGCACCTCCGGCCAAACAGCCTGGGGCACCAGCCACAACGTGAGCGCCGACGGACCGATCCGTCGGCGCTTTCGCGTATGTCCCGCGTCCCGCAGCCGCGTGAACGTCCTCTGCGGCCGCGCGGGGGCGTTGAGGTGGGGTTCTGGCGGGCGTCTGTGGGCCTCAGGTGACCACTGGGTTGATGGCGCGTCCTTGAAGGGGCCGAGGGTCAGGCGCGCTTGTCGGCCCAGGAGCGGAGATTGTAGACGTCCTTGTCGAAGTACGGCGAGTACGAGATGTAGTGGACGTTGCCGCCGCCCTGGTGGCCGCCGATGACTCCGTTGATGGCGCCGGTCCGGGTGCGGGTGTTGTAGTTCAGCAGCCAGGGGCTGCCGCTCGTGCCGCCGTGGAAGCCGGAGCAGTCCATCCGCAACTGGAAGCGGGAGTGCTTGCGCGTCGTGGTGATGCAGTAGATCGGCCGGTCGCGGCGGTCCCAGACGATGCGCGGGTAGCCGGCCACGTTCACCTTGCGCCCGGCACCCCTGTTGATCGCGAGGCTGTTGCCGCCCACGACGTTCTCGATCTTCTTCCCGGCGCGCGGGTTGAGGGCGATGATGCCGAAGTCGAGGTCGGGGTCGCCGTGCCGGATCCAGCGCTGCGTGACGACGAGCCTCTTGGCCGTCCACGTCCCGTACGGCCGCTTGCCGCGGTCGTACTTCGGCACGAACGCGATCTTGGTCGCGTACCGTCCGCCCTTGCCGCCGTGAATGCAGTGCGCGGCCGTCATCAGCAGTCGCTTGGAGTGGCTCTTGACCACGCTCGCGGTGCAGTAGTGGTCGCCGCGACCGTTGTTGAAGAACAGCGCGCCGATCGACGGGACGCCCCCGAACGCCTTCGACCTGGCGGCCAGCGTGGTCGCCTGCCCGCTCGCGCCTCCCTTGGCCGCCACCGGCGTGGCCTTGGCCAGCCGCTGCGGGGTCCAGTAGCGCTCCGTCGCGGTCGCGTCCGCGGTGCTGATCTCGACACTTGAGACGGTCTCGACGGTCCGGGTCTCCGGCTCGTGCTGCGCGTACGCCACCGCCCCGGCACCAGCCGCGACGACCCCCGTGGACGCGACGACCGCAGCCGTCATCCGCTTCCGACCCTTCAGCATTCGCCAGAAACTACCGACTCTTCCGCCCCGCCACAACGCGAACGATCACTCTGGTCCCAGCATGTGACCGTCTCCGACTCTTCGCAGCCGCCCGGCGACAGTGGGTCAGCCGAACTCCATTGCGCCGGCGGGCGGCCTCCATCGGTCAGCGGGCGAACTCGATGGCGCGGGACTCGCGGACGACGGTGACGCGGATCTGGCCTGGATAGGTGAGCTCGTCCTCGACCTGCTTGGCGATGTCGCGGGCGATCACCTGGGCCTGGATGTCGTCGACGGAGTCGGGCTTGACCATGACGCGGATCTCGCGGCCGGCCTGCATGGCGAAGACCTTCTCCACGCCCTCGTGCTTGTCGCGGGCGATCTCTTCGAGCCGTTCCAGGCGCTTGACGTACGCCTCCAGCGACTCGCGGCGGGCCCCGGGACGGCTGCCGCTGATCGCGTCGGCGGCCTGGGTGAGAACGGCCTCGACGGTACGGACCTCGACCTCGTTGTGGTGGGCCTCGATGGCGTGCACCACGTCCTCGTGCTCGCCGTACCGCCGGGCGATCTCCGCGCCGATGAGCGCGTGGCTGCCCTCGACCTCGTGCGTGAGGGCCTTGCCGATGTCGTGCAGCAGGGTGCAGCGCTTGGCCTGCTCGACCGGCAGGCGCAGCTCGCTGGCCATGATCCCGGCGATGTGCGCGGACTCGATGAGGTGCTTGAGCACGTTCTGCCCGTACGACGTGCGGTAACGCAGCTGCCCGAGGAGGGCGATGAGCTCGGGGTGCATGTCGGCGATCCCCAGCTCGACCAGCGCGTCCTCGCCGGCCCGTACGCACAGCTGCTCGACGTCGCTCTTGCTCCGCTCGTAGATCTCCTCGATCCGCTGCGGATGGATGCGGCCGTCCAGGACGAGCTTCTCCAGCGTCAGGCGCCCGACCTCGCGCCGCACCGGGTCGAAACAGCTGAGCAGCACCGCCTCGGGCGTGTCGTCGATGATCAGGTTGACGCCGGTCGTCGTCTCGAACGCACGGATGTTGCGGCCCTCGCGGCCGATGATCCGGCCCTTCATCTCGTCGCCGGGCAGGTGAAGCACGGAGACGACCGACTCGGCCGTCTGCTCGCTGGCCACCCGCTGGATCGCCAGCGTCACGATCTTGCGCGCCCGCTTCTCGCCTTCGGCCCGCGCGGCGTTCTCGATCTCCCGCGTGATCGGGATGGCCTCGCGCTTGGCCTGGTTCTCGATGGCGCCGACGAGCTCGGTCTTGGCCTGCTCGGCCGTCAGCCCGGCCACTTGTTCCAGCGCGTGGCGGCGTTCCTCCTCGGCCTTGCCGAGCTCCTCCTTGCGGGCCTCCAGCGCGCGCTTGCCCTCGGCGAGCTTGGCCGACCACTCCTCCAGCCGGCGCACCTCGCCGTCCAGACGCTGCTCCCGTTCGGCCAACCGGGTCTCGCGGCGTTCGAGGTCCTCACGCAGCGAACGGATGTCCTCACGGAGCGCGCGAGCCTCTTCGTCCAGCTCGGCCCGCTGCGTCTGGACGAGCTGGTGGGCCTGCGTCTCGGCCTTGCCGAGGATCTCCTCGGCGTCGGTCTTGGCGGCGGCGCGGATATCATCCGCCTCCTGCCGCACCTGGGACAGCTCGTCCTCTATCGCCTTCCCCGAGGGGCGGCGCAGGACCAGGATGACGAGAGCGACCAGGGTCACCAGCAGTGCGGCACCCAGCAGGACGCTCTCCATGGGGCTGCCCCTTCCTCGCCCGCGGGCCCCATCGGGGATCGGAGCCCTGTTGTGCGAGGATTCACCCGCGTCACAGCCGATATGGGTACACGACACCGCCCGGGCGCCCGGTCATCGGGGCCCGAGAAAGTCGGACGTCGTGATCCTTTATACCTCTCAACTGCCTGAACGTGCTCAGTCGTATGGCAATCCGCTGGGCGCGGAGTAACTCCTCACTGCCGTAACGGTAAGCGGCACAGAGGTAATGAGCAAGCAAACCGTGGGCATTCCGGACTAACCGAACGTGCCCGTGACGAGTTGCTTACCGTCCTCCGACCTGGCCGGGCGAGCCGTTCACCTGGCCCGTCACCCTCCACGCCCGAGTAAGGCCGAGTCAGGTTCTTGTCAGGATCTCCGTCATTCATCCCGGCGTGTCGAACCATTCGCCGGAGAAAGCAGGCCCGCTTCCTCCGGGGAAGCGGGCCCGCCGTTCGTTCAGGCAACCTCCCAGACACCGGTCTTGGCCGCCTCGCGAACGAAGTCGGAGAAGTCGCGGGGCTCGCGGCCGAGCGCCCGCCTGACCCCATCGGTCTGGTAGGCGTTGCGCCCGTCCAGCACGGTCGTGAAGAGGTAGGTCAGGAACTCCACCAGATCCTCGGGAACTCCCTGCTCCTTGGCGCCGACGGCGTACTCCTCCGTGCTGATCTGGACGAAGGGGATCTCGCGCCCGGCCGCCTCGGCGATCTCCCGCACCGCCTGGGCGAACGTGAGCAGCCGTGGCCCGGTCACCTCGTACGACTGACCCACGTGACCGTCCTCGGTGAGCGCCGCGACCGCCACGTCGGCGATGTCGTCCGCGTCCACGAACGGCTCCCGCACATCACCGACCGGCAGCACGACCTCGCCGGCCAGCAGGGGCTCGATCAAGAAGCTCTCGCTGAAGTTCTGGGAGAACCACGCCGCCCGCACGATCGTCCATTCCAGCCCGGACTCGCGGACCAGCCCCTCGCAGATCTGAGCCTCCTCCTCACCTCGCCCCGACAGCAACACCAGCCGCCGCACCCCGGCTGCAGCCGCTGCCTCGGTGAAGGCCTTGATGTCGTCCGCCGCCCCCGGCACCGCCAGGTCGGGCGCGTAGCTGACGTACACCGAGGTGACCCCGTCCAGGACCGCCGCCCAGCCGCCCCGGTCCTGCCAGGAGAACGCCGGGCTGGCCGACCGCGACCCGATCCGCACCGGCACACCCCGCGCCGCAAGCCGCTCGGCCACCCGCCGCCCTGTCTTTCCCGTGCCTCCCAGCACCAGTGTCAGGTTGCCGTGAGTGTTCGCGTTCTGAATGTTCGCGTTCTGAGTGTTCGTGTTGTTCGCCATGCCCTTGAGTCAACCGACGCCCGACCTGCCCCGACATGGCTGAGAGACTCGCCCGCATACGCCAGAGTCCAGCCCCGGCTGGCCCGGCCGCCCCGGGTCAGTCCCAGGGGGTCGGCTCGGGGAGGTCTTCCAGGTCGGCGCCTTCTTCGGCGAGGGCTTCTTTGACGACTCGGTAGGCGAGGCCGGGTGGATAGCCTTTGCGGGCGAGCATGCCGACCAGGCGACGGGTGCGTTTGGCGGGGTCCAGGCCTCGGGTCGCGG
This sequence comes from Actinomadura rudentiformis, assembly GCF_008923185.1. Taxonomy (GTDB): domain Bacteria; phylum Actinomycetota; class Actinomycetes; order Streptosporangiales; family Streptosporangiaceae; genus Spirillospora; species Spirillospora rudentiformis. The sequence goes on from NZ_WBMT01000013.1 coordinate 245,131, forward strand.
CGACCTTGCGGGCTATGAGCGCGCGGGCCGTGCGTTCCTCCTGCTCGGGATCCAGCGTCTCCACGGCGTCCTGGACGGTCTCGTTGTCGACGCCGCGTTGGCGCAGCTCGGCGGCCAGGGCGCGCTTGGCCAGGCCGCGTCCGGCGTGGCGGGACTGCACCCAGGCCTGGGCGAACGCCTCGTCGTCGATCAGGCCGACGTCGGTGAAGCGGCCGAGGACGTTGTCGGTGACGTCGTCCGGGATGTTCTTGCGGTGCAGGGCGTCGGCGAGCTGGGCACGGGTCCGGGGTGCCATGGCGAGCATGCGGAGGCAGACCTCACGGGCGACCGCCTCAGGGTCGGCCGGCGGGGCGTCCGCGGCGGCGCTGCCCTCGGTGGGGGCGTCGGGCCCCCACCGCCGTCTGCGCCGGCCGCTCATGCCGGCCCTCGCGGGAACCGTACGGACGATCCCGGCTCCACAGGAGCGGCGGCGCCATCGGGGAAGGACCGAACACCGGTCTGTCGGTGCCGGAAAAGGCGCCGCCGCCCTACATACGAGATCATTCCTCAACCTTCGTCAAGAGTCACCCTGAATGGCGGATTCTCCGTCAGAACTCGCCATGTCACGTGACGTCCCGGTCCGGGCTCAGGCGTCGCCGGGCTTCGGAGTCTTGGCGCTCTTGCGGCCGGTGGTCGCGGTCGCCGCGGCGGCCGGCTTGGTCGCGGCGGCTGCCGACTTGGTCTCGGCGGCGGGCTTGGCGGCCTCGGTGGTCTCCGGGGACTCCTTGTCGACCTTGGGGCCGACGCCCAGCTTCTCCTTGATCTTCTTCTCGATCTCGTCGGCCATGTCCGGGTTGGCCTTGAGGAAGTTGCGGGCGTTCTCCTTGCCCTGGCCGAGCTGGTCGCCCTCGTAGGTGTACCAGGCACCGGACTTGCGGACGAAGCCGTGCTCGACGCCCAGGTCGATCAGGCCGCCCTCCTTGCTGATGCCCTGGCCGTAGAGGAGGTCGAAGTCGGCGACGCGGAAGGGCGGAGCCATCTTGTTCTTGACGACCTTGACGCGGACGCGGTTGCCGACCGCCTCGGTGCCGTCCTTGAGGGTCTCGATGCGGCGGACGTCGAGGCGTACGGAGGCGTAGAACTTCAGCGCCCGGCCACCGGTGGTGGTCTCGGGCGAGCCGAACATGACGCCGACCTTCTCGCGGAGCTGGTTGATGAAGACCGCGGTGGTCTTGGTCTGGTTGATCGCGCCGGTCAGCTTGCGCAGCGCCTGGGACATCAGGCGGGCCTGGAGGCCGACGTGGCTGTCGCCCATCTCGCCCTCGATCTCCGCCCGGGGAACGAGCGCGGCGACCGAGTCGATGACGACGATGTCGATCGCGCCGGAGCGGATCAGCATGTCGGTGATCTCAAGCGCCTGCTCGCCGGTGTCGGGCTGGGAGACCAGGAGCGCGTCGATGTCGACGCCGAGGGCCCTGGCGTACTCGGGGTCGAGCGCATGCTCGGCGTCGACGAACGCCGCGATGCCGCCGGCACGCTGGACGCTGGCGACGGCGTGCAGCGCGATGGACGTCTTGCCGGAGCCTTCCGGCCCGTACACCTCGACGACGCGGCCACGCGGGAGGCCGCCGATGCCGAGCGCGATGTCAAGGGAGATGGAGCCGGTGGGGATCACCTCGACCGGCGCCCGCGCCTCCTCGCCCATCCGCATGACCGAGCCCTTGCCGAACTGCCGCTCGATCTGGGCCAGTGCGGTCTCGAGAGCCTTCTCCCGGTCGTTCGCTGCCATGGTTGTCCCTCTGTCCTGTCTGTCGTCGCCGGCCTGCCGGCTCTCGCCCGGCACGCGGCCCGCACGGACCGCTGCTCGATGTCGTAGGCGACGTTACGGGGAGCCACCGACACTTTCGAGATTCAGACGGAGCTGTGGATAACGTCGCGTGCGCAGGACAGCTTACCGAACACTCGTTCGATCATGTGGTCGCGATCCGATTTGGACGGGAATCTCCGTGCGCTCGGGGGCCTGGAAGCCGTACGCTGGCGCCGTCCACGGAGGGTTGCACCATGACGCTGACCGTTCTCTTCTGCGTCGATCCGCTCCACCCCCGGCGCGTTGATCCTCACTTCTCCCGCGAGGCCGCCGCCGTGCGGGACCACTATGGCGAAATCGCCTTGATCGATCACGATTCGTTGCAGCAGGGTCACGTGGATGCCGCCATCCGCGCCGTCCCCGGCGACCTGGGCCCGGTCTGGTACCGCGGCTGGATGATGACCAGCGAGGAGTACGCGGCGCTGGCGTCGGCCCTCAAACAGCGCGGCACCATTCTTCTGACGCACCCGGAGGACTACCAACGCGCGCACGAGTTGCCGGGTTGGCACGACACGTTCGCCGGCATCACCCCGTCCAGCGTGTGGCGCCCTCTCGCCCCACTCGAAGACCCGGGTGACCTCAGTGAGCTCGTACGGGCCCTTCCGGCAGGGCCGGCTGTGGTGAAGGACTACGTGAAGTCGCGCAAACACGAGTGGGACGAGGCTTGTTTCGTCCCGGACGTTCACAACCTCCCGCAGCTCCGTACGGTCGTGACGAAGATGGTGGCGCTTCAGGACCAGTTCCTGGCCGGTGGTCTCGTCATCCGGGAGTACGAGGATTACGACGGCGGCGAAGCCCGCGTGTGGTGGGTCGACGGCGAACCCGCGCTGATCGGTCCCCACCCGGACAGCCCAGAAGTGGAGCCCGAGCCGGACGTCGATGTCGTGGCCCCGGCCGTACGATCCCTCGGCTGCCGCTTCATCACGACTGACCTCGCCCGGCGGGCCGACGGCGAATGGCGTGTAGTGGAGGTCGGTGACGGCCAGGTGAGCGACCTCCCCTCCACAGTCGACCCCATGGACCTCTACGCCCATCTCCCGGTACCCGACTGACCTTCACGTGCGCGCCGGCTCTCCTTGCGCCGTAGAACTGCATGCGGGTTGTGACGGAACCGGAATGCACCAAACTTCCGTCTCACTACGCATCGCCCCTAGGCTTTGGGCACTGTGATGCCGGATCGCTTGCAGATGCAGGATCCGTTCCAGCTGTCCGGAACCTCCGGGGTGCCTGCAGTCTCTTTCGAAAGGCGTGTTTCCCCTTGCCTCCACAGGAGTCCCGGCGTCGGCTCAGTTCCCGCGCGGTGAAAATCGGAATGGTGAGCGCGCTGTCCCTTTCGGTGGTGTCGTGCTCGTCCGATGACGACGACGCCATCACCGCATACTGCGTTACGCAGGACGACGGCACCTCCCTTGGGACTCCGGCGCCTTTTCCTACTGAGGGCCCAGACGGCTACAGAGTGGTCGGCGAGTACAACTGCGACGACCCGGATGCCGGCCGGAGTTCTCACGCCAGCTACTTCTGGTACTACGGCGGTGTCCGCAATGCCAGCGGGCGCGTCAGCGCCGGCAGCACGGTCATGCCCAGCAGTACGAACATCACCTCCGCGGAAGGCAAGACGATCCGCAGTGGCTTCGGCAGCTCTTCCAGCGGCAGCTCTGGCGGCTGAACGACGATGCGACGCGAACGTTCGACCCCGCGTGCCGACTGGGGCCAGAAGGTGGAGTCCCAGGGACTGGCTTTCCACCGGACCGCACATCCAGAACACCTTCCGCGCCCGTACTGGGACGAGTCGGTGCACTACGTCTTTGAGATGGACGAGGTACTGGCACTGGAGGAGGTCGTCGAGGAGCTCCACAAGATGTGCCTCCAGGCCGTGGAACATGTGGTCACCACTGGCCGCTACAACGTTCTCGGCATCCCGGACTGGGTGGCGCCTCTGATCGAAGAGTCATGGCGGCGCGGCGATCCGCATCTGTACGGGCGGTTCGACCTGCGATACGACGGCACCGGCCCGGCCAAGCTGCTGGAATACAACGCCGACACCCCGACGGCTCTGGTCGAGAGTTCCATCGTTCAGTGGTACTGGCTGCAGGACGTCTACCCGGACGATGACCAGTGGAACTCGATCCACGAGCGCCTGGTAGCGCGCTGGAAGGACATCCTCCCCGGCATTCCGGACGGCCCGGCGCACTTTGCTTGGACCAAGGGCGACGAGACCGGCGAAGAAGTCATGACGATCGCCTACATGCAGGAGACCGCCGAAGAGGCGGGCCTGCCGGGCGTGGCGATCGCCATGGAGGACGTCGGCTGGAACCCTGCGCGTCAACGGTTCGTGGACCTCGACGAGAAGGAGATCCACGCGCTCTGCAAGCTCTACCCGTGGGAGTGGATCGTTGCGGAGCCCTTCGGCCGCCATATCCCGGACGCGCCCACCGCCTGGATCGAGCCCATATGGAAGATGGTGCTCTCCAACAAGGCGCTCCTGGTGCTCCTGTGGGAGCTCTTCCCCGGCCACCCGAATCTCCTGCCCACGTACCTCAACACGCCTTCGACGCTCACCTCGTACGTGCAGAAGCCGCTCCTGGGACGCGAGGGGGCGAGCATGCGGATCGTGACACCGGACGGGGCGGAGACCCGCACCGAAGGCAAGTACGGCGCGGAGGGCTTCGTCTTCCAGGAGTTCTGCCCGCTGCCCGATTTCGACGGAGAACACCCGGTACTCGGCGCGTGGGTGGTCCACGACGAGTCCGCCGGGCTCGGCATCCGCGAGACCTCAGGCCTCATCACCGACGACACCTCGTCGTTCGTCCCCCACCGCATCCCCCTGTAACGACATCCCCCTGTACGACATCGCCTGCAACGACATCCCGCCGTAACGGACATCCCTCTGCAACGGACGCCCGGCGAACGCTTCCCTCTAAGGAGACCCATGATCACGGCCGCTAACGACGACAGCCTCGCCCAGATTCTGCTGGAGGGCAGCGGGGCACTCCTGGCGTACGCGGCGGTCGGGCTTGTGCTGTTCATCGTCGGCTTCTACATGACCGACCTGGCGACGCCCGGCCGCCTGATCACCGTCATCCGCGAGCACCGCAACCCGAACGCCACGCTGCTCGCCGCCGCCTCGACCATCGGTGTGGGCCTCATCGTCTCGGTGTCGATCTACGCCTCCCATGGTGATCTGCTGGAGGGCCTCAGCCGGACGCTGGTCTTCGGCGGTGTCGGCATCGTCGCCATGACCGTCGCCACCCAGATCTTCGACCGCGTGGTGGGCATCAGCATCAAGCAGCTCGCCGACGACGCGGACGACAAACTCGAGCCCGCGGCCATCCTCCTCGCCGTCGCCAACCTGATGATCGGCGTCGTCACCGCCGTCGCCACCTACTGACCGGAGGTCACCAGGCCCGACCGGAGATCACCAGGCGTCCGTCACTGGAGGCGCGCTGGGACGTCGAAGGTCGCGACCACGGCGGCCCAGACCTTCTTGGCAGGCTCCCCGTCCGCCAGGGCCTGTTCGATGGTGCGGCCTCCCAGAGCGGCTATGACATAGTCCTTGGCCACGCTCGCCGCGTAAGCCTCGCCGAACTGCTGGTTCATCCGATTCCAGAAAACTGTGAGCCGCACCAGACCACGCTATCCGACGGACTCCGATACCTCGTCCGGGACGGATGGGCGGCCGGCGCCTTCGAGATATTGCCGGTGCAGACCGGTCAGATAGCGCTCCACGCCCTCGACCACCCGGGCCGTACGGTACGAGGGGAAGACATCGAAGGCGTGCTGTCCGCCCTTCATCTCGGCATAGATGACGGGCGATTCCGAGACGTCGCGGAGCTTCTCCACGAAACGCCTCGCCTCCGCCACTGGGATCAGCGAGTCGTGGCTTCCGTGGATGACGAAGAACGGCGGTGCGTCAGGGCGCAGATAGTTCACGGGGGACGCCTTGGCGAAGGCATCAGGCTCATCCGTAAAGGAACGCTTCACCAGCATGCGTTCAACCAGCGGCGTCGCCCCCATGGGGACGGGCCATGGTCCCGGCTCAACGAAGTCGTACACCCCATAGAACGGGACTGCCCCACGCACGCTGGTGTCCACGTTCTCAAAGCCGGGCTGGAACTCCGGCACGTTCGCGCTAAGCGCCACCATCGCCGTCAGGTGCCCGCCCGCTGAGCCACCCGTCACGCACAGAAAGTCCGGATCGGCCCCATAGGACTCGGCGTTCTCGCGATACCAGGCGATGAAGTGCTTGAGGTCGACGAGATGGTCTGGCCATGTGGCTCGTGGGCTGAGGCGGTAGTTGACGTTGAAGCCCACCCATCCCTGGACGGCCATGTGGTTGAGCAGGGGAAGCCCTTGTTCGCGCTTGTCCCCTATGACCCAGCCTCCGCCGTGGATCTGCATCAGCCCGGGCCGCAGTTGCCCGTTCCCAGCAGGCCGGTAGACATCCAGTTTGAGCCGCAGCCGTCCGTCCTTCCGGTAGACGAGGTTGCGTTCGACCTTTACTCCTCGCCTCGGTATGAAACAGAGCGGCGGCAGGATCACGTGCGAACGCGGATAGCGCGGCGCGTCGTCCGGGTCCAGGTCGAGCGGCACCCCGGAGTCTCGCAAGGTCACGACCGTCCTCCGCGCCGCGATGATGGTCGCCGCGGTGCCCGCCGCTGCGGCGAGACCTGCGATCAGCCCCGTCCAGCCCGGCCATCCCTCAAGCCCTCCGTACGCCACCAGGATCCCCAGGCCCGCAACCTCAGCGACCAGCAGATGCGGTGCCAACTCGATGGTCAGCCACCCGGCGAAGAAGCTCGGCACCAGCGTCGTCATGTGACGCCGGCGCGGGCGGTGGGCGTTCACTGCGAGCAGTAGGGCGCCCAACCCGAAGGCCAGCAGGGCATACGTCACGGGGGCATACGTCATGAAGGCTCCTCGCCCTCACACGAGGCCCTGCGGAGGACCTCGCTCCTTGCGACTGCAATCACTTCCAGGATCCACCGAACAAGTACTTGCTTACAACCGCCGATCGGGTCCGAGGCGATGTGACGCCGACCACGCTGCGGTTTTGTCGGTGGCACGGGGCAGGATGGAGGGATGAGCGGTGACGTGCTCGAACGCTTCTCCCCGGCCACGCGTGAGTGGTTCACCGGGGCCTTCGCCGCGCCCACGACGGCGCAGGCCGGAGCCTGGGAGTCGATCTCAGGGGGCGACAACACCCTGGTGGTGGCGCCGACCGGCTCCGGCAAGACCCTGGCCGCCTTCCTGTGGTCGCTGGACCGCCTCGCCGCCTCGCCCGCGCCCGACCCCAAGCAGCGCTGCCGGGTGCTGTACGTGTCGCCGCTCAAGGCGCTGGCCGTCGACGTCGAGCGCAACCTCCGGGCCCCGCTCACCGGGATCCGGCAGGCCTCACGCCGTCTCGGCCTGCCGGAGCCCGACGTACGGGTCGGCATCCGCTCCGGCGACACCCCCGCCGACGAGCGCCGCCGCCTGGCCACCAAGCCGCCGGACATCCTGATCACCACGCCGGAGTCGCTGTTCCTGATCCTCACCTCGCAGGCCCGCGAGTCGCTCCGCGGCGTGGAGACGGTGATCGTGGACGAGGTGCACGCGGTCGCGGGCACCAAGCGCGGCGCCCACTTGGCGATCTCGCTCGAACGCCTCGACGCCCTGCTCGAACGGCCCGCCCAGCGCATCGGCCTTTCAGCGACCGTCCGGCCCGTCGGCGAGGTCGCGGCCTTCCTCGGCGGGCCCAGACCCGCGAAGGTCGTCCAACCGCCCTCCGACAAGGTCTTCGACCTCGACATCGTCGTACCCGTCGAGGACATGGGTGAGATCTCGCACTTCGTCGACCAGAGCGGCGAGGCCGACCCCCGCCAGAGGTCGATTTGGCCCCACGTGGAAGACAAGCTCCTGGACCTGATCCAGGCGCACCGTTCCACCCTGGTGTTCGCCAATTCGCGGCGCCTGGCCGAACGCCTCTGCGGCCGCCTCAACGAGCTCGCCTACGAACGCGCCGTCGCCAGCACCACGGCCGGACACGAGGAAGGCTCCACGGCCGAAGGCAACGCGGCCGAAGGCGACGGTCCCAGGCCCATAAGCCAGGAGGACATCGACCGCGCCCTCCAGACCTTCGCCTCTGGCTACCCCACGGACACGACCGAGGGGCGGCCTCGGCGCACCCCGGCGGAGATGATGGCTCAGGCAGGTGCGGCCCGTGGCGTTCCGGCTGAGATCGCTCGCGCGCACCACGGTTCGGTCTCCAAGGAGGAACGGGCGGGCATCGAGGACGCGCTCAAGCAGGGCCGTCTGCCCGCCGTGGTCGCCACCTCCAGCCTGGAGCTGGGCATCGACATGGGCGCGGTCGATCTGGTCGTCCAGGTCGAGTCGCCGCCCTCGGTCGCCAGCGGCCTGCAGCGCGTCGGCCGGGCGGGGCACCAGGTCGGCGCGGTCTCCAAGGGCGTCATCTTCCCCAAGTACCGCGGCGACCTGGTGCAGACCGCGGTCGTCGCCGAACGCATGCGCGGCGGCGAGATCGAGGAGCTCCGCTACCCGCGCAACCCGCTCGACGTGCTCGCCCAGCAGATCGTGGCGATGGTCGCGATGGACGAGTGGACGGTCGACGACCTCGACACCATGGTCAAGCGCGCCGCCCCGTACGCGGCCCTTCCCCGTTCCGCGCTCGAAGCGACCCTCGACATGCTCGCGGGCCGCTATCCGAGCGACGAGTTCGGCGAGCTGCGGCCCCGCCTGGTCTGGGATCGCGTCACCGGCGTCCTGCGCGACCGGCCGGGCGCCCAGCGCCTCGCCGTGACCAGCGGCGGGACGATTCCCGACCGCGGCCTCTTCGGCGTCTTCCTCGTCGGCGAGGCTGCTTCCTCCCGGGGGGCGACCCCCGGAGCCCCCGGCGGCTCCCGCGTCGGCGAGCTCGACGAGGAGATGGTGTACGAGTCGCGCGTCGGCGACGTCTTCGTTCTTGGCGCGAGCTCCTGGCGCATCGAGGACATCACGCCCGATCGCGTGCTCGTCTCGCCCGCACCCGGCCAGCCGGGCAAGCTCCCGTTCTGGCACGGCGACGCCCTCGGCCGCCCCGTCGAGCTCGGCAAGGCGCTCGGCGCGTTCACCCGCGAGCTGGTCAAGCTCCCGGCCGAGACCGCCCTCCACCGCGTCACCGCCTCCGGTCTCGACGAGTGGGCGGCCGCCAACCTGGTCTCCTACCTGAGCGAGCAGCGTGAGGCCACCGGTCACGTGCCCGACGACCGCACCCTCGTGGTCGAACGGTTCAGGGACGAGCTGGGCGACTGGCGCCTGGTCGTGCATTCGCCCCTCGGCGCCCGCGTTCACGCGCCCTGGGCCCTGGCGATCGCCGGCCGTCTCCGGGAGCGGTACGGCGTCGACGCGCAGTCCATGCACGCCGACGACGGCATCGTGATCCGGATCCCCGACATGGACGAGCCGCCGAGCCTCGACCTCGCCGTCTTCGACGCCGACGACATCGAGCGCATCGTCGTCGACGAGCTGAGCGGCTCGGCCCTCTTCGCCGCCCGGTTCCGCGAGTGTGCGGCCCGTTCGCTCCTCCTGCCGCGCCGCCGCCCCGACAAGCGCATGCCCCTCTGGCAGCAGCGACAGCGTGCCGCGCAGCTACTGGCCGTCGCCAGCAAATACCCCTCGTTCCCGATCGTCCTGGAAACGATGCGCGAGTGTCTGCAGGACGTGTTCGACGTGCCGGGCCTGGTCCAGCTCATGCGCGACATCTCCGGCCGCAAGGCACGCCTGGTCGAGGTCGAGACGCCCGAGCCCTCCCCGTACGCCCGTTCACTCCTCTTCCACTACGTGGGCGCGTTCATGTACGAGGGCGACTCGCCGCTGGCCGAACGCCGCGCCCAAGCCCTCGCGCTCGACTCGGCCCTTCTCGCCGAGTTGCTGGGCCAGGCCGACCTGCGCGAGCTGCTCGACCCCGAGGTGGTCGCCGACACCGAACGCGAGCTCCAGCGCCTCGCCCCCGACCGCCAGGCCCGCGACCTGGAGGGCATGGCCGACCTCCTCCGCGAGCTGGGTCCCCTGACCACCGCCGAGGTGATCCTCCGCACCGCCCCGCCCAGCCCCGCCCAAGCCTCCGACCACGCCACCGCGGACTCCAGTCCCTCGCACGGCGATCAGGCTGCCCAGAAGCAAGACCGCGCCGCCACCGAAGCGGATCGCGTTGCCTCTGATCTTGAGCGCGCCGCGTCCGGGTCCGACCACCCCGACGTGGAGCCCTCGGACGTCGCGAACATCGCCGACCCGAGGCCGGCCCGATGGCTGGCCGAGCTGGAAGAGGAACGGCGCGCCATACGGGTTCGCATCGCCGGCGAGGAGCGTTGGGCGGCGATCGAGGACGCCGGACGGCTCCGCGACGCCCTCGGCGCGCCACTGCCCGTCGGCATCCCCGAGACGTTCCTTGAGCCGGTGGACGATCCGCTGGGCGACCTCATCTCTCGCTATGCCCGTACGCACGGGCCGTTCCGCGCGTCCTCCGCAGCGGACCGCTTCGGTCTGGGCACCGCCGTCGTCCTGGAGACACTGCGCCGCCTCCGCGCGAACGGCCGCGTCGTCCAGGGCGAGTTCCTGCCGGTAGAGGTGGTATCCGGCCCGCTCACCAGCGAGTGGTGCGACAACAACGTCCTGCGCATGCTGCGGCGCCGCTCCCTCGCCCGCCTGCGCGCCGAGGTCGAACCCTCGCCACCCGAAGCACTCGGCCGGTTCCTGCCCGCCTGGCACGGCATCACCGGCGGCTCCCGCCTACGCGGCATCGACGCCCTGGTCCAGGCGATCGAACAACTCCAGGGCGCCGCGGTCCCCGCCTCGGCGCTCGAATCCCTCATACTCCCGTCCCGCGTCCCGGGTTACTCCCCCGCCCAGCTGGACGAGCTGACCTCCGCAGGAGAGGTGATGTGGGCAGGCCAGGGCGGTCTGCCAGGCGGCGACGGGTGGGTCTCGCTCTACCTCGCCGACACCGCGCCGCTCCTCATGCCGGAGCCCGCCGAGATCAGCATCACGCCCGCGCACCAGGCCGTGCTCGACGCCCTCTCGGACGGCGGTGCGCTCTTCTTCCGCACGCTCTCCGACCGGCTCAACGCCACCGAATCGATCAACGACCCGGATCTGGTCACCGCCCTCTGGGATCTCGTCTGGGCAGGCCATCTCACCAACGACACACTCGCGCCCCTCCGCGCCGCCCTCGGCTCCGGACGCCCGGCCCACCGTGCCCGCGCCACCCGCCGCGGCCGGCCCGTACTGCCGTCCCGGACGGGCCCGCCGACGGTGGCCGGACGCTGGTGGCTCCTGCCCGAACGCGAACCAGCGGGCACCCGCCGCTCACACGCCCTCGCCGAGGCCCTCCTCGATCGCTACGGCATCGTGATCCGCGGTGCCGTGGCCGCCGAACGCGCACCGGGAGGCTTCGCGGCCGTCTACCCCGTGCTCCGCGCGTTCGAAGACAGCGGCCGTTGCCGCCGAGGCTATTTCGTCGAAGGACTGGGAGCCGCGCAGTTCGCGCTCCCCGGCGCCGTCGACCGCCTCCGTTCGCTCCGCCCCGCACCTCCGCCCCCGGACCCGGACCCGTGGGAGCTTCCCCTCCCCGGCTCCAAACCGGCGCCCGACACTCGGGCCCTGGTGCTGGCCGCCGCCGACCCGGCCAATCCCTACGGCGCCGCTCTTCCGTGGCCCGGACGCGAGGACGAGGTGGCCAGCGGCCACAAACCCGGCCGCAAGGCCGGCGCTCTGGTCGTCCTGACCGAAGGCCGCTTGGCCCTCTATGTCGAACGCGGCGGCAAGACCCTTCTCACCTGGGACGACGACCCCGAAGTCCTCCAACCCGCCGTGGACGCCCTCGCCCTTGCCGTCCGCGAAGGCGCCCTCGGCAAACTCACCGTCGAACGAGCCGACGGTGAGTCCATCAACGACTCGCCCTTGGCCGCCGCCCTGGAAGCCGCCGGCTTCCATCCCACGCCAAGAGGCCTCCGCCTCCGTGCCTGACCCCGATCCTCCGTGCCTGACCCCGATCCTCCGCGCCTGACCGCAATACAGAGGGGCTTGTCGCACGTGGATGGGACGGAGTGTCAGCGGGCGAGGCTCACGGCGTCTGTCCGCATGCCGCTTTCGGGATCCTGGTGGTCGCGTTCTTCCGAACGTGGCGCGTTCTGGTGCGGCTTGCGCCTGGACAGGATGGCGAACGTGGCCAGCAATCCCCCACCGATCAGGGACGCGGGGCCCAGCGGGACGAGGAAACCGAAGCGCAGGCCCATCGAGACCTTGGCGTCCACGTTGGGCTTGCCGTCCATGCGCATGACGACGACAGACCAGGCCCCGTGAGTCTTGTCCCACTTCAGGGTGCGGGTGCCGGTCCCGGTGGATGACGCCACCCAGAACGTGCGGCTGGTGGGAGGGGCGGGCCGTGCAGCGCCACTCACGTGTCTGAAGTCGGCCCGGAACGGTTTCAGCTGTGCAGAGACGAAGTCGTCGTACGCGCTGCCCTTCAGATATCTCTCGACCTCGTCCTTGGGCCCGATCCCGACGAACAACGGCACGTTCGGATCGGCGGAGGCGACCACGATACGGACGCGGGCGATCTCGCCGATGTCGGGCGACGGGTCGGCGGCGTGCGCCGAGGAGGAGCCGACGTCGATCTCGTCGGTCTTCAACGCCGAACCGGCCGTGGCGAACCGGCGCTCGGACGTGCTGAAGTAGCCGCCTTCATCGGCCTGCAGAGACGCCAGTGCGACGAGGCCAAGGCCGACCGGCAGTAGCGCTGCCGCTCCCAGCGAAGCGAGCAGCCGTACGGGTCGCGAGGTGTTCATGATTCACTCCCTTGAAGTAACACACTCGTACTACAAACAAAGTAGCACGAGTGTGTTACAAAGGTGCGGCCGGATTCGGCCATCGCCCGGCCCTATGACGTGTGCCGCTCCACAGCTGCGCGTGGCTCAGGTGAGCACTGGGCGGTGACCGACGGTTCAGAGGAGGGCGCGGCTGGACGGTCGGCGCGGATCAAGAGGACGGCCAGGGCGCAGACCCCTACTCCGGCCAGCGACAACGCAGTCATGGTCGTGCCGAACATCAGCCATGACCAGGCCATCGTTGCCGGAGGCGTCAGATAGAGCAGGCCGGAGACGCGCGCCACGCCGGTACGGGCCAAGTTGATCCAGTAGAGGCCGTAACCCCCGAACATCGCCGCCACGACCAGGATGGCGATCGCGATCCAGAACGTGGTGTCGGTGGGCGGCGTGAGCGTGCCGGTCGCGGCGGCCAGCGCGCTGAAGAGCAGTGCGCTGATGCCCGCCTGGATGGTGAGTGCATCGATGAGGGTCGCGCGGGGTCGGGTGCGGCGCTCGATGAGGGTCGCCGCGACCAGGGAGAGCATCGCCGCGGCCGGAAGCAGGTACGCAAGGAGCGGGGCGCGGGACACGCCCAGGTCGGCGCTGACCACCATGGCCACGCCGGCGAGGCCGATCAGGAAGCCGGCGATCTGGCGCCTGCTGACTGATTCGCCCAGGAGGGGCACGGCCAGCGCCACCGCCACGATGGGCTGGAGTGCGCAGATCAAGGCGGTCGTTCCCGAGGCGACCCCCTGCTCGACGGCGGCGAACACCCCGTACAGATAGCCGACCTGGCCGAGACCCCCGATGACCACGTGCAAGGCGAACTCGCGCGGCGGAACGCGGCGGCGGCGCCAGAGCATCCAGACGGCCAGCACGGCGAACGCGATGATGAAGCGCCACGCGAGCAGGGTGGTCGCGGCGGCGGAGCGTGTGCCGAGCTCGGCACCGATGAAGCCCGAGCTCCACGCGACCACGAACCCAGCGGCGAGCAAATGATCGACGCGGTGGTCTGACATGCCGTCCCCCTTAGGTATACATACCGGTATACCTACTGTAGCTATACCGGTATGTATACTCGTTGTCCAGGGAGGTGGCCTCATGTCGACCGTCAGCCGGCCGTTGACACCCGCTGGTCAGCGGGTGCTCGACGTGGCCAGCGAACTCTTCTACGAGCGGGGCATCGGCGCCGTCGGCATGGAGCTGATCGCCGCCGAGGCGGGCGTCACCAAGAAGACGGTGTACGACCGCTTCGGGTCCAAGGAGGCACTCGTCCTCGCGTACCTGCGCGCCCGTGACGAACGCTGGCGCGCCTTTCTGACCAGCAGCATCGAGAACGCCGGCGGCGCGCGCGAGCGCATCCTCGCCACGTTCGACGCGCTCGGCGACTGGCTGCGCACCGAGAGCGCCCGGGGCTGCGCGATGGTGAACGCCCTCGCCGAACTACCCGACCACACGCACCCGGGCCATCGCGCCGCAACCGACCAGAAGGAATGGCTTCGCACCCTCTACGCCGATCTCGCACGTGAGGCCGGCCTGAACGAATCCTTGGCCGACCAGCTCCTGATCCTCCATGAGGGCGCCGTCGTCACGTTCAGCGTCGCAGGCCGGCAGAACGCCGCCGCCCTCGCCCGCGAAGCGGCAAGCGCCCTGCTTTCCCACCCTGCCGCCTAGCTTTCCCGGCTCAGCTCTCCGGCAACACCACCGCGCGGCATCACCACCGCCCGGCAACACCACCGCCCGGCAACACCACCGCCCGGGAACACCGCGCGGTCAGGGGCGGCGGGACTTGCGGCGGAACATGGCGATCAGGCCGCGGAGGGCGCGTTCGTCCAGGGAGCCGAACGGGTTGTCGTGGACCAGATAGGTCCAGGTCGCGGAGGGTCGTTGCAGGCCCGCGGCGGTCAGGTCGATGCCGTCCGGCGTGGCGGTGAGGGTCTCGAACGTGTCGACGGCTCGTTCGACGGCGCGGCCCAGGAGCTTCTTGCCCGCAGGGACGGCCTCCCGGTTGAACTCGACCAGCGGGTCAAGGCCACGGCCGAGCGAGCGCAGATGAATGCCTTCGCGCAGGTCGGCCAGGTAGGCGAGGTGCTCGGTCCAGCAGCGGTCGAGATGGAAGAGGGCGACCTGGCGGGCGGCTTCGGCGACCGCCTCCTCGCCCGCGATCTCGACGAGCTCGGCGTGGTGGGCGGCGCGGCGTTCGGCCACGAGGCGGTCGGCGTGGTCACCGCGCAGCAGCTGACCGCGTTCGGCCAGGACCTCGCGGCGCTGAAGGCCGATCAGCTGGTTGTAGCGCCAGGTGTTGCGGTGGATCTCCACCTCGACGCCTTCCGCGACGCGCTGTGCGTGGCCGACGATCCAATGGGCGTTCTTGTCCTCGAGCCGGCCGTCGGACGCGGGGGTGGCGTTGGACTCCTCGTCGGGCGCGTACTGCGTGACCAGGTCGTCCTCAAGGCTGCTGAAGAACACCGAGCCGCCGGGGTCGCCCTGGCGGCCCGCGCGGCCGCGCAGCTGATCGTCCAGGCGGCTGCTGTGGTACCGGCCCGTGCCGATCACCAGGAGCCCGCCCAGCTCGACGACGCGCTCGGCGTCGGTCTCGGACGTTCCGCCCAGGCGGATGTCGGTGCCGCGGCCGGCCATCTGGGTCGAGACCGTGATCGCGCCCGCCGCGCCCGCCTCGGCGATGATGGCGGCCTCTTCGGCGTCGTTCTTGGCGTTGAGGACGACGCAGGACAGCCCCGCGCGTTCGAGACGGCGCGCGAGGCGTTCGGACTCCGCGACGTCCAGCGTCCCGACGAGAACGGGTCGGCCGGTCGCGTGCGCGTCCGCGATCTCCTCGGTGATCGCCACCTCCTTGTCGGTGACCGTGGCGTACAGCCGGTCGGGTTCGTCGACCCGGACGCAGGGGCGGTTCGGCGGGATCACCGCGATCTCCAGGCCGTAGAACTCGCGCAGCTGCCCCGCGACCGCGAGCGCCGTTCCCGTCATCCCGCAGCGGGTCGGATAGCGGCCGATGAGCTCCTGAACGGTGATCGAGTCGAGGATCTCGCCGCTCGCGGACGTCTCCAGTGCCTCCTTG
This sequence comes from Actinomadura rudentiformis, assembly GCF_008923185.1. GTDB lineage: Bacteria > Actinomycetota > Actinomycetes > Streptosporangiales > Streptosporangiaceae > Spirillospora > Spirillospora rudentiformis. The sequence continues at coordinate 260,894 of NZ_WBMT01000013.1, forward strand.
GCCTCCACGGCGGCCTGCAGCCCGTCCGGCCAGCGCTGGAGCAGGGCCACCCGGCCGCGCGAGGAGTTGATCAGCTTCACGGCGCCGTCGCGGACGATGTAGTCGACGTCGCGTTGGAGCAGGACCTGGGCGTGCAGCGCGACGTTGACCGCGACGAGCGTGTCGGTATTGCCGGGCGAGTAGAGGTCGAGCCCGCCCAGCTCCCGTTCCACCGTACGGGCCCCGGCCGAGGTCAGCTGAACGTTGCGGCCCTCCTCGTCGGTCGTGTAATCCTGGCCCGGCCGCAACCGCCTCACCAGATCGGCGTACACGGGATCAGCCGGGTCATGCTCGGACGCGCCCGCGAGGACGAGCGGCACCATCGCCTCGTCGACCAGCACCGAATCGGCCTCGTCGATCAGCACGACCTCGGGCTCGGGCAGGACCAGCTCGTCCGTGGTCGTGGCCAGCCGGTCCCGCAGCAGATCGAAGCCGACCTCGCTCACCGGCGCGTACGTGACGTCGGCGGCATAGGCCTCCCGGCGCTCCTCGGGCGTCGAGGACTGCCCGACCGAGCCGACGGAGACGCCCAGGAGTTCATAGAGCGGGCCCATCCATTCGGCGTCCCGGCGCGCCAGATAGTCGTTCACCGACATCACGTGCACGCGCCGACCGCGCAGCGCATGCCCGGCGGCGGCCAACGCACCGGCAAGGGTCTTGCCCTCGCCCGTGGCCATCTCGACGATGTGACCGGACAGCAGGCCGAGCGTGCCGAGGAGCTGCACGTCGAACGGCCGTTCCCCCAACGCCCGCCGTGCCGCCTCCCGGCCGACCGCACACAACTCCGCGAGATCGAACTCGTCTCCCGCCTCTGCGGTGCGACCTGGCTTGTCCTGGTCCCGGACGTGGGCGGCGCGGAGGGCCAGGGCGGCAGCGGTCAGTTCCGCGTCGGAGAGATCGCGGAGTCGGGCCTCTCGCGTGGCGGCCTCGGCGACCAGGGCGCGATAAGGCGCCAGATCGATGGTCCCGGGCTTCTGCACCAGGCGCCGGAACCGGTCACGCAGCGCCATGACACGCTTCTCCGATCTCTTGAGCCACGATGAGTCGAACGGGCGGCCGTACCTTCCCGTTCCCCACGATGATCGCAGGTTGGGCGTCGTCCGCGCGTCTCCGGCGGTCCGGGTCAGGCGCCTTCGACCACGCGCACCTGAGCGACGACCCGGCAGCCCTCCGGGAGGGCGTCGAACGTCGGATAGTGGTCGTTCCCCAGTTCCAGGCCGGTCAGGGTCTTCTTGCACCGTTCATCGGCCTGGACGACCTGCAGGAGGTAGGGATCGCCCCGTCCGCCCCATTCGGTGCCGATGCCGGTGGACTGGATCTCCCACTGCCCGTCCTCGATCCGCTCCGCCCGATAGTCGGCCAGATAGAACCTGTTGCGCTTCTCCGCGAAGATGAAGATGCGCAGATCATCGTCGCCGAGATCATGGACGGTACCGCCGACCACGAAATCGCGATCCTCATGAAGGGCCTGGTCCCGCTCCGGGAACTCCACGTTCACCCGAGCCTGTGGGACGGGCGACTTCGTGGGGGCCGGGCTGGTCTGGCGCGGCGGACCCGGGACCGCCGGCGCCGAGGGCGGTGGCGGCGTCGAGGGCGGTGGCGGCGTCGACGCGGGAGACGGCGTGGGAGACGGGGCGCCGGTCCGATCACTGGGAAGGAGCACGCTCGCCTGTGGCGGTGGCTGGCCCTCAGCCGCCCCGACCAGGCTGGTGAGGCCCTTCAGCACGAATCCCGCGAAGACCGCCGCGACGCCGAACGCCAGGATGAACCTGCGTTCGAGGAACGACCGGGACCGCAGCCGCTCACGACGCGTTCCCACGTCAGCTCACCGGCTCGGCCAGACGACCCTCGGGACCGCACGCGGGCGGCCGTGCTCCGAGACCCACTCCAGCCGCCACGTCGAACTCCTTGCGCCATCCGCCCCACAACGTGTCAGCTGTACCTTCTGCCCCATTTGTAACCACCGTCAAGGCGATTGGCACATTTAATACCACCCGCCGCCACGACGATCCGGCGCCAACGAGCCCGTCCGCCGGCCGCCGCACGAAGCGACTTGCCAGGTCAGGGAGCGTGGGTGAGGCCTAGGAGTTCGGCGGCGGCTTGGGCATTGGCGGCGGCGGCACCGTAGGTGGCGACGTGGACGGCTCCTTCGGGGATCCAGACGGGCAGGCCCATCTCGACCACGATCGCGTCGGGGCGGGACTGGAGGAGGGCGGTGGTGAGGGCCCGCTGGCCCGCGTGGCGGTGCGCGTCACGCAGGACGACCACGAGACCGCGGCCGGTGGCACGTTCCAGCAGGGAGGCGGCTTCGCTCGGGGTGCCCTCGGCGCGGACGGTGTCGGGCGCCCAGGGGCTCAGACCCCACGGCGTCGGGCCGACCGCGATGTTGCCGGTGGACGCCACCTCGACCACGAGCGGCCCGTTCGAGAGGCCGGAGAACTCGCCGGTGACCGAGCCAGTTTCAGCACCGCTGACCGAGCCGCTGATCGAGCCGCTGACAGCGCCACTGGCAGTGGCATTGCCAGTGGCAGTGGCAGCGCCAGTGACACGGAGGGCCCGGCGCGCGGCCTCGATGCCTGCGGCGCGGTCCACGATCGCGGGGGTCGGGTCGGCCAGCCACTCCTTCATGCGGCGAGTACGTTCGGCGGCGTCGTGGAGGCGCTCCAGGGGCAGGCGTCCGGCGCGCACGGCCTTCTCGATGGCGGCGAGTACGGCTCGCAGGCTTTCCTGATGCTCGTTCGGGCCCAGGCAGAGCAGGTCGGCGCCGGCCAGCAGAGCCCGCACGGAGGCCTCGGGGATGCCGATGGCGCCGCTGGCGCCCTGCATGTCGAGCGCGTCGGTGACGATGACGCCCTGGTAGCCGAGGTGCTCACGAAGCAGCCCGGTGATCGCCGCTCGCGAGAGCGTGGACGGCACGCCCTTGGTGATCGACGGCAGATCGAGGTGGCCGGTCATGACCGCCTGGGTGCCGGCCTGGATCGCGCCGCGGAACGGCAGGAGATCGCGGCGGTCGAGAAGGGCCAGGTCGGCGTCCACGATCGGCACACCGAGGTGGGAGTCCTCGACGGTCGCGCCATGACCCGGGAAATGCTTGGCGCAGGCCGCGACCCCCGCCTCCTGGGTGCCGATCACCGAGGCGACGGCGTGCCGGGCCACCAGTTCGGGGTCGGAGCCGAACGAGCGGGTGCCGATCACCGGGTTGTCGGCGGCGGTGTTGACGTCCACGGAGGGCGCGAAGTTGAGGTTCACGCCGACCTCGGCGAGCTCGGCGCCCAGCGAGCGGTAGACCCGCCGGGTGAGCTCGGGGTCGTCCACCGCGCCGAGCGCCGCGTTCCCCGGGTACGGGGAGCCGGTCAGATGCCCGCCGAGCCGGGTGACGTCGCCCCCCTCCTCGTCGATCGTGATGATCGGGTCGGCGGCCTTGCGCATCTCGGCGGTGAGCGCGGCGAGCGCCTCGGGGCTGGGCACGTTGCCGATCAGGGCGAAGAGGGTGACGCCGCCGAGGCCCCGTTCCAGCTCGTCCTGCAGCCAGCGCGGCGCGCTCGCTCCCGGGAACGACGGGAGGAGGGTCCCGCGGGCCAGCCGTTCGATCGAGCCGTCGCTCATCCCTTCACCGCCCCGGCGGTCAGGCCCGACACCATGCGGCGCTGGACGAGAAGGAAGAAGATGATCACGGGAATGGTGAGCAGCGTGGACGCTGCCATGATGGGCCCCCAGGCGTTGCCGCTGCGGCCGAAGAAGAACTGCAGCATGATCGGCAAGGTGTACTTGTCTTGGTCGTCCAGGAACGTGAACGCGAAGATGAACTCGTTCCAGGCGGTGATGAAGGAGAAGATGCTGGTGGCCACCAGGCCCGGCGCCACCAGCGGCAGCAGGACCGTGAAGAACGTGCGGATCGGGCTCGCGCCGTCGATGGCGGCGGCCTCCTCCAGTTCCCTGGGCACGGCGGCGACGAAGCCGCGCAACATCCAGATCGCGAACGGCACGGCGAAGCCGACGTAGACGATCACGAGCCCGGGCAGGCTGTTGAGCAGACCGAACTGCTTGAGGTTCAGGAAGAGCGAGATGACCAGTGCCTCACACGGGACCATCTGCACGACCAACAGCATGATCAGGAACGTGGTGCGGAACCGGAACCGGAAGCGCGCCACGGCGGTGGCCGCCAGCAGCGCCAGCAGGCCCGAGATCACCACCGTGACGAGGGCGAGCACCGCGCTGTTGCGGAAGTACACCCAGAACGACGTCTCCGCGATGCCGCCGTTCAGCACCAGGTCGAAGTGGTCGAGCGTCGGGCGCGACGGCAGCGGCTTGGGCGTGCTGCTGAAGATCTCGGTGTTGGGCTTGAACGCGGTGGACGCCATCCAGAAGACGGGGAACACCGCCAGCAGGAACACTACGATCCCCGCGGTGTTGAGGGCGCCCTTGCGGAGGACGCGGGTACGGCGCGCGCGCCCCGGGCGACTCGCAATGCCCAGGCGGCTTGGACGGCTCATTTCGTCTCTCCCTGTCGGACCATGACCCGCACGTACAGGGCCGTGACGATGAGCAGGATCACCGTGAGCACCATCGCGATCGCCGAGCCCATGCCGAGCTTGGGATTGAGCGACCCGAACGCCTCGGAGTAGGCGTACAGCGAGAGGTTGAAGGAGTCACGGTTGGCCATCCCGGCCATCACGAACAGCTGGGTGAAGACCTTGAAGTCCCAGATGATCGACATGACCAGCAGGACCATGAAGATGGGCTTGAGGATCGGGAACGTGATGCTCCAGAACGAGCGCCACGGCCCCGAGCCGTCCACCCGCGCCGCCTCGTACAGTTCCCCCGGCACGCTCTTGAGGCCCGCGAGCACCGACACCGCGATGAACGGGCAGGCCTGCCACACCACGCAGATCGTCAGCACGGTGTACGTCGACAGCGGCGTGCCGAACCAGTTGTAGTCGTTCCAGCCGCCCCCGACGAGCCAGTCCGGCAGCAGGTCGAGAGTCCAGTTGACCAGTCCGCCGGTCGTGCCGAACAACCAGGAGAAGATGATCGCCGCGGTCACCGGCGGGGTCGCCCACGCGACCATCACGCCGCCCGCCACGAAGCTCGACATGCGCTTGCCGAGCTGGTGCAGCAGCAACCCGATCAGGGTGCCGACGACCAGCGTCAGCGAGACCGCGACCACCGCGAACAGCACGGTGTGCTTCAGGGTCTGCCAGAAGAACGGATCGCTGAAGATCTTGTCGTAGTTCTCGGTGCCCACCTGCTCGGCGGGCTCGCCGCGGAGCTGGCGGTTGCCGACCTTCTGGAACGACATGATCCCGATCTGGATCATCGGCCAGAACATCAGGAGGGCGATGACGACCAGCGTCGGGGCGATCAGCAGGTACGGCCCGAGGCGTGGACGGCGGCGCGGGCGGCCTGCCGTGCCGGAGGTCTTCCGACCCGGGTTCTTCCGAACCACGGGGGCGGTGTCGAGCATGGACTCAGTTCCGATCAGCCGGGGTTGGGCGGGGTCCCGCGACAGCGAGGACGAAGGATGCGCGCGGCTGGGATCTCGGGGGTCTCCGGGTGTGAGGTCTCGAAGACCCCCGAGAGTTCAGGCGTCCTACGGGTTGAGCAGGTGTGTTACGGGTGAGCAGGTGTGTTACGGGTTGAGCAGGGTGTTGGCCTGCTCGTTGGCCTTCTTCAGCTCACTGTCGGACGACTTACCCTGCATGATGGCCTTGATCGCGTTCGGCAGGATCTTCTTGGCCTGCTCGAACTCGCCCCAGCCTGCGCTGATCGGCGGGAACTTGGTGGTGCCCGCGATCTCGGTGAAGATCGCCAGCTTCGGGTCGGTGAACTTCACGTCCGAGCGCATCGACGAGAAGCCGCTGTAGTCCGCCCAGGCCTGCGCGTTCTTGGCGTTGTTGAGCACGGTGATGTAGTCGAACGCCGCGTCCTTGGCCTTGCTGTCCTTCCAGACGGCCAGGTCCGAGCCGCCGGCCATGACGGGCGCGTTGCCGCCGGCCTTGCTCGGGATCGGGAAGACGGCCCACTTGTCGGCGTCCTTGTCGGAGATCTTCTTCATCTCCTTGAACGCCCAGCTGCCGTCGAAGTACATGCCGAGCTTGCCGAGGGCGAAGTCGCGCTGCGGGCCTTCGAGCTCGTTCTTGCCGACGTACTTGGCGGAGGCGACCTTGTCCTTGGTCACCAGACCGGCGTAGAAGTCGACGGCCTCCTTGACCTGAGGCTGGTCGAGCTTGCCGACGAACTTGTCGCCCTCCTTGACGGCCACGTCACCGCCGTTGCCCCAGATGAAGCTGAGCAGCGCGTTGGTCTGGTCGCTCGGCACACCGATGCCCGGGACCTTCTTGGCGTCCTGGATCTTCTTGGCGGCGGCGCTCAGGTCGGCCCATGTCTTGGGCTGCTGGATGCCCAGTTCGTCGAACCAGTCCTTGCGGAACCACACGCCGCGGACGCCGCCGTACCACGGCACCGCGTAGGTCTTGCCGCCCGACCGGTCGTTCTCCAGGGCGGTCTTGTTGAGGGTCTTGCCGTCGGCCCACGCGTCGTACAGGTCGGTGACGTCGGCCAGGCTGCCCTGCTCGATGTGCGACTGGACGTCGGTGTTGCCGAGCTCGGTGACGTCGGGGCCCTCCCCGCCGGCGGCGGCCTTCTGGAACGTGGTGGCGACCTGCGGCCACGGCACGTACTTGATCACGACGTCCGTGCCCGGGTGCTTGGCCTTGAAGTCGGTCTCGACGCCGTCGAGGAACTTGGTCTGCTCGGGCGTGCCATCGCCCATCATCCAGACCTTGAGCTGCGCCGGGTCCTTGCCCGCCCCGCCGTCGGCCTTGTCATCGCCGCCGCCGCAGGCCGTGGCGGCCAGGGCGATCGCGGCCGCTACGGCCGCAACCTTGGTGTACTTCACTGGGACTTCCTTTCCAGCATGGCATCGCCGTGAGTGCATCCCCGACCGTCGGGGCCATGGATCGGGCCCGGACCCTTTAGGGTCCAGCCATGCCCGACACTTGCTCGCACCGGCCGCGGGACGCCCTGCTCGCCAGTCGGCGCTCGATGTGCGTCTCATCACCCGGGTTGGGCTGCCGAGGCGCTTGCGCGTAAACTAACAAGAAACTTTCCTAAACAAAACCGCTTGTTAGCGGATTGAGACTTTGAGGGGTCCAGCATGCCCAGACGACCGGGGACGCCGCGGCTGCTGCGCGAACTGAACGACCGCGCCGCGCTCGACCTGCTGGTCGGGCAGGGACCGCTGACCCGCGCGCAGATCGGCGAGCACACCGGGCTTTCCAAGGTCACGGCCTCCCAGCTGCTCTCCCGGCTCGAGGAGCGCGGCCTGGTCGAGGTCGTCGGGGAGCAGGCGGGCGGCAGAGGGCCGAACGCGGCGCTCTACGCGGTCGTGCCGTCGAGCGCGTACGTGGCGGGCCTGGAGGTGGGCCCCGACGGGGTCACCGCGGGCGTCGCGGACATCACGGGCAGCATCGTGGCCCAGGTCACCGTCGACCCGAACGGCGCGGACGATCCCGTCAAGACCGTTCACAACGCCGTCGCGAAGGCCTGCCGATCCGCCAAGGTGGCGCTCTCCCGCCTGAACGCCTTCGTCATCGGCACTCCCGGCGTCGTCGATCCGCGCACCGGTGACGTGCAGTTCTCGTTCGACCTGCCGTCGTGGCACGAGGGCGTTCTCGCCGGCCTGAAGACCGATCTCCGCCGCCCGGTGATCATAGAGAACGACGTGAACCTCGCCGCCATCGCCGAACGCGCGTACGGCGTGGCCAAAGATGACGAGGACTTCGCCCTGATGTGGCTCGACCGCGGCATGGGCCTGTCGGTCATGCTCGGCGGCCGACTCCATCGCGGCCGGTCAGGCGGCGCGGGCGAGATCGGCTACCTGCCCGTGCCCGGCGCGCCCCTCCCGTCCGGCGACGTCCGCCGCGACCCGGCCGACGAGGGCTTCACCGAGTCGACCACTTGGGGCATCCCGGCCTTGGCCGGCGGTTACGGCTCGCTGGTCGGCGCCGACGCCGTCCGCGGCCTGGCCCACGCGCACGGCTACACCGAGCCCACCGCCGTCGAGTGCGTCCGGGCGGCCGCCCTCGACGAGGAACGCGGCGGATCCTTCCTGGACGAGCTCGCCCACCGCATCTCCTACGGCGTCACGTCGGTCAACATCGTCCTCGACCCCGGCCTGGTCGTCCTGGCGGGCCAGCTGGGCCGCGCCGGCGGCGAGCCCCTGGCCACCCGCATAGCCCGCTCCGTCAGCCGCATCAGCCCGACCACCCCGACGATCGCCGTGACCGGCGTGGAAGGGAACGCCGTGCTCCGAGGCGCCCTCCACGCCGCCCTGGAAAAGGCCCGCGACGAGGTCTTCTCCTCACCCGCCGAATCCTGATTTACGCAAAACGCCTCCGCGGGGGAGCGCGGAGGCGTCAGTCGTACGGGTTGGCGGGTTATTGCTGTTCGGTCAGGCGGCCACTGGCCGGTCTTCGGCCTTGGCAGGCCGGTGGCCGGCCCGGCGCCTTGGGTCCTGCAGGGCGCGATCCCGGACGGTCTGGTTGATGATCTGGCGCTTGCGCCGCCGTGCGGCTGCCCATCGTGCCGTCGGTGTCATCGTCATTTCCCCGTTCCGCGGTGTGCTCACCGCAACCACGTGGCCCCCTATGACTCCATGGTCCTGAAGAAACAGCCGTATCGCCATCCACCACAGGGATGATTTGCCGTCAGACCTCTAGGGGAGACGCATCCGTCCCAAGGTCCCGGGTGCTTGCGAAATTCGCCCGAAAACGGTTCGGTGTGCATACCGAGAACCGGGACAGAGCGTGGACCAGGCCCCGGTAAGCCCAACCAGTCCGATCGGCAAGGGATAATACATTTATGCGATTGTCCGCCCGGGTCGACTACGCCCTGCGTGCCGCTGCGGAACTGGCGGTGGCCGGAAGTCATCCGGTGACCGCCGTCCAGCTCGCCGAGGCACAGCAGATCCCGCCCAAGTTCCTGGAGAACATCCTCGGCCAGCTCCGCCGGTCCGGGCTCGTCCGGAGCCAGCGTGGCCCCGAAGGGGGCTACTGGCTGGCCAGGCCGGCCGAACAGATCTCCATGGCCGACATCATCCGCGCCATCGACGGCCCGCTGCTGGGCGTCCGTGGCGAACGCCCCGAGCACGTCGGGTACGAGGGACCCGCGCGCTCCCTCCAGGAGGTGTGGATCGCGTTGCGCGCCAGCGAACGCGCCATCCTCGAACAGGTCTCGCTCGCCCACATCGCGACGGGCGAACTCCCCGCACCCGTGAAGAAGCTCACCGAGGACCCCTCGGCCTGGGAAAGCCCTTCCTTCATCTGACAGGACGGGACAGCTGACGTGCCGGAAGGCGATGTCGTCTGGCTGACCGCCCGGCGCCTGGACGAGGCGCTGACCGGGCGGCCGCTGACGCGCAGTGACTTCCGCATCCCCAAGCTGGCCACCACCGATCTGCGCGGACGGCCCGTCCTGGAGGTCCTCGCCCGCGGCAAGCACCTGCTGATCCGGGTCGGCGGCGGCCTCACCGTGCACAGCCACCTGCTCATGGAGGGCTCCTGGCGGATCCGCCGGCCCGGCGCCCCGCCTTCCGACCATCGCATCCGGGTGATCCTCGCCAACGCCGAATGGCAGGCGCTCGGCTACTCCCTCGGCATCCTCGAACTGCTCCGCACCTCCGACGAGGAGCGAGCCGTGGGGCATCTCGGCCCCGATCTGCTCGGCCCCGACTGGAACCCCTCCGAGGCCGTGCGCCGCCTGTGCGAGCAGCCCGACCGGGCCATCGGCGAGGCGCTCCTCGACCAGACGAGGCTGGCCGGCATCGGCAACGTCTACAAGGCCGAGATCCTCTTCCTGCGCGGCGTTCACCCATGGACCCCGATCCGCGACGTCCCCGACCTGTCCGCGATGGCCGAACTGGCCCACCGGCTCCTGGTGGCCAACAAGGAGCGGTACGGCCACATCACCACGGGCGACCGGCGTCGCGGCCACGAACACTGGGTCTACGGACGCGCCGGCCGCCCCTGCCGCCGGTGCCGCACCCGGATCCAGCGGGCGGACCAGGCGTCCGACCTGGGCAACCGGGTGACGTACTGGTGCCCCCGCTGCCAGCCGGCCCCGCAGACTCCGGAGGAGTGATGAGCGAGGAGGCGTGGGCGTTGCTGGTCGAGGAGCGGAAGGGCTCCAACGGCGAGTGGCATGTCTCGCTGGTGATGCCCGCCGGGAACGATCTCGGCCGGGCTCGCGAGGCCGCGGAGGACCTGGCGTTCGTCCACCGGCCGCAGCTGGCCGGTCTGCGGATGCGGCGCGACGTCTACCAGGTGGGCGAGGACGTCTGGATCGTCTCCCACCGCGCCAAGCTGGGAGGCGGGCCGACCTACTTCAAGGTGAGCGTCGTCCGCCATCTCGGCACGGCCGAAGACTGACCAGACCGGACGAGGCCAGGCCGCGATCATCCCTGAGGATGATCCACAGTGGTCGGATGTGCGGCGCCGCGTTCCCGGATACCGTGCGCAGGTGAAGATGGCCCGCAGTCGCCTCCTGGTCGGCCTGGACGTCCTGGTCGCGATCCTGTTGGCGTTCGTGCAGATCCAGATCGCGGGCAACCTCCTCAAGGACCGGCCGGGCTTCGCGTTCGCCTTCGTCGCGGCTTGCCTCACCGCCACCGTGCTCGCGGCCACGGTCGCGGTGCGCCGGCGGTGGCCGTTCCAGGCACTGGTCGCCGCGCTGGCCGTCTGGATCATCGCGTACGTCACCGGCGCGTTGTGGGGCGCCTACGTCGCGGTGGCCCTCGCGCTCTACACCGTCGCCGTCACGGAGGCGCCGCGGCGGTCGCTGCGCGCCCTGGCGATCTGCCTGGCGGGCGCACCGGTGGCGGTCGCCGTCGACCCGCTCCATGGCTGGGTCGCCGCCGCCTGGGGCACCGCGGCGGCCTGGCTGCTGCTCGGCGGCACCTGGTTCGCCGGCCGTACGGTGCGCGACCGCAGGCTCGCGGCGCTCCAGGCCGAACGCGACCGCGCCCACCAGATCCTCGTGGACGAGCGGCTCCGGATCGCACGCGAACTGCACGACGTCGTCACCCACGGAATGGGATTGATCGCGGTGAAGGCCTCGATCGCCAACCACATCGCCGACGACCGTCCGGAGGAGGCGCGCGAGGCCCTGCGCGTCATCGAGGCGACCAGCAAGGGCGCCCTCACCGAGATGCGCCGTCTGCTGGGCGTCCTGCGGGAGCCGGACGAGAGCGCCCTGGCGCCGTCCCCGGGCGCCGCCGCCCTGCCCGAGCTGGCCGAACGCGTGGCGGCCGCGGGGGTCCGGGTCGAGCTCACGATCGGCGACGCCTACGATCTTCCCGAGGCCGTCCAGCTCACGGCGTACCGGATCGTGCAGGAGGCCGTGACCAACGTGGTCAAGCACGCGGCCCCCGCGCGCTGCCAGGTAACGATCACCAGGACCGCGACGGAGGCGAGGATCGAGGTGACCAATGACGGCGCGGTCGTCCCGGCCGTCCACCCGAACGGCGGCGGCCACGGGCTCGTCGGCATGCGCGAGCGGGTCGCCATGTACGGCGGGGTCTTCACCGCCGGCCCGCGCCCCGATGGCGGCTTCACCGTGACGGCCACCCTCCCCCATCAGGACCGGGAGAGCGAATGAGCGGCGCGGCGATCCGCGTGCTGGTCGCGGACGACCAGGCACTCCTGCGCGGTAGCTTCCGCGCGCTCATCGAGACCTCGCCCGGCCTGTCGGTCGTCGGCGAGGCGGCGGACGGGGCCGAGACCGTCGAACTGTCCCGCACGCTGGTGCCCGATGTGGTGCTGATGGACGTCCGGATGCCGGGGATGGACGGCATCGAGGCCACCCGGCGGATCCGCGCGGCGCCCGAGACCGCGGGCGTGCGGGTCCTCATGCTGACGATGTTCGACCTGGACGCGTACGTCTTCTCGGCGCTGCGGGCAGGGGCCAGCGGTTTCCTGCTCAAGGACACCCCACCCGGCGACCTGCTGGACGCCATCCGGGTCGTCGCGTCCGGTGAGGCGCTGCTGGCGCCCACCGTCACCCGGCGGCTCATCGAGGAGTTCGCCGCGCGCCCGGAACCCGCCCGGCCGCTCCCCCGCACGCTCGATGGGGTGACCGAGCGCGAACGCGAGGTCCTGACGCTGATCGCCCGCGGCCTGTCCAACACCGAGATCGCCGGGCACCTGCACCTCAGCCTGGCGACGGTCAAGACCTACGTGGGCCGCCTGCTCGCCAAGCTCGGCGCCCGCGACCGCGCCCAGCTGGTGATCATCGCGTACGAGTCGGGCCTCGCCTCCGCCCGTTGAGCCGTCATCCCGGAGAGGACACCGCGAATGTCCATCGTGGGGTGATGTGCCGGGCGTACGGCGGCGGCGATCGTGGTCGGCATGATCGAAGTACGTGAGCTGACCAAACGATACGGGCGTGTGACGGCCGTCGACGGGTTGTCGTTCACCGTGCGGCCCGGGCGGGTGACGGGCTTCCTCGGGCCGAACGGAGCGGGCAAGTCGACGACGATGCGCGCCATCATGGGCCTGGACCTGCCGACGTCCGGCGAGGCACTGGTGAACGGGCGCCGCTACCAGGCCATCGAGCGCCCCCTCCACGAGGTGGGTGCGCTGCTGGACGCGAGTGCGGTGCACGGCGGGCGCACCGCGTTCGACCACCTGGACTGGCTGGCCCGCAGCAACGGCATCGGCCGTGCGAGGGTCCTTGAGGTGCTCGACCGGGTCGGGCTCGGCTCTGCCGCACGACGCCGCGTGGGCGGGTACTCGCTGGGCATGCGGCAACGGCTCGGGGTCGCGGCGGCGATCCTCGGCGACCCGGCCGTGCTGCTCTTCGACGAACCGGTCAACGGGCTCGACCCCGAAGGAATCCGGTGGATCCGCGAGCTCATGCGGGCACTCGCGGCCGAGGGCCGGACGGTCCTGGTCTCCAGCCACCTCATGAGCGAAATGGCCCTGACCGCGGACCATGTCCTGGTCGTCGGACGGGGGCGGCTCATCGCCGAGACGTCGATGGCGGACCTGTCTGCGCAGTTCAAGCGTGACGTCCTCGTACGCTCGCCCCGTCCGACCGCCCTCGCCGCGGCCCTCACCACCGCCGGGGCGGCGGTCGCGCAGATGGCCGACGAGCTGGTCGTCGCAGGTCTGGACGTGGCAGAGATCGGCGACCTGGCCTTCGCCCACGGCGTCCCCGTCCACGAACTCACGCCGCGCAGCGCCTCGCTCGAAGAGGCGTTCCTGCAACTGACCGGAGAGACCGTCGACTACCGAGCCGAAGGAGCCAACCGATGAACACCGCGATCTCGGCCGAGTGGCGGAAGCTGTGCACGGTCCGTTCGACGCGCTACATCCTCGGTTCGCCGCTCGTGGCGTTGGCCGCCGGCAGCCTGGTGGCGGTGTTGATGACGGCCGACTGGGACGGTTCGACGGCCACCGAACGCGCCACGTTCCCCGGCGCCGATCCCGCCGTGCTGGCCGTACCGTTCACCCAGTTCTGCCTGGCGGCGCTCGGGGCACTCGTGATCACCTCGGAGTACGCCACGGGCATGATCCGCACCAGCCTGGCGGCCGTTCCGGGGCGGCGCAGGCTGCTCGCGGCCAAGGCGGCCGTGGTCGCCTCCGTCGCCTTCGTCACCGGCCAGACGGTCGCGGTCGCCGCGTTCGTCCTCGGCGGGCTCATCACCGGCGACCGCCCGGCGCCGATCGCGGCATGGGACTCGGTGCCCGAAGGACTGGCCGCCGCGTTCGGCAATGGCCTGTCGATCACGGTCATCGGTCTCATCGGGCTCGGGTTCGGCGCGGTGCTGCGTTCGACGGCGGGGGCCTTCGTCGCGGTGGGCGCGGTGCTGTTCGTCCTGCCGACGGTCGCGCTCATGGTGTTCCCGTCCTGGGGCGAGGACATCGCGTCCCTGCTGCCCGCCGGGCTCGCGCCGCAACTCGCGGGCACGGCCGACGATCCCGTGCTGCCACCGGCCCTCGCGCTCGCCGTGATGCTGGGGTACGCGGTGTTGGCGCTGGTCACCGCCGCCTCCGCACTGACCCGGCGCGATGCCTGAGCCCGTCAGGCCAGGCGGAGCCCGCTGCGGGCCGGCTTCCAGGAGTTCGATGCCCATGCGGTCGTCCAGCCCCCCGGGTGCGTGGCGCCGAGGTGCCGGCCCAGTTCTGCCAGCTCGTCCCGGTTGTTGATCACGACTGGTCCTCTCGGCACGACGGTCGGCGCCCGTCCGGGGTGGTCTGTACGTCCCGGGTCGTCATCCCCGGACGGGTCGCCGCCAGTCGGGTCACCGGATCCGATGCCCTTTGCGCTCGATCCTGTGTCGCTCGGATACCCAAGTCAATTCTCGGATTTACTTGGTGATCCCTAAGGCTTAGCTTGGGGAGTATGACGTTGGACGACCTGCGTGTGTTCATCGCGGTGTGCGAGGCCCGCAATCTCAGCGCCGTGGCGAGGAGCATGTCGTGCAGCCAGTCGGCGGTCAGCCAGCACGTCAAGCGGCTCGAACGGGAGACCGGGCTGACCCTTCTCGAACGCCGCCCGCGCGGTGTCGCGCCGACGCGGGCGGGCCGGATCCTGCGGCGTGCGGCTGCGGAAGGCATCGCCGGGCTGGACGACGCGTTGCGGCAGCTGGACGACCTTCGCCGGGGCGTCGCGGGCACGATCCGGATCGCCACCGGCGCCACCACGGTCCGGCACTTCATGGCCGCGGGGGTGACCTCGTTCCGGGCCGGCCATCCCGAGGTCAACCTGGAGTTCGTGACCGCCAACTCCAGCCGCCGCTGCCTTGAGGCGGTCCGGTCGCACGAGGTCGACCTGGCGTGGGTGACCATCGGCCCGCCGATGGACGGGGTGGAGCAACGTTCGTCATGCGACCTGCCCTGGGTGCTCGCGGTCCACGTCGCCGATCCGCTGAGCCATCGGCAGACGATCACCCCCGCCGAGCTCGCCGACATCCGCCACATCGAACTGCCCGAGCACTCCACGTCCCGCGTTCACCTGGAGATGCATCTCGAGCGCCACGGTGTGCGGCTCACCTCGACCACGAGCGTGGCCGACTGGGACACCGCGCTGCTCCTGGCCGAACTGGGGCTGGGCCACGCCCTCCTGCCCGCCCTTCCGGGCTGGGGCCTGGGGCCTGGCGGGATCGTTCGCCTGATCCCGATCCCCGAACTCCCGCCACTCGGCGCGGGCTGGGCAGCGCGCCAATGGGACGCCCTGAGCCCGCTGGCCCTGGAGTTCGCCGACACCGTGGTCAACGAACTGATCAGCCGGACTCGTGCTCCTCAATGATCACTGCCGTGGCCTCGACCTCCACCAGCTGGTCGTGGTAGCCGAGGGCGGCCACTCCGAGCAGGGTGCTGGGGGCGTCATGGTCGCCCATGTGCTCGCGGACGACGTTCCAGGCCTCGACGAGGTCCTGCTGGCGCGACGACGCCACATACACCGTGGTCTTCACGATGTCGTTGAGGGATGCGCCCGCGCTCTCCAGGGCCGCCGCGAGGTTGATCATCACCTGCCGGGCCTGGCCTGCGAAGTCCCCGATGGCGACGGTCTCGCCGTTCGCGTCGAGCGGGCAGGCGCCTGCGGTCCAGATCGCCCGCACCGGCGCCTCGGCCACCGCGGCGTAGGCGTAGTCCACGGTTTGAGCAAGATCCATGTTGCGGATCAACCTGACGGAAGAGCCCTGATCGATCATGCTCCTAGTCTTGCAGGGCAGGGCAAATCGGATTTTCGGAGGTGCCGCCGTGAGCAGGTTGCTGTATTCGGTCTCGATGTCGCTGGACGGCTTCATCGCCGGTCCCGGCGGTGACATGTTGTGGCTGACCGATCACCTCGGAGCCAATCCGCTCGTCGACGAACTCCTCGGTGACATCGGTGCCCTCCTCGTCGGCAACCGCACGTTCGGCGGTGACGACCCGCACCGGGGGACGGAGAAGGAGGGCGAGGCGTTCGGCGGGGGCTGGGCGGGGCCGCAGTTCGTGGTCACCCACCGGCCGCCGGGCGACCCGGTGCCGGATGTCACGTTCGTCGGCAGTGTGGCGGCCGGTGTCGCGGCGGCCAGGGCGGCCGCAGGCGAGAAGTACGTGAACGTGATGGGCGCCGACATCGCCCGGCAGTGCGTGGAGATGGGAGCGCTGGACGAGGTGCTCACGATCATCGTGCCGGTGCTGCTCGGCGATGGCGTGCGGCTCTTCGAGCACCCTGGCGGAACGAACGTGAAGCTCGAACGGGTGCACCAGTCCGAGGTCCCGCATGCGACGAATCTGTGGTTCCGAGTGGTGAAGTAGCACGCCGGGCTCAAGGGCCCGGCGGTCCGGCAGTTAGGGCCCTAGGGCCCTGGCGAGCCGGGCCCCATGGACGGCGATAGTGATCCCTCCCGCGTCCCGACAGGAAGGATCGCCGAAGAACCTCAAGACGACCCGGCGGACGACCGTCTTCGTGGAAATCGTCTCCTTCAGGAACAAGCGGTTGCCGGTGGTCCGCCTCGTGACCTGTGGCGCCAAGCCCAAGAGGCTCGGGCCGTTGCGGAAGGTCATGCACAGCCAGCCGCAGCCGATGAAGCTCGACAAGCCAGGGACCGGGCTGGCCAAGTACCGGCTCTACTACTGATCCGGGCCGTTCGGCGGAGTTGAACCGTGGCGCCCTGGCTTGCAGGGTGGATGAATGACCACGGAAGAACGAGTCGAAGGCTTGGCCGAGTTGCTCGTGACGACCGGACGGCTCACCGAGCCGCTCTGGCGTGAGGGCCTGCGGGCGGTACCGCGGCATCTGTTCGTGCCGGACAAGGCGTGGGCGGTGCCGGACCGGCCGCGGTACGAGGGGTTCGCGATCGACCGGGAAGCCGATCCCCAGACGTGGTGGAACGCCGTCTACTCCGACACCGCGATCGCGATCCAGCTCGACGACGGCGCGAGGGACCCGCTGAGCGGCACCGGGGCCTGGACCAGCTCCTGCTCGGCACCGGGGATCGTGGTCGTCTTCCTGCAGGAGCTCGGCGCGCTCGACCATCACCGCGTTCTGGAGATCGGTACCGGGACGGGCTGGACGGTGGGGCTGCTGACGTGGCGGCTGGGGCCCGGCAGCGTGACGTCGATCGAGATCGACGAGACGCTCTCCGCACGGGCCGCCGAGAACCTCGCGGCAGCGGGCCTGGCGCCCCAGCTGATCGTCGGCGACGGCGTCGTGGGCTTCGCCGACGGCGCCCCGTACGACCGGGTCCACGTCACCTGCGGAGTCGAGCGCGTTCCGCACGCGTGGGTCGAGCAGTGCAGGCCGGGCGGGCGCATCGTGCTGCCCTGGTCGCCGGGCTGGGGCATCGGCCACCTCGTCCAGCTCACAGTGACCGGTGACGGTACGGCTCTCGGCCATCTGACCGGGCCGGCCGGATTCATGATGCTGCGCTCGCAGCGGCGCCCCTTCGGCGGCCCTGAACGGGCCGTCGAGCAGCGTAAGAAGGCCGACGTGTCCTCCGCCCGCCTCGACCCGCGTTCGGTGATGGCGCAGGCACCGGGCGCCGAGGTGGCGATCGCCGCGCTCGTCCCGGACGTGCGGTCCCACCTGGAGGCGGCGCCGGACGGCAGTTACCGCATCTGGGCGATCGAGAGCCGGGGCGACGATCCGTCATGGGCGTGCGCTGACTTCGAACCCGGCCGCCCCGATCGTGCCGTGCGGCAGTACGGGGCGCGGCGGCTGTGGGACGAGGTCGAGAACGCCTACCTGCGGTGGGTGACCTGGGGCTCTCCCCCGCGCGAACGCTTCGGCCTCACCGTCGACGCGACAACCCAGCGAGTCTGGCTCGACCACCCCGACCACGTCATCGCCTGACCACCACGCCATACCCCGCCGCGGAGCCGGTTCCCGGGCGTCACGGGAATGCGGTTGCGCGGTTGCGGCGCGTTCGGCGAGAGTCTGCGCATGTCATTCACCGCCCGCGACGTTCGCAGCGTCGCCGACGTCCGCCGGCTGCACGATCAGGGAGAACGGCCGAAGTACCTGTACTTCTGGGGGCACCAACCTGGCAAGGAGGGCGCCGTTGGCTCAGGTTGTCTGAGCCAGTGGTGGCCCTTGCATCCGTTCACCGTGGAGGGCGTCGACTACCGTTCCGCCGAGCACTGGATGATGGCCGGGAAGGCGCGGCTCTTCGGGGACGACGCCATGCTTTCGCGGATCCTCGAAGCGAACAGCCCGGCAGAGGCGAAGGCATTGGGCGGGAAGGTGCAGGGCTTCGACGAGGAGACCTGGGCCGCGCATCGCTTCGAGATCGTGGCGGAAGGGAACGTCGCCAAGTTCGGCCAGCATGACGACCTGAAGACCTACCTGCTCGGCACGGGAGCCCGCGTCCTGGTCGAGGCCAGCCCGCGCGACCGCATCTGGGGCATCGGCCTTGCCGCGACTGACGAACGGGTATCGGACCCGCACAAGTGGCGCGGCCTCAACCTGCTGGGCTTCGCGCTCATGGAGGCCCGCGCCCGGCTCAGCGACGTTCGGTGACGCGGCCGTCGGTGACGACGAGGCCCGCCTGCGGTCTGCCTTCGCCGCAGTCCGGGCCGTTGGGGTACGTGGCGCGCGGGGTCACGTCCAGCCGTTCACTGAGCAGGCGCTTGCCGGATGCGTCGCGGAGATCCACGGTGACCTGGACGGGAGCCTTCGGCAGTCCGCGGACGTCGGCGAAGCCGTGCTTGTCACCGGTGGGTGAGGCACTGGCGCCGCAGCTGTCATCGGGGTCACTGCCGGTGCAGCCTTGGGGGACGCTCTTGCTCGACGCCATGAGCCGCACCTTGGACGTCCGGCAGGTCCCGTTCCAGCAGACCTTCATCGAGGCGTCGGTGACCTTGGCCGCGTAGGGGGCCTTGATGTCAAGGCTCACGCCCTCGAGCGAGCCGATCATGGTGCAGGGTTTCTCGCCGGCGGCGAGGCCGGTCCCGCAGGCGGTGGCGGCGGCGAGGGACGAGAACGCCACGAGCTTCGCAAAGGTGGCCATGACCTCTCGACGCGGCCGGGCGTTCCGCGGTTCCGCGCGAACACGAATTAACGCGGAAAACGGGAAAAGCCCCGATCCGGAGATCAGGGCCCTCCGCGTCAAGGTCAGTGCTGGACGGAGAACATCCAGTGCTGCTTCTCAAGCTCGGCGGTGAGACCGATGAACAGGTCCTGCGTCACCGGGTCGGCCTCCTCGGTGGCCTCGATGCGCTCACGGAACCGCTGGATGATCTGCGCGAGCACGTCGGTGATCGCGGCGACGACCTTGTCGTCGGTGATGTAGCCGGCGTCCAGCTGCGGGATCGCGGTGCGGTCGGCAAGGGTGCGGACGCGGCCGTCCGGGTTGACGCCGATGGCCACGGCGCGTTCCGCGACGGTGTCGGCGTACTGGCGGGCCAGATCCACGACCTCGTCCAAGTGCTCGTGCACCTGCTTGAAGTGGCGGCCGGTGATGTTCCAGTGGGCCTGCTTGCCCACCAGCGAGAGATCGAGCAGATCGACGAGGGCGCCCTGCAGTGCCTCCCCTGTGGTCTTCTGGGCGGCATCACCAAGGGTGCTCTTGACCATCGCCATGATGAGGGCTCCTTCCGCGTCGTTTCGGTATGTCCGTTACAACGACGGAGGATTCCCCCCTATGCCGTGATCACTCGTGAGCCCGCCCACACCTGAGACCCGGTGGGAGCTGGGCTCAGGTGGGAGCTCGGCTCAGGCGGCCATGCTCAGGCGGCCACGGTCAGGCAGCCACCATGTCGGCACGGAACTCGCCGGTGATCTCTTCCGGCGTCTCCGGAATGCGCTCGTGCTCGGGCGGCGCACCCGCCATGACGGGCTCGTGCTGCAGCTCGGCGAGCGCCAGTTGGTCCGCTACCTCTCTCAACACGTGCGAGAGGGGAACCCCCAGTGCCTTGCAGATCGACGCGAGCAACTCGGACGAGGCCTCTTTCTGACCCCGTTCGACCTCGGAGAGGTACCCGAGGGAAACGCGCGCCGCCGCGGACACCTCGCGGAGGGTGCGTCCCTGGCGCAGCCGCAGCTGCCGGAGTACGTCACCGAGCAGCTGGCGAAGCAGGACCATCGTCTCGCTCCCTCCCTCAGTTCGGACCATCTGACAGTTCCACCGTACCCGGCTTGAAGGCGGCCGTGGCAGACCGTGGATTTCGTGTTCGCTTCGAACGTAACGCTGTAATCAGCCCTTCTCTTCCCGATCTTCTTCAGATTCACCGGCCCCGTGCTCCGCGTCAAGCCCCAAAATGTCACGTCTTAGCAGCTCAAGCGCGTGAACGACGGTGAGCCTGCGGATCACATTCCGGACCTCGGCACTGGCGCCCGGCACGGTGAGTCGAGGACTGATCACAGTCGGTTCGTTTCCAGGTCCGGCCACGGAAATGTAGAGCGTTCCCACCGGGTGGCCGTCCTGCGGTTCGGGGCCCGCCACTCCGGTGACCGCGACGCCGTAGGACGCCTCGAGGCGGTCCCGGACGCCCGCCGCCATCGCCGCCGCCACATCCGGGTGCACGGCGCCATGCTCGCGCAGCAGGTCGTCGGGGACGCCGAGAAGCGTGTGCTTCATCTCGGTGGAGTAGGTGATCATGCCGCCGGCATAGGTCTTCGACGCCCCGGGCACGGCGGTGAGCTCCGCACCGATCAGGCCGCCCGTGAGCGACTCGGCGGCCGCGACGGTCCGCCCGCGCTCGATCAGGAGCCGGTGCACCACGCCGGCCAGTGTCTCGTCCTCGGTTCCGTACACCAGTGTGCCCAGCAGGTCCCGGGTCAGCTCCTCCGCGCCGCTCAACCGCTGCACCGCGTCCGGCCCGGACGCCGTGATGCGGATCTTCACCTCACCCGTCGACGGCAGGTAGGCCAGCTTGATGCCGTCGAGCGCCTCGACCTCGGCCAGCCTGGTGGCGATCACCGATTCCCACACACCGGCGGTGCGCAGCGTACGGCGCGCGACCTGGGGTGCTCCGGCCCGCTCGACCAGCTCCGGGATCACCACCTCGTTCATGATCGTGCGCATCTCGAACGGGACGCCCGGCAGCGCGTACGCCACGCCCCCGGGCAGTGCGACCCGGAGGCCCGGCGCGCTCCCGGCCGAGTTGCCGAGCAGACCGGCGCCCTCCGGCACCTCCGCCATGCGCAGGGCCATGGGCGCCAGCGGCCGGTCGGCCGCCGCGACCCGGGCGCGCAGCCGCCTCTCCAGCGTCGGATCGCGAATGAGGGCCACGCCCGCCGCCTTGGCCAGCGCGTCCCTGGTCAGATCGTCGTAGGTGGGCCCCAGGCCGCCGGTGGTGATGACGGCGTCCGCCCGCCCGAGCGCCTCATCGACCGCCGCGATGATCAGGTCCAGCTCGTCGCCCACGACGACGCTGCGGGTGACCTCGATCCCGCTTTCGGCGAGCCGCCGCCCCATCCAGGCCGCGTTGCCGTTGATCGTGTCGCCCAGCAACAACTCGTCCCCGATGGTGAGCAACTCGACCCGCATGGCGACCCCTCCCGATGGCGATCATGACTCCACCGTCGAATCTACCGCCGCCGCTCCCCCACGGTCACAAGGAGCACCGCGTTTCGTCAAGAAAAACTAATGCGGGACCTTGAATCCGTCCTCAGCGCGCTCGCACGGTAAAGCGCAGATTCCAGTCGCACGTGGCCCTTAACGACCGGAGAAGTCTCAAGGCCCGCGCTCATCTCCCGGCGGGTGCCGCGGCTTGCGACCCGCGCTCGCCGCTTGAACGCACCAGTCCGGCGTCTGCTCATGTTCGCACGTCGCGGCATGAACATGGACCGGCATCTGTACGGTCTGTACGCCATTTCGCAAACCATTTCTCGCGAATTAATGTTTGGCGGCGCGCCTCCTGGAAAAGCCGATCTACTAAGCGAAGCATCACCTTTGCTTGCAGGCGGAAATCGTGGGCTCTGGAAGGACGGCATATGTCATTGCCGTACGACGCGAAGCACAGCGGGCCGAGATGGCGGGGACCCGTTTCCCTGCGCCAATTCAGTCTCCACTCGGCGATCCGCGCCACGACGAGCGTTCTCGTCACGGGTTCGGCGGCCCTCTACCTGACGGTGGCGTTCAAGGGACTCCTCCTGCTGACGGCCCCGCCCGCGCAGATGGTGATGACGGATACCAGGCCGCAGCATCCCGGCCGTGCCGTGACGGAGAGCGCTCCAGGGATCGGGCCGTCCACGCTGTACGGGCCGCTTGCCATCGCGGGCGCCCTGATCGCCGGGCTGCTGCTGGTGTGGGCGGGAACCTCCGGCCTCCGCACGTTCCGTGATCAACGGGAGTGGAGGCGGCGCCAAGGCCTTCCGCTGGTGGCCTACGCGCTCGGAGCGATCGCGTTCGGCCTGGCCCACCTGAGCGTCTCGGGCGGCCACATGATCTGGAACGGCCCGAATCCGGTCGTCCCGAGTGCGCTGCTCGGCCTGCTGGTGGCGACCGCCACGCTCGCCCTGCCTGCCGGTCACCCCTCGAAGGATTCCATGATCGACCACATGATGATCGACCACAGGGCGAGCGGTACCGCCCGGGTCGATGATCCGCCCCGGCCCCGATCCGCGCCCGGCCTTCGCTCGGGCGTGGACGGTTAACGTGGGCGGGCGAGCCTGCGCAGCACGGCACCGCACCTGCGTGCGTACGCGCGCTGCATGAACGGCACCAGCGGCCCGCCCGCACGCGCCAGCCGTCCGCCCGGACGGCTGAACGCGGTGACGGTCAGCCAGACGTCCCCCGTGTCGTCCATGTGCACCACGAACGCCTCCTCCCCCTCCTCGGGGTGACCGGGCAGCGTGCCGTAGGCCCAGCCCACTCGCTTTTCCCCGTCCTCGACCCAGACCACGCGGCACGGCGCCCTGAGCCGCAGCGGCCCGACGCCCAGCCCCACGACCACGCTGACCCCGGGCGCGACCCGCCGAGCCGAGGCCTCGATCCGCACCGGGATGGCCCGGTGCATCCAGAACTCCATGAGCGCGTCCGCCGCGTTCCGCATCGCGACCGGCCCCTCGCCGACCAGCGTGCGCACGCGCAGATGGCTGTAGCCGTCCGGCAGGTCCAGGGTCTTGGTCGCCCCCACCTCGGCGTACGTGAACTCCTGCGTCACAGGGCCTCCTCAGGAGTCCGAGGGCGAGGTGTGCCGCAGACGCCAGGCCTGGACGAGGTAGTCGAGGCCGGTCACGACGGTGACGACCAGCGCGGCGGCCATGAAGGCCCATCGCAGGGGGTCGAGCGGGCCCGGCAGGATGCAGAGGCCGATCGCGATCACCTGCAGCATCGTCTTGAGCTTGCCGCCCTTGCTGGCGGGGATCACACTGGTCCGGATCATCAGGAAGCGCATCAGCGTGATGCCGATCTCGCGGACGAGGATCGCGATGGTCACCCACCACCAGAGCTCGCCCAGCACCGACAGGCTGACCAGCGCGGCGCCGGTCAGGGCCTTGTCGGCGATCGGGTCGGCGATCTTGCCGAAGTCGGTGACCAGGCCGCGGGCGCGGGCCAGGTCGCCGTCGATCTTGTCTGTGATGGAGGCGACCGCGAAGACGGCGAACGCGGCGAGGCGCCACGCGGTGCCCTCCTGGAAGAGCAGCCAGACGAAGACCGGCACCAGCAGGATGCGCAGCAGCGTGAGGTAGTTGGCGATGTTGTAGACGCTCGCCTGCGGCGGTGTCGAGATCGGGTCGTCCCGATCCGACGGACCGGCGATCATGGCACGTCCGCCACGAGATCCACACCGTCGCTGTCCACGACGATGGCGGTGACGATGTCGCCGAGGGCCAGCCCCTCACCGCGGACGAGGACGGTGCCGTCGACCTCCGGCGCCTGGTGCTCGGCGCGTCCCTCGAACGCGCCGTCCTCGGTCTTGTCCTCCAGGAGGACACGGATCTGCGAGCCGACGCGGTCTTCGGCGCGCTGGGCGGTGAGCTCCTCCGCGAGGGCGGAGACCTCCTCCACCCGGCGGGAGACCTCGTCCTGGTCGAGCTTGCCGTCGAGGGTGGCCGCCTCGGTGCCGTCCTCGTCGGAGTAGCCGAAGACACCGATCGCGTCGAGGCGCGCCGCGCTCAGGAACTCGATCAGCTCGTCCAGGTCGTTCTCCGACTCGCCGGGGAAGCCCACGATGAAGTTGGACCGCACGCCCGCCTCGGGCGCGTGGGCGCGGACCGCGCCGAGCAGCTCCAGGAAGCGCTCGCGGTCGCCGAAACGCCGCATGGAGCGCAGCACCGGGCCGCTGGCGTGCTGGAACGACAGGTCGAAGTAGGGGGCGACGCCGGGCGTGGAGGCGATGACCTCGATCAGGCCGGGCCGGGTCTCGGCGGGCTGCAGGTAGCTGACGCGGACGCGCTCGATGCCGTTGACCGCCGCCAGCTGGGGCAGCAGCTTCTCCAGGGCCCGCAGGTCACCGAGATCCTTGCCGTAGGAGGTCGAGTTCTCGCTGACCAGGACCAGCTCGCGGACATCGTGGCCCGCCAGCCAGCGCGCCTCCTCCAGCACCTCCGCGGGCGGGCGGCTGACGTAGGCGCCGCGGAACGCGGGAATGGCGCAGAACGTGCAGCGCCGGTCACAGCCGGACGCCAGCTTCAGCGGGGCCACCGGGCCGCCACCCAGACGGCGGCGGAGGATCCGCGGACCGGTCGCCGGCGCGACGCCCTCGGGAAGATCACCATGGCCGGGAATGGAGATCTGGGGGGCCGCGGCGGTGCGCTCCACCGGGCTGATCGGCAGCAGGGTGCGCCGGTCCCGGGGAGTGTGCGCCGTGCGGAGGCGGCCCTCGACGACGTCGTCCAGCCGTTCCCCGATCGTGGCGTAGTCGTCGAAGCTGATCACCGCGTCGGCCTCGGGCAGCGCCTCGGCCAGCTCCGCCCCGTACCGCTCGGCCATGCAGCCCGCCGCGATCACCTTCGCGCCGGAGTCGTGCGCGGCCAGCAGCGTGTCGATCGAGTCCTTCTTCGCCGCGTCGATGAAGCCGCAGGTGTTGACGACCACCACGTCGGCGCCGTCGGCCGACTCGGTCAGGTCCCAGCCCGCGTCCTCCATCCGGGCGGCGAGCTCCTCGGAGTCGACCTCGTTGCGGGCGCATCCGAGCGTGACGAGTGAGACCGTGCGGCGTGTGGACATGCCCCTAACGGTAATGGGCGCGGGCGCCTACACCGACCAGTGCCCGCCCAATTGGAAGGTCGAATGCCCGTCGCCGCCGGAACGGTGGCGGCCAGGAAAGCGGGCAGTCCCCAGCTTTTCACAGTAAGCCGGGAAGTTGATCAGGCGCCGTCGGGGTCGTCGGGTGTGAAGCTCAACCGGACGACGCCGCCGCCGTCCTGGTCGGGGGCGCCGAGGTCCTTGCCGTTGACGGTCAGCCGGACGCCGTCGCCGTTGCCGATCAGGATGCTGATCTTCTTCTTGGCCGACCAGTCGCGGACCTCACCGGCGCGGAGCATGCCGCTGAACAGCGTCTTGCCCTTGTCTCCGCGCACGTTGATCCAGGTGGTCCGCCGCGCCTTGACCTGTAGCTCCACCTTCTTGCGCGGCGCCATCGCGACCGGGTCCTTGCGGGTCGGCGTGGCGGACGGCGTGGGCGTCGCGGCGGGCACTCCGGGACCGCCGGCCACCTGTCGTGCCTGGCGCTTCTCGGCGCCGGTCTCGTTGCCGACGACCTGGACGATGCCGTAGATGACGACGAGCACCAGCGCCAGCGCCATGGCGGCGCTCCAATTGGGCGCGCGGCGTTCACGGAAGACGACCGGCGTCTCCGGCTCGAACGCGGTCACCGCGGAGACCGGCTGCGGTGCGCCGCCGTGCATCTCGTCGTACTCGCGAACGAGCGGTTCCGGATCGATGCCGATGACGCGGGAG
Source organism: Actinomadura rudentiformis (assembly GCF_008923185.1). Lineage (GTDB taxonomy): Bacteria > Actinomycetota > Actinomycetes > Streptosporangiales > Streptosporangiaceae > Spirillospora > Spirillospora rudentiformis. The sequence continues at coordinate 286,773 of NZ_WBMT01000013.1, forward strand.
ATGCTGCGGATGTGACCGCGTGCGTAGAAGTTGCCACCGCACGCCGTGAAGTCGTCGCGCTCGATGGCGCGGATCACGGTCTCCCGGATCCGCGTCTGCAGACTCACCTGTGTCACCGTGAGACCAGCCTGCTGACGCTCTTGAGTCAAGGTCTCACCGATGCTCACGCCGAGCCTCCCTTAGACCGCCCCATGGCCGAACCCACACTCCAGCAATCACCATCCTAGGAACGGCCATGCCCATTGGGCGACAGCCAACACGTTCGAAACAGGGCAAGATTTCGCATCATTCGCGGACGCCGGTTCCCAAGATCGCTCTCGTCCGCCGTGAGATCGTCAGTCTTCCGCACACGCCGCCATCACGCAGCGCGTTCACATAGCGCGGTTCACATAGCGCGGTTCACACAGCGCGGTTCACACAGCGCGTCTGCACACCGCGTCTACGCACCACCGCGTAGTTCGGCGAGGACGCCAGGGAGGTCGTCGGGCTTGGTGAGCACGTCGCGCGCCTTGGAACCCTCGCTCGGTCCCACGATGCCGCGGCTCTCCATGAGGTCCATCAGCCGCCCGGCCTTGGCGAAACCGACGCGGAGCTTGCGCTGCAACATCGACGTGGAGCCGAACTGCGTGCTGACGACCAGCTCGATCGCCTGCACCAGCAGGTCCATGTCGTCGCCGATGTCCTCGTCGATTTCCTTCTTCGGCCCGGCCTGCGCGGCGACGTCCTCGCGGTAGACCGCCTCCATCTGGCCCTTGCAGTGCTCGACGATGCTGTGGATCTCTTTTTCGGCGACGTAGGCGTTCTGGATGCGCATGGGCTTGCTGGCACCCATCGGCAGGAACAGCGCGTCACCCTGGCCGACGAGCTTCTCGGCGCCGGGCTGGTCGAGGATGACGCGGCTGTCGGCCAGCGAGGAGGTGGCGAACGCCAGCCGGGACGGCACGTTCGCCTTGATGAGCCCGGTCACGACGTCGACCGACGGCCGCTGCGTGGCCAGCACCAGGTGGATGCCGGCCGCGCGGGCGAGCTGGGTGATGCGCACGACCGAGTCCTCGACGTCGCGCGGCGCGACCATCATCAGGTCCGCGAGCTCGTCGACGATGACCAGCATGTACGGGTAGGTCGTGTAGACGCGCTCGCTGCCGGGCGGCGGGACGAGCTTGCCCGCGGTCACCGCCTTGTTGAAGTCGTCGATGTGCCGGAACCCGGAGGCGGCCAGGTCGTCGTAGCGCCGGTCCATCTCGCCGACGACCCACTCGAGGGCCTCGGCGGCCTTCTTGGGGTTGGTGATGATGGGCGTGATCAGATGCGGGATGCCCTGGTACATGGTCAGCTCGACCCGCTTGGGGTCGACCAGGATCATGCGTACCTCGTCCGGCGTCGCCCGCATCAGGATCGACGTGATGAGGCCGTTGATGCAGGTCGACTTGCCCGCGCCGGTCGCGCCCGCGATGAGGATGTGCGGCATCTTGGCCAGGTTGGCCACCACCGTGCGGCCCTCGACGTCCTTGCCCAGGCCGACGATCATCGGGTGGTGCTCGTTGGTGGCGGCGGGCGAACGCAGCACGTCGCCGAGGCTGACGATGTCCTTGTCGACGTTGGGGATCTCCACGCCGATCGCCGACTTGCCCGGGATCGGGGAGATGATTCGCACTTCGGCGCTTTTCACCGCGTACGCGATGTTCCTGGTCAGCGCGGTGACCTTCTCGACCTTGACCGCCGGGCCCAGCTCGATCTCGTACCGCGTGATCGTCGGCCCGCGGGTGAACCCGGTGACCTGCGCGTCGATGTCGAACTGCTCCAGTACGCCGGTGAGCGCGTTGACCACGGTGTCGTTGGCCTTGGTCCGCGGCTTGGCGATGCTGCCGGGCCGCAGCTTCGACGGGTCGGGCAGCTCGTAGATCTCGCCGGACGACGACAGCGGCAGCTGCTCGGACCGGATCGGCGACGGGGTCGGATCGGGCACGTCCGGCGGCACAGAGTCCACCGGCTCGTCCATGGGCTCGTCCATGGGCGCGGCGGGCAGCGGCACCTCTGGCTCGAACGGCTCGGGCTCGAAGAGGTCGTCGGCGAGGTCGCGCTGCTTCTTCGGCTTGTCGTCGAGGACGGGAGTGTCGTACGGCTTGGAGTGCTCACCGACCTCCAGGCCGGGGTCGTCACCGTCCGCCTTGTTCTTGCGCCGCCGCTTCGGCTTGGCCTGGGTCTCGCGCTTGTCGTCGTCCTGCCGTACGGGCCGTCCCTGGAGCGTGGCGACGGACCACAGCTCGGCCACGCGCTCAGGCACCCGGTTGATGGGGGTCGCGGTGACGACGAGCAACCCGAATGCCGACAGCAGAAGCAGCAGCGGCACCGCCACCCAGCCGCTCAGGGCCGCCTCCAGCGGCGCCGACGCGATCCAGCCGACCACGCCGCCCGCATGGCGCACGCCGGGCATGTCCTTGGCGGGCGACGGCAGGCCCGCACCGATGTGCAGGACACCCAGCACGCCGACGCCGAGCGCCGTCATGCCGATGATGATGCGGCCGGTCTCCTCGTTGTGCTCGGGGTGGCGCAACGTGCGCCATGCCAGCACGGCGAGCAGAACGGGCAGCGCCATGGCGAAGATGCCGATCCCGCCGCGGACGACCTTTTCCAGCGCGATCGTCACCACGCCGTCCGGCCGCCACCAGGTGACCGAGGCCAGCACGATCGAGGAGCCGAGCAACGCCAGGCCGAGCCCGTCACGGCGGTGTTCCTCGTCGAGGTCGCGCGCGCCCTGCCCGTACGCCCGGAAGACCGAGCCGACGGCGACCGCCGCCAGGCTGTAGAGCTTGACGACCAGCTGGAACAGGCCGCGGATCAGCTGGAGGAACGGGTCGTTGTTCTTCTGGGGAGGACGCCCGCGGGACGCGCCGCCGCCCTTGGCCCCACCGCTCGGACGTTTGCGGGGGGCTGAACCGGAAGACTTGCCGCGGGCCGCACTCGCCCGGGTACGCGAGGATTTCTTCGCACCTCCGGACGCACGTGTGGCCATGCTGATGAGACTAACCAAACGCCCCACGGGTTCCGCAGACCTGGTGCGGCGTGTTGCCATCCCCTCCCCGGCCCCATCACAGGTGCGGACAAGGCCGGGGGTTCGGCGGTCAGACTTCGACGACCACCGGGATGATCATCGGGCGGCGGCGGTAGTTGTCGCTCACCCACTTGCCCATGGTGCGCCGGATCAGCTGGTTGAGCTGGTGCGTGTCGTTGACGCCGTCGGCGGCGGCGTCCTGGAGCGCACCCTCGATCCGGGCGATGACCTCGTCGAAGTCCTGGTTGACGATGCCGGCGCCGCGGGCGTGGATCTCCGGGCCGGCGACGAGCTTGCCGGACGTGGAGTCGATGCCGATGACGATGGAGATGAAGCCCTCCTCGCCGAGGATCCGGCGGTCCTTGAGCGAGGTCTCGGTGACCTCGCCGACCGACAGCCCGTCCACGTACACGTAACCGGCCGGCACCGCACCGACGATCTTGGCCTGGCCGGCCACGAGGTCGACGACGACGCCGTCCTCGGCGATGACGATGTTGTCGTCGGGAACGCCGGTGAGCGCGGCCAGCTTGGCGTGTGCCCGCAGGTGGCGCCATTCGCCGTGGATGGGCATGAAGTTGCCCGGCTTGGTCACGTTCAGCACGTACAGCAGCTCGCCCGCCGAGGCGTGCCCGGAGACGTGCACGAGCGCGTTGCCCTTGTGCACGATGCGGGCGCCCCACCGGGTGAGTCCGTTGATCACGCGGTTGACCGCGTTCTCGTTGCCCGGGATCAGCGACGACGCGAGCATGACGGTGTCGCGCTCGGTGATGCGGATCGAGTGGTCGCGGTTGGCCATCCGCGACAGCGCCGACATCGGCTCGCCCTGCGAGCCGGTGCAGACCAGGACGAGCCGGTCGGCCGGGATGTCGTCCAGCTCCTTGGGGTCGACCATGATCTCGTCGGGCACGTTGAGGTAGCCCAGCTCGCGGGCGACCCCCATGTTGCGCACCATCGACCGGCCGACGAAGCACACCTTGCGGTCGTTGGCGACCGCGGCGTCCAGCACCTGCTGCACGCGGTGGATGTGCGAGGCGAAGCAGGCGACGATGATCCGTTCCTCGGCGGCGTGGAAGACGTCGTCGATCACCGGGCCGATGTTGCGCTCGCTGGTGACGAAGCCGGGCACCTCGGCGTTGGTCGAGTCGGACATCAGCAGGTCGATGCCCTCGGCCCCGAGCCGGGCGAACCCGGGCAGGTCGGTGAGCCGGCCGTCGAGCGGCAGCTGGTCCATCTTGAAGTCGCCGGTCGCCAGCACCAGCCCCGCCGGCGTGCGGATCGCCACCGCGAGCGCGTCCGGGATGGAGTGGTTGACGGCCAGGAACTCGCAGTCGAACGGCCCGAAGGCCTGCCGGCCGCCCTCGGCCACCTCGATGGTGACCGGTTTGATCCGGTGTTCGGTGAGCTTGGCCTCCAGCAGCGCCAGCGTCAGCCGCGAGCCGACCAGCGGGATGTCGCGTCGTTCCCGCAGCAGGTACGGGACGGCCCCGATGTGGTCCTCGTGGCCGTGGGTCAGGATGACCGCCTCGATGTCGTCGAGGCGGTCACGGATGTACTCGAAATCGGGCAGTATCAGGTCGATACCCGGTTGCTCGGTCTCGGGGAACAGCACGCCGCAGTCGACGATGAGCAGGCGTCCGCCGTACTCGAAGACCGTCATGTTGCGGCCGATCTCCCCGAGCCCGCCCAGCGCGACGATGCGCAGGCCGTTCTCCGGCAGGGTGGGCGGGGTGGACAACTCAGGGTGAGGATGGCTCACCTATTAACCTCCGGAATTTTGACTCCCCCGTGCAGTAGGTCTTCACGCAGTCGCGCCGCGAACTCAGGCGAGGCCTCGCACAACGGCGGCCGCAAGGTGCCGCCCGGGAGGCCCTGCAGGTTCAGCGCTGCCTTCACGGCGATGGCGCCCTGCGTACGGGTCATGATGGCGGTGACGACGGGCAGCAACCGGCGGTGGATCGCCAGCGCCCGTCCCGTGTCACCGGCGCGGTACGCGTCGATCATCTCATGGAGATCGGCGCCCACGACATGGCCGACCACGCTGACGAACCCGGCGGCGCCCATCGACAGCCAGGCCAGGTTGAGCGCGTCGTCGCCCGAGTAGAAGAAAAGGTCGGTCGCCGCGAGCACCTGGGAGCCGGCGAAAAGGTCGCCCTTGGCGTCCTTGACCGCCACGATCCGCGGGTGCTCGGCGAGCCTGATCAGGGTCTCGGTGTGGATCGGCACCCCGGTGCGGCCCGGGATGTCGTACAGCATGTTGGGCAGGCCGGTCGCGTCGGCCACCGCGGTGAAGTGCCGCAGCAGCCCCTCCTGCGGGGGCTTGTTGTAGTAGGGGGTGACGACCAGGAGGGCGTCGGCCCCGGCGGCCTCGGCCGCCCTGGCGAGCCGCAGCGTGTGCTCGGTGTCGTTGGTGCCGGCACCGGCGACGACGCAGGCGCGATCACCGACCGCGTCCACCACCGTACGGAGGAGCTGCTCTTTCTCCGCGTCGCTCGTCGTCGGCGACTCTCCCGTCGTCCCGCTGATGACGAGGCCGTCGTGGCGCTGCTCGTCGACCAGATAGGTCGCCAGGCGCGCGGCTCCGTCGTAGTCGACGGCGCCTTCGGAGGTGAACGGGGTGACCATGGCGGTCAACATCCGCCCGAACGGCGGTGTCCGATCGGCCTGAGACGCAGCGTCGCTCGTTGTGCTGGGTGCCATGCACCGAAGGGTACTGTTCCAGCCGGTCGGCGTGGACCCGCAGGGCCCCTTCCAGTGTGTCTTCGCCCTGGAGGCCGGGCCGCCGGCGCCCTGAGCGGGGGTCGTACAGGGGCGTTCCGGACGCGGGCCGGCGGCGGGAACGGGTGGCGGAACGGGAGCGGCCTCAAGCCAGGGATTGTCGCCGGAGCGGGGGTGAAGGTTCCGGAAAGAGGGAAGAAGCCGCCGCCACACGCTCGGGGGTACGCGTGGCGACGGCTTCTACATCCACATCGTGGCACGCAAATGCCGCGTTACGGGGTCAGTCCAGCCAGTTTCCGGACTCGGTTGGATAACGTGCGCAGGCCTCCCTCGGGGCCGGGTCGCGCGGCGGGGCTCCGGGCCGCCGTGCGGGTCGATCAGACGCTTTGCCTCACGGAGGTGATCTCGTGCAGACGAGCGCGCAGCTCCTCGACGTTGGGGGTCCGGACGAGTTCGTTGCCTCTCACGGCCCACCAGTGTCCGGAACCTCCTCGGCCGAGCCGCCAGCCGGCGAACTCGGCCGACAGCTCCAGGAGCCGGTCGGCATCGTGCCACGCGGTCTGCTCAATGCTCATCGGCCTCGATCCCCACTTCCCTTTCGTCCGCCAGGAGGTGCTGATACCCCACCGAGCCTTACCCCCGGTCATGGCCTGTGCAACAACTCTTCTGACCTGCCGGAACCCGGGAAAAGGAACGTGACAAGCAGGCTTGCCTAACCGCCAACATTTGCTGGCCCGCGCGGCAGCCATGTTGCCCGGTAACGAGCCCACTCCGCCGGGCTGGTCGTCCAGTCGGCGTACACGCCCACGCCGTAGGGGCGCGCGGGCGGCCTGTCCAGCGCGTCCAGCCCACGCCGGACCCCGCGCAACGCCCCGGGCAGATCCTCTGCCCACTCCATCGACGGCCGGTATGTGGGGACGCCGATGAAGACGGTGGTGCGGTCGCCGATGAGCCGCAGCGTCTGCTCGGTGTGCCAGGCGAAGTGCAGCCCGACCAGCGAACGGGTCGGCAGCCCCACGTCGTAGGTCATGATCGCGACCTGGTCCACCCGGTCCGCGATCTTCGTGAGGAAGTCGCGGGTGGGCCGCGGTGGATAGTGGGTCCGGCCCCAGCCGCGCGGGAGGAACGCCTCGTACACGGGCTGGAGCGCGTCGACGGTGGTGAGCTGCTCGATCGCGACCGAGAGCAGCCGCCCGCGGGCCCGGGTGAGCGCGCGGGTCTGGTCGAGCAGGGTCACGAACGCCTGATCGTCGGGATAGATCGGCTCGAAGTCGTAGTGGATGCCGGCGAAGCCGAGGTCGAGGAAGACGGTGTCGGTCTTCAGGACGCGTTCCCGTACGGCTGGATCGTCCAGATCCACCAGCCCGTACCCGTCCACTTTCCGGATCTGCCCCAGGTAGGCGTGCGGGCGTACGGCCGGCGCGTGCTTCCGCATGGCCGCGATCAGCTTCCCCGCGTTGCGGTACTTGGCGGGCGGCACGCTCCCGTCGGGCTCGAACGGCCCGGCGTGGAAGTAGACGTCGGTGATCCGGTTGTCGCGGAGGAGCGCGGCGAGTGCCCGGTACTCGTCCTCGGTGTGCTCCTCCCCCACCCACTGGTGCCGCGCCCACAGCGCGTTCACCTCGGTGCCGCGCGCGTCCGGCTCCGGCTGCCACCACACCCAGGCCCCGGCGAACACCAGTGCCACCAGCCCCAGCACGTACGCGACCGGCCAGGCGAGCTTCTTGAGTCCAGCGCTGATCATGCTCATCACACGGACAGACGCTCCAGTACCGGTCCCAGTTCACGCGGGTGGGCGACGAACGCTCCGATGCCGCCCGGGCAAGGAGCAGCCGGCCCGCCACCCCGCGGTGACCGCATCCGGCCAAGATCACTAATGCGGGGGCCGGGCGGGAGGGGCCGGGGTTCACTGCGGACCATGATCAACATCACTCGCCGCCAGGCGTTCGGCCTGCTCGGTGCGACAGCCCTGGCCCCCGCGCTGCCTCCCGTGCTCGGCCCGGTGCGGCCCGCCGGCGCCGCCTCCCGCCGCGAGCCCGTCTGGGAGACGCTCGTCCCGACGAGCTCGTTCGCCGACTACGCCTCGTTCCACAGAGCCTGGAACTACCTGTATCCCTGGGGCAACACCCACAACGGCGCAGCCAAGATGTACGGCAGCGCGACGGACCACAGCCAGGTCTCGCTCTCCGGCGGCGTCCTGACCCTGAAGGCGACGCGCCTCGCCCGGGCGGACGGGCAGGCCGCCAGCGACCCGAAGGCGCCGATCTGGTACCGCTCGGGGGCCGTGCACGCCAAGGAACTGATCGTCATCGACGATCGCTTCCCCGAGTACGAGATCCGCGGCGAGTTCCGGACCCAGACGGGACGCGGGATCTGGCCGGCCTTCTGGATCGCCGGCGCGGACTCCGTCTGGCCGCCCGAGAGCGACATCCTGGAGTACGTCGGCGACAGCATCAATCTCTTCAACACCTTCAGCGACCACGACCGCAATCCGCAGACCAAGGAGACGGTGGAGCGGACGCCGGTCGATCTCACCGTTCCGGGCGAGGGCTCCGGGGACCCCGGGGCCCCCAGGGATCCCGGCGCCTGGCACTCCTACCGGGTGAACATCGTGAAGACCAGCGCCACCGACGTGGCCCTGAACTACTACCTCGACGACGTCTTCTACGGCAGCCCCGCCCACCACGTCGGCCGCAACTGGGTGGGCGTGCCGATGAACTTGATCATCAATCTGCAGATGGGGTCGTGGTCGTCGTTCACCGAGGACAAGCCCTGGACCAGCCCCGACTGGCCCACGCAGCCGGGCCCCTCCGGCGACACGTTCTTCCGCGCCCGGAACGTCTCGGTCAGCCGCGGCCGCGCCTGACGACCGGCGCGCCTGACGACCGGCGCGCCCGACGACCCGGGAGTCCCTGGTCTCGAGCTCATCGAGACCAGGGACCACCACAATCACGAACCACAGAAGCAGGGACCACCGGGGTCAGAAGACCGGGATGATGTCCTCAGGGTCGATGACCTCGACCTTCACTCCCTCGATGTCGAGCTCGGGGATCGCCGGGAACTCGATGCCCCAGCGCTCCACGATGGCCCGCACGCGGGCGATGGCGAGTTTCCAGTTCTCCGCCTGCTCCTCGAACGAGAGCACGCCGAGACCGGCCTCGCGCGCGTGGCTCATCAGCACGCGGTGGTTGTCGAGGAAGTACGGGGGCAGATCCCAGAATCCCTCCGGCGGCTCCCAGAGGATCATCGACAGGAAGACGAATCCGGCGCGCAGCTGCTTGGTGATCTGGCCCTTGACGTCATCGGTGAGGCCGGGCCACTCGTTCTCCAGGATCGTCATGCAGATCTGCAGGTGGCGGGACTCGTCGCGGCCGATGCGCTGGAACATCTCGCCGAACACCGGGTGCGTGGTGCCCGACGCCATGCCGCGGAACAGCGTGGATGCGGCCATCTCGCCCATCATGAAGCTGGTGAACAGCACGGCGAGCGAGTACTTCCCGACGGCGCTGGTGTAGCCCTGCCAGTAGCGGCCGCCGTTGTGGTAGAGCCAGCCGATGTTGTTGTGCGCGGCCTTCTCCAGGTCGGTCTCGGGCGTCCAGTTGAGCGGGCCGCCCGGCCACAGCGCGGCGATCGCCCGCTGGCAGCACTCCTCGTGGTTCATCTCGTCCCGGGTGATCGAGAAGAAGCACTTGCGGACCGGGTCCTCCTCGTGCTGCTCGAACGCGTGGATGGTCGCCCGGGCGAACACGGCGGGTCCGGAGGCGTCGAAGTTGGCCAGCACCGCGAACCAGTACATGATCCCCAGCCGCTGTTCCGGCGTGAAGTCCTCGGCGCGCAGGCCGTCCCACGGCAGGTCGGCGGGATTCCAGACCATGCGCTTGGACTTCTCGTAGATGGCGGCGAGCTTCTCGGTCTCGACCCGCCACTCCATCGGATAGATGTTCGGCTGTGGGACCTCGGGGGCGGGCCAGAATCCACCCTCCGGAATGGTCAGGTTGTCGGCCATGCACGGCTCCTGAGGTCTGACGGGCGTCACAGCCTTGTGACGCTTACTCTCTCATCGTGCGGGATGGTGTCACATCCCGCAAGGCTGTCGGGTGCCCTGCGGACCCGGGTGCGCTGGGTGAGGGCGACGCAGACCAGCACGCCCAGCGCCGCCAGGCCGGTGGTGGTGTCGATGAGCTCGTCCAGGAAGAGCCCGGACCACAGGAGCGTCAGGATCGGCTGCGTCAGCTGCACCTGGCTCGCCTGAGCGATGCCGACCTTGGCCATGCCCGCGTACCAGGCGAAGAAACCGAGGTACATCGAGCCCAGCGACACGTACGCGAAACCGGCGACGGCGCGCCCCGTCCACTGCGGCCCGGTCGTGGCCAGCAACCAGAACGTCAACGGGACCGTGATGGGTGCGACGAGGACCAGGGCCCACGAGATGACCCGCCAGCCGGGCATCTCGCGGGCCAGCCGGCCGCCTTCCGCGTATCCCACGGCACAGGCGACGAGCGCGGCGAACAGCAGCAGGTCCGCCGTCGTGAAGTGGCCCGCCCCGCGGACGAACGCGAAGCCCGTGATCCACGCGGCCCCGGCACCGCTCGCCAGCCAGAACGCCCGGGACGGCCGTTCCCCCGCCCGCAGCACCGCCATGACGGCGGTCATGGCGGGCAGCAGGCCGACGATCACGGCGGAGTGCGCGGACGAGGCGCCGCGGTCCAGCGCCAGCGTGGTCAGCACCGGGAAGCCGAAGACGACCCCGCCCGCGACCGCCGCCAGCCCCGCCCACTGACGGCCGCGTGGAAGGCGCGCCCGGACGGCGAGGAGAGCGATAGCGGCAAGGGCGGCGGCGACCGCCGCGCGACCGAGACCGATGACGGACGGATCGAGCCCGTCGAGCGCGAAGACCGTGCTGGGGAGCGTGAAGGAGAAGGCCAGGACACCGAGGGCGGCCAGCCCCAGACCGCCGACCGCTATCGATGAGGGAGCAGTAGCGCTATCGTTTACTTTCATGAACCAGGATAGCAGTGTGGTCACCCTCGCCGATCGGCTGCGTACCGACGTGGGCCGGATGCGCGCCGGTGAACGCCTGCCGTCCAGCCGGACGCTCGTCGAACGGCACAAGGTCAGCCCGGTCACCGTCTCGCGGGCCCTGGGCCTGCTGGCCGCCGAGGGCCTGGTGGTGACCCGCCCCGGAAGCGGTACGTTCGCCGCCGACCGGCCCGCGCCCACCCCCGGGCCGGCCGACCTGAGCTGGCAGTCGGTGGCCCTCGGCGATCGTTCGGTCGATGCGAGCGGAGTGTCCTGGCTCCTCATGCCGCCGCCCGAGGGGACGATCCCGCTGAGCGGCGGCTACCTGCATCCGTCGCTACAGCCGCTTCGGGCCCTGGCCGCCGCCGGGGCGCGGGCGGTGCGACGGCCGGACGCGTGGGAGGCACCGCCGCTGAACGGGATCGCCGGACTGCGCTCGTGGTTCGCCCGTTCGGTCGGGGGCGACCTCACCGCTGCGGACGTGCTCATCACCGCAGGAGGGCAGCAGGCGCTCACCTCCACGTTGCGGGCGCTGCTCCCCCCGGGCGCCCCGCTGCTGGTCGAGTCCCCGACCTATCTGGGCGTCCTCGCGATCGCCCGCGCGAACGGCCTGCAGCCGGTGCCGGTCCCCATCGACTCCGACGGCGTGCGGCCCAACTTGCTCGCCGAGGCGTTCGCCATGACGGGGGCGCGGGTCTTCTACTGCCAGCCCACGTTCAACAACCCGACCGGCGCGCGCCTCACGGTCGAGCGCCGCGCGCAGGTCCTGGCGGTCGCCCGCGCGGCGGGCGCCTTCGTGATCGAGGACGACTTCGCGCGCCTCCTGGCGATCGAGCCCGCCCCGGCGCCGATGATCAACCACGACACCGAGGGCAGGGTCGTCCACGTCGCGCCCGTGACCAAGGCGACCTCCGCCAGCCTGCGGATCGCCGCCGTGATCGCCCGTGGCCCGGTGGCGGAACGCATCCGGGCCATCCAGATGGTCGAGGGTTTCTTCCCTGCCCGCCCCTTGCAGGAGGCCCTGTTGGACCTGGTGAGCTCGCCCGGCTGGTCGCGTCACCTGCGCACGGTGCGCACCGCCCTGAGATCCCGGCGGGACGCGGTCCTGACCGCCCTCGCCCGGGAGCTCCCGCAGCTGCGCGTCGACCGCCCGGCCGGCGGGCCGCACATGTGGGCCCGGCTGCCGGACGGCATCGACGACGTCGCGCTCGCCGAATCGGCACTGCGGGCAGGGGTGCTGGTCAGCGCGGGCCGCCCGTTCTTCCCCGCCGAGCCGCCGGGCCCGCACCTGCGGATCAGCTTCGGCTCCGCGACGTCCGAGGCCGAGCTCGCCGAAGGAGTCCGCAGGCTCGCTCAGGCGGTCTCCACCACGTCGTAGTGGGTGACGACCCAGTCGCGGTCGACCAGGTAGCGGTCATCGTCGGGGTAGAAGACGGCGCGCTCGGGGTCGTCTCCGGCAAAGGCGCGCACGGCGTCCCACGACTCCCAGAACGTGACGAAGCAGAACTCGGTGTTGTCCCCGACGTCCCGCCGGGTGAAGTGCACGCCGCGGTTGCCCTCGGTCTCCTGGTAACCCACGAGCCCGGTGCGCCGCATGTAACCCTCGTACTCGTCGGCGTCGGATCGCCGGGTCCAGCCCTTCCAAACGCGCATCACCATGGTCATCTCTCCGTCACCAGGCAGAACTCGTGGCCGTCAGACACCACCCATGACGTTATGACGGTGTTCCCATCAGCGCAACCGGTCATCTCCGAATACCGGTGTCGTGTTGGTAGACTCACGACAGGAGGCAGGAGAGGTGATGACCGAGACTCGTTCGGGCGCCGCCCTGCTGTTGCGGGACTTCGTCAACAGCCTCGACGTCGAGTGTGACGCCGACCAGCTGGCCACGCCCGCCAAGCTGACCGAGTGGCTGACGGGTCACGGCCTCCTGCCCCCCGGCTCACCGGCCGCGGACGAACGCGCCCTGGCGATGGCGATCGACCTCCGCGCGGGCCTCCGCGAGGCCATGCACGCCCACCACGCGCCGTCCACCGAGGCCCTCCCGCCCGAGCTGGAGGCGGCGCTGGCCAACCTCCCGCTCCGCGTCACCCTCACCGGATCACACCCCGCACTGGTCCCGCTCGGCACCGGCGCCCCGGCCGCACTCGCCCGCCTGGCCGCGGCCATCATGGAGTCCTCGGCCGACGGCACCTGGACCCGCCTCAAGGTCTGCCTTGAACGCACCTGCCGCTGGGCCTTCCTCGACACCTCCAAGAACCGCTCCCGCAACTGGTGCTCGATGCGAGTCTGCGGCAACCGCACCAAGACCCGCGCCTACCGAGCCCGCTCACGAATCTCAAGTCCTGAACACAGCCCCTAGGCTGGGCTCGTTCGGAACGAGAGGACGTGGACCTTCATGGCCGATGTGGGCGTACGGCCCGCCAGGCGGGCGGACGCCGCCGCCGTCGCCGACATCCAGGTGCGCGCGTGGCGCCAGGCCTACCGGGACATCCTCCCGGCTGCCGCGCTCGCCGAGGTCACCAGCGCGGACGCCATGAAGGTGTGGCGGGAACGCTGGGCGGAGGCCGCGAGCGCCCCGCCGAGCCCCCGCCACCGCTTGCTCGTCGCGGTGGCGTCCGACCTGGTGGTCGGCTTCGCCGCGCACGGCCCGGCCGAGGATCCCGACCATGATCCGGCCCACACCGCCGAGCTCCTCACGCTGCTGGTCGACCCCCTCCACGGGCGGGCGGGTCACGGCAGCCGCCTGCTGGCCGCCACGGTCGACCTGCTCCGCGAGGACGGCGTCAGCACGCTGATCAGCTGGGTCTTCGAGGACGACAAGGTGCTGCGGACGTTCCTCGGCTCCTCCGGCTGGGCCCCCGACGGCACCGCCCGCACCCTCGACATGGGCGAGCCCGTCCGCCAGATCCGCCTGCACACCGACATCGCCCCAGAGTGAACCCCGCCGACGACACCAGCCGTACCGCAAATGCGCGACCAGGAACCTCAGCGTGAAGCCAAAAGGCAGGGGTTGGTGAGGGGCATCGGGAGGGCGGGATTATGTTTGAAGCCGAGTGCTTCAGGATCGAATGATCAGCATCGGGACTTCTATTGACGACCTCTATGACGCCGCCGCTCGCCCCTGCGGCGGGAACGCCGTCTGGCCGGCGGCGATGGTTGATGATGGTCGTCATCAGCCTGGGCGTCTCGCTGATCGTCGTCGACGCGACCATCGTCGGCGTGGTGCTGCCGCAGATGGTGGACGGGCTGGGACTGACCACGTCCGACGCCGAGTGGATCAACTCGGTCTACGCGCTGGTCTTCGCGGCTCTGCTGATCCCGTTCGGGCGGGCGGGTGACCTGTTCGGGCGGCGCCGGATGTTCGTGGCCGGGGTCGCGGTGTTCATGCTGGCCAGCGTGCTCGCGGCGGTGGCGCAGAGCGGGCCGCAGCTGATCGGTTCGCGGGCCCTGCAGGGCGTCGGCGCTTCGATGATCATGCCTGCGACGTTGGCCACGGTGAACGCGGTGTTCACCGGCAAGGAGCGGGCCGTGGCCTTTGGCCTGTGGGGCTCGCTGATCAGCGGCATGGCCGCGCTGGGTCCGCTGGCCGGCGGTGCGCTGGCCACCGGCGGCGGCTGGCGCTGGGCGTTCGGCATCAACCTGCCGCTGGGGGTCCTGCTGATCGTCGGAGCGCTGGCGCTCATGCCGGAGACACGGCAGCCGGGGAACGGGCCGAGGGGGATCGACTGGCCCGGCGGCGCCTTGTCGGTGCTGGGGCTCGGCGCTGTGGTCTGCGGCCTCATCGAAGGGCCGGCGTACGGCTGGTGGACGGCGACCCGGCAGTTCGAGATGGGCCCGTTCGGCTGGCCATCGGGATTGTCGCCGGTGCCGGTCGTCCTGGCGCTGGGCGTGACGCTGCTGGCCGCCTTGGTCGTCGTCGAGCGGGCGCGCGCGGCGGCGGGCCGCTCGGTGATGCTGGATCTGAGCCTGTTCCGGATACCCAACTTCCGGCGCGGCAACCTGGCCGCCGCGCTGATCAACGTGGGCGAGCTCGGGCTGGTCTTCGTGCTGCCGCTCTTCCTGCTCGGCGTGCACGGCACCTCGCCGCTGCAGATCAGCCTGGCGATCCTGCCGCTGGCGATCGGCGCGTTCCTGTCCGGCGGGTACGCGGGGCGGCTGGCCAACAAGCGCGGGCCGCACCGGGTCGTGCAGATCGGCATGGTGCTGGAGGTCGCGGCGGTCGTCGCGCTCGCCCTGACGATCACCGCGTCCACCGGCGGACTGGGGTTGGCGCCGTGGATGTTGCTGTACGGGCTGGGCCTCGGGCTGACCTCGGCGCAGCTCACCAACGTGTCGCTCGCCGACGTGCCGCCTGCCCAGGCGGGCCAGGCGTCGGGCACGCAGTCCACGGCCCGGCAGGTCGGCGCCGCGCTGGGCATCGCGGTGATCGGCACCGTGTTCGCCACCAGCCTCGGCCACGCGATGGCGGGCCGGCTGGAGGAGTCGGGCGTGCCGGCGGAACGGCGGGCCGCGATCGCCGAGCAGTTGCGCGAGAGCGCCGGCACGTACGCCCGCGATCTGGACGGCACCCCGGCGCTCGCGGTCGCCGCGGATGAGAGCCTCGCCACAGCGGCCCGGCGCGGGGCGCTGACCACGGCGTTGATCCTGGCGCTGGGTTTGGGCCTTTCGTTGCGGTTGCGCCCGAGCAGTGATCAACATCGGCGACAATCGGAGCTGGAATCCCTGTCGTCCCACGAAAACGAACGGTGACTGTGGCCACGCTCTCGCAATGGGTCGCCGGCTCCCGGCCCCGTACCCTGCCCGCCTCCCTCGTGCCCGTCGTCGTCGGCACCGGCGTCGCGATCGGTGAGGAGCACGCGGTGTGGTGGCGTGCCGTGCTGGCCGCGCTGGTCGCGCTGATCCTGCAGATCGGCGTCAACTACTCCAACGACTACAGCGACGGCGTGCGCGGCACCGACGAGGAACGGGTCGGCCCGCTCCGGCTCGTCGGCTCCAAGGTCGCCAAGCCAAGGCAGGTGCTGGCGGCGGCGCTGGGGTGCTTCGCGGCGGCGGCGGTCGCCGGGCTGGTGCTGGCGGCCGTGACCACGTGGTGGCTGCTCCTGGTGGGCGCGTTCGCCATCCTCGCGGCGTGGTTCTATACCGGCGGCAAGAACCCGTACGGCTACCGGGCGCTCGGTGAGATCTCGGTGTTCGTCTTCTTCGGTCTGGTCGCCGTGGTCGGCACGGTGTACGTGCAGGTCGAGGGCATCCCGTGGGAGGCGTGGGCGGTGGCCGTGCCGGTCGGGCTGCTCGCGTGCGCGTTGCTGGTCGCCAACAACCTGCGCGACATCCCCACCGACGAGGTCTCCGGCAAGCGCACCCTGGCGGTCGTGCTCGGCGACCGGTGGACCCGTGTGCTGTACGCGGCGTGCACGGCGCTGCCGTTCATGTTCGTGCTGGCGCTGGCCGCGCCGCACCCCTGGGTGTTGCTGGCGCTGCTCGCGGCACCGCTGTCGATCCCGCCCACCCAGAAGGTGCTGCACGGCGCGAACGGTCCCGCCCTGATCCCGGTGCTGGGCGAGACCGGCCGCCTGCAGATGGCCTACGGCGTGTTGCTCGCCGTTGGCCTCGCGCTCTGACGCCGTAGGCTTCGCGCTCTGACTCAGCCCCGCCCGTTGAGATCCCAGACGATCTCGGGTGAGCCGGCGTCGACGAGCGCCTTGTTGACCGCGCTGAACGGCCGGGTGCCGAAGAACTTCTTGGCGCTCAGCGGGCTCGGGTGGGCCGACTCGATCACGGTGTGGTGCACGCCCGTGATGAGCCGTGCCTTCTTGCGGGCGTAGGCACCCCACAACACGAAGACGACGCGTTCGGGCTTGTCGTTGAGCGCCCGGATGGCGGCGTCGGTGAACTCCTCCCAGCCCTTGCCCGCGTGCGCGCCCGCCTCGCCGCCGCGGACGGTCAGCACGGCGTTGAGCAGCAGCACACCCTGGTCGGCCCAGGGAGTCAGGTCACCGGTCTTGGCGACCGGGACCTCCAGGTCGGACGCCAGCTCCTTGTAGATGTTGCGCAGCGACGGCGGCAACCGCACACCGTCGCGCACGCTGAAGCTCATGCCGTGGGCCTGGCCCGGACCGTGATAGGGGTCCTGGCCGAGGATGAGGACCCGCGCCTTGTCGTACGAGCAGTGGCGGAACGCGGCGAACAGGTCCTCCTGGGGCGGGTAGACCGTCTGCGTCGCGTACTCCTGCGCGACGAACGCGCTCAGCGCCGCCGTCGCGATCGGGTCGAGCAGCGGATCGAGCCGCTCCCGCCAGTCGTCGGACAGCAGTTCCATCAGGTCGAGGGACATTCGGGCCTCTCCGGGGAAGTTTGTTCTCAGCTACCGGAGAGCCTATTGCGGAGGTCTGACACGCCAGTGGCGAATCACCGGAGGGAAGCACGACCAACTCTAGGATGAAGGTATATGCCCGACTCCCCCCGCGGGCGGCATGTCACCGTCTTCGCCGCCCTGATCGCGACTCTCGTCTCCGGTGCCGCCGGCTGTGGCGGGTCCGACGGGCCTGCGACGCTGACCGTGCTGGCGGCGTCGTCGCTGACCGACATCGCAGGTGAGCTCGGTGCCGCGTACCAGCAGGAGCACCGCGACGTGAAGGTGCGGTTCGTGTTCGGCGGCTCGCAGGAGATGGCCGAACGGGTGGCGGACCGTGACCCCGGCGACGTGCTGATGACGGCCGACGAACCGAGCATGAAGGCGGTGAGCCGCTATCTGACGGGTCGCCGCCGGATCGTGGCATTTGGCTCGCTGACCATCGCGGTCGCGCCGGGCAATCCCCACCGCATCCGCGGCCTGCGCGACCTGAGCCGCCGTGGCCTGCGCGTCGCGGTGGGCGCCGGGACGGTCCCGGTGGGCCGGTACGCCCGGGAGATCTTCACGCGGGCGGGGCTCACCGTGCGCTGGACGTCCGAGGAGATCAACTCGCGGTCCGTGCTCGACCGGGTGCGGGGCGGCGAGGCGGACGCCGGGCTGGTCTACATCACCGATCTGCGTTCCGCCGGGGCCGCCGCGAGCAGCGTCCCCATCCCCGCGGACGAGAACGTCACCGCGTCCTATCCCGCGATGGCCGTGAAGGAGACCGACAACGAGGAACGCGCGCTGCCCTTCGTCACCTGGCTGACCTCGCCCACGGCCCGCAAGCTCTTCAACAAGCACGGCTTCGCCACTCCTGCCACCTCGACGACAGGTCCCCCGCCTTCTGGCGAGTGAGTCAGGCGCGCTCAGCGCGGGCCTTGAGCGCGGCGTTCATGGCCGCGAACTCGTCCTTCATCTGCAACTGGCCCGTGGCGACCGGAACGAGCGCACCGGTGAACCGCTCCCCCTGGGTCAGCCGGACCTTGCCGTCGCCGGCGGGCTCGATGAGGAAGTAGTGCTCGCCGTCCACGATGCCGGGGACCCACATCCGGCCGATCCAGCGCAGTTCCCGGCCGGCGTCGGCCTTGAGGACCTCAGGCTGGAACGTCATCACGCCGCCGTTGCTGTCGCGGAGCTTGTTGTCGAGCTTCGCCCCCTTTTGGGCGGTGCCCTTGACGCTGACCAGGAACGGGTTCCACTCGGGGTAGCTCTGGAAGTCGGTGAGCACCTGCCAGACCTTGTCGGCAGGCGCGGCGATCTCGACGGTGGCGCTGACCTCGTGCGGCTTCAGCTCGCCCCAGGCGAAGAGCGCGCCGGCCGCGACGACGGGAAGGGCGGCGGCGGTGAGGGCGATGCGACGGATCTTCATGGGGGACTCCCTCGTTCAGGAAACTAATGCTAGTTTCCAACTGGCTAAGCTCGTTAGCCAGTACGTTAGCTAAAGAGATTAGCCAACGCAAGAGGATCGGCCGCCCGTCGTCGGCGTGGCCGGGCCGGCGGGGCTAGTCGCTGAGGCGCAGGGCGCGGTTGAGCTGGGCACGGAAGCGGAAGAACTCGGCCTCCGACGCGGTGAACTTGGTGACGCGGTTCTTCGGATCGGTCGTCACGAAGAAGCGCCAGTCACCCTGAGCGGGATTGAGCACACCCTTGAGAGCCTCTTCACCGGGGTTGGAGATGGGGCCCGGCGGCAGGCCGCCATTGGCGTAGGTGTTGTACGGCGATCTCACACGGGTGTCCTCCACCGAGACGCGCAGGTCATGCCGCTTTTGCACGTACAACACCGTCGAGTCGAGCTGGAGGTGCTCGCCCGTGCGGAGGCGGTTGTAGATCACGCGCGCGATCCTGGGATAGTCCGCGGGAACGCCGCCCTCGGCCTGGGCGATGCTGCCCACGGTGACGGCCTGGAGCGGCGTCAGCCCGACCGCGCCCGCCCGGCGTTCCAGGCCGACGTCGGCGGCGGCCTGGCGGAATCGTTTGACCATCGCGCTCAGCACCGTCCTGGCGGTCGTTCCGGGCTCGACGGGATAGGTGGCCGGAAACAGGAAGCCCTCCAGCTTGCCGCCCGCGTACGAGGGGAGTCCGAGCCCGTGCGGGGACGCGGCGGCCTTCTGGAACTCGGCGTACGGGATGCCCGATCCCTTGGCGAGGACCGCGAGCGTCTCGTCCAGCCGCAGCCCCTCGGGCACGGTGACCTTCCGCTGGACGCGAGCCACCGGATCGAAGAGCAGGCTCACCGCGGCGGAGGCCTTCATCTGCTTGCGCATGCGGTAGAGACCGGGACGCAGCGCGGAGGCCTTGGCGGAGCCCTCGATCGCCTTGACGAACGCGTCGTCGCTCGCGACGACACCCGCCGCCTCCAGGGACACGGCAACGTCACGAGCGGACTGGCCCGGTTGGATCCGGACCATTGCCACGCCTTCGCCGCGCCCCTCGAAGTCATCCGGGGCGAGGGCCGACTTCACCCAGCCGCCGAACGCAAGCCCGCAACCCGCCAGCAGGGCGAGGAGTACCCCGCCTACTGCGAGCGACCATATGAGGGTGCTGCGTTCCAGACCGGTGCCCACCGCCTTCAATCCCCCAACGAATCCGGATGCCGTCCACGGCGGAGGGAGCGCACAGGGAGACCTGTGCGCCCCCTCTTGGCCTTGGGACCGGGTCGGCTGATCTGAGACCCGGCACTACTCAGCGCTGCTG
Organism: Actinomadura rudentiformis; assembly: GCF_008923185.1. Taxonomy (GTDB): domain Bacteria; phylum Actinomycetota; class Actinomycetes; order Streptosporangiales; family Streptosporangiaceae; genus Spirillospora; species Spirillospora rudentiformis. Next base: position 306,647 of record NZ_WBMT01000013.1, read on the forward strand.
GTAGCCCTCCCCGGCGTCGCGGCCTCGGCCCTGCGGGTTCTTGCGCTCGCGCGAAGCCTGGTCCTGCAGGTCGTCGCGCCGCTCGCGAGTCTTGTCCATGGTCTCTTCGCTGGGCTCGCGTGTACGGTCGGAGACCTTGTCGGCCTTCTCCTTGGCCTTGTCCCTGGCGCTCGAAGCCTTGTTCTTGGCGTCGTCGAAGATGCCCATTAGGTACTTCCCCCTTTTCGCAGAGGTGCATGACCTGCACCAATACGGCCGTACCCGGAGGTACGTAACGAGGAGCCCAGCGGATGGAGAATGTCCGTTGACGTGCCGGAATCACCAGCGCGGTGGGAGCTTCGGCGCCTCGAAGCGGGGGCGGACGGCGGGATCGGGCCGGTGCGGCGGCCGCATCTCCAGCTCTTCGAGGGCGACGGCAATGGCTCGTTCAAGCTGGGTATCGCGGCCCTCGGCGTGGTCCTCGGGCGTGATGTCCACGTCGATGTGGGGTGCGGTGCCGTAGTTCTCCAGCTCCCAGCCGACGTCGTCGAAGGCGAACGAGAACTCCGGCTGCGTGGTGATCGTCCGGTCGGCGAGCCGGTGCCGGGGCTGGATGCCGACCACGCCGCCCCAGGTGCGCTTGCCGATGAGCGGGCCGAGCCCCAGCACCTTGAACGCGTGCGCGAAGACGTCACCGTCGGAACCGGTGCGCTCGTTGATGAGGCCGACGAGCGGCCCGGCCGGCGACTCCTTCAGATAGGGCTCCGGCACGCCCCAGCGCGGGTAGTCGAAGCCCAGGCGGGGCCGGGCGAGCCGCTGCAGCAGCAGGCTGCTCACGTACCCGCCGCCGTTGAAGCGCACATCGATGATCAGCGCGTCGTGGTCGTACTCTGCGAGGAAGCCGCGGTGGAACTCGGCGAAGCCGGCCGCCCTCATGTCGGGCACATGGACGTATCCGACGCGGCCGGCGGTCCGTTCGTGCACCAGGCACCGGTTGGCCCGCACCCAGTCGCGGTAGCGGCCGGGACGCTCGTCGTCGAGCGTCGGCACCTCGATCGTCTGGGGCGGCTGCTCGCCCCGCCGGAACGTGAGCCGCACCTCCTGGCCGATCTGGTTGACCAGATGTTCCTGCGGGTTGCCGGAACCCAGCCCCACCGACTGCCCGTTCACCGCCAGCAGGGCGTCGCCGACCCGCACGTCCACGCCGGGCCTGTTGAGCGGCGAGGTCGCCTCCGGATCCCAGGGGTCGCCGTGGACGATGCCCGCGATCACATAGCGGCCGGTACGGGAATCGACTGCCCAGTCCACACCGAGGTAGGCCAGCGGGTAGGCGGGTTGGGGGCGGTAGGCGCCGCCGCTTTCGTATGCATGGGACGTGCCCAGTTCGCCTTGCACTTCCCAAAGCAGGTCGGAGAACTCGCTACGGGTGCTCACGCGGTCCACAAGCGGCTTGTAGCGGTCGTAGACGCCGTACCAGTCCAGCCCGGCCATGTCCTCGGCCCAGAAGTGCTCCAGTTGCAACCGCCAGGCCTCCCGGAACATCTGGCTCCACTCGCCCTCTGGCCAGACCGACACCTTCACCCTGGACAGGTCGATCCAGCCGGATGAGGGCCCCGGCGCTTCCCCGTCCGGCACGTCCTCGCCCGCGGGCAGCACGCGCAGCCGCTGCCCGTCCCGGTACAGCAGGGTGCCGCCGTCGCGGCTCACCTGGAAATCACTGATCCTCGACGCCAGCTGCCACGTCCTGCCCTCGGCCAGGTCGTACAGCAGCAGCGCGCTGTTGACCAGCGTGTCGCCGCGGATGCCCTCGATGGGTTCGTACGAGAGGAGCACCTTGCCCTCGATGCCCGCCACCCGTGCGTACCGTGCCTCGTGCACCGCCAACGGCACCACCCGCCGCTCGATGCCGTCGAAGTCGATGTCGATGCGCTCGACCGGCTCCGCCCCGTCCTTCTTGCCCGGCGGGGGGACGTCGGCGCGCAACGCGATCGCGTAGGGCAGCGTCCCCAGCGGGAAACCCAGGCCGAACTGCAGCGAGTCGTCGATGGGGTTGAAGACCCGGGCGCCGATGAAATACAGGTACCGGCCACCGGGGTCGAACGACGGCGCTCGATCCTTCAGGACCGGTTCGATGACGATCCGCGTCTCCCGCGTGTCCGGCCGGCAGATCTTGATCGCCGTGGTCTGGGCGCTGTCGGGGAAGGTGTACGCCAGCCAGCGCCCGTCGGGGGACCACGCCGGATGCTCGATGGCGCCGAACGGGCTGGCGTCGAGCCGGATCGCCGGAGTGCGCGGGTCGCCCACGTTCACCAGAAGGAGTTCGTTGCGGTGATTGGTGATCGCCACCTGGTCGTTGACCGGCGACACCACCAGCGCCGTCATCCGTCCGGTATCGGCGTCCTCGAACCGTACGGACGACTCCTCCCCGTCCAGCAGCACGAGGAGCTCACGGTCACCCCGGTCGCTCGCCGCCGCGATCAGCCGCTCCTGGTCGTTCAGCCAGGTCAGCAGGCGATACCGGACGCCGCTGCGCGACCCGTGCTGGCGCACCGCGCCCGTCCAGCCGGCGCACGTGAACGCCTTGCCCCGCGTGGTCACCGCGAGCCCGGATCCGTCCGGGCTCAGCGCGGCGCCGTCCAGATAATGCGCCGCATCGACGAACTTCCGATCCCGCTGCGAACGCGACGTCCCCACATGCACATCGATCCGCCGCGACTCCGCACCGGGATCCAGCAGATAGAGCTCCGCCCCCGCGTGGTAGACGAGCCGCTGCCCGTCACTGGCGAGATTGCGCGCGTAGAAGTCCTCGTGATCGGTATGGCGTCTGAGATCCTCCCCGTCCTCCGTGCACGAGTACACGTTCCCGATGCCCTCGTGATCCGACAGGAAGTAGATCCGCGTTCCCACCCAGCACGGCGCCGCGAGGTTGCCGTCCAGATCGACCAACCGCCGGAACGGCCCCCCGTCCGCGATCCACAGACTCCCCGCCGTCCCGCCCCGGTAACGTTTCCACCGCGCCGGATCAGCCGTGTTGCGCCCGAGCACCACACCGCCGTCCGGCCCGAACGAGATCGAACCCGCCGGCCCGAACGGCAACCGCTCGGGGAGCCCGCCATCGGTCCCCACCCTGTGCAGCCACCGCTGCCCCGCGAACGGCTGCCCCACATCGCTGGCATAGACGATCGCGCCTCCGGCCTCCCACGCACTCACGGTGCAGTTGGCCCCCTGATACGTGAGCCGCCGCGCGTTCCCCCCGTCCAAGGCCAGCAGGTAGACCTCCTTGGGCCCCTCCCCCTCCCCCACGAACGCCACCAGCGTCCCGTCAGGAGAGATCCGCGGAAACCCCACCTCGGCCACGCCCGCCGTCAACCGCCAGGCCCGCCCACCCTCCGTCGGCACAAGCCACAGGTCATCGTCCGCCACGAAGACCACGACATCGTCGCGCACATCGGGAAATCTCAAATACCCCGGCATTCGGCAGCCCCCGGCCGCAACGCCACCACGCAATCAACGTGCCGCCAAACGCCCCAACCCAACAACAACCAGAAGCAAAGCTTCCCCCGGCCCGTCGTGTCTGTCGCTGTAGGACGGAGTCAGAGGGCGTTGGGGGTGGGGAGGCCCTCTTCGCACAGGGCCAGGGCATTGGTGTGGGACTTGAGGGCGGTCAGGACGGCGGGGTGGGGAGCCGCGTAGACGGTGGGGTGGACAGGGGTGCCGGGGAAGGCCAGGCGGTCTTCGGCGGCGGAGAACTCGACGTCCTTGCCGCGGGGGTCGAGGCGGACCCAGCGGTCGTCGATGAGGGTGGCGACCAGGCCGTGCAGGACGTCGAAGGGCTGGTAGCAGAAGCCGGCCTGGATGCCGCCGGCGCGGAGGAGGGCGACGAGGGCGTGCGCCTGGGCGAAGCAGAGGCCGACGCCCTGGTCGAGGACGTCGGAGGCTCGCCAGGTGACGCGGGGATCCTGGACGTCCATGGAATGCTCGATCTCGTCGCGGACGTACTCGAAGGCCGCCTGGGCGTAGGCGAGGTCGTCGCCCACGCGGAGGGTGGAGGCGGTGGCCTGGACGAGGGGGTGTTCGAGGTCCACCGCCTCGTCGGCGGCGAGGTAGTCCCAGGGATCGGCGTCGAAGATCACAGGCCGAGGAGGGACTCGATGCCGACCGTGAGCGGGTCGGGGAGGTCGCGGGCGTGGCGGACGCCCAGGAGGACGCCGGGCATGAACGACTCGCGGTTCATCGAGTCGTGGCGGATCGTGAAGACCTCGCCGTGGCCGCCCAGGAGGACCTCCTGGTGGGCGATGAGGCCGGACAGGCGGATCGAGTGCACGTGCACGCCCTCGACGTCGGTGCCGCGGGCGCCGTGGAGCTCGGTGGTGGTGGCGTCGGGCGACGGGGGTGTGCCCGCCTCGGCGCGGGCGGCGGACACCAGCTCGGCGGTGCGGTAGGCGGTGCCGGACGGGGCGTCGGCCTTGTTCGGGTGGTGCAGCTCGACGATCTCGACGGACTCGAAGAACGGGGCGGCCTTCTGCGCGAAGTGCATCATGAGCACCGCGCCGATGCCGAAGTTGGGGGCGATGAGGACGTTGGCCCCCGGCTTGGCCGTCTGCCAGCCGCGGACCTTGTCCAGGCGGCCGGGGTCGAAGCCGCTGGTGCCGACGACCGCGTGCAGGCCGTTCTCGACGCACCAGCGGAGGTTGTCCATGACCACGCCGGGGTGGGTGAAGTCGACCACGACCTCGGCGGCGGCGAGGGAGTCCCGCTCGTCACCCTGGTCGACGGCGGCGACCAGCTCCATGTCGTCGGCGCCCTCGACGGCCCGGCACACCTCGGCCCCCATCCGGCCCCGCGCGCCCAGCACCCCAACCTTGATCACGTTCGCCTCCCGGCTTGACTGCCGGTCGAGCCTATCGCGTCAGAGGCGTTTGCCCTCCTCGCGGGCGCGCGCGTGCGCCTCGCGGCGGTCGGTGTCGGCGTCCGCGGTGGCGAGGTTGGGCCGGAACTCGACGGTCGTGATGTCCGCGATCCCGGCCCAGCGCAGCCAGTCGTCGAAGAACGGGCGCTGGAAGTCGGCGCCGAAGGCGGGGCCGCGGCCGTCTCCGTAGACGGCGCTGGTGTAGATGACGGCGGCCTTTTTGCCCTGGAGCAGCCCGCTGTAGCCCTGCTCCGGGTCGAAGCCGAACACCCAGCCGGGCTGGCTGATCACGTCGACGAACTGCTTGAGGATGTACGGCACCCCGGCGTTCCACATCGGCACGCTGAACAGATAGCGGTCGTAGGAGTCGAAACGGTCGAAGACGGCCCTCGCCGCCTCCCAGGCGCGTTCCTGAGCACCTTGCGGGGCCGCTCCACCGAAGACGGTCATCTTGGCTCCCGCGGCGGCGGGCCCGAACTCCGGCAGCGTCCCGTCCCACAGGTCGTAGTGGTCGACGGTGTCGCCGGGATGTGCCTCCCGGTAGGCGTCCAGGAAGGTGCCGGCGATCGCCAGCGATTCGGAATCGGTTCCGCGCGGGGAGGCGGAGATGTGCAGCAGACCCATGGTGCGACCCTCTCGAATAATCGGACTATGGTCCGGTTGATGCTTCGAGATTAGCGGACCACGGTCCGGTTATCAAGGGTCAGTCGTCGGAGTCGCCTTCCGGGATGAGGACGCTGAGGAGCCAGCTCACGACGCCGACGATGATCGCGCCCCAGAACGCGGGCCAGAACCACTCGACCTTGAACGGGAGGTTCAGCTCCTCGGCCATCCAGCTGGTCAGCAGGAGCAGCGCCGCGTTCACCACCAGTGCGATCAGGCCCAGCGTCAGCACGTAGAACGCGCAGCCCAAGGTCTTGATCACAGGCTTGATGAACGCGTTGACCAGGCCGAAGATCACCGCGACCGCCAGCAGGGTCAGCCACCGCTTGGCCGCGGTGTCGCCGCTGACGCTGATCCCGTCGACGAGTGCCGTGGCCACCCACAGCGCGACCGCGTTGATGAGCACCCGGATGAGGATCTTCATGCGCACCTCCCTCGCCACGGGATGCCTACCCGGTCACTGACCGCGCGTAACGATTGCTCGCTACAGGCTGAAGTCGCGGTCGCCGAAGGGGCCGATCACGGTGAGCGCCTGCGGGCCGGCCAGGACGTCGGCGGCCACCTCGCGGACGTCGTCCGGGGTGACGGCCTCGATGCGGCTGAGGACCTCGTCGACCGCGAGCAGCGACTCGTACACCAGCTCGCTCTTGCCGATGCGGCTCATCCGCGAGCCGGTGTCCTCCAGGCCGAGCACCATCGCGCCGCGCAGCTGGCCCTTGCCGCGCTCGAGCTCCTCGTCGGTGATGCCCTTCTCGGCGGCCTTGGCGACCTCGTCACGGCAGATCGCCAGGACCTCGTCGACCTTGGCGGTCTGGCAGCCAGCGTAGACGCCGAAGACACCGGTGTCGGCGTACTGCGAGGTGTAGCTGTAGACGGAGTAGGCGAGGCCGCGCTTCTCGCGTACCTCCTGGAAGAGGCGCGACGACATGCCGCCGCCGAGCGCGGCGTTGAGCACGCCGAGCGCGAAGCGGCGGTCGTCGGTGCGGGAGACGCCCACACCGCCGAGCACCACGTGGGCCTGCTCGGTGTCCTTGTCGACGACCCGCACGGTCGGCGAGGCGGGCTGAGGCGTGCCGTCCAGACGGGGCGCTCGGGGGTGGGCGGCGCCGTCGAGATGCCCTTCGAAGGCCCGCGCGACCAGCCGTACTACCTCGTCGTGGTCGATGTTGCCCGCGACCGCGACGACCAGGTTCTCCGGGACGTAGTGCTCGCGGTAGTACGCGTGGATGCGGTCCCGGCTCAGAACGTTGATCGACTCGACGGTGCCGAGGATGGGGCGGCCCAGCGGCGCGTCCCCGTAGAGCGCCGTGGAGAACTCGTCGTGGATGAGGTCGCCGGGGTCGTCGTCCCGCATGTGGATCTCTTCGAGGATCACACCGCGTTCGGACTCGACGTCCTCGGGCCGGTTGACCGACGCGGCCACCATGTCGGAGACGACGTCGACGGCCAGAGGAAGGTCGGCGTCCAGCACCCGCGCGTAGTAGCAGGTGTACTCCTTGGCCGTGAACGCGTTGAGGTCGCCGCCCACTGCGTCGATGGCCGCGGAGATCTCCAGCGCGGACCGCCGTCGCGTGCCCTTGAACAGCACGTGCTCCAGGTAGTGGCTGGCGCCGGCGTCGGCGGGGGCCTCGTCGCGGGAGCCGACACCGGCCCAGATGCCGAACGCGGCGGACCGCACGGTCGGCATCGTCTCGGTGATGACGCGCAGGCCGCCCGGCAGAACCGAGCGGCGGACGGCACCGGCGCCGTCCGCGCCGGGGTGCACGACGTGGGTGGTGCCGGGCTCCTGCGCACTCGCCAGAATCGTCACGGGGTTCACGATCCCTCGATAGAAGAAAGTGCCGACCGGCCTGCCCTGGGGCGGGCAGGCCGGTCGGTCAGCGTGATCTGTCAGACCGATCGGTCAGGAGTTGCGGTCGCCGCCGCCCTCGCTGCCGCGCCGCGTGCGGCGACGGCGCGGGGCGCGGTCTCCGCCGCCCTCGGATCGGCGCTCGCCGCGGTCACCGCCGCGCTCGCCACGGTCACCGCCGTCCGCGGCCGCCTCGACCGCGCCGGAGTCCTCGCCGCCGTCGGCCTTGTCGGCCTGCTCGCGCTCGACGACCTCGACCGGGACCAGCGACAGCTTGCCGCGCTGGTCGATCTCGGTGACCTCGACCTGGATCTTCTCGCCGACGTTGATGACGTCCTCGACGTTCTCGATCCGGGCGCCGCCGTGCAGCTTGCGGATCTGCGAGACGTGCAGCAGACCGTCCTTGCCGGGCAGCAGGGACACGAACGCGCCGAACGTGGTGGTCTTGACGACCGTGCCGAGGTAGCGCTCGCCGACCTCGGGCATGTGCGGGTTGGCGATCGCGTTGATCGCCTGCCGCGCGGCCTCGGCCGAGGGCCCGTCGGTGGCGCCGACGTAGATGGTGCCGTCGTCCTCGATCGTGATGTCGGCGCCGGTGTCGTCCTGGATCGAGTTGATCATCTTGCCCTTGGGGCCGATGACCTCGCCGATCTTGTCGACCGGGACCTTGATGGTGATGATCCGCGGCGCGTTCGGGCTCATCTCGGCGGGCGCCTCGATGGCCTCCTGCATGACGTCCAGGATCGCCAGCCGGGCGCCCTTGGCCTGCTTGAGCGCGGCGGCCAGCACCGACGCCGGGATGCCGTCGAGCTTGGTGTCCAGCTGCAGGGCGGTGATGACGTCCCGCGTGCCGGCGACCTTGAAGTCCATGTCGCCGAACGCGTCCTCGGCACCGAGGATGTCGGTCAGCGTCACGTACTCGCCGCCCTCGTGGATGAGGCCCATGGCGATGCCGGCCACCATCTGCTTGAGCGGCACGCCCGCGTCGAGCAGCGACATGGTGGACGCGCAGACCGAGCCCATCGAGGTGGAGCCGTTGGACCCGAGGGCCTCCGACACCTGGCGGATCGCGTAGGGGAACTCCTCGCGCGTCGGCAGCACCGGCAGCAGCGCCCGCTCGGCGAGCGCGCCGTGGCCGATCTCGCGGCGCTTGGGCGAGCCCACGCGGCCGGTCTCACCGGTGGAGTACGGCGGGAAGTTGTAGTTGTGCATGTAGCGCTTGGTGCGCTCGGGGTTGAGCGTGTCGATCATCTGCTCCATGCGGAGCATGTTGAGCGTGGTCACGCCCATGATCTGGGTCTCGCCGCGCTCGAACAGCGCCGAGCCGTGCACCCGCGGGATCACGTGCGCCTCGGCGTTGAGCTGGCGGATGTCCTTGACGCCGCGGCCGTCGATGCGCAGCCCGTCGCGGACGACCCGCTCGCGGACCAGCTTCTTGGTCAGCGCCCTGAAGGCGGCGGAGATCTCCTTCTCGCGGCCCTCGAAGTCGGCGCCGAGTTTCTCGGCGGCACCGGCCTTGAGCCCGTCCAGCCGGGACTCGCGCTCCTGCTTGGCCGCGATCGTCAGCGCCTCGGCCAGCTCGGTGCCGACGGCGGCGGTGACGGCGTCGAGCACGTCGTCCTGGTAGTCCAGGAAGATCGGGTACTCGGCGGTCGGCTTGGCGGCCACGGCCGCCAGGTCGCTCTGCGCCTTGCACAGGACCTTGATGAACGGCTTGGCCGCCTCCAGGCCCGCGGCGATGGTCTCCTCGGTCGGCGCGGTGGCGCCCTCACCGACGAGCCGCAGCGTGCCCGGGGTCGACTCCGCCTCGACCATCATGATCGCGACGTCGCCGTCCTCCAGGACGCGCCCGGCGACCACCATGTCGAACGTGGCGTTCTCCAGCTCGGGGTGGGTCGGGAAACCGACCCACTGGCCCTCGATCAGCGCGACGCGGACGCCGCCGATCGGGCCGGAGAACGGCAGGCCGGCCAGCTGGGTGGACATCGAGGCGGCGTTGATCGCCACGACGTCGTACAGGTGGTCGGGATGCAACGCCATGATCGTCTCGACGACCTGGATCTCGTTGCGCAGGCCCTTGGTGAACGAGGGGCGCAGCGGGCGGTCGATCAGGCGGCAGGTGAGGATGGCGTCCTCGGAGGGACGGCCCTCACGGCGGAAGAACGAGCCGGGGATGCGCCCGGCCGCGTACATGCGCTCCTCGACGTCGACCGTCAGAGGGAAGAAGTCCAGGTTGTCCTTGGGCTTCTTGGAGGCGGTGGTGGCGGAGAGCACCATCGTCTCGTCGTCAAGGTAGGCGACGGCCGAGCCGGCCGCCTGACGGGCCAGCCGGCCCGTCTCGAATCGGATGGTACGAGTGCCGAAGGAACCGTTGTCGATCACGGCCTCGGTGCTCTGCGCCCCATCGATGCGCACAGCTTCTGTCACGGGAAACCTCCTAGGTTTCGGACGGTCCCCGCGGCTGCTTCCCGTGGTTTGTTACGCAATGCCGGTCTTCGATCGAAGCTCACGGATCCGGGGTCCCCGCCGATCGGGCGAGGAGCATGCTCCGAGAGCCACTACCGAGGACCGGCCGCACCAGGGCGCTGTCCGCGGGGTGATGGTCATTCAATTGTGCTTGGCTATGAAGAAAGGGGAGTGGCCCCGAGCGCCCCGGGCGAATCCCGGCGGCACCTCGGGCAGTGGCGAACCGGCTCCGCGCACGGAGCCGTTTCTCCACCGGCCACTCCCCTTCACCGTACTAGCGGCGCAGACCCAGACGCTCGATCAGCTGCCGGTAGCGGTTGATGTCCTTGTTCTGCAGGTACTTGAGGAGCCGGCGACGGCGGCCGACCAGCAGCAGCAGCCCGCGGCGGCTGTGGTGGTCGTGCTTGTGCTCCTTGAGGTGCTCCGTCAGATCGTTGATCCGGCGGGTCAGCAGCGCAACCTGGACTTCCGGGGATCCGGTGTCACCCTCAGCGGTCGCGTACTCAGCAATGATCTTGTTCTTGGTGGCGGTGTCGAGCGACACGTGGCTCCTTCTGAAAGCTCGTCACCCGCAGATCCGGCCCGCAGGCTCGTGGGTCCGCATGGTGCGTATGGAAAGTGGCCGGCCACATGAGGGTGCAGCCGACCGAGCCGGGGCCTTATCCCGGCGACTCTTCACCGTACCACGTCAAAAAGGCGGCCCGTCACGGCGCGAAACAGACCGTGACCGGCGGCCGGATTCAGGCCTGACCTGGGGAAGTGATCTCCCTGGCGCGGTCCACGTCGCGGTGCATCTCCTCGATCAGGGCCTCGATCGAGTCGAACTTGAGTGTGTCGCGGATGCGGGCCTCGAAGTCCACCGCCATGTGCTCGCCGTAGAGGTCGAGATCGTCACGGTCCAGCGCGTAGGCCTCGACGGTCCGCTCCCCCGCTCCTTCGAACGTCGGATTGGTGCCGATGGAGATCGCCGCCGGCCACCGGAAACGGGGGTAGCGGTCGGAGTCGCAGACCAGCCAGCCGGCGTAGACGCCGTCGGCGGGGATCGCGGTGTGCGGCAGGGTCTCCAGGTTCGCGGTCGGGAAGCCCAGCTGGCGGCCCCGCTGGTGGCCGCGCACCACGATCCCCTCGACGCGGTGCGGGCGGCCCAGCGCGTGGCAGGCCTCCTCGACCGCGCCGCTTTCGAGCAGCGCCCGGATGCCGGTGGAGGAGATCTTGTCCCCGTTCGCCACCAGGGGCGCGCCCTCCGCTGTGAAGTCGTACTTCTCGCCGAGCTCCTTCAGCAGCGCGACGTCGCCCTTGGCCTTGTGGCCGAAGCGGAAGTCCTCACCGACGATGACGTGCGCCGCGTGCAGCCGGTCGACCAGCACCGACTGCACGAACTCGTCCGGGCCCACCTTGGACAGCTCCAGCGTGAACGGGACGACCACGACCGCGTCGGTGCCCAGGCCCTCCAGCAGCTCGATGCGGCGCTTGGTGGAGCTCAGCAGCGGCGGATGGGTGCCCGGGCGCACGACCTCGTCGGGATGCGGGTCGAAGGTGATCACTACGGACTTGAGCCCCCGTTCGCGGGCCTGTTCGGCGGCGCGGCCCACGATCCGCTGGTGGCCGCGGTGCACGCCGTCGAAGACGCCGATGGTGATCACCGATCTGCCCCAGTCGGCGGGAACCTCGTCGAGGCCGTGCCAGCGCCGCACCATGCTCTCCCTGCGTTGGACGTTCTGTCGCCTCACAGACTGCCATGCGCCGCATGACGTCACGACCGAGGGGGTTGCCCTCGCGCTCCTGTCCCCCGAATGGTCGCCACTGGCATCGGCCCTGAGAAGTCTACGCGCCGGTAGCGGATCCCCCACCTCGTCCGCCCACCACCATGCCGACTTCAGCCTCAGGCCGACTGACAAACGACCAGTCCGACAAACGACTAGGCCGACTGATAAACGACCAGGGAGACCGCGACGTACTGCATGACGTACGCGGCGAGCGTGCAGGCGTGGAACACCTCGTGGAACCCGAACCAGCGCGGCGAGGGGTTGGGGCGCCGCAGCCCGTAGACGACACCGCCCGCGCTGTAGGCGATGCCGCCGAGCGCCACGAGCACGCAGGCGGCGATTCCGGCACCCGACAGGAACTGCGGCAGGAAGAAGACCGCGACCCAGCCGAGCACGATGTAGAGCGAGACGTACAGCCAGCGCGGCGCCCCGACCCACATGGTCCGGAAGACCACACCCGCGATCGCGCCGGTCCACACCACGGTGAGCACCGTGATCCGGGCCGCCCCGTCCAGCGCGACCACCGCGAACGGCGTATAGGTGCCGGCGATGATCAGGTAGATGTTGGCGTGGTCGAACCGCCGCAGCACCTCGACCATCCGGTTGGAGCTCTGCCGGTGGTACGTCCCGGAGATCCCGAACAGCAGCCCGGACATCGCCACGTACACGGCCGAGGACAACCGCGCCTCAAGGGTCGGCCCCAGCGCGACCAGGACGAGACCGGCGGCGAGCACGGCGGGGAAGGCGCCGATGTGCAGCCAGCCCCGCAACCGGGGTTTGGTCGGCGACGGAACCGCCTGGGGCTGATGTGGCGCCGGCTGTGACTGATGGGACAGAGTGGCCATGGACACCTCCTCCTCAGCAATGAAACCTACGTTCCCGTAGGTTACGCAACCGTAGGTTGGAACGCACCCACTTCCCAGCGTGAGAATCAACACGCTCAGCCGGTCACGGACAGGGAGTGAAGGTGAGAAGACGAAGGTCAGGGGACGAAGACGGCCAGGGGTTTGGCGGCATTGCCTTGTTCTTCCACCAGCGCCAAGAGGGTGCCGTCGGGGGCGAAGACGCCGACGGGGCCCGGGCCCAGGCCGGCGGCGGGCAGCTTGCCGCCGTGCATGACCTTGCGGGCGTCGTCGGCTGAGACCTCGCGCCGGGGGAAGGCCGCGGCGACCGCGTCCGCCATCGGGAGGATCCGCAGCTCCTCGCTGAGCTGGTCGATCGTGCGGGCCATGCCGAGGTCGTACGGGCCGACCCGGGTACGGCGCAGGGCCGTCAGATGGCCGCCGGTGCCGAGCATGGCGCCGAGGTCGCGGGCCAGGGCGCGGATGTACGTGCCGGACGAGCATGTGATCGAGACGTCCACGTCGATCAGGTCGTCGTGGCGGCGGATCTCCAGGACGCTGAAGTCGTGGATCGTGACGGGCCGCGGCTTGAGCTCGACCTCTTCGCCCTTGCGGGCCATCTTGTACGCACGTTCGCCGTTCACCTTGATGGCACTGACCTGCGGCGGGACCTGCTGGATCACGCCGGTCAGGGCGCTGATGCCCGACTGCAGCGCGGCGTCGCCCACGCCGGCCGCGGGCGCGGTGGCGGTGATCTCACCCTCGGCGTCGTCGGTGTTGGTGGACTGGCCGAGCCGGATCGTGCCGTCGTAGCCCTTCTCGGTCAGCGCGAGGTGGCCGAGGAGGCGGGTCGCCTTGTCCACCCCGACGACCAGGACCCCCGTCGCCATCGGGTCCAGGGTCCCGGCGTGGCCGACCCGGCGGGTCCGGGCGAGGCGGCGCAGCTTGCCGACCACGTCGTGCGACGTCCAGTCGGCCGGCTTGTCCACGATGACGAGTCCTGACGTCACGCGCTGATCTCCGCGTCATTGAGCGGTCCGCGCAGGGCGGCGCGCAACCTGTCGATCGTTTCGGCGGGCTCGGCCGTCGTGGTGAAGGCCGCGGCGAGGCGGTGGCCGCCGCCGCCCAGCTCCACGCAGGCGCGGCCGACGTCCACTCCCCCCTTGGAACGGGTGGAGACGTACCAGCTGCCCTCGTCGGTCTCCTTGAGGACCACCGCGACCTCGGCCTCGTCGGCCCGGCGCAGCTGGTCGATCACGCCTTCGAGCTGGTCGTACGGCACACCCTGGGCGTCCCGGTCGGCACGGGTGATCGCCGTCCAGACCAGGCCGAGGCCGCCCGCCGCGTCACGTTCGAGCCGGGCCCGGCCCAGCGCGCCCGCGAGCACCTGCAGGTAGCCGAAGGGCGCGCGGTCCCACAACTCATGGCCGACCGCGTCGGGGCGCACGCCCGCGTCGAGCAGCCGGGCGGCCAGCTCGTGCACCTCCGGGGTCGTGCAGGGGTACTTGAACGAGCCGGTGTCGCTGGCCAGCCCGGCGTAGAGACCGAGCGCGATGTCACTGGTCAGCCGCACGCCGAGTCGCCGGATCAGCTCGTCCACGAGAACGGAGGTGGCCGCCGCGTCCGGGTCGACCAGGCGGACGCCGCCGAAGCCGGTGTTGGACGCGTGGTGGTCGACGACGATCAGCTCGTCGGCCCGCGCGGCGTTCTCCGCCAGCGGGCCGAGCCGGTCGACGGCGGCGGCGTCCAGAGTGATCATCAGCGTCGGCGCCGCGGGCATGCCGCCGGGCTCGACCAGCAGATCCTGGCCGGGCAGGAAGCGCAGGCTCGCCGGCACCGCGAACGGCTGGCCGAACGAGGCGAAGCATCGCTTGCCCAGATCGCGCAGGGCCTGGGCGAGGGCCAGCATCGAGCCGAGCGCGTCGCCGTCCGGGGCCACATGGCAGGCCAGGCAGACCTCGTCCGCCGCCTCGATCAGCTGTAGAGCCCGGTCCCACTCAAGCCCACGCCCCAGAAACTCCCCACCACTCACAGTGACGAGTGTCCCGCTTCGCCGCGCTTGTCGTCGCCGGTTTCGTCAAGGTCGCCGGACTCGCCCGGCTCGTCGTCGGTGCGGTAGGGGTTGGCGTCACCGGCCGGAGCCGCGCCCTGGGCCGCCTTGGCGACCTCCTCGTCCTTGGCGCGCGCCTTGGCCAGGAGATCGTCGATGTGCGCGGCGTTGTCCATGAGGGAGTCAGGGACGAAGGTGAGGCTGGGCGTGTGCCGGACGCCGGTCTGCCTGCCCACCTCCGACCGGATGATGCCCTTGGCGCTCTCCAGCGCCGCCGCGGTCTCCGCCCGCTCGCCGTCCGAGCCGTACACCGTGTAATAGACGGTGGCGTCGCGCAGGTCGTTGGTGATCCGGGTGTCGGTCACGGTCACGAAGCCGAGCCGCGGGTCCTTGACGCGCCGCTCCAGCATCTCGGCCACGATCTGCTGGATGCGGTCCGCGAGCTTGCGAGCCCGAGCTGCGTCCACCATGATCGCACTCCTTTTCTAGGTCCTCGTGAGGTGGCGTGGCACCTCACGAGGATCAGTCTTCGTCGTTGAACAGCCGCTGCCGTGCCGACAGCAGCTCGATCTCCGGGCGACCGGCCACCAGCCGCTCGCACTGGTCGAGCACCCGTTTGGCGTTGGCCGCGGTCGCGGCGACGACCGCCACTCCGATCTCGGCCCGCCGGTGCAGGTCGTTGTTCCCGGTCTCGGCGACCGCCACCGCCGGGAAGCGCTTGGCCACCTCGGCGATGATCGGCCGGACGACCGCGCGCTTCTGCTTGAGCGAATGCACGTCGCCCAGCAACAGGTCGAGTGTCAGCGCACCCACGTACACCTAGGTGGTCACCTCGGTTGTTCTCGATGATGGAACGAAGGCGGCGGGCCCGCGTGTTCCCAGGCCCGGATCTTCCGCGCTGGGCGAACCGCCGTCAGCCCCCCGACATGACATGACGCCAGGCTAGTGCTTGTACCTGGCGTCACGACATGGGATTTTTCGAAGATCCACTCTGAAGATCCACGGGCGCGGGCCAACCAGGCCCGCACCCGTAGATCAGGTGCGACCAGCCGCGGGGCTTCGTGCGACCAGCCGCGGGGCTTCGTGCGACTAGTCGCGGGGCTTCTCCCGCATCTCGAAGCACTCGATGACGTCGCCGATCTTGAGGTCGTTGTAGCCGACCCCGATACCGCACTCGAAGCCCTCGCGGACCTCGGTGGCGTCGTCCTTGAAGCGGCGCAGCGACGACACCGTGAGGTTGTCGGCGACCACGACGCCGTCGCGGACGAGGCGGGCCTTGGCGTTGCGCTGGATGAGGCCCGAGGTGACCATGGTGCCACCGATGTTGCCGATCCGCGGCACCTTGAAGATCTCGCGGACCTCGGCGGTACCGAGCTGGGCCTCCTCGAACTCCGGCTTGAGCATGCCCTTGAGGGCCGCCTCGATCTCCTCGATCGCCTGGTAGATGACCGAGTAGTACCGGATGTCGACGCCCTCGCGGTCGGCCAGCTCCTGCGCGTTCCGCTCGGGACGCACGTTGAAGCCGATGATGACCGCGCCCTCGGACGCCAGCGACAGGTTGACGTCGTCCTGCGTGATCGCGCCGACGCCGCGGCGGATGACGCGCAGGCTGACCTCCTCGCCCACATCGATCTTGAGCAGCGAGTCCTCCAGCGCCTCGACCGAACCGGACACGTCGCCCTTGAGGATGAGCAGCAGCTCGTCCCGCTCGCCACGCTCCAGGTCCTTGAACAGCTCCTCGAGGGAGCTGCTCTTGCGGCTGCGCAGCAGCTCGGCGTTGCGCTTGCGCGCGGTCCGCTTGTCGGCGATCTGGCGGGCCACCCGGTCGTCGTCGACCACCAGGAAGTTGTCGCCGGCGCCGGGCACCGCGGTCAGGCCGAGCACCTCGACCGGACGGGACGGCGGCGCCTCCTCGATGGGCTGGAGGTTCTCGTCCAGCATCGCCCGGACGCGGCCGTGGGCCACACCACAGACGATCGAGTCGCCGACCCGCAGCGTGCCGCGCTGGACCAGCACGGTCGCCACGGCGCCCCGGCCCTTGTCCAGGTGGGCCTCGATGGCCGAGCCCTGGGCGGGCATGTCGGGGTTGGCCTTGAGGTCGAGCTCGGCGTCGGCGGTCAGGACGACCGCCTCCAGCAGCCCGTCGATGTTGATGCCCTCGCGGGCGGAGACATCGACGAACTGGGTCTGGCCACCGAACTCCTCGGCCACCAGGCCGTACTCGGTGAGCTGGGCGCGCACCCGGTTGGGGTCGGCCCCCTCCTTGTCGATCTTGTTGACCGCGACCACGATCGGCACACCGGCCGCCGTGGCGTGGTCGATCGCCTCGGTCGTCTGCGGCTTGACGCCGTCGTCGGCCGCGACCACCAGCACCACCAGGTCGGTGGTGTCGGCACCGCGGGCACGCATGGCGGTGAACGCCTCGTGACCCGGGGTGTCGATGAAGGTGATCTTGCGGTCCTCGCCGTCGACCTGGGTCTGCACCTGGTAGGCACCGATGTGCTGGGTGATGCCGCCGGCCTCGCCGGCCACGACGTTGGCGTTGCGGATCGCGTCCAGCAGGCGGGTCTTACCGTGGTCGACGTGACCCATGACGGTCACGACCGGCGGCCGGGGCTGGAGGTTCTCCTCGCTGCCCTCGTCCTCGCCGTACTCGATGTCGAACGACTCGAGCAGTGCGCGGTCCTCGTCCTCGGGGCTGACCACCTGGACGTCGAAGTCGAGCTCGACGCCCAGCAGCTGCAGGTCGTCCGCGTCGACCGACTGGGTCGCGGTGACCATCTTGCCGAGGTGCATCATGATCGCGACGAGCGACGCCGGGTTGGCGCCGATCTTCTCCGCGAAGTCGGTCAGCGTGGCACCCTGCGGCAGCCGGATCGTCTTGCCGTTGCCGCGCGGCGCGGAAACGCCACCGGCAGCGGGAGCCTGCATGTTCTCGAACTCTTGACGACGCGCCCGCTTGGACTTGCGGCCACGAGCCGGCCGGCCGCCGGGACGCCCGAAGGCACCCTGCGTGCCGCCGCGACCACGGCCGCCGCCACCGGGACGGGGGCCGAAGCCGCCGCCACCACCGGGACGACCGCCGGGACCGCCGCCCGTGCCGGTGCGCGGGCCGCCGAAGCCGCCGCCACCACCGGGACGGCCGCCAGGCCCGCCGCGGCCTCCACCGCCGCCGCCACCGGGACGGCCACCGGGGC
>NZ_WBMT01000014.1 GCF_008923185.1 Actinomadura rudentiformis
ACGTAGACCCGCAGGTCGGGAATCCCCGTGCCGATGATGCTGCCAGGCGCGGTCGCGGCATAGGCACGGTCGAGCGCGACGTACGACACGTGCACGGTCGTCTCAGTGATCCCGTACATGTTGACCAGAGTCGGCGCGTCATCCGCGTGGCGGCCGTACCAGTCTTCGAGACGGCCCAACTCCAGCGCCTCACCACCGAAGACGACGTAACGCAACGCCAAGTCGGCACCGGGATTGTCCCTATCGGCCACCATGAGCTGATAGAACGCCGACGGCGTCTGATTAAGGACCGTGACCCTCTCAGCCACGAGCAGCTTCAAGAAGTCGTCCGGCGAACGCGAAACCATGAAGGGAACGACGACCAAGCGGCCGCCATACAGCAGCGAGCCCCACAGCTCCCACACTGTGAAGTCGAACGCATACGAATGGAACAACGTCCACACATCATCCGGGCCAAAGTCGAACCACGGCTCGGTCGAACGCAGCAACCGCACCACGTTCTGATGCGGAACCACAACCCCCTTGGGCCGACCCGTGGAGCCCGACGTGTAGATGACGTACGCCGGATTGTCCGGTGAGACGGCCACACCCAGGTTGGAGTCGGCATACTCGCCCGGCACTTCGACCGAGTCGAGTGTCAGGACGGGTCGGGCGTCTTCAAGCATGTAGGCGATGCGGTCGGCCGGGTAGTCCGGATCGATCGGCACATACGCCGCACCCGACTTGAGCACCGCCAACACCGCGATCACCAGATCAGCCGAGCGCGGCAACTTCAACGCCACAAACTGCTCCGGCCCGACGCCCTGCGCCACCAGATGACGCGCCAAACGGTTGGCCCGCGCGTTCACCTCGCCATACGACAGCGTCACACCCTCGAACGACACCGCCGCAGCATCCGGCCGCAACGCCACCTGCGCCTCGAACAACTCCGGAATCGTCGTCCGCCCCACCGACCCCGCCGCGCCACCCGCCCACTTGCGCAGGATGGTTCGGCGTTCTGCCCGGTCGAGGATCTCGGCGGTGCTGATCGGCTCGTCGGGGGCGTCGAGCAGCTCTCGCACCAGCCGTTCGAAGCGGGCCGCGATCGACTCGGCGGTGGCCGGGTCGAAGAGGTCGAGCGCGTACTCCAGTCCGGCTTCGATACCGGCGGGAGCACCGTCGTCGCCGTGCCGTTCCTCCACGTAGAGGCACAAGTCGTACTTGGCTGCGCCTGACGGAAGCGGCTCGGTTCCGCCGCTCAGCCCTTCCAGTTCAAGCCTGGCCTCGGGGTTGTTCTGGAACGACAGCGCGACCTGGAACAGCGGGTGCCGGGACATCGACCGCGCCGGGTTGAGCACCTCGACGAGCCGCTCGAACGGCAGGTCCTGATGCGCGTACGCGGCGAGGTCGGTCTCCTTGACCCGCCCGATCAGTTCACGGAACGACGGGTCGCCGGACGTGTCGGTGCGCAGCACGAGCATGTTGACGAACATGCCGACCAGGTCGTCCAGCGCCTCGTCCGTACGGCCCGCGATCGGCGAGCCGATCGGCACGTCCGTCCCGGCACCGAGACGCGTCAGCAGCGCCGCGTACGCCGCCTGCATCACCATGAACAGGCTGGCGCCGCTCTCCCGAGCGACCTTCAGCAGCCGCGCGTGCAGGTCGGCGTCGAGCTCGAAGGCGAACGTGGCGCCCCGGTGGCTGGCCTCGGCCGGACGGGGCCGGTCGGCCGGAAGCTCCAGCTGGTCCGGGATCCCGGCAAGGGCCTGGGTCCAGTACGCGATCTGCCGTGAGATGAGGCTTTCCGGGTCGTCCTCCGACCCGAACAGCTCCTGCTGCCACAGCGTGTAGTCCGCATACTGCACCGGCAACGGCGCCCAGTCCGGCGCCTTGCCCTCCCTGCGCGCCGCGTACGCCACGATCACATCCCGGGCCAGCGGCGCCATCGACCAGCCGTCAGCCGCGATGTGGTGCAGGACCAGCATCAGAACGTGGACGTCGCCGCCGAGCGAGAACAGCCGGACGCGCAGCGGCGGCTCGATCGACAGGTCGAAGCCCTGCCCGACGACGGCGGCCAGCTCGGCGGACAGCCGCGCCTCGTCCGTCTCGGTCACGGTGAGCCGGGGCCGCGCAACGGCCGGGTCGAGCACGAGCTGCCGCGCGGTGCCGGAGCCGTCCGGGAAGATCGTGCGGAGCGACTCGTGCCGTGTCACCACGTCGCCGAGGGCGGCCTGCAGCGCCGCGTGGTCGATGTCCCCCACGAGCCGCAGAGCTGCGGGCATGTTGAACGTGGCCGAGCGCCCCTCGAAGCGGTTGAGGAACCACAACCGCTGCTGCGCGTACGACAGCGGGACGATGTCCGGGCGCCGTTCGGCACGGGCGAGCGCGGGCCTGACCTCGCCGGATGCCTCGGCGAGCCGCTCGGCAAGACCGGCCACCGTCGGCGCCTCGAAGAGGGCCCGGAGCGGCAGCTCCACACCGAGCGCCGACCGGATCCTGCCGACCAGGCGCGTCGCGATCAGCGAGTCGCCGCCGAGCGCGAAGAACCCGTCGTCCACGCCGACCCGCGCGACGCCGAGCACCTCGGCGAACAGCCCGGCGAGGATCTCCTCGCGCGGCGACCGCGGTGCCCGGCTGACCGAGGCCCCCGTGTCGGGAGCGGGCAGGGCCCGCCGGTCCAGCTTCCCGTGCACGGTCAGCGGCAGCGCCTCCAGCACGGTGAACGAGGGGACCATGTAGCCGGGGAGGTTCGCGGCGACATGCCGCCGCAGCGCCGCGACGTCCACCTCTCCGGCGACATAGGCGGCCAGGCGCTTGTCCCCCGGCGTGTCCTCGCGGACGACGACGGCGGCCTGCGTGACACCCGGGTACGCGCCGACGACGCTCTCGATCTCGCCGAGCTCGACCCGGTAGCCGCGGATCTTCACCTGGTCGTCGACCCGGCCGAGGTATTCGACGGTGCCCTCAGCCGTCCAGCGCGCAAGGTCACCGGTCCGGTACATCCGATCGCCCGGGTCTCCGAACGGGTCGGCGACGAACCGTTCGGCGGTCATGCCGGGACGGTCGAAATAACCGCGCGCCAGCTGGACACCGGCGAGGTAGAGCTCACCGGGGATGCCGGGCGGCACGGGCTGCAAGGCCGCGTCGAGCACGTACGAGCGGGTGTTGCGGTAGGGGCCGCCGACCGTGGGACGTTCGCTGAGGCCGACGACCTGGTTCATCGTGTCGATCGTCGACTCGGTCGGCCCGTAGAAGTTGCGGGTCGTCACGCCGGGCAGCGCACGCAGCTCGTCCCACAGCGCCGCGCTGATCGCCTCTCCACCGAGCAGCAGTTGAGACGGCCGGTGCCGCCCGTCATCGGCGAGCAGCCCGGCCTCCCGCAGCGACTGGAAGTGCGACGGCGTGGTGTTGACCAGGTCGATGCGCGCCTTGGCGACGTACGCCGTGTAGGCCTCCACGTCACGGCGTGTCTCGTCGTCGATGAGGTGCAGCTCGTGGCCGTACATCATCCACAGCAGGCCCATCCACGACGTGTCGAACGAGAACGACGACAGGTGCGCGAACCGCATCCGCCGGCCGCCGGCCGCCTCGATCGCCGGGTCGAAGAACGCGGCGCGGTGCGCCTCGAAGTAGTTGAGGACGCCCGCGTGCGGCACGACCACGCCCTTGGGGCGTCCGGTCGAGCCCGAGGTGTAGATGACATAGGCGCTGTTGCGCGCCGAAGCCCTGCGTTCAGGGTCATGCGAAGGACGACCCGTGACGTCGAGGTTCTCCCTGATCGTCAGCGCGGGCCGGCAGTCGTCGAGCATGTGGGCGATGCGGTCCGCCGGGTACTCGGGATCGATCGGCACGTACGCCGCGCCCGCCTTCAGCACCCCGAGGATCGACACGACGATCTCGGGGATGCGCGGCAGCACCAGCGCGACCCGGTCCTCGGGCCCCACCCCACGAGCGATCAGCTCGTGCGCGAGGCGGTTGGCCCGCGCGTTCAGCTCCGCATACGTGAGGGAAAGATCTCCCCACACCAGCGCGACATCGTCCGGCGTCCGCGCGGCCTGTGCTTCGAAGAGCTCCGGCAGCGTGCCCGGGCGCAGCTCCGCCGCCGTGTCGTTCCAGGCCGCGAGCCGTGCGCGCTCGTCCTCCCCCGCCAGCTCCACGGCCCCGATCGCCTGCCCGGAGTCGGCGGCGAACGCCTCCAGAAAACGCCGGATGCGGGCCAGCAGCGCCTCGACGACGTCCTTCTCGTAGACGTCCGGCCGGTAGTGCAGCCGCAGCGACAGTCCGGGGCCGGGCACGGCGACGAACGACAGCGGGAAATGCGTCGCGTCGTACGACTCGGCGCCGGAGATCCGCACACCGTTCAGGGATCCGTCCATCGAGGCCGGGTCGAACGGATAGTTCTCCAGCACGGTCATCGTGTCGAAGAGCTGGCCGTGGCCCGCCACCCGCTGGATGTCGGTGAGGCCGAGGTGGTGGTGCGGCAGCAGGTCGGCCTGCTCGTCCTGGAGGCGCTCCATGAGCGCGGAGAGGGGTTCGTCGGGCCGGTACCGCACGCGGACGGGCAGGGTGTTGATGAAGAGCCCGATCATCTGCTCGACGCCGGGGAGCTCCGCCGGCCGACCCGACACGGTGGAGCCGAAGACCACGTCGTTGGTTCCGAGCAGGCGTCCGAGCACCAGGCCCCACGCGCCCTGCAGCACGGTGCTGAGCGTGACGCCGTGCCGCCGGGCGGCACGCTGGAGCTTCTTGGTCAGCCGCTCGTCCAGCTCGGTGATGGTCCGTTCGGGCAGCACGGGCGGGCGGCCCGCCGCGTCGGGCGCCACAAGACTCGGCTCGGTCACGCCGTCGAGCGCGGCCTGCCAGGCCTTTTCGGCGGCGCCACGGTCCTGCTGGGAGAGCCAGGCCAGATAGTTCTTGTACGGGGTGACGCGCGGGAAGCCCGAGTCGTGGCCACCCTGCACGTACAACGTGAACAGCTCGGTCGCCAGGATCGGCGTGGACCAGCCGTCCAGCAGGATGTGGTGATTGGTGAACACCAGCCGGTGCCGTTCGGCGCCCAGCCTGACCAGGACGAACCGCAGCAGGGGCGGCGCGGTCACGTCGAAACGGCGCGTCCGTTCCCGCGCCACGACCGCGTCCGCCTCGGCCTCGTCCGCGACGTCGAGCTCCTCCCAGGGCAGCTCGACGCCGCGCGGAATGACCTGCACCGGCTTGGAGAGGTCCTCGTGCCAGAACGCGGCGCGCAGGTTGGAGTGGCGCCGCAGCAGCGTGTCCGCGGCGGTGCGCAGCGCGGCGGCGTCCAGCGGCCCGTCGAGATCGAGAACGATCTGCGCCGTGTAGACGTCCCTGCCACCCGAGCCGGTGTCCGCGTCGTACAGCGCATGGAAGAAGAATCCCTGCTGCAGCGGCGACAGCGGCAGGATGTCCTCAAGGTCACCACGGTTCAACGGCGCTTCCTCCAGGTGTCCTGCAGCTGGTCGATCTCGGACTGGTCGAGGTCCACCAGGAGGTCGGACGGGGTGAACCCGCCGGCCGCCTCGGTGCCGTCGCCGCTGACGTGCGCGACCAGACCGCGCAGCGCCTCGAACCAGCCTTCGGCGAGCTCTCGTACGTCGTCCTCGGCGAGCAGCCCGTCCGGCCACGTCCAGGTGGCGCTGAGCTCGGGCCCGCCCGCCAGCTCCCGGGTGATCGCGTTGATCTCCAGGACGTGCGCCATGGGCATCCGCGGGTCCTCGCCACCGGGCAGTTCCTCGGCGGCCAGGCTCCAGTCACCGTCGCCGCCCGGGTCCACCCGGCCGAGGTAGTTGAACGCGATCTGCGCGGGCGCGAGATCGGCCAGCTCCTCAGCCGCCTCGGCGTTGAGGTAACGGAGAAGTCCGTAGCCGACGCCGTCGTCGGGGATCTCGCGGAGCTGCTCCTTGATCTTCTTGATCGCGGTGCCGACGGTCTGGCCGCCGTCGCGTACCTCCGCCCAGTCGATCGTGCCCGCGTCCAGCCGGACCGGGTGGATCGAGGTGAACCAGCCCGCGGTGCGCGACAGGTCCACGCCCGGCACGACATCCGCGCGGCCGTGGCCTTCGAGGTCGATGAGCACGCCGGTGCCGCGGCCGCCGCGGTTCTTGCGCCAGTGCGCCACGGCGAGCGACAGCCCGGTGAGCAGCACGTCGTTGGCGCGGCCGTGGAACGCGGCGGGAACGTCGGTGAGCAGCGGCCCGGTCACGTCCGCGGGCAGGTCCAGCCGGACCGTCCGCGCACGGGCGGCGATGTCCACGCGCGGGTCGATGGCGCGGCTCGCAAGCCGCTGGTCGGGGCCGTCCACGATGTCGAGCCAGGTCTCCAGCTCGGCCTCGGCGCGGGCCGGATCGGTCGCGGCGGCGGTGAGCCGTTGCGCCCAGCGCCGGAACGAGGTGGGGACCGGCTGGAGCTCTCCGCCCGCCCACGCGGTGACCAGGTCGGGGAGGAGGATGCGCCAGGAGACGCCGTCCACGACGAGGTGGTGCAGGACCACCAGCAGGCGGCCCTGTGCCTGGCCTGCGTCGAACCACACGAGCTGCCCGGTGATTCCGGCGGCGGGATCGAGGCGGTCGCGCGCGGCGGCGGCGTGCTCGGCGACGACCTGGGCGAGCTTGTCGGCGTCCAGGGCGGCGGCGTCCACGCGGGTGACGAGGCCTTCCGCGTCGACGGTACCCGCCGGCCGGACCACGGGCTGCCAGTGGTCGCCGTCCACGTCGAGCCGCAGCCGGAGCACGTCATGGTGGTCGATGAGCGTCTGGAACGCGGCGGTGAGGCGGTCCATGCCGAGAGCCGGAGGCGTGCGGAGCAGCGTCGACTGGTGGAAGCCGCGGATCAGCTCGGCGTCGCCGCCGGCCCGCTCGCGCAGCCAGGCCACGACGGGCGTGATCGGCACGGGCCCGGTGCCGGTGCCGGGCGCCTCGACCTCGATCTCCTCGCCCTCGCCGACCGGGCGGGCGACCGCGGCGAGCTGTTCGACGGTCTGGTGCTGGAAGACATCACGGGGAGAGATGACCAGCCCGGACTGGCGGGCCCGCGACACCAACTGGATCGCGATGATCGAGTCACCGCCCAGATCGAAGAAGCCGTCATCGACGCCGACCCGCTCCAGGCCCAGCACCTCAGCAAAGAGCCCGGCAAGAGCCTCCTCGTCGGCCGTGCGAGGCGCGCGTGCGGAGACCTTGGCCGCGAAGTCGGGGACGGGCAGCGCGTCGCGGTCCAGCTTGCCGTTCACCGTGAGCGGCAGCGCGTCCAGGGCCACGACGGCCGACGGGACCATGTAGTCCGGCAAGTCCTGGGCGAGGAGGCGCCGAAGGGCGGCGGAGTCGATGTCCGCACCGACCACGTAGGCGACCAGACGGTCGTCTCGGACGATGACCGCCACGTCGGCCACGGAGGCATGCCTGGCCAGGGCCGATTCGATCTCGCCGAGCTCGATGCGGAAGCCGCGCAGCTGCACCTGCTGGTCGGACCGGCCGAGGTATTCGAGGCTGCCGTCGCCACGCCAGCGGCCCACGTCACCCGTGCGGTACATGCGCGTGCCCGGCTCGCCGTAGGGATCCGCGACGAAGCGCTCAGCGGTCAGGGCCTGGCGGTTGAGATAACCGCGCGCCAGACCGGCGCCCGCCACGTACAACTCACCTGCCACTCCAGGCGCGACCGGCTGGAGATGGTCGTCGAGAACGTAGACCCGCAGGTCGGGAATCCCCGTGCCGATGATGCTGCCAGGCGCGGTCGCGGCATAGGCACGGTCGAGCGCGACGTACGACACGTGCACGGTCGTCTCAGTGATCCCGTACATGTTGACCAGAGTCGGCGCGTCATCCGCGTGGCGGCCGTACCAGTCTTCGAGACGGCCCAACTCCAGCGCCTCACCACCGAAGACGACGTAACGCAACGCCAAGTCGGCACCGGGATTGTCCCTATCGGCCACCATGAGCTGATAGAACGCCGACGGCGTCTGATTAAGGACCGTGACCCTCTCAGCCACGAGCAGCTTCAAGAAGTCGTCCGGCGAACGCGAAACCATGAAGGGAACGACGACCAAGCGGCCGCCATACAGCAGCGAGCCCCACAGCTCCCACACTGTGAAGTCGAACGCATACGAATGGAACAACGTCCACACATCATCCGGGCCAAAGTCGAACCACGGCTCGGTCGAACGCAGCAACCGCACCACGTTCTGATGCGGAACCACAACCCCCTTGGGGCGCCCGGTCGACCCGGACGTGTAAATCACATACGCCGGATTGTCCGGCGACACCGCGACACCGAGATCGCTGTCGTCGTAGCCCTCGGGGATCTCGACGCTCTCCAGCGTCAGGGCAGGTTGGGCGTCCTCGAGCATGTAGGCGATGCGGTCGGCCGGGTAGTCCGGATCTATCGGCACATACGCCGCACCCGCCTTGAGCACAGCGAGCACCGCGATGACGAGATCCGCTGAGCGCGGCAACTTCAGCGCCACGAACTGCTCAGGCCCGACACCTTGGGCGACCAGATGACGCGCAAGGCGGTTGGCGCGGGCGTTCACCTCGCCGTACGTCAGCGTCGAGCTCCCGAACGTCACCGCCGCAGCATCCGGCCGCAACGCCGCCTGCGCCTCGAACAGCGCCGGGATCGTGGTCCGCTCCGCCGAGCCCGCCGAGCCCGCCGCGCCACCCGCCCATTCGGTGAGGATGGTCTCGCGCTCGGCCGGGTCGAGGACGTCGATGTCGCTGATCCGCGCCTCGGGGTCGGCGAGAAGCGCGGTCAGGTATCGCTCGAAGCGCTCGATGAGCCGCCGCGCCGTGGACGGGTCGTAGAGGTCGAGTGCGTACTCCAACTCGCCGTCGAGCCCGTCCTCGCGCTCGGTGAGAACCATGAGGATGTCGAAGCGGGCGACACCGGCGTGCAGCGGCTCGACCTCCGCGCTGAAACCGGGC
The DNA here is from genome assembly GCF_008923185.1 of Actinomadura rudentiformis. Lineage (GTDB taxonomy): Bacteria > Actinomycetota > Actinomycetes > Streptosporangiales > Streptosporangiaceae > Spirillospora > Spirillospora rudentiformis. The sequence goes on from NZ_WBMT01000014.1 coordinate 8,913, forward strand.
AGCTCCAGCTTGGCCTCGGGGTTGTTCTGGAAGGTCAGGCCCACCTGGAAGAGCGGGTGACGGCCGAGGTGGCGCGGCGGGTTGAGGACCTCGACGAGCCGCTCGAACGGGACGTCCTGGTGGGCGTACGCGGCGAGGTCGGTCTCCCGCACCCGCGCGACGAGGTCCCGGAACGTCGGGTCGCCGGAGGTGTCGGTCCGGAAGACCAGCATGTTGACGAACATGCCGACCAGATCGTCCAGCGCCTCGTCCGTACGGCCCGCGATCGGCGAGCCGATCGGCACGTCCGTCCCGGCGCCGAGACGCGTCAGCAGCGCGGCGAAGGCCGCCTGCGCGACCATGAACGGGCTGGTGCCGGTCTCCCGTGTGACCTTCAGCAGCGCCGTGCGCACGTCGGGGCCCAGCCGGAAGCGCGCCGTGCCGCCCCGGTAGGACGCCTGGGCCGGGCGCGGCCGGTCCGCAGGCAGCTCCAGCTCTTCGGGAAGCCCGGCGAGGGCGTCCTTCCAGTAGGCGATCTGCCGTGAGATGAGGCTCTCCGGGTCGTCCTCCGACCCGAACAACTCCTGCTGCCACAGGGTGTAGTCCGCGTACTGCACCGGCAGCGGCGCCCAGTCCGGGGCCTGGCCGCCCGCCCGCGCCGCGTACGCCGAGATCAGATCCCTGGCGAGCGGCGCCAGGGACCAGCCGTCACCTGCGATGTGGTGCATGAGCAGCAGCGCGACGTGCTCGTCCGGCGCGACCTTGTAGAGATGGGCGCGCAGCGGCGGCTCGGCGGAGATGTCGAACGCGTAGCCGGCCGCCATCCCGAGCCGCGAGGGCAACTCGGCCGCCGTGGTCTCGGTGATCTGGAGCTCGGGGCGCGCCACAGCCGGATCCAGGACGAGCTGCCGTGGCACGCCGCCGCTGTCGGGCAGGATCGTCCGCAGCGTCTCGTGCCGCTCGACCAGGTCACCGAGGGCGGCCTGCAGCGCCTCGTGGTCGAGGGCGCCGCGGATGCGCAGCGCGGTCGGCACGTTGTAGGTGGCGGACGGTCCCTCGAACCGGTTGAGGAACCACAACCGCTGCTGCGCGTACGACAGCGGGACCGTCTCGGGCCGCTCGCGCCGTTCCAGCGCCGGGCGCCCGGCTTCGCCCGCCGTCAGCTCTTCCAGCCGCGCGGACAGCCGGGCGACGGTCGGCGCCTCGAACAGCGCGCGCACGGGCAGCTCGACGTCGAGCGCCCGGCGGACCCGGCTGACGACCCGCATCGCGATGAGCGAGTTGCCGCCCAGCTCGAAGAAGTCGTCGTCGATGCCGACCCGGGCGACGCCCAGCAGGTCGGCGACGACGGCGGCGATCGTCTCCTCGCGGGCGTCCCGCGGGGCACGGTAGGCGGTCGCGGTCCCGGCCACGGTGATGTCGGGCCGGGGAAGCGCCTTGGTGTCGACCTTGCCATTGGGGGTCAGCGGCAACTGATCCAGGACGACCACGGCGGAGGGCACCATCGACTCGGGCAAGTGACGGCGAACGTGGGCGCGCAGTTCTTCTGGGTCGAGGGTCTGTCCAGGAGCCGCGACGACGTACGCGACGAGGCGCTTGGCCGTGGGCTCATCGGTGGGCTGGTCCGCGACCGATGCCGCCCGGAGTTCGTCGGCGCCCGGCAGGTCCAGGCCGGAGACGGCGACGGACGCGTCGGCGACGACGGCTTCGAGCACCTGCCGGTACCAGGCCGCGAGCCGTTCGACGGTCGCGCGGTCGAACAGGTCCAGCGCGTACTCGATCGTCCCGACCATGCCCGCGCCCTCAGCGCCGGTGATCGGCTCTTCTATCAGGAACTCCAGGTCGAACTTGGCCACACCGGCGTCCACCGGTTCGACGCCCACGGTCAGCCCCGGCAGCTCGACCGACGGTGCCGGATTGTTCTGGAGGGTGAGCATGACCTGGAAGAGCGGGTGCCGGGACAGGGACCGCGCCGGGTTGAGGGTCTCGACGAGGCGCTCGAACGGCACGTCCTGGTGGGCGTACGCGGCGAGGTCGGTCTCCCGTACCCGGGCGAGCAGCTCGGCGAACGCCGGGTCGCCGGAGGTGTCGGTGCGCAGCACGAGCGTGTTGACGAAGACGCCGACCAGTTCGTCGAGCGCCTCGTCCGTACGGCCCGCGATCGGCGAGCCGATCGGGACGTCGGTCCCCGCGCCGAGCCGTGTAAGGAGCGCGGCGAGCGCTGCCTGCAGCACCATGAAGAGGCTGACCTGGTGGTCGCGGGCCAAAGCGGACAGGCCGTCCGACAACTCCTGCGGCACCTCGAACGTGACTTGCCCGCCGCGGTAGGACGCCCGCTCGGGCCGGGGCCTGTCGGTGGGGAGGGCCAGCTGGTCCGGGAGGCCCGCCAGGGCGCCCTTCCAGTAGTCGAGCTGGCGGGCGGCGAGGCTCCCGGGTCCGGTGCCGAGGAGCTCCCGCTGCCAGAGCGCGTAGTCCGCGTACTGCACCGGCAGCGGTTTCCAGTCCGGTGCGGAGCCGTCGCGGCGGGCGAGATAGGCGGTGATGACGTCCCTCGCCAGCGGCGCCAGGGACCAGCCGTCACCTGCGACGTGGTGCATGACGAGCAGCAGGACGTGCTCGTCGGCGGCGAGCCGGTAGAGGAAGGCGCGCAGCGGGAGCTCGCCGGCCAGGTCGAAGCCGCGCGTGGCGTCCATGAAGAGCCGCGCGTGCAGGTCTCCGGGCAGGTCTCCGTCCGGCACCTCGACGATGGTCAGCTCCGGCTCGGCCTCGTCCGGGTCGAGGATCCGCTGGTACGGCTCGCCGTCGGACTCGCCGAACAACGTTCGCAGCGACTCGTGCCGTGCGATCACGTCGCGCAGCGCGGCTCGCACGGCCGCGTGGTCGATCTCGCCCGTCAGACGCAGCGGGATCGGCATGTTGTAGGTGGCGGTCGGGCCTTCGAGCCGGTTCAGGAACCACAGGCGTTCCTGCGCGTACGAGACCGGCAGCGGGTCCGGGCGCGCCGCCGGGATGAGCGCCGGCCGCACCTCGCCTTCCGGACCGGCCGTCGCGGCGGCGATGTGGGCCGCGATCCCGGCGACGGTCGGCGACTCGAACAGCACCCGGATCGGCAGCTCGGTGTTCAGCGCCGCGCGGGCGCGCGAGACCACCCGGGTCGCCTTGAGCGAGTCCCCGCCGAGGTCGAAGAAGCCGTCGTCGATGCCGACGCCCGGCAGCCCGAGCACCTCGGCGAAGATCCCGCACAGGATCTCCTCGCGGGCGTCGCGCGGGCCCCGTCCGGTCACCGCCGCCGTGAAGTCGGGGGCCGGGAGGGCTGCACGGTCGAGCTTCCCGGCCGGGTTGAGCGGCAGCTCGGCGAGTTGCACGACGGCCGCCGGCAGCATGTACTCCGGCAGCGTGCGGGCCACGAACCCGCGCAGCGCCGCCGGGTCAAGCGGCATGCCGGGCTCGATCGGGACGACGTAGGCGACCAGCACGGTGTCGCCCACGTCGTCCGTGCGGGCGACGACGACGCTCTGCCGCACGCCGGGGTGGGCGACGAGGGCGGTCTCGATCTCGCCCAGCTCGATCCGGAAGCCGCGCACCTTGACCTGGTGGTCGGCGCGCCCCAGGTACTCGAGATTCCCGTCGGGCGCCCAGCGCGCCAGGTCGCCGGTGCGGTACATGCGTGCGCCGGGCTCGCCGAACGGGTCGGCCACGAACCGGTCGGCGGTCAGTCCCGGACGGCGCAGGTAACCGCGGACCACGCCCGGGCCGCCGAGGTAGAGCTCGCCCGGCACGCCCGGCGGGACGAGCCGCAGCGCCGCGTCCAGCACGTAGGCGCGCACGTTGGCCATGGGCCGGCCGATCGGCGCCCGCCCCTCAGGATTGCCGTCGTCGTACCAGCCGGTCACCACAACGGTCGCCTCGGTGGGCCCGTAGATGTTGGAGATCCGGGCGTCCGGCGCCTGCCGCCGGACCTCGCGGAGCATCGGCGGGGGCAGCGCCTCGCCGCCCAGCGTGATGTGGTCGGCCTCGATCCGCACGTCCTCGCGGCCGAGCACCGCCGAGGCCGCCGAGGGGACGCCGCCGATGAACGTGCCGGACCAGCCGCCGCGTTCGCCGACCTCCAGCAGGTCCCGCATGACCTCGATCTCGCCGCCGAGCGTCAGCGGCAGCAGCCACTCCTGGACCGACAGGTCGAAGTTGAGCGAGGTGGCGAACGCCACGCGCCGCAGGGCGTCGGCGCCGAAGAACTCGACCACGCGGGCGCGGAACGCGTTCATGTCGGCGTGGTTGACGGCGACGCCCTTGGGCCGGCCGGTCGAGCCCGAGGTGTAGATGACGTACGAGAGGTTGCCGGGCAGGAGCGGCCGGACCCGGTCGGCGTCCGTGACGTCGGTATCGGCGAGCTCCGCGTCCTCCTCCAGGAGGTCGAGCTCGATGCGGGTGACGCCGGCGGGCAGCGCGGCGTCGCTGGTGGTGATGACGCAGGCCGGAGCGGCGTCCGCCAGCATGTAGGCGATCCGGTCGGGCGGGTAGGCGAGGTCGATCGGCAGGTACGCGGCACCCGCCTTGAGCACGGCGGTCAGCGCCCCGACCATGGCGGCGTCGCGCGGCAGGGCGATGCCGACCAGGTCCTCGGGCCCGACGCCGAGCGCGATCAGCCGCCGGGCGAGGCGGTTGGCCCGGGAGTTGAGCTCCCGATAGGTGAACGTCCTGGCGCCGTGGCGGACGGCCGGGGCGTCGGGCGTCGCGGCCACCTGGCGTTCGAACAGCTCGGGCCACACCTGCGTGGGGCGCGGCACCACGGCCCCCCTGCTGGTCTCCAGGACCTGGCGCCGTTCGGTCTCGTCCAGGAACTCCACGTCGCGCAGCGGTGTGGACGGGACGACGTCGCCGAGCGCCGTCAGGAACCGCATGAAACGTTCCTGGTGGGCGGCGACCTCGGCCTCGGTGTACAGGTCGGGGTGCGCCTCGAAGTCGACCCGCAGGCCGTTGCCGTCGAAGTTGTCGTAGATGTTGATCGACAGGTCGTCGACCGGCCCGGTGGTGATGGCGTGCATGCGGCCGCGCGTCCCGGCGAAGTCGAGCCGGTAGTCGAAGGCCATGATGTTGACCGTCGGCCCGTAGAGCCTGCGCCGCTCCCCCAGCAGCTTCAGGTCGCGCACCAGGTCCTCGCGGCGGTAGCGCTGGTGGCGCAGCGCCCGCGCGGTGGCCCGGGTGACCGAGCGGACCAGTTCCTCGACCGACATGTCCGGCCGGACCTCCACCCGCAGCGGCAGGATGTTGGAGGTCATCGCGGCCGTCTCCTGCGCCAGCGGCGTGGTGCGGCCGGTGACGGCCAGGCCGATGATGACGTCCTCGGTACCGGTCATGCGCCCGACGTACGCGGCGGTCGCGGCGATCGCCAGCGCCTGGGTGGCGGTGCGGAGCCGCCGCGCACCGGCGGCGAGGTCGGCGGTGGTGTCCGGCGGCAGCGTGGTGATGCGGCTGATCGGCCACGGGGTCGGGGCGGCCATGTCGTCGGTCAGGCTGACGGCGACCGGCTTGTCGGCGAAGCGCTCGGTCCAGTAGGCGCGGTCGCGCTCGTACTTCTGCGAGGTGCGGTAGGCGGCGTCCTCGGCCAGCAGCCCGCGGTACGAGCCGTGCTCGACCTCCTCGTACTCGCCGCCGTTGGCCAGGGCCGTGTAGACCTCGGCGGCCCGGCGGCTGACCATCGAGCCGCTGAAGGCGTCCGCGACGATGTGGTGGCAGCGGATGAACCACCAGTGCAGCTCCGGCGCCAAGCGCAGCCAGCCGGTGACGTAAAGGCGCTCGCCGTCCAATGGCAGGGGCTCGGCCATGCGCTCGTGAATCCACGCGCGCGCGGCGGCCCGGGGATCCTTTTCGCCACTGAGGTCGATGAGCGGAACCGTCGCCGTCGCCGTGCGATCCAGGATCTGGAAAGGAATGCCGTCCCGCTCGACGATCCGGGCGTTCATTGCTTCGCCCTCGTGCGCCGCGATGTTCGCCACCCGGTCGAAAACGGCGTGATCTATCGGGCCCTCGATTTCGATGTACTGCGCAATATGAATCGGCGTTTCGGGTGCCAGTTGCTGCGCGTACCAGACACTCTGCTGAGCGGCAGAAAGAGGAACGTACTCAGTAGACGACATCAGGAGGCACTTTCCCGGTCTGAGGGGTTTTGTGTGACGCGAAGAGTGACGACGAAACTTCGGGCTGTACCCCGTCCCCTTTCCCCGAATCCCTGCCGGTCTCGCGTCGCTCACGCGCGACCCCATCGCGCCGAGCCAGCTCCCAACCAGTGCAGAGCGCCGCTGCTTTCCCGCCCCCCGGTCAGGGCAAGCCCTCGACCACGTCTGTACTGAGGAGTAGCGGTGCCACAGTTAACCAGCCTGTCACATGCCTCGCAATCCCCCCGTATGTAGAACTTAGCCGCAGGAATTGCTCACGACCGTGACAAAAAAGCCTGTTGGCGGCGCATGGGACGCTCGACAAGTGACAAGGGTTGACGACCGAACTCGGCCAATGTCATCACGGAGAGTGAACGACGCCCTCAGCGGTCCGCGACGGACGCTGGGCTGACCGGGGACGCCGGGCTGACCGGGGACGCCGGGCTGACCGGGGACGCCGGGCTGACCGGGGACGCTGGGTTGACCGGGTACTCGTGCACCACCACCGCGGCGGCCCCGACGCCCGGGTGCCGCTGCAGCACGGCCTCGATCTCGCCGAGTTCCATCCGGACGCCCGCGATCTTGACCTGGCGGTCGACGCGGCCCAGGTACTGCAGGGTGGGCACGCCCGCACCGGATGCCGAGGGTGACAGCAGCCGGACGGCGTCCCCGGTCCGGTAGAGACGGCCGGACGGCGTCCGCTCGAACGGGTCGGAGTAGAAGGCCTCGCGGGTGCGCTCGTGGTCGCCGAGATAGCCGCGCCCCACGCAGACGCCGCCGACGAAGAGCTCACCGGTCTCGCCGATGTCGCAGGCGCTCCAGGTGCCGTCGTCCTCGTTCCGCAGCACGTAGAGCTGGGTGTTGACGATGGGGGTGCCGATCGGCAGCCGAAGAAGCTCCAGGTCCTTGGCGGTCACCGTGTGGTGGGTGACGTCGTCGGAGCACTCCGTAGGGCCGTAGGCGTTGAGCAGCCGGGCGTGCGGCATGGCCTCCAGCCAGCGGCGCGACAGCTCGGCCGGCAGCTCCTCCCCGGTCGCGATCATCCACCGCAACCCGCCGAGAGAATGCGCGGGAGCCCCTGTGAGGTCATCGAGAAGGTGCCTGACCATGGTCGGGACCAGCTCGACGATGGTGATGCCCTGCTCGTCGACGGCCCGTGCGAAGGCCATCGGGTCGTGCCCGACGTCGTCGCCGATGACGTCCACCCGGCCGCCCAGGAGCAGCGGGCAGAGCATCTGCCAGACCGAGATGTCGAAGCCCAGCGGGGCGGTCTGGGCCAGCACGTCGGCGGGCGTCATCTCCAGGTCGACGATCTTGGCGTAGAGGTGGTTGATCATCCCTTGGTGCTCGACCACGGCGCCCTTGGGCGTGCCGGTCGAGCCCGAGGTGAAGAGCACGTACCGGGGCTGGTCGAGGGCGTGCAGGCGCGGCTCGCCCGGCCATGGCTCGCAGGTGTCCGCGCGTTCGGCCCGGATGATCTCGCAGCCCGCCTCGGCCGCGCCGGCCAGGAGCGCCGGTGCCGGCTCCCCCTGGTCGACGGTCACCAGCACGCGCGCGCCGGCCTGGGTGAGCACGTCCCGGACCCGCGCGGCCGGCCAGGTCTCGTCGGCGGGGACATAGAGCGCGCCGATCAGCTCGATGGCGAGGAACGCGGAGATCACGGTGGCACAGCGCGCGCCGCCCACGCCGACGACCGTGCCAGGCTCGACGCCCGCGCGTTCCAGCACAGTGGCCAGGCGGCGGGCCTCGGCGGCGAGCCCGGCATAGGAGAGCGAACGCGTCGCGTCGGTGACGGCGGGCCGATCGCCCTCGGCGGCGAAACGCTCGACCCGGGTGATGACCGGATCGGTGAGGTCGACCGGGTGCTCGCGGGTCATGCCGTGGCGGACGGCCAGCTCACGGGCCCGCGCGACCTCCGCCGGGGACACGTTCAGTGCGGGCAGCCCGGCCGGCGCGAGCAACCGTTCAGCGACCTGTCCGCGAGCATTCATCTTAACTCTCCGTGATGTAGGAATTCTCCACCGTCATCGGTAAATCATGTCGGCCCAACAGCTTATGACCGACCCCGGCCGAATCTGCACCAGAATCGACTCATAGGAGACTACCGGCGAGTAAGTAGGGGGTTGCGGGCACACAACCCCGAAGGTACGGTTATGCTCCGCCACGGTTCGGTCCAGAACCTCGTGGCGCGCTTCGGGGGGCAGATGGGGGACACCCGAAATTGCTTTTTGGGTATTCGATTCACGGGACGGCGCGGGATCACCAATCCAAGTCCCTCGGCAGGAAAGTAACAATTTCACCGGACCTGTTGATCGTCGTTTCCGCAAGGGTGGCAGCGTGCCCATCATCACCTCGCCGCAGGACTTCAATGTCGAGGATCTCTATGTGGATCTCCGGCCGGTCCTCGACTGTCCGCTCTATCTCAAATGCGAGGGATTCAATTTCGCCGGGTCGGTGAAGCTCAAGGCCGCCGCCGAGATGGTCGAGGCGGCCGAGCGGGACGGTGCCCTGACCCCCGAATCGATCATCGTCGAGTCGTCCTCGGGCAACCTCGGCATCGCGCTCAGCATCATCGCGGCGAGCAAGGGATACCGCTTCATCTGCGTCACCGACCCCCGCTGCAACCCGGCGTCGATGCGGCTCATGCGCGCCCTCGGCGCCGAGGTCCGGGTCATCTCGCGGCAGGACGCCAACGGGGGCTTCCTGGAGAGCCGGATCAAGTACGTGCGGGAACTCTGTGAGACCGAACGCGACGGCACCGAACGAAACGGCGGGGCGGAGTACGTCTGGCTCAACCAGTACGCCAACCACAACAACTGGCTGGCGCACTACCGCGGTACCGCACCGGCCATCGACCGGCACTTCCCCGAACTGGAGGTGCTCTTCGTCGGCGCCGGCACCACGGGGACGCTGATGGGCTGCGCGCGGTACTTCCGGGAGCGCCGCCGTCCGGTCACCATCGTCGCCGTCGACGCGGTCGGCTCGGTCACCTTCGGCGGCATCCCCGAGCGCCGGATGGTGCCCGGCCTCGGCACCAGCAGCCGCCCCGAGCTCGTCGACGAGTCGTTCATCGACGACGTCGTGCACGTGCCGGAGACCGACACCATCCGCACGGTGCACCGGCTGTCGTCGCGGGGCTTCCTCTTCGGCGGGTCGACCGGGACCGTCGTCAGCGGCGCGGAGCGCTGGCTCGCCGAGAAGTACCCCGGTGAGTCCCCCGTGGCCGTCGCGATAGCCCCCGACCTGGGCGAACGCTATCTCGACTCCATCTACGAGGAGAGCTGGCTCCGCGACAACTTCGGCCACATCCTCGCCGACCTGAACCTCCCCAACGCCGATATTCTCGGCATCTGATCGCCTTCCACCCGCCCTTTCACGTTCTCGGAGTTCGACGGACCATGACGCAGCCCCCCTCCTTCGCCGTGATCTCAGGCGCCCAGGTACACGAGGCGATCACCGGCCGGGAAGACCAGGTCACCCGGATGATCGAGGCCGCCTACCGGCTGCACGGCGAGGGCGCGACCGTCAACCCGGACTCCTACTTCCTGCGCTTCCCCGACCGCCCGTCGTCGCGGATCATCGCGCTGCCCGCCTCGGTCAAGGGCGACGTGGACGTGCACGGCATCAAGTGGATCTCCAGCTTCCCCGAGAACGTGCAGGCGGGGATCCCACGCGCGTCCGCCGTGCTGATCCTCAACGACACCGGGACGGGCTACCCGTTCGCCTGCCTGGAGAGCTCCATCATCAGCGCCGCCCGGACGGCCGCCTCCGCGGCGCTCGCCGCCGCCGAGCTCAGCTCCCGCCGGGGCGTGCGCCCGGGCAGGGTCGGGTTCTTCGGCGTCGGCCTGATCGCCCGCTACATCCACACCTATCTCGCGGGCAACGGCTTCACCTTCGACGAGCTGGGCGTCCATGACCTGTCACGCGAGCACGCGGAGGGCTTCAAGGGCTACCTCGAACGTTCGGAGAAGGGCACGATCACGATCCACGAGTCGGCCGAGGACCTCGTCCGGTCGTCCGATCTGATCGTCTTCGCCACCGTGGCCGGCGAGCCGCACGTCACCGACCCGGCCTGGTTCGGGCACAACCCGCTCGTGCTCCACGTCTCGCTGCGGGACCTCTCCCCCGAGATCATCCTGTCGTCCTACAACGTGGTGGACGACGTCGAGCACTGCATGAAGGCCAACACCTCCCCGCACCTGGCCGAGCAGCGGGTGGGCCACCGCGACTTCGTCGCCGGGACGCTCTACGACGTCCTCACCGGAGCGATCACGCCGCCGGCCGGCACGCCGGTGGTGTTCTCCCCGTTCGGCCTCGGCGTCCTCGACCTCGCCGTCGCCCGCTACGTCTACGACCAGGTCACCGCCGCCGGGGACCTGCAGACCGTGCCCGGCTTCTTCCACGAGCTCAAGCGCTACGGCTGAACGCGGCGCCCGGCGGATGGGCTGATGCCCGTGATGGACCGATGCCCGGCGGATGGACTCCCGTAGAAACGGGAAGGTGTCGGGCATGGAAGACAAACGGGCCGACGTTCAGGAGCTCTCCGACTTCGAGCTCTACGTCTACGAAACGGTCGCCGAGATCGACAAGGCCGGCGGCGCGGCCAACATCGAGACGCTGCGGAACCTCATCGACCGCCCGGAGGAGGACATCTGGGCGGCGTTGAGCCACCTGGTCTCCGCCAACCACGTGCACTCCACCGCCAAGGGCTTCACCCTCGGCCCGCACGACTGGGCACCCTGACGCTGGCCCCGGGCCACCCCGTACGGCACAATCAACCAAGCAAGCGTCAGGTTGGCTACAGGGGAGGCCTGGATGAGGCTCGTCGTCACCGAGGAGCAGGAGGAGCTGCGCGGCGCGCTGCGCAGGTTCTTCGCGGACAAGTCACCGGGCGCCGAGGTCCGCCGTCTCATGGAGAGCACCACGGGGTACGACCCGGCGGTCTGGGTGCAGATGGCCGAGCAGCTGGGCCTGCAGGGCCTGGCGATCCCCGAGGAGCACGGCGGGTCCGGGTTCGGCGTCCGTGAGCTCGTCATCGTCCTGGAGGAGATGGGCCGTGCGCTCGTGTGCGCGCCCTACTTCTCCACGGTCGTGCTGGCGGCGACCGCGCTCCAGGCGTCCGGCGACGAGAGCGCCCAGCGCGACCTCCTCCCGGGCATCGCCGACGGGGCCACCATCGCGACGCTCGCGTGGACCGAGAACGACCGCTGGGACCTGGAATCGATCACGATGACGGCCCGGCGATCCGGAGACGGCTGGATCCTGGACGGCACGAAGACCTACGTGCTCGACGGCCATATCGCCGGTCTCGTGCTCGTCGCGGCCCGTACCCCCCTCGGCCTGTCCCTCTTCGCCGTGGACGGTGATGCCCCCGGGCTCAGCCGCACACCGCTCCCCGTCCTCGACCAGACCCGCAAACTCGCCCGGCTGGACTTCGCCGCCGTGCCCGCCCGGCTCGCCGGCACCGAGGGCGGTGCGGAGGCGGTTCTCGCGCGCACCCTCGACATCGCGGCCGTGGGCCTGGCGGCCGAGCAGCTCGGCGGCGCGCAGGTCTCCCTCGACATGACCGTGGAGTACGCGAAGGTCCGGCACCAGTTCGGCCGTCCCATCGGGAGCTTCCAGGCGATCAAGCACCGCTGCGCGGACATGTTCGTCCAGGTCGAGTCGGCCCGTTCCGCGGTGCTCCAGGCCGCCGCCACCGCCGACGAGGACCCCGGCGAACTGCCGGTCGCGGCCGCCCTGGCGAAGGCGTTCTGCTCCGACGCGTACTTCCACACCGCGGGCGAGAGCATCCAGATCCACGGTGGCATCGGCTTCACCTGGGAGCACGACGCCCATCTGTACTTCAAGCGCGCCAAGTCGTCACAGGAGCTCTTCGGCCCGCCCGCCCATCACCGCAGCCGTCTCGCCGACCTCGTGGGTCTCTGACGCCCCGACGATCGGCGCTCCTACGATGGCGGGATGAAACGGGCGAGCGGAAGCATCTTCGGTCTGGCGTACGGCGACGCGCTCGGTGCCCCCACCGAGTTCCTGACCATGCGCCAGATCCATGAACGCCACGGCCTGGACGGCCCTCGCGATCTCCCCGGCAAGGCGTTGGTCACCGACGACACCCAGATGGCGCTGGCGGTGGCCAGCGGCATGCTGGACGCGCTCGACGACCCCCCGTTCACTCCCGACCAGATCACCCCGATCTGGCGGCGCCGCTTCATCGACTGGTTGCACGACCCCGACAACAATCGCGCGCCGGGCAACACGTGCCTCCGCGCGTGCCGGGGCATGGACGCCGGGCTTCCCTGGGTGGAGGCCACCCAGCACGAGTCCAAGGGTTGTGGCGCCAACATGCGCGTCACCCCGATCGGGCTCGTCCCGGGCTTCACCGACGAGACCCGTTCCGCTGTCGCACAGCTCCAGGCGGCGCTCACCCACGGCCACCCGACCGGCCTCGCCGCGAGCGAGCTGACCGCGTTCGCCACATGGTGGCTCCGTGAGGGCATGTCGCCCGCGGACCTGCCCGCGGCGCTCCGCGCGCACTGCCACGCACAGCGCGCCACGTACCACGAACGCTGGCTCGGTGACCTGTGGAAGCGTTCCAGCGCCTCCTCACCCGCCGAGTTCATCGCCCTCGGCTGGGACGAGTGCCTCCAGGCCCTGGACCGGCTCGACGCGGCCCTCCTGCGCGGCAGCCGCGACTCGGACCCCTGCGAGATCACCGGCGCGGGCTGGATCGCCGAAGAGGCCCTCGCGACCGCGCTCCTCTGCTTCCTGTTGTTCCCCGAAGACCCCGTCTCCGCCATCTCGCGCGGCGCCGCCAGCTCCGGCGACTCCGACTCCATCGCCTGCCTGGCCGGCGCCTTCGCGGGCGCTCACCTAGGCATGGACGCATGGCCCCGGGAATGGCAGAGCCGCATCGAGTACGCGGACCAGCTGACCCGTGTAGGCCAGGCTTGGGACTAGGAACGACCAGGTACGCCTAGGTCGTCTCGGGGGTGGCGGACCAGCCGGTCCAGCGGTCGATGACGACGGCGATGACGGGCCCTTCTGGGCGGTGCTCCCGGTACTGGGGGTAGCGGGCGGCCAGCAGGTCGATCGGCTCGGCCATCCGGGCGGCGTCATCGATGATGTGGGCGTGCCCGTCCACCCGGACCCACCAGAGGCGAGCCCAGTCGTCGTCGTAGTGGTCGGCGAGCAGGGCGACGTGCGGGTTGGCGCGGATGTTGGCCAGGCGCCTGAGGTCGCGGCCGCTCTTGGGCTTGTGGTCGACCGCGGTGTAGACCGTGCCGCGCTCGGCGGCGAAGGTGACCGGGACGAGGTGCGGCAGGCCGTTCTCGTCCACGGTCGCGAGGCGGACGACGGGGACCGTCATCAGCCGCCGCCGGGCGACGTCCTGAGCGAGGCTGGGCACAGCGGCAGCCTGCCACGAATCCTCCCCCGGCGTCAGGCTTGAACACGCGTCGGTCTTCGAACGTGCGTCGGTCTTCGAACGCGCGTCAGTCTTCGAACGCGCGTCAGTCTTTGAATTCCGGCGGGCGGTTCTCTTTCCGGGCCTGGATCGCCTCCTCGAAGTTGCGGGTCGTGAGGCGGACGAACAGCTGCGCGAGGCCCTCATGGTCCATGTGGGAGGTCAGGCTCGCCGCGTCCAGGCTCGACCACAACATCCGCTTCGTCAGCTCGACTCCCGGGCGGCTGAACGCGGCGATGCGTTCGGCCAGCTCATAGCACTCGTCCAGCAGCTTGTCGCCGGGCACGGCACGCGAGACCAGGCCGATCCGCTCGGCCTCCGCCGCGTCCACGTCCCGGCCCGACAACATGATCTCGAACGCGCGGGAGGAGCCGATCGCGCGCGGCAACAGGTAGCTCAACCCCAGCTCGCTCGCGGTCAGCCCGTTGTTGATCCCCGCCGCGCGGAAGTAGGCCCCCTCGGCGGCGATCCGGATGTCGGTGGCGAGGGCGAGGCAGAGCCCACCGCCGATCGCCGGCCCGTTGACCGCGCCGATCACCGGCTGGTGCATGCGCCGCATCGCCCGGATGACGTCGTCCAGCAACTCCATCGAACGCAGCGCGATGGCCGAGACCGTCAGCCCCTCGATGCCCGGGATGCGGCCCGGCGACTCCAGGTCCGCGCCGGAGCAGAAGCCGCGGCCCGCGCCGGTCACGACCACCACCCGGGTGCCGTTGTCGGCGCTGACCTTCTCCAGGGCCTCCTTGAACGGCACCATCACGTCGAACGCCATCGCGTTCATCCGTTCGGGCCGGTTGAGTGTGATCAGCGTGATGTGCGGGCGCGGCTTGTCGATCAGCACGAAGGACATCGGGCTCCCTCCCGGTAACCTAGCAAGCGCTAGGTTACCGTTCGTCCCGGCGCGGGTACACGGGCGGGGTGAGGCTGCGCTCGATGACCTGGACCAGCTCGTCCTCGGTGAGGATCCTGGGCTCGCCGACCGCCTTGGCGCGGACGTACACGCCGCAGAGCCATTCCAGCAGCCGGGCGTTCTCGTACGCGTCGTCCAGGTCCTTCCCGATGGCCACGCCGCCGTGGTTGGCCATCAGGGCCGCGCGCTTGCCCCCCTCCATCGCGGCCCGCACGCTGGCGGCCAGTTCCGGGGTGCCGTACGTGGCGTACTCGGCGACCTTGATCACCCCGCCGAGCAGCAGCGTGTTGTAGTGGATCGGCGGCAGCTCCGTCATCGTCGTGGCGACCACCGTGCCGTACGTCGAATGCGTGTGCACGATCGCGGCCGCGTCGGTGCAGCCATAGAGGGCCAGATGCATGGGAGTCTCCGAGGAGGGTGCCCGCTCCCCCTCGACCAGCCGGCCCTCGAGGTCGACGACCGGGCAGTCCTCGGGGGTCATGCGGTCGAGCATCACACCGCCCGGAGTGACCGCGACCAGGTCGCCGACCCGGACGCTGATGTTGCCCGACGCGCCGCTCACGAGTCCGGTCCCGGCCATCTTCCGGCCGATGTCGCACAGCGCCCGCCGCTCCTCGGCACATTTCATTTGCGAATCCCTCTCACGTTCAACCATGTTCAGGCCGTACGCTACGGCCCTGACGATCACAAGGGAGAACCGTCATGGCCGTCGTCACGCTCGGCGTGCACATCGTGGACGTCCTCGCCCGCCCGGTCGAGGCCATCCCGCCGGGACAGGGCACCGTCGTCGTCGACCAGGTCCGGCTGACCGCGGCCGGCTCGGCGGCCGGAACGGCCGTCGCCCTGGCCAAACTCGGCAACGACGTCGTCTCGGTGGGCGCCATCGGCGACGACGATCTGGGCGACATCCTGGTCACGATGATGACCCGCCACGGCGTGGACGTCACCGGCCTCGTACGCCGGACCGCCGACCAGACCAGCGCCTCGATCCTGCCCATCCGCCCGGACGGCGGCCGGCCCTCGTTCCACGTGCCGGGCGCCAACCTGACGCTGACCACGAGCGCGGTCGAGCCCGGCCTGCTGGCGGCGGCCGACGTGGTGCACCTCGGCGGGACGGACGTCACGTTCGGGCTGAACGACCCCGCCTTCTTCGAGATGCTGGCGGCGGCCCGGTCCGGCGGGACGATCGTCACCATGGACCTGCTGTCGAACATGCCCGACCTGATCACCGGCGCTGGTGCGTTCCTTCCGTACGTCGACTACTTCCTGCCGAACGAGGAGCAGGCGATGGCGATGGCCGGCAGCGACGACGTCGTGCGGGCGGCGCGCAAGCTGCTCGGTGAGGGCCCCCGCGCGGTGCTGGTCACGCTGGGCGAGCACGGCAGCCTCATCGCCTCGGCCGACGGTGTCGAACGCCTCCCGGCGCTGGAGGTCGACGTGGTGGACACGACCGGCTGCGGCGACGCGTACTGCGCCGGGTTCATCACCGCCCTCCAGCACGGCAAGGAGCTGCTGGAGGCCGCCCGCTGGGGCACGGCCGCGGCCGCCACGGTCGCGCAGGGACTGGGCTCCGACGCCTGCCTGACCGACCTCGACGGCGTCCTCGCCCTCCTGTGAACGTCAGATCCGCTGGCCGCGTCCCTGCCAATAGGGGTCGCGGAGCAGGCGCTTGTAGAGCTTGCCGGTCGGCGTCCGCGGCATCTCCTCGATGAAGTCGACCGTCCGGGGCGCCTTGTACCCGGCCAGCGAGGCACGGCAGTGCGCGATCAGCTCGGTGGCCAGGCCCTCGGACGGATTGACCTCCTCGGCCAGCTCGACCGCCGCCTTGACCTGCTCGCCGAACTCATCGTCCGGCACGCCGAAGACCGCCACGTCGCGGACCGCCGGATGGGTGATCAGCACGCCCTCGACCTCGGCGGGGTAGATGTTCACCCCGCCACTGATGATCATGTCGATGGCGCGGTCGGCGAGGAAGAGATACCCCTCCTCGTCGAAGTAGCCGATGTCGCCGGTGGTGAAGAGCCCGTCGGGCCGGTGCACGGACCTGGTCTTGGCCTCGTCGCCCCAGTACTCGACGTCGTCGCCGCTGGTGTAGCGGAACCAGATCTGGCCCGGCTCCCCCGGCTTGGCCGGCTCGCCGTCCTCGCGCAGGACATGCACCTCGGTGGTGGGCAGCGGGCGGCCGACACTGCCGGGCCGGGCCAGCCACTCGGACGCGGTGATGATCGTGTTGACCGAGGCCTCGGTGGAGCCGTAGTACTCGTGCACGATCGGGCCGAGCCACTCGATCATCTGCCGCTTGACCGTGGGCGAGCAGGGCGCGGCGCCGTGCCACACCGCGGCCAGGCTGGAGCCGTCGAACGCGGCTCGCACCTTCTCCTCCAGCCGCAGCAGGCGGACGAACTGCGTCGGCACGAGATGGATCTGGGTGATGGCGTGCTCGTCGATGAGCCGCAGCGTCTCGGCCGCGTCGAACGACCGGCGCATCACCACGGGCCGCCCGGTGAGCAGGAAGACCTGCGACCACAACCACTGCGCCGAGTGGTAGACGGGCCCGACCAGCAACGACCGGCCGCGTTCGGGGATCAGCAGGATCTCGGCGAAGGTGTCGCCGACGAGCTTGGCAACCTCGATCGGCGCGCCCGCCGCGAGCAGCTTGCGGTTGACGCCCTTCGGCCGCCCGGTGGTGCCCGAGGTATAGATCATCGGAATGCCCATGCTCTGCCCGGCCGGTTCGCCCTCCGGCCCGCTCGCCACGAACTCCTCGTACGGCGTGAAGCCCGGGATCGCCCCGCCGATCGCCACGCGGGCGCGCAGGTCCAGGCCGTCGGCGGCCGTGGCTGCGATCTCGGCGAAGTCCGCCTCGGAGAACAACGCCTTGGCTCCGGCGTCCTCCAGCACGTACCGCAGCTCGTCGGCCGTCCAGTGCCAGTTGACCAGGACATAGCGCAGCCCGATGTGCCCGGCCGCGCACATGAGCTCGAAGTGTTCGCGGCGGTTTCCGGAATGGATCGCGATCGCGTCTCCGACGTCCAGCCCGAGGCCGCGCAGGGCACCCGCAAGCCGGTCGGTCGTCGCGTTCAGCTCCCGCCAGGAGGAGGCGCCGCGTTCGTCGATGATCGCTGGCTCGTCGGGGTGGGCTTGGGCGAACGGACGGAGCAGTTCGGCCACGATGACCTCCAGAGGACCGGCACGAATCCTAGAATTGGACTCTAAGACTCGGGATGGCCGAAGGGACAGGTCAGAGCACCGATCAATATGGTCCCGGCGCGACCGCGCCGCCGCGCCGGGTGCCATGTCCGCCAAAGTAGACGCTTGAGGCGTCTCGCCGGTTTCGTCCCCGTTAAGAACTCTGTACCAGGTCCGCCGCGAGCTCGCCGTTCTCGGGCGGCCGCCGCACCCCCAGCACGGCCTCGGCGGCGCCGACGAGCTGCGCCAGCCGGAAGACCTCCGTCCGGTGGAACTGCGGCGCGCCCGTCCGGGCCACCAGCATCACCAGCTCGGCGCCCTCCGCGTCGACGATCGGGGTCAGCGCGTACTGGGTGCCGTCGTGCGCGGTGAACGCCCGGGGCCGGACCGGCTCCAGCTCCGGCAAGTCGACCATCGAGCCGTGGCCCAGGCTGGCGTGCACGAGCACGGGCCCCTCCGGGCCCTGCGCGACGAGGCCGGCCCAGTCGGCGCTCAGAATCGCCGGCACCGCGTCCACCAGGGTCACCGGACCCCGGCGCGGGTCGGCGGCGAGCTGGCCGATGAGCGCCGCGTCCGGAAACGCGCCCTGCGGCTCGGCGGTGGGCCAGATGCCGATGATGTCCACACCCGGGATCGACGCCAGCCCGTCACAGAGCCGGTCGATGCCGACCCCCGTGGCCCAGACGACCGTGAAGTCGTCGAGGGCGCGGCCGCTGTCACGTTCCAGGACCGCCATCTGCACCACGTCGGCCCCGGCGACGCCGAGAACCCGCGCCACCTTCCCCAGCGAGCCCGGCCGGTCCGGCAACCGGACGCGAATCCGCAGCATCTTCGCCACCTCCTGTGTTAGCCCGACTCCCCCAGACTGTTGGAGCAGCATTTCCATGGTGTTACCCAAGCGTGTCAGCGTCGAGAAGTCGCGCGAGGAACTGCTCGTCATGTCCTCGGAAGCCCAAACGGAAGGTCACGCGCGGGGGGCTATCCCGGCGGGTTGCATCCCGTTAAGGTAACTGCACGTGTCGACCGCTCGGGATGAGCCTGCCAGCCGGGACGCGGGGGAGGACGCCGGGGGTATCTCCGGCGGCGACCCCGCGCCGGATTTCCAGGCCGAGATCAGGGACGCCCTCGCCGGGCTGGCCGCCCGGTTCGACCGCGAACTCGCCCGCGAGCACGAGCGCGCCGCGCACCGGGAGGCGGTCATCGACCGGCTCCACGAAGAGAACCAGCGGCTGCGCCGGGGCGAGCTCCAGGCCACCCTCGAACCGCTGCGTTCCGCGCTCTACCGCCTGCACGACCTGGCCCGCGGCGGCTCTGAACGGTGGGCGGCGCCCGAGCCGCCCAAGCCCGCGGACGCCGCCTCGCTGCTGGCCGCCGTGGCCGACGAGGTCGCCGACGCCCTGGCGCGTACCGGCGTCGAACGTTTCACCGTCGAGCCGGGCGAGGCGTACGACGCCACCCGGCACCGCCCGGTCGCCGTCGAGCCCGTGACCGACCCCGCGCTGGCCGGCACGGTGGTCGCGGTCCGGACCGACGGCTTCGAGCAGGACGGCCGTGTGGTCCGCAAGGCCGAGGTGTCCGTCGGCAAAGCCGTCCCAGAGGGCCCTCCAGCCCCATCCCCACCCATCCGGACAAAGGCGAATTCTGCCGCCAAGCCCACGGTGGTGGAGACCGCCGCCAAACCCACGGTCGCGGAGGCCGCAGCCAGAGCGGCGGTCAAAGCCACGGCAAAATCCGCGGCGGATTCGGCGCCCGAATCCGCCAAGTCCGGCACGGCCGGACGTGGCGCTTGCGAACCGCTGCGCGAAACCGAGGTGGAGCGAGACGATGAGCGCGGGCCGGATGGACGTCCGCCCGCCGGTCACGGACCATGAACACCACGCCCCCGGTATCGATTGGTGAGAGGGACATGGCTGTCTACGGGATCGACCTGGGAACGACCTACTCCTGCATTGCCTCGATCGACGATGTGGGACGGCCCGCGGTCCTGCGCAATCTCGAGGGCACCGACACCACCCCGTCCGTCGTCTACTTCGAGAGCGGCGACAACGTGGTCGTCGGCGCCACCGCCAAGGACACCGCGGTGCTCGCGCCCGACAACGTGGTCAGCCTGATCAAGCGGGACATGGGCCGCGACGTGACGCGCAGGATCCACGGGTTCGACTACACGCCCGAGGAGCTGTCGGCGTTCATCCTGCTCAAGCTGGCCACCGACGCGCGCACCACCACGGGCGAGGAGGCGCGCGACGTGGTGGTCACGGTGCCCGCCTACTTCGGCGCGGCCGAGCGCGACGCCACCCGCAAGGCGGGCCGGATCGCCGGCCTCAACGTCATCGACATCGTGTCGGAGCCGATCGCCGCCGCGATCACCTACGGCGTGCTCAACCCCGAACAGGACCGGACGATCCTGGTGTACGACCTGGGCGGCGGCACGTTCGACACGACGGTCATCGCGCTGCGCTCCGGGCACATCGAGGTGGTCTGCACCGACGGCGACCACGAGCTGGGCGGCGCCGACTGGGACGCCCGGCTCGTGGAATACCTCGCCGAGCGGTTCCGCACCGAGCATCCCGAGGCCGGGGACCCGCTCGACGACAAGCAGACCGAGCAGCAGCTGCGCCGCGACGCCGAGGACGCCAAGAAGGCGCTCACCACCCGTACCGCGCACACCGTCCGGGTGATGCACGACGGCCGGGTCGCCACGATCGAGATCACCCGCGAGAAGCTGGAGGAGCTGACCAAGGATCTCCTCGACCGCACGATAGAGATCACCGGCCGTACCCTGTCCACCGCCGCCGACAAGGGCGTCGACGACTACGACGACCTGGTGCTGGTCGGCGGGTCCACGAAGATGCCGGTGGTGGCGGCGCGGCTGGAGACCGAGCTGGGGCTGGCGCCGCGGTTGCAGGACCCCGACCTCGCGGTGGCCAAGGGCGCCGCGCTGTACGCGTTCGAGGAGACCTACCGGCGGCTGCTGGCGGCGGGCGAGCAGGACCGCGCCGAGGAGATGGCGGGCCGCGCGGGGCTGTCGGCCGAGCAGCAGCGGCAGATCGCCGGGCGCCAGATCAAGACGGTCGCGTCGCACGCGTTCGGCATCGTCGTGGTCGACCGCGAGACCTCCGCCGAGAACGTCGCGCACCTCGTGCACGCCAATGACGAGCTCCCGGCCGCCAAGACCGAGGACTTCTTCACCGTCTACGACGACCAGACCTCGGCCGACATCCGGGTGATGGAGCAGGCGGGCAACGTCGAGTCCCCCGAGCTCATCGACAACACCGAGATCGCCACGGGCGTCGTCCGCATCCCGCAGGGCAAGAAGGCCGGCTGGCCGATCGAGGTGACCTTCACCCTCGACTCCTCCGGGTTGCTGCACGTCACCGCCGTGGAGAAGGAGACCGGCGAACGGCTGGAGCTCAAGATCGACGTCGGCGGGATGTCGGAGGAGGAGGTCGAGAAGTCCCGGACGGCGCTGTCGAGGGTGCGGGTCAGCTGAGGTCCCTTGGAATCTTTTTAGGGGGGTCGCGGTGACCTTCGACGACGACTACAAGCGGGCGGTCCTCGAACCCGCCCGTGCGGCCGGCGACCAGCCGCCCGAGGACCTGCGGATCCGCTACGCGCTGACCGAGCCGCTGGCGGCCGCCACCGTGGCGTCGCAGGTCAAGCTCGTCCGCCAGTGCTGGCGGCGAGCCCGCGGGCAGCTGAAGTACCGCAAGCTCATCGACCGGCTCGAGGCCGAGCACCGCGAGCTGGCGCCGATCTTCGCCGCCGCCGACCGCGGTGACCTGCGGCCGCTGGCCGAACGGCTGCGCGGCGGGCAGGAGCGGACGCGGCACCGGATGTCGCAGGCCCGCGCCCGGCTCGCTGACGCGGCGGGGATGTTGCGGATGGTCACCCCCGGCGAGGTCGAGGGCATCGCACGTGCCGGCGGGGTGAGGCGCGACGAGCTGGAGACGGTGGCCGCCACCGACCGGATCGAGATCCGCGAGCCCGACGTGCTGCCCGCCACGCCGCCGTACGCCGCGTACCGGAAGGTGCGCGAGTCGCTCGACGTGCTCGGCCGCCGCCACCTGCCCGACTTCCTGTTCGGGGCACGGCTGGCCGGTCCGATGCGGGTGCTGGACGGCTTCTCCGCACCGGTCTCGGAAGGCGGCCCGCTGCGCCTGGACGGCTCGGCCGTCACCGCGGTCGCCGCGCAGTGGGCACGCCGAAGCCGCGACAGCAGCCTCACCCACGCCGACACCGTCCTCGCTTCGCTGCGCTCAGATGTGGATCTGGCCGAGCTGACGCTTTACGACCTGGCCGAACGGCTCCGGGAACGGCTACGCCAGCGGGCGTCCGAGCGGGCGTTGCTGCGGTACGCGCTCGAAGATCTGGGCATCGAGCCGGGCGACGCGCGCCGGCTGGTGTTCGCCGTGCTGCGCGAGAGCGGACCGGGCGGCGGCCTGGCCGGGCGGCTGCGCGCCCTGCTCGACGCCGGCGAGGTCTACGCGGCCGCCGAAATGGCCGACGCGGCCGCCGAGGACGACGAGGAGGCCACCATGCTGGCGGCGGAGGCGCGGCACCGGGTCGCCACCGCCGTCCGCCTGCGCGAGGCCGCCGTGCACGAACGGGACCCCGACACGGCCTGGCGGCTCCTCGCGGACGCCCTCCGGCTCGTCGGCGACCTGCCGGGGGCGGCGGACCACCAGCGGCGCCTCCCTCCGCGCCAGGTGCCCGCGCTGAGCGCCGACGTGGACGGCGAGACCGGCGATGACATCCGCGTACGGCTGTCGTGGCCGGACTCCCCGTCCACCGCCGGAGAGGTGATCTACCACCTGGTGCGGCGCCGTGACCGGCCGCCGCGCAACGCCGCCGACGGCGAGGCGCTGCCCGGTCCGCACGACGACCGTCCGCCGGTCAACGTACCGCTCTACTACGGGGTGGTGGCGGTCCGGGGCGAGGCCGCCGCGGCGCCCGCCGTGGCCGGACCGGTGATCGTTCGGCCGGAGCCCCGCGACGTCGAGCTGATCTCTGGCGACGGCGTGGTGACCGGCCGGTGGCGGTGCCCTCCGGAAGCCGCGCGAGCCCTCGTCGTCCGGGACGGGAAGGCGATCGCGGCCGGGCGTGAGGGCTTCCAGGAGCGGGTGCCGAACGGCGTCACCCATCACTACCGGATCTCCGCCGTTTACCTGGACGCGGACGGCCGGGAGGCGGTGACGCCCGGCGTCCGGACGTCGGTCACGCCGAGCGCCCCGCCGGAGCCGGTGTACGAGCTCACCGCCGAGCCGGACCCGGCCGATCCGGAGTCGTTGCTGGTGCGCTTCGACCCGCCGCGGCACGGCACGGTCGAACTGGTGCTCACCACGGGACCGCCGCCGTGGCCGCGCAGCGCCCTGGTCCCGGTCGAGGAGGTACGGCAGGCCGGCCGCCGCGTACCGGGCACGCCGGTGAAGGGCGGGCTCGCGGTGCGGCCCGGCACGGGCGGCTGGCTGGTCGCGGTGAGCGTCGCCGAGGACATGGCCGCGATCGGCGCGTACCACCGGCACGTCAACCTGCCGCCGCCGCGCCGCGTGGTCACCGAGCGGCGCGGCGCGTTCGTGCACGTCGGATTCGACTGGCCGGCGGACGTCGCGGAGGTCGAGCTGACCTACCTGATCGGCGCAGATCGGGTCGGCGCAGAGCGGGTCGGCGCAGATCGGGTCGGCACCGCCCCCGAGCGCGAGATCGTCACGCGCGCCGCGTACGACACCCAGGGCGGCATCAGGCTGCCGGTGCCCGAGGACGAGCCGGTCGAGCTCCAGGTGGCGGCGACCGGCACGGTCGGCGGCTCCCGGGTCACCGGCCCGGCGGTGAGCGCCGAGGTCACCGCGCACACCGTCGTCGCCTACGACCTCGAACGCGGCGGCCCGCCATGGCGGCGCTCGCTCACGATCAGGCTGTCCGCCGGCCGTCCGTTGCGGGTCGCCCGGCTGGCGCTCGTCCTGCGCACCGGACGGGTCATGCCGCATCGCGCGGGTGACGGCGAGACCATCGGCGCGTGGGAAGAGATACCGGTTCCAGGGGAGGTGTCCCTTCCCCTGCCGCAGGTGTCCGGGCCATATTGGCTGCGCTGCTTCACCGATGATGATGTCATCGAACTCAGCGATCCCCCGGTCCGCCGCCTCCAGGTCACGAGGTGACGATGCTCGACAAGGCCCGCCTCCCCGGTGTGCACGCCAGGGACGACGTCACGTGCCCGTACTGCTTCGCCGTCGTGCCGTTGCAGCGGGTGCGGTTCCGCTGCCGGGGGCAGGCGGGACGCCGGCCCGGTTGTGCGCCCGTTCTGGACCAGCGGCTTGCCGACTACACGGGGTCGACGGCGGGCGCGTCGCTGCCGCCGGTCTTCTCCGCCTCCGGGCGCCGCAGCCGCGCCGCCTGCCCGGACTGCGGCCAGGAGACCGGGAGCCGCGTCTGCCCGGAGTGCCACAACCCGCTGCCGTCCGCATACTGCGACTCCCCCGGCCGGATCGTGGCCCTGGTCGGCGCCAAGAACGCGGGCAAGAGCACCTACATCGCGGTGCTCCTCCACGAGCTCATGAACCGCGTCGGCACCGAGCTCGACGCGTCCCTGGTGGCGTGCGACGACCGGACGATCGAACGCTACAAGCGCGACTTCGCCCGGCCCCTGCTGGAGGAGCGGCGGCTCCTGCCGACCACGACGAGCGCGGCGACCAGCCCGCGCGAGCCGCTGGTCTACCTGCTGACGCGGAGCCGCGGCGGCGGCCGGTTCGCGCGCAGCCGCAACGACTCGCTCGCGCTGGTGCTGTTCGACACCGCGGGCGAGGACCTGCGCAGCCGGGAGGTCCGGGACCTGCATCTGCGGTACCTGGAGGCGGCCGACGCGATCATCTTCCTGGTCGATCCGCTGGAGCTGCCCGGCGCGCGGGCCGAGGTCGCCGACGGGCTGCCGCCGCCCACGACGTCCGAGGACCCCGACAGCGAGCCCATCAACATCATCGCGCGGGTGACCGAGGCGCTGCGGGAACGGAACGGGACGAAGCCGGGCGACCGGCTGCGCGTGCCGGTCGCGGTCGCGCTGACGAAGATCGACGCGTTGCGGCCGGGGTTGCTGAAGCAGTCGGCGCTGCGACGGACGCGCGACGGCGTGGGCGTGCTGGACCTCGACGACCGGGAGGCGGTGGACGAGCAGGTCCGCGCGATGCTGCACGACTGGCAGGCGGGACGGCTCGACCTCTACCTGCGGCAGCAGTACGCGGAGTACGCGCTGTTCGGGCTGTCGGCGCTCGGCGGGATACCGCACGACGGCAAGGTCGGCGCGGGCGGCGTGCGTCCGTACCGGGCCGAGGATCCGCTGTTGTGGCTCCTCTACCGATTCGGGATGCTGGACGGCGCCCGTCCCGGCTCTGGGCGCTTCGGGCGCCGGGCCGCCGGGATGTGAGCACCCGTGGCCTGGCAGCTGCACTACACCTCGGCACGCAGTGGGCCGACCGGCCGGGCCGGATTCCAGTTCGTCGCCGAGACTCCGGGCCTGCCCGAGGGTCTGCGCGCCGCCGTCACCCCGCACCTGTCCTACCGGCCGCCGCCCAGCGCTCCGCTCAATCCGGACGACGGTGAGCTCGGCCGCTTTCCCGTCACGTTCCTGTACGACCGGGCAGGAGAACGGGCGCTGCTGCTGTGGTGCCGCTATCTGGGCCAGGACTACTCGGGGCGATACGGCAACTTCTTCGCCCACGCCGTGGTGGCCGATCCTGATGAGCTGGAGGGACTGCGGCCCGCCGAGCTGTGGCGCGCGCCGCTGTGGTCTCCGCACCCCGAGGACGCCGGAGAGCTGCCCGATCTCGACGAACTGATCCCGGGCGCCGCGTTCGAGCCGGAGATGCTCGCCGAATGGCTCGCCGAGGCCTGCCCTGGCGACGACAAGGACGCCCCGTACGGCCTCCTGGCCCGGCTGATGGACGCCGTGGTCGCGGTGCTGGGGCAGGGCCACGGCCGGGTCGTCCTGGTCGCGGACGACGTCGAGCAGGTCGCGCGCTGGATCGCAGTGGTGTCCTACTCGCTGCCAGTCGCGGCGGCGGCCCGGATGTCGTTCGTCACCTACAGCGCCGATCCCGGCGGCGCGGCCCAGCGCCTGGTGGGCACGACGCCGGATGTGTGGGCAAGCGCGCAGCACCACACCACAGCCCTGCTGTCGATCGACCTCCGCCACGCGGCCGGCGGGGCGGGGACGAGTGCGGAGGCGGGGGCGGGGCGGTTCGGGTGGACGGTGGCGCGGTGCTGGCAGGCACAGGACTTCGCGGGGCTGGACGCGCTGGGCGAGCTCGCCCTGCTGGAGCCGGACCGGGTCGATCCCGGCGTGCTCGACCAGGCGGCGGGGTTGCTCGCGCTGTGCCGGGGCGATGCGGCCATCTCGGCGGAGGAGGAGGCCGCTGTCGCGGGGATCCTGACCCGGCATGGCCGTGCGGTGCCCGAATGGGTCTGGCGTGATCTCGTACGCGGCGTACCGTCGATCGGGTTCGACCTCGCGCTGGCCATCCACGACTGGGCCAGGGACGCCGGGGCCCGCGATGTCGCCGGGCAGTGCGCGCTGCGGGCCACCGTGATCGCCCTGTCGGACCCGTCCGTACGGGATCGGTTGCCCGCGTACGCGCTCCCGGCCGGATCGCACGACGGCCTGGCCCCGCAGGTCTCCGCCGCGCTGGCGGCGGCACCCGATCTGACCGAGGCCGTGCGGGTGGTCGCGGTGGCGGCCGGGGCGGGAGCCGTGCCGTCCCCGGCCGAGGTGACGGCGGTCGCGGCCGAACGAGCCGAAACCGGGGCCGCGGATCTCCCGACCGCGCTGTCGGCCTGCCCGCCCGGGGCCCGGGAACCCCTGCTGACGGGGGTGCTGGCGGGCCTCGCCGCCGCCGATGAGAAGACGCGGCACGCGGTGCTCACGAACACGGCGTGCGATCTGCTGTTCGAGCAGGAGCCCGACCGGCTGGCCACGACCCCGGCCGTCGGGCTCACGGTGCTCGCCTCGGTCGGCCACCGGCGCCGGGATCGGCGCCTCGAGGTCACCGGGGAGCTCCTGCGGATCGGGCGTGGCGCCGGGGAGCTCGACCCGCCGTTGAGCCGGGTCTGGGCCAGGCCGCCGACCGTCGCCGAGTGCCTCGAACTGCTGGAGGCCCATTCCGGGGCGATGCTCGAACACCCGGCGTTGAGCGTGCTGCCGTCCCGCACGTTCGCCCGTTCGGCCACCTCCGGCGACGCGGCGGCGCTGGCTGAGGCGGCGACCCTGCGGCTGGCGGCGCGGACGCGCACGCTGCTGCCGGGGACGGGTGCCGAACGTGACGGCGCCGCGGTCCAGGCGTACGCCGACGCGGTGACCGCGGAACGGCCGGAGCGCGCGGCGGCCGCGTTCGGCTCGATGATCGGCGCGGGTGCCTCGCCTCGGCTGGCCGAGGCCGCGTTCGACGGAGCGGCGCGGCGGGTGGCCCGGCGGGATCCGCGGTTCCGGGCTGCGCTGCTGGCCGCCGCGTCCGGGACCGTGCGTGCCCGGCTGGCCGCCGCGTGGACGGCGGATCCGGTCTCCAGCCGCCGGGCCCTGGCGCGCCCCTCCTTGCGATCGGCGGAGAACGCGCGGCGCAACGAGCTGGTGGAGATCGTCCTGCGGCTGCGCATGCGCGGGATCACGGAGCCCTCTCTGGAAGCGTGGGCGCGTACGGCGCTGTCGCGCTTCCTGCCGTCCCGGCAGCTGGAGGCGCACTTCTCCGGTGACCGCGAGCTGCGCGGCGCGCTGAGGGACCTGATCGCCGAGACGCGCGGCGCCGGGCGGGGTGACTGACCGTGCAGATGATCGCCGTCCTGCTGCTCGCCGCCGTCTGGGTCGCGATCATGTACGTCGGGTTCGTGGTCGTGTTCCCGTACCTCTTCACGGTCACGCTGATCGGGGCCGCGATCGGCGCCCTCGGCTACTACTACGTGCACGCCTTCCAGACGCTCGCCCGCATCGCGGTGGACGGCCCGTCACCGGTCTCGGCACCGGAGGTGTCCTACCGGCACTATCTGCTGGCCCAGGTATGGCGGGACTGGTGGGCGATCGCCCGCAAGGTGGTCCCCGGGATCTGGAATCGTGCGCTCGGCGCCCTCACGCTGCTGACCCAGACCTTCCTGCTCGGGGGGTTGTGGGGGTTCTTCACGCTCCCGTTCTGGCTGGCGCTGTGCGCGGGGATCGTGGCGGCGGCCGTGCCGGCGGTGGTCCTGGGTGTCGCCCTGACCGTGCTGTACGGGGTGGTCGCCGCCATCGGGCTCGCGGGCTGGCTGGTGTGCGTCCTCGTCCTCGCGGCGGTCGAGCGGCTCTTCATGGCCTACGGGCGGATCCTGCAGACCTGCCCGCATCCCTTCTGCTACGAGAAGGTCGGGCTTCCGGTCTACGAGTGCCCGGGATGCGGCGCTCGCCATCCGAGGCTGACGCCGGGGTCCGGCGGGGCGTTCCGGCATGTGTGCCGGTGCGGGGCGCGGCTGCCGACGACCGTTCCGCTGGGGCGTTTCCGGCTCGCCGCGTACTGCCCCCACTGCGGCGGGAGGCTGCCCGAACGCATCGGTCGGGTGCGGGTCGAGCCCTTGCCGTTCGTGGGCGGGCCCGCGGCAGGGAAGACCACGTTCATGTTCCTGGGGATCAGGGCCTTGCACGCCCGTGCGAGCGCTGTCGACGGCAGGCTCGCGTTCGTCGAACAGCGGCACGCGCAGGCGTACGCGGGGGCCATCCGGGAGTTCCAGCGGGGCGGGCAACTGGCCAAAACAGGGCCCGAGCTGCCCCTGGCCACGATGGTGGACGTGGAGCTGCCTGGGCGCGCGCGCCGGATCCTTTACCTCTTCGACCCCGCGGGCGAGCACTACACCGGGGCGACCGAGGTCGAGTCGCTGCGCTATCTCGATCACGGCGAGGCCCTGCTCTTCGTCGTCGACCCGTTCGCGCTCCCGCAGGTCAGGCGGTCGCTGACCGACGACGAGCGGGGGGTCGTGGAGGGATCCGCCGCCTCGTCGGAGGAGGACCCCGCCGACACGTTGCAGCGCGTGCTCAACGAGCTGCGCTCCCGCCCCGACCGCGGCAGGCAGCGGCGGGTGGCGGTCGTCGTCACCAAGACCGACCTGCTGGAGCGCACCGAGATCGGACGGCCGCTGCTCAACGGCGCCGACCTGCGCGGGTGGCTCGGCGAGGTCGGGCTCGGCAACACCGTGCGCACGCTCGACCAGGTCGCCGGCCACGTGCGGTATCTCGGCTCCGGGCTGGCGACCGATCCGGCCGACGTCGCCGGTCTGCTGGGATGGGTGTCGGGCCTGCCGGTGAACGGGGCGTCCGCGGACCGTCCGGCCACGCCGGCGGCCGGCGAGGTGCCCGGGACGGCTCCGCTTCGTTCCCCCTGGCCGGTCCGGGGACGGGACGCCTCGCGGGTGCCGCTGGGATACCAGCTGGGCCGCTGGGCCGTGCTCGCCGGCCTCTCGGTGCTCATGATCGCTGCCCTGACGGCGTCGGTGGTCGTCGCGGCCGCGAAACTCCCGTGGGGATGACCGGCCCCCGAGGTTGATCGGCTCCTGAGGTTGATCGGCTTGGCCGGGTATATGCCTAAACGGGGGTGGGGCGAACTCCGGCCCGTGAGCGGGCGTCCCATCGAACAAGAGGGGGTTCAGACCCCGCCAGAGGATGGGGGCAGCATATGCCCGAGCAAAGGCCTGGCGGGCCGGCGCAGGCCCCGGACGTGCCCGTCGCCGGTTCCCGAGTGAGTCCCGCCGTCACGGCGGAGCCGCCACCGGACCACACCGAGCCCGAAATGTCGGTGCGTGCCATGGTCCTCATGGCCGGCATCATGAGCGTCGCCGTGGCGTGCGTCTTCGGGCTCACCCTTCTCCTGGGCGGCACGTCGCCGAGCGCCTCCAGGCCCCCGGCCGGTGGCCAGGCGCAGGCCACCCCGGGCGGGCAGGAGCCGCCCCCGAGCCCCGCCCCGACCGGCACCTCCACTGCCCCGCCGGTCACTCTCCCGGCCGTGACCGGCCTCAGCACCACCTCCGCCATCGGCCAGCTCGCGGCGCGCAAGATCCCGCTCGGCGCGGTCATCCGCGTGCCGTCCTCGCAGTCGGCGGGACTGGTCGTACGCAGCTACCCCGCAGGCGGAACCACCGTGCGGTCCGACGCCCCGGTCACCCTCTACGTCTCCGCGGGCCAGGGCGGCTCGATCACCGGCAAAGAGGTCGCCGTACCGTACTTCATCGGGGTGAGCGAGCAGCAGGCGCGCAGCACCGCGGCCATGCTGGGCTTCCAGATCACCCTGGCCAACACGGGCACCGTCGTGGCCGGCCAGCAACCACGTCCCGGCGCCGTCTACCTGCGCGGCTCCACCATCACGCTCACCATGCGATGAGGACCGTGGCGAGCGCTGTGACGCATCACACTTCCTGACGCGGCAGATAACTGTCGGTCACCTCGTTACCTCTCGTGGAAGCCGACCACGAAGAGGTGACGAGACACCATGACCCAGGTGGTGCACACGACCGCCCCGGCCCCCGCGGACCACCGCCGACTGCGTCTGATCGTCATCCTGGGCGCGCTCACCGCCATCGCGCCGCTGTCGATCGACATGTACCTCCCGGCGCTGCCCAGGATCGCCGCCGACCTGTCGACCGGCGCGGTCCAGGCACAGCTCACGCTGACGGCCTGCGTGGCCGGCCTCGCCGCCGGGCAGGCGATCGCGGGTCCGCTGAGCGACCGGTGGGGCCGCCGCCGCCCGCTCCTGATCGGCTTGCTCGCCTACGCGGCCGCCTCGCTGCTGTGCGTCGTGGCGCCCACCGTCGAGACGTTCATCGCGTTCCGCCTGATCCAGGGCGCGGCCGGCGCCGCCGGCATCGTGATCGCCCGTGCGATCGTCCGCGACCTGTACGACGGTGCGGAGGCGGCCAGGTTCTTCTCGATGCTGATGCTGGTGAACGGCCTCGCGCCGATCCTCGCACCGGTGCTCGGCGGCCAGATCCTCCGCGTGATGCCCTGGCCGGGCGTCTTCGCGGTCCTCTCGGGGATCGGCGTGGCGATGTTCCTGGCGGCGCTCCTCGGCATGCGCGAGACGCTGCCGCCCGACCGCCGCGCCACGGCCACCGCCACCCTCCCGGCGTTCCGGACGTTGCTGGCCGACCGCCCGTTCGTCGCGTACGCGGTGTCCGGCGGATTGGCCTTCGCGGCGATGTTCACCTACATCTCCGGCTCGCCGTTCGTCCTCCAGGACATCTACGGGATGTCGCCTCAGGCGTTCAGCGTCGTGTTCGGCGTCAACGCGCTCGGCATCGTCCTCGCCGGCCAGGTCAGCGGCCGCCTGGCAGGCCGGGTGTCACTCACCGGGCTCCTGGCCACCGGCCTCGCCGTCATCTCGATCGGCGGCGCGACCCTCCTGATCGCCGTCCTCACCGACCTTGGCCTGCCCGCCGTCCTCCCTGCGCTCTTCCTCGTGGTCTCCGGCCAGGGCCTCGTCCTGCCGAACGCCACCGCGCTGGCCCTCTCCGGCCGACCGGCCAATGTAGCGGGCAGCGCCTCCGCTCTCCTCGGGCTCGCCCAGTTCGGCATCGGCGGCGCCGCGGCTCCGCTGGCCGGGGTCCTCGGCCCGGGCACCGCGGTCCCCATGGCCGTCACGATCGCCGCGACCGCGCTGGCCGCCGCCCTCGCCGCAAGGGTTGCGTCACAGAACTAACCGAACGTACGGTCGGGATGTGATCGTCAGAATCGGCTACAACGCCCCCGCGACGACCGACCTCCGCGCCCTGGTCCTCGGCCTCGAACGCGAGGGCTTCGACTCCCTCTGGGTCTCCGAGCGCGCGACCGGCCCGTCCCCCGACCCCGTCGTCGCCCTCACCTACGCCGCCGCGCTCACCTCCCGCATCAAACTCGGCACCTCGGTGATGACGTTGCCCGGCCGGCAGCCCGCCCTGGTCGCCCAGGAGATGGCCTCGCTCGACAACCTCTCCGATGGCCGCCTGCTCCCCGCGTTCGGCCTGGGCCTGCGCAACGTGGGCGAGCAGCAGGCCTTCGGCGTCCGCCGCGAGGAACGAGCCGCCATCTTCGAGGAGGTGCTTCCCCTCCTCCGCCGCTTCTGGGCCGAGGACGAGGTCACCCACCACGGCACGCATTTCCACTACGAGAATCTCCGTGTCCTGCCCAAGCCCGTCAAACGGGGCTTCGACGTCTGGATGGGCGGCGCCTCCGACGCCGAGCTCCGCCGTACGGGCCGCCTCTCGGACGGCTGGCTCGCCGCGTTCACGACCCCCGCCGAAGGCGAACGAGGCCGCGTCCTCATCCAGCAGGCCGCCGCCGAGGCAGGCCGCGAGATCGAGGAAGAACACTTCGGCGCCGTCGTCCCGTACCGCCGGGGCCCCGTCGACCCGCAGGTCGAAGCCCGTTTCACCCGAGCCCGGGCCGTCCGGGGGCCCGCCCCGCTGGACGACGTGGTCCCCACCCTCGACAGCCTGGAGACCCACCTCAAACACCTGATCGAGGCAGGCCTCTCCAAGTTCGTCCTGGCGCCCCTGATCCCCCCGCCCGACTGGGACAGCGAACTGGCCGACGTCCGCGACGCCGCCCTCCCCCTCCAGACCCGCCGCTGACGGTCCCGTCGCCGACGGCCACGATCACGCCGAGCGACTCGCCGCCCTGTTGCGTCGACTCTGCCGGGCGCGGTGACCGGAATGCGCATACTGTACTGACCATGACGGACGAGAGCTCCCCCGAGCTGAGGGCGTCCCACGCGGATCGGGACCGGGTCGTCGAGCAGCTGAGGATCGCCGCCGGGGACGGCCGCCTGACGCTCGACGAGCTGGACGAACGCCTGGAGAAGGCACTCGCCGCCCGCACCGCGGGCGAGCTCGTCGAACTCGTCAATGACCTCCCCCTGAGCGGCCCGCCCGCCCCCAAGGACCTGGTCCAGATCGACGTCCAGGCTGCCACCTCCAGGCGTGAGGGCCGATGGGTCGTCCCACGCGTCCTGGAAGTCACGGTGGACAGCGGCAGCGTGGTGCTGGACCTGTCCACAGCCGTGATCACCAACCCGACGCTGCGAATCAAGGCGACCGTCACCAGCGGCAGCCTGAGACTCGTGACCAGGCCCGGCATCGAGGTGGACGCCGATCAGGTCAAGGTCCGGAGCGGCTCCGTCCAGGTGCGCACGCCCCCGGGCGGGGACCCGGCGACATTCCTCCGTGTCGAGGTGGCGGGATCCGTCGACAGCGGCAGCATCGTCGCCCGCCCGCCCCGCCGCAGCCTCCTGGCCTGGCTCCTCCGCCGCCCACCCGGCTACGGCACCATCGGGCCGGGGGTCTAGGGCTTCTAGCGAGGCTCTAGGGCTTCTAGCGGGGGTCCAGGGCGGCCAATACGAAGGCCGTCACCTCGTCGGCGAGTTCGGCGGCGGATTTGGGCCCGTCGGCGCGGAACCATGAGGGCATCTGGTTCACCATGCCGAGTGCGACGATGGTGACCGTGTCGGCCGAGGCCGCGGTCGAGAAGACCCCCTCCTTCTGCGCCGCGGCCACGATACGGCGGAACGTCACGTGGTAGCGGCGGCGGTCGGCGCGGAGCACGTGCATGTAGTCCTCGTCCAGCCGGTGCGACTCGCGGGAGAACACCTTCGCCTCGTCGATGTGCTCGGCGGTGCTCTGGATCAGCTCGGTGAGGATGGCGCGGATCGTCTCGCGCGGGGGACGCCCGGCCGCCACCACCCGGTCGAGATCGGCCAGCTGGCGGGCGATCAGCGTGTGGTAGATCTCGTAGAGGAGATCGTCCTTGGAGTCGAAGTAGTGGTAGAGCGCGCCCTTGGTGACGGCGGCCGCCATGACGATCTCCTGGACCGACGTCCCGTCGAAGCCGCGCTCGGCGAACAGCCGTACCGCCGCGTCCAGGATCCGCCGCTCCACCGGGCTGGACCGCGGGGTCGCCGCCCTCCGGCGATCTGGCATCGTGCGGCCCCTCCCCTCGGCGTGTGCCCATTGACGTGTGACCGGGCTGGTCATAGCTTGCCAGAAACCGACCAGTCGGTATGCAGCCGGAGGAGACCCCGATGCCCGCAGTCGAGACCGCCCGTGGCCCCGTCGACCTCACCGCGCTGGGCCGGACGTTCATGCACGAACACGTGTTCGTCCTGTCGACCGAGCATGTCCAGAACTACGGCACCGGAGCCTGGTGGGACGAGGAGGAACGGGTCACGGACGCGGTGACCAAGCTCCGCCAGCTCGTGGACCGCGGCATCACCACCATCGCCGACCCGACCGTGTGGGGGCTCGGCCGCTACATCCCGCGCATCAAGCGCATCGCCGAACTCGTGCCCGAGCTCAACATCATCGTCGCCACCGGCATCTACTCCTACGACGACGTGCCGTTCCAGTTCCACTACCGCGGCCCGGGGACGCTGCTGGGCGGGCCGGAGCCGATGATCGCCGACTTCACCCGGGACATCACCGAGGGCATCGCCGACACCGGGATCAAGGCCGCCTTCCTCAAGTGCGCGATCCACACGGCCGGGCTCACGCCGGGCGTCGAGCGCATCCTGCGCGCCGTCGCCGCGACCCATCGCGAGACGGGCGCGCCGATCACCGTGCACACCGACAGCTCGATCAACGCCGGCCGGATCGTGGTCGAGCTGCTCGGCAAGGAGGGCGTCGACCTGACCAAGGTCGTCATCGGGCACGCCGGTGACAGCAACGACCTCGACTACCTGATGGAGCTCGCCGACACGGGCGCGATCCTCGGCATGGACCGCTTCGGGCTGGACCTGCTCAATCCCACCGCCAACCGCGTCAGCACGATCGCCGCCCTGTGCGAACGCGGCTACGCCGACCGCATGGTGCTCAGCCACGACGCCAGCTGCTACATGGACTGGTTCGGACCCGACCCCGAGATGCTGCGCGGCATGGCGCCCAACTGGAACTACCGGCACATCAGCGACGACGTCCTGCCGTCCCTGCGCGCTCTGAACGTCTCCGAGGCCCAGATCGACCAGATGCTCGTCGAGAACCCCCAGCGCTACTTCAATCCGCGCTGACCGAGGTGACCGTTTCCGGACGGGACCGACCGGCAGGTGGGAGGATAAATTCTCCTGCCAGGAGGTGCCGTTGATGCCGGAGTTGTCAGTGGTCATGCGCGGCTACGACCGGCGGCAGGTGGACGAGCTCGTCGCCCGGGTCGAAGGCACGCTGGGCCGCGCGCCGCTCCCCGGCAAGCCGATCACCCTGAAGGAGTTCGGCTGGATCGAGTTCGACATCGCGGTCCGCGGCTACGACCGCTTCGAGGTCGACGGCATGATGCGCACCTACCGGCGGGAGCTGGCGGCCTTGGAGGGCGTCGAGCTGCCCGACGACCTCGACGAGCCCGACGCGGGACTCGGGCTCATCCTGGGCTCGGCGGACGAGGACACCCCCGACACCCCGCTGTTCAGCGAGATCCGCGGCGAGCACTCCTTCCCCGTCCGGTTCCGCGGCTATGACCGCGCTCAGGTCAACGCGCTCATCGCCCGCATCTGGGGCACGCTCGGCCGCGCCCCGCTCAACGGCCTCCCGGTGACCCGCGAGGAGCTCAACAACCCGCGGCTGGACGTCGTCCTGCGCGGTTATGACCGCCCCACCGTCGAGGAGGCGCTGGGCCGGTATCTTCGCGAGCTTCTCGAACGCCGCTGACTCTCCGCGCGTATATGGGTGTAGATCGCCCGTTTTCTGGGCAACGCTCGCCTGAGGAGGCACGTCTTGCACGAGAGTCGGAGCGGTCGCGGAGCCGGTACCGCGGGCGGTTGCGTCGTCGTCGCGGCCCTGGTCGTCGCGGCCGCCTTCGCGCTGGTCTCCGTCCTGCTCGGCCGTCCGATCCCCGGACTCCAGCAGCAGGGCGATACCGTGGCCGCGCCCCAGAGCACGGCCGAGGCCCCCCGCAGCACGAAGCCGAGCGGACGCAGGCCCGGCGTCGTCAACATCTTCACCGAGCAGGGCCTGCGCAACTCGGGCGCGGCCGGGACCGGCATCGTCATCGACCCCTCGGGCCTGGTGCTCACCAACAACCACGTGATCCAGGGCGCGACCGAGATCAGGGGCACCAACACCGACAACCGCCGCACCTACCGGGCCGAGGTGCTCGGCTACCAGAAGGCCGGTGACATCGCCCTGATCAGGCTGACCGGGGCCGCCGGCCTGAAGCCCGCCGTGTTCGACACCTCTGGCGACACCCGCCGGGGCGACGTCGTCACCGCGGTCGGCAACGCGGGCGGCAAGGGCGGCAACCCCGAGGTCGTCACCGGCACGATCACCGCGCTCGACCGGGAGATCACCGCGACCGACCAGTCCGACGGCAGTTCCGAGCGCCTGAGCGGGCTCATCGAGACCAACGCCCCGATCAAGCCAGGCGACTCCGGCGGCCCCCTGCTCAACACCAAGGGCCGGGTCATCGGCATGAACACGGCCGCCTCCGCCAACTACAGCATGAAGCTGGAGGGCGGTTCCCGGGGCTACGCCATCACCTCCCGCCAGGCAATGGCCATCGTCCGGCAGATCCAGCGCGGCGACACCTCCAACGGCGTGCACATCGGCCGCACGGCGCTTCTCGGCGTGCAGGTCCGCACTCCCACCACCGAGTCGGGCGGTCAGGGCAACGGCGCGTTCATCACCGGTCTGATCCCCGGCACCCCGGCCGAACGGGACGGGCTGCGCCGCTCGACGACCATCGTCGCCCTGGACGACGAGCCGGTCGACTCCCCCGGCGGCCTCACCGACCTCCTGCTCCAGCACCAGCCGGGCGACACCGTCCGGGTCATCTGGATGGACAGGGCAGGCAACCGCTTCGCCACCCCCGTGACCCTCGGCAACGGCCCCCCGCAGTAAAGCCGCCCTTCAGCACGCCATTCACGCGTGCGTGGCGGGCTTGGTGGCTTGTGCCGTCCAGTTGCGGAGGGCGTGTTCGGGGCGGTGGGCGGTGGTGCCCGAGTCGATCACGATGGTCTGGCCGGTGATGCAGCGCGCCTCGGAGGAGGCCAGGAAGGCTACGAGGGCTGCCACGTCCTCGGGCTCGGCCGGGTCCGGGAGGATGCGTTCGGCGGCCTTCTCGGCGAGGCGTTCGGGTGACATCACACGGCGGGCGGCCTCGGTCAGGACCAGGCCGGGTGCGACGGCGTTGCAGCGGATGCCGCGGTCGCCGTACATCGTGGCCACATAGCGGGTGAACGAGACGAGCGCGGCCTTCGCGGACCCGTAGGCGGCGTGGTCGGTGTCGCCGACGAGCGCCGAGACCGAGGACGTGTTGATGATCGCCGATCCCGGGGGCAGGTGCGGCACGGCGTGCTTCACGCACAACATCGGGCCCCGCAGGTTGACCGCGAGCGTACGGTCCCAGACGTCGACGTCCATCTCGGTGAGCCCGAGGTCGCGGCCATAGACCTCGCGCGACAGCACGGCGGCGTTGTTGTGCAGGACGTCGAGGCGGCCGTGGGCTTCGAGGACGGCGGCGATCATGGCGCGGACGTCGTCCTCGCTGCTCACGTCGGCGGTGAACGGGTAGGCGGTGCCCTCGTTCTTGGCGATCAGGCGGGCGGTCTCGGCGGCCGTGGAGGGGTTGATGTCGGCGACCGCGACACTGGCTCCTTCGGCGGCCAGGCGCATGGCGCAGGCACGGCCGATGCCGGAGCCCGCGCCGGTGACGAGGGCGACCCTGCCGGTGAATCTCACCGTTCGTCCCACTCGACCGGGAGTGCCGCCAGGCCGCGGCCGACCAGGCTTCTGCGGTAGGTGGGGTTGGCGCCTGGAGCGAGGCGGAGGGAGGGCATGCGGGTGGTCAGCTGCTCGAACGCGATCTGCATCTTGAGCCGGCTCAGCGCCGCCCCGACGCAGTGGTGGACGCCGTAGCCGAAGACAAGATGGTCGCGGGCGTTGGGACGCCGGATGTCGAAGCGTTCGGGGTCGGGGAAGACCGTCTCGTCGTGCCCCGCCGAGTCGGCGTGCAGCAGAACCTGGACGCCCTCGGGGATGGTCACGCCGTGCAGGCCCACCGGAGTGGTCGTGGTGCGGAAGCTGCCCAGGCTGGCGCCGTCGATGCGGAAGCTCTCCTCGATCATTCCCGGGATGAGCTCGGGCTCGGCGACCATCTCCTCCCAGTTCGCGCGTTCGCGCATCAGGCGATAGACGGCGTTGGAGAGGCCGTTCGGCACGGTGTCGTTGCCGCCGAGGAGCAGCGCGCTGATCGTCTCCACGACCTCGCGGTGCGACAGGCCCTCCGGGCCGGTGTCGATGAGCTCGGCCATGAGCGACACGAAGTCGGCGCGCGGCTCGGCACGGCGCTCGGTGACCAGGCGGTCCACGTAGTCGAGGTACTTGAGGAAGTCCTGGGCGAGCTCGTGCTGGCGTTCCTCCGGCTGGGGCGACAGGAAGAGCTGGAACCAGGAGTAGACCCAGTGCTTGACCTGCTCCTCGTCCTCCGGCGGCACCCCGATGAAGACCGCTGCCAGCCGCGCGGACGGCAGGTGCGCGATCTCAGCCACGAAGTCGGCCTGGCCGCGCGGGATCACCTGGTCCAGGACGGCGTCCACCTTCGTGCGGAAGTCGTCACCGAGGCGGGAGACGGCGCGCGGCGTGAAGGCCCGGGAGATCGCGCGGCGCATGCGGGTGTGCTTGGGCGGATCAACGTTGGCCGCGAAGTCGTCCAGGAACGAACGGTGCTCGCCGAGGGTCTCCTTCACGCGCTCGGTGAGCGTCCGGGAGATGGTGAGGGAGCCGACGCTGGAGAACGTCGTGTGGTCGCGATAGGCGCCCCGGACGTCGTCGTAGCGGGTCAGCACCCACATCTGGAGATGATCGCTCCAGAAGACCGGCTTCTCGTGCCGCAGATGGCGCAGGAACGGATAGGGATCGGCGACATGCCAGTCGGCACTGACGTCGAAGTCCGCGGGGATCATGGGCGGCGGCCTCCGGTGAGGATCGTGCGGGGGTTGTCGACGAGCATCTGCGTGATCTGCTCCTCGGTGACGCCGGCGGCGCGCAGCGCGGGCAGCACGTCGCGGGAGATGTGCAGCAGGTGGTAGTTGGGATGGCGCTCCCTGACCACCTCGGGCTCGAAGCGGTCGTTGAAGCAGTACGAGTCGTGCGACAGGACCATCCGGGAGGCGTGGCCGCGCTCGCACATCGCGACGACCGTGGCGACGCGGTCCTCGAACGAGGTGAACTCGATCCCGAACCGGTCCATCCCGAGGTACGACCCGTTCGCGACGAGCTCCTCCAGGTAGGCGAGGTCGGTGGAGTCACCCGCGTGCCCGATGACGACGCGGGAGAGGTCCACGCCCTCCTCGGCGAGAAGTTTCTGCTGGTCGAGGCCGTTGCGGGTTGACGACTCGCTGTGGGTGGTGATCGGTACGCCGGTCTCGCGGTGGGCCTGCGCGACCGCGCGGATGACCCGTTCCACCCCGGGTGTGATCCCCTGCCGGCCGGTGGCGCACTTGAGCATGCCCGCCTTGACCCCCGTACGGCCGATGCCCTCGGTGATGTCGCGCACGAAGAACTCGGCCAGCCGGTCCGGCCCGCCGAACAGCGAGCCCGGACCGCGGTTGCCGAAGTAGGGCGGCAGGGCGTCGTAGGTGTAGAGGCCGGTGGCCGCGACGATGTTGACGCCGGTGAGCTCGGCCACGCGCTGGACGGCGGGAACGTAGCGGCCGAGGCCGATCACCGTCAGGTCGACGACGGTGTCGATCCCGGCGGCCTTGAGGTCGTTCAGCTTGCCTGCCGCCTCCTGCGCGCGTTCCTCCAGGTCCCAGCCCTCGGGGATGTCCGGCCAGTTCCAGAGGATCTCGGGGCTCAGCCCGAAGATGTGCTCGTGCATGAGCGTCGCGCCCGGCTCGGCGACGGGGCCGCGAAAGGTCTCGACACTCGCGTCGGCTCCCTCGGTGCCCGTTCCCTCGGTGCTCATGGGCGCGGCACCACCGGGAACATGGGGTGGTCGAACGGCTTGTTGACCTCCAGGCCGAGGCCGTCGGTCTGCCCGTACGCGGCGCCGGTGTAGAGGGCGTTGGCGTCGAAGTAGGTCGCGGTGAACGACAGCCGCGGGCTGTCCCGCCGGTTGGCCGGTGCGCCGTGGATCACCAGGGAGCTGTGCATGGTCGCGTCGCCCGCCTCCAGGTCGATCGGCTCGGAGAGCTCCAGCGTCTCCAGCCACGGATGCTGGCTGAGCGCGTCGTCGTCCTCCCGGACGAAGCTGCGCCCGAGCGACCCGTACAGGTGCGAGCCGTTGTAGAAGCGCAGCGCGCCCATGTCGGCCGGGATGTCGGCCAGCGCCAGCCAGACGGTGAGCATCGCGGACCGGTCCATGGGCATCCACGGGAAGTCCTGGTGGAAGACGGTCGCGCCGTGGCCGTCGCCGTTGGCGGGTTCCTTGATCAGGAGGTTGGTCACCTGGAGCCGGACCGCGTCAACGCCGACCAGCAGCCGGGTGACGTTGTGGGCCAGCTGAGGTGAGAGTGCGAGCGCGGCGTACGCCTCGTCGTGCCGGGCGATGTCGCGGTCCTGCCCGAACGCCTGGTCCACGAAGCTGTTGCGGAACCGTTCGCGCCGTTCGGCGAGCCGTTCCAGCGCCCGTTCCTTGAGGTCCGCGACGAACTCCGGCGCCACCAGGCCGGGCAGCCGCGCCCAGCCGTTCGCACGGAAGTCGGCGATCTCCTGCTCCGTCACCTCGCGTACCGGAGCCCGCAGTACGGAAAGACCCATCGGCGCCGCCCTTCGCTACCGGCCGAGACTGTCCCTTCCCCCGCGACGTTAGCGCCGCATATGTTGGCGAGCAAGCGCTTGGTATATGGAGGTCCGATGTTCCGCTTCGCCGCAGTGATCCGGATGGCCGAGTCGGCCAAGGCCTGGGCGGAGAAGGCCCGCCGCCTGGAGGACTCCGGATTCGACGCGCTCCTCGTGCCCGACCACCTCGTCGGCCCGCGCTTCGCGCCCGTCGCCGCGATGACGGCGGCCGCCTGCGCGACGTCCCGGCTCACGGTCGGCACGCTCGTCTTCGCGAACGACTTCCGCCATCCCGCCGTGCTCGCCAAGGAGGCGGCGACGATCGACGTGCTCTCGGACGGACGGCTGGAGCTCGGGATCGGCACCGGCTGGATGGCCCACGACTACCACCGCGCGGGCCTGACCCTGGATCCGCCGGGAGAACGCGTCGACCGGCTCACCGAGGCCATCGACGTCCTCAAGGGACTGTGGCGCGGCGGGCCGTTCTCGTACGATGGCCGCCATTACCGGCTCGACGGCCTGGAACAGGAACCGGTCCCGATCCAGCGCCCCGGACCGCGGCTCATGCTCGGCGGCGGCGGGCCGCGCATGTTGCGGCTGGCGGCCCGCGAGGCCGACATCGTCAACCTGACCATGCGGGTCCGGGCGGACGGCGCCGGACCGGACACCACCGACGGCGGCCCCGACGCGTTCCGCCGCAAGATCGACGTCATCCGCGCCGAGGCGGGCGGGCGCGACATCGAGCTCGGCACCTCGATCCTGAGCATCGGCCGCGACGCCGGCCCGAACGGCACGGCCGCCTGGAGCGCCGCCGCCCCCGAAGCGCAGACCGACACGCCGCAGGTCCTCACCGGCGACACCGCGAAGATCTGCGACGACCTGCGCCGCTGGCGGGAGGAACTCGGGCTGACCTACTTCGTGCTCCACCACGAAGCCGACTTGGGAACGTTCACCCCCGTGGTCTCAGCACTCGCCGGGACCTGAGCGAACGAGCGAAACGACTAGGACCCGCGGACTCTGAGCTCCTGGAGGCCGTGGAAGGTGGTCGAGTCACGCCAGAGAGGTTCGCCGGACGCCAAGGCAAGGCCGGGATACCGGGCGAACAGCCGCGGCAGCGCCTCGGCCGCCTCCATCCGGGCCAGGCCCGCGCCCAGGCAGAAGTGGTGACCGGCCCCGAACGCCAGGTGCGGCCCCGGCTCGCGCGCGAGGTCGAGCCGGTCCGGGTCAGGGAACCGGCGCGGATCCCGGTGGGCCTCGTCGATGGCCACGACCACCTGGCGGCCCGCCTCGATCCGGTGCCCGCCCAGCTCGTGGTCGGTCAGGGCAAGCCGTACGGCCAGCTTGACCGGTGACACGGCGCGCAGCAGTTCCTCGACGGCGCGTGCCGGATCCGCGTGGAGGTACGGCACCTGGTCGGGATGCCGCAACAGCGCGAGGGTGCCGTTGCCGATGAGGTTGGCGGTCGTCTCGTGTCCCGCGGCGAGCAGCAGAACGCAGGTCCCCAGCACCTCGTCAAGGGTCAGCTCGCCTTCGGCGAGGAGCCCGCTGATGAAGTCGTCGCCGGGATGCCGCCGGCGCTCGGTGAGCACGGGCAGCAGGAACATCGCGAGCTCCTGCGAGGCGGCCAGGCTCCGTTCGAGATCATCGTCGCTCATGCCGATCTCCAGCATGCGGACCAGCGCCGGCGTCTCGGCCCGGAACACCTCGGCGCCCTCCACCCCCACGTCGAGCAGCTCCGCGATCACGGCCAGCGGGATCAGGTAGGCGGCCTCCGCCATCAGATCGATCTCGTCGCCCTCGTCGAAGAGCCCGTCCAGCACGGCGTCGATCACGGCGACGACCCGTGGCCGGAGCCGTTCCACCGCGCGCGGCGTGAACGCGGGCGCGACCAGGCGCCGCAGCCGCGTGTGGTCCGGCGGGTCCATGAAGAGCAGGATTCCGGGCGGAAGTGCCCTCAGGATGACCGGCGCGATCGGGTTGCGGTGGGGATCGTTGCTCCAGCCCTGCCCGCGCAGCACTTCCGA
The DNA here is from genome assembly GCF_008923185.1 of Actinomadura rudentiformis. Taxonomy (GTDB): domain Bacteria; phylum Actinomycetota; class Actinomycetes; order Streptosporangiales; family Streptosporangiaceae; genus Spirillospora; species Spirillospora rudentiformis. The sequence continues at coordinate 51,357 of NZ_WBMT01000014.1, forward strand.
CGCCTCGTTGAATCCGGCGACGACGAAGGATCCGAGCTCATCCGCCCACCGAACCGGCTCGGTGAAGGTTCCCGTTGGCACGATGCTCCTTCCAGAATTCCTGGTCCTGCTCGCCGAGCGGGGTGGCGGGCGGCCCCCCGCGGTCCCACTCCCGGCAGATGCCGTCCCAGTGGCCGGTGGCGCGCAGGTCGCCCAGGACGGCCGTCATGCCCATGTCGATGCGCATGAGGAACAGGTAGGCGGGCCCCGTGGTCAGCTGCCGGACCACCGAACGGTGGGGTCCGAACGGCGAGAACGCGTTCTGGACGATCTCCGCCGCCTCCTCGGGGCTGTAGGTGTAGGGCTGCGGCTCGATCATGGACCGCAGTGACGACCCGAACCAGCCCGTCAGCTCCTCGGGCGCGGGCGGATCGTCACTCGCCGGGTCAATGAAACCGATGGCCCTCACCGCGGCGGCCAGCGCGTCGGCGTCCCCGTCCACCGTGGCGGTGACGAAGTCGGCGATCCGGCGGACCTGCCCCGGCGTGAACCGGGTGACACAGCCGAAGTCGACGAAGGTCACCGTGCCGTCAGGGTTGAAGAGGTAGTTGCCGGGGTGGGGGTCGGCGTTGAAGAGCCCGAGCCTGCGCATGCTGCCGATCGTGAAGCGGTAGATCACCTCGCCCCAGCGGTCCTTCAGCTCCTGGTCCGCCTGGAGCGCCTCCTGCCAGCGCATCCCGTCCGCGAGGTCCTGGGTGAAGACGCGGCCGGTGCACAGCTCCGGCACGACCTCGGGGACGCGGATGAACGGGTGACCCCGGTAGGCATCGGCGAACTCGCTCTGGTTGGCGGCCTCGGCCCGGTAGTCGAGCTCACCGCCGATGCGTTCGGTCACCTCGCGGGCCAGCGCCTTGACGTCGAGCCGGGTCATGGTGCCGGTCAGCGGGCGGCCGAGCTGGAGGAACGTGGCCAGCAGCTCGGTGTTCTGCAGGTCGGAGCGCATCGCCTCCGCCACCCCCGGGTACTGGATCTTCATGGCCACCCGCCTGCCGTCGTGCAGCCGGGCGGCGTGCACCTGCCCGATCGACGCCGCCGCGAGCGGCCGGCGGTCGAACTCGGCGAACAGCTCCTCCGGAGGCGCGCCCAGCTCGGAGATGATCACGCCGCGCGCCACCTCGTACGGCATGGGCGGCGCGTCGTCCTGCAGCCGCTGGAGCGCCGCCCGGTAGATCCGCTGGTAGTCGCCGTCCACCGCCGGGGTGAAGTTGACGAACGAGAGGATCTGACCGGCCTTCATCAGCACGCCCTTGGACCGGCCGAGCCGCTGGGCGTAACGCTCTGCGGCCCGGGCGTGGAAGTCGGCTCCGTCGTCCTTGCCCGTCACCCGCTTGCGCAGGGACGCGACCACCGCCTCCCCGGCGGTGCGGCTCGCCGTGCCGAGCAGCGGAGCCGCGCGGACGACGCGGCCACGGCGGATGGCATGTGGTTCCTCAGCCATGAACACGTCCCCGTAAGTAGACACTGCCGTCGCCTAAGTGTTTACTTAGGACCGTGAGCCAGTCAACCCCGACCCGGGAGCGGATCATCGACGCCGCGATGCGGCTGTTCGGCGAGAACGGCTATCGCGGCACGAGCGTCGCCCAGATTGAGAAGGCCGCCGGGCTGACCCCCGGGGCGGGCGGGCTCTACCACCACTTCCGCACGAAGGAGGCGGTGCTGCGGGCGGGCATCGAGCGGCACCTGGCCCGGCTGGACGCGCTGCGCGACATCCGCCGCCTGCTGGGTGACCTCGGCGACCTGCGCGCCGAGCTCACGGTGTCGGCCCGCTACATCCTGGCCGAGCTGGACGGCGAGGAGGAGCTGCTGCGGATCCTGGTCTCCGAGGCCCGCAGCCGGCCCGAGCTCGTCGAGGTCGCGGTCGAGCAGCTGGTGAGCACCACCTACACCGAGTTCGCCGCCTGGTTGCGCGACCGCGCCGAACTCCCGGCCGGGCGCGCGACGGCCATGGCGGCCGTCGGCCTGGGCTCCCTGCTGTCCTCGCGGATGCTCCGCAGCGTGCTCGGTGTGACCTCGGTCGGGGTCGACGACGAGACGTTCGTCGCCACCTGGGTCGAGATGATGCACGCCATGCTGGCGGAATGAGCGGCTTCGCGACCCGCTGAACCGCCCGGATCACATGTGACAACTCTGTTTCACCCCTTGCGCCGCACAACTCGTCCGTGTTCGGATTAGTTGCGCCAGATCGTCCGTGTCCGGACTAACTGCGGAGGGGCCGATGGATCAGAACCTGCTGAACGAGATCTGCGTACGGCAGCTCACCCTGAGCGGGGTGCACGAGGGCGAGACCGTCGCCGTGCTCTCCCAGGGCGACGAGCGGCTCGACTACGCCGACGCGTTCCTGTACGCGGCGAGCCGCCTGGGCGCGAGCTCGTACCACCTGCGGCTGCCCAACTCCCTCGACCTCTCCGGGGCCTGGGCGGTGGGTGACTCCGGCCTGGGCGGCAACCCGGAGGCCGTCGAGGCGCTCAAGCGGGCCGACATGCTGGTCGACTTGAAGTTCCTGCTGTTCTCCAAGGAGCAGTTCGCGATCCAGGACGCGGGCACCCGCATCCTGACCTGCGTCGAGCCCGCTCCCCTGCTCGCCCGCCTGATGCCCACCCCCGAGCTGCGAGAACGCGTGGAGGTCGGCGCCGAGCTCCTCGCCAAGGCGAGCACCATGCGGATCACGAGCCCGGCCGGGACGGACGTCACGTACCGCCTGGGGGTCTACCCGACGATGAGCGAGTACGGCTACACCGACACCCCGGGCCGCTGGGACCACTGGCCCGCCGCGTTCGTCTTCACCGGCGGCGCCGACGACGGCGTGGACGGCACCATCGTGCTGTCCCCCGGCGACGTCCTGCTCCCGTTCAACACCTATGTGCAGACTCCGGTCACGCTCACCGTCGAGCAGGGCTTCATCACCGACATCCGGGGCGGGCTCGACGCCGACCTGCTCTCCTCCTACATCACGTCCTTCGACGACCCGCGCGGCTACGGGATGTCGCACGTCGGCTGGGGTCTCGACGAGCGCGCGCAGTGGCACGGCCTGACGCAGTTCCCCGGCGGCATGGGCATGGAGCTGCGGTCGTTCTACGGGAACGTCATGTTCTCGATCGGGCCCAACAACGAGCTCGGTGGCCCGAACGACACCCCATGCCACTTCGACATCCCCATGCGCGGTTGCAGCCTCTTCCTGGACGACGAGCCGATCGTCCGCGACGGCGACATCGTCGTCCCCGAGATGCGCCCGGCCACCCGGAGGACCCAGTGACCGACCACCACATCGGCCTGATCGTGCCGAGCTCCAACCTGACCATGGAGACCGAGCTCCCGCGCATGCTCCGGGCCCGCGAGGAGGCGGACCCCGCCGACCGCTTCGTCTTCCACAGCGCCCGCGCCCGGATGCAGCACGTGACGCCCGAGCAGCTGCGCGCCATGAACGCCCAGGCCGAACGTGCCGCAGCCGAGCTCGCGGACGCCCGCCCCGACGTCGTCACCACGGCCTGCCTGGTGGCGATCATGGCGCAGGGCCCGCGTTTCCACTGCACGGCCGAGGACTCCATCCGCGAGGCCCTCCGCGCCGAAGGCTCCCAGGCCCCCGTCGTGTCCAGCGCCGGAGCCCTCCTCACCGGCCTGGCCGCCCTCAAAGCACAACGCATAGCCGTCATCACCCCGTACATGAAGCCGCTCACCCAGAAGGTCGTGGACTACATCGAGAACGAGAACATCGAGGTGGTCGACGCCCTGAGCCTGGAAGTCCCCGACAACCTCGCCGTAGGCCGCCTGGACCCCGCCGACCTCCGCGACCACTGGCGCAAACTCTCCCTGGCCAACGCCGACGCGCTGGTCCTCTCAGCCTGCGTCCAGATGCCGTCCTCCCGTCCATCCAGGCCGTCCAGGACGAGGCGGGCCTCCCCGTCCTCTCCGCCGCGACCGCCACCACCTACAGCGTCCTGTCCACGCTCGGCCTCACCACCACGGTCCCGAACGCGGGCAGCCTCCTGGACGGCACGCGCTGAGCTAAGGGCGCAAGGCACCGGACACGGCCCGCTGATCAACGGCGTTGGCGCTGAACGGATTGCGGGGGCTGTGTTCGCCATCGCAGGTCGTGATGCCGTCGGGCGTCGTCTGCCAGGTCGATGGTTTCCACCGCGCGTGGTCGCCCACCAAGGCGGCCGCCAGGGCGTCGGCCCCGGGGCCCGCCCCGGCGCCCTGGAGTGCGGCGGTGACCATTTCGACGGCGTGGCCGGGCACATGGAGATCGCCCAGCATCGGGAGCGCGAGCAGCATCCGCTGGTCGGGGTCGAGGACGCCGAAGTCGGCCTCCGGCGCGCGGCGCAGGCCCTCCAGCTCCGGCCAGCTCAGCCCCGGCCCGCACGCGCATCCAGCGATCCAGGCGACCGCGGCCTGCCCGTCGATCACCAACACCCTGGAGTATTCGGGGATCTGGCCGGTGTCAAGCATGTTCTCGTAGATGACGAACGCGACGCCGCCGCCGTTCAACGGAACCTCGAAGTAGGGCCAGCGGGCGGGATCCGCCAGACGCGATCGCCCGGTGGCAGCCGGCAAGCCGAACGCCTCCTCGACGAGCCCGTCCTCCGTGGCCATCGACAGATGAGCCGCCCAGAACCACGGCCGATCAAGCAGCGGAGTCCCGTCGACCAGAGGGGCGGACTCGTCCAGCATGATCGACATCGTCGCACGAGTGATCCGGTAATATCGCTGTTCCGTGCACGCCCCGAGGAGGTGAGTCCCGTCAACGCCACTTCATGGCCGGGTGCTCACCCCCGCGACTAGAGAGCACCCTCCACACACCCGAGAGGCTCTCTTGTCGATCGTCACCAGGCTCCGCGCCGCAGGCTGCGTCTTCGCCGAGGACGAGGCCGAACTCCTCATCTCCACGGCCCGCAGCACCATCGAACTGGACGCCATGGTGGAACGCCGCGTCGCCGGCCTTCCCCTCGAACACGTCCTCGGCTGGGCGGAGTTCTACGGCCTGCGCATCCACGTCTCCCCCGGCGTCTTCGTCCCCCGCCGCCGCACCGAATTCCTCATCGACCAGGCGGTCGCCCTGACCGCTCCCCCGGCCACCGTGGTCGACCTCTGCTGCGGCACCGGCGCCCTGGGCGCCGCCCTCGCCGCCACGCTCCCCGGCATCGACGTGCACGCCGCCGACATCGACCCCGCCGCCGTGCGCTGCGCCCGCCGCAACCTCAGCCAGGTGTACGAAGGCGACCTCTTCGAGCCCCTCCCCGCCCACCTCAAAGGCCGGATCGACATCCTGCTCGCCAACACCCCCTACGTCCCCACGGACGAGGTTCCCCTGCTCCCCTCCGAGGCCCGCGACCACGAACCCAAGGTCGCCCTCGACGGCGGCTCGGACGGCCTGGACATCCTCCGCCGCGTCACCGCCGCCGCCCCCGAATGGCTGGCCCCCGGCGGCCACCTCTTCATCGAGACCAGCAAACGCCAAGCCGAAACCGCCCACGAGGCCTTCACCCAAGCAGGCCTCCACACCCGGACAGCCCACTCCGACGACCTCAACGCCACCGTCATCATCGGTCAGCGGGCTCCGTAGATCGCGATGACCACCCCGGTGGCGGTGGTCACCGAATCGACGAGCCGCAACGAGGCGGTCGTACTGTCCTCGAACAGCCGGCGCCCCGCCCCCAGCACGAGCGGGTGGATCTGGAGAACGAACTCGTCGACCAGATCCGCCCGCATCAGGGCTTGGACGAGCACACCACTCCCGAACACCACGAGATTCTCGTCGACCCCGCCCTTGAGCCCCTCGATCGCCGTCACCGGATCGCCCTTGAGCAACACGGAGTTGACCCACTCAAGAGGCTCTTCCAGCGTTGCCGACACCACGTACTTCTGGACACGGTTAAGCGCGTCGGTGAACGGATTGGGCTCCTGCTTCGGCCAGAACGACGCGAAGTCCACGTAGGTCCGCCGCCCGGCCAGCAACGCCCAGGACTCCCCCATGCGCTCGCCCATCGCGGCCGCCATGGCCGGGTCATTGCGCTCCTGCGCCCACCCACCGTGCTCGAAGCCGCCCCGCGTGTCCTCATCAGGCCGCCCCGGAGCCTGCATCACACCGTCGAGCGTCAGATGCTCGATCACCACGATCTTCCCCATCCCCACGCTCCCTCCTTCTGCCTTCACCCTCTACACGAACGGCCCCTCCCCAAATCGACACTCCGCTTCACACGCCCCTCGTTCACGCGGTTGGCTCCCCCACGCGTCCGCGATGGAGGCCACGAGATTCATCCCCGACCGTTCTCTAGGTCAACGCGGTCGGAAAGGCGCCGCCGCGTGCACGATCCACACCTCGACAAGCAAGCAGTGCCGCTCTCGAGTGAGCCTCAAAGGAAAGCCGGACGATGATCCCTCCGGCGTTCACGTGCAAGACCGCGTCCGTGATCAGCGCCGGGCCGTGATGGGCGAGCCACTCGAACATGGCCCGCAGCCGGGTCTGGCCGTTGCCGGGTCCATCGACGCCGCCAGGCCGGGTGACAACACCCTCAGATCATCAATGACAATGGCAATCAGTCACGCCCGGCCCGGCGACCGTGATCCCGTGCACCAGGGACGCGAAGAAGGAAACGGGCATGCCTGTAGGCCCGGTGCAGGAAGGCGCCGGGCCGCAGGGTCATGGGGTGATCAGGCCGCGAGGTGGTCGTCGTGCCAGGGATTGGCGGCCTGATCGATGGGCCTGTCGCGTCTGGATCTGGCGATCCCGTCGGGTGGCAGTGCCCGGTACCGGTAGCGCCCCTCATCGGTTTTGGTGATCTGTATTTGGTCGGGGTGGGTGTGTTTCCACCGGTTGTGCCAGCCGCAGCACAAGGCCAGCTTGTCGATGTCAGTGGGGCTGTTGCCCAAGGCCCAGCCGTCGACGTGGTCGACCTCGCACAACAACCCCGGCACTTCGCAGCCCTGCACCGCGCACGTGTCATACAACGTCTCCAGGACACGACGTTGCCCCGAGCTGGCGATCCGGACAGCGTGGCCGAGGTAGAGCGGCACGTGGTCGGGGCCCAGGATCAGCGGGGAGACACCGGCATTGAGCGCGATGCGGCGGACCTGCGCCGCGGGGATCGGGGTGCCGTCGCGCAGCCGGCCGGGTGTGTCTCCGCCGGTCAAGGTGTCCAGGTCGGCGATGACGGTGATGCGAGTGTCCTTGTGCCCGCCTGACAGCACGGTGGACAATGCGGCGGCGGTGCGTTCGGCCAGGTCGCGTCGGTCGTCGCTGCCGGCGGGCTTGGCCAGCGGCGCCAAGGTGCCGTCCAGGAGGGCGGTGTCTTCGGGGTTGAGCCAGCCTTTGACGTAGCAGCCGCCATCCAGCGACCGACTCACGGCCAGCCATGACCGCTGATAACCCCGCCGCACATCCTCGGGCGGCTTGTCATCCCCGTTCCGCTCAACGACCAGATCATGAATCTTGGCGCCGAGCCGCGCGACCTTCCCCGCCGACAACCCCTCACCCGCAGCCGCCAGAAAAATGTCTTCAGCCCTCGCACAATCCTCATCGCTCAGCCGGTGGACCGCGTCGGCGACGGTCGCGGCATACCCATACGACAAGTCCCCGGTAGCCATCTGCGCATTCACCCGGTGCAGCCGCGGGAGTTGGCGGGCCAGGGTGATGCGTTCTTTGGCGCGGCCTTCGCGCATGCCCATGCGGCACCGCAACCACGCCTGCGTGGACGACAAACCCCAATGCTTGGGTTCACCGCTCCGGTCCACCACCGCGATCAAACCCGCCAGCGCGTATTCGGCTTGGTCGATGGCGGTGGCCAATTCCTCGGCCAACTCCATGCACACCGACCCCGAATCAGGCGCGGCACGTTGCGCAAGGTGAGTGGCGATCACGGCTGCCGCTTCCACCAATTGCGCGGTGGAAGCGGCAGAAAGATCCGCGATCGAATTCATGCTGTTATTGTATCGTCACGTTCGGTCATATGGCAAGGTGTCGGGTGGCTATTGGCGACCGTATCTGGCCACCGATGCGCTGATGTCGATTTGGGGGGATTTGTGCATCGTTCTTGGTTGCTCAATGACGGGCGAATCGGAGGTCGAGCCGACATCATTACCCCCGGATCGGTGTGTCCGTCGTTATTGATGGGGTCGGTGGATTGTCATCCCCCGGCTTGTCGAGTGGCTATTTGCGACTGTTTCTGGTCATGGATTTTCTGGTGTCGATTTGGGGGTTTTATGTACTGGCCTTCGTGGCTGGACGACGGGTGAGTTAGAGGCCGAGTCGACATTGCCTTCCGTGATCAGCGTCTTGTTTGTGGCCGTCGTTGATGGGCGCTCGGCTGGGTGGCCATCCTCCGGTTGGCGCGTGGTTGGGGGCGAGTGAGTCGGAGGTTAAGTCGGCTGATCTAGGTGGGTGGTTGAGCGGTGCCGAAGTGACCGTTTGTGAGTCCGTGCGGCTTACTGCGTGTTGCTGTCACATTGGTTGCGATTGCGGAAGTCCAGCCAGGCGCCAAGAGGGAGGACGGGTGGCGGCCTGGGGTTGCGCTAAACCCGCGCTCCGCGCGGCTCAAGGTTGGAACATCAGCCACCACCAGACCCGCGCCATCCGAACACGCCTCGCCCGCCCACCTCCCTTCTTGTCGCTGCCGCTTTTTGGCCTCCGCCCCCATCCCTGCCGGTAGCCGGGCGGGATGCCGAGCCAAAGGGGAGACCGCCGCCGCCAACCGCGAAGCGGCACAGCAGTAACCCGCAGATGCGCAAACCAGCGAACGGGCGCAAAACTCAATACCCAGGAAATCTTCGTTCTTCGTCGCCGATATTTGAAGCTAAGCCGTGCTGATCCGCAACCGGGTGCCTGCACCAGCAAAGGGGACGAACGTAGCGCGACTGCCCAACCACACCTTGGAGCGCGTCTCTTCCGGCACGGCCTCCCGGGGACAAAGCAATCAAAGTCCTGCTGTTCCCCTCCGGGGCCGTGACCACGAACCGGAGAACACCCTCGACGGCGGCATGGGCAGTCGGACAGCCACCACCATCTCACCACTGGGGCGCGCCAATGGTTGGCCATTGGCGGCCCACCTCCTGATCGGGGCCAGCAAAGCGCCAATCCCGATCGGGTTGCTCCGGACCGTCAGGCGCGACGGTCGGCACGATGAGCTGAGTGTCTGGTCGTTGGCGGCCAGGAAGATGCTCCAGCCGTGGGCGCCTTCGTTTCCTGAGCGGGGGTTCGGCGACGGGAGGCGCGATGGTGCAGGCGGCGGAGCGGGAGTTGGGAGTATTCGTGCATCGCTTCGAGACCGACGACGACTCCCGGCGGGGCGCGGGTGGGTGTGATCTCCTTGCTCGTGGGTCTGGTGGCCGGATTGGTGTCGGTCCCCGTGCTGATGTTCGCCGACGAGCAAGTCCGCAGGGTCGCTGGGCTACCGCTCGCGGTCGCGCTCGCCGGGCTGTTTCGCGTCGTCCCCTGGGATCACATCAGCCGGATCTCTACTCGAAGCCAGAACCACTGGGTCGCCAGAAGCTTGGCTGGGACGTCTACGCCGTCGTCAAGATCAAGCGTGGCGGCGTCCGCAAGGGTGGACGCCTGCTCATCACGGGCTTCACCAGCGACGCGGTGAAGCTTGTCGGCACCGTCCGGCACGGCTTGGAGCACGGCGAGGTGCCGCCGAGAGCCTGAGGGAAATCATGTGGATTAGCTCGCTGCGTGCGTGCGAGCATCGCGGCGTGGACGTGGCAGTGCAATGGGTGCGGGTCTACTGGACTCGGCGAACGCGTGGCGGCTCTGGGGCGGCGAAGCGCAGTGCCCTTCCTGAAGCCTTCCCGCTGCCCAATGCCGAACCGCCGTTCGTCCACGAAGTCTGGATGTCCGAGGGCAGGGACTTCGAGCCCGTGTCGGAGCTCAGGGACGGGCCGCCCAGCGCTGACCAGGTGGAGCTGACCGAGTCGGACGGCAGGTTGTACGTCAGGCTCGTGCCGGAGATCTCAAGGTACAAGCTGCGCGGGCTTGAGCCGGGTTGGGCTCGGACGGGGGTGCCGCTCAAGCGGCGGCACACGTTGCGCTGGCAGATCAACTATCTGATCACCATGAACGAGCGGGGTTGGTACTACCGGCTCGACACACTCAATGTCGCCTACGGGGTCCACTCCGCCGAGGTTTTCGTTCATCCGCCCGTCCGGACGATCGATGGACGCACGCATCTCTATTGGCACTAGGCGCTGAGGAGCCAGAAGTTTCTCGGATGGTGGTCAGGGGCCGGCTTGTGAGTTGTCCCAGAAGACCATGTGGCCGGAGGCGGGGATCTTGACCAGGTGGGCTTCGGGCTCGACGGCCGGCACGATGAGCTCGGCTGACAGCGGGTGCGTGTCTGGCCGTTTACGGTCAGGGAGCGTGATCCGGTCGTGGGCGCCGTCGTTTGCGTGATCCTGAGCGAAGATGCGACGACGGGAGGCGCGATGGTGCGGGCGGCGGAGCAGGAGTTGGGGGCGTTCGTACGGCGCTTCGAGACCGACGACTCCCGGCGGGGCGCGGTGGGGGTGACCTCGTTGCTCGTGGGCCTGGTGGCCGGGGCGGCGTCGGTGCCCGTGCTGATCGCGATATTCGCCGACGGGCAGCGGGGCCAGCTGGTGGCCGGGCTGCTGCTCGGGGTCGCGCTGGTCGGGCTGTGGTGGGGCGGCTCATGCCTGCGGCGCTATTTCATGACGCCCGGCGAGGTGTTCAGGGTGCGGACCGGAGGTCTGGCGTACGAACACGCCACCCAGTTCCGGGTAGTCCCCTGGGATCACATCAGCCGGATCTCTAACCGGGGGCAGAACCACTGGGTGGGCCAGATGCTGGGCTGGGACGTCTACACCGTCGTCAAGATCAAGAGTGGCGACGGCCGCAAGGGTGGACGCCTGCTCATCACGGGCTTCACCAGCGACGCGGCAGCACTGGTCGGTGCCATCCGCCAGGGCCTCGAGCACGGCGAGGTGCCGCCGCGAGCCTGACGGAGATCGTGCGGCTTGGCCCGACAGGCGCAGGCCACTAGACGAGGGCGCGGAGGATCTCCCGGGTGGTCTTGAGGGCGGCCTGGGGATTGTCCCAGAAGACCATGTGACCTGCGGCGGGGACTTCGAGGAGTTGGGCGGCGGGGTTGGCGCGGGCGGCCTCGGCGGCGCCGGCGGCGGTGACCACGGGGCTCTCGGCGCCGTAGATCAGGGTCGTGGGGGCCGGGACGGCGGGCCAGATGTCGAAGAAGTCCTCGGTCTCGAAGCCCCGGTGGGTGGCGGCGATCGCGTCGGCGCCGCAGCTGGACAGCCAGCGGGCGCGGAGCTCCTGTTCGCGGCGGGGCCAGCGGGGCCAGGAGCGGGCGACCTCGTCGGCGGTGGTGCCGCGTTGTGCCTGGGAGAGCTGGTTCTGGAACGCGTCGAGGGTCGTCGGGTAGGTGCCTCGGCCAGGGCCGCTCATGGGAGGGTCGACAAGGATCGTGCCGCGAAGGGCTGTCTTGGTGGCGACCAGGGCGGCGATCCGGGCGCCCATGGAGTGGCCCAGGAGGATCGGGGCATCGAGGCCGGCGAGCTGTGCTTCGGTGTCGGCGGCGTAGTCCTGGAGGGTGTACGAGGGACCGTCGTCGGAGAAGCCCCGGCCTCGTACGTCGAGGACGATGGGGCGGACGAGGTCAGTGAGTTCGCGGGCCACGAAGTCCAGGGCGATCGCCGGGCTGGTGATGCCGGGGATGATGACCAGTGGCGTTCCGGGGCCTCCGTAGTCGAGGGCGTGGAGGCGGAGTCCGTTCGAGGTCGTCCAACGGCTCTGGGCCCGGATGTCGGCCAGGTCCGCCAGGGCGGATTGGGTGAGGGTGCGTTCAGGCATGGGCTCCCGCCAGGTAGTCGCAGGCGTCGGCGAGGCTGATCACGTCGCCGTACTTGGCCTGGATGTCGAAGAGGTTCGCGTCGTGCGGGCCGGTGGCGCGGTCGCCGACGCACTCGCGGGGCACCAGGACCGAGAAGCCGGACTGGACGGCGTCGACGGCGGTGGCGCGGACGCAGCCGCTGGTGGTGGCGCCGCAGACCAGGACGGTGTCGCAGCGCAGCGCGGTCAGGGTTGCGGCGAGGGTCGTGCCGAAGAACGCGGAGGCGCCCTTCTTAGTGATCAGGATGTCGCCAGGGCTGCGGGGCAGGCGAGGGTCGATCTCCACGGCCGGGGTGCCCTCGCGCATCGCCCGCATCCCGGGTGCCTTGTGCAGCCAGGTCACGGTGTCGAGTTCGGCCGGGGTGTACGCGATCGTGGTGAAGATGACCGGTGCGGGGCCGCTCTCGATCAGGGTGGAGGTGGCCTTGACGACGTCGGACAGGTCCGCACCGGAGGGGTACGCAGGGTCGGTGAAGCCGTTCGTGAGGTCAACGATGATCAGCGCTGGGCGTTCGCCGCGGCGGACTGGGTTGCCGAAGCCCGCAGTGGAATAGGTGTCGTCGGTCTCCTGGCCGTACATCCCGTCAGCCACGGCGCAGCTCCTTTAGCTGCTTGGACTGCGCGCTCAGCTTGCCCAGCAGCCAGCCCTGGAAGAGACCGACGGCGAACGCGGCGGCGATCGGCGCGTATTTGGCGGCGGATGGCGGGACCAGCGCCGATATCGTGGCGGGCTCCTGGGCAGCGGGCCTTGGGACAGCGGACTTCTGGGCGGGCACGCCGGTGCGGTCGGCCTCGATCAGGGCGGCGAGGTTCGTGGCGAACTGCTGAAGGAGGCGGTTCGAGACCGTGACGATCGCGCCCTTCCCGAACTGGACGAGCTTCCCGCGGATCAGCAGGTCCGTCTTGATGCGGAGGACCGAGCCTTCGGGGGCCTCATCGACGGTCAGGCTCACCTCGGCTTCGGCGTCGCCGCTGCCGTGCGTGTCGGCGCCCCGGCCCTGGAGGCGCAGGTGGCGGCGGGCCTCGTCCACCTCCAGGAACCTCACGGTCCCCGCGTACGCGGCGGTGATGGGGCCGACCTTGACCTTGACGCCGCCGCTGTAGGTGTCGCCGTCGCGGCCCTCGAGGGCGGCGCCGGGCAGGCACGTCACGACGCGTTCGACGTCGTTGATGAGAGTGAAGAGCTCGTCTGGGGCGGCCGCCACGGCGATCTCGTTCTCCAGGATCATCGGGACTCCTCCCGGGCGCGGGCGCAGTCCTCGATCGCGTCGACGATGGTCTGGTAGCCGGTGCACCGGCAGAGGTTGCTGGACACGACCTCGCGGATCTCCTCTCGGGTGGCGTCGGGGCGTTCGGCGAGGAACCCCTCGGCGAGCATCAGGAAACCGGGTGTGCAGAAGCCGCACTGCAGCCCGTGGTGGGCGGAGAACGCCCGCTGCAGGTCGTTCATCTCGCCGTCGGAGGCGAGCGACTCGACCGTGCGGACGTCACGGCCCTCGGCCTGGGCGGCGAAGACCAGGCAGGCGCGGACCGGGGCGCCGTCGAGCAGGACGGTGCAGGCACCGCAGACGCCGTGCTCGCAGCCGACGTGGGTGCCGGTGAGGCCGATCTGATGCCGCAGCACGTCCACGAGCGTGTGCCGCGACTCGATCACGAGGTCGTCGTGCGTGCGCCCGTTGACGGTCAGGCTGATCAGCAGTTTCTCGGTCATGGCGCCGCCTTGTCTGGACTGAGGAGGGAGGAACGACCGACGAGGGAAGACAAGGCGTCAAAGCGCCATGACCCGGAGCGGCGGAGCCGCGACCATGAACACGTCATGGCGCCGCCTTGTCTGAACTCGTCATGCGAACACTCCGATCGTGGCCAGCGCCCGTTGGACGGTCTCGGGACGGATGGGGGTGTCGTCGAGCTCGACCCCGGTGGGGCGCAGCGCGTCGTTCACGGCGTTGAGCACGGCGGCGGGGGCGCCGATCGTGCCGCCCTCGCCCGCGCCCTTGGCGCCGCTCTCGGTGAACGCGCAGGGCGTCTCCAGGTGGTGGACCGAGATGTCGGGGATCTCGCCCGCCGTCGGGACCTTGTAGTCGATGAAGCTGGCACAGGAGGGCTCGCCCTGCTCGTCGTAGGTGATCTCTTCGAAGAGGGCGCCCGCGATCCCCTGGGCGATGCCGCCGCGCGCCTGCCCCTCGACGACCTGCGGGTTGATCGCGACGCCGCAGTCCTCGACGCACACGTAGCGCAGGATCTCGATCTGGCCGGTGCCCGGGTGCAGCTCGACGACCGCTCCGTGGGCGGCGTTGCTGAACGTGCCGTCGCCGTGGACGTCGAACGTCGCGCTCGCGGTGAGCCCGGGCTCGGCGTCCTTCGGCAGCAGGTGGGCCTTCAGATAGGCGACGTCGGCCAGTTCCTCGAACGAGAGGGCACGGCCGTCGTCGCGGCGGCGGACCCGGCGGGCGTCCAGCTCGACGTTGTCGTACGTCGTTTCCAGGAGGTGCGCGCCCAGGGCCAGGAGTCGTTCGCCCAAGGCGGTCGCGGCGCGGGCCACGGCGCTGCCGCCGATGGTGGCGGATCTACTGGCGAACGTGCCGAATCCGTACGTGATGCGGTCGGTGTCGCCCTGATGGATTTTGACCTCGGCGATGTCGAGGCCGAGCCGGTCGGCGACGATCTGGGCGAGCGTCGTCTCGTGGCTCTGCCCATGGCTCATCGTCCCGGTGGTGACCGTGACGCCGCCGCTGAGGTCCATCCGGATCTCGGCCATGTCGAAGCCGGGCACCACAGCCATCTTGCGCTTGGCGAACGCCGCCGAGCCGTAGCCGGTCCGTTCGCTGAAGCAGGAGTAGCCGATCCCGATGAAACGGCCACTGGAACGGGCGGCGCCGCGCCGCTCGTACCAGCCCTCGTCCTTGAGCACCCGCTCGCACAGGTCGAGCGACTCCAGGTACGAGCCGGGGTCGTAGGTGACGTCGTTGATCCCGGTGTACGGGAACTCGGTGATCAGGTTGCGGCGGCGGATCTCCACGGGGTCCATGTCCAGCTCGCGGGCGGCCCGTTCGAAAAGCCGCTCCATCACCATGACGATCTGCGGGCGGCTCACTCCCCGGTACGGGGCGGTCGGCGCCTTGTTGGTCGTGACGGCACGGCCTCGGACCCGGTAGGCGGGCACCTTGTAGACGCCGGGCAGTTCGGCCGACGCCATCAGCGGCTCGATGCCGGCCGTGAACGGGTAGCAGGAGTACGCGCCCATGTCGCACACGATGTCGGCGTCCAGCGCGAGGAGGCGCCCGTCGCCGTCGAACGCGGCGCGCACGTCGTACCGCTGCTCACGAGCCAGGAACGAGGCGGTCAGTGCGTCCCGGCGATCCTCGATCCACTTCACCGGCCGCCCCGCCTTCAGGCAGGCCGCGCCGACCGCGATCTCCTCCCGGCCGACCACGCACTTCAGGCCGAAGCCGCCGCCCATGTCGGGCACCAGCACGCGCACCGATCGTTCGGCCAGGCCGAGGCAGCCGGCCATCACCGTACGGACCTGGTGGGGCACCTGCGTACAGGTCTGGACGAGCAGTTGCTCGTCCCGCGCGTCCCAACTCGCGACCACGCCCCTTGTCTCCAGCGGCAGCGCGTTCTGGCGCCCGGTCTTGGCACGGACGCGCACCACGCACGGCGCCTCGTCGATGATCCGGTCGATGCCCTCCGTCGCGAACATCGACACGTCCACGAGGACGTTCCCCGTCGCCGCCTCGTGGACGAGCGGCGCGCCGGGCGCCATCGCGACCTCGTCCGACACCACGGGGGCATCCGCGTCATAGGTCACGCGGGCCGCTTCGAGACCGTCCTCGACCGCGTAGGGATCTTCGGCGAGCACGATGGCGAGCGGCTCGCCCACGTACCGCACCCGATCCCGCGCCAGCACGGGCATGTCCGTCTGCACGAACTCCGAGGCCGGCCGGTCCAGGATGGCAGTGATGTCGCCCATGTCCAGATCGGCGGCCGTGTACGCGGCGACGACGCCCGGCACGGCCAGCGTCGCGGACAGGTCGATCGAGACCACGGTCCCCGCCGCGATCGTGCTGCGCACGAACTGGGCGTGCAGCATCTGCGGCAGGTGGATATCGTCCACGAACCGGCCCTGCCCGGTCAGCAGCCGCGGGTCCTCGCGGCGGCCCACCGACGAGCCGACCCACGTCCCTCGTCGCTCGGTCATGGCTGAGTGCCCTTCATGACTGGGCCTCCTCGCAGGCTCGGGCCACCAGGGTCCGGGTGAGGACCCTGCGGTATTCGGCGCTCCCGTTGGCGTCACCCGGCGGATCGATCGCCGCTGCGGCGGCCTCGGCGCAGTCGGCGAACGATCCGCCCGAGGCCAGCACGGCCTCGGCCTCGGGAACGCGGACGGGCGCGGGCGCGACACCGCCCAGCACCACGGCGGACGTCTCCAGGTCCACGGCGGCGACGACCGTGGCGAAGTCGCCGCGCCGTTCGGCGAACTCGGTGAGCGCGGCCCGGCGGCCGGAACGCGGGAAGACGATCTCGAGGATGATCTCCTCCGGCTCCAGCGTGGTGGTGAAGAAGCCGAGGAACAGCTCGGCCGCCGGGATCGTGCGGCGCCCCTCCGGTCCCTGCACGATGATCTCCGCGTCCAGGAGCAGCGCGAGCAGGCACCACTCGGCGGTGGCGTCGCCGTGGGCGAGGCTGCCGCCGGCCGTTCCCCGGGTACGGATGGGCAGGTGGCCGATCCACTCCATCGCCTCGCTGAGGAGCCCGAGGCCCGCCGTCTCGACCTCATGGTGCGTGGTGAGGGCGCCGATCCGGACGGAGTCGCCGTCCCGCCGTACATGGGCGAGCTCGCTCCACAGGCCGCCGAGGTCGACCAGGTGGGACGGCCGGGCCAGCCGGAAGTTCATCATCGCGACCAGGCTCTGGCCTCCGGCGATGTACTTCGCGTCCGGGCCCAGCTCGGCCACCAGGTCGATGGCCCCGGCGACGTCGCGGGCGCGATGGTAGGTGAAGGGCGCGGGCTTCATGTGCGCGTCACGCCCTCACGGGGACGGGGTCGGGCTCCTCGCCGGGCTTCGGCGCGGGCTCGGTGACGTGGTCGAGTTCCCGGCCCTTGGTCTCCGGCGCGCCGGCCGCCATCCACAGGACCACCACGACGGTCACGCCGCCCAGGACGGCGAACGTCCAGGTGAGGCCGAGCGCGGGCCAAAGCAGGGTGCCGAAGATGAACGGGATGAAGCCCGACACCACCCGGCTGGCCGACGACGCCCAGCCGAACCCGCTGGCCCGGATCTGGGTGGGGTAGAGCTCCGCCACGTACGCGTACAGCACCGGGATGGTGACCTGGATCATGAACCCGAAGACGCCGAGCCACACCAGCGCCGTGGTCTGCAGGTTGAGAGAGGCCGCGAAGGCGACCAGGGCCGCCGCCGACACCGGCGCCGAGACACCGATGACCCACTTGCGGCCGACGACCTCGACCAGCCAGGCCGACAGGAGCACGCCGACGATGCCGACGCCCGTCATCAGGGTGGTCTTGGCGAACGCGGCGGCGTCGGTGTAGCCCTCCTCCTTGAGGATCGTGGGCATCCAGCTCAGCGCGACGTAGTAGACGGTCATGACCGTGACGAACAGCGTCCACGCCACCGACGTTATGCGCGGGCTGAAGCTCCACACCAGGCGGAGCTGGTAAAGAGCGGCGCGCAGACCTCGCGGCCCGCCCGTCTCCTCGGGCGGTGCGGTGATGACGTAGGGCTCGGCGGGGGTGCCGGTCCGCGCCACCAGATCGTCGATGATCTCGCGTGCCTCGGCCTCGCGGCCCGCCTTGGCGAGGTACATCGGTGACTCGGGGATGCCGCGCCGCACCCAGAACAGCAGCAGCGCAGGCATGATCATCACGGCGAGCATCCAGCGCCAGTTGCCCTGGACGGGCTCCAGCAGGGTGGCTGCCACCCCGCAGAAGGTGGCGCCGATCGGCCACCAGACGTCCATCGCCGAGAGGATCTTGCCGCGCAGCCGACTCGGTGAGAACTCCCCGACCAGTGCGTAGTCGACCGGGATGCAGCCGCCCAGGCCGACGCCCGCCAGGAAGCGGAACAGGAGGAAGACCTCGTAGCTCGGCGACAGCGCGCCGAGGACCGAGAACAGCGCGAAGATCAGCAGTGTGAGGCTGAAGGCCTTCTTGCGGCCCATCCGGTCGGCGATCGTGCCCCAGGCGACGGCGCCGACCGCCATGCCGATGAGGTTCGCCGTGGCGATCAGGCCCTTCTCGCCGACCGACAGTTCGAAGTGCTTGGCGAGCAGGGGGGTGAGGAATCCGTTGAGCGCCACGTCCCAGGCGTCGAACATGTAGCCGAGACCGCCGATGATGAAGATCTTTCCTTGGACGCCCCACTTCCAGGGCAGTTCCTGGACGATCTGGTTTCCTGTCTTCATGGAGGCTCCCGCCAGGTGCGGTGAAAGGGTGCTGCGGTGAATGGTCGAGCCGGGAATGGTCGAGCCGTGGACGGTTCAGCCGCGGATGGCTCAGCCGTGGAACTGGTAGGCGAAGGACTCCTGGTCGGGGTCGTTGAGCGGCGTGCCGCTCCAGAGCCACTCGTAGGAGACATCGGACTCGCCACCGAAGTTCTTGAGCTTGGCGTCGCGTTCGCGCTGCTCAGGCCCGTCCGGCAGGTGGTAGAAACGCATGTTGCGCCAGGCCGCGTCCTGGACCATCCCGGCGTGTTTGGCGCGCCGCGCCACATAACGGGCGAGGGCCCCCGCCACGCCCGTCACCGGGACCGAGCCGAGCTCCTCGGCGAGCACGGCCGCGTCCTCCATCGCCTGTGACGCGCCCTGTGCCTGGTAGGGCAGCATCGCGTGGCAGGCGTCGCCGAGCAGGGCCACGTGCCCGTCCACCCATACCGGATCTCGGCGGCGGTGGTACATGGCCCAGGCGGAGATCTCGCCCTCCGCCTTGGAGAGCATCGCGGCCACCCGGTCGTCCCAGCCCGGAAAGGCCTCGACGAGCTCGTCCACGGTGGCCGAGACGGTCCACCGCTCCTCCACTTCGGGGGAGCAGGGGACGATCGCGACGACGTTGAGGTACTGGCCGCCGCGGATCATGTAGTGCACCAGATGCCGGTCGGGCCCGTACCAGATGGTGCTCTGGAACCGGTCCACCAGCCAGCGGGTCGCCGGATCGGCGGCGATCTTGTCTCCGGGGATGAGCACGCGGTAGGCCATCTCCCCGGAGAAGAGCAGTGTGTCGGGCATGCCGAGGGCGTCGCGGACGCCGGACCGGATGCCGTCGGCGCCGACCAGCACGTCGGACTCGTGCCGCTTTCCCGCCGCCGTCACGGCGACCGGCCGGGCGGGGTCGCCCTGGTCGATCGAGACCACCTTGCTGCCGGTGTGCACCTCGACCATGGGGCCGGGGGTGTCCGGCGACAGGCAGGCGTCCAGCAGCACCTTGTGCAGGTCGGCGCGGTGGTAGTGCCAGTACGGAGCGTTGTGCGTGCGCTTGCAGAAGTCACCGAGCGGGGTCACCGCGATGACGCTGCCGTCCTCCCACCGGCGCCGCACCTGGTCGAGCGGCTCGGTGTGGATGGCCTCCAGTTGCGAGCGGAGTCCGAGCGCCATCAGGACGCGGCTGGCGTTCGGCGCGGTCTGGATGCCCGCGCCGACCTCGCCGAGCTGCTCGGCCTGCTCCAGGACCGTGACGCGCAGCCCTCGCTGCCGGAGCGCGAGCGCGGCGGTCAGCCCGCCGAGGCCACCTCCGACGATCGTGACGCTGTACGACTGGCTCGCAGTCAAAGCTCCTCCTAGCGATCGGAAACGCGGCACAGACAACCGATCCACGAAGGATTCGAAGATGCTCCGTGTTCGGACTAACTAATCCGAACACGGACGATCTCAAAAAAGCAAGGCCTGAGCTCCGATATAACCGGGCCGAAACGAAGTGGAACGCGGACGTTACTCGGCGAGCAGGCTCTCCCAGTGGGCGGCGAGCGAGGTCATCTCCCGCAGCCAGCGGTCCCGGTCAGCGGCCGAGTGACCGCGCATCAGGTCCTCGTCGAGCCGCCTCGCCCGGCGGTTGACCTCGTCCAGCCGCCGCTCCCCCTCGTCGGTGAGGTAGAGCAGCTTGCGGCGCCCGTCGTGCGTCGCCGTGTGCCGGACGATCAGGCCGTTGTCCTCCAGCCGCCGCACGATGTCGGCCATCGTGGAACGGTCGAGCGCGACCGAGGCGGCCAGCGACCCCTGGTCGACGCCGGGGTACTTGTTCACCGCGGTCAGCACGGCGAACTGCGGGCCGGTGAGGACCGGGTCCACCAGGCGGGTCCAGAGCGCCACGTACGACTGGTAGAGGCGGCGGGCCACGTATCCGGGGGCGGCGAGCAGCTCGGGTGGGGTGGTGACCTCCGTGCCCCGATCCGCCTTCGCCATAGCCGATTTCGCCGTCTCGCCCGCCATACGACCACCTAATCACGATCAGCGTGTGACCGGGCACTGCCCCCCGGCATGCGACAGTGGGACTATATGAGCCAGGACCAGCGTCAATGAGCCAGGACCAGCATCGATGAGCCAGGATCGGCACCAATGAGCCAGGATCAGTCGCGATGAGCCGCAGAGCACCCGTTGAGGACACCGGTGACGAGGGCCTGACGGTCTCGGCGCCCAAGGACACAGCCGCCGGGATCCCCGGCGTGACGCACGCGCTGCGCCAGTCGTTCGACCAGATGGGCGCCAAGCGCACGGCGCTGACGCTGCTCCGGGTCAACCAGAAGCAGGGGTTCGACTGCCCTGGCTGCGCGTGGCCTGAGGGCGACAAGCGGCACGTCGCCGAGTTCTGCGAGAACGGCGCGAAGGCGGTCGCGGAGGAGGCCACGACGCGGCGCGTCACCCGCGAGTTCTTCGCCCGCCACACCGTGGCGGAGCTGGCGGAACGCTCCGATCACTGGCTGGGGCAGCAGGGCCGGCTGACCGAGCCGATGATCAAGCGGGCGGGCGCCGAGCACTACGAGCCGGTGTCGTGGGACGAGGCGTTCGGCCTGCTCGCCACCGAGCTGAACGCGCTGGACTCCCCCGACGAGGCGCTGTTCTACACCTCGGGCCGGACCAGCAACGAGGCGGCGTTCGCCTACCAGCTCTTCGCCCGCGCGTTCGGCACCAACAACCTCCCTGACTGCAGCAACATGTGCCACGAGTCGTCCGGCTCGGCGCTCAACGAGACGATCGGCATCGGCAAGGGCTCGGTGCTCCTGGAGGACATCCACCAGGCCGACCTGATCTTCGTCGTGGGGCAGAACCCGGGCACCAACCACCCGCGCATGTTGTCGGCGCTGGAGGAGGCGAAGCGGTCCGGGGCCCGGATCATCGCGGTCAACCCGCTGCCCGAGGCGGGGCTGATGAGGTTCAAGAACCCGCAGCGCCCGTCCGGCATCGCGGGGCGCGGGACCTCTCTCGCCGACCGGTTCCTGCAGATCCGGCTGAACGGTGACCTCGCGCTCTTCCAGGCCCTCAACCGGCTGCTTCTGGAGTCGGAGGCGCCCGACGCGATCGACCGGGAGTTCCTCACCGCCCACACCGCGGGGTTCGAGGCGTTCGAACGCCACGTTCGGGCGCTGGACTGGGACGACGTCCTGGAGGCCACGGGCCTGACCAGAGGGGAGATCGCGGCGACGCTCGGGGACGTGCTGGCCGCCGACCGGATCGTGGTCTGCTGGGCGATGGGCCTGACGCAGCACCGCAATGCGGTGCCGACCATCCGCGAGGTGGTCAACTTCCTGCTGCTGCGCGGCAACATCGGACGGCCGGGCGCGGGCGTGTGCCCTGTGCGCGGGCATTCCAACGTGCAGGGCGACCGGACGATGGGCATCTTCGAGCGGCCGCCCGCCGCGTTCCTCGACGCACTGGCCAAGGAATTCGGTTTCGAGCCGCCGCGCGAGCACGGCTTCGACACGGTGGACGCGATCCGCGCGATGCGGGACGGCAGGGCCAAGGTGTTCCTCGGGATGGGCGGCAACTTCGTGCGCGCCACCCCCGACTCGGCGGTCACGGAGGCGGCGATGCGCTCGTGCCGCCTGACCGCTCAGGTCTCGACCAAGCTCAACCGCTCGCACGCCGTGACCGGTGAGCAGGCACTGATCCTGCCGACGCTCGGCCGTACGGAACGCGACACTCAGGCGAGCGGAGAGCAGTTCGTCTCCGTCGAGGACTCGATGGGCATGGTCCACGCCTCGCGCGGCCGCCTGGCTCCCGCGTCACCGCAGCTCAAGTCCGAGGTCGCCATCGTGTGCGGGCTGGCCCGCGCCACCCTGCACGCCGCCCTGCCCGCCACGGAGATCGACTGGGACGCGATGGAGCGCGACTACGACGTGATCCGCGACCATGTCTCCCGCGTCGTGCCGGGCTTCGAGGCCTTCAACGACCGGGTCCGCGAGCCGGGCGGCTTCACCCTCCCGCACGGTCCGCGCGACGACCGCCGTTTCGCCACCGACACCGGCAAGGCCAACCTGACGGTCAACACCCTGGACGTGCTGCGCGTGCCGGAGGGACGGCTGCTGCTGCAGACCGTGCGGAGCCACGACCAGTACAACACCACGATCTACGGGCTGGACGACCGTTACCGCGGCGTCAAGGCGGGCCGGCGCGTGGTGTTCGTGCACGAGGACGACCTGGCCGAGCTCGGCTTCGCGGACGGCGCCATGGTCGACCTGGTCTCGGAGTGGTCCGACGGGGTGGAACGGCGCGCGCCCGGCTTCCGGATCGTGGCCTACCCGACGGCGCGGGGGTGCGCCGCCGCGTACTTCCCCGAGACCAACGTCCTGGTGCCGCTGGACAGCACGGCCGAAATCAGCAACACACCGACGTCCAAGTCCATCGTCATCCGCCTCGAACCGGCTTAGTCTCTGGGACATGAACCTCCCTGAGCGCTCCCCCGGCCCACCGGAGATGCGGGCGTCGGACGCCGATCGCGACCAGGTCGCGCAGATCCTGCGCGAAGCCGCGGGCGAAGGGCGGCTGGGCCTGGACGAGCTGGATGATCGGCTCACCGCGGTCTACGCCGCCAAGACCTACGCCGAACTGGAGCCGATCACCAGGGATCTCCCGGTCACCGGCTCCGCGCCGCATCCGTCCGGCCCACCGGTCTTCGGCGCGCCGATCATCGACGCCCCCTCGTGGCGGAGGGGCTTCGCGTTCTGCAGCGAGTTCAAGCGCCAGGGCGTGTGGAACGTCCCGGCCAAGTTCACCGGGTTCGCCTTCTGGGGCGGCGGCAAGGTCGACCTGCGCGAGGCCCGGTTCGTTCCCGGCCAGGAGGTGCGCATCCGGGCGTTCGCCATCATGGGCGGCATCGACGTCATCGCGCCCGATGACCTCACCGTGCACGTCAAGGGCATCGGGATCATGGGCGGGTTCGACCACTCGGCGAGCGGCCCGGGCGTTCCGGGCGCGCCGCGCGTCGTCGTCAGCGGGCTGGCGTTCTGGGGCGCGGTCGACGTCAAGCGCAAGGCCCGCAAGGAGGAGCGGCGGCGGCGCAAGGAGCTGACGGATTAGTTCCGTTAATCCCGGGGGGCCAGCTTGCTGCCGGGATAGGGGCTGAGCAGGTTCTCCCGCCACGGCCCGGACAGGAACTCGCGGGCCCGTTTGCGCCAGGAGACGAGCCGGTGGTCGGCCTCGACCTCGTCGTCCATGCCCAGCGCGGCGTCACGGGCACGCTGCAGGCCCAGGTGCGCGTCGATGTCGGTCCCCCAGAGGGTGACCACCTCGGTGTCGCAGAACTGGACCTCGTACAAGCCGACCAGCCGGTGCCCGTGGTCGGCCAGCATCGGGGCACGCTCCTCGCGCACGGCCTCCAGGTAGTCGAGCGCGGCGCCCGGCCGGACCTCGGCGCTCTCGAAGAGGTAGAGCGGCGCGGCGTATCCCTCGGCCAGCACGTCCGCCAGCGCGGGGCTGCCGGGCGCCGCCCCGAGCGGCCGGGAGAACGCGGAGAACCGCAGGTCGTCGATGTCGGAGAGGAACAGGTTCTCCTTGACGTCGTCGTAGATCTCCAGCATCTGCCGCCAGCCGCCGTCCCAGCCGCCGTGGCAGTCCCAGAGGGTCACCACCTTGAACTGCGGGTGCCCGGTGATGCCGACGGCGTAGAACGCGCCGACGAGGTCGATCTCACGGGAACGGATCGACATGCCCTCGGTGAGCTCGTGCGCGCCCTCGGCGAGCCGGTCGTCCTCCCGCTTGTAGTCGGTCAGCCAGCGCAGGTACTCCAGCGGCCGGCGGGAGTTCATCGGGTGGAACTCGACCTCTTCGAGCAGGTGGACACCGCGGCGCATGGAACCTCCTGAAACCGAGCATGTGCTTGCTTGGGACACTAGCGCCTCCAGCGCCCCGCGACCATAGCCACCCGGCGACCATGGGAACCCACCGTCCATGGCCACCCGCGGTCCATGGCTAACCGGCGAGCCGGTCCAGCCACTCGCGGAGCAGGCCGGCCTCGGCGGCGCTGAGCGGCGCGGCACCGCCGGCGTCAAGCGCGGCACGCAGGGCGATGGCGCGGACAGCCACCCCTCCTTCGAGGCCCGTGGCCCCGTCGGCATCCGCAACCCCCTCGGCATCCGCGGCATCCGCGGCCGTGGCGGCACCCGCGGGCGTGGCTATCGCGGCCAGCACGGCCTCGCGGGTGCGGGCGGACAGATCACCGGCGCCGGGGTCGGCGATCAGCGTCAACGTGACGCCGGCGCCGGCGGCATGGACCATGCGCGCCGCCGTCTCGACCGGCACCCGCAGGCGCCCGGCGTGCGCCACCCGTTCCAGCAGGCCGAGCAGGATGGCCTGGGCCTCCTTGGCGGCGGCGGGCGTGCGGGTGCCGCCGTACATCAGGACGTAGATCGCCGGATGGGTGACGCCGAACTCCACGTGCAGGTCCCAGCCGCGCCGCAGGTCGTCCACCGGGTCGCCCGTGCTCGGCTGCGCGCGCTTCTCCGCCAGGTACTCCTCGAAGCCACGGCTCGCCACGGCGTCGAAGAGGCCTTCCTTGTCCCCGAAGTGGTGATACAGGGTCGGCGCCCCCACCCCCGCCGCGGCGCAGACGGCGCGGGTGGACACGGGCTCGCCGTTCGCCTCGGCGAGCAGCTGCGACGCGGCCCGCAGGATGCGTTCCCTGGCGTCGTCCTGAGTACTCATGACATCAATGCTACAAAACTTTGCCAACCACCGCTACATTGATATACCGTCGATAAGCAGCACCGTATATCGTCGCTACATCGGAGGAAGTCCCATGCACAGCGCCGTCCTCAACGCCCCACACAAGCCGCTTGAGCTGGTCGAACGTGACGTGCCCGAGCCCGGTCCCGGCGAGATCCTGGTGAAGGTGACCGCCTGCGGCATGTGCTACTCGGAGGTCAACCAGTTCCACGGCCACTACCCGTTCGGTCACTTCCCGGTCGTCCCCGGCCACGAGATCAGCGGTGTCGTCGCCGCGCTGGGCCAGGGCGTCGACTGGCCGGACGTCGGCACCCCCGTCGGGGCGCAGTTCCTGTACACCTCCTGCGGCCGCTGCGACTACTGCGTGCGTGGCGACCAGATGCTCTGCGCCGGCCCCAAGCACGTCACCGGCGTCAACCACGACGGCGGCTACGCCGAGTACTTCATCGCCCGCGCGGGCTTCGTGACTCCTCTGCCCAAGAGCCTGGACCCGGTCGCGGCCGCGCCGCTGATGTGCGCCGGGATCACCGCGTTCAACGGCCTGCGCCAGGGCGGCGCGGTCGCCGGGTCGAAGGTCGCCGTGCTCGGCACCGGCGGCGTGGGCACGATGGCCGTGCGCTTCGCCGTCGCCATGGGCGCCCGGGTCGCCGTGGTCTCCCGCTCGCGCCGCACCGAGAACGAGATGCGCGAGCTCGGCGCCGAGCTCTTCGTCGCCACGGAGGAGCAGGACCCGGCCGAGGCCCTGCTCGCCTGGGACGGTGGCGCGGACGGCGGTGCGGACCTGGCCATGAACACCGCGCCCGACACCGCCACCGGCCTGGCCGCGTTCGGCGGCCTGCGCCCGGACGGCACCCTGCTCTACCTCGGATACGGCCCAGAGCCGATCACGCTCGCCCCGATCGGCCTCGTGCTGGGCCGCCGCCGCGTGATGGGCTCGCCGTCGGGGTCCCCGAAGGACATGCGCGACACCCTCGACTTCGCCGCCGCGCACGACATCGTCCCGGAGGTCGCCCAGGTCCAGCTGGAAGACGCACCGGGCATCCTGGCCGCGATGGCCGAGGGCACCGCCACGGGCCGCTCCGTCATCACCTTCGACTGACCATCACGCTCAGGTGATGTCGATGGTGGGCCGATGGGCGTGCCAGGGGTTTGCCCGTTCGTACGCCGCGCAGGTGCTGAGCACCAGGGCGTCGGCATGGCGGGGACCGACCACCTGCAGGCCGACCGGGAGGCCGGCGGCGGTGAATCCGCAGGGGACGCTCGCCGCCGGCTGCTGGGTCATGTTGAACGGGTAGGTGAACGGCGTCCAGCCGGTCCAGCGGGCACGGGCGCCCTGCGGCGCCTCACGTCCGGCCTCGAAGGCGGTGATCGGGAGGGTCGGGGTGAGCAGGAGGTCGTACTCCTCGTGGAAGGTTCCCATGATCCGGCCAAGCCGCACCCGGGTGGCGGTGGCCTCCAGGTAGTCGAGCGCCGACAGCCGCGCCCCCTCCTCAACGACCTCGCGCAGCCCGGGATCGAGCTCGGCGCGGCGGGCCGGGGAGAGACTCTCGACGACCTTGGCGGCGCCCGCGAACCAGAGGGCCTCGAAGTCGCGCACCGGGTCGTCGAAGCCGGGATCGACCTGCTCCACCTTGGCGCCCAGCTCGGCGAACACGCCGACGGCGGCCGTGACCAGCGCCGCGACCTCCGGCTCGACCGAGGCGTAGCCGAGGGTCGGGCTGTAGGCCACGCGCAGCCCGCCGAGGTCGTCCGGGGGCCGGGCCTCCGCGAACGGCGTGACGGGCGGCGGGAGCGCCGACCAGTCGCGGCCGTCGGGTCCGGTGATGACGTCGAGCATGAGCGCCGCGTCGGCCACGGTCCAGGTGATCGGGCCGACGTGGGCGAGGGTGCCGAACGGGCTCGCCGGATGGTGCGGGACGCGGCCGTAGGTGGGCTTGAGGGTGAACGTGCCGGTGAACGCCGCCGGGATGCGGACCGAGCCGCCGCCGTCAGTGCCCACGGCGAGCGGCGCGAGGCCTGCCGCCACAGCGGCGGCCGCGCCACCGCTGGAACCGCCGGGGGTGAGGGAGAGGTCCCAGGGGTTCCGGCTGACCCCGGTGAGCGGGCTGTCGGTGACGCCCTTCCACCCGAACTCCGGCGTCGTCGTCTTGCCGACCATCACCGCGCCGTGCTCGCGCAGCCGGGCCGTGGCCGGCGAGTCCTCGGGCCACGGGCCGTCCGGGGAGACCGTCCGGGAGCCGCGGCGGGTCGGGTGGCCGCGGGTCAGGAGGATGTCCTTGATCGAGACCGGTACGCCGTCGAGGAGGCCGCACGGTTCGCCCCGCCGCCACCGGTCCTGCGACTCGCGGGCCCGTGTGAGGGCCTCGTCTGCGGTGACCAGGCAGAAGGCGTTGAGCCGGGGATCGAGCTCCGCGATGCGCGCCAGCACGGCCTCGGTGGCCTCGACCGGCGAGATCGTCCCGTCGCGGTAGCCCGCCAGCAGCTCGGTCGCGGTCAGCGCGGTCAGCGCGGTCGGGCTCATCGGGCCCTCCCTTTCTGCTGGGTCGGAACGTAGCCGAGCCGCTTGTCGACCACGTTGCGGAGCGGGCGGCCGGCGGCGCGCCGTCCGAGGTTGTCGGCGAACAGGTCGACGAGCTCCTGGCGCCAGCCGATCGTGTCGCCGGACATGTGCGGGGACACGATGACGTTCGGCAGGCCCCACAGGGGTGAGGTCTCGTCGAGCGGCTCGGTCTCGAAGACGTCCAGCGCCGCGCCGGCGATCCGGCCTTCACGCAAGGCGTCGATCAGGTCGTCCTCGACCACCAGCTGGCCGCGCGCCACGTTGATGAGCCGGGCGGTGGGACGCATCGCCGTGAGGGCCGCCTTGTCGATCATGCCCCGGGTGAGCTCGGTGAGCGGCGCGGCGAGCACCACGTAGTCGGCCTGCCCGAGCGTCTCGTCCAACCGGTCCATCGAACGGATCTCGCCGAGATCGGGATCGCCGGGATCCGCGGTCCGGCCGATGCCGCTGACCCGCAGCCCTGCGGCGGTGAGCTTGCGGCCGATCGCCCGGCCGATGGGACCGGTGCCGACGACGACCGCGTGGGCGCCGCCGATCCGTTCGGTCTCCCGGTGCCGCCACCGCGCCTGCGCCTGCAGGCCGAGCGTCGTGTGCAGGCCCTTGGCGAAGCAGAGCACGAGGCCCAGCACGTACTCGGCGATCGGCTCGTCGAAGACGCCCCGCGAGTTGGTCACGACGACGTCCCCGGCCACCAGCCGGGGGAAGAGGAGCCGGTCGACGCCCGCGCTCGCGATGTGCACCCAGTCCGGCCCTCCCCGCTCCGGCCAGGCCGCGGCCAGGGCGTCCGACCAGAAGTCCCACATGAACAGGACATCGGCGCCCGGAAGGGCCTCCGCGAGCTCCGGTTCCCGTACGTAACGGACGTCGGCCAGGCGTTCGACCTCGGCCATGCCGGGCGGCGCGTCGTCGCCCCGCAGCACCACCACTGAGTCCACGTGACGCTCCGCCTTCCCACCATGACAGCAGAAGCTTCGCTCGACGCTATTTACGCTGGTCAGGAGTTAACGAGAATGCAACTGATCGAGGCATTGACACGCTATGAACGCTTCGTAGGATTGTCAACAATCAGCGCGACTACTCAGGCCAGGGTGGGAATGCCAAGGAAGATCAGCATCACGCTGGAGCGCCGCGGCGTCTCCTGCGTCGCGGAACTGCTCGACAAGGACGCACCTCGGACGTGCGAGGCGGTGTGGCAGGCGCTCCCGCTGGGCGGCGACGCCTACCACGCGAAGTACGCCCGCAACGAGGTCTACACGATGGTGGAGCGGTTCGGCGAGGAGATAGGCCTCGAGAACCCGACCGTGACACCGATCCCGGGTGACGTCGTCTACTTCTCGTTCGCCGGCGGCATGCTCGACCGGGCGTTCAAGGAGGAGAAGGGCATCGCGGCGCTGCCCGGCGTGATCGATCTCGCCATCTTCTACGGGCGCAACAACCTGCTGCTCAACGGCGATGTCGGCTGGGTGCCGGGCAACGTCTACGCGACCATCACCGAGGGTCTCGATCGCATGGCCGAGGCGTGCAACGACGTCTGGAGGTCGGGAGCCGTCGGCGAACGCCTGGTTTACCAGCGGCACGGGCAATAGCGGTCCCGGCGATGGCACTCGACCCCGCCCTCGTCGTCACCCCGGCGCTTCTCGCACAGCAGGGGATCGGAGTCGTCGCGCCGTTCGACTTCGCCCTCGACCGCGAGCTGTGGCGCTGGATGCCTGACGACGTCTCGCTCTACATGACGCGGCTGCCGTACGTCCCGGTCCCGGTGACCGTGGAGATGGCGTCCGCGCTCTCCGACCACTCGATCGTCCGGCAGGCGACCCGCGACGTGCTGACACCCGAACCGCGGGTGGTCGCCTACGCGTGCGCCTCGGGCAGCTTCGTCCGCGGCGCCACCGGCGAGAGCCGGCTCACCGAGACGATGCTGTCGGCGGGCGCGCCGGCGGCGGTGACGACGTCCGGCGGCCTCGCCGAGTCGCTGCGCCTGCTGGACGCGCGCCGGATCGCGGTGGTCACCCCGTACATCGACAGCGTGACCGACCGGCTCGTGCACTTCCTGCGGGCGCATGACGTCCAGGTGGTGTCCCGGGTCGGGCTCGGCCTGCTGAGCCATATCTGGAAGGTGGGGTACGGGGAGATCGTCGAGGCGGTCGCCCGGGTGGACCGGCCGGAGGCGGAGGCGGTGTTCATCAGCTGCACGAACGTGCCGACGTACGACATCATCGCGCCGCTGGAACGCATGCTGGGCAAGCCGGTGCTCACCGCCAACCAGGTGACGATGTGCTCGGCGCTGCGCGCGATGGGCTGGACCGCGGCGGGTGAGGGCCAGTCGCTCGTACGGCTCAGCGGCACGACCGCCGTCTGAACCGTCGCGCCGGACGATCGGCCGGAACACCCGTACCACCCGATGGTAATATTGTCGACAATCTACGGCCACGGAGCCGGACGGAGGATCGATGGGCAACGGTGTCGGACGTGCCGGTGTCGGTTTCCTCTATCCGGGTTTCAGCGCCGAGGACGACTATCCGGCGATCGAGCGGATGCTGGGCGAGGTCCGCCTGCCGGTCGTGCACACGACCATGCGGGAGGACGCCCACCGGGTCGACGCGCTCCTCGACATCGGCGGCCCCGACGTGCTCGCCGAAGGCGCCCGTGAGCTGCGTGCGCTGGGCGTCGAGGCGGCGGTCTGGGCCTGCACGAGCGGCAGCTTCGTGTTCGGCTGGGACGGCGCCGCCGCGCAGGTGGCGGGCGTCCAGGAGGCCGCCGGGGTGCCCGCGTCCAGCACCTCCTTCGCGTTCGTGAACGCGGCGCGCCGGCTGAGCCTTCAGCGGGTCGCGGTCGCGGCCACCTATCCCGCGGACGTGGCCGAACGGTTCGTCGCGTTCCTGGCGCACGCCGGGATCGAGGTCGTCGCGCTGTCATGCCGGGGCATCGTCACGGCCGCCGAGGTCGGCACGCTGGGCCGCGCCGAGGTGCTGGACTTCGTCGCCGCCAACGACCACCCTGCCGCAGAGGCGGTGCTGGTGCCCGACACCGCCCTGCACACCGTGTCCTGGCTCGGCGAGCTGGAGGACAGGGTCGGCAAACCCGTGCTCACCGCCAACCAGGTGAGCGTCTGGGAAGGGCTGCGCCTGGCCGGCCGCACGCCCTCGCATCCCGGGCTGGGCACACTCTTCACCACGAAGGAGGGCCCTCAGCATGGGCCGATTGGGTGAGCTGGAACCGGTCCCCCGCAAGTCCACGGTCGAGATCGTCTACGACGAGCTGCGATCCGCGATCCTCTACGGCTCGCTGGCGCCCGGCGACCAGCTCGGTGAGGCGGAGCTCGCCGCCCGGCTCGGCATCAGCCGCGGACCGCTGCGCGAGGCCATGCAGCGCCTGGTCCAGGAGGGGCTGCTGCACAGCGAACCCCACCGCGGGCTGTTCGTGATCACGTTGGACGAGAACGACGTCGAGGACGTCTACATGGCCCGTCTGGCCATCGAGCGCGCCGCCTGCGTCCTGCTCATGCAGCGCAACCGCGGCGAGGCCGTCGTGCAGCTGAACGAGGCGCTCCAGCAGCTCGTGGAGGCCGCGCGGGAACGCGACCCGGTCAAGATGAGCGATGCCGACCAGGCGTTCCACGAGGCGCTGGTGCGCGCGTCCGGCAGCCCCCGGCTGGAGCGGATGGCGCAGACGCTGCTGGTCGAGACCCGGATGTGCCTGAACGCGTTGCAGTCCACGTATCCCGAGCCCGAGGAGCTCGTCGAGGAGCACCGCCGCCTCGTCGACGCGATCGCCGACGGTGAGGAGGAGCGCCTGCTCCGCCTCATCGAGGAGCACATGGTCGACTCGATCGCCCGGCTGTGCGGCTGAACGGCTGTGCGACTGAACGGCTGTGCGGCTGAACGGCGGGCTGGACGCCAGGGTCAGGAGCAGAGCGAGGTGACCTTGAAAGGCGCCGGCGAGGTGGCCGGCCCGGAGTCGGGGAGGCGCGCGGAGGGCAGCGCCGAGTTGCCCGGCCGCCTGAACGTCCCGTACAGCCGGACCTCGCTGTGCTGGACGGCGGCGGTCTCGAACGCGACCCACCTCAGCACCGCCCGGTTGCCGAAGCGGTCGGTGACGCGCACCCGGTAGGGACCGTCTCCGGGGGCGGAGATCACCCAGTGGTTGTCCACGCCGCGCCGCATGGCCCGCCAGTCCCGGCCCGCCGCGCGCAACTCGACGCGGCTGATCGGATTGCCGTGTCCGAGGACGAGCAGGGCGAGCCAGATCCGTGTGGAGCCGGGCTTGACCCGGACGGCCAGGCGAGGCACGGGCCGGGGATCGTGGACCAGGCGGTAGCGGACCTGGACGACGCCCTCGCGCCGGTCGCCGATGCGGCTGAACGCGCGTTCGCTGAGGTCGAGGCGTCCGGGCGCGCAGGCGCGGCACCGGTCGACGACCTGGACGCGCACGACGCCCTCGGGGCCGGCGACCTCCAGATACGAGCCGCACAGGGACGCCCGGCCGAACTCCTCCTCCGAGAGCGAGACGTAGTAGCCGCTGGGCGACAGGTCGCCCAGCGAGCACAACACCTCTGACCAGTCGCGGTGATAGGCGGCGGTGCCCCAACGGGCCGACAGCGGCGCCGGGCCCGTGTCCGGTGCCGGCGGCGCGGCGACTGCGGCGCAGGCGGTCTCCTGCAGCCTGATGACGCCGACGGTTAATGAGAACACCACGATCCCCACCAGGGGTGCCCAGATCCAGCGGAACCCAGGTCTGCGCGGCGGTCTCGCGTGCATCGCCTTCCCCCAAAGGTGTGCGGCGACCCTCTGACTCCATTAGGTAATCAGACGAACACAGAGAGTGCCATAGGAAAGCATGCTTTTGGTGAAGCCACCCACGCCTGGCTACACGCGCGAGGCGGAGGTCGAGCGCCTCTAGGCCTCTGACCTGGCGGTCCACCAGGCGTCCAGGCGTTCGATCGCCTGCGGCGCGAACGCGGAGACCCCCATGGCCGCCCCGGCCGAGACGATCACCTGGGACCAGGCGATCGGCCCCAGCGGGACGCAGCCGAAGAACCGGCTGACCCCCGGTGTCTCGATCACGGCGGCGAGCACCAGGACCGAGGCGGCACAGGTGGCCAGGACGGCCGGGCTCCGCCACCCCGTCTGCAGGGTCTGCGCGAGCTGGGTCATGACGAGCGCGGCCAGGCCCATCGTCCCGGCCCGGGCGCGGCGTCCGGTGAACCTGCCGCCCTGCCACGCCAGGATGGCGCCCACGGCGGTCACGACGCCGCGTACGGCGATCGCCTCGTTCATCGGGTCGCCGAGCGGGCCGCCGCGCGCCGGGCGTTCGCCGTAGCCGTCGCCGTTGGGCGGCGCGAGCGCCACAGCGAGCGCGGGCATCATGTCGGTGAGCGTGTTGACGAGCAGCAGCTGCCGGGTGGTGAGCGGAGCCCTGCCGCCGAGCGCGGTGCCGTAGACGGTGAACGCGATCTCGCCCGCGTTCCCGCCGACGAGGATGGACACGGCGTTGCGCACGCTCTCCCAGAGCGTGCGGCCCTCCATCAGCGCGGCGACGATGCCGGGCAGGTCCCCGCCGCGCAGGATCAGGTCGGCGGCCGACTGGGCCGCCCGGGAGTCCCCGGCGGTGAGGCCGATGCCGACGTCGGCGAGCCGGATCGCGGCGGCGTCGTTGGCGCCGTCACCGGTCATCGCCACGGTCCGCCCGGCCTTCTGGAGCGCCTGGACGATCCGCACCTTGTGCTCGGGACTGACCCGGGCGAAGACGGCGGTCTCCGTGATCCGCGCGGAACGTTCACGGTCGCTGAGCCGGTCCAGCTCGGCACCGGTCAGCACGTTGCCGGGGTCGGGGATGCCGAGGTCGGCCGCCACCGCCTGGGCGGTGTCGGGATGGTCACCGGTGATCATCGCGACCCGGATGCCCGCCTCGCTGAGGGTGCTGATCGCCTCGCCCGCGTCCGCGCGTGGGGTGTCGGCGATGCCGAGGAAGCCGACCAGGACCAGATCGAAGGTCTCCCCCAGCTTCTCGCCGTCCGCCAGCTCGTCCTCGGAAGGCCTGGCCTCGGCGACGGCGAGGACGCGCAACCCGCGCGAGGCGAGCCGGCGTTCGACGGCATGTGCCTGGTCCCGGCGCTCGCCGGTCATGGAACGCACGGTGTTGCCGGACAAGATCTGGTCGCAGCGCGGCAGGACGACCTCCGGGGCGCCCTTGACCGCGACGTACGGCTTGCCCTTGGCACGCCCTGTGGCGGCGGCGTAACCCCGGCTCGGCTCGAACGGGGTCTCATGGAGGAGCTCCCACTGGGAGTCCTCACCCAGTTTCGATTCGGCCGCTTCGAGAACGGCTCGGTCCGTGGCGTGCCGTACGTCTCCGTTCTCCGGCTGCGGGCAGGCCCGGAGTGCGGCGGTGAGCAGGCGGCGCGCGAGCCGGTCGCCCGCCTCGTCCGCCGAGGTCGCGCTGCTGATCCGGGTGACGCGGAGGCGTCCCTCGGTGAGCGTGCCGGTCTTGTCGAAGCACAGCGTGTCGACACGGCCCATCGTGCCGAGCGTGCGGGAGCTGCGTACCAGGACGTTGCGGCGGGTCAGGCGGCGCGCCGCGGCGAGCTGGGCGACCGTCGCCACGAGCGGCAGCCCCTCGGGCACGGCGGCGACCGCGACGGCCACGCCGGACTCGACCGCCTGCCGCACGGGCACGCCGCGCAGCAGCGACAAGGCGCTGACCAGGGCCCCGCTGATCCCGGTGACGGGCAGGGACACGCGGGTCAGCTCGTTCAGCTGCGCCTGGACACCGGACGGCGCGGCACCGCGACCGGCCAGCGCGGCGGCACGGCCCGCCTGGGTGGCGGCTCCGGTGGCGACCACGACGGCGTACGCGCGGCCGGCGAGGACGGTGGTGTCCTCGTACAACATGCAGGAACGTTCGGCCAGGTCGGCGCCCGGCACCGCCTCCAGCGTCTTGGTGACCGGCTGCGACTCGCCGGTGAGCGTCGCCTCGTCCACCTCCAGGTCGTCGACCGCGAGGAGGCGGGCGTCTGCCGGCACGACGTCGGACGGCCCGATCGCGATGACATCTCCCAAACGCAGCTCGGCGGCCGGGATGGAGTCGTACGGCGCCCATCCCTGCTGCGCCTGCAACTCCGGTGCGGTGCCCTCCTCGCCCTCGCCGCGCCGTACGCGGCGGGCGGGGGCGCGCTGGCCGAGCAGGAGCCCGCGGAGGACGTGCTCCGCGCG
Source organism: Actinomadura rudentiformis (assembly GCF_008923185.1). Lineage (GTDB taxonomy): Bacteria > Actinomycetota > Actinomycetes > Streptosporangiales > Streptosporangiaceae > Spirillospora > Spirillospora rudentiformis. The sequence goes on from NZ_WBMT01000014.1 coordinate 86,188, forward strand.
GGCCCGCTGCACACCGCTGATCAACGCGTTCCCCGTCATGACACCGCCGACGAGCGCGGCGTCCACGCCGGAGCCGACGACGGCGGACGCGGCGGCGCCCAGCACCAGGACCGGGGTGAGCGGATCGCGCAGCTCATGCCCGACGGCCTGCGCCACCTCGGTGACCGCCCGTACCGGCCGGGACGGGTGGCGAGTCCGCTTGCGCGGCACGGCGTCCTCGTCCGGACGGAGCCGGAACGCGCGTTCGGCGGCCTGCTCGGGATCGAGTGCGTGCCACGGGACGCGCGGCAGCGGATCGGGCGGTCTGCGGGCCGCGAGCCGGCGCGCCGAGACCACGCCGCCGACCATCGCCATCACGGCGGCGCTGTGCACCGGCGCCAGGTCGAGGGGCGAGGTGGCCCGGCGGCCGGTCACCACCAGGAGCGTGCCGAGGGACGAGCCGCCCACGGCGAGGCGGACCGAACGCCTGCTCGCCTCGTGCGCGGCGCCGACCGCGCTGAGCAGGCGCCAGACCTGGTCGAGCCCGCCGGTGCAGATCAGATCGGCGCCCCAGCAGGCCCGTTCACCGGGCCGTCGCACCCCGATGCCGACGTCGGCGGCGAGGGCCGCGTCATCATCGCAGGTGGTCACCACGAGGACGCCGTGGCCGTCGTCGCGCTGCAGCTCGCGTACGTGCTCGGACAGCGGAACCCCCGCGCCGAGCACGTCGTCGACCAGCGGGGCGAACTCGGCCGTCGATGCGTGCTCGGTCAGCAGGACCCGGGCGCCGCTGTCGCGCACGGCGGACGGAAGCGCCTCGGCGAGCGGATCGAGCCCGGGTCCGACGAGCACCTCGCCCAGCGCCGTCCCGTCCTCCTCGACGACCCGGAGCCTGGTGCCGCCCGGCGGTGTTCTGCCCTTGCCCTTGACCCGTTTGAACCGCCGGCCGTCGGCATCGGGCTCCCCGGTCAAGCCGGGGTCCGAGCCGAGCAGCCGGGTCGCCGCCCGCCACACCTCGGGCCCGTCCGCCTCCAGGATCTCCAGGGAGTCCTGGCACAACACCGGCGAGTCGATGATCACCGCGCTCACCCGGTCCAGTCGCCGGTAGCCGGAGCCGTCGAGGGCGACCACCCCCCTGCGGCTGAACTCCCGGTCGAGCGTCGCCGCGAACCCGGCCCGGCCCAGCCGGGCGGCGCGCGGCACCATCGCGAGGGCGACGTCGGCGGCCGTGGCGGGGACACGGGTCAGGGCGAGCACCGCGCCCGCCCCTGCCAGAGCCCCCATCGCGGCGCGATCACCGCAGGTCTCGATCGGCCCGTCCGGAAGCGGGCACGGCCGTTCCTGCCGCTGGGGCGCCTCCACCGGCAGGCCGGCCGAGCACAGTTCCTCCTCGAAGTCGCACCACGTCGCGCGGCGCGTGGTCAGCTCGGACAGCTGGATCACCCGGTTCACGGCGTCCACGGCCAGCGCGGCGGGCTCCTGGGTGAGGCCGTGCATGGCGGCGTTGCCGGCGGCGAGCACCAGGTCGGTGCCGTGCGGGCCGATCCGCGTCTCCAGTTGCTCCCGCAGGCGCGGCTGGTTGTCCATCCAGGTCAGCGCGAGGCGCGCCCCTCTGGGCAGCTTGGGCAGCCGGACGAACTTGCCGGTGGTGGCCAGTGCGAACGCGGCGCAGTCGGAGGCCAGCGCGATCGCCTCGGCCGTGATCGGCGCCTGGTCGGCCGGATGGGCGTCCATGGGGAACGTCTCGTCCGGGATGTCGTGGGCCTCCTCGACCGACTCGATCGTGTCGATGAGGCGCTCGATCGTGACCCCGCCCTCGTCGAAGGCGCACAGGAGCTCGCCGGTCACCGCGTTCACCTCGGCCCACCGCACGCCCTTCAGGTGCCGGACGGCGGAGGCCAGTGCTCGGCGCAGCTCGTCGGTGTGCTGGCTGCGGCCGCGCAGCTCGATGTACGCACGCCCGTTCCGCGACCACACCCGGCGCCGTGTCCTGGGGCCGAGAAGGTTGCCCAGGTCGGCGCGGACGGGGAGATCCGCCAGGTGGGGAACGCCGGGAAGCCTCGGAACGCCGGGGATCTTGGGCACGCCGGGGATCTTGTGCGGAAGGGGTGGGCGGGGCAGGGAAGGGCGTGGCAGCGGAGGGCGGGGAACCTTGCGCGCCGCTGACCGGAGCAGTCCCATATGGCGGGTCACCTTCGAACAAGTGGACGGTGGTGACTCTGAGTACCCCTGACGTCAGGCTCGACACCGACGCGCGGGCGAATTCCCCCAAATTACCGAGAAAGCGCAGGTAAAGCCGGGGATCGTAGTCAGCGGTAGGCGGCGAGCAGCCCGTCGACGAACGCCCGCAGGCCCTCGGTGTAGGTGTCCCGGGCGGAGATCTCCGTCCAGCGGCCGGCCAGCGACGAGAGCCTCGGCAGCTCCTCGGCGTCCAGGTCGGCGAACACCTGCTCCCGGAAGGTCGGCCGGCCGTCCTCGGCACGGCGGCGCGCCGCGGCGGCCCGGATGATCAGCTCGCCCGCCGTGTAGTACCAGATGCTGCGGTAGGCGTAGACGGCGTTCTCGATGGTGAGCCCGCAGGCCATGGCCGCGTCGATGACGGTCTCGTTGTACCAGAGGGCCGTGGGCGAGAAGAGGTCGTCGGCGGTGATCACCTGCACCACCCACGGCACCCGCGCCAGCGTGTCGTGCATCGCCTGCGCGGTGACGATGATGCGTTCGCGCGGGTCGTCGGGCAGTTCGGGGCGGAGCATGCCGCTCGCGATGTCGTCGAGCACGAGGAGCAGCAGCTCCTCCTTGTCGCGCACGTGGTGGTAGACGGCCATCGGGGTGCTGCCGAGGTCCTGCGCGAGCCGCCGCATCGTCAGCTTCTCCACGCCGTCGGCGTCGATGATCCGCCGCGCCGCCGCGATGATGTCCGGCCGCGAGATCTTCGGTGGCCGTCCGGTCCGTGTGCCCACCTGCCCATCTTGGCCCATCCCGGTCCGGGGCTCGACAATCCCGAGCCGTCCGGGCTACTTTTTATACATGTATAAAAATTCAAGGCCGGGGCTCGTCCTGGCGGCGGTGTCCCTGGCGCAGTTCATGGTCGCCCTGGACATGGCGGTGGTGAACGTCGCGCTGCCCGCGATCCGCACCTCGCTCGGTTTCGATCCGGTCGATCTCTCCTGGGTCGTGCACATGTACGCGCTGACGTTCGGCGGCTTCCTGCTGCTGGGCGGCCGGGCCGGCGACCTGTACGGCCGGCGCCGGCTCTTCCTGCTGGGCCTGGCCGCGTTCGGCCTGTCCTCCCTGCTCGGCGGGCTCGCGCAGGCCCCCTGGCAGCTGATCACCGCCCGCGCCCTGCAGGGGGTCGCGGCCGCCGCCGTCGCCCCGGCGGCGCTGGCGATGCTCACCACGACGTTCACCGAGGGCGCCGCGCGCGTCCGGGCGCTCGGCGTCTGGAGCGCGGTCAACGCGGCCGGCGGCGCGCTGGGGGTGCTGGCGGGCGGCCTGCTGACCGAGTACGCGGGCTGGCGCTGGGTGATGCTGGTCAACCTCCCGATCGTGCTCGGCGCGCTGGGTCTCGGCGTCGCGGGCCTGCCCGCCGGCGCGCCGGGATCGCGGGACCGCCTGGACGTGCTGGGCGCGGTGTTCGCGACCTCGGGTACCGGCCTGCTGGTGCTGGGCGTGGTCCGTACCGACCAGCACGGCTGGGGCTCCGCCACCACTCTCGGCACGCTGGCCTTGGCGGTCGTGCTCCTGGCGGCGTTCGTGCTGGTGGAGCGGCGAACGGAGGCTCCGCTGGTCCGGCTCGGACTCTTCCGGAGCCGCTGGGTGAGCGGAGCGAACATCTTCGTGTTCCTCGCCGCCGCCGGGCAGTTCGCCGCGTTCTACTTCGTCTCCCTCTACATGCAGCAGGTGCTGGGCATGAGCGCCGCCGCGACGGGCGCCGCGTTCCTGCCGTTCTCCCTCGGGGTCATCGTCGGAACGGTCGTCGCCGTCAGGCTCGGGCGGAACCGGTCACCCCGTGCGTCGCTCATCTCCGGCGCCCTGCTCGCGGCAGCGGGCATGGCCTGGTTCAGCCGCATCAGCCCGGACGGCGGCTTCCTCGCCGACGTGCTCGGCCCGTCCATCGTCACGAGCATCGGGCTGGGCCTGTGCCTGGCGCCGGTGGCCGCAGCCGCGACGACCGGCGTGGCGCCCGGCGAAGCCGGAACGGCCTCGGGCGTCCTCAACAGCGCCCGCCAGCTCGGCGGCGCGATCGGGCTCGCGTCCCTGGCCACCGTCGCCGCCCACAACACGGGCAGCGTGAACGACGGTTACGCGAGCGCGCTCGTCGCCGCCGCCGGCCTGTACGTGGTCGCTGCCGTGGTGGCCGCCGCCGTACTGCCTCGCACGAAGCACGTCCCGGCCCAGTCGGCGGCCGATCTCGTCCCGGTTGCCGAAACGCGCTGATGGAGCTGATGGAACGGAGGCAGGTCAGGCCTGGGCCACCGCGCCGGAGGAGAGCAGGCCCTCGACGTCGTCGAAGCCCAGGTCGGTGAGGATGTCGCGGCTGTTGACGCCGGGACGGACCGGAAGCCCCTCGACCTCGGCGGGAGTACGGGAGAAGCGGGGCGCGGGGGCGGGCTGGAGGTGGCCGCCCTGGGCGACGAAGACGCCCCGTTCGGTGTTGTACGGGTGCTCGGTGGCCTCCTTGAGCGAGAGGACGGGAGCCACGCAGGCGTCGCTGGGCAGGAAGACCTCGGCCCATTCGTCGCGGGTCCTGGCCTTGAACGCGGCGGCGAACCGTTCGCGCAGCTCGGGCCAGCCGTCCCGGTCGTGCTGGGCGGGGAGATCCTCGTTCTGGAGGCCGAGGAGCCGGACGAACTCGGCATAGAACTGCGGCTCGATCGCGCCGACCGCCATGTGCTTGCCGTCGGCGGTCTCGTAGACGTCGTACCAGGGCGCACCGGTGTCGAGCATGTTCACACCGCGCTCGTCCCGCCACATCCCGCCGGCGAGGAAAGCGTGGATGAACGTCGAGAGGTGGGCCGTGCCGTCGACGATCGCGGCGTCCACGACCTGCCCGCGGCCGCTCACCTTGGCCTCCAGCAGGGCGGCGAGGACCCCGACGATCAAGTACATGCTGCCGCCGGCGAAGTCGCCGAGGAGGTTCATCGGCACCTGCGGCGGGCCGCCCGCGCGGCCGATGGCGTGCAGGGCGCCGGTGATCGCGATGTAACCCACATCGTGACCGGCGCTCTGCGAGAGCGGACCCTCCTGGCCCCACCCGGTCATCCGGCCGTAGACGAGCATGGGGTTGCGGGCCAGGCACTCGTCAGGGCCGATGCCGAGCCGTTCGGTCACCCCGGGCCGGAAACCCTCCAGCAGCACATCGGACCGCTCGGCCAGCCGGAGCACGACCTCCTTGCCCTGCTCGCTCTTGAGGTCGACGGCGATCGAGCGCTTGCCCCGGTTGGTGAAGTCGGTGGCGGCGAACCCGCCGCCCTTGGACGCGGCGGCGGCCCGGTCAACGCGGATCACCTCGGCCCCCAGGTCGGCCAGCAGCATGGCGGCGAACGGACCCGGCCCGATCCCGGCCAGCTCGATCACCCGCACTCCGGAGAGCGGACCCTTGCCCATGCGCGACCCCTTTCGCCCAACCGCCTGAACCTCGTTCGGTGCACCCCTAGTGTGCCCGATCGCGGTAAGTGCGCGCTGACCGCCCCGCCGCAAGACCGCCGGGCCCGGCCGGGCGGATCACTCCGGCCGGGTGGTCAGCGTGACGGGGCTCTCGGGCCGCTGCTTGGCCTGCGGAGCCGAGCCGACCAGAAGCCTCTTGGTCACCTTGGGCTTGCTCACCGGGCCCTCCGCATGCGGCACGAGATCGCGCGCGGCGGCGGCCAGGTAGTACCAGCGGTCCGACGGCGCCTTCCACCAGGTGCCGCTGACAGGTTGCCGCCCATCGCACCGGCCGGTGGCGAGCTCTTCCTTCTCCGCCACGAGCGCCGCCTGTGCGGAGTCGCCGCCGCCGGCGAAGGCCATGCGGGTGCACACCCACTGGGCACGCCCGCCGCCGTGCGGCAGCGAGCCGGCCCAGAAGTCCCAGGCCAACGCCTCGATCACCGGCCGAGCCGGCTGTGGCAGCAGGCAGCTGAGCCGATCCCACAGCCTCACGTTCGCCGCCTTGAGCCGCGTGGATTTCACAGGCACAGGCTTCACAGGAGCCGTCTTCACGGGCGCGGTGGCGGACTTGGCCGGTGTCTTGGCGGTGTTGGCGGGCGAAGTGCGCGGCTTGGCCGACGCGGTGGAGGACTTGGCGGGCGACGTGGCGGGCTTGGCGGCCGGGGATGTGGCGGGCAGTGCCGACGGGCTGACAGACGGGCTCGTGGGGAGCGGGGCGGTGGATGTGGGTGAACGGTAGGTCAAGGTCACAGGGCGGATGCCGCCGAACTCACCCACGGTGCGGGACCCGTCATCCCCGCTGAGGTCGAGCAGCGGCCCGCGCCGGCAGCGGGTCCGGACGGTCACGGCGTCGGTCACGCCGCCCGTCACGGTCACCTTCCGGCCGGACGGGGTCATGGCGCCGGTGTCCCATGGGGCGAGGAGGTAGCGCCCCCCGCCGAGGGCGATGGGGTTGGACGCGTCGGTCCCGGCGGCGGTGACCTCCAGGCCCTCGGGTGATCCGGTGTAGCGGGCGATCCTGTCACGGTGGCGCAGCAGGGCGATCGGGACACCGCTGACCCGGCCGGCGAAGAGCAGCTGGGCCTTGCCGGAGAGCCGCGCCTTCCTGGACCAGGCGTCCACGGCCCGGGCTGTGAACGCCCGGTCGTTCACCAGGTCGCCTCGGGCGGGCCATACGTCCAGCGTGTGCGTATGGCGCGTCCAGGCGTCCGGTGCGGCCGAACTGAGACGCACTTTACGGGCCTCGGCGGAAAGGGCGCCGCCGAGCAGCGAGCCGCCGCTGCCGCTCGCGATCAGTGCGCCGATCAGCAACGTGACCAGGGTCGCGGCGGCGATCGGGAGCACGGGGCGGCGGCCGAGGCGGACCGGGGTCGGCTCGAACGGTTCGGGCCGCGCCGCGGGACGGTCGGTGGCGTCGGCGGCGTCGATGATCGGCCACACCTCGCGGAACCGCAGCTCCACGAGCTGGTCGCGGACCGCGTACCTCGGCAGGCCTTCGATGTGCCGCAGCACGTACGCCACGCGGACCCGCGGCTCCATCCCCGCGAGCGCCTTGGTGAGCGCCGGGTCGGGCAGCTTGGCGGGCAGCGCGCGCAACCACGGGCCGAGGCCGATCCGGAGCCGCCAGGACGGGCGCATGGCCATCCGCAGCACCTTGGTCCGCTGCTTGGCGGGGGTGCGGCGGCGCAGGCCGAGAAATCCCCCGCCGGCCAGGACTCCGTCGACGATCCGCTGGGCGATCGCCAGCCGGTAGAATCGCTTTCCGTTTCCAGGAAGCACGAAATACGCCAGGCGAACAAGGTCGCGATAATGCGACTCCGCCTCGGTACGCGCCATGGCATCTTCCGGCATCGAGCCAACTCCCTCTTGACCTGCTGAGCGATATCGCCCCAGAGGCTAGGGAGGGCGGGTGACGCGGCGGACCGGAATTGACGGAACCCTTAACCGGCCAGGGTGACTTATCCCGCTATTTCCCCGCGACGCGTTCGGTGAACGAGCCGTGGAAGCCCATCGGAAGGTGATGGCGCAGCCACGCCACGGCCAGCGGCTCGGCCGGCACGTCCCGCGCGTCGAGGATCAGCAGCCGGGAACGATGCTCGTCCGGGTCGTACGCGAGCGTCAGCAGCCAGCCGTCACCCTCGTCGGCGTCGCGGCCGCGCGGCACGAAGACCGGTTCGCCGAAGCCGTGGCCCGGCGGCAGCTCGTGGACAGAGCGCTCGCCGGTCACGTGGTCGTAGGCGTGGATGCCGACGGCGGACGGGCTCGTCCGGCCGGCGAAGTAGGTGAAGCGGTGCTCGCGCCCTGCCCGCCGTACGTCGGCGTGCGGCAGCTCCATCGGCAGCGCGCAGAGCTCCTGGCCCTCGACCCGCCCGGCGGGGGTGATGCGGTAACGCATGAGCGCACAACCCCAGGGGAAATCGCTGGTACGGAATTCACGGAATGCCGTGGAAACCTGATCCCAGTCCGCGAAACGCACGAATTCGACGACGATATCCGAACCGTCCTCAAAGGCGTTGACGAAATGGAAGCCCAGCAGCGCCTCATGCTCGATGATCCGGGCCTTGCCGCCATGGCGCGGCACGATCGTGAAGCAGGTCGGCCGGTGCGGCTCGTACCGCAGCCCGCCGGCGATCGAGCCGGTGCCGAGCAGGATCGGCACGGCCTTCGGTATCACCGGGTTGATCACGAACACCAGATGACGGCGGGTGAGCGCGAAGTCGTGGTTCCACGGGCTGTACGGGAGCGAGATCCGCGGCAGGTGATGCAGCCGCCCGCGGGTGTCGACGCGGTAGCAGCGGAGCCCGCGCCTGCGCGTGAAGTCCATCCCGAAGTTGAACAACTCGCCCGTGCCGGGGCAGCGGGACGGGTGGGCGGAGAACGCGGCGGCCATCCTCAGCCGGCCGCCGAACGAGTGCTCGCCGAGCGTCTCCAGGTCGTCGGGGTCGAGGCGGAACGGGCGGCCGCCCTCCCAGAGGGCGAGGAGCTGCCCGCCGTGCAGGATCACGCCGGTGTTGGCGACGTTGGCGGGCGGGCGGAACATGTTGGCGAGCATCCCGCCGGGCCGCTGCGTGCCCAGGCCACGCAGCCCGACCCGCCCCGTGCGCTGCCCGTACCGGTAGTGGCGCGTCCGGACGTACCGGTTGCGGTAGCGGATCCGGCCGTCGGCGAACGAGAACATCGACACCATGCCGTCGCCGTCGAAGATGTGGTCGAGCAGGCTCTCCCCGACCTGCCATCGCCCGGGGCCGTTGCGGTAGAGGGTGCCAGTCAGGCCGTCGGGGAGCCTGCCCTCGATCTCGTCGATCACGTAGTCGTGCTCGTCGTTCAGCGCCTCGTACACCTGGGCAGCGTGACATGCGAGAGATGCGTAGTTCAATAGCTAACGACTAATGCGTACGTGGCCGCCACCGGCCCATCGAGCCGTACAGCCTCGTCCGTTTCGTCCAGGTACTAATCTGGTCCTTCTCCGGGGGAACACCCTCGGGCCGCCCTCCACCGAAGGAACCTGCCCATCTCATGACCGAGGACGTTCCCGGCTATCGGGTGCTGGAGCAGGTCGGCGAGGGCGGATTCAGCGTCGTCTACCGGGCCCACCAGGAACGCCTGGACCGGACGGTGGCGCTCAAGGTCCTGTCGATCAGCGCGGTCGACGACGCGGCCATGCGCCGGTTCCAGCGCGAATGCAAGATCACCGGTCGGCTTTCGGGGCACCCCAACATCGTCACGGTCCTCGACACCGGAACGAGCCGGTTCGGCCGCCCGTACATCGCGATGGAGTACTTCGAACGCGGCGCGCTGATCGACCGGCTCGAACGCGAAGGGCCGCTGCCCGTCGGCGAGGCGCTGCGCATCGGCGTGAAAATGGCGGGCGCGCTGGCCGCCACACACGAGACCGACGTGCTCCACCGCGACGTCAAGCCGCAGAACATCCTCGTCTCGAAATACGGCGAACCGGCCCTCGCCGACTTCGGCATCGCCCGGCTGACGGACTCGTTCGACCACAGCCACACGCAGGCGTTCACCCCGCACCACGCTGCGCCCGAGGTGCTCGAGGGCAGGACGCCCGGCGTCGGGTCCGACATCTACTCGCTCGGCTCCACGCTCTACCAGCTGCTGGCGGGGCAGCCCGCGTTCAAGGGACCGCGCGGCGAGGGCATCGCGCCGCTGATGCTGCGCATCATGAACGACCCGCCGCCCGCGTTCCAGCGGAGCGACGTACCGGGCCAGGTCTTCGAGGTCATCAGCCAGGCGATGGCCAAGGCACCGGAACATCGTTTCGGCAGCGCCGTCGAGTTCGCGCAGCGGCTGCAGCAGCTCCAGGCGGAGCTGGGCCTGCCCATCACCGACCTCGCGCACAGCGGCAGCGGCGACGCGCCCGTCATTCCCCCGCAGTTCCCGGCGCACCCGCGTCCTCCGGCGGTCCCCGAATGGGCACCGACGACGCCGCGTTCCACCACCACACCGGCATCCGCGGCCCCACCGGCCGCGACGCCGGACGGTGTGACCGAGCAGGTGTCCCCGTCCGGCCCGCTCTCCCCCTGGCACCCGAACGCTCCCGCTTCCCAGTCCGCACCGCCGACGGGCTACCCCACCACCCCTCACCCCGTGCCGTCCGCGCAGCCCGGCCTGCCAGGCGGCCCGGCGGTGGCCGCCACACCCGCGGCTGACCAGGCACCGGCTCCGACTTGGCCCCCGCAGCAAGTGCAGCATCCACACGCGTCCCAGCCCGGCTCGGACGGCCCGCGGCGCGGACTGATCGTCGCCGTCTCGGTCGCGCTCGCGGGCGGGCTCGCCGTCGGCCTGGGCGCACTCGCGCTTTCCGGCGGGGGCGGCGGGCCGAAGGACCCGGCGACCCAGGGTTCCAGCCCGCTCACACCGCAGAACGGCGGCACCCAGGCTCCTCTCGGCAACGCCCCCGTCACCGGCAAGCAGCTCGCCGCCGCCCGCCCCTACGGCCTGGCGGCGAAGCCGTACGGCACGTCGGTCAGCCTCGCCTGGCGGCTGCCCCCGGTCGCCCGGCAGATGCCGATCCTCGTCCAGCAGGCCCCGTTCGGAACGAGCGCGGTCGTGCCCGTGAGCAACGGCGCCGTCACCACGACCATCTCGAAGCTCAACCCCAAGCTGGGCTACTGCTTCCGCGTGGGCTCCGTCCCCGGCCTCGGCGCGGACAACTCTCCCAAGGTGTCGTGGTCACGCCCCAAGTGCATCCGCGGCGCCCGCGTCGCAGGCTGACCACGTCCCGTTCACCGTCACTCGCAGCGCCAGAGCGGGAGGCCGAGGAACGTCTTCCAGCCACTGCCGGCGCTGTTGGGAGTCTTGGCGAGATACCCGATCATGTAGCCGTCGCCTTTAGGCGTTCGGACCTTGTTGTAGAGGTTTCCGGCGAAGTCAGGGTTGTTGTTCGGGTGCGTGTAGTTCGCCCCCTTGACCTGACAGAGCACGGTCAGCGTGTGCCCGTTGTCCTTGTAGGTGAAGACCTGGGCACTCTCCTTGTCAGGCTTGGCCCTCACATATGCGGTCGAGCCGCTGCCGTTGTGCTGGATCGGGTACCTCTGGGCCGGACCGGTCAGGGTGACGTTGATGCTGGTGCCCTCGTTGCCGCCCGCGCCGTTGGACGACCCCACGTGGAATGAGTACTGCCCGTTCGTGAAGACGTCGGACAGCACGATGCTGGTGCCCTTGATGTCGAGCGTGCTGGTGGTCTCCGAGCTGACCTGGTAGCGGGTGGAGGGATCGTCCGTTCCCGCGCCCGGCTCCCATGAGATCTTCGCGCCCTGGGCCGTGGCCTCGGCTTTGACGTTGCGAGGCGAGAGCGGAGCCGTGCAGGGACGGACCGGCGGACTGGGATCGGAGGCGAGTTCCGACGCCCTCCCCTGGGCGTCCCGGTATTGGACGGCGACGCGGAAGCGGTATTCCTTATCGCAGTCACCGCCAGCGACACTGAACTCCAACGCGCCCACGTTGACCGGTATCGACCGGGGACTGGCGGTGAGCCCCTGCGGGACGTCCTTGATGACGTATCCGGTCGGCGTCCCGCCGCGCGACGGCTTGAACCCGATCCGCATGGCGCCGCCCTCGAACCTCGTGGTCAGCTGCGTGGGAGGCGTCGGCGCGCCCGGCGGGCGTGGTGGGGAGGACGGTAGATCAGGCGAAGGACCGGGAGGCGGAGTCCGGCCGTCACCACTGCCACCGGACGGCAAGGGCTGGCGCTTGTCCCCACCCGGGATCTTCGTCTCGTACTTCCCGAACGCGCTCGCCGCGCCGTTGCCGTCCACGACGACCGCCTTGGGCTGGCCCGGATCGTGGGCCCAGAGCATGCCTTCCTTGACGAAGACCTCCAGGCTGGAGTTACGGCCCGCCACGGGAATCGCCTTTTCGCTGCTGCCCGTCGCGGTGTTGTAGACGTGCAACTGCCCCAGGGACTCATCAGGGACATAGATCCTGGGACCCAGGATCTGGGGCGGCTGGTAGCGGTGTTTGGGCAGCTTGAGCGCGACTCCCTGATGCCGGCCGGTGCCGCTGTCCAGCAATGTCAGCGCCCCGGTGCTCTGCACGAGCAGAGGGATGACCGTCCCCTCCGTCCGGGCGGGGACCAGCGTCTCAGCGTTCGCCGCCCGCACGGTCGACGGGAGCCTGACGTAGAGGCGGACGCCCGAGCTTCCGAACACGGTCGCGTTGGCCGCCGTGGAGTTCACCACGACGGGCTCGCCCGCGGCCATCACGAGCGACAGCCGGTCCCCGGCCTTCCCGACCTTGGTCGTCGGCAGGAGCCGGCCGTCCCGGAACGGCGTGACCTCTCCCAGTTGCGGCACCGGCACCCACAGGGTGCCCCGCACGTCGACTCCGGCCTCCTCCAACGGCGGTGACAGCACCGCGGACGGTCCGACCGGCGTCAGGCTGACCGGATCGATCTGCTGGACCGCGCCCTTGACCGGATCGACGGTGTACGCCTTGCCCGCCTCGGCGAGCACCTGAAGGTTGAGCCCGCCGAGCGCCTTGCTCTGCGTCACCTTCAACTGCGACGGATCGATCCGGCTGACGACTCCGGTGTCGAGGTCGACGAGCAGCACGGTGTTGCCGTCCTGCACGACCTTGATCCGGTGGTTGCGCATCTGCGGGAGGAGCGCGGCCTTGCCGTCGACCTTGGCCGCCGGTCCGTTCACGTGGACGAGCACGCCCTTGCTCTTGGCGGTCAACCAGGCGCCCACATCGGCGAGCCTGTACTTGGCGCTGGCGATGCCCACCCCGTACACCACCGCGGTCACCAGCAGCAGGCCGACCAGGCCGAGCGCCACCTGGCCCGTCACCCGATCCCTGCTGAACGCCGCGCGCATCGCCCCGCGGAAGCCCGATCGCCCCACTCGTCACCTGTCCCTCGCCGACGCGCAGGACACACTAGCCCGCAGCCGCCTCCTTCACCCCGAGATTGGACGGACCGACCGAACTCGGTCAGGGAAGGCCGGCACGGTGAGCTTCAGATCAGAGCCTCGCTGTACGTCGGGATGGTGATGTTGCGGCCGGAGAGCACCACGACCAGCCGGCCCGACACCTCGACCTTGCCGGCCAGCACCGCCGCGACCCCGCACGCGCCCGCCCCCTCGACCACCAGGCCGTGCTCAGCGAACAGCCAGCGCATGGCACCCCGGATCTCGGCCTCGGTCGCCGACGTCAGCTCGGCGTGCCGGAGAACGTCAGGCGTCACGGACCCGGGTTCGAGGTTGCCCGCGAGCCCGTCGGCGATCGTCTCCCCGACCTCGACCTCCACGACATTCCCCGCACCCACCGCCGCGGAGACGGCCTGCGACCGGGCGGCCTCCACTCCCACCACCCGCACATCACCACGCTGCCGCGCCCACAAGGTCAGTCCGGCGGCGAGCCCTCCCCCGCCGACCGGCGCGACCACCGTCATCGGCCCGTGCACCTGAGCGTCGAGCTCGCACCCGAGCGTGCCCTGCCCAGCGATCACGTGCGGATCGTTGTAGGGCGACACATAACGGCCCGGCAGGTTCAGAGCGTGGGCCTCGGCCTGGTCGTAGTCGTCACCGTGTTCCACCAGCCGCACCGGATACGACCGGATCTTGGCGACCTTCGCCGCCGAGGCCCGCCTCGACACGACCACGGTCAGCTCCGCACCCACCCGCGACGCCGCGTACGCCATGGCCAGCCCATGATTACCGGCGCTGGCGGTGACGGCGGGCTCCTCCGGCGTCAGCGCAGCGATCGCACCCCGGACCTTGAACGACCCGGTCGGCTGGAACGTCTCCAGTTTGAGCAACCCGATCCCGCTCGGCACGACAGGAGTGGGCTGCAAGACCCCGCTCACATCACGCCAAGCCCGTTCCAGATCCTCAACCCCCGGCACCCGAACGACCCGCATGCCCACCTCCCAGACTCACATCCTTCACCAACGCCCCCCTGCCCATGCCCGCCGCCGGACCACCTCGGCAGGACTTCGCCGCGCGCATAGTGCCCGTTCGTTCATGTCCGCCTCGCTATGAGGACAAATTAAGTTGAGCCCACGACGAGCGATGTGGTCCTCTTAGAGAGGCAAAGCAACGACCTCCCGGTGCGAAGGCCACGGGTTACTTCTTTCACCATAAGAAAACCGATCCTGCGGCCGTCTTTGATCTCGGGAGGCCACAACTCCAGAACGTTTCATCACTGAACACGCACCTCCCGGTGCGCAGGTGAACGGGTACTTCGAGGTTCGATTCCCCGCAGCCGCTCTCGTGCGGCTGTCGCCCAATTGGCAGGGCACCCCGTGCGCCGACCTGATCTCGGGAGGAGCACGAACTTCGTGGGATGCCCGGTGCGAAGGCAACGGATACTTCCTTTGGGATCCGCGGGTCGTGGGTTCGAGTCCCACCGCCGCCTCACGGTGGCGTAGCTCAGATGGGTAGAGCAGCGGAATTTTCGGACCGTCGCCGAATTCTGACCTCGGGCATTCCACGAAGCGTGCTCCTCCCTGCATGGAAGGGGCCTTTCAATGGCGAAGTTCAACCGGAGCCGTATGCGGACCGCCACGTCGAGTCCGGTGACCGCGGAAGCGGTCGCGTCCGGCCGTACCCATGAAGGCGCCCCCGGTCATGTCCGCGATACCAAGAGCGAACTTTTTCTGCTCGCAGTGACCAACATGGTCGGCGAAGGCACGTTCTACGAGAAGGCCGGCGACCGCGACGACCGCTACCGTGCCCTCGTCCACCAGGCCGCCGTCACCGACGGAGACTGGCTGGCGGGCTTCCTCCCCTGGCTGCGCACCCAGGCCGGCATGCGCTCGGCTCCGATCGTCGGCGCCCTCGAAGCGGTCCGGGCGCGCCTGGACGCCGGTCTGCACGGCGGCAACCGGCAGCTGGTGTCCAGCGTGCTCGCGCGCGCCGATGAGCCGGGCGAAGCACTCGCGTACTGGACCGCCACCTACGGCCGTGCGATTCCCAAGCCGGTCAAGCGTGGCATCGGCGATGCCGTTCTGCGGCTCGGCACCGAGTTCAACTACGTCAAGTGGGGCAGCTCGGAGGCGCGCGGCTTCACGTTCGCCGACATCCTCAACCTCACCCACCCGGGCGACCGCAAGGGCAGCTCGCAGGGCAACCGTTTCCAGGGACCGTGGCAGCACGACCTGTTCGGGTACGTGGTGAAGCGCCCCTACCAGGCCGACGCCCCGATCCCCGAGTCACTGGGGACGCTGACGCGCCGTAGCGCGCTGCTGTCCATGCCGGTCGACGAGCGCCGCCGTGTGCTGGAGGACCCGCAGGTGCTGCGCCGCGCGGGCATCACCTGGGAAGCGCTGGCGGGCTGGCTCCAGGGCCCGATGGACGCCGCCGCATGGGAGGCGATGATCCCGTCGATGGGGGTGTTCGCCCTCGTGCGCAACCTGCGCAACTTCGACCAGGCGGGCGTCAGTGACGAGGTCGCCGCACAGGTCGCCGCAAAGATCTCCAACCCCGAGGTGGTCGCGCGCTCGCGGATGTTCCCGTTCCGCTTCCTTGCGGCCTACAAGGCCGCGCCGTCGCTGCGGTGGTCGTACGCGCTGGAGAAGGCGCTCAACCACTCGCTGGCCAACGTGCCCGCCCTGCGCGGCCGGTCGCTGATCCTGGTCGACCGGTCCGGCTCGATGTTCGGCCGGATCTCCGACAAGTCGGGGCTCAACCGCGCCGACTCGGCCGCCATCTTCGGCGCCGCGCTCGCCATGCGCGCCCAGGACGCCGATCTGGTCGAGTTCGGCACCGGCCACCGCCGGGTCAGGGTGCGCCGCGGCGAGTCGCTGCTGACCGTGCTCAAGCGGTTCACCTCGATGGGCGGCACCGAGACGGCCGAGGCGGTACGGGCGAACTTCCGCGCCCACGACCGTGTGGTGATCGTGACCGACGAGCAGGCGTGGGGCGGCTACCACGGCGGCGACCCCACGGCTCAGGTCCCACCGGACGTTCCCGTCTACACCTGGAATCTCGCCGGATACAAGCACGGCCATGGCCCCTCCGGGACCGGCAACCGGCACACCTTCGGCGGGCTGAACGACGCCGCGTTCGGCCTCATCCCGCTCCTGGAAGCCCGACAGTCCGCGACCTGGCCCTGGCTGACGGCCTGAGAGTCCCGTCCGTCCACCGTGGCCGATCATGGTGGACGGGCGGAACGGCGCGTCAGAGCTTGACGATCTTGGGGGCCACTTCGGTGGAGTCGGCGAACTCCTCGTAGGTGCCGTTGCGGAGGAGGGTCGCCACGGCGCGGTGGGTGGCGGCGTAGGTGGAGAGATGGAGGGCGGCGCCCAGGCTGATGCGGCGGACGCCCGCGTCGGCGAGCTGGCGGACGCCCGGGCCGTTGGGGTCTGCCATCACGTTGATCGGGAGCGGGGACTCGGCGGTGAGGGCGCTCAGCTCGTCCAGGTCGAGCAGGCCGGGGACGAACAGGCAGTCGGCGCCGGCCTCGGCGTAGATCTTGGCGCGGGCGCGTACTTCGGCCGGACGGGTGTCGCGCTCGACCGCGCGGGAGAAATAGACGTCCGTACGAGCGTTGACGACCAGGTCGGGCCCGCCGGCGTCACGGGCGGCACGGAGGCGGGCGGCCTGCTCCTCGGGGGTGTGCAGGGGCGCCGTGTAGGAGCGGGAGTCTTCCAGGTTGATGCCGACGGCGCCCGTGGCGACGACCCGGCGGACGGTCTCGGCCACGTCCGCGGGGCTCTCGCCGTAGCCGTTCTCGATGTCGGCGCTGACCGGGATGTCGACGGCGGCGACGATGCGGCTGACGACTTCGACCATCTCGTCACGGGTGAGCCGGTGACCGTCCGGGCGGCCCAGCGACCAGGCGATCCCGGCGCTGGTGGTCCCGAGGGCGGGCGCACCCGCCTGGGCGATCGCGGCGGCGCTCGCCACGTCCCAGGCGTTCGGCAGGATGAGAAGGTCGTCGTGGAGCGAACGCAACTGCTGGGCCTTGGACACGGCTCCCCCTGATCGGCGACGATGGATCCGCCCGGACCTTATCCAGGGTGTCGGACATTCCCGGTGGCGTCCCGGAGGGCCTCGAAGACACGGGCGGCATGGTCCATGAAGACCTGGTCCATGGCGGACATCTGCAGGAGATACCAGCCCTCGTCGCTCCTGAGGTCCGCCGCCACCTCGGAGCCGTCGACGGCGATCTTGACGCGCATCGGGAACCGTTTGCGTCCCGGCGGCAGGAAGACGCCCCAGATGCGGAGCGCCAGCCGCGACCCGAAGCGGGCCTCGATGGTGCCGTCTCCGCGGCTGATCTCTCGCCAGCCGTGCGCCTTGAGGGCCTGGTCGATCGCGTCCAGGACGCCGTCGTCCTTACCGGCGGCGGTCCATCTCTTGGTGGCCTCCATCACCCGAAACTACGCCTGGGCGTGTGCCCACGCCAGGAACCGGGGACCGGCGCGTGTCCGTGCCCGGTGGAAGGGGCACGCGCCCGGTGGAAGGGTCATCTGCCTCGTTTCAGTGAACGGGGGTGGAGGCGGCGGTAGAGGCGCTTCGGCCTGCCGGCCTTGGCGGTCACCAGGCGGCCGACTTGGTCGCTGTGCTCCCAGGCGGCGTCGGCGGCACGCGGGTCCGGGGTGCTGCCGGAGAACCGGCTGCGGTTGACGAGGTCGGCCAGGGGGCGGAGGTGGGCGAGGGCGGTCTCGCCCAGGTGCTTGGCGCCGAAGCGGGCGACCTCGTGTGCGGTGAGGGTGCGCGCGGTGGCCAGCCCGACGTCGTTGAGGTGCTCCAGCGCTTGATGCCAGGCGCCCGCGATCTGGGCGGCCGGGGGGCCTGAGCGGCGCCGGCGCTTGCGAAGGGCGGGCGCGATCATGACGGCCAGCAGATAGGCGAGAAGGAGCAGGGCGATGCCGATGATCGGGAGTGTCCAGAGTGGGATCCCCGAGTCCTCGGCGGCTCCTGGCTTTACGGGAGGCGCCGAAGGGACCTTGCCCGGGCCTGAGCCGCGGTTTTGGTTGATGGCGTTCTGCTGGGCTTGGGCCAACCCCTTTTGCGTCTCTCCTGCGGCCACCGTGTTGCCCTTGGAACGTCTGGCTTGTTCCGGGATCGGGTCGAACGGCACCCAGCCGTAGTCCTCGAGCTTCACCTCGGGCCACACCATTACGTCACCGGACCGGATCACTCGTTCGTCGCCGGTGAGAGTGCCGCCGCGGAAACCGACCTTGACGCGGGTGGGGAGGCCGAGCGTTCTGCCCAGCAGCGCGTAGGCGGTGGCGAAGTGCTCGGGCGTGCCCCTCCTGGCTTCGCCAAGGAAGTAGTCGAGTTGCCGGTAGCTGTGCCCTGGTGGCGCGCTGATGTCGTACTTGGCGTACTGCTTAAGGAACTGGGAGAGCATGACCGCTTGCAGGCCCGACGTGGTCGCACCGGCCGTGGCGCGTTGGGCGAGGGCACGGAACTCTGCGATCTGGACGGGCGGCTTTGACGCACCCGGCCCGTTGGGGAGTTGCCGCGCGGCCTGCGCTTCAGCGTCCTGCGCGGCGCTCGCGCCACCGAAGTCGGCGCCCTTCCAGGTCCGTACTCGGGCGTCGATCCGGTAGGTCTGGCCTGGCCTGAGTGGCTGCGCCGCCGCCATGGTCCCGCTGTCAGGATCGACGACGACGCCTAGGCCATCCTGGGGTTTCACCTGGCGGGGACGGTCAGCGGCAGGAAGCCAGATGCCGGGCATGTCACGGATGGTGATCTGCTGGGTCACCGAGCGACGCTCCCCTGGCTCCGGGTCAGAGGGGACCCGGCTCCCCGTGGGGGTGAACTTGGCCGTGGACGACCAGGTCACCCCGTCGAACCTGTCCAGGACCGCCAGCCGGAGGTCTTCGGTCTTGTCACCTCGAACGGTGAAGAGGAACTGGTTGCCGTTGTGCAGCCAGCCGCCGACGCGGTCGAGCGGGCTCACGCTGTCGCGCTGCTGCGGCGGCGGCGCGGCCACCTGCTCGCGCGGGTTGTACGGCTCGGCGCTGACCGGGACGTACGGGCCGGACAGGAAGGCCAATCCGCCGAGGGCTCCGGCGACGGGCAGGCCGAGCAGGATCGGCCGCCAGTTCGCGCCCTCGCCGGAACGGACGAGGATCAGCACGGCGATCAGGACCACGGTCGCGGCGACGAGCCCGAGGTTGGAGCCGGGGCCGTCCACGCCCAGCAACAGCGCGATGCCGAAGACACCGAACGCGGGCAGGCACGGCGCGGCCCGCAGTGACGTCCGCAGCGCCAACTCGGCGGACGCGAACGCGGCCAGCCACACCACCACGTGCACGAGAACGAGGAACTCGGGCTTGGCCGGGGCAGGCAGCAGCGTCGTCAGGATCGACTTCCACGAGCTGAGGACGCCCGATCGAAGTGTCTGCGGAAGACTTCCGTCGCCGAGAGCGGGCCGGAGCGCCGTGACGGTGACCGTGCCGACTGAGGCGAGAACGGTGAGGACCAGCGAAATCCACAGCGGCCAGGGGCGATCGGACTTCGGGCCCGCCAGCAGGGCGGACAGGACCGTCGGGACCACCGCGGCGACCACGACGACCGAGACGATCGGCCCGAATCCGAAGATCCGGTGGAACGCCAGCCCGGCGACGGCCGTCAGGCAGGCGGTCACGATGAGCGACAGGTAGCGCCGGAGCTTCATCGGCCCCTCCCCAGCCGCTGCCACCCGTTCGCCAGCCCCTCCAGATCACCGAAGTCGATGAGCTGGACGCCGGGGGCCGCGAGTGCGGACTCCGCCGGCCGCACCCGCAGTACGACGATCCGGTCGAACCGGCTCCGCACCGCCGCGATCCGGCTGAGGTCGGCCGAACCCGAGGTCACCACCACGAGGGAACCGCCGGGCCGTACGCGGCGTACGACGTCGAGCACCGGCTGCGCGCCGTCCGCAGGCATCACCTTGGTGAGCTGGTCCAGCACCACCTCGGCGTCGTCCGGCCCGCCCCGGGTGTCGGCGACCGGACCGCCGCCCGCGAGGATCCGTACCGGGAAGTTGGCCTGGCACGCGCCCACGGCCACCGACGCGGCGGCGTCGACCGCCAGCTCGAAGTCGTCCGGGTCCGCCCATGCCTCCGGCCGCCCCTCGATGACGAGCGTCGTCGTCGGCAGGCTGGCGTCCACGAGTTGCCGGACCATGAGCGTTCCCGTACGCGCGGACGACTTCCAGTGGATGTGCCGCATCTCGTCGCCGATCACGTACTCGCGCAGGGCGTGGAACGTCGTCGTACCCGCGGGCGACTTGTCACTCGTCGGCCCTTCAAGGTGGTAGGCCCGACCAGACGGAAGCAACCCCAGCTGAACGGTCCTGGGCCGTACGAGCAAAGTCTGCGGCGCCCCGTATTCACGTACCCGCCGGGCCAGGTTCAAGGGGTCGGCCCGCACCAGGCGCAACGGACCGACGGCGATCTCGCCGCGCCGCTCCGTCGGCAGCCGGTAGGTGACGGTGCGCGTCCCCTTCGACCGCAGCCGCGGTATGTCCACGACCACCTCGGTGGAGCCGGCCGTGTCCAGGCCCGTCAGCCCGCTACGGATGCCCCGCCCGGCATTGGTCACGTGCAGGACGCCCACGGCGGGCTCGCCCCGTCCCACCTTCAGCGGCGCGATCTCACGCCGGACCTCCAGCTTGGGCTGTGGCAGTGTCCAGACCACCGCGCCGCCCACCGCGAGCAGACCGGCCAGGGCCAGCATCGCCGGCTCGGGATAGCCCAGCCACCAGCCCGCCGCGTACAACACGATCGAGGCCGCCGCGGTCCCCCAACCCAGCGGAGTCAACATCAGACGGCCGCGGCCTGCGGTGTCGGCACGTTGGCGAGCACCTCGCCCACGACGTCGGCGCCGGTACGCCCGCGCAGCTCCGCCTCAGGCGTCACGATCAGGCGGTGCGCGATCACCGGGACGGCCAGCGCCTTCACGTCCTCAGGCACGATGAACGACCGTCCCGCAGCCGCCGCCCGCACCCGCGCCGCCCGCAGCAGCGCCAGGCTCGCCCGCGGGCTCGCGCCCAGCCGCAGCTCCGGGTGCTCCCGCGTCGAGGCCACGACCCGGACCACGTAGTCATAGAGCGGCGCCGCGACATGCAGCCGCGTCGCGAACTCGATCATCCGCCCGACGTCCTCGCGGCCCGCGATCGGCGGCATCGTGTCGAGCATCGCCCCCGTCGGCGCGCCGGCGAGCACCGCCACCTCGGACTGGTGGTCGGGGTAGCCCATGGTGACGCGCATCAGGAACCGGTCGAGCTGCGCCTCCGGCAGCGGGTACGTGCCGTCCATGTCCACGGGGTTCTGCGTCGCGATGACCATGAACGGCCGCGGCACCGGATGCGGCGTGCCCTCCACCGTCACCCGGCGCTCCTCCATGACCTCCAGCAGCGCCGACTGGGTCTTCGGCGACCCCCGGTTGATCTCGTCCGCGACCACCAGGTTCGCGAAGATCGGCCCCGGATGGAACTCGAACGTGTTCTTGCCCTGGTTGAAGATCGACACCCCGGTGATGTCGCTCGGCAGCAGGTCGGGGGTGAACTGGATGCGAGTCCACCGCGCCTCCACCGAGGCCGAGATCGCCCGCGCCAGCGTGGTCTTGCCCACGCCCGGCACATCCTCCAGCAGCAGGTGCCCCTCCGACAACAGGCAGATCAGTGCCAGCTCCACCTTGTCGCGCTTGCCCCGGATGACCCGCTCGATGTTCCCCGCCAACGCCGCGAACATCTGCGCGAACCGCCCCGCCAGCGCCTCCCCGTCAACCACACCGTTCTGCCCCTCGGTCACCGGTCCCGCCCCCTACCGTTCACTTCCGCCCAGCCGGTCGGGATGCCCATCACGCACATTCGAACATCGTCCCGCCCGGCTCACGCGGCCCTTCCATGAGCGTCACGCTCAGGTAGCCGATCCCGCCGTTCCACTCGATCCGGTTCCACCAAGAGCTCGTCTCGCCGGTCTCCGATTCAGTGACGCTCTCACCACGGACCTGGCAGATCACGGTGATCGATATGTACCTGCCCCGCTCGATCCTGCCGATCTCACCGGATCGTGAAGGCCCAGGGCGGATGAGCGTGTTGGTCTGGTTGTTGGCCTTGTTCTGGTGGGCCTGCCGCTGATAGCTGAGGTCGGCAACGGCATTGAGCGGCTCACTCTCGCCCGCGCCGTTCACCGCCTTGAGCGTGTACGTGTGCTGCTGGTTGTTCGGCAGGTTGCCGATGGTCGCTGACGTCCCAGCGACCTGCCCAGGCGCATTGGGGCCTTCTACGACGTACTTGAAGTCGTGACCGCTCGCAGCGCCCCAGGACAGGTTCGCCCCATGGTTGACTCCGCTGGCACTGAAGTTGGACGGTTTACCGGGTGGATTGCATGGGCGTGCCGAGACGAGGTTCTCCGACTGGGCAGTCTTCGGTGTTCCGTTCTGCACATACCGGGCCGCCACGTGGAAGCTGTACTGCTGGGCGCAATCCAAGCCCTTGGGCCTGAACTCAAACGGTCCGCTCCGTCCCAGTGGCTGCACGTTCTGGACCGGATTACCCAGGCTGTCGGTCAGGATGTACTCCTTGACGGCCGCCGGGTTGTCGCCCTCCTGGAAGGTCACAGTGATGGAGCCGTCGTTGTTGCCGTTCGCCACCAGCCCCTTGGGGGCAGCGGGCTCCTTGCAAGCCGAGGTGGAGTCCTGCCCGGGTCGGCCAGTGCGGACCCGTTGCGTTCTCGGGTCCTTGTACTGCGCCGCGACCCGGAAGACGTAGGGGCGGCCGCATTCGAGGCCGGAGACGGTGAACGTGCCGCCGTTCGGGCTGTCGGGCGCCTTGGGCGGGGCGGCCTTCGGCCAGGTCTGGTTCTTCTCGTTCAGCAGGACGTAGCCGGTGGGGACGATCCGGTTGCGCCACGACGGGCCGAAGTTGACCGTGACGGTCTGGTTGTCGCCGGTGGCTTCCACGGTCGGCGGGCCCGGTGGGTCATTGGGCTTGGGCCTGCTGGGCGGGGTGGGGCGGCCGGGGCGGTTGCCGCCTCGGTCGCCGTTGCCGCCGGGGTTGCCGCCTCGGTCACCGCCCGCGCCTTGGGAGGGGATGGGGCGGCGGACGCCACCGGGCACCTTGTCGGTGTACTTCTGGATGTTGCGGCGCTGGCCGTTCTGGTCGACGGACACGGCCTTGTCGCCGTACGGGTCGTTCGCCCAGAGCATGCCGTCCTTGACGAAGACGTCGATGGGGCCGGGCTTGCCGGACACCCGGATGGTCTGCTCGAAGCGGCCGGTGGCGGAGTTGTAGACGATGAGGGCCCCGGCGGTCTCGTCCGGGATGAAGATTCTGGATCCGAGGACCTGGGGTTCACCGAAGGTGTGGCGTTGCGGCAGGCGGAGGCCCGCTGAGGTGAGGCGTCCCGTTCCGGTGTCCAGGAGGACGAGGGCGCCGCCGCGGCCGAGGATCGGCAGGGTCTGGCCTTCGACCTTGACCGGGATCTTGGGGCGGTCGCGGACGGCGGAGAGCAGCGCGACCTTGCGGACGCCGTCGGGGCCGGCGATCGCGGCCTGGCCGGCGGTCGTGTCGATCACGGTCGGGACGCCCGCGACCATCGACAGCTGGAGCTGGGCGCCCGGCTGGGCCACCTGCACCGGCTTGCCCTGGACACCGTTCTGGAACGGGATCAGCTGGCCGGTCTGCTCGGTGGGGACCCAGAACGTGCCTCTGTCGTCCAGCCCGCCGGGCCGGATCGGCGGGGTGAGGACGGTGGCCCGGCCGATCGGGGCCAGGGTGACCGGGTTGATCTGCTGGACGACGCCCTTGACCGGGTCGAGGGTGTAGGCGACGCCCTCGGCGGCGATGATCTGGAGCCCGATGCCGAAGCGCTGGCTCTGGGTGACCTTGAGCTGGGAGGGGTCGATCCGGCTGACCACGCCCGTCGTCTCGTTCACCAGCAGGACGGTGTTACCATCCTGAATGATCTTGATCCGGTGGTTGGGGGCCGCCTGGATCTGGGTTTTGCCGTCGACCTTGCCGAGCAGGCCGTTGGCATGGACGATCATGCCCTTGCCGGTGGCGGTCAGCCAGGCGCCGACGTCGGACAGCTTGTAGCGCGAACTGGCCATGCCGACGCCGTACACGAGCGCCGAAACGACCAGTACGCCCACAAGGCCGATCGCCACCTGACCGGTCACCCGGTCACGTCGCAGTAGTCCCCCAAGGACCGTCGATCGACCGGGGGATCTCACCCCGCTCAAACCCCGTCACCCTCCTGTCGCGCCGAGCGCATTCCGTTCTGACCTGGACGAAGCGTCACTTTCAGCGCGAAGCGCACCTTAGTGCGTGCGGACATCACAACATAATGGGACCCGGCCCGATTCGCCCCGCGAACCGTAAGAGTGGCCGGACCAGGTATCCGTTCCAGTGACTCAGCTCACATCGGCGAACAGCCCTGATCACAGCACGTGAACGGGCGTGCGGGCACGGCGTTCACCCGAGCCGGGGACCCGCAGTTGGACAGAGCCTGGACAGTGATCGTCGAGCGTTACCGAACGGAACCGAACGCGGCACTTATCCGGAACGTCCTAACCTTGGGACGCCGAACGACAACCCGGGGTGGACGTGGAACAGGTAAGCATCTCTGAGCTGTGGGATCGCGTGACGAGCACACAGCAGACACCGCCATGGTGGCTGGTCATCCTGGTGGGCCTCATCGCTCTCGCCGCCGTGGCCCACGGCCCCACCTGGCGCGTCGCGCGCAACGTGGTGACCATCGCGCACGAGGGCGGGCACGCGCTGATCGCCCTGGTCACGGGCCGCAAGCTGGACGGCATCAAGCTCCACTCCGACACCTCGGGCGTCACCGTCTCGCGCGGGAAGCCGCACGGCCCCGGAATGGTCTTCACGGCCATGGCGGGCTATCTCACGCCGCCGCTGCTCGGCCTGCTCTTCGCGGCGCTGCTCGCCGGCGGCCGGATCACCCTGATGTTGTGGTTCTCGCTGGCGCTGCTCCTCGCCATGCTCGTGATGATCCGCAACGTCTACGGGGTGTTCTCCATTCTCGCCGTCGGTGCGATCATCTTCGGCGTCTCGTGGCTGGGGGGCGACAGGACCCAGGCCGGGTTCGCCTACCTGGCCGCGTGGTTCCTGCTCTTCGCCGCCGCCCGTCCCGTCATCGAGCTCCAGCGCATGCGCGCGCGGCGCATGGCGCCCACCTCCGACGCCGACCAGCTGGCCCACCTGACCGGCGTCCCCGGCCTGGCCTGGGTCAGCCTCTTCGGCATCGTGGCGCTCGTGGCCCTCGGCACCGGCGGCGTCCTCCTGGCGCCCGACACCGCCTCGCTCCCCCAGGCGCCTGGCTTCTAGGTCCGGAGGGGCCGGAAGCGGTCATGGCTCTGGGCTCTTCCGGAGATCGAGCACACGATGGCTCATGGCCCAGAAGAAGCTTGATCGCGCCAAGTATCACCGCAAGCGCAAGGCCCGGCTGCGCAAGCACCACAAGCGTTCCCGCCCCACCGTGGGCAAGGGCCGCGGCCGTTAGGACACTCCCTCTGCGAGGACGTCGAGCATGCCGGTGACGGTGGCGTCCCAGGGGTAACGCTCGGCGCGGGCTCTGGCGGCCTTACGGCGGTGGTCGGCGGGCAGGCGCAGAAGCTCCTGCGCGCCGTCTGCGAAGGCCTCCGGGGCCGGTGGCACCGCCACCCCCGCGCCGGGGACGAGCAGTTCGTGCGCTGCTCCTCGATCAGCCGCGACCACGGGCGTGCCGCAGGCGAGCGCCTCCAGCACCGCCAGGCCGAACGACTCGACCGGGCAGGGGGCGAGAGCCACGTCCGCGTTGGCGAGCAGCCGGGCGATGTCCGCGCGTCCGGGCACGTGACCATGGAAGCGGACCGGTAGATCGCCGCGCTGTGCGATCTCCCGCAGCGTGCCGGAGAGCGGACCGTCTCCGACCACGTCCAGGTGCACGTTGACACCGCGCCGGTGGAGCTCCGCCGCCGCTTTGAGTGCGAGATCCGGCCGCTTCTCTGTCGAGAGCCGCCCCAGATGTACGAGGCGTACGGGGCGTTCGGCGGCCGACAGTGAAGTCGGCGCGGGGTGGAAGGTGTCCAGGTCCACGCCAAGGGGGACGCGATGGAGGGCAGGCGCATCTACCCGGGCGAATTCGGCGGCGGCGAACGCAGACGTGACCACAACCGCGTCGAAGGCCGCTGCCAGGCGGCGGTTCCAGCGATCCGCGACTGCCTCTAGCGGCACCCAGTCAGGCGTACGCGCCGCAAGGATGGCGTCCAGGCGTTCATGGGAGAACAGCACCGTGCGCACGCCACGGCGGCGCCCCCAGCGTGCGGCCACAGTGAGGGTCGCCTTGTCGGATACCTCGATGACGTCAGGCCGCAACCGCCCTAGGACGCGCAGCACCGGGCGAGGATCGAGGACGAAGCGGTAGCCGGGTGCCACCGATGGGCCCGGGACGGTGATGATGAGACCGGCCTCGGTCCGCCTGCACGAGTACCTAGGTCCCGGAATGACGAGAGCACGCCTGTGGCCGGCCTCCACGTACCCCCTGCCGAGCCGATCCACGGCCGTACGGAGCCCGCCGGAGACAGGGCTGTAGAGGTTCGCCAGCTGTACGACTCTCACCCAGTCACCAATCTCGCTCTGTCACCAACGTCTCGTACGTCACAGGTCTGCCGCCTGCGGCCACTGTCTGGTCGATTGCGGCGAATGCGGCACGGCGCAGTCCCGGCCTGGCGAGGTCGGCCGGGTGCAGGGCGATGCGGAACGGCATACGCGTACGCGAGAAAGTCCGGGACGCCTCGACCATCAAGTGAGCGCCCGTACGTTCGCCGAACCCGCCTGGCCGGTGCGAGAGCGCCGGCATACGGACGATCGGCCCGTCCGGGAGGCGGTGCACTGCCAGATGGCTCGTCCAGTAGGCGAATCCAAGGGCTGCCAGGGCACGCCGGGTCCCTGGAGAGGCCAGCCAGCCCGGAGGGGTGAACCCCACGACCCCGATGTCCGCGTCCGCGAGCATCTCCAGACCTGCACGAAGCCGTTCACGCGCCTGATCTTCGGTCAGGGACCAGAACTCTCCGGCGCCACGCGCCACCAGCTGGTTCACGTGGTGACGCCAGCGCGGGCCGCCGGGCACGCCCTCGTGCAGGAAGCCGTGCAACGCGAGCTCGTGCCCCCTGCCGACGGCCTTGTGAAGGAACGACACCAGATCGGGCGCATCCGCCAGCCCAGGCCCGCCGCCGAACGGTCCGGGGATGAGGAGCAAGGTCGCCGGGACGCCCCGTTCGTCCAGATCGGACAGCCACTGGGCCACCGGCTCGGCGGTGCTCGCGGCCACATCGTGCACCGACACCACGAAGCGGAACTCGGCGCGCCCGCTCACGCGGCACTCTCCTCTCGCGCATGATCGGCGGCGTTCCGACGTTCGGTCATCGAGCCCGTGAGCTCCCGGTAGTGCTCGATCAGCTCGTCGCACACGGCCGCCCAGCCGCGCCCCTGGACCGATTCCACGGCCCGGACCGCCATACGGCGGCGCAGGACGGGGTCGGCCACGAGCGTGTTCACGGCGGCCCGCATCTCGGTGGCGTCGTCCGGCGCGTACAGCAGCCCGTTGAAACCAGGCCGGACGAGGTCCAGCGGACCTCCCGCCGCGGGCGCCACCACTGGCACGCCGGAGGCCAAGGCCTCCTGGATGGCCTGGCAGAACGTCTCATCCGCGCCGGTGTGAACGAAGACGTCGAGCGATGCGATGAGCTCCGACAGTTCGGTGCCGGTGCGGAAGCCCGTGAAGACGGCCTCGGGCAACTGCCGTCTCAGCCGTTCCTCCTCGGGGCCGTCCCCGACGATCACGAGACGCGCTCCGGGGATGCCGACCAGGCGGGTGAGCATTCGGGGGCGCTTCTCAGCCGCGAGCCTCCCCACGTACCCCACGAGGACCTCACCAGTGGGCGCCAGGCGCGCGCGCAGGTCGGCCGAACGATGGTCAGGGTGGAACCGGCGACGATCGACCCCGCGTCCCCAGAGCGCCAGCCTGGGCACACCTCGTTGTTCGAGCTCTGCCAGTACGGGTGTGGATGGGGCGAGAGTGCGGTCAGTACGCCGGTGCAGGCGGCGCAGCCACCACCAGATGACCGAGCCGGTGCCGCGGAACCCGTACCGCCGCGCGAAACCGGCGATATCGGTCTGGAACACGGCCACGGACGGCACATCGAGCCTGCGGGCAGCGGCGGCACCTGACGTGCCCAATACCAACGGCGAGGCCAGATGCACGACATCCGGCTCGAACTCCGCAAGCGCCGACATCACCCGGCGCGTAGGCAGCCCTAGGACGAACGATGGATAGAACGGCAGGGCGACGCCACGGACGTACCGCACCGGAGCCCCGGCATAGCAGTCCGGACCCTGCCGAGTCGCACCCGCGCTCCGGGGCCCCCGGCCGGGCGCGATGACGAGGGCCTCATGGCCCAGGGCCTCAAGGCGTTCGAGAACACGGCAGACCGAGTTGGTGACCCCGTTGACCTGGGGCAGGAACGACTCGGTCACGATGGCGACCTTCACGGCCGAGAGAGTGTCCATGCCGGCCGAAGTTCCGGTCGCGTTCGGACGCCGATTGGGGAAACTCCGCGCGAACGGAAGCCGTGTGGAGTCCGGATCATGTGGGCACGCAAAAGCGGACAGCTCCCGTCAATCCGGCATTCATCAACACCACCGGCGAACGTTCAGGACCCGCCCTAATCTCGGCGCAGCATCACCCTCCGCACAACATCGGCAACTGATCGTCCTCCTCACCCCCCTGACAGGAGACCTCGATGGAACGCCGTCACTTCCTCCGCGCCTCGGTTCTCGGCACCGGCGCCGTCGCCTTCTCCGGGACGTTGTGGCAGAACGCCGCGCTCGCCGCCCCAGCACAGAACGCGCCCAGCCCCTACGGTCCGCTCCAGGCGGCCGACGCCCGCGGCATCCAGCTTCCAGCGGGCTTCACAAGCCAGATCGTCGCGCGTTCGCGGCAGACGGTCGCCGGCACCTCCTACACCTGGCATGACGCGCCTGACGGCGGCGCCTGCTTCGCGGACGGCACCGGCTGGATCTACGTCTCCAACGCCGAGGTCAGCAGCAGCGCGGGCGGGGGCGCCTCGATGTTGCGGTTCAACTCCTCGGGAACGGTGACGGGCGCGTCGCGGATCCTGTCGGGCACCAACCGCAACTGCGCCGGCGGCAAGACACCCTGGAACACCTGGCTGTCCTGCGAGGAAGTCGACACCGGCCGCGTCTGGGAGACGTACCCGTTCGGCGGTACGGCGGCGGCAAGGCCCGCCATGGGGCGCTTCAACCACGAGGCGGCGGCGGCCGATCCTGTACGGCAGGTCGTCTACCTCACCGAGGACAAGAGCGACGGCTGCTTCTACCGGTTCGTGCCCAGCACATGGGGCGACCTGTCGACGGGGACACTGCAGGTACTCCGGGCGGGCACCGCCACGTCCGGCTCGTTCACGTGGGCAACGGTCCCGGACCCGGACGGCTCCCCTACCGCCACGCGCAACCAGGTGTCGGGCGCCAAGAGATTCAACGGCGGCGAGAGCTGCTACTACGCGAACGACACGGTGTGGATCACGACCAAGGGCGACAACCGCGTCTGGCAGTTCAACCTCGCCAGCAGCACGTACGAGCTCGCCTACGACGACAACCTCGTCAACCCGGGGCCGGCGCCGCTGACCGGCGTGGACAACGTCACCGGCTCGAGCTTCGGTGATCTCTATGTGGCCGAGGACGGCGGCAACATGGAGATCTGCATGATCACCCCCGACGACAAGATCAGTGTCTTCCTGCGGATCAACGGGCAGTCGTCGTCGGAGATCTGCGGGCCCGCGTTCAACCCGGCCGGTGACCGCCTGTACTTCTCCTCCCAGCGCGGCACATCCGGTTCGTCCTCGGGAGGGATCACCTATTGCGTCAGCGGCCCCTTCCGCACCTGAGTCAAGAACGACGGAAAACCGGCGGCCGGAAAGGCCGCTGAATGTCCGACCCTGCCGATAGTTTCGACAATGTGAGCGATCGATGGGGGCGGGAGCAGGTGCTCGGCCTGGCGCCGGACCCGGCGGCGGCCCAGGCCGCCGGTGGCGTGGCCAGACCGGCCAAATGGAGCGAAACGGGCACCGATGGAGAGGCGGTCTGGGGCGAGTGTCAGGGCAGTGGTAAAAGCGTCTATCGCACGTGCGCCGATCTGACCGAGCCCGCATTCCGGTGTTCGTGCCCGAGCCGCAAATTCCCGTGTAAGCACGCCCTCGGTCTCCTGCTGTTGTGGAGCGACGGAACGGTCGGCGCCGGGCCTCGTCCAGGCTGGGCCGCCGAATGGCTCCACGAACGGCGCGAGCGGGCCGAGAAGTCCGCCGAACGCAAGGCGGCCGCGGGCACAGAGGCCAAGACCAAAGATCCCAAGACCGCCGAGCGGCGCGAGCGCCGCGTCGACGACGGCCTCGCCGAGCTCGACCAGTGGCTGCGCGACCAGGTGACACACGGGCTCGCGCAGGCCGAGAAGGCCCCTTACCGGATGTGGGACGACGTCGCCCGGCGGCTGGTCGACGCGCAGGCGAGCGCGCTGGCGGGCCAGGTCCGCGGCCTGGCCGCCGTGCCACGGCAGCCGGGCTGGCCCGATCGCCTGCTGGAGGAGTACGCCCTGATGCGGCTGCTCGTCCGGGCGCACCAGCGGCGTGACCGGCTGCCCCAGGAGTTGCGCGACACCGTGCGGTCGCGGGTCGGGTTCACGCTCGCGCAGGACGAGGTGCTGGCCCAGGGCGAGCGGGTCCGTGACCGGTGGTACGTGGCGGGCGTGCACGACTCCGAGCAGGACCGGCTGACCACGCGGCGGGTGTGGCTGCGCGGCCGTGAGAGCGGGCGGCCCGCGCTGGTGCTGTCGTTCGGGGTGCCCGGGCGGCCACTGGACGTGTCGCTGGTGGTCGGCACCGAGGTCGAGGCGGAGCTGGCGTTCTATCCGGGTGCCCAGCCGCTGCGGGCCCTGGTGGCCGAACGGCTCGGCACCACCGCGGCGGCGACCCCGGACGGGACGTCCATCCGCGAGTTCCTGGCCGAGCACGCGGCGGCCCTGGCCCGCGACCCGTGGCTCGCCCGTTGGCCTGCGGTGCTCGGTTCCGTACGCCTGGCGCGGTCGGCCCCGGCGGCCCTGCACGTCGTCGATGCCGATGGCGACTCGCTCCCCCTCCGGCCGACCGACCCGTGGCGGCTGCTGGCCGTCTCGGGCGGCGCCCCGTTCACGCTCGTCGGAGAATGGGGCCCGCGGGGGCTCCGCCCGCTGTCGGCCTGGCACGAAGACGAGGGGGTCGTGATCCTGTGAGCACCTGGAACGAGCACGTCACCGCCGCCCTCCTGGGCACCCAACGCCGCCCCGCCCCGGTCCTCGCCGATCATCCGGCGACCGGCCAGACCGCCCAGGAGCCCGCGGAGCAGGCGGGTCGGCTGCTCGATCAGGCCGCCCTGCTGACCGTTCAACGGCGTGCGGGTCACCGACCGAGCGGGGCCGCCATGGGCGGGCTCGACACTGCCGGGCTCGGCACAGGCGAGGCCGGGACGGGCCAGTCTGCGGCGGCGGGCGCGCCCGCGTTGATCGCGCCCGCCCCGGCGGAGGACGTTCCGGCGGCGTCCGACGCCGCAGCGGGACGGCTGGCCCGCATCCTGCGGGGCGAGCAGATCAGAGTGCTGCCCGAGTGGCTCGAGGCGGCGGCGGCCAACGGGCTCCGCGTACCCGCGCGGCTGCTGCCCGAGCTGCTCGAAAAGGGGCGCAGCGACCGGATGTTGCGGCCCGCGATCGTCCGGGCGGCCGGGCGGCGCGGCGTGTGGCTCGCGCTCCAGAACACCGACTGGGCCTATCTCGTCGGGGCTGGGGACGATCCCGGCGGCGGTCCGGACGTGTGGCAGACCGGCACGCGCAACCAGCGGGTCGCCCACCTGATCCGCCTACGCGGCACCGACCCGGCGGGAGCGCGGGAGGCGCTGCGGGAGACCTGGGCCAAGGAGCCCGCGCCGGACCGCGCCGCGTTCCTCGCGACCTTCGAGCACGGCCTGTCGGCGGACGACGAGGAGTTCCTGGAAGAGGCCCTGGAAGATCGCGGCAAGGACGTCCGGCAGCTCGCCTCGGACCTGCTCGCACGGCTCCCGGGCTCGGCCTACGGGCGGCGAATGGCGGTCCGGGCGCGTGAATGCGTCCGGCCGGAGGTCCGGACCGTACGGGGTCGCCGGCAGACCTGGGTCGTGGTCGAGGCGCCGCACGAGCACGACGAGGACATGGCGCGCGACGGCGTGCCGTTCCACCCCACCGGCTCGTTCGCGCCGGGAGGCCGGGCGGGCGGGCCGGTCGGCGCCCGCGCCGGATGGCTGCGGGAGATCCTCGCCCGGACGCCGCTGACCACCTGGACCGAGCTGTTCGGCCAGCCGCCCATGGAGATCGTCTGCCTGCCCGTCGCGGACGCCGTCGACCGGGACGCACGCGGCGCCCGTGACGTGCACATCGGCTGGGCGCGCGCCGCCCTGCGCCAGCGCGACGCCGAATGGGCCCGCGCGCTGCTCAAGGGCGGCGTGGTCGTGGACGAGCCGGAGGCGCTCGCCGATCTCCTCGCGATCCTGCCCGCGGCCGAGCGCGACGCCGCCGCGGCCGGGCTGATCCGGTGGGTGGAGGGCAATCCCGATCTGCTGCGCGTTCTCGAGCGCATCCCGGGGCCCTGGTCGGGCGAGCTGGCCGACGCGGTCGTCGCGACGCTCGCCGGCGCCGCCGAACGTTCCTCCCAGCGCTACGAGCACACCCTCACCCAGCTGTGCAGGCTCGCCGACCAGCGCCTCGTTCCCGAGGCAGGCCCCCGCCTGGAAGCGCTCGCGCACCGCCTCGCCACCGAATCGGGCACCGGCGGCGGCACGTCCGGGCGCGTCGTCGGCTCGGGAACGGTCGCGACGCGCGCCTTGCACGAACTGACCGAGACCCTGCGTTTCCGCCACGAGATGCTGAAGGAGCTTTCCGCGTGACATCGGATCGCGTGACACCCGATATCCAAGCCGGCGTCATCGACGCCACCGTGCTCAGGCCGCATGCCGAGCAGGAGTACGCCGGTGAGCTGGCCCGCCTGGCCGAGCACGACGACCGGCCGCGCCCGCCCGGCTGGCGGTTGTCACCGTGGGCGGTCACCACGTACCTCCTCGGCGGGACGTTGCCGGACGGCTCGCAGATCAGCCCCAAGTACATCGGCCCGCGGCGGCTGATGGAGGTCGCCGTGGCGACGCTGGCCACCGACCGGGCCCTGCTGCTGCTCGGCGTTCCCGGCACCGCCAAGACCTGGGTGTCCGAGCACCTGGCCGCCGCCGTCAGCGGCGACTCGACCTTGCTGGTGCAGGGCACGGCGGGCACGGCCGAAGAGGCGGTCCGCTACGGGTGGAACTACGCGCGCCTCCTCGCCGAAGGCCCGTCCGAGCGGGCCCTGGTGGAGAGCCCGCTGATGCGTGCCATGCGCACCGGCGCCGTCGCCCGGATCGAAGAGCTCACCCGAATGCCCAGCGACGTCCAGGACACGCTGATCACGATCCTGTCCGAGAAGACCCTCCCCGTGCCCGAGCTCAACACCGAGGTCCAGGCGCGCAAGGGCTTCACGGTCATCGCCACCGCCAACGACCGTGACCGCGGCGTCAACGAACTGTCCAGCGCGCTGCGCCGCCGGTTCAACACGGTGGTGCTGCCGCTGCCCGACACGGTGGACGACGAGGTGGACATCGTCGCGCGCCGCGTCGACCAGCTCGGCACCGCCCTCGAACTGCCCGACGCCCCGGCCGGGCTGGAGGAGATCCGCCGGGTCGTGACCGTCTTCCGCGAGCTGCGCGGCGGGCTCACCAGCGACGGCCGCACCAAGCTCAAGTCCCCGTCCGGCACGCTCAGCACCGCCGAGGCCATCTCCGTGATCACCAGCGGGCTCGCGCTGGCGGCGCACTTCGGCGACGGCGTGCTGCGCGCCGCCGACGTCGCGGGCGGCATCGTGGGCGCCGTCGTCCAGGACCCGGTGTCCGACCGCGTGGTCTGGCAGGAATACCTGGAGACCGTCGTCCGCGAACGCCCCGAGTGGCTCGACTTCTACCGCGCCTGCCGGGAGGTCTCCTGACCATGGGCGCACAGGTCGAGGTGTACGGGATCCGGCATCACGGTCCCGGCTCGGCACGGGCGGTCCGGCGGGCGCTGGAGGACTTCAAGCCCGACGCGGTCCTCATCGAGGGCCCGCCGGAGGCCGACCCGCTCATCGAGCTGGCCGGCGACCCCGGCATGGTCCCGCCGGTGGCCCTGCTGGCCTACGCACCCGGCAAGGCCCCGGTGGACGACGCCGAGGGCTCCGACCGCCAGGCCGCCTTCTGGCCGTTCGCCGAGTTCAGCCCCGAGTGGCAAGCGATCCGCCACGCCCTGGGCACCGGTGTCCCCGTCCGCTTCTGCGACCTGCCCGCCGCCCACCAGCTCGTTCCGTCCACTCCCGAGACGGCAGCCGACACGCCCGACGACAACGGACCGGCCGGCACCAGCGAACCATTGGACACCGGCCAACCGCCCCACACCGGCCAACCGCCCGACACCGGCCAACCGCCCGACACCAGCGAACCTCCGGACGGTGGGGAGCCGAAGTTGACAGCCGAGCAGCGGATCCGGCTTGACCCGCTGGGATGGCTGGCCAAGGCGGCCGGGTACGACGACGCCGAGCGGTGGTGGGACGACGTCGTTGAGCATCGGGACGACGGGCCGTCGCCGTTCCCGGCGATCGCGGAGGCGATGGCCGAGCTGCGCGAGCAGCTGGCCGCGTTGCCCGGGGCCGAGGTGACCGGTGCGCTGCCGTCCGGCTACCTGCGGCGTGAGGAGCAGCGCGAGGCCTACATGCGCCGGACGCTGCGGCGCACGCTCAAGGAGGGGTACGAGCGGGTCGCGGTGGTGTGCGGCGCGTGGCATGTCCCGGCGCTGCAGGCGAAGGTCGCCGCGTCCAAGGACGAGCAGGTGCTCCGGGGGCTGTCCAAGACCAAGGTCGCGATGACCTGGGTGCCGTGGACGCACGGCCGCCTGGCCAACCGTTCGGGTTACGGGGCGGGTGTGCGATCACCGGGCTGGTGCCACCACCTGTTCGCGGCGCCGGACCGGCCGATCGAGCGGTGGCTGACCGACGCGGCACGGGTGTTGCGCGAGGAAGATCTGCACGTCTCATCCGCACATGTCATCGAGGCGGTACGGCTCGCGGAGGCGCTCGCGGCGCTGCGCGGCCGTCCGCTGGCGGGGCTCGATGAGGTCACCGAGGCGACGCGGGCCGTGCTGTGCGAGGGCGCGGACCTGCCGGTCGAGCTGATCCAGCGCAAGATGGTCGTGGGTGAACGGCTCGGAGCCGTCCCCGAGCGCACCCCCATGGTGCCGTTGCAGCGTGACCTTCAGGCCGAGCAGCGGCGCCTGCGTCTCAAGCCGTCCGCGCTCGACAAGGAGCAGGATCTCGACCTGCGCAAGCCCATCGACCTCGAACGGAGCCACCTGCTCCACCGGCTGCGCCTGCTCAACGTCGACTGGGGCGTGCCTGCCGAAGGCAACGGCAGGACGTCCAAGGGCACGTTCCGCGAGACGTGGACGCTGATGTGGCGCCCGGAGTTCGACGTGGAGCTCATCGAGGCGAGCGCGTGGGGCACCACCGTGCACGGCGCGGCGTCCGCGCGCGCCGAGGCGATGGCCGCACAGGCGGAGACCCTTGCCGAGCTCACGTCGGTCGCCGAACGCTGCCTGCTGGCCGATCTCGGCGACGCGCTGCCGAAGGTGATGCGATCACTGGCCGACCGGGCCGCGGTCGACACCGATGTCGCGCACCTGATGTCCGCGCTGCCGTCCCTGGTCCGCGCGCTGCGGTACGGCGACGTGCGAGGCACCGGCACGGGTCCGCTGCAGTCGGTCGTGGACACGCTCGTGGTCCGCATCTGCGTGGGGCTGCCACCGGCCGTCGCGGGGCTGGACGACGGCGCCGCCCGGGAGCTGCTCGGCCATGTCGACGCGGTCCACGGCGGGCTGGCCCTGCTCGGCGCCCACGAGCACAGTGAACGGTGGCGCCGCACCCTGCGGGGTCTCGTCGACCGCCAGGACCTGCACGGCCTGCTCGAAGGCCGCCTCACCCGGCTGCTCCAAGACGCCGGGCTGCTGCAGGACGTGCCCGACCGCATGGCGCGCGCCGTGTCGGTCGGCACCGCGCCGGACCGGGCGGCCTCGTGGATCGAGGGATTCCTGTCGGGCGGCGGCCTGATCCTGGTGCACGACGAGGAGCTGCTGCGCCTGGTCGACGGCTGGATCACCGGCCTCGGCGGCGACTCGTTCACCGACGTCCTGCCGCTGCTGCGCCGCACGTTCGGGGCGTACGCCACCGCGGAGCGCCGCGCGATCGGCGAGCGGGCGCGCCGCCTCGGCACCGCGCCCGCGCAGGGCCACCGCCCGGACGGCGATGACGACGACCTCGACCTCGAACGCGCCGCGCCCGCAGTGGCGACGGCCCGGCGGATCCTCGGCTGGGAGGCCTGAACGTGAACACCGGCTCACACGTGAACCCCGGCTCGCACGTGAACCCCGAGACCGGCGAGGAACGGCTGAAGCGCTGGCGGCTCATGCTCGGTGGCGAGGGCGGGGCCGACGGCACCGGGGTTGCTCTGGAGGGCGACGAGGCACGCATGGACGCGGCGCTGGAGAAGCTCTACGGCACCGGTGGCCGCGACGAGGCGCGCGCCAAGTCGGGCCGGCGCAGCGCGGGCCTGGGCGACTCCGCGCCCTCGGTGGCGCGCTGGCTCGGCGACATCCGCACCTACTTCCCGTCGACCGTGGTCCAGGTGATGCAGAAGGACGCGATCGAACGGCTCAACCTCACCCGTCTCCTCCTCGAACCCGAGATGCTCGACGCCGTGGAGCCCGACGTCCACCTCGTCGGCACGCTCCTGTCGCTCAACCAGGTGATGCCCGACCGGGCCCGCGAGTCGGCCCGCACGGTCGTCCGCAAGGTCGTCCAGGAGCTGGAAAAGCGCCTCGCCCAGCGCACCCGCTCCGCGATCGGCGGCGCCCTCGACCGTTCCGCCCGCGTGCTGCGCCCCCGCCGCCTGGCCGACGTCGACTGGGAACGGACAATCCGCGTCAACCTGCGCCACTACCTGCCGGATCATCGCACCCTCGTACCCGAACGCCTGGTCGGATATGGCCGCCGCCAGCAGGCCGTCAAGCGCGACGTCGTCCTGTGCATCGACCAGAGCGGCTCGATGGCCGCGTCCGTGGTCTACGCGAGCGTGTTCGGGGCGGTCCTCGGCTCGATGCGCTCCCTGCGTACCTCCCTGGTCGTCTTCGACACCGCCGTCGTGGATCTCACCGACCAGCTGCACGACCCGGTCGAGCTGCTGTTCGGCACCCAGCTCGGCGGCGGCACCGACATCAACCGCGCCATCGCGTACTGCCAGGGCTTGATCACCCGGCCGAACGACAGCATCTTCGTGCTGATCAGCGACCTGTACGAGGGCGGCGTCCGGGCCGAGATGCTCCAGCGCGTCGCCGCCCTCACCGCCGCCGGAGTCCAGGTCATCGTGCTCCTCGCCCTCTCCGACGACGGCGCCCCCTCCTACGACCACGAGAACGCGGCCGCCCTGGCCGCCCTCGGCGTCCCCGCGTTCGCCTGCACGCCCGACGCGTTCCCCGACCTGATGGCCGCCGCCGTCGAACGCCGCGACCTGAAGGAGTGGTCCGAGCGCAACCTGTGAGCCGAGCTGCGGATCATCACCTGGCGCGAGAGAAGAGACCGACCGCGAGCAGCAGCGCCGCAACCACCGACACCAAGGCGTACACGATGAATGCAGGATGCACAGCCACCACGTAGCTCCACGCCATCCAAGCCGCGACCCGCAACAGCCGCAGCACCAGCACCGTCCAAGCCGCCGCCCTGCTCCCCCGCCAGGCCACGGCCACCGCCACCAGCGTGCCCATGGCCAGCACCGCATAGGAGGCCGCCGAAGGCAACAGGTCCCCCCTGGGCCCCGCGCTCAGACCCGGCTGGGCGACCAAATTCGCCAGCACCACGATGTCGAACGCCGCCAGCAAGGCGGCCAGCAACAACCCCAGCACCACCGCAGGCGACCGCCGCAGCACCGGGTACACCGACGCCTCACGAGTCCCATGGGCAGCAAGATGGTCACCTGCCCCCGCGCCGGGCCAGTCATACACATCAGGAGAACCGTGTGGACCCGCCTGACCATATGCACCGGCGTGACCCGCTGCCCCATGAGGATCGTAAGCACCGGGCTGGGTGTAGGAGCCCGACCAGCCGGCCTCACCGTGCTGGTTGTGCGCACCCGGTTGCTCGTAGGTGCCAGGCTGCTCGAACGTGCCCGGCTGCTCGTAGGTGCCTGGCTGGCCCACCACCCCACCAGGCTGGCCATACGCGCCAGGCCAATCTGACACGCCGGACGTGCCCGACCCGCCGGGCTGGCCGTGTACGCCTGGAGGCCCAGGCCCGCGAGGCCCCTCGTACGCGGCGGGCTGGTCGGTCTCGCCGGGGGCGCCGTACACCCCTGGCTGTCCGTGCGTGCCCGATCGATCGACCCGGCCGGGCTCGTACGCGCCAGGCCAATCGGGCGCACCGGGCGGGCCCGCTCCGCCGGGACGGTCGTGCCCACCTGGCCGGTCGTAGCCATCGGGCTGGTCGAACAAGCCTGTCTGCTCCCGCACCCCCGCACCAGGCGGGCTCTCCCCACCGGGACGGTCGTATCCACCGGGTTGGCCGAACAGGCCGGTCTGCTCCCGCACCCCCGCGCCAGTTGGCCCGGAGGTGCCGGGCCCGCCGAGCCCGCCAGGTGCGCCGGGTCCGTTGTACGCAGCAGGCTGATCAGACTCGCCAGGGGCGCCGTGCACACCGGGCTGGCGAATCCCGCCAGGCTCGTCCTCCGCGCCAGGCTGGTCGTACGCGGCCAGTCGACCTGAGGCGCCAAGTGGGCCGGCCCCGGCGGGCTGACCATATGCACCTGGCGCCCTGGGCTGGTCGTAGGTGGTGGGCGGTTCGTGGGCGGCGGGCTGGGTGGGGGTACCGGGGCGACCTTGGGTGACGGGCGTTTCGTGGTCGCCTAGGAGCCACAGGAGGATCTCCTGGGAGCTTGGGCGGGCTTGGGGGTCCTTGGTCAGGCAGGCGGCCGCGACTTCGGCGATCTGGGATGGGAGGACGCTGAGATCGGGGGTCTCGTACAGGATCCGGTACATCACCGTGGGGAGCGGGCCGCCCGCGAAGGGGTCGGTGCCGGTGGCGGCGAAGAGCAGGGTGGCGGCCCAGGCATGGAGGTCGGCGGCCGGGCCGATCTGGGCGCCCAGGAACTGCTCGGGAGCCATGTAGACCGGGGTGCCGACGACCTGGCTCGTCACGGTGCTGCCGGCGTCCAGGGCGCGCGCGATGCCGAAGTCGATCACGCGGGGCCCGTCCGGCCCCATCAGGACGTTCTGCGGCTTGAAGTCGCGATGCACGATCCCGGCACGGTGGATGGCCGCCAGGGCGGTGACCGAGCTGATGGCGAGGCGGTCGAGGTCGGCGCCGGCGCGGGGGCCCTCGGTGAGGACGAGCTCGCGGAGCGAGGGGCCGGGCACGAACTCGCTGACGATGTACGGCTGGTCCCCGGCCACGTCGGCATCGATCATCTTCGCCGTGCAGAAGCCCGCGACGCGCTGGAGTAGGGAGAGCTCGCGGACGAACCGGGCGCGGGCCTGGCGGTCACCGAGCAGGTCGGCGTGCAGGAGCTTGATGGCGACCCTGTGCCCGTTCTCGTCACGGCCGAGGAATACGACGCCCTGCCCGCCGGTGCCGAGCCGTCCGGTGACCTCATAGGGCCCCAGGCGTACGGGATCGGCCGGGTTGAGGGGCAGCGGAACCGCCATCCGCACCTCGCCAGAAATTACGTGCATTTGGCCACGCACAAAACGCGACGTCTTGGCATCAAATAGTATAGGAACAGCGGGGCTTGAACGGGGGATGTACCAATGCCTAAGATCAATTCCCGAATTTACCTGGCGGGGGTTCTGGGCTGGGTGATGATCGGCGCTTTGGTGACCGGTTGTGGCGAGGCGGGGGCGACGATCACGCGCCTGGCGGTGGGTACGCCGGGGCCCGATCCGTACTCCCCGATGTCCGGCACCGATCAGGTGCGGCTGACGGCGAGCAGCACCCAGGCGGGCGGGACGAAGACCGGCGACTCTCCGGGCCTCTACGGAGGCACGCGCAACGCCGCCAGCTGCGATCCGGCCAAGCTGGTGGAGTTCCTCGGCGTCAACCCGGAGAAGGCGAAGGCCTGGGCCGCCGTGCACGGGATCAAGCCGGACGGGATCGCCGGCTTCGTCAAACGGCTGACGCCCGTGTTGCTGCGCACGGACACGCTCGTGACCAATCACGGCTTCCGGGACGGGAAGCCGACCAAGGGACCGGCCGTCCTCCAGGCCGGAATGGGCGTGCTGGTCAACGAGTTCGGCTCTCCGGTCGTCAAGTGCAATTGTGGCAATCCTTTGACCGAACCGGAAGAAAAGATCTCCACTGGGGACGCGAAATACACCGGCAACTCCTGGACAGAGTTCTCCAAGGGCAAGGTTACGAAGATCAAGCCTCGGGATTTCACCAAGGGCGCGGTGACCGTGTTCATTCTGGTCGACCCGGAGGGCAAGATCGGATTCCACCGGCCGCGCGGCACGCAGGGAGGCCTGGACGGCCCGCCCGCGCCGCTTCCGCCCACCGAGACCACCGGGGCGCCGAAGCCCGGCGACCCGAGCGGCCGTGTCGGTACGGACATGCCCACGCCGACCGATTCCGGCACGCCCACCGACGGCTCCAAGGACGTCACCGACACCCCGACCGACGGGACTGGAACCCCGACCGACGGCACCGGAACCCCGACCGACGGGACCGGGACTCCCACCGATGGCACCGGGACTCCCACGGACGGCACGGGGACTCCCACGGACGGCACCGGCACTCCGACCGACGGCACAGGGACCCCGACGAACGGCACGGGAGGGACTGACGGCAACGGAACTCCGACGGACGGCACCGGAGGGTCCGACGACACTGGGGGGACCGACGGCAACGGAGGCACCGGCGGCAACGGAGGCACCGGCGGCAACGGAAGCCCGACGAACGGCAACGGGACGGACGGTGGCAACACTCCGACCAACGGCACGGGAGACCAAGGGGACAGTGGCAGGACGCCGTCGAACAGTGACCGCGTCCCGCCGGCGGAGCCGACGTCCGAGCCGGAGACTCCGGTCGCCCCGAGCTCCCAGCAGTCCCAGTCCCAGTCCGAGTCCGAGCCGACCGGCGAGACCGCCACGGCTCCGGAGCAGCCCGAGGACCCGGTTCCCTCATGATCCACGGGAGATGTAATCTGCTCATATGAGCAGTGCTTCAGATGTTGTCCCGGACGCGTGCGCGGTCCGGGTGGTAGATCCCGAAAAGGTCGCGATGGTCACCGCCGCCATGCCGGACGGCGAGGCGGTCGGCGAGATGGCGCGCATTTTCGGGCTACTCTCCGACCCGGGACGGCTCCGTATCATCATGGCGCTGCTCGAAGGGGGCGAGATGTGCGTATGCGACATCGCCGCCGCCTGCGGGCACACCGAGTCCGCGGTCTCGCACGCGCTGCGCCTGCTGCGCGCTGACCGTGTCGTGCGGGTTCGCAGATCCGGCCGGATGGCGTACTACCGGCTGGACGACTCGCACGTCAGGATGCTCCTGGAGCTCGCCGTCGCCCACGTCGGACACCTGGAGGAAGGCAGATGAGCGCGGACCTGGACGGCCCCCCGGGGAAGCAGCCCGACGCCCACGATCAATCCCGGCCCCACGGCCACGGCCATGGGGCGGGACAAGGCCAGGGACAGGGACAGGGACAGGGCCACGGGCACGGACACGGGCACGGACACGGCGTCTCCGCGAACGCCGACCGGCGCTATCTGACCACCGCGCTCGCGCTGATCCTCGGCTACATGAGCGTCGAGGCGACCATCGGCGTGATCGCCTCCTCGCTGGCGCTGATCTCGGACGCGGCGCACATGATGACCGACGCGTTCGCGATCATCTTCGCGCTGATCGCGATGCGGATCGCGGCGCGGCCGCCCAAGGGCGGCTACACCTATGGCCTGCGCCGTGCGGAGATCCTTTCCGCGCAGCTGAACGGGCTGACGCTGCTCCTGCTCGCCGCGTACTTCGTGTACGAGAGCGTCGAGCGGCTCCTCTCGCCGCCGGAGGTCAACGGCCAGCTGGTGTTCTGGACCTCGCTCTCCGGCGTCGCGGTGAACGTGGCGGCGACCTGGCTGATCAGCAAGGCCAACCGGAGCAGCCTGAACGTCGAGGGCGCGTTCCAGCACATCCTCAACGACCTCTACGCGTTCATCGCCACCGCCATCGCCGGTCTCGTGATCTGGCTGACCGGCTTCAACCGGGCGGACGTGCTCGCCTCGCTGTTCGTGGCCGTGCTCATGCTCAAGGCCGGGTACGGGCTGCTGCGCGACGCCGGCCGGGTCCTGATGGAGGCGGCCCCCGCCGGGATCGACCCCACCGAGCTCGGCGCGCGGCTCGCCGAACGCCCCTGCGTGGAGGAGGTGCACGACCTGCACGTCTGGGAGGTCAGCTCCGGCTACCCGGCGCTCTCGGCACACGTCCTGGTGGAGCCGAAGGGCGACTGCCATGCCGTACGGCGTGACCTGCAAGAGCTGCTCCGCTCCTCGTACGGCATCACGCACACCACCCTCGAAGTCGATCACCTCGACGACGAGTTCCACTGCGAGGACCCGCACGGGCCGCGGCACGTCCCGGTGGCCGCCGAACCGCACGACCACGCCGCCGACCCGCAGTGCGACCACTGACGGCCTTGCCGCCGCACACCCCGTCTCCCGCCCTCAGGTGATCTCGGCGAGGAGGATGGGCAGGGCTGCGTGGAGTTCGCGCTGCCAGTACGGCCAGCGGTGGGTGCCGTTGTAGAAGTGCGTGGACACCGGGACGCCCAGCTTCTTGAGCTTGCCGGTGAACTCCAGCGCCAACGTGTGCGCGAGGGATTCCAGCACGTCAGGATCGGTGCCCGGCTGCGGATCGTACGGTCCGGGGTCGCCGTCGCCGGAACTGATGTAGAGCCGGACTCCGGACAGCCGTTCGGCCAGGTCGTACGGGTTGTGCTGCCGCCACACCACGCGCTGGACGTCAGGGTCGCCCCAGACATCGGTCCAATCGGCGGAGGGAGAGCCTATCGCGACGCCGAGCTCCACCAGGTCGGCCACATCGAGCCCGCCCGGGTCGCGGTGGAGGGTGTTGAGGGGTCCGCTGAACGAGGCGGCGGCGCGGAACAGGCCGCGGTGCCGGGCCGCGTAGGCCAGCGCGCCCATGCCGCCCATTCCATTGCCGGCGATGGCACGGGCCGTTCCGGCGCGGTATCCGCGTTCGAGAATCTGCCGGAGCTCGGCCAGATGGAAGGTTTCCCACTTCGGCGGTCCGCCTTTGCCGTGATTCCACCAGTCGGTGTAATTTCCGCACCGGCCGCCGTCGGGCATGACGACGATGATGTCCAAACCGGCGGTCAGCTCATCGACATCGGTATTGTCGGTCCACGTGGTGTGCAGCGCCGGTCCGCTGCCCGCCCCGGGCAGCAGCCAGAGCACGGGCCACGTCCGCGCCGCGTCCCGTGACCAGCCCGAAGGCAGCAGCAGCCGCACGCGGGCCGGCACCGCGAGCACCGGCGAACGGATCGCCAGGTCGAGAATGCGGGACCCTCGGGAACGTTCGCC
Source organism: Actinomadura rudentiformis (assembly GCF_008923185.1). Classification (GTDB taxonomy): domain Bacteria; phylum Actinomycetota; class Actinomycetes; order Streptosporangiales; family Streptosporangiaceae; genus Spirillospora; species Spirillospora rudentiformis. The sequence continues at coordinate 130,034 of NZ_WBMT01000014.1, forward strand.
GATGACGGCCGCGCCGTCGTCTGCGGCAGGGGACGAGGCCTGTGCCGGCCCGCCGGGCGCAATGGACGCCGAGAGCCCCGAAATAAAGCTCGCTCCGAGCCACCCGTACCGCCACATTCCTTCGCCCCGGCCATTCCTTGTGCGCTTTCCCATAAACATTCCCGCATCAAGGACGTTTCAATGCTTGGCAAAGGGTTTATAAAATGCACGGCCGACCGGCCCGCCGCCGGGTGCCCGGTAGGGTGACCGGGGGTGAAGGGAGCGTAACCGCCATATGCGCAGCAAACAGGAGCTCGAAGCCGCGATCCGCACGGAGGGGCGGGCCGTTCTGGTGGTCAACGCCAGGTCGCGCCGCGGCCGCCGGCTGTTCGGCTCCGCGCGCCGGTTGCTGGCCGAGGCGGGCATGGAGTTCGAGCAGGTCTACCCGGTGACCGACCCGGCCCGGCTGACCGAGATCTTCACCGGCGTGCTCGCGCTGGAGCCCGACCTCGTCGTGGTCGGCGGCGGTGACGGCACGGTCGCGGCGGCGGTCAGCCATCTCGCCCACCGAGACATCGCCCTGGGCGTGCTGCCGCTGGGCACCACCAACAACTTCTCCCGCAGCCTGGAGCTGCCGCAGGATCTGCGCCGCGCGGTGACCGTCCTGCGCGAGGGCAAGGTCGCCGACGTCGACGTGGGCTGGTTCACCGGCACCCATCCGGAGACGACCGGCACCGGGACGGACGAGCGGCACATCTTCGCCAACATGGTCAGCCTCGGGTTGTCCGTCGAGGTCGCTAGGAACGTTCCGCACGGGCTCAAGCGCCTGGCCGGCCGCGCCGCGTACGGGCTCACGGCGGTGCGGCTCCTGCCGCGGCACGAGGCGTTCAAGGCCACCGTCCGCATCGGCGACGAGACCCAGGAGTTCCTGACCCACCAGCTGAACGTGGCGAACGGCGCCCACCACAGCGGCAAGCGCATCGCCCGCGACGCCAGCCCCGACGACCGGCTGCTGGCCGTCTACCGGCTGGGGGACGAGCGGCGGATCCGGCTGGCCTCGGCCACCGCCCGGCACATGCTCACCGGCCAGTGGCGGTCGCTCGACGAGGACGCGTTCCTGACCACCGACGAGGTGCACATCGCGACCGAGCCGCCGATGGCGGTGGACGTGGACGGCGAGATCCGGGGGCAGACCCCGGTGACCGTCAAGCTCCTGGGCAACGCCCTCCGCGTGATCGTTCCGCAGTCCTTCATCGACATCTGAGCCGCCCACGCGGACAAGGCGCTTCAATGGGCGTTTACCCACCGTCTCCTGTACATACGCCGTGATATGCGCGCGGCGCTTCGGGGTACTGAACCGCCATGGCTTCCGAGACCCTTCGTGATCTTAATCCGTTCGACATTCTCGACACCGAGTACGCCCGGCTCGACGTGTACTTCACCGTGCTCGACGAGAGCGACTGGGCCAAGCCGTCCCGCTGCGATGGCTGGACGGTGCGGGACGTCCTCGCCCATCTCGCCGGTGAGGAGCTCTACAACCACGCCTGCCTGGACGACGACCTGGAAGGGCTGTTCGCCCTCCTGGACGAGAAGGGCGTCAAGGATCTCAGCTCCTTCAACGACTGGACCGTGGACGAACGCCGCGACCTGCCGGTCGCCGAGGTGCTCGCCGAGTGGCGGACCAAGAGCGGCGAGACCCGGCGGCGGATGCGCGAGCTCGGCGCGGACGCGACCATGGCCACGATGGTCGGGCAGTATCCGGTCGGGCTGCAGGCCTTCCACCTCGCCTCGGAGTTCGCGACGCACGCGGACGACGTGGGGGTGCCGGTCACTCCGGAGGAGGAGCCCGCGCGCACGGCCTGGCGCGGACGCCTCGGGGTCTTCGTGCTCGGCGAGCAGGAGGCCGAGGTCCAGGTCAAGCAGATCCCGGGCGGCTACCGGGTCACCCTGGACGACAAGTTCGCGGACCTGTCGGCGGTGGACTTCGTCGATGCCACCACGCGCCGGCTCCCGCCGGACTACCCGCTCGACCCGGACCTCTGCCGCGCCCTGGTCTGCCTCGCCTGAATCCCTACCCGCCCGGCGCCTGCGGAGAGCTCGGGGCCTGCGGAGGCTCGCCGGCCATCACGTACGCGCCGTCCTTGAGCCGTTCGATCAGCCCGCGCGTCCATTCGGCGGCCGAGTCGGCGGAGTGGACCCACCAGCCGAGCAGCTCGTTCAGATGGTCGGGATCCCGCGAGATGTGCGGTGCGACCTCGCCTCGCCACGCCGCCAACCCCTCCAGCCGCCGTTCGAGCAGCTCGATCGCCTCCGCCCGCGGCAGCTCGGTGAGGAAGCCGAGCGCGGCCGACAGCAGCTCCGGCCGCCGCTGGTCCACGGTGACGACGGCCTCCCTCAGGAGCCGCAGGAACTCCTCGTCCCCGTGTTCGGTGATCTCGTAGTCGGTACGCGGCGGGCCGGCCTCGTTCGTAGGGACGTCGTACGCGCGCAGCAGCTCCTCCTTGGTGAGCTGCTTGAGCGCATGGTAGATCGACCCCGGGTTGACGTTGGCCCACTCGTTCGACCCCCAGGACAGCAGCGCACGGCGGATCTCGTACCCGTGCGCCCGGCCGAAGCCGCGCACGGCACCGAGCACCAGCAACCGCGTCGCCGACATCATCTCCCCTGACCGGCCGATCACCCCGGACACCCTTCGTGACCGCAGCGTACGGCCAGGCTAAGGGCTCTGGAGCTCGGCGAGGTCCTCGGAGGTCAGCTTGAGGCCCGCGGCCGCCATGTTCTCCTCCAGGTGAGCCGGGGACGACGTGCCCGGGATCACCAGCATCAGGGGCGAGAGGGCGAGGAGGCCCGCCAGCAGCACCTGGGGGACGGTTGCGCCATGCCGCGCGGCGATGCGGGCGATCCGTTCGTCCTCGGGGATCCCGAAGCCGCCGAGCGGGAAGAACGGCGCGTACGCGATCTCCTCGCGCTCGCAGACGCCCAGCAGCTCGGTGTCCTGCGGCATCGTCACGTCGAAGCGGTTCTGCACCGCCGCGACCGGGGCGAGGGCCCGCGCCTCCTCCAGCTGCGCGGCGGTCACGTTGCTCACACCGAGATGCCTGATCAGGCCCTCCTCCCTGAGCCGCGCCAGCACCTCGAACCGCTCGCCCACCGACTCGTCCGGCGCAGGCCCGAGCCCGCCGACGCGCAGGTAGACCAGGTCGAGCCGGTCCAGTCCGAGCTCCCGGAGGTTGCGCTCGACCTCGGGGCGCAGTTCGGCGGGCTCCATGTGCCCCGTGGGCATGGGGTCGTGGCGCCCGCGTCGCGGCCCGACCTTGGTGGCGATCACCAGGTCGTCCCGGTACGGCCGGAGCGCCTCGCTGATGAGCCCGTTCGCCGTCAGGTCACCGGAGAAGTAGAAGGCGGCGGTGTCGATGTGGTTCACGCCGAGCTCCACCGCGCGGCGCAGCACCGCCCGGCCGGTGTCGGGGTCGTTGGCGGGCCCGCCGCGTTCGCTGGAGGGAAGCCGCATCGCGCCGAAGCCCATGCGAGAGATCTTCAGGTCGCCGCCCAACATCCAGAATTCATTCGTGTTCATGACCGAAAGCCTCCGGTCTCTCGGTGCGCGGCACGAGCCCGTGGCAGCAAACTGCCACGTTGACCGCGTCCCGCCGCGCCCGCAGACTGGCCCTGATGAGCCTTGACCTGGACACCAACGTCACCTTGCGCGGCGAGGACGAACTCGCCCGGCGCGCGGGGCACCTCTTCGCGGGCACCCGGGAACGGTTCGTGTGCGCCGCGGCCGACCTGCGGACCTGGGCGATGCCCGGCGTACGCGAGAAGATCGTCGCCGAACGCCACCGGTCCGCTCCCGGCCTGCCCGTCTTCAAGCTCTACAACCCGCAGGCCCTCGGCGACGAGGAGTCCGAACGGCGGCTGATCGAGATCGCGCGCCGCGGCGCCCGCATCCGGATCTGCGCCACCCCGCTGCCGCACGAGACGATCATCATCGATGATCGGATCGCCGTGCTGGCGGGGTCTGCGGCGCAGGGCGTCCGCGAGTACACCGTGGTCCGCTCCCCCGCCGTGATCCAGGGCGTGGCCTCGCTCTTCTGGGCCACCTGGGAGTCGGCGGCCGACCTCGCGGAGTTCCGGCGGACGCGCCCGCCGGTGCTGAACGCCGAGAGCAAGGAGATCCTCCGGCTCCTCGGCGACGGCCTCAAGGACGAGACCGCCTCCCGGCGGCTCGGCCTGTCCCTGCGCACCTACCGGCGCCGTGTCGCGGAGATCCTCACCCTCCTGGACGCCGACTCCCGCTTCCAGGCGGGCCGCCGCGCCCACGAACTGGGCCTCATCTGACCGGCCGGTCAGGGCATCTGGCCACATGACCCACTGGTCACTACGCTCGGGGGGACAGCGGAGCAGCTCGACCTCTCGGGATCGGCCATGAGTCACAGCGTCTTGATCATCGGCAGCGGGTTCGGTGGCATCGGGATGGCGATCCGGCTCAAGCAGGCGGGCCTCCACGACTTCGTCATCCTGGAGAAGGCGGACGAGCTGGGCGGCACCTGGCGGGACAACACCTACCCGGGCGCGGCCTGTGACGTTCCGTCGCACCTCTACTCGTTCTCGTTCGAACGCAAGACGGACTGGACGCGGCGTTTCCCGCCGCAAGGCGAGATCCTCGACTACCTCCGGCACTGCGCGCGCAAGTACGGCGTGCTTCCGCACATCCGGTTCGGCACAGAGGTGACCGAGGCCCGCTTCGACGCCGGCGACGGGCAGTCGAACGCGGTCTGGCGGGTGTCCACGAGCGAGGGCGACGAGCTCACCGCCCGTGTGCTCATCTCCGCGTGCGGGCAGCTCAACCGTCCGGCGCTGCCGGCCATCGAGGGGCGCGAGTCGTTCACCGGACCGAGCTTCCACTCGGCGCGGTGGGACCACGGCGTGGACCTGCAAGGCAGGAAGGTGGCCGTCATCGGCACCGGGGCGAGCGCGATCCAGATCGTGCCCGAGATCGCCGCGGAGGCCGGGCGGCTGGTGGTGTTCCAGCGGTCCGCGCCGTACGTCATCCAGAAGCCGGACCGCCCGTACCGCCGCTGGGAGCGGATGCTCCTCGCCGCCGTGCCCGGGGTGTACGAGCTGAGCCGCGCCAAGATCTACGCCTTGTACGAGTCGCGCGCGGTCGGCTTCGTCAAGTACCCGCGGCTCATGAAGATCATGGAGAAGGCGTTCCGCAAGGGTCTGGAGGCGCAGGTCCCCGATCCCGCGCTGCGCGATTCGCTCGTGCCGGACTACCCGATGGGCTGCAAGCGCATCCTCGTCTCCAGCGACTACTATCCGGCGCTGAACAGGCCGAACGTCCATCTCGTCACCGATCCCATCGCGCGGATCACGCCCACGGGAGTGACGACGGCGGACGGCACGGACCACGAGGCCGACGTCATCGTCCATGCCACCGGATTCCTCTCCACCGACTTCCTGGCCCCGATGAAGATCACCGGAGTGGGCGGGAGGGAGCTGAACGACGTGTGGCGCCACGGCGCGGCGGCGCATCTCGGCATCACGGTGAGCGGCTTCCCCAACCTCTTCCTGCTCTACGGCCCGTACACCAATCTGGGGCACAACAGCATCATCTACATGCTCGAATCGCAGTACAGGTATGTGATGGGGTGCCTCGGCGCGCTGCGCAAGGCGGACCTGGACTGGATCGACGTGCGGCCCGGCGTCCTCGACGCGTTCGGGCGCGAGATGCAGGAGCGGCTGCGGTCGACGGTCTGGGAGACGGGCTGCGCCAGCTGGTACATGAACGCGGAGGGCAAGGTCGTCAACAACTGGCCGGGCTTCACGTTCGCCTACCGGCGCGCAACCCGGCGCCCCGACCCTCGCGACTTCCGCGCCCGGCGCGCGGCGCCCCTCGCCACACCGGGCACCAGAGCGTAGGCGACGCGGCACGGCGCGTCCTAAGCTCGGATCATGCCGACTGCTCTCATCACCGGTGCGACCGCGGGGATCGGTGCCGCCTTCGCCCGCCGCCTTGCCGCCGACGGATTCGATCTCGTGCTGCTCGCCCGCGACAGCGACCGGCTCGCGGAGGCCGCGCGCGAACTCCACGACAAGTACGCGGTCCGGACGGAGGTGGTCGTCGCCGACCTCGCCACGGACGAAGGACTCAAAACCGCTGAGGAGCGCGTCCGAAACGGCGTCGATCTGCTGGTGAACAACGCGGGCTTCGGCAACAAGGGAACGTTCCTCAACGTGCCGCTCTCCGACGAGCTGACGATGCTCAGGGTGCACTGCGAGGCGGTGCTGCGGCTCACCCACGCCGCACTGCCGGGCATGCTCGAACGCGGTCGTGGCGGGATCATCAACGTGTCCTCGGTGGCGGCGTTCGCCACGCGCGGCACGTACGGCGCGTCCAAGGCCTGGGTGGTCAGTTTCAGCCAGGGCGTGGCGGCGGACATCGCCGGCCAGGCGGACGGCAAGGTCCGTGTGATGGCGCTCTGCCCCGGTTTCGTGCACACCGAGTTCCACGAACGCGCCCAGATGGACGTCACCGGCATCCCGGACTTCATGTGGCTCGACCAGGACAAGCTCGTCGACGCCGCCCTGCGCGATCTGCGCCGCGGCGTCCAGGTCAGCGTGCCCGGCGCCCAGTACAAGGCGATCGTCGGGCTCAGCAGGCTCGTCCCGCGCGAGCTGGTCGGCAGGCTGTCGTCGCGCACGGGCCGCAAGTACGACTGACGGGCCCGCATTCCGGGCGTGTTAGTGGGGCGTTACGGTCTTGTCACGCGGCGTTCAGCACGGCAGGCTGCTGATCGTCGTCCGCTGAGAGGTCTCCCCGATGGGTCGTCACGATCTGGGTTACGCCGCCCTCGCCCTCCTCGCGACCACCGCCTACTACGTCGCCTTCCTGGCCTTCCGGATCTCCGCGCGACGAATGCCGCCGCTGCGTGGGAGCCGCCCGTTCCACGTCGCCTGGCACATGCTGACGAGCCCGATCTGGTTCGCCGGAGGGCTCATCCTCTTCCTCGGCCTCGCCACCGAGGTGGTGGCGCTGGCCGCGATCCCGCTGGCCGTCGCGCAGCCCATCTTCGCCGTCAGCCTGGTCTTCCTGGTGGTCTACGCGGTCTGTTTCCTGGGTGAGCGGCTGACCCCGCGCGAGTGGACCAGCGTCGCGATGTTCGTGCTGGCGACCGTTCTCATCGGGCTGTCCGCCGGGTCCGAAGGCGAGCTCACCGCCGATGCCACGCTGACGGGCACCCTCGCCTCGCCGTGGGAGATGCTGGCGGTGATGGCGCCCGCCGTCATCGTCTCGGCGCTCGTGTGGCTGCTCGGCGACCGCCGCAGGAGCGGCCGGCACGCCCGCAAGCTCGCCGGCGTCGCGTACGGCATCGGGGCGGGTGCGTGCGCGGGGCTGGCCGAGGCGGGCATCCGCGGCATTTCGATCGTGTACGAGGACACCGGCAGGGTCGAGGCCGTGCTCGAATCGCCGTACCCCCTCCTGACCATCGGCATGGCCGCGATCGCCCTGGGCGGGCTCCAGGTCGCGTTGCAGCGCTGCCGCCTGGCGATCGTCGCCACCGTGCTCACCGTCATCGGCCGGACCTACCTGATCGTGAGCAGCATGGTGTTGTTCGGCGAGGAATGGCCGGAGGAGAGCCTGCCGTCCATGCTGCGCGGCGGCGGCTTCGCGCTCGCACTGGTCGCGCTCGTCACCTTCCCGCGGTACGAGCGGCCTGACAGGACCGACGCCCATGACGCCGCCGAGGAGGCCCGGCGGCCCGCGCACGGCGGCGATCAGGAGGACATGCCGGCGATCACCTGACCGCTCGCCGCCCGTTCCCCTAAAGTCCCGATATGCCCTTCCTTGCCCTCCGTCGCGTGACCGCCTGCCTCGCCGCCGCCGCTGCGGCCGTGGCCGTGACCACATCGGCCTCTCCCGCGTCGGCGATCGTGGGCGGGAGCCCGGTGCAGGCGTCCCAGCACCCGTGGCTGGCCGCGGTCGGCACCCCGCTCTTCTTCGTCCGCCCGGCCGGGCAGTTCTGCGGCGGATCGCTGATACGACCGGACAAGCTGCTGACGGCGGCGCACTGCGTCTCGATGTTCCGCTCCACCCCGGGCCTGCTGAAGGCCACGTTCGGCCGCTCGGACCTCGTCGGCCGCGGGGGAGAGACCGTGGGGGTACGGGCCGTCCGGGTGCATCCGAAGTTCCGCGAGTCCACGTTCAAGGACGAGACCGTTCTCCATCACGATCTCGCCGTGCTCACCCTCGCCCGCCCGGTGGCCCGTCCCACGGTGCCCCTCGGCACGCCGGGCGCCGAACGCGACGGGCTGGCGCTCGGGTGGGGCATGAGGTCGGAGAACGACCTGCTCAACACCAAGCTCCGCGGGGTGCGGCTCCCGCTGCCGGGCGACGCCGCCTGCCGGCGTGCGTACGGCGGCTCGTACGACGCGGCCGACATGCTGTGCGCGGGGTCTGAGAAGGCCGACACCTGCCAGTTCGACAGCGGCGGCCCCCTCCTGGCCCGCGGCCGCCTGGTCGGCGTCGTCTCCTGGGGGTACGGCTGCGGCAAGGCCGGCTACCCGGGTGTCTTCGCGCGCGTTGCCGACCTCCCCTGACCCGGGTGATGCTGGTGGCGACGGGGAGGGGAACACGATGCGGGTCTTGGTCACGGGGGCGGCCGGTTACGTCGGGTACGCGGTCGGACGGCGGCTGATCGCCGCCGGGCACGAGGTGACCGGGCTGGTGCGGCGCGCCGACCGGCCCCTCCCGCCGGGCGTCCGGCCCGTCATCGGCGACCTCCTGGATCCGAACGGCCTCGATTCCACGCTCCACGAGACCTACGACGGCGTCTGCCATCTCGCCGCCCGCACCCGCGTCCGCGAGTCGTTCGACGAACCGCTCGCCTTCTTCACCACCAACGTCCAGGGCACGATCAACCTCCTCGAAGCCCTCACCAAGGTCCAGCCCGACGGCTCCCCGGCGCCCGCTCCCGCCGTGGTCTACGGCTCGACCGCCGCCGTGTACGGCAACCCCGACCGCCAGCCCATCCCCGAAGCCGAGGTGCCCTCCCCCACCAGCCCGTACGGCGCCGCCAAGCTCGCCGCCGAGCAACTGATCCGCTTCCATGCCCGCACCGGCGCGATCGGCGCGATCGTCCTCCGCACGTTCAACGTGGCCGGCTCCGTCGACGGCCGCCGCGACCCCGACGAGACCCGCCTCATCCCCAAGGCCCTCGCCGTGGCCGCCGGGCACGCCCCGCACCTGACGATCAACGGCGACGGCGCCGCGGTCCGCGAGTACCTGCACGTGGACGACCTGGCCGCCGCCTATGTCCTCGCCCTGGAGGCGGCCCGTCCCGGCACCGAACGCGTCTACAACGTGGGCAGCGGCACCGGCGCCTCCGTCAAGGAGGTCATCGAGGCGGTCGAAGAGGTCACCGGCCGCCGCGTCCCCACTCGGCACAACCCGCCGCAGCCCGAGCCGCCCCTCCTGGTCGCCGACGCCACCGCGATCCGGCGCGACCTGGGCTGGCAGCCGGAACGCTCGGCCCTCCCGGTGATCATCGCGGACTCATGGGCCGCCCTGTCCTCCGAAGCCGGATAAACTCCCAGCGTGTCCGCGCCGAAGTTCGAAGTACAGATGCTCCACGACCGCGTCATGATCAAGGTCGACAAGGAGTCGGGCGAACGCCGCAGCTCCGGCGGCATCGTCATCCCCGCCACCGTGGAGCAGGCCAACCGCCTCGTCTGGGGCGAGGTCTGCGGCGTCGGCACCCACGCCCGCACCGTGAAAGTGGGAGACCGCGTCCTGTTCCACCCCGGCGACCAGTACGAGGTCGAGATCCAGGGCGAGAACTACCTGGTCATGCGCGAACGCGACCTGCACGCCATCGCCAACGAACGCCCCGAACACGGCACCGGCCTCTACCTCTGACGAGCACTTTCAAGATCACCCGCTGGTGAACTCGTTAGTAACCAACTCAGCCCGCATCCCGCGGAGTCTGCTGCCGGAGAGTGTGAGATCCAGGACGAACACAGTCCACACCGGCTTCCGACCGCGCCTGTCGACTCGCGAGACCCCGCCCAGGGCCAAGCCCTTCCGGCGCGGTCGCTGGTCAGCTCGTGATCGGGTAGACGCCGAAATCGCGCCAGGCGGTACCGAAGTCCTGGTAGATGAGAACGGAACGGCCGCCCCTGCCGCTGAGACGCTGCGGACCGGGCCGCCGGGGTGCTTCTTCATGTACTCGTAGATGGGCGTGATGGCGGCGCGCAGATCGGCCTGGGAATAACGGGCCGGTACGACCCTCACGGGGGCGTGTTTCACGGCGCTGCCGATGGCACTCTTCATGGCGGCCGGAACGTCGCCCTTCCAATGCAGCGCGACGCCGTTCTCCTCTAGGGCGACGTCGGCGTACCCGGCGTACCCGGTCTTCTCGACCTCCCAGCGCAGTACGCTGGCGGCCTTGGTCAGCGGCTCTTGCGCGCATCTTCTTGAGCACATCCGGGGCGATGTGACCGAACGGCTTGTCCTCTTCGATGACCGGTTTGCCGTCCTGCGCGTGGGCGCTCGTGACAATGGTCGTGGATATCAACGCGGCGATGGCCACTGCCAATATCGGGAAACCGCGAGACTTCATCAATCCCCTCCATCGGCCCGCACGAGTCGTTACCCGGTGCCAAGGCCCGGGTCAGCAAACAGAGGAAAAATTAACCGCGGGTGAACGGTGATCGACCACCGTGAACCGACGGCCAGATTGGCGGTCTCCCGGCGAAGATCGGCAGTTTCCAGGTGCACGCGCGCATGGCCGCCTCGGCGTAGCCGAGCACCTTCGCCACCTGTCCATCCCGGTCCCAACCTCGCTCCAACCGCGTTCCCCGAATCTTTTGGTGCTCGGTCTCGGCGCCAGAGAGGAACCCCTCGGATGCAGATCAAAGCCTCGCGCAGACCCCGGTGGACGGCCAGAATCGTCGCGGTGGCGGCAGTCGCGCCCACGGTGGCCGCCACGCTTCAGGCCGCACCGGCGCTCAGCGCCCCCACGCCGGCATCCGCCCGGCTCGCCGCTGCCGTTCCGGCGGCCGCAGCGGCCGCCCCCGGCCGCACGAACACGAAGACCCGGCCGATCTACCTCATCCATGGCTACCAGTGGACCGGTGGGACCGACTGCAAGCAGTGGAACAAGACCAAGAGCTACTTCAAGGACATCGGCTGGACCGGGAAGCTGATCACCTGGGGCTACTACAAGAAGAACGAGAACTGCTCGGTCGAGTACGGCGGTGACACCGGAACCGACATGAAGTGGGTCTCCCGTTCGCTCGCCTGGCACATCTACAACAACTACACATCGAAGGGGAAGACCGTCGACGTGGTGGCCCACTCGATGGGCGGCCTCGTCATCAGGAACGCCATCGCGCGGGTCAAGAGAAAGCACGACGGCTTCCCGTCCAAGCTGTACGTCGAGGACGTCGTCACCGTGGGCACACCGCACAGCGGGACGGCCAAGGCCAACGCCTGCCCCACCGCGCAATGCAAGCAGATGAGGCCGGGGGGCGGCCATCTCAAATGGCTCAACGGCCTTCCCTCCAGCAATTTCCAGGCGACCGGCGGCACCAACTGGACGGCGATCGGCTCGCACGCCGACGGAATCATCAGCGTGGACTCGGCGACGTCCTTCAGCAGGGCCCAGCACAAGGTCCGATACCCCAAGGCCGAAGAAGTCGGGCACAGCGACTACTACAAGACGGGCAGCGGTAGTAGCTGGACCTACTGGATCAGCTCGAACTACGGCAAGAATTACAAGAAGTACACCAACAGCGGTGCGGGTCCGCTTCGCGCCACCTACCTCGGCCTCTACTACCACTCCGTCCGCTGATACGGCCTGACACACAGAGTGGAAGCACCGCCCGGGCGCCCTGCGTCCGGGCGGTGCTCTCTGTCGTGCCAGTGGATGTCCGGCTCACCGGTGTCATCAGGCACGGCGGTGACCTGGACGGGAGCAGACGCAGGGACGACCTGAACAGCAGGGGACGACCTGAACAGCCGCTGGACCCATGACCCCGGACCGGCGGATCAAGCCCCGGGACGTGCCGGCCTTCGTCGCCACCGAGCGGAGCCGTCGCGGCGCCTGCCCGAGCCGTCAGGCCGCAGAACGGACGGACCATCAACGAGACCGGCGACGTCGTCGCCATGACGCTGTGGCCCGCGGCCGACCGGACCAAGGTTGAGCTGATCAATCCCGATCCGGCCCGCCATGGGCGTGCGACGGCGGCTTCGGCCCGGTGCTTGTCAGTCATTTGTTTCGCGTGCCCTGCCGGGCGTCAGGAGCGTTCGATCGTCCAGATGACGGGCCGGGTGCCGGATTGGGTGGTGACCGTGCCGACGATTTGGCCGCGGTCGTTGATGTCGGTGGCGGTGGTGGAGATCGAGCCGGGGACGTGCAGGTCGTGGATCCGGCCCCGGTCCCAGACGAAGGGGTGGGATTCCCCGTCGGGAGTCTTGCTGGTGCCGAGTACCTGCCCGAGGTCATTGACGGCGGTGGCGAACACGTCCCCCCAGTTGGCCGCGGGCCCGCCGAGCGTGCCGAGGTCGGTCATCTTGCCCTTGTCCCACAGGAACGGGTGCACCTCGCCCGAGGCTGTCGCGCTCACGCCGACGATCTGGCCCTTGCCGTTGATGGCCGCATGGGCGGCGATGGGGTGGCTCCAGGCCCAGCCTCCGCCGAGATCGCCGAGGTCGACGGACCTGCCGCGATGGTGAACGAACATCCGCCCCTGCGCCTCCATGACCCCGACGCTCTGGCCACGGTCGTTGAACCCCACCAGGGAGCTGACCTCGCTCCCACCCGGGCCGAGAACCGCGGTCACTGTCCGCCCGTCCCACACGAAGCCGGTACTTTGCGCGCCCCACAGGCTGCCGGCGGCGATGCCTCTGTTGTTGAGGCGCTCGGGGATGACGGTGCCGGTGTGCTCCGGGGGGTGTGAGGTGTCGATGCGTCCGCCGGGGCTCCACCGCACCGCCCTGGTCGGAAGGCCGCTCAGCTGCGCGATCCCATCGGCCCACATCACCTGGCGGCGGTCGTTGAAGCTGAGCAGCCACTCGGCCTTGACGTCGGGTACCGGGGCCACCGTCGCGGCGACCTGTCCATTCCGGTCCCAGATGACCAGGTCCGCGCCGTTGCGCCCGAGGACGTCCCCGCGCTCGTTGATGCTCGTCCGGTAGCCCTCCTGGTAGGGCGAGAGGGCCCTGACCCGATGTCCCCCTGGCGCGGGGTCCCAGCGCACGACCCTGAACTGCCCGCGTTGGGCCGCTGACTCGGTCATGCCGGTGATCTGCCCGCGGTCGTTGATGTCCAGCCCGGACCGCGAGGACGGGGCCACGTCGCCGTTGAGAGGGAGCTCGGCCATCCGGATCGTCGCCGACCCGGCGGCCTCCGCGGTGGCCGAGGCAACGAGTGCCATGGCTGCCAGCCCCAGTCCGGTCAGTACGGCGGCACTTCGGGAACGTCCTCTCACGGTGAGCCTCCTCGGTTTGGACACGGGCGTCGAATGGTGGGGCCACACACACCCCAGGCCGCTCCAACACTGCCACCAAATACTGGCACAGTCGAGAGCGAGCTTGTCCACCCTTAAGCGGACAGTTCGCCTCGTTCAAGGTGATGCCTGTCGGGTCAGTCGAAGGGCTGGTGGCCGCCCTCCGGCCGAGCCCTTGGCCGTGCGGTGCACCAGTTGGTCGGCCTGTGACGCGGTGCGCCATGAAGGTAGGACCGCTTGCCGCAAGACGGGCGACGCCGGTCGCGTGGTCGGGCTGGGGGCCCGGGCGGCTGTCGTTCACCGCGCTGTCCCTGGGAACAGGCGCTGGGCGATGGCGGTCGTAGGGGAACGCCACGTCGATCGCCTCGAGTGCTGCTCCTTGATTCCATAGGCGGCAGGGAGTGAAATCCCTGCCGGAAGGGCAACGGTCAGCATGGTCGACGGACGCGGCTGTCCTGGGAAGGTCCACGATGGTGTAGCCGGCCTCCACGCTCGGCGGGCTCTTCCCTCCTCAGTCGTCCGGCTGCTCCGAGGTGAGGTCGCGCCCGGGGTAGTCGGCCAGCTCGCCGTACCGGACCCTGCGCACGTCCACGTCCAGTGCAATGCGCCGGCGCGGGTCACGGTCCCATTCGGGGACCAAGCCGTGGTCGCGGAGCACACCGACGACCTCGTCGCCCAGCGTGACGCGGGAATCCTCCGAGCCATCGGGTGTGTCGAAGGTCAGGTGCAGGGGGCGGCGCCCGGTGTCCTGCTCGTGGTAGAAGACATAGCCCCGGGCCTGCTCGTCCTCGCCGTCGTGGTCCTCGTCGCGGATCTCCAACAGGCCGCACCTCTGGCAGCAGGCGAAGTTCTCGCGCGCGACAATCGACCGGGCGTTGAGCTCATCGAAGGCCTCGCCCAGCCGGTCACCGTCGGCCGGACGCTCCTCCAGGTTCCCCTGCCAGGCCAGGTGTTCGGTGAACTCGTGCCGGAGCAGGTCCACGAGCCAGGCGCGCAGGTCGTCCTCGCCCACTCCTGCCAGCTCTTCGAACTCGCCCGCCTCGATCTCCAGGGGCAAGTCGATCATCAGGCGGCCGTCGATGACCTCCTCGACGATTTCGTCGAAGGTACCCTCAGCCAACGCCACCGGCGTGGAAAGCTCGTCGTACAGGACATCGAGGACTTCGCGGGCGTTCAGGTCGGAAAGGTGCGTACGCATCGGGTTCTCTCACGGATCCGAGGGGCGGGGCGGGCGGCACCGCCCGTGATCCCGGACGGCCCACCCCGATACTGACGCCAGTCGTGTCTGACGCGTTCCATGCCCCGGGGCGTACATCCGCGCAAGCCCCCGCCGTCTGTACCCCTCCGCGACCTATCGGCCAGATCCATCCGCTTCAACCGCTCCCATCAACATCAACCACAGCGGTTGCAACCCCAGCGATCCGCATCATCAGATCCCCAGACAGGCTCTAGGTCCTTCAGGTCGGTATGGTCCGACGTCCTGTTCCACCCCAGCGAGCAGTACGAGGTCGAGATCCAGGGCGAGAACTACCTGGTCATGCGCAAACGCGACCTGCACGCCGTCGCCAACGAACGCCCCGAACACGGCACCGGCCTCTACCTCTGACGAGCACTTTCAAGATCACCCGCTGGTGAACGAGCCACAGCGCGGTCCGGTGCAGGCCGTCGGGTGTGGGACGGGGGGCGACTCCGGCTTGAATAGGTCCAGGCCGTCGAAGCAACCGGTGATCCGTTCGGGCTGTGCGGCGTGCACGGCACGGCACCGCGCCCCGGGGTGATGGCCAGAAGCAGGTTCTTGGAAATCAGCACGCTTGCCGTGTCGAGAATGTCGCGCTGGCTCCGTCCTAGCCACATCAGCGGCCACGACGGCCGCGCGACGAGGAAGGGATCACCATGACGATTCGGCGGATGGACAACGTTCTCATCAATGTCGATGATCTTGAGGCCGCCATCGCGTTCTTTGCCGAGCTGGGCATGGAGGTGGAAGGCAAGGCGCTGGTCGAGGGAGATTGGGCCGGCCGTGTCGTCGGGCTCGAGGGCGTCCGTGCCGACATCGTCATGATGCGGACCCCGGACGGCCACGGGCGGGTCGAGCTGTCGAAGTTCCACACGCCGTCGGCGATCAGCAGTGAGCCGCGCAACGCACCGGCCAACACGCTGGGCATGCGCCGCATCATGTTCACCGTCGACGACCTCGATGACGTCATCGCCCGCCTGCGCACGCACGGCGCCGAACTCGTCGGCGAGGTGGCGCAGTACCAGGACAGCTACCGGCTCTGCTTCATCCGCGGCCCCGAAGGGATCATCCTCGGACTGTCCGAGGAGCTCGGCTAACGGGCCCTCGCCGCCCTGAAGAGGTGCTGTGGTGGGGCAACGGCACCCACCACAGACACACGCCCTTAGGGCCACACCACCCCTTTGTCGGTCCACGTGACCCCTTTGTTGCGGCACAGGCAGAAGGGATGCCCGACCGGGTCGGTGTAGACCTGCCAGCCGTAGCCCTCGGGTCCGATGAAGTCCTTCTGCAGTGTCGCCCCGAGGTTGACGACGCGGCGCTGCTCGGGCTCGATCTCGTCCACTTCGAAGTCAAGGTGGTACTGCTTGGGGTGTTCCTCGTCGGGCCAGCGCGGGGGGCGGTAGTCGTCCACCCGCTGGAAGGCCAGCTCGACCTCCCCGAAGGAGATGCCGGCCCAGTTGTCGTCGCTGTCCTCCTTGATCGGGCGCCCTGTCACCTCGGAGTAGAAGGCCGCCAGCTTCATCGGGTCCGGGCAGTCGATGATGAAATCCGTGAGTTGAAGCATCAGTCGATCTTCCCATAGGGGCAGGGCGCAGCCGATATCGCCCTCGCAGCGTCCGGTGCGAGGCCAGGGCCGCCAGCACAGAGCCCGATGCGCGCGGCCTCCGGCCAGCCGCCCAGGCGCGGGTCCTGCCGAATGGCCTCGTCCCCCGGCGCCGCTCGCGCCCTGGCCGCCTCGTTTGCAGGAGTTCGGTGGCGTTGCGCGTCCGACTCCCGATCGCCTTACATGTACTTGCGTGTATATACGTGCTCGTGTATGTTCGAGTCGTGGTCAACAGCGTGCAACAGAAACTGACGGCGATCTCGGAGTCGAACCGGTTCCGGATCGTCGAGTTGCTCAGGGACGGTCCGCAACCGGTGGGTGGAATCGTCGACGCGCTGGGCCTGGGCCAGCCGCAGGTGTCCAGGCATCTGCGGTTGCTCGCCGAGGCGGGCGTGGTCGAGGTGACCAGACGCGCCCAGCAGCGGATCTACCGGCTGCATCCCGAATCGATGCGCGAGCTGAGCGACTGGATGCAGGGATTCGCCGTCCTGTGGTCGGAGCGGATGGATCGCCTCGGCTCCTTCCTCGAAGACGACGACCGTGCATCCGACGAGACGAACCCGTAAGGAGCCTGAGCATGCCCGAAGACACTGCCGACGGCATCGTGATCGACAGGTCGAGCAACACCATCCACATCCGCCGCACCTACGCGGCCGGCGTTGACCGTGTCTGGTGGGCCTGGACGGACGCCGAGGCGATCAGCCGCTGGTGGGGCCCGCAGGGCTGGGCCGCGACCGTGTACGAGATGGACGTGCGGCCGGGCGGACGCTGGCGGTTCCAGATCGCGCCGGTGGACGGATCAGCCGCGCCGGTCCGCAGCATCGTCACCTACAAGGCGATCGTCGCCCGCGCCCAGTTGGACTACGACGACACGTTCGCCGACGAGGCGTGGCGATCCGACGGCACCGGAACCTTCCCCACCGCGGTCACGTTCACCTCGGCCGGCACCGGCTGCACCGTCGACGTCGCAGCGAGCTTCCCCGACGGCCAGGCACTGCAGCGGGCAGTCGAACTCCAGATGGCCGAAGGGTACGCCGAGGCTCTCGACCGGCTTGGCGGCCTGCTGGATAACGCTCCCAGCGATCACACCGATGCATCATCAACCGAAGGAGAAACGACCATGTCCGGCCTTTCCACCGTCACCTCCGCCGACGGCACGACGATCGCCTACGAGAAGACCGGTTCGGGCCCTGCGATCATCGTGATCAGCACCGTCGCCGAAGACCACACGGGGGTCGCGGGCGTGGCCAAGGCGTTGTCCGAACACTTCACCGTGATCAACTTCGACCGCCGCGGCCGCGGTGCCAGCGGTGACCCGCAGCCCTACGATCCGGCACGCGAGATCGACGACATCGCCGCACTGATCGATGTCGCAGGCGGCTCTGCGGCCCTGACCGGCGGATCTGGTGGCTGCGGGCTCGCCCTCGATGCGGCCAGCGCACTGGGCGGCAAGGTGACAGGGCTGTATCTCTATGAGCCGCCGTTCATCGTCGATGACTCCCGGCCTCCGGCACCCGCCGACTACCTCGAACACCTGGAGGCCCTGGTCGCGGCAGGCAAGCGCAGCGAGGCCGTCGAGTACTTCATGACCCAGATGATCGGTGTCCCGGCCGAGTACATCCCCGCGATGAAGCAGGACCCTTCCTGGGACGAAATGGCCAAATACGCCCACACCTATGCCTACGACGGCCAGATCTTCCGCGGGCTCCAGGACGGTAAGCCGCTGCCCACCGACCGCTGGTCGATCGACGTGCCGATCGCGGTGGCCGTCGGCGGCAACAGTGAGGCCTTCATGCGCCAGGGCGCCAACGCGCTGGCCGCGATCCTGCCGAACGTCACCGTGCTGACCCTGCCTGACCACGATCACTCCGCGTTCTGGATGGCGCCGGATGCGGTCGCCCGACAAGCACGCAGCTTCCTGCTCGGTTCGCTCCAGTGACATCCGCTCGGCCTCGGTCATGGCGGTGGACACCGCCATGACCGCCTTACGAGGGATCGGCCGAGCGTCCGATGCGGTCAGGTGGATAACCGGTCAGGGCATCACCGTCGATGGCGGCCTCTCCTGACGCGGGTCGGGGCGGTCGCTGATGTGGCCGACTGGGCTATTGGCTCGTTCTCGGCAGGGCCTTGCTGAGAACTGCCTTGATGTGGTCGGGGTCGGCTTCCTGATCATCGAGAAGGATCGCCGTGCAGAGGCCGTCGGACAGGGCGACGAAGGCTTCTATGGCGTCGGGGTCGTCGGTCTGCGTTCGGGCGAGTTCCGCGACGTTGTCGCGCCAGCGTCGCGCTGCAGGGCGCAGGGCAGGCCGGCGGGCCGCGAGGGTCGACAGTTCGCGTTCGGCGAGGGCGCGCTCACGGCCAGGTCCGGCGGATTCGGCGATGAGCTGGGCGAGCCCGTCGAACGGGTCGTCCTCGCTGTCGATGAGTTGGCGGATGCGCTGGGTATAGGCGTCGGTGACGCTGGTCAACGCTGCTACCAGCAGGTCGTCCAAGGTGGCGAAGTAGTAGAGGGTCAGGCTGGTGGTGATGCCGGCCTCCTTGGCGACGGTCCGGTGGGTGACACCGGTGGCGCCGTCGCGGCGGACAATCGTGAGCGTCGCCTCGATGATCTGGGCGCGGCGGCGTTGCCCGCGCAGTTTGCGCCCATCAACAGTGCCTTGTGCAGCCGCCATCGTCTCACCAGCCATCGCCGCTCCCGCGAGTCGAGGCTATCGGCTCCGCCTCAGCGCTCCCAAGGGGCCGCACGTGTCGCAGTGTCGCGAAGCAGGCCACCGAAGCAGCCGCTATGGCGATTCCTGCTGCGATGGCGGCGGTGTTGAGCCCACCGGTGAACGCGGCTTGTGCGTTTTCGAGAGCCTCGGCTCGCAATGGGGTGACGACGGACGATGCTCCGGAGAGACTGTCGCGGTACGCCTCGGCTGCGGACGGGTCCAGCCCGGACGGAACCTCGACCGTGCTCCGGTAGATCGCCGTGGTGAGGCTGCCAAGGAGCGCCACCCCCGCCGCGATGCCGAGTTCTTGAACGGTCTCCGACAGCGCGGCGGCAGATCCGGACTTCTCTGCTGGTGCCGCACCCACGACGATGTCGGTACCAAGTGCGGCGATGACTCCGAGCCCGAGGTAGATGAACGCGAATCCAGCGACCACGGTCAGCTTGTTGTCTGTGCCGGCCAGGGCGAGAAGTGCGTACCCGAGTAGCGACAGCGCCAGGGTGGCGGCCATGACGACGCCGGGTGATACGCGACCGGCCACCAGTGGCGCACCGATGGCCCCGACGAGCATGGCCAGTGCGGGCGGCCCCATCCACAGCCCAGCCATCGTCGGTGAGAGGCCCTCGACGAGCTGCAGGTACTGGGTGACCAGGAACATCGCTCCACCGAAACCCACCAGGCCGATCAACAGAACGGTCAAGGCCGCGGAGAAGGCCCGGCTGGTGGTGAACAGCTTGATATCCAGCAGCGGCTCATTCAGGCGCAGCTGGCGACGGACGAAGGTGACCGCCGAGCCACCACCGGCAAGGACGGCGACCAGCGCCTGGACGTCGAGGCCGTGGGCCGCGGCGTGCTTGATCGCGTACATGATCGACAGCATCGCCCCCAGGGACAACCCCACGCTCGGCAGGTCGAGCCGACCGGCCCGGGCCTGAAATTCCGGCAGCAGCGCCGGCGCGCAGGCCAGCACCAGCACAGCGACCGGCACCGCGATGAGGAAGGCCGCACCCCACCAGAAGCCGGCAGCCAGCACACCTCCCACGACCGGGCCTGCAGCCATTCCCAGCGCGAACATCGTGGCCCACACGCCGATCGCCAAGGCTCGCTGCCGCACGTCGGTGAACATGTTGCTGATCAGCGACAGCGTCGAGGGCATCAGCGTCGCCCCGGCCACTCCGAGCAGGGCCCGAGCCGCTATCAGCCAGAGGGCGCTGGGGGCGAAGGCCGCGCAGACCGAGGCCGCGGCGAACGCAGCCATTCCGATCATCAGCTGGCGGCGCCGTCCGTGGCGGTCACCCAGCGTCCCCATTGTGATCAAAAAGCCGGCGATGAAGAAGCCGTAGGCGTCCATGATCCACAACGTCTCCGTCGCGGTGGGGTCCAGGTCCGCGGCAAGACTCGGAACGACGAGGCAGAGCGCCGTCACGTCGAGGCCCAGCAGCATGGTCGGCAACGCCAACAGCGCGAGGCCACCCCACTCTCGCCACCCGGCACGTGCGGACCGCCCCACGTTCATCGCATCTCCCGTGATAGTTGAACCATCGTACTAGTTGTACCATAGTACAAATATCTGTCCATGACGGAGCCGGGAGCGCCGGAGCTCGGCCTTCTCTGGTGGGGCCTGCCCTTTGCCGACTGCGGACCACTTGCCATCACCGACAGTGCCCATGGCAGACCAGACGGCTATCCGCCTGTCCGGAAATACGCTAAATGAACGGCACAATGTCGAGTCAAGAAGATCGTTGTGGGCTGTCAACTCACATAGATTCATCTCATTTTTGTCACGTTCTGCCGGTGACATGCGGATGTATGTCACCGGCCGATAGTGAAAAGTCTCCAGGTCACCGTCATGGCCGGGGAGCTCCGGCGTCTTCGCGGCCGGGTGCCCGATCACTTGTACGGCTCCGGACTCGCCCTTGACTCAGGTGATGACGACCTGGTTATGGTGTGCCCGCCGACCCCGAGGATGCAGTCGGGAAAACGGCACGCCCCGCACTTCACCGGACCCCTTGTTGAGGGTCCGGAGAGCATGCCCGAAAGAGGAGTGGGGACGTGTCGGAACTTCGGATCTCTGATCTTGAGATGAGAGCGCTCAAGGAATTCGCTCCCGGCGACTCCCCGGCTTCCGCAAAGCTCGCGACGCTGGGTCCCGAAGGGAGTAGCAGCGAGTACGTCGCCCGCCTGGTGTCACGTCTCGGCGGTGACCGGGAGGGCTTTTCGATCGTGCTGGAGGACACGTACGAGCAGTGCCTGGACTCCCTCGCGAACGGGAGCGTCGATCTCGTGCTGGTGGCCCACGCCTACTCCGGGATCAACGCCTTCTATATGAATCCGGCCCTGGAGCCGGCGTTCATATTCCGGGGTAACACACCGGAGTACGGCCTGGCGACCCGGCCCGACTTCATTTTCCACGAAGAGCTGCTCTACAGCGACACCGTCGTCACGCATCCCGCGCCGATTCCGTTGCTGGAGCATCATTTCGACCGCCCCGTGAAGTTGGTCACCGTCGATTCCACCAGCCGGGCGGCCTGCGATGTGGCCGACGGCCTCTACAACATCGCCATCACGAACGAGGAAGCCGTCAAGAAGCACAATCTGAACTTCGTATACAGGTTCTCGCGGATTCCCATGACGTGGACCGTTTTCTCCCGGCGAAAGGACCGCAATGACCATCCAGACGCATGAGATCCCCTATTTTCCGGCACCCGAGGTGACGGTCCGCGACGACGGAAGCCGATTCGAGGTCTATCGGCGCGACAAGACCGAGGTCCGGCTCGTCCGGCTCCCGCCGGATGGCGTGCTGACGAGCCTCTGCCCGCAGCAGGCACGGGTCGGAATGATCGTGAGCGGCGAACTCTCCGCGACGGCCGGGGGCGTGACCAAGGCGATGAAGGCCGAGGCCGACGTCTACGTGGTTCCTCCCGGTGCCGAACTGTCGATCGTGAACCGGTCCCCGGCGGAGGCCGTTCTCCTGGAGATCAGGCGCGACCGGTCGCAGGACGACGGCCCCGCGCCGGACACGTACTTCCTCGAACCGATCGAGTCGCGCAAGTTCGTCGGGATGGACGTCACGTTCTTCCTGGCCGACTGGATCGAGCTCATGATCGCTAACATTCCCGGCGGCGGTGAGATGCCTTACCACAGTCACCACCACGAGCAGATCGGGACGTGTCTGGCCGGACGGTACGACATGACGGTCGTGGAGACCAGCCACGAACTGCGGTTCGGGGCCACGTACTTCTGCGCCAGCCATGAGGGGCACGGCGCGGCCAACCCCCACGCGGAAGAGGCGCGCTCCCTCAACATCTTCATTCCGCCTCGCTACCACCGGGTTCCCAAGCAGGAGGCCGAGCGGGAGAGCCGGTGACGCGGGTGGCAGTGGTCCTGGGCGCGAGCCGGGGCATCGGGCGGGCGACGGCCCTGCATCTGAGTGCGCGAGGGTATGTGACCGTCCTGTGCGCCCGCGGTGAGGATGCGTTGGAGAAGGTCGCCGGTGAGTGCGCCGGCGCACCAGCAGCCCATGTGTTCCCGGGCGACATCACGTCCCGGTCCTTCCGAGGGGAGTTCGCCGGCGAGGTCCAGCGCCGGTTCGGCCGGGTCGACGTGCTGGTCAACAACGCGCCCGGCCCCGCTCCCGGCGCCTTCGACACTGTGGACATCGGCGACATCGGCCCGGCCATGGAACAGAAGCTGGTGCCCTACCTCGACCTGACCAGGTCGTTCGCGCCGGTGATGGCGCGCAACGGGTTCGGCCGGATCATCAACATCGTCGGGAACCTGGGCCGGGAGCCGTCCCCGGACATGTTCCTGTCGGGGCTGGTGAACGCGGCCATCGCGAACGCCAGCAAATACCTGGCGAGCCACTACGCCAGGCACAACGTGACGGTGAACTGCGTGCACCCCGGCACCATCCGGACCCAGCGTTACGACCGTGCCGTGGCCCACCTGCGCCAGACCGGCGGGTTGTCGGACCGCGAGGCCGAAGAGCGCCTGGCCCGAGGGATCCCCATGGACCGGCCAGGCCAGGCGGACGAGGTGGCCGCCGTCATCGGGTTTCTGGCATCCGACGAATCGTCCTACCTCACCGGACAGCAGATCTCGGTCGACGGTGGGCAGTTGAGCTGCGTGTGAGGGGAGAACGACCCATGTTCGAGGACACCGTCGTCGTGGTGACCGGCGCCGCGTCGGGAATCGGCAGGCGGACCGCGATCGAGTTCGCCGGGCAGGGCGCCAAGGTCGTCGTCGCCGACATCGACGGCAGCGGCGGCACGGATCTCGTCGCCGAGCTGAAGGCCGCGGGCCATGAGGCGTTGTTCGTCCGGACCGACCTGACCGTCGAGGCGGACTGCCGCGAGCTGATCGCCGCCACCGTCGAGACGTTCGGCCGCGTCGACGTCCTGGTGAACAACGCGGGCATCGAGATCTCCACACCTCTGCACGAGATGCCGGAGCAGGAGTGGGACAGGCTGCTCGACACCAACCTCAAGAGCATGTTCCTGTGCTCCAAGCACGCGCTGCGCGAGATGATCAAGGCGCGGAGCGGAGCGATCGTGAACGTCTGCTCGGTGGGCGGCCTGGTGGCCTGGCCCGGCATCGCCGCCTACAACGCCACCAAGGGCGGGGTCCTGATGCTGACCAGATCGATCGCCGCCGACTACGCCCCCTACAACATCCGCGCGAACTGCGTCTGTCCCAGCATCATCGACACCCCGATGACGGACGCCGCCGTCGACAACGACCCGGCCGTCAAGGCGGAGAAGGCGAAGCTGAACCCGATCGGCCGCATGGGGACGCCCGAGGACGTCGCGAACGCGATCCTGTTCCTCGCCTCGGCCAAGTCGTCGTTCACCACCGGTGCCGCGCTCGCCGTCGACGGCGGCTACACCGCCGTCTGACCACGTTCGTCACGAGGAACGGGAGGAAAGGTTGGCCGAGGCGCCGGACAAGGCGGGCGACCCCGAGCACACGCCAGGCGGCAAGGACACCGCGCCGGACAGCAGGGAGACCGCGCCCGACGGCAAGGAGGCCGCGACCGGCTTCCCTTTGCTGACGGTCCTGGGGCTGATGGCGGGGATCTTCGCGGTCGGATCGGAAGAGCTCGTGGTGTCCCCCCTGCTGGTGGACATGGCCGAGGCATTCGACACGACCGTGGCGGTGATGGCGCTGTCGGTCAGCACCTACGGCATCGGCACGGCCGTCGGTGCGCTGCTGTTCGCCCCGCTGGGCGACCGGGTGTCGCGCAGGCTCACCCTGCTGGCCGGGATGGCGGTGTTCATCGTGGGGACCGTCCTGTGCGCGCTGGCCACCGGACCGGGGGTGTTCTTCACCGGCCGGGCCCTGGCCGGTCTGGCCACGGGTGCGTTCGTGCCCGCCGCCTACGCCTTCGTCGGCGACCAGATCCCGTTCCGGCACCGCGGCCGGGCCATGGGCATCGTCGTGTCGAGCTGGTCGCTGTCGCTGGTGCTGGGCGTGCCGGTGGGTGCCTACATCGGGCAGTGGACAGGATGGCGGTGGACGTTCGGCGTTCTCTCGATCCTGGGTGCCTTCGTGATGCTCGTCCTGCTGCGGACCAGAGACCAGAGACGGCCTGCGGATGGTCCGCCCGAGGCCGCAGGGCCGGCGGCGCGAGGATGGACACGCTCGGCGGCCCGTGTGCTCCTGCTTCCGAGGGTGGCGGTGTACGTGTTGGCGACCTTCCTGAACATGCTCGGCTTCTACGGCATGTACACCTTCCTCGGCAGCGCTCTGGACTACCGGTTCGGCATCGACAGCCCGCTGACCAGCCTCATGATCCTTCTGTACGGTCTGGGGTTCGCGACCAGCTTCGCCACCGGCAAATGGGCTGACGACCAGGGCAAGGAACGCGTGCTCGTCGGCCTGCTGGCGGGGCTGGTTCCGGCGCTGGTGGTCATTCCGCTGGTCGCGCGCTGGACGCCGGTGCTGGTGCTCTGCCTGTTCCTGTGGGGCGCGATGCAGAGCCTGGTCGTCACGCTGCTCAGCACTCTGCTCAGTGAATGCTCACACCGCCATCGCGGGACCGTCCTCGCCTTCTACAGTCTCGCCACCAACATCGCCGTGGCGCTGGGGGCGGCCCTCCTCGGCCCCCTGTTCACCGCGCACGGGCTGTCCGCCGTGGGCTGGACCTGCGCCGGGATCACCCTGGTCGCGTTCGGCCTGAGCGGATGGGCCTACCTGCACGGCGACGAACGCAACCCGCCCGATGCACGTCGAGAGAAGGTCATGGCCCATGAGGACTGAGCCCGCACAGCGCATCCTCGACCTGCCCAGGAGTTCGTTCGCCACGACCGTGGCCAGGATCGACCGGCTCGTCAGAGCGGGCGAGGACGTCGTCAACCTCTGCCAGGGAAACCCTGATCTCCCGACCCCACCGCACATCGTCGAGGCGCTGCGCACCTCGGTGCTCGATCCGTCCACCCACCGCTACCCGCCCTTCTCCGGACTGCCAGAGCTCAAAGCCGCCATCGCCGGGTGGTACGACAGGCTTCACGGGGTCCACGTGGACCCCGAGCACGAAGTCGCCATCCTGTTCGGCGCGAAGACCGGACTGGTGGAGATCAGCCAGTGCTTCCTGAACCCGGGCGACATCTGCTTGATGCCCGACCCGGCGTTCCCGGACTGCTGGGCGGGCGTGGTCCTCGCGAAAGGGCACATGCATCCGCTCCCTCTCCTGCGCGACAACGCCTTCCTTCCCGACTACAGCACCCTCGGGCCGGCCGTCCTCGACCGGGCCAGGCTGATGTTCCTGAACTACCCCAACAACCCCACGTCCGCGACCGCGCCGCTGGAGTTCTACGAGGACACCGTGAAGTTCGCGGCCCGCAACAACGTGGTCGTGGCGTCGGACTTCGCCTACGGGGCACTGGACTTCGACGGCCGGCTCCCCGTCTCCTTCCTGGAGGCCGACGGAGCCAAGGACGTCGGCGTCGAGTTCATCTCGCTGTCGAAGACGTTCAACATGGCCGGGTGGCGCATCGGCGCGGTCGTCGGCAACCGCGACGTCATCGCCGCGATCGACCTCATCCAGGAGCACTACTACGTCTCGCTGCCGCCGTTCATCCAGCACGCGGCGATCGCGGCCCTGGCCGGCCCACTGGACTGCGTCCGGGAACTCGCCAGGACCTACCAGCGACGCCGTGACGTGTTCGTCACCGGCATGCGGGACGCCGGCTGGGACCTGGACACCCCGAAAACCATCTACGCGTGGCTGCCGGTTCCCGGCGGGGACTCGAACGCCTTCGCCAACGACCTGCTGATCCAGGCGAAGGTGGCGGTGGCACCCGGCCGTTGGTTCGGCGAACATGGCGACGACTACGTACGGGTAAGCCTGCTGGCTCCAGAAGACCGGCTCAAGGAAGCCGTCGTCAGACTCGCCGATTTCCGCAGCGGCGCGGGAAGGAAGCCTGGCCATGGCTGAGCCCACTGACGTCCGGACCGAGATCGAAGAACTCCGCGAAGCGATAGACGACCTCGACGCCCGCATCATCGAGCTGGCTCGCCCAGCGCACCAGGCTGTCGGGCCGGATCCAGCAGATCCGTGTCGGCTCCGGCGGCCCGCGCATGGTCCTCCGGCGGGAGATGGACATCCTGGCCCGCTACCAGGAGGGGCTCGGCGCGGACGGCACCCAGATCGCGTTGAACGTCCTCCACCTCTGCAGAGGAGAGCCCCGGTGATCCGACACGTCGTGCTCTTCAAGTTCAAGCCGGGAATCGACTGGAACGACCCGCGAGCCCTGGCGGCGGAACGCACCGCCGCCAAGGTCGGCACCGAGGTCCCCCAGCTGCGCGACTGGCGCTACGGGCGCAACCTGTCCACCCGGGACATCGCCTACGACTTCCTTGTCGACGGTCTCCTGAACGACATGGAGGACGTCGAAAAATACCTCGTCCACCCCTTCCACCAGGACGCGATCCGCCAGTGGCGCGAGATCAGCGATTGGGTCATCGTGGACGTTGAAGTGTGACGGCGGACGCCTCACCCGTTGTCGCTGCTGCGCTTGCGAGCCTTGCGGTCCTTGTCGAAGTACTCCTCCGCCGTATAGCTCGAAGCAGGTCGAGACGAGCCGAGCATCTTCGCGATCAAGGTTCCGATGCCTCCCACGCCACCGCTGATGATCACCATCATGGTCTGGATGAGCAAGACGACGACGGCGCAGCCGACGAAGAACACGATGACGATTCCGACGAGTTGGAGAAATTCCACGGCAGACACCTCTCACAGATCTCCACAACAGACCGTACGACCTCCTCATCAGTTCAAGCCAGCGGCAACATTCGGCTGGCTTCCCGCGTTAGCGCGTAACCGACCCGAGCGGCCGGGCTCGAGCTTTGGGGCCGCGAGGCTGTGGAGCTTCAGGCCGTTGTCTCGGTCTTACGCCGCCGCCAGTAGTGGGCGGTGACAGCGGCCAGCAGCGGCGGCCAGGCGAGCATCGGGGCGTAGCAGGCGTTCATCAGCCACAGTGCTGCCCCCTTGGGCTGCACGGCGTCAGCGAAGAATGCGGTGTAGATGTAGCCGATGTTGTAGAGCGTCACGCCCAACACTCCGAAAACAGCGGGGATGACTACCGCCAGCGGCCTGATGCGCCGGCCGCCGACGAACGGCACCCAACGCGGCCACCTCTCACCCCATGGCTGAATCAGGGCCAGCGTGAGGAACGCGAACATCTCGGTCAGTACACCCAGGGCGACGACATAGACCGAGCCCCACCCCGGGGCATGCAACGCATCTATGAACTCCTGGCCAAAGCCCATCGAGTTCCCCCACGCCATCGGCAACCGCCACAACCCTGAGGGGATGGCTGCCAACGCCGCCGCATGCGCCGCCCACACCGCCCACCGCGGCACGCCCGGCAACGTACGGAACGGCGACCTGCGCTTCGGCCCCATCGAGCGGACCGGGGAGTCTTGCCCGGGCACCTGTCCGAGGGCGGTCTGCGGGGCAGGAAGGTTCACGGTCGCGCTCATCTCAACTCTCCTAAGGGGTGCTTGACCTGGCCCTCCAATACTTGTGATCACTCCAGCCCCACACCTCCCCCGCCCAGGTGGATCTCGCCTCCGCTCGTTCCCCCGCAGGTACTAACCTCGCCGCGGCGCGCAGGTTGGCCCGGCCCAGCGTGCGCGCAATCATCCTGTCGGGCGACGGGTCGCGCGTCTTGGTGCAGCGACCGGCCGCCGCCCAAGTCCACCCGCCGCTGGAGGTGGGTCATTCCGAATGCAGGACGGCCGCCGTCCTGATCCGGGCCGCCCGGCCGGCTGGGATCAGCGCGCCGAGGAGGGCGATCGCGATGCCCGCCAGGACGGACAAGACCATCAGCGGCCAGGGGAAGATCTCCATCAGGCCGTAAGGGAGGACGATGCCGCCGGTGTCGGCCATGGCCGGCATCACCAGGTGGTGGGCGACCACGCCCAGCGGCAGCCCGATGAGGCCGCCGGCCAGGCCGAGCGCGGCCATGGAGGCGAGCACGACCGTCAGGACCTGCCTCGGCGTCGCGCCCAGCGACTTCAGGACGCCGAAGTCGCGGGCCCGGTCCCGGGTGTTGAGGATCACCGTGTTGAACACCCCCAGCGCGGCGACCGCCGCCAGCCCCAGGGTCAGCAGGGCGATGAGCCCGAGGACGATCACCTGGCCGGGTTCGATGCCCTCAGCGGCCGTGTCGGCCTCCACTCCATCCGCCTTGAGCGCGGCGACGTAGTCCTTTGGAGAGGTGCCTGGGGTGAGGGTGACCTCCAGGAAAGAGGTGACCATGCCGGTGCGCGGGCCGGCGGACGCCGGGGCGGCGGGTGTCGTCTTGCGGTCACCGAGCGAGTTGAGGGAGGCCCAGTCCGTGAGGACGCTGTCGCCGCCGTCCACGAGCGCCGTCCCGACGATCCGCAGTGTGGCCTTCCTGCCGTCCTTGGTCACGACGACGGTGTCGCCGATCTTCTTGCCGCTGGTCTTCAGGAACGGGTCGCCCACGACGGCCTCGCCCGGCGCGGCCAGCCAGCGGCCGTGGACCATCCGGTGGCCGTGCCGGTCGCCGATGTCCCCCTGGTAGGCCTTCATGTGCACCGCCCGGTCGAACCCCGGCACGTGGACCTGGTCGAACCGCGTGAGCGCGACCTTCGCAGTGCCGGGCCGGCCCTCCAGCGAGATGGGCCGGCGGTCGTCGATGGGGACCACGACGTGGACGGTCTCGGTGAGTTCCGCGTCGGCGAGGTAGGAGTTGAGGGACCGGTCGAGGCCGGCGGCGAACGTCACCGCCGCCACCCCGAACGCGACGGCGCTGATGGTCATCGCGGTACGGCCCGGCCGGGCGAACGGCAGGCCCAGACCCAGGCTGACCGGGCGCGGCAGCCGCGTCCTGGCCAGCGCCCGCTGCACACGCAGGGCCCGGCCCCGCCCCGGCGCTGCGCCCGCGCTGACCGCGACCGCCGCCGGGATCCGGCCCGCCCGGACGGCCGGCACCAGCGCGGTGAAGACGACGACCGCGAGCACGCCCGCGAAGGCCAGGACGTCCACCCAGACCGAGACTCCGCTGGCGGTCGGCAGGTCGTACGAATCGCCCAGCGTGGTGGTGACCACACCGGCGAGGACGTTGCCGATCACGAGGCCGGCCAGGCTGCCCAGCACCCCCGGCGCAGTGACCATCACCAGGTAGACGCCGGTGACCTGGGTGGGACTGAATCCGAGGGCCTTCAGGACGCCGATGTGCCGGAACCCCGACACCACCGCGCCGCTGACCACGTTGCCGATGATGAGCACCGCGACGACCAGTCCGGCGATCCCGAACGCGACCAGGAACGGGATCGCGACCTTTCCGGCCTCGGTGGCCTGCTGGCGGGACGCGAGATAGGACTGGCTGGAGGCCGCCGGCAGGCCCGCGGTGATCGTGCCGGCCGGGGCGGCCGGGTCGGCGAGGCGGTAGAGCATCTGCAGGCCGTCCGGGGCGGACAGCTGTCCCGGCGCCACCCATGCCTCGGCGGACCGGGTGATCGACCGGCCGATTCCGACGATGGTGAAGGTGTGCCCGCCGCTGAAGGTCACCTTTCTCCCGGTCGGGTCGAAGGGGAAACGCGCGTAGCCGCTGCCCAGCACGATCTCGCCGGGAGCCGTGGCCCAGCGACCGCTCTTGAGCGTCAGCCGGTCCACCGGGTCGTCGCCGCGGCCGGTCCGTTCGGTGACCGTGAGAGGGCCGGGCGGGAGCATCCCCGGCTCGGTCCCCCCCGTTTCGGGGACGTTCACGATCTGCGAGCGGTAGGGGCCGCCCGCCGCCGTCACGCCCGGCCGGGACGCCGACGCCGCCACCTGTGCGGCCGTCGCCTTCGCCGGGTCGTAGGAGACCATCAGATGTGCGCCGTGCTGCTGCGCGAACGCCTTGTCGTACGGGCCGTCCACGGTGACGAGCAGGCCCAGCGCCAGCACGACCGTCGCCGTCGACAGCAGCAGCACCAGCGCGATGATGGACGTCTGCAGCTTGCGCCGCCGCACCGCGAACTGCGCGGCCTGCCAGACCGCCTTCACCGGGTCACCTCGGCGGCCACATGGCCGTCCTCGAACGCGACGACCCGGTCGGCGACCCGGGTGGCCAGCCGCTCGTCGTGGGTGACGATGAGCAGCGTCTGGCCGATCTGGTTGAGGTCCAGGAGCAGGTCCATGACCTGTTCGCCGGCCCGGGAGTCGAGCGCGCCGGTAGGCTCGTCGGCCAGCAGCAGAGCGGGCCGGTTCATCAGCGCGCGGGCGACGCCGACGCGCTGCCGCTCCCCGCCGGACAGCACCACCGGGTAGGCGTTGCGGCGATCAGCGATGCTCAGTTCGTCGAGCAGTTCCATCGCCCGGGCCTGCGCCTGCTTGCGCGGGGTCCCGAGCAGCTGGGCGGCCAGCATCACGTTCTCCAGCACCGGCAGGTCGTCGAGCAGGTTGAAGAACTGGAAGACCATGCCGATGCGGCGGCGCCGGTATCTGGCCAGCTCTGACTCGCCCATCTCCGTGATGTCCTCGCCGCGCACCACCACCGTGCCCGAGGTGGGCCGGTCCAGTCCGGCGATCATGTTCAGGAGGGTCGATTTGCCCGAGCCCGACGGGCCCATCACCGCGACGGCCTCACCGGCCTGGACATCGAGGCTCACCCCGGCGAGCGCGGCGGTTTCGCCGTACTCCTTGCGTACGTCCTTCAGCTGGACCATCAGTTCCATGGCCGTGACGGTATGAGCCGGGGCATCGTCCCCGCGTCGTGCCCTGGATGTAAGTACAGAACCGGGTCATCCGAGGGATGTACGGCGCTGACCCGCCAGGATGATGCGTTTCGTTCCGGTCCGCGCCAGGATGGGCAGATGCTGCCCGAGTGGATCGTGCCGCTGCTCGTCGCGGCTCCGTGCGTCTGGGCACTGTGGGAGCGGCGCAGGCGGCGCGCCGAGATCGGCGCACGGAACTGGCTGGTGGAACGTGAACGCGAGGGCGCGGCGCGCCTCGCCGTCGAGGAGGAACGGGCCCGGGTGGCCCGGGAACTCCACGACATCGTCAGTCACAGCGTCAGCGTCATGGTCGTACAGGCGGGTGCGGCACGGCACGGCGTCGACGGCGAGGTCGAAGAGGCACTGCTGGCCGTCGAGCAGACGGGGCGGGAGGCGATGACCGAATTGCGGCACCTGCTCGGGGTGCTCGCGCCCGCCCCGGACGGCGACGGCGACGCGTTCGCCCCGCAACCGTCGCTGGCGCACCTGGGGACCCTGGTCGACCGGATCGCGTTCGCGGGCCTGCCGGTCGACGTGACGGTGACCGGCGAACCACGGCCGCTGCCCACCGGGATCGACGCGACCGGATACCGCATCATCCAGGAGGGGCTCACCAACGCGCTGAAGCACGGCACCGCCGGGGCGACCGCGGAGGTGAGGGTGAGTTACGGAACGCGGAACCTGCGGCTGGAGGTGCTCAACACCGGCCCGAGCGTGCTCACCGGGAATGGCGACGCCATACCTCCGAACGCCCCACCTCAGAACAAGGACGGCCGCGGCCTGGCCGGGCTGCGCGAACGCGTCGCGGTGTACGGCGGCGACCTCGACGCGCGGCGGCGGTTGGGCGGCGGCTACCGGGTCCGGGCGCGCATACCTCTGGAGCGGCCATGACCCGCACGCTCATCGCCGACGACCAGACGCTGGTGCGCGGCGGGTTCCGGATGATCCTCACCAGGGCCGGGATCGAGGTGGTCGGCGAGGCCGCCGACGGGCTGGAGGCGGTGACGGCCGCCCGGCGGCTGCGGCCCGACGTGGTCCTGATGGACATCCGGATGCCCGGCATCGACGGTCTTGAGGCCACCCGCCGGGTACTCGCCGACGACCCGGCATGCCGGGTGCTGATCCTCACCACGTTCGACCTCGACCAGTACGTGTATTCCGCGCTCGCCGCGGGCGCCAGCGGCTTCCTCCTCAAGGACGTCACCCCCGAACACCTCGTGGCGTCCGTACGGCTCGTCGCGACCGGTGACGCCCTGCTGGCCCCCTCCATCACCCGCCGTCTCGTCGAACGATTCGCCCGCCCCAAGCCGGCACCCCAGGGCCTGGACGATCTGACCCCGAGGGAGAAGGAGGTGCTCCGCCTGGTCGGCAGCGGCCTGTCCAACTCCGAACTGGCCGCCCACCTCCAGCTCAGCGAGGCGACGGTCAAGACCCACGTGGCCCGCATCTTCGCCAAGCTCGGCCTGCGCGACCGCGCCCAGGCCGTCGTGGTCGCCTACGAGTCGGGGCTCGTCGTCCCCGGAACCCCAGAGTGACCGGACGCCGGAAACCATGAGGTGACCTCGACCACATCCCCATTACTTTCCTCTAGGTACCTACTAGCTCCTCGGTAGTAGCCTCGCCGAGTCAGCTCAACAGCAGAGGAAACACCATGCCTTTCACGAGCGTTCTGGACTCGACGATCTTCTACCGGGAGGCCGGCGCCGGGGTGCCGGTGGTCTTCCTGCACGGCAACCCCACCTCGTCCCACCTGTGGCGGCACATCCTGCCGGCCGTCGGTGACCCCGGCCGCCGGCTGGCGCCCGACCTGATCGGGATGGGCGAGTCAGGCAAGCCGGACATCGGCTACACCTTCGATGATCACGCCCGGTATCTGGACGCGTGGTTCGACGCGCTCGACCTCGACGACGTCGTTCTGGTCGGACATGACTGGGGCGGCGCGCTCGCCTTCGACTGGGCCGCCCGCCATCCCGGCCGTGTACGCGGCATCGCGTTCACCGAGACGATCGTGAAGCCCATGTCATGGCAGGAGTTCCCCGAAGCGGGACGCGAGCTCTTCCAGACGATCAAGACGCCGGGGGCCGGCGAGGCGATGATGCTCGATCAGAACGCGTTCATCGAAATGCTGCCGGGCACTGTCGCCAGTCCGCTCGCCGGAGAGGACCTCGACGCCTACCGCAAGCCCTACCCGACGCGCGACAGCCGACTGCCGCTCCTGCAATGGGCGCGATCGATGCCACTCGGCGGGGAACCAGCCGACGTCGTGGCCAGGATCGCACGCTACGACGACTGGCTCGCGGGCAGTGCCGACGTGCCCAAGTTGTTGCTCACCTTCCGGCCCGGCCCCGGAGCGATGATGGGACCCGAACTGATCGAATGGTGCGTCACCAATATCGCGTGCCTGGACATCGCCGAGTCCGAACTCGTCGCGGGCCATCACACCCCAGAAGACCAGCCTGAGGCCATTGCCACGGCCATTGCCGCCTGGATGGACAAGCACGATCTGCGCAACCCGCGAATCCATGGTTAACGCAGGCACTCGGTTCAGGGTGCCGCCGGGAGCGGAGCAGGTCGGTCAAGGGGTTGATGTCGCCACCTGCGGGGGTGACGAGATCGAGAACGGCGTCGATGCCCTCGGGGTGGAGGGCGGCTACCTGCTCATGGGTGGGGGCGTGAGCGAAATCGATGTTCGAGGCATTGGCGCCCAGGCGTTGCCGCGCCGTGCGGGCGGCATTGGCTGCGGTGGAGACCAAACAGCTGTCGGCTCCATGGTCGAAGAACGCCATGGTCGGGTCGAGGTTTGCCGTGGCACTGATGACCACATGCAGTGGGGTGGCCGATCGACGCTCACGAAGCCGTCCGGCACGACGCTCGACAGAGCGCACCTGCAGCCGGGGATTGTCGGTGCGTAGCGTGCCGGCGCCGCTCGACCCTGGCCACTGACCGCCCCCAGGCTCCGAGAGCCTCGATCGCCGGTCCGGCACCGCAAACCGCGATCAGATTTGGATTGGCCTTGCCGGCTGGAGCAGCACCAGGACTTCCACACGCTCTTCTGGCCCCGGGCGTGATACCGGGCCGGAGGCAGCCACGTTCCCGCCGGTTCCACCACGCTGGTCACACAAGCCGGGCCTTACGGCGTGGGGCGACCGGACCACTTCGCCAGATCGAACAGCAATAGACCGTGGCCCTGGCCGTGTTCGGAGTCGGCCCGTTCGAGCTGGAACGCGATTGAGCCGCCGTCGGGAGACACGACCGGGTTGGTGGCCCCGTAGCCCGCGTAGTGGTTGAAGGTCGTGACCCTTTCGAATTTCCCACCGCCGTCGAGCACAAGCCGCCAGATGTCGAGTTCGCCCGGGAAGAAGACGAACGCCAGGTCTCGCTCGACCAGCACGTACCGGCCGGCCGGATCAATGCCCTCGGCCTCTTCGTAGAACCACGAGCCAGGCGCGTAATCGGTGACCTTCCCCGTGTCGAGGTCGACGCCCATCGCCTGGCCGCCGTTGTGGAAGTAGGCGCTGAAGATCAGTTCATCGTCGGAATCACGATCGCGATCGTGGAGCCGGCGGAAGTCCTGAGCCTCGACCGCGGGTGTGATCACACTGACATCGGTCTTGTCCAGGACGACCTTCCGATCGACCAGCTTCGGTGTCCCGGCACGGTTGTAGACGATCCGGCCGGTGAGGATCCTGGACCTGCCGAAGAGCGCCTCGCGAACGATGTCTGCCGGGTCGGCGGTGAAGTCCACCGACGACTCGTTCCATGCAATGCGCGTCGAACCCGGCTGCTTGGACACCGCCACGCCCTCCCAGCACGGTGCGCCGAGCTGGACCGGCGCGCGGGAACCCAGCGGCCGTGGCAGGACCCACAGTCTGCCGGCGAACCGATCGGACACAGGATCATGGGCATTGCGCTTCGGCGGCGCGCACAGCACCAGGTCACCGTTGGACAGATGGTGAGCCCGGAGCACACCTCCCGGCAGGAACTTCGCCGTCAGATTACGGGCGGCACCGCCGTCCAGGTCGTACTCCCACACGCCGCCGATCGGCGCGTCAAGGAAGACCAGCCGATCCCCGTCAGGTGACCAATCCGCGCGCATGGGCTTGGCGCCGCCCGGCAAGTCGACGTCGAGCAGGCGAATGTGCCCAGGCAGATGGTCCAGTGGAGAGCCGCTCTTGGACCCCTTGTCCGGATCGAAGGACAGATCGAAGGCGAGGGCATGCCGCTGCTGAGCGGACACCGCCGGTGACATCACCGTCGCGAGCACCATGGCGATGCCGGCGGCACCCACCCGCTTCCAGATCCTCGTCATCTCTCCACCGCTCGCGTACAAGCGCCCGACGCCGAATACGCAGGGATCGTCTATGAGCAAGCGCTTGGTGTCAATCCACCGGTGAAGTAGTTGCCTTCAAGCGTGCGCCGGCCGTACGGGCTGTCGTCCAGGCACCAGCCCGTATGCCGGTTCGACAGCTGAGCGGTGCTGCGGCGGCGAGGCTCCTCAGCGGGCTCGCTCGGCGGCTGACGTGCGTGGTGGGGCCCGCGAAGGCCGGTGATCCCGTGCGGGAACGGAGATCACCGGCCGTCCTCCGTCAGGAGGGCGAGATGTTCCGTGCCAGCTCGACCGCGTTCCGCGCGTTGAGCCGTCCCTCCCCGTAGACGTTGTTGTCCGCGGCCGTGCCGCCGCACGTCACGTCGTTGACGTCGGTGGCGGTGAGGTCCATGACCTGCTTCGTGCGGGCGACGTCACCCACCAGATGGGGAGCCGCCGACCAGATCAGCGCCACCGTGCCGGTGACGTGCGGCGCCGCCATGGACGTGCCGCTCAGGAGGACGTAGCCGCCGTCGGGCGAGGCCGACCGCACGTCGACTCCCGGCGCGGCGATGTTCGGCTTGGTCCCGGCGCCGAGCGGAGACGGACCCCGCGATGACATCGACGCGATCTGTCCCGTGCTGTCGTACGCTCCCGCGCTGTACGCCCCGGGTCCCTGCCCGGGCGGGATCACCGTGCCGCATCCGGGCCCGCTGTTGCCCGAGCCGAACACCGGGAAGATGCCCACCGAGATCCAGCTGTCGATCATCTGGGTGTAGAAGTCGTCCGGCCACTGCTCCCATCCCCAGGAGTTGTTGACCACGTGGGCGGCCAGGTCGGGCCGGGGATTGGCGCCGGTCCGGTCTGTCGGGGCCATCACCCACTGACCGGCCCGCAGCAGATCCTCCTGGAGCAGGAACAGACCTCCGGCCGCGACCGCGATCCATTTCGCTCCGGGCGCCACGCCGATCTGGTTGCCCGCGCCGTCGTCGCCGATAGCCGTCCCGGTCGTGTGCGACCCGTGTCCGTGCAGATCGCAGGGGATCTGGGACGGCTTGCCGATGCGCTGGCAGTAGTCATTGGGGTCGTACCAGTTGTAGTCGTGGTCGAACGTGCCGTTCGCGGTGCGTCCCCGGTACTGGCGGACCAGCGCCGGATGGTCGTACTGAGCGCCCGTGTCGATGCTCGCCACGACGACGCCCTCGCCGCGGACTCCCCGCTCCGACCACACCCGCGGCGCGCCGATCTGCTGGATGTTCCATTCCGCCGCCGCGGCGGCCTTGGCGGGTGTCTCCGGCCGTCGCTCGGCCTTCCGCCGCTCCACCAGCCGCTCCACCTCCGGCAGCGAGGCGATCCGCTCGGTGAGCGCCCGATCAGCGCCGTGGACCAGCACCGTGTTGACGACCCAGAACGCCTCGAACCGCACGCCCTCGCCGGTCAACAGCTTGCGCAGACCCTTCTGGTCGCGCTCGGCCGTCCGCGTCAGTGCCTGGTAGCCCGCCGCCGCGCGTTCGGAATGCCGCGTCAGTGAACGGGCCGAACCCAGATCGGCACGTCCCTTCAACATGACGAAGTAGGTGGCCTGTCCTTGCTCGTTCAATTCGTTCGCCACGGCCGGCGCAACGGGCGCGGGCTTCCGTACCCCGGCGCTCGCCGTCTGCGCCGTTCCCGTGACGGCGGCCATCACGCTCGCCGCTAACATTCCCGCCAATAAGCGGCGGGTACCTCCTGAGAACACCAATCACTCCTCGGTGCAGAGACATCAACCTCCCCAGCCTCTCTCCATGGCGATCTTCGGGATAAGCCTCTGACCTGTCCGGTACCGGCCGCGCCAGAGCCCACAGCGGCAAAGTCCGAGCCCACATCTGAGCGACAGGAGTCGCCTCAGGCCGTGAAATCCGCTGCCGGCTCAGGCGCACCGGCCGGCGCGTCAGTCTTCGTTCAGTGGGACGGACTCTTGGATGGCCTGGATGAGTGCGGTGGTAGCGGGTGGATCGGGTGGGTCGCCGTAGGTGGCGGCGTAGATCTGCCGGGTGGAGCTCTTGAGTTCGGTGGCGTGGATGTCGGGTCGGCGGTGGGCTTTGAGCGCGAATCCGGGCAGGGTGGTGACGCCTTTGCCTGCGGCGACGAGGGCTTGCACGACGACCATGTCGTCGCTGTGTGACGCGATGCGCGGGGTGAAGCCGTGCTGCCGGCACGCGCTGATCAGTTCGTTCTGGCAGCGTTGGCAGCCGCCGATCCAGGGTGAGTGGCGGTGGTTGGCGATGCTGTCGTCGGGCTGCCGGCTGATGAGGTAGATCGGGTCGTCGGTGATGTGAACGAGGCGGAATCCGTCGTCTTCGACCGGGGCGTCGGCGTGCTGGAAGATGAGTGCGACGTCGATCTCGCCGGCGCGCAGCATCTGCAGCGCTTCGACCGGGTGACGGTCGAACAGGCTCAGCTCCAGCCCCGGGTGCGCTTGGGCCAGCGCGGTGGCCGCCTTGGGCACGATCGTGCTCAGCACCGAGGCGTTGGCGGCCAGGCGGACTCGCCCTGACTGCAAGCCGACCTGCGCGGCCAGCTCCGTGGTCGCCGCCTCGACCCGGCCCACGATCTCGGCGGCCCGGACGGCCAGCAACTCGCCCTCAGGGGTCAGCCGGATCCCGCGGCCCACCCGCTGGATCAGCTTGACGCCGGTGGCCGCTTCCAGCCGGGACAGGTGATGGCTCACCGACGGCTGGGAGTAGTGCAGCTCCCTCGCCGCTTCGGTCACCGACCCGTGCCGCGCCACCGCGGCCAGCACCTTCAGATGAACGAGGTTCAGCATGTATCAAGGATATCAATGTGAAGGCGGAAGGATTGACATTAGACGTCATCTATAGATCCGGCCATGCTCATTGGAAGGGCGCCGGATGGCGGCGCCGAGCCGACTGAGGAGGCACGATGAGCAAGCTCAGGTGTCACGTCTCGATCTCGCTGGACGGTGTCGTCGCCAGCACGGACCTCGAGTACCGGATCTCGCCGGGGGCCCGATCATGATCAACGTGGCGATCATCATTGGCAGTACCCGGCCCGGACGCAAGGGTGAGGCGGTCGCCGGCTGGGTCCATGACCGGGCGGTCAAGCGCGGCGACGCCAGGTTCGAGGTGGTGGACCTGGCCGAGTTCGCGCTTCCGCCCCTGGACGAGCCGATGCCTGCGATCACAGGCCGGTACACCCGGCCGCACACCCGCACGTGGGCAGCGAAGATCGCCTCGTTCGACGCCTTCGTGTTCGTGACACCCGAATACAACCACTCGGCACCCGGCCCGCTGAAGAACGCGATCGACTTTCTCTACGCGGAATGGACCAACAAGGCGGTCGGGTTCGTCGGCTACGGAAGCGCCGGCGGCTCCCGCGCCATCGAGCACCTGCGGCTGGTGGTGAGCTGTCTCCAGGTCGCCCACGTCAGCGCGCAGGTGGAGCTGTCGCTGTTCACCGATTTCGAGGACTTCACGGCCTTCCGACCGGCGGAACGCCACGAGAACACCCTCACCACGCTGCTGGACCAGGTCATCGCCTGGAGTTCCGCACTGAAGGTACTGCGCACAGGAGAGCACCATGCGGCCTGATCACTTGCAGAGCTTCATCGACGACGTGGGACTCGTGCTGAGCAGCACCGACGACGAGCACGAGATCACCGCGCGGATCGCCGAGCGGCTGTCCGATCTGCTGGCCGGCGGTTACCGGCTGCCGCCGGAGGTCACGCGGCCATCGTCGGGGCGTCACATGACGTATCCGCTCTACATCGCTCCCGACGACGGCTGGTCGCTTGCGTCGGTGGTCTGGGACGTGGGCCAGCGGACCGACGTGCATTCGCACGAGACGTGGGGCGTCGCCGGCATCTACGCAGGAGTCGAACACGAGTTCCGGTACCTCAAGCCGGCGGCGTCCACCGCGTGCGCGCCACTGACGCCGGCCGGCGAGACGCGGTGGACGCCGGGGCAGGTCACCGTCTGCTGCACCACCGACGACGATGTCCATGCCGTCGCAGCCGTCGGCGACGGACCCACCGTCGGGATCCACGTCTACGGCGGCAACATCGCCACGATCAGACGGCGGTCGTACGATCCGGCCACTGGAGCAAGCCGATGGTTCGTCTCTGGCTGGGACAGCCCGGTAGTCGACGGCGACCGGCCTCGCGCATCCGGCCATCGATAGCCTCGGCGTGCGGCCTGCCGCGGTGGTGGGCGATCTGGTTGTCACACGCCCCGGCATGACGTCGTCTCCCTGGTGACGACGGGCAGCGATCTTGCTGCCCACCCTCTTCACCAGGAGAATTCATGTCTGACAGGGCAACCCTGCCCACACCGGCGGTGCGGGCCCACGCCTCGCCCGGGCACGCCGTCGCACTCGTGCTGGTCGCCGCCTTCATGGTGCTGGCCGATGTGTCCATCGTGAACACCGCGGCCCCCGCCATCCAGAACGACCTGGGAGCGGGCCTGGCCGATGTCCAGCTCATCGTCGCCGGCTACCAGGTCGGTTATGCGACACTTCTCGTCACCGGCGGGCGGCTCGGTGACATCGCCGGGCGCAGGGCGATCTTCAGCGCCGGCCTGCTGCTGTTCACGCTGACCTCGCTGGCCTGCGGCCTGGCCCCCTCCCCCGGCGTGCTGATCGCCGCGCGTGTCGCGCAAGGGCTCAGCGCCGGGCTGCTGTACCCCCAGGTGCTGGCCACGATCCAGACCGTGCTGACCCCGGAGCGCCGCCCCGCCGGGTTCGCCGCGCTGGGCGCCGTGATCAGCTTGGCCACCATCGCCGGTCCCATCCTCGCGGGCGCGCTGGTCACCCTCGACATCGCCGGTACGAGCTGGCGCGCGGTGTTCCTGATCAACGTGCCCATCGGGCTGGTCGCCCTGATCCTCGCTCAGAAGCTGGTGCCTGCCACCCGGGCGGCCGACGCCGGCCAGGTCAGCGTGGCCAGCGTCGTCATGCTGAGTGCGCTGCTCGTCGCGTTGATGGCACCACTGACGGTAGGGCGAGACCACGGCTGGCCGGTCTGGGCATGGGTGTCGCTGGCCGCCACCGTCCCGCTGGCCTGGGTCTTCCGTGCCCATCAAGGACGGCTCGCCGCGCGCGGGCGCACGCCCCTATTGCCGCCGGGTTTGTGGCGGGACCGCGCCTTCCGCCTTGGCGTGCTGCTGTACTTCGTGTTCTTCAGCGCCCTGTACTCGTTCTTCCTCTACTTCTCCTACCTGCTGCAGTACGGCCTGGGCGAGTCCGCGCTCCAGGCCGGACTGAGCATGGTGGCCTACTCCATCGGCTCGTTCCTCACCTCGACGCGTTCCAAGGTGCTCACCGCCCGGTACGGCGGCCGGACGGTCGCCCTGGCCGGCGCGGTGACCTCTGCCGCCGGCAGCGCACTGATGATCATCCCGGTGGCTCTGGTGCACGATCCGACGCTGTCGCTGTGGATCATCCCTCCGCTCTTCGTCACCGGCTGTGGCCTGGGACTCGTGCTGGCACCGCTGCTGGGACTCGTGCTGGCCGGCATCCGTTCGTCTCAGGCCGGAGCCGCCGCCGGGCTGCTGTCCACCAGCCAGCAGATCGGCGGTGCCACGGGTATCGCGGTGATCGGCCTGGCTGTGCTGGCCGCCGTTCCCGAGGGCCGGTTGGAGAACGCGAGCGCCGAGCATCTCGCCAATGGATTCTCCATCGGGTTGGGCGTCATGGTCGCCGTGTTCCTGGCGTCCGCCGTGCTCGTGGCCAAACTGCCCAAGCCTGCGGATACCTGACGCACCGCGTAGCGCGCCGTTGCCATGCGTGCGGTTGAGCTCATCCGCCGCCTGCCAATCTTCACCGGAAACCTGCCAATACGATCGCTGATTCTCGGCAATTAACCTCACGGCATGTTGACTGACTCCTGCGTCGAGTACGACGCGCGCGAGCAGAAAGAGCGGGGAATCGATGAGATCTCGGGGTTTCCGGGTATTGGGAGCAGTGATCACCGCGCTGGTATCCGTGAGCATGGCCACGGCCGCTAACGCACAGACTCGTTTCCAAGATGGCAAGCCCGTCATCGAGGAGGACAAGCCGTTCAGCTATATCGATCCGGGCGTGCTTAAGAAGATGCGCGCGCAGGAGCCGTTGACCAAGGCTGCCAGTGTGCTCCGCTGGGAGGTGGAAAAGAGCGGGCACGCCGGATACGCCGATATCGCCTTGGAGGAGAACGGCGTCGCACTGCACTGGAAGGGTGACGTTCCGGCTGCGATGAAGACAGCCATGAGCACCGCCAGCCGGCTCGCCCCGGTACGTGTCGTACCCGCGAAGCACTCCAAAGCCGACCTGCGGGCCGCCATCACACCGCTCTACGAGTACATGAAGAAGCATCCCGGCGGCCCGGTCCACAGCGTCGGGATCAGGCAGGACGGCAGCAGCATCGAAGTGGGAAGCGCCGCCTCCGACCTCCGAACGGTCGCCACGGATCTGCCCAAGACGAGCATCCCCGTCAAGGTCGTACGGAAAGCGGCTCCCAAGTCGGCCAGCCGCTTGGAGGACACTGCTCCCTATTGGGGCGGGGCCCGCATTTGGAACCCGGCCAAAAAACTCAACTGCACATCGGGTTTCGGCGTCAAGAACAGCAACGGGACCGGATTCCTGCTGACCGCCGCCCACTGCTTCACCCCTCCTGAGCGAGTGAGCCGGTACACATCCGTCACGACCATCGGTTATGCCAGTCACGAGAACTGGGCGCATGACATCCTGCTCGTGACCACCCACGCCGGAGGCAGGATCTACGACGGCGGCGTGGGCTCCGGGGAATTCTCCAAGAGCGTGTACGGCTGGGACTGGGTCTACAGCGGCGAATACCTGTGCGCATCAGGATCCGTCAGCGGTGTCATCTGCAACTACACCCAGGGCAACGGATTCACCTATTCCTACTGCGACTACGACTCCGATGGCGACTGGACGTGCAGAAACGACCTGTTGCTCGCAATCCAGATGGACGGACTGCGAGCAAGCCAGGGCGGTGACAGCGGCGGGCCGGTCTTCAGCCTCAGGAACGACGGCGTGGTGGCCAAGGGGATCATCTCCGGGCACGACGGATGGAGCGGCCTGATCCACCAGGACTTCGGTACCGCTTGGCGCGATTTCGGCGTCGTCCCGATTCAGGGCTGACATGCAGGCGCCCGCGGCGGCGGTGGTGGGAGAAGTCCGCTGAACGGAGGCCCGGCCCTGGGCGATCCCGAGGCCGGGCCATCCCATGTGGACGCCGCGATCGAGCACGACGGAACGGTCTGCATGGTTCCAGCCCGGCTGCCGAGCAGAGCCGCACGCCGCAGGGCGATTGGTCCTGGCCGAGACGAATCAGATTCCGCCGGTGCCGAACCAAAGGGCGATCGCCTGGATTCTGCGGCAATCGCTCGGGGCGACCGGCGGACACCTAGGGTGATCTTGAACTGTGTTTTCCCAAAGGAAGAAGGTGCGCATGCGTGTGACTCTTGGGCCGGCCTTGGGGCTGGTGGCGGCCACGATCCTGGTGCCCGCGCCCGCGTACGCCGACGAGCCGTCGGCGCAGGCCATAGAGGCCACGACAGGAGTCAAGGGGCTCGTACGCCCCTCCGGCGGTGACGCAGACGACGTCGGATCGGCGACGACCCGCGACAAGGTGTGGGCCTCGACGACGACGGTGCGGATCGCGCGGGACGCCCGCCGCGGCGTGTCCGTCGCCGACAGCGGCTCGGGGTCGGTGGTGCTGGGGCTGCCGGGCGGAGGCCGCCCCGTCGTCAGCTCGAAGGGGACGGTCGTCTATCCGGGGAACGGGTTCCGGTCCGCGGTGCAGACCACGGCCGACGGGACCGTCCGGGGTCTGGTCGAGGCCGGGAAGGCGGGTCCGCGGACGTTCCGGTTCCCGCTGACGGTTCCGCAGGGCGCCCGGATCGCGCGGAACGCGGACGGCAGCCTCGACGTCATGCGGGGCGCGACGCCGGTCGGGCACATCGACGCCGCCTGGGCCAAGAGCACCAACGGCACAACGGTCCCCGCCTCGTTCGGCGTTGAAGGCACCACGGTCGTGCTGCACCTCGGACAGGCGAACGCCTCCCGGGTGGTCGCGGGCCTGTCCTACCACGCGGCCCCCGGCAAGGGCGGCTACCGGGGCGCGGCGGCCATCGACGCCACGAAGAGGACCGCGATCTGGACCAAGGAAGAGATGCGGCAGGCCAAGCCGCTCGACGCGCCCGAGGTCGCCCCCAAGGGGACGCGCCGTTCCGCGCCCGCCCGGACCGCACCGGCCGCCGCCGCGGCCACGGACCCCGCCGCGGGCGCGATGTTCTTCAGCTTCCTGGGTGTGAAGAAGCGCTGCACGGCCACGGTCGTCCACCGCAACCTGATCGCGACGGCGGCCCACTGCATCCAGCAGAGCGGTGTCATCTTCAACCGGTGGACCTTCGTCCCGCAGTACGACAAGGGCGCCACCCCCTACGGCTCGTGGAAGATCAAGACGATCTACTACGACCAGCGGTGGGGCAAGCTGAACAACAACCCCGACTTCGACTACGCGTTCATCTCCCTGCAGCCGCAGAACGGCAAGTACGTCGGCGACGTGGTGCCGTGGGGCAGGGCGAAGCTCACCGACCTGTCGTGGCGCGGCCCCTGCTCCGGCGACGGCTGCCCGGAAATCCCCACCCACGTCACCGGCTACCCCAAGAACCTCGACAGCCCCCTGGAGTGCTTCACCCAGAGCCGCCTGGTCTATCTCTCCGAGAACGGCGAGAAGGGAAGCTACTTCTACACCTTCCCGTGCAGGGGCTACGCCGAGGGTGTCAGCGGAACGGCC
Source organism: Actinomadura rudentiformis (assembly GCF_008923185.1). Taxonomy (GTDB): domain Bacteria; phylum Actinomycetota; class Actinomycetes; order Streptosporangiales; family Streptosporangiaceae; genus Spirillospora; species Spirillospora rudentiformis. Next base: position 174,407 of record NZ_WBMT01000014.1, read on the forward strand.
CTGGTCGGCCAGTTCCCCGAGCAGGGCCACCCCGGCTACGAGGTCATCTTCGGCGTGCTGGGCGGGTACCAGGGAGGCGGCGACACCGACGACATCTCGTACGCCTCGTACTGGGTCGACGGCAAGAGTCTCTTCGACGACGCCGCGAGCAAGGCCATCTAGTCACTGAAGGTCTCGCGCCGACACCGCTTTCCTGCTGGGCCCTGTCTCTCCGGACGGGGCCCAGCTCCATGCCGTGACCGGAGTACCGCCAGTTGTCAGAGCCAGTCAGGCCAGTGCAGCTGGCCGGTGAGGCGCCAATACCGCACCCGTGCCCACAGATCGCGCAGCTTGCCGGGCTGCCGCCTCTTCAGGTGCTCGCACAGCTCGTCGGGTTCGCGAGCCCGTACCGGACGGGTGCCGCCAGGCCAGAATCGCTGGGCTTCTCCGGCCATGCCGCCAAGCGTCCACCGGTGGTCATCGGGCACCTTGGCGAGGGCGATGCGCACCATTCTGGCCTCGAAGCCCTCCCCCTTCATCACAGCGGGCAGCGTGAGGCTCCAAATGTGCGCGCGCCGGCAGCGGGGGCATACATCGAAGTCCAGTGAGCCCCAGTTGCGCTTGCCGAGCAGCAGAAGCACCTGCCGGCTGCTGCTGTCTGGCGAGTACCGCAGGTACACCAGTCGCGCCGCCTCGGACACAGAGCGGGTCCCGGCGCCGTGAGCCAGTGCCATGTCGCGCCTGCGTTCGGCTTCGACTTCGTGTGCCGGCCGGCCCTCATTCGCCGCGTCGTCGTCGTACGCCGATCCGTACTCGAACCGCATGATCCGACAGTAACTCGTGAGCCGCTGCCCGATCGATCACCTCTTTCCCCGCCGACGCGGGGCCGTTGAGGGGCGTTGCTCCGCGAGCTGGCCGGGTCACACGGCGGCCTCAACAAGGGTCCCACCACCGATTGGCCTTGATCGGTCACGTCGCAACCGGATCGAGCAGGATGCCGTCCCAGTGACATGAGACTGGGGTACGCGTGGCAGGCCGCGGGGGTTTTTGCCGTTGCCGTGGTGCTGGGAACATGGGCGGCGATCGATCTGTCCAACGAGATCAAGCTGGAGCGCAACGGCGTCGTCGTTGCGGCCAGGGTCCTCAGCGTCGGGTATGAGCGCAAGGATGTGCAGGTCAAGGTCGAGTTCACCACCCAGGACGGAAGCGTCGCCCGCTCGGTGCTCGACAAGAACGCGATGGGTGGTGATGAACGCGCTCGTGCAGGGGACACGATGAACGTCCGTTACGACCCGGAAAACCCACGCGGCAGTGCCGCCAAATCCACGCGCGGCTTCTATTACCGCTACATCTGGTCGTTCATGCTCGGGTCCATCGCGGCAGGGCTCGTATACGTATCGCTAAGGCTCTTTCGTAAGCGGCACCTACCCGAACTCGGCCCCGTCGTCGTTCCCCAGGACATCCTTAACTGGCCTAATGAGACAAGGCCCGGTTCCGACAAGACCAAGTAGCGCCGACTGGGGCGCACCGGACCAGTCGCCTGCGAGATCGGCATCTCGAACAGTGAAGTGGCCGAAGGGCGATCCCGGGTACCGCGCGGGATATCGCCCGCCGATGGTCCCCGCCGCTAAACGCAGGACACGGGGTTGACCTCCCACCTCTCGATCGTCCGGCCGAGGCTGGGACGGGCCCGTTGCCCGGACCTGACAATGTCGTACGTGTACCACTCACCGCGGGCATTGGTGGTCTTGAGTTGGGCGCACCACCCAGGGCCGATGTAGTAGCCCCTGGCCTGGCTCCAGCCGAAGCCGGCGGCGCAGTCCGTGCGCTGGCCGACGGGCAGGACCTTGTCGTAGAGCCCCTGGGCGTAAAGGTTGCCCGTTCCCCTCCACTCGTACATCACTCCGACGCCGACAGCACCCTGGTTACTGATGTAGCTGCTTGCGGACACACACCCTCTGGCGGTCGAGGCCGTTGCCGCCGCGGCGTTCGCGGTAGTGCCCAGTGGAAGAACGGCGACCACTGGCAGGGCCAGCACCGCCAGCTTTCTCCGATGATTCATCATGCCCCTTCGCGTCAGGCCGATCACACAAATGTGATTCAGAGCCAAGCAATCAGCGGCTTCAGAATTGCTTCAGATCAGCTTCATCCCTGGTCAACAGAGCAGCCGGGCAAGTCGGCCGGCCAAGGATCCAGGTAGGGCACGAGCGCGCTTTCTCAACAGCCAGGGCCAGTGCGGCCCGGTCTCATGGACGACCACCGGCACCGGCGTCCGAGGGCCAGTTCGGCCACCTCGGCACCGGCATCTGCGCCTCTGACGAGGAGCCTTCTCAAATCGTCCAGAGGCCGGTTCGTCAGCGGGGTTTGGTCTGGTAGGCGCGGACATAGTCGACGGCCATCTGTGCCGGGAAAGAGGTGCCGGCGTCGGGGGTTCCGGCGTACCGGCCGCCGATGGCGAGGTTCAGGACGATGAAGAACGGGTGGTTGAAGACCCAGCGGCCAGGGAGGGTGGAAGGCCGGGCGGTCTGGACCACATGGTTGTCGACATAGAGAGTGATCTTGTTGGGCCGCCAGTCCAGGGTGAAGGTGTGGAAGGCGGCACCGAAGTCGCCTCCGGGGCCCAGGGAGTAGTGGCGGGTGAGCCCGACGCCTGCGTAGCCGGGGCCTTGCAGGGTGGCGTCCACGCGGTCCCGCAGGTGACCACGGCGCTCCATGATGTCGATCTCACCGCAGTCCGGCCAGGGAAGCTGGCGGAAGTTGGTGCCGAGCATCCAGAACGCGGGCCACAGACCACGGCCGTTCGGCGTCTTGATGCGGGCGGTGATCCGGCCGTAGGTGGGTTCGAAGCGGCCTTCGGTGGTGATCCGGGCGGAGGTGTAGGGAAGCTTGCCGGCACGCTGCCGGCGTGCGGTGATGACCAGGTGGCCCTTGCCGTCCAACGCCACGTTCCGCCGGGTGAGGTAGTCGAGCCTGCCGTTGCCGAGCGAACCGGTTTCGATCTTCCAGCGTCGGGGATCGGGCGACGTCCCGGCCGCGCCGTTGAACTCGTCCCTCCACACCAGGCGCATCGGGACGTCGGGCAGATAGGCGCCGCCCTGCCCGGCCCCGGACGTGGTCGGGCCGGGCTCGGTCTGCTGAGTTCGATGCCGCTTGTCCTGCGAGGGGAACAGCTTCCCCGTGTTCATCAATACAGCGACCGTCCCGCAGGCCAGCACCATGATGATCATGCCCAGCGTGCGCAGATGGCGTCTCATGAACCTTCCTGGACCGTTGGTGAACGCCGCCGGACGACTCGTGCGCCCGTCGCGCACTCGCTTTCGATACCGGCTGATCACATGGTGTAACAAGATCGGTATTGTACTGGGCATTTCCCCCTGCTATACCTATGCTTGAACATAAGTGACACGGGGGAACGAACGTGACAGGGGTGATACCCGGGGCTTCTGACGCCCAGGGGACGCCGGCTCCGCCATCGGACGGGGCACGGGGCGGTACGCAGGCCGGGGGGCCGCCGACCGCTCCACAGCCGATCATCCAATGGGTGCCCCACCTGGACGATCGCTTCACTGGTGATCCTCTGGCCACCAGGCCCGACGCTCCGGTCGCGACGCCGCAGCTCCAGCCGCGGCCGCTCCAGCCGCGGCATCGCCTACCCGCCGAGCCCGGTCCGAGGGTCGCAACCCGCCCAGGCCAGGCGTTCCAGCCGGCTCACGCGCCTGTCCGCAGGCCTCCGCTCAGCCCCGCCTCGCGGACGCCCGCGACGCACCGGCGGCCGCCGGCCGGTTCGCACGCTCACGTCCGGCGTGAGCGGCCGCGCGGCAAGGACGGCAAGCGCAACTTGCCGAAGGTCGATCCGGCCGAGCTCCGGGTGACGGTGTTGATCCCGGCTCACAACGAGGCCAAGGGCATCACCGCGACCATCGCCTCGCTGCACCTGCAGGAGCGGCTTCCCGACCACATCGTGGTGATCGCCGACAACTGCGACGACCCGACCGCCGACCTGGCCGCGTTGTGCGGTGTGGAGGTCGTGGTCACCCGCGACAACACGTACAAGAAGGCAGGCGCGCTCAACCAGGTCCTGGACCGGCTGTTGCCGCATTGCGGTCCCCGCGACGTGGTCATGGTGATGGACGCCGACTCCTCACTGGACTCGGGCTTCATCCGTACCGGGGTGAAATACCTGGCGAACGGCTACGCCGCGATCGGCGGCACGTTCACCGGAAAGCCCGGCGGTGGCCTGGTCGGCATGTTCCAGCGCAACGAGTACGCCCGCTACGCCCGCGATGTCCGCCGCCTCGGCGGCCACGCCCTGGTGCTCACCGGAACGGCCACACTGTTTCGTGCGAGCGTGCTCCAAGAGGTCGTCGAGGCCCGGCGCGGCCAGAGGCTGCCCGGCCGGCCGTCCGTCTACGACGTGCGGGTGCTGACCGAGGACAACGAACTCACCCTGGCGATCCTGCACCTGAACTTCCGCATCCTGTGCCCGCCGGGCTGCACCCTCACCACCGAGGTCATGACCACCTGGGGCGATCTGTTCCGGCAGCGGCTGCGCTGGAAGCGCGGCGCCCTGGAAAACCTCGTCGACTACGGCTGGACCGGGATCACCCGTCCCTACTGGGGGCGCCAGGCGCTGTCCCTGCTCGGCATCGTCGTCATCTTCACCTACCTGGTCACCCTGGCGATCTCGCTGGCCATCGGCGGTCTCCGCCTCAACCCCGTCTGGATCGGCGTCACCGTCATCTTCATGGTGGAACGGATCGTGTCCGTGCGGCGCCGGGGCCCGCTCCAGATGGCGATCGCCGCCACCATCTGGATCGAAATGATCTTCGATGTCTTCCTGCAGATAGCCCAGGCCAAAGCGTTCTGGGAAGCCCTCTTCAACAAAGAAAGAAAGTGGTGATCATGTACAACAGTGCGGGGGTCGGCAGCCTCACGGCTGGAGCCGGAGGAGCCGCGGCCGCAGTACCGTTCCTCGGCCTCCAAGCCATCTGGATCGGCCTGGCCACCTTCACCCTCGTCTCCGCCTGCCTCGCCCTCGGCCGCATCCTTCCCAAGCGAACGGGCGAACGAGCCGACGACATCAGCTAGGCCGGGAGTCAGGGCGAGAAGCAGCGAGTGCACCGCGGCTCGACAAGCGCGTGTACGCACTGTGATAGTTCCAGAATGTTCCTCCTGCGGTTGCTGGTCGCGTTGTGTGCGGCGCCGCTGGTCATGGTCTCGTTCGCCGGTGTCGCCTACCTGGCGATACGCGTCCACCCGCTGTACATCCTGCTCGCCCTTGTCTGCGTCGCGCTGGTGCTGGTGGCCGGCTGGCACATGCACGAGCACTTCGAGGACAAGGGCTCAGGCGCCCAGGCGTTCGCCAGCGGCATCGTGCTGGTCGCCACGGCCGCCGCGGGGTACGTGGTCACGCTCAACTGGGCTGCTCCGCGGCACATGTGCACCGTGGTCGAGGCACGCACCTGGTATCGGCACACCCCCGGCGGGGGCGAGACCCACAACTATCGCCGGCTGGCCTGCGACGACGGGCGCACCGACCGGCTGGGGAACGAGGTGGCGGCTCGGAAGGGCGCCGACACCACCGACCGGCACAAGGGGGACCGGTTGCTGGTGGCCTACGACCCGAACGGGCGGCTGCCCTCCCTGGCCATCAAAGACCGGGTCTGGTGGGTGGCCGGGGCCGGTACCGGCATGCTCCTGGTGATGGCGATTCACATCGGCGTCGTCATCGCCGATCGGCGCCGGCGGAACGAGAGAGGGGAAGACGAGCGGCGCCTTACACCGTGATGACGACTTTTCCCCTGGCGTGCCCTCCCTCGATGTGACGGAGGGCCACCGGAGTCTCGGGCAGTGGGTAGGCGTGCTCCGCCGGGTGAGGGTGGTGGATACATCGTTCGGAGGACCCCTGAAATCGTCGGCGCCGCCGACGATTCCGGGAGACCGGCAGCAGATCCTTGAAACATGTTGCTCGCAGTCATCGCCGCATGTGAGATCGGCTTCTGGGTCGTCCTGTCCGCCGGGCTCTCGGCCCGCTACCTGCTGAAGCGGCGCCGGCTCGGCGCGGCCCTGCTGATCTGCGTCCCGCTGGTCGACGTCGTGCTCATCACCGCCACGGTGATCGACCTGCGTGGCGGCGGCACGGCCGACTTCACCCACGGACTGGCGGCCGCCTATCTCGGTTACTCGGTCGCGTTCGGCCACAGCTGGATCCGCTGGGCGGACGAACGTTTCGCCCACCGCTTCGCCGGTGGCCCGCCGCCGACGCGCAAGCCCAAGTACGGTGCGGCGCGGACGAAGTACGAGTGGCGCGAGTTCGGCAAGTGCTTCATCGCGTGGGCCATCGGCTGCGGGGTCCTGCTCGCGATGATCGCCATGGTCGGCGACGCCGACCGCACGGAGGCCCTGTACGGCTGGATGGGCCGCCTGACGATGGTGCTGGCGATCTGGTCGCTGTGGCCGATCACCCACACCCTCTGGCCCGCGAAGCCCAAGCCGGGCGAGGACGTCCCCGCCGAACCTGCCTCACGCCGCTGACGCCGGGCCTAGCTGATACGCCACCCCGAGTGCACGGTGGGACGAACCGCGGGCCCGCACGGATCGTGCGGGCCCGCGGCCGGCGTCATTTGGTCGGGGAAGGGGTGGGCCGGGCACTCCTACGCTCGACCGGGGATGCCTGTTCCTCGATGGGGACGAGCTTCGCGTTGGGCAGGCTGTCGGTCCACTCGCTCGTCCTCGCTGTGCCTCCCATGCTTTGACGACCGTCGCGGGACACGGCAAAGCCCTCGGCGCTCATCTGGGCTGTGGCGGGATCGACGATGAATTTGGAGCCGCCACTGCCGTAGGCGAACACAAGGCTGTACCCGCCCTTCACCTTGCCCGTGCTCTTGACGTTCGGCAGTGACGCCAGGGCCCGGAACGCGGCGGCGCGCACCTTCGGCGGAGCCGGTGCCGCGCTGATCAGCTCCATCAGCTTGCCGAGCATGTGACCGGCCTCCTCGTCGGAGGTGCGCGGGGGCGCCGGCTCGTCGGTGGTGGCAGGCTCTATCTTGGCGAGCGCGGCCTTCAGCCGGGCCGGGTCGGTGGGCAGGTCAGCGAGCCGGTCGAAGCTGAGACCGAACCTGGTCGTCCACGCCCTGCCCTCGGCCGGAACCTTGCTGATCAGGCCGGGCTTGAGGCTGATCCACGACTGGCCGTCGCGTCGGGTCCAGGTGATCCCGGTGCTCCTGGAGCCATCGAGCCTCGTGTGCACCTGCGTGATCTTCCAGTAGGTGCCTGAACCCGCGGGCTTCTTCTCGGCGGTGGCGGCCGCGGCCATGAGCACCGCGCGTCCGTCCAGCGCCGCGGTCGACGGCGGGCTGTGCGGCGAGGCGGGGTGCTCCTCCGGGAGGGTCGCGATCGCGACCGCCGCGGTCGCCGCAACCATGGCCGTGCCCACGATGATCGCGGGTCGGACGATCCTGCGGCGGAGGGGAGCCGGACTGTTCATCCTCTGCCGAAGGACACGCATGCTGCGGTCGACCACCTCCTGATCCGGTTCGGGCTCCGCCAGCAGCGTGCTGAGCAGTCGCATCTCATCCATGCGCATTCTCCTCTCCGATCGCCTTGTGCAGTTTCTTGCGAGCGCGGCTGAGCCGGGAGCCCACCGTGCCCTGGGAGATGCCGAGCGCCTGCGCGACCTCGTCGTAGCTGAGCTGGGCGAGGGCGATCAGCAGCACGACGTCGCGTTCGCCCCGCGACAACCCGGTGAGCGCCTTCGCCAGTGCCGGCTGCATCCGCGCGGCCGACACCGAGGTGAGGACGCGGTCCTCATGGCTGTCGACGGCGTTGGAACCGAGCACTGTCCGGGCCAGGGCCCGGTAGCGCCGGGCCTCGGCGCGCCGGTGCCGGGCGACCAGGTTGGTGGCGATCCCGAACAGCCACGCCCGCAGGCTGCCGCGATCCGGGTCGAACCGGTCGCGATCCTCGAAGGCGATGCAGAACGTCTCGGCGGCGAGATCCTCCGCCTCCTGGACGTCCAGGCGACCGGCCACGTAGCGGTAGATGTCGCGGAAGTACCGCTCGTGAACCGCGGTGAACGACTCGGGGTTCCGCAGGAACCGGTCCACCAGCTCGGTGTCGGACACGCGTTCACCGACCTCGGCGGTCACGTCACATTCTCCGTCATAGAGAACCTTTCCAAGGGGGTAGCGGCCGGACTGTCCCCCATAGTTCGCCGTAAGCCCCGATCGTCTTCCCAACCGTGGAGACTGATGGCATGACCAGGCGCTTTCGTGAGGCAATGCGGTTGATGCGCAAACACGACCCTCAGCTCAAGGAGGAGGGTTTCCAGCTCCTGCTTCCGCACGCGGCCGACCATCTGGACGAACTCATCGCCGAGTTCCAGCAGGAGGACAACGCTCACGGACCTCGCTGCTGGCTGCTGGAATTGATCGGGGAGGCACGTTCTGAGCGCGCTTTGCCCCTGCTGGCTGAACAACTGCACGGAGCCGACGAGTCGCTGCGGGACTGGGCGGTCGCGGGACTGGAAAACCTCGGCTCCCGCGAAGCTCGCCAAGTTCTCTATCGGGCACGGGCCAACGGCGAGATCGTGTGACGGGCCGCCGGGCCGCCGGGGCATCAGGCGGTGTCGCGGTCGTACTCCTCGCGAGCCTTGTCCACCTCGGCCATGTGAGCTTCGGCCCACTCCTTGAGGTGGCGAATCGGGTCCAGCAGGGACAGGCCCAGCGGCGTGAGCTCGTAGTCCACGCGGACGGGCACCGACGGGGTCACGGTGCGGATCAGCAGCCCGTCTCGTTCGAGTCCCCGCAGGGTCTGGGTCAGCATCTTCTGGCTCACGCCCGCGATGCGTGTGGAGAGCTCGGAGAAGCGCATCCGGCCCTCCAGGCCCAGTGCCACGATCACCAGGCTCGCCCACTTGTTGCCGATCGTGTCGAGCAGCCGGCGGCTGGGGCAGGACGCGGCAAACGCATCGAAGCGCGCGTCAGCAGGGATCATGTCCATGGCCTACCTCTGGGTGCCTACACCACTTCACAGTGCCGTCTTCCCAATAGAGAGTAGGTCACCGATCGTTAGCAGGGCCATCCGTTCAAAGGAGATCCCTGATGACGCTCGCATTGGTGTCCAAGCCCGACGCCCCCGCTCCGACCCTCGAAGAGGTGACGCTGCCCCCGCTGGGAACCGGCGACCTGCGGGTCGCCGTCACGGCGGCATCGGTCGATCCCGTCGATACCCTCTTCGCCGGCGGACCGGCTCGGGCGATCTTCGGGCTCACCGGCACGGCCGGTCTCGGCTGGTCCCTCACCGGCGTCGTCACCGAGACCGGTGCCGGGGTCACCGGCTTCTCGGGCGGCGATGCGGTCGCCGCCGCACACAGCGACTTCACCGCCCCGGTCCGCGCGCACGCCGAAGAGACCGTGGTCCCGGCGGCGGCCGCCGCGCTGCTGCCCAGTGGTCTCGATCCGGTCGCTGCCGCTTCACTTCCGCTCAACGCCTTGACCGCGGCGCAGATGGTGGACCGGCTCGGCCCTGCCGGCGGGCGGACCCTGCTGGTCACCGGCGCCGCCGGTGCCGTGGGCGGGTACGCCGTCGCGCTGGCCGCCCACGCCGGCTGGGCCGTCACCGGGCTGGCGCGCGAGTCCGACCGCGCCTTCGTACTGAGGGCCGGGGCTCGCGCCCTGGTCACACAGGTGCCGGGGCCGTCGTTCGACGCCGTGCTCGACGGCGCGGTCCTGCACGCGGCGGCCCTCGGCGCGGTCCGCGACGGCGGGGCGTTCGTCGGCGTGATCTCGGCGTCTCCCGCGACGTCCGAGCGGGGCATCGACGTCGGCATCCTGAGCGTCGAGCCCGACGGCGCCAGGCTCGCCGAGCTGCTCGGGCTGGCGGCGTCAGGCGTCCTGGAGCTGCGGGTGGCCGGCCGGGTGCCGCTGGCCGAGGCCGCCACGGCCTACGACAAGGTCGCCGGCGGCGGGCAGCGGGGGCGGTGGCTGCTGGTGCCGTAGCGGTGGCTGCTGGTGCGGTAAGGATGTGAACGACCGCGCCCGCCGCGGCAACGCCGAACCGGCGCTACTCCGCGGGCTTCTGTTTGCGGCGCGGGAGGCGCATGGTGAGGAGTTTCGCCCTGGGCGCCACCCGCGCCGCCAGGTTGAACAGCGACTCGGTGCGGGTTCGGTCGGCATCCAGGTGAGTGAACAGGTTGACGCCGAGGTAGAAGGTGATCGCCGCGTAGGCGAGGTCGCGGGGCGGCATCAGCTTGGCCAGCGGAGAGCCGCCGATCACTCGCTCCAGCGTCTCCTCCACGAACTCGATCCAGGGCTCTGACCTGGTGACGATCTCCTCCTTGAGCTCGGGACGCGCGATGCTGGCCCCGACCAGCTCGGAGAACAGGGTGATGTGGCCGCCCTCAAGATCCGCCCGGTAGATGCCGGTGGCGACCTCGACCAGCTCCTCCAGGGTCCTGGCACCGGCGACGGCTTCCCGGTGGGCGGCCATGCGCTCCTGCGACGAACGATCCAGCGCGGCGAGCAGCAGGGGGTCGACGCCGCCGAAATGGTAGAAGATCAGCGCCGAGTTGCAGCCGGCCGCTTTGGCGATCGTCCGCGCGCTCGTGCCCGCGTAGCCCTCGGTGCGCAGGGTGTGCGCGGCCGCCGCAAGGATCCGCTCCTTGGTCTCCGCACTGTTGTGCTTGCTCATCCTCGCCGCTTCCAGGTTGACAACCGGGCCTGCCTTCTTCATCGTACGGTTTAATCACTTGATTAAATCGTTCGGTTAAGACTGGAGAAGCCATGGTCGTTCCGGAACCTGGACGGCAGCGTTCCGCGCGGCGCACCCTGCTCGCCGTCGTGGCCGCACTGTTCGCCGCGATCCTGGCCTACAAGATCCTCAAGGCGGGCGGGCTGGAGCAGACCGCGCTGTTCTATGTCGGGATTCCCGCTCTGATCGCGCTCACCGTCGTGCAGACGGCCCGGCCGCGCAGCACGCTCGGGACGATCATGGCGACCATCACGGTCGGCCTCGCGCTCGCCGGGCCCCTGCTCGGCGAGGGCGTCGTCTGCCTGATCATCGCTGCTCCGCTGTTCTACCTGGTGGGCGCGTTCGTGGGGCTGTTCGCCGACTGGGCCGGACGGCGCCGCGGCATGCAGGCCCTGCTGATCGTGCCGCTGCTGCTCGCCGCCGAGGGCACCGCCGTCGGCCTGCCGCGCGGCGGTGAGGTGACGGTCACCAGGACCGCAGCCGCCGGAACCGACGTCGAGCGGTCCGTGGCCGCCGCGCCGGAGTTCGGCCCGGTCCGGTCGCGGCTGCTGCGGCTCAAGTTCCCCAAGCCCGTCCGCTCGGACGGCACCGGCCTCGACATCGGCGCCACCCGCCTCATCACCTTCACGCCGCGCAAGTCGCTGGGGATCGACGCCCGCCCCGAACCTCGGACCATGGAGCTCAAGGTCGTCCGGCGCGAGACCGGCCGGGTCGTCTTCGCGATCACCAAGGACACCACGCTGGCCCGCTGGCTTGAGCTCAGAGAGGCCGAGTTCAGCTGGCACAGTGCCCGTTTGAGCGTCACCCTGCGCTATTCCCGTACGTTCGACCCGGCCTGGTACTTCAGCCCGGTGCAGCAGCACGCCATGCGCGATGCCGCCGCCTACCTGGCCGAGACGTTCACGGCGCCGTGATGGATCCGGCTCTGGTACGCGGCGTCGCGCTGTTCGTGCCCGTCCTGGTGCTGATGGGCCTGCTCCGATACCGGCCGCCGACGCCTGGGGAGATCGCGGCCCTGATCCTGGCCATCTCCTGGAACGCGGTGACGCTGACCGGGGTGAACGTCCTGGCGATCCAGGCCGGCTGGTGGTCGTTCGCCGCAGAAGGCGGCACCTTCGGGGGCGTGCCGCTCGACCTGCTGCTCGGCTGGGCCGTCCTGTGGGGCGGGGTGGCCGTGCAGGCCCTTCGCCGGCTGCCACTGCCGCTGGTCGTGGGCCTGGCGATTTGGATCGACCTTGCCGTGATGCCGCTAGGCGAGCCGGTCCTGCTGCTCGGGAACTCCTGGCTGACCGGCGAGGCGGTCGCGGCCGCCGTGGCGCTGGTGCCAGGGCTGCTCCTGGCGCACTGGACGGTCACCGGACGTCATCTCATGCTCAGAGTGCTCCTGCAGGCCGTGCTGGCGACCGGCCTCATGGTCGCGCTGCCCACCGCGCTGAGCCGAGTGCCCGACCGTCCCGGCTGGGCGCTCGGCTTGGCGGCCCAACTCATGATCGCCCCTGGGGCGCTGGTCGCAGCCGCGGTCTGGGAGTTCGCGCGGACCGGACGGGGCACGCCCCTCCCCTACGATCCCCCGGCCCGCCTGGTGACCACCGGCCCGTACGCCTACGTCCGCAACCCCATGCAGACAAGCATGGCCGCCGCGTACCTGATCCTGGGCATGCTGGACGTGCGCTTCCTCATCGCGGCCGTCGTGGCCCTCTCCTACGGCGCAGGCCTCGCCGCCTGGCACGAGAACGAACAGCTGCACACCAGATACGGCACCGCGTGGATCGCCTACCGGAGCGCCGTCCGACCCTGGCTGCCCCGCTTGCGCCCGTTCCCCGGAATGCAGCCCGCCGTCATCTGGATCGCAGGCGACTGCGACCGCTGCTCTCCAGTGGCGGCCTGGATCCTCCAACGCCACCCGACCGCCCTGACGGTACGCCCTGCCGAAGATCATCCCGACGGCATTCGCCGCATGGCCTACGAACGGGCCGACGGCACCCGCGCCGAAGGCGTCGCCGCCTGGGCCCACGCCGCCGGGCATCTCCACCTAGGGTGGGCGCTGCTCGGCTGGACCCTGAATCTGCCGGGCCTCAACCACTTCGCACAACTATGCGCCGACACCTTCGGCGCCGGACCCGCCGCACAGCCAGCCCGACGACCGGCAAGGTGAACGCACCGCCACCGCCTGCCCGAGGGCGACCACCTCCAGCAGCTGGGCGCTGTCCCAGACGGCCGGGCGGCCTGCGGGCCGATCGGGATTTCCCAGCCGGTAGGGGCGGCCCTCGCCTCGCCTAACGCACGCAGCCGCAGGAGTCGCGGTGCATGAAACGGGGCTTGAGACGGACGGTGCGCGGCGGCTGGTCGGGGTCGGCGATCCGTTCCGCCAGCAGCTGGACGGAGCGGGTCGCCATCTCCCCGATCGGCTGGGCGATCGCGGTCAGCCTGGGCCGGAAGATGGACGCCCACTCGAAGTCGTCGAACATCGTCAGGGCGACGTCGTCCGGGACGCGTATCCCGCGCTTGTCCAGCGCCCGCATCACCCCGATCGTCATGTGGTTGTTGGCCACGAACAGGGCCGTCGGCGGGTCGGGCATGTCCATCAGCTCCAGGGCGGCCGCCTCGGCCGCCGTGTCGTTGGACTGTCCCAGCCCGACCAGCGCCGGGTCGAACGCCAGTCCGGAGCGGGCCAGGCCCGCCTGGTAACCCTTGAAGCGTTCGGTGGAGGTCATCAGTCCCTCCCGGCCGGCGACGATGCCGATCCGCTGATGTCCCAGCTGCGCCAGATGCACCACAAGGTGGGCGCTGGACTCGATGTTCTCGCTGCCGACCTGGTCGAACCGGGGCGAGGCGCACCGGTCCACCAGGACCGTGGGGATGCTCAGCTCGTCCAGGTATCGCAGCGCGGCTGACCCGGGCCCGTGCGCCTGGGTGGCCAGGAGGATCCCGTCGACTCGCCGTTGGTGCAGCGCCTGCACGACCTTCAGCTCCTCTTCGGCGTCGTCGTGGGTGTCGGTGAGCAGCAGGGTGTAGCCGGCGAGCCGCACCTGCGCCTCCAGCGCCGCGACCAGATCGGCGAAGTAGAAGTTGGAGATGCCCGAGATCGCCAACCCGATCGACTTGGTGCTGGAGGTGACCAGGGAGCGGGCGACGGTGTTCTGGATGTAGCCGGTCGACTCGATCGCCGCCAGGACCTTCTGCCGGGTCGGGTCGGCCACGAAACGGGTCCCATTGATCACATGCGACACCGTGGAGATCGAAACTCCGGCCTGACGTGCGACATCGGCCATCGTGGCCATACTGGACTCCTTGATCAAAGCGTTTGCGCAAACGCTTGCGCGAACGTTTTCGTGTGAGCAAGATAACGCCACGCAAACCCGGGGCGAAACCCCGTCATCTCCGAGGAGAAATCATGATCCGCAGAGGCATCGCCTTCGCCGCGATCGGAGCGCTCGCGCTCACCGCAGCCGCCTGTGGTGAAGGCTCGAAGGGGTCCGGCTCCGGCGGCACCCCCAAGGTCGGGCTGATCACCAAGACCGAGACCAACCCGTTCTTCGTCAAGATGCGCGAGGGCGCGCAGAAGCAGGCCGCCGCCGACGGCCTGCAGCTCATGACCGCCGCCGGCAAGTTCGACGGCGACAACGAGAGCCAGGTCACCGCGATCGAGAACATGGTCGCGGCGGGCGTCAAGGGCATCCTCATCACCCCGAGCGACACCAAGGCGATCATCCCCGCGATCGCCAAGGCCCGTGCCAAGGACGTGCTGGTCATCGCGCTGGACACGCCGACCGATCCGCAGGACGGCACCGACGCGCTGTTCGCCACCGACAACTTCAAGGCCGGTGAGCTGATCGGCCAGTACGCCAAGGCCAAGTCCGCCGGCACCACCCCGAAGATCGCCATGCTCGACCTCGCGCCGGGCGTCAGCGTCGGCATCCTGCGCCACAACGGCTTCCTCAAGGGCTTCGGCGCGGCCAACGTCGACGCCAAGGCCAGCAAGGCCGTCACCGCGCCCCAGGTCGTCTGCGCCGCCGACACCGCCGGTGACCAGGCCAAGGGGCAGAGCGCGATGGAGACCTGCCTGCAGAAGGCGCCCGACCTCAACATCGTCTACACCATCAACGAGCCCGCCGCGCTCGGCGCCTACACCGCACTCAAGGCCAAGGGGCTCGAGAAGAAGGTGCTGATCGTCTCGGTCGACGGCGGCTGCACCGGCGTCAAGGGCGTCAAGGACGGCCAGATCGCCGCGACCTCGCAGCAGTACCCGCTGAAGATGGCCTCGCTGGGCGTGGACGCCGTCGCCAAGTTCGCCAAGGACGGCACCAAGGCCACCGGCTACACCGACACCGGCGTCACTCTGATCACCGACAAGTCGGTGCCGGGCGTGGAGGCCAAGGACACCGCCTTCGGCCTGCAGAACTGCTGGGGGTGAGCACCGTGACCTCATCCCCAGCCAGTTCCGTCGCCAGCCGGCTGCGGGCCGTCTCCCCGCGGCTGGCGATCCCCGCCGGCTCCACCATCGGGCCCATCGTGGCCTTCCTGCTGGCGTGCGCCTTCTTCACCACCCAGTCCTCGCAGTTCCTGTCGGGCGGCAACCTGGCCCTGGTGATCCAGCAGGTCATGGTCGTCGGCACCCTGGCCATCGGCCAGACCCTGATCATCCTGACCGCCGGGATCGACCTGTCCTGTGGCGCGATCATGGCGTTCGGCGGGATCGTCATGGCCAAGCTGGCCGTGGACACCGGGATGCCGCCGCTGCTGGCGATCGCCGCCGGGATCACGGTGTGCGCCTCGTTCGGCCTCATCAACGGGCTGCTGGTCACGCGGGTGTCGCTGCCGCCGTTCATCGTCACCCTCGGCATGCTCAACGTGGCGTTCGCGCTCACGCACATCTACTCCGACGAGCAGACCATCAGCGGGCTGCCCTCAGAGCTGACCGCGCTCGGCAACACCTTCCCGCTCGGCAGGACCGACGTCACCTACGGCTCGGTGCTGATGCTGGTGCTGTTCGCGGTGTTCGCCTACATCCTCGGCCAGACGGCCTGGGGCAAGCACGTGTACGCCGTCGGCAACGCCCCTGAGGCC
The DNA here is from genome assembly GCF_008923185.1 of Actinomadura rudentiformis. Classification (GTDB taxonomy): domain Bacteria; phylum Actinomycetota; class Actinomycetes; order Streptosporangiales; family Streptosporangiaceae; genus Spirillospora; species Spirillospora rudentiformis. Next base: position 190,202 of record NZ_WBMT01000014.1, read on the forward strand.
GCCCGCCTCACCGGCATCCCCGTCCGGCGCCGCCTGCTGGCCGTGTACACGATCGCCGGCGCGGTGTACGGGATCGCGGCGCTGCTGCTCATCGCCCGCACCGGCGTCGGTGACCCCAAGGCCGGCCAGACCGACAACCTCGACTCCATCACCGCGGTCGTGCTGGGTGGCACGTCCCTGTTCGGCGGGCGCGGCCTGGTCATCGGAACGCTGATCGGCGCGCTGCTGGTCGGGGTCATCCGCAACGGCCTCCAGTTGATGGGGGTGCCGTCGATCTACCAGATCCTCATCACCGGCATCCTGGTGATCCTGGCGGTGACCGTCGACCAGCTCTCCCGCAAGAGGTCCCAGCGATGAACCAGAAACCAGCGGCAGACGAGAAACAATCGGCGACCCAGGAAGCCGGGACGAACGAGGAGACCGGCTTGGTCCAACCGGTCATGAAGGCGCGTGGTCTGGTCCAGCGGTACGGGCCCGTCACCGCGCTGGACGGCTGCGACTTCGACCTGCTGCCCGGCGAGGTGCTGGCCGTCATCGGCGACAACGGCGCCGGCAAGTCCTCCCTGATCAAGGCGTTGACCGGGGCGGCCCGTCCCGACGAGGGACAGATCTGGCTCGACGGCAAGGAGGTGCACTTCAAGTCGCCGCTGGACGCCCGCCGCCAGGGCATCGAGACCGTCTACCAGAACCTGGCCGTCGCTCCCGCCCTCGACATCGCCAGCAACCTGTATCTGGGCCGCGAGAAGCGCCGCAAGGGCGTGCTCGGCACCGTGTTCCGGATGCTCGACAAGCCGGCGATGAAGACAGCCTCAGCCCGGCATATGGCCGAGCTCAACATCGGCCTGCAGTCCATGGGCGGCGCGGTGGAGAACCTGTCGGGCGGGCAGCGTCAAGGTGTCGCCGTCGCCCGCGCCGCCGCGTGGGCCAGCCATGTCGTCATCATGGACGAGCCGACCGCCGCGCTGGGCGTCAAGGAGTCCGCCCAGGTGCTGGAACTGATCGGCAAGGTGCGCGAGCGCGGCCTGCCGGTCGTGCTGATCAGCCACAACATGCCGCACGTGTTCGAGATCGCCGACCGGATCCACATCCAGCGGCTCGGCCGCCGCGCGGGCGTGGTGAAGCCGTCAGACCATACGATGTCGGATGTTGTCGCGATCATGACCGGAGCCGTCCAAATATGATCACGGTCATCGGGGAGACCGTGGCGGACACCTTCGTGCCCGCCCACCAGCCCACGCCGGGCGCACTCGACCTGCGAGTGCGCCCGGGCGGCGGGCCTGCCAACACCGCCGTCGCGCTCGGCAGGCTCGGAGCACCCGTCACCTTCGCCGGCCGGATCCCGGCCGGCCCGCTCGGCGACCTGCTCCGCGCCTACCTCAGCGACTCCGACGTCGACCTGTCCCGGGCCGTCACCGCCGCCGAACAGGCGACGCTGGCGCTGGCGGCCGTCGACGGGGACGGCCACGCGCAGTACTCCTTCTACGCCAACGGCACGGCCGACTTCCAATGGACCACCGAGGAGCTCGCCGCGGCCACACCTTCCGAAGCGGCCTGCGTCCACGCCGGGTCACTGGCCCTGGCGCTGGAGCCCAGCGGTCCACTGATCGAAAAGCTGCTGCACGAACGCCGCACCACGACGACGATCTCGATCGACCCCAACATCCGCCCCGGCATCGTCCCCGCCGAACGGTACCGCCGCCTGCTGCCCGGCTGGACCTCGGCCGCCGACGTGTTCCGGCTCAGCTCCGACGACCTGGCCGTGCTGCGCCCCGGAGCGAGCCTGCCGCAGGCATGCGACGACTGGCACGCCGACGGCGTCCGCCTCGTCGTCATCACCTGCGGAGCCGACGGCGCCTACGCCTCCCTGGACGGGCAGCGTTTCCAGGTCCCCGCCCGGCCCGTCACCCCGGTCGACACCGTCGGCGCCGGTGACGCCTTCACCGCCGGCCTGCTCTACCGCCTCCACACCGGCGGAGCCCTCCGCGAACGTCTCGCCGACCTCACCCCCGACCTGCTCATCAGGGCGCTGACCTTCGCCTCCGACGTCGCCGCCGAAACCTGCCGCAAACAGGGGGCGGACCCGCCCCGCCTCGCCGACCTGGCAGCCTGAACGCAGGCCTACTGCGTGGACGTCGAGGTGAGGAATTGTCCGATTTCGCTCGCCACGATTTCGGGCTCGTCCAGCATCGACAGCACGTAGGCCCCGGGTACTTCGGCGTACCGCCCGGCGGGCAGGAGATCGGCCAGGCGGCGGCCGTGTTCGGGGGGCATCACGCGGTTGTCGGGTGACCAGAGCACGAGTGCCTCACCGGTAAACCGGGATAGTTGCCGGGTGGCATGGATGAGCTCGTGCCCGTTGTACGGGCTGCGGCAGTAGGCGAGCAGGTCGCCGCGTACGGCGGGGTCACGCAGGACCGGCTCGGTCCAGCGGTGGATCAGGTCGTCGGGTACCGGTCGGCGCGCCATCTGTCCGAACAGCATGGGCAGCCGGCGAAGGGAGCGGATGCGCAGCTGGCGGGCGGCGAACTGGAGTCCGCCGGGGAGCCGGACCGCGACCGTGAGCAGCTTGCCCGGCAGGCCGGGCGGGAAGTTGTCGAACGCCTCGCACGGCAGGATCACCTGCCGGGCGACACGCTGGTCTCGGCCGTAGGCGGTGAGGAACAGCGACCCGCCCCAGTCGCTGTGCACCAGGGTGATGTCCTGCAGGTCCAGGGCGTCGAGGAAGTCTGCGACCAGGTCGACCTGCCCGCGCAGTGTGAGGTCGGTGCCCGGCTTCATCGCCTTGCGATGGGACCCCAGCGGCAGAACGGGCCGCACATACCGGAAGCCCTCCGGCAGGAGCGGCAGGACCCGGTCCCAGACCGTGTGGTCCATCAGCAACCCGTGAAGCAGGACCACCGCGGGGCCGGACCCGGCCTCGTCGTACTCCAGGATCCCTCCTGGCACCTCGACGTTCCGCATGGCGTCCTCCTTACTAGAACGATCTCTCTAGAGAGACTGTTCTAGCATGGTGCCATGAAAACCGACGAGCGGATCGTGCTCGCGATGGCGGAGTTGTTGCGCGTGCAGGGATACACGGCCACGGGCGTCAACCAGCTCGCTCGCGCCGCGCAGGCGCCGACCGGCTCCATCTACCACCACTTCCGCGGAGGAAAGCGCGAGATCGCGGCGGCTGCACTGCGCCAGATGGGCAACGCCTACATCCAGCTGCTGCCGTTGCTGCTCGATGCGCACGAGGATCTGGCGACCGGAGTGGAGGCCGCCTTCGCCGCGGCCGCTGAGGACATGCGCACCACCGGCTGGGCGAACATGTGCCCGGTCGGCTCCGTCACCGGTGAGGTCGCCGACACCGAGCCCGTCCTGCGTGAGGTCGCCGCGGAGGTCATGGAGCACTGGGTGCAGGAGGGCGTGCGCTACTTCACCGGGCGCGGGCTGCCCGAAGCCGAAGCCCGCAACGTGACGTTCGCCGTGCTCACGGCACTCGAAGGAGCGTTCACCCTGGCCCGGGCACTGCGCTCCACCGAGCCGCTCCTCACCGCCGGCCGCACGGTCGCGGCCTACCTCGCCTCCCTTGATTCACCGGCGGACGTGCCGTCCACTCCGAACAGCCGCTAGGCGTCAGATGCCGAGGAGGTCCACCAGGTCGTCGGCGTGTTCCTCCTCTTCCTCCAGGATCGACTCCATCAGCCGGCGGGTGGTCGGGTCGCCGTCGCCCAGCCACCGGATGATCTCCTGGTAGGTGGAGATGACGATGCGCTCGGCTTCGAGGTTGTCGCGCAGCATGGTGGTCAGGTCGCTGTCGGGCGGCGTGGTGTAGTCGGTGTGGGAACGTTCGGCGAGCTTGGCGGGATCGAAGTCGGGCGACCCGCCGAGCTGGCTGATCCGCTCGGCCGCGCGCAGCGCGTGGTGCATCTCCTCCTTGGCGTGCTCGGTGAACTCGGCCGTCACCTGCGCGCGGTCGATGCCGGTGGCGCAGATCGCGTGACGGGTGTAGCGCAGCCAGCAGACGACCTCGGTCGCGACGACGTCGTTGAGCACCTCGATGACGCGGTCCGTCCGGTGCCCGTAGGTGCCGGTGACCGGCCCGGCGTCCATCTTCTGGCGGACCTGCTCGCGGATTCGGCTGACGTCGAGGACGAAGTCGTCGGTCATGGAAGGGCTCCCTGGCGGGCTCGAGGAACGGACGCCTCGTTGATTCCCGGACGCGGTCCAAGGGAGGGGCCGGAAGCGGTAAAGCACCGAGCATGATCACCTGTCAGCAGGGATGGCAGTCGGTCTCCCATTCGCCCTGCTCGATGATCTGCATCTCCACCCCTTGGGGGCGGTTGGCGGCGGTGACCTCGGCGAAGGCCCGGATCGTGGCGGTCTCGGCGGCGGTCATCCACATCGGCACCAGATGCTTGGGCGCCGCGTCGCGCAGGGGAATGAGCGCGAGGCCCTGCTGCGGGAAATGGTCCATGAGCGCGGTGATGCTGACGTAGAGGCCGCGCCCCCTGGCGACCAGGAACAGCAGGTCTTCGACCGTGCGTTCCCGGCCGCCGCCCATGGTGAGCAGGTCGTCGGCCGTGTAGCGGAGGGCCCGGCCGGACGGGGTCGAACGCTGCGTCCACAGGTCCCGGATCTCCGGGCGGACGGTGTTGCTCGGGTTGAGCAGCTCGTAGTCCACCAGATCGTCCCAGGTCACGGTCTCGAACGTGGTCAGCGGATGCCCCTCCGGGACGACGACCGCGCGGGGCGTGCTGATGAACGTGGAGCCGACGGTCAGGCCGGCGGCGGTCACCACCTTCGGATCGCCGCAAGGGGCCCAGCCCACGATGATGTCGTACTCCCCCGACGCGAGGAGGTCGTAGGGAATCAGCGCGGCGGGCAGCGGGACCGAGCCGACCTCCACGCTGCAGTCGGGATGGCGCTCCTCGAAAGCCGCCACCACCGGCGCGATGTAGCCGCCCGATCCCGGAAGGAAGCCGATCCGCAACCGGCCTCCGACGACGGTCGCCGCCTCGCGGGAGTCCCGGAGGGCGCCCATGAGCTGCTCGTAGCCCGCCAGTGCCTGGGTGTGGAACCGTTCACCGAGCACCGTCAACTCGACCTGCCGGCTGGAGCGCACGAACAGCGCCGCACCGATCTCACGTTCCAGCGAACGGATCATCTGGCTCACCCTGCCCTGCGTCACCCCCAGGCGCGCGGCCGCCCTTCCGAAATGCAGTTCGTCGGCCACGGCGAAGAACGCCTCGACCACACGAAGTTCCATGCTGTCCCTTCCTGCGGAAGCTCCATGGTGGAACATCCGCGTTCCACAGATGCCTGCCCCGGGCGCCCGTCGAGAACGGCACGGCGAATCCTGATCCGGGCGACACTGCATTGAATCCACTCGACGCCTTCGACGTTCCCCGCCGGACGAATTCGCTCCGTTTCGGACGACTTCGTTCGGTGTCGGACGGAGTCGATGTGTTGCGGGTCGTCCGTGCCCAGGTCAGTCGCCGGAATCACGCGCAGCCTGGAGGAGGCCCGGGATCGGTGGGGACGCGTGGCACGCCGTCGGCATTCCAGCATTGCGCACCGCGGATAGGGCAGCGAATAGGTTTTCGTCTAGATGGCCGACTGCGAAACGGCCACTCAGAATTGCAGCCGAGCCCTGCCCTAACTTCACGAGAGCGATTGTGGCGACCGCCGCCAAGGAGATCAATGGCGAAGTTCTCATTGCACGATTAGCGGCCCTAATGCGATGAGCGCCCCTCATGCAGGGTGGCGATCACGTCGGGCCCGTACCCGGCGGCTGCCAGGGGCCTTTCGACGTCGGATACGAGGTCAGGAAGGTAGCCCAGGAGAACGTCCGCAGGCCCGGCGATCCGGAACTCTCCCAGGGCTGCGGGCATCAGCAGACTCCGTCCTGGACCGAGTTTGCCCCGCCACTCGTCCACGGCGATCTCCACTGCGGAACCCACGTTGCTCACAATGACGGCAGTGCCGAAAGAACCCCGGGCGGTCGCGCCCGCAGCGGCGCGCCACCTTTCGAGCGCGAAGTAAGGGCCGGCGCAGCAGATGACCCGCTCGCCGTCGTGGCCGACGGGGAGGGACAGACCTGGATGGAAGTCCGGGCGCGGCTCCGGTTTCCACTCGGCGAGCAGCATGTCCAGGTTCTTCTCCCATTCCCTCTCGGGGAGCCGGGAGCCGTCTTCGATGCGCCACGGCATGGCCGACCGCTGGATGTTCGAGGTCTGCTCGATCTCGTACGCCAAGGTGTCCGGGCCGAAGCTGTGCAACGTCCCGGCAGGCACGTAGATGGTCTCGCCGGCACGCACGGGCACGCGCCGCATCACGGCGTCGTAGTCGCCCCGCACCAGGGCGTCACGCAACGTGGCGGCGTCCACTCCCGGTTTGACGCCGACCAGAGCGGTGGCGCCGGCAGCCGCTTCCAGGATGTGCCACGCCTCGGTCTTCCCGTTGGGCTCGCCTTCCAGCGTCCGGGCGTCCTCGTCGTCGGCGTGCAGGTGGACGGGCAGGGAGCGCGTGGCGTCGATGAATTTCGTCAGAATCGGGAAACGGTCGCCGCTCCATCCGGGACCCATGACCTCTTCGGGATATTTCAGCATCAGCGAGCGCAGGGACTCACCCGCGAGCGGACCCTCGTTCACCTCGCCGATGTGCCCGTCAACGTCGCTGACCTCCCACGCTTCGGCGATCCGGCCCGGCCGGGGCGCCGGCGAGCGCTTCAACCGGTCGACGATCGCCTGCCCGCCGAACACATGGCCCATCATGGGCGTGCTCAGGCTCAGCGGATACCAGTGCGGGCTCCTCTGCTGCGCTGGCTGGTTCACGAGAACACCACTACCCCGGCCCCAGCACCGCACATCAGGCGTGATCAGACTTGACGAACACTTGGGTGAGGCATGGGAGGCAAGAGCCAAGCGGTGTGACGCAGATATCAGCGGCCGGCGACGGAGGCGTGGATTCAAAAACGTTCACGGGGGGATGCTCGGCGGACAAATCAGACAGATCGTCGAGCTAGGAAGAGGAGCGACGTGACGCTGACCGCGGACCTGCTTGTGGACGAGCGCACAGCCGATGACCGGGCGGCCGATGACCAGCTGGAGCTGTTCCGGCGGCTGCGCCGGTATCCCGAGGGCCACCCGGAGTGGTGGCGGATCCGTGAGGAGATCTTCCAGCAGTACCTGCCGCTGGTGCGGGGGCTGGCCGGCCGGTTCGCCCAGCGCGGCGAGCTCAAGGAGGACCTCCAGCAGGTCGGCATGGTCGGTCTGGTCAAGGCGGTCAACCGGTTCGACCCGGGCCGGGGCATCCCGTTCGAGGGGTACGCGACACCGACGATCCTGGGCGAGATCAAGCGCCACTTCCGGGATCGCGGATGGGCGATCCGGCCGCCGCGCACCATCCAGGAACTGCGCAACGAGCTCAACAAGGCGCGGGCAGACCTGACGCAGCGGCTGGGCCGCTCCCCCAGGGTCAGCGAGCTCGCCGAGCACACCGGCCGCGATCCCGAGGAGGTCATCGAGGCGATCGCCGCCGGGGAGGCCTACCAGACCAGGTCGTTCGACCAGCCGGCCGGCGAAGAGGACGAGGGTCTCGCCTACGCCGACCTGCTCGGGTACGAGGACGAGCAGCTCAACGTCGTGGAGTATCGCGAGGCCCTCAAGGCGGCGCTGGCGAGGCTGCCCGCGCGAGAACGGCGCATCGTGCTGCTGCGCTTCTACGGGAACCGCACCCAGTCCCAGATCGCGGAGGAGATCGGGGTCTCCCAGATGCACGTGTCACGGCTGCTTTCCCGGAGTCTCGCGCAACTGCGCGTGGAGGTCGGGGCCGCTCCCGCTACGGGGAGGTGAGCGGTTCGGCCTGGTAGGCCTTGTGGAGGAGCTCCACGAAGGAGCGCGCCTCGGGCAAGGGCACGGCGCCGACCCGGTGAACCGGGACGCCGGGCGTCCATGAGTTCATGACGACCGCGCCGGTCAACGAGGGCAGGTCGGTGAACGTGATCTCCTGGTCCCGCTGGGGGACGCCCATGCGCCTGAGCCTGCGCCGGACGATGCCCATGGTGACACCGCGCAGCATCTCGGCCACGGGCCACACCACGGTCGCGCCGTCCCAGAAAGCCAGGTTCCAGATCGTCGCCTCGCTGAGCCGGCCTCGGCGGTCGACGAACGCGGCGTCGTCGAAGCCCTGCTGACCGGCCTGGCGGAGGTAGTAGGTCTTGGCCACCTCGCCGACATGCTTGACGGCCGGGAGGTTCCGTTCGTGCTCGACCATCGCCAGCGAGAGCGGACCTTCCGGCCCGGAGGCGGGCGGCGCGGTACGGACCAGCACCTGGAGCTCCCGGACGGCCGTGGTGAACTCGCCCGCCGACGAGTAGACCGTCGCCGTGAGCGAGAGGTCGGCCGGTCCGTCCGCCAGCGCGGACTTCAGGTAGGACCGCACCTGGTCGTCGGGCAGAGCCTCACCGAACATCTCCATCGAGGCGGTCCGCAGACGTTCCAGATGGAGGTCGAGACCGCGCACCTGCCCTCCGCGCACCTGCATGGCGGTGAAGTGGGCGTACCCGGCGAAGGCGAGCGGCGCCAGATCCTCGGCCGTCGCAGGCCCTCCGTTCCGGTGAACGGCGTAGGAGGCCTGGGTGTCCAAACTCATGCTGTTCATCCCCATCGATAGAAACATCCGAAGCGTACGCAACTAGCCGCATATGAGATAGTTGCACACGCTTCATATTGCACAAGCACTATAACCACAGGCGGCGACCACCTGCCGCGCACCGCTCGCCGGCGCCCCTGGACACACCTTCCGTGTCGGTGGCAGGCTCTAGGCTCGGGAGCATGTCGCGGCGACGTTTTGATCAGGCCATGGAGCTCATGCGGAAGAAGGACCCCAAGGTCCAGGAGGACGCGTTCGACTTTCTCCGCGAGCACGCCGACGCGTACGTCGACGAGCTGATCGCGGAGTTCGCGGCGGAGCGGGACGATCCCGGGCTGCGCTGCTGGCTGCTGGAGCTCATCGCCGAGGCGCGGTCGCCACAGGCGCTGGACGTCTTCCGCAGCCAGTTGGAGAGCCTGGACGAGTCGTTGCGGTTCTGGGCTGTCCGCGGGCTGGAGATGCTCGACGACCGGGAGGCCGACCTGGCGCTCGACCAAGCGCGCGCCAACGGCTGGATCTCCTGACCTGGGCTCCTTCCCGATCCGGCAAAGAGACCGGAATACCCGGGATGCGGTAGGGCAAAGAATCACCGTGACGGGTGATCGAGCGGTGCGCGTGGACACTGAGGTGGAGCTGCACGAGGCTCCGGCGACCCGAGGACTTCCCAGGTGGCTGGTCACCGCGCTGCGGTGCCTGGCGGTGGTGGCCGCGCTCGGCGTCCTGGCCGTCTTCTCGTACGTGGCGTTCCAGCTCACCCTCACCCCGATCCACGACAACGGGCAGGCGGGCGGCAACACCGATCCGGGCCGGTCGCTGCGCTTCTACCTCGACCAGCCGGCCCGGGACGCGCTCATCCAGCTCGGCGGCAATCTGATGTTGCTCGCGCCGCTCGGGATCCTGCTGCCGATCGTGTCGACCCGGCTGCGCGGGCCTCTGCGGCTGTTCGTGGTGGGCGGGCTGATCTCGCTCGCGATCGAGACCACCCAGGGCCTGCTGGTCCAGGGCCGGGCGTTCGACATCGACGATGTGATCCTCAACGCCGCCGGCGTCGTGCTGGCCTACCTCGTCATCGGGCGCAAGGTCTCCCACGTGGCGCGCGGACGGAGCTGACGGCCGCGCGGAGGCCGCACGGAGGCCGGCCGGGTCCTAGCGGTCGCGGCGGTCGGCGGCGAGTTCTTCGAGCACCGACACGGCGGCGGCGACCGCGGGATGGTCGTCCGAACCCGAACGGATCAGGACCTCGGTCGTACGGCCCTTCCCCGGCATGGGGATGATCGCGACCCCCGGCGGCGGGTTCCCGCAGAGCAGCCCCGGCAGGATCGTCACGCCGAGCCCCAGCCCGACCAGCGCCAGCGCGGCGGCCAGATCGGTGTACTCGTGCTCGATCACCGGGGTGAAGCCGGCGCTGTGGCAGGCGTGCAAGGTCACGTCCCGGCAGCTGCTCGGCGCCGCCGTGGTGATCCACTTCTCGTCGCGCAGGACGGCCGGTCCCTCCTGTTCGACGGCCGGGCGGAGGCGTTCGGGGACCGCCATGGCCAGCGGGTCGTCGAAGAGGGGCCGTACGGTGAGGCCCTCCGGAGCCGGGGTGCCGAGGTGCAGGTAGCGGTAGTGCAGCGCCACGTCCAGGTCACGCCGCTTCAGCATCGGGACCACGTCCTCGGGCTCGGCCTGGGTGATCCGCGGCCGGAGTCCGGGATGGCGTTCGGCGAGCGCCGCGACGAAGGGGGCGGCGACGGGCACGAGCGCGCTCGGGAAGAAGCCCACCCGCAGCTCGCCGACCACCGTGTCACCGAGCGAGCGGACGATGCTTTGGGCCCGTTCCAGCTCGGCCAGAACGTGCTCGCTCTGCCGGGCCAGCGCGGCTCCGACGGCGGTGAGCCGCACGGTGCGACCCTCCCGGTGCAGCAGCGCCGCACCGGTCTCGGTCTCCAGCGCCCGGAGTTGCTGGGACACCGCCGAGGGCGTGACCTGGTGAATGTCGGCCACCGCGGTGACTGTGCCGTAGTCCGCCAAATCCCTGAGCAGGACGAGCCTCTTGACATCGAGCATGAGGACCAGCCTGGCAGGTGAGGTCGACGGGGTGTTATCAAAGAGATACGGGCGGGACAAAACCCGCTCTTGTCTCACGGTGAGATGCGGGTCACACTCTCTCACATTGAGCCGAGCTGGAAACAACCACCGGACGGCGCTCATGCTGAGTGTTCGGAATCTCGAGGTCGTCTACCACGATGTGATCCTGGTCCTGCGAGGCGTCAGCCTCGAGGTCCCCGAGGGAGAGATCGTCGCGCTCCTGGGCGCGAACGGAGCGGGCAAGACCACGCTGCTCCGCGCGATCTCCGGACTGCTCGACGTCCATGACGGCGAGGTCACCAAGGGGTCGGTGCTGCTCGACGGCCGCCCCATCCACGAACTGCCCCCGACCAGGGTCGTCCGCCTCGGCGTGCGGCAGGTCATGGAGGGGCGGCGCATCTTCGCCGAGCTGACCGTCGAGGAAAACCTGCGGCTGGGGGCGCACACCAACGCGGGCGCGCTCGCCGAGAACCTGGACCGCGTCTACGGACTGTTCCCGGTGATCAAGGAACGCCGGGGCCGTACGGCGGGCTACCTGTCCGGCGGCGAGCAGCAGATGCTCGCCGTGGGCCGGGCGCTGATGTCGGAGCCCAAGCTTCTCCTGCTGGACGAGCCGAGCCTGGGCTTGGCGCCCAAGATGGTGGAGCAGATCCGCGACATCATCGTGGAGATCAACCGGCAGGGCACCACGGTGTTGCTGGTGGAGCAGAACGCCACGATGGCGCTGGCCATCGCGGGCCACGGCTACGTCCTGGAGACCGGCAAGATCGTCATGGACCGGCCCGCCCAGGAGCTGCTCCAGGACGAGGACATCCGGGAGTTCTACCTGGGCCTCGGCGCGGAGGGCGCGGCCCGCTCGTTCCGCGATGTCAAGCACTACCGGCGGCGGAAGCGGTGGTTGTCGTGAGCCGTCCGGCGGAGGCGTCCGTGAAGGAAGATGTGGAGAGTGCTCCGATCCTGGAGCTGGCCGACGTGCGGCTGTCGTTCGCCGGCGTGACGGCGATCGACGGCGTCTCGTTCGGTGTCCGGCCGAACGAGCTGTTCGCCGTCATCGGGCCGAACGGCGCGGGCAAGACCTCGATCTTCAACGTGATCTCGGGCGTCTACCGGCCCCAGGAGGGCCGGGTCACGTTCGACGGCACCGACCTGCTGGGGCGGCGGCCGCACGAGATCGCGAGCCTGGGCGTCGCGCGCACGTTCCAGAACGTCGAGCTCTTCGCCAACCTCACCGTCCTCGACAACCTGATGCTCGGACGCCACCAGCAGCTGCGGTACGGCGCGCTGGCCGGGATGGCCTGGCTCGGCCGGGCGCGCAAGGCCGAGCTGGCCGCGCGGCTGGCGGTCGAGGACATCATCGACTTCCTGGAGCTGGAGCAGTGGCGCCGGCACACGGTCGGGCTGCTGCCGTACGGCGTGCAGAAGCGGGTCGAGCTGGGCCGGGCGCTGGCGCAGGAGCCCAAGCTGCTGCTGCTCGACGAGCCCGTGGCCGGCATGAACCTCGAGGAGACCGAGGACATGGCCCGCTACATCCTCGACATCCGCGAGGAGCTCGGCATCCCGATGATCCTCGTCGAGCATGACATGGGCCTGGTGATGGACCTGGCCGACCGGGTGCTGGTCGTCGACTTCGGCGTGCCGATCGCGCTGGGCGCCCCCACCGACATCCGTACCGACCCCGAAGTCATCAGGGCATATCTGGGGGAGGCCTCATGACGGAACTGAAGACCGCCACGGAACTACCGGCGACGACGACCACCACGATCGCGACGAGGGTCCGCGACCACGCCGCGAAGACCCCGGACCGCGTCGCGATGCGGGAGAAGGACCTCGGCATCTGGCAGGAGGTCACCTGGCACACGTACTGGGAGACCGTGCTGACCGTCGCGCACGCGCTGCTGGCGCTGGGGGTCGAGCCTGGCGACCGGGTGGCGGTCCATTCGGAGAACCGGCGCGAATGGCTCTACAGCGACCTGGCCACCGTCGCGATCCGCGGCACCACGATGGGCCTCTACCCCACCAACCCCGCGGCGGAGGTCGGTTACCTGCTGCAGCACTCGGGTTCGAAGATCCTCATCGCCGAGGACCAGGAGCAGGTCGACAAGGCCCTCGCGGTCACCGGCGACCTCCCCGACCTGGAGCGGATCGTCTACATCGAGCCCCGCGGCATCAAGAACCACTACACCGACCCCCGGCTCATGTCGTGGGACGAGCTGTGCGAGCTCGGGGAGCGGCACCGCGCCGAGTTCCCAGGCGCGGTCGAGGAGCGTATGGCGGCGGCGCTTCCCGACGACGTCATGGTGCTGGTCTACACGTCGGGCACCACCGGCCCGCCCAAGGGCGCGATGCTCACGGTCACCAACGTCGAGTTCGCCATCCGGGTGCTCATCGAGGAGGGCGGCTTCACCCAGCCGCCGCCGACGCCGCGCGACCTCGCCCTGTCGTACCTGCCGCTCTGCCATGTGGCCGAACGGATCTTCACGGTCTGGTTCAACGCCTCCTCCGGCATGCAGGTCAACTTCGCCGAGTCGATCGAGACCGTCCCCGCCAACCTGCGCGAGGTGCAGCCGACGATCCTGTTCGGCGTGCCGCGCATCTGGGAGAAGATCCTGGCGAGCGTGGAGATCCGGCTCGGCTCGGCGAGCCCGGTCAAACGGTGGACGACGCGTTTCTGGCTCAAGCTGGCCGATCGCATCGGCGACACCCTCGTACGCCGCGGCGGAAAGCACACGCTCGTCACCCGGCTGATGTACGCGGTGGGCTGGCTGTTCTGCTTCCGCGCACTGCGCGAGCGGATCGGGATGCGGCGCGTACGGTACGCGGCGTCCGGGGCCGCACCCATCGCGCCGGAGGTGCTCAAGTTCTTCATGGGCATCGGCGTCCCCATGCACGAGGTGTACGGGATGACCGAGAACACCGCGATCGCTACGGCCAACCGGCCCGGCCGGGTCAAGCTGGGCACGGTCGGCGAGCCGCAGCCGGGCTGCGAGCTGCGGGTGGACGAGGACACCGGCGAGATCCTGACCCGCCATCCCGGGGTGTTCGCCGGCTATTGGCGCGACGACGAGGCCACCCGGCGGGTCGTCGAGCCGGACGGCTGGCTGCACACCGGTGACGTCGGCGAGTGGGACGGGGACCACCTGCGCATCACCGGCCGCATGAAGGAGATCATCATCACCTCCGGCGGCAAGAACGTGGCGGCACCGCTGATCGAGAACGAGCTGAAGGTGTCCCCGTACATCCGCGAGGCCATCGTCCTCGGTGACCGCCGCGCCTACCTCACCGCGCTCATCGGGATCGAGCTCGACACCGTCGGCGAGTGGGCGACGCGCCGCCGGCTCGCCTACACCACCTACCGGGACCTGTCCGAGCGGCCCGAGGTGCGCGAGCTGGTGCAGGGCATCGTGGACCAGGTCAACAAGGGCCTCGCCCGGCCCGAGCAGCTCAAGGACTTCCGCCTGCTGCCCAAGGAGCTCGACCACGAGGACGGCGAGCTCACCGCCACCCAGAAGGTCAAACGCACCGCCATCGAGCGCGTCTTCGCCGACCTGATCGACGAGCTGTACGGGAGGTCGCCCCGGTGACACCAAGCGGAGCGAGAGCATGACAGAGCGCGGAACAAGAGCATGACAGAGCGCGGAGCGAGGGCATGACAGAGTTCTGGCAGAGCGTGGCGCGCGGGCTCGGCAACGGGTCGATCTACGCGCTGCTCGCGCTGGGTTTTGTGATCATCTACAAGTCCACCCGCGTGGTCAGCTTCGCCCAGCCCGCGTTCATGCTCGCCGGCGCGGTCCTGGTCACCTATCTGGCGGCCGAGGTCAACTTCTTCCTGGCGCTGGTGCTGTCGGCGCTCGCGGTGGCCCTGCTGGCGCTCGGCGTCGAACGGGTGACGGTCCGGCCGATGGTCGGCAAGCCGGTCTTCGTCGTCGCAATCATCACGCTCGGGCTCGACATCGTCATCCGGGTCATCGTCAACGGCTTCATCGGGCTCGACGTGCGGCAGGTCGGCGACCCGTGGGGCCTGCAGACGGTGAACCTGCTCGGCGTGCCGGTGCAGCAGCGGTACCTGGCCATGCTGCTCACCACCGCGCTCATGGTCGCCGCGCTGTTCGCGTTCTTCCGCTACACACGGTTCGGGCTCGCGATGCGGGCCGCCGCGTTCGACCAGGAGACGGCGCTCGCGCAGGGCGTGCCGGTCGGCGCGGTGTTCGCGACGTCGTGGGCGATGGCCGGCGGGCTGGCCGCGGTGGCGGGCGTGCTGGTCGGCAGCGGCGCCAGCGTCGACCAGAACCTCTGGATCATCGCCCTGAAGGCACTGCCCGCGATCATCCTCGGCGGGCTGGACTCGCTCGGCGGCGCGGTCGCCGGCGGGCTCGCGGTCGGGCTGGTGGAGTCGCTGGTCGGCACCTACCAGGCCGATCTCGCGCCGTGGCTCGGGCAGAACTTCGCGGTCGTGTCGCCGTACGTGCTGATGTTGCTGGTGCTGCTGATGAAACCGTACGGGCTGTTCGGGACGCCGGAGGTGGAACGGGTATGACCGCTCTGCTCGAACGCGGAGGACGCCGCGGGCGCCGGCCCCGGGGCCGGCCGCTGCTCCACACCTCCTACAAGCAGGACATGGCGCTGCTGGACACGCCCGGCAAACGGCGTTGGCTGAGCGCGCTGCTGGTGATCGCCGTGCTGGCGCCGTTCATGCTGACCGACGACATCCTGCAACTGCTCGCGGTGGGCTTCGTCGCGTCGATCGGGGCGATCGGGCTCAACATCGTCACCGGGTACGCGGGCCAGATCTCGCTCGGGCACGCGTTCTTCCTGGCGATCGGCGCGTACACGGCCGCGGCCGTCTCCGGCGATCCGGACGGCAAGGTGATCGGCTTCGGCGTCACCTCCATCCTGGTGTGGCTGCCGTTGGCGGGGCTGGCGGCGGCGCTCGCGGGTGTGATCGTGGCGCCCCTCGCGACCCGGCTGCGCGGGTTGTACCTGGCGATCGTCACCCTGGGGCTGGTGTTCCTCGGCGAGCACATCTTCAAGGAATGGGACAGCCTGACCGGCGGCCCCGGCGTCGGGCGGCCCTCGGCGGTGCCCGAGCTGTTCGGGATCAGGCTGGACGAGGCGGGGGCGTACAGCAAGGAGCAGAAGCTCTACCTGCTCATGCTGGTGATGCTGGTGCTCTTCGCGGTGCTCGCCCGCAACCTCATGCGCTCGCGCGTCGGCCGCGCGTTCGCCGCCGTCCGCGACCGCGACATCGCCGCCGCGATCATCGGCGTGGACCTGCGCCGATACAAGCTGCTCGCCTTCGCGATCTCCTCGTTCTACGCGGGCGTCGCGGGCGCGCTGATGTACACCGTGGCGGGGTACTTCGACCCCGGCTCGTTCAACCTGCTGCTGTCCGTCCAGTTCATCGCCATGATCCTGATCGGCGGGGTGGCCACGGTGAGCGGCTCGATCATGGGCGCGATGTTCATCACGCTCCTGCCGCGCATCACCCGTGAACTGCCCGGCGTGCTCCCGTTCATCAGCTCCGAGTCCAAGGACACCCCGAACGTCTTCCAGGTCGAGACCGTGCTGTACGGGCTCCTGATCATCATCTTCCTCATCCTCGAGCCCCGCGGCCTGTTCGGGATCTGGACCCGGATCCGCAACTACTGGAAGGCCTGGCCCTTCAGCTATTAGGAGCCATCATGAAAAGCAGGATCGGCGCGGTGCTGACCGCGGGCGTACTGACCGTGAGCGTGAGCGGCTGCGGTGTCTTCCGGGGGGACGAGGACAGCAGCGCGCCCGGCGTGACCAAGGACGCGTGCCCGAACGCGGTGAACAAGAACAACGGCTGCATCTACCTGGGGGCCATCTCCGACCTGACGGTCGGCCCGTTCAAGACGCTGGCCGTGCCCATCACCGAGGCGCAGAAGGCGTTCTGGAAGCGGGTCAACCAGCAGGGCGGCATCGGCGGCTACGACATCGACGTCACCAAGTACGTCCGCGACAACAAGTACAACCCGGAGACGCACAACCAGGTCTACCAGGAGATCAAGGGCAAGGTGCTGGCGCTGGCGCAGACGCTGGGCTCGCCCACCACCGCCGCCATCATCAAGGACCTCAAGTCCAGCAAGATCGTGGCGGCGCCCGCGTCGTGGACCTCGGCGTGGAACTTCGAGGACGTGATCCTGGAGTCCGGCGCCAGCTACTGCATCGAGTCGATGAACGCGATCGACTACGCCGTCGAGACGTTCAAGCCCAAGAGCGTCATGGCGGTCCACTACGCCGGTGACTACGGCGCCGACGCGGCGGCCGGGGCCAAGGCGGGCGCGGCCGCGCAGAAGCTGACGTTCAACGCGATCGAGACGCCACAGGGCCAGGACAACCAGGGCCGCGCCGTCGACGCCATCGTCAAGGGCAAGCCCGACCTGGTCATCCTCACCACCGGCCCGACCGACGCCGCGACGGTCATCGGGCAGGCCGCCGCCCGCGGCTACAAGGGCCGCTACATCGGCACGAGCCCGAGCTGGAACAAGGGTCTGCTCAAGAGCCCGGCGGCACCGGCGATCAAGGCCCAGTACCTGCAGTCGGCCCCGTGGGCACCGTTCCAGACGCAGACCCCCGGCCACCAGGCCATGCGGCAGGCGCTCGGCCAGGTCGACCCCAACGACGGCTACACCTCGGGCTGGGTCTGGTCGTACCCGCTCAAGGCCGCGCTGCAGAAGGCCGCCGCCAACAAGGAGCTGACGCGCGACGGGCTGCTGAAGGCCGTGAAGCAGATCACCCAGGTCGACTACGAGGGCATGATGCCGACCGGTTCGGGCAACTTCGCCGGCGACGCCGGGACCGGTGCGGTCCGCACCAGCCTCATCGCCAAGCCGGACGACAAGGAGCAGACCGGGGTCAAGGTCATCAAGGAGGCGTTCACCGGACCGACCGCGAAGGCCTACACGCTCGACGCCCCCTGCTTCGGCAAGCTCTGAGGGTCGGCCTGCCGAGCGCTGATCTTGTGGGCGCGTAGTTCCAGCCTGCTCGCCGTGCCGGTCTTGGCGAGCAGGCTGGCGACGTGCGTGTCGACGGTGCGGTGCGACAGGAAGAGCCGCTCGCCGATCTGCCGGTTGGTGAGCCCCTCGGTCAGCAGCATGAGCACGTCCATCTCGCGGCTCGTCACCCCGGCGGCGCGCAGGCCGGACGGGACCGGGGTGCGGCCGCGGCCCCGCCGGGTCGGTGCTCCGGCGCACCGGAGCAGGTCGCGGGTGGTCCGGGCGAGCCGGATCTCCCCCGTTCGCTCGAACGCCGCCAGGTCGGTCCGGAGGGCGGGCACGGGATCTCCCCAGCCATCGGTCACGGCGGCCTCCAGTACCAGTGACCTGCACAGACGCCGCCACCAGTGGTGGTGAGCCAGAGCGTCGTCGCCGGCCGCCAGCAGGCTTGCGGCGCGCTTCACATGGCCGGCCCGCCCAGCGGCGATGGCATCGGCGTAGTGGAGCGCTCCCCGGTTCACGTTCCGAAGTACCGGTGCCGAGTGGCGCAGCGCGTCCCGTACCTTCGCGTCATCCCGTGCGACAGCGGAGCGGAGCAACGCCCACAGGCCCCACATCGACACCGGCGCGGTCTGGCACTGGTCTTCCAGCATCGGCATGCCGTCGTCGAAGAGCGCGACGGCCGTCTCCAGGTCGCGGTCCAGCAGCGGGATGAACCCGCGGATGACCGGTGCGAGCGCCGCCACCTCGACGGGTGCCAGCGCACGCCCGGTCGCGGCGTCGAGCGCCGCCTCCATGCCGTCGGCGTCGGCGTCGGCTGCGCGCCCGAGGGCGACGAAGAGCTCGCCGACCGACTGGTGGCTCGTCAGCCGCAACCGGCTCGCCAGCTCGGCCGCCTCGCGCGCCGGGACCTCCGCCGCGCGCGGCCCGTCGATGGTGGACATCTGGTCGGAACGGACGAGATCGGCGGAGATGACGTCGACCAGCTGCCCGTTCTCGAGCGCCAGCTCCCTGGCCTCCGCCAGCGCCGGCGTGTGGGCGCCGGTGACCACCTCCACCAGGGCCAGGTGGTTCAGGGCGGTGACGCGCCAGGACATCAGCCCGTATTCGGCGGCGAGCCGGGCCGCCCGCGTGTAGGTGCGCCGGGCGATCTCCGCGTCGTGCCGGATCGCGCACTGGCCGAGAACGAGCAGGGCACGGCACAGTGCCTCCCCGTCGTGCGCCGCCTCGGCCCGCTCGATCGCCGCCGTGGCCAGCTGCGCCGCCTCGGCGAGACGTCCGGGCCCGAACGCGGCGTTGGCGGCGAGCACGAGCGCGTGCGGGTCCTCGGGCCGCCCCGCGCGCTCGAGATAACGGTCGGCCTCCTCCCACCGGCCCGTGACGATCGCCGCGTCGGCCAGCCGCAGGCACAACCGGGCGTGCTCGTCTCCGGTCGTCCGGCCGAGCGCCCGCGCGCCGGCCTTCAGCGCCGCGTCCGCCTCGCCGAGGCGGGTGAGCAGGACGACACGTTCGATCGCGACGGCAGATGACGGGGAGGCGAGACCGTCCGCCCGATCCAGCAAGTCACGGGCGTCACGCAACGCTCCCCTGGCGATGTCGCGCCTGGCGAGCCGTACGAAGACCTCCGCCGCACGGGCCTGCTCACCCGCGATGGCCAGGAGCTCGGCGGCACACACATCATCCTCGGGTCCGGCACGGCCCAGCAGCACCTCGGCCGACCGGCAGGCCAGCACCGCACGCACCGGCGGCGGCACCGTCTCCAGCACGGCGTCCCTCGTCAGGGCGTGCCGCCAACGCAGCGCGTCGCCCGCCGCCACCAGCAACCGCGGCTGCGCGGCCCGCGCGGCGTCGAGCACCACGTCCTCGGCAAGGCCGGTCGCCTTGCCGAGAACGGTCCAGTCAGGCTCGTCGCCGAGGACCGCAGCCGCCTCCAGGACCTGCCGCTGCTCGGGCCCGAGCGCGTCCAGCCTGGCAGCGACCATGCCCGCCAGGGTGGGCGGCACCGAACGTTCCTCCATGCCCCCGGCCACCAGTTCCTCCACCAGGAACGGCAGGCCGTCGGACTTTCGCACCACCAGGTCGCGCACTGCCGCGGGCAGCGGGACGGTGCCCGCGCACCGCTCGGCGAGCACCATCGAGTCGGCCTCGTCCAGCCTCCGCAGCCGGATCGTGTGCACCTCCGGACGCTCGACGATGCGGCTCTGGACCCAGGGCGGGCAGTCCTCATCGCGGATCGACGCCGCGACGAGCACCGGGCGCGAGTGCAGCACACCGGACAGGTATTCGACGACCGCGAGCGTGTCCCCGTCCGCCCAATGAAGATCCTCCAGGACCAGCAGGCAGCCGCGCGGACCGTTCAGCAATCCCAGAAGCCGGACCAGGCCCTCGCCCAGCACCAGTACGGGATCGATGCTCGACGGCGGCTCCTCCCCCGCCCACTCGGGGAACACCCGGCCCAGCGCGGCCCGGTACGGCCGCAGCTCGTCGCCCCCCTTGCGGCAGTCCGCGCTCACGTGGCCGACCAGCGCCTCGGCCAGCGGCCGGTACGCGCCGCCACCCACCACGGCCCGTCCCGTCAGCACGAGCAGCCCCGCCTCGCGCGCCAGCCGTGCCGCCTCCGCGAGCAGGCGGGACTTGCCGATGCCCGCCTCGCCCATGACCGCCAGCATCCCGCCGCGGCCGTCCCCCACACCTTCGACCAAGGCGGTCAGCCGGGCCAGCTCGGCCCCGCGCCCCACCATGCCGCCATCGCCGTCGATAGCCATTGGCTCAGTATCCGCAGGGCGCCCCCGTCTGACATCCGGTGTTCCACTGACAAATGAGATGCGGACGTTCCGTGTTTCTACGATCACGCCAAAGGAGGGCCGATCCACTACCCTGGAGCAACCCCCGCCCCGGACCCAGGGATGGCATATGAGCGATCGCGATCCCCTGAAAGATCTTGGCTTCGACGGCCCTGCCAGCGCCCGCGTCTACGACTACTCACTCGGCGGCAAGGACAACTACGCCCCCGACCGCAGCGCCGCCTCCGACGCGCTCGACGCCTACAGCGTGGCCCGCCTGCTGCCCCGCGAAAACCGCAAGTTCATGCGGCGCGCGGTCCGCTACCTCCTGGCCACGGGAGTACGGCAGTTCATCGACATCGGCTGCGGCCTGCCGGGCAAGGGCAACGTGCACGACCTCGCACTCGGGGCCGATCCGGACGCCAAAGTCGTCTACGTCGACAACGACCCGGTGGCCGTCGTCCACTTCCAGGCGCTCGGGGCGACCGCCATCAACGCCGACGCGCGCCACCCCGAGACGATCCTCGGCCATCCCGAGCTCACCGCGCTCATCGACTTCGACCGTCCGGTGGGCATCCTGATGATCTCGATGCTGGACTGGATCCCCGACGAGGACGACCCCGACACGGTCGTCGCCGCGTTCCGCGAAGCCCTCTCCCCAGGCGGCCACCTGGTGATCTGCGACTTCCTCAGCGACAACCTGTCCGATGCGGACCGGGCCACCCACCGCGAGCTGACCGAACGCTACGGAATCTCGCTGACCTTCCGTTCCAGCGAACGCTTCAAGGGCTTCTTCGACGGCCTCGACCTGGTGGAGCCCGGGCTCGTCCTGGCCCCCGAATGGCGCCCCGACCGCCCGTACGACCCCCCGTCGGGCTGGCTCCTCGCAGGCGTCGGCCGCAAACCCTAACGAGAGATGTAGTGCACGATCACGTCGTGCACATGGTGGGTCTTCTCCTCGCCACGAAACTCGATCTCGTAGATCTGCGTGCCCACATGGATGGCGATCGCGCCGCTGGAGAAGAACGACCCGGCGATCGACTTGTTACTGACCACGCTCACCGAGCTGATCTTCGAGTACGGCACGCTCGTGATCGCCACCCGCTTCCCCACGAACGACTTGTCCTGAATGATCACGCGCCGGTCGGTCAGCCCGATGAACCCGGTCCCCGCCCCCACCGCGTCGTACACGGCGATGATCTGCTCCCCCGGCAGCAACCCGCCCTCGATCTGCTTCAGCTGCCCCGACCTGTCGTGCGGAATCGAATTCCCCATGACTCCCCTCGATTCACCGTCTCCAGGTCCGACGCCCAAATCCTCCCCCACGTTCCAGAGCTTGGTAAGCCTCCAGTCCAACCGATGAAAGTCGCAGCCAACCACGTTGCCCCCGTGCCACCGGACGCCCTCTCGAAGCCCCAGGCGACACATGCTCACAACCGCAGCAACCTGAAGCCTGCGAATTCAGCCCAGCCTGGTGGGCCGTCGCGGGACTGGGGCACGAACCAGGCGGCCGAGCGAGTGTGAGCGGGGGCTTTAGCACATCTGGTCGTGAGCGAGCAGCCTCGCCGCACTGCGCGTGGGGGTTGGTGGGCGGCTGGCTGAGTTGGCGCCATGGCTTAACTGGTTCTTTAACCCGCCTGCGCGAATCGGGCGGCGAGGGTGGTTTCGCGTTTGATCGTCTTCCCGACGTCGTGGTGGGGTGCGGGCGGCGGTTCTTGGAGCCGGGTGGTCGTCCGGACCGGGTTTTGGTGCACCAGCCGGAGGGTCGCCCTCTGGCGGATGTTCCGAAACCCTCGGCGGACTCGGGCGGGGATCAACTTGTCGGGTGTCGCGGGTCGGCGCCGGTGCGTGAGGACCACAGCCACACCGGTTTGGGTTCGCCGGTGCGGGGAGGCGCTCCACCCCGCAGGCCGATGACGCTGCCCTCGATGATGGGGAGCGGGCCATCGTGCTCCACCCAGGCGGCGCGGTGGGAGAGGCGTGGATGCAGCCGGTTCCCAAGATGTGGCCGCCGCGGTGCTGGTGGGAAAGGTGCGGACCTGCTGGCGGCACTTGCCCGGATCGCGCGCATCCGGCGCCCGCACGCAGGCCACCAACTCGGCCTTGCCGATGTCCAGCGCCGCGACCCGCGCCACCAACTCGCCCTGCTCCTGGGTGATCTCCTCCACGGCAGATCCTCCTGTCCTGGCGCGGCAGGTGATCGATTCCGGTGGCGCTGTCCACGGGAACCGGAAGGGGACGTACGCGGCGGAATCACGTGCTCGAGGCAACAATGCAGGACCCCGTAGTGCGGCTCCCAGCGTCAGACTGTTCACGGGCTCATTGCGCACCAAGGATCTACGACGTCAGCGGACAGCAACCACCCCCGATTTCACGCCTGGAGGGCGTCCCCGCAGGGACATCTGCGACTGTTTCAGAATTCGATCTTTGTGTGATCTGAGCGATGAACAGTGGGCCGTGCTGGGAGCCGTTGCCGCCGAAAACGTCCGGACGTGGTCGACGCGCGGTGTGGATCGGCGGGATCCGCTGGTGAGTGCGCGGTTGATGACGGCGATGTGCACGGTGGCGGCTATCGTCCACGGGTTCGGTGATGGTGCATTGATGTCGTGGCGTCGCAGGTAGGCGCGGGTGGAGCAGGCGCTATCTGCCCTCGGTCCGGTCGTGGACGGCTGGGGGCCAGTCCGCGGCACGCTGATGGCTTCCAGCAGCGCGGACCGTCACGGCGCCGCCCGGCAGTGATGATCACCATCAGAGTTGGAGCCGCTCGCATGCCGGGTGAATTTTGGTGGTCAGACCGTCGCGCGACCGGCCGAGTCGGTGATCAGCGGGCTCGATCGATTCGCCTCGGGTGTCGCTGCCTGGCGCTTCCTTCTGACTCATACCCCTCACGGCGGACACCGGCCGCGTGCTGGTGGCCCGGCAGATGGTGGAATCGACGTTCACCTGCCGGTCGGTCAGCCTGTCCGCTCTGGTCTGCAGGGCGGAGCCTGGCCCACACTCCAGCCCGCTGCCAGCGGCGAACAACTCATAGACGGTCTGCCACGGCCCGTACCGGGACGGGATATCTCGCCACACATGGTTGTGATCCACCGACGTCCGCATGGGATTCTCAGCCTTGCGACCGACCGGGATGGCGGAGGGATCGATGGGCGCCGACTACTACATCGCCAACACCGAGAACGGCGACCACATCGACGACCCGTCCGAAGACGCCCTGTTCATGCTGCTGCAGGACCTGGACGACACCGACAACACCTTTATCACCATCGGCCCCGCGGATCCCAACGCCACCTGGTACGCCTCAGTGGCCCTGCTCGAAGACGGCGGCTACGAGACCGAATACCGCGACCCCGCCACCGCGAACACCAGGTGACCCTCCGCACCGACCCCAGCAAGATCGCCAAGGACCTCACCCTATAGTGGGCCCGCCGCCACTACCCCGGCCGGCCAGCCACCCGCTATGACTTCTGAAACGCCCTAGGGCGACGCGGTTGCGGCCGTGGAGAAAGGGCGGCTGTGTGGGGGCATGGCTGTAGGCCCGGTGCAGTGGGCGCCGGGCTACAGGCGGGGGCGTGCGAATGGTCAGGCCGCGTGTTGGTCGTGCCAGGGGTTGTCGGCGTGATCGGGTGGCACGCCGCCCGGTTTGGATCTCGCGGTCCCGTCGGGAGGTAGTGCCCGGTAGCGGTAGCGTCCCTCGTCGTTCTTGGTGATCTGTATTTGGTCGGGGTGGGTGTGTTTCCACCGGTTGTGCCACCCGCAGCACAAGGCCAGCTTGTCGATGTTGGTGGGACTGTTGCCCAGCGCCCACCCATCGACGTGGTCGACCTCGCACAGGAAGCCGGGTGTTTCGCAGCCCTGCACGGCGCAGGTGTCGTACATCGTCTCCAAGACACGGCGTTGACCAGCGCTGGCGATCCGCACCGCATGGCCCAGGTAGAGCGGCTCGTAACCGGCGCCCAGCAGGAGGGGTGAGATTCCGGCGTTGAGGGCGATGCGCCGAACCTGCGCCGCTGGGATGGGCGTGCCGTCGCGCAGCCAGCCCGGTGTGTCGTCACCGGTCAGGGTGTCCAGGTTGGCGATGACGGTGACGCGGCTGTTCCTGTGCCCGCCCGCCAGCACGGCGGACAGCGCGGCGGCGGTCCGCTCACCGAGATCGCGGCGGTCGTCTTTGCCAGCAGGTTTGGCGAGCGGTGCCAGGGTGCCGTCAAGGAGGGCGGTGTCTTCGGGGTTGAGCCACCCCTTGAGGTAGCAGCCGCCGTCCAGCGACCGGCTGACAGTGACCCAGGACCGCTGGTAGCCGCGCTGCACATCCTCCGGCGGCTTGTCTTCCCCGTTGCGTTCGGCGACCAGGTCATGGATCTTGCTGCCGAGCCGGGCGACCTTCCCCGCCGACAGGCCATCGGCTGCGGCTTGGAGCATGATGTCTTCGGCGGTGGCACAGTCCTCATCGTTGAGCCGGTGGACGGCGTCGGCGACGGTCGCGGCATACCCATACGACAAGGTGCCGGTCGCCATCTGCGCCTTCACCCGCTCAAGCCGGGGCAGTTGCCGGGCCAGGGCGATGCGTTCTTTGGCGCGGCCTTCGCGCATACCCAGGTGGCACCGCAGCCACGCTTGGGTGGACGGCAGACCCGAGTGCTTGGGTTCACCGGTCCGGTCCACCACCGCAATCAAACCCGCCAGCGCGTATTCGGTTTGATCTATGGCGGTGGCCAATTGCTCGACCAGCTCCATGCACGCAGAACCCGAATCCGGCGCGGCTCGTTGCGCAAGATGGGTGGCGATCGCGGCTGCCGCTTCCACCAATTGCGCGGTGGAAGCGGACGAAAGATCCGCCACGATCGAATTCATGCTGTTATTGTATCGTCACGTTCGGTGATTTAGTGAGGTGTTGCGTAGCTATTTATGGCCGTATCTGGCCACCCGTTCCCAGGTGTCGATTTGCGTGGTTTGTGCGGCGGCTTTCGACGTTCCATGGAGGGCGAATCAGAGGCCGCCGACATCATTCGGCCCGTTATTTATGTGGTCGGATTGGGGCACCGTCCCACGGTTTCTGCGTGGTTGAGGGCGGGTGAGTCGGACAATTAAGTCGGCTGCTCCAAGTGGGTGGTTGAGCGGTGTCGAATTGACCCTTTGCGCACCCGTGCAGCTAGCTGTGTGTTGCTGTCACGTTGGTTGCGGTCGCGGGAGCCTGGCCTGCGCAAAAGGTGAAGGTGAGCGGCCACCTGGGGTTGCGTAAATCCCGCGCTCCGCGCGGCTCAAGGTTGGGACATCAGCCACCACCAGACCCACGCCATCCGAACGCGCCTCATCCACCCATCCCCCTTCTTGTCGCTGCCGCACTTAGACCTTTAGCCCCGTCCCACCCGCTGGCCGGGTTGGGGGTCGAGCCAAAGGGGTGACCGCTGCCGCCAACCGCGAAGCGGCACAGCAGTAACCCACAGATGTGCAAACCCGGCAGACGAACGAAAGTCCAGGCCCGGCAATCTTGCTGAATGGGACGGTGATTGGCCATCCTGGCGCGCCAACTCGACCGGACGACGCCGGAACTCGGGCGGATGTAGTACGTACGACTGCCCCCTCACTCCCACCGACGACCGGTGAGCCGCTCGTAGACCTCGATGTAGCGGGCCCTTGTCGCGGCCACGATCTCATCTGGGATGGCAGGGCCAGGAGGAGTGCGGTCCCAGTCCAGTGAGCTGCTCCAGTCGCGTACGAACTGCTTGTCGAGAGCATGCTGGGGACGGCCCGGCTGCCAGTCGTCCGCGGGCCAGAAGCGCGAGGAGTCCGAGGTCAGAACTTCGTCGCCGAGCACGAGCGTGCCATCGGCGGCGCGGCCGAACTCCAATTTGGTGTCGGCGATGATGATGCCCCGCTCCCCGGCGATGGCCGCACCGCGCCGGTAGATCTCCAGGGTGACTTCTTTGAGGCGGGCGGCGGTGTCGTCGCCGATCTCATCCACCACGTCCTGGTAGGTGATGAACTCGTCATGACCTTCGGTGGCCTTGGTCGTCGGCGTGAAGATGGGCTCGGGCAGCTTGGAGCCCTCCACCAGACCCGGCGGCAGCTCGACCCCGGACACGGTGCCGCCTTTCTCGTACTCCTTGAGACCGAGGCCCGCCAGATAGCCGCGTGCAATCCACTCCACCGGAAGCATCGTGAGGCGCCGGCAGCGGACCGCCCGTCCCGCCCATTCCTCCGGCACCTCCGTCGCGGAGATGATGTGGTTGGGCACGACATCGGCGAGCTGCTCGAACCACCACAGCGAGAGCTGGGTGAGAAACTTCCCCTTGTCGGGCACCTCCGTGGGCAGCACGACGTCATAAACGCTCACCCTGTCGGACGCGACAAGAATCAGATCGTCGCCGTCGGCATAGACGTCACGCACCTTGCCGGAGTGGACCAGTTCCATGTGCTTCCTCAGCTCGCGATCTCGTACTTCCACCGGCGACCGGATCGCCGATGACGAGCGTACAAGGGCAGACACAACGGCTTTGACCAGCCACGGAGGCGGGAATGGAGCTCATCGGTCACGTGGCGGACAAGCGGGGCGTCGTCATGGTCGACGAAGCGCAGGGTGGAGGGAAGGTCATCTGGGCCAGGGTGGCCGTCAGACGGTGACGGCGGCGGTGGAGCCGGTGCGTTGTTTGCTGATGCGGAGCTGGGCGGGGATGCGGGTGCGGAGCTCGGCGACGTGGCTGACGATGCCTACGGCGCGGCCGCCGTCGCGGAGGGCGTCGAGGACGTCCATGACCTCGTCGAGGGTCTCCTCGTCCAGGGTGCCGAAGCCCTCGTCCACGAAGAGCGTGTTGATCTCGGTGCCACCGGCTTCGGCGGTGACGACGTCGGCCAGGCCTAGGGCGAGGGCCAGGGAGGTGATGAACGACTCGCCGCCGGAAAGGGTGACGGGGTCGCGTTCCTGGCCGGTCCAGGCGTCGACGATGCGCAGTCCCAGGCCGCCGCTGCCGCCGCGCCGGTCTCCTGCTGCCTTGTCGGTGGTGTGCAGGAGCGCGTAGCGGCCTGCGGACATGCGGGCCAGGCGTTCGTTGGCGGCGGCGACGACCTGTTCGAGGCGCGCGGCCAGGACGTACGCGGAGAGGCGCATGCTCAGGCGGTTGGCGCCGGACTGGCCGGAGGCGAGGCCGGCGAGGCGGGCGGCGAGGGCGTGCTGTTCGGCTGCAGGGCGCCAGGCGTGAACGCGGGCGGCGAGTTCGGTGCGCAGCTCCGTCAGACGGACGCGGCGCTGGTGGGCACGGTCAGCGGCGGAGGCGGCGGTGGTACGGGTCGTCTCGGCGATCGCGAGCGCGGCCTCCAGGGCGGGAACGTCAGGGGCGGGTTGCGCGGCGGCGGTGGTGAGGTCGCGGTCGGCGAGGAGTTCCTTGACGGCCGCCTCCTCGTTCTCGAAGCGACGGATCCGGTCGCGAAGGGCGGCCTGGTCTTCGTCCTCCAGCGCGGCGGCCATCACCTCGTCGGGTGTGGCGAAGCCCTCGTCGGCTGCGGTCTGCTTGGCCCGGGCGCGGGCGGCGGCCAGCTCCTCGGCGGCGCGGTCGGCGGCCTGGAGTGCCTGGACGGCATCGGCGAGTGCGTCGGCTTCGTGACCGAGACGTTCGATGCGGGCTTCCAGGGTCGGGTCGTCGCCTCGCGCCTCGTCGAGTTCGGCAGCGAGGCGGGTCTGCTCGGCGGAGAGCTCGCCCCGGCGGGCGCGGTTGGCGGTGAGGACGCGGGCGATCTCGTCGCGCCGGTCCCGGGCCTGTTCCAGTTCTTGTGCGGACTGGTGAACGAGCCGTTCCATGCGTTCGACGTCGGCCACGCGGGCGTCGATCGCGGCCAGAGTCTCCTGAGCCTCGGTGACGTCGGCGCCGAGCGTCGCGGTGTCGGCCTCGCCCGCGACCTCCAGGACGGCGTCGCGTTCGGCGCGCAGGGACTCGACGGCGCCGCTCGCCTCCTCGCGGCGGCTCTGGGCCTGCTCATAGGCGGCATGCGCCCGTTCCTCGTCCTCCTCGCCCGGGATGAGGCCGAGCGAGGAGGCGGGCGCGGGATGGTCCGTGGATCCGCACACGCGGCACGGCTCGCCGGGGTTGAGATCTTCGGCGAGGGTGGCCGCCATGCCCTCCAGGCGGGCCTGCCGGAGATCCTGGAAACGTTCGCGAGCCTGTTGAGCGACGTCGATCGCGTCGCGCAGGGTCTCTTCGGCCTGGCCGAGCCGCGCCGTCACCTGGTCACGGCGCCGGGCCGCGTCCAGGCGCCGTGCGGTCTCCTGGAGGACGGCCTCGGCACCAGAACGTCCAGCCACCACGATCCGGGCCTCGTCGAGCTGGGCGCGCTGCTCGTCGACCAAGCCGGGCAGCTCGTTGAGCGTCGCGGCGAGCCTCGCCTCCTCGGGCTCCAGCCGTTCGCGTTCGCCGACCAGGTCCGCCAGTTCGGAGGTGATCCGCCGCAGCCGGTCGGCGCTGCCCCGTTTGCCCTCCAGCGCGGCGATGTCGTCGCGGCGCTCCCGTTCGGCCTTGGCGAGGACGTCGGCGGCGGCTCCCGGCGTCACCAGCGACGCGACACGGGACCGGGTCTGGTTCGCCTCGCGGTGGGTCAGCTTGGCACGTTCGGTGCGTTCGCGGACCTGCTTGATCAGCGCGACGACACGGTCGGCGCGGGCGGCGGCGTCGAGGCGGGCCGTGAGGCGTGAACGTTCTTCGGCGCGTTCTTCGAGGGCGGCTCGGCGGCCCAGCGCCTCGGCGTGGCGGTGCTGCCGTTCGGCGAGGGTACGGGCTGATTCCAGGGCCGCCCTCGCCTTGTCGGACACGGCGGACGCTTCTTCCAGGAGCGTCTGGTTCGTGATGCGGATGGTCTCGTGGTGGCCCGCCAGCTCGACGGCCCAGGCGGGGAGCACCTCGATGTCGTCCAACGACTCGTCGGCCGGCTCGGGGTGGCGGGGCTCGGGCACGAGGGACCGGCCCGGGCGCTGGGTGCCGGTGGCCTCGGCGATGCGGTCGGCGACCGACTCGGCGGCGGAACGCAGGTCGGCGGCCTCGCGGCGGGTCGCGGCACGGCGGTCGGCGAGCCACTTCTCGACCTGGGTGAAGACCTCCGTGGCGAACAGCCGCTCCAGGACCTTGCGGCGTTCCTCGGCTCCGGCGCGGAGGAAGCTCGCGAACTCACCCTGCGGCAACATCGCCACCTGGCAGAACTGCGCGGCCGTCATGCCGAGCAGTCGCCCGATGAGATCGCCGACTTCGTCGAGCCGCGTAGAGAGTCCGATCCATTCGCCGTTCTCGAACTCCTCGAGAATGACGGCGGCGTGCTCGGTGGTGGTGCCGGTGCCGCGCTTCTTCGGCCGTTCCCAGGCCGGGGAGCGGCTGATCCGGAAGCGGCGGCCGCGGATCGTGGTCTCCAGGACGACCCGTGGTGCCTGGTGTGGTGCGGCGTGGTCGCTGCGGAGGTTCTTGATCGCGTTGCGGACGCCGGGGACCTGGCCGTACAGCGCGAAGCAGACCGCGTCGAGGACGCTGGTCTTGCCCGCCCCGGTCTGGCCCTGGATGAGGAACAGCCCGGCGCCGGAGAGCGCATCGAAGTCGATCTCCTCGGTGCCCGAGAAGGGCCCGAACGCGGTGATCTCCAGCCGGTGCAACCTCAAGCCAGGGCCTCCTTCTGGCGGCAGCACTCGAAGGCCTCGTGGAGAAGGTCGCGTTCGGCGGCCGAGGCGGGGGCCTGCGACACCTCGGCGACGAAGTCACCGGCGATGTCCAGGTCGGAACGTTCACGGATGCGGTCGGACCAGGTCCTGGTGTCGGCCGCCGTCTCGTTCTCGGGCTCGAAACCCAGGACGAGCGCGTACGGGAAGCGGCCGCGCAGCCGTTCCATCGCGGCGGACGGGCGCTGCGCGTCGGTGAGCGTGATCTGCAGCCAGCGGTCCTCGTACTTCTCATACGACGGATCGGCGAGCAGGTCGTCGATGTGGCCGCGCAGGCGCGCGACGCGGCGCGGCACGGGGGCCTCGACGAATTCGGCCGAGAGCTCGCCGCCGGGGCGCAGGTCGACCAGCCATGAGCCCTTGAGCTGGCGTTCCTCAGAGAACGAGTAGGCCAGCGGCGAGCCGGAGTAGCGCACGCGGTCGGTCATCGCCTGGCGTCCGTGCAGGTGGCCGAGGGCCGCATAGTCGACGCCCTCGAAGACCGACGCGGGCACATTGACGGCGCCGCCGACGGAGATGTCGCGCTCGCTGTCGCTGGCTTCGCCTCCGGTGACGAACGCGTGGGCCAGGACGATCGAGGTGGTGTCCCGGCGCGCGATGTCCGCGCGGACGCGCCGCATGGCCTCGGTGAGCGCGGCGGCGTGACTGCGTTCGTCCAGGTCCCAGCGGTGCCGGACGAGCTCGGGCTCCAGATAGGGGATGCCGTAGACCGCGGCGTCGTCGATGAGGATCGGCTCGCCGACGGACGCGGGGTCGGTGCGGACGTGCACCCCGGCCTTGTCCATGAGGGACGAGCCGAAGCCGAGACGCTGCACCGAGTCGTGGTTGCCCGCGATCAGGACCACCCGGGTCAGCGCGGCGAGCCGTTCGAGCGCCTCGTTGCAGAGCCGCACGGCGTCGACCGCGGGCAGCGCGCGGTCGTAGACGTCGCCCGAGATCAGCACGCAGTCCACGCGCTCGGACCGGACCGTGTCGACGAGATGGTCCACGAAGGCCGCCTGAGCGCCCAGGAGGTCCTCGCGGTGGAACGATCTGCCGAGATGCCAGTCGGAGGTGTGGAGAAGTCGCATGACGGGGTCACCATAGGCACCACCCACGCCACATCCGGCGCAGAAACGCCGAGGAGCCCCAAACAATCTTCGAACGGAGAAGCGAGTGCACAGGGTGACAGTGCCGTCACTCTTGGTGAGTGGTATCTCATTCCCCTAGAGTTACGCCGTGAGTGAGCGCCCTTACGTGCTATTGAGCTGTGCGATGTCGGTGGACGGTTACATCGACGACGCGAGCCCGGAACGGCTGCGGCTGTCCAGCCCGGCCGACTTCGACCGCGTGGACGGCGTCCGCGCGACCTGTGACGCGATCCTGGTGGGCGCCGGCACGGTCCGGCGGGACGATCCCAAGCTGCTCCTCAAATCGCCGGCCCGCCGCGAGCAGCGGGTCGCCAAGGGCCTGCCCGCCGACCTGACGAAGGTCACGGTGACCGAGGGAGGCGACCTCGATCCCGAGGCGCTGTTCTTCACCACCGGTGAGTCGCCGAAGCTCGTCTACTGCGCGTCGTCGGCGGCCCATCCGCTCGCCGCCCGGCTGACCGGGCGCGCCGAGGTGATCGACGCGGGCGATCCGGTGGACTTCCCGGTGATGCTCGGCGATCTGGCCGCGCGCGGCGTGCGGCGCCTGATGGTGGAGGGCGGCGGGGGCATGCACACGCGCTTCCTGACCTCGGGCCTGGTCGACGAGATCCAGCTGGTGATGGCGCCGTTCTTCATCGGCGACCCGTCCGCGCCGCGCTTCGTGGGTTCGGGGGTGTTCCCGCAGAGCCCGGACCGCCCGATGCGGCTGGCCGAGTGCACCCGGATCGGCAACCTGGTCCTGCTGCGCTACCTGATGGGCACGCCCGCCCATGGATGACGCCGGCTGGCTGCGGATCGCGTGCGAGCTGGCCGGGCTATGCCCGCCATCCGGCACCGCGTTCTCGGTCGGCGCGGTCATCGTCGGCGCGGACGGGCGGGAGATCTCCCGCGGGCATTCGCGGGAACACGACCCGCACGAGCACGCCGAGGAGTCCGCGCTGGCCAAGACGGCCGCCGACCTGACCGGGACGACCATCTACAGCTCCCTTGAGCCGTGCGGCGAACGCCGGTCACGTCCGCTGACCTGCTCGGAGTTGATCCTGCGCGCCGGGATCGCGCGAGTGGTCTTCGCCTGGCGGGAGCCTTCGCTCTTCGTCGAGGGAAAGGGCGTGGAGCAGTTGCGCGCGGCGGGCGTCGAGGTCATGGAGCTGCCGGCGCTCGCTGACCTGGCCCGGGCACAGAACGCCCATCTGCTCAGCTGAGGTCCCGCTCCGCGCGAAAGGCCCTGGCTCAGCTGAGGTCCGGCTCCGCGTGCGGGGCGCCCTTCAGCTCGTGGAAACCCGGTGTCCCGGCGACCAGCAGCGTGCCGTCCCAGAGCCGCCCGGCGTCCTCCCCCTTCGGGACGCGGGAGATCACCGGTCCGAAGAAGGCCACGTCGCCGACGGCGATCACGGGCGTGCCGATGTGGGGGCCGACGCGGCCGATCCCGTCCGCGGTCGAGGCGCGGATGGCGTCGTCGTACTCCTCCGACATGGCGGCTCCGGCCAGGTCCGCGGGCAGCCCGGCAGTGGCGAGCGGGCCCTCGAAACCGCCCCACTCACCATCGCGGTGGGTACGGGTGCCGAACGCGGTGTAGAACGTGGCGAGCGCTTCCTGGCCATGCCGTTCCGCGACGGCCGTGAAGACCCGCACGGGATACCAGAGGTAGCCCTCAGGGTCGTCTTCCGGATCGTCGTCGCGCCCCTCGTTCAGCGCCGCGAGGCTCAGCACATGCCACCGGATCTCGAACGACCGTGCCGCCGCCGCCTCCAGCATCCATCGGGACGTGGCCCAGGTGTACGGGCAGGACGGATCGAACCAGATGTCCGCGATCATCACCCCAGGGTAGGCGGGGCAGGACCGCGGACAAGGCCGGAACGAAATGAGACTCCCGTCTCATGGGGCTCTTGCCAATCCCCTGGGGCACCATGCGATGCTGTGACCAAGCAAGCATTCGGTCGATAGCGGGAGGCTCCAGCAGCATGCGTGAACACGATCGGCTGTTCATCGGCGGTCAGTGGACCGCACCGGCCGGCACCGGCACCATCGACGTGATCTCCCCGCACACCGAAGAGGTCATCGGGCGGGTGCCCGAGGGCACCGAGGCGGACATGGACGCCGCCGTCGCCGCGGCGCGGCAGGCATTCGACCAGGGCCCGTGGCCCCGGATGACCCCCGCCGAGCGCGCCGAGATCCTCGGGCGGCTGTCGGCGATCTACGCCGAGCGGCAGCAGGCGATGGCCGACCTGGTCACTGAGGAGATGGGGTCGCCGATCCTGTTCTCGATCTTCGGTCAGGCGGCGATGCCGCAGATGGTCCTGCAGTACTACGTGGACCTGGCCGCCTCGTTCACCTGGGAGGAAGAACGCGCCGGCATGCTCGGCCCCGTCACCGTGACCCGCGAGCCGGTCGGGGTGGTGGCGGCGATCTACCCATGGAACGTCCCGCAGTTCACGCTGATGCTCAAGCTGGCGCCGGCGCTGATCGCGGGCTGCACGGTCGTGGCCAAGCCCTCCCCCGAGACCCCGCTGGACGCCTATCTGCTGGCCGAGTGGATCAAGGAGGCGGGCGTCCCGGACGGCGTCATCAACATCGTTCCGGCGGGCCGCGAGGTGGGCGCGTACCTGGTCTCGCACCCGGGCGTCGACAAGGTCGCCTTCACCGGGTCCACCGAGGCCGGGCGCAAGATCGGCGCGGCCTGCGGCGAGCTGCTGCGGCCGGTCACGCTGGAGCTGGGCGGCAAGTCGGCGGCGATCATCCTTGAGGACGCCGATCTGGCCGCGACCATCGAGGGCTTCAAGATGGCCGCGCTGATGAACAACGGCGAGGCGTGCGCCGCGCAGACCCGCATCCTGGCGCCGCGCAGCCGCTACGACGAGGTCGCCGACGCGCTGGTCACGATGGTGAGCTCGCTCAACGTGGGCGACCCGGCCGACTACGGCACCGAGATCGGGCCGCTGGTCGCCAAGCGGCAGCAGGAACGGGTCGAGGGCTACATCCGCGTCGGCCAGGACGAGGGCGCCAAGGTCATCGCCGGCGGGCTCAACCGGCCCCACGACCGTGGCTGGTACGTGGCGCCCACCGTGTTCGGCGACGTCACCAACGACATGCGCATCGCCCAGGAGGAGATCTTCGGCCCGGTGCTCTCGCTCATCGCGTACGAGGACGAGGACGACGCGGTCCGGATCGCCAACGACAGCAGGTACGGGCTGGGTGGCTCGGTCTGGTCGGCCGACGTCGACCACGGCGTCGAGGTGGCCCGGCGCATCCGTACCGGCAGCTGCGGTGTGAACCTCTACGTCCTCGACCCCAACACCCCGTTCGGCGGCTACAAGGACAGCGGCCTCGGCCGGGAGCTGGGACCCGAGGGCCTCTCCCCCTACCTGGAGTACAAGGCCATCCCGCGGCCCGCCTGAACCACGGGACATCCGAACAGGACAGGACCTCATCGGCCCCGACGGTCGATGAGGTCCTGCCACTGTGACGGCTAGGTGGCCCCGGCGGGCGAGGTGTCGGCCGGTTGCCCGAACAGCGCCTCGTGGGCACCGCGCAACGCCCCGAGCTCCTGGTCGAGCCGGCCGAACGCCTCCTTGGCCGCGACGTCGCCGAGGCGGTCGCTCATCCGGTCGGCCAGCAGGTTCAGGGCGGTCTCCACGGCGGACAGCCGGTCGTTGACCTCGCTGACGAGCCCGGCGCCGTGCGCCAGCCCCTCGGCGGCGCCCGGGAAGAGGCCGCTCAGGATCGCCGACTGCTCGCGCGCGCGGCGGCGCTGCTCGTGCAGCTCGATGAAGATCTCCACCTTGGACCGCAGCACCCACGGGTCGAACGGCTTGACCAGGTAGTCCACCGCGCCGACCGCGTAGCCGCGGAAGGCCAGGTCCGGCTCGCTGCGCGCGGCGGTCAGGAAGATGATCGGGACGTCCTTCGTCCGGTCCTTGCGCTTGATGTGGTACGCGGTCTCGAAGCCGTCCATGTCCGGCATCACGACGTCCAGCAGGATCACCGCGAAGTCCTCGATCATGAGGGCGCGCAGCGCGTCCTCCCCCGAGCGCGCCGGCACCACCACCGCGTCCACCGTCTTGAGGATCGCCGCGAGTGCGACCAGGTTCTCCTCCTGGTCGTCCACCAGCAGGATCTTCGGCAGGTCGGACTTGTCCATCACCGCTGTTCCCCCTTGCGGTCGCCCTCCCGTCCGGCACCGTCACCGGATGGCATCCCCGTCGTCTCGGCCCCGGCGTCGCCCCCGGAATCCGCCCCGGAATCGGCCTCGGAATCGGCTACGGCATCAGCCACGGAATCGCCCGCGGACCCGCCGGCCTCGTCCAGCCACTTGCGCATCACGTCGAAGAGATGCTCGATCTCGACCGGCTTGGTGACGTAGTCGGACATCCCGGCGACCAGGCTCTTCTCCTGGTCTCCCTTCATGGCCTTGGCGGTGAGCGCGACGATCGGGAGCGCCACGAACTGCGGCATCGCACGGATCGCCCGGGTCGTGGCGTATCCATCCATCTCGGGCATCATCACGTCCATGAACACCAGCGAGATGTCGTCGTTGTTCTCCAGGCTCTCGATGCCCTTCTTGCCGTCGGCGGCGTAGAGGACCTTGAGGCCCGACCTCTCCAGCACGGTGCTCAGCGCGAAGACGTTGCGGATGTCGTCATCGATGATGAGCACCTTGCGCCCCGCGAAGACCGCGTCCTCGGCGACGACCAGACCGGGCTCGGCGAAGTCGTCGCCGACGTGCACCCGGGAGGCCGGCTCCAGGGCCATCAGCGCGCCGTCGCCCATGGCGTCGAGCGCGCCGGCCTGGCTCTCGTCGGCGAGCTCCTGCCGCCGCGGGTAAGGGCTGCGCTCGGGCAGGTAGAGCACGAAGGTGCTGCCGACGCCGGGCCTGCTGTCGGCCCTGATCTCGCCGCCCAGCAGCCCGGCGATCTCGCGGCAGATCGACAGCCCGAGCCCCGTGCCGCCGTACTTGCGGCTGGTGGTGCCGTCCGCCTGCTGGAACGCGTCGAAGATGACCTGCAACTTGCCCGCGGGGATGCCGACGCCCGTGTCGGTGACGGTGAACGCGACGACCCGTTCGGCGGTGCTCAGCGGTTCGGTGGCGAAGAAGACGTCCTGGGCCAGCTTGATCTCCAGCCGGACGCCGCCCTCGCTGGTGAACTTGATGGCGTTCGACAGCAGGTTGCGCACTATCTGCTGGAGCCGCTGCTCGTCGGTCGCCAGCACCCGGGGCAGGTCGTCGTCGATGACGACCTCGAACTCCAGGCCCTGCTCGACGGCGATGTGCCGGAACGTCACGTTGACGTAGTCGACCAGCTTGGTGAGCGGGATCTCCTCGGGATGGATCTCCATCTTGCCGGCCTCGATCTTCGACAGGTCGAGGATGTCGTCGATGAGCTGGAGCAGGTCGCGCCCGGCACCGTAGATCGTCCGGGCGAACTGCACCTGCTCGGCGGTCAGGTTGCCGTCGGGGTTGGCCCACATCAGCTTGGCCAGCAGCAGCAGGCTGTTGAGCGGCGTGCGCAGCTCGTGCGACATGTTGGCCAGGAAGTTGGACTTGTAGCGCGACGAGAGCGCCAGCTGCTCGGCGCGTTCCTCCAGGGCCCGGCGGGCCTGCTCGATCTCGGCGTTCTGGACCTCGATCTCACGGTTCTGCTGGGCGAGGAGCGCCGCCTTCTCCTCCAGTTCGGCGTTGGACCGGCGCAGCTCGGCCTGCTGGCGCTGCAGCTCGCCCGACCGTTCCTGGAGCTCGCGGGTGAGGCGCTGCGACTCGCCCAGCAGCGCCTCGGTCCGGGCGTTGGCGATGATGGTGTTGATCGCCACGCCGATGGTGTGCACGAACTGGTCGAAGAACGCCAGGTGCACGTCGCTGAACTTGCTGAACGCGGCCAGCTCGATGACGCCGAGCACCTCGTCCTCGAACACGATCGGCAGCACGACCACGCACGCCGGGGACGACTCGCCCAGCCCCGACGAGATCTTGATGTAGTCGGGCGGCGCGTCGACGATGATGAGCCGCTTCTTCTCCACGGCGGCCTGGCCGACCAGGCCCTGCCCGAAGTCCAGCTCCTCGTTGAGCCGGTTGTGCCCGCGGTAGCCGTACCCGGAGATGAGGTGGAGCGTCGGCTCTTCGCCGCCCTCCCGCTGTGCCAGGAAGAACGCCCCGTAGTGCGCGCCGACCAGCGGGGTGAGCTCGCTCAGGATGAGGCTGGCGACCTCGACCAGGTCGCGGTGGCCCTGCATCAGGCCGGCGATGCGAGCCAGATTGGACTCCAGCCAGTCCTTCGCCCGGGTGGTCTCGCGGAGGTTGGCCACCATCAGGTTGACGTTGTCCTTGAGCTCGGCGACCTCGCCGCGCGCCTCGACCGTGATGGCCCGGGTCATGTCGCCGCGGGTCACGGCGCTGGCCACGTCGGCGATCGCGCGGACCTGGGTGGTGAGGTTGCTGGCCAGCAGGTTGACGTTGTCGGTGAGGTCCTTCCAGGTGCCGGTGGCGCCGGGCACCTGCGCCTGGCCGCCCAGCTCGCCGCGGCTGCCGACCTCGCGGGCGACGCGGGTGACCTCGGAGGCGAACGCCGACAGCTGGTCGACCATCGTGTTGATGGTCGTCTTCAGCTCCAGGATCTCGCCCTGGGCGTCCACGTCGATCTTCTTGGTGAGGTCGCCGTTGGCGACGGCGGTGGTGACCTGGGCGATGTTGCGGACCTGGTAGGTCAGGTTGTTGGCCATCGCGTTGACGTTGTCGGTCAGGTCCTTCCACACGCCGGAGGCGCCGCGTACCTGCGCCTGGCCGCCCAGCTCACCCTCGGTGCCGACCTCGCGCGCCACGCGCGTCACCTCGTCGGCGAACGCCGAGAGCGTGTCGACCATCGTGTTGAGGGTGGTCTTGAGCTGGAAGATCTCCCCGCGGGCGTCCACGGTGATCTTCTTGGTCAGGTCGCCGCCGGCCACGGAGGTCGCCACCTGGGCGATGTTGCGGACCTGGTTGGTGAGGTTGTTGGCCATCGAATTCACGTTGTCGGTCAGGTCCTTCCAGACCCCCGACACACCCCGCACCTGCGCCTGACCGCCGAGACGCCCCTCGGTGCCGACCTCGCGCGCGACCCGGGTCACCTCGCCCGCGAACGCCGACAGCTGGTCGACCATGGTGTTGAGGGTGTCCTTCAACTCCAGGATCTCCCCCTGCGCATCCACCGTGATCTTCTTCGACAGGTCCCCGTCCGCGACCGCCTTGGTGATCTGCGCGATGTTCCGCACCTGCGACGTCAGGTTGTTGGCCATCGAGTTCACGTTGTCGGTCAGGTCCTTCCAGACCCCCGACACACCCCGCACCTGCGCCTGACCGCCCAGCTCACCCTCGGTGCCGACCTCGCGCGCCACGCGCGTCACCTCGTCGGCGAAGCCCGACAGCTGGTCGACCATGGTGTTGAGGGTGTCCTTCAACTCCAGGATCTCCCCCTGCGCATCCACCGTGATCTTCTTCGACAGGTCCCCGTCCGCGACCGCCTTGGTGATCTGCGCGATGTTCCGCACCTGCGACGTCAGGTTGTTGGCCATCGAGTTCACGTTGTCGGTCAGGTCCTTCCAGACCCCCGACACACCCCGCACCTGCGCCTGACCGCCGAGACGCCCCTCCGTGCCGACCTCGCGCGCCACCCGGGTCACTTCTGAGGAGAACGCGGAGAGTGTGTCGACCATCGTGTTGATGGTCGTCTTGAGCTCCAAAATCTCGCCCTGCGCGTCAACGTCGATCTTCTTGGTCAGGTCGCCGTCGGCGACGGCCTTGGTGATCTGGGCGATGTTGCGCACCTGGCTGGTCAGGTTGTTGGCCATCGCGTTGACGTTGTCGGTGAGGTCCTTCCAGACCCCCGACACGCCCGTCACCTCGGCCCGGCCGCCCAGGTTGCCCTCGGTGCCGACCTCGCGCGCGACCCGGGTCACCTCGCCCGCGAACGCCGACAGCTGGTCGACCATCGTGTTGAGGGTGTCCTTGAGCTCCAGCATCTCGCCCTTGACGTCGACGGTGATCTGCTGGCTCAGGTCGCCCTTGGCCACCGCCGTCGCCACCTGGGCGATGTTGCGCACCTGGTAGGTCAGGTTGCTGGCCATGACGTTCACCGACTCGGTGAGGTCCTTCCAGGTGCCGCTGACACCGCGTACCTGCGCCTGGCCGCCCAGCCGGCCCTCGGTGCCGACCTCGCGCGCGACGCGGGTCACCTCGTCGGCGAACGCCGACAGCTGGTCGACCATCGTGTTGACGGTCAGCTTGAGCTCCAGCATCTCGCCGGTCGCCTCGACCGTCACCTTGCGGGTGAGGTCGCCCTTGGCGACCGCGGTGGTGACCACCGCTATGTCGCGGACCTGGCCGGTGAGGCGGCCCGCCATGTCGTTGACCGCCTCGGTCACCTGCGCCCAGCTGCCGGTGAGGCCGCGCACCTTGGACTGGCCGCCCAGCCGGCCCTCGGTGCCGAGCTCGCGGGCGACCCGGGTCACCTCGGAGGTGAACAGCGTGAGCTGGTCGATCATCCGGTTGGTCGCCTTGCCGGCGCGCCGCAGGTCGCCGTGCAGGCCGCGGTTGCCGACCTCCAGGTCGGCCCGTTGCGACAGGTCGCCCGCCGCGACCGCCTCCAGCACGCGCGCGGTGTTGCTCAGCGGCGTGGTGATGAGGTCGAGCAGCGTGTTGGCGGACTCGATGGTGCTGGTCCAGCGGCCCGAACCGGGACCGGCGGCGAGCCGTTCGTCCAGGCGCCCCTCCCGGGTGACATTCCGGCAGACCCGGGTGAGCTCGTCGGAGAGGTGCCGGTTGCGGTCCAGGATCTGTTCGAGGACCTCGCCGATCTCCGCGAGGGTGCCGTCCTGCGGTGCCTTGTACCGTTGCCGGAAGTCCCCGTCGCGCAGCGCCCGCAACGCCTCCAGCAAGGACCGGAGCGCGGTCTCGCCGTCCGGCAGCCGCTGCGCCGCCTCCGTGTCCACCGGTCCTGTGTCCACCGGTCCTGCATCCGCCGGTGCGGCGCCTTCGATGCCGCCCGCCGGGACGGGTTGCTGACCTTGCGACTG
The DNA here is from genome assembly GCF_008923185.1 of Actinomadura rudentiformis. GTDB lineage: Bacteria > Actinomycetota > Actinomycetes > Streptosporangiales > Streptosporangiaceae > Spirillospora > Spirillospora rudentiformis. The sequence goes on from NZ_WBMT01000014.1 coordinate 230,502, forward strand.
ACCCTGCGACCTGCTCGAGGTTGCACTCATTGGACGAACCTTGCCAACTCGGCGTATCTGAGCCCGTTCATTCTGTCACTATGACTGGAAGTTCACCTCGCGAATCTGCATGTTCCCGCAGGGGGGTCATCGTGTCGGTTCCGCGGAGGTCCAGTGTTCAGTACGTGCCCGAGAGCACGACCGTTCCGGCCGCCCGCGCGCATGTGCGGGAGACGCTCCACGACTGGGACCTCCCGTTCGACCGCGTCGAGGACGCGGTCCTGATCGCCAGCGAGCTGGTGACCAACGCCGTCGTGCACGCGGGCACCGACATCGAGCTCACGTGTCTTCTCGACATGCCCGGCGACACGGTGCGGGTCGAGGTGCGCGACCTGCTGCCGATGCGCCGCGTGGACGCACCGGATCAGGCCGCGGGCCGTCTGGACGGGCATCGCGGCCTGGTGCTCACGCATTCGCTCGCGGAGGCGTGGGGCGTCACCTATACCAAGACCAGCAAGACGGTCTGGTTCGAGCTGGCCGGTACGGCCCGGACGCACAACCAGACGCACAACCAGACGCACAACGAGGCGCACAACCAGACGTCCGACCCGCCGCCCTCGCTTCCCGCGCCCTCGTTTCCCGGGCTCCCACTTCCCGGGCTCCCGCTCATGCCCGTCGAGCAGCCCGTCCAGCCGGTGCCGCCACCGCGCGCACCCGTGCCCTACATGACGACGTCGGCGATCCCGCCATCGGCCACCCCGTCAGGGCCGTTCTCGCCGGGTGGCGTGGAGATCTCGCCCGGGAACGGGAAGCCCGGCGGACCGGCCACCGGGCTGCCCGCCGAGCAGCTCTTCGACCACGTGGTGCAGTGGGCGCGCGCGTCCACCGGCGCCGACGCCGCGTACGTGCTGGTGGGCGCGGACGACGAGTCCCTCAAGGTGCGGGCGTCGTCGTTCGACGACCTCGCCGGCGCGGCGTGTCACGCCGCTGACGGACCGGCGGATCCGCCGGCTCCGCGAGCGGAGCTGCGACCGGCTGAAGCCGCGCGGCTGGCCATCGCCGCGCACGACGACGCGGCGGTGATGCCACCGCCGACGGGCAGCACGTTCCAGTCGCTGGCCACCGCGCCGCTCAGAGTCAGCGGCCAACGGCTGGGCCTGGTCGTGGTGACCGCCGAGGAGCCGGACCGATTCGGCCCGGCCGACATCAGCCGGCTCCAGTACGCGGCCGAGTCGCTCGCGCCGGTGTTGTCACGGGAGCGGCAGGTCACGGGGCAGCACGGCTACCGCGGCTGGCTCGGCTTCCTCGCTGAAGCGAACGACCTGCTCACCGGGACGCTGGACGAGAAGCTGGTGCTCGCCCTGGCGGCGCAGCTGTTCGTGCCGCGGATCGCCTCCTGGTGCGCGGTCTATCTCGACGACCCGAGCGGCAAGGGCGTGCTCACGCATGTCTGGCATGCCGACGAGCAGCTCATCGGGCCCTTGCGCGAGCTGCTGACGGCGTATCCGGCGCCCTCCTCTCACCAGGTGCGGGAAGCGCGGCAGTGGAGCACGTTCGCCTCGCTGGCGCCGTCCGCGCGCCGCATCAGCGGCTCCGACGTGCTCGAACTGCCGCTGGCCTGCCGGGAGCACCGGTTCGGCTGCATCGTGCTGGGCGGCCCCGGCGATGACGGCTTCCGGCCGGAGCTGGTGAGGCTCGCCGAGGATCTCGCCGTCCGCTTCGCGCTCGCCCTGCTGAACGCGCGCCGCTACGGCGAGCAGGTGGCGGTCAGCCAGACCCTGCAGCGCAGCCTGCTGCCCGCGCACCTGCCGCAGATCCCCGGCATCGACTACAGCATCGTCTACCTGCCCGCCGGGCAGGACGCGAAGGCGGGCGGCGACTTCTACGACCTGTTCCCGGCGGGCCGCGACCGCTGGCGCTTCATGCTCGGCGACGTCTGCGGCACCGGCGCCGCCGCCGCCGCGGTGACCGGGCTGGTCCGGCACACGCTGCGCGCTCTCAGCCGCGAGGGCCGAGGCACGGCCCGCGCGCTGGACAGCCTGAACGAGGCGATGCTGGACGACGACGCGTCCCGCCTGCTGACCATCGTGCACGGCGAGCTCGAACGGCTGTCGACGGGCAACCTGCGGATCTCGGTCACCTCGGCGGGCCATCCCCTCCCGCTGCGGTTGCGCCCCGACGGCGAGGTCACGGCGATCGGAACGTCCCAGCTGCTGGTGGGGGCGGTCACCGAGCCGGCCTACCGGCTCGACACGATGGAGCTGGCCCCGGGAGACGTGATGCTGTGCGTGACCGACGGCATCACCGAGCGGCGGCGTGGCGACGCGCAACTGGACGACGACAACGGGCTTGCGCGCTTGCTGTCGGACTGCACCGGCTTGACCGCGCGGGCCGTGACGCTGCGCATCCAGGCCGCCGTGCGCGAGTTCACCAGCAGTCCCCTCGACGACGACATGGCGATCTTCGCCATGCGCGTGGAGTGAGGCGCGTGGAGTGGGGCGCGTGGAGTGGGGCGCTTTCACGGCGTGAGGGCGGGAGAGCACGCAGGTGAACACGCCGTTCTTCGGCCGTCGATTCCACGTTGGAGCCCCGGGGGCCGTACCGTAGTGCGCCGTGTCATCCTCCCCCGAGAACGTGATCAACGATCCCGCCACGCCCAGCCTGGACGACGCGCTGGTCGGCGAGGCGGTGCTGGGGGTCTACCGGCAGATGTTCGCCGCACTGGCCCGCGACAGCGGCGCGGTCGTGGACGACCCCGATCTGGTCGACGTGGCCGAGACGTTGCTGACCGCGTTCGCGGACGCGGGTGAGGACGGGCTGAGCCGCGAGCAGATGCGGTACGTCTGCCGGCGCCACCCGGCCGAGGTCTTTGAGAACCGGCTGCGTGTGCTGAAGGGCCTCGGTGCGATCCGCGAGGTCTTCCCCAAGCCCAACCAGCTCCGTTACCGCGCCTCGTTCACCAGCGTGGTGGGCCTGATGTTCGTCCGGCGGATGATGCTGGACGGCGGCCAGAGCGAGATGCACCGGCTGCTGGCCCTGGAACAGCTGAACGTGGCCGACCCGCGGATGACGCCCGGCCAGGCCCGGGACGGGGCGGAGGGGCTGGCGCGGGCGTTCCGGCTGTGGAGCGTCGAGCTGCTGACGCTGACGAACGGAACGATCGAGGAGCTGCGCGAGCAGGCGCCCAAGCTGTGGGGCACCGAGGAGATCCTGCTGCGGGCGGAACGGCTTCACGGCGCCATCCTGCGGCGATGGCCGCAGCTCGACCGGACGTGCACGGAGCTGCGGGCGGCCATCTACGCCTACGGCGACGCGTCCCGCCGGGCGGCGGCGCGGCTGACCGACTCGGCGGGGACGACGCGCAATCTCACCCTGCTGCCGCCGGAGACGTGGCGGACGTTCGCCCGGACGGCGTCGAGGGAGGATCTGGCGGCCGTCCTGGACGGGTTCGTGTTCGACGCGGCGGCGCCCTGGCACGAGCCGTCGGCCGTGGTGACGGCGGTGGAGGACGGGCCGCGCACCACGCCGCCCCGCCCGGCGCCGCCCCGGCCGTCGGTGCCCGACCCCGGTCTGTCGGCCGACACCGGCTCCGATGACGCCACCGCCGAACGGCTGCGTACCGTCGCCGAGCAGGTCCTCAGGGGCGGTGACCGGGTCGCGGTCGAGGAGGTGCTGGGCGACGACTGGGTGACGGCGCGCCGGATGCTGGCCGACCTGTCGGCGGCCCACCTGCACCCGGAGCTTCCCTACCGCCTGGTGTGGTCGGACGGCATGGCCGTCCGGGAGGGCGGGTCGCCGACCTGGCTCTCCCCCGGCACGTTCGAAAGGACCGCCTCGTGAGCGTGGAGCCGGAGGTGCTCGCGCGGGCGCGGTCCCGCGTGCTGGGCACGCCGTCGATCCCGGCGTCCGAGCCGGTCCCGGCCGGGCTGACGGCCGCGACCGAGGTCGACGGGTCCCGGGTGTGGCTGCTGCCTTCCTGGCCGGACGGAGCCACACCGGCGCTGCTGGAGGAGTACCAGACCGCGCCGATGCCGCTGGACCGGCCGGGGCAGGCGCGGCGCGTCCTGGCCGCGGCGTTGCGTTGCTGCTGGTCCCGGCTGGACGACGCGCCGTGGCCCGGTGAGCGGGCGCCGCTCGCCGCCGTGCTGGAGGTGTACGTCGGCATGTCCCGCGGCGACAGCGAGCTCGCGCGCCGGTGGGCGACGGGTGAGCTGCGCCGGCTGGCCGACACGGGCTGGCTGCTGCTGGACCACGACACCGGGACGGTACGGCCGGGACCCCGGGTCGCGATGTGGCCGGAGGAGTCGCTGTCCTCCCTGCGCGACCTGCTGAGGCGTCTCCCCCAGCCGCCGGAGGCGCCGGGTGAGTGAGCTGTTCGAACCACTGCTGCGGTCCTACGACGAGAAGCGGCGGTCGGAGCTGGTGGCCGCCTACATGGCGGTCGAGCACGCCGCCGAACCGGTGCCCGAGGTGCGCTTCACGGCGCTGCGGGAGCCGGCGCTGCGGCGCACGGTCGAGGGCATGCTCGGGCTGACGGGCCGCACGCTCGTGCGTTCCGGCCAGAACGAGTGGATCTCGGGATACCGCGACGACGTCGCCGCCGAGCTGGCCCGCGACCCCGCGTGCGTGCCGCCCGCCGGGGACCGCGCCGTGCTGGTGCTCGTCCTGATCCACTCGGTGGCGATCCCGCGGGCGGCCGGGCTGCTGGGCGACGACTCGTGGATGTCGACGTACCCGACGCCGCTGGAGGAGCTGCGCCGCCGGTCGCAGCTGCCGATCGGGGAGCTGGAGAGCGCGCTGCGGCGGCTCCGTACGGCGGGGCTGGTGTCCCAGGTGAAGGCGGGGACGGAGGAGGCAGGCGGGTTCGTCCCCGGCCCGCAGTTCCACCGGCTCACCGACGCGGCGCGCCGCCGACTTCAGGAGGAGCTCATTCTCGCGGCCGGGCCGGATTCGCCGCTCGCGGCGGCCATCCGGGCACGCCGCCGCAACCAAGCCGGGGGGAACCCATGACCGCTGTCCTCGAACCGCTCCTGCCGGGTGCCGAGTCCGCCCGCGCGGGGATGGACCCCGAGGGCGTCGTCGGCGCCCGTACGCTGATCGCCGTCCAGGCCGTCAACATCTCGCGGCTGTCCACGCACCCGGTGCCGACCGTGCCCGGGACGCTCATCGTCGTCGCCGGTCAGGGCCCCAAGGACTCCAACGGCGCGGGCAAGTCGTCGTTCATCGCGGCGATCACGGCGCTGCTGGGCGACGAGCAGTGGCGGTTCGCGTCGGGCGCGCGGGCCGTCGCCGAGCTGCTGTTCAACGCCGAGCTGGCGGCGCAGGGCGACGCCCAGTGGGCGAGCGCCGACCACGGTTACATCGTCGGCGTCTTCGACTTTCCCGAAGACGCCGCTTTTCCCGAAGACGCTGCCTCTCCCGAAGACGCCGCCCTTCCCGAAGACGCCGCCTCCCCTGAGGACGCCGAGGTCGAAGAGCCCGACGAGACCGCCGGGAGCACGGCGGTGACGGTGTGGCTGCGGGTCAACGCGGACGCGCCGCACCTGGAGATCCGGTGGCGCCAGGGTGTGCATCTCGCCGCGGCTCCATCGGAGGCCGAACGCGTCGCGGCGGCCGACCGGATGTGGGCGTCGCTGCCCCGCAGCGCCGGGCGCCGCGACCTGGTGGCCAAGGACCTGGGCAGGACGCTGTACGGCGGCCAGGTGCGCTGCGTGTCGTTCCTGTCGACGTCCGTGCGGTCCAAGGTCGCGACCAACCTGCTCTCCCAGCCCCTCAACGAGATCAGCCCGGAGCGCATCTTCAGCGCGATCGCCGCGCTCACCGGCCTGGACCGTGAGCTGGAGGCCGAGCGCACGTCGCGCGCGGAGGAGCACCGCGAGCGGGCCAAGGCGGCGGAGGCGGGCGAGCGGCTGGCCGAGTGGGAGAACGAGGCGGCCTCGCTGCTGAAGACGTTCGACCGGCGTGACCGGGCCCGTGCCGAGGTGGCCGCCGCACAGCGCTACTGGCGGACCCGGCAGGCGCGGCTCCTGGTGGACGCCGCCGAAGCCGACGCCGCTCACGCCGCCGAGCAGGAACGGCTGCACGCGGAGAACGAGGAGATCGTGGCGGCGATCGGCGCCGCGGCGAAGGAGGTCGAGCAGCTCACCGGCGGCGCGCTGGAAGCGCAGCTCGCCGAGGCCGGCACCGCCCTCGCCGACCTCAAGGGGCAGGCCGAGCAGATCGGCGCGGACAAGGCCGTGGCCCGCAACCGCATGGACGAGCTGCGCCGCCAGGTCTCGGCGCTGGAGGAGCGACAGCGCGAAGCCGACGGCCGCGACGCCGAGACCGCGCAGCGCGAGCTGGCCGAGGCCGAGGCGCGCCGCGACGAGGCGCAGCAGGAATTCGGCATGGCCAAGGGCGCGGTGGCGCGCGCCGAGCGCGAGCTCGCCGAGGCTGAGGCCGGGGAGAGCAGCGCGCCCGCGCAGATCCGCGCCCTCGCCGCCGCCGGGATCGCGGCCGTCGGCCTCCTGGACGCGGTCGAGCTCGCCGAGGACGTCCGGGAACGCTGGGAAGCGGCGCTCTGGCCCTATCGCGAGGCCGTCGTCGTCGGCTCCTCGGACCTCGACGCCGCGACCGCCGCCCTGCGCGACCTTCCCGGCTCGATGATCGTCCCGGGGGACGGCGACCTGAACCCCGACGGCGCCGACCTGGAGGGCCATCCCGAGGGCGTGAACTCCGCCCTCCCCTTGCGCGGTTTCTTCACCGCCCTGGAGTCGGGCGACGGGACCGGCGTCGTCATCATCGGCGGCTTCCCCGAGCCGGTGACCGGCCGCGTCGCCCGCGTTCAGGCGGCTCGGGCAGCAGTGCGAACCGCTGGTGAAGCCCTCGAACAGGCCCGGCAGCGCACCTCCGACGCCGCCGCCGACGTCGCACTGGCCGCCCGTCGTCTCACCGGCGCGCGCGCCGCCGCCGAGCTGAAGCTCGTACGCGAGAAGATGACCGGCCTCCGCGAGCAGCTCGAAGACCTCGCGGGCAGCGAGGCCAAGCTCGGGCCGCGCCTGGGTTCGGCCGAGCAGGCGCTCCGGCGCCTCCAGGCCAAGGCCGACACCCGCGCCCTCGAAGTGGACCGCCTGCGCGGCCGCCGCGAGGCGCACGAGCGCGACCGCGACCGGGTCCGCGCCGCCCTGTCAGATCTGGCCGACAAGCGGGCCGCCCTGGGCCTCGACGACCTCGAAAAGGAGTGGGGCGGGTCCCGTGACGCCGCCGCCGAATGGCTGGCGGCCCTCGACGCCGACGAGCGGACCTGGACGCCCGACGAGTGGTGGCACAGCGCCGAGAAGCACCTGTCCGAGGGGACACGCCGGGTCTTCCCCGACGGCCCGGCCGACGAGGACATGCCGGAGGAGATGCGTTTCCTCCTCAACGAAAGAGCCGAGGGCGAGGGCCGCCGGACCGAACGCGAGCAGGCCACGTTCCCCCGCCTGGTCAGGGTTCTGGAGAACTACCTCCGCCAGCAGGAGGACTACGAACGGCACCAGCGCCGCCAGATCGAGGTCCAGCTGTCCGCCCGCCGCGCCGACCTCGACAAGGCCCAGAGGGGCGCCGATGAGTCAGCCGGTGCCGCCGAGGCCCACCGCACCGCCCTCACCGCCGCGATCCGGGCACGCCTCCAGCGCGTCTCCGAGGAATTCGAGAAACTCGACCTGGCCTACGGCGGATACGGCGCGACCCTGGAATTCCCCACCCCCGAACAACCCGGCGACCCCGAGCAGGAATGGCGCTGGCGCGTGACCCCCAAGTGGCGGCGCTCGGACGGCCAGCGGTACGTCCCGTACAACCGCCGTGCCAACACCGCCCTCATGGACGAGAAGGCGGTCAAGCTCGTCTGCGCCGCCGCGCTCGCCAGCTCCGGCGGCGGCCGCCTGGTCCTCGTCCTCGACGAGCTCGGCCGCAACCTCGGCAAGGAGCACCGCAAGGAGGCCGTCGCCCTCTTCCGCAAGATCGGGGAGACGCACGGCATCACGGTCATCGGCGCGCTCCAGGACGACATGGAGCCGTACGCCATCGACGCCTGCGGGCAGTACGTCAAGCTGCGCCGGTCGTCCGACACCATGCCCTACAACGAACCCCCGGTGGTCGTCGGCTACGACGAGCACGAGCCGCGCGTCCGCCTCCTGGCCGCCCAGATCTCCGCCACACGCCCATAGACTGCGGACATGAGCGAGCAGCCACTGCCGCACCTCATGAGCGAGGCCGAGTACCTGGCATTGCCGGAAGAGATCGCCCGGACCACAGGGCCGAGATCGAGCTCGAATACCCGTTTCCCGTCACGATGCCGATCGAGACTCTGATGCGGCGCTGATGCCCTGAATATCGGGGTGACCGCGACTTCGTGATCCGGAAGGATGCGCTCCATGCGCGTCGCGGAACTGCTGAACGAGATCGAGCCCCTCTCCCATGGTGAACGCTGCCGTCGTCTGGCGGCGCTCGCCCGCCAGGGGATTGAGCCCCACGTGCTCGACGAACTCGGCCGCGGCGACCACTATGAACGGTCGCTGGCGATCTTCATCGCGGCGGCCGCGCGTGACACGGCGGGCCTGGACCATCTGGCTGCGGCCATGCGGGACCCCGCCGTCGATCTGGCGGGGGTCGCGATCGGCTGGGCGGCACGGCTCGGGGTCGGTCCCGAGGCGTTCGCCGCGCTGCTCGACGACGCGCCCGCCGCCCTCCGTTCGGCCGCTTACCAGGGGATCCGGCGGTGGCGGCGTGCGGACCTGGCCGAGGCGCTGATCGAACGTGTGGCGGCGCGGTGGGGCGAGGACGAGGCGGCGGGCCTGCTGCCGGTCTGCGGAGAGCGGGTCGCCCGCGAACGCATCGGCGCGCTCGCCCACGCGGTGCCCAACTGGCGGTCGTTCGGCCGCTCCCACCCCGACGTGATGCTCGACCACGCCGAGGAGGCCCTCGCCGGTCTTCCCGAAGGAACGCGGCGCCACTGGTGGTGGGGTCCGGCGGACGGCGTCGCGGCGGCCGCAGAGCATGAACCCGGGCGGGTCATCGGGCTCCTCGAAGACCACTGGGTCGACGGGTCGCTGCCTGCGGCGCTGGTCCCGCGGTCAGGGCTGCTCTTGGACGCCGACCGCGACCGGATGATGCGGCTCCTGCTGTCGGAGCCGCACCGGGAGCAGCTCGTCGATCTGCTGCGCACGCCGTCCATCCGGCGACGGATGACCAGGCTGGGGGAGGACGACCTGGCCGCTGTGGTGCGCGCGGTCCGGTCCGACGAGCACGTCCTGCGGCTGCTGGTCGACGAATTCCCGCCGAGCCGCCGGGAGCAGGTTTTCGAGCTGGCCATGGCCGGCGTGGACCGCGCCGTCATGGAGCTGGACGGCGAGTTGCTCGACGTGCTGCCTGCGGCGGCGCGCATCCGGGAGGCCCGGCGCATGCTGCAGCTGCGGCAGGTGGCCGAGACCCCCTGCAGATACTGGGAGACTGCCTCGTATCTGCCGTACGACGAGGCGTTTCCGATCCTCAAGGCGCTCACCGAGCGGCAGGACGCCGACGAACGCGCGACCGGCTACCGGCTGCTCATCGGTTGCGCCGGACGGGCCCGCGACCCCGAGGTTCTGGCGCGGCTCTTCGACTCGCTCGGGCGGCTGCGGAACGAGCAGGACCCGGTCCGGTCGGCGGCGTTGCACGCGCTCGCCGCCATCCCGCCCGGCCAGATCCGGAGCTCGCATGGCGCCACGTTCGCCCGGCTCACCGAGGAGGCCCTCAACGCGCGCGACTGCTCGTACGCCACACGCGAGGCCATCGCGCGGCTCGCCCGGATCATGTGCCGGCAGGGTGCGATGCGCGGCGACGAGAGCCTGGTCGTCAAGGGGCTGGAGCTGTTCGGGAAGCTCACCGATCACCTGGGTGACGCGGCCTTCGGCCGGCTGGACACGGTGCTGCCGCGCGGTGCCGAACATGGTCTTGTGCGTATGCTCGCGGCGCGGCTGTCGGACGCGCAGCGGCGGGGCGAGCACGGGCTGGCGCTCAGGCTCGCCACGTCTCTAGGGCGCCGTGCACATGACGTGCACCTGCTGCAGGACGCGCTGGAAAAGGCCACCGGCGCGCGCGAGACCGCCGTGGCCAAGCAAGCGATCACGCTGTGGCTCGCGCCACCGCGTGCTCGCGGAGACCGCGTCGCCCGCCTGCTGGCGCGAGAGCCGTCCGCGGTGGCCCTTGCCAGCGTGTTCGCTGTGATCGCCACCGCCCGTACCGATCTGCTGGACGTTCCTCTGTCGGGGAACGTGCCGCCCGGTCGTTTCTCGACGCCGGACGTCCTTCACGTACCCTCGGCATACTCCTCATGGCCGCGCCGCTGGACTGCCGGGCAGCGCGTCCGCTACCTGGAGTTGCAGCATCTCCTGGCACAGGACGAGGGCACGCCCGACGCGCGCCGTGCAGAGGCCGTTCGCAACATCGGCGCGGTGCCCGGCGTGGGGGCCGACGAACTCCTCCCCTACCTCACCCATCCGGACGCATTGCTGCGCCGGGTCGCGCTGACCGCCGCCCCCTGGATCTCGACGCCCCAGGACATGCTGCCCGTTCTGCTGGAGCACGCCTCCAGTGATGACGCGCATGTCGCGGTGTACGCGGCCGCCCGGGCGGCACGTTACGTACCGCCCAGTGCCCTCGCGGCCCAGCTCGGACCGGTGCTCACCACCGGGAAGATCACCGCTCGCAAGGAGTCCTTGCGCATCCTCCTGCACAACCGGGTGCCCGAGGCGATGGCCCTCATCGAGGCCGCCTGGGACGACCCCGGCCAGCATCGCGACGTGCGGGCCGCGATCGCCTCTGCCCTGCGGGCACGTCTGGGTGACCCGGTCGCCATGCGGATCCTGAACGAGGCCGCGAACGGTCCACGCGACCTGGCCCGCCAGGTCCTCGGCACGTCGCCGTTCCTGATCGAGGATCGTCACCGGCCCGCCTACGGGCGGCTGGTGGTCCGCGTCGCCCGTTCCACCGACACCGAGGCGCGCGCCGCGGCACTGCCCGCGCTCCCCGCCTGGGCGCCATGGGCACCCGACGCGCCCGCCGTCGCCGCCGCGCTCCTCACCGACCTGACCGTGACCGGCTGGCAGGCCGCGCTCGACGCACTGATCGGCTGCGCGACGAGCGGCACGGGCACCGCCGAGCTCTCGGCGGCGGCCGACGCCCTCGCCGGCGCCCCCGCCGAGCCCGACGCGGCCGCCGACCGCGACCGGCCCGCCTTCCAGCGGCTCGGCGCCCTCGCCGCCGCCGTGCGCGCGAAGGCCGTGTACTCTCGCGATGCCGCCGAACCCGCCGTCCGCGCCCTCGACGGGCGGCTGCCGGAACCGCAGGCGAGTGAGCTCCTCGCTGCGGCCCTGCGGTGGGACGCCCCTGGCGCCGCCGCTGAGATCGACGCGCTCGCCGACCGGCCCATGGGCGGCGTCCTCGCGGTCGACGCCGTCGCGCACGCGCTGGCCTCCGGCGACGTGGAGCCCTGGTCGTACGGCTACCTGCTGCCCGAGCCCACGCAGGTCCAGCCGCACGCGGAACGGCTCGCCGCGCGCGGCGACCTGGCCGGTGGGCTCTTCGCCTGCGCCCTGGCCAGCCGTCACGCACCGCGAGCGGGCTGGCCGGAGGAATGGCGTGCCCTGCTCCGCCTTCTTCGCACTCACGCCCATCCGGATGTCAGCTACACCGCACGCCACATCACCACATCGGACGAGTGACACTCCAGGGACGAACGACAACTTTTCGGGTGCATGATGCGTCACATGAGCGTGACTGAGTGGAGTGTTTCCGAATTCGAAGAGCTGAAGGAGCTGGGCCGGGGCGGGCAGGGCCGCGTGGTGCTGGCCCGGCATGCCGTCAAGGGCACTCCTGTGGCCATCAAATACCTTCCGGCCGGCGCGGACCCCGGGGCGCAAGAGCGCTTTCGCTATGAGGCACGGATGCTCGGCCAGGTGCGCGACCCGCACGTCGCCAAGCTCTACCGCCTGGTCGAGGCGGACGAGGGTGTCGCGATCATCATGGAGGCCGTCGAGGGCGTCCCGTTCAAGACGATCCTCGAACGCTATGGAACGCTCGAACCCGAGGCCGCGCTCACCGTTCTCAAAGGATCCCTGCTGGGCCTCGCAGCCGCCCACGCTGTGGGCGTGGTCCACCGCGACTACAAGCCCGCGAACGTCGTCGTCCGGGCCGACGGCCTGAGCAAGCTCATCGACTTCGGCATCGCCACGTTCGCCGGAAGCTCCTCGGGCGCCGGGACCCCGGTCTACATGGCGCCAGAGCAGTGGCGGGGCGGGCCCGCGAGCCCGGCGACCGATGTCTACGCGGCCGCCTGCGTCTTCTTCGAGTGCGTCACCGGGCGTCGCCCCTACCAGGCCACCGACCGTGCCGGGCTGATGAACGGGCATCTCAACGAGCCCGTCCCCCTCGAAGAGGTCGACCAGCCGCTGCGGCATCTCGTGGCGCGCGGCATGGCCAAGGAGGCGGCGCAGCGCCCGCCGAGCGCCGCCGCGTTCGTCGCCGAACTGGAGGAGACCGCGCGCAAGGCGTACGGGCCCGACTGGGAGTCGCGCGGGGTTCGGATCCTGGGCGGCGTCGCCCTGGCGTTCGCCGCGCTGTTCCCGCTCGCCGCCGCGGGCCTCGCCCCGGCGGGCGTCGCCGCGGGCGCGGGTGCGTCCGCCGCAGGATCGTCCGGCGTGGTGGGGGCGCTGAGTGCGAAGGCCACCGTGGCGATCGCGAGCACGGCCGTGGTCGGCGCCACGGCGGGCGTCTTCGGCGTCTATGAGTACGCCCAGTCCGACGAGACTCAGCCGCGCAAACCGGCCGCGGCGGCGAGCTCGCTCGCTCCGGGCAAGAACGTCGCGTTCGGCAAGCTTTCCCTGCGGCTCCCCCTGACCTGGAAGTCGCACCCGCTACCGGTGTACGAACGCAACTCCCGGACGCCCTTGACATACAACTACCGGGTGAATGTGCCCGGCCAATGCCGGGTGCCGAAGCTGGTGCAGGAAAACGACAAGCGTGAGGGGAAGACGCGGGAGCAGGACCCCTACTACAACAACCACTGCCCGAGCTTCGCTGTGATCGTCATGCCGTTCCGCAACGACGGCGAGCTGGGCTGGGACACGTTCAAGATCACGAGTATCTTCGCTCCCGACACCGAGGCGACACACGCCTGCCCGCCCCGCGCCGACCTGTTCGGCATCGGGGGGCAAAAGCTCGTGAAACGAGGCTTGGCCCCCATCGGCGGACGCCAGGCCGAGTACCGCGAATGGCAGATCACCTGCGCGAAGCTCATCCCGAAATACGAGAAGACGAACGTGAGCTTCGCGCACCGCCTCTGGTACCTCCCGCAGTCGAAGGTCCTCATCGTGGACGAATGGAACACCCCCGGCCTCGCCGCGATCCTCCAGAAGGCGACCTGGACGGCCTGACACTGCGATCTGACACTGCAGCCTGACACTGCGGCCTGACATGGACCAGTCAGAGATCATTATCTGCAAACCTGGCGGGCGGGATCCGCGTCAGACAGTCGGCGGATCACTGACGGGCAGGGAGCACGGCGTTGACTGACTGGCAGGTCTCGGGGTTCGAGGAAGTGCGGGAGCTGGGCCGGGGCGCCCAGGGCAGGGTGGTGCTCGCCCGGCATGCCGAGCGGGGCACGCCGGTAGCGATCAAGTACCTGCCCGCCGACGCCGACCCGGAGGCCCAGCGAAGGCTCCGGCACGAGGCGCGCATGCTCGGGCAGGTCGACAACCCCCATGTCGCCCGCCTCTACCGGCTGGTCGAGACGGACGAGGGCGTCGCGATCATCATGGAGGCCGTCGAGGGCGTCCCGTTCAAGACGATCCTGGAGCGGTACGGGACGCTGGAGCCGGAGGCGGCGCTGACCGTCCTCAAGGGCTCGCTGCTGGGCCTCGCCGCCGCCCACACGGCGGGCGTCGTCCATCGCGACTACAAGCCCGCGAACGTCGTCGTGCCGGCCGACGGGCGGAGCAAGCTCATCGACTTCGGGATCGCCACGCCCGAGGGCGCGTCGTCGTCCGCGGGCACGCCGCTCTACATGGCGCCCGAGCAGTGGCGGGGCGGGCCGGCGTCCCCGGCGACCGACGTCTACGCGGCCACCTGCGTCTTCTTCGAATGCGTCACCGGCCGCCGCCCGTACGAGGGCGGCAACCAGGCCGCGCTCATGAACGGGCACGTCAACAAGCCCATCCCGCTGGAGGATCTCCCGACGGCGCTGCGGCCGCTCGTCGCGAAGGGCATGGCCAAGGAACCGGATGAACGCCCCGCGAGTGCGGCCGTCTTCGTCGGAGAGCTCGAAGAGGTCGCCCGCGCCACGTACGGCCCGGACTGGGAGTCACGCGGCGTCCGTGTCCTCACCGGCACGGCCATCGCGCTCGCCGCGCTCTTCCCGCTCGCCGCGGCCGGGCTCGCACCGGGCGCGTCCGTCGCGGCCGGGGCAGCCGGGGCCGGCGCCTCCACCGCGGGCTCCACCGGAGTGCTCACCGCGCTCGGCACCAAGACCACCGTCGCCATCGCCGGAACGGCCGTCGTCGGCGCCACCGCGGGCGGCGTCGGCGTCTACCAGGCCGGTAGAGGCGAGCCGGCGCCCAAGGAGACGGCCGCCAGCTCGTCTCCGGCAGCGCCACCCGGTGTCCCAATCACGTTGGGCAGGTTCCGCCTGTCCGTGCCCCAGGGCTGGAAGGTCCAGCGCCTCGGCGAGAAGGGCGGCAGCTACCGGGTCGACGTGCCGGGCCGCTGCCCGGCCAACGCCTGGTATCCGGACATGAGGAAGACCTACTACAACTCGGGTTGCCCGAGCTTCGCCGTGCTGGACGAGGACCAGATGCTCTGGACGCAGGAGGTACAGGAGGCGAGATACCGGCAGGGCAAAGGCTTCCACCCCGCGAACGACCCGGGCGGCGTATGCCCGCCCAAGCCCGCCACTTACCGGATGCGCACTCCCGACCGGCTCATGAAGAAGGGACTGGCACAGGTCGGCAGCCGCAAGGCTGAGTACTACGAGTGGCGCTTCTACTGCCTGGCCCAGGACGTCAACCTCCCCCGGAGGGACCCGTTCATCCAGAAGACCTGGTTCTTCCCGCAGTCGAAGATCCTGATCGTGGACGAGTGGAACATCCCGGGCCTGGAGAAGATCCTCGCCGGAGCCACCTGGCTCTAGCCCGTCCTGGTTTTTCAGCCGGTCCTGGTTCCGGTCCGTCCTGGTTCTAGTCGGTGAGGCCGAGCTTCTTGGCCTCCTCGGTCAGTTCCTTGCCCGCGGTGACGCCCTGCAGCTCGTGGGCGAGCTCTTCGAGTTCGGAGCCGCCCGCCATGAGGGCGGTGAGCTCGTCCAGGGTGATGTCGCCCTTGCTGTGGTAGCCGATGCTGCGGCCGCGTTTGAGGAGCAGGAAGCGGTCGCCGACCGGGTAGGCGTGGTGCGGGTTGTGGGTGATGAAGATGACGCCGAGCCCGCGTTCGCGCGCCTGGACGATGTAGCGGAGGACGACGCCCGCCTGCTTGACGCCGAGGGCGGCGGTGGGCTCGTCCAGCACGAGCACCTTGGCGCCGAAGTAGACGGCGCGGGCGATCGCGACGCACTGGCGTTCGCCGCCCGAGAGAGTGCCGATGGGCTGGTCGACGTCGCGCAGGTCGATGCCCATGGCGAGGAGTTCGCTCTTGGTCGTCCTGCGCATGAACTCGATGTCCATGAGCCCGAACGTCTTGCGCTTCTCCGAGCCGAGGAAGAAGTTGCGCCATACGGGCATGAGCGGGACGACGGCGAGGTCCTGGTAGACCGTGGCGATGCCGCGGTCGAGCGCCTCCCGGGGCGAGGCGAAGGACACCGCCTCGCCCTCGACCTGGTACGTGCCGGTGTCGTGGCGGTGCAGACCCGCCACGATCTTGATGAGGGTGGACTTGCCGGCGCCGTTGTCGCCGAGCACGCAGGTGACCTCGCCGGGCGAGACCTCCAGGGACACCTCGCGCAGGGCGATGATGTTGCCGTAGTTCTTGCCGACCTCGTCGAGCCGGACCAGCGGCCGTGCCGTTTCGATCTTCTCGGTCGTCATCCCGACTGCTCCACTCGGCGGCGCACGATGAGGTTGACGACGGTGGCGATGAGCAACATCGCGCCGAGGAAGAACTTGAACCAGTCGGGGTTCCACTCGGCGTACACGATGCCCTTGTTGACCATGCCGAAGATGAACGCGCCGATGGCGGCGCCGATCGCCGATCCGTAGCCTCCGGTCAGCAGGCAGCCGCCGATCACCGCGCAGATGATGAAGAAGAACTCGTTGCCGACGCCCTCGCCGGACTGCACCGAGGCGAACGCGAACAGCAGGTGCATCCCGGAGAACCAGGCGCAGAACGCGACCCCCATGAAGAGGCCGATCTTGGTCCGGGTGACCGGGACGCCGACCGCCCGGGCGCTGGCGGCGGCGCCGCCGGACGCGAAGATCCAGTTGCCCGTGCGGGTGCGCAGCAGGATCCAGGTCGCCACCGCGACGAACAGCAACCACCAGAAGACCGTGATGTTGACGTTGACGCCACCGATCACCACGTCGGACGCGAACACGCTCCGCGCCGTGGCGAACCCGTCCATGTCGCGGATCGAGTCGCTGGCGACGTTGCCGGTGACGGCCTTGGTGACGCCGAGGTTGGCGCCGGCCAGCATGAAGAACGTCGCCAGCGTGATGATGAAGCTGGGCAGCCCGGTCTTGACGTAGAGCAGCCCGTTCAGGAACCCCAGCGCGAGCGTGAGGACGAGCGAGATCACCACGCCCGCCCACACGTTCAGCGTGAGCTGGTAGCTGAACAGCGCGGCGATCAGCGCCGACGTCGTCACCATCACCCCGGCCGACAGGTCGAACTCGCCGCCGATCATCAGCAGCGAGACGCCGACCGCCATGATGCCGAACGTGGAACCCGCGTACAGCACCGTCGAGAACGAGCTGGCCTGCAGGAACGCGTCCGCGACGACGGAGAAGAACACGAACACCGCCACCGCGCCGATCAGTGCGCCGAGTTCCGGGCGTCCCAGCAGCCGCCGCAGTGGCGACCGCCGGGTGACCCGTTCGTCGGCCGCGACCCGCGGCGGCTGGACGACTGCCTGACCCATCAGCGCGTGCCCTGGTTGGCGAACTGCTCGATCGAGGCCGCGGTGTCCTTGGTGACGATGGCCGGTCCGGTCAGCACCGGCCGCCCGCCGCCGAGGATGTTGCCGTTGTTCTTGAGCAGCCAGATTCCGTCCACCGCCTCGTACCCCTGCAGGTAGGGCTGCTGGTCGACGGCGAACTGGATGGTGCCCGACTTGAGGGAGGCGACCAGCTCCTTGTTCATGTCGAACGTGGCGATCTTGGCCTGGCTGCCCGCCTCCTTGGCGGAGTCGACGGCGGTGGCGGCGATCGCGGCGTTCAGGGTCAGGATGCCGTCGATGGACTTGTCGGCCTGCAGCTTGGCGGTGATGGACGACTTGACCTGCGGCATGTTGGTGCCCTGCACGAAGAGGTTCTGCATCGAGCCGCCGAAGGTCTTCTTGGCACCGGCGCAGCGGTCCTCCAGTCCGACGTTGCCCTGCTCGTGGATGACGCACAGCGCCTTCTTCGCATTGGACTTGGCGAGCTCGCGCCCGGCGGCCTCGCCCGCCACGGTCTCGTCCTGCCCGAAGTGCGCGACCGCGCCGTACTGCGCGGACACGTCGGCGCCCGAGTTGATCGACACGACCGGGATCTTGGCCGCGGTGGCGCGCGCGACGACGTCCTTCAGCGCGTCCGGCTTGGCGAAGGTGACGATGATGCCGTCCACCTTCTTGTCGATGGCCGCCTGGACGAGCTGCGCCTGCTTGCCGCCGTCCGGGTCGGCCGAGTAGAGGAACTCCACGTTGTCCTTGGCGGCGGCCGCCTTGGCGCCCTTCTGGACGATGTCCCAGAACGTGTCGCCCGGTCCGGAGTGCGTGACCATGGCGACCTTGAGCCTCGGCCCGGCACCGCCCACGCCCGGCGTCTTCTCTGCCTCTTTGCCGCCCGACTCACTGCACGCGGTGAGCGCCAGGGACAGCACGCCCGCCACCGCCAGGGCCGTCAGGCCGGACCTCCGTATGCGCTTCATTGGGCGTTCTCCGTTCTCCCCGAGTGGGGTGGGCTAGGAAAAAGCGAAGAAAGGTCACAGGTGGGAGCGTCGGGCTTGCCGCTCCTTCTCGTATCGGGCGCGGGCCTCCTGGGTCGTCTCCAGCGCCGACACCTCGGCGACGGGGACGTCCCACCAGGCCTCGCTGCCGGGAGCCGACACGAGCGGATCGGTCTCGACGTGGACGACGGTCGTGCGCGCGGACTCCTTGGCCCGCTGGAGCGCGGCACGGAACTCGGCGATCGTGCCGGCGCGCTCGACGTCGGCGCCGAGACTGGCGGCGTTGGCGGCGAGGTCGACCGGGAGCAGGTCGCCCTCGCGGTCGCGGTAGGCGGTGCCGAAACGCTGGGCGCCGACCGTCTCCGACAACCCGCCGATCGAGGCGTAGCCGTGGTTGTTCACGAGGACGACGATGAGCTTGGCCCCCTCGGCGACGGCGGTCACCAGTTCCTGCGCCATCATCAGGTACGAGCCGTCCCCGACCAGCACGAACACGTCCCGGTCGGGCGCCGCGAGCTTCACCCCCAGCCCGCCGGCGATCTCGTAGCCCATGCAGGAGTAGCCGTACTCCACGTGGTAGCCCTTGGGGTCCCGGGCGCGCCACAGCTTGTGCAGGTCGCCCGGCATCGCCCCGGCGGCGCACACCACCACGTCACGCGGCCCGCTGACCTCGTTGACGACGCCGAGGATCTCCGATTGGGCGGGGAGCGGCGTGTGGCCGAGGGCATAGGCCTGGTCCACGGTCTTGTTCCAGCGCGCGACCAGGATCCGGGTCTCCTCGCGGTAGGGCTCCGGGACGGTCCAGTCACCGATCGCTCCGCGCAAGGCGGCGAGCCCGGCCCGGGCGTCGGCGACCAGCGACTCTCCCGCAAGCTTGGCGGCGTCGAACGTGGCGACGTTGAGGTTGACGAACCGTACGCCCGGCCGCGCGAAGAGGCTGCGTGAGGCGGTGGTGAAGTCGCTGTAGCGGGTGCCGATGCCGAGCACGACGTCGGCCTCGCGCGCGAGCGCGTTGGCGGCGGTCGAACCGGTGGCGCCGATCGCGCCCACGGCACACGGGTGATCCCAGGCGAGCGAGCCCTTGCCCGCCTGCGTCTCGGCGACGGGCACGCCGGTCTGCTCGGCGAACGCACGCAGCTCGCCCGAGGCACCCGAATAGATGACGCCGCCGCCCGCGACGACCAAGGGCCGCTCCGCGGCCGTGAGGAGCGCCGCCGCCCGCGCGAGCGCGGCGGGCTCGGGCACCGGGCGGCCCACGTGCCAGATGCGGTCCTCGAACAGCTCGTCCGGCCAGTCGTACGCCTCGGCCTGGACGTCCTGCGGCAACGCGAGCGTGACCGCGCCGGTCTCGGCCGGATCGGTCAGCACGCGCATCGCGGCCAGCAGCGCGGACGGAAGCTGTTCCGGACGGTTGATCCGGTCCCAGTACTTCGACACCGGCTTGAGGCAGTCGTTGACCGACACGTCGTACGAACGGGCGTCCTCCAGTTCCTGGAGGACGGGGTTGGCGCTGCGCGTGGCGAAGATGTCGCCGGGGAGCAGCAGCACGGGGAGGCGGTTGACCGTGGCCAGCGCGGCACCCGTGACCAGGTTGGTCGCGCCGGGACCGATCGACGTCGTGCAGGCGTACGTGCGCAGCCGGTCCTGCGTGCGCGCGTACCCGACGGCCGTGTGGACCATCGCCTGCTCGTTGCGGGCCATGTGATAGGGGAAGCCCTCCTCCAGCAGTGCCTGCCCGATCCCCGCCACATTCCCGTGTCCGAAGATTCCGAAGCATCCCGAGATCAAACGGTGACGTTCGCCGTCCCGTTCCGACCACTGGTGCGCCAGGAAACGGACGGTCGCCTGCGCGACGGTGAGCCTGGTCATCGTTCCTCCACCGAGGTCAACGGGAGCCTGGGGTCGATGTCCTGGGTGGTCCACGTCTCGCGGATCCAGGTGTGGGCCGGGTCGTCGCAGATCCGCCAGGCGCGTTCGTCCGAGGGCCCGGCCATCACGTTCAGGTAGTAGAGATCATGTCCCGGCACCGCCATCGACGGGCCGTGCCAGCCATGCGGGATCAGCACGGCGTCCCCGGTGCGGACCTCTTCGAGCACGTCCGTCGAGCCGTACACCCGCTGGTAGGCCATGCCGGCCGGGCCCTCGACCTCGAAGTAGTAGATCTCTTCGAGGACGGACTCCGTCGGCGTCTCCTCGTCGTGCTTGTGCGGCGGGAACGACGACCAGCAGCCGCCCGGGGTCAGGACCTCGCAGGCGATGAGCTTGTCCGCGTACGGGAACCCCTCGGGCGTGCCGAAGTTGTTGACCTGGCGGCTGGCCGGTCCCGCGCCGCGCAGCTCGACCGGCACCCGCCCCGCCGGGCCGTACCGCGGCACGAGCCGTTCGCGGCACCGTGCCCCCGCCAGCGCGAACCGTCCCCGCCCTGTGACGGTGACCTGCGCGTCGCGCGGCACGTAGGCGAAGTCGGTGACCCGGGTGAAGACGGTGCGGCGGCCGCGCAGCTCCAGGACCTCCCCGTCGCAGGTGACGCGGCACGAGCCGGAGAGCGGCAGCACGATCATCTCGAACTCGCCCGTGCCGAACGTGTGCGCGCCGCCGGCCGGCAGTTCGAGCACCCGCAGCGCGGTGTGCTCCCAACCGGCCGTCTCGGGCGTGATGATCACGCTGTACGGCTCGTCGGCGGTCGTCCCGGAGGGCAGGTGATGCTTCATCTCGAAGTCTCCCAGAGGAGTTCGTCCACTTCGGCCTCGGTCGGCATGGCGTCGGAGCAGGCCAGCCGTGAGGCCACGATCGCACCGGCGGCGCCCGCGAACGCGATGACACGCTCAAGGTCCCATCCGGCGAGCAGCCCGTGGCACAGGGCGCCGCCGAACGCGTCGCCGGCGCCCAGCCCGTTGACGACCTTCACGTGGGCGGGCGGGACCTCCACCATCTGATCCTCCGTCGCGGCGAGGACACCCTCCGGGCCCCGCTTCACGACGGCGAGTTCGAGACCGCGGTCGAGGAGGGCACGGGCGGCGGCGTGCGGCTCTCGCTCCCCCACCGCGACCTCGCATTCCTCCAGGTTCCCGACGGCCACGGTGGCGTGCTCCAGTGCGGACTGCGCCCAGCGCCGGGCGTTCTCGGGCGCGGACCAGAGCATCGGCCGGTAGTCGAGGTCGAGCACGGTCCGGCCGGCGCTCCCGGTGTGCTCGGCGAGCGCGGTCAGGGTGGATTCGCGGCTCGGCTCCTGGGACAGCCCGGTCACCGTGGCCCAGACGAGCCGCGCCGAACGGATGGCGTCCAGGTCCAGCTCGTCCGGCCGGATCTCCAGGTCGGGGGCCTTCGGATACCGGTAGAAGTAGAGCGGGAAGTCGTCCGGCGGGAAGATCTCGCAGAACGCCAGCGGTGTGGGCAGGCCGGGGACCGCCGTGACGAAGCGGTCGTCCACCCCGTACCCCTTGAGCGCCCGGTGCACGAACCGGCCGAACGGGTCGTCGCCGGTCCGGGTGATCACCGCGGCGCGGCGGCCGAGCCGGGCGGCGGCCACCGCCACGTTGGTGGGGCTGCCGCCGAGATACTTGCCGAACGTCTCGACGTCCTCCAGCGGGACGCCCACCTGGTGCGGGTAGACGTCCACGCTCACCCGGCCCATGGTGATCAGGTCGTACCGGCTCGTCGTCACGGCGCCCCCTCTGTCAGGCCGACCTCCGTCAGGTCGGCCTCGGCCAGGTAGTCGAGGCTCGCCCGGACGTCGTCGCAGGGACCGCCGCCCGGCCCGGGTTCGGTGGTGAGCACGGTGTCCTGCTCCATGACGTACCAGCCTTCGTACCCGGCGTTCTCCAGACTGCGGACGATCCCGGCGATGTCAATGTCCCCGCGGCCGAGCGGCCGGTACATCCCGGTGCCGACGGCCTCGGTGTAGCCGGTCCGGCCCGTGCGCACCTGGTCGGCGAGCTGCGCGTCCACGTCCTTGAGGTGAACGTGCGCGATCCGGTGGGCGGCGGTGCGGGCCAGCCAGGACGGGTCGGTACCGCCGATGAGGAGGTGGCCGGTGTCGAGGCAGAGCGGGATCCCGCATTCGCCGAGGACCATCTCGACCTCGTCGCGGCGTTCGACCATCGTGCCGACGTGCGGATGCAGGACCGCGCACCGCCCGCGGTCGGCGGCCATGGCGGAGATCGCGTCGAGGTTGGCCAGCAGGGTCGTCCAGCCCTTGGTGTCCAGGGCGGGCCGCCGGTCATAACCGTCGAGCCCGGTGACCGCCGCGAGCACCAGCGTCGCACCCTGGCCGAGGTCGTCGAGAGCACGCTCGGCCTCCGGCCTCGGGTCGTACGCGGGGTCGTGCAGGACGACGGGCACGAATCCGCCGATCAGTTCAAGCCCGTATGACTCAAGTAGCTCGTCGCGTTCAGCCCGCCCGGCCGGGAGGAACCCGGCGGGGCCGAGCTCGGTCGCGGTGATGCCGAGCTCGCGCATCTCGGCCAGCACCCGGTCCGGTGCCAGCTGGTGCCCCCAGCCCGGCACCTCGCACACGCCCCATGAGATCGGTGCCCCGGCGATCCTCATCGGCGTACCTCCTCGGTCCTCATCGGCGTACCTCCTCGATCTCGACGACCCTGCCCTCGCGCCTGGAGAGCTCGCACGCCTCGGCCAGGTAGCAGGCTTCGAGCGCCTCCTCGGGCGGGCACGGGTTGCTCCGCCGCCCGGCGACCAGGTCGGTGAACGCGCGCAGCTCGGCGTCGTACGCGGCGGCGAAGCGTTCGAGGAAGCCGCTGTAGGCCTCGGCGGCGTGCCCGGCAGAGTGAGCCCGTTCCGGTATGGGGCTGATGGGAGTCTGGTCGTCCAGCCCGGCGACGACGCTGTCCTTGGAGCCGAAGACCTCCAGCCGGACGTCGTATCCGGCTGCGTTGTAGCGGGTGGCCGACGCCGTGCAGAGGGTGCCGTCGTCCAGCGTGACGAGGGCGGTCCCGGTGTCGACGTCGCCGCTCTCCTGGAAGATCTCGTCGCCCTTGTTGGCGCCCATGGCCATGACCCGGGCCACCTCGCGGCCGGTGACGAAGCGGATGGAGTCGAGATCGTGGATCACGCAGTCGCGGAAGAGCCCGCCGGAGGTCGGGATGTACCCCGCGGGCGGCGGCGCCGGGTCGAAGCTGCACGACCGCACGGTGTGCAGCCAGCCGAGCCGCCCGGAGGCGACCGCGTCCCGTGCCACCAGGTAGCCCGCGTCGAAGCGGCGCTGGAAGCCGACCTGCACGGGCACGCCCGCGGCGCGTGCGGCGGCCACTGTTTGGAACGTTCCATCAAGAGTCGAGGCCAGCGGCTTCTCGCAGAACACCGGCATTCCGGCGGCCACGCTCCGGCCCACCAGGCCCGCGTGCGCGTCGGTCGCGGCGGTGACCACCAGGCCGTCGGCGCCCGCGGTGAACAGTTTCTCGACGGAGTCGACGGCCCGCGCGCCGCGCACCCTGGCGGCCAGATCGCGGGCCCGTCGTGGATCGGCGTCGGCCACCAGCACGGCCTCGACCTCGGGCAGTGCGGCCAGCGCGGCGGCATGGCGGGCTCCGATGCGCCCCGCACCGGCCAGTGCGATTCTCATGAGTCCCCTCCCGTTCTCGGTTGGGTGGGACCCGAGTGTGATGGAGCGTTCCAGCACCGTCAACGGCCGGGACCAGATTCAACGGCAAAAGATGAAGACCGAAACCGGAAAGACCCGTCTCGATTGAATCCTCACCCGACCAAACGCTAGTTTGATCGCATGCGGGTCTTCCTCACCGGCGCGTCCGGCTTCGTCGGGTCGTACACCGTGGCCGCCCTGCTCGCGGCCGGGCACCGGCCGCGCGCCCTGGTCCGCGACCCGGGCAGGGCCGCCAAGGTCCTCAACGCCGTCGGCGTCCCCGCCGAGAACGTCGAGCTCGTGCCCGGCGACATGCTCGACGAGGCCTCCGTGGCCGAGGGCCTGGACGGCTGCGACGCCGCCATCCACGCCGCCGCCGCGATCGGGGTCACCGGCGCCGAGGCGAACATCGTGAAGGTCAACGTCGACGGCACCCGCAACGTCATCGGCGGCGCCGTGGCCCGCGGGCTCGACCCGGTGGTGCACATCTCGACCGTCGCCGTCTTCGTCCCGCCGTCCGGACCCGTCATCACCGCCGAGGCTCCGCTCGCCACACCGCGCACCGACTACGGCAGATCCAAACTGGAGGCCGAACGGTACGTACGCGGCCTCCAAGACGAGGGCGCGCCCGTCACGATCCTCTACCCCGGCGGCGTCTGCGGGCCCCATCAGCCGACGCTGGACGCGCTGATGGAAGGGCTCGCCGGGGCCCTCGGCAAGGCCTGGCCGATGCCGCGCGGCGGCGTCTCGATCATCGACGTCCGCGATCTGGCGGAGGCCGTCGCGCGCACGGTGACCGCCAAGCGGAGCGGCGAACGCTGGCTGCTCGGTGGCCACTATCTGACATGGCCGGAGTGCGCCGATCTCTGCGACGACCTCACCGGGGTGAAGTGCCGCCGACTCACCGTGCCCGGCTCCGTCATGCTCGGCCTGGGGTCGGCGCTCGACCTGGCCAAGCGCGTCAGGACGTTCGACTACCCGCTGACCCGGGACGCCGCCGAGTTCATGGTCAAGCTCGTGCCGACCGACGACCGGCCCGCCCTCGACGCCCTGGACCTCGAACTGCGGCCGGTCCGCGACACCGTCGAGGACGGGCTCCGCTGGCTGGCCGCAGCCGGCCACCTCGATCCGCGCAAGGCCGGACGCCTCGCCCCGACCCCGAACCTCAAGGAGCAGAAGATGCCCACCCTCATCCAGCGCACGATGGGCCCCATCATGCAGCGCGTCTCCGGCTCCCCCGTGTTCGCCAAGATCGGCCCGAAGATCGTGCCACCGTTGGACCGCGCCCTGCACAAGGCCAGCGGGGGCCGGTTCCTGCTCGGCCAGGCGCTCGTGCCCAGCCTCGTCCTCACCACGACGGGCGCGGTCAGCGGCAAGCCCCGGCAGGCACCGCTCGCCTGCATGCCGGAGCCGGACGGCACCTGGGTCATCGTCGGTTCCAACTTCGGCCGTGAGAAGCACCCGGCCTGGACCGGCAACCTCCTCAAGAACCCCGACGCCGAGGTGAGCTTCCGCGGCCGGACGGTGGCGGTCACCGCGCACCTGCTCGACGACGCCGAACGCGCCGAAGTGTGGCCGAAGCTCATGAAGGTCTGGCCGGTGTACGACCGCTACGTCGAGCGTGTGGACCGCCAGCTGCGCATCTTCCGACTGACGCCGAAGGACGCTTGACCCCCAAGGACCCGGCGCCGACTTCGAGACACGCCCTACCCCTGCGGGAGGCTGGTGACGCCGAGGTCCCCGGCGAGTCTGGCCATGGTGTCGGAGATTCGGGCCGTGGCGTTCAGACGCCGCCACAACGCGAGGGCTCGCAGCCGGGCGTCGACGGCGGCGTGCTGGTCGCCGGAGGCCTCGGCGAGCGCCGCCAGGATGTCGAGGGCGGCGGCCTCGTCCCACCGGTGGCCGTGCGCGCGGGCGCGATGCAGGGTCTCGCGGGCCAGCTCATCGGCATCGCCGAGCCGGCCCGCGGCGACCAGCAGCGTGCCGATCTCGCCGACGACCGAGGTGCTCTCGAAATCGTCCCCCAGCCGCATGATGATCGTTATTCCCCGTTCCAGGCAGGCGACCGCGTCGTCGATCCGGCCGAGCTTGAGGTACGCCAGCCATGCGGTCTTGAGCGTCCACAGCTCCGCCATGGGAGCGCCGCACGCCTCGAACGCCGCCGCGGCCTCCTCCAGGAGTGACAGGTAGTCGCCCCGCTCCCCCGCCTCGCGGCTGCTCAGGCAAAGGGTGAAGGCGAAACGGCCGATGCCGAGGGGATCCCTGGCGCGCCGGGCCTCCTGCAGCGGCCGGCAATGCTCGTCCAAGGACGCCGCCGGCAGGGGTTCGTGCTCGTACGGCGGGAGCGACTGGTAGGCGGCCAGCGCGCGTTCGGCGTACTGGAGACCCTCGCCGAGCTGAAACCGGCTCGACTCGCAGTCCACGAGGAGTCCGAGCATGCAGGCCTGCCCGAGGCGATCCCCGGCCCGCTCGGCCACCCGCAACCCGGCGTGCAGAGCCGCGCTCCACTCGTCGAACCGGCCCTGCAGGTCGAAGTAGGTGGTCACGCTCTGCGCCAAGGGCCACGCCGCCCCGAGGTCGTGGTCCTCGGCCGATCTCACTTGGCCGGACAGCTGGACGCGTTCCTCATCGAACCAGCTGAGCGGTGCGGCTCGTACGGCCTCGTGCATGTGGGCGGGCGCGCGCCAGAGCGGGGGCGGTGCAGGGTCCAGACCGTACCAGTGCGGGAGTTCGGCATCGGCCGTCGCGGCCAGGTCCTGCCAGCCGCCCAGCAGGCGGCGGAGCGCGGGGATCCGATCGGCGGGGTCCGCGAGTTCGGCGGCCATGAGATGGATCAGATCGTGCACGTGGTACCGCGGCCCGGTCACGCCGCGGCCGGCGGGTTCGACCAGGTGGACGTCCACGAGGTCGTCCAAGAGGCGCTCGGCCTCCGCGGCGCCGACCGCGAGCAGGGCGGCGGGCACCCACGAGGGGAACTCCGGGACCTCCAGCGCCCCGAGACGCCGGAAGAGGCGCTGCTGATCGGGGCTCAGCGCGGAGTAGGAGTCCTGGAAGCTGGCCCGCACGCCGACGTCGCCCTGCTTTAACCAGTCGAGCCGGTCACGATGGGACGCCAGGCGCCGTGCCATGTCCTGGACCGTGAGATCGGGCCGCGTACGAAGGCGCGCGGCGGCGATCCGGACGGCGAGCGGCAGCCCACCGCACAACCGGACGATCTCGGCCGCCGCCTCCGGCTCGGCCGCGGCGCGCTCCGGGCCCGCGATGGCTCCGAACAGGCGCAGGCCCGCGTCGGCGGGCAGCGCGTCGAGCTGGACGGACCGCAGCGCGCCCTCACCCGACAACCGCCGGCGGCTGGTGATCAGCACCGCGCAGCGCGGCTCGGCGGGCACCAGCGGGCGCAGTTGCTCCTCGTCCGTCACGTCGTCCAGGACGAGGAGCACGCGGCGGGTGGCCAGCAGCTCGCGGAACAGGGAGCCGCGTTCGTCGACCGCCTGCGGCACGCCCGCGGGCGGCACGCCGAGCGCGTGCAGGAAGGTCGCCAGCACCCCGGCGGCGTCGGCGGTGCCGAGCCGCGCGTAGAGCTGGCCGTCCGCGTAGGCCTCGCGGTTGCGGTGGGCCAGGCGCAGGGCGAGCGCGGTCTTGCCGATGCCACCGGGCCCGGTGATCGCGATCCGCGGCGGCGCCGCCCGTGGCCCGCTGGACGACAGGACGGCGTCCAGCTCGGCCAGCAGCTCTTCCCGGCCGACATGGTCGACGACGTCGGCGGGGAGCTGGCGAGGCACGACGTACGGGAGGCCTCGCACGGCGTCGGCGTTCTCCGCGCCGTGCACACCCGTCAGGATCGCCCGGTGGAGCTGCTGGAGCCGGGTCGACGGCTCGATCCCCAGCTCGGCCACCATGCGTTCGCGGGCGTCCCGGAACACCGCGAGGGCGTCGGCCGGTCGCCCGGCGCGGGAGAGGACGGTCATGAGCTGGCCGCTGAAGCGCTCCCGGAGCGGGTGTTCCCGGACGAGCGCGTGCAGTTCGGCGGCGAGCTCGTCGTGACGGCCCCGGGCGATGTCGGCGTCGATCCGGTCCTCCAGCGCGGCCAGCCGGAGATCCTCCCAGCCCGCCGCGGCCTGCCGTACGTACGGCGAAGCCACGTCGGCGCAGATCTGCCCGCGCCAGCGAGCCATCGCCACGTGCAGGAGCTCGGCGGCGAGCAGGTGCTCACCCGCCGCCATGTGCCGCTTGGCCCGCTCGACCTCGCGCCGGAAGACCAGAAGGTCCAGCTGATCGTCCGACATCCGCAACCGGTATCCGGGCGGGACCGTGTCGATCGGTGCGGACGTGCGTTCGCCGCCCGCGCCCAGTTTGCGGCGCAGACGGGACACCATGCCCTGGAGCTGCACCCGCCATGAATTGGGCGGCTCGCCCTCCCACAGCGCCTCCGCCAGCCGGTCCACCGACACCACCCGGCCTGCCTCCAGGAGGAGCAGGCCGAGCACGGCGCGCGGCTGGGGACCGCCCACGTCCAGCGGCACGCCGTCGCGTTCGGCGACCACCGGGCCGAGGACGCGGAAGTACAGCCCACCGGGCATAGGGGTCTACCTCACGGCATGCGGAAAGGAGGGCGGGGAGGCGCCCACTGTAACCGCTCCGCTCCCGTTATGCCGAAGTTCCGCCAACCGCTATGCGCCTGTGGTCATCACCTCTTTGTCCCTGCCCCCGCCTCGGCCGCCGTACGAGGCGGGGCCGCGCTCAGAAAGTCACGATCTCCCCGATGGATGGGGCGTCTCCGCGGCGCGGACACGTACCGGATCTTCTCCGATGGCGCGCGCCCCGCAATATGGCCCCGCCCTCGCGAAGACGCCCCGTCCTCCCGTGCGCACAGAGCATCTCGCGAGCCGCTAACAATCCGCTAAGCACGACGGAACGCCTGTGCCAAGCCGCAGGGCCTGGCACAGGCGTTCGCTTCTGGAATCAGACGCTGACGGGGGTGTCGGTGGTGGCGGGCTCCAGGGCCAGGTCCAGCACCTCACGGACGTCGCTGACAGCGAAGACCGTCATGTTCTCCAGCACCTCCGCCGGCACCTCCTCCAGGTCCGGCTCGTTCCGCTTGGGCACGATCGCGGTCGTGATGCCGAGGCGGCTGGCCGCGAGCAGCTTCTGCTTGAGCCCGCCGATCGGGAGCACCCGCCCGGTCAGGGAGACCTCGCCGGTCATCGCGACGTCCGACCGGACCGGCCGCCCCGACAGCAGCGACGCCAGCGCCGTGGTCATCGTGATGCCCGCGCTCGGCCCGTCCTTCGGGATCGCGCCGGCGGGCACGTGGACGTGCACGCCGCGCTCCTTCAGGTCGCCGACCGGCAGTTCGAGCTCGGCGCCGCGCGAACGCAGGTAGCTGAGCGCGATCCGGGCCGACTCCTTCATGACGTCGCCGAGCTGGCCCGTCAGGGTGACTCCGGTGTCGCCGGTCTCCTTGTCGGCCAGCGACGCCTCGATGTAGAGCACGTCGCCACCCGCGCCGGTGACCGCCAGACCCGTCGCGACCCCCGGAACGCCGGTCCGCCGCTCGGACCTGCTGAGCTCGACCTCCGGCGTGAACCGCGGCCGTCCCAGGTAGTCCTTCAGGTCCTCGGCGCCGACCGTGATCGGCAGCTCGGCCTTCTCCAGCGCCACGTTCGCCGCGACCTTGCGCAGCACCCGGGCGATCGACCGGTCCAGCGACCGCACGCCGGCCTCGCGGGTGTACTCGCCCGCCAGGAGCCGCAGGGCACCGTCCTCGAACGCGACCTCGGCGGCCTCCAGCCCGGCCTTCTCCAGCTGGCGCGGCAGCAGGTGGTCCCGGGCGATCGTGACCTTCTCGTCCTCGGTGTAGCCGTCCAGCTGAACGAGCTCCATGCGGTCCAGGAGAGGCCCGGGGATCGCCTCGATCACGTTCGCCGTCGCCAGGAAGAGCACGTCGCTCAGGTCGAGCTCGACCTCCAGGTAGTGGTCCCGGAACGTGTGGTTCTGCTCCGGGTCCAGGACCTCCAGCAGCGCCGCCGTCGGGTCACCCCGGTAGTCGGCGCCGACCTTGTCGACCTCGTCCAAGAGCACGACGGGGTTCATCGAGCCCGCCTCACGGATGGCCCGTACGATCCGGCCCGGCAGAGCGCCGACATAAGTGCGCCGGTGCCCGCGGATCTCCGCCTCGTCCCTGACACCACCCAGGGCGACACGCACGAACTTGCGGCCCATGGCCCGCGCCACGGACTCGCCAAGCGAGGTCTTGCCGACTCCAGGGGGACCGGCCAACGCCAGCACAGCGCCGGACCTCCGCCCGCCGACAACACCAAGCCCCCGATCCGCACGCCGCTTCCTTACGGCGAGGTACTCGATAATGCGCTCCTTGACATCACCAAGCCCCGCGTGGTCGGCGTCCAGGATCTCCCTCGCGCCCGCGATGTCGTACGAGTCCTCGGTCCGCTCGTTCCACGGAATGTCCAGGACCGTGTCGAGCCACGTCCGGATCCAGCCGCCCTCCGGGGAGGCGTCCGACGAGCGCTCCAGCTTGTCGACCTCCTTCAGAGCCGCCTCGCGCACCTTCTCCGGCAGATCCGCGGCCTCGATCCGGGCCCTGTAGTCGTCCTCCTCGTCCGCCGGGTCCCCGTTCAGCTCGGCCAGTTCCTTGCGGACGGCCTCCAGCTGCTGGCGCAGCAGGAACTCCCGCTGGGTCTTCTCCATCCCCTCCTGGACGTCCTTGCGGATGGTCTCCGCCACGTCCAGCTCAGCCAGGTGATCCCGCGCCCACCCGATCACCAGGGTGAGCCGCTCCACCACATCCGGGGTCTCCAGCACCTCGATCTTCTGCTCGATCGACAGGTAGGGCGCGTACCCCGCGTTGTCCGCCAGCGCCGAAGGGTCATCGATCTGCTGAACGACATCCACGACCTGCCAGGCGCCCCGCTTCTGCAGGATCGCGCTCACCAGGCCCTTGTACTCCTTGGCCAGCTCGTCCGCGCGCCCGCTGGCCGGCACCTCGATCTCAGTGCCCTCGACCCACAGAGCCGCACCCGGCCCGGTGGTCCCTGTGCCGATCTGCACACGGGAAACACCCCGTACAACAGCCCCGGGTTCTCCCCCCGGCAGCCGCCCCTCCTGCTCGATCACGCCCAGCGTTCCCACCGCGGCGTACTGCCCGTTGAGCCGAGGCACCAGCAGCACCCGCGGCTTGACGGCGGACCGGATGCCCGGCCCCTTCGACTGGGCCACCGCACGTGCCGCCTCGATGGCCGCCCGCACCTCCGAACTCTCGGAAAGGTCCAGGGGAACGACCATGCCCGGCAGAACGGCCCCGTCGTCCAGGGGCAGCACCGGCAGCGTCAGGGTCTCGCTCATGCTCAGCTCCAAAGTCTCGTAGGAACCCCACCCGAAGGTTGAGTCATACACACTCAAGAAAACGGAGCAGCAATTTGTTTCCTCAGCAACGTTCGCTCTCAGCGATCACCATCCCCCGCCCCGCCGCACGCCTCCCGCCCGGCCCTGCACCCGCAGCTCATCGCGATGAGCCTTGGCAGCCGAAACCTTCGAGATGGCGGCACGCCTACGCCAAGCAGTCCACGGATCGTCGGGCCAGTAGGTGCCCTTCCGGTGTCGCCGACCGTCTGAGTACGACGGCCGGGGCGGGTGAGTATGCGTACTCAGGTGGTCGCGCGGGGCTGCTGCAAGGTTGGCCACCGAGGTGATGCGGGTGAGTCGCGAGCTGGAACTGCGTCTGTCGTCGGAGACGGACTGTGAATGGATCCACCGCCTTCGGCATGAGGTGTACGCGCGGGAACTCGGGCAGCACGTGCCCAATGACGCCGGGCTGCTCACTGATGACGTGGACGGCGTCTACATCGTGGCGGCCCGCGGGGGTGAACCGGCGGGGTTCATCAGCGTGACGCCCCCGTGGGCGGGTCATTATTCGATCGACAAATACCTGCGGCGAGATGAGCATCCGGCGCTGTGTGAGGACGGGCTGTTCGAGATCCGGATCCTGACCGTCGATCCGGAGCGGCGGGGCGAGATGGTCGGCAAGCTGCTGATGTACGCGGCGCTTCGCTGGGTGACGGCGCACGGAGGCCGGAGCATCGTGGCCTTGGGCCGGGTCGAGCTGCTGCCGATGTACCTGGCGCTGGGACTGGCGTCGACTGGGACGATGGTGCGCTCGGGGGCGGTCGAGTTCCAGGTCCTGACCGGTGATGTGGCCGAGCTCTCCGACCGGCGGTACGGGTCCTTGCTGCGTGATCTCCCGGTGCGCTGGATGCTGGAGATGCCCTTCCTGCCCGAGGACGCGTTCTGCGCGCACGGCGGCGCCTCCGTCGAGGCCCTGGGCCGGGGATTCGACACGCTGGACGCGCGCCGCGACGTGGTGGCCGCCGACGTGCTCGATGCCTGGTTTCCGCCGGCCCCTGCGGCGGTCGCGGCCCTGACCGGGCAGGATTGGATCGCGCGGACCTCTCCGCCGGCGCAGGCGGACGGGTTGATCGAAGAGATCGCGCTTCGCCGGGGCATACCCGAGGCCGCCGTCGCCGTCGGGGCGGGTTCCTCCGATCTGATCTTCCGTGCGTTCCGCGGCTGGCTGGACGCCTCCAGCCGGGTGCTCCTGGTCGACCCGTGCTACGGCGAGTACGCGCACATCGTCGAGCGGGTGATCGGCTGCCGTGCCGACCGGTTCCAGCTGCGCCGCGAAGAGGGCTGGCGGATCGACCCGGAACGTTTCGCCCGCGCCCTGCGGGAGGGCTACGACCTGGTGGTCATCGTCAATCCCAACAATCCGACCGGGGTACATCTCGACGCGGCCGAGTTGCGAGAAGTGTTGGCGGGAGCGCCGGGGACACGGTTCTGGATTGACGAGGCGTACGTCGGTTACGCCAGCGCAGGGCAGTCGCTAGAGCCGTACGCGGCAGAGGCACCCAACGCCGTCATCTGCACCTCGCTGTCCAAGATGTACGCCCTGTCGGGCCTGCGAGCGGCCTATCTCACCGCGCCGCCGGCGATCGCAGCCGAACTGCGGCGTTGGACCCCGCCGTGGGCGGTGAGCCTGCCCGCCCAGATCGCCGCGGTGAGCGCGCTGCGCGATCCGGCGTACTACGCCGCTCGGTGGGCGGAGACTGCAGAGTTGCGAGCCGGGCTGGCAGCCGCGCTCGCCGCGGCCGGTGGGGATCTGCACGTCCGCGAGTCGGTGGCGAACTTCGTCCTTCTCACGCTGCCCCGGGGCGGGCTGGGAGCGGCCCTGCTTGTCGACCGGTGTCGGCGGCAGGGAGTGTTCCTGCGGGACCTGTCGCCGTCGTCCCCGGCGTTCGAAGGCAGGACCGTGCGAATCGCGGTACGCGACGCCCCGGCCAACGCCCGTGTGGCCGGCGCCGTCGCCGAGGCGCTGCGCCTCCCGTGACCGAGGTCGCGGATCTGGTCCCCGTCCTCGCCGGCGCGCTCATCGTCGGCGGCATCGCAGCCGGATTGTCCAGGCGGCGGGAGTACCTGCTGCGGTGGTGCGCCTGGGCGGCGGGCGTGCCCGTCGTGGTCGCCGCCCTGTATGTCGGCCCTGGCGGAGCGGCCGTCCTTGCCGCTGCGGCGGGAGTGGCCTGCACGCTGGAGTACGGCGCGTTGACCCGCCTGCCCTGGCTGGACCGCGGGATCCTCACCGTTGCCGTGCCGGCGGCGCCTGTGACGGCCTGGCTGGCGCCCGCCCAGTTGCCCCGGGTTCTGGCCCTCGCGATTTTCGTCGTCGCTTTGGTGCCGGTGGTGACCGGTGACGCGGCCCGTGGGCTTTCGAGGCTGTGCTTCGGCGTGCTGGGGGTGATCTGGTTCGCGCCGCTGGCGGGCGTGGTCCTGCTCGGCCCGGCGGTCCTGGCCTTGTTCGCCGCGGTGTCGATCTCCGACATCACCGCTTCGTTCAGCGGTCGGCTGCTGGGCGGACCGCGCCTTTCCCCGCTGTCGCCGGCCAAGCATTGGAGCGGTCTGATGGCCGGAACGGTCGCGGGCCTGGGCACGCTGGCCGTACTGGGGGCGCTCACGCCCCCTTTGGCCGTCGCGGTGGTGGCCGGTGCCCCACTCGGCGATCTGCTGGAGTCGATGGTCAAGCGAGGTGTGGAGGCCAAGGACTCCGCCTCCTGGCTGGCCGGCGCCGGTGGGCTGCTGGACAGGCTCGATTCTCTCCTGCTCGCCCTCGTGCTCGCCCTGGTGCTCAGCCACTGAATCGCCGCCCTCTTCAGAACGTCGAGGACGTCCGCGATTGACAGATCATAGAGCTAGGATCATATAGTACTAGTTAACTAGATGTATGAGGTGCACATGATCGAGTTCCATCTGGACGAGCGGTCGGGGCTGTCGCCGTATCTGCAGCTGGTGCGGCAGGTTCGGCAGGCGTTGCGGCTGGGGTTGCTGCGGGAGGGCGACCAGCTGCCCACGGTCAAGGAGGTCGTGGCGAGGCTGGCGATCAACCCCAACACGGTGCTGAAGGCCTACCGGGAGCTGGAGCACGAAGGGCTGGTGGCGGCACGGCCGGGCGTCGGCACGTTCGTGACCGCGACGCTGGCCGACGCCTCCCTGGCGGCGCACGGGCCGTTGCGGCAGGAGCTGCGGCGGTGGCTGGCCAAGGCGCGGCTGGCCGGGCTGGACGAGGAGAGCATCGAGGCCCTGTTCATGACGACCTTTCGGTCCGCCGCTGAGGAGGACATAGCGTGACCGTCCTGCGAGCCCAGGCGCTGGGCAAGAAGTACGGGAGCCATTGGGCTCTCAAGGACTGCGATCTGGACATCCCGGCCGGGCACGTGGTGGGGCTGGTCGGTCCCAACGGGGCGGGGAAGACCACGCTGATGAATCTGGCTGTGGGGCAGCTGCGGCCTACGGCGGGCGACATCACGGTGCTCGGGAACAAGCCCGGGTCCGGGCCGGCGCAGCTGGCCAGGGTGGGGTACGTCGCTCAGGACACCCCGACTTATGCGGGGCTGAGCATCGCTGACCATCTACGGCTCGGCGCGCGGCTCAACCCCGGCTGGGACGACGCTCTGGCGCGAAATCGCCTTGAGCAGCTCGGCCTGGGACTCGACCGTAAGGCGGGGAAGTTGTCCGGCGGGCAGCGTGCTCAGCTGGCTCTGACCCTGGGCATCGCAAAGCGGCCGGAGCTGCTGGTTCTGGACGAGCCGGTCGCGGCACTGGATCCGCTCGCGCGGCGGGAGTTCCTGCAGGGTCTGATGGAGGCCGCCGCCGAGCAGGAGCTCAGTGTTCTGCTGTCCTCCCACTTGGTGTCCGACCTGGAACGGGTCTGCGACTACCTGATCGTGCTCGTCGATTCCCGGGTGCGGGTCGCGGGCGAGGTCGAGGAGCTACTGGCCACCCACCATCGGCTCACCGGGCCGCGTCGTGACCGGCTGCCTGCTGATCAGCAGGTGGTGTCGGCGAGCCATACCGAACGCCAGAGCAACTTCATCATCCGGACTGAGGGACCGATTCACGACCCGGCCTGGACGGTCACGAAGCTCAGCTTGGAGGACCTTGTGCTGGCCTACATGGACGAGAGCACCGGGACGCGCCTGCGTCCTTTGGAGGTCCAGCGATGATCTGGCTGACCTGGCGGCAGTTCCGCGCCGCCGCCGCGATGACGGCCGCCGCTCTCGCCGCGCTCGCCGCCGTGCTGGCCCTGACCGGTCCGGGCATCGCGGACGACTACGCCTCCGGAATCGCCTCCTGCACCACTCAGCCCAACGGCTGCTCGCGCTACATCGAGACGTTCTTCCACGACCACCAGGCACCCTTCCTCGCCGTCACCGCGATCGTGCTGGTCCTGCCGGCCCTGGTCGGGCTGTTCTGGGGGGCGCCGCTGATCACCCGGGAGCTGGAGGCCGGCACGCACCGGCTGGTGTGGAACCAGAGCATCACGCGCACCCGCTGGCTGACCGTCAAGCTGGGGCTCATCGCCCTGGCGTCCATGACCGCGGCCGGACTCGGGAGCCTGGCGGTGACCTGGTGGTCCGGCCCCATCGACAAGGCGGCCGCCGGCAACTCCCCCGGCTTCCCGCGGATGGGCCCGCTGCTCTTCGACGCCCGCGGCATCGTCCCCATCGGGTACGCCGCGTTCGCCTTCGTCCTGGGGGTGACCATCGGGATTCTGATCCGCCGCACCCTACCCGCCATGGCCATCACCCTGGCCGTCTTCGTCGCCGTTCAGGTCGCCATGCCTCTCCTGGCCAGGCCCTACCTCATGGCGCCCGTCAAGTCGACCATCGAGCTGCCCCAGACGAAGATCGACATGCTCGGGATACAGGGCCGTGGCGGGCCTCTCTACCTGAGCCTGGAGTCTCAGGTGACCACCGATCCGGGCGCCTGGGTCCTGTCGAGCCGGCTCATCGACGCCTCCGGGAAGACGGTCGGCGACACGGTTCCCGTGTCCACGGAGTCAGGGCCCTGCGCACCGAGGCCGCCGGGGGAGCGAAGCGAGACGCGGGCCGAGCAGGCGCAGTCGCCGTGCCTCAACGAGCTGAAGCGGCTCGGCTACCGGCATGAGCTGACCTACCATCCCGCCAGCCGCTTCTGGTCCTTCCAGTGGTACGAGACCGCCATCTACACCGTTCTCACCCTCGGACTGGCAGGACTGTGCTTCTGGTTGGTCCGCCGGCGCCTGTCCTAGGGACCGCATGAATCGGCCTGGCACCGCCAAGAAGGCGGGGTTACGCTCGGCGTCATGGACCTTGGACTGGCACCGCACACGATCGTCACCGTCGTCGCGGTCGCGCTCTTCGGCGTGGCCGCGGTCATCACGGCGATCAAGCAGGAGCAGGGCCAGCTGCGGGCGCAGCGGCGGGTGGCCGCCGAGGTCGGCCGGCTGGAGCTCACCGAGATCCGCGGGCTCCTGCGGCAGGGCCTGGTGACGCCCCACCCCGAGTACTGGCAGGTGCTGGAGGAAGGGCTCGTGATGTTCCGGCCGCGGGACCGGCAGGAGGAGCTCCAGCGCCAGCAGCTGCTCCAGGAGGTACGGCTGAGGCTCATCGGCAGCTGACCGATCACGGCCGGGGACTGTGCGAATCGCGCTTTTTAGGTGATCATGATCCTTCGTACGACGAGGTGCGCGGTACCTGGAGGTTTCGTGAGAGTTGGTATTCGATTCGCCGCCGTGACCGGTGTGGCGATGGCCGCGGGCCTGGTGTCCGTCCCCGCCGCCCATGCGGCCGGCGGCGGTGTGCGGCACGACATCGTGGTGAAGGAGAACAAGCGAGGGTTCAAGGCGTTCGGGCCGGGCTTCGTCCTGAAGCTGAACAAGGACGGCATCGTCACGCGGGTCAACGAGGACAAGTTCGGCGATCCGAGCACCGGCAACCCGATCGTCCGGCAACTGATCGACTTCGCCGGACGCACCCTGCGGCCGTTCGTCTGCGAGAACGGGACGTACACGATCAAGGCCGGGACGTTCAAGCGGGCCTGGCGGTTCTCGGCGCTGGAGCGGCGACCTGCGATCTATCCCGAGCAGTTCCAGACCGCCTTCCCCGGGTTCGTCACCCCGTTCCTCGGGGAGATCGACGCGACCGTGACCGACGCCGCCGGGGAGACGCTGCGGGTCTACATCTCGGACCTGGGGTACGAGGCGCGGACGAAGAACGGCGGGTTCCGCGGCACGTACCCGATCCACGGGCTGATCGTGGACGGCAAGGGCAAGGTGCGCGACCGCATCTCGCTCCTCGGGCGCTTCAAGTCGGGGGCGGACGGGGCGAACGCCCGGTACTGGATCGAGGACCGGGGCACCTGCCACCAGACCGCCAACCTCAACTGGGGCCCCAACACCGACCGCGTGGTGGTGACCGGGCCTCTCCTGGTCCTGCCGTTCAACTCCCCTGTGGTGACGCCCAGGGGGTGACGTTCTGGCGTTGACGTTCTGGCGTTGACGTTCTGGCGTTGACGTTCTGGCGTTGACGTTCTGGCGTTGAGGCTGGTGCCGCTCTGGCGGCACCAGCCTCTTTTGTCGCGCGAACGCCCTCACCCTCCGTTGCCCATCGTGAACGACCCCAGCCGCCAAATCTTCGTTGACCTGGGTTTACGGCCCCATGACGCAGGGGTACTTACCGCAACGAGATCGTGACGCAGAGTGAAGGCGAACCCCTGGATCGGTAAAGATCCAGCTCCTGAACTCCGCCATTCGAGGGAGGGTCACATGCGGGATTCGACATCCGGCACCGCCATCACCGATCTCGTCGACGGCTTTCCACCTGCCTTGGTCCGGACGGCCGAGGGCGTTCCCGGCACGCCGCACACGGCGGCGCCCGGCGACACACCTCGGGTCCTCGGCCGTCCCGGACCGGCTCCCGCACTTCGCCCGGCACCGCTCACGGCATCCGGCGCGAAACCGACCGGCCTGCCGCCACGAGAGCGCGGAGTGGCGGCAGGCCGCCGATCCACGGGCACCAGACCAGACCACCACCGGACGCCGGCGCCGTACGCCCCCGCGGCACCGCCGTCCTCCACCGCCGGGCCGGCGGCATCTTCGAGCAATGCCGCCGGCCCGGCCATTCAGCCAACGCGCGGCTCGCCCGCCACCCCCGTCGGCGCGGGCGTGCCGCTCGCCAGCCGTCACCAGGCCGATCCGCTTCGGGAGGGAGGTGGGAACGGGACCTAACCGGAACGAACGGGCGGACCGGATCCTGTCCCGACCCCGTCCCGGGCCGCCCCGAAGGAAGTTCGCACCGCTGCGACGCACGGCCCGTGGAGGCACACCACCTCCACGGGCCGTGACGCTGCGCGCGCCACGGGTCGTGATGCTCCCGCCCGTCACGCGTCGTGGCGCTCCCGCTCTAGGACGTCTGGAACTTCTTGCGCCAGTACTGTCCGTGGATGACGTCGCCGAACCGTTCGACCGGCTCCTCCTCCAGTTCGAGCTCGAATCCGGTGGCACGGTAGATCCGGTGCGCCGGCCGCTGGAGCGCGGTCGTCCAGAGCATGATCTCCGCGTACCCGGCCTTCTCCGCGAAGCTCAGGCACTCGCGGACCAGGGCGGCGCCGATGCCCAGCCCGCGGGCGTGCGGCTCGACATGCAGCAGCCGTAGCTGGGCGACCGTCTCGTCCTTCTTCATACAGAAGACGCTGCCCACCGGTTCGCCGTCCACTTCGGCGATCCAGGCGTTCTCGCACGCGGGGTCGTGCGCCTCCCCGTACCCGGCGACGATCTTCGCGACGAGCGCCTCGTACGTGCGGTCCCAGCCGACCTCCTCGGCATACAGCGCCCCGTTCCGCTGCACGACCCAGCCGAGGTCGCCGGGCCGCAGCGGGCGCAGGGTGACGGGTGAGGATTTCGCCTCGCGGGACCGCGCCTCCTCGCCCAGCACGCTCCGAACGGTCTTCATGGCCGCCACCAGCCGGCGCCGGTCCTCGCCGGGCAGCCGTTCCAGCATCGCCCGGATCTCGCCGACGGAACGGTCGTCCAGCATCGCGAACACCTCCCGGCCGTGCGGCGTGAGCCGGACGACCTGGCGGCGCGCGTCCGCCGCGGACCGTTCCCGCGCGACGATGCCGTCGCTCTCGAACCGGGCCAGCATCCGGCTCAGGTAACCGGGGTCGAGATCGAGGCCGCGGCGCAGCTCCAGGACCTCGGTGGTGTCCCGCTGCGCCAGCTCGAAGATCACCCTTGCCTCGGTGAGGGAGTACGGCGTCTTCAGCAGGCCCTCGCCGAGCACTCCGATCACGCCGGTGTAGAAGCGGTTGAACGACCGGACCGTGGCGATCTCGTCCGCGATGACGTCCACGGCTCACCTCCGCACTTATGTTTGACTCAGTCAAACATAAGTGCGCGGAGCGTCCCCGGTCCAGCGAACGGGGGCGATCAGCCCTGGACGGCGGCCAGCTCCCGCGCCTCGCGGACGATCTTCCGCTCGATGAAGAAGGCGAGGAAGGGGATCAGGCCCGCGGACACCATGATGGCCATCTGCTTCAGCGGCCAGCCGGTCTTCCGCCACAGGTCATAGGCGATCGCCAGGTAGACGATGTAGAGCGCGCCGTGGATCGGCGAGATGATCGCCGACGGGGTCCCGTTGCCACCGATGTAGCGGATGGGCATTCCCACGAAGACCACGAGGAGCAACATCACGCCGACGACGATGGCCAGGAGGCGGTACCGGTTGATGGCCGCTTCCACAGATCACACCTTTCTCGGGGGAGGTGACGCGAGGACGGTCAGTCGCGCCGGTGGCTCTCGGAATTGAGACGCGCCAGGTAGCGGTTGTAGGCCGCCAGGGCGGGGTCCTCTTCCTCCTGCTGCCGGATGATCTCGCGCTTGACCGCGGCCTCCGCGGGCTCCTCGATCACCTTGGGCGCCGAGCGGCTCTCGTCGCCGCTCAGCTCGTCGCGGATCATCTTGATCCACATCACGATCACGAAGATGGCGAAGATCGGCCACTCGAAGGTGTAGGCCCAGCTGCGGTCGTTACCCGATTGGGCACGGTCGAACTGCCACCACCCGAAACCGAGGAACGAGGCGCACAGCACGATCGCCAGCGCATGCAGGCCGAGCCAGCCGGGGGTGAGGAACCTTCGCACGTCATCGAGACTACCGCCGCGCTCCGGCGATCCATGCACAACCCCGCATTACGGCGCCCGTCATTCCCGAGCCCGTCATGGCCTGTCCGCCATGACGCGCCCGTCAGTGCCGGGTGCGTCCCTTCGCGGCCGGTGGCGGCGGGCCGGTGTAGACAGCCCGCGGGCGGAGCGGGCTGGCGCGTTCGTACTCTTCGAGGGCGTGCGCGATCCAGCCCGCGGTGCGCGCCACGGCGAAGATCGCCTCACCCGAGCCCGGAGGCATCCCGGCGACCGCGGTGAGAGTGGCGAGGGCGAGATCGACGTTGGGCTCGGGAAGCCGCCGCCGCGCCGCCTCGGCCCGCACGGTGTCCGCGACGGCCAGCCGCGGGTGATCCGGCGCCACTTGCCGGATCAGGTCGAAGAGGACGGTGGCGCGCCGGTCACCGGACCTGTAGACCGAATGGCCGAAGCCGGGGATGCGCTGGCCGGCGCGCAGCCGCTCGCCGATCACGCGTCCCGCGCGGCCGGGCTCGCCGATCTCGGCGAACATGCGTTCCGCGCCGAACGAGGCGCCGCCGTGCAGCGGGCCGCCGACCGTGCCGAGCCCCACGGCGACCACGGCGTACGGATCGGCCCGGACGGACGCGGCGACGCGGGCGGCCAGCGTGGAGGCGGCCAGCTCATGATCGGCCAGCAGCACCATCGCCGCCCCGACCGCCCGCAGCAGCCCCGGCTCCGGCGGGCGCTCGCTCAGCCTGCCCCACAAACGTCCGGCGATCGTCCGGTCCGCGTCCGCGCCCGCGGCGGGCAGGGCGTCGACGAGACCCGCGATGAGGGCGTGGGCGGTGGCGATGACACCTGCCCGGTCGAGCTGGAACCGGAGCGGGTCGGCGGCGGCCAGTGCCGTGGTGATCACCTGGAGCCGGTCCAGCGGCAGCACGTCGCCGGGCAGGCCCGACTGCGCGGCGACGGCGGCCGCCAGACCCTCCTCAGGCGCGTGCCAGGTCCCGTCCGGCTCGTCCTGGGCCGGCCCCTGCTCGTCCGGCTTCCGCTCGTCCGGCTCTTGCTCGCCCGTCCAGAGCCAGCTCGCGACCTCCTCGAAGCCGCTCGTGGTGGCGAGCTCGGTGGCGTCCCGCCCCCGGTAGTACTGCCGGTCCGGGCCGAGCGCGGTGACGGCCGACTCGATCGCCAGCTCGGTGGGGCTCGGTGGGCGCCGGGGCCTGCCGCGCCGGGCGAGCTCCTCGATCTCGTCCGCGTCGAAGAGGCTGCGCCGCCCGTCGGCGTCGCGCCGCCGCCGCAGCACGCCGCGGCTCACGTACGCGTACAACGTGGCGGGCTTCACACCGAGCCGTTCCGCCGCCGCCACGGCATCGATCCACTCCCCCACCGGCAGTCCTTAAGCCTCACACGATCCACGACATTGATTTTGATCATTATTGATACACATTGATGCAAGTGTCAATCTGGGGGCATGGCTCAGATTCATTTCCTCGACGTCACCAACCGTGACGGTGTCCAGACCGCCCGGACCGGCCTGTCGAAGTTCGGAAAGACGATGGTGAACTTCTACCTGGGCCGGCTCGGCGTGGCCCAGTCGGAGATCGGCTTCCCGTTCCTGTTCCACGAGGTGCCCTATGTCCGCGCGCAGGTCGCGCTGGCCAAGGCCGGTGCCTTTGTCGACCTCCGGCTGTCGGGCTGGTGCCGCGGCGTCGCGCAGGACGTGGAGAAGGCCCTGCCGCTCGGGCTCGCGCACTACAACCTGTCGATCTCGACCTCGGACTACATGATCGCCAACAAGTTCCGGGGCAGGCTGGACCGGGACACGATCATCCGGGAGATGACCGCCGCCGTCCGTACCGCCAAGTCCGGGGGCGCGCGGACGGTCGGGGTCAACGCTGAGGACGGCTCGCGCACCGACGACGGGTTCCTCACCGAGTTCGCCCTGGCGGCCAAGGAGGCGGGTGCCGACCGGGTCCGCTACTGCGACACCATCGGCGGCGACACCCCCGACCGCATCCGGGAGCGCTTCGCCAAGCTCGCCGCCGCCGTGGGAATGCCGATCGAGACGCACTGCCACAACGATCTCGGGCTGGCGGTGGCCAACTCGGTCTCCGGCGCGCTCGGCGACCTGGAGGCGGGACAGGACGCCTGGATCAACACCTGCATCAATGGCGTCGGCGAACGGGCGGGGAACGCCGACCTGCTGTCCACGATCCTGGCGTTCCGCCATGGATTCGGGCTGGCGGAGCGCGGCGTGCGGATCGGCGATCCGATCGACCTGTCGTGGGCCCGGCGGTTCGCGCTGTGGGCGAGTTACGCGCTCGGCCAGCCGCTGCCCTACAACCAGGTCGGCGTGGGCCGCAACGCCTTCGCGCACGAGTCGGGCATCCACGCCGACGGCGCGCTCAAGGACCACGGCAACTACGAGCTGTACGAGAAGGCGACGCTCGGGCCGTTCCCCGACGACTGGCACGCACGGTCCGGGCGCGTGATCCTCACCGGGGAGTACGGCGGCAAGGCCGGGTTCCGGCACGTCATGGAGGGCCTCGGGATCGAGCCGGTGGACGAGGAGCTGTCGTTCAAGCTCGTCCAGCTGTGCAACGCGATGACCGGCCGCCCGCTCACCGACGACGAACTGCGGTTGATCGGCGCGTACCCGCGCGAGCTGGCACTGCTCTTCCCGGGCGTGCTCGACTGATCCATCGAAGGTGGGAAATGTCGGTCGGCAGGTCTACCTTCCCTGGGCATGGCAACCGCACAGGCATACGCCTACACGCGCCCGTCAGCGCTCGCCGGAGACACCCTGGGCCTGTCGACCTCCGGGGGCACGACCGCCACCGGCCCCGACGCTCACCCCCACTTCTTCAGCGGCCTGCTCACCCAGGCCGCTCCGGCCGCCGCCGCGCTGATCGGGCTCGCCGACGTCGCACAGGCCCGCTACTTCCAGCCGCAGCTGACCGCGATGCGCGACCCGGTGGTGACGTGCAACGGCGACCGCCTCCGGATGGAGTCGTTCTCGGCGTGCTGCGGCGTCTACGCGCGGCTCGACGTGCTCGAAGGCGCCCTCGACGGGGACGTGGTCGCTCTCGGCACCACCAACGTGGACGTGAACGGGCCGCTGCGCGAGGCGCTCGCCCGCGTCGGCGGCTCCGATCCGCTGCATCTGGCGGTCGGCGGCGACGGGCTCGCAGTCACCACGCTCGACGGCGCGGTGGTCGAGAAGAAGGTGCCGCTGCCGGAGCGCTGGCTGCGCGGCTTCGCCGAGGTCCAGGTCATCGCCGCCGGATTCGACCTGCGAGCGGAGCTGACGGCCCCGGAGGCGGTCCGGTTCCTGCGGGCGTTGCCGCGCGCTGCCCGCGACGTCCTGTGGGCGACTCCCGCCGGGCGGGGGTTGCGGCTGGCGTCCCGCCCGTCGCCGGGTTCGGTCTGCCTGTCCGGGCCCGAGCGGTTGCAGACCATGCTTCCGCTGCTGCGTTTCGCCCGTGCGCTGCGCACGTACGGCCCGGCCGTCGCGGGCGGGAGCGGGCCGGTCGCGAGCGCATGGGAGCTGGAGCTGCCCGGGATGCGGTACGTGCTGACGCTCTCTCCCGAGATACGGCGCGGCTTCTCCGGAGAGGGCGCGGTCCTGGACGCGCTCATCACCGACGAGGCCGCGGGCGACGCCGACCTGATCGGCGCGCTGCTGGCGTTCGAGCCGCGTGTCGAACCCGACCTGCTGGCCGAGCGCGCGGGCGTCGACCGGTCACGGGTCAGGGCGGCGCTGACGCAGCTGGGCACGTCGGGCCGCGTCGGCTACGACACTGCCGAGGCCGCGCACTTCCACCGCGAGCTGCCGTACGACCCCGAGCGCGTGGCCGCCATGAACCCGCGCCTGCGGTCGGCGCACGCCCTGGTGAACGAGGGCGCCGTCGACTTCACCGCGGACGACCTCGCCGTCGTCACGGTCGACGGCAGGCCGCGCCAGGTGCGCTTCGACGGCGACCGCGTCTCGTGCACCTGCCCCTGGTGGGCCGACCACCGCGGTGGGCGTGGCCCGTGCAAGCACGCTCTCGCGGCCCGCATCGTGCGTGCCAAGACTCTGGAGACGTCGGGGGAGACTTCCCGGTGAACGCCCGGGAGACCCTGCACGCGTGGGTCGAGATCGGCGATCCGGCCGAGGTGATCCGCCGGGCCCGTGCCCTGGCGCCGGACGAGCGCCGTGCCGTCGCCGCCGAGCTGCCCCGCTACCTGCGGGACCGCCGCGACTCCGCCGAGTTCCGGTGGCTCGGCCCGGACGTGACCACGTCTCTGCTGGTCGCCGGCGCGGCGACGATCGGCGGCGCGGCGGGCGTCGCCGCCTGGGTGTGGCGCGCCGAGCTGCGGTCGGCGGGTGGGGTGGTGGGCAGGGACCGGGACCTGGGGA
Source organism: Actinomadura rudentiformis (assembly GCF_008923185.1). Lineage (GTDB taxonomy): Bacteria > Actinomycetota > Actinomycetes > Streptosporangiales > Streptosporangiaceae > Spirillospora > Spirillospora rudentiformis. The sequence goes on from NZ_WBMT01000014.1 coordinate 275,105, forward strand.
CCCTCGTCCGGCAGGCCGTCGCGGACCGGCCGAACGCCTGGCGGTCCGACCTCGCCCGGCGGGTCGCCGCACGGCTGCGGGTGAACGGCGAACGCTGGATCGAGTACCGGTACTGGCTCCTGGCGGCCGATCTGGTCCGTGAGCTGGGCGAGGAGCCGCCGACCGACGACGCGTTCGTGCTCATCTGGGCCGAGAACAGCCCGGCGCGCACCCCGCTGGAGCACGATCCCTTCCTCGACACCCTGCTGCCCCGGTTGTTCGAGGTGGACGGGCTCGGATCCGGCCTCTCGTGCCACGGCACGCTCGTCACGCTCGCGCGGGACGGGCGGATCAAACGCGAGGCGTTGCTGGACGGATGCGTCGCCCGTTTCCTGCGCGGCGGGCGGGCCGCGGATCTGCGCTGGTTCGTCCAGCTGTACGAGTCGCTCGAACCGGTGGTGGACGAGGCGGCCGCCCGCCTCCGCGACCTCGTTCGCCTGCTTCCCGCCGCTCCCACTCCGGTCGCCGAGCTGGCGCTGCGGGAGATCCGCCGGGTGGACGAGACCGAGCCGCTGGCCGGGGACGTCTTCGCGGAGGTCGCGGACGCGGTGCTCTTCCGCCCGGAGAAGAAGCTCGTCCGCGCCGCGCTCATCTGGCTCGACCGGACGGCCCGCAAGCGGGACCGCGTGGACGCGACGCTGCGGGCCATCACCGTCCTGCTCGGCGCCGACGATCTCGACCTGCGCGAACGTGCGGAGAAGATCGCCGCCAAGCACGCGGCGAAGGCGACCGCCGATACGCGGGCCGCCTTGTCCGTGGAGCCCCCGACGACGTCCGCGCCCCTGCCCGGTCCCCCTCCGTTCACGCCGCGCGAGCATCCCGGGCCGATCGCGTCACCGGCGGAGCTGGCGGAAGAGATCAGCGCGTCGATGCGGGTCACCCCCGACGAGGCGCTCTCCGCTCTCGACCGTTTGCTCGCCGGCCTCGTGGAGTGCGCGTACCGCGACGCGGAGGGCACCCGGACGGCGCTGGCACGTGTCCTGCCGGAAGCGGCGAACGAGGCCTCCGCACCGGACGCCGCCGAGGTGGCGACTTGGCTGACCCGGATCGCCGCGAGGTTCGCTGATTCGGAGGCCCCTGGGGGATTGCGCGTCCTGCTTGGGAAGTTCCAGCGGAAGCCGGCTTGGTACGCGCAGAGCTACAGACCCCTTCCGGAACGGTTCCTCGCCTGGCGGATGCGCGAGATTCCCGCGGCGGCGGGCCGTTCGCCCGTGTTGCTGGCCACGCCGACGACCGCGAGCGGTCACCTCGACGCCGACGTGCTCGTGGCCCGGATGCGGCGGCTGGAAGACGCCGGGCTCGCGCCCCTGCCGTCCGACCTGTGCCAGGCCATGCTCCGGGTACCTCGTGACATCGGCGCCGGCACCGTGGCGGCGTCCGCACGGCTGGCCAGCGACGCGGGCCGCGCGCTGGCGTCGTGGTTGGCCGCGGGCGGCCTTCCCGACCCCGGGGTCACCTGTGCGAACGTGACGCTGCCCGGCCCGTACCCTCCGTTCGAAGCCTCATCCCGCATGCTGGCCACCGTCACCACGGAGGCCGACCTGCCCGGCGACATCGCCGCGCTCCTCCGGCTGCCGTGGACCGGCACGTGGCAGAGCCTGCCCAAGGGCTACCACCGCGGCGGCGTCAGTGTGTGGCCCACGCTGCTTCCTTCGCATCGTGAAGTGGCGGCGGCGCACATGCTGCCGTACCTGCCGGAGTGGTCGCAGTATTGGCGTGAATCAGGCACGGTGCTCCTGGCCCTCGCCGAAGCGGACGGCCCCGCCGGTGCCGCCACGGCGACCGTCCTGGCCTACGGGCTGAACGCCCAGACCAAGTCCGAACGGGCGGGCTCCGTCGATGCCGTTCTGGCGTTCAGCGGCCGCGGGCAGCTCCCCGCGCGCGAGCTGGGCGACGCCATCGCCACGCTGTACCGGCAGGGCGGGCTTAAGATCAACCGCGTCGCGGAGGCCCTCGACGAGAGCGCGCGGGCCGGCGCGTACACCGACGTGTGGACCATCCTGGCCACCGCGCTGCCGCGGCTCCTCCCCGTTCGCGGCGAACGGGCGGCCGCCGGGCTCCCCGACCTGCTCGCCGTCGCCACCCGGGCCGCCGAGGCCCTCGGGGCGCGTGAGAATCTGGCCGGGCTCTCCGACGTGGCGGGGCGCGGCGGCACGAGCCGTCTGGTGCGAGAGGCCGCCCGGCTGCACCGCGCCCTTGCGCGGGAACGCTGACAAAGGAACGCCGATGTACACGTGGGACGACGTCCGCGCTCAGATCACCGCCGGAAACTTCGAGGTCGTGGCCGCGATGCTCACCATGCCCGGCGAGATCGACCGGCGCACGATCGCCGCAGAACTGCCCGGCTACATCAGAGACGGGACCGGCGGCACAGTCCACTGGACCGAACGCACCCGGCAGATCCAGGCACTGCTGGTCGCGGGCGCGGCCTGCATCCCTGGCGCCGCCGCGGTGGCGAACTGGCTGTGCCGCGCCGACCTGGACCGGTTGGACATCAACGCCCAGGCGACGGCGCACGCCCGGCTGATCGCTCAGGTCGTCGCCGACCGCCCGGCCCCCTGGCGCGCGGAGGTGGCCCGGCGGATCTCCCGCCGCCTGCGCGTCGCCGACCAGGCGTCGTGGGGTTCGGAGACCCACTGGCGGCTCGCGGACGTGCTCGCCCGCGGTGCGGGTGAGGGCCTCCCCGAGGATGACGCGTACCTCGTGGGATGGGTGCGATGGACCCGACCGTATCCCGGGTTGAACGAGGAGCCGTACCTCGATGTGCTCGTTCCCCGGCTGTTCGAGGTCGAGGCCGTCGGCCGGGTGCTCGGCGGCGGCCCCGGCGACGACCCGTGGATCGACATGCTCCTGCGGCTGGCCGGCACGGGCCGTGTCAAGCGGGAGCTTCTGCTCGACGGCTGTGTCCGCCGCTTCCTGCGCGGCGGGCGGATTCAGGATCTGCGCTGGTACGCCGCGCTCTACCGGGCGCTGGAGCCGTCGCTCACGGAGGTGTCCGCACGTACCCGTGATCTCTCCCGGCTGCTGCCCGCCGCGCCCAGCCAGATCGCCGCGCTCGCGCTGGACGAGCTGCGCCGCGTCGACGACGCCGGTGAACTCGACGATGCGGCGTTCGCCGAAGCGGCCGAGGCGCTTCTGTTCCGTCCGGAGCGGAAACTGGTCCGCGCCACGTTCTCGTGGATCGACCGGACCGCCCGGAAGCGTGACCGCGTGGACGCCACACTCGCCGCGCTCACCGTCGCGTTCGGCCAGGAAAGCATCGATCTTCGGGAACGCGCGGCGAACATCGCCGCCAAGCACGCGGCCAAGGCGGGCGAAGCCGCGCACGACGACGTCCGGCGGGCGGCGGCCGGCCTGCCCAAGGAGGCCCGTGACCGCATCGCCGAAACGTTCGGCACGGTGACCGTCACGGCCGTGACCACCCCGCCCGCCCGGCCGGCACCTCCACCGCCGCCCCGTGAACTTCCGCCCCCGATCGCCTCTGTCGCTGAGCTGACCGAGGAGATGGCGGTGCATCTGCGCGGCGACCTGACATGGGCGGACGGCGAACGTGTGCTCGCCGGCCTGGTCCAGTTCGCGCACCGCGAGCCCGACGAGACCCGGGCCGCCATGCGGCGGCTCGTCCCGGACGTCGCGCCGTGGCTGCCCTTCGAGCACGACCGCTTCGGCGACCACCCCACGACCTGGCTGGGCGCCGCCCTCTGTTCGCTGGTCCCGCCGACCGATTCCCGCCCGTATCCGGCGTCGCCCCCGGACGCCGGCGACCGCGGACCGGCACCCACCGCTGTCCTGCGCACCCGCTTGCGCGAGATCGTCGGCGCGGTGGGCCGCCTTCCGGTGCTCCTGTCGACGCCGACCTGCTCCACCGGCCACATCTCCCCGGAGGTCCTTGTCGAACGGCTCGAACGGCTGGAGGCGGCGGGCCTGCGGCCTGGCCCGTTCGACCTGGACCAGGCGCTGCTCCGGCTCCCTCGTGACCTCCCGGATGACATCGTGCTCCGCGCCCAGCGCCTCACCTCACCGGAGGGCCGCTGGACGGCCGCGTGGCTCGCGGACCGCGGGATGCCCGATCCGGCCGTGATCTGCACAGCGGTCTCCCTCCCGCGCACCGTGTACTCCTGGCGGGGCAGCGAACAGCAGGACGTCGTCCGCGTCCTGCCGACGGTCCTCGCCGCTGACAGCGACGGTGTCGTGCCGGACCCGGACGGCGTCGCCGGGCGGCTGCTCGACCTGCCCCACGGCGGGGAGTGGACGCGGCTCGAACCGGCGACGTACGCCCCCTCCTGCTTCTCGTGGTGGCCCTCTCTCCTCCCCTCCCATCGCGAGATCCTCGCCGCACACCTGCTCGTCCCTCTCGCGGACCGGACCGAGGCGCGCGACGGCCAGGGGGCCGTCCTTCTCGCCCTGGCCGAGGCCGATGGTCCCGTCGGCCCCGCGATGGCCACCGCGCTCGCCCTCGGCCTCACCTCCAGGAGAACGGAGGAGCGCTCCGCCTCGGTCGACGCCTTCCTCACGTTCTGCGCACGAGGGCAACTCCCTGCGGTCGGCGAGGCGATCGCCGCACTGGACCGGCAGCTCAAGCTCAAACCGGGTGACCGACGCCCTGACCGGTGCGGCCCGCGCCGGCGCGCATCCCGACGTCCTCCATGTGATCACCTCTGCGCTCCCGGCGCTGCTCTCCCGTCTGGGGGAACGTCCCCCGGCCGGTCTGGCAGACCTCATCGCCCTCGCCACCGAGGCGGCGGAGACCGGTGCCCGGTCCATGATCCCCGCCGGGCTCGCCGAGCTCGCCGGGCGGACCGGATCCAGCCGGCTGGCCCGCGAGGCCGGCCGCCTCCACCGCGCCTTGACGTGATACCCCCGTCCCGTACCATGAACGGGTAATTCAGGCATAATGGCGCGTTCGCTCATGACAGAATGGGGTGGGACATGACGGCCCTCAGTGAGACACCGGCCGAACCCACCCTCGGGCGACATCCCGCCCAGCGGCGGGTCCTCACCGTGCTCACGGCCACCCAGGTGCTGGGCGGCATCGGCGTCGCCACCGGGGTCGCCATCAGCACCCTGGCCGCCGCCACGCTCTCGGGCTCCGAGACGGTCGGCGGCCTGGCCCAGACGAGCGCGGTCACGGGCGCCGCCGTCCTGGCGATCCCGATGGCGCGCGCCGCCTCCCGCCACGGGCGCCGGGCCGCCCTCACCCTGGCGTACGGCGCGGGCGCCCTCGGCGCCGTGATCGCCACGGTCGCCGCCACCCTGGAGTCCTGGCCGCTGCTGCTCGCGGGCCTGTTCCTCTTCGGCGGCGGCACCGCCGGCGGTCTCGCCGCCCGCTATGCCGCCACCGACCTGGCCCGCCCCACCCACGCCGCCCGGGACCTGTCCGTCGTCGTCTGGGCCACCACGATCGGCTCGGTCGCCGGGCCCAACCTCGCCCGGCCCGCTGACGACCTGGGCCGGACGCTCGGCCTGTCAGAGTGGGCGGGCCCCTATGCCCTCGCGGCCGCCGCCTTCGGGCTGGCGATGCTCGGCGTCTTCGCCCTCCTCCGCCCCGACCCGCTCCAGAATGCCGGCCCGAAGACGACCACCCGCCGTTCCAACGGCTGGCAGACCCTGCGCGCCACCCCGCGCGCCCGGCTCGCCGTCGCCGCGATCGTCGTGAGCCACATGGTCATGGTCTCCGTGATGACCATGACGCCGGTCCACCTCAACCACGGCCACGCGAGCCTCACGGTCGTGGGCGTCGTCATCAGCCTGCACATCGCCGGGATGTACGCGCTCTCGCCCGTCGCGGGATGGCTGGCGGACAACCACGGCCGGATCCCGGCGCTCCTGGCCGGCATGGCCCTTCTGGCGTCCGCCGCCGCCCTGGCCACCGTCTCCGCCCCGCACCACGTCACCCGGCTGACGATCGCCCTCGTCCTGCTGGGGCTCGGCTGGTCGTTCGGCCTCGTCGCGGGCTCCGCCCTGCTGACCGAGTCCGTTCCCCCGGCACAGCGACCGGCCGTCCAGGGCATCTCCGACCTGATGATGAACGGCGGCGGCGCCCTGGGCGGCCTGGCCGCCGGGGCTATCGTGACCGTCTTCTCCTACGGCACCCTCTCCGCGATCGCTGTGCTCCTGGTGCTCCCCATGACCGCGGCCCTGGTCCTCAGCTGGCTTCGCCGCCCGCCCGGGTCCTGAGGCGTGCAACGATCACGGGCGTCCCGGTGTTGTTCATAGGAGAGCTCATGGCGGACGCTGAGGAGGTCCGAAGATGGAGACCGTGACGGAGACGCTGACGCTCGGCGCGATCGAGACCTCGCTGGGCCGGTTGCTGGTCGGCGCCACCGAGAACGGCGTCGCCCACCTGTCGTTCAAGGACACCCCCGGCACGCGGGCCCGGGCGGTGAAGAGGGCCGGGTTGCCGGTCGTGGACGACCCGGGCCGTACGGCCGAGGCCCTGGCGGGGCTCGCCGACTACTTCGCCGGGAAGAGCCTGACGTTCGAGGTGCCGATCGACTGGCGGCTGACGTCGGACGTGCAGCGCAAGGTCCTGACCACGCTGTACGAGCAGGTGCCGTACGGGAAGGTCGTCACGTACGGCGAGCTCGACCGGCTCAGCGGCCTCAACGTGGGCGCCCAGGCGATCGGCCAGGTCATGGGCAGCAACCCGATCCCCGTGATCGTGCCGTGCCACCGGGTGGTGGCCGCGAACGGGCTGGGCGGCTACAGCGGCGGCTCCGGCGTCGAGGTCAAGCGGTGGCTGCTGACGCTGGAGGGTTCGGTGCCCGCGACGCTCGATTGGGATCCGGACCAGGGCCCCACCGCTCCGTAGGGGAGAATGGCGAGGTGCCGAAAATCAGCGAAGCCACCGTCGCCGAGCACCGCGCCCGCCAGCTCCGGACCCTCCTCGACACGGCCCGTGCCCTGGTCGCCGAGGAGGGCATCGAGGCGCTGTCGCTCGCCGCGCTCGCGCGCCGCGTGGGGCTGTCACGGCCCAGCCTGTACGAGTACTTCCGTTCCAAGGACGACCTGGTCGCGGCCATCGTCGAGGACGAACTGCCGCGCTGGGCCTCGCTGGTCGACGAGGCGCTCGCCGGGCCGCCGGACCTGGCGGCCAAGGTCGAGGCCTACATCCGCGTTCAGCTCGAAGTCATGACCGACGGACGGCACGCCGCCGCCGTCGCGCTCGTGGAGCACGCGCTGGCTGAGCCCATCCCACCGCAGCCCTCCCCACCGCAGCCTGCCCGGCCGAAGGCGGCGGAGCACGGCCACGGCGGTGAGGCACGGCGGATCCGCGAGGGTCACGCGCAGCTGCTCCGGCCGCTCGTGACGGTGCTCGACGAGGCCGGGGTCTCCGGGCCGGAGCTGCGCGCCCATCTGATCCAGGGCATCGTCGACGCGGCGGCCAAGCTCTTCGCCGAACGGCCGGGCAACGCCGAGGAGGTCATCTCCACGGCGGTCGCGCAGGCCCTGCACGGCCTCGGGACCGGTCAGCCTTTGGCGGAGACCTCGTAGCCGACACCGGTGAGGTCCTCGGAGACCTCCCACAGCCGGCGACCCACCTCGGGTTTGGACGCGGCCGGGGGCGTGAAGACCTTGGTGGGCGCGCCCCGAAGCTGGACGAGCCGCGGGCCGTAGCAGGCACCCGGCTGGACGCCGGGCGCGGTCGCCGCGTACAGCGAAGGCAGCGCCCCGGCCGCCGCCGACTGCGCCAGGACCACGTTGCCGGCCGCGGCGACCCGCTCCTCCAGCTTGTTGCCCGCCATCTTCGGGCCCGTCCCTTGCAGGTTGGTGGCGGCGTAGCCGGGATGCGCCGCCACGCTCAGCACGTCGGGGAATCGCCGCGCCAGCTCCTTGGCGAAGACGAGATTGGCGAACTTGGACTGGGCGTAGGCACCCCACTTGCGATAGCGCTTCTCCCCTTGCAGGTCGTCGAAACGCAGCCGCCCGGTGTGGGCGAAACCGCTGGTGAGTGTCACCACGCGCGGCGCGGACGCGGCGAGAAGGGCTGGGAGCAGCAACCCGGTGAGAGCGAAATGCCCGAGATGGTTGGTGCCGAACTGCATCTCGAAGCCGTCGGCCGTGGTCTGGCGCGGGAGGGCCATCACCCCCGCGTTGTTGACCAGGATGTCGAGCGGGGCGGCGCCGTGCGTGCCCGCGAACGTGCGCACCGAGGAGAGGTCGGCGAGGTCGAGCGGGGCCAGGGCCACCTCGCCGGTGGGGACCGCCGACATGATCTGGTCGTGGGCACGCTGTCCGCGCTCCATGCTGCGGCAGGCCAGCACGACGGACGCGCCGTGCCGGGCGAGCTCGAGCGCGGTGTGGTAGCCGAGGCCGCTGTTGGCCCCGGTGACGATCGCCCGGCGACCGCTGAGATCCGGGATGTCGGCCGCAGTCCAGCCGCTCATGAGGGCCACCTCCACGTCATATCTCGACTCCCCAAATTAGGGGTGTCGTCGAATAGCGACAACCGCTCGTCTTGGATGTGGCGAACCCCACAGGCCCGCGGCCGCCACGACACCCGCGGGGGCCTCTCGGCCCCCGAGGTGACGCGTCCTTCTAAGCGGGGGTTCTAGGCGGCAGGGTTCTAGGCGGGCAGGTTCTTCTCGATCGCGCTGACGACCTCGGCAGACTCCGGCTCGGTCTGGGGGGCGAAGCGCGCCGCCACGGTGCCGTCGGGCGCGATGAGGAACTTCTCGAAGTTCCAGCGGATGTCGCCGGTGTGCCCCTCGGCGTCGGCGACGTCGACGAGGCCGGCGTACAACGGGTGGCGCCCCGGCCCGTTGACCTCGACCTTCTCGGTCATGGGGAACGTCACGCCGTAGGTGGCGGAGCAGAACTGCGCGATCTCCTCGTGCGAGCCCGGCTCCTGACCCATGAACTGGTTGCAGGGCACGCCGAGGACCGTGAACCCGCGTCCGGCGAACTGTTCCTGCAACCGCTCCAACCCGGCGTACTGCGGGGTGAGGCCGCACTTGGACGCGACGTTGACGACCAGCACGGCCTTGCCCTCGTACTGTCCGAGGTCCGCAGAGCCACCCTGCAGACCACCGATCTCTACCTCATAGACAGACATGGGGCAGATCCTAGACCCGCCCCTGACCGCCGTTACGTCCCGAGCGCGCCCACGAAGGCGGCGAGCTGGTTGCCCGCCTTGGCAAGCTGGTCGAAGCCGTTGTTCACCACACTCGCGGCTTCGGTGGGTTTGCTCAGCAAGTAGAAGATGACGAAGGCGATGGCCACATAGCGGAGGTTCTTCTTCATCCGTACGCCGTCCCTGAGTTGTAGCGCAGCGACACACTGACCCGATTCAATTGTGCCCAGCTGCTTCAGCCCGCAAAGCGCGATTTTACTGTGCCTGGGGGCAAGTGCCGGATAGCGCACACGAAAGAGCCCCGTACCGGCCGAAGGGCACGGGGCCTCGCAGAGCCGTCGAATCCTGGGGCGGGCTCCCGAGGAGGGTCGCGCGACCATCCTCGCTCCGCTGCGATGGCCGCGTCGCGGCTAGGGGATGGCGCTCACGAACTGGGACAACGACTCCGCGGCGTTGCCGAGACCCCCCAGGGCGCTGTTCACCAGGCTCGCGGCCCCCTCGGGTCTGCTGATGACGTACCACGCGACGAATGCGATCGCCCCAAATTTCAGAAACTTCTTGTTCACCCTTGCCAACCTCTCCGCTGTCATGTGCCTACGTGGAGTGATTCCCAGTGGCAGGCGAGGGGCGGCCAAGGATTCACAAAGGAACAGTCAGAGGGGTTGGGGTTTTGCGGCGCCGATCAGCCGCGTTCAGACACGTTCTGGCGCCCTTCGGACACCTTCACGCGCACCTTCACTTGGAACTTTCAGGGGAACTTTACGAACCACCTGACGAACGAGGCGCACCGTGCCGAGTCAGATACTCGAGATACACCGGGCGTAGTGCCTCCGCGAGTTCGCCTTCGCCGGCATGGGTGAACTCTTCGAGCAACGACAACCCGTGCAGCATGTCGAAACTGGCCCGCTGGTGGTCGCCCGTCGCCGCCGCGGCCGCGGGGATGGAGCGCAGCAGGTCCCACAGGAAGCCGACGTCGCGGCGCTGCTTGGCGAGCTCCATCGCCCTGTCGTGCAACTCCTTCGACGACAGGTTCTCAAGCTCCACCGTACCGGGCGTCTCATCGGGCATGCCCCCGACTCTAGTCACAGGGGCATGCCTTCGGCATCCGTGTCGTGGACGGCACGGTTACTTGGTGATGACGTCCTTGGGCACCGGCTGGTCCTCCTTGAGGGCGGAGAACAGCTGCTTGGACCTCGTGGGGTGCCAGGTGAGGTACGAGCCCGCCGCGCGGGACGACCCCGAGGCGCCCAGCGGGACCGACGTGGTGACGCCGTCACCGCCGGAGACGCCGCGCATGGCCCACATCATCCGGGTGAGGTCGATCAGGTGATCGTTGTCGTCCACGATGAAGTTGCTCGTCGCGTTCATGGCGAGCGGGACCCCCCGGAACGGGTTGAGGAACACGCCGGGGCTGGTCGCCTTCTTCATCAGCGCGCCGAAGAACTGCCGCTGGCGGTCGATGCGGTCGAGGTCGGCACGCGCGCTGGCCCTGGTGCGCACGAACCCGAGGGCCTCCCCGCCGGTCAGCGTCTGGCAGCCAGGCTGGAGGTCGATGCCGGCCTTCGGGTCCTTCATGCGGCTCTTGACGCAGATGTCGACCCCGCCGATGGCGTCCACGACGCCGACGAACCCGCCGAAGCCGATCTCCGCGTAGTGGTCGATGCGGATGTCGGTGGCCTGCTCGACGGTCCGGACGAGGAGCTTTGGACCGCCGAACGCGAAGGCCGCGTTGAGCTTGTTGGAGCCCCTGCCGGGGATCGGCAGGTACGAGTCGCGCGGGAGGCTGACGAGCGTCGTGCCGCCGTCGCCGTAGTGCAGCAACATCATCGAGTCGGTGCGGCGGCCCGCGGCGTTGCCGGTCGCGAAGTCCTTCTTCTGCTGCTTCGACAGGCCCTCGCGGCTGTCGGAGCCGACGACCAGCCAGTTGGTGCCCGGTGTGTCGGCAGGACGGCCCGCGTAGTCGGTAAGGACGCTCTCGCGGTTGAGCCGGGAGTCCAGGTAGAAGTAGCCGCCGACGACCACCACGAGCATGACCACGACCAGAGCCGCGAGGATCTTCGGCCAGCGGCGCTTGCGGACGCGCCGCCCCGGCGGGACGTCCCCTCCGTACGTGTCCATCCCGCGCAGCTGATCGCCGGAGTACGGATCCGCGTACGGATCGGCCGGTTGCGTGCCACGCCCGTACGGGTCCTGGTCGTACGGGTACTCCGCCCCGGCGGGTGCGGGCTGCCTGCTGCGCGCCACGCGGTTTCCCTCCTGTCGTGTCCAGCCGTCCGGCCAGGCGTCGGTCATGCCGTAGACCCTAGTCATCCCGGCATGCCCCCCGCGTCCATCTGGCGCATGATTGTCCACAGCTACAAATCACCACATTATGTTCACGAAAGATCGTTGACCTGCGAAAACTCGGCCATACCGGGTTTGACCTGGGAAAACGCTGTTTCTCAGTGTTACTCGATGTTTCCCAGTGGTACCGGGCGGAGTGCCCAGAATGTGCCCTCGGGTATTCCCCGGGGCGCCGCGTGACCGCCCCGGCATCCGCCCGGAGTACTACGCGGGGTACCGCTCCACACACTTCCCTGCGCGCTGTCCCGCAGGCCGTCCTGGACGTCCCCGCGCTCGTGCCCTCCGGAACCGTGCCCTCTTCCGCTTCTACATGCGGGCGTGGCTCAACCTCCGGCGACTACCGGGAGACCCCTCGCCCTGACCGCCCGTACGCCCCACACCCGGCCCCACCGCCCCCAAGAGAGGACGACAATGATCGTCGAGGACGAGCGCGGCAACATCTATGACCTCACGCCCGAGCCGCTCGAGCCCTTCCACGAGGACGTCGAGGCGGAGGCCGCCCCTGCGACTGTCCATATCGCCATACCCCACAAGGAGAGCGCAGAAATAAGGCCCACCACGAGGCGAACGGTCTCGTCCGGTCCGTTCGTGAGCCAGACGGTCATGCCCGCCGCCCCCGAAGCGATCAACAGGGCCGCCGGTACTCGCAGTCGGGGCTGCTCGAACACAACCGCCAGCGGCAGGAAGTGGAGTCCAACGACAACCGCGATCAGCGGGGGAATGAGCACCGGCACCCCGACGTGACGGCAAACTGCGGCGATGGCGATGATCAGCAGCCACTGGAGCCCGTTGATCTGGTTGAACCGCCGACGTCGGCCAACGGGCAATGGTCCCCCGGCCGACGAGGGAAGGAAACGGCGCGCGGCGAGCATCAGCCCCACTGTGACGGCACAGCCAACTACCACCAGGACCTGCCGCATCAACCCGTCGAATGCACTCGAGCCCAGCAACCACCAGCCGAGCCCGAACAATGCGAGGAACCCCACCCCTGACTTGAACATGATCGAGACTCTAGGCCGAAGATCAAACCCGCCGGTCCAAGGACCCTCAACTTAGCGCGGGCCCTGTGGCCGACAGTCTCATCCGCCGCCGGTGCTGCGGTTGGTTCCACCAGCGTCAACCGGCCCCACCTTCCGACGGGCGCCGGCTCCACTCCGGTGAGACGGATTCCTGTTCGTGTGAGACCTGGCCCCACCCGTTTGAGGTCGGCGAGCTCTGGCCGCGGCGGTGCGGCTGGGCACTGACCGTGCTCGCCATCGGGATCTCGCAGGCGCCGATAGGCGCGGAATCCTCTGCTTGCTTTCGTCTGGTTCGGCCCCCGAACGATCGCTAGATTTGATCGTGGATCACGATCTGCCCCGCGGTCTTCGGGTGGTGTGCGTATGGCCTCAGAGGTGACATGGCTGCTGACCCTTACGAACGCGAGTACCGGGCAGACCTCGGGGCGTTCGTCGGCACGGCCTTCGTGATGGGTTTCTTCTTCCTGGTCGTGGCCATCATGACGGTGCAGGGCGAGAACGATCCCGCGGTCAAGGTCCTCATTCCCGGACTGCTGATCGGGTTTCTCGTCCTCAATCTAGGGACCGAGATGTGGACGCGAACCTACGTATCGCGACACCGCATCGTGAAGCGGGGATTGTTCCGGACCATCGCGACGCCATGGCGAGGTATTCAGGGCATCGAGATCGAGAGCGGGTACAGGACCCGGTACGTTGTGATCTACGACGATCTGGGCCGAGAGATCCCCCTACCGCACCTGCGCTCCAACGAGGTCGACGTCGAGAAGGAGGCCCGCGCCCTCCGTGAGATCTGGGAGAAGCGACGGGGCCCGCGCTGGAAGCCGATCCCTGACATAGCCGCCAAGATCTCTTTCCGTGAGTAGCCGGGGTATCGGTAAGAGTCACCATCCCTGGCCTCGCGTCGACACTGACCTGCCGTCGTCGAGTCAGGTCAATGTGGGCGCCCGCAGCGAAGCGAGGACGTACGACGTTGGCGGGCGGCCTGTCATCGTCACGGCCGCCATCCTCGGTAACGACGTGGGGCCAGGTCTCACTGGTGACCATGAGGACTGAGGATCGACAAGTGGGGTCACGGTACACGGATCGACCCGGCGGCCGGTGAGGTGCTGTTCCGCGACTACGCCAACCAGATCTATGCCGAGCGAACCCTCGACTCCGGCAGCCGCGTGCTGATTCAGGCGCGGCTGGTCAACCACGTCTATCCGGTCATCGGTCGCGCCACGCTGCGCACGCTGGCCAAACGGCCCTCCGCGATCCAGAGCCTGATCTCCAACCTCTAGAAAAAGGGCCTCAACGACAGCACCATCGACGACGTCATGTCCCACGTCAACGTGGTGTTCATGTCCGCCATCGACGACGAGAAGATTGCCAAGAACCCGCTCAGGTCCAGCACCGTCCGGATTCCCAAGCCCGACCGCAAACGCGTCGAGCCCTGGACACAGCAGCAGATCAGCGCCATGCGCGAGGAGCTGCCCGAGCGCTTCAAAGCAATCATCGACGTCGGTGCCGGCCTGGGCCTGCGCCGCAACGAGATCTTCGCCCTGTCGCCCGATGACATCGACTGGTTGCGCGGCATCGTGCACGTGCGCCGCCAGATCGAGCGCATCGGCAAGGTCCGGGTCTTCGCGCTACCGAAGGGCGGCAAGACCCGCGACGTTCCGCTGCCAGAATCGGTGAAGCTCGTACTCGCCGTCCACATGCAGACCTTCGAGCCGATCAGCGCGACGTTCCCGTGGCAGGAGGAAGACGGCAAGCCGCGGACGGTACGGCTATTCTTCTCCACCCCCAGGAAGCGCCCGATCCAGAGCGACGTGTTCAACCGCTACTACTGGATTCCTGCGCGCGAGGCCGCGGGGATCTCCAAGCCGCCAAAGAAGGGCGAGCGGCGCGAGAAGTCCGATGGCAACGGCCTCCACGCACTCCGGCACTACTTCGCCTCGTGGCTGCTGACCCACGGCGAGGACATCCAGGCCGTGAGCGACTGGCTGGGGCACTCGTCCCCGCGGGTGACGTGGGATGCCTACATCCACCTCATCCCGCGCGGCCAGGACCGCATGCGGTCGATCATGGACATGGCGCTCTCCGACGACTCCCCCGAGTCGGCGGGCACGAGCGTGCTCGCCGCGGTGCGCCTGATCGCCGCGTCGGCCGATCCGGAGCGGGCCTCGGTGGGCCGGGAAGTGCTGGCGCTCATCGAGAAGATGGGCGGCAGCCACAGCTCCGACGACCGCGCAAGTGCCCCCAATGTGCCCTCAGCAGAGACTCCCAGCAGAAAGGCCCTGGCCAGTGTGGGACTGCCATAAAACACCGCGCTATGTGACACACAACTGAAACCTTGTCAGCGCCCCGATGCACACTGCCAATGGGTGATACGTACATGCGAGGGGTCGCGGATGGCTGATTGGCGAAGATTCTTCCTTCGGGTCGTCCTTCTCAGGAAGGAGTCAGATCACCGTGACGCAGCGGAGGATGATCGGTCGCAGCCGGTCCTCCCGGAGCTGACCGAGCACCGCTGGACGCGTCATACCGAAAAACTGGTCGAGACCAGCATGCGGACGATGGCGCGGCGGCTGCCGTCGGTGATCGCGCAGTCCGCCCGGCTGGCCTGGCGCGCGAGCAGGGTCGACACCTCGGTGGCGATCGGGCTCAACCTCCTCGCCGGCGTCTTCACCGCCTTCGGGCTGCTGGCGACGACCGGCGTGCTCACCGCCCTGTTCAGCGCGGGTCCCACGCCCGACCGGGTCCGCGCGGCCCTGCCCTCGCTGGCGCTGGTCGCGATCGCCGCCGCGCTGCGGGCCGGGTTGCAGGCGGCCGCGGGATGGGCGCAGTCCCGGTTGGAGCCGCAGGTCGAACGGCTGGTCGAGCTGCGGCTGTACGAGCTCACCACGGCGGTCGAACTGGCCGCCCTGGACGACTCTGAGTTCCTCGACGACCTCCAGCGGGCGCGGAGCCGCGGCATGATGTCGGCGCCGCGGGTGGTGACGACCGCGGTCGACGTCCTCACCGGGGCGGTCGGCGTGGTCGCGGCAGCCGGGACACTGGGCGTCCTGCACCCGCTGCTGCTGCCGCTCCTCCTGCTGACCGCGCTGCCGGAGGGCTGGGCCTCGATCCGCGCGGCCCGGATGCGGTACGTGACGGAGCTCGCCCTGGTGGGCGTCGCGCGCCGCAAGTGGATCCTGTCCGACCTCATGGCCGACCGCCGCCACGCGGCCGAGATCCGTTCGTTCACCATGCGCGGTTTCCTGCTGGACGAGTACGACCGGGTGGCCGCGTACCAGCGCGGGGTGGAGTTGGACCTGGCGCGGCGCCAGACCATCGCCCGGGTCTACGGCGACATGATGCAGGGCGTCGCGACCGCAGGCGTCTATGTGGCGCTCGGCCTCATGTTGTGGGACGGCGCCGTGCCCCTGGCGATCGCGGGCACCGCCGTGCTGGCCATCCGGACCGGGCAGACCTCGCTCGCCAACCTGGTCTTCGCCGTCAACCGCTGTTATGAGGAGGGCCTCTACTTCGGCGACTACCTCAGCTTCGCCACGCAGGCGGAGGAGCGTGTCGCCGCACGCGCCCTGCCCTCCCAGAAGGCCGGAACGGAGACAGCGGGAACGGAGGCACCGGCCGCCGCCCTGCCGGACGATTTCGGCAAGATCGTCGTTGAGGACGTGACGTTCACCTATCCGGGCGCCGATTCCCCCTCGCTGAGAGGGATCTCGCTGGAACTGCACCGAGGCGAGGTGATCGCGCTGGTGGGCGAGAACGGCTCGGGCAAGACGACGCTCGCGAAGATCATGGCGGGCCTGTACGACCCGGACGGCGGCGACGTGCGCTGGGACGGGGTGTCGCTGCGCGAGGTGGATCCGCGGACGTTGTGGGAGCGCATCGCGGTCATCGCCCAGGAGTACACGCACTGGCCGATGACCGCCCGGCAGAACATCACGATGGGACGCGTGGGAGCCGACGGGGCGAGCACGGAGACCGCGGTGCTGGCGGCGGCGCGGGCCTCCGGCGCCGACGAGGTCGTCGACGGGCTGGCGCACGGCTATGACACGCTGCTCGACCGCAGGTTCCAGGACGGCGCGGAGCTGTCGGGCGGCCAGTGGCAGCGCCTGGCGGTCGCGCGCGGCTTCTACCGGGACGCCCCACTGCTGATCTGCGACGAGCCGACCGCCGCGCTGGACGCACGCGCCGAGCACCATCTCTTCGAACGGATCCGCACGCACGCCGACGGACGGACCGTACTGCTCATCACCCACCGGCTGGCCAGCGTCCGGCACGCCGACCGGATCTTCGTGCTCGACCAGGGGAAGGTGACCGAGGAGGGAGACCACGAGCACCTGATGGCGCTCGGCGGCCTCTATGCCGAGCTCTACTCGCTGCAGGCGCGCGCTTATCACGCCGCCTGAGCCGCATTCGGCACGTCAGAGGTACGGCACGTCAGAGGTACGGCCCGTGGCCCTCGCCTCGGTCGAGCCGCTCCGGGCCGGCGGGAAGGTCCTCCGGCCGCAGCAGCCGCACCTCGGCCGGGGTGACCGTGCCCGGGCTCTCGTCGGCGGCCGCGGCGATTCGCTGTCCCTGGCGCGAGATCGCGTCTTCCAGGATGTTGCGGATCAGCCGCGCGTTGCCGAACGAGGCGTCGCGCGGGGCGGCCGAGAGCAACCGCCGGACACCGGCCAGCACCCCGTCCGCGAGCGTGAAGCCCTGCGCGGCGGACATGTACTCGAAGATGGTGATCAGTTCGTCGTCGCTGTAGTCGGGGAAGCGCAGCACCTTGGGGAAGCGCGAGGCCAGGCCGGGATTGGACTTCAGGAACAGCTCCATCTCGCCCTCATACCCGGCGACGATCACCACCAGGTCGGACCGGTGCTCCTCCATCAGCTTGATGAGCTCGGCGACGGCCTCGTGCCCGAAGTCGCGCTGGTCAGCGCCTGCCGGGGCCAGCGAGTACGCCTCGTCCACGAAGAGCACCCCGCCGAGCGCGCTGTCCACCGCCGCCCTGACACGCGGCGCGGTCTGGCCGACGTACTCGCCGACGAGTCCGGCCCGGGTGACCTCGACCAGGTGCCCGGACGACAGCAGCCCGAGCTGGGCGTAGACGGCGGCGATGAGCCGGGCCATCGTCGTCTTGGCGGTGCCCGGGTTACCGGTGAAGACCATGTGCCGGGTGGGCGCCAGCGGCGGCTGGCCCGCCTCGCGGCGCAGCCCGTCGGTGCGGGCCTCGGCGACCAGCTTGGCGATCTCCGACTTGACCGGCGCCAGCCCGACCAGCCGGTCGATCTCGGCGAGCGGATCCCCGGCCAGCCGCCCGCGGTCGGGGGCGAGGCTGTCGGGCACGTCGACCAGCAGGATCTCGTCGAGCGACTCGGTCTCGTCGACGACGCCGTCGGCCAGCACCCGGCGGCCCTGCATCGCCACCGCCCATTCGAGCAGGTTGACCACGAGCCCGGCGTTGGCGAACCCGCGTTCGCGCGGCGCCGCCCGCACCAGCCCGCGAACCTTGTCCAGCACTCCCTCGGCCAGCGCGAGGCCCTCGGCGGCCGCCAGCCGCGCGAAGACCTGGACGAGCTCGTCGTCGGTCAGATCCGGGAACCGGATGGCCTTCGGGAAGTGCGCGGCCAGGTCCTGGTGGGCCTTGAGCAGCCCGTTCAGCTCGGCTTCGGGCCCGGAGAGCACGACGATGAGGTCCTCGGGATGTGCCTCCACCGCGGTGAGGAGGACCTCGACCGCCTCCCGGCCGCGCGTGGAGTCGACAGGGTTGAACGTGTGCGCGTCGCGGACGAAGAGCACGCCGCCCAGGGCACGTTCCACGACCCGGCGCACCTTGAGCGTGCTCTCCCCCGGGTAGTCCCCCACGAGGTCCGCCCGGTCGACCTCGACGAGGTGCCCGGTCGTGAGCACGCCGAGATCGGTGTAGATCCGGGCGAGGCAGCGCGCGACCGTGGCCTTGCCCGTTCCCGGGTTGCCCATGAAGACCAGGTGGCGGGGGCGGGCGGCCGTCGGCATGCCCGCCTCACGGCGCAGATGCGCCGCCTTGGCCTCGGCGACCAGTGCCTCGACCTCGCGCTTGACCGGCTCGATGCCCGCGCAGGCGGCGAGCTCGGCGAAGGGGTCGGCCGTGACGGCGCCACCCGCGATCAGGCGGTGCGGGAGATCGGCCTCGGTGACCTCGACCACAGGTCCGCCGTCGCCCGCGGCGGCCTGTCCTGCGGGGGCCTGTCCTGCGGGGGCCTGTCCTGCGGGGGGCTGCCCTGGGACGGCGGCCTCGGTTTCGGCGAACGCGGCGTCGGCGCGGGCGAGCGCGGCGGCACAGGCCTGGTCGGCGAGGTGCTCGACGAGCCTGGCGCCGCGCAGATTGAGCAGCGGCGCGGTCCGGGTGAGCAGCGTCCCGGCGGCCGCGGCGACCGGCGGCGCGGCCGTCCCGCCACGGCGCTCGACGGCGCGGCGGAACAGCTCGGTGAAGTCGTCCTCGGTGAAATCCCGGGTCCGGGTGACCTCGAAGGCCCCGACCAGCGCCGGGTTGACGTCGAACAGCCGCCGGTCGCCGCCCGGGCGGCAGAGCGCGATGACGTCCAGCGCCGGCGACCGGGCCATCAGCCGCCGGAGCTCCTCGACCGCGGCCGGACCGCAGCGGTCGTAACCGGCCAGCTTCTCCAGGTCGTCCACCACGAGCAGAAGGCGTCCCTCCAGGCAGTCCCGGACGCGGGCCTGCAGCCAGAGCACCGCGTCGCTCCCGCTCAGCGCGGAGAACACCTGGTCAGAGATCCACAAGGAGTCGCGGATCACGCCGCGTTCGGTCAGCACGCGCTCGGCCACCTCGGCGGCGGTGCCCTTGCCGGTGCCCTCCGGCCCGCTGATGAGCAGCCGCACCGGCCGCTCCCCCGCCAGGCGGGCGGCGATGGCCTCGTGCAGCGTGGCGACCAGCTCGGGCTGGCCCACGATGGGGCTCGCGGCGGCCCGTTCGACCGCCGGCTCGGTCCCCCCGGCCCCTGCCACGGCCGCCTCGGAGTCCGGGGCGGCGGTGGCCGGGGAGGCCGCCAGGCGCCGGGTGAGCGGGTTGGCGACACGGCGGACCTTGAAGAGCCGCCTCAAGTCGAGGTTGAACGCGCGGAACGGCAGCCGGCAGCGCGGCGTCGTGGCGGCCTCGGGCAGTCCCTGCACCGAGCCCGTCACCCGCATCGCCATGTCCAGCCAGGCACGGCAGGCGTCCGCCTCACCAGCCACGAGGCCGCGTGCCAGCCAGGTGCGCAGTTCGAGCTGCCACGCCTCGACGGCGAAGTCGGCGCGGAGCGCGCGCAACCGGTCGTCGACCGAGGCGTACCGGGCCGTGCCGACCGCGGGCGCCAGCTCGGCCGGGGCGACGGTGACGTCCGCCGCCAGCAACAGCCTGGCCACGGCGGTGTCGAACGAGTCGCTCTCGCTCACGGCGCCCGCGAGCCGTTCATGGGCGGCCGCGAGACCCGCGCACGCCCAGGTGAGATAGCCGACCGGGCCGGTGCACTCGGGGAGCACCGCCAGCGCCTCGGCGGACAGGCTGGACGTCCACAGCTCCTCCAGGCGTTCGAGCGGCGTGGTCAGGTCCTGTTCCCGCAGTTCAGGGTCGTTCGCCCGCCGGTCATAGAGCTCGACGAGGGCCCGACGCCGTTCCTCGACCGGTTCGAGCCCCTCGAAGACGTCCAGCCCGGCGCGGGCGAGCTGGAACATCACCGTGCGGCGCTCGCGGTCGTCCCCGGCGGGCTCGGGGAGCCACAGCCCGGGCGGGCGCCACCGCCCGCCCTGCGAGAACCAGGCCAGCGGGTCGCGGACGGCCGGCTCCGGCGTGGCGAGGAAGCTCGACAGCAGCTCGTAGTCGACGTCGCCGCGCGATCCGCCGCGGAGCGCGGAGGCTCCCAGCAGGAACGTCAGCAGCGACCATTGCTCGGCGCCCGCCGCCGACGTGCCCGGCCCGTAGAAGTCGCTGAGCTGCCGGGAGAGCACGACAGCGCGGGGGTCCCGGTTATATTCCACGGCGCGCCGCCGGAGCTCCTCGTAGAGGCCGTCCGGCACTCGCCACGGCCCGTGGGCGTACACGTCCAGGACCGGCTCGTCGGTCAGGAGCAGCTCAAGGTGTTCCGGCAAACGGGGCGCGTTCACACCGAGCACCCTACGGCGCGGGGCGATCACACACATCCCCTCCGGGCCGCCGTACGTGCGGTCAGAGGACAACACCGAGGTCGTCGGCTTGGCACTTGGGCGCCGGTCCGCGATAGTTGACCGATGAAGAGCATTCGCCGGGGCACCGGTGAGCGCCCGCCGACCGGGAGGAGGAATCCCCCGTGCAGCAACTGCAAGTGACCGCCGAGCCGCAGGACGGGCTGACCGTCGTGCGGTTGCGAGGCGAGCTGGATATCGCCAACGCCGACGACCTGCGCCAGACGTTGCGCTCCGCGCGCCGCGAACACGGCGATCTCGTGATCCTCGATCTGGAGGGCCTGGAGTTCATGGACTCGCATGGTCTCTCCGTCATCATCAGCTGCCACAAGGCGGCGACCGAGGCCGGCGGCAGTGTGAGTCTCGCCGCACCCCGGCCGATCGTGCGCCGGACGCTTGAGGTCACCGGTCTGGCGAGCCGGCTGGCCATCTTCGACAGCATGGAGGAAGCCGTCGCCGTCCGCATCGCCGAACGCGCGATGGGCGGCGAACCAGCGACCGAGCCCGCCTGACCGCAGGCGCCACCGTTCCGACCCGGCACCCCCGGAGCCCCAAGGGCCGGGGGTGCCCTGTTTCTGTCACGGCGTTCCTGTCACGGTGTTTCGGTCACGGCGTTTCGGTCACGGCTTTCTGCGGTGTTACGCCTTCTGCAACGGCGAGGGCGTCGGCCGCTTGGGACCACGCCCGTCCCCGGTGGAACGGCCGGTCGCGCGGCGTCCTATCCAGGGCAGCAGGTAGGTCCTGGCCCAATGGATGTCCTCGCGGCGCAGCGTCAGCCAGTCCGCCGCCGTCTCCACCGCCGGCCAGGGCTCGCGCCAGTCGCCCGACACGGGCAGGTCGAGCGCCTCGGCGACCCGGAGGGCCATCCGGCGGTGCCCTTCCGGCGACAGGTGCAGGCGGTCCTCGTACCAGGCCCGGGGATCGTTGAAGACGCCCATCATCGGCCACAGGTCGACGACCGCGCAGTCACGCCGGTCGGCGATCGCCCTCAGGTGCATGTTGTAGATCGCGGCCTTGCCGCGGATCCGGCCGCCCGAGCGGAGCCCGCGCGGGTCGAAACCGGTGAAGATGAGCACTCGCGCGCCCGTCGCCCGGAGCCGCCGGACCGCGCTGTCGAACTCGACCGCCAGCGCGTCCGGGTCGGCTCCCGGACGGATCATGTCGTTGCCGCCGCCGCAGAACGTCACGAGGTCGGGCCGCAGGTCGATGGCCTGCGGCACCTGGTCCTCCACGATCTGGTGCAGCAGCTTGCCCCGGATCGCCAGATTGGCATAGCGCAAGCCGGGATCGTACTCGGCGAGCTGCTCCGCGAGGCGGTCCGCCCAGCCCCGGAACCGGTCGGGTCCGGCGGCCGGGTCCGGGTCGTTCAACCCCTCGGTGAAGCTGTCCCCCAACGCGACGAAGGTCCCGATCTGCCGCTGATCTCCCATCGCAACCCCAAGAACGGAATCATGTTCGGTCACGTGGGTCAATCATGCAGCGCACGTTGATCCTTACGCCACCGTAATAAATCTGGTTCCGCGATGATCAGGCGTGCCCCTGGGATCCTCGATGCCAGGCCAGCATGCGGCGCTCGATCAGGACGAAGACCGCGTTCAGCAGCACTCCCAGCGCGCCGAGCAGCACGATGCTCGCCCACATCTGGGGGACGTCGAACTCGCGCTGCGCCGTCAGGAGCTGGTAGCCGATGCCGTCGGTACTGCCGACGAGTTCGGAGAGCACCATGAGGATCAGCGAGAGCGAGAGGCTGAGGCGGAGTCCCGCGAAGATCTTGGGCGCGGCCGCGGGCAGGATGACGTACCGCAGCCGCATCCAGCGCGACATGCCGAACACCCGGGCGGTGTCGAGCTTGACCCGGTCGGCGCTGCGCGCCCCGTCGATGGAGTTGAGCAGCACCGGCCAGATCACCCCGAAGATGATCGTGGCGAGCTGCATCTGCGTACCGATCTTGAAGACCGAGATGAAGAACGGCACCAGCGCGGGCGGCGGCATCGCACGGCCGAACTGCAGCAGCGGGTCGAGGAAGTCGAAGACCAGGCGCGAGCGGCCGAGCGCCACGCCGAGCACCACGCCGAGCACGCCGGCGACCGCCCAGCCGGTGAACATCCGGCCGAGACTGGCGGACCAGTGCTCGATCGCCACCTCGTTCAGGAACAGGTGATCGGCCGGGCCGGTGAACCACGACGTCTTCATCCGTTCCCAGATGACCAGTGGTTCGGGGAAGAACGGCTTCTGCGCCGCGGCGGTCACCTTCTGCCACGCGTAGACGGCGACGACGGGCAGCCACATCACGGCCAGGACCCCGACGATCCGGGAGCCCAGTTTCCGCACACTCCCAGCACGCACATTCACAGGGCGCACACTCACAGGGCCGCCTCCGTCCGGACCACGTGCCAGCGGAACATCGACCGTTCCAGCTGGACCAGCACCTGATTGACCACGAGCCCGATGGCACCCGCCCAGAGCGCCGCGGCCAGCACCTCGTCGATCATGTCGGTGCCGCTGGACGCCTGCAGGATGAACACGCCGATCCCGTGCGTTCCGCCGGCCAGCAGCTCGGCGCTCACCGCCAGGATGAGCCCGACCGAGGCCGCCATCCGCACGCCCGTGGCGATGAACGGCATGGAGTGGGGCAGCGCGACCCGCCAGAGCACCGAGATCCGCCCGAACCCGTAGCTGCGCAGGGTCTCCTTGGCGAGCGAGTCGACCTCGCGCATCCCGTACATCGTGTTGATCAGCACCGGCCAGAGCGCGGCATAGAAGATCACAATGGCCTTCATGCGGAAGTCGGACTGGGCGATGACGATGACGAGCGGGACCAGGGCCACCGACGGGATGGGCCGGAGGAACTCCAGGATCGCGCGGAACGCCTGGTCGACCCGCCGCAGGGAACCCAGCAGCACGCCGAGCGGCACTCCGACGGCGACGGTGAGGAGCATGCCGATGACCCACACGTAGAGCGTGGCGCCCACGTCCTGCAGGAAGCCGGTGTCCCCTGCCAGCAGCACGGCCGCTTTCACGACCGCCGACATCGGCGGGAGCACCTTGGACTGGATGATTCCGAACCGCGTGGCGGCCTCGGCGAGCGCGAGGAAGGCGAGCACGCCGAGACCGCCACGGATCAAACGTTGTCTCATAGAGTCAGAGAACCGTCTTGATGTCGAACTTCTGCTGGAGGAAGCCGTACTGGAGCATCAGGTCGGCCACCCGCTGCAACCGCGTCTCGCTCGTCGAGGTGACGAACGGCCCGATCACGATCGACGACGCCGTGTTCTTGTCGATCTTGGCGAAGCTGGGCAGGATGTTGACCACCGCGTTGCGGTCCTGCGCCGCCAGCGCCTGCGCCCTGCCGATGGCGCGCTTGAACGCGGCCACGGTCTTGGGGTTCTTCTTCACGAAGGCGTCGGTGGCGACGTAGCCGTCCAGCGGCAGGTCCTTGGTGGCGCCGCTCAGCGAGTCCAGCACCGGGCGAGCGCCCAGCTTCTTCTGGGCGTCGGTGAGGAACGGCTCGGCGACCCAGATCGCGTCGACCGACTTCTTCTCCAGCGCCGCGACCATCCCCGGGAAGGGCATCTCGACGAACTGGACGTCGTCCTTCTTGACGTCCACGCCCGCGGTGGCCAGTGCCGAGGTGACGGTCAGCTCGCCCAGGTTCCGCAGGGTGTTGAGCGCGATCTTCTTGCCCTTGAGGTCGGCGGGCGTGCGGATCGGCGAGTCCTTGGCGACCAGGACGGGCAGCTCCTTCTCCACACCGAGGTCGATCTCGGCGAGGATGCGCAGCTTGTTGCCCTTGGCGGTGGTGGAGATCGCAGTCACGTGGTTGCTGACCATCACGTCGATGTTGCCACCGAGCAGCTTGGGCAGGGCCGCCGCGCCACCGGCGAAGACCTCGGTCTTGACGGTGAGCCCCTCCTCCTTGAAGAAGCCCTTCTGCTGTGCGAGGTACACCGGGGCCGAATAAGGAATGGGGAGGGCGCCGATGTTGAGCGTGCTCTTCTCGAGCTCGCCGTCACCTGCGGGGTCATCGGAATCGCTGCATCCGGCGATGAGGCCGGCTGCGAGGATGCCGACCAGGCCGGCGCCCAGGACACGCCGGATTCGACCGAACTTCATTGTTGCTCCTTACGAAACGAGCCACCGGCCGCTCCAGCCAACTCGCGGGGATGACGGATGGTGAGCGGGCGGCCGAATCGCTACACGGGGGTTACCAGCGATGGCCGTCGGCCAGCGCGAAGAGACTAGCGCACAATGATCATCATTCGTACGAACGTCAGCCCGATGTCTGATAATGCATCGCTGCACACCTTCTCTCGCCTTTGAGTGTTCTTCTGGTCCGTTCTCCGGTCAGCTCTTCCTGACCATCGGAAGGACCTCGGACGCGAAGCGCTCCGCCGTCTCGGTGAGCAACGCCGGGTCGGCGTCGCGGGAATGGCCGGCGATGATGAGCCGGTCCAGCCCGACGTCGAAGAGCTCCTGCAGCCGTTCCGCACAGTGCTCGCTCGGGCCGACCACGGCGAAGCGGTCGACGAGCCCGTCGTCGATCGCCGCGGCGTGCCCGGTCTCGCGCATCGCGTGGCGCCGGATCGAGTAGTCCCGGGCCAGCGTGGCCAGTGCCGACCGGTCGGCCGCCTCGGTGACCTGGGAGCCCGCGTCCGACATGCCGCCGAACCGCACGAGCGTGCTGAAGCTGCCCCGTACCACCTCGCGGGCGACGCTCCGGTCGGGATGCGCCACCGCGTTGACGTACGCGCCGAAGGACAGGCCTGCGGGGTCGAGGCCGGCCTCCTCCCGGGCCTGGCGCGCGGTGTCGATCGCCCAGCGCACCCGGCCAGGGTCCGCGCCGACGGTGACCGCGATCCGGTCGGCCGTGCGGGCGGCGGCCGCGAGCACCTTGGGTCCGGTCGCGGCCACCTCGACCGGGACCTTGGGCAGGTCCGTGGCCGGCAGCCATTCCAGCCGGCTGGGGAATCCCGACCGGTCGACCACCTCGCCGCGCAGGTAGGCCTGCACGTCGCGCAGGTAGTCCTCGAACTCCGGGACCGGCGCCGGCCGCTTGCCGAGGTAGGCGACCGCCGAATCACCGCGGCCGATGCCGAGCACCGCCCGGCCGCCGGAGTACTGCTGCACGGTCGCGATGCCGGACGCCGTCACCGCCGGGTCCCGGGTCACGCTGTTGGTCACGCCGGGTCCCAGCAGGATGCGCTCGGTGGCCGCCGCGGCGGCGGTCAGCGTCGCGTACACGTCGCCGGTGAGGTTCTGGCTGTCGGCGATGAGGATCCCGTCCCAGCCCTGGATCTCGGCCGCCACGGCGGCCTCGGGCCCGCGGCCGGCGGCCGGGAAGGTCAGCGTCCATACCTCGCGGTCGGGGGGAAGACCGGCCGCGCAGGTCATGATCCGCCTGGTCCGGCGGCCGCCATGTGCACCGACATGGCGTGCTGGACGAGGGTGATGAGCACCTGCTTGGTCGACTCCCGGCTGCGCGCGTCGCACTCCACGATCGGCACGTGCGCGCTGATCGACAGGGCCTCGCGGATGTCCTCGACGCCGTACTGGAACTCGCCGTGGAACCCGTTGACCCCGACCACGAACGGCAGGCCCAGTTCCTCGAAGTAGTCCACCGCGGCGAAGCAGTCGGCCAGGCGCCGGGTGTCGACCAGGACGACGGCGCCGATGGCGCCCTTGACCAGGTCGTCCCACATGAACCAGAACCGGTGCTGCCCGGGCGTGCCGAACAGGTAGAGGATCAGCTCGCTGTCCAGCGACACACGGCCGAAGTCCATGGCGACCGTGGTGGTGGTCTTGTCCGGCACCGCGGACAGGTCGTCCACGTCCGCGCTGGCGGCCGTCATCACCGCCTCGGTGGTCAGCGGCATGATCTCCGAGACCGAGCCCACGAACGTCGTCTTGCCGACGCCGAAACCGCCACCGACCACGATCTTGACCGAGACCAGGTCGGTCTCCGGACCGCCCATGCCGGGGCCGCCCGCGCCGCCGGGACCACCGGGCCCACCAGGCCCGCTGGGCCCGCCTGGGCCACCGCGGCCGACCGGGCCGCCTGGCCCGCCCGGGCCGGCGGGCGGGCCCGCGACAGATCCCCGATCAGAGCTTGCGAAGTCCACTGAGAACCCTTTCCAGCAGGCGGAGGTCCGGCTGCGTCCCGGCGGGGCGCGACTGGTGCAGCCGCAGAAGTCCTTCGAGGGCCATGTCGGCGACGAGCACGCGGGCCACGCCGAGGGGCAGCCTCAGCAGGGCGGACACCTCGGCCACCGAGCGCGCCGACCGGCACAGATCCATGATCGCCCTGTATTCGGGGGTCAGCATGGAGACGTCACGCGGCGGGTAGGGCGCCGCGGTGACCAGCGCTTCGATCGCCAGGTCGTACCGCGGCTTCACGCGCCCGCCGGTGACCGCGTACGGCCGCACCAGGGAACTCGCGTCCTGTTCCTGCGGCTGCTGCCGCGACGCGTCGTCCCATCTCGGGACACCGCCGGAACCGGCACCGTAGTGTCCGCCTCGATCCATCACGCCGACCCTCCGCCAAAGTTAATCAAGGTCAGTAACGGGCCGGGCCGGCGCCCATCTCGGACACCGGAGGAGCCGGATGGGGCGGTTGCTCGCCGCTGCGCAGCGCCGGGGTCAGCACCCGGCCCACGCGCTCCACCAGCAGCGTCATCTCGTACGCCACCAGGCCGAGGTCGCAGTCCGGCGCGGCCAGCACCGCGAACACCGAGCCGTTGGTGATGGACATGACGAACAGCAGTCCACGGTCCATCTCGACGACGGTCTGGTTCACACCGCCGGCGTCGAAGATCTTCGCCGCGCCCTGTGTGAGGCTCATCAGCCCGGAGGCGATGGCCGAGAGCTGGTCCGCCCGCTCCGGCGGGAAGCCGGCCGAGTAGGCCATCGGCAGACCGTCCGAGGAGACCACGACGGCGTGGGCGACCTTCGGAACCCGGTCCGCGAAGTTCGTCACCAACCAGTTGAGATCCTGCCCGCTCACCGGGTGCCTCCTGTCTCTCCGCCGCCCTGCTGCGACGGATTTTCACCTGTGCTCTCGCCCTGCCCGCCGTACTGCGCCTGTGTGCGTCCACGGTGGACGCCGCGCTGCAGGCTGGCGAAACGGTTCCGGACGACGTCTGCCGACTGGCTCTGCCGTGGTGCCGGCGGCTGTTCGACCGGTCCGGTGCCGGTTGTCTGGGTTCCGGGCGACGCGACCGCGCCGGGAACCCGGTTCTTGCCGGGCACCCGCTTGGGCAGCCCGACGGAGGTCAGCTTGCCGGCCACCGGCTCCCGGACCGCCTCGGCGGCCTGGAAGCCTGCGTCGGCGGGCGACTCCCAGCCCTTCACCGGATCCTTGCCTCCCCCAACCTCGGTCCTTCGCTGGAACCACTCCGACTGCATCGCGTCGAAGATCGGTGACCGCTCCGGGGAGCTCGGCGGCGGCTCGGACCGCACGGCGGGCTCGGGAGCGGGCGGCTCGAGGACCGGCTCCTCGAGCGTGAACGGCGCGGGCTGCCGGGGCCCGCCTTGGCCGGGGCCACCCTGACGGGTGCCGCCCTGACCAGCACCGCCTTGACCGGCACTGCCCTGACCAGCACCGCCCTGACCGGCGCCGTACGGCTCGCCCCACGACGCTCCGCGACCGGTGCCCTGTTCGGGTCCGGGCTGGTGGCCCGGCTCGGCGCCGCGGTCGTAGTCGCCGGCACTGCCGAAGGCCTGCACCGCAGGCTGCGGGCCGGTCTCCCACGAGATCTGCCGGCGCTGGTTGGGCTCCGGCGCGTTCTGCTGTTCGGGGATGCGCGGCTGCGCCTCGGGCACGGCCGGCAGCGGCCCCGTCTGGTGCCTGCCGTCCCCCACGGCGGGCAGCGGACCGGTCTGGCTCGCCGGGTCGGCGCGGCCGGGCAGCTGCGCACCCGGCTGCCGGACGGGAAGCTGCCCGCTGGACGAGTGCGGCGGACGCGACGACTCCATGGGCGAGACGATCTGCTGCGGGCCCGTTCCCTGGATCCGCGGCAGCGGTCCGGTGTTGGACACCCGCGGCTGCCCTCCGGTGTTGCGGATCCGCTGCTGCGGTCCGCTGTCCTGGTAGGACGGCTGTGGTCCGCTGTCCTGGTACGACGGCTGTGGTCCACTGTCCTGGTACGACGGCCGCGGCCCACTGTCCTGGTACGACGGCTGCGGTCCACTGTCCTGGTACGACGGCTGCGATCCGGTGTCCTGGTACGACGGCCGCGGCCCGGTGTCCTGGTAGGACTGGCGCGGCCCGGTGTCCTGGAGCGACGGCCTGGCGCCGGTGTCCTGGAACGAGGGCTGCGCTCCGGTGTCGCGGAACGTGACCGGCGGGCCGCCGCGTCCGTCCGTACCGGGCTGCTGGAAGGAACCGGACGCGCCGGACGCGGGTGCGGAGAGCGCCATCGGGGCGCCCGCCCCGGCCGACAACACCGGCGCCGGGGCGTCGAACTCCCGGTTGCCGCTGAAGTTGCGCGATCCCACGCCGCCGGACTCGCTCGGGCTGACACCCGCGTCCGGCAGCACCACGAACGCGGTGAGGCCGCCGCCCTGCGCGGCCCGCAGCTCCACCCGGATGCCGTGCCGGACCGCGAGGCGGCCGACCACGAACAGGCCCATGCGGCGGGCGGCCGAGAAGTCGATGACCGGCGGGTTGGCCAGCCGCCAGTTGGCCTGCTCCAGCTCCTCCACCGACATGCCCACGCCGTTGTCGGTGATCTGCAGCATCGCGCCGCCGCCGCTCAGCAGCTGGCCCGACACCGTGACCTTGGTGCTCTCGGCGGAGAACACCGTGGCGTTCTCGACCAGCTCGGCGAGCAGGTGCACCAGGTCGTTGACCATGGGACCGGCGACCGTCATCTCGCCCTGGACGCGCAGCGCCACCCGCTCGTACTGCTCGACCTCCGACAGCGAGGCGCGTACGACGTCGATGAGGGGGACCGGCCGGTTCCACTTGCGGGCCTGGTCCTGGCCGCCGAGGACCAGGAGGTTCTCGCAGTTGCGGCGCATGCGGGTGGCCAGGTGGTCCAGCCGGAAGAGGTTGGCCAGCTGCTCCTCGTCGCGCTCGCTCTGCTCCAGCTCCTCGATCAGCCGCAGCTGGCGTTCGATGAGCGACTGGCTCCGCCGCGAGAGGTTGACGAACATCGCGTTGATGTTGCCTCGCAGCACCGCCTCGTCGGCCGCGAGCCGGACCGCTTCGCGGTGGACCTCGTCGAACGCGCGGGCGACCTGGCCGATCTCGTCGGTGGAGATGATGTCGATCGGGTCGACCTCGATGCCTCCGGCGGCCGCCTCCGGGTCGCGCAGCCGGTCCACCAGGCCCGGCAGCCGGGTGCCGGCCACCTCCAGCGCGCCGTTGCGCAGCCGGCGCAGCGGCCGGACCAGGGAGCGGGCGACGATGATGGTCGCGATGAGGACGATCGCGATGACCAGGAACAGGATGACGGCGTCACGGATCGCCGCGGCGAAGGCGTCTTCGCCCAGGGCTTTGGTGCGCTTGGTGAGTGACTCGGCCAGCGCCTTTTCGACAGTGCGCATCCTGCCGGTCTTCTCCGTCATGTCGCGCCCCCATTGGCGCGCGGCGGTGACGCCGAGCGGCCGGACGCGCAACTGGTTGGAGCCGCGCGCCAGGGTGACGGCCTGAAGACGCATGCTCTCGGTCCGGTCGATCTCCGTGCCGGTCACGGTGTCCTCGTACAACCGGCGCTGGTCACCGGTGGCCGTCGAACGGAACGTGGCCACCAGGCTCTCCCACTCCGCGCTGGTGGACTCCAGCGACCTCAGGTCGGCCGGCTCGAACCGGCCGGCCCACAGGCCGATGGCGACCAGCGCGCGTTCCTGGGAGGCGGCGTCCTTGGCCCGCGCGATCGCCGACAGGGCGAGCGCGTTCTGCGCGAGGTCGGGCTTCGGCGCACCCTGGGCAAGCTGGATGTGGAAGTCGTTGACGTCGGTGATGACCCCGGAGTACTTGTCCACGATCGCGCCCGGGGGCAGCTCGTCGGCCAGCTTGCGGAGGGCGGGAAGCACCTCGATGCGGGTGAGGACGGTGCGCACGGTCAGTTCCAGGCCGGGCGAGCCCTCGGTGCTCGCATCCCGGGCCGCGGCGCGTACCTTTCCGGCGGCCTCGTCGACCGACGCCTCCTTCGCGCGGAGGGTGTCGAGGGTGACCAGGCTGTAGGTGGGGTTCGCGGTCCGGTCCACCCGGAGGTCCCGTTCACCTTCGAGCTCGTGGGAGAAGGCGGCCATCTGCTCACCGAGCTTGGCAAGACGTTCCAGCCGCTGGTAGTCCGAGGCGTCGCCCCAGGAGACCGACACCCGGTAGCCCGCCAGCAGGGCCGCCACGAAGGTCGGGATCGCGATGAGCGCGAACAGCCGGACCGGCACCCGCCAGTTGTGGAGGCGGAGCCTGCCCAGCCCGCGGCGGGAATCGGCGGCGGGCACGGCCAAGGGAAGCTCGCGCCCGGACGCGGGGGGAGCTTCCCGACTCTCATCGCCCGATTGCATACGCACTTGGCGTTGACACCCTCTCACTCACAGTGCCGTTTTCCGGCGGTCGAGGGCTGCGCGATTGGTCTGCACGACATGCCCGCTGTTCCTTCACTGCGCCCGACATTGGAGCACATTAGAAGACACGCCGCAAAGGTGTCAGCGATCTTCGCAGATCCGTACAGAACGGCAATAGTTTTGTACCTGTTTGTCCGGTTTGCACCTTTTGTCCGGTCGCAACTTCCTCCCGAAGTCCAGGCGATGCCACGCCCGGTAATGCGACCGCGACCGGGCGCATTCCTCGTTGCGAAAATGTTGCCGAGACGGCACCGGACCGGCATTGGACGACAATCCAATAACATTTCGAGCGTCGTTCGGCATGGTTTTCGCGGCCGCGCGGGCGTGCACGTCAACCACACGCCTCACACCCGCATGGCCGCACACCGAGATCGTCTCGCTACGCTCTGCACTCACGAGCATGTCAGCGGCGGTGAAGGTTCGCCGCGCCCCCCGCTCTCCCGTATCATGATCGTTCGCACGGAAGGTCCGGTTACGGGCAGTCCGAGCGAAACGTTCCCGCACTGCGGTAATGTCCCCGCTGCTACGGCCTATGACTCCCAGCCGCCGCCCGTCCGGTGGCACGGCCGGCCCGGTCTCCCCGACCGCATTTATGTTGCGTGCGTGTTAAGGAGTGCCAAGCACCGGCCATCGTCATGTGGTGACGTGCACGGCATATACGCGAAATGAAGCCCACATAAAAGAAGCGGCGGAACTGTGACTCCGGTCCACTCGCCGCCTCGCCCGTCCCGGCCAGGTGAAGACCATGCTTGAGATCGCCAATCTGACGCACAGCTACGGCGAGCACGAGGTGCTGCGCGACCTGACTCTCACCGTCGCCGAGGGCGAGTTGGTGAGCATCGTCGGGCCCTCCGGCTGCGGCAAGTCCACCCTGCTGCGCTGCGCCGCCGGGCTGATGCGGCCCACCAGCGGCAGCGTCACCCTGAACGGCCAGGTCATCGACGGCGTGCCCGACAACCTCGCGGTGGTGTTCCAGGACTACAGCCGTTCCCTGTTCCCCTGGCTGAGCGTGCGCGACAACGTGGCACTGCCGTTGCGCCGCCGAGGCAAGAAGCGCGCTGACCGGCGGGCGGCGGCGATGGAGGCCCTGGCATCGGTGGGCCTGGCCGACGCCGGGCGCAAGTACCCATGGCAGCTGTCGGGCGGCATGCAGCAGCGCGTCTCCATCGCGCGTGCGCTCGCCTACCGCCCTGCCCTGCTGCTCATGGACGAGCCGTTCGGCTCGGTCGACGCCCAGACCCGCGAGGACCTGGAGGACCTGGTCCTGCAGGTGCACCGTGACGAGGGCATGACGATCCTGCTGGTCACCCATGACATCGACGAGAGCGTGTACGTCGGCGACCGTGTCGTGGTGCTCGGCCGCAACCCCGGACACGTCCGCGCCGAGATCCCGGTCGGCCTGCCGACTCCCCGCGAGCAGATCGCCACCCGCGCCGCTCCGGAGTTCGTCCAGCTGCGCGCGGAGGTCGGCCGGCTCGTGCGCGGCGCTTCGCAGCAGCAGGGCGCCGCCGCCGAGACCGCGGCCGAGTCCACCCCTGAAGCAGAGGCGACGGCCGGGACAACGACTCCGGACAGCATCGTCAAGGCCGCGACCAAGTCCGACTAGGGCGCCAGGACTCCCCGCGCCGCCGCGGATAGCCCTCGGACCAGGACCATGTCTGGATTGTGCACTTATTTGGCGTCGGCGTAGCAGTCGACGACCGCTGTCTCCATGGGGAAGACGACGGGTGTCTGGCCGAAGAGGAGGCGGCGTGCCTCGTCGGCCGCCGCGTGGACCGCCTCCGACACCTGGCCGGCGAGCTCCTTGGGGGTGTGGACGATGACCTCGTCGTGCTGGAAGAACACCAGCTGCGGCGAGCCGAGCGCGGTGAGACGGCGGCGGAGCGAGCCGATCAGCGCCAGGGCCCAGTCGGCGGCGGTCGCCTGCACGACGAAGTTGCGGGTGAAGCGGCCGCGGCTGCGCAGCGCCTGGCCCGCGCTGGCGTCGTCGCCGGTCGACGTCAGCTCCCGCCAGCCCGCGGACGGCGGCGGGCAGGTGCGGCCCAGCAGCGATCGCACGAGACGTCCCTGCTCTCCGGCGCGGGCGGCGGACTCGACGTAGTCGAACGCGGCGGGAAACCGGTTCTTCAGGATGGCGAGCAACTGCACCGCCTCACCCGTGCCGCCGCCGTACATCGCCGACAGCAACGCGATCTTCGCCTTGTCGCGGGCGCTCAGCTTGTCCGAGGGGGGACGGCCCTCCACGCCCCCCGGAACCGGCCGGGGCCTGCCCCCGAAGGCGTCGGACAGCGCGGCGTAGAGATCGCCCTGCGCGGCGGCCGCGGCGAAGGCGCGGTCACCGGCGAGCGCCGCGAGCACGCGCGGCTCGAGCTGCGCGGCGTCCGCGACCACCAGGGACCAGCCGGGGTCGGCGACGACCGCCCTGCGCAGGACGCGCGGGATCTGCAGGGCCCCGCCGCCGTTGGTGGCCCAGCGGCCGGACACCACGCCGCCGACCACGTACTCCGGGCGGAACCGGCCGCCGGAGACCCAGGTGTCGAGCCACGCCCAGCCGTGCGCGGTGTGCAGCCGGGACAGCTCCTTGTACTCGAGCAGGAACGGCACCGCGGGATGGTCGAGCTGCTTGAGGACGTGCGCCCGCGTCGAGGTGATGGTCAGGCCCGCGCTCGCGAAGGCCTTGATGATCTGCCCGGGAGAGTCGGGATTGACGTGCGCGCGGCCGCCGAACGCGGCGCTGATCTGGTCGGCGAGGGCCTGGAGCCGGCGCGGGCGCAGCCCTCCGGACGGACGGGGCCCGAGCAGGTCGGTGAGCAGCGCGTCGTGCTCCTCCGCCGACCAGGGCAGGCCGTCGTGGCTCAGCTCCGCCGCGATGAGCGAGCCCGCGGACTCCGCTGCGGCGAGCAGGGCGAAGCCGTCCAGCCCGGCGATCCGCCGCTGCTGGTCGGCGTGCACCGCGACGACCTGCTCCAGATCGTCGCCCTCGGCGGGAGCCGCGTCGTCGAAGAGCGAGGCCTGCGGTGACAGCTCCTCCGGCGGCAGCGGATCCGCTGGGACGGGCTCGCCGCGCAGCCGGGCCCACGCCGCCCGGACGGAGCGCGGCTCGCCGTAACGGCCCGCGTGCCCGAGCAGCAGGCTCTCGACGAGCTCCAGATCGTGGCAGCGCGCGACGCGCACACCAGCGCGCACCAGCCGCGGGTAGAGCCGCGCGGTCGCGGGCCATACCCAGCGCGGCGCGGTGGCGGACTCCCGTTGGGCGATGGCCGCGATGAGATCGGCGACCGGCTCGCCGGGACCGGCGGGCGAGCCGTCCTCGGCGAGGGGCCGTAGCTCTCCCCCGCCGTCCGGGTCGGCGGCCACCGCGATCCTCACCTGCTCATTCTGCCGCCGGGCAGTGACAAAACCAGGCGCTGAAAACAGGCGCTGAAAACAGGCGGGGACAGAACAGGCGGGCGAACACGAAAACCCCTCCGTGCCCGCGGGCGGGCACGGAGGGGTCCGGCGCGGAACTCAGGCGACCAGCGAGACCTGCTGGCCGGGAGGGGTGTCACCGTAGCGGTCGATGACCTTGTTGAGCTGGAGCTGGTAGTAGAGCACGCCGAAGCCGAGGATCCCGAGGAGGAACCCGATCCCGCCGCTGCAGGAGGCGGGCAGGCCGGCGGCCTTCTGCGCCTGCGCGATGCGGCCGCCGAGCTTGCACCACACGACCAACGGCCAGATGTAGAGGGTGACGGCACCGAACAGCACCGAGAGAAGGGCGTTCGTGGAGGAGTCGTCGATGCGGCGGTCGTACTCGGACAGCTCCTTGTGCACCTTGAAGAACCAGACCATGCCGTAGATGCCGAAGGTGATCATCGGCAGTCCGAGCCAGGCTGCGGCCGGGTTGCGGCGCTTCATGTTGAGACCGGCGGCGCGCGCGACGGGCGCCTGCTGCTGGTGAGCGGGAGCGGGCGCGTATCCGCCCTGCTGCTGCTGCGGCTGCTGATATGGCTGCTGCTGACCCTGAGGGGGGTAGCTCATAACTAGAACTCCTGAGGGACGAGTCACGGTTCGGTGACCGTCCGCTGTATTCGGTCATCCGGGGGTGAGATCAGACTGTACGACAGCAGAGACGATCAAGAGGGGAATATCGAGAAGATTGTCTGGATATCCTGTGACATTCCGCCCAGTTGGCCCGGCCGGATCCGGTCAGCGCAGCGGAATCGTCACCTCGTCCTCGCACGGCGGGTCGATCTCGTGCTCCAGGCAGCCGCTCGCCGCAAAGCACCGGAGCCGGACCTCGTCCCCGGTGACGTCGACGCGCAGGAAGCTCTTGAAGAACGGCGGGCGGTCCCAGTCGGCCAGCTCCGACCTGAATCGCTGCGGCAACTTCCGTACCGGCAAACGGGTCAGCTTGGTGCGGCGCCACCCGTCATGGGGCACGCCCAGCAGCGCGGCGACGAAACGTGCGCGCCGCGACGCCGGGACACCGTCGTATCCACGGCCCGGCTCGATGCCCAGCCGATGCTTGACCGCCGCGGTGGCCTCCTCGGGCGTGAGTGAGAACAGCCGGGGCAACCGCAGCCACTTGCCGTACATCTGGCTGTACCGCGACAGCGAGTCGCCGCGCAGCGGGTAACAACGGAACTCCGACTCGTCGACGACCTGGGTCTTCGGGATGACGTGGGTGGCGTGCATGAACGCTCCGCCGCCACCGGCCACCACGTACTGGATCGTGCGGCCGTCGAGGGTCTCGATCGGATAGCGCTGGTAGTTGTGGATGTCGCCGCCGATCGCCGCGACGTAGTTGTGCGCGGGATCCTGCACGATCTCGTCGATCGTGCCGCCGCCCTCGATCCGGCCGGGCTTGTGCCGGTCGTCCACGTACAGCGGCTTGCCGGTGATGAGCAGCTTGGGCTTGGGCCCGGCCGACATCTCCCGCAGCCACTCCCCCTGGTCACGGTCGAGTCCGCCGGTGATCCCGGTGTCGATGCCGATGATGCGCAGCGCCGGGGTGTCGATCGCCCAGTACGGGCCGGGCTGCGCGCCACGCTGACCCGGCGCGCCGCGGTACTTCGCCCGGGCCGCCGCAAGCGTCTCCTCGTCGACCGGCCCCGACCTGCGCCAGAGCAACCGGGGCAGCAGCCTCAGCGGGCCGCTCCAGGGCTCTGGATGGCACGCCAAGTCGAGGTCGCAGAAGACGCGCAGGAAGCCCCGCAACCCGTCGTACCAGTCATGGTTGCCGGGCACGGCGTAGATCGGCCCGGGGTAGTCCTTGTACGGACGGAAGTACTTGGTCTCGTAATGCTCTGCTTCCCCGGACGGATAGACGACGTCGCTCGCGATCACCATGAAGTCGGTGTCCTTGCCCGCCTTGAGCGCGGGCGGCACCACCGCGTACTGGGAACGATCGCCCTCGCCGGTGTCGCCCAGCAGGAGGAACGAGAACTCCGGGCTCGGCCTGTGCACGGTGAACGCGGCGGGCGTGCCCCGTTCGGCCAGCGCGGAGACGCAACGGCGGCGGATGCCGTTGGACGGGTCGCCGAACCACCGCGCGATCACATCGTTGCGCGAGCGCCACAGCACGGCCGGCCGCCGCCAGGAGAAGCCGGGCACCCGGTCGTCCGGCATCAGCTCGGTGAACGCGCCCGGCCGCTGACAGGCCCAGCCGGCGCCCGCCTCCGACGTACGCGAGTTGTCGGGACCGTGCCCGGGCGCCACCGAGTCCTCGGCGTGCAACAGAAACCTCCGGGGGGTGAGGGGGTAACCACACCCTGTCCCGGAGGTGATCTGTGCGTCAAGCGCTCGCGGAAAGCCCGGAAGCCCTTAGTGGGCGCCGGTTCCGGTGAGCGCGCGGACCTCGAGTTCGGCGTAGAGCCCGTCGTCCTCGGGCCGGCGGCCGGCGGTGATCGTGCCCAGTGCGGCGGCGATGAAGCCGACCGGAATGGAGATCAGCCCGGGGTTCTCGAGTGGGATCGGCGCCTTGGTCGTGCAGGAGAACAGCGCGTCGGGATTGCCGACCGCCTTGGAGTCGGCCGGAACGCCGCAGTCGGCGGCCTTCTCGGCGGCGAGCTTGACACCCGGCTTGGTCTCCGAGGCGCCGCCCCACGCGACCGGCGACAGCAGCACCAGGACGACGGCCGAGATCAGGCCGCCGTAGATGCCCCAGACCGCGCCGCGCGTGTTGAACCTCTTCCAGAAGAGGGAGAAGAGCAACGTCGGCAGGTTGGCCGAGGCGGCGACCGCGAAGGCGAGGGCCACCAGGAACGCCACGTTCAGACCGCGGGCGAAGATGGAGAGCACGATCGCGATGGCGCCGATGATCAGCGCGGCGATCCGCGCCATCCTGACCTCGTCCCGCTCCGTCGCCTTGCCGCGCTTGAACACGTTCGCGAACAGGTCGTGCGCGAACGAGGACGACGACGCCAGCGTCAGCCCGGCGACCACGGCGAGGATCGTCGCGAACGCCACCGCCGCGATGACGGCCAGGAAGACCGCGCCACCCGTCGAACCGGCCCCGCCGCCGAGTTCCTCGGCCAGTTGCGGTGCCGCGGTGTTGCCGCCGGGATTGGCCTTCCTGATCGCGTCACTGCCCACCAGCGCCGCGGCGCCGAAGCCGATGACCAGCGTCATCAGGTAGAACGCGCCGATGATGCCGATGGCCCAGTTGACCGACTTGCGGGCGGCCTGGGCGGTCGGCACCGTGTAGAAGCGGATCAGGATGTGCGGCAGGCCCGCCGTGCCCAGCACCAGCGCCAGGCCCAGCGACAGCAGGTCGAGCTTGGACCACATGTCGGTGGCGCCGTACCTGAGGCCGGGCTGGAGGAACGCGTCGCCCTTGCCGCTCTTGTCCGCCGCCGCGTCGAGCAGCGTGGAGAGGTTGAAGCTGTACTTGGACAGCACCCAGATCGTCATCACCAGCGCGCCGCTCATCAGCATGACGGCCTTGACGATCTGCACCCACGTGGTGCCCTTCATGCCGCCGACCGTGACGTAGAAGATCATGAGAGCGCCGACGACCACGATCGTCCAGATCTTGGCGGCCTCGCCCTCGGTGCCCAGCAGCAGCGAGACCAGGGCGCCCGCACCGACCATCTGAGCGAGCAGGTAGAAGATGCTCACCACGATGGTGGAGATCCCGGCGGCGGCGCGGACCGGCCGCTGCCGCATCCGGAAGGCCAGCACGTCGGCCATGGTGAACCGGCCGGAGTTGCGCAGCATCTCCGCGACGAGCAGCAGCGCCACCAGCCACGCGACCAGGAAGCCGATCGAGTAGAGGAAGCCGTCGTAGCCCGACAGCGCGAACAGGCCCGCGATGCCGAGGAACGAGGCGGCCGACATGTAGTCACCGCCGATGGCCAGGCCGTTCTGGAACGCGGAGAAGGACCGGCCGCCCGCGTAGTAGTCGGCGGCGGTCTTGTTCTGCCGGCTCGCCCAGATCGTGATGTAGAGCGTGACGGCCACGAACAACGCGAAGAGGATCAGCGAGATCGTGCGGTGCTCGTTGTCGGCTCCCTGCGCCAGCACCGGCGCGGCGAGAAACTCCCTCACTTGCCCTCCTCCTCGTCCGGCAGTTCGCCCTTCGGCTCGCCCTTCGACGGCTCAGCCTTCGACGGCTCGTCCTTGGAGGGCTCATCCTTCGACGGTCCGGCCGCGGTCTCCTTGGCCCCGGCCTCCTCGGCCCCTGTCTCTTCAGCCGCGGTCTCCTCGGCGGCTGGAGCCTTCTCGGCCGGAGCCCCGGGGGTCGCCGGGGCTTCCGGAGCCTCGGGCGCGCCCGTCTCCAGGAGAGCGGCGCCCGGCGCCACGGCCCGGACCGCCTCGCCCATCGGCTCCAGCTTGCGGCTGGAGTACCGCTCGTAGGCCCAGGCGATGAGGAAGGTGGAGAGGAACTGGAGCAGGCCGAAGACCAGCGCGACGTTGATCTGGCCGACGACCTTGGTGTTCATGAAGTCGCGCGCGTAGGCCGACAACACGACGTAGAGCAGGTACCAGATCAGGAACGCCGCCGTCATCGGGAACACGAAGCGGCGGAAGGCATGCCGGAGTCGCTTGAACTCCGGGCTCTCACTCAACTGCAGGTAGACCCCGTTCTCGATCGGGCCGTTGCCGGCGCCCGTCGAGCCAGGGCCTGACGTATCCGCTGTCACGCACACCTCCGGGGAAAGATCTCCTCGCCAATCTCACCAGGGAGCATGATCGTGATGCGGCCCCGGCGTGGCCGGTGCAGGACATTTGACCAAGAACTTGGTTGGCCCCTGCAAGGCCGGAGACCCGGTCGATGCGCGAGCGATGCCGGACTGAGACCTGCGTCACACAAGCAGTGCGTGACCGCAGTCTGGCACACCCGGCACGCGCGTCACTCGACCACGAAGGTACGCGTGTCGCCGGTGGGGACGATCTCCCTGCCGAGCGGCAGCAGCGAGACCGGCACCAGCTTGAAGTTGGCGATCCCGAACGGGATGCCGATGATCGTGATGCACAGCAGCACGCCGGTCACCAGATGGCTGAGCGCCAGCCACCAACCCGCCACGATCACCCAGATGACATTGCCCAGGCAGGAGCCCGCCCCGGCGCCGGAACGACGCACGACGGTGTTGCCGAACGGCCAGAGGGAGAACAGCGCGATCCGGAACGACGCGATGCCGAACGGGATGGTGATGATCAGGATGAAGCAGATGATGCCCGCGACCGCGTAACCGACGGCCAGCCAGAATCCCGACAACACGAGCCAGATGACGTTCAGGAGGGTGCGCACGGGACCCACTCTAGGAGCATCGGGTCACGGGGCCTCATGAATACGCCGTCTGCGGGCATCATGGGTCCCCCCAGAACGGCGACTTGCGCCTCCCATGATGCCTCCGCAGACGGCTGAGGGTCCCGTAAACCGGGACATAAGGAACGCTATCCAGTCGTCCGTAATGCCTGTGTAAACCGACCCAAAACAAGTCGGCCAGATCTCCCACGCGGCTGGTCAAGACGCCGGGCAGCAGGCCAGGGCGCTAGGCGGCAGGTCAGGGTGCCAGCACCCGGAGGGCGCCCGGCATGACCTTGGCGGTGACCGGGAGCTCCCCGGGCAGCTCGCCGTCCGCCCCGTACGGCAGGATCCGGCCCGGCGTGGTCAGCTCGATCCGCACCTCGCGGCCGCGCACGACCTCGACCTGGGCCCGGCCGACGTGCGACCCGTCCTCCAGCTCGCGCATCACCTTGAAGAACAACGGCTTCGGGGCGTGCTTGATCATCACGACGTCCAGCAGCCCGTCGTCCACCCGGGCGTCCGGGGCGATGTGCCTGCCGAATCCGTAGTAACCGGAGTTGGCGGCGATGACCGAATACCCGCGCCGCTCGTACACCTGGCCGTCGACCGTGATCCGGTAGTCGGCGGGCCGCCAGGTCAGGATCGCGCGGAGCGCCCCGACGTAGTACGCCGCCGAGCCGTGCAACAGCCGGGTCTTGTTGGCGTTGTCGTTGGCCACGGCGTCCACGCCCGCGTAGACGCTGCCCAGCACGGGGACTCCGTTGGCCTCGATGGTGTCCACGGCGCGCGGCTCGCCCTCCAGGAGCAGGGCGGCCAGCCCTGCCGGATCTCCGGGGACTCCAAGCTGGCGGGCGAAGTCGTTGCCGCGTCCGGCGGGGACGATGCCGAAGACCGCGTCCGTACCGGCGAGCGCGCCGCCGACGCAGCCGACCATGCCGTCGCCTCCCACGCCCAGCACGACGTGCCCGGCCGCGGCCGCGCCGCGGGCCAGCGCAGTGGCGTGTTCCAGGCCGCGGCTGTACTCCACCGCCACCTCCGCACCGGCCTCCCGCAGCAGCCGTGCCAGGGGCCTCAGCGTCGCCGCCGAGGCGGATCCGCCCGCCGTGGGGTTGACCACGGCGGTGAAGGCACGGAAGTTCATGGGCGCTCCGCTTCGGACCAGCGGGACTCCTGACCGGCCGACGGGACGAGGACGCCCGGGTTGAGGATGCCGGCCGGATCGAGCCGGTCCTTGATCGCGCGCAGCACGTCCGTGGCGAGCGGGCCGATCTCCCAGGCGTACCAGTCGCGGTGGTCGGTGCCGACACCGTGGTGGTGGCTGATCGTGCCGCCGGCGGAGATGATCGCGTTGTTGGCGGCGTGCTTGGCCTTCGCCCAGTGCCCCAGCGGGTCGTCCTCTCCCTGAGCCGACACGACGGTGAAGTAGAGCGAGGCGCCCGTCGGATAGACGTGCGAGATGTGGCACATCACGAGCGGTGGCGTACCCGCCCCCGCGAGCACCGTGGTGAGCGCGCCCTTGACCGCCTCGTACAGCGCGGGGATGCCGGACCAGAACGTCGCGGTCTCCAGAGTCTCGACGAAGGCTCCGGCGTCCAGCAGCGAATCGCGCAGGTAGGGGGCGTTGAACCGGCCTCGCTCCCACTTCTCCCCCGGGCCGGGCCCAAGGCACTCGCCGCCCGCCCCTGTGAGGACGGCGTGCACCTTGGCCCGGCGTTCGGCGACCTCGTCCGGGGTGCCCTCGAAGCCCACGACGGCCAGGCAACCGGCGGCCTCCGGCAGGCCACGGCCGACGGCGCCGGGATCGGCGAGCCCGATCACGGTCTCGGCCTCGTCGGAGAGCCGCAGCACGACCGGCATCGGCCCGTCCTGGGCGAGCCGCCTCAGCGCGGCGGTGCCCGTCTCGAACGAGGCGAACCGCCAGCCTTCGTACGAGGCGGACTCGGGAACCGGGTGGATCCGCACCGTGACCGAGGTGATCACGCCGAAGGCCCCCTCGGATCCGAGCACGAGCTGGCGCAGGTCGGGTCCGGCCGCCGACTTGGGCGCCCGCCCCAGGTCGAGCATGCCCTCGGGCGTGGCAACGGTCAGGCCCACCACCATCTCGTCGAAACGCCCATAGCCGGCCGACGCCTGCCCGCTCGAACGGGCCGCGGCGAATCCCCCGATCGAGGCCCATTCGTACGACTGCGGGAAATGCCCGAGCGTGTAGCCGCGCTCACGGAGCAGAGCCTCCGCCTGGGGCGCGCGCAGTCCCGGTTGCAGGACGGCCGTGCGCGACACCTCGTCCACCGACACGAGCGCGTCCATGCGGCGCATGTCGAGGGCCACGAAGGCGCGGACGCCTTCCGGCGCGAGCCCGCCCACCACCGAGGTGCCACCGCCGAACGGGACCACCGCGATCCGGCGCTCCGCACAGGCCCTCAGCACGTCCAGCACCTCGTCGTGGGTGCCCGGCAGCACGACCGCGTCGGGGGCGTCCGCCGTCTCGCCACTGCGGATCCGCAACAGGTCAGGCGTGGACTTGCCGCGCGTGTGCCGCACCCGCGACTCGTCGTCGGTCCGGACGTTCGCGGCGCCGACCGCCGCACCCAGGGCCGCCAGCGCGGTGTCGTCGAGCCGGGAGTCCGCGACCTTGAGCTCGCCGAGGGGCACCGG
The DNA here is from genome assembly GCF_008923185.1 of Actinomadura rudentiformis. Classification (GTDB taxonomy): domain Bacteria; phylum Actinomycetota; class Actinomycetes; order Streptosporangiales; family Streptosporangiaceae; genus Spirillospora; species Spirillospora rudentiformis. Next base: position 317,718 of record NZ_WBMT01000014.1, read on the forward strand.
CGGGACGGCGCTCACGTCGCGGGAGGTCGTCACCCCGAGCAGGTCGCGCAGCAGTCCCACCACCGATTCCGGCAGCGGCGCGGCCTTGGCCGGGTCACCCCAGCCGCTCCACAACATGTCCATGGCTTACACTGTGACACATGACGTCGAATCGTCACAACAGAACGGCGGACGACGCCGTCCTGGACGCCGCGCGCGACTGCGTGCTCGCCGTCGGGGTACGCCGCACGACGCTGACCGACATCGCCCGGCGCGCCGGGGTCTCGCGGATGACCCTCTACCGGCGCTGGCCCGATGTGCGCACGATCGTGGCCGATCTCATGACCCGGGAGTGGGTCGAGATCGCCGCCGCGGTCCGCCCGCCGGACGACGGCAGCCCGGTGCGCGACCGCCTGGTCGGCAGCCTGGTCGAGGGTGTGCGGACCTTCCGGGCCCACCCGCTGCTGCGCAAGATCGTCGAGGTCGATCCCGAGCTGTTGCTGCCGTACATGCTCGAACGCCGCGGCGCCAGCCAACGGGCCTTCCTGGAGATCTTCGAGACCGCGCTGGAGGCCGGGCACAAGGACGGCACGATCCGTGCCGGCCACCCGGCACGGCAGGCGCGGTCGCTGCTCCTCATCGTCCAGTCGTTCGCCCTGTCGGCCCGGACCATGACCGAGGCCGGCGATCCCGAACTCGCCGCCGAGGCGTTCGACGCCGAGCTCCGCCACATCCTGGAGAGGACCCTCGCGCCATGACGATCTCCGCTGATCCGTCGCCCAGTGCCGGTTCCTCCCTCAACGCGGCGCGCCGCGCCCGCGAGCTGGCCGCCGTCCCCGGCGAGGTGGTGGACGTCCTGGTCGTCGGCCTCGGCGCCACCGGTGCGGGCGTGGCGCTGGACGCCGCGTCCCGGGGGCTGTCCGTCGTGGCGATCGACGCCCACGACCTCGCGTTCGGCACGTCCCGGTGGAGCTCCAAGCTCATCCACGGCGGCCTGCGCTACCTGGCATCCGGGCAGATCGACGTCGCCCACGAGAGCGCGGTCGAACGAGGCGCCCTCATGGAGCACACCGCCCCGCACCTGGTCCGCGCCCTCCCGTTCGTGCTGCCCCTGACCCCGATGGTGTCCCGTTCCCAGGCGGCGGTCACCCGTGCCGGGCTCCAGGCGGGCGACCTCCTGCGCCTTGCTGCCCGCACCTCCCGGCGGACCCTGCCCGCCCCCCGTCGCCTCTCCACGGTCGAGACGCTCCGCCTCGCCCCCGCGCTCCGGCCGTACGGCCTGCGCGGCGGGCTGCTCTCCTGGGACGGCCAGTTGGCCGACGACGCCCGCCTGGTCACGGCCCTCGCCCGGACCGCCGCCGCGCACGGCGCGAAGATCCTCACCCGCTGCCGCGCGCTGACCCTCTCCGGCGACGGGGCGCAGGTCTGTGACGAGCTCACCCGCCGTACGTTCGGCATCCGCGCCCGGAGCGTCGTCAACGCCGCCGGTGTCTGGGCGGGCAGCCTCGTGGACGGGGTGCGCCTGCGCCCGTCCCGGGGGACGCACCTGGTCATCCGGGCCGAGAGCCTCCGCGGCCTCACCGCCGGGATGCACATCCCTGTCCCCGGTGCCAACAACCAGTTCATCCTGGTGATCCCCCAGGGTGACGGCCGGGTCTACATCGGTCTCACCGACGAGCCCGCCGACGGCCCGATCCCGGATGTGCCCACGCCCACCGAGGCCGAGATCGGCTTCCTCCTGGACACCCTCGACTCGGCGCTGGACGTGCCCGTCCGCCGCGACGAGGTGATCGGCTCGTTCGCCGGCCTGCGCCCGCTGCTGGACGACCGGCACGGCAGCACGGCCGACATCTCCCGGCGCCACGCCGTGCTGACCTCCCCTGACGGGGTCGTCACGGTCGTCGGCGGCAAGCTCACCACGTACCGGCGCATGGCCCAGGACGCGGTCGACGCCGTGCTCGCGGCCAAGCCGGGGCTGGACGCCGGCCCCTCCCGGACCGCCCGGCTGCCCCTCGTCGGCGCGGCGTCACCCCGCGACCTGTCCGCCCTGGACGCACCGCGCCGCCTCGTCCAGCGCTATGGCGTGGAGGCGCCGTTGCTGGCGGCACAGGCGCACGACGACGCCACTCTCCTGGAACCCGTGATCCCCGGCCTGCCCGTCCTCAAGGCCGAGCTCGCCTGGGCCGTGCGCCACGAGGGCGCGCTCGACGCGAGCGACCTCCTCGACCGGCGCACCCGGATCGGCCTGGTCCCGGCCGAGCGCGAGGCCGCCCTGCCCGTCGCCGAGACCTTCGTCACCACCCGGGCCGTGGTCGGGTGATCATTCACGGATCCGGGGTATGGGGTGTGTCACTTGCCCTCGGTGGGGAGAGTGGGATTAGGTTAGCCTGACCTAATTCCGCTGCGTCAACGGGGGACGACTTTGCCGCGCCTGAACAGCTGCGACCATTGCCCGGGGAGTCACACCGGGGAACGGCCGTGCCTGGGGACCGCCACCACCAAGGCGCGCAGCTGGTTGCTGATCGAGCATCCCGGCCCCTGGCCCGAGCGCGTCGAGCACCTCGACGGGCCGCTGGGCGACGTCGTGCGGGCCGCTCAGGCCGCAGGCGTGCGACCCCAGCTGATCCGGCGGACGGGCCGGCGGCGGGCCACCCCGCCCTTTCAGGTCTACGTGGGCTTCTCCGCCGGCGCCGACGTGTGGCTCGAAGGCCGCGAACTGGCCGATCCCGCGGAGCTGGACGAGCTCGATCTCGCGGCCGTCGCCGAGGGTCGGCGGCCGGGGTTCGGGGAGGTCTCAACCGAGCCTGTACTGCTGGTCTGCACCCACGGGCGTCGCAACGCCTGCTGCGCCCGTACGGGTGCCCCACTGGCACGGGATCTCACGGGGCGTTTCGGGCCTCTTGTATGGGAAACCACCCATGTGGGCGGAGACCGCTACGCGGCAAACCTTGTATGTCTTCCACATGGGATCTACTACGGAGACCTCGGTCCGACCGAGGCCGTCCGAGCCGTGGACGCCTATATGGAGGGCGAGGTCGTCCTCGACCGGCTGCGTGGCCGGGCGGGACTGCCGGAGGCCGCACAGGCCGCGGAGCACTTCGTCCGTGCCCAGGTAGGAGCGCTGGGGGTGTCCGAGGTCAACGTCGTGTCGCTCGCGGGAACAAATCCCTACGAAGCGGTTGTTCAAGTACAGGGCAACCGTTACCGGGTGACCGTGGAGAGCACGGTGGCGGCCCATCCGTGTGGGACGGACTGCCAAGAGAACATCGAGACCTACATTGTTAGGGAACTCACCCTTCTCAACGAGGCGGCCCTCGTGTAATCTCTCGGAGGCCCCAATTGTTGGGTCTCCCTGCCGCATGGCCCCACTTCCCGGAGAACCGGGCGGGGAACAGAGCGGCAACTCCAGACGTTGGACCTTTCGGCGCTTCTGCAGCGATCGAGCGTCCATGTCCGAAATTGCTCAGTAAACAACCAAGGTGGGTGTTCCATGGCTCAGGTACGTCGGCAGGCAAACCTCCCTCGTCCCAGCTGGGGCTGGCAGGACGCCGCGGCGTGCCGGGGGGAAGACCTTGTGCTCTTCTTCGGTCCGGACGGCGAGCGTCAGCCCGAGCGCGAGATTCGCGAGCGCAAGGCCAAGCAGATCTGTATGGGCTGCCCCGTGCGCGCGGAATGCCTGGACTACGCAGTGTCCAGGCCGGAGAAGTACGGCACGTGGGGCGGGCTGAACGAGGATGAGCGGGCCTCCGAGCGCCGCCGCCGGATGCGTCGCGCCAACGCCGCCTAAGGCACGGCCGCAAGGTCCCCTCGCGGTTTCCCATCGCGCACCCCGGCACGCCACCGGAAAACGTCACGGCCCCGCACATGCGGGGCCGTTTGCGTGCCCGGTCTCGTTCGCGCCACGAAGTAACCGGTTACATGTGCGTCACAGCTCTGTCACGGGAGGACGTGACATTGAGTGTGCGGCGGGTTCCCGGCATTCGCGTCGCGGCGACATGCTTTACCGGATTCGGCGCCGTTCCGACGGCTATTCCGGCAAATTCGAGCAGAACCATTCCGAGCTGAGCCGGGCCACCTCGCGGAGCGCCCCCGGTTCTTCGAACAGGTGTCCCGCTCCCGGCACCACGGCCAGGCGGTGCCCGGCCCCGGGATCCATCCTTTCCAGTGCCTGTTCGTTCAGCGCCAGCACATCGGTGTCGTGGCCGCCGACGATCAGCAGGGTCGGCGCCCGTACCGCGCCCAGTGCATGTGCCGCCAGGTCAGGGCGGCCGCCGCGGGAGACCACCGCGCCCACGTCACGGGGGGTGCTGGCCGCCGCCACCAGGGCCGCGGCGGCCCCCGTGCTGGCGCCGAAGAGCCCCACGGGACGCCCGGTGAGCGCACCGGCCTCCTCCGACCGCACCCACGCCACCACCCGGCTGAGCCGCCCGGCCAGCAGCGGCACGTTGAACCGCAGCTGCGCCGTGTGCAGATCTTCGATCTCCTCTTCGGGCGTCAGCAGATCGAAGAGCACCGTGGCGAGGCCTCGCTTGGTGAGCCGGGCGGCCACCTCACGGTTGCGCGGGCTGCGCCGCCCGCTGCCGCTGCCGTGCGCGAACACGACCACGCCACCGGGCGCCTCCCCCACGGGCTCGGAGATCTCCGCCTCCAGCCGGACGTCACCGGCGGGCACCAGCAGCGTGCTCATCGTGGTGACCCGCCCGCGGCCCGGTCCAGCCAGGAGAGGACGTCGTCGTCGGTGAGCTGGTCGAAGTGCCGGTACCACTGCCCGACCGCGCGGAACGCCCAGGGAGTGGCCAGCACCACCAGATCGTCCGCCTCGGGCTCCAGCACCCGGATGGTCTCGGCGGCTCCCACCGGCACCGCCAGCACCAGCCTGGACGGACCCTTGGCCCGGACGGCCCGAAGCGCGGCCCGCGCGGTGCCGCCGGTGGCCAGGCCGTCGTCGACGATGACAACGGCACGGCCCGCCACGGGCGGCAGCGGGCGGTCGCCCCGGTAGGCGCGAATCCGCCGCGCCAGCTCAGCGCGCTCCGCCGCCACAGTGGCGGCGAGGTCCGCCTCCATGAGCCCGAGCCGTTCCATCAAGTCATGGTCGAAGACCGGCTCGCCGCCCTCGGCGATCGCGCCCACGCCCAGCTCGGGCTGGCGGGGATAGCCGATCTTGCGCGTCACCAGAACGTCGAGAGGCACCGGCTGGTCGGGCGCGGACAGCCGCCGGGCCACCTCATACCCGACGGGCACGCCGCCCCGCGGCAACGCCAGCACCACGGGATCGCCGAGGCCGAGCGGCACCAGCCGGGCGGCGAGCACCCGGCCGGCCTCGGCGCGGTCGGCGAACGGCAGTCTGACGGTTTCCGATTCGGGAGCCGTGTCGCGTGCAGGCCTGTTCCAAGGCATCGGCGCCACCCCCTCCTGGGGTTGCGAAAGAGCGCCTAACCCTGCCTTACCCACTTTCGGTCGCGATCCTGCTTTCGCTCCCCTCACCCTGGTACGCGGCAGAAGAGCACGGGCAGTTCCGGGGGTGCAGGCGGCGGAGCCCCTTGCCAGGGCCGTAGGGGCGGAACCCATGCCCGGGACGGTGGCCGCCGCGAAGCAAGCCCGCCGACCCGGCGCGGGGGTGTGGGGAGTCGCCCCCACAAAGGAGGCTCGGCACGGGGGGG
>NZ_WBMT01000015.1 GCF_008923185.1 Actinomadura rudentiformis
CGGGACCGCCGGGGCCGCGACCGTTGGGCGCGCCGCCCAGCCTGCCGGGGCCTCCGGTGCGGGGAGCACCAGGACGCGGCGGGGCCTCGGCGCGCGATGCCGCACCGGCGCCTGCGGCAGCACCGGCACCCGCGCCCGCGCGTGCCGGGGCTCCTGGGGCGCCAGGGCGTCCGGGGGCTCCGGGCCGACCGTTGCCATTGGGTCCAGAGCGTGTGCCGTTGGGTCCAGAGCGCGCTGCGCCGCCGGGACGGCCGATGCCGTTCGGCTGCCCGGAACCGTTGGGGCCGCCGGGACGTCCGGCCGGGGCACCGGGGCGACCGGGGGCGCCGGGGGCACCGGGTCGGCCGGGACCGTCGGGACCGGCGGCCGCGCCGCGGGGGCCGGGGCGTCCGGGCATGGCAGAGGACTGGGGGGCTCCCGGCCGGGCGGGGACGCCTGGCTGGCCGGGGCGGGGATTCTGCTGCCCGCCCGGCCGCGGCGACCCGGGTTCTGGTCGGGGCTGGCTTGGATTACTCACGCGACCTCATCAACGGGGGTAACGGCTGGTGCGTCGTCCGAAGAGTACTGTGCAGGCTGGTGAGCGGGTGACGGCCGTGCACGGTTATGACGCCCTGACATGGGCCGTCCTCGCTGGTTGCGAGGCCGCCTGGGAGCTATCCCCGCTGGCTGCGGGGTTCCTGCCCATGGCCGAGGACGTATGACACCGACAGGTGATTCCAGGCGCAACCTTGGCACACTTCGACCACATAGACCCTGAATTCTCCGTATTCACGGTCCATGTCGGCAAGATCGGCTGTCGTCTTGACCCTGCCTTCGTAACGGCCCAGTTCGTCTCCGTATACATAGGTGACGTGCGTGAGGCGCTCGCGGCCGCAGACCGGACAGGCCTGATCGGTCGGCTCTCCGTGGTACCTGGCCGCGCGGAGGAGATAGGGGTGGGCGTCGCAGGCGTCGTCCCTGGTCAGTGCACCGGAGCGTAGCTCGGCCAGGGCTGCTCGCTTCGCGAGGCCGTAGTCCACGACCAGCCTCGGTCTCATGGGCGGTTGCTCCGACCCCACATGCCAGCAGGGTACGACCCGGATCCCGCCTTTGGAAGATCACGTAGAGGCCGCGGACGAGCACGGAGCAGCATCGGTCCCCGCGCGACTTGCGGGGACGGGCGCCGGTACGTATCTTTCAGATGTATCGAGTCGATACATTCGCTCGATACATCTGACTGAGACATCGGCTCTCCGGGAGTGGAACATGAGCAGTAGGAAGGGACAAGGCGTGCTCGAGCTCGCCGTGCTCGGCCTGCTGCACGAGTCCCCGATGCACGGATACGAGCTGCGCAAGCGGCTCAACACCCTGCTGGGCATGTTCCGCGCCTTCTCGTACGGCTCGCTCTACCCGTGCCTCAAGCAGCTCCTCTCCAATGGGCTGATCATGGAGGACCGGTCGGAGCAGAACGTGCCGCTGGCGCTCCAGAGCCGCCGCTCGAAGATCGTCTACAAGCTCACGGCCGAGGGCAAGGAGCGGCTGCAGGAGCTCCTGACCGAGGCCGGCCCGGCGTCGTGGGAGGACGAGGGGTTCGGCGTGCACTTCGCCTTCTTCTCGCACACCCGCGCCGACGTCCGGCTGCGGATCCTGGAAGGCCGGCGCAGCCGGCTGGAGGAACGCCTGGAAGGCGTGCGCGCCGCGCTGGCGCGGACCCGTGAGCGGGTGGACAGCTACACCCTCGAGCTCCAGAACCACGGGCTCGAGTCCGTCGAACGCGAGGTCAGATGGCTCAACGAGCTCATCGGGCGCGAGCGGGCGGAGCAGCAACAGCAAGCACAGCAAGAGCAAGAGCAAGAGCAAGCACAGACTTCGAATACGACTCAGGACATGCCTCGGGAGACGGGCCGCTGATCGCGGTTCCGCGCCCCCTCGGGGTCGGGTGAAACACACCACATGTTCCGTAAGAGAGAATGGAGCAACCGGATGGGTTCGGTGCGCGTAGCCATCGTGGGTGTGGGCAACTGCGCCTCTTCGCTCGTCCAGGGTGTCGAGTTCTACAAGGACGCGGCGCCCGAGACGCGAGTCCCCGGCCTGATGCATGTTCAGTTCGGCGACTACCACGTCGGTGACGTGGAGTTCGTCGCGGCCTTCGACGTGGACGCCAAGAAGGTCGGCATGGACCTGTCGGAGGCCATCCACGCCAGCGAGAACAACACCATCAAGTTCGCCGACGTCCCGCCGACCGGCATCATCGTCCAGCGCGGCCACACCTTCGACGGCCTCGGCGAGTACTACCTCGACATGGTCGAGGAATCCGACGCCCAGCCGGTCGACGTCGTGCAGGCGCTCAAGGACGCCCAGGTCGACGTGCTGGTGTCGTACCTGCCGGTGGGCTCGGAAGAGGCCGACCGCTTCTACGCCCAGTGCGCCATCGACGCCAAGGTCGCCTTCGTGAACGCCCTGCCGGTGTTCATCGCCAGCGACCCCGAGTGGGCCCAGAAGTTCACCGACGCCGGTGTCCCGATCGTCGGCGACGACATCAAGTCCCAGGTCGGCGCGACCATCACGCACCGCGTGATGGCCAAGCTGTTCGAAGACCGCGGCGTCGAGCTGCTGCGCACGTACCAGCTCAACTTCGGCGGCAACATGGACTTCATGAACATGCTGGAGCGCAAGCGCCTGCAGTCCAAGAAGATCTCCAAGACCCAGTCGGTCACGTCCCAGATCCCGCACGAGATGGCCAAGGCCGACGTGCACATCGGCCCGTCCGACCACGTGCCGTGGCTGGACGACCGCAAGTGGGCCTACGTCCGCCTGGAGGGCAAGTCCTTCGGTGACACGCCGCTCAACCTGGAGTACAAGCTCGAGGTCTGGGACTCCCCCAACTCGGCCGGCGTCATCATCGACGCGGTCCGCGCCGCCAAGATCGCCAAGGACCGCGGCATCGGCGGCCCGATCCTGTCGGCCAGCTCCTACTTCATGAAGTCGCCGCCCGAGCAGTACAACGACGACCAGGCCCGCGAGGCCGTCGAGGCCTTCATCCGCGGCGACGTCGAGCGCTGAGGCCGAGCACCGGCATCGAAGGCCGACGTCGAGCACCGACGTCGAAGGCTGACGTGGAGCGCTGACTGAGAGCCTGGTCACAAAGATCGCTCAGGGACGCCCTGACAGTGGACATCACTGTCAGGGCGTCCTTACTTCTATAGGGAAATGGTGATGTAGCGGCCGTTGTCACGCTCTGGCCCTACTCTGGCACCGCTAGTGATGGCCGTTGCCGGTCGGTCGGTGGAGGGACGATGGCACGCGAGGCACTGAGGGCGACCGCGGGGCTCGTAGGGCTCACGATGGGGCTGACCGCGTGCGGGGGCGGCGGCGACTCCGGTGGCCCGACCGCCGGCCCGCCGAGGAACGGCGGCACGCTCCGGGTCATCGGGTCGTCCGACGTGGAGCACCTCGACACCGCCAGCGCCAACAGCACCGGCTCGTACGGCCTCAACCGCACGTACGCGCGGACCCTCTTCGGTACCCGGGCCGCCAACGACTTCAAAGAGACCGTGCCGGTGCAGGCCGACGTCGCGGCCAAGCTGCCGAGCAGGGAGAACGGCGGCATCAGCAAGGACGGCCGCACGTACACGGTCAAACTCCGCAAGGGCGTCCAGTGGAACACCCGTCCCCCGCGCCCGGTCGTCGCCGCCGACTTCGTCCGCGGGTTCGAGCGGCTGTGCAATCCCGCCTCCCCGGCGGGCGGCATCGGCTACTACACCTCCACGATCCGCGGGATGAAGGACTACTGCCGCGGCTTCGCCAAGGTGAACGCGAAGGACCCCGCCGCCATCGCCGCGTACCAGAACGAGCACGCGATCCCCGGCGTCCAGGCCAAGGGCGACGACACCCTCGTCTTCAGGCTGCGGCAACCGGCGAGCGACTTCCTCAACCTGCTGACGTTGCAGTTCACCGCCGCGGCGCCCAAGGAGTACGACAAGTACGTGCCGGACAGCCCCGAGTTCCGGCAGCACACCATCTCCAACGGCCCGTACCAGATCACCTCCTACAAGCCCGGTCTCTCGTACGTGCTGAGCCACAACCCGGCCTGGCGGCAGGAGACCGACCCGCTGCGCGAACGCCATGTCGACAAGATCCAGCTCACTCTCGGACAGGACTCGGCAGACGCCGTCCAGCAACAACTCGAACAGGGCACCGCCGACCTTTCCTGGGACCAGCCGGTGCCGGTCACCGCGATCGCACGGCTGCGCCGGGACCGGGACGAACGCTTCAACATCCGCGACACCCCCAGCAGCAGCCCGTACCTGGTCTTCAACACGCGCGGCAGGACGGGCGGCGGCGCGCTGGCCAGGCGCGAGGTACGGCAGGCGCTGCAGTACGCGGTCGACCGGACGGCGCTCATCAAAATCGTCGGTGGCCCGGAGGTGGCCGAGCCGCTGCACACGATCATCCCGCCGGGGAACGCCGGTCACTTCGCCTCCAACCGTTACGCCACGGCAGGCGAAAGCGGTGACCCGGCCAGATGCCGCCTGCTGCTCGCCAAAGCAAAGGCGCCGAAGGATCTGACCCTGAACTTCCCGTACCGGATCCAGGGCACCCACAAACGCATCGCCGAGTCCATCAAGGAGAACTTCGGCGCCTGCGGAGTGAAGGCCAAGCTCATCCCTGACACTGGCGGCAACTACTACGGCGAGACGCTCGCCGACCCGGCCAAGGCCCGAGAGGGCGTATGGGACATCGCCGCCCCTGGCTGGACGCCCGACTGGTACGGCAACAACGGTCGTTCCCTCATCCAGCCGCTGTTCGACGGCCGGACCTACGGGCCGAACTCCACCAACTTCGGAGGCTACGACAACCCGCAGGTGAACGCCCTCATCGACAGCGCCCTCACCGCACCGGACCAGGGCCGCGCCGCCGGTTACTGGCAGCTCGCCGATCAGAAGATCATGGAGGACGCGGCCGTCATCCCGCTGCTCAACCGATCCCTCCCGATCTTCCACTCCGCCCGTGTCCAGGGCGCCCGGTACCTCCCCACCGCCACCGGCTACGACTACACCCGCCTCTGGCTGTCCCGCTGACGTAACCCAGATCACCACCACCGCACGTTGCGGAATCCGATCCTGGATATCTAATATCCAGGATACTTCCTCAGAGAGCAAAGGCGGACAGAGTGGCGCACAACATCCTCAACCCGAGCGAGCTGCATGACCCGGTGCGCTTCGGCTACAGCCACGTCGCCGAAACCTCCGGCGACCTCGTGTTCATCGCCGGCCAGTACGCGTCCGACGGGAACGGCGAGGTCCCCACTGACGACTTCGCCGAGCAGGTCGCGTTGTCCCTCGCCAACCTGCGTACCGCACTCCGTTCCGTGGATCTGGACTTCGAGCACGTCGTCCAGCTCCGCACGTACATCGTCGACCACGATCTCGCCAAGCTTGAGATCCTCGGCCGCCGGATCGGAGAGATCTGGAGCGCCAAGCCCCCGACCCAGACCCTGAACGGCGTCGCCGCCCTGGCCCTCCCCGCCATGAAGTTCGAAATCGACGCCGTCGCCGCCCGACCCTGACCACCACGCCAGGAGCCCCGGCCACCACGCCGGGAGCATGGAGGGAGTGCGCGTAGGGTGATCTGATGAGGGCGAGCGAGCTGCGAGTGATCCTGCGTGGGCGGGATTTCCGGCGGCTGTACGCCACGCGCCTGATCTCGCAGCTCACCGACGGCGTCTTCCAGGTGGCGCTGGCCGGGTGGGTGTTCTTCTCGCCCGAACGGCAGACCTCGGCGGGCAAGGCGGCCGCCGCGTTCGCCGTGACCTTGCTGCCCTACTCGGCGCTCGGCCCGTTCGCCGGGGTCTTCATCGACCGGTGGCAGCGGCGCCAAATTCTGGTGTGGGCGCCGATCCTGCGGGCACTGATGGTGATCGCGGTCGCCTCCCTGGTGGCCTTCGGGAGTGACGGCGTCCTCTTCTTCCTGGGCGTGCTGCTCGTCCTGGGGATCAATCGGTTCTTTCTGGCGGCCTTGTCCACCGCGCTTCCGCACGTCGTACGCCGCGAGCATCTGGTGACCGCCAACGCGTTCGCGGTCACCTCGGGGACGATCGTGGCGTTCGTCGGTGCCGGTGTCGGCTATCTGCTGCGGCAGGTGTTCGGCGCGGGTCATGCCGGCACCGCGCTGATCCTGCTCTGCGCGGCCGGGCTCTTCCTGCTGGCGGGAGCCGTCGCGACGAGCCTGCCGCGCCGGTTGCTCGGCCCTCACCTGGAGGAGGCCGCGGCGCAGACGCGAGACGCACTGGGGAACGTCCTGCACGGCCTCGTGGACGGAGCCAGGCACATCCGGGGACGGCCGTCGGCGGCCCTGGCGCTCGGCGCGATCTCGTTCCACCGGTTCATGTACGGCGTCATCCTGATCATGACACTGCTGCTCTGCCGCAACCACTTCACCACGGACGCCGACGCCGGTCTCGACAAGTTCGCGCTGATGCTCGGAGTCTCCGGGGCCGGCTATTTCGCGGCGGCGGTGATCACTCCACCGGTCGTCCGGCGCATCAGCAAGCAGCTCTGGATCGCCTGGCTGCTGGGCGGTGGCGCGGGCGCCCTGCTGGCGTTCGGCATGCCGTTCACCGAGCCTGCCTGGGCGGCCGGAGCCTTCGCACTGGGTGTGGTGTCGCAGGGGGTCAAGCTCTGCGTCGACACGATCCTTCAGGAGACGATCGACGACGCCTACCGGGGCAGGGTGTTCGCCGTCTACGACATGCTCTTCAACGCCACGTTCGCTGCGGCGGCAGCGGCGGCGGCCACCTGGCTCCCGTCCGACGGCGTCTCGTACCCGACTCTGGGCCTGGTCATCGTCACCTACGCCCTGGGCGCCGTCGCCTACCGGACGGCGACCACCCGCATCACCCGCCATCCGCTGGGGTCATCGGTCACCTGAGGCGTCCCCGCCCCGGCGCACGCCAAGCCGCAACGCGGTTTGGGCGCTCAGAGAGATTCGGCGGCGGCGTACATGGCCTCGGTGATGTGGCCGACCTCGTCCTCGGAGCAGACGTACGGCGGCATCGCGTAGATCAGCTTGCCGAACGGGCGGAGCCATACGCCGTGCTCCATCACGGTCTTCTGGATGGCGGGAACGTCGACCGGCTCACGTGCCTCGATGACCCCGATCGCGCCCAGCACCCGGACATCGGCGACGCCGGGAAGCTCCCTCGCGTCCTCCAGGCCGGCCGTGAGCAGGGCCTCGATCGTGTCGACCTCCTCCTGCCAGTCCCGGGAGAGCAGGAGGTCGATGGAGGCGTTCGCGGCGGCGGCCGCCAGGGGGTTGGCCATGTAGGTCGGGCCGTGCATGAGCACCCCGGCTTCGCCCGCGGCGATCCCCTCGGCGACCCGGTCCGTGCAGAGCGTCGCGGCCATGGTCATGTAACCGCCGGTCATGGCCTTCCCGACGCACATGATGTCCGGGGCGACCTCGGCGTGGTCGCAGCCCCAGAGCTCGCCCGTACGGCCGAACCCGGTGGCGATCTCGTCGAGGATGAGCAGCAGGCCGTGCTCGTCGGCCAGGTCGCGCAGTGCCCGCAGGTATTCGGGCGCGTAGAAGCGCATGCCGCCTGCGCCCTGCGCGATGGGCTCGGCGATGATCGCGGCCAGCTCGCCCTCGTGGGCGGCCACCAGCTCGGCCAGGCCGCTCAGGTAGGTCTCGTCCGGCTCGGCCTGGTAACCGATCGGGGGCGCCGGGGCGAACACGTGCTGCGGCAGGACGTCGGCGAAGAGATGGTGCATGCCGTTCACCGGGTCGCAGACGGCCATGTCCCCGAACGTGTCGCCGTGGTAGCCGCCGCGCACCGTCAGCAGGCGGTGCCGCTCGGGGCGGCGCTGCGAGCGCCAGTACTGCAGCGCCATCTTGATCGCGACCTCAACGGCGACCGAGCCGGAGTCGGCGAAGAACACCTTGGTGAGGGGTCCCGGGCTGAGGTCGACGAGCTTCTCGGCCAGCCGGATCGCCGTCGGGTGCGTCAGCCCGCCGAACATCACGTGCGCCATCTTGCCCAGCTGGCGCGTGACGGCCGCGTTCATCTCCGGGTGGTTGTGGCCGTGGATGGCGGCCCACCAGGACGACATGCCGTCGATCAGCTCGGTGCCGTCCGCCAAGGTCAGATGCACGCCCGACGCCGAGACCACGAGCTCGGACGGGTAGGCGGCGGGCATCGGCGCGTACGGATGCCACACGTGCTCGCGGTCGTACGCCAGCAGGCGCTCGGTCTCCTGCGGGCTCATCCGGCCGAGCCTGAGCTGGATCATGAATCCTCGTCCTTGGGGCTACGGTCCTCGTCCTTGACGGAACGGTCCTTGCCCTCGGTCGTGTCGTCCTTGCCCTCGGCACCGCTCGTCGGGGCGCCGGTCGCGTCCAGGATGCCCTGGTCGACGGCCCAGCGGCGGAGCTCCTCGACGGCGGCCTCCTTGCCGATGGGGCCGCGATCGAGGCGGAGTTCGAGCATGTAGCGGTAGGCCTTGCCGACCAGGGGGCTCGGCTTGATGCCGAGGATCTCCTGGATGTCGTTCCCGTCGACCTCAGGGCGGATCGCGGCGAGTTCCTCCTCTTCGGAGAGCCGCGCGATCCGGGCCTCGAGATCGTCGTATGTGCGGCGCAGGCGGTCGGCCTTGCGCCTGTTGCGGGTCGTGCAGTCGGCCCGGGTCAGCTTGTGCAGCCGCGACAGCAGCGGCCCGGCGTCGCGCACGTACCGGCGTACGGCCGAGTCGGTCCACTCGCCCGTGCCGTACCCGTGGAAGCGCAGGTGCAGCTCGACCAGCCGGGACACGTCGGCGACGACGTCCTTGGGGTACCGGAGCTCGGTGAGGCGCTTGCGGGTCATCTTGGCGCCCACGACCTCATGGTGATGGAACGACACCCGCCCGCCGGCCTCGAACTTCCGGGTCCTGGGCTTGCCGATGTCGTGCAGCAGCGCCGCCAGCCGCAGGACGAGGTCCGGTCCCTCCTCCTCCTGCGCGATCGCCTGCTCCAGAACGATCAGCGAGTGCTCGTACACGTCCTTGTGCCGGTGGTGCTCGTCGATCTCCAGCCGCAGCTTGGGCAGCTCGGGCAGCACCCTGGCGGCCAGACCGGTGTCCACCAGCAGGGCCAGGCCCTCCCGGGGATGCGCGCCACAGATCAACTTCGAGAGCTCGTCACGGACGCGTTCAGCGGAGACGATCTCGATCCGGCCCGCCATGTCCGTCATGGCCTGCACGACGTCGGGCGCCACGGTGAAGCCGAGCTGGGAGGCGAAGCGCGCCGCCCGCATCATCCGCAGCGGGTCGTCGCTGAAGGAGTCCTCGGGGCGGCCGGGCGTGCGCAGCGTCTTGCGCCCCAGGTCGGTCAGCCCGCCGAACGGGTCGACGAACTCGTGCCCCGGCAGGCGCGCCGCCATGGCGTTGGCCGCGAAGTCGCGGCGGCGCAGGTCCTCCACGAGCGAGGTGCCGTACGAGACCTCGGGCTTGCGGGACTTGGGATCGTACGACTCGCTGCGGTAGGTGGTGATCTCCAGCTCGTAGCCGTTCTTGCGGAGTCCCACCGTGCCGAACTCGATGCCGATCGTCCACACCGTGTCCGCCCAGCCACCGATGATCTCCAGGATCCGGTCCGGGGGCGCGTCGGTGGTCAGGTCGACGTCCTTGCCGGGACGGCGCAGCAACGCGTCCCGTACCGGCCCGCCGACGAGGGCCAGTTCGTGCCCGGCCGCCGCGAACCGCTCGCCGAGCTCGTCGGCGACCGGCGCCACCCGGCGGAGCAACTCGGTGATCGCGACGCGCTGCGGCTGTGACACCTGCGACTCCGGCGACTCGGGCACCGATCGCGGCATGTGCGACGGCGACGGCCGCAACGGTTGCGACGCATGCCGCTGCTGCGGCGGCAGCGGCTGACGCGGTTCGGGCGAAGCCGGCGCCTCGGGCGAAGCCGGCGGCTCCGGCGACCGCCGCGTCGGCTGGGAGCGCTCCGACAGCTCATGCGGTTCAGGGGTGGCGTTCTCTTCAGGCACGGCCATCGAGCGTATTTCCTTGCTGGGCGGCTGACAAAAGACTTTGGGACGTTCCCGACCGCGAAGAAAGGTAAGACGCCTCTTCACACGTCGCGATCCCCGAGTTACGTTCTGGACACCCCGAAGAGGACGCTCGCGCGGCCGCCGGTCCGTCAGACCAACGGTAGCGGGAGTGGGCGGGGCGATCGTCACTGCACGGCGCCAGAGCTGGGTTCGCGGGCGCACAGGCCACAGAGGCCACACGGAACGCAAGGCGAGGGTTAAAACCGCCACCGTGGGTATGTGGGGAGATCCCCCAGCGGAGCGGGAGACGGGGGCGAAGAGAGTCACATCGGGGGTGTGCGGGGGTCACCCCGCAGGACGGAGCTGAAGAGATGAAGGACGCTCTCACCATTCACCGCGCGCTCCTCGAACGGGAGACGCTGCACGAGATCGTGCGGCTCCCCGCCGCGATCGCGCACGCCGACGAGCTGCCCAGGTCACTGGGACTTCCGGCAGGCCGGTGCCTGGTGACGCGCGTCTACGCCTGTAACGACGTCCACCGGGGTTCGCGTTTCCTGGTGGGAGTGATCGTCCCGGCGGGCGTGCGTCCGCCGGCCGAGCGGGTCCGCCTCGCCGTCGGCGCGCGACTGATCCGCCCTGCCCGGCCCGACCTTGTCAACACCGTCACCGAGTACGCGGCGGGCCTGGTCTGCCCGCTGCTCCTGCCGGAGTCGATGCCGCTGCTGATCGATGAGGAGACCGTCGGCGAGCTTCCGGTCGACGACGTCGTCTACACGGCGACCGGCGAGGCGTCCACCGCACTCGGAATCCGGGCCCTGGACCTGTTCGCGCTCAGCGGCGCGAAACCTGTCGATCTGAGGAATGGCCGGATGACCGGCGACCACGACCCCGGGGCCGGCCCCGGGCCCAGGGAAATTGGGCAGATCGCCAAGCCGAGGGCACGCGAGCAGGCTGCGGGAAAGGCCGCCGGGCAGGCCGCCGGGTCTGCGACGAGCGGCCGTGCCCGGCTGACCTTGCCCCGCTGATCTTCCTGGGCACCCGGCACGGCGGCGTTCGCCGATCCAGCAGATCGGACGTATCGGATCCCGGATTGGATCTGCGTCGGATCCGGGATTGGATCTACGGAGGTGGCCAGGAAGGTCTGACGGCACCCATGTCACGGCTAACATCGAGGCCGTGATGCGGGAATGCGACGCCCGCTGCCCTCGGGTGGCCCGCCCGGCGGCCGGCAGCCCCTGGGTGGAAGGCTCTCAGGCGGACGGCACTCGGGCGGACGGCACTCAGGTGGACGGCCCTCGGGTGGAAATGGCGTGAGAACGTTCGAACGCGCGGCCGCGCTGGCCGCCGCCCTCTCCTGCGTCATGATGTCGGCGACGCCGGTCCTCGCCGACCCCCGCGATGGGAACGCGCAACGCGCCTCCCGGCAGTCCTCCCGCCAGACCCAGTCGCAGGCCCGCGACCAGGTGTCCATCGTTCTGGAGTCGGTGACGCCCAAGTCCGCCCAGCCGACGGACAAGGTGCAGATCACCGGCACCGTGCAGAACCGTTCCGGCGCCGCGATCAACGGTCTGTCGGTGCGGTTCCGTTACAGCGGCCAACACGTCACCAGCCGGGGGCAGCTGGCGCAGTTCGCCGCGAGCCAGCCCTCGTCGATTCTGCGGGGCGCCCCTACGGGGTCCGCCAGCGTCAGAGCGCTCCCGCAGGCGGCCGCGGCCAATGGCAAGCAGGCCTTCAAGGTTGGTTTCACGACCCGCCAGATGGGACTTGGCCAGTTCGGGGTGTATCCGGTCGGCGTGGAGGTCTACGACGCCAGCGGCCGGGTCCTCGGCGGCCAGACGACCTTCATCACTTACGTTCCGGCGGGGCGGCAGGCCTTCACGCCGGTGAAGGTGGCGTGGATCTGGCCGATCGTCAGCGGGATCCACCGCGCCAATGACGAGACCTTCATCGACGACCAGCTGGCGAAGGAGGTCGCTCCGGGGGGACGGCTGACCAATCTGGTCAACGTGGCCGCGCAGAGCACAACCCCACTGACCTGGGCGATCGATCCGGCAGTGCTGGACGACGCGCAGGCCATGAACGCCAAGGGCGGCTACTCCTTGATGTCGGGCCGCAAGAAGACGACCAAGCGGCCCCAGAACGCGGTCGGCGTCAATTGGACGAGGTCCTTGAAGGAAGCCTCGAAGTCCGAGCCCCTCTTCAACTTGCCGTACGCCGATCCCGACGCCGTGGCCTTGGTCCGGTACAAGCTCGGAGCTCACCTCAACACCGCGTACAAGAACGCCAATGAGGTCACCACCGCGACCCTGCAGCGGCCACCGGACGCCCAAATGGCCTGGCCTCCGTCAGGTTCGGCGGGGCGTGGCACGCTCAACCAGCTCGCCAAGTCAGCGAAGCTCTCTCCCAAGTCCGGCGCGTTCGTGATGAGCAGCCGTGACTTCCCTGTGCAGACGGTGACGCCGAGCGCCACCACGACCGTGCCGACCGACGCGGGTGCGATGCGGGCCGTCGTCTACGACGAGGGGCTCAGCGACATCATCAGCGGCGACAGCCGTTCACCGGGCGCGGACACGCTGATCGAGCAGCGGTTCCTGGCCGAGACCGCCATGATCACAGCGGAGGCGCCGGAGCTGCCCCGAACGCTGGTCGTCGCCCCCAACCGGCGCTGGGACCCGAGTCCCGAGCTGGCCTATAACCTGCTGAAGTACTCGGCGACCGCCAAGTGGCTTGACGAGCGGACGCCCCTGGGCGGGATCGCGCAGGCGCGACCGGTCGACCGGCCCTACGCGGGCTATTCCAACGCGTACGAGCGGTACGAGCTCGGTAAGAACTACCTCGCCGAGGTCCAGGACATCGCCCGGCGCGCCGTGACCTTCCGCTCGATCCTGAACCCCCCGGTCAACACCTACGAACGCGGCGTCCTGCGCATGGAGTCGTCATACTGGCGCAGCCGGTATTCACGGTCGGTGCGGGCCCGGGACGAACTGGACCGGGGGCTCAAGGACGACATGGACGGGCTGCGCGTCGTCTTGCCGGCCAACAAGCGGATCTCGCTCGCCGGGACGTCAGGCCGGAACACCGTCACGATCGCCAACGATCTGCGCGGCAGGAAGGTCAGGTTCCGGGTCGTCTTCACATCGCAGAGCCCCGGTCTGCGGATCGGCAGGCTCCGGCCCGCGGATGAGGGCGTGATCGCGCTCGATCCGGGCAAGAAGATCCAGATCCGAATCCCCCTCCAGGCGTCGGGCAACGGCAATTTCAAGATGGTCGTGCAACTGATGACGCCCACGGGCGAGCGGGGCAGGGTGTACGGCCAACCTGCCGAGATCACGGTCCGGAGCACGGAGTACGGCAGGGTGGCCTTGCTCATCACGGGCGGCGCACTTGCCGTACTCTTCGTGGGCGTCGGAGTGCGGGCCATGCGAGCAAGGCGCCGCCGGAAAGCGGAGGCAGCCGGTGACGGGTCGACCGGAGTGGGACCAGCAGGGACGACCGGACCCCAGGGGTCAGGGTTCCCCGGCGACGGGTCCGGGTACCCCGCCGAATCCGCATTCCCCAGCGGGCCCGAATTCCCCGGGGGGACCGGGCTCCACAGCGGGCCCGGGTTCGACCGGGAGGCCGGGCCCAGGTCCGATTCCGACCGGTGGGAGGCAGGGTCCGGGCTCGGCCGGGAGGCCGGGTCAGCATCAGGGCCAGGGGCCACATCAGGGACCGGGTCAGCAGCCGGGTCCGGGTTCGGCCGGGAGGCCGGGTTCGACGGGCCGT
Source organism: Actinomadura rudentiformis (assembly GCF_008923185.1). Taxonomy (GTDB): domain Bacteria; phylum Actinomycetota; class Actinomycetes; order Streptosporangiales; family Streptosporangiaceae; genus Spirillospora; species Spirillospora rudentiformis. Next base: position 13,775 of record NZ_WBMT01000015.1, read on the forward strand.
CCGGGCCCGATGGGGAGTCCGGGCCAGGGCCCCGCGGGACCTCCGGGCCAGGCGGGTCCGGGCCGTCCGAGAACCGGGCCGGGTTCACCCGCGGATCCTCGGGGGACGGGCCGTCCGCCTTCGGCCGCTGGGATGGAAACCAGAGTTGATCTCCCTGCTGCCGTCGCGGGAGCCGGTGCTCAGCAGACACGCGTAGACCTTCCAGCCGGCGTGCCCGGTGGGCCCGGCGCTCCCGGACCAGGCGACCCGGGAGGGCCTGGCGGCGAGCCGCCGTCCGACAAGGGCGCCTCGGGACTGCTGCGATCCGGGGCGATCATGGCCGTGGGGACGCTGGCGTCCCGGGTCACCGGATTCCTGCGTACCGCCATGCTGGTGGCCGCCCTGGGCACCGGCGCGGTCGCGGACGCCTACAACACCGCCAACACCGTTCCGTTCATCGTCTACGACCTGCTGCTGGGCGGCATCCTGACCGCGGTGGTCGTACCGCTGATCGTCCGCGCTCGGGAACGTGACAGCGCGTACGGCGCGCAGTACGAGCAGCGGCTGTTCACGCTTGCGGTGCTCGGGCTGTCGGTGATCACGGCGATCGCGGTGCTGCTCGGGCCGGTGTTCATCAGCATCTACGGCGGCAAGATGGAGGGCGACCAGCGCGATCTCGCGGTGCTCTTCGCCCGGCTGTTCGCGGTGCAGATCTTCTTCCTCGGCGTGAGCGCGTTCTCCGGCGCGATCCTCAACACCCGCAAACGTTTCGCGGCGCCGATGTGGGCGCCGGTCCTCAACAACATCGTCATCTGTTGCACGGCGGCCGCGTTCCTGCTGGTCAGCACCGGCAAGGTGACACCCGAGTCGATCTCGTCCGGGCAGATCACGCTGCTGGCGGCGGGCACGATCGGCGGCATGGCGCTGCAGACTCTGGCGCTGTGGCCCTCGCTGCGGAGCTCCGGTTTCCGCTGGCGGCCACGGCTCGACTTCCGCAAGGGCGAGCTCGGGCAGATGGGCCGGATGGCGATCTGGACTCTCGCGTACGTGATGATCACGCAGATCGGGTTCGCGGTGACCACCCGGCTGGCGAACGCGGCGGGCGTGGAAGGCCGCCAGGAAGGCATCGGGGACGTCGGCTACACCCCGTACTTCAACGCCTACCAGCTCTTCCAGCTGCCGTACGCGATCATCGGCGTCTCGGTGATCACCGCGCTGCTGCCGCGGATGAGCGAGCACGCGGCGGCCGGCCGCATGGGCGAGGTGCGCGACGACTTCTCCAACGGCCTGCGGCTCTGCTCCGCGGTGATCCTCCCCGCGGCCGCGCTGATGGGCGTCTTCGCCTCCGAGATCACCACCGTGCTCTTCGCCCACGGCAACACCAGCGAGAGCGACGCCCTGGTCATCGCCAACGTCCTGCGCGCCTTCGCGGTCGCACTCGTGCCGTTCGCCGCGTACCAGCTCATGCTGCGGGTCTTCTACTCGATGCAGGACACCCGCACTCCCACGTTCATCAGCGTCGCCGTCGTCGCCACCAACATCACGGCGTCGATCACCATGTACAGCCTGCTGCCCACCGATAAGATCATCGTCGGTATCGCCAGCGGCTTCGCGGTCGCTCAGACGGCCGGCGCGATCGTGGGCTGGGTGATCCTGCGCCGCCGCCTCGGCGGCATGGACGGCCGGCGTGTCTTCACCGCGTACGTGAAGCTGGCGGTGGCGATCTGGCCGCTCATCGGCTTCGCGTACGCGACGCACGCGATCATCGACGCCACCCTGGGCCTGGGCCTGCTGTCCGGACTGATCGCCCTGGCCGTCGGCAGCGCCGGCGGCGGGGTGCTTTACCTGTTCTTCGCGAAACTGCTGCGCGTCGGCGAAGTCCAGTCAATGATCTCAATGGTCGCCGGGCGCCTGCCTGGCCGAGGCTGAGCCGGGTTCCGTGACTACTGCGCACAGTGTGACGTAAGGGTAAATCGTGGCAAAGTGCACACGACGCGCGCCGATAAGGCATCCAGCGATCGGTGTAAGCACTACCATGTGGGGGACTACGGCTTGCGGGGCGACACCCTGGGGAACGCAAAGAGGAGGGTCGGAGGCGTAAGCTGCCACGCCACGAACATGACACTTTTGCGCAGGACGTTGCCGTGAGCACGTCAGTCATAGAGCCCGGCACTCGTCTCGCCGGCCGTTACCGCCTTGAAGAGCGCATCAGCGACTCCGGCGGATCCACGCTCTGGAAGGCCATCGACGAGATTCTGGCTCGCGCCGTGGCCGTCCGGACCTTCGAGCCCGACTTCCCCCGCATCGCCGAGGTCGTCACCTCGGCCCGCGCCGCCAGCCGGCTCACCGACCCCCGCCTCACCCAGGTCTTCGACGCCGACGACAGTGGCGAGAACGCCTATGTCGTCAGCGAATGGGTCGTCGGCGAGACCCTTGAGCAAATGCTCACCAAGGCGCCATTGGAGCCTGGCCGCGCCGCCACGCTGCTGTTCGAAGCAGCCGAGGCGATCTCGACCGCGCACGCCGCGGGCCTGGCCCACCTCTGCCTCACCCCCCGTGACCTGGTCTGGACGACCGGCGGCACCGTCAAGCTCCTCGGCATCGCCACCGACGCCGTCCTGGCCGACTGCTACTCCGACGACCCCGCCGCCGAAGACGTCCGCGGCCTGGGCGGCATGCTCTACGCCGCCCTCACCGCCCACTGGCCAGGCGCCGCCGACCGTTCCCGCCTGCCCGCCGCTCCGGAGACCGACGGCGTCCCCCACGCTCCGCGCCAGGTCCAGGCCGGCATCTCCCATCCGCTGAACGCCATCGCCTGCCGCGCCCTCGGCGTCGAGGTACCGGGCCAGAGCCCGATCACGACCCCCGCCGAGCTGGCCCAGGCCCTCCGCGGCGTCCCCCGTACACCTCTCCCGCTCTTCGCCGGCCTGGCCGCCTCTCAGCCGCCTCCGCCCGCCCCGCCCCGCCAGACACGCACCACCCCGGCCCCGGTGCAGCCTCCCGCACCGCGCCCCCAACCACCTCAGCCGCGCCAGCCGGTCTCCCACCGGGCGCCGCAACCCACCCAGCACCAGAGCATCCCGTCAGCGCCGACGGCCCCGCACTCCGCCCGCAAGCCCATCAGCCGAGGCCTCATGGGCATCGGCGCCGCCGCCCTCACCGTCATCCTCGGCCTCGGCATCTGGGCCATCTCCAACCTGGGCGACGACGACTCGGGCAAGAACAACAAGGCCAGCATCGGCAAGGCCGGCAAGAAGTCCGAACCCGCGCGCCCCACCACCACCAAACTCAACGTCGTCAGCGCCAAGGGCGTCGAGGAACGCTGGATGGGCGGGCCCGACTCCTCCATCGACAAAAATGTCGACACGGTCCACGACGGGGCCATGAAGCCCGTCTGGCAGTCGCAGACCTACAACAACGTTAACTTCGGCAATCTCGAGAGGGGCGTCGGCGTTCTGCTCGACATGGGCGGGACGGTCAAGATCTCCAAGGTTGAGGTGACCACGCCCGAGGGCGGCGCATCGATCCAGCTCCGGGTAGGAGACAGCGAGTCCGCCGCGTCGCTGCCAACCGTAGGCAGGAAGACCAGTACAGCCGGCAGCTTCAGCATCGTCCCCACTGCCGAAGCACGCGGCCGCTACGTGGTCGTGTGGTTCAGCCAGCTCCCGTCCTCGTGCAAGGCCAAGCTCAGCGAGGTCACCGTGTATGGCTCCAAGGCCTGAGGGGCCACCTGGCCGTCGACACCGCAGTCTTCGCAGACCAAAGGGAGAGGGACCCTCCGCCCAAGGCGGGTCCCTCTCCCTTATGTCAGCAGGTGGCGCTGCATGCCGGGGCGGCCGCGACACGGCCGCCCTCGCTGGGGCGGGGGCGCACGATCGGCAGAGACCGGGGTCTATTGGCCCTGCGCCTGCGCGGTCGACTTCCACCCGAAAGATCAGCACGGCGAGCTGCAGCGAGCCCTGGCGTCAGTAACTGGCGCTGCACGCTCTGCCCTGGTAACCGTTGCCGTCGTAGGTGGAGATGCAGATACGAGCCCGGTAACCCTTTCCGTCCCACGCCCACCCGGTCGTGTGCTTCGGCCGCGTGTTCTCAAGCCATCCAGCGGGCCCAACTTGGCGCCAGGGGCCCTTTCCCTTCCGCCGCTCAAGAGTCACACGGAAGTCGGCGTTGTACTTCATGCTGTTGTGGAATCGTCCTCGCGCGTAGATTCTGCCCTTGCCGGTTGTCGATGTCGAGACGCCCAGTGATCCCGTCGTACCGAACCACGCGCTTGCTGTAGTAGACCTTCGCCGAGGCGGGGGCGGCGGGGGCGACGACGAGCCCTCCGGCCAGGGCCGCGACGGCCACTGCTGTGATGCCTCGCCTGACATGCGATGTCATCGAGTGTGGTCCCCTTCGTCATGAATCAAGATCAACCGCAGCCTATGGGGGCTACCGGGAGGATTCCAGCGTGTCGGGCCGCCGGTTGTGGACGGTCGGGGAGGGCTTGATCGACGTAACATCTCCGCCGCGAATGGTGAGGCGGCCATATGAGCTGTGACGTGGGGTCGCACCAGTCGGTATCGTGCCTGTGAGCAGAATGTCCCCTCCCCTCAGGAATCTGTGGTGTCGACCCCAGCAGGCCAGACCGCACCCACGAGCAGGTGCCCATGGCGTCGGTGAGCATGCGGCGCGTGGACGAGGTTCCCGACAAAGAGCTGCTCGCCAGGCACGCTCAGGGAGATCCGCATGCCTTCGCCGAGCTGGTCAACCGGCATCGCGACCGCATGTGGGCGGTGGCGATCCGTACCCTCGGCGACCCCGAGGAGGCGGCGGACGCGCTGCAGGACGCCTGCCTGTCGGCGTTCCGCGCCGCCGGGCGGTTCCGGGGTGACGCGGCGGTCACCACGTGGTTGCACCGGATCGTGGTCAACGCCTGTCTGGACCGGCTACGGCGCAAGTCCGTACGGCCGGCGACGCCGATGGGCGACGACGCCACGTTCGACGCGGTGGCGCCGAAGATGCCCGATCCCACGGACGCCCACGGCGTATCGCTCGACGTTCAGTCGGCCCTGGCCCAGTTGCCGTTCGAGCAGCGAGCGGCGTTGATTCTGGTCGACATGATGGGGTACTCCGTCGATGACGCGGCCAAGGTGCTGGAGGTGCCGCCCGGGACGATCAAGAGCCGCTGCGCCCGGGGACGCGCGCGACTGGCGCCACTTCTCGTGCAACATCGGAACCGACGGGACCGCAAGAACGTCGGAGGTGTGGAAGGAGGTGGCATGCCCTGATGAACCCCGCTCACTATGACTACGACACCCTCGCCGATCTGGCCGAGGGCCTGCTCGAAGACGATCAAGCCGCCTCCGTCAACGCGCACCTCGACACCTGCGCCGAGTGCCGGGACCGATCCGCCGATCTTGCGGACGTCTCCCGGATCCTGGCGGAGGCACCCGTTCCGTCCATGCCCGCCGAGCTGGCCGCGCGCATCGACACCGCCATCGCGGCGGAGTCGATGAGCAACGCCACGGTGGTGAGCCTGGAGCAGCGGCGCGGAAGGCGGCACTGGCGGATCCTGTCCGCCGCTGCCGCGACGGTGGTAGTGCTCGGCGGCGGAGCTATGGTCGGCAAGGCGGCCCTGAACGGGTCGGGCGATAATGATCATTCGGCGACGGCGCACTCACCCGTCACTGACCGTAAGGATTCGAATAGCGGCGCCCCACAAGGTGCGGCTCCGTCGGAACGTACACAGACGCTCGGTGAGAGTGGCCAGCCCAAGGTGGCCGGCCCGTACACCGTCTCCCGCAGCGGGACGGACTACCGGCAGGGACAGCTGAACCAGCAGGTGGCGCGCCTCTTCGGCAAGGGACCGGAGCTGAAGGCCGGCGGTGGACAGACCCCTGATCCGCAACTGGCCCAATGCGTCTCGACGATCACCGGAGGGAAGAAACCGGACCTCGTCGACGTGGCCAAGTACGAAGGCTCGGACGCCACGGTGATCGCTTTGGCCGGAGCCAAGCCCGGGACCTGGAACGTCTGGGCCGTGGGCCCGAACTGCTCGGTCCTGAAGCGCGAGTCCGCCTGATCGAAAGCCCTCCCGCCCGCCCCGCATGGGACGCGGTCCGGAGGGCTTTCGCGTACGCGCTGGAGGCCACGGAGAGATCAGCGAGCATGCCCGGGAGTGGCCGCGACTGGTGACCGGTCCGCCCTGGATATCAATATCGCCACGTCATGGCTCCCGCCCCAGCATCCCCATGACACCGTGGGCCACCTTGGGGGTGGCCCAACTCACGAGCGGCGGCCGCCTTGGCGTGCACGTCTCCCAGCGTGGCCAGCACGTGACCGTCCATGCTCGATCACCACGCTCATGTAGGAAGCCTCCGCCACAGCCGACCCGGACGACGGCCAAGGCGTTCCCTCGTCAATCGTCACGTGCCCTGTTCCATGGAGTGGTTTGGTCTCGCGCGTGGTTTGGTCTCGCGCGTGGGTTGGTCTCGCGCGTGGGTTGGTCTCGCGCGTGGTTTGGTCTCGCGCGTGGGTTGGTCTGGCGCGTGGGTTGGTCTGGCCGCCTGGCTTGGTGCCGCGCGTGGCTTAGCGTCGCGCGTGGCTTGGTGTCGCGCGTGGCTTGGCGTCACGCCTGGCTTAGCGTCACGCGTGAGTTGGCGTCGCGCATGGGTTGGTCACGCGCGTGAGTGGGTCTCGTGCGTGAGTGGGTCTCGTGCGTGAGTGGGTCTCGTGCGTGGTTTGGTTTGGTGTCGCGCGTGGTTTGGTCTGGCGCGTGGTTTGGTGTCGCGCGTGGTTTGGTCTCACGCGTGGCTTGGCGTTACGCGTGAGTTGGTCACGCGCATGGGTTGGTCACGCGCATGGGTTGGTCTCGCGCGTGGCTTGGTCTCGCGCGTGGCTTGGTCTCGCGCGTGGCTTGGTCTCGCGCGTGGCTTGGTCTCGCGCGTGGCTTGGTCTCGCGCGTGGGTTGGTCTCGCGCGTGGCTTGGTCTCGCGCGTGGTGGTGGGCTGTCTGGGCCGGTGGCTTTGATGGCTGTGGGCGTCCTGGGCCGGATTAGAGGTCGGCTAGGAAGGCTTCGGCTGTGGCCCAGGCTTGTTCGGCGGCTTCGGCGTCGTAGTCGGGGAGGTCGGGGTCGGTGAAGAGGTGGCCGGCTCCTCGGTAGCGGTAGACCTCGGCGTCGGCTCCGGCTTTGCGCATCCGCAGGTACCAGGCGTTCAGCCAGTCGACGGGCTCGAACGTGTCGGGGTCGGCGACGTGCAGCTGCACCGGGATGTCGGTGGATGCGTCGTCGGCCAGGTCCGACGTACCGTGGAAGAGGAGCAGCCCCCGGGCCTTTTCGTCGGCGAGTGCGAGGTTCTGGGCGAGGGCGCCGCCGAGTGAGAAGCCCATGTACACCAGGCCCTCGTCGGAGAGCGGTGCGGCGGCGGCGACGGCGCGCTTGAGGAGCTCGTCCCGGCCGATCTCCTCCCGGATCGCGGCCCCCGCCTCGGCGTCGTCCACCACTCGCCCGTCGTAGAGGTCCGGGACGTGGACGTCGTGGCCGGCAGTTCGGAGCCGTTCGGCGGCCGCGTGGACGGCTGGTCGCAGGCCGTACATCGAGTGCAGGAGAAGAATCCGTGCCATGTGGTCAAGCTTATGACCAGGCAGACGAGCGGATCGGACCGTACGGGAATCACCGGGCCCTAGGATCGGTTGACGCCACTGGCAGGCCGGAGTCACCGGAGGCGGCGACCGGCCGCCTGACACCCTGGCGTACAGGAGGCGGGGTGGGTCCTCAGCCAGGGGGCCGGAAGAAGCAGAGAGGCGCAAAAAGTGAGCGACGTCCGCAACGTCATCGTCATCGGCTCGGGCCCCGCGGGCTACACCGCCGCGATCTACGCGGCCCGCGGCGACCTTAAGCCGCTGGTGTTCGAGGGCTCCGTGACGGCCGGTGGTGCGCTGATGAACACCACCGACGTGGAGAACTTCCCCGGCTTCCCCGACGGGATCATGGGTCCTGACCTGATGGACAACCTGCGCAAGCAGGCAGAACGCTTCGGGGCCGAGCTCATCGCCGACGACGTCACCGAGGTCGACCTCACGGCCGACCCGAAGGTCGTGAAGGTCGGCGAGGACGTCTACCTGGCCAAGTCTGTGATCATCGCGACCGGCTCCGGCTACCGCGAGCTGGGCCTGGAGAACGAGAAGCGGCTGTCCGGACGCGGCGTCTCCTGGTGCGCCACCTGCGACGGCTTCTTCTTCCGCGACCAGGACATCGCCGTGGTCGGCGGCGGCGACACCGCCATGGAAGAGGCGATCTTCCTCACCAAGTTCGCCCGTTCCGTCACCGTGATCCACCGCCGCCACGAGCTGCGCGCCAGCAAGATCATGCAGGACCGGGCGTTCGCCAACGAGAAGATCCGCTTCCTCTGGGACAGCGAGGTCGTCGAGATCCACGGTGACAACAAGCTCACCGGCGTCCGCGTTCGCAACACCAAGACCGCCGCCGAGGCGGACCTGGAGCTGACCGGGCTCTTCATCGCCATCGGCCACGACCCGCGCAGCGAGCTCTTCGCCGGGCAGCTGGAGACCGACGCCGACGGTTACCTGCTCGTCGAGGCCCCGACCACGAAGACGAAGATCCCTGGCGTGTTCGCCTCGGGCGACGTCGTCGACCACATCTACCGCCAGGCCATCACCGCGGCCGGCAGCGGCTGCTCCGCGGCCATCGACGCCGAGCGCTGGCTGCAGGACCAGGGCACCGCGGAGCTGACCCACCAGGTCTGAGCACCGCCGCGCAGATGCTGATCGGGACCCGAGTCCATGGGGGCCGGGTCCCGGCGGGGGACGACCCTGCCGTTCAGAATGAAGGAGACACCGTGAAAGCCGTGACCGACACCGACTTCGACGTCGAGGTGCTCAAGAGCGACAAGCCCGTCCTGGTCGACTTCTGGGCGGAGTGGTGCGGGCCGTGCCGGATGGTGGCCCCCATCCTCGAGGAGCTCTCCGCCGAGCACGGCGACAAGATCGAGATCGTCAAGATGAACATCGATGAGAACCCGCAGAAGCCCGCGCAGCTCGGCATCACCGGCATCCCGACCCTGCAGGTCTACAAGGACGGCGAGATCGTCAAGCAGATCGTCGGCGCCAAGCCGAAGGCCGTTCTGCTGCGTGAGCTCGCCGAGTTCATCTGAGCCATCGATCCACTGACCCTCGCCTCTCCCGCGGCGGGCGCATGAAACACGGCCCGTACCCCTTGCAAGTCAGGGGGTACGGGCCGTGCTCGTTCATCGTCAGAGCTTGATGACGCAGCCGGAGACGACCCAGCCCTTTGTGCTGCCATAGGTGATGTAGTAGTAAGTCGTGCCCGTGACGCCGCAGGCGGTGTACGAGGGGCCGGACGAGCGGCTGTTCAGGCACCCGGTGCGGTCCTTGTGGAACAGCCCGAGCGAAGTGCCGCCGATCGAGGCGCGAATGTGAATGCTCTCCTTCGCCTTGATCGGGCTGCTGCAGGCGGCCACGGACGCGGGCACAGCCGTCGTGGCCTGTGCGGCCGCGGTGCCGGCCAGGCCCGTGCCGGCGATCGTGAACGCGGCGGTGGCGGCCGGAGCGACGAGAAGCAGTCTCTTCATGGGGGTTCTCCGTTCGAACGAGCCTGGACGCCCGAGGCCGGCGGCCCTGGGCGATGTGCCGGATGATCTTCACTGCCCGAGCGTCACCGTAGAGGCAAATGATCTTCACGGAAAGATCAACTTGTGCCAGAGCCCGAGCTGATCATGGACGAAGAGCGACAGGGTCGTGGAGAGTCGGTACACGTTCCGCGCAGCCCGGCCGCTGTCGGGCGCAGCGCGGTTGTCCGGCTGAGTTTGTGGCGCCGCAGCCAGCACGCCAGGCGATGCCCGCGATACCCGCGCCGGAGATGAGGACGTTGGCGTTCTTCTTCGCTGGGGTCTCCTGGCCGTCCGTTGTTGTCTCGATGTCCGGGACGGTATTTGAGACACACGTGCAAGACAGTTGTTTTAGACGTTCGTTCCGGGCGTGTGTAAGCTCCTGGCCATGGGCAACCGTGAAGATCTGTTGGAGGGCGCGAAGCGCTGCCTGCTCGAGAAGGGCTACACCCGCACGACGGCGCGTGACATCGCGGCGGCCGCCGGGGTCAGCCTGGCCGCCATCGGCTATCACTTCGGGTCAAAGGATGTGCTGCTGACCGAGGCGTTGCGGCAGGCCATCGAAGAGTGGGGCGACGACATGGCCCGTATCTCGACCGCGTCCAAGAACGCCGTCGACGCCGATCCGGCGGAACGTTTCGCGGCCACGTGGACGAAGGTCACCGAGTCGTTCGCCCAGTCCCGCGCCCTGTGGTCCATCCAGTTCGAGATGCTCGCCTACATCGAGCGCGACCCCGGCCTGCGCCAGACGTTCGCCAAGGCCGGCAAGCAGGCCCGCATGGCCCTGGTCGACCTGTTCGGCATTCCTGCATCGGTGACCGACCCGCAGGAGGTGGAGAAGATCGGCGCGTACTACCAGACGCTGCTCAGCGGCCTGGCGGCCCAGTGGCTCCTCGACCCCGAAACCGCGCCCTGCGGCCGCGACCTGATCGAAGCCGCCCAAACCGTGGCCAAGGGCCTCCCGATCCCCACTGACTCCCGGACGACCTGACAGCCCTCCGTCCCGGACCGCTGGGTCAGATCCGTTCGAGGACGACGACCGGGATCTCGCGGGTGGATCTTGCCTGGTACGTGTCGTACGCGGGCCACCATGAGGTCATCAATCGCCAGAGGCGCGCCCTCTCCTCACCCTCGGCGGTACGCGCACGGACAAGGAACCTCTCACCCTTGATCTGCACCTGCGCCTCAGGGTGGGCGACCAGGTTGAGGTACCAGGAGGGATGCTTGGGGCCGCCGCTGAACGAGGACCCGATGAGCACGAAACGGTCCTCGTCTTGCCCGAAGAAGAGCCCTGTACGGCGCAGCTGTCCTGACTTCCTCCCCACCGTCGTCAGCAGCAGGTTGGTGACGCCGCCCTCCATGAAGCCGTCCTCGCCGTCGGTCGCGAGGTAACGGCGTACGTGCTCAGCCACGCTTGGCTCCGGGCTGTCGATCACCTCTGCGTCCCATACGGACATGTTCTTCTTCCTCCAACCGGCTTGTACGACGCGTCTGAGCGGACGATCAGGAGGCAGGGGCGCGGAGAGCTGGAGCAACGGCCGCGAGGTGGCTCTGCGCACATCGCCTGTCCACCGCCGTTTGGCCCCTTGCGGTGAACGTGGCGGTGGGAGCCAGGAAGGTAACTTGCGGCCGCTACGTCCCGTTCCGACCAAGCGAGGTGATCTCGACGGCTCTCGTTCCTGCGTCTGGTCCGTGGGTGTCCCCGATCCTCAATCCTCAGTGCTTCGGTTCCTTGTGGTGACTGAGGTCATCGTGCCGAGATCGGTGATCAGTAGAGAAGAAGGCACTTTGAAGTAACCCGGTCACCGCCAATGGAGTGAGCCGGTCACCGCCAATGCTCAGGTCCCTGGCGACCTGCTGGCCCTGTGAGGGACTGGCCCTGTGAGGGACTGGCTTCCGCCCTGGAGGTCGGTGCTCAAGCACCGGCCACCCCGGAGAAGGCGGGACGGGTGGGCAACACAATGGCTCGGCGGGCCGGAAGGAGTATTCCCCCGGCCCGCCGAGCCATGGATCCGGCTACGCGGAGATCGGCACCTGAGGGGCGTCGTCCTCGTCAGCGACCTCTTCGGTCACGCTCGGACGGTTCCTCTTGCGCAGGTAACGGACGACCTCGACCACGATGGTGACGCCGATGGCCATCCCGAGGCCGAGCACCACACCCTTGATGGGGTCGTTCTCGAACGCCATCCCGCCCAGGTAGCCCAGGAGCGTGCCGTACAGCGCCCAGCTGACGGCGGCCAGGGTGGCGAAGAAGGAGAAGGAGCGCAGGCGGTAGCCGACGCAACCCATCGTCATCGTGACCGCGGTGCGGCCGCCGGGGACGTACCGGGCCACCACGAGGATGAGCCCGCCGCGTTCGTGCATGGTCCGGCTTGCCCAGTCGAACGCCTTATGCCGGCGTGTGCCGGGCTTGAGCCGCGCCGTCAGGCGGCCGCCGGAGCCGCGTCCGATGAAGTAGGAGACGTGGTCACCGAGGAAGGCCCCGAGTGCGGCCAGGACCACGACGGCCACCACGTTCGGCTCGCCGGAGGCCGCGTAGACGCCCGCGGTGATGACCATGCTTTCGCTGGGCACCACCGGGAAGAATCCGTCGATCGCCGCCACCGCGAACAGCACCAGGTAGAACCACGGCGAGCTGACCGCCGTATGCACAAGATCCAGAATTCCGTCCACAGGAAGAGAATCTAGTGACGATCACTGGCCCGCGGATCGACCTTACGTCCATAACCACCCCCTACTTTGGGTGGGGTGTCGACCCGATCCTCCGGTGGGGGCGAGACGGCGGCGCTCTCAGGCGGCCTCAGACGGGACGGAGGGCACCCTCTGGGGTCATGGAGCCCAAGAGACGTTCCAGGGCCACCTCGACGTCCTCACGCCACGAGAGAGCCGACTTGAGCTCAAGCCGGAGGCGGGGATAACGGTGGTGCGGTCGTACGGTCTTGAACCCGACCGAAAGCAGGTAGTCCGCAGGCACCATGCAGCCGCCCTCCTCGCCCTTCAGGTCGCCGAAGGCCTCGATGGCCTTCACCGCCCGGCGCGTGAGGTCCTTGGCGACGCCCTGGACGAGCATCCGGCCCAGCCCGCCTCCGGTGAACTCGGGCAGGATGTGCGCGGTCATCAGCAGCACGGCGTCGGCGCTGACGGGGCTGGTGGGGAACGCGACCGAGCGCGGCACGTACAGCGGCGGCGCATACAACACGAACCCGGCCGGCGCGTTGTCCACGTACACGATCTTGCCGCAGCTGCCCCACTCGAGCAGCGTCGAGGAGATCCAGGCCTCTTTTTCGAGGTCGGGGTCGCCGTCCTCCACGGCGCGGTCCCGGCTCACCGGATCCAGCTCCCAGAAGACGCAGCGACGGCAGCGGCGAGGGAGATCGTCGAGATTGTCCAACGTGATGTTGACGAGACGACGCGACACCGGATCTGCACCCCTTGGTGGACCCGCCCGGTGGACCTCGGGTGGCGCGCGGCCGAGGACCGGACAAGGAGCGTGCTGGGAAACGGGTTTGCTCGCGCGGAGCGCCACTTCGCGGAAATTCCCGGCAACTACCCGGGTTCCTCAGGCATCGTATCGGACGGAAGGCTTCGCACCGCCGGAAGCACTATCCGGCGGGCGCAGACACCCCGACACCCCTCGAATTGTAAGCAAGGCTCAACGGAGAGTCACCACAAGATTTCGTCATATGAGGTCAAAGATCGCAGGCGCATCGGCCTGAGTTCTCGTAACACCAAGGGGCCGTCCCGGTCACATGACCGCGATGCCGTAGTTTGCAGTAAATCGAAACGCCACGGAGGTACCTCGTGGAACAGCACTCGCGCACAGATGCCTACTCCGATCGCTACGCCGCCCGTGCCGCCGGCATGGTCGCCTCTGAGATCCGGGCTCTGTTCGCAGTCGCTGCCCGTCCCGAGGTGGTCTCGCTCGCGGGCGGCATGCCGTACGTGTCGGCGCTTCCGCTCGACGCCGTCGGCCAGATGGTCGGCGATCTCGTCGCGCGCAACGGCGCCGAGGTGCTGCAGTACGCGTCGGCGCAGGGCGACCCGGGACTCCGTGAGCAGATCTGCGACGTCATGTCGCTGGAGGGCATCAAGGCCTCCGCGGACGATGTCGTCGTGACCGTCGGGGCCCAGCAGGCGCTGGACCTCATCACCCGGATCTTCGTAGACCCCGACGACGTCGTCCTGGCCGAGGCACCGTCGTACGTCGGCGCGCTCGGCACGTTCGCCTCGTACCAAGCGGACGTCGTCCACGTGCCGATGGACCAGGGCGGTCTCATCCCGACCGCGCTCCGCGAGACTCTCGAACGGCTGCGGATCGAGGGACGCCGGGTCAAGTTCCTCTACACGGTGCCCACGTTCCAGAACCCCGCCGGCGTCACGCTCACCCCGGCTCGCCGTGCCCAGATCCTGGAGATCTGCGCGGCGTACGACGTGCTCATCATCGAGGACAACCCGTACGGCCTCCTCGGCTTCGACAACGAGCCCATGCGGGCGCTCCGCGCGGACGACCCCGACCGGGTCATCTACCTCGGCTCGTTCTCCAAGACGATCGCCTCCGGCCTCCGCGTCGGCTGGGTCCTGGCGCCCCACGCCGTGCGCGCCAAGCTCGTGCTGGCCGCCGAATCCGCGGTGCTGTGCCACTCCAGCCTGACGCAGCTGGCGGTACGGGAGTACCTGACGACCCAGCCGTGGCGAGAGCAGATCAAGGACTTCCGCGAGCTCTACCGCGAACGCCGCGACGCGATGCTGGACTCGCTCGGGTCGCTCATGCCAGAAGGCTGCACGTGGACCCGCCCGGCGGGTGGCTTCTTCGTTTGGCTCAGTCTCCCCGAGGGCTTGGACGCCAAGGCCATGGCCCCGCGAGCCATCGCCCAACGGGTCGCGTACGTGCCGGGGACCGGTTTCTACGCCGATGGCAGCGGCCACAGGCACATGCGGCTTTCGTACTGCTACCCCGAGCCCCACCGCATCCGCGAAGGCGTCCGGAGGCTCGCCGGAGTGATCGAGCAAGAGATCGAGCTCCGCGACACCTTCGGTGGAGCCGGCGGCTCCGGCGCCCAATCGGCCTTTGTGGACACGCCAGGCCCCGAAACCCTCTAACCCCCGACCCCTACAGCGCCCCAGAGGAACCCCTCTGGGCGCTGCGCATAGAGGCCCCAGCCCGTCGCGCCCCGTGGGGATTCGCAGATCGTGTTAGCGCCGGTTCCAGCCGGGTCGGTCGGCTGCAACGTCAGCCATGGCCTCGTCCAAGTCGAGACACCAGAGGTCTGCCGTAAGCTCCGCATTTCCCAGCCGACGGAGGTGGTTGGACGGACTTCCAGGCCAAGGAGGGACAGCAGTCACCGCCAACCAAACCCACCTTGCACCCAGGGGCATCGGAGAACCCACCAGACCCTTCATCGACGGCCCCGTCCGCGTCGCAACCGAACTGCTCCATGAGATGGCCCACCCCAGCCGCGACTCACCAACCCCAGCAACCACAACGCCCCCGAACCCCCAGTCCTGCCTTCCATGTGATGCCCTGAGGCATCACCCACTCGCAAGACGAGTCAAACGTTGGTTCTGATGACTGCCGGGACTTCCCAGTCGCGGGCAGTTCCTCCGCCTTACGCAGCAGGGCGGAACCCCGTGCGGCCGCTGCCATCGGGCCTTGTCAGGGCGGGCCAGCGCAGTCGCGCAGCGATGATTCGCACATCTCCAGCTCGGTCACCGGCGCCGGATGAGGGCCTCCCGGGCACCCGGCCCCAACACGCCACCCCACCATTCTGGTTTCCTTGGAACACCGCCAAGCTGGTCTCCGCGGAGACACCGTCTGAAGGGCACTGGATTGGAACTCGGGCACGTGATCGTCCTTGCCGGGGGTCTCTCGTACGAGCGTGAGGTCTCCTTGCGCTCAGGTCGCCGGGTCGCGGACGCGCTCCGCGCAGCCGACGTCCCCGTGGAACTCCGGGACGCGGACGCCACGCTGCTGGACTCGCTCACCAACGATCCTCCGGACGCGGTGTTCCCCGTACTCCATGGGTCCGCCGGTGAGGACGGTTCGATCCGGGACGTGCTCGAACTCCTTGAGGTTCCGTACGTGGGGGCCCGCCCGGACGCGTGCCGGGTCGCCTGGGACAAGCCGACCGCCAAGTCCGTCGTCCGCCAAGCAGGCATCGCGACCCCTGCCTCCGTGGCCCTCCCGAAGGAGGTCTTCCATGACCTGGGGGCGGCCTCTGTGCTCGACAGCATCGTCGACCGGCTGGGCCTCCCGCTCTTTGTTAAGCCCACTCGCGGCGGCTCAGCCCTCGGCG
Organism: Actinomadura rudentiformis; assembly: GCF_008923185.1. Classification (GTDB taxonomy): domain Bacteria; phylum Actinomycetota; class Actinomycetes; order Streptosporangiales; family Streptosporangiaceae; genus Spirillospora; species Spirillospora rudentiformis. The sequence goes on from NZ_WBMT01000015.1 coordinate 29,676, forward strand.
CCTCCGTCGTACGTGAAGCAAGCGAACTACCCGCCGCAATGGTGGGCTGCTTCGCATACGGGGACGCGGCCCTCATCGAGCAGTACATCGAGGGCGTCGAGATCGCGGTCAGCGTCATCGAACGAGCCGGAGAACCCCTCGCCCTCCCGGCCGTTGAAATCGTCGCTCCCAGCGGCCTGTACGACTACACCGCCCGCTACGACGCCGGCGATACCGAATTCGTCACTCCAGCACGCCTCTCACCTGAAGCGGCCCAACGAGCGACCGCCGCCGCCGTGACCGCGCACCAAGCCCTGGGCCTACGCGACCTTTCTCGCACCGATCTCATCGTCGACGCTTCAGGTGAGGTCCACTTCCTCGAAGTCAACGTCGCCCCCGGAATGACCGAGACAAGCCTCCTCCCCCGTGCCGTCAGCGTCGCAGGCCTAGACCTAGGCTTCCTCTGCCGAGACTTGATCCTCCGCCGCTTCCCCTAACACGCCGCCCGCTGTTTCCCGTGAAACATCGCCCGCCGCAACCCGACGCTCCCTCACCGGCACATCCATCGGGCGCCCCCGCCCAACCACCCGGGAAAGACCATGGTCACCGCCGCGTGATGTCCAGCCCGACGAAGACGAGGCGCGCTCCAATCCCCGCCACCGAGCGCGGGCCGATCGCCCCGCGCGAGCTGCCGAAGCCGGACCGCCCGCAACCGATAGATCACGTCCCCAGCCGCCGCAACCGTGTCTGACACTGCCGCCCCCCGTGGCGAGCGCGGCGGCTGGGAACGCGGCCCGTCGATCACCAAGCTCGCACGCCTTGGGACACCGCCGCACAATCCTTCGGCCAGGCCTGAGCCCAGTCGCCAAGGAATTTCACAGAGCCTGTGCCGGTGCCTCACCAAGGCTCTGTGCCACGCAGCTATCAGCCGAAGCCGACATGCCCGGGATGACGTGATCAGGATGCACGCCTGCTCTGCCGCCATCCTCCCCCGTCAAAGGTGTGGAGCCGGTCGGAAGATCGCCGTGTCAGCCAGCTACCACCCACAAGGAGGGCAAGAGCAGGCCGATCGCCTACCTCCACGTACCAGACGGCACTGATCTCAGTACGAAGCAAGAGCTGCTGAAGGTGCTCTATGAGGCCCCCCGCACGAGGCCTACCCATTCCCGACGCCACGGGATCTTCCTGCACGAGTGGCAGGCACCGATCCCCCGCCAGACTCGGGGGAGCGCACGCGGCCGAGACTGGCGGCTGCGCCCGACGCCCAAGGCAACACCGCCCGCAAGCGAGAACGGGGGACCATGCCCCATCGGGACCCGCCAGCCGTTCCACCAAGGACCATCGCTGCAAAAATCAGCCAAGCCCCCGTCGGGATAGCCCGCGCCGGCGTTGTCGGGCCCAGCCCACTGCCCTGCCGGCCTTAGCCACAACCATCGGCTGCTAAATCTCCGCAGATGATTCCGCGCAACTCCCTCTTGCAGACGATTGCCGGGATCGGTGCCCCTCCGGCCGACGCAACCCGGCGGACCTCTGCCCAGCCCGCCATGCTCTGTACTCCTCCCGCGCTCACTACATCCTGAAGGGTGACCCGCGCCGTTCTACTACCCGTTCATGCTGTTCCTGCTGGCGATCATCTCGATCGTCCTGCATCTGGCGCTGCCGGTGAGCCTGGTGCAGTGGTCGGCGAACATGGTCAATCTGGGTGCCCTGATCTACCCGTTAGATTCAAGGATGGGTCCGTTTTGCGCGTCCTCACAGGGCCAGGTCGACAAAGGCTTTTCATCGCCTCGATCAGCCTGGGCGGCTGGCCCCGGCCGTTGCCCGCTCCCGACCGGTTGCCCATACCAGTGTCCGAGGCACCGCCCCCGAGCTCGGCCAGCACGACCCAGCACCCGGTCACGGGCCCGCCCGATCGGGGTCAGTCATGCGCTGATCCGGCACGAATAGCCGACCACCATCACCGACACGGGCGGTCGACTGCCGCCCGCCCTGCCAGCATCCGTCAGGGTGCCCGCTGTCTTGGCCGTCGCCCATCACTGTCCGCCGCCCGTCTTGGTGGCTCGGTTCCTGAACGGGGCGGCGGAGAGGCCAAGCACTCCAGGCCATGGCCTCCCACCATGAGGCAATCTGCTGCCTGAAGGCTGAGCCACGTGAGGGTTGTTTCGATCCCCGGCGCCTCGATCGGCAGAGGCCCTCCACATCACCACCATTCAAGTCATGGCTCTTGCCGCCCACGAGGGCGGCTGTATGGGTGGCAGTCTGCGACACCTCAGCCGATGTTTCATGTGAAACATCGCCGCCTGATACGCCTTTCACGCTCGTGTGGGCATTCTCTAAGGCCCTCTCGCTAAGGCTGGCCGTCTGAGGGTTCACTTCTGAGGACGCACGACGGCACAGGCAACTTGTGCTGCGTCAGCCGCTGTATGCCTTGGGCTCCTCCGCGCACCATGGGTACTCGGCGTGGAGCCTGGCTGGTGTTCTGTCGAGCGCGTCGACATCTTCGACCCGATTTGTGAGGACACAAGGGCTAGGTGTACTGCTCAGGGATGTTGGTCAACCTGGTGATGGGTGGTTTGCCGCCGGTCTGGGCCGGTGGTGATTGTAGTGATGCAGCCAGGCCGGTAACGCTTTGCGGCGTGCCTGCTGCAAGCTGTGGAAACGGCCCCAGGGCCCAACTGTCGGCCAGGGTGCGGTGGAAGCGTTCGACCTTCCCGTTGGTCTGTGGCCGGTAGGGCCGGGTCTTCTTGGGCTGGATGCCAAGCTCGGTGCAGGCGTCGCGCCGGGCGTGGGACTTGTAGGCCGAGCCGTTGTCGGTCAGCACGCGTTCGGTGGTGACGCCGCGGGTAGCGAACCAGGCGACAGCGTTGCGCAGCACGGCGATCGCGGCGGCGGCCTTCTCGTCGTCACAGATCTCGGCGTAGGCGAGGCGGGAGCGATCGTGGACGACAGTGTGCACGAACGCGGTGCCGACCCGGGGCTCGTAGCGGCTGTTGCGGGCTCCGATGCGGCGGGCGGTGGCCTCCCGGTTGCGTTCGCCCTGGATCCGGCCGACATAGCGCCAGCCGCCGCCGTCGGGGATGTTGCCGAGCTTTTGACGTCGATGTGCAGCAACGCGCCTGGGTGGTCGTGCTCGTAACGGCGGACCGTTTCGCCGGTGGCGCGGTCGATGCATGACAGCCGGTTGAGGCGGCATCGGGTCAGCACGGCGTACACGGTCGAGGCCGGCAGCCCGAGGCATCCGGCGATCTGGACTGGGCCCAGCCGCTGCTTCCAGCGCAGGTGCACGATCTTGCGTACCGTCGGCTGCGAGGGCCGGGCCGGGCTGCGGTGCGGCCGCGAGGACCGGTCGGCCATCCCGGTCACGCTCAACTGCCGGTACCGCTCGGCCCCCAGTGTTTTGGCGGTCGGCCAGGACATTTGGTATCGCTCGGCGGCTCCGGCGATCGACCAGCCGTCCTCGACGATCAGACGCGCCAGCCGAAGACGCGCGCGAGGGGTCAGGGCAGCGTTAGCGTGGGACACGAAGGCCTCCTGTTGGCGGAGCGGTTCCTAGACAGCTCCGCTCCACAACCGGAGGCCTTCACCTTTCACGCAGACACACACGGACAGACCGTGTCGTCACACAACCTCAACCAAACTCAGCTAGAGGCCGACCACGCGCGTTCGCCGGGGTCTGGTGACACGCCGGAGTGATGTCCCTGGTGCCGGTGAGCCTCACTCTCGATGAAATCTGAGCGCTGTTGAGGGTGGGGAATGTGGAGCAGAGCCAGTCAGACTGCGGCGGCCGACCGATCAGGGGGCAGAAGCTGCAGCAGATCGTGCGGCCGGGGGAAGCCTGGGCCGATCCGGGTGCGCCGGGCAATGATCACAGTGGCGCCGGCGTAGGGGGCGACGGTTCCGGCGATGGCGCATCTGGCGGCGCATGGGGACACCGCTCGGGGCGTCATCTATGCCTTCAACGATTGGGAGATTGGCCGCGGTGGCGCCTAACTGTGGGCATGGCGGCCTTGTGGGGGCAGTGGGTTCGGGCGGAGGAGGCTCCTCCGGTCGTGGCAGGCGATGAGTTTTGTGTTCGGTGTCGTTGAGGGTTCATGTGGGACGACAAATGGAAACGCCCCGGGTGGGGCCGGGGCGTTTCGGTGGCTGGTGCGGTCAGGCGTCGGGGTCGGCGATGCCCTCGTCGTCGGGGACCATCGTCTTGATGATGCGGTCGAGGTCCTCCAGGGAGGCGAACTCGACAACGATCTTGCCTTTGTTGCGGCCTAGGTCTACGCGGACCTTGGTCTCGTAGCGGTCGGAGAGGCGGTCGGCCAGCTGCTTGAGGGCGGGCGCGACGGGCTTCTTGCGCTTCTGGCGAGGCGTCTGAGGGCTGTCCTCGACGTCGCGCATGGCGATGATCTCTTCGACCGCACGAACGGAGAGGCCCTCGGCGACGATGCGGGCGGCCAGGTTTTCCTGGGCCTCGACGCTCTCCAGAGAGAGGAGCGCCCGAGCGTGGCCCGCCGAAAGGACGCCGGCGGCGACGCGGCGCTGGACCGCTGGAGGCAGGTTGAGCAACCGCAGGGTGTTGGTGATGTGCGGGCGGGAGCGCCCGATGCGGGTGGCCAGCTGCTCGTGGGTGGCTCCGAAGTCCTCCAGGAGCTGCTGGTAGGCGGCGGCCTCTTCCAGCGGGTTGAGCTGCTGGCGGTGCAGGTTCTCCAGGAGCGCGTCCCGGAGCATGGCGTCGTCACCCGTGTCGCGGACGATCGCGGGGATGACGTCGAGGCCGGCGAGCTGCGACGCGCGCCAGCGGCGTTCGCCCATGACCAGCTCGTACTCGTGGTCGGCCGAGTCAATTTTGCGGACGACGATCGGCTGGAGGAGGCCGACGATGCCGATCGACTCGGACAGCTCCTCGAGCGCCTGCTCGTCGAAGTTCTCCCGGGGTTGCCGCGGGTTGGGACGGATGGCGTCGAGCGGGAGCTCGGCGAAGTGCGCGCCGGCGACCGGCTGCATGGCCGGGGCGGCCGCGCCGTCCGAGCCGTTCGGGCCGCCGGGGAGGCCGGGCTCGCCCGCCGTTCCCGGGGTACCCGGGGGCGGAGCGGTGGGAATCAGGGCACCCAGCCCCTTGCCCAGACCTCGTCGCTGCTGGCTCACGCCACCTCCCCGTGCGGCCGCCTGGCCACGTGTGTTTGGACGCTCACTGCGCTGCTCCGCGGTGGGCGATCTCGGATGCGGCCTCGCTGTAGGCGAGCGCACCACTCGATCCCGGATCGTACGTCATGACGGACTGTCCGTAGCTCGGAGCCTCAGAAACGCGGACGCTTCGGGGGATCACCGTGTTGAGCACGACGTCACCGAAGTGATCGCGAACGTCGTCAGCCACCTGCGCGGCCAGGCGTGTGCGGGCGTCGTACATCGTCAGCAGGATCGTGGAGACGTTCAGATCCGGGTTGAGGTGCGATTTCACCAGGTCGACGGTACGGATTAGCTGGCCGAGTCCCTCCAGCGCGTAGTACTCGCACTGGATCGGAATGAGCAGCTCGTCCCCGCCGACGAGGGCGTTGACGGTCAACAGGCCCAGCGACGGCGGGCAGTCGATGAGGACGTAGTCGAACTTGTCCTTGTCGTACGCGTCGAGCGCGCGACGCAGCCGGGACTCGCGGGCGACCTTCGAGACCAGTTCGATCTCGGCGCCGGCGAGGTTGAGGGTGGCCGGAGCGCAGAAGAGATTGGGTATGTCCGGTGCCGGCACGACGATGTCGGCCAGCGGCATGTCCTCGATGAGCACGTCATAGATCGACGGGATCTCGGCGTGGTGCTCCACCCCGAGCGCCGTGGAGGCGTTCCCCTGCGGATCCAGGTCGACGACCAGGACCTGGGCGCCGTGCATCGCGAGCGAAGCGGCCAGGTTGACCGAGCTCGTGGTCTTGCCGACCCCGCCCTTCTGGTTGGCAATGGTGACCACGCGGCATTCGGCGGGCTTGGGCCACTCCTTCTGCTTGCGGCCCGACATGGCCTTGATCACCGCCACCGTTGTTTCTTGTGAAACATTGGCGTCCTTGAGCGCCTCGCGCACGAGCTGCGACTCCCCCTGAGATGGTCCCTTGCGCGGACCTGGCGGCTCCTGCGTGCCCCCGTTGGTCGGTACGTAGCCGACGTTCTCCGCGGTCCCGGACGTTGTGTTCCCCCACATCGCATGCCCGGAAGGCGTCCCCGTCGACTCGCCGGACGCCGCCTCCACGGATTCCTGGGCCTCCGGCGCCGCGCCCTCGTCAGGCGCGGAGACGTTGTCATCAGGGGATTCGTTGGCGCGGTCAGGCCAGCCCAGTCCTGGTCCCGTGCTCATGAAGACCTCTTCCTCGACCTTTTAGCGTCGCCCTTCCCGACCAACCGACCCCGGCCGGACTGCCGGCGGGGTTCGCGCTCGGCGACCACACGGACAAGCGTTGTCGGCGGCTCGACCTTACCGCGCCCGACTTGGAGTAGTTCAGTCGTACGTACACCGAACCGCTTCAGGACAGGCTGAGCTTCTTCCAATTCGGTCGCCGCACGCTCGCCCTTCATCGCCAGAAGCTCACCGCCGGGGCGCAGAAGTGGCAGTGCCCATTTGGCGAGACGTTCCAGCGGAGCCACGGCGCGGGCGGTCGCGATGTCCACGGAAAGCTCCCGGGCGGCCTCTTCCGCCCGGCCGCGGCGTACCTCGACGTTCTCAAGCTCCAGCATCTCGACGACCTCGTTCAGGAAGGTCGTCCTCCGGAGCAAGGGTTCCAACAGGGTGATCGAGAGGTCCGGCCGTACGATCGCCAGCACGATCCCCGGCAGTCCGGCGCCCGAGCCGATGTCCACGACCTCGGCGCCCTCCGGAATCGCCTCCTCCACGACAGCGCAGTTGATCAGGTGCCGTTCCCAGAGCCGATCGACCTCGCGGGGCCCGATGAGGCCCCGTTCGACTCCGGCGTCGGCGAGAAATTCCGCATAGCGCTCCGCCAGCGGTAGTGCATCGCCGAAAACCTCACTCGCAATCCCCACCGTACGAATCGTTCCACAAAAAGTCCTGGGGGCGCACACATGAAACGACCAGCACGAAGACTGTTCGGACCGCCACAAGGGGCTTACCAGCCGCAGCCACAGGCATATTCGCCCCTCGTCGGGTAGGTGCAAGGCAGCAGCCCGTCCGAAAACGGAAGGAGCTCCGAGTCATGGGAGTGGGAGTCAGTCTCGCCTTCATCAGCTTGGGTGCGATTCTTGCGTTCGCCCTCCGCGTCGAACTCTCCGGCATAGACATCCAGCTCGTCGGTTGGATCCTCATCCTGGCGGGGGCCATCAGCATGGCCTTCACCCTCCTGTACACCCGACCTCGTCGCCGGGCAGGCCTCATGGTCGGGGCCGACCCCGGTTACACCGAACCTGCTGAGCCCGAGGCGATCATCCACGAGGAACGCACCGTCGAGCAGACCCCCAACGGCCCGGTCGAGCATGTCGAACGTGTCATCGAACGGCCCGGCCACGTGGCAGATGCGCCGCGAGGCCACACCTCACAGGATCCGGCACGAGCGCAGGATCCAGCCATCGCGCAGGACCCCGCGGCACAAAACCGACCCCACGCCACCACCCCGCCGCTGCGTCGCGCCCCGCACGAACGTCCTTCCTAACCGCTTCCGCAGGGCAGGGACCGCCTGAAGAAGGGGGACGCGCCCGGTCAACTGGTCGCCCGGCCTTGCCCAGTCGCCCGACCTTGCCCAGCCTCCTGGTCCTTGGCCGCGTGGTCTCTGATCACCTCGTCCCTGGCCGCGTAGTCCCTGGCCGCGTGGTCCTCGGCCGCCCGGTCGCCTGGTCCTTGGTCGTCTCATCCCTGGCCGTCTCGTCCTTGGCCGCGTGGTCTCTGGTCGCCTGGTCGGCGACATATCGTCGATAGTTCTCATGAGTCGCCGGGGCGCCGACTCCTGTACCCATCCGAACACCCTCTGTGAATCTCTCCACAGGCTCTATCCACAACGCTCGCCCGCGATCCACACTCACGCGCGTTCAGCTTGCGCATGCAGATGACATACATCACAGGAGACTTCGGGCTCCGGCGTGATCGCCGCCGAAACGAGCCCATCCAGCCGAAACCCACTCCAGCGCCGCACTTTTGCAGGAAGGGACGCCTAGTCGGAGTCGCCCGACGCCCCGCCCTCCGCTCATGCGTTCGTGGCCGTCCAGAGCACCATGGTGTTCCGCTATCAACAGCGCCATCCACATCCCAGCGGCGCCCAAGCTGGGGATAAGACAGCCTGAGCCGCCATCCCGAGAGACGTGCGCCAGAGACCTCAACTTGCGAACACGGCGGGGTGCGCGGCGTGCGTCGCCCGGCTGAGGGTTTGCGGTGTTGATTGGGTGGGGGACTGACCGATTACGGGAAACAAGAACGGCGGTGGTCCCCCGGTTTGGGGGCCACCGCCGTTCTTCTGCGTCTTATGCGGGGAGCACGACCACGTAGCGTTCGGGCTCTTCGCCCTCGGACTCGCTGCGGAGGCCGGCTGCGGCTACGGCGTCGTGGACGATCTTGCGCTCGAACGGGGTCATGGGGGCGAGCGGCTTGGGCTGGCCGCTCTGCTTGACCTCGTCCGACACGTCCTGGCCCAGCTTGGTGAGCTCGGCCCGGCGCCGCTCGCGGTAGCCGCCGATGTCCAGCATGAGGCGGGTCCGGTTGCCGGTCTGGCGGTGCACGGCCAGGCGGGTCAGCTCCTGGAGTGCCTCCAGGACCTCGCCGCGCTTGCCGACCAACTCGTCCAGCGAGGCACCGACAACGGCCACCATGGCGCGCTCGCCCTCGACGTCCATGTCGATGTCACCGTCGTAGTCACCGATGTCCAGCAGACCCTCGATGTAGTCGGCGGCGATCTCGCCTTCCTGCTCGAGCGCCTGGACGTCGACCTCGGTGGTGTCGGTCTGGCTCAACGGGATCTCCTTCTTCGACATGGACCGGGGTTCAAACTAGCGCTTCTGGCTGCCGCTGCGCTTGCTGCGCGGCTTGCGAGTCGGCTGGTTGCGCACGACCTTGGGCTTCTCCTCGGCCTTCGGGGCCGGCTCCGGCGCCGACTCCTTCTTGAGCTTGGACTTGAGGCCCGTCGCCGGCTTGGCGTCGCCGTTGCCATTGCCGTTCTCGTCGTGCGGGTAGTACTTCTTGTAGATGTAGTGCTGCTGCGCGAGCGTCCAGCTGTTGGACGTCACCCAGTACATGAGCACACCGAGCGGGAAGCCGAGGCCGAAGAGGCCGAAGAGCGGCGCGAGGAAGACCATCATCTTCTGCGCCTGCATCATCGGGTTGTTGTCGTCCATCGTGCCCTGCAGCTTCTGCCGCTGCATGCTCGCCCGGACGGTGAAGAACGTGGTGAAGGAGCTGATGATCACCGCGATGCCGGTGACGACGATCGCGCTCCAGGTCTTGGGATCGGCGCCCCACGCGTTCAAGAACGTGTCGGGGATGTGCGCTCCGAAGATGTTGGCCTTCTGGGCGCTCTGCACCAGGTCAGGCGTGACGGCGAAGTAGCCCTCACCCTCCTTGGCGTCCGAGACGTTCTTGAGAACCTGGAAGAGACCGATGAAGACCGGCATCTGTACCAGGATCGGCAGGCAGCCCGACAGCGGGTTGGCGCCGTTCTCCTGGTAGAGCTTCATGACCTCCTGATTGAGGCGCTGCTTGTCGTTCTTGTACTTCTTGCGCAGTGCCTGGATCTTGGGGTTCAGCTCCTGCATCTTCTTCGATGCGTGGATCTGCTTCACGAACAGCGGGAAGAGCACCAGCCGCAGCAGTACCGTCAATAGGATGATGGCGCCGCCCCAGGCCCATCCACTGTCCTTGTCAATGCCAATAGAGCTCAGACCCGTGTGGATCCACACGATGAGCTGAGCGACGACCTTGTATAGCGGATCAAGCACCGGGCAGCTCCTTGGGCTCTCCTAGGGCGGGGCCGCTTTCCTCGCGGCCGGAGGTCTTCGAAGGTGCATCCCCTCTGCGGGGCGGCACGGGGTCGTACCCACCCCTGTGGAAGGGTTGGCACCGGCCGATCCGGCGGACCGTCAGCCAGGTGCCCCGCAGGGCGCCGTGCACCTGGAGGGCCTCCAGGCCATACGCGCTGCAGCTGGGCTGGAAGCGGCACTGCTGTCCGAGCAGAGGGCTCAAGAAGCGGCGGTAGGCGCGGACGAGGAGCATCAGCCCGCGGGCCGCGAGGCTCGGCCTCGCGACCACGTGCGGCGAGGGGAGGTACCCCTCTGGCTGGCTCGTCATTTCCGCCCCTTGGACGCGGGCCGCAGCAGCCGGTCGAGTGCCGACTCGAGATCCGCGGCCAGTTCGTCGTGTCGTGCCGTACCCGCGGCGGGGTTGGCACGCACTACGAGCAGGCTACCCCGCGAAAGTCGATCGAGGTGCGCACGTACGAGGTGACGGAGCCGACGCCGTACGGAATTGCGTACGACCGCGTTGCCCACGTTGCGGGCCACGATGAACCCGACCAATGGGTCCTCTTCGGCGGCGTCATCTCGGCGTAGCAGGTGAACGACGACAGTTGGCCGTCCAGCGCGGCGACCGCGCCGGACGGCCAACGTGAACTCGTCCCGCCGCCGCATCCGGTGTCCGGACGGCAGCATGCGAAGGGAGGGTCAGACCGCGATGCGGGAGCGACCCTTGCCGCGCCGCGCGGAAAGGACGGCGCGCCCGGCGCGCGTGCGCATGCGCAGCCGGAAGCCGTGCTTCTTGTGGCGACGACGGTTGTTCGGCTGGAAAGTACGCTTGCTCACTCGAGGCTCCAGTGCTGCGGTCGGTTTGGTTCTTCAGGCGCGAAAATTCGCATCGAGGGCCGCGTCTGGTCCCTCGCAGCGGGGGCCCATCCGGCTTTCCCTGGGCGGGCAAGACAGCGGGCACGCGTCAACTCCGTCGATGCGACTCGACCTCAGAACGTTACGGGCTAGTCGCCCACTGGGTCAAACGGACAGCACCGACTCGGAGTGCCCAGGATACCCGCCCGAACTCCTCGTTTGAGCCACCCGCACTGACTCCCCTGCGACCTCTCTGTTCGGCTCCAGCCCCCGGCCCCCGCCACGGCGTCCAATCAGCTCCAGCTACGGCGTCCGAGCAGCTCCAGCCCACGGCGTCTGAATAGCTCCAGCCCATGGCGTCTGCGCCTGCGGCTTCGGACCTGAGGTGCGGATGGCGACTTTGTGAACGAGGAGATCTAGGGGACCTATGTGACCAATGTGTGGAGAGCGGAGGTTGCTTGACTCTGTTGCGAGGAGGCACCGCGCAGCGCTAAGGTCTCCCGGCGAGCTGGTGGACTTCTCACATCCCTTCAGCCGGCTCTCTTCCCCTCTGGGACTCGGCATGAGCTACGCGAGTCCCCTCTAGATCACCTACCCTGGCCTCTCCGCTGTGGCTTTTGCACAGGCATCCGATGCTCATACACAGCGTGTGGACAACTCTGTGGACAACTCGTGAGAGAGTAAGGCTTCCGCGGCGGGGCTGAGCTTGTTGAGACTGGCCGTGCCCGTGGTGATGCAGGGCAACCGGGGTGCCTCGGTTGACGGGGAGTTTTGGGAGGGACCTTGCGCATGGATGGTCAGGATCTCGCGTCGGTCTGGGCCCGCACCCTCACTGCTCTCACCGAAGGCGAACTTCCCCCGAGCTACCGCGCCTGGCTGCCGATGGTCCGCCCCCTGGCTCTCGTCGAGGGCACCGCACTGCTTGCGGCGCCGAACGAGTTCGCCAAGGACGCCCTGGAGACCCGGCTCCGCACCCTGATCACGCAGGCACTTTCCCATGAGCTGGGCCGCGAGATCCGTGTCGCCGTCACCGTTCATCCTGAGGCGACCGAGGCCGATCCGCGCGGGCCCGAGTCCGCCGCACCTTCTTCTTATGGCGAACGCCCCTACACAGAGCAGTCCTACGGAGAGTCCTACGAGGACCGTTCTTACGGCAGCCAGTCCTTCGGGGAGCAGTCCTCGTACGGGGACCAGCAGCGGCCGTATGGCGAGCAGGAAGCGTACGGGGAGCAGCAGCCGTCTTATGGTGACCAGGGTTACACCGAGCAGTTCGGTGAACGGCCCTACGGGGATCAGGGATACGGCTCGTCCCAGTCGGGAGTTGTCCACAACTCATCCACGGGAAGCGGTGGTTATCCACCGCAAGACGAGGACCGTGGATGGCCTCAGCGTGACAACGAACACTCCGGTGGTTACCCGACCGCCGCGCCGCGACCGCCCGCATATGGCGGCGGCCCTGGCAATCGAGGGCCAGCTCCGTTCGACGGGCGTGGATCTCAGCAAGGCGGCGGCTTCCCCGGGCGCGGGAGGGGCGGCGGTCAGGGCGGCTCCGGCAGGCCCGAGGGACCCGGCGAATCCGGGGGACCGGGGGGACCCGGAGGGCCTGGCAGTTCGGAACGGCGTGGCGGACCCGGAGGATCAGGCGGCTCGGACGGGCGCGGCGGTCCCGGCGGCCAGGAAGGGCGCGGCGGCCAGACCGGAGGCCACAACGGACTCGGCGAACCCGGGCTGCGGGGCGGTCCCGGCATGGGTGGCAGCGGTTCTGATTCGTACGGCCACGGCGGGGAGCTCCCAGGGCACCAGACGGGCTCGCACACGAACATGCCGGGCGGCAGGCACTCGCCCTCCCATCTGAACGATCGCACCCTCGGTGCACCTCGGCCAGGCCGGCAGGCCGAACCCCCGAACCGCGGTGGCGAACCACAGCATGGTGGCGAAACTCACCGTGGACCCCGGCACCGCAGACGCGAGACCGAGGACGCCTACGGGAGCGGCGACCCCTTCACGAACGACCCGTACCAGGCCGACGCCTTCCAACAGGACGCGTTCCAGCCGGACGACTCGTACCGCAATGACGAGGCCCTCCGGGACGAGGAGCCGTCCCTTCCCGGCCAAGGTGAGCCGCGCGGCGGTCCTGGCGGTATGCCCGGCTCCGGCGGTATGTCGAGTGGTGGCCAGGGAACGTCCGCGGGCGGCGGAGCGAGCGGCGCCGGTGCGAGCGGCAGCGGTGCGACCGGCGGCGGGGCCGAGCACGCGCGGCTGAATCCGAAGTACACGTTCGAGACGTTCGTCATCGGCTCGTCAAACCGGTTCGCGCACGCGGCCGCCGTCGCCGTCGCCGAACAGCCGGCCAAGGCCTACAACCCGCTGTTCATCTATGGAGACTCTGGCCTCGGCAAGACGCACTTGCTGCACGCCATCGGCCACTATGCGCAGAGTCTCTTCAACGGAGCCCGCGTCAGGTACGTGAGCTCCGAGGAGTTCACCAACGACTTCATCAACTCGATCCGCGACGGTAAGGCCGACGGCTTCCGCCGGCGCTACCGGGATGTGGACATCCTCCTCGTCGACGACATCCAGTTCCTCGAGGGAAAGGAACAGACGCAGGAGGAGTTCTTCCACACGTTCAACACCCTCCACAACGCGAGCAAGCAGATCGTGATCTCCAGTGATCGGCCGCCTAAAGAACTGGTGACGCTGGAGGATCGGCTGCGCAACAGGTTCGAGTGGGGACTGACCACCGACGTCCAGCCGCCCGAGCTCGAGACCCGGATCGCGATCCTCCAGAAGAAGGCGCGGCAGGAGGGTCTCGCCGCGCCGCCGGACGTGCTGGAGTTCATCGCCTCGCAGATCGCGACCAACATCCGCGAACTCGAGGGCGCGCTGATCCGGGTGACCGCGTTCGCCAGCCTCAACCGCCAGTCGGTGGACATGAAGCTGGCCGAGATCGTGCTCAAGGACCTCATCCCCAACGACTCCGGGCCGGAGATCACCGCAGCGATGATCATGGCTCAGACTGTGGAGTACTTCGGGACGACGATCGAGGACCTCTGTGGACCGTCGCGGTCGCGCATGCTGGTGACCGCCCGGCAGATCGCGATGTACCTCTGCCGCGAGCTCACCGACCTGTCGCTCCCCAAAATCGGGCAGCAGTTCGGCGGCCGCGACCACACCACGGTCATGCACGCCGAACGCAAGATCCGTTCCCTGATGGCCGAGCGTCGCGCCATCTACAACCAGGTCACAGAGCTGACCGGACGGATCAAGCATCAGGCGCGCAAACGCTGACCCGCCGCGCCCGTGGCGCCGCCGGGCCGCCGGCTCCTCCTGCTGGGACCGCGGCAGACGCCCCCCAGGACGGGTGCGAAAGACTTCGTACGGCACAACGACTCCCACAGGCTGGGGAAAACTCTGGGGATCCCGGTGGAAAAGCCGGGGGACAACCTGCGGAGAACCTGAGGACAATTCGTGGATGGAGTGTGGACCGGTTGGGGACACCCGCCGCACGTCATGGGGACGAACCCGTGGACTGCTTGGGGACTCCCTGGGGACGTCCTGGGGACGAGCCCGCCGCCCGCCGCATCCGACCCAGACGGGCCCCGGGAGGCCGTGCGAACCTGCGGAGAACTCGTGGACAACCGGGGGAAGACATGAGGACGACGTGTGGGGACGATTTGGCCGTCCTCAGGCGACGCTCGGCGATCCACCTCCGGTGCACAGCCGCGGTGGACAGAGATTCGGGCTCTCACCTGGGAGAACGCATGATGTCCACACTTTCCACGGCCCCTATGACGAGTACTACCTCTCTTATCTATTCAAGAAAAAGCTCAACTCAAACTAGGGCCTGGGGATCAAGCGCCCCGGGTGCGTCACCTGAGCTCTTCCACCTCACCCTTAGTCCGAAACCTGCAGGAGGCGGGTCCCCTTGAAGTTCCGCATCGACAGAGACGCGCTGGCCGAAGCCGTGGCCTGGACGGCACGAACGCTTCCGGTCCGGCCGCCCGTGCCCGTGCTGGCCGGCATGCACCTCGTCGCCGAGGGCGACCGGCTCAAGCTGTCCGCGTTCGACTACGAGGTCTCTGCGCAGGTGTCCACCGACATCGACGTGGAGGACGCGGGAACGGCGCTGGTCTCCGGCCGCCTTCTCGCCGAGATCTCGCGCAGCCTGCCTCCCCACCCTGTGGAGGTGACCACGGACGGGGCGAAGGTGATGCTCCGGTGTGGCAGCGCGAAGTTCACACTCCTCACCATGCCTGTGGAGGACTACCCGACGCTGCCGGAGATGCCGCCGGCCGCCGGGTCGGTGGGCAGCGACGAGTTCGCCGCCGCCGTCAACCAGGTCGCCGTCGCCGCCGGGCGTGACGACACCATCCCCATGCTCACCGGGGTACGTGTGGAGATCGAGGGCGAGACCGTCACCCTTGCCGCCACCGACCGCTACCGCCTCGCCGTCCGCGAGCTGCACTGGAAGCCCGAGCGCCCGGACTTCTCCGCGGTCGCCCTGGTGCCCGCCAAGACCCTCGCCGACACCGCCAAGTCGCTCACCGCCGGCGCTGAGGTCTCGATCGCCCTCGGCGGCACGGGCGGCACCGGTGAGGGCATGATCGGCTTCGAGGGCGGCGGCCGCCGTACGACGTCGCGGCTGCTGGACGGCGACTTCGTCAAGTACCGGTCGTTGCTGCCCAGCGAGTACGCGGGTCTCGCCGAGATCCAGACCGCCCCGTTCATCGAGGCCGTCAAGCGCGTCTCCCTGGTCGCCGAGCGGAACACCCCTGTACGGCTCTCGTTCAGCCAGGGAGAGGTCGTCCTGGAGGCCGGGACCGGCGACGAGGCCCAAGCCGTCGAGGCCCTGGAGGCGACGCTGGAGGGCGACGACATCGACATCGCCTTCAACCCGGGCTTCCTGCTGGACGGTCTCTCCAACATCGGGTCCGACATCGCGCGGCTCTCGTTCACCACGCCGACCAAGCCCGCCGTTCTCACCGGCAAGCCGCCGGAAGAGGGCGTGAACCCCAACTACCGTTACCTGATCATGCCGGTGCGCCTGTCCGGGTAGGGGATTTGTCCTGGGGACACACCTGAAGTCGAGGCGGATCGCCGTACAGATCAACAGCCTGTGGGTAACCACAGGCCGCCGATCCGTGCACAGATCGGGTCGGCGGCTGGCGGACTGACTCGGCGGGCTCGCGGGTCGGCCGCCGCTCGCCCGGCATTCGCCGGCGTCGGCCAGGGACTGGCGGTCCGTTGGCGAGCTGCTCGTGGGCAACTTGCGGTCGGCGCGCCAGGAGATCGATGTCCATGGCCGGCGAACGGGTGGTGCATCCGCAGGACCAGCGGACTCGGACCTGGACGTGGGTCGGGATTCGGGAATTACGGCCAGCGGACTCGAGCTGAACGTTCTCGGGGCTCGTGTCCTTGCGACCTTGCGTCCTTGGAGTCTCAGGGCAACTCAGAATCCTCAGGCTGTGGACAGGTCGCAGGCCGATAGGTCTGGGGGCTGTCTGTGCGGGTACGCGGACTTACGTCAGGTATGCGGCATGCGTTCGCAGGGACGCGTGCGCGCGGCAGGCAGGCTTGTGGCAGGCAGGCTTTCGGGCACGACTAGGCAGAGTTATGCACAGGGGAGTGGAGTGAGCATGGAGCTCGGGATGATCGGCCTCGGCAAGATGGGCGGCAACATGGCCGAACGTCTGCGCCGCGGCGGCCACACGATCGTGGGGTACGACCGGAACCCCGAGATCAGTGACGTGAGCTCGCTGGAAGAGCTGGTCGAGCGGCTGTCCCCGCCGAGAGCGGTCTGGGTGATGGTCCCCGCGGGCAAGCCGACCCAGGACACCATCGACCAGCTGGGGAAGCTCCTCCAGCCCGGGGACGTCGTGATCGACGGCGGCAATTCACACTATGTGGACGACCAGAAGCACGGCGAAGAGCTCGCGGCCAAGGACATCAACTTCGTTGACTGCGGCGTCAGCGGTGGTGTCTGGGGCCTGCAGAACGGCTACGCCCTCATGGTCGGCGGCGACGAGGCCAACGTGAAGCGGCTCATGCCGATCTTCGAGACCCTGAAGCCCGAGGGCGAGTTCGGCTTCGTGCACGCCGGGACGATCGGCGCCGGCCACTTCGTCAAGATGGTCCACAACGGCATCGAGTACGCGATGATGCAGGCCTTCGGCGAGGGCTACGAGCTGATCGAGGCCAGCGACATCGTGACCAACGTGCCGGAGACGTTCCGCAGCTGGCAGGAGGGCACGGTCATCCGTTCCTGGCTGCTGGACCTCATGAACCGCTCGCTGGCCGAGGATCCACAGCTTGAAGGCCTCCGTGGATACGCCAACGACTCCGGCGAGGGCCGCTGGACCGTTCAGGCCGCTGTGGATCACGCGGTCCCGCTCCCCGCGATCACCGCCTCGCTCTACGCGCGCTTCGCCTCCCGCCAGCAGGACTCGCCCGCGATGAAGGTCGTCGCGGCGCTGCGCAACCAGTTCGGCGGGCACGCGGTCGAATCGGCCAAGGGCGCCGACTCTCCCGGCGCCGACGTGGAGCCGCCCAACCTCTGACCGGCCACACCGGACTGTGACCGGCCACGCCAGGCTGCGACCAGGCGCGCCGGACTGCGACCAGGCGCGCCGGGCTCTGACGGGGCGAGCCCAAGCTCTGACCAGGCACGTTCAGGCTCTGCCGAGTTGAGGGGCGCAGGCGGCCGCCGGAAGGCTCTACGCTCGTGTCCCGTGCACGTCGCCCACCTTTCGCTCCAGGACTTCCGTTCGTACGCCACCGCCGAGGTCGCGCTCGAACCGGGAGTCACCGCGTTCGTGGGCCCGAACGGGCATGGCAAGACCAATCTCGTCGAGGCCGTCGGCTACGTCGCGACGCACGGCAGCCACCGCTCGGCCACCGACGCGCCGCTGGTCAGGCAGGGTGCGCCGCGTGCGATCGTGCGCGCCGGGGTCGTCAAGGACGACCGCAGGGCACTGATCGAGCTGGAGATCAATCCGGGAAAGGCCAACCGGGCGCGGCTCAACCGTTCGCCCGTCCCCAGGCCGCGGGAGATCCTGGGGATGCTGCGGACGGTCCTCTTCGCCCCCGAGGACCTCGCGCTTGTGAAGGGCGATCCAGGTGAACGCCGCCGCTTCATGGACGAGCTGCTGACCACGCGTGCCCCGCGCTTCGCGGCCGTCCGTTCGGACTATGACCGCGTCCTCAAGCAGCGCAACGCCCTGTTGAAATCCGCGGCCGCCCACCGCCGCTCCCCCGGTCCCGAGATCATCGCCACCCTCGAGGTCTGGGATTCACATCTCGCCCGTACGGGCTCGGAGCTTCTCGCCGCGCGGCTGGAGCTGGTGGCGGCGCTCCGTCCCCTGGTGGCCAAGGCGTACGCGGCGCTCGCACCGAGCAGTGGCGCAGCCGACCTGACCTACAAGAGCTCACTGGGTGACGCGGAGTTGTCCACAGACCGTGCACAGCTGGCCGAAGCCCTCTTGGCAGGTGTGGCCGAGGCGCGCAAACAAGAGCTCGAACGAGGCGTCAGCCTGGTCGGGCCGCACCGTGACGAGCTCGTTCTGCGCCTGGGTGACCTGCCCGCCCGTGGCTACGCGAGCCACGGGGAGTCATGGTCGTTCGCCCTGGGGCTGCGCCTGGCCGCGTTCGACCTGCTCAGGGACGACGGCGACGACCCTGTGCTCATCCTCGACGACGTCTTCGCCGAGCTGGACTCCGGGCGCCGCAGCCGGCTGGCTGAGATGGTCGCCCCCGCCGAACAAGTCCTCATCACCGCGGCCGTCCCGGCCGACGTCCCCGCCGAACTGACCGGCGCCTCGTTCTCCGTCTCCGACGGCCAGGTGACCCGTGACTGATCCACAGGATGTGCACAACTCTTCCGCGCTGCCGGACTCCGGCCCGCTGAATTCCGGTGAGGCGCCGGCCAAGTCGGGGATTGAGCTGGCCCGCGAAGCCCTCGCCCAGGCACGCGCCGACGCCGCCAAACGCGGCTCGGTGCCGGGCCAGGGCAGGCGCAAGGGCCCGCGGGCCCCGCGCGTGCCGCAGCCCGGCCGCGGCGGCGACCCCAAGCCCTTCGGCTCAGCCATCCGCGAGCTGATGTCCGCCCGAGGCTGGGAACAACGCGCCGCCGTAGGCGGAGTCTTCGGCAACTGGCCCGGCATCGTGGGCCCCGAGCTGGCCGAGCACACCCGCCCAGAGAAGTTCGAGGACGGCGAGCTCACGGTCGCCGCCGACTCCACCACCTGGGCCACCCAGCTCCGCCTGCTCTCCTCCACCCTGGTCAAGCGCCTGAACGAAGAGCTCGGCCACAACACCGTCCGCCGAGTCAAGGTCGTAGGCCCCGCTGGCCCCCGCCGCACCGGCGCCTGGCGCGTCCGCTAACCGGATCTGGACACACCGCGCCCCCTGCAAGGGTCACCGCACCCCTACGGGGACGCCGCGCCGTAGGCGTCGCCGCACCCGCCGCGCGGATCACGGCGCCCCTGTGTGGGGTCGCCGCACCCCGCTGTGGCGGTCACTGTGGGGTCGCCACGTCCCGCTGTGGGAGTCACTGCGCGCAGCTGTGGGGACCGCCGCGCCCGCTGTGAGTGTCACGGCGCCTCACTGTGAGTGTCACAGCGTGCCGCTGCGGGGGGCGCCGCGCCCCATTGTGAGTGTCACGATGGCCCACTGTGGGGACCACCGCACCTGCTGTGAGTGTCAGGGCGTGCCGCTGCGGAGGTCGCTGTCCCCGTTGTGGGGACCGCCGCACCCGCTGTGGGGGTCACTGCGCGCGGCTGTGGGGTCGCCGCGTCCCGCTATGGGGAGCGCCGCGCCCGCTGTGGGGGTCACGGTGTCCCGCTGTGGGGGTCACAGCGCCACGCAGTGGGTGTCACGGCGTCCTGCTGTCGGGCTCACGGCGCGCCGCTATGGGAGCTACCGCGCCCGCTGCGGGGTCACTGCGCCGCGCTGCGGGGGGTCGCGTGCTGCTTGGGGGGGTCGTTGCGGCCCGCTGCGCAGGCAAGGTCCATCTGTTCGGGGCGATCAAGGGGCGGTTTCGCTTCGAGCGCCCCGTAGGCCCGTAGAGCCCCCAGGGGCAATGGGGGGATGTATCTCCTCGCCCACTCGCCCGCCACACGCTCATACAGAGCCCGCGAGTGCCACTTTTCCGTCCATGACCCGGTAGAATGAAATCGGGTTCAGGATGCTGCGCCGCCTTGGGTCGCCCGAAGTCTCTGATCGACAGACCGGAGCAGAGGGCGCCCTTACGTGTGTTACGGGGCACACCGCGTGCTTTTCACGGTACGCGGGTGGCGGTGCGCTTCCCCGGCAGGAGGATCTCCTTTGGCGTACGACGCTAGTTCGATCACTGTCCTTGAAGGTCTCGAGGCGGTGCGTAAGCGCCCGGGCATGTACATCGGATCGACCGGGGAGCGTGGCCTCCACCACCTCGTCTACGAGATCGTCGACAACTCCGTCGACGAGGCGCTCGCCGGTTATGCCGACGACATCCATGTGACGTTGCTCGCAGACGGCGGCGTACGGGTGCGCGACAACGGCCGAGGCATTCCCGTGGGCGAACACCCTGTGGAAAAGCGCCCGGCTGTCGAGTTGGTCCTCACCACGCTGCACGCGGGAGGCAAGTTCGACGGCAAGGCGTACGCGGTCTCCGGCGGTCTCCACGGTGTCGGCTCCGCGGTGGTGAACGCGCTCTCCAAGAGGCTTGAGGCCGAGATCAAGACTGACGGCCACTACTGGCGCCAGTCGTACACCTGGATGGGGCCCGAGGCGGCGCTGGCCAAGGGCGAGCCGACCGACGAGACCGGCACCCAGATCACGTTCTGGCCTGACAGCGACATCTTCGAGACGCTCGACTTCAGTTTCGAGACCCTCTCGCGCCGAATGCAGGAGATGGCGTTCCTCAACCGCGGTCTGGCGATCACGCTGAAGGACGAGCGGCCGGACCACATCAACGGTGAGCCCCGTGAGGTCCGCTACCACTACGAGGGTGGCATCGAGGACTTCGTCCGCTACATCAACAGCAAGAAGGACGCCGCCCACCAGTCGGTGATCTACTTCGGCGACGACACCGACGGCATGTCGGTCGAGATCGCGATGCAGTGGAACTCCTCGTACGCCGAGTCCGTCCACACGTTCGCCAACACGATCAACACGGCGGAGGGCGGCACGCACGAGGAGGGCTTCCGGGCGGCGCTGACCACGATCGTCAACCGGTACGCCCGCGACAAGAGCCTGCTGCGTGACAAGGACGACAACCTCACCGGCGAGGACGTCCGCGAGGGGCTCACCGCGATCATCTCGATCAAGCTGGCCGACCCGCAGTTCGAGGGCCAGACCAAGACCAAGCTCGGTAACACCGAGGCCAAGTCGTTCGTGCAGAAGGCGGTCAACGAGCACCTGCGCGACTGGTTCGAGGAGAACCCCGGCGAGGCCAAGGAGATCATCAACAAGGCCTCGCAGGCGGCGCGGGCCCGCATCGCCGCGCGTGCCGCGCGTGATCTGACGCGGCGCAAGAGCCTGCTGGAGTCGACGTCGCTGCCCGGCAAGCTGTCGGACTGCCAGTCGACCGACCCGTCCGAGTCCGAGCTCTACATCGTCGAGGGTGACTCGGCGGGCGGCTCGGCCAAGGGCGGCCGCAACCCGCACTTCCAGGCGATCCTGCCGATCCGGGGCAAGATCCTGAACGTCGAGAAGGCGCGGATCGACAAGATCCTCAAGAACAACGAGGTGCAGGCGATCATCACCGCGCTCGGCACGGGCGTGCACGATGAGTTCGACATCGCCAAGCTGCGCTATCACAAGATCATCCTGATGTCGGACGCCGACATCGACGGCCACCACATCAACACGCTGCTGCTGACGCTGCTGTTCCGCTTCATGAAGCCCCTGATCGAGGCCGGCCACGTCTACCTGTCCCAGCCGCCGCTCTACAAGATCAAGTGGGACGCGCGCGGGCAGGACGCCGACTACGCCTACTCCGACCGGGAGCGGGACGCGCTGGTCGAGGCCGGGATCGCCGCCGGCAGGCGCGACCCCCGTCCCCGCGACCAGGTCCAGCGGTTCAAGGGTCTGGGCGAGATGAACGCCAACGAGCTGTGGGACACCACGATGGACCCCGACAACCGGGTCCTGCTCCAGGTGCAGCTCGACGACGCGGCCCAGGCGGACGAGCTGTTCAGCGTCCTCATGGGCGAAGAGGTCGAGCCGCGCCGCGAGTTCATCCAGCGGAACGCCAAGGACGTTCGCTTCCTGGACATCTGATGAGCCGAGGCTTCCTCCGCGGCCCGGCCGCCGCCCCTAGCTCCCACGCCTTGCACCCGCCCGGCGTCTCCGACCCGCGTCGCACCCACTGTCCGGTTGGCGCCTCCAGTCTGGTCGGTGTTTCCGGTCTGGTTGGCGGCGCTCCGTTCAGCCGTGGCGTCACCTCCGGAGGTGACGTTGTGTCCGGCGGCGTCGTGTCCGGCAGGAGCGCTGCCTCTGGCGGCGGCGCTGCTTCTGGCGTCGCGTCCTGCCGTGGCGTCGTGTCTGGCCGTGGCGTCGCGTTCGGCGGTGGCGTCGCACTCGGCGGTCGCGGGGCGTTGGGCGAGAGGGACGCGGGCATCGCGTCGCGCGGGTGCGGGACGGGAAGTGCCGGTCAGGGTGCGGTCCCGGAGCAGAGGCCTTCGGCAGGCAGCAGTCGTAGTTCCACTATTCAGAAGAGGTCTTTCAGGTGACGGAAGTGACCACCGAAGGCGGGGGCCAGAGCGGCGGGCGCATCGAGCCGGTCGACATCCAGAGCTCGATGCAGGCGAGTTATCTCGACTATGCGATGTCGGTCATCGTGTCGCGTGCCCTGCCCGAGGTTCGTGACGGCCTCAAACCGGTGCACCGCCGCGTTCTGTACGCGATGTACGACGGCGGCTACCGCCCCGACCGCGGCTACTTCAAGTGCGCCCGCGTCGTCGGTGACGTCATGGGTAACTACCACCCGCACGGCGACTCGGCGATCTATGACGCGCTGGTGCGGCTGGCGCAGCCCTGGTCGATGCGTTACCCGCTGGTCGACGGCAACGGCAACTTCGGCTCGCGCGGCAACGACCCGGCCGCGGCCATGCGGTACACCGAGTGCCGCATGGCGCCCCTGGCGATGGAGCTGCTGCGCGACATCGACAAGGAGACCGTCGACTTCTCGCCCAACTACGACGGCCGCTCGCAAGAGCCCGACGTCATGCCGTCGCGGTACCCGAACCTGCTGGTCAACGGCTCGGCCGGCATCGCGGTCGGCATGGCCACCAACATCCCGCCGCACAACCTGCGCGAGGTGGCCGACGGCGTCAACTGGTTCCTGGACAACTACGGCGCCAGCGACGAGGAGCTCCTCGAGGCGCTGATCGCACGGGTCAAGGGCCCGGACTTCCCGACCGCCGGTCTGATCGTCGGCCGGAAGGGCATCGAGGAGGCCTACCGGACCGGCCGCGGCTCGATCACGATGCGCGCGGTCGTCGAGGTCGAGGAGATCCAGAACCGTACCTGCCTCGTCGTCACCGAGCTGCCCTACCAGGTCAACCCGGACAACCTCGCGCTCAAGATCGCCGACCTGGTCAAGGAAGGCAAGATCGACGGGATCGCCGACGTCCGGGACGAGACGTCCGGCCGTACCGGCCAGCGCCTGGTCATCGTGCTCAAGCGGGACGCGGTCGCCAAGGTCGTCCTCAACAACCTCTACAAGCACACCCAGCTCCAGGAGACCTTCGGCGCGAACATGCTCGCGCTGGTCGACGGCGTGCCGCGTACGCTGCGCCTGGACCAGTTCGTCCGCCACTGGGTGGCGCACCAGGTCGACGTCATCGTCCGCCGGACCCGATTCCTGCTGCGCAAGGCCGAGGAACGCGCCCACATCCTGCGCGCGCTGCTCAAGGCCCTCGACCGCATCGACGAGGTCATCGCCCTCATCCGGCGTTCGCCGTCCGCGTCGCAGGCGCAGAGCGGCCTGATGCAGCTCCTGGAGATCGACGAGATCCAGGCGCAGGCGATCCTCGACATGCAGCTGCGCAAGCTCGCCGCCCTGGAACGTCAGGCGATCATCGACGAGTACGACAAGCTCATGGCGGAGATCGACGACTACAACGACATCCTCGCCTCGCCGGAGCGGCAGCGGCAGATCATCGCCGACGAGCTCCGCCCGATCGTCGAGAAGTTCGGCGACGAGCGGCGCACCGAGATCATCCCGTTCGACGGGGACGTCTCGTACGAGGACCTCATCGCCGAAGAGGACGTCGTCGTCACGATCACCCGCGGCGGCTACGCCAAGCGCACCAAGACCGACCTCTACCGGGCGCAGCGGCGCGGCGGCAAGGGTGTCCGGGGCGCGCAGCTCAAGCAGGACGACATCGTCGACCAGTTCTTCGTCACCACGACGCACCACTGGATTCTGTTCTTCACCAACAAGGGCCGTGTCTACCGCGCCAAGGCGTACGAGCTGCCCGAGGCCAACCGCGACTCGCGCGGCCAGCACGTCGCCAACCTGCTGGCGTTCCAGCCGGACGAGCACATCGCCCAGGTCATGGATCTGCGTGACTACGACGTCGCGCCGTACCTCGTGCTGGCCACCAAGCAGGGGAAGGTCAAGAAGACGTCCCTGACCGACTTCGACTCGCCGCGCAGCGGCGGCATCATCGCCATCAACCTGGCCGAGGACGACGAGGTCATCGCCGCGCGGCTGGTCTGCCCGGAGGACGACCTGCTGATGGTCTCCACGGGCGCCCAGGCGATCCGCTTCCGGGCGGACGACGACTCCCTGCGGCCGATGGGCCGCGCCACCAGCGGTGTGATCGGCATGCGCTTCGACGAGGACCAGGAGGTCCTCAACATGCTCGTCATCCAGGCCGGGGCCCAGGATGTCCTGGTGGCCACCGAAGGCGGATATGCCAAGCGAACTCCCGTGGACCAATATCCGTTGCAGGGTCGTGGGGGTAAGGGAGTCCTCACCGCTAAGATCGTGCAAACTCGCGGCAGGTTGGTAGGGGCGCTGATGGTCGGCCTCGACGACGAGGTCTTCGCGATGACGTCCAACGGCGGCGTCATCCGTACGAGCGCGGCCGAGATCAAGCAGTCCAGCCGCCAGACCATGGGGGTTCGGCTTATGAACCTCGCGCAGGGCGACAGTGTGGTCGCCATCGCGAGGAACGTAGAGTCCATGGACGAGCCGGACAACGTGGACTCGCCGGACGACTCCGGGGGCATCGTAGAGTCCATGGATGACGCAAACGCTGAGGTGGGTGAGGGGACTGAAGGTGAGTGACCTCACACCCGCCACCAATCGGGTAGGCCAGGAGGACACGTGAGCACCCAGCCCGGTAAAGGCAAGGGCCGCTCCGGCGGCACTGGCAAGGGTTCCGGTTCGAGCTCGGGCTCGTCCGGTTCCTCTGCGGGCGCCAAGAAGACCGTCCCGGCCGCGAAGCCCGGTCGGGACGAGGCGACCGTGGAGATCACGCCGGTGAAGCCCGCCGTGGACGAGACCACGCCCGATCTGGGCAGCAAGGCCAAGCCTGCGGACGGCAAGTCCGCCGAGGCCAAGCCTGCGGACTCCACGCCGAAGGACCTTGACCAGACGCGCGTCGACGCCGCGATCGACATCGATGTCGATCTGCCCAAGCCCGCCGCCTCCGGCAAGTCCAGCACCTCCGATGGTCCCGGCAAGCCGAGCAGCGCCAGCGGTGCTGGTAAGCCGAGCAGCGCCTCGACCCCCAGCAGTGCTTCGGCCTCAGGCAGCGCTGCTGGGACGGGTAGCGCGAGCAGCGCCGCTAAGCCTGGCAGCCCGGCCAAGCCCGGCGGCCCCGGCGAGCCAAGCGACCTTCCCGGCAAGCCCAGTGCGTCTCCGGTGATCCCGCCGGTCAGGGACACACCGGCCGAGAGCGGTTCCGCCTGGAGCCGTTCACCCGAGACGGGCGGTGGCCGCGACAAGCCGTTCGGCCGCAGCGGGTCCGGTTCCGGTACGGGCGGTGCCAGCGCGGCCTCGGCCAGCCCGGGCTTCGCGGGCACGGCCCTCAAAGACCGTCCCGCGCAGACCTCGGCCAACCCGGCCGCCGGGGCCAAGCCCGCCGGCGCCAAGTCCGCACGGAAGGCCCAGCTGCAGCTCGCGCGCCTTGAGCCGTGGTCGGTGATGAAGTTCAGCTTCGTGATGTCGCTGGTCTGCTTCGTCGTCCTGCTGGTCGCGGTCGTCGTCCTGTACATGATCCTGTCCGGCCTCGGCGTCTTCGACTCGATCAGCGGCACCATCGACGAGCTCACCCGCGACCCGAGCAAGAACGGTGGCGGCCTGGACGCGGGCAGCTGGTTCTCGTTCGCGCGCATCTTCGGCTACACCGTCCTGGTCGGCGCCCTGAACGTATTGCTCATCACGGCTCTCTCCACGGTCGGCGCGGTCATCTACAACCTCGCCGCAGACCTCGTCGGCGGCGTCGAGGTGACCTTGAAGGAAGCCGAGTAGGCACAGCCCGCCGTCCTGCGAAACCGATTACCGGTTGCCCCTTCGGATGGGGTAATCTCTCGTTGCGCCGCAAGGACGGCGGCAAGTGCGGGCCTATAGCTCAGCTCGGTTAGAGCGCTTCCCTGATAAGGAAGAGGTCCCTGGTTCAAGTCCAGGTAGGCCCACTTCGCACGAGCATGTGAGAGAGGGTTTCGGATCATTCCGAGACCCTCTTTTCGATCTCCAAGGTCCTTGGGAGTCCTGCAGGTGCTCCCGGTCTCCATTGGTTCGGTTCTACCGCCACTGACTCGGCTGACTCATGTGCCTGTTGGCGCCAATGGTGCGTCGTGGCGCGACGCCCGGCCAGACGAGTCTTCGTTGTACTCCTCGGTCGGGGTGCGCCACTTGGGTTCGAGGGGATGTGCCTGTTCAGGGCGTACATCCTTCGGAGTACACGCGCGAGGCGGACCGGAGTACCGCTACTTCGCCACAGAGGCTGACTTTTCCATGCGATCGAGCCCCTAGCGTCTTGTTCGTGCGTTATTCGAGGGCTGGATTCGGCCGGAGGAAAAGGGCCGGAACGGTCGCCGGATTCGCAGAACCCGAGACGGCTGAAGAAGGTGAAACTCATGGAGACCTTCGAGGAGATCGTGGTCGAGACGCCGCAGACCGACGAGGCTTCGGACATCGACTTCGGCTGCTGACCGCTCGGTCCGGTCGCCGTCGCCACGCAGACCCTCACCACGAGCATCAGGGCCGGCCCGCACGCCTCCAGCGTCCGCCGGGACGGGACGCTCGCCGCCCACCCGCTGCTGCCGGCCGAGGCCGGTGCGTCCGGAGCGCTTTGGAGCCGCCACCGCTGCCCGGAACGGGCTGGGCTGAGGTGGGGGTCATGTCATGAGCGCTGTCGCGACCGTGGTGGAGGGCTGGACCCCGGAGCCTGGAGGGGAATCGGCCCCGATCCCGCTGCGCCGCAACCGCGACTTCCAAATCCTCTGGCTCGGCCAGAGCGTGGCCCACCTTGGCAACGAGATCGCGCTGCTCGCCTATCCCCTGCTGATCCTGGAAATCCACGGCACGACCGCGCTCGTCGGAGTCCTCGGCTTCCTGGCGTACGCGGCGGGCCTGGCGGCACGGCTGCCAGCCGGGGCTGGGCCGACCGCCGCCGGGCCATGGCGGCCAGCGAGGCTGGACGGGCCCTCGCCATGGTCGCCCTGGCGGGTTGCGGTGGCTGTCGGGGCCGCCCCGGTCTGGCTCATCATCGTGGTGGCCGTCGTTGACAGCGTCGGCCTGGAACTGTTCCGGTTCGCCGAGCGCGGGGCGCTGCGACACATCGAGCATCCTCACAGGTGTCGTCCGCGCTCGCCCGTAACGAGGCGCGGGCACAGGCGGCGGCGCTCGCCGGGCCGGCCGTCGGGGGGCTGGTTGTTCGCCGTCGGGCGGACCCTGCCCTTCGCCGTCAACGCGGTCACCCACCTGCTGGCCGCACTGGCCGTTCTCACCATCCGGCGCCCCCTACGCTCGCCTGCGCAGGGTTCGCCGGAAGGCGTGCGGGGAGGTGTGGCGGTGACGGGGGCGACGTCGGGCGGGGAGGCGTCCGTTGCTGCGGGCGATCTTCTGTGAAGGCTCGCCCGCGTGCGGGCGGCGAGGGGCTCGGTCCGCCGTGCGTGTGGTGACGGCATGCGGGTGGTGAGGGCAACTTCGTCTATGCCACGTTGTTGATGCGGTTGGGGCGCGGTCGGGGCCTGGCGAGGGCCGGGTCGTGCGTCAGGATCGCGTGCTCCAGGCGCAGGAGGGCGGGGCTCGGGTCCAGGCCTAGTTCCTCGGCCAGGCGGCGCCTGCCCTCGCGGCCGACCTCAAGGGCCTCCACGGTCCGTCCCATGGCGTGCAGTGCGCGCATGAGCTGGGCGCGTGGGCGTTCACGGAACGGGTGCTCCGTCACGATCCCGTACAACTCGCAGGCGACGTCGGCGTGCTGCCGCCGGTTGAGTGCGGCCTCAGCCCACTCCTCGGCGGCGGAGAGCCGGAGCTCGGTCAACCGGAACGCCTCCGCCTGCGTCGGCTGGAGGTGGTCCTGCCCGTCGTAGGGAACGCCCCGCCACAGGTCGAGCGCCTCGCGGATCAGCTGCGTTCCGCGCTCGGTGTCACCGGCGGCGATGGCATGGCGGCCTGACTGGATCCGTCCGGTGAAGCAGTCGGCGTCGAATTCGCCCGGCCGTGTGACGAGCACGTACCCAGGGGCGCGGAACATCAGCCGCCCGGGTCCCAGTGCCCGGCGCAGATGGTGGACGTAGCCCTGCAGCGTCTTGGCCGCCGTACGCGGCGGGATGCCGGGCCACAGGGCGTCGATCAGCCGGTCGGCCGAGACGGTCCGGCCGGAATGGCACAGCAGGACCGCCAGCAGGTCCCTCAGTTTCGGTGAGAGGGGAACGGAGGCGTCCCCCATGCAAATCTCCAACGGTCCCAGTACGCGGAGCTTCACTACCCGTCCTCATGTTTCGGTGTGATGTTGTGCCGGAGAGACCGGCTCCCTAAGGTCTAGGGCGTCTCGGAAATGTCCGAAATGGGCTCTCGACCTGCTCCGGACAACCGTCGGCAGGCTCTGGACAACGGGGGTGTGCAGTTGGGGCGGCCTGAACAACCAGTGGATCCGCTCGCCGGCCCGGTCGAGAGGCTCGCCTGGGAGTTGCGCCGGCTGCGGGACCAGGCCGGGCGGCCGAGCTACCGCGAGCTTGCCCAGCGCGCTCACTTCTCCCGGAGCACCTTGGCCGAGGCGGCCAACGGGATGCGGCTGCCGTCGCTGGAGGCGACCCTCGCGTACGCAGTCGCCTGCGGTGGTGACCGTGCCGAATGGGAGCGACGATGGCAGCAGGCCGCAGACGAACTCGAACAGTCGCAACGCCGCTGCCCCTACCCGGGTCCGCAACCGCTCGGTGCCGATGAGGCGGATCTGTTCTTCGGACGGGACCAGCTGCTTGAGGAATTGCTGAAGGCCGTTCAACGCTCACCGCTGACGGTGCTCCTCGGCGCTTCCGGCAGCGGCAAGTCGTCCCTCCTCGGGGCAGGGCTGCTGCCCAAGCTGACCGCGGGCGGCACGGCTGCCGTTCTGCTCTCCCCGGGTGCACATCCGTTGGCGCGGCTGCGGGACCTCGACTCCGATGCGCCCACCGTGGTGGTCATCGACCAGTTCGAGGAGGTGTTCACGCTCTGCGCCGACGAGGATGAACGTGCCGGATTCCTCGATGCGTTGGCTCGTCTGGTCACCAGCGCGGAGGGGACGCTGGTGATCGGGGTGCGCAGCGACTTTTACGCGCGGTGCGCGGAGCATCCCGGCCTGGGTGCGCTGTTCGGCGATGCCGTTCATCTCACGATCGGGCCGGTCTCTGAGTCTGACCTGCACGCCATCGTCGGCGAGCCCGCATCCCAGGTCGGGCTGAGCGTGGAGCCCGAGCTGGTGGCGGCCGTGGCGACCGAGGCCGCCGGGCAGGTGGGAGCGCTACCACTGGTCGCGCACGCGCTGCGGGAGGCCTGGGACCGTCACCAGGACGGCACTCTGCGGCTGGCTGACTACCGAGCGGCCGGTGGCGTGACCGGGATCATCGTGCGCACCGCCGACGACCTGTACGACGACGTGGAGGGCGGCCTGCGGGACATCCTGCGTGCGGTGCTGTTGCGCCTCACCGCGCTGGGTGACGGAACGGAGGACACCCGCCGCAGGATCGAACGGGATGAACTGGCGGGCATCGGAGCCGCCGGTGAGGTGGACGCCGTACTCGACAGGCTCGTCGCGACCCGGCTCGTTGTGGTGGACGGCGACACGGTCGAGGTGGCACACGAGGCCCTCATACGCAGCTGGCTCAGGTTGCGGGAATGGTTGAGCGACGACCGTGAGGTGCTCCTCCGTCACCGGCGGCTCACCGCCGACGCCGACGAATGGGACCGGAACGGGCGCGGTGCGGAGTTCCTCTACCGCGGGAGCCGTTTGGCCGCCTGGAACGACGAGAGCCTCCCTCCGGTGAGCGAGCCTGCGCTGAGCGACCCCGCGCAGAGCGAGCCTGCGCTGGGCGAGCCTGCGCTGAATGAGCGTCCGCTGAACGGGGCTCTGCTGAACGAGCGGGAGCGGGCCTTTCTGGCAGCGTCCCGTTCGGAGGCGGTCCTGAACCGGGTCCAAACGCGCCGTCGGGTCCGTCTTGGCCGCGGCGGGCTCGGGCTCGTGGCGGCAGTGGTCAGCGTGCTGGCCGTCCTCGCCCTGGTCCAGGCCGGCGACGCCGACACCGAACGCGACCGTGCAACGTCGCGGCGGCTCGCGGTGGAGGCCCGCCGCCAGCTCTCGATGGATCCGGAGCTGGCGTTGCTGCTGGCGGTCAAGGCGTACGAGGCCGAACCGACCCAGGAAGCCGATCTGGTGCTCCGGCAGGCCATCACCGACTCCCGGCTGCGCGGCTCCCAGTCCACCTTGATGCGCAGTGCCGAGGGGATGGCGGCCACGCCGGACGGGCGGAGGTTCGCGATCTGGGGTCCGGGTGCGGTCTCGGCGGAACTGGAGATCTGGAGCCTGGACGGTACCGGCCGCCCGCGCCGCGACCACAGGATCCCGGCAAACGGCACCCAGCGGATCGACAGCGCGGCGTTCAGCCAGGACGGGCGCACGCTCGTCACCGGCGACATGGCGGGGAAGGTGGAGTTGTGGGACCTCGCCACTGCCGGTTCACGCCGGGTTCTGGGAGAGGTTGACGGCGGTTCCGTCTCGGGAGTGAGCGTCGACCGGAACGGCCGGGTGGCGAGCGCGCACACGGACGGCGTTCGGATCTGGGACCCGGTGGGACGGAGGGCGCCGACCGAGCTCAAGGTCCCCGGTGGCCGGGTGCGGGACGTCGCGTTCAGCCCGAGCGGCAACTTGCTCGCCACTGGAGGGACCGACTCTCCGCTGCGGATCTGGAACGTGACTCAGGACCGGCCCCGGCTGGAACGGGAGGCACGACGTGGCGAGCCCGAGCAAGTGGCGATCAGCCCTCTTGGACCGTGGGCTGCCGTAGTCGAAGGCGACGTTCCACAGGTCTGGGACGTGAGGGAAAGGCCTGCCGGTGAGTGGCGGCCACAGGCCGAACTCGCGCCCCATTCCCCCAAACTGAACGGCCTGGCGTTCAGCCCCGCCGGAGACCGGCTGGCGACCTATGGAACGGACGGCGTGATCCGCGTCTGGACGACGGGCAGCTCCAGCGACCCGTTGGTACTGCGCACTCACCGGGGAAATCCGCGAGGTGTGACGTTCGGTCCCGACGGCAGATCGCTCATCACCATCGACGCGAACGGATCGCTGCGGCAATGGGACGTTTCGGCCGGGACTCCCGCGTTGCGCGGCTTTCCGGTCGACGGGGTGCCCAAGGCGGTGAGCGCCGACGGCCGCACCGTCGCGTCCGTCCCTGTGAGAGCCGACTCGCTCATCCACGCGCGGGACATCACCATCCAGGTGTGGGACACCACCGACGGCCGGTCTTCGCTCAGCATCAAAGGACCACACGACGCCGCCTACCGCATCGCGCTGAGCCCGGACGGGCGAAGGATGGCGGGCATCGGCAGCGCGGGCACGCTCAGCCTGTGGGACCTGACCAGGGGCGGAACGCCGATCACCGTGCCCGCCGCCTTCCGCGGCAACCCTGAGAGCGTGGTCTTCAGTGCCGATGGCAAGCGGCTGGCGGTCGGCGGGTTCGCGATGGAGCCGCGGGTGTGGCAGCTCTCCCCGGCGGGCGGGCTGACGCGGCTTCAGGGCTGGGAGCTTGAGCCCACCGGCCGCGCCGACGGGCAGGTGGCCCTCAGCCCGGACGGCACCCGCCTGGCCGACGTGCGCAACGACCGCACCATCGTCGTGTGGGATCTGACCCGCAGGTCGAAGCCCGAGATCCTGCGAGGCCATCGAGAGGACATCACAGCGCTCGCCTACAGCCCCGACGGGCGGAAGTTGGCCGCGGCGGCGAGGGACGGCGCGATCCGGCTGTGGAACAGCGAGGGCTCGGGCGAGCCGACGGCCGTGTTGCGCGGTGCGGCGAACCCGGTCCGGAAGGTGGGTTTCAGTGCCGACGGCACCTGGCTGACCACGAGCGAACCCGAGGGGAACCTGCGGTTGTGGCCGGCCACGGGCGCCGGTGACCCGTTGGAGCTGAACGGGTGGGGCGCGACCGGCGGCCTCGTGACGTTCGGGCCGGATGGGAGACGGCTCGTCCGGGCGTTCTTGCGTCCCCTGTTCTCGGGGCGTCCGCAGCTGGGGACCGGGCTCAGGACGGACCTCGTCAGGACCTGGACCTGCGAGGTGTGCGATCGCGACGCGCGCCTGCTCGACCTGGCCAAGGCACGCCACACCCGTGAACTGACCGCCGAAGAACGCCGCGTCTTCCTCGGTCCAGACGATTGATCTCGTTCCTCAAATTGATCTCTTTCCCCAGAAAGAAACTTGACGGGCCCGGTCGCCCCGCGTCCCGGACCCGTCAAGGGTGCTCGGCCGCTCGCTCAGGTGATCGGGATCTTTGCCGATACCGTCACGAGATGCCGGTGGGGTGAAAGCTCGTGCACACTCCGGTCAGGCAGCGAAGCCCCTGTTGTCCGGGAGCTCTCCGTTTGTCAGAAGTAGAGGTAGAACTTGGCGGACCTGGCCGTCGACGGGGCCCACTGGAGCTTGAATCGCACGCCGTCCCGCACGTTGACCTTGGTGAGCGGGACGGTCCTTCCCTGCGGGGCGGTACGGGACGGAACCGTGATCCAGGGGCCCATCGGCCTGCCGTTGGGAAGGATCGCGCGCACCCTGACCGGCCGGTTGTACTGTCGCTGGACGACCTTGATGTAGATCTTGCGGAAGTGCTTGGTCGTCCGCAGCGGGGCTCCCCGGGGGTAGACGACGCGCTGGCGGGGAGACAGCTTGACCGAACGAACCCGGGGCGCCTTGGCCTCGGCGACGTCGGTGCCATTGGCGGTGATGGCGGTGTTGGCGGTGCCCGTGTTGGCGGTAGCGTCGCCGGCGACGGCGGTGCCGGCTGTCAGGGCCGCCGCGGCGCCCAACGACGCGACGACGACGCCGGTCGCGGTCATCTGGCGTGCGAGCCGGGGAAGTGGACTGCTCATCTGCTTCCTTCCTGAAACATCTGGACAGAAGACGCCGGCGACCGGGGCTGGGAACATCCGGTCGCCGGCGTGATCGATGATCCGGGGTGCCGGTTGGAAGCCGGTTGCAGATCGGTTCCTGCGCGCTTCATCTGCGGAGCGACATGCGGACTTCAGTTTCAGACAGAGGGGTATGCGAACCTCTATAGTTCGGGTCATGATCGAGGGCCGTGTGATCGAGGATCGTGGTGCCGAAGTCCGGGAGACGTGGGCCGAGCTCCTGCCCACGGGGTTCCTGCACGGCTTGCGGGAGGCCCACACGGAGGCGACGCTCGTCGTCGCCGGTGCGCTGGACCGGGCGGCCGGCTTCAAGGAACGTTCCTTCGGCTTCACCGCCTTCGACGTCCTGGAGTCCCAGCTGGATCGGGTCTTCGGCGTGGGCACGGCCGAGGAGCCATCCGATCTCGGCGGTTCGTCCGCCGGCGCGGTCGTTCGGGATGATCTCAATGGTTCGCCCGGGTGGCGGCTGGGGCGTTATCGGGTGTTGCTCAAGCGTCATGAGTTCGGGGCGGTGCGGGCCATCCGCTGGGATCGGGAGAGCCCGACCAAGCAGGCGGTCGCCCGGCAGGAGTTCGGTGGCGATCCCCAGCTGGCCCTGGATCTCGGGTTGGCCGATCTCCATGACACGCCCGAGGTGGTGACGCTCGTTCTCGCGCACAGTGCCACCGAAGAGCCACTGGAGATGGAGCTGTTCCTGGGTCTTCCCAGGCTGAACGCCGATGGCGGGGCGGCGTGGCACTGGCTGTGGCCTTTGACCGAAGACACTCTCGGGCCCGATCCGCGCCGTAGGCTCGTGGAGCCCACCCTCCCGCTGTGGAACGACACCGATGACGATGTGCCCGTGACGCTCCACCGGCGGCCGGCTCGCAACGCGAACACCATCGTCGAAAAGGCCCAGTGAACACCACCGATGACCGCGCGGAACAGACAGCCAGGCGCCTCACCGAGGCCCGGCTGCTGTTCGACTGCGAACGGCTGACCCTGGCTCGCCGTCTGCGCGGCCTGCGCAAGAATCAGCTGGCTCAGGCGATCGACACGACCCCGACCGCGGTCGGCCAATACGAGGCCGGGGTGCACCGCCCCTCGGAGAGGACACTGTCCCGGCTGGCGATCGCGCTCGGCGTACCGGTGGAGTTCTTCCACGCCGGCCGCAGCCCCGTGCGGTTGGACACCGCCCACTTCAGGTCGCTGCGCTCCACCACGCAGATCGAACGCGACCAGGCCCTCGCCTACGGCCGGATCGCCGCCGACATCGTGACGGCGGTGGAGGAACTGGTCGAGTTTCCCGTCGCGGACCTCCCGGAATACCCCGTCCCGCCGGACGAGATCGCAGGGCCTGGACCTGTGGAGGCCGCCAGGCAGGCCCGCAAGGGGATGGCCGGCCGGCCGGGCTCCATCCCGCACATGGTGCGCCTGCTGGAGAAGCACGGGATCATCGTGCTGATCCTGCCTTCGCACACCGAACGTGTCGACGCCTTCAGCATTGGCGCGCATCCTCGCCCGATGGTGCTGTTCAACCCCGCCAAGGGCGACTACTGGCGTAACCGTTTCGACGCCGCCCACGAGCTCGGCCATCTGGTCATGCACTCGGACGCCGAGCCCGGCAGCAAGATCGTGGAAGACCAGGCCCATCGCTTCGCCGCCGAGTTCCTCATGCCGGAAGCCGACATCGCCGACCACCTTCCCCGCACCGCGGACTGGCCGCGCCTCGCCGAGTTGAAGGGGGCCTGGGGAGTCAGCATGGCCGCCTTGCTGTACCGGGCCCGGACGCTGGGGATCATGCAGGAGAGCACCTACCGCAACGCGATGAGCAGCATGAGCGCCCGCGGCTGGCGACGTCGTGAGCCCGGCCCGGGCAAACCCCTCGAACGCCCCACCATGCTCACCCGGGCCGTGGAGCTCATCGCCGAAACAGGCACCGACCGTGATCAACTCGCCGGCCGCGCCGGCGTCACCCGCGCCGATCTCGATGCTCTGGCCCCCGTACGAGATCAGCCCGCATTGACCTGACCGGCGGATCGCGGCGGCGAGGCGACTTCATGCCGTGTCCTGGCGGGGTTCTGGTGTGTGCCCGGAATGCGAGCGTTCGTTTGGCGCGGGTTCCCTCCGGCGGGGGAAGTGGTTGGGCCGTCAGGGTGATCACTTGTCTCGGCTGAGGCGAGATGGTGAGGGCATGGCCAGACGTGATGCGGTGAAGGTTTCTGTGGTGTGGGCTGCGGTCGGGTGGACGGCGCTCTATGTGGCGTCCAAGGTGCATCTCGCTCTGGAAGAACGGCTTGGCGTCACAGGGGGACCGCACGTGGCGGCCGATTCCTACCGCGACTACGGGCCGGGTGAAGTCGCACGGGCCCAGTGGGCGAACGCGGCGTTGGGGCTGCTCATCGTGGGTGTGCTGGTGGCGGCGCTCTTCACCGCGCGCCATCGGTGGCCCCGCAGGATCCTGCTCGCGGTGCTCGCGGTGTGCACCGCCATGGCGGCGGCCGGCGCGATCGGCATGCTCGGTGGGGCGATCTTCACTGAACGGGGTGGCGCTGTCTTCGGGGGCTACTGCGCGGTCTGGGCGGTGCTCCTCTTTCTCGCAGGTCGTGACGTCCACCGGCGTAGAGCCGGCTAGGGCTCTACGCTTATATGTCAGATCGGCTATATTGCTCGTATGGCATCAACGTTCGAGGTGCTGGCCGAGCCGCGCCGCCGGGAGATCCTCGATCTGCTGCGCGACGGCGAGAGGCTGGTCGGTGATCTGGTGGAACGGCTGGCGCTCGCACAGCCGACCGTCTCCAAACATTTGAAAGTGCTGCGCGGCGCCGGGCTCGTGGAGGTCCGGCAGGACGCGCAGCGCCGCTGGTACCGGCTCTGCCCGGAGCCGCTGGCCGAGGTCGACGCATGGCTCGCGCCGTACCGGCGCATGTGGACGCACAGCCTCGACGCCCTCGAACGCCACCTGGACACCATGCCGGACGACATCGAGGAAACGAGATGACGAACGAAGCGACGCTGCAGACGATCAACGGAGAGCCCACGCTGCGATTCGAGCGGCGGCTCAAGCATCCGCCGGCGAAGGTGTGGCGGGCAGTGAGCGATCCGGCGGAGATGGCCGCCTGGTTCCCGGCCAAGGTCGAGGCCGAACTGCGCCCCGGCGCGCCCATGCGTTTCATCTTCCCGGAGGAGGCGGTCGTCGACGGTACGTGGGACGGCGAGGTGCTCGAAGTCGATCCGCCGAAGGTGTTCATGTTCCGCTGGAACTCCGACGTCCTGCGGTTCGAGCTCATTCCGGACGGCGACGGGTGCCTGCTGGTGTTCACGCAGACGATCGGGGGCGGCAGCGTCGGACTGCTGGCCGCCGGTCGTACCGCCGCTGGATGGGACACCTGCCTGGACGAACTGGCGGCACGGCTCGACGGTCACAGCGTGACACCTCCTACCGACTGGGCCGGGCGGATCGCGCGGTATGTCGACGGGTTCGGCCTCGGTGACGGCGCCGTCCGGCAGGTGGACGGTGGCTACGAGCTTCACTTTGCTCGGGACCTGGTGTGGAAGCCGGTTGACGAGGTCTGGCGAGTGCTCGTGGAGGACGCGACTCCGGAAGTCGGCGGTGAGCCGCCGCTGCGCGCGACCAACGAGCACGCGCTAGCCGGAAAGATCATCCAGGTCGAGGCTCCGCGCCTGCTGGAGTACGAGACGGCGCGGGCGGGTTCCGTGCGATGGGAGATCTTCTCTGACCCGGCCCTCGGGGTAAGGGTGGAGCTCACCCACACCGTGGACGAGCCGCGGCCCGAGGTGCTCGCCGCATGGCACGTACAGCTGGACCTGTTCTTCCGCGCCACCCAGGGCGAGACGGACATCTGCTGGCCGGAGGACCGGTTCAAGCAGGTGACCGGGCGGTACGCGGCGCAGCTGGCCTGAGCCACCGGTCTCGCCTGGTGAGGGCCGTCCATGCGAACATATGTTCGTGTCAGACGAGGCGGCGATCCTGCACGCCGACCTGGACGCGTTCTACGCGTCGGTCGAACAGCGTGACGACCCCCGGTTGCGGGCCAGGCCCGTGATCGTGGGCGGCGGCGTGGTGCTCGCGGCCAGCTACGAGGCCAAGGCGTACGGCGTGCGCACGGCGATGACCGGCGGGCAGGCACGGCGCCTGTGTCCCCAGGCGGCCGTGGTCCCGCCGCGGATGTCGGTGTACGCGGAGGCCAGCAAGGCCGTCTTCGCGGTCTTCAGGCACACGACCCCGATGGTCGAAGGACTCTCGATCGACGAGGCGTTCCTCGACGTGAGCGGGCTGCGGAAGATCTCCGGGCGGCCCGTCGACATCGCCGGACGCCTGCGCCGCGAGATCCTCGAGGAGGTCGGGCTGCCGATCACGGTGGGGGTCGCGCGGACCAAGTTCCTCGCCAAGGTGGCCAGCGGCGTCGCCAAGCCCGACGGGCTCCTGCTCGTGCCGCCGGACGGCGAGCTGGACTTCCTGCATCCGCTGCCGGTGGAGAGGTTGTGGGGCGTCGGCCTGGTCACCGCCGAAAAGCTCAGGAAACGCGGCATCACGACCGTCGGTGAGGTGGCCCGGCTGCCGGAGAACGTGCTGGTCTCGATGCTCGGCCGGGCATCCGGACGGCACCTGCACGCCCTGGCGCACAACCGCGACCCGCGTCCCGTGCGAACGGGTGTCCGGCGGCGCTCGATGGGGGCGCAACGGGCCCTCGGCCGGCGCGGGCGCTCGCCAGAAGAGCTGGACACATTCATGGTGGGCCTGATCGACCGCCTTGGCCGGAGACTGCGCTCGGCCAACCGGGTCTGCCGCACCGTCACGCTCCGCCTGCGGTTCGACGACTTCACCCGTGCGACCCGTTCGCACACGTTGCCCCAGGCCACTGCGGAGACCGCGGTCATCCTCGCCGCCGCCCGTGACCTCCTGTGCACCGCCCTGCCGATGATCGAGGCCCAGGGGATCACCCTGATCGGCATCACCCTCGGCAATCTGCACAACGACAGCGCCGTCCAGCTCGCCCTCCCCTTCGACCGCGCCACCGGCCCCGCCCTCGACACCGCGGTGGACGACGTCCGCGACCGCTTCGGCTCCTCCGCCATCACCCGCGGCGTGCTCCTAGGCCGCGACCCTGGGATCTCCGTCCCCCTGCTGCCCGACTGACCATCCGTTGTGGCCCGCCCGCCTACACGATCGGCTTGGGGAATGTACTGGGGATCGACGGGGTGTGGCACGGTCGTTACCCCTGGTGAAGGCCTGTGAGGTTAGTTATCCACAGGATGTGGATGATGAGGCTTCTGGGGGCGGCATTGCGGGTCCCCTGGGGGTTGGTACCCGGGGGCATCCTAGGGGCAGCCCCACCTGAAGATCGGGGGCCCTCCCGGATGTGTCCGAGGCCCGTTCACGATGGGGTTTGAGTATGCAGATCCCCTCGCCTTCAGCACGCATCGCACGGATTTCCGTCGGCGCTCTCGCTGGTGCGGCACTCATCGTCGGCATCGTCCACAACTCCCCGGCCTTTTCCGCAGGGGCCGCTGTGCTCAGCTCCGGGAGGGCCGTCCCGCCCCCGCCCGGAACGCCTTGGGTGGGTGCTTGGGGAACGGCAGTCCAACGTCCGGTCGCCGGCAACGAGGACAGCGGCGCCAACTGGTCGCAGCAGGGTTTCGCCGACCAGTCCGTCCGCCAGGTCGTCCGGGTGACCACCGGCGGCACGTCCGTTCGGATCCGTCTCTCGAACGTGTACGGGAGCAAGCCGCTGCGTGTGAGCGGGGCGACGATCGGGCGATCCGCCGGCGCGGCCATGGTGTGGCCGGAGACGTTGAAGAAGCTCACGTTCGCGCGTTCGACGTCCGCTGTCGTGCCGGCCGGACAGGAACTGGTCAGTGACGCCGTGCCGCTGACGACCTCGCCGCTCGAACGGCTGGCGGTGACGCTGCGTTTCGCCGAGCCGACCGGGCCCGCGACGTTCCACCGGTTCGCCTTGGACAAGACCTACCGGGCCAAGGGCGATCGGCTCTCGGACGTCGGCGCCGACACCTTCACCGAGTCGACCAATGCCTGGTACTACCTGAGCGGTGTCGAGGTGGCCGGGGCCGGGCGGCCGGGCCGGAACACCGTGGTGATGCTCGGAGATTCGCTCATTGACGGGGTCGGCGCCACGCCGGGTGCGGACTCGCGGTTCCCCGACCACCTGGCCGAACGCCTCGCCGCCGAACGCCGCCCGTTCGGCGTGGTCAACGCGGGCATCGGCTCCAACAAGCTGCTGAACGACTCGGCATGTGGCGGGGACAGGGCACTGGCGAGATTCCAGCGTGACGTGCTCAGCAGGCCCGGAGTGCGGTCGGTGGTCGTCCACCTCGGCGCGAACGACATCGGCGCGCCCCAGGTCGACGATCCCTGCGTCCTCCCGAATCCGAAGGTGACGGCGAAGCAGCTCATCGACGGGCACCGTGCGCTGATCCGGGCCGCGC
Source organism: Actinomadura rudentiformis (assembly GCF_008923185.1). Classification (GTDB taxonomy): domain Bacteria; phylum Actinomycetota; class Actinomycetes; order Streptosporangiales; family Streptosporangiaceae; genus Spirillospora; species Spirillospora rudentiformis. The sequence goes on from NZ_WBMT01000015.1 coordinate 69,478, forward strand.
ACGCGCACGGCGTCAAGGCCATCGGCGCGACGATCCCGCCCATGAAGGGCGCGCGGTTCCCCATCTGGAACGAGGAGGCCGAGGGCATCCGCCAAGCGGTCAACGCCTGGATCCGGAACGGCGGCGAATACGACGACGTCGTGGACATCGCCAAGGTGATGAGCGACCCGTCCGACCCGCTCATGCCGCGTCCGGGGTACGTCTTCATGGACGGCCTGCATTCCAACGACGCGGGCAACCACGCCATGGCGGCGTCCATCGATCTCAAGGACGTGTAGGCCGCCCCGACCTGCAGTGCTAACAAAGCCGTTGCCGCACCGTTGTGCCCCGCTCACCTGCCGGACGAGATGTGCATGTCAGGATCAACCGGTCGTCCTTCGGTGAGGAGAAAGCGTATGAAGCCCATCCGTGCTCGTACCGCCTCGGTCGCTGCCGGTCTCGCGCTCGCGGCCACCACCGCGGGCCTGACCGCCGTCACGGCACCGAGCGCGGCCGCCTCGGCGCAGGGCGCGGCCGCCTCGGCCTCGGGCGGGGCCGCCTCGGCTTCGGGCGCGGCGGCCTCGGCGCAGGGCGGGGTGGCCTCGGCGCAAGGTGCGGTCACCTCGGTGGCGGGCGCGGGCGTGGCGAGAGTGGGGGCGCGGAACGTACGGTTCGCGACCTTCAACGCCTCGCTCAACCGCAACACCGAAGGCGCGCTGGTCACCGACCTGTCGACACCGGGGAACGCCCAAGCGCGGACGATCGCCGAGATCATCCAGCGGACGCGGCCCGACGTCATCCTCATCAACGAGTTCGACTTCGACGCGCGCGGCCGCGCCGCGCGGCTGTTCCAGGACAACTACCTCTCGGTCGGCCAGAACGGCGCCAAGCCGATCAGCTACCGGCACCGTTTCGTCGCGCCGAGCAACACCGGCATCCCGTCGGGCTTCGACCTCAACAACGACGGCAAGGTGGTGACCGAGCCCGGCGCGGCGGGTTACGGCGACGACTCGTACGGCTTCGGTGTCTTCCCCGGCCAGTACGGGATGGCGGTGTACTCGCGGTATCCGATCGACGAGCGGCGGATCCGCACGTTCCAGAAGTTCCGCTGGAAGGACATGCCGGGCGCTCTGCTGCCGGACGACCCGAGCACGCCGGTCCCGGCCGACTGGTATTCGCCCGCCGAGCAGAAGGTCGTCCGGCTCTCGTCCAAGAGCCACTGGGACCTCCCGATCCGCGTGGGGCACCGCACCGTGCACTTCCTCGTCTCCCACCCGACCCCGCCCACCTTCGACGGACCCGAGGACCGCAACGGCCGCCGCAACCACGACGAGATCCGGCTCTGGGCGGACTACGTCCGCGGTGGCTCCACGGCTCGCTACATCTACGACGACAAGGGACGGCGCGGCGGGCTGAGCCGGGGTGCCTCGTTCGTCATCGCCGGAGACCAGAACGCCGACCCGCTGGACGGTGACAGCGTCAACGGCGCCATCAACCAGCTCCTCCGCAACCCCCGGGTGAACGCGTCGGTCATGCCGAGCAGCGCGGGCGCGCCCGAAGCCGCCGCGCTCCAGGGCGGCGCCAACACCACGCACCGGGGGAACCCGGCGTACGACACCGCTGACTTCGCCGACAACGCCCCGGGCAACCTGCGGGTGGACTACGTCCTGCCCTCGCGCAGGCTGCGGCCGGTGAGCGGTGGGGTCTTCTGGCCTGTCGCCGCCGACCCGCTGTCCAGGCTCACGGGCACGTTCCCCTTCCCGAGCTCGGACCACCGCCTGGTCTGGCTGGATGTGCGCCGCTGAAGGCGTGCACCGCTGAACGACGCGTGCCGCTGGACGACGCGTGCCGCTGAGCGTTGCGGCTCGTTCGGGAGAGCTCCTTGCGGGGGGCTCGTTCGCGAGAACGAGCCGCGGTACGTGCCGGAGGAGGATGCCGGTCACGTGACTCCGCCGAACACTTAAATCATGAGCACCCATCCGCAAGGCCGTCGCAAGCGCCGCAGGATCCGCATCCCAGTCCCCGCGATCGGCCGTCGCCGCCACGGCCGCGATGACCACGGCCCCGGTCCCGATGACCACGGCCCGGGGCCAGAGGGCTCCGCCGTACGAGAGCCTCGTCGTCCCAAGCCATCACCACCCACGATGGCGGCAGCCCTTCCCGAACCACCACCACCTGCGATCGCCAGGGACCTCACCATTCCGCCCCCAGGCGCGACCCTGACCTACGACGCGGACCAGTAGCGCCCGCGACCAGTAAGCGCCGCCGCGCGATGCATCCTCGTGAGGTCTGAACGAGCCCGATGCCGCTAGTCAAGTTTGACTAGCGGCGCTTGGCTGCGTACTGTCGCGGCATGGGCGAAAAGACCACTCCGATCTTTCCTTGCCGTTCCATCGACGACTGCTGGGCCTTCTACGAGGCGCTCGGCTTCGAGCTCACGTTCCGGCAGACCCGGCCCAATCCGTTCATCGCCGTTCAACGTGGCGGCATCGAGTTGCAGTTCTACGGGCTCAAGGAGCACGACCCGAACATGGGCCTGTTCGGGTGCTACGTCATGACGACCGACGTCGACGCTCTGTACGAGGCGTTCCGTGGCGGGCTCAAGGCGTCGCTCGGCCGGATCCCCACGCGCGGGCTGCCCAGAATCGGCAGGCTCGGCGACATGTCGTACGGCGTCCGGCAGTTCCTGGTGACCGATCCGGACGGCAACCAGATGCGGATCGGTCAGCCGACCTCCGATGACTTCTCGCATCGGCCGGCGCCGAAGGACAAGGTCGGCCGCGCCCTGCACACGGCCCGGCTGTTCGTGAACTCCAAGGAGGACTTCGACGGCGCGGCGAAGGTTCTCGATCATCTGCTGGCGGCTGACGGTGACAGCCTCACGGCGCCGCAGCGGGTCGAGGTGCTGGTCCTCCGGGCCGACGTCGCACTTCAGCTGGAAGACCTGCCGCGGGCGCAGGAGTCGGTGGCCGAGATCGAACGGATAGAGCTCGGTGAGGAGGAACGGGCGGCGGTGAGCGACGAACTGCAGAGGCTCGTGGATCTCCAGGCCGCCGTACGGGCCGACTGAGCCCTTGACTAGACAGAAAGGTCTGTCTAGTCTCGGGTCCGTTATAGACAGACCTGTCTGTTCAGTTAGGGACTCTCTGATGGAACGCACCCTCGTTGTCCTGGCCCATCCCCATCTCGCCGCGTCCAGAGTGAACGCCGCGCTCGCGGACGGAGCCCGTGAGATGGACGGGATCCTCGTTCACGATCTCTACGCCGCGTACCCGGACCTGCAGATCGACGTCGCCCGCGAACAGCGGTTGTTGAGGGACCATGACCACGTTGTTCTGCAGTTTCCGTTCTACTGGTATTCGGCCCCTGCCTTGCTGAAGAAGTGGCTGGACGAGGTCTTCGAGCACGGCTTCGCGTACGGAACGGGTGGCGATGCCCTGCGAGGCAAGACCCTGCGGGTTGCCGCCTCCGTGGGCGGCGGGGAGGAGCTGTACCGGCCCGGCGGGCTCAACCGCTTCCCTGTTGTCGATCTCCTGCGGCCGTTCGACGCGACCGCCAACCTCACCGGCATGCCCTACCTGCCGCCGTTCCTCATCCATGGCTCGCATGCCGTGGACGACGACGAGCTTGCGGCGTACGTCCGGCGCTACCAGGCCGAACTCGTCACCAGGAGCGGGACGGCTCCTGGAGACCAGCAGCCGGTCTCCTCCGCCGCCTGATCCCTGAGGGGCTCCCACCATGAAGATCATCATTATCGGCGCCACCGGCACGATCGGCTCTGCGGTGGCCGACCTGCTGGAGAAGGAGCACGAGGTCGTACGGGCGTCGCGGCGCGGCCCGGTCGTTGTGGACATGGACGACCCGGCCTCGATCGACGCGCTCTTCGAGTCGGTTGAGGACGTGGACGCGGTGGTCGTCACCGCGGCCAGCGGTGCGCTCACTCCATTGGATTCCGACGACGACTTCGTACGCGGCATCCAGGGAAAGCTGCTCGGCCAGGTGCATCTCGTCCGCCGTGCCATGCGGCATCTCCGAGACGGCGGGTCGATCACGCTCACCAGCGGCGTCTTCGATGAGCCCATGCCAGGCGGCTCGTTCGGTGCCATGGTCAACGCCGGCCTGGAGGCATTCGTCAAGGCGGCGACCATCGAGATGCCGCGCGGCCTGCGCGTCAACACGGTCGGTCCCGGCTGGGTCGCCGAAACACTCGAACGACTGGGGCTCGACCCGGCGGACGGCACCCCGGTGGCAGACGTGGCCCGCGCGTACGTCCAGGCGGTGGAGGGTACCGACCAGGGCCGTACGATCCGGCCGTGATCGGCTAGCGGCTCCCCTCGGGGAACATCCGTACCGGCATAGTGTTGAAGTGCGAAGAACCCGAGGGGAGTCGCCGATGACCCGGACCGCCAAGGTCGCGACCGTTCGTGAACCCGCACGCGACCGGATCCTGCGGACTGCGACCGACCTCTTCTATATGTACGGCATCCGCGGCGTGGGCGTAGACCGGATCATCGCCGAGTCAGGCGTGGCCAAGGCGACCCTGTACGCACACTTCAAGTCCAAGGACGAGCTGGTCCTCGCCTTTCTGCGGCAGGCAGACGAGAAGTGGCGCCGCATGCTCCGCGAGGCGGCGGCCGCGGCCGGGGACGACCCGCGCGAACAACTGATCGCCATGTTCGACGCGATCGCGCCGTCCGGGGAAAGCGGGCAGTTTCGTGGCTGCGTGTTCATCAACAGCGCCAGCGAATCGCTCCCTGGCACCCCGGTGCACCTGGCGGCGGCCGCGCACAAGAAGTCCGTACGCGAGTGGGCCACGCAGCTGGCCACTGCCGCTGGAGCCACAGACCCGGCCTTGCTCGCCCGCCAGCTGACCGTGCTCTTGGACGGCACCATGTCCGCCGCCTCCTTGGAACCCGCCTCCGAAGTCGTCCCCGCCGCCCGCCGAGCCGCCCGCGCCATGGTCGAAGCCGCCTGCCCCTGATTCGCTCCCCGTAGGCCTGCGACCGGGAGCTCGCGCCGCTGATTCGCTGCGCGCATGCCCGCGGCCGGGCCCCCACTGCAATTGCGACTTGGGTCTCTGTGTTGAGAGCTGGGATTTCTGCCGGCCTTGTGGAAGGCGAATGTGGATAGATGGGCGATCGGTGTGTCGGCTGGTGGCTTGTCGTGGGTGTGGAGATCGTGGCGTGCACAGGGCTCGAAGGCTGGGGACTGGCTGGGGACGTCCGGTGGGTGACGTGATCCCCGGTTGTCCCGATGGTGTGGAGGCGCACTGCCCACAGGTTGTGCACGAGAATGTCGCCGACACGCCGGAAGACCCTGTCTTGGCTGGTCATCGACTTATCCCCGGCAGTGGACAACCGGTGGGCGATCTGGGGACGGCCAGGGGACGGGCGGTGGGTAGCCGGCCGGACAGTGATCCGCAGGCTGTGCGACGGGGTTGTCCACAGGTTGTGGATTGCTGCGGTGAAGCTGCCGGACGCGGGGTGGGGCGTCCGCGTGCTGTGCGCAAAGCCCTGGAGAACCTGGTCTTTTGGGGATTCCGCTGTGGAGCCGACGCACTCGGCAAGGCGTCCACAGAGGTTCCTGGATGTGTATTTCCTTGCCCTCAGTCTGTGGATAACTTGGCCTGTGCCTAACAGCCTGAGACTGCGTGAGGAGAACGGCCATGGTGCGGACGGATTCGGTACGCGTGACGGATGGAGCGTTCGACCTGTCGGTATGGCTTCCTGAGGCTGGGCGCGGGCCTGGCGTGCTGCTGGTACAGGAGATCTACGGGGTCGGCGAGTACATCCGGGACGTTGCTGAGGAACTCGCCCGCCTGGGGTACGTCGTCGCTGCGCCAGACCTCTTCTGGCGGTTGCAGCCGAACTGGGAGGCCGCCCACACCGAGGAAGGGACCCAACAGTCGCTGGACATGGTTTCCCGCTTCGACCTCCCCCAGGGACTGGCCGACCTAGAAGCGGCGTTCGAGCACCTCAAGGCACTGCCCGAAACGGATGGGGGACCAGGGATACTCGGGTTCTGCTTTGGCGGCACGATGGCCTATCTCCTGGCGGGACGGCTGGAGCCGGCCGCCGTGCTCTCGTTCTACGGCTCGGGTGTCGCCGACCAACTCGCGGTGCTGGACCAGATCGACTGCCCGATCCAGTTCCACTTCGGCGGCTCGGACCCGTACATCCCGCGAGAGAACGTCGCGGCGGTGGAGAAGGCCGTGGAGGGCAGGCCGAACGCCGAGATTCACGTTCAGGAAGATGCCGGGCACGCTTTCCACAACCACCGGTCGGCCATGTTCCACATGCCTGAGCCCGCGCAGCGCGCATGGGAACTCGCCGAAGGGTTTCTGAGCCGCCACCTGCCGGTACGTCGCTGAAATCGACTCGTCAGAGGTCGTAGGCGACCTGGTGGTGCGGCTCGTACAGGCCAAGCTCGGCGCCGCTGGGCAGCTTGATCGCCGTGAGCGTGCCCCAGCCCTCCTCACTCGGCGGCCTGGCGATCTCGACGCCTTGAGAACGCAGGTCGCTGAGCGTCTCCTCCAGGTCGTCGCACATGAGGTAGAGCTCGTGCTGCGGCTCGCCATCGGTGGGATGCGCGGCGATCTCGGCCGGCGGCAGTTTGAAGATCAGCCAGCCGCCGCCCACGTCCACGCCCCGAAAGCCGAGGACATCGCGGATGAACGCCCGGTCCGCATCCGCGTCCCGGCTGTAGACGATGACGTGTACCCCGTTGATCATGCTGTGTGTCTACCCCGCCCGCCGTCATCGACCCAGACCATCTTCGGTCACGGCGGGCGGGCACATGGACGGGCTGATGGCCGGCCGCGGCGCAACGGGATGTGGACGCTCGGCCGCGGCTCGGCGCGAGGTGGATGGTCGGCCCAGGGTCGGCGGGCGGCGGACAGTCGCTCGGGTTCGGTGGGCGGTGGATGGTCGGCTCAAGGTCAGCGCGGGCCGGATGGCGGGCCCAGGATCGCAGGCGGTGGATGGTCGCTTGAGTTCGGTGGGCGGCGAGTGGTTGAGCCCAGGGTCGGTGGGTGGCGAGTGGTTGGCCCAAGGTCGGCGCCAGCCGGGTGGTCGGCCCAGGGTCGGCGGGAGGTGGGGCCTGGTGCTGGGGTGGCGGGGCTGCTTTTGGGTCAGCGGGTGGCGGAGGCGACGAAGAACGGGACGGCCAGGAAGGCGCGGTCCATGTCGGCTCGCTCACGCTGATCGGCCACCCAGGCGTCGGCTTGCGCCTGGCTGATGACGCCTGCTGACGACACGGCTTCGGCCATGCCGGAGACCACTGCCGCGGCGGTCGGTCCGGTCAGCACTCCCGTGTGCACCTCGATCGCGACGTCTTCGAAGCCGGCGTCCAGGAGGAGGTTCCGGCAGCTGCGGGCGATCCGCGGGTTGGCGACGAGGTCCGCGCGGGCGTGAACGATCGTTCGGGTGAGGTGCGGGTCGTCGGAGTCGATGACGAACGTGTCCCAGTCCTGGCCGATCAGGACGATGCGGCCGCCGGGTGCCAGCACGCGTTGTGCTTCGGAGATGGCGCGGGCGGAGTCGTCGAGGGCGTGGAAGACCTTGTCGGCTCGATATCCGCTGACTTCTCCGTCATGAAAGGGCAGCTCGAAGGCCGACCCGAGGCGGAAGTCGCGGTCCGGCCAGCGGTGCCGCGCCGCCGCGATCATCTCCTCGCTGATGTCGACGCCGACGGCTCGTACACCTTGGCCGGCCAGTTCCGTCACGGCTCGTCCGGCGCCGCAGCCGACATCGACCACCAGCGCGCCGGGTGCCGGGGCGAGGAGCTCGTACGAGCGGGCTCGCAGCTGAGCTGCTCCGGGGGCGGCGTCGACGGCGTCGAGCAAGGGGATCAAGGCTTTGATGTCGTCTGTTGTGGACATGCGCGTCATCGTGCGACTTAATGTCGACATGAAGTCAAGCGTCGACGTCGTCTCGATGAGCATCGGCGAGGTCGCGGCCCATTTCGGGCTGGCAACCCATGTGCTGAGGCACTGGGAGTCGATGGGCTTGCTCGCCCCGGCCCGGATCACGGGGGATCGGCGGCGCTACGGCACCGGGGATCTCTACCGGATCGCGATCATCCTCCGGGCCAAGGAGGGCGGCCTGGGGCTGGAGGACATCCGCGCGATGCTGATGGCGCGGGACCCGGCCGAGCGCCGTGCCGTACTGCGCAAGCAGCGAGCCGAACTCGTCCGGCGGATCACCGAGGCGCAGGCGTCTCTCCATCTGATCGACTGCGGGCTCAACTGTGAACATGACGAACTCGCCGAGTGCCCGAATTTCCGGGCCGAGATCGCTGCCCGCGCCCGCCTCCCCGTCCCCGTACCCGCGGATCTCGTGGCCGGGATGCCGCCACGCCCGGCCGTCTACGACTCGCAGAATGATTCGGGCGGGCCGAACGCATGAGCCGACGGATCTCTGCAGCTCAAGGGGCTGATGGCGGTCCCCTGAGCGGCGAACACCAGTTCGATGTCGTGCTACGCTCGCGGACTCATGGGACACCTTCTGAACGAGCCTGTTCGGGCCGAACACGACACGGCCGGACGGCTCACCGCGTACGAATGGCGAGGGTCGCGCTACGCGGTGGACGAGGTCCTGAAGACCTACGGCTCGTCCTCGGACGGCCGTCTCTACCGCGTCCGGATCACAGGAGCCGAAGGCGTGGCGATCGCGGAGCTCAGCCGTGACGCGGATCGCTGGCGGCTCCGGCATCTCTTCTCCGCCTGACGGACCCCTGCCGCCTGAAGGGCTTCTCCCGCCCGGCGGCGACTCGGCACTTGACCGACCCTTGTCGCCAGACGATCGCAAGCCGGATCGAGCGGTCTGGACGCGTATCGGCGGGATCCAGGGCGCGCCTCTCGATCTGCTGACCGCGCGCATCGCCAGCCGGCACTACGCACCGCATGCTCATGAGGAATACGCGATCGGCGTGTGCACCGACGGGCGCGAAGTGATGAGCTACCGGGGCGAACGTCACTACACCGGGCCTGGCGCGTTGGTGATGCTGGAGCCAGGAGAAGCGCATACGGGCGGCCCAGCGGATGCGTGCGGTTTCTCGTACCGGGTGTTCTATCCAAGTGCGGCACTGCTAGCGGAGGGTGCCCTTTGTGCTCCGCATTTCCCAGAGGCTTTCGTCCGGGACGAGGAACTGGCGCACGAGCTCTGGCGCACGCATCGCATGCTTGTCCGGAACGACGACCTGCTCGAAGGCGAGACCCGGCTGCTCGAACTGCTACGTGCCCTCGTACGCAGGCACGGTTCGTCAACGAAGCCGCCCGGGCGGCGTGCGTCCCGCCGTGGCGTCCGGCTGGCCGAGTTTGAATCAGGGGAACGAGGCGACGCCGCCGCGACCCGGATCGCTCGTACAGTGGCAGAGCGCCTGGCGGACGAACTGACCGATCCCCCGCCGCTCGCCGACCTCGCCGCCGATCTCGGGTTGTCGCGTTACCAACTGCTGCGGGCGTTCCGTGACGCCGAAGGCATGCCGCCGTACGCCTGGCTCGCGCAGCACAGGGTCGCCAGAGCCCGTGCCCTGCTCGACGCCGGACATCGCCCGGCCGAGGCGGCGACACTGGTCGGGTTCGCCGACCAGGCCCATCTGACGCGGTGGTTCCGGCGCGTTCTCGGAGTGACGCCCGGCGCGTACCGCAACAGCGTTCAAGACAGCGCCCTTCGCACGCGGCGAAGCTGACCCGGCACGGCGCACCAAGTACGGACGCCGTGCGGGTGAACGCATATGGGCGAACGGAGGACGTGTTGAGTCGCCGCGGGTGGGTGTTGTTCGCGCTGATGAGCGTGCTGTGGGGGATCCCCTACCTGATGATCAAAGTGGCGGTCGAGGATGTCTCGGTGCCCGTCCTCGTGTTCGCACGGACGGCGCTGGGAGCCGCCTTGCTGCTGCCTTTCGCGATGCGCGCCGGTGGATTCGGGATGCTCCGGCGCCACTGGAAATGGCTCGTCGTGTTCTCCCTCCTGGAGATCCTCGGACCGTGGGCGTTGCTGTCCGACGCCGAACGCACGTTGTCCAGTTCGATGACCGGTCTCCTCATCGCCGCCGTGCCCATCGTCGGGGTGCTCGTGGCGCGCCTGGCCGGAGACGCTGAACGGCTCGGACCGGCGCGGTGGGCCGGGCTGCTGCTCGGCCTGGCGGGCGTCGCCGTCCTGGCAGCACCGCATCTGGACGGTGGCAGCGCCTGGTCGATCGGCGAGGTGATGCTCGTCGTGCTCGGGTACTCGACCGCCCCGCTGATCGCCACCCGCAAGCTGCAGGACGTACCGAGCCTGCCGTTGACCACCGCGTGCCTCACGTTCGCCGCGCTCGTCTACATGCCTCCGGCAATCGTGACGTGGCCGGACACGATGCCCAACGGACGCGTGCTCGCCGCCCTCGCAGGCCTCGGCGTCCTCTGCACCGCCCTGGCGTTCATGATTTTTCTGGAGCTCATCCGCGAGGTCGGCACGTCCAGAGCCATGGTCTTCACCTACGTGAACCCGGCCGTCGCCGTCGTCGCCGGTGTGGTCCTGCTCAGCGAACCCCTCACCGCCACGATCGCCATCTCGTTCATCCTGATCCTCTGCGGCTCCGTCCTGGCCACGGTCCGCCAACCCTCACCCCCACCGCCCACCGACACCCCACCCACAGACACGTCACCCACCAACACACCGTCCCCTGACACCCGGCCCGCCGACGCACCGACCCGCTGACGCGCGGACCCGCTGACGCGCGGACCTGCTGACGCGCGGACCTGACGCGCGGACCCGCTGACGCACCGCCTGTCGATGCACCGCCTGTCGATGCACCGCCTGCCGACATGGCGCCTGCCGACGTGCCGTCAGCTGACGTGTGGGGTGGTGACCAGTTCGTGCGGCACCATCCGTGCTGCCGGAGCAATTCGCATGGCCGATGTGCAGCCGACGATGCGCAGTCGGTCCGGTGTTTGCTGGCTGGTGCGTAGCGCTACGCGGGTCTGTGGACGGGGAGGCTGGGGGAATCAACCCAGGGCGGTTAGTTGGTCGATCTCCTCAGGGGAGAGGGAGATGTTGGCGGCGGCGAGGTTGTCATCGAGGTGTGCGACCTTTGACGTGCCGGGGATGGGCAGCATCACGGGTGAGCGATGCAGAAGCCAGGCCAGCGCGAGTTGGGCCGGGGTGGCGTTGTGGCGCTCGGCGGCCTCGGCCAGGATCCCGCCGGGCTCGGCGAGCTTGCCCGTTGCCAGCGGGAACCACGGGATGAAGCCGATCCCCTCGCGTTCGCAATGGTCGAGCAGCGGCTGCGACTTGCGGAAGGTCAGGTTGTAGAGGTTCTGCACGGAGACGATGTCGACGATCTTGCGGGACTCCTCGAGCTCCTCCACCGAGACCTCGGAGAGGCCGATGTGGCGGATTTTGCCCTCGTTCTGCATGTCCCGCAGGGCGCCGAGTTGTTCCTCCAGTGGCACCTTCGCGTCGATGCGATGGAGTTGGTAGAGGTCGATCCGTTCCACCTTGAGCCGCCGGAGGCTCATCTCCAGGCACTGCCGCAGGTATTCGGGGCGGCCGAGGGAGAGCCATTCGCCCGGCCCTGGACGGGTCAGGCCCGCCTTGGTCGCGATCACCAGGTCGTCCGGGTACGGGTGGAGCGCCTCGGCGATGAGGTCCTCGCTGACGTACGGTCCGTACGAGTCGGCGGTGTCGATGAACGTCACGCCGAGCTCGACGGCACGGCGCAGCACGCGGAGGGCCTCGTCGCGGTCGGCGGGCTCGCCCCAGACGCCGGGGCCGGTGATCTGCATGGCGCCGAAGCCAAGCCGATGCACGGGCAGGTCGCCGCCGAGGGCGAACGTGCCGCTCGCGGCCGCCGGGCGGGTGGAGAGGTCAGTCATGGGTTCCCCAGAACGTCGTCGTTGCCGGGTTCCATTGGATCACGGCACGGCGACCATCAGCGCTTGTCACGCTGGCCCTGGGCCAGGCCGCGGGTGATCTTGTCGCTGCCGGCGCGGCGTTGGACCGCAGCCGCGAGGCTGGGGGCCGCACCGCCGATCAGCGCGCCGATGCGCAGGCCCAGCGGGGCGACGTCGACTTCGGCGATGTTCTTGTCGACGGCTCGTACGGTCGCGCGTGCCACATCCTGCGGCGAGCGCGTGCCGACTCCGCGCGGCAGGGTCACGTTGGCGTCGGCGAACATGCCCGCGTCCCTGATGAAGCCGGGGAACACCGTCGAGACCCCGACACCGTGCGGTCGCAGGTCCTCGCGGAGCGCGAGCGCGAAGCCGCGCATCCCGAACTTGGTGGCGTTGTAGATCGAGGCCTGCCCGGAGGCGGTCTTGCCGGACAGCGAGGAGATGAAGACCAGATGTCCCCGGCCACGAGCGGACATCTGCTCTCCCGCCAGCTTCGCCATGACCATCGGTGCGCGCAGGTTGACGTTGAGGGCGCGGTCGATGTCGTCTATCGAGTATTCGGAAAGCAGCCCGGAGCCGGGCAACGCCGCGTTCGCCACAAGAACGTCGATCTCACCGGCTTCAGCGAGCAACTGCTCGGGGGTGGCCGGATCCGCGAGGTCGGCGGCGATCGCGCGACCGCCCAGCCGTTCGGCCAGCGGTTCGAGCACGTCGGTCCGGCGGCCGGTCAGCACCACCTCGCCACCGTGCGCGGCGAACGCCTCGGCGAGCGCCTGGCCGATGCCGCCGGTGGCACCCGTCAGCAGAACTTTCGCGCCTCGTAGCTTCATGGCGGGATGATCCCACTGGCGGTGGCCCGGCGCCATAGCGACGCCCAAGCCCCGAAGGCGGGCGCGAGGCCACCCGCCTTCGGGACGTGGACGTCACCGCCTTCGGGACGTGGACGTCACCGCCTTCGGGACGTGGACGTCAGCCGTTGAGGGTCACGACGAACTTGCCGGCGCGGCCGATGTTGCCGGACGAGTCGATGGCGCGGTACTCGATCGTGTGACGTCCCGTGCCGAGCTTGCCGTACGTCAGATGGTCGATGACGGTGCCGTTCGCGGTGAAAAGGAACGGCGCCTTGGAGTCGGTCGGCCAGCCGAAGTAGTTGAACCAGCCGTCCCCGTCCACCCGGAACTCGGTCACGACTGCGCCGGGGCGGTCGTCCGCACCGGTCAGCCGCATGGTGAACGGTCCGTCGAAGACATACTCGGCAGGCTTGCCCGGCCGCGGCTTGGTCGTCTTTGCGGCCTTGGACAGCTCGTACGTCACGGTCGGCCGGCTTGCGTCGATCGTCCAGGCGCGCGTGCGTGAGCCAAGCTTCGCCACGAGCCGGTGAGCGCCGGGGGAGAGCCGCAGCCGTTCCAGATCGATCGAACGGTCACCGCCTCGTACGCGCCGCCCGTCGACGAACCACGAGATCCGCGGCGTGCGGCGCGCGGGGTGCGTCGTCTCGGCATAGACGACGTCCTTCGCGCCCACGGGGCGGTCGGTCGGGGTCGAAGACGTGAAGTCCGCCGCCTCGTTCGTGGGCGGCGTCTTGACGCGCGTGTCGACCGTCCACGTACGGGTCTGCGTGAGCGCGGCGGACGCGCGGATCTCCGGGTCTCGGACGAACGCGGTCGTGTCGGTGACCGTCACCTTCAGCGTGTGCACACCCGGCCTGATCCGCAGCGTGCGGAGGTCGAGGTTGCTGAGGTCGCGCGCTCCGCGTACGACACGGCCATCGAGCGTCCACTGAACGGACAGATCGCCCCCGGTCGGGTGCATCGTCTCCAGCCACACCACGCGGTCGGCGCCGATCGGGGCGTCGGTGGGGGTGTGCGCCTGAACGAGGTTGACCTTGGCGGAGATCCGCTGCGTCATGCGTTCGCGGGAGACCTGGTCGAAGTAGTAGCCGAGCGTCTTCATCATCGAGTGCCGGCTGGGCCGCCAGACGCCCTTGGTGTTGTAGAGCCCACCTTCGTACCGGCCGATGGTCCCGCCGGATTCGCTCCGTTCTCCGAGCCAGCGCCACCACTTCTTCTTCTGGTCGCGCATCTGCTGCTCGGTGAGGAGGGTGTGGTGGATGGACGCCGGTTCGGGTCCCTCGTACGTGCCGCCGGGGACGCCGCGCTGGTAGTAGTCGTACTCGTCGTCCAGGCCGCCCAGCGAGTGCCCGAGCTCGTGCGGCGTGATCAGCGCCGACAGCGCGTTGCCTCCCGACGCGGTGGCGTACGTGCCGCCTGCGCCGCCGTAGGTGTCGCTGTTGGCCAGGGCGAGGATCTGCCGGTTGGCGGACGAGGTTCCGGTGACCATGTCGGCGTACTTCTTGGCCGCCGAGGAGCTCATCGTCAGCAGGCGCTGGGGACCCTGCGTGGTGCAGCCGCCCCAGAACGCCATGTTCAGCGGCGTCGTGCGGCGCGGGGACTCCAGGGCCGGGTCGCAGCTGACTCCCGACTCCCCCGACTCGATCTCGACGGCGTAGACGTTCACATAGCTGCGGTACGACTTGAACGGCTCGATCGTCCACAGGTCGCTCAGGTGTTTGTCCACATGGGCCCGGAACTTCGGCAGGTCAGCGGTCATGTAACCGTCACCCATGATCACCAGGTTGAAGCGCTTGGCCGGATCCCCGGTGACCTGGATCGGTACCACCTTCGCATCACCGGGCGCCGCGCCCGCTACAGCGCTCGCCGCTCCGATCGGCAGCGCGGCCGTGGCGGTGCCCGTCACCACGGCGATCGCGAGCGTCCTTGCTCTCCTCATGCGCCTACCTCCTCGAGGGCGCGCACGGTGGACGAGGTCGTCCAGGGGGACCGGGCGCGCCGGCTCGACCCGTTGATCAAACGGGCCGCGCCGGATTATCGCGAGTAGATCGGCTTAACACCACACTTCGGGCTGGCGCCTTCCAGTCGTCCTCAGAAGCCGAACCGCCAGAGCACCAGGATGAGCGAGCAGAGGATCAGGCCGGCGGTGCCCAGCGGTGCCTGTCCGAGCATGATCAGCACCATGCACCCGGCGGTGACGACGGCGGCTGCCGTGATCATGCCGCCGCCTCCCGTGCCGCCCTCGGGCTCGGGGGCCTGCCGGAGTTCGCGTTCCCAGAGACCGAAGTCGTCCTCTGCGCTCATGGGACTTCCAGACATTTCGCCGTGCCTGGATTATGCGGCCGATCGGGCCGTTCGGCGAGAGGACGCTGACGAAGATCGACCGGATAACGGTGTGTGGTGCGGAGCGGCCGGGATCGGTTGCTAGGCTGCGGAGAGCCTGGGGAAGAGTTACATGATCGGAACGCCCCCCAGGTTTGGCTTCATAGTCGAGGTGAAGGGGTCCCCACCGTGAAGAAGCTGCTTGTTCTCGCTGTTATTGCTCTTGGCGGCTTCGCTGTCTGGCGTCGGCTCCAGCAGGACCGCGCTGAGCTGGACCTGTGGACCGAGGCCACGTCCTCCGACAGCTGAGATAGTCCCGCGGCGCACGGGAGACTGACTTCGAGGGAGGCCCCGGCGTGAGCGGAGCAGAGCGGATCACTGTCGCCTGCCTCGATCTCGCCGGGACCACTGTGGCCGACGGCGACGCCGTCGCCACGGCCTTCGCCGAGGCGATCGCCACGATGGGGATCGTCGCCGGCACGACCGCGTACGAACGTGCCATGGCGCACGTCCACGATGCCCGCGGCCGCCCCAAGATCGAAGTCTTCCGCTCGCTGTTCGCCGGCGACGAGGCCCGCGCGCAAGCCGCGAACCTCTCGTTCGAACGGTCGTACGACTTGATCGTCGACCGTCGGGGGCTCGTGCCCGTGCCCGGCACCGAGGAGGCCTTGCATCGCCTCGCCAGTGCCGGGGTCCGAGTGTGCCTGCTGACCGGTTTCAGCCGCCGCACCCTCGGCCGGGTCCTCGACACGCTCGGCTGGTGGGGCCGGGTCGACATGGCCCTGTCCCCCGAGGACGGCGGCCGCGGTAGGCCATGGCCTGATCTCATCCTGTCCGCCGCGCTCCGCCTGGGCATCGACGACGTACGGCACATCGCCGTCTGTGGCGACACCGAGAACGACATGCTCTCGGGCCGCCGCGCGGGAGCCTCCATCGTCGCCGGCGTCCTCACCGGAGCCCACGACGCCGACCGCCTCCACAGCGCCGGCGCCACCCACGTCCTCGCCAGCGTGGCCGACTTCCCCGACCTTGTCCTGTCCCCACCACGCTCCCGCCACCACGATGACGCAGTGACCGCCGAGCACAGGTAAGCTTGTCGCGCCCTCCCAGGGGCGCATCCGAGGGGCCTTAGCTCAGTTGGTAGAGCACCGGCTTTGCAAGCCGGGTGTCAGGGGTTCGAATCCCCTAGGCTCCACACACCCCGCCCCCATCCAGACCATGGATGGGGGCGTCCGCGCACCCGAGGCCCAGTGCTTTGAGCCTCCCTCGACTCAAGGGCATGGCCCTCGCTGACGCTCGGACAGGCTCATTGGGGCTCCGCCCCAAACCCCTGCGGGGCTCCGCCCCCGCACCCCCGACACCTTCCGGACTTCAGCCCCTCCGGCACGAAGCACCATGATCGCGTCGAGCCCAGGGCCTCTTCTACGTTTGCTTGCCCGATCGCTTCCTCTTCTTGAGCTCTGCGTTGGCCGTCGTGCTCAGCGCGTCCGCGATCGGAGGCGGGACCGCGATGCGAGAGCAGGCCTATCCACGCGGTCCGGCTTGAGCGATTATCTGGTGATGTGGTGGCTGGTCCCTTTGGGTTTCGTTGCGGTGCTGTTGATCTACGGCGCGTTGGTGGACTGGCGTGCCCGGAGGAGGGGTCACCGGATTCGAGTCAGCGATGCCGCATCTGCCGAGGCGCGTGAGAACCGTCGCGATATGCGGGCTTGGGCGCGAGGCTCCCTCGGGCACAGCGGGGAAGGCATGTCGTGGATGAAGTTCCGTCGTGGCAGACACGGCAATAAGGGCTGAATACAAGTTAAAGGTCCGAAATATATGCGGAATGATCCAAAGGCGTAGCGAGATCGAAGCGGAGCCGCGTGCAGGTCAGCAGTCGTTTCCACGCGCTGCCCGGCAGGCCGCTTGGGCGTGCGACCGCCGCTGGCTTTGTCCGACCTGCGGCTGACGGCAGTTTCGGATACGCGCCGCCGCGTTCACGAGTTGCCTGCGGAGCCTTCCCTGAAGGCTCGTGCCACCATCTCCATGACCTGACGACGCAGCGACTTGTACAACAGCGGATCCATGCCCTCTGCACGGAAGACCGCGTCCGTGAAGGAATCAACGTCCCCCGGTGGCGCATCGCAAAGAGTGGCCTGGTCGTCTGGCGCCAGGCAAAAGCCAGGCGGACGCACAAGTCACGGAGCAGGAAGGCTACGTCCTCGCGAGACAAACCTTGGGCATCCATGCAGCTCATGATGACCGGCTCCGTCCCGCAAGTCAGGTTGTTTTCTTTCGCTTGAAGCGCGACGCGGGTGGGCCGGAGGAGTGCAGGGGCGTAGATCCACGCGCGAAGCCTTCCATACCTTCAGTGGTGACAGGGACCGGCGTATAGCCATTGATGCTGGTGACGCCGTCCTGGGCCTGCCTCCGCAGGCTGTGACGAAACTGTCGTTCTTAGCGGCGCCTTGGAGTGGAGACCTGTGGCGGAAAAGTTGGTCGGTCCGCGCCACGTTCGATCGCCGGTGGCGACCGCTCGCTGCTTGCGTGCGCCGGTCTGCTCAGTCCTCGGTGATGCCCATGTCAAATGCGAAGGTCTGCAGGAACTTCCGGTACGCGGGGTCGGTCTCTGCGGCTGCCAACGCGGCCAATTCCTCGACCAGGCGCTGCTTCTCCTCGTCCGCTAGCTGATTGAGCAGGTAAGAGGCGTACTCCATCTGCTTGAGCGCCGTGCGGTCGTCCAGCACGGAGTCGTCACACGTCTCGAAGAACCATGTGTACGCAACGACGGTCTGGAGGAGTTGCCGCACCAGCCCGGGAGAATTGTTCATCCCCGCTTCCTTCCGACAGGGGGAACGCCCCGATCCAGCTGTGGATCGGGGCGTTCACGGTGATTGCTCAGGAGGCGTCCCAGGCGACGGCGACCGCGCCGTCGTCCTCGCGACGGATGCTGACGCCGTCGGTCGTCTTGGGGTCGCGGAACCGAATCCACGGCTTTGGCTTGGCGGAGTCGACGACCAGGATCTCCGAGTACCAGCCCTTCGCGTCGTGGATCGCGACCCGGATGCTGGCCGGCGGGAGCTGCTGGATCCCGTTGTCGCCCCAGAAACCGATCGCTGTGGCGTCACCGGGGTGGATCGAAATCGGGGTGATCGCGGCGGGGCCGTTGTTGAGCTGTCCGTAATACCGCACTTCGTCGTCCTCCTCGGGGGGACGGGGGGAAAGGGCCTTCTGGAGCGCGGCCGCGGTGCGGGAGCCATAGACCCCGGCCGTCTCGCTGATGTCGTGCTTGCGCTGGAACGAGGTGACGGCGTTCACGGTCTCGACGCCGTAGTCGCCGTCGGCGCCGAACTCGGGCAGCCGTTCCCCGGCCTTCATGAGGGCGTTCTGCAGGTCGCGCACGCGGTCGCCGACGTCTCCGCGGCGCAGCGTCGCTGCTGGCGCCTTGCCGTTCCACTTGTACGCGGTATAGGCGGGGCGGCCGTATCCGGCGATCGAGGAGGCGGAACGGACGCGGCGTTTGCAAGCGTCGCCGGTGTTGCCTTCGATGGTCTGGACGCGTCCGCCGCCGAGGACCTTCTCGACGATGCCGACGTGGTCGATCGCGCCGATGGTGTTGGAGGAGCCCCAGTCGAAGAAGACGATGTCGCCCGGCTTGGCCTTGTCGATGTTGGCGGCGGTGCCGGTGTACCAGCGCTTGATCTTCTGGAAGTCCTGCGCGTGCCAGACGGTGTAGGCGCGGTCTCCGGCGGGGAGCACGGCGTCGGCGTTGCCGGAGCGGCGGGCCCATTCGGTCACCGCGATGTCGCACCAGGGTGCGCGGAGGAAGCCGTCGCCGTGGCGGGAGGCGTACGCGCGGGTGAGGGTGTTGGGGCGGCCCGAGGTGCCCAGCCATTTCCGGGCCTCGGCGATCATTGCTGACGCGCTGCCCATCAGCCGCCCCCGCGGTAGAAGCCGTCGGGATCGGGTTCGCCGTAGATGTCCACGAGGACGCGGTCCTCGTCGGCTTCCGTGGCGTGGTGCGCCTCGGGCTCGGCCTCGGGGGGAATCGGAGGCGGATCAGTCATGTCGGATCTCCTGCGATTTGGCGATGATGTTGAGTATTGCGGGGCAAGTCGGCATAGAGACCGAAATTACGGCAATGTTCAACCCCGCCGTGGGAGATTTGCTGCGGACGATCGCCGCCTCACGCACGTCCCTCAACCGGACAAATAGCCCAAAGCGGCGCTATCGTGAGCGCGGCGATGCAGGTGTCGCGGCCTCGCCGCTCATTCGTTCAGCCCGGTTCGCTCCGGCCTTGGCCGCCTGATGCGACATTCATCTGTGGGCCCGCAGAGGCAAGCACCAGGGGACATCGTCACGCCTGACATACCTGTCACGTTCGGCGGTGGCGCGGGCGTCGGCCTTTGCTGCGCACGGCGCGCCCCCACCCAAGCGTCGTAGTCGGCGATGTCTAGGGCGCGCGCCGGTCGCACACCGCCAGTCCTCCAGCCCTTCGGTGAACACCGGGGACATGAGAAACGAACGGTCCGTTCCTCAACGGTCCGTTCCTCAACGGTCCGTTCCTCAACGGTCCGTTCCTCAACGGTCCGTCCCGCAATGGTCCGTCTCCCGCCGCGCGTCGGTCAGCTCGTCGAAGACCTCGCAGGTCACCGGCGGCAAGCCCAGGCGTTACCGCAGCGGCACCACCACCGCGCGCGGCAGGTCGACCCACAGCATCCGAAGGCGGTCGAAATCACCGACAACGCCGTGGAGCAGGTACGACATGTCCGCACTCCAGAGCGAGCAGCGCCACTCCAGGTTGAGGAGACACGTCCCGGAGCAGTGGCCAGCCCACCGCCATCACCAGCGCTTCCCAAAGGAATCTCGGGCTTGCGGCGGTGAGGTTCCTGGGCTCAGCAGTCCGCTGGTGTCATCGGCCGCCATTTGTGAAACCGTGCATTTCGTCGGACGAGGATGAGCTGATCGAACATTGGACGCCACCACAGCAGCCTGCTTCCGGCCGAAAGTGAGGTGAGTGGTGACGGAACGGTTCAGGAGGACTCCCCGCGCGGATGGAATCGTACGTGGACATCTCGCAAGGACCTGGCGCGCCGCCTCGCCCGAGGTGAGAGCCGGTGTACGGCTCAGCCTGGTGCTGGGCACAGTGCTGCTCCTGGCAGGCATCGTCGTGGACGAGACGACGGGCTGGTTGGAGGGGCGCGGATTCCTGACGAACGTCCTGTCCTCACTGACCGGATTCTTCTTTGCGGTGCCACTCGCGGTGCTTGTGCTGAGCGAGGTGAACGCCGGGCAGGAGGAGCGGCGAGCCGTGCGCGCAATGCTGGAAAGAGCGTCCACGGCGGCGGAGTCGATCGCTCTCAGCGGAGCGGTACTCGCCCCGCCGGAGCCCAGTGACCTGCGAGCCCGGGCGACGCAGGCACGACGCCGAGCCATGGCGATCGAGTCGGCCATCGCCCCGGATGCCGATGACCGGCTGGCTGCCGCAGCCGAGGCACTGACGGCGTTCCTGAACGGCTGGACGGCCAGTTGGCTCGAGCCCTCCGCGGTGGCCGCCTCGCTGGTCTCAATGGAGCATCACTGCGAAGAGCTCACCAGGATCAGCGCCCGGCTTGCCGATCTCACCGGTCCACTTGCAGGCCTCCCCTTCCAGCCGGCCTCCTTCTCGTCAGACGCCGCCGACTGGAGACTGGCGGACTCCACGCTGCACGAGGAGATCGGCTCGGCACTCGCCGGCATCCGCGACCTGCGCGGCGAGTGGGCCAGCCGGCCGACCGGACTCGATCAGGCGACACTCCGCGCTCTCGTGCTGACCACCCGCACTCACGACGTCACCGCCGTCCTGGCCGCCATTGACGCCGCGGTCACCAGCGCGGACCGGCTCACCGAGCTTGCGCGCAGAGCCCGCGCCCTCGACACCACGCTGACCTTCGACGGCCGTCCTCTCCGTGATCATCTTGTCGCCTAGCCGGGGACGCGGTCCGACGGGCGGGACGTGGCAGGGCACAGCCGACCGGGGGGCGGGCCGGCTGTGCCCAAACTCTATTTGGGGGAGGTCGGACGGGCGGCGGAGAGTGGACGTGCTGCGGAGGTGCCGAGGCCCGTGGGGCCGAGGCTTGGTTTCTGCGGGGCATGTGGGGTGGCCGTCCTCGGTGAGGGTCCGTGGTGGCGGACAAGGGCGGACTCCCTGTAGCGGTGGCAGCCGGCATGCCAGTTCAGGATCCCGGACATCCAGTGCTGCAGCTCCACCACGTACTCGTCGAGGGTTGTGCGGGCTTCCGGGCTCAGCTCGGCGTCTTCGTACAGGATGGGCAGCTCGTGATCGGCCACGTATTGGAACTGGCGCATCCGCGAGGTCATCAGGTCCGTGACGATCGACAGCGCGGTGGGGTAGTCGCACTGGAAGAAGTTCTGGACGACGAGGACGCCGTTGTGGACCTCGCCCTCGAACTCGATCTCCTTCTGGTACGAGAACACGTCGTTGGCCAGGGCGGCATAGTCCATGGCCGCGTTCTCCAGCGAACACATCGGGCCGCTTGCGTAGATCTCCGACGGCACCTGGCGCTCATGGGCAAGCCGGCAGAGGCTCATGGTGAGTTCGGAGCCGAAGGTCTTCCGGCGCATCTCGATGTAGTCGACCGGGTCAGGGATCCGGTTCTCCGCCTGGTTGGTGAGCTCCCAGAGCCAGCTGTCGATCATCTCCTCGATCGCGGTGCGGAACTTCTCTCGCGCGCTCACCGACATCGGCCCGGCCGTACGGGCCCACAGGTCGGCCAGCGCTCGTTCTATCGGCGTCACAGGCACGGCTCCGGCCGCATGCGCGGCGTCTGGTCCGCTGCCGGGCGTCGGGCGATCGACCTCCGCGCCGTTCACCGTGACCTCCTCCGCGCCGTTCACCGCGGGCACGGTCCCCTCCACCGCGGTGCCGTCCACCGCGGTGCCGTCCACCGCGGTGCCGTCCACCGCGGTGCCGTTCACGGCGGGCGCGGTGCCGTTCACCGCCGGGTCTTGGGTCGGCATGAACAGGCGTAGTCGTTCGTTGCACAGCTTCGCCCCGGCCAGATCCCGTGTACGGCCGAAGGCCACGGGATAGAGGTCGTCGGCGTACGTGCCCCAGGTCAACCAGCCTGACGTGAGGTCGAGTTCTTCGGGCGAGGCATCAGGGTGGATGCCGGCGGCGCACAACGGGAGGTCGTAGTCCGCCAGCTTGTCCTCGTCCCAGATCTCCGAGCCCGGCACGCCTGGCTGCGGATGGAGGAGCCCCATCCTGCCCGCCCAGTCGACCAGGTTGCGTCGTGCGGCGTTCAGATGCGGGCTGATGGTGGTGGGGAACGGCATGTAGAGGTCGGGAATCCGCGACGGCCCGACCCTCTCGTACGGCGTGTGCGTGAAGCCGCGGAGCCTGCTCAGCAACGCCTTGATGTTCGCCGCCGACATGCCGAGGCCGTTGAGTTCGTTGATTCCCGCCGGGGTGAGCGCCGCTTTCTTGTTCATGTAGCGGCTGGAGCGCATGTGCCATTCATGCCCGCCCGACTGCCAGTCCTGGAGGCCTTTGACGTACGCGAGAACCTTGGCGCACGACGCCGGATCCAGTCCCTTCTCGGCGAAGAGCGGGCTCAGCTCGGTGAGCGCCGTGTGCTCGAACTGCTGAAGGCGCGAGGTGAGCAGGTCGTTGACCGCGTCCGCAGCCTGCTGGGTCGTGCAATTGAGAAACGTCTCCAGAACGAGGACACCGTTGGCCAGTTCCCCTTCGTCCTCTGTCTCCCGCTGGTACGAGAAGAGATCGTTGCGTAGGTGTACGGCGTCCGAGAACGAGTCGCGCAACACCTGCAAGGGCCGGGAGCCGGCGACCGTGGCGGGCACCTCGGCTCGTGCGGCGTGTTCCACAAGGCCGGCGGACCACGGCGCTCCACCGACCTTGCGGCGCATCTCGATGTACTCGACGGGGTTGGGGATGCGCCGTGCGTTGATATTGGAGAGTTCCCAGAGTGACTCGTTCAGGAGGTTCGCGGTGCTCTCGGCGAAGCGCGCGCGCCACGCCATGGTCATGGTGGGTACGCTCCGCGCCCACAAATCCGCCAAGCCCGCCTCTACGGGATTGGTCGGCTCGGGTGTCCCGGCGGCGAGGTCCATCGGCATGAAGGCGGGCAGCCTGTCCAGGTGCTCCTTGCCGCCCTCGCGGTCGTGCGTGCGCTTGTAGCGCTCCAGGAAGTGGTCGTCGAAGAAGAACACCCAGATGTACCACTCGGTGATCAGCGTCAGCTCGGGGCCGTCGCAGTCCGGATGGGTGTACGCGCACAGCAGGGGATAGTCGTGGGCGTCGAGATCCGCCTCGTCCCAGATGCCGGAGCCCTTCAGCATCCCGAGATCACGCGTCCATATCTTGGACTCCTCACGTGCAGTTTCGAGATGCGGGTTGATCCGCGCGGGGTACGGCATATAGAAGTCCGGCAGCTCAAAAGGCTGTGACATTGATGTGCCTTCCGGTTGTGGGGGACGGCGGTGACGGAGGGTCAGCAGGCGTAACCGGTAGGAGATGATGCCCCGGTCATGCCAGGCCACAAACTCCACTCGCGGCAACGGCCAGCGGCCAGGGCGGTCACTGAGAGCACCCCTCTCGGTAACTTGCCGGGAGCCTCTCTCAACCCGCCAACCTCCCCCAGCTGCTTACGCTGCCGTTTGAGCTGCTCGCCGACGTTGGCTCCTCGGCACTGCTGCGTCGGCAGGTCTACGCCTAACGGGCGTGGCTGGTCTGCGCGGATCCGGCTCGGCAGGTCTACGCCTAACTGGCCAGGCAGGTCTGCGCCCAATTGGCCCGGCTGGTCTGCGCTGGCGAGCTCGGTAGTTCGTGCGGATCCGGCTCGGCTGGTGTGCGCCTGACGAGCTTCGCAGTCTGTGCGCATTGGGCTCGGCTTGTGTGCGCTTTACGGGCTCGGCAGTCTGCGCGGATCTGGCTCGGGATGGCGTGCACGTTACTGGCTCACTGGGTCGGCTGGTCCGCGCGTTTGCTGACCCACTCCCTCGGCTGGTCTGTGTGTATGACCTCGTTGTTTACGGCTCTGGCTCGTGGTGCTGGGCTATACGTATCTGCTCTGGGTAGGGAGCCGTTATGAAAGACCACAGCGAGAAGGCGCGCGCGGGTCGTTCGGCGGTAGTGGCATCGGACGCTGAACGCAACGCCGTCATCGCGCGGTTGAACCAGGCGTGCGGCGAGGGGTTGCTGAGCCTGCGGGAGTTCAGCGAACGGGTGGAGGACGCACAAGTGGTGCGTACCCGTGCCGAACTCGATGAGCTCATCGACGACCTTCCGGCGCAAGGTGACGCTCCCGAAATCCGTACCCAATGGCATGTGGCGGCGATGGGCGGGCTACGCCGCCACGGTCGCTGGCACATGGACCGCCATCTGGTGTCACTCGCCGTCATCGGCGGCACCAACCTCGACCTGCGCGAGGCTGATATCGCTGCTCCGGAGGTGACGCTGACGAAAATCTCTCTGCTCGGCGGCGTCTCAGTGTGTGTGCCCCGGGGCGTGCGGGTTGTGTTGGAACGCCGTGGACTGCTCGGTGCGCTGGCACTCGGCCTCCTCGGCTCCGCCAACGGCGCGGACGGTGACGAGTGCGGTCAGGGTGACTCCGATGTCCCCACCGTGCGTGTACGAGCGTTCTCCTTGCTCGGCGGCGTCACCGTTCAGGAACCGCCCCTGAGACACTCCGCCTGACCAGTCACCCAGCACGGAATCCCTCGTGCGAGCGAGGTGTGGCGAGGGCTTTCGCGCCGATACTGGGCAGATGCGCGATCGGTTCCGCCTCCTCGCCGCCCGACTTCGCAACGGCGACGACTATCTCCTCGACGTGCTGGTGGCGGCCGCCGTCGCTGTTCCGGTGACCGTCCCGTTCGCGACCGCGCCTGAGGTGACGCCGCTGGGGGTGGTCCTCAACTTCGGCACGATCCTGCCGCTCATCTGGCGACGTCGTGCGCCGTTCGCGATCGCGTTGATCGTGGCGGCCTTCGCCACGCTCGTCTCGGCGTACCACCGCCCAGGCCAGATGTTGCAGTACGGCGCGCTCGTGGCGATCTACACATTGGCCGACCTCGGACGGCGACGTTGGCAGCGCTGGGGCTTCATCAGCGTGCTCGTCGTGACCACCCCGCCCAGCTCGCTCCTCATCAAGGACAACGACGCGGGGGAGTTCATGTTCACGCTCCTCCTGCCTATGTGCGCCTTCCTACTGGGAACGCTCGCACGCACGGCGCGGGAGCGTTCGAACGCTTTGGTGGAACGCTCCGTACGCCTGGAACGCGAACGAGAGGCCGACGCGGCGCGGGCAGCGGCGGAGGAACGGGCGCGGATCGCGCGCGACATGCATGACGTGCTCGCCCACGCCGTCAGCATCATGGTCGTTCAGGCGGAGGCCGGTCCCGTGGTCGTCCGCACCGACCCCGACCAGGCTGAACGCGCGTTCGACGCGATCGCGGACGCCGGCCGGGACGCGATGACCCAGTTGCGGCGCATGCTGGGTGTGCTCAAGGAGGAGCAGGACTTCGGAGTACGTGCGCCACAGCCGACCGTCAGTGCCCTCCCCGATCTCCTGGACCAGGTCAGGCGTACACACTTGCGCGTGGACCTGCACGTCACGGGCGATCCTCGCGCCTTGCCGGCCGACGCCGATGTCGCGGCCTATCGGATCGTGCAGGAGGCGCTCACCAACACGGTCAAACATGCCGGGGCCTCAGCCGCAGCGGTACGGCTCCATTGGAAGGACGACGAGTTGGAGATCAAGGTGACCGACAACGGGCGAGGCCAGGACGCGGAGGACGCCGCAGCCGGATGGCGGCGCGGTGGCGACGGCCTGATCGGCATCCGGGAACGTGCCGTGGCCTGCGGCGGGCGGGCCGAGGTGGGGCCGATGCCGGACGGCGGCTTCCACGTGACGGCGCGACTCCCCCACGCCGGCGCGGTCGGGCTCGACGACACGGCGGCGGTGACCTCGTGATCCGCGTGGTGCTGGCCGACGACCAGGAACTCGTCCGCAGCGGCTTCACGATGATCCTCGACGCGCAGCCGGACATCGAGGTCGTCGCCGAGGCCGGCGACGGTGCCGCCGCGATCGCCGCCGTACGGGAGAACGATCCGGACGTCGTCCTGCTGGACATCCGGATGCCCGGCATGGACGGCATCGAGGCCGCGAAGGCCGTCTGCGCCGAGACCCGCGCCCGCGCGATCATGCTGACCACGTTCGACCAGGACGACTACGTCTACGACGCGCTGTACGCGGGTGCCAGCGGCTTCCTGCTCAAGGACGTCCGCCGCGACGACCTCGTCCACGCGGTACGGGTGGTGGCGGCGGGGGAGTCGCTGCTCGCGCCGGCCGTGACCCGCCGCCTCATCTCGGACATCACCCGCAACCGCCCACGCTCCGGGAACACGCCCTCGGACCGGCTGACCGTCCTGACCGAGCGAGAACGCGAGACCCTTCGCCTGCTGGGCCGCGGCCTGTCGAACGCCGAGATCGCCGCCGCGATGGTCGTCAGCGAACACACCGTCAAGACACACGTCAGCAATGTCCTGTCCAAACTCGGCCTGCGCGACCGCGTCCAAGCCGTCATAGCCGCCTACGAGACACGCCTCATCGAACCCTCCTGACACGTCCCGATCGAGCCGTCCTGACGCACACTGATCGAGCCTCCGGACACGCCCGGATCGAGCGGTGCTGACACAGTGATCGAGCCGTCCGGACACGGCCGGATCGAGCGGTGCTGATGCGCTCTGAGCGAGCCGCGCTGACGCGCCTCGTTGAACCCTCCTGATTCGCCCTGAGCGAGCCGTCCGGGCACGCTGATCGAGCCGTGCTGACGCATCCTGATCGAGCGGTGCTGATGCGCTCTGGGCGAGCCGCGCTGACGCGCCTCGCCGAATCCTCCTGAGTCGTGGCGCTCTCCGTCGTGTGGGGGAGCCGACCAGCCCAGCTCCCCCACGTCACCGATGGCCCAAGACCGCTCGCGGCGGCGATCACAGAAAGCCGTTGTTTCCAGAGGATCGAGACGTATGCACGCATGTCTTGAATCCTCGAACCTCTGGGAGCCAACATGACGGCCACGACCGCGCATCGCTCGCAGGACTCCCCTGCCGCCACGTTCACCCGGATCGCCTTCCACCTCGCGCCCGTGCTCATGCTCACGTACGGGCTGGTCCGGCTCATCGACGGCCGCGACGGCCACCATGGACCGGGCACCGCGTGGACGGTGGGACACCTGCTCTTTCTGGGCGCCCTGCTCATGTACGGCCCGGTGATCGTGGGGCTCCGCCGCCGAGTGCCTCGCGGGGGCATGCCGCGTAGGTTGACCGCCAACATCGCCACAGGGGTCGCGCTCGTCGGGCTGGCGACGTTCATCCGGGTAGCGATCATCGACATCGTCGTCGGGCTCCAGGCAGCGGACCCCGCAGAGAAGAGCAGGCTCTCGGACCGGTACTCCGACGTCCCGGCTGTGCTGCCGCAGGTGGTGTACGAGATCGGCCCGATGTTCTTCATGCTCGGCCTGATCGTGCTGCTCGTTCAACTGGCCGTGGTCGGTCCGCGCAGCATCGGCAACATCCTCAGCCCCGTGCTGGTCGTACTCGGCTTCATCACGATCTTCATCAACCTGGACCTGCTCTCGGCCGGGGCGGCCTTGATCTGGCTGGCCCTCATCCACCATGCCCGTACACCCGCCCGAGCCGAGACTCGTCGCCGGACTCCCCAGCCGAACACCGCTTGAACGACGCCCAGCCAACGATGCCCAACCGACGGTGCTGAGCCGTCAGCGCCCAGCTAACGACGCCGAGCCGACGACGCCGAGCCGTCAGCGCCGAGCCGACGACGCCGAGCCGTCATTCCCGAGCCGATGAGGCCGAGCCGTCAGCGCCGAGCCGACGACGCCGAGCCGTCATCGCCGAGCCGATGAGGCCGAGCCGTCATCGCCCAGCCAACGATGCCGATCCAACGATGCCGGGGCTCTCAGCGCCCAGCTGGCGACGCCAGCTGACGATGCCGAGCCGTCAGCGCCCAGCCAACGGCGCACAGCCAACGGCGCACACCCAACGGCGCACACCCAACGGCGCACGGTCGACAGCGCCCGCCAACAGCGCGCCGCCAACAACGGCGCGCCAACGGCGCCGAGCGGGCGGTGCCCGGTCGACGGTGTACAGATCCGGCGCAGGGTTCGTGGAGGTAGGAGCGGCGGTGTTCGTGGGGCTAGGAGGCGTTGGCGCGGAAGGTGCGGCGGTAGGCGGAGGGGGAGGTTTTCATGGCGCGGGTGAAGTGGTGCCGGAAGGTGACCGCGCTTTCGAAGCCGACCGCAGCGCCGATCTCCTCGATGGGCATCGTGCCGCCTTCGAGGAGGGGCAGGCTGGCCATGATGCGCTGGGTGATGACCCAGCGCAGGGGGCTGGTGCCGGTCTGCCGGTTGAAGTGGCGGATGAACGTGCGGGGGGCGAGGTGTGCTTGGCGGGCCAGGTCGGCGACCGTGATGGGGTCGGTGAGGTGGGCCAGCGCCCATGCCATGGCTCGGGCCACCGCGTCGTCCTCGGCGGGCTCGGTGACCGCGGCCTCCACGAACTGCGCCTGGCCGCCGTCTCGGTGCGGCGGGATGACCAGGCGGCGGGCGACGGCGTTGGCCACCCTCGCGCCGTGGTCCTTGCGTACGAGATGAAGGCAAAGGTCGAGCCCTGCGGCGCTGCCGGCGCTGGTGAGGATGTCGCCGCCGTCCACATAGAGGACGTCTGGATTCACGTGAATCATTGGGTACCGCTGTTGCAGGAGCGCCGCGTACCGCCAGTGGGTGGTCGCCTCGCGCCCGTCCAGCAGACCTGCCGCCGCCAGCGCGAAGGCGCCTGAGCAGATCGAGACGACGCGCGCGCCTCGGTCGTGCGCGCTGCGGAGTGCGGCGACGACCTCGGGGTGCACGTCGCCGCGTACGTTCGGGACGGCGACGACCATGACCGTGTCCGCGGCGGCGAAGACCTCAAGGTCGTTCTCGGCGGTCATGGTGAAGCCGCCGACCGCCCGCATCGGTCCGCGTTCGAGCGAGCAGACCCGCAGGTCGTACCAAGGAACGTCGAGTTCGGGCCGGGGCAGCCCGAACACCTCCACCACGGACCCGAGCTCGAACGGAGCCATGCTGTCGAACGCCAGGACGGAAATCGTGTGTCGCTTGGCGAGCTGCATGGCGAGATCTTATCGGTCACGGGCATTCATGCCACTGTCCGGGATGCCGACCAGACCGCGACCATTGAGGCATTCGCAGGAGTAACGCCAGGTCAAGGAGTCACATCTATGATCACTACCGCGTCAGCAGTCACCCGGATCCCCGCTGCCGCCAACGCTGAGGCGCTCGCGCACTTCGCGGCCCGGCTGGCGTTCGAGACCGACGTGTCCGACGTCGCCGCCGACCTGGCGGCCGGTGCGTCCGGCATCGTGGTCGTCGACTCGCGGAGCATCGAGAGCTGGAACCAGGGCCACATCGAGGGCGCGATCCACCTGCCCACCGCGGAGATCGCCGAGCGCGCGGCCGGCTTGATCCAGCGGGACGTGACGGTGGTCGTCTACTGCTGGGGTCCTGGTTGCAACGGTGCGCAGAAGGCCGCCTTGGAGTTCGCCAAGCTCGGCTATGCCGTCAAGGAGATGATCGGTGGTTTCGAGTACTGGGCGCGCGAGGGCTTCCCGGTCAAGAACGGCGCAGGCCTGGTGACACGCCGTCCCGCCGATTCTCTGACCGCCCCGACCTCCGGCATCTCCTGCGCCTGCTGAGCGCGTTTTCCGTGCCCGGTTACGGGTCGTGTACGTGGATCCCTGGATTGTTCGCGAAGGGTCCAGCCCGCACTGTCTAAGGGTCGGCTCCCAAACGGGGTGAGCTGAAACGCGGCGGGTTGCCGGATGAAGGGCCTCCACCCCGGCAACTCGCCGCAATCATCGTCCGGCGCCTCAGCTCGGCTGCGTCGGCAGAGTGATCCAGGACGGGTGCTCCGGATCGTGCCACAGTTGGACGTCGCCGCCGAGGCTGTCCTTCAGCTGCGGGAACGGCGGGAACAGATGCGGGAAGTCCCCGGTCTGGACGGCCAGCCGCAGCCTGTGACCGGGCTGGATCGACCACGAAGCCGGGAAGATCTCGACGTCGACGGAGACAGGCTCGTCCTTGGGCATCGCCTGCTGTGAGGCCTTGGTGTACGGATGCCACGGCTGGACGATCATCCCGTTCCGCACAATGCTCTTCCCTCGGTCGAGGTGCCGCATCGACAACGACAGCCAACCGGCGGTCAGCTGAATGGCGGAGCCGTCGGGTGCCACGTCTTCCAGCCGTACGGTCAGCTGACTGTCCCGCGACCTGGTCGACACGGTGAAGTGCGCGTTCAGCGGACCGGTGAGGCGGAGTGGCTGGCCGCGCACCGGCAGGTCGTACGTCAGCCCCAACCCTTCGTTGTACCGGTTGTCGGTGACACAGGGATTCTGAGCGGGCCGTTGCCGAACTCGCCGCCGAACAGCAGCCACTGGAACGTCGAACGGGAGCACACCCCCGAGAAGAGGTTCCACGGAACGACATCCGGCATGCCGGACACCAGCACGCCACCAGACCGCCCCACACCCCTGGACCACCCCAGGCCGCCGGATGGCTGCACGTCACCCGACCGCTGTGCGCTGCCGGATGGCTGCATGCCGCCGGCCTGGTGTGACGGCTGCGCAGTGCCAGATGGGTGGGCGCCGCCGTGCCGCTGCAGGCCGCCTGACGCCTGCCCGCCCCCGAAACCCAGCGCGCCACCCGACCGTTGTGCGCTCTTGGGCGGTTGCGCGGCGCCGGATGGTTGCGGGCCGTCGGGTGACTGTCGGCCGTTTGACGGCTGCGCGGTATCCGATACCAATGTGCCGGGGCGTCCTCGGCTTGCTTGTCCGGACAGGAAGGACTTCTGGTACGTGACGTCCGCTTGAGGCCACTGACCGGCAGTACGCCACTGGTTGGCGCCGTTCTCGAAGTAGGTGACCTGCTTGTCGCGCCGTTCGAGCGCCGGATCTGGAACGCCGCGCACGTAGTGGTCGAACCAGCGCAGTTGCAGCTCGCCCAGCCTGACGCCCGGCGGCTCGTTGGCCATGCCTGGCAGGCTCACTCCGGCCGCGGGGATGGCGGCGATGATGTGCGACCACGGGCCGTCCACGAACTGCACGGGCGTACCGTTCGCGGACAGCCGCTGGTAGAGCATCGGCGTGCCGCGCTGGAACGCGTCGAACTCGCCGCCCATCAGCAGCGTCGGCGGCCGGGCGCGGCGGGTAACCGGACTCGAGCCGGACGAGAGACACTTGCCGGTCGATCGCCCAGCCGACCACGCGATGCCAGATGGTCACCAGGCACTCCGTGACGAAATGATCCGGATCACGTACCGAGCCGAGATCGATCGTCAGCCGGACCTCGAGGTGTGTGCTGGAGGGCTTCGGTGTTTCTAGATGGAAGCGGAGCATGGTGGGAAGCCGTAGAAGTCGGCGGCGCGCCGGAGGGCCGTCGCCAGATCCGGGCTGCTGAGCACCACCAGGCCGCGCTTGCAGGTAAAATCGCCCAGTCCCAGGAACTCGTCGTCCAGCGTGTCCCACAGGCCGCGGCTCAGCGCCGCGTACTGCTCCCGGGTCACTCGGGCCCGCGAATCGCCCAGGAGCGCGGGCGGGATTCCTGCACGGAGGAGCACCGGCCACACGTCGATGTCGCGCTCCCGCGCCCCGCGCAATGCGCTGTCCACGAAGTGGATCGCGATGGTGCGGGAGGGCGCGATGGGCATAAAAGTAGCTCTTGGGGCAGTGGAGAAGGAGGTCCCAGATGGGGCCAGGGCATAAACCGGTAGCGCCGGAACGTTAGACTGAACAAATCACTCTTACGACGCCCAAGCGTCAGGCTCGTCCTTGCAGGCCACAGATCCGACTGTGGTGCCTCCCGAGACGTGCCCCCCTCTCGGAAGGTAATGCGTGACAACCCTGCCTGTTGGTAATGCCCTGCCCGAGTCCGGCCTGACGGCTGACGACTCTCCCGCGGTCCCCACGTTCGCCGAGCTCGGTCTCCCCGAGGCTCTGGTGAGCGGACTGGCCCGCCAGGGCATCGAGGCACCGTTCCCCATCCAGGCCGCCGCCATCCCCGATGTGATGGCCGGCCATGACGTGCTCGGTCGTGGCAAGACCGGCTCCGGAAAGACCCTGGCCTTCGGGCTGCCGATGCTGGCCCGGCTGGCCGGCCGGAAGGCCGCGCCCAAGCGCCCGCTCGGCCTCATCCTCGTCCCCACCCGCGAGCTCGCCCAGCAGGTGCAGACCAACCTCGAACCGCTCGGCCGCACGCTCGGCCTGCGGTTCAAGACCGTCATCGGCCAGACCTCGATGTTCAAGCAGATCGACGCGCTGCGTCGCGGCGTCGAGATCCTCGTCGCCACGCCCGGCCGTCTCAAGGACCTCATGCGCCAGGGCGCGTGTGATCTTGGCGACATTGAGATCGTCGTGCTGGACGAGGCCGACCACATGGCCGACATGGGCTTCCTGCCCGACGTCACCGACATCCTCGACCAGGCCAAGCGGGGCGGGCAGCGCATGCTGTTCTCGGCCACCCTGGACAAGGACGTCGACGTCCTGGTCAAGCGTTACCTGAACGACCCGGTGACGCACGCCATCGGCCAGGTCGACGAGTCGGTCGACACCATGGACCACCACCTCCTGCTGGTGGCGCCCAAGGAGAAGGCCGCGATCACCGCCGAGATCGCCAACCGCGAGGGCAAGACCATCCTCTTCGCCCGTACCAAGCACGGGGTGGACCGGCTGGCCAAGCAGCTCGCCCAGGCGGGCGTGCGGGCCGCGGGCCTGCACGGCGGCAAGAGCCAGGGGCTGCGCACCCGCACGCTGGCCGAGTTCATGGAGGGCTCGTTCGACGTGCTCGTCGCCACCGACGTCGCCGCGCGCGGCATCCACGTCGACGACATCAGCCTGGTCCTGCACGTCGACCCGCCGGCCGACCACAAGGACTACATGCACCGCGCAGGTCGTACGGCCCGCGCCGGTGAGCGCGGCACCGTCGTGACCCTCGTGCTGCCCCACCAGGTACGCGCCACCCAGCAGATGACCAAGCGGGCCGGCATCCACGCCCCCCGCACGCGGGTCACCGCCGGGGACGCCGACCTGATCAAGGTGACCGGTGCGCGCACGCCGTCCGGCATCCCGATCGAGGGCCCGATCATCCCCGAGCGCCCCAAGCGTGAGGGCCGTGGCCGCCAGGGCGGTGGCCGTCGCGGTGGCCGTGGCTTCAGCGGCCGCTCCTCCCGGCCGTCGTACGACCGCCAGGACGGCGGTCAGCGCCGCGAGGGCTCGGGCTCGTACGGCGAGCGTCGCGGCTCGTACGGCGGCGGCGAGCGTGGCTCGTACGGCGGCGACCGCTCCCCCCGGGGCGAGCGCGGCTCGTACGGCGGTGGCGAGCGTCGTGGAGGCGCCGCAGCGTCACACGGCGGGCGCCGTGGTGGCCCGCGCCGTGAGGGCGGCGACCGCCGTCCCGCCCGCACCAACTGACGAACGGCTGTGAGGCCCCGCCCACCGGGCGGGGCCTCTGGTCTACCCGGCCTCCTCGCGGAGCTTGTCCTGGAGGATCTGGAGGCCGTCGAGCCCGTCGACCGAGAGGGCGGCCAGCTCGTCCAGTGAGATCAAGGGAGGCTTGCGCAGTGGCGGCTGCCAGCCCTCCTCCGGATCGTGGCTGCGCAGGACCTTGGCGGGCACACCGCCGATGACCGAGTGGTCGGGGAACTCACCGCGTACCACCGCGCCGCCCGCGACCGCCACGTTCCTGCCCAGCCGCGTCCCCGGCAGGATGATCGCGCCGGTCCCGATCCAGCATCCGTCGCCGATCTCCACGGGGTTGTTCTCGGGCCACTGCCGCCCGATCGGCACGTCCACGTCGCCGTAGCTGTGGTTCTGGTCCGTGATGTACACGTTCGGGCCGGTGAAGACATCGTTGCCGATCTCGATCGACTGGTGCCCGACGATGTGGGTGCCTCGCCCGAGCGAACAGCTCGACCCGATCTTCACGATCACGTTCGGTCCCAGGTCCAGCCCAGGCACGAACCCCGCCGAGATCGTCACATGCGTACCGACCAGCGTGTGGTCGCCGATCGAGATCCAGGGCTCCCCGTAGATCGCCCCCACCGGAAATCCGATGCACGCGCCCTCACCCAGATAGGCGAACTTCCGCCGGCCCGGCGTCTGCGGCGTGATCTCCCCCTGCCGCCGCACCCACTCCCAGCCGCGATGTACGGCCGTATGCACGCCCTGGCGGGCCTTGGCCGCCATGAGCTGCCGGATCGAACTGGATCTCGGACGCATGCGGTGTACCTTGCTCTCTGCCCTGGCCAACGACGGAGATGTCAAAGTACCGGTTGGTAGCCCCACCCCGACAAAGCCCCCACCGCTTTCCCGCCACCCCAACTCCCGCGCCCTCGATCCCGCCCGCGCGCGCAGCCTGCCGCCCCGCCCCCCGCGCCGGCCACACCCATCGCGTGTCGGCCCGCCCCTGCATGTCGATCTGCCCCTGCACATCGATCCGCCCCCTAAGCCTCGATCTGCCCCTGCGCGTCGGCCCGCCTGCCGCGCGCCGCTCCGCTTGCCGTGTGTCGGCCAGCTTGCCGCGTGTCGGTCCGGCTCCCTCGTGCCGATCTGCCTGCCGTGTGTCGGCCCGCTTGCCGCGCGCCGCTCCGCTTGCTGTGTCGGCCCGCTTGCCGTGTTTCGGTTCGCCTGCCGTGCGCCGATCTGCCTTCTGCGCGCCGCTGCGCCTGCCGC
Source organism: Actinomadura rudentiformis (assembly GCF_008923185.1). Taxonomy (GTDB): domain Bacteria; phylum Actinomycetota; class Actinomycetes; order Streptosporangiales; family Streptosporangiaceae; genus Spirillospora; species Spirillospora rudentiformis. The sequence goes on from NZ_WBMT01000015.1 coordinate 104,301, forward strand.
GTGTCGGTCCGCCTGCCGCGCGCCGCCCCGTCTGCCGCGTGTCGACCCGTCTGCCCCGCGCCGCCCCGCCTACCGCGTGTCGACCCACCTACCGCGTGTCGGCCCGCTTGCCGCGTGTCGGTCCGCCTCCCTCGCGCCGATCTGCCTTCTGCGCGCCGCCCCGTCTGCCGCGTGTCGACCCGCTTGCCGTGTGTCGGTCTGCCTTCCGCGCGTCGACACGCCTACCGCGTGTCGGCCCGCTTGCCGCGTGTCGGCCCGCCTCCCTCGCGCCGATCTGCCTTGTGCGCGCCGCCCCGCCTGCCCCGCGCCGCCCCGCCCACCGCGTGTCGCCCCGCCTCCCTCGCGCCGCTCCGCCTGCCGCGTGTCGGCCCGCTTGCCGTGTTTCGGTTCGCTTGCCGTGCGCCGATCTGCCTTCTGCGCGCCGCCCCGTCTGCCGCGTGTCGACCCGCTTGCCGTGTTTCGGTCTGCCGTCCGCGCGTCGACACGCCTTGCGCGTCGGTCCGCCTGGGTGTGGATCTGTGTCCTGTATGTCGGCCTGCCTCCCGCGCGTTGGCCCGCCTCCTGTGTCGGGGCGACTCCTGGTGTCAGCTCAACGCCCGCAGGGGTAGCTGGCCCCCCGTGTGTCGGGGCGACTCGTGTGGGTCGGCTCGGCTTTCACCGGTCGTGCGGCTGGGCATCGGGGGGTTATGTGTCGGGCTCCGTGTGGGTTCGGGCTCCGCGTATGCGGGCATGCGAAAGGCCCGGCCTTGGTAGGCCGGGCCTTTCTTCGCCGTGGTTACGGCGTGTGCGCGTGGCTGTTGGCTTCAGACTTTGCCGGTGCCTCCGGCTGGCTCATGTCGTCTTCCATCAGCGACTGCATGGAGTTCCGCTTGGTCATGACTGCTCCGGCGATCCCCACCGCAGCCACGGCGGCGAGCATCATCATGGTGATGTTGCGTCCGCGATGGCTGGGCTTGGGTGGTTCGACCCTGTCGGCTACATCTGACAGGAAAGAGCTCACCCGTGGGGCGAGTCCGCCCTCCACATATCGTGCGGCGTTCTCGATCCGGGGCGCGCTCCAGCCGCGAGCGCCCATGATGCGGTCGGCGGCGACATCGCGCGTGCGCTGCGCCGCCGGGGCGATACGATCCGCCGCGTCGGACGCGTTCAGCCGCCACGTTTCAGCTCCGTGCCGACACGCTTCCCGCACACGCCCGAACCGCGAGAGCACTTCGTCCTGCGGCTTCCGGCGGATACTCATCATTAGGGACACGCTAACCTCCCTGTTTGCGAGGTCCTGCCATGCAGCCTTCCCAAAGCGCGGAAGGTAAACCCTGTGCACGAGATCATTGGGTCACGCACAGTGGGCATACGTGTATGTCCGAAACCGGAGATGCCCATATCGACGAGGAGGCGGCCATCCGTGGCTGAACAAATCTTTGCGACGCTCAACACCACCCTTGGCAAGATCGTCATTCAGCTCTACCCGGAGCAAGCGCCCGTCACGGTCGACAACTTCGTCGGCCTCGCGGAGGGCACCCGCGACTGGCGGCATCCCGAGACCGGCGAGCCGCGGACCGGCACGCCGCTCTACAACGGCACGGTGTTCCACCGGGTCATCCCCGGCTTCATGATCCAGGGCGGGGACCCGCTGGGCCGTGGCACCGGCGGGCCGGGCTACGAGTTCAAGGACGAGTTCCACCCGGACCTGAAGTTCAACAAGCCGTACCTCCTGGCCATGGCCAACGCCGGGCCCGGCACCAACGGCTCGCAGTTCTTCATCACCACCGACAACATCGGCCAGGTCCAGCACCTGACCGGCCGCCACACGATCTTCGGCAAGGTCATCGAGGGCACCGACGTCGTCGACAGGATCAGCAACGCGCCGACCGGCCGGATGGACAAGCCGGTGAACGATGTCGTCATCGAGTCGGTGACGATCGACCGCCGCCAGTCGTAATACCTAGAGAGACCCTGCGCCGGCCCTACGGAGCCACGATGAGCACAGACCCCAACCCTTCGCCCGGGTCGGACACCCCGGTGCCGACCTGCTACCGGCATCCGGGGCGCGAGACGTACGTGCGCTGCACCCGGTGTGACCGCTACATCTGCCCGGAGTGCATGCGGGACGCCGCGGTCGGGCACCAGTGCGTCGAATGCGTGGCGGAGGGCAACAAGAACGTTCGCCGGGCCCGGACCGTCCTGGGCGGCCGGGCCCCGGAGTCGGCGACGCCGGTCGTGACCTACTCGCTGATCGGCATCTGCGTACTGGTCTACCTGGCCGAGCTGGCCTCGTGGAAGGTCGTCGAGGACTTCATGATGCTCGGCGTCGCGGTCGGCCGTGAGGGCCGGCTGGTGGGCGTCGCCGAGGGTGAGCCGTACCGGCTCTTCACCTCGATGTTCCTGCACCAGCGTCCCAGCGGCGGCTCGTTCGGGATCACCCACATCCTGTTCAACATGTGGGCCCTGTGGGCGATCGGCCCGGAGCTGGAGCGGGTGCTGGGTCGTTGGCGCTTCGTGGCGCTGTACGTGCTGTCCGGGCTGGGCGGCTCGGTCCTGCTCTACCTCGTGGAGCCGGGCTCGGCGGCGGTCGGGGCCTCGGGCGCCATCTTCGGCCTGTTCGGGGCGTTCTTCATCATCGGCCGGAAGTTCGGCGGCCAGGTCGGCCCGATCGTGTTCCTCCTGGTGATCAACCTGGTGATCACGTTCGCGGTCCCCGGGATCTCCTGGCAAGGGCACATCGGCGGTCTTGTCACCGGTGCTCTGCTGGCAGTGGCGTACGCCTACGCCCCGGCTAAGCAGCGCCAGCTCATCCACATCGCCGCACCGGTCGTGACCCTGGTGCTGTTCGCGATCCTGGTGATGGTCAAGACGGCCGACCTGACGGCAGGAGTGGCTTAACCCTGGCCGGCCCGGGGCTGCACCAAGCCAGGCCCGGGCCAGCCAGGCCCGGGGGCTGCCTGGGCCGGCGCCGCCGCACCGGGTCGGCCAGGGCAGGGGCTGCCTGAACCGGGTCGGCGAGGGCCGAGGCCGCCTGCACCGGGGCTGCCTGGACCTGTCTCCGCATGGGCCATCTGGCCTAGTACCGGCTACAGCCATCCGTTGGAGGCACGAAGGTCGGCTGGCCCGGCTCAGGCGGACCCCACTGGCGAACCGGGCTGGGGTCGCCAAAGAGAAGCTTTGGCGTTCGCTGCACGAGGGCCGCCGCCACCGGGCGGGCGGCGGCGCCTCGAGACTTCCCTGTGGAAAAGCTGTGGGAAGCTGGCCGGGAAATCCCCAGGGTGTGGATAACACTGGTGGATTACGCGACCCGAATGTGGGTACGCGGGCCGATCAGCGCCAGCGCGTGGAGAGGATCACGCCCAGGATGATCGCGGTGAAGCCGATCCCCAGGTTCCAGTTGCCCAGGTCGGTCATGACCGGGATGTCGGTGCCTGTGCTCGCCGTCACGTAGAACACTGCGATCCAGGCTAGCCCGAGCAGCCAGAGAGTGATCATCGTCGGCACGAGGAACCGGGGGCTGACCTCGGGTGCCTTCGACTTCTGCGGCGGTGTGTAAACGGCCTTCTTGCGCACTTTGGACTTGGCCACGGTGGGATCGATCTCCTCGGGCGGGCGACGGCCGGAGCGCCGGTCCGCGCATGGGTGTTTTGTCGGTTAGCGTAGTCGCTGGTGAGCAGCGTACGACGTCGAACGTGGGGAAGCATCATCCCAGGCCTCACGCTTGTGGCGGGAACTTTGTTCGCGGCGAGCGCGAGCACGGCCCGCGGGACCGACCTGCGCGAGGAAGGCCGGACCAAGATCACCGAGCTCATCGCCGCCGAGCAGCGCCGGACCCGCCACGAACGCGCCGGCTACCAGCGGCTTCGCCATCAGGTAGAAACGATCTCCCGCCAGGCCGGCCGGCGTGACGCCCGGGTCAAGCAGGCTCAGGCCCGGGCCGACGCGCTTGCGGTGCGTTCCGGATTCACCCCGTTGCGTGGTTTCGCGGTACGCGTGACCCTGGACGACGCACCTCAACGAGATTATGGCCGTGAGGTCAGTCCGGACGACCTCGTCGTGCACCAGACGGACGTCCAGGCGGTCGTGAACGCCCTCTGGGCGGGCGGTGCGGCCGGAATGCAAATCATGGACCAACGGGTGATCTCGACGAGCGCGGTGCGGTGTGTGGGCAATACCCTGATCCTTCAAGGAGTCGTCTACTCGCCGCCGTTCACGATCACCGCCGTGGGGGATCCGCGACGGCTGCGGGCGGCGCTCGACGGCTCCCCGGAGATATCGATCTACAAGCGCTACGTTCGCGAATACGGGCTCGGCTACTCGGTCAGGACTGCGGACCGGGTCGCCTTGCCCGGCTACACCGGGAACGTGACGATGAAACACGCGACGGTGCCCTAGGAGGAGACGCGCAGTGCGGATTCTGATCCGTAACCTGGGCGAGTTGTGCATCACCGCCGGCCTGGTCATGCTCCTCTTCGTCACCTACGAGCTCTGGGGCACCGGCCGATACACCCGCCAGCAGCAGGACGTGCTCAACAAGGAACTCCTCAAGAGCTGGCAGGCGCCGAACGTCACCACGGAGAAGGTCAAGCTCGGCAAGGGCCTGGCCATGATCCGAATCCCGCGTTTCGGTCCGAAGTACCGCTTCGTCATCATCGAAGGCGTCGACCTCGCAGACCTCCGCAAGGGCCCCGGCCACTACCCCGGCAGCGCCCTGCCCGGGGAGGTCGGCAACTTCGTGGTCTCCGGCCACCGGACGACCTACTCGGCCCCGTTCAACCGCGCGGGCGAGCTGCGTGCCGGCGACAAGATCCTCATCGACACGCGGCAGAAGCAGTACGTCTACGAGGTGACTGGCAAGAGGATCGTGAAGCCCTCTGCGGTCGAGGTCACCGCGCCCGTACCGTTGAAGCCCAAGGACAAGCCCACCAAGCCGATGATCACCCTCACCACCTGCCACCCCAAGTACTCCGCCGCCCAGCGACTGATCATCTTCGGTGAGCTGACCGGCGAGCTGCCCCGCCGCGCCTAGGAGAGCCATGTACGCCTGGATCTGGCGCCACCTGCCCGGTCAGTGGCAGGCCAAGACCGCCATCGCCGCAGCCTTGATCCTCGCCGCCGCGGCCGTCCTCTGGTACGTGGTCTTCCCGTGGCTCGAACCCAAGATCCAGTTCGACCGCGGCGTCATCAACACCCCGTCGTCCTCCGCCACCGACCGTCGCTGACCCGCTGAGGTTGCTGAGACACTGAGGGCGTGCGTCTCCTCGTCGTCGACAACCACGACAGCTTCGTCTTCAACATCGTGCAGTACCTCCTTGAGCTCGGAGCCGACTGCACGGTGAAGGACCGCTCGGACGTGACGCTCGCCGACGCCTCTGTGGACGGCATCCTCGTGAGCCCCGGGCCGGGCCACCCGGCCGACTCCGAGATCTGCCTGGACCTCGTCCGGCTCGCCTACGAACGGCACACGCCGCTCCTGGGCGTCTGCCTCGGCCACCAGGTGATCGCCCATGTCCACGGAGCGGTCGTCTCCCGGGCACCCGAGATCGTCCACGGCTACACCAGCCAGATCCAGCACGACGGCCGCGGAGTCTTCCAGGGGCTCCCAAATCCGCTTGAGGCCACGCGCTACCACTCGCTCGCTGTGGAGCCCGCGACGATCCCCTCGGACTTGGAGAGCACCGCTCGTACGCCCGACGGCGTGATCATGGGGCTCCGCCACCGCACCCGTCCGATCGAGGGGGTCCAGTTCCACCCGGAATCCGTGCTCTCCGCCCACGGCCACGACCTGCTCCGCAACTGGCTCGCGTCCTGCGCTTCCAGCGTATGAACACCCACGCCGCAAGTCGTTCGACCATCTCGGGAGAAGTTTCCGGGAGAAATCTGTAACACCGGCCCTTCTTGATCCGAAAACCATGACAGAGGGCTTCCGCCATTGCCCCCGAGTGGCGGAAGCCCTCCTTCTATGCTCAGAGGCTCTCGCCTCACAGCGGGCCTTCCTGCTCGCCTCACCGCGAGCCTTCGCTCTGGCCTCAGGGCGAGCCTTCCTGGCAGCGAGCTCTCCGGGCATACACGGCGCCCTAGCGAGGGTCATGGGACAGCAGGCTGCCCATCCGCCGGGGTGCTCTTGGTCGTCGAGCGCATGCCACACCTGACCCAGCGCATGCCACACCTGACACGGGTCACGTCGGTGTCCCCGCTGGCCGAAAAGAAGACGACAAATTGAACGCCCGGCCCCTGGTTGCAGGGGCCGGGCGTTCAGCGAGTGGAGGGCTTGTCAGCCGCCTTCGCCTCCGATGTCAGGCGGGGAGATGCCGGGCGACGGGCTCTGTTGCTGCTCCTTGGGCGCGACGATGATGGTCACCGTCTCGCCCTGGGCGAGCGTGGAGCCGGCCGGAGGGCTCTGCTGGTAGACGAAGCCCGGCGTCACGGTGGTGCCGGGCGGCGGGGCCACGAACTCGATCTTGCACCTCAGCCGCATCCGCTTCAGCTCACCGCAGGCCGCCCTGGCGCTCTGGTTGGACAGGTCCGGGACCTCGACGTTCTCGGTGCCGCTCGAGTAGAAGACCGTGACGATCGAGTTCTTCTTGGCCTGCTCGCCGCCGGACGGGTTGGTCCGGATGACGTTGCCCTGGTCGACGCTGTTGGAGCTCTCCTGCTTGGTGATGACCCGGAAACCCTTGGAGGTGAGCTCCTGCTGAGCGTCGTTGAGGGACCTGCCCTTGACGTCAGGGACCTCGACCGTCGAGGGCGGCTTCCTGCCCTTGGAGATGACGAGGGCCACCGGGGTCTTCGGCGGGACCTCCGCTCCCGGCGCCGGGTTGGAGCTTATGACCGAGCCGTTCTTGACCTCGCTGCTGAACTGCTCCGTGGTCTCGCCGACCGTCAGTCCCGCGGCCTCGATCGCCTTGGTCGCGGCGGACTGCGTCTGGCCGACGATGTTCGCCGGAACGGCGACATCCGCGGGCGTGTTGCCCTTGTTATCGTCGCCGCTGCTCAGGAGCACTCCGATCAGGGCGGCGCCGCCGATGAAGAGGACGGCCAGAGTGATCCACAGTGCGGCCTTCTTGCCTCCGCCGCCGCCACGACGGTCGAGGTCCTGGTCGTCGTACTGGACCGGCGGCAGGTCATAGCCGGTGCCGACCGGGCGCTGCGACTGGGTGTGCGGCGGCATGGCGCCCATGACCTGGGTGCCCTGCGGGTACTGCTGCTGGCCGCCCATGAGCATGGTGGAGGCGGCGGTGGACGCGATGGGCTGGCCGTGAAGGGCCCGCTGGATCTCCTGACGGAACTCCGTGGCGTCCTGGTAACGGTGGTCGGCGTCCTTTGCCATCGCCTTGAGGACGATGGCGTCGGCCCACTGGGGGATCTCGGGGTCGACCTGGGACGGCGGGACCGGCTCCTCGCGGACGTGCTGGTAGGCGATCGCCACCGGGGAGTCGCCGGTGAACGGCGGCTGGCCGGTGAGGAGCTCGTACAGCACGCAGCCCGTGGAGTAGATGTCGCTCCGTGCGTCCACGCGCTCGCCGCGCGCCTGCTCGGGCGACAGGTACTGGGCGGTGCCGATCACCTGGGCCGTCTGGGTCATCGTGGACGCCGCGTCATGCATGGCCCGGGCGATCCCGAAGTCCATGACCTTGACCTCGTGATTGCGGGTGAGCATCACGTTGGCCGGCTTGATGTCGCGGTGCACGATCTGGCCGCGGTGGCTGTAGTCGAGGGCACGCAGGATGCCGTCGGTGATCTCCAGCGCCTTCTCGGGCATGAGCGCGCGGTTCTCCCGGAGGAGGTCGCGCAGCGTGCTGCCGTCCACGTACTCCATGACGATGTACGGGATCGAGGTGTCGCCGATCGTGTCCTCGCCGGTGTCGTACACGGCGATGACCGACGGGTGGTTCAGCGACGCGGCCGACTGGGCCTCGCGGCGGAACCGGGCCTGGAACGTGGGGTCGCGGGCGAGGTCGGACCGGAGGGTCTTGACGGCGACCACACGATCGAGGCGCAGGTCTCGGGCACGGTAGACCTCGGCCATGCCGCCGCGCCCGATGACGCCATCGAGCTCGTAGCGGCCGCCGAGCAGCCGAGGTTGACTCATATGTGCACTTTCCCTCGTACGTCTACACCTTGTCCTCCGAACCTAGCTCCCCGCTGTCGCTTGGTGAGGGAACCGGGCTCAGAGTCGGCGGAGTCGTGGTGCTTTCCGCCGGTGTGGGTGTTGGGGCGGTGGGAGTTTCCTTGGTCGGTTTCCTGGTGGGCTTCTTCTGGGACGTTTTGGACGGCCTGGAAGTTGACGGGTCGGCGGGAACTATTGGCCGCCGCCCGTTCGTTGGTCGCGGGTGTACGGTCGGTGTGGTCGTGGACGGAGGCTCGCCGCCGGGTTGTACGGCCGGCAGCGGGCTCCGGGTCTCCACGAGACCCGCCGAGCTGAAGCCGCGCCACAGTGAGCCGACCACGATGACCCCGAGCAGGACGACGCCTGCGGTCACCGAGGTGTACATCAGCGCCGAGCGTCTTTGCCCGGGCACCTCCGTGAGGTTATCCGGCGTAGCGCCGCCGTCAAACTGCGGCAAAGCCGCATGATCTCCACCGAGAACGACCTGATCTCCATCTCCACCGAGAAGCAGAGCCTGGCGGATCATCTCAGCACGGTCGGCCGTCTGGTTCGCACCCGCTGGGCGTTCGGCCGGGGCCTTGGCGAGCAACGCGGTGATCAGCGATCGAACCCCGGCCGGGACGGACGGCGGCAGCTCCGGCGGGGCGTCGCGGACGTGCTTGAGCGCGATGCCCACGGGAGTGTCGGCGTCGAAGGGGGCGTTGCCGGTCAGGCACTCGTACGCCACCACGCCGAGCGAGTAGAGGTCCGACGCGGGAGTGATCTCCTGGCCGGAGGCCTGCTCGGGCGAGATGTAGTGGGCGGTGCCCATGACCATGCCGGTCTGCGTCTGCGAGCTCGTGGCCGACAGCGCCCGGGCGATCCCGAAATCAGTGATCTTGACCGTGCCGTCGGAGGCGATCATCAGGTTGGCCGGCTTGACGTCGCGGTGCACGATTCCGTGATCATGCGCGACCGCCAGGGCCCGGGCGGCCTGCGCGACCAGGTCGAGGGTGGCCTCGGGCGTCAGCGCGCCGGTGCGCTCAAGGATGGCCGAGAGCGGCTCGCCGGGCACCAGCTCCATGACGAAGTAGGCCCGGCCGTCCTGCTCGCCATAGTCGTACACCTGGGCGATGCCGCCGTGCCGCAGCCCGGCCGCGAAGCGCGCCTCCGCTCCGAACCGCCCGCAGGCGCGGTCGTCGGAGACCAGTTCCTGGCGCAGGAGCTTGACCGCCACCTCGCGGGCCAGCGCCTCGTCCTCGGCCCGCCACACTTCGCCCATACCGCCGGTGGCCAGCAGCTCCAGCAGCCTGTACCGCTCGTTGAGCAGGAAGTCACCGCTCATGCGGCCTCCTCTGCAACCCGCGCCACCGGTGCCGACGCACCCGCACCGCCCCCACGCCGTTCGACTGAGCCGCCGTCAGTCTAGGCGCGCTCATGCCGGCGCTTGGGCGGCTTTCCGTGGTCTGCGCCACCCGGGGTGCGGCATGCGGCACCGGCGCGGCCCCGTGGGACGCGCCGGTGGGCGGGGTGGCGGGCCTGCTCAATCCTTGCGCACCGCCTGCATGATCTTGCCGGCGACCGGACCGGCGAACTCGCCGCCGGAGCCGTCGCCCACGGTGTAGACGGCGAAGGCGTAGCGGGGGTTCTCGACGGGGGCGAAGCCCACGAACCAGCGGTTGTTGAACTCGACGCCGTCGATGTCGGCGGTGCCCGTCTTGCCGGCGATGTTGAACTGGGCCAGCGACTTGCCGGTGCCGGAACGGACGACCTCGCGCATCAGGTCGGCCAGCTGGTCGGCGCTGCCGGCGGACATGGCCTGGCCGAACTCCTTCGGGTCGGCTTCCTCGATGACGTTCTGGCTGTCACCGGACACGACCTTCTCCATCAGGTAGGGCTTCATGATCTTGCCCTTGTTGGCCGCGGCGGCGGCGACCATCGCCATGTGCAGGGGGGTGGCGGAGTTGCTTCCCTGGCCGATGGACGCCAGGGCCGTCTGGGCGCCGTCGGCGTTGGGCAGGGTGAAGGTGCTCTTGGCGGACGACATGTTCGGCTCCACCTCGATGCGCTGGTCATAGCCGAACTTCTTCGCCGTGTCGGTGACCTTGTCCTTACCGAGTTGCTGCGAGCCCAGGATGCCGTAGGTGGTGTTGCAGGACTCGGCGAACGTGACGATGAGCGGGGCCTGGCCCTGCTCGCAGGCGCCGCCTTCGTGGCTGTTGGGCAGCGTGGTGTTCGTCCCTGGCAGCAGGAAGGTCTTGGGCGCCGGGACGCTGCTGTCCTTACTGATCCCGTTCTCCAGGGCGCTGGCGGCGACCACTGCCTTGAACGACGAGCCGGGGAAGTTGACCTCGCTCATCGCCTTGTCGACGTTGGGCTTGGCCCGATCCCGGTTCATGGCGTCGAACCGCTTGACGCCTGCTTCACCCGTCTGCGGGGCGACCGTCGTCGGGTCGTAGGAGGGGAACGAGGCCAGCACCTTGAGCGCGCCGGTCTTGATGTCCATCACCACGGCCCCGCCCTCGCGGGTCGTGCTGGCCTTGAGCGCGTTGTAGGCGACGCGCTGGGCCTGCGGGTCGATCGTGGTCTGGACGTTGGCGGCCTTGGCCTTCTTGCCGATGAACGTGTCGAACCACTCCTGGTTCGCAAGGCGCTTGTCCTGGCCGCTGAGCAGCAGGTTGTAGGCCCTCTCCAGCCCGCCGGAGCCCCCCGAGTTGGTGAAGTAGCCGGTGATCGGGGCGAAGATCTCGCCGTCCTTGTAGACCCGGCCGTACTTGGGGTTGCTCTTCTTGGTCTCGATCGACGTCACCAGGACGTCCGGGCCGGCCATGATCGTGCCGCGCGGCTCGTTGAAGAGGTTGAGGTACTGGCGCGCGTTGTTGCGATCGGTGCGGAGCTTGTCCGCCTGGCTGCCCTGCACGTAGTTGACCTGTGCCATCAGCCCGAAGAACAGCAACAGGCCGAAGATCGCCACTCGGCGAAGCGGCTTGTCCATGTTCATGAGTGATCGCTCCACATCCTGCGTTCGACGGGCGTGCCGTTCATGACGTTCCCTACCTCGTGCTCACGATCTGGGTCATGCCCTCGTCCTGGATCGCCTGCGGGGCGGGCTTGCGCGCGTCGTGGCTCATCCGGACCAGGATCGCGATCAGGATCCAGTTCGCCATCAGCGAGGACCCACCCTGCGAGAGGAACGGTGTCGTCAGACCGGTGAGCGGGATGAGCCTGGTCACGCCACCGACGATGACGAACACCTGCAATGCCAGTACGAACGAGACTCCACCCGCGAAAAGTTTCAGGAACGGGTCGCGAGCGGCGATGGCGGTCTTCATACCGCGTTGCACGATCAGCGCGTATACCAGCAGCAACACCATCAACCCGGTCAGGCCGAGCTCCTCGCCCAGCGAGTCGAAGATGAAGTCGCTGAAGGACAAAGGTGTGCGCCAGGGCTCGCCCTGGCCGAGGCCGGTGCCGAGGACGCCGCCCTCGCCGAGCGAGAACAGGCCCTTCAGCAGCTGGCCGCTGTCGGAGTATTCACCGCCGAGCTTCCTGCATGCGGTCTGGCCCGGGAGTTGGCTGCCGGCGGCTGCGGCCTGCTTGTAGAGGTCGGTGTCGGGATTGACCGGAACGACCTCACCGCTCTTGACCAGGCAGCCGCCGTCGAAGTACGGGCCGGGGTTCTGCCAGATGTCGATGCGCTGGTTGACGTGGCCCATGAACGGCAGCAGCGTGGCGACGAAGATGCCGATGGCGAGCAGACCGACACCGATCATGACCCAGGAGACCCGCTGCGTGGCGATGTAGAGCATCGACACGAACAGTCCGAAGTAGAGCAGCGCGGTGCCCAGGTCCTTTTGGACGAACAGCACGCCCAGGGCGAAGAACCAGATCACCATGATCGGGCCCAGGTCACGGGCGCGGGGCAGGCTGAGCGGCCCGATCTTCTTGCCGATCAGCGACATCGCCTGCCGTTTGTTGACCAGATAGCCCGCGAAGAAGACGACCAGCATCAGCTTGGCGAACTCGCCGGGCTGCACCGAGAACGGGCCGATGAAGATCCAGACACGGGCGCCGTTCACCTGGCCGCCGAGCCCCGGGACGATGGGCAGCAGCAGGAGGATCATGGCCGAGAGGCCGACGATGTAGGTGTAGCGCTGCATGGTCTTGGGGCTGATCGCGAAGCGGCCCTCACCGTTCTTGGTGTCCCGCATGATCAGCACCGCCACCACGAACATGGCGATCCCGATGAACGTCCACATCAGCTGGCCGGGTGCGGACGCCTCGTCCTCGGCCAGCTTCTGGCCGGCCGCCCTGGCGTCGAGCTTGGTCTTGCTGGTGTCCAGGTCGAGCCGGTAGATCATCGCCAGGCCGATCCCGTTCAGCGCCACCGCCAGCGGCAGCAGCAACGGGTCGGCGTACGGGGCGAACTTCGCCTGGACGAAGTAGGCCGCGAAGCCCAGGATGACCAGGCCGCCGCCGTACAGGGGAAGCCCGAGCGGGAGGCGGCCGTCGCGCGCCAGGCCGACCTCGGCGAAGGCGGACAGCGTCAGCACCATCGCGAAGATCAGCAGCGCCAGTGACGCCGCGTTCCGTTTCGTGTACGGAAGCTGTGCTCGGATCTGCTGTCCGATCGAACTCATTGCTTGTTGGCCCCGTCCTGCGGGCAGTCCTTGACCTGCGGGTCCTTGGCCACGCACCGGTCCCGGAGCCGGGTCAGGTCGATCAGCTTCCGGTCGGCGGCGGCGACCCCGATGAACGAGTACATGCCCTTCGTCACGGCGTCGGCGTCGGCCTGGGGCAGCTCGGCCGTCTTCAGCTCGCTGGTCTTGACCTTGGCTTCCTTGCAGCTCTTCTGTTCGCGGCCCTTGATGATGACCACCTTGCCGCCCTCCTGCTGGAGGGAGTACTTGCAGACGACCGCCTTGAGGTCGTTGACGGCGGCGGGGCCCTTGACCTCGTAGGTGTCCTGGACGGCCTGGGCCCGGTCGACGGGCAGATCGGCGAGCAGGATCGGCGGGTTGGGCTGGTCCCTCTGGGCGGCCTTCTTGGACAGGGGAAGGCCCGGGACCTTCTGGGGAGTGCCGCGGAAGAGGACGGCCTGCCCGTTCTCCGCGCCGATGTAGTAGCCGCCCTGCAGGTACCTCACGACGGCGAAACCGCCGGCGATGAGCGCAATCACGACAACGCCGGCGGTCACGATCAGCCAGGTCCAGCGGCGGATGCCACCGCCGGTGGCCCGCCGCTCGTCGCGCCGCGACATCGGCTGCGGCATCGTGCCGGGAGGCGGTGCCGCGCCCATCGGCTCGTTCATCGGGCCGGCTGGAGGCGGCGGCATCTCGTCCACCGCGACCGGCGGCTGAGGCATGGTGTCGCGCAGTTGCGCGGCGCGTCCGGCCGGCGTGTCGACCGCCGTGGGGGCCGCGCCGCCGGGACCGCCTCCGGGCGGCTCCGACGCGGGCGTGGCGTTGGCCGCCGCCCCCACCGCTCGTCCGGGACCGGTCGGCGGCTGCTGCTGGCCCAGGTCGACGACGTCGGCCACCACGCAGGTGATGTTGTCGGGGCCGCCGCCGCGGTTGGCCAGGTCGATCAGGTTGCGGACCGCCTGGTCGGCGTCGTCCACATCGGTGAGCACCTGGAAGATCGTCTCGGCGGTGACCACGCTGGACAGGCCGTCGGAGCACAGCAGATAGCGGTCGCCGACCTTGGCCTCGCGCAGCGACAGGTCGGGGTCGACCTCGCCCCGGCCGTCGAGCGCGCGCAACAACAATGAGCGCTGGGGGTGCGACGCCGCCTCGTCCGGGCTGATCCGGCCCTCGTCCACGAGCGACTGGACGAGGGTGTGGTCGTGCGTGATCTGGAACAGGCTGCCGTCGCGCAGCAGATAGGCGCGGGAGTCGCCGATGTGCACCAGCGCGACCTGGTTGCCCGCCCACAACATCGCCGTCAGCGTGGTGCCCATGCCCTGCAGGGCGGGGTCGGACTCCACGATGCGGTGCAGGTTGTCGTTGGCCGATTTGACCGTGTGCTCGAGCGCGGCCAGCAGCTCGGTGGCGGGCAGCTCCTTGTCGAGCTTGCGGAGCGCCTCGATGGCGGCGGCACTGGCGATCTCGCCGCCGACGTGCCCGCCCATCCCGTCGGCCACCGCGAGCAGGTGGGCGCCCGCGTAGGCCGAGTCCTCGTTGCCCTCGCGCAGCATGCCTACGTCGGAGCGCGCGGCGTAGCGGATTCCCAGAGTCATTTGCGCAGCTCGATCACGGTCTTGCCGATACGGACCGGCACGCCCGGGGGCACCGGCATCGGCCGGCTCACCTTCGTGCGGCCGAGGTAGGTGCCATTGGTCGACCCGAGATCTTCCACGATCCACTGACCGTCCTGCGCGTAAATTCGGGCATGCCGGCTCGAAGCGTAGTCGTCGGTCACCACCAGCGTGGCGTCATTCGCCCGACCGATGGTGATCGGCACCCCCGTGAGGTCTATGACGGTCCCTGCCCGTTCGCCTTGGACGACGACCAGTTTCGTCGGGGCGCTGCGCTGCTGCTGAGCCCGCGGCTGCTTGGGCAGCTTGGCCGCTCTGGCAGGCTGGGGCTGGGCGGCCCGCGTGGCAGCCTTCGAACCGAACAGGTCGGCCCGGATCACACCGACGGCCGCGATGACGAAGAGCCAGAGCACCGCGAGGAATGCCAGCTTTATCAGCGTGAGGGTGAATGGGGTCATCGGAGTCGGGGTTACTCCCTGTCGCGGCGGAACACAAGGGTCGTTCGGCCCATCGTGACGCGGGAACCGTCGACGAGCGTCACCCGCCGTATTGGTTGACCGTTTACGAAAGAGCCATTGGTCGACCCTAGATCCACGAGAACGATTTCGGGACCTTCTACGCGGATCTCGGCATGGTGCCGGGATACGCCCGGGTCGACGAGTCGCAGGTCGCAGTCGGTGCCGCGGCCCAGCAAGGTCACCGGAGTATTGATCTCATACGTGCGTTGCGTCGCGGGCGTGCCCTCCACGGCCGTGGTGACCAACAGCCGCGGATTGCCGCCGAACGCCCCCGCCGGGCCCCGTGGCACGTCCGTCGGCGGCTGGCGGATCTCGCCGCCCTCCACCGTCGTGCCGCGGATGACGCCGGACCTGATCCGGAACATGCCCGTGGCCAGATCGCCGGCGTTCTCGAAACGGACACGCACCGGCCCCACGAAGGAGTACCCCTGCTCCTTCGCGTACTCGCGGGCCAGATTCGCCAGCTCCTGGCTCAGGCTGTCTGCGTACACCTGTAGCCGCTGGCCGTCCTGTTCCGAGATCTCGACGACGAAGTCGTTCGGCACCAGCGTCCGGCCCTGAGCCACGATCGCAGCGCGATCGTCCATCTCGCGCTGGACAGCACTGGCCACCTCGACCGGCTGCAGCTCAGACTTGAAGGCCCGGGCGAAGGCTCCTTCGACCATGCCCTCAAGCCTTCGCTCGAAGCGCTGAATGACGCCCACGGGCACCTCCCTTCCCCACTGGTAGACGATCGTATCGGTGCGAAGGTTCGCTCCAAGTATCTGGATACCTAACCACTGCTGGGCACGTGCTAGCCTTTTCGAGCACGCCCCAAGTGGGCCGATGCGACACCCTGGGCGGGTGGCGGAACGGCAGACGCGCACGGTTCAGGTCCGTGTGTCCGAAAGGATGTGAGGGTTCAAATCCCTCCTCGCCCACTCGGAGTTCGGAGTGGTGTGGTCGCGGGCTGAAGCCCGTCACCCCGCCACTCCTTCGTTGTGTTTGCCTGGAGGGCGACCCCCAGACCCCCGATGTGGGGGCTCCGCCCCCACGCCCCCGATGGGGCTTCGCCGCATACCCCGGCGCCTTCGGGGGTGCGAGCCTTCCGCAGCGTCTTCTGGTGAGCTCTTCGCGGTGTCGATCGCACGCCTCGACGCGCGGGCCGCTGGGGTGCGCGGACGTGCGTCGCGGAGGGGTGCGAGAGGACATGTCCTTACTCTCCCTGGCCTGGAGCGCTCTGGCCACCCGTCCTGGTCACGGCTTTACCTCTGGCGGGATGTTATGCATGGATTTGTGCGTTTCGGAGGCTTACCGAGGTTCTGATCGCGAGACTCGCGCCCGTGATCTCTCTGCCCTTTGCCCGCGACGGAGATCTCGAATCTCTCGGATCAGCGGAGACGTGGACGTGCCCGATGACGGGTCGGTCCGCCGTCACCGGGCACGGTTAGTTGGGCATCTCAGTAGGAATGGTTTAGGACGGCTGCCAGATCTTGCTGCGGAGGTCCCTGCCTCGGATGACCTGGACGCGCCAGGGCTCGAGGCGCAGGACGTGGAGCTTGGGATCGGCGGGGCTCGTCCAGAACTGCCCCAGTTCGTAGCCCGCGCCCTTGGGGCTCGTCCTGCTGTAGAGGTCCCAGACGCGTTTCTTGATGTCGAGGTCGTCGACCCATTCGGCGACGGTGTCGACGGCGACCGCGTTCTGCCGCTTGGTCCAGTAGGAGAACGTGGTGTGCGGGTTGTTCGCCAGGTGTGCCTCTTTGACAGGGGTCTTGTACGTGGCGAGCCAGCCGACCGGCTTGCCGTCCACGACCTCCCAGATGGGGATCAGGACGCGGGCGCGCGGGCGGCCCTTCTTGTCGACCGTGGTCATCGTGGCGTAGACGATGTCGCCGATGTAGGCGTCGAACTCGTCCTGGAGCTCGGCGAAGGTCTTCACTTTCGTGGCCATGACGTTCTCCTCAGACCTGGGCGGGGACGGGCATGGGGGTTCTGCGGGCGAGGCCGGTGGCGGTGACGGCGGAGCCGATGACGGCCGCGGCGACAGGGACGATCAGGGCGGTGCGGAAGCCGTCGAGTCCGGCGCCGGCGGCGACGTTGACGGCGCTCACGGTCGAGATGCCGAGCGCCATGCCGAACTGGATCGAGGTGTAGAGCAGTCCGCCCGCCAGTCCGTGCTCCTCCTCCGCGATGCCGTCGGTGGCCGCGATGGTGAGCGGCCCGTACGTGATCGAGAAGGCCAGGCCGAGCAGCACCATGCTCGGGAGCATGAGCGTGTAGGCCCAGTCGAGACCCGCTGGAAGGAAGAGGGCGTAGGCCGCGACGGAGAGCAGCAGGCCGACGAAGATCACGCGGACGTTGCCGAAACGCTCGACCAGCTTGGGCGTCAGCGTCGGGGCGAGCACCGTGTCGATCCCGATCACCAGCATCGCCAGGCCTGTCTGGAGCGCCGACCAGCCGCGGAGTTCCTGCAGGTAGAGGGTCACCAGGAACTGGAAGCCGGCGAACGAGCCGACGAAGAGCAGGGCTCCGAGGTTGGCTCGGACCAGCGGACCCGATCGCAGGATGCCCAGCCGGACCAGCGGTGCGGCCGAGCGCCGCTCGATCATCACGAACGCGGCCAGGAGCACGAGGCCGACGGCGAATGAGGCGATGGTCCAGTTAAGGCCTTTCGTGGGGTGCTCCAGCCGCACGACGCCGTACGCCAGCAGCAGCATTGCGCCCGTCGCGGTGACCGATCCGGCGATGTCGAAGCGGCCGCGTTCACGAACGGCGTCGTCCTTGATGAGCGGGATCGCGGCCAGCAGGATCACCGCCGACAAGATGACGGGTGCGAAGAACACCCAGCGCCAGCCGAGCGCGGTCAGCAGGCCGCCGGCGACCAGGCCGAGCGAGAACCCGCCCGCCGCCGTCCCCGCGTACACGAGCAGTGCCTTGTTGCGCTTCGGGCCCTCGGAGAAGTTCGCGGTGACCAGGGACAACCCGGCGGGCGCCATGAACGCGGCGGCGACCCCGGTCACGAACCGCGCCATGAGCAGCTGCCAGCCCTCGGTCGCGAACCCGCCCAGGCCCGAGAACGCCAGAAAGACCCCGAGCCAGAACAAGAACATCCGGCGACGGCCCAGCAGGTCGGCGGCGCGGCCGCCGAGCAACATGAAGCCGCCGTAGCCGAGCACGTACGCGCTGACCACCCCGCTGAGCATCCCGGTGGAAAGTCCCAGGTCGGAGCGGATGGCGGGCAACGCCACGTTCAGCATCGCCACGTCGATCCCCTCCAGGAAGATCGCGCCGCACAGGACGAACAACACGCTCCACGCTCGCGCGTCCCATCGATCGGACATGCCGACTCCTTCGTCAGTTCTTTTTGGTAACCGGCAATAGCGTGGGACGGCTCGCGCGGGTCCGGAAGAACGCACTTTGCGGTGCGCTCGGTTACTCCAGAGGAACCACCAAGATTTGTATCGACCGCTATACAATGAGGTCATGAGCAGAACGCCCGGCCGCCCCCGCGCCTTCGACCGTGACGCGGCGCTGGAGAAGGCCCTCAGGGAGTTCTGGCGGCACGGCTACGAGGCGACCTCGATCGCAGGGCTGACCGCCGCCATGGGCATCCGCCCGCCGAGCCTGTACGCGGCGTTCGGCGACAAGCGGAAGCTCTTCGGCGAGGCCGTCGAGCGCTACCAGCAGACCCACGGCGCGTTCACCACGCGCGCTCTCGCCGAGGAGCCCACGGGCCGCCAGGCCATTGAACGTGTTCTTCGCGAGGCCGCCGTCAACTACTGCGATCCCGAGCACCCGCCCGGCTGCCTGATCATCACCGCCGCGATCAACCACGGCCCCGAGGCCGAGGAGGTCGAGGAGGAACTGCGCGCTCATCGTCTCGCCGCCAAACGGGCGTTCGCCGAACGTATCGAGAGCGACGTCAAGGCGGGCCGTATCCCGGCGGATACTGACGTTGAAGGACTCGCCACGTTCTATGCGGCGACGGTGCAGGGGATGTCGCGCCAGTCCCAAGACGGTGCCACCGCCGAAGAGCTCGACCGCGTGGCCACACTCGCCATGCAGGTTTACCCCGCATGAACGCCGCCTGGGCTGCGCTCTCCGCGGGAGTCGTGGTCCGCACTACAGAAAAGGCTCAGGGCCGTCAGACCTTTTGGTCTGACGGCCCTGTTCGGCCGGTTCATGGTCAGGCCTTGTTGAAGGTGTTCTTGGCCCAGAGGTAGGAGACGAGGGCGATACCGGTGCACCAGGCGGTGGCGATGGCGCCGCTGTTGCCGATCGGGGTGCCCATGAGCAGGCCGCGGAGGGTCTCCATGACGGGGGTGAAGGGCTGGTACTCGGCGAACCAGCGCAGGACGGTGGGCATGGAGTCGGTGGGGACGAAGCCGCTGCCCAGGAAGGGCAGCAGGATCAGCGGCATCGGGGCGTTGCTGGCGGCCTCGGGGGTCGGGGACTTCATGCCGAGGGCCACTGCCAGCCAGGTGATGGCCGCGACGAACAGGGTGAGCAGTGCGGTGGCGGCCAGCCATTCGATGGCGGTGGCGTTGGGGCGGAAACCGAGCGCGAAGGCGATGCCGATGACGGCGGCCATGCCGAGCAGTTGCTGGATGACGCTGCCGACGACGTGGCCGGTCAGGACCGAGGCGCGGGAGATGCGCATGGTGCGGAAGCGGGCGATGATGCCTTCGGTCATGTCGGTGGCGACCATGACGGCGGTTCCGGTCGCGGCGGTGGCGACGGCCATGAGCAGGATGCCGGGGACGACGTAGTTGACGTAGGCGTCGCGGCCGCCGCCGCCGAGCCCTTCGCCGAGGGTGCCGCCGAAGACGTAGACGAACACGATCAGGATGATGACGGGCGTGGCGACCAGCTGCACGGTCATGGACGGGTAGCGGAGCAGGCGCTTGAGCTGGCGCCGGACCATGGTGGAGTTGTCGCGCATGGCGAGGGTGAGGGTGCTCATCGGGTGATCTCCTGCTTCTGGCCGGTGAGGGTGAGGAAGACGTCGTCGAGGTCGGGGGTGTGCACGCTGAGGTGGGCCGGTTCGATGCCCGCCGCGTCCAGCTGGGTGAGCAGTTCGCGCAGCGACGCGACATCGCCGTCAGAGGGGACCTGCAGGGTGAGCCGGTCGTCGTCGGAGGGGTCCACGAAGCCCCGGCCGAGCACGCCGAGCGCGTTCTTGAGCGCGTTGTCGTCGGCGAACCGCAGTGACACGTGACCGCCGGGGATGAGGCGCTTGAGCTCGTCGGCGGTGCCTTCGGCGATCAGCCGTCCGTGGTCGAGGAGGGCGATGCGGTCGGCGAGCTGGTCGGCTTCCTCCAGATATTGGGTGGTGAGGAAAATGGTGACGCCGCTGGCGACCAGTTCACGGACGATCTGCCACATGGAGCGGCGGCTGCGCGGGTCGAGCCCGGTGGTGGGCTCGTCCAGGAAGATCAGGCGGGGGTCGCCGACCAGGGTCATCGCCAGGTCGAGGCGGCGTTGCATGCCGCCGGAGTAGGTTCCGGCCGGTTTGCGGGCCGCGTCGACCAGGTCGAAGCGCTCCAGCAGTTCGGCGGCCTTGCGCTTGCCGTCCTTGCGGGACAGGTGCTTGAGGTCGGCCATGAGGAGCAGGTTCTCCTCGCCGGTGAGCAGCTTGTCGACGGCTGAGTACTGGCCGGTGACACCGATCGCGCCGCGCACGTCGTCGGGTTGGCGAGCCAGGTCGTGGCCGGCGACCTGGACGGTGCCGCCGTCGGCGCCGATCAGGGTGGACAGGATCTGGACGGTGGTGGTCTTGCCGGCGCCGTTCGGGCCGAGCAGGGAGAAGATCGTTCCTTCGGGGACGGCCAGGTCGACGCCGTCGAGCACGACCTTTTCGCCGTTCTTGTCGCGGTAGGACTTGCGCAGCCCGGTCGCTGCGATGGCCAGGTTCGTCATGATGGGTGCTCCTTAGAGACTGCGGGTCACAGGCTGCGGGCGGTGATGTCGCCGTAGGCGGTGGTGGCGTGGATGGTGAGCCCGGCGGCACCGTCGTTCTTGAGGCCGTTCTCGATGCGGCCGTAGCTGGTGCCGGCGTCCAGCGAGGCCGAGACTCCCGGCGCCGCGGAGACCTCGATGTCGCCCATGTCCGTGCGCAGGACGACCTGGCCGCGTACGGCCTCGGCGACGCGGATGTCACCCTTGCTGGTGCTGATCTCCCCGGGGCCGGCGAGGCGGCCGACCTCGACGTCACCGGCGACGGCGGTGATGCGGGCGCTCGCGGCCTCGTCGACCTTGATCTGGTCGTACGCGCCTTCGAAGGTCACATCGCCCAGCCGTCCCACGGCCCGGAACTCGGTGGCGGCGGCCTTGGCCTCCACTCGTGAACCGGCGGGCAGCTGGATCATCACCTCGATGGACCCGGATGGGCCGAGGATCTGGTTCTTCTTGTGCGTGGCCTGGATCCGCAGGACGCCGTCGGCATATTCGACCGTGGTCTGCTCGGCCAACTTCACGTCGCGGCCCTTGGAGGGGTTCGCGGGCCGGACCTCGACCGCGGTGTCGGTGCGGTCGGCGGCGACGACCTGGACGCGTCCGGCGGGGATGTCCAGGACGGCGGCGATCGGGGCGGGGGTGTCGAACGTCTGCATCGTTCTCTCCTTGCAGGCTCGTTGTTTCTGATGTTGGAAACGCTACGTTGCCTTCAAGGATCTCGCAACGAGATCTTTGCATCCAAACAATATTTACGCAGGTCAAAGCAGTATAATCATTGCAACAACCATGGAGATTAACGCAACAACACTCATCTGATTGTTGCAATGGATTGAGGGTGAACGCTAAGCCGACCGGTGAGCGGAATGGACCGGCACGTGCCGTGCCGTTTCCAAACGCGATCAGTGTGGACGAAGTCGGGGCCCGTCGTCAACACGGCACGTGCCGTGCCGTAAAGTGGCGGCATGGTTGACAACCAAAGCGCCCGAGTCGCCGACAAGACCGAGGCCATCATGCGCACCACGATCGAGCTGGCCCAGGAGATCGGCTACGCCAAGCTCAGCATCGAGGCGGTCGCCGCCCGTGCCGGCGTCGGCAAGCACACGATCTACCGCCGCTGGTCCTCCAAGGGCGCCCTGTTCCTCGACTCGGTGCTGTCGCTGAACGTCTCACTCGACTACCCGGACACCGGCGACATCCTGGCCGACCTGCGCGAGCAGACCTACACGGCCGTCGATCTGCTGGGCCGGCCGCCGTTGGGTCCTCTGTTCCAGGCCCTCGTGGGCGAGGCCCAGCGCAATTCCAAGGTCGCTGCCGCACTCAACGAGCGCTTCATCACCCCTCAGGCGGAGAAGAGCGTCGCCCGGCTCAAGAAGGCCCGCGACGAGGGGCAACTGTCACCCGAGTTCGACCTGGACCTGGCCATGTCGATCCTTTCGGGGCCCCTGTACTTCCAGTTCCTGATCACGCAAGAGCCGCTGACGCACGAGTACGTGGACCGCGTGTTCGAAGCCCTCTTCGCTGGAATGAGGCCAAGGCATCACGAATAGGGGCTTGGCCAAGTCGGCCTCGCCGAGGTGCAGCGCCCGAGCACCCGAGCTACCGCCTGACCGGTACGGAGCGGATGGCCCCGCCCGGCCACGATGATGTCGTGCTGGGTGACGTCCTGCTGAGGCGTCAACCGCCACCTGGGCTTCCGCCTGCACCCACGGATGCCTTCTCGACCTCACCGGGCGCTCAAGCTGAGGTGACCACACACCAGGGGACGACATCGTCCCTGCGCTCGGAGAGCGAGTTCACGACCTGGGGCGCCGAGCCCGTGGAGTCCTCCGGGGTAGGCGCGAGTTTCCAGTCGCCGTCCCACTTCACGGTCGTGGTCCGGGCTGTGCGGGCGCCGCGCGCGGGGTCCCGCGACACCGTTTCGACCACCGCGGTCTGGGGCGTGTAGGAAACGATCCGAAACCCTGCGATCTGCGCCGCCTCCCCGTCCGATGGCACCTGACGGGAGGCCCGCACCCGCGCATAGGCCGCCTTGCCCTCGCCCGCCACGACCTGCTGCTCCAGGATCTTTTGCCACCGTGTCGACCGGTCGAGCCGCACGCTGATCTGCACCGCGGCGATCAGGGCCCCGCGCGGCGTGTGCGCGTAGCAGCGCGCAATGTCGCCCTGGATGTCCAGTGGTCCGACCGCCGGCGAGAACGGCACCGCAACGCCCCTGAAGCGCTCCCACCACACCTGCCTCGGCGCCGTCCGGGGAACGTCCGGGTGACTGTTGTCGGGACTACACACCTTTGCCCTCGCCGAACTCGCGGCCAAGGGCGCGGACTTCGCGGTGGCCGCGGTCTTCCTCCGGCCCTCCCCTGAACAACCGGCGACGCCCAGGACGACAACGAGGACCGGCAGACACGCTCTCTTGAATATGGGGGGTCACTTCGCACGGCGGATCTGACCGAAGGAACCTGACATGCTAGGCCCTCTTGATCACGCGGCCCTGCCCCGCACGGCGTTTGCAGGCACGCAAGTCCGGCGTTCTGAGTGCCAGGCGTGAGATGGCCGCGAGGGCTGAGGAAGAGAGTGTCAGCCGGGCGTGGGCCGTTCGATGGTAGTCACTGTGGGGGTCTGAAGAGCTGGCGCGGTTGGTGATTTTCAGCACGCGGCGCAGGCTGGTGCGTGCGCCGGTGGTGCTCATCGAGGCTTGGCGGCGACGGAGTGAGCGGTAGGTCGCGAGGGCGATGCGCTCCCAAGGGATCAGCCAGGCGATGGCGACCAGGGCGGCGATCAGCTCGGTGTGGACCAGGGCGTCGAGGAGTTCCTGGGCGGTGATCGTGTTGAGGCCGATGTTCCCCAGGCGGGCGGCAAGGCGGACGGGGGTGAGCTGCCAGAGCGCGAGGAGTGCTTCCTGCATTGCGGCCCACCACCCTTCCTGTCTGTCCGCCGTGATTGGTCATGAATGAGGTGCTCGGTCAGAGGCTGCGGGCGACGATGTCGCCGTAGGCCGTGGTGGCGTGGATGTTCAGGTCGGCGGCGCCGTCGTTCTTGAGGGCGTTGTCGATGCGGCCGTAGGACGTGCCGGCGTCCAGGGATGCCGAGACGCCGCGGGCGGCGCCGACTGACACATCGCCGGCCTGGGTGCGCAGCACGACCGTGCCGCGTACGGCCTCGGTGATGCGGATGTCGCCCTTTGTGGTGCTGACGTCCGCGGGACCGTTGAGCCGGCCGACCTCCACGTCACCGGCATCGGTGGTGAGGTGGACGCTCGCGGCCTCATCCAGCTTGATCGAGCCGTGTGAGCCCTCGAAGGCGACCTCGCCGAACCGTCCGACGCCCCGGAAGTCGGCGCTGGCCGCCTTCGCCTCGACCCGGGAACCGGCGGGCAGCTGAACCGTCACCTCGATCGATCCGGACGGGCCGAGGATCTGGTTCTTCTTGTTCGCCGTGGCCTCGATCCGCAGGACGCCGTCGGCGTAGTCGACCGTGGTCTGCTCGGCCAGCTTCACGTCGCGGCCCTTGGAGGCGTTGGCGGGCCGGACCTCGACCGCGGTGTCGGTGCGGTCGGCGGCGATGAACTGCACGCGTCCGGCGGGGATGTCCAGGACGGCGGCGATCGGGGCGGGGGTGTCGAACTTCATTGCGTTCTCCTTGCGGCTCGTCGTTTCGGATGTTGGAAAAGCTACGTTGCCTTCATGGATCACGCAACGAGATCTTTGCATACAGATGATGTTTCTGCTGGTGAAGGTCGGTAAATCGTTGCAGTGGTCTTGAGGGTAAAGCAACAGAGATTCCTCTCTCTGTTGCAATGAATTGAAGGTGAACGCTATCGTGGAGGTGCCAAGGCTCAAGGAGCACCAAGGAGATCGCGATGCCGGGAGGCAGGCTCACCCAGCAGGACCGCCAGCAGATCGCGCTGGGCTTGGCCGACGGCCTGGCCTACGCCGAGATCGCCAGGCGTCTCGACCGTCCTACCTCCACGATCACGCGTGAGGTGATGCGCAACGGTGGCCCCACTGCCTACCGTGCCGACCTGGCCCACCGCGCCACCGAACGCCGCGCCCACCGGCGCCGCCAGGGCACACCCCGAGAGCAAGCCGCAATCCCGCAAGCCCACGGACGCGATCCCGAGGCCGTGCGGGAGTACGAGGAGACGTTCACCACCGTCCTCATGCAGTCGGGGCTGCCCAAGATGATGGCCCGGGTGATGGGCTGTCTCTACACCACCGACTCAGGCAGCCTCACCGCGTCCGAACTCGCCCAGCGCCTCCAGGTCAGCCCGGCGTCCGTCTCCAAGGCGATCGCGTTCCTGGAGGGCCTGGATCTCGTCCGCCGGGAACGTGACGAACGCCGCCGCGAGCGCTACGTCGTCGACGACGACCTCTGGTACCAGTCGATGATCCGCAGCGCCCGGGACAACGCCCAGTTCGTCGAGACCGCACGGCAGGGTGTGGCCGTCCTCGGTCCCGGCACCCCGGCCGCCACCCGCCTGGAGAACACCGCCCGCTTCCTGGACTTCGTCACCGAAAGCCTCACCCGCGCTGCCGAACAGGCCCGCGAGGTCCTCCACACCAAAGCCGAACCGACCTCGGGCGACTCTGCCAAGACAGGTTCAGCCCGCGAATAGTCAGGCCTGTTTCTGCTGCTTCTTGAGCGCCGAGGCCATGGTGTCGAATCGCTGCGGCGACATCGTCGGCAGGTGCCGAGGGATGATGCTCGGGCCAACCCCTCAGGGCAGGCTTGGCAAGGCTGCCCAGCCCAAATGACTTGCGAGATCGAAGCGCACCAGGGACCCGTGCGTACTCCATGGGCCCCGTCCCCGGCCGTGTTCCTTCGCACGTTCGTCGGCTGCTCGGAACGAGGCGTCGCCAGGCTCGGGCCAGTAGCCAACCCGCGCATGGGCAGATGAAGGTCAGCAAGGGAAAGACCCACAGCGGCTGTAAGAACAGGGGATACCGGTCGCTCAAGAACCTCAAGCTCAAGACCGGCAGCGCCTGCGTTCACCTCTACGTCAGCGGCCGCCAGATCGCCAAGCAGTGCCACCAAATCAGCAAACGATGACCTGAGTGCGGCACTTCCGGGGCCGCAGACCAGTACGGTCTGCGGCCCCTCATCGTGGTCAGGAGGTGAGGTCGCCCACGGCGTCGGCGTAGTACGCGGACTCGGTCAGGTGGAAGGCGATCTGGCGGAACGTCCAACCGTCACCGGGCGAGCGGTCGAGCTGGTCGGGAGACAGGGCGTCCAAGCGGACCGTCCAGATCTGCGCGAGCCGGGTGAGGCGGCTGCGTGCCTCGTCCAGGTCCTTCTGCGTGAACGGGGCCAGGTCCGCAGCGTCGGTGAACGACGACGCGTGCCAGTGGTCGGGGATCGGCCCGACTCCGGCCAGGCGTGCCTCGACCTCGGCCAAGTGGTCCACCAGGTGGTCGGCCACGCGGCGGATCGCCTTGTGCGGGGTGTAGATCCGGTCGTCGATCGGGCAGGGTGTGCCGTCCCAGGCGGTCCAGGTGGCCGCGAGCTCCAGGACGTGATCGACCATCTCGTTGACGACCTGGGACGGCGGCCGGTCGTCGGTGGCCGGTGTTTCGTCTGCCATGGCCAGACGCTAGGCCGCCGAAATCTCGACGCATGTCGAAGTGTGTCCGCCGAGGGGTATCGCCGTGCCACGCGGCGGTTTCTGTCATGGAGGTGAGCGTCGCCGCCGCCCCTCGGCGAGCGACCGCACCCGATGTACAGCCAGATTTACAACTGAAGGTCCGACGAAGAGCCGCGCAAATGACCAGGGGCAACTTCAAGCGATGCACCGGACCGGTGACGTGCCCGCCTCTGCCCGCCGGGTGAATGTATCGCTGGGATGGTCGCGTGTCCGTTTCCGACAAGACGGAACCTGGGCCGGGCTGGTCTTGTGGAGTCATGAGTACTGAACGAGATGACCTGGTGACATTGGCGAACGTCGGTCCGGCCATTGCGCGCAAGTTCGGGCGGATCGGGATTACGCGGGTCGGTCAGCTGGCGGGGCGGGACGCGTTCGAGGTGTTCGAGGAGATGTGTGCGGCGGACGGCGTGCGGCATGATCCGTGTCTGCTCGACACGGTGATGTCGGCCGTGGACCAGGCAGACGGGCTGCCTGGCCGGCCCTGGTGGGAGTACACCGGGGAACGCAAGCGCATCCTCGCCGGGAGCCGCTGACTTCTAGCATGGCCGCGTGGAGAAGCCGTCCTCGTTGCGCACGCATTCCGCCGAGCCGTTGTCGGGCGGGTCGCACGGCCTGACCCGGGAAGAGGTCGCGGCACAGCAGCGAAGCCGTCTGCTGGTGGCGATGGTGGAGGTGGCCGCCGAGAAGGGGTACGTCGCGACCTCGGTCGCCGATGTGCTCAAGCGCTCCCGGGTGTCGCGGCTGACCTTCTACGAGAACTTCGCCAACAAGGAAGCGTGCTTCATCGCCGCGTACGAGCTGGTCACCGACATCCTGGCGGAGCGGATGGAGGCGGCGCTGCGGCTCGGAGGCACCCCGCTGGAGCGGTTCGACCGGGTGATCGGCGCGTACCTGGCGGGGCTGGCGGCGGAGCCCGAGGCGGCGCGGGTCTTTCTCGTGGAGGTGTACGCGGCGGGCGTCGAGGTGCTGGGCCGGAGGCTGACCGTGCAGGCCACGTTGACCGAATGGGTGGCCGAGCTGTTCGGTGCCGTCACCGCAGAGCAAAGGCTCGCGTGCGAGTCGGCCGTCGGTGCGCTGATCTCGTTGGTCACGACCCGTGTTCTTACCGGCGATCACGCGGGGCTGGCGGCGCTCAGGGAGCCGTTCGTCGCCATGGTCGCCCGGTTGATGAACGCATAGACACTGGCGTCTACAGCGATAGACATCAATGTCTATGGCTGTCTAGGTTGTGTGCCGTGACGAGTTTGTCCGGCAAGACGTGCCTGATCACCGGCGCGGCGAGCGGGCTGGGCCGGAGTACGGCGCTGGTCGCGGCGGCACGAGGCGCCGCCCTGGTGCTCACCGACATCGACGCCGGCGGCCTGGCGGAGACGGCCGGTGCCATTCGCGCCACCGGCGCGACGGTGGTCCTCGCCGAGCCCGTGGACGTCGCCGACCACGCCGACGTGCTGCGCCTGGCCGAACGCGTGCACGCCGAGGTCGGAAGCGTGGACGTGGTCATGAACGTCGCGGGGGTGTCGGCCTGGGGCACGGTCGACCGGCTCGCGCACCGGCACTGGCGGCGGATGGTGGACGTGAATCTCATGGGCCCGATCCACGTCATCGAGGCGTTCGTCCCGCCGATGATCGACGCCGGGCGCGGCGGTCATCTGGTCAATGTGTCTTCGGCGGCGGGCCTGTTCGGGCTGCCCTGGCACGCCGCGTACAGCGCGAGCAAGTTCGGCCTGCGCGGGGTGTCGGAGGTGCTCCGCTTCGACCTGCGTCGACATCGGATCGGCGTGAGCCTGGTGTGCCCCGGCGGCATCGACACACCGCTGGTGAACAGCGTGGACATCGTCGGCGTCGACCGGGAGGCGCCCCGGGCCCGGCGGGCGATCGCACTGTTCCGCAAGCGCGCGGTCTCACCGGACCAGGCGGCACGGGCCCTCGTGCGGGGCGTCGAACGCGACAAGTATCTGATCTTCACGTCCGGCGACGTCCGGTTGGTGCATCTGGTCCAGCGCCACGTTCCCGGGGTGTACAACTTGATCATGCGGGCACTGAACGCCGCGATGACCAGATACCTCGACGAGCCGGAGAAGGACGCCCGTGCCTGAGCCCCGTATACCACCCGGTGGACTTCGTGAGGTCGGGCTGCCCAACTGGGTGGCCATCCAGCTGGTAGGCCTCGCGGGCGGCACCACCGCCCCGAACCTCTTCCTGACCTTGGCGAGGCATCGCAAGCTCTTCCGGGCCTGGGTCCGGTTCGGCGGGCGGCTGATGCCGCGCGGCATCCTCCCGCGTCGCGAGACCGAGCTTGTGATCTTGAGGGTCGCGCATCTGCGGGACTGCGCGTACGAGTTCGAACACCACATCCGGCTCGGTCGCCGTGCCGGTGTGGACGCGGACGACGTCACGCGGCTCGGCGTCGGCCCGGTCGCCGACGGCTGGACGCCGCGCGAGCGGACCATGCTCACCGCCGTCGATCACATGCACGAGCATGGCGATCTCGATGACGCCGCCTGGGCCGGGCTGCGCCGGCATCTGTCTCCCCGGGAGTGCGTCGAGCTGTGCATGCTCGCCGGGCATTACGAGATGCTCGCCACCGTGATCAAGTCGCTGCGCATCGAGCTCGACCGGCCGCGCCGGCGATGAAGTCAGTGATCAGCTTGGCCCAGGACTCCGGGCGTTCGGCGAACGGGAGATGACCCGTGTCGAGCTCGGCCAGGCGGGCGCCGGTGATCTGGGCGGCGACCTCGCGGTGCAGGGACGGCGGCACGAGCCGGTCGCGGGTCGTTGAGATCACCAGGGTGGGGACGCTGATCCGGGCCAGATCGGCGCGGACGTCGACCCGGGGCAGGATCTCGGTGTGCTCAGGGGTGCCGGGCGGCAGAGAGCCTGCGGTCGCGTGCACGACCCCGGCAAGGTCGGCCGCGGGTATCGAGTCCAGCGCGGCCGGGCTGTTGGCCAGGAGCAGCAGGAACTCGGCCAGCAGGGTGTGATCGCCGGAGGCGTGGAGCTTGGACCAGATCGACGCCGCGAGGCGGAAGTGGGTGTCGGGGCGGGCGAACGGGGCGGTCAGGACGAGGGCGGTCACCCGTTCGGGATGGCGGGTCGCGGCGCGCACGGCGACGGCGGTGCCGAGGGAGTAGCCGGAGATCGCAAAGGTCTCCAGGCCTTCGGCGACGGCGGCGTCCACGAGCTCGTCCGCCAGTTCGTCCAACTCGAACGGGGTTGCGGCGCGGGGCGTCTCGCCCGTGCCGGGGTAGTCCACACCCACGACGGTGTGCTCGGCCGCGAGGGCGTCCAGGATCGGGCCGTAGTTGGCGGCGATGCCGCCGCCCGCGCCATGGGCGAGGGCCAGGCCGGGACCGGAGCCCTGGACGGTTCGGGCGAGGGACATGAGGTCTCCCTGGTTTCTATAGCGTCTGCTACAGATTAGCCATATTTTGTAGTGGACGCTACATATTGAGGCCGGGAACAACGTGGAGGCGGTCGCGGTTACATCTGATGGTCGGTGTGCCTGGTGTCCCCCGGGCCTAACCATTGCCTTTGCGGAATACCGTTCGGCTGGAGCCGCATTGAGCCTTCCGCCGTGAGGCGACCCGCGCATCGGCCCCGACGAAGGACCCCGTGTCGAGCGGGGTCTTTCGTCGTTCAGGGGTGACTCCCGACGTTCAGGAGCGGCGTCCGACGTTCAGGAGCAGCCCTCGAACTCCGGGACCGACTCGGTCAGCTGGAGCCCGGCGGGGCCGAACCACTTGCGCAGCAGGCGGGAGGCCGTGCCGTCCTGGTACATCTGCGTGATCGCCTTGTTGACGCGCTCGCAGCCCTCGACGTCGCCCTTGCGCAGGCCCACCCCATAACGTTCGTCGGTGAAGGGGGTGTTGGTGATGCGTACCCGGTCCTGCGCCCTGGCCGCGAACCCCGCGAGGACCAGGTCGCCTGTGGAGACCGCGTCGACCTGGCCGGCGAGCAGCTTCTTGAAGCAGTCGCTGTAGGACGGCGACGGCACGAGCCGGGGTGTGATCCCCAGGCCCCGGGTGACGCGTTGAGTCGAGACCGAACCGCTCGCCTCGCACATGCGGCGGCCTCTCAGATCCCGGACCGAGCGGATGCCCTGCTCGTTCCTCCGGATCATGATGTCCTGGTGGGCCACGTAGTACGGCCCGCCGAACGTGACCTTCGTCGCACGTTCGGCGGTGATGGAGTACGAGGCCAGCACGAGGTCGACCCTGCCCGCGCCGAGCTGCCGTTCCCGGTCCTCCGACGTGACGGTCTGGAACGTGACGCGCGTCGCCCCGAGCCGCCGGGCGATGTACGTGCCGACGTCGACCTCGAAGCCCTTGTGGGAGCCGCCTTCCAGCAAGCCCAGGCCGGGTTGGTCGGACTTCACGCCGACCACGATCGTCTTCTTCTGTGAGGCCGTTGCGGCCGCCGTGCAGCCCGTCAGCGCGAGGGTGAGGATCACCGCTCCTGTCGCACGGGCCATGCCAGATCGCACACCTCCACGCTGCCGCGTCCAGACGGCCCTGCAGCGGCCCATTGGCGGCCGTGAGGTGAACGGCCGGTGACGGGAACAATCCCAGGCGGGTGACGGTTACATCTGACGGCCGGTGTGCCTGGGTGTCCCCGGGCCTCACCTTTTGCCTTTGCGGAATACCGTCCGGCTGGAGCCGCATTGTGCCTTTCGCCGAGAGGCGACCCCACACATCGGCTGGGACGTGGGACCCCGCCGGACAGACGTCCGGCGGGGTCTTCGTCATTGCGGGCCCGGTGGGAGACTTCGGGCATGAGTCTCGCGGCGCATCTGGAAGAACTCGGCCTGCCGTTGGTCGAGGAGCAGCTGAAGCACCCGACCGTGGCGGGCATCGCGAGCGGTGACCTGGACGAGGCGGTGTTCCGGTCATGGCTGGAGCAGGACTACCTCTTCCTCCTCGACTATGTGCGGGTCTTCTCGCGGCTGGCCTGGCAGGCTCCCGCGGCGCATCTCGGGGACCTCGTCGATCTCGCGCACTCCACGTTCCACGAGGAGCTCTCCCTGCACCGCTCGCTGGCCGCGGAGTTCGCCGCCGACCTGGAGGGCGCGAGCAAGGGACCGGCGTGCGCCGCCTACACCCGCTTCCTCCTGGACAGCGCCGCCTCGTACGGCGATGGGCTCGCCGCGCTCTACCCGTGCATGTGG
This sequence comes from Actinomadura rudentiformis, assembly GCF_008923185.1. Classification (GTDB taxonomy): domain Bacteria; phylum Actinomycetota; class Actinomycetes; order Streptosporangiales; family Streptosporangiaceae; genus Spirillospora; species Spirillospora rudentiformis. Next base: position 135,882 of record NZ_WBMT01000015.1, read on the forward strand.
GGCTACTCGACGCTCGGGCTCCGGCTCGCCGAGAACCCCCCGGCCGAGCCGCGCTACAGGCGCTGGGTCGACACCTACGCAGACTCCGGCTTCGCCGAGCTGACCAGGCGCTGTGCCCAGATGCTCGATGAGGCCGGCCCGGATCGGGAGCGTGCTGAGCAGTTCTTCCTGGAGGGGATGCGGCACGAGCTCGACTTCTGGAACGTCCCGGTGAGTTAGATGCGCGAATCAGAGAGGGCGGGATAGTCGACGTAGCCCTCGGCGCCGCCGCCATAGGCGGGACCTCGGTTCGGCGGGCTCAAGGGTGCGCCTGAGGCGATGCGGGCGGGCAGGTCGGGATTGGCGATGAAGTGCCGCCCGAACGAGAAGAGGTCGGCCAGACCTGCGCTGAGAACGTTCTCCCCCGCGCTCGGCGTGGTGGGTTCCGGGCCGTTGAAGTTTCCGATCAAGGTGCCCGACCAGCGCGGCCGCAGGTCGGCGAGGGCGCCGTACGCGCCGCGTTCGATCACGTGCAGGTAGGCGAGCCCGAGCGGATCCAGCGTGTCCACGAGCGTCCGGTAGGTGTCCTGCGCGTTCTCCTCCGCGATCTCGTTCTCCGGGTTGTCGGGGGAGATCCGAAGCCCGGTCCGGTCCGCTCCGATCTCGGCCGCGACGGCTTCCACGACCTCGATCGCGAACCGCAGCCGCCCGTTGCGCGAGCCGCCGTAGCGGTCGGTGCGCACGTTGGTGTTCTCGGCGAGGAACTGCTGGATCAGGTAGCCGTTCGCACCGTGGATCTCGACGCCGTCGAAGCCGGCCGCGATCGCGTTCCGTGCCTCGGCGGCGAAGTCCGCAACCGTCGCCTCGGCTTCCGCGGTCGTCAGCGGACGCGGGGTGACATGATCCACCAAGCCCTGGGCCGTGAAGATCTGCTCACCTTCAATACGGACGGCGGAAGGAGCCACGGGCCGCTGCCCGTCCGGCAGCACATACGGGTGCGACATGCGCCCCACGTGCCAGAGCTGGGCATGGATACGCCCGCCGGCCGCGTGAACGGCGTCGGTCACCTCCCGCCACGCCGCCACCTGCGCCTCGGTCACCAGTCCCGGGATGCCGGGTCCGCCCTTGCCCAGCACGTTCGGGTACACGCCCTCACTGACGATCAACCCGGCCCCGGCGCGCTGCGCGTAGTAATCCTTGGCCAGCGGGCTGGGCACGCCGGTCAGATCGTCGGCCCTTCCCCTGGTCATGGGGGCCATGACGATGCGGTTCGGAAGGTCGAGGGCACCGCGCCGGTACGCGCGCAACAAGGGACTGATGGTCATGTGGTCCTACCTCTTTCGGTCAGATCTAGCGGGTCGCATGGTCGCGGACGCTTCCACGCGCATTACGGGCGAACGCGTCGCACCAGCCCGAGCGCGTCGCATGGCGGGCGAGCGTGTGGCGCAGGGTTGCGCTTCTGGCGGGTGAGCAAGGCGATTGGGGCAGGGTCTGGTAGAGCGCGAGCGTGCTCTGCCAGGGGCGAGCGTGTGGCTTCAGCGCGAGAGCGTGGGATCTGGCGCGGACGTGTTGTGCTGGGGCGATGTGTGGCAGCAGCGGGACCGCGGTGCGTTCGAGGGCGCGTCACATTCAGGGCGGGCGTGTCTGTTAGGGGGCGAGTGCGGTTACTTCGACTTCGATCTGCCAGTCGGGCTGGGCGAGCGCGGAGATCTCTAGCAGGGTGTCGGCGGGGTAGGGCTCGCTGAGGAACTCCTCGCGTAGCCGGATCACCTTGTCGAGGTTGGCCGCCATGTCGGTCACGTAGATGCCGACCTTGACGACGTCGCCGAGGCCGGTGCCGGCCTCGGCCAGGACGCGCTCGATATTGGCGAATGCCTGACGGCCCTGGGCCAGGAAGTCGTCGGAGACGGTCTTGCCCTGCTCGTCGATGCCTGCCTGGCCCGAGACGTGGATGAGGCCGCCGGCCTTGATCGCTTGTGAGATCCGGTACGGCGCGTACCAGTCCGGGGTGGTGGCGATCTTCTCGATGCTCATGATCCTCCTTCATGCATGTACATGCGTTGCATGCACATGCAGATATTGGTCTTGCATGTACTGTGGTGTCAACAGGTGAAGGCGAGGACGACATGGACGCGCTGGTCTGGGACCAGGTCGTGACGTTGCACGGCCGGGTCGAGAACGAGCTGGCGAAGGCGCTTCAGCGCCGCCACGGCATCGGGCTCTCGGAGTTCCGGGCGTTGTGCCGCCTCTCCCACGCCGACGACGGTGAGCTGCGAATGCAGGAGCTGGCCGACCTCATCGGCCTCAACCAGAGCTCGGTCAGCCGCCTTGTCGCGCGTCTGGAGACCGCCGGTTTCACTCGCCGCGACCTCTGCGCGAACGACCGTCGCGGCGTCTACACGGTCATCACCGACGAAGGGCGCGCCGCTGTGGAGAACGCGTCGCCGACGTACTACGAGACTCTCAGCCGCTCCCTGGACGACGCCTCAAGCGACCCGCGCGTATCCGGCTTGGTCGCGGCCCTCCGCACTGACGTCCCGGTCGGCTGACGCGACCACGTTTGGCCAGATCAGGCCTTATCCCTGGCTGTGGCCGGTTGTGGGCGGCGCCGGGGTGACTGCGCCCTTTCCTCTGTAGCGGGTCGGCGTTACTTTCCAGGAACGGAAGTTCCGGGGGGTTTGCGTCGATTCGTCCTAACAAAGGAGTTGGCGTGCGTATTCGCCGTCGCAGGCGGGTCGCCGGTGCCGTAATGGTCGCCGCGGCCGTGATCCTGCCCCTGTCCGTGTCCGCGCCGGCCGAAGCCGGTTCCCTCGACGATGTGTTCGCCAAGGTGCTGGTGGCGAAGGTCAAGGGCGAGAACGTCAAGAAGCACCTGGACGCCCTCCAGGCGATCGCGACCGCGAACGGGGGCAACCGGGCAGCGGGGACGCCCGGCTACAACGCCTCGCGCGACTATGTCGCCAAGAAGTTGCGGGCCGCCGGTTACAAGGTGACCCTCGACCCGATCAACTTCGTGGAGAGCTGGAGCGAGAACACCCCGCCGGTCCTGGCACAGACGTCACCGACGCCGAAGACCTACACGCCGGGTACGGACTTCGTCACGTTCGAGCCGTCGCCCGCCGGTGACGTGACGGCGCAGGTCCAGGGCGTCGACCTCGTGCTGCCGCCGACGCCGACGCCGACCTCGACCAGCGGCTGCGAGACCTCGGACTTCAACGGGTTCGTGGCGGGCCGGATCGCGCTGATCCAGCGCGGCACCTGCCCGTTCGCCACCAAGGTGCTCAACGCCGGGCGCGCAGGGGCGTCGGGCATCATCATCTTCAACGAGGGCCAGCCGGGCCGGACGGACCCGTTCCCGCTCAACATCGGTGAGTGGCGGGCCGGGATCCCCATGGTGTTCTCCAGCTTCGCCGTAGGCAACGAGCTCGCCACGGCCCCGGGCGCCACCGTCCGGCTGAAGGTCGACTCCAACCTGGTCCTCGGCACCAACCACAACGTCATCGCCGAGTCGCGGCATGGCAACCCCGGCAACGTGGTCATGATCGGCGCGCACCTCGACAGCGTCCCCGAGGGCCCCGGCATCAACGACAACGGGTCGGGCACTGCGGCGATCCTCGAAACCGCACTGCAGATGCGGCACTTCCCGGTCAAGAACAAGATGCGCTTCGCGTTCTGGGCCGCCGAGGAGATCGGCCTGCTCGGCTCCGACCAGTACGTGGCGAAGTTGTCGCAGGCGGAACAGGACAAGATCCGGCTCTACCTGAACTTCGACATGGTCGCGTCGCCGAACTACGCCTACAAGCTCTACGACGGCGACGACTCCGACGCCACGGGCGCGCCCGCGGGCCCGCCGGGCTCGGCGCAGATCGAGAAGCAGCTGGAGCGGTTCTTCGACCGTCGCAACCTCGGCCACGTCGGCACCGACTTCGACGGTCGCTCCGACTACGGTCCCTTCATCGCGGTCGGCATCCCGTCCGGTGGGATCTTCACCGGCGCCGAGGGCCTGAAGACGCCCGCCGAGGCGGCCCTCTTCGGCGGCACCGCTGGAGTCGCCTACGACGTCTGCTACCACCTGGCCTGCGACACGATCACCAACGTCAACCTGACCGCGCTGGACGTCAACTCCGACGCCATCGCCGACTCGGCGGCCAGGTACGCCTTCAACACCAGAGACATCCCTGTCAACGCGCTCGCGCCCAGCGCACGCGTGGCTCCCAAGGCCACCGTGGGCTCCGGCGCACGATGAGCTGAGCGCGACGAAGGCCGTCCGGGACCCCGGGCGGCCTTCGTCGCGTTCCGCGGGTCAGAGGTGGGAGCCGCCCGTGGCGTCGATGGTGGTGCCGGTGACCCAGCGGCCGTCGGCTGAGGCGAGGAAGGCGACGGCCGCGGCCACGTCGTCGGGCCGGCCGACACGGCCGAGCGCGGCGCGGGAGGCGGCATGGGCCTCGGCATCGGCGTTGCCGCGGAGCCAGTCCGCGTTCATGTCCGTGTCGATGATCCCGGGTGCCACGTTGTTGACGGTGATACCACGCGGGCCGAGGTGCTGGGCGAGCGCGAGGGTGAAGGTGTCGATGGCGCCCTTGGTCATCGCGTACGCGATGGCTTCGGGGAAGGCGATCCGGGTGGCGCCCGTGGTGATGTTGATGATGCGGCCGCCGTCGCGCAGCCGGGAGAGTGCTCGCTGGGTCGTGAAGAACGTGGCGCGGGTGTTGACCGCGAAGACCTCGTCATAGAGCGCGGGCGTGACGTCCTCGATCGTGATGGCCGCGCCGACTCCCGCATTGTTGACCAGGATGTCGATCTCACGGGCGGCTCCGTGCTCGCGCAGGCCTGGATCGAGCGCCGCGAAGAGCGTGTCGACGTCGCCCTCGGTGCCGAGGCGTGCCTGGACGGCGAAGGCGCGCCCGCCGGCGGTGGTGATCGCCGCCACGACCTCCTTGGCCGCGGCCTCGTCCCGCGCGTAGTTCACCGCGACGAGCGCGCCGTCGGCGGCGAGCCGTTCGGCGATGGCCCGCCCGATCCCCCGGCTCGCGCCCGTCACCAGTGCCGTCTTGCCCTCAAGCGTCGCCATCGCCCTGACTCCATTTCGTAGTGATCGATACAGATCGACCGTAACATTGATCTGTATCGATCACTACATAAATCGGGGTGTCATCAGTGGTGGCCGGCGACGATGGTGAACGCTGCGGTGCGGACCACATCGCCGTGCTTGAAGTCGAGGAACGCCCGATAGGTCCCGGGGCCGGGCACCTGTGCGTGGAACGTGATGCCGGGCCCGGGCTCGGTCACCCCGTCGCCCGGCTCCCCGTCCGGGTGGACGTGCACGTACGCCAGATCCCCGGCGCGCAGGATGACCAGGTGGCCGTAGGCGGCGAGGTAGGGCTGCAGGTCGGTGACCGGCTTCCCGTTCTTGTGCACGGTCAGGGTCAGCTGCCGGCCTTGTCCGGGCGTGAGGCCGCCGTCGATCTCGACCTCATAGCCGTCCACGGCATGGGCCGATGCCGGCTCGGGTACCGGCTTCGGCTCGTACGGGCCGGCCACCGCGAGATCGGCGCCCAGTGTGATCGTGCGGCCGAGGTCGCGCGGGGCGATATCGGTGAAGATCCGGTAGGCACCCGCTTCGGGCAGATCCAGCCGGACCGACCAGGTGCCGTCGGTGTCGCGTTCGGGATGCACATGCCAGAAGCCGGTGAGCTCCCGCTGCACCACGATCAGGTGCAGCTCCCGGTCGTGGATCGGGGTGAACGCGGTGACGGGGCGACCGTCCGGGCCGAGGATCCGGAACCGGAAGTCGACCTCACCAGGCTCGAGGATCGTCGCCAGCGGGTCGAGGGTGTAGCCGTCCGCGGAGATCTGCAGACCGCCGGGGCCGCTGCTCGCCTGGTGGCCGTGGTGGTGGCCGTGGTGGCCGTGGTGACCGTGGGGGGCGGTGGTGTACGACGTGGTGGACATTGTGACCTCCCGTTCCGGAGTGGTTCCCATGACCTGAAACTTATACCCCTGGGGGGTATTTTCCCTGCGAAAAGAGCGGTGAGATAGGTCACTCTGCACTGGTCCGATCGTTACTCTCAGTAAAGATTGACCTACACAGTGTTAGGTAAGGTCATCCTTGTGGCAGCACGTCGACGCCGGCTGGTATCGGCCGACCGCAGGACAGGGATGCTGTGGCCGGTCATCTTCGCCGCGACCATCCTGCTGGCCGCGCTCACCTTGGCCGAGGCAGGCGGCGGCCTGGCTGTGCCTCCGGTCCCGCACGCGCAGGCCGTCATCGCCGACCCCGGCAACGGTCCGGGGAGGGGAGAGCGCGACGGCGAGGCGGGCACCGGAGAGCACGAGGCCCGGCCCCGCCCGGCCGCCCGGCGCTTCGGTGGCTGTCGTGACCTTGTTTCGACACCCGCCCGCCACGCGGCGACCACCCGGCTCGCCCTGCTCCGGCATATGGGCCGCCCGCCGTCCACACCCGGGCTGCCCGCCCGCCCCTCCAGCCGAACGCCGGGCGCGTGCCTGCTCATCGCGCTCAACATCTCCCGGACGTAGACCCGGGGGCGCGGCCCCTGCGCGCCTTCCGTGATCCATTCGTCCGCAGATGAGCAAGAGCGGGGATTTCGCAATGCGAACTCGGGAGATTCACGTCATCAGGGAGCGGTGGCACTTCTACTGCCTCGACTGCCTTCGGCCGTACGACGACGTCTACGAGGCACGGCACGCCGACGACGGGCATGGCGGTGATGCGGTCGCCTGGTTCCACGCCGGGATGGCGAGCCAGCCGCCGTGGACCGAGCCGAAGTGTCCCTTCTGCGAGGGCCTGCACGTCAAGGTCCTCCCAGGGGGCACGCTCGTGCCGAAGCAGCGCTGACGAAAGGCCAAGCCACCAAGGTCGGTGGAATGGCGAAGGCCGTGCCCTCCCAGCCTGGGAGGGCACGGCCCTTCGTTTGTGACCGCTTTCTTCTTGAGTTGTGATCGTTGGCGCGGTCAGGCGGCGGCGACCGGCTGCTTGGCCGGGGCCCCGGCTCCTGCGACCGGGGCCGCGCCGGTGCTCAGCGGCTTGAACCGGCGGAGCCGCAGGCTGTTGCTGACCACGAAGACCGAGGAGAAGGCCATCGCCCCTCCGGCGATCATCGGGACGAGCAGTCCTGACGCCGCCAGCGGGATGGCAGCAACGTTGTAGGCGAAGGCCCAGAAGAGGTTGCCCTTGATGGTGGCCAGCGTGCGGCGCGACAGCCGGATGGCGTCGGCCGCGGCGCGCAGGTCGCCGCGGACCAGCGTCAGGTCGGAGGCCTCGATGGCCACGTCGGTCCCGGTGCCCATGGCCAGGCCGAGGTCGGCCTGGGCGAGCGCGGCGGCGTCGTTGACGCCGTCGCCGACCATGGCGACGGTGCGCCCCTCGGACTGCAGACGCTTGACCACATCGACCTTGTCCTGCGGCAGGACCTCGGCGATGACCTCATCGATGCCGACGGCCTCGGCCACCGTACGCGCAACGGTCTCGTTGTCGCCGGTGAGCAGGACGGGCCGGAGCCCGAGCCCCTTGAGCTGCTCGATCGCCTCGGCGGAGGTGGGCTTGACCTGGTCCGCGACCGTGATCACGGCTCGGGCCGCACCGTCCCAGCCCACCGCGACCGCGGTGTGGCCGAGCGCCTGCGCCGCCTTCATCGCCTGCTCCAGATCGTCGGACAGGTGCTGCGACCACTCCGCCAGGAGCTGCGGGCGGCCCACGAGGACGCCGTGGCCGTCGACCATGCCCTGGACGCCCAGGCCCTCGACGTTGGCGAAGTCCTCGACCGTGCCGAGCGTGCCGACCCGTTCGGTCGCACCCTTGGCGATGGCCTGCGCGATCGGGTGCTCGGAGGCGTCCTCCAGGGCACCGGCCAGGCGCAGCACCTCGCCGGCGTCCACGCCCTCGGCGGTGACGACGTCGACCAGGGCCATCTTGCCGGTGGTGACCGTGCCGGTCTTGTCGAGCACGACGGTGTCGATCGTCCGGGTCGACTCCAGGACCTCCGGGCCCTTGATCAGGATGCCCAGCTGGGCGCCGCGGCCCGTTCCGACCATGAGCGCGGTCGGAGTGGCCAGGCCCAGCGCGCACGGGCAGGCGATGATGAGGACGGCGACGGCGGCGGTGAAGGCCGCGGCGATGCCGCCGCCGGTGCCGATCCAGAACCCGAGGGTCGCCACGGCGAGCGCGATCACGATGGGGACGAAGATCCCGGAGATCGAGTCGGCAAGCCTCTGGACCTGGGCCTTGCCGGTCTGGGCCTCCTCGACGAGCTTGGCCATCTGGGCGAGCTGGGTGTCGGAACCGATGCGGGTGGCCCGCACCAGCAGGCGGCCGCCGGCGTTGACGGTGGCGCCGACCACGGTGTCGCCGGGTCCGACCTCGACGGGCACGGACTCGCCGGTCAGCATCGACGCGTCGACCGCGGAGGATCCCTCCTCGACCACGCCGTCGGTGGCGATCTTCTCACCGGGACGGACCACGAAGGTGTCGCCGACGGTGAGCCGGTCGACGGGGATGCGCTCCTCGCGCCCGTCCCGTACGACCGAGACCTCCTTGGCGCCGAGCTCCAGCAGCGCCTTGAGGGCGGCGCCGGCGCGGCGCTTGGAGCGGGCCTCGAAGTAGCGCCCGGCGAGGATGAACGCGATCACACCGGCGGCGGCCTCGAGGTAGATGTTCATCGAGCCGTCGGACCGGGTCATCGAGAACTCAAAGCCGTGCCGCATGCCGGGCTCGCCCGCCGTGCCGAAGAACAGCGCCCACAGCGACCAGCCGAACGCGGCCAGCGTGCCGACCGAGACCAGGGTGTCCATGGTCGCGGCGCCGTGCCGGAGGTTGGTCAGGGCGGCCCGGTGGAACGGCCAGCCCGCGTACACCACCACCGGAGCCGCCAGCGTCAGCGACAGCCACTGCCAGTATTCGAACTGCAGGGCCGGGATCATCGCCATCGCGACGACCGGGATCGCCAGGACGACGGAGGTGATCAGCCGCTGCCGCAGCGGCCGCAGCGCGTCCGCGTCCGCGTCCTCGGCGGCGGGCCGGTCGCCCGTGCTGTCCGTCCCGCTCCCCGTCCTGGGCGGCGGAGGCAGCTCGGCGGTGTAGCCCGCCTTCTCGACCGACGCGATCAGCTCGTCCGGGCTCACCCCGGCGGGGAACTCGACCTTGGCCTTCTCGGTGGCGTAGTTGACCGACGCGGTCACACCCTCGATCTTGTTGAGGCGTTTCTCGATGCGGGCCGCGCACGACGCGCAGGTCATGCCGCCGATCGCCAGCTCGATCTGCCCGGTTGCGGCTCCGGAAGTCATCGCTCTCCTCCTCGTGATCTGTCTTGGTGGTCAGCCGTGGGTGTGGCCGTCGTCGTTGTGGCCGCCGCCCTGATCGCCGGGTGCCTGGCTCGGTGCCTGGCTCGGCGCCGGGGCTTGGGCCTCCGGAGCGGTGCCGGCGACCGCGGTGAACTCGGCGGTACGGACCTTGCCTGCGTGCTGGAAGTCCAGGTAGAGACGGTACGCACCGGAGCTCGGCACTTCGGCGTAGAACGTGATGTCCGGCCCGGGCTTGGTCTTGCCGTCGCCGGGTTCGCCGTCCGGGTGGACGTGCAGGTAGGCGAGGTCCCCTGCGCGCAGCGCGACCAGGTGCCCGTAGGCCTCAAGGTACGGCTGAAGGTCGCTGATCGGTTGCCCCGCCTTGCTCACCGAGAGGGTGAGCTTGCTGGTCTTGCCCGGGACGAGGGTGCCGGCGAGCTTCACCTCGTAGCCGTCGACCTTGGCTGTCTGCTCGACCTTGGGCAGCACGGTGGGCGTGTAGTCCCCGGGTGCGGTGAGGTCGGCGCCCAGTGTCAGCTGCTTCTTGGCGCCGGTCGGCTGCACGTCGGTGAAGAAGCGGTAGGCCCCGGCCTTCGGAACCTTGACCGGCACGGACCAGACGCCGCCGCCGGCCTCGGTCGGGTGCAGATGCTGGAAGCCGGACAGGTCCCGGCGCGCCAGAATGAAGTGGATCTTCTTGCCGTGCAGGGTCTCGAACCGGCTGACCGGCTTGCCGTCCGGGCCGTTCACGGTGAACCGGAAGTCGGTCTGCTCGCCGGGCTTGATCGTGGTGGTCTGCGGGGCCAGGGTGTAGCCGTCCTGCGAGATCTGCAGGCCGCCGGGGAAAGGAACGGCGGCCGTCTCGGTCTCGGTCTCGGTGGAGGTGGACTTCGTGTCACCGCCGTGCGCGGCGTGCCCGCCGGCCTGCCCGTTGCTCTGCCCGCCGTCCGGCCCGCCGGTCTCCGCCGTGGCGCCGACAGGGCCGACGATCTCGCCGACCCCGACGGCCCCTCCGAAGACGGCGGCCAGGCCCAGAGCGAAGGCCCCCAGCTTGGTCGCGGTGTTCATGACGTCCTCACACCTTCACTTCGTATCCGGCCTCGTCGACGGCCGCCGCGATCAGGGCGTCGTCGACGGGGCTGTCGCTCGTCACGGTCAACCGGCCGGACGCGAGGTCCACGTCGACGGCGGTGACGCCGGCGACCTGGCTGACCTCCTCCTTGACCGAGCTGACGCAGTGGCCGCAGGTCATCCCGGCAACGGTGTAGGTGGCGGTGCTCATCGTCGTCTCCCTGACATCTCGTGATTTGTACCCCTGGGGGGTATCTCGTGGACCTCATCGTGCCATAACGCTATGAATGATGCAACCCCTACCCCCTAGGGGTTATTCCCGGATCCTCGTCGCGGGCGCCCGGCGTGCGGATGTCCCTGGTTATCCACAGGTTGTCAGACTCGCCTGTCGAGATCTCTAGGAGGGTTTGATCGTGTTCGTGGAGGTATTGCCCTCGAGATTCGCTTGCGCCGCAGGCGATCGCGCGTTTCACACAGAGTTGTCCACAGGAATCCACAGGCCTGTGGACACAGGATGTCGCGGATACTGGAGTCATGCCTGAGCTACCTGAGGTGGAGGCGCTCGCCACCTTCCTGCGAGAGCGCGCGGTCGGCCATGGGGTCGCCCGGGTCGATGTTCTCGCCATCTCCGCGCTCAAGACGTACGACCCGCCGATCACCGCGCTCGGCGGGTTGAGCGTCACCGGTGTCGACCGGCACGGCAAGTTCCTCGACTTCGACATCGACGGTCTCCACCTGGTCGTTCATCTGGCCAGGGCCGGATGGCTGCGGTGGCGCGACGAGATCCCGGCCAAGCCGGTACGCCCGGGGGGTAAGAACCCGCTGGCCCTGCGCGTGCACCTGGACGACGGGTCCGGCTTCGACCTTACCGAGGCGGGGACCAAGAAGGGCCTGGCCGTCTACCTCGTACGGGACCCGGGTGACGTGCCCGGGGTGGCGTCGCTGGGACCCGATCCGCTCGGCGAGTCGTTCACGCCCGCCATGCTGGCCGAGATCGTCAACGGCCGGCGCACCCAGATCAAGGGGTTGCTGCGCGACCAGAAGGTGATCGCGGGCATCGGCAACGCCTACTCCGACGAGGTCCTGCACGCTGCCAAGATGTCCCCGTTCAAGATCGCCTCTTCGCTCACCGAGGAGGACATCGCGACCCTCCACGACACGATCGTCACCACGCTGCGCGACGCCGTGGAGCGTTCACGCGGCCTGGAGGCGCAGGACCTCAAGGGCGAGAAGAAGACCGGCCTGCGCGTCCATGGCCGTACGGGCGCGAAATGCCCTGTCTGCGGCGACACGATCCGGGAGGTCTCGTTCGCCGACTCCTCGCTGCAGTACTGCCCCACCTGCCAGACGGGCGGCAAGCCCCTCGCCGACCGCCGCATGTCGCGGCTCCTCAAGTAGCCGTGCACATCTAGCCGTCCTGAAGTAGCCGTGCTCATCCAGCCGTGCTCATCCAGTCGTGCACAGCGCCGGCGCTGGCAGAGGCCGGGCTCAGGCATGGCGACGGGCCCCGGTCGCGCGCCGACCAGGGCCCGTCTCCTGCTGACAGAGTCCGAACGGGGTGGACTCGTCAGCGGCTCTTGGGAACGCCGCCGAAGAGCGGGGCGAGCTTCTCCCAGCGGGAGAGCTCACAACCGTCGGTGCGGCTGAACTTGGCGTTCACAGGCTTACCTTGCCATGTTCCCTTCACGGTGGCGATCTCGGGGCCGCCAAAGATCTTTGTGCACATCTGACCGGAGGGCGGGGGCTGGAAGGGATCCTTGGCCTTGGCGACGGCCGCGCAGGCCTCCCCCGCCTTGGGATGATCACCTCCAGCGGGGTCGCAGGACAGCGTCCAGGTCTTGGCGGCGGCCTTGGCGGCGGCCTTCACCTGGACGGTCAGCGTGTCCTTGGGGTTGCCGGAGGAGCCCGAGGGCGAGACGGACGTCGTGGCCGAGGAATCACCGGGGCTGCTCGTGGCCTTGTCGGAGCCGCAGCCCGCCATTGTGATGACCATGGCTAGGCCGGGCGTCGTGAAAAGGAGCGTCCGATACCGCATGGGTGATTCGACGCAGGCGGGTCTGGCGCGGTTCCATGGGGGCGTGATGATTTTCGGGGATGACGTCCCGGCCGTGGACGCGGCCGACGTACCGGAGGGCGCATACCTTCTCGATGTCCGTGAGCAGTACGAATGGGACGCCGGGCACGCGCCGGGGGCCGCGCACATTTCGATGGCCGAGCTGAGCGACCGCGCGGGGGAGATCCCGCGCGACCAGGACGTGTATGTGATCTGCCGGTCCGGGGTGCGGTCGGCGCAGGTGACCGTCGCGCTCAACCAGGCGGGCTGGCTGGCGAAGAACGTCGACGGGGGAATGAAGCGCTGGGCCGAGGCCGGGCGGCCGATGGAGGGCGGGGGCGCGGACGGGCCGCCGCACGTGGCCTGATGTACGATTCGTCCCGTTCCATTCCAATACCCCACCGCGGGAGCTCGGGCCGACCGGGCTGAGAGGGCGACACGTCCGTTCCGAACGGGCAGTCCCAGACGGGCACAGGCGTCGCCGACCGCATGAACCTGTCCGGGTAATGCCGGCGTAGGGAGCGTGTCCCGGTGACGTCTGTCGTAAAAGAACGCCCTCGTAACGAGGTTCCGTACACCCTCGACGAGCCCGCGCCCAAGGTCCTCAGCTTCTGGGACCAGGGCGCCTTCTGGGCCAACCTCGGGGTCAGCCTGTTCGCCTTCTCCGGTGCCTACACCGTGCTGGCTCCCGGCGCCGACGGCAAGCCGGGGCTGTCCATCGTGGCGGGCATCGTCGCGATGATCGTCGGTACCGCCATCGGCGGGCTGATGCTGGGCCTGTCCGCGGCGCCCGGCGCGATCACCGGCCGGCCCGCGATGGTGCTCCTGCGTGGGCTGTTCGGCGCGCGGCTGTCGTACGTGCCGACCGCGCTCAACATCGCCCAGCTCATCGGCTGGGGCACGTTCGAGCTGATCGTCATCGCGGACGCGGCGCGGGCGTTGTGGGACGGAGTCCCGCGCTGGACGTACGTGATCGCGGCGGGCGTGCTCACGACGGTGCTGACCATCTGGCCGCTCGGCTCGGTCCGGATGTTGCGCCGGTACGTGACGGCCGCGGTGATGATCGCGCTGGTGTACTTCTACGTCCAGCTGGTGCGGGAGCCGCTCCCCGACCTGACCGAGGGGTCATGGGGCGGGTTCTGGATCGGTGCCGACGCGGCGCTGGCCGTCTCGATCTCGTGGGTGCCGGTGGCGGCCGACTACACCCGGCACGCGCGCAGCGCTCGCAGCGCGTTCGGCGCGGCGGCGCTCGGCTACTCGGCGACCCAGATCATCGCCTACATCCTCGGCCTGCTGGCGCTGGCCCTGGTCGCGGGCGACTCCACCAAGGTCTTCGACCCGTTCCTGGGCGTGACGCTGGGCGTGCTCTTCTTCGCGGTCTTCGTCCTGCGCGAGGCCGACCAGTCGTTCGCCAACGTCTACTCCACCGCCGTCTCGATCCAGAACCTGGTGCCCCGCGCCGACCGCCGCGTCCTGTCGATCGCGCTCGGTGCGTTGATCACCGGCCTGGCCCTGCTGCTGAACATCGGCGACTACGCCAGCTTCCTCTCCCTGATCGGCTCAGTGTTCGTGCCCATGCTGGGTGTGCTGGCTGTGGACTTCTTTGTGGGCCGCGCTCGGCGGGGGGAGTGGGACACGTCGGTCTCGGCGCCTTCGCGGTGGGGGATGATCGGTGCCTGGGCGGTCGGGTTCGTCACGTACCAGCTGATCAATCCGGGCACGGTGAGCTGGTGGGCGGGCTTCTGGCAGGACGTGCGGGAGGCGATCGGCTTCAGCGCGCAGAGCTGGATGAGCGCCTCGCTGCTGTCGTTCCTGATCGCCGGTCTGGCCGCATTCCTCATCGGCCGGATCGGGCGATCCAACGGGTCCGGCACAGCCGAGCGATCCGGTGGCAAGATCGACCCTTCTGCGACCTGAACGGGTGGTGCGCACCCTGGACGACGAAGGTTTGCGGGCAAATTCCCCGTCAGGTGGAAACGTTTCGGCGGCGGTTGACCGGCGCCACTGCAAGATCCGGTGGCACGATACAGACGTGCAGCTTTCGGTCCACGATCCGATCCTCCGCGCGGTCATCGAGTGCGCGGCCGATGCGATCGTGGCCGTGGACCACTCGTTCCGGGTCACGGTGTGGAATCCGGCCGCCGAGCGGATGTTCGGCTGGCGCGCCGAAGAGGTGCTCGGCAGGGTGCCGCCGATCGTGCCGGACGAGCTCAAGGCCGAGCACAACGCCGTCCAGGAACGGCTGCTGACGCGGCGGGCGGGGGAGAGCGACAGCGGCCAGATCTCGATCGCCACCCGCCGGTTCCACCGCGACGGCAGCCTGATCGACGTCCGCATCGACACCAGTGCCCTGCAGGACCGCGACGGCACGCTTCTCGGCTGGGTCGGCGTCTACCACCCGGTCGAGGAGGACGAGGTCGCGCAGCACCACATGGCCGAACGCGCGCGCCTCGTCCGGCGGCTGAACGACATCGTCGCCGATCTCAACGCCGAGCTGGATCTGGACGTGGTCCTCGACCGGATCACCGCGGCGCTGATCGAGCTGACCGGTGCCGACGCGGGCGGCTTCGTCCGGATCGACGGCGAGCGGCTGCGCCTGGTGAGCATGTACGGGCTGCCCGACCACATGCGCGGCGCCACGGCCGACCTGCGCTCCAGCCTGGTCGGCGAGCTGCTCCGGTCCGGCAAGACCGTGATGCTCGCCACCGGCGAGCGCCGGCTCGGCGACCTGGTCTGGTCCGAGTTGCCCGGCCTGCACACGATCGCGCTGGGCCTGTCGTTCCTGCAGAACAAGCCGTACGGGGCGCTGTACGCGCTCTTCTCCGGCCGCAAGATCGGCCACACCGAGCTGGAGCTGCTGGAGCTGCTCGCCGGGCACGCCGGCGTGGCGGTCGGCAACGCGGTGGCGTACGCCGAGGTCGTGCGGCAGCGCGCCCATGAGCGCGCGGTCATCGACTCCAGCGCGGACGGCATCGCCGTGCTCGACCGTGACGGCACCGTGCGCCAGTGGAACCCGGCCGCCCATGTCCTCACCGGGCTTGCGGCCGAGGACGTGATCGGCCGGCGGCTGCCGTTCGAGAAGCCCGCCCCCGGCGAGATGATGACCTTCCCGCTGGAATCGGGCGTCTGGCTGAACGTGCTCGCCGCCGAGATCGAGGAGACCGGCGAGATCGTGGTCGACTTCCGCGACGTCAGCGCGGCCAAGGCGCTGGAGGAGGCCAAGGACCTCTTCCTGGCGACCACCAGCCACGAGCTGCGGACCCCGATCACCGTCGTCCAGGGCTTCGCGAGCACGCTGGTCAACCGGTGGGACGAGCTCGACGACGCCGACCGCCGTTCCGCCGTGGCCACGATCGCCGAACGCGCCCAGTCGCTCGGCCGCCTGGTGGAGCATCTCCTGCTGGGATCGCGGGCGGGTGCCGACGAGCTCGCCGTGACCATGGAGTCGTTCGACCTGTCCCGTGTGCTGACCGGCGTGGCGGCGGGGTTCCGCTCGCTGTCGAGCCTGCACCGCGTCGAGCTCGACATCGCTCCCGACCTCCCGCCGGCGGCCGGCGACGCGATGGCCACCGACATCGTGCTCGGGCAGCTTCTGGAAAACGCCTTCAAGTACTCGCCCGACGGAGGCACGGTCACGGTGCGCGCGTGGGCGGAGGGGTCCGACGTGCTGGTCACCGTCCAGGACGAGGGCATCGGCATCGCGCCAGGCGATCATGAGCGGATCTTTGAACGCTTCGTCCAGGGCGAGGCCGGCGACCGGCGGCGTTTCGGCGGGATCGGTCTCGGTCTCTACATCGTCAAACGACTGACCGAAGCCCAGGGCGGGGCGATCTCCGCCCATCCCGGGCCTGCGACCGGCACCTGCATGCGCCTGCGGCTGAAGGCCGCATCGTGACGATCATTGGAGGACGAGGCAGGGGGCCGATAGCGGTCATCGGCGACGGGATCGGCCTTCTTGACCGGCTTTTGGAGTGATCTTGACGGGACCGACCCCGGTGTTTCCGTGGGAAAGGTCAGTGTGGCGGCAGTGTGACGGACGAAACGCGCGTGCGAGGAGTAATCCTCCGTGGGCTGGATAGATCTTTAGTTGGTGTTGTGTTGGGGGCGAGGTTCCGTTCGACGCCAGGTACAGGAGTGAGACCCGTGACCGGATGGTCAGTCGCTCGTTGTGCGAGTGGTGGGCCGTTTCGAGGAGGTTTCCAGGCGTCCCCACCTGGGCATTTCGGTCATACCGGAAGACGTGTCGTTCAAGGAGGAAGGGTGACGGCGAGGTGAGGGCATCGAGCGTCGTAATGCTGCCACACGCGCCGTCCAGCGTCGCGATCGCGCGCAAGCGCCTCAGTTCCGACCTGACCGCCTCGGGGGTCTACGACTCCGTCGTCGATGACGCCAGCGTCATCCTCAGCGAGCTTCTCAGCAACGCGCTGCGCCACGCGCGCGCGCTGCCATCCGGGCAGGTCCGGGTCACCTGGTCCTACCAGGGGGAAATGCTCGAGGTCGCCGTCAGTGACGGCGGGGCCATGACCGTGCCGCGGCGCGGGCCGGGCACGCTCTCCTCCCTGGGAGGCCGGGGTCTGGGCATCGTCGAGGCGCTGTCCGAGGGCTGGGGGGTCCGCCACGAGGACGGCGCCACCACGGTCTGGGCCCAGCTGCTGGCCCCGCACGCCTCGAAGATGAACGGTTCGTCGCCGCGCCATGCGGCCCATGCGGCGCTGCCCGACCTCGGTGAGCACCCCGACATGCAGCCTCGGACGCCGGGCAAGGTCTTCAACGAGCCGTGGTACGGAGCCGCGACCGGGCGGGCGTACCCCGGCTGACCGGCCCGGACCGTCCCGGCGGACAAGTCAGGCATACCCCGGCTAGCCGGACCGTTCCCTCACCTTGTAGGGTCCTCCTCAAGCTCGGGCGCTGTCGTGCCCCCGTCGACACCGCCCGAGCCTCCAAACATCGAGAAAGCCCCGGGACGTCCAACGCTCCCGGGGCTTTCCGCGTTCCAAGCCGACCCACCGTTGAGTCCGATACGGGCTGTTTTGGGCACGTCAGACTGCGGGTGGCGGATCGCGGAGGATGGGGCAGGACATGCAGCGGGGCCCGCCCCGGCCGCTGCCCAGCTCGCTGCCGCTGATGCGGATGACCTCGATGCCCGCCGTTTCGAGCTGGGCGTTGGTCTCGATGTTGCGCTCGTACGCGACGGCCAGGCGCGGTGCCACGGCGAGGGTGTTGTTGCCGTCGTCCCACTGCTCGCGTTCGGCGGTCACCGGATCCAGGCCGGTGTCGATGACCTTCAGCCGGTCCAGGCCCATGGCCTCGGCGGCCGCCTCCAGGAAGGGGCGCGGTTCCGAGACGCGCAGATCGCCGTTCGCCGCGGTGACGGTGAACGCGGTCAGCGAGTGGGCGATCGGCGGGTACATCACGACCGTGTCGACGTCGACCATGGTGCACACGGTGTCGAGGTGCATGGTCGCCCGCTGCTGCTCGATCGGAACGGCGAGGACGGTCTGCGCCAGGCCGGCGGTGAAGACCTGGCGGGCGAGGCGTTCGACGCCGGCGGGAGTGGTGCGTTCACCCGTGCCCACGGCGACCACGCCGGGAGACAGCAGGAGGATGTCGCCACCCTCGACGTGTTCGAGCGCGGGGTTGTAGATCGGCTCCACACCGGCGAAACGCGGGTGGTGTGCATAGATCAGCCCGGTGAGGGCGGACTCGCGGCGGCGGGCGGGCATCGCCAGGCTCGTCACGGCGACCCGGTCGCCGATCCAGGCGCTGTTGTCACGGGTGAACAGCAGTCCCGGCAGCGGATCGATGACGAAGTCCAGCCGGTCCATCAGGCGGTAGACGAGGCCGTGGCCGGTCTTGAGCTCCTCGTGGGCCAGGCCGTCGATCAGCGTGTGGGAGAGGTCTTCCGGATCGAGATCGCGCAGATAGCCCTCGACCACGTGGCGCAACTGGTCGCCGAGGCGGTGGTCGCTGAGGACATCGCTGATCGCCTCGTTCCGGGCCACCTCGTACTCCAGGGCGTCCTGGAGCAGCTCCGTCACGTACAGCACCTCGACGTCGCGGTCCCGCAGCGCCTGCGCGAACGCGTCATGCTCCTCCTGCGCACGGCCCACCCACGGAATGGCGTCGAAGAGCAGCTTGTCGCTGTTGCGCGGGGTGAGGCGCTTCAGCTCCGCTCCAGGGCGATGCAGCAGTACGGTCCGCAGCCGCCCTACCTCGCTGGTGACTTGGTGCTCATGCGCTGTTGGTTGTGCCACGTTTCGCAGTCTAAGTCGGGTTGACACCGCCCTTCTGGGCGCCCTGACCGTATGTCACGATCCAAAGGTGATCGGCAGACCGACCGCGCTTCCTCTCTACCTGTCCACGGCGACCTTGTTGCGGGTCTCCGCGGAGGGTGCGTCAACCGCGATCGTCCTCGCCGTGCAGGCTCGCACCGGCCACGCCGCCACCGCGGGATTCCTGCAGACCGCGATGACGTTGCCGTACATCCTGAGCGGACCGGTCATCGGGCATGCGATGGACCGGGTGACCCGGCCCAGGCCGTTCGCCTTCGCGCTGACGGTCGCCTACGCCATCGCCATGGGACTTCTCCTGGTCATCGCGGGTGACTCGCCGCTCGTGTTCGCCCTGATGGTCGCGGCGGTCATCGGCTGCACCGAGCCGATCGTGGTGGCGCTGACGAGCCTGCTCCCCCGTTTCGTGCCCACCAAACGGCTGACCAGGGCATATGGGCTGGAGGCGTCGAGTTACAACCTCGCGGGCATCGCGGGTCCCGGCTTGGCGGCGGGCTTCGCGGCCTGGCTGGGCGGCGGTGGGGCCGGGATCCCGATCGTTGCTTGTGCCTTTCTCGGACTCCTCGCCTTGCCGCTCCTTCCGTTTCGCGCTCCTGCAGAAGGCAAGAGGGCCGTTGACCCGGAGCCGAGTGCGGAGGACCTGGAGTTGAGTGCGGGGGGCGCGGAGTTGAGCACCGGGGGCGCGGGCTCAGGTGCGGGCTCGGCACGGGCTGCGGTGGACGTGGTGATCGGCGGGTTGACCGTCTTGGCGGACAACCGTGTTCTGCGCGCGTTGACGGTGGCGACGACACTAGCCTGGCTGGGGTTCGGCGGGATCGCCGTCACGGCGGTGCTGCTGGCCGAACGGATCGGGGCCGAAGCCAGTGCGGGCGGGCAGATGCTCGCGGCGATGGCGGTGGGTTCGCTCATCGGGTCGCTTGCCTGCGCGCGATGGTTGTCGGTCCGCCACGCCGAGACGGTGATGCTGGCCGGGCTGTTCGCGTTCGGGACGGCCTTGGGCAGCCTCGCGCTGGCGCCCTCGCTGCCGTGGGCCATGCTGAGCTTCCTGCTGGCCGGGGTCAGTGAGGGGCCGGTGTTCGCTGCCACGCTCATGTTGCGGCAGCGCGAGTCGCCGCCCGATCGGCTGGGGCAGGTCAACACGACAGGGGGGAGCCTGAAGATCGCCGCTTCGGCGGTGGGGGCCGCGCTGACGGGAACGTTCGCCGACCGGATCGGGCCAGTGGGACTGGTGTTGGCGATCGCCGGCTGCCAGTTCGCGGGCCTCGCCTTGGGTTACGTGATCCTCCGCACACAACGAACATCCGGCCGTGTGCGTCCGTAAAAGCAGGTGTGTTCCATCTCCACCTGTCCATGATGGTTTGGACAGGTATCGTCGTCATGATCCTGCGGGGCTTGGGGGCAGCTCGATCGAGGCTTGAAAGGCAACAAGGGTGAGTTCAGCGGTTGATCAGGGACAGGACGGGGGCCGGCGCGGACGCAGGTCCCGGCGGCCGGATCCGTCGTCGGGGCCCGTCGCCGGGCTTGCCGAACGGTTGTGGCGGCTGAAGCAGGAAGCCGGCGACCCCTCGTACGCGGAGATGGCCTCGCTCGGCGCTGCTGCGTCGAAGTCCTCACTGGCCGCCGCCGCGCAAGGCCGCAACCTGCCGACATGGGGAACGACCTGGGAGTTCGTCCGGGTCCTCGCGGTCGACCGGCTCGGACGCGACCCGGTGGAGACCGAACGGGAGTGGCGCGCCCTGTGGAAACAGGCGCGCGACGCCGTGATGGCCGCCGAGGACGCCGAAGAGTTCGGGCAGTCCACGTCGGACTCCGCGCCGGACCGCGCACGGCAGACGTCCACCCCGAGGCCCGCCCGCACGACCGCGGAGATGGTCCTGCCGCACGCGGAGCTGGACGGCTACCACGGGCCTGTGGACGATCTCACCGGGGCGCCCGCCCGGATCGTGCACCTCGGCTCGCCGCCCCTGGGGTCGCGGCGGTTCCCCGTCGGAGTCATCGCCGCCGCCGCGGCCGCAGCGATGGTCGTCGCCGGCGGTGCCGCCTACCTTGTATGGCCGGAGGAGAAGGCCACGGGGAAGAACACCCCGGCGGCCGTGCAGTCATCCGACGACCTGGCTCCGTTGAACGCGGTGCCCAAGGACGACTCGGAGTTCATAGGCGACATCACCTTTCCGGACGGAACGCGCGTCAAGGCCGGCAGCACCTTCGAAAAGGTGTGGCGTCTCCGTAATTCGGGAACGGTGCACTGGAAGGGCCGCAAGATGGTCCGCCTCGGATCGTCTCCGTGCCCCGCTCCCCAGAGCGTGACCATTCCGCCGACCCCGCCCGGCCAGCTCGTCGACATCCGGGTCCGGGTGCAGGCCGCCAAGCGCCCGACCCGCTGCAAGATCTACTGGAAGATGCATGACGCGGCGGGGCGGGTGACCATGCCCACGAAGCGTCCCATCTTCTTGGACGTCCGAGTCGTACGCGCCTGACCTGCGATTTCTTTTGTCCAGCGAGAGCTGTACGGCTCCTGGACGAAGTTCCCTTGGCGTGGGACGGCGGCGCGTGCCAACGTTGCCGTGCAGCAACCGGCCGGTCGCTCTCCCCCGCTCAGGGCCCCCTTCATTCCGCTCGGGCCCGATGCGTTCTCAATCGCAAAGTGTTCGCCCATGCATACGGAAGGAATTGCGGCCCTAATGTGCCTGACCCCGCCATATCTTGATGGCCGCGGCGGTCGTGGTCAGGCGATGTCGCCGAGCGGCTCGGCGACATCAATGAACTGGTCATCGTTGAGCGCAGGGCCTGGCGTCAACAGGTCCCCCGCGTTGATTCGCGGGACCTATATAGATGGCTCTTAGCCAATAAGCAGGACCACAATGTCCCCTCCCAGTGGGATGTGGGACCGCCGTTATCCCAGAGACGCGGCGTGCCTGGTCGTTCGGCGCGGATGACCAGGTACGCCGCGTCTTGGTACGTCTCGACACGTTCCACCGAAAAACCGATCGACCTGGACGAGGGGACACCCGTACCCTCGGACCCATGTTCCTCGCAGCCGGCACCCGCATGCTCGCAGACCTCGGTCTGCTGAGCGCGGTGTCGGCTGCCTTCCTTTCGGCAGCAGCAGCAGTCGTCGTCGACGGCGCGCGAAGCTGACCCCTCTCCGTCCCACTTCCGGAGAACCAGCGGAGGGGGGTGGTCAAGTCTCACGGGCACACCTGCCGTCTGGCATGCGGTGGTGCGCCCTGAGGGTTCTCGCGTTCCTACTCCGTACGTGAGGACGAGTTTTCATGGCCAAGCAGCTGTACGAGCGCAGCAAGCCGCATCTCAACATCGGCACGATGGGTCACGTCGACCACGGCAAGACCACCCTGACCGCCGCGATCACCAAGGTGCTCGCCGAGCAAGGGCTGGCCTCCGCCGTGCCGTTCGACGGGATCGACCGAGCCCCGGAGGAGCGCGACCGCGGCATCACCATCAACATCGCGCACGTCCAGTACGAGACCGCGACCCGGCACTACGCCCACGTGGACATGCCGGGCCACGCCGACTACGTCAAGAACATGATCACGGGCGCGGCCCAGATCGACGGGGCGGTGCTGGTGGTCTCGGCGCAGGACGGCGCGATGCCGCAGACCCGGGAGCACATCGTGCTCGCCCACCAGGTGGGCGTCCGCCACATCGTGGTGGCGCTCAACAAGGCCGACATGGTCGAGGACACCGAGCTCCTCGACCTGGTCGAGCTGGAGCTACGCGAGCTCCTGGGCGAGTACGGGTTCCCCGGCGACGAGGTGCCGGTGATCCGGGTGTCCGGCCTGCGGGCGCTGGAGGGCGACCCGTACTGGACCGCCCGGATCGGTGACCTGCTCGATGCGATCGACGCGTACGTGCCGGTGCCGCCGCGGATCCTCGACAGGCCGTTCCTGATGCCGGTGGAGAACGTGCTCACCATCACCGGTCGCGGCACCGTCGTGACCGGCGTCGTGGCGCAGGGCGCGATCCGCGTCGGCGACCACGTCGAGGTGGTCGGGCTCGGTGACGGCTTCGGCTCGGTCGTGACCGGGCTGGAGACGTTCGGGCAGGCGATGGACCACGCCGAGGCCGGCGACAACACGGCGATGTTGCTGCGCGGCGTCCGGCGGGACCAGATTCGCCGTGGCCAGGTCATCGCCGCACCCGGCTCGATCCGGCCGCACGGCCGGTTCCGGGCCAAGGTGCGGGTGCTCACCGCCGACGAGGGCGGCCGGAGCAAGCCGTTCTTCCACGGCTACCGGCCGCAGTTCCACTTCCGCACGACCGACGTGGTCGGCGGCGTGGACCTCGGTGGCGAGGGCGGCATGGCGCTGCCCGGCGACTCCGTCGAGATGACGGTGGAGCTGGGCAAGCCCGTCGCCATGGCCGAGGGCCTGGGCTTCGCCATCCGTGAAGGCGGCCGCACCGTCGGCGCCGGCACGGTGACGACCCTGCTCGACTAGGGATCGCGCGATACGGGCATCGCATGCGCCCGCCCCAGCAGTGGTTCGCTGGGGCGGGCGTTCGGCTGCGGACGGCCGGTCGGCTCCTTCAAGCAGGTCTGTCACGGGACACGGACAGAACGTTAAATTGTCTGGGGCGGGTAGTCTCGTTTTCGTAGCGCGGGCGCCGGTTCATGTGGTGAGATTCGTCGTGATCTTCCCCGCTTGATCCATTGATGGAGCCTGTGTGCGAGCCCCCCGCGCCCTCATTCCCTTGCTTGCCGTCTCCGGAGCGGCCGTCGTGGTCGTCACCGCCGGAGCCGGAGCGGCCATCGAACAGGGCGACGATCCCGTTCCGCCCGTCACCGATGTGGCCGAGGGCACGCGGACGACGGCGGTCAACGTTCTGAACTGGAACGTCTGCGGCGACACCGATCCCCGCTGCCCGGCCGGCGCCAAGCCCGCCGAAGTGGTCAGGACCGTCTCCACCCAGCTGAAGAACAACGTGGTCGGAGGCCGCAAGGTCAAGGCGAACGCGGTGTTCCTGCAAGAGGTGTGCCTCGGGCACGTCAAGGCGATCGCGGGTCAGCCCGGCATGAGCGCTTGGAGCTGGCAGTTCGCACCCGTTCTCCAGTCGAACGGCAAGCCCGCGACCTGCGCGAACGGGCAGGGACAGTTCGGGGTGGCCATGGGCGCCCAGCAGCAGATCACGGGTGTGGAGAAGGTCTACCTGCCCTCGCCTCGAACCCGGCGGTACGTGGCGCTCTGCGGGAACGTCGCGAGCTGGAACACCCGGCTCTGCACCGCACAGTTGAGCAACGAGGCGAACGGGGAGTGGCGCCTCAAGCAGACGCAGAAGCTCACCGAGCTGGCGGGAGCCCGCCGTGTCGTCTTCGGTGGTGACTTCAACGACCAGCCGCAGAAGCCCGCTCTCGACGTCCTCTACCGTTCGTTCAGCGAATGCGACCAGGCTGCGGGCGGTACTCGCGCGGGTGAGCGCACCTACCAGAACGCCCAGGGGCTGGCCCTGGCCAAGACCGACTACGTCTTCGCCAGCAAGAGCGCGGAGGTCGCCTGCGAGGTGCCCAACCAGCCCGTTCGCATCTCCGACCACCGCCCCATCGCGGCCGTGGTCAACTTCCGCTGACACTGCCCTACGCCCGCCAGCACACACCGCGTCACGCACCACAGCAGTAAAGGCTCGCCAAGCCCGACAACGCTCGCCGCGCCATCTCCAAAAGGGGACGCCCCGCCATCCTCCATGGCGCACGCCGTGCCGCGTTCAACGGTGCATGCCCCGCAGCGCGTAAGTCGCCTGTGGGTGCCCAACCAGCCGGTTCGCATCTCCGACCACCACCCGATCGCGGCCGTGGTCAACTTCCGCTGATGCTGCGCTACGTCCGCCAGCGCACACCGCGTCACGCACCACAGCAGTAAAGGCTCGCCAAGCCCGACAACGCTCGCCGCGCCATCTCCAAAAGGGGACGCCGCGCCATTCTCCATGGCGCATGCCGCGTCTCGTTCAATGGCGTATGCGCCGCAACCATTGGCAGGGTAGCCCGCGCCATGTTCGCCGGCGCGCGGTGGTCCGTAGTGGGCTGCCTGCCACGTTCGGCACAGCGAGCGACAACTGGTCACAGGTGCCGGATGACAGGTGCCGGGCGATCTCAGGGAAGGGATCGCCCGGCGCGGGACCGGTCTAGTGCACGGCGCGGTCCTGCCCCTCCCAGTACGGGGCGCGGAGCTCGCGCTTGAGGATCTTGCCGGTCGGGTTGCGCGGGATCGCGTCGCGGCGTTCGACCGAGGTGGGGCACTTGAAGTGGGCCAGGCGTTCGCGGCAGTAGTCGATGAGGTCCTGGTCGGAGACGTCCTCGGACAGCACGACGATCGCCTTCGGCGTCTCGCCCCACTTGTCGTCCGGAACGCCGATGACCGCGCAGTCGGTGACGGCCGGATGGCTCATCACGACGTTCTCGACCTCGGCCGGGTAGATGTTCTCCCCACCAGAGATGATCATGTCCTTCACACGGTCGTGGATGTAGAGATAGCCGTCCTCGTCCAGGTAACCGGCGTCTCCGGTACGGAACCAGTTGTCCTCCAGCAGAGCCGAGGAGGTGGCCTCGGGCATGCCCCAGTAGCCCTGCATGTTCTGCGGCGTCTGGCAGAGGATCTCACCGACCTGGCCGAGCGGGAGCTCCTCCAGCGTGGCCGGATCGACGATCTTCAGACGGCATTGCGGGTTGGGGATGCCGGCGCTGCGCAGGCGGTGCGGGTTGGGACCGCCCGGAACGTGGTCCGCGGTGGGCAGCGTCGTGATCGCCCCGGTCGTCTCGGTCAGCCCGTACACCTGCATGAAATCCGTGCCGGGCAACATCTTCATGGCGCCGCGCAGGACGTCCTCGCTGATCGGCGACGCCCCGTACAGGAGCAGCTTGAGGCTGGACATGTCGGCCTCCGCCACCTCCGGCATCAACTGCATGAACTGGAGCAGCACCGGTACGAGGAAGACGTGCGTGACGCGGTCGCGTTCGATCGCCTTGGCGATGCCGACGGGGTCGGGTTCGCGCACGATGACGCCGGTGATGCCGTCGAAGACGACGCACACCGCCAGCGCGCTGCCCGCCACGTGGTACATCGGCATCGCGACCATCAGCACGGCGTCCCCGGTGATGCCCCAGATCTCGTTGGTCAGCGGCAACACCGAGGTGAAGTTGTCGTGGCTCAGCATCACGCCCTTGGGCAGTCCGGTGGTGCCCGACGAGTAGAGCTGCACGAAAGTGCCGGCGGTGTCGATCGCGCTGTCGTCGACGGCTGCGGCGTCCTCATGGGCGCCCACCCACGTGGCGTAGTCGAGGTACGCGTGCCCCGAGCCGTCGATGACCACCATGTGGGTGGTGTGCTGGAGCTTCCCGGCGATGGCGTCCAGCACCGGGAGGAAGTCGTGTCCGACGATGAAGACCTTGGCCTGCGCGTTGTTGACGATGTAGGCCACCTCGTCGGGCGAGAGGCGATAGTTCACCGGTACCTGGACGGCACCGAGCCGGGCGGCGCCGAAGAGCTGCTCGACGTATTCGATCGAGTTCTTGTCCAGGATGGCGACCCGGTCGTCATGACCGACGCCGGCTGCGGCGAGCGCCGCGGCGGCCCGGTCCGCCCGCTGATCGAAGTCCCGGTAAGTGATCCTTGTTTCGCCCGCGATGAAGGCGACACGGTCGGGCTGTTGCCGCGCACGGTCACGCAGCACTTCGGTAAGGCCTTGCACGAGGGCCCCTTTCGCCGGTCAATCGCCTGCTCGTTCAGGCATCATGCGGTCACCGGCGAACGGGGGGCAAGGGGCCCCGCGTGTTCACTCAACTCGGGCTTCTCAGGTGCCCCGTCAACTGTTGCGGGACATCTTGGAGACGATGGTCACCGCCAGCACGACCAGCACGGCGACGAAGCCGATGAAGAAGAAGAGCTTCAGCATCGAAATGATCGCGCCGATGACCGTCATGAGCAGCCATACGGCAAGCACTACACCAATGATTGTCAGAATTGTCCGACCCATGTTCCACACCGTACGCGCGGGTCGGAGGGCCGTCATCACCCTGCGGGACGATCCGCCCCTGAATCAACCCTGAGAGCCGGCGGCGGGCCGGCTGGTTGATCAACTCTTACGGAGTTGTGACGGGAAACGCGGATCGTCCAGGCCGGACGTACCGTGAGAATGTGATCCCATCAGCAGCACCTGGACGACGACCACGTGAGGTTTCGATGGCGAATCCCGCCGATACCACCGGCCGGATCCTGGTCGTCGACGATGACCCCACGGTGGCCGAAGTCGTGGCCCGCTACCTGCTGCGCGACGGGCACCAGGTCGAGTGCGTGGCCGACGGGGTGGAGGCCCTGCGGAGGGCCCAGGGCGATCCTCCCGACCTGGTCGTCCTTGACCTCATGCTGCCCGGAATGGGCGGCCTGGAGGTCTGCCGCAGGCTCCGCCAGACCTCACCCGTTCCGATCGTGATGCTCACCGCGTTGGGCCAGGAGACGGACCGGCTGGTCGGGTTGGAGACGGGGGCCGACGACTACGTGACCAAGCCGTTCAGCCCGCGCGAGCTGGCGCTTCGTGTCCGGTCCGTGCTGCGGCGGGCCCGGGGCGCGCTCGTCACCACGGGGACCGAGGTGCTGCAGGACGGCGATCTGGTCGTGGACGTCCATGCGCACGAGGCTCGCCGAGGGGACGCCGAGCTGTCCCTGACCGCCCGCGAGTTCGACCTGCTGGCGTTCCTGCTGCGCCATCCGCGGCAGGCGTTCAGCCGGGACCAGCTGCTCCAGGAGGTCTGGGGCTGGTCGTTCGGCGACTCCTCCACGGTCACCGTCCATGTCCGGCGGCTGCGCGAAAAGATCGAGGACGATCCGACCGTGCCGCGGCGGATCGTCACGGTCTGGGGAGTCGGCTACCGCTACGAGCCGGAGGCCGGATGAGCATCCCGCCTGAGGAACTGTTCTGGATCGCCTGGTACGCGACGCTCCCGGCGGCGATCGTGGCCGCCGCCGGACTGGTCGTCCTGCAGTGGCTGCGGAGCCGGTCCGTCGCCATCCAGCTGATCGTCGTCGGGGTGTCGACGGTGCTGGCGACGATCTCGGGCATCATCGTGATCGCGCTGATGATGCTGATCAACCAGCATGACCTCGCGGTGGTGCTCGCGGTCGTGACGGCCGCCGGGATCGTCGCCGTCGGGGTCTCGGTCCTGCTGGGCCGCCGGCTCGTCGCGGCCAACCGGGTGCTGGTGGAGGCCGTACGGTCCGACTCCTACCGGGTCCCCGCCAGACCGCTCCCCGCCGAGCTGGCCGAGCTCTCCCGCGAGCTGGACGCCGCGTACAGCCGCCTGGCCGCCGCGCACGCACGTGAGCAGGCCCTGGAGGCCTCCCGCCGCGAGCTGGTCGCCTGGGTGAGCCACGACCTGCGCACCCCGCTCGCCGGGCTGCGCGCGATGGCGGAGGCGCTGGAGGACGAGGTGGTCGAGGACCCCCAGACCGTCAGCCGCTACCACCGCCGCATCCGCGTCGAGTCCGACCGGCTGACCGAGATGGTCGACGATCTCTTCGAGCTGTCCCGCATCCACGCCGGCGCGCTGCGCCTGTCGAGGCGCCGGATCGGGCTGGCCGACCTGGTGGCCGAGGCGGTCGGTGGTGCCGAGGCGCTCGCCCGTGCGAAAGGGGTGCGGCTGTACGGCGAGGTCCAGCCGGGCCTGCCCGTCGAGGCCGACGCGGGGGAGCTGGGCCGCGCCCTGCGCAACCTGGTCGTGAACGCCATCCGCCACACGCCGAGCGACGGGACCATCGAGATCACGGGCGAGGTCCGGGACGGCGCGGCCTGCGTGACCGTCGCGGACGCGTGCGGTGGCATCCCGGAAGCGGATCTGCCGCGCGTCTTCGATGTGGCCTTCCGCGGTGAGGCCGCCCGTACACCGGGAGGCGGCGCGGGACTGGGCCTGGCCATCGCCCGCGGCATCGTGGAGGCACACGCGGGGGAGATCGGCGTCGTCAACGCCGGCGCAGGTTGCCGCTTCGTCGTCCGCCTCCCGCTGGGCACCTGACACCACGCCGGAGACATCCAGATCGATTTGTCGACAAATCGATCTGTGGGCGTCGATCAGGGTCTCTGTCAGCGGTCGACGGCCTCGGCGATGGCGCGGAACGTGGGACAGGGCCAGCGCCACATGCACGCCCGGCAGCGGCGGATGGGGCTGTCGGGGTCGCTGGTGATGCCGCCGGCGTCCTGGGGCTGGTGCAGGTCGAGGAGGCGGATGCCGAGCTCGGCGAACGCGATCACCTCGTCACGAGCGCCGGCCAGGAAGGTGAGGTCCTCGCGGGAGAGCCGGGTGCGGATCGGCACGAAGCCGGTCCTGTTGACCAGGCGGGACAGATACTGCGTGGACGAACGCCATGAATTGGACTTTTCCGAGCGGACCCTGATGGTCTCCAGGCGTTCCCGGAGTCGTGTCTCCCGCGGATCGGTGTGTCGCTCCGACTTCATCCGCGGCGCACCCCCCGGTGTGCGACGGCCGTCGCGTGCGCTTGCCGCTGTTTCACTTGTTCACCCTCCCTCACTCTGTGTGATCATGATGGGGGAATCCCGCAGTTCGCCAAGCTGGTGACGGCCAAGTATCCGGGCGGTCATCCGGATCGGCGAATCGTTGGCACAGAGAGGGCGATGGCCATCGATACGGGCGCATCCAGGACATAAAGGCGTGTAATCCGCGTAACGACCTCGTGGACGCCTGTCCCTGCTCGCCTGAACGGATCGCGCGACACGGGAGTTGGCGAACTCCCTGGCCCGGGGGCCGTCAGCCCGATAGTGTGCCGGGCGTGGAGCTAAACGTCTCGACTTCGTCGCAGGGAGGTCACGCCGTCGTCACAGCGACCGGCGAACTGGACCTGTACACCGCGCCTCGGCTGCAGACCGCGCTGGCGGGGTTGCTACGCGATCAAGTCGACCGCATCGTGGTCGATCTGAGTGGCGTCGAGTTCTGTGACTCGACCGGCATGAACGTGCTGCTCGCCGCCATGAAGCGGCTCAAGGAGCAGGGCGGCACGCTCGAGCTCGCCGCGCCGCGTCCCGCCGTCAAGCGGATTCTGCAGGTGACCGGACTGGACACGGTCTTCTCCGTGACCGACGCAGTACCCGCCGCCATGGATGCCGGCTGATCGCTCCGAACGTCTCGGCGTTCGGGGCCTGGCCGGCACCACCGATCCGTCCGTACATCCATCGATTCACGGCCCGTGGGGGATCTTTCCCCTGCGGGCCTCCTGCGTTCGGGCCGTGCGCCGCGGCGCGTCGTCGCTACGATCGCCACTATGCAGGATGTTGCGGTGATCATCCCGGCCAAGGACGAGTCGGAGCGGATCGCGGCCACCGTCAAGGCCGCACTCGAACTGCCCGGTGCCGATCTGGTCGTGGTGGTGGACGACGGCTCGGCCGACGGCACCGGCCAGGTCGCCAGGGAGGCCGGGGCCCGGGTGGTGCGGCACAGCCGCAACCGCGGGAAGGGCGCGGCGATGGAGAGCGGCGCCGAGGCCGTACGGCTGCTGGACGAAGGCCGTGATCAGCCTCGCCACCTGCTGTTCCTGGACGCCGACCTGGCTGGGACCGCCCGGGACGCCGCGCCGCTCGTCGAGCCGGTGCGGGCAGGCGAGGCGGACATGACCATCGCGGTGTTCTCCTCGACGGTCAAGCTCGGCGGGCACGGCTTCGTCATCCGGCTGTCGCGCGACGGCATCCGCCGGGCGACGGGCTGGACCGCGACCGCGCCGCTGAACGGCCAGCGGTGCCTGACCCGCGCCGCGTTCGAGGCCGGCCGGCCACTCGCCGCCGGGTTCGGCGTGGAGACCGCGCTCACGATCGACCTGCTGCGCCAGGGTTTCCGGGTGAGGGAGGTCGAGGTGCCGCTCGCGCACCGCGCCACCGGCACCGACTGGCGATCCCAGGTGCATCGCGCGCGGCAGTTCCGCGACGTGGCGCGTGCGCTGGCCGTGCGTGACCCCGCCGTGGTCGGACGGGTGGGCCGGCTCCTCGGCCGCCGCCCGTGACCTCTGCCGGACGGGATCCCCGCAGCCTGGGCACGGCCGGGCTGATCTCCATCGGGGGGAGCGCCGGCTGCTTCCTGCTCACGGCGCTGCTCGGGCCGTCCGCCATGGAGCCCGCGCTGCCCGGCGAGCCGGGGCAACCTCCGTACTCGCTCACCGTCCACCCCTCGCCCTATCTCGTCATCGGCCTGGTGGTCATGGGGATCGCGGCAGGGGTGGCGGGTCTGGGGCTCTGCTTCACCGCCGTCCAGCGGGGCTGGCGACCCCGGCCGTTCCCGCTGCTCATCGCGGGGTTGCTGGTGACGGCGGCGTTCACCCTCATGCCGCCCATCGGCTCCGCCGACCATCTCAACTACGCCGCGTACGGGCGGATGGCGGCCACCGGGCACGACCCGTACACGACACGGGCGGTGGACCTGCCCGGCGACCCGGTGATCGGCGCGGTCGAGGAGTGGCGGACGGCCCCGTCGGTCTACGGGCCGATCGCCACCGCCCAGGAGGCGTTCGCGTCCTGGATCGGCGGCGGGTCGATGCGGCTGACCGTCTTCATGTTGTCGTTCACCAACGCGCTGGCCTTCGTGATCACCGCGCTGGTCCTCTACCGGAGCGCCGGAGGCCCGCAACGGCGGCTGCGCGGCGTCCTGCTGTGGACGTGCAACCCGCTGTTGTTGTTCCACCTGGTCGCGGGTGCGCACAACGACGTCCTGGCGATCGCGCCCATGGTGGCCGCCGTGGCGCTCTACTCGGCGCGCCGCCGCCACAAGGGCGCGGCGGGCGTGCTGCGCGTACTCGCCACCGGCGCTCTCGTGGGAGCCGGAGCCGCAATCAAACTCCCCGCCGCCCTGGTAGGCGGAGGACCGGCCTGGGTCCTGGCCCGCCGCACCCTGCAGGGACGTGTACGCATGTTGCGGCATGACCGCGGCATGCAGGACGGCGATCCCACTCTGCAGGACGGCGAGCGTGGCGTGCAGGACGGCAAGCGTGGCGTGGGTGATGAACGTGGCGTCGGCGGCTGGCGTGATGTGCGAGGGCGCATTGGTGGCGTCTGGGGATGGGATCGGGGGGCGTTGCTTCGGCTGGTGGCGCTCTTCGGGGCGGCTGGGGGTGTGGCGCTGGTCTCGTTCTCGCTGGCCGGGCCGCACGCGTTCGACCAGCTCGAGAAGGCCAGCAACATGGTCTCGTTCGCGACCCCCTGGCACCTGGTGGACATGCTGCTGGGCAAGGGCGGCCAGCGCACGATCATCAAGATCGGCTTCTTCGCCCTGACGGTGGTGCTCGTCTGGCTGCTCGCTCGCGGTCTCCCACGCGATGGGGATGTGGAGGAGAGTCGGCGGATCGCGGCCGCGCTGGTGCTGGCGTGGCTGTTCGCCGCGCCGTACGAGCTGCCCTGGTACGACGGGTTCGGCTGGGCGGTGCTCGCGTTCCTGCCGTGGTCGAGGTTCGACTGGATCCTGCTGGCGCATACCGGCGCGCTCAGCCTCGCCTACCTGCCCGCGCGCGACCCCAAGCTGATCGGTCTGCCGGGCGGGCTGTCGTGGTTGTTCACCGTGGTCCGGCCGGTGGTCATCCCGCTGGTGCTGACCGGGCTTCTGATCGTTCTGGTCCGGGAGTGCCGCCGTTCCGGACGTCCAGCTCCAGCGCCCGGATGCTCCCCGCGAGCATCAGCGGGATCGCGAGGCTGAACGCGACCGCGATGATCACCACGCCGGAGTCGTTCACCAGCGTGCCGATCACGCCCACGGTCAGCGCGCAGATCAGCGCCGGGCGCATGGTCTCGCTGCGCGCGTACGCCCGTTCCATCAACGAGGCCTGGCGGCTCGTCGGCCGGATGAGCACGAAGAAGAGGAAGCCGACCGCGATCGCCACGGCGATCGTGTAGGGAAGGCGTTCGAGGCTGCCCACCATGGACGTGAACTTGCGGGCGACGATGTCCCAGGCGTCCCCGTTGACGAGGTCCTGCCAGAAGCGCCCGAGGTGGGTCGGGTTGGCGCTCTGCGCGTTCACGTACGAGATCAGCAGCACCAGCACCGCCGCCACCAGGCAGAACAGCCCCACCTTGAGCGCCGAGACCCGGCGGCCCGAGATCATCAGACCGAGGATCGCGAACGACGGCACCAGCGCCAGCACGCCCCCGAAGTCGGCACCCCAGGCGGGCAGGCCGTCGACCGCCACCGCCAGGACACCGACCCCCGCGACGGCGGCGACGGCGGCCAGACGGCGGCCCGCGCGCAGCGGGTATTCGGCCAGCCACGCCGCCGAGAGGATCGACGCCACCGCGAACAGCGAGAACGCCTGGTTGCCGAAGCCGTAGAAGCGCCCCGCGACCGTGGCGGTGTAGCCCATCAGCGTGTCGATCTGCAGCCGCGACCCGCTCATCACGTCCACCGCCAGAACCAGCGCGGTCACGGCGGCGATCACCAGGCTGGGGGCGGTCACCGACCGCCGCCACGGCCCGGCCAGCGCGAGCGCGGTCAGCACGGCGCTGAACCCGAGCACGGTCAGGACGAGGAGGGGCGACGGGTGGCCCGCCTTCCACCACGGGACGAGCCCGGCGAGGAACGAGGCGCACGGCACCGAACCCCCGAACAGCGCCATGATCCTCGTGCCGCCCAGGACCCTGGCCCGGGAGCCCGGTGCGTGCCCGCGGCGGCGCAGCACCAGCGCAGCCAGCCCGTACACGATGAGCTGCGTGCCGCCCAGCACCCAGAAGTACATGCCCTGGACGTTGTGGATCGCCTGCGCCGCGACATCCTGCTCGGTGAGCGAGTCGATCTTTTCGGCGGGCGTGACCTTGCTGGGCTCGTTCTTCCACACCGACCCGACGGCGGCCTGGGGCTTGGGGAGTCCGAGGAGGCGCAGCGCGGTCGCGGTGAGGTCGGTCAGCGTCACCAGGGCGCTCTGGCGGGTGGCGGGCGAGGTGAGGATGCCCGGCCCGTACGCGGGGCCGCTGGCGATGGCGACGCGGAGATGGGCCTTGACGCCCACGTCGGCGAGGCCCGCGATCAGGACCGTTGCGTTCGCCGGGATCCCGGCCAGGACCTTGGCGACGTGCCGGTCGGCGGCGGCCGCGGCGGCGCTGCGCTTGGCGGCTGCGACCGGAACCTGGACGCCCGCGGCGTCGACACCCGCCGACACGAAGACACGGAAGACGTCGTCCACGTCGACGGCGGTGAGCGCGCATCTGGTCCAGTCGGCGGCGCTGGCCTTTTCGGCCGAGGCCACGTAGTGGTCGACCTTGCCGGAGCCGTCGGCCAGCCCGAAGACCGCGCCCGGTCCGACCGCGGTCGTGCACTGGCCGCCCTTGTGCACGGCGTCGCCGAGGAGCCCGACCTGGGCGTGGTACGGGCTGTCGGCGTTGTCGTCCTTGATCGACGGCCAGCCGGGCGCGAGGGCCCCGCCCTGGGGAGGGGTCACGCCGCCGGAGGTCTGGGGGGCGACGACGGGAACCGACGGCAGCGCGCAGTCGGCGTTCGCGAGCCTGGCCCGCTGGCCGGCGGACAGCGTCAGCCATCCGTCCATCGGGCAGGTGTTGGGACGGGTCGTGCGGACGCTGAGCGCGCCCGCGCCGCCCTTGCCGGTCAATCCCCAGAGCGCCGGCGTCCCGGTCTGGGTGATGTCGTTCCACCGCAACCCGGGGATCCCGATGATCACAATGGGCGAGGCGGCCGCCGCACCTGAGCGTGAGCCGGTCCCGGTCCCGGTCCCGGTCCCGGTGCCGGTGCCGATGGCGGTGCCGGAGCCGGTGGCAGCGGCGGTGGCGGTGGCGGCATGCGACGGTGACGACGGGAGAACGATCAGCATGCCCACCCCGAGGAGCACAGCCAGTGCGATCATGCATCTGACCACGGAGGCTCTGTACATGCCGATTTCCGCCCCCCGTTGCGCCATGCGACAAGGGTAGTGGGCGGTTGTCTCAGGGAGTTGGCAGGTTGCGCCAGGATGGGTACATGCGTGCAGGCAACGGCGTCCGCCGGGACCCACTCCCGTCGCGGGCACCCTGGTGGCGGGGCGGCCCGGCGGATCTGGCGATCCTGCTCGCCGGGGTCGCCATCGCGGTGGCGGCGATCACGCCGATCGTCGTGCATTGGCTGACCAATCCGCCCGACCAGCGCATGGTGGACCTGGAGGTCTACCGGGACGGCGGGGCCGCGATCCTGCGCGGCGCACCGCTCTACGAGGTGCTGACGCAGCCGCCGCAGCTGTTGCCGTTCACCTACCCGCCGTTCGCCGCCCTGCTGGCCGTGCCGTTCACGGTGCTGCCGTGGCGGGCGGCCCAGGGGCTGTGGACGGTCTTCATGTACGCGGCGTTGGCGATCGTCATCTGCTACGCGTTCCGCGACCTGATCCGGCGCGCCGGGCGCTGGACGCCCGTCGCGGTCGGCGTGCTCGTCGGGGCCGCCGCCTGGATGTGGCCCTCGTACGACCAGATGCGGTTCGGGCAGGTCGGGTTCTTCTTGATGGCGTTGTGCCTGGCCGACTGCGTCGCCCGGTCCGCCCGCTGGCCGCGCGGCGCGCTGGTCGGCATCGCCATCGCGATCAAGCTGGTGCCCGGCGTCTTCCTGATCTACTTCCTGATCACCCGCCGCTGGGACGCGCTGCGCAACGCGGTGCTGACCGCCGCCGCCGCGACCCTCGGCGCGTTCGCGTTGTTGCCGTCGGACTCGGCCGACTTCTGGTTCGGGGCGCTCCTGGAGGGCGGCGAACGAACCGGATCGATCACCGGCACCACCAACCAGGCGCTCAACGGAATGATCGCGCGGATCATCCCCGAGGGCCCGGTGCGGTCGCTGATCTGGCTCGCCTTCCTGCTGACCGTGGGGTACGTGGGATTCAAGTTCGCCCGGCGCACCACCCTTGCCGCCGACGACCTGGCCGCGTCCGGAACCTTCCGCTCGTCCGGTGCCCTCCGCTCATCCAGTGCGCTCCGCCCGCTCAGCGCCCTGCGCCCGTTCAACGGCACGGACCTGATGCGGGCCGCCGACCCGGCCGCCGGTCCCGGGGCCTACAGCCTGCTGCTCGCCGGCGTCGCCATCACCGGCCTGTTGTCGGTCCTGCTGTCCCCTGTCGGCTGGATGCACCATCTCGTCTGGATGATCGCGGTGCTCGGCGCTTTGGCCGGGGACGGGCGGGACGCGCGAAGATGTCTGGTCGCCGCGGGCGTCTGGATCTATTTCCTGTTCCCGCTTCCCTGGTACGGCGCCGCGATGTCGGGCACCAATCACCGCCTCATCACACGTTTCTTCGGCCGGATCGTCCAGGATGCCTTCGGTCTGGCGGCCATTGCCATGATCATGGTCCTGGGGATCTGGCTGGTCAATCGGCTGGTTGCGGCCAAGGATCGGCCAGATCCTTCTCGATCGGAGCCTCCGGTCGGTACGCTCGCCCCGTGATGCTCGTCGCGGTGGCCGTCGCCGGTGTGGTTGCCGGTGTGGCAGGCCTGTCCATCGCCGTGGTGGCCCATAACAGGGTCAACCAGGTCGTCGAGGAATGCGCGGAGGCGCTCCGGCGGCAGTTGAAGGTCGCCAACAGCCCGGTGGACCACCAGGCGCTGCGCGACCTCGCCATCGTGCACTACGACGCCCTCAAGGAGATGTCGGGGCATCGTTCGTTCTCACTCGCCCTGATCAACGCCGCAGGCGACGGCGTCATCATCAGCTCGATCAACGGCCGTACCGAGACCCGTACCTACGCCAAGGTCGTGCGGGACGGCCACGCGATCGAAACGCTGTCCCCCGAGGAGAACCAGGCCCTCCGCGCCGCCCGGCTCGGCAAGGGCCCGGTGGTCACGATGGACGACCCGCTGCCCGACTTCGGCCGGACACCGTCACCGCAGACCTGACGCGTACACTGGGTCATCTCCATCACGGGGTCATCTCGACTCGATTCCTGCCTCACACCCGCCGTGCGCCGGCACAGGCGGAGGAGTAGACGTTCATGCGATACGCGTATCTCGGGCCCCAGGGCACCTTCACGGAAGCGGCGCTGCGCTCCCTCCCGGACGCCGCCGGCGCCGAGCACCTTCCGTACGCCACCGTGCCCGCCGCCCTCGACGCGCTCCGCCGCGACGACGTGGACGCCGCCGTCGTGGCCCTGGAGAACTCCGTCGAAGGCTCGGTCCCGACCACCCTCGACGAGCTGGCCATGGGTGACCCGCTGCAGATCGTCTCCGAGATCCACCTCCCGGTCTCGTTCGCCCTCCTCGTCCGGCCCGGCACCGACTTCGGCGACATCAAGACGGTCGCCTCCCACCCGCACGCCCAGCCGCAGTGCCGCCGCTGGCTGGCCGAGCACATCCCCGACGCCGAGTGGCGCGCCGCCACCTCCAACGCCGAGGCCGCCCAGCACGTCGCCGACGGCCACTACGACGCCGCCCTCGCCGGCTCGTTCGCCGCCGCCCGCTACGGCCTCGGCATCCTCGCCGAGGACATCCACGACGTCGCCGACGCCGTCACCCGCTTCGTCGAGCTCCGCCGCCCGTGCGCCCCTCCCGCACCCACGGGCACCGACCGCACCACCGTCGCCGCGTTCATCGGCGAGGACCACCCGGGCGCCCTCCTGGAGATCCTCAACGAGTTCGCGATGCGCGGCATCAACCTGACCCTCATCCAGTCCCGCCCCACCGGTGCCGGCCTGGGCTCCTACTTGTTCTGGATGGACTTCGAAGGCCACGTCGAGGACGCCCGTGTGGGCGAGGCCCTCATGGGCCTCCGCCGCGTCGTCGCCGACGTCCGCTTCCTCGGCTCCTATTGCCGCGCTGATCAGATCCGCCCCGAGATCCGCCGCGGCACCCACGACGCCGACTTCACCGAGGCCGCCGCCTGGCTGACCGCCATCCGCCAAGGCCACCCCGAACCCTGATCCAGTGATCACTTCGCGGGCGACCACGTGGTCGTTCGGCAGGGGTTGGGGCACGGACCGTTTGGTTGGGCGGGCCGCGCCTTTGGGGGTCTTGTGGGGCGGGCGGGCTTAGCCTGCTGGCATGGTGGACTTTGATGCTTACGAGCGTGAGCTTTGGGCTGGGCGGGCGCCGGCGTACGAGCGGGGGTTCGCTCGGCTGACCTCGTACACGGTGGAGCCCTTGCTGGACGCGGCGGGGGTCGGGGCCGGGGCTCGGGTGCTGGACGTGGGGACCGGGCCCGGGGTCGTGGCGGCGGGGGCGGTCCGGCGGGGGGCCGAGGTCTCGGCGATCGACGCGGATCCGGGGATGGCGGAGACGGCGGGGCGGAACGTGCCGGGGGTGGACGTGCGGGTCGCGGTGCTGCCGGAGACTCCGTTCGGGGACGAGACGTTCGACGCGGTCGTGGGCAACTTCGTGATCAACCATGTGGGCGAGCCCGGGGCGGCGCTGAAGGAGCTGCGGCGGGTCCTGCGGCCGGGCGGGCGGCTGGCGCTCACCTGCTGGCGGATGCCGGGGAGCGGGGCGCTGGCGGTCGTGCGGGACGCGATGGAGGTGGCGGGCGTTCCGTGGCCCGAGGACATCCCGGTGACGCCCTTCATGGAGTACGGGGAGCCCGGGGCGTTCAGGGAGCTGGTGGCGGGGGTGTTCGAGGACGCCACGGTCGAGGAGGTCACCTGGGAGCACGTCGTCGACCCCGAGGAGTGGTGGGAGACCGGCGCCATGGCCAAGGTGGGGTCGAACGGGGTGATCCTCAGCCGGCAGAGTCCGGATGTGGTCGCGGCGGTGAAGGCCGCGTACAACGAGATCGTCGGGCGGTACGCGGTGGGCGACGGGACGGTTTCGCTGACCGCGTATGCGCTGTTGGCGTCCGGTACGCGGTAAATCGCCCCGGGGTGGCATGCTCCGGAGATGGACGAGAAATCCCCCCTCGGCGACGCCGATCTCAACACGGTGCTGCCAATTATCACGACCGAGCATTTCAACCTGCAGTCCGTCCGGTCGTCCACGACCTCGGAGGCGGTCGGGCGAGCCAGCATGTTCCTCGGCACGGTGTCGACGGCTCTGGTGGCGTTGAGCTTCGCCGGGCAGGTGACCGACTTCGGCGGATCGTTCGCTGTTTTCGGCGCCGTGACGTTTCTGTCGTTGTTCTTTCTGGGCGTGGTGACGTTTGATCGGACGTTGCAGGTCTCGATCGAGGACGTTCAGGCCGCGCGGCGCATGAACCGGCTCCGGCGGCTGTACTTCGAGCTCGCGCCGGGGCTCGCGGACTACATGGCGCCGCCGGCCGTCAGCGATGAGGCTGGGGAGGTGCTGCGGAGCAGCGGGATGAGAGTGGCGCGGGGGCAGATGTTGCTCACCGTCGCCGGCATGGTCAGCGTGGTCAACAGCATCATCCTCAGCGTGCTGGTCGGGATGCTGGTGGCCCGGCTGGATCCGGATCTGATGTGGCTGGCGGTGAGCCTCGGCGCTGTCGTGTTCGTCGGGAGTGTGATGCTCCACGAGCGGATCCAGCGCGTCCGGCGTACCGAGGCCCATCGGTCGGTGCCGTAGGGCGATACTCGCGCCCGGAGGGGGTGCCGGGGCCGGTAGCCTCGGGTCTGTGATTGACCTGCGAGCTCTTCGAGAGGATCCCGAGCGGCTGCGCGCCTCCCAGCGCGCCCGCGGCGAGGATGAGGCCGTCGTTGACACGCTGCTCGACCTGGACGAGCGGCGACGTTCCGCGCTGACCAGCTTCGAGTCGCTGCGCGCCGAGCAGAAGAGTTTCGGCAAGTCTGTGTCCAAGGCCCAGGGCGACGAGCGGCAGGCGCTGCTGGCGCGGGCCAAGGAGCTGGCTCAGCAGGTCAAGGAGGCCGAGGCCGAGGCGGATCGGCTGGCGGCGGAGCTCGACACGGTGCTCAAGGTGGTGCCCAACCTCATCGAGGACGGCGCCCCGGCGGGCGGCGAGCAGGACTTCGTCACGCTGGAGCATGTGGGAGAGGTCCCCTCGTTCGACTTCGAGCCCAAGGACCACCTGGAGCTCGGCGAGGGCCTCGGCGCCATCGACATGGAACGCGGCGCCAAGGTCTCGGGGGCGCGCTTCTACTACCTGACCGGTGTGGGGGCCCGGCTCCAGCTGGCGCTGCTCAACCTGGCGATGGAGCAGGCGATCGAGGCCGGTTTCGTCCCGATGTACCCGCCGGTGCTGGTCAAGCCGGAGGCGATGGAGGGCACCGGGTTCCTCGGCGCCCACGCCGCGGAGGTCTACCAGCTGCCGCAGGACGACCTCTATCTGGTGGGCACCTCCGAGGTGCCGCTGGCGGCGTACCACATGAACGAGATCATCGACGCGCTGCCGCGACGGTACGTGGGCTGGTCGTCGTGCTTCCGCCGCGAGGCCGGGTCGTACGGCAAGGACACCCGGGGGATCATCCGGGTGCACCAGTTCGACAAGGTCGAGATGTTCTCCTACTGCGACCCGGCGGACGCGCACGAGGAGCATCTCCGGCTCCTCAACTGGGAGAAGGAGATGCTCGCCAAGGTCGAGCTGCCGTACCGCGTGATCGACGTCGCGGCCGGTGACCTGGGGGCGAGCGCGGCGCGCAAGTTCGACTGCGAGGCGTGGGTGCCGACCCAGAACGCCTTCCGCGAGGTCACCTCGACCTCCAACTGCACCGAGTTCCAGGCGCGGCGCCTGGCGGTCCGGCACCGCGACGGCAACGGCAAGACCCAGCCGGTCGCCACGCTGAACGGCACGCTGGCCACCACCCGGTGGATCGTCGCGATCCTGGAGAACCACCAGCAGGCCGACGGTTCGGTACGGGTGCCCAAGGCCCTGCAGCGGTATCTGGGCCTGGAGGTCCTTGAGCCGATCAAGCGCTGACGAACGCGGGCCCCGCCGAGGTCGATACCGGCGGGGCCTTTCGTGTGCTTGCTGTGCTTGCGCGCTTGCTGTGCTCGCGTGGTTCCTGTGCGCGCGCTTGCTGTGCTCGCGTGGTTCTTGCGCTCGCCTGGTTCCTGGGCCGCTTGCTGGATCCGCTTGGTTGATCACCTGGGGTGCGATCGGGAAATGGGCCCGATGTGAGCTATGGGGCGATCGAGTCGCCTAGGGTGGGTTTCCGCTGCGGATGGTGCGCCGGGATGCGAGGAAGATCAGAATGCGGCGAGACTGTAGGTGCCATGTCTGATGTCACGCCGCCGCGGCTGATCGCCACGGATCTCGACGGCACGATCGTGCGCTCCGACGGGACCATCTCCGCCCGTACCGTGGCCGCCCTCGCACGCGTGGAACGTGCCGGTGCGACGCTCGTCATGGTCACCGGCCGCCCGCCACGCTGGATGCACGAGATCGCGAACGCGGTCGACCACCACGGCGTCGCGATCTGCGCCAACGGGGCCGTGGTCTACGACCTGCACACCGAGACCGTCGTTCGCGCCCACATGATCGAGCCCGACGTGATCGCCAAGGCGGTGGAACGGCTGCGTGCCGCCGTCCCCGAGCTGCGGTTCGCGGTCGAATACCCGACCGGGTTCGTCTTCGAGGCCCGCTACAACCTGGGCCGCTGGGACGCCGAGGCGCTCGGCGGGCGGCCGGTCGACGGCGAGACCCTGGTCAGCCGGGGCGGCACCAAGCTGCTCGCCTTCCATCCGAACGCCGATCCCGACTCGCTGGCCAAGAAGGCCGAGAAGGCGGTCGGCGACCTCGTGACCGTCACCCATTCATCGGGACGCGGGCTGCTGGAGATGAGCGCCCAGGGTGTGACGAAGGCCAGTGCGCTGGCTGAGTTCTGCGCCGAACACCAGATCACTGCGGACGACGTCGTCGCGTTCGGTGACATGCCGAACGACCTGCCGATGTTGACCTGGGCAGGAACGTCGTACGGCGTGGCGAACGCCCATCCGCTCGTCCTGGCCGCCGTCACCTGCACCACCGCCCGCAACGACGACGACGGCGTGGCCCAAGTCCTGGAACGGCTCTTCCCCTGACGCGGTGTTGCCGTGGGTCGGGTGCCGGGGCGTGCTCGGCGGCCGTGTCCGGTTGAACGAGATCACGGCCGCTCGGCGCGCGTGACTACAGGTAGGGGCCGGAGTGGCGGGGGTTCTCTTCGGCTGCTTCGGGCGGGACCAGCCCGGCGGGGAGGGCACGGCGCATCTGCTCCAGCTGGGCGCGGGCGGCCATCTGCTGGGCGAACAGCGTGGTCTGGATGCCGTGGAAGAGGCCCTCCAGCCAGCCGACGAGCTGCGCCTGGGCGATCCGCAGCTCCGACTCGCTCGGCACCGTGCCGTCGGTGAACGGCAGCGAGAGACGTTCGAGCTCCTCGACCAGCTCCGGAGCCAGGCCGTCCTCGAGTTCCTTGATCGACGACTTGTGGATCTCGCGCAGGCGGGCACGGCTCGCCTCATCGAGGGGGGCGGCCTTCACCTCTTCGAGGAGCTGCCGGATCATGCCGCCGATCCGCATGACCTTGGCCGGCTGCTCGACCATGTCGGTGATCGACTTTTCGTCGCCGTCGCCGTCCCCGGGCCCTTCGAGCGCGATGCCGTTCGGGCCGACCACGAGAACTTGAGGCTCCTGCTCGGACTGGTTGTTCGAAGGCTCGTTCATGATGTCTCCAGTTTCACACGGTCAGCAGAATCTTGCCGATGTGGTCGCTGCGTTCGAGGATCCGATGGGCCTCGGCGGCGTCCGACATGGGCAGCGCACGGTCCACCACCGGCCGCACGTCCCCCGACTCGATCAGCGGCCATACCTGCTCGCGCACGGCGGCCACGATCGCGCCCTTCTGGTCCAACGGACGAGACCGTAGTCCCGTGCCGTGCACCTTGGCTCGTTTGCCCAGCAGCTTGCCCATGTCCAGCTCGGCCTTCGTCCCACCCTGCAACCCGATGACCATCAGGCGGCCGTCGGCGGCGAGGGAGTCGACATTGCGGGCCAGGTACTTCGCCCCCATGTTGTCGAGGATCACGTTGTACGGGCCGGAGGTGACGAAGTCGTCCTCGCGATAGTTGATCACGATGTCGGCGCCGAGTGCACGGCAGTGGGCGGCCTTCTCGTCGCTGCCCACCGTGCAGGCGACCTTGGCGCCGTTCGCCCGGGCGAGCTGGATGGCCATGGTGCCGATGCCACTGCCGCCGCCATGCACGAGGAAGGTCTCCCCAGCCCGCAGCTCGCCAAGCATGAAGACATTGGACCAGACCGTGCACACGACCTCGGGCAGCGCGGCGGCCTGGACGAGGCCGACGCCCTTCGGCACGGGCAGCACCTGGCCGGCCGGAACGACGACCCGTTCGGCATACCCTCCACCGGCCAGCAACGCGCAGACCTCGTCGCCGACCTGCCAGCCGGTGACGCCTTCACCGAGCGCCGCGACACGTCCGGACGCCTCCAGACCGGGGTACTCCGGAGCGCCCGGCGGGGGCGGATAGAACCCGCGCCGCTGCATGACGTCCGCCCGGTTCACCGCGCTCGCCACCACGTCGAGGAGGATCTGCCCAGGCCCCGGCTCCGGATCGGGGACCTCAGTCCACTCCAGAACATCGGCCTCACCGGGCTCACGGATCACGATGGCGTGCATACGGATCACGCTACCGGGGAGGGCGGGGGTGGTGGTGCCCCCGCAGAGGGGCCAGGAACCCCGGCAAACAGGGGGGAAGTGGCCGTACGTCTGTGGATGCGTGGTAAAGGACCACAGGTATCCTGCCGTGAGGCTATTGCCGACCAAACTCCGGAATTGATCTACAGAGGCATGGCCGAGGGGAGAAAATTCGGTGGCAAAGAACGATCACGACGGGCGTTCGCTGGAGGAGCGCCTGGCCTCCCTCGACGCGATGAACAGCGAGGCCACAGGTCCTGCCGCCGTGCCGCCCTCTCCCGAAGCCGACGATGACGAGGCGACCCCCACCACGGTCGTCAGGCGTTCCGGCGGAGCCTCGGCCTCGGCGTCGAACGCGGCCCCCGCGTCCGCGTCGGCCTCGCAGGACGCCGATCCGCAGGACGCCGACCCGCAGGATGCAGGGTCCGCGTCGGAGCTCGAGACCACGCAGCCTCCCGCGCAGGGTTCTCGGACACCGCCCTCCGAGGCCGAGCTCAACCCGTGGCTGGCCGCGCCGCCGCCCTTCCAGGACCCGGCCGGGACCGGCCAGGCACAGGCTCAGCCGCCGCCGCCGTCCGGGCCCGAGCCCGGTGCGATTCCGCCGCCGCCCGGCTTCCCGCCCTACGGCGAGCTGCCCGCCCCGCCGCCGTACGGCGTGACTCCCCCGCCGTTCGAGGGCCCGTCGCAGCCGTACGACGGCAGCCCCATGCCGCAGCCTTTCGACGGAGGCATGCTGCCGCCTCCCTACGGCGGGTTCCCGTCGTATGACCCGGCGCAGATGCCGCCCTACGAGGGTGGCCAGGTTCCGCAGCCACCTCATGACGGCAACAACCAGGTTGGGCAGCCTCCCCACGAAGGCGCCATGCAGCCGCCGTACGAAGGTGGCCCGCAGCCGCCGTACGAGGGCGGTCCGCAGCCTGCGCCGCAGCCGCCGTACGGGGGCGCCCAGCAGCCGCCTTATGAGGGTGGTCCGCAGCCGCCATACGACCCGGCCCAGCAGACTCAGTTCGACGGCGGGCCCGTTCCGCAGCGTCCTTACGAGGGTGGGC
Source organism: Actinomadura rudentiformis (assembly GCF_008923185.1). Taxonomy (GTDB): domain Bacteria; phylum Actinomycetota; class Actinomycetes; order Streptosporangiales; family Streptosporangiaceae; genus Spirillospora; species Spirillospora rudentiformis. The sequence continues at coordinate 180,094 of NZ_WBMT01000015.1, forward strand.
CGCAGCCGCCGTACGACGGTCCGGGGGCGCTCCAGCAGGAGGCGTTCGGGCCGCCCGCGCAGCTGCCCTACCCGCCGGAGCAGTTCGGCGCGCCCGACCCCCAACAGCAGCAGCCGTACGCCTACCCACCCGGCGATGGTCACCAGCCGCCGGGTCCGCCCGCCGGTGAGCCCCAGTACGGGCCGCCCAGCAATCCTGCACCGGAATATGGCGGCGCGGGTCACCCCGGCACTCCCGAAGGAAATCAGTCTGGTCCACCAAGGCCGCCCGAGGGATTCGAGGGTTACGCGCCTGGCCCGGCGGATGGCTACCAGCACGGGCCGCCTGAGGGCTACCAACCTGGACCAGCTGAGGGCTACCAGCATGGGCCGCCCCCTGAGGGGTACGCGCCTGGACCCGCTGAGGGATATGTCCAGGGGCCACCTCCGCCGCACGGGCAGCCCGCCCCTTACCCGCCACCCCCCGGACAGCCGTACGGACCGCCGCAAGGGCCACCCCAAGGGCCGCCGCAAGGGCCGCCGCAAGGGCCGCCGCAGGGCCCCCCGCAAGGGCCACCTCAGGGCCCGCCGCAGGGGGCGCCACCTGGATATGGCCAAGCACCGGCTCAGCACTACTATCCCCAGCCCCAGCCGCAAGACCCCGAGAGCCTCAGCTCGGAAAACCTCCTCGGCGAACGGCGCATCGCGCCGTCGGCCGGGTGGCGGCGCGCGGTATACAAGGCCACCGCGGGCAGCATCCACCCCGGCGAGTCGCAGGCCGAGCTGCGCCGCAAGGACCTCATTGCGCGGGCCCGCACCAACGTGGCCGGCGGCCACCACCGCGTGGCGGTCATGTCGCTGAAGGGCGGCGTGGGCAAGACCACCACCACGACCGGACTGGGCTCGATGTTGTCGTCGATGCGCGGTGACCGGGTGATCGCGGTGGACGCCAACCCCGACCGCGGCACGCTGTCGGACAAGGTCAAGCTGGAGACCGCGGCCACGGTCCGCGACCTGCTCAACAACCGCGACAAGATCAGCCGCTACGCCGACGTCCGCGCGTTCACCTCGCAGAACGAGGCGCGTCTCGAGGTGCTCGCCTCCGACCGTGACCCCGCGGTCAGCGAGGCGTTCAGCGCCGAGGACTACTCCGCGGTCGCGGTCGTTCTGGAGCAGTACTACTCGGTCTGCATCACCGACTGCGGCACCGGACTGCTGCACTCGGCCATGGCGGGCGTGCTCGCGCTGGCCGACCAGCTCGTCCTGGTCAGTTCGCCCTCGGTGGACGGCGCCCGGTCAGCGAGTGCCACCCTCGACTGGCTGGAGGCGCACGACCACGGTCACCTCGTTCGCAACGGTGTGGTCGTCCTGTCCATGGTCCGCAACCGCACGCGCAGCCAGGTGGACCTCGACAAGCTGCAGTCCCACTTCGAAAGCCGTTGCCGCGCGGTCGTCCGGATCCCTTACGACGACCACCTGGAGGAGGGCGCCGAGGTCTCGCTGGAGCAGCTCGCCCCGGCGACCCGGGAGGCCTACCTGATGCTGGCGGCCGTGGTCGGCGACGGCTTCGCCTACCAGCGACCGTCCGAGTGATTCAGCGGCCCTCATCTGAGTATGCGTACTCAGGCGGGGGCCGCCGGGTCACCGGACCATGAGAGGTATGTTCAGACGTCTTTCGCAAGCCGCCGCCGCCCGTTCCACCGGATGGTTCGGGATCATCGTCCCGGCCGTCTACGCCACGCTGGTCATCGCGGTGACCCTGGTGGTCCTCGCTGACAGCCTCTTCGTCGCCCATGACGATGCGAGCCTCATGGGCGTCTGGCTCATCTTGGTGACGTTGCCGTTGTCCGGGGCAAGCCTGTCCGGATTGTCGGGCCTCGAGAGCCTGCTGGGCGAGATGCCTCAGCCCCTCAAGTCCGTGCTGTTCTATCTGGCGACGACAGGTGTCGGTCTTGTCCAGGCTTGGCTGCTCCGGCTCGCCACCCGCGGACGGCTGCGGGAGTCCGACGTTCGATCCCGAGTGCCAGTGTCCTGATCTTGCAGTCGGCCTGCGATCCGGTGGGCTGATTCACGGTCCGGTGGACGGGTGGGCTAGCGTCACCGGACGTGATGGATGGGGTGTACGTGGGGAAGGCCGCTGTCGACGCCGCCGGCGACAGCGGCTGGTTGCTCGGCCATTTCAAGCCCGAGGGCGACATACGGCACAGCGACGAGGTCGAGATCAAATGGGGCGTGCACCCTCGGGGTGAACGGCGCGCACAGTGGGCCACGGGCGAGAAGCGGACGGCTCTGCTGGTCCTGATCAGTGGCCGTTTCCGGATGGAGTTCCCCGAAGGCGACGTCGTCCTGGCGAATCAGGGCGACTATGTGATCTGGGCCCGCGGCGTCGATCATTCCTGGTGCGCCGAGGAGGAATCGGTCGTCATGACGGTCCGCTGGCCCTCCATCCCCGGCTACAAGGTCCCCGAGGTCTGAGGGAGTCCGCGATGACGGCGGCGGCGCTCGAAGGCGAGTGGGAACGGCACAGGCCGGCTGTCTTCGGCGTCGCGTACCGGCTCCTCGGCGGCGTCGCGGACGCCGAGGACGTGGTCCAGGAGGTATGGCTGCGCGCCTCGTCGGCCGATCTCTCGGCGGTCCGCGACCTGCGTGCGTGGCTGGTCACGGTCGCCGCGCGCATCTCGTACAACGTCCTGAAGTCCGCCCGGGTGCGGCGGGAGAGCTATGTCGGCCCGTGGCTGCCCGAGCCGCTGCTGACCGGGCCCGACGCGGCCGAACCGGTGCTGGTCGACGAGTCGGTCGGCACCGCGATGCTCATCGTGATGGAGGAGCTGACGCCGCCCGAACGGGTCGCGTTCGTGCTGCATGACGTCTTCGACGTCCCGTTCGACCAGATCGCCGAGGTCCTGGACCGTACATCCGCGGCCGCCCGCAAGCTCGCCTCGCGGGCCCGGCAGCGGGTGGCGGAGATCCGGGAACGCCCGCCGGTGCCGCGAGCCGAACACGACCGGGTGCTCGCCGCGTTCCGGGCCGCGACCGAGGCCGGTGACCTGGACGCGCTCATCAAGGTGCTGCATCCCGAGGCCGTCTACATCGCCGATGGCGGCGGCAAGGCCCTGGCCGCCCGCAAACTCGTGCGCGGTGCCGCCCGCGTCGCGGCTTTGCTGGTGGGAGTGGAGAAACGCCGGGTCGGCTCCGTCAAGGCCATCGAGGTCAACGGCGAGCCGGGCCTGGTGACCTATGGGGCCGCCGGCGAGGTCCTGCGGATCGACACGTTCGAGATCGCGGGCGGCCGGGTGGTGTCCGTACGGCGGCAGTCCAATCCGGAGAAACTCCAGCACATCGATCACACCTGACGCATGGCGCCGGGCCTCACCTCATATGAGGTCGATGCCACTCGCACACGACCGCTATCGTGGTCTCCGGCCAGGAGAGTTCGCATAGTGGACTAGTGCAGTCGCCTTGAAAGCGACCACGGCTGGGGACAGTCGTCGTGGGTTCGAATCCCACACTCTCCGCAGGGCGGCACGCCCCCGGCAGGCTTGATGCCCGCCGGGGGCGTGCCGCGTTTCGGCTGGTAGCGTCGGTGAACGTGGGGGGAATCGGGGGATCGACTCACGTGACGTTCCCGGCCGGGACCGTGTCGGGGCGCTCCAAGGTGCTCACCGCGGCGCCGCTGGACGACGGCGGCTACGGAGTCGTGACGGAGGAGACGCCGTTTCACCCGCTCGACCACACCTGGCCGGACCAGCCCGGCGACATCGGATTTCTCCAGGTGGACGACATCGAGCAGCGCGTCGTCGACTGTGTGACCGGGGGGATGCCGGCCGGAGGCGGCGGTGGGACAGCGGTCGAGGACGCGCTGCTGGTGGGGGACGAGATCCCGGCCCGATGGGGCGACGCGGGATGGCACTGGCTGGTCGTCCATGTGGTCGAACGGGCCGTGCCGGTCCAGGCCGAGGTCGAGCTGATCGTGAACGCCGAACGGCGGCGGGCCTTCTCGGCGGGGCATACGGCCTGCCATCTGATGGCGCTGGCCCTCAACGCGGCGCTGGCCTCGCGCTGGCGCAAGGACGCTCCCCTGACCGACGGGCTCGGGCATCCCGACTTCGACGCACTGGCGATCATGTCGTCGCGGATCGTTCCCCATGGCAGCCGTGACGTCTACCGCGTCGGCGGGTCGCTGCAGGAGGACGGTTTCACGGCCGAAGGCCTGGCGGACGCGCTCCCCGAGATCACTGCCAAGCTGAACAATCTGCTGGCCGGCTGGATCGCCGTCGATGCTCCCGTACGTATAGAAGTCCCGTCGCCAGAATTGACCGCACGCCGGATCTGGCAATGCGAGCTGCCCGGCGGAACGGCGGAGATCCCTTGTGGGGGAACGCATCTGAGGCGGTCGGGGGAGTTGTCGTCGATCACCGCCGAACTCGAACTGTCGCCCGAGGCGGACGAGCTCGTGGTCGAGACGAAGGCCGCTGAGGTGGAGTGATCGGGTGATACGGCCTGAAAATCGCCTAAACCATCCGTTACCCTCGGGGCCATGTCTCAGAACCCGCAAGATCCAGCTGGCACGACCCAGCAGTTCCAGCGCTTTCAGCAGCAGGGCCAGACCGAGAAGTCCGGCCCCAACATCGGCCTCATCATCGGCGCCGTCGCCGTGGTGGCCATCGTCGCGGTCCTCGTCGTCGCCCTTCTCGCCCTCGGATGACGGCCTGAACGGGACCACCCCGCCGTCCAGAGGCCCCGTTCACGCCCACTGCGGGCCGCCGAAGACCACCGCCCGCGCTCACTCCCACGGCACCCCCGCTACCGCAACCCTGCGAACCGCAGGCCCGCTAACCGCAAGCCCGCCGCCCGCGTTCACGCGGGACCCCGTCGGCGGGGCGGCTCAGCGGCCGCTGCTAGAGAAGTGCTGGTAGTCCTTCGTCCCGCTCCAGTCGCCGCCCCAGCCCCAGCCGATCGACGCGAACGCCCGTACGACCTGGTCTCCCTTGTGGATCACGCCCGGGTCGCGGTTGGCGCGGTTCTTGTATTTCACGCAGTCCTTGTGGGCGACCTCGCCGCTCGCGGTGACGTAGGGGTTCTCGCAGGGGTTGATGTCGATCGCCAGGCCGTACGCGTGTTGTGACCAGTTGCTGCCGCCGGTCGCGGCCCGGCAGTTGAACGCCGAGGTGTTGTCGGCCTCGATCGAGTCGAAGTCGCTGCCCTTGTAGACGTCCACCGGCTCCATGCGCCGGATCGGGTAGCGCTTGTCGAACAACGTCCGGAAGACCCCGACGAGGTCCTTGGCCTCCTTGGCGTTGACGACCAGCTTTCCGCCCTCGTGGGGTTTGCGGTCCATTCCCCAGTAGGTCATCTCGATCATCCGCAGGCCGGACGGGCTCACAGGGCATCCCTTACGCCAGGAGTGCTTCAGATCCGCGGCCGAGACCTTCTTGATCTCGGCGCGGAATCGCGGCGGCGTCCTGGTCGGCGAGGGCGTTGCGGGCGCCGCCGATGTGGCGGTGGGAGGTGTCGCGGGCGCGGAGGTCTTCGACCCGGAATCGGACCCGTTGCCACATCCGGTCATCCAGGCCGTCACGGAAACGAAGGCGGTCGTGAACGCTGCGAAGTGCAGTAGCCGTCTACCTGCCATTTCATCAGGATCGCACGTCAGGCCGTTTTCGTGTTGGACCTCGGGTTCGCTACGGTGCGTCTGTGGGCACGTCCGTCGTACAAGGGGACGGGGGCGGACGCGCGCCACGTTTGTTTGGCTGACCCCCCACCGGGCATCGTCCCGGCGTCCCCGGCGCAGGGAGCCGGCATGGCGGAGCCCGAAAATCTCCCGAGTCTCGACGAAGTCCCGAGTCTCGAAGACGAGATCTTCTCGGTGGCCTCCAGAGTCGAGAACGCGAGGGACTCGTCGCCACGTATCCGGCTGCCCTGGGACAAGGCCCCGCAGGCGCTCGACGGCCGCTTCATCCTCGTTGGCACGGCGGGATTCGGCACGTTCGTCGTCATCGACGTCATCATGATGTGGGCCCCGCTCATGATGAGCCGCCGTCCGAGCGTGCTGCCGCAGATGGTGACGCTGCTCCTGCTGGCCTTCGGCCTGGGCAGTCTCCTGATCTGGAAGGTCGGCGGCTCATGGCGCCCGTTCGGGATCGGCATGATGTTCGCCTGGATCTTCCTGACCCTGATCTCGGTCGGCTTCCTCACCGGCCTCACCCTCTGACCCGCCGAGCCGGCGGCGGCCGACAAAGACGGCCGACTGCGCCGGGCTGTGCTACCCCGGGGGGAGTGAGGGCCGGCCGCGTTACCGTGGGGTCAGCCTGCCTCGCCTATGCGTTTGTTCACTGCGGTGAACGCGCGGCCGATGGCGGCCAGGTCGGAGGGGTCGATGATGTCGATGAAGAAGTCCCGGACCGTCTCCACGTGGTCGCGCGCGGCGCGGTCCAGGGCGTCGAAGCCCTCGTCGGTCAGGTGGGCGTAGACGCCGCGTTTGTCGTTCGGGCAGCCGCCGCGGAAGACGAGCCCCTTGGACTCCAACCGGCTGCAGGTATGGGAGAGGCGGCTGCGTGACTGGCTTGCGTGTTCGGCCAGCTCAGCCATGCGGAGGCGGCGCTCGGGGGCTTCGGACAGCCGTACCAGGATCTCGTACTCCGACACCGACAGACCGTGCTTGGTCTTGAGATCGCGATCGAGGAGTTCGGTCAGCCGGACGCTGCCGTCCACGAACGCCCGCCAGTCGCGCTGTTGGTCGGCATCGAGCCAGCGTGGTTCGCTCATGTTCGTAGTATAGAACACCTGTTGAAGATTCAACTAATTCTGCTAGCGTGGGTGTCCACCTGGGCGGAGTCGCATGGGGGAATAGTTTATCTTTCAACTACGTTCCGGCTGGTGCACATCGGTGGCCCCTAGAGGAGGAGACGAGATGCCTGCTGTGATGGCGGATCCGCTGACACTGCCGCGGCTGCCGCGACTGCCCGAGGACACGACCGGCTGGCGCCGTGTCGCCAAGGTCGTCACCGCCCAGCGCCACCTGGAGGGCGAGGGATTCCAGGTGCGGCGCCCGTTCCCGGGTGTCGACCTGTCGCTCGCCGACCCGTTCCTGCTGCTCGACCAGATGGGCGAGGTCGAGTACGCGCCGGGCGAGGCCAAGGGCACGCCCTGGCACCCGCACCGCGGCTTCGAGACCGTGACGTACATGATCGACGGCACCTTCGCCCACCAGGACACCACCGGTGGCGGCGGTGTGATCACCGACGGCGCCACCCAGTGGATGACCGCCGGTGCCGGAATCCAGCACATCGAGCAGCCGCCTCCCGAACTCGTCACCAAGGGCGGGCTGTTCCATGGAGTGCAGCTCTGGGTCAACCTGCCGCGCGCCCAGAAGTGGGTCAAGCCGCGCTACCAGGACATCGAGGCGCGCGACGTGAAGCTGCTGGCGGCCGAGGACGGCGCCTCGCTCGTCCGGGTGATCGCCGGTTCGGTGGCGGGATTCCAGGGTCCGGGTTCGACGTACACGCCGATCACGTACCTGCACGCCACCGTCGCGCCCGGTGCGAGGCTGACGCTGCCCTGGCCTCGGGACTTCAACGCGCTCGTCTACTCCCTCTCCGGCCGCGGCACCGCGGGCGTGGAGGGGGTGGCGGTCGGCGACGGCCAGCTTGCGGTCTTCGGCGGCTCGCACCACAAGGGCGAGACCGACGGCCTGGTCGTGCGCGCGGCCGAGAGCCAGCCGGTGGCGAGCAAGAACGGCTGGGAGATCCTCATCCTCGGCGGCCTGCCGATCCGGGAGCCGATCGCCCGGTACGGGCCGTTCGTGATGAACACCCGCGAGGAGATCATCCAGGCGTTCGAGGACTTCCAGGCCGGCCGGATGGGGACGATCCCCGCGGAAAGGGTCCCGCACCTCTCCTCGGCGGACGAGTCGCTTACCTGACGGACGGCGGCCGTGATGGACGGCTTCCTTGCGGGCGGCGGATCGGCGGGCGGAGTCATCCGTTCGCCGATCCGTTTTCTTCGAACGTATTGGCGAGACTTGCGTGACGGGTATGACGGCATGCGCTAGTGTGTTCGAATAGTCGAACAGAGGTTCGACTGGTTCGTTCGAACGTGCTCGCCCAGCGAGGCCAAGCCAAGCTTGTCCGCCGAGGGCGGCCGACGGGGCTGAGGAGGGCGGCATGGTGGCGGCGGTTTCCACGGGCCGTCCAGTGGCCGGGGGCGGCCACGACGACCTCGAGAAGCGTGGGGCGCGATGCGGGGCGGCGCGGCCGGTCGCGACACGCCGTACGAGTTTCTACGCAAATCTACGGCCACAGCTATATCGCCTCATAGAGTCCGAGACCGTGGACCCCGTGCGCAATCCCTACGCCCCAGGCGCCGGGCAGCGTCCTCCCGAGCTGGCCGGCCGCGACCGTGAACTCCAGCAGTTCGAGGTGGTGCTCGAACGGGTGGCCCGTGGCCGCCCGGAGCGCAGCATGATCATTACGGGTCTGCGCGGGGTGGGCAAGACCGTGCTGCTCAACGCGTTCCGCTCGATGGCGATCCAGCGGCTGTGGGGCACCGGCAAGATCGAGGCGCGTCCGGACCAGTCGATCCGGCGCCCGGTCGCCTCCGCGCTGCACATGGCCATCCGTGAGCTGGCCCCCCGCCATCGCGCCCCGGACCGGATCGAGGAGTTCCTCGGCGTCCTCAAGGCGTTCGCCCAGGCGGGCGAGGAGCCGGCCGGCAAGAGCAAGGCGCGGGTGCACCGCTGGCAACCCGGCATCGACGTGCCCGCCGCGCGCGGCCGGGCCGACTCCGGCGATCTGGAGATCGACCTCACCGAGCTGTTCGTCGACGCCGCTTCCGTCGCCACCGATGTCGGCGTCGGCATCTCGTTGTTCGTGGACGAGATGCAGGACATCCCCGCCGACGACGTCTCCGCCCTCTGCGCCGCCTGCCACGAGCTGTCGCAGAACGGCGGGCCGCTGATCGTCGTGGGGGCGGGCCTGCCGCACCTGCCGGCCGTGCTGTCGGCGAGCAAGTCCTATTCCGAACGGCTCTTCCGCTACGCCCGCATCGACCGGCTCGATCGGGAGTCCGCCGACTTCGCGCTGCTGGCCCCGGCGCAGCGCGAGGACGTCACGTTCACCGAGGAGGCTCTGGACGCGCTCTACGGCGCGGCCGACGGCTATCCCTATTTCGTGCAGGCCTACGCCAAGGTCGTGTGGGATGTCGCCCCCGACACCCCGATCACCGCAGACGACATCAGGGTCGCGGCGCCCGAAGCGGAGAGCGAGCTGGCGGTGGGGTTCTTCGGCAGTCGCTACGACCGTGCGACCCCGGCCGAACGCGACTACATGCGGGCGATGGCGACCCTCGGCGACGATCCGGTGCCCACGTCCGCGGTCGCCGACGAGCTGGGCCGCAAGCCCTCCAGCTTGTCGCCCGCCCGGGACGGCCTCATCAAGAAGGGCCTCATCTACAGCGCCGAGCGTGGTCTCGTCGCCTTCACCGTTCCGCACTTCGGCAAGTTCCTCAGGGCCCAGCCCGCCTAGTCCAACCCGTCCTCGACCGAGCGCTACACGGATATACCGCTCTCTAGCTTCAAAGCTAGAGGCCTCTATAGAGCTGCATCGAAGCGGCTCGTCACAGAAGTCTACGGATCTCTAGTTCCATCTCTAGAGACTCGTAGATTCGGGTAGCGGTGTTGTCTGCCGTTCTCTAGTGCTCTATGGGACTGACGCTAGAGAATGCAATAGAGATTCAGAGAGGGCTCATCTCGCCCGCCACGGGCGTGACGCCGGCGGCCGACATCGCGGGCGCGCCACCCGCGTCCGGCGTCCCACCCGCGGCCTCAGGAGGGGAGATCGCGGCTCGCACGGTCCTGTCACGGACGGCCGTGGAGACCGCGAACACGATCTCCACCTCTTGTTCGTCCACTCGCGCGGGAAAGACCAGGAACCGCCAGCAGCCCTCCCGCCAGACGTCCAGCGGCGCCGCGCTGGACACCGACTCCTCGTACCGCAGCCACTCGGCGCTGTCGTAGAGCGTCGCGTACGTCTCCGCAAGCGGACTGCGCCGCCGCTCGCACGGTTCCAGGGGCTTGTGCCGGAGCCCGAGCAACCCGTGCCGTTCCAGCAGGACTGACAACTCCGGCGAGAGCGCGGCGAACAGCGCCAGCTCAACGGCCAGAACCAGGATGACCTGGGCCGGACCATCGCGCAGCACGTCGATGCCGGTACGCGGTGCGCCGAGCGAGGCGACCGCGGCAGCGGTGAACAACACCGCGCGGATCACACTGCGACGCCCCACGCGCTTGGTGCTCAACCCCCCGAAGCACCCGCATCCCGCGTCCGGCCGGTGAACGCGCAACTCCCCGACCACCCACGCGGCGGCGGCGAACGTCACCGTCGTGGCAAGCCGCACGGAGAAATGCGAGGTGATCAGCAGGCTCAGCCCGAGGATGCCCTCGGTGAGTCCGAGCCCCACGTTCACGGGCCTGCTCTGGCGCAGCGCCGTCGCCCGCCCGAGGCCCGCGGGCACCGGCACGCCGTGCACATGCTCGGGCGCCGCGCCCACCGGTTCGCGGATCATCAGCTTGGCCAGGCACGCCGCCAGGAGCACGGAGGCGAGAAGCAGGACCTGGGTGTTCTGGACGACGGTGACCATCGTTCAGCCCCTCATGTTCGGGATCATGGGGCGCATGACCGCGTTGAAGCACCCGGCGTCCAGGTCACCGCCCAGGCTCACGAACGCGGCCGGCGTCAGCTCGACCACCCGCCCGCGCGGCGACGTGCCGCACTCCACGCACCGGTCGCAGTAGAGGGCCGCCGTGCATCCGCACTCGATGATCGGGACGGCCGCCGTACGCCCCGTGCACTCGTTGCGGATCGACAAGCCACTGCCCAGCGACAGGTAGGGGAGGGCGACGCACCCGGAAGGGGCATCAAGGCACCCGCCCGCGTTCCCCTCAGAGTCGACCGCCGGATAAGCCGCACCACTCAAGGCGTACGCGTCACCGACCGTGCCGACTATGGGGGCCCCAGACCGCCCCAGTTGTTCGTACGCGTCGCCAAGCGACCCACGCCACCCAGGCACCCCCTCCGCATCCCCGCCACGATGCGCCCCCGTGCCTTCTCTTCCCGTCCCCCCGACAACCCCGCCACCCTCTCCGGACAACCCACCCCCGCCACCGCTGCCACTGGAAGACTGGTCCCCGCCTCCACCCAGCCCATACGTGCCCAAGTAACCCCCGTTGCCCAGCCCATATGTGCCTGCGCGCCCCGCACCAGAGCTGTCGCCGGGACCGTAAATATCCACGTTCGCGCCGTCGCCCCGCCCGTACGGCCCTGCGTCCGGGAAGCACGCCCTATCGCCAGGTCCAGACGCACCCAAGTCCGGGGTGCCCGCGAAACCGCTCCGCCCGCCCGCACCTGTGTTGATGCCATACGCGCGGTCGCCGAGCCCGTCCGCGTCCCCGCCCAGGATGTCCGCGCCGTCGCTTGGTCCATTCATGGCTGTGTTCGTGGCGTGCGCGTGGTCGCCGTGCCTGTTCGTGTCGGTGTCTGCGGGGCCCGCGATGTCGCTCTGCCCGCACGCCCCTGCATCCGTGGCACATGTGTGGTGGCCGGGCTCGTTCGTGTCGGTGCCTGGGCCGTATGCGCTGGCGCTGGGCCCGTACGTACCTTCGCTTGGCGGATGGGCGGCTTTGCCAGGGCCGTGCGCGTCAAGGGCCTGGCCGTATGCGCTGTTGCTAGGGCTGGACGTATCTGTATTCGAGGCGTTTGCGACGTTGCTCTGCCCGCAGACTCCTGCGTCGGTGGCATGCGCGCGGTGGCCGTGCCCGTTTGTGTCGGTGCCTGGGCCGTATGTGTTGGTGCTGGGCCCGTACGTACCTTCGCTTGGCGGATTTGCGGCATTACTAGGGCCGTGCGCGTCAGGGGCTAGGCCGTACGTGCTGTCGCTGGGGCTGGACGTATCTGCGTTCGGAGCGTTTGCGACGTTGCTCGGGCCGCACTCCCCTGCGTTTGCGGCATGCGTGATGTTGCCGGACCGGGATGTGTTTGTGTTCCGGCTAGGTGCGCTGATGCTGGGCTCGTACGTGCCTACGTTTGCGGCATGGGGGGCTCTGCCAGGGCCTTGCGTACCTACGGACGGGCCGTTGCTCGGCTCGGTTGTGCCTGTGTGTTGGGCTTGGGCGCTGGCGTTGTTGCTTGGGTCGGCTGTCGTGGCCTTCGTCGCGTGGGTCTGGTGCCTTTTCTCAGACCCTGCTACTTGCGGGGGGACGGTGCATGCGGCGGATGGGGGGCTCGTGGTGAGCTTCTTGGGCCATCTCGCTCGGGTGGAACGATCTGCTGCGCGGGGGCGGGCATTGGGTGTCGCCGACGGGGGCTGGCCGGCGCGCTGCTGATCGATGGCGCCGCCGAACCATGTGGCGGTTCCCTGGATGGGGTCGGCTATGGGGGTGCCCGGCTCTGGGGAGGCAAGATCGTCGGCGCGGTAGCCGGGCTGGGAGGTGCCCGGGCGGACGGCGTGCGGGCCGCCGGCTGAGCGGACGCAGATGACGTCGATGAGGTAGCCGGGTTCGAGCCGGGGGTGCCGGACGAGGATCCGTCCGAGGGTGTGCGGGGGGATCACCACATGGGCACGTCCGCGGTGCGGGCCCATGTCCACCTCCACGGTGTCCCCCCCGCACGCCAAGATGACGCCGGTCACCCGGCCGATGTCCACCCAGACGCGGTCGGCGCGCAGGCCGTCGGCGGCCGGTCGTACGATCACGTCGCGGCCCGGTCGCAGCGCGGCGGGGCCTGCGCGGCCCCCGTGCCAGACGCCGGTGGCCTCGGTCATCGGCAGCCGCACCTCGCCGTCGGCCGTGCGCAGCACCAGGAGGTGCGGGCTGGCGTCGAGGATCGTCCCGGTCACGGGACTGAGCGGGGCATGGATCGCGTCAGCGGGAGCGGTGCGCCAGGTCGACGGCACACCGAGTACGGCCTCCTGCTGACTGCGACGCCTGGCTCCATGGCGGGCGAACGGCATGGCGGAACTCCGGCATCGAATCTTCACTCACGGCCACAGCTGTTAGGACAGTGAGTCAAGAGTCACGCGCGGTGACGCGGCTGTCGACGGATTTATCCGATAAGTCATGCGGCGGGTTGAGATTTACGTACCAGGGTGATGAAATCGTCTCCTGGTTGACCCGAATATGCCTTTTACGTTGGCCCGGAATTACGATCTTCGTGCCATCGTCAAGAGCGTCAGGATCTTGCCTAGCAGAGATCACAATACCGGCGGCTCGATGCAATCCCCATAACCCCTGGCTCGGTGGTGATTTGAACACGACGCGGCATGAGGAGTTCCGCGAGTACGTGGCGGCTCGCGGTCCGGCGCTGCTGCGCCACGCGATGCAGCTGACCAGCGATCGCGCCGAGGCCGAGGATCTCCTGCAAGCGGCACTCGCCAAGACATATCTCGCCTGGGACCGCATCAATGATCGCGCCGCTGTGGACGGCTACGTGCGACGCGCCATGGCCAATACGCAGATCTCATGGTGGCGGCGCCGCAAACTGGAGATCTATCCCACTGACGAGCTGCCCGACCAGCCCATTGACGATCACACTCGGCGGAGCGAACTGCACGACGCGCTGAGCCGTGCGCTCGACCGGCTTCCGGCCCGCCAACGGCTCGCCGTCATGCTTCGCTATTACGAGGACATGCCCGAGTCGGAGATCGCCGAAGTGCTCGGAGTGAGCGTCGGCACAGTCAAGAGCACTGTTTCGAGGGCCATGGCCAAGCTCCGCGACGACACCGGCCTCGGTCGCGACTTCCCGGGGATCCCGCCACAGCGCCCCTGACCCCGGCCGCGGCGGGCCTGCGAAAGGCGGGGCTCAGGTGCTGACAATTCGGGGCGATTGCGGCAAGAATCCGATTCTGGAATCTGCGAAGCTGCTGGAGGCGCGCCGTGTGGAGCACGATGCAGGACTTCCCGCTGACCATCACCTCGATCATGCGCTACGGCACCGATGTGTTCGGCGCGAGCGAGGTCGTGACCTGGACCGGTGACGGCACCCGGCGCCGCACGTACGCCGAGGTCGGTGAACGTGCCGCCCGGCTGGCGGGGGCCCTGAGATCCCTCGGCGTCGACGGCGATCAGCGCGTCGCCACGTTCATGTGGAACAACACCGAGCACCTTGAGGCCTACCTGGCCATCCCCTCCATGGGCGCCGTGCTCCACACGCTCAACCTGAGGCTCTTCCCCGATCAACTCGTCTACATCGCCAACCACGCCGAGGACGAGATCGTCATCCTCGACGGCTCCCTGATCCCGCTCATCGCACCGGTGCTGCCGCAGCTGAAGACCATCAAGCATGTGATCGTCGTAGGCTCCGGGGACACCGCGCCGCTCGTTGAGGCGGGCAAGGAGCTCCACTCGTACGAGGACCTGCTCGCCGCCGCGCCCACCACGTTCGACTGGCCGGAGATCGACGAACGCCAGGCCGCCGCCATGTGCTACACCAGCGGCACCACGGGCAACCCGAAGGGCGTCGTCTACTCCCACCGTTCGGCCTACCTGCACTCCATGGCCGTATGCACCCCCAACGCGATCGGACTGAGCGCCGCCGACCGGGTGCTGCCGGTCGTTCCGATGTTCCACGCGAACGCCTGGGGGCTCCCCTACGCCGCGGTGATGGCCGGTGCCGATCTCGTCATGCCGGACCGGTTCCTGCAAGCCGCGCCCCTTGCCCGTCTCATCGAGACCGAACGGCCGACGGTCGCCGGCGCGGTGCCGACGATCTGGGCCGACGTCCTGCGCCACGTACACGAGCACGGCTCGGACCTCAGCTCGCTCCGGCTGGTGCCCTGCGGCGGCTCCGCGGTGCCGGAGTCGCTGATGCGCGGCTTCGACGAGATCGGCGTCCAGATCGTGCAGGCGTGGGGCATGACCGAGACCTCACCGGTGGCCACCGTCGCGCACGCGCCGGCCAGTGCCGAGGGCGAGGAGATGTGGCGGCGCCGGATCACGCAGGGCCGGTTGCTGGCCGGGCTGGAAATGCGCGTCGTCGGGGACGACGACACCGTGCTTCCGAACGACGGCGAGGCGGTCGGCGAGGTCGAGATCCGCGGGCCGTGGATCACCGGCGCCTACCACCTGGACGAGGACCCGGCCAAGTTCCATGACGGCTGGTTGCGCACCGGCGACGTCGGCACGATCTCGTCCGACGGCTACCTGGTGCTCACCGACCGCGCCAAGGACGTCATCAAGTCGGGCGGCGAGTGGATCTCGTCCGTGGAACTGGAGAACCACCTCATGGCCCACCCGGACATCATCGAGGCCGCGGTGGTCGGCGTCCCGGACGACCGCTGGCAGGAGCGGCCGCTCGCCTCGGTCGTCGTACGCGAGGGCGCGACGGTGACCGCCGACGAGCTGAAGGAGTTCATGTCGGACCGGATCGCCAAGTGGCAGCTACCCGAACGCTGGACGTTCATCGAGGCCGTGCCAAAAACTTCAGTAGGGAAGTTCGATAAGAAGGTGCTGCGGCGGAAGTACGCGGACGGCGAGCTCGACGTGACGAGAGTCGACTGAGCCTCTGGCCTTTGGTGCAAGGAAGCCGTGGCGACGGGATTCCGCAGTGCGGGGGGATACCGCGGTGCGGGTGCTCGGCGCGTGGACTCGGGCGCGAGGGAGTTTTCCGTTGCGCGGTTGACCCATTGCCGCTCCGGAGTTGACTGATCACGTTGGGCATCGACATCATCACATTTTGTCTCGACACGTCGTATTCCGTCATTAGCACACCGAACATCACAGGCCACACACTGCTCACCACTTAGTCACCCTTCGTCGCCATTTCCGAGGATCATGTGGTGCACATGGGGCGAATGGGTGTATGCAAGGTGGGCCGATTGTCCAGATGGCCCGTGACGGGCAGACTCGCCCGTCGGTGCCGGGAGCTCAAATGCCGAGGTGGTCCTCCTTCGACGTCGCTGCTGACCGCGCGTTGGTGCAGCGGCTCAACGAAGGTGACGAGTCGGCACTGGGCGCGCTCTACGACGCGTACGCAGAGCGTCTCTATGACTACTGCGTGACCATGACCGGCGAGCACAAGACCGCCGCCGACATCGTTCATGACACGTTCATCGACGCTTTTCGCCGCGCTCCACGATTGCGCGATCAACTGCGGCTGCGCCCCTGGTTGTACGCAGCGGCCCGGCGGCGTTGCCTTCAGCGCGGCCGCGTCCGGGGATTGACCTGGGAGAAGGACGGCGAATTCGCGGAGACGTCGCCTCTTGAACTGCGCGAGTTGCTGGAGACCGCACTGGCGCGCCTGAGCTTTTCCGACCAGGAGACGCTGCTGCTCGCCATGCGCCATGGCCTGCGTTCCATCGAACTCGGCGCGGCGCTGGGACTCTCCGCGCGGCGAGCGGCCGCTCGTCTGGCCCGCGCTCAAGTACGGCTCAAGACCGCGGTCGAAGCGGAGTTCCTCGTCCTCGAACGACGCTGCGCCGAGGGCAGGCAGCCGGGCCGAGCAGGCAGGGCCGCCGACGCCGAACGCGAGCCCACCAGCAACGCCGAGGCCATCGGATCCTCCTCAGATCGAGCGAGCGATGAGGACGAGGGCAGCGCCTCGCGCGGGGTAGCCGTGGTCCTGGCAGCGGCCGCCCGCCCCCAGACCCGCCGCCCGCTCGCCAACCCGTTGCGCCGAACCACCCGTCCGCACCCCGCGATCCAGGCGGACAACGCACCCTTGCGTGACGGCGCGCCAGACCGTGGCATGCCCGAACGCGGCACGTCCGAACGTGGCTTGCCGGAACGTGGCTTGCCGGAACGTGGCGTGCCTGAACGCGGCGTGCCTGAACGCGGCGTGCTCGAACGTAGTGCGCCTGAGCAGGCCGTGCCTGAACGCGGCACGTCCGAACGTGGCATGTCCGAACGTGGCGTGCCTGAACGTGGCGCGCCTGAGCATGCCGTGCCTGAACGTGGCGTGCCTGAACGTGGCGTATCCGAACGGGGTGCGCGCGAACGGGGCGTGTCCGAGGGCGACGTTCCTGCCGCACCCGCTGCGTCTGCGGCATTGGCGGCACCTGCAGCATCTATGGCATCGGAGGTACCTGCGGCATCCACGGAGCCCGGCGTGACGGAGAGGCAGGGCGAACACAAGGACGGTGAGGCCGCACGGCAGACGCCTGCCCAGTTGGAGTGGAATGGCTCACTGGCCGACCGACTGCTCTCCTCCACAGGGGCGTCGGCCGGACTTGACGAGGCGGCCTTGGAACGGCACGCCGCAGGTTGTTCCACCTGCGATGAGCGTCGCCAGCATGCCCCGGTCGCTTTGCTCGTGATGGCACCCGCCCCCGTGCTGCCGGTGGCGTTGCGACATCGTGTCATCCATACAGGCTCCGACCCGGAACTCGCCGGCTACCGGACTGACATCGTCGCACGTGGCGGAACGCTGACGCCGGACGGGTTGCCGAGCCAGCCCGACGTGCCGTCGCCGGTGACGCGCCGCTGGTTGTTCGCCGGGGGAGGGATGGCGGGGGCACTGGCCACTGCCTTGCTCGTCGCCCTCGTCATGGGACCGGGCACGTCGATCGTCGATTGGTCGCCCTTCGACATGAGGCCACTCCCTGGGGTCTCCGAGCACCGGCCACCCTCTGGCGGCGTGGGGCAGGGGCACCAGCCAGGCCAGGGACAAGGTCCCGCCAACGGCCATGGCGGGGGATCGAGCGACTCGCCGCAGCTCGGCGGCGAACGCAGGAGCGTGCCGTCACCCAGTCCGCAGACCCCCGAGAGCCCCAGGAGCCCCAAGCCGCCGTCGCCGCCCGTAGAGCCGAAGATACCTGGACTGCTGACGGCCGCACCGGGAAAGGTCGAGCTCTACGGGACCAAGACCGCCCGGGTCGTGCTGACCGCCCACCGCGGCCCGGTCACCTGGAGTTCGGCGACGTCGACCGGCCAGGTCACCGCGACCCCGTCCCAGGGCAGCATCTCCAAGGGAGATTCGGCCGAGGTGATCGTCACGCTGAGCACGGGTCTGGTCAACCTGCCTGGCCAGAGTACGCTCACGTTCACCGACACCGAAGGCCGCCGCCAGCAGGTCACCGTGGTCTGGGGTATCTCCCTCCTCTGACGGCACCCTTGCCCGCAGGCAGGCCAATCGGCGATCACTGGTGCTGAGTCGTTCACTAGGACCGACCTGCAGGCGACGGCGTCGGGTCGCTCCCCGAAGGCCTGAGCCTTCGACGGCGGCGGCCTCAGCCTCGGTAGCGGAAGCCTCAGCCGTCAGTAGCGGGCCTCAGCTTTTGGGCAGCGGGGCCTCAGCCTTCAGTGGCGGGGGCCTCAGCTTTCGGGCAGCGGGCCTCAACTTTCAGTGGCGGGGCCTAAGCCTTCGGCGGCCGAGACCTCAGCCTCCCGACGGCGGGTCTCAGCTTCCGGCGGCCGAGGGCCTCAGCCTTCGGCGGCGGGGGCCTCAGCCTTCGGCGGCCGAGGAGGACGTTTCGGCGTGCAGGTGGTCACGGATGAGTTCGAGCTGGGTGCCGAGGGCCGCCTGGACGCGGGTCTCCATGGCGCGGGCTATGAACGGGTCGACGACCATCTTGACCAGCGGACGCATACGGCGGACCACCGCGGCGATCTCGGAGATCTCCTCGGTGCTCGGGTTCGCCTCGTTGTGCAGGGGCGTGAAGACGTGCTCGTACACCAGGTTCACGAAGCGGCCGGCGATGACGTCGCAGTCGTCACGGATCTGGCCGGCGATGTCCAGGACCGAGTCAATGGGGATTCCGGCCGCGACGAGCTCGGCTCCGACATGGAGCAGCCGCGGGCTCGGCACCCTGTAGTGGTCGCCCTCCGGCTCGATCAGGCCGAGTTCGACGGTGCGCTGGAGCATGCGGGCGACCGCCTCGTCGTCCAGCCCGGGGGCGAACGTCGCGATCAGCTCCTCGACCCGGGCGGTGCCGGGGATCTCGTCCGACCACGGGTCGGTCAGGACCTTCTCCAGCCCGAGGACCTCGCTCACGTCCTTGCCGGTCTCCCAGGCGGAGATGAGATCCTTGATGATCGCGAACGTGTAGCCCCGGGCGAGCAGCTTGCCGATGAGCCGCAGGCGGGCCAGATGCGAATCGTCGTAGATGCCGACGCGACCCTCCAGCCGCGGCGGCGGCAACAGCCCGCGGTCCTGGTACGCACGAATGTTGCGCACCGTGCTGCCCGCCGTCTGCGCCAGTTCGTCGATTCGGTACTCGGCCATGCCCCGCCCGCCGGACTCGTCCACCTTGACCTGCAAGATCCTACGCGCCACGATTGTGACATCAGTCAATGACACATAAGAAGGCGGTTCGATGGCGGATCCAGAGCTCCCCGCCGACCTAGAGACGATCCTGCTCGGCGGGCCGCTCCGGTACACCCGCAAGGAGGTCGAGGAGCTTTCCGGGATCAGCGAGGACTACGCCCGCCGCATCTGGCGTGCCCTGGGCTTCCCCACTCCCCCGGACGACGAGATCGCCTTCACGGACGGTGACGTCGAGGCGCTGCGCGAGATCAAGGACCTGCTGGGCAACGACCTGGTGGACGAGGACCTGGTGCTGCAACTGGCCCGGGCGGTCGGCCAGACGATGGGGCGCCTGGCGAGCTGGCTCGGTGACGTCTGGCTGCAACGGCTGAGCGAGCAGTTGGTCACCCCGGAGGCCGTCGTCGACGCCCTCGCCGCCACGGAGGATCTGCGCGCCCCGTTCGAGCGCCTCATGCTGCACGGCTGGCGCCGCCAGCTCACCGCGGCGGGCCTGCGCGCAGCCGCGAACACCGCGACCGCGAGCGCCGATCCCGTTGCCGGAGTCGCCCACCTGGCTGTGGGCTTCGCCGACGTCGTCTCGTTCACGCGCATGAGCCGCAGCATGGACGGCGACTCTCTCGCCGCGTTCGTGGAACGTTTCGAGTCCGTCGCCACCGAGATCGTCGCCGAACTCGGCGGCCGCATGGTCAAGACTCTGGGTGACGAGGTCCTCTTCACCGCCACCGACCCTCTCGCCGCGGCCGAGATCGGCCTTCGGATCGCCGAACGCTGCGAGGAGGACCCCGACTTCCCGCGCGTACGGGTGGGCCTGGCGTACGGCGAGGTCCTGATGCGTCTCGGTGACGTCTTCGGTACGCCCGTCAACCTGGCCGCCCGTCTCACCGCCACGGCGTACCCAGGCTCGGTCCTCATCGACGGCGCCCTCGCGGCCGAACTCACCAGCTCCGACGCGTACGAGATCACTTCCCTACGCCCGCGCCCCCTCCAAGGCCTAGGCCGCGTCCGCCCACGCCTCCTGGTCAGAAAGCCGCCCCCCAGCGAACACCGCCGCAGCCACCCAAGCACACGCCGCGCCAACTCCACCTGAGCCGTGCCACCCAGGTACACGCCGCACCAACTCCGGCTGAGCCTTGCCACACACGCACACATCGCGCCAACCGCACCTGAGCGCCGCCCATACAACTCTCAAACCCGTAACCCAATGGCTCGCCGCCGGTGTGGAGGGCTGGTTGTACGCGGCGGGGCCGCCTGGTCTCTGGTGAAGAGAGCAGACGGCCCCTGGTGAACGGTGGCGCTGAGGGTCAGCCGACGCGGGTTGTGCCGCCGGTGCCGTTAGGGGCGGGCACGGGCGGGGTGAACGGCGTGAGGAACGACTGGACGCCCGCCTGGCGCTGGGAGCCGGGGAGGCCGTAGGTGTCCACGTACTTGTCGTTCGGGGAGCCGGTGGCCCAGAAGTTCGCCGCGCCGTGGAAGAGTGCGGCGTAGTAGCCGTCGCCGTAGGCGCGGACCTTCTTGCTGAAGCGCCCCTTGCGGTCGGTCTTGGCCCAGGCCAGGTGGTACCAGGTCTTCTTGCCCTTGTAGCGGAAGATGATCCGGACGTTCTGGCCGCCGTACGCGACGAACTTCCGGCTCGTCGGGGAGTAGCGGACGAGCGAGCCCTTGGCCGTCACGTACTTGAGCTTGCGGACCTTGCGGGGCGACACGGAGATCTTCGACATCTTGGTGGTCCAGCGCCAGGTCTTGATCGACTTGCTGGTGGCGGGCATCGCGTCCGTGGTTCCGGCGAAACGGAACCGCCAGTAGCTCGACCGGTTGACGGTGAACTGTGTGCTGACCCGGCCATAGGAGCCGGCGCGCAGCGTCTTGTGCGTCCACCAGTTGCGGCCGTTCCAGGAACGTTCGAGCAGGATCTGCTTGCCGTAGAACTCGCGGTAGACGGGGCTGGTGGCGGCGGCGCCGGAGGCCTTCACAAGCCCGTACGGGTCCATCGTGACCTTGACGTCGCGGAAGGAGGAACGTGGCCGGACGATGACGCCGTTCCTGAGGGCGGTGTAGGCCGTTTCGAACCACGGCTCGGCGATGGAGGCATTGGCGTTGACGGCGCTGCCGCAGGGAAGTTTGACCTGCTTCGCGTATTGGCCGTCCTTGCCGGTCGTGACACTGCCTGGCACCGGGAAGTCGTCGTTGCACTCGGCGTTGATGAAGCTGATGTTGACCTGCGCGCCGGCCAGAGGCTTCCAGGTGCCCGACGCCTCGGCCGACTCGTACTCGACCAGCCCGCTCAGCGTGAACGGAACGCCCGCGTCCTTCTGGGCACTGCCTGGGGCGGCGATGGTCATCCGGGTCTTGGACCGCACGGCCTTGATCGGCAGCGGGCCCGCCGTCCCGGTCTCCAGCTCGTCGGTCGCACCGGTCGTCGCCGTGATCTGGTCGTCGAAGCCGGGCGAGCTGTACGTGGCGGTGAACTTGCCCTCGGCGTCGGTCGTCGGGTCCTCGATGTTCGGCTGCCCGGTCGAGGAGAGATCGACCTTCACGCCCGCCACCGGCTTGTTCTCCGCACCCGCGGTCACCATGCCGGTGATCGTCGCATCACGGTGGTCGGCGTCGACGGTGGTCCGGTCGGCGGCCAGCGTGATGGTCACCTTCTCGGCGGCCAAGGCAGGGGGAGCGGCGATCGCGGCGGCCGCGAGGGTGAACGCGCCGGCGATGGCCAGGGTGGTACGTCTCAAGGGTCACCTCAGGAAGATGTCGCAACGCGAAGCGATCATTCGCGTGGGGGACGCGCGGGCCGCCGGTCAGGTTGACCGCTATAAGACGCGACATCCAGTTTGAGACTCTTCTGTGATCTTTCAGGTGCCGTGGAGGAGGGCGACGGCCTGGTCACGTGCCTCCTGGAGCCAGGCGGCCCGTTCCGCGCCGGTGGAGTCGGTGACGGTGCGGAACACCATGCGCCGCACATCCGTGACCCCCACGTACGGCAGCACGCAGGCCGCCCAGACCCGCTGCAGCGGATCACCGAACTCCTCACGTTCACGATCGGCGGGCGTGTCTGAGGTGTTGAGCACCAGAGCGCGGGCGGCCCGCAGCAGCCCGGCAGGCTCGCCGTCGGCGGTGCCGAGCTTGTACGCGACGCCCGGGACGAGCACGCGCTGCACCCAGCCGGTGAGGATCGCGGGCGGCATGCCCCACCAGTTGGGGTGGACGAAGACGAGCGCGTCCAGATCGGCGATCTCTGCGCGGTGGCGGGTCACGTGGTCGTCGGCGGAGGGCGTCGCCGCGTCGACCGTGCCGGTCTCGGCCGCGGTGAGCGCCGGGTCGAAGCCCTCGGCGTACAGGTCGTGCGAGATGACCTCGGCTCCACGCGTGCTGAGCTCGTCGATCACGGCGTCGGACAGGGCGTGGTTGAAGCTGCCCGGCCTCGGGTGGGCCAGATAGACGGCGATACGCATCTGCGAGCTCCGGAGTGAGATCGGGTGCCGAGCTTGATCACGCTAGCTGGTCTGGCCGGGCGGCGGGAGTAGCCGGCCAGCCAGCACGCCGCGGAGGGTCCGCGTCGCGGTGACCGCCCAGGCGGCCAGCAGAAGGAGATAGAGCCCGACTGCGATCGCCGCCATCGCGCCGAGGTCCAGTCGCCGGGCCAGCGCGGAGGCGCCAGTGACGCAGGTGCCGAGCGGGAAGGTGTACGCCCACCAGGTCATCGCGAACGGCATCCCGTCGCGCAGCGCCCGTACGGAGGCGGCCGCCGCGATGGCCAACCAGAGGAGTGCGAATCCGATCACCGGAGTCCCGTAGAGGACGGCGAACGCGGCCATGGCGTCCGCGTACTGCGGCGCGGCCGCCGGGGCGGCGTCGGCGAGCTGGTTGACGGCGGTGACGGACTGCCCAAGGGGCCCGAGCACCAGGAACAGCGTCGGCACAAGAGTGATCGTGAACGAGCGGTCACGCACCAGGCGGGACCAGATCCCCGGCAGGATGACCACCACCGCCAGAATGCTCGCGCCGAACATCGCGTAGCAGGCGTACACCATCAGCGCCCGCGGCTCGCCCTCCGGCAGGTGCGGGACCAGCGCCGGGCCGAGCGCCGCGGCCACCATCGGCGCCACCACCGGCAGCAGCCACGTGGGATCGGCGCTGCCGACCCTGTGCCGCGTGATCATCAGGTACGGAATGCCGAACGCGACGGCCAAGGAGTAGAGCGTCCCGGCCGTCCACAGCACCCCGTCGATCCACACGGCGGCCGTGGTCCCGATGACGTCAGGTCCGAGCACGAGCGTGCCGTACCCGACCGCGAGCAGCGCCATCGGCGGGCAGCCATAGAAGACCGCGGTGGCCGGATCATCGAAGAGCCGAACCCGGGCCTCGTCACGGTGCCACACGAGATGAACGCCACGGGCAGCGGCGACCGCCACGAGGAGGACGAACGACATCATCCAGCCGACGACCGCGAACACATGGAGTCCAGGCACACGAACGGGCAGCGCGTCAGCCGCGTTAGCGATGATCGCCGTCCCCATCACGCACGCGTACCAATTCGGCCCAAGCTGCCGGAACCTCCCCACCGAAAGGCGCCCCAACCCACCCCGCAGACCCGCCCGCGGTCCCCTTCCCGCCACCCCCACAGCTCCCACACCCGTAACTGCCACTCCCGTGTGCGCCGTACCTGCGGCTGCCACCCCCGCGGGCGAGAGGGCCGGGGTTGCGTCGACTGCGGGCGTGGACGCTGGATTCGGCGGGGCTGGAACGACGGGCAGTGGAGTGGCGGAGGCCCGAGCGGCGGAGGGAGGAGGTGTGGAGGCCTCGGGGGTGGTGGTTGTGGGGGTGGAGGGAACGGCCGTGGTCATATCTCGACGGTCGCTCCGCGCCGGAGCCATCAGTAGAGGTCATCGGCCTATGGGTACATAAGCTCAACTTATGTCTCCGACTACACTGGGGCCATGCCCCTGTCACATCGCGTACCGGAGCTGAGTGCTCTGGAACTGCTGCTGGCCGTCGTACGGCTCGGCAGCATGGGGCGTGCGGCGGACGAGCTGGGCATCACCCAGCCGGCGGCCAGCGGCCGGATCAAGTCGATGGAACGGCAGCTCGGCGTTGCCCTCCTGGAGCGTTCACCCCGCGGCTCCCGTCCCACCAAGGCGGGCTCTCTGGTGGCCGAGTGGGCCCAGCAGGTGATGGACGCCGCGCACGCTCTGGACGCCGGTGTCGAGGCCCTGCGCGAGCGCCGTGACAGCCGTCTTCGGATTGCCGCGAGCATGACGATCGCCGAGTACCTGATCCCGGGGTGGTTGCTGGCTTTGCGTCAGTCGCGTCCGGACACCGCCGTCACGCTCCGCGCTGCCAATTCCGCAGCCGTTACGGAGCAGGTCCTTGCCGGTGAGGTCGACCTGGGCTTCGTCGAGGGCGTGAACGCTCCCGAGCGTCTCGGAGGCGCTGTGATTACGACCGACCGCCTCCTCATCGTGGTCTCCCCTGCCCATGCGTGGGCTCGCCGCCGCAGCGGTGTCGCCGCCGCCGAACTCGCGGCCACTCCGCTGCTGCTGCGCGAGGAGGGCTCCGGTACGCGTGAGGTGATCGATCGTGCGCTCGCCTCGTTCGGCGGAACGGCTCCGCCCCTCCTGCAACTGGGCTCGACCACGGCGCTCAAGGCTGCAGCCGTTTCCGGCGCGGGCCCGGCGGCCGTCAGCGAGCTCGCCGTGGTGGAGGAACTGGCCGGCGGCCGCCTGATCGCCGTGCCGGTGCCGGAGCTGGACCTCAGCCGTCCGCTGCGTGCCGTCTGGCCGGTGGGGCAGCGGCCTGTCGGCCCCGCCCGGGACCTGCTCGCACTGACGCGCCGCCCGCGCCGCTGACGTCATCGTACGAACGGGGTCGTCTGCTCGCGCTTCGTCGGATATGCCATACGCACGACCGGTGTGTCTGCGCTGGCCGCTCGAACGGTGGACGTCCCCGTGTTCGCTTACGTCAGGCGCGACCACCGCCACAAGCCTCACCCAGCGCAGCGGCCGTGCGTCCTGATCACCGTTTCCAACGGGATCAACTGCCTGGTGCCCTTGAAGACATCCAGCCTGACCGCCTTGGAGACCGTCGAGCGTCGCGTCGCGTCGCGTCGTGGCGGCCCGGCCCGGCGGCCCTCGCATCGTCCGCACGCTCGGCGCACGCGACTGGCATGCGCACCGGTTGCGAGGGTGACCACTCGCCGGGCGGGCTCATCGCGGTGTCACCCACGCCACTGGAAGTCGTGTGGAACTTCGTCCCGGCTGGGGACGGCGAGTGAATTGCCTCAGCCATCGCGCTGATCCTGACCGCGAACGGATCCCCCGTTCATCCCAAGCAGTGTGGCCGGTGCTCCAAACGATCGTCGTTGGCCGTGGGTGCAGTTTGTGGGGATCCGACGGCTGTCGGACATCTCGTGATGAGAAGGCTGAAGGGAGTCGCCGTGCCAGAGGTGGACGATGGATTCGTCGCGTTGCCAAGGTCTGCCGCGTTGCCAACGCCCGCCCGCGCAGCCAGCATCTGCCCGCGCAACCAACGTCTGCCCGCGTTGGCAACGTAAGTCTGCCTACAGTGCGCAGGAGGCGGACGCGCCATGCGAGTCACGCGGCCCCCGCTTGTCCAACTCGGGTTTGTCTGCAGTTTCTGGTAGGTCTGCCCTCGACGGAGGGTGCACGCCCGCGATGCGAATGGAAGATCTGAGCCTGACGGGACCTGAGCTAAGTGGGCAAGCCCAGCTGTGCAGTGGGCGTGCCCGGCATTACGGGTAGGCACGTCCGGCGTTACAGGCAGGCGCGGCTGGGTCGTTCAACTAGGCATGCCCTCCATCGGCCACGGCGCTACATCCGCGCGGACGGACGGTGCATCCAGGCGGACGGACGGTGCATCCGCGCGGACGGACGGTGACTGGTGAATTCTTTTGTCGTGTGGCATCCGCCGTCATTACTCGACGGGCCGTCTGTGCCGTCTTACACTGCGAGACGGGTCGCCGATCGTGCGAGGATCTGCAATGGTCGCCACGCGAGCAGCCGGGGCAAACGGCTTCGGGGGCAATCGCCGATTCGTGCACCAGGCGTTCCTGTACGACTCAGACCGCACGTTCGCGGAACGGGCAGGTGCCTTCCTACGTGATGGTCTGGCTCGCGGCGAACCAGGCTTCGTCGCCGTCACCCCGCACAACATCTCACTGCTTCAACGCACTGTGCGGAGTTTGCAGCACAACATCGTGTACGTGAACGCGGCGGACTGGTACACCTCACCCGGCCGAACGCTCAGCGCTTACCTTCGCCGCCTGCGTGAGCACACCGGTCCCGGTTGGATCCGCGTCATCGGCGAACCGAGGTGGATCGGCCGTACGCCATCTCAGATCCTCGCCTGGCAACGCTACGAATCGGTCATCAACATGACGCTCGCGGGGAGTTCCGCCTGGATCCTGTGTCCGTACGACACCCGCGTCCTGCCGCGTGACGTGGTCGAGGGTGCCCGCCGTACACATCCCGAGATCGTCGACCGTCACTGCACCGCCCAAAGCGATGCCTACGTCGAGCCCATCGCGTTCTCAGCCGAGTGCGATCAGCGTCCCTTGGCGCCGCCTCGGCCGCCAGTCACCACCCACTACATCAGCCGTTCTGAGCTGAGGCGTACACGCCGGTTGGTGGTCCTGACCGCGCTCGACCTCGGGTTGAACGGAGAGCGGCTTGACGACTTCGCGACCTCCGTGCAGGAGATCGCGACGAACGTGGTCGAACACGGTGGCGGCGACGGAACGGCCAGGGTCTGGCTCGACGGCAACGACGTCGTCTGCGATGTGATCGACCGCGGGGCCGACTGGAACTACCACGCCATCGGCCACCACCCGCCCTCCCCGGACTCCACCAGCGGCCTGGGCGTGTGGATCGCCCGCCGTCTCTGCGACCAAGTAGAGATCCGGACCGGCCCGAACGGCTCCCTGGTGCGTCTCCGTATGGCACGGGCGTGACCGACCCCTTTTCAGATCATTGATCCGAAATCCGCTACGGTGCTCGCATGGTCTCTGAGGGCTTCGTTCCATGGCACCGGCCCAGCCCGCTGCTCACTGCCATCGGTGGCTTCTCCCGCCACCCCGACGATCCCCTCCGCGCGGGTTTCACGGTCGAGGGTCCCAAGATGAACGCCCGCGGTCTGCTCCACGGCGGCGTGATCGCCACCATCGGCGACGTGGTGATCGGGCACGCCCTGGCCGTTCAGACCGACCCTCCGGCTCGCCTCGTCACCATCAACCTCTCCTGCGACCTTCTGGGTACGGCTCGCGAGGGCGAATGGGTCGACATCACGGTCACTCCGACCCGCGTAGGCCGGAAGCTCGCGTCAGGCACTGCGACGTTCACGACTCGCCGTGTAATAGCCAACGTGACCGGTCTCTTCATGCCAGTCCCAGCCTGACTCTTGTCTCAGCGACCGCAGGCAAGTCGCCTGTGGCAGCGCCAGGGTCTCCTCCGAACTCCGCGCTAGGGCGTGTCCCGTGATCTTTGATGGCGGTTTGTTGTAGATGATCCGTGTGGATGAGGAGCGTCTGAAGCGTCATGACCTGACGAACGAGGAGTGGGCGCGGCTGGCGCCGCTGCTCCCTATGCAGAACGTGCACGGGGCTAGGTGGAGCGATCATCGGATGGTGATCAACGGGGTGTTCTTCCGGACCCGGGCGAGCTGCGCCTGGCGGGACCTGCCGCCGTGTTACGGCAGGTGGAAGACGGTCTACAACCGGCATCGCCGGTGGTCGCTGGACGGGACGTGGGAGCGGATCCTCGACGGGCTGCGCGCCGGGTGCGACGAAGCCGAGGGCGAGGACTGGACGGTCAGCGCCGACTCCACGATCGTGCGGGCGCACCAGCACGCGGCCGGGGCGCGGCACGCCCCGGCCGTCGACATCACCCAAAAGGGGCCGGTAAAGATCCCGAACGGATGACGAACGGCGGTCGCGAAGCGCTTGGCCGGTCCCGGGGTGGTCTGACCACGAAGATTCATCTGGTCGCCGATCGGCGGTGCCGTCCGATCGCCCGGCTCACCTCGCCCGGGCAGCACGCCGACTGCCCGAAGTTCATCGCGCTGATGGAGTCCATCCGCATCCCGCGCCGCGGCGTTGGCCGTCCTCGCAAGAAGCCGGCACGCGCCTTGGCCGACAAGGCGTATTCCTCCCGCGCCAACCGTCGCTACCTGCAGCGACGCGGTATCAAGGCCGTTATCCCGGTCAAGAAAGACCAGGCCGCCCATCGCGCCGGCCGCGGCTCCAAGGGCGGACGGCCGCCGGTCTTCGACCGTGACGCCTACAAAGAACGCAACACCGTCGAACGCTGCGTCAACAAGCTCCGCCAGCACCGCGCCGTCGCCACCCGCTACGACAAGAGAGAACGCATCTACCAGGGCACCATCGACGTCGCCTCGATCCGCATCTGGCTCCGCCACCCCGCCAAATGATCAAGGGGCAGTCCCTAGTGGAGGCGTGCCAGCAAGTGGGCGTCGAGGAAGCCCCGTTCGGAGGCCGGATCGTGGAGCAGCCTGGCGAACGTGACAAGCCCGACCCCGGCCAGCAACTCGGCGAGCCGGTCCACCGGCCAGCTATAGGCGGGCGTCACCTTGTGGTCGAAGCGGACCGGCTCCGGTCCGTCCGTCGCGAAGAACGAGACCAGGAGCAGGCCCCCTGGGGCCAGGACACGTACCTGCTCGGCGAGGAGCGCGGGCATTTCCCCAGGCGGGGTGTGGATCATCGAGTAGTGAGCCAGCACGCCGCCGAGAGCGCCGTCCTCGACCGGCAAGGCCTCCATCCGCGCCTCATCAAACCGCAGCGCCGGATGGGCCCTCCGGGCGTGTTCGACCATGCCCGGGGAGAGGTCGAGCCCGAAGGCTTCCAGCTCCAGATCGTGCAGCATGGCCGTCAGATGTCCTGGCCCGCACCCGACGTCGGCTACCCGCGGCTTCCCCATCCCGCGCACCAACTCGGCGAAGGTGCCGATCATGTTCCGCGAGAACGGCTGATCCTCCAACCGATCGGCGAACATCGACGCATACAGCTCGACGACCCCGTCATAGGCCGCTCTGGTCTCGCCCTGGTGCTCCGTCACGGGAAGGGAAGCTAACACCCGCGCACCTCCGCACCTTCTCCGGCCCCTATGCCGACCCCGCCCCTGGAGCCTGACCGTCCCAACACATGATCACGGGACAGGCCCTAGTCCGAATGCTCTGCTTCTACCGACACCACGTGCCTACTGCGAGCTTTGCTTCGCGGTTGCTTCATTCGCGTTTGCAGGGCAGGGAGCCGCAGTGCGCGCAGCAACGTGCGGTACAGGGCAATGCGTGATGGTCCGCAGTTCCTGTGGCGCGGATTCGAGTCGAGGCCGTCGCGGTGATTGGGCGACGCGTGGATGCCGGCGAGCGGCGGGTGGGTGTGCCGACCGAGCCGTCGCACTTCGATCGCCTGCCGATGCCGTGGGGTCTCTCGGTGTTGCATCGTCGCTGGAGCGGGTGCTGTTCGAGCTTGGAAGCAGGGCCGATTCCAGATGCTGCATCAAGATCAGCAGGAGTAGGCCGGCTGCCGGGGTGAGGAGTGCTGCGACGATCGGTCTCGCCTCCATCCAGGACGGTGGATGTCTGGCACGTTCGCTGACGGTGCAGAGCAGGTGCGTGCTGGCTTACCCCTGGGTACGAGGCGAAACATGCACCCGACGGCAAGAGAGTGCTGTTTGTGGTGATTGCTTCTTGCATAGGGCTTTTGTAGAGGGGCACTACTTGCGGAGTCGCAACGCGTACGGACAGACCGTTCGCGACGTTCGAAAGGAGCGATGATGGCCGGCAAGTTCACCCTGAAGAAGGGCAGCACAGGCAAGTACCACTTCAACCTCGTGGCCACCAACGGGCAGGTGATCGCGACCAGCGAGAGCTACGAGAGCAAGGCGGCGGCGTTGAAGGGCATCGAGTCCGTCCGCAAGAACGCCGCCGAGGCGCAACTGGTCGATGAGACCAGCAGCTGATCGCCACGCTGTCTACCTGGCGCGAAGCTTTACTCCGTCACCGCACCGCACGGATCGAAGTCCCCGTACGTGAATGCGAGCACCCACCGCCACGCGGGTGAACGATGAGTCCGCCTACGGACGACCGCATTGCGGCGGAGGGCGACGCTGACCTGGTCAAGCAGGCGTTCCGAGCTGCGGCTGGCGGTTGCCGAGATCAAGAAAGGGCAGGCAACCTGCAGTGGCGCAGGCCGTCGGCCTGGTGGCCATGTGCTGAGCGGGAGCATTGATCGCGGGCGCTTGGCTCTCGTACTCCCCCCGTGGGCATCTGCACTCATCATCGCGGTGGTGTTGTTCGTGGTGGCGGCGGTGCCGGGCCGCAAGAAGGCCAGACGAGGCCGTCGAGGACCTCAAGGAAGACGTCACCACGATCAAGAAGAGAGCCAACCGACGACCGCTCGGGCGTTCAGACCGGCCAGGAGGAAGAGACGCTGCAGTCCGACATCGAACGCACCCGGGCCGAGCCGACACCGTCAGGGATGCGTTCATCGCGGCCGTCCACGCTCGTCGGCCTGGGCAGAACGCGGAACGGTAGGTTGGCGGGGATGCACTTGCCGATCTGGTACGCCGCCTGGGAGTACGAATGCTGCGGCCCTTCCCTCGAGCCTGGGGCCGAGCTGAGCGTCAACCTGGTGCTGGAGGATTTCACCGCAGAGCCGACCGATCGTGGGCAGCCGCTCGGCTGGCGGGCGGCCGAATCGGGTGCGGTCGACTTCGTCGCCGACTTCGGCCGACGTGAACCGTATCCGCGAGCCGACTTCGGAGGCATCTCGTCGGCGGTCGACGGCCCGGTTCAGACCGGGCGTTTTCAGGGGACCGGTTTCCTGTGGCACCGTGCGCATGAGGACTTCGGAATCGGCGAGCCATACCAGGTTGTTGTGCGCAAGCTGTGCTGTGCTCGGCAGATCCTTCAGCGGACGGACCCGGTCACGATTCAGGTCACGGGGCACGAGCAGCCGACCGAAATCGGCGGGGCGGACGACTGCCCGCCTCGCGCCGATTTCTTTCTCATGGCCGAAGTAGTCAGCCACGGGCGGTGAGGGTCAGGCGCGGTCGCAAGTGCCGCCCTTCTTGTCCCAGGTGGAGGTGATGATGCCCGTGTCGCCGGTCGATGTCCCGGGGACGTCCTTGGTCGAGTAGACGACCTTGAAGTAGTACTTGGTGTTGCTGGTGTTGTACTTGCGGCAATAGATCAGCGAGTTGCCGTTCTTGATGATGCGCTTCGGTGCCTGCAGCGTCTTGGAGATGTTGCGCTCGAAGCTCTTGCTCCAGCGCTTGCTGAAGTGCCGGTATCCCCACTTCTTGGTGCCGCATCGCAGCACGGCCCCCTTGGGCGGGGCGCCCTTCTTGACGAACCTCCAGTAGTCGGTGATCGGCTCAGCAGCGGGCTTGTGCTTGCAGTTCGGCTTGGCGGCGGCGGCCACCGCAGATGACTGGCCTGCCACCCGCTCGGCGTGCGCTGTTGCGGAGCCGGCGGGGAGGGCGGTGACGCCGACCGCCGAAGCGATGAGGGTTGAGCAGACCAGGGCCGACCTTCTACGCGCAGTCACTATGCAGAGTCCTCTTCACGTTCTCGGGGGTGCCGTTCTGGCGGATGAGCGACTCATGATCACAGATGACCGTCGCCGGGTAAAAGATCTTGGGGGGCCCAATTTGGTCCGGGCGCCTCTCGTACCGGAGCACGGCACGATGAGCCAATTCCGGGGAAGTCAGCGCCGTGGCTGGCGTGCTGGATCGGTGGCACGCGGCTCATCTGAACGGAGACGTCGTGACTGACAATCAATGGAGGAGGTACGCCTGCGCGTATGAAGGCCGACATCGCGAGGAAGGAGTTTTCCCGAGGCGGGCGCCTTCGGCATAGGCCCCGGCCCTGTCTCTGCAGATGACGCGCACTCCCCGAGTGAGACTGGAGCCAGGCGGCCAGGGGTGTCGACCCGCCGGACGTCGAGCATGTCGATGGTCCGGTGCGGTCCATGTCCAACAGCAGCGTCGCGTATGAGTGGCCACGTTTCTTGGCCAGCACGTTCACCCCGAGCACGGTGGCCTGGCCGTTCGGCGGTTCGGGAAGGGCGCGGATCATCCTGATCAGCAAGGAGCACGACGCGATGACGCCGAGCACGTTCACCAGCCGGGCGTCGGCCTGTGCGCCACCTACGACTTTGCAGCCCAACGGCAGGACGGCGGGCCGAGCGCACACCTGGCCGATCTGGCGTATCACCAGCTCAGCAGGCCCCCATAGGGAGCTACACCCATGAGATTCACACCTATCTGAGCTGCGGGATCAGGATGCTGGTCGTGACCGCCACCGACCTCTCCAAGCTCCAGGTTCCCAGCGACTTCGCGCTTCTGTTGCGAGACCGCTTCATTGAACTTCGACTCAACCGGACCTACCGCAGCCTGCGGGTCACCCGGAGTCCTCCAAGGCTGCCCCTTCACATCGACACGGACGAGGTCGCTGCCGTCGGGACTGCCGCTGACCGGGACAATGATCCTCGGACTGTGTTGGCATCGGTGACTGCACCCAACGTCGTGGTCCGAGGCCTTCAGCGCCCGCAGTCGGCTGTTGGGCGCCCTCTTCCACCTCACAGCCTTCCGTGGCATCCGTCGCGCCGAGGTCGCCGGGCTGCCCTGGACCGACACGGATCGATCACGATCCGCGAGACCCGCCCAGACGACGACACGAAGAGCGAGGCTGGCGAGAGGACGGTCGGCCTCGACCAGGAGACCATCAGGGTGCTGCGTGTCTGGCGTACGCGCCAGAAGGAGGAGGAAAGGCTGGCCGAGAGGGTGTGGATCGACTTCGGCAGGGTGTTCACCCGTCTCGACGGCTGAGTGGATCTCGCAGCGCTTCGAAGCACTCGTCGAGCGCTACGGCATGGTCAGGCGCCGTCACCTGAAGGAAGGCTGGACCACTGAGCACATCACCGACGCCATCGTCTGAGCGAGCGCATGGTCCGAGTCGCCATCGAGAGCGGCCCTCTCCACCGATCAGGTTCCATGATCTGCGCCATGGATCGGCGACGCTGACCTTCCTCGGGAAGTTCGACATGAAGGTGATCAGCGCCACGCTCGGTCATCGTTCACCGCCGACACCTACGCCTGCGGTGGCCGAGGCAATGGCCGCCGTTGTGCCGCGTCGTCGCGATGTGCCCACCAGAAGCCGAAAACGCCCCCGCCGAAGTCATCAACTTCAACGAGGGCGCTTCTACCGGCGGAGGATCGGGGATTTGAACCCCGGATGGGCTTGCACCCAAACCGCATTAGCAGCCCGTTATGAATGATCGGCTTCTCTTGGCTGAAGGTCGCGCCTGTAGTGTTTAGCCAGGTCGGAGCGGGTACAGCGGCCCTGTTCATTGGGTCTGGTCGGGTCTGGTCGGGTCCTCTTGGAACCCGGTTGCACAGCCAGTGTGCAGCCATGGTGCAGCCACGTTCCCTCTGTGCTCCTGGCCTGCAGTATCGGCGTCGTGGGCGCGCGGCATCCGCAGGGCGGAATGCGATATGGGGCTATTGCACTGCGACGACCTCCGCCCCTCTTTCCTCGCTAAACTGGCCTGACATAGAAATTCAAGGGGGGTGTGATGGGCAAGCGTTGGACAGTCAAGGACGTCGCCACGTACCTGGATGTCGCTGAGAGCACCGTGCTCCGGTGGCGCCATCAGGGCGATCTGCCCGAGCCTCTCGATCCGCAGGCGTTCCGGTTTGAGTGGAATCCGTCGCTGATCAAAGCTTGGGCTCGCCAGTGGTTTCCGCGCCTGCGCGAGGACCCTGAGATCGGCCCGGAAACTCCGTGGTGGGACGCAGGTGACGTGGCGGCCTACCTCGGCGTAGAGGTCATCACCGTTCAGCGGTACAACTCCCAGAAGCGCATGCCCGAGCCTGCGCGCTACTTCGGACGCTTTCCCGTCTGGGAGCCGCATGTGATCATTGAGTGGGCCAAGCAGCGGCCGAGCTATGCCTTCAAGGACCGCCCCAGCAAACACCGCAGCGACGCGGACCAGGCCGAGCAGATGGCCAAGACCGCCTCTGGACGTCACAAGAAGGCGCGGCCCGCGGTGGCTGGCGACGACGGTCCGCCGGCCGACGAGCTGTGGGGGTACCGCGAGATCGCCGCCCACATGGACGTGTCACCCGAGACGGTACGGGGCTACAAGAAGGAGATGCCTGAACCGGACCGCTACATGGGACGATCGCCGGTTTGGCGCAGGAGGGTGATCCTGGACTGGATCGCCGCCCGGCCCGCTGCCGGGTGGAACGGGCAGCGGCCAGGACGGCGTCGGCCAGCGCCTCAGACGCTGAGCGGGTAGGCAAGAGGTCACCGCGCTCCAAGGCGAGCTGATGCCATACGCCGTGCGTTGACCCATTCCCAAAATTGAATGCCGTGAGCGCCCGGCGGTCGCCGAGCCTGACCGCACGTGAGTGGCACCCGCCGCTCCCAGTTTGCTCCTACCCGAGAGAGCGCCAGCGCGGGCGTCCCGAGTTAGGGAGACCGCGCTCATCGGCGACAGCGGTGTAGCTGAGTGGCGTAGGTGCGCCGGAGTCGGCGGCGGGGGCGCGGCGGACTGGCAGGTGCCCGGCAAGGTTGCTGCGGCCCGCAGCGCCGTGCTCTCCACGGCGCGGATGAGTGGAATCGGATATTTCGGTCTAACTAGAAGTGGGTCTATTGCAACCCGCTTTATGCGATATGCGAGCGATGGCCCAACTCCGTCGGAATGGCCGTATATTCTTCCGCAGAGGTCACCCGTCCGGCCTGGGGATGCGGGAGTAAACGGGGACCGCACTACCACAACTGAACGGGGTCAAGATGAGTGACCAGGCTCAACTGGTGGCCATGGCGGGGGCCGCTGCTGCCGCGCTCGTGGCGGAGATGACCAAGGACGGCTGGGCTTCGATGCGGGCCGCTGTCGCCCGGTTCTTCGGGCACGGCGGTGAGGGCGAGCAGGAGCGTCAACTGCGTCGGCTGGACGCGGACCAAGCCCAGGTGTCCGAAGTGAGTGATGAGGAACTGGTTGATCGCTGGAAGCGACGCTTCCTCACGCTGGCTGAGGATTTCCCGGCCGCGGTGCAGGACTTGGCGGCTCTGGCCGCCTCCCGTCCCGAAGATGCGTCCTCGCTGCCACGGCAGAACGCTGTGGGTAACCAGGGCTCGGTCGTCCAGATCGGGCGTGATAACTCCGGCGATGTTCAAACCGGGAGAGAGTGAGCGTGCCGGAGGAACCGACGGGTGCGCGTCCGCATCAATACGCGCAGAGTAATACCGCCCCGACCGTTCAGATTGGCGGAAGCAACACGGCGCCAATCAACATCCATCGGCTGCCAAAGCTGCCCGTATATCCGGTGTCACAGAAAGACCTTGCTGCGACCATAGATCCACTGTGGGCGTATACCCCCACCCCTCAGCACGTGCGGAAGGAACTCAGCCTGCATGGGGTGGCCATCATCACCGGGGAGCATGGGACCGGGCGCAGGACGTCGGCCCTCCGGGCCTTGCGCGATTACCTCTCGCTGCCAGAGTCGGCGAACCTGTCATCCGCGGACTCGCATGCCGTGCAGATCTGGGACCTGTCCCCCGACTGGGAAGACGGTGAGGTTCCACGCCTGGAGGTCCTTCCCGACCCACTACCCGGACAGGGTTATGTGCTGGACGCCGCCCAAAGAACCGTGAGTCCGGCGGCAGCGCAGGCCCTCAACTCGTGGGCCGCACGGCTCCATCAGATCCGTTCGGGTTTGGTGGTGGTTGGCGGTCCCACGGACTGGCCGGACGGCCGACTGTCCGAGCCGGCGACTCGCCCCGAAGCCGCGCAGGTGGCTCGCAACCACCTACTCCACCGGTTGGACCGTCCCCTTCAGGCGCACTGGCTTCAGGCCGACCCCAGCAGGACCGCGAACCGTACTGGGCTGCTGCGCCAGACGGCGGCCCCTGACCAGACCGCCGGCATCTTCGCGGACCTGATCCCCCGCAGCGTCAGCCCGGCCGACGCAGTCCGCATCGCCGAACGTCTCGCCCAGGTCGACCCAGGAGAGGTAGGCGCTGCGGTTCAGGACCAACACAGCCCTGATGCCGCAGTAGCCGAGCGAGGCCGACTGTTTGTGCAGGCCGTTCGCGAGAGGGTCCTGGAATGGACCCACTACCTTGAGAAGCTCCTCGCCGAAGGCGGTACTCGCGGCCCGGACCGAGTCATGCTGCTGGCCGCCTCGTATTTCGAAGGCGGACCGCTGGAACTGTGCATTAAGGCCGCCACCGAGTTCGACCCGCGCGGCGACCAGACTCGGCAACGCTTCCGCGAGGGGCGCAGTCCACGGCGCCGACTGCGCGACGTCGGCGTGGATGTCACCGAGACCGACACCGCCAGCTTCGCCAGCCGACCTGGCCTGGCGATGGCGGCCATTCGCACCGACTGGTATCACTGGGCCGACGAACGCACTCAGACTCGCGAGTGGCTCCAACGCATCACTGCTCCCGGAGCTGTAGCGGAGAGGTGGAGCAAACAGGTAGGTCAGCGTCTACTGGAGCTCTCACGCACCGCGGTAGACCCTCCCTTCTTCGCCGTCCTGGAGTCATGGGCCACGCCAGTCATCGACGGCGATCGGATCACTCTCATCGCGGAGCTGCTAACCGAAGCAGCCATGACCGAAGAACTCGCCCGGCTGGCCCATGCAAGACTACTGAACTGGGCCGAGTCAAAGAACGCAGCCCGAAGGCAGGTCGTGGCGCAGGTCTGCGCCGGTCGCTACGGCCTACGGTGGCCGAGCCACGCCCTCGTTCGGCTCCGGCACATCTTGGCCTATGACGATGAAGCTGCTCAGATCGCCGCCGCGGCCTTGGTGAGACATGCAGAGCAGGGTGGCCTGGAACGGATCATCGAAACTATCGAAACGTGGCTGGAACGATTCTCTGGCCAAGCCGCCGGACCGCGTGCCTTCCTGGCACTGATCGACCCGTCGGACCGCGGTGCGGCAGCCGGTGCCACCCCCACCGGTGGCCTGGTGAGCGTCCTGATCACTCTCGCTCAAGGCACTCCGCGAGTCCGCGACTTTCTCATCACCGGATGGGCCGCCACCTTGCAGCAGCCCGACGTGCGCGACGGTGCTTACCGGGTACTGCTTGCCTGGGCCGAGGCTGTGCACCGGGCCTGGCTGGACCGAGACGTTACCTTCGGCATCCTCACCGAAGTCCGCAACCTGCACACTCCAGTGGACGCCATGTCCCGCTTCCTCTATGGCAGTCCCGAGCACGACGCCCCCGCTGTCGTCGACGCCCGGTACGCCCTGGCCAACCTGAACGCCTGCACGCATGCGCACTGCTCTCACCCCGACTGCCCACTGCTTCACACAGGCGGTACCAGCCCGCCCGAAGTGGAAGCGACGCACCGAGGCGATCAGGAGAGATCCTCGAACGGGCAGGACGCAAGCTCAACCAATCCGGACGCAGAGGGGGACACGTCGCCGAGTTAGGCACGCGGGTGCACTTCGCGCCTAACTCCTCTGCTGGAAAGGCGGTCGCCCGCAGATCCGGCTTACCGGGCTGCCGGAAGAGGTTCAAGCCGCTGCCGACCGACTCGCGCATGTGGTGGTGCTGGAGACCTCCGGCTGTACCCGCGCCGTGGCAACTCGCGTCTGGTCTCGCTCTACCTGGAGGTCGACGTGAGCACCGTGCCCGCTCCTTGCCACGCCGACGACCGCCCGTTCGACTCCCACAAGTAGCCGCACCGGCGGCACCTACCGCATGCTCTCCGTCCGGCGCCAGCCGATCAAGGCTGGGCCAAGCTTGCGTGAGTTGCCTCGCGGCGCGCGGGTTCGTGCCGACGCAACGTCACTACCGCGCGAAGCACGCAGCCCGGTGCGGCCCATCTTGCATGGCGGCCCCAACCAGGATCTCGGTGGACTGCGTAACGATGGCCGGTGCGTCGAGTCCGGACGCTAGGTGGTGAAGGCGGTCTGACGTTCGTCAGCTGTGTTTGGACGGCTTGCTCGGGTGGCCGAATGCGGACGTACCAACCACGAGCCCCGAATGGGTACCGTCGTCCCGTCTACTTGATCTTGAGAGAGGGGACCAATGCAGGTCCGAGTGCTGGGCAGGGCTGTAGAGGTGCATGGTGACAACGGCGAACCAGTACCGCTACAGCCATTGATGGGCGCAGCGCTGGGCCTGTTGGTGGTGGCCGACGGGAACGGACGGCGGGGCGTCTCCCGCGACCGGCTGAAGGCGATGCTGTGGGGGGAGGACGACAGCATCGACTGGAGCGGCTCTCTGAAGGCCACCATGAGCAAGCTACGGCGGGTTCTGGGCAAGGACCGAGTGGTGTTCTCAGGCGACGCTTATCGCTTCGTCCCCGACGAGCAGGCAGACTACGTTGACCTGCTAGTCCTCCGAGCGTTGGTCGACAAGGCCAATCAGGTGCGCGCCGACGACGACCTTGAGACGGCGGTCCGGCTGTATGCACATGTGCTGGAGCACTGGTCAGAGACCCCGTTGGCCGGGATACCGCAGACCTCCGGGGCGCTCGGCCACATCAGAACTCTGCGGGATGAGCGGCAGGTCATCGTGGAGGCGATGCTGGAGATCCAGTTGGATCTGGGCCGGCATCGGGAGGTCGCTGCAAGTACGCCGGCGCTGATTGCAGCAGATCCGCTTAATGAGCATCTGCGTGCGCTGAGGATGCGGGCCTTGGCCCGGTCAGGGCGTAAGGCCGAGGCGCTGCGGGACTATGACGATGCCGAAGCGGTGGCAGAGGCGGAGACTGGCACGAAGCCGGGCCTGAATCTTCAGCGGCTCCGGGATCAGGTCAAGGACAATGATCCGGTCGTCTTTGCGTGGGAGGCTCCCCGGATGCGGGAGTCGGACGCGATGGTGCTGGCGTCGGGTGCGGATGGTTCCAGCCACAGCTTGGCGCGGATGATGAACTACATGATCGGCGGAAATTTCCATCTGCCGGTTGATCGCGCTCTAGCTGAAGTCGTCCTGGCGGCTGCGCCGGAGGCGCGGATCTTGCCTATCGAGACTGGGGATTTCTGTCGTCGCGCGGTTCGGGTGGCGGCGAAGGCAGGTATCGACCAGTTCATCGAGATCGGGACCGGGCTGCCTACCAAGGAACCGATCCACCAGATCGCGCGGCGCGTTGCTCCAGGGGCGCGCGTGCTTTATGTGTCCAACGAACCCACCGTCGTGGCCTACCTGCAGGCGCAGGGGCTCAACGGTGAATCCGCGAACATCATCCATGCCGATATCTGGGAGCCCAAGGCCATCCTCGAGGCGGCCCAACCGCAGATCGACTTCACCCGGCCTGTCGGCATCCTGATCCGCGAGGTTCTGAACTTCGTCGATGTGGATGACGACCCATGGCAGATCATCAGCACGCTGGTCGATGCCGTGGCACCTGGTAGTCGCTTGATGTTGTCGGTGGCCACCTCCGAGGGGCTGACGGAGGTGGTGCAACAGCAGATCTCGGCGCAGGGCTTGTACGAGCCGCTGCCCAAGCGTCTCAAGATGTGGCCGCGCGAGGCCATCGAGGAGATGTTCGTGGGCTTGCCGGTCGTGGAGCCTGGCCTGGTGGACGCCAATCAGTGGTGGCCTGATCGGGCTGGTCGTGCTCCGATCGGGCCGATGCGGGCGCTGGTTGGGATGGCGATCAAGCCTTAGGTCATGGTTCGGCCTTGCGAGGCGGCCACAGGGGACGAGTGGTCTCACCACTCCACGGGCAGTTGTTTGAGCCCGCGCACGTGGAGTCCCTCCTTCCATGCCAGGTCTTCGGGCGCGACGCCCAGGCGCAGGCCGGGCAGGCGTTCCAGCAGCGTCGCCAGGACCACGTGGATTTCGGCGCGCGCCAGGTTGGCGCCCAGGCAGTAGTGCGGGCCGTGGCCGAAACCCAGATGCGGGTTCTCGGGCCGGGTGAAGTCGACGCTGTCGGCACCAGCGAACGCCTCGTCGTCGAAGTTGGCTGACGGGGTGGACACGAACACAAGGTCGCCCTTGCGGATCGTGCTGCCCTCAAGTTCGACGTCTCGGGTGGCGATGCGGGGCAGACCGTCCCCTTCGCCGAGCGGGATGGTTCTCAGGAGTTCCTCGATGGCGGCTGGCAGTCGTGTGAGGTCCTCGCGCACGTATGCCAGGTGCTCGGGATGGGTCAGCAAGTAATAGAGCTGCAAGGCGGCCATGGTCGCCGTGGTTTCGAAACCGCCCACCAGGATCGCGATCGCGAGGTTGACGAGCTCGCTGTCGCTGAGGCCGGTTTCGTCGTGCACCACGGCCGACAGTAGGTCGTCGTCGGGGCTGCTGCGGCGCTGGTTGATCAGGTCGGCCAGGTATGCGCCCATGGCCTGCTGCGCTTGGACGGCCTGTTGCTGGCTGTACTTGGTGGAGGCCAGGAAAGCGTCGCCCCACGCCTGGAACTGCGGCCGATCATCGGTGGGGACGCCGAGCAGGTCACCGATGACCGCGAGCGGGAGCGGCAACAAGACGGACTCGATCAGGTCGGCTGGCGGCCCTTGGCCCTCCGTCACTTCGAGCATCTGTGTTGCCGTGTGCTGGATGCGGGGGCGTAGCTGCTCGACTCGCCGCGGGGTGAAGGCGCGCGCGGCGACACGGCGCACACGCGCGTGCCTGTTCAGGTCCATCCCTAGGAGGGAGTCCCTCAACGGCGGGTACCCGGGTAGTTCGGCGGCCTGCTCGCGGGAGAACAACTCTTGGTTCACCAAGACGTAGCGGGCGCTGTGGTACCCGGTCACTACCCAAGCGGGGGGCCCTCCAGGCGGCAGCGTGACTCTGGCGACGGGGTGGTTTTCTCGTAGCTCTTTGTAGGCGGGGTGAAGGTCGAGGCCGCGGGGACATTTGAACGGGTAGCCGCTCACGTGGGGGTGATCTTCCATGTGAACACAGTAAGCAAGCGCTGTCATCGTCTGGTTACCGCACGGTCACCGCGCAAGGCAAACCCATGATCCGGTTTCGCTGAACAACAGGCCGCCAACAGTAGGGGCCACGATCCGGACGCCGCAGTCCTGTCCGAGGTGACCGCATCCGGCCATCACGAGGCAGTGATGACTTTTCTGAGCTGGGGCGGAAGCGGTCAACGATCAAGCGACAACCCCTTGGGGACTGGATGGCAACCGCCGGGGAACCCCGCCTCCCTAGGGTGACTGCACCATTTACTTGATCGAACTCGGGGGTTAAGCGCTTCGCTTGGCTGTGCGCCAACGAACGGTATGCCCGCAGACATGACCCAAAGTGGAGCGGACGAGTGAGAGTGAGTCCCCAGGTAAGAGAGATCGTCCCGCCACCATGGCAAACGTGCCACCAGAAGACTCTTGAGCGCCCGGTCGACGCACGCTTCGGAGCCCTCGCCGAACGAGCGCGTGTCGTAGCTGAGGCAGAGGAACGGCTCGTTGAGATGGTGCGTCAAGTTGCTGCCGAGGCTTTTCGCCGTGGGGTGCAGGAGGCGCGGGAACAGGATCGGTCGCTTGACGCTCTGGATGCTGTGCTCAACTTGCCACGCGGGTTGGCCCCCGTTCCCGTCGACGTGAAGGTGTGCGGGTATGAGGCGACCGCGAGGGTCATCCCCGGTAGTGCGGTGACGCCCGCCCAGGCTCTGGCTTCCCTGGTGAACGCGATCAGCAACGTTGAGGAGTCCGTTGACTGAGCCGACTCCTCTGCCGGAACGTTCCACAGCACCGCTGGAGGGCATCGCGTCTGTCGCCTTCGTTGGCGCCAACGGCAGGGTGCACATCGCTGTGTCCGACGCACTCGATCTCGTAGACTCGCATCAGGAAACGATCTCCTCAGTGCGTCAACACCGTTGGGTACGGCGCGGCGCGTCACGG
This sequence comes from Actinomadura rudentiformis, assembly GCF_008923185.1. Classification (GTDB taxonomy): domain Bacteria; phylum Actinomycetota; class Actinomycetes; order Streptosporangiales; family Streptosporangiaceae; genus Spirillospora; species Spirillospora rudentiformis. Next base: position 222,160 of record NZ_WBMT01000015.1, read on the forward strand.
GCGGTGCGTGGGCTTGCGACGACGGCTGCCGCGATGGCTGTCGTCGTCGTAATGGCCTGGTCGTCGGGAGCGGTGGAGGCATTGGAAGATCTGCTGTCTCCGCCTGCGGCTGAGCGGAATAGCGTCAGCGACAAGGTTGGAGATCTTCCAGGGCAGGCGACGTTCGCGCCCCAACCCACAACACTAGACAGCCCTGCCGTCAGCGGGTCACCGGCCAGCAGTCCGTCGATCCACTCTTGGGAACCGCAGAAGCCTCAGGAGCCGCCGGCTGCGTCCACCCCTCCCGCTACGACGGGCCCGCCTCGGGCGACCGACACGCCCTCGCCGGATGTGGTTCCTACGCCTTCGCCGAGTACCGGTGACGGACCTAGCGCTCCTCCTGTGCCGCAGGATTCGGCATCTCCGCAGCCTGCACCGCTACCCGGGCAGCCGGACGGAGACGCTGACCGCGGTTCAGCAGAAGGTGGGCCGTGACGGCTACCTGAGGTGGGCCTGCTGGTCGGGTGAGCGTGGAACGGACTTGGATGCTGCGGCACTTTCGGCCGCCATGCGCCGGGCTTCAGTACGCACGGCCTCAATAGCCGCCTGGCGCGCTTGCCAGGGCAGGCCCACCATTGCCCAGATCGCACGCTCATGCTGGTCGCGAAGTCCGCCCGTGAACAGTTCGTTCGGATCGGGATCTTCATCCGAGACGGTTGCAGGGGCTGGGGCTTCGGCGTCCGAGGTGCTCTCATTGCCGAGTCCGGCCGCAGTGAGGACGTCGCTGCGGGGAATCTTGAACTGCGTGGCGATGGCTTCGAGGGTTTCGAGCTTGGGGATGACGCCTCTGTTGAGCATCCTGCCGACTGATGCGCGGTGGACGCCGATTTCGCGTGCGAGTCGCGACGGTCCGCCTGCTCGCGGGCCGTCCAGTTGGTATCCGCGAGCGGTCATCTGCTCGCGCAGCCAGGTCGCGAAGGACTCGCCAGGGTTTGTTGCGTCCACGCGCGGAACCTTACCTTGCCAGGTGGCAATGCGTGAGATCTACCGGGACATCTCTCCTGAACAGCAGCCGTCCTGAAGTGGATGTAACCCTGCTGAACAGGGGTTTGCCGTGAACACCTACACGGCATGGAGATGTTGCGCACAACCAAGAGGGTTGTTGCGTCACGCAACACAGCGGCGTAGTCTGCTGCGCATGATCTCCGAATCGGGTTGGGATACCGTCCTGCGACGCGATCGGTACGCGCGCCTCTGTGTGCGAGTGCGTTTGGAATCTGAGGCGGAGCAGGCGCGGGCCTTCGGTGTCTCGCCTAGCTATCTCAACCGGCTCCTGGCCGGTGACCGGCACATCAACCGGCACTTCATCGCTGGCGCTCTGCGCGCATTCGCGTGCAGCTTCGAGGAACTCTTCGAGGTGCGGCCCCGCGGCTCCGAAGGGACGCATCATGAGGCCGATTTGCGAGACGTCGGGGTCAGTTCACGCCCAGTCGGCGACTCAACTCGGCGAGGAGGTCACCTGAACTGATCTTGGCGAGCGAGGGAGTGAGCTCCTTGACGCCAGCTTCGTCGGCCGTCAGAAATCCGGCCGCTACGAACGCCTCCAGTACGGGTCGGTTGTAGGCGTGAGCGAACGCGGTAACGGTCTCCGGCTTGGGGGTGCGGGACTGCCAGGCGCTGACGCCAGCCTGGGATAGGCCGGTGCGTTCGGCGATCTTGGTCTGGTTGCTGCCTGCGATCTGCTGCACGTAGTCCCACCAAGCCATGCGGCCAGTGTAGGCGATCGGTATTGCTGTGGTGATGGCCTCCATCACTGCCGTTCTATAGCATTCGCAATAGTGATATTGTCATATCTATGGCAATAGTCTCCGCTAGGAAAGGGATAGCAGTGAGTACCGAGCACGCCATCAGGGCCGACATGGGCTTCGAGTGGGAGTACAGCCGCGTCGAGGGTCCGATAGAGGCGGCGGCGGCCGTCGCCAGTCTGACCTTGGACCAGGTCCGCGCCGAACCCGTCGTCCGGGAGGTCGGGGACTGGGAACACGACACCGAGGCGATCGCCATGCTCCCCGACGCGTATGCGGAGCAGGTCACGCGCGTAGTGGAGGAAGTCCGCGACGAAGAACGCACCGTCGCCGAGGCCGCCGACCGGCTGTACGGACTCACCCAAAGTATGGGGGACGTCGTCAGGGCCTACTGGGTGGGCGAACTAGCCGCGCTCATGCGCCTGGTGAAGCACATAGACGAGCCGCCGACGTGGCTAACCGAACGCATCAGCCAGGCCACTCGCGTCCTCACCGGACTTCTCCCGCCCGGACTCACCAGCTAGCGGTGGTCCCGCCCCGTGCCGGGGGCGGGACCACCTGAACGTCCTCCCTCGCAGAAGGAACACCCGAATGGTACTTCGCACACGCCGCCCTACCGGGTCGGTCCCGTGGCCCCTGATCCTGCTCGAAGGCGGTGAGAAAGTCGGCAAATCATGGTCGGCCGCCACGCTCACCACCTCGCCACGCATCGGCCGCGCTTTCTGGATCGCGCTCGGTGAGGTCGACGCCGACGAGTACGGCGCCCTACCCGGCGCCGACTTCGAGATCGTTGAACACGACGGCACTTTCAGCTCGATCTTGTCTGCCGTCACCGACATCCACGCCCTTGCCGCCGAGGCTGAGCCCGGCCAGCCTCCCGTAACGCTGGTCATCGACACGATGTCGGCCGAGTGGGAGTGGCTGAAGGACTGGGCCGACGAACGGGCCCGCCAGAGTGACAAGAACAAGAAGATCCTGGCCCGCGACCCTAACGCCGAGATCGTCATCCCGCCGAACGTGTGGACCGACACCAATGCCCGGCACCGCAAGCTCACCCGACTGCTGATGACGCTCAAGGGTGTGGTGGTCATGATCGCTCGCGGTCGCGAGACGATCGCGGTGGACGACCACGGCCGTCCGATCTCCGGCACGAAGGAATACCGGGTCGACGGGCAGAAGGGTTTGCCGTTCGACGCATCGGTCTGGATCAGGATGCACCGCGACAGACGCTCGATCATCGTCGGTTGCCGCAGCATCCACACGGGCATCCGGCCCGGCCGGGACCAGCCGATGGAGCTGTCGGACGACTGGACGCTCGACTGGGTCATCTTCGACCTTCTCAAGTGCAACCCCGACACCTCTCACGCGGCACGCCTGGTTGATCGCAGGCCGGAGATGACCCCCGAACAGATCCGCGCCGAGGCGTTGAAAGCCACCAGCATCGAGCGCTTGCGAGAGCTGTTCGAGCAGACCAGGGCGCTGGGCTACGAGGGTGTTCTCGTCACCGACAATTTCGGTAACGAGGGTGAGCTCGCTCAGCTCATCACGTACCTGGCGAACCAGATGCGGGCGGGGAACGCGGCTACCGGTGAAGCGGAGACCGGGGGCTCCCAGAATCAGCCAAGGGCTACACCGGAGCAGCAGGTGATGCTCACCGAGCTATTCGTGGAGGCCGGAGGCTTCGAAGACTCTGCCGAGCGTGACACCTACATCGCCGAAGTTCTGGGCCGCCCTGTGGCCGAGACCGAGCTGAACGTCCATGAAGCCGAAACGGTCGCCTCGCGGCTCCGTCAGGACATCCGTGCAGAGGCCGACAAGGCCAAGGCCGCCAGAGCGAACACGGCCAGCAAGGAAGCGGTCCGATGAGCGGCCGGGTAGCTGAGCTGGTGTGGCGCTTCGCCGCCATCGCGGGAGCACGCAAAGCCATGCGGCAGATGACCGACGCCCACGAGGTCGAGCTGATTGAGACCCTGCCCGGCCGCGCCCCGGCCGTGCTGCCGTCCGGTAAGCGGGTCGCCTCGGTCTCCCTCAACTGGGAGGTCGCCGCCGTCGTCGTGGACGAACGCGCGTTCCTTGAGTGGGTACGCCGGACTCGGCCGGACGAGGTGATCGAGTCCGTCCGGGAGTCCTACCGCCGCTACGTGCTGGAGGCAGCAGTGCGAGCCGGGGAGGAACCGCCCGGCGTGCATCTGCGCGAGCGCGTCCTCTCGGTCACCACTTCGTTCGCCAAGGGCGGCCTAGCGGAGATCACGCGAGCCCTGGAGGCCGGCGACGTCGGCTGGGACGAGCTGTTGAACGTTCCCGAACCTACGGATCTGCCTCCCCGTCTGCCGCCCGACTCAGCCACGTCTCCCTCCTGACTTCATGCGCACCGGGGGTGGGCGGCCGCCTGCCCCCGGTCCCTTCCTGCACCAAGGACCTTGCATGATCCTCCCCATCAACGGGCCTGCCACAGGACCCGATCCGCAGACTTCCGCAGATCTCGACGCTGCCGCCATCCTCGCCAGGCGGCTCGTTATCCGCGATGACGGCCGCTGCGCCGCCTGCGGTGTGAGTGGCGACCAAGCCACCATGAACGCCTTCCACCGGCCCCGTTCCCAGCGAACGCCCGACATGACGAACTTTGCTGCGTGGCTGCTGCTGTGCGGCTCGTCCACCGAGGGCTGCTTGATGCAGGTCATCGAGGAGCCCCGATGGGCCAGGACGACGGGTCTGACCCTCGCCGCCCACAAGGACCCCACATCAGTGGGCGTCTGGCACGCCTTCCACGGCCTGGTCTTTCTTGACGCAGATGGCGGGCTCTATCCGCGCGTGGGACAGGTTCGGAGGGGCTGCGATGAGCGTTGAAGATCTTTGCGGTACTGAGCGCGGCTACCGCTACGGATGCCGCTGCCGCCCGTGCACCGACGCCCACCGCCAGCTCATCGCTGAGCAGAAGGCCGACAGACTCGCCCGCGCGGCCGCCGACCCCTCGATCGTCCCGCACGGCACCACCTCGGGCTACATCAACTGGGACTGCCGCTGTGACCCATGCACCGACGCCTACAGCCAAAGCCGCGGGAAGCGCCCCACCAAGGTCAAGCCCACCAACCGGCGCTGGACTCCACGCGAAGCGGAGCTGGTCATGCAGGACGTTCCGCTCCAGGCGCTGGCAGAAGCGCTGGGCCGCACCTACAACGCCGTCTTGACCAAGCGGTACCTCCAACGCCGTGGCGCTGACAGCTCCAAGGCGGTGCCGTCGTGAAGCGGCCCATCCACAGCACCATCCCCACGCTCCCGCTGTTCGATCTGCCCCAACCCGAGGAGACCGGCGACGTGCCCGACCGCGAGGAATGGTGGAACCAGGCCGTCGCCGGCGTCCGCGAGCTCGCGGCGACGGGGATGGCTTTCCAGGCGTATGACCTGGTTCGGCGTGGCATCCCCGAGCCGCCCAGCGACTCGCAGTGGGGCGCGCTGTTCGCCGCACTGGCCCGCCAGCGCCTGATCGTGCCGGTCGGCTACGGGCCCTCGCCCCGGCCCACCACACGCTCCAGCGCGGCCCGCATCTGGCGAGGTGTTCAGCGATGAGCGTGACTCCCGCGGTCTTGGCCGTCGCCGCGCTCGTCCTACTGGCCTGCCTTGTGGGCTGGCTGGTGGGCGAGCTGGTGGCGGCGTGGCGCCGCGCAGGCGACTGGATCGAGCAGGAGATCGCCGCATTCGCGGCTGACGAGAAGAAAGAGGGCCGGTCCTGATGTGGGGTCGGATAGACGACAACTTCGATGAGCACCCCAAGGTGCTGGCGCTGCTGGACGAGGAGGGCGGCGCGGTGGCGATCGGCCTGTGGACGGTCTGCTTCACCTGGGCGCACCGCAACACCCGCAAGAAGGGCAGGACGCCCGGCTTGCTGCCCAAGGGCTTGCCGCGCCGGATGATCGGCGGCGAGGGACAGGCGGCCGCCGAGCTGCTGGTGCGAGTCGGCCTCTGGGAGGTCGCCGAGGACGGCGGCTGGCAGTTCCACGACTTCACCGACTACCTGCCCTCGGACAAGACTCGTGCCGCCCGCGCCGAGGCCGGTCGTAAGGGAGCGGAGGCACGTTGGGGCAAGAAGCCGCCGCGCGGCACCGATGGCAATGAGCCATCACAGAGCCAATCCGCGAGCCAACCCGCGAGCCAACCCGGTAGCCACCCGAGTGGCCACGCCGGTAGCCATCGCGGTGATGGCAACGAGCCATCGGCCAGCCATGAGGATGCTGGCAAACCTGAAGCACACGATGGCTCACACGCGCACGGGCACTGGGGTCCCACCCCCGCCCCCAGTCCCAGTCCCACACCCCCCTCCTCCCCTTCCCCTCCTCCTCGATCGAGCAGTCCTCAGGGGGCTCCTGCCGAAGCGGGGGGAGAAGGGAGACAAGAATCTTCTGAGGGTCTTGCCCGACGTCATGAGGCCGCCCAAGTGATTCAGATGGGTCTGGTCGCCGAGATTCAAAACTTGCGGCCGGAGTGGTCTGCCGCGTCGATCCGGCGGGCCCTGGAACACCCCGACGTCACCGAACGCCCCGCTGATCTGGTCCGGATCGCGTTCGTGTTGGTGGCCTCCGATCCGGAAACTCAGCACCCAGGCCGCCTGGCGGCCGACGGGCCGTGGTGGCATCTGGCCGCTCGCCGTCAGCGACCGTCTCCGGCGCGGCCCGAGTGGTGCGGGGCCTGCGAGTCCGACAGTCACCGGATGGTCGAGGTCGCTGACGGGCGTGTCCGTCGCTGCCCGGTCTGCCATCCGCTGGAAGTGAGGACCGCGTAACCGCAGCCCAGGCCCGCCCATAAACGTTGTCTGATGTATTGACAATCACGATGATGACCTCTTATCTTCCACATTCCAGGACAGCAAACCAAGTGAAGGAAGCGGCGTGAGCGACATTGAAGTGCCCTGCCGAGCCCCCATGGAGCTCCGTGCGCTGGCTGCCAAGGCCCGGCCCGATTGGAAGCCCGGCGCGCTGGACGACGCACTCGTGGACGCCCACTACAAGGGCCTCAGCTGGCGAACCGTTCTGGAACGGATCGGATCGCTGATGGCCGATCCCAACGCCGAGCCATGCGACCTCACCGCAGCCGAGTACCGGCAACGACCCCCCGGCGTCGACCCCAACCCGGAATTCCGAGCCGCCCGAGCGGCCATCCACAACGCCCGCCCGGTCACGCCTGCCATGCCCGACTCCACGAAAGGCGACCGATGACCCCGACCAGCTCCGCCGCAGCCGAAGGCCGCTGCACCTGCACTGGCACGGCCTGCTGGCATCGCGGCCGATGCCGCGCCTGGCAGGGCAGGCCCCACCCCCTCACCCGCGAGGTCGTCGTCCTGGACAACGCGGCGGGGTGGTGCGGGCCCTGCACCCCCAGGCCAGACCACCGAACCCCGAGACCCAGGCCCGAACAGCCGCTCGCGCCGCTGTTTCCGTAGCCGCTCTCAACACTCGATGAGGACACCCATGGCTACCGATCCGACGACCGCTCCAATCACCGGCCCCGACGCTCACGTCGCTGAGCCCGACGCACTAGCAGCGCAGACCCTTCCCCTCCTGGCCGCCGTGGTCTGCGGACACCGCGCTCACGACGTCACCCGCGTCGCCGAGACGCTAAACGGCCTCGACCTCCCACACCTCCAGGCGCTCGTCGTCGGCCTAGCCGCGATGGTGCCCACAAGCGTCCCCCTGCCAGCCCCCGCCGGGCTCGCCACGCTCATCGCCAACCTGCAACTCAACGCCGACATCAGCCCCCAGCGCGCCGCACGCAACCGCGCCGTCCTCGCCGACGCCACCGGCATGCACCCCGAACCCGACGACCAGACCGCCGTCTGCTCCCGATGCGAGAAGCGACTCCCGCACTCCCGCTTCCACCACGACAAGAGCACCTCCTCCGGGCTGTCCTACCGCTGCAAGGACTGCGACTCCCGCATGCGCGCGGCCCACCGCCGCCACGGAACCACCCGAGGGTGGGTCGCCGCATGACCAAGGCGCGCATCCGCCTCACCCCAGGCCGCTCCCGCCGGAACGCCGCCGTTCTGGCCGCCACATGGGCTCTCACCCAACCGGACCCGCACGGCGAACTCGGCCACGTCCTAGACGCCCTCGGCCTCTACACCTCCCGACGCCGGTCCACGCGCCACACGGCAAACCACCCGCACATCGGAGAGACCATGACCGCCAACACCGACACCGCCGCCGCCCAGACGCCCGCCGCCGCGATCGAGGCTCCCGAGGCGATCGACGGACTTCGCGTCATCGAGAACGAACCGGCCGTCTCCCCATTGTCCAAACCCGGGAAGCCGGTCTACTTCCAGCAGATCCGCGAACTGCTCCTGGAAGACGGCTCAGCCCGCTTCCGCTGCGTCCACTGCCCGGAGACGTCCGAGCGGCTGGGCAAGATCCGCCGCCACCTGAGCACGCACGCCAACCCCACGACCAAGGTCAGCACAAGCAAGGTCAGCACAAGCAAGGTCGGCAAAGGCAAGGAGAGCAAGGCCACGCCCGCCGAGGGCCAGGCAGCAGGCACCCAGGTCCCAGCTACGCAGGAGACGGGGACCAGGACGCCGGTCACTACCGACAACCCGCTCAACACCCTGACCCTGGCCGAGATCACCGCACGCCTTCACGAAATTCAGGAACTGGACGCGTTGCGCGCCAAGGTCGTCGAGCTCACCGCCGAGTGCAAGGAACTGCGCGCCGAACGCGACGAATACCGCGCTGGACACGACGAGCTCCTCGCCGCCACCCGCGGCGTCACCGGCCTCCGCGAGCGTGCCGAGAACGCCGAGAGCGCACTCGCTGCTCTCCACACCGTCCTGGAGAAGACCGCCCCCACCGTGCAGCGGATCTTCGACCACTACCAGCACGCACGCCGTTAGCCGGACAGCCAGAACCCGCCGCCCCGCACAACGCCCCTTGGCGAGACGAGAGATCGAGTGAACCACCACCACGATTCCCACCACGCTGCCCGTGGCCGCCAGCGCCACGCCCACCCCGACAGCTCACGCCAGAGCGACCACGAGGACGACCAGGTGGACGGGCTGCGCGCCTGTGCCGCCGGGAACCGCTGCGCCGCACACAACGGGCATGGCCCGGCCCGCACGCCCCGGCCCTTCTGCGAAGTCGACCGCGCTCGCATCGAAAGCGGTCTGCGCGCACTCATCACCTACCACCACGACCTCCAGCAGGCACTCGGTGAACGCCGCAGCGGCCCCATCGGCGGGCGCATCTCCGGAACGACCGTCCCCGGAGTGCCCATCCGCCTGGACCTGGCCGACCTCGCGCACCAGATCCGCGAGACGCTGCTGAGCTGGGAGGAACGTGTCCGGGACGTCGCTGGCCTACCCGACGCGCCAGCCCGAACCGTCCGACCCCGCGTCATCATGAGCCGCACTGTCCGCATCCTCACCCGGCACCTGGACGTCCTCCTCGCCCTCCCACCCGCAGCAATGACCCGGCCGCGCCCCGACGGCGAGGACGGCTGGGACTACCCCGACCTGGACGGAACCGACGCTGGACTAGAGATCCATGCGCTGGTCCGCCGCTGCCGCTCCGCGCTCGGTCTCACCCATGCGTCGCAGATTCTCGCCGCACCCTGCCGCTACTGCGGCCTCGCGCTACTGGAACGGCTCGACAGCCCCGCTGGCCTCGCCGACGACGCAACCTGCACCGGATGCGGCCACCACTACTCGCCCGACGAGTACGACGCCCTTGTCACCCACGCCCTCCACGAGACCACCCACGGAGCCGACCTGTGAACTCGCCCGGCGCACGCTCGACGGCCCGACCGATCACACGATCTGCAGCTCTCATCAGCCGCGTCGGCCTCGACACCGCAGACACCACTCCGGCCATCCGCCGCGCTCGCCGCGGCAGGCGCCGGGAACCGCTCATCACACCGATCGCCGTGTACGACTCCCACGACCCGCAACTGAGCGCCGACGCCACCGAACGCACGCGGCTCAACGTATGGGCCCGAGCGCAGGCACTCAGGCCGAACCTGGCGTACCGCTGGGAGATCTACCGCACCGACCACTGGTGGGTCCGCGCCTACGAGTACGCCGCCGAGTCGGATGGCACCCTCATCTGGGACACAGACCGTGACCATCCCCGACCCGCCGCACCCTACGACCAGTCCATTACCGATCTACCGCCCGGCTTGTTCGTGGTTGAGCTTCCCTTCGGGCTCCCGTTGATCAGCGCCAACGACCGCATCCACTACCGCGTGCGCGCCGACCGTACCCGGACACTGCGCACCGCTGCCGCGCACGCCGCCCAACTCGCCCACCTTCCGCGGATGAACGCGGCAGCCGTTGTCGGGGAGTACCGGCCCGGCCCACGCTCCCGCCGACGCGACGCCGCCAACTGGTCTCCCTCCTACAAGGCAGCCGCAGACGGCCTCGTCGACGCCGGGGTGCTCCCGGACGACGACGCCTGCCACATGATCGGACCAGACCCGCGCCTAGGACCGCCCGACCCAGACGCAGCCCTCGCTGGCATTCGCTGGGGCCGCCTCGTGCTCTACCTGCGCACCCTCTACCAGGAGCAGGCCGCTGACCTGGCCTGTGACTAGTCACAGCACTAAAACGCGCCCGCGCGCGAGTTGTCGGGCTCATCACGTCGTCGCCAGCCCCGTACCGGGCACCAATCACCGGTGCGGGGCTCTTCTGCGGCGCGCCACAACGAGTCCCGCCCGCAGGCGGGAAACCTCCTCGCCTTCCCCCCGCTGTTGCTCGACCATTGAGACATGTCGATCAGCGACGACTTCCACCCAGACGGCCGCACTGCAGACGCGGAGGACCTCCACGTCGACGAGGCCGACGACGGAACAGGCGACGGGCCCACGCGGATGACCGACGCCGGCGAAGCGTTGCGCGGCGCGATGAGAGCACTCGCGCTGTACAGCACCGCCATGCAGCAGGCCGTTCGTCCACGCACCGACGGACTCGACTCAGTACGACAGCTGAGCGAGGCAATGTCGGCCACAGCCAAGACGATCACCCGACAGCTCCAGCCGCTCCGCGCGTTGCTGGACGGCTTGCGCGTTCATCTACCGCCGAACTGGACCGACGACCACTCTCTCCTGGAGGCCATCCAGCTCGCCGAGCATGAAGGCATCCCCATTGCGTGGGTCCCGCCCGCTGGGATCGTCGCCGAGCTACTGGAGGCGGCCGACGAACAGGACCGGTACCGCATCCTCGGGGAACGCCGCGCGCAGATCGCCGACGCCTGCGCCGAAGTCCTGGCCGAGGTTGCTGTTCCCGGCTTGGATGAGGTCGTCACGGTCGGCAGTTCGTCGATCGACAGTCTTCGCGCCGACCTGTGTGCGCCCGCTCAGGCACTCGCGACCAACGTCATCGACACGACTCTGCGATGGCTGATCGCCCGCCGCGCCCCGATCGTGACCACGCCACCCGACCGGCTGAAGTACAAGGCATTCCAGAAGGACCTGATCACGACGCTGGATGACAACACGATCGGCTGGATCCGCAGCGGTTGCGTGCTCGCGCCGATCCGCCGCGCGCTCGAGGAGTTCTGGCCCCCGACCCCCACCGATCCCGGCACGCCAGTCCCCAGCTACTACACGCGGCACGCCACCGCCCACGCAGCCGGCCTCACGCAGTACACGCCGGGCGGCGCGGTCGTCGCCGTCATGCTCATGGTCTCGCTACTCCGCGAGACCCAGGAGTCGGGCTGGTGACAACCAGTGCGGCGGAGCCGGACTGGGCGACGGCCGGAACGCCACATCCCCGGCCGCTCGCCATCCTTCCTTTAGCTTCATTGAGGGAACGAGCCCTGATGCTCCTCCCACGAACGGCGGGTCGGCTAAACCCGTCTCCAAGTCGTGGCCGTCGTCCGGAACCCACAGGGGACCGAGTTCGTCCGAGGAACAGTAGGTGCGAGTGAACCATCGGCGATACCGTCGACTTCACGCTCGAACAGGGCCGATCCGAAGGGAGGAGACGCCGTCGTGATGGATGACAGGCACGGTGCTTCTCCCTTTGATACGACGGTCAGCAGTGTGCTCGCCGCGTTTAGGAGCAGCACGAACGCCCTGGGCGGATCTCCGACGGGGGGCCGATCGCAGGCCATCAGGTATTCCGCTGAGGGCGACGTTGCCATGGTCGCGTACTCCGGAAGGCTTCTGTTCGGAGAGGTCAGGCACAGCTCGGTCACGCAAATGCTGGCTGCGCTTCGCGAGGCACAAGACCTACGCGGTCGACTCAAGATGACGCTGGCTAGCGAGCTTGGCCACTCTTCTCTGGCCGCGCATGAGGCCGCTCACGTCTTGCTGGCGCCGACTGGCAACGGCAAGTCGGCTCTCGTTGACGCGCTTCGTGTTTGCGATGACCGCGGATTCGTGCTCGTCGATGAAACCCACCGCACGACCTCTTCGCTTCTCCAGTCCGAAGATGTCTTGCCTCTGGCCACGACGTTCCTTGCGGCGGGAGCAGGCGCGGTAGTTGCTCGGAACTCGGCCTTGAGGTTGCGGATTAGCGCTGCCCATGCCGAGGTACTCATCGGCGCGTTGAACCGGCTGCTCACCGTTCTCGCCTTGCTTGTTCTGCTGGCGGCTTTGACCTATGCGGTCGTCAGGCGGGGGTTCTCCCTGCGAGTGATCGCCGTGTCAATGCGCCACCGTCATCGCCGCGAACCTGCGGACGGATCCTTCCTGTTCGCCGACCGGATCCAACAGTCGATGGCGGGGGTACCAGCAGTCCACTGACCTCCCGCTTCTGTGCAGGGAGTGATATGGACAGCCTTCTTCGTTGGTCACCCGAGCTCAGCCCCGAACTCCAGTGGTTCATCTTCTTCGCGGGCGGGGTGTTCGTCATCCTCGTCGCGCTCGCGGTGGTACGCGCTCTGTTCGCCGGTGACCGGGAGACCCGCACGGACGCTCACGACGTCCTGAACACTCTGCTCGATGCCTTCCTCTTCCGCCGTCGAGGACGGTGACTCGGAGCGCTGGCTTGGCGACGGGGGAGCACGCAACCTCACACCGGCAGTTGCTCTCTGCTCGTCTCAGACGCAGCTTGCCGGATGAACGGCGGTACTTGAACTCTCTAGGCTGCAACTTAGTGAAACTTCCTAGCGGGTGAAGGACGTCCTCAGTCAGGGTGAGGCGTAACAGTTTCAACAGGCCAGTTTCGTTTCTTCGCAGACACCACCTCGCCGCAACATCGCTGACAAGAGAGCTGATATGACTACAGTTCGCAACTCAGAGGACTTTTCGCCCGCACTGCGCGCTGCGATGGTGGGTGAGCTACGCGAGCTGGGCGCGATCACCTCCGCCCCCGTCGCCGAGGCGGTCAGCAAGGTGCCTCGGCACCTGTTCGTGCCCGGTCAGCCCTTGGAGGCTGCCTACGCCATCGACCAGGCACTGGTCATCAAACGCGACGAGGCGGGGACGGCCCTCAGCTCTCTATCGTCAGCGCACATCCAGTCGGTCATGCTCGAACAGGCTGACGTCCAGCCCGGGATGCAGGTGCTGGAGATCGGCAGTGGCGGCTACAACGCCGCGCTCCTGGCCGAGCTGGTCGGCGAGGAAGGCGCGGTCGTCTCCCTCGACATCGACCCTGAGATCACCGAACGCGCTCGCGCATGCCTGGACACGGCGGGCTACGAACAGGTCAAGGTCGCGGTGGGTGACGCCGAGCACGGCCTACCTGACGAGGACGCCTTCGACCGGATCATCGTGACGGCCGGCGCCTGGGACATACCACCGGCGTGGCGGACGCAGCTCACCCCGCGTGGCCGCCTGATCGTCCCGCTGCGCCTCAAGGGGATCACGCGGACGATCGCGTTCGAGCGCGACGACCAGACCGACGACGGCGGTGACGCCGGGGTGCTCACCAGCGTTTCCTACCTGCTGTCGGGGTTCGTGGCGATGCAGGGCGACGGCGAGCACCACGAACACGTCATCGTCGTTGGCGACGACGAAAGCTGGGGGTTGCGCGTGGACGACGGCGCGCCCGACTTCGACGTCCAGGCGTTGCGGGAGGCGCTGGATCACCCGCCGTTGGAGCGCTGGTCCGGTGCGGTGTTCGACATGCCGGACGAACTGGAGCTGTTCCTGGTCACCTCCGGCCCTCAGATGGTGATGCTGCACGCCCGGCAGTCTTTGGTCGACCAGGGTGTCTTCGACGCCTCGGCCGGACGGGGCGTGCCGGTCCTGGTGCGCGGCGACTCCTTCGCTTACCGAATCAAGCGGGAGAACGCTGAACTGGGCGGCTTCGAGTCAGGGGTGATCGCCCACGGCCCGCATGCCGAGCAGGTCGCAGACGAGTATGCGGACCTGCTGCGCCGCTGGGCGCACCAGCACCGCCGCCGCGGCGCCGCCACGATCCGCTACATCCCCGCCGGCGCCGCCCACTCCACGCCACCCCACCACCCAATCCCTAAGCGGCACGGCACCGTGTCGGTCACCTGGCGGTAGAACGCCAGCCCTGACGATCAGTAGCTCGGAGGACACCACCCCCCAGGAGGACCCATGACCGCCCGAACCGACACCACATCACCCAGCACCACGACACCGGCCGACGAGCAGACCGGACCTGATCCGTTCGAGCTGGACATCACGATCGTCGAGGCGGGCCCGGAGGCCGACCGGCTGATCCGCATGACCGACGACGGCTGCGGCAAGACATGCCAGTCAGCCTGCCCTAACACCTGCTAACAACACGGCATCTCACCCACGAGGCCGACCCACGACCGCGTCTCGATATCCCCAGTGGCCCCGGCCAGGCGTTCGGCCGGGGCCGCTCGCCTCCAGGGAGCAGACGATGTACCGGTATCTCGATCACGCCCTCGTGCGCGGCTCGCCGTGGCGACGCGACACCTGGACGTCTTGGCCGGACCTCAGCGACCACCCCGATGCCCCTTCCACCTGGCGGCCCTGGCTGCGCGAAGTCATGCAGCGCGCCGATTTCGCCGCTGCCCTGGACAACGCCAGTCCCACCTTGTTCAGACGGGTGTCACAGCTGTGCGACGGGCAGGCCGTTGCCGAACCCGCTGCACGCCGTGCGGTGGAATCGGTACTGCGGTACATGCTGCGCGCGGCTTCGCGGTCCACCCCGTTCGGCCTGTTCGCTGGTGTAGCCCCCGCCCGCATCAGCCGCACCGGTCATGCCCGCGCCATCATCGGCTCTCAGCACCGCGCCGTCGCAGGCGTCGACGCGGCATGGTTGTCTGCGCTGGTGGAACGGCTGGAGAGCGATCCGGCACTGTGGCCATGGGCGTCGGTGCGCGTTAATCCTCTGGCCTTCATCCGCGACGGCCGTGTGGTGCTGGAGCACCGTCCCCAGCGTGGCAACGTCCAGGTGCCCGTCCACATTCAGTTGCGTGCGTCCGAGCCGGTTCGGCGGATCCTGGTGCTGGCGTCCACGCCGATCGTCCTGGGTGACTTGGCCACCGAGCTGTCCTCCCAGTACTTCGGCACCGACGCCCGAGCTGTGGTCACGTTCCTGTCGGGACTGCTTGCGCACGGCATCCTCGTCACGAACCTGAACCCGCCACTCACCCGCACCGACCCGCTACGGCACCTAGAAGGCATCCTCGAGGCGGTGACGCCACGCAACTCCCAAGCCGCGGCCGATCTCAGCCAGCTACGAGCCCTTTCCCGGGAACTCCGCGATATCAACCTGCGGCACACGGCCGCCAACCACGGTGCCGCTTCCATCCCCATCACAGAACACCATGCTCGCCTGGTCGGCACGATGGCAGGACTCTGCTCTGCCCCCACGCCAAGCCCGAACGTTGATCTGCGGTTGGGCTGGGAAGTCACGGTGCCTGGGACCGTGGCGGCGGAGGCTGCTCACGCAGCGGAGCTGCTCGTGCGGCTCGCCCCGCGCTCAGTGCTCACTCCCGGATGGGAACGCTGGCATATGGCGTTTCTCGAACGCTACGGCCCCCGCGCCCTCGTCCCTCTCCGCCAAGTGGTGAACGCCGACGTGGGCCTGGGATATCCGGCGGGCTACCTCGGCAACCCCGACCAGCCGACCAGCGCTGTGACCGACCGGGACACGCTTCTTTTTGCCCTGGTACAGCGAGCGGCGATGGACAACCGCCACGAGATCACGTTGGACGAGGAAACAATCGCTGCCCTGTCCGCCACCTCCGCCGCTATCGACCCAGCCGCCGCGGTGGAACGCCGTCCGCAGACCACCACTGAGGCCACCGTCCGCGTTCACGCCGCAGACGAGCACGCCGTGCAGCAGGGCGACTTCATGCTCTCGGTCATTGGGGTTTCCCGATCCGCAGGAACGACCATCGGCCGGTTCCTGCCGCTGCTCGATCAACCTCCCGTCCCCGGCGACGCCAGTGATGAAGTCGGCACCGTTCCCGCGAGGCCGCATGAGGGTGAAGCGCCGGCGGACCTGCAAGCGACGCTCGCGGACCTGCCCACGAGCACATCCGGCGCTTTGCTTGCGCAGCTGTGCACGCCACCGCTGCACACCGGAACTGCCAACGTCGCCCGAGTCCCTGCTGTGCTGCCCCACAGCATCACCATCGGGCAGTTCCACGACGACGACCGCCATTCGCTCAACCTGGACGACCTCGCCGTCACCGCCGACCGGGATCGGCTCTACCTTGTGTCGCTGTCGCGCCGCCAGGTCGTGGAAACCGCGACCTACAACGCGGTCGAGCCGTCCCGCTACACCCACCCCCTGGCGCGGTTCCTGGCCGAGCTCCCCAACGCGCTGAACGTGCCGTGCGCTGAGTTCGACTGGGGCGCTGCCGCGCGATTGCCCTTCCTGCCCGCGTTGCGGCACGGCCGCGCTTTTCTCGCTCCCGCCCGCTGGCAGGTGGACGCTGGCGACCTTCCTGGCCCGTCCGCGTTCACCCACGACTGGGACGCCGCCTTTGCCATCTGGAGATCGCGCGTCCGGCTACCTGGGTGCTGTTACCTCGGCTACGGCGATCAACGTCTCGGGCTTGACCTGGATCAGCCCGCGCACCGGGCCATGCTGCGAGCTCAGCTTCACCGCAAGGGCTCTGCGTCGCTGCGCGCTCTGCCCACTGAGGTGCCCGACGCCCGATCCGACTGGTGCGGCGGCTACGCGCACGAACTCGTCATCCCCCTGGCCGCTGCCGTCGAACCGGCACCCGCACCGTCCTGGCTGAACCACGCAGAGCCAGTGAACCTGCACGACCACGGGCGCCTGCCGGGCAGCAACGGGCGTCTGTTCCTCAAGCTCTACGGCCATCCAGACCGCCAAGCGCCGATCCTGCTCTGGCACGTGCCGGACCTGCTTGCCTGCCTCGACCTCAGCCATGACGAGAACACGGGCCAGTACTGGTTCATGCGGTACCAAGATCCCGAACCGCACCTGCGGCTCAGACTCCGCGTCCCGTCCGAGCACATGCCGCGGGTCATGGCGGCCGTCACCAGCTGGAGTGCCCGGCTGCGCACGCATGGGCTGATCGCGCGACTTACGCTCGACACCGACTTCCCCGAGACCACCCGTTTCGGAGGACCGGCCGCGCTGGATTCCGCCGAGGACTTCTTCGCCACCGACTCCGCCGCCGCCGTGGCGCAGATGGCCGTCGCCGTCGCCCCCTCGGGCCCTGATCTGCGTGCGGTGACCGCAGCGAGCCTGCTCGACCTCACCGTCGGATTTCTTGGTGACGCACACGAGGCAGCGCGGTGGCTGATCGAGCAAGTCCGCTCCGGACGCGCCGCTCCACCTCGACCGCTGTACGAGCTGGCGATCGCTCTGGGCAACCCCGGAGACCGCCGAACCCTCACAAGGCTCCCCGGCGGCAGCGAGCTGCTGACCTGCTGGGCGGCTCGCCGCGCCGCCCTCACTCACTACCGCCGCGTTCTCGATGAGTCTGCCCCGGCCACGGTGCGGTTGCTGCTGCCTGAACTGCTGCACCTGCACCACGCCCGCACGACCGGACTCGATCCGGAAGGAGAACGAACATGCCTGCACCTGGCCCGAGCCGCTGCGCTGAGCTGGAGCCACAGTCGCACGCCGAAAGCGTCCGCCACGACGCCCTGACCACAGCCACGGCACTCGCCGACGCCCTGGCCGACCCGGCCGTCCTTGCCAGCACCCCTAACGGCCTGGAACTTCGTCGGCACGGACCGGGCCGCCCCTGGCCACAAGCTCTCGCCACTGGCGCGGCCGGCATCGCGCTGCTGCATATCGAGCGCGCTCGCAGCGGCCACGGGGAGTGGGCGATCGCGCACCAGTGGGTACAAGCCGCCTGCGTCGACGACCTCACCGCGGCCGCCAACGCAAGCCTGTACATGGGCGTCCCGGCCATCGCCTTCATGCTGAACGCAGCCGCCCGGCCCGAGCCCGGCTACCAGCACGCCCTGCAACGGCTGGACGAGGCCGTCATCTCTCTCACTCGCAGGCGGCTCGACGCCGCGCACACCCGCATCAACCGAGGCGAGTACCCACACCTGAAGGAGTTCGACCTGATTCGGGGGCTGACCGGGCTCGGCGTCTACCATTTGCGCCGCCACCCAGACCATCCGATCACCACACAGACGCTGCGCTACCTCGCCCGCCTTACCCAGCCCGGCGACGTTCCCGGCCCGCACCCGCCCTGGTGGACACCGGTAGCACCCAACGGAGACCACGTCCCCGAGTACCCGCACGGTCACGGCAACCTCGGAGCCTCGCACGGCATCAGTGCTCCACTAGCGCTGCTGTCGGTGGCGATGCTCGCAGGAATGCCCGTCCCCGCCGGGAGGGAAGCCATCGAACGCCTCTGCTCCTGGACCGACCAGTTGCTCCAGCACGACCGCACCGGACCGTGGTGGCCGGGCCTGCTCGACCACGACCAGGCCGACGCGGGCTCGGCAGCCTCCTTCCCGCGGCCCCGGCCGTCGTGGTGCTACGGCGTCGCAGGAACGGCCCGCGCTCAGCAACTCGCTGCGCTCGCCCTCGGCGATGTCCACCGTCAGTCCCTCGCCGAGACCGCGATGGCCACCACGCTCCAAGACACCACGCAGATCGAGCGGATCACCGAACTCGGCCTCTGCCACGGGCTTGCCGGGTTGCTTCGTGCCGCCGGGCGCATGGCCAGCGACGAGCGCACCTCACAGATCACCGACCAGATTCCTGCCCTGACGCGCCGCATCCTGTTGCGGAACCCCAATTCCCGCACCGCACCCATCGCCGACCCTTCCCTGCTGGACGGAGCGGCGGGCCTCGCCCTGGCGCTCCACGCCGTCGGCACAAGCACCCACCCACTCACCGAATGGGACGCCATCCTCGCCGTCGCCTGACCATCCGGACGCACATCGTGAACGAAACCTTCTGGCGGCAGAGCAACGTCACCTTCGCTGACTGGACATCCGCCGAGATCGCCGCAGTGGCCCAACTCGCACCTGTGCTGACCGGCGCCCGCGACCAGGGGCTCATCACCGACTGGTTCTTCATCCGCAAAGCCCCCTGCTGGCGCATCCGCTACCTTCCTCGCGCCGAGACCTCGGCCGGCAGCGTCGACCAGCTGCACCAACAACTCCTTGCACTCGCTCACTGCACCCCCGGCGACCAGCTCACTTACGTGACCCGAACCGTGTACGAGCCCGAGCAACGCGCTTTCGGGGGCGCCGAGGCGATGGCCATCACACACCACATGTTCAGCGCCGACACCAGACACCTCATCGCCTACCTCTCCCGCGTCCACCGTGGCGACAGGGCGGATCAACGCCAGGAACTGCTGATCCTCCTGGTAACCGAGCTGCTGCGTGCCGCGGGGCTGGACTGGTACGAGCAAGGCGACGTCTGGGCCCGTCTCGCTGACCATCGCCCCAGCATCACCACGCCCTTCGCCGGCGCCTCCAGCGCTCTCCCATCCGCGATGCGGCGTCTGATCAGCGCGGACACGTCCGGTCTGCGCGCGCCAGGCGGCCCGCTGGAGTTCGCCGCAGACTGGTTCACCACGTACACCGCCGCCGGTACCGCCCTGGCCGACCTAAACGCCGCTGAGCAACTCCGCCGCGGATTGCGCGAAGTCCTGACCCACCTCGTCGTTTTCGCCGCCAACCGCTTCGGCATGCCCTACGACACCCAAGCCGCCGTGGCCAACGCCGCCACAACCGCTGTCTTCGGCCACGATCCCGCTGCCGCACCAGGCCCCCGCGCCAGGGATGGAGACGACGTGTGAAACCCACAACCGCAGCCCCAGCCGCCCGCTGGTTCCCCCTCGTCGAACGCCCGCGCCCGGCGGCAATGTCGCTCGCCACCAGAGTCGCCGACCTACGCCATCTTCTGGAACCCGCGAGCGATGACGCTCTCGTCCGCACCGCCGAAGCACTGAACAAAGCGGCTCTTATCGCCTCCGACCGCGGCCAATCCGACCTCGCCCGCTTCCTGTGCTGGCAGCAGTACCAAGCCTTCGACTACACGCGACCGCATCCCCGGGCGATCGCCAAGCTGGCCCTTCAGCCAGTCCTCAACCTGCCGCGCCAACTGATCCGCGACGGTGACGCCGACGCGGCCTATGCCCTGCTGGAAGTCCTGCACCACGCGGCCAGTAACCGGGCAGACATCACCATCGATGGCCACGTCGTCCACCTTCACGACCTTACGCACTCCGCTGGGGACCATCACGACCTCCGCGCCACCGTGTGGGCCGCGCTGCTCGCAGACGGAACCCGCGCGCTGACCACCGCTGGGCGGTGGCGAGAAGCCGCCGACCGTGCCGCCGTCCACCGAGGTATCGGCCAACGCCTCCTCGACGGCCGACAGATCACTATCCTCGCGCTCCTTCGCGAAGGCGACGTTGATCAGGCCAGCGCCCTGGTTGAAACCAGCACTGTCAGCGCTCCTTGGGAATGTGCGATTCAAGCCATGCTTCGTGTCATGTGCCAGCGCGTTGGCGCAGGCTCCCAGAAGAACGTCGCAACGATGGTGACCAGCGTGCGCCATCTTCTGGAGCAGACCACCCGCGGCGGAACCGTCTTCCGCGTCCGCGCTGGCCTTATCGCCCTCGAACTCGCCGACGATCCCCACGACGACCAAATCCAGCGCCTACTGACCGCCGTTCTCCAGGCTGCGGCCGATGACGCCTATGCATCCCGGGACGCGCTCACGGTTCCCGCGCTTCAGGTCCATATCCCGGTAGCCGCTCGACGGAAGCTAGTTCGCGCGGTTCGCGCCGCCGATTTGATCCCTGGGGAGCTCCCGGCGCCGCTCCGCACCGAGTTCATGGCGAACGTCGCCTCCGCGCTTCGAACCCTCCGCCGAATCTTGGGAAGCGGCGCCAAATAACCCGGCTCAACTCCGCCTCACGGTTGCGAAGGAGATCGCCATGACCACGGACGCGCAACATCACCCAACGCAGACGATGACGACCCCGCAAGGTGGGCAGGTCGAGATCGACGTTCTTCTCGTCCCTGTCATCACCGAGCTCTGGAGGCTGGGCTACGCCACGCTCCGAAGTTGCCAGAATGGCGGCGAATCCACCCTCGCCGGAACGACCGGGGCTCCCAAGGCAGACATTCAACGGCTCGCCGCCTACAACCAAGGGAAGGCCTGGGTGACCATCCGTGAGGAAGACGGTCCCCGGCTCCTGGCCGCAGTGGACGCGCTCAACCCGGACTTTGAGTGGCGATCACACCAGGCGCGGACTCCGGGCTGGGTCTCGATCACGATCCCGACCGACCGGCTGGACGATGCCGCCGTGTTGCTGCGTCAGCTTCGGTGACCAGGCGTCTGGCCGGGGCGGTGAGCCTGTTCCGGGGCAACCCGGTGTGGGTCCGGTACTTCCTGGGGCGGTGGATCTCGGTCACCGGGTCAACGGTCGCGCCGATCGCACTGGCGTTCGCGGTGCTGGACCTGGGCGGCGGCCCGACCGGGCTGGGCTTGGTGCTGGTGTCGGGGCCGGTGACCCATATCGTCGTCAGCCCGTTCGCCGGGGTGGTGGCCGACCGGTTCGCCCGCCATCTGGTGCTGGCCTGCTGCCAGGTCGTCAACGGCACCGTGCAGGCCGTCACGGCGCTGCTGGTGCTGACTGGCGCGGCGACCGTGCCGGTGCTGGCGGGCCTAGGGCTGGTGACCGGGGCAGCGACGTCCGCGATCCGGCCTGCCGGGCAAGGGTTGCTGCCGCAACTGGTGGAGCGCGACCGGCTGCCCGACGCCAACGCCCTCACCCAGATCTCCAACAACCTCGCCGGGATCGGCGGACCCGCCCTGGCGGGAGTGCTGGTCGCTGGCATCGGGCCGGGCTGGGTGCTGGCGTGGGACGCCGCATCGTTCTTCCTCAGCGCCGCCTTGCTGTTCACGCTGCCGGTCGGGCGCGTCAAACGCGGACTCCAGACCGGAATGCTCGCCGAGCTGCGCGAGGGCTGGGCTGTGTTCCTGTCGCTGCGGTGGGTCGGCGTCCTGGCCCTGCTGTCGGCGACCTCCTCGGCGTTGTGGGCCGCGGGCATCACCGTGCTCGGCCCCGCATACGCCAACGATCACCTCGGCGGACCCGCTGCATGGGGCGTGCTGAACTCGGCGCTGGCGGCCGGGTTCGCGGTCGGGTCGATCACCGCGCTGCTGGTCCGGCCACGCCGGGCGGGACTGATCTGTTGCCTGGCGATGCTGCCGGAAGCGGCGCTGCTGGGCTGCTTGGCCGCGCAGCTTCCCCTGCCCGCCATCGCGGTCACGGCCGCGGTGTGTGGCGTGGGCGGCACCTTCGAGCTCGTCACCTACACCTCCACCCTTCAGGCACGGTTGCCCGAGGAGCAGATGAGCCGTGTCCTGGCCACCATCGCCCTGGTCACCAGCCTGTTGGTCCCGGTCGCTTTGGTCAGCGCCGGGCCGCTCGCGGCCGCAGCCGGTGCAACAACCGTCCTGGCCGCTGCAGCCGTCACCGCGCTTCTGGCCGCTGCTCTGGCCTTCTCCATCCGCGACGTCCGCAACCTCGGCAAAGACGATGGCAGCGAAGGCGGGGTCAATGAGGTTTGAGGGTCCGGGCCGGGGGACGCTGGAGGCCCGCTGGCCCATCATCGGGAAGATCCTCGGCTCGGCCAAGCAGCCCGCCTACCGGGCACTGCCGGGTCCTCTGGAGCTACCGCAGAGGTAGCCTCCTGCGCGCTGAACGGTCCTCGTCCTCCTCTGGGAGGGCGGGGACCGCTTTTCCTCGTACCGCGCAACGGCCGGGCCGCCAGGCGTACCGCTGGAGGAGATCTCCCAACAATCTACTTACACAACGTTATTCGATGACTACAAATGGCTACTAGACGGGTGTCAGGGTCCCCGCCCCCCACAAGGAGCCCAAATGAACCTGCCCACCCGCCTGGCAACCCGGCTGGCAGCGCTGGCCATGGCCGCCACCGCTGGCACTGCCGCCCTCGCGCCACCCGCCGCCGCCAGCACCACCCTGTCGCCCCAAGACCCGGCAACGGACACCATTCAAAAAATCGTCGTCGACAACGTCCTCCTCAGCGTCCTCGGCCTTGGCCCCGTCGTCGGCAAACTCCTGCTCAACCTTGGCTTGATCGGCAAAAAGGAACCGTGACGATTGATGTGAGACTGGCCGGCCCGCCCCCGGCGTGGGGGCGGGCCGGTTACGTCATGGCTGGAGACGCGCCTCCGCCGCCGCGACGAGCGCCCGATGCCGCTCATCGCGATTCTCGCCCTCCGTCAGCCACGCGTCCGTCTGGATCGCGACCGCAGTTTTCTGAGCCTCCGCCCACGCCTCATCCCACTGCCGCTTCAGCTCATCGCCCGGCGTCTCCCGGTCGGCGGCGATCTCGACCGCCAGCGGGAACAGCCGCCGCAGTTCGGCTAGGCGCTGCTCGGCTTTCAGATTCCGGACCTTCAGGTCCAGGAGGCGGTCGGGGATGTCTTCGCTGCTCACGGCCGCAACCCTACCTCCACAACCTCGAACGCGTGTTCTATGCTGCGGCCATGGCGCATCACAACGACCCAGACGGGATCATGGCCTCACGGCTCATGGGCGCATCAACTCGCCAGGCCACCAAGCAGCTCCAGGGCGACGCGCGCACAGAGGCCACCGAGGAACTCCGCCAGATCGCCACCAACACCGAGAAGCAACGCCGCGGAGCCCTCCACCCACCCCGCCAGACCTTCCGTGGTGACGTCATGGCCGAGGTCGCCGGGATCTTCCTCGGCCGCGCCCTGGTGGACCGCGACGAGAATCGGATGATCGCCGCGCTCCGGTTGATCGAAGCCGGGGCCCCGGTGGAGAAGGTCGAGGAGTGGATTCCTGAGGGGAAGCGCAGGGCCGAGTCCGGTGGCGCCCCGTTCAGCCGGTCGAAGCCTGCGGGCCCGCCGATGGCGCGGGCGGCCCGGGAATCTGAACTTCGATCAGATCACCCACCGGAATCCGGTACCGCCTGATCGCGGTGTCGAGTTCGGCCTTGGTCCGGCAGTAGGCGCGTAGGGACTGGCCTTGCCGGATTCGCAGGGTAGGCACGTGATCAAGGATGATCGCCTCGATCTCCCATGCCTTCGGACCTGCCCAGCGCGCTCCCACGGATGCAGCATATGACCACAGAACGTGTGCTTGACCTGTGGATATATCGTGAAGGATGGGTGATGATCGGTCGTGGCGGGGCAAGCACCTCGACGAGCTGAACGATGCCGAACGCGAGGCCCTGGCCGAGGAACTCGTCTCCGAGCTCGCGCCTGACGATCCCATGGCCAAGCTCGTACGGGCGCTGGCCCGCCATCGTTGCGAGAACCAAGGCCCAAATGATTTAGGCGGCTGGCGCCTCGTCGATGTCCTCGCCGTCCGGCGGTAGGTCCACCTCCTCGTCCGGCGCCGGAGGGTCCACCTCCTCGGCTTCCTCCTGCACCTCGGCCTCAGGCTCAGGTTCGTCCAGGGCGTTGGCGGTCTTCGGCTCGGGCGCGGCAGCGTCCTCGGCGCCAGTCTTGGGCTCGTCGTTGCGCGGGTCCTCGTTCTCGCCCCCGTCCTCTTCGGCGTCGGCCTTCTCGGGCGCGTGCTCGGCTTCAGGCTGAGGAACCTTTGCAGAAGCTTCGTCTGGTGCCTCCGGCTCGGATTCGGCGCCGATCCCTGACGGATCCACCTCTTCGGTGTGCCGATGGATGAGCAGCGCGTCGAGGATCTCGTCGGCGAACCGCTCATTGGCCCAGCTCTCCCCGATCTCGGCTGAATACCGGTAGAGGCGCGGGACGATCAGCGCCCACTCCTCATCAGTGAGCGTCCTGCCGACATGGGAGTTGAACCAGCCGCGGTTCAGGTAGGACGCGGCGACCTGGCGGTGCTCCTGCA
This sequence comes from Actinomadura rudentiformis, assembly GCF_008923185.1. Classification (GTDB taxonomy): domain Bacteria; phylum Actinomycetota; class Actinomycetes; order Streptosporangiales; family Streptosporangiaceae; genus Spirillospora; species Spirillospora rudentiformis. The sequence goes on from NZ_WBMT01000015.1 coordinate 247,154, forward strand.
GATCGGCGAAGAGTTCGGTGTCATTGTCGGCGTAGCCGACCTCCACCAGCTTCCAGGCGATGTTGGACGGATGCCAGTTCTTGGTCACGGCCTCGGCGGAGTAGCCGGTCTGGAGTCTCTTGCGAGCAGACTCGGCAAGGAGAGCCAGGCCCTCGCGGGCCTTGTCGTTGTCTCCATGGTCGTCCAGCAGGAATCGGATTAGGTGAATCACGGCGTGGGCTTCGCCCAAGGTTGTGATCGCCATGGATACCTCACTTGTGCAGGTGGGCAGGATGAGGCGGCCCGCCCTCGGGCGGGAGGAGGGCGGGCCGGGTCGGTTGCATCTGCTCGGGCAGATGCGGTCTCTCGGGATCAGCTCCCGTCGTGGTCAGCGCCGGGCGCCAGCAGGCGGGTCCACATGGCCAGCTCGTTGCCCTGGATGACCCACCGGTCGGTGGTGCGGCACACCCATCCCTCCCCGTCCATCCAGACCTCTTCGCGCAGGAATGCATGGGGCACGAGGCCGGCGGTGAGCACCTCGTCGAGGTTCTCTATCTGGCCGTCCCAGCCGTAGACGGTCATGTCCTTGCGCCGCCATGTTCGCGGTTCTGCGGGGATGCGAACGCGCATGCCGTAATGGAGGACGAGGTCTCCGCCTCGCAGGTCCGGCGTGGCTACGCGCTCGGTGGCCAGCTCGCGCATCGTGAATCTCCTCATTGTCGGCCGAGTGTCAGGCGGGGACCAGGTGGTTCAGAGCGTCCTTCAACGGACGGAGTGCCTTCGGGCGCCCGCGCCGCGCGGGCGCGCGGCCCAGCTCGTCGAGCTGGTGGACGAGTTCGACGAACCACTCGATGGCCTGTTCGGGCGGGAGGGGGCTGATCTCCACTACCCGGCAGAGAGCCTCAATGGTGGTGATCCGCTCGGTCCGCTGGGCTTGGGCCAGGGAGATCAATTCCCTGCGGGCCCGCCATGCTTTCATCACTCTATCCTCCGGATTGCTGTGCTGACATGTGGAAGATTAGAACAGGCTTGGTTCTGCTGTCAATACACCGGACAAAATTAAACTCCGGCCAGCCGGGAGGGTTCATCCCTGACCCATGGCCACCCCCGTGTCCCTCTGGTGCCCGTGGTCCACCTGTCCCGTCTGGTGGCTGCTCATGGTCGTGCCGGGCTGGCTCTAGGGGTGGATGGTGGGCTGTTTCCGAAAACAATGTCTGATGTCTTGACAGGATCCGCCAGTGTCTCTAATGTTTCACCTGTCAGCACAGCAAGCCAACTGGAAGGGAGGGGTCCTCACCGGCCCCCGCAGTTCTGCCCTTCCCTCACCCGACATGGAGATGGCGATGCGCGCTCTCGGGTTCCCCATCCGCACCGAAACCAGCCTCACCGTCCACGACCCCACCGTGATCACTCACCAGCTCCTTGTGGTCCTGTACGGCGGCAAGACACTCATCGACCCGGCCACCACCACCCGCTACTGCCTGGTCTGCCTGGAGGACGTCCCTCCCGGTCTGCTCCACGAGGGCGTCGCCGCCTGCTGCCTCTAACAACCACGCGCCCGGCGGCGCCGACCGCCGCCAGGCCTGCCACCCCTACTCAAGGAGCTTCACGATGGGTGCGCCACAACCAACCCGGCTAGTCGCCTACGGCTACGACCTCGGTGGCCTGACCAGCCGACAGTGGTACGTGCGAGAAGTCGATGAACAAGGTTGTCTCACCGTTCCCTGGATGCAGGACAACGACTTCCAGTGGTCTGCGCATAACCACTGGCAGAAGGTCACCGGCCTCAATCCCGACGAGTTCCGCATAGAGCGCATCGGGTTCGACGTGATCCACCACGGTGAATGGGACGAAGAGGACGTGATCTTGGCGGCCGTCGCCGAGTACGTCACCGACGACAGGACGTTCCACGAGGTCAGGGATCAGCCGTACAACCCGGCCTGGGACCAGGCGCTCGCGGAGGCCCTAAGACTCTTCGGACTGACTCCCCTCCAGCCGAAGCCCGCATGGCTGGAACGCATCGCCTACACCTGATCCCCCGCAGGCAGGCCGCTCGACCCGGGCCCGGTGACCCACAGCTGCCGGGCCCGGCCGCGATCCGGCAACAGGCGGCCGACGCATCAACCACCGAAAGGCGCACCCCCATGGGCGCAGCACGCCCCTTCACCCTGATCGCCTACGGCTATGACCTCGGCGGCTTCGAGAGCCGCACATGGAAGGTCACCGAGACCAACCAGCACGGCCACCTGGACGTGCCGTGGCTGGTGGACGACGAATTCGAAGCCTGCTCCGCCGCTCACCTGGAGAACGTCACAGGCCGCCGCCTTGACGAGCTCGGCGTTGAATTCCTCTGCTACGGAACCTCCCTGCTGAACCACGACTGGGTCCTCGCCGCCGCCGGCGACTACGTCGTCACCGAGCAGGAGCGGCACGCCCTCAAGGAACAGCAATGCGATGCCTGGGACGACGCGCTCGCCCGCGTCCTGCCGCTCCTCGGCTTCACCCCACTTCAACCAGCTCCGGCGTGGCTGGAACTCGCCGCCTGGCTCTAGGCCGCGACCTCCGATCAGGTCCGCCACAGCGTTGACCAAGACTCACTCCTGCCCTCAGGGAGAGCAGTGCCTTGCACACCATCACGCAGAACCACCGACATCAGATGCGCGCGCTGGCTTACCGACGCCAGACCTATCCGAACCTGACCGTCCACGACGACCTAACAGCTCTGTCACCTCTGCCCGAACCCCGCCGGACCAGAACCTTCGAGCAACTGTGCGGCGCGCTACGCACCAACGACCAGCCCACCGCCGAACTGCTGCTCGACGCCTTGCTTGGCACCGGGCGCCACCTTCCCGGCGACCTGGTGAAGATGGCGACCGACCTCGGGTGTCCCTCGTGCGGCGCGACTCGGCTGGTGTTCCAGCACCCGGACCTTGAGGCGCCCGCCGAAGCCGGGGTCTACCGGTGCAACACCATCCACGCCTACGGCCCGATCTCGGTCACCCGTGAGTACACGGCGGTGCGCCCGTGAGCGCCGCGACCGTGATCATCGCCTACGGCTACAACCTCGGAGATGTCCGCACTCTCGGGCTGCCCTGGGTGTCCGATCCCTACAGCTTTGGCGAGCACGCCGCCGCGCGTGTGCACGGGGCGCATGATCGTCCCTCCAGCAGCCGCGTGGTCCTGATGCCGCACGGCTTCGAGCACGAGCCGTACTGGCTGCTGGTCACGGAACGCAGCACCGCCACCGCCGGGACCGTCCTGAAGCTAACCGACCCGAACCAGTTCAGGGCCCGTCCAACCGACGACGCCGCCCTGGAAGCCGCGCTGACCGTCCTTGGCCTACGCGCCGAGCGGCCGCCGTCCTGGCTGGCCTGCACCTACCAATAGCCCACCTCCGGACTACGAACGAGGACCACCTGTGCAACACCCCGTTGACGTTCGACTTCCCTGCGAAGCCGACCCCGACCTGTTCTTCACCGAAGACGGCACCTACGAAGACCGCCGTATGTACGGCACCGGCGTGACCGATGAGCACGTCGAGGCCGCCAAACACATGTGCGCGACTTGCGACTTCGAGCAGGACTGCTTGGACCTCGCCCTGGACCAAAACGAGCACTACGGCATCTGGGGCGGCACCACCCCAGACGAGCGACGCCGTCTTCGGCGCCGCAGGCAACGCAGTACGCGCCCCGCCGCATGACCACCAGCCGGGGCCCGCACCTGCGGGCCCCGTTCCCTTGGAATCCTCTCCGATCGGAACCGTGATGCCCAGCTACCTGCTCAAAGCCGCACCCGACGACGACTTCTACGTTGAGTGGAGCTCCGTCGCAGACGGACCAACCTGGTGCGGCTCTCGCCGCGAAGCGCTCCATCATTTCGACGCCGAACTCGTTCAGCGCGCCGACGAGAACGGCAGCTCCGCCGCCGATCCCGACACCTGGTACGGCTGGCGCACCAGCGGCATGGTTGTATCCGGCCGCTGGTGGCTCCCCCGCTGCAACCTTGCCGCGTTCGGCCACCATGCCGCGGCCTCTATCGAGGACACAGACCTGCGCCTTCAAGCGCTCCTAGAAGACCCCACGGAGGACCCGGCAGAGGAGAACCCGACTTGCGCCAAGTTAGTGCGCACGTCCGTTGTTGCCGTGGACTGATGCACGGTGACCGGGGCAATCAGGTTGTTGCCAAGATTTGGAGCAGCGCGTTGCGGACGTCGCTCACAGGCTGATTGGCCAGCTGCCGCTGCAGCAGGCAGATCGGGGCGAGGGCGGCGTGCTGCCCCTTGAGTTTTCAGGGTGTCGGTGCCCCTGTTGAAGGCGGCACGATCCTGGCCCGTGGTGAGCCACGGGAGGCGAGGAGAACGGGCCCCGCGGGGAACGCGCGGGGCCCGTGGCGGTCGGGGAAATCAGCACTTGAACCCTGCGTCGGCGGTCAGCTTGACCGTGTAGCTGTAGCCCTTGTAGTAGATCGTGTGCAGCGACCAGCACCTTTTGCCAGTGAGCTGCACCGTCGCCGTCCCACCCTTCTTCTTCGCGGAGAAATTGTGGATCTTCTTGTCGCTCCTGGCGCGGGCGCGCAGCTGCACCTTGACCGTGCAGTCCTTCTTCGGCCCCTTGTAGAGCTGGGTGTAGGTGGTCATGTACGACCACCGCTCACCACCGGGGATGCTGGTGATGTTGCGGTGCCAAGCGACGGCCTTGCAGGGCCCCAGCCAGAAGTCCGCGTCGTAGTGCTTGTTGGTGAACAGCAGCTTCTTCTTCGGCGCGGCCGCCACGCCGACGTCGGAGGACGCGGCCGAGGCGGGCATCGCGAGGGACGCCGTGACGGCGGTCGCCGCCACGGCGGCCAGCGACAGCGTCCTGATCCGGGATACGGTCGAGGTGCGCATGCTCTTACCTCCAGGTGATCAAGGGTGTGGAAGAGCCGAGTAAGATCATTAACGATGGCCCTGCCTCGCCGGAACCCAAGATCAACAAGGTTCACCCCCCGGCCGTACACCGGCCACCGGCCGGTCACCGCGATCTCGTGACCCACCCGAATCCGCATCCAAGCAGCAGCATCGAGCCGGTCGCCGCTGGGTCCTGGGATCGACACCGCGGCGGGTACCTTGCCCACGACGCCCCGATCGCGGGCCTGCACGCGCCGGGCAGCACCCGCCGGCGGTAGGGCGACGATCTGGACGCTGGAGGCCAAGGCCCACGCTGGTCGGCGCCATGCCTTGTCTCGCTGGTGGGTGTTCGGAGAGTTGATCGACGGGTCAGCGTTCCCAGTCGCCCAGAGGGAATACGTGCTGAGGTGTTACGAATAACTGGTCCAGGTCGATCGGGGGGTGATGTGCGACGATGCGGTTATGCCAGTTGGCAAGCCATCGCCCGTCGCGCTGTACGACCAGACCGTTATCCGTCGTCCCGTCACCGCCGTTGATCCTGCCTGGATCGTACGAACTGCACCCGGCGGGCGCATCAGTGTGCCGATCCGCACGGGTTACCACCCCGCCGTCCCGTTGAACCTCAACGTTCTGCATGGCGGCGTCGCCAGCGGCAGGTTTGCGTCGCTTCCGGCCACCGCGCTGCTGATCGAACGCGGTTGCCCCTGCACTCTCGGGCCGGCCGACGACGCCGCCTTCTTTGTCGGCCTGGCCCTTGGAGACGTCCGCCGTCTCTTGTTGCACGACGGCGACCCGGTGACGCATGCTCTCTGGCTGGTCAGCGGTGACGGGTCCTGGGCCGAGGTGACGCGGCCGACAGGCATCGCTCCGAAGATCCTGCAAGGTGGGCGGCGGCGCCTATGGGATGAGGTCATGACCGCCTGGCGTCGGTGGGAGACCATGGGGCGTCCCCGCTCCGAGCAACTCGGCGTTACGGTGACCCCCTCGGGGCAGTGGGCCTGGGTCCGAGAGCCCACAACCCCGTTCGCGTCTCTGGTCTGATCAGCAGAAACGTCTCCAGCAACACCGGATGTTGCACGCTTTGTTGCATGTTGCATCCTGATCGTGCAACATAGATTGCAGCGGGAGAGCTATGCCCGTTACCTACCGAGCCATGGAGACGTGCACTGACGACCCATCCCAGCCACGCTGTCACCGCAATGAGCGCAGCGGCTCACTTCCGCCGCGCACCCAGCACCATCCGCTGCTGGGCGCACCGCTATCACGCGAGACGGCTGGGGGTGATCGGCCGCACCGTCTGGTACGACCTGCGCGACCTGGCAGTCATCGATCGTGAGATCCGGCACGGGCGTCCGGTCCCTGAAACCTGGGAAGCCCGCGCTGAACTCCTCATCTCCTAGCCCCACGCTTCCCGGGCGGAGAACGGCGCCCTGACGAAGCGGCCGCACGTTCCGGGGTCACGGCCAGCCCGCCAACGCGCACTGCTGGCCACCCTGACCGACGGGTCCTCGTCCACTGCGAGGGGAACGAGGACCCGTCGGATCAGCGCTCTACTGTTCCTTCTGTACAAGATCCGCCGCCGTGATCACGTGCCCGCAGTGCGGACAGTCCAGCGGCAACGCCACCTTGCGCGGCCCCAGCGGCCTGCCAGTGCCCTTCGGCCGTCCTGCACCGGCGCCCTTACCCGGCCGTGAGGTCAACCACGCCCGATACGAAGCCATGCGCCACATCGGGGCCTTGCTGACCATCCGGTCGCTCGGCGGCATATCCCCTGCCTGCGGTGTCCCCGCCTTGCGACGAGCCTCCGACCTGACCCGGTTGGACCGGACCGTTTCTGGCTTGACCCCCTGGAGATGAGCCCACACCGCGATGCTGATCAGCGCCTCATCCGGGACGTCGGCATGCTTCTTCGGTAGCTGATCGGGTGTGTCGATCAGGACCACGGGATCAATGCTCATAGGACGAGAATAAAGCGGCCGTCGCGCGCGAGCGGCCCGGCCGCCGGCAGCGCTCATCCTTCGCCTCGTTGTCAGCGCTGTCATGGTCTTCCTCCCTGTGCTCGCTGTAGCTCCCGCTCTGGGTCCCCGCTCCGGGCTCCCGCTCTGGGTCCCCGCTCCGGGCTCCCGCTCCGGGCTCCCGCTCCGGGTCCCCGCTCCGGGTCCCCGCTCCGGGCTCCCGCTCTGGGTCCCCGCTCCGGGTCCCCGCTTCCTGCCGTTGGGCCCGTCTCAAGCCGGGCGTCTTGTTCGTGTCCCGGACGCAATCGGCCCCCGGCATTGCTGCCGGGGGCCGTCCGATCACCTCAGGTCAGGGCCTTAGTGCCGCTGTTGCCGCCGACTCGGGTATCTCCGATGTCGGCCTGCCGTCCCGCAGCAAAGCCCGCTGCCCGAGCCTCCTCACTTGTGTAGCGGGTGCCCCTGGCGGTCGTGGTGTTCGGGAACCGTTCCTTGAATGCGGCCTTGATTCGGTCGGCCTCCGTCCGCAGGACCAGCGCGTTCCCAGGTGCCTCATCAATGATCACCTGGCGGCGGTCGGCGATCTTCACAGCCACGCCCCGCCCATAGCCTCGGATGTAGTCCCAGACGTAGCGGTCAGTGAAGTCCCAGACCCGGTCGTCGCTCCAACTCGGGTGCTGCTTGCGGAGCTTCTTCTCGTACTCGTCGCCCGCCAAGTTGGCGGATCCGATCATTTGGAGCTGGAGGGCTGCGAGGAGCATCTCCAGGTTGTCCAGCATCGAGACCGTGCCGACCAAGGTCAGTTTGGGGCCGATCTGGACCCCGTCCGCCCCGAACGCCTTGCAGATGGGCCACAGGGCTTCCACGATGATGTCGCCGTGGTCGTCCGGGAGATCCAGGGTGAACATCGTGATGTCCTCAGGTTTGCGGCCCTGCTCCTGGCGGAGCTCGGCCTGCTCGATCCCGTAGCGCATCATCAGCTCGGCCGCCCGAGCCATCAGCGCCTCTGACTCTTCCCGGGTAACGGCTGAATCCTTGGCCTTGGCCAATAGGCCCTGAATGGTCTTCTTGATGTCCCGTGCCATGTGTGCTCCCTGCCGGGGTGTTGCTGTGCTGACATTGAAGACATTAGTCCGACAGAGAAATCATGTCAACTCAATAGGGGTGTTATTTTGAAAGCTCCCCGAATCTCCAGGTAGGGAGGGGTGAGTAGCAGCCTAGATCCCTCCAGGTCCGCTGGTGGCAAGGAGGTAGACCACTCCCCATAGGTCCTGTAGGACTCCGCAAGGACCCTGGAGGGCACCTGAGGAATGCCGGGTTTCACCGGATCCACTGATCTGCTATCAGTAGGGAAATCAGTACCTAGCAGCTATGGAGCGATTTCTTTGCCCGTCACGATCGAAGGCGTCATTACCTCGCGGGAGATGCGCCAGCAGCTCGCCAAGGCCGGGCGGCCCGTGTTGCTGTCCTTCAGCCGCGGGAAAGACTCCATCGCCGCATGGCTCGCCCTCCGAGACGCGGGCGTGGAAGTCATCCCGTACCACCTTCACCTGATCCCAGGACTGCGCTTCGTTCGCGAATCGCTGGAGTACTTCGCAGAACGCTTCGGGCTCAGCCAACCGATCCTGGATCTGCCGCACCCCACGCTCTACCGATGGCTCAACAACCTTGTCTTCCAGCCTCCCGAACGCTGCGGCGTGATCGAAGCGGCTCAGCTCCCCAAGCTGACCTACGAACAGCTCAACGACATGGTCCGTGCCCACTACCAGCTTCCTGGCGACACGTGGGTGTGCGACGGCGTCCGCGCCACCGACTCCCCGAACCGCCGCATGGCCATCAAGAGCTACGGCCCCATCACCGAGCGCCTGCACACGCAAAAGGTTGTCTGGGACTGGAAGAAGAGCGACGTCATGGGCGCCATCGAGAGCGCAGGCGTGCGCCTGCCACCCGACTACCTGTGGTTCGGGCGCAGCTTCGATGGCCTGGACAAGCGCTTCCTCGCCCAGCTCCGCACCTACGCGCCCGACGACTACGAGGTCGTCCTGACATGGTTTCCCTACGCCGACCTGGACTCCACTCGTGCCACTGTCTGACGCCGCCAAAGCCCTGCTGGCCGCCCGGTCCGGCCGAGGCGGCCCGCCGCCGCCCAAACCTGAACCCGAACCCGAGGACCTCGACGCAGAAGAGGCCGAGCGCCGCCGCGGTTTCCGAGAGCGCGCGCGACGAGAGGCCGAGCGCTTTGAACTCGCGACCGACAGCGAATTCTGGCTGGCCTTCTGCTTCCGCGAGCCCAGGAACCCCGCTGAGTTCTGCGCCGCTGCCGGCGTCGCGGCAGACGACCGCGGCTACGTGGACGGCGCAGCACTGACCGCCGCCCTCGGCGAACGACCCGCCCGCACCGCCCGCGACCGCGCCCGAGCCATGCTGGCCTCCCGGTCCCTGGCCGACGACGCCACCGACAGGATGAGCGGAATACCGCGCCCCGACCCGCTTGCGAACGTCGTCTACACCGGCGACCTGGCCACTGACGCAGCGGCCGAGTTGATCGCCCTACACGCTGCACTCAATGCCCCACCTGACCCGAGCCCGCCCTACCTCCTGGACTCGCCGCACTGGATCGTGGCGCACTTCCCGTCGCGCGACATCAAGGAGGCGTTCCTCGCCGACACCGGGCTGGACGCACTGGGCGACAAGTACCTCGACGGCCACCAGGCCGCGAAGATCCTGCAACTCAAGATGAAGGAGTAACCATGCGTGAGCGTGTCCGCAGTATGTTCAGCGGCCTGACTCGCCGCGGCCGCGGCTCCAGCAGCAGCGACCGGACCGCGGCCTCGCGTAGCGGGGGCCGCACCTCCGGCTCGTGACGACCGGAGCCAAGCTCGACGGCGGCAAGACCGCCGCCGTCGAGCCGCCCGGTTGGCTAGCCGACGAAGCCCGCTCGGTCTGGGCGCAGCTCGCCCCGGTCACCGCACCCGGCACCCTGACCGCAGCCACCGCCGCCGCGTTCGCGCTGCTGTGCACGGCAGTGGCGACCTACGCCGAATCCGATCAGCTCGTTCAAGAGGCCGGAATGCTGATCGCCGAGGGCCAGGCCCTCGTTCCCAACCCGGCGCTCGCGATCCGCTCCCAAGCCGACGGCACGTTCGGCCGCTGGGCTCGCGAATTCGGCCTCACTCCCGACTCTCAAACGCCTGCCGACGCCGGGCCCCGTGGAGCACGGCATTTGCGTGAGATCTGACGGGGCCCGGAGGTGGTGTCGTGCCACCTCCCCTGGACGACGCCACCCGCACGGCGATCATCGCCGACATCCGGGCAGGGGAGAAATCCCGCAACGCCATCGCCCGCGACCACGGCGTCTCCTGGGGAGTGGTCTCCAAACTCGCTCGCCAGATCGGTGAGAACAACGCCTTCAATCGCTCGTCGACCGCGAAGGCAGTTGAGGCCGCCCGCACCGACGCCAAGGCACTGCGCGTCACTTTGATCGCCGACCTGTATGCCGATGCTCAGCGGTTCCGCGCACGGTCGTGGGAGCCCTACACCCAGGTCATCACTGGTCCAGACGGCCCCCAGTTCGTCACCACCAAGCTCCCGCCACTTCGTGACCAGCAGGCGGGCTACACCGCGCTTGCGATCTGCCTGGACAAGGCGCTCAAGCTCGAAGCGGTCGACTCCGACGGCGGCGCGGAGGCCGGCCGCACGATGGTCAGTGAACTGCGCGAAGCCCTCGGTCTGGCCTACACGCAACTGGTCGGTGACGAGCAACAGCCCCCATCGCCCGATGCAGCGGCGACCGAAACGGACGAGCCAAAGGACCCGGACGCGGGCGGTGAGGTCACCTGATCGACCTCCAACACGTCATCCGCGTGCTGTCCCCCAAGCAGCTCCGCAGCGTGATCGAGTGCGAGAGCGCTCGAATCTCGCTGTGGTCCGGCGCGGTCTCCTCTGGCAAGACGATCGCCTCGTTGTTGGCCCTGCTGATCTCGGTCGCCAAGGCGCCCGACAACGGGCTGATCTTCATCGTCGGCCGGACCCTCCAGACGATCGAGCGAAACCTGATCGAGGTCCTGCAACAACCCGCCGGACCCTTCGGACCGCTGGCGAGGTACGTCCAGCACACCCGCGGGTCAACAGTCGCCGTGATCTTCGGCCGTACCGTCCACCTCATCGGGGCCAACGACGTGCGCGCCGAGGGCCGCATCCGCGGCGCGACGGCCAGCCTCATCTACATCGACGAAGCGACCTTGATCCCCGAGGCCTTCTTCACGATGTGCCTGTCCCGTCTGCGCGTACCCGGAGCGCGCCTGCTGGGCACCACCAACCCGGACGGCCCAGGTCACTGGCTCAGGCGGAACTTCCTGCTGCGCGGCAAGGACCTGGACCTTCGGTCCTGGCACTTCGTCCTCGACGACAACCCGTGGCTCACCGCCGACTACGTCACCGCCCTGAAGAAGGAGTACGTCGGCCTCTTCTACCGGCGCTTCGTCCTCGGCGAATGGTGCCTGGCCGAGGGCGCCGTCTACGACATGTGGGAGCCGGACCACCACGTCGTCACCGAGCTGCCCGAGATCGTAGACCGCCTGGCGATCGGCTGCGACTACGGCACCACCAACCCGTTCGCCGGCATCGCGCTCGGCCTCGGACGCGACGGCCGCCTCTACCTCACACACGAGTGGCGCTACGACTCCAAACACTCCCGGCGACAGCTCACCGACGTGGAGTACTCCGCGCGCCTCACCGAATGGATGGACGCCGACGACGGGCCTGGCCGTCCCCGTTACCTGGCCGTCGACCCCTCGGCCGCATCGTTCGTCGCGCAGTGCCACCGCGACGGCCTCAACCCCTACCCGGCCAACAACGCGGTCTCCGACGGCATCCGCATGGTGTCCTCGCTCCTGGCCAGCGACCAGCTCCGCGTCCACGCCTCCTGCGCAGGGTGGATCGAGGAGATCGGGTCCTACTCCTGGGACCCGGCCGCCGCCGAACGCGGCTTCGACGCGCCCGTGAAGGCCGCCGACCACTCCTTGGACGCCGGACGGTACGCCATCGTCACGACCGAGGGTCTTTGGCGTGGTGCGCTCGCACTCGCTGCCTAGCGTCCCAGTACACGAGCGCGCTTCACAGACTGCGATACACCTGGACGACCAGTAGTACGAGGCCGAGCGTCCCTCCGAACGCAGCGAAGCCGTACAGCACGGCATCGGCTATGGAGGCTGTGCCGCTCGTCTTGAGCCAAGCCGCGACCAAGCCTGCGATGACGCTCATCAGGACGGCGATGGCGATGACGAAGATTCGCGTGCGCTGGTCCACTTCTGACGTCCCTCTCCACCTGGTCAAGAGGGACTGCGTCGGCGGGTCTCAGCTCGACCAGGCATACACCTGATGGAACTGAGCTCGCCTCCCCGTCGAGGAAACTCAGCGGCTTGCGGATTTACGGGCGGCCGTGGTGGGGGCGGCCTTAACAGTCGCACGGGAACGGGTCCGTGCCACCGGTGGCGGTCACGCCAGATCGTAGACGAGGGGCGGTGCCGGATGCTGCCCGATGGCGGAAGTGTGGCATGGCCCCCACCGGCCTTGAAATCGGTCTTCGACAAGTTCACCGAGTGGTCGGCGTGGTACGCCGGGGACCCTGACGCGCTCGCCGCCGCTTACACCTCCGCGCCGCCGCCGGAGAGTGGGTGGTTCCGGAGGCTCGCGCGCTGGTGGTGGGGGACGCGGCCCATGCCAGGCCAGCCGGTCACCAAGTTGCACGTTCCGGCGGCCGCCGACCTGGCGACCCTGTCAGCCGACCTACTGCTATCGCAGCCCCCGCGGCTTCTAGCCGCCGACACCACGACCACCGACCGGCTCGCCGAGCACATGGACGAACGGACACACGCCACCCTCCGCGAAGCCGCCGAGATCGCCGCCGCGCTGGGCGGAGCGTGGCTGCGGGTCAACTGGGACCGCGAGCTGTCGAACCGGCCGTGGCTCGACCTGGTCCATCCGGACGCCGCAGTGGGCCAATGGCGGCACGGACACCTGACGGCCGTGACCTTCTTCCGCACGGTCGCGATCGAGGACAAGGCCGTGATTCGGCACTTGGAGGAGCACACCCCCGGGCAGATCTCCCACGGCCTGTACGTCGGGGACCGCACCGCTCTCGGCGTCCGCGTGCCGCTCAGCGAGCATCCCGCCACTGCGCCGCTGGCCAAGCATCTGACCAGCGGCGACACCATCGAAACCGGGATCAAGCCGCTGATCACGGCCGCCTACATCCCCAACATGCGCCCGGCGAGGATCTGGCGGCATACGCCCGCCGCCGCGATGCTCGGCCGTCCCGACATCGAGGGCTTGGAGCCCTTCCTCGATGCCCTGGACGAACGCTGGTCGGACTGGATGCGGGAAGTACGGCTGGCCAAAGCACGGCTGCTCGTGCCGCACTCGTTCCTGGAGTCGGCCGGCCGCGGCAAGGGCGCAACATTTGACGCAGACGCCGAGCTGCTGACGCCGATGAACATGGGGCCTGCGCCGGACGCCGCCGCGCTTCAGCTCATCCAGCCGAGCATCCGCGTGACCGAGCTGTCGGCGACGACCGAAGCGCTGCTCGCGCAGATCGTTCGCTCTGCTGGGTATTCCGCGCAGTCCTTCGGCGGGTCCGAAGGCTCGGAGCTGACGGCGACCGAGGTCAACACCCGAAACTCCCGCTCGGCGCTCACCCGCCGCAAAAAGATCTCGTACTGGGCGCCCGGCCTCGCGGCCATCGCCGAATCGCTGTTGGCGATCGACCGGGACGTGTTCGGTGCGGCCGTCACCCCGGCCCGGCCGCGCGTGGAGTTCCCGCCGGTCGCCGATCCCGACGCGCTCCAGGTCGCGCAGTCGCTCAACATGCTGCGGTCCGCACGCGCCGCCTCGACCCGGACTCTCGTGTCCACCCTGCACCCGGACTGGGACGACGCGGCCATCGCCGCTGAGGCCGCGCTGATCGACCAGACCCCGACCGATCCCGTTCCGCCGGGCGCGGAACCTCTCCCTCAGCCCCAGGAGGGCGCATGACCACGAACAACCCTGCACCCGCTCCGGCGCCCACCCCGGCTCCCAGTCCGGCCCCGGATCCGGCGCCCGCCCCAACCCCGAGCCCGGCACCCGCTCCAGCTCCGGTGCCCACCCCGGCCCCGGCGCCCGCCCCTGCCAACCCGGCGCCGACGCCGCCGCCCGCGCCTTCCACCGCACCGGCTCCGGCAGCGATGCCCGCCCAGCCCGCGCCCGGCGACGTGGCGTCGCTGCCCGAATGGGCGCGCAAGTTGATCAGCGACGCCCGTGGTGAGGCCGCCAAGACACGCACCACCGCCAAGCAGGCCGCCGCCGACCAGGCCCGCGCCGAACTCACCACGGAGATCGGCAAGGCGCTCGGGCTCATCACCGACGAGGACGCCGCACCCGACCCGGCGCAGCTCACCGAGCAGCTCGTCGCCGCACAGAACGACGCCCGCCGCCGCACGATCGAGCTGGCCGTCTACCAGGCCGCCGGACGACTCGGCGCGGACCCCGACGTGGTCCTCGACAGCCGGGCGTTCGCCGACTCGGTCGCCGACCTCGACCCCAAGGACGAGGCGTTCACCGCCCGGCTCACCGAGCAGATCGCCTCCGCAATGGAGGCCAACCCGCGCCTGCGCGTTGCGCCGCCCGCCCCCGAGCCCGAGCCGGCACCGGCGCCGCAGGCCGCGGGCGGGGAGTTCCCCGGCGCTCCCGCGACCTCGGCGGCCGTCACCGAAGCGGCACTCGCGCAGATGACGCCCGAGCAGATCACCGCCGCGTTCGAGGACGGCCGCCTGACCCACCTGCTGTAACACAGGCCCGCCTGCTGTCGTCGCTCGGCGGTCCAGCCCCCTCGCACCCCGTTGAATCCCTGCGTGAAAGGACTCGCCTGTGGCGATTACGCGTTTCCGGGCCGAAGTCTGGTCGGCGCTGCTGGCCACCAGCCTGAAGAAGGCCCACGTCTACGCCGCGCTGTGCAACAGCGACTACGAGGGCGAGATCGCGGCCGCCGGTGACACCGTGCGGATCACCTCGATCTCCCGACCCACCATCCGCACCTACGGCCGCAACGCCGACATCCAGTACGAGGAGCTGACCGACGCTCAGCGGACCCTCGTCGTGGACCAGGAGAAGTACTGGGCTTTCTCGATCGACGACCTCGACGCCGCGCAGGCCCGCGGCAACGTCGTCCCCGAGGCCATGTCGGAGGCCGCCCACGGGCTCGCCGACGTCGCCGACACCTACGTCGCGAACCTCTACACGCAGGCACAGGCCGCCAACGTCATCCCGGCTCGCACCATCTCCTCTGGAGACGCGGCCTACGAGTCCCTCGTGGACCTCGGCGTGAAGCTCGGCGAGGCCAACGTCCCCAACGCCGGACGATGGGTCGTCATCCCGGAGTGGTACCACGGCCAGCTCCTCAAGAGCCCCAACTTCATCAACGCCGAGAAGGCCGCAGACGGCGGTGCCGCGCTCCGCCGCGGGTTCATCGGCCAGGCCGCCGGGTTCGACATCTTCAAGAGCAACAACGCCCCGAACCCGGCAGCTGCGGACTACGTCGTCATGGCCGGTGTGCGTGCGGCGATCACCTACGCCGACCAGGTGAACCGTACCGAGGCGCTGCGCAGCGAGGCGCGGTTCGGCGACCGCGTGCGGGGCCTCTACAACTACGGCGCCAAGGTCATCCGCCCGGACGCCCTCGCGGTGCTGACCGCGACCCGTCCCGCCTGACGCCGATGCTCCTGACTGGCTGATCTGAACGGAGAGACCCATCATGGCGCGTACCGCGCTCGCCTACACGGCGCTGCTGCCCAACGGAGGCATCAGCGACCCCGCCGGGACGGCGGTCAACACCGGGGCCGGCAACGGCCACGTCATCGCCCGCGCGCTGCCCGAACGCACCCTCCTGCGCGTCACCAACACCCACACCGCCGCGCACACCGTGACGATCAAGGCAGGCGCCTACCCGCCTGCCTTCGCCGCCGGGCAGGGGGACCTGTCCGTCACGGTCCCCGCGTCCGGCGCGGCCTTCATCGGCCCCCTGGAGAGCGGTCGATTCCTGCAGAACGACGGGTCCCTGATCGTCGAGGTCCCCGACGCCGCGCACACCGGCAACATCACCGCACTGCGTATCCCGGGGGCGGTGTGACCAGCCAGACCACTAGCACCGAGACCGCATGGTTCCGTGGCAGCGGAGGTGCGCTGTGGCGCATGGCCCTGCCCCTGCCGGAGGACATGGCCGCAGCGCTCGCGGTCGGGCAGCTCGTGCGCGTCAACCACGACGGCACGCCCTACACCGGCCCGGACACCTTCGCCGCGACCGGGCCGCCCTCGGTGAAGGACTCCAAGCGCGACTGGGTGGCCTGGGCCGTGTCCAGCGGCGCCGACCCCGAAAACGCCGCCGCGGCGACCAAGCACGACCTGATCGAGCGCTACGGCAAGGCCACCCCAACGGTGCCCGCTGCGGGCGATCAGGAGGATGTCGACGGCACCGACAACGAGCCCGGGGAACGCGACGGCGACGGGGGGTGAGGCCGTCATGGCGGTGTACGCGACACCCGACGAGCTGACCGCCTGGCTAGACAGCCCCGCGCCCCCGACCGCCGTGCGGCTCCTACGCGTCGCGTCCCAGATCGTCGACGAGATCCTCATCGGCGCGATCTACGACACCGACGCCGACGATGCCCCGACCGACCCGAACGTGGCCGCGCGGCTGCGCGAGGCCACCTGCGCACAGGCCGCCTACCTACTCGCGCTCGGCGACGACACCGGCGCGACCACCCAGGCCGGATCGCACAGCGTCGGCGGGGTGTCGGCATCCCGCGCCCAGGCCGCGCCGCGCTGGGCACCGCAGGCGGTGTCGGTCCTGCGCTCGGCGGGCCTGGTTCCCGTTCACCCCGTCGTCCCCGGTCGGCCCGTGTGGTGGCCGACGTGGGAAACCCCGTGGGGGCCGTGATGGGACTGCTCGCCGCAACCCTCGGCCCCGACAGCCTCACCGTGATCCAGCCCGGTCCGACCGACGCGCACGGCGACCCGGCCGGGCCCGACGCCCGCGCGCTGGTGGCGGGCTGCCAGGTGCAGCCCGCAGGCAGCACCGAGAACAACGACAGCGGCGACACCGTCACCACGCGGATGCGGGTCTACGCGCCCGCCTACGCACCGGTGACCGCGACGTCCCGCATCGAGTGGAACACCCTGCCGTGGGACGTCGAGGGCGAACCGCAGGTCTGGCCAGGCCCCACGGGCGCCCCTCACCACATGGAATTCGTCATCGTCCGCACAACCGGCTGACCAGGAAGCAAGGAGCAACGTGGCCCGCTACACCCCCGACCCCACCGCGATCACGGCCCTCGCGGCGGCGAGCGAGATGGGCGACGCCCTGGCCGAGATCGCCGGAGAGGGCGCCCGGTTCGCCGCCGGCATCGCCCCGCGCCGCACCGGCCGCTACGCAGCCTCCTTCCGCACCTCGTCCCGGCCCGGCCAGGGCGGCGTGGAAGGCGTCCTGGAGAACACCGCACCCTACGCCGAGTACGTCGAATGGGCCGACGATCACCGCGTCCTCGGCCACACGGTGGACTACCTGGAGCACGGAGCCTGACCGGCCACCGACCAGCAGGGAGGCCACGATGGGCTCCGCTGCTGCGCCATGGCCCGACATCGAAGAACTCCTACTGCACGTCCTGGCGGACCTGACCACCGGGACCGTCGTCACCGTCACGCCGCCCGACCTGCAACAGCACCTGCCGGTCATCCGCGTGCGGCGGCTGGGCGGCAGCGACAACCGCGTCAGCGACACCGCCCGCGTTGACGTCGACGTCTACGCCGCCACCCGCGCCGAGGCCCACGCGCTGGGCGAGGCGGTACGGCAACGGCTGCTCGTCGCTCCCCACGTCGTGGCCGGGCCGTCCGGTGGCGTGATCGACCGTGTTGTCACCGAGGTCGCTCCGCACTCGGTCACCCATCCCGATCCCGGGACGCGGCGAGTGACCGCCACCTACCGCACCACCGCCCGCCGCTCGACCTCGCGCTGAACTCTGTTGGCCCCTCGCACGACCCTGGAAGGGAGGCCGCGTGGGTGTCACCTACGACGCGCTCGCCGTCCGCAAGAACCAGCTCATCCGCAAGGCACTGAACGGCAGCGTGTTCGTCGCACCGATCTCCTCCCCTGCGATCACCAAGCTCACCGACCCGTCCGATCGGCTACTGGCGCCGCTGCCCCCCGGCTACGAGGACCTCGGCTGGGCCGGAGACGACGGCCACCAGTTCGGCCGGGACGTGGACTCCTCGAACGTCACGGCATTCGGCGCGACCGAGCCCGTCCGCACCGACATCAACTCTGACATCGGCACGCTCCAGGTGACCGCGCTGGAGACCAAGGCCCTGACGATCGGCCTGTACCTGGGCAAGGACATGCGCAATGTCGACCCCGACCCCATTAGCGGCGAGGTTTCGATCCGCAAGCCCGCCCGGCCGTCCACGCTCTACTACCGGGTGCTCGCGCTCGCGGTGGACGAGACGGCGGACGGTGAGATCTACGTCGCGCGGTTCTACCCGCGGATGAAGGTCACCGACTACGCCGAGCAGTCGTTCCAGTCGGGTGACGACGACCCGATCACCTATGGCCTGACCTTCACCGCGTCCACCGACGCGACCCTGGGCTACTCCCAGGACGACCTGTTCGGCGGGCCGGGATGGGCGGCCCTCTCCAGCGAGATGGGGTTCTGATGCCACGGCAGAAGATAGCGGTGATCCGCGTGACCAAGACCGGGATCACGCCCACGGCCGAGATCGACGGCGACCCGGCCAACGGGCACGTGCTGGCGAACACCGGCCGGACCGTGCTGCTGGTCCGCAACGCCGACACCGCTGACCCGCACACCCTGACGCTCGTCACGCCGGGCACGGTGGACGGCCAGCCCATCGGTGACCGGGCGATCGCGATCCCGGCCGGGGCGACGCGGTGGATCGGCGGCATCGACCCGGCGATCTACTCCAGCGCGCTTCAGGTGGACGTGGACTCCGCGCAGCTCAAGATCCTCGCGCTGGAACCGTAGGGGACGGCATGGACCGCTCGACGTACTACAAGAACGGCGTGCAGCGCATCGCCTGCACGCCCCTCGACCGGGTCCGCCTGGAACACGCTGGATGGCGGCCCGACCCGGACCCGAGCTTCCCGGCCGCCGCCCCCGCCACCGACGATGCGGGCCCCGCCTCCGCTGACGCCGGCGTCTCGACCGGCGACGCGTCGGCCGTCGAGACAGCGCCCGAGCCGGTGCCCGAGACGGCAGGACCGCCGCCCGCGCGCCGACGCAGCAAGACCTCCTCCTGAGCCATCCACGAGATAAGGGGCATCCGCCTGTGACCACGAAGTACTCCATCGCCCGCTACCGCGCCGAGGCCCGCCGCGAGCCGTTTGCTGTGGAACTCGACAGCGGCGACACCCTTGCGATCCTGCCGCCCAAGTCCGCGAGCGTGCTGGAGCTAGATCCCTCGCTGTCCACGGCCGAGGTCCTCAAGCGGCTGGCCGGTGACTCCTATCAGGCGCTCGTCGACGCGGTCGGCGACGAGGACGCCTCGGTGCTGGTGGCGGTGATGAAGGACATGCAGAAACACTTCGGCCTGGGGGGATAGAGCGCCTCGCCTACCTGCTCAACCGGTATGGCGAGGCGCTCGAAGCCGACCTCCAGCAGGTCTATGGGGTGGACCTGCTGGACCTGTGGCGGGACAGGATCAGCGTCCGCAAGGTGCTGAACCTGATCGACCACCTTCCTTCCACCTCTCATTTCGTCGCGGCCATCGCCGACGACCCCGACCTTCCCCCACCACCTGAAGAGGGGCGTCGCAGCGGCCCACGGCTGACCGAATGGACACCCGAGGTACGCGCGCTTGCCGACCTGATCGACCGGATCGGCGCACTGATCCGCGTGCAGGTCGCGCAGAACTCGCGGGGTCGCCCACCTGAGATCACCCCATATCCCCGGCCTGACACCGCCGCCCGTCGTGCCGAACGCAGGGCCCGCAGGGAGGCCCACTACGCGCTCGTCGCGCGGGTCAAGCGCCGCCGATCACATCCGCCGGGCTCCGCCTGAACCGTGTGTTACCGCCCGGTGCTGAGAACGCGGGGACCGCCGTCCCGGAGGGCGGGGTGGGGCGGTGTCTCAGCTCGCGGGTACCGCGCACATCCTCATCCGCCCCGACTTCACCGGCTTCCACCAGTCGATAGCAGCGGAGATCGCGCGCGTCCCCAGCGCGGTCACCATCCAGGTCCACGCCGACACCAGCCGCGCGGCGGCACAGCTCCAGCAGCTCAACCGCGAGGTCACCCGCCTGGGTGGCCGCCGCGTCGCGGTCACCGTCACCGCCAACACCGGGTCGGCGCTGGCCAGCATCGCCAGCCTCCGGACGGCGATGCTGGCGCTCGGCGCGGCCGGAGCTCCTGCGCTGCTGGGCATCGGTGCGGGCCTGGTCGGCCTCGCCGGACCCCTGGCCGGAGCCGCCGCAGGATTCGGTGCGCTCGCCGCCGTCGCTGTCCCGGCGATCACCCGAGTCCGGGAGGCGCTGACTGCTCAGAAGCAAGCCGCCGAGAATGCTGCGCAGGCCGCGGAGCAGGCGCAGGCCCGCGCCGCCGCGCTGGCTTCGGCGCAGCAGCAACTCGCCAACGCCGTCCGCGGCGCGTCGGCGGCTCACGCCCAAGCCCTCGACAACGTCCGGCAGGCCGAGCAAGCCCTTGCCGATGCGCAGCGCGCCGCGGCTGACGCACAACGGGCACTACTCGCCGCGCGACAGGACGCCGCACGCCAGCTTCAAGACCTTTCCAACCAGGTTGCCAACGCGCGGTTGGCCGAACGCCAGGCCGTGTTCGACCTGGCCGACGCGCAGTCGGCCTACAAACGGCTGCTGGCCGACCCCTCGGCGACCAAGGATCAGATCGCCCGCGCCAAACTCCGTCTCGACCAGGCGCAACAGGAACTCAAAGAGCGCCGTCTCGCCACTCAGCGGTCCATCGCCGATGAGAAGGCCGCCCGGAAGGCGGGCGTCGAGGGTTCGGACGCGGTTCGTTCCGCGCGTGACCGGCTCACCGAGGCCAATCGTCGCAACACCGAGTCGGAGAAGGCGCTCGCCAAGGCCCGCGCCGACGTTGCCCGCACTGATCGCGATGCCGCCGAACAGGTCGCCGCCGCCCGGCGTGCGCTGGCCCAAGCCCAGCTGCAGGTCGCCTCCTCGACCGACAAGGTGGCCGCCGCGCTGGCCGCGCTGACGCCGCTGGAGCGGCAGGTCATGGTCGGCTGGCAGAACCTTTCTGCCGCGTTCACCTCCTGGGGCAAGCAGCTCCAGCCGTCGGTGCTGCCCGCGCTGGTCAAAGGCATTGACCTGCTGCGGGTCTCGCTGCCGCTGGCCACACCGCTGGTGCAGTCGGCGGGGAACGCGGTCGGCGGACTTGTCGATCAGGCCGCCGCCGCGGCGCGCTCCCCGTTCTGGCGGCAGTTCTCCGGATGGCTTGGCCAAATCGCAGGCCCGGCCATCACCGGGCTGGGGACGCTGCTCGGCCGCCTCGTCACCGGGGCCGCCGGCCTCGTCCAGGCGCTCGCCCCGGTCGGCATGGTGTTCCTGGGCGTCCTGAACCAGCTAGCCGCCAAATGGGCCGCGTTCGCGACGGGGCTGACCACCAGCCCTGGCTTCCAAGCGTTCATCGCCCAGATGACCGGCCTCGCGCCGGTGATGGTGCAGGCGTTCTCGGCGGTCGGGTCGGTCGTCGGGAACGTCTTCGCCGCGCTGGCCCCCGCCGCAGCGCCCGCGCTGGGCCTGCTGCGGACCCTGGCGACGAACCTGGCCAACCTCGTCCGGCAGATCGGCCCGTCCCTCCAGAGCGTCCTAGGCGCGCTCGGCCCCGCCCTCGGGCAGGTGATCAGCGCACTGGGCCCGGCACTCGGGCGGGTGGCGGTCGCGCTCGCCCCCGTCTTGGTGCAGCTGGTCAACGGGCTCGCGCCGATCCTGTCGGGGCTGGTGCCGATCCTGGGTCAGCTCCTCGCGGCGCTCGCGCCGGTCGTCGGGTCGCTGATCGCCGGGCTCCGCCCGGCCATCACGTCCCTGTTGCCCGTCGTCGGGGTCCTTGCCGGGGCCATCGGCAAGATCCTTTCGGCGCTGTCGCCGATCTTCCCGGTGCTCGGCCAGTTCATCGCCCAGCTCGTCTCGGGGCTGCTGCCGATCTTGACGCCGATCGTGCAGGTGATCGCGCAGGTCGCGCAGCAGATCGCCGGGGCGCTGCTCCAGGCGATCCGCGAGAGCCTGCCGTCGATCCAGCAGGTGTACCTGTCGATCGCGTCGCTGCTGCCCGCGCTGCTGCCGCTGATCCCCGCGCTGGTGCAGCTCGTGCTGGCGTTCACGCCGCTGATCCCGATCACGGCGCAGTTCGTCGCGCTGGTGGTCACGGTGATGGTGCCGATCCTGCGGCTGGTCTCCGGTGTCCTCGTCGCGACCTCGGTGGTGATTACCAACGTGGTGACCGTCGCGGTCCGGCTGCTGGCGTCGGTGTTCCAGTGGGCCTTCGAGCACGTCATCCGGCCGGTGCTCAACGGACTGGCCGCCGCCACCCAGTGGCTCTACGACCGGGCCAAGCCGCTGCTGACCGCCATCGGCAACCACTTCAAGTCCATGGGCGACCGGTTCCGCGTTGTCTACGACACGCAGCTCAAGCCGGTCCTCGCGGCGCTGGAGACGGTGCTGCGGACCAAGGTCCAGCCGGTGTTCCACTGGATCGCCAACAACGTCATCGGGCCGCTGTGGCGGGGGATCGGGTCGCTGATCTCCAACACCTGGCAGCGGGTGATCTCCCCGGCGTTCGAGGCGATGCGGGGCGCGGTCGGGCGGATGGGCACGGCGTTCGACCGGGGCGCCTCAGCGATCCGGACGGCCTGGGACAAGGTCAAGAAGTACACCCGCGATCCGATCAACTTCGTCATCCAGACCGTTTACAACAAGGGCGTCGCCGGGACCTGGAACAAGGTCATGGACTGGCTGAAGCTGCCCAAGTCCCTGCACCTGGGGACGCTTCCGATGCTGGCCTCCGGCGGCACCCTCAGCGACCCCGCACTGGCGCGACCTATGCGCACGCGCGGACCAATGGCCATCGTCGGCGAGGGCCGACAGCGGTTTCCCGAGTACGTCATCCCGACTGATCCCCGCTACCGAGGCCGCGCCCAGGCCCTCTGGGCCAGCGCGGGGGGCGACCTCCAGATGCTCGCCAAAGGCGGCATCCTCGGCGGCTCCCTGGGTGGCGCGTTCGATGGGCTGCTGAAGGGGGTGAAGAACGCCGCCGGGAAGGTCTTCAATCTGGGCACCAATGCCCTGGAGCTGCTGACCGACCCCAAGAAGGTCTGGAAGCGGCTGACCGATCCCGTCTACGCCCAGGCCCGCACGGCCGCCACCAGTCCGTTCGGGGAGGCCGCGGCTGCGCTCCCAGCTCGGATCCTGGACCGGGCATGGACAGCCGCCGAGAAAATCATCGGCACGTTCTCCAAGGCGTTCGGGGGCGGTGCCGGTTCGGCCGGCCGCGTCATCCAAGTCGCCAAGTCCCTGATCGGCACGGGTGACAGGGGAGGCCGCGACAACAACCTCAACCAGTACAACGGGTTCAACGGTGAGGCGTGGTGCGCCGACTTCATCTCCTGGGTGGTCGACAAGGCCAACGCGACCCGCGCGTACTGGGACAGCCCGCGCGGGACACCACGCAACCGATGGGCCGCGGTCGCACAATGGAAGGCCGCCGCAGGGCGGATGCTGCCGACCAGCAAGGCCCGGCCCGGCGACCTCGCGGTGTACCGAGGAACTGGCCATATCAACCTCGTCACGGCCAACCTGGGTGGCGGCCGCATCGCCACCATCGGCGGCAACGAAGGACCGCTGGTGCGGGCTTCGACTCGGAGCGACGCGGATGGTGTTCTGCGGCCCGACTTCTCCCTGGTGCCCGGTCCCGGCGCGGGCGAGGGAGGCTCGCCGGGAGCGCTCGGCGGTGGTGCTTGGTCCGGTGGCGGTACGCCTTCCAAGAACCGTGCCCTGGGACGGCAGATGAACGCCGCCGCCGGATGGGGCGGCTACTGGTCCAGCTTGGACAAGCTGTGGAAGCGGGAGTCGTCGTGGAACCACCTGGCCCGCAACCCTTCCAGCGGCGCCTACGGCATCCCGCAGTCGCTTCCGGCCTCCAAGATGGCCAGTGCCGGATCCGACTGGCGCGCCAATCCCGCCACGCAGATCCGGTGGGGCCTGGGCTACATCTCGGGCCGCTACGGCAACCCCGGCCGGGCGTGGGACCACAGCGTCCGCACCGGCTGGTACGACGAGGGCGGATGGTTGGAACCGGGGCTCACGCTGGTACGCAACGCCACCGGACAGCCCGAACCCGTCCTGAACCGCGCCCAGTGGGACGCGCTCCTGCGGGCCTCTGAACGTGGGGTCACCGGCCAGGACGGCGTTCACTACCACGCACATTTCGACGGGATGACCGCAGCGGCTTACGAAGCACAGGTTCGCGCCGCACTTCAGGCCGAAATGGTCCTGGCCGGGCAACGTGACCGCGCGGGCCGCCGCAGGTAAGGAGGACCGCCCATGCCGCTCATCTCGGGGGCACGGGCGTCCACCGAACCCAGCGAGGCGCCAGAGGCACAGCCACTACGCATCACCTACACCGACCCTGACGGAACTGCCTGGGACTGGTCCAACCCACTGTCGGGATGCCTGGTCACTCACGTTGCTGGGCTCGGCTCCCCGCCGGCCACGGTCACCTCGACCGCGATCCCCGGCGGGGGAACATTGCCCAGCGACTACCTGCCCGGCCAGCGGCAAATTGTCATCGGCCTGGACGTTCACCACCCCGAACAACCCCGCTTTCTGGCGCTGCTCGACCGGCTCCACCGAGCTCTGTGGACCGAACGGTACGGCGTGCCCGCGCCCGCCACGCTTACCGTCGCGCGCCCGGACGGCACCATCCGTCGCCTCCTGGTCCTGTGCACCTCCGGGTTCGAGCAGACCGACGCCGACGCCGCACGATCCGGATACACCACTTCGACCGAGTTTGCCCTGACATTCGTCTCCACCCTGGACCCCATGTGGCTCGGTGCCCCAGTCCGGCTGGTGTTCGAGACCGGCGCTGCTAGCCCTGGCGTGCCCCCGCTTCCTCCCGTTCAGCTCCGCGCCCTGCGCGGGTTCGACACCGAGACGGTCACCAACCCCGGCAACGGCGACGCGCACCCGGTTTGGATCATCACCGGGCCTGGACGGCCCACGATGACCAACAACACCACCGGCCGCTCCTTCGGACTCTCCACGACCCTGACAGCCGGGGAGTCCGTCACGATCGACACCCGCCCCGCCAACCAGCAAGCCATCGACAACTCCGGGCAGGACCGCTGGAACGACCTAGTGAAGACCTCGCCTCGTGACCTGTGGTCGCTGCCATCTGGCGAGTCCCGGGTCACAGTCCAGATGGCCGAGGCCGGGTCGACCTCCCGAGTGGAGTTGACGTTCATGACCCGCTGGCTACGAGCCTGAGGCGACCAGAGGGTCAGAAGCTTCACCCCGCCCAGCGACCGGAGGTCTAAATCGGCGCACCGCACACCGCACCGTGACCGGATGGCATTCCAGCAGGTCACGGTGCGGTGTGCCACGGTAAAGCCACGATCAAGCAGCCGGACGCATTCCAGCCGCACACGTTCCTGGTGCGGCAGGACCTTGGCAGCCAGGCGCCGCCGGCCCTCGGTGTGCTGCTCGGGAGTCAACTGCACCGTGAGGATCTTCGGCATCGCCATCATCCGCCAAGCTCCTACCCGCAACTCAGTTGACTTCACTGATACGGCTTAGCGCTTCTCGATCGAGATGGGCGCTTGGTCGACCGTGGCCATGGCACCACCCGCGGTCTTGTCGACGGCGCCGAACGCGCTTTGGACGGTCTCGACCGTGCCTTCGGAGGCCGAGTCGATGACGGGGACGTTCGCGTCGGCGTGGGCGGGCGTGCTGAGGAGCGCGGTCGCCGCTGCCGCTGAGGCGAGGAGCAGCGGCGGGCGAAGACGGGCAGACATGGTCTATTCCTCCGTGGAGTCGGGGGCTGTAACCAACCCAAGCTGTTGACTTGGAGTAACTTTACTGTGACCTTACGCGTCCAAGCAATGCGTAGCCATCCATTGACTCTCTGTTATAGCTTCAGGCTGTCCGACCCCTCAGGAACGACTGGAGGCCCCCGTGGGCATGCTTCGCACCGCCCGACCCCGCAATGCCGTCCGCTCGCGACCCCGCACGGCAGTCGCCTGTCTGGTGACCCTCACGTGCTGTGCGGCGGGCACGGTCCCCGCCGCCGAGGCGACCGCTGCAACCGCGCCCCAGTCCGCCTCGTTCACCGTGAGCATGTGGGAAGGCAACAAATTCTACGTCGATGTGAAGGGCGGGAAGGTCCGCTTCGACAAAAACGAAATCTTGGTATACGGCGCCACGGTCGAACGCGCCATGTGTCAGTCGTTTTTCTTCTTTGGATACGATCTCTACCTGCGGGCGCGTCCCCGCCGGGCCCAAGGTCCTCAGCCGGATTGGAGTAAACCGGAGAAAGGAACCATGTGCACTGGTAGTGGGGCCGTGGACCCCGACCTTAATTCAATTAAGGTGCCCTGGGACAAAGACGACAAGAACCTGACCCACCTACAAATCCAGGTGTACGTGGCAAGCCCGGTGAATAGCTACGTATCCTCACACGAGCAAGAGGCGCGCTGTCCCATTAACGCCGGCGCCGAAAGCAACAACTGTCAGTAAGCGGCAATCCCCTGGAAATGCCATAGGCAGGGGCGGTTGCTCTACAGACGCACCGCTACGGTGGGCATCACCAGCGCCAGGCACAACGGCCAGGCCATCGCACCACCATATAGCGCCCGCATGTACGCGACGGCCAGCGACAATAGGCACGGCAGCGGCTTCCACGTCGCAGGCTTGGGCACGATCAGAGGAAAGAGAAGCGGCAGAATCAGGACGGGCGACCGTCTGGAATTCGCCTGGTCCAAGATTGGCTCTCCCCTGCGTCAGGCGAATGTTTCATATCACACGGCTGTCGGCGTTACGATCGTCAGCTGTAAGATGCCAAGCCGTCCTGGCTAAGGCGAGGTCGTCCCGCTAGGTTTGGTGCATGAACGTGATCCAAGCTGGCGCGTGGGGTCTCGTCGGAGGGCTGGCCGCCGCCTTGATCTCCCTATCTGCAGCGGTGGCCGAGGCGGGGTTCCGGTGGCCCTGGCGTGGCAACGTCGATGGAATAGAGCCCCGGCTATTCGTTGTCGGTGCAGGGCTGATCCCATGGCGGTGATGACCACGAGCCGCTCCAAATTGAAGCCGACCGGGAACCCCACCCGCACCAGCACCCGGCCGACATTGTCCGGATGAGGGGGCGGCGGCCGCGATGCTGTCGAGCACCTCGCACAACCTCAGCAGGATCGCCGTGCTGTGCACCCCGAGCCCGTAGGAGATCACCCACCACCGGCCGTCGTCGAGCACTCGGTAGGAGAGGAAGGGGGCGCGTTGAGGATGGGTAGCTCAAACAGTGCCGTCAAAACAGGCCCCCCTGCTCTGCCGGCTCGGGCTCTGGACACAGGCGCGGGGGCTCGGTGTGGAACTGGCAGAGGTCCCGGGCGTGGCCACCGGCGCTCCTGCGGGTGAACCATCCAGCCCGACATACGGCGACCTCGCGGGGCTAGAGCACGTTGCTGGCGGATGGCACGTGCAGGCGAGTGCAGCACTGCCCGTACTCGCAGTCGAGGATCACCTTGGCCGTCAGCGACTCCGGAGTGGTCACGCGAGCGCGGGCAAGAGCCTGCTCGACGGTGTGCACGTGGTGGCGGCCGGTGCCTGGCAGGCCCTCAACGCGGTACGGGTCGTGGCCTTCGCGGTCATCCCGGCGCCGATCGTACCTCCTCCAGCTTCGCGGGATCGTAGACCGTGCCGAGTACCCCTGGCATTCGCCTTGCGGAGCTTGTCGAAGTCGTCATCGCTGAACAGCGACAGATCCACATCCCTGCGCCATGGGCACTCCGCGCAGAGGAACGTGCAGAACTCGACGTTCTCAGATCCGCACCGGTCAAATCTGCGCCGGTCAGGTCCGCGCTGGTCAAGTTCGCGCCGGTCAGGTGTGCGCCGGTCAGGTCCGCGCCAGTCAAGTTCGCGCCATTTATAAGCCCTCTGCCAACCACGTAAGGACTCGCATGGAGACCCTTCACGGCAATAGCGACGAACGCAGGCTCGTGTTCGTGCTCGTTCACGGCGCCTGGCATCACGGCGGGCACTGGGCGGCAACCGCTGAGGAACTGCGCCGGCGAGGACACAAGGTACACGCGCCGACGGTTACAGGACATGGACCGGGTGCGGCCCGGAACGTCACGCACACCGACGGAGTCGCCTCAATCGTCGATTACCTCGACGAACACCAGCTCAACGAGATCGTCCTTGTCGGGCACTCGTTCGGTGGAACGATCATCAGCAAGGTCGCGGAGCAGATACCTGACCGGATTCGCCGCCTGGTCTACTTCAACGCGTTCGTGCTGCCTGACGGCGGTTCGGTGTTCGACGAGATCCCGCGGGACATGGCACGCATGATGCGCCGCAGTCTCGTTGACGGAACGGTCATGTTGCCGTTCGAGATGTGGCGCGAGCGGTTCGTCAACGACGCTGACCTCGCGGTCGCTACCCGTACCTTCCGCACGTTGTCGCCGGAGCCGGTCGCGATGCTCGAAGACCACCTCGACCTGCGGCAGTTCTACAAGCTGCTGGACGCCGGCCGGTTGCGTTCGTCCTACCTGTACGCCACCGATGACAACAGCCTGCCGCCCGGTGAGGCGTCCGGCTGGCATCCCCGCTTCTCCTCCCGCCTTGGCCTGTGTCGCCTGGTCCAGATGCCAGGCTCACACGAGGCACTGCTCACCCGCCCCGGTCTGCTCGCTCGCAAGCTCGTCGAGGCCGGACGCGACTGATCTCCCTTCGCAGAAACCGGATGTCGTCATGAGCCGCGAGGTGGTGGTGCGTGATGGCGGTGCTGATTGAGCCACTAGAACTGGCGACCCTGCGGCGCGGCTCCCCGATCCCGTTCCGCAAGCTGGAGATCAACGTCATCTGGAACGCGGTCGGCTCCTTCACCCTGGAGATGCCGGCCACGGACCGAACCTGGGCGCTCATTCGCCTGGACGGCAGCGGCAACCTGCTGCCGATCGGGATCGTTGTCGACTGGAATGGCATTACGTCGTTCTCGCTGCGTGCGGAGGGTTGGGCGTACAAGCGGTCCCTTAACCCTGAGACAGGCCGCATCACCGAAGCCCTGATCCTCACCGGTTCGGACCTGCTGAGCCTGCTCGCCAACCGGATCGCCTTCCCCGACCCGACCAAGACATGGGCGCAGCAGCCCACCACAGCCCGCGTCTACACCGGCGCCGCCGAGACAGTCATCAAGCAGATCGTGGCCGCCAACCTCGTCACGCCCGGCGATCCGGCCCGCAAAATCCCAGTTCTGGACGTGGCACCCGACCAGCAACGCGGCCAACAGGTCTCTTACAAAGTCGTACCGATCAGGCCTGCGGCGGGCCCTGCGGTTGGCGACACCCCTACCATCGGTGCCTCCCTCATGGACATGGTGCGCGCGGTCGCGTTGCAATCTCGCATCGGCGTGCGCCTCGCCCTGGAAGGCACACGCCTCCGCTTCGACACCTATCTGCCCCGCGACCGATCGCAGCGGGCGGTGTTCTCGGCGGCGCTGGGCAACCTGGCGGACGCTGACCTGGCCGTCGCCGACCCGACCCTCACAAACGCGCTGATGCAGACAGCCTCACCCGCCTACTTCGAGCAGGCCGGACAGGGCAGCAACGATTCGTGGACGCGCGTTGAGCAGGTCATCGACCAGACCAGCACCGACACCGACGCGGCCGCGGCCGCGCGTGAAGCCCTCGCCAAAGGTGCCGGGACGGTCAAGCTCGCCGTCAGGGCAGTGGACCTGCCCAGGCTGCGGTTCGGCGCGGACGTGGACGGAGTCACCGGCTACCAGCTCGGAGACATCGTGACCGTCGACATCCGCGAGGACGTCACCTACACCGATCTCGTTTCGCGAGTCCAGCTCGTCGCCGACGCCACCGGCGCGGCCTACCGCGAGACAGTCACCCCCGAGATCGGCGCCGACCAAACCGCCGACGACAACACCATCACCGCCCAGCTCGCCGTGCGGCTGCGAGCGGTCGAGCAGCGTCTGCGCGCGACCGCCCCCTAATCCAGTTCTTCCGACCTTCCCGCCAGGCCACCGAGGTCATCGGGCGGTCCGACCATGCATGAAAGGCGGCCGGATGGCAGACGACATCGCTTACCCGATGCCGGGACAGATCTCCATGACGACCCTGGCCGAGTGGGAGGCGTACTTCACCGCCGCAGAAGCCTCTGGGGTGGCCTGGGGCCTGGATCCGGCGCTGAACGTTTCCGCTCGCACCGCGACGATGACGGCTGGCGGTGCGCTGCTCCGCGGCATCTATAAGCCGCTCCAGGCGGGGGCCTCGGTCTCGATCCCGCCACCCGCGACGCAGAATCGCATCGACCGGTTGGTGCTTCGCCTCAACCGGGACGCATCCGACCCAGCCGACTTCGTCAAGCCCATGATCGTGGTCGGCACGCCCGGCCCTACACCTCCCGTGCCAGCCATTCAGGCAACCCTCGGGACGCACGGCATGTGGGATCTGCCGATCGCTCGCTGGACCTCCCAGAGCAATGGGTCTATGGCCGGACTACTGGACGAGCGGTTCTGGCTGGGGAACGCACCGATCCTCTACAGCTCCTACGCCAAGCCGACGCCCACGCGGCGGACCCTCGGCTTGGAACTGGACACAGGGCGCGTCACCCGCTGGGACGGGAGCACCTGGGTGTCGCTGATCGAAGACACAGGCGACCTCCCTCTCTCGCTGAAGCCCAAGCAGGGCGCCAACGACTACGGCTGGTCCTCCGCGGGAGCCAACGTCGGGCGGCTCGTCAGTGGAGTCGTCTCCCTCGTCATCAACGCCAAGTTCCACCCACACACGACTCAGATCAACCTCCCAGACGGCGTCCTCGTAGCGACCGTCCCCGCACCCTTCCGAACTCGCCGCTCGTACCAGCACTTCGCAGCTATGACCAACACCCGGATTCACGCTCGGGTCGAAGTCACCACCAGCGGTGAAGTGTGGATGCAATACACGTCGCCCAACGACCTCGGTGACAACACGATCTTGCGGCTCACCATGACCTACATCCCTTGAGAGGCCGGTGATCATGGGACGCCACTGGTTCGGCGCAGGTCTCGCGGATTGGACGTTCACCACAGGGGACGGCTCCGTCCTGCTACTCGCCCCTTCTGCGGTGGTCACGTTCTGGAACGCCCCCACCGGGGGCGTTCGCTACACCGACCTGCTCAGCGCGGGCGAAGCACCCATGGACGCCGTCGTGTCCGGAGACGGCGTCAACACACCGGCCGGAATGCTTCCACGCTTCCAGGGACCGCCCGAGGTTCTCGGAATGTGGGCAGACGCCGGCGCGGGAACCCGCCTCTGGATCACCGCAACCGACCTCGGTGACACCATCGCGAGCCTGACAGCGGCGACCACCTGGAGCTCTGGGCTGCGTGAGTTCCTGCTGACCGGCCAACCTGGCCAGGTTCTCACGAAGGACTCGGACGCTGGCGCCCTGTACGGGGCACGGTGGGCGTCGCTTCCCAGCACCGCAAACAGCCCGTGGGTGAACGCGGTCCTCAGCCCTTACGACGCTGATCCGACCGGCCGCGTTGACGCGCGACCCGCCATTCAAGCCGCGATCGACAACGTGGCCAACCAGGGCGGCGGTGTGGTGTACCTGCCCCGCGGCGACTACCTGATCGGCTACACCAGCAACGTCGGCGGTACGGGCTGCGCGGGTGGACTCCAGATGCGCACTGGTGTGACTCTGCGCGGAGAGTCCCGCTACGCCACCCGCCTGATCGCCGCCGGTACATGGGCCACTGAGACCGCGGTCATCGGCGTCGGCTCCCGAACCGTCAGCCGATCCGACGTCCATGACTGGGCCGTCACAGATCTATGGATCAAGGCCAGCCCCGGTAACACCCACACTGAGCCGACTGCGAACCCCGCGGACGGAATCCTCCTCAACACCACCGGCCTGACGATCGAGCCGGACGCAGCCAACCGGCTCGAACGGCTTCTGATCTGGGATCTTCACGAGGGCCTGGTCATCATCGGCGATGACGACCAAGCCATGATCGTCTCCGACGTCCGGCTCCGCCGGTTCTGGCGGCGAGGCGTACAAGTCGGCCGCGATGACGGCAGCGGCGGCGCCCCAGACAACAAGTTCCACCTCCTGGACGTCTCCGGCGCGAACCACAGTGGCCAGGGCTACGCCGGCATCGAGGTGTACGCAGCTCAGTGCAACTTCTACGGCTGCGGATCCTGGTACAACCGGCGCAGCAGCGCCTATGTCGAATCCGCCGACTACAAAGACGGCGCGGGCTTCTACAACCGTGGCGTCCGCAACGTCTACTCCCATTGCCAGGCCCAGGACAACGGAGGCCACGGCTTCCTACTGAGACTTGGCAAGTCCCAGCTCACCGGCTGCTACGCCGAGACCTCCAGCCGCTACGACACCCTGTCGGGTGAAGCGCGGCCATATGAGTGCTCCGGCTTCTACATCGGGCCCCAAGCCTCCGAGCTCACCATCGACGGGGCCGTTGCGTTCAACCGGACCATCGGCGAATCCGGCAACCAGAAACACGGATTCGTCATCGACGCGGCCGCGCGCAACATCCGAGTCAGCGGCATCGCCTACGACAACCGGTCCAGCGCCCAAGCCACCGACCCCGCGGACGGCGTCCACTGGCTCGGCGGCACACCACACGCCAGCCACCAGGTGCGAGTCCTCTCCGCGTACCAGAGCAACCGGCTGACCATCACCACCGACACGAACTCCTCCAGCGGAACCGGCGTGGTGAACCGGCGGCAAGACGCTGCCGAAGTCACCATCACCGGCAACTCCCTAGCCGACGTGCCGAAGCTGTCGGCCTCCGTCCCAGGCGGCTCGCGCTGGTACCGGTTCGAAGCGTTCGTGCTCTACCGGGCCGACGCCGACGCCAACGCCAGGATCGGAATCAAGATCACCCGAGACACAGCGTCCGGCACTGTCGAGGCCAACTGGCAGGCCAACTTCGTCACCCCTGCAGGAGCGGCGGGCTGCGCCTACTGTCTGTCGACCCCCGCTGTGACCCGCTATGTCGTCGCTGACGGAGACGGCGCTGTCACCGGCGTGGGCTGGGCCAATCAGCGCAGCCTGACGATTGTCGGGGAGTTGTACGTCGCACCGGGCGTCGGCACCGCAACCCTCACCCTCCAGGCATGCGAAGACACCGGCACCGGGGAAGGCGTGCGGGTCAAGGAGAACAGCTTCCTGACCGTCACGCCCCGGACCGTCACCTGACCGGCGCTCCGCCGCGCGGTACCGACACCTGACCAAGGAGGACGGGCCCGTGACGCTGCCCGAACCCACCCTCGCCGAGCTCGCCCGAACTCTCGGACGCATCGAGGCCGAGATCGGCAGGCGGCTGGATGACATCTCCTCCCGCCTCGGCCGCGTGATCAGCATCGAGGTCTACAACGCGCACCGCGCGGCCACCAGCGAACGCCTGGACGACCTCGCCGCCGAGATCGCCGACCTGCATCAGCAACGCCGTGCCGACGATGAACGCCGCGCGGCCGACCGCCGCATCATCACCGGCGCCATCACCACAGCCGTGCTGTCGCTGATCGTCTCGCTGCTGGGCGCCACGATCATCGCCGCCCTCGGCGTCAAGTAAACCCACACGCCTCCAAGCCCCCCGGCCGCCGGCCTCGGGGCTTTCCGGCATGCCCAACCTCAAGGAGTCCTCGTGCCCGAGCCCGCAGAAATCGTGCCCACCCGCCCCGCTCACCAAGCTGCGGTGCGGCCCGAAGACGGCCCCCAAGACGTCCCGCAGGACCCCGGGACGGCCGTCGCCTCCGAGATCACCGACGACGGGGAGGACAGCTGATGCCCACGGCCAAGGACATCCTGAGGATCGCCCGTTCCCAGCTCGGCACGAGCGAACGCAGTGACGGCTGGACCAAGTACGGCGCCGCCTACGAGGACCGCAAGCACGTGCGCGGGTTCGCCCGCGCCGCATGGTGCGACATGTTCGTGGGCTGGTGCGCCGTCCAGGCCGGAGCGCTGTCGATCGTCGGCGACTTCGCCTACACGCCCAGCCACGCCCAGTGGTTCGCCGACCGAGGCCGCTGGGGTCACAAGCCCCGCGTCGGCGCCATCATCTTCTTCGACTGGAGCGGATCTCACTCGCGTCCGGCCATCGACCACGTCGGCATCGTCGAGGCCGTCCGCGCAGACGGAAGCGTGGTCACGCTCGAAGGCAACACCGACAACGCCGTCCGCAGGCGCGTCCGCCGATCAGGGATCGCCGGGTACGGCTACCCGGCCTACTCCACCGGTTCCCGCCCGCCGAGCAAGCCCGATAAGCCCAAGCCCGGCACCGCCGCGCCTCGCTGGCCCGGCCGCTACATCACCCAGCCGCCCGCAACGTCCGGCAACGACGTGCGGACCTGGCAGCGGCAGATGCGCGCCCGAGGCTGGCACCTGGCAGTGGATGGGGTCTACGGCCCGGCATCCGAAAAGGTCGCCCGCGCCTTCCAGAAGGAGAAGCGCCTTCAGCAGGACGGCGTGATCGGCCCTGCCACCTGGGCGGCGGCCTGGACGGCTCCCCTCACCTGACCCCGGCAGACCCCGCGGTTTTGCACCGCGCCGCAGCACCCGGGTGGCCGTCAGCGTGCCTGATCAGTTCCAGCGCTCCGGCTTTCACCACTTCGATGCCAGCCCGGTCCTGGCCTTCACTTCGACATCCTCATGACAGGAGACACCATGTCCCCGTCCATCGTCCGCACGCTTGTCCCGCTGATCGTCGGTGCACTGCTCGGCTGGGCCGCCCGCATCGGCCTGGACCTGCCGTCCGGTGCGGTGACCGAGATCGTGACAGTCTCGGTTACTTTCGCCTACTACACAGCCGCTCGGCTCATCGAGACACAGTGGCCTGCGATCGGCCGTTGGCTCCTGGCCGCAGGAATCACCGGCCAGTCCCCGGTATACGTTCCGGCCGCCACCGCCCAGCGCCTGACCAAGCCGCCCACGGTTTGACCAGTCGGTCCTGAGGCCCGTGTCCGCATCCTTACGGAGGCGGGCACCAGAGCAAAGAGCGCCCCGTCCTTCCGGCCTCGTCGGTCGGGTGGGCGGGGCGCTTCCGTCGTTAATGCTTGCCAATGGACGGGCCGGGTGAGCTCAGTGGTCGTGCTGTTCCGTGCCACCGAGCTCGTCGTACCGTGCTCGGAGCTTGCGGTTCTGCCGAACGAACTTGGCGCTGGTGGCCGCGATCACCAGTGTGACCAGCACCCAAAGGATCAGCGATACCGCCCCTTCAAGCTTCTGGCCCGTCGCGTACTTGAAGACCGCTCCAGCCCCGAAGAACAGGTTGAGAATGACGAGGCGAGGGCGAGGCCACGGCGTGGCCAGCCGGTAGGTGAACTTGATCTTCTTGCTCACGAGGGGCGCTTTCCCTTCGTCTGTGATGTCGCTGCGATCACCGCTTGCGCCGGTTCTTCCTGCGGGCTTTCCGCGCTGCCTTGGCCTTGTCGGTGCGCTTCTTCCTCTGCTCGGGGGTCAACTCCTCTGGAGGAGAGCCGTCCCGCATCCGTGGCGTCCGGCGGCCGGTGATGCGGTGTCCGCCGCGTGTGAGCGCAGAGAGTTCGATGGCGGCTTTCTCTATTCGCTGCACCGACTTCTTGAGGCCCGTAAGCTCCGACGGCTCGCGGCGCTGAGGCGGAGTCACCTGGCCACCCCCTCTCCTCCGTCACCAGATGGCTCGTCAGCGGAGCGGGTGTCAAGGATGGTGGCTTGGCTTCGCCTTGCCGGGCAGTCACCGGTCAGGCGTATGAGGTGGATGAGCATGCCTTGCGGGTCCTGCACGTTTCGCGCATAGTCGAGCTGCCGCTTGACCAGGGCTCTGGCCTCTTCGGTGAGCGGGTGATCGAACAGGCACCAGCACTTCGGCGGCTGGGCCTGCGTTGGTTGTTGCGGATCGGATGTCGGCATTGCGGCCTCTCTTGGTGAACGGCCGGGCCACGGATGTTCCGGCCCGGCCGTAGCAGGTGGGGACGGTCAGACCGACGGGGGCTCGGCGTGGTAGCCGACGTTCTGCAGCAGTTCCAGGACCTCGCCCACGGTGCGAACGGTGTGGTGCGGGAACTCCAGGAGATAGGTGTCGGGGGGCGCGTTGACTGCGGCGGCCTTGCGACAGATGCGGGCGATGTATGCCGGGGGGTGACCGATGTGCTTGAGATGCTGGACCAGGTACGGGTAGCCGAGCTCGTCCAAGTCGACATCGTCAGCGTCCACGTGTGACGGGACGCCGAGCCGCTCGCGAATCTCCAGCGGCGCTTCGCTGGCGGTCCACCATTCGGTGCCGTCCCACATGGCGGTATCAGCGGGGGCCTGGTCCTGATGGGCTTTGCGGCATAGCTCGGCGATCTTCGGCGTCGGCCACCCGCGCATCTCGCCGTAGCGCACGATGTATTGGTAGCCGTGGCTGTCCCACACGCCCGCGCGTTCGATCTGCCACATCGGCGTCGGGTCCCAGTACAGGTCCCGCTCGACGATGTAGGGCAGATCTCTGCCCAGGACCATTTGCTCCAGGGCCGAGAGGTACTGGCTGCCCCACTCTCCGTCGTTGGGGGCGTGACTGAACTTCATGTAGCCGAAGGCCATCCACTCTCCGGTGCCGATCTCCTGCCACATCTCGGT
Source organism: Actinomadura rudentiformis (assembly GCF_008923185.1). Taxonomy (GTDB): domain Bacteria; phylum Actinomycetota; class Actinomycetes; order Streptosporangiales; family Streptosporangiaceae; genus Spirillospora; species Spirillospora rudentiformis. The sequence goes on from NZ_WBMT01000015.1 coordinate 283,865, forward strand.
GACCCAGAAGTCGACGGCGCCGCCGAAGTAGTGGATGTGGGCGATTTTGTCGGCTTCCGGCACGTTCTCTTGGCCGCGTTCGCCGGGGGTCCGGTCGATGACGCGCGGAGGCGGCAGGAACTCATGGCCGCGACGCTTGCGCTGGGTCTCTTCCATGGGCAGCCGGCTGCGTGAGGGCATGCGTGATCCCTTTCATGGGTGAGGGAGGTGGGCCCCGGAAGGCTCGGGCGGTGACCCTTGCGCCGGGCTATGCCGGGCTGGTCGTTCCTTCCGGGCCTTCCGGGGGCGGGGTGGGTTCCAGGTGCAGGAGCGAGTCGGTGCGCTGGCGCAAGGGGAAAGGGAAAGCCAGCGCGGGTCGCATGCCCGCACCTGGAACCGGTGCTGGGTAACGCGTGACGAGACGCGCGAACCCAGCGGCTAGTGGGGGATGGCGGCCATCAGCTGTTCGAGCTGCTGGAAATGCCGCACGATCTCCTCGTGAAGGCGGTGAGCCATCGGCCGCGCGGCTGCGGGCTCGGGGGCGTCGGGGATCTCGCCGGGGTTGGCCAGGCCGAGCGTGACGGTCTCGAACTGTTCGGAGTACAGGTGTAGAGCCTTGGCCTGTTGGAACACCTCGTGCCAGGTCTCCCGGTCGCTGCTCTCGCTCACGCGGCCCGGTCTGCTGTGGGACGAACGCTGTACGTCACTGAGAACACGCGGGTGCGGTGGTTGCGGCGGATCTCGGTGATGCCCCGTTGCCATCCGGCTTTGGTCGGGGCCCAGTCGGTCGCGGCGGCCTTTTCCTGGAAGTGCTGAGCCAGGGCCTCTACGGCCGCTTCCTCGGTGGGGTGTCCCTGGGACATCACAGAGGTGACGGGTGCGTGGTTGATCTGGGTGGTCTGGATGGTCTCCCAAGTGCTGCCGCTCTGCGGCGGGTCGCCCTCGCGGGGCTGATCAAAGGGGCGGCGCGACATGGTTCCTCCCTGCCCGGACTTCCAGCCCTATGAGGACCGCAATCCGTATGGCTTGCTGTGCTGACATGAGAAACATTAGTCACCCATTCGCCGGATGTCAACACATCAGACAAACTTGTTCAATAATGTCTGGTGTATTGACAGTACTTGGAGGCTTGTCATAGAGTCACACATGTCAGCACAGCAATCCGATTGGATTGAAATGAACCGTACCGCGCTGGTGCTCGCACCAACCGGGCTCCTACAAGAGCTTCCGTTCTCACCGCAGGACCAGACCAGCGACCAGGTAATTCATGAGATCAACGCGGCGATCGGCTGCACCGTGTCCGCAGTCGTGCGCCTCACCGACACCTTGGAAATGTGGCTGGATGAGGAAGGGATAAGGCGTCAGCCGGTGAACGTCTACGCCACTCTCCTCGCACGCCGATACGGCTTCGTTCACCAGGATTATCGGGGCGTAGCGCTGCTCGCGACCGTCGACCCGCACGGAGTACCGCTGGGCCTGGAGCCCAGCCAGACCGCCGCTCTGCGCTCGCAACTTCTGAGCCTGCCGGTTATCCCCCCGATCCACTCCCCGTCCTAAGCCACCGAGGGCCATGGACGCGACACCGCCCCCTCCTTCAGGCCCGCACTACACCTTCACCCACGGTGGCCCTGCCTTCGAGGCCAGGGCGATCCGCCGGGCTGCCCGAGCCCGAAACGAAAGGAAGCCATGAGCACCCCCGGTGCGCACACCTTCTCCATCCCCGAGACCGTGCCTCGCTGGAAAGGGCGGCCTGTCCCCTGGATCGCCCAATGGACCGGAGAGACCTACCGGCCATCGCAGATGCCGCTCCAGATCGAGCCCGCCGCGAACGGCGGCGCCCGGCTGGCCTATCAAGACCCCAGCACCGAGGACTGGTGGTCGCCGCCCGGCGCTGACTGCCCGTCTGTCTTGTGGCGCCACACTCGGACCGACCGCACAGGGTCACCGGACTGGGCCGCGTTCAACAGCGAGCGGCAGCGCAAGGCCCTCACCGACCATCTCTGCCAGGTATGCGGCCAATCCGCCGCCACAGACAACGGGACCTCCTGGCTCATGCACGCGCTGGAATGGTCCATGCTGATCCACCACCTAGGCGCCGACCGCATGGAGACCGCTAACCCGCCCACCTGCCAGAACTGCTGGCCAGTGGCCATAAAGCTCTGCCCAAGCCTGCGGTCACAAGGAGCCGTGGCCTTCACGGTGTCCAAGGCGCACCCCGTCGGAGTGGTGGGCGACGTCGTCCCCTCCAGGCTGGAACCGCCCGTGAGGTCCATCGTCCTGTTCGACGAACCGCATATCGTGAAGACTCTGGCCCGGCTGCTCCTAGTTCGCCTTGATGAGTTCCAGATCCACGCCAAGATCACCGGCAGGTGATCGCCTGTCAAGATCAAACTGGAGACCGCAGGAAAGAACGAACCGCCCGCGCGAGCTCCGATGGCTGCGGGGTTTCGCTACCATGGAGCCTTCGGGCTGGGAGCCCGGTTTGCTGTGCTGACACTCGGTGAACAATCCGGGTCCACGTGGTTCACGCCATGCGGTGCGGATGGGCTCCCAGCCCTTTCACATGCCCGCCCCGCGGGTGAGTGGTCCGCACGCCGGTCAGCGCGCGCTCCGGCCGGCTACGACTTCGCGGGCTTGCGGCCGCCGCCCGCTCCGCGCCCCGGACGTTGCTTCTCCCACGTGAGCCACTCGTCCTTGCGGTCCGGACGCCAGCCCGGTACCGACGCCTGCTCGCTCAGACCCTTGATAACGACATTCGGGGCTGGGCACGGCATGTTCGTCTTGGCGTATCGCAACCGCCACCTGGAAACCGTCCCACCAGGCACTCCGAACCATTCCCCCACATCTTGTGGGCCTGCATAGCTGACGGTTTCGGCCTCATAGTCGGCCGGTTCTGCCTTCTGCTTGGCCTTACGGCGCTCGTCCCATGCCAGCCAGGCCGCCTTGCGTTCCGAGCGCCATCCCGCCCACCGGTTGATCTGGATGTCGGGTTGCGGGCACGGGTTGTCGCTGTTGTCGACGGCGAACCGGATGCGCCACTGCGACACCGTGGCGGGCGACACCGAGAACCACTGAGCGATCTGGTCTGTACCGATGTAGGTCGGTTCCTGCTGATCGGGCTTCTCGCTGTCGTGGTGAGGCGTTGACATCCCGTCCCCTGCGTGCAGACCAATGGCGGCGGATCGCGCTGGCCCAAACGCTACCGTTCGGCGGGTGACGGCGGTCGCGAGGTACGGTCAGTCCTCTGCGCGCTGGGGAGAGCGCCAATGCCAATGGGGGTCCAGTCGGCTGAGGTAGGCGAGCAGCTCAGGGGGCTGCCGGATGCCGTGGCGGTTGTCGCTGGCTAGCTGGCAGAGCCAGCGGTCCAGCTTGAGGTCGCCGACGGTGTAGTCGGGTGGCAGCCGCAGGTCCCCGTGGGTGGTATGAAACGCCTCCAGGGCGGTGAGTTCGGCGGCGTAGGGGCCCAGGATCGGGTCCCACCAGATCCCGAGGCGGTGCAGCGCTGCGGCTTGGGCTTTGGTCAGGGTGCCTGCGGCGTGGTCTTCTCGGCGTCGCTGTAGCCATCGGCCGAGGTCTTTGATCCGGCGGCCTTGGTGGTCCAGGCTCAGGTGGATGTGGCCGTGGGCCTGGTGGTGCTCGGTGAGGTCGGCCAGTCCGTCTCGCCAGTCGCGGCCGAACCCGTCCCATCGCATGCCCAGGGTGTCCAGTGCCTGGATCTGGCGGAGGGTGAGCTTTCCGGCTCGCCGGTCGCGTTGCTGCTGGGGTAGCCACGTGTCCAGGTCAACGCCGTCGATGGTGCGGGGGCTTGCGGTGCTGTAGAGGGAGCGGTGTTGGCGGTGGTAGGCCTGGGCTGCGGCATGGCCGCGGGCCCAGGCGCGGTCGCAGCTGCGGTCGGAGTTGGGCCCGACGACCCCGAGCGCCTCCAGGTCGGCTGCGTGGTCGGGCGGCAGGGTGCCTTTGTGGTAGCGCTCGATCTGCCGGTCGAGCCACTGACGAAGCCTGATCTTGTTGCGGATGTAGTACGGCGGGACATCCAGGAGGGTGCCGTGGCAGGCGCGATATTCGGCGGCGACGGCGTGGGCTTTGCGCCATCTGTGGTTGGGGACATGCCAGATCATCCCGAGCGTGTCCAGCAGTGCCGTCTGGTAAGGCGTGAGGTAGCCACCTCGCCAGTCTCGGCGCTGGTCACGTATCCAGCGGCCGACGGGAAAGCCGTGCTGGCAGACGACGTCGAAGTCGGCGTCCAGATCGCCATACCGGGAGTAGTACTCCGCCGCATGGGCGTACTCCTCCCGCCACGGCCCGGACGCGGGGTCGCGGGGGGTGGCGGTGTCGGTGGTCCACTGTTGGGTGGTGGAGCGGATGGTGCCCAGCAGAACGGCTCGGGCCAGGTCATCGGGAAACGGGACTCGGCCGCTCACACTGAGCCAGTCGGGCATCTGCAGCGCCCCCGATCCATCGGCGGCGTCCACAGCGGCACCAACAGCCCTCAGGCGGGGAACCAGCCGCTGATCATGGGCCCGCAACGCGCGCAGCACCCGCCACAGCGGCGAGAACGCCGATCCCTCCAAGACGGACTGCGGGCCGGCGCCCGGATCCACGCCGTCCATCAGGATCGGCACGATGATCTTTGCGACCTTGCCTTTGCGGCCGCCGGTCCGCAAGGCCCGGCCGACGATCTGCACGATATCGATCTCGCTGGCGCGTGAGTCGATCATGCCGATCGCGTCGACGGCGGGCGCGTCCACGCCTTCGGCCAGCACGCGCGAGTTCGCGACCACCAGCAGCTCGCCGTTCCCGTTGTCGGCGGCGCGCAGATTGTCCAGGATGCGCTGGCGCACCGGGCGCTTTTGCCCGCCGTGGATATGGTGCGCGGTCACCGCGGCGGGCCGGTCGCCCTCGGCCAGCAGCTCCGATACCTGGGGTAGCGCGATCGCCCAGGCGCGGGCCGAGGCCACCCGATGATGGAAGGTGATCATTTTCCGGACGTCGTGCTCGGCCGCGGCGCGCAGCACCGCGACCTGCAACGCCAGGACGTCCAGGGCGATCGCGGTCCGCCCGACCGTGACGTGCTCGCCGGTGGCTAGCAGCTCCGGGTCCAGCCGGGCCGGGGAGACCAGGGCCAGCACGATCTCCCACTCGGCCAGCAGCCCACGTTCGATCGCCTCCCCGGTCGACAACTCGAACACGGTGGGGCCGTAGATGGACTCATCGTCCATCGAGACCGCGGTTTGGCCGCCGTCGGTGTAGATCCGCGGGGTCGCCGTCATGTACAGGCGTCGGAGGGCGGGGATCTGTGCGTCGTGGTGGACCAGGCTCCATGCGCGACCGGCCGCCCCGGCCGTGCGGTGCGCCTCATCGACCACCACCAGGCCCCAGCGGCCAAGCCCGTGGTCACGGTGTGCCGCAGCGACCACCGGCAGGCTCTGGTAAGTGCACACCACCGTCACCCGCCCGCCACCGGCGGCCGCGACAGCGGCGGCGAGCTGCTGCGGCCGGGTGGTCACCGTCCCGGCGGGAACACCGCTGTCGCCATGCAGCACCTCGCCGTCGGAGCACACCGCCACCAAACGACCGGCGCCACCGACCGACACAAAATCTCGGATCATCTGGGCGGCCAGCTCCAGCGTGGGCACCATCACCAACACCGAACCGGCCATGACCAGCCGCCGAGCCGTCAGCGCGGCGATCCGCGACTTGCCACTCCCGCACGCCGACACGTTCGTCGCCCGGCCCCCGGCAGCGAGCTCACGGCAGTTCGCCTCGACCGCGACCGGCTGATGCCGCCACAGGTCCTCCTCGACCACACACGTGGCCGACTGCGCGGCGACCTGCCCTGGCCTAGCTGGCCGCGGCTGGCGGGGGGCGGTTGAAGCGGTCGCGCCGGTCATGAGCCGATTCCTGTGGGGCCTAGGGCAGCTGCGCGCCGCCGGAGAGTGCGTGCGAGATCTGCGGCCAGGAGGTCGAGTTCGGTGAGCGGCCGCACGTATTGGAAGTAGCGGCGCTGTTTGAGCAGTCGGTCCCGATACCACGACAGGGCGCTATCGCCGTGCCGGGGCCACACGTGCATCCGCAGGCCGATTAGGTCTTCGCCGAGCATGAACTGAGCGCCGACCGACACCTCAGGCGGGCCTTGTCGGCTGCGGGAAATCGTGGCTGTGACGCCTTGGTGGGCGATCAGCCGGACCATCAGCCGCTGCCCGTATTCATAGGCGACTTCCTCCTGAGCGAGGGAAAGATGGAACGGGTGAGTGGGTGCGCCGGTCATGGCCGGATCTTGCGTGCGACGCCGCAGAGCTGCGACACCTCGGGATCACCGAACGGGTTCGGGTCCGGGCGCCAGCGCGAGCAGGTGACGACGCCGGGCTCCAGCAGTTCCAGGCCCTCGCAGTCGAAGTAGTGTGCGAGCTCTGCAGCGGGGCGGGCAACGATCGAGGGGCCCCCCAGCTCCTTCAACTCGCCCATCGCCTCGTGCACGAGCTCGCCGTGCAACTCGTCGGTGACGCAGGCGATGGCCACCATGCTGCCCTCAGCCAGGCGGGCCACCAGGGTGTCGATGATCGCGCGGGCCTCGTCGCCGTCGATCACATGATCGAGGATGCCCAGCAGCAGGAGGGCGATCGGCTTGGTGAAGTCGAGGGTGCCGCTGGCGGCATCCAGGATGCGGCTGGGGATGCGTAGGTCGGCGTGCACATAGTCGCAGGCGCCTTGCCGGGTGGAGGTGAGCAGAGCACGGGCGTGGACCATCACCAGCGGGTCATCGTCGACATAGACGATGCGGGCGTCGGGGCGGACACGCTGGACGACCTCGTGGGTGTTGTCCACGGTCGGCAACCCGACACCGATGTCCAGGAACTGCCCGATCCCCGCCTCACTCGCCATGAAATTGACGGCGCGGTGCATGAACGTCCGGCTGTGCCGGGCCGCGTCGACGATGCCCGGGAAAATCTCGACGATCTTGTCGCCGACTTCGCGGTCGACGGGATAGTTGTCCTTGCCGCCCAGCCAGTAGTTCCACAGCCGCGCCGAATGCGGTCGAGTGGTGTCGATCTGAGAGCCGACGGGCCCTGTCGTGCTAACCGTGGCGCTGCTCATGCGGCCGCCTTGGAAGAGAACGCGACCGTGCCAATGCACCGCACCGAGGTGACGGGATCCGGCTTGTCCCGCTGCTCGGCAACCTCCCCGGGCGGCGCCCACCTCTCCACGTCCACCAGCGGCATCCCCGGCGTCCAGCCCGCATCATTCAGCAAGGCGTCGATCTGCTCTTCGCTGCGAAAGGTGATCTGGCTGCGCGCCTTGTCGTAGCCGCGCTCCATGCCGGCCACAGTGTCGGCGTCGATCTGTGTGGAGCAGGCGTGCGAGAACACCAGCGCTGAGTCGGCCGGGAGTCGCTCGTGCAGCCTGATCAGGACTCGCGCGGGGTCCTCGTCGTCGCCCACGAAATGCAGCACCGCAGCCAGCACCGCCACCGTCGGCTGGCCTAGGTTGACGCGCTTGCCGAGCTTGGCGAGATCGGGATGGTCGAGCATGGCGTCTATGTCGCGGACGTCGCCGGACAGGACCTCGGTGTAGCCGCGGGCCCGGCCGTGCGTCACCACGATCGGGTCGTAGTCGAACCCGACGAGCGTGGCCTCCCGGTTGGCCTCATGGACGGCCTCATAGAGGTTCGGGATCGGCAGATCGTCCACCAGCCCGACCCCGATGTCCAAGACCAGGCTGCTGGCGATCTTCGTGACCGCCCAGGCGGCTGCACGTCCGGCGAACTGCAGATTCGCGCGCGCCACCCTTGTGATGTTGTCGCCGCCTGCGGCAGCCATGACCTGATGGGCTGCGGTTCGGTCGATCTCGTAGTGGTCGCCACCGCCCAGGTAGTAGTTGTACATCCGTGCCGGGCTGGCTTGGGTGAATGAAGCCACTGCACTTGTGAGCGCCGTCAGGGACGGGAGATCGTCGGGTTCATCGTGCCGGGGGGACATAGGCGGCCTTCCGGATACGGGGTGAGCGCGGGAATGGGCAACACACGGCGGCGCGGGATGTCGGGAGGGCGCTGCGCTGCTAGGGGGAGTGGTCCAGATAGGGACGCACTAGCAGTTCCCGCTCTTTGCGCTCGCGCTCAGCGGCGATCCCGATATTGGCGGCGTGAATGCGCTGTTCCAGGCGGTAGAGGTCAGATTCTGTGATCTCGTAGCCGCCATCGCGGCAAGCGATCCAGCCGCCCGGGCACGGGAAGACGCGCCAGTCAAGGTGCCGGTCCCTCAGTCCCTGCAGCACGCCGTGATTCCAGTCGGCGGGACTGATGTGGGTGGGACGAAACGCCGTCTGCTGCGGGACGGCTGAGAACGCCTGAGACAGCGCGTAGCGCGTGACCTGTTCCGTCAGAGTGGTCATCGACTGGTCCTCTGGAGTGCGCAACTACCTTGTTGGGATTTGTTACGCCCCACAGTGACTGGCCGAGTTCGTTAGTCGCTAGGAAGTTTCATCATGTTGCAGACGATGCCTCGCGGCTTCGATTTGCGCTCTGGCTTGTTCTCCGTAGACGGCCAGGTCGCTTAGGAGCCTGAAGATCCGTGTGTAGAACTCGATCTCGTCCGGTCGTTTGGATGACAAGACTGCTGTCCAGGTCTCGCTCCGCACGAGGCTTTGGTCAAACAGGTAGAAACCCGGGCCTGGCCAGATCGATCGGCTGGCTAGCGGGGGGATGATGCCGAAGCTGACGTGCGGCATCCCGATGATTTCCAGAAGGAAAAGCAGCTGTTCGTCCATCACCTCGCGGCCGCCGAAGCCGTTGTCGAGCGCAGCGGCCTCGATGAGGAAGGAGTAGGTATTCCTCCCGCTCGGGAACGTGAGGAGCTTCTTGCGCTCCTCCCTTGCGTCGGCTGCTGACTCTGCCTCATCCTCGGGTCGTTCTAGGACGCGAGTGACTGCAGTGAACACGGCGGTGTTGTAGCCGCGGGTTCGTGTGATGCCAGGGAGCACGAGCGGCTCGTAGACGCACAGGCGTTTAGTCTGTTCATACAGCGCATGGCCGCGTCGTTGGATATGGGGCAGGCCAGCTCGAAGCTCACGGCGATGCTCCAGCCACATCTGCTCCACCTCGCGGTGGGCGGCGATGAGTTCGGGAATCTGGAGAGCGACGCCGCAGGAGATGGCCCACTCCCGGATATCGTCTTCGGAAGGGTTCTGCCGACCGTTCTCGATCCGGGAGATCTTGGTGAAATGCATCCCGGTTGCCGCTGCGAGTTCCCGTGCGGTCAGGCGCGCGTCCTTGCGGAGATCGCGGAGCCGGACGCCGAAGGCTCTTCGGGCTGCGTCGGCCGCAGACTCAGACATGCGCTGGTCCGTCACCGGTAGTCGTGGTGCGGCACGGCCAGTTCCCAGGCGGCGTCGAATGCCGCCTGGCACCTGTCCACTACATCCGGCGCCGTGTAGAGCTGTTGCTCTGCACGCGAGTCCTCGCCGTCCAGGACGTTGAAGATCACGAGTTGGCTGTCGAGGATGAAGAAATCGTTGCCAGGCAAGAGCAGGGTGGACGCGAGGCGACGTGGGAGCCAGCGAATATCCTCTCCGGCGTCGACCAGGGCACCGGCAACGTCAAGTGCATGCCGCATGTACTCTGACGGCGGCTCGGAGAGGATCTTGACCCTTCGCAGTACCTTCTCGCCAGCGGAGATTTTTGGGGCGAGTTGGTCAGCGTATGGCTGGACGAGCTTGCGTGCCTCCGCAGCTCCGCCCCGCCGCCACGCCGCTAGCGACTCGGCGTCAGCCGCGTAGTTGTCACGAAGCTCGAGCTTCAGGCTCGTCCGGGCGCCGGCTATCAGCTCGCTCCGGCGCTGCACCGAGATCAACTCCATACTTCTCCTTCGCATACATCCGGACGAACAGGTCCGCCAGGTCGTCGGGGATCTCGACACACCCCTCCGTCTCCTTCGGGGCTCGGAGTTGAACCCGGACCTCGTTCTCCTCGCGTCGCTCGCCCTGGACCGCCCATGATCCACGATCCGTTCGGTGGAACGCCGGGCAGTCGTCTTGGATGTTGGAGCTGGGTGTCTTGCAGTAGAAGGACAGCACGACGCCCTCGTGGTCGAAAGAGTGTTGCATGAGGTTGCACCTCCAGGTATCCCGATAAGACCCGCTCTGACTCTTGCTCCGGGCTAATGTCGAGGTCAACATCGGTATGAAGGTGGCTGGTATATCGGGTATACGAGGCGGGCAACGCGGATGACCCACCAGGGACGCGAGCGTCAGAATCACCAGCTCAAGGAACTAATCGAGGCTTCGGCGCTGAGCTATGCGGCTGTGGCGGCGCGCGTGCGCACCGTGGCGTCCGAGCACGGGGAGACACTGCGCACGAACAAGTCCACCGTCCAGCACTGGATCTCCGGAGCACGCCCAGCGGGCCGCACCCCCTGGTTCCTGGCACAAGCTCTATCGCGCAGGCTCGGACGCACCCTCGCCGTTGAGGATCTTGGATTCCCCCGGCACGCCGCACAGGTCCATGACGGCACTGGGCTGTCACTGGACACTGACCCCATCGATGCGCTGCTGCCGATATGGAAGGCGGAATTGGACGTGGATCGACGGCGCTTCCTGAGCGCATCCGCCTACTCGGCGGCCGCTGCGCTACTACCGCTTGAAGCCGTGAATGAGGTCGCTGCACGGGCCGCGATGGCCAAGACGGGCGCCACGCTGGGCGTGGCGGACGTAGCAGCGGTTCGCGACATGGTCTCGATGTTCACCGAGATGGACGAGCGTCACGGAGGCCAGCACGGCAGGACCGCCCTGATTTCCTATCTCAGAGACGACGTCGCCCCGTTGTGTCGAGCCCAGTTCTCTTCTGAGCAGACCCACGGCGAGATGCTCATGATCGCCAGCCGCGCTGTGCACCTGGCTGGGTTCAAGGCATACGACGCTGGCGAACATGGTCTGGCGCAGCGCTACTACTTGCAGTCCTTCAGATTGGCCGCAGAGTCTCGGGTCCTGGGAGCCGACGGCCTGGTTCTGCGCACCATGGCCTTGCAAGGTCTCAAACGCAACCGGCCCGAGGAGTGTGTAGCGCTCGCGGAGACCGCGGTGTCTCGGCTCAAAGGGAAGGCCGACCCCTATACCGAGGCAACCTTCCGCAGCGCCCTCGCTCATACCTACGCCAAGGCCGGCCGCGACAGCGACGCCGTTGCGGAAGTGAACCACTCGCAGAACCTCATGGCCGTTCAGCAGCCACCGGAGGCCATCCCATTCTGGGTCCAAGCGTGGGGACCCCCGAAGGGCACCGTGTTCGCACGCGTTGCCGAAGTCTTCAACGAACTGGACGACCCCGCGAACGCCGCAAGCCAGTATGCGCGCGCGGTGGCATCGCGCGCTGACAAGACCTACGCCAGGGTGAACGCCCTCAACACGGCGGCCGAAGCCCGGATGCATCTCCAGCGGGGCCACATCGAGTCGGCCTGTGAGGCGTGGGGACGGTCGCTCGACCTCATGACCGGTGTGCGCTCTGAACGCACGAAGAAGGCCGTCGCTTCCATGCGCAGGCAACTGGCTGTCTTCCGTGATCGTGGCGTGCGTCAGGCCGCAGAGCTTGACGATCGAGCCAGGGTGTACCTCGCCACCTGACGGTCTTCGTCAGCTGAGCTGCCCCGGCTTGAAGCCGGGGCAGCTCGCGGCAAGGACGGCGCGTCAGCAACGCCGGTCCTCAAACCATCCAGGTTTGTCTGAGACGCAGCGAGTCGAGATCGAGTCAACGGCGCTGCGAGTGGTGTGGAAGCAGGGCCCGCCCCTCCGAGGCGGTCCATGCAGCTCAGGCGGGGATATCAACTCGGCCAGGTCGTTTTGAACCAAGCCTGACCGGGTCCTCCTGGACCGGAGCGTGCCGACTGACTAGCACTGAGCCGGACCGGGCGAGGCCGGGAAGGCGCCGGCCTGCGGGACGAAGATCAGTGGCCTGGCTCGGTGCTCGGCCTGGCGTAGATCACCTCGTACTCCAGGGCCAGGCGCTCAGACAGGTCGCCATGGAACAGCACGCCTGGTGCCGCCCAAGCGCCTGGATCGGGCTCCAGCTCGTACAGCTCGCTCTCCGGGCCGTAGTGGTTCACCAGGATTTCGGTAAAGGTGGCCAGTGGCGCGAGCATGTCAGGCGCCTCGGTGATCATGACCGTCGGCGTCCGGTCGGTGACGGCGCCGCCCCACTCCACAGTGAGCGTGTAGACAGCCACAGGGGACTCCTTCGTTGTCGGCCAGACCGGGGGCGGGTCGCCGCCCCCGGTGAGGCATCCTCAGGCGACCATCCGCGCGGCCGCGACGTGGTAGCAACGGCGACTGTAAGCCCCTGCCTTGCAGGTGCAGCGCGTCGTGGTGGTCGCGAAGATCGCGGTGCCGTTGCTAGAGACCGTTCGCCACTCGCCGGGAGCCACCTGCACGATTCCGCCGTCCTCAATCAGCTCCACGGCATCGTCCAGTTGACGCGCGCTGAACCGGGGGCGTGGGTTCGCGAGCAGGCACCTAACGGTGCACAAAAGGCACGTCCGGTGACCGTCCTGAGTCCGGAATTTGAGGGGACGCACGCAGCGCGGGCAGCGGGGCCGCATCATGATGCCCATGACACTCCTGTTCGGATTGCTGTGCTGACATAGGAAACATTAGTCATAGACAGTCTCTCTGTCAACACTCCGGACAAGGTTGTTTAGATGGGTAGAGGTGGACCGGTCTACCTGGTGGGCCAACCCGTGCCACTGGAGTGCACTGAACCACTCCGGGCCGTGCCGGACCATGTCCGACCGTTCCGGGCCGCTCTCAGTCAGTCCGTCCGGGTGGCCGGTTGTCCGTCCCAGATTCAATGTCCGATGTATTGACATGCCTTCTAAGTGTGGCTAATATTTCACATGTCAGCACAGCAAACAGAAATGGAAGTGTGATGAGCAACCGGCCCGGCGGAACCTACCGTGTGGGAACTTACGGCGAGATCGAGCGCGGCGAGTGGTTCATGGACGCCGAATCCGATGACGGCTGGCTATACGCCGCCGATGTGCTCGACACCGAGCAGACCAGGGCCAACCCGCACGTCCGGATCGTCTTTGCGAGCAGCGACGCACCCGACGCGACCCTGCGCACCCTGCCGTTCCCCGCCTACGCAACCGCGGGCATCGTCCGCCCCGGGTAGTGGCCACGGCCGGAACGGAGCAGCGCCGATGAACGTTACGGTGAGTTGCAACGCGCTCGCAGACGCCGTCACCCGAGTCATAACGGCACTGGACGGCAGGCCCGCAACCCCGGCGTTGGCGGGGCTTTTGCTGGAGGCACAGGACGGCGTTCTCGCCGTTACCGGCGCTGGCTCTGGCCAGGCTGGACGCCTGGAGATCGACACCACGGAGCATCAGCGGGGTGCGGTCCTTGTGGACGCCCGATTCCTCGCCCGCATTGCCCGCCATCTCCCCGAGGAGACCGCGACCCTGGAAGCAGCGGGAGATCATTTGGTTATCTGCTCCGGCAGCGCCACCTGGCGGCTGGTGCTCATGCCGGAGGACGACTACCCGGACTGGGTCGCGGGTCTGCTGGCCGAGCGCAACGCGGCTGAATTCGCCAAGCCCAAGGGCCTGGATGGCTGGGAGATCGAGCTGGGAGCTGGCGAACGGAGGCTGGAGAGGGCCGCAAGACTCTGGACGCCCCCGAGGTTCGCGCGTACACCCTTCGAGCCGCGACCCTTCGAAGCTGGCGACTGGGTCACCGTGACCACTGACACGGAAACCCTCCTCGGCCAGATGGCGACGCGTGACCTCGTGGTGTGGATCCGTGGTGATCAGACCATCGTCGAGCAGGTGCAGACCTATCGGCTCAGCGGCACGGAGCTAGAGCGATACGTCCGGCGGTCGAGCGCAGTGGACGGCGAAGTTCGCCAGTGGTCTTGGCCATTGCAGCGATCGGCCGCCCCCGCCGACGAAGCCTTCGTGCCGGAGCTCACGCCCGCCGCGGCGCCGGCTCCAGTCGACGGCGCTGCAACTGTGGCGGCGTCCGTGGGTTCAACGTCGTACCGGACGCTGCCCGAGGTCTTCGAGTTTCAGTGGCCTGACCTGGACTATCCGCCGGTGCCGTCGTGACGGCCGTCCGATCCTGCACCGGAGTCGAGATGCTGGCGCTCGACACCGACCGGCCAGGCGTCACGCAACGGGACGCTTGCTGCCGCTTCTGCCAGGAAGGTCACCCGAGGCCAGTAGAGACGGGCAAGGAGTGGCCATCCGCGCTCGCCTCCAGGCTCCGAGCCCTACATGCCGATTTGAAGGTGCACCTCAAACGCGACGGCGAGAGCGGATATGTCGAAGTCCTCCAGCTCGTGATCCCCGCTGACCGACGACGTCGCGGGCTGGGCACGCAAATCATGTCGGGCATTTGCTGGCACGCGGACCAGAACGGTGACGTCCTCGTCGGGACGCCTGAACCGATCCATGCCGGGAAACCTGCCCTGACCGGTCCGCAACTCAGGCGCTGGTACCGGCGCCGGTTCGGCTTCGTACCGAACCGCGGGCGACGCCTTGACCTCGACACCCGTCACACGCTCCGCCGCTCACCTGCCCCCTGAAGTACGACGGCCCCCACCAGTCGGCGGGGGCCCATCGGGTGTGTCTCAGCTAGCGACGGGGGTCGGCTGATCGGTCACGGGATACAGCAGGTCCAACAGGTCCTTGGTCGGAATCTTGATCGCGCGGCCCAGGTGAAGGACTCGCGTCGCCCACTCGTTCTTGCGGATCAAGGAGTAAGCAAGGTCCGGGCTGATGTCCAAGATCGATGCTGCGGTGGGTACGTCAGTGACCGGCCCAAGGGCGGCGATGCGGTCTCGTGTCCATGTCGGCTCACTCAGGTCGTTCATCCTCCGCCCACTCCAGGGTGCGGCGAGCGCCTGCCGCCCGCTGCTGTTGCGTCCTCTCGTGCCCTGATTGTTCGCGACGTGTTGAGATCTGTCAACAAGCGCGTCTATTGTGCTCATGTGACACAGAATGATTGGTCGACTTCTCTCGCAGCTGCCATCGCCGAACAGGTCAGGCGCCTCCGCAAGGAACGCGGCATGAGCGCCCAGCAGCTCGCGGACGCCTGCACGGATCTGGGACTGCCGATCACCCGGTCGGCCGTTGCGAACCTGGAGTCGCAACGACGGCCCACGGTCAGCGTCGCCGAGCTGCTGATCTTCGCTCGGGCGCTGGACACGCCACCGATCCTGCTCCTGATTCCCCTTGGCCAGCAGGAGACCGTCAAGCTCGCCCCGGAGGTAACCGCGGCGACCTGGGACGCGGTGCAGTGGTTCGCAGGACTCGGGCCGACGTCAGGGGAGACGGCTGTGCGGCTGTTCCTGCGCCACGACCGCTTCGTCCGCGAGTACACCTTCTCCGCGCGCAAGGCCGCCTCAGCTCATGCCATGCATGAGGGCACGGCCGACGAGAACCTGCGCGCCGCCCACGCGGC
The DNA here is from genome assembly GCF_008923185.1 of Actinomadura rudentiformis. Classification (GTDB taxonomy): domain Bacteria; phylum Actinomycetota; class Actinomycetes; order Streptosporangiales; family Streptosporangiaceae; genus Spirillospora; species Spirillospora rudentiformis. The sequence continues at coordinate 299,285 of NZ_WBMT01000015.1, forward strand.
GACCGCACAGGCCGCCGACCGCGCCGCGACCATCGCCGAAGAGATCATCACTGAGGTCCGCGACGACATTCGCAGCCGAGGTCTCACGCCGCCACCTCTGCCGCCGGAGCTGGCCCACCTGGCCTAACCCACCCTCGCCTAACACACGACACTGTCAGCCCCACGCGTCATGATCCTCAGGCACCCCTCGGGCCCCCTCGCATCATCGGAGAACGACCCACGTGAAGCCTTTCAAAGAGTGCTCGTGCCGGAACCCCGAGACCGGCAACCGCTTGTACAAACAGTGCCCCAAACTCAAGAACAAAGGGCACGGCAAGTGGTACGCCCGCTACAGCGCTCCCACGCTCCCGGGGGAGAAGCGCCGTCAACCCAAGCTCGGGCCCTTCGACACCATGGACGAGGCCAAGGAAGCCGTCGCCAAAGCTGTAGGCAAGGGCGGCCGCGCCGCACGCCCCGAAGACCTCAAGATGACCCTCGGCGACCTGTTGGAACGCCGACACAAGCGACGCGTCCAAGAGCAGAAGGCCGGCGACGGCCTCTCCCCGCGCACGACCCAGACCGACCGCGAGATCATCGACCTCTACCTCAAGCCCGGCCTTGGCCACGTCAAGGTCGTGGACATCACTGAAGACCAGATCCTCGACCTCTACACCGAGATCCGGCTCATCAACACTCCCGACGAGCCGCCCAAGCCCTCAGAGACCGGCAGGCGCCTGAGCTCGGCCAGAGCCAGCTTCGGCCAACGCCGCTACTCCACCCGACCGGTCAGCGAGTCTCGCCTGCGCAGAATCCACGCAGTGCTGACAGGAGCTCTCAACGAAGCCGCCAAGTCCCCGCTGAAGATCATTGAAGAGAGCCCCGCCAACGGAGTACTCAAGGCCCGCAGCCGCAGCCACAAGGCCAAGGTCAAGCCGCTGCTGTGGACCGATGAGCGCACGGCCTACTGGGTGGAGACCGGCAAGATCCCCGGCAAGGTCATGGTGTGGACGGGGACGCAGACCGGTGCCTTCCTGGACTTCGCCAAGCCAGAACGGCTCTACCCGATGTTCCACCTGGCGGCCTACTGGGGCCCGCGGCGCGGGGAGGTCGCTCGGCTCGACCGCCACGAGATGAGCGTGGACCGCCACCGCTTCTTCGTTCGCGCGGACCCCGACGACGAAGAGGACTTCATCAAGACCGAGACCTCCGACCGATACGTCATCTTCGACGACGGCACTGCCGTGGTCATGAGCGACTGGTTCGCCCTCAAGGACGCCGAGCGCGAGCAGTGGGGCGAGCTGTACACCGATTCCGGCCGCGTCTTCACCTATGAGGACGGACAACCACTCAAGCTGAACTACATCACCCAGAAGTTCAACGAGATCTACCGACGCTACGTCGCGGTCCGGCAGCGCTTCTACGAGCAGGGCTGGACGGTCGAGCAGATCGCCCGCCGCCACCGCATGTCGGTCGAACGCGTCCGGATAGCCATCGACGGCCCGGTGCTGCCCCCGATCCGCTTCCACGATCTTCGGCACGGCGCAGCGACGATGGCGCTGGCCGCAGGCGTGCCCCTGAAGGTCGTCTCCGACATGCTCGGCCACGCCGACCAGGCATTCACCGCCAACGTCTACGCCGTGGTGTCCGAAGAACTCGGGACCGAGGCAGCCAACCTCATCTCCTCGTTCATCGCGCAATTCCGCGGAGGTGCTGCGCCGAGCGAACCCACAGGTCACGAGCGTCAACCAAGGCTCTGCGAAGCCTGCGCCGCGGAGAACGCCGCCTGACCTAGGCTTCCCCACGCCGGACCCGGCTGTGCAGCCATTGTGCAGCCAACGGGCCATTTCGGGGCCTGAACGCGACTGCGGGGTTGCGTAGCTTGACGCAACCCCGCAGGTCAGGTGGCGGAGGATCGGGGATTTGAACCCCGGATGGGCTTGCACCCAAACCGCATTAGCAGTGCGGCGCCATAGACCGGACTAGGCGAATCCTCCAGGAGGCCAACAGGCCGAGAACAGGTTACCGGGTGTTCGCATCACCCGGCAAAGCAGAGCCCAGCATAGCGACGGCCGACCGTCCCCGCACGACGGGAGACGGCCGGCCGCATGATCAGCTGAGGCGGAAACCGGAGATGCCGCAGGCCTTGGAGAGGGCCTGGCCGCTCTGCTGCATGGAGCTGATGCTGGACATGCTGCTCGAAGCGCTGCTGGGGTTCGAGGCCATCTGGCGCATGGCGTTGGCGGCGCTGTCGACGTCAGCCGCGAACTTGGTGGCGGCCGACTGGACGTCCCCACCGGCGTTCTGGCCCTCGGTACGGACCTTGGCCGCGAAGTCGCTGAGCTTCTGCGCATTGGCCGAGATGCTGGCGGTCGGGTTGTTCATGTCCGGCTGCGCCAGACCGGAGCCGGCGAACTGCTCGGCAGCGGACTTGATGTTGTCGCAGGCAGCCTTCTTGTCGCCGCCGCCGGTCACTGCGTCGAGGGGGCCGCAGGCGGTGGAGGTGAGCATCGCGCCACCGATGGCGAGGACGCCGACCAGCTTGGTGGCTGACATGCGCATGGAGTTCTCCTTTGAGGGGGGTTTGATCCGGACGAGAGTAGACCTCTTGGGTCACTGGCGTCTCAGTTACCCCTTCGGCGCTCCAGCCGGGCGAACGGTTCCATGACCCACGTCACACAGTCGATCGCGTCGTCGGGACCCCTGACGCGCGGGTCCAGAGAATCGATTCGCGGTTAGGTCCGCTCAGCCGGTACAGTAATCCCCGGCAAGCACCCGTAGCTCAACGGATAGAGCATCTGACTACGGATCAGAAGGTTAGGGGTTCGAATCCCTTCGGGTGCGCTTGTGATCAACCTATGACCAGGGCGTTCTCCCATTCCGGGAGGGCGCCTTGGTCGTTTTCGGGGCTGCGTGTGCCCGAGGTGTGCCCGAGCGTCCCGGAGACCTGTCCGTCCCTGCCGGTGTGAGGCGGTGCCGGTTGATGACAGCGGCTGCCTGACCGATGGCCTCGGCGGCCAGTTCGGGGAGCACCGATGTGTAGGTGTCGGAGGTGGCGGCGCGGTCGGCGTGACCGAGGATTTCCTGGACGATCTTGATGTCGATGCCGGCAGCGAGCATGACGGTGGCGGCACCGTGCCGCAGGTCGTGCAGGCGGACCAGCAGGCCGCCCAGGCCCATGACCTTGTCCGATACGGCGTTGAGCCAGGTGGCGCCGCGTGAGCGTTTCCCGACGCCGTAGTAGAGCGGGGAGGGCCGGGCGTACAGGGAGCGGACCAGGACCACGAACCGCACCCCGTCGACGGAGGCGACCAGGCCGCCGCCCCAGTCGTCGGTGATGTCGATCTGTCCTTGCGCCTGCTCCAGGCGGGTGGAGGCGGCGGCGATGCCCTCATGGTGGAAGTAGCCCTTCTCCACTCCCAGCAGCCGGTGCTCGGTCAGCGCCGGCGTCCCGGGCTTGATGACCGGGACCAGCCCGACGTTGCAGGAGCGGGCCACGGTGAGGGCGGCAAGGGTGATGTCGAGGTCCTCGCGGCGCAGGTGCGATCCGGACATGTGCTGCATCTCATCGAACATGCCGGTGCGGGCGTGCACCTCCAGCAGCAGCTCGGGGTAGTCGATGCGGGGCATCAGCGCGGCGACCGCGTCGTGGACGGCTTTGAAGCCGTCGGGCCCAGTGGACAGCGCCCCAAGATCTGCCCTTGACCTGGTGCGACACGGCCCGGCCGACGGCGGCGCGGCGCAGCAGCCGGCGTACCTCGCTCCGCAGTTGACCACCCTGCACGACTTCGATCAAAGCCCGCCGTCACCGGCCTGCCGATGTCGTCACTTTGACGACTTGACGGCCGTCTCCTTGGAGAAGTCGAGCGTCGCCATACTGACGACATGCGCAGGAACATCTTGCTCAAGACCGACCCGCCGATCAGCTCCTCGGAGGAGGCGAGGGGACGCGTGGCGCGTTCGCCCTGCTGAGAGGCCGGTCGTGGCAGCACTGGTACCACATCAGCGCTCTGGCCGCCTACGCCAGCTCCGCCGAGCAGGTCGCCGCCCGCGGCTACAAGCTGGCACACGGCCTGCCTGCGCTCTCCCCCGACGACGCGCTCTCGGCGGGCGAGATCGTTGCTGCGGTAGCCGCGGTCCGCTTGGCCCGCGGTGAGCTGGATCAGCTGGAAGCTCTGCTGCTGGATGAGGCCCACCATGTTGGGCATCTCCTGGGAGGAGGAGCTCGCCCCTGCCCTTCAGGTCGGCGACCGACGCGCGGCGCGCACAAGTACGCCAGCCGACTGTGGCAGCGGCATCCGCGTCGGCTCCGCGACCGTGACCGGAGTGGCGTCCACTGCGGCATCCCTCAAGACGGCACGCCCCGCGTCTGACCAGCCCAGCACGGCTTCCACCCGGCCATCATCGCGCACAGTAGCCGCTCAGGCCAGACATCGTGCAGGTCAGCAGGCGGGCGGGGTCCGCCTCACGCGTGGAGGTTGGAGACCGGGAGAAACCGTGGGAACGCTGGCTCGGTGAGATGTCGGCGGCGGCTCGCGGGCAGGTACCTGAGCGGATCTTGTTGTGCTGTTCCGTTAGGGGATCCCCCACCGGAACACCACCCAGCCGAATCAGACCCCCAGGTCAGGGTGTTCCGGCCTTGGTCCGCTGAAGGGGGGTCATACGGAACACTTGAGCGCGTGAACGAGACGCGCCGTGTCGGTTCCCGGAGTCCTCTGCACTGATTTCCGAAGTCGTCTTCACTGACTGATCTGGCGGTCTCATCGCTACAACCGCCGCCTGATGCTGGCCTCAGCCCAGGTCAGGAACCGGTAGTGCAGCCCGGTTGATGACTCCTTCCACGCCCCCAACGGTTTGCAATCTCCGCACTCGGCGACGGCATGTCTCTCGTCGCGGTTGGTTGGCTGGCCCTGCCAGGTCAGGTCGTGCGCACGGCGCCGGTGAAGCCGGCGATAAACAGGGTCGCCGACGCCCAGGCGACCAGCTGCAGCACCCAGCCCGCAACGGTTAGGGTCTGCCCCGCCCGGGTGTCCGTGGGGGCGCACTGGTCCCGTGCCCCCGTCTTGACCAGTGGCAGACTCAGATCCAAACCAACGCCGACACGCTTCACGACGCCGCAAGGCGTCTTGGGTGTGTTCGCGCGGGCGGTGTGCTCCAGGCCGCCGCCTGGCCCGCCGAGGATGAGCGCCAGCGCGACCGAGCAGGCGACGACGGCGAACAACAGCAGCAGCACTCGCCAGGGTTGATATCCGAAGCCGAGGGTCAATCCGGTGAATCGGGCCCAGACCCGGTCACGCCGCCCAAGTCCGCCGCGGTCGATCTGGTCCCGCCGCTGCGCCCTGAGAATTTCGCGCGCCTCGCTGTCGTGACCGGCCGTCCGGTGGACGGCGGCCAACTGCTGGTATGGCTGAGCGGCGTAGCCGGGTGTATGGGCACGCAACAGCTCCAGCCACCGGGACAATTCGACTGGCTCCGGCAGGCCTGTGTAGGTCAGCCCGTCGATGGCGACCAGGGCCCCAGGGGCCCGGCCCGACCGGGTCACCTTGCTGGTGTCCAGCCAGAGCGAACCTCCGACCGACACACCGTTCAATCTGAGCACGGAGTGTCCGGCGCCGGTGGCCTGGAACCCGCCGCGCAGGTGCACGGCCCGATCGACCCGCAGACCGTCGGCATACAGGGCGGGCCCGAACGGGTTCTCCAGCCGCGCACCGTCGCATTCCAGCAGACCGAGGTGGGCATCGACCATTTGGATCGCGCCGGTGGCCCGGAACCCGCCACGAAGGGACATGGCCCGGTCGACCCGCAGACCGTCGGCGTGTAGGGCGGGTCCGGACAGGTTCTGCAGCTGTGCCCCGTCGCATTCCAGCCGACCCAGGTGGGCGCCGACGAACCGGACCGTACCCCGTTCGCCGGCGCCGGTGGCCTGGAATCCGCCGCGGAGGAACACGCCGTGATCGACCCGCAGACCGTCGGCGTGTAGGGCGGGTCCGGACGCGTTCTGCAGCTGTGCCCCGTCGCATTCCAGCCGACCCAGGTGGGCGCCGAGGAAGCGGACCGCGCCGGCGGGCGTGTCGGCGTTGGCGATCGCTCCGCTCATCGTCATTGCCGGCACGGTGAAGCGTTCGGCGTCAACCGGTGGGTCGTGCGAACCCGCGGAGTGCCCGAAGCAGGAGCCGTCCAGCACGAGGCCGGGCAGCCGACTGTCGCACAGGTTCAGACCGTCGGGGACTAAGCAGTCGATCAACTCGACGCGCAGGTCGCTGGTGATGTTCGCCAGGTCGACGCGGCCGGTGATGCGCGCCCCGCGCAGCCGCAGCCCGTGCGGGTCCGCCTCGATATCCCGGCGACCGCGGACCAGGTCACGGATCAGCACCGCCGGGACGGTGCGGGTGCTGTCCCAGGACCGCATCGCGGCCTCGTCGACCGGCCCATCACCGGCCAGGTCCAGCATTTCGCCGTCGCGGACCGTGTCGAGCAGGCGTTGCTCCAACCCATCGGTGGCCACCCGATCATGCTGGTCCGCCCCACGCACTACGGCAAGCACGACCAGGCAACGTTCAAGCCCACTGGGTCGTCTTGGGGCCCCGGTAGCCATCGTAGAGAGTCCAACGGACCTGTCTTTGACCTGTGTCTATCTCTGCTGACGAGGCAGGGCGGCCAGCGGTGTCAGCCCATGAGGAGGATCGGTTTGCCACAGCAACCTGTACGAAAGTCATCCCTGGGTGTTGACTCTCGGCCGAGGCGCTGGCGTGGAGATCGGCGGCAAAGTGCTCCACATGCAGAACAGAACACGGCATCTCGCCGTCGCAGCCGTTGTCGCGGGAGTACTTGCCGCATCCTCTGGAACAGCGGGCGCGACGGCCGCCGTCGACCAGCCCGGAGATTCCGGGTACTCCAGCACGGACTTGCGGCGCGATCTCGATGCCCTCCGTGCCGCGGGCGTCGTCGGTGTACAGGGGCGCGTCCTCACCGAGGGCGGCAGCCAGTGGGCGGCCGCCAGCGGCGTCGCCGACACCAGGACTGGGCGGCCGGTACCGGTGCGTGGCCGTTACCGCATCGGCAGCAACACCAAGACCTTCGTGGCCGTTGTCGTCCTTCAACTCGTCGCAGAGGGCAGGCTCGGCCTGGAGGACACGGTGGAGAGGTGGCTTCCCGGCGTGGTTGGGGGCAACGGCAACGATGGGCGCAAGATCACCGTTAGACAGCTGCTCCAGCACACCAGCGGCCTGTACGACTACCTCGCCGACATCGGGCCGCGCGACGCCGTCTCGTTCGAGCGCGAGAGGCTGCGGCGCTACACGCCGACGGAACTGGTCGCCGCGGCCATGCGCCATGCGCCGACGAGCGAGCCCTGGTCGTACTCCAACACCAACTACATCCTGGCCGGAATGATCATAGAGAAGGTCACCGGCCGGCCGTGGGGCCAAGAGGTCGACAAGCGCGTCATCCGCCCGCTCAAGCTCACCGACACCAGCGTTCCGCGCGACGAAGCGGGGATGCCCCGCCCGTACGCCAGGGCGTACCAGCAGTGGCGACCTGGCGGCCCGCTGACCGACGTCACCGTGTTCAGCCCCACCTCCTACGACTCGGCCGGCTCCATGATCAGTACCACGGCCGACCTGAGCAGGTTCTTCCGCGCGCTGCTCGGCGGCAGGCTGCTCAAGCCCGCGCAGCTCGCCGAGATGAAGAAGACCGTCGCGGTGTCCAACGGCATCGCGACCGGGTACGGCCTCGGCCTCTATCAGAACAAGCTGTCGTGCGGCGGCGTGTACTGGGCCCACGGGGGCAACAGCGCGGGCTACATCAGCCGCGAGGGCTTCTCCGCCGACGGCAGGCGCAGCGTGGCCCTGTCCATCAGCGGCGCGGCGGGCAAGCGCGTCGAGGACTACCAGAAGCTGCAGGCGATGACCGACCAGATCGTCGACGACGTGCTCTGCGACGCGGGCCGTCCCACGCCCGACCAGAGGCGTTGATCGTGATCGCGGCGGTGGGCCTCACCACGAGGTTCGGCGGCATTGTCGCGGTCGATGGCCGGCCCTTCAGTCCCGCCGACGCGAACCTGTGGCGCGCGAACCTGACCGCTGCGAACCTGCGCAGCGCGGACCTGACCTTCGCGTCCCTGCGCAACGCCGCCCTTGGCCTCGCGGACCTGTCCGGCACGGATCTGCGCGGTGCGGATCTGCGCGGTGCGGATCTGCGCGAGGTGGAGGGGGCCGCGAGCCGTACTCACGCCTGTCGTGGTTGCCGTACCCGGGCGGCCTCGCGGGTGAGGTGGGCGCGTTCGGGCAGGCTGGTCGTCGCGCGGGCGGCCTGGGCGTACAGCTCGGCGGCCTGCTCAAGGTCACCGGCGCCGACCGGCTCGGCTACCTGCTGAAGGAGAGGGTCGGCCGCGTCGAGCAGTTCCTCGACGCGTTGCACCGGGTGGCCAGCGGAGGCACCGCCATCGACCCCGAGGTCGTCGCGCAACTGTTC
>NZ_WBMT01000016.1 GCF_008923185.1 Actinomadura rudentiformis
ACCAACGTGACCGGCACGACCCGCGGATGGAAGGCCGCGTTGAACGCACTTTCGCTGCACTACGGCGACCGCATCACCCTGAACTAACAGCGATCACCACGCCACCCACAGATTTTCAGACAGTCCCGGATGGAGGAAACGCAGCTCCTGCGGAGTAGGTCGGGGGCCGACAGTCCGTCCCGTGGGCGGATTGTCGTGTCGGGTGGTGGCCGGTCACGGTGTGGGTGTCCTTTCTGTGTGCGTGGTGTAGGCGTAGCCGTCGGCTCGTTGGAGGAGGCGGAGGTGGCGGTGGTGGATGCCTTGGGCGGTGCCGTGGCCGGTGGTGATGTCGAACTTTCCGGTGGCGCGGACGGCAACGCGGCCGGTGTGGGTGCCTTTGTTCTTGCCCATAGGGACGACTGCGCGGACCAGGTCGCCGGTCTGGTAGCCGAAGAAGGTCTTGGTGCGGGGCATTCTCAGGCGGGGGAAGCCGTGCGTGTCGGTGCGGGTCCGTGCGTGTGTGCCGCGCCCGGCGCATCCGGCGACCAGAACCCGGCCGACGACCTGCCCGATGGTGTCGAGTTTGCCCACGCACAGAGCGTCAAGGGTGTGGGACTTGGGCAGGCCCGCCAGGGTGCGGTTCCACTTGGTTCTGCCGCCCGAGGTGGTGTGGGTGGGCAGCCGCTGATCTAGCGCGCGCCAGAGCACCCACCGGGTGGTGTTGACGGCGGCGGCGTCCCGCAGCGGTGCCTTGGCTTGCGCTAGTACCCGGGCCAGGACCTTGGGCTTGGCCGCCAGGAACTCGGCCACGGGCCGGTTGGACTTGGCCTGGTTGCAGGGGATGCAGGCCAGCGTCAGATTCGACACCCGATCCGACCCGCCATTGGACCTGGGATGGATGTGGTCGATGTTGAGCGGCACGTTCTGCGCGCCGCAGTAGGCGCAGGCCCGCCTCCACTTGGCCAGGAGATATTCGCGGGCCTCGTAGCCGTGCAGGGTGCCCTGCTGGTACTCCACGCCCTCCAGTGGCCGTCCGGCGCTGAGCAAGTGGGTGTCGAACGCGACGCGCTCCACGTGCACGGCCTGGACGGGGGCCCAGCGGGCGAGCCGGTCCATCCACGAGACGGTGGTGTCCACGCGGTGCTTGAGGGACGGTGCCAGCCACCCCTGCGGCCTGGCACGGTTGTCGAACCGGGGTGCGCGGTACCGCAGATTCCGGGACCGCCGGCCACGGCGGTAGGCGGCGCGCTGCGCCATCTTCTTGCCGATGAGCGCGCCCCGGTGGTTCAACTGGATGCTGTACCGGCCGCGCCGCTGGCCGCCCCGGGCGGTGAACACCGCGATACCGGTGTGCTTGCTCCCCGGGTCGATACCAACCTCGACGCCCTCGACCTGCGAGGTGGCGGCGGCGCGGTCTTTCAACCGGATGACGAACGGGGTGTGCCGGTGCACGACCGCCCGGCCCTTGTTGAGCAGTTCCCGCGCTCTTGCCGCGTGGCAGGGTTGCAGCGGGGTGCCGTGCTTGTCCAGCACGAACACCGCAGGGTGCCGCTCACGCGGCTTCTCCCCAACCCGCGAGGGGTTGGGGGTGACGCCACCGCCGTCAGGTGAAACAGCGGTGGTCTCCTCTCGCACATGTCCCGCACCGGATACCGCCCGCGAGCGGTGTTCGGTCCCCGTTTCGTCCCTGTTCCCGGGGTTGTCTGCTGAACCGAATTCCAGAGCCATCTGCTGAGGAGGCACACATGGGTGGGTCTTCCGTCCTGCACGGAACGTAGCCAACAAAGTCACCTCCCAAATGCGTGTTGGCTTGTGCTGGTAACGGCAGGCCCTCAGCCACCAAGGGCTGAAAGCCCCTCCTCAGGAGGGGAACCCGTTATCGTTCCTCCCTCACAAGTCGCGGCAACCGTCGGCAAATGACCGGGGAGCCCCAGCGAGTCACGACGTCCCTGTGACGCCTTTGTCACTCTACGTATCACGTTCGCACCAGGCTGGCACCAGAACGAACGAAGAGAGGTGGTCTGGGTGTCCGTCGTGGTCCTCGGCACGGTCCGGCTGCCGGTTTCCGATGCGAGTCCGAAGGCGGCGCGAGATATGGCGAACGCCGTAGCACAGACCTGGGAACTGGCGGACGACGTCGCCTACCGGGCTCGGCTGGCCACTTCGGAGCTCGCGACGAACGCGATCCGGTACGGAATCGGCAGCACCATCCAGGTCGTGGTCAGCCGGAGGCAACGACGCTTGCGAGGGGAGGTGCATGACGGGTCGCCGGTGCTACCCGTACGGCAGCAGCAGGCCTGTGCGAGGAGTCGGGGCGGGGGCTGATCCTCCTGGAGGACGTGGTGACGGCATGCGGGGCGTACGCGACGCCGTTCGGGAAGGCGGCCTGGTTCGAGATCGAAGCCAAGTGGCCCCTGGACTCGTGAGGCGTCAGCGCAGGGCGCGCAGTTGGCGGGTGCGCAGTGGGAGTTGGCGTGTCCAGAGAGCGTTGAGCACTCCAAGCCAGCCCTGTCGCGCGTCGACGATGGTGGTGCCTGCGTCGATGATGCGGACGTGGGCGGTCGGCCGTCCCCGGTTGAGCGGCTCGACCAGATCGCAGAGGCGGGCTCCGAGCTGCTCGACCTGGTCGGCGAGTGCGGCGAGGCCGCTGGTGGCGTAGCGATCAAGTATGGCCGGATCCATCGCGTCGGAGTTGTCGTAGCGGATGTCGGCGGCGGCTTGCTCTGCGGAGGCCGTCAACTCCTGAAACCGTGTCCAGTCCTTTGCGGCCCACGCTGCGCTCCTCTGCTCTTCGCGGCCTGCGGGGTCGTCGGCGAGCACTGCCTGGGTTGTGGCGATGAGCAGTTCGGTGTTGCGCACTACGTGTGCGGCGATCCATTCGGCGGGCCACGAGCCGGGGGGTGGCGGGCCGAAACCGCCCGCCCGCGCCTCGGCCACGAACGCGGCGTATCCCTCGCGCAGCATCGCGATGCTCACCGGCGCGCTGCCACCGCTCGACCATTGGTCTGTATCGCTGTCCCACGAGATCGTGCCGTCGTCGTCGACCCATATCCGGTCTCCGCGGACCGGGACATCCCGTGTCAGCCCGGCGGCGATGTCGGCGAGCATCGCGGCCACGCCGTCCCACCACGCCGTGTCACCGGCTCCCTCGTCGCTCAGAAACTCCCGAACGCAGCCATGGGCCGGTCCCGGCCGGAGGTCGACGAAAAGATCGTTGCCGCCTCCGTCACCCGCGATCGGCAACCAGCTCGGGAGCCAGGCGCCATTGCAGGGTGTGCCTGCCGGTGCTTGATCCTCCTGCGCCACGTACGCCGCGAACTGCGCGTTCGCCTGTTCCATCACCCCGTTCCACGCCGTCATCCACACTTGCCGCCTGTCCAGGGCCGCACTCACCGAGTACGGCGAGTAGAACGGCGGCACCAGACTGCCCTGGTCGGCCATGCCGTCGGTCCGCCGCCACCAGGCGACCAGATCGTCCGGAAAGGCAGTGCCCACGATGCGTTCTGCGTTGCGAATGTCCTTTTGTGTCGCGGGCGGCCGGATCAAGGCCAGCTCGGGCGGCGAATGGTGGCCTAGCCAGTCCACGATGATGTCCCACGACTCGTCCACGGTGGTCTGCATCTATCGATCATGGCGCAGGACTTCGCATAAACGCGTTCAGGTTGCTGCCGAAGGTCACTCTGAGGCGCCGGGGGTGACGAGACCTGACTCGTAGGCGACCACGACGGCCTGTGCGCGGTCGTGCGGGTAGCGGTGGTGGGCGTTTTCCGGCTTAGATGCGGGCAAGCCATGGTGTGATGCGCAAGAGGCCGTCGGGGATGGTGGTCGCCCAGTTCGCGAACGCGGGCAGCACCTGCACGACGTCGGCGCAGAGCAGAGGTTGGCCGTCGTCCTGAGCCCCTGCCAGACCGCATTGGTAGATCAGCCATGGGCGCATGCTCGTGGACAGTTGCTGCGTCACGGTTTCGATCTGCTGGTGGGTCCAGCGGCTGCGCACCACGCACAGTCGGACGCCGTATTTGGGTACCAGCGCCTGCCGGACCTGCTGCGGGTGTTCAGCCGCGACGACCACCAGGGCCTGACCGGGGGCCGGCCGGAAGATTGCCATGCTGGTGATGCCCAGGGCGTGCCATTGGTCCGGCGGCAGGCCGCACAACGGTCCATCGCCGCGCGGCCAGCCACCGGCCGGCGGCGGGCAGGGCGGTCGCCGCCACCGGCGGGACTGTCGGGCATGCTGTGTGGCAGGCCCCTGCCGATCGGCCTGCAGGTAGGTGTCCCGCCAAGTGCCGGTCAGTGTCGCATGGCCCTCAACGAGGCCGTCTTTGGCCCGTCGACGCTCCAGGCGGCCCAAATCGACCCCGGTGACCCGGACGCCAGTGTGCCCCGGGGCGAGCACCGGCTCATGACCAGGTCTGAAGGCGGGCATCGCCACAAAGCCCGGGGGCTCGAACCAGGCTGCGACTGACTTGCCGACCGACACCACCCGCCCGCTGGCCCGTACACGATCGCCGGGCCGAAGGATCAATCCCTGAATGTCCATCCACCTGGTCCCGTCTCTCGTCAAGCCGCCTCAGTGCCATGTGATACCCGCCGAACGCGCGGATGGGACGGATTCATCAGGGGTGATCGAATGGCTGGAGCAGAACTTCGGGGAGCGACCGTCAGGGGAGGACGTTGCACAGGGCGTTCAGGGTTGCTGGGTATTGGCGCTCGGACGGGGCGGCGAAGCCGATGATCAGGCCGCCGGGGCTTGCGGTGGGGTTGTGGTAGAGGTCGGTCAGGCCGCGTAGGGCGATTCCTCGCTCGGCGCACTTTGCCAGGGCCTTGGGCTCGTTCAGTCCGGTTACCAGGGTGGATAGGCCGGCTGGGACGCCGTGGACGGTCAGCTCGGGGAAGGCGGCCAGGCGGTCGAGTAGGAGCTGGCGGCGGCGGCGATAGCGCAGGCGGGAGGCGCGGATGTGCCGGTCGTACGCATGTGAAGTGATCAGCTCGGCCAGCACCAGTTGACCTAGGGCCTCGGTGTAGAAGTCGGTTTCCTCCTTTGCGGTCAGGAGGGGCGGGACGAGGTGTTGGGGGACGGCCAGCCAGCCTAGGCGGAGCACGGGAGAAAGGGTCTTTGATGCTGAGCCGCCGTAGACCACGTGCTCCGGGGCGATGCCCTGGAGGGCGCCGATCGGCTGGCGGTCGTAGCGGAATTCCCCGTCGTAGTCGTCCTCGATCACCAGTCCGCCTGTGGTGCGTGCCCAGGCGCACACGGCCTGGCGCCGTTTCGGGTGCAGCGGCACGCCGGTCGGGTACTGGTGGGATGGCGTTAGGAAGACCGCTCCGGCTTGGCCGATCATCTCGATCTGGGCGCCTTCCGAGTCGACGGGGAGGGCCTCGATCCGCAATTCTCGTTCTACGGCGCCTCGGTAGGCGTCGTGCCCGGGGTCCTCGCAGGCCGCGGTCTTGATCCCGCCCTCGCGCAGGACCCGGCTCAGCAGGCCGACGCCCTGGTAGTAGCCGGACGTGACGATGATCTGGTCGGGGGAAGTGCGGACGCCGCGCGCACGGCCCAGGTACTCGGCGAGCGCGCGGCGGAGCTCGATACGGCCCTGCGGGTCACCGATGCCGAAGACGTCCCGGGTGTTCCGGTTGAGCACGCGTCGCGTGGCGGCCAGCCAGGCGCGGGTGGGGAACGCGCTGACATCGGGCCACCCGGAACGCAGGTCGTGCAGGGGTGTGTGGTCGTCAGCGTCCAGGATGGCCGGCGGGCTCTGCGGCGGGAGGTCTGCCACGCGCGTTCCCGAGCCTGGCCGGATGGTCAGGTAGCCCTCCTCGGCCAGTTGGTCGTAGGCGGCGGTGACCGTTCCGCGCGACAGGCCCAGCTCGGCGGCCAGGCCGCGGGTGGACGGCAGGAGCGTGCCGGTGGTCAGGCGCCCCTCGCGGATGGCCGCGCGGAGCGCGGACTCCAGGCCGGAGCGGCGGCCGCCGGGTGCGACTTCCAGATAGAGGTCGACTCGTGAACTGGACCAAGATTCAGGCATCGGACCGGATCTTAACTCTGGTCCGGTTGCCCTCTAGCGTCGGGTGCCATGACGGTTGTGATCGCCCACCTCAGCGACGTGCACATCGACGACGACCCGCGCAGCGCCGAGCGCGCGCGAGCTGTCATGGCCTATTTGGACGACCTTTCGGTGGACGTGGTGGTGGTCACCGGCGACATCGCCGACCACGGGCTCCCGGCCGAGTACGAGCGGGCCCGCGAGCTCCTGGCGACTCGCCATCCGACGTTGATCTGCCCTGGCAACCACGACGAGCGTGCGGCGTTCCGGCGGCATCTGCTGGGGCAGGCGCCGTCACCTGAGCCGATCAATCAGATCCACCGGGGCGAACGGTTCCTGCTGGCGTTGTGCGACTCTTCCGTGCCTGGCAAGGATCACGGCGAGTTGTCCGACGAGACGCTCGACTGGCTGGAGTACGCGCTCGCGGGTGCCCCCGGCGGCACTCCCGTGGTGGTCGGGTTTCATCATCCGCCGGTGCCACTGCACATTCCGTATGTCGACGGCATCCGGATGTTCGGGGAGGAACGGCTGGCCTCGCTCGCCGAGCGGCACCCGCGGCTGGTCGCGTTCCTGGCCGGGCACGCGCACACCGCCGCCGCCACGACGTTCGCCGGGCGGCCGCTGCTCGTCGCGCCCGGCGTCGTCTCCACCACCCGGCTGCCCTGGGTGCCGGGAGACGGGCTCGTTCATCTGGACGAGCCGCCCGCCCTCGCCTTCCATGTGCTGGACGAGGGCAGGCTGACGACTCACTTCCGCACGGTCACGACGGCGGCAGACCCAGGGCACGCGCGATGAGCATGCGCTGCACCTCGGACGTGCCCTCGCCGACTTCGAGGATCTTGGCGTCGCGGTAGAAGCGGCCGACCGCGTACTCGTTCATGAAGCCGTACCCACCGAAGATCTGTGTCGCGTCGCGGGCGTTGTCCATGGCGGCGTTGGAGGCCACGAGCTTGGCGATCGCCGCCTCCTTCTTGAACGGCTCGCCGGCCAGCAGCTTCGCCGCCGCCGCGTAGTAGGCCAGGCGGGCCGTGTGGGCGCGCACCTCCATGTCGGCGACCTTGAACTGGATGGCCTGGTAGCGGCCGATCTCCTTGCCGAAGGCCTCGCGCTCGCGCACGTACCGCAGGCACTCGTCGACGCAGCCCTGGGCGAGGCCGACGGAGAGCGCGGCGATGGCGATGCGGCCCTCGTCCAGGATGCGCAGGAACTGGGCGTAGCCTCGGCCGCGTTCCCCGACGAGGTTCTCGGCGGGGACACGGACGTTGTCGAAGGAGAGCTCGCGGGTGTCGGAGGCGGACCAGCCGACCTTGGAGTACTTCTTGCCGACGGTGAAGCCCGGCGTGCCGTTCGGCACGATGATCGTGGAGATCTCGTTGTCGCCGGTGAACGCCGTGACCGTCACGAACGCGGTGATGTCGGTG
The DNA here is from genome assembly GCF_008923185.1 of Actinomadura rudentiformis. Taxonomy (GTDB): domain Bacteria; phylum Actinomycetota; class Actinomycetes; order Streptosporangiales; family Streptosporangiaceae; genus Spirillospora; species Spirillospora rudentiformis. The sequence continues at coordinate 7,445 of NZ_WBMT01000016.1, forward strand.
CCCGAGTTGGTGATGAACGACTTGGAGCCGTTGATCACCCAGTGGTCGCCGTCGAGGCGGGCGGTGGTGCGCATGCCGCCGGGCACGTCGGAGCCGCCGCCCGGCTCGGTCAGGCCGAACGCGGCGAGGCGTTCACCCGAGGTCAGGCGCGGCAGCCACTCGGCCTTCTGGGCGTCGGAGCCGAAGCGGTAGATCGGCATCGCGCCGAGCGAGACGCCGGCTTCGAGCGTGATGGCGACGGACGAGTCGACGCGGGCGAGCTCCTCCAGGGCCAGGCAGAGCGTGAAGTAGTCGCCGCCCATGCCGCCGTGCTCCTCGGGGAAGGGCAGCCCGAACAGGCCCATCTTCCCCATCGCCGCGACGATCTCGTACGGGAACTCGCCCCGCTCGTACAGATCGCCGATCACCGGGGCGACGGTCTCGCGGGCGAACCGCTCGACCGTGCTCCGCAGCTCCTCCTGCTCGTCATCGAGCCTGAAGTCGATCATGAGAGTGCTACTCCTTCGGTGACAATGCCTGGACGACGCGGGAGGGGCTGGGCCGGCCGAGGCGCCCGGCCATCCAGCGGCTGGTCGCTACGAGCTTGGCGAGGTCGACGCCGGTGTCGATGCCGAGCCCGTGCAGCATCCACACCAGATCCTCGGTGGCGAGGTTGCCGGTGGCGCTCTCGGCGTAGGGGCAGCCGCCGATGCCGCCCGCCGATGCGTCCACCGTGGTCACACCGGCGCGCAGGGCGGCGAGGGTGTTGGAGAGGGCCTGGCCATAGGTGTCGTGGAAGTGCACGGCGAGGCGGTCGGCCCCGATGCCCGCGGCCGCGTGCGCCTCGATGAGCGCGGTGACCTGGCCGGGGGTGCCGACGCCGATGGTGTCGCCGAGGCTGAGCTGCGAGCAGCCCATGTCCATCAGCCGGGTGGAGACGGAGACGACCTGGTCGATCGGCACGTCCCCCTCCCACGGGTCTCCGCAGACCATCGACACGTACGCGCGCACCCACAGGCCTTTGGCCAGCGCGCGTTCGACGACGGGCGCGAACATCTCCAGCGACTCGTCGATCGTCCGGTTGAGGTTGCGGCGGGCGAACGTCTCGGTCGCGCTGCCGAAGATCGCGATCTCGGTGCAGCCGTTCGCCAGCGCGCGGTCGAGCCCTCGCTCGTTCGGCACGAGCACCGGATAGCGCAGGTCCGGATCACGCGGGAGGACGTCGAGCAGCTCGGCGGCGTCGGCCAGCTGCGGGATCCACTTGGGGTGCACGAAGCTCGTCGTCTCGATCGTGCGCAGCCCGGCGTCCGCGAGCCGGACGACGAACTCGGCCTTGTCGGCCACCGGCACGATCGTGTCCTCGTTCTGCAGCCCGTCACGCGGGCCGACCTCGTAGATCGTCACCCGTTCCGGGAGCCCGTCGAGTGGTACGCGCATCTCTCAGCCCTCCCCGGCTTCGATGACGGCCAGCACGGCGTCGAGGGCGACCTGCGCGCCCGTGCGAGCGGGCAGCCTCGTCACCACCCCGGCGATCGGCGCCGTGACCGTGTGCTCCATCTTCATCGCCTCGACGACCACCAGCGGCTGGCCCTCGCCGACCCGGTCGCCCTCGGCGACCTTGACCGCGAGCACCGTGCCGGGCATCGGGCTGCGCAGCACCCCGTCCCCGGCCACGTCCGCCGCGCCGCCGCCTTCGGCCCGTACATGCTCGGCCAGGGCCCAGACATGCCCGCCGCGCCCGAGCCACAGCGTGTCTCCCTCGCGCGCCGCCTCGAACGAGAGCGTCCGGCCGCCATAGGTGAGGGTCAGCGTCGATGGCCCACCCGCTGTCGACGGGCCGCTCGTCAGGGACGCCCGCACCGAGAGCCTGCCGCCCACTGTGACCTCGGCGTCGTGGGCTCGGCCCCGGACGCCGACCTCGATCGCCTCACCGCCGGCCGGAGTGATGATCCACTTCGTGGGGGCGGGGGTGCCGGGGCGCCAGCCGTCCGGGATCCCCCATGGATCGGGGTCGCCGGTCTCCAGCGCGAGCATGCGTTCCAGCGCGGCGGCCGCCAGGACCTCATCCGGCACCGTCGCCTCGCCGATCAGCTCGTCCAGCGAACGCTCGACGAGCCCGGTGTCGAGACGGCCCGCCTCGACGTCCGGATGGCGGACCAGCGCGCGCAGGAACGCCACGTTCGTGCCGACGCCCAGGAGGGTGTACGAGGCGAGCGCGCGATCCAGTCGCCGCAGTGCCGCGGCCCGGTCCGGGCCCCAGACGATGACCTTGGCGAGCATGGGGTCGTACGAGCCGCCGACCTCGGTTCCGGTGTCCAGCCCGGAGTCGACCCGCACGTGCTCTCCGGACGGCTCCGACAGCGCCAGCACCCGGCCGCCGGTTGGCAGGAAGCCGCGCGCCGGGTCCTCGGCGTAGACGCGGGCCTCGGCCGAGTGACCCCGGAGAACGAGATCCTCCTGGACGAGCGGCAGCGGTTCGCCGGAGGCCACCCGCAGCTGGAGCTCGACGAGGTCCAGGCCGGTGACCAGCTCGGTGACCGGGTGCTCGACCTGGAGGCGGGTGTTCATCTCCATGAAGAAGTACTCGCCCGGGCGGTCGGCGGAGACGATGTACTCCACCGTCCCGGCGCCCACGTAGCCGACGGCCTTGGCCGCGGCGACCGCGCTCGCGCCCATGCGCTGCCGCGTCGCCTCGTCCAACAGCGGCGACGGCGCCTCTTCGATGATCTTCTGGTGGCGGCGCTGGAGGCTGCACTCGCGCTCGCCCAGATGGACGGCGTGGCCGTGGGCGTCGGCGAAGACCTGGATCTCGATGTGCCGCGGGTTGGTGACGAAGCGTTCGACCAGCAGGGTGTCGTCCCCGAAGGACGCCCGCGCCTCGCGCCGCGCCGACGCGATCGCTTCGGGGAGATCCGCCGCGTCGCGGACGAGGCGCATGCCCTTGCCGCCACCGCCCGCCGACGGCTTGAGCAGCACCGGCAGGCCGACGTCGAGTGCGGCGGCGGCCAGCTCGTCATCCGAGAGGCCCGCCTCGTCGCGACCCGGCACGACCGGCACGCCCGCCGCCGCGACGGTCTGCTTGGCGCGGATCTTGTCGCCCATGGCCTCGATCGCCGCCGCGGGCGGGCCGATGAAGACGATCCCGGCGCCGGCGCACGCGCGGGCGAACGCGGTGTTCTCGGCCAGGAACCCGTAGCCCGGGTGCACGGCCTCGGCGCCCGATGCGCGCGCCGCCGCGATCACCGCGTCGATGTCGAGGTACGAGGGGATCCTCAGCGCCTCGTCCGCCTCGCGTACATGGCGGGCACCCGCGTCGGCGTCGGTGAAGACCGCCACCGAGCCGATGCCGAGCGCACGCAGGGTGCGGAACACCCGGATCGCGATCTCGCCGCGGTTGGCGACCAGGACTCTCTCGAACAGTGTTTCTCTCTCGAACACTGCGTCTTTCTCAGACATCCAGGCCCTCACATCCGGAAGACGCCGTAGCCGACCGGCTCCAGCGGTGCGTTCGCGGCCACTGACAGTCCCAGGCCCAGCACCCGCCGGGTGTCGGCCGGGTCGATCACGCCGTCGTCCCAGAGCCGGGCCGTGGAGTAGTACGGGTTGCCCTGGTGTTCGTACTGCTCGCGGATCGGCGTCTTGAACTCCTCCTCGGCCTCCGCGGGCCAGTCCTCTCCGCGCGCCTCCAGCTGGTCGCGCCGCACGGTCGCCAGCACGCTGGCCGCCTGCTCGCCGCCCATGACCGAGATGCGCGCGTTCGGCCACATCCACAGGAAGCGCGGCGAGTACGCCCGGCCGCACATCGCGTAGTTGCCGGCGCCGAACGAGCCGCCGATCACGACCGTGAACTTCGGGACCCGGGCGCACGAGACGGCCGTGACCATCTTGGCGCCGTGCTTGGCGATGCCGCCCGCCTCGTACTCGCGGCCGACCATGAAGCCCGTGATGTTCTGAAGGAAGACCAGCGGGACGCTGCGACGGTCGCACAGCTCGATGAAGTGCGCGCCCTTCTGCGCCGACTCGCCGAACAGGATGCCGTTGTTGGCGATGATCCCGACGGGGTGGCCGTGGATGCGGGCGAATCCGGTGACCAGCGTCGCGCCGTACTCCTTCTTGAACTCCTGGAACCGGCTGCCGTCGACGATCCGGGCGATCACCTCGCGGACGTCGTAGGGCGTGCGCGGATCCGGCGGCACCACGCCGTAGAGCTCGCCCGGGTCGACCGCGGGCTCCTCCGAGGGCGCCGTCTCCCAGGGACGCGGCTCGCGCGGGCCCAGCGTGCCGACGATGTCGCGGACGATCCGCAGCGCGTGAGCGTCGTCCTCCGCCAGGTGGTCGGTGACGCCGGAGGTCCGGGAGTGCAGCTCGCCGCCGCCGAGCTCCTCGGCGGTGACGACCTCGCCCGTGGCGGCCTTCACCAGCGGTGGGCCGCCCAGGAAGATCGTGCCCTGGCCCCGGACGATCACGGCCTCGTCGCTCATCGCCGGGACGTACGCGCCGCCCGCCGTGCACGACCCGAGGACCGCCGCGATCTGCGGGATGCCACGGCCCGACATCGTCGCCTGGTTGTAGAAGATCCGGCCGAAATGCTCCCGGTCGGGGAAGACCTCGTCCTGCCGGGGCAGGAACGCGCCGCCCGAGTCGACGAGGTAGACGCACGGCAGCCGGTTGTGCAGCGCGACCTCCTGGGCGCGCAGATGCTTCTTGACCGTGATCGGGTAGTACGTGCCGCCCTTGACCGTGGCGTCGTTCGCGACGATCACGCACTCGCGCCCGGCGACCCGGCCGACGCCGGTGATGATCCCGGCGCCCGGGGCCTCGTCGTCGTACATGGCGTGCGCGGCCAGCGGCGACAGCTCCAGGAAGGGCGAACCCGGGTCGAGCAGCGTGTCCACCCGGTCGCGGGGGAGCAGCTTGCCGCGTGCGACGTGCCGTTCGCGCGCCCGCTCCGGCCCGCCGCGCCCGGCGCGGTCGAGGTGCTCGCGGAGGCCGGCGACCAGCTCCGCGTTGTGCGCCGCGTTCTGCTTGAACGCCTCGCTCGCGGGGTCGGCGCGCGTGCCGAGCTCAGGTCCGGTCATCACCCGTCCTCATTGACTGGCCGTACTGTCTGGTCCGTACTGTGTGGTCCGTACAGTTAATGAACGTTAACAAGGACGATGTTAATCGTCATTAACATCGTCAGTCTAGACTTCCATCATGACCTCTCCCGCAGGGCGGACGACACCCGAGGCGCCCACGCGCCGGGCGGAGATCCTCGCCGCCGCCGCCGAGCTGTTCGCACGGCGCGGCTTCCACGGCGCCTCGATCGGCGACGTCGGACGTGCCGTCGGGCTGACGGGCCCGGCCCTCTACCGCCATTTCAGCGGCAAGGAGGCCGTGCTCGCCGAGATGTTGCTCGACATCAGCCAGCGCCTGCACGCCGAGGGCCTCCGCAGGGCCGCCGAGCCGGAGCCCGATCGCGCGCTCGACGCCCTCCTGCACTGGCACATCGCCTTCGCCCTGGACAATCCGGCCTTGATCACCGTGCACGAGCGCGAGCTCGACAACGTCCCCGAGGCGCAGCGCCACGAGATCCGCCGGCTCCAGCGCGCCTACGTCGAGGAATGGGTCCGCGTCCTGCGCCGCCTGCGCCCGGGCCTGCCCGAAGACCGCACCCGCGCCGCCGTCCACGCCTGCTTCGGCCTCCTCAACTCCACCCCCTACAGTGCCGCCGCCCTCGACCGCGACTCCATGGCGGTCCTGCTCCACACCATGGCCCGTTCAGCCCTGACCACAGCCTGAAGACAGAACCAACCATGTCGGCGGCGGGGCCTACGATCTCTGGGCATGAGCTTCGACCTGGCTGTCTGGTATGAGGACGCACCCATCACGGCGAGTGCGGGCCTCGAGAAATACCGTGTGTTCTGCGACGGGTACCTCGATGATGGGCAGAATGGGCGCATCGTGGCGTTCCTGGCGGACCTGGCGTCGCGGTTTCCGGGGCTGAAGGACGATCCCGAGGACTCGCCCTGGAGCGTCGAGCCATGGGTCGGGCATGACCACGTTCTGCTGAACATCCGGTATCCGCGGGCCGGCGAGGTCGAGGGCGTCGTGAGGGAACTGGCCGCAGAGCATGAGCTGGTCCTTTTCAACCCCCAGGTGGCGACGGTCCGGAATCCGCCGAGGCTGACGTCCTTGCCGGGCCCGACGCTGACCATGTGCGACGGGTCCGTGCTCAAGCAGCCCGGCGGTGAGGCCCTGACGGCGGCGCTCCGGACGTTGTCGGACCGCAACTGGTTCGCCATCTTGGAGATCAAGGACCAGACGTACGTCCAGGTGGGTCTGGGCCCGAACGCGGGACTGGGCGGGGCGAGCGGCGTGTACTCCCTGGAGCATCGGGACGGCTCCCCGGAACGGCACCGCCGCCACCTGGCCACCGATCTGGACGACGTGATCGCGGCGTTCGTGGGTCTCGCCGCGGACGAGCCGGGCTGGGCCGATCGGCTGACCTGGGAGCCGGTCGTCTTCTGACACCGACGGCAGACGGCGCCCAAGCAATGATCCGTTGACGTGTACGCCTTGACCCCTGGAGCGCTCATGACCCCCGAGATCATCCTCAGCCTGTTCCCCCGGAACCAGATCATCGAGTTCGGTGGACTGCCGGTGCTGGACGTGGTGCCTTCACGGGCCAGCTGGGAAATGCGGGAACGCGCCGCGGCCGAGTTGGAACGCCTGGGCGAGCCGGTCCCTCCCCACCTGGAGCCCGACGAGGACGACGACGCGGCGCGGCTGGCGGCGGCGCTCGACGATCCGGGGTCAGTGGCCTGGTGGTTGCCGCTGGTGGCCTGGGAGGACGGCGGTTTCCGCTACGCCGACGAGTACCTGGCCGGGCTCGTCGAGCAGGTGGGCGGCGAGGCGTTCACGACGCTGGTGATCGGCGGCACCTTCGACCACGGCCGCGTCGAGGGCGATGCCGAGGAGCCGATCACCGCGCCTCGCCCCGGGGTCTACCTGACCCCGCCCGGAGGGGACCGGTATGTGGACGACGACGCCACGGTGCTGTCCCATGCCGTCCACGCACTGGCGCGGCGGGCCGTGGACCTTCAGAATCTGCGCGCGCTGTTCATCGGGGAGATCGACGACGACCAGCTCTTCAGCGGGGCCGAGCTCGACGTGGCGGCCCTGCTGGAGGCTTTTCCGCGGCTCGAAGAGCTCGCCTTGTGCGCCCAGCTCGGGATGCGGTTCCGCGCCTCCGGCCACACCGGGCTGCGCCGCCTGGCGCTCCATGGCGTCATGGTGGCGGATGAGATCGAGAACGTCGCCGCCTGTCGGCTGCCAGCCCTGGAGCACCTGGAGTTGTGGTCGACGGAGGACTTCGGCGACGCACAGGACCCGGGCGAGCGGGCGGCCCTCGGCGAGCTCTTTGCGAGCGGGACGCTGCCGCGCCTGCGGCATCTCGGGCTGCGCGAGTTCACGTTCATCGACGACATGGTTGAGCAGCTGGCAGCGTCGCCGCTGCTGCCCCGGCTGGACTCGCTCGACCTGTCGCACAGCCTCCTCACCGACAAGGGAGCGCAGGCGCTGATGAACGCCGACGGCTTCCGAGGCCTCAGCCGGCTGAGGCTTCGCCGCCACTGCATGTACGCGGAGATGACCGAGACGGTCCGCCGGGCCTTCGCCGGGGCGGGCGTGGACGTCGATGTCAGCGACGGCAGGCGCGCGGGCTGACGTCCCGGGATGCGGTCGGGCGTCTGATCAAGAGCGATCCGATCCGGGGGCGGTCAGCAGGTGGCGGTCTTGCCGTCCAGGGAGGCGTTGACGGCTTCGGCGAACGCGTCGGACGGCACGTCGGCGCCGGTGAGGATCTTGCGGGCGCAGTTGCGGAAGGTCGTGGAGAAGGTGGCGTAGTGCTCGGTCACCGGGCGCGGGCGGGCGCGTTCCAGGGCGGCCACGACGGCTCGCGCGAGTTCGGTGAGCCGCTCGTGGGTCACGCTGTCGGGCTCGCCTCCGGCGTTGTCGCGGTTCGACGCCTGCCGTTCCGAGCAGGTGGCGATCGACCGCACCGCGTCCTGCCGCAGCACGCCGGGGGAGAGGCCGAACGCGGAGAACCGGGTCGGCGCGAAGCCGCCGCAGGCGAAGATCTGCTTCTGGCTCTCCGTGCCGGTGAGGTACTGGATCAGCGCGAGCGCGTCCTTGCCGTGCCGTGAGCGCGCCGAGATCGCCAGGCTCTGGCCGCCGAGCACGGTGTGGCCGGGCGGTGCGGTCACACCGAATCGCAGGTTCCCGCCGTCGCGCAGCCGGGGGTCGTTGGCGAAGTGGCGGTAGGCGTAGGGCCAGTGGCGCAGCAGCGCGTCGTCGCCGCCGTCGGTGAACGCGTCGATGCTCTCCTGCTCCTTGAACCCGCGCATGAACGAGGTCCAGAGCGGTTTGCCCGGCCGCATCCGCTGGGCCACGGCCTTCAGCGCCGGATGGACGCGGTCCGCCAGTTCGGAGCGGGTGGGGCGGCGGGTCCCGGTGAGGACGTCGGCGGCGCCGTGATTCCAGGCGAACTCCAGCGCGTTGACCGTCAGTCCCTCGTAGTCGCCGAGCTGGGCGGTGTGGTACTCGCTCGGCCAGTCCCGCGGCTGCGCCGGCACCTTGGCCTTGTCCCGGTGGTAGAGGAGCCCGACATCGAGGTTGAACGGCACCGCATACTGGCGGCCCGCGTACGCACCCATGGCGAGCGCGGCCGGGAAGAAGTCCTGGGAGCCTGCCAGCGCGCTCTTGTCGAGCGGCTTGAGATGGCCGTCACGGGCGAACTCCGCCGTCCACTGCGCGTCCATGATCAGCACGTCGTAGGCGCAGGTGCCGGTCTCCTGCGCGGCCTTGAGCTGGCTGTACTGCAGGTCGGCGGACGGCGACACCTCGACGAGCCGGGCCCGCGGCCGCGTTCCCCTGCCGCCCTCGTTCCAGCTCTCCACCAGGGCGCGGCGCTGGTTGCCGAGGCTGACGTCGGAGCCGCCGGCGATGGTGAGCTGGTCGCCGCAGGCATCGGGCAGCGCGTCGTAGGAAGGTGGGAGCACGACCGCGAGCACGACGATCAGCGCTCCCACCACGACGCACACGACGGCCGCGATCCAGTGCTCCCGTGTGCGTTCGCGGATGCTCCTGCGTCCCGCGTTGTCCGTCTGTCCCGCGCTGTCCGTCTGACCCGCGCTGTCCGTCTGTCCCGCGCTGTCCGTCTGTCCCGCGCTGTCCGTCTGTCCCGCGCTGTTCGTCGCCATCGCCGTCACCGCAGCTCGGCGAGCAGGCGCGCGGCCTGCGCCTCGTCGGGGTCGCCGGTCAGCTCGCGGCACTTGCCGCCGACGGCCTTCGTCACCTGCGCGACCGGTGAACCGGCGCAGGCGGACGGCCCGGTCAGCAGGAACGTGACGACGACATCGGGATGCCTGTCGTGGAACGCCTCCAAGCGGTCGAGTGCCGCGGCGAGATCCGGATTGGTGCGGGTGGACTGGCCGTCGGTGACGACGATGACGTGCTTCTTGCCGATCTGCAGATCCGCCGCCTGGATGGCGTCCGCCAAGGGCAGGTCCGAGCGCGCGGCCGCCAGGGCCTGGAGCTTGCCGTTCACCACGTCGGCCTGCTGGGAGGAGACCAGCCCGCTCCGCGCGTGCGTCGTCACCGGTGGCGTCTGATCACCGCCCGTGGCCCGCGCGAACGACTGGACGCCGATGACGTCGTCGCCTTTGAGCTGCCCGACCAGGCTGCGCAGGACCGAGACCCCGTGTGTGAGGCGTGAGCGGTTCACGCGCTTGGTCGTCGGTGAGCCCATGGAGCCCGAGGTGTCGATCAGCAGGGTCAGCAGGACCTTGTCGCGGACGGCGCCGATGGCGTCGAGGGAGTCCTGGACGCCGGGTGCGTCCGTTCCCTTGACCACGGTGGGCACGGTGACGGCGCCCGGCCGGTCGAGGGCGTCCAGGTAAGGGTGGGCCGGATCGGGCTTCGCCGGCCGCTGGAAGGCACCATCGGCGGTCCGCAGTCCCTGCGGTGTGAGCGGGTGGTCCTGCAGCCATTCGCGGAACCGCTGCACGACGCCGTCGCGTTCACGGTCGTCCTGCCCGGGCCACTTCACCTGGACGAACCGGTAGTCCAAAGCCGGAAGGTCACGCGCGTAATAGGGATAGAGCTTCCACTTGTCGTACGGGGCCTTGCCTGCATCGACCGCGTCGCACCGGTCCCCGAGGGCGCGGCCCGCGTTGTAGTCGTTCAGCACATGCTCCGGAACGGCGATTGCGAAGCCCTTGGGAGGCCCGTCGGGCTGCTCCCACGCCCGCGCGCGCAACTGGCACAGCAGCGACACGGCGTCGGGCGCCAGGAGGTCGGGAGGGCTGACGAAGCGTTCGGCCGCCTCACCCGACTCGGCGAGACCGGTGTTGGTGACCGCCTGGTGGAGCACCGGCGTGATCGCGAGCGCGGCCGTGGAGCTCTCCGGGATCGGCCGGGCGATGCCCCTCACCTTCGCCTCCTTGAAGCGCTCCAGCAGTTCGGTCGTGGCCTCCCGGCCCGGCCTGGCGCTCTCCCGGTAGACCGTTCCGTCGTCGTCCCCGAACAGCGCGAGCACCATGGGCGAACGGCCGATGGGCGCCGGATGTGGGCGCAACGCCGGCGGGGAGCCGGACGCGGCGAGGTCGGAGCGGTCGGACGCGTAGTCGAATTCGGCGGGGGAGGAGGGGACCCAGACGTCGGGCTGGGGGCCGAGCAGCTGTGTGCCGACGCCGGTCCGGTCCTGCTCCCAGTCGCGGGCGAGCCCGTTGCGCACCGGTGTCGCGCCCGGCTCGGCCGTGACGGTCACCGCGTACTCGGGGCAGTCCCCGTCCCGCGTGCCGGCGATGAAGCCGGCCGCCGCCGCCCGCAGCGGGGTGAGCGCCTCAGGGGTGGTCACCACCCGGATCTCCAGCGGCCGCTCACACGCGCCGCCGGACGCGAGCCAGGTGCGCACCCCGGCGACCGCGCCGAGCACGAGCCCCGCGAGCGCCGCACCGGTACCGACCCAGACCAGCGCGGTCCCGGACCAGCGCGCCAGATCATCGGGGAGCAGCTCCAGCACCTTCCGGAGGAACTCCGGGTGCCGGTAGAGCACGACCACCAGCACCGCCAGCAGGAGCAGCGAGACGCCGCCCCAGACGACGAGCGCGATCCCGAGGTCACGGGAGAGGACCAGGAGCAGGGGAGAGGAGGCGACCAGCGAGGAGACGATCAACGAGGTGGTCAGCTCGACGGTGAGGGAGCGGACGAAGGTCGATCTCCGTGCGGGGGGTGGCGGCTCCTGGTGCTCGTCGTTTGATCGCTGGTTGTCGCCCGGTTCGACCATTCAACCCTCGTCGCCGTTTCGTCCCCCGGAACGGAGTCCGCTCCGATTGTATGAGGGGGATCGCGCTCCGTCAGGGGCTTTGATCGGGCCAGGATCGGCCGGATCTTGATGTGAACCACGGGGCCGAAGTTATTCGGGGACCGTTCGAACGCTTCGTTGGATTGGTGCGTACTACCCGGCATGACGGACCAGAAGGTGGCGCCTTTTGACGGCGGGGCGGCGGTCGGCAATGAGGCCCGGGATGCGGTGGCGGTCTGGCCGTGTGCCAACTGCGGACGTCCCGTCCCGCAGCCCGTCCGGGGTGCGCGGACGGTGCGCTACTGCCCGGACGGCGACGGGAAATGCGCGGCGGAGGCCAAGGAACGGCGCGAACGGGGCCGCGAGTCGCCGGGCCTGACCGGTCAGGTCGCCTGGGCCTGGGAGATCGTCGAGCGGCTGGAGAGCGCGGCCGACCAGCTCGCCGGCTCGCTCGCCTCGGAGCTGAGCGTCGCCGGGGTGGAACGGCGGGTCGCCGCCGCCCACGCCGAGTCCGCCGGCCAGATCGCGGCCGCGCAGGAGGAACGCGACGCCTCGCAGCGCCAGGCGCAGTCCGCCTGGCAGGAGGCCACCCTGGCCCGAGCCAGAGCAGACCACGCAGAGGCCGCCGTCACGACGGCCCGGAGCGAAGCCGAGAAGGCGATCGCCGACCGGGACACCGCCACGCGCGAGTGCCAAGAGGCCAGGGAGGCCCTCGAGCAGGCCACCGCCGCGCGGCTCGCGGCCGAGAGCGAACGCGACCATGTGGTCGAGCGCGAAGGTGAACTGCTCGCCGCACTGGAGGCCGCCCGAGCCGAACTCGTCACGTTGCACTCGCGGCTCTCCGAGACCGAGACCACGGTCCAGGGCCAGCGCATCGAGGCGGCGGCGGCCAGACGGGCCGCCGAGGACCTGCGTTCGGGCCTCCGCGACGCCGAGACCAAACGCGGGCAGGCCGTCGCGGACCGCGACCAGATCCAGGCGCGGCTGCAGGACGTCGAGCAGCACAACTGGCACCTCTCGCAGGCCGTCGAGGAGCTGCGCGCGACCGTGCAGGCGCTCACCGGCGAACGCGACGCCGCGCGGGCCGAGGCGGAGCGCGCACGCCGCCACATCGACACCCTCACGCAGATCACCGGCCGCGGCGCCGACCAGTACAACGGGATGCGGCCGCAGGTCGAGCCGGAGCCCCCGACCGGAATCCACTCTCTCCACGAACTTCGACTGCCGCACGCCGGCTGACCGACCCCAAGGCCGGCGACCCAGGGAGGAGGTGACGCGTTCTTCCAAGCATCGGCCCAGCACCGGCCGCCGCACCGGGGCGGCGGCCGGTGCACGACCTTTTCAGCCGCCGTGCTTCTCGCGCCAGGCCGGCTCGACCTTCATGGGCGCTCCAAGGAGAGGACCGGACGGCCGCCGGGCCCCGGGGAGACCCGTACGCGCGCGTCGAAGTGCTCCGCGATCACCGTCGCCGTCAGCACCTCCGAGGGCGGGCCCGCCGTCGCCACCTGCCCCTCCGACAGCAGCACCAGGCGGTCCGCGTACTGCCCCGCCAGCGTCAGGTCGTGGATCGTCGTCACCACCGTCAGCTCGTCGGCGAGCCGGAGCTGGTCGATCAGCTCCATCACCTGCTGCTGGTGGCCGATGTCGAGCGCCGTCGTCGGCTCGTCGAGCAGCAACACCGAGGTCTGCTGCGCGAGCGCGCGGGCGAGCACCACCCGCTGGCGTTCGCCGCCGGACAGATGGTCGAGGGGACGCCCGGCCAGCGCGGTCAGGTCCAGGCGTTCGAGCACCTCGGACGCGACCGCCCGGTCATGCGCGCTCTCGCGGCCCAGGTGCGGGATGTAGGGGGAGCGGCCGAGCAGCGTGTAGTCGAAGACCGTCATGCCGACCGGCAGGTGGGGGATCTGCGGCGCGTACGCGACGACCCGCGCGCGCTGGCGGGGCTTGAGCGTGCGCAGGTCGGTGCCCGCCACCTCGACCTCGCCGCGTCCGGGCCGCAGGCCGAGGATCGCACGGAGCAACGTGGACTTGCCCGCGCCGTTCGGCCCGATGACGGCCGTCCATGACCCGCCGGGCACCTCCAGCGAGACGCCCTTGAGCACCGGACGGCCGTCCAGTTCCACGTTCAGGTCCCGTACCGCGATCGTCATGTGTCCACCTGCCTGCGGGTCGCGCGCAGGATGACCACGAAGAACGGCGCGCCCACGAACGCCGTCACCACGCCCAAGGGCAGCTCCCCGGGTGCGACGACCGTACGGGCGAAGAGATCCGCAAGCTCCAGGAACGCGGCGCCGAGCAGCAGCGAGAGCGGGAGCACCACCCGGTACGACCCGCCCGCGAGCCGCCGCACGGCGTGCGGCACCACGATCCCGACGAACCCGATCAGGCCGCTGACCGCCACCGCGCACGCCGTGGCCAGCGACGCCGCGACGAGCACGATCAGCCGCACGCGCGCGGCCGACACTCCCAGCGAGGTGGCCTCCTCCTCACCGACGCTGAGCACGTCCAGCAGCCGCCCGTGCAGGAGCAGCACGACCGTCGAGACGAGCGCGTACGGGGCGATCATGGCGACCGTGGGCCAGTCGGCCAGGCCCAGCCCGCCCAGGATCCACGAGAAGATCCGCTGCAGCTCCTCCGCGTTGGCCTGCTGCAGGAACGTCTGCACGGCGGCGAGGAAGTTCGACACCGCCACCCCCGCGAGCACCAGCGTGGCGGCGCCCGACCCGTTCCCCCGGCCCGCCGTGCTTCCGAGCGCGTACGCCAGGAACACCCCGGAGATCGCGCCGACGAAGGCCGCGAGCGGGATCGCGAACGCCGGGTCACCCGGGACCACCACGATCACCAGCGTGGCGCCGACCCCGGCCCCGGCGGCGGCGCCGAGCAGGTACGGATCGGCGAGCGGGTTGCGGAAGACCCCCTGGTAACCGGCGCCCGCGATGGCGAGCAGCCCGCCCACCATCGCGCCCAGCAGCACCCGGGGCAGCCGCAGCTCGAACAGCACGTTCCGTTCGACGGTGCTCAGGCCCGAGTCGACGTCGACGAACGGCACCCGGTCGAGCAGCGCCTTCACGACGCCGGTCACCGGAAGGTCGGCCGCGCCCACCAGGAGGGCGGCGAGCATCGTCGCCGCCAGCACCGCGACGGCGCCGCCGAACTGAAGAGGCCGCAGCCGAGCCGGTGTCACGCGCCGGCGGACGCCTTCTGCACCGCGGCCCCGATGACCTTGACGAACTCGGGCAGGCGCGGGCCCCAGCGGGAGGCGATGTCATCGTCGAGGGGGATCACCCTCTTGTCCTTGACGGCGGTGAGGTCCTGCCAGCCGCTCCGCTTGGCGACGGCAGCCTCGTTCTGCCCGCAGCACTTGGTGTCGGCCAGGAAGATGAGGTCAGGGTTGCTCTTGAGCAGGTATTCGCGAGACAGCTGCGGGTAGCCGCCAGACGCCTTCTCCGCCTTGTCGGCGACGTTGCGCAGCCCGAACAGCCCGTACACCTGGCCGATGAACGTCTTGGACGTCACGGAGTGGAGCTGGTTGTCGAGCTCGTGGTAGTAGGTGAGCTGCTTCCCGGCGGGCTTGCCTGAGGCGGGCTGCGGCTTCGTCGCTGCCGCCGCGACGGTCTGCTGGATGCTCGCGCGCATGCCGTCGACGAGCTTCTTGGCGTCGGCTTCGCGGCCGGTGGCCTGGCCGAGGTCGGTGATCTCGTCGTACGCCTCGTCCAGCTTGGTCACCGAGGGCTCCAGCAGGACGGGGATCTTGACCTTGGTCAGCGCCTTCACGATGCCGTCCAGGTCGTCCGACAGCACCACCAGGTCGGGCTTGTACCCGATGATCGCCTCGGCGTTGGGCTTGAAGCCCGACAGCTTGGTCTTGGGCGCCCCGGCCGGGAAGGTGGAGTACTCGTCGACCGCGACGACCTGCTTGCCCGCGCCGATGGCGAAGAGCGTCTCGGTGTGGGTCGGGGACAGCGACACGATCCGCTTGGGGGTCGCCGGGATCGTGACCGCGCCGTTGGCCGCCTGGACGGTCACCGGCTTGCCCGCGGTGCCGGAGGACGTGTCGCCGGACTCGGTCGTGTCGCCGCACGCGGCGGCCGACAGCGCCATCACACCGATCAGGATGGCCGCGCGCAGGGAAGGCACGGGCCTCAGCGCAGGCCTCCGGGCGGATCTCGGCGTAGGTCTCACAGGGGTCTCCAAAACTGGCCGGAAGGCGTGACCCGTGGGAGACGGATCGCCCCTTCCGCGAGGGTCGAGTGTCGTCGGCGCGTGCGGAGGCGACCTGGCTCGGCCGTTCGGGAGGGGAATCCTCGAAGACATCACAGTTGCGGGACAGCGCCGGGATCACACCGGACTTCGCTCCATGACGCGCGTGACCCGCAACGTTAGCAGCAGCCACCGGAGCCCCTGGCCACGGCCTCCGCCTTGACCGAGTGAGTACTCACTCCGTAGCCTTCCGGCATGGAGGAACGACCGGCCCGCCGCCGCGCGCCCGGCATGAGCCCCGAGCAACGCCGCGAGATGATCGTCCGGACCGCGCTGCCGCTGGTGGCCGAGCACGGCACCGCCGTGACCACCGGCCAGATCGCCCGCGCCGCCGGCATCGGCGAGGCGACGATCTTCCGGGTGTTCGCCGACAAGGACGCGCTGCTGGACGCCTGCGTCGCCGAGGCCCTGCGCGCCGACCACGTCCTGGCGGAGCTCGCCGACATCTCCCTCGACCAGCCGCTTCCCGCACGGCTCGGCGAGGCCGCCGCCGCGATGGAGGCCTACCTCGAACGCATGGGCATGGTCATCGGCGCGCTGCACGCCACCGGCCGCCACGACCGCGGCCGCCACGACCGCGGCCGTCACGCCGGGGGAGAGGAAGCCGACACCGGACTCGATCGAGACTCGGCCATGCGGCTGACCGTGGAGGCGCTGACGGAGCTGTTCGAGCCCGAACGCGACGCGCTGCGGCTGCCTCCCGAGCAGGTCGCGGCCATGTTCATGGGCCTGGTCTTCGGCCGTGCCCGCCCGCCCGCACAACCCGTCCCGTCCCTGGAGGAGACGCTCCAGGTGTTCCTGTACGGGGCGCTCGCCGAAGGAGAACGAGCGTGACGATCAGCCTCAACCACACCATCGTCCCGGCCGCCGACAACGCGGAGGCCGCCCGCTTCTTCGCCGCCGTCATGGGCCTGGAGTTCACGGGCCCCCACCCGTACGCCCCGCACTTCGTCCCCGTCAAGGTGAACGACGGCCTCACGCTCGACTTCGTGTCCGCGCCGGACGAGCCGGGCCACCATCTGGCGTTCGACGTCGACCCGGCCACGTTCGACGCCGTCCTGGCACGCCTCCGCGAACGTGGCGTGCCGTTCGGCGACCATCCGGCGCACCCCGACAACGGCCGCGTCGACGGGAACCACCCACTGGGCGACAGGGGGATCTACTTCGCCGACATGACCGGCAACCTCTACGAGGTCATCTCTACCGAGTGAGAGTCCCTACCGAATCAGTGGCTCTACCGATTGAGTGATTTGAGGAAGTCACGGGTGCGGGCGGCCTCGTCGCGCGGCAGGAACTCGCCCGCCACGAAGTCGGTGACACCGGCCTTGGCGAGCTCGTCGAGCTTGGCGCCGACCGTGTCCTCGTCGCCCACGATGGCCAGGTCGGCCGGGCCGTCCGCGCCCTCCCGGTCCATCATCGCCCGGTAGGACGGCAGCGTCCCGTACACCTCGAACGCCTTGGCCGCCCGCTCCTTCGCCGCCGCGACGTCGCCCGTCACGCCCACCGGCAGCACGCACACGATCCGCGGCGCCGGACGTCCCGCGGCCTGCGCCGCCGCCGTGATCGTCGGTGCGATGTGCTCGCGCACGGTCGCCGGGCCCGTCATCCACAGGACGGTGCCGTCGGCCCGCTCGGCGGCGAGCTCCAGCATCTTGGGTCCGAGCGCGGCCAGCAGGACGGGCACCCGGCCCTCGTTCGGCACCGACAGCGCGACCTGCGCCTGCACCGTCTCGCCGCTGAACGAGGCGGGCTGACCATCGAGCAGCGGCAGGAGCACCGACAGGTACTCGTCCATGTGCCGCAGCGGCCGCGCGAAGTCGTAACCGAACATGTCCTCGATGACGATCTTGTGCGAGAGACCGATGCCGAGCGTCAGCCGCCCGGAGCCGAGCGCGAGCGCGGTCGTGCGGGCCTGCTGTGCCAGCGTCGCCGGATGGCGCGGGTAGGTCGGCACGACGGCGGTGCCCAGCTCGATCCCGGGTACCTGGCTGCCCGCGACGGCCAGCGCCGTGAGCGCGTCCAGGCCGAAGATGTTCGACAACCACGCCGAGGTGAACCCGTCGTCGGCCGCCCGCCGGAGGTCGCCGGTCAGCTTGACCAGCGCCTCCGGGCCGGAACGTTCTCGCAAGGACACGCCGATACGCACAAGGACCTCCTCGGTTGCGCGAGTGAACCATCCGATCCTGTCACACGGCGCGGCGACGCCGTCGCGCTCAGGAGGTCCCGCAGTGGTCGACGGCGAGCAGGGCCAGCGTCCGGGCGGCGGTGGCCACCTCCTCGATCGACACGCACTCGTCCGGAGCGTGCATGCGGTCGATGTCGCCCGGGCCGTACTGCACCGTCGGGATGCCGCCGAGCCCGGTGAGAAGGCGCAGGTCGCTGCCGTACGGCGCGCCCCACGACGCGGGCGCCGCGCCCGTCACCGCGACGTGCGCCTCGGTGAGGCGGCCGAGCAGCCCGCCGTCCTCGTCGGGCAGACGTCCCGAGGCGAAGCTGCCGCCCCACCACTCGACCTGCACCGGATGGCGCGACAGCCCGCCGTCAGAGGCGCACGCCTCGGCGACCGCCTCCTCCAGCGCGTGCCGGGCGGCGCGGGTGTCCTCGCCGAGCGCGACGCCGAGGCGGCCCTCGGCCACCAGGTCGCCCGGGACGGTCGATGACCAGTCGCCCGCCCGCACGGTGCCGATCTCGATCGCGTACGGGATGGCCCAGCGGCGCATCAGCGGGTCGACCTCGGTGTTGCGCCGGGCCTCCAGCGCGCGCAGCGCGGCGAAGACCGGCCAGAACTTCTCGACCGCGCTCACCCCCGAGTCGCGCTGGGCGGCATGGGCCGACCGGCCCGGGACACGCAGCCGGAACGTCAGGGCACCCGCGTTGGCCGGGACCAGGTCCAGGCCGGTCGGCTCGGGGACCACGCACGCGTCGGCACGCCAGCCCCGCCGCAGCAAGGAGTACGAGCCGAGGCCGCCGTCCTCCTCGCCCGCCACGCACGCGACGAGCACGTCACCGCGCAGCCGCACGGGCAGGCGGCGCAGCGCCCGCACCGCGAACAGCGCGGCGACGAGACCACCCTTCATGTCGCAGGCGCCGCGCCCGTACAGCAGCCCGTCCTGGACGCGCCCGCTGAACGGATCGTCGCTCCAGCCGGCGAGCTCCCCCGGCGGCACGACGTCGACATGCCCGTTGAACATCAGCGAGCGGCCGCCACCCGCCCCGGGGAGCCGCCCGACCAGTCCCATCGCCTGCGTGCGCGGCACCTCCATCCCGGGGAATCCGGGCTCGGCGGCCACCTCGTCCACCGGGATGTCCCAGTGGTCGGTCTCCAGCCCCTCGGCGCGCAGCCATCCGGCCAGCCGGTCCTGGATCTCGGACTCGGCGAGCGAACCGCCGACGCTCGGGATGCGGACCAGCTCGGCGAGGAGTTCGGTCATGGCGGCGGTCTCGTCCTTGACCGTCGCCGCGATCTCGGCTCGTACGTCCTCAAGAGGAGACATGTCAGGGGCGATCGGTGAGGTAGCCGCCCATCTTCCGGAACAGCTCGCGGGCGGGGAGGTCCTTGCCGTCCTCCGTGCGGACGCGTTCGATGACGAGCCCGTGGCTGCGGCCGCGCCGGGCGTCGGCGCCCGCGACGATGACCACGCCGTCGCCCTCGGGGATGAACACCCGCCCGGGAGTGCCGCCGTAGACGCCCTTGGAGACCGAGGCCTTGAGCACGCGGATGCGCTCGCCCTTGTAGTAGGTGAAGGCGTTCGGGTACGGGTCGGACTGCGCGCGGACGAAGCGTTCCAGGTCTTCCGCGGGCCACGTCCAGTCAATGGCGCTGTCCTCGAGGGAACGCTTGTGGAAGAAGCTGGCCTTCGTGCGGTCCTGCGGTGTGAACTTCGCCTCACCGGAGGCGATGAGGGCGAGCGACTCCTGCACGATGGGGCCGATCAGATCCACGGTCCGGTGGAACAGGTCGGTCGCGGTGTCGGCGGGCCCGACCGGGACGGCGCGCTGCAGCACGATGTCACCGGCGTCCAGCTCGTCGTCCATCATGTGCGCGGTGACGCCGACCTCGCTCTCGCCCGCGATGAGCGCCCAGATGATGGGGGAGAAGCCGGCGTACTTGGGCAGCAGCGAGTCGTGCACGTTGAGGGTGCCGTGCCGGGGCAGGTTGAAGATCTCCGGTGGGATCCAGGTGCGCCAGTTGTTGGCGACGATGAGGTCCGGGTCGGCCTCCTTGAGCCGCATCATCAGCTCCTCGTCGTCGGGCCGGTTGCGCAGCAGCACCGGAACACCATGCTGTTCGGCCAGGTCGGCGACCGAGTCGCTCCAGATCTTCTCGTACGCGTGGTCGCTCTTCGGGTGCGTCACGACCAGGACGACCTCGTGCTCGGACTCCAGAAGTGCCTGCAGTGTGCGGTGACCCCAGGTCTGGTAGCCGAACATCACGACCCGCATGGTGCCTCCTTGTGAGGGTGAAGAGGACAGGTTAGGCTCGCCTTCATTAGGTGAGCCTAACCTAAACACCTGAGCGCGTCCCCTCCCGGAAAGGCCCCCCATGTCCCTCGCCGCGACGCATGTCCACGATCTGGTCGGCATCGGTTTCGGACCCTCGAACCTCGCCCTCGCGATCGCGCTGCGCGAGCACGGCGGCGACCCGATCGACGCGGTCTTCTTCGAGAAGCAACCGGCGTTCGGATGGCACCGCGGGATGCTCATCGAGGGCACGACGATGCAGGTCTCGTTCCTCAAGGACCTGGTCACCATGCGCAATCCGGCGAGCGAATACAGCTTCCTTCGATACCTGCAGGACAAGGGCCGCCTGGTCGACTTCATCAATCACAAGACGATGTTCCCGTCGCGGGTGGAGTTCCACGACTACCTGGAATGGGCGGCCTCCTCGTTCACCGACGAAGTGGAGTACGGCGCCGAAGTGGTCGCCGTCACCCCGGTCACCGTTGATGGAACGGTCGAGGCGTTCGACGTGCTGGTCCGCGCGGGCGGCTGCGCCGACGAGCTGACCACCCGCCGCACCCGCAACCTCGTCATCGCCGCTGGCCTCGAACCGTTCCTCCCCGAAGGCGTCGTCACCGAAGAACGCGTCTGGCACAGCGAAGACCTCCTCGACCGCCTCCCCACCCTGCGCGACCCCAAGCGCGTCATCGTCGTCGGCGCGGGCCAGAGCGCGGCCGAGGTGACCGACCACCTGCACAGCACGTTCCCCGCCACCGAAGTGTGCGCCGTTTTCGCCAAGTACGGCTACACGCCCGCGGACGACAGCTCGTTCGCCAACCGCATCTTCGACCCCGTCGCGGTCGACCACTTCTACGAGGCGCCCGAGCCCGTGAAGGCGATGCTGAACGACTACCACGCGTCCACCAACTACTCCGTAGTGGACATCGACCTCATCGACGAGCTCTACCGGCGCCACTACCAAGAGAAGGTCCAGGGCGTCGAACGTCTCCGCATCATGAACGCCTCCCGCCTCACCGAGGTGACCAAGACCCCCGAAGGCATCCGGGCCACCGTCCAGTTCCTCCCCACCGGCGAACGCACCGTCCTCGACGCCGACCTGCTCGTCTACGCCACCGGCTACCGCCCCGGCGACCCGCTCACCCTTCTCGGCGAAGCGGGCGAGTACTGCCACCGCCTCCCCAGCGGCAGCCTCCGCATCGGGCGCGACTACCGCGTCGCGACCTCCGACGAGGTCCGCTGCGGCATCTACGTGCAGGGCGCCACCGAGCACACCCACGGCATCACCTCGACCCTCCTCTCCAACACGGCCGTACGCGCGGGCGAGATCGTGGAGTCCATCGCCACCCGCCTCCGCAAGAACCAGCCGTCCTACGCCCTGTCCCGCTGACGAGGGCTGCGCACAGCGTCACCGCTGGCAGGATGGAGAAATGGACACGGCCCGACATTTGGGAATCCTCGCCCACAGCACTGAGGGTGCCGCGCTCAGTTTCCTCTCGTACTGCCAGGAGGGCTTCGAACGCACCGGCCGCCACGAGCAGCCCGACGTGACCATGGACTACATCGCGTTCGGCCGCAGCATGCCCGCCTGGGACGCGGGCGACTACGCGACCGTGCGCAAGACCCTCTCGACGAGCGTTGACCGCCTCGCGCGTGCGGGCGCGGAGTTCTTCGTCTGCCCCGACAACACCGCGCACATCGCCTTGGAGGAGCCGGGGCCGGACCTCGCCCTGCCCGGACTGCACATCGCCGAGGTGCTGGCCGACGAGGGGGCACGCAACCGCTTCACCTCGGTAGGCGTGCTCGGCACCACGTACACGATGGACGGCCCGGTCTACCTCAGCGCTCTCGGCGCCCGCGGCATCGCAGCCGAGATCCCGGATGAGAAAGACCGGCTGATCGTCAACCAGATCATCTTCGACGAGCTGGTGAACGGCGTCTTCACCGACGAATCGCGCGCCGAGTACGTACGGATCATCAAGGACCTGGCGGCGCGGGGCTGTGATGCGGTGGCGCTGGTGTGCACGGAGATCCCGCTGCTGGTGAAGCCGGAGAGCTCACCGTTGCCGACGCTGGACTCGACGCGGCTTCAGGCTCGCGCGGCGTACGAGGTGGCCTCTGGCGAGCGCCCTCTCCCGACTTGGCGCGGTGGACCTGTGCGATGACTACAGGCAGCCCGGTGCTGTCGCTCACTGCGGGTGAGCGGGCTCGCTTCCTCAGCGCGAGGAAAGCGGACCACGACCTGCCGTAAAGCCTGGGCTCAGTTCCAGAGGGTCGCTTCCAATCGCGTGACCTCCTTGGGCGTCCGCTGCAGGGCGTCCTCGGTGGCCTGAATCAGGCGGCGGAGGCTCGCACGCAGCCGGTGACGCTGGTCGATGAGATCACGCTCGAAGACGTCCGCCGCACCGCGTTTGCCGCTCACCCATACCTGACGGCTGGCCATCCGCCTGATCGGCTTGTCCAGCGCGCGTTCGGCATGTTCGGCGTCCTGCTTGAGGCTGCGCAGCAGGCGCTCCAACTCCTGGTACTTCGGGTTGGGCACCATGTCAGGAGTCGTCATGCTCGCCGTTCCTCCCCCTCGGTGGCGGAGACGCCGGAACCCCGGCATTCTAAGTGCATGCCGAGGCCTCGCTCCAGCCACGTGAGCACCCTCGTTCTCCTTACGGGGCTTGCGTTGTCGGCCTGTGGCGACGACAAGCCCGACGGCCCCACTGTCGCCCAAGCCGACAAGGCGCTCCATGCCCACATTGACGAGCTGGTAGGTGTGGGTGTTGGCAACGTCCGCAATCTTAAGATCACTGACCCGGGCGGCAAGGACATTCCCTGTGGTGAGGGCAAGGCCAAGCGGACCTATGCGGTGAGCGGCGACAAAAGGGATCCCAAGCGGGACGACCTGAGCCTCACTCCTGTGGAACTCTCGAATTCCATGTTTGGAAGGCTGACCACGCACGTGGCGAAGTACGAGCTCAAACAGTTCAGTGGAGGAGATCCCAAGAAGGTCATGTCCAACGCCGAAACGCGAACGAACTTGACGTTCGTTGTCCCGGCCAAGGGCGTGATCGAAATTTACGGATCCACTGACTGCCTGCGCAGCGGTTAGGCGATCTCAACCAGCCTTCTCCCATGCCGCGGCGGCTTGAGACGCTTGATCTTGCATTCCTGAGAAGTCGCTGGTGGCCTTGACGGCTACCTGGCCGAATGCGGTTTCGCTGTCACCGCCTCGGCCGTTGGCCTTCAGCCACGCGAGGTAGTTGTCGAGAATCTTGGGGTTCTCGGTCATCTCGTTGTAGGGGATGAGGCCCTCGTCGTTCCAGAAGAGGTGGCCGGGGTGGGGAAGCTTGGCGTCGGCGGGCTTGACCTTCATGGGGTAGCCGCCCTGGAGGAGGCGCTGGACCATGGCGTGCTGGAGGCCGAGCGACATCTGGAGTTCCTTGTCCTCCAGCATGCTGAGCCGGGTCTTCTGGTCCGCCTTGTCCTTGATGGCGTCGAGTGTCTGTCCGGACTGTTTGGTGACCACGTACCAGATGGCCTCCACGGCCTGGGCGCCGGCTTCGCTGACGGGCAGGCCGCCTACGAAGACGTCGGCGACGTCGAAACCCAGGTCGGCGAGCGTGCGCATCATTTCGCGGTTGCGGGCGTCGCGTTCGTCCAGGTCGCCTTGGACGGTCTTCTGGGCTTGGGTCTGGAGGCCGCTGACGTAGCCGAGGGCTTGCATGATGCGTTCCAGGCCGGGGGCGTCTGGGCGGATCTTGCCTTGTTGTTTGGCGATCTCGATGTGGATGCCGAGGCGCACCAGGCGGTGCGACAGGCGGCCCATGCCCTGGTCGAGGAGCGCCATGTTCTCGGGTGAGTCGGCGAACAGCTTGAGATAGGCGTAGGTGTCCTGGGGGCTGAGGCTGAACATCGGCTTGAGGCCGGGCGTGTGGGTCTTGACGTTGCCGAAGGCGGTGTCGGTGACGCGGTCGTCGAGGTTGGCGCCTTCGGCGATCTCGGTGGCATAGGAGCCGGCGATGCGGGCGAGTTCGATGCGCATCGGGTCGGGGAGGCGGTCGGACACTTCGGGGAGTGCGGTCATTACGGCGAAGGCGAATCGCGCGGAGTGCGCGCTGTGGGCACCGTCGGTCTCGTCCTTGGCGCCCGCTCCTGCGGAGAGCGCCCGGCCGAGTTGCTGGGCGGTGGCCTCGTCGAGACTGGCCATGCGGGTGAACGTGGCGAGGGTGTGGCCGAGGTCGGGCTGGTGGGGCGGTGTCAGATCGCCCGGAGCGCGGCCATTGGGCTGGGGGAAGGTGTGCGCGACGCCTTGGAAGGCAAGCCGGGCTGCCGCCGGATTGTTGCTGAGTGCCTGGAACATCCGCTGCAGAGTGTGCCAGTCGGTGGCGGTCAGGTCTGGGCGGGCCGTCGCGCCGCCTGCGGTGAACTGCTGGTAGGCCGGTTCGAGGGCGTGCAGGCGGGCCAGCGCCGCCAGCCACTCGGGCGGGAACGATCCGTATGAGAGGAGGGTGGCGACGCCTTGCCGGTCGGCCACGGGGAGATTCTTGTCGAACATGGCCTTGGTGACCGTGCCGAAGCCCGGCACGTCCATGCCGCCGGACACGGCACTGGCGAACGCCTCGCCGGTCTCGCGCAGCTGTCGTGCGACGTGGCCGTCGCGCCCGTGAGCCTCGATGAGGGCGGGCAGCCGGCGGGTGAGCTCCGGGCCGAGTCCCGCGAAGAACGCGGCGGCGTAGTCGGCGTCGAAGCGGTATGTGCCCAGTTCGTTGAGGATGTCGTGGTGGTCGCTCGACTTGAGGAAGCGGGCGGCGAGTTCGGCGCCCATCTGCCGCGCTCGGGAGGGCGAAAGGATGAGGGACTCGTCGACCGAGGCAAGCCCTGGTCGGGACGAGTCGTCCAGAGCGATCGCCAGGTCGCGGCGCCGGGTCAGCATCGGCAGCTGCTCGTCCACCCAGGCGCACACCTGGTCGATCTCCCGCAGTGCGGTGGTGTCGATGCCGTAGCGGACCAGCCTTGGCCGGTAATGCCCCATCGCTCCGGCGATGTCGGCGCGGCCACGGCGGAACTCGTTGATCAGTCCGTCCATGAGCGTGGGGTCGATGCCGCTGAACCCCGGTGGGAACGGCGTGCTCACCCGGCACCACTCCGATGACCTGTCCCGTGCGAGCTCCCCAGCCGCACTCGTATCGCCACGGTTACTGCATCGGGCATGGCCGGTCAAGGAGTCGCGTCATCTCCAGTTCGCCCGGCTTCGGCCAGCTGTGGTGGCGGCCCAGTGCCGGGTCCACCGCGGACACCAGCCAGATCGCGGATTGTCGGGTGGGTGGCCTACGGTGTGGCGGCATGGTTGATCAACATCTCCCGGTGCGGGACGAGGATGTTCTGGTGCTTCCGGCCGAGCTGCGGCGGCAGCTGCATCCGCGGCGAGGCGGCCACCGCGGGCCGGCGATCAAGGTCGACAAGGGTGCCGCGGCGCGGCTCCGGAAGCGGTGGAGAGCCGAGTGGCGGGACCCCGAGTCGCTGATCGCCCTGGTGGTGCCGGACGGGCAGTGGGCGGACGCCGCACGGAGGTGCCTTGCGGGTGAGGCCGACCCGGCCGGGGCGGCGGCGGTCGCCTTGATCCCGTGGAAGGTCGAGCGGACGGTACCCGGCAGTTGCGGGAAGCCGGACCACTGGATCTGGAAGGGCGGCGCCTGGGTCAACAAACGGGGCATCTCCGACAAGCAGCTTGATGGGCGCGAGGACGACTGGGTCCGGAGCGGTTACAACGGCTGGTCCAAAGGGGGCATGCCCGAAGATCTTCTGGAGTTGCAGAGCTCGCTCGTGGACGCGTGGTCCTCGGAGCATGGCTTGGCGTTCGCGGCCTGCGCGCTGGTCGAGCTGAGCACGGTCGGGGCGACCTGGGCCGCCGGCTCGAAGGTCGCGTTCCGTACCGGCAAGAAACTCTGGCTCGGCGAGGAGGGCGCACGGCGCATGCGGACCCTGCTGGCGGCGGCCGATGACCGCGACTACGAGGAGGCGGTCGGAAGGCTGGCGGAGCATCGCCGGACCCTCTATCAGAAGGTCGTCACGTCATACCTGCTACCGACGCGGCAGAACTGGCTGAACGACTGCCAGGAGTGGCTGGACGACAGCCCCGACTGGCAGCTGGAGTGGCTGCATATCGCGATCTCCACGCCGAAGCGCCTGGCAATGAACAACGCGCTGGCCCATGAGGGACACCCCGTGGGGCTGCTCGTCACCCTGGCCGACGCCGCTGGGGCGGACGCCCTCCCACTGTTCGCCCGGGGCCTGGACGGCCACGCCGACGACGTCGAGCGCAAGCGGCTGCTCAAGGTGATCGGCTTGATGCCCTTCGACGAGGCGTTCCAGGTGCTGCTGGACCGTGTCGACGGCCGGCACGTCGAGTCGGCGCTGACCACGGCGATGACACGGTTCCCGGCGCGGGCGCTGCGGATGCTGGCCGCGGCGGGCGCCACCGATCTGCTCGCCGGTCACGTTCAGGCCCACCCGGACCTGGCCGCGGCGATGCTGGCCGATCTGCCGGGCGAGTCCCGTGCTCTCGTCGAGAAGGTCACCGCGGCCGACATGCGGATACCGGAAGCGGAGCCGGATGACCTGCCAGGGCTGCTCGTCCAGCCGCCGTGGACCCGCGAGCGGGCGAAGCCGGTGGTCATCCCGGGTCTGGAGCCGCCTGGCGAGGTGACGATGAGCTGGGCACCGGGTGAGCGGGAGGCCTGGAACACCCCCTTCCAGCCCAAGCTTGACCCGGCCGCCATGGACTGGGAGAAGGCTGCCCGGAGATTCCGATCCGGAGGCTGCGACTGGCAGGAGGAAGCCGAAGTACTGCTGCTGGGGCCAGAGGAGGTGGTCCGGCCCCTGCTCGCCGGCTGGGGGAGCGGCTGGTGGCCCATCAGCTGGAAGAAGCGCGTGGCGAGCCGATTCGCCGAGGACGCCGTGGGAGTGGCGCTGGCCGCCGCCAAAGAGTTGCCTGAGGAATGCGGAGAACTTCTCCTCCCGTACCTGAACGCCGACGTCGCGGCGCTGGCGGCCGACTGGCTGGCCACCAGGAAACTGACCCGGCGAACGGCGATCGACTGGTTCGACCGGCACGGCGCCGGTGCGGTCCGAATGCTCATTCCCTCCGCACTCGGAAAGCCCGGGAAGAAGCGCAGGCAGGCCGAACGAGCGCTGCGGCTGCTGGCCCGCCGGACAGGCGCCGAGAAGATCGTGGCGGCCGCGCATGACCTCGGCGCGGAGGCGGCGAACGCGATCGAGGCGCTGGTGGCCGACCCGCTGGATCACCTCCCGGACCCGGTGCCGTCCGTGGAGGGCTGGGCCGTCCCGGGCGCGCTCCCGCAGATCCTGCTGCGCGGCCGTGAGCGGGCGCTGCCGGTCGCGGCGGCCGGTCACGTGATCACAATGCTCGCGATGTCGAAACCGGACGAGGTCTACGCGGGCGTCGACGTGATCCGAGGACTCTGCGACAGCCGTTCCTTGGCCGAGTTCTCCTGGGCGTTGTTCGAACGCTGGGAGCAACACGGCGCACCGGCCAAGGACGGCTGGGCCATGGACCAGCTCGCCTGGCTCGGCGACGACGAGACGGTCCGCAGGCTGGCCGCCGCAGTCCAGGTCTGGCCCGGCGAGGGAGGCCACCAGAAGGCGGTGCGGGGTCTGGACGTGCTCGCCGCCCTCGGCACCGACCTGGCGCTCATGCACCTGCACGGCATCTCGCAGCGGGTGAAGTTCACAGGGCTCAAGTCCCGGGCCCAGGACAAGATCGCGGAGATCGCCGGGAGCCTCGGCCTCACGACCGAGCAGCTCGCCGACCGCACGGTGCCGGACTTCGGGCTGGACGATGACGGAAGCATGACGCTCGACTACGGGCCGCGCCGCTTCACCGTCGGCTTCGACGAGGCGCTCGTCCCGTACGTCCTCGACGAGGACGGCCACCGGCGTAAGACACTGCCTCGTCCGAGTGCGAACGACGACACCGACCTCGCCCCCGCCGCCTATCAGCGCTTCTCCTCGATGAAGAAGGTGGCGCGAACCGCCGGCGCGGAACAGGTCCGGCGACTGGAGCGGGCCATGGTCACGCGACGGCGGTGGACCGCGGCCGAATTCCGCGACCTGTTCGTCAAGCATCCCCTGGTCTGGCACATCGCCCGCCGCCTCGTCTGGCTGGCCGAGGAGGACGGCACGACGACGGCTTTCCGGGTCGCCGAAGACCGCACGTTCGCCGACGTCCACGATGATGCGTTCACGCTCCCCGAGACGGCGACGGTCGGCATCGCACACCCCCTGTGCCTGGGCGACGATCTCGCCGCTTGGCGGGAGGCACTGGAGGACTACGAGATCCTGCAGCCGTTCCCCCAAGTCGAAAGAGGGACCTACGCGCTCACCGAGGCGGAGCGCCACAGCGACCGGCTCACCCGCTTCGAGAACCTCACCGTGCGGACGGTGCGGGTCCTCGCCCTGCGTCACCGTGGCTGGGAGCGCTCCGGTTTCGGTCTCTTCCGCGTTCTGCCCGCCGGTCGGAGCGTCTTCCTTGAGGTGGACCCAGGTCTGCCCTTCGGCAGCCCCGACGAGGAGCCGGAGCAACGGATCGATACCGTCCAGCTAACCGATGGAGCCCTTTTCGGCGACCTGGACCCGGTGACCGCCTCGGAGATCATCGCCGACCTGACGTCGCTGGCAGGAACGCCCTAGACGCGCTGGAGGCCGGGTCATCGGTGGTGGCGGCCTATGGGGATGACCAGCGGGGTGCCGCTGACCGGGTCGGGTGTCACCTGGCAGCGCATGCCGAAGACGTCCTCGACCAGCTCCGCGTCGATCACGTCGGCGGGGCTGCCCTGGGTCACGATCGCGCCGGACTTCATGACGATGATGTGGTCGGCGTAGCGGCACGCCTGGTTGAGGTCGTGCAGGACCATCACGATCGTGCGGCCTTCGTGGCGGTTGAGGTCCACGACCAGGTCGAGCACGTCGATCTGGTGGGCGAGGTCGAGGAAGGTCGTCGGCTCGTCCAGGAGGAGGATCGGGGTGCCCTGCGCGACGGCCATGGCGATCCAGGCACGTTGGCGCTGGCCGCCGGAGAGTTCGTCGATGGGGCGGTCGGCGTGCTCCAGCATGCCGGTGGCGCGCAGGGCCTCGGTGACGGCGTTCTCGTCGCCGGACGACCATTGGCGCCACCAGGTCTGGTGCGGCGAGCGGCCCTGGCCGACCAGGTCGGTGACGGTGAGCCCTTCGGGGGCGACGGGCGACTGGGGGAGGATGCCGAGCCGCTGGGCGACCTGGCGGGTCGGCATCGAGTGGATGGAACGGCCGTCGAGGTGGACCGCCCCGCTGCGTGGAGGCAGGAGGCGGGCCAAGGCGCGCAGGAGGGTGGACTTGCCGCAGGCGTTCGCGCCGATGATGACGCTGATCTGGCCGGACGGCACCACGAGGTCGAGGTCCTCGACGACGACGCGGTCGTCGTAGGCGAGTTTCAGCCCGTTCGCCCGCAGGTCTGGAGCAGGGAGTGCGTCCTGTGCCGGGGCGGGCATGCGGGACTTGAGGAACGTCACGGACTTCAACCTCCAGAGCCGGCGCGGTTGGCGCGGGCCAGCTGCCACAGCAGGAACGGTGCGCCCAGGACGCCGGTGACGACGCCGACCGGGATGACCATGTCGGACAGGAGCCGCTGGCTGATCAGGTCGCTCAGCAGCACGATGGCCGCGCCGGTGAGCGCGGCGGCGGTGAGCGGCGGTGCGGGGGTGCGGGCCAGCCGCTGGGCGATCTGCGGCGAGGCCAGCGCGACGAACAGGACGGGACCGGTGGCGGCCGTCGCGAACGCGGCCAGTGCCGATGCGGAGAGGACCAGGGCCAGGCGTGTGCGCTGCACCGGTGTGCCCAGTCCTGCAGCCACCTCGTCGCCCAGCAGCAACGTGCGCTGGAGGCGGGTGAGCAGGACCAGGATGGGGAGCACGAGGAGGAGGGCGAAGGCGAGCGGGCGCGCCTCGGCCCAGCCGCGGTCGTTGAGGCTGCCGACGAGCCAACCCAGGATCTTCTGGGCCTGGTAGAGCTCCATGCGGCTGACCAGGTAGACCGTCAGGCTCGTGCACATCCAGCTGATGCCGATGCCGACCAGGACGATCCGGTAGCCGGTCGTGCCGCGGTTCCAGGCCAGCAGGTAGATCAGCACCCCGGCCGTCAGAGCGCCCACGAGCCCGAGCGTCTGCGAGCTCAGGCCGCCGCCGATGCCGAACGCGACGCCGGCGGCCACGGCCGCGCCGGCGCCCTGGGTGATGCCGAGCATGTCGGGGCTGGCCAGCGGGTTGCGCGTGACGGTCTGGAAGACCGCCCCCGCGGCACCGAACGCGGCGCCGCTGAGCAGCGCGACCATGGCGCGGGGCAGGCGCAGCTCCCGTACCGCGAAGAGCGTCGCGGGGTCGCCGCTGCCCCAGAGCGCGGGCACGACGTCGGGCAGCGCGACCGGGAAGTCGCCGCTCCCGAACGCGATCGCTGTGCAGAAGACGCCGAACGCGACCGCGGCGAGCGTCAGCCACACGAGGATCAGTCGCGGGCGTACGACTCCGGAGACGGCGGGGTGCGTCAGGCGGAACGTGGCGCGGCCTGGTCTGCGGGCGGCGTCGATACCGAGCATGGGCCTACAGCTCCGCGAGCCGGCGGCGGCGGACCAGGGCGATGAAGAAGGGCGCTCCGAGGAACGCCGCGACGAGGCTCACATCGATCTCCTGCGGACGGGCCACGACGCGGCCGATGATGTCGGCGGCGAGCAGCAGGCACGGCGCGACCAGCATCGAGCCGGGCAGCAGCCAGCGGTGGTCGGGGCCGGTGATGAGCCGGACGACGTGCGGCACGACCAGGCCGACGAAGACGATCGGCCCGACGACGGCGGTGATGGTGCCGGTGAGGAGGGTGACCGCCAGCGCGGCGCGCAGCCGGACCATGCCGAGCCGCCGGCCGAGCGCCACCGCGACGTCGTCACCGAGGGCGATGCTGTTGAGCGCCGTCGCGATGCTCAAGGCGAGCAGCACGCCGGCGGCGAGGAACGGCGCGACGCGCAGCAGCGTGCCGCCGTCGTGTCCGGTCAGCGACCCCGACGACCAGTAGCGGTAGCGGTCGAGCGCCTCGGGGTCGGTCAGCGCGATACCGCTCGTCAGCGAGTCGAGCAGGTAGGTGATCGCCACTCCGGCGAGGGCGAGCTTGACCGGTGAGGCGCCGCCGCGTCCCCGGCTGCCCAGGAGATACACGACGACGGTCGCGACGAGCGTCCCGCCGAACGCGAACCAGATCGAGCCCATCAGCGCGGTGATTCCGAACACACCGATCGCGACCACCGTGCCGAACGCAGCGCCCGCGGTGACGCCGAGCAGGCCCGGGTCGGCGAGCGGATTGCGGGTGAGCCCCTGCATGACCGCGCCCGCCAGCCCGAGGGCCGTTCCGGCGAGCACGGCGACCACCGTGCGGAACATCCGCGTGCTCCGGACGATGGCCTCGGTCTCGGGGTCCACGCCCGGATGGCCGGGGTCGAAGAGCGCACGGACGACCAGGTCAAGGGGGATGGAGCGGCTTCCGATCGCCAGCGACGCGAGACACAGCACGACCAGCGCGACGGCGGCGGCGGCGATGAGCAGCGGGCGCCTCAACGGGCGGGGTGGAGGCGCCGTTCCGGCGGCCGGTGAGGCCACGTCCCGCGCGGTCGGCGCGGGTGCCGTGCTGTCACGTGTCACAAAGATCCGATCTGGCTGGTTTAGGCAAGGCATACCTCACTAGCAGGGGGTATGCAACCCTTTCATCGGGATTGAAGATAGGTAAGGCTTACCTTAGTATCGCCGCCGACCGGCGTTCGACTCGAGCCCGAAAAAAGAGGAAGCAATGTCTCGACCTCCCAAGCAACTCGCGGGCGTCCGGCGGGCCAGGCGCCTGCTGACGGCGTTCGCCGCACTCACGCTCGGCATGACGCTCGCCGCGGGCTGCGGCGACTCGGACTCCACCGACAAGGCGGCCGGCGCGGCCGCGCCGAGCGCCGCCGGGGGGTCCTTCCCCGCCACGGTCGAGCACATGCACGGCACGACGACCATCAAGAAGAAGCCGGAGCGGATCGTCACGATCGGCCTCAGCGACCACGAGCCCGTGCTCGCCCTCGGCTACAAGCCGGTCGGCGTCGTCGACTGGTTCGAGCGCAAGCCGTTCACCGACTGGCCGTGGGCCAAGAGCGCGTGGGGCGGGACCGAGCCGACCGTCCTCGGGCTGCGCGAGGACGGCGTCAAGATGGAGAAGCTGCTCGCGCTGAAGCCCGACCTCATCTTCGCGATGTACTCGGGCGTCGAGAAGAAGCAGTACGACCAGCTGTCGAAGATCGCTCCGGTGGTCGCCCAGCCCAAGGGCTATGACCCGTACGCCGCGCCGTGGAAGGAGTACACCCTCCTGGCCGGCCGCGCGCTGGGCGCCGAGCCCAAGGCCAAGCAGCTGATCAGCGACATCGACGCCAAGTTCGCGCAGGTCCGCAAGGACAACCCGCAGTGGGCGGGCAAGACCGCGGTCGCGGCGGACAGTTTCAAGGCCGGTACCTACTCGGCCTTCCAGAAGGGCGACCCCAAGTCGGCGTTCCTGGCCGACCTCGGCTTCACCGTCCCCGAGGAGATCACCAAGAAGGCCGGCAAGTCCAACGTCGTCGAGTTCGGCTCCGAGGGGCTCAACATCCTGGAGGTCGACCGGCTGGTGTGGCTGACCACCGGCAAGGAGCCGCACGCGCGCATCAAGGCCGACAAGGTCTACAAGGAGCTCAAGGTCGCCAAGGAGGGCCGCGACCTGTTCCTGACCTACCAGGACCCGCCGATCGGCGCGGCGCTCTCGTTCAACACCGTCCTGAGCATCCCCTACGCGATCGAGCAGACGGTCCCGCTGATCAAGAAGTAGGTCCGGCTGCTCAAGAAGTAGCGGGACGGGAACGACGACACTCACTGCGGCAACGTGCGGAAAGGCTAGGGGACGATGTCCGGTGGCGGGTTCGAGCTGCCTCTGACCGGGGCACAGGCCGGAATCTGGCTGGCTCAGCAAATCGAGCCGGACAGCCCGGCCTACACGGTCGGCTGTCACGTCGAACTGCCACCGGGCGCGGACCCGGCGCGGCTCGCCGCCGCCGTGCGCCAGACCGTCATGGAGGCGGACAGCCTCCATGTCGTGTTCGGCGAACGGGACGGGCGGCCGGTCCAGATCGCACGGCCCTGCGGTGAGTGGTCGCCCACCATGCTGGATCTGGCCGCCGAGCCCGATCCCGAGTCGGCTGCCCGCGCCTGGATCGGCGCGGACATGGGGCGGGTCGCCGATCTCGCCGGGGGCCCGCTCTTCGCGCACGCGGTCATCGTGCTGGGCGACGGGCGGATCTGGTGGTATCACCGCTACCACCACCTCGTCACCGACGGCTCAGGCATCCTGAATCTCATCCTGCGGGCGGCCGCGCTGTACGGAGACCCGGAGGCCGCCGCCCCGGCCTGGTCGTTGTCGCGGCTGGTCGCCTCTGACGGCGAGTACCGGCGTTCCGAGTCGCACGAGGCCGACCACGAGTTCTGGCGTGCCCGGCTGGCGGGTCTTCCCGACGAGCCGGCCCGGCTCGTGGAGTGCCCGCCGGTTCAGGCACGCGCGTTCGAGCGGCGGACGGCCGAGCTGGCGGCCGACCTCACCGGGCGCGGCCGGGCGGTCGCCGCTGACGTGGGGACCCGTTTCTCGCGGCTGGCGATCGCGGCCGTGGCCGCCTACCTCCACCGGTCGACGGGCGTGCAGGACGTGGTGCTCGGCCTGCCCGTCACCGGCCGCCTGGACGCCGGTCTGCGGGACTCACCGGGCCTGTTGTCCAACGTCCTGCCGTTGCGCCTCACCGTGCGGCCGGACACGACCCCCGCCGAGCTGATCGCTGCGGTGGCGCAGGAGATCCGCGACCTCGCCGCGCACGGCCGGTACCGCGGCGAGGACCTCGCCCGGGAACTCGGCAAACCGGGCGGCCTGCGCGAGCTGATCGGGCCGACCGTCAACGTCATGCCGTATCACGAGGGGATCCACTTCGGGGATCTCCCTGTCACGGTCCAATACCACTCGCTCGGGCCGGTCAGCGACCTGTCCGTAGTCATGTACGACCGTCCTGCGGGGCAGGGCGTCCGGATCGACCTGGACGCCGACGCGGCGGTGTGCGGCCCGGACGAGCTGGCCGCACACGAGCGGCGGCTCCTCGCCGTGCTCGACGCGATGATCGAGCACCCCGACCGTCCGCTGGGCGCCATCGACCTCACGACGTCCGACGAACGCCGGCAGGTGCTCGACGAGTTCGGGGGTTCGGTTCCGGAGGTCCAGGAACTGTCGTGGACGGCCGCGTTCGAACGCCGCGTCGCGGAGACGCCGGACGAGATCGCGGTGATCTGCGAGTCCGAGCGGCTGACCTACCGGGAGCTCAACGGCCGGGCCAACCGGCTCGCCCGGCTCCTGCGCCGCCGTGGCGTGGCCGCCGAGGACGTCGTCGCAGTCGCCGTGCCGCGTTCGGCCGACATGGTCGTGGCGCTGTTCGGCGTGATGAAGGCGGGCGCCGCCTATCTGCCCCTCGACCTGGACCATCCAGCGGACCGCGTCGCGTACATGGTGGAGGACTCCGGCGCGCGTGCCGTCGTCTCCTTGAGCGAACTCGCCGGCGACCTTCCGGCCATCCCGCACGTGCTGCTGGACGATCCGGCCGTCGTGGACGAGCTTGCGGGCCTGGACGAGGACGACCTGCCGGATCCGACCGGCGGTGACATCGGCCGCGCCGCGTACGTCATCTACACCTCAGGCTCGACCGGCCGTCCCAAGGGCGTCGTGGTGTCCCATGACGGGATCGGCAGCCTCATCGCGACCGCCGTCGAACGGCTCGGTGTCGCGCCCGGCAGCCGGGTCGTGCAGTTCGCGTCGGTCGGCTTCGACGTCGCGGTCTGGGACCTGGTCATGTCGTTGTGCGTCGGCGGAACGGCCATCGTCGTCCCGGCCGACCGGCGCGTCGCGGGGGAGGAGCTGACCGGCTACCTCGCCGAGCACCGCGCCACCCACATGATCCTGCCGCCCTCGCTGGTGGCGGCGCTGCCGGCGGAGTGCGAGCTGCCCGCGGGCGCCGTGCTGGTCGTCGGCACAGAGGCGGTGCCCGCCGAGCTCATCGCGCGGTGGGGCGACCGGATGCGGGTCGTCGTCGCGTACGGCCTGACCGAGGCGAGCGTCAACTCCACGCTCTGGCTCGCCGAGCCGGGGGCCGAGGGGCCAGTGCCCATCGGCGTGCCCGACCCGGGGACCCGCTGCTACATCCTCGACTCGGCGCTGCGCCCCGTCCCGCCCGGCGTCGCGGGTGAGCTGTACGTCGCCGGTCGCGGGCTGGCCCGCGGCTATCTCGGCAGGCCCGGCCTGACCTCCGAACGGTTCGTCGCCGACCCGTTCGGCGAGCCCGGTGACCGCATGTACCGCACCGGCGACCGCGCCCGCTGGCGCCCGGACGGAAACATCGACTTCCTCGGCCGAGGCGACGGCCAGATCAAGATCCGTGGTTTCCGCATCGAGCCGGGCGAGGTCGAGAGCGCCCTGATGGCGCACGACGCCGTGGCCCAGGCCGCCGTCGTCGCCCGCGAGGACCACCGCGGGGCCAAGCGCCTCGTCGCCTACGTGACCGGCGCCTCAACGACCGGCGCCTCAACGACCGGCGCCGCCGCGACCGATGGCGGGCTTGACGTCGCGGAGCTGCGGACCTTCGCGGCCGCCCAGCTGCCCGACTACATGGTGCCCGGCACGATCGTCGTGCTGGCCGGGACGCTGCCGCTGACCCCCAACGGCAAGCTCGACAAGGACGCCCTGCCGGAGCCGGAGTGGACGGCGAGCGCCGGTGACGCCCCGCCCGAGACGCCCGCCGAGCACACTCTCGCGGCGCTGTTCGCCGAGGTGCTCGGCCTGCCCGCGGTCGGGATCCACGACTCCTTCTTCGAGCTGGGCGGCGACAGCATCGTCGCGATCCAGTTGGTCAACCGTGCCCGCCGGGCCGGGCTCGCCCTCACCCCGCGCGACGTCTTCTGGCGCCGGACCGTTGCCGCGCTGGCGGCGGCCGCCGTCGGGACGGCCGATGCCGACGCCGAACGCCCGCACGACCCGGGCGTCGGAATCGTCGAGCCGACCCCGATCATGCGTTGGCTGCGCGCCCAGGGCGGGGAGATCGACGCGTTCCACCAGTCGGTGGTGGTCGACGTCCCGGCTGACCTGGACGCCGAGACCCTCACCGCCGCGCTGCAGACCGTCATCGACCACCACGGCATGGTGCGGGCACGGCTGGACCCCGCCGACTGGACGCTGCACGTCCCGCCGCCCGGCTCGGTCCGGGCCACCGACCTGATCGAACGGGTACCGCCGGGCACCCTGGCCGCGCATCGGGAACGGGCCGCGGCGCGGCTCGACCTCGAGTCAGGGACGATGCTCCAGGCCGTGTGGTGCCCCGGCGAAGGGCGGCTCCTGCTGGTCGGTCATCACCTGGTGGTCGACGGCGTCTCGTCGCGGATCCTCGCCTCCGACTTTGCGCGGGCTCTGGCGGGGGAGGATCTGGAGCCGGTCGTCACCTCGTTCGGCGCATGGTCACGACTGATCACCGCCGACGCGCGGACGTCCGACGCCAGCGCGTGGCGGGACGTGGCCGGTGAGCCGGTCGCCGTGTTCGGCGACCGCCCGCTGGACCGCGAACGCGACCTCGCCGTCGGCGAACGCTCGCTGACGGTGTCGCTGCCCGCCGACATGACCGCGGAACTGCTCACCGCCGTGCCCGCCGCCTACCACGGCACGGCCGACGACGCGATGCTCACCGCGCTCGCGGCCGCCGTGGCGGGATGGCGCGCGGAGCACTCCGAGCTGCTCGTTCACCTGCAAGGGCACGGCCGCGAGCAGGACGAGGTAGCCGGTGACGCCGACCTCACGCGGACGGTCGGCTGGTTCACCACCCTCCGGCCGGTCCGGCTCGCGGCGGGTCCGGTCGACTGGGACGACTTCACCGCGGGCGGCGCGGCCGTCGGACGCGCGTTCAAGCGGGTCAAGGAACAAGTCCGCGCCGTGCCCGTGGTCGCCGGGCTCGGCTACGCGGGTGAGGCCGCCGGGGCGCAGGTGCTCTTCAACTACCTGGGCCGTTTCCGGGCGGAACGGTCCGGCGGGGACGAGCCGCGTGCGGCGGGACGCGACCCGCGCATGCCGCTCGCGCACACGCTGGAGATCAATGTGATCGTCCGGGACGACGCCGAGACCGGGCCGGAGCTGAGCGCGACCTGGTCGTGGCCCGAGGGCGTGCTGGACTTCGCCGATGTCACCGACCTCGCCGGGGCCTGGCTGGAGGCGCTGCGCGGCTTGGTCGCGCACCTGCGCTGCCTGGACGTCGGCGGCCACACCCCGTCGGACTTCCCACTCGCGGCGATCGCACAGGAGGAGATCGACCAGCTGGAGGCGGCGTTCGGGGAGTTGTCGGACGTTCTGCCGGTCACGCCGCTCCAGGAAGGCCTGCTCTTTCACGCGCTCTACGACCAGGACGCCGCCGACGCCTACACCGTTCAGCAGATCCTGGAGCTCAGCGGGGACGTGGACGCGCACGAGCTGCGCCGCGCGGTGCAGTCGCTGCTCGACCGCCACGCGCCGCTGCGCGCAGGGTTCCTGCAGCGGGCGGACGGCCGGCTCGTGCAGTTCATCCCGGCGACGACCGCCGTGCCGTGGCGCGAGGTGGACGGGGCGGACGCCGAGGCGGTGGCGGACGAGGAACTGGCGCACCGTTTCGACCTCGCCGCGCCTCCTCTGCTGCGCGCCGTGTTCGTGCGTGGCGACGACGGCCGGCACTCGCTCGTTCTCACGCTGCACCATCTGATCTCGGACGGCTGGTCGGGGCCGATCATGCTGCGCGAGCTCGCGGCCGGCGCCGACGCCCGGCAGGCCGAACCCGCGTCCTACCGCGACTATTTCACCTGGCTGGCGGGCCGTGACAGGGAGGCGGCGCGTGACGCCTGGCGCGAGGCGCTCGCCGGCCTGGACGAGCCGACCCTGCTCGCCGGGGCGGGCGCCGGCGTGGACGCCGCGCCGGCACGGATCGGACGGGTGCACGCCCACTTGGGCGACGCCGTCTTCCGCGAACTCCTCGCGTGGGCCCGTTCGCGCGGTCTGACCCTGGGCACGGTCGTCCAGGGCGCGTGGGGACTCCTGCTGGGCCGCGTGACCGGGCGCCGGGACGTGGTCTTCGGCTCGGCGGTCTCCGGCCGCGAGGCCGCGATCGACGGCATCGAGTCGATGGTGGGCCTGCTGGTCAACACCCTGCCGGTGCGGGTGACCTGGCGGCCGGACGAGCCGTTCGCGGCGCTCTTCACCCGGCTTCAGGACCGGCAGGCCGAGCTGCTCGACCACCAGCACCTCGGGCTGGCCGAGATCCAGCGGCTCACCGGGTTCGCGGACGGGGGGACGCACGGTCTCTTCGACACCCTCATTGCGGTCGAGAACTACCCGCTGGGCGACGACCTGCGCGCGTCCGGCGCCGCGTTCCACATCTCCGGCGCGGACGTCCGCGACGCCACGCACTATCCGCTGTCGCTGATCGTCCTGCCGGGCGAACGGCTGGAACTGCGGTTCACCCATGACCTGGCGCGGCTCGGGCCGGAGACGGTCCGCCAGTTGTCGGACGGGCTCGTCCGCCTGCTGGAGGCGGTCGCCACCGGTGCCGAGACGCCGGTGGGGCGGCTCGACCTGCTGTCGCCGTCCGCACGCGCGGACGCGACGCTGATGGGGGAGACGAAGGAGATCCCGGCGGAGACGCTGGCGTCCTCGATCGCGGCGCAAGCCGCGCGCACGCCGGACGCGACGGCCGTCATCTTCGGCGACTCCGAGGTCTCCTACGCGGAACTGGAGCGGCGTGCGGATCGGCTCGCACGTCGTCTGGCCGTCAGGGGCGCCGGGCCGGGCTCGTTCGTCGCCGTCGCGATCCCCCGCTCGGTCGAGCTGGTGGTCGCGCTGCTCGGCGTGCTGAAGTCCGGCGCCGCCTACGTGCCTCTCGACGTCGACTACCCGGCCGACCGGCTGGCGTTCATGCTGGCCGACTCCGGAGCGCGCACCGTCGTCACGACGGCCGACGCCCCGGGCTTCGACGGTGTCGAGCGTCTCCTCGTCGACGCGGCGGACGATCTGGACGACGTCGGCACCGAGGTGGTTCCGGCGCGGCCGGACGACCCGGCGTACCTCATCTACACCTCCGGCTCGACCGGACGTCCCAAGGGCGTCATCGTGACCCACCGCGCCATCGTCGGCCATTTGACGTGGACGCAGGGCATGTTCGGCATGGACGCCGGCGACCGCATGCTGCAGCAGGCGTCGGCCGGTTTCGACGTGTCCGTCTGGCAGCTCTTCTGGCCGTTGTGCGCGGGTGGCGCCCTTGTCCTCGCCGAACCCGGCGGCCACTACGATCCGCTCCACTTGGCAGAGCTCATCCAGCGACGGCGCGTCACGATGCTCAACTTCGTGCCGTCAGTCCTTCAGGCCATGCTGGCGACCGAGGAGCTCGCGGACGGTTCCTGGGCCGTGAGCCTGCGCAAGGCGTTCGCCGCCGGCGAGGCCCTGAGCGCCGACGCGGCACGGCGGTGGCTGGAACTGACCGGGACCCCTGTGCAGAACCTCTACGGCCCGACCGAAACGACCGTCCATGTCACCTGGGCCGATGGCGCGGCGCCCGTGGAAGGTGACGGAGTGCCGATCGGCGGGCCGGTCTGGAACACCCGGCTGTACGTTCTCGACACCTGCCTGCGCCATGTCCCGGCGGGCGTGCCCGGTGAGCTGTACATCGCGGGAGACCAGCTCGCGCTCGGCTATCACGCGCGGGCCGCGCTGACCGCCGCACGCTTCGTGGCCGACCCGTACGGGCCGCCCGGCGAGCGCATGTACCGGACGGGAGACCTCGTGCGGCGCCTCCCCGACGGCCGGCTGGAATACATGGGGCGGACCGATCATCAGGTCAAGTTGCGTGGCAACCGCATCGAGCTCGGCGAGGTCGAGGCCCGTCTTGCCGGCGAGGACGGTGTCACGGGCGCCGTGGCCCTCATCCGGGGTGAAGGGACGGGCGCGCGCCTGATCGGCTACGTGGTGGGGGCGCCCGGTGCGGACCTGGACCCGGCGGAACTGCGTACGGCAGTGGCCGCGGCGCTGCCCGCGCCGATGGTGCCGAGCGTGGTGGTCGTGCTGGACGCGCTGCCCCTCACACCGAACGGCAAGCTCGAC
This sequence comes from Actinomadura rudentiformis, assembly GCF_008923185.1. GTDB lineage: Bacteria > Actinomycetota > Actinomycetes > Streptosporangiales > Streptosporangiaceae > Spirillospora > Spirillospora rudentiformis. Next base: position 47,760 of record NZ_WBMT01000016.1, read on the forward strand.
CGTGCCGCCCTTCCCGAGCCGGAGACCGGACCTCGCGAGGTGCGAGCCGCGGCGAACGAGCGGGAACGGGTGCTCTGCGAGATCTTCGGCGCACTGCTCGGCATCGACGTCGGGGCGGACGACGACTTCTTCGTCCTCGGCGGGGACAGCATCGCCTCGATCACGGTCTCCGGCCGTGCCCGCAAGGCCGGACTGCCGATCAGCCCGCGTGACGTCTTCACGTACCGCACACCCGCCGCGCTGGCGGCGGCCTTCGTTGACGAGGGCGTGCGGGCGGAGTCGCTGGACGAGGCCGAGCTGGTCGAGCTCACGGATCAGGAGCTCGAGCGGGTGCGCGCGACCAGCCCCGTCCCGGTCGAGGACGTCTGGCCGCTCTCCCCGTTGCAGGAGGGCATCTACTTCCACGCCACCTACGACACCGGCGCGATCGACGTCTACACCTCGCAGGAGGTCTTCTCGTTCGACGAGCGCGTCGACGCCGACCGGCTCAGGGCGGCCTGCGCGGCGCTGCTGGCGCGCAACCCGAGCCTGCGGGTGGGGTTCACGGGTGAGGGCCTGCCGCGGCCGGTGCAGTTCGTCGGGGCGGACGTGCCGCCGCCGCTGCGTGAGATCGACCTGTCGTCGCTGCCGGTCGCGGAGCAGGAGGAGCGGGTGGCCGCGCTGCTGGCCGCCGACCGGACCGAGCGGTTCGATCTGACGAGCCCGCCGGCGATGCGGCTCCTGCTCATCCGGCTCGGCGGCGGTCGTGACCGGCTGGTGATCAGCCACCATCTGATCCTGTGGGACGGCTGGTCGGCGTGGTTGGTCCTGGAGCAGCTCTTCACCCTGTACGCGCAGGCAGGCGACGACAGCGGCATGCCGCGTCCCGGCAACTACCGCGACTACCTCGGCTGGCTGGCGGGCCAGGACGCGGACGCGGCCCTCGGGGCCTGGAGCGACGCCCTGGCCGGGCTCGACGAGCCGACGCTGGTGCGGCCCGCCGACGACGGCCTGCAGCCCATGATCCCGCGCAACCTCGACATCGAGCTCCCGGCCGAGCTGGGCGACCGGCTGCGCGGCACGGCCCGCGAGCAGGGCCTCACGCTCAACACCATGCTCAACGCGGCCTGGGGGCTCGTGCTGTCCGCCGCCGTCGGCCGTGACGACGTGGTCTTCGGCACGGCGGTAGCCGGGCGCCCGGTGGCGGTGCCCGAGGTCGAGAACATCATCGGGATGTTCCTCAACACGGTGCCGGTGCGGATCACGCTGAAGCCCGGCGAGTCCGTGCTCGACCTGCTGCGCCGCGTTCAGGACGAGCGCGTGGCGCTGATGCCGTACGAGCACCTCGGGCTCGGCGACCTGCAGCGCGAGACCGGGCACCGGCGGCTTTTCGACACGCTGTTCGTGCTGCGCGACGCCGACGGCGAGGAGCGGATGCTGGAGTTCACGCGCCGCAACGGCATCGTGGACGTTGCCAATGTCGACGCGACGCACTACCCGGTCACCCTCATCGTGACGCAGGGCAGGCGGCTGCGCGTGACGCTGTCCTACCGTCCCGACGCGTTCGAGGACCACGAGGCGAGCGCGCTGCTCGACCGCTTCACCATGCTGCTCGACCAGCTGCCGGCGGGTCTCGCGGACCAGGTCGGCGGGCTCGACATGCTGCTGCCGGCGGAGCGGCGGAGCCTTGGGGAGGAATGGGACGCGTCGCGGCGGCCCCTGCCGTCCGTCACCGTGGCCGAGCTGCTGTCCGAGCGCGCGGCTCGCATCCCGGACGAGATCGCGCTCGTGTTCGGTGCGGAAAGGCTGACCTACGGCGAGCTCGACGCGCGCGTCAACCGCATGGCACGGCTGCTGCTGGCGCGCGGTGCGGCACCGGAACGCGTGGTGGCGCTGGCCCTGCCGCGTTCGGTCGAGATGGTCGTCGCTCTGTTCGCGGTCCTCCAGACGGGAGCGGCCTACCTGCCGCTGGACCTGGAGTACCCGGCCGAACGGCTGGAGTTCATGCTGGGCGACACCGCCCCGGCGTGCGTCCTGACGACCACGGCCGTCGCGGCGACGCTGCCGGATGCCGGAGTCGATCGCATTCTGGTCGACGACGGCGCGATCGCGGCCGAGCTGGCCGGGCTGCCGGGTGAGGCGCTGGACGACGCGGAACGGCCCGCGTTCGCCCGCGACCTGCCGCACCGGCTGGAGCACCCGGCGTACGTGATCTACACGTCGGGCTCGACCGGTCGCCCGAAGGGCGTCGTCACTCCTTATCGCGGCCTGACGAACATGCAGTTCAACCACCGTGAGGCGATCTTCGAGCCGACGATCGCCTCGGTGGGGGGACGGCGGCTGCGGATCGCGCACACGGTGTCGTTCGCGTTCGACATGTCGTGGGAAGAGCTGCTGTGGCTGATCGAGGGCCACGAGGTCCACGTCTCCGACGAGAACCTGCGGCGTGACGCCGAGGCGCTGGTGGCCTACTGCGATCGCGAGCTGATCGACGTCGTCAACGTGACGCCCACGTACGCCCATCACCTCATCGACGAGGGACTGCTGGACGGCCACCGGCCGCCGCTGGTGCTGCTCGGCGGCGAGGCGGTGTCGGAGACCGTGTGGTCCACGCTGCGCGAGACGCCCGGGACGTTCGGCTACAACCTGTACGGGCCCACCGAGTACACGATCAACACCCTCGGCGCGTCCACGGACGACAGCGGGACCTCGACCGTTGGCCGCCCGATCTGGAACACGCGCGCATACATCCTCGATGCGGCGCTGCGCCCGGTGCCGCCGGGCACCCCCGGCGAGCTCTACATCAGCGGTGTGGGCCTGGCCCGTGGCTACCACCGGCGGCCGGGGCTGACCGCCGCGAGCTTCGTCGCCGACCCGTTCAGCGACGAGCCCGGAGCGCGGATGTACCGGACGGGTGACCTGGTGCGGCGGCGGCCCGACGGCAACCTCGACTTCCTCGGGCGGACCGACGACCAGGTGAAGATCCGGGGTTACCGGGTCGAGCTGGGCGAGATCGGCGCCGCGCTGGAGGATCACCCGCTGGTCGCCCACGCGGCCGTCGTCGCCGACGGCTCCGGGCCGGGCGGCGTCAAGCGGCTCGTCGGCTATGTCGTCCCGGCGGGGCCGGTCGACGCCACCGAAATCGGCGCTGCGGACGAGCTGGTCACGGCGCTGCGCGAGGCGCTGAAGGTGCGGTTGCCGGGCTACATGGTCCCGGCGGCGCTGATGCTCGTGGACCGGCTGCCGATCACCGTGAACGGCAAGCTCGACGTGCGGGCCCTGCCCAAGCCCGAGGTGAGCACCGGCGCCGACAGCCGCCCGCCGCGCTCCCCGCGCGAGCAGCTGCTGTGCGAGATCTTCGCCGAGCTGCTCGGGGTCGAGCGGGTCGGCATCGATGACGACTTCTTCGATCTGGGCGGGCACTCGCTGCTGGCGACGCGGCTGGTCAGCCGCGCCCGGGCGGCGCTCGGCGCGGAGCTCGCGATCCGCGATCTCTTCGAGGCGCCGACGGTCGCCGAGCTGGCGGAACGGGCGGCCTCCTCGACCGCGGGCCGCCGTCCCGAGCTGGTCGCCGTGCCGGAACGGCCCGCCGAGCCGCCGTTGTCGTACGCGCAGCAGCGGCTGTGGTTGATCGAGCAGCTGGAGGAATCGTCCGCCGCGTACAACTTCCCGCTGGTCATGCGGCTGCGCGGCGCGCTGGACGTGGAAGCTCTGCGGGACGCGCTGGGCGATGTGATGGCACGGCATGAGGCGCTGCGCACGCTGATCGTCGAGCGCGAGGGCCGGCCGTTCCAGCGGGTGCTGCCCGTCGAGGACGCCCGGCCGGAGTTCGCGTTGCTGGAGGCGACCGAGGCGCAGCTCGACGCGGTGCTCGCGATGGCGCTGGGCCGGCCGTTCGACCTGGCCGTGGAGCCTCCGCTGCGCGCGACGGTCGTCCGGCTCGCAACGGATGAGCATGTGCCGGACGAGCACGTCGTGGCGCTGCTGCTGCATCACATCACGACCGACGAGTGGTCGGACGGGCCGTTCCTGCGCGACCTGTCCACCGCGTACGCCGCTCGCACGGCGGGACGGGCACCCGAGTGGGAGCCGCTGCCAGTGCAATATGTGGACTACACCCTCTGGCAGCGCGAGCTGCTGGAGACGGACGGCCTGGCCGCGCGGCAGCTGGCGTACTGGCGGGAGAACCTGCGCGGTGCGCCCGAACAGCTCGAACTGCCCACCGACCGGCCCCATCCGGCCCGGCCGACCATGTCGGGCGGAGAGCTGACCGTCGAGCTCGACCCGGCGGCCTGCGACGGGCTGCGGCGGATCGCCCAGCGGAGCGGCGCGAGCATGTTCATGGTGTGCCACGCGGCCGTCGCCGCGCTGCTGCACCGGCTCGGCGCCGGCGACGACCTCCCGCTCGGCGCGCCGATCTCCGGGCGGACGGACGAGGCGCTGGACGAGCTCGTCGGCTTCTTCGTCAACACCCTCGTGCTGCGGACCGACGTCTCGGGCGACCCGACGTTCGCCGAGCTGGTGGACCGGGTGCGCGAGACCGACCTGGCGGCCTTCTCCCACCAGGACGTGCCGTTCGAGGCCGTGGTGGAGGAGGTCAACCCGGTCCGCTCGCCCGACCGCAACCCGCTCTTCCAGGTCATGGTCGGATACCGCAACCGTGCGGGCGACGACTTCACGCTGCCGGGACTGACGGCGGTGCCGCAGCCCGTGGAGGCGCGGACGGCCAAGTTCGATCTCGTCTTCAGCTTCGCCGAGGACGCCGCGAGCGGCCGGATCGGCTGTGTGCTGGAGTTCCGTTCCGACATCTTCGACCGTTCGTCGGTCGCCGTCCTGGGGGAGCGGCTGTCGCGGCTCGTCGGGGCCGTGGCCGCCGACCCGGAGCTGACGGTGGGCCGGATCGACGTGCTCACCGAGGAGGAACGCGAGCAGGTCCTGACCGGCTTCAACCAGACCGACCGGGCCGTGGAGGAGCTGACGATCCCCGGGCTCTTCGGGCGGCTCGTGGCCGAACAGCCCGAGGCCGTGGCCGTCGTGGACGGCCCTCGTTCGGTGACGTATGCGGAGCTGGACGCGCTGTCGGATCGCATGGCGGTCCTGCTCGCACGCCATGGCGTCCGCGCTGAGGGCGTCGTCGGCGTGGCCGTTCCGCGTTCGGTGGAGATGGTCGCCGTCATGCTCGGCGTCACCAAGCTGGGCGCCGCGTTCCTGCCGATGGACCTCGCCCACCCCGGCGACCGTCTCGCCTACATGCTCGACGATGCGCGGGCCGCCGTCGTGGTCGTCACCGAGCAGGTCGCGGGCAAGGTGCCGGAGGTGGAGGACGTCGAGGTGCTGTCGCTGGACTCCCCGGAGATCGCCGACGAGCTCGCCGGCCTCGCGGATCTGGCGCCGGGCGCCGTGTTCGCCCCGATCGCGCTCGACCAGGCCGCGTACGTCATCTACACGTCGGGCTCGACCGGCCGTCCGAAGGGCGTCGTCGTGCCGCACGAAGGCATCGGCAGCCTGGTCGCCACGGCCGTGGACCGGATGGGGCTGAGGCCGGACAGCCGCGTGCTGCAGTTCGCCTCGATCGGCTTCGACGTCACGATCTTCGAGCTGTCGATGGCGCTGTGCCACGGCGGCACGCTGGTGCTGGTGCCGGATGAGGCGCGGGTGCCGGGACCCGAGCTGACCGACTTCATGAACGAGCAGCGGATCACGCACGCGATCCTGCCGCCGTCCCTGGTGGCCGCGCTGCCGCCCGGCTGCGACATCCCCGAGGGCGCCGCCGTCCTCGTCGGCACCGAGACCGTGCCGCCGGACGTCATCGCCCGCTGGGCGGGGCACCTGCGCCTCCTCGCCGCGTACGGCCTGACCGAGGCCACGGTCAACTCGACGTTGTGGCCGGCCGAACAGGGCTGGACGGGCGCCGTCCCGATCGGTGTGCCGGATCCCAACACGCGCGTCCACGTCCTGGACGAACGTCTCCAGCCCGTCCCGCCCGGCGTCGCCGGCGAGCTCTACGTCACGGGTCGTGGCCTGGCCCGCGGCTACCTGGGCCGTCCCGGCTTGTCGTCCGAACGGTTCGTGGCCTGCCCGTTCGGCCCGCCCGGCACCCGCATGTACCGCACCGGCGACCGAGCGCGCTGGCGTACCGACGGCAACGTGGACTTCCTCGGCCGCGCCGACGACCAGGTGAAGATCCGCGGCTACCGCATCGAACCCGGCGAGATCGCGGGCGCCATGACCCGCCACCCCGGCGTCACCCAGGCGGCCGTCGTGGCGGACCGCAGCGGCCGGGAGACCCGGCTGGTCGGATACGCCGTCGGGCAGGCCGGCCCGGCGGAGATCCGCGCCCATGTGGCGACCCTCCTGCCGGAGTACATGGTGCCCGCCGCCGTCGTCGTGCTCGACGGTCCGCTGCCGCTCACCCCGAACGGCAAGCTCGACCGCCGGGCCCTCCCGGCTCCCGACTGGTCGTCCCGGGTCGGAAGCGCGCGTCCCGTCACCGGCCGCGAGAAGGCCCTCGCCGGGCTCTTCGCCGAGATCCTCGAACTCCCCGAGGTGGGCATCCACGACAACTTCTTCGAGCTCGGCGGCCACTCCATGTCCGCCATGCGGCTGCTGGGCCGCATCCGTACCGTCCTGGACGCCGACCTGGCCCTCCGTGACGTCTTCGACGCCCCCACGGTGGCCGACCTCGCCGACCATCTGGACACGACGACCGCCCGCGCCGGCTCGGATGCGACGGTCGCGCGGCCCCGCCTGACTCCGGTCGAACGCCCGTCCGTCCTGCCCGCCGCTCCGTCCCAGGAATGGCAGTGGACGCGTCAGAGAGCCGGGGCGCCCTACGACATGGCCTTCGCGCTCCGTTCACCCGACGGGCTCGACGAGGTCGCACTGGCAGCGGCCTTGGACGACGTCGCCACGCGTCATGAACCTCTCCGCACGGCCTTCGCTGAGCGCGACGGCCGCCTCGTCCAGCACGACGCGGACTTCGCTCTTGAACGCCTCCAGGTCGCCGACGTGGAAGCCGCGATCCGCACCCTCGCGGCGGAACGAGCCGCCTTGACCCGCCCGCCCTTCCGGGCTCGCCTGCTCACTGATATCACCGGTGCCCAGGCGCTGCTCCTGACCATGCACTACATCGGCGTGGACGAGTGGTCCGTGGTGCCACTGGCCAATGACCTGGCCACCGCTTACACGGCTCGTCTCACAGGTGAGGCCCCCGCGTGGGAACCCCTCCCGGTCTCCTACGCCGACTACACCGTGTGGGCTCACTCGCTTCCGGTCGAACGGCAGATCGCCTACTGGCGTGAGCACCTGTCTGACGCACCACGGGAACTGACCCTCCCGTACGACCTGGCGAGCACCCAGGAGTCCCGAGCCGAATACGTCCATCTCGTCCTCGAACCGGAGCTGCACCAGGCCATCGACGACCTCGCCGCGCAGACGGGCACGAGCATGTTCATGGTGCTCCAGGCCGCGCTGGCGACACTGCTCACCCGCAACGGCGCCGGCACCGACCTGCCAATCGCGTCGTTCGTCGCGGGCCGTACCGAAGAGGCCCTCACCGACCTGATCGGCTGCTTCTTCAACACGGTGATCCTCCGTACGGACACCAGCGGGGATCCGACGTTCCGGGAGCTCCTGGCCCGCATCCGGGAGAGCAACCTGAACGCCCTGGACCACCAGGACGTCCCGTTCGACCGCGTCGCTAAGGCCCTCGGCCTGCCCGCGCCGCAGGTGATGCTCGTCCACCATGAGAAGGCCCGGATGGCCCACATCGACGGGGTCGTCTTCGAGTACGTCCCGACCGGCGCCCGCAACGCCCACCTCACCGTGAGCTTCTTCGAGCCGCAGGGGGACGGCCCGGTCGAGTGCTTCCTGGAGTACGGCAGCGCCCTGTTCGAACGCGCGACCGTGCAGCGCCTGGCCGACGAACTACGCACCATTCTGACCAAGGAGACCCGATGAGCACCAACCCCTTCGAAGACGCCGAGGGCCGCTACTACGTCCTCGTCAACCACGAGAACCAGCACTCCCTGTGGCCCGCGTTCGCCGAGATCCCCAACGGCTGGACCGTCGCGTTCGGCGAGGACACCCGCGACGCCTGCCTGGCCTATGTCGAGGAGAACTGGACCGACCTGCGGCCCAAGAGCCTCATTGAGGCCATGAACGGCTGAACGTGAACGCCTGAATCCTCTGGGGCGGGGCGAGCAACAATCTGGGCCATGGCGCGTCTTTATGGCATGGATCAAGAGGGCTTGACCGTGATCGACCCGCCTGGCGCCGGACCGGAACCCGAATCCGAGCCCGAGCCCGAGCCGGTGGGCGCGCTGTTCGCCGAGAACCGGCTCAAGCTGTTCCGGCTTGCGGTGCTTCTGGTCGGGGACGAGAACACCGCCGAGGACGTCGTGCAGGACGCGTTCCTCGGACTGCACCGCAGATGGGGGACGCTGGACGGCGAGGAGAAGGCGCTCGCGTACGCCCGGGCGTCCGTCGTGAACGCCTGCCGGTCGGTCATCCGGCGCCGCGTGGTGGCGCGGCGGTTCGGAGCGCACCATGAGCCGCCGATGTGGTCGGCGGAGTCGGAGGCGCTCGTCGGCGAGGACCGCCGCCGCGTCATGGAGGCCGTGCAGCGGCTGCCACGCAGACGGCGCGAGGTGCTCGTCATGCGCTACTACCTCGACCTGAGCGACGCGGAGATCGCCGCCGCGCTGGGCGTCAGCCAGGTCACCGTCCGTACGACCGCCGCCCGGGGCCTCAAGGCCCTGGCCCGCCTCCTGGGGAACGACGAATGACCAAGACCGAAGAGCAACTGCGCGACGCACTGCACGGCATCGCGGCCGCCACCCGCATTCCCGAGGTCAGGACCGGCGAGGTACGGACCCCGCGGGTCTCGTCCTGGCTGATCCCCGCCACCGTCGCCGCCGCCGTCGTGCTGGTCATGGCGATCGGCGTGGCCGGCACGTCCTTGTTCCGTTCGCAGGAACGGGCGGCCGCGCCGCCGAGCACGCCGGGACGGTTCTTCGTGGCCGGTGCCGCGTACGGCCAGGGGTCGCCTGGTAACGGCGTGACCGTACGAGACGCCGCCACGGGTGCGATCACCGCCACCGTCCCGCCGCCGAAGGGCGTTGCGGAATGGATCGCCATCACCGCCACCAACGACGAGACACTCTTCTACCTCGCGGGAGCGAAGCCCGGCCCGGCCGGGGAGAGGCTCTACCGTCTGAGTCTCACCTCAGCGGGACGCCTGAGAGGTCTGGATCCGGTCAACGGCGGCAAGGACGACGGTCTCATCCGTTACATCGCCGCCAGCCCGGATGGACGCCGCATCGCATACCCGGTGGATGCCCTGCTCAAGAGCAGCAGGGTACCGATCGACCCGAAGACCCCCGTGCTGCCGATCGACCCACGGAAGAACGCGCCGGGCCACAAGTGGGGCTCTCCTCCGCCACTCAAGAGAAACGGCGGGACATGGGACTTGCACGGGCCCATTGAGATCGTGGTGGTGGACGTCGTCACAGGGCGCCGGGAGGTCTTCAAGTCGAAGGAGACGGGCCTGCTGGAGTCGCTGAGCTGGTCCGCGGACGGGCGCCGCCTCGCGTACTCCGTCGGGGGCGCGTCCGGCATGGACGGCGTCTGGGTCCTGGACACCGGCGCGGGACACGACCTGGTCAAGGCCTCCCATCGCGTGCCCGTCCAAGGCCCTCTGACCACGCCCGTCCTCAGCTCCGACGGCAGGAAGCTGTACGTGATCGCGGCGCAGGGCAAGGACCCGTCGTGGACGCGCGTCATCGAGGTGGACGTCGCGACCGGGCGCCGGCTGCGCGTCCTCTTCGAGCAGAAGTACGTGGACAACCCCAGGAACGTCACCTGGATGTTCACTCAGCTCGACCGAGACGCCACCGGCCGCTTCCTGATGGCCGTTTCCGACCGCTACGCCCACCGCATCGATCTCTCCAACGGGCAGACCTCGCGTATCCCGTTCCCCGGCGGCGCCGAGCCGTACTCGTTCGCCTGGTAGCACGTGGCATCTGGGGGCTTCCGCTGCGAGTGCCATGGCAGCGGAAGCTCTTTGGGTCAATGTGCTTTGCGGATGATGTCGCGGATGCGGTCGACCATCGCGACGAGGGGCCCGGCGAGCAGGTTCTTGGTGGCGCTCTCCGTACCGGGGTGCGGGTGAGTCGGGGCTGTGGCCTCGGCGGCCTTGACGGCGGCGCCGAGCGCCGTGAGCTGCTTCTCGGTGAACTGGTCGCGGATCCGGAAGAACTCGTACCGTTCCTCGGCCCGGGCGTGGGTGAGCACGGCGACGCGCAGTACGTCGAGCTCAGCGTCGAAGCGCGGGTCGTCCGGCCCCATGTCCTCCAGCGCGGCGAGCTGCTCCTTGGCCTCGTGCTCCTCGTTCAGCCGGTCGTCGACGATGCCGGAGCCGCCCGGCAGAGACGTGCGGGCCGCCGGGTGCACGATCTCCTCCTCGGCGGTCTCGTGCACGGCCAGCAACCGCACGAGACGTCCGAACGCGTCGTGCCGGGCCTCGTCCCGGCTCTCCGCCACCTCGTCGAACAGCTCGCGGATCTGGCTGTGCTGCTGGATCAGCAGATCCACGACGTCGGTCTTCGCCGGTGCCGTGGGCATGTCAGCTCTCCTCGTCGCGAATGCGGAGCTCCCGGAAGCTCTCGACCGGGTGCGGCCCTTCCGGCTGGTGCCGGTACTCCTGGCCGAAGCGCTCGCGGTGCTGGTCGATGACCTGTTCGCTCGGCGGCTTCTCGCCTCCGTGGATCTGCTCCTGCATGCGCTCGAACCGTTCGTGCGCGTCCCGTACGTAGCCGGCACCGAGGGTGGTGAGGTCGATCTGTGTGGCCAGCAGATTGCGGAGGAGCTCCTTGTTGGGCTCGAACGTGACGGGCGGCGGCAGTTCTGGGGCGAGGATGCTCTCGGGGTCGCGGCCGTCGTGCCGGCGCATGAGGTCGCAGGCGAGGCGGAGGTGTTCGAGTTCCATGTTGAGGTGGAGTTCCCAGATGGCCTTCACCTTGGGGTCGGTCTCGGTCTCCATGAACGAGTGGTAGAGGTAGCACTCGTTGTATTCGTGGTTGACCAGCCGTTCCCACCAGGTCTCGCCCGGGTCGACCAGGGACTCGTAGTGGGTGACGTGCTCTTCCTCGATGAGCCCGATCTCCTGGTAGAGCTGTCGCGCGATCGGCTCCATGTACTGCGGCCCTACGTTCATGTAGAAGTTCATCGTCTGCTGCTCAGCCGACATGATCGTCAGCGCGTGCAGCTTGGACAGCGGCTCGGTCTTGTTCTTGTCGTACGGGTCGCGGAGGTTGTCGGCGGGATGCCGGTGCTCGACGAGCGTCGGCCGTCCCGGCATGATCTCGGTGAGGTCCCCGACGATCTTCTCGGCCTTGCGGTGCTCGATCATCTCGTAGAGGTTGGCGTAGCGGTACAGGTGGTCGAAGTCCTCCAGCACCCCGAACTCGTACGCCTGCTGCAGGTAGGGATCGGGCTCCATTCGCGACACCCACGCGGTGAGGTCGACGGCGACCTGCTCGTAGGAGATGGTCGTCTCCAGCACCGAGGCCTGGCCGGGGAGCAGCCAGTTGACGGCCTTCTGCTGTTGCTGCTCGATGAAGCGCACTTCGGCGAGCTGCTTCTTGACCTCCGGGTCGGGGCAGATGCGGTTGAAGTGGTGGCTGAAGAACACCGCCTCCACCTCGATGCCGTTCATCGTGATGATCCGGCACTTGGTGTACGGGTCGCTCCGGTCCGGGTCGACGGGCTCCACGTCGAGCTCACGCCAGTTGCGGACCTGACGGTCCAGGGGGATTCCACGGTGTTCCAGTGGATTGAAGGACATGCCGCTCTCCTTTCACAACGCCTGAGCGACTGCTCGTGGCGAAGAGCGAATCCGCCCTACCCTCCGATCCCCGTCACAACCACAGAAGCCTTTTCAGGCATGTCAGCGCGCCGGGACGGCCAAGGACGCCGAGCAACGACGTGGCGATGCCGACCTTGCTGCGGCCGTCCCAGGGGGCCGGAGGGTCGTTCATGAGCGGCTGTTGTCGGACCAGGCTTCCCAGAGGGCGGCGTAGCGGCCGTTGGCGTGGACGAGGTCGGAGTGCGTGCCGGTCTCGACGACGACGCCCTTGTCGAGCACCACGATGCGGTCGGCCTCGGCGGCCTGGGTGAGGCGGTGGGCGACGATGAGCGCGGTGCGTCCCTCGATCGCGGCCGCGGCGGCGGCCTCCAAGGTGCGGGCTCCGGCGCTGCCTGCCTCGGCGGTGGCCTCGTCCAGGACGACGACCGGGGGATCGGCCAGAACGAGCCGGGCCAGGGCCAGCTGCTGTGCTTGCGCGGTGGTGAGGCGGTGGCCGCTCTCACCCACGACGGTGTCGAGGCCGTCGGGCAGCGCCTCGGCCCAGGACAAGGCCCCTACCTGGTCGAGCGCGGTGAGGAGGTCGTCGCCCTCCGCGTCCGGGCGGGCCAGGCGGAGGTCGTCGGCGAGGGTGCCGGCGAAGACGTGCACCTCTTGGGTGACCAGGGCGACGGTGCGGCCGGTCGTGGCGGGGCCGGCGTCGCCGATGCTGATCGTGCCGCGATCGGGATGGTGGATGCCCGCGATGAGCTTGGCGAGGGTGGTCTTGCCGGCGCCGCTCGCGCCGACCAGGGCCACGCGTTCCTTGCCCGCGATGTCCAGGGTGACGCCGCGCAGCACCGGGTGACCGGGGCGGTAGGCGTACTCGACTCCGGAGATCTGCACGGAGGCGTCGTCCGGGCGGGCGGTCTGCTCTGTGGGCGCCGGTGCCATGTCGGCGACGCCTACGAGCCGGGCGAGTCCGGCGGTCGCCGCCTGGGCGTCGTCGACGAGCCCGAGCGCGATGTTGATCGGGGTGAAGAGGCTGTGGAAGTAGAGCGCGGCTGCGCTGGCCGTTCCGATGCTGACGCTGCCGTTCCGGACCAGCAGGAAGCCGGCCACCAGGACGGCGGACAGCCCCACGAACTCGGCGAGGTTGAGGCGCGAGTAGAACCGCGTCACCAGGCGGATGCCGCGCAGCGCCAGGTCGACGGCCTTGTTGGAGGAGGCGGCCACCTGCTTCACGTGGTCGTCGGCGAGCCGGAACGCGCGGACGGTGGAGGCCCCGCCGATGGTGCCCAGCAGCTGCTGTTGCTGGCCGCCGACGGCGACGCGCTGCGCCGCGTACAGCGGGACCGCTCGCTGCACGTACCATCGCACCGTCCACGCCTGGATGGGGACCGCCAGGAGCGCCACGAGCAGGAACCGCCAGTCGAGGATCGCCAGCGCCACCAGGGTGAGGCCGAGTGTCAGCACTGAACGTGCGAGGGCCGGCAACGCGTCCCGGAACACGTTGGTGATCACGGAGACGTCGTTGGTGACGCGGGACGTGAGGTCGCCCGACCCGGCCCGCTCGACGCGTTCGAGCGGGAGGCCCAGGGCGCGTTCGACGAAGTGTTCGCGCAGCGTCGCCAGCATGCCTTCGCCGACCCGGGCCACGAGGATGACGCCGAACGAGGTCGCGACGCCCTGCACGGCCGCGATGAGCGCCAGCCAGGTGACCGGCGTCGTGATCGCGCTCGCCGGGCGCCCGTCGGCCACCAGGTCGATGATGTGCCCGAGTACCGGAGCGGTGAGGAGCCCGATCCCGGTCGCGGTGGCCAGCACGAGGAAACCCGCCCATGCCGTGCGCCGATGAGGGCGCGCGAGCTCTCGCAACGCCGAACGGGTCCGCGGGCCGGTCGCCGTCGGCAGCAACTCCCGTTCGTGCGGGTCGGTGGCATGGGGGAGCGGCCGGGCCTTGTCGTCGTTCGTCATGCGCTCTCCTTCAGGCCAGGACCGTGGCGCGGTACGCGTCGTCGCCGTGCACGAGGTCGGCGTGGGTGCCCTCGGTGACGACGGTGCCGTCCGCGACGTACACGACGCGGTCGGCAGCGGCGAGGAGCGCGGGGCTGGTGGCCACGATGATCGTCGTACGTCCCGCGCGGGCCTCCCGGATCCCCGCTGCGATGCGCGCCTCGGTGACCGCGTCCACGGCCGTGGTCGGGTCGTGCAGGACCAGCACGGGGGGGACCGCGGCGAGCGCGCGGGCCAGGGCCACGCGCTGGCGCTGCCCGCCGGAGAGCGAACGGCCGCGTTCGGTGAGCGCCGTCCCGGAACCCTCGGGGAGGCTGTCTGCGACCTCGTCGGCCGACGCGGCGGACATCGCCGGAACGATCCCGTCCGGGGCGGCCGCGGCTCCGACGTTGTCCAGGAGCGTTCCCTCGAACAGGTCGGCGTCGTGCTCGGCGACCAGCACGGCGGTACGGATCGCGGCGGGGTCGAGCTCGGAGAAGGGCAGCCCGTCGAGCGTGATCACCCCCTCGTCAGGGTCGGCCGCGCGGCCGAGCACCCGGAGCAGCGCTGTGGCGGCGGTGGGCTCGGCCACGATGCCCAGCATCTCGCCGGGCGCGACGTCCAGGCTCAGATCGTTCAATGCGCCGTGAGAGACGTTCCTCAACCGGACCTCCCCGCGGACCTGGGCCGGCAGGGCCCCCGCTCCGTCGGCGACCGCCGGGGGAGTGGCGAGTACGGCGGCGATGCGCGCGGCGGAGGCGCGGCCCTGGGCGAGCTCGCCGTTCGCCCACGCGAGGATCGACAGCGGGGTCAGCAGAAACTGCGCCAGGCCGACCGCGGCGACCAGCTGCCCGACCGTGATGTCGCCCGAGGCCGCGAGCCGTCCGCCCACGAGGGCGACGACGGCGATGAAGACGCCGGTCAGGGCGAGCATGCCGCCGTCATGCCAGGCCTGGGCCCGAGCCGCCCGCAAGGTCGCGGCCAGCGAATCGCGGCTCGTTCTGCGGTAACGGCTCACAGCCGTGGCCTCCGCGCCGAGCCCCTTGAGAACGCGGAGACCCGAGATCAGGTCAGCGGCGACGCCGGACGCGTGCGCGGCGCGTTCCTGCTCGGTGCCGCTGCGGCGCTCAAGCGGCCTGCCCAGCAGGTGAGCCAGCAGCAGCAGGGGAGGAATGCCCAGCAGGACGACCAACCCCAGCGGCACCGAGACCCACAGCAGCGCGAACCCACCCGCGACGAGCCCGGCCAGCGCCGCGACCCCCGCTGTCAACGCGATGTGGACCGCCCCGACCCGCTTGGCGTCGCCGCTGGCGATGTTGACCAGCTCTCCTGGCAGCCGGCCGTGCTCCGCGCCGCCCCGGGGATGGAGGACGCGCTCGGTGAGCTCGATCCTCAGCCCGTGCGCGGCCTGCTCCGACGCCCGTTCAGCGGCCCGGAAGCTGAACCGGTAGCTGAACGACAACACGGCGAAGACCACGGCGAGCACCCCGACCCAGCGAAGCAGGGCGCCGCTGTCCCCGGTGGAGACCGCCTTGTCGATCACCACGCCGATCACCACGGGCACCAGCGCCTCACCTACCTGGTGCCCGGCGGCCAGCAACGACCCGCCCGCCGAATGCCGCCACTGACCGGTGATCGCGCGCTTCAGCACGTCGGACACTCTGGCTCCTCCTCGCAGGTGTTCAAGCAGGTGGGGTGTTCACGCAGCAGGTGGGGCAGGGATCGCTGCCCGGCAGCGTCACCCACAGGCAACACGTCCGCCGCCGCAGTGAGGGCATCTCCACCAGCCCGGCCACCGGCCCGCCGATCGCGCTCACGAGGCCCTCTGCCGCGTCGGCCCCCATTCCGAGCATCTCGAACGGCTCGACCAGCGCCTCCGCGACCGATCCCCACAATCCCCGCCGCCCGGTCCGGGTCAGGTCATGAAGCGCCTCGATGACGGGTGCGTGGAGGTTTTCGATCAGCGTGTCCCGGATGACCGGGCCAAGGTAGCCCGGCTCGCCGGAGGCGACTCGCGCCTCGTTCAACCCGACGAGCATGAACGGCTCGTCCTCCAGGGGCTGTACCGAGGTGCTCTCCGCGGTCATCAGGGGAACGTGTCCGCCCAGAGCCCAGCCCACGACGACGGGGAGGGTAGTCCAGTAGGAGAACTGCTTCCACCACAAGGCCGCCGCGACATGCGGGGGAGCCGACCACCGTTCCGCGGCCTGCTCGACCATCGCTGCCAGGGCCGTATGGGGCGCCTGAGTCAGCTCGCTGATCGAGGACCATCCGTCTCCGGCCCGGAGGGCAGGTGCCAGGCCAAGCGTGATCCCAGCCGCCTCAGCACCTCGGAGCGTCTCCAGAAGCGGCTGCAACGCCACCTCGGCATCGCGCCCACCGCTGACCGCCGCCCCGGACAACGTCGCCTCCACCGCGCCTCCGAACCGTAAATAAGGCAAGCCTAACCTAAAGCCCAAGTCAAAGATCTAGCCCCGTTCCCGCCCGTGTGGGGATCAGTCCTTGGCGATGACGATGACGTGGTCCTCGGCGCTGAGCTCCATTGGTGCTCTTTTGTCGGGGTTGAGAACGACGCCGTAGTCGGGGGGCTGGTGGAAGCGTTCTTGCAACCGGTAGCCGATCGCGGTCTCGCCGCGGCGGCGGGCGGCCTCGATCACGGTGGCGAAGTTCGCGGTGATGCCGGGGTGCAGGTAGTCGGGGGCGGGCTTGAGGTAGATCTCCGAACCCGCCGGGTCGAGGAGGTCGGCGAAGACCTCGTACAGGTGGCGGTTCTCGCTGAGCTGCGTGAGCATCAGGCTGATCAGCTTGTCGCTGACCACGAAGTCGTCGGCCTTGGTGACCTGGGCGATCTCACGGTTGGCGTCGTCGTGGATCTCGCTGACGATGGAGTAGGGATCGCCGAGGCTCTCTTCGAGATCCCGCAGGTGCAGCAGGGTGACCAGGGTCCGGGCATCGGCGTGCGTGTCTTCGTAGCCCGCGTCGCCCAGGACGATGATGTGCTGGTAGGAGCCCACGTCGAGGGCTTCGAGCTGGTTGCGGTCGGTGGAGTCGCAGCGGGTGAACGCCACGGTCAGGTTGGTGAGGGTGCCGAGCGTCTCGCGCGGATCGGCGCGCTGTGCGGCGATCGTCAGGCCGGAGCCCGGCTCGGTGAACTCGTCCAGCAGGCTGATGACCTCCGGGGCGCGGTGGTTCCAGCCGATCAGCAGGGTGCGCCCGCGCACGGTCGGACGTGAGGTCGCGGTGGCGATGGCCCGTTCAAAGATCTCCGGCCGGGGGCCGAGCCTGATGAGCAGGTCGTCCTCGGCGAGCAGGACGATCTCGTCGTCAGCGTGGATCACGGTGTCGGGGGAGGGATTGACCAGGACCGCCCCGTCCGCGCGCCGCGCGCCGACGGGGATGCCGAGCTCGTACGCCCCCAGCGCCTCGCCGTAGGTGATCCCGGCCAGGCTCGGCTCGGGCCGCATGTAGAACTCATGGCCCCGGTAGTTGAGCAGGTCGGTGTAGACCTGCGACAGGCCGGACTGGCGGTGCGACTGGACGATGAGCTGGATGGCGATGTCGTCGGCGTCGATGACCTGAGCCGCCGGCCCTCCGGCGAGCCGGGCGGCCGGGAGGTTGGCCGAGTCGTGCACGGCCGCCACCACGTGGGGCCGCGCGCCGTCCCAGGCCCGCCCGCCCAGCGACAGCAGCACCTTGATCACGTGGTTGTCGGCGTCCTCGACCGGCGGCGAGAGCACCACGATGGAACGGGCCGTGTCGGGGCTGACCAGGTCGAGGTCGGCGACCTTCAGGGGATTGCCGTGCCGGCAGACGACCCGCGTCCGCCTCGTGTCGCCCACCCGCGCCCGGATCGCATCCTCCATGTCGACCTTGTCGAGGTCGGCGAGGATCGCGATGCAGGACCGGCGTTTGCTCTGGTTGGCCTCCGCCAGCTCCGCGATGACGGTGAAGACCTGCTCGGACCAGCCGAGCACGACGGTGTGATCGTGCTCGATGATCCGCGACCGGCCCTTGCGCAGCTCGTCGATCTTGTTCTCGAGCCCGGTGGTGAGCACGCCGATCAGCGCGCTGACGATGAAGATCCCGCCGACCGTCGAGACCAGCATGAGCGCCAGGAACGGAGCCGTGCCCGTGTCGTCGCCCATCGTCCCCGGGTCGAGCGTGCGCAACAGGCTGCGCCACACGACCCCGGGCCAGTGCCCGTTGTCACGCGAGTTCTTGGGCGCGACGACCACGGCGAGCGAGGCCACCACCAGGATGAGCACGCCGGACGCGAGCCCCAGCCAGCCGATCAGCGCCGGGGTGCCCTTCGACATGGTGTTGTCGAACCAATACCGAACCCGCTCGCGCCTGCCGCTCCGAGCCAAGCGCCCTCCCGTGCCGCATGGCCGCCACCCCCGCCGGCCCCCCATCAACCCGGAGAGATCTTAGGGGCAGACCGCAACGACCCCCACCAAATCCAGGGATGTCGTCACCCGAGGACCGTGGGCACACGCTTGCACGGACGGAAGACGGCGAACGTCAGCCCCGCTCCGGGGGAGCCTCGGCGACCGGCGTTGTGATCATCCAGCGGTGGCCGAACGGGTCGTTGATGACGCCGTTACGGCCGTACGGGTAGTCCTGGACCGGCCGGGTGAGCTCGGCGCCCAGCGCCACGGCACGGGAGACGACCCGGTCGACGTCCGGCACCGTCAGGTAGAGCGACTGGCTGGGGCCGCCGCGGGCCTTGGGCCCAAGCAGCCCTTCCTCGGGCCACTCGTCCGCCAGCATGAGGACCGAGTCGCCGATGGACAGCTCGGCGTGGCCGATCCGGCCGTCCTCCATGACGATCGGCTCGTCCCGCCAGCGCGCGTCGAGCGCCCGCGCGTACCAGTCCAGCGCCCGCCGTCCGTCGTCGACGCAGATATAGGGCGTCAGCGAACGCAGGTGCGCCTCCGGCTTCATGTCCGTGCTCATGGTGTCTCCCATCGGTCGGAGCAGCGCTCGCCGCATGCGTTCTCGCAGCCGCGCCGCGAAGATCGGGTCCGGGTCGACCGGCAGGACCGGTGTCCGGAGGGCCTCCATCGGATCAGTCATCACGGCCCTCCTCTCGCGGGTCGACGGGACTTTCGTGGGGCCCGGGCGGCTCCGGCCGGCCCTGGGCATCAGCGGAACCGGTGTGGCTCGTGGTCTTGTCGTTGGAGAACGCACGCGGGGCTGCTGAGGGGGTGCCGGGGGGACACTGCCGGTCGTAGGCACGGCGGAACGCCGCCTTGGCGCGCATGAGGAGGGCCTCGGTCGCGTGAACCGTGCGGCCCAGGTGCTCGGCGACATGGGGGACCGGCAGCCCGTCGAGGTAGCGCAGGGTCAGTGCGGCCCTGTGGCCCGGGGGCAGCTCCTTGAGGACCTCGCGTGCCAGCAGGGCGTCGAGACGTTCCTCCCATGGGTCGTCGGTGTCCGGACGCCCCTCGTCGACCGTGCGGAGCAGGCGCTCCTCACGATCCGCCCGACGCCAGTGATCGGCCAGTTTGTGCCGCGCGACGCCGACCAGCCATGCCGTGGACAACTCGGGTGGCGCCTCCTTCCGTACCGCCTCGACGGCCGCCAGGAACGTCTCGGCCGTGAGGTCCTCGGCCAGTGCCCGCCGTCCGCATCGGGACAGCAGATAGCCATAGACCTGGGGCAGCGCCGCGTCGTACAGCTCCAGCAGGGCAAGCCCCGGGTCCGGCTCCATCTGTCCTGGTGGGCCCATACTCTGTCCATCGGTTCACGGCTGGGTTTTCCGACGGGTGAAGACCAAGTTTTTTCGCCCCGTACACGGATACCGCCTTTCCCATGACCGATCATTGATGGGTGCACGTTCCAGAACCCACCACCCTTTTCACCAGCGACGCCGTTCGTATCGACGCTGGACATTTCCCTGGCGAGGGCGGGTTGTGCTTCGTGCTGGCGCATGGATTCACGTGCTCCTGGCGGCAGCCCAGGCTGCTCCGGATCGCCAATGTGCTGAACCGGCGAGGCGGCGTGATCGGGCTGGACTTCCGCGGCCATGGCCGGTCCGGCGGCCGTTCCACGGTGGGTGATCGCGAGGTGCTCGATGTCGAGGCGGCGGTCGCGGCGGCGCGGCGGCGGGGATATGAGCGCGTCGTGGTGACGGGCTTCTCGATGGGGGCGGCCGTCGCCATACGGCACGCGGGCCTGCACGGGGGCATCGACGGGGTGATCTCGGTCAGCTCGCCCGCCCGCTGGTATTACCGGGGCACGGTGCCGATGCGCCGCGTTCACTGGGCGATCGAACGGCGGACGGGGCGTCTGGCGGTACGGCTCGCACGGGGCACCCGCGTCGCCGCGAACGGCTGGAACCCGGTTCCCGAAGCCCCGCACGAGGTCGTCGGACGCATCGCCCCGGCACCTCTCCTGATCGTTCACGGTGACGCCGACGCGTTCCTTCCGCTGGAGCACGCCCATCAGCTGTACGACGCGGCACGGGACCCTCGAGAGCTCTGGATAGAACCCGCCTTCGGCCACGCCGAGGTAGCGGCCACCCGGGACCTCATCGAACGCATCGCAGACTGGGGAGCCGCCCAGCGCTAGCGGTGGCGTGGGCCTGCGGTGAGGAGGCGCTGGGTGCCGGGGGCCGGCTGTGGTCCGGGCGCGGTGGTTTCGAGGGCGGAGGCTGGGCGGGTGCGTTCTGCCCAGCGGACAGCGGGGGTCATGGCGAAGCCGGCGGCCAGGAAGATGACACCGAGGACGAGCCAGCCGGGGGCGCCCCAGCCCATGATCAACGTGGTGAGGAGGATGGGGCCCAGCATGCGGGCCAGAGGGATGCCCATGCCGAAGAAGCCCTGGTACTGGCCTTGCTGCCGGGCAGGGGCGAGACCGAAGCTGATCTCCCAGGCGCCCGAGGCGAGGAACATCTCGCCGGCCACCTGGAGAACGATGCCGGCCAGGAGGATGAGGGCGGCCGGCCACGCGGACGAGCCGTACGCGGAGAGGGCGAAGACGGTGCAGCACGCCAGCATGATCAAGCCGGCAAGCCGGACGAACCTCGTGGCGCTCGGCAGGCCGGTCACGCCACGGGCCACACGGACCTGGAAGAGCACGACGCAGACCGTATTGATCACGAGCATGGCGGAGACCAGCCAGCGCGGTGCGTCGGTGCGTTCGACCACCCAGAGCGGCATGACGAGGCCGAGCATCGGCATGTAGAGCAGCATCACCGTGTTGATCAGCGTGAGCACGGCGTACGGGCGATCGCGGAGAACGGCGAGCTTGGGCTCTCCGCCCTCGGCGGGCGGCGCGGGCGGCACGGCGGGGAGCCGGGTGAGGACGGCCCCCGTGATCAGGAAGGCCACGGCGTCCACGGTGAAGACGGCGAGGTAGGCGCCCTCGCTGTCGAGCTGCAGCGCGAGGCCGCCCAGGGCGGCGCCGATCGCGAGGCCCGCGTTCGCCGTGGACTGCATGAAGGCGCGGGCCTCGGTGCGGCGGCCCGGCTCCACGAGGCCGGCGAGCAGCGCCTGGCGCGCGGCGCCCAGGCCGCTCTGGAAGCTCGCGTACAGGCAGGCGACCAGGATGAAGGGCACGAACGCCCGCACGGTGAGGAAGGCCGCCACCGAGCCGGCGGTGGCGAGGGCGAGCATGATCGCGGTGCCGCGCGGGCCACGGCGGTCGGCCAGGGCGCCGAGGGGGACACCGGCGAACGAGCCGACGGCCCAGGCGATGGTCAGGCCAAGGCCGATCTGGCTCGGCGACATTCCGACGACGCGAATGAAGAACAGAGCGGAGCATACGAGGAACGCGCCGTCGCCGAGCGAGCCGGCCAGCTGTGCGGTGGCGAGAACGCGCGGTGCGCCGGACGGGGGCACGAACCTGCTGGTGATCGCGTGCATGTCTTGACTATGGCAAGCCGGCTTGGCTCCTCGTAAGCTCCAATCGATGCCAAACCGATGGGGCCAAATTGGATCTTCATATCAGCCTTGAGGGGCGGGGTGACCTGGCCGCCCGCATCTACCGGCAGATCCTGGACGCGATCCTCGACGGCCGGTTGCGCGCCGGTGAACGCCTGCCGCCCACGCGCGAGCTGGCCACCCGTCTGGAGGTCTCCCGCAACACCGTTGCCGCGGCCTACGACAGGCTGACGGCGGAAGGGTTCCTTGAGGGCCGGTCCGGCGCCGGCACCTTCGTCCTGAACGAGCCGCTCCGCCGGCGCCGCACCCGCACGAGTACAAGCGGGCGTGCCGTACGGCCGAGGAGCCGCTGGGAATCCTTGGGTGTAGTGCCCAACGACCGGAGTGAGTTCGCGTTCGACTTCCGCTTGGGCATGCCTGATGCGACGTTGTTCCCGCTAGAGACTTGGCGGCGGCTGGTGTCCCGGGAGCTACGGCTCTCGTCCTTGCGTTCGGGTGGTTATGGCGAGCCTGCGGGTCACCCGGCTCTGCGTGAGGCGATCGCTCGCTATGCGGGCCTGTCGCGCGGTGTACGGGCCGAAGCTGAGGACGTCATCGTCACCCAAGGCGCCCAGCAGGCAATCGATCTCGTCGGACGCATCCTCATCGAGCCAGGCGACTGTGTCGCTGTGGAAGAGCCCGGCTATCCGCCCGCAAGGCTCCTCTTCGAATCGCTGGGCGCGCGCGTCGTCGGTGTACGGGTGGACGATGAGGGGCTGGACGTCTCTGCGATCCCCAAGGCGGCGCGTCTCGTCTATGTGACGCCGTCTCATCAGTTCCCGCTCGGCACCCCGATGTCTCTGGCGCGCCGTACCGCCCTGCTTGCGTGGGCCGAGCACAACGGCGACGTGGTGATCATCGAGGACGACTACGACAGCGAGTTCCGGTTTTCCGACCGGCCGCTGGAGCCCTTGCAAGGCCTCGACCGAACGGGCCGCGTTGTCTACGTGGGCTCGTTCTCCAAAACGCTGCTGCCGCTGCTCCGCGTGGGTTTCATGGTGGCGCCCGCGTCTCTCCAGCGTGCGCTTCACACAGCCAAGCAACTGTCCGACTGGCATGGCGAACCCACCACGCAGGCCGCGTTGGCCCGTCTGATAGACGAAGGGCTGCTGGCGCGTCACATCCGTAAGGCCAACCGCGAGTACGCGTCACGCCACGAACGGATCCTTACCGCCCTCCACAACGACTTCTCCGAATGGCTGACGCCCGTTCCCTCCGCAGCAGGCCTGCACCTTTGTGCGCGTCTAAAGCCCCAACGGGATATCGACCTCAAACGACGGCTCGCAAGCGCGCGCGAGGCAGGCATAGCAGTGGAGTCACTCGCAAACTACTGCGCTGTTGCTCCCGTTCAAGAAGGGCTCGTCATTGGCTATGGGGCGATCCCCACCGAACGAGTCGAAGAAGGCTTGCGCCGTCTCTACGCTCACATCTGCCGCTCTTAGTCGCGCAGCACGTCCCCGGTAGAGGCGGGGTTCGTTCGTTTCGCCTCCGTGCGAAACAATAACGCTCCTCCTGCGAAGATCGTCAGACTCGGGCCATGCGCAGCTATCGCGAACTCTTCCGCACGCCGGAGTTCACGCCGCTCTTCACGACGGTGTCCGTCCAGATCGCCGCCATGACGGTCACCGGGCTGGCCCTGGGCACCCTCGTCTACGCCGCGACGGGCTCGCCCCTCCTATCAGCGCTCAGTATGTTCGGCTCCTCCTTCGCCCAGGTCGTGGGCGCGGCCATGCTCCTCTCAGCGGCCGACCGGCTGCCTCCGCGTGCGGCCATGACGGGCCTGGCGCTGGTCGCATGCCTGAGCACGGCCGCCCTCGCGATCCCTGGAATGCCCGTTTGGGCGTTGTTCGCGATCGTCTTGGCGCAGGGAGTGATCGGGTCAGTCGGGGGCGGGATTCGCTACGGCCTGCTCAGCGAGGTACTCCCCGAGGACGGCTATCTGCTTGGACGCTCAGCCATCAATATGTCCGTCGGCATCATGCAGATCTGCGGTTTCGCCACAGGCGGCGTCCTCGTGGCGTTCCTGTCCCCACGGGGGACCCTGCTCGCGGGTGCGGCGCTCCACCTCCTCGCCGCCGCGTTCGCCCGCTTCGGCCTCACCGCCCGCCCGCCCCGGGCCGCCGGGCGCCCATCGATCGCAGAGACGTGGCGGACGAACGCGCGCCTCTGGTCCTCGGTTCCGCGCCGGTACGTCTACTTGGCCAACTGGCTGCCGAACGGCCTGATCGTCGGCTGCGAGGCCCTCTTCATCCCGTACGCCCCCCACAACGCGGGACTTCTCCTATCGACGGCCGCAGTAGGCATGCTCATCGGCGACGTGATGACCGGCCGCTTCGTCCCCCGGAAATGGCGAGTGCACCTAGGTCCCTACCTTCTCCTTCTCCTCGGCGCCCCCTACCTGATCTTCGCCCTCCACCCGCCTCTGCCGCTCGCGACCGCCGCCGTGGTCCTCGCCTCGATCGGCTTCTCCGCCAGCCTCCTCCTCCAGGAACGCCTCATGGCCCTCACCCCGGACGACATGCACGGCCAAGCCCTAGGCCTGGACAACTCCGGCATGATCGCCATGCAAGGCGTAGGCGCCGTCCTGGCCGGGACCATAGCCCAGCAAACCTCGCCCGCGACCGCGATCGCCCTGGTGGCAGCGCTCTCCCTGGCCGTGACCCTGGCCTTGACCCCCGGCCTCCGCCCCCAACCTCCCAAGCCCATCCCGGCCCCCGCCTAACACCCACCGGCCGCACCGGCCAGCAGGCGGGCCAGGTCGACCTGGATGCGGTGGACGTCAACGGCTCAGTCGTGAGTAAGGCTCACTTGGGGCACGGTGGCTTCGTCAGTCGAGGGGGCGGTCGGTTTTGTGGGCGCCGTAGAAGTCTGCTTGGCGGGACATGATGTCGCGCATCGGCGTGCCTCGGGGGACTCCGTAGACGGTGCCTGGGAAATCGAGGTCGCGCTGGACCTCCCACAGTTCGTCGTGGCGGTCGGGGGAGAAGAGCTGGGCCGGGTCGCCTGCGGCGATCCAGCCGATGGGGACGACCGACTCCGGGGCCAGGCGGGAGTTGACGTGCAGGACGCTGTTGATCCGCAGCTCCGAACGAGCGCCCGCGACGGCGCCAGGGAAGATCGAGACGCCGGTCGCCACGAAGACCTCGTCCTCGATGGTCGCGCCGTTGACGTGGGCGTGCGGGCCGACGAGGACGGAGTCGCCGAGGAGCGCCGGGTTGTTGGTGCGGCCGCGGACGAGTGCGTTCTCCATGACGACCACGTTCGCGCCCGTGCGGATCTCGCCGTTCTCGGCCGTGAGCACCGCGCCGTGCAGGACGCGGGCGTTCTCGCCGAGGACGACGGCGCCGCAGAGGGTGGCGGACGGGGCCACATACGCCGACTCCGGGACGACCGGACGACGGCCGTGATGCTCCAGCAGCATCTGATCAGCGTACGTGCCTGCCGACGGGATGATTCAGGCGGAACAGGCGGGTCGCGATGGTGTCCATGGTCTCGTCGGACGGGCTCCAGCCACGGTTGAGCATCGCGGTCAGCAGGGCTTCGAGGTAGGCCGCGGGGCGGTCCAGGAGGTCGCGGGTGACGGGGATGATCTCCCAGCCCATCTCGTCCCGCAGCCAGCGGCGGCGACGCTCGTCGTGGTCACGGGCGGCGGTGCCGGAGTGATGGCGCTCGCCGTCGTACTCCAGCCCGACCCGGAGATCCTCGTATCCGAGGTCGACGTAGACCCATGCGCCGTGCGGGCCCCTCACGGGGACCTGCGTGCGAGGGCGCGGGAAGCCGGCGTCGATGACGATGACCCGCGTCCAGCTCTCGCCGGGCGACGCCGCGCCACGGTCGGCGGCGTCGAGTGCGGCGCTCAGCCGTTTCGAGCGCCGGTAGCCGGACGGCGCCGCCATCTCTGCCAGCGATGCGGGATCGACGCCGTCGCGTAAGAACTGGTCGAGCGCCGCGACCGCCTCACGCCGGGGAAGCCAGCGGGCGCAGTCGAGGGCCGTGCGCGCCGGGGTCGTCACACGGACACCCGCCTCCTCGGTGACGTGCTCGAGCGGCAGTCTCGTCTCGAACGACTCGCAGCCGGGAAGGTCGACCTCCGCGCCCGGCGGCACGAGTAACTCGACCTTCCAGCCCGCCTGGCCTGTGCCGGGAGGTAAGACGTCGAGCCCCCAGATCCAGGCGGCCGTGCGCCTGCCGATGACCACGTGAGGTGGCAGCAGGCGGCTCATCAACTGGGCGCGCGCCGACAGGGAGGGCAGCCCGTCCGGCGCGATGAGTCCACCGTCAGTGCGCCGCCAGGTCAGGTCGTTCATGCCGCCGATGCTGTCCCTGGCCCGGGCCCCGGCGATAGGGGTCACGCAGATTGTGGATAACTCCTGCTTGCAGAACATCATTCTAGTGGCACAGAATAATGTTCTGTGACTGAGATCGGCCGGGACAAGGTGCTGCGCGCGGCGCTCGAACTTTTCGGGCGGGACGGGGTGGCGGGGACGACACTGAGCCGTCTCCGGCAGGCCAGCGGGGTGAGCGTCGGGAGCTTCTACCACCACTTCTCAGGCAAGGAAGAGGTGGTCGAGGCGCTCTTCGTCGAATGCATCGCGCTCTACCAATCGGCCTTCATCGCGGAGTTGCGGCGGCATGAGGACCCGCGCGCAGGTGTGGCAGCGGTGGTCGCGTTCCACATCCGCTGGTGCATGGAGCACCCTCACCGGGCACGCTTTCTTTTCACCGAACGCCGGCCGGGCGGGGGCGAGTTGGCCGAACGCAATCGCGCCTTCTTCGGTGAGGTCCTCGCCTGGTGGCGCACCCACGTTCATCACGGTGCCCTAGCTGAGCTGGACCTGGGGACCGCGTTCGTGTTGTGGCTGGGCCCTGCGCAGGAACTGTGCCGCCTGTGGCTGAACGGAGAGATCCCCGCCCCCGGGGACGATCAGATCGCACGGCTGGGGCGGGCGGCCTGGCGTTCGCTGGAAAGGGAACAACGATGATCGTTGACGCGTGGATGCAGCATGGGACGGTCCGGTTCCTGCAGCACGAGATGCTCGATTCGCTGTGGCGGTGGACCGGCCAGAAGCCGCCCGCCGAGGAGGTGCCGGTCGAGGTGACGGTCGGCGCGATGGACGCCGGGGGAGTGGACGTCGGCCTGATCAGCGCGTGGTACGGGCCGGAGGGCGACCTGGTGAGCAACGACGAGGTCGCCTCGTTCGTCGCCGCCGCGCCGGAACGGCTGGTGGGGATCGCGTCCGTCGATCTGCGCAAGCCGATGGAGGCGGTACGGGAGCTGCGCCGCTGCGTGAACGAGCTCGGCTTCAAGGGACTGAGAGTCGTTCCGTGGCTGTGGGAGCTGCCGCCGACCGACCGGCGCTACTACCCGCTGTACGCGGAGTGCGTCGAGCTGGGCATCCCGTTCTGCACGCAGGTCGGGCACACCGGTCCGCTCCGTCCCAGCGAGACCGGGCGACCCATCCCGTACATCGACCAGGTCGCCCTTGACTTCCCCGAGCTGGTCATCGTCGGCGGCCACATCGGCTACCCGTGGACGGAGGAGATGGTCGCGGTCTGCCGCAAGCACCCGAACGTCTACATCGACACGTCCGCGTACACGGTGAGGCGCTACCCGCCTGAGCTGGTCCGCTACATGACCCAGGACCGTCACCACAAGGTCATGTTCGGCACCAACTTTCCGATGATCACGCCGGACCGTGCCTTGCGCGGGCTGGACGATCTCGGCTTGGACGACGCCGCCCGCGAGGCCTTCCTGTCCGGCAACGCCCGGGACGCCTTCCGGCTGTAATTGATCTACAATGTAAAGGCGCGAGCTTTTGTCCGAGTCCGCCTCTAGGCTGGGCCATCACGACGAACCTTCCGTCGAGGGGTCCTCCATGAAGTGGTTCCGGAAGCGTCGGCCCGACACCGATGCCGCTCCTCCTCCGAAGCCGCCTGCAGCCGATGCGGTGGGGGAGTTCGACGATGTGCCTGATCCGTTGGAGGCCGGGGCCATTGTGGGTGCGGAGCAAGGCGATCGGACGGATCTCCCCGTTGCCGGCGATCCGCTCGTGGCCCTGCTCGTCACCGTGGTCGAGCATCACGGATACGAGTGCAGGGTCATCAGCGACGACGAGGTCGAGATCTCGCGGGCAGGACGGGGCGGCCCGCTGCACATGTGGCTGACCAACCTGCGGCAGTGGGTCGGGCGGGAGCCCCAGGAGGAGTGGGCCGCGATCGTCAGCGACTTCGTGGGCAGCCTGATCGCGACCACCGAGGTCGATGAGGAGGACGTGCTCGACCTGGCGGACTACGGGCTCATCCGCCCGCTGCTCCGGACCCGGTTGTACGCCGACGACTTCCAGGCGGGTCCGGGGGAGATCGTGCGGCGCCCGGTCGCGCCCGGTCTGATCGAGATTCTGGTGATCGACCGGCCGACCTCGCTCATGCTCGTCCGTGCCGACATGGCCTCGGCCTGGCCGGTGTCCACGGACGAGGCGTTCCGCGCCGCGCACGACAACGTGCGGCGGGACGGGCCGCTGGAGATCGAGTCGGAGCTCTTCGACGGAGTGCGGCTCTCCACCTTGCACGGTGAGACCGCCTACGTGACCGCGCACGCGGTATGGGTGGGCGACTATCCGGTCACCGGCCCCGAAGGCGTCCTGGTCACGGTGCCCGTCCAGGGAGTCATCCATGCCGTGCCGATCCGTGGCATGGACGTCCTCAACGCCATGGACCTGCTGATCAAGATCGCCTGGTCGGGCTATCGGGAGGGACCGCGTTCGGTCAGCCCGAACGTCTACTGGTGGCAGGAGGACACGCCGCTCCTGCTGGCCGGCGCGGTCGAGCCCGGCGAGGACTCGCTGAGCGTGAGGATCACACCCGAGTTCCAGGATCTTCTGGAACGGCTGGCTCAGGACTGACGCGTTCAGGACCAGCTTGGTCGCCGCGCAACGTGCGGCATGTCATGAGGCCGATGGGGACCGGCGCCCAGAACGTGATGGCGCGGAAAAGCAGGACCGCTTGCAAGGCCGGTCCGGCGGCGATGCCGAGGGCGGCCAGCGCCGCGACCAACGCGGCTTCGGTGGAGCCCACGCCTCCCGGAGCAGGCAGGGCGGCGCCCGCGGCTGCTCCCACAAGGTAGGCGGCCACCAGCGCGACAGTGTCGCCTGGCCCGGCCGCACCGGGTACGGCCAGGACGCTGAGGGCGAACGCCACCGCCATGACCAGCGTGGTCGCCGCTGAGGCACCGAGGGTCACGGCCAGATCCCCGGGACGACGGCACAGGTCCGTGAGCCCGCCCAGCGTGCGTTCGACAGCGGCTGAACGTGCGACTCGCCGGCTCAGCAGGAACGCGACGGGCAGGACGACTCCGATCGCGGCGAACACCGGCCAGGGCGGCAACATCCCGACGACATGGGCCGCGTGGGCGCCCATCGCGCCCAGCACGCGCCCGTCGCCTCCGTCGACGCCCAGCACGGCACCCATCAGCAGCAGGTCGGCCGGGATGCCGACGACTTGCATGACGGCGACGGCGACGGCGGCGCGCGACAGCGGGATACCGCGGCAGACGAGGTAGCGCGTGTTCACCGCGACGGCGCCCAGGCCGCCCGGTGTGATCCGGTTGGCGGCGGCGGCGGTGAACTGCGCCAGCGTCGTCGTGTACAGCGGCAGGCGATGCCCGGCGGCGCCGCGCAACGTCACTGCGGCGAGCACGTAGTGCAGCACTGACAGGAACGCCAGGGCGGGCACGAACTCCCAATGGACGTTACGGAACGCCATGGCGACCGAGACGAGGGGAGCCGTGCCGTTCAGCGTCACCATCACGGCGACGGTGGCGGTTAGCAGGATCGTGGCTACGGCATAGGGGGACCGGTACGTCCGGCGAAGTGCAGAACGGAGGGTCTGGCGGAGTGCGGGGGTGGCGGCGCCTCCGCTGGGCATCGCAAGCCCGGCGGGCGCCGCGCGTTCAGCGCCGGCGGCGATAGTCTCCACACCTTATTTGTCGGCTTGTCGGTTGAAGGTTATGCGACCGGGTGATTCATCGCAGACGAACGTTGGGCGGAGTCGACGGGGTCATGATCCCGTCCGCGACCGCCCTCAGCAGGTGCGTTTCACTGTACGTGGACGGTGCAAATGGAACAGACGGACACTCGGAAGACACCTCCACGTTGGCGTTCCCTAGGCGGCAGCGTGACCATGCCACGCTTCTCATGTCTGTACGTCGGAACCGCCGGCCCGCGTTCAGCCGGAGGGCAGAGGTCACATTCCGTGACCATCGGTGTTCGGTGACGCGGCGGGCCAAGCGGCGGCCGGTCACGCGGCCGGCCGGTAGCGGTGCTCGCGGGTCTGCGATCCGATGTAGCGAAGGGTGCTGCGGAGCGTCCAATGGTTGAGACGCGTGGGCATCATCCGGTATCCCTGCCGGTTGGCCAGGGCGATCGCGGCGAAGCGGACCTGGTCGGTGGCACTCCACGGGATGTCGAAGCGTTCGCGGACGATCGAGGGCATGCAGCCGAACGTGACCAGCCGCATCGGCTTCTCCGCTACGAGCTTGCTTGCCCTGTCGAGTACGGCACCGCGTGCGGGCACCAGGGAGATGGTGTCGGAGCCGTGCTTGGCGATGTCCAAGGCGCGGGCGGCCGCCGGTGTCAGCTCCAGCTCCTTGGCGCAGATGCGCCAGAACTTCGACTGGAACGCCGCGTAGTCGACTGGCACCGGGCGCATGCTGACGCCATAGCGCCCGTACCAGGTGACGGTTTCGGCGTAGAGGAGCTCGTGGTCGTCGGCTGTCAGCCGTTCCGGGTGGAAGAGCTCCGCGGCCTTGAAGATCTCCCAGGTGAACGTGGCGTGCGCCCACCAGAACGTCTCCGGCTCCAGCGCGTGGTAGCGGCGGTCGTGCTCGTCCCTACCGGCGATGCCGCGGTGCAGGTCCCGGATGCCGAGGCCGCGCGTCCCGGCGTCCGGAGCCAGGATCGTCGCCCAGATCTGCGGCACCGAACGGTAGATGCGGTCGAACGGCGCGTCGAAGAACGCCGAGTGCTCGGCGACCCCGGCACCGATCCCCGGATGCATGAGCTGCATGAGACCGGCGGCCGCACCGGGCATCAGTGAGCGCAGATCACTGGCGTACCGCCAAAGGAGCGAGCCTGGCCCGATCGGCGCGGTGGCGGCCGAACCGGCCGGGCGTGCGGCGGGAGCAGGCATCGCACCTCCAGTAATCCCTCACTTATCAGCGTAGAGATCGTGAGACGAAAGTCAATATCTGTCTCATGTCTTGACCCCTCGTCGACGATCAGAGGAGATCAGACCGTGAGCAGCGCCTTGACGGCTCGGCGCTCGTCCATCGCGCGATAGGCCTCGGCGGCCTGATCGAGCGGCAAGGCGAGGTCGAAGACCTTGCCGGGGTTGATCTTCTTGTCCCAGATCAGCTGGATGAGGTCGGGCAGGAAGCGGCGGACCGGGGCGGGGCCGCCGAGCAGGTGGATTTGGGAGAAGAACAGTTCTTCCCCGCTGAGAGTGACGTCGTGGTTGACGCCCACGAAGCCGACGTGGCCGCCCGGGCGGGTGGAGCGCATGGCCTGGTGCATCGACTCCTGGGTGCCGACCGCCTCGACGACCGAGTGGGCGCCGAGCCCGCCGGTCAGTTCCTTGACCTTGGCCACGCCATTGTCACCGCGCTCGGTGACGATGTCGGTGGCGCCGAACTCGCGGGCCAGCGCCTGGCGCGGCTCGTGACGGCTCATGGCGATGATCCGCTCGGCGCCCAGCTGCCTGGCTGCCAGCACGGCGAGAAGGCCGACCGCGCCGTCACCGACGACCGCGACGGTCTTGCCGGGCCCGGCCTCGGCGGCCACCGCGCCGAACCATCCGGTGCCCAGCACGTCGGAGGCGGCCAGCAGGCTGGGGATCATGTCGGTGTCGGGCATTCCCGGGGTGGCCACGAGTGTGCCGTCGGCGTGCGGGATCAGGGCGCGTTCGGACTGGGTGCCGACCAGGGACATGAACACCCGGTGGGCGCAGGAGGACGGGTAGCCCGAACGGCAGATCTCGCAGGTGCCGTCGGAGGCGACGAACGAGCCGACGACGAACTGGCCGGGCTTGACGGTCGTGACCTCGTTGCCGACCTCCTCGACGATCCCGACGTACTCGTGCCCCATCGGCATGGGCTGGTCGACGGGATCGGCGCCGCGGAAGGGCCACAGGTCCGAGCCGCAGACACAGGTCGCCGAGAGCCGGATGATCGCGTCCGTCGGTGCGGTGATCTTGGGGTCGTCGATCTCCTCCACCCGGACGTCGCCCGGGGCGTGCAGCATCACACCACGCATGTCATTCACTCCATGAGTCGTTGTCGTCAGAGTGTCGTCAGAGTCTGTGGCCGTCGGCGATCCGCGCGCCCGTGGGCCACTACCAATGAAAAGCGCGGGTCAGGCGGCCAGGAAGGCACTGGTGAAAGGTGTACTGGCAGGACACCCCTGCGGCGTGGAAGGCGGCCTAGCCTGGAAGACGTGGACAACCGCAGCCATATCCGTGAGTTCCTGACCTCCCGACGGGCCAGGATCACCCCGCAGCAGGCGGGGCTGCCCACCTACGGCACCCGCCGGGTTCCCGGCCTCCGCCGCGCCGAGGTCGCCCAGCTGGCCGGGGTGAGCGTGGAGTACTACTCCCGCCTGGAACGCGGCGACCTGGCGGGCGTCTCCGACCACGTCCTGGACGCCTTGGCCCGCGCGCTGAGGCTGGATGACGCCGAACGCACCCACCTGGAGGACCTGGCCCGCGCCGCCGGTCCCGGCCCGCGCCGCAGGCGCCGCCCCATCCCGCAGAAGGTGCGGCCTTCGGTGCAGTGGCTGCTGGACTCCATGACCGGCGCCCCGGCCTTCGTCATGAACGGCCGGGGGGACATCCTGGGCACCAACGCCCTCGGCCGCGCGCTGTACGCGCCTATGTTCGACGCCGCCCGCGGCGCCACCCCCAACCACGCCCGGTTCATCTTCCTCGATGCCCGGTCCCACCTGTTCTGGGGTGATTGGGAACGCGCCGCCGACGACACCGTCGCGCTGCTGCACGCCGAAGCCGGTCGCGATCCCTACGACAAGGCCCTCACCGATCTGGTCGGCGAGCTGTCCACCCGCAGCGAGGACTTCCGCGCCCGCTGGGCCCGCCACGATGTCCGCCAGCACCACCTGGGTGCGAAACCCTTCCACCACCCCGCCGTCGGCGACCTTCACCTCACCTACGAATCCATGGACCTGGCCGCCGACGGCCTCACCCTTGTGGCCTACGGCGCCGAGCCCGGAAGCGATTCCGAAGACAAACTCCGGCTCCTCGCCAGCTGGGCCGCCACCCTCGACCACGCAGACGACGACATGCCCGCCCAGACCGAACAGTCACAGGAGGAAGGACCTCCCCACACCCGGCACGGCTGACGAGGCCGTGAGGTTCGCTCAGGTGGTGGGCTTGTCGTGGGCGGTGCCGGGTGCTGGAGCGGTGGAGTTGCGCTGGACGAGTCTCGGGGTGACGGAGAAGCGGACGGCCGAGGTGCGGCCTTCGAAGCGTTCGAGCAGGAGCCGGCCTGAGGTCTTGCCCATGAGGGCGCCGTTCTGATCGACGCTGGTGAGGGAGATGTTGGGGAGCGCGGCCAGGCGGGTGTTGTCGTAGCCGGCGATGGAGACGTCCCCGGGGACGGAGAGGCCGGATTCGTGGACGGCGGCGAGGGCGCCGAAGGCGGCCTGGTCGGCGCCGGCGAAGATGGCGGTGGGGCGGGGCGAACGATTGAGGAGTTCGAGGGTTCCCTGGTAGCCGCCCTCTTCGGAGTAGTAGGTCGTGGCGACGGCGATCTCGTCGGCGAGGCCGTGTTCGCGCATGACGCGTTCGTACGCCTCGGACCGGATCTTGTGCAGCAGGTCGCCGGGGCGGGCGCTGCTGTCGTCCTGGTGGGTGATGTGCGCGATGCGGCGGTGTCCCAGGTCGATCAGGTGCTGGACGGCCAGCTCGGCGCCCGTCTCGTCGTCGTCGAAGACCGCGTCGTACACCGTGGATCGTTCGTGCCGCCCGAGCACGACGGTGGGGATCTGCCCGGCGACCTCTTCCAGGCGGGTCTTGGCGGCGAGGGGGGCGACCATGACGATGCCGTCCACCTGCCGGTCGATGAGCGCGTCGACGGCCCGCCGCTCGGTCGTGCGGGTGGCGCCGCCCTGGATCATGATCGCCTGGTAGTCGGTGCCGGCGAGCTGGTCCATGAGGCCGTCGAGGATGTCGGCGAAGAAAGGGTTCCTGATGTGCGGGAGCATCAGCCCGATGGTGTACGTGCGTCCGCGCATCGCGCGGGCGGCGGCGTGCGGCCGGTAACCGAGCTCCTCGATGGCGGCGTTGACCCGCTCGCGCATGGCGGGACTGACGCCGTAGGCGTTGCGGATCACCTTGGACACCGCGGTGGTGGAGACCTTGGCGTGGCTGGCCACGTCCGCGATCGTCACGCGACGCCGCCCCTCACCGGTGGCCATGGTCATCCTCCTTCAGACGGCGCATTGATTGTAGGGGCTCGGCGCTCGCAGGCGATGGGTAACGTTACCCATAATTCAGAGGCAGAATTTCTTGCTTAGCCATTCTAGCTGGAGTAGCTGATGGAGATCGTTACCCATATCAGCTCTTGACGGGCGCCTGCGTTGCGCCTACGTTAAGCGCATCGGGGAGCTGTTAAAACGATTTAATGCACCCGGAGGGCACCGTGAAGACACCTCTCCGCATGCCCCGCGCCGCTGTGGCCGCCCTGACGGTGGTGGCCCTGACGGCCTGCGGCTCAGGATCGGGATCGTCGTCCGACGGCACCGTGACCCTGTCGTTCCTCATGGGCAACGACCAGTCCACCGTGGACACCACGAAGGCGCTCGCGAACGCCTTCACCCAGGCCAATCCGAAGATCAAGATCAAGCCGGAGGTGATCGCGGGCGGCAGCGAGGGCGACAACATCGTCAAGACCCGGCTCTCCACCGGCGACATGGCGGATGTGTTCTGGTACAACCCCGGATCGCTGCTGCAGGCGCTCAACCCGGGGCAGACCATGGTCGATCTCACCGGTGATCCGGTGCTGAAGAACGTCAAGAAGGACTACCTGCCCGTCGTCACCCAGGGCGGCAAGGTCTACGGCGTCCCCGCCGCCGCGGCGGCCGGCGGCGGCATCCTGTACAACCGCAAGGTCTACGAGCGGCTCGGCCTGAAGCCGCCCACGACCTGGGCCGAGTTCATGGCCAACAACGACAAGGTCAAGGCCGCCGGGGTCACCCCGGTGATCACCACGTTCAAGGACACCTGGACGTCGCAGGTGATGGTCCTGGCCGACTACTACAACGTGCAGGCGGCGGTGCCGACCTTCGCGCAGGACTACACGGCGGGGAAGACCAAGTTCGCGACCACCCCCGCCGCGGTCGCCGGCTTCCAGCATCTGGCCGAGATCCACGCCAAGGGCTACATGAACAAGGGCTTCGGCTCGGCCACCAACGAGCAGGGCCTGAAGATGCTGATCGAGGGCAAGGGCGCTCATTACGCGATGCTCAGCCTCACACTGCCGCCGCAACTGGCGAGCTACCCGCAGGCGGCCACCGACGTCGGCTTCTTCGGCATCCCCGGCAACGACCCGGCCAAGCACGGAGCCACCGTGTGGGAGCCGCCCGCCCTCTACATCGCCAAGACCACCAAGCATCTGGACGAGGCCAAGAAGTTCCTGGCCTTCGTCGCATCCCCGGCGGGCACCGCCGCCGTCACCAAGGCCGTTCCGCCGTCCGGGCCCTACCGGGTCGAAGGGGCGACGCTGCCCGCGAACGCGCTGCAAGTGGCCAAGGACCTGCAGGCCTATCTGGACCGTCGTGCCACCACACCGGCATTGGAGTTCCTCTCACCGGTCAAGGGACCCTCGCTGGAACAGATCACGGTCGCTGTGGGCTCGGGACTCACCCAGCCGGTCGACGGCGCAGCCCAGTACGACAAGGACGTCGCCAAGCAGGCCAAGCAGTTGGGCCTCCCCGGGTGGGGATGACCGTGAAGGTGGCCAAGCAGGCCAAGCAGGCGGCCGACAGGCAGGTGACGGGCGAGCAGGCAGCCGGGCGCCCCGCGTCACGGGGCGGCAGGCGGCACGGTTCCTATCCCTACGCCCTGTACGCACCGGCCGCGGCCGTCTACCTGGTGATCTTCCTGGTGCCGACGGTGATGGCGTTCTACTTCTCGCTCACCCGCTGGACGCTGTTCGACAGCACCTTCGTCGGGCTCGACAACTTCCGCGACTTCCTGTCCGAGCAGAACCTGAGAATCGGCTTTCAGAACACCATCGTCTACGCCGTCGTCACCAGCGGGCTCAAGGTGGTCCTCGGGATGGGGCTCGGCGTGCTGCTCACCGGCAGCCTGCGGTCGCGCGGGTTTCTGCGGTCGGTGGTCTTCTTCCCCGTCCTGGTCTCCACCGTCGCCGTCGGGATCACCTTCAGCATGCTGCTCAAGCCGGACACCGGCCTGGTCGACCGGACCCTGGGGCTGGCCGGCATCGACGGCCGTGACTGGCTCGGCGACGCCACCACCGCGCTGCTGTCGGTGGCACTGGTGGACGTGTGGAAGGGCGTCGGCCTCGCCACGGTCATCTACATCGCGGGGATCGTCTCCATTCCCCGCTCCTACTACGAGGCCGTGATGGTGGACGGCGGCTCGGCCTGGCACCGGTTCCGGCACGTGACACTGCCGCTGAGCTGGCCCGCGACCTACTCGGTGATCGTGCTGTCGTTCATCGGCGGTCTGCGGACGTTCGACCTGATCTGGACGATGACCCGCGGCGGCCCCGGCTTCACCAGCGACACCATCGCCTCGATCATCTACAAGCAGTACCAGGCCGGCTTCTACGGCCTGTCGACCGCGGGCAACGTGCTGCTGTTCATCGTCGTGACCGCGCTGGTGGTCCCGCTCACCTACGTCCTCGGTAAGCGGCAGGTCGTCCTATGAGCCTGATGAGCCGTAACCGAATGAGCCGTGGCCGCATGCACCCGATGCGAAGGTTCAAGAGGTTCGCTGCCGAGCTGCTCGCGCTGACCGTCGCCACCGTCGTCTTCCTGGTGCCCTTCGCGTTCATGTTGCTGACCGCGGTGAAGAACGAGGAACAGGCCACCGACCTGGACTTCGCGTGGCCCGCCGAGTGGCGGATCGTGCAGAACTTCACCGAGGTGATCCAGGCACGCGACCATGTCCTGCTCCGCGCCTACATCAACAGCACGATCCTCACCGTCGCGTCCGTCACGCTCATCGTCATCTTCGCGGCCATGGCCGCGTTCGTCCTGCAACGCCGCCAGGGGAAGCTGAGCTCGGCCGCCAACTTCCTGGTGCTCACCGGGCTGATCATTCCACCCGCGATCGTGCCCACCATCTGGTTGCTGCAGAAGCTGGGCCTGTTCAAGACCCTGCCCGGGCTGACGCTGGTCGAGGTCGCCTACGGGCTGCCGTACGCGGTGCTGCTGTTCCGCGCGTTCATCGCGGCCATCCCGCGGGAGATGGACGAGGCCGCCATGATCGACGGCTGCGGCGGTTTCCGGCTGTTCTTCCAGGTGATCTTCCCGCTGCTGCGGCCGGTCACCGTCACCGTGATCCTCACCAGCTCGGTGGCCGTCTTCAACGACTTCGTCAACCCGCTGTACTTCCTGCCCGGCGACGACAACGCCACCGTGCAGGTCACCCTCTACAACTTCCAGAGCCAGTACAACACCCAGTGGAACCTGCTGTTCATGGACATCGTCCTGATCACCGTTCCGCCGCTGCTGGTGTTCGTCTTCTTCAACCGCAAGATCGTGACCGGCATGACCGCCGGCGCGCTCAAAGGCTGAACCGCCCACGCGACTCACCGTGCGACCCACCTTGCCACCCACTTCGCGCACCTCAATCGCAGCCACCCCCTCATAGGAATCGGACACCTGTGACGACCCTGCGTGTCGAACCCCCGACCTTCGAACATCACCGGCAACCCCTCGGCATCGGGGAACCCGCCCCACGCCTGTCGTGGATCGTGACGACCGGCGTCCCGGACTGGCGGCAAGCCGCCTACGAGATCGAACTCAGCGACCAGACCCGTACAGGCCGTGTCGACTCCCACGAGTCGGTCCTGGTGCCCTGGCCCGGTGAGCCCCTGCGCTCCCGCGAACGCCGAGGCGCGCGCGTACGCCTGCACGGCCACGACGGCACGTCCACCGGCTGGAGCCCGTGGGCTTGGGTGGAGACCGGACTGCTCGACACGGCCGACTGGAGAGCCGGCGCGGCGGCACCGCCCCGGCAACTGCTGGGAGATCCCGACGGTCCGGCCCCGCTGCTACGCCGCGACTTCGGCCTGCGCGCACCCGTCGCCTCGGCTCGCCTGTACGTCACCGCGCACGGCCTGTACGAGGTGGAGATCAACGGCATCCCGGTCGGCGACGACGTGCTCGCGCCGGGCTGGACCAGCTACGACCACCGCCTGCGCTACCGCACCCACGACGTCACCGAGCTCCTGGACGAGGGCCCGAACACCATCGCGGCCATGCTCGCCGGCGGCTGGTATCGAGGCCGGATCGGTTTCGGCGGCGGCAAGACCGCCCTCTATGGCGACCGCACCGCGCTGATCGCCCAGCTGGAGATCACCTACACCGACGGCACCACCGACACGGTGGGCACCGACCGGAACTGGCGCTGCAGACCCGGTCCCATCACCGCGGCGAGCCTGTACGACGGGGAATGCTTCGACGCCAGGCTGCTGCCGCAGGGCTGGTCGCGGCCCGGTTTCGACGACTCCGGCTGGCTGCCCGCCGAGACGTTCTCCCACGAGCCGGCCAAGCTGGTCGCACCCTCCGGCCCGCCGGTCCGCCGGTCCGAGACCCTTGCCCCAGCCGACGTACTCATCGGCCCGGCCGGACAGACCATCCTCGACTTCGGCCAGAACATCTCCGGACGGCTGCGCATCCGGGTCCAGGGGCCGGCCGGGCACACCGTCTCGTTGCGGCACGCCGAAGTTCTGGAAGACGGTGCCCTGTGCACCCGGCCGCTGCGCAGAGCCGCCGCACACGACACCTACACGCTGCGCGGCGACTCCACACACGAGGAGTGGGAGCCGCGCTTCACCATCCACGGCTTCCGCTATGCCCAGATCGACGACTGGCCCGGCTACCTGGACCCTGCCGACGTGCAAGCCGTGGTCTGCCACACCGACATGCGCCGCACCGGCCACTTCTCTTGCTCCGATCCGCTGCTGAACCGCTTGCACGACAACGTCGTCTGGAGCATGCGCGGCAACTTCGTCGACGTGCCCACCGACTGCCCGCAACGCGACGAACGCCTAGGCTGGACCGGCGACATTCAGGTCTTCGCACCGGCCGCCGCGTTCCTCTACGACTGCACGGGCATGCTCGGCTCCTGGCTGCAGGACCTGTCGGCCGAGCAGGCCCAGCACGGCACCGTGCCGCTCTATGTCCCGTGGGTCGACCTCGCCCCGTTCGCCCGGCTGGAGCCCATGGCGGCCTGGGGCGACGCCGCGGTCGTGGTGCCCTGGACGCTCTACCAGCGCACCGGCGACCTCGGCCTGCTGCGCAGGCAGTACCCCAGCATGACGGCCTGGGTCGACCAGATCGCCGGTCTGGCCGGCGAATCACTGCTGTGGGACACCGGTGAGCAACTGGGGGACTGGCTCGACCCGGCCGCACCCGCCGACCGGCCCGCCGAGACCCGCACCGACCCGAGCCTGGTCGCCACCGCCTACCTCGCCCGCTCCGCCTGGCTCGTCGCCCAGACCGCCGGTCTCCTGGGCGACGCCTACGCCCACCGCCGCTACGACGAACTCGCCGAACGGGTCCGCGCCGCGTTCGACAGCGCCTACGTCTCGCCTGAGGGCAAGGTGTCCAGCGACTCCCAGACCGCCTACGCGCTGGCGCTCACGTTCGGGCTCATCGACGGCGAGGGCCGTCGCGCCCACGCGGGCCGGCGGCTGGTCGAACTCGTCCGCGAGGGCGGCCACCGCATCGGCACCGGCTTCGTCGGCACACCGCTCATCTGCGACGCCCTCACCGAGACCGGGGCCATCGACGACGCCTACCGGCTGCTGCTGCAGACCGAGTGCCCCTCCTGGCTGTACGCGGTGACGAAGGACGCCACCACCATCTGGGAACGATGGGACAGCCTGCTGCCCGACGGCAGGGTCAATCCCGGCGAGATGACCTCGTTCAACCACTACGCCCTCGGCGCGGTCGCCGATTGGATGCACCGCACCGTGGCCGGCCTGGCCCCCGCCGAACCGGGTTACCGCCGCCTGCTGGTACGCCCACGCCCCGGTGGCGGCCTGACCCATGCGCGCGCCTCCCACCTCACCCCCTACGGCCCGGCGGAAGTCAGCTGGGCGCTCACCGGCGGCGACCTGGCCGTGAACGTACTCGTCCCGCCCAACACCACCGCCACCGTCCACCTCCCAGCTGATCCAGACCATCCCATCAACGCCGGCCCAGGACGCCACGTCTTCCGATGCCGCCTACCCGCCCATGCGTGACGGCGCACGCACCCACCCCCGCGCTTCGACGGAAAGAGGAGGATCGATGTCAGTCAGCAAACGCTCGATCTGTGTGCTGGGAGCCACGGCACTGCTCGTGGGTCTGGCGGCGCCGCCCCCGGCTGCCGCCGGCACCTCGGCCTTCAGGCAGGCGGGTTACGTCATGCCGGTCCGCCTCGGCGTGGACGGGCGGTACGACTCGCCCCAAGGTCTCGACAACCGGCGCCCCACGCTGACCTGGCAGATCACCGAGACCAGCCGAGCCAGATCCCATCCCTGTCATCGCCCCGGCGCCCGTACGCCATGTCCGGGCGACCGGCAGACCGCGTACGAGGTGCAGGCGGCGCAGACACCGGCGAAGCTCAAGGCCGGGCGGCTGATCTGGTCGTCGGGCCGTGTGCGCAGCGCCCAGCAGGGCGCCGCTTTCGCCGGCGCTCTGAAGTCACGCGACACCGTCGCCTGGCGGGTCCGGGTCTGGGACGCCAACCAGCAGGCGTCCGGCTGGTCCGCTCCGGCCACCTGGAGCATGGGCCTGCTGGAGCGAAGCGACTGGGGAAACGCCCGGTGGATCGACTACCCCGACCGTGCCGAGAACCAGCCGCTGCCGATCTTCGCCCGGCAGTTCCGTGTGCCACGCGGGAAGAAGGTCGCGGACGCCCGCCTGTATCTGTCCGGGGTCGGGCTGCACCATGCCACGGTCAACGGCAAGGAACTGACCGATGAGGTACTGGCGCCCGGCAACTCCAACTACCAGCTGTCGAGCGAGTACCGCACCTACGACCTCAAGCGCACCGTCCGGGCCGGTGACAACACGATCGGTGTGGAGCTCGGCCACGGCACCGCGTACGTACGCCGCAGCGTGACCAACCCGGCGGTGGGACGGACCTCGCCGTACTCCTGGTGGCAGAGCCAGATCAAAGGCGCCGGATCGCTGGCGGCCGACGCCGCCGCCGGAGCGACGACCGTCAAGCTCGACTCGGTGACCGGCTACCACGTCGGCGGCACGATCAACGTCGCGACCGGCGGAGGCGGTGACCGGCTCGAGTCGCGCACGATCACCCAGATCGGCACCGCCGGAGCCGACGGCACCGGCATCTCCTTCACGCCGGCGCTCACCGGCGCGCACCCGGCCGGGACGAAGGTCACCGGCTCCGGCAACAACATCGCCGCCAGCGACCCGTCCGCGGGCGCGGCCGTGACGCCCCGCTTCATCGGCCGCATGGAGATCCGCTACACCGACGGCAGCGAGGACGCCGTCGTCACCGACCGGTCCTGGCGGACCGCCCTGGGGCCGCTGGTCACCGACGCCTGGTACTCGGGCTCGGACCATGACGCGCGCCGCGAGCAGCCCGGCTGGAACCACCCCGGCTCCGACCTCACCGCGACCGCCAAGCGGCGTGACGGATCGGCCGCCGGATGGCTGAACGCGGGGATCGCGCCGCCGCCGAACCTGGCGACCGAGCTGGTGGCCCGGACCGCCGAGCCGATCCGGGTGCAGGAGCGGCTGCGGCCGGTGTCGGTGACCAACCCGGCGCCCGGCACCTGGGTGTTCGATCTCGGCCAGAACATCACCGGCTGGCCGGAGCTGCGTCTCGGCAAGGTCCCGGCCGGGACCACGGTCAAGGTGGCGCCGGCCGAGTCGCTGAACCCCGACGGAACGGTGAACCAGGCTTCCCTGATGGGCGGAGGCGGGTCCCGGGGCGTCGACCTGTTCAACACCTACACCGCCTACGGTGACCGCCGCGGCGAGTCGTGGCACCCGAGCTTCAACTACTTCGGCATGCAGTGGATCCAGGTCACCGGGCTTCCCGAGGGCTACAAGCCGGCCCGCGACCTCGTCACCGGGGTCCGCCTCCAGGCCGACACACCCGCCGCAGGTGAGTTCGGCAGCTCGAACGCGCGGATCAACCGGATCCACACGATGGCGCGCTACTCGTTCGCCGGCAACATCATGTCGACGTTCACCGACTGCCCGGGCCGCGAGAAGCTCTCCTATCCGGCTGACTACACCATGCCGATGGGCGCCATCCATCGCGACTTCGAGCTCGCCGCCTACCTGCGCACCACCATGCGGCACCTGGTCGAAGGCCAGTCGGTGGCCGACACCCCGATGCGCGGCAACGTGGCGCTCAAGACCCCCGTCTACGACTGGGGCTACAGCGGCCGGTTCGGCGACGAGATCAACTGGGGCAACGCCATCGTCCTGGTCCCGGCCATGCTGTACGAGCTGTACGGCGACACCCAGACCATGGCGACGTACTACGACCAGATGGTGAAGTACATCGACTACATCCGCCGGGAGAAGGCCGGCACCGGCGAGGACGCGCACATCGTCAACGCCGCCCTGGCCGACTGGGTCGCCGCCGACCAGACCTCGGGCCGCATCACCGGCACCTGGGGCTACCACGTCATGATCACCAAGATGGCGCGCATGGCCGAGCTGACCGGCCACACCGCCGACGCCGCGACGTACCGGCAACTGGCCGGCGACATCAAGACCGCGTTCAACAACGCCTTCTTCAACGAGTCGCTCGGCCGCTACACCGCCACCGGGAACGCCGGCAGTGACGGCGCCACGCAGACGGCCCAGGCGCTGGCACTCGACGCGGACCTGGTCCCCGCCGGCAAGCGCCCACAGGTCCTCAACGCCCTGGTGGAACTCGTCCAGAACTTCCACCCGAACGGCGACGGCCCGCACTTCAGCGGCGGCACCATCGGCCTGGCCCCGACCATCCGGGCGCTGGCCGACGGCGGCCGCGACGACGTCCTGTGGGAGGTCCTTCAGGAGAACGACCAGCCCAGCTACGGCTACTTCATGGAATCCACCCCTGCCAACCCCGGCGGCATGACCACCATCGGCGAGCGCTGGACCAGGGGAGACTCCAAGAACCACATGATCCTCGCCCAGATCCAGGAGTGGTTCCACTCCGGTATCGCGGGCATCCGCACCGCACCCGGCGCCACCGCCTACAGCAACCTGATCTTCCAGCCCAAGCCCGTGGGCGATCTGCGCCACGCCCACGGCAGCTACACCACTCCCTACGGCACCGCACGCAGCGCGTGGACCAGGTCGGCGCAGACCTTCCAACTGAAGATCACCGTCCCGGCGGGAACCACGGGCGAGGTCCGCGTCCCCACCGGCAGCCGCCCCGGGCCGACACCGCCCCGGGCTCGCTTCCTGCGTGTCGAGAACGGCCACGCCGTCTACTCGGTCCCCGCAGGCCAGTTCACCTTCACCGCACCATCGGCCCGATGACCGTCAGCGCGTGATCACCTCCTGCCCGGCATCCGCAGGCAGCAGGTGCGGGTGCCGGGTCAGCGGGTGGGCTTGGTGT
Organism: Actinomadura rudentiformis; assembly: GCF_008923185.1. Taxonomy (GTDB): domain Bacteria; phylum Actinomycetota; class Actinomycetes; order Streptosporangiales; family Streptosporangiaceae; genus Spirillospora; species Spirillospora rudentiformis. The sequence continues at coordinate 91,344 of NZ_WBMT01000016.1, forward strand.
AGACGGCGACGGCGCATGCGCTGCCGAGGCCGATGTTGTGCTGGAGGGCGACCTTGGCGCCGGCGACCTGGCGCTTGTCGGCCTTGCCGCGCAGCTGCCAGGTCAGCTCGGCGCACTGCGCGATGCCGGTCGCGCCCAGCGGATGGCCCTTGGAGATGAGCCCGCCGGACGGGTTGACGACCCACGTGCCGCCGTAGGTGGTGGCCTGGTCGTCGACCAGCTTGTGGCCCTCGCCGACGGACGCCATGCCCAGCGCCTCATAGGTGATCAGCTCGTTGGCGCTGAAGCAGTCGTGGAGCTCGATGACGTCGACGTCGTCGATACCGATTCCCGCCTCGTCCATCGCCCTGCTAGCGGCGCGCTGCGAGCAGCCGAACCCGACCACCTGGATCGAGGAGTGGTCGGCGAAGCTGTCGGCGGTGTCGGAGGCGATGTGGTGCCCGGCGATCTCGACCGCCTGGTCCCACAGGTCGTTGTCGTCCACGAACCGCTCGCTCACCACGATCGCGGCCGCCGCGCCGTCGGAGGTGGGGGAGCACTGCAGCTTGGTCAGCGGGTCGAAGATCATCGTCGCGTTCTTGACGTCGTCGAGCGAGTACTCGTCCTGGAACTGGGCGTACGGGTTGTTGACCGAGTGCTTGTGGTTCTTCCAGCCGATCCAGGCGAAGTGGTCGGCGGACGAGCCGTACTTCTCCATGTGCTCGCGCCCGGCGTTGCCGAACATCTGCGGCATCGGGGCCTTGTCCATCTCCCATGGGCGGCCCGCCACCATCGAGTTGAGGTGGTGGTCGATGATGGTCACCTTCGACTTGCCGACGCCCGCGCCGAGCGAGCCCTTCTGCATCTTCTCCATGCCGAGGGCGAGCACGCAGTCGGCCAGCCCGCCGCGCACCGACTGCCGGGCGAGGAAGAGGGCGCTCGAACCCGTGGCGCACGCGTTGGCGACGGTCATCACCGGGATGCCGGTCATGCCCGTCTCGTACAGGGCGCGCTGACCCATCGCGCCGTACATCGAACCGGCGTAGGCCTGCTCGATCCGGTCATAGGCGACGCCCGCGTCCTCCAGGGCCTTGCCGACGGCCTCCTTGGCCATGTCGGGGTACTCCCAGTCGCGGGAGCCCGGCTTCTCGAACTTGGTCATGCCCACGCCGACGACGAAGGTGCGGTTGGCCATCAGGCTTGCCTCCTGTAACCGAATCCAGTTCAACATCCACGATAGCCGGGTGACCAAGCAAGTGTTCGGTCAGGGTGCTCGCGACCTCCTCAGGCGGAGAGCTCTTCGGCGAGGGCGGCCGCGAAGGCCTTGACGTCGCCCTCAGTGGTGTCGAAGGAGCAGACCCAGCGGACCTCGCCCGTTCGTGCGTCCCAGACGTAGAAGGGGAAACGTTTCCGCAGGCGCTCGGTCGCGTCCTTGGGCAGGATCGCGAACACCGCGTTCGCCTCGGCCGGCCGCACGACCCGTACGCCCGGCAGATCGCGGACGGCGGCCTCCAGTGCGCGGGCCATGGCGTTGGCGTGCGCCGCGTTGCGCAGCCACAGATCACCGTCGAGGAGCGCGACGAGCTGGGCGGACACGAACCGCATCTTGGACGCCAGCTGCATCCCCGCCTTGCGCAGGTAGAGCGTGCCGCGCACGGCCTCGGGGTTCAGGACGACGATCGCCTCGCCCAGCATCAGCCCGTTCTTGGTGCCGCCGAACGAGAGCACGTCCACCCCCGCGTCGGTCGTGATGGCCCGCATCGGCACGCCCAGCGCCGCGGCGGCGTTGGAGATGCGGGCGCCGTCCATGTGCACGAGCAGGCCGCGCTCGTGCGCCGCGGCGGACACGGCGGCGATCTCCTCCGCCGTGTAGACGGTGCCGAGCTCGGTGCTCTGGGTGATGGACACGACCTTGGGCTGGGCGTGCTGAGGGTCGCCGAAACCCGTCGCGTACCGGTCGACCAGCTCCGGTGTCAGCTTGCCGCCCGGAGCGGGCACCGGGATCAGCTTCAGCCCCGCCACCTTCTCCGGCGCGCCGCCCTCGTCGGTGTTGATGTGCGCCGAGTCGGCGCAGATCACCGCGCTCCAGCGGTCCGACATCGCCTGCAGCCCGACCACGTTGGCGCCCGTGCCGTTGAACACCGGGAACGACTCGGTGCGTTCACCGAAATGCCGCTTGAACACCTCGCGCAGCCGGGCGGTCACCACGTCGTCGCCGTAAGCGGTCTGGTGGCCCTCATTGGCGGCGGCGATGGCTGCCAGTACCTCGGGGTGGATTCCCGCGCGGTTGTCACTGGCGAACGTGCGGATGGCCGGTCGAGCGGGTTCAGGAGTGGGAGCGGGTTCAGGAGTGGGAAAGGTCAAGGCGTCTTCCGTTCAGCTGATCGGCGGGCCGGTTCCAGAGGTCCGCGATGGCCTGCGCCAGGTCGTCGACGTGGGTGAACCCGGGGAAGGAGTCGTCCGGATTCGCCTTCAGCATCGCATCCGTCAACAAGGCCTTGACCACCAGGATGGTCGCGGCCGCGGTCCCGGTGAACGCGTCGGCCTGCGCCAGGATCCACGCCTCGGCCGCGGCCTTGGCGGTGGAGTAGGCAGCCATGTCCTGGGCGGGGCGCTGCGCGGCGTGCTGCGACACGATCACGACCCGCCCGCGCGGGCTGCGTGACAGGTGCTCGTGGAAGGCGAGCGTGGTGTGCTGCAGGGTGCGGACGAGCAGATCGTGGAGGAACGCCCAGTCGGCCAGGTCGGTCTCGGCGAAGGGCGTGCCGCCGCGCCAGCCGCCCACCAGGTGGACCAGGCCGTCCACCCGGCCGTGCTCGGCGGCGACGGCGTCCGCCCAGGCCCGTGTCGCGCCGGCGTCGAGGAGGTCCACGACGACCGGCGAGATCCGTTCGTCGTCCCACTCCTGCGGCACGCGGTCGGCGGCGACGACCCGTGCCCCGCTCGCGGCCAGCGCCCGTACGACGGCATGTCCCGCCGGCCCGCCCGACCCCGCCACCACGATCACTCGCTCCCCGGACGGGTCACTGAAAGGTTCCGCGCTGGAAGGTGATGTCATGCCCCCATCTTCCACCGGGCGCGGTCAGAGGATGCGCTCGCCCATGGAGTCGGCGACCGGCTCGTGACCGGCGGCGGTCATGGGCTCGCTCACACGGCCGCCGATCCGCGTGCGGATGGCGTCCACGTCGTCGCCCAGCCTGGCCATGTTGCCCTGGAGCTCGCGCCACAGGCCGGAGCGCTGCTCCATCCGCGCCAGCTGGCCGCGCAGGTCGGCGACGCGCCGCTCGACGTGCTCCAGGCGGGCGCTGTTGCCGGCGGTGTCCTTGCCGGTGCGCACGAGCGTGGTGGCGACCACCGTGAGATCGCGCTCGGTGTCGTCCATCCGCTCGTCGAGGCGCGGCAGCAGTCGGTCGTTCAGCTGGACCACGAGGGAGTCGAGCTCATTGCGCAGGCCGCGGAGCTCGGCGTCCTGCCCCTTGACGGTCTCCTCAAGGAGCCGGATGCGTTCACTGTAGGCTTGGAGCCGCCCCAGCTCAGCCGCGCGTTCCCGGGTGTCCTGGCTGATCCTCGCGATGAGGCTCGCGCCCTCGCGCAGCTGGCGCTCCGCCTCGGCGGCGACGCGGCGGACGAGACCCGAGAACACGGTCATGATGCTCCTCTGCTGTGGGGGGATCTTGACGCGGGGGTACGCCTCCTAAACTGTAGGCGAACTAGGCGAAAACAGTGCAGATCATTCACGTGTTCATCGGGTGAACTGCGTCGCTGTGGGTTCTAGGAGTTGCGTGCGTCGATCGTGACGAGATGGTCACAGGCGTTGTACATGTGGCGGCGGAGCCGGCCGCCCTCGTCCCGCCAGCGGGTGATCGAGCAGTTGGCGACCGGTTCCTTCTCGATCTCCAGGATCTCCTGCTCGGACAGCCGTTCCACCAGGTAGCGGGTCATGACGACGATGGCGTCGTGCGTCACCACCAGGGGGCGCCCGCCGGGGTGGTCCTGGCCGAGATCGCGGTAGAAGCCGCGGAGCCGCAGCGCCAGGTCGGCCCATGACTCGCCGCCCGGCGCCCGGTAGTAGAACTTGCCGAGGCGCCGCATCCGCAGGACCTCCTCGGGGAATCGCAGGCCGATGCCACGCGGGGTCAGCCCTTCCAGGACGCCCTGCTCCCGGTCGCGGAGGCGCTCGTCGACTTCGCAGGGAATCTCGTACGGGGCCTGCGCGAGCGCGATGCGGGCCGTGTCGAGCGTGCGGAGGTAGGGGGAGACGACGGCCACCGTGGGCCGTTCGTCCTCGGGGAGGCCGGCCAGCCAGCGGCCCAGGAGGGCCGCCTGCTCTCTCCCGGCGTCCGTCAGGGGGATGTCGGCGTCGCGTTCGCGAAGCCCCAGCTCTTCCGCGTCGGTGCCCTGCACGGCGCGGTAGGCGAGGTTGCCGGTGCTCTCTCCATGCCTGGTCAAGTTGAGCCACTCGAGCGTGTCCACGGGCTTCATGGTCCCACGTCGTGCCCAGTCGGCGCCGGAACTACCGGGCTCTGAGCTCTACAGGGCGTAGTACTCTCTCCCCGTGACGAACTGGCTGGCCACCACGATCATCGTGGTCTCGTTGCTCGGGGCCGCCTACGGCCTGGTGGCGACCCTGCGCGACCGGGCGATGGACTGGGGCCACCTCATCGCGCTCGGCGTCGTCGAGGTACTGCTCATCCTCCAGGTCGTGCTGGGCTTCCTGAAGCTCGCCGATGACGAGGGGCCGCGCGACTCGGCCACGTTCATCGGCTACATGCTGGGCATCCTGCTGATCCCGGCCGCGGGCGCGGGGTGGGGGGTGCTGGAGCGCTCCCGCTGGGGTCCCGCCGTCATCGTCGTCGCCTGCCTGTCGGTGGCCGCGATGATCGCCCGCATGGACCAGATCTGGACCGGCAATGTCTGAGCAGAACCCAGCGTCTGAGCAGAACCCAGCCGTGGACGGGGCCGCCACGCGGAGCGGGCCCGGGCGGCTGCTGGTCGCCGTCTACGCGATCTTCGCGCTGGCGGCGGGGGCGCGGGCGGGGGTGCAGATCGCGACCAGGTTCTCCGAGGCGCCGCTGGCCTACACGCTGTCGGCCGTTGCCGCGCTCATCTACATCCTGGCGACCGTCGCGCTCGCCCTCGGCGGCCGTACGTCCCGGCGCGTGGCGTTCGCCGCGCTGTCGGTCGAGCTGGCCGGCGTGCTGATCGTCGGCACGTTGAGCCTGGCCGACGCCGACGCCTTTCCCGACGCCACGGTCTGGTCCGGCTTCGGCCGCGGCTATGCCTTCATCCCGCTGGTCCTGCCGGTCATCGGCCTCTACTGGCTGCGCCGGACCCGTCCGGCGGGCGCCGGCTCCGCGCCCGCCGGAACGAGCTGACCGGGGAACGGCCCGCGCCGGCCCGTTCCCCGGATCAGGCCGCGGGCGACATGGTCCGGCCGCCGATGGGCAGTGTGTGGACCGCGGCCTGGGCGATGAGCTCCACCTCAGAGGCCGAGAAGTCGGCGTCCGGGTGCCGCCTGGCCCAGCGCAGCAGTTTCAGCGGCGGGGCGAAGACGATGCCGTCCGCTGTGAACGGGGGCCGGGTCAGCCGCCCGCCGTGCACCGCGAGCAGCGGCGTCACCGACACGCGCAGGCCGGTGCGGTCCGACAGCGTCCGGGAGGCGCTCGCCGCGGCGCCGTTGAGCCGCTTGACCAGCGCCGACTGCGTACGGCCGTCGATGAAGACCTTGCCGCCGTGCTGGGTGATCTCGGCCTCGGGGTGCCAGGCCTCGTTGTGGATCAGCCACACCCCGCCGGGCCCCACGAGCAACTGGTCGATGGTGCCGTAGCCGGGCACGGTGCGGGCGTACAGCACCCGGTGGCCGCGGCGTTCGAGCGTGAAGCGGAGCAGCCGGTTCATCCGTTCGTCGCCGCGCAGGCCCAGGCGCCAGACACGGGAGGCGTTGTAGCCGCGCCAATGGAAGAAGGTGTCGGCGGCCGCCACCAGCAGTGCCATCGCAAGGCCCAAAATGGCGTTGACCAGCAGCCCGCAGAGTACCAGCGTGGCGCCGGCCAGAATTGCGCGAGTCCGCAATCTTCCCTTGCGGCCACGCTGCCAGAGGTCTTCGTAGACGGCCTGCGGCGATCCGCCGGTGAACGCCGTCCTGCCTCTGAGATAGATAGAGCTGCCGATCATCCCGAACCTCCATGCACCTGCGGCTACGTCCCTGATTATGAGGCATACCCGCTGATTGGCGGGAAGGGCCACCCGGGTTAGGAAAGTCGAGCGCAAAGGGAATGGAAAGTGGGAGCGTTATTGCAGTTCAGGCCATTATGGAAATGCGCGGTGCAAGTATCACCGCAAGGTCCGCGAACACTTTCGTCCCACGGCATTTGTCCGATGCGGGAGACTGGGCGGATGCACACCGTCCGCCGGGAGGCCCTTTCCGCGCTGCCCGTCCGCCATGCCGTCCCCGCCCTTCGCTCGGCGCTGTCGGACCGGGGCGTGGCCGTGCTGGCGGCGCCACCGGGGACGGGCAAGACGACACTCGTCCCCCTTGCCCTGGCCGGGCTGCTCGACGGGGAGCCGCCGCATGAGCGCGGCCAAGTGATCGTCGTGGAGCCGCGGCGGCTGGCGGCGCGCGCGGCCGCCCGCCGGATGGCCTGGCTCCTGGGGGAGCGGGTCGGGGATCGTGTCGGCTTCACGGTCCGCGGCGAGCACCGGCGCGGCTCGCGGGTGCAGGTGGTGACGACCGGGGTGCTGCTCCAGCGGCTCCAGCACGACCCGGAGCTCGCGGACGTGTCCGCGGTCATGCTGGACGAGTGCCACGAACGGCACCTCGACGCCGACACCACGCTCGCGTTCCTGCTCGACGTCCGCGCCGCCCTCCGTCCGGACCTGTGCCTCGTGGCCGCCTCGGCGACCGCCGACACCGCACCGTGGTCACGTCTCCTCGGCGGAGACGACGGCTCCGCGCCCGTCGTCGAGACCCAGGCGGCGCTCCACCCGGTCGAGGTCGTGTGGGCGCCGCCGGAACGGCCGTTGCCGCCGCCGCACGGGATGCGGGTCGATCCCGCGCTGCTCGCGCACGTCGCGGGCCTGGTGCGCCGTGCGCTGGCCGAACGCGACGGCGATGTGCTCTGCTTCCTTCCCGGAGTGGGCGAGATCGCCAGGGTCGCCGGGACGTTGTCGGATCTCACCTCGGCCGACGTGCTCCAGGTCCACGGCCAGGCGCCGCCCGCGGTGCAGGACGCGGTGCTCGCGCCGGGAGAACGGCGACGGGTCGTGCTGGCGACCTCGGTCGCCGAGTCGAGCCTCACCGTGCCGGGCGTGCGGGTCGTCGTCGACTCCGGGCTGGCACGCGAACCGCGCACCGACCACGCCCGCGGCCTGGGGGCGCTGACCACGGTCCGTGCGTCGCGTGCCGCGGCCGAGCAGCGCGCCGGCCGGGCGGGCCGCGAAGCCCCCGGAGCGGTCTACCGGTGCTGGAGCGAGGCCGAGCATGAGCGGCTTCCGGGACGGCCCCGACCCGAGATCGAGCTGGCCGACCTCGCCTCGTTCGCCCTCCAGATCGCCTGCTGGGGCGACCCCGGAGCCCGCGACCTGGCCCTGCTCGATCCGCCGCCTGAGGCGGCGCTGCGGGCCGCGCGCTCGACCCTGACCGCGATCGGCGCGGTCGAGGACGGCCGGGCCACCGAACGCGGGCGGCGGCTGGCGCGCGCCGGAGTCCATCCCCGGCTCGCCCGTGCCCTGCTGGACGGCGCGCAGCAGGTCGGCCGCCGGACCGCCGCACAGATCGTGGCGCTGCTCTCCGAACCACCACCGCGCGGCGCGGGCGACGACCTCACCGCGACGTGGCGCTCGCTCCGCCGCGACGGTCCGCCGGCAGACGCGCACGCCGCCCGCTGGCGAGACGAGGTCCGCCGCCTGGAACAGGCCCTCCCGGCCGACTCAGCCCCCGTTTCCCGCCCGGCCGACGACGTGGCCGCCGGGACGGTCGTCGCTCTGGCGTTCCCCGAACGGGTGGCACGGGCGCGCCCGGGCGGGGACTATCTCATGGCGTCGGGCACCGGCGCGGCCCTGCTCGCCGGCGGCTCGGCGCTCGCCTCGGCCCGCGCCGGGTGGCTCGCGATCGCCGTCGCCGACCGTCCGGCCGGGGCGCCGTCCGCCCGCGTCCGCCAGGCGGTCGTGATCGATGAGGACGTTGCACGGCTCGCCGCCGCCCCGCTGCTCCAGGTGGCGGAGGAGATCGAATGGCGGGACGGCGACGTGATCGCCCGCCGGGTCGAACGGCTCGGCGCGATCGAGCTGAGCGCCCGTCCCCTGACCGCCCCCGATCCCGAGCTCGTGCGCAAGGCCCTCACTCAGGGCCTGCGCGACGGCGGGCTCTCTCTCCTGACCTGGACGCCCGCCGCGACAGCCCTGCGCGAACGCCTCGCGTTCTGCCACAACGCCCTCGGTGACCCCTGGCCCGCGGTGGACGACGCGGCGCTGCTCGACCACGCCCTGGACTGGCTGCCCGCCGGCGCCCGCCGCCGCGCCGACCTGGCCAAGATCGACGTCACGGCCGCGCTGCGCGGCCTGCTGCCCTGGGAGTGCGCCGCGCGGCTGGACGAGATGGCGCCCGAACGCATCGAAGTGCCATCCGGCTCCCGGATCCGCGTCGACTACTCGGGCGAACGCCCCGTCCTGGCCGTCAAACTCCAGGAGCTCTTCGGCTGGGCCGCCGCCCCGGCGCTGGCGGGCGGCCGGGTGCCCCTGGTCGTGCACCTGCTGTCGCCGGCCGGCCGGCCCGCCGCGGTCACCGCCGACCTGGGCTCGTTCTGGAAGGAGGGCTACAAGGCCGTCCGCGCCGAGCTCCGCGGCCGCTACCCCCGCCACCCATGGCCCGAGGACCCGACCCGAGCCTCACCCACCCGCCGTCCCAACCCTCGCCGCCGACCCTAATTGGACGGGGCCTGGGTCGCCGTGCGGGCGGTTATCAGCGCCGCTATGCCGTCGAGGATCCGCTCCAGGCCGAACTCGAAGGCGTGCTCGGGGCCTATGGCGCCGCCGTAGGCCTGGGAGGCGGCGGTGCCGACGCGGGAGCCCAGCGGATAGGCGTCGGGTTCGAGGACCTCTCCGAGCACCGGGCCGGTCGCCTCCCACCACTCCTCGTCGGTCATGCCGGTGCGCCGTTCGGCCTGGGCGGCGTTCACCGAGACCCGCGCTGAGCTCTGGGCGTGGCCGGTGACCAGCGAGATCACCGAGTCCATCTCCACGTCGGTCAGGCCCAGGCCGTCCACGGCGCGGAGCTCGTACTCGTACTTGCCGATCAGGTTGGGGCCCATCGGCGGGCGGCTGGTGGAGATCTGCAAAAGCCACGGGTGGCGGTGGTAAAGGTCCCAGTTCTGGCGGGCGATGTGCGCCAGCTTGGGCCGCCAGCCGCCGGGCACGTCGTCGGGCGGGGCGAGCTCGCCGAGGGCGCGGTCCATCATCACGTCGATCAGCTCGGCCTTGGACGGCACGTAGGTGTAGATCGACATGGTGGCGACCCCCAGTTCCTCGGCGATGCGCCGCATCGAGAGGGCCTCCAGATCAGCGGCGTCGGCCAGCTCGATGGCCGTGGTGATGATCCGGTCGACGGTCAGCTTGGGTTTCGGGCCGCGCCGGGGACGCTCCTGCACGCCCCAGAGCAACTCCAGGCTGCGCTTCGGATCGCCGGTGCCGCTGTACTCCATGGCCACATCCTCTCGCAGATGAAACTTTGTACGGCGTACGCTATATTACTTTGTACGACGTACAAAGTTGGAGGAGAGATGGGCTCTGCAGAGTTCGCGGTCGCGGCCGAGGGGCTGCGGAAGAGATACGGCGACACCCAGGCTCTCGACGGGGTCGACATCACCGTGCCGGCCGGGACCGTGCACGGTGTGCTCGGCCCGAACGGCGCGGGCAAGACCACGCTCGTCCGCATCCTGACGACGTTGACCCGGCCGGACGCCGGCCGGGCGCAGGTCGCGGGGCACGACGTCGTCCGGAGCCCGGCGCACGTGCGGTCGCGGATCGGGCTGGTCGGCCAGCACGCCGCGGTGGACGAGGTGCTCGGCGGGCGGCAGAACCTGGTGATGTTCGGGCGGCTCTACCACCTCGACACCCGCACGGCGCGGCGGCGGGCCGACGAGCTGCTCGAACGGTTCAGGCTGACCGACGCCGCGGCCAAGCCCGTCGGCAAGTACTCCGGCGGCATGCGGCGCCGGCTCGACCTGGCGGCGAGCATGATCCTCGCGCCGCCGGTGCTCTTTCTGGACGAGCCCACCACGGGCCTCGACCCGCGCAGCCGGATCGAGGTCTGGGACGCCGTGCGGGCACTGGTCGGAGGCGGCACCACCGTGCTGCTCACCACCCAGTACCTGGAGGAGGCCGATCAGCTGGCCGGTGACATCTCGGTCGTCGACCACGGGCGGATCATCGCGTCCGGCACTCCGGGCGAGCTGAAGTCCCGGCTCGGCGGCGACCGCCTCGACGTCGTCGTCCGCGACCCCGCCGATCTGCCCGCCGCCGCAGAGATCATCGGCCGGGTCGGCGGACGGGGCGCGGACGTGCACGCCGACACACGGCGCATCGACGCGCCCGTCACCGATCGGGTCTCCGCGCTGACGAAGGCCGTCCAGGGGCTGGCCGACGCGGGGATCGCCGTCGAGGACATCGGACTCCGGCGGCCCACGCTCGACGAGGTCTTCCTGCATCTCACCAAGGAGGTATCGGCATGACACTCGCCATTCCCGAACCCCCGAGCGGCATCGCCGGGCGGCTCCGGTGGGCGCTCACCGACGCGTGGACGATCACCCTGCGGGCGTTCGCGCACTGGGCCCGGCGGCTGGACGAACTGCTCATCGGGCTGCTGTTCCCGGTGATGATGGTCCTGATCATGGGCTACCTGTTCGGCGGCCAGATGAAGGTGCCGGGCGGCGGCGACTACCGGGAGTTCATCATGCCCGGCATGTTCGCCATGACGATGGTCTTCGGCGTGGAGGCGACGTTCGCCGCGATCGCGAACGACGCGGCCAAGGGCGTCACGGACCGGTTCCGTTCCATGCCGATGGCGTCGTCGGCGGTGGTCGTCGGCCGCTGCGTGGCCGACATGATCAACTCGATGGTCTCGCTGGTGGTGATGGTGGCCTGCGGGCTCCTCATCGGCTGGCAGTGGCACGAGGGCGTCGGCAACGCGGCAGCGGCGTTCGGGCTGCTGCTCCTCCTGCGCTTCTCCCTGCTCTGGATGGGCGCCTTCCTGGGGCTGGTCGCCAAGGGGCCGGAATCGATCATGGCGGTGCAGATCCTGGTCTGGCCGATCAGCTTCCTGTCGAGCGCGCTGATCGCACCCAGCACGATGCCGGGGTGGCTCGGCGTGATCGCCGAGTGGAACCCGATGTCGGCCACGGCCACCGCGACGCGGGACCTGTTCGGCAATCCGGGCCTGACGAGCACCGGCTCCTGGGCCGGCGAGCACAGCCTCCTGCTGGCGGTGCTCTGGCCGCTGGTGATCATCGCGGTGTTCCTGCCGCTGTCGGTGCGCCGCTACCGCCTCCTGTCCCGCTGAGGCGGCTTACCGGCCAGTATCCTGGGGCGCGTGACTGCCAAGAGCCCCCGGCTGATGTTGCCCGGACTGCGTGAGGTGTACGAGGCGTACGTCCGGGCGGCGGACGAGCTGCCCGCGCTGCCGGGCGCCCTCCAGGCCGAGGTATGGACGTCCGCCCAGCTCGGGGCCCTGGAGGCCGCCGCCCCCGACCTGCGGGGGCGGCGGGCCGCCCTGGCGGACCTGATGATGAGCCTGCGGGCCGCCGGCACCCCCGGGGCCTACGCCTTCCTGCGGGTGCTGGAGGCGATCGGCCCGGTCGAGGGCCGCCGCGCCGCGGGCAAGGCCGCCGACGGGGTGCGCAACCTCGCCGAGCCGGCCTGGCTGAGCGCCCTGGGCAAGGTGACGCCGAGCCAGGTGTGGCTGATCCAGGAGGGGCCGCTCGACGGCGACCGCCTGATCTGCGAGTTCCGGTACGAGGGCGGAGGCGATCTCCATGCCCTGGCCGTCCGCCTGGCGCACGGGGACGTACCGAGTGAGATCGTCGTCGTCGGGGAGGTCCCCGCGCTGATGGCGGCCGCGCGGCAGGCGATGCAGGCCGAGCTCTGCGTCGTCCAGCCGTACGACCCCAAGGCGGTCGGAGGGCGGCTGCGCGCCGCCCTCGACACCCCCGGCGGGCTCCCGCGGGACTGCTATCCCGCGCTGGCGATCGCCCGCCATCGCGCCGCCGCGCTCCCCGGCGGCTGAACCCCGACGCCTTACGCCGGGATCGTCTTACGTCGGGATCGTCAGCAGCGTGCGCTGGCTGCCGATGGTCCGGACCTCGAAGCGGGCGATCTCGTTCGGCTTGAGCGCCGTGCCTCCCTGCGCGGTCAGCGGGGCCGGGGACTTCGGCAGACCGTAGCCCTTGGCCGGGACCGACCAGCCCATCACCGTGTGAGCCTGGCCCTTCCGGTCGATCGCCACCAGCTCGCATTCCAGGGGACCGCGCACCTTGCTGAGCTCCAGGCCGACCTCGCTGCCCCACATCTTGGGCTGCATGGCCACCGTGCCCGAGACACCCGTGCCCGGGTCGTTCGCGGAGACACGATGCCCGTTCTGAAGCAGAGCCTGGACGCCGCCACCGGCCTGAGCCGGAGGTGCCTCCTCGGAACGAGAGATCGTGACGCCCGTGCCGAACGCGCCCGCCAGGAGCACGACACCGGCCGCCGCGCTGAGCATCGTCCGGGAGAACCGGCGGCTTCTGTCCCTGCGCGCACGTCGCTGCAGCAGATCCGACACCACTGAGGGATCGGGCTCCGCAGGGTAGGAGCGGACAGGGTCCTCGATCGGCGCGATGCCGTCGAGAGTGGCGGCCACGCTGCGCAGCACGCCCAGTTCCTCGTGGCACGACATGCAGACGGACAGATGGGCCTCGAACGCGCGCCGGTCGGGCTCCTCCAGGAGACCGAGGGCGTACGCGCCGACGTCGATGTGCTGAGTGTCGGCGGTCATGGCGTGACGCCCCTTTCCTCCAAAGCGACCCGCAGTGCCCGGAGCGCGTAGTAGACCCGTGACTTGACCGTGCCCACGGGGATGCCCAGATGCCGGGCGGCCTCGTTCACCGTGCGATCCCGGAAGAAGGTCTCGTTCAGGATCTCGCGGTGGGCGGGCGACAGGGACAGCAGGGCCTCGGAGACGACCACTGAGCGCAGGAGATCCTCCATCCCGTCAGGGGCCCGCAGGTTCTCCAGCGGGCCTTCCCCGGCCTCCTGGGGCCGGGCGTTCTTGCGACGCTGATCATCGATGACGATGCGCCGGGCCACCGTCGCCAGCCACGGCAGCAGCGAGGCGGCGCCGGAGTCGAGCTGGCCGGCGCTGCGCCAGGCGCGGATCATCGTTTCCTGGACGACGTCCTCGGCCCAGTGGCGGTCGCCGCCGGTGAGCCGGAGCACGAACGAGAGGAGCGGGCGGCCGTACACGCGGTAGAGCTCGGTCACGATCACCTGGTCGTCCACGGTGTCCGGCGGACGCGAGCCGCGGAACCAGCTCCACGGACCGGTGGCGACGTTCGCTGCCGGTGCGGCGGTGGGGGATCGGTGGGCCATCGGGGTCTCCGGCTGGTGGGGGGTTACGGGGGATGCTCAGTGGGGCGATGGGACGCCGGGCTCAGCTGCCCGGCGGTGATCCGCCTCCAGTTCCGCCTCCGGCCACGCTTCCGCCTCCGTTCCCCACCCCGTTGCCGGTTCCGTTTCCGTCTACGGTGCCGTTGCCGGTCCCGTTCCCAGTGCCGGTCCCGTTCCCAGTGCCGGTCCCGTTCCCAGTGCCGGTCCCGGTCCCGGTTCCGTTGCCGGTCCCGGTTCCGTTGCCGGTCCCAGCGCCGGTCCCGGTGCCATTACCGGCTCCGTTGCCGGTTCCGGTCCCGGCTCCGTTGCCGGTTCCGTTGCCAGTGCCGTTGCCGGTCCCTGTTCCAGTGCCGTTGCCGGCTCCGGCGCCGCCTCCGTACGTGCCGCCGTTCGCGTTTCCGGCACCAGGCTCCGCCGGTCCGCCGGCGGACGCCTGGGTCTTGGTCCCGTTGGGCTTGCTCACCCACCAGACGCCGCCCTGCCCCTGGCCACGGGCCTCACCCGGCGCGGTGTCCATGGCGTACAGGTACATCGGCCAGCCGCCGACGGTGAGCTGCAGGCTCCCGTCCGGGCGGCGGATCTGACCGACAATGGCCGGGTTCACGCCTGTGATCTTCATGCCGGGGACGAAGCGCGCCGGCGGCCAGGTCTGCGCGCACGCGCCGATGCAGTTCGAGCGCGGCGGGTTGGCGCTGTCCTGGTCGTACCGGTAGAGCGTGCGGCCGCCGCCGTTCATGATGATGCGTCCCAGCTGAAGATGGGTCATCGCGCGCAGGCTGCGCTCTGTCGTCGCCGCCTGGGGCACCGCACCGATCGGCGCGTTGTTCGTCGGCACGCGCCGGGAAGAGATGCCATCCGAGGTAGAAGCGCCGAAGCCAAAGGTCCCGCCGCATCCGGCGAGGGTCAGACTCGCCGCCGTCGCGCCGCCCGCCAGGGCGACCCGTCGCCGCACCTCCATGGTGCTCCTTCGTGTGAACCAGGTGTCTCGTCGGGAAGCAGTACGAAGGCGTGCCGCAGTGGGGTTCAACGTTCGGCGAGGTTGTTGAAACAGGGGCAACAAACCGCCCATACGCCCCTACTTCGCCATCGCCGCCCTAACTGGTTTGTCATATGTCCCTTACTTATGGGTCCATAGAACGTGTGCGAACCGTCCAAGACGCGTCTCGGCGGCATCACAGGACACGGAGGAGGGAGCGTCCACTCGCCGGCAGTGGTTCTCCGCCAACGGCAACACTCACTCCCCAGTGGAGCGAATGAGGGCAGCAGGCCCGATTTGCTCGGAGGACCGGAAGGCGATGGAGTGAACAGCAACGGGCACCTGGTCTACCGGCTGCTGCTGGCGGTGGACATCCAGGCGTACAGCAAGCGGGACACCCGCGAGCAGCTGCTCGCGCAGCAGCACCTGTCCGACGCGCTCGACAGCGCCGCCGCGGGGGTGGGCCTCGACCGCACCCGGTGGGACAAACAGGTCGGCGGGGACGGCGAGCTGGCCACGCTCCCCGAGGGCGTCGATCCCGCCCCGGTGGCCGGTGACTTCGTGATCCGGCTGGCCGCCGCGCTGCACGAGATCAACCACGACGGGGAGACGGGGGCGCCGCTGCGCGTCCGGCTCTCGCTGCACCACGGCACGCTGACCTCGGGGCCCTTCGGCCCGGCGGGCGACGCGCCGATCGTCGTGCAGCGGCTCCTGGACGCCGGGCCGCTGCGCAAGCTCCTGGTGGACGAGCCCGGCCGCGACCTGGCCTACGTCGTCTCCGACTCGCTCTACGAGGACGTCGTGCAGACCGGGTTCTGCGCCCTGCCGCCCGCGGGATTCCAGGCGATCAAGGTCAAGGCCAAGGGCGCCGCGTTCCGCGGCCACATGTTCACTGGGCAGGTCGCGGGCGAAGGAGGGCCCGGCGCGCGCGTCTACGACTTCCCCGCCCTCGTTCCACACCAGCAGCACGCCTGATCAGGGAAGCAGGAGGGGTCCCCGTAGGTTGACTCCAGACAGAGGACTCCAGACAGAGACGGCCAACGTGAGGCGGTTCGGATGGCGGACGACGCGGCACTCAGGAAGCTGTTGAACGATCGGAACCTGGGCGTGCTGGTCACGCTCAAGAAGGACGGGCGGCCCCAGCTGTCCAACGTCAACTATCACTACGACGAGGCGAAGGACCTGATCCGGATCTCGATCACCGCCGGCCGGGCCAAGACGCGCAACCTGCGCCGCGACCCGCGCGCCAGCCTGCACGTCACCACCCCGGACGGCTGGGCGTACGCCGTCGCCGAGGGCACCGCCGAGTTGTCCGAGGTCGCACGGGACCCGCAGGACGCCGCCGTCGAGGAGCTCATCGAGGTCTACCGCGACGTCCGGGGCGAGGAGCACCCCGACTGGGACGACTACCGCCGCGCGATGGTCGCCGACCAGCGCGTCGTCGCCCGGTTGCACGTCGAGCGCCTCTACGGCCACGCCCCCGCCTCCTGACGCGCGTGCTCTCCGACGTGCCGGGGGTACGCCGGGGAGAGTAGGGGAGTGACCTGCCGCTACTTCGCCTGAAGCAGCGGCGATGCCTCCGGCCGGGCGATGCCGTGCACGATGCCCTACCGGCACCTTCGTCGGTATGACGACCACGACGCGCACACAGACCTCTGCCAAGTCCCCGGCCCGCGGCAAGAACGCCGGGCGGTGGCGTATGTCGCCTCGTGTCCGGAAGGCGAACCTGCTTCTGCATCTGATCGTTTCGATCACCTGGCTGGGGCTGGACATCGGGCTGCTCGCGCTGACGATCACCGGGCTGGCCACCGATGACCCTCAGACGCTCCGTGCCGCCTACATCTCCATGCGGTTGTTCGGCGACCTGCTGCTGATCCCGGCGGGGCTGCTGACGCTCGTGACGGGCGTCGTCCTGGCGCTGGGCACGCATTGGGGCCTCACCCGGTATTACTGGGTGCTCGTCAAGGTCGTGCTGACGCTGACCGCGCTCACTCTCACGATCTTCGCGCTCCGGCCGGGGCTGCACGAGGCGGCCGAGGCCGCCATCGCCACGCCGCTCGACGACACCGGCCCGGACATGCTCTACCCGCCGATCGTGTCGCTGACGATGTACGTGACCATGGCGTTCCTGTCGGTCTTCAAGCCCTGGTCGCGGACCCCATGGGCCCGGTGACTCCGCGGACGGCACAGAGTCCACGGACGGCGCAGAGCAGGCGGCGCCGGATCTTAGACGCGGAAGAAGGATCCCTCCACCGGGTATCACAGAGCGACTCCCGCCGGTCGCCGGTGCGTTCCCCTCCGGGCCGTTCCGTGTCACGCTGACCGCGTTCTCGACGAACGGGAGACACGGCATGTGCGATGACCCGACGCTGCCGCCCGAGGTTAAGCGGGCGCTGGAGGACTACCGGGAACTGCTCGCCCGACACGGGCCGACCTGGGGCGAGGACCCCATCGCCTACGTCAGGCAGATCGACGTGGACGCGTTCATGCTGGACGAGAGCCTGTTCTGGCTGACCTGCATACAGCGTGTCTCCGAGCTCCACCCCGGCGCGACCGAGGAGGAACTCTACGCCCGCATCGCCGACCTGGACGTCCAGCGGATCATCCGCGACATCCTCGGCGGCCAGGTGCTCGACAACCTGGCGGCTCTGCGCGTCACTCCCGAGGGCACACGCCTGGACGCCCGCGCGCAGGCGGTGCTGGACGGCGGCCCGGTCCGCACGCACCTGCTCATCGACTCCTCGCGGGCGGAGGCGGTGACCGTGCGCGTGGATGACCACTCGTACGAGATCGAACCCGGCGGCGCGCGGGTGGTCCCGGTGACCAGCGGCAGCGCGGTCTCCGTCGACGGCGCGGCCGTGGTGCTCGACGCGCTCAGCCGTTCCGCCACCCCGGCCAGGCTCCGGCTTCGCGCGGGGTTCCCGTGCCGCTGGACGGTCGTCGGGGAGAACGGCCAGGGCTGGTATCCGGAAGGCGCCGAGCCCAACCGGGACGCCGACCGCATGCCCTACTTCCACGGCGACGACCTGACCGTGGACGTCCCGGCCGAGCCGCTGACCGTGCGCGTCACACGCGGCATGGAGTACGAGACCGTGGAACGGGCCGTCACGCCGGATGCCGCCGCTGGGGAGACCCTTGTCGAGCTCACCCCGCGCCGGCTCTACAACGCCGCCTCGCGCGGGTGGTACGGCGGCGACCTGCACGTTCACATGAACTGGACAGGTGACACGGTCGGCACCCCCGCCCAGGCCGCCGCCCTCCAGCACGGCGAGGACCTGCACGTCCTCAACCTCGTCGCGGGCAACGTCGCCTCCGAGCGCGTCTACGACCGCGAGGCGCTGGAACACTGGGCGGGCCGCGACCTGCCGTGGTCGGACGCCACCCATGTGGCCAGGATGGGCGTCGAATACCGGAACGACCTGCTCGGGCACCTCTACGCCTTCGGTGTTCCGGTACCGCCCGAGCGCTACCACACCGGCTTCCTCGGCACCGTCGACTGGCCGCCCAACAGCGTCGCCTGCCAGGAGCTCCGGGGACGCGGCGCCATCATGGGCTACAGCCATCCGTTCCACGTCCCGATCAGGGATGACGACCCGCCGCCGGCCGCCCTGACCGCCGGGCGCAACTGCTCGGCCCGCGAGGCCGTCGCCGACGCCGCGCTCGGCCTCATCGACAGCGTCGACGTGCTCAACCACTCCTCGATCCAGGGGACCGCGGTCGTCTACCGGCATCTGATCGGCGCCGGCAACACCCTCGCCGTCACGGCGGGCACCGACGCGATGTTCTCGTTCAACCGCCGCGGCAACCAGTCGAGCCCGCCCGGCTGGGAACGTGTCTACGCCCGCGTCGACGGGCCCCTGACCGCCGAGTCGTTCGCGGAGGCCGTCCGGCGCGGCCGCACGTTCGCCACCACCGGCCCCTTCGTGGAGTTCGACGTGGCCGGGCACGGGCCGGGGGACACCCTCGACCTCGAACTGGGCACGCGCGTCACGATCACCGTGCGGACGATCGGCCCGGAGGTCACCGGCATCCAGCTGCGCACAGCCGAGGGCGTCCTGGCCGAGGGGCCGCCGCCCGAGCTCACGGCCGAGCTCGTCGTGGACGTGCCCACGTACGTCGTCGCGGTCGTCACCGGCCCCCGCAACCCGCGTTCGTACCACCACTCCGGCTCGTACGCGCACACCAGCCCGGTCTACCTCGACGTCGGCGGCGCCCATGTCGCCCATGAGCGCGACGTCCGCTGGTGCCTGGACTACCTGGACGCCCTCGAAGAGAGGATCCGCTCGTACGGCCGCCTGGACACCAAGGCACAGCTGGCCGACCATGTCGAGCTGCTCGACGCCGCCCGCGCCGTCTACCGGTCGCGGCTCACGCCGCCGGACTGACCAGCCGGTGCGCCGGGCACGCGGTATCGCACCGTCCGGCGTGCCCGGTCAGCCACCGGGTGAACGCGACCAGCATGAGCCAGAGGCCGACGCGCACCAGCGGGCCCGTGCCCGGGATCAACCGGTCGAACGTGGCCTGCCAGCGGATGAGGGTCATCGACCCCGTACGGCGTCTCGTCACCCTCGCGTTCCTGCCTGGCTCGGGTCGGGAAGTGCCCCCACCCGCCCCAGGCCTCGGGCACGACCAGGTGCTTGAAGATCTCCTCCGGCGTCACGGCCGTGGTGGCGGTGGCTTCGATTTCGTACGGCATCAGATCTCCGAAAGCAGGTCTCCAAAAAAGGGTGCAGGACAAGGGCACCCCGCAGTTCCCTTGTCCTGCACGTTCGTGGGGCCCCGTCAGGTGAGGTCGGGGCCGTAGACCTCCCAGAGCTCGCCGGCGAAGAACCGGCCGAACCTGATCAGCGAACCCGGGCCGCCGGGGCCCGAGGTCCGGAACGTGGTGAGCTGGCGGGCGAAGTCGGCGAGCTGGATGTGCAGCACGCCCGCCCCCACGATCACGGCGTCGGCGTCCCCCTCCTCGTCGACGTGGCCCTCCAGCACCCTGACGTACAGGGTGGAGGTGTCGGGCCAGATCCGCGTGGGCGGTCCGTGCAGCACGTTCTTCTCCCCGGCGAGGGTGCGGGGCCGGCCCTGCCCGTCGGTGAAGTACAGGCGGTACTTCATCAGACGGCGGTCCTCCGCGCCCGCGGACGCGAAGAGGTTGAACCAGCCCCGCTGGACAGGACGCCGGCCCCCGCAGCCAGCGGCGTCGATCCATCCTTCGGCCCGGGCGGTGTGCTCGGGCTCGGCCAGGAAACGGGCCACGTCGTCGGCGGTGATGGTGAGGCGGAACGACATGCGCTCCCGGCCCTCGCCCAGCTCGCCGGTCCGCGGCTCGGTCGCCCCGAAGGTGATGAACCCCTTCATCTCCTCGGTGAACGACAACGACGTACGGTCGGACTCGGTCGCGGCGGACCCCCGTGTCCGCGCGACCTCCCCCGAATCCGACCCGTACGCCGAGTCGTTCGCCACCCCGTCTGGCGAGCCGGTCCCCGCAACCGGCTCGGCCCCCGTATCGGGATGCCTGTTCTCCGCGTGCCTCTCGTCCGTGTGCCGCAATTCCGCAGACGCCTCCTCGAGAAGGCGCGTGCTCATGCGGTCGGACATGGCCGCGATGGTCAACGAGGGATTCGGGCCCACCGGTCCTGGCATCGCCGCCCCGTCGGCGATATAGAGGCCGGGGAACCCGAACACCTCGCCAAAGGCGTCACAGACGCCTTGGTCTGGAGTGGCGCCCATCGGTGCGCCACCGAGCGGGTGCGCGGTGATGACCCGCTTGCGGAACCACATGGGATTGTCGGCATAGTCCGCGCCGAGCACGTCGGCGATGCTCTGCATCGTCTTGCGCAGCCGCTCGAAGTGCACCTCGCTGGTCTCCGTGGTCCACCTGGCGTTCAGTCTGCCGTCCTTGAGCTCCAGGACACCGTCGGCGGTGTCGCGGCCCATGCCGAGCAGCGGCAACGAACTGATCGACAATGCCCCGTCGCCGAACAGCTCCGACAGTTCCTTGGACAGGTTGGTGTCCGGGGCCCATGAGAACCACTCGAGCACGCGACCCATCATGAACTTGAGCGCGCGTTCGAACGGGCCGTCGAAGGAATGGACCATCCAGTTCACGAACTCGGGATAGCCACCGTCCTGAATGTAGGCACCGCGCCCGGCCCCCGGGAAGCCGTCCCGCTCGTCCGGCAGCCGGATCGCGCTGGTGATCACCGGTCCCCGGCTGGCGTCCAGCTCCCGGACCCTGTTGCGATCCTTCGCCTTGAGGAGGAATGTCAGCAGGTCGCCGTTGCCGCAGAAGCGGGTGCCGAGCGCGTCGCTGATGCCCGGCAGGTTCTTCTTCGACCTCAGGAGGAGCAGAGTCGTGCCGTACGTGCCGGCGGCGAGGACGAGCCGATTGCAGCCGATCGTCTTGATCCTCCGCTTGCGCAGCCGGTCGTGGATGTCGTGGTGGAGGTAGTCGACCTCGTAACCGCCGCCGTCCCGGGGGCGGATCGCCTTCACCTCGTGGGCGGTTCGAAGATCAGCACCGTGGTGCTCGGCCGCCGACAGGTAGTTGTGGTCGAGGCTGTTCTTGGCGCCGTCGTTGCAGCCGATGTCGCACTCGCCGCAGAGTCGGCAGGTCCGGCGCTGTCCGAGGCCGTGGAGGTTGCCATAACCGGCGTCCACGATCGGCAGGCTGAGTCCCGGCGCGGCGCCCGGTTCGGGTGCGAAGCTCACCGCCAGCGGCGGCAGGGTGCAGTGCAGTCCCAGTTCGGCCGCCGCATCGTGCATCGCATGGGCCTTGGGAGTGTTGTCAAAGGGAGCACGATGCAACGGGTAGGGAGAGTTTTGCAGCATCTCCTCGACTGCGTCATAGTGCGGTTCGAGGTCGTCACGTGTGATCGGCCACGGCTCGCACTCCCCGTCCGGGGTCTCCGGCTCGTTGACGAACCATCGTTCGTCCTTACGGAGCATCACGTTCGCATAGATCAGCGATCCGCCTCCAAGCCCGCTGGACACGATGGAGTCGCACCCCTTGAAACTCCACACGTCGAACATCCCGAACAGGCCCGCGTCGGGGTCCCAGAACGCCCGTCCCATCTCGGCGGGGGAACGGGGGAAGCTTCCCGGCGGAAACGGCTGGCCGCGCTCCATCAGCACGACCGAGTGCCCGGCTTCGGCCAGCCGGTACGCGGCGACCGATCCGCCGAATCCCGAGCCGACGACGAGGGTGTCGACCTGCTCCACGCTTCGCTCCTGCTCCGTCATCGTTGGGGTGGGCCCGCGCTCAGCCGCTGTGGCGCTTGAAGAAGTCGACGATCTGGGGGTAGACGTCGATGTGGGCGTTCTTGCCGAGGATCGGATCGATGTGGCCGTAGCCGGGGAAGATCTCCAGCTCGTGCCGGCCGGGCACGAGCTTCTCCAGCCGCTCGTGGCAGACGATGTTGGAGTCGGTGAAGATCTTGTTCTGATCGCCTGTGGTGAAGAGGATCGGAGTGGTGATCTCGGTCGCCCGGGCGAAGAAGTCGGTGGGGAGCATGTCGAGCCGCTTGTCGCGCCGGTCGTAACGCACCGCCTGACCGGCGTCCACCATCTTGCGGATGTGCCGGTAGTAGTGGACGGTCGATGCGCCGTTGATGTCGGCGAGCCGGTCGTGGACGTGCGTCTCCTCGGCGAGGTTCTCGTGCATGAAGAATCCGGGCCGGCCCGACGCCCACATGAAGCTCTGCATGTGGCAGGCGGGCTCGCCGCACTCGGGATGGAAGAGCGAGATCGCACGGGCGAACAGCCAGCGAGCGCTCAGCGTGGGAGCCTCGCTGAACCGCGGGTCGATGTAGGGCACGCCGAGGACGTAGTCGGCAAAGGCCGGTCCCACCTTCATCTTGATCTTTGACCAGGTGGGCACCCGCGGCGTGAGCGAGACGCTGTTGAGGACCACGCTGCCGATCCCGTCATCATCGATCACGCCGCCGAACAGGCTCATGCTGAACGACAGCGCGCCCAGGCAGTGCGCGAACACGTGGATCCGCCTGTCGCCGACATGCCGGCGGAGCTCGGCGAGCGCGGCCGGGTAGTCGAAGGCCGCGATGTCGTCGAGGGAGTAGCGCCGGCCTCCGATGTTGTAGGGGAAGTGGTTGCTCATCCGGAAGTCGAGCGCCCAGACGTCACCGAAGCCGTTGTCCAGCAGGTGGCTCACCATGTTGCGGATCTCGGGCATGATGAACAGCCCGCTGGAGGAGGTGAGGCCGTGGAGGAGGAGTACGACGTCGTCGCTGTCCGCACGGTGGAAACGCGACAGAGTCAGGCGCAGATCGTCCTCGGTCACGAACGGATGCACAGAGACCTCTGTCTCTGTGACTCCTTCGAGCGAGAACCGCGCGATGCGGCGTGCCATGTTCCGTCCTCCTGCTTGCCGTGGATCCAAAGATGTCACCTGTAGGACGATGTGGGGCATCGTGGAAAACCCGTACTCAGTCACCCCGTAGTGGGAGCCGGAGTCATCCTGTGGAGTGAGAGTGCGATTCCGGCCCTCGGGTTCGAATTGTCCGCTCTCGGATCCATGGGCCTCGAGGGGCCGTCACCATCAGGAGCGGCGTTGTTCGGCGGCACGGTTAAGCGTGGTCGCCACTCCGACTCGCGACGTCACACCCAGCTTGGTGAAGACGCGGGACAGATGGGTCTCGACCGTCCTGACACTGAGGAACAGCTTCTTGGCGATCTGCTGGTTGGTGTGGCCCTCGGCGACGAAGATCGCGATCTCGTATTCGCGGGGCGACAGTCCGAACGGGCCTTCACCACGTCCGCCGGGGCGCGCGGTCACTCGCACGCCGAGTTTGCGCTGTTCACGCACCGTCTGAGCGTGCAACGACTCGGCGCCGCACTCGGCAAAGAGCCCTGCGGCCACGCGCAGCCGCTGGCGAGCCCGATCACGTTCGCCGGCAGCGTGCTGCGCGAGGCCCGCGACCACTTCGGCCCGGCCGGCATCGATCCTGCGTCCCGCCAGGAGGAGTGTTTCGGCGGCGTCGGCCGCCAGGCGGGCGGCTTCGGCCGCGTTCTCGGCACGCGTCGCGTGCGCGCGGGCCAACGTCGCTATGGCGGAGGACGCGGGAAGCTCCGCCTGGGCGAGGGCGCCGGCGATCTCCGCCCACTTGTGAGCCTCGTCCTGTTGCTGGGCCTCCGCCTCGATGCGGGCCATCAACTCGGCACAGTCGAGGAGCGTCGCCGGATCCAGCATGGGTGCCAAGGGATCACCGCAGGCGTCCATCAGCGCGTCGGCGCCCTCCTTGGGGTGGCCGGCCTCGACCAGCGCGACACCGTGGGCGTAACGTGCCATCGCGCCCCACCACTCGCCGGCTCCGATGTCACCCCGGACCGCCTCCTCGCCGAGCCGGAGCGCCTGATCATGATCGCCGGCTCGGCTGGCGGCCAGGCACTGCTGAGTCAGCCCGAAGACCAGGGCCTCCCCGGAGCGAAGCAACCGGGCCGTCTCAGTGGCCTCCTCGGCCGCCGCAGCGGCCTCGGAGAGACGGCCGAGCTCGAGGCAGGCCCGGGCTCGCGCCGTCAGCATGTACGTGATGAAGGAAGCCTGCCCGGTGGCACGTGCGATCTCGATGATGCGGTCCAGGTGGCGGAGTGCGTCGCTGTACCGCCCCATCATCACCTCGGTCCAGCAGAGCCAGGGGAGTGTGTCCAGGCATTCGGCGAGGTTGGCGTCCGGCGCGCTCGACAGAATGCGGTCCGCTTCTTCGGCGTACGTGATGGCATCCGTAGTGCGCAGGCTGGCATACGCCGGCAGGACCCGCAGTGACGCCACCGCCTCCTTGAGGCCGGGCTCCCAGTTCGGCGCGTCCGTGGGGATGTGGTCGAGCACCGCTTGGGCGCCGCGGATGTCGACGCGCATGAGGCGGTCGGCTACGAGCCGCACTCGCAGGAGAACGGCGGACGACGCCTGCGGGTCGGGCATCCGTTGCAACTCGTCGAGGACAAGGGCACGAGCTTCCTGATGGTGGTGTAGCTGCCGTTCGATGACGGCGCACAGCTGGACCGCCCGGGCACGCCGTGCGTGGTCGTCTTCGGGGAGCAACCGCAGCAGTTCCTTCGCGGTCTCGCGCCCCTCGGCCAGCTGGCCGCTCACGGTCTGCACGTGGACGAGATCCATGAGCAGACGCAGGCGCGAGTCTGGCGCCTCGCTGTCGGCGTCCGCGGGTGGGTCCTCCGGCAACAGCCGCAGTGCCGCTTCCAGCCAGTGTGCCGCGGTGGCCGGGGCCTGGGGTGCGACGGTCCGGGCGGCCTGGACCAGGGTGGCCACGGCGGCCCGGTCGCCGTAGCCGGCCGACCGTTCCACATGGTGGGCGCGGAGCGTGGCGGGTGCCCCCAGTTCGGCGAGATAGGCCGAGATTCGCGAATGGGCCCCCAAGCGCCAGCCGGCTGCGGCCGAGCCGTAGGCCACATGGCGCACGAGCGGGTGGCGGAATCTGAAGCGGCCGGTGACGGCAGGGCGAACGAGATCGCGGGCCACCAGCTCGTCGATGGCGGCGAGGGCCTCCGATTCGGACAGTTCTGCGCCTGCCGCGGCGAGGGCGGGCTCGAACTCGTCGGCGGCGAGCGCCGCGGCCTGGGCGACTCTCAGCGCCACTTCGGGCAGCGCGCCGAGCTCCATCTGCAGCGCCGAACGGACGGCAGGCGGCAATTCCATCAGGTCGCGCAGCTCCGGGATCGCGCCCCAGAGCTCGCCCGGCTCATCGCCTTCGACGGGGCTGCCTGTCCGATCCCTGCGCGAGAGCGCCTCAAGGTAGAACGGATTTCCGCCGCTGGCTTCATACAGTGCCTGGCAACGGGAGCGGGACAGGTGCGGGCCGAGGAACTCCGCCACCTCGGCGGCGCTGAGCGGATCCACCGAAACCCGCCTGCCATGTTCACCTGCTGTGTCGACCAGCGCCGCGAGCCGGGGAGAGACCTGCGCCGGGCGGTACGCCATCGCGACGAGCACCCGGGCGCGGGGTGGATGCCTGACGAGATAGTCGAGCAGTTCGATCGAGGCCTCGTCGGACCAGTGGACGTCGTCCAGCAGGAGCACCAGGCCCGAGTTGCTCGCGATCTCCTCGAGCAGATGCCGGATCGCTCGGTGGAGTTGGTACCGCGCGACCCGCGGGGCGGACGTCGCGCCCTTGTGCGGCACCTGGGCGTCGGTGCCCTCCTCGAGCGCTGGGAACACCGTGCCGAGCAACTGCAGTGCCGTCGGCGTGAGATTGGGCCGGTGCTCTTCCAGGAGGTCGTCCAAGGCGTCGACGATTGCCCCGAAGGGCATCTCCTGCTCGAACTCCGCCGCGCGGCCGGACAACGTGGTGAGCTTGCGGGCGTCGGCGGCAGCGATGATCTCGCCGAGCAGCCGGGTCTTGCCGGCGCCCGGCTCGCCTACCAAGGCGATGAACCGGAACGCGCCCGCGGCGGTGGAATCGAGGGCCTCTTCGAGAACGCGGAGAGCATCCTGGCGCCCGACCAGCGGAACGGTCGAGGGCTCCGCCCCCGGAGGCTGGCCCGTAGGACCCTCCATGTCTACACCCCAACAGCGACACGCGGCCAATACGCCACGCTTTGTCCTGATTATCGCGATTCTCGTGAATCGCGGGTTACTTTACCGATGCACCAGCCCAGCATGAGCGGCAATACGTGTTCGCTGCTCCTTGCCGGTACAGGCCAGCCTCCCTGCGACGGTCGTCCCAGGCATATCAACGCTGTATCGGGGGGTGTGTCAACACTCGCATTGGAACTGTGCTGTTGTCGTCACCGTCTCCTGCACTCACGGTCGGGCGTCAGCCGGCGTCACGCGACCCTCAAGATCGGCCAACGTGGTGACCACCCCGACACATGACGAGACTCCGAGCTTGGCGAAGATGTGCGACACATCAGCTTGCCCGGCGTCCGGCTTCCGGCCGGCTTCCAGGAGCAACCGTGCCGCCTCCTCTGCCAGTCCGGCGGACGCTTCCGCCTCTCGACCCCAGGGTGGAGGTGCCGGTGAAGGCAGTGGTCAGAAGCCGAGGCGGGCCCAGGAGCGGCGGGGGGAGTCGGCTATCCGGCTGAGGGCGACCACCGCCGCAGGGGGACGGGCGACGCGGTCGCCGGTCAGCCCCCGCATGAAGGCGACCTGTTCAAGGGTCGGCGGGCCCACCGCCAGGCTGCGCGACGTCGCGTCCGCCGCGTTCGCCTGACCGGTGCGGACGAGATAGGCGGCCGACATCGTGCCGGTCCGGCCCACGCCCGCGCCGCAGTGGACGAACACCGTGCCGCGCGCCCCCTCGACGACCGTCAGGAACCGTTCGACCTGGTCGGGCGACGGAGCCTGGCCGTCGCGCATGGGCAGCCGTACGACGGTCAGCCCCGCGTCCGCCGCGAGCCGCCGGGCGGCCGGAGGCAGTTCCTCGGCCCGCAGGTCCACGACCGTGTGCACCCCGAGGGTGGCGAGGCGGCGGTAACCGTCGGCGGTGGGGGCGGCGCCGCGCCAGAGGTGCCCGTCGACGTGCGCGAAGTTATGGATCCCGGGAACGCCGACCGAAGGGCGTTGCGCGCGTTCGGTGGAACGTGCGGACGTGCTCATCGCAAGGATGGTGAGGCTGACGACGATCCACGCGAGCGCGTATCCCGTCATGCCGGCGAGCAGAAACCAGCAGAGGACGCGCGGTCTCGGCACGCGCGGGCGTGGGATCGGCACGAAACCGACAATAGCCCCGGCCGTGCCGTGCCTCGGGCCGAAACGCGTCAGTGCATCACGCCGACACCGACGAGGCGGGCGAACGTCTCGGCGGTCTCGATGTGGTCGTCGGGCCGCCACTTGGCCGGGTGGGTGAGCCCGGGCTCCAGGAGCTCGAAGCCCTCGAACATGCGGCTGATCTCGTCGCGGTCGCGCACCGTGAACCCGGTGCTGACCCGGCGGTAGACCTCCTGCGCGCGATCGATGATCTTGGGGTAGGAGTCCTTCTCCAGGTGGGAGACGACCAGATGGCTGCCGGGGACGAGACGGCTGCGGAACGCGGCGAGGATGCCGTACGGATCGTCCTCGTCGGAGACGAAGTGGAGCACCGCCACGGCGAGCAGTCCCACGGGCTGGTCGAAGTCGATGAGCCGGTGGACGATCGGGTCGTCGAGGATCTTCTCGGGCTTGCGGATGTCGGCCTGCACGAAGCCGACGCCGTCCTCCCCGGCGAGCAGCGCCTGACCGTGCGCGGTGACCACGGGGTCGTAGTCGACGTAGACGACCCGCGCGGCGGGATCGACCCGCTGGGCCACCTCGTGCACGTTCTCCTGCGTGGGCAGGCCGGAGCCGAGGTCGATGAACTGCCGCACACCAGCCGTGGCGGCGGTGCGGACGGCGCGGCCGAGGAACGCCCGGTTGAGATGCGCGTCGTGGCGGATCCAGCCGTGCGTGATCTTGATGATCTGCTCGGCGGCGTCGCGGTCGGCGGCGAAGTTGTTCTTGCCGCCGAGCCAGTAGTCGTACATCCGCGCGGCGTTCGGCACCGTGGCGTCGAAGTCCTGTGCTCCGCTCACTTCTCACCGCCCCGTCTTCGTCGCTCCGTCATTGTGCCGCTTTTGCGGGGAATTGTGGCAGGAATGATCGGCGCTTGTGCGGGCGGGGCCGCGCCGCCGTTCACCGAAACGACGATCAAGGTTGGCCGGGCCGTCATCGGCCAGGCCCTGGCCCGGGTACCCCGCGCTGGATACGTTCCGGGCTGCGGTGATCCGCCCTGCGACGGTCGCCTGGGGGAACGCCGCGGGAGAGGAGCCGAGATGGTCGCCGGTACAGCCCTGAGAGGGAAGGTCCGCGCCAAGGCCGCCCTGCTGGCGGCGGGCGCGGTGTTGTTGCCGATGCTCGCGGTGGTGGGGTCCGCGGAGGCCGCTCCGGCGGGGAACGGCACTTCGGCGCGCGGGCCGCTCGTCCTCGGCCACCGGGGTGCCTCCGGCTACCGGCCCGAGCACACCCTCGCCTCGTACGAGCTCGCGGTCCAGATGGGCGCCGACTACATCGAGCCCGACCTGGTGCCGACCAAGGACGGCCAGCTCGTGGCCCGCCACGAGAACGAGATCGGCGGCACGACCGACGTCGCAAAGCGCCCCGAGTTCGCGGGCCGCAAGACCACCAAGACCATCGACGGGGCGAAGGTCACCGGGTGGTTCACCGAAGACTTCACGCTCGCCGAGCTCAAGTCGTTGCGCGCGGCGGAGAGGCTGCCCGCGATCCGGCAGGAGAACACCCTCTACGACGGCCGCTACCAGATGCCGACGCTGCAGGAGGTCATCGACCTCGCCAAGCGCCTGAGCCGCAAGCACGACCGGCGGGTGGGCATCTTCCCCGAGACCAAGCACCCGACGTACTTCCGCTCTATCGGGCTGCCGCTCGAACCCGCGGTCATCCGGACGTTGAAGCGCAACGGCCTCGACCACCGCGACGGCCGCGCCATCGTCCAGTCGTTCGAGCCGACCAGCCTGCAGACGCTGACGAAGTCGCTGCGCGTCCCCGCGCTCCAGGCGATCTCGGCGGCGGGCGCTCCGTACGACACCATCGCCAACGGCAAGGGGCCGACCTACGCGCAGATGATCACGCCGGGCGGGCTCAAGCAGGTCCGCACGTACGCCGACTGGATCGGGCCGGAGAAGAACCTCGTCATCCCGCGTAAGGCGGACGGCTCTCTCGGCACCCCGTCGTCCCTCGTCAAGGACGCGCACGCGGCCCGCCTGAAGGTAGCCCCGTACACCTTCCGCAACGAGAACGACTTCTTGCCGGCCGACCTCCGGAACGGCACCGTGCGGAGCGACTACGGTCAGGCCCTCAAGGAGTACGACCTCTTCTACCGCACGGGCATCGACGCCTTGTTCAGCGACAACCCCGACACCGCAATCGTCGCCCGCACGGAGTTCCTCGGCTCCCGCGACTGAACGCGGCGAAAGACGAAAGACGCTCAGCGCCGCCATCCGTCCAGGACCGCGTCCACGGTCGCGCGGATGGCGGCGCGGGCGTCGGCGCGTGGGACTCCCGACATCAGTTGTTCGTCGTAGTCGGTGTCCAGGTGGCGTACGGAGGCGACGACGGCGAGGGTGACCGCGATCTCGTCCAGGGCCCGGCCCGCCGCCGACCGCCCGACCCGGCCGCTGCCGCGGACCGCCGCGTGCCGGGCGATCTCGTCCGCGCGTGCGGGCGGGCAGCCCGGGAAGAGCCGCAGGATCTCGGCGGCCATCTGCCCCTGGAAGGCCACGTCCAGCCGTTCGCGCCGCTCCCGGTCGCGGTCGCGGCGGCGCGCCCGCGCGTCCTCGTCGGCCAGGCACTGCTCCTCGGCGCGTTCGAGCGCGGCCTCCTCGATGAGGATGCCGCGCCGTTCGTAGCGCTTGCGCCGCCGGTTGAACCGCATGACCACGGCCGACAGCCCGCTCTCCTTCTTGGCACGGCGGCTCAGCGCGGCGTCTCCGGCGGGGAGGAACACCAGGTGGTCCATGTCGGCACAGGTGAGGCAGTGCGGTGCGGCGTCCTCCATGACGAGGAACTCGCCGGTGCCGTGGCAGCCGGCGCAGGTCCACTCCTTGAGGGGCAGGATCGCCACCAGGTCCGGGGCCTTGCCGTCCTTGGCGGCGAGCCTCTCGCGCTGGGCGGGGGAGAGGCCGGGCGAGATCCAGTGCGTGCGGTAGTCGCGTTCGGCCGTCTCGTCGCCGGACGCGGTGAAACGCAGGGGACGGCGGTCTCTGGTCGCCGCGATGTACGCCGCCTCGCTCGGTTCCAGACCGTTGCGCTCGGCCCAGTCGCGCAGGGACCGGAGGGCGGCCGAGATCTTGTCCGGCCGTACGGAGAGGGCCGCTTCCAGGTGGTCGAGCCTGCCCTGGCGCCACTCGTCCACGCGCGGCCGCCGCAGCCATCCGATGCTGAGGAAGACCTCGACCGGCGCCACCGACTTGGACTGCTTGAGGAGGCTCTCGGCCGCGTCCGTCACTCGTCGCGCAAGCCGTGACTCATGGACCTCGCTCACGTTCGCCCACGCTACTGGGTGGGGGCGGCACGGAGAGGGAATGTCACGCAACGTAACTTTGATCTCATGGAGGGTGATCGGGGGGAGTCGCGCTGCTGGGCGGGGCCGGGGGACTTACGTGTGACCGGTGTGCGTCTCGTGGGCGCGCACCGGGTCTGGGCTGACTTCGCGGGAATTCCCGCCGAGGTGACGAGCGCGTTCGTGGCGACCGACAAGGGCGGGCTGGTGGGCTGCGGCTACTACGCGTCGGTCGAGGCGCTGGCGGAGATCGTCGACCTCTCGACGCTCTCGCCGTGCTGAGCCGATGTCAGGCATACATAAAGGGAAGAGCACCTTCGTGACCTCTCCTCTCCCTGGAAGGAAAGGTCTCCTTCCTTGCGGGTTTGAGGTTCCTGGTTCAACGGTCCGTTTGGCGACTCAGAGTAAAGATGTCATAGCGGGCCGCTATGTTCGTGGTCATGAAACTGGTGGTGCAGGTGAAGCTGCTGCCGACGCATGAGCAGGCGGCGGCGCTGACGGCGACCCTGCACACCTGCAACGAACTGGCCAACCGCGTGTCCGTTATGGCGTACGAGAAGCAGATGTTCTCCCGCGCCGGACTGCAAAAGCTCGTCTACGCCGAGCTGAAGGCGTCCGGGTTGTCGGCGCAGCCGGCATTCCATGTGATCCGTAAGACCGCTGACGCCTACACCACGCTGCACGCCCAGATCGATGCCGGGCTTCTGGGCGGGGAATGCTCCAGGCGCCGCCGCAAGGCCGAGTCCAAGCCGGTCGCGTTCCGGCCCGGTGCCGCCCAGCCGTTCGATGACCGGTGCCTGTCCTGGCAGGTGGATGCGCGCACCGTGTCGATCTGGACCGTCCACGGCCGGGTGCAGGGCATCGCGTTCACCGCGTCGGCCGCGCAATTGAAGACCCTGGCCGAGCGTCGCAAGGGCGAGAGCGACCTGGTGTTCCGGGACAGCATGTGGTTCCTGTATGCGACCTGCGAGATCGAAGAGGCCGAGCTATTCGAGCCGGTCGATTGGATCGGAGTGGACCGGGGGGTCGTGAATCTGGCGACCACTTGTGACGGCACCAATTACCAGGGCAAGGGCCTAGGCGATCATCGTCAACCCGGTCGACTCCGACGCCGCGTCGCCCGCCGTCCAGGGTGGCCAACAAGGCGGGCATCCCGGTGATCGCGGCCGACCGCAACGTGAACAACGCCACCGTCGCCCAGCTCGTCGCGTCCGACAACGTGGCCGGCGGCCGGGACGCCGCCAAGACGCTGGCGGAGGCGATGGGCGGCAAGGGCGAGGTCGCGTGGATCCAGGGTCAGGCGGGCACGTCGGCGTCCCGCGAACGAGGCCAGGGTTTCGCGGAGGGGATGAAGGCCTTCCCCAATATCAAGATCGTGGCCAGGCAGCCCGCCGACTTCGACCGGACCAAGGGCCTGGACGTCATGACCAACCTCCTGCAGTCCCACCCGGGCATCACCGGTGTCTTCGCGGAGAACGACGAGATGGCCCTCGGCGCGGTCAAGGCGCTGGGCACCAAGTCAGGCGGCCAGGTCAAGGTCGTCGGCTTCGACGGCACCCCGGACGGCATCAAGGCGGTCCAGGCGGGCACGATGACCGCGTCGGTCGCCCAGCAGCCCCGGCTCCTCGGGCAGATCGCGGTGCAGAGCGCCATCCGGGCGGCGAAGGGTGACAAGATCGAGTCAACGAACACCGTGCCGGTGAAGGTCGCGACCAAGGCCAACGCGTCCGAGTTCGCGTCCTAGTCCGACCACTAGGAGATCAGGTGACGCACGAAGTAGTCGTCGTGGGGTCGGTCAACGCGGATCTGGTGGTCAGCGTCGACCGGCGGCCCGCCCCGGGAGAGACCGTCCTCGGCTCGGACCTCGCCACCTACCCGGGCGGCAAGGGCGCCAACCAGGCCGTCGCCGCCGCCCGCCTCGGGGCCCGGACCGCGATCCTCGCCCGCATCGGGGACGACGGCCACGGCGACCTGCTTCGTGCCGCCCTCGCCGAGGCCGGGGTGGACCTGGGCCATCTCCTGGTCACGCCCGGCCCGAGCGGCGTCGCCCTCATCACCGTCGACCCGGACGGCGACAACAGCATCATCGTCTCGCCCGGCGCCAACGCCCACCTGGCCCCCTCCGACCTCGACTCCGGGCTCCTCTCCGCCGCCGTCGTCTCGTTCCAGCTGGAGATCCCCCTTCCCACGGTCGAGGCCGCCGCCCGCACCGCCGCCGCCAACGGCGCCCGGGTGGTCCTCAACCTCTCACCGGCCACCGCCATCCCCGACGACCTCCTGGCCCTCTGCGACCCGCTGGTGGTGAACGAGCACGAGGCCGCGTTCCTCCTGGGCGCCAGGGACGATCCCGCCTCCATGGCCACGGCGCTCCTGGCCCGCGGCCCGCGTTCCGTCGTCATCACCCTCGGCCCCGAGGGCGCCCTCACGGCCGACGCCACGGGCGTCACCGCCGTCCCGTCGCCCAAGGTCGAGGTGGTCGACACCACGGGCGCCGGCGACGCGTTCACGGCCGCCCTCTGCCTCCGGCTCGCCCGCGGCGACACCCTCGCCGACGCGGCCCGCCATGCCGTACGAGTGGGCGCCGCCGCCGTCCGCAAGCCCGGCGCCCAAAGCTCCTACCCCACCGCCGACGAGCCCCTCCCCACCTGACATCGACAACCCCCTTCGTCACGACCTCTGAGTCAGCGGGTGTGCGCCCTCCGAGGCCGCGCGGAGGGCGTCGAGCATCTGCGCCAGGGCGGCGCGGGTGGCGTCCAGGTCTCCGGGTGAGGTCGCGAGCCACAGGGCTGCCTCGTTCATGGCGCCCGACAGCAGGTGGGCCAGCGGGGCGACGGGCTGGCGGGCGATGAGGCCCGCCTCGATCAGGTCGGCCAGGGCGTCGGCGAGATGCCGGGCGGACCCTGCCTCGTCCATGGCGCGCCACTCGTTCCAGCCCAGCACGGCCGGGCCGTCGATGAGCATGATCCGCTGAGTGGCGGGATCGGTGCTGGCGGTGAGGAACGCCTGGCAGCCGGTCGTGAACCTGTCCCAGGGGTCGTCCTGCGCGTCCGCGGTCGCGGCGACGGTGTCGGCGACCTCCTGCTGGACCTCGGCCAGGACCGCGCCGAAGAGCTCGGCCTTGCTCTCGAAGTGGTGGTAGAGGGCCCCCTTGGTGACTCCCGCCGCCCGGACGATCTCCGACAGGCCCACCGCGGCGTAGCCCTTCGTCGCGAACAGCTGCCTGCTCTCGCGCACGAGAGTCCGCCGGGTCTGCTCCCGTTGCTCCGCCCTGCTCGCCATCCGCGCTCCCGTTGACATACCGATGGTAGGTCAATAGCCTACCCTCACATACCATCGGTACGTGAAAGGGTTTCTCGTGGAGTTGACCAGCTTCTATCCGGTTCTTGGCGCCACTCGTCTGGCCGAGTCCCGCGACTTCTACACGCGGTTGTTCGGGTTCGAGGTGACGTTCGAGGCCGAGTGGTACATCAGCCTGCGCCGTGGCGGCGAACGGCCGTACGAGCTCGCGCTGCTCGACTTCACCCACCCGACGGTGCCCGAGGCGTACCGCAAGCCGGTCCAGGGGCTCCTGCTCAACTTCGAGGTCGAGGACGTGGACGCCGAATGGGAGCGGCTCGTCGTCGGCGAGGGGTTGAAGCCCGAGCTCGACATCCGTACCGAGGAGTTCGGGCAACGCCACTTCATCGTCGCCGACCCCGACGGCGTCCTCATCGACGTGATCAAGGAGATCCCGCCCGCCGAGTCGTACGCCGGCAACTATGTGGGTCAGTGACGTTCGATGAACCACTCCCGGCCGAAGAGCAGGCCGAAGACGGGGGCCGGGAGTCTGGTGGCGACCCTGGCGACGGGGGCCAGGCGGCCGGTGCCGTTGAGCTGGGAACGGTGGGAGGCCAGAGCCACCTGCTTCCGGCGGGCGAAGCGGCGGACCTTGGAGACGTGCGTGATCTCGGCTCGGTGACTGTATGCGGAGTCGAGCGCGGCCGGGTCGTACCGGACCGGGACGCGCAGGCGGCGGGCCAGGGCGAGCAGGCGGGCCGCGGTGTCGCGGGGCATGGTGGCCTCGAGGACGCGGACCCCGGTGAGCCGGGCGGCGAGCGCGCCGACCTCGTGCACCCGGACGTGGTCGCGGTGGCCGTAGCCGCCATTGGGGTCATAGCTCAGCAGGAGGTCGGCCTTCTCCTCGCGGAGGATCGCGGCGAGGCGTTCGGCGGCTTCGAGGGGATCCGCGCGCACGAAGCGGGGCCGGTCCGGAGGATCGGGATAGAGCACCGGGCCGTGGCCGCTGTCGGCGTAGCCCAGGTGGACGACGCGTGCGGCGCCGAGGACCGCGGCGCTGGTGCGGAGCTCACGCATCCGGGGCGGCTCGTGGGGCGGGCGCGGTCCCATGAGGCCGTCGCCCGCGACAACGATCACCACGCGGTGCCCCTCGGCGGCGGCGCGGGCGAGGGTGCCGCCGGTGAGGATCGCTTCGTCGTCAGGGTGGGCGTGGAAGGCGACGATCACCGCCATCAGATCACCGCCATCAGACGTGGGCACCGTCCTTGTCCGGCGTTTCGGCGGGATGCTCGGCCCGGCGGCGCCGGTAGGCGAGGTAGGCCACGAGGAGGGCGAGGGCCGCGATGCCGACGGCCGCGGCGATGAGCGGCGAACGGGCCGCGATCTCCAGCCAGCCCCAGACGAGCGCGTAGCCGCCGAGCATGATCATGGAGGTCCACAGTATCGAGCCGAGGGCGGTGGCGAGGAGGTACCGGGGAAGGGGCATGCGCATGCCGCCGGCGCAGATAGGGATCGCGTGGCGGAGCCCGGCGATCCAGTGGGCGGCGAAGACGGCGAGCGCGCCCCGGCGCGCGACGAGGGCCTCGACCTTGCGCAGCCGCTCCTCGCCGACGCGGCGGCCCAGCCGGGAGGTGTAGAGCTTGGCGCCGAGCCCGCGGCCGATCCAGTAGTACGCCTGCCCCCGGACGAAGATGATCAGGATCGCGACGACGAGCGCCGCCCACAGCGGCAGGCCAAACAGGTCTTTCGGCATGGCGTGGGCGGCCTCGTTTCGGTCGACGGCGGCTCCCCGTCAGCTTAGGTGAACCTAACCTCCCCGGACCAGGCGGAAGAACGCGCGGACGTCGTCCACGAGCAGATCCGGGACCTCCATGGCGGCGAAGTGGCCGCCGCGGTCGAACTCCGACCAGTGCACCACGTGGTGCTGGCGTTCGGCGAGGCGGCGGATCCCGGCGTCACCGGGGAACACCGCGACGCCGTGGGGGATCTTGGACGGCTCGACCGGCTGGCCCCAGTCGGTGGCGCCCTCCTTGTAGAGGCGCGCCGACGAGCCCGCGGTGCCGGTCAGCCAGTAGATCGAGACGTCGGTGAGCATCTGGTCGCGGTCGACGGCGTCCTCGGGCAGCTCGTGGGCGGGGTCGGTCCACTCCTTGAACTTCTCCACGATCCAGCCGAGCTGGCCCGCGGGCGAGTCGTGCAGCCCGAACGCGAGCGTCTGCGGGCGGGTCGACTGGATCATGGCGTAGCCGGCGCCGTCCTGGTCGGTGTAGAGCCCGTACCGCGCCCGCTCGGCCTCTGTGAGCCCTTCCGTCTCG
Source organism: Actinomadura rudentiformis (assembly GCF_008923185.1). Classification (GTDB taxonomy): domain Bacteria; phylum Actinomycetota; class Actinomycetes; order Streptosporangiales; family Streptosporangiaceae; genus Spirillospora; species Spirillospora rudentiformis. The sequence goes on from NZ_WBMT01000016.1 coordinate 127,520, forward strand.
GCCGGGTCGAACGTCGGGAAGCCGAGGCCGCCGTTCACATGAACGCCGACCACGTTGTCCGGGGCGACGCGGCCCAGCTCGGGGGAGACGAGGGAACCGGTGTCGCCGCCCTGGGCGCCGTACCGCTCGTACCCCAGGCGGCTCATCAGTTCCGCCCAGGCCAGGGCCACGCGCCGGAGGTTCCAGCCGGTCTCGCGGGTGGGCCCGGAGAAGCCGAAGCCCGGCAGCGACGGCGCCACGACATGGAACGCGTCGGCCGGGTCGCCGCCATGGGCGCGCGGATCGGCCAGCGGGCCGAGGATCTTCATGAACTCGGCCACCGAGCCGGGCCAGCCGTGCGTGAGGATCAGCGGGAGCGCGTCCGGCTCGGGGGAGCGCACATGCAGGAAGTGGATGTTCTGCCCGTCGATCTCCGTGGTGAACTGCGGGAACCTGTTGAGCGCCGCCTCATGCTCACGCCAGTCGTAACCGGTGCGCCAATACTCGGCCAGCTCCTTCACGTACGACACCGGCGCGCCGTACGACCAGCCGACCCCAGGCAGCTCGTCGGGCCAGCGAGTGCGCGCCAGGCGGTCACGCAGATCGTCCAGGTCGGCCTGGGGGATGTCGATATGGAACGGACGGATTTCGCTGTTGCTCATGCCGCCCAAGTTAAGAAAGGGTTAGGACAGGTTCGGACCTAGGCATTGGGCACTCTTGAGACATGCTGGAAACTTCGGCTCGGCTGCTCAGACTGCTCTCGCTCTTGCAGACCCGTCGCGACTGGTCCGGGGCGGAGCTCGCCGAGCGCCTCAGTGTTACCGCGCGGACCGTTCGCCGGGACGTGGAACGGCTCCGGGAGCTCGGGTATCCGGTGCACGCCACGGCCGGGGCGCCCGGCTACCGGCTCGGCGCCGGCACGGACCTGCCGCCCCTGCTCCTCGACGATGACGAGGCCGTCGCGGTCGCCGTCGGCCTGCGTACGGCGGCGGGCGGCTCGGTCTCCGGCATCGAGGAGACGTCCGTACGGGCGCTGGCCAAGCTGGAACAGGTGCTGCCGTCGCGCCTGCGCCATCGTGTGCACGCCCTGCAGTCGATGACCGTGCCGATGACGGACGCCGCGCCCGGCGTCGACCCCGCCGTGCTCACGGCGATCGCGGCGGCGTGCCGCGACCATGAGGGTCTGCGCTTCGACTACCGGTCGCACGACGGCGAGGAGAGTGTGCGCGCCGCCGAGCCGCACCGGCTCGTGCATTCCGGGCGCCGCTGGTATCTCGTCGGCTGGGACATCGACCGGGCGGACTGGCGGACGTACCGGGTCGACCGGCTGCGGCTCCGCACGCCGAACGGCCCGCGCTTCGTCCCCCGGGACCCGCCGGACCCGGACGTGGCCGCCTTCACCTCCCGCGCGATCTCCAGCGCCCCGTACCGCTACCAGGGTGTCTTCACGATGCACGCGCCCGCCGCGACCGTGGTCGGGCACATCCCCCCGACCATGGGCACGGTCGAGCCGATCGACGAGCACACCTGCACGCTCCGCTGCGGTGCCCACACCCTCAACGAGCTGGCGGTCTGGGTCGCCCTGATGGACGTCCCCTTCGAGGTCCACGAACCCCCCGAGCTCGTCGACCGCGTCAGCGCCCTCGCCGACCGCCTCACCGCCGCCGCACGATCACGGCGCTGACCTCGTGCGTCAGCCGCTGGTGTTGAGTCGCAGGAGTTCGGCCTCGACGTCCCGCACGTCCTCACCCAGGTCGAAGGTGCTGAGGAGGTGGAGGTCGTCCGTTGTCTCGATCTCCAGCAGGCGGGTGCGCATGAGGAGGCGCTGACGCTCGTCCACGCGGATCGCCGTCACGTCGGGCCAGGGGATGTGCCGCTTGCCCGCGTACCCGTTCACCACGGTCAGGCCGTCGGCGCCGGCCGTCAGCCGCACGGGGGCCAGCAGGTCGCGGAGGGCGAGCCCGCCGGCGCCGAGCGCGGCGATGCCGGCGAGGAAGACCAGTTGCGGGTCGTCCATCGACAGGGCGGCCAGCGCCGCCAGCGCCACGGTCGCGGCGCACTTCACCGCGATCTGGGGCGGCGGAACGCGCCAGCTGCGCATTTCGGTCACGGACGCAACGTTATCCGAGGCTGGGAGGCGCTTTAGGTGTGGTCCGGTGGCATTTGACGGTCTGTTGGTTCGGTAGCGTCATGCCCATGCGACTGGGAGTGCTTGACGTCGGTTCCAACACGGTGCATCTGCTGGTGGTGGACGCCCACCAGGGGGCGCGCCCGCTGCCGGCGTTCTCCCACAAGTCCGAGCTGAAGCTGGCGGCCCACCTCGAGGACGGCGACCGGCTCTCGGCGGAGGGGGAGGACCTGCTGGGCGCCTTCGTCGACGAGGCACTGCAGGTCGCCGAGGACAAGGGCGTGGAGAACGTCGTCGCCTTCGCCACCTCGGCGGTGCGCGACGCCGCCAACGGCGAGGAGGTCCTCGACCGGATCCGCGAACGTTCGCAGGTCGACATCAAGGTCCTGTCGGGGCCGGACGAGGCCAAGCTGACCTTTCTGGCCGTCCGGCGCTGGTTCGGCTGGTCGTCCGGGCGGCTGCTGGTGGTCGACATCGGCGGCGGCTCGCTGGAGATCGCGGCGGGCATCGACGAGGACCCGGATGCGTCGATCTCGCTGCCGCTGGGCGCCGGCCGGCTCACCCGCGACTGGTTCACCTCCGATCCGCCCCCGGCCGACGAGGTGCGCAAACTCCGCCGCCACGTGCGCGCCGAGATCGCCCGGCACGTCGGGGAGGTCGCGCGGTACGGGGTGCCCGACCACGCGGTGGCCACCTCCAAGACGTTCAAGCAGCTCGCACGCATCGCCGGGGCCGCTCCCTCGTCGGAAGGGCCGTTCGTCCGGCGGACCCTCCGGCACGAGGCGCTCACCGAGTGGACGGACAAGCTGGCCAGGATCACCGCGGAGGAACGCGCCGACCTTCCCGGCGTCTCCGAACGGCGCGCGAGTCAGCTCCCCGCCGGGGCGATCGTCGCCGACGCGGCCATGGACCTCTTCGGGCTGACCGAGCTGGAGGTGTGTCCCTGGGCGCTGCGTGAGGGCGTGATCCTGCGGCAGCTCGACATGATCACGGCCTGACGGCGCCGTAGCGGGCGCCGGGGGTGACTCGCTGCCCGGCGAGAAGTTCGGAGACCGTCACGAAGGTGTACCCCTTGTCCTGCAGGCGCTGCAGGATCCGCGGGACCGCGTCGACCGAGCCGCGGTGTATGTCGTGCATGAGGATGACCGCTCCCGGCCGGGCCTTCGACACCGCCCGGTCGGCGACGCCCCGGGGGTCATGGTCGTGACCGTCGTGGGTGTCCACGTCCCAGAGGATCTGCGGCATCCCGAGGGACCTGGCCACCTCGGCGACCGTGGCGTTGCCGGCGCCGTACGGAGGACGCAGCAACGTGGGGGCCTTCCCGGTCGCCGCCCGTACGATCTCGTCGGTGCGATGGATGTCGGAGTTCACCCGCATGGCGGGGAGCCGGCTGAGGTCCCGGTGGCTTTGCGTATGGTTGCCGATCTCGTGGCCTTCGGCGACCTCGCGGCGCAGCAGTTCGGGGACGGCGTCGGCGTTGGCTCCGACGACGAAGAACGTGGCGCGGGCCTTGCGTCCGGCCAGCATGTCCAGCAGCCGCGCGGTGTACGGGCCGGGGCCGTCGTCGAAGGTGAGGGCGATGCACTTGGCCTTGGCGCAGTCGGTCCGCGGGGACGTGGGACCCCGCGTCGAAGGAGCGGCGGAGGGGCGCGTCGTCACCGCCGGCGAGCGGAGGGCGAGCCTCGGCGGCGTGGCCACGGCGGCGTCGTGGGCGCGGCGGCCGAACTCCGACAGCAGCGGGCCGTAGGTGGCGTGGGGGAGCGCCGCCGCGATCCGGCCGGCGGCGCCGGGGGCGACGGAGTAGTCGCTGAACTCCACGACCATGTCGCCCTGTTCGTTGAAGACGATCGAGGTGAACGTGCTCGGATCCGCCCGGACCTGGGACGGGTTCGTCTCGGTGCCCAGCCGGGTGCGGACCACCTCCGTGAGAGCGGCCAGCCCGGCCTTGCCCTCGACCAGGGCGGCGGAGGGCCGGACGGCGCGCGCGGTCCCGTCGTACCAGAGGGTCTGCCGTGACTCCCCTCCTGACGTCCCCATGAACCGGTCCGAGACCAGCCGCACCCCCACGACGTCGCCCGACGCGGCGGCGAGCGACCACTGGACGTTGAGTTCGGGGACGTTCCCGCCCGGGAGCGTGCTGGGTTTTCTCGTGCTCGCCTTGAACGGCCGGATCTGGGCGTCCACCGCCCTGGCGAGCGCGCGGGTGAGCGGCTCGGCGCCGGCGATGCTGGGATATCCGGCGAAGAGACGGCGGTGGCGGTTCTGCTCGCTCCGCGTCACCGCGGTCAGGCCGGGTACGGACCCGGGGTCGATCGTGTGAACGGTGGTGACGTCGACGATCGCGTGCTGGGGCCGGTGCGCGGATGTTCCGGAGCAGCCCACCAGCAAGGCGAGCACGCCGACCCCGGGTGTCGCCAGAGAGAGCAGCCGTCTTCGCGTCAGCACACCGTCCCCCGATGACCTTGTGACCTGGTATGAAGCGATATGACTGGTTGGTCAGCGTATGCTGACAGAGGTGGCGAAACGGCGGATTCAGATCCGCCTCCCCGAGTTTTGCCGCGGATCGGGGCGGCCTTGACGCGAGCTTGACCTCTTCGGGCATCTGGCCTGAAAGGCGCTCCTCTGCCATCGTGTTGGAACGGGGTGGGGACTGTTTCGCGGACGGGCGGGCGGCCCCCGGGGTGCAAGGGGTGATCGCATGTCCGACCAACGGTCCCGGCCAGGCGCCGGGTTGCGGGACCTGCGTTCCGACGACCCGGCACGGGTCGGCCCGTACGAGCTCGAGGCCAAGATCGGCGAGGGCGGGATGGGCGCGGTCTACCTGGGCCGTGCACCCGCCGGCCAGCTGGTCGCGGTGAAGGTGGTCCGGCCGGAGCTGGCCGAGGACCGCGCGTTCCTGTCCCGGTTCAACGACGAGATGGCCAACGCCGAACGGGTCGCCTCGTTCTGCACCGCCCAGGTCCTCGACCACGGCGAGGACCTCGGCATGGCCTACATGGTCACCGAGTACATCGACGGCCCCTCCCTGCTCCAGCACATCCAGGAGAACGGGCCGCTGTCACCGGGCATGCTGCACGGCGTGTCCGTCGGCGTCGCCGCCGCGCTCGTCGCCATCCACTCGGCCGGGCTGGTCCACCGCGACCTCAAGCCGAGCAACGTGCTGCTGTCGATCTCCGGCCCGCGTGTGATCGACTTCGGTATCGCCCGGGCGCTCGACGCCGCCACGTCCCACACCAAGACCGGCCAGGTCGTCGGCACGCCCGGCTACATCGCGCCGGAGCAGATCCTGACCCAGCAGGTCTCGCCCTCGGTCGACATCTTCGCCTGGGGCTGCCTCGTCGCGTACGCGGCGAACGGCCGCAACCCGTTCGGCAGCGGCTCGTTCCAGATCATGGTGGGCCGTGCCCTGCACGCCGACCCCGATCTCGGCGCCCTCACCGATCCGCTGGCCTCGCTCGTGCGCACCGCGCTCAGCAAGGAGCCGGAGCGCCGCCCCTCCGCCCGCGAGCTGCTCCTTTCGCTGGTGGGCGGAGCAGGCAGCGAAGCTGAGATCACCACCCATCTGGGCGAGGGCTTCCCCGCCCCGCCCCTGCCGTCCGCGCCGCCCGCTCCCGAGCCGTCATCCCCGCCGGTCGGGAGCCCGCCGTCGCCCGTCAACCTTCAGGCCCCGCCGCCCGCAGCCCCGCAGGAGGCGCAGGAGCCACAGCAGGCGCCTCAGCCTCGCCCTTCGGGTGGAGACGCGGCATCGCCCATGGGCTGGCAGCTACCGGCGGCAGCGGCAGGGCCGCCGTCACCGCCCGCAGAACCACAGGCCCCGCCGCCTCCCGCCGAGCTCTGGGGCAACGTGGCAGAGTCGCCGGCCATGGGGGAGTCACCCCCGGGAGCCAACGGCGCGCTCGCGCCGCCTGAGCCGCGGGGTGGCTGGTCCGAGCACACGGATCCCGCGGGCGAGACCGTGACCGATCCGGCGATGCGACGGGGTGCGGTGCTGCCGCCACCCGGCCCGAGGCCCGAAGTCCCGCAGGCTCCGGCCCAGCATGCTCCAGCCCAGCAGGCTCCGGCTCAGCAGGCCTCGGCTGGCCACGCTCCGGCTCAGCAGGCCTCGGCTGGGCAGGCGCGGCCCGCCTCGCACGCCGAGTCCGCCCCGCCGATCCAGCCTGCCCGGCATGAGGCCGAGGCGCCGACGGAGCCCCCGGTGGCCAGGCCGGTTCCCAGGCAGCCGTCGCCCCGGGGTGAGCGGCCGAAGCGCAGCGGGTTCGTCGTGGCGGGAGCCGCCGCGCTGACCCTGGTCGCGGCGAGCGGAGCGGGCGCCGCGGTCTGGATGCTGCAGTCGGACGACAAGAAGGATCCCAACACCACCACCAATGGCAACCTGACCGCCGCCGGACCCGCGCCGTTGCCCACCGCTCCGATGTACGTACGGATCGACACCCAGAAGGGCTGGCCCAAGAAGTGTTACGGCGACATCGGCCGTTTCACGCCAGGGACGAAGAAGATCGAGCCGCTCATCACCGGCTCCACGTGCGACGTGCTGCCGGAGCGCTCGCCCGCCGGCGACAAGATCGCGTTCACCCGCAATGACGGTGACACCCACGAGGCATGGGTGGCGAACAGCAACGGCAGCAACCCGCGGAAGGTGAGCTCGGACCTGGCGGGCGGCCGGCTGACCTGGTCGCCGGACGGCACCCGGCTGGCGGGCATGGTCAAGGACGGCGACAACCGCCAGATCGCCATCATGACGATCGCCACCGGGAAGGTGCAGCGGCTCACCTCTGACAGCTCCGAGAAGGACGACCCCATGTGGTCGCCCAAGAGCGACACGCTCGTATTCTGGAGCAAGCGCGACGACGATCAGGCCATCTACACGCTCGACATCGCCAACCCCGCCACATGGACGAAGCGGAGCAAGGACGGTGTCACGGCCAACGACCCCGAGTGGTCACCGGACGGGACGAAGATCGCCTACACGCGCGGCGCCTACCCCAACGGCGACATCTGGGTGATGAACGCCGACGGCAGCGGCGACCGGAAACTCACCAAGGGCTCCCAGCACGAGATGGACCCCAACTGGTCCCGTGACGGCAAGTGGCTCGCCTACGTGCGCGGCCCGTACAGCGAGCCGCGCGTCCGGGCGATCCGGCTCGACGGCACCGGCGACACGGCGATCACCGACGACGCCGACATCGGCCACCCCAACTGGTAGCCGATGCCGGTGCCGGGCACGAGTGCCCGGGTGGGGACGGCGCGCGCCGGAAAGGCGTGTGGGACGGCGCGCGCCGTGCTCAGCGGGAGACCGTGCTCACCCGGAGACTGCGCTCACCGGGAGACCGAAGCGGTCTCGTCCTCGGCGGTCGCGGCGGTGCGCGGCTCGGGCTCGCGGGCCAGGGCGCTCGGCCACCACATGCGCGGGCCCAGGTCCAGGTTGAGCGCGGTGACCAGGACCGACCGCACGATGAACGTGTCGAGCAGCACGCCGAACGCGACGGCGAAGCCCAGCTCGGTGACGAACACCAGGGGTAGCGAGCCGAGCGCGGCGAACGTGCCGGCCAGGACCGCACCCGCCGAGGTGATGACGCCGCCGGTCGCGGCCAGCCCGATGAGCGCGCCGCGGCGCGTGCCGTGTTGCTTGGCCTCCTCGTGGACGCGGGTCATCAGGAAGATGTTGTAGTCCGTCCCGAGGGCCACGAGGAAGACGAACGCCCACAGCGGGAAGGACGGGTCAGACCCCGCGAAGTCGAAGAGGTGGTTGAACACCAGCGCGCTCACGCCGAGCGCCGCCGCGAACGACAGCACCACGGTCGCCACCAGGATCAGCGGCGCGACGAGGGCGCGCAGGAGCACCGCGAGGATCCCGAGGATGACCACGAGCACGATCGGGATGACGAGGTTCTGGTCGCGCCGGGACGCGTCGTTGATGTCCAGCGTGATGGCGCTGGCGCCGCCGACCTTGGCGTCCGCACCGGGGACCCGGTCGACCGCGTCGCGAGCCTGCCTGACGATCGAGAAGCCCTCGTCGGTGTCGGGCGGCGCGTTCAGCGTGCCCTCGAAGTAGACCAGGCCGTCCACGGGTTTCCCGACCGGTTTGACGTCGGTGAGCTTCGGCACGCCGGCCAGCGCCGACTGCACGCCGCTCGCCCCCGGCGCGTTCGCGATCACCTGGATCGGGGCGCCGGTGCCGGCGGGGAAGTGCGCGACGAGGACCTCCTCGCCCGCGACGGAGTCGGGTTTGCCGGCGCTGAACGAGTCCTTCTGCGCCAGGTAGTCGGTCTTGAGCCCAGCCAGCCCGAGCGCCATGGCGCCCAGCACGACCGCGGTGACGACCCACGTCAGGCGCGGATGCGGGGTGAGGAACGTGCCCACGCGGGCCCAGAACCCACGTTCGGCCGGCTCCTGCGATCCGTACCGCGGCCGGACCGGCCAGAACATCCACCGGCCGAAGATCACCAGGAGGGCGGGCAGCAGCGTGACCATCGCGGCCAGCGCCACGACCACGCCGATCGCCATCACCGGCCCCATGCTCTTGGTCGAGTTGAGCACCGCCATGAGCAGGCACATCATGCTCAGCGCCACGGTCGAGCCGCTGGCGATGATCGCGGGTCCGGCGCGGTGCAGTGCGAACGCCATCGCCTCGTGCCGGTCGCTGTGCCGGCGCAGCTCCTCGCGATAGCGGGCGATGAGGAGCAGCGCGTAGTCGGTGCCGACGCCGAACACCATCACGGTGAGGATGAACGCGGCCTGCCCGTTCACGGTCAGCCCCGCGTTCTCGGCCAGCAGGTAGACCACCGCCTGCGCCGCCTGCAGCGAGACGGCCACGCAGAACAGCGGCACCAGCCAGAGGACCGGGCTGCGGTACGTGATCAGCAGGATGACGACGACGATGGCCGCGGTGATGTAGAGCAGGGTCGCGTCGAAGCCGGAGAAGACGTTGCTGAAGTCGCCGCCGTACCCGGCCGGGCCGGTGACGTGAGCTTCGAGGCCCCCGCCTCCGGATTGCACGACGTCACGGAAGTCCTTGACCGCCGGTCCCAGAAGCTCCCAGCCGTCCTCGTCGACCTTGACGTTGACGAGCGTCTGGAGTGCCTTGCCGTCCTTCGAGGCCTGCGGCCCCTGGATGTTCTGCACGATCTTGCGGGGCGGGGCGTCGCCGGGAGGGTCCCCCGTCATCTGCGCCAGCTTGGCCGCGTCGGCCGTGGCCTTGGCGCGGTCCTCGGCGGTGATCGCGCCGCCGTCCCGGTGGTAGACCACCACGGCGGGGAACGTGTCGCTCGGGACGAACTTCTCCGCCAGTTCGACGACCTGGGTGGACTCGGCGTTGTTGGGCAGCCAGGAGGAGGTCTCGTTGCTCTGGGCGTCGGTCAGCTTGGACGCCAGCATCATGGCCGGGACGAAGAGCAGGATCCAGACCACGAGGACGATCCACTTGCTGATCCGTCCGCACGGGATGGACGAGAACCGGTACTCGCCGAACATGGAGGAACCCCCAGTAGGTGCGCCGCCCGCCCTCCCACACCTACGTCGGACATCTCTCCACGTCAAGACATATCGCGTTATTGAGAGTCCCTTTAAAAGCGACATTTCATGCCACGCCGCAGGTCAGAGCATATGCGACCAGATCCGGACACATCAGTGGAAGTTGCGCGACTTGACCTTGCCGGGGACGGGAAGCCGCCGCAGCCGCGTCGCCCGGACGCTGGTCACCCCGTCGGCCTTCTCCAACCGCCCGTTCACCAGCAGCGCCTGGGAGTCGACCGCCAGCCCCCGGTGGCGCTGGAACACCTGCGGCGGGCACGTCACATTGATGATCCCGGTCTCGTCCTCCAGCGTCATGAACACGATGCCGCCCGCCGTCGGAGGCCGCTGGCGGTGAGTGACGAGCCCGGCCACCACCACGTTCGTCTCACCGGGCACCGCCGCCAGCCGCGTGGACGAGAGGGCGCCGAGCTCGTCGAGCGCCTCCCGCACATGCGCCATCGGATGAGTGTGCGACACCCCCGTCGCCCACAGATCCGCCAGCGTCTCCTCGACCGGCGTCATGGGCGGCAACGCGGGAGCGGCCGCCCCGGGCGTGACGCCTTCCAACTGCCCCGGCCCGACACCTGCCAGGGCCCCCGCCGCCCACAAAGCCTCCCGCCGTCCAACCCCCGTACCTCGCCCGACACGCGCATCGCCCGCGCCCGGCACGTTGCTGAAGGCCCCCGCGCTCGGCACGTCGCTGAAGGCGCCCGCGGTGGCCAGGGACTCCAGAGCCGCTGAGGAGAGGGGGACGCGGCGGACCAGGTCCTCCATGCTCGTGTACGGGCGGCCTGCGGCGATCTTCTCGGCGACGTCGTCGCCCAGGTTGCGGATACCGGTGAGGCCCATCCGGATCGCGGGCTGGGGTTTCCCGGGCGCGTGCGGGTGGTCGCTGACGACCGGGACCGGTTCCTCCAGGGTGGGGTGGGCGTCGCTGGCGTTGATGTCCACGGGGCGCACCACCACGCCGTGGCGGCGGGCGTCGGCGTAGAGGGACTGCGTGCTGTAGAACCCCATCGGCTGGTTGCGGACGAGCGCGGCCGTGAAGGCGGCGGGGTGGTGGCGCTTGAGCCAGGAGCTCGCGTACACCAGGTGCGCGAAGCTCTGGGCGTGCGACTCGGGGAAGCCGAACCCGGTGAAGCCGAGGATCTTCTCGTAGATGTCCTCGGCGATGTCGGCGGGGATGCCGCGTTCGGCCATGCCCTCCAGGAGCCGGGTGCGCAGCCGCTCCACCCGTTCGGGCGCGCGCTTGGCGCCCATCGCCTGCCGCAGCAGGTCCGACTCGGCCGGTGAGAAGCCCGCGCAGTCGACCGCGAGCTGCATCATCTGCTCCTGGAACAGCGGGACGCCGAGGGTGCGGGCGAGCGCGTTCCGCATGAGCGGGTGGGGGCAGTCCGGGGGCTCGGCGCCCTTGCGGCGGCGCAGGTACGGGTGGACCGAGCCGCCCTGGATGGGGCCGGGCCGGATCAGCGCGACCTCCACCACCAGGTCGTAGAACTCGCGCGGCTTGAGCCGGGGCAGCGTCGCCATCTGCGCCCGCGACTCCACCTGGAACACCCCGACCGTGTCGGCGTCGCACAGCATGTCGTAGACGAGGGGATCTTCGGGTGGGATCGAGTGCAGGTCGTAGCGTTCGCCGTGGTGTTCGGCGACCAGGTCGAACGTGTCGTGCAGTGCAGCCAGCATGCCGAGGCCGAGCAGGTCGAACTTCACCAGCCCGGCCGCCGCGCAGTCGTCCTTGTCCCACTGCAGCACGCTGCGCTTGGCCTTCGTGGCCCACTCGATCGGGCAGACCTCGCCGACGGGCCGGTCGGCGATCACCATGCCGCCCGAATGGATGCCGAGGTGCCGGGGGAGCTTCAGCATGCGGGCGGCGAGATCGGTCACGGCGGTCGGAATCTCGGCCTCGGTGCCGACGGGGTCACGCGGGTCGATGCCCTTCGACCAGGCGTCCTGCTGCCCAGGGGAGAAACCCAGCGCGCGCGCCGCGTCCCGTACCGCCATGCGCGGCCGGTAGCTGATGACGTTGGCGACCTGGGCGGTGCACTTGCGCCCGTACTTGTCGTAGACGTACTGGATGATGTCCTCACGGCGGCGGTGCTCGATGTCCAGGTCGATGTCGGGCGGCCCGTCCCGACCGGGCGACAGGAACCGTTCGAAGAGCAGCCCGTGCCGTACGGCGTCGACACCGGTGATGCCGAGGGCGTAGCAGACCGCCGAGTTGGCCGCCGAGCCCCGGCCCTGGCAGAGGATGTTGCGGTCCTCGCAGGCCTTGACGATGTCGTGGACGATCAGGAAGTAGCCCGGGAAGCCGAGGTTCTCGATGACGTCGAGCTCCTTGGCGATCTGCGCGTACGCGCCGGGCGTCCTCTCGCGGCCGGGCGGCCCGTACCGCTTGAGCGCGCCCTCGGCCACCAGCTGCCGCAGCCAGCTCGCCTCGTCGTGCCCCTCGGGCACGGGCCAGTCGGGCAGGCGCGGCGCCACGACGTCGAAGTCGAAGATGCACGACCGTGCCAGCTCGACGGTGCGTTCGCGCACACCGGGGAACCGGGCGAGCCGGGCGGCCATCTCCGCGCCGGTGCGCACGTGCGCGGTGCCGCCCGCGGGCAGCCAGCCGACCATGTCGTCGAGGCTGCGCCGCGCCCGGACCGCCGCCAGGGCCTGGGCGAGCCGGGCGTCCGGGCCGGGCGCCGCGAAGTGCACGTTGTTGGAGGCGACGGCGCCGAGGCCGGTACGGGCCGCCAGCTCGAAGAGCACGTCGTTGCGCACGTCGTCGTCGGGCTGGTCGTGATCGATGAGCTCGACGAACACGTTGTCGCGGCCGAACATCTCCGTCAGCCGCCGCAACTCCCGTTCCGCCGCTTCGGGGCCACCGGGCTGTGTTCCACCCCCATGGCTACGCCCCGCCGCCCCCGAGAGCGCCGCCGGGACCGCGCCCTTGCGGCATCCGGTCAGCACCACCCAATGCCCGCCATGCGCGCCTGCCAGCTTGTCCACGTCGTACACCGGACGGCCCTTCTGGCCGCCGTCCAGCTGCGCGGCAGTGATCGCCGAGCAGAGCCGCGCGTAACCGGTGGCGTCGCGGGCGAGGACGAGCAGGTGCTCCCCGGCGGGATCGGGTTCGCCGGTCTGCGGGCCGGGCAGGCCGAGGCTGAGCTCGGCGCCGAAGATCGTGCCGACGCCCAGCTCGTTCGCCGCCTGCGCGAACTGCACCGCGCCGTACATCCCGTCGTGGTCGGTGATCGCCATCGCCTCCACGCCCAGCCGCGCCGCCTCCTGCGCCAGCGCGGCCGGCTCGCTAGCGCCATCGAGGAAGCTGAACGAGGAGTGACAGTGCAGCTCGGCCCACGGGATCGGGGGCCCGGAACGGCGGACGGCCGCAGGATCACGGCGCGGTTCAGGGGGATCCTGCGGCCGCCTGCCGGCCTTGTCACCGGACGACCCATCCGGGCGTTCGGCATCCGGGCGTTCGGCGCCGGGCTTCCAGGAGAGCCGTTTCTCGAAATCCCGCCAGGAGATCGGCGGGTTATGCCAGCCCACGGAACGTCTCCTCGGTCATCAGGCCGTTGTCAGCCATAGGTCTGTCAGTCATAGGTCGCCTCCACCAGCCAGCGGCCACCCTCCACGGCCAGCAGGAACGCGCGGCCGTCGTCGGTCACGGCCTGGAAGCGCGCACGCCGCTGCGAACGGGCGGGGTCCCACCAGCGTTCGTCCACCGGCCACGGCCCGGTCCAGGAGGTCACGGCGACGGACGGCCGGCCGTCGAACGAGACGCGGGCGGGCGGCGCGGACAGCGTGCAGCGCGCCGAGACCATCACCGGAGCCCCCGACGCGTCCGTCACCTCTGCGGACAGGGACGCGGCCGGTACGGAGGCGGGCGCGGGCGCCGGGATCCGCCCGGGCCAGGGGCCGTCCGGGATGCCGCCGGGAACCAGGTCGCCGACCGGCACCTTCGTGACCTGCTCGCCGGGTCCGCGGCCCCCGGTCAGGACGGGACGGGTGATCCCGCGGTGGCCGAGCAGCGCCTGGACGCGGTCGGCGGCCCGCGCGATCCGGTCGGTCACCGAGCTCTGCCCCCAGAGCGCCTGCTGCCTGCCCTCGTCCGGAACGAGCTGGTCGGGGGTCAGTTCCAGCCACGCGACCCCGCCCCAGACCGCCTGCTCGTCCCCGGGGAGCTCGATGCCGTCGGCGTCGGTACCCGGCGTGGGCCGTTCCGACCGCCACGCCGAGAGCTGCCACCGGACCCGTTCGGCGATCGCTAGCGTGGACAGCAGCCCGTCGTGCCGCCACAGCCGTTCCAGCACGTGACCGTCCGCGAAGCCGACCTCCACGGCGAGCCGGACGCAGGTGAGACCGCCCGCGCCGAGCCCTTCGTGGAGCTCGCCGGCGAGGCGTTTGGCGGCGAAGACCACCTGGTCGGCCTGGGCTGCGGGCGGATCGAACTCGTCCCGTACCGACAGGTCGACGGCCGCGTGACCGGGCGCCAGCGGCCGTGGCTCCTCGCCCCGCGCGAGCCGCTGGGCCAGCGCGCCGTCCGCCCCGAACCGCCCCGCGACATGCCCGGACGGCAGCGCCGCGAACGCGCCCAGCGTCCGGATGCCCAGCCGCGCGAGGAGATCGGCGAGCTCCGGGCGGCCGAGGACCGAGAGCGGATAGGGGGCCAGGAAGCCCGCCGCCCCGCCCGGTGGAACGACCGTCCCGCCCTCCTCGGTACGGGCGGCGAGCTCGGCGGCGAACAGGCCGTCCGCGACGCCCGCGCCGCAGTCGAACCCGGCCTCCACGACCGCGTCCTGCACCATGAGCCGCAGCGACTCCTCACCGCCGTAGAAGCGCGCCGCGCCCCGGGCCGCGATGGCGCACATCCCGGGCCGGACGATCTCCACCTTGGGGGTCAGAGCGGCCACCGCGTCCACGACCGTCTCGAACAAGCGCCCCTCGGCATCGGTGTCGCGCTCGCGTACGACGAGGTCAGGGCAGCGTCGTTGCGCGTCCCGGACCCGCTGCCTGCGCCGTACGCCCGCCGCCCGCGCCGCCGCCGAGCACGCCGCGACCCGTCCCTGGACGACCACCGCCCCTGCCGTGGTCGCCTCGATCCCGACCGCCGTCACCGGCCAGTCCGGGCACCACACCACCAGCGTCCGGCTCATGCGACGTCCTCACCCGGCGTCTCCCGGACGACCTCCAGCACCGTCCGCGTCCCATCTGGCTGCCGTTCGACCGGGCGCAGGTCGCCGGCCACCGCGGGCTCGTACGACGCCACCTCGCCGTTCGGGCCGGGAAGCCATACCCACGTGTGTCGACCCGCGCCCGGAACCCCGCGCCCTTCCGCGACGATCCGCGCCCGCCGCCCGCGCAGCCGGCCGTGACCGTCGCCGAGACCGATCCATTCGGCCTGGTCGACCCTCAGGCGGATCGCGGTGCCCGGCCAGTCGTGCCCGGTGACGGTCAGCACGCGACCGTGCTTGCGCGCGAGCGCCGAGAGCCGTCGTACGGCGGCGGTGCCGGGACGTTCCGGTGGCCGGACCAGGACGAGATCGACCGCCTCGATCAGCGCGGCCACCACGTCCGGCCATCGCCCGTCAGGCTCGTCCACCAGGAGCAGCCGCCCGGGCTCCGCGCCCATGCCGACAGCGGCGGCGACACCGAACTCCGGCATCCCGACCACCGCGCACCACCCTCCCGTCCCGCTCTCGCCGCCGTGCTGGGAGACTCCTGCCACGAGCGCGAGCCCGAGGGAGGCCGATCCCGTCCCCGCCAGCCCCACGACCGAGCCGGGCCGGAGCCCCGGAACGACCGGGCGGAGCGCCGGCAGGACCGGCACGAGATCGAGCCGGGAGGCGGTTTCCAGCCCGAGGGTCTCGAGCGCCGTGGCGTTCGCCAGCGTGGCCCTGGCCCACGCCGCGTCCGCCACTGTTCCTCCTCACGACGTCGCCCCGACCCCTTACAATTTCGAACACAAGTTCGAACATGTCAAGTTGTTGCAGGTCACAGGCTGGACAAGAGAAGGCGGGTTGGCCCGTGATGAGTCGCCCGATCGGCCTGTGGCACAAGGGAAAACCGCGGATGATCATGCTTGCGGGCGACGCCGGCCTCAGTCCCCGCCCGGCGCTCCGGTCAGGGGTGGTCGCGGATGGGGGCGTCGGCGGGGAGGCCGAAGGCGCGACGGGCCCGCTCGGGGAGACGGTCGCGCTCGAACGGGCCGCCTGAGTCGATGAGGTCGAAGACCTTGCGTTCGCCGGCCTCGGTGAACATGCGGCTCACCGTGGGCTGGAATCCGGCTCCGTCCAAAGGTCTTTCGACCGATGTGACCGCGCCTGAACGAACCGTGACGCGCATGGGCGAAAGGAAGCCGGTCCCGGTCACGAGCGACGCGCCCGTCTTGGCGAACTCCCCGCAGGACGCGTAAACACCGGCCAGCAGGTCGGGGCCGCGCCGCTCGGTCTCGATCAGTTCGAGGTCGCACAACCAACGGCTCTTCAGCTCGGGCTGTGCGTCGAGCGCGCCGCCGAGGTCGGCCTTGGTCTCGAGGTGGGCCTGGATCAGCGGGACCAGGTCGGCGCGCAGCCGTCCGTCGACGAAGGGCGGCTCCGGGTCCGGCCACGCCACGATCCCGGCGGCGGCGCCGGCGACGGCGAGCGCCGCCCCGACGCCAAGCCAAGATCGTCCGTGCATGGCACAACCTTAGTGGGAGTCCCAGATTTCAGGAGGTTCGCTGTTTCTTCGGGGAGGAGGAGACCTTGCGCAAGGCGTTCGCCCAGGCCGACACCGAGACATTCCGATTGGTCTGCCCCGTTCGCCTCGCAGGAACGCTGGTTGAGCAGCGGACTTCGGAGCTGGATGACGGTCATCGGGCGGCGACGGTCTCGGTGTTGTCTGCCTTGTCCGACGCAGTTGCGGGGGCGGCCTTCTTGGGGCCGCGGAGGGCGATGTAGACGAGCAGCACGCCCATGACGGCGGCGCCTGCCCACATGGACTGCTGCCATCCGTCGACGTAGGACTGCTTTGCAGCGTGGATCAGGTCCGGCGCGTGCGAGCCTGCGCTGCCTGAGGCCTGGATGGCGTTGGCGATGCCTTCCCGTGCGGTGTCCGCGGCCCCCTGCGGGATGTCGTGCAGCTCGTCGTCGATGGCGTTGCGGTAGCCGGCCGTCAGGATTGCGCCGAGCATGGCGACGCCGAGTGCGGTGCCGAATTCGCGGGTGACGTCGTTGAGGGCGGAGGCGACGCCTTGTTTCTCGCGCGGCAGGGAGAGGGTGATGGCCTCGGTGGAGGGCACCATGGACAGGGCCATGCCGATGCCCATGACGATGATGCCGGGCAGGATCGACAGGTAGCCGCCGTCGACGGAGACCAACAGGGCCATGAGGGCCAGACCGGCGCCGGTCAGTGCGATTCCCAGGCTCATGGTCGCGCGGGGGCCGATCCGTGTGGCCAGTCTGGGGGTCAGGCCGGAGGTCATCATCATGGAGACGGCCATCGGCATCAGCGCCGCCGCCGACAACAGGCCCGACCAGCCGAGCACGGCCTGGAAGAAGGGGAACAGGACCACGAAGATGCCCGCCTGGACACCGAAGACCACCAGCAGTGTGATCGAGCCGCCGGCCAGGCCGCGCTCGCGGAACAGGCGTACGTCCAGCAGCGAGGCGTCCCGGCGGTGCAGTTCCCAGGAGACGAAACCGGCCGTGGCGATGAGACCGGCGGCGAGGCCGGCCAGTGTCGCCGGTGCGGTCCAGCCACGCTCGGGTCCTTCCTGCAGGGCGAAGGTGAGGGCGGCCACGGCGACGATGGATACCAGTGCGCCGACGGTGTCGAAGGCGTGGCGGGAGCGTTCGTGAGAGTTGGGCACCGAGGTCAGTGTCATGGCCAGAGCCGTGATGACCAGGGCCACGGGCAGGGCGAACAGCCAGCGCCAGTCGGCGACGTCGACGAGGAAGGCCGACAGGAACATGCCCAGGATGCCGCCGCCTCCGGCGACGCCGGTCCACACGCCGATCGCTTTCCCGCGTTGCTCCTCGGGGAAGGTGGAGGTGATGACGGCCAGGGTGATGGGCATGATCATTGCTGCGCCGACCCCGCTGGCCAGGCGTGCGGCGAGCATCACCTCGGCGGTGGGGGCCAGGCCCGCCACAATGCTTGCGACGCCGAAGACGGCCAGCCCGGCGATCAGCATGGGTTTGCGGCCCAGGCGGTCACCGATCGCGCCGAGTGGCAGCAGCAGTGCGGCCAGGGCGAGGGTGTAGATGTTGATGATCCACAGGATGGTGTTCTGCGAGGTGTCGAAGTCGACGGCCATGTGCGTCTGGGCGACAGTCAGCCCGGACACTGACGCGATGACGGCCATCAGCGCCATCGAGACGGCGATCAGGATCGCGCGCAGCTGACGCGCATCCGGCGTGCCCCCGTTCCCGTCCGTGGGTGCTACCTGTGGAGAGTTGGTACTCATGGATTCCTCTCAAGAAGGGCATGCAGAATCAGCGCGGAGCAGGACCGGTCGCCGAGTGAAAGGGGAGGTGGGGCCGATCTCCGCGTGCAGGCTCGGCGCGGTGAGCGAGGGCGGGCCCCGGACGTCAGGGGGTGCCGGCCATGCCGAAGGCGTGTCCGCCGCCGATCACCACCGCATCGGTGTTCCCGGTCATGGTGTCTCCTCCGTTTGCCAGGGGGTTCGAGCACAAGACACCGCACGACCGATCGCTGTGACAGACGTGTGGGACAGATCACTCCACCGGGCGTTGCCGCTAAAAGCTGTTAACAGAATCAGCGGACGAGGCATCCACAGCAGATGGAGGCAGAATCAAGGGCCTGGTGGATGTCGTCGCGGCTTTCCCAGCGGATGCGCAGGCGGCGGAACCAATGCAGCAGGCCGAGGGGGCGCGGATCGGCAGCACCGCATCGGCTACACCAGGTGCTCGACACTCTCCCAGGAACCGCGGTCACTGAGCTGAGCCACTGCCCTGTGGAGTGATCTGCCTCACACACCTGTCACAGCGACCCGTCGTGCGGTGTCTTGTGCTCGAACCCTGGCAAACGGAGGAGGCACCATGACCGGGCACACCGAGGTGGTGGTGATCGGCGGCGGATACGCAGGCGTCATGGCGGCCAATCGCCTGACCCAACGCGACGATGTGACCGTGAGATTGATCAATCCGCGCCCGGGCTTCGTCGAGCGGATCCGTCTGCACCAGCTGGTGGGCGGCTCCGACGACGCGGTGGTCGACTACCGAGAGGTCCTGGCCGAAGGCGTCCGGCTGGTGGTCGACACTGTCACGCGGATCAACGCGGCCGGGCGCAGCGTGACACTGGAGACCGGCGACCCCCTCGGATACGACTACCTGATCTACGCGGTGGGCAGTGGCAGCGCCGACCCGAGCGTGCCCGGAGTGGCCGAGTTCGCCTATCCGCTCGCCGGCCTAGAGGAGGCCCGGCGGCTGCGGGCTGCCGTCGACGGCGCACCCGCAACGGCCGCGGTGACGGTGGTCGGCGGCGGTCCGCTCGGCATCGAGACGGCCGCCGAACTGGCCGAGCTGGGCCGCGCCGTGACGCTGGTGTGCGGCGGGCGGCTCGGCCCGTACCTGCACCCACGAGGCCGGCGCTCGGTGGCCAAGGGATTGGCCAAGCTCGGTGTCACCGTGATCGAGGGCCCCGGCGCGACGGTGACCGCCGTGACACGCGATGCCGTTCAGCTCAGTGACGGCCGCGAGCTGCCGAGCACGATGACGATCTGGACCGCCGGGTTCGGCGTGCCGGACCTGGCCGGCCGCAGCGGGCTGAGCACCGACGCCGCCGGCCGCCTGCTCACCGACGAGACGTTGACCAGCGTGGACGACGACCGCATCGTCGCGACCGGGGATGCGGCGGCCCCTTCGGGCCTGCCGTTGCGGATGAGCTGCCAGGCCGCGCTGCCGCTGGGCTCGCACGCCGCCGACACGGTCCTCAGCCGGATGGCGGGTGAGCGACCCGCGGATTTCACCAGGGGGATCGCCGCCATGTGCGTCAGCCTGGGGCGCCGGGCCGGGGTCTTTCAGCTCGCCCACAGGAACGACACCGCAATGAGGCTTCACCTGCGCGGCCGGCTTGGCGCCATGATCAAGGAATCCGCTTGCAAGAGCCCTATCAAGCAGCTGGCGAACGAGGCGCGCAAGCCCGGTTCGCACACCTGGCCGGTCAAGGACGTCAAGCGCCGGCAGCTGGTGCAGGCCAAGCGCAGCGAGGCGCCGGCCATCCGCTGAACGGGCCAGCCTGCACCATCCATCGGCGGCCTTGTGAGCAGCCGAGCGTCGGTGGCTCGGTGTGTCACAGCCGCACACCGGGCGGTGTCCCACAAGAGAGAACCTGCCGTGGATGCACGCTTGAAGATCGTCGGCGACCCGGGGCCGGTCGCGAAGGAGAGAGATCGAGAGATGAGCGAGCACACCACTGACCCGGCGACCGAGGCTTTCGTCGCCCACCGCAACCTGCTGTTCACCGTGGCCTACGAGATGCTCGGATCGGCGGCCGACGCCGAGGACGTCCTTCAGGAAACCTGGCTGCGGTGGATCAAGGTCGACGCTGCGCAGGTGCGCGACGAGCGCGCCTACCTGGTCCGGATCACCACCCGCCAATCGCTCAACCGGCTGCGCACAATGAAGCGCCGCAAGGAGGCCTACGTCGGCCCCTGGCTGCCCGAGCCGCTGCTCACCACGCCGGATGTGGCCGAGAACGTCGAGCTCGCCGAGAGCGTGTCGATGGCGATGATGCTCGTCCTGGAGAGGCTCTCGCCGACCGAGCGGGCGGTGTTCGTGCTGCACGAGGTGTTCGACGTCGCCTACGACGAGATCGCCGAGGCGGTCGGCAAGAGCCCCGCGGCCGTCCGTCAGATCGCGCACCGCGCCCGCCGGCACGTCGACGCCCGCCGCCCTCGCACGGTGGTCTCCCCGAGCCAGACCCGGGCAGCGGTGGAGGCGTTCCAGCACGCCCTCGAAACACGAGACCCCCAAGGCCTGCTCGACGTGCTCGCCCCGCACGTCGTCCTGGTGAGCGACGGCGGCGGCATCAAGCAGGCTGCGCTACGGCCGGTCATCGGCGCCGACAAGGTGGCCCGCTTCTACCTCGGCGGGTCCAGCAAGACCGAAGGCACGATCACCTGTGACGCCACCGAGGTCAACGGCAACCCCGCACTCCTGGTCCGCCTGGACGGCGAGCTCGAGGGCGTTCTGGCGATCCGTGTCGAGGACACCTGCATCACCGGCCTCTACTTCGTCCGCAACCCGCAGAAGCTGACCCACCTCCAATCCGAGACCCCGCTCACCCTGCGATGAACACGGGTCCCGCTGCTGGGCTGCATATGCTGCGGCCATGGCGAACGACGTGCGCGCGGTGGAGTGGACAGGCGAGGGGTTGCGGCTCATCGACCAGACCCGGCTCCCCGGCCGGCTGGCGCACCTGGAGATCCGCGACGTCGAGGGGCTGGTCGATGCGATCCAGCGGCTGGCCGTACGGGGCGCGCCGGCGATCGGCGTGGCGGGCGCGTTCGGCGTGGCCATCGCCATGATGCAGGGCGCCCGGGAGGGCTGGGACCAGGCAGCCCTGGCGGCGGCGGTCGACCGGGTCCGGCATGCCCGGCCGACGGCGGTCAACCTCGCGGCGGGCGTGGACCGGATGATCCCGTTCATGGCCAAGGGCGTGGAGGCCGTGATCGCCGAGGCGCAGGCCCTGCTGGACGAGGACGTACGCGGCAACCGGGCCATCGGCGCGTTCGGCGCCGACTGGCTTCTGGAACGAGCCGGCGACCGGGCCCTCCGCGTGATCACCCACTGCAACGCCGGAGCGCTCGCCACCGCAGGCTGGGGGACCGCGTTCGGCATCGTTCGCGAGCTGCATGTTCGCCACCGGCTCGACGTGGTCTACGCCGACGAGACCAGACCGCTTCTCCAGGGCGCTCGCCTCACCGCCTGGGAGCTCAGTCGGCTCGACATCCCCCACTTCGTCCAGGCGGACGGGGCCGCTGCGAGCACCATCCTGCGCGGTCTGGTCGACGTCGCGATCATCGGCGCCGACCGGATCGCCGCCAACGGCGACACCGCCAACAAGGTCGGCTCGGTCGGGCTGGCGCTGGCCTGCGCCGACGCGGGCATTCCCTTCGTGGTCGCGGCGCCCTGGAGCACGATCGACCTCGCGACGCCCTCCGGTGCCGACATTCCCATCGAAGAGCGCGCGGCGGACGAGATCCTCAGCTGGGGCGATGTCCAGACCGCCCCCGCGGGCTCGCGCGCGTTCAACCCCGCCTTCGACGTCACGCCCGCCCGTTTGGTGAGTGCGCTCGTGACCGAAACCGGTGTGATGGAGATCTCCACAGGGGAGACACCAGGTCAGCGCTGACCGTCGCGGCACCCTGTTCCCGGGTGGCGTGTGGACCGTCAGACTGCGGGCAGATCCCGGCCGACGCGAGGAGAAGCCATGGGACTGACGGTCGCGGTGACCGGGCCGACCGGTGAGATCGGCACGGCGGCGGTACGCGCGCTCGAAGACGACGATCGTGTCGAACGGATCGTCGGGATGGCGCGCAGGCCGTTCGACCCGGCCAGCCGAGGATGGAAGAAGACCGCCTACCACCAGGGCGACATCCAGGACCGCTCGGCCGTGGACGCCCTGGTGGCCGAGGCCGACGTGGTCGTGCACCTCGCGTTCATCATCCTGGGCTCCCACAAGGAGAGCGAACGGGTGAACCTGGCTGGCACCCGCAATGTCTTTGAGGCCACGCAGGCGGCCGAGCGACCGTCGCGCCTCGTCTACACGTCGTCCGTCGCCGCGTACGGCTACCACGCCGACAATCCGGTGCCGCTGACCGAGGACGTCCCGCCGCGAGGTTCGGACGCGCACTACTACTCCGCGCAGAAGGCCGCGTGCGAGAAGCTCCTCGCCGAGACGACCGAGGGCCTGGACGTCTACGTCCTGCGCCCCTGCATCGTCGCGGGTCCCGAGGCGACCGTTCTCCTCCGCAACCTGCCCTGGGAACAGGCCGCGCCCTACGTTCCCGACCCACTCCGGCGCCTCCTCGGTGCCGTGCCGGGCCTGCGCCCGGTGCTGCCCGATCCCGGCGTGCGCTTCCAGCTCGTTCACCATGACGATGTGGCGGCCGCGCTGGCCGCCGCCGTCGCGGGAGACGGCCCGCCGGGCGCGTACAACCTGGCCGCCGACGGCGAGCTCACCATCGGCGACCTGGCCCGCGCCATAGGCGCCTACTCGATCCCCGTCCCGTCCGACGTGGTCACCGTGACCGCCGGACTGGTCGACCTCCTCCCGCTCATGCCCTCCCAGGCCGAATGGATCCATGCGGCCCGGCACCCGATGATCATGGACACCGCCAAGGCCCGCCGCGACCTCGGCTGGTCCCCGCGCCACACCGCCCACCAGACCCTCAAGGCCATGGCCCAAGCCCGGCGCTGACCAAGGCGTCGGCCGCGGCGTCAGCTTGCCCGCCCTTTCTCGTAGACGGTGAGGGTCTTGGCGAGGCCCAGGGGAACGAGGACCAGCTCGACCAGGAGGCCCTTCCAGGCGTAGTACGTGTTGACCGCCCTGGTCGGATAGGCGAACGGGACGTTGGCCAGCACGCGCAAGACGGACAGATGCCGGCGGCGCGCCGCGTACACCAGCGGCGGGGTGAAGAGCAGCAGCTCAGCGCCGAGCCACCAGGCCAGGGTCTCGGTGACCGGGAGCCGCCAGACGAGGGTGAGGATCACCGGGGTCGTCCACCAGATCGGGGCGAGGAGGATCTCCAGCACGGCGAGGACGACCCATACGGCGAGCATGGGTTTGCGCCTCGCCATCGGGCGGAGATGCAGCCGCACGTTCTGGAAGAAGCCCGCCATCCAGCGCCAGACCTGCTTGCGGAGGTAGGTGAGGGTCTCAGGGTCGGCCGCCCAGGCCACCGCGCCGGAGACGTAGACCGCCCTGCGGCCGCCGATCTGCCAGGACCAGGTGACGTCCATGTCCTCGACGATCGTCCGTTCCGGGAAGCCGCCGAACGCGACGAGGGCCTCGCGGCGGAACGCCGAGCAGCAGCCGGAGCAGACCATCGGGCTGGCGGCCCCGGCTTGGATGGGCCGATGGAAATGGAAACCGAAGAGGTACTCGATCGAGCGGCCGCGTTCCCAGATCGTCCGGGTGAAACGTGTCTGGACGTTGCCCGCCGCAATCACCACGTTGGGATCGTCGAACGCGGGCTTCAGGCGTTCGATGTAGTCAGGTGCCAGAACCGTATCGGCGTCGACGGCCAACACTAAGTCCGTCCGGCAGTGGGGGAGCGCGTGGTTTTGCGCGCGTGCTTTGCTGCCGAGGTTGCGCTCGGGACGCAGCACGGTGACACCGTAGGACCTGGCGACGTCGCCCGTGTGATCGGACGAGCCGTCGTCCACGACGATGATCTCCTCGGCGGGGACTGTCTGCCTGATCAGGGACTCCAGCGTCGCGGGCAGCCCCTCCTCCTCGTTGTGCGCGGGAACGATGACGGTCACGGTGGTCATCGCCGCCCCCTGAGGCGCAGGAGCGCGCGGCCGCCATTGGTGACGAGCCAGACCGCGCCGTAAACGAGAGTGCTCAGCCCGAGCCCGGGCATTGCGCCGTGCATTTCGTGCCCCTTTCTTCGTGCGGACTCGGCAATGGTGGGCCCGGTCCCGATGCGAATTCCAGACCCCGGCGGATCTGTGGATAACTCGATGGCGGAGTTATCCACAGAATTCGGTTCGCCTGGTTGCTTCTGGATGGACCCGGCATCATGTGATCCATGACCGACTCCCCGAGACCGGCGGTGCTGGAGGCGGTTCTCGAACGCGTGACCTACGCGAACGAGGAGACCGGCTACACCGTCGCGCGCGTCGCCACCGAGAAGACGGGGCACGACCTGCTGACCGTCGTCGGCGCGCTGCTCGGCGCCCAGGTGGGGGAGAGCCTGAGGCTCACGGGCCGCTGGCGATCCCATCCCAAGTACGGGCGGCAGTTCGAGGTCGAGTCCTACACCACCGTCCTGCCCGCCACCGTGCAGGGGATCCGGCGCTACCTCGGATCGGGGATGATCAAAGGCATCGGGCCCGTGATGGCCGACCGGATGGTGGAGCACTTCGGCCTGGACATCCTGCGGATCATCGAGGAGGAGCCGGAACGCCTGATCGAGGTGCGCGGCCTCGGCCGCAAGCGCACCCAGCGGATCGCCGACGCCTGGGAAGAGCAGAAGGCCATCAAGGAGGTCATGGTCTTCCTCCAGGGCATCGGCGTATCGACCTCCCTCGCCGTGCGCATCTACAAGCAATACGGCGACGCCTCCATCGCCACGGTGCGCCGCGAGCCCTACAGGCTGGCCGAAGACGTCTGGGGCATCGGATTCAAGACGGCCGACACCATCGCGCAGGCGGTCGGCATCCCGCACGACAGCCCCGAACGCATCAAGGCCGGCCTGCAATACACCCTGTCCGAAGCGGCCGACGCCGGGCACTGCTTCCTGCCCGAGCCCAACCTCATCACCGACGCCGAGAAGATCCTCGCCGTCCCCCGCGAGCTGATCACCCCCGCCCTCGACATCCTGGTGTCAGAAGACCGAGTCATCCGCGAGCGCGTCTCCGTACCGACCTCCGACCGAGCCGGCTCCGCTCTGCCCGAAGGCGACCTCCCCCTTACGGCGCCAGAGGACCGCGTCGGCTCATCCAGCCCTGGGGAAGCCACGCCCATACCGACCGCCAACAGCTACGCGACGCAGGGCTCCGTCGCGCCTGTGCCGAGTCAGACATTTGCAGAAGGCGGCCCGGCTGCCAGTGCGACTGGGCGGTTGGACTCTGCGGGGGGCGTGGCCGGGGGAGGGCCGTCTGCGGAGGGCGGGGAGGTGATGGTTCCAGCGGTTTATCTCTTGCCGTTCTATCGGGCTGAACGGTCGTTGGCCCAGGGAGTGCGGGAGCTCTTGGACGCACGGGACGATCGGCTTGGGGCGTTCAAGGACGTCGACTGGGAAAAGGCGTTCGGCTGGCTCAAGCAGCGGACGGGGAACGAGTTGGCGGTCGAGCAGGAGGCGGCGGTTAGGCTCGCGCTGACCTCCAAGGTGGCCGTGCTCACCGGTGGGCCGGGCTGCGGCAAGAGCTTCACCGTGCGCTCTGTCGTCGAGCTCGCCGCGGCCAAGAAGGCGAAGATCGTGCTGGTGGCGCCCACGGGGAGAGCCGCCAAGCGGCTGGCCGAGCTCACCGGGCATGAGGCGGCGACCATTCATCGGCTGCTGCAGCTTCAGCCCGGCGGGGACGCCAAATACGACCGGGACAAGCCGCTCGACGCCGATCTGGTCGTGGTGGACGAGAGTTCGATGGTCGATCTGATCCTGGCCAACAAGCTGGTGAAGGCGATCCCGCGCGGTGCCCACCTGCTGTTGGTGGGGGACGTCGACCAGCTTCCGTCGGTCGGGGCCGGGGAGGTTCTCGCCGACCTGCTCGGTTCGCAGGTCGTTCCGCGGGTGCGGCTCACGAAGATCTTCCGGCAGGCCCAGGAGTCGGGGATCGTGGTGAACGCCCACCGGGTCAACCGGGGTGAGCATCCGCGGGGCTTCGAGGACTTCTTCCTCTTTCCGTGTGAGGACGCCGAGGAGACCGCGGAGCTCACCGTTGACGTGGTCGTCAATCGCATTCCGCGCAAGTTCGGGCTTGATCCGCGGCGCGACGTTCAGGTGCTCACGCCGATGCACCGCGGTCCGGCGGGGGCGGCGTCTCTCAACGGGTCTCTCCAGGAGGCGTTGACGCCTGGCGGATCCGAGAAGCGGTACGGCGGGCGGGTGTTCCGTGTCGGCGACAAGGTCACGCAGCTGCGCAACAACTACGACAAGGGCGAGGCGGGTGTCTTCAACGGCACGGTGGGCGTGGTCACGGCCTTGTCACTCGAGGAGCAGACGCTGACGGTGCGGACGGATGAGGACGAGGACGTCGAGTACGGCTTCGACGAGCTCGATGAGCTGGCCCACGCGTACGCCATCACGATCCATCGGTCGCAGGGCAGCGAATACCCGGCCGTGGTGGTCCCGTTGACGACGAGCGCGTGGATGATGTTGCGTCGCAACCTGCTCTACACCGGCATCACCCGGGCCAAGAGGCTCGTCGTCCTGGTCGGTTCGCGGCGTGCTCTGGCCGCCGCGGTGCGTACGGGAGGCGTCCGCCGCCGTTTCACCGCCTTGACCCATTGGCTGGGTCATCCGGCGTAGCGTTCGATGGCCGCGATGAAGATCTCCTCGGCCATGTCGAAGACGGCGTTCACGTCGTCCTGGTCACCGGTGAAGCGTCCGCTCGCCTCGGAGGCGGCCAGACCCATGCCGACCGTGTCGAGCAGTCGCTGCAGTGGGGCGATCTTGTCTTCGGGAACGCCCGCGTCGCGCAGGATGTGCTGCACCGAATTGCGCGGGCGCCGGGCCTCGGGCGTGACGGTCGGCCGCTGGAACAGCAGCAGGAAGACGTCGGGATGCCGGCGGGCCACCTCCCGGATCGCGGTGCCGAAGACGCGCAGGCGCTCCTGCCAGGGGAGCGCCGGGTCGTCCAGCGGGATCTCGCTGACGATGCGCTCCACCAGACCGTCGAGCAGCCCCTGCTTGTCGCCGACATAGCGGTAGAGCGCCATCGGCGTCACGCCGAGCTGGTCGGCGACCGCGCGCATGCTGACGGCGCCGAGGCCGCGTTCCTCCGCGAGGGCCAGGGTGGCGTCCAGCACCTCGTCGCGCGTGAGGCCCCGGGTGCCGCGTCCACGTGTCTTCACCGGCCCTAGTCTAGCCGTTAATATACGCTGTATATTAAGGCGATGGAACGGCGTACACGCACACTCGCGGTGGCCACGACGGCCGGGTTTCTGCTGGTGCTCGACCTCATCGGCGTCACCCTCGCGCTTCCCGACATGCGGCGGGATCTGGACGCCGGGCTCGCCGAGGCGCAGTGGGCGATCGACGGATACGCGCTCCCGCTGGCGGCCCTCCTGCTGCTCTCCGGGGCGCTCTCCGACCGGCTCGGCAGGCGGCGGCTCTTCCTCAGCGGTCTGGGCGTCTTCACGCTCGCCTCCGGGGCTTGCGCGTTGGCGCAGTCCGCCCTCGCGCTCGATCTGCTGCGAGCCGTTCAAGGGTGTGGCGCCGCCCTGCTCTACGGCAGCGCGGCACCGCTGATCGCCGCGGCCTTTCCAGCGGGACGTGCACGCAACCGTGCGCTCGGGGTCTTCGCGGCGGGGTCGGGCGGCGCGATGGCCTCCGGCCCGGTGATCGGCGGGGCGCTCACCGCGCTGTTCGGCTGGCGCTCGATCTTCGCCTTGACGGCCGTCGTGGGCGCGGTCGCCTTCGGAGTCGCGCTCGGGACCCTGCGGGAGTCGTACGAGAGGCTGCCGCGGCCGCTCGACGTGCGGGGGACCGGTTACCTGACGGCCGGGCTCGTCCTGCTGATGTGGGCGCTGATCGAGGGGCACCGAGCCGGCTGGGGGTCGCCGCTCGTCGTCGGCGCGCTGCTGGCCGCGGCGCTCGCGCTCGGGAGGCTCCTGCTCCGGCGGGTGGCCGATCCGATGATCGATCTGTCGCTGCTGCGCGACCGGCTGTACGCGGCGAACGCGACCGGGGCGTTCGTCCTCCACGTGACCGGGGCCGGGTCGCTCGCCTACTTCTCGATGTACGTGCAGGGCCCGATGAACGCGGAGCCCGCCGTGGCGGGCCTGTGGTTCCTGTCGTACAGCCTTCCCGCCCTCGCCACCCCGCTGCTGCTCGCCAGGCGCGCGCACCTGATACCGCCCGCCGTCCTGGTGGCCGCCGGGCCGTTGCTCATCACCGTGTCCAGCCTCCTGGTCGCGGTCACGTATCAGAGCCACAACTGGCCCGCGCTCACCCCGGGCTTCGTCCTCGGCGGCATCGGCGGTGGCATCGGCAATCTCGTCGCCGGCCAGGTCGCGCTCGCCGCCGCGCCCGCCGAACGGGCGGGCATCGCCTCGGGCATCACCAACACGGCCAAGCAGGTCGGCGTCGCCGTGGGCGTGGCGGTGCTGGGGATCCCCTACGGCTCCGGTGGCCTGGGGGCCGTCATGTTCGTCGCCGCGGGGATCGCCGCGCTCGGCTCGATCCCGGCACTTGCGCTGTGCGTCGGGCGCAGGGAGAGATACGCGGCGAGCGCAGTGGGAACGCCCGCCAAGCGATCTGGCAACCCCTCGTCATGAGTCTTTGATCGTCAGGCGGTCCAGGCGCACGCCGGTGAAGGCGTCGGCGGTGACGCCCTGCAGCCGTTCCGACCAGACCAGGTGATCATGGTTGGTCCACAGTGGCATCGCAGGCATGTCGCGCAGGAGGGCCGTCTCCGCCAACCGTGCCGGTGTCACGGCGTCCTCCGGCGTCGCCGCCCGTTCGGCGTCGCCGATCAGATCGAGGGTGTAGTCGTCGCCGTAGCCCGTGCGCGCGTCCAGCAGAGGGGTCAGCGCCGCGATCGGCGCGGGGTAGGCGGGTGCGGCCTTCAGGACGAACGGCCCGTCCACCGTGCGGTCCGCGAGCGCCTTCTGCAGATCTTCCGTGGGCTTGGGCTGGACGTCGAGTTTCAGCGTCTTCCGCAGCTGCTCCGCCACGGCCTTCAGCCAGGCGTCGTCGCCCGCGCCCGCCTCGTACCAGATCGGCACCGGCCCGGTGAGGCCGCCCGCGTCAGCAAGAGTGGCGGCGGAGGCGGCAGGGTCGTGGACGCACGGACGGCACTGGCCCTCGTCACGGCGGCCTGGCAGCACTCCCGGCGGGACCAAGGCGTTGGCGGGGCTCGTCTGGTAGCCGAGCGGGCCTTCCGAGACCGCGTTCCGGTCGATCGCCATGGACATGGCCTGCCGGATCGACGGATTGGTGAAGCGCTTCTCCCATTGGGGGAACGCCAGGTACGTCATGGCCCGGCCAGGGACGATGAGGTGCCGGCGGCGGAAGTCGGCCTCCATCGACTCGTGCCGGTTCGGCGGCACCGCCGTGGCCAGGTCGAGGTCGCCGGCCTGCACCGCCTTGTACTGCGCCGCCGCGTCGGGCATCGCCTTGACGACGATCGTGCGGGCGCCGTCCCGGTCGAGGACGGTCTCGCGCTGGTCGTGGGCGCGTACGCGGTACGGGCCGTTGCCGATCGGACGCTTCCCGTACGAGGCCCAGTCACGCGAACGCAGCACGCCGTCCGGCATCGGCAGGAACGCGGGGTCGCCCAGCAGCGCGGGGAACCCGTTCATCGGCCGGTCGAGGGTGACCTTGAACGTGAGGTCGTCGACCACCGTGAGACCGTCGACCCGTTCCTGCTTCACCTTGGCGCCCTTGACGTGCGCCACCTCGGTGAAGAGCCGCGCCCCCGACCATCCCTCGCGCAGCACCGCGCTCCACGCCCCGGTGAACGAGCGGGCGCTGACCGGCGAGCCGTCATGGAACCGGCCCGGCTTGAGCTTGACGGTCCAGACCTTGCGGTCGTCGCTCGTGATGGCCTCGGCGGCGGCGTTGGCGGGGACGCCGGTGCGGGGGTCGTACGCCACCAGCCCGGTCCAGACGGCCCCGGCGATCATGCGTCCCGTCCCGTCCCGGATGTCGCCGGGCACGAGGGTGGAGGCCGGAGCGGCGCCGACCGAGACGCGCGGGTCGGCCGGGTCGCTCATCGCCTTCATGGCGACGAACGGGCTCACGAGCATCACCACGGCCCCGGAGAGGAGTGCGGCGGTACGGGTGGCGCTCTTCACGTCGGTGAGGGTACGGCACCGCCGCCGCCGAAGGCCACACGGCACAAACCGGCCAGATGCCGGATCGTGACCGCGCGAGATTCCGTCCCACCTGGGGCGGGCCTCCGTCATGTGCTCACAGCCATGAGGTGTTTCCTTGTGACACTTAGCCCCTTGATCACCAGGACGCTTACGTCCAGACTTGCCTCGGCGACATCCGCGCAACCTGGAGGCACGAATGTTCCCCCGACCACGAACGAGGCGCGTCTTCACCGGCGGCGTCGCCGGCGCGGCGGCCACCGTGCTGCTGGCCGCCGGGGCGGCGTGGGCCTGCCCGCCCGACCCCGGAGCCACGCAGACCAAGACGGCCGGCGCGGCGCAGGCGGCGGCGGGCGAGGGACGCGACCTCAACTCCCACGCGGGCCACGGACCCGGTGAGGTGGGCAAGACCTCCACCCAGGTCTCCGACGCGATCAAGGGCGTCGAACGGGTGGGGAACGTGCCGGACGCCAAGGAGGGCACCTCCCTGGTCTTCATGGACTACGGCAAGGGCCGGCACAAGCGCACCATCATGTTCGTCAGCGGCCGGTTCGGGCTGAAGGCCTATGACGTCTCCGCCGACCCGCGCAGCCCGAAGTTCGTCGGCTCGTTCGACCTGCCCGGCTTCTGGCAGGGCGAGGACACCGAGGCCGACCACAAGCGGAAGATCATCTACCTCTCGCGTGACCCGCGCGCGTTCGGCGGCACCACCAACACCGGCGAGTCCGGGGTCTACGTCATCGACGTGTCCAAGCCGGAGAGCCTGAAGCAGATCGCCTACCAGGTGCTCCCGGCGGGCCACACGACGTCCTGCGTCAACGACTGCCAGTACCTCTGGACCGGCGGCCCCGCCAAGGCCGACTGGCAGCCGGCGGACTGGGGCGGCCGCCCCGTCTGGGTGACCGACGTGCGCAACCCGCGCAAGCCGAAGGTCTTCAAGGACCCGATCGACACCGGCCGCAACGACGGCAAGACCGACTACACCCACGACATCCAGGTCGACTCCTCGGGCATCGCGTGGGCGTCCGGCCGCGGTGGCGTGCGCGGCTACCACACCTACGGGTGGCGGTACGACCCGGTGCTGAAGAAGGTCCGCAAGGCCGTGCCGTGGAACCCGGTGCCGTACGCGGGCGGCGGCCTCGACGAGGCGACGGTCAACTCCTCGTTCATGCACAACAGCTTCCGGCCGGTCGGCCGCACCGCCGACCAGGGCCCCGACCCGCGCAAGTGGGGCCGCGGCCAGACGATCGTCATCACCGAGGAGACCTTCAACGACGGCTGTGCCAACGACGGCCTCCTGGTCATCGCCTCCCTCAAGGGCTCGTACGGCGGTCAGGGCTGGCGTTCGACGCCGGAGAACAAGTTCCGCCTGAGGACGCTCGGCACGTGGGGAGTCGCGGGCAAGGAGGGCAGCCGTCCCGACACCGATGACTGCTCGGCGCACTACTTCGACGTCAAGAACGGCATCCTCGCCCAGGCGTTCTACACCCAGGGCACGCGGTTCCTCGACGTGCGCGACCCCACCAACATCAAGCAGATCGCCTACTACCGGCCGGACGACGCCCGCACATGGGCGGCGTACTACCACGGCAAGTACATCTACGTGGTCGACCACGCCCGCGGCATCGACGTCCTGAAGGCCGGCTTCTGACCGTTCCACCATGATCAGAGGCTGAACGACCGGCAAGGGCCCGTCCGGGATCACCTGGGCGGGCCCTTCGCAACGACGACCCGACCCGATAGCGTCCGATCGAGATGATCAACGGGCCGGCGGGGGAGGCCCGTCCGTCACCGATGCCAGTCACCGATGCCAATGGAGGCAGCTCGTGACCTCGCTCCCGGGCCGTACGGCCCGTCCCCTCGCCGGCCTCGCCGCGTTCGCGCTCACCGCCGGAGCCTTCGCCGCCCCGGCGCACGCCGCCGCTCCCGCCCTCCCCACCGCGCCTCAGCGAGCGGAACAGAACGGCGGCGGCGTACGGCTCCACACCAATGCCGAGCTGGCCAAGGCCCTGAAGCGGATCGAACGCGCGAGCCACGGCCGGGTCCGCGTCCGCAGCGTCGGCAAGAGCAACGAGGGCCGTCCGCTGTGGTTCGCCACGCTCGGCAGCGGGCCCAAGCGGCTGATGTACGTGACGGAGCAGCACGGCGACGAGCCCCTCGGCACCGAGTCCGCCCTCAAGGCCCTCGGCACACTCGGCGTCCGCAATGACCGGGACGCCCGCCGGCTGCGTTCGAAGATCACCCTCGGCATCCTGGTGCGCGCCAACCCCGACGGGCACCAGCGGCAGTGGCGTTACAACTACGACCCGGACGCCAAGCCGGAGTACGGCGAGCCCGGCAAGGGCTACGACATCAACCGCTACCACAACCCGTCGATGCGGCCCGCCGACAACCCGGTGCCCGAGGCGGCCGCGATCCGCCGCACGTTCGACCGGTTCCGCCCGTCGATCATGGTCGACTACCACATGCAGGGCCGGTACGCCTTCCCGCCGCCGGACGGCAGGGAAATCACCACGTCGATCCTGTGGCCGACCAACCCCACCGTCCCGGCGGGCGCGTTCAAGCGGTCCAAGCAGGTCGGCGTCCGTGTGCACAACGCCTTCACCCGTGCCGGAGCGGTCGTCTCCCAGTACCCGGGCGGCGACTACGAGGGCATCGCCCGCAACGCCTACGGCATCCTCGGCGGCGCCTCACTGCTCGTCGAGCTGAGCAACCTGCCGCCCGAACGCCAGCGCTTCCAGGTCCACACCGCGTACGTCTCGATGGTCGATCTCGCCAAGGCCGCCGCGTACCGGCAACTGGACCGCATCGACCCGGCCGACGCCGACAAGATCCCGCTGCGCGGCCCGGCGCTGCCCGGCTCGAACACCACCCACGCCGAACACGACCACGACGCCTGACCCACTCCGCCACCCAGAGGACGCGGCGGCCCGCCCTACCCGGCGGGCCGCTTCATTTGGCGAGGCGGTCGCTTCACTTGGCCAGGCGGGCCGCTTCGCTTGGCGCGTCCGCGAGCAGTGCCGCCAGCCGTCGTTCTAGCCCGTCCGGCTTAAGCGGTCCTGTCATCGACGGTGCGTTTGCGGGCGCGGAAGGCGGCCACGTTGGTCCGGTTGGCGCACGCCTCCGAGCAGAAGCGGCGCCGCCCCGCCTTCGACGTGTCGGCGTAGACGTTGTCGCATCCGTCCGCCGCGCACACTCCCGTGCGGCCCAACCCGTACGCGCAGACCAGCTCCGAGAGCTTCATGAGGGTGGCCGCCCGGAAGCGGTCGGGGAGCCGTGACGACGGCGGTGCGTAGTGCATGTGCACGCCGTGCGGCTCGTGGTTGGAGATGTGCGGATGCATCGGGATCCGCAACATCAGATCGTTGAGCAGTTCCGCGGCGTCCATGAGCTCCTCGGCCTCGAAGAACGGCCGCAGCGTCCGGCCCCACTCCCGGAACGACTCGACGTCGCCGGTCTCGAGTTGCTGCCAGAAGAACTCGTTGTCGCGAAGGATCTCGCGCAGGGCGTCCTCGCTGTCGTCGCCCTCCGTGGTGGTGACCGCGTTCACCAAGGCGACCGCGGCGGCCACGGCCTTGCTCTTGTATCCGGTGATCTGCGTTGCCATCGTTCCCGACTATCGCACACGTGGACTGTCGTAAGTGTTAATGTATGTACGTCTCTTACTGAAGTTTAACCCTTACACCCCGGCAGGGCGACCGGGGAGAAGCGATGGATCACAGTGGACGACTGCCCGCGGTGCGGATGGCCCGAGGACGAGACCTACCAAGTGCTGTCGAGGCACCTGACCTCCGACGGCGTCGTCAGCTACACGCGCTGTGCCTGCGGTGAGGTGCAGATGCGCTTCCAGCCCTACGACCTCGGTCAGGTCGTCACGGCCGGGGGGTTGTCGCGGACGTCCCCCTGACGGATCATCCGGGTGTCCGATCGATTCGGGGGCAGGTACGCCTGGGAGGCGAACCATGGCCGACCACAGCCCCGATGACATCGAGACGCGCCCGCTGGGCGTCAGCCGTCCTGGCCTGGCGGTCGCGGACCTGCCCACGCCCGAGGAGGTGTTCGGCGTACGCAGGATCGGCCCGAAGGAGCTGTTCCGGTACGCCCTCGGCCCGAGCCTGATCGCGCTGGGGATCTCGATCGGCAGCGGCGAGTGGCTCCTGGGGCCGCAGGCGGTCGGCAAATACGGCTTCGAGGGCGTCGGCTGGGTCATCGTCGTCTCGGCCGTGCTCCAGACGCTCTACAACATCGAGTGCTCCCGCTACGTGGTCGCGACCGGTGAGGCGCCCGTCGTCGGCTGGGGGCGCGTCCCGCCCGGCTGGTTCCTGTGGGTGCCGATCTCGGTCTTCGTCGTCATCTTCGCGTTCATCGCCGGTGGCTGGGCCGCCTCCGCCGGGCAGGGGATGTACGCGCTCGTCCACGGCGAGATCCCCGGCAAGGGGGCCGAGGAGCCGCGGCTCTGGGCGATCGCGCTGCTGGTGCTCGTCTTCCTGATCACCGCGGCCGCCCGCCGGATCTCTCGCGCGCTGGAGCTGGCCAACTGGCTGATGGTCGGCACGATCCTCACCGGCCTGCTGCTCATCGACCTGTTCATCGTCCCGTTCAGCGGCTGGTGGGAGGGCATCAAGGGCTTCGTCACCCCGGCGGCGCCGCCCGACGGCATCACGGCGACCGAGATCGGCGGCCTGGCCGGGTTCACCGCGCTCGCGTCCGGGCTCAACTGGTACGTGATGGGCCACTACCGCGACAAGGGCTACGGGATGGGCCACCGGACCGGGTTCATCGCCGGGCTCCGCGGCGAGCGGGCCAAGCTCCTGGACAGCGGCGTGACGTTCCCCGACGACGAGAAGAACGCGGCGCTGTGGAAGCGCTGGTACCGGCTGCTGTGCACGGACATGTGGGGCATCTTCTTCGCCGGCGCGATGCTGGGCATGCTGCTGCCAACGATCTTGATGGCGCGCGCGGTCGAGCTGTCCGGCAGCAAGCCGACGCAGGCGAACGTGCCGACCTTCGTGGCCGCCGCCCTCGACGAGGAGTACGGCCGGTGGCTCTTCTACGCCGCCCTGCTCCTGGGCGTTCTGATCCTCTTCTCCACCCAGCTCGGCATCTTCGAGGCGATGGTGAGAGTGACCACGGACGCCGCCCACGCCACCAGCCCGCGGCTCCGGGCGCTCCTGGAGGGCGACCCGCGCCGTTTCTACTACCCGTTCATGCTGGTCCTGCTGGTGATCATCTCGATCGTCCTGCATCTGGCGCTGCCGGTGAGCCTGGTGCAGTGGTCGGCGAACATGGTCAATCTGGGTGCCCTGATCTACCCGTTCATGCTCATCTACCTCAACACCAAGCTGCCGCGCGTCGCCCGGCCGAGGTGGTGGCACCACGTGGTCCTGGTGCTCAACTTCCTGTTCTTCGGGTTCTTCTTCGTGAACTTCGTCGCCGACTTCGTGGGCGACCCCTTGATCACGTTCTGAGATCCGGACGTCAGTGCCGCCAGCGGGTGGTCGCGGCGATCTCCTCCGGCGACGCGTCCTCGAACAGGGCGATCTCGCCGCGCCGCACGGTGGCGATCGTGTCGCTGAGCGCCTCGCCGAAGGCCGCCGGCAGCACCGGGTCGGACTCGAAGGCCGCCACCGACTCGGCCAGCGAGGAGGGCAGCTCGCTGATGCCCAGGCCGGCGCGTTCCATGAAGTCCAGCGTGGCCGGGTCCACGTCGACCGGTGGAGGCAGGGTCGCCTCGCCGGCGATGCCCGCGCGCCCGGCGGCGAGCAGTCCGGCCAGAGCCAGGTACGGGTTGGCGGAGGCGTCGAAGCACTTGACCTCCAGATTGGCCGCCGCCGCCCGTTCTCCCAGCGCGCCGGTGACAAATCGCAGCGCGGCCTCTCGGTTCTCCAGGCCCCAGCACGCGAAGGCTCCAGCCCAGTGGGACGGTATGAGCCTCAGGTAGCTCGCGACTGACGGCGCGCCCACGGCGAGCAGCGCGGGCAGATGGTCCAGGATGCCCGCCGTGAACGCCTCGCCCGCCGCGCTCATGCCGTACGGGCCCTCGCCGCCCGACATCGTGTTGACCGGACCCTCCGCCTCGTCCTCCCGCCACAGGCTCAGATGAACGTGGGCGCCGTTGCCGACCGACCCGGCGAGCACCTTGGGGGAGAACGAGGCGGCCAGCCCGTGCTCGAACGAGACCGCGCGGATCGTCTCCCGTACGAGCACGGCGGTGTCGGCCGCGCCTACCGGATTCTCCGCCGCCACCGAGAGCTCCAGTTGCCCCTCGGCGTACTCCGGATGGAGCTGCTCGACGGAGACCCCCGTCGCGGCGAGCGCCTTGAGCAGGTCCCGGAGATAGCCCGACAGCTCGGAGATGCGCGTCATCCCGTACGCGGGACCGTTGCACGCCGGGGTGAAGTCCTCCCAGTCCGAGCCGTCCCCCTCCCCGTCGTCGCCGTCGGACACGGCCCATTCGATCTCGAACGCGGCGCGCACCGAGCATCCCTGCTCGGCCAGCCGGGCGACCTCGCGGCGCAGCGCCGCCCGCGCGTCCACCGGATGCTCGGCGCCCTCCTGGGTGAACCGGTCGGCCGGGGCCCACGCCCACCCCGGCAACGCGGCCATCGGGACGAGGCGGTCAAGATCGGGATGGAGGCGCAGATCGCCCGTGGGCCCGCCCACGTAGCGGCCGGAGACGATCGAATCGTCCAGCAGGAAGACGTCGAACACCGGCGACATGCCGACGCCCCACGAGGCCGCATGCGGGAGGCGGGTCACCGGCACCGTCTTGGTGCGGGTGATTCCGCTGACGTCGACCCAGGTCAGCGCCACCGCGACGATGTCGCCGCGATCCAGGTCCGCCGCCAGCTCCGCGGCCCGCGCGCCGCGCTCGGCACGCTCATCCGCATCCAGGACGAGCCGGGCGTCCGGGCTGGTCTCCATGTGCGCTCCCCGCTGCCGGTGGCGTTGGAATCGGTCGGTACGGGCATCGTACGGAGACGACCACTCCGTTTCACGGAGCGACCGTCCCGTTTCACCGAGGGAAGACCGAGGGAAGGAGGCGTGGTGCAGGAATGGCTGGGGGCACTGCGGCTGATAGATCACCACTGCCACGGGGTGCTTGATCGCGACCTCGAACCCGCGGAGTTCGAGGCCCTGCTCACGGAGGCGGACGAACCGGGCACCGAACTGAGCGGGAGCCTGTGGGACACGCAGGTCGGCTTCGCTCTGCGCCGCTGGTGCGCGCCCGTGCTGGGGCTGCCCGCGCACGCCTCGCCTGATGATTACCTCGCCCGGCGCATGGAGCTGGGAGCGGACGAGGTCAATCGGCGCTTCCTCACGGCGGCTGCGCTCGACGTTCTCTGCGTCGACACCGGCTACACGCCGCAGGCCATGCTGGAGCCCCCGGCGCTGGGAAAGCTGGCCGGTGCCCGCGCTTACGAAGTCGTGCGGCTGGAACGGCTTGCCGAGGACGCGGTCGCGGACGAGGTCAGCGCGGCGGCCTTCGCCGGGGAGGTGAGGTCGCGGTTGAACGCGAAGGTGCGGTCGGAGAGCGTCGTCGGCTGCAAGTCCATCGCGGCCTACCGGGCGGGCCTGGAGCTGTCAGGGGAGCGTCCGACGGGGGCAGAGGTCACCTCGGCGGCGGGGCGGCTCCTGCGCGAAGCCGACCGCGCCATGGCGGGACGCAGCGCCCCGCCGCGCGTGTCGGACGAGGTCCTGCATCGTTTCCTGGTGTGGTGCTCGGTCGACGCGGGGCTGCCCGTGCAGTTCCACGTGGGATACGGGGACGCCGACGCCGACCTCCGGCGCGGGGATCCGCTGCTGCTCACGAGCCTGCTCCAGGCGGTGGCGCCGACCGGCGTGCCGGTGATGTTGCTGCACAACTACCCGTTCCACCGGCACGCCGGATACCTCGCGCAGGTCTTCCCGAACGTCTTCGTGGACGTCGGGCTCGCCACCCACAACCTCGGTCACCGGGCGCCCACACTGATCGCTGAGCTGCTGGAGCTGGCGCCGTTCGGCAAGGTGCTCTATTCCTCCGACGCGTTCGGCCTGGCCGAGCTCTACCACCTGGGCGCGCTGCTGTTCCGGCGCGGGCTCGGCGCTTACCTGGGCTCCGGCGTCGAGGACGGCGCGTGGACAGAGGAGGATGCAGTAAGGGTGGGGGAGCTCGTGGCGTCCGGCAACGCCCGCCGCGCGTACCGCCTTCCTCAAGCACAGGAGCAGGCGCACTAGGATGCCAGAACAAGATCGTTGAGGATTCAATCATCATGGAGACGGCCGAATGAGCAATCTTGACGTCCGGCCCCCGCTGACCGAATGCGGCGGCCGCGCGGATGTGGCGGCCGAGCCGGTGCGCGAGCTGCTGCAGGGCCGCTCCGTCCAGCTCGGCGAGAGCGGCGAGGTCCGCAGGCTGCTGCCGACCCTGGGCCGCCGCATGGTCGGCGCCTGGTGCTTCGTCGATCACTACGGGCCCGACGACATCGTCGACCAGCCGGGCATGCAGGTCCCGCCGCACCCGCACATCGGGCTCCAGACGGTGAGCTGGCTGCTGGACGGCGAGGTGCTGCACCGCGACAGTCTCGGCAGCCTCCAGACGCTGCGGCCCGGGACGCTCGGCGTGATGACCGCGGGCAACGGCATCGCGCACTCCGAGGAGTCGCCGGCGGCCCACTCGGCGACGCTGCACGGCGCGCAGCTGTGGGTCGCGCTCCCGGACGGCGCCCGCGCCACCGAACCGCGCTGGGACTTCCACGCTGATCTCCCGGTGCTGGAGGACGGCGCCCTGCGCGCCACCGTCTTCATGGGCGAGATGTCGGGCGCCAGATCGGCCGGGACGGCCTTCTCACCGCTCGTCGGTGTGGACCTCACTCTGGCGGCGGGAGGAGACGCGCGGCTGCCGCTGGAGCCGGACTTCGAGTACGCGGTCCTCACGACCTTGGGGGTGGCGAACGTGGACGGCGTGGACCTGGCGCCCGGCTCGCTGCTCTATCTCGGCTGCGGGCGGTCGGAGCTCCAGGTGAGCGCGGCGACGGCGAGCCACATGCTGCTCCTCGGCGGCGAGCCGTTCGCCGAGGAGATCGTCATGTGGTGGAACTTCGTCGCCCGCACCGGCGAGGAGATCGATGCCGCGCGCACGGACTGGATGAACGCGGACACGTTGAAAGCAGGCTCACGCTTCGGCGAGGTGCGTGGCTACGCAGGCGACCGGTTGCCCGCGCCCGCGCTTCCGACCACCCGGCTCAAGCCCCGCGGCCGTGTCCGCTGAGCGCGGGGCGTCGCGCGGGCGCGAGCGGCTCGTCGTCATCGGCGGCGACGCGGCGGGGATGAGTGCGGCGTCCGCGGCCCGTCGCGGACGCGGGCCGGACGAGCTGGAGATCATGGTCTTCGAGCGCGGCTGCCACACCTCCTACTCCGCGTGCGGCATCCCCTACTTCATCGGCGGGCACGTCGACGCCCTGGACGACCTGATCGTGCGGACCCCCGCGGAGTTCCGTTCCAAGCAGGACATCGACGTCCGCACCCGGCACGAGGTCACCGAGATCGACCTTGACCGGCGGGCCGTGCGGGTCCGCGACCTCGACAGCGGAGCCGAACGCCAGGAGGGCTTCGACCAGTTGCTGATCGCCACCGGTGCGGTCCCGCGGCGGCCCAGGCTTCCCGGGGCGGACGCCGAGGGCGTCCACGGCGTCCAGATCCTGGACGACGGGATCGCGATCCGCCGTGCCCTGGACGAGGACCGGCCTCGGCACGCGGTCGTCGTGGGCGGTGGATACATCGGGCTGGAGATGGCCGAGGCGCTCGTGGAGGCCGGGCTGGAGGTCAGCCTTGTCGACGGCGCCTCCCAGCCGATGCGCACCCTGGACCCCGACATGGGCGAGCTCGTCGCGGACGCTCTCCGCGGTGTCGGTGTCAGCCTCTACCTGGGCGAACGCGTCGAGGCGTTCGAGACCTCCGGCGACCGCGTCCGGGCGGTCGTCACCCCGCAGCGCACGCTCGACGCCGACCTGGTGGTCCTCGGCATGGGCGTCCGGCCGAACTCCGATCTGGCCGAGGCGGCGGGCATCGCGGTCGGGCCGACCGGCGGGATCATCACCGACCGCCGGATGCGGACCCGCACCGAGGGCGTGTGGGCCGCCGGAGACTGCGTGGAGACCCGCCATCTGGTGTCGGGTGAGCCGGTGGCGATCGCGCTCGGCACACACGCCAACAAGCAGGGCCGCGTGGCGGGGCTCAATCTCGGCGGCGGCTACGCGACGTTCCCCGGCGTGGTCGGCACGGCCGTGTCGAAGATCTGCCATGTCGAGGTCGCCCGGACCGGGCTGAACGAGGCGGAGGCCGCCGCGGCGAGGTTCGAGTCGCTGAGCGTCGTGGTGGAGTCGACGACGCGGGCCGGCTACTACCCGGGCACCACTCCGATGAAGACCAAGCTCATCGTCGAGAAACGGTCCGGCCGCCTGCTGGGCGCCCAGATCGTGGGCGAGGAGAACGCCGCCAAGCGCATCGACGGCCTGGCCATCGCGCTCTGGAGCCAGATGACGGTCGAGGAGATGACCGGTCTCGACCTGGGATACGCGCCGCCCTTCTCGCCCGTGTGGGATCCCGTGCTGATCGCCGCCCGCAAGGCCGCGGACAAGGTCGAAGGGCACCGCTGAGCGGTCGCGAAGAAGGCTTGTCGAGTCCCGCCGCGCCGTCGTATATTCGTAAACGAATATACGAACGCGGATGGATGACACGATGCCGGGACGACGCACGAGCACGAGCCCGCTGGCGCTGGCGGTGCTGTCCACGCTGATCGAACGGCCGATGCATCCGTACGAGATCGCGCAACGGCTCAAGCACCGGGGCAAGGACCAGAGCATCAAGATCCGCTACGGGTCGCTCTACACCGTCGTCCAGAACCTGGCCGACCGGGAGCTCGTCGAGGCCGAGGGCACGGCGCGGGCCGGGCGGCGCCCGGAGCGCACCGTCTACCGGATCACCGAGGCCGGTCGGGCCGAGCTGACCGAGCGCCTGCGGGAGCTGGTCCGCACGCCCGCCAAGGAGTACCCGCTGTTCGAGGCGGCGCTCTCCCTGGTGATCGTGCTGCCCCCGGACGAGGTCGCCGGCCTGCTCGCCGAACGGCTGCGCACCCTGGAGAAGGAGATGACCGCGGCCCGTGCCACGCTGGCCGACCTGATGGTGGGGCAGGGCATGCCGCGGCTCTTCCTGCTGGAGGGCGAGTACGCCCTGGCGCTCAAGCAGGCCGAGGCCGACTGGGTGCGCGCCATGGTCACCGAGCTGGCCGACGGCTCGTTCGAAGGGCTCGCCGACTGGCGCACCTGGCATGAGACCAGCGAGCTCCCCGCCGAGATGCGGCAGACCGAGTGGTTCAAGGCCGACCAGGCCCTGCTTGGCGAGGAACCGGCACTGCTCCAGGAACCGGCACTGCTCCACGAGGAGAACGACGAAAGCGAGGGCTCCGCCTGACCCGAATCCCTGCTTGACGCAGAATCCCCCGGCACGGTGTTCTTCTCCGCCAAGATCCGAGCACCGCACCGGGGCCGCCACACCGTCGTGCCAGCGACGGAGGTGCGTTGCGCCCAGCCTACAGAGGGCGACCTCCGTCGATCGGCGTGACCGAAGCACCCGAACCCATCGAACGGAGGAGCGGCAGAGCCATGCCATCTTCAGCCGCCATCGAGGCGCAGGGCCTCGTCAAGACCTATGCCGTACGCGGCGACAAGGAAGGCGTCCGGGCCCTCGACGGGCTCGACGTCACCGTCCCGCGCGGAGCCGTCTTCGGGCTCCTCGGCCCGAACGGCGCCGGCAAGTCCACCACGATCAAGATCCTCACGACGCTCGCCCGCCCCGATGAGGGGACGGCGATCGTCGACGGCATCGACGTGCTCCGCCGCCCCGACCGGGTCCGGCGCGCCATCGGCGTCGTCGCGCAGCGTTCCGGGGCCGACCCCGGCGCCACCGGCCGCGAGAACCTCGTCCTCCAGGGCCGCCTCCACGGCCTCGGAGCGAACGCGGCGTCCCGCGCCGACGAGCTCCTCGCCCGCTTCGGCCTGACCGGTGCGGCCGGGCGGCTGGTGAAGACGTACTCCGGCGGCATGCAGCGGCGCCTGGACGTGGCGCTCGGGCTGGTGCACCGGCCCGAGGTGCTCTTCCTCGACGAGCCGACCACCGGCCTCGACCCCGAGTCGCGCGCCGCGATGTGGGAGGAGATCACGCGCCTCGCCGGCGAGGACGGCATGACCGTCCTCCTGACCACCCACTACCTCGAAGAGGCCGACCGGCTCGCGGGCCGCATCGCCATCGTCGACCGCGGCCGCGTCGTCGCCGAGGGGCCGCCGGACGAGCTCAAGGGAGCGTTGCACGGCGACGTCGTCCACCTGGAGCTGGCGGCGGAGACCGACCCGGCCGCCGCCCGCTCCGCCCTGCAAGATCTGCAGGGCATACGGAACGTCCTCGTCGCCGGCGACGCCATCAGCGCCCGCAGCGACGACGGCGCGTCGGCCGTACCCGCCATCCTGGCCGCGCTCCAGACCGCAGGGGCACCCGCGGCCTCCGTGACGGTCGCCCGCCCGTCGCTCGACGACGTCTACCTGCGCCTCACCGGGCGCCGCTACAGCGAATCCGAGGATCTCGTCGCCGAGGGGGCGAACCGCTCATGACCACCACACTGACGCACACCTGGTACTTGAGCGGGCGCCGGCTGCACGCCATCGCACGGCAGCCCTTCGTCATCGTGGGCAACATCTTCCAGCCGGCGATCTGGCTGTTCCTGTTCGGGGAGCTGTTCAAGCGGGTCGCCGAGATCCCGGGCTTCGGCGGCGGCTCGTACCTGGACTACCTGATTCCCGGGGTCATCGCCATGAACGCGATGAACGCCAACATGTGGGCGGGCATGGGCACGCTGGAGGAGATCGACCGGGGCACGCTCAACCGTTTCCTGGTCTCCCCGGCGAGCCGTGTCGCGCTGATGAACGCGAACGTGGTCGAGCAGGCCGTCACGACCACGCTCCAGTCCATCATCATTCTGCTCCTCGGCCTGCTGGCCGGTGCGGAGCTGCCGGGCGGTCTCGCCGGAGCCGCCGCGATGGTGGCGGCGGCGGTCCTGGTCGGCATCGTGTTCGGCTCGCTGTCGAACGCCGCCGGCATGGTCCTGCGGCAGCGCGAGGCCATCATCGGGATCTACATCGTCTTCATGCTGCCGCTGACGTTCCTGTCATCGGCGTTCATGCCGACGGGACTCATGCCCGGCTGGCTCCGCCACATCGCCACCTGGAACCCGCTCGACTGGGCGGTCCGCGCCGGCCGTTCGGCTCTCAGCACCAACCCCGAGTGGGGCGATGTTTCGGTCCGGCTGGGCGGCCTGCTCGCGCTCGCGATCGTCTGCGTGGCCGTCTCGGTCGCCACGTTCCGCTCGTACCAGAAGAGCGTCTAGTCCACGCCTATCCAGCCGGATCCGGGCTCGCGACCGTCATCGTGACGCTCTCCGGAATCG
Organism: Actinomadura rudentiformis; assembly: GCF_008923185.1. GTDB lineage: Bacteria > Actinomycetota > Actinomycetes > Streptosporangiales > Streptosporangiaceae > Spirillospora > Spirillospora rudentiformis. Next base: position 171,322 of record NZ_WBMT01000016.1, read on the forward strand.
CGGTGAACGCGCCGCGGAGCCGGGCGGCGAGATCGTCACGGCTCGCGGGCCCGGGCTGGAACGTCCACTCCTCAAGCGCGCAGTGGAACGCCGCGACCACCATGTCGAGTGCCAGCCGCGGCCGCAGGTCGGCGGCCTCCAGGCCGAAACGTTCCCGCAGGATCTGGAGCGCGGCACGTGTCGTGCGGTCGCAGAACTCCAGGCCGTGCGCGGTCATCGACGGCGTCCGCTCCGCCAGCTTCCTGCTGAGCAGCACCTGGTCCGCCCAGCCCTCGGCGGGCATCCCGTCAAGGGTCCGGAGCAGTGTGTCCTGGAAGAGTTCCACCAGCACGCCGCCGCCCTCGCGCGCTTCGAGCGTCGTCAGGAAGGCGGACCACAGATCATGGATCGGCGCCATCGCAACGTCTTCCTTGCTCGCGAAGTAGCGGAAGAACGTGCGCTTGGAGACCTCGACCTCGGCGCACAGTTCGTCGAGCGTCGTGCCGTCGAAGCCGTCCCCCATGAACCTGGCCAGCGCCGTGTCGATCAGCGCTTGGCGGGTCCGGATCTTCTTGCGCTCCCGGAGCGGCAGTTCACTCGTGCTCACCACCCCACTGTATCCGGTAGGCGAATGCCCCTTGTAGTATTTTGCTACTCAGTGGCATTTACCCCTCGGTGAAGGTGAGACATCCATGCGCGCACTGCTGGTCGACGACTCCCGCCTGCGGCTCGGCGACGCGCCCGAACCGGTACCCGCACCGAACCAGGCGCTGGTCAGGGTGACGGCGATCTCACTCAACTACGGCGAGGTGGCCTTTGGCATCCAGAACGCCCCCGACGGGACGGTCCTCGGCTGGGACGCCGCCGGGATCGTGGCACGCGCCGCCGCCGACGGTTCCGGGCCGGCCGCAGGCACCCCCGTGGTCACGCTCGCTGCGGACGGCGCCTGGGCTGAGTTCCGTGCGGTCGACACCGACATGATCGGCGTCGTTCCGGCCGGCGCCGACCTTGGAGCGATCAGCACGGTCCCGGTGGCGGGCGCCAGCGCGCTCCGAGCGCTTCACCGACTCGGCCCGATCCTCGCCAAGCGGCTGCTGGTCACGGGAGCCACCGGCGGTGTCGGGCGGTACGCGGTCCAGCTCGCCCACCTCGGCGGAGCCGAGGTCATCGCCACCACCGGCGACCCCGGCGCGCACGGCGACAGCCTCCGCGCGCTCGGCGCGGATCAGGTCGTGTCCGATCCGGCAGAGGTGACCGGATTCGTGGACGGCGTGGTCGACATGCTCGGCGGTGATCCGCTGGTGGCCGCGCACTCCCGGCTGGCCGAGGGCGGCACGCTGGTCGCCGTCGGGCACTCGACCGGCGAGGGCGAGACCTTCCCGTTCGGCGCCCTCTTCGCCGACCAGGGCCGCCACGATCGCTCGATCGTCACATTCACCCTGCTCGCTCACCGCGAGCTGGCACCCGACCTCACCTGGCTCGCGGAACGCGTCGCGGCGGGCGACCTCAGCCCGCAGATCTCCTGGCGCGGCCCGTGGGACAAGGTCGCCGAAGCGGCCGACGCCCTCCTCGGCCGCCGCCTCCACGGCAAGGCGGTCCTCGACCTCGGCTGAACGCCCCGGCGGGAGACCTAGGTCTTCTCCGGTGGGCGCGCCCGCGAATGATGTCTTGATCGCTCGTCTGCGGGCGGATTGTCGCATGACTCCTCTAACGTGAGGCGTCGTGATCGATCCTCGGTTCCATGATGAGAACGCGCTGGTCCTTCCCGAGACATGGCTGAAGCGACTGCATCCGCGGCGCGGGGGCGCCGTGATCACCGGGATCACGCCCGACCGGCGGGCGCCTGGGGTCGTCCGGGAGCGGGTGCGGCAGGCGGACGAGCATCTGGAGAGCACGCTCGCGCATCCGGGCAGCGATGCCACGCTCGTCCGGAAGGCGCGGGGGCATCTGGCCGGGAAGGCCGACCCGACCGGCGCGGCCGTCGTGACGGCGATCCTCCTCGCGCAGCCGGGGCGGAACCGCCAGCGGGAAGACGAGTGCAGACAGCATGTGGACGCCTGGGCGGTGGAGCACGGAGTGGCGTTCGCGGCCTGCGCGTTCGCGGAGCTGTCCGGGATCGTCACGGCGTGGAACGGCTGGGATCGCCAGGGCGACGTCCGTGATCTGGAAGTGCGTTACCGGCAGCCGGGCGAGCACCTCGACCGGTGGTGGGCCCGGTCTTCGGTCGCGCGGCGTATGCGGGCGCTGCTGGCCGTCGCGGAGGAGGAAGAATACGGCGACGCGGTGCGGCGGCTGGCCGGCCACCGGAACACCGACCTGCAGCGGGTCGTCGTCTCGTACCTGGTCCCCACCGAGGGCGACTGGGTGGACGAGTGCTGTGCCGCGCCACCGACCGGGGTGCACGAAAGCAGGATCAGGTGGATGTTGTGGTGTGCGCTCGGCAGGCCGGAGCAGATCGCGCTGCTCGGGCCGTGGGCATGGCTGACCCGGGACGCGGGCAGCCTGCTGGAGGTCCTGGTGTCGCTGGCCGAGGGAGTCGGGCCCGAAGCGCTCACGCCGCCGCTCGTGGAGGCCATCGATCGGACCTCGGCCACACACGATCTCAAGGTCCATCTCGAGGTGCTCGCCGCGATGCCCACGGACGAGGCGTTCACCGCGCTGGTGTCCCGCATCGAATGGAAACACGTCCAACCCTTCCTGCTCGAGGCGATGGGGCGTTTCCCTGTGCGGGCACTGAGGCTTCTGGTGCCGGAGGCTTCGGGCACGTCCAAGACGGCGGTCGCGATCAGTGACCTGCTGACCGGGCATCTGCTGGCTCATCCGGAGCTGAGGGCCTCCTTGCCGGGGCTTTCCGACGACGTTCGTGCCGTGGTGGAGCGGCTGACGAAGGAGTCCGAACGGATGGCGGAGGCTCCGGTCACGGCACTGCCGTCGCTGCTCGTCGAGCCGCCGTGGTCGCGGGAGGGCGAGGCGAAGGAGCCGGTCGTCGTGACCGGCCTCAGCGCTCCCTCGGAACCGGCTTTGGCATGGGCGGACGGCGAGCAGCAGGAGTGGGCGGACGTGGCGGTGCGTCCCGGACTCCCGAGCAGTGCGGGCTGGGAGGCGGACGTCCAGACGTTCCTGGACGGGAAGATGACTCTGTGGCTGGAGCCCCAGCTCTTCATCCACGGTCCCGAAGAGCTCGTCCGTCCGCTCCTTGCCGGATGGCAGTCGCAACAGCTGTGGCACGCCGACCGGTGGGTGAAGCCGCTGGCTGCCCGGTTCGGGTTGGCGGCCTTCCCGCACGCCCTGGCGGCGGCCGAGAAGAACCCCACGGGCAACGGTGCGCTCCTGCTCCCCTTCCTCGACGTCCGAGCGGCCGAAATGATGGCGGACTGGCTGGCCCGGCGCAAGTCGGCGCGGCCGATCGCCATGGCCTGGTTCGGGCGGCACGGAGCCGCGGCGGCGCGGCTCCTGATCCCGGCGGCGCTGGGAAAGCCGGGCAGGCAACAGCGCGCGGCCGAGGGGGCACTCCTGATGCTCGCCGCCAGGTCCGGCAGCGAGCAGATCCTCCAGGTCGCCAGCGAATACGGCGAGCAGGCGGCCGCGGCGATCGAGACGTTGCTGGACATCGATCCCCTCAGCCTCCTGCCGGACAAGATCCCCTCAGTCGGAGGCTGGGCCGATCCGGCGTTGCTGCCGCAGATCGTGCTGACGAACGGCGCGGGGGCGCTACCGCCGGACGCGACCAGGCATTTCCTCACCATGCTGGCCATGTCCAAGCCCAGCGAGGTCTACGCGGGGGTGGCGGCGGTCAAGGAAGTCTGCACACCCGAGTCTCTCGCCGCGTTCTCCTGGGGGCTCTTCCAGCGATGGCAGATGGCCGGTGCCCCGTCGCCGGACGGCTGGGCGTTGTCGCAGCTCGGCTGGCTGGGCGACGACGAGACCGTACGCCGCCTTACGCCACTGATCAGGGCCTGGCCCGGGGAGGGCGGCCACAAGAAAGCCGTCGCCGGCCTGGACGCGCTCGCCGAGATCGGCACCGACGTGGCCCTCATGCACCTGCACGGCATCGCCCAGAAGGTCAAGTTCAAGGGCCTCAAGACCAAGGCCCAGGAGAAGATCAAGGAGGTCGCCGCCGGGCTGGGGCTGAGCCCCGAGCAGCTCGCCGACCGCCTGGTCCCCGACTTCGGCCTGGATCACGACGGCGCCATGACGCTCGACTACGGCCCGCGCAGCTTCCGGGTCGGCTTCGACGAGCAGCTCAAGCCATATGTGACCGACGAGGACGGCAAACCGCGCAAGGCCCTCCCCAAACCCGGAGCCAAGGACGACCCCGATCTCGCTCCGGCCTCGTACAAGGCGTTCTCCACGCTCAAGAAGGACGTCCGCACCGTCGCGGCCGACCAGATCAGCCGGCTGGAGTCGGCCATGGTCACCCGGCGCCGCTGGTCCGCCACCGAGTTCCACGACTTCTTCGCCACCCATCCGCTTCTCTGGCACATCGCCCGGCGCGTGGTCTGGCTGTGCGAGGACGGCGGCAAGAGCACCGCGTTCCGGCTCGCCGAGGACCGGACGCTCGCCGACGTCGCGGACGACGTCCTGACCCTGCCCGAGTCGGCGCAGATCGGCATCGCACATCCGCTGGACCTCGGCGAGGACGTGGACGCCTGGTCGGAGTCGTTCGCCGACTACGAGATCCTCCAGCCGTTCCCCCAGCTCGGCCGGTCCGTGCACGCGCTGACCGACGAGGAGCGGGCGAGCGGGCGGCTGACGCGCTTCGAGGGGCTCACCGTCCCGTTCGGCAAGGTCCTCGGGCTGGTGAAGCGCGGCTGGGAACGCGGCACGCCACTGGACGCGGGCATCGAACCGTGGATCTCGCGCCAGGTCTCCGCCGACCGCCACGTCGTGATCGATCTGGACCCGGGCCTCGCGGTCGGCATGCTCGACGAGTTCCCCGAGCAGAAGCTCACGTACGTCTGGCTCAGCAGCCGGCCCGACGACTACTACCCGCGCGAGGGCACACCGCACACGTTCGCCGAGCTCGACCCGGTGACCGCCTCCGAGATCCTTACCGACCTGATCAGCCTGGACGGGAATCCATGACCGACACTGCCACCGCCGAAGACAAGTTGCAGCGGCCGCCCGCGGAGGTGCGGTTCGCGGAGGAGCTGGCGCGGCTGCGCGCGGATGACGACGCGCCGCGGCCGCCCGGCTGGGCGCTGAGCCTGGAGGCGGCGCGGCGGTTCATCGTCGGGGACGAGACGCGCGGCATCCGGCGCAAGTTCGTCGGCGACCCGTCGCTGATCGACCGGGCGCTGGTCACGCTGGCGACGAGCCGGGGGCTGATGCTGGTCGGCGAGCCCGGCACCGCCAAGTCGCTGCTCTCGGAGCTGATCGCGGCGGCCGTCAGCGGGGACTCGACGTTGACGATCCAGGGCGGGGCCGCCACCACCGAAGACCAGATCAAGTACTCCTGGAACTACGCCCTGCTGGTGTCGGAGGGCCCGTCGCCCCGGTCGCTGGTGCCCGCGCCGATGCTGAACGGGATGGCCGGGGGCAAGATCGTGCGATTCGAGGAGATCACGCGCTGCCCGCTCGAGGTCCAGGACTCGCTCCTGTCCCTGCTGTCGGAACGGGTGCTGGCCGTGCCGGAGCTCACCGGCGCGGACTCGATGGTCTTCGCCCGCGAGGGCTTCAACGTCATCGCGACCGCCAACACCCGGGACCGCGGCGTGAACGAGATGAGCGCCGCGCTCAAGCGGCGCTTCAACTTCGAGACGGTCTTCCCGATCGCCGACTTCGCGACCGAGCTCGGCCTGGTGGAGGCCGAGGCGAGCGCGCTGCTCGAACGGTCCGGAGTGACGGCCCCGCCGAGCCGGGACGTGCTGGAGGTGCTGGTCACCACGTTCCGCGAGCTGCGTTCGGGAATGACCGAGCGCGGCGAGACGATGGAACGGCTGTCCACGGTCATGAGCACCGCGGAGGCCGTCTCGGTGGCGCACGCCATCGGGGTCCGCGGCTGGTTCCTGCGCGGCGAGCAGGGCACGCCCGCCGACATCGTCGAATGCCTCGCGGGCACCGCCGCCAAGGACAACGCGGAGGACCTCGCCCGGCTGCGGCGCTATCTGGAGCAGCAGGCGCCACGGCGCAGGGGCGCCCAGTGGAAGGCTCTGCACGACGCCCGGCACCTGCTTCCCGGCTGATGACGGTCACCTTCGTCGGCGTACGGCACCACAGCCCGGCCTGCGCACGGCTCGTCCGGCGGACGATCGAGCGGCTGCGCCCGGCCTACGTGCTGATCGAGGGCCCCGCCGACTTCAGCGAACGGCTGGACGAGCTGGCCCTCGGCCACGAGCTGCCGGTGGCGATCTTCAGCCATTACCGGGACGGGGACCGGTCGCACCTCTCGTGGACCCCGTTCTGCGACTACTCGCCCGAGTGGGTCGCGCTGACCTCGGGGCGGGCGGCCGGCGCGGACGTGCGGTTCATCGACCTGCCCGCCTGGCATCCGGCCTTCGCCGACCGGCGCAATCGCTACGCCGACGCGGAGCAGCGCTATGCCAAGGTCATGGAACGGCTGTGCCATCGCTTCGCGGTCGACAACGTGGACGCGCTCTGGGATCACATGGTCGAGGTCGAGCCCGATGACCGGCTCGAAGAACGGCTCGCGACCTACTTCGATCTGATTCGCGGCGAGTCCGGTGCCGGGGAGGACGACAGCGCCCGCGAGGCGTACATGGCGCGCTGGATCCGCGCGGCGGTCAGCAAGGCAGGTGAACCGCCCGTCGTGGTGGTGACAGGCGGCTTCCACCGCCCTGCCCTCCAAGCCATGGTGGACAACGGCAAGGCGGCGGACGGAGACGGCTGGCCGGAGGTGCCGTCGCCCCCTGATGGCGCCTCCGGCGGCAGCTATCTCGTGCCGTACTCGTTCCGGCGCCTCGACTCGTTCACCGGCTACCAGTCGGGGATGCCCTCGCCCGAGTACTACCAGCGCCTCTGGGAGAGCGGCGCGAAGGGCGCCGCCGAAGGGCTCATCGAGGCCGTCGTGTCGCGGCTCCGCAAACGCAAGCAGGCGGTCTCCACGGCCGACCTCATCGCCGCCCGCACCCTCACCGACGGGCTGGCCAGGCTTCGCGGCCACAGTCGGCCATCGCGCACGGACCTGCTCGACGGGCTGGTCGCCGCGCTCGTTTCGGACGACCTCGAAGAGCCGCTGCCGTGGACGTCCCGCGGGCCGCTGTCGCCCCGCGCCCACCCGGTGGTGGCCGAGATGGTCGCCGCGCTGAGCGGTGGCCGGGTCGGCCGCCTGCACCCCGAAACCCCGGCGCCGCCGCTCGTGCACGACGTCACCGCCGAGCTCGAACGGCTGAGGCTCGACCGGGACGGCACGGTCACGCTGAAGCTCACCGAGCCTCGTGACCTTGCGCGGAGCCGTGCCCTGCATCGGCTGCGCGTCCTGCGGATCCCCGGTGCCGAACGGGACTCGGGCCCGTCGACCGGCGTGGATCCCGTCCTGCGGGAGCAATGGACGCTCTCCCACGACGACGACACGCGGCTCTCCGCCCTGATCGAGGCCGGGGCGTACGGGGCGACGCTGGCCGACGCCGCGACCGCCGTCCTGGAAGAGCGCACGCTCGCGGCGGGCCCGGACGTCGGGCTGCTCGGCGACGTGCTCTTCGACGCCGCGCTCTGCGGCGCCACCGAGCTCTCGGACACGATCGGCGAGGCCATCGCGGCGGGCATCACGGGCGCGGCCGATGTGGCGGCCCTGGGCCGGGTGCTCGCCACGGTGCTCGGCCTGTGGCGGCACGACCGGCTGCTCGGCACGGCGCGCAGCCCGCTGTTCGGGACCGTGATCGAGGGTTGCGTCACGCGGCTGCTCTGGCTGGTGGAGGGCGTCCGGGGCGGGCCCGCGCCCGCCGACCTCGACCGGCTCGCCGCCCTGGCCGCGACGCGGGACGCCCTGATCCACGCCGGCGGCGCGCTCGGTCTCGACCGGCGGTCCGCGCTCGGCGTCGCCGGCCGTGTCAGCGCCGATCACGGCGTGCCGCCGGATCTGCGCGGCGCCGCGTTCGGCCTCTGCTGGGCGCTGGGTGAGGAAGGCGATCCGGTCCGGGCCGTCCGGGGCGCGGCGGGTCCGCGGACGCTCGGCGACTGGCTGGCCGGGCTCTTCGCCCTCGCGCGTGACGAGGTGCTGAGCGAGCCCGGCGTGATGGCGGTGCTGGACGAACTTGTCGCCGAACTGGGTGAGGCGGACTTCCTGATCGCCCTGCCCGCACTCCGCCAGGCGTTCGAGTTCTTCCCGCCACGGGAGCGCGAGGCCATCGCCAAGGGGCTGCTGGAGCGGCGTGGTTCGCGTGCCTCGGGCCGCACGCTGCTGCGTGCCCCGGCCGACCCGATACTGATAGCCGAGGCCAGGGCGTTGGAGGAGAAGGTGGACCGGCTGCTCGCCGCGGAGGGCCTGACATGACGACCGATCCCGGGCTCGAACGCTGGCGGCTCATCCTGGGCGCGCCCGCCGAAGGCCACTGCGGAGGGCTGGCGGGCGAGGCCGCCGAGCAGGGCCGGGCCCTCGACTGGCTCTACGGCCGCGGCGATCCGGAGCTGACCAGGCGCGGGGTGCGCCGCGGCGGCGTGCGTGGAGGCGACGGGACCGGCGAACCCGACGGCTCTGGTCGCGAGGGCGGCACCGGACCCTCCGTCCTGACCACCGTCGACTGGCTGGACGAGGTGCACCGGCTGTTCCCCAAGGAGACCATCGAACGGCTGGAGCGCGACGCCGTCGAACGCTACGAGATCCTCGACGTCGTCACCGACCCGGCGGTGCTGGAGCGCATCGAGCCCAACCCGACGTTGCTGCGCGCCGTCCTGCGCACCAAGCACCTGATGAACCCCGAGGTCCTCGCGCTCGCCCGCCGCATCGTCGAGGCCGTGGTCCGCGAGCTGACCGAGAAGCTGGCCACCGAGATCCGGCAGGCGTTCTCCGGGACCCGCTCGCGCCGTCCCAGCCGCTTCAAGCAGGCCCGCAACTTCGACTTCCGCCGGACGATCCGCGCCAACCTCGGCAACTACCGGCCGGACGAACGCCGCGTCTACATCGAGGAGCCGCACTTCGTCTCGCGCACGCGGCGCCACCTGGACAAGTGGCAGCTCATCCTGCTCGTCGACCAGTCCGGGTCCATGGTCGGCTCGGTCATCCACTCGGCCGTGACCGCCGCCTGCCTGTGGAGCCTGCCCGGTCTCAAGACCCACCTCGTCGCGTTCGACACCGACGTGGTCGACCTGACGTCCGACGTCACCGACCCCGTCGAGCTGCTGATGAAGGTGCAGCTGGGCGGCGGCACCGACATCGCGCGGGCGGTCGGCTACGGCGCCACGCTGATCGAGAACCCGCGCCGCACGATCTTCGTGGTGATCAGCGACTTCTACGAGGGCGGCCACGAGGAGACCCTCGTCCGGTCCGTGCGGGAGCTCGCGCAGCAGGGCACGCAGGTGCTCGGCCTGGCGGCGCTCGACGAGGAGGCCGAGCCCGAGTTCGACCGGGCGATGGCCCAGCGGCTGGCCGATGCCGGAGCCCATGTCGGCGCGATGACGCCGGGCCGGCTGGCCGAGTTCGTGGCGGAGAGGATCGGCCGGTGACCCGTTCGGACCTGCTGGCCCTCACCCCCGACTCGCTGGCCGCGCTGGCCAACCGCGGCCTGGTCAAACGCGCCACCAAGGACGTGGAGTCGGGCGGCGGCCCGGACCTGGTCGTCGAGGCCGACGGCACCGTGCGCGGCCGCCTGCCCGACGGCACCGAGACCGTCCTCCCCGCGGGCGCCGGGCTCGAGGCCGCCTCCTGCACCTGCGCGGCCACCGGCACCTGCCGGCACCGGATCGCCGTCGTCCTCACCTACCAGCGCGACCACGCCGCACAGCCGGAGGCCGCGTCACAGGACACGGCGTCACAGGATGCGGCGTCGCCCGAGCCCGGCGACGAGCTCGTGCACTGGTCACCGGGCACGATCGATGACGACGCTCTCGCCCGCGTGCTGGGCCCGCGCGTGCTCACGGCGGCCCGGCGGACGCACCGCGCGGGTTACACCGCGCGGATCCACCGGCCCAACGCCGCCGACCCGGTGCCACGCGTCGAGCTGCCCACCTGCATCGTGCGGTTCCTGGTGCCGGGCGAGCTGGGCTACGCCCACACCGACGCCGCACCCTCGATGCGCGATGAGGCCATCGTGCTCGCCGTCTGGGCCTTCCGCGTAGCCGACGAGCGCGGCCTCACCGCCAACGACGTCAGGGTCGACGTGGGAGGCAAGTCCGGCGGTCATCAGGCGGACCTGGCCGAGACCCTCGACCTGGCCGGGGAACTGCTTCTCGACGGCGCCATGCACACCAGCCCCGTGCTGGTCAGCGCCCTGCGGCGCGCGGGCCAGGACCTCGCCGCCCAGAACCTCTACTGGCCTGCCGCCGCGGCCGGCGACCTCATGGAGCAGCTCACCGCGTACAGCGAACGCCACGCGGTGTACCAGGCCGAACGCCTCGCGGAGCTGATCACCGAGCTGTATGCCCGCCACCGCGCGAGCCGGGCCGGTGCCGCGAGCCCGCGTTCCCAGATCCTGGGCACCGACGAGTCGGCCGACACCCCGCTCCGCCGCGTCCGGCTCACGGCGCTCGGCTGCCGCATCGGCGGCACCGACGACGAGCGCACGGCCGACGTCTATCTCGCCCAGGCAGGCTCCGGCATCGTCCTGGTGCTGAAACGCCGGTGGAAGGCGACCGTGACCGGACACGTCCTCGGCGGGCGCCGCATCTCCGGCTCGCCGCTCCGGACGCTCGCCACCGCCAACGTCGTCTCCGAGGCGGCGTCCCGCAGCGCCGGTCGCGTCGTCAGGCTCGGCACCGGCCGCGTCGCCAAGACCACGATCACCCCGCTCGGCGCGTCCTGGGAGGACCTTCCCGGCTCGATCCTGGTCCGGGACCTGCGGCAGGCCGGCGAGGCGCTGAGCCTCCTCCCACCGCGCCTCATCCGCCCCCGCGTCGAGGCCGAGCTCGTCCGCGTCGTCGAGATCGCCGAGGTGTGCGACATCGGCTACCACCCCGGCGACCAGCGCATCGAGGCCACGATCGCGGACGCCGCCGGAACGACCGCGACCGTGTCGGCCACGTTCAACCCCTACGCCCCGGGCGCGCTGGACGACCTCGCCGCCGCGCTCGGCCGCGAGCCCCGCTACGTCAGCGGCACACTTCGCCGGTCACGGGGCGCTCTCGTCCTCGACCCGATCGCGGTGCTGACCGCCGACGGCGCCACCGTGCCCGACCTCGCCCCCGGCGAGGGCGAAGGTGATCTGGACGCGCACGCCGGGCCGCGTGCGGACCGGCTGGGCGAGGTGCTCGACGCGGCACTCGCCGCGTGTGCCGACGCCGCCCACCGCGGCCTCCGGCACCTGACGCCCACCGCCCGCGCGCGCCTTGACCGGGCCGCCGCCGACCTCGACCGGACCGGGTTCCGCTCGGCCGCCGCCCTGCTCACCGACCTCGGCCACGCCCTCGGCGCCGGCGATCCCCAGCGCATGATCGACGCATGGGTCGCCGCCCAGCTCCGCCTCCTCACCACGGCCGAGCTCCGCTGACCGCCCGCAGCGTCGTGCCGGAACGACGGCGGCCCGCGTGAGGGTCAGACCTCCAGGACGCCGCGCGGGTGGCCGTGCTCGCGGCCGCACACGGTGAGGGCGAGCACGCCGTGCCCTTCGACCCGCGTATGAGGGCCGAGGGCGCCGGGGTCCACCGAGGCCCGCGCGGCGACCGTGCGGGCGTCGCAGACCTCGCCGTCGGGGGGCACGTGCTCGTGGGGGAGGAGCAGGCCCTCCTCGGCGGGCTGCGGGCGGCCGATCTGGTCGTCGGGATCGAACGCGTCGTAGTAACGCTGGATCTCGCCGTTCGCCGCGACGATCCACGCGGTCCAGCCGTCGCCGCAGCCCGTTCCGTACCAGTGGACGGTGCCGAACCGCAGGCTGAGCGCGGCGGCCCGCGCCAGCATGGTGTCGCGGAGCCTCTCCTCGTAGGCGACGTCCCCGCCGGGGCCGATGCGGTGGTGGTCGTCGGACGGCGCGCCGAACACCAGGGTCCAGCCGTCCAGCACGGGACTCACATGGACACGTGAACACCCCTGGTGCTCCGCGCCCGGGGAGGCGCGCTCGTGGTGGTCGTGATTCCATGCACGGCCGCCGAGGCGCATGGTGACCGGCTCCGGATCGCCGAGGCCGAACGCGTCCAGGACGGCGGCCTGGTCACCGGTGGGCAGCGCGAACCAGGAGCCGCACACGTGCATCGGCGCGGGCACCTCGGCGGGGATCTTGAAACGGATGAGCCGCCGGATGACGGCGCGGTCATGGCCGTCCAGGGCGTCCGGACCGCCGACGGCGAGCAGCGCGGTCAGCGCGTGGCGGCGCGCGCGACCGCGGCCCGTCCGGCGGGCGTCGCGGAGGAGCGGCAGGACGATGTCGGGGCTGAGCGTCCGCAGTGCCCACACCGCACCGCGCCGGACGTCCGCGTCAGGGTCCTGCACCAGTTCGACGAGCTCGGGAGCCTCGATTTCCACGCCGGGAACGTAACAGTCGGCGCTGACAAAATCTGGCGCTGACCAAAATCCGGTGGAACTGGCTCACAGGGGCGCGGTGCTGGCGCGCAGGACGACCTCGCCGGTGATGCGCTCGACGCGGCTGCGGTGGCCGCGCGGCTCGCGGAGGGCGAGCTTGGTGACGCGTTCCCCCATCTCGTCGAGGGGGAGTGCCACCGTGGTGAGCGGGGGAGTGAGGTCGCCGACGATCGGTATGTCGTCGAAGCCCGCCAGGGAGATGTCGTGCGGCACGTCCAGCCCGCCTTCGCGGAAGGCGGTGAGCGCGCCGATGGCCATCACGTCGGTGACGGCGAACACGCAGGTCGGGCGGAGTCCGCGGCGCATCAGCTCGGTGGCGGCGGCGTGGCCGCCGTCGCGGGTGAAGGCCGCCTCGATGACCCGCTCCGGGCCCAGGGACACTCCCGCCTCCGTGAGGGCGTCGCGAAACCCGGCGAGGCGGTCTGACACGGTCGTCAGGGAGAGCGGCCCCGTCAGCACCGCGAAGTCGCGGTGGCCGAGGTCCAGGAGCGCGCGGGCGAGGGCGGCGGCGCCCTCGCGGTTCTCCGGCACCACGGCGTCCACCTTGAGGCTGCGGTGGCGGCTGACCACCGCGACCCGGCCGCCCGCGCGCTGGTACGGGTCGAGCTCGGCGGCCATCGACCGTTCCCAGCCGCGGTCCTCGAAGCCGGAGCCGATCAGCAGGATGGCGCGGGCCCGCTGGGCCCGGAGCATGGCGATGTACTCGACCTCGCGGGCCGGATCGCGGTTGGTGCTGGCGAGCATGACCAGCTGCCCGTGCTCGGCGGCGGCGCGCATCACGCCGCGGGCGATCGCCGCGAAGTAGGGGTCGCTGACGTCGTGGCATATGACGCCGAGGGCCTGCCTGGACGCGCCCGCGAGTGCCTGCGCGTGGGCGTTGGGGGTGTAGGCGAGCTCCGCGGCGGCGGCGAGCACGCGTTCACGCAGATCGGCCCGTACCTGGGAGGTGCCGTTGAGCACGCGCGACGCGGTGGCGAGCGACACCTCCGCCTGCCGTGCCACGTCCTGGAGCGTCACATGCGCCCGTTCACCCGCCACTAGGCCCTCCCCGACCCGGCCATCCCACAGTCCCTGGTCGCCACCCGAAGCCCGGTCCCACTGCAAGTAGCTCGCATATTCGCCTTGGGCTGACCCCTTGACCGTGCCAGGAGGCGTCCATATCGTACAACAGAAAGCGCTTTCTGAATGCGCTTTCTGAGCCCGCCGATGGAGGTGCTCGTGGTGAGTCAGGGCACGGTTTCCGAGGTGCCGGTGGCCGGAGTCGCCGAACGGACGAGACCCGGTCCGGGCGACCGGCTGCGGGACGGACTGGAACGGTCGTGGCGGCCGGTGGCGCTGCTCGCCGCCTGCCTGGCCGCGTGGTGGGCCGTCACCGCGGCCGAGCTGGTCAAGCCCTATCTGGTGCCGTCACCCGGACGAACGCTCGACGTCTTCGCTGAGAAATGGGACTACATCTGGCAGCACACCTGGGTGACGACGTACGAGACGTTGCTCGGCTTCGCGCTCGCGGTGGCGTTCGGGGTGCTCGCCGCCGTCGTCATGGTCTACTCCTCGACGGTGGAGAAGACCCTCTATCCGATCCTGCTCTTCGCACAGGTCATCCCCAAGATCGCGATCGCGCCGCTCTTCGTGGTGTGGCTGGGCTTCGGCATGACGCCCAAGGTCTTCGTCGCGGTCCTCATCTCGTTCTTCCCCGTCGTCATCGCGATGGTCACCGGCCTCAAGGCCGTCGACCCCGAGATGCTCGAACTGTCGGCGACGATGGGCGCCGGCTCGCTCGCCACCTTCCTCAAGATCCGTTTCCCGGCGTCGCTGCCGTACCTGTTCTCGGGGCTGAAGGTCGCGGTGACGCTCGCGGTCACGGGCGCCGTCGTCGGCGAGTTCGTCGGCGCGAACGAGGGCCTCGGCTACGTGATCCTCCAGGCCAACGGCAACCTCGACACCCCCATGTTGTTCGCCGGGCTGCTGGTCATGTCGGCCATCGGCGTCGTGCTGTTCGTCCTCGTCGAGCTGGCCGAGGCGCTGCTCATCCCCTGGCACGCCAGCCGCCGCGGCTCGGCCGTCACCACCACCTACTGATACCGAGCACCCACTGATCCCGAGCAGACGTACCGACCCCTGAGACCGGAGGTCCACCCCCCATGAGACTCCGCAGATCAGCCGCCGTCCTCGTCCCGCTCCTCCTGGCCACCGCCGCGTGCGGCGGGGACGACTCGGGCAAGACCAAGAGCGCGTCCGGCAAGGAACTCGACAAGGTCACGCTGACGCTCAACTGGTACCCCTACGGCGAGCACGCCCCGTTCTACTACGGCAAGAAGCAGGGCATCTACGAGAAGCACGGCATCGCCATCGACATCAAGGCCGGCCAGGGCTCGCAGAAGACGGTGCAGGCGACCGGCGCGGGCCAGACCGACTTCGGCTGGGCGGACACGCCGCCGCTCATGGCGGGCGTCGGCCAGGGACTGCCGGTCAAGAGCCTCGGCGTGTTCCTGCAGACGACCCCCGTCTCGGTGCAGTCGTTCACCAGCAAGGCCATCAAGACGCCGGCCGACCTCAAGGGCAAGCGCATCGCCTCTACCGCCGGTGACGCGCCGTCGAAGACGTTCCCGGTGTTCCTGAAGAAGAACGGCCTCACCGAGACCGACGTGCGTATCCAGAACACCGACCCGGCGGGGAAGATGGCCGCGGTGATGTCCGGCCAGGTCGACGCGCTCATCGGCTACGCCAACGACCAGGGCCCGACCATGCAGAACAAGTCGGGCAAGCCCGTGTCGTACCTGCGCTTCTCCTCGTTCGGGCTGAGCTACTACTCCAACGGCCTCATCGTCGGCGAGCGCAAGCTGAAGAGCTCGCCCGACCTGGCCAAGCGCATGTTCGCGGCGACCAGCGAGGCCTGGACCGCGGCCGAGAAGGACCCGGCCGGCGCCGTCGCGTCCATGCAGGGCGCCTCCGCGCAGCTGCCGCCGCCCAACGTCCTCACCGACCAGTTCAAGACGACGGTCACGCTGCTCCACACCGCCGCCACCAAGGGCAAGGCCCCCGGCGTCAACACCGCCGCCGACTGGACGCAGACCATCAATCTCTTCGCCCAGACCGGCGTGATCGGCAAGGCGGAGGCACCCGAGAAGTACTGGGCCTCGGACATGGCCCCGCAAGGCTGACGGAGGGCCGTGGAGATCACCAGCGAGGACAGGGCCGAGGCGAGGACCGGGCGCGCGGGCGAAGGGACCGACGCGGCGGTGCGGATCGAGGATGTCGCGGTCCGGTTCCGGACGAAGAAGCGTGACGTGACGGCACTGCGCGAGGTGTCGCTGGACGTCGGCATGGGCGAGTTCGTGGCGATCGTCGGCCCGTCGGGCTGCGGCAAGTCGACGCTGCTGAAACTGGTGGCCGGCTTGCTCAAGCCGTCCGGCGGCGGGGTCTGGCTCCGCGGCGAGAAGGTCGCCGGCCCGCGGCGCGACATCGGCTATGTGTTCCAGCGGGCCGCGCTGCTCGAATGGCGGACCGCCCGGCGCAACATCCTGCTCCAGGCCGAGATGCGGCGCATGCCCGCCGGGCAGGCGCGGGAGCGGGCGGACAAGCTGATCGAGATGACCGGGCTGCGCGGGTTCGAGGACGCGCACCCACACGAGCTGTCGGGCGGCATGCAGCAGCGG
The DNA here is from genome assembly GCF_008923185.1 of Actinomadura rudentiformis. Taxonomy (GTDB): domain Bacteria; phylum Actinomycetota; class Actinomycetes; order Streptosporangiales; family Streptosporangiaceae; genus Spirillospora; species Spirillospora rudentiformis. The sequence goes on from NZ_WBMT01000016.1 coordinate 187,582, forward strand.
GTGGCGCTGTGCCGGGCGCTGCTGCACGAGCCGCCGGTGCTGCTCATGGACGAGCCGTTCGGCGCGCTGGACGCCCTCACCCGCGAGCAGATGAACGTCGAGCTCAACCGCATCTGGCGGGAGACCGGGACGACGGTCCTGCTGGTCACCCACTCGATCGCGGAGGCGGTCTATCTCGCCGACCGGGTGGTGGTCATGACGCCGCGGCCGGGCACCGTCGAGGAGATCATCGACGTTGGCCTGCCGCCCGAACGGGACTACGCCGCGACCATGGCGCGGCCCGAGTTCGCGCGCGCCACGCGGCGCATCCGGGACCTGCTCGGTGCCGGCTCCGCGCACGACTGACGGCGCCGTGCACGACCAACGGCGCCATGCACGACCAACGGCTCTTCTCGGGACGGGTTTCTCTGGAGTGAAGGGGATTCATGGGGACGGAACGCAGGTCCGTCGGCGTGGTCATGAACGGCGTGACCGGACGGATGGGATACCGCCAGCATCTGCTCCGGTCGATTCTGGCCATCCGCGAGGAGGGCGGGCTGCCGCTCGCGGACGGGACCGTGCTGTGGCCCGAGCCGATTCTGGTCGGCCGCACCGCCGGCAAACTCCAGGCCCTCGCCGAACGGCACGGGCTCACCGAGTGGACCACCGACCTGGCCGAGGCGCTGGACCGCCCCGGAGTGGAGATCTACTTCGACACGCAGATCACCGGCGCCCGGACCGGGGCGATCCGGGCGGCGATCGCCGCCGGCAAGCACATCTACACCGAGAAGCCGCTGGCCGATGACCTGTCCGGCGCGCTGGAGCTGGCCCGGCTGGCCGACGAAGCGGGGATCAAGCACGGCGTCGTCCAGGACAAGCTGTTCCTGCCCGGTCTGCGCAAGCTGCGGCGGCTGGTGGAAGGCGGCTTCTTCGGGCAGATCCTGTCGGTGCGGGGCGAGTTCGGCTACTGGGTCTTCGAGGGCGACTGGCAGGAGGCACAGCGGCCGAGCTGGAACTACCGGGCCGAGGACGGCGGCGGCATCATCGCCGACATGTTCTGCCACTGGCGGTACGTGCTCGACGAGATCGTGGCGCCGGTGCGGTCGGTGCAGTGCCTTGGCGCCACCCATATCCCCGGACGGGTGGACGAGGACGGCAAACCCTACGAGGCCACGGCCGACGACGCGGCGTACGGCATCTTCGAGCTGGACGGCGGCATCGTCGCGCAGATCAACTCGTCGTGGGCGACCCGCGTCTTCCGCGACGAGCTGGTGGAGTTCCAGGTGGACGGCACCGAGGGCAGCGCCGTCGCCGGCCTGCGCCGCTGCCGTGTCCAGCACCGTTCGATGACGCCCAAGCCGGTCTGGAACCCCGACTTGCCCGCCACCGAGGACTTCCGCGGGCAGTGGCAGGAGGTGCCCGACAACGCCGAGTACGGCAACGGGTTCAAGGTCCAGTGGGAGGCGTTCCTGCGGCACGTGGCCGAGGACGCCCCGTTCAAATGGGACTTCCACGCCGGAGCACGCGGCGTCCAACTAGCCGAGCTGGGGCTGCGCGCCTGGCGCGAGGGCCGCCGCCTAGAGGTCCCGGAGCTGACGTGACCGTGCGCATCGCGGCGCACGGCGCCTGAGTCATCGGGGTTCCATCGAAGATTCATCGGGGTTTCCATCGGGGTCTAGTGAGAAAGCGCTTTCAATCACTCCGACCAGAGGACGGATGGGATGCGCAGGACAAGATGGTTCCATCTAGCGATCGCCGTGGCCGTCGCCGCCTCACTGCAGGTGGCGCCGGCGTACGCGAACTCCACGCAGGCACGTTCGGCACCTCCGGGCGAGCCGATCCTCGACCCGATACCGGAGGAGCCGATCACCTCCGGGCTCGGGCTGACCGTCGAAGAGTTCGCCCAGTTCCCCAAATCGGACCCGACCCCTCCGCCCACCGACCAGCGGCTCATGCGGGTGGCGCGGATCAACCATCTCGGTGAGATCCCCGATGGTTCGCGGCGGAAGTACGTGCCGGATCTGAACGGCAAGATGTATCTCGTCGAGGACGGCAAGGCGCCCACGGTCTATCTCGACGTCGGCGCCGCGTTCGCCCCGGCGTTCTTCTCGGGCAAGGGCATGGGCCAGGGATTCGGCTTCGTCACGTTCGACCCGGGCTTCAGGACGAACGGCCGCTTCTACACCGTGCACACCGAGCTGGCCTCGGCCGCGACCAGGCAGCCGGACTTCACCCCCCAGCCGAACACGACCTATCACGGCATCGTCACCGAATGGACGGCCGAGAACCCGGCCGCCGACACGTTCAGGGGAACGCGGCGCGAGGTCCTCAGGATCGGGTTCGCCGGGCAGATCCACGGCATCCAGCAGATCGACTTCAACCCGACGGCGCGGGCGGGCAGCACGGAGGCCCGCGTGCTGTACGTGGCCGTCGGCGACGGCGGCATAGGCGCGCGCACGACCGTCCCGCAGGATCTCTCGGTCCCGCACGGCAAGATCCTCCGCATCGACCCGCGCGGCAACGACAGTGCCAACGGGCAGTACGGCATCCCGAAGGACAACCCCTTCGCCGGCAGGGCCGGCGTGCTCGGCGAGATCTACTCGTACGGCATGCGCGACCCGCACCGCTTCAGCTGGGACCCGGGCGGACGGCACCGCATGTTCCTCGGGCACATCGGCGAGCACGCCATCGAGGCGATCTACGACGTGCGCCCCGGCGCCAACCTCGGCTGGAGCGAGCGCGAGGGGAGCTGGGTCTTCGACCGCGCCGCCACCAACCCCTGCCACCGGCTCTACCCGCTGCCGGCCGACGACGCCAAGAACGGCTACACCTACCCGGTCGCCATGTACGACCACAACCCGCCGCCCACCTGGAACTGCACCTCCGACGTCGGCCGTGCGGTTGCGGGCGGCTTCGTCTACCGCGGCAACAAGATCCCGGCGCTGCGCGGCAAGTACGTCTTCGACGACCTCGTCGACGGCCGGATCTTCTACACCGAGGAACGCGACATGCGGCTCGGCGCCAAGCCCGCCCCGCTGCACCAGCTCATGATCTACGACGGCGCGACCGGCCGCCGCGTCACCATGCCCGACCTGTCCGGCCCCGGCTCGATCGGCGACCCCAAGCGCCCCGACCTGCGGATCGGCCGCGACGGCTCCGGCGAGCTCTACCTGATCGCCAAGTCCAACGGGAAGATCTGGAAGGTCACCGGGACGCGGACCTTCGCGGGTTGCCAGGTCGGCCGCACTCCCGTCCGGCATGTCATGGCCGCCAGGAACTGGGCACCGGTCACCCCTGCGAAGTGGCAGTTCCCCGGCAAGGAAGCGGTCCTCGCCGAAGCGGGCGCCGCACGCCCAGGACCTCGCCGCCCGTTCGAGTACGCGGTGCTGACGGCCGGTCCGGTCTGGGGATCGTTCCAGCTGGAGGCGGAGGTACGGCTGGACACCCCGGTCTCGGTCTCCAACCGGGACGTGATCCTCGTCTACGGGTACCGCTCCGACCTGGAGTTCTCGTACGCCCACCTCTCGTCGGACAACAAGATCTATCCGCATAACGGGATCTTCACGGTGAACAACGCCGACCGGCTGCGGCTGGACGACCAGTGGGACCCGGTGCGCTCGGTCGGCGCGGCACCCGCGGTCAGCGACGAGCGCTGGCACAGGGTCCGGCTCCGGCACTGCGCCGGCACGGGCGAGACCGCCGTCTACCTTGACGGCGCGAAGAAGCCGCTGATGACCGCAGTGGACGCCACGTTCCCGGCGGGCCGCGTCGGCTTCGGCTCGTTCGACAACATCGGCCGTATCCGCGACCTCAAGGTCACCGGAACGCGGGTGGGCCGATGAGGACCGACAGGACGGCGGCGGCCCTGGTGGCCGTCGCACTGGGTGGGTCGCTCGTGGTGGCCGCTGCAACCCCTGCGGCGGCCCACCCTGACACACTCCGGCGGCACTTGATCGCCTCGTACGACTTCGACCACCCCGTCCCGGGGAACCCGTCCCGCGAGCGGGACCGGGGCCGGTCGAGGACGCCCATCGACCTGGTGAACGGCGGCGCCGCCATGCGCGTGCGCGACCGCGCGTACCGCGGCAGCCGGAACGCCCTCCAGCTCGGCCAGGTCAACCCCACCACCTCGGGCAACGACGACTGGAAGGCAGGCATCTTCGGCTCGCCCGGAGTGCCCAGCCTCCGCGCGTTCAACGGGGTGAAACAGATCTCGATCACGGGCTGGTTCAAGATGACCGGCCAGAACCCGAGCCCCAATTCCAACAGCGCCGACCCGAACGACTTCTACAACGCCGTGGGCCTCGCCGGCGTGCTCAGTGGCACCTCCTCGGGCCACGACGTACGGGCGCTCCTGGAGGTCATCAACGTCGCGGGCGAGCTCCGCGTGGTCGCCCTCGGCCGCCGCGTGGACGGCGCGTCCTCCCAGACGTTCGCCGCGAACCAGCCGTGGCAGCAGGTCCTGCCCCCGAACACCTGGGTCGCGCTGGCCGCCACGTTCGACTTCGACACCGGCACGATGAAGCTCTACAAGAACGGACGCCCCCTCGACGGCTTCTACGTCCTGCCCGGGGATCCGTGGGCCGTCGAAGGCCCGCCCGAACCCGACCTAGCCTCCGCCACCGACCCCCGAGGCATCAAGATCGGCGGCAGCTTCCCGCAGAACGACCGCGAGGGCAATCCCTGCAACTGCCGCATGGACGGCCTGAAGTTCTATGACCGCGCCCTGACCGACCGGGAGGTCTACCTGCAGTACCGCTTGACCCGCTGATTCCCCACGCCTTGCCTTTCGCGGGTACATGATCCGTGTGAGGTGGAGCGCATGACCTGGGGACCCTTGGAATTCCTCGTGCTGTCCTTCCCGGGCCCCGCGCCCGGGAAGGGCGCCGTGAGCGCCCTGACGCCCCTGCGCGCAGGCGGCGTCGAGGTCGTCGACACCCTCCTGGTGACCAAGGCTCCGGACGGCACGGTGCAGACGACCGAGCTGGCCGACCTCCCCGAGTTCCACGACCTCACCTCCGAACACGACCTGATCGCGGTCGAGGACGCCGAGGAGGTCGCCGCGGGCCTCGACCCCGGCACCTGCGCGCTCGCCGTGCTGGTCGAGCACTCCTGGGCGAAGGAGGCCGCCGCCACCATCAAACGCGCAGGCGGCCGCCTCGCCGCCTCCATCCGCATCCCCGCCGACCACATTCCGGAGAAGACATGAGACGCCGCGGAACGCCACTCCTGCGAGGCGCCCTCATCAACCGCACGGTCAACGCGCCCCTCCAGACGTCGGTCCGCACGGCCTCGGTCACCGACCAGCTCCTCCACCTGTGCCAGTTGCTGCACCAAGGCCTGCTGACCCAAGAGGAGTACGCCGCCGTCAAAGCCGAGCTCCTCGTCGGACCCGAACGCTATGGTCCGTTCTGTGACGGAGATCCGATATCTGCAAGGTGACGCGACGTCACCGCAGGCCAAGGGCGTCAAGGTCATCGCGCACGTGTGCAACGACCTGGGCGGCTGGGGCAAGGGCTTCGTTCTGGCGATCTCACGCCGCTGGCCCGAACCAGAGGCGGCCTACCGCGCGTGGCATCGTGACCGGGCACGCAACGACTTCGGCCTTGGCAGCATCCAGCTCGTCCAGGTGACCCCGTACGTCTGGGTCGCCAACATGGTGGCCCAGCGAGGCGTCAAGCCCAGCCGCAAGGGCCCGCCGGTCCGCTACGAGGCGCTGGACAAGTGCCTGGCCGCCCTGGCGCCCGAGGTCACGTCCCTCAAGGCCTCCGTCCACATGCCCCGCATAGGCTGCGGCCTGGCCGGCGGCAAATGGGAACGCGTAGAGCCCCTGATCGAATCCAACCTGACCGCCCACGACATAGCCGTCACCGTCTACGACACCTGAGGTTGTGCAGGGTCAGGACGCTCCTCGGCGGAGGAAGCGCAGGAGGCGGCGGGTCTGGTCGGGGTCGGTGCTGGCCAGGGCTATTCCGTTCGCCATGGTGAGGAGGTCCGTGGCCGTGAGGTCCGCGCGGACGACACCGGATCTTTGGGCGCGGGTCAGGAGGGCGGAGGCGGTCGCGTGCACGGACTCGTGCCGGTCTTCGAAGAGCGGGGCGTCGGCGGCCAGGGTGCGTTGAGTGGTGATGTACGAGCGCAGCCAGGCGAAGAGCGCGTCGGCGGGCGAGCGGGCTTCGAGGAGGGCCTCGCCTTCGTCGCAGAGCGCGGCCACCGGGTCCGCTCGCATGTCAGCTGGGTCTTGACCAGGGGAGGACATGGTCCCTGTCCAGGAGGTCGGGGCGTTCGAGACGGTCGAGCATCACGTGGACGGCCTGGCGCGCGTCGCGGGTCCATGTGAAGCAGTGCTGGGCGGAGGTGCACTCGGTGGCCGCGCGGCGGCGGGCGGCTTCGACGATCTCCGGGGCGTCTCTGGCCATGTCCTCGATGTCCCACGTGGTGAGCTGTAGGTCGGTGAGGCCGGGAGGGTTGGCGAGTCTTTTGCGGAGCCACTCCCAGGGGGACTCTTCGATGTAGTGGCGTTCGCTGGGCTCCGGGCCGGTGAAGTACGGGTGGAAGTGCGCGGCCGCGAAGTTGCCGGGTGGTCCGTCGAGACGGTCGAAGAGGTCGGCGCGCCAGAGCGGCTGGTCGACGAGGACCTTCTGGGCCGCCGACTCGGTGCCGCGCGGTTCCTGCGGGACGAGGCGGCGGAGCTCCAGGCGCGCGCCGTGTTCAAGGTGGCTGTCGGTCAGATCGATCTCGAACCAATGCCGGACGAGGATCGCCACCTCGTCGTAGACGAACGCGTGTTGCACTGTATCGCCCCTTTCCCTTTGCGACCTTACGTCGTTCAGGAACCGGATGGCGGGATGGGGCCTCTAATGATCGGTGACCGGATATGCATGGATTCGTGTCATATGCGGTCGGTAGCTTGAGTGGGCGACCACTGGGAGGCACCGTGGAACCGACGCTGAACGTCTTGCGCCGGCCGGTTCCATATTTTCTGAAGCGGCGGTTCCTGGTGAGGTTCGCCGCCTTCGCGATGGTGCCGCTGGTGGGGCTGGGCGTGCTCGGCTCGCAGGAGAAACTGCTTCTGCCGCTGGAACGTGTGCTGGTGGTCAAGGGCAAGCTGGCGTCCAAGGCCGACTACTTCGATGACGCCGAGGTCCAGCGGCTCCTGATGCGGCGCGGGATCCGGGTGCAGATCACCAGGTCCTCGTCGAGGGAGGTCGCGGTCAACTCGCTCGGCGGGTACGACTTCGCCTTTCCTTCGGGGCAGCCGGCGGCGCGGCTCATCCTGGACCAGCGGAACGCGCGGGGCCTGCGCGCCAAGCAGTACCGGCCGTTCGTCAGCCCGATCGTGCTGGCGACGTTCCGGGAGTACGCGGAGACGCTGCGGGGCGAGGGTGTCGCCCGGTACCAGGAGAAGGCGGGGCCGCTCTATTACGACCTGGACATGAAGGGGTTCCTGGGGCTGATCAAGAGTGGGAAGCGCTGGAACGATCTGGGCATCAGGCAGCACGGGATGTCGAACGGCAACCTCGTGCTGGCGCAGACCCCGGACCTGTGCGCGGCGAACTCAGCCGCCACTTATATGGGACTCATCGCATTCGTCGAGAACGGCAACAAGGCGGTTGGGAGTGCAGGCGAGGCCGTCGCCCTGGCCAGGAGGATCAAGCCTTTCCTGACCGAGCAGGGGCTTCCGACCTCGGAGATCTTCAAAACGTACGCGGCACCCGAGGGGCGGCAGATCGCACCGATCATCGTGGTGTACGAGCACCAGTTCCTGGCGTACCAGCTCCACCGTTCGGACAGCCAGCGGGTGCTCCTGTATCCCCAGCCGGGCTTCTTCCCGCTTCCGGAGCTCATCTCGTTCAACGACAAGGGCGACCGGCTCGGCGAGCTCATCGTCAGCGACCCGCAGCTGCGCCGGCGGGCCGTGGAGCTGGGCTACCGGCTCCTCGACAACCCGGGCGCGCCGCCCGGCAAGCAGCTCGGCGCGTTCCTGCATGAACGGCGGGTCCCGTCGCCCGCCATGACGGCGCCCGACCTCACCAGGACCGTGCTTCCCAGCGTGGCGGACCTCGAGAGGATGCTCGTCGAGGTCGGCTGCTCCGAGAGCAAGCCCTCGTGAAGGCGCGGGCGGCTCTGGCCACGTGTCTGCTGCTCGCGGGCTGCAGTTTGGGGGACGGCTCGGCCCCGACCGAGTTGGACGTTCTGGCCGGGTCCGAGCTCGCTGACATGGCGCCGCTGCTTAGCGAGCTCGAACGTGACACGGGCGTCAAGCTGCGCATGGACTACAGCGACGACACGCTGGAGCCCGGCCGCTATCACCATGACCTCGCCTGGTTGCCGTCCGACCGCTACTTCCGGCTCAAGATGAAGGCGGGGGCGCGACGGGAACCGCCGCTCAGCACCACGACGATGCTCTCGCCCGTGGTCATCGGGGTGAAGCCGGAGGCCGCGGCGAAGCTGCGGAGGGATCCCTCATGGGCCGACATCGCCGATGCCGCAGGGCAGGGACGGCTCCGCTTCGCGATGGCGGACCCGCGGACCAACGGGAGCGGCCTCGGCGCCCTGGTCGGCGTGGCGACCGCGGCGCGGGGCGGTGCGCTGCGGCCGGAGGACGTCACCTGCGATCGGCTCCGCGGCTTCTTCACCGGCCACACCCGCGCCGCCCGGAGCTCGCCGAAGCTCATCGAGGAGTACGTGGCGAACCAGGACCAGACCGAGGGCCTCATCGCCCACGAGTCGACCTTGCTGTCACTCAACGCCACGGGACGGCTCAGGCAGCCGTTGCAGATCGTCTATCCGCGGGACGGCATGGTGATGTCGGACTACCCGATGCTGCTCCTGGATCCCGCCAAGCGCGCCGCGTACGACAAGGTGGCCGGCTGGCTCAAGAGCGACACCGCCCAGCGGAAGATCATGCAGCGGACGCTGCGGCGGCCGCTCGGCCCGGACGTGGCGCGCGACCCGCGGTTGCGTGCCTCGGTCGGCAACGCCCTGTTCTTCCCCGACCAGAGGAAGGTGATCGACACCCTGCTGGCCGGCTACGACGACCCGGCTGAGCGCAAGCCGGACCGGGTGGTGTTCCTCCTCGACTTCTCCCGTTCCATGGCGGGTGCCCGCATCGACGCGGTGAAGTCGGCCTTCGCCGGTCTCGGCGGCGCGGACGGCTCGTCGGTGGGCCGCTTCGTGCGCTTCCACAAGTCCGAGGAGGTCACGGTCATCCGCTTCGGCGGCCGGGTGCTGGGCAAGAAGACGTTCACAGCCGGAGCTCCCGGTGCGATGGACGGTCTGCGCGACTTCGTCGCCGGCGACGACTTCGACGGCAGCACCGCGATCTGGTCGGCCCTCGACAGTGCGTACGACCTGGCCGGGGACACCTCCCGGCGGACCTCGATCGTGCTCATGACCGACGGCCAGAACAACGCCGGCATCACCCTCGACGACTTCCTGCGCCATCGGCGGCCGCGCACCGTCCCCACGTTCGCCGTCGGTTTCGGCGCGGCGGACCGCGCCGGTCTCCGCCGGGCGGCCACCGCCACCGGCGGCCGGTTCGTCGACGGCGACACACGCCCGTCCCTGCTCGAAGCACTCAAGGAGATCCGTGGGTGTCACTGACAGCCTGTGGCGGAGCATCCATCTGCCCTGGATGCTCGTATGGCTCGCCACGTTCACGTCGCTCGCGGGCCTGGTGGCCTACGCGGCCGTGGCCTACCGCCGGCAACGCCGGTCACGGTCCGCGCAGAGCCAGGGCCTGATCGACATCTGTATCTACCTCAACGCCCGCTCGGTGATGGGCGTCTACCGGACCAGCCAGGCCCGCCCGGCCCTGGTCCGCCAGGTCGTCGAGCGGACGACGAACAGCAGGTCGCGCGAGGCCTGGGGAACGATCTACGGCCTGGGCGGGGGTGGCGGCAAGGAGGTGAGCGACGAGCGGCTCCTCAGCTACATCGAGGAGACGGAGCCGATCAGTGTCATCTCCGAGGTCATCAGCCTCCTGGAAGAGCGGGACGGCGTCATCTACGCCGATCTCACCGACGGCACGATCCTGCCCGGCCCCGCCGTGACCAAGGTGCTCGGCGGCTATCGTTCCGACACCGCCCGATCCCTCCGTCTCAGCGATCTGCGCGGGCACTACGTCAGCGTGACGGGTCTCTTCCATCTGTCCGAGCCGACCGGCGACAAGGTGACGTTCCTGGCCCCGTACGGAGTCACCTCGCCGGACGGCACACCCTCCCCGCACGTCAAGATCACCTGCTCGGCGAGCGGGATGCAGGACCAGGACGAACGTGTCGAACGCTTCCACGCCCGCTGCCTCGGCAAGGTGAACGGCTGGGACCCCGAGACCCGCGTCCTCGACATCCACCCGGTGGCGATGTTCCGCTGAGGTCAGGCGCGGCAGGTCAGGGGTCGCCCGCCGTTGAACGTGATCATGTCGTCCAGGGCGGCGACCAGGTCGATCTGTGCGCCCGGCCCGGCGCCGTCGAGCTCGGCGTAGGCGCGGTGGAGGTTGCCGACGATCCGTTCGGAGTCGCTGAGCTCGGCGTACGGCCCGAGGTCGGTCTCGCGTGCGAGCTCCAGCGGTGACAGCCCCGCGGCCTTGCCCTTCTCGGCTGTGGCGAGCACGAACCGCGCGTAGCCGGCGCAACGTTCGATCAGCTCAGGCCCTCCGACCGGGCCGTGGCCGGGCACGATCGTCTCCGCGCCGAGCGGGGCGATCACCTCGTCGAGCACCTTGATCGCGCCCTGCACCGATCCCTGCATCAGGAACGGCGTGCCCCCGTTGAAGAGCAGGTCGCCGGAGAAGAGCACGCGCCGGTCGGGGACCCACACGATCGAGTCGTTGGTCGTGTGCGCCGGCCCGCCCACGTGCCGGACCTCGCACCGCAGGTCGTCGACCCACACCGTGACGCCCTCGGTGTAGGTGAGGAACGCGGGCTCGATCTCCACGTCGCCCCATTCGACCTTGGTCCAGTACGGCTCGTCGAACGGGCGACCCCACGCGATCGCGCCCTCGCGCGTGCCCTCGTGGGCGACGATGGTCGCGCCCTCGAAGAGATAGTTGCCGAACGTGTGGTCGCCGTGGTGGTGCGTGTTGACCAGCGTCCGCACGGGCTGCGACGTCACCGAGCCGATCGCGTCGAGGTACGCCCGCGTCCGGCGTTCGGTGGAGCACGCGTCCACGCTGACCACGCCCCGCGAGCCGGCCAGGAACCCGGTGTTGTTGATCCACCAGGTGCCGTCCGGCTGGATGTAGCCGAAGACGCCGTCGCTGACCTCCTCGAGGCGAGGCGGTGCCGGGGTGGAGATGTCGTGCGCGGTGCTGCTCATGGCGAGAAGTCCTCTAACTGCCCGAGATGTCCTGTGCTCGCCAACCTAGACCAGCGCCGGAGGCTTCACACCCGCTCGTGCACGACCCGGACGGCCTTCATCGCGCGGACCTGTGCGATGGCCTCCGCTTCGCGTTCGGCCTCGGCGCGCTCGGCCCTCGTGAGGTCGCGGAACGTGGCGATCGTGAGGGTGAGCCTGGTGCCGTCGGCGCGCGGCCGCCAGATCCCGGCGACCTCACCCCGGGCGAGCACCGCGCCCGGCGATCCGGCGGGCTTCCATAACAGCGAGCGGTGTGCCCGTTCAGGCACGAGCAGCTGCTTGTCCCACGCGCGCAGGAGGACGTCGCTCGGCGGCAGCAGGCGGACGTGCTCGGGTGCCGGCGCCGTCCGGAGGGCCTCGGCGTCCGCTTCCAGGATCCACGCCTTGCGGCCGTCGACCTTGAGCGGCACGAGCTCGTGGGCGATCTGGTCCCACAGCGTGCGGACCGGGCCGGGGCGCGACCCGATCCAGTCGGCCAGGCCGGCCGGGGCGGTCGGGCCCAGGCGCCGGACGAAGCGCCGCACGAGCTCGCGCCGCGCCTCGTCCGGGTCGGCGTCGGGCACCGCTTCGCCGAGCGGCCGGAAGACGACCCCCTTGGTGCCGGGCTCGATGACGAGGCCCGCGCGGACCGCAGCCAGCCGGAAGAGGAGGTCGTGAACGTGGTGGACGCCGCACCCTCCGCACCACGGCGCCAGCACCCGCGGCAGGTGCTTGGTCACCGCTCCCGAAAGGTCCCCCTTCGACGTCGGCCCGGTCACGATCTCCCGCATGTGCCCGGCGATGAGGTCGATGGCGTCGTCGGGCTCCATGCTCGCGGCTTCGAGCTCCTGCCCGTACGCGAGCAGCCTGCCCATCGCGTCGGCGTGGTCGGCGGGACGGAGCCCGGCCGCGAGGAGCCCCAGGTCCTCCTTCCGGTGCAGATGCGCCGCGCCCCGCACCGACCAGAGGCAGACCACCGGTCCGTCCGGCCACAGCGCCGCCCGCAACCGGCCCGGATCGTCTACGCCGGTCCGGACCCGCAAGCCAAGGAGCGCGGATCCGGGCGGGGTGTCCTGCAGCCCGATCTCCAGCGCGCCGACCGACTCCGGCGCCGATTTCCGGGCATCGAGGTCATGCCGCAGAACGCGGTAGGCGAGCACCTGAGACCGGTCGACGTCCATGCCCGTGGTCTACCCGATCGCTCAGCGGGCGAGCAAGGACCGCAGCGCCTTGACCACTTGGGCGGGGGCCTCCTCGGCCATGAAGTGGCCGCAGCTCACCGTGACGTGCTCCAAGTCCGGGGCCCAGGCCCGCCAGCGTGCGGCGGCGTCGAAGCCGAGCGCGGCGCCCCAGTCCTGCTGGAGGACCGTGACCGGCATGCGCAGCCGGTTGCCGGCCTGGCGGTCGGCCTCGTCGTGCTCGACGTCGGCGAACGCGGAGGCCCGGTAATCGGCGACGATGGACGGGACCGCCTCCCGGGAGGCCTTCAGGTAGGCGGCGCGCACGTCGGCCGGGATCGCCTCCGGATCTCTGGTCCACAGGTCCAGGAAGTGGCCGAAGAACGCGTCCGGGCTCGCCCCGATCAGTTGCTCCGGCAGGCCGGGCGGCTGGGCCATCAGATACAGGTGGAAGCCGACCGCGGCCGATGTTCCCCGCAGCACGTCCCACATGTCGAGGGTGGGCAGCACGTCGAGCGACGCGAGGTGGCTGATCGCCTCGGGATGATCGAGCCCGGCGCGGATGGCGACCAGCGCGCCCCGGTCGTGCCCGGCCAGCGCGAACCGGTCGTGCCCGAGCGCGCGGGCGAGCGCGACGATGTCGGCCGCCATGGTGCGCTTGGAGTAGGTCTGGCCGTCGGCCTCGGCGGGCTTGTCGCTGTCGCCGTAGCCGCGCAGGTCAGGACAGATGACGGTGTGGTCGGTGGCCAGATCGGCGGCGACGTGCCGCCACATCAGATGCGTCTGTGGGAAGCCGTGCAGCAGCACGACCGGGCTGCCCGAGCCGCCGACGGCGGCGTTGAGCGCCACGCCGTCGGCCACGGGCACGCGCCGGTAGTCGAATCCGCTGATTTCGGTTGCCATGTCGAATCTCCAATCGAGTGGTACGGGATGAAGGGTTCCTGCGGCCGATCAGCGCTGGATCAGCACTGACTGAGTGGGCGGGCAGCGGCTGCGGCAGGCGGGATACCGTGGAAGGCGTGTCTGGAGTGACCTTCGGGGTGCTGGGTCCGCTGGAGGCGGTGCGAGAGGGTGGCCCGGTCGATCTGAAGGGGTTGCGGCACCGGGCCGTGCTGGCCAGGCTGCTGGTGGCGGGAGGCCGGGTCGTTCCGGTGTCCAGGTTGATCGATGATCTCTGGGTGGACCCGCCAGAAGGGGCTCTCGGCGCTGTGCAGACCTTCGTCGCCGCGCTGCGGAGGGCGTTGGAGCCAGAGCGGCCGCCCAGGACGCCCGCCCGGGTGCTGGTGACCCAGGCGCCGGGCTACGCGCTCCGGCCAGGGCCGGGCGCGGTGGACGCGTGGCGCTTCGAGGCCGCTGTGGAAGAGGCCGCGGAGCTGCCGTCCGCCGACGCGTACGAGCGGCTGAATGCCGCGCTGAAGATGTGGCGTGGCCCAGCGTACGCGGAGTTCGCCGAGGAGGGCTGGGCGCGCGGGGAGGCGATCCGGCTGGACGAGCTGCGTCTCCTCGCCGTGGAGAGACGTGCCGAAGCCGCGCTCGCGCTCGGGCGGGCGGGCGCGTCCATCCCCGATCTGGAACACCATGTCGAGGGTCATCCGTGGCGGGAGGACGGCTGGCGCCTGCTCGCGCTGGCTCTCTACCAGGCAGGGCGGCAGGCAGACGCGCTGGCTGCCCTCCGCCGGGCCAGGGAGCTTCTCAGCACGGAGCTCGGGCTTGATCCGGGTGAGGGACTCCGGCGGCTGGAGACCGACATCCTGGCTCAAGCACCCCATCTCTCGGCGGAGGGCGAATCCCACTCCGCTGTGCGGATCAGGCCTGGCACGCCGCCCCCGCCGACCGGGCAGGCGTTCGTCGGGCGCACGTCGGAGCTCGCGGACCTGGAGAAGGCCGCCGACACGGTGATCGCGTCCGGACGGCCCGTTCTGGCACTCGTGTCCGGCGACGCGGGTGCAGGCAAGACCGCGCTGGCCGAGGCGCTGAGTGTCCGGCTTGCGGCGAGAGGCTGGACTGTGGCTTGGGGCGCCAGCCCGGAACTCGATGGAGCGCCCGCCGCCTGGCCGTGGACCCAGATCGCCGCAGGCCTCGTCTCGGCCGGCCACCCACCACTCCCCAGTTTGGAAGCTCAGCCGGGCGATCCCGTAGAGGCGAGATTCCGCAGGCACCGGGCCATCGGCGCCTACCTGGCGGGGGTCGCGGCGCGCACGCCCATCCTCCTCGTTCTCGACGACCTGCACTGGGCGGCCGAGGAGACCCTGGCCCTGCTGACCGCGCTGGCCACCGACGCGGGCGCCGGCTCCGTGCTCATCGTCGGTACGTACCGTTCCACCGAGATCTCACCGGCCCTGACCGAGGCCCTCGGCCGCGCGGCCCGCACCGGGCCCGCCCGTGTCTATCTCGGCGGCCTGGCGGAGCGGGAGGTGGCGGAGCTGGCGCGCTCCAGCACCGATCGGGATGTGGACGCGGGCACCGCACGCCTGATCCACCGGCGCAGCGCGGGCAACCCGTTCTTCGTGCGCGAGCTCGTCCGGCTCCTGGAAACCGAGGGCGGCCTCCACGCCGTGCCGGCCGGTGTCCGCGACGTCATCCGCCAGCGGCTGGCGCGGCTCCCGGAGGGCACGCGGACGGTTCTCCGGCAGGCGGCGGTGATCGGGCACGACGTGGACCTGAACGTGCTGATCTCGCTGGCCGAAGACGAGGACGGTGTGCGCCGTGTGGCCGAGACCGCTGTGCTCGACGCGGTGGAAGCCGCCATCGTGACCGGTTTCGTGACCGAGCCCGGTCCCGACAACCTCTGCTTCACCCATGCACTGGTCCGCGAGGTGCTGTACGAGGATGTTCCGCGCGCGCGGCGGGCTCGCTGGCACGCCCGGATCGCCGAGATCCTCGAACGGTCCAGCCCTGATCAGGTGGAGGCGATCGCCCACCACCTCGTCCGCGCGAGCAGCCGAGCCGGCGCCGCCCGCACCGCTCGCTACGCCCGTGCGGCGGCCGAACGAGCCGATCGGCGCGTTGCTCCGCACGAGGCCGCTCGCTGGTGGCGCGAGACGATCGGAGCTCTCGAAGGAGTCTCAGGGGCGGACTCCAGGGCGCGCCTGGAAGCGGTCATGGGCCTGGTGAGGGCTCTCGCGGTGACCGGCGATCTCGACGGTGCCCGCCGGCACCGGGCCGAGGCGATCACCGAGGCCGAGAGGCTCGGCGACCCGCTGCTCACCGCCCGGCTGATCGGTGCGTTCGACGTGCCCGCGAACTGGACGACCATCGACGATCCCGACCGCGCCGCGCACGTCGTCGCCGCGGCGGAACGGGCCCTGGCCGCTCTGCCCGCGCACCACGAGGTGGAACGCGCCCGTCTCCTTGGCACGATCGCGCTCGAACTCCGCGCCGACTCCGGCGCACGAGGTGGCGAGGCGGCTCGCGAAGCCGTGGAGATCGCCCGCCGCCTCGGCGACCCGGCCGTCCTCGCCTTCGCCCTCAACGCCCTCTACCTGCAGTCCTTCGGTCGCGCCGGGCTCGCCCCGGAACGGGCCCGCATCGGCGCCGAGCTGGTCGGCCTCTCGGCCCGGCACGGACTGGTGACGTCCGAGGTCCTCGGGCACCTGATCCTCGTCCAGTGCCATGCCGCACTCGCCGACCTGGCCGCCGCGGACGAGCACGCGGCAGCGGCAGACAGGCTCGCCGAACGCTACGAGCTTCCGCTCGTCGGCGTCTTCACCGAGTGGTACGCGGCGCTCCGGCTCGCCGTGACGGGCCGTACGGACGAAGCGGAGCCGGCGTATCGCCGGGCCGCCACCCGGCTCTCCGGCACCGGGATGCGAGGTGTGGAGGACGGCATCCTCCCGCTCGCGCTGCTCTCCCTGCGGCTCCAGGCCCGGCGGCCCTTCGCCGACCTCGCGGACATGGACTTCGGCCCGTACGAGCCCTGGGCACGCCCGCTCATCCTGAACACCGAAGGCAAACACCAGGAAGCGAAGGAAGCGGCGCGTGCAATCCCGAAATCCCCTCACGACTTGCTGTTCGAGGCGCGGACCTGCCTGCACGCCCGGGCCCTGGTGGAACTCGGCGGTGACCGGGCGGCCCTCGGCAAGCTTCATGCCGAGCTGCAGCCCGCCGCCGGTGAACTGGCCGGAGCGGGCTCGGGCATGCTCACGTTGGGCCCGGTATCGGACTACCTGAACGAGCTCACTGCCGCACTACATATGGAGTGACCTGCGGCGCAACGGGACTCGCCAAAGTCTGCCTTTCGGGTCAATTGAACGGCTTCTGCCGAGTCTGCATGATCGCGGCATGACACGGCTGCTCGCGGCCATGGCCGCCCCGCTCCTGCTGGTGACACTGCTCGGTGTTCCTCCGCTGGCCGCGCACGCCGCCGCGACGGCCGCCTCTCCCGGCGGGTGCGATCCCATCGCGCCGGCCGAGTGCCTGCTGCCGTTCCCCAACGACTGGTACACCCGGGCCGACAGCACGAGCGGCACTGGCCGGCGCGTGGCGTTCGGCCGTGACGTCCTCCCGCGCCCCATCCTGGGTGGTCCGGCCGATCCCGCACCCTGGAACCGCGCCGACGGGTTCTCGCCCGGCTCGGCCCTCATCGCCCAGGTCCCCGGCATCGACCTGGCAGAGACAGGCGCCGCGCCGGTCACCGACATCGGGCGGTCGCTGCGCGCCGACGCGCCCATCGTGATCCTTGACGCGAAGACCGGCGAACGATGGCCCCACTGGGCGGAGCTCGACGCCAACGCGACGCAGGCGGACCGCAAGGCGCTGCTGATACGCCCGGCCCGCAACTTCCTCGACGGGCACCGCTACATCGTGGCCCTGCGAGGTCTCAAGGACTCCGCGGGCCGGCCGATCCCGCCGTCCGGCTCGTTCGCGAAGGTCGCCGGGCCGGATCTGCTTGCGAACGATCCGCTGTACGAGCGGCAGCGGCAGCTCAAGCCCGCGCTCTCCCGCCTCGCCGAGGCCGGAATCGACCGGGGCTCACTCACCCTCGCGTGGGACTTCACCGTCGCCAGCACACGCAGCCTGACGGGTGACATGCACGCCATCCGCGACGACGCGTTCCGGCGGCTCGGGGAACGCGCCCCCGGCGTGCTCGTCACCAAGGTCACGGACCTCACGCCCGAGACCGACCCGCGGATCGCCCGTGAGGTCGAGGGGGTCATCGCCGTCCCCAGCTATCTCGACACTCCAGGTGGTCTCCCGGGCTCCAGGTTCCACCGGGACGCGACCGGAAAGCCCAGCCGCCTGCTCGCCAACATCCAGGGAGCGGCCTTCAGGTGCGAGATCCCGCGCCGCGCGTTCACCGAACCCTCCAGCCCGGCCCTCTACGGGCACGGCCTTCTCGGCAGCCGCAACGAGGTCGGCGGAGGCAACGTCAAGGCGATGGCCGCCGAGCACAACTTCACCTTCTGCGCCACCGACTGGATCGGCATGTCACAGGAGGACGTCCCGAACGTCATCTCCGCGCTCCTGGACCCCGACCGCTTCGCCACCATCCCTGAACGGACGCAGCAGGGCATGCTCAACGCGCTCTTCCTGGGCCGCAGCCTCGTTCATGCCAAAGGCCTGGTCACCCACAAGGCGTTCCGCGGACCGGACGGCCGGCCGCTCATCGACCCCGGTCACGGGCTGGTGTTCGACGGCAACAGCCAGGGCGGCATCCTCGGGGGCGCGCTCGTCGCGGTGTCCGACGACATCGAGCGCGGCGTCCTCGGCGTGACCGCCATGAACTACAGCCTGCTGCTCAACCGCAGCTCAGACTTCCCCATGTACGGGCGGATCCTGGACGTGTCGCAGCCTGACAAACTCCGGCAGCAGATTCTGCTCGGGCTCTTCCAGATGCTCTGGGACCGGGGGGAGACCAACGGCTACGCCAACCACCTCACCGACGGGCATCAGGTGCTCATGCACATCGCCTATGGCGACCACCAGGTGGCCAACGTCGCCTCCGACGTGCAGGCAAGGACTATCGGGGCTCGCCTGGTCGAGCCCGCCCTGGCGCCGGGACGCAGCCCCGACCGCGTGCCCTACTGGGGCATCGCGTCGGCCGGGAGGCTGCCCTACGCGGGCTCCGCAATGGTCGTGTGGGACAGCGGCACGCCTTCGCCGCCCACCACCAACACTCCGCCGACAGAGGGTGAGGACCCGCACTCCGACCCGCGCAACATGCCGAACGCGCGACAGCAGAAGGCGGTCTTCCTGCGCACCGGTCAGGTCATCGACGTCTGCGAAGGAGCGCCCTGCAAGGCGAACCCCAGCCGGCGGTAGGGGGTGTCAGGCCACACCGGCCGAGCTTGATCAGGCCACACCGGCCTCGCGCTTGATGTCGTCGAACTGCGCCGTCATCGCGTCGGCGAGGGCGTTGGCGGCGCTCAGCGGGCGGACCATCACGCAGAAACGGTCAATGAGCCCGTTCTCGTCCAAGTGCAGGAAGTCGCACCCGTGCACCTCGCGGCCGTTCACCTTCGCCTTGAAGACCAGATGCACGTCGCGGCCGCCGGGAGCGTGGATCTCGTTGACGTAGTGGAGGCCGTCGAAGACCCGCATGACGCCCCGCAGGATCGCGGTGACCAGGTCCCGCCCGACGTACGGCTTGAACGCGACAGGGCTCAGGAACTCGACGTCCTCGGCCAGGAGGAGCGGGAAGCTTTCGACATCGCGCTTTTCCACGGCTGCACGGAACGGGTGCATCGGGCCTCCTAGTCATATTATTGAATAGGTAAGGATGCTAGTCCCGGCGCCGGGAACTTGTCCAGGTCTTGCCACGACGGCCGGCTCTCACCACGATCGCCCCGCTTGGAGCAGGTGATCCCGGACCATCGTCACGTGCGGGTTGTCGGCGGCCCCCGCGCGCCAGGCCAGGAAGCCCGTGTTGATCGGCGGATCGGCGGGCTCCAGCAGTGGCACCACCGCCCCGGTGGCGAGCTCGTCCAGGCACAGGTAGCGGGGGAGGACGGCGAACCCCGCCCCGGCGACGACGGCTGCGAGGACGCCGCGCAGGTCGGGGATCACCACGGCCGCGGGCCCGTTCAGGCGGGTGCCGAACACGTGCCGCCAGTAGCGCCGCGCGATCGGAAGATCCTCGGCGTACGTGATGTGCGGCACGTCGCACAGCGCCGCGGGCCCCGAACTCTCCACGCGACCCGGTCCGATCCGTTCGGCCCAGACGGGCGCGGCGACGAGGACGAACTCCTCGTCCGCCAGCGGTGCGGCGGTGAGAGCGCGGCCGCGTGGCCGGACGGTCGACACGGCGAGATCGAACTGCCCCGCGCGCAGGCCGCCGAGCAGGTCGTCGGCCAGCCCGGTGGTGATCCGGAGCCGCAGTCCGTCGCTCACCAGCAGGGCCAGCGACGGCAGCGCCCGCGTGCAGAGCAGCTCCGCCGGCCCCGCCAGATGGACCGGCTCGGCGGGCGTGTCCGCGCTCGCGCCGTCGCCGCCGCCCGCCACCACGGTGAGGGCGTCGAGCGGTCCGGCGATCTGCGCGGCGAGCTGGTCGGCCATCGCGGTCGTGGCGACGCCGCGCGGGAGGCGCTCGAAGAGCTGCCGCCCGAGCTGCCGTTCGAGTGCGCGCATCTGGGCGGTGACGGTCGGCTGGGACACCCCGAGCACATGGGCCGCGGCGGTGAACGAGCCGGCCCGGTGGACGGCGAGGAACGTCCTGAGCTGGTTCAGATCGAGCGGGCCACCCGGATGAAGGCCGACCGCCCCATCAGGATTCCTATGGGACATGTTGAAGAGTTTATTTGTGGGCGTATGGAGGCGTGCCTAGTGTCGGAGACATCGCCGATCTGACGATCTGAGCACAGAACGTCAGATCGTCCCTTCCGGGGCGCATGACCCCGAGAACTCAACGGAGAACTGACGATGTCCAAGATCCTTTTTGTGTTGACGGGCGCGGACCGCTGGACGCTGGCGGACGGCACGCGGCACCCGACCGGTTTCTGGGCCGAGGAGTTCGTCGCGCCCTACCGCGCGTTCAGCCAGGCAGGCCACGAGATCGTGGTGGCGACGCCCGGCGGCGTGATCCCCACGGTCGACCAGGGCAGCCTGTCGGCCGACGTGAACGGCGGCCAGGCCGGGGCCGACGCCCTCGCCGCCGAGCTGGAGGCGATCACCGCCCTCAAGGAGCCGATCGAGATCGAGGAGGCCGATGTCGCCGACTACGCAGCGGTCTTCTACCCCGGCGGCCACGGCCCCATGGAGGACCTCGCGGTCAACGCCGACTCCGGCCGCCTGCTCACCGCAGCCCTCGACTCCGGCAAGCCGCTCGGCGTCGTGTGCCACGGGCCTGCCGCGCTGCTCGCCGCCGAGCGCCCCGACGGCACCCCTGCCTTCGCGGGCTACCGGCTGACCGGTTTCACCAATGCCGAAGAGACCCAGGCGGGCTTCGCGGACAAGGCCAAGTGGCTGCTCCAGGACCGGCTCACCGCACTCGGCGCGGACTTCCAGGCAGGGGAGCCGTGGGGACCCCACGTGGTCGTCGACCGCACCCTCTACACCGGGCAGAACCCCGCCTCGTCCGCGCCGCTCGCCGCCGAGATGCTCAAGGCACTGGGCTGAGCCATGGCCACCGACCGGCTGTCCGAGGTCCTGGACGCCGCCTACACCTGCCTGAGCCTGCACGGTGTGCGGCGCACGACCATGGATGACATCGCCCGTGAAGCGGGTATCTCCCGGTCAGCGGTCTATCAGTACGTCCGTAACAAGGACGACGCCTTCCGCAAGCTCGCCGGGCGCCTGCACGACGAGGCGCTCGAACGGGCCCGGGAGGCGGCGTCCGCCGACGCGCCGCCCGCCGACCGGGTGCGCGGGGTGCTCGGCGCCAAGCTCGACCTCGTGCGCCGGCTGAGGGGGGAGTCACCGCACGCGGCGGAGCTGCTGGACCACAAGATCCGGTTGTTCGCGGACATCTGCGCGCGGTTCGTCGCCGAGCTCAAGTCCCTGCTGGCCGGGGTGTTCGCCGAGGCGGGCGTGATCAGCTCGGTCACCCCGGCGCAGGCCGCCGACATCTGCATAGCCCTTGTCATGGGCCTGGAGGCGCTGCCGGACGGCACCCGCCTCCTCCAGCCCGCGTCGGACGCGCTGATCAGCGGCCTGCTGGCCGGCCGGTGAGCCGTCGGGGGCGGTCCGCACCGATCCTTCTTGGAGGTTCAGCCATGCCCGTCACGAGCAGGGAGGTCCATCTGGTGGCCCGGCCCGAGGGGGAGCCCGAGCCGTCGGACTTCGCCCTCGTCGAGGCGACCGTGCCGGACCCGGGTCCGGACCAGATCCTCGTGCGCAACCACTGGATCTCGGTCGACCCGTACATGCGCGGCCGGATGAAAGATGTGGAGTCCTACATCCCGCCGTTCCGGCTGGACGAGGTCATGACCGGCGGGGCGGTCGGCACGGTGGTCGACTCCAACCTGGACGGCGTGGCGGCCGGCACGACCGTGCGGCACTTCCTCGGCTGGCGCGAGCACGCGCTGCTGGACCCGGGCTCCTTCGAGATCGTGGACACCACGATCGCTCCGGCCCAGGCGTATCTCGGCGTGCTCGGCCTGACCGGCCTGACCGCCTACGCCGGCCTGAAGCGGATCGCGCCGGTCGCCAAGGGTGAGGTGGTCTTCGTCTCCGGCGCGGCCGGGGCGGTCGGCAGCACCGCCGCCCAGCTCGCCAAGTGCCTCGGCGCAGCGAAGGTGATCGGCTCCGCGGGCGGGCCCGAGAAGTCCAAGCGGATCGTCGAGGACTTCGGCTACGACGCCGCCGTGGACTACAAGGCGGGTGATGTCGAGGGGCAGCTGAGGGCGGCCGCACCCGACGGCATCGATGTCTACTTCGACAACGTCGGCGGCGACCACCTGCGCGCGGCGCTGGCCACGCTCCGGCCCCACGGCAGGGTCGCGCTGTGCGGCGCGATCTCCCAGTACAACGCCGCCGAGCCCGTACCCGGGCCCGACAACCTCTTCCTGGCCGTCGGCAAACGGCTCACGCTGCGCGGCTTCATCGCGGGCGACCACGTGGACCTGGCTCCCGAGTACGCCCGGCTGGCGGCGGTGCTGCTCCGCGATGGCAGGCTGCGCAGCGAGGAGACCGTCGTCGCCGGAATCGAGAACGCCGTGGAGGCCTTCCTGGGCCTGCTCCGCGGTGCCAACACCGGCAAGATGCTCGTTCGACTCTGACCCGTTCGACTCTGAGAGGCGAAATGCAGAACATCACACTGAACAACGGCGTCGTGATGCCGCAGGTCGGCTTCGGCGTCTGGCAGGTGCCCGACGACGAGGCCCACGCCGCCGTCACCGAGGCGTTCAACGCCGGCTACCGCAGCATCGACACCGCCCGGATCTACGAGAATGAGGAAGGCGTCGGCCGTGCCATCGCCGACTCGGGGCTGCCGCGCGAAGAGCTGTTCATCACCACCAAGCTGTGGAACACCGACCACGCCCGCGACGACGCGCTCCGTGCGTTCGACGCGAGCCTGTCCCGCCTCGGCCTGGACTACGTCGACCTCTACCTGATGCACTGGCCGATGCCGGGTGTGGACAAGTACGTCGAAGCCTGGCAGGCCATGGAGGAGATCCACGCCGACGGCCGCGCCAAGGCGATCGGCGCGTCCAACTTCACCGTGGAGACCCTGACCCGGCTCCTTGAGGAGACCGGCACCGTCCCGGCCGTCAACCAGATCGAGCTCCACCCGTACCTCGCCCAGAAGGAGATGCGCGCGTTCCACGCCGAGCACGGCATCGCCACCGAGGCCTGGAGCCCGCTCGGCCAGGGCAAGGGCCTGCTCGACGACCCGGCGCTGACGGCGATCGCCGAGAAGCACGGCAGGTCCCCGGCCCAGGTGGTGCTGCGCTGGCACCTGCAGAGCGGCAACATCGTGATCCCGAAGTCGGTTACCCCCGCTCGCATCAAGGAGAACCTCGACGTGTTCGGCTTCGAGCTGGACGCCGCCGAGATGGGGCGGATCGACGCCCTGGACAAGGGGAAGCGGTTCGGCCCTGACCCCGCCACATTCAACTGGATGGGCTGAGCAAAGGTGTGGCCGAGGTCAATGTGATCCCGATGCCTCGCAGGATCAAATACCAGGGCGGGTCCGGTCCATTCGGCGGGGGCGTGCGCGCACGTGTCGATTCCGATCTGGGAGGCGAGGCCTACCGGCTGACCGTGGGGCCGGACGGGGCCGAGATCGTGGGCGGGGACGAGGCGGGGATCTTCTGGGGGCGGCAGACCCTGCGGCAGCTGCTCGGCCCCGATTCGTTCCGGCGCGCCCCGATCGGCGACCCGGCGGACGTGCCGTACGTGATCATCGAGGACCGGCCGCGCTTCGGATGGCGCGGGTTCATGCTCGACGTGGCGCGGCACTTCATGCCCAAGGACGGCGTGCTGCGCTACGTCGACCTGCTGGCGGCCCACAAGCTGAACGTCCTGCACCTGCACCTGACCGACGACCAGGGATGGCGCGTCGAGATCAAGCGCCACCCGCGGCTGACCGAGGTCGGGGCATGGCGGCGGCGCAGCCGGCGCGGGTGGGGGCGGCTCCCGGATTGGGACGAACGGCCGCACGGAGGCTTCTACACCCAGGACGATCTGCGGGAGATCGTCGCGTACGCGGCGGAGCGGCACATCACCGTCGTGCCCGAGATCGACATCCCGGGGCACTCGCAGGCGGCCATCGCCGCGTACCCGGAGCTGGGCAACGCCGATGTCGTCGATGTGGCGGCCGTGGAGGTGAAGACGGACTGGGGCGTCAGCCCGAACGTGCTCAACGCCGCCGAGTCGACGCTGCGCTTCTACGAGGGCGTGCTGACGGAGATCCTGGAGATCTTCCCGGGCACGTTCGTCCACCTGGGCGGAGACGAGTGCCTCAAGGACCAGTGGCGGCGGTCGCCGGCGGCGCAGGCGCGCATCCGGGAGCTCGGGGTCGCCGACGAGTACGGGCTGCAGAGTTGGATCATCCGGCACTTCGACCGCTGGCTCGCCGAGCGAGGGCGCCGGCTCGCGGGCTGGGACGAGATCCTGGAGGGCGGGCTCGCCGAGGGGGCGACGGTCACCTCGTGGCGGAGCTACGAGGCGGGCATCGCCGCGGCGCTGGCCGGGCACGACGTGGTGATGTGCCCCAGGCAGACCGTCTACCTGGACTACCGGCAGTCCGGGGACGCCGGCGAGCCGGTGCCGGTCGGGAAGATCACCACCTTGGAGGACGTCTACCGTTTCGACGTCGTGCCGCCGGGGCTGGCGGGCACCCCGCACGAGGCGAGGGTGCTCGGGGCGCAGGCGAACATGTGGACCGAAGCCGCCGAGACCCCGCAGCGCGTGGACTACCAGACCTTTCCCCGGCTGGTCGCGTTCGCCGAGGCCGTGTGGTCGGAGGAACGCGACTTCGAGTCGTTCAAACGGCGGATGGACGCGGCGCACTACGCGCGGCTGGACGCCTTGGGCGTCGCCTATCGCCCGCCGGAGGGCCCTCGCCCGTGGGACAGCCGCACAGGAGCCCCCGGTCAGCCGAGGTAACGGTCGGCCACCACCAAGGGCGTCTCGACGGGACGTCCGGCGGTGATGGATTGCGCGAGGCGCACGTACTGCCCCTGCGCCCAGGCGAGGGGAGCGGCGGAGCCGGTCGGCTTGCCGAAGACGAATCCGAACTGGTCGGCCCGGTCCCATGCCTGTTCGGGGATGAGGTAGCCCTGGTCTGCCGAGTCGGCCATGGCTTGGAGATGCGAGTTCGCCGGGCGTCCGGCGGCGAGCTCGTACTCGCCTCGTTCGCCCGAGAGGAGGGGCCACACACGGCCGGTCAGGCGGCCGTGGTTCGCGGGCCAGCCCGTGCCGTCGTCCTGGCTCTCGCCGTACGAGTCGTGGTTGTAGCGGTGCCAGTAGACGGCACCGCCGGGTGTCGTCACCGAGTCCACACCGTCGAGTTCCGGCAGCGAGGCGGTGACCTTGGGATGGGACGCCGGGCGGATGCCGAGCCGGACCAGTTCGAGGAATCCGCCGTCGACGATGTCGCGCTCCCACCACGTGCCGTCGTGGAACGTGCGGGCGTGGGTGTCGTTCGGGTCGGTGCCGTGCTCGATGCGTTCGTAGTACTGGCGGTCGCCGAAGTACCCGGTGGTGGTGAACGTCCAGCCGTCGAGGCCGTCGCGCCAGGAGTCCGCCGTCGACTCGTACCGTGCGGCGCTCGCGGTGTCGCCGTTGCGGCGCGCGATGTCGGCGGCGCAGACCAGCCCGGCGATCTCGGCGGCGACGGTCGAGGGCGAGATGCCGTCCTGCTCCTCCCAGCGTTCACCGGGGGTGCGCGGCCCGACCCGGGCGATGTGGTCGGCGGTCAGCTTGATCTTGTTCCAGTCGGCGGCGCCGGTGAGCCCGGTCTGCCAGGCGAGCACGATCGCGAAGGCGTCCTGGTCGAGTTGCTCGCAGCAGCCGAGCTGCTGCGGAGTCGCGCCGCCGACGCCGCTGACCGGTGAATAGCGCGGGAACGAGCCGGGCCCGTACCAGACGCCGTCGCCCTGGGTCCACGCCGTGATCTGCTGCCGGTCCCACAACCAGCGGGCCATGCGCCCGGCCTGGGCGGTGTCCCCGGCGGCCAGCAGCGCCGTCGCCTGCTGGTAGAGGTCACGGCCCCAGACCCGGTGGTAGCCGTCGTTCAGGGCGTCGCCGTTGACGTAGTCGCCCCACGGTGTGGAGAGCGACGCGACGTTCGCGCCACGGAACGTCTTGTCCTCGGCGGCGTGCAGGCCCATGACGCTCACGTTGTAGGTGCGGCGGCGCTTGGTGTCGCCCGAGACGCTCGCGGGCACCGGCTTGGCCAGGCCGTCGAGGTAGCCGTGCCAGCCCGTCCGGTACGAGGTCTCCGCCGCGGCGAATCCGGAGTTGAGCGAAGCACCGGCGCTGGCTGTGGCCGCGGCCCGGTCCGGGCCGAAGCCCAGCGCCAGGGTGAACGTGCTGTCGCCGCTGATCGGGATCTGCGCGGTCTGGACGATGTTGCCGCCGCTCGTCGCGTCGTACTCCGCGGTCAGCCGCTTGTTGGCCTGCAGGTCGCGATAGCCGTCACTGGCCGTGGCGCTGTAACCCGTCGACCGCCGGGTGAATCCCGCCGAGGACTTCAGCGCCGAGGCGACCGTGCCGCCGAAGACCGGTTGCGGGTCGCTCGCCACCAGCGCGCCGTTCGCGGCGTCCCAGGCTCCGGTGTCGCTGCCGCCGCCACCGGCCAGCGACGGGTTGTAGAGCACGTAGAGCTGGTACGGGCCGCCGTCGAGCGACTGGAAACGGGTCCTGACGAGCAGGGTGGAACGTGCGGGATCGGTCACGTAGGTGTTGGTGATCCGGTAGCGGCCGCTTCGAGCCGTGTTGGTCACCGTGTACTCCAGCGCCTTCTCATCCGGCATCGACACCGCGTGCGTGGTGGCGTCGCGTTCGAGATCGACGAAGGACGAGCCGTCCGTCACCACGTACTGCATGTCCTGCACGTTGGCGACGTCGGCACGCGGATAGAACACCTCCGACGTGACCCCCTTGGCGACGGTGAACCAGACCTTCGAACCGGTCGTGGTCGCCGTGCCCAGGGCCGACTTGTCACCGGTGGTCCACGACGAGCCGCCGCCGGGCGCCCCCGGCGCCTCCGGAGCGGCGGCCCACGCGGACGAGGGAGCGAACAGGGGAAGGATCAGGACAAGCGCGATCATCACCCGCATGCATCGAGCCTCCTACACCCCGCGCCCCCTTTCCAGAGGGGATTTCCCGATCTGAGGTAGCCGGACGCCCGGGAATAAGGAATCGCCCGATGTGCGGGCACCATCCCGGAACGCACTCTGTTCTGCAGTCGCATACGGCGATGACAGAACGGGGAGTTCATCCATGGAAACGACACCGCGCCGAAGGGCGCACCACCGCATCGTGGAGCCCGGACTCCAGCCGGGCGACCGGCAGGCCGCACACCGCCGCCAGCAGCGGGTGAGCTCGGTGAGCATCGCCGTGGGCGCCACGCCGGGCTCGGGTTCGTCGCTGCGGAACGTGGTGAGGATGAGCACGGCGGTCTCGCGGAGCGCCCGGGCCAGGAACACGAGGAGATCGCACGTCGAGGTGTCGGCCCAGTGCAGGTCCTCCAGCACCGCGACGGCCGGCGCCGGGCCTGCCTGGGCCGTCAGCACGTCGGCCACATGCCGGAAGAAACGGTGCCGGTCCGCCGGGCCCGACGACGATGGCGGTGAACGCCTCGACGAGCCGGGTCTTGCCGATCCCCGCCTCGCCTTCAAGGACCACGAACCCGCCGGACCCGTCACCGGCCGCGGTGAACGCGTCGCACAGCGAGGTCAGCTCCTCGCACCGCCCGACCAGCGTCGGGCACGACAGTCGCCGCATCACCGTTGTCCCAGCGGGCTGAGAGGCAGGCGGACGTCCTCGTGGACGCGACCTCAGACGCAACCTGACACGACGACGGTACGAGGCGTGACCAAAGCCGTCAATGCGTGCAGTCTTCAACCCACACCGTTGCCGTCCACACAGGTGTCAGGCGAGGAGGTCCTGGAGCTCGGGCACCGCCTCCCGGAGGTGGCCGGCGAAGGCGTGCATCGCGTCGGCCACCGCAGCCGGGGTGCTCAAATAGACGTTGAAGCGGTCCGGGAGGAGGACGTAGGCGACCCCGATGCACTGGGGGCTGGTCGATCCGAACCCGAAGTACCGGATGTTGGTGGACGGCGCGGAGCTGGTGCTCAGATAGTCGTCCCGCATCTTGATCCAGCCGGGAGAGCTGAAGAGCGTCAGCGGCTCGGTCACCCCGAGCTCCTCGCCACGCCGCTTCTGGATCAGCTGCAGCTCCCAGAGGTGTTGCTCGGGCACCTGGCCCGCCTGGGATGCCTTCGCGCGTTCGACATGCTTTTCGGCGGCGGCACGGAACGCGGCGCAGCGGGTCTCGGCGTCGGCGGCCGGGTCGTCCATCGCCTCGGCGAACCGGACGACCTCGGGCGTGACGACGCGCATCGCCTCGGTGCGCCCACGCCGGTACTGGCGCGTGGCGATCGACTCGTACGTGGCGCCCACGAACCCCTTGGAGCGTTTGTGGGCGAGCTGGTAGGCCATCTGCACGAAGGCGTCGGGCGAGGTGCGCAGCCGCTTGGCGTCATTCGCGCCGAAGTCGTCGAACGCCACCGTGGTGGTGGCGGTGTCGGCGGCGTACTGCGCGAACGACGCGGCCGCGGCGCGCACGTCGGCGCGCAGGTCCGTGGTGAGCACGAACTCGATGGGGCCGGTCGCGGGCGCGCCCTGCGAACGCGCCTCCGAACGGCGCGAGTGCTCCTCGGCGGACTCGCCCAGCAGCGTGTCGACGAAGCTCAGGATCGTCGTGCCGTCCAAACCGCAGTGCTCGACGTTGATGCCCGCCGTGCCGTCGGCGAAGACGATGAACGACACCGCCTTGTCGAACCACCGGTTGCCGCTGTCGCCGTGCAGCAGGTGGTCGCACGCGTCGAGGTCGTCCCGGGGAGCGAAGTCCTCCAGGCAGACGCAGAACAGCGCCGTCTCGACGTCGTCCAGCCTGGCCGCGTTCCCGGCGTCGGCGGCGAGCAGCGCCTCCCGGCTCGCCGCCCATTCCGCCCGGGCCTTGGTGGTCAGATGACCGACCGGGGTCTCCGCCCGCACGTCGTTCTTCATGATCTCGTCGAGCCCCGCGGCGAGCTCGTCGAGGGTGTGGGGCCGTCCGGCCGGGCCGATGACGTCCATGCGGATCATGTGGCCACGGAAGAACACGACGATGTGGCGTGCCTGCGACGGGCCCGGCGACTCGTCCGAGTACGGCGCGCGCACGGTGTCCTGCTCGGCGCCGGGGATCCGCGTCGTGGAGAAGAGGAACTTGTTCTGCTCCATCGTGAGCGCCTGGCCGCGCTGGACGATGGGCGGGATGCGCTCGTCGTCCAGCTGCGCCTTGTAGTTGAGCGCGGCCGCGATGAGCCCGGCGGCCCGTTCGGCCTGGCTCTGACGGGAGCCCTGGAAGAGCTGAACGGAGTCTTGGAAGAGGAAGAAGAAGTTGGCGTTGAGCGCGATGCGGTCACGGCGGCCGAGATAGCGGTACGGCCAGAACGTGTCGAGCCAGCTGTGCACGCCCTCGCTCGCGTCGTACTCCGCCAGCGCCGCCTGCAGCTTGGGGCCGGGGCCGTCCGGGCGCACGAAGGAGGCCAGCGCCTTCTCTGTTTCCGCCAGCTCGTCAGGGGTGACCAGCGGCGCGCACCATTCGAGGAGGCGCCTGCCGCTGTCGTCCAGCGAGGGCAGCGGCACCCGCGGCAGGTGATCCTCGTTGTCGAAGGTGCGGGGGGAGGGGCTCTGACTGCTGTTCACTCGATCCTCGATCTGGGCTTGGTGGGACGGGAGATGAAGAGCTCGGCGTAGAACCAGCCGTCCGTCTCCAGACCGCGCGGATCCACGTCGATGGTGGCGAGCCTGTCCAGGACGAGTGACTGCTCTTCGGCCGTCGCGAAGCGCCGCTGCCGGAAGACTCCCTCGTGACGGACGGTCTCGTATCCCGCGGCGGCAAGGCATTCGGTCACGGGATCGAAAGGGAACATCCGGAGAACGAAGTGTGCCATCCACGGTTTGCGGCCGCCATGGGCCGCGACGATGCGGGATATGGTCCGCTCGGTGACATAGCCGATGCAGCCGGTCGAGATGACGAGGTCCACTCCGGCGAGCCGTTCCCGCTCGTGCTCGGTGGGGTCGCGCGCCTCGAGGTCCGCGTGCATCGCGCCGTCGATGAAGCCGGCCTGCAGCGCGTACGCGAGGGCGTGTGATGACGCGTCGAGCCCCAGGAAGCGGGTGCGCTTCAGGCCGTCACGCGAGCCGACCAGCTCGCGGTCACGGGCCAGGAGCTCCTCGAAGCCGGCGTCCTCGGCGCCCGCGTACCGGTCGTACAGCTCCTCCATCGTCGCGTCGCATCGCAGCAGCGCCGCGTTGATGCCGTACGAGCAGCCGATGTCGAGCACGGTCGGGACGGAGATCTCGTGCGCGTCCCGGTATTCCTGGATGAGGCCGGCGAAGAAGGGCTTGGCCAGTTCGGGGATGGCGTAGCCGAGCCCGCGCAGCGTACTGAAATAGGCGCGCGGATCGGGTGCGGTGTAGATGTGGTCGAGTGAGATCTTCCCGGTGGTGTCGACGCGCACAGCAGGTCCCCTAGTCCAAGAGTTGGGCGACTAGTCCAAGAGTTGGTCGACCCGCACGGTCCCGGCCTCCAGATGCGCCGGCAGCACGCGCCCGAACAGTTGCCTCGTCCGCGCCACACTGCCGATGACGCCGGGCCGCTCGCTGTAGGCGAAGATCGCGGAATGGCGGGCCCGCGTGCCCTCGACGGCGCTCACCCGATGCAGCGAGTAGCGCCCCTTGAACAACTGCAGATCACCGGGCCGCAGGGACAGCCGCCGCACCAGCGGCCCGCCGCGCCCTTCCAGGACGGCCCGGACGTCGTCGAAGTTCTCCGCGTCCGCCGATCTGATGTTGGGGCAGTATTCGAAGACCCCGCCCGCCTCCGGCTCCTGGGTGAGCATGCTGACGGTGAACTCGTTGGTGTCGAAATGCCAGGGGTGCTCCTTGCCCGGCTCGAGAACGTTGAGGCAGAGCCCCGACAGCGGGTCCGCGAGCTCGAAGACGCGTGGCAGGCCAAAGCACGCGGCGACGAACCGCTGAAACAGCTCACTCGAATAGAGCTGCTGAATAACGGATTCGGGTGGAATCCGGTCCCGGGCGACAAAGGCGTTCCCCCGCTCGAACGTCATCCGCCCCGGATGCCCTTCCGGGAGCACGGAATCGACCGCGATGTTATAAACATTGACGGTCTCGACGTCATAGTGCGCCAGCGGGGCGACGGCGGCGCCCTCGCGGCCCAGCGCGTCGCGCACCGAAGGCCGGATAAAGTCGGGGAGCACGCTGCATCCGCAATCCCGCAGCTCGGACCGGATCCGGTCGATGAGCGGTCCCCATTCGCCCGGCTCCGCCAGCGGATAGCGAGCCGTGTCGACCACTCGTTCGACCGATGTGCTCATGAAGACCCTCTCGCCCGGACTTGGGAAAGTCTTAGCACATTGATTAGTGCCAATTCATCGGTGTGTTCACGGTCTTGACTTATCAGCCGTCTTCAGATTTGGTGCCGTGACCTGCGCTTTCGGTCACCCCTTGGACCGGCCGCGCAACGGCTCGTTCACGACGATGTGTTCCACATCACGCCCGCCGGGCGAGCATCCGCCGTTTGCCGCCCGGCACCTCCTCCAGCCGTACCACGGTGAAGTCCCCGGGCAGCAACGAGGCGGGCTCGCCGGGCTCCAGGCACCACTCCACCGGCAGCCGCGGCCGCTCGGTCCGGGCGTCCATCGTGAACGCCTCCCAGCCCAGCGCACCCCCGGGCATGACGGCGCCCGTCACGCCCTCGAACACCGCCCGGTCCCAGAACCCCGTGCACAACACCACCGCGAAGGCACTCTCCGCACGCCACGTGCCCAGGTCGGCATGCACCGGGGTGAGGAGATCCCGGACGCCCCGCCGCCGCGCCTCCCGATCGAGCAGGTCCAGCGCCACATCCGAGACGTCCACCGCCGTCACCCGCCGCCCGCCCGCGGCGGCCAGCAGCGCGCTGCCCGACGGACCGCACGCCAGATCGAGCATTGGCCCCGCAGGCAACGCCATGGCCAGCGCCGCGTCCGCCAGCGGATGCGGCACGAACGATCTTTCCGCTCTGCCGCCGTCATCGGCGTACTTGGCGTTCCAGCGGAGCCGGTCAGGATGACCGCCCAGCTCATCCTGCGCTTCTCCCATGCCGCGGACACTACTCCCGCAGTGTGACGCGGGAAATCAGGTCGGCGAGTTCGCGGACGTCGCGGTCCTCTGTGGCGGAGCTGAGGGCGGTCACCTGGCGGGCCAGCTGGGGCAGGTCGGCGACCTGCTCACCGGGCACGCGGCCTCGGATGACGAGCGGTCCCTGCGAGGGGGAGGTGTAGGGGCTCTGCGCGCCGTGGCCGGGATCGCCGTCGCGGAGGTGTTCGGCGAAGTAGGCGGCCGCCACCGCGACGCGGAGCCGTGGGGATCCGCTCTCCCACAGGTCCGGGGAGAGGTCGTTCACCGTGATGGTGCGGCCCGCCTCGTCCGGCCGGCCGGAGGCCGGGTCCTGCCAGCGCACGGTGACGTCGGCGAGGCGGCCGGAGGCGCCGGGGCGCAGGCGCACGGCGTACAGGGCGGTGACCGAGTGGCCGGGGCCGATCTCGCCGCCGTCGACGGAGTCGTCGCGCAGGTCCTGCGGGCGCAGGCCGCGGTTGTCGTAGCCGATCAGCCGGTACGTGTCGACCTGCTGCGAGTCGAAGGCGACCTGCGCCTTGGCGTCCCGTGCCCGCAGCTCGACGGTGCCCGGCAACTGCTCGACGAAGAGGCGCTTGGCCTTCTCGGCGTCGGAGACATAGACCGCCCGGCCGTTGCCGTGGTCGGCGAGTTCCTCCATCAGCTTGTCGCCATAGTCGCTGCCCACTCCCACGCACAGGAGCGAGATGCCGGTGCCGGCCTCCTCGCGGACCCTGCTCAGGATCGGCTGCGACGTGGTGGCCCCGGCGTTGGCCAGCCCGTCGGACGTCAGGATGACGCGGTTGGTCACGCCCTCACGGAAGCCGCGCCTGGCCTCCTTGTAGCCGAGCGCCATCCCGGCTTCGAGGTTGGTGCTGTCACCGGTGTCGAGCGAGTCGATGGCGCGGTGCAACTCGGCGCGCCTGGTGGCGGGTGTCATCTCGCGGACGAGGGTCGCGTCGCTGTCGTAGGCCACGATCGCCACCGAGTCGCTCGGGCGGAGCTGGTCGATGAGCGCGTGCAACGACGTCTTCACCAGGTCGAGGCGACCGGGCTCGCCCATCGAGCCGGAGGTGTCGACGACGAAGGTCAGGTTGGCGTCGCGCCGCGCGCCGCCGACGGCGCTCCGGGTCTGCAGGCCCACGCGCAGGAGCCGGACGTCACCGGCCCGGCCGCCGTCGGCGGACACCGCGAAGCCGTTGCCCTCCGGTTCGGCGTACCCCTGCTTGAAGTGGTTGACGAACTCTTCGGGCCGCACCGTCGCCGGGTCAGGGCGCCGCCCGTCGAGCAGCGCCCGGCGGGCGTAGCCGTAGGACGCGGTGTCCACGTCCAGCGCGAAGGTCGACAGATAGGAGGACTGCTGCTGCGGCGGAACACGATCCTCAGGGACGACTCCGGGTCGGGCACCGCCGGCCGGTGCCCGATTCTGACCGCTGCCGGATTCTGATTCGTCGCCACTGCATGCGCCGGCCAGGAGAACAACACCAAGTGCGGCCGCTGCCAGGGCTGTGCCTCGGTTTCTCATGCCGCGTAGACGGGGCGAGCCGGGGTCCGGATCCGCACGCGACCCACCCGTGCCCCAACCGAGACAAACCGTTCATCTGCGGTGAGGGCTGGGCGGCCTCATCATGCGGTTGGACACGACGTCGTCGATGAGCCCGTACTCCTTGGCCTCGTCGGCGCTGTAGAACTTGTCCCGTTCGAGGTCGTCGCGAATCTGGCCGACCGGTCTGCCGGTGTGCTTGGCGAGCGCCTCCTCCAGCAGCTCCCGCATCCGCAGGAGCTCGTTCGCGACGATCTCCAGGTCGCTGGACTGCCCGCGGGTGCCCTCGATGCCCGGCTGGTGCAGCATGATCCGGCAGTTGGGGAGGGCCAGCCGCTTGCCGGGGGTGCCGGCCGCGAGGATCAGCGCCGCCGCCGACGCGGCCTGCCCGAGGCACACGGTCTGGATCTCGGGCCGAATGAACATCATGGTGTCGTAGATCCCGGCCATCGAGGTGAACGAGCCGCCGGGGGAGTTGATGTAGATGCTGATGTCGCGGTCGGGGTCGAGGGTCTCCAGCGTGAGCAGCTGGGCGATGACGTCGTTGGCCGACGTGTCGTCCACCGGCACGCCGAGGAAGATGATCCGCTCCTGGAAGAGCTTGTTGAACGGATCCATCTCCTTGACGCCGTAGGAGGTCCGTTCGGTGAAGGACGGCAGCACGTACCGTCCCTGGGTCGTGCCGGCGGGCTCGCCGGGAGTTCTATCGCGGGTCATATCGCGGGACATCATGTCAGTCCCGGGGGTGCCATGCCGGCCACGTCGTGCACGAAGCCGTACGCGAGGGCCTGGGTGGCGGTGAAGATGCGCCTCCGTTCGGCGTCGTCCCGGATCTCCTCGACCGCCCGCCCGGTGACCTCCGACAACCGCTGGTACAGCGCCGCGATGAGCCGCCGGTGCTCCTTCTCCCGCATCGCGAGCTCCGCGGCCGTCCCGTCGAACCCCTGCGTGGGCTCGTCCAGCCGCAGCACGGCGTGCCGGGTCATCTCGCGCCGCTGCGCGGACGCCAGCACCGCCAGCGCCGCGCCGCCGACCTCCCCCACCACCAGCGCGTGGACGGGGCACCTGAGCACGTCGATGGTGTCGACCAGGCTGAACGCGGCGTCCAGCGTCATGTCCCGGGCCCGCAGATGCATCGTGATGGGCCCGTCGCCGAGCGCGTCCAGGGTCATGAGCTCCGAGCACACCTCGGTGGCGCGTTCCCCGTCCAGCTCGCCGTAGACCATCACCATGCGGGGCCGGCGGAGCGGATGGACCTCATAGGTGGTGACCCGGATCGGTGTCAGCGCATCGTCCGCGTGGGATCTGACGAGCGGCTCCTCTTCGAACGGGGTGAATCCCGGCCGGAACGGCCGTGGGTCGCGAGGCGGTGGCTCCGGCGGAAACGAGGCGCTCATATATACCCTTCCCGGATCGACGTTATCTCTCGTTCGAGAGAACACCAAGGGGTACGGGCTGGTGCGATGCGCCGGGCTTGGTGATGGCGGCCGGGCATGGTGACGGGCGGCCGGGCATGGTGTGGGTGTCCATGCCCGGCCGCCCGTGGCTCTACGGCACGTCCACCCAGTCCAGGGTGCGGCTGACGGCCTTCTTCCAACCGGCGTAGCCGGTCTCGCGCTGTTCGTCAGTCCACTCGGGCTGCCAGCGCTTGTCCTCGTTCCAGTTCTGCTTGAGCTCGTCGGTGTTCTTCCAGAATCCGACGGCGAGGCCCGCGGCGTAGGCCGCGCCCAGGGCGGTGGTCTCGGCGACGACCGGCTTGGAGACCGGGACGCCGAGGATGTCGGCCTGGAGCTGCATGCACAGCTCGTTGGCGGTGACGCCGCCGTCCACGCGGAGCACGTCCAGGGTGACCCCGGAGTCCTGGCGCATGGCCTCGACGACGTCGCGCGTCTGGTAGCAGATGGACTCGAGGGTGGCGCGGGCGAGGTGGGCGTTGGTGTTGAAGCGGGAGAGACCGACGATCGCGCCGCGCGCGTCCGATCGCCAGTACGGGGCGAAGAGGCCGGAGAACGCCGGGACGAAGTAGACGCCGCCGTTGTCCTCGACCTGGCGGGCGAGGGACTCGCTCTGCGACGCGCCGGAGATGATCCCGAGCTGGTCGCGCAGCCACTGGACGGCCGACCCGGTGACCGCGATCGATCCTTCGAGCGCGTAGACGGGCTTGTCCGAGCCGAACTGGTAGCAGACCGTGGTGAGCAGGCCGTTCTTGGAACGCACCGGCTCGGTGCCGGTGTTGAGCAGGAGGAAGTTGCCGGTGCCGTAGGTGTTCTTGGCCTCGCCGGGGGAGAAGCACACCTGGCCGACGGTGGCGGCCTGCTGGTCGCCGAGGATCCCGGAGATCGGCACCTCGCCGCCGAGCGGTCCGTCCGCGCGCGTCATCCCGTACGGCTCGGGCGTGGAGGACGGCTTGATCTCCGGCAGCATGGCGCGGGGGATGCCGAAGAAGGACAGCAGCTCGTCGTCCCAGTCCAGCGTCTCAAGGTCCATCAGCATGGTGCGGCTGGCGTTGGTCGGATCGGTGACGTGCACGCCGCCGTCGGTGCCGCCGGTCAGGTTCCACACGATCCAGGTGTCGGTCGTTCCGAAGATCGCGTCACCCGCCTCGGCGGCCTCGGCGACACCCTCGACGTTCTCCAGGATCCACTGGATCTTCCCGCCGGAGAAGTAGGTTGCCGGGGGCAGGCCCGCCTTGCGGCGGATGACGTCGCCGCGGCCGTCCCTGTCGAGTGCGGCGGCGATCCGGTCGGTACGGGTGTCCTGCCACACGATCGCGTTGTAGTAGGGGCGGCCCGTCCGCTTGTTCCAGACGAGGCTGGTCTCGCGCTGGTTGGTGATGCCCAGCGCGGCCAAGTCGGCCGAGGTGAGGTTGGCCTTGTTGAGGGCGGTCTGGATAACGGCGCGGGTGCGTTCCCAGATCTCGGTGGGGTTGTGCTCGACCCAGCCCGCCTGCGGCAGGATCTGCTCGTGTTCGAGCTGGTGGCGGGCGATCTCGTTGCCGCCGTGGTCGAAGATCATGAAGCGCGTGCTGGTCGTTCCCTGGTCGATCGCGCCGACGTAGTCCGCCATGCGGGTCACTGTTCCTCTCGAGGTCTGTCGACCGCCTTGGGAAAGGCGGTCTTGATCAGGCGGGCTTGGATCAGGCGGTCTTGGCCGCGGGCTCGGCGGGGATGGGCGCCGCCGGCTGCGGCTCAGGCTCGGGCTCGTCGGGGAGGAAGCGGCCGATGAGCATCTGGTAGAGGCCCGCGCCGACCAGTGCTCCGATCAGCGGGCCGATGATGGGCACCCAGAAGTACAGATCGCCGTACTGATCCTTCCAGGCGCCTTCGTATCCGGTGATGAACGAGGCCAGCCGCGGCCCGAAGTCGCGCGCCGGGTTGATCGCGTAGCCGGCGTCGGTGCCCCAGGCCATCCCGATCGCGACCACGACCAGGCCGATGACGAACGGCGTGAGGTTGGCGAGCGGCGGCGAGTTGCGGATGTCGGTGAGGACGAGGATGAGGAAGAGCAGGATGGCGGTGCCGATGATCTGGTCGCGCAGGGCGCCCCAGGTGTGCACGGGCAGCGTGCCGTTGCCGGGAAGCGTGGAGAAGACGCCCTGGGTCTTGATGGTGTGGTCGGGGTCGACCTTCGCCAGCACCTCGGAGTAGTTCCAGCGCACGATGAGCGCCGCGACGAACGCGCCCAGGGTCTGGGCCAGCGTGTACGGCAGCACCTTGCGCCACGAGAAGCCCTTGAAGACCGCCAGCGCGAACGTGACCGCCGGATTGAGATGCGCGCCGCTGAGCCGGCCCGCCACGTACACGCCGAGCGTGACGCCCAGGCCCCACGCCCACGCGATGCTGTCGTGATCGCCGATCCCGCCCGCCGCGACCTGCGCCACGACACCGACTCCGAACAGGATCAGGATCATCGTCCCGGCGAACTCGGCGGCGAGTTCCGCCGCGGTCCCAGGGATTTTCGGTCGCTCCGCCATGCTTCCTCCTCGACGTGACGGCCCCGGCCCGCAGGCCGGGAATGCTCGATCCATGAGGTGGGGTGACCTGCCTCACGGTCGCAACCGGACGCTAGGTCCCGTAAAAGAGCCGGTCAAGGAACAGGTGTCGACATTGTCGAACAGGGATCGCGGAAGTGCCGTCCGTGGGCGCCGTCCTGGTGACACGCGTCACAGGTCAGCCGACATTTCGGGCTTCTGTCTCGCCCATCTCGCATAAATGCCGACATTGTCGAATGAACGTTGACGTGGTTAGGTGGGCCGCATGCCGGGACCTGTGCAGTCGATCGAGCGGGCGGCAGCCATCCTGCGGCTGCTCGCCCGTGGTTCGGGTCGCCACAGCCTGGGTGAGATCGCCGGTTCGCTGGGACTCGCCCGCGGCACGGCCCACGGCATCCTGCGCACCCTGCAAGGGGTCGGCTTCGTCGAGCAGGACGAGGCCACCGGCAAGTACCAGCTGGGTGCGGCCCTTCTGCACCTGGGCACGAGCTATCTGGACGTCAACGAGCTGCGGTCCCGCGCGATCAACTGGGCGGACGCGCTGGCGGCGCGCAGCGGCGAGGCCGTCCGGATCGGCACGCTGCTGGACGGCCAGGTCCTGGTGGTGCACCACGTGTTCCGCCCGGACGACACCCTGCAGGCGCTCGACGTCGGCACGCTCGTGCCACTGCACGCGACGGCGCTCGGCAAGGTCCTGCTCGCGTACGACACGACCGTCACGGCGGAGCTTCTGGCGATGCCGGAGCTGACCGCCTACAGCCGGCACACGATCACATCGTCCCAGGTCCTGACCCGTACCCTGAAAGAGATCCGGGACGGCGGCTGGGCGGCCGAGGCCGAGGAGTTCACCGTCGGGGAGGCGGGGGTGGCCGCGCCGATCCGCGGCCACGGCGGCCTGGTGGTCGGCGCCATCGGCATCTCGGGGGCGGTGGAGCGGATCTGCGACGTCCGCGGCCGTCCCCAACCGAAACTGGTGACCTTCGTGCGCGATGCCGCGCGGGCGGTCTCCCGAGACCTCGGAGCCTCCCGGTGGTGAGGCCCGCCTACCCTATGTGGGAGTAGGAATCCATGACAGAGCGTTACGTGATGGCCGTCGACCAGGGCACGACCTCGACCCGGTGCATCCTCTTCGATCACAGCGGCCGGCTCGTGTCGGTGACCCAGCGCGAGCACAAGCAACATTTCCCGAGACCCGGCTGGGTCGAGCACGACGCCATGGAGATCTGGCGCAACGTCGAGCGCATTGCGCCCGAGGCCATCGCGCAGGCGGGCGCCACGCCCGACCAGGTCGCCGCGATCGGCATCGCCAACCAGCGCGAGACGACCCTGCTGTGGGACCGCCACACCGGCGAGCCGATCGGCCGGGCGATCGTCTGGCAGGACACCCGCACCGACGCCCTGGTCGAGGAGATGGCCGCCGAACCGTTCGCCGAGGAGGTCCACCGGCGGTGCGGCATCCCCGTGGCGACCTACTTCTCCGCGCCGCGCATCCGCTGGCTGCTGGACAACACTCCGGACCTGCGTGAACGCGCGGAGCGCGGGGATGTGCTGTTCGGCACGATGGAGAGCTGGCTGATCTGGAACCTCACCGGCGGCCCTGACGGCGGACGCCACCTCACCGACGTCACCAACGCCAGCCGCACCCTGCTGATGGATCTCGCCACGCTCGCCTGGGACGACGAGCTGCTGGCCTACTTCGGCGTCCCGCGGGCCATGCTGCCGGAGATCGGGCCCTCCACGGAGGTCTACGGCACGGCCACCCGGGTCGTGCCCGGCGTCCGGATCGGGGCGGCGCTCGGCGACCAGCAGGCCGCGCTGTTCGGGCAGACGAGCTTCGCCCCCGGCGAGGCCAAGTGCACGTACGGAACGGGCAGCTTCCTGCTGCTCAACACCGGCACCGAACCGGTCCGTTCGACGCACGGCCTGCTCACCACGGTCGGCTACAAGATCGGCAACGAGCCGGCCGTGTACGCGCTGGAGGGCTCCATCGCGATCACCGGCGCCCTGGTCCAGTGGTTCCGCGACGGGCTCGGCCTCATCGCCACCGCCCCGGAGATCGAGACCCTGGCGCGGACGGTCGACGACAACGGCGGCTGTTACATCGTCCCGGCGTTCTCCGGGCTGTTCGCGCCGCACTGGAGGAGCGAGGCGCGCGGCATCATCGTCGGGCTGACCTCGTACATCACCAAGGGCCACCTGGCGCGCGCCGTGCTGGAGGCGACCGGCTGGCAGACGCGCGAGGTCGTCGACGCCATGAACGCCGACTCCGGCATCGCCCTCAAGTCGCTCAAGGTCGACGGCGGGATGACCGCCGACAACCTGCTCATGCAGTTCATCGCCGACGTGCTCGACGTCCCGGTCGTACGCCCGATGGCCGCCGAGACGGTCTCGCTCGGCGCCGCGTACGCGGCGGGCCTGGCCGTCGGCTACTGGCCCGACCTGGAGGGGCTGCGCCGCAACTGGCATCGGGCCAGCCAGTGGCTGCCCGGCATGGACCCCGAGTACCGGGAGACCGAGTACGACAACTGGCGGCGCGCGGTCGAACGCACCTTCGACTGGATCAGACCCGCCAAGCACTAGCACGCACGCCCGGCAGCTACTAGCACGCCCGGCAGCTGCGGCCGGTGCCCTTCACAGAGTGGGCACCGGCCCGTGTACGGATGGAACCGGGGGTCAGGCGACCTTTTCGCCGCCGGCCCGCATGCTCACCGCGGCCTGGTCGTCGGGCTGCTCCTCGGCGCGGCGCTCGGCCTCCACCTGCTGGACGTAGGCGGCGGCCTCGTCGGCGATCCGTTCCGCGTCCCATCCCAGCACGCCGCCGATCAGGGTCGCGGTCACCTCCGCCGACGCGGTGCCGCGGTCCCGGGACTCGATGGAGACACGGGTCCGGCGGGCGAGCACGTCCTCGACGGTGCGCGCGCCCTCGTGCGTGGCGGCGTAGACGACCTCCGCCCGGAGGTAGGCGTCGCCGCTGGGGAGCGGCTCGGCGAGGGAGGGGTCGGCGGCGATGAACGCCAGCACCTCGTCGACCAGCGTGCCGTACCGCCGCAGGAGCTGCGCGATCCGGCGGACCGGGAGGCCGGTCTGCCGGGCGAGGGTCTCCCGGCGGTTCCACATCGCCTTGAACCCGTCCGCGCCGACCAGGGGCACGTCCTCGGTCACCGACTCCGGCACGCGTTCGTCGGCGAGCCCGCGCACGGCCTCGTCGACCGCGTCCTTGGCCATCACGCGGTAGGTCGTGTACTTGCCTCCCGCGACGACGACGAGACCGGGCACGGGCGTGCCGACCAGGTGCTCGCGGGACAGCTTGGCGGTCTGGTCGGAGGCCCCCGACAGCAGCGGGCGCAGACCCGCATACACGCCCTCGATGTCGTCCTTGGTGAGCGGGTCGGCCAGGACGCGGTTGGCGTGCTCCAGCAGGTAGTCGATGTCGGCCGCGGTGGCGGTGGGGTGCTCCTTGTCGAGGTCCCAGTCGGTGTCGGTGGTGCCGACGATCCAGTGCCGCGCCCACGGGATGACGAACAGGACGCTCTTCTCCGTGCGCAGGATCAGCCCGCTGGACGAGTCGATGCGGTCGCGCGGCACGAGCAGGTGGACGCCCTTGGACGCGCGGACGTGGACGCTGGCGGCCTCGGCCAGTGCCTGGGTCTCGTCGGTCCACACCCCGGTGGCGCTGATGACCTGCCGCGCCCGTACCTCGATCTCCTCGCCCGACTCCTGGTCGGCCACGACCGCGCCGACGACGCGTTCGCCGTCGCGCAGGTAGCGCACGACCCGGGCCCGGTTGGCGACGAGCGCGCCGTAGGACGCCGCGGTGCGGATCAGCGACATGGTGTGCCGGGCGTCGTCGACCTGCGCGTCCCAGTACTGGACGGCGCCCACGAGGGAGTCGGGGTCGAGACCGGGGGCGACCTTGAGCGCGCCCTTCTTGGTCAGGTGGCGGTGGTGCGGCATCCCCCGTGAGATGCGCCCGGAGGCGCTCATCGTGTCGTAAAGCAGGACGCCTGCCCCGACGTAGGGGCGCTCCCAGACACGGTGGGTCAGCGGGTAAAGGAAGGGAACGGGCCGGACCAGATGCGGAGCGAGGCGCTGGACCATCAGGCCGCGCTCCCGGAGCGCCTCGTGCACCAGGGCGAAGTCCAGCATTTCCAGATATCGCAGGCCGCCGTGGATGAGCTTGCTGGCGCGGCTCGACGTGCCCGAGGCCCAGTCACGGGCCTCGACCAGTCCGACGCTCAGCCCGCGGGTCGCGGCGTCCACCGCCGACCCGGCGCCGACCACCCCGCCTCCGACGACCAGGACGTCGAGCTCCTCGCCCGACCCCATCTCACGTAGCGCTCGGGCCCGCAGGGCGGGCGACAGTTCCACCGGCTTCACCGTTCAGCTCCTCGTGCTCGGGGACGGAACGCCGTGCTCTTCGAGATATGGCACGGGGCAAGACCCGTACTGAATTGAGTATGACAATGTCGAACAAGGTACACGCTACGCTATGGGGATGCCAGGGAGAATCCAATCGGTGGAACGGGCTGCGATGATCTTGCGGCTTCTCGCGTCCGGTCCCCGGCAGCTGGGAGTGGTCGAGCTGGCCGAGGCCATGCAGCTGCCCAAGGCCACCGTCCATGGCATCCTGCAAACGCTGCAGCACGTGGGCTTCGTCGAGCAGGACCGTTCCGGCGGCAAGTACCGCCTCGGCGCCACCCTGCTCCATCTGGGCAACAGCTACCTGGACATCAACGAGCTGCGGACCCG
The DNA here is from genome assembly GCF_008923185.1 of Actinomadura rudentiformis. GTDB lineage: Bacteria > Actinomycetota > Actinomycetes > Streptosporangiales > Streptosporangiaceae > Spirillospora > Spirillospora rudentiformis. The sequence goes on from NZ_WBMT01000016.1 coordinate 230,132, forward strand.
CGCGATCAACTGGGCCGACTCCCTCGCCTCACGTGCGCACGAGAGCGTCCGGATCGGATCGCTGCACGAGGGCCAGGTCCTGATCGTCCACCATGTCTTCCGTCCCGACGACAGCCTGCAGACGCTGGACGTGGGAGAGCTCCTGCCCATCCACGCCACCGCGCTCGGCAAGGTGCTCCTGGCGTTCGACCTGCAGTCCGACGCGTTGCTGGCCGATGTCGACACCAAGAGCTACACCCGCAACACCATCGCCTCCAAGGACGATCTGGTCGCCGACCTGGAGGAGGTCAGGGCCCGGGGCTGGGCCGCCGACATCGAGGAGCTCGTCCAGGGCGAGGTCTCCATCGCCGCGCCGATCCGCGATGACCGGACGGTCGTGGTCGGTGCGATCGGCATCTCCGGGGCGATCGAACGACTCTGTGACGCGGACGGCCGTCCCCACGTCGAACTGGTGGCCGCGGTACGGGACGCGGCCCGCGCCGTCTCCCGCGATCTAGGCGCTCGCCGCTGGTGACTGAACGTTCGCCGTCGCGGCATTCGATACGGGCGGCGTGCATCAGGGCCTCTGTTCGACATTGTCGAACGGAGTCGGCGTTAGATCGTTGACGCGCCGTGGGCTGCCCGGAATCAGCCCGCGCAAACCCCGGCACCCTTCACCGGCATGACCGTCCCGCCGGTTTGTCACTGGCGCTCAGTTGGACGACGCGGGATGTGAAGACGTGTGTCTATGCCGGACGGTTCCGGCACGTCACAGTTCAGGGCGACGAGATCGGATTTCCCGCCCCTGGAGCGCCCGATGCGTGTTGCCCCGTTCTTCCGCCGGAATGCGTTCGCCTGGATCGTGCTGCCGGTGGCCGCCCTGCTCGCGGTGGCCGGACTCGCCGCGCCCGCCCACGCCGACGACCCGCCGCCGGGCTCCGTGCCGCCCGACCAGGATCCGTTCTACGCCGCGCCCGCGAACATCGGCTCCTACCGGGCCGGCCAGGTCGTGGCCAGCCGGAAGATCACGCCGAAGGTCGGCGATCTGGACTCCACCACGGACGTCTGGCAGATCTCCTACCGCAGCAACGACTCGCACCTGGCGCCCCAGTTGGTGGTCACCAGCCTGATCGTGCCGAAGAAGGCGTGGACGGGACCCGGGCCGCGGCCCATCGTGTCCGTGCAGGCCGCCGAGGACGCCACCGGCACCCAGTGCGCGCCCTCCTACGGGTTGTCGTCCGGCAACGCGATCGCCGCATGGTCGGCGGTGTGGTCCACGCAGTTGCTCGACAAGGGCTGGGCGGTCGCGATGCCGGACCACGAAGGGCCCAAGTCGGTCTTCATGGCCGGACCGCAGGCCGGGCACGCCGTTCTCGACGGGATCCGCGCCGTGAAGAACTTCACCGGCGCGCCCGGGATCGGCACGTTCAATCCCTGGACGCTCAACGGCTACTCCGGCGGCGCGCAGGCCACCGGATGGGCCGCGCAGATGCAGCCGTCCTACGCCCCGGACGTCAAACTCAAGGGCGCCGCGATGGGCGGGACACCGGCCGACCCCGAGGCCGTGGCCCGCTTCCTGGACGGCGGGCTGTTCTCCGGCTTCGAGGCGGCCGCCGCGGCGAGTCTCGCCACCGAGTTCCCCGAGATGAACATCGACCCGCTCCTGAACGAGGAGGGACGCAAGGCGATCGAACAGGCCCGCGGCAAGTGCCTGACCGAGATCCTGGGGGCCTTCGCCTTCAAGAGGCTGTCGGACTACAGCACCGTGCCGGACCCGCTGGCCGTCCCGTCCGTCCGTGCCGTGCTGAAGCTCAACACGATGGGCGGCGCCGCCCCCGCCATCCCGATCTTCAACTACCACGCCAACACCGACGAGATCGTTCCCGTCGCCCAGGCCGACAAGCTCGTCAAGGACTGGTGCGCCAAGGGCGCCAGGGTGCACACCACCCGCTCGTGGATCGGCGAGCACGCCCTGGAGATGGTGTTCAAGAACGGCGAGGTGCTGGCGTTCCTGGCCGACCGTTACGCCGGCAAACCCGCCAGGAACACCTGCTGAAGCCGTCAGGAACCACCGACCGGCCGATGTTACGATCACCGTTCGGGTTGATGGCCGGAAGGCCGTCGGCACCTGGGGGTGTGAATGCGGGACGTGAGTCCCCTGCGCGAGGGCGATCCGGACAGGCTGGGGCGTTATCGGCTGGTCGGCCGGCTTGGTGAGGGCGGTCAGGGGGTCGTCTTCCTGGGCCGGGATCCGGAGGACGTCCCGGTCGCGATCAAGGTGGTGCGGTCCGAGTTCGCCGCGAACGCCGCGGCCCGGAGCCGCTTCGCCAAGGAGGTCACCGCGGCGCAGCGGGTCGAGGCGCAGTTCTGCGTCGCCCAGGTGCTCGACGCCGACCTGGCGGCGACCCCGCCGTACGTGGTCACGGAGTTCGTGGACGGGCCGACGCTGGGTCAGTCGATCCGCGACGACGGACCGCGGACCGGGGCGGCACTGCACCGGCTCGCGGTGGCGACGGCGACCGCGCTGGCCGCGATCCACCAGGCCGGCGTCGCGCACCGCGACTTCAAACCGGCGAACGTGCTGCTCGGCGCGGACGGGCCACGCGTCATCGACTTCGGCATCGCACGGGTCGTCGACACCGCGGTCACCCAGACCGGCACGATCGTCGGCACCCCCAGCTACATGGCGCCCGAGCAGTTCAGCGGCAAGGCCGGCGCTCCCGCCGACGTCTTCGGCTGGGGCTGCGTGATGGTGTACGCCGCCAGCGGCCACCCGCCGTTCAGAGGCGCCGACATGCCCACGCTGGTCAACCAGATCCTGAACCACGAGCCGGACCTGGGGCAGCTCACGGGCCCGCTTCGCGACATCGTCCACGCCGGCCTCCGCAAGGACCCCGCCACCCGCCCGACAATGCAGCAGATCGTTATGCGCCTGCTGGGCGAACCGTCGGACTTCCCTCCGGCCCCACCCCCTCTGCCTGCGGGGTTCCCCGCCACACCACTGCCTGCCGTCGAGGCGACCACGGTGGAGGCGCCAGCAGGCCGCCCGCGGCGCGGCCGGGTGATGGGCGTTGTCGCCGCGGCGGCGGTCATAGCGGTCGCGATAGCGGCGGGCGCGCTGGCCAGACCCCTCCTCAACGACTCGAACGCAGGACCGACGAACTCTCCATCGACCTCCTCGCCGGCCAGTGGCGCACCGGTGGGAGGCATCACCCGCACCCCTCGTCTGGGTCTGGAGTTCTGGCAGGGCAGTGCCGCGGTCCCGATGTCGTTCAACGCGGACCCGACAGGCTCCAACGCCATCGTGACCGTCCAGATGAAAGCCGCGCCGTTCCAACTGCGCTTCCCCAAGCAGAGCGTGACGTCATTGAAGATCTGCGCCTGGACCGACAGGTCGATCTTCATCCCTCGTGAAGGCATGCCGACCAGGAGCGATCAGTGCCTGGGCGAGGGCCGGGGAATGGCCGACTACGAGTTCGGAAGCGGCACCCTCATGCTCAACAACGAGGGTTTCAACTACCTCGTCGACACGCGCATCCAATCGCTGTCAGCCGACACCAGCAAGGTGGACTTCAGCCAGGTCTTCCAGGCTCAGGAGGACAAGCCCCTCCAGCAGCAGCGCGGGGACCTCTACCTGGCCATCTATGCCCCCAAGGCCAACGACGGCAAGTTCCACATCGTCCGCCCCGCCGAACTGGAATACGTCATCCTCCGCTTCCCGTCCTGACCAGTTCCTTTTCCGGGAATCACGCATTTCTTCGTCCGGGAACCAAGGAATGGCGATGCCAGATCAATGGACGATCCAGATGGGTTAGCGTCGTGGCATGGGGCGCCTTGTCCCGAAGGGAGCGATCATGCCGTTCATCGCCGGTTCCGATGCCAACGAGATCTTCTACAAGGACTGGGGCACGGGCCGTCCCGTGGTGCTGGCCCACGGGTGGCCGTTGAACAGCGACAGCTGGGAGGCCCAGCAGCTCTTCCTCGCCGACAACGGTTACCGCGTGATCGCGCACGATCGGCGCGGTCACGGGCGTTCCGCGCAGATCTGGAGCGGCAACGACATGGACCACTACGCCGATGACCTGGCCGCGCTCATCCAGGCCCTGGACCTGCGTGAGGTGACCCTCATCGGTTTCTCCACCGGCGGCGGGGAGGTGGCGCGATACATCGGGCGCCATGGGACCGATCGTGTCGCCCAGGCCGTCCTCGTCAGCGCCGTGCCCCCGTTCATGCTCAAGACCGACGACAATCCCGGCGGCGTCCCGATCGAGGTCTTCGACGGCCTGCGGCAAGGCTCCATCGCCGATCGGTCCCAGTTGTACCGAGACCTGGCCGACGGTCCCTTCTTCGGCAACAACCGTCCCGGGGCGAACATCTCGCAGGGGATGCGCGACTCGTTCTGGCACCAGGGCATGCAGGCCGGGCACAAGAACGCCTACGACAGCATCGCCGCCTTCTCGGCCACCGACTTCCGCGACGACCTGGCCCGTTTCGACGTGCCCACCCTCGTCATCCATGGTGACGACGACCAGGTGGTCCCGTTCGACGTCGGCGGCCGGGCGTCCGCGGCCCTGATCAAGGACGCCGAGCTCAAGACCTATGCCGGCGCTCCCCACGGCATCGCCGACACCCACAAACAGCAATTGAACGAGGACCTGCTCGCGTTCCTGAACACTTACAAGAGCTGAGCCCGGCTGGGGGCCTGCCCTTCGGCTGAAACGCCCGGCGCCTTCACCGGCCACGACGTCCTCACGGCCGTCTTCTCCGCTTTTTGGACGCTTGGCGGGCTCGCGACAGCTTGCACAGCCGCCAGATGAACCGACCGCAATACAGCAGCCATGCCACCCCTTCGATGAAGAACATGAAGGTCGCGGTCGAGTTCACGATGTTCGCTCTTGGCGGTGAACGTGCCGTGCTCGCACGAACGAGCGATGACGGAAATCGACGGCAGGAGCTCCCGGCCGCTCATGAAGATGATGAAGATGGCCAGCGCTGGAAAGAGCACGCCCCAAATGAGGACCTCACGCTTACGGTCGCTAAATCGTAGTTCCGTGATCCCACGCCGGCCCCAATCCCTGCCTCCGTCTCCGCAGACGAGACGCGTGTGCGCCCAGCGCCGGTTCCACAGCACGGGACACACGGCCGGACAAGGCTCACTCCCCTGGGGGAGATGGATCACTCTGCGGCGGGAGGCACCTCGCGGGCAAGGGCTTTTGACTTGCTCCCGATGATTCCACCGCTGACGGAGGCGTGATGCTCCACACCGTTCCCAGGAACGTGACGGCCCTTGCGGGTCGCCTGCACGGACGGCCGGTCGACGGCGTTCCCCGCTGGATCGTGCTGGCCGCCTATGCCACCACCCTGGCCGCCGTGCCCTCCGCCATCTGGCGGATCGCGCTCGGTCTCGGTGCCCCGCTGGGCCCGCCGATCACCGGTGAGGGCGACCCTGATGGAGACCTTCCCTCCTGGGTCCCAGGGTGGGCCTACCTGGTCGTCCTGAGCGTCGTCACCGAGGCGCTGGCGTTCCTGACCGTCGGCCTGGTCAGGAGTTGGGGCGAGGTGTTCCCCCGCTGGATCCCGTTCATCGGCGGTCGCAGGGTGCCGACTCCGGCCGCCGTGATTCCTGCGGCTCTCGGCGCGGCCGTCCTGATGGTGTCCACCCTGTCGTGGCTGCCTTCGTTCAACGACTTCATCGGACCCGACGGGGCCGTCGTGCACCTGAGCGGCTGGAAACTGGTCGTCTTCGTGCTGTCCTACGGGCCGCTGTTCGCCTGGGGGCCACTGCTGGCGATCGTCACCGTGGCCTACTGGCTGCGGCGTTCGCGCTGAGGAACGTGGCGCAGGACCGTGCGCAGCCGCTCGGGAAGCGCCACGCCCTCACCATCTCGAACCGCCACGTACGTCGCATGACCGGTCACGATCGCCGTGTCGTCGCGACGGACGTCAAAGGTCATCGACAGGGAGGTGCGGCCGACGGCGGAGGGCCGTGCCTCCACCGCCAGCATGTCGTCAAGGCGGGCGCTACCCCGGTACTGGCAGCCGTTGGCCACGATGACCATGTCGACTCCGTCCTCGCGAAGCCCCGCGTAACCACCCGCGAAACGGTCGAGCCACTCAAGGAAGGCGTCTTCGAAGTAGGCGTAGTAGCGGATCGCGTGCACCATGGCCTGCGCGTCGCAGTGGCGGGGCTTGACCCGGATTCTGGCAACGCTGGATGGAATCCCGTCGAGTGCGTGGGTCATCGCGGTTCCCTTCCGTTCTTTCTCACTGTCGCGGGCACGCAACGGTCTGTCACACTCGATCTACAGCAAGCGGTAGTTTGCCCGCTTGATCCCGGTCACAGACTAGGAGGGCCTGTGGACAGAGTGGTCGCGGCGGTGGCGCTGAGCGGAACGCTGGTGCTGGCGGGGTGCGGGCTGGGCGATGAGGAATCGCCCTCCGCGTCACCGCCTTCCACGTCACCGCCTTCCACGTCGCAGAGCAAGCCCGCGACCTCGGCGCAGGCCGCGGACGGCACCGATCTCTCCGCCTGCGCCGACGGCCGGTGTGAGGTGCGGGTCGGTGCGTCGGGGCGGATTCCGGTGCCGCGCAAACTGGGAGTCGACTCGGTGCAGGTGGAAGCGGTCGGTTCCGACGCCATCACCATCGTCGGCCGCTACATAGGGGGCCGGCAGAGCGGCTACTGCACGGGCGTCAAGTGCAGCTCGGTAGGCAAGGGGACCAGATTCGAACTCACCCTGGCCCCGGACAGCCTCAGCAGCCAGAACGGTCTGAGCATCACTGCGGTGGCCATCGACGGCGGGATGGCCGTACTCCGATTCGCCCCGGCGAACCGCTAGCGCCGCGTTCATCGGATGGACGGCCGGTGTTGGAGTCGCGGCCATCGCCGGACAGCGGGTTGGAACGGTACATTTCGCCCGGCGTGATGATCATCCGGACGAGGGCCGTCCACGATGGCGTCCGCCGGAAGGAGCCGAAATGGTCACCCCTGGAACGCGGGGACGCCGCAAGGCCGCGATCGTGGCGGCCTCCGCCGTCCTGCTGCCCCTCCTCGCCACCGTGGGATCGGCCCAGGCCGCCCCCGCCGGGGAGAAGGCCCGCGGGCCGATCGTGATCGGGCACCGGGGCTCGGCGGGCTACCGCCCCGAGCACACCGCCGCCTCGTACGAGCTCGCCGTGCGGATGGGCGCCGACTACATCGAGCCCGACCTGGTGCCCACCAAGGACGGCCAGCTGGTGTCGCGGCACGAGAACGAGATCGGCGGCACCACCGACGTCGCGAGCCGCCCGGAGTTCGCCGCCAGGAAGGCCACCAAGACCATCGACGGCCGGAAGGTGACCGGCTGGTTCACCGAGGACTTCACGCTCGCCGAGCTCAAGACCCTGCGCGCCGTCGAACGGCTCCCCGCCGTACGGCAGCGCAACACCCTCTACGACGGCCGCTACCAGGTGCTGACCCTCCAGGAGATCATCGACCTGGCCAAGCGGCTCAGCCGCGAGCACCACCGCCGTGTCGGTGTCTTCCCGGAGACCAAGCACCCCACCTATTTCCGTTCGATCGGGCTGCCGCTGGAACCCGCGCTCATCGCCACGGTCAAGCGCAACGGCCTGAACCGCCCCGACGGCCGCGTCATCGTGCAGTCGTTCGAGCCGACCAGCCTCCAGACGCTCAACAAGGCGCTGCGCGTGCCGGTGTGGCAGGCCATCGCCACCTCGGGCGCGCCGTACGACACCGTCGCCGGCGGCAAGGGCCCGACCTACGCCGACATGGTCAAGCCGGCCGGGCTCAAGCAGATCGCCGGGTACGCCGACTGGATCGGCCCGGACAAGTCGCTGGTGATCGCGCTCAAGCCGGACGGTTCCATGGGAGCACCGACGACGCTGGTGAAGGACGCGCACGCGGCCCGTCTCAGGATCGGCCCCTACACCTTCCGCAACGAGAACCAGTTCCTGCCCGCCGACTTGCGCAACGGCACCGTTCCCACCGACTACGGCAAGGCACTCACCGAGTACGAGCGCTTCCTCGCCGCGGGCGTCGACGCCATTGTCACCGACAACCCGGACACCGCCGTCACAGCCCGTACCGAGCACACCAAGGACTGACCCACGGCCCGCCGTCACGCGGCGCCCGGGGAAGCCTGCCGTGCTGAGCGACGTGCATGTCGCTCAGAACGGCATCTTCCAGCGGGTGCCGCGTCCGGCCTGGGCGCTGCGGTTGGCCGCACGGCTCGACGAGTGGAACGGCTTGGAGAGCCAGCGGCCGAGCGCGCCCGGCGCCTTGCCTGCGGCCCGTCCGCCCGTTCCGAGAGCGCGGTTGGTCCCGCGCTGCGGACCGTGCGACAACCTCGGCACCAGGAAGCCAAGGATCAGCAACAGGACACAGACTCCGACGATCGCCGCCACGACCATGAGTACCTCGCCTTCCTCGGGGTTGGGCCTCGATCCGATGTCCCCGAGGAGGCAGGGGCAAAACACCCGCTTGGCCGGCGGGGTCCGCTAGGGCATGAGGTCGCGCAGTTGCTCGATGGCGGCGAGGCGGTCGGCGGGGTCGTCGGCGAGGGGTTTCACGCTGACCGTGGTGATGCCGCACGCGGCGAGCTCCGCGATTCGCTCGGCCACGTACTCCTTCGGCCCGACGAGCGACGTGGCGCGCAGCAGCTCCTCGGGTACGGCGGCCTCCGCCTCCTGCTTGCGTCCCGACAGGTAGAGCTCCTGGATGAGCTCGGCCTCCCGTTCGTAGCCGTACCGGCGGGCGAGGCCGTTGTAGAAGTTCTTGCCCCGCGCGCCCATGCCGCCGATGTAGAGCGCGAGCTGCGGGCGTCCCCGGTCGAGCAGGTGGGTGACGTCGTCGCCGATGGCCAGGTTCATGGTGACCACGATGTCCAGCGGGCCGAGGCCAGGGTCGCGGCGGGCCTGCCCGGCGGCGAGCGACGGTCCCCACACCTCGTCCAGCTTGCCGGGGTGGACGAAGATCGGCAGCCATCCCTCGGCCACCTCGGCGGCGAGCTGAACGTTCTTGGGCCCGATCGCGGCCAGCATGATCGGGATGCGGTCGCGCACGGGGTGGTTGATGAGCTTCAGCGGCTTGCCCAGGCCGGTGCCCCGGTCCGGGGGCAACGGGAGCCGGTAGTGCTCGCCCTCGTACATCACTTCTTCGCGGCGCCACACGCGGCGGCAGATCTCCACGATCTCGCGGGTGCGGGCGATGGGCGCGTCGTAGGCCATGCCATGGAATCCCTCGACCACCTGCGGGCCGGACGCGCCGAGGCCGAGCGTGAACCGGCCGTCCGACACGTAGTCGAGCCCGGCCGCGGTCATCGCCAGGAGCGACGGCGTCCGGGTGTAGATCGGCAGGATCGCCGAGGCCAAGTGGATCCGGTCGGTCGCCGCCGCGAGGTAGCCGAGCTGGCTCACGGCGTCGAAGGAGTAGGCCTCGGCCACGAAGGCGATCTCGACTCCGGCCGTTTCGAGGTCGCGCAGGCCCGCGGCCGCCTCCTTGAAACCGGCGCTGTAGGCGAGGGTCGTGCCGATCCGCATGGGAAACCTCCAGGTCCGGGGACGTTGACGTAGGTCACATCGCGCACTTACATTACGCCTACTTAACGAACGATCGATAGAGGAAACGTCACTTAACGAACGATCTGTAAGTAGCTCGGCACGGCAGGGAGGCCGGATGCTCGATATCGAAGGGCTCGTCGTCCGCTACGGCGGACGCGAGCCGGTACTCCATGGAGTGAGCCTCGAGGTCACCGAGGCAGGTGTGGTGGCGCTGCTCGGCGCCAACGGCGCGGGCAAGACCTCCCTCATGCGGGCCGTCTCGGGCACGTTGCCGCTGCACGGGGGGTCGGTCGCCGCAGGGTCGATCCGGTTCCTCGGCAAGGACATCGCCGGCAAGGACCCGGCGGCCGTCGTGGCCGGCGGGCTGGTGCAGACCCCCGAGGGACGGCATGTGTTCGGCGCGCTCACCGTCGACGAGAACCTCGACGCGGGCGCCATCACCGTCCGGTCCCGCGAAGCGAAGGAACGCACGCGCCGCCAGATGTTCGAGCTGTTCCCCCGGCTGGCCGAGCGGCGCCGCCAGCGCGCGGGCACGCTGTCCGGCGGCGAGCAGCAGATGCTGGCCATCGCCCGCGCGCTGATGTCCCAGCCGAAGCTGCTGCTGCTCGACGAGCCCTCGCTCGGCCTGGCGCCGCTGCTGGTGAAGCAGATCGGCGAGACGGTACGCGAGATCAGCCGCGACGGGGTCCCCGTGCTGCTGGTGGAGCAGAACGCGGCGATGGCGCTGTCGGTCGCCCACCGGGCGTACGTCCTGGAGCTGGGCCGCGTCGTGCTGAGCGGGCCGGCCGGCGAACTGTCCCACAGCGACGAGGTCCGCCGGCTCTACCTGGGAGAGGACCCGGCCGGCGACGAGGCCGGGACCCCGGACGGGAAACCCCGGGGCGTCCGCGGAGACCTGGCCACGCGCCGCCTGGCCCGGTGGGCGGGATGAGCGCGCCACGCCTGGCCGTGGACGAGGTGACCTTGGCGTTCAGCGGCCTGCTCGCGCTGGACAAGGTGGCGTTCACCGTCGAGCCGGGCTCGATCCACGCGGTCATCGGCCCCAACGGAGCCGGGAAGTCGTCGCTGCTCAATGTCCTGTGCGGCATCTATCCCGTGACCGGCGGGCGCATCCTGGTGGACGAGCAGGAGGTGACGCGGCTGCGGCCGGACCGGGTCGCGGCGCTGGGAGTCGGCAGGACCTTCCAGAACATCGTCGTCTCGCCGCGGGAGTCCGTGCTGGACAACCTGATGGTCGGGCGGCACGGGCTGACCCGCGCCGGCCTGGTCTCGACCGCGTTGTGGCTCGGCCGCCGTGAACAGCGCCGCCACGAGGCGCGGGTGCGGGAGATCGCCGAGTTCGTCGGGCTGTCGGACAAGCTGGACAGCACCGCCGGGCGGCTGCCGTTCGGCGACCTCAAACGGCTGGAGTTCGCCAGGGCGCTGTGCCTGGAGCCGCGCCTGCTCATCCTGGACGAGCCGGTCGCGGGCCTGAACGCCACGGAGAGCTGGGAGCTGGGGCAGCTCGTCCTCGCGGCGCGCGCGTCACTCGACCTCACCGTGGTCTTCGTCGAGCACGACATGGGCGTGGTCATGTCGATCGCCGACCGCATCACGGTGCTCGACTTCGGCCGCGTCGTCGCCGAAGGCACACCCGCCGAAGTGCGCAGCGACCCGACGGTGGTCAGCGCCTACCTCGGTGCGCCCGACGAGCCCGATCCCGACGAGTCCGATCCCGACGAGCCCGATCCCGACGACTCCCTGACCGCCGAGACCGAACCTCGGGCAGAGAGGACCTCACCATGACCCGCCTGCTGGAACTGCTCGTCAACGGTGTGTCCCTGGGCTTGCTGTACGCGCTCATCACGCTGGGGTTCGTCATCGTCTTCAAGGCCACCCGGACGGTCAACTTCGCGCACGCGTCGTTCCTGCTGCTCGGTGTCTATGTGGTCGCCTCGACCCAGCCGCGGATCGGGTTCGCCGCGGCGGCGCTGCTCGGGCTCGCCGTCGCGGGCGCGCTCGGTCTGGCGACCGAGCGGCTGCTGACGAGCCGCATCGAGATGCACAACCACCACGCGATGGCGATCGCCACCATCGGGTTGAACGTCGTGCTGACCGCCGAGCTGACGCGGCGGCTGGAGGAACGGGTGCTCCCGCTGGGCGCGCCGTGGGACGGCCACGTGGTCGACATCGGCCCGCTGACCCTCCCGCTCACCGTCGTCATCACCGTGGTGGCGGTACCGCTGCTGATCGGCGGCCTCACCGCGCTGCTCACGCTGACCGGCTGGGGGCTGGCGATGCGAGCGTCCATCGCCGACGCCGAGGGCGCGGCGCTGGTGGGCATCCGCCTTCGCCGGGTGTCGGCCACCGCGTGGGTGATGGCCGGGCTGCTGGCCACCACCGCCGGCATCGGCCTGGCCTCGTTCCCCAGTCCCGGTGTCAGTGTGAGCCTGGAGGCCGTCGCGATCACCGCGTTCCCGGCCGCCATCATCGGCGGGTTCGACTCGCTCGGCGGGGCCATCGCGGGCGGGCTCATCGTCGGGGTCGTCCAGGTCATGGTGTCCGGTCACCAGGACTCGCTCGACTTCCTCGGGCTCGGCGTCGGTGACGTCGTGGCCTACCTCGTGATGATCATCGTCCTGCTGTGGCGACCGTCCGGACTGTTCGGGTCGAAGGAGTTCAGCCGTGTCTGACGACACCATCGCACCTCCCCGCTCCACCGCCGCCGAGGCGCCGCCGCCGTCGGGTGCGCCGGCCACCGCGCCCTCCTCTGCCCGGTCGCGCCGGGTGCTGGGCGCAGCCGCCATGGTCGCCGCGCTCGCCGTCCCGCTGGTGCTGCCGTTCTACGTGGACGCGTTCTGGCTGCGCATCGGCCTGTTCGCCATGGCCGCGGCCGTCGGGGCGCTCGGCCTGACCATCCTGTTCGGCGCGGCCGGGCAGCTGTCACTCGGCCACGCGTTCTTCGTCGCGGTCGGCACGTACGGGTACGGGTTCCTCGCCGGCGACGACCACGGTCAGGTGAAGGGCCTGGGTCTGCCCCCGCTCCTGGCGGCCGTGCTCGCGATCCTGTTCGCCGGGTTGTGCGGCCTGCTGTTCAGCCCGGTCGCCAGCAGGCTGCGCGGCATCTATCTCGGGATCGCCTCGCTCGGCCTGGTCTTCCTCGGCCACCATCTGCTGCTCAACCTGCCGGCGGTCACCGGAGGCTACGACGGGCGCTCGGTCGAGCCGTTCGCGCTGGGCGGGTTCACCTTCTCCGACGTCTCGGACCGCCTTGTGCTCGGCATTCCGTTCGGGGCGGTGGAGAGCCTTTGGTACCTCTTCTTGGCGGTCACCGTGGTGGCGACGCTGGTCGCGCGCAACGTGCTGCGGGGCCGGCCCGGCAGGGCGTTCCGCCTCATGCGCGACAGCGAGGTGGGCGCCGCCGCGATGGGCGTACGCGTCCAGCGCGCCAAGGCGGGCGCGTTCGTCCTGTCCTCCATGTACGCCGGCACCGCGGGCGTGCTGACCGCGCTGGCCTTCCAGCGCGCCGTTCCCGACTACTTCGACCTGCAGCTGTCCATCGACTTCCTCGCCATGATCATCCTGGGTGGGCTCGGCTCGACGTCGGGCGCGCTCGTCGGCGCGACGTTCGTGATCGCGCTGCCGATCGTGCTGTCCCGGTACGCGGACGTGCTGCCGCTCGTCGTGGCGCCCGGGCAGGAAGGGATCCAGGCCTCGTTCGCCGCGACGTTCGTGTACGGCGTGCTCGTCGTGATCGTCATGCTGACCCAGCCCGGCGGGCTCCGCGCGATGGTGCACTCCCTCCGGGACCGCCGCTCCACCGCCCACTGACACGGCCCCGAACCACCCCGTCAACCCCTGAACCACCCCCTCCGTTCACCTGGAGAAAATCACATGAACCGGTCCCGTCCACGCGTCCTCACGGCGGCCGCCGTCGCGCTCGCTCTGTCCGTCACCGCATGCTCGCCCAAGGCCGCGAGCTCGAAGTCCGCCCCGGGTGTCAGCGACTCCACCATCAAGCTCGGCATGCTGGTGGACATGACCGGCCCGTTCGCGACCTCCGGCAAGACCAGCAACACCGCCAGCCAGTTCGCCGTCGAGGAGATCAACGCGGCCGGCGGGGTGTGCGGCCGCAAGATCGAACTGGTCGCGCGCGACCACGGATACGACGTGCAGAAGGCGGTCACCGCCTATGACGAGGTCGCGCCCCAGGTCCTGGGCTTTCTCAACGTCTACGGGTCGGCGATCACCTCCGCGCTGCGGGACAAGATCTCCGCCAACGACGCGCTCGTCGGGCTGACGGCGTTCGCGCCCACGCTGCTCGGCGATCCGCATCTCATCGTGGTCGGCTCCACGTACGACATCCAGGCGGTCAACAGCGTCGACTGGATGGTGCGCGAGGGCATGCTGAAGCGCGGGGACACGCTCGGGCACATCTACCTGCAGGGCGAGATCGGCGAGAACAGCCTGAAGGGCAGCAAGTACGCGACGCAGCAGCTGGGGCTCAAGCTGGCCAGCCAGCAGATCAAGCCGACCGACGCCGACCTCACCAGCCAGGTGAACGCGATGAAGTCGGCCGGTGCGAAGGCGATCCTGCTGGACTCCACGGCGAAGCAGACCGCGGCGGTGGCCGGTGCCGCCCGGGGTGCCGGGCTGGATGTCCCGATCATGGGCAATGTCGCCACGTTCGCCACGAGCCTGCTGTCGACGGCCGCCGCACCCGCGCTGCTCAAGAACTACTACCGGGTGTCGGGCATCGGACTCCTCGGTGCGGACACGCCCGAGGTGACCAAGCTCGCCGGCAAGTGGAAGGCCAAGTTCGGCGCGGTGCAGCCGGAGTCGGGCGGCGCGGTCGTGCTCTCGTACGTGACGACCCACCTGTTCGCCAAGATCATCGGCGGCACGTGCGGTGACCTGACGCGCAAGGGCGTGCTCGCGGCCCGCGCCAAGGTCACCGACTTCAGCATCGCGGGGCTGGGACCGGCGCTCAACCTGTCCGACCCGGCGCAGCCGACCTCGCGGGCGAGCCAGATTCACCGCCCCGACAAGTCCGTCTACGCCGGCATGAAGGTCGTGGAGGACTTCAAGGCCTCCGACCTCGCCAAGAAGTACCAAGTGCAGGCCGGCTAGCGCGGAAATCCCGCGCAGGCCGGATGTTCGATACACATAGGATGGGGTTATGGCCACACGCGGCACGGCCGATGCTGAGCCGGTTCGAAAGCAGCCGGTTCGAAAGCAGCCGGCGGCGGTGACCCGGGGCGGTGGACTCGCGGCGATCATGGGTGCGGCTCGCGAGATCTTCGCTGAGCGCGGCTACCACGGGGCGTCGATCCGGGACATCGCCAAGGGGGCGGGGCTGAGCCTGTCGGCCCTGTACTACTACTACGACGGCAAGCAGGAGCTGCTCCACGCGTTGCTGGAGGACGCCCTCGCGGACTGTTTCCACGGCTGCCAGGTCGCGCTGCGCGCAGCCGGGGACGACCCGGCGGCGCGGCTGGGCGCCTTCGTGCGCGCCATAGTGGAGTACCGGGTGCGGCGCCAGGTGGACAGCCTGCTGGCCCTGCGCGAGATAAGGAATCTGGAGCCGGAACTGCTGGAACGGTTCGTCGAGCGACGGGACGCGCTGCCCAGGCTGCTGCGAGAGATCATCGACGACGGTGTGGCGCGCGGTGCCTTCGTCACGCCCTACCCCGACGAGGCCCAGCGGGCGATCCTCGGGATGTGCAACGCGGTCGCGCAGTGGTACCAGCCGTCCGGTGATCTGGGCGTGAACGACCTGGTCGACCGGTACATCCACCTGTCGCTCACTCTCGTGCAGCACCGCCCGTAGGACCACCACCATCCGGATCTGCACCTCCGGCACATCGTGGCCATTTAACGATCGTTCGACAAGGTAGAGGAGAATGATGCGCCGCACCGTCTTCGACGACGACCATGAGGTCTTCCGGGCCACCGTTCGCGACGTCCTCGCCCGCGAGGTGGTCCCGGTCTTCCCCGAGTGGGAGAAGGCGGGTGCGGCGCCCCGCGGCTTCTACCGGCTGCTGGGCAAGCTGGGCGTCCTCGGCGTGCGGGTCCCGGAGGAGTACGGGGGCGGTGGCCAGTCCAGCTTCAAGTTCAACGCCGTGGTGAACGAGGAGATGGCACGCGCGAAGCTGGGCCTCGGCACGGTACGGGTGCACACCGACATCGTGCTGCCGTACCTGTTGCGCTACACCGACGACGAGCAGAAACGGCGCTGGCTGCCCGGCGTGGCCGACGGCGGGCTGATGACGGCGATCGCGATGACCGAGCCGGGCACCGGGTCCGATCTCGCCGGCATCACCACCACCGCGACGCGGGACGGTGACCACTGGATCCTCAACGGCGCCAAGACGTTCATCACCGGTGCCGTCAACGCCGACCTCGTGCTCGTCGTCGCCCGCACGTCGGTATCGCCGGGCAACCGCCGGGCGGGGCTGAGCATCCTCGTCGTCGACACGTCGTCGCCGGGTTTCTCGGTGGGCCGCAACCTGGCGAAGATCGGCCTCAAGGCGCAGGACACCGCCGAGCTTGCCTTCGACGACGTCCGCGTTCCGGCGGAGAACCTGCTGGGGGAGGAGGGCCGCGCGTTCGAGTACCTGGGCCACAACCTCGCGCAGGAACGGCTGTCGATCGCGGTGAACGCGCAGGCGGCGGCAGCGGCGGCGGTAGACCTGACCCTCGCGTACGTGACCGAGCGGAACGTGTTCGGCAAGCCGCTGTCGGGCTTCCAGAACACCAAGTTCGTGCTCGCCGAATGCGCGGCCGAAGTGGAGGCCGGCCAGGCGATGGTCGACCGCGCGCTGGAGGAGCACGACGCCGGCGGGCTGAGCGTCGCCGACGCGGCCAAGGTGAAGCTCTTCTGCACCGAGCTGCAGTCGCGGGTCGTCGACAAGTGCCTGCAACTGCACGGCGGCTACGGATACGTGCTGGAATACCCGATCGCCCGCATGTACGCCGACGCGAGGGTCACCCGCATCTTCGGCGGCACCAGCGAGGTGATGAAGAGCATCATCGCCAAGTCCATCGGCCTCTGAGGAACACCCGCCTTCGAGGACACCCGCCTTTGAGGAGTGACGAATGAGCACAGTGCTGACCGAGTTCGGCGACGGGATCGCGGTCATCACCATCAACCGGCCGGAGGCGCGCAACGCGGTCGACCTGGAGACGACCAAGGCGATCGCCGCCGCGATCGACGAGCTGGAGGCCCGGCCGGACCTGCTGGTCGGGATCCTCACCGGCGCGGGCGGCACCTTCTCCTCCGGCATGGACCTGAAGGCGTTCGCGCGCGGTGAGCGTCCGGCCCTGCCGGGGCGCGGCTTCGCCGGCATCACCGAGCGCCCGCCGAGCAAACCGCTGATCGCCGCGGTCGAGGGATGGGCGGCCGCGGGCGGCTGCGAGCTGGCGCTCGCCGCCGACCTGGTGGTCGCGGCACGGGACGCCACGTTCAGCCTGCCCGAGGTCAAGCGCGGGCTGATCGCGGTGGGAGGCGGCCTGCTGCGGGTGGCGAAGGCACTGCCGTACCACCTGGCCATGCATCTGGTGCTCACGGGCGACCCGCTCCCGGCCACGAAGGCGCATGAGTACGGGCTGGTCAACGTGCTCACCGAGCCGGGCGGCGCGCTCGGCGAAGCGCGGGCTCTGGCCGGCCGGATCGCCGCCAACGCGCCGTTCGCGGTGCGCGCGTCCAAGCAGATCGTCGCGGCGTCGGTGAGCTACACCGACGCGGAGGCGTTCGCGGAGCAGCGGAAGGTGTGGTTGGAGGTGACGGCGTCCGCCGACGCGATGGAGGGCGCCCGCGCCTTCGCAGAGAAGCGGGCGCCGGTCTGGCAGGACCGCTGATCAGTGCACGACGATGGTGATGGTCTCCGCCACGCAGGCCGGTTTCCCCACGCCGTCGATCTCGATCGTGTAGCGCGTCGTCAGGGCGGTGCCCGCCTCGGTCTGCTGTAGGCCGATGAATGTGGCCTGCGCCCGCAGGCGTGATCCCACGGGCACAGGGGAGGGGAAGCGCGCCTTGTTCAGGCCGTAGTTCACGCGCGCTTGGCCCAGATCGAGGCGGACGAGCTGCTGGCCGAACATCGGTATCAGCGACAGGGTCAGGTAGCCGTGCGCGATGGTGCGGCCGAACGGCCCGGCCGCGGCCCGTTCGGCGTCGACGTGGATCCACTGGTGGTCCCCGGTGGCGTCGGCGAAGGCGTCGATGCGCTCCTGGTCGACCACCAGCCAGGGGGTAGGTCCGATCGGCTCGTCGAGGGCGCTCTTCAGCTCCTCCAGGGACGTGAAGACGCGCACGGTCATGACGTCACCCGCTCGAAGACGGCCGCCAGTCCCTGGCCTCCGCCGATGCACATGGTCTCCAGCCCGTACCGGGCCTGCCGCCGGTGGAGTTCCCGCGACAGCGTCGCGAGCATGCGCACCCCGGTGGCGCCGACCGGATGCCCGAGCGAGATGCCGGAGCCGTGGACGTTGGTGCGCTCCAGGTCCTCGCCGGTGAACTTCCACTCCCGCATGACCGCCAGCGCCTGGGCCGCGAACGCCTCGTTCAGCTCGATGAGGTCCATGTCGTCCAGCGTCAGGCCCGCGCGGTGGAGGGCGGCCTCGGTGGCCGGGACCGGGCCGATGCCCATGGTCTCCGGCCCGACCCCGGCCACCGCCCACGACACGAGCCGGACCAGCGGCCGCAGCCCGAGCCGCTCGGCGCGCTCGGGCGTGGTGACGACGCACATCGCGGCCGCGTCGTTCTGGCCGCTGGCGTTGCCGGCCGTGACCGTGGCCTCCGGGTCGGAGCCGAGGAGGATCGGCTTGAGCCTGCGCAGCGACTCCAGCGAGGCGTCGGCGCGCGGGTGCTCGTCGGTGTCGATGACGGTCTCGCCGTTCCTGGTCCTGACCCGGGTCGGGATGATCTCCTCGGCCAGGATCCCGCCGGTCTGGGCCTTGACCGCCCGCTGGTGCGACAGCAGCGCCAGCTCGTCCTGTTCCTCGCGCGGGATCGCGTACTCCCGGCGCAGGTTCTCGGCCGTTTCGAGCATGCCGCCGGGGACGGGATGGCTCCGGCCGCCCGCGGTCTGCCGGGCCCGCGTGAGGCTGTCGTGCATTGCGACGCCGTTCTTCGCGCCCCATCGCATGTCCAGCGAGTAGAACGTGGCGTTGCTCATGCTCTCGGTCCCGCCCGCGACGACGACCTCGTGCGCGCCGGTCTGCACCTGGAGGGCGGCCTGGATGACGGCTTGCAGGCCGGAGCCGCACCGGCGGTCGAGGTGCAGGCCGGGGACGCTGACGGGCAGCCCGGCGTCGAGCGCCACGACGCGGCCGATCGCGGGCGCCTCGCTGCTGGCGTTGCAGTGACCGAGGACGACGTCCTCGATCACCTCCGGCGGGATGCCGGTGCGGTCGATGAGTCCCTTGAGAGCGGTCACCGCGAGGTCGACCGCGGTCAGGCTCTTGAAGGCCCCGCCGTAGCGGCCGATCGGGGTACGGACGGGTTCGCAGATGACCGCCTCACGCATGGCCGGTCCCTTCTTCTTGGCGGGGCTCGAAGTCGATCGTCAAGGTGGTGCTCGGTGCGGCACCGGGATCCGGCGCGAACAGGCCCAGGGTGAACGCGTCGGGGGCTGCGTCGGGTGCGGCGTCCTCGATCCGGCGCAGCCGTGCGTTCTGTCCACAGAACAGGGGGCTACGGTTCCTGTGCCGCATGCGGGAGACCCGTGCCCCGTGCCCCTCCAGGCGGAGCACCTCTGCGAGGGCGAGCGTCATCAGGGGCCCGTGCACCACCAGGCCCGGATAGCCCTCGATCCGTGTGGCGTACGGCCAGTCGTAGTGGATCCGATGCGGGTTCGACGTCGCCGCGCTGAATCGCATCAGCAGCGCCGGATCCGTGGCGAAGTCCCAGGACCAGTCGCCGGACCGCGAGAAGGGGGCGCCAGATGGAGCCAGTCCGGCTGCCTCCTCGGCCGGGCTCGCCGAGGGGGAGACGGCTCCGGCGTCCCGGTAGATGATGTCCTGCCGCTCGTCGATGGCGAGCAGGCCGTCCCCGTCGTACAGCCTGGTGGCGACGACCACGACGACCAGCTTCCCCGAACGCCCGGACTTCTCGGTGACCGACTCCACGCGTGCCTCCCGGCGCACCGTGCTCCCCACCATCAGCGGGGCGTGGAAGGTGACCTCGCCGCCGGCGAACATCCGACGCGGCAGCTCCACAGGAGGCAGGAACGTCCCGCGTGCCGGATGGCCGTCCACGCCGAGCGTGGACGACGGCGGCCAGCGGGCCAGGGCGAGCCAGTGCCACAGGGGCGGCAGGGCGTCTCCCGGGCCGACCGGGGGCGTCCCGTCGTCGAAGAGGGCGGACAGCGTCGCCACCGGATGGGGGTCGACCGTCTCGACGGTGGTGAGCGTGTGCGGCTCCCAGTTCATCGCGGCTCCCAGTTCACCGGTGTCACATGAACCGTCCGCCGGTGACTTCCAGCACCGTGCCGGTCATGTACGAGGACAGGCCGGAGGCCAGGAACAGCGCCACGCCGGCGACCTCGTCCGGCTCGCCGGCGCGCCGCATGGGGATCTCGGCCATCTTCTGGTCCCACGCCTTCTGCGGCATCGCCTCGGTCATGGCCGAACGGATCAGGCCCGGCTGGATGACGTTGACCCGGACGCCGTGGTGCGCCAGCTCCTTGGCGGCCGCCTTGGACATGCCGACGATGCCGGCCTTGGCGGCGGAGTAGTTGGTCTGGCCGACCATGCCGACCTTGCCCGACAGGGAGGAGATGTTCACGATCGCGCCGCTCTTCTGCTCCCGCATCACCGCGGCCGCCGTGCGGGTGCCGTGCCAGGTGCCCTTGAGATGGACGTCGATGACCTGGTCGAACTGGTCCTCGGTCATCGTCCGCATCGTCGCGTCGCGGGTGATCCCGGCGTTGTTGACCATGACGTCCAGCGAGCCGAAGGCCTCGGGTGCCGAGTGGACGAGGGCCTGCACGTCGGAGGCGCTCGTGACGTCGCACCGGGCCGCCTGCGCCACGTCGGGCCCGCCGAGCTCCTTGGCCGCGGCCTCGGCGGCGTCGAGGTTCAGGTCGCCGAGGACGACCTTCGCGCCCTCCTTGACGAAGGCCTCTGCGATGGCGAGCCCGATGCCCTGGGCGCCGCCGGTGATGACGGCGGTCTTGCCGGGAAGGAGTGGCATGAATGATCAGCTTTCGTTCGTCATGTGATGGGGTTGCGCGCGATCAGCTGGGCGGCGATGACGTTGCGCTGGATCTCGTTGGTGCCCTCGCCGAGGATCATCAGGGGGGCGTCCCGGAAATACCGCTCGACGTCGAATTCCTTGGAGTAGCCGTAGCCGCCGTGCACGCGCATCGCGTCCAGCGTCACCTCCATGGCGGCCTCGGAGGCGAACAGCTTGGCCATGCCGGCCTCCATGTCGGCACGGTCGCCGCCGTCGAGGACGCGCGCGGCGTCCTCGGTGAGCAGCCGCGCCGCCCGGACCTTGGTCACCATGTCGGCCAGCAGGTTGCCGACCGACTGGTGTTTCCAGATCGGCTTGCCGAACGACTCCCGCTCTTGCGCGTACCGCACCGCGTCACCGAGTGCGGCCTGAGCCACCCCGACCGCGCGGGCGGCCACCTGGATCCTGCCGACCTCGAGGCCGCGCATCATCTGCGCCCAGCCGTGGTTCGGCTCGCCCCCGAGAACGGCGGACGCGGGGACCCTCATCCCGTCGAACACGATCTCGCACGCCTCGACGCCGCGATATCCGAGCTTGGGCAGGTTCTTGGAGACCTCCATGCCGTCGCCGGGCTCGATGAGGACCACGCTCATACCCTTGTGCGCGGGCCTGGCGTCCTGGTCGGTCACGCACAGCAGCCCGATCAGTCCCGAGTGCCGGGCGTTGGAGATCCAGGTCTTCGACCCCGTGATGACCAGGTCGTCCCCGTCGGCCACCGCGTGGGTGCGCATGGCCTGCAGGTCGCTGCCGCCGCCCGGCTCGGTGAGCGCCATCGTCGCCCGGACGGTGCCGTCGGCCATCACTGGGAGGTAGCGCTCCCGCTGCTCCGGGGTGCCGAACGTGCGGATCAGATAGGTGATCACCGAGTGCCCGCCGATGGCTCCGGCGAGGCTCATCCAGCCACGGGCCAGCTCCTCGGTCACCCGGGCGAAGCACGCCGCGCTGACGTCCACGCCGCCGTGCTCGGCGGGCGCCAGCAGGCCGAAGAAGCCGAGCTTCTTCATCTCCTCGATGAACTCGGCGGGGTATGTGTCCTCCTGCTCGAAGTCCCGTACCCGTGGCCGTACCCGCGCGTCGACGAACTCGCCGGCCAGCGCGACGATCTCACGCTCGTCCTCACTCAGCACACTCATGACCGTTCTCCGCTCCGTACCGTTCGCAGAATCCGTGCGATCAAGGCGATCCCTCCCCGTCACGATCGCCGCCCGGCGGGATGACGCCGTTCTCCCTCAGCTTCGCGAGGTCCGGTGCGGACAGCCCGAGCTCGTCCCGCAGCACCTCCTCGGTGTGCTGGCCGACCAGCGGCGCCGCCGCCGGTGGCGACTGCTCACCGTCCAGGACCAGGGGTGATCCGGGTGCCCAGTGCTCGCCGGCCCCTGGCTGCCGGAGCTCTGCCATCAGAGGGCTCTCCCTGAGCAGGCGAGCGTCGTCCGCGACGAGATCGGTGAAGCTCCGGTACGGCGACCACAGCACCCGCGTGGCGCGCAGGGCCTCCTCCGCCTCGGCGAGAGTGTGGGTCTCGAACCATCCGGCGAGCAGCTCACCGAGCACCTTGCGATGCCGGTACCGTTCCGCCTCCTCGTCGAAGTCCGCCCCGAGGGCGGCGGACAGCGCGGAGACCACGCCGGTGAGGCCGGTCGCGGCGAAGAGGTCCTCAGCGTGCCGGGCCGTGAGCGCCACGATCATCAGGCGCTCGCCGTCAGCGGTGGCGAAGTCGCGGCCGAACGTGCCGTAGACGTGGTTGCCGTCACGTTCTCGTGACGTGCCGTTCAGCTGCGCCTCGGCGAGGTAGCCGAGGTTTCCGGCGGCCGCCAGGGCCACGTCCTCCAGCGCGACCCGGAGGCTCTGCCCCTCGCCGGTCAGCAGCCGGTGCCGTTCCGCGGCCAGCAGCCCGATCGCGAGGTAGAGCCCGGCGGCCAGATCCCAGGCGGGCACCGGGCTGTTCACCGGTCCGGTCGTGTTCTCCGGGCCCGTCAGCAGGGGGAATCCGGTCGCCGCCTGAACGGTGTAGTCCACCGCGGTCGATCCGTCCCGGCGCCCGGTGAGAAGCACGTGGATCACGTCGGGACGGCGCGCTCTCAGCGCCTCGAAGGCCAGCTCCGGGTACCGCTCCGAGTTGCTGATCACGGTCCCGGCGCCGGCGATCAGATCGCTGACGAGCCGGCGCCCGTCCGCGGTGGACAGATCCACCTCGATGGCGCGCTTGCCCTTGTTGAGCCCCGCCCAGTACAGGCTCGTCCCGCTCTCGGCCAGCGGCCATCGGGTGCGGTCGGGTCCACCACCGATCGGCTCGACGCGGATCACGTCGGCGCCGAGCTGGGCCAGCGTCATCCCGCTCAACGGGGACGCCACATAGCTCGACAGCTCGATGATCCGCATGCCGCGCAGGGGCTGCGAGCGCAGGGTGGCTGTGTCGGCCGGGCACACCACCCGGCGGTTCATCGGTTCGCCTCCCTGAGCAGCTGCTTGGCGATGATGACCTTCTGCACCTCGCTCGTGCCCTCGTACACCCGGAAGAGGCGGGCGTCGCGGTAGAACCGTTCGACCGGAACCGACCGCATGTATCCCATGCCGCCGTGGATCTGGACGGCGCGGTCGGCCACCCGGCCGACCATCTCCGAGCAGAAGAGCTTCGCGCAGGACGGCGCCATGCGGCGGTCGCTGCCGTCGTCGTACGCCCTCGCCGCGTCCAGCACCATCGCGCGCCCCGCAAGGGTCTCGGTCTGCGAGTCGGCGAGCATCGCCTGCACCTGCTGGAACTCCGCGATGGGACGGCCGCCCTGCCGGCTCGCCGCGGCATGGCCGACGCTCTCCTCGACGAGCCGCTGGGCAAGCCCGACGCAGATCGCCGCGATGTGCAGCCTGCCGCGAGCCAGGGAGCGCATGGCGGCCGCGAAACCCTCGCCCTCGACCCCGCCGATCAGGTCGGACTCGGGCACGAAGACGTCGTCGAGGAAGACCTCCGCGGTGTGCGCGCCGCGCTGCCCCATTTTCGCGTCGTTGGGCCCGACGGTGAGCCCCTCGGCACCGGCGCCGACCGCGAAGACGGAGATGCCCTTGGTGCCCTCGGTGTCCGGGCTCGTCCTGGCGAAGACCATGAACAGGTCGGCGCGATCGGCGTTGGTGATGAACCGTTTCTGGCCGGTGAGCCGGTACCCGCCGTCCACCCGGGACGCCCGGGTGCGCATTCCGCTCGGGTCCGAGCCCGCCTCGGCCTCGGTCAGGGCGAACGAGGCGATCGTGCGGCCTGCGGCCAGGCCGGGCAGGTAGCGCCGCTTCTGCTCGTCGGTGCCGAAGTTCACCAGCACCTGGCCGGCGATCCCGTTGTTGGTGCCGAGCATCGAACGGAACGCCGGCGCCGTGTAGCCCAGCTCCATCGCGAGCCGCACGTCCTCGCTCATCGAGAACCCGAGGCCGCCGTGCTCCTCGGGCAGCGCGTAGCCGAAGAGTCCCATGTCGGCCGCCTTCGCGCGGATCGGCTCGGGGATCTCGTCGGTCTGCTCGATGACGTCTTCGGCCGGCACGACCTCCTTGCGCACGAAGGTGCGCACGGAGGCGAGCACCGTCTGGAACGCTTCGGTCTCCACTGTCTGTCTCCTCAAGTGGTCACAGAGTCGCTGGTGGTCACAGGGTCGTCGGCCGGTTGCGGGCCGTCCTGCGCGATCGCGCGCAGCTCGGCCTTGAGGATCTTCCCGGCGGGGGAGGTGGGCAACGCGTCGACGATCTGGACGGCGCGGATCTTCTTGTACGGAAGGACACGTTCGGCGACGAACGCCATGATCTCGTCGGGGTCGACGCGCGCGCCGGGCCGGGGGACGACGAAGGCGACCGGCTCCTGACCGGCCCGCGGCACGGACCGGGCGACGACCGCCGCCCTCGCCACCCGCGGATGGCTGTGGAGGATGTCTTCGAGCTCGCGCGGATAGACGTTGTAGCCCTTGTAGATGAGCATGTCCTTGGCGCGGTCGGCGATGAAGACGAAGCCCTCCTCATCGATGCGGCCGATGTCCCCGGTGCGGAGCCAGCCGCCGGCGAACTGCTCGGCGGTCGCTTCCGGCTGGTCCAGGTAGCCCGCCGTGACCTGGGGGCCGCGCACCCAGAGCTCACCGGTCTCGTTCGGCCCGAGCACCGCCGCGCCGCCGCTGACCGGCCGGACCTGCACCGACGTGTCGAAGATCGGCAGACCGACGCTGCCCTCCTTGCGCCTGGCACTGCGCAGCAGCGGCGCGGCCGTCACCAGGCAGGTCGCCTCGGTGAGCCCGTAGCCCTCGCTGATCACCGCGTTGGGGAAGGCCCGGCCGAGCGCCTGGAGGGTGGCCGGGTCGATGGGGGCGGCCCCGGAGGAGATCACCTCGACCGACGACAGGTCGCGGTCGTCCCGCCCGGGGCTGTCCAGCAGGGCGTGCCACATGGTCGGGCTGCCGGTGACGTAGGTGACGCGGTGGTGCTCGATCTCCTCCAGCAGGAGCTCGGGGGAGAAGCGCCCGGTGAGCACGATGGTCGCCCCGCACAGCAGCAGGAAGTTGACGTGGATGAGCGCGTGCGCGTGGAACAGGGGCGACACCATCACGGTGACCGCGTTGCCGGGCCGTACTCCGGCGTCGTGCAGTCCCGGGATCGGGCTGAGCCGGAGGTCGCCGTTCTCAGCGGTGGAGACCAGATGGGCGGCGCGCCAGGCCGTCATCTGGATGACATTGGCCACCATGTTGCGGTGCAGGACGCGCACACCCTTCGAGACCCCGGTGGTGCCGCCCGTGTACGCGATATGTGCCACGTCGTCGGCCGTGACCGTGATCTTCGGGACGCCGGCGGACCGGCCCGCGACGAAATCAGCGAGGCCCACCGCCGCAGTGTCACCGGTGGGATTGTGCTCATCCGCTGCGGATGGCGCACAGGCGCTCGGTGGGACGAGCACGATCGTTCGCAGTGACGACCCAGCGCCTCCCTCCAGCAGCGTCCCTACGTGGGCGGGATGGCTGACCGCGAGCACGGCGCCGGTGTCGGTGAGCTGGGTGCGCAGGGCAGGCGCGGGTTGTAGCGGGTTGGCCAGCGACACGGTTGCTCCGGCGAGGAGCGCCCCGTAATAGCCCACCAGAAACCACATGTTGTTGGGCAGGTGCAGGAGGACCACGTCGCCGTCGCGGACGCCGGAGTCACGCACGGCATTGGCGAACGCGGCGGCGTGCTCGCGCAACTGGGCGAAGGTGAGCCGCTCTTCTCCGTCGACGACGGCCGTGCGATCGCCGTACAACCCGGCTGCGGCGGTGAGCAGCTCACCCACCGTCAGCTCGGGGTAGTCGAGCGAGGTGGGCAGTCCCTCAGGCCAGTATGTGTTCAACGCACCACCGCCCCTTCCTTGAGGAGGTCCGCGATCTCCTTGGCGGTGTGACCCATCTCGGACAGGATCGCGTGGGTGTCCTGGCCCGGGACCGGCGCGGGGGCCGGCCGTCCGGACGGGGTGCCGGCGAACCGGGGTGCGGGCCGGGGATGGATCGCACCGCCGGAGTCGGTGAAGAAGCTCTCCCGGCTGGCGTTGTGGGGATGCGCGGCGACCTCGTCCATGGTCAGCACGGGGGAGACGCAGGCGTCGATCCCGGCGAACCGCTCGACCCACTCGTCACGGGAGGCCTCCTTGAACGCCGTCGTGAAGGCATCCCGCATCGCCGGCCAGGTGTCAGGGTCCCGCTGGGCGGCGAGGTCCACCGCGTGAGCGACGCCGAGGACGTCCACGAGATTGGCGAAGAACTGGCTCTCGATGGCGCCCACGGCCATGTACCGTCCGTCCGCGCACTCGTAGGTGTCATAGAACGGGGCGCCGCCGTCGAGCACGTTCTCGCCTCTGTTGACGGTCCACACCCCCTGCGCCAGCCGGCCGTAGATCATCGACATGAGCAGGCCGGACCCCTCGACCATCGCCGCGTCCACGACCTGGCCGCGTCCCGACGTCCGCGCGTTCAGCATCGCGGCCAGCACGCCGACGGCGAGGAGCATGCCGCCGCCGCCGAAGTCGCCGACCAGGTTGAGCGGCGGGGTGGGCGGCTCGCCGGGCCGCCCGATCGCGGCGAGCGCGCCGGACAGGGCGATGTAGTTGATGTCGTGGCCGGCCCGCATCGCCAGCGGCCCGTCCTGGCCGTAGCCGGTCATGCGGCCGAACACCAGCCGGGGATTGTGCTCGGCGAGCGTCACGGGGTCGAAGCCCAGCCGCTCGGCCACACCCGGGCGAAAGCCCTCCAGGACCGCGTCCGCCCCGTAGATCAGGCTCTGGACGACCGCGGCGCCGCGCGGGTGCTTCAGGTCGACGATCAACGATCGGCGGCCGCGGTCGAGCACCGGGTTCGGGCGCGCCTCCCGGTCGGCGGGCCGCTGGATACGGATCACCTCCGCGCCCAGGTCGGCCAGAAGCATGGCGGCGAAGGGGACGGGCCCGATGCCGCCGAGCTCGATGATCCTCATCCCGGTCAGGGGACCGGAGGCCCGCGGGGCGTTCAGGTCGCTGCTCATCGGCCCTGCCAGTTCGGCAGGCGCTTCTCGGCGAAGGCACGGGCGCCTTCCTGGGCGTCCGCCGAGGCGAAGACGGGTTCGGTGATCCGGCGCTGGCGGGCGAACCTCTCGGTCTCCGGCCACTGCCCGTGTTCCTTGATCACCTGTTTGCTGGCGAGGACGGCGAGCGGGCCGTTCGCCGCGATGCGGCCGGCGAGGGCGAGTGCCTCCGCCAGGGCGCCGCCCTCGTCGGTGAGCCGGTTGACCAGGCCGACCTCGTAGGCCCGCGCGGCGGTGATCATGTCTCCGGTCAGGGCGAGCTCCATCGCGATCTGCTCGGGAACGCGGTGCGGCAGGCGCAGCAGCCCGCCGCCGGTGGCGACCAGTCCCCGCTTGACCTCGGGGATGCCGAACTTGGCCGTCCGTCCCGCGACGACGAGGTCACACGCGAGGACGATCTCGCAGCCTCCCGCCAGCGCGTAACCCTCGACCGCCGCGATCAGCGGCTTCTTCGGCGGCGCCTCGGTCAGCCCGGCGAACCCCCTGCCCTCGATGGTCGGCCGCTCACCGCGCAGGAATCCCTTCAGATCCATTCCCGCGCAGAACGAGCCTCCCGCTCCGGTCAGGACGCCCACAGAAAGGTCGTCGCGGCGGTCGAGCTCGTCCAGCGCGGCGGCGATGCCCTCGGCCACCGCCCTGGTCACCGCGTTCTTCGCGTGCGGGCGGTTGATGGTGATCACCGCGGTGCGCGATTCGTGACGCACCAGCACCTCATCGGCGACGGCGGTCGTGCTGGTCTCGGCTGGCATGCTCCGACTGCATCACCCCGGAACCGGCGCGCACAAAGACCGGGGTGCGTATGGATCTATTGGCCGTACCTATGTGCCGAGGTCAGCGGGTATCCGGTCGTTCAGGCGGGCACGTATCGTTCGACTATGGATCTGCGGCTCGTCGCGTACTTCGTAGCGGTCATCGACCACGGCGGCATCACCAAGGCGGCGAAGGCGCTGTACATCGCCCAGCCTTCGCTGTCCCAGGCGATCCGCAGCCTCGAACGCCAGCTCGGCACCGAGCTGTTCGACCGATCGGGCCGCGGGCTCACCCTGACCGCCGACGGCAGATCGTTCGCCGGCCCGGCCCGGCAGATCCTTGCCGACGTCGAGAACGCCAAGAGCAAGGTGCACGCCGTCCGGGACCTGATCACCGGGCGGCTGGAGCTCGCGGTCCTGTCGACGTTGTCCGCTGATCCATTGCCGGAGCTGACCAGCATGCTGCACGAGCGGCACCCGGGCATCCTGATGGCCGTCCTCGATCCCGGCAGCTCGTCCAACGTCGTGACCCAGGTCCGCCAGGGGCAGGCCGAGCTGGGCCTGACGGACTTCCCGGTGAAGGGCGACATGCTGCAGACCCGCGACCTCTGGGAGCAGGAGATCGCCCTCGTCCTGCCGCCGGACCTGGCCGCCGCGCTCCCGGATCCGGTCCCGCTCGAAGCGGTCGCCGAGCTCCCCTTGGTGCTGGAGTCGTCCGCCACCGGCGGCCGGACGGCCATCGACGAGGCGCTGGGCGACGCCATCGACTACGTGGCCGTCGAATGCGCGCACCGGCAGGCGATCTGGGAACTGGTCATGCACGGCGCGGGCGCCACGTTCCTGCCCCGGCGGATCGCCGAGACCGAGCTCCGCAACGTGGTGGTGCGATCCACGTCACCGCAGGTCAGCCGTACGGTACGGCTGGTCTTTCGACCCGGCCCGCTGTCCCCGGCCGCCACGGCGTTCCTGGACGTCGCGGCGACCGCGGCCACCGTGAGGCGGGACGCATAGGTTCGGCCTATCGGACGATGCGGCGTTCGCTCTTTGCGTCACACCCCGGCTGGATGATCGACTCTCACCAGCGTGGCTTGGTCCGGACACGAACGGAGAACCCCGATATGAACTCTGCGCTCCCGGCGTCCGCGCGCATGACGATCAGCGACCAGCTGGCCCGGCACGCCCGCTCCGTCCCGGACGCCGTGGCGCTGCGCATGGACGGCGCCGAACGCACCTACCGCCGGCTGGACGCGCGGGTCGACCGGCTCGCCAGTGCCTTCCGGGCGCGCGGCGTGGACGAGGGCGACCGCGTCATGGTGATGACGTTCAACAGTCTCGAAATGGTGGAGACCTTCTTCGCCTGCGCCAGGCTGGGCGCCATCTGCGTGCCGATCAACTTCCGTCTGCATGCCCATGAGGTGGCCTACCAGCTGTCCGACAGCGGAGCCGTCCTCGCCGTCGTCGACGCCGCACTGACCGAGACTTTCGCACGGGCATGGAAAGACGCCCCGACGGTGCGCCACTGTCTCGTGCTCGGAGCGGACGACGAGCCCATCGCGGACATGGACCGCATGGACCGCTATGAGGACGCGCTGCGCGACGCCCCCGAGAGCCTGCCCGAAGTGGCGGTCGACCTCTTCGCCCCGGCCTTCATCATGTACACGTCCGGCACGACAGGACGGCCCAAGGGCGCGGTGCTCACGCACTACAACCTCCTCATCCAGACCATGAGCAGGTTCGCCCACTTCGCTCCACCGGTCGACTGCCGGGTCTGGCTGATCAACACCCCGCTCTTCCACATCGGGGGCCTGGCGGCCCTGCTGTCCAGCATCCTGGTCGGAGGCCGGACGGTGATCGCCAAATCGGGCCGCTTCGATCCCGCCGAGACCGTCGACCTGCTGGAACGCGAACGGGTCGGCTACTGCTTTCTCGTCCCGGCCCAATGGCAGGCGGTCTGCGACGTCCCGGACGTCAAGGACCGGGACTGGTCCGCCCTGCGGATCATCTCGTGGGGCGCCGCGCCCGCGACGAAGGACTTGCTGCACACGATGCTCGAGACGTTCCCGGGCGCCAAGCTGCTGAGCGTCTTCGGGCAGACGGAGTCCAGCGCGGTGGCGACCGTGCTCCTCGGCGAGGACGCCCTGCGCAAGATCGGTTCGGTGGGGACTCCGCTGCTGAACGTCGAGGTCCGCATCGTGGACGAGCACATGAACGACGTTCCGCAGGGGGAGGTCGGTGAGATCGTCTATCGCGGACCGTCGATCATGACCGGCTACTGGAACAAGCCCGCCGAGACCGCGGCGGCCTTCGCCGGCGGCTGGTTCCACTCCGGCGATCTCGTCCGGCAGGACGAGGACGGCTACATCTACGTCGTCGACCGCCTGAAGGACATGATCATCTCCGGTGGCGAGAACATCTACTCCGCCGAGGTGGAGGAGGCCCTCGCCGCCCATCCCAAGGTGGCCGAGGTCGCCGTGGTGGGCATGCCGGACGAGCGGTGGGGCGAGACGCCGCTGGCGGTGGTGGTCCCGGCTTCGGAGTCCGATTCGCCGACGCTTGACGAGCTCGACCAGTGGTGCCGGTCGCGGCTGGCGGCGTACAAGGTGCCACGCCGGCTCGCCGTCGTCTCCGAACTGCCGCGCAACGCGAGCGGGAAGGTGCGCAAGCACGAGCTGCGGGAACGCGCCCCTTCCCTCGCACCGAAGCCCGAGCGGAGCGGGTGACCAACGTGGCGCGTGCTCACGGGCAGCCGTTCGCCCGCGCCAGATCGACGAAGGCGCGGCCCGCCGGGGACAGCGCGGCGGAGTCGTACACCAGCCCGTAGGCCCGGCTGATCCGTGGTTCGAGGGACCGCACGACGGCTCCGCGGGCCGCGGCGGCCTCGGCCATCGACCGTTCGAGGAACGTGGCGCCCACCCCGGCGAGGACGAAGGGCAGCCGGGCTTCGCGGTGTTCCACGACGACGGACGGGTGGATGGCCCGGCCCGCGGCGGTGACCGCCTGCTCGATCTCGCCGACCGCCAGGGAACTGCCCTGCGGCACGGTCACGTGCGAGATGTCCGGCAGCTCGGCGAGCGGCAGCGGATCGTCCGGAGGCGCCGCCGATCCGGGCGGAAGGACGAGCCAGTACTCCTGTACGCCGAGCTCGCAGACGTCCAGCCCGGCCTGGTCCGTCGCCGGCAGGTGGCAGACCACGATCTCGCAGTGCCCCTCCTTGATCAGGGAGGCCGCCATCGCCTCGTCACGGAGATCCCCGATCCTGATGGCGGCCTTCGGGAACTCCCTGCGGAAGGCGCCGACCAGGCGCGCCACGGGATCGGCCGACAACGCGGACATGGCGAAGATGTCCAGCCGCCCCCGAGGCCGCCCCGCCGCGTCGACGAGCGAGCCCTCCGCGGCGACGACGTCGCGCAGGATGCGCCGTGCGGGGCCGACGAGGCTGTGCCCGGCCGAGGTGAGCACCATGCCGCGGCCGATGCGGTGGAACAGCTGCACGCCGAGCTCGCGTTCGAGGCCCTGAACGGCCTGCGAGATGGTGGGCTGGGCGACGTCGAGCACGGCCGCCGCGGCGTTGATGCCGTTGTGGTCGACGACCGCGAGAAAGTACTTGATCTGGTGCAGGTCCACGGGGCCGACTGTATCCCCGGCGCCACGTTCGGCAGAGGCCCGGACGGGCCGCCGGGGAGCCCGGTCGCGGGAGGTCAGCGCGGTGCCATGCGGATGGCGCCGTCGAGGCGGATGGTCTCCCCGTTGAGGTAGCCGTTCTCCAGGATCTGGCACGCCAACTGCCCGAACTCGTCCGCCTGCCCAAGCCGGGCGGGGTTGGGGACACTGGCCTCAAGCGCCGTCCGCACGTCATCCCGGAGGCGGGCCAACAGGGGAGTGTCCATCACGCCCGGCGCGATCGTGCACACCCGGATCGACCTGCTGGCCAGGTCACGAGCCGCCGTCAAGGTCATCCCCACGATGCCCGCCTTCGCGGCGGTGTACGGGATCTGCCCGATCTGGCCCTCATACGCAGCCACCGAGGCGGTCAGCACGATGGCGCCGCGTTCGCCGCCGATTTCCTCGTGGCGGGCCATGCGCGCCGCGGCGAGCCGCAGCGCGTTGAACGAGCCGATCAGGTTGAGCTTGATCACCCATTCGAAGTCCTCGACCGAGCCGGGGGCGCCGTCCTTGTCGAGCAGCCGGAGCCTCCGGCCGGCACCCGCGCAGTGCACGAGCCCCCGCAGGTCCCCGAAGTCGTCGGCCGCGTCGAGCGCCGCCGCGAACTGGTCGGCGTCGGTGACGTCCGCCGCAACGAACCGGGCAGCCTCACCAAGCGCCTTGGCTGCCTCCGCACCATCTGAGATGGGCAGATCGATGAGGGTGACCTTGCCGCCTGCCTCGACCACCCGGCGGGCCGTCGCCAGCCCCAGGCCGGAGGCGCCGCCGCTGACGGCGACAGAGAGTCCTTCCAGACGCATGTGCGCGGATCCTTTCAGAGCAATTCGAGGATGGTGGCGTTGGCCATGCCGCCTGCTTCGCACATGGTCTGCAGCCCGTACCGGTGGCCCTGGTCCTTCATGTGGTGCACGAGCCGCGTCATCAGGACGGCCCCGGAACCGCCCAGCGGGTGCCCGACGGCGATCGCCCCGCCCAGGGGATTGAGCCGATCATCGGAGGCGCCGGTCTCCGCCTGCCAGGCCAGCGGCACCGGCGCGAAGGCCTCGTTGACCTCGAACGCGCCGATGTCGTCGATGCGCAGCCCGGACTTCTTGAGCACCTTGGCCGTGGCCTCGATCGGCGCGGTCAGCATGATGACCGGATCGTCGCCGGCCAGCGCGACCGTGTGCACGCGGGCGATCGGCCGCAGCCCACGCGCCCGGGCGATGTCACTGGACGTGATGAGGAGGGCGCCCGCCCCATCGGAGATCTGCGAGGCGTTGCCGGCGGTGATCACACCGTCGTCGCGGAACGCGGTCTTCAACCCGCCGAGCGTCTCCACCGAGGATCCACGGCGAATGCCCTCATCTGCCTTCAGCTCGCCCACCGGGGCGAGCTGCCCGTCGAGCGCACCGGAGTCGACGGCCGCGGCGGCCCTGGCATGCGATCGGGCCGAATACTCGTCGAGCCGGCGCCTGGAGAAGCCCCACCGCTCGGCGACCATCTCGGCCCCGATGCCCTGGTTGAAGCCGGATACGCCATAGCGTTCCAGCACCTCATCCGGATACGGCCGGCCGTCCCGCCCGGCCGAGCCCATGGGCACGCGGCTCATCGACTCGACACCACCGGCGATCACGAAGTCGTAGTGCCCGGCGATGACACCCGCCGCCGCGAAATGGACCGCCTGCTGGCTGGAGCCGCACCGCCGGTCGACCGCCGTGCTGGGCACCGACTCGGGCCACCCCGCCGCCAGCACGGCGATCCGGCCGATGTTGCCCGACTGGTCGCCGACCTGGCTGACACACCCCCACACGACATCGTCGATCTCGGCCGGCTCGACCCCGGCACGTTCGGCGAGCGCCTTCAGAACATGTGCCGAGAGATTCGCGGGGTGAACGCCCGCCAAGGCTCCGTTGCGTTTTCCGACGGGCGTACGAACCGCGTCGACGATGACCGCGTCCCTCACGATTCTCCTTAGACAGGCCTGCCAAAGCCCTTTGAACCAATCACACGCCGCCGCCCCGAGACCAAGTCCTGATTGCGATCAGAGCCATCACCCAGACCTATGTACGCCCTGCTGCCCGACCTGGCCTCCGGCACCATCCGCGACCTGCGCGATCCGGACGGTGCCGGAGATGACGACGAGATATGACCTACTGCTCGGGCTGGTAGACCAGGATGACCAGGCCGGAGCTGAACGTCTTGCTCTCCAGCAGCTTCAGCTTCGCCTTCGACTCACGCCTGAACAGCGGCTCACCCTCACCGATGATGAGGGGGTGCACCCACAGGTGGTACTCGTCGAGCAGCCCGGCTTGCGACAACGCGTCAGTCAGCTGCCCGTTGCCGTAGATGATGATGTCGCGGCCCGGCTGCTGCTTGAGCTTGGTGACCTCCTCGACGAGGTTCTCGCCCCTGATGATGGTGGAGGTGCCCCAGTTGTCGGCCTTCTCCAGGGTGTCGCTGACCACGTAATGGTGCATGCCGTTGATCCGGTCGGAGAACTCGTCGCTGGGCCTGGTCGGCCAGACCGACGCGAACCCCTCGTAGGTGACCCGTCCCGCCAGCAGGGCGTCCGACCTGCGCATCAGGTCCAGGGCGTACTGGCTGGCATCGTCCGTCCGGTAGTCGAACGACCAGTTCTGCGGCTCGTCGATGTAGCCGTCGAGCGTGGTGTAGGTCGAAGCGATGACTTTCCTCATTGTTCTCTCCACTGGTAGTCGTTTCTGGCGTCCCGCAGCGTGCGGGCCCACCATGACAGCTGGTCAAGCGTGATTCCGGCCGCCGCATGGCAGCTCGCGCCCCGTTTGGGCCAGGAGCCGTCGGCGTCGAAGAGATCCCAGTAGCAGGGCAGGCTGACCGCCTCGGTGACGGCCACCGCCCGCAGCACAGCGAAGACCTCGCGGAGCTGGGCGACCGCGTGCAGGCCGCCCGACTCTCTGCCGTACGACACGAAGGCGACCGGTTTGGCCTGCCACTCCGCGTAGTACCAGTCGATGGCGGTCTTGAGCGGTGCGGGGAAGCTGTGGTTGTACTCGGGGGTCACCACCACGAAGCCGTCCGCCGCGGCCAGCCGCGGAGCCAGCTCCCGCACCTCGGCGGGCAGTTCCTCGTCCTCGTCGGTGAGGACCTCGGGCAGCCGCGCCTCGGCCAGATCGACGACGTCGACCTCCAGCTCCCTTCGCCTGCGGGCCTGGGCGGCGAACCACTCGGCCACCGTCGGGCCGAACCTGCCGCTTCTGGTGCTACCGATGATCACCGCCACCCGCAGCCGTTCGTTGCTTGCCATGTGACTACTGTGCTGGGCGGCCCTTACCGTTTCCTTCCACCGCACTTACCGCCCCGGCATAAGGTGGCGGTCATGCGGTTTGGGGTGCTTGGCCCGCTGATGGTGTGGGACGCGGATGGGGTGCCCGTCACGGTCCGCGGGCTGAAGGTCCGTGCGCTCCTGGCCGACCTGCTTCTGCACGAGGGCCGCCCGGTGTCGGCCGACCGGCTGGTCGACGACCTGTGGGGAGACGACGCACCCGCCAATCCATCGGCCACGCTGCAGGTCAGGGTCTCGCAGCTGCGCAAGGCGCTGGGCGATCGGAACCTGGTGGCGCACCGGCCCGCGGGCTATCTGCTGCAGGTGGAGACGGACGCCGTGGACGCGCGCCGGTTCACCGAGCTCACCAAGCAGGCCGAAGCGGCGAAAGACCCGGGAACGCGGGCCGCGCTGCTGGCCGACGCGCTGGCCCTGTGGCGGGGCCCGGCGTTCGCCGATTTCGCCGACGAGGAGTTCACCAGGGCGGCGGTCGCCCGGCTGGAAGAGCAGCACCTGACCGCCGTGGAAGCGCACGCCGAGGCCCGGTTGCAGCTGGGAGAACACGCCCTGCTCGCCGGGGAGCTGGCCGACCTGGTGGCGCGCCATCCGCTGCGTGAGCGGCTGCGTGCCGTACACCTGAAGGCCCTGTATCGGGCCGGACGGCAGAGCGAGGCGCTGGACAGCTACGCCGACCTGCGCGAACGGCTCGGCGAGGAGCTCGGCCTGGACCCCAGCCCCGAGCTGGCCGAGTTGCAGCGGGCCATCCTCGCCCAGGACGCTGACCTCGCTCCAGCGGTACGGCACGCCACCAACCTGCCCGCTCCGCTCACCGAGCTGATCGGACGGGAGGAGTCAGTGGCCGCGGTATCCGCACAGCTCGGGACGAACCGGCTGGTGACGCTCTGCGGGTCCGGCGGGGTGGGCAAGACGCGGCTGGCCGTGGAGACGGCGGGCCGGCTGGTCTCCGCCCACGGCGACGGTGTCTGGCTGGTCGAGCTGGCCTCCATGCCCCGGTCCGGCGAGGTGGCCGAGCTCGTGATGGCGGTCATGGAGATCCGCGACCCGGGCGGCGAGCCGCTCCCGGCACGCGACCGGCTGGCGCGTGCGCTGCGCAACCGGCGGGTGCTGCTGGTGCTGGACAACTGCGAGCACGTCGTGGAACAGGTGGCGGACCTGGCGGAGGCGCTGCTGCGGGCCGCACCAGAACTCCGGATCCTCGCGACGAGCCGGGAGCCGCTGGCGCTGCCTGGAGAGGTGGTGTGGACCGTGCCGCCGCTGGAGCACGACAGCGCGGTCCGGCTGTTCGCGGCCAGGGCGGCTGCCGCGCAGAGCGATTTCCGGCTCGACGACTCGACCGCCCCCGCCGTCTCGTTGCTGTGCAAGCGGCTGGACGGGATCCCGCTGGCGCTGGAGCTGGCCGCCACCAGGGTGCGGGCGCTGGGCGTGGACGGCCTGGTGGACCGGCTGGACGACCGCTTCAGGCTGCTGGCGACCGGGCATCGGGGTGCGCCTCCCCGCCAGAAGACGCTGACCGCCATGATCGACTGGAGCTGGGAGCTGCTGACCGAGCAGGAGCGGCTCGTGCTGCGCCGCCTGGCCGTACACGCCGACGGGTGCGTCCTGGAGGCGGCCGAGGCCGTGTGCCCCGGCGATGGCGTGACCGCCGATGACGTCCTCGACCTGCTCGCCCGCCTCGTCGACCGGTCGCTGGTGGCAAGGGCGGGGAACCGCTTCCGCCTGCTGGAGTCGGTCGCCGCCTACTGCGTGGAACGCATGCGAGAGGCGGGCGACCTGAATGAGGTACGGCACCGCCACCATGCTCATTACACCGATCTCGCTGAACGAGCCGTCCCCCACCTCCACGGCCCCGACCAGCGCCAGTGGCTTGGCCTGCTCGACGCGGAGGCCGCGAACCTCCGCGCCGTCGTGGACGGCGCTCACCCGGAGCTGGCCCTCCGTCTCGCCAATGCCCTCACCTGGTACTGGTACCTCCGCGGCCGCCTGACCGAAGCCAGGCGCTCACTCGAAACCGCCCTCACCGCAGCGGGTGGCGGGGACGCGAAAAAGGTAACGGGGTCCGTGGCGATGGCGTGGCTTGTGGGCATCTCCGTTCTGAACGGTGGGAGTGCCGAGTGGGCCGCACGCCGGGAGCAGGCAGCCGAGGTGTTCGCCGGAGAGCTGGGCGAGCGGGCCAGGGCCGCGTGGTTCCTGGCCTTCGCGCTGGTGAACCTGGGCGAGATGGAAGCCGCTGAAGACCTGCTCGACAGGGCTCTGGAGGCCCTGCGCGCCACGGGCGACCGGTGGGGCGAGGCTGCGGCGCTGAGCACTCGCGCCCAGTTCGCGCACGTACGTGGCGACCTGACCGTACTCGAGCGGGCAGCGACCAGAAGCGCGGAGCTGTTCACCGAGCTCGGCGACCGATGGGGTCAACTGCAGGCCTCGGGCTGGCTGGGCGGCCTGGCAGAACTGACCGGCGACAACGACCGCGCCGCCAGGCTGCACGAGGCAGGTGTGCACATGGCGGAGGAGCTGGGCCTGTGGCCGGAGGTCAGCGGTCAACTCGCCTGGCTCGGCTGGACCCATGTGCAACTGGGCGACTACGCGAAGGCCTGGAAGCTGTGCGAGCGCGCTCTCCGCCTCGCCACGGAGCAGGACCACGCGGGCGGCGAGATCCTCGCAGAGATCGTCCTCGGCTACGCCGCCCGCAGGCAGGGCGAGCTCGATCTCGCCGAGGAACACCTCGGCAACCTGGTACGGCGGGCGAAGTCAGGAGGTGGCGCCGAGCCCCTGTACCTCTCGATGGTCCTGGTCGAACTGGGCTTCACCGCCGAGGAACGCGGCGACGCCGAGGCCGCCCGCGCCCTGCACCTGGAGGCGTACAGCGCGGCACGCAAGCTCGACGCCCCGCGCAGCGCGGTCGCCGCCGCGGAGGGCCTGGCCGGGGCCATGGCCCTCGCGGGCGCCCACGCCCACGCCGCCCGGCTCCTCGGTGCGGCGGCTGCGTCCCGAGAGGCCACCGCCCTCCCGCAGTCCCCAGCGGAACGTGCCGACGCCGACAGAATCGCCGCGACCTGCCGCCAGATCCTGGGCGAAGAGATCTTCACCACTGAATACACCGCCGGCCGCCACCAGACCCTGGCCGAGACGATCACATGAACACGTCGTGGATGACCTTTGTCGGGATCTCGGACTTGGGCTTGCCTGGCCAGGGCGGCGCGTTCAAGCGCGGGTAGGCGGCGCCGTTGGCGCCCACGAGGGCCCGATGACCCAAGGGCTTCTTCAGGTCCACCCGGAAACTGCGGCTCACGAGGAGCGCGATGCAGTTCCCCTTCTTCGTGGTCACGCGGAGGGCGACCCTGACCCGGGGAGCCGTCTCGGAGACCCGGATCTCGGCGGACTGATCACAGGCGCCACCGGGCGCCATCAGCTCGATGTGGCGCTGGTCCGCGCTGACCCACGCTCGCGCGCCGTCATTCCCCTCTTCGGCTGCGTTGACCTCTTTCGTGGAGCTGTCATCGGACAAGCCGCAGGACGCCGTCAGGAGGACGGCGAGGACAAGAAGCGTCTTCTTCAAGGCCACCCCCCACTACCGCTGCCGGCCGCCGTAGGTGAGATGGACCATACAACTACTGACCTGCTTGCGTGGGCGGGTCGGTTTCCGAGGGCTTTTGGGCCGGGTCGGCGGCGGTAAGGGTGAGGGCCGTCTCGTACTGGTGGCGGGAGAAGACGAACGGCCCGAGCGTCGCCGACAGGTCCCAGTCCCTGTGGTTGTTGCGGAACCCCGACCAGCGGACCTCCGTGTCCGTGAGCTCGATCCTGGCCAGCAGCGCCCAGCACTCCGCGATGCCGCAGGTGCATCCGAGCAGCATGGTCTCGCCGTCGTCCTGGTTGTAGGCGACCTCGACGGGCTCGCCCAGGTAGTGCCGGGTCGGCCAGCCTGTCCAGCGCCCGAGAAATTCGCTGTAGTCGCCCGCGAGCAATGGAGCCGCCTCGGGTGCGAACTCCTCAGCGCGTTCGAGCTGCTCGTACCGCGCGTACGGAAGCTCAGCCTCGCGGACGAGGTCGAGGAGCAGGACGCCGTCTATGAGGACCTCGACCAGCCCGTGACCGGGCACCCGGAACTCGATCTCGTGCATTCGGTCTGTGTACGGCATCGACGGCGAAGCGTCCACACGATTTCAGTCCCGCGGCCCATAGGGGAGGAGCGCGATCACCAGTGCGCCGATCACTGCGACGGCGGCGCCCGCGAGGTAGGCGGCGTGGTAGCCGTCGAGCACGCCGGCGGCGTTCGCGGTGGTGTCGGCCGCCTGGGAGACGGTCACCAGTGCCGCGACGCCGAGGCTGCCGCCGAGTTGCTGCGCGGTGACGTTCAGCGCGCCCGCGACGCCGTGCCGTTCCAGAGGGACATCGGTGAGCGATGCCGCCGTGAGCGCGGCGAAGGCCAGGCCCTGACCCACGCTCATGACGGCGATGCCGGGGAGGACGTGCGGCAGGTAGGCGCCCTCGACCGGGGTACGCGTCCAGAGGGCACCGACGCCCGCGGCGATGAGGAGCAGCCCGCTGACGATCAGCGGGCGCTGCCCGACCCGGGTCAGAACGCGGCCGGCGACGTTGGCGGAGACCATGACGATGAGCCCCATCGGCACGATCGCCAGGCCGGACTCCAGCGGCGAGTATCCCAGCATCCCCTGCATGTAGAGGGGGGCGAAGAACAGGAGGCCGAGCACGGGCGTGAAGAACGTCACCGCGGCCAGCGTCGCTGCCCGCACCGGCGCGGAACGGAAGATCGTCCACGGCAGCAGCGGCTCGGAGGCGCGCTGCTCCCAGAGCGCGAATCCGCCGAGCAGCACAATGGCGGCGGCCAGCGGAGCCCAGGTTCGCACGTCATTCCACCCATTGGTGGAGGCGTTGCCGACGCCGTAGACCGCCGACACCAGGCCGAGGGTGGCGAGGACGGCGCCCTGCAGATCCATACCTTGCGCGAGCGAGGTGCCGCGCGGAAGCACGCCGTGCACCATCAGCAGGACGCCGAGGGACGTCGCCGTGAGCACGGCGAACACCGAGCGCCATCCGAAGGCGTCGGTCAGGACGCCTCCCAGCACGAGGCCGCCGCTGAAGCTGGAAGCCCCGACAGAGGTGTAGACGGCCAGGGCGCG
This sequence comes from Actinomadura rudentiformis, assembly GCF_008923185.1. GTDB lineage: Bacteria > Actinomycetota > Actinomycetes > Streptosporangiales > Streptosporangiaceae > Spirillospora > Spirillospora rudentiformis. The sequence goes on from NZ_WBMT01000016.1 coordinate 270,275, forward strand.
GTTGCGGAGGGGGCCTTCAGGAAACAGCTGGGTCACCAGGGCGAGCGAGGCGGGTCCGGACAGGGCGGCTCCGAGGCCCTGCCCAGCCCGGGCGACGACGAGCACCTCGGCGCTCGGAGCCACTGCGGCGGCGGCCGCGCAGGCGGTGAAGATGCCCATGCCGAGTGCGAAGACGAACCGCCGGCCCAGGACGTCCGCCGCCCTGCCGCCGAAGAGCAGGAACCCCGCGAAGGTGGCCGCGTACAGAGTGATCGTCCATTGCAGCAGAGCGTCGTCCATGGCGAACCGCTGTCCGATCACCGGCAGTGCGGAGTTCACGACGGCGACGCTGCCGGTGTCGATGGCGAGACCCGCCGCCAGGACGACAAGGGCCAGCCAGGTGCGCCGGGTGACGGCGCCGGGCGGCCCTTCCCGGCGAAGGGCGAGGTTCGTGGTCACGTGCGCTCCTACCTGAAGGCGGGGGAGAGGGCCGGCGATCAGTGGTAGCGGCCGATGACATCGCGGATCAGGCCGTCGCGGATCAGGTAGGCGTACGAGAAGCTCTCGCTGCCGCCGTGCCCGGTCGAGAAGTCGTAGTCCACGACGTGACGTCCGGCCTCCCAGCGCTTGCCGGAGACCTTGTAGCGACCGCCGACCCGCAGCACCTCCGGGATGAGGAAGTCGTTCATGATCGACTTGCGCGACGGGTAGATGCGGCCGACGCTGTCGAACCTGGCGTTCTCGGCGAACGTGGCCGCGACACCCGCTTCGTCCCCGGCGTTGGCCGCCGTGACGAAGCGCTGCGCGACCCGTTCCGCACCTGCCTGGTCGGCTGGCCGGCCGCCCTTCTCCGGCGTCGACGGACTCGCACCCGAGCCGGCGGGCGGCCGGGACGGGCCGGGGTCGCCGGCGGCCGCCTCCGTGCCCGAGCAGCCGGACGCCACGGTCAGCGCCATCACCGCAAGGCCGATCCCTCGGCGCAATCGCATGGGCGTACTCCTGTCGGATAGATCAAGGTGATCGGGGACGTGGACGTCCCTCTTGATCAAGGAGAGCGCGGATCCGCCGGCTGAGTCCAAGACCTAGGCCCATGCAATGAACGCATAGCCCGGATTGACGTGCGCCGATCCGGTTGTCAGCCGCCTGATAGGGCTCGGTGCCCGTTTTGTCGCGCCCATTGATGGCCTGGCTGCCGGGCGTGACTACCTTGACGCTTCCGCACGGCTGAACGCCCCGTCGGCCGTCCAGGGAAGAGAGGTATCCCCCCATGCCTGTCGCCCGTACCAAGCGTACGTTCGGCATCGTGCTGGCCGCGCTGGCCACGTCCGCCGGCCTCGTCTCGGCCGCCGGACAAGCGTCCGCCGGCGCCGCGGCGTGCACCGACATCGAGTTCGTGGTCGCCCGCGGCACCTTCGAGCCGGGCACGCTCGGCGTCATCGTCGGCGACCCCGTCAACACCGCGCTGAGGTCCACGCTCACCGGCAGGACCGTGAGCGCCTACCCCGTGAACTACCCCGCCAACCTCGACGCCGACTCGCCCGTCAAGGGCAACACCGACATGGTCAACCATGTCACCAGCCAAGCCGCCGCCTGCCCGGGCCAGCGTTTCGTCCTGGCCGGCTACTCGCAGGGCGCCGCGGTCCTCAACCGTTCGATCGGCATCGGCACGGGTAGCGTCGCCACCATCCCCGCGTCGCTGCAGTCGAGAGTCGCGGCCGTCCTGTTCTTCGGCAACCCCCAGCGCGGGCAGGGCACGAGCGGCCCGTACGGCAGCAAAATCAAGGACTTCTGCCAGGAAGGCGATCCCGTCTGCAGCAACGGCAACAGCTTCCTGGCGCACCTGCTCTACTTCCGCAACGCCCAAGAAGCCGCCGACTACGTCAAGAGCAAGCTTTGACAGCCAGGCCCCATGACTGAGCGGCCCGTCCGATTCTTCAGGGCGGGCCAGCTCCAGATTGCGCGGCCACTGCGCGTTCACGGTGTTCGGGCTCGAAGCAGAGAGGCGTGGATACGACGCAGTTCTGCCGAGGGGTCGATCCCCAACTCGTCGGCGAGACTGCGGCGCAGCCGTTCATAACTGGCCAGCGCCTCGGCCGGACGGCCGCAGCGACCGAGCGCGACGAGCAGACGCTCCCACAACGATTCGCGCAGTGGATGGTGTGAGGTGAGCCGCATCAGTTCCGCGATCAGCTCATGGTGACGCCCCTCGGCCAGGTCCAGGTCGATCCGCCGCTCGATCGCGCCGAGGTACGACTCGATCAGGTAGGCCGACTCCGCAGTGCGCAGCCAGTCCGAATCGATGCTCTCGAACGGCGGGCCTCGCCACAGCGCCAGCGCCTCCACGACCAGGCGGCGTTCCTCGGCCGCGTCCCGGGCGCGGCCCGCTTCGGCCAGCAACCGGCGAAACCGCAGCACATCGATCCGGTCCGGCTCGACATCCAGCCGATAACCCCCGGGCATCGTGGAGACCATGTGCGAGCCCAGCGCGCGGCGGAGCCGGGTGACCAGTGTCTGAACGCTGCGCCGGACGTTGACCGGCAGGTCCTCTCCCCACAGGGCCGACGCCAGCCGCTGCACCGGCACGGTGTCGCTCGCCGAGACTGCCAGCAGGGCCAGTAATGTGCGCACGCGGCCGCCGGCGAGACGAACCGACACCCCGTCCCGGCGCACCTCCAGCGGGCCCAGCAGGGCAACAGTGATTCCTCGCTCGTTCACGCGCTCACACTCAGCCACCGGTACGCCCTGTGGCGTCCATCCGGTGGCGACATGAGCAGTACGCCGTTCGACGCAACGCGGCCATTGGACCTGATGTGCGGGGAGTACCTCAGGCGTCCACGGGTGCCATTTGCGGCGCAAGGCCCGGCAAGGTCATGTCGGTGGGGCACATGACAACGGATCTTTCATCCACGATCGGCGCGGTCGAGCAGCGCGCGGCGTTCGGGTTCGCTGTGGGCCAGGGCTGCGGCCTGCCGGAACAACACGGCAGCCCGATCATGCTCACCCTGGCGGGCGGTGAGATCGGCTTGTACGGCCAAGGCATGGGGATGGTCGGCAAGGGAGCCGCCGGCGCGGGCCTGAGCGAGCAGCGCCAGTCCCGCGGAGGGTCCGTGCGCGTAGCCGTGCGCCACGGCGCGATTCAGCTGGACGACGGGCGTGGGTTGCAGCCGGGCCAGCTCGTCATAACACCGCGCGATCGTCCGCCAGTCGGTGGCGTCGGCGGACGCGGCAGTGGCATGGCAGGCTGCGATGCGGGCCTGCAACGCGTATGGGCCGTTCCGCCCTGTCGCGGCAAGCAGGTCGAGGGCCTCAGCGATCGCGGCGTGGTCCCAGCGGGACCGGTCCTGCCTGTCCAGGGAGAGCAGATTGCCCTCGGCGTCCTGGCGTGCGTCGCGGCGAGAGTGCTGGAACAAGAAGAGCGCCAGCAGCCCGGACACTTCATTCTGTTCCGGCATGAGCTGCTTGAGCAGCCGTGCAAGGCGGATCGCCTCCTCGGCGAACGCGGGCCGCCCGTCGGCGTTGTAGCCGCGAGTGAACAGCAGATACAGCACAGCCAGGACGCCGGGGAGCCGCTCGGCGAGAGCCGGCCCGCTGGGCACGCGGTACGGGATGCCCGCGTCAGCGATCTTCGACTTGGCGCGGGTCAGCCGGCGGGTCATGGTCGACTCGCTGACCAGGAGGACACGGGCGATGTCGGCGGCCGGCACGCCGCAGATCGTCCGCAGGGTCAGCGCCACGCGCGCCTCGAGCGTGAGCGCGGGATGGCAGCACGTGAAGATGAGCCGCAGCCGGTCGTCCACGACCTCCTCCTGTACGGGCTGTGCGCTTGCGGGATCCGGATCGGTGAGCGCGAGCACTGCCAGCTCACGCAGCTTGCGGCGTTCCACCGACGCGCGCCGCAACACGTCGATCGCCCGGTTGCGGGCCACCGTCATGAGCCAGCCGCCCGGGTTCGCGGGCACGCCCTGCTCGGGCCACCGCTGCAAGGCGAGGGCCAGTGCCTCCTGGGCGCAGTCCTCAGCCAGCGTCCACTCGCCCGTGACGCGGATCAGGGCCGCGACGATGCGGGGGTAGGCGTCCGAGCACGCGGCTGCGGCGGCCGAAGCCGCCGCAGCCGGTCGCCTGTCCGTCACCGCTCGAGCTCGGCGAACGGGCGGAGCTCCAGCCGTCCTTCCCGGGCCATGGGGTGAGCGCGGGCGACCTCGATCGCCTCATCCAGGTCGGCGCATTCGAGCAGGTCGAAGCCCACGATCACCTCCTGGGTCTCCGCGAACGGACCGTCGCTGAGCAGCAGCTGCCCCTGACGGACCCGGACGGTGGTGGCCGCGGACTCCGGCGCCAGCGCGCTGCCCTGCAGGCGCCGGCCACTCGCGTCGTTCTCCGAGACCCACACGTCGATGTCAGGCCGGTTCTCCGGATCCGGATCCGGCTCGGCGTCGGTGCAGACGAACATCATGTACTTCAACTCTGCGCTCCTTGGTGTGACGTGATCGCACCTTAGTGACGAACGCCCCCCGCGCTTCCGGACACACCCACACCCGAAATTTCCCCCAACAATCATGATGGGTGCGTCTGACGTCCTTCCGCTGTCAGATGCTGCGACCATCACATATAGCCCAGAGCGCTTCGGTGTCTGGGGGATCGCACGGGGCGAGAGATGGCAGATGAGAGGGGATGAGCATGTACCAGGTGCTGCCGTTCGAAGGGCTGGCTGAGGCGCGGTTGGGGGAGGAGCGGGCCGTGCTTCAGCGGCGGCTGGGTGAACATCGCACGTTCCGCAAGGGGCACGCCCAGATCGGGCTGGCCGACCAGTATGTGGAGCGCGGGCTGATCCTGCACCACGACGACCGGGAGCGTCTCTTCTATATCGAAGTCAGCGACGTTCCCCTCTATCACCGCGATGTGCCGTTGCTCGACCGGCCGTACGAGAGCGTTCGGAACGATCTGGCAGAGCTGGGCTGCCGGATCGTCGAAGACGACGAAGGGTGTGAGCTCCCTGACGACGGCTTCAACCTGTGGTGCGTGGACACAGACGTCACCATGGTCGGCCTCTTCCCCAAGGACCGGCGCGGCAGCGTGGGTGACTTCGTGGAAGGCGAGTCGCGCGTGGGAACGCTCCGCGCCCACGACGTCACGCCGGGCGTGGGCACCGGGCCGGTGCGGCTCGGGATGCGGCGGGACGAGCTTCGCGCCATGCTCGGCACGTGCCTGGAATCGGTTCCCGAATACGGAGCGGCGGGCGAGGATTCCTACATTGAGCACGGGTTGACGCTGGAGTTCGCCGCCGACGATGTCCTGACGGGGATCGTCATCGCATCTCTCGCCCGAACGGTCACCTGTCAGGGAGTTCAGATGCTCGGACGGCGCTACTCCGAGGTCGTCGACGAGCTTGCGGCGGCGGGCGTGACCGTCGAGCGGGGCGAACTGGCCGGACACGCGCCCGGATTCACACTTCAATGCCCCAGCGAGGCCTGGATCGTGTCAGCCATCCGGATCGGACCTATGTCCTAGGACGCGCAACGCCCCGTACAGCCCAAGCTTTGGCCGTGAGCGGGATCGATCCGTCCTGGCCGCGGGGGAGGCGTGCATGGAGCAGATCGCGCAACGCGTCGCGCCGCTCTCCGGCCAGCGACATGACCCAACCGGGGGCCGGGCCCTGACCGCCCAGGAACGGGTTCCAGTAGTCGTCGAAGTCGGCGAACACGGTCGGCACCTCGATCGCCTGCACCGTCACCTCGTCCATTTCGGCGAGGGCCCATAGCCGGCTGAGCGGTTCTGGACGGCACAGGGGGAATCGGCGGCCCTCGTCCAGCTCGGCTGCGGCAGGGTTGAGGGTGACCGCGGCGTCCCAGAAGTAGCGCAGCATGGCCATGCCCTCGGCGTAGTCCCAGACATAGGCGGCGGCCAGGCCGCCCGGCGCGGTGACGCGGGCGAGCTCTGCGGCGGCACGGTGGGGATCAGGAACGAAGTTGAGCGCCAGGCCGCTGACGACCACGTCGAAGTGCTGGTCGGGGAAGGGCAGTGCTTGTGCGTCCGCCAGGTGGAAGGTGGCCCGCTTGTCGACGATGTGAGCGCGGGCATGTGCCAGGAAGGCCGCGGAGGTGTCCACGCCGGTGATCTGAGCGGGCTCCGCCGTGGCCAGGGCGGTCGCTGTCAACGCCCCGGTACCGCACCCCACATCCAGCCACCGCCGCCCGGCCGGAACGTTCAGCCACTGCAGGAAAGCGTCCGCGACGCTGCGGCTCCAACGGCCGATGTACGCCTCGTAGGCGTCGCCGGCAGCCCATACCTCGTGCCCAGGTCCCATATGACGACCCTTCATATGACGACCCTACGACGAGCGCTGAAGCCGCTTGGCGGCATAATCCCGTACTTGTGAGGATCAAAGGGTGGCCGTGGGGGCGCATCGGCTCCGCGATGGCGGCGGGCATGGCCGGGCTGCTGCTCGGTGGTGGAGTCGCCTGGGGGATGGCCAACGATCAGACCGAGACAGAGGCCCCGGCCCGGGCGGTTCCCTCGCCCTGCAATCTGCCGGACCGTGCATCGCTGGACCGCCTTCTGCCCAAGGCGAGGATCAGTTACGCCACACTCCCCGATCCTCGCCAGTCGGGGTGGAGCATCGCGTCTTGCCGATTTGTGGCGCCGGATCGTTCCGGCCCGGCGATCAGTCTGCGGCTGCGGCGTTACGGGGAACGGAGGGTGGACGAGCAGAAGGGCAAGGGCACCAGGTATGTGACGTACTCGGGTGCGCGCGAGGCGAGGACGGCCTTCGACCACGAGCGGAGTGAAGGCGCCGCGTCATGCGGAAGCGGCCCGGCAGCGGGAGGGGTCTTCTGCACATGGAACTCCGCGGGACGCCTGGGCTACAGGGTGCTCGGGCACCGGGACGATCTCGTCCTTTGGCTCACCGGCGAGAAGTTCCCGCCCGGTAGGGAACTGGAGCTCGAACGCCTCGCCGGGACGATCCTGGCGGCCGCCCGATGACGCGGCGGCACTCGCTCCGGGAGGTCGCGCGCCAACCCTATGGGCCCGCCCTGCTCGCGTTCATCTTCAGTCTCGTCGTCGGCATGGTGGGCGTCCTTGTCGCCACGTTCTTCGGGTTCCTGCCCTACGGCCGCCCTTTCGCGCTGCGTGACCCGTGCGATGCTCTCGCGGGCATGAAGACGATCACCGATGGCCGGCCCCTCCTCGGGCGAGATGGGCGCGCCAAGGCCTCGTGCCGGACCACGTACACCTCCTCCGCCACCGGCCACACCGACCTTGAGATCGACGTCGCGAAGAAGCCCGGGAAGGTCGCTCGTGCCGAGCACGACCGCTCCTGTGCCGCGCTTGCCGGCATGGGCGTCGTTGAAAAACCCGTGGGATTGGGCGACGCGGCGTGCGCGGTGATCGTGGACGGACGCCTGCGTTCGGCCGTCGTGCTCGTCCGGCGCGGGAACATCGCCGTCACGCTCGCCTACTCCACCGAGACCAGAAAGGCCGACGAGGTACGGCGCGTGGCGTTCCAGGCCGCTCAAGCCGTCGCGTCGTCCGCCTGACCGACTCGCACATCCGGTAGCTGGGCGGCCAGGCGGACGCGGAGTTCGGTCAGGCGGGCGATCTCGGTGTCGAGGGCGGCCAGGCGGCGTTCGGCGATGCCTGCGGGCCGGGAGCAGGCTCCCCCGGGAGCGCCGTACTCGGGAAGGACCTCGGTGTCCAGCATGGCCAGTCGGTCGGCGCAACCTCGCAGGTCGGCGATCGTCAGGCCGAAGGAGAGGAGGTCGCGGATGACGCGTATGCGGGCGACCTCCTCGGGACTGTAGAGGCGTTGCCCGGTGGCGGTGCGCCGTGGCGGGGGCAGGAGTCCCTCCTGCTCGTAGAACCGCAGGGCACGCGGGGTGGTGCCGGCTGCCGCCGCGGCGTCGCCGATCCGCATCGGGCCTCCTGAGTCTCTAAAGGGCGACCACCACGGTGCCCAGGTGTCGACCGGTCATCATGTCGTGCAACGCCTGAGGGCCGCATGGATGCCCGGGACACTGACGTACGGGAAAGTGATGTCGCCGGCGCGCAGCCAGGCGGCGAACCGGTCGAGCCACTCCGACCCGATCTCCCCGTCGCCGCCGGCGCTGTACTTCTCGGTGGGTACGGGGCAGATCAGCCATGATCGCATCTCGATTCTGAAGGCCGGTACGACTGCGCGACCCTAACCCTTGACGTGTACGCCAAAGGCAACACGTGACCACCCGTCCGCCAGTGCAGTTTTCTCCGCCAGTCATTGATTAATGTTGTCAATGTTTTTCCATGGGAATAGGCATTGGACGTCATTCTCGTATTGATTCATGCTGGAGGTGCACCAGGAAGTTCACCCATCGAAGGAGGACTCTGATGTCCGACGTCCGCGTTCACAACTTCACGATCTCGCTTGACGGCTTTGCCACCGGCGCAGGTCAGGCCCCCGACGCCCCGTTCGGTCACGCAGGCGAACGCCTGCACGAGTGGATGTTCGCCACCCGGTTCTGGCATCAGATGCGCGGCGGCCGGGGCGGCAGCGTCGGCGCCGACAACGCGTTCGCCGCCATGCACGGCCCCGGCATCGGCGCCGAGATCATGGGCGCCGGCAAGTTCGGCCCGCCCGGCTGGCAGGACGACCCCGGCTACAAGGGTGCGTGGGGCGCCAACCCGCCGTTCCACACGCCGGTCTTCGTGCTCACCCACCGGCCGCGGCCATCGGTCGAGATGGAGGGCGGCACCACCTTCCACTTCCTCGACGCCTCACCCGCCGAGGCGCTCAGCCAGGCCCGCGCGGCGGCCGGTGGCCGGGACGTGCGCCTGGGCGGCGGGCCCTCGGTGATTCGCGACTTCCTTACCGAGGGGCTGGTCGATCACATGCACGTCGTCCAGGTCCCGATCCTGCTCGGTCGAGGTGTCCGGCTCTGGGACGGCCTGGAGTCGCTGGAGGAGGCGTATCAGATCGAGGCGGTCTCCACGCCCAGTGGCGTCACTCACCTGACGTTCACCGCCAAGAACCGGTGACCGCGAAGGCGCCCGAGACTCAGGTGGCAGACCTGGGACGCCTTCATCAAGGACGTGTCAGGTCAGCCGGCGGGGTCTGAGGATGCCTCGATCGACTGCTGGTGCCGGAAGATGTTCAGGGGGTCCCAGCGGGCCTTGGCGCGTTGCAGCCGGGGGTAGGCGTCCTTGTAGTACAGCTGAGACCAGGGCTGGTTGGAGGTGTTCCACTCCGGATCGTTCAGGTCGACGTCGGGATAGTTGATGTAGCAGCCGTCGGTGCGGCTGCCGACGATCGGGACGCCGCCGGTGTCGGCGAAGGTGGCCTGGTAGGTGTCGCGGATCCAGGCCACGTGCCGGGCCGCGTCACCGGGGTCGGTGTCGCTGGGCCGGCGCCAGTAGACCTGGTACTGCATTTTCAGGATCGAGTCGCGCTGCGGTACGGCGGTGTCACGGGGCGGGCGGTTGATCGCCGAGCCGTAGGAGTCGATCTGGATGACCGCCTCGGGGTTGGTGTAGTCGGTGTAGTGGGTGTTGCCCAGGTAGTCCCACATTGCCTGGATCTGCCGGCCAGAGAAGGGGCGGCGCAGGTAGGCCGACTTGTACTTGCCGCAGCGGTTCTCTCCTGAGCTGTTGAGCGCCTGGGTGGCGGTCAGCCACGGCATCAGTCTCGGTTTCCAGGCGTCGGGGATGGGACCGTGCTCGGCCACTGACGACAACATCGGCCCGGAGGTGGGGATCGCGTCGCTGTCGACGGTGTCCAGGAAGCCGAGCATGGCCGCGACGCCTTCGTCGCCGGGATCGTCACCGTCGGCGTTGACTTGCGCGACCAGGCCGATGTTGTTCGTGCCCTGGTTGCTGTGGGTGAGGGTCAGCAGGGTGAACAACCGGCCGGCGGCGGTGGCGGGGTCCTGGTGGGCGGCGAAGTACTCGCCGTAGGAGCTGACCAGATGGGTGAAATGCTTCTGGGTGAAACCCTGCCAGCTCCAGGTGCGGGCGGTGACCAGGACACGGCGCGGCGGGGCGGGCGGGTCACGGAACCAGAACCGGGTGACCACCCCGAAGTTGCCTCCACCGCCTCCGGTGTGGGCCCACCACAGGTCCCGCAGGTCGGGGTCGGGGGAGTCGCGGGTGGCCACCACGAGTTCGACCGTGCGGCGGTCGGTGACCACGGCGACCTCGACGGCGTACAGGTAGTCCACCGTCAGGCCGGCCTGGCGCGACAGCAGCCCGTAACCGCCGCCGGTGATGTGGCCGCCCAGCCCCACCGAGTAGCACGACCCGGCCGGCAGGGTGCGGCCCGACAGTGGGAACAGGTGGCTGTAGACGTGCCAGTTGGTCGCCCCGGGCTCCACGCACCAGGCCTCCATGTCGGGGTCGTAGTGCATCCCGCACATGGGACTGACGTCCAAAATCACCCGTACGTCGTCGCCGCACACGAAGTCCTCGTAGCAGTGCCCACCGGAGCGAACGGTCACGCGGGTACGTGCCGGATCAACCGCCGGCTGATTGACGGCCTCTGACAGTGCCCTGACCACCCCGCGCGGCGAGGTCACCATGCGCACGTACTCGGGCCGGGCGATCCAGCGCTGGTTGAACCCGCGGCTCAGAGCCGGATACCGGACATCGGCCGGGGCGACGGTGACGGCGGGCGCAGGTGTCTCAGGACTGCTCATGGGGGTTCCCTTTCCGATCCTCGAAGACACGTGGGCGCCGCAGCCCCGCTCCGGCCCTCAGGGGCCAGCGCAAGATGGCGGCCCGCCGCACGGGGCGGCGGGAGCAGACAGCACCTCCACCCTTCCCGGACGTCACGGATCAACTACTAACCGTGATGGCAGATGTGGGTCGCGCCGTGGAGACGACGCGACAACCTGGCGCACACCTTCGCGCACGCAGCACTCGCGCAAGCAGCACTTTCGCTGCTGACAGCACAGCGGCGCCTTGTGGTGGCGTGGTCAGGTGAGGCCCGCGCCAACGATCATCAGAAAGGCTCGCGACCCGCTATGGGCGCTGAGTCCCCGGGGCCCCTTCACCGTTCGTCGGGTTCGTGATGCGGAACACCACGTCGTCCTCGGCGATCTCCGCGTTCAGGGCTCTGCCGCCCAGCATGCGGGCGGCCGTGGTCTGCAGAAACACGCGCACGCCGTCGGTCTCGATGACCTCGTCCTCCGCGTCCGGCCCGGGTGCGATGGACAGTTCGAGTCCGCCGGCGGAATCGTGATGCACGATGCGGAGGCCGGAATCCTCCGAAAGCCCAGGTTTCTTCGTCAGGATGCGGATGGCCTCAACGGCGGTGCCGGTCAAAATGAGCACGATCGAGCTCCTCGCGTCGGTCCAATTGATTCAAGCCTCGGCTCGTGGTAATTCCGATGAAAGATGGGCGGACCCGTAGAGCCGCCCATTGTCGGGGGCATATCTCAGTCAATCACGACGGATGTTCAACTGCAGATCGTTGATGTCGACCCGGCGCTCTGTACGGTCGTCTTTCCGGTCCTATCCTGTGTCAGGCCTGGTCTGAGGTGCCGTCGAGACGTTCAACCGAGAAACTTCCGCAGTCGAACGCCCGGACCGCCGGGCGTCGGCTGTTTCGCCTCTTGACCGGCAACGTTCAAAGGCCTGCTCGACTCTTGCGCGGAATGGAATGCGTTGACTTTCAGTCGGGGGATATGGATTCTGGCATCTGGTAGGGACATGCACCTGAGAAATGAGCCAGAGTGCCGGGGCTCTTCATGATGTGCCCCTGAAGACGTGAAGGAGTAACCAGTGGCCGAGGCTCGCAACAACGATTATGACGCCATCGTGATCGGCGGGGGGCCCAGTGGGTCTGCGTATGCGATCACACTCGCCCGCAAAGGCCACTCGGTGCTCCTGCTGGAGCGCGAGGAGATGCCACGGTTCCACATTGGCGAGTCCTTGCTGACCTACACCGCGGACGTGCTGGAGCAGATGGGGCTCCTGGACCGGGTGGCCAAGAGCGGCTTCGTCATCAAGAGGGGAATCGAGCTGACCGGGACCGAAGGCACGTTCCGGCGCCTCGACCTCGGCCAGATCGGGGACGGGCGGCGCGGCTGGACCCTCCACGTGGAGCGCTCGGACTTCGACAAGATCCTCCTCGACGCCGCGGCGGAGACGCCGGGTGTGACCGTCCTCCAGAAGGCCCGGGTGCGGAAACTCCTCTTCTCCGGCGAGCGCATCTCCGGCGTCCGGTACACCTGCGACGGCGAGGACCACGAGACCACCGGGAGCTTCGTCATCGACGCGAGCGGCCGGGCTGGTGTGATCGCGCGAGGGCTGGACCTGCGCAAGACCGACAACGACCTCAGGATGGCGGCGGTGTTCAAGCACTTCGGAGGCTTGGACGAACGCAACAACCCGGCCACCGAAGGCGACATCCAGCTCGGGCTGTACGAGGACGGGTGGTTCTGGGCCATTCCGATCCGTCCCGATGTCATCAGCATCGGCTGCCTGGCACCGGCGGAGATCCTCCGGGAATCGGTGCCCGAGGACATGTTCACCAAGAACCTGGAGCGGATTCCCCGGATCGCCCAGCGCATCAAGGGCACGGCGGTGATCCGCGAGCTCACCGGCGAGAACAACTTCGAATATCACTGCGACACCCTTGCCGGGCCCGGCTTCTTCATCATCGGCGACGCCGGGTGCTTCACCGACCCGGTCTTCTCCGGTGGCGTGCTCCTCGCCCTCACGACCGGGCGCAGGGCGGCCGAGGAGACCGCCCGGGTGCTGGCCGGGGAAGCGGAGGAGAAGGAGGCGGCGCTGCGCTACCAGAACTTCTTCAAGACCGGTTACGAGACGTACTACCGGCTCATTCGCGCGGTGTACGACAACAGGTACGTGTCCGAGGGCCGGGAACTCAGGGTGAGCCCGCAGAATGGCGGCGACCGCCTTGCCGGTGCGGGGTGGTGGGGGATTCAGGAGAGACTCCAGGCCACGTCGGGTGGACCGTTCGACACCAAGGAATCGATCGAGCACTTCTGGCTCGTGCGGGCCCTGAACGGGGACTTCTGGTCGGGCGAGAACCGGTTCTTCCAGCGCCTGCGTGAAGAAAAGGCCTGGGGCCTGTTCGACGACTTCGATCCCATCTACGAATGCCCCGTCCACTGACGTGCCCCCGGGAGCATCAGATGGTCGTGGCGGCACCCCCGATCGCCCCGATGAACGCCCATGAGGCGCTCGTTCTGCTGCTGCAGATCAGCCTTCTGCTGAGCCTCGCGGTGGTGTTGGGGCAGCTGGCGCGGCGACTGGGAATGCCGGCCGTCGTGGGTGAACTTTCCGCCGGCGTGCTGTTGGGGCCCTCGTTGCTCGCCCATGTGGCCCCCGGTCTGTCCGGCTGGCTGTTTCCGAGCACTCCCGGCCAGATGCATCTGCTGGACGCGGTGGGGTACTTCGGCGTGCTCTTGCTGGTGGGCGTCACCGGTATGAGCATCGACACGAAGCTGCTGCGGCGCAGGAGCCTGGCGGTGGCGCAGGTGAGTGCCGGCGGGTTGCTGGTCCCCCTGGCGCTCGGGGTGGCCGTCGGGTTCATGCTGCCCGCGTCGCTGATCGCCGAGGGCGCCGACCGTGCCGTCTTCGCCTGGTTCATCGGCGTGGCGATGTGCGTCAGCGCCATCCCCGTCATCGCCAAGACGCTGCTGGACATGCGCCTGCTCCACCGGAACGTCGGCCAGCTGATCATCAGTGCGGCGGCGGTCGACGACGTCGCCGGCTGGCTGCTGATGTCGATGGTGTCGGCCATGGCCACCACCGGGATCCGGGGCCGCGAGGCGACGGTGGCGGTCGGCTGCCTCGCGGGCGTTCTCCTGTTCGCCTGGCTCATCGGACGTCCCGTCGTGGGCATGATGCTGCGGCTGCCCTCCCGGTCGGCCGACCCGGGCGTGGTCGTCGCGGTGGCGGTCCTGATCGTGATGCTGTCGGCGGCGGGGACGCAGGCACTGGGCATGGAGGGGGTCCTCGGCGCGTTCTTCGCCGGCATTCTCATCGGCTCGTCGCGATGGGTCGACCGCGAACGCCTCGCACCGCTGCGGACGTTCGTGCTGTCCGTGCTCGCCCCGCTCTTCTTCGCCACGGCCGGGTTGCGGATGGACCTCACCGCGCTGGGCGACCCCGTGGTGCTGGGTGCGGCGAGCCTCATGCTGGTGGTCGCCGTCGCCGGCAAGCTGGCCGGGGGGTACGTGGGTGCGCGCGCCGGCAGGCTCGGCCACTGGGACGCGCTGGCCCTCGGCGCCGGGCTGAACGCCCGCGGCGTCATCCAGATGATCATTGCGATGGTCGGGCTGCGGCTCGGCGTGCTCACCATGGAGATGTACACGATCATCGTCCTGGTGGCCGTCGGCACCTCGCTGATGGCGCCGCCGATGTTGCGGTACGCGGTGCGCCGCGGCGAGACCCTGAGCCCGGAGGAGACCGAACGCGAGAAGGCGCTGGACATCGGGCCGGCCCCTGACCAACCGGTCGGTCGTTGGCGACACGAGACGAGTTCGCCGCACGCGGCTCCTCCCTAGCGGACGGCCGCAGGCCGTTTCAATCGTGGGAGCCGGGTAACGCCTTGATAGGTCCACACCTTCCTCGGCCATTGACGAGCACGGCAATTGACCAGCACGACGACGGAGCACCGATGCCGAACAAAAAGGACACCGCCAAGAAGTCCGGCTCTGGACCGAAACTGCTCTCCGGTGGGAACCCGCAGATCCCGAAGGGGGAGGGCGACAAGCCGGTGCAGGCCTATATCGCGGCCATGCCCGGCTGGAAGAGCTCGGTGGGCAAGCGGCTCGACCACCTGGTCGTGAGCACCGTTCCCGATGTGCACAAGGTCGTGAAGTGGAATCAGCCGTTCTATGGCAACGAAGGTGACGGCTGGTTCTTCGCCTTCCGCTGCTACACCGAGTACATCCAGCTGCAGTTCTCCAGCGGGACCTCGCTTGACCCCGTTCCGCCCAAGGAGTCCAAGCACGAGGGGATGCGTTACCTCAACCTCCGCGAGGACGACGAGCTCGACGAGAAGCAGTTCGTCTCGTGGATCAAGCAGGCGCAGAAACTGCCCGGCAGGAAGGACTAGGGCCGCAAAGCACGGCAAGCCCAGGCACTGCAAGCCTCAGGCAAGGCTTGCAGTGCTGCAAGTGCCGGGCTGTACTTGCAGTGCTGCAAGTGCGGGGCTGCACGTGTCAGGCCCTGCGCACACTGCGGACCCGGCGCGCGTACTTGACGCGCCCGATGGTGTACCAGATCAGCCGTGCCGGGAGCGGCAGCGACCCCAGCAGATGCGCCCGCTCCCGCCGGTCCGCATCCTCCAAGGCCGCCCCCAGGAAGAACACCATTTTCTCCCTGGGCGCGTGGGCTGAGAAATGCTCGGACAGCCTGTCCCACTCGCTCACGCTCACATGCTGCTCCGCCAACGGCAGGACGTTCTGCTCCTCGTCGTCCAAATGCTCGTTCAGAAGCGCCACGTGTTCGGCCAGCAGAGCGCTCAGCTTGTCGCGTGACTCTTCGTCCGCACGCTCGGCCCACGCCGGTGCCAGTTCGGCCATGCGCGTCATGCTCTCGGCCAGCCCCTCGTGTTGCTCCTTTATGCGCAGGACGAGATCGGCCTCATCCACACGGTCCAGAAGCAGCGGCCACAGCAACTCGTCTTCAGCCGAATGGTGCAGGTGCAGGGCCAGCAGGTAGTCGGCCAGGTGCGCCGCGAGCACCCGGGCTCGGTCAGTATCTCCCGGCTTTACGCACGGCACCTGTGCGGCCAGTACCCGTGACTCCCGGCGGGAGGCGCGATGGGTGACGACCATCTCGTGGGTGTCGGGACGCTGGCGGGACGCTGTGGCCATCGACGGCTCCTTCTGCCGGTCATAGTCGTAGGGGTTAATCGTCGGCCACCGCTCTAAAAACGGGCTTGGAACCGGCTTGGACGCGCCGCCGTGAAAACCGGGCCGCTGCCCCATTGAGGGCCCCCACAGCGCACGGAGCGCTCTAGCGTCTCTCTATCGTCCCTTGAAACCGCGGGCCCAAAGTCGGTCATGGAACGACGGTTGGGAGACGCACGTGACTGACGTGCTGATGGGCCGATCGGTTGATCTGCCTGAATGGGTCATATGTGCAGGGTGCCGCACGCTGGCATACGGCAAGCGGTTCCGGCGTGATCTGCTTGTGTGCCCGGAGTGCGGCCTCCATGAACGGATGAGCTCCGAGGAACGGATCTCCGCCTTGCTGGACGAGGGATCCGCCGAGGAGCTCGACTTTTCCGTGGACACGGGGGATCCGCTGGGTTTCGTCGACTCCAAGCCCTACACGGTTCGGCTGAGGGAGGCGCAAGCCGCCACCGGAATGAAGGAAGCGGTGGTATGCGTCCGCGGCACCATTGACGGTAATCCGGTCATGGCCGCCGTGATGGACTTCTGCTTTCTCGGTGGAAGCCTGGGAGCGGCGGTCGGGGAGTTGATCACGCGGACGGCCGAGCTCGCGCTCGCGGAGCGAACGCCTCTTCTCGTCGTGACGTCGTCGGGTGGAGCGCGCATGCAGGAGGGCGCGCTGTCCCTGATGCAGATGGCCAAGACGAGCCAGGCCCTGCGCGAGCTCGACGAAGCCGGCATTCTCACCATCTCGCTGATCACCGACCCGACCTATGGCGGGGTCGCGGCCTCGTTCGCCACCCAGGCCGACGTCATCGTCGCCGAGCCGGGCGCGCGCCTGGGCTTCGCCGGGCCGCGAGTGATCCAGCAGACGATCCGCCAGTCCCTGCCGGAGGGCTTCCAGACCGCCGAGTTCCTGGTCGAGCGGGGAATGATCGACATGGTGGTGCCGCGCCAGGCGCTCCGTGTCACGCTGGCCCGGCTGCTGTCGGCGGGCTCGCGGCGCCCGGCGGCACCGCGCGCCGCGGACCGGGGAGGCACGGCGGAAGCGGCGTTGGTCAGGGATTCGCGCGACCTGCCCGCCAGGGAACCCTGGGACGCGGTCCGCCTGGCCAGAGCGCTGGACCGGCCGACGGCGCTGCAGTACATCCAGGCGATCACCGACGACTTCGTCGAGCTGCGCGGCGACCGCCTGGCGGGCGACTGCCGGGCCATCATCGGTGGTCTGGCGCGGCTGGACGGGGCCCCGCTGGTGATCATCGGCCATCAGAAGGGCCGGACGACCAAGGAGCTGGCGGACGGCAACTTCGGCATGCCGTCCCCCGCGGGATACCGCAAGGCGGCCCGGCTCATGCGCCTTGCCGCGAAGCTCGGCGTTCCGGTGGTCACCCTCGTCGACACCCCGGGCGCCCATCCCGGAGTCGAGGCCGAGACCGAGGGCCAGGCCGTGGCGATCGCCGACACGCTCCGGCTCATGACCGGCCTGCCGGTTCCGGTGGTCTCGGTGGTCACCGGAGAGGGAGGCAGCGGAGGCGCTTTGGCGCTCGCGGTGGCCAACCGGGTTCTCGCCTTCTCCAACGCGATCTATTCCGTGATCAGCCCGGAGGGGTGCGCGGCCATCCTGTGGCGCGACTCGAGCGCCGCTCCGCAGGCGGCACGGGCCCTCCGCCTCGATGCACGATCCCTGCTGGAGCTCGAGGTCGTCGACGCGGTGATCCCGGAGCCGGAAGGGGGTGCTCAGGGCGACCACGGTGCCACGGCCAGGAATTTGAAGGCAGCGATAGCCGCGGGCTTGGACGAGCTCTCGACGCTCGACGCGGCCCGCCTCGTCGAGAACCGCCGGGTACGGTTCCGCCGGTTCCAAGCGCTCGTCTAGGGGACATGGATGACCAGTGAACGCGCCGAGCACAACGGTGTACTCGAAGACCTCTGCGACCACGCGGCACAGCTCATCTCGGCGGCCGACGCACGGCTGCTCAAGCTCTCGATCCGAACGGGCGACACCGCGGTCGAGCTGGAATGGTCGCCTGCCGCCACCGCCGCCGCCTCCACCGCCCCCACCGCAGCACCACCGGGCGTGCTCGCCGTTCCTGCAGAGCCCGTTCCTGCAGAGGCCGTGCAGGCACAGCCCGTGCAGGCACAACCCGTTCCTGCAGAGGCTGTGCAGGCCGCAGCGACCGAACTCGAATCGCTCCACCATCTCCGGGCCGAGATGGTCGGGACGTTCTACAGCGCTCCGGAACCGGGCGCGGATCCGTTCGTCTGCGTCGGCGACGAGGTCCAAGCGGGACAGCAGGTCGCGATTCTGGAGGTGATGAAGCTGATGACCCCTGTCGAAGCCGATCGCCCCGGCCGGGTGGTCGACGTGCTGGTCTCTGACGGCACGCCCGTCGAGTACGGGACGGCACTGATCGCGCTCGACACCACCCCGCAGGCTTGCCGGAACACGGGCTGACGCCATGTTCGACAAGATCCTGGTTGCGAACAGGGGTGAGATCGCACTCCGGGTGGTCCGTGCCTGCCGGGAGCTGGGGATCAGGAGCGTCGCCGCGTACTCGTCGGCCGACGAGGACTCGCTCGCGGTCTCCGGTGCCGACGAGGCCGTCCGGATCGGACCCGAGCATCCGCGGCGCAGCTACCTGAGCATCCCGGCGATGGTGGAGGCGGCGGCGCTGTCCGGCGCCGACGCGGTGCATCCGGGTTATGGCTTCCTTTCGGAGGAGCCCGACTTCGCCGAGGTCTGCCAGAACGCGGGGCTCTCGTTCATCGGGCCGCCCCATGACGTGCTGGCTCAGCTCAGCGACAAGTCCCGCGCGCGGGAGCTCATGGCGAGCTGCGGGCTTCCCCTGCTGCCGGGCAGCCTGCATCCATTGCGGGACCTCGACGAGTGCCGGCGGACGGCGGACCAGATCGGCTACCCGTTGATCATCAAGGCGGCGATGGGAGGCGGGGGGAGGGGGATGCGGATCGTCCACTGCCCCTCGGAGCTGCCCGACGCCTTCCGGCAGGCGTGCGCCGACGCCCACGCGTTCTTCGGCGACGGACGGGTCTACGCCGAGCGCTTCGTGCAGGCCGCGCGCCACGTCGAGGTGCAGGTGTTCTGCGACGCGTACGGCGCCGTCGTCTGCTTGGGCGAACGGGACTGCACCATCCAGCGGCGGAACCAGAAGCTCATCGAGGAGACCCCGGCTCCCGGACTGCCACCCGCCCTGGTCGAGCGGATATGCCAGGCCGCGGTCGCGGGCGCACGCGCCGCGCGGTACGTGGGCGCGGGCACGTTCGAGTTCCTCGTCGACGGTGACCACCGCTTCTACTTCATGGAGGTCAACTGCCGCATCCAGGTGGAGCATCCGGTCACCGAAGTCGCCACCGGGATCGACCTGGTGCAAGAGCAGATTCGCATCGCGGCGGGGGAGCGGCTCGGCTTCGGCCAGTCCGACGTGCGGCCCCAGGGCGCCGTGATCGAGTGCCGGGTCAACGCGGAGGACCCGGATCGGCAGTTCACGCCGGCGCCGGGGCTGCTCACCGAGTTCCAGCCCCCCGGCGGCCCCTTCGTCCGCGTGGACACCCACTGCTTCCCCGGCATGCGCATCTCCGCGGCCTACGACTCGATGCTGGCCAAGGTGATCGTGTGGGCGCCCGACCGGACGGAGGCGATCGCGCGGATGCGCCGGGCGCTCGCCGAGTTCCGGATCGACGGGCCCGGTGTTCGCACGACGGCGCCGTTCCTCGACCGGGTCCTCGACCATCGCGAGTTCCGGTGCGCCGAGCACACCACGGGCCTCGCCTCCCACCTGCTCAACGGAAGCCCTTGAGCGCCTCTCCAACCCCGGTTGAGCGCGGGCCCGGATGCTGAACGCAAGCGCTGTGGAGGTGCGACAGGCATATGAAGGGAATCATCCTCGCAGGCGGCTCCGGTACCAGGCTGTATCCGATAACCCGGGTGCTGTCCAAGCAACTGCTGCCGGTCGGCGACAAGCCGATGATCTACTACCCCCTGTCGGTGCTCATGCTCACCGGGATCAGGGACATTCTGATCATCTCCACCCAGGAGGACGTCCCGCGCTATAGCCGGCTGCTGGGCGACGGGTCGGACCTCGGGGTGAGCTTCTCCTACGCGGTGCAGGACGAGCCCAAGGGCATCGCGGAGGCCCTCGTCATCGGAGCCGACCACATCGGAGACGAGCCGGTCGCGCTCATTCTCGGCGACAACGTCTTCCACGGGCACCTGCTCGCCGAGATCCTTCGTGAGCAGGCACGGGACGTGCAGGGCTGCGTGCTCTTCGGGTATCCGGTCAAGGACCCCCAGCGTTTCGGGATCGCGGAGACCACCGCTGACGGCCGGCTGCTGTCCATCGAGGAGAAGCCCGCCCGGCCTCGTACCAACCAGGCGGTCACCGGGCTCTACCTCTACGACAACGACGCTGTGGACATTGCCAAAGGCTTGCAGCCGTCGGCCCGCGGTGAACTTGAGATCACCGATGTGAACCGCGCCTATCTGAGCCGGGGGAGAGCCAAGCTCGTCGAGCTCACCCGTGGCTTCGCCTGGCTGGACACCGGCACGCCGGAGGCGCTGCTGGCCGCCAGCCAGTACGTGCTGACCCTCGAAGAGCGGCAAGGCCTGCGCGTCGCCTGTGTCGAAGAGATCGCCCTGCGAATGGGGTTCATCGACGCCGAGGCCTGTTACCGGCTCGGAGCAGGGCTGGCTCCGTCGCGATACGGCCAGTACGTCATGACCGTGGCACGCAGTGAAATGTCCGACCGGAAGGAGACTGCCATGAAGGAACTGACCATCGAGGACCTGAAGCACATCATGCGATCGTGCGCGGGTGAGGACGAATCACTGGACCATGGCGGGGACATCCTCGACACGTCCTTCGTGGACCTCGGATACGACTCGATCGCGTTGCTGGAGGCTGCGGCTTTCATCAAGCGGGAGTACGAGGTCGCGCTGAATGACGATGACATTGATGTGCAGGAAACTCCGCAGGTATTTCTCGACAAGGTGAACGGCGTGCTCGTGCGCCAAGCGGCTCTCTGAACACCGGGCCCGCCCCGCGCAGGGGCTGCGGCGCCCGGATGATCGTGACTCAGTGCCCGGCCGGCAGGCCCGGGACGACGGGTCGGGATCGTCCGGGCGCTCTTTCATGGGTCCGGGCGCTCTTTCATGGGGAGTACTCCGCCCCCGCCAGAGGACTCCCCCCGCGGCCACATCGGTCCAGATCGGCACCGTGTCAGCAGGGGGCCCGTCCCGCCCCGCGTTTCATCCCTTAACAAGCGTCCCACCCGTAGCGCGGCGGCGGCCTCGGGCATCAGAAGGAGTACAACCTTCGTGGTGGGCGGGGTTCGTCGATACTCCCCCGGGTGTTCCCTATACGGGCCACCTACCAGCCAACTTTCGTGTTTCGATCTTGTCTTTTTCGCGGGGCCATGGATAACGTGAATAAGTAGTCGAAATCCAGTCGATTCGGTCATTACTCCCGGGTCAGGGGAGGATGCAATGCAATTCCGCCTTCTAGGCTCCTTCGAGGTCATTCACTCATCGGCGAATATCGCGCCGACCGCCCCCAAACCGCGTCAGGTCCTCGCACTGCTCGCGCTGCGCAGAAACTCGGTGGTGCGGACGGCCGAACTGATCGACGAGTTGTGGGAGGACGATCCGCCGGTCAGCGCCATGACGACGCTGCAGACGTACATCTACAAGCTCCGAAAGATCTTCCAGGAGTGCGGTGCCGGAGAGATCCTGCAGACACGGCCCGCGGGATACCTGCTCACCGTCCCGGACGAGAACGTCGATCTCCACTGGTTCGAACAGGCGATCAAGGAGGGACGGGCGATCCTGGATCGTGGCGATGCCGTACGGGCGGGGGAGATCCTGGCGGACGCGCTCGCCATGTGGCGCGGGCCGGCCCTGGTCGACGTGATGGCGGGCAACCTGCTGTCGGCGTACGTGGCGCGGCTCGAAGAGGTCAGATTCCGGGCGCTGGAGCTGCGGATCGAGACCGATCTCAGGGTCGGCCGTCATCTGGAGCTGATCGGCGAGCTGAAGTCCCTGACCGTGCGGTACCCGTTGCACGAGGGGTTCCACGCGTCGCTGATGACGGCGCTGCACCACTCCGGACGCCGCTACGAGGCGCTCGACGTCTACCAGACGCTCCGTCACAACCTCGTGGAGCAGCTCGGCCTGGAGCCGGGCCGCGAGGTCCAGCAGCTGCATCAGGCGCTGCTCTCGGCGGACCGGCCGGCGGCCGCGGAGTTCGAGTCCGGTGCGGGTCTCGTGCCGCTGGCGGTCGAGGAGCCCGATGAGCCAGAGGAGGCCGAGGTGCCGGCGCGGCTTCCCGAGGACACCGAGTTCGCGGGCCGCGGGAGCGAGATGAAGAAGCTCTGCCAGACCGTGGCGGCGCCACCCCCGGAATCGCGCGGGGCCGGGCGGATCAGCGTGATCAATGGGATGCCCGGGGTGGGCAAGACCGCGCTGGCGGTGCACGCCGCGCATCGCATCCGGCCCGCCTTCGGGGGTGGACTGCTCTATGCGGACCTCAAGGGCTCGTCGAATGCCGCGCGTGACCCCGCCGAGGTCATTCATTCGTTTCTCCGCGCGCTCGGCTTCCCGAGGGACCAGATCCCGGAGGCGCTGCAGGACCGCAGCTCGCTGCTCTGTTCCGTCGCCGCGAGGCGAGGCATTCTCCTGGTGCTGGACGACGCCGCGTCGGCGGCTCAGGTGCGGCCCCTGCTGCCCGCCGGCCCGCAGTGCGGGGTCATCATCACCAGCCGGCGCAAGCTCGAAGGTCTCGTGGGCGCCTCGAACATGGTCATCGACGTTCTGGACCGGGCGGACGGCATCGAGCTGCTCGCGTGCATCATCGGCCACCCTCGCGTCTGCAGGGAGCGGGACGGCGCCGAGATGCTGGTCGAGGCATGTGACAGCCTCCCGCTGGCCTTGAGCTGCATCGGCAACCGGCTCGCCGCGATGCCGGGGTATCCGCTGGCCCGCATGGCGAAGGAGCTCACCCGCTCGCGCCAGAGGCTCCCGGAGATGCAGTTCGGCGATCTCGACCTGCGATCCAGATTCGACTCCAGCTACGAGCGGCTCGGGGACCAGGAACAGGGCGTCTTCGCACTGCTGAGCACCCTGCCGTCGGAGTTCACCGCCGACGCGGCGGCCGACCTGCTCGGCTGGGAGGTCCCCGAGTCCAGGCGGGCTCTGGATCACATCCTCAACCATCACCTCTTGCGATGCGTCCAAGACAACGGCACCGTGCGCTACGCATTGCCCAAACTGGCCCGGATGTACGCGCGTGAGCGTCTCACCACCTCCATCCAGGCTCGCGACCACCAGCGCGTGGCGCCCGTGCCGGCCCAGATGGCGCGATAGCGGTGGTCACCGCAGTGCCAGGCCACCGCCCATCAGCGTTCGACCCACCTTCGACCAGCCGCTAGCAGCCTTGCAGCGTGAAGCTGTTTGTGACAGGTGGTGCCGGCTTCATCGGTTCTCACTACGTTCGTTCCGTGCTGGCCGGACGGTACCCCACGCTCGAAAACGCGCACGTGACCGTGCTGGACAAGCTGACCTATGCGGGCAACTTCGCGAACCTTCCGGCGGACACCTCCCGGCTGACGTTCGTTCGCGGCGACGTCTGTGACGGGGACCTGCTCATGGACGTGCTGCCCGGCCACGACGCCGTCGTGCACTTCGCCGCGGAGTCGCACGTGGACCGGTCCCTGGTGGGATCCGCCGCGTTCATCGACACCAACGTCGTCGGGACGCACACCATCCTGGAATGCTCCCTGCGGTCGGGCGTGCGCCGGTTCGTCCACGTCTCCACCGACGAGGTGTACGGGTCCATCGACGAGGGGGAGTGGCCCGAGGAGCATCCGCTCGAACCGAACTCGCCCTACGCCGCCTCCAAGGCGGCCAGCGACCTGATCGTCCGGGCGTTCCATCAGACTCACGGGCTTCGCACGTCGACCACCCGCTGCTCGAACAACTACGGGCCGTACCAGCATCCCGAGAAGCTGATCCCGCGGTTCGTGACGAACCTCTTGGACGGGCAGGACGTGCCGTTGTACGGGGACGGCATGAACGTCCGGGAGTGGATCCACGTGGACGACCACTGCCGGGCGATTCAGAGGGTGCTCGAACGCGGGAGCCCGGGCGAGACCTACAACATCGGCGGCACCGTGGCGCTGACCAACCTCGAGCTCACCCGCCTGCTGCTGGCCGCTTGCGGCGCGGGCTGGGAGCGGGTGCGTTTCGTCCCGGACCGAAAAGGTCACGACCAGCGGTACGCCGTGAACGGATCGAAGATCGCCGCCGAGCTCGGTTTCCGGCCCCGTGTTCCTTTCCTTCGGGGGCTCGCCGAGACGGTTCGCTGGTACCGGGAGAACCGTTCATGGTGGGAGCTGGTCAAGCGGCATCGTGCGGTCGCATCCTTCTGACCTCCGCTCGGCTCACCCGGGAACCGAAAGGAAAAGGTATGCGGGCGGTAGCGGACCCGGGTCGTGACGTCACGATGGGAATATAACGGTCATTACTGTCATAGCGACCTCTGTCCTCAGAGGCTATGGTCAAGGTGAAAGCCGGACTTCTCGCCCACACGGGGGACCCAGTGGCAGAGAGATCTCCTCGGCAGCCGGAGCGTGCCGGTCCTGACGTGGCTTCGGGCTTGGAGGCCGACCGGGCCGAGATCATGGCTGCCTACGACCGGGTTTTGGACGAGATCGGCGGTCCGATCGCGTCTGATCCCTTGGCGCGCCAGCAACTCATGGCGAATGCGGAGCAGATCATCACCGATGTCGTCGACAGCCTGCGCGCGGGCGCCGTCCGCGTTGACGGGGGTCACCGGCTCAGGCTCCGGGAGAGCCCGACGCGCCCGACCCGTGGCGTGCAACCGCGGGACGCGCTGCGCACGGGGGCCGCGTTCTTCGACGTCATCCAGCAGGAACTGATCCGCCGGCTGGGATTCCAGGAAGGATCCTGGCGGCTGCTCACGCTGGCTTTTAGCGCCCTCTACCGGAGTATCACCGTGCGTATCGGTGAGGGATTACTCGCCCACCAGGGATACTTGCTCGACGTGATTCATAAGGCACAGGTGGAGGAGCGGCACCGGATCGGCCGCGAGCTACATGATCACGTTGGACTTTGGCTGAGCGCGGCCTACCGGCAGCTCGAACTATACGACCTCGACAACGACGGGAAGGAGCTCGGCTCCGGAAGCGAAAAACGGATCACCGCCGCTTACGACGCGGTTCGGGAAGCGATGCGGACCTTGCGGGAAATCACTTCTGAGCTACGCTTCTCGGAGCCGTCCAGCGGTTTGGAGAAGGCGCTGCTGACGGCTTTAGAGGCGGTGGCGACCGGCGACGCGACCGTTCAGCTGAAGATAAACGGCGACGAGAAATGGGCGCCGCCCGCGGTCAAGGACGAATCGTTCCTCGTGGTCAGGGAAGCGGTTCGGAACGCGGTTGTTCACGGCAAGAGCAAGCTGGTGCTGGTGCGCATCGACATCGCGCCGCACGAGATGCGCATCTACGTCGACGACAACGGGTGCGGCTTCGACACGCGCCGGACGGCCTCCGGGGGCATGGGGCTGTCCATCATGCGCGAACGAGCGGAGCTCGTGCGCGGCACGTTCACCGTGTCGAGCACACCGGGTCAGGGCACCCATGTGGAACTGTTCATACCGCTTCCGGGAAGCGAACATGGTCCAGCTCGAGGAAGGTAAGACGACAATACTGATCGTGGACGACCACGCCCTGCTCCGGGATGGCCTGCGGGAGATCCTGGGCTATCAGGAGGATCTGGTCGTCGTGGGGGAAGCGGGCGACAGCGAGGGCGCCGTGGCGCTGGCCGCGGAGAAACGTCCTCATGTCGTTCTGCTCGACATCGAGATTCCCGGAGACGACGCCATCACCACGGTGGGCCGGATCCGCAAGCGGTCGCCGCACACGGCCGTTCTCATCCTGAGCATGTACGAAGGGCCGCAGCTGCTGCAGAGCCTTCTCGATGTCGGCGTCCGGGGCTATCTGCTGAAAAGCGTGACCAGGCAGGACCTGGTGTCGGCGATCCGCAGTGTCCGCCTCGACAAGAGGCGTGTGATCGTGTCGGTCTCCCGGGAGAGCATCGCCATGGGCCAGGCGGGCTCAACGATGACCCTCTCCGAGCGTGAGCGCGAGGTCCTGGAGCTCACCGCCCAGGCGCTGAGCAACCGGCAGATCGCGGCCCAGCTCTCGCTGACCGAGGCGACCGTCAAGCGGCACCTGCGCAACATCTTCGTGAAGCTGGGCGCCGTCTCCCGCATCGACGCCGTCAACAAGGCGGTGGCGGCGTCACTGATCGAGACGGGGGAGGGCAAGCGCCAGGGCGCGGAGGCCGCCGCACCGCTAGGGCAGGGTGCGTCCGCGTCCAGCGACTGACGCGGGCGGGAACAGAGCCGCCAGGTGGTCGCATTCATCAGGGGTGAGCCTCACCCCGGCCGCGGCCGAGTTCATCTCAAGATGGACCCGGTCGCGGGTGCTCGGAACCGGCGTGATGTCGTCGCCGCGGCCCAGGAGCCAGGCGATGGCGAGGCGAGGGAGGCCGAGGTCCCGCTGCGCGGCGATCTCTTCCGCCGCCCGCAGCAGGTCCAGGTTGGCCGGCAGGTTCTCCGGCCAGAAGCGCGGGTCGTCATGGCGGATGTCGTCGGCGGAGAGCTGGTCCGCCGACCGGATCCGGCCGGTGAGGAAGCCCCTGCCGAGGGGGCGGCAGGCGAAGACGGCGATGCCGCGTTCTCTGGCGGCAGGCAGGCATTCGGCCTCGACCCGCCGCTCCCACAGCGAGTATTCGGCGGCGAGCGCGGCGACGGGATGCACGGCGTGGGCACGTCGAAGCTGGTCGGCTGAGGCGCCCGACATGCCCACGTGCCGGACCTTGCCGGCCGCGACCAGCTCGGCGAGTTCCCCCATGCTGTCTTCGAGCGGAACCCCTGGATCGACTCCGTCGAGGTAGTAGAGATCGATGTGGTCGACGCCGAGGCGGGCGAGCGAGGCCTCGCAGGATCGCCGCAGGTGCTCGGGCGTGCCGTCGAGCCGTCTCCTCCGGCCGCCCGCGTCCGGCCGGCTCCCGCCGCCGACCGCGATCATGGCCTCGTCCCGCCGCCCGGCGACGGCGCGTCCGACGAGCCGTTCGGCCCTTTCGGCCTCGCAGCCGGTCGCGGCGTCGATCAGGGTGACACCGATGTCGAGCGCGAAGCGGATGGTGTCGACGCTCGCCGCGTCGTCCACCGGACCGGACCGCCCGGTGAGGGCGAGCGTGCCCAATCCGATGACCGACGAAGCCAGACCGGCATCGCCGAGCTTCCTGACCTGCATCTCTAGGTACCCTCGGCCGTCGACACCCTGCCTTCATTGCTCGCAACCATTGGTTCACATTGTGACGGGAGATGACCGGCTGCGTGTTCGTCTGCGGGGACTCCGCGGTTGAACAACGGGCGAACACGTCCTAGCGCTGCTCGAGCCGATCGCGACGACCGCGAGCCAACCTGACGGCTGGGTCGAGGCCGCCCGGTACGAGGTACACGGCGGTGAGGTACACGGCGGTGAGGTGCGTATGGACAACGCGGTCGAAAAGGCGATCGAGTGCATCTGGGAGCGCTACAGCGAGCCGCTGTCCCTCACGGAGATCGCAAGAAGCGCTTTGCTCAGCCGCTTCTATTTCGCTCACGTGTTCAGGGACGCGACCGGGGTCACCCCCGGCCGGTTCCTTGCCGCGATCCGCATCCACCAGGCCAAGCTCCTGCTACTGAACACCCCGATGAGCGTGAATGACGTGTCCTCCGCGGTCGGATACAGCAGCCTGGGCTCGTTCACCAACTACTTCACGGCCAGCGTCGGCGTCTCTCCCGCGAGGTTCCGCCGCCTGTCGCGCACCGGCGGGTTCGGCCTGCCCAGCCCGCAGCCGGATCGGCCTGCCGCGACCGGCGCGGTCGCGGGGACGATCAGCCTGCCGGACGGCCTGTCGGAGGGCCACGGGAACGCGCGCGTGTACCTGGGGGCCTTCCCGACTCCCATCGTCCAGCGTTCACCGGCCGCAGGAGTGATCGTCGATGTGCCCGGTGGCCGTCCGGCGTGCTATCGGCTTCCGGACGTGCCCGAAGGAACCTGGTTCGTGCATGCGGTGGGTGTGGCCGATGGGGTGGGACCCGAGCCGTCGTCCACCCGGAGCTCGCTGGTCGGCAGGAAGGACTCGGTGACGGTCACCGCCGGCAGCGTCACCAGCGCCGCCGTGCGCCTGCGCCGCCCGCAGCCGGCCGACCCGCCGATCCTGCTCGCGCTGCCCGACCTCGAACCGCCGCCCGCCCTCACGGGGGCTGCCGGGTGCCCTGTCATCGGTTCGTCTCCAGCGCCACGTGCGCACTGCGGCTGAACTTGCGACTGAACCTGCGGCTGAACTGTCGCGCGGCGGTGCCCCGCCCGGCTACGCGGATCGTGAGATTGCCGGGGTTCGTGCGGTGCCGAACCAGTGGTTGAGGGCGTGGGTGAGGTGGTGGTGGGTTTGTGGGGTGGTCCAGGCGATGTAGCCGTCGGGGCGGATGAGGGTGGCGTCGGGTGTGGGGTGTTG
>NZ_WBMT01000017.1 GCF_008923185.1 Actinomadura rudentiformis
CGGCCCAGCAGGCAGCGCGGCGGACGGGGCGGCGGGCGGCCCGGCAGGCGGCTCGGCGGGCGGTCCAGCGGGCGGGGCGGCGGGCGGTACGGCAGGCAGCCTGGCTGACGGCCCAGTCGACGGCTCAGCGGGCAGCCTGGCCGGCGGCGGGGTGGTTTTGTCAGGGGGGTCGGGGGGTTGGGCGGTCACTGGAGATCCAGGCTCACGATGCTGCCCTCGCGGTGGATTCCGGAGACGGTGATCTTTTCGTCGGGGACCAGGTCGCGGTCGAAGAGGGCGCGGGCCAGCGGGTTGACGAAGTAGGCCTCCAGGGCCATCCCGATGCCCCGGCCGCCCTTGTCGAGCTCGCTGGTGCACCATTCGCGCAGCGTGGCCAGGGCCTCACCCTTCACGGCCAGGACGAGCCGGTGCTCCTCGGTGACCCGCTTGCAGATGTTGCCGAACTGCAGATCGAAGATCTTTTCCGCGGCGGCGGCGGAGATGAAGTTGAAGACGACGATGTTGTCGCCGAAACGGTTGAGCAGCTCCGGCCGGTTGAGGACTTCGGTGAAGTGCTCGGCCACCGCGCCCTTGATCCGTCCCTCGACCTCGTCGTACGTCATGCCGGGTGTGATGTTCTGCACTCTGGTGGGCGCGGGGTGGGCGGGATCCGGACGGACCGTGATGTCGCGCGCCTGGGTGTACATGCCCAGGTTGGACGTGAAGATCAGGATCGACTCGGAGAAGTGCACGGTGTTGCCGCGGCCGTCGGTGAGGCGGCCGTCCTCCAGGATCTGCAGGAACTTGTCCAGGATCCGCGGATGAGCCTTCTCGATCTCGTCGAAGAGGATCACCCGGAAGGGGTCCTCGCGGACCGCGTTGGTGAGCTCGCCGCCCGCCTCATGGCCGACGTACCCGGGTGGCGACCCGATCAGGCGGTCCCCGGACCCCTCCCCCGAGAACTCGCTCATGTCGAAGCGCAGATACGCCGACTCGTCCCCGAAGACGAGCTCGGTGATGGCCTTGGCCAGTTCGGTCTTGCCGGTGCCGGTCGGCCCGGCGAAGAACAGCACGCCGCGGGGGCGGCTCCCGGACCGGGTCGCCTGGGCTCCGGAGAGGCCCAGAACGGCGCGCTTCAGGATGTCGAGGGTCTTGGTGACGGCCTGCGGCTGGCCGATCACCCGCTCCGGAACACGCTTCTCCCCTTCAAGGACACGGCGGCGCAGGTGGCCGCGGCTCCACGGGTTGTCGAGCACCCCGAGCTTGTACGTACGCACCGCGTCCGGGAGGTCGCCCAGAGAGACGTTGCGTTCCTTGGCGAGCCGGGTCACCTCGATCATCGACTGCAGGGTGAGGCCGTCGGCCTGCTCGGCGAACGCGTCGCACGCCTCGGCCGCGGCCTGGTCGGCACCCACGTCCGAGACCCCGAAGGCACGCGCCAGCAGCCGGGCCGTCTCCTGCCGGTCCCCCAGGTGCGGCCGCGGGATCGTGATCTCGCGGATGTTCTCGTTGTCGGCGGTCATCCAGGGCGGGAGGTCGCCGGGCCGCTCCACCAGCCACACGATCGGGTTGTAGAGCGGTTTGGGACGCGCGCCCACGACGCGTACGGGACGGGCGGACCGCGACAGCTTCGTGCAGATGCGGAAGAAGTCGCGCTCGGCCGGCTCCAGGTCGGTGGGCGTCCGGGCGATCCGGGACGCCGAGTCGATCACGAACGCGGCGCGGACGTTCTCCTCCGGGCGCGCCACCGACGCCAGATGCTTGGTCAGGCCCTCCAGGGACGGCTTCTCGTCGGCCTTGAGCTTGCCCAGCAACTGCTCGGCTGCCTTCGCGGCCTCGTCGCCGACCTCGTCGTCGGTGTCGGGCAGCACCTGCAGGCCGTCCACCGGGTCGTACACGATCATGCAGGAGAACCCGCTGGACCGCAGCGACTCCCACAGCAGGTCACGCAGCGGCAGCAGCCGGGCCGCCCCGCCGGCCTCCAGCGGCGGCGCCAGGAAGCTGTCATAGAGGTTGCCCGACAACACATACTGGGAGTGCACCGACAACGTCGCGTCCAGTTCGCGGATGAACGGCGGCCAGCCCGGCAACCGCCCCCCGAGGGTCGGGGATTCAGTCATCACTCACTCCGCTCACGTTCCCGACGGCGTTCTCGTTGTTCGGTTCGCGTCCTAGTCTGCCGTGCGCCGGCGTTGACAGGCAGTTCCTGGACGCCCGGGTCGAGCCGCCATGTCACGTTTGACCTGATACCGGCTTCGGCCAGCTTGGCCCTGGCGGCCTCGAACGCCTCGCACCACTCCCGCTCGCGTTCAACATCCAGCCGCCTGTCGTCCTCACTCTCGGCGGGCCGTTCACGCCGCATCGC
The DNA here is from genome assembly GCF_008923185.1 of Actinomadura rudentiformis. Classification (GTDB taxonomy): domain Bacteria; phylum Actinomycetota; class Actinomycetes; order Streptosporangiales; family Streptosporangiaceae; genus Spirillospora; species Spirillospora rudentiformis. Next base: position 2,345 of record NZ_WBMT01000017.1, read on the forward strand.
CGCCCGGATCAGCCGTTGCCCGGGTACGCCGCCGCCGCTGTCCGAATCGGCACTGCCCGGACCTCCAGTGCCCGGGCCGCCGCTGCCGGGCACCGTCCTACCTGGATCGCCGCTGCTGCCGGGCACGGCGCTGCCGGGGCCTCCGCTGGCGGGCGCGGAGATCGCCTCGACCGTCTCGTCGATGCGCATCTTGACGCTGTGATCGGGCCAGGTGCCCTTGGTGAGAACGATCGTGCCGTCCTTGGCGGTCAGCGTCTCGAAGCCCGTCTGCACCTCGTACCCCATCTCCTCGAAGGCCGAGGTGACGGACTCCAGTACGTACCGGCGTTCGGCTTCCGCCTGCTCGGCCGCCTCGCGCTCGGCGGCGCGGCGGCGTTCGGCGGCCCGGTGCTCCTCCGTGCGGCGGTTGGCGTCCTGGATGCGCAGCCGTACCTCCGTGAGGACGCCCTCCGCCTCGGCCTCGCTGGGCGCCTCAGCGATCAGCCGGGCCGCCTCCGCGACCGTACGCCGGTCATCATCGGTGGCGTCGGGCAGCAGCCGTGCCAACACACGTTCAAGCGTCTGCTGAATCTTCGTCAAATCGCGGTCGTAGGCCGCCGCGTCCGCGCGTTCCGGCCCCGGGGACGCGGAGGTGTCTGACGTGAGGCCTTCGGCGGGAACGGCGAAGAGCTGGGCGGTGACGTCGGCTGCGAGATGCTCGGAGATCTGGTGCTCGGCCGCGTCGAGGGCCGCGTCGGTGGCGGCGCACCAGGCGGTGAGCTCGTCGAGAGGCCGCCCCTCGTCCGGTTCCAGCGGAGCGGGCAGTGCCACGTCAGCCCCGACCCGGTCACGCGTCGTGGCGAGTGCGGAGATGCGCGCGTTGCGTTCCAGAACGGCGCGCAACGCCTGGTCGTACGCCTCGATCTCGGCCAGCGCCGCGGCCCGCGCCTCCGCCTTGCCCGCGGCGAGGGCGGCGAGCGCCTCGGCGCCGCGTCCCGCGAGACCGGCGGTGCGTCCCAGCACCCGGTTCATCCCCAGGCTGAGGACGACCGCCGCGTCCAGTGCGATGTCGGCCTCGACGCCGCTGCTCACGTGCCGCCTCCTTGGTCATAGGTCGTACGCATCGAACGTGCCACACAGCTCACCGGATCGTCGCACCGGCTCACCGGCGCTCAACACCATCCTGAAGGGCCTTCTGCCGCTCCCCCTCGAGCGCCTGCCGCCAGCGGTGCAGCCGTACACCGGCGGCGACCGCGTGCGCGACGGGCGCGGCGAGCAGCACCATCAGCCAGAGCAGGCTCGCGACCGGGGTCACCGCGGCGAGGAGAAGGAGAATGATCAGCAAGGGAACTGTCCCCGCGAGGAGCAACAACCCGCAGCCGCGTCGCCCTGTCCGTTGCGCTGCGCCGGACAGCGTCTGCGAGGCCTTGGAGAGACCGCGTCCGCCCACGCCGAGGAGCCGCGACATCCACGACCACGGTCCGTACGGCAGATAGTCACGACCCTGCGCGCGCGCCAGCACAACCTCGCTGCCGCATTGCACCGCCCAGGCGATCAACGACAGCACCGCCAACACAGCGAACGGCACACCAGAGCTTTGCTGGACGCCTCCGACAGACTTCGTACCACCGTCACCGTCGCCACCGAAGACCGCACCGACGATCCAGCTCCCCAGGAGCCAGAACGCAAGCAACGGCAACGACCACGCCACGGCACGAGCCACGGCGACCCCACGCCCTGCGAGCCGGGCCCGTTCCTTCTCGTCCCAACGTGCCCGCAGCGCCTGAGCCTCTTGCTGCGCGGCATGGCGACCCCGAGCGCGCGCCTCCGCGTCCACGACCGCCTCGGGCGCCGCGCGTACCACAGCAAGCAGACGCAACGGATCGTCCCCTGCTCCCTCCACCAGCCAGGTGAACCACGGCACCTGCTCAGGCACCGCTGCGCGCGCCCGTTCCGCCGCATCCGCCAGCGAACGCCGCGTCTCGGCTGGCCACGCGGCCAAGGCGAGCAGCGTCAGCAGAACGACCGGCGGATCATCCGCAACAGCCGCGGCCCGTCCGGCGATGCGCTCGTCAGTCACGCTCCCGGCATCGGGCAACCGGGAGGCCAGACGCGGCGGAGTCGACTCGTGTTCACGCAGCCACCCAGCGAGGCGGTTCCAAGACGCGACATGCGAGCGCCACTGTTCGTCGATCCGCGTGAGATCCCGGCCGCCCTCGAACCCGGACAGCACCTGCAGGAGATGCTGATCCCAGAGTTCCCTTCCCAGGAGGCACGCCGCTCGGTGATCGGAATGCGACGGATCCTTTGCCAAGGCCGCCAGTCCCGGGAGGTCCTCGGAGGTGACGCGCCGCCCCAGGAAATGCGGCGGCAGCGTCGGATCAAGCCACCGCACCAGATGCAGGAGCTTCACGTCCGGCGCCAGCCCAGTGGTCAGATAGCCATCGATCAATCCGATGCGGCTGTCATCGAACTCTGACAGCCACTCGCGAAGTGTCCGCCAGGCCTCCCCGGACTCGCCCCGTCCAAAGAAATACAGCGCCGCGTAGTCCCACTTCTCAATGAGCGCCCGCGCCAGCTCCGCACGTTCCGTGTAGCGCTGCCCGTTGAACGGCAGCCCCGCACCCTCCGGCGCCATCGGATGGGCCGCCTCAGGGGCGACGGGGGGCGCGCCTCCGTTCAGCCACTCGGTGACCTCAGAGTCCGTCCACCTCCGGCGCGGATCCCGCGTAAGCAGCCCCTGGCACAACAACCGAAACCGGGGATCGGGCACTTCATCCGCAGGCACGGGCCGCGTCGCCAAGTGGTCCACGACCGCCGTCTCACTCAACCCCATGAACGGCGGCCGTCCGGTCAGCAGCTCCCGCACGATCATGCCCAGCGACCACCAGTCGCGAGCCGGCGACACCTGCCCCGACAACGACTCTGGCGCCGCATAGGCCAACGTCCGCGACGACGACGCGAACACCACGCTCTGGTCGAGCACCTTGCTCAGCCCGAAGTCGGTGATCGCCACCTGCAACGGATCGGCGCTCATGATCAGCACGTTCTCCGGCTTGAGGTCGCGATGCACGATCCCGACCCGATGCAACGCCGCAAGCCCCGCCGAGAGCTGGCCAACGATCCTGGTCACCGCCTCCGCCGGCAGCGGCCCCGCCATCAGCCCCCGCAGATTCCCATCCGGGGCATAAGCGGTGACCTCATAGTCCCGCCCGTCCGCATGCCCGGTCTCCAGAATCCGCACGACGTTGGGCGACTCCAGCCCGGGAAGCTTCGCCCAAACCTCCCGGTCGGCGTTGTAACCCCGCCGGAAGACCTTGACGACGTGCTCGGCCCCCAGCGCGTCCCGCACCAGCAGAAGATCCGACTCCGCCCCCTGAACCGGCAGCTCGGCGACCAGCTCGAAGTGCTCTGCCAACCCGGCCGGCAACCGCATGAGCGGCCCACCTGGCCGCCCCGGCTGATCCCGGCGCGTCTCCCCTGGCCGCGGCCCCGGCACCCCCGGATCCCGCCCCGTCACGCCCGGGTCCCGCCGTGTCTCCTGGAAGTCGGCCACCTGCACTGCCCCGTCTATACGCCCGCGTGACTCCGCGAGCCTAACGCCGCCGCCTAGATCTTGTCCTTGATCGCCCTGAGGTACTCACTGATCTTGAACTGGTTGACCAGGAACTCCAACGCCATGCGTGAGATCAGTACCAGGAAGAGCCAGACGATCGGCGTCGCGATCAACGTCATGATCCCGAGTGTGGTGTTCCATTGGAGAAAAGCCAGGCCGTACCACGCCATCACGATCGCCAGCAGCGTGATCACCATGAGCTCGAGCCGATAGATCAGCTTGATCATCTTGACGGTGACCATGTGGTCGAAGTTGGTGTCGATCAAGGTCGCGAAGAGCCCCTTGTTCCCCGGCACCACTGCGCCAGGCCGTGGCCCCTCCTGCGGTCCGTACTGAGGCTCCACACCTGGCCGTGGCCGCTCCCCGGGGCCATGCTCACGCGGCCCCGGAACGTGCCCCGGACGCGGCCCCTGGAGTGGTGGCCTGGGAGGTCCGGCCGGACCAGACGGACCTGGCTGCCCGTAAGGACCGGGGGGCGGTGGGTACTGCGGCTGTCCGGAGTCGGACGGGTTAGTCATCGCTGTCTCCTGGGGGCTTATCTGGGGGGCAGCCTTGCACAGCCGACCCTAGAACGATTCCCACCCCGAGGGCGTGCTCCACAGACGGAGCCCTGGCAGATAAGGGTCACACCGCCGATATCAGATTTATGACCCCACCGGGTATTGCAATACGACGTCAGAGGAAACGCACGGCGTTGACGCTGTGAGTCTGGTGCGCTAACTCTGGCAGTACGGGCGGAAGGGACGCGGAAATGGTCGCCATGCGGCGGTGCCGGAAGCCGGGGGCTGGACGGTGAGCCGGGCGGAGCAGGCGGCGGCGCAGTTGCAACGGGTCAAGCAACTGGCCGAAGACCATGGCCCCGCCATGCGGCAAGCGTTTGCAGTGCTCCTGGAGGGTGCTCTGATCGGCCCTGCTGGTGAACGGCTCCTCAACGCCCTTGCCGAGCGGCACCGCGACGCACGCTCGGACTTCTACGGCGCGTTCGATGCAGTCAAGAACCTTGCGGCCGAAGCCGAGGGCGGCCCTCCGCGCATCGGAGAGCCGTACATCCCTGGCCCACCCCGCGGTGGTCTGCGGACCGGCGACGTGCGAAGTGGTTCACCTGACGCCCTACACCGTCTGAGCGTAGAGCTGGATCGAGCAGGCCGCACCTGGCAGGAAGCAGGCCAGGCGCTGTCCAACATCCTCGGCGGCTTGGATCTCAGCACCGCCCCAGCCCAGAACATCGTCCGCGCTGGAGGCTGGGTAGCGGGACAGAGGCACGACATCATCCGTCGCCGCGACGAACTCCTCAGGGCTGACCAGCAACAGCTTCTCCAAGCCACCTACAACACCGTGCGTGGCCTAGGCCAAGCCCTCGGCCAATCCGACTCGAATCCCCTCAACAAAGCCTGGAACGACTACGCCCATCGCTACCTGCCAGGCCTATGGGAGGGCACCAAAGACATCGGATTGACCGGGCTGGCCAGCAATCCGTTCACCGCACCCGCCTATGCGATGGCCAACCCTCGCAGTTGGATGCAGCGCGGACCGATCGGCCAATTCAAAGGTCTGATCCAAGGCGCGCAGCACCCCGTCGCCTTCGCCAAGGCAATGATCAACTGGGACCTCTGGAAGAGGGACCCCGTCCGCGCCTACGGCCAGGTCGTCCCATCCATCGTCATCGGCGCCCTCACGCTGGGCACCGGCTCCAGCAGCGGCGCGGCCAGTCGGCTCTCCACAGCACTCCGCCAGACCGGAAAGACCAAACCGGACACCCCTGAAGTCACCACCGGCGGGGCCGTCCGCGCCCTTGACGAGGCAGCGGACCAGGCCGGAAAGACCGACCCTCTAGGGAAACAGAACACCCGGACCCCGACACCCGACTCTCCGATCTCACCAAAGCGGGAAGACCCGGGCATGCCGTCCCAGCCGGCACCGGCCCCAAAACCGCTCTACCAGAACCCAAAGGTCACGCGACATTCCGGCACTGCCGGCCAGAAGGAGTTTGACTACAAGTTCCCGGAACTGAAGAATATCAACCCGCAATTCTCAACCGGCAAATGGGAGTTCCAAAACAATTGCCAGAGCTGCGTGGTGAACGTCGATCGCAGACTTGCCGGTGAATCACCCAGCTCAGCCGTTCCACAGAACCCGAAATATCCCTTTGACTGGCCGCGGAGCGTCACTGACAACGCCGGTCCCGGCGGCTCGTTCCAACAGGTGAATGACTATGATGAAATCATCAACGAACTACTAAAGGCCGGAGACGGGGCTCGCGGCGTCGTACACGGAGGCAGGCTGGACCCCAAGACCGGAATATACATGTCAGGTCACGTTTTCAACGTCGTGAACCGTGGCGGCAAGATACACTTCATCGACGGCCAAACAGGAACGTGGGCCCTATTGGAAAAATTTGGGCACCTTGAGTTCTATCGCACAAAGTAAACAGATGGGCAGCCATGGACATCAAACACGCTCGGACCCTGGCCGAGAGATACCTGACGGAAAACTCCCCTCCCTCGCGACCGACCGCGCTATTTGAGGATGACCTCGTCGAGGACCATGGCTGGTGCTTCGTGTTCCCATGGAACACTGCCCGCTATGTCGAAACGCGCAACATGGCGGACATCATCGGACCAGGCTTCGGCCCAATTGTTGTCGTCAAGAAGAGTGGCGAAACATGGATGATGAGCGGCTTCCCACCTCCCGAGCAGCAATTGAGTGCCTACGCGGCATCACATGGAATCTCAGATGAGGGCGGCGCGTAATATCGAACGGCATCGATGTTGCTCCCTGAGATCTGAGTCCTCAAGACCCCCAAGCGCGCTCTGAGACTGAGGATAGGGATCACCCTGTCATGTCTTCCCCCGTAGAGGTCGGCCACGTGTGGGTGCCGGCCGCGGCCACCGGCGCCGTGCCGGTCCTGCAGACCGACGATCGGCGGATCGTCGTCGCGTTCACCTCTGAGGAGAGCCTGCCGCCGGAGCTCCCGCCCGGCTGCGCCGAGTGGCAACACCTGCCGGTCGAACAACTGGCGCTGGTCTTCCCCGAAGACGTGGTGCTCCTTCTGGAGCCGGGCGGGCACATCATGGATCTCGATGGGCCCCGCGAACGCGCCACGGCCTTGGTCAACGCCGCTACGCAATACCTCGACAAGCAGATCGATGCCGAGGATCTGGTCGACGTCTTCCGGCGTTCGATCGTCTACTGCCAGGCAGGGGACGAACCAGGGTTCCTCGCGCACGCCGAGACGATCGCCGTGTTCAGCTCCCTGATCACATTCACCCAGTCCCTTGGCGACACGGCTTGGTTCTCAACAACGGGACAAGACGTCCTCGACCAGCTCAACGACAGGTACGAGCTGTTCCTCGATCCGTGGACGTCCCACGCAACCGAGATCCCGCGAGCCGTCCAGTCAACGGAGACGCACCAGCAGCGTCACGACTGAGCAACCACGGGACGGCCGGAGCGTAACGGGGACCATTTCTCATTAGGTGGAGGTGGCCTCCCGCGATAGCTGGAGCGTGCAGCACATCAGCAGCTCGGCCTGGCTGATCCAAGCGTCCGCCGGGCGTTGCGCCACGGCACAGGCAAGTCCGCGACCGCTCAATGGTCGTGTTCAGGCTTTTGTGTAAGAGGTCCTAACTGAAGGCATGGCATACGAGGCATTGTCTTCTTGGGCGATCATGGGAAACTGTGGCCCAGATGGCGCCGCCCGGATCAAACCGATCGGAGAAACGATGCGCAACACCGAACTCGCGAAGCTCGACGGGCTCATCGGCGAGTGGACGACAACGATGTCGAACGCCTGGTTCCTCGAGCCGCCGGACCTCAAAACGCCGGGCAAGACAATCGTCGAGCTCCTTGGGGAATCCTTCCTGGTCGTGCGGACGGAATTCGGCGGAGGCGCGGACCACTCCGAAATGACCATTGTCATCGGACGCAGCGACCCGAACGACGCCTACGTCGCGCTCTACCATGACGACCGCGGTGTATGCCGCCAGTACGCCATGACCTTCGACGGCGGGCGCTGGACCATGACCCGCCAAGACCCGGACATGCACCAGCGCTTCATCGCCGACGTCGACAAGGATCGCATCCTCGGACGCTGGGAGGCTTCCCAGGACGAGGGCAAGACCTGGCGGAAGGACTTCGACCTCACCTTCGAGCGAGCCTGAACGCGCCTGGTCACCGCCGACCCGACTCGAACGCGATTCGGCGCAAGCGGCTGGGCGGCCACAACGTACCGTGCGGATTGTGCACAGCCGACAACGCTCGCCGCGCTATCTTCCATGTCGCACGCCCGCCACGATTCGTGCTGCAAACCGGAATCCGTAAGAGAGTCCGGTAGGAGTTCCTGCCCCAAGAGCTGGGATCTGGGTCTGGGCTGACGTGCCACCGGCGGCTGGCCGAACGGCACCATGCCGGGTGTGGGACACCTTGCAACGGCTGCTGCTGGAGCAATCGCAGGGCCGGCTAACTGGACTGGTCGAGACCACTTGCACATGTGGGTGCTCATCGGCGGCGATCTTCTGCTGCCGAGGCCATTCGCTGGTTCTGTCAGGGCCTCTCAAGGGCGCGTATGTCTGGGCCGTCAGCCTCCGGTGGGGCCACCAGCCTGGGCCTGGAGTTCGGCCAGCTTCTTCTTGATGTCAGGGCGGGCCAGGGGGCGGGTCGTGCCGACCCAGTCGGAGCGCTTGTAGGGCTTCACGCCGATGTTCGGCACGCAGGTCGAGCAGCTGGCGACGATCATCTTGTTGGGGCCGATCACCATGCCGACGTGGCCGGGGCGGTTCGCGGACGTGCCGGGGCCCGAGTTGAAGAAGACCAGGTCACCGGGTTGTTCGGTGCCCTTGTCCACTCGTACGCCAAACGGCCATTGGCCCCAGGTGGCGGGCGGGATCGTGATGCCGACCTGGCGGTAGGCGGCTTCGAGGAGGCTGGAGCAGTCCCAGGCATCGGGGCCATTGGCACCGAAGACATAGCGCTTGCCGCGTTGCGCCATGGCGAAGGCGATGATGCGCTGCACGACGCCCTGGACGTTGGCGGGAAGGTTGTTGTCTTGGCACTCGACACCGTTGGACTGCACGACCCTGAAGTCGCCGCCGCCGTACTTCTTGGCCCAGTCGAGGACGAGGTTCACGTAGTCCCAGGAGTGGTTGTACATGAAAAGCGCCGTGCGCATACGTTCTGGGGCGCCGTTGTGCTTCAGGTAGCGGGCGGCTGAGGGGATGGCATCTTCGGGGTCGTAGCGGTCTTTCTTGTTGTCCTTGTTGCCGTCTACTGCGAAGGCCTTGAACGTGGCCTCGAGGAACTGCATGGGGCCGCCTGCACCCGCGTAGTTCTCGCCGCTGCTGACACCGGGGAGTTTGGACGTGCCATGGCTGGTCTCGACCTTTCCAATGCCGGCTAGGACGTTCCAGGGGATTCCGTAGTCCGTGCCCGCCTTCTTGTAGAGGGCGAGATAGTTGGAGGGGATCGCACGCGCGTCCCCCGCTGCGGCGGGCTGGGTTCCAGCCTGAGAGACGTCCACACAGCCGCCGCTGCCGACACCGCCGCCGTACAAGAACTGGCTTGCACCGAATAGGACCGGAAGAACCATCAACGCGCTGAACAAGATGCCGACACCGGCGAGCGCGACGGCGAACACCACCCTGCGACGGTTCATCCGGTGTCTCCCGCTTGCCCGGCGTCGGCAGGCTCGAAGGCATAAACCTTGAGTGATCCACCGTCGCGTGCCACGGTCACCGCGTACTGCTTGCTGTCGGTGCTCTGCTTGCCCGATTTCGTGATCTGTTGCTTGCCCGTGACAAGGAAGATGATCGAGTTGTCTTCGATGTCGCGGACCCGGTCGAGCGTGGCGGTGCCCTCCGCAACAATCTGCTGTGATCTGCGCTCGTCAAGAATGCCGGGTGCGGTCGCACCGCGTTCAATCTCGCCTCGCAACTGCTCGGTGACCAAGGCTGCCAATCGAGCCGTGAACACCTTGGGGTCCTCATCGAAGCGATAGGTGCCCTGAGCCGCGACGAAGCGCTGCGCCAGGTCGGCCGCCGTGGTGAACTCCCGCTGCGAGAAGGGCAGGAGACGGTAAATGTCGAAGCTGCTCGGCGCGACGGCGCCGGAGATTCCCGGCGGGGGTGAGGCAGGTCCCGTCGGGCCGGAGGACGCCGCCGTCGTCGGAGTCGTACGAGGAGTCGCGCTGTCCGACGAGTCACGGTCGGGCGCCGCGATCGTCAGGTAGACGCCGACGACGGCTAGTGCCACCACGAGTCCCACAAAGAGGAGCTTGCGTTGGCGGTCCGTCAGATTCATCACTCTTCCCGTTCTGACTCACGTTCGACCGGACGCAGCCAGAACGGTATCGGTGGGCCGTCCTCGGCACCACGCTTGCCCCACAGGGGCGGCGGCTCCTGCCTACTGCCTGCGCCAGCAGATCCACTCGACCCGCCGGATCCGCCGCCGGTACGAGGCTTCGGGACGCCAGATGCCGGATCGACCTTGCCCCTCGCCGGAGCACCGTTGCCAGAGCCGCCACCATTCCGGCCGCGAGCCTGGCTGCCGGAGGATCCTGCGCCGCCTGCTCGGCTACGCCCCCGGCCGCCGCCGCTCACAGCTCCGCCGGACGAACGTCCGCTGCCCTTGAACCAGCCTCCACCGGCTGCCGCAGCACCGCCTGCGCCAGCTCCCCCTGCGCCAGTGCCTGCGCCGACTCCACCACCGGTTGCCGCTGAGCCACCGGTACCGCCTGAGCTGGGCGCCCCTCCGCTCGACGGTCGTCCGGTCCATGAAGTCGGGCGGCTGATTCCGATGCCGGAACCGGCTGACTTCCCGCCGTCCCCGCCTCTCGTCCCGCCGGCGGACGGGCCGTCCGAGCCTCGGGCCGTCGGCACACTCGAGCCCTCCCGACGGGAGTCGCCGACCACACCTGCTCGGGTCGGCAGGTTGAGCGGCGGTGCGCCACGTCTCGAACGGCCCTGTGCGGCGGCCGCGCCACTGCGAGGCTTGGCGGCCAACACGGGCGCGGCGTCCGGCGAGGAGCCCTCCCCCGCACCGGCCGCGCCGATCGCGCTCCGCCGGTCGGTGACGGCGCCGGTCCCAGCCGCCGAGGCGTCGGCAACGGCGCCGGATTCGGCTGCCGCGTCGCGCTTGCCCCAGCGGGCAAGGCGATACCCGGCGGCGCCAGGGACGGCCGCTGTCGCCACCGCTGCGGTGCTCTTGCGCGCCTCAAGTATCGACTTGTCGAGTTGTGCCTCGCCCTTGTCACGTGCGCCCACCGCCGAATAGCCCACAGCGGAGAAGAGATGCTGGAACGGCTTGCGGTAGATGAACGCGGCGAACGTCACGAGTGCGATGAGCAGGATCTGCAGGCCCCACGGCAACGTCTCGCCGAGGATCAGCCCGTACGCCCAGAGCAACAACGACAGGACGCCGATGAGCGCCGCCTGTTTGAGGAGCATCGACAACAGCAGTTCGAGCCATCGTATGGCGATCACCCGCCCGATGCCCGGATGGATGCCGATGCCCAGGAAGATCGGCCCAGCGACCAGCAACAGCAGGAACGCGATCTTCACCACGATGAGCGCGATCGCGATCACCATGATCAGCATGCCGGCGACAAGTGCGGCGAAGAGCCCGCCGAAGGCCACTGCCAACCGGCTGGTCCAGTTCTTGCCCTGGAAGACCGGGTAGACGCCTGCGTGGTTCTCCTTGATGTCCTTGGAGACGGCCTTGTACGCGTCGGCTTTCTTGGCCAGGTCGACCTTCTGGCCACCGTGCGTCTCGGGCAAATCGACCGCCTGTGCCCAGAGCAGCTTGTCGGCGTTGTCCTTGACCACCTTGGCGTTGGGGTCGGTCGTGCCGAACTCACCCATGAGCCACGGCTTGCAGACCAGCGCCACCCAAAGGCCATTGGCGTTGCGCGTTGTGGCGTCGATTTCCGCCGACTTCAGCGGATCCGGCTGGCCCTGCGGTGTGGGAATGCAGGTGCCGCCCTTGGTATCGCTTTGCGGCAGCGCTGCGTTGAACGCGGCGCTGGTGGCCTCCGAGACCTTCGTACCCAGCGTGGTGAAGTCAGCCGGTCGTGCGATCAGCCAGATGAGGGCCACCATGGCGGCGACCATCCAGATGACGCCTTCGGTGACCTTGCTGGCCCGTTTCCGGACCAGCCCCCACCAGGCGAGCCACATCGCGCCGAGGATGACCACCCACGACCAGTAGCGGGCGTTGAAGGTCTTGCCGATCCCGGTGATGACACCGTCGACGGTGTCCTTCAGCCAGCTGAGCAGCGACTCCGACGCCGCCGCCTGGTAGACGCTGATGGTCGTACGGTCGATCGCCCGGACGAGGGTGAACGTGGTGTTGGCGAGGGCGTTGCCCATCATCGCCATGGCGTCCGAGCAGCCCATGTCGACCGCGTACCAGCTCTGGCCAGCCGTTCCGTACCGGTCGTAGTACGTGAGGTCCTGGACCGGAGTGGTCTTCAGCTTCTGGCTCGGATAGTCCGGCGGCTTGATCAGGCCGTCCGTACCCGACCCGTACTGCTCGGGCGCCGGACTCGGAGCAGGTGCACAAACATCGTTCGGATTCGACCCCGGCGGCAGCGGAATGTCCGCGACAGCCGGCGAGAACGGGCTGAGCATGAAGAAGGCGAGGATGAAGAGCAGGACCGCCGTGCGGCGGTTTCGCCTTCGTCGCGGGTGTCCCGCTGCACGGGCTCGAGGTCGCCGAGGGCGGCCTGAGCGATCGAAGAGGGCAGCCCTATCGAGACCCTCCTCGGGCGAGCGCTGGATGCGGACCTCTCGACGTCGGGGGCGCCTCATCGATTGACCTCCTCGGCCTCGGCCCCCGCGGCTGTCAATTCGGATGACCCCGGACGTGTGCGGGTCGGGTTGGTGTCGAGCCAGCGTTGTAGTTCCTCGGAGATCAGGTCGACGCCGATGCGCCCCGCTCGGCCGTCGAGATCACGGAAGATGCATTCTCCGTTGCCCAGGTTGCGCAGTACGGCCTTGTGCTCGTCGGACGCCTCCACCCCCAGTAGCGACATCACGTTCCCGACCTCGACCCGTTCGGAGGAACGGAAGGAGAACACCGACGACAGGCAGTTGGTCACCTGTTCATTCAAGAGGTCTCCGGCGTTCTGCGAGACCAGGATCAACGCAGTGTTGCGAGAACGCCCCATTCGCGACACTTCCGGCACCAGCTTGGCCCCTTCCGGCGTCGATGTGATGGCCCAGGCCTCGTCCAGGAAGATCGCCTTTGGGAGGCGACGGTCGAGGCCGTGCATGAGGCGCCGCGCGAACTGCGACACCAGGTACATGAGCGCCACCGAGAGGCGCTGTTCGTAGGAGTAGTCCTCGCGGCCGATCGCCACGTCGGGCAGGGTCAGGCCGCCGAGCGTGAAGACGGTCGTCCAACCCGCCGTGTCGATGCGTTCGCCACCGGACGGGTCGAAGCACAGCCGCGCCAGCCGCATCTCGGACATCGACCGCAGGACGGCGCCGAGGTTCTTGGACGCCGGGTCGTCGGAGCCTTCGAGGTAGTCGACGACCCTTCCCAGTGACGGCCGTTCGGCATTGGCCACGGCGCCGACCGCCTGGATCATCGCGGACTCGCGTTCCTCCGACATCCTCGGCAGAAGCAGCCGCAGCGTCTCCGTGGCCATCGTCTTCTTGGCGGCGAGGTCGTCTCCGAACGAGAACGGATCCAGCAGCCCGGGCGCGGCCGACCCCAAAGGGAGGATCCGGGCCTTCCGGCCACGTGCCTTGAGCAGTTCCACGAGCGACTCGGCATCGCCCTTGGGGTCGATCGCCGCGATGGTGACCCCGCGCAGCGCCATCTGGTAGAGCAGCAGGAGCGCCAGGGTCGTCTTGCCGCCACCGGGCTCGCCGGTGATGGCAACGGCGGTGGGACGGTTGCGGGCGGCCGCGACCAGCGGGTCGAAATGCACGATGGCGCGTGCCCGGCCCAGGGTCTCGCCGATGTACGGGCCGACCCAGCCTTCGGAGTTCTCGTCCGGCCGGTCGCCCAGGTCCACCGTGGCGATGGGCATGCCGCCCGCGATCGTCCGCAGCGGCTGGCGCTGGGCGTACGCGTTCAACCGGATGCGATCGCCAGGCAACGACTCCAGGAACAGCGAGAACTGGTCGCCGGTGGAGTTGACCACGTCGATGCCGATGTCGCGGTAGTGCTCCACGACCGCGTCCACCCGTTGCGCGAGCAGCTCCGCAGTGGGCGCCGACACGATCATCCGGTGCCATCCGTACACGAACGGCAGCCGCTCCTTGGTGATGCCGTGCTCCAGCATCCGCGCCGCGTCGATCTGCTCGGCCAGCGCGATCGGCGCCTCGGCCCCCGCCTCCCGGATGTGCTGGTCCATGTCGCGTGCGTGCGCCAGCTTGCGCGACACGTCCTTCGACGCCTTGGCCGGGGGGATCAGCTTCATGCGGGCGCTGATCTCGACCGGGAACGGCAGCGCGTCGGCGTAGTGCAGCCACGGCTCGCCGTCCGGGAACGGCATGAGGTCCGGGAAGCGCGCGAACGACAGGTACGCCACGTACGACTGGGCGATCGGGCCGCCGCCGTTGCCGCTGGTGTTGGGCTGCTCGACCTTCAGGTACGAACGGCCGTTGTGGATCGCGCCCTCGACGAGCGCCTCGATCTCGCCCTTGCCCCACGTACGCCGCGCGACGGCAGACGGCGGCGGATCGGCGAGCGACGCCGTCACCGCGTGCTGGAACAGCCAGGCCACTTCTGTCGAAGCCGCATGCCTCGCGTACAGCGCGGACCCGCCCAGTGCCCGGCCGACCCGTTCAGCCTGCTCGGTCCAACGCGCGATCTCCTTCTTGTCGATCGCGTCGTCCTCGATGCCCAGCGCCTGCTCGCTGCGCTTGTAGAAGCCGAGCAACTGCGGCAGCACGCCGCCCGAGAGCTGTGCGCCCATGCCGCGCGGGCCGAGCCGTACGCCCAGGTAGACCTCCTTGGTCCAGAAGTCCTTCGCCCAGACGTGCGCGTACGTCTCCTCCAGATAGTCGCGCCACCCCGCGCCGCCGTCGGAGGTCTTGTCGAGCGCGAGCGCCCAGTCGGCCGCCGGGTAGGTGCGGTGCGCGATCCGCAGGTGGACCTCGGCGTCCTGCATCCGGATGCCGGCCAGCGCGATGGTGATGTTGGTCGCGAGCGCCTCGCGTTCCTCGCCCGTCGTGAACTCGTACGACACCGTCGGCAACCGGAAGTACGCCCAGGCCGCGTGGTCGGTGAGCAATACCCGGTCGTCGAAGTACCGCACGGCCAGCCGGCTGGACCGTGCCTTCGATGCTCTGCTCATCGCCTCGCTCCGCTCAGCGGCTCGCACGCTGGTCGCAAGCTCCCGGCGGTCCTCGGTCCAGCCGCCGTCCGGCGGCTCGCGGGGCTCATCGAGTGGCCTCCTGCTCCTGCTCCTGAAGCTCCTGATAACGCTCCGGCATCACGGTGAAACCACCCGCGACGACACCGGCTAGAGCGAGGTAAGCACGCCGCGTCGGCGCCCGCAGCGACTTCAGCTCGTTACGGGGCGCGCGATCCATGCTCAGGTGATCGTCCCACGGGATCCGCACCAGTGCCCGGCAACGGCCACGGGCGACGGCCTCGGCCTGCTCGACGTCGTCCATGCTGCGCCGGCTCACCCCGTTGATCACGGTGACGGCCCGGGATCTGAGCTCGTCGTAACCATGGCCGTCCAGCCACTCGAACGTCATCGACACCGCCCGCGGCGCGTCCGAGCTCGCCGGCGCGACGAGCACGATCTGGTCCGCGTACGGCAGCACGCGCGCCACCACGGCCGCCGCCGCGTCGAGGAGCGTCACCGAGTAGAAGCGGTCGATCGTACGGATCGCCAGGGCGTAGTCCCGGTCGTCCAGCGCCTGCAGCGGATTGCGGCCGGCCGCGATCACATCGAGCCCGGACTTGGCCTGCGAGGTGTAGCGCCGCATCGCGGTCAGGCTGTTGACCTGGTCGGCCCGCGTGATGAGCCCGGTCAGCGTCTCGTTCGTCTCACTTCGCGTCCTGCGCGCGAGCGCGCCGGGCCCGGGATTGACGTCGATCGCCACGACCGGCTCGCCGTTGTGCTGCGCGAACGTGTGGCCGAGCATCAGCGCGGTCACCGTCTGCCCCGCGCCGCCCGTGCAACCGAGCACGACGATGTGCCGCGTTCCATGGAACGGCTGCTGCAGCCGCGCCTCGTACTCCGCGTCCGCCTCGCCATGGCCGCCGCCGACGGCCTGGATGAGCCGCCGCAGACCGCCCGTGCTCACCTCGTGCTCGGGCCCCGGCGGCGTGATCGCCGGCTCCGAAGGGGGCGCCTCCGGAGGAGGCGGCAACGGCCGTGGCCGCACCGGTGACGCCGGCCCCGAACGCACTTCACGCGGCGGTGGAGTCTGCTCTGCCGGAACGACCGGCGGCCGCGGCTGCGGTGCCGGTGGCTTGACCGGCGTCCCCTGCGGCGGCCGAGGCGGCGGCCCGCCCGTGGGGAACCGCTGCGGCGAATCCTCTGGCCCCTCGCGCCGAGGAGAAGCCACAGGCGGCCACACCAAGGCGTCCGTCGTCGACGCCCTCACCGGCTTGGACAGTCCCTTGGACCAAGGCTTGGGCGGCTCTCTCCGAGCCCCCTCACCGGCCCGCCCCTCCGCCGAAGCGGCGGCGGGCGACTCAGGCTCAGCTTGCGCTCCCTGCCCCCATCGAGGCTGCTGACCCCACTGCGGCTGACGTCCCCGCTCAGGCACACCGGGCTCCGCCCCCGGACCCGACTGCCGCGCGGCATCCGACTCTTGCCGATGCGCGCGCCACGGCCCAGCCTGCCGACCGCCCTGCGCGGACTCCGCCTGTGGATCCGCACCCGAATCCGCCCCAGGCCGCTGGCCGGCCCGCGCCTGACCACGCTGTGGCTCTCGCTCAGGCTGCCGTTCCCGACCAGCCCGCGCCCCGGCCTCCGCCTGCAGTCCCGACGAGCTCTCCTGCCGAGCACGTTCCGGGGCCCGTCCAGGCCACTGCTCCTGACCAGGCCGCTGCTCCTGACCGGCCCGCGATTCCTCGCCCGACCGCGCCTCGTCGCCGCCACGCTGTGGCGGCTGCCCGGCCTGCGCTCCTGGCACACCTTCCAATCGACCATGTTGCGCAGCCTGCTCAGGCTGCGGCTCCCGACCAGCCTGCGACTCTTCGCCCGACTGCGACTCTTGGCCGCGCTGCGTCCCTTGGCCAAACTGCGCCCTGGCCGCGCCCTCCAGCCGGCCACGCAGTGATGCCGGACCCGACGGCTGTTCCCGGCCGACCTGCGACTCAGGGCCAAGCCGCCCGTCCGCATCCGGTTCGGGCTCCTCGCCGGCCTGCGCCCTGGCCATACCCTGCGCCTCGGCCCCAGCCTGCTGTCCCGACAAGTTCTCCGGCCGACCACGTTCCGCGGCCTGCTCAGGCCGCTGCTCCTGGCCAGCCTGCGACTCGGCCCTCGCCTGCGTCTCCTGGCCGCGCTGCGCCTCCTGGCCGACCGGCGCCTCCTGGCCGACCGGCGACTCCGGCGGACCTTCCAGTCGTGCGCTCAGGGGCGCCTGATCCGACTGCGGTTCATGGATGCGGGCCGCATCCTGGTCGTGGGGCGGCTCTTGTCCGCTCTGCGGCGGCTGGGCACGGTGCGGCCAGGGAACTGCTCCTGGCCATCCCTCAGCCGGTTGTCCCTTGCGGGCTCGTCGTGAGGCACGTGCGCTTGGCGTTCTGGGGGATTCGCTGGAAGGCGCCTCGGGCTCCTTGCCAGCGCCATCTTCGGCCTTTGTCTGGCTCTCCGCAGCCTCGGGGGCACTGTCGGCCGACGCATCGGCATCGGCAGGCGCGGCCGAACGTTCACCTGCAAGCTCACCCTCGTGCCGAGGCTTCTCGTCACCCGCAGGCATGGCATCGGCCTGGGGCTCTTCCACTGAACCTTCGGCGGCGGGCTGCTCCTTGGCAGGACGCCATTCGGCATCGCCATCGGCCGTCCCGGTGCCGAAGGCGCCAGGGACCTTGGGGATGTCTGGCCTGGTTGCGGGCGGTGTGGCTGGAGTTTGAGGGATGTCCGGACGCGTGGCGGACGCATGCTGCTGCTGGATGTCCGGACGCGTATCGGACGGACGTTGCTGCTGGATGTCCGGGCGGGTGGCGGAAGCGGGCGGAGTCGCCGACGCCTCGCCGGACTGCGCCTCCGCCGGTTGGTTGATGGCCGTCCAGAACTCCGCTGCGGCACCCGGCCGACGGACACCCGAGGCGAACGCGCGCTTGCCCGAGCCGACAGGCTCCTGCTCTCGCGCAGGGGGGACTTCAAGTTGAGGAGTCGCCGGAGGATGGTCGATGTCCGCGGACTCCTGCGCCACGACCTGGACATCGTCCTCATGCGCGATCTCACGGGTCGTACGTCGCCAGGGCTTGGCTGTACGTACGGGCGCGCGCTCGGGGGCAGGGCCTGCCACGCGCACATCGTTCTCCGTGCCAAGTGCGCCTGGCGCGAGGGCAGGTTCCGGCGCAGCGGTCCGCTCTCCGTTTTCGGCAGCGACCCGCTGCACACCGGTCCGCTGCGCCACGCCCTCTGTGGCGCTGGCTCGCTGAGCGTGCACATCGGAAGTCTGCTGAACGGGCATTGGCAGCGCGGCCTGAGCCGGCGGAACGTGCTGGGCGTTCGGATGTTGCGCCGCGTACTCGGCGAGCGGCTGCGGCGCGTCCACAAGGGCCGGGCCGGGCAGAAGGGAGGCCGCGGTCGGCACGGTGACCTCTTGGACGACCGGCTGGGCCTTCTTCGCCTTGCGTGCCTTCCGGCGCGACTTGATGGCGGCGCGTTCGGGCGCGGCCATCGGGGCGGGGGCCTCGGGGCGCCGCCAGACGCGGGCGACGATGACGACTTCGCGTGGCTCGCGGATGGGCGTGAGCCGGCACCAGGTGCGCGGCTCCGCCACGTACCGCCCCTGCGAGATCAGCAGCTCGGTCAGGCGCTTGCCCTCGATGACCGGCCGCGTCGACAGCCAGGTCAGGACCCCAGGCGGCACGATGTAGAGCACGTGCCAGGGGGTCTCGAACGGGATCCCGACGAACAAGAGCAACAGGATCCACGGCACGAACACACCGGCGAACACGCCGATCTGGACCAGCGGCAGAGGCATCGGAAGCCGCAGGTCGTACAGCTTGTAGAGCCTCTTCTCAATGCGCCATATGTTCGTGTACGTGGGTAGATCCACGCCCCTACTCCCCTAACTGTGCAAGCACAGTGTCGCCTGCCGCAGCCCCGTACGGGGCCGCCCCGACCTCGGTGTCCGCCATCCGGGGGTCAGGTCACGTCCACTCCCAGAGCCTTGGCGATCGCCTTGGCCATGGTTTCGATGATGTTGGGTACGTAAAAGACCACTCCAATCCCGATCGCCAGAACAATGAATTGCACGAAGCGCGTGATCTCACGGGTGAACAGAAAAAATATCGCCACAATGGACACGATCACCAAGAACAACGGACCGAAGAACTGCCGCAGAAAGTCTGCGAGGTCATCGGTTTTGAGCTCGTCGTTCGGCGCCGCCAAGACCTCGTGGGGAATCGACGCCATGATGTGGTGCAGCATCGACCACTACCTTCCTAGGTCGGCGGGATATGAGGGGAAGACCAGACCCCGGGGTTGTCTCACGTCGCGGCCTCTCATGATGCGCCCTGTCCGGGCGTGCCGCGGATGTCTCTCACGAACCAGTTCGCGCCCTTCTTCACCATCTCGAGCTGGTATGCCTGCTCAAGCTCGCCACCGTTACCGCCCCCGGTGCCGGGGATCTGCCACGCCACGGTCGCCGTGACCGTACGTTCGCCCGCCGGACCCTTGGGGGCGACTACTTCCTTGACCTGGAAGAACGTGACCGCGCCCGCCAGACCCGAGAGCGCCTTGCCGTCGGCATAGCGTGCCAGCGCCGCCGGGTCTCCCTGTGCGTAGGCCTGGAAGAACGGACCCAGCACCGCCTTCAACTCGGTCTCCAGTGCCTGGTCCCGGTCGCGTACACCGGCCTGCGGGAGTGTCGCCCGGGTGGGCGGCGGGAGCAATGCCGGACGGCCGGAGATCACCAGCGCGCCGTCCTTGGCATAGACCGGCACCGCCAGGCGGAGCCACTTGTCCTGACTGCGGGCGAGAACGGTCACGATCGCATTGTTGGCGTCCCGCGCGTCCACTCCGGCGACCTGCACCGAGTTGACCTGTAGCGTTCCGACGCCGTTCCAGCCGAATTGGCCGTCCGCACCCTCGGGGATGAACGTTCGTATTTGGGTCTCGCGCGCGGGCGCCGTCCTCTGATCGTAGTTGAGGTAGACGGTCGCGAACTGCATCGCGAACGCACTCGCGGCACTGGCCGGGAACTGCGCGGCCTTGCTCGGCTTCGACGTTGTGGTGGATCCGGATTCGCTGGCGGTGAAGCGCTCGAACGGAGCCCTGATGCCGTTGAACAGGATGACGAGAATGACCGCCCACAGGACCGCACGTCCGAGCCAGACCCACCAGCGCCCGCCCGAGCCGCCCCAGCGACCACCGCCCCGGCCGTCGCCGCGCCGCTGCTTTGGAACGTCCCAAGGGTCGGCGGACGGGCCGAGGCCGGTCGCCGGGACCTCCTCGACAACAGCAGTCTCACGACCGTGTCTCACGGCCGACCTGCGAGCCATCACGCCTCCGCTCGCGCCTCGCCCCCGGTCGGCGCGTCGTCCTGTCCTGATCCTGTGCCGGTGCGGGTCATTCCGGACCCCACCACAGGCCCAGAGTAACCACGAGCGTCAATTGTTCCAGCGCATCGCGGCGAAGCACAGCCCCGGCACGCGGTTGTGGATAATGCAATCCACCTCCGCCGGACCCGGAAAGATTGCCAAACGGTGACGATCCCCTGTCCACCCGGCGAAAGACGCGTCGCACTCCTATCCGCACAGGTACTCCGCCACGCCAGTTGCTTGTCGACCGGATGTCCAACCCGGACGACATATCTTTCCCACCGAATCCGTCACTGTGTCGCTTTCGGGACAAACCTCTCGGTACACCCCGTACGCCACCCGACACCCCGCGTACAGAAACCGCCTTGTCGAACACCACCCCACCAACGCCCGAACGAGGCCCATACACGCGCGCCGCATGCAGGAGCGCCATACGCGAATCCCCGTACAGACGTTGTATATCAGCGCCCCACACACACGACGCACGCATCCGCAGTGAACAAGCGAAGTCCCTCGCGCCCGGCCACCTCAGCCGCAGGCCGACAGGACGTGCGGCAGAAGACCCACGAGCGGAGGACCAACGCATAGACCGCAGCCCCGCGTAGAGGGCCGATGAAGCCACGCACGCAAGCAAGTCACAGTGGTGGACACCGCAAGCCACACAGAGAAATAGGACGCCCAGGCAGGCGCGCACAAGGCCGGATCGCACGGGAGTGGTCGCACACGCGCACGAGGTGAATCGCGCGTGCGAGCGACGACACACCCGAGGAGTACACACGCGGCCGCAAGGCCACGCGGACTGGAATGGGCCGCTCAGGCGGGCAGGAGTATGCGCGCATGAGGGCGGATCGCCTAACGCGATCGAAGACCGCGCACCAGCGTCAGCCACACGCATGCGAAAGGCTGCACGCACGCGGAGTTCACATGCGTGAGAGCGACGCGTACGCAGAGGACCGCGCACGAGAGTGAGTGGGGTGGTGCGGCTCTGGCGCGCGGCAAACGTGCAGGAGGGACGCATATGAACGCTGCGTATCAGGCGTGACAGCGGCATACAGCAGTGATGCATGCGGCATGCGCCAGGCTTGCACCAGAACGGCGGGCGGTGGCTTGCATGGGCCAAGCGAGACCTCCAGTGCCTCGACAGCGCTTTGCAGGCAGTCGAGTACGGCACAGAATCACGCGTCCGCGATCCATACGCCGGGGCGCGCGGACGAACGAGGCACCCCGGTCACACGAGCGGGACCGGCGGGCACTGGAGTAGCGCGCAGCGGTGACGTACGAACCCTGGCGGTACCGGCCGCGGCGGAGTCGCTCTTGCTTATGAGTGGGGGCGCGCCGATGTCTCGCGGCAGCCGTGAGCAGAACCCGGTATGGGACGTCGGTCACGGGCTGGTGGGGTTATGGGCGCCGTTTCACGCGCTGTGGCGCAGCCGGCGGTAGAGCATGAACGACTCGGGTGCTGGTCGGCGGCCTGGGCTGACGGTCACCGTCGGGGTGGGCGCTCATCGTTGGTGCACAGGGGCGGGTCAGACGTTGAAGCGGAATTCGACTACGTCGCCGTCTTGCATGACGTAGTCCTTGCCTTCCATGCGGACCTTGCCGGCGGTGCGGGCGGCGGCCATGGACTTGGCGGCCATGAGGTCGTCGTAAGAGACGATCTCGGCCTTGATGAATCCCCGCTGGAAGTCGGTGTGGATGACGCCGGCGGCCTCGGGGGCGGTGGCGCCCTTGCGGATCGTCCAGGCGCGGGATTCCTTGGGCCCGGCGGTGAGGTACGTCTGGAGCCCGAGGGTGGTGAAGCCGATGCGGACCAGTTGGGACAGGCCCGATTCCTCTTGGCCTAGGCCCTGGAGGAGCTCCAGTGCCTCGTCGTCGGGGAGCTCGATGAGCTCGGACTCGATCTTGGCGTCCAGGAAGATGGCCTCGGCCGGGGCCACGAGGTCGCGGAGCTTGGCGCGGAGGGACTCGTCGTTGAGCTCCTCCTCGTCCAGGTTGAAGACGTAGAGGAACGGCTTGGCGGTGAGCAGGTGCAGCTCGCGGAGGAGGTTCAGGTCGACCTTGTCGCCGGCGGCGAAGAGGGTGGTGCCCTCGTTCAGGATCTGCTGCGCGGTCTGGACGGCGTCGACTACGGCGAGCTGTTCCTTGTCCTTCTTGGTACGGGCCTCCTTTTCGAGGCGCGGGAGGGCCTTCTCGATCGTCTGGAGGTCGGCGAGGATCAGCTCGGTGTTGATCGTCTCGATGTCGCGGGACGGGGCGACGTCGCCGTCGACGTGGGTCACGTCGGGGTCGTCGAACGCCCGGATGACCTGGCAGATCGCGCTGGTCTCACGGATGTTGGCCAGGAACTTGTTGCCCAGCCCCTGGCCCTCCGAGGCGCCCTTGACGATGCCGGCGATGTCGACGAACTCGATGGTGGCCGGGATGATCTTCTGGGAGCCGAAGACCTCGGCCAGTCCCTCCAGCCGCGGGTCGGGCACCCCGACCACGCCGACGTTGGGCTCGATGGTCGCGAACGGGTAGTTCGCGGCCAGCGCGTCGTTCTTGGTCAGCGCGTTGAACAGGGTGGACTTGCCTACGTTGGGCAGCCCGACGATTCCGATGGAGAGGCTCACGGCGGTCAAGTTTATTGGCCCGCCGGACCTCTTCCGCGCACGGACTCGGCGAGCCGCCTCGCCCTCGGGCATGTGGTCCGGAAAGACGTGGTCCCGCTTGTGGTGGACGGCCTCCACACGGACCGCCTTGGCAGATGCGGACCGCGTTCACTCTTGGTGGCGGCGATACTTCCGTTTCACGGTCTTAGTAAACAGTGAGTCTAATTGTCGGGCGCGGCCGCCACCCTCGGCGCGTCGCGCGGATACTCCCCGTGTCCGCTGTCACGATGAACGGATGGATCTCGCGCTGCTCGTCGGCCTCGCCATCGGGGCGGCCTTCGGCGTGGTGGTCGGCTTCGCGCTCGCCACCGGGCGCCAGGGCGCACTGATCGCGCGGGCGAAGGCGGCCGAGGAGAAGCTCGCCTATGCCGAGGAGCGCATGGCCGAGCACTTCGAAAACCTCTCGTCCAAGGCCCTGGACGCCAGCAACCAGCGTTTCCTCGAACTCGCCGACGCACGGCTCAAGGCCGCCGGCGTCGAGGCGGCGGGCGAGCTTGAACGTCGCAAGCTCGCCGTCGAGCACCTGGTCGCCCCGCTTCGCGAGACCCTGGCCAAGGTCGAGGAGCAGCTCCGCGAGGTCGAGACCGGCCGCCGCGAATCCCATGCGATGCTCGCCCGCCAGGTGGACTTCGTGCGGCAGAGCTCCGATCAGCTACGCGCCGAGACGCAGACCCTCGTCCGGGCGTTGCAGCGTCCCGAGGCGCGCGGCCGCTGGGGTGAGCTGCAGTTGCGCCGGGTGGTCGAGCTGGCGGGCATGACCCACCACTGCGATTTCGACGAGCAGGCGAGCGCGGCGGGTGAGAACGGGACGGTCCGGCCCGACATGGTCGTACGGCTGGTCGGCGGCAAGAACATCGTCGTCGACTCGAAGGTCTCGCTCGCCGCCTACCTCCAGGCCGCCGAGACCGGTGAACCGGTGCGCCTGGACGCCCACGCCCGGCATCTCCGCGACCACGTCGAACGGCTCTCGGCCAAGTCGTACTGGCAGGCGTTCACCCCCGCGCCTGAATTCGTCGTGCTCTTCATCCCCGGCGAGGCGTTCCTGGCTCCCGCACTCGAACGCGACCCCGGCCTGCTGGAGTACGCGATGAGCCGGCGCGTGCACATCGCAACGCCCACGACGCTGATCACGATGCTCCGTACCGCCTCGTACGCCTGGCAGCAGGAGGCGCTCTCGCGCAACGCGCGGGCGGTGTTCGAACTGGGCAAGGAGCTGTACGAGCGGCTCGGCACGATGGGCCAGCACGTGGACGAGCTCGGCCGCTCGCTCACGAACGCGGTCAAGTCGTACAACCGCACGGTGGGCTCCCTGGAGACGCGGGTGCTCGTCAGCGCACGCAAGCTGAACGAGCTCGGCGTCGTGGAGACCACCCTCGACGGCCCGAGCCCGATCGAGGAGAGCCCTCGTTCCCCCTCCGCCGCCGAACTCTCAGCGGACCTCACCGCCGAAGAACAGGCCCACCTGGACGAGCTCACCGCCAAGGAACACGAGCATTTGGACGCGCTCGCCACCGGGCACCACCGCTTCGACGACGGCGTTCCCAGCGACGACGAGGCCCCTGAGGGCGAGCCACACCGACCCCGCTCCGGCTCGGAAACGGTAGGTTTCGGCGGACGGGCCATCCCCGAGCAGGTTGATCGCAGGGAGAGGTGGCAATGAGTACATCGGTACGCGACGCGTCGGGTGGCGCCTCGCCGGCTCCGGGGGGACCTGTGCGACGTGAGAGCCGCGCCTCGCGCTCCGCGGCCTCCGGAGGCGGGCCGATCGCCCTGACCGGACGCGGCGGCATCGTGGTCGTGTTCGGGACCGGGCTGTTCGGAGCCCTGTTCGCCCGCTGGTTCGACATGGCGATCCTGGCGGGCCTCGCGTTCACCGTCGGTTGCGCGCTCGCCGCCCTCATGACCCGCGCGGCCGACCTGCTCACGCTCGCCGTCAGCCCGCCGCTGATCTTCTTCGCCGTCACGCTCCTGGCCGAGGTCATCACCACGATGGGCGAGGGTTCGCTGGTACGCGGCGTCACCGTGGGCCTGGTGACCACCATGGCGGGCACCGCCCCCTGGCTGTTCCTGGGCACGATCCTGGTGATCGTCATCTCGATCCCGCGCGGGCTCGTCACCGCGTTCAAGGACCTGCGCACCAAGCTCGCCGGCATCCGCCTCTTCGAGGAAGAGGAGAACGAGAACCCGGTCCGCTGGGACGAGACGCCCACGACCCGCGGCCCCCGCCCCCGCCACGCGCGCAAGGAAGACCAACTCCCCCACAGCGAGGTCGACTAGGCGACCCCGGGTCGCTGAGCTCACGTGGGTGCGGAGGTCGCCTTGAGGTCAGGCGGGCACGGAGATCCCTTGAGGTCGGGCGGGTACCGAGGTCCCTCGGGGTCAGGCGGTGCGGAGGTCCTTGCGGAGCTCGTGCGGGAGGGCGAAACGCATGCTCTCCTTCACGGACTCGATCTCCTCGACGCCGCCATAGCCACGTTCGTCCAGCCAGGCCAGCACGCCCTGCACCAGCTCGTCCGGGACGGAGGCGCCGCTGGTGACGCCGACCGTGCTGACGCCCTCCAGCCAGGCCGGGTCGATCTGCTCGGCGTAGTCGACCAGGTAGGCGTTGTCGGCGCCGTGCTCCTTGGCCACCTCGACCAGGCGCACCGAGTTGGAGGAGTTGGTCGAGCCGACCACGATGACCAGCTGGGACTGGGCGGCCATCTCCTTGACGGCGACCTGCCGGTTTTGCGTGGCGTAGCAGATGTCGTCCGACGGCGGGTCCATCAGCTTGGGGAACCGCTCACGCAGCTTGGCGACCGTGGCCAGGGTCTCATCCACCGACAGGGTCGTCTGCGACAGCCAGGCGACCTTCTCGGGGTCGCGGACCCGCACGTTGGCCACGTCGTCGGGCCCGTCCACCAGGTGGATGTGGTCGGGCGCCTCACCGCTGGTGCCGATGACCTCCTCGTGGCCCTCGTGGCCGATCAGGAGGATGTCGTAGTCGTCCTTGGCGAACCGTACGGCCTCCTTGTGGACCTTGGTCACCAGCGGGCAGGTCGCGTCGATCGTCTTCAGGCTCAGCCCGCGGGCCTCCTCGTGGACGACCGGGGCCACGCCGTGCGCCGAGAAGACCACGATCGACCCCTCGGGCACCTCCTCTGTCTCGTCGACGAAGATCGCACCCTTCTCCTCCAGCGTCTTCACCACGTGCACGTTGTGCACGATCTGCTTGCGCACGTAGATCGGCGCCCCGTACTTCTGCAGGGCGATCTCGACCGACTCGACGGCTCGATCGACACCGGCGCAGTAACCACGCGGCTTGGCGAGCAGGACACGGCGCTGGCTGGTGGAGGTCATGCCCCTATCGTACGAGGCGTCCCAGGCGCCCCGCACCGCGTGCTGCATCACCCTGCCGCGCCCCGGAGGCCCGGCGGTCAATGCTCTGGTGAAGCCCGCGATGTGACCCACTCCACGCACTCTTTAGACAGAAATCCATTAAGGCAGGGTGACCGGATTCGCACCTATACGGCAAAGTGAGGTTTGACAGACGGTGCCGAATCGACCCAGTCCAGTGATCAGGACAGCAGGGAGATGGAGAACGATGGTGAAATCGCCGCGCCGCCTCAAGCAGCAGGTTCAGGACACGGTGGGCGAACAGGTCCGTGACCTCCCGCTGCACGCGGTCCGGCTGGCCATGTTCGGCGTCGGCCGGGCGCTGCTGCTGAGCGACCGGGTGACCAAGGACTACAAGGAGATCACCGAGGGCGGCGGCGTCAAGCCCGTGCTCGGCAGGCTTCGCGACGACGTTCAGCACACCGCCGTGCTGGTGGTGGGCCGTGTGGCGGAACGGGTACGCGGCACCGAAGAGCCCGAGCCCGCACCGGCCAGGTCTTCCCGTACCGCGGTGGCCGAGCCCCCGGCGCGTTCCAAGGCCACGGCGGGCACCGGCGGCTCCGAGATCGCGATCGGCAAGCCGCAGGCCACGCCAAAGCCGCAGGCCAAGCCCGCTACCGAGGCCAAGCCTGCCGCCGAAGCCAAGCCCGCGGCTGCGCCAAAGCCTGCGCCTGCGCCTGCGACAAAGCCGGCGGCTGAGGCCAAGCCTGAGCCGGAGGAAGCCGCCACCGAGGCGGCCGAGTCGAAGGCCGAGGCCAAGCCCGAGTTCGAGCCGAAGCCCGAGGCCAAGCCCGCCGCGCAGGCCGAGGCCGAGAAGATCGCGGCTGAGCTGCCAGTGCCGAACTACGACGAGGCCACGCTGCCGCAGCTGCGCGCACGCCTGCGCGGCCTCTCGGTCGACCAGGTGAAACTGCTGCGCGAGTACGAGCGCAAGCACTCCGCCCGTGCCGACGTTCTCAAGATGTACGAGAACCGCATCGCCAAGCTCAACGGCACCAGCTGATCCGCTGCTTCTCAGCTACGACGGACGGCCTCCGGGAATCCGGGGGCCGTTCGGCTGTCCAGCGCGGCCTTGAGATCGGAAAGATGCCGTGCACGAGACCGGAAAGATGGGGCCTTGCGCGGGCCGGGCAGGGCCGCCCTTCACGCGATCACGGTAGGCGGGCGGCCCATATGCCGCGCACGTGCCGGAGGTGGTGGCGCATCAGTGCTTCGGCGGCGGCCGCGTCGCCGGCGGCGATGTGGTCGAGGAGTTCCAGGTGTTCGGCGGCGGAGGGCACCAGCTCGCCGCGTTCGGCCAGGGAAGGCACACCGTAGAGGCGCGAGCGATGGCGCAGGTCTCTGACCACGCCGATGAGGTGGGAGTTTCCGGCCAGGGCGAGGAGCTCCAGGTGGAAGGCCTGGTCGGCTTCGATGTAGGCGAGGATGTCCCGGCGTTCGGCGGCGGCGACGATGGCGTCGGCGAGCGGACGCAGCGCGCGGACGGCCGCGACCGGCACTTCGGCAGGCACGGCGGAGGCCACCCGGCCTACCGTGGGCACCTCGATGAGCGCGCGCACTTCGGTGATCTCATCCAGATCGCGTTCGGACAGCGCGGTCACCCGGAAGCCCTTGTTGCGCACCGCTGTGACCAGGCCTTCCTTGGCCAGATCGAGCATCGCCTCCCGCACCGGAGTGGCGGAGACGCCGAAACGTTCGGCGAGCGCCGGCGCGGAGTAGACGACGCCCGGCCGCATCTCCCCCGCCACCAGCGCGGCGCGGAGGGCGTCGGCTATCCGCTCGCGTACGTTCCGGCGCGCTCCGAGATCGGGCAGGTTCGGCTGGTCCCGTCCCGGCATGGCCGCTCCCCTCGCTTCCCAGTCCCATCGCCTCCCGGGTTCCCGGTTCAGACACCGCCCAGATAGGCCTCCACCACGCGGGAGTCTTCGGCCAGCTCGGCGGCCGTGCCGTGCAGGACCGTGGCGCCGTTCTCGATCACATAGCCCCGGTGCGCGATCTTGAGGGCGGCCTTGGCGTTCTGCTCGACCAGAAGGACTGCGGATCCGGCGGCGTTGATGTCGCGGATCACGTCCATCACGGCGGTCACGACCAGCGGCGCCAGGCCCATGGACGGCTCGTCCAGCATCAGCAGCCGGGGCCGCGCCACCAGTGCGCGGCCGATGGCCAGCATCTGCTGCTCGCCGCCCGACAGCGTCCCGCCCTGTTGCCCGCGGCGCTCGGCCAGCCGTGGCAGCAGCTCGTACACCTGGTCGATGCGCCGCCGCAGCTCCCGCCCGTCCCGGACGAGGTGACCTCCGAGCTGGAGGTTCTCGTGGACGGTGAGGAGGCTGAAGATCCGGCGGCCCTCCGGAACGTGGACCACCCCGGCCGCGACCACCTTCGGCGCCGTGGCCTTCGTCAGGTCACGACCGCCGAGCATGATCCGCCCCGAGGTGGCCCGGACGAGACCGGAGATCGCCGAAAGCGTCGTCGTCTTGCCGGCACCGTTGTTGCCCAGCAGCGCGACGATCTCACCCTTGCCGACCGTGATGCTGAGACCTCGAAGCGCCTGCACCCCGCCGTACCGGACATCGAGGTCGGCCACCTCAAGGAGGACCCGGTTGTTCAGGGGCTGGTCGTCTGACGTCGAAGACCGGTCGCCGGCCTCAGTCGGTTCCACCGCGTACCTCCTCCCGTCCACCGCGTACCTGCTCGCGGGCGGCGGCGAGTTCCTCCTCGTCGGCGTCGCGGCCCAGGTAGGCCTCGACGACCGCCGGGTCGCGGCGCACCTCGGCCGGGGCGCCGACGGCGATCTCGCGGCCGAAGTTGAGCACGACGACGCGTTCGGAGACCTCCATGACCAGGCCCATGTCGTGTTCGATGAGCGCGATCGCGGTGCCCAGGTCGCGGATGCGCCGGATGAGGTCGAGCAGCTCGGCCTTCTCGGTGTGGTTGAGCCCGGCGGCCGGTTCGTCCAGGAGCAGCAGCTTCGGCCTCCGTGCCAGTGCCCGGGCGATCTCGACGCGCCGCTGTTCCCCGTACGGCAGGTTGCGGACGAGCCCGGCCCGTTCACCGCGCAGCCCCACGAAATCCAGCCAGCGGTGTGCCTCGTCCGTGGCCTCCTGCTCGCTGCGGCGATAGCGCGGCGTGTGCAGCAGCGCGTCAAAAACGCTCTGCCGGAGCCACAGGTGCGTCCCGGCGCGCACATTGTCGAGCACCGACAGCTCGCCGAAGAGCCGCGGGTTCTGGAACGTGCGGGAGACGCCGAGGCCGGCGATCGAAGCCGGACGGCGGCCCGTCACGGGCGTTCCGTCCAGCAGGACGCTGCCGCCGATCGGCTTGTAGAAGCCGGTGACGCAGTTGAACGCGGAGGTCTTGCCCGCCCCGTTCGGCCCGATCACCGAGACGATCTCACCCTCGCCGACCTCGAACGACAGCCCGTCGATCGCCCGCACACCGCCGAACGACAGCCGCAGATCCGTCACCTGGAGCAGAGTCATGCTGTGCTCCTTGTGGGGGGACGACCCCCCACGCCCCCCGGAACGCTCGCTTCGCTCACTCATGCCACAGGCTCCTTCGAACGAGCGGCGGTCCGCGCGGTCTCCTGCGAACGGTGCGGCCAGAGCCCCTGCGGCCGAACGATCATCACCAGGATCAGCAGCACGCCGAACACGAAGAACCGGTAGTCGGCCAGGTCGCGCAGCAGTTCCGGCGCCAGGCTGATGAACACCGCGCCGACGACCACGCCGGGCGTGGAGCCCATCCCGCCGAGCACCACGGCCATCAGCACCAGCGCCGACCACAGGAACGTGAAGCTCGGCGGCGAGATCGCGGTCAGGTGCGCGGCGAACAGCACGCCCGCCATCCCGCCCCACACGGCCCCGCCGATGTACGCCGCGAGCTTGACCTTGTACGTGTGGACGCCCATGGCCTCCGCCGCGTCCTCGTCCTCGCGGACGAACCGCCACGCCCGGCCCAGCCGCGACCGTCCGAGGCGCGCCGCGAGCAGCACGGCGACGGCCACGATGAGCACGGTCAGGTAGTAGAACGCGGCGGGCTCGGTGAGGACGTCGTCGCCGAAGAGCCCGGGGATCCCGTAGATCCCCGACGGGCCGCCGGTGATCTCCAGGTTGGTGGCGCAGATCCGGATGATCTCGCCGAAGCCGAGCGTCACGATCGCCAGGTAGTCGCTGCGCAGCCGCAGCGTCGGCGCGCCGATCACGATGCCCGCCACGACCGTCACGACGAGCACGGCCGGCACAGTGGCGATCAACGGGATGTCCAGCTCGGCAGCCATGACGCCGCCGGTGTAGGCGCCGACGGCGAAGAACGCGGCGTACCCGAGGTCGAGCAGCCCGCAGTACCCGACCACGATGTTGAGCCCGACCGCGAGCATCACGAAGATCGCGGCGCTGGTCATCACGTTCAGCGCGTACGGCGTCGCGATGATCAGCGGTGCGCCGAGCGCGATCGCCAGCCCGATCCAGCCCAGATACCGCGTCTCCATCAGCCGGGTGACGACCGACGGCCCGCGCCCGCGCACCGGCTTGACCGGCGGCCCGTGCTTGACCGGCGGACCCTGCCCGGCCTGCGCACCTTGCCCGGCCTGCGGGCCGGGCTCGACGTGCGGCGTTCCTTCCTGCGATGCGTCCCCGGCGCTCATACGCGTTCCGTCACACGTTCGCCGAGCAGGCCGGTGGGCCGCACGGTCAGGAAGAGGATCAGGCAGCCGAACGCGAACACGTCGCGCCACTCGCCGCCCAGCAGGTCGGTGCCGAACGACTCCAGCAGCCCCAGCACCAGGCCGCCGAGCATCGTGCCCTGCATGTTGCCGATGCCGCCGATGACGGCCGCGGTGAACGCCTTGAGCCCGATGATGAAGCCCATCAGGAAGTCGATCTTCCCGTAGTAGCCGCCCGCCATCACCCCGGCCGCGCCAGCCAGCGCCGACCCGATGAAGAACGTGCGCGCGATGACCGCGTTCACGTCGATGCCCATGAGCTGCGCGGCCTTGGGGTCCAGCGCGATCGCCCGCATCGCGCGCCCCTGGCGGCTGCGCATCACCAGCCAGTTGAGCGCGAACATCAGCCCGATCGCGATCGCGACGAGCACGAGCTGCTGCACGGTGATCCGAGCGCCCAGCACGTGGATCGTCGTGCCGCCGAGCCGCACCTGGTAGACCCGCGGATTGGGCCCGGCGACGATCCGCGTGCCGTACTCCAGTGCGAACGAGGCGCCGACCGCCGTGATGAGCAGCGACAGCCGCGGCGCGCCCCGGAGCGGCCGGTACGCCAGCCGTTCCAGCGCCACACCGCCCATCCCGGTGACCGCCATCGTCGCGATCAGGACCAGCAGCAGCGCCAGCAGCGACTGCGACTCGACGAGCCCGCCCATCGCGCCGAGCATCGCGAAGCCGGAGAACGCCCCGAGCATGTAGAGGTCGCCGTGCGCGAAGTTGAGCAGCTTGATCACGCCGTAGACCATGCTGTAGCCCAGCGCGACCAGTGCGTAGAACGACCCGACGAACAACCCGTTCCAGACGAGCTGCGCCACTACAGCTTCTCCTGCAGCACGAACTTGCCGTCCTTGACGACCTGGATCTCGAAGCCGCCGACGATGGTGTGCTGCGGCGTGAACTTCAGCGGCCCGCTGAAGAGCTTGAAGCCGTCCATGCCCTCCAGCGCCTTGACGATCTTGTCGCTGTCGGTGCTGTCGGCCTTGGTGATGGCCTCGGCCGCCAGCCGGACGCCGTCGTAGGCCTGGGTCGAGTACGGGCCGGGATCGGCGCCGAACTTGCTCTTGTACGAGGCGATCCAGCCCTCGGCGCCCTGGAGGGTCGTGGGCGTCGGGGTCATCGTCGCGTACACGCCCTCGGCGTTCTTGCCGCCCGCGATCTGCGCGAACTTGTCGGCGACCGCGCCGTCCCCTACCAGGAACTTGCCCTTGTAACCCGCCTGCTTGAACTGCCGGACGAGCAGCCCGCCCTCGGAGTAGTAGCCGGTGAAGTAGATGTAGTCCGGCTTGCCCTTGAGCACGCTGGTGACGGCCGCCGAGAAGTCGGTCTCCTTGGGCGTGATCGCCTCGTTCGCGGTCTTGTCCGGCGCACCCGGCTTGTCGAGCTCGGCGGCCGTACGGTCGGCGATGTCCTTGGAGTAGGACGTGTTGTCGTGCATCACCGCGACCTTGGTGGCGCCGTCCTTGCTGAGCCACTTGAACGCGGCGGCGGCCTGCTGGTCACCCGTACCGTTGATCATGAAGACGTGCTTGAGCTTCTGCGCCGCGAGCTCGGCCGAGTTGGCCACGGGGATGATCATCGGGATCTTCGCCCGGTCGAACACCGGCAACGTGGGCAGCGTCGCGCCCGAGCAGTAGCCGCTCACCGAGACCTTCACGCCCGCCGAGACCAGCTTGTTGGCCGCCGCGACCGCGGTCTTGGGGTCGCACGCGTCGTCCTCGGCTCGCAGCTCCAGCTTCCGCCCGCCGAGCACCCCGCCCTTGCCGTTGATCTCGTCGACCGCCAGCTGCGCGCCGTTCTTCATGTACGGCCCGATCTCAGCGCTGTCACCGGACATCGGGATGTCCATGCCGATGAGGATGTTGCCCTTCTCCTCATCGTCACCGCCGCCCAGCAGTCCCTGCCCGCAGCCCGACACCGCCAGCCCGCCGGCCAGCACGACCGCGAGAACGCTCCGACTCTGCTTCATGGGGATTCAGCCTCCTTGGTGAGATCCGCTCCCCCGACCCGGCGCTGTGCTGTGTGACATTGCACACGGGGCCATTAGACCTCTGTCCCGGAATGTGGTCAACACCACAATGCCCGCTCGGCCCGGCCGCAATCGGCCGTAGGCTTTCCGGCATGGCGATGGAGACCTCGGCGGAATCACCCGTGCCCGTACGCACCGTCCTGCAGGCAGTAGGAGGATGGATCGGCAAGCTGGGCCGTATCTGGGTCGAGGGCCAGATCACCGACCTCAACGCCCGCGGCGGCACGGTCTACCTCACGCTTCGCGACCCGGTCGCCAACATGTCGGTCCGCGTCGTGGGCCCACGCCCGGTCTTCGAAGCCGCAGGCCCCGCCGTCACCGATGGCGCCCGCGTCGTCATCCACGCCAAGCCCGACTTCTGGATCAACCGCGGCACGTTCTCCCTGAGCGCCATCGAAGTCAAACCAGTAGGCGTAGGCGAGCTGCTGGCCCGCCTGGAGCGCCTCAAGCAGCTCCTGGCCTCCGAGGGCCTCTTCCGCCCCGAACGCAAGAAACCACTCCCCTTCCTGCCTCACAAAATCGGCCTGATCTGCGGCCGCGACTCCGACGCCGAGCACGACGTCCTCAAGAACGCCCGCCGCCGCTGGCCGGCCGTCGCGTTCCAGGTGGAGAACACCGCTGTCCAGGGCCACTACGCCGTGGGCGAGGTCATGGAGGCCCTCCGCAAGCTGGACGCCGACCCCGACATCGAGGTCATCATCCTCACGCGCGGCGGCGGCTCCATGGAGGACCTGCTCCCGTTCTCAGACGAAGCCCTGGTCAGAGCCGTCAGCTCCGCCCGGACCCCCGTCATCAGCGCCATCGGCCACGAGCAGGACAGCCCCCTCCTCGACCTGGTCGCCGACGTCCGTGCCTCGACCCCCACCGACGCCGCCAAACGAGCCGTGCCCGACGTACGCGAGCAACTCCACCTGATCCGCCAACTACGCGACCGAGGCCGCCGCTGCCTCTCCGGCAACCTGGACCGCGAAACCGCCTGGCTTCGCTCAATCCGCTCCCGCCCCGCCCTGGCCGATCCCATCCGCGAGATAGAACGCCAATCCGAGCAAGCCGCCTCTCTCCGAGACCGAGCCCGCCGCTGCCTGTCCTCAGCCCTGGACCGTTCATCTGACGAGCTCACCCATACAAGAGCCCGCCTCCTGGCCCTCTCCCCCGCCGCCACCCTCAACCGCGGCTACGCCATCGTCCAGCGCGCCGACGACTCGGTCGTCCGAAGCAACACCGACGTCAAGCCCGCCGAGCCCCTCCACATCCGCCTCGCCGAAGGCCACCTGAACGTGACCGTCACAGATGAGCCCATAGGGTGAACGACGTGGCCGAAGAGAAGCTGACCTATGAGCAGGCACGCGACGAACTAGCCGACGTCGTCCGCCGCCTAGAAGCCGGTGGCCTGACCCTGGAGGAGTCCCTCTCGCTCTGGGAACGAGGCGAAAAACTAGCCACAACTTGCGAAGAGTGGCTGGAAGGCGCAAGGGCCCGCCTGGCCGCCGCCCTTAACCGTCCTGCCGAAGGTGAAGAACCTCCCACTAACGGCACCCCTTTCTGACGCCAGGACGGCGAACGGGCCGGTTCCCCTTGGGGAACCGGCCCATTTCACTGTGCCTGTCTTGCTATGTGGCTATCAGCCGCAGTGGGACCAGCCGCTGTACCACTTGGTGTTGCCGATGGAGCCGCCCCACTTCACGCACTTCTTGCCCGCAGCCACCTTGACGGGGCCTGCGTACTGCGTGAAGTTGCCGGTGTCGGTCTTGGCCTTGCCGCCCTTGGGCTGAAGGAAGGCCGACATCTTGACCTTCTTGCCCTTGCCCTTGACCGTGATCACGCAGTTGTTCTTGTTGGCCTTGTTGTAGCCCAGGTAGACACGGCCCGCCTTGCCCAGGGCACGCGAGTCGATCTGCTTGAAGCCCTTGCCACAGATCTTGGCGACCGGGCTGGCGGGCGGCGGGGTGCCGCCGCCACCGCAGGACTTCAGGTACGCCGGGCCCGGGTACGGGAAGCGGCGGCCCTCGAAGGACACGGCGATGGGCGGGTAGGAGTTCGGGCTGCGGCGCAGCTCGTAGTGCAGGTGCGAGATGATCTTGTACTTGGCGCTGGAGCGGCCGACCGCGCCGATCTTCTGGCCCTTCCTGACCGTCTGGCCCACCTTGACCGAGCGGTACTTCAGGTGCGCGTAGACGGTGGTGTAACCACCCGCGTGCTGGACGTAGATGACGTTCCCGTAGCCGCTGGTGGTGCTGTAGAACGAGCGCACCACCTTGCCGGCCGCCGAGGAGACCACGGTCTTGCCGTTGTCGGCCTCGCCGGTCGAGCCCCAGTTCCAGTCGATCTCGTACTTGGTGTGCGCGCCGCTGCCGGTGCTGCCGCGCCAGGTCTGGCCACACGGGAACGGCATCTGCAGCCGCGGCATCGCGGCGGCGGAGGCATCCTGCGCGGCGACCTTGGTGGCGGGCTTGCTCGCGGGGGCGTTCGAGCTCGCCGCGACGCCCACGCCGG
Organism: Actinomadura rudentiformis; assembly: GCF_008923185.1. GTDB lineage: Bacteria > Actinomycetota > Actinomycetes > Streptosporangiales > Streptosporangiaceae > Spirillospora > Spirillospora rudentiformis. The sequence continues at coordinate 37,891 of NZ_WBMT01000017.1, forward strand.
TGGCGACCAGCCCGGCGGCGGCCGCACCGCCGCCGATGAGGATCGCGGTCTTGCGCTTGATGTTCATATGTGTTCGTACCTCTCGTATGAAGCAGGCGAAACCGACGCGTTGCCGCGTTCAGATCTCATGGACGTGTCGTCAGCCGCAGTGGGACCAGCCGCTGTACCACTTGGTGCTGCCGATGTAGCCGCCCCACTTCACACACTTGCCAGGCGCGGCGACCTTCACGGGGCCTGCGTACTGCGTGAAGTTGCCGGTGTCGGTCTTGGCCTTGCCGCCCTTGGGCTGAAGGAAGGCCGACATCTTGACCTTCTTGCCCTTGCCCTTGACCGTGATCACGCAGTTGTTCTTGTTGGCCTTGTTGTAGCCCAGGTAGACACGGCCCGCCTTGCCCAGGGCGCGCGAGTCGATCTGCTTGAAGCCCTTGCCACAGATCTTGGCGACCGGGCTGGCGGGCGGCGGGGTGCTGCCGCCCTTGCAGGCGGTCAGGGTGACGCCCGGGCGGGGCTGCGGGTACGGGAACCGCTTGCCCGAGAAGTACGCGGCGACCGGCGGGTACTGGCCGTTCTTGCGGACCTCGTAGTGCAGGTGGGCGGTCATGCCGCTGTTGCTCGGCCGGGTGGTGCGGCCGACCGCACCGATCTTGGTGCCGGACTTGACCTTCTGGCCCACCTTGACCGAGCGGTACTTCAGGTGGGCGTACCAGGACTGGTAGCCGCCCGAGTGCTGGACGACGACGTGGTTGCCGTAGCCGCTCTGGTTGACGTGGCGCGTCGAGCGGATGACGGTGCCCGCCGCGGCGGCGACGACCGTGCGGCCCTCGTCCACGTTGGACAGGTCCCGGCCCTGGTTGAAGTCGATCTCGTACTTCGTGTGGGCGCTGCTGGCGGTGGTGTCACCACGCCACTTCTGCCCACAGGGGAACGGGAGGCGGAACGGGGGCATCGCGGCGGCCGAGGCGTTGTCCGCGGAGACCGGGGTGGCGGTCTTCGGGGGTGCCGCGTTGCCGGATGTGGCGACCATGCCGCCGATGACGAGGCCGGAGGCCACGGCCACGCCGCCGGTGGCGACGATGACCTTGCCCTTCCAGCTGCTCAGAATATGTGTCACTGCATCGTCCTTCGTTTCTGACCCGGATGCGCGCATGTGATCATGCAGATGCGCATGAGATCATGACAAACACCGGGGGTCAGTGGGAAGCGAACCCGCAACTTTGTGACAAATCTCGTTCAAATCGCCTGGTCTGGACAAATATTGCCAGCGCTTGGACATTTGCTGTGACCAGTCAGGACGCCGGAGTCGACCCTGCCGGGAGCTTGGTCCCCTGCTTCGGCTGCGGCTTGAGCGCGGCGGCGAGTACGGCCAGCTCCTCGTACGGCGCCGTGCCGGTCACCACGAGCGAAACGCCGTCGGGCAGGGTGCGCGCGAGGGAATTGGCCTTCTTGTCCTTGCGGTAGTACGTCGTCCAGGTGATGCCATTGACTTGCATCGAGCCGTTCGGCTTCTTGTTGTTGGTCATTCGGTGGACGTACTGGGACGCCTTCTCGTTGCTCTGTTCCAAAGCGGCATAATGTCTGCCCGGCGTCATGAAGCCGAGATGCCAGGCGACCGGTCCCTTGCCGTTCAAACCGTTGATTCTTGAACTAGTCGGCCGCCATGTGGGGGGCAATCCGACCGGCGCCCACACGGTGTACGGGGCGTCCGTGGCCATCGCCCACTGCTGGCCGCTGTAGTCGACGGTCGGCAGCACCTCTTTGTCGCTGCGCGGGGTGATGAGGTAGATCACGCCCACCAGGACGAGGCACGCCGCCATCGCGAGCGTGAAGCCTCCCAGCCCGGTGGTCAGCCGCTTGTAGACGCCCGGCGCCACCTCCACCGTCGGCCGGCCGCCCGCGGCTGCTGCCGGAGGCTCGCCGGCGGCCTTGCCCTCCTGCTCAGCGGGGGGCGGAGTGTCCTCCGGGGATGGGGAAGGGGTCTTGTCCGTCACCTTCTCAGGATCCACCACGGTCAGGCCTGCTCCGCACCGGGGTTCCTGATCGTGCCGACGATGGCCATGATCTCGGCGGCCATGTGGCGGGAGGCCTCCTCGTCGTCGCTCAGCGAGACCTCGGAGACCGCGCCGGCCATGGCGCCGGTGAGGACGACGGCCAGAGCCTCGTCCACGCCGCCGTCGGCGGTGTGGAAGAGGGCGGCGTTGCGGCGGGCCCACTTGTTGAGGCGCTGGCGCATGACGCGGTCGAACCCGGGCGGGCCGTCGCCGGAGATGAAGAGGCGCGCCACGTCGCGTTCGGCCAGGCAGCCGTCGAGGTACGCCCCGGCGCCGGCGATGAACTGCCGCATCGGGTCGGTCTCGCCCGCCTCCCGGACGGCGTTGATCGCCTCGCGGGTGCGCTCCTGCTGGCGGGCCTGGAACTCCTCGAACAGCGTCAGGTAGAGGTCGGCCTTGCCGTTGAAGTGGTGGTAAAGGCTGCCCACGCTGGCGCCGGCCTTGGCGACGATGTCGGTGACGGCGGCCTGGGCGAAGCCCGCCTCGCAGAACACGTCCCGCGCCGCGGCCAGGAGCGCGTTGCGCGTGGCCGCCCCGCGGTCCGAGGTCGTCCGGGCGGGCGTGTCGGCTTCCGTGGCCGGCCCGGCGGACGGGACATCGATCTCGCTGCTCATGAACCGAGAGATTACGCCCTCTCACGCTGCTGGAACGATCCCTTCTTCTCCGTGGCCGGGAAAACACTCGTCGCGGTGAGTGACGCCGCCTGCCTGGTCTGGTCCAATTTGAATCCCAAGGCTGGTCACACGGAGAATCCGAGTCATCCGCCGACCGAAGGGGCTGCTTCGCATGTCCGACGAATCCACCGTCTCCTCGCCGCTCGCCACCGAGCCTGCGGCCCCGGACCGGAACCTGGCGATGGAACTGGTCAGGGTGACCGAGGCCGCCGCCATGGCCGCCGCGCGCTGGGTGGGCAGGGGCGACAAGAACGGAGCCGACGGCGCCGCGGTCAACGCCATGCGCCAGCTGATCAACACCGTGTCCATGCGGGGCGTGGTGGTCATCGGCGAGGGCGAGAAGGACAACGCTCCCATGCTCTACAACGGGGAGGAGGTCGGCGACGGCAGCGGCGCGGAGTGCGACGTGGCGGTCGACCCGATCGACGGCACCCGCCTCACGGCACTGGGCATGAACAACGCCATCGCGGTGCTGTCGGTGGCCCCGCGCGGCTCGATGTTCGACCCGTCCGCGGTGTTCTACATGGAGAAGCTCGTCACCGGCCCCGAGGCGGCCGACGCCGTCGACATCCAGCGGCCGATCGCCGACAACATCCGGGCGATCGCGCGGGCCAAGCACTCCACGCCCGAGGACGTGACGGTCGTCATCCTGGACCGGCCCCGCCATGACGGCATGGTCAAGGAGATCCGGGAGGCCGGCGCCCGGGTCAAGCTGATCACCGACGGCGACGTGGCCGGGGCGATCATGGCCGCGCGCGAGGGCACCGGCGTCGACCTGCTCCTGGGCATCGGCGGTACGCCCGAGGGCATCATCGCGGCCTGTGCGATCAAGGCCCTGGGCGGTGTGATCCAGGGCCGGCTGTGGCCACAGGACGACGCCGAACGCCAGAAGGCGATCGACGCGGGCCACGATCTGGGCCGGGTCCTGACCACCGACGACCTGGTCACGTCGGATGACGTGTTCTTCGCCGCGACCGGCATCACCGACGGCGAGCTCGTCGACGGTGTCCGCTACCGCAAGGGCACCGCGTTCACCCACTCCCTGGTGATGCGCTCCCGCAGCGGGACGATCCGCACGGTCTCCAGCGAGCACCATCTCAGCAAGCTCCGCGCCTACAGCGCGATCAACTTCGACACGGCGGTCTGAGCCATCTCAGAGGGGCCGCGAGATCCGTCTCGCGGCCCTTCGCCTGCTGCGGCCCTGCGCTTCCGGCTCTACCTGTTGCGGCTCTACCTGTTGCGGCTCTACCTGTTGCGGCTCTACCTGTTGCGGCTCTACCTGTTGCGGCCCAGGCGCCCGCGAACGCGCTGGCGGAAGGTCTGTTTGGGAGCCCGCGCCCGGATCGAGCCGAAGATCATGGTGCCGCTGATCTCGACCGTGGGACCCTCGTGGGCGGGGCGGGTGCGCAGATCGCGGGTGCTGACGAACGTCCGGCCGGTCACGTCCACCCGTACCCCCTCGGGAACGAGGATCCGGATCCGGCCGCCGAGGACCATCGAGTCGAGCACCACGTGCCGCCGCTGGAGCACCGCCTCGCGCAGGTCCAGCTCGACCGTGCCGAAGAGCGCGACCAGGGGCAGGCGGACGGGGACCACCCAGCGTCCCTCGCGGCGCGTACGGCCGAACAGGATCGAGATGGGACGGTCGTCGACCAGGATCGGCTGGGTCTCTTCGGGGCTGAGATCGGTGGTGAGGCCGGTCAGCTCGCCCAGGGTGCGCGCGGCGTAGGCGGCCGAGGTGCGCTCGGAGTGCTCCTCCATGGTGAGCCGCCCGTCCGCGAGCGCCTCGCCGAGCACGTTGACCACGCGCTCCCGGTCGGCGTCGGAGGCGCGCAGATCCCGTACGGGGGTCGCCTGGTCGCCAGGGGGCCGTCGGCTCGGGAAGTCCACGTTATGAAGGGTAGAGGACCGAGGGCCGTGATCGGCTGACGGTGAATGGACGGAAAATCTGTGGGGATTTGTCCCGTCCTGTGCTTATCGTGGCGGACATGGCGGTGCAACGGACCGAAACCATCTCGATCCAGCGAGCGACCGAGGGCGCGGCGGCGATCAGCCTGCGGGGGGTCGTCAAGCGCTTCGGCAAGCTCACGGCCGTCGACGGACTCGATCTGGACGTTCCCAACGGGATATGCCTGGGGCTGCTGGGCCCGAACGGCGCGGGCAAGTCGACCACGATGAAGCTGCTCACCGCGCAGGCCATCGCGGACGAGGGCGCCATCGAGGTCCTCGGCTTCGCCGTCCCCCGCGAGTCCAAGCGCGCGCGGGCCTCGATGGGGGTCGTGCCCCAGCAGGACAACCTCGACGAGGAGCTCACCGCCCGCGAGAACCTGGAGGTCTTCGCCCACCTCTATCGCGTACCGCGCAAGGACCGTGAGGCGGCGGTGGAGGACGCGCTGGAGCTCGCCCATCTGACCGACCGGCAGCGGACCAAGGCCGGCGATCTGTCCGGCGGGATGCGCCGGCGGCTGCTGATCGCACGCGGCCTGGTGCACCGTCCCGCCCTGGTGCTGCTGGACGAGCCCACCGTGGGCCTCGACCCGCAGGTACGGGCGGAGCTGTGGGGGCTGATCGACGGGCTGCGGTCGCGCGGCACCACCGTGCTGATGTCCACCCACTACATCGAGGAGGCCGAACGGCTTGCCGACGACTGCGCGCTGATGTCGCACGGCAAGGTGGCGGCGCGCGGTGCTCCCGCAGAGCTCATCGCCGAGCACGCGGGTGAACGCGTCGTCGAGCACTACGGCCCGCCCGAACGCCTGGAGGCCGTGGAACGGCTGGCGCACGCCGCCGGGCTGCCCACCCGCCGGACGGGCACGTCGGTGTCGGTGCTCAAGGCCGAGACCATGCCGCACTCGCTGATCGACGACCTCGGGCCGGACGGCGTACGGCGCGCGGCCAACCTGGAGGACGTGTTCGTGGTGCTCACGGGAGAACGAGTCGAATGACCGACACCACCGTCCGGACCACCAGGCACGCGGCCCCGCGGCTGCGGCGCTTCGAGCTGGCCCCTGTCAGGGGCGTCTGGCGGCACGAGATCGCGCTCTTCAAGCGCTACTGGCGGTCGGCGTCGTTCGCCTCGATGTTCGAGCCGACGTTCATGATGCTGGCCTTCGGCTACGGCTTCGGGTCGCTGGTGGCGGTGGTGGGCGACTTCCGCTACCTCGACTTCGTCGGCACCGGCATGGTCGGCACGGCCGCGCTGTTCACCTCGGTCTTCCCGGGGATGTTCAACGGCTACATCCGGCGGGTCTACCAGCACACCTACGACGCGATGCTGGCCGCGCCGGTGGACACGCACGAGCTGGTCACGGGCGAGGCGCTGTGGATCGCGTCGAAGTCGGCGCTGTACTCGTGCTCGCCGCTGGTGGTGGCCATGTTCTTCGGGCTCGATCCGGCCCCGGGAATGGTGCTGGTGCCGCTGGTCACGTTCGTCACCGCGCTCGGCTTCGCGCTCTTCGGCATGTGGGCGTCGGCGATCGTGCCGTCGATCAACTCATTCGACTACGTGATCACCGGGGTGGTGACGCCGCTCTTCCTGATCGCGGGCACGTTCTTCCCGGTCGACTCGCTGCCCGGCTGGGTGCACGTGGTGGCGCGGATCAACCCGCTGTACCACTGCGTGGAGCTGGTGCGGCACGCGGTGTTCGGGCTGAAACCGCTGGCCGACCTGGGGCATCTGGCAGCGCTCGGGCTGTTCGCGGCGCTGATGTGGATCATCGCGGTCCGGGCCATGCGCCGGCGCCTGATCGCCTGAGCCGGCGCCGCCTGATCGCGTGAGTCCGCGTGAGCCGGGGTCTCCTGATCGTCCGATCCGGCACCGGCCGAGTCCGTGATCCGGGTCACGTTTGACCTGTGACCTCGCCCATCTCTACGCTGACGCGAAAATCTCTCACATTGATCGCGCAGCTCAAAGAGGTGGATGCCGCATGTCAGCGTCGGCCCGGCAAGGCATCACCGGTGACGTCACGGAGCGGGACCGCCAGGCGCGGTTCGCCACGTACGCCGCGTTCGCGATCCAGGGACTGTGCTTCGCCTCGCTGGTCACCCAGGTCCCGAAGATCCAGAAAGCCCACGACCTCAGCGACGCGACGCTCTCGCTGGTGCTCCTGATGGTCCCGCTGGTCGCCGGCGTCGGCAGCGTGCTCTCCGGCTTCCTGTTCGCCCGGCTCGGCAGCAGGCCGGTCCTGCGGATCAGCCAGCCCGCCGTCTGCCTGACCATCGTCCTGATCGGGCTGGCGGGCGGCAACGACGTGGTCCTGTACGCGGCGGTGGCGCTGTTCGGGCTCTTCGTCGGCGGCGTGGACGCCTCCATGAACGCCCAGGCCGTCGCGGTCGAACGGCGTTACGGCGTCAGCCTGATCACCGGCTTCTACGCCGTCTGGAGCGTGGCCGGCATCCTCGGCGGCCTGTGGTCCTCCCTGGCCAACAAGATCGACCTCTCGCTGCTCACCGGCTTCGCGATCGCCGCCGCGCTCGGCGCCGCCGCCTCGCTCGCCACCGGGCACCGGCTCTACGGCAAGACCGAGGAGGCCGCCGGGCAGCCCGCACCCGAGGACCTCAAGGCCGCCGGCCGCAGCGTGCCGTGGCGTCCGATCCTCATCGTGGGCACCGCGATGGGGGTGTTCTACCTCGCGGATGCGGCGATCTCCAACTACGGCGCCAAGTACCTGGAGGACGAGCTCGACAGCAGCGACTGGGTCGGCCCGCTCGGCTACGTCGCCTACCAGGTCGCCATGGTCTTCAGCCGTGCCGTCGCCGACTTCGGCGTCCGGCGCTCCGGCGCCGTCCCGGTCGTGCGCCTCGGCGCCCTCGTCGGGCTCATCGGCATGATCGGCGTGGTCGCCGCGCCGAACGCCTACGTCGCCATCCCCGCGCTCGCCGTCGCGGGCCTGGGCCTCAGCGTCATCGCGCCGGTCGCCTTCACCGCGGCGGGCCGGGTCGACCCGACCGGCCTGGGCATCGCGGTCTCCCGCGTGAACGTCTTCAACTACGTGGGCTTCGTCGTCGGCGCCGCCGTGGTCGGCGCCATCGCCCCGGTCAGCAGCGAGAACGGCATCCGGCTCGCGTTCATCGTCCCGACCGCCCTGATCCTGGTCATCTTCGCGACCGCGCGCGGTTTCGACCCCAAGCCCGTCCCCGGCGCCCGTCCTGACACGCCCGTCGCGGAACGCCCCACCGTCTGACAGGCGTGAGCCTGGTCTCGTGCTCGGAGACCAGGCCCACGTTCCGCCCAAATAAATCTCGGGGTCAGGCTTCTTCCAGAGCGGCCACTGCGAGTTCACCCGCCGACTGTGCCTGCTCCGGAGACATGTCCTCTATCGCGCGCGCCAACGCGGTCGCTGCGGCATCCGCTGCCGCGCGGGCCGTGACCACATGCTCTTGAGCCCGTTCCAGATCCCCCAGGCCCACGCAGTCGAAAGCCACCTGGGAATCGTGTGCGGCCATCCTGAGCTGCCGTGCTGCTTCTTCCAGACTCATCCGTCGCCTCCTCCGCTGAGATGGGCTTCCTACCCGCGAGCCTCCTGGGCAATCGCCTTCCCCAGCAGCTCGGCGGCCTGGACCAGGCGGGTTTCACCGAGGCGGCCATAGCCGAGGACCAGCGCGGGCGGGGCCTGCCCCGAACGGGGCGGAGACCACATGGCGGCGGCTCCCGCCACCGAGACGCCGAGGCTCGCGGCGGCGGCGACGACCGCGCCCTCGTCGGAGCCCGGCGGGAGTTCGACGTAGAGGTGGATGCCCGCCGAGACGCCGTGCACCTTGACCGAAGGCGCGTACTTGCCGAGCGCTTCGACCAGCACGTCCCGCCGCGCCCGGTACTGCCGGCGCATCGTGCGCAGATGCCGGTCGTACGAGCCGGTGGAGAGAAGGTTCGCCAAGGCGTACTGGTCGAGGACCGGCGCGCCCAGATCGTGCTGCGCGCGGTACGTACGGAGCCGGTCGGCCAGCTTCGGCGACGCGGCGGCCCAGCCCAGGCGCAGTGCGGGTGCGAGCGCCTTGCTCACCGAGCCGAGCAGGACCACCCGCTCGGGGTCGACGCCCTGCAGGCAGCCCACCGGCTCGCGGTCGTAGCGGAACTCGGCGTCGTAGTCGTCCTCGATGATCAGGCCGTTCACGTCCCGTGCCCAGGCGATCAGCTGGGCTCGGCGGCCCGGGGACAGGACCACGCCCGTCGGGTACTGGTGGGCGGGGGTGACGAGGATCGCGCGGGCCTGCGTGCGGGCGAGCGCGGCCACGTCGACGCCCTCGGCGTCGACCGGGACGGGGGCGAGCCGGACACCGGTGGCGTCCAGCATCGGGGCCTGGCGGCTGCTGGTGGGGTCCTCCACCGCGAGCTCACGGTGCCCGTCCCCGACCAGCATCCGGACGATCGCCGACAGCCCGTGCGCGACCCCGTTCATGATCACGATCTGGTCGGCGTCGGCGTGCGCGGCGCGGACCCGGCCGAGGTATCCGGCCAGTTCGGCGCGCAGCAGGGGCGCGCCGCCCGGATCGGGGTAGCCCAGATCGTCCTTGGGGAGCGTGCGCAACGACGCGCGCACCGCCGCGAGCCAGCGCTCCCGGGGGAACGCGGCGAGGTCGGGCTGGCTGGGCCACATGTCGTAGGGGAGCGAGCCCTCCGGAGTCTCCGGCGATGGCTCCGCCGCAGGCTCTCCGGGCCAGAGGGGCGGGCGCGCGGCGGGCGTGGGAGCGTCCGCGCGCGCCAGCGGCGCCACCCTGGTGCCGTCGCCGCGGCGGGCGATGAGGAAGCCCTCCGCGATGAGCTGCTCGTAGGCGGTGACCACGACCCCGCGGGACACGTCGAGATCGCGGGCGAGGTCGCGGCTCGAGGGAAGCCGGGTGCCGGCGGTCAGCCGCCCGGTCCGGACGCCCGCGCGGAACCCGGCGGCGATCTGCGCCGCGAGACGTCCGGCGGTCCGGTCGAGGGTGAGATGCAAGTCGGTCACATAGTGCTCAGCGTTCGGAGAGTGGCTGGGCGTCACCGTCGGCGCTTTTGGTCCATGGTCCAGCGGTCTCATTGGCCCTGTATCGAGGTCCAAGCAACTCCTAGCGTCCCATGTCATGACATCCACGACCAGCATCAGCACAGGCACAAGCACCAGGGGCGTCCTGGGCGCCGGGAGCGCCATGTTCTGCGTCGGCACGCTCACCGCGGTGTCGGCCACCATCGCCGACTATCCGGTCTTCGGCGGCCAGGCCGTCCGCTACACGGCCGCCGCAGTGATCTTGCTCGTCGCCGTACGGCTCGTCGACCGGCGCCGGGGAGGGCGCAGGTTCACCCTGCGGAGTCTGACACTGCGGGATCTGACGTTGCTGACGGCGCTCGCGGGCACCGGCCTCGCCGCGTTCAACGTGTTCATCGTGGCCGCGACCCGCGACACCAGCCCGGCGACCATCGGCACGGTGATCGCCACCGTGCCGATCGCCCTGGCCCTGGTCGGGCCGATCCTCGAACGGCGCCGGCCGTCGCCAGTGATCGTCGTCTCGGCCGTCGTGGTGACGCTGGGCGCGGCGCTCGCGAACGGCCTGGGCACCGGGACCCTGCGCGGGCTCCTGCTGTCGCTGGGCGCCCTGGGCGGCGAGGTGTGCTTCTCGCTGCTCGCCGTGCCGCTGCTGCCCAAGCTCGGCCCGCTGCGGGTGTCGGCCTACTCGGCGGCGCTGGCCGCGCCCATGCTGCTGGTCATCGGGCTGATCGCCGACGGCCGGGCCGTCCTGCGCGTGCCGACGGTGGGCGAGGCCGCCGGTTTCACCTACCTGTCGGTGGTCGTGACGACCGTGGCGTTCCTGCTCTGGTACGACGCGCTCGGGCGGCTGGGGGCCGACAGGGCCGGGCTCTTCGCGGGGGTGATCCCGGTGAGCGCGGTGATCACCACCGTCGCGCTCGGGCTGGGCAGTCCCGCCCCGGCCGACTTGGCGGGCGCGGCCCTGGTCGCCGTGGGCGTGGTGATCGGGCTGCGTCCCGGGCGGCGACGCCCGGCACCCACGCCGGCGCCCGCACCCGCCACGGCGGGCTGCTAGCCGAACCGAGCTCCGCCGCGAACCGAGCCCCGTCAGCCGAACCGAGGCCCGGCAGCCGAACCGAGGCCCGGCAGCCGAACCGGGCCCTGTCAGCTGGATCGCGGGCAGGGGCCGTAATCTGTAGGGCGCCCACCCCATCAGAACGTGCGCGAGGATCTTCGATGCCTGAGTTCTCCTACACCGATCTGCTGCCGCTCGGCTCCGACGACACCGAGTACCGGCTGCTCACCGCCGACGGCGTGTCGACGTTCGAAGCGGGCGGGCGGACGTTCCTGCAGGTCGAGCCGGAGGCGCTGCGGCTGCTCACCGAGACCGCCATGCAGGACATCTCGCACTTGCTGCGGCCCGCGCACCTCCAGCAGCTCCGCAAGATCCTGGACGACCCCGAGGCCTCGCCGAACGACCGGTTCGTGGCGCTGGACCTGCTCAAGAACGCGGGGATCGCATCCGGCGGCGTGCTGCCGATGTGCCAGGACACCGGCACCGCGATCGTGATGGGCAAGCGCGGCCAGCACGTGCTGACTGACGGGCGGGACGAGGAACATCTCTCGCGCGGCGTGTACGACGCGTACACCAAGCTCAACCTGCGCTACTCGCAGATGGCGCCGGTCACCATGTGGGACGAGAAGAACACCGGCACCAACCTGCCCGCCCAGATCGAGCTGTACGCGGCGCCCGGCGACGCCTACAAGTTCCTCTTCATGGCCAAGGGCGGCGGCAGCGCCAACAAGTCCTTCCTCTACCAGGAGACCAAGGCCGTCCTGAACCCCAAGCGGATGCTCGCCTTCCTCGAAGAGAAGATCCGCTCCCTCGGCACGGCCGCGTGCCCGCCGTACCACCTGGCGATCGTCGTCGGCGGCACCTCCGCCGAGTACGCGCTGAAGACGGCCAAGTACGCTTCGGCGCACTACCTGGACACGCTCCCCGCGGAGGGCTCGCCGCTGGGCCACGGCTTCCGTGACCTCGAGTTGGAGCAGCAGGTCTTCGAGCTCACCCAGAAGCTCGGCATCGGCGCGCAGTTCGGCGGCAAGTACTTCTGCCACGACGTGCGCGTGATCCGGCTCCCCCGGCACGGCGCGTCCTGCCCGGTGGCCATCGCGGTGTCGTGCAGCGCCGACCGGCAGGCTCTGGCCAAGATCACGGCCGAGGGCGTGTTCCTGGAGCGGCTGGAGACCGACCCCGCGCGGTACCTGCCGGACACGACGGACGAGCATCTGGACGATGAGGTCGTGCAGATCAACCTCAACCGGCCGATGGACGAGATCCGCGCCGAGCTCTCCAAGTACCCCGTCAAGACCCGGCTGTCGCTCACCGGCCCGCTCGTCGTGGCCCGCGACATCGCGCACGCCAAGATCAAGGAACGGCTGGACGCGGGCGAGCCGATGCCGCAGTACCTGCGCGACCACGCCGTCTACTACGCGGGCCCCGCCAAGACGCCCGAGGGGTACGCCTCCGGCTCGTTCGGCCCGACCACGGCAGGCCGGATGGACTCCTACGTCGAGCAGTTCCAGGCCGCCGGCGGCTCGTTCGTCATGCTGGCCAAGGGCAACCGCTCGCAGCAGGTCACCGACGCCTGCAACGCGCACGGCGGCTTCTACCTCGGCTCCATCGGCGGTCCCGCCGCGCGCCTCGCCCAGGACTGCATCAAGAAGGTCGACGTCCTGGAGTACGCCGAGCTCGGCATGGAGGCCGTCTGGAAGATCGAGGTCGAGGACTTCCCGGCGTTCATCGTGGTGGACGACAAGGGCAACGACTTCTTCGCGCACACCACCGGCCCGGTGCTGACGATCGGCCGCCGCTGAGCCCTGGGCCCGTGGCCGCTTCCGGCCACTTCCGGCCGGTCGTCGCACGAGCGTGCCGGCAGCCGGCCGGGGGCGCCGATCTTCATGATCACGACGGTCTAACGATTCGGCGGGTGACACGGCCGCCGCGGCCGCCATCCATGATCAGAACGCATGTCAGACGGGTGGCAAACGCGAAGATCGTACGCGTTAGTCAGATTATTGGCCCCAAATCCAAGTTGGTGACCAGGTCTCCAATATGACCGCATCGCCACTCCGGTATCTTTTCCGCCATGTCTCAGTCAGGTGGCCTCGTACTCGCGACGCGCTACCGGCTGGTATCGGAACTGGGTTCCGGTGCCAACGGCACCGTGTGGAGAGGCCATGACGAGCTCCTCGATCGCGCTGTGGCGATCAAGGAGCTCCGGCTCCCCGAGGACCTCTCCGAGGACGACCGGGTCGTCTTCTACCGCCGTACGCTGCGCGAGGCACGGGCCCCGGCGCAGTTGCGCTCCCCCGCCATCGTCGAGGTCTACGACGTCGTCATAGAGCAAGGCCGCCCCTGGATCGTGATGGAGCTCATCGAGGCGCCCAGCCTCGAGCAGCTCGTCGAGCGGTCGGGCCCCATCTCGGCCGCCCAGGCCGCGCACATCGGCCGCCAGCTGCTCAGCGCCCTGGCCGTCGCGCACAAGGCCGGGATCGTCCACCGGGACCTCAAACCGAGCAACGTGCTGCTCGACGGTGACCGGGTCGTGCTCACCGACTTCGGGCTGGCCTACTCCTCGGGGTCGGTCAGCCTCACCAAGACCGGTCACTTCATGGGCTCCCCCGCCTACGTGGCGCCCGAGGTCGCCGCCGGCGAGAAGGCCACCCCGCAGTCGGACCTGTGGTCGCTCGGCGCCACGCTCTACGCCGCCGTCGAGGGCCGCCCGCCGTTCGAGCGCGAGAACGTCATGGCCACGCTCAGCGCCCTGGCCAACGAGAACGTCGCCACCCCGCAGAACGCCGGCGCGCTCACCTCCGTGATCACCGGGTTGCTGGAGAAGAACCCCACCCGCCGGCTCAGCCACGCCCGCGCGTCCGACCGCCTCGAACGCGCGCTGAGCGGGCCACGCTCCGGCCGCCGGCCGCCCGCGCCGCGCTACCGGCTGGCCTCCATCATCGCGATGATCGCCGCCATCCTCGCCTCGTGCGGCATCGGCGCCACCGCGCTCATCGTCGGCATGGACCGCGAGAGCCCCGGCCCACCCCCTGCCGCCCCCTCCTCCTCGTCGTCGTCGACCGGTGACCCGGCGGCGGCCCCGCCGGGCGTGGGCTCCAACGCCCTGGTGATCCGGGCACTCACCGAGACATGCCGGATCTTCGTCTCGGTGCCCGGGCAGTCGATCAACGTCCTGGCCAACGAGACCCTCGTCAAGGGCGACACCCGCCAGTACGACCAGCCCCAGCTCAACGTCGTCCTGCATGACGCGGGCGCCTGCGAGGTCTGGATCAACGGCGCTCAGCAGCCGCCGGGCCGGCCGGGCACCACCCATCGTTTCCCCGTTAAGAAGGCCGCCTCCGGGGGATGACCTCGTCTCCCAGGGCCGGTGGGCCGCCCCTCGCGGGAATGCGCGAGACGGCCCGGAAGCTGGCACTGGAGGCAGGGTTAGATTCGTCGACGGAGGTGGCTGAGCCATGGCCGAGCAGGAATTCCGGATCGAGCACGACTCCATGGGCGAGGTGCGGGTACCGGCGACGGCCAAATGGCGGGCGCAGACACAACGGGCCGTCGAGAACTTCCCGATCTCGGGCCGCGGGCTGGAGGCGCCCCACATCGCGGCGCTCGGCCACATCAAGGCGGCGGCGGCCACGGTCAACGCCGAGCTCGGCGTGCTCGACAAGGATCTGGCGGCGGCGATCAACGAGGCCGCGCTGGAGGTGGCGGCGGGCAGATGGAACGACCAGTTCCCGATCGACGTGTTCCAGACCGGCTCGGGGACCTCCTCGAACATGAACGCCAACGAGGTGATCGCGACGCTGGCCGAGGAACGGCTCGGTTCTCCCGTCCACCCCAACGACCATGTGAACGCCTCACAGTCGTCGAACGACGTCTTCCCGTCCTCGATCCACATCGCGGCCACCGGAGCCGTCCTGAACGATCTGATCCCCGCGCTGCAACATCTTGAAGGAGTGCTGAACCGCAAGGCCGTCGAGTTCGCCGCAGTGGTCAAGTCCGGCCGGACCCACCTGATGGATGCCACGCCGGTGACGCTGGGACAGGAGTTCGGCGGTTACGCGGCGCAGATCCAGCTGGGCGTGGAGCGAGTACAGGCCGTCCTCCCCCGGCTGGCCGAGCTGGCGCTGGGCGGTACGGCGGTCGGCACGGGCATCAACACCCCCGAGGGCTTCGCCCAGCGGGTGATCGCGGAGATCGCACGGGCGACCGGCCTGCCGTTGCGGGAGGCCCGCAACCACTTCGAGGCACAGGGCGCCCAGGACGGGCTCGTGGAGACCAGCGGCGCGCTCCGCACCGTCGCGGTGAGCCTCATCAAGATCGCGAACGATCTGCGCTGGATGGGCTCGGGGCCGCGGGCCGGGCTGGCCGAGATCCGGCTGCCCGACCTGCAGCCGGGCTCCTCGATCATGCCGGGCAAGGTCAACCCGGTGATCCCCGAGGCGGTCGCCCAGGTGGGCGCCCAGGTCATCGGCAATGATGCGGCGATCACGTTCGGCGGCGCGTCGGGCAACTTCGAGCTCAACGTCATGCTGCCGATGCTGGCCCGCAACGTGCTGGAGTCGGTCACGCTGCTGGCCAACGTCTCGCGGCTGCTGGCCGACCGCGCCGTCGACGGCATCGAGGCCGACGTCGAACGGGCCCGCGAGTACGCCGAGTCGTCGCCCTCGATCGTGACGCCCCTCAACCGCTACATCGGCTACGAGGAGGCGGCGAAGGTCGCCAAGCAGGCCCTCAAGGAGCGGAAGACCATCCGGCAGGTCGTCCTGGAGCGCGGCTACGTCGACCAGGGCAAGCTCACCCTGGAACAACTCGATGCCACGCTGGACGTCCTGACCATGACCAACTCGACGCCTTGATTCATGGCTGGGGGCTTCGGAGGCCCTAGGGCGAGAAACGCCCTAATACCAGCCGGTCGCCTGGAAGTGGCCCCAGGCGCCGCACGGGCTCCCGTAGCGGTGCTTCACGTACCGCAGGCCCCACTTGATCTGCGTGCGCGGGTTCGAGCGCCAGTTCGGGCCCGCACTGGCCATCTTGGAGCCGGGCAGCGCCTGCGGGATGCCGTGGGCGCCGGACGAGGCGTTGTGAGAGTGCTCGTTCCAGCCGCTCTCCCGCGTCCACAGCTGCTCCAGGCACCGGAACTGCGTCGACTGGCGCCAGCCGTGCCGGGCCATCATGGCCTTGGCGATCAGCTTGTTCGCCTGCATCCGGCCGTGCTTGCGTTGCTTGACATGGATCCGCTTCAATGCCCGCTTCTCGTGGATCCTCTTCTGGGCGGCCACCATGACGGTGCGCTGGGCCTTCGTCACGGCACCCTGCGCGGGTTCCATGACCATGGGGCCACCGACCACCGCGGCGGCCATCCCAAGAGCGATCACTTGGAAGCGGTTACGTATGTGAGGTGACACGTCCCGTAGCGTGCTGCTGATCAGCCGCTGATAATCAGCAGATCCGGTCATCTGTGCCATGGCTTTGCCGACCCATTGCCCGGCCTCGGCCGTCGGGTAGGACAAAAGGGGCGGGCCGGAGCCCGCCCCTCAGTGTGCCGCCGGGGCTCGACGCCCCCGGCCGATCAGGTATGAACCAGGCAGATCAGTACCAGCCACGCGAGTTGGAGTGGCTCAGCGCGCGGCAGGGGGTGCCGTAGCGTCCCTTGATGTAGCGGAGACCCCACTTGATCTGGGTCTTGGGGTTGGTCCGCCAGTCCTTGCCGGCGCTGCGCATCTTCCGTCCGGGCAGGGCCTGCGCGATGCCGTACGCGCCGGAGGAGGGGTTGCGGGCCTTGTGGTTCCAGCCGCTCTCACGATGCCAGAGCTTCACCAGGCACTTGTACTGCCGGTTGGACCAGCCGCGCTTCTTGACCATGGCCTTGGCGATGGCCTTGTTCCGCTGAGCACGGGTCTTCTTCTTCGCCTGGGCCTTGGCCGCGACCACAGTGGCCGAGGTGGCCGAAGTGGGGGCGGAGGCCTGGGCGGGGACCGTTTCCGCTACGACGCCGAACGTCAGCGTGGCGGCGAGCGCCAGAGTCGCGGAACGGTGGAGAGACCTGCGAACCAAAACGAACCTTTCGTCGTGCCGGGCGACCGGTCGGCCCGGCGGTCTTCACCTCGTTGGTGCGGCCTCGCATGGAGTGAGGCGACCGGGCACCGGAGCGTCCGGGGGGACGCGGGCACGTGCGGGCAGCACCCGCCGAACGGGTGGCCGTGCACGGTTTCCGAGGTGACAGCGGGACGCCAGGGTGCGTCTCCGCCTGAGATGTGGGCGTACGGCGCGTCGTTCACGCCGCCGCCGTGTTGTGGGCCCGTCGAGGGCCGGCCGCATCAGCGCGGCATCGTGCGTCGCGGAATCGGTGTCCCGCGCTCAGAGGGCTCCCATGCCCTCGCCGGGCGGCCGCGATGAAGGCCGCCCGGGGTTCGTGGCGGGCTGGGCGCTAGTACCAGCCCTTGCTGAGGAAGGCGCCCCAGGCGCCGCAGGGGGTCTTGTAGCGGCTCTTGATGTAGCCGAGGCCCCATTTGATCTGGGTGCGGGGGTTGGTACGCCAGTCGGACCCGGCGCTGGCCATCTTGGAGCCGGGCAGAGCCTGCGCGATGCCGTACGCGCCCGAACTCGGGTTGCGGGCGTAGGTGTTCCAGCCGCTCTCCTTGTTCCACAGCTTGACCAGGCAGCCGAACTCGCCCTTCCCGGTGAAGCCGTAGCTGGGCAGCATCGACTTGGCGATCGCCTGCGCCTTGCCCGCCGGTACCGGGTCGCCACCGATCGGCGGGTCACCGCCGTCGTCGCCCGGCTTCTTGGTGGGGAGCGGGGAGCCCTTGGGGCGCAGGGCCGGGGCCTTGCTGGGCTTGGTGCGGACCGCGCGCGAGGCGCGCTCCAGGGCCTGCTTGCGGCGCTGGGCCTCCAGCGCCTTGGGGTCCACCTGGGGCGCATCCGCGGCGAGCTGGGACGGCGCCGGGGAGACCGTGCCCTTGTCTGCCGGCTTGCCGTCTCCGGAGTCCCCGGTCAGCGCGAACGCCGCGACGGCGCCGCCGCCGACCAGCACGGCCACGCCGGCCGCCACCGCAACGATCTTGAGTCCGATACCCGACGGGAGGGTCGCGCGGCGCGGCGAGCGGTCGCTGCCGATCTGGTCCCGGCCGTCCTGGTCACGGCCGTTCGGGTCATGCGGGCCGTTCGGGCTGACGGTCAGCGGTGCGGCGGGGAACGCGTCGACGCGCGTCGACGCCGGGTCGGCGGGCTCGTCGTACGCCTGCTCACCGGGCACCGCCATCATGCCCATGGTGTCGCCGGCGGAGGCCGGGGAGTGACCGGGAGCGGGGGTGCCGGACGAGCCACCTGCGACCTTGATGTCGTCCTCGTGGCCCGGGGGGTCAAAGCTCTGTCGATCGTCTCGCCTAGGGGACCTGGGGTGGTCTCCGTTCAAGGCGGTCCTTCCGACGGTCGCACGCGCATGGACACGCGTACGAGGTGCGTCCACCCCCGGCCCGGCCTCTCGCCCGTGAAGGCGGCCCGGACCCGGAGCGGAGCTTCGCCCGCATGGCCTGTCAGGGGGTTGCCACGCGCGCCTGCACCGCTCGGGGGGTGCTTACGAGGAGACACAATGCCCGAGGTCGAGGAGTGCTCCGCAACCAAAACGAGACAGAAGCTTTGAGTGGGGCGTTTGTCAACTCGCTGCAAAGATTCCCAAAACAGCGTGTAGACCTGGGCATCCTTACCTTCCAGTTAGTTCGTGTGACCTTCATCACAAGCTGACCGAGAGATGATCGATCATCACCCAGGGTGAGGAAATCCGTCCACGCGAAGGCGCCCCGGCGACGTCGGATCGTCGCCGGGGCGCTCTTCTGCGAACATGCTGGTCAGCCGGGTCCCGGTCCCGCCGACCAGGCGCCGGGTCAGGCGCCGACGTCGCCGAGCATGTCGGTCACCAGGGCCGCGATCGGGGACCGTTCCGAACGCGTCAGGGTCACGTGCGCGAACAGCGGATGCCCCTTGAGGCGCTCCACCACCGCCGCGACGCCGTCATGCCGCCCCACCCGCAGGTTGTCGCGCTGGGCGACGTCGTGGGTGAGCACCACGCGCGAGCCCGCCCCGATCCGCGACAGGACGGTCAGCAGCACCCCGCGTTCGAGCGACTGCGCCTCGTCCACGATCACGAACGCGTCGTGCAGCGACCGGCCGCGGATGTGGGTCAGCGGCAGGACCTCCAACATGCCACGGTCCAAAACCTCCTCGATGACCTCCGGGGTGGTCACCGCCGAGAGCGTGTCGTAGACCGCCTGGGCCCACGGCGACATCTTCTCGTTCTCCGACCCGGGCAGGTAGCCCAGATCCTGCCCGCCGACCGCGTACAACGGCCGGAAGACCACCACCTTGCGGTGCTGGCGGCGTTCCAGGACAGCCTCCAGCCCCGCGCACAGAGCCAGCGCCGACTTGCCGGTGCCCGCCCGGCCACCGAGCGAGACGATGCCCACCTCGTCGTCCAGGAGCAGGTCCAGCGCGATCCGCTGCTCGGCGGACCGGCCGCGCAGCCCGAACACCTCCCGGTCGCCGCGGACGAGCCGCACGGACTTGTCGGCCTGCACCCGGGCCAGCGCGGAGCCGCGCTCGGACAACAGCCGCAGGCCGGTGTGGGCGGGCAGATCGCGCGTCTCGTCCAGATCGGCCCGTCCCGACTCGTACAGCTCCTCTATCTGCCCCGCCGGCACCTCCAGCTCGCGCATCCCGGTCCAGCCGGACTCCACCACGGCGAGCTCGGCGCGGTATTCCTCCGCGGTGAGGCCGACGGCCGAGGCCTTGACCCGCATCGGCAGGTCCTTGGAGACCAGGACGACGTCGCGGCCCTCCTTGGCCAGCCAGCTCGCCACCGACAGGATCCGGGTGTCGTTGTCGCCCAGCCGGAAGCCGTCGGGCAGCACGCTCGGGTCCGAGTGGTTGAGCTCGACCCTGATGGTGCCGCCCTGCGCGCCGATCGGCAGCGCCTCGTCCAGCCGGCCGTGTTCCAGTCGCAGGTCGTCGAGGGTGCGCAGCGCCTCCCGGGCGAAATAGCCAAGCTCTGGATGGTGCCGCTTGGCCTCGAGTTCGGAGATGACGACGATGGGGAGTACGACCTCGTGCTCCGCGAACCGGGTCATCGCCCCCGGGTCGGCGAGCAGGACGCTGGTGTCGAGGACGTACGTGCGCCGGTCCGGACCGGTGGGTCCGGGGTTCCCGGAGGCGGGACGGCGCGTGGAGGATGTGGCCACTCGATCTCCCTGTTTCTGGGGGAACTACCCGTGGCGCGCCGGCCCCCGGCCCGTCTGCCCGTCCCCGTACGGCCGAGGCGGCCATGCAGGGGGAGGGAAGGCGGGTGGAGATCAGGGGTGGATGATCTTCAGGAACCGTAGCGCCGGTGCCGCGCGGCATACGAGCGGATCGCCCGCAGGAAGTCGACCTTGCGGAAGTCCGGCCAGTGGACCTCGCAGAAGTAGAACTCCGAGTGGGCGCTCTGCCAGAGCATGAAGCCGGAGAGGCGTTGCTCCCCCGAGGTACGGATGACCAGGTCGGGGTCCGGCTGGCCGCGCGTGTAGAGATGCTCAGCGATGTGCTCGACGTCGAGGACCTCGGCGAGTTCCTCGATGCTGGTGCCTTTGCCCGCCTGCTCCAGGAGCAGAGAGCGCACCGCATCAGCGATCTCACGCCTACCTCCATACCCAACCGCGACGTTCACAATCAGCCCGGGAGCACCGGATGTTGCTTCGCCGGCATCTTTGAGTACACAGGCGGTTTTGTCGGGCAGGAGGTCGAGGGCGCCGACCGGCTTGACGTGCCAGCCGTCGGCGGCGAGGTTGCGGACGGTCTTCTCGATGATCGCCAGGAGCGGGTCGAGCTCCTTGGCCGGGCGGCTCAGGTTGTCGGTGGACAGCAGCCAGAGGGTGACCACCTCGACGCCGGCCTCGGTGCACCAGTGCAGCAGGTCGGAGATCTTGTCGGCGCCGCGCTGGTGGCCGGTGTTGACGTCGGCCATCCCCATCGAGCGCGCCCAGCGCCGGTTGCCGTCCAGGATGACCCCGACATGGCGGGGGACGATGTCGGTGGGCAGTGACGACTCCACCCGGCGCTCGTACATCCGGTACGCGACGTCCCGCACCACTCCGTACACGGCGCTGCTCTTGATCGTGCCGGTCAGCCTCGCGCGCCGCCCCGTGCCCATGTGCTCCCCGTCCCGCCGTGTCCATCTAGAACGCCGCTCAATTATGGCCTGGACGTGATGGTTGTCCCACCGTCTCCGGTATTTACCCGGACGGCCAGGCCTGGTCACCTGCCCGGATGCGCAGAGACGATCATCGGTGTGCGCGCAGCTGCTCGCGATAGCCGACCCCGGCCCGTTCGGCGTCGGCGAGAAGGCCGGCGAGGAAGGCGTGCAGCTCGGCCGAGGTGAGGACTGCGCGCACGCCGCGTCCACCCGATCCCCAGGCCTCGATCACCGCGCGGCGGGCGACCCGCCACACGCCCTGTCCGGTGCCCTGACGCTCGATCCAGACCGAGGAGGTGCGCAGCGCGCAGCGGAGCTCCGCCGTACTCGCCACGTCGCCGCGGTCCCGGTAGCGGAAGGCGAAGAGCTCGGGCTCGCGGACCCGGCCCGCGCCCGGTGGCGGGTCGGGGAACCGGTCGTCGGGGTCGGGCCATTCGGCGGCCTGCGGCGACTCTCCGGCACGCGCGGCGGCCACCCGCCCGGCGAGCCCGGCGAGGAAGTAGCCGCAGCGCTCCCCCACCGCGCCGAACGAGTCCCCGTCGCGCCGCAGCTCCAACGTGACCTCGAACGGCGTGCCGCCGCGGTCGAGCGACACGACCGGCACCACGGCGAGCGACGAACCGTCCAGACAGCGAAGTCCCCCCACGTCCCGCACCCTAGGCCAGGCGATCACCATGATCACACCTAGCCGCGCTGGGGATCACGCAATGATTCGCGGCGGGAGGACGTGCTGGTCAGGCCTGCGGACCTGCCGCGCGGGCACGTTCGACGTATTCCAGGGCGGTGCGAAGCTCGCCGAGCCACTCGTCGGTGTTCTTGCCGACCAGGCGCACACACCAGGCCAGCGCGTCGCTGCGGCTGCGCGCCACGCCGGCGTCGACCAGGGTGTCCAGAACGCGGCGTTCGGGCTGCCGGAGCCGGGTCATGACCGGGACCGAGAGCGTGGTGAACATCTCCCGCTGCTCGTCGCACTCGACGCCCCACGAGACCTTGTGGCCGAAGCGGTGCTCGGCTTCGCGGGCGATGGCGATGCGCTGGTCGCGGGTCTCCTCGCGGAAGCGCTGGATGTGGCCCGCCACGGCGGCGGCCCGTTCGGTGCCGGCGAGATTCTCGGCGGCTCCCGGGAGAGGCAGCCGTCCGACGACGCTGACCTCCTCCCGGTCCAGGACGATCTCGGGCGCCGCCTCGAACCAGTTCTCGGGAAGCCGCCCGGAGAACCAGGCCCGCACGGTCTCCGCTGCTGCGCTCGTACTCATGTAATCAAAATTACATGCTGTCGCCGCCCCCTCCAAGGGGCCGCTCACATTGACACCTTCCATCTTTTGATAGTTACTCTCATTTAAAAGTAACTTCTATTTGGAGGTGACAGTCATGGGTGTTGGCGGCTCGCGGCGATGGTGGGGGCTGGGCGCGCTCGCGCTGAGCCTGCTGGCGCTGGGCTTCGACCTGACGATCCTGAACGTGGCGCTGGCGACGCTCTCGGCGGACCTGAACGCGAGCACCAGCCAGCTGCAGTGGATCGTGGACTCGTACGTCCTGGTCTTCGCGGCGTTGCTGCTCCCCGCCGGGCTGCTGGGCGACCGCTTCGGCCGCAAGCGCCTGCTGCTCGTCGGCATGGCCGTCTTCGGCCTGGCCTCACTCGGAGGCGCCCTCGCCGACGGCCCGGGGAGCGTCATCGTCGCCCGCGCGTTCATGGGGATCGGGGCGGGGATCATGATGCCGCTGTCGATGTCGATCCTGCCGGCGATCTTCCCCCCGCACGAGCGCACCCGGGCGATCGCGGTCTGGTCGGCGTCCATGGCGCTGGGCCTGCCGCTCGGTCCGCTGCTCGGCGGCTGGCTGCTGGAGCACTTCTGGTGGGGCTCGATCTTCCTGATCAACGTGCCCGTGGTCGCCGTGGGCGCGATCGCCGTCGCCGTCCTGCTCCCCGAGTCCCGCGACACGAGCGTCCCCCGCCTGGACGTGGTGGGCACCCTGCTGTCGGTCAGCGGGCTCACGGGCCTGGTGTACGGGATCACCGAGGGCCCGGCGGACGGCTGGAGCGACCCGCTCATCATCGGCACGATCGGCGCCGGTCTCGTCCTGCTCACCGCGTTCGTCCTGTGGGAGCGGCGCCTGGAGCAGCCCATGATGGACGTCAGGCTGTTCCGGGATCCCGCCTTCACCTGGGCCGTGATCGCCGGAACGCTGGGGACCGTCGTCATGGCGGGCACGCTCTTCGTCCTCCCGCAGTACCTCCAGGTCGTGCAGGGCAACGGCGTCTTCGACACCGGGCTGCGGCTCATCCCGATGCTGCTCGGCCTCATGGTCGGCGGCCTGGCGACCGACCGGCTGACCGCGCGCACCGGCCACAAGCCGCTCATCGTCATCGGGCTCTTCCTGCTGGCCGCGGGTCTCGGCTGGGGCGCGCTCACCGAGACCGGCGACCCCTACTCCACGACCGCGATGTGGCTGTCGGTCCTGGGCCTCGGAGTCGGGCTGACCATGATCCCGGCGATGGACGTCGTGCTCGCCCGCCTGCCCGACGACCAGGCCGGCCGGGGCTCGGGCCTGGTCCAGACGCTGCGCCAGACGGGCGGCGCGCTCGGCATCGCCGGGCTGGGCAGCCTGCTGTCGGTCGTCTACCGGGACCGCGTCGACCTCGACGGCCTGCCGGCGGAGGCCGCCGGCACGGCCCGCGACTCGATCGGCGGGGCCGCCGCCGTGGCGGAACGGCTCGGCGACGGCCGGCTGCTGGCCTCGGCGCAGGACGCCTACGTGCACGGGATGAACGCGGCGCTGGCCGTCTGCGCGCTCGGCTCTCTGATCGTGGCGCTGCTGGTCTGGATCTTCCAGCCGCCGCCGGAACGTGCGCGGGCGGCTGTGGATAGCCCAGAATCGGACCATGAGCACGTCGCTTCCTGAGCATGCCCTCGACCGACTCCAGGACCGGCTGGAGCGGCTTCCGCTCCGGGAGCGTAAGAAGCTGAAGACCCGGAGGGCGATCCAGGACCACGCCCTCCGGCTCTTCACCGAGCAGGGTTACGACGAGACCACGGTCGAGCAGATCGCCGAGGCGGCCGAGATCTCCCCCAGCACGTTCTTCCGCTACTTCCGGACCAAGGAAGACGTCGTCATCACCGACGAGTACGACCCGATCATGGCGGAGATCTTCCGGGCACAGCCGGCCGGCACGGGCGTCATCGAGGCGCTGCGCGCCACGTTCCGCGAGATCCTGCCGCAGATGCTCGCCGGCGACATGGACACCGTCATCACCCGGATGCGCCTGACCGCCCAGGTCCCCGCGCTGCGCGCCCGCACCACCGAGTCACTGCGGGAGGGCACGCACGCCGTGCTCAAGGAGATCATCGCCGAACGGACCGGACGCCCGCAGGACGACCTGGACGTCGAGACGTTCACCTGGGCGCTTCTCGGCGTCCTCCAGTCGGCGATGTACGCGTGGCTGGACGGCAAGGTCGAGATCGAGGACCTCCCGGACCTGATCGACCACAACCTGGAGCTCGTCGCCACCGGCTTCCCGCTGTGACGCCGCCCAGCCGCGACTGAGAGTCCGCGGCTCAGGTCCGCGGCTCAGGTCCGTGGCTCAGCCTGCGACGCGGGCGGCGAGGCGCGGGTTGACGCGGACCGCGCCGCGCATGTTGCGGGTGTAGACGTTCTGGATCTGGACGACCGTGCCGCGCCGCGGGGCCGCCAGCATCTTGCCGTCGCCCAGGTAGAGCGCGATGTGCGAGATGTAGCCCGGCGCGGTCGGGTCGTTCGCCCAGATGAGCATGTCGCCCGGCTGCGCCTTGCTGAACGGGATCACCCAGCCGGTGCGCGCCTGGTCGGCGGCCACGCGCGGCAGCCTGACCCCGGCCCGGGCGAAGGCGTACTGCATCAGGCCGGAGCAGTCGTAGCCGCCCTCGGACTCCGACTCGCCGCCCCAGACGTACGGCCAGCCGAGGCGGGTGTGGGCGGCGCGGATCACCGTCTGCACCTGCTGCGCGGTCATCACCTGGCCGTTGGAGTCCGGGAGCTTCCGCGCCTCGGGGTATTCGATCTTCGGGCTGACCTCGACCGCACGGGCCTGCTTGGGCAGCAGTGTGCGCAGCTCCTTGATGAGCTTGGCGGTCTTGACCTTCGGCGCGCTGATCAGCAGCGCGTTGGAGACCGGCATGCCGAGGGACCGGGCGGTGGCGTGCGAGATCACCGCGTCCACGTCGGCGATGCCCATGGTGGCGTAGGCGCCGACGCGCACCGTCGACCGCTTCTGCTTGCTGCCCACCGGGATCTGCGCGCCGAGCTGCACGCCGCCGTCATTGCCCATGGTGAACGAGATCGCCACGTCGCCGCCGGCGATGTTGCGCCACAGCGCGTCCGACTGGGCGGTGGGTTTGGGGGTGTATTTACGGAACGTGGACGGATTCACCCCCAGCAGGCCCACCCGCTTGCCCGCGACCATCGCCTGGGCCGCGTCGACGGTCTCGACGCCCTGCACGCCCTTGACCTTGCGCACCTTCTCGATCACTGCGGGCGGCAGCGAGCCGGGCGCGGCGACCAGCACGTGCGGCGTGAGGCGCTTGCCGAGCGGCGCGATGGCGGTCGGTGAAAGCTGGTAGCTGCCCGAGGCGGCCACGAACCGCTGCTGCGAGGTCTGCGGGGTGGCCTGCGGGTCGTCGCCCTGCCGGTGCGCGACCAGCACCGCCGTGTTGGCGGCGAGCGTGGTCAGCACCGAAACGCCGATGATCGTCGGAAGAACCCGGCGGTCCGGCCTGCGCACGGCAACACTCCCTCAAAGCTCGACCTTGAACGACTATGGCCCAGAAGCGTGACCACCGTCCAGATACCCAGCGCACCGTGCACCATCCTGAGGCGGATGGCCGCGTACAGTCACCTCTGTCTCCGTTACCCATTGGTAACACCAAGCGCCAGTGAGATCAAGGTCACTCGATGACAAAGTGCCCGCGCAGCTCATGGACCAGGTCGGCGGCGGTGGTCACCGGCAGGCGGCAGGCGAAGCCCCGGCATACGTAGGCGGCGGGCGCGCCGTCCACGAGGCCCCGCCCTTCGAGCAGCGGGATGTCCGTCTCACCCGGCTCCCCCACGGTCACCACGGCGCCGGGGGAGACCGCCATCAGGGCCGTCTGGTGCAACGTCCTCGTGCGTTCGTCATCGCGGGCGCCCACGACGGCGACCTCCAGCGGTCCTTCCACGTAGGCCTCCGCCACCGCCAGGCCCCACCCGGCGAAGCGCGCGGCCTTCTCGGCCAGCAACATCACCGGTCCCAGCGCCCCGGCCACCGCCTCCCGATGCCGCTCCGACCCGGTCAGCGCGGCGTACGACAGCAGGGCCCCCGCCGCCGCGAACTGCCCCGACGGGGTCGCGCTGTCGGTCGGGTCCTGCGGCCGCCGGAACAGCCGTTCGGCGTCGTCGGCGGTGTCGAAGAACCCGCCCGCCCCGTCCCCGAAGCGTTCGAGCACCGTGTCGAGCAGGTCACCCGCCAACCGGACCCATCTCGCGTCGCCCGTGACACCGTGGAGCGTCAGCAACCCCTCGGCCACATCCGCATGGTCTTCGAGTACGCCTGCGTTGGCCCCCGCGATACCGTCGCGCGACGTCCGTACGAGCCGCCCGTCCTTGATGTGCAGCCGTTCGAGCAGCCGGGCGACCTCCTCGGCGGCCGCCACGAGGTCCGGCCGGTCGAGCAGCGCCCCGCACTCGGCGAGTGCCGCGATCGCCAGGCCGTTCCAGGCCGCCACGACCTTGTCATCCCGGGCCGGGGGCACCCGCCGCTCCCGCGCCGCCAGCAGCTCCCGGCGGACTCGCGCGTACCGTTCGAGGTCCTCGGGGTCGATCGGCAGTTGCAGGACCGAGGTCCCGTGCTCGAAGGTCCCCGTGACCTCGAACAGCTCCACGGCATACCCGCCGTCTTCGTCGCCCAGCAGGACCTTGAGCTCCTGAGGAGTCCAGACGTAGAACTTGCCTTCGACGCCCTCGCTGTCGGCGTCCAGGGCCGAGGCCAGCCCGCCTTGTTCCGTACGCAGGTCGCGCAGCATCCACTCGCACGTCTCCAGCGCGATCCGGCGCGCGAAGGGGTTGCCGGTCAGCCGCCACCAATGCGCATAGACCCTCGCCAGCAGCGCATTGTCGTACAGCATCTTCTCGAAGTGGGGAACGACCCACGAGTCGTCCACCGAATAGCGTGCGAAGCCCCCGCCGAGCTGGTCGTACATCCCGCCACGGGCCATCGCCTCCAGGGTGTGCCCGGCCATCGCCAGGGCCTCGTCGTCGCCCGTGCGCGCGTGATGCCTCAGCAGGAACTCCAGCGCCATGGACGGCGGGAACTTGGGCGCTCCCCCGAAACCGCCCCGGGCCTTGTCGTACGACCCCGCCAGTGACCGGACCGCCGCCCCGAGAAGCTCCTTCCCCGGCGGCTCCGCCCCGCCCAGAGCGGGCCGCTGGGCGCCGAGTGCCGTCACGACCTGCTGCCCCTGCCCCACGACCTCGTCCCGCTGCTCCGTCCACGCCTTGTGGACGGCGTTCAGCAGCGCCTGGAACTGGGGCCGGGGGAAGTACGTCCCGCAGTAGAACGGATGCCCGTCCGGCGTCATGAACACCGTCATCGGCCAGCCGCCCTGGCCCGTCATGGCCTGGGTGGCCTCCATGTAGACGGCGTCGACGTCCGGCCGCTCCTCCCGGTCCACCTTGATGTTCACGAACAATGAGTTCATGAGCTGCGCCGTCTGGACGTCCTCGAACGACTGGTGCGCCATCACATGGCACCAGTGGCACGCGGCATAACCGACCGACAGCAGGATCGGGACGTCCCGCCGCCTCGCCTCGGCGAACGCCTCGTCGTTCCACTCCCACCAGTCCACCGGGTTTCCGGCGTGCTGCAGCAGGTACGGGCTGGTCGCATCCTTGAGGCGGTTCATGTCCCGATCCTGCCCCATCAGGCTCCGGCCTCACTCAGCGAGCCGAGATCGATGGTGAACGCCGCATCGCCCGCCGCCCACCGCCCGCCGTCCGCCGTCCGCCGCCGAGCGCGTGACCGTCAGCGTGGGCGCTTGTAGATCTTGACCCAGTCGACGTGCATGGTGACCCACCGAGGGGTGCCGCGGGTCCGGCAGAAGCCGGGCCCGCGGTCGCACACCTGGTCGTTCTGCAGTGCGAGGCCCATCGTGCTGCGCTCGGGCGTCAGCGGGCCCCGGTAGCTCCACACCTTCTTGCCGTCGACCCAGAACGTCAGGCTGCGCGGAAGCCAGTCGACCGCGTACGTGTGCCATCGGGTCGCGTCGCGCCTCACGTTGCGCTGGGCCATGCGGTTGTCCGGCCCGTGGTGGATGAAGATCCCCACGTTCTGCCGGGCCGAGTCGATGACCTCGGCGAAGTCGATCTCCGCGTGCTCGGGCTTGCCGAAGACCTTCGGCCACAACAGCGCGACCGCCGAGTAGCCGACCCCTTTCTCGGCGCGTATGCGCACCTCCCAGCGCCCGTGCTTCTGGTTGAGGCGGGAGGCGATGCCACCGGACAGGTCCTTGCCCTTGTAGACGCCGCCGGTGAGCTTGAGTGTGCCGTCCTCGACCTTGGTGGCCGCCTTGGTGCGCGGATTGACGCGGGCGTCCGGGTAGTCGTAGACCAGCCACTTCGAGGTGTCGACACGATCGCCGTCGAATCCGTCCACGAGCACCGGCTTGCCCCAGGAGCTCCGCGGCTCGGCCCTCCGGACAGGACGCGGGCTCGGCGGCGGGGTCTCGCGGGGACGCGACCGTACGGAAGGCTCGGCCGGTGCGCTCCGTACGGAGGAGGACGTCCGTTCCGTCTCCGCAGCATCACAGGACGCAATGGTCAGAGCCACAAGAATCGCGGCGGCACTCCGGGTCGGCGACATGCATCCATGACAACAGTGCGTGATGAACCAATCACCAAAGATGCCGATAGTCGCTGACCGCTTGCCATACAGCCGATCAAGTGCTCAGCCGCGGCGCCGTGGTGGCATGACGACACGGTCGAGATCGTGCACGAGCACGATGTCACCGCTGTACGCGGCGGCGGCCTGTTCGACGAAGCGCGGCTCGTCCTCGATGCGGTAGCGCTCCGAGATGTGGGTCAGCACGAGGCGCCGCACACCGGCCGCCGCCGCCACCTCGCCCGCCTGCCGCGCGGTCAGATGACCGTAGTCGGCCGCCAGCGCGGCGTCCTGGTCGAGGAACGTGGACTCGATGATCAGCAGGTCCGTGTCCGCCGCGAGCTCGTGCACGCCGTCGCAGAGCCGGGTGTCCATGATGAACGCGACCTTCTGCCCTGGCCGCCGGACGCTGCACTCCGCCAAGGTCACCGTGCGCCCGTCCGGGGCGACGACGGCGCCCTCCTGCTGGAGCCGCCGGACGAGCGGGCCGCGCACCCCGTGCGCCGCGAGCAGGCCCGGCTTCATCGTCACGCCGTCCGGCTCCTCCAGCCGGTAGCCGTACGCCTCGACGGGATGCGACAGCCTGCGTGCGGTCAGGCTGAACGGCGCGTCGCCGGTGTCGAGACGCATCCGTTCACCCGAAACAGGCTGCTCCTTGATGACCTCGGTGCCGCGGAACGGCGTCGCGTACCGGAGGCGCTCCCAGTACTCGGCGCCGCTCGCCGGGAACGCCGCGTCCACCCGGTGCTCGACGCCGTCGCGGGCGATGCGCTGCACGATCCCCGGAACCCCCAGGCAGTGGTCGCCGTGGAAGTGCGTCAGGCAGATCCACGTCACGTCGGTCGCGGTCACCCCGGCGAAGGCCATCTGCCGCTGCGTCCCCTCCCCCGGGTCGAACAGCAGGCCGTGCCCGTCCCAGCGCAGCAGATAGCCGTTGTGGTTACGGGACTTGGTGGGCACCGCGCTGGCGGACCCGAGCACGACGAGATCGCGAACGGACATCTCCCCATGGTGCCGCGCAGGGGCGCCGTGAAGGGGGGTGCGGTGGGCAGGGATATTCTGCCGGGATCCGCCGCAAGCAGGTCCTTACATCGGAGGTGCGCTCGTGGGCAGCAACAGGCGAGACAAGATCAAGATGACGCCCGCCGAGACCGCGGACT
The DNA here is from genome assembly GCF_008923185.1 of Actinomadura rudentiformis. Lineage (GTDB taxonomy): Bacteria > Actinomycetota > Actinomycetes > Streptosporangiales > Streptosporangiaceae > Spirillospora > Spirillospora rudentiformis. The sequence goes on from NZ_WBMT01000017.1 coordinate 67,899, forward strand.
TCCTGGCCTCCTCGTACAAGGTGCAGGTGGCGACGGTCGGCAAGGACGGCGAGCCGCACCTGGTCACGATGTTCTACGCGCTGCTCGACGGCAAGATCGCGTTCTCCACGTACAAGTCCTCGCAGAAGGTGCTCAACCTGCGCCGGAACCCCACCATGACATGCCTGGTGGAGGACGGCGACGAGTACGGCGAACTGCGCGGAGCCGCCCTCTACGGGCAGGGCCGCATCATCGAGGATCCGGAGATCCGCCTCCAGGTCGGCGCGGTCGTCGGCGCCCGCCTGGCGGGGATGCCGGTCCCCGAGATGGGCGCGCCGATCGACCCCGAGTTCGCCGCGGCCCTCGAACAGTCGCTGGCCAAGCGGGTCATCATCGTGATGGAGCCCGACCGGGTCGTCAGCTGGGATCACCGGAAAGTGTGAGGGACGCACCGGTTGGTGGCCGGCTGCGCGGCGTGAGATGTTCCGGCACGCGGCGGGTCAGGCGGTGGCGCCGTTCTCCTTTTCGGCAGGCTCGGCGTCGGCCTTGGCAGCGGGCTTCGCGGCGGGCTTGGCGGCCTGCGCCGCCTCCCACTCCTGCTGCTTGAGGTCGGCCTCGCGCGGTGCCTGGATCTTGCCGATCTGCTTGTTCATCGAGCGGATCAGGAAGACCAGCGCGACGACCAGGGCGAGGAAGACCCCGAAGCCGAGGAAGCCCGGCGTGACAGTGTCATCGTTCAACGGCATGGCCAGCGGGAACACTACAAAGCCACCTTCTCCCGGATACCGGCGAACAGGTCGTCCTCCGGCAGCTCGGTGTCGACCAGGGACCTGGCCAAATGGTAGTCCTCCGTCGGCCATGCCTCACGCTGGAGGTCCAACGGGCACGCGAACCAGAAGCCGTTCGGGTCGATCTGCGTCGCGTGGGCCAGCAGCGCCTGGTCGCGCGTCTCGAAGTAGTCGGCGCACTGCACGCGCGTCGTCACCCCCCACGGCTGCGGGCGGCCCTCCATGTTCTTGAGCCAATCCCCGTACGGCGACTCGATCCCGGCCTTGCGCATCGCAGAGTCCAGTGCGACCAGCCGGTCCTTGGTGAAGGTCATGTGGTAGTAGAGCTTGAGCGGCTGCCACGGCTCGCCGGTCCCCGGGTAGCGGTCGGGGTCGCCCGCGGCCTCGAACGCCTCCACCGACACCTCGTGCGTCTTCACGTGGTCGGGGTGCGGGTAGCCGCCCTTCTCGTCGTAGGTGAGCATCACGTGCGGCCGGAACTCCCGGACGGCCCTCACCAGCGGCTCGGTGGCGACGTCGAGCGGCTCCAGCGCGAAACAGCCCTCGGGCAGCGGCGGCAGCGGGTCTCCCTCCGGGAAGCCGGAGTCGACGAAGCCCAGCCAGGTCTGCCGGACACCGAGGATCTCGCGCGCCCGCGCCATCTCCTCCTCGCGGACCTTGCCGATGTCCGCCTTGACCTCGGGACGGTCCATGGCCGGATTGAGGATGTCGCCGCGTTCCCCGCCCGTGCAGGTGACGACGAGGACCTCGACTCCGTCCGCGACGTACCGGGCCATGGTCGCCGCGCCCTTGCTCGACTCGTCGTCAGGGTGGGCGTGCACGGCCATGAGCCGCAACGGTTCGGACACCTGCTCGGGCACCTCGGCATCTCCCTCTTGGAGGCTCTTGGCGGGACCCCGGTGCGGAGCACGCGCCACTACGGAAGAGAATTGTTCCTGACAACGTCCGCACCCCGCACGGAGATTCCCCGCGATGGCCACGAGCGCCCCAGCAGCACCGACCCCATCCCGCCGCGGCCGGCTCGGCCTGGTGGCGATCGGCCTGCTGGCCGCCGTCTGCGCGGGCGGCTGGGCGATCATCATGGCGAACGCCGGGCGGCAGCCCGGCATCGCCAAGCAGACGATCACCTACAGCGTACTGAGCGACTCGGCCGTGCAGATCAAGTATTCGATCTCCAAAGGCAAGTCGGACGAGGTGCGTTGTGTCGTGGACGCGTTCGACACCGATTTCGCCATCGTGGGAAAGCGGGAGATCATTGTGCCGTCCGGGACCAAGACCATCACGCGGACGGATTTGCTGGCGACGTCCAAGCGCGCCACCGGCGCCCGTGTCGAGAGCTGTCACAAGGTGTGAAACGGCTGGTAAAAGCCCACCAGTGATTGGCCGGTTGCACGGGGCTTCAAGGGGGAACCTTTACCTCCACACACCGGATAGGCTAGAGGTTTCACCCGGCCGCATTTCATGTGGATGAGGAGTATCCGTGACCGAGACCCGCGCTGACAACGTCACCTGGCTGACCCAGGAGGCGTACGACCGGCTCAAGTCTGAGCTGGACCATCTGTCGGGCCCGGGCCGCATCGAGATCGCAGCGAAGATCGAGGCGGCGCGGGAAGAGGGCGACCTGCGCGAGAACGGCGGCTACCACGCGGCCAAGGAGGAGCAGGGCAAGATCGAGGGTCGCATTCTCCAGCTGCAGAGCATCCTGGAGAACGCGCGCGTCGGTGAGGCCCCGCGCACCGAAGGGGTCGTCGGCCCGGGCATGACCGTCACGATCTCCTTCGAGGGAGACGACGAGGAGGTCACCTTCCTGCTCGCCTCCCGCGAGGAGAGCGGCGCCCCCATCGACGTCTACTCCCCCAAGTCCCCGCTGGGCGCGGCGATCAACGGCAAGAAGGTGGGCGAGAAGGCGTCGTACTCCCTGCCCAACGGTCGCAGCATGACCGTCGAGATCCTGGACGCCACGCCGTACCAGGGCGCATGATCTCTGCCCTCTCCGGAGGGATCCCAGGCCGGGCCATCCGCAGCCCCCACCCGCCCGCCCATTGAATTGAGCGGACAAGCTGCGCTTGCAGTCCAAACCTCACACGGTCCGCCGCTCCACCCGGGGCGGCGGACCGCCGGTTTTCCCCGGCCTTCTGGCCGCCGCCCTGACCAGCGGGAGCGTGCGCTGCCGGACCTGGGTGGCCAGCGAGATCACCGAGGACGCCCGCTCCACCCCCTCCACATCGACGATCATGTCGATGACCCGTTGCAGGTCCTGGTTGCTGCGGGCCACGACGCGGCAGAGCATGTCGCCACCGCCGGTGATCGTGTGCGCCTCGATCACCTCCGGGACCCCGGCCAGCCGTTCCGCCACCGGATCATGCCCGCCCGCCTGCCTGATCTGCAGGGTCACGAACGCCGTCACCCCGTATCCCAGCGCGGCCGGATCGACCTCCGGCCCGAAGCTCCGGATCACGCCGTCCCGCACCAGCCGGTCCAGCCGCGCCTGCACCGTGCCGCGCGCCACCCCGAGCCGCCGGGAGGCCTCCAGCACGCCGATCCGCGGCTCACTGGAGAACAGCTCCAGCAACCGCGCGTCCAGCTCGTCGATCCCCACCCCGGCCCTCCCATGGTCACCATGTACAGAAAGCCCGACAATACCCGTGAGTTACTAGGCAGATTGCCTAGTGATTCAGACCACTGTTGCGCAGTCTGTAGGCGATTGTCGAGATTGGGGGCATGGATGAGTTCCCGGTCAAGGGCATGGACGCCGTCGTCTTCGCCGTCGGCAACGCCAAGCAGGCAGCGCACTACTACTCGACCGCTTTCGGGATGCGCCGGGTGGCCTATCGCGGCCCCGAGAACGGCAGCCCCGATGAGGCGGTGCACGTCTTGGAGTCCGGCAGTGCCCGGTTCGTCCTCCGCGGCCCGGTGCGGGCGGGCACCGACCTCGGCCGCCACGTCGCCGAGCACGGCGACGGCGTGGTGGACCTGGCCATCGAGGTCCCCGACGCGGAGGCGGCCTACCGGCACGCCCTCTCCAAGGGCGCCACGGGCCTGGCGGAGCCGTACGTCATGGAGGACGACCACGGCAAGGTCGTGCTCGCCGCCATCGCCACGTACGGCGAGACCCGGCACACTCTCGTCGACCGCAGCAACTACTCCGGGCCCTACCTGCCCGGCTTCGAGGCCGCCGACCCGATCGTGGAGCCCCCGGCGACCAAGCGCTACTTCCAGGCGATCGACCACTGCGTCGGCAACGTCGAGCGCATGAACGAGTGGGCCGACTTCTATCACCGCGTCATGGGCTTCACCGACATGGCCGAGTTCATCGGCGACGACATCGCCACCGAGTACTCCGCGCTGATGTCCAAGGTCGTCGCGGACGGCAGCCGCAAGGTCAAGTTCCCGCTGAACGAGCCCGCAGAGAGCCGGCGCAAGTCGCAGATCGACGAGTACCTGGAGTTCTACGGCGGTCCCGGCGTCCAGCACATCGCCCTGGCCACGGGCGACATCCTGGCCTCGGTCGACCAGATGCGCGCCGCCGGCGTCGAGTTCCTGGACACCCCCGACTCCTACTATGAGGACCCCGAGCTCCGCTCCCGCATCGGTGAGGTGCGCGTCCCCGTCGAGGAGCTCCAGAAGCGCAAGATCCTCGTCGACCGGGACGAGGACGGCTACCTGCTGCAGATCTTCACCAAGCCCGTGCAGGACCGCCCGACGGTCTTCTTCGAGCTGATCGAACGGCACGGCTCACTGGGCTTCGGCAAGGGCAACTTCAAGGCGCTGTTCGAGGCCATCGAGCGCGAGCAGGAGCGCCGCGGCAACCTGTGAGCCCGCCTCCTGTGCCCTGACTCCCCGACTCCTCCTGAGCCGGCCTTGGTTCCCCGGGACCCCCCTCCCTCCCGGGGAACCGGGGTTCCGCCGCCCGGGACTGATCCACTTCTGGTCCTCGTTCGGGAAAACTTTGCCCTTGACCAGGCGTGGCGGTGTTTGCGCAGCAGGACGCGGGCTCACTTTGTCGGCATGAGCCAACCGCCGCACGATCGCGCGCCCGGGGAGCAGCCGGACGACAAGCCCGATACCGGGCAGCCCGCGTACAGCGAGCCGCCCCCGCACGGAGAGCAGCTTCCCTACAAGCGCCGGCCCCAGCCGGACGAGCCGCCGTCCTTGGAAAAGCCGGGGGACCGAGGCGAGCAGGCGCCGCAGCCCCCGGCCTACGGGCAGACAGCTCCCCAGGAGCTGCCACCTTTCCCCGAGCCGCCGCCCTCGTACCAGGAACAGCGGGATTACGGGCAGCCGCCCTCATACGCACAGCACCCGCCCACCGGGATGCCTCCCTACCCGCAGGGCGGGTTCCCCCCTGGTCAGGCGGCCGCATCGGGAAGGACCAACGCCCTGGCGATCGGGAGCCTGGTCGCGGGGATCGTGGGAATCGTGTGCGGGGTCGGGTCCATCGTGGCGATCGTGCTGGGCCACCTCGCCCTCAGCAAGATCAAGAAGACCGGCGAGGCCGGGCGGGGGCTGGCGATCACGGGCCTCATCCTGGGGTATCTGGCGATCCTGGCGTGGATCGCCTACCTGATCCTCGTGGTGCTCGTGGCGACCGACGACAGCTCCGCCCTGCTGACGGGGTCAAGATCGGGTTAACGGCCGTCCATATGTGAACTCCGTGCGTTTGCGGGCGTCCTCGTACGCCGACCTTTTCGGCATGAGCGAACCGCCGCCGCCGCACGATCCCGTACCCGGAGAGCAGCCGGACGACCAGCCATCGCGGCCGCCTGCCGGGCCTCCCGTCGCGGGGCCGGCGAGCCTCGGCCGGCGTCTCGGCGCCGGTCTGATCGACGTGCTGCTGCTCTCCGTCGTGACCAGCGTCGTCTCGCTGCCCCTCGTCGACTGGGACCGCGTGCTCGACCCCGACAGCGAAGAGACGGTGACGTACTCGGCCGGAGAGGGCATCGCGAACCTCATCGCCGTGGCCCTGGTGTTCCTCTACTTCTGGTTCATGACCTGGAAGTACGGCCAGACGCTGGGCAAGAAGGCCCTCGGCATCCGGGTCGTGCGGGAGGAGGACGGCGGCACCGTCGACAACAGCCAGGCCCTCAGCCGTGCGGGTCTCTATGCCGTGCTCGTCGTCATCTGCTGCTGCGTGGGCGGGATCGTCGATGTGGCGTGGATCCTGTGGGATCCGCGGCGGCAGGCGATGCACGACAAGGTCGCGCGCACGGTCGTGGTCAGGGCCCGGCCAGGTACGCCCGACCCGTATGTCAGCCGCTGAGCGCCTTGGGCGGTTGATCCAAGTTGCCCAGAGTGCCTAGTCGAAGGCAGGCTGGGCAACGTGACTTCGGCCGGACGTTTCCGCAGCCCGCTTTTTCGCAGCCCTGCCTCACGTGGGCTGGCCGCGCTGGCCGTCGCCGGCGCGTTGACGGGCTGCCAGGTCACGATCGGCGACAGGGACGCCGCCGAGCCGAGCCCGCCGGTCGCCCCGACGTCCCAGACGAACGGGCCGAGCGGGCCGGGCAGCGCGGGTGATCGCTATGTGCCGGGTGACGGCAACGGCGGGTACGACGTCCAGCACTACAAACTGAAGCTCGCCATCACGCCGGGCGGCGCCAAGGAGCTCGACGGCACAGCCGAGATCACCGCCACCGCGACCGAGCGGCTGAGCCGCTTCAACCTGGACCTGACCGGCCTCGACGTCTCCCAGGTCACGGTGGACGGCGCTCCGGCGCAGCAGCAGCGGCAGGGCAGCGAGCTGATCATCTCCCCGGCCAAGGCGCTGGAGAAGAACGCCAAGTTCACCGTGTCCGTTCGCTACTCGGGCACGCCCCAGCCGGTCGTGGACCCGATCCTGGGCCGGTACGGCTGGATCCGCACCTCGGACGGGGTCTTCGTGGCCTGCCAGCCGAGCGGCGCCCATACCTGGTTCCCGAGCAACGACCACCCCAGCGACAAGGCCACGTTCGACTTCGAGGTCACGGTGCCCGAGGGGCTCACGGCGGTGGCCAACGGCGAGCCGACCTCGAAGGTGCCGAGCGGTGGCGGCTCGGCCACTCCGGGCGCCAGTGACGGCCCGGACGTCATCCCGGCGGCGGCCCCGGCAGCGGAATCGGCCACGGCGTCCACCGCCAGGGGGCGGCGCGCGGTCACGACGACCTGGCGGGTCAAGGATCCGATGGCCACCTATCTCGCCACGGTGACGGTGGGCCGGTTCGGTGTGAAGACCGGCAAGACCCCGGGCGGCATCCCGATCATCTCGGCCGTGGACCCCTCGGTGTCGGCCGTGCCGCTGGACACCTTCCACGCCAAGAACGCCGAGGTCACCGACGAGCTGGTGAAGCTGTTCGGTCCCTACCCGTTCACCTCCACCGGCGGCATCGTCGACAACGCGGCGGTCAACTTCGCCCTGGAGACGCAGACACGGCCGGTCTACAGCGCGCTCGGCGCGGACCAGACGATCATCGCGCACGAGATCGCGCACCAATGGTTCGGCGACAGCGTCAGCGTCACCAAGTGGCAGGACATCTGGCTGAACGAGGGCTTCGCGACGTACGCCGAGTGGATCTGGGCCGAGCGCATCGGCAACGAGACGCTTCAGGAGAAGTTCGACGGCATGTACGCGGACGCCGGCAACCGGGAGCTCTGGAACGTCCCGCCCGGCAACCCCGGTCGCGCCAACATGTTCGGGCGTTCCGTGTACGACCGCGGCGGGATGACGCTGCACGCGCTGCGCAAGAAGGTCGGCGACCAGAAGTTCTTCGGCATCCTCAAGACCTGGGCCAAGGAGCGCCGCCACTCCAACGCCACGACCCCGCAGTTCATCGAGGTCGCCGAGCGCGTGTCGGGCCAGCAGCTCGACTCGTTCTTCGACGCGTGGGTCTTCAAGCGGGGCCGCCCCGCGCTGTGATCCGCCCCCCTGTGATCCGCCCCGCATCCTGATCCGGTTCGTCTTCTGCGGGTGAACGGGCGGCAAGAGCTCGGAAAAGCCCGGGCAAGTGGCGCGACGTCGTGCCGGTGTGACCAGCAGTGTTGGCCGGGTGAACGGGCCTTGGGGACGTATGACCGCGGCGGCCACCGCCGCCGCCGTGCTGGTATCGATCAACGGCAGTGAGACTGCGACGGCTTCCGGATCCGCAGCTCCGCAGGACGCCACGCCCTGTCCGCCGACGTCGTCGCCCGCGCCCGCTTCGGCGGCACCGGTTTCGGCGGCACCGGCGGCGCCACCGGCACCCGCTGGTGAACGGCGGTTCCGCCGGATGGCGGTCCCGCCGCCCGGGGCCGCGGTCCCGGCTCCCCTTCCCGCGGCGGAGCCCGGCCCCGACACGACCCCGGGCGCCAGCGCCGCGCTGGGCGAGTGCGACCCGGCGCCGAACGCGACTCCGCGCCCGGTGGTGAAGAAGCCGTCCACCGGCAAGGTCGGTTCTTCCAGTCTGGGCGACCCGTACTTCCGTGGCGCGGGCAACGGCGGCTATGACGCGCAGCACTACGACGTGGCGCTCAGGTACACGCCCAAGGGCGGCAAGGCCGACGCGACCGTGACCGTCACCGCCACGGCGACGCAGGACCTGTCACGCTTCAACCTGGACTACCGCGGCCCCAAGATCCTCGACGTCACCGTCAACGGCCGGCGCGCCGCGCACCGCCGCAAGGGCCAGGAACTCATCATCACGCCCGCCTCGCCGCTCGCCTCGGGCTCGCGGTTCACCACCGTCGTCCGTTACTCGGGACGGCCAGGCCCGATGCGTCATGGCTCCCTCGGCACGTACGGCTGGGTGCCGAGCAGGGACGGCGCGCTCGTCGTGGCCGAACCGGACGGCGCCCCCACCTGGCTGCCGGTCAACGACCATCCGAGCGACAAGGCCACCTACTCCTACCGGATCACGGTGCCCCGCAACCTGCGGGCGCTCGCCAACGGCACTCCCGGGCGGACCGTGCGGCAGGGCGCCACCACGACGTACGAGTGGGCCGAGAAGTCGCCCATGGTCCCGTACCTGGCCATGATCGCGATCGGGAAGTTCCGGGTGAAACGCGGCATGGCCGGGAAGACACCGGTCATCACCGCCGTGGACCCGCGGTTCAAGAAGTCCGCAGCGTCCCTGCACAAGACCACGATCAGCGCCCTCAAGTGGGGATCTTCGGTCTTCGGGCCGTACCCGTTCGCCACGTCCGGGGGCATCGTGGACGATCCGCGGCTGGACTACGCGCTGGAGACGCAGGAGCGGCCGGTGTACGCCGGGTTCGCGCCCGACGACGCCTTCATCGTGCACGAGCTGGCGCACCAGTGGTTCGGCAACAGCGTCAGCCTCAAGAACTGGCCGGACATCTGGCTGAACGAGGGCTTCGCCACATACGCCGAGTGGTTGTGGCGCGAGCGGGACAAGAAGGACTCGGCCAAGAAGATATTCAAGCGCTACTACCGGCAGCCGGGCTCGTCACCCATCTTCAATCCGCCGCCGGGCAAGCCGGGCCGCCGTGACCTGTTCAGCTTCTCGGTCTACATCCGCGGCGCCATGACGCTGCACGCGCTCCGCCAGAGGGTCGGCGACAAGGCCTTCTTCACGATCCTCAGAAGCTGGGCCACGACGTACCGCGACTCCAACGCGACCACGCCGCAGTTCGTCGCGCACGCCGAGAAGGTCTCCGGCAAGCAGCTCGACAAGCTGTTCAAGGTATGGCTCTACACGAAGGGCAAGCCCAAGAAGTGGTGAAGAAGACCGCCGCGACCCGTACGGCCGCGCTGCTCCTGACACCGGCGCTCGCCGCCGCCGCCCTGCCCGACCGTGCAACGGACCGTGCCGCCGGACGTCCGGCCCCGGGCCGCACGACGGTGCCCGAACAGGCCGCCTCCGAGGAGTCCTCGGCGGGCGCGGCCGGCATCGGTGACCCGTACTTCCCGAACGCCGGGAACGGCGGCTACGACGTCGCGCACTACGCCATCAGGCTGCGCTACACGCCGCGCGGCCAGCGCATCGCCGGCACCACGACGATCACGGCGCACGCGACCCAGAACCTCGCGCGGTTCAACCTGGACTTCAGCGGCCACAAGGTCCGCTCCGTGAAGGTGAACGGCGCGGCGGCATCGTTCGCGCGGCGCGGCCAGGAGCTGGAGATCACGCCGCGCGGCGGCATCGCGCAGGGCGCGCGGTTCTCGGTCGCGGTCGCCTACGCCGGGTCGCCGCGGCAACTGAACGATCCCGGGCTCGGCCGGACCGGCTGGATCCCCACCGGCGACGGCGCCGTCACGCTGTCGCAGCCGGTCGGCTCGGCGTCCTGGTTCCCGCTCAACGACCACCCGGCGGACAAGGCCACCTACGCGTACACCATCACCGTCCCCAAGGGGCTCAAGGTGGTGGCGAACGGCGAACTCGAAGGCTCGGCGAACATCGGCCGGACGAGCACGTTCAAGTGGAGCTCCAGCAAGCCGATGGCCGGTTACCTGGCCATGATCGCGATCGGGCGGTTCAAGACGCTCGACAGCCAGTCACCGGGCGGCGTCCGCTCGTTCGTCGCCGTCGACCGCGCCAACCCGAGCATCCCCAAACGCCTCCAGGAGCTCACCGACAAGGTGACCGACTGGGGCGTCCGCCTCTTCGGGCCGTACCCCTTCGACTCCACCGGCGGGGTCGTCGACGACGTGCGGGTCGGGTACGCGCTGGAGACGCAGAACCGGCCGGTGTACCCCGGCGGCGCGAACATGACGCTGATCGTTCACGAGCTGGCTCACCAGTGGTTCGGTAACAGCGTGAGCATCAGCCGGTGGCAGGACATCTGGCTGAACGAGGGCTTCGCCACCTACGCCGAGTGGCTGTGGAGCGAGCAGCACGGTGGCCGCAAGGCTGAGGCGTACTTCACCGACGCGTACTCGAAGACCGGCGACTTCGCAGGCTGGAAGGTCCCGACTGGTGAGCCGGGGCGGAAGAAGCTCTTCGCGGCCTTCCCGGTCTACACCCGCGGAGCGATGACTCTGCACATGCTTCGCAAGACCGTGGGCGACACCGTGTTCTTCCAGATCCTCCGCGCCTGGACCGCCGAGCACGCGCACGGGAACGCCACCACGGCGGACTTCCGGAAGCTCGCCGAGCGCGTCTCGGGTCGCGACCTCGACAAGCTGTTCGACACGTGGTTGTCCACCAAGGGCAAGCCGAGCCTCCGCTGAACGAAGGACCACTGAACGAAGGACCGCCTCGCCGGGTGGTGTCGTCGACCAGAAAAGCTGGCCCGAACTGGCCGATTTGAGACCAAAACGCGCTTGCACGCCCAATGATCTCCCGAAATTCTTGGGGCTGTTGAGACGACTCCTTCGAGGACGAGGTCGATGAGCAAATCCCCCAAGGCTCTGGCCGCCGTGGCGCTGACCGCCACGGCGGGCCTTCTTGTGTCAGCGGCCCCCGCGCAGGCCACGGCCGCCCGTTTCACCCCCGGCGCGCCCGGGGCGGGTGACCCGTACTTCCCCGACATGGGCAATGGCGGCTACGACGTCGCCCACTACGACATCGGGCTCAAGTACGACCCGGCGACCAAGAGCATCAAGGCCGTCACCCAGATCAAGGCGCGCGCCACGAAGAACCTCTCGCGGTTCAACCTCGACTTCCTGGGCCCGCTGAAGATCTCGGCGCTGCGCGTGGACGGCAAGAAGGCCGCCTACAAGCGCACCGGCGCCCAGGAGCTTGAGATCACGCCGCCGAAGGGCCTGCGCAAGGGCAAGCGCTTCGCGGTCACGGTGGCCTACTCAGGCGTGCCGCAGACGGTCAACGACCCGGCGCTGGGCGTCTCCGGCTGGGTGCCGACGGCCGACGGCGCCCTCATGGTCAACCAGCCGATCGGCGCCGCGACGGTCTACCCGGTGAACGACACGCCGCTCGACAAGGCCACCTACACCATCACGTTGGCCGCGCCCAAGGGTCTGACGTCGCTGGCGAACGGCGACCCGGCGGGCTCGTGGACCAAGGGCGGGCTGGCCTTCTCGCGCTGGAAGATGCGCCAGCCGATGGCCAGCGAGCTGAGCATGATCGCGATCGGCAAGTACGACGTGCTCAGGACCAAGTTGAACGGCACGATGCCCAACATCACGGCCACCGACCGGCAGCTCGGCATCTCGGCGGCGCTGGCCAAGGACTTCAACAAGCAGACCGGCGACTTCCAGAACTACCTGGCCACGATCTACGGCCGCTACCCGTTCACCTCCACCGGTGGCATCGCGGTGAAGGCGGGCGTCGGCTACGCGCTGGAGACCCAAGGCCGGCCGATCTACGACCTCACCCGGCGCCCGGGCACCATCCCGCGGCCGGACCTGATCATCCACGAGCTCGCCCACCAGTGGCTCGGGGACAGCGTGACGCCCAAGCGCTGGGCCGACATCTGGCTCAACGAGGGCTTCGCGACCTACTCCGAGTGGATGTACTTCGAGAAGTACACGGGCAAGCCGGTCCAGCAGTCCTTCGACGAGGTGTACGCCACGCCTGCCGACAACGACCTCTGGAAGCCGAAGACCGCCGACCCCGGCCGGGACAACATCTTCCACTCGACGGTCTACGACCGCGGCGGCATGACTCTGCACGTGCTGCGCAAGAGGATCGGTGACGAGAAGTTCTTCAAGCTGGCCAAGGCCTGGCCGACCGTCAACCGGTACGGCAACGTCAGCACGGCGGACTTCATCCGCTTCGCCGAGAAGATCTCCGGCAAGCAGCTGGACGACCTCTTCCAGAAGTGGGTCTACACCTCCGGCAAGCCGTCCCTGTAGTTGATCGCCTTCGGCGAGGGGGTCAGCTGAGCGTCAGGGTGTAGCCCTTGGCGCGGAGCCGCCCGAGGACCTCCTCGCCGTGGTCGGAGCCGCGCGTCTCCAGGTGGAGCAGCACTTCGGCCTCCTCGACATGGAGGCGCGCGGCGACCCGTTCGTGCATCACGTCCAGCACGTTGACGCCCAGCTCGGCCAGCTCGCTGAGCAGCGTCACCAGCGCGCCGGGGCGGTCCTTGAGGCGGCAGCGGACGACCATGTAGCGGCCCGCCCCGGCCAGCCCGTGGCGCAGCACCTTGGCCAGCAGCAACGGGTCGACGTTGCCGCCCGACAGCAGCGCGACGACGGGCGTGCGGACCGCGTAGGAGTGCTCCAGCAGCGCGGCGACACCCGCCGCGCCTGCCGGCTCGACCACCATCTTGGCGCGCTCCAGGCAGAGCAGCAGGGCCTGGGAGATCGACTCCTCCGTCACCGTGACGACGGCGTCGACCAGCTCGTTCACCAGCTCGTAGGTGAGCTCGCCGGGCGCACCCACCGCGATCCCGTCTGCCATCGTCGGGTTGACCTCGACGCGGACCGGACGCCCGGCGGCGAGCGACGGCGGGAAGGCGGCGGCCCGCTTGGCCTGGGCGCCGACGACCTTGATGTCGGGCCCACCGCGTTCACGCGACACCGCGCGCATCGCGGCCGCCACGCCGGACATCAGCCCGCCCCCGCCGACCGCGCCGACGACGGTGCGGACGTCCGGGCACTGTTCCGCGATCTCCATGCCGATCGTGCCCTGCCCCGCGACCACGTCCTTGTGGTCGAACGGATGGATGAGCACGGCGCCGGTCTCGTCCGCATAGGTCTGCGCGGCGACCAGGCAGGCGTCGACCGACGGGCCCGGGAAGATCACATCCGCGCCGTAGCCGCGGGTGGCGGCCACCTTGGGCAGCGGCGCCCCCTCGGGCATGAACACGGTGGCCTTGCAGCCGAGCGTGGCGGCGGCCAGCGCGACCCCCTGCGCGTGGTTGCCGGCGCTCGCCGCGACCACACCGCGGGCACGCTCGTCGTCGCTGAGCCGCGCGATGCGCACGTACGCGCCGCGGATCTTGAACGAGCCGGTGCGCTGCAGGTTCTCACACTTGAGATGGACGGGCCCGCCGACGATCTCGGACAGCACCCGAGAGTGAATCAGCGGAGTGGGAATGATCACTCCGCGCAGCAGCTCCTGGGCCGCGCGGATCTCATCGGCGCTGACGAGGTCCATGCCCGCATCCTCTCACCCCGGGCGACCGCCCCGACCAGCGCACGGACAGCGCACGGACAGCGCATGGACCGTTCAGTCGGCGTTCCAGTAGCGATCGGAGGCGAAGATCAGCGCGGCCGCCCCGATGAGGCCGGAGGTCTGGCCGAGGGCGGCGGGGACCACCTGAACCTGGCGGGCGAACCCCATCCGCGCGTGGGTCCGCAGCGCCTCCTCCAGCGGGTCGAAGAGCATCGCGCCCGCCTGCGACAGGCCGCCGCCGATCGCGACGACCTCCAGGTCGCACAGGTGGGTGGCCGAGGCGATCGCGATGCCGAGCGCCCGCCCGGCCCGCACCATGGCGGACTCGGCGACCGGGTGGCCACGGCGCGCGTCGTCGGCCAGGTCCACACCGGTGACGTCCTGCCGCCCGGGGCGCCACCCCTGCTCCTGCGCCCAGGCCACCAGGCCCGGGCCGCGCGCGATCGCCTCCAGGCAGCCCCGTCCGCCGCACACGCACGGCGGTCCCTCCGGGTCGACGACCACGTGGCCGATGTGGCCGGCGTTGCCGGTGGCACCGTCGATCAGATGCCCGCCCAGCACCAGCCCGCCGCCCACCCCGGTGGACACCACCATGCCGAGCACGTTGCCACGGCCCCGGCCCACACCGCGCCAGTGCTCGCCGACGGCCACGCAGATCGCGTCGTTGTGCACCCGTACGGGCAGGCCCGCGTACCGCGACCGCAGCCGGCTCCGCAGCGGGAAGTCGCGCCACGCGGGGATGTTGAGCGGCGACACCTCGGCGGCCGGCCAGGTCATCGGCCCGCCGCAGCCCACGCCGACGCCCGCGAAATCGGGGCTGCCCGCGTCGGCGGCGACCTTGTCCAGCAACGACTCCAGCGTCCGCCAGAGCCCCTCCGCGTCCACGCCCCCGTCGTTCGGGGTGGCGATCCGGTCGTACGCGGCGATGCGCCCGCCGGGCTCCACCACCGCCACGGCCATCTTCGTCCCGCCGACGTCGATCGCCATCACGGGCAGGCCGGCGGCCGGCCGGTCAGTCATTCCGGCCCGCCGGGCCGAACGCCAGGATCGAGGCGGTGAAGCCGTGCACGTGGTTGCGACCGGCCACCGGGCCGATCTCCCCTGCCGCGAAGAAGCCGCCGACCCCCACGTCCCCGAACGTCCGGCTCAGGACCTGCGCGTCGTGGTCGGAGTCGGGGAACATCGTCCGGCCGCGCCCGTTGCAGGAGAACAGCAGCGCACCCTCGACCGGGCCGACCTCGAAACGGTCGAGCAGCGCGGCGAGATCCTCGTCCGCGGCGCCCGCGTCGCGCACCTGGAACCGCACCGTCCGGCCGACCTCGACCACGTCGCCGATCGCGATGGCGCCGCTGTCGGTGTCGGCGCCGACCACGCCGCGGACCAGGAAGTCGCCGTGCTCGTGCTCCTCTGCGTACTCGTCCATGGCCACGCCGATCAGCAGC
This sequence comes from Actinomadura rudentiformis, assembly GCF_008923185.1. GTDB lineage: Bacteria > Actinomycetota > Actinomycetes > Streptosporangiales > Streptosporangiaceae > Spirillospora > Spirillospora rudentiformis. Next base: position 83,094 of record NZ_WBMT01000017.1, read on the forward strand.
CCGCGCCCGGCCAGCTCCTGCTCCTCCTCCGGCAGGCCCAGCACGATCTGCTCCAGCTTGTCCAGCGCGGGCGTGCCGGCCAGCTCGTACAGCACGTTCTCGTCGGCCTTGGTCACGACCATGTCGGGGCCGATCGGCCGGGCGCCCTGGCTGACCACGGTGGCGGCCGTGACAGCGCCGCCGAGCACGACACCGACCGCGCCCGAGTCGAAGATCTCGCCGTTGAGGAACACGCGGGTGCCACCGCCGTCGCCGGGCTCGAGGCCGCGCCCGGCGCTCTCGGCCATGCCGCCCACCAGGGGCAGGCCCGGCATCGCGTCGTCGGAGCGCTCGACGAACGCGTCCACCGGGAAGGTGTACGGGTCGGCGAGCAGCACGCCCACCACGTCGTCGTCGTGCCCCTCGGGCATGCCGACCACGATGAGGCGGTCATCGGTCTTCAGGGTCTCCAGCCGGAAGGGCTCCAGCCGGGCACCGGGCAGCACCGCCGCCCAGGCGCTGACCGCGCTGTCCTCCTCCACGCCGCGGCCGGCGCCGATCACCCCGGAGGCGCTGCAGCCGAGCACCACGGCACCCTCGGCGGCGCTCATGGCGCGACGCGCGGCCGCCTCGAGCTCGTCGGGGTCGCCTGTGGAAATGAACACACAGACCAGGTCTGGCGGTGCGTCCAGCGGCGAGAGCGCCTGTTTCACCGCCGTTTCGGCGGCATTGGGAAGATCAGGTCCGAGGGCCAGGCCGTCACCGAAGCGCGCCATCGGCCTCCCCTCCTTCAAGCCGTACACCGGATGGGGTCACACCCTCAGTCTCCCTGCTCGATCGCGCTGGCCAAAATAGGCCTCCCGCCAAGCCTCCGCCAAGCCTCGCGCAGGCCTCCCGCTCTGCCTCTCCCCCTGCCTCCCGTTCTGCCTCCCGTCCTGCCTCCCTCGGTGGCGATTCCGGCTACCAGGGTGCGATTCCCCGGATCCGCGACGTAATGTCGATCGCGTGCGTCCAACCACACCTCGCGAGACCACACTGGGCGAGCTTCGCACCAGCGGTCACATCCAGCGGTCGGTGAAGGCCGAGATCCGCCACAACCTGCTCACCCGGCTGAGATCCGGTGAGCCGCGCTTCCCCGGGATCGTCGGCTTCGACGACACCGTGCTCCCCCACCTCGAACGCGCCCTGCTCGCCGGGCACGACCTGGTGCTGCTGGGCGAGCGCGGCCAGGGCAAGACGCGGCTGATCCGCACGCTGACCGGGCTGCTGGACGAGTGGACGCCCGTCATCGCGGGCTGCGAGATCAACGACCATCCGTACGAGCCGGTCTGCGTGCGCTGCCGGCGGCTCGCCGCCGAGGCCGGCGACGAACTGCCGGTCACGTGGAAGCACCGGGACGACCGGTACGGCGAGAAGCTGGCCACCCCGGACACCTCCGTCGGCGACCTGATCGGCGACGTCGACCCGATCAAGGTGGCGGAGGGCCGGACGCTGGGCGACCCCGAGACCGTGCACTTCGGCCTGGTGCCGCGCACCAACCGCGGCGTCTTCTCCATCAACGAGTTGCCCGACCTGGCCGAACGCATCCAGGTCGCGCTGCTCAACGTCCTGGAGGAGCGCGACGTCCAGGTCCGCGGCTACGCGCTGCGGCTGCCCCTGGACGTGCTGCTGGTCGCCAGCGCCAACCCCGAGGACTACACCAACCGCGGCCGCATCATCACGCCGCTCAAGGACCGGTTCGGGGCGGAGATCCGCACCCACTACCCGCTGGAGCTGGACGCCGAGCTCGACCTCATCCGGCAGGAGGCGGCAATTGACGAGCTCCAGGCAGAGGTGCCCGCCCACCTGCTGGAGGTGATCGGCCGGTTCACCCGGCTGACCCGCGAGTCGACCGCGGTCGACTCCCGCTCCGGCGTGTCCGCGCGGTTCGCGCTCGCGGGCGCCGAGACCGTCGCCGCGGGCGCGCTGCGCCGGGCCGCGCTCACCGGGGAGGAGCAGCCGGTGGCGCGCGTGTGCGACCTGCCCGCCGTCGTGCCCTCGCTCATGGGCAAGGTCGAGTTCGAGGTCAGCGAGGAGGGCCGCGAGCAGGAGGTGCTCGAACACCTGCTGCGCCGCGCGACCGCCGAGACCTACCGCCGCACCCTCGGCGCCGCCGACCTGTCCGGGCTGCTCGACAAGTTCGACGCGGGCGAGATCGTGGAGTCCGGCGAGCTGGTCTCGTCGGCCGAGCTGCTGCGCCGGATCGGCCCGGTGCCCGGGCTCGCCAAGATCATGGAACGGCTGGACCTGTCCGGGGAGTCCCCCGGCCAGGCCGCGGCCGCGCTGGAGTTCGCCTTGGAGGGGCTCTTCCTCACCCGCCGGCTGTCCAAGGACACCTCGTCCGGCCGCGCCGACGGGACCGCCACCTACCGAACGTGAGTCGAGGCCGCTGATGAGCCGTTACCGGTACGGGGCCTACCACGACGGGCCCGACCCGCTCGCCCCGCCGTACGACGTCCGCGACGCGCTCGACGCGATGGGCGACTCGGTGCTCGAAGGCAACCGGCCGGACGACGCGCTGCGCGAGCTGCTGCGCCGCGGGCTGCCGGGAGCCGAGGGGCGCCGCGGGCTGGACGATCTGCTCCGGCAGGTCCGCGAGCGCCAGCGTGCGCTGCGCGATCGCGGACGGCTCGACGGGACGCTGGAGCAGGCGCGTGCGCTGCTCGACACCGCCATCGGGCAGGAGCGCGCGGAGCTGTTCCCCGATCCGAGCGACGAGGCCCGGCTGCGCGAAGCCGAGCTCGACACGCTGCCGCGCGACACCTCGCAGGCGATCCGGCGGCTGTCGGACTACGACTGGCGTTCCGCCGCCGCCCGCGAGACGTTCGAGCGGCTGAAGGACCTGCTGCGGCGTGACGTCCTCGACGCGCAGTTCCAGGGCATGAAGCAGGCCCTCCAAACCCAGGACCCGCAGATGATGGAGCGGGTCAAGGACATGATGGCCGCGCTCAACGAGATGCTGGACAAGGACGCGCGCGGAGAGCACACCCAGGATGACTTCGACCGGTTCATGCAGGAGTACGGGGACTTCTTCCCCGACCAGCCGCAGGATCTCGAAGAGCTGGTCGACTCCCTGGCCCGCCGCGCGGCGGCCATGGACCGGCTGCTGGCCTCCCTGAGCCCCGAGCAGCGCGAAGAGCTGGCCGGGCTGATGGAACAGGCCATGCAGGACGCGGGCCTGGCCATGGAGATGTCGCGGCTGAACGACGCCCTCCGAGCCCGGCGACCCGAGCTCGGCTGGGGCTCCCCGGAACGGATGACCGGTGAGGACCCGCTGGGCGTGGGCGACGCCACGACCGCGCTGGCCGAGCTCGCCGACCTGGCCGAGCTTGAGGCGGCACTCGGGCAGGACTACCCCGGCGCCCGGATGGACGACATCGACGAGGCGGCCGTCCGCCGCGCACTCGGCCGCCAGGCGGTCGACGACCTCGCCGAGTTGCGCCGGATCGAGAAGGAGCTGGAACGGCAGGGCTACCTGCAGCGCAAGCGCGGCAAGCTGGAGCTCACGCCCAAGGCCGTGCGGCGGCTCGGCGAGACGGCGCTGCGCCGGGTGTTCGCGCAGCTGGAGGCGGGCCGCCGGGGCGACCATGACCAGCGCGACGCGGGGCAGGCGGGCGAGCTGACCGGCTCCAGCCGCGAGTGGCGGTTCGGCGACGAGCAGCCCCTCGACGTGGTCCGTACGATCGGCAACGCCATCCACCGCAACGCCATGGAGCGCCCGGTCCTCTCGCTGGACAAGACTCCGCTGGAAAGGGCTCGGCCGAACGGCTCCAACGGCGTACGGCTCTCCGTGGACGACTTCGAGGTGCACGAGACCGAACGGCGCACGGCCGCCGCGGTCTGCCTGCTCGTCGACCTGTCGTACTCGATGGTCCTGCGCGGGACCTGGGCGGCCGCCAAGCAGACGACCCTTGCGCTGCACACCCTGGTGACCAGCAAATACCCGCAGGACGCCATCCAGATCATCGGCTTCTCCAACTATGCCCGGGTGTTGCACCCGACGGAGATGACCGGGCTCGACTGGGACATGGTCCAGGGCACCAACCTCCACCACGCCCTGATGATCGCGGGCCGTCATCTGGACAAGCACCCCGACTTCGAGCCGATCGTGCTGGTGGTCACCGACGGCGAGCCGACCGCCCATCTGCGGTCCGACGGCCGCTCGGTCTTCGACTACCCGCCGTCCGCCGACACGCTCGTGCTGACGATGGCCGAGGTGGACAAGATGACCCGGCGCGGGGCCTCGCTCAACGTCTTCATGCTGGCCGACGACCGGCGGCTGGTGTCGTTCGTGGAGGAGGTCGCGCGGCGCAACGGGGGTCGTGTCTTCGCGCCCGACGCCGAGCGACTCGGCGAGTATGTCGTGAGCGATTATCTGCGAGTACGGCGAGGTCGCCGCTAGGGTCGGCCCATGTCGAAATCCGATCGCCTGCTGCTGATCCTGCACATCGGCTTTGCGATCTTCACTCTCGGCCCGCTGACCGCCGCGACGATGGCCACACCGCGGTTCATCCGCAAACAGAACACCGTCGTCCTCCGGTATCTCAACCGGACGACGCGGATCTACGGGCTGGGCGCCCTCGGCATCCTGCTGTTCGGTCTCTTCCTCGCCGACGGCGACTTCGCGAGGGTCTGGCTGACGGCGTCGCTGACGCTGTTCATCGTGGCGCTCGTCCTGCTGGTCCTGATCGAACGGGACCAGCGCAGGGCGATCCACCTGCTGGAGGTCGCCGCGGCCGAGGCGGCTCCCGCCACCGCCACGGACAAGAGCGAGACCAAGGCCCAAGACGAGGACGGCGACAGGGAAGAAGACGGGGCCGAGACCAAGGCCGCGGAGAGCGCCACGCCGGCGGCCCCCGCGCGGAGCGACATCGCGCAGGTGGAACGCGGCCGGATCGTCTCCCTCTCAGGGGTGGTCGCGCTGCTCTGGCTGGTGATCCTCTTCCTGATGGTCTGGTACGACTAGGTCGTCCGCGACCTGATCAGCTCGACCTGATCAACTCGACCTGGTCAGCTCGTCCGGGACTTGATCCAGGACAGCAGCGCCGGATAGACCGTCTCGTCGTTCAACAGCCCGTTACCGTGCATGTCCCCCGGCACGGTCTTGACCGTGACGGGCACGCCCACGCCGCGCAGAGCGCTGGCCAAGCCCGTGCTCTGGGTCACCGGAACGAAGTCGCCCTCGCTGTGCATGAGCAGCATGGGCGCGTCGCCCGGGGTGGCGTGGGTCGCGGAGTTGGCGTCGTCCACCCGCTCCCAGCAGGCCGGGTCGGCCTGGCTCGGCACGCAGCCGAGGAGCTTGACGACCGCGTTGCGCAGGCCGCTCTGGATGGGGGACGCCGTCGCCGCTATGCCGTCCTGGTAGGCCAGGTAGGGCGTGTTGACCGGCGACAGGGCCACCACGCCGCGCACCTGCCGGGCGCCGGTGCCGGCGGTGCCCAGTTGCGTTGCCAGGTGGCCGCCCGCCGAGGCGCCCACCACGACGATCCGCTGCGGGTCGACGTTCCACGTCTTGGCGTGCTTCTTGACGAACGCGAGGGCGGCCTGCGCGTCGGTGCGCTGCGCGGGCCACTGCGCCATGCTGGACAGCCGGTAGTCGGCCGCGAAGACCGTGAATCCCTGCGTCGTCAGGCGGCGCGCGAAGTACTTCCAGCCGGTCTTGCTCCCCCGGCGCCAGGATCCGCCGTGCAGCAGCAGAACGCCCGGACGGGCCGGCTGCTGCCGCGCCTGCTGAGTCTGTTGTCCCTGCTGAGTCTGTTGTCCCTGCTGGCTCTGTCGCCCCTGCTGGCCTTGCTGGCCCTGCTGAGGCTGTTGCCCTTGCTGAGGCTGTTGCCCTTGCTGAGGCTGCCGGCTCTGCTGCTTGGGTTTCGCCGGGGTACGCCAGTAGACGTCGACCCGCTGGCGCGGGTGCCGCCCGTACGCGTAGGTGCGCTGCCTCGGCGGCTTCGGCGTCACGATGACCGCGCGCGCGGAGACCACCGAGGAGTCGGCCTGGGCGGGCCGTGACGGAGAACTGGTCGTCGTGGACGAGGTCTCGGCACCCTCCAGCACGGGCGCGGGCGGGTCCGCCTGCGCTCCCGTCGGCACGGCCACAGCCGACAGGCAGGTCGCGGCGAAGGCCGCCCCGGCCACCAGTACCTTGCGCACTCGGACCCCTTTCTCGGCGGAATCTGGCGCGCACATCATAAAGCTTCGATCACGCCCATGACCCCCCGAACCCCACAGACCCCTCGCACACCGCGGGCTCGCCGGGCGCTCAGGCGAGGGCCTGCTCCAGGTCACGGAGGAGATCGTCGACGTCCTCGATGCCCACCGAGAGACGGACGAGATCGGCGGGGACCTCGAGCGGCGAACCGGCGGCGGAGGCGTGCGTCATGCGGCCCGGGTGCTCGATCAGCGACTCCACGCCGCCGAGCGACTCGCCGAGCGTGAAGAGCTCGGTGCGCTCGCAGACGCGGACGGCCGCCTCTTCGGACGCCATCCGGAACGAGACCATCCCGCCGAAGGCCTTCATCTGCTTGGCGGCGACCTCGTGGCCCGGGTGGGTGGGAAGCCCCGGGTAGATGACCTCGGTGACGGCCGGGTGGCGGCTCAGCATGCCGGCGACGGCTTCGGCGTTGGCGCAGTGCCGGTCCATCCGTACGGCCAGGGTCTTGATGCCGCGCAGGGTCAGCCACGCGTCGAACGGGCCGGCGATCGCGCCCATCGCGTTCTGGTGGAAGGTGAGCCGCTCGCCCAGTCCGGGGTCGGTGACGACCAGCGCACCGCCGACCACGTCGGAGTGGCCGCCGATGTACTTGGTGGTGGAGTGCACGACCACGTCGGCGCCCAGAGCCAGCGGCTGCTGAAGGTAGGGCGAGGCGAACGTGTTGTCCACCGCCAGCAACGCCCCGGCGTCATGGGCGACGGAGGCCAGCGCCGCGATGTCGGCGATGCCCAGCAGGGGGTTGGTCGGCGTCTCGACCCAGATCAGCTTGGTCTCCGGCCGGATCGCCGCGCGGACGGCGGCGACGGCGTTCAGCGGCACCGGGTCGAACGTCACGCCCCACGGCTCGGCGACCTTGGCGAAGAGCCGGTAGGTGCCGCCGTACGCGTCGTTCGGGATGACGACGTGGTCACCGGGCTTGAGCACCGTGCGCAGCAGCGCGTCCTCGGCGGCGAGGCCGGACGCGAACGCCAGCCCGCGTGACCCGCCCTCGATCTCGGCCAGGCAGGTCTCCAGGGCGGTGCGGGTCGGGTTGGCCGACCGCGAGTACTCGTAGCCGCCCCGCAGCCCGCCGATGCCGTCCTGCTTGTACGTGGAGACCTGGTAGATCGGAGGGACGACCGCGCCCGTCGTGGGGTCGGCCTCCTGCCCGGCGTGGATGGCCAGCGTCTCAAATCCCTGGTGAACGTCCTTGTCCATGAGGACGAGGCTACCCACCCGCAGCGGTACCGAAGGACGAGGGACCCACCCCGCAGGTATCAGGTCAGGGTTGGCTTCGCAGCGGGACCACAACGAGAAATCCCATCTTTAGCGTCTTTGTCATTCCCCCCATTTCATCTCAGCTGAAGGAAAAGACGCATGTTCGCATGGCTCGCGCGCGTCGTCGTCAGACATCCGTGGTGGACGATCCTGGCCTGGCTCGTCGCCGCCGCGGCCATTATCATGACGGCTCCGGCGATCTCCACACAGGAGGACACGGCCGACTTCCTCCCGAGCAAGTACGAGTCGATTCAGGCCGCGAAAATCGCCGAAAAGGCGTTCCCGCAGCGGGACGAGGAATCCGCGCTGATCGTCGTCAAACGTTCCGACGGGGCACCCCTCACGGCCGCCGACGGCGCCAAGATCACCCAGGTCGCCAGGGCGCTGGAGAGCCGTAAGCCCCCGGTGGTCCGCGCCTTCACCACCGGGCCGGACACGGTCGCGCCGAACAAGGCTGTCCAGATCATCGGCATGCCGATGATCGGCGACGACGACGACAAGATGAGCGAGGCGGTCAAAAAGACCCGCGAGCAGCTGCCCGCCCAGTTGTCGGGCAGCGGTCTCGACGCCAAGATCGGCGGAAACGTCGCCTCGTGGGTCGACAACCAGAAGTCCTTTGACCAGTCGTTCGAGATCGTGGGGATCGCGACCTTCGTCCTGATCATCGGCCTGATCCTGCTGATCTTCCGGGCGCCGCTCGCGGCCCTGCTGCCGCTGCTGGTGATCACAGCGACGATGCAGGTCGTGAACGGGCTGATCGCGTTCGCGGCGAACGCCTTCAACTGGGAGGTCGGCGAGGACCTCGGCATCATCATGCTGATCGTGCTGTTCGGGATCGGCACCGACTACATCCTGTTCCTGCTGTTCCGCTACCGCGAACGGCTGCGCGCCGGGGACGACAAGAAGACCGCGATGATCATCTCGATGGAGCGCGTCGGCGAGGTCATCTTCTCCGCGGCGGGTGCCGTCGCCGTCGCCTTCCTGGTGATGTTGCTGGCCGCGTTCGGCGGCTTCGGGCCGATGGGCCCGGCGCTGGCGATCGCCGTCACCGTCATGGCCGTCACCGCGCTCACCCTGGTCCCGGCGATCGTCTCGCTGCTCGGCACCGCTGTCTTCTGGCCGTCCAAGGCCTGGCGCAAGCGTCCCAAGGGCTCGCAGGCCGCTGCGCTCGGCCGGCTGGTCGGACGGCGTCCCGCGGTGGTCGCCCTCGTGTCCGGCGCCCTGCTGGTCGGCCTCGCGGTCGGCACGTTCTCCTTCAAGAGCAACAACGACTTCTTCGCCGGTTTCCCGCAGGACACTGAGTCGGCGCAGGCCAACAAGGACATGCAGAAGGGATTCCCGCCGGGGCTGACGACACCCGTCTCGGTGTACGTCAAGCGTGCGGACGGCCAGGCCCTTGAGCAGGGACAGCTCGCCGCCTTCAGTGAGAAGGCCAAGGGTGTGCCCGGTGTGGGACGCGTCCAGCAGCCGGAGCCGAGCAAGGCCGACCGTTCCGTCGCCCGCGTCGATCTGCTGCTGAAGCAGAACCCGCTCTCGGCGGAGTCGATCGAACTTGTCCGCGGCGATCTGCGCGACGCGGTGCACAAGGCCGCGCCGCCCGGTACCTGGGCCTACGTCGGCGGGGAGACCTCCACGTTCGCCGACATCAACAACGTCATGAACCGCGATCTGTCGGTCATCCTGCCGGTGGCGGCGGTCCTCATCGCCCTCATCCTGGCCCTGCTGCTGCGCAGCCTGGTGGCGCCGATCTACCTGGTCGCGGTGGTGCTCCTCGGCTTCGCGGCCACGCTCGGCGCGGCGGTCTACACGTTCCAGGGCGCGCTGGGCGAACCCGGCCTCACGTTCCAGTTGCCGACGATCCTCTACCTGTTCGTGCTGGCGATCGGGACCGACTACAACATCCTGCTGACCGCACGGTTGCGAGAGGAGGCCAAGGAGGGCAACGACCCGCGCCGGGCCGCCGCCCTGGCCGTCGAGCACGGCGGCCCGACCGTCGCCGCCGCCGGGCTCATCCTGGCCGGCACCTTCTCGGTGATGATGCTGGCGAAGGTCTCGATGCTCCAGCAGATCGGCTTCGCGGTGGCGATCGGGATCGTGTTGTCGGCGTTCGTGGTCTCGATCTTCCTCGTGCCCGCCGTCACCGCGCTGCTCGGACACAAGGCGTGGTGGCCCGGCCACGGCGACGAGCCGCCGGTGCGCAAGGGCCCGGACCCGCTGGAGGAGCAGTTCGCCCGCTCGGGGCGACACGCCCGCTAGGGCCCCGTAAGAGCGTCATGCCTGGTCAGAGAGATCTCGCACCTGGGGGGTGGACCTAGGTCCACCCTCCTGGAGGAGGAGATCCTCCCCCGGAAGTACAGGTGAGAGTTCGGCGCTCAGGCTGACCACAAACGACAGAACGTTCCATACGGTTGACCGGTATCGCAGAACAAATCACACATTGAAGGAATTTGAATGTTCGCACGGCTTGCGCGGTTCGTCGTGAGACACCCGTGGTGGACGATTCTGGCGTGGGTCGCCGCCGCCGTCGCCATCGTCGGGCTCGCGCCCAGTATCGAGACCAAGTCCGACCAGGCCGACTTCCTGCCCTCCAAGTACGAGTCCATCCAGGCAGCGAAGCTGGCCGAGAAGTCGTTCCCGCAGGCCGCGGACGCCACCGCGTTCGTCGTGGTCCAGCGGGCCGACGGCGGGAAGATCACACCGGCCGACAGCACCAAGATCACGCAAGCCACGCAGGCTTTGACGGCCAAGAAGTACAAGACCGTGGTGAACCTGCAGACCGGCCAGCAGTCAGTGGCTCCCAACCAGGATTTCCAACTGATCAACGTGTCGCTCAAGGGCACGGATCAGACCGCCCAGAAGGACCAGGGCGAGGCGATCAAGAACATGCGCAAGGACCTGCCCGGGGTGCTGGGCAGCGGCCTGAACGCCAAGGTCGGCGGTGACACGGCGGCGTTCGTCGACAACGAGGACTCCTTCACTCAGTCCTTGGCGCTCGTCACCGGCGGCACGTTCATCCTGATCATCGGCCTGATTCTGCTGATCTTCCGGGCGCCGATCGCCGCCGTCCTGCCGATCATCGTCATCTTCGCGACCGAGGTCGTGTCGATGAAGGTGATCGGTGCGGCGTCCAAGCTGCTGGACTTCTCCGGTGACGACAGCCTCTCGATCATCCTGACGATCGTGTTGTTCGGCATCGGCGCGGACTACTACCTGTTCCTGCTCTTCCGCTTCCGCGAACGGCTGCGGGCGGGCGACGACAAGAAGACCGCCATGATCGTCACAGTGGAGCGGGTCGGCGAGGTCATCACCTCCGCCGCGGCCGCCATCGCCGTGACGTTCCTGGTACTGATGTTCGCCGCGTTCGGCATCTTCTCCGCCTGGGGCCCGTCGCTGGCGATCGCCGTCATCGTCATGGGCATCACCTCGCTGACGCTGTTCCCCGCGCTCATCTCCCTGCTCGGCACGGCGATCTTCTGGCCGTCCAAGTCCTGGAAGAAGCAGCCCAAGGACAAGGTCTCGGCCGGGATGGGCCGGATGGTCGGCAAGCGCCCGGCGCTGGTCGCCCTCGGCTCCGGCGCCCTGCTGGTCGCCTTGGCCGCCGGCGCCTTCGGGTTCAAGGCCGACTACGACTTCCAGGCGAGCTTCCCGCAGGACACCGAGTCCGCGCAGGCCATGAAGGAGATGCAGAAGGGCTTCCCGCCCGGCCTGACCACGCCGGTCCAGGTCTACCTGGAGTCCACCGACGGGCAGCCGATCGCCAAGGCCAAGATCGATGCCTTCAGCGCGCAGGCCAAGTCCCTGCCGGGCGTGGGCGGCGTCCAGCCGGCCCAGCCGGGCACGGGCGGCAACGTGGTCCAGATCGACCTGCTGCTCAAGAGCAACCCGAACAGCAACGCGTCCATCGCGCTGGTCAAGGACGAGCTGCGACCGGCCGCGCACAAGATCAAGCCGGACGGGACCAAGATGCTGGTGGGCGGCGCCACCGCGGTCTACGGGGACATCAACAAGGTCGTCAACCGCGACCTCTCGGTGATCCTGCCGATCGCCGGTGTGCTGATCGCGCTCATCCTGCTGATCCTGCTGCGGTCGGTGGTCGCACCGCTCTACCTGGTGCCGATCGTGCTGCTCGGCTTCGCCGCGACGATGGGCTCCGCGGTGTTCGTCTTCCAGGGCGCGATGGGGCAGCCGGGTGAGATCTTCCACCTGCCGATCATGCTGTACCTGTTCGTGCTGGCCATCGGGACCGACTACAACATCCTGATGACCGCGCGACTGCGCGAGGAGGCCAAGGAGGGCCACGAGCCGCGCAAGGCCGCCGCCCTGGCGGTCCAGCACGGCGGCCCGACCGTCGCCGCGGCCGGTCTGGTCCTGGCGGCCACCTTCTCGGTGATGCTGGTGGCGAAGGTCACGATGCTCCAGCAGATGGGTGGCTCCATCGCGATGGGCATCACACTGTCGGCCTTCGTGATGGCCATCTTCCTGGTGCCCGCCGTGACCGCGATGCTGGGCCACAAGGCCTGGTGGCCGGGACACGGCGACCGGCCCAAGGCGGTGCCGCCGGGCGCCCAGGGCCCGGGCGAGACCCGCGAGGACTTCGTCCCGTCGGGTTACCGCTCCTAAGACGTTGGATTGCGGCGTGGAGGTCTGAAATAGCCGCCCACGACCACACGCCGCAATTCAACTTCGTGAGAAGGCGAAGCGCCGGAGATCGAGCCGATCTCCGGCGCTTCGCCGCGTTCAGGCCCGCGAGCGGCCGGTCAGGCAGAGTCGCCGGTCAGGCAGAATCGCCGTCAGACAGAGTCGCCTCAGACAGAGTTGCCGTCAGACAGAGTTGCCGGCCAGGAAGGCGAGGACGTCCTGGCGGGTGATGAGGCCCTTGGGCTTGCCGTCCACGAGGACGACGGCGCCGCCGGCCTTCTCCAGAACCTCGACGGCCTTGCTCACCGGCTCGCCGGAGCCGATCGTGGGCAGCGGCGCGGACATGTGCGCCTCCAGCGGGTCCGACAGCTTCGCCCGGTCCTTGACCAGCACGTCGAGCAGGTCGCTCTCGACGATGGAGCCGACCACCTCGGCCGCCATGACCGGCGGCTCCTCCTTCATCACCGGGAGCTGCGACACCCCGTACTCGCGCATGATCGAGATCGCGGTCTGTACGCTCTCGTGCGGGTGGACGTGCACGAACTCCGGCAGCGTGCCGCCCTTGCGGGTCAGCACCTCGCCCACCGGGGTCTCCTCGGTGGTCGGGGCGAGGAAGCCGTAGTCGGCCATCCACTCGTCGTTGAAGATCTTCGAGAGGTAGCCGCGGCCGCCGTCCGGCAGCAGGACCACGATCACCGCGTCCGGCTCCGCCGCGGCGGCGACCCGCAGCGCGGCGACGACCGCCATCCCGCAGGAGCCGCCCACGAGCAGGCCCTCCTCGCGAGCCAGCCGCCGGGTCATGACGAACGAGTCGCGGTCGGAGACGGCGATGACCTCGTCGCAGATCTCGCGGTCGTAGGTCTCGGGCCAGATGTCCTCGCCGACGCCCTCGGTCAGGTACGGGCGGCCGCTGCCGCCGGAGTAGACCGAACCCTCCGGGTCGGCGCCAATGATCTTCACCGCGCCGCCGGAGACCTCCTTGAGGTACCGGCCGGTGCCGCTGATGGTGCCGCCGGTGCCGATGCCGGCGACGAAGTGCGTGATCCGCCCTTCGGTCTGCTCCCAGAGCTCCGGTCCCGTCGTCTCGTAGTGCGAGCGCGGGTTGTTGGGGTTGGTGTACTGGTTGGGCTTCCACGCCCCCGGGATCTCGGCGGCGAGCCGGTCCGAGACCGAGTAGTAGGAGTCCGGGTGCTCCGGCGAGACCGCGGTCGGGCAGATGACCACCTCGGCCCCGTACGCGCGGAGCACGTCGATCTTGTCCTTGGCGACCTTGTCGGGGCAGACGAAGACGCAGCGGTAGCCGCGCTCCTGCGCCACGATGGCCAGCCCCACCCCGGTGTTGCCCGAGGTCGGCTCGACGATCGTGCCTCCCGGCTTGAGCTCTCCCGATGCCTCGGCGGCATCGATCATCCGGACGGCGATGCGGTCCTTGACCGAGCCGCCGGGATTGAAGTACTCGACCTTGGCCAGCACCTGCGGCGCGGAGCCTCCGGTCACCTTGCGCAATCGCACGAGCGGGGTGTTGCCCATCAGCTCGACGAGCGAATCGTGTACGTGCACGCGACGTCCTTGTCGGGTTTCAAGATGGTGCATCCGGAATCGAACCGCGAGTACTCGGTGTGTACTGCGGCTGGGCAGGATGCGGATTCGGATAGATTCCTGTTTCCGACGGTAGCCCACATCTGCCGTCGGAGGCATCCGTGGTGGGACGGGGTACACCCTTTGATAATGACGGAGGGTAAGCGACGATGCTGAGAGCGTTGACCGCGCGGCGCATCGCGACCGCGGCCGCCTACGGGGGCGGCGGGATCACGGCGCTGGGCGGGCTGACGTTCGGGCTGATCATCGTGGAGGCCAAGATGGCCCGGCGGATCATCCAGGCCACGCCCTACGGCGAGCCGCCCGTGGCCGACGATCTATACGGCGGGCGGCTGCCCGGCGAGCCCATCTCCTTCGTCGTCCTCGGCGACTCCACCGCGGCCGGTCTCGGCGTGGCGGCGCCCGATGAGACGCCCGCCGCCCTGCTCGCCGCCGGATTGTCGGCGATCGCGGCCCGCCCGGTGTGGCTGACGAACGTGGCCAAGTCGGGATCCCGCTCGGAGGCGCTGGACGGGCAGGTCACCCGGGCGCTGGAGGCGGAGCCCGAGATCGCCGTCATCATGATCGGCGCCAACGACGTCACCGGCCGCGTGCCCGCCGCCGAGTCCGTGCGCCATCTGGCGTCCGCGGTCCAGCGCCTTCGCGCCGCCGGCTGCGAGGTCGTCGTGGGCACCTGCCCCGATCTGGGCTCGGTCAAGCCCCTCATGCAGCCGCTGCGGTGGATCGCGCGCCGCACCAGCCGCCAGCTCGCCGCCGCCCAGACGATCGCCGTGGTCGAACACGGCGCCCGGTCGGTCTCGCTCGGCGACCTCCTCGGCCGCGAGTTCGCCGCCGACCCGCTCGCGATGTTCAGCGACGACCGCTATCACCCTTCCGCACATGGCTACGCCGCGGCGGCCATGGCGATGCTGCCCTCGATGGCCGCCGCGCTCGGTCTGGAGCCCGACCCCGAGGCGCTGCCCGACCCCCGCCGGGGCGAAGGCGTGCTGCCGGTCTACCTGGCGGCCGCCGAGGCCGCCGAGGAGCCCGGCACCGAGGTCGCGGGCACCAGCGTCGCCGGTCGCGAACGCGGCCCGCGGGGCGCCTGGGCCACGCTGCTGCGCCGCCGTCGCCCGGCCGCCGACGAGGGCGTGGAGGAACCGCCGTCCGCAGGAGCCGTCCCAGGTGCCGCGGGTGCCGCCTGACCCGGCGTGACGGAAACGGCTCCGGATCTGTAGTCCCTCTGTTACGTTCTGTTTTTGCGGACGGGGCGCCGCAAACGCGCCTCAGGGCCCGAGTGGCAGGCGGGCCGACGCTTCTCAGTCGGCCTTCCCTTGAAATCCCATAGCGCTCGCTGAGGAGCTGAACCATGGCCTCGCACACCCGACAACGACCACTTTCCGCAATCGTTCCGGCACGCATCGCCACGGCCATGCTCCTTCTGGGGGCGGCGGGCTGCTCCAGCGGCCCCGGGACGAGCGGCGCCGCAGCCGCGCAGGGCTGGTCCGGCAAGGGCGTGAACGCGGTCAGCCGGCCTGTCGCGGGCGCGGGCGTCACGGCCGTCACGGGATTGCGGCCCGACGGCACGCTGGAGACGTCGGTGTTCGACCTGCCCAAGGGCCGGAGCTTGTGGTCGCGTCCCGCCACGATGGTCGGCCGGCTGTCCGGAATGGGCGTCCAGCCGCCCGCGGTGGTGGGCCCGCAGGGCAAGGGCGTGGTGGTCTCGCTCGAACCGCAGAAGACCGGCAAGTGGAAGGCGACACTGGTCGCCCGTGACGCCCGTTCCGGCGCGCAGAAGTGGGTCCGCCCGGTCGACTCGACGTTCGGCCCGGTGCGCTGCGGCCCGTACATCTGCATGTCCGAGTTCACCGCCCGCAGGAACGCCCGGTTCGTCGTGCTCGATCCTGAGGCCGGCGGCAGGCAGTTGTGGAAGATGCCAGGCATCGCCGAGGTCGAGTGGGCCGATGCCGGCAAGCTCGTGGCGTTCCGGATGGCCAAGCATCCGACGCTGGAGGCCCACGATCTCAAGACGGGCAAGCCGCTGTGGAGCTTCCCGGTGGAACGCGCGGTCGGCGCTGGCGTCAATCTCTCCGGCGGCTGGGCGTTCGGTTCGCTCGGCGACGTGCTCGTCGGCTACATGGCCCCGTACCAGGCACGCAAGGGCCAACCGCTGTCCGCGTTCGGCTTCTTCGGACTGGACATGGCGACCGGCAAGCCGATCTGGGCGCGCAAGCGGCTGCTGCGCGTCTACCCCAGTGCCAATCCGGCGGTCGCTTTGATCACCCGTCAGGTCACCCAGGCGGGCGGCTACGGCGGCTTCGAGCAACTCGACCCCAGGACGGGCCGGACGACCGGCACGATCAGCGCGGACAAGGCGCCCAAATCCGCCTGGTGGCTGGCGTTCCCCGCGGATCTGACCAAGCTCGGCTTCCTTTCACAGGGCCGCGCCGGCGCCGCGTACGACCTGCGCAACGCAGCCCAGACCAAGCCCAAGGGCATGCGCGCCTGGTCGTTCTGCACGGTCGACCCCGCCGAGCTGAAGATCAGTGGCCAGCGCGGCTTCTTCCCGGTCGCCCCGCTCTGCGCCTACGACCTGGCCGCCGGCAAGAAGATCAGCGAGCCCGGCCCGCCTCCCGGCTGGTACACCGGCGCCGTGGACGGGTGGCGCGTCTGGCGAGACGAGGCCGGCGTCCTGCACGCCGTCAAGGACGCCAAGGGAACGACCCCCGGCATGTACGGCCTCTGACCGCGTTCGCTCCCGGGTGAGCAAGCGGGCACTTATTGGACTCAATGTCCATAAGGTCGCGGCCCCGGCGTGTACGGCTGCGCGGGCAGCAGCTAGATTTGCTTGTGACCGGTGAGTAACACCGTCGCCGGGTCAGCCACCGGCCGCTCAGACAGGGAGATCCGACATGCCCGAGGCAGTCATCGTCGCCACCGCGCGTTCGCCGATCGGCCGCGCCTTCAAGGGTTCGCTCAAGGACCTGCGCCCGGACGACCTCACCGCCCAGATGATCACCGCGGCCATGGCCAAGGTGCCGCAGCTCGACCCGAGCCAGATCGACGACCTGCTGCTCGGCTGTGGGCTGCCCGGCGGCGAGCAGGGCTACAACCAGGCCAAGGTGGTCGCCACGCTGCTCGGCTGGGACAGCGTGCCCGGCGCGACGATCACCCGTTACTGCTCCTCCTCGCTGCAGACCTCCCGGATGGCGCTCCACGCGATCAAGGCGGGCGAGGCCGACGTCATCATCTCGGCGGGCGTGGAGATGGTCAGCCGCTTCGCCAAGGGCAGCAGCGACGGCCTGCCCGACACCCAGAACCCGCTGTTCGGCGAGGCCGCGGCCCGCACCGCCAAGGCCGCCGAGGGCGGCGCCGGTCTCTGGCACGACCCGCGCGAGGACGGGGCGATGCCCGACATCTACATCGCGATGGGCCAGACCGCCGAGAACGTGGCGGGCATCCGCAGCGTGAGCCGCCAGGCCCAGGACGAGTTCGGCGTCCGCTCGCAGAACCTCGCCGAGAAGGCCCTCGCCAACGGGTTCTGGGAGAAGGACATCACCCCCGCCACCCTGCCCGACGGCACGGTCGTCTCCAAGGACGACGGCCCGCGGCCCGGCACCACCTACGACAAGGTGTCGCAGCTGCAGCCGGTGTTCCGCCCCGACGGCACCGTCACCGCGGGCAACTGCTGCCCGCTGAACGACGGCGCCGCCGCGGTCATCATCATGAGCGACACCAAGGCCGCCGAGCTGGGCATCACCCCGCTCGCCCGCATCGTCTCGACCGGCGTCACCGGCCTGTCCCCCGAGATCATGGGCCTCGGCCCGGTGGGCGCCTCCCAGCGCGCGCTGGCCCTGGCGGGGCTGACCATCGACGACATCGACCTGGTCGAGATCAACGAGGCGTTCGCCGCGCAGGTGCTGCCGTCCGCGCAGGACCTGGGCGTCGACATGGACAAGCTGAACGTCAACGGCGGCGCCATCGCGGTCGGCCACCCGTTCGGCATGACCGGTGCCCGGATCACCTCCACCCTGGTCAACTCGCTGCAGTTCCACGACAAGCAGTTCGGCCTGGAGACCATGTGCGTGGGCGGTGGCCAGGGCATGGCGATGGTGCTGGAGCGCCTCAGCTGAGGCCTTCGCCCCCTCTTCACGGCCCGCGCGACAACGCGCGGGCCGTAACTTTTTTATATGAATGATCGTTACGTTATGAATGATCTACGTTACGTAATGGATAGGTCCGCGTTAGGGGGTTGTCACATCCAGGCTGCTGTTGCAGAGTCGGCAGGAAGAGCCCCGCTTCCTGGAGGTGCCAATTGTCTTTGAACCACTCGCCGGAGACGCACAGCAAGCTGATCGCCCGCATCCCGCAAGTCACAGGACGTGACATCCCCGAGTGGTTCACCGCCATCGAAAACGGACCGGCCTTCCTCCGATGTGAGGAACGCTGCAACTGGCTCGCCGACGAACACGGGCTCTCGCACGGCTACGCGGCCGCACTGGTCCGCGAGCACGAGCGCACCCGCCGGGCGCGCCACTACTGAGGACTTCGCGGGATCCCACCACGGGACGCCCCCCGCCGTCGTACCGCTACGCAGTACGACTCTGGTGCAGAGATCCCGCAACTGATTCGCCCCCCGCCGGAGCCAAGTCCGGTGGGGGGCGAGTCATGTCCGCGGTCAGCGTCCGCGTCGCATCATCGGTCGCGCCATCTCACGGGCGCACTCGCTACTCGCGGAAGTACGAGAGCAGCCGCAGGATCTCCAGGTAGATCCACACGAGGCTCAGCGTGAGCCCGAACGCGCAGTACCAGGCGAACTTCTCCGGCGCGCCGGCGCGCACACCCTGCTCGATGGAGTCGAAGTCCAGCAGCAGGAAGAAGCAGCCGACCAGGATGGCGATCACGCTGAACGCGATGCCGAGCGGGCCGTTCTCCCGGATGCCGATGCCGGTGTCGTTGAACATCCCCACGACCAGGTTGACCAGCATGAGGGCGACCATGGCGAGCCCGGCCGCGACCACGAACCTGGCGAGCTTGGGCGTCACCCGGATGATCTTCAGGGAGTGCACCGCGAGCACGGCGGCGAACGCGAGCGCGGTGCCGATGACCGCCTGGAAGACGATCCCGTTGTAGAGCGTCTCGTAGTAGTGGCTGATCGCGCCGACGCCGACGCCGTAGACCGCCGAGAACGTCATGACGAGCGGCGCGTTGGCCTTGCCCGAGAAGCTGATGAACAGGCCGATGCCCAGTTGCAGCAGGAAGGCGACCACCGCGATCGCCAATCCCGTCTGGACCGGCACGAACGCCCAGGTGAGCGCGCCGGCGACCACCAGGGCGCCGAGGCTCATGAAACCCCGGATGACGACGTCGTCGTACGTCATCGTCCGCTGGGCCGGGGGCGTGTAGGACGGCGCGTCGTACATGTCCTGGAGCTGCTGCGGAGGCGGCGCGCCGTAGCCGCCCCCCTGCCCACCGAAGGCATTGCCCCGGAACGCCGGGTTCCTGCTCTCCATTGCTGCCTCCACTCAGGCGTACCTCGTCAGATCATTCTAGAACGTGCGGGCGTGTTCCGGTGCTCCCGGAGCGTGACGGCTCGGTATCGGAACGCGGCCCGCAGGCCGGTGCCCACTGCACGCGTTCTTCCTTGGGCGCCGGCCGCGATGGTGCCCCCGGTCGGATTTGAACCGACACCTGAGGCTCTTTTAGGGAGCCCGCCTCTGCCGTTGGGCTACAGGGGCGGCGCAATCATACCCAGCCTCTTTCCTCATCCCACCTGCCCGCTATTCGACCGGGATCACATTTCTCCCGAATCCCTCCTCTTCGCAGGTCAGACCCCCCAACACGGGACGGAACGCCGGAATGGGAACGGCTCAGGCGCGCATTACGGCGCGCCATCGGCATGGACCGCGAAGGCCTCGACCATAGTGGCGCCCGCGCGCCCATCGCGATCACGCCGAATTGCACAGATTTCGTGGACGCCGATCCGCCCGCTCTCGCATGCCAGCGCGGAGGCGGCGAGATAGAGCAGCCACACCCTGGCGCGGCCCGCTCCCGCGAGGTCGGCACACTCGGCCCAGTGCCGCTGGAGGTTGGCCGCCCACGCACGGAGCGTGCGGGCGTGGTGCTCGCGCAGCGCGGTGACGCCGCGCACCTCCAGACCGGCGTCCTCCACCTCGGCGACGATCTCGCCGAGCGGGCGCAGCTCGCCGTCGTCGGGGAACATGTAGCTGGTCGTGAACGTCCGCCGGATCTGGTGCGTGCCGGGCCGCCGCACCGGCTCCTGGATCAGGAGCCGGCCGCCAGGTGCGAGCAGCTCGTACAGCCGGGGCATGTCCCGGCCCAGCGCCTCCAGGCCCGCCAGCCCGACGATCGCGTCGTACGGCCCGCCGCCCGCGGCGGCCAGATCGCGGTCGCGCGGCTCGACCCGGTCAGCCAGCCCTGCGGCGGCCGCCCGTTCGCGGACGTGCTCGGCCTGCAGCGGTGAACGGGTGAGGCCGACGACGCGCACGCGGTGTTGCCCGGCCAGATGGCACGCGAGGGCTCCCCAGGCGCAGTTGAGGTCGAGGACACGGGCACCGGGGAACAGGCCGAGCCGTTCGGCGACCGAGTCGAGTGCGGCCTGCTGCGCCTCCTGGAGGTCGACCGCGCCGTCCCACAGCCCGCTGCCGTGCGCCATCCCGGAACCGAACAGCCTGCTGAAGAAGGCCGCCGAGGCCCCGAGCGGCCCGGACTCCTCGTCGGCTCCCCGCCGGCCGGATCGGAACTCCTCGGGCGGCGGCTTGGGCTCCGGCCCCACCGCGCCGAGCGTGACCGCCATCCGGACGATCTCGCGCTTGTCGTCGCTGCTGAGCCGGATCGGCTCGTCGCCACTGCGCATGACGCGCTGCACGGCGCCGAGCGCCGCGAAGACGTCACCCTCGATGTCCAGCTCGCCCGCGACATAGGCGCGGGCGAGTCCCATCTCGCCGGGCTTCCACAGCAGCCGGCGCAGCGCGCGGCGATGCCGGATGACGAACGCGGGCGCGGCGGCGGGGCCGATCGTGCTGCCGTCCCAGGCGCGCACCCGGATCGGCAGGTCGGCGGCGGCCGGGCCGTCGCCGTCCTCGGCTCCGAGCATGATCCGGGTGAGCAGCGGCGCGAGCCGGGAGGCGACACCGTCCTGCACGAAGCGTGCCTCCTCCCGGTCATCGGGCTAGTCGTCGTGGCGCCGTCCGGCCGCGAGCTCGAACTCCCGCCGGGGCCGCTCCAGCGCGCCGAGCGAGACGATCTCACGCCGGAAGAACAGCGCGAGGGTCCAGTCCGCGGTGACGCGCATCTTGCGGTTGACCGTCGGCACCCGAGAGAGATGGTATGTGCGGTGCATGAACCAGGCGAGCACGCCCTTCAGCTTGATGCCGTAAACGTTGGCCACACCTTTGTGCAGGCCGAGCCCTGCAACCGACCCGACATAGGCGTGCTTGTACGGTTTGCGGGGCTTTTCCCGCAGGTCACGCACGATGTTGTCGGCGAGCACCTTGGCCTGGCGCACCGCGTGCTGGGCGTTCGGAGCGCAGAACTCGCCGGGCTTTGTGAGGTCGGGCACGGCCGCGTTGTCGCCCGCCGTGTAGACCCCGTCGAGGCCCTCCACGGTCAGCTCGGCGGTCGCCTTGACCCGCCCCTTGCCGTCGATCGGCAGGTCGCTGTCGCGCACGACCGGGCTCGCCTTGACCCCCGCGGTCCACACCAGCGTGCCGGCCTCGAACTCCTCGCCGTCGCTCAGCACGATGTGCCGGTTCTCGGCGGACTTGAGCAGCGTCTCCAGCCGTACCTCGATGCCGCGGCGGCGCAGAGCCTCGACCGTCCACCGCCCCATCTCGGGGCCGACCTCCGGCAGGATCCTGTCGGCGGCCTCGACCAGGATCCAGCGCAGCTCGCTCTGGTCGATGGTCGGATACCACTTGACGGCGTCGCGGGACAGGTCCTCAAGCTCGGCCAGCGCCTCCACGCCCGCGAAGCCGCCGCCGACGAAGACGAAGGTCAGGGCCCTGCGGCGCGCCTTGTCGTCGTCGATCGAGGATGCGACGTCCAGCTGTTGCAGCACATGGTTGCGCAGGAAGATGGCCTCTTCGACGGTCTTGAACCCGATGCCGCATTCGCCCAGGCCGGGGATCGGCAACGTACGTGAGATCGAGCCTGCGGCGACGACGAGCTGGTCGTAGGCGAACTCCCGTTCTTTCTCCCCCGCCAGGTCGGCACCGGCGGGCCGCACGGTCACCCGGTGTTCGGCGTGGTCGATCCTGGTGACGTGCCCGTTCACGATCGTGCAGCGCTTGAGGACCTTGCGCAGCGGCGTCACCACGTGCCGCGGCTCGATGTTGCCGGCCGCGGCCTCCGGCAGGAACGGCTGGTAGGTCATGTAGGACTGCGGGTCCACCACCGTGATCGTGACGTCGCCGCGGCGCAGGTCACCGCGCAGCTTCTTCTGGAGGCGCAGCGCCGTGTACATGCCGACGTAACCACCGCCGACGATAAGGATCTTCTTGGCATGGTCCGGTGTACGGGTAGCTGGCATATCCGGAGGGGTACCCGGAACTGGCCGGACGTCACCCGGGAAGCACTCCGCCGAAGAATCACCAGGTTCTGGGAAATCGGGCGAACATCTTCGCACTCTCCGGCATCTCACTGGATGTATCGCAAGAACGGCGGCGGGACAGGGCCCGACGGGGGCGCCAAGCGGCTGGAGCGGACACGGGGGTGCGAATACCCGCTCCATCCGCTTGGCCACGGCCCTGCCCCGCCGTTCGACCTGTTCAGGCGGGGTCTTCGCGGTCACGCTGACCGCGATCGGCCGCCGAAGGCCGCTTTCAGCCGCTAACGGCCACCTAGTCCGGAAAGCTCACGGGCCCGGGCGAAGACGGTGTCGAGCATGGCCTCGGTGACCCGGCCGGTGAACGTGTTCTGCTGGCTCGGGTGGTACGTCCCGATCATCGCCACCGGGCCGCCCGCCGGAGATGTGATTTCGATCTCCACCCCGTGGCCGAAGGACGGCCGTGGCCTCGGCAGCACATATCCGGCCTGCCTCAGCGCGGGCCATGCCCCCTGCCAGGCGTAGCCGCCGAGCATCACGACGGCCCGCACGCTCGGCGCGACCATCTCGATCTCGCGTGCCAGCCAGGGCTGGCAGGTCAGGCGTTCGGCGGGCGTGGGCTTGTTGTCCGGTGGCGCACAGCGCACGGTCGCCACCATCCGGGCGCCGATGAGCCGCTGGCCGTCCCCCGCGTGCACGCTGGTGGGCTTGGCGGCGAGGCCGACCCGGTAGAGCGAGGCGAACAGCCAGTCACCCGACCGGTCTCCGGTGAAGATCCGCCCCGTCCGGTTGCCGCCGTGCGCCGCCGGGGCGAGCCCGATCAGCAGGATCCGCGGCTCGGCCTCGCCCCAGCCGGCGATCGGGCGGCCCCAGTACTCCTCGTCGGCGAACGCCCGGCGCCGTTCGACGGCCACCCGTTCCCGCCACTCGACCAGCCGGTCGCAGGCCCGGCACACCGACTGGCGCGCGCAGAGCCCGGTCAGATCGGGTGCCTTCTCCGCCAGCGCGACCACCTGCGGCGCGTCCTGCGCCACAGGTGTGTCCGGGGTGGCCGGGTCTTCCGGCCACCCGGTTCCCGGCGGCACGAAGGGCGCATTGGTCATGCCAACGATCCTCGCATGCCCTTCAGCTCAGCGAGTGGGGGTGGGGGTTGGCGTGGACGTGGGGGCCGGGGTGGGAGTCGGCGTGAACGTCGGACCGTCCGACGACTTGGGCGCGGGCATCGGGCTGCCAGGGACGCACGAGGGGCCGGGCGTCGGCTCCATATCTGGATCGTCCTGCTGGCGGAGCGGCAATGGGTAGGAATTGGCGATCGGGGGCGGGCTTCCGCAGCGATCCAGCTGGTAGCCGTGCGCCTCGTAGTCGAGCTGTAGGGGGCGGCCATCCTGGTCGTAGAGGAGGATGTCCTTGAGCGGCTTGCCGTCCTTGGAGTACGGGTAGAGGTTCGCGACGTCCGGTGCCGCGGATGGCGATTCGGCGACGGAGGGCGCCGCCATGACCCCGATCTTCTCGATGCCCCTGGACGCCAGATGGGTGAGGCCGAGATTCACCTGGATGCCGACGAGGAGAAGGACCGCCAGGCCGTTGAGCCCGATGATCAGGGCTCGCGGCGACCGGTCCGGGTGTGCGCGCGACCACTGGCCGAGGGCGATCGAGGCCACCACGAAGACGACCAGGACCATCCATTGGGCGGCGCCCCAGGGGCGGGCGTGCCAGTCGTCGTCCCAGAACCGCCAGAGCAGCAGGGCCGCCACCCAGGCCCGGACGATCCACCACAGCGAGCGGAACTCCTTGAGGAAATTCCACACGGCGCCGAAGGCCGGGGAGCCTTCGACCTTCGCGCGAAGCCGGGACTCCATCGACTGGTAGGTGCCCGTGGCGGTGGCCCGGACCGACCGCCGGGTCCGTACCGTTCCGGTGCCGTACGCGGCGCGAAGCTCGGTGGCGTACGCCGCAGGGGTGCCCAGCCGGTTGGCGAGCGGCTCGTCCGACTCGGCGGCCACCTCGGCCAGGTGATCCTCCAGGTCCTCCAGCAGTTCGGCGCGGTCGGCCTCCGGAACGTCGGCGAGGGCGGCGCGCACGTCCTGGGCGTACTGCGCGATCTCTTCCTGTCTCTCGATCGGCGAACTCATGGCGTCCCCTTGTCGACGTCGTCCAGCAGGTCGTTCATCGTGTGAGCGAAGGCGGCCCAGGTCTTGGCCGATCCCGCGAGCTGAGCACGGCCCGCGTCATTCAGGCCGTAGTACTTGCGGTGCGGCCCCTCCTCGGAGGGGACGACGTAGGAGTTGAGCGCGCCGGCCT
The DNA here is from genome assembly GCF_008923185.1 of Actinomadura rudentiformis. Lineage (GTDB taxonomy): Bacteria > Actinomycetota > Actinomycetes > Streptosporangiales > Streptosporangiaceae > Spirillospora > Spirillospora rudentiformis. The sequence goes on from NZ_WBMT01000017.1 coordinate 107,660, forward strand.
TGAAGAGCCGGCGCAGCGTGCCGTACACCGACGCGTCGCCGACATCGTCGAGCCCGGCCTCGCGCAGCCGTCTGACCACGTCGTAGCCGTAGCTGTCGCTTCGATCGAGGACGGCCAGCACCGCGAGGTCGAGCACTCCCTTGAGCAGCTGGGTGGTGTCCATAGTGCGATACACAGTACTACGCATTGCGCGGTACTACCCACCGCCCAACCCAAATCCATCCGGAACGGACCGCATGTGGCGCGCGTCGCAATGGTCAAGTCATATCGCCCGCCACGTTCCGCTCGGTACGATGCGACTCGCGCTGCCGGTCGGGGGCGGTGGGTATCCGGCGCACCGTGCGAAGCGGAGGCATGCCTTGTCGCAACCGGGCTGGTATCCCGACCCCTATGGCAGCGGCAGCCTGCGCTGGTGGGACGGCCAAAACTGGACGCAGAACCTGAATCCCCAACCTGCGACGCCACCCCGGCTGACGCTCCAGCAGCAGCCGCAGCACGTCCCGCAACAGCAGGGGCAGCACGAGCAGCCCGGAGGATGGGGCCGGCCTGCGGCTCCGCAACCGCTCGACGCCAACGTGCGAGGGCTCCATCTGCACGCGGACGAGCAGCTGGTGGGCTATGGCAACACCTCGCTCGCCTGGGGCCACGTGGAGTGGGTCGCCTACTGGCCTGCGATCCCCACCGGGAGTGAATACGGCCAGCAGCCCGGCGGCGTTCAATGGATCTTCCAGGTCGGCCGCCATCCGTTCCACGGCGGGCCGCGGGTCGAGGTGGTCATCGAGCAGGAGGAGCTCTGGCTCCAGCTGGTCGAGGCGTGCCGCCGGCTGGTGGAGCCGCGGCTGGTCGGGGAGCTGGCCCGCCAGGTGCGCGACGGCGAGTCGATCGACGTGGCGCAGGGGCTGACCGTCCACCCCGGCGGCGTCCGCGGCAACCGGGTCTCGCTGAGCTGGTCGGCGATCTCGGGCGCGACCGTGGAGAACGGCCGTGTCTGGATCCAGCAGGCGAGCGGCTCGGCCGCGGTGTTGTACGTTCCGCAGCAGAACCCGAACGCCGTCCTCATCCCCGCCCTGCTCGCCGCCCTCAAGCAGTAGGGCCGCGCCGGGTCGGCGGCAGGCCGGATCAGGCCAGTGACCAGGCGATGCCGTCGAGGATGTCGTGCTCGCTGACCACCACGGCGCCGAAGCCGTACTCGCGCATGACACGGTCCAGGATGAGGGCGCCGGCGCCGATGACGTCCACCCGGCCCGGATGCATGACGCCGATCGCGGCGCGTTCCGCGCGCGTCGCGTGCAGCAGGTTGCGGGTGACCTCGTGCACCTGGGTGGCGGTGATGCGGGACAGGTGGATGCGTGCCGGGTCGTACTCCGGCAGGTCCTGGGCGATCCCGGAGATCGTGGTGACCGAGCCCGCCAGCCCGACGAGCGTGCGCGCCTCGTCCACCGGGACGGTCCTGCGGACCTCGGCGAGCGCCGTGTCGATGTCGGCGGCCGCGGCGGTGATCTGATCGGGCGACGGCGGGTCGCCGTCCTTGAGGTGCCGTTCGGTCATCCGCACACAGCCGATGTCCATCGAACGGGCTGCCTCGACCGAGTCGCCGCCGAGCACGAACTCGGTGGAGCCGCCGCCGATGTCGAGCACCAGGTAGGGGCGGGCCGGACGCAGCGCGGCCAGTTCCCGGGTGGCGCCCAGGAACGACAGCGAGGCCTCCTCGTCGCCGCTGATCACCTCGGGCACCACGCCGAAGATGTCGACGACGCCGCTGACGAAGTCGGCCCGGTTGTCGGCGTCACGGGTCGCGCTGGTCGCCACGACGCGCACCTTCTCGGTCCCGTGGCGTTCGACGAGCTCGGCGTACCCGCGCATCGCGGTGAACGTCCGGTCGAGCGCCTCGGGCGCCAGGCGGCCGGTCTTGTCGACCCCCTGCCCGAGCCGGACGATCTCCATGCGCCGCTCGACGTCGGTGAGCGTCCCGCCGGTACCGTCCGCACCGTCCGCGACGATGTCGGCGATCAGGAGGCGGACGGAGTTGGTCCCGCAGTCGATCGCGGCGACGCGCGTCACTGGGCCTCCTCAGGGTCGATACAGGCGCAGGGGCCGGAACGCCACCACTCGGGCAGCGCGTCCAGGGTCTCCCGGCCGAACGGATTGACGCCGGGAACGGCGAGCTCGTGCCCGGCGAGCGCGTGCAGGCACTTGACACGTTCGGGCATGCCGCCGGCGCTCTGCATTCCCGCGGGGAGCGGCTCGACGCCGTCCTCGCGGGTCGCCTCGTCACGGCGTCGCAGGTAGTCCTCGTGCGCCTCGGAGTACTTGGCCTTGAGCGACGGATCGCGAGCGAGGCGTTCCTGCATCTCGCGCATCACCCCGCTGCCTTCGAGGGTGCCGATGGCCGAGGCGGCCTTGGGACACGTCAGGTAGAAGAGCGTGGGGAACGGGGTGCCGTCGGGCAACCGCGGCGAGGTCTCGATGACCGCGGGCAGGCCGCACGGGCACCGGTAGGCCACCCGCCGGATGCCGCGCGGCTCGCGGCCGAGCTGGGCCGCGACCGCGGCCTGGTCTGACTTGCTGATCATTTCCGTCCCCACCCGAGCCTGCCCAGGAGTGTCTCCCCACACTCCAGGGCGTCAGCGTGGTCTGTCCGCGGCCTCCACCGACCGCCAGAGCGACTCGTACCAGGGCGGCCTGCTGGACCGGCCGCCCTGCTGGGCCTGCTGGCCGCCTCCCCCGCCACCGTCAAGAACGATGAAGCACTTCTCCCCCGGATTGCAATAGTGGAGCCTTCGCTTGGCTTCACGCTCAATGTACGACTTATCCCCCAGTCGTTGCTTGCGTTGGGCGAGTTCTTCCACTCGCTTCTGCGCCACCCGCTCCTTATGTTCGAGGTCGGCGATCTCCTGGCGTTGCGCGATGTACTCGCGCACGGGATAGGCCAGGCTCAGCGCGATCGCGCACATCACGATCGCCAGGATCGCGGCACGGCTGGTCAGCGCCGGGTTCTTACGCGTACTGCCGCCCGGGGCGGAGTCCTTCCCTCCCCGGGCGGCCTGGCGGTCGTCGTCCTTCGCCACAGCGAGCCCCCTGCCGTCCTGCGAGAAGCGGGTCAGCCTTCCCAGGTGAAGCGCGGGAAGGCGGCGGCACCGGCGTAGCGGGCGCCGTCGTCCAGGAGCTCCTCGATGCGCAGGAGCTGGTTGTACTTGGCCACGCGGTCGCTGCGCGCCGGGGCACCGGTCTTGATCTGGCCGCAGTTGGTGGCGACGGCCAGGTCGGCGATCGTGGTGTCCTCGGTCTCGCCGGACCGGTGGCTCATCATGCACTTGTAGCCGTTGCTCTGCGCCAGCGACACGGCGTCGAGCGTCTCGGTCAGCGTGCCGATCTGGTTGACCTTGACGAGCAGCGCGTTGGCGGTGGCGGTGTCGATACCGCGCTGGAGCCGCTCGGGGTTGGTGACGAACAGGTCGTCGCCGACGAGCTGGACCTTGGCGCCGATCGCGGCGGTGAGGTCCTTCCAGCCCGTCCAGTCCTCCTCGTCGAGGGGGTCCTCGATGGAGACCAGCGGATAGGCGTCGACCAGCTCGCCGTAGTAGGCGGCCATCTGCTCGGCGCTGCGCTTGGTGCCCTCGAAGTCGTACGAGCCGTCGGCGTGGAACTCCGTCGCCGCCACGTCCAGCGCCAGCGCGATGTCGCGGCCCGGGGCGAAGCCGGCCTTGCCGATCGCCTCGATGATCAGGTCGAGCGCCTCGCGGTTGTTCGGCAGGTCGGGCGCGAAACCGCCCTCGTCGCCCAGGCCGGTCGCCAGTCCGCGGCTCTTCAGCACGGACTTGAGCGCATGGTAGGTCTCGGCGCCCCAGCGGACGGCGTCGGAGAAGGTCGGCGCGCCGATCGGCGCGATCATGAACTCCTGGACGTCCACGTTGGTGTCGGCGTGCGCGCCGCCGTTCAGGATGTTCATCATCGGGACCGGCAGCAGGTGCGCGTTGGGGCCGCCCACGTAGCGGAACAGCGGCAGACCGGCCGAGTCGGCCGCGGCGCGCGCGACCGCCAGGCTCACGCCGAGGATCGCGTTGGCGCCCAGCGCGGCCTTGTTGGGGGTGCCGTCCAGGTCGATCAGCAGCTGGTCGATCAGCCGCTGCTCGGACGCCGGGTAGCCGACGAGCTTCTCGTCGATGGTCTCGTTCACGGCGCGGACGGCGTCGCGCACGCCCTTGCCGCCGTACCGCTCGCCGCCGTCCCGCAGCTCGACGGCCTCGAACTGGCCGGTGGACGCGCCGCTGGGCACCATGGCGCGCTGCTCGGTCCCGTCGGCGAGCAGCACCTCGACCTCGACGGTCGGGTTGCCTCGGGAGTCAAGGATCTCCCGGGCGAGTACGGCCTCGATCGACGACACGGGCAACTCCCTTGGTTTCACTACGGACGGTCCGCAGGTGCGAGCGGTTTCCGGACCCGAGCCTATCGAAGCCTGGTCCCCGTCACTGAACCGTGCCGGGTCTGCGGCTTGACGAAGACATTACCTACCTTGTCTACTGTGCACATCAAACACACTTGATAAGTAGGGAATGGGGACAATGCATCGCAGGTTCCGCGGCCGGATCGCCGCCACAACACTGATCGTCCTGGCTGGGGCTGGCACGCTCAGCGCCTGTGGCGACGGCTCCGGCAGCGGCGGCTCCGAGGTGAAGCTCGGCTTCTTCCCGAACATCACGCACGCCACCGCCCTGGTCGGCATCAAGAACGGCACCTTCCAGAAGCACCTGGGCGCCGGCGTCAAGCTCAAGACCCAGTCGTTCAACGCGGGTCCGGCCGCCGTGGAGGCCCTCTTCGCCAAGGGGGTGGACGCCACGTACGTCGGCCCCAACCCGGCGATCAACGCCTGGGCCAAGTCCAAGGGCAAGGCCATCAAGATCATCGCAGGTGCCGCCTCCGGCGGTGTGGCCCTGGTCGTACGGCCCGGCATCGACTCCGCGGCCGACCTCAGGGGCAAGAAGATCGCCACCCCGCAGAAGGGCAACACGCAGGACGTCGCGCTGCGCCATTGGCTCAAGGAGCAGGGGCTCAAGACCGACCTCGCCGGAGGTGGCGACGTCAAGGTCGTCCCGCAGGAGAACTCGGTGACCCTGCAGTCGTTCAGCCAGGGCCAGATCGACGGGGCCTGGGTGCCCGAGCCGTTCGCCAGCCGCCTCCAGCAGGAGAGCAAGGGCAAGGTCCTCGTCGACGAGAAGACCCTCTGGCCCGGGGGCAAGTTCGTCATCACCCAGCTCATCGTGCGGACCGAATTCCAGAAGGAACACCCCGACCTGGTCAAGAAGCTGCTCGAGGCGCACGTCGAGGTGAACGCCTTCATCAACAAGGACAAGGCCGCCGCCGCCAAGGTCGCCAATGACGAGCTGAACGCACTCACCGGCAAGCCCCTCAAGCCCGCCGTGCTGGACGCCACGTTCAAGAACGTCACCTTCACCAACGACCCCGTCGCGAGCTCGCTGATCGAGGGCGCGAAGCACGCCGAGGAGGTCGGGCTCCTGGAGAAGACCGACCTCAACGGGATCTACGACCTCACCACCCTCAACGAGATCCTGAAGGCGGGCGGAAAGGCACAGGTCAACGCATGACGTCACCGATCGCCCAGGCTGCCTCCGGCCTGACCGCCCCGAGTCGCACCCAGCCACCCCACTCCGACCGGCCTCCCGCGGTCCGGCTGAGTGGCGTCTCCAAGGCGTTCGGATCCGGAACGGGGGCCCTGCTCGCCCTCGACGACGTCTCCCTGGACGTCTCGCCCGGCGAGTTCGTCTGCCTGCTCGGCGCCTCCGGCTGCGGCAAGAGCACCCTGCTCAACCTGGTCGCCGACCTCGACCGGCCCAGCGCGGGCACGATCGACACCCGGGACGCGCGGATCGCGCTGATGTTCCAGGAGCCCGCCCTGTTCCCGTGGCTGACGGTCACGGGCAACATCGAGCTCGCCCTGAAGATGCGCGGCGTGCCACGGTCCGAGCGCCGTTCCAGGGCCGCCGAGCTGCTCGGCTCGGTCCATCTCAACGGCTTCGAGAAGAAGCGCCCGCACCAGCTCTCCGGCGGCATGCGGCAACGCGTCGCCCTCGCTCGCGCCCTGGCGTTGACCATCGACGAGAACGACACGTCCAAGGGCACCGTGCTGCTGATGGACGAGCCGTTCGGCGCGCTCGACGCCATGACCCGCGACCTCCTGCACGACGAGATCGAACGGATCTGGCGCGAGCGCAACCTCAGCGTGCTCTTCGTGACGCACAACGTCCGCGAGGCCGTCCGCCTCGGCGACCGCGTCGTCCTCCTCAGCAGCCGTCCCGGCCGCGTCGTCGAGGAATTCCCCGTGCCGATGAAACGTCCCCGGCGCATCGACTCACCCGAGGTCGCGACGCTCGCCGCGTCGATCACCGACCGGCTGCGCGAGGAGGTCGGCCGTCATGGCGGTTGAGACCCGCAGGCGGGACGCCGACCCCGCGATCGAAAGGCAGATCACCGGCCTGGACGCGCTGGAGCTCGGCGGCCGCACCCGGCGCAGCGGGCCACGGCGCGCCTGGGCGTCGCTCTGGCCCAAGCTCGCCGCGATCGCCCTCGGCGTGCTGGCCTGGCAGCTCGTCGTGTGGAGCGGCTGGAAGGAGGAGTACGTCCTCCCGGGCCCCGACCTCGTCTTCCCCGAGCTGTGGAAGCGGATCGACAACGGCACGATGGCCGAAGAGGTCGCGACCACGATGCAGCGAGCGCTGGTGGGCTTCGCGATCTCGGTCGTGGTGGGCGGCCTGATCGGCGCCGCGGTGGCCCGCGTCCGGGTGCTGCGCGCCGCGGTCGGCTCGCTGATCACCGGACTGCAGACCCTGCCGTCGATCGTCTGGCTGCCGTTCGCCGTGCTGCTGTTCAACACGAGCGAGACGGCCATCATGTTCGTGGTCGTGCTGGGCGCCGCCCCCTCGATCGCCATCGGCCTGATCGCCGGGGTCGACTACACGCCGCCGATCCTGCTCCGGGCCGGCAAGGTCATGGGCCTGCGCGGCGTCAACCGCTTCCGGCATCTGATCCTGCCCGCGTCCCTCCCGTCGTTCGTCACCGGCCTCAAACAGGGCTGGGCGTTCGCCTGGCGCAGCCTGATGGCGGGTGAGTTGATCGTGAACTTCGGCAAGAAGTCGCTCGGCGCCCAGCTCGGCACCGACCGCGACGTCAACGACGCCGCCGGCCTGCTCGCCACGATGATCGTCATCCTGGTCATCGGCATCGTCGTCGACATGGCCTTCGGCGCCGCCGACCGTTCCCTCCGCAGCCGCTGGGGGCTCAACTCGGACTGACCCTCACCTCGGATCGGCAGCCAACCTTGACCCGTTGAACGGCTGGCATTTGCCCGGCTCAGGGTAGTGATCAGCGCGATGAACGCGCTGTGGCGATGGATCCGGAGGGAGCCCGAGATCCGGGTCCGGGTCACGGTTTCGGCCGTACTCGTCTCCGGGCTGCTCTCCAGCGCGCTCTACGCGGCGGTGATGGCGCTGGTCCGCCAGGAAGAGGTGAGCGACCGGGAACGGATCCTGGCCCGGACCGGACGCCGCGTGGCCGCCCTGGTCCGCCTGGGCCGGCCGACCGAGAGCACCATCACCGGCAACGTGGACCTGGTCCAGGTCGTGGACGCCCGGCGCCGTGTGCTCGCGGCCACCCCGGGGATGAAGGGCCGTCCCGCGGTCGACTTCCCCGCTCCGGCCTGGGATGACGACCGGCGCGACGGCGTCACCTGCCGGGCGCGGGGCGACGGTTGTTATCTCGTGGTGGCCATCCGGGTCGATGACGGGCCCGCCCCACGCGTGGTCTACTCCCTGGCCCGGCGGCCCGGCCTGATGCCCGAACCCGTGCTCGGCACGGTCCTCGCGCTCTGTGTCCCGCTGATCGCCGGCCTGATCGGCTACGGCACCTGGCGCTCGGCGGGCCGCACGCTCCGCCCGGTGAACGAGATCCGGCGCGAGCTGGACGAGATCACCGCCTCCGATCTCGAACGCCGCGTTCCGGTGCCGCCCCGGGTCGACGAGATCTCCCGCCTCGCCAGGTCCGTCAACGCGACCCTCGACCGGCTCGAAGGGGCCGTCGCCAAACAGCGCGCGTTCGTCTCCGATCTGTCACACGAGCTGCGCAGTCCCCTCACCGGCCTGCGCACGGAGCTGGAGCTCGCGCTCTCCGACCCGGACGGGACCGATGTCCCCGAGACCCTCCGGGCCATCCTCAAGAACACCGAACGCCTCCAGGCCGTCGTGGACGACCTGCAGGCGCTGGCCCGGCTGGACTCCCAGGAAGGTCTCCGGCGCGAGCCCGTCGATCTGCACGAGCTCGCCGACCAGGAGATCCTCCGCCGTCCCCGCCGTACCCACGTCACCATCGAGGGCGACGAGACCGTCATCGTCCAGGGCGGCCGCAACGAACTCGCCCGCCTGTTCACCAACCTCATCGACAACGCCGACCGCCATGCGTCCACCACCCTGGCCGTCACCGTCCGCAACATGCCGGACTGGGCCCAGGTCGAGGTCATCGACGACGGCCCCGGCATCGCCCCCGGCGACCGCGAGCGCGTCTTCGAACGCTTCACCCGCCTCGCCGAGGGCGTGCACCGCGACGCGGGCGGCACCGGCCTGGGCCTCGCCATCGCCCGCGACATCGCCACCGCCCACGGCGGCAGCCTCACCATCACCGACCGTGAGGACGACGTCGAAGGCGCCCGCTTCCTCCTCCGCCTTCCAAAGAGTTAGGGCGTGTCTCGCCACGCCCTGACGTCGTCAGGCGAGGTTGCCGGCGGTGACGGAGACCTCTATCTCCGTCGAGGTGTCGGCGCCCATGGCCTGGGCGAGCTTGCGGTGGCGGGCGGCCTCGTCATGCCGGGACTGGCGCTCCAGCGAACGGGCGAGCGCCTCGTACGCCCAGCCGTTGCCGGGGTCGAGCTCGACCAGCCGGCGGAAGGCCTCCTCGGCGCGGCTCAGCTGGGCGCTGTGGAAGTAGGCCCGGCCGAGCAGCTCGACCGCCGCGCGGTTGGACGGGTCGGCGGCCACGATCGGGGTCAGGATCCGTGCGGCCGAGATGTAGTCCTTCGCGTCGAAGAACATCGTCGCGCGCTGGTAGTCCTCGTAGGTCGTCATCATGGCGGCCTCCCCTCGATCATGTGGAACGGCCCGTACAACCGGCCCGCGACACCTTTTGTTCCGCCCTGGCGGGGACCACTGCCGTGCCAGACCACTGCCGTGCCAGACCACTGCTGCCGTGCCAGACCACTGCCATGTCAGGGGCGGATCACGATCTTGCCGCGGGAACCGCCGGCGCGGGCGCGGGCGATCGTGGCGGGCGCGTCCTCGATCGAGACCTCCTCCCGCACCGTGATCCGCAGACTGCCCGCGTCGATGAGACCGGCGATCTCCGCCAGCAGCGCAGGGCTCGCCTCGTTGTCGAAGTTGAGCCCGCGCAGCGCCTGGGCCGCCATCTTGTCCGGGTGCACCGCCCAGACCGAGCTGATGTACGTACCGCCGAGGCGGAGCAGGCCCGCGAGCCGTTCCACGCCCGCCTGGTCGCTCACCAGGTCGATGATCTCGTCGATGCCGGCGGAGTGCGCCCGGAGCACCTGCTCGCTGACGTCACCGGGCCGATCGGCTCCGCCGTAGTCGACGGTCTCGGCGGCACCGAGACGGCGCATCTCGTCCGCCATGTCGGCGTGCGCGGTCGCGATGACCTTGGCACCGCGCCCGGCCGCCAGCTGGACCGCGGACTGGCCGACACCGCCGGTCGCGCCCACGATCAGCACGGTGTGGCCCACGCCCACCCCGGCCGTCTCGACCATGTTGAACGCGGTCATCGTCGCGGTGGGCACGGCCGCGGCCTCGCTGTAGATCATGCTGTCGGGCATCTTGGCCACGGCCGCCCCCGGGCCCGCGATGGCGAACTCGGCGAAACTGCCCAGCCCGCGCGGCGGCAGGAAGAACTGGCCGTAGACCTGGTCGCCCGGCCGGAAGGGCGTCACCCCCTCGCCGACCGCCTCGACCACGCCGGCCCCGTCCATTCCCATGACCAACGGGAACGCGTGGTCGACCTCGTCCTTGAGCATTCCGTCGCTGATCTTCCAGTCGGTCGGGTTGAGCCCGGCGGCGACCATCTTGACCAGCATCTCGCCCGGGCCGGGTGCCGGCACCGGCAGGTTCATCAGCGCCGGGGTGGCGCCGAATTCGGACACGGCGATGGCGCGCATGGCGATCCCCCCGATCAACGTGCTCTCTGCCCCGCCGAATGATCTACCCAGCGAATCGGCAGGTCAGTCCCGCGGACTCAGGCCCGCGGGCTCAGGCCCGCGGGCTCAGTCTCGCGGACCGGGGAAGTCCGGCGGCTCCAGGCGTCTCGGGTCCCGGCCGGGGGGCTTCTTCTTGCCGCCCTTGCTGACCCGCAGCGTGATGGTGTCGCCGGGCTCGGCCGAACCCGGGCCGGGCTCCATCTCCGCGACGGTGCCGCGCTCGTACTTGTCGGAGGCGACCGGCCGGCCGATGCTGACGCGGAACCCGGCGGCCCGGAGCCTGGCGATCGCAGCCCTGAGCTTCATGCCGCGCACGTCGGGGACCTTGACCTTGTCCTCGCCCGTCCCCTTGCTGAAGTAGTGCGACGGCGGCCGGTGGAACGAGGTCGCGTCCCGGCCCGCCAGGGCGCCCGCCATGCTGTCCTGCCAGATGGGCGCCGGGATCGTGGCCCCGAAGACCGAGCCGTAGCAGGTGCCGTCCATGCACAGGCTGGTCATCGGGTACCGGTAGCCGCCGCGCGGGTCGCCCACCCAGACCGCCGAAGCCAGGTCGGGGGTGTAGCCCGCGAACCAGGCGGCAGAGAAGTTGTCGACCGTGCCTGTCTTGCCGGCGGCGGGGCGGCCGATGCCCATGCCGCGCGCGGTGCCCTTGGTGAGCACGCCGCGCAGCACGTAGTTGACGGCGTCGGCGACGCCCTTGTCCATGACCTGCTTGCATCCGGCACCCGGCACCTTGACCGGCTTGCCGGCGGCGTCGGTGATGCGCTTGATGGCGATCGGCGAGCAGTACTTGCCCCGCGCGCCGAACGCCGCGTACGCCGCCGCGAGCCGCAGCGGCGACACCGTGTTGAACCCGAGGGTGAACGAGGCGAACTGCTCCATCGGCTTGCCGCTGGCCTGCCGCATGCCCAGCCGTTCGGCCATCTTGACCGTGTCGCACAGGCCGACCTCGCGCTGCAACGCCAGGAAGAAGGTGTTGACCGAGTGCTGCGTGCCCGTCGTCAGGCTGAAGGTGCGGCCGCCCTCACCGTCGGCGCTGTTGCGCAGCGAGGCCGACGGGTCACCGATCCGCTGACCCTTGCAGTTGCGGTAGCCGGTCGGTGTGAAGCGGCGCGGCGCCATCAGCCGGGTGCCGAACGGCATGTCGTCCTCGAGCGCGGCGGCCAGCGTGAAGGCCTTGAACGTGGACCCGGCCTGCATGCCGATGCTGGAGCCGTGGCTGGCGTCGGCGGCGAAGTTGATCCACGTCTTGCCGCGCACCTTGTCCGAGCCGAGCTGGCGGTCCACGACCATGCCCTTGATCTCGCCGGTGCCGGGCTCGACGAGCGCCTCGGCGGCGGCCTTGCGGGCCGAGTTCTTCCGCGGGACATGACTGTCGACGGCGCGCTGCGCGGCTTTCTGCGTCCGCCAGTCCAGCGTGGTGTGGATGGTCAGGCCGCCACGCTTGAGCAGCCGCTCCCGTGCCTTCGGTGTCGCGCCGAACACGGGGTTGGTCAGGATCTCGCGCTGCACGTAGTCGCAGAAGAACGGCGCCTTGCTCGTGACGCAGCCGTTGGGGGTGTCGTGCGGGTTGAGATTCAGGTCCTGGGCGGCGGTGGCGGCGGCGGTACGGCGGTCGAGCCAGCCGAGGTCGGCCATCCGCTGCAGGACGATGTTGCGGCGTTCCTTGGCACGGCCCGGGTAGCGCGTCGGGTCGTAGGCGTACGGGTAGCGGATGACACCGGCGAGCGTCGCGGCCTCGTTCAGGTTCAGCCGGGACGCAGGCTTGTTGTAGTAATGCCGGGCCGCCGCCTCGATGCCGTACGCGCCGTCGCCGTAGTAGGCGATGTTGAGGTAGCGCCGGAAGATCTCGTCCTTGGAGAACTTCCTCTCCAGCGCCACCGCGTACCGTAGCTCCCGGACCTTGCGGACGGCGCTGATCTCCTTGGCGGCCTGTGCCTGCTCCCGCGACTCGGCCTGCGCGAGCAGCAGGTTCTTCACGTACTGCTGGGTGATGCCCGACCCGCCCTGCGTGACCTCGCCGGATCCGAGGTTGTTGGCCAGTGCGCGCAGCGTGCCTTTGGAGTCGAGCGCGCCGTGCTCGTAGAACCGGCTGTCCTCGATGGCCAGCACCGCGCGCCGGACGACCGGCGCAATCTTGTTGAGCGGGACGTCGACGCGGTTCTGGTAGAAGAACGTGGCGATCGTCGAGCCGTCCGCGGCCAGGATTTTGGAACGCAGGGGGACGCCCGAGGTGTTGAGGTCGTACGGCTCGCTCTGGAACCACGTCGAGGTGTCGCGCGCCCCGACGCCGACCGTGCACGCCGTGGGCAGAATCATCAACGCGACCAGAACGCCCGCGAGCAGGGCGAGACCACTGAGGCCCCGGATCGCACGAGCCTTCTGCCCGGCGCCTCCACGACCACCCCGCCCTCCGGTCCCAGCCAGCACGCGCTCAGCGTAAACGGACGTTCCTCGCAAGACCACCCCATCTACGATCTTGCGTGCGACATCCCGCAATTGGTCGAGCAGATCGCGTGCGATGAGCGCCCCGCGCGCGGTCCACCTGCGCCGGCGGGAACTCCGGCGCCCGGTGAACGTGCCGTCATTTCTTCTGCGCGCGCTCCCAGTCCTGGACACGCTCGCGGAATACCCGCGAGACGGCGCGCAATTCCGCCTCAGGGTCACGGCCTTCCGCACGAGCCTCACGAACCAGCCCGAAAAGCCGCACCCCGATGTCGTCTACCTCGTCAGACGCGATGTGGTCGGCCAGTTCGGCGGGCGCCTCGGCACGTTCGGCTCGGCGCAGGAGCTGGGCGGCGAGGCTCAGCGCGGGCTGGCCCATCGGCACGCCATCGAAGACAGAGGCGGTCTCGCCGCTCTTGGCCTCACGCTCGGCGGCCTTGATCTGCTCCCAGTTGGCATTGACCTCGTCGGCGCCCGACACGGTCACGTCGCCGAAGACGTGCGGGTGCCGCCGGACGAGCTTGTCGACGATCCCGGCCGCGACGTCGTCGATGGTGAACGCCGTCTCGTCGGTGCGTTCCGCGGCGACCACGGAGTGGAACGCGACCTGCATCAGCACATCGCCCAGTTCCTCGCGCAGCGCGCCCAGGTCACCGTCCTCGACCGTGTCGGCGACCTCGTACGCCTCCTCCAGCAGGTACGGGACGAGGGAGGCATGGGTCTGCTTGGCGTCCCAGGGGCAGTCGCGACGCAGCGTGTCCATGACCGAGACCAGGTCGAGCAGCCGCGCCCCCGGCAGGTCGTACGAACCGTGCAGGACCTCGATGTCGACCGGGTCGTTGAGCACGAGCTGGCCGATCTCACGCATCAGCCGTTCGTCGCCGTCCGGGTCCGCCACCCAGACGACGCCGCCCTCGGCACGGGCCGCCGCGACCAGCCCGGCTGGATCCGGAGCGCCGACCTGCTCCACCCGGACGCCTGCTTCCTGGAGATACGGCAGCAGCGGATGGTCGTTGCGGGCCAGCACCCGGGTGGCCGAACGCAGCGTCTCCCACGCCTTCCAGCTGAGCAACCCGGGCGCGACCCGGTGGGTGGTGGCCAGCAGTGTCAAGCTCATGGTCACAGCGCCAGTCTCATCGTCAAGGTGTCAAGCTCATGGTCAGCGCACACCCGATTCGGTGGCGGACAGGCGCGTGGTGACGGGACTGACGGTCATCCGGTTCTCGTCGAACGAGCCGAAGCGCGGGTTGATCCGGATGTCGAGCTTGCCCGCGGCCTGCCGGAACAGCGACAGGGCCTGCTGCCTCGCCTGGAGCGACGCCGGACTCTGCTGGTTGCCGTCGGCCCCGAGCTTCTGCAGGATCAGGCTCTGCGCGGCGTTCATCCGGGCGACGTCGCGGGTGTACTCCTTGGGCATCCCGAGGGCCACCACGATGGACTCGGCCGGGGCCTGCCGGCCCATCAGACCGATCATCTGATCGACCTGGCCCTCGGTCACCGACACCCCGGCGGTCTTGGCCGCCGCCTCGGCGACCTCGAAGTTGACCATCGTGTCGAGCGCGGACCGCGGGCTGCAGTCGGCGGGCTCACCCGACATGGGCTGTTGCTGCCGCTGGCTCTCCAGTGCCGCCCGGACCTGGTTGGCCACCTGGTCGTTCTTGAACTGCCGCTGGCAGTCGAGCACCGCCTGGTCGAGCTTGGCGGTGCTGATGCGGTCGTCGCCGACGACCGCCGCGGCGCCCATCCTGACCGGCCCGTCGCCGCAGCCTGCCAGGGCCCCGGTCAGCAGCGCCCCAGCGAGCGCCATCCCTGCCGCCCGAGGGGGGACGACGCCCCACACCCCCCGCCGCGGCTTCGCCACGACCTTTACAGTTGTACCGAGCACAGCAGTCCCATCCGATCCGTGGCCACGTCGTTCGTGATCACTTCCGAGTTCGCCACCCTACAGCCGGGGCCGAAACCCGCCCTAGACCCGAGCGGGCTCCAGGAACAGGGCTTCGACCAGGTCTGTGGCCCACTTGAGCAGCTCTTGGTCTCGCAACGGACGCCCACCGAGCGGCGCCGTCTTGGGAGTGGGCACAAGCAGCGTATTGGTGGCGGGCTTCAGAATGCTCTTGGGGTAGAGCCGCTGCAGCCGTACCTGCTTGGAATCCGGCAGGTCGACAGGGGCGAACTTCACGAAGTTGCCCTGCAGCGTGATCTCGGTGAGCCCGGCCTTGCGCGCCTTGGCCCGGAACCGCGCGACCTCCAGCAGGTTGAGCACGGGCACCGGCAGCGGGCCGAACCGGTCCTTAAGCTCCTCGTGCACGGCGCCGATCTCGTCGTCGGAGGTGATCGCCGCGATCCGCCGGTAGGCGTCGAGGCGCAGCCGTTCGCCCGGCACGTACTCGTGCGGCAGATGCGCGTCCACGGGCAGCTCGACCTTGGTCTCGGGCATCTCCCGGACGCCGCCGCCCTCCTTGAGATCCCGCACCGCCTCGCCGACCATGCGCACATAGAGGTCGAAGCCGACGCCTGCGACATGCCCGGACTGCTCCGCGCCGAGGATGTTGCCCGCGCCGCGGATCTCCAGGTCCTTCATCGCCACGTACATGCCGGCGCCGATCTCGGTGTGCTGGGCCAGCGTCGCGAGCCGCTCGTGCGCGGTCTCGGTCAGCGGCGACTCCGGCGGGTAGAGGAAGTAGGCGTACGCGCGCTCGCGGCCGCGCCCGACCCGGCCGCGCAGCTGGTGCAGCTGCGAGAGGCCGTACATGTCGGCACGGTCCACGATGAGCGTGTTGGCGTTGGGGACGTCGAGCCCCGATTCCACGATCGTGGTCGCGACCAGGACGTCGAAGTTCTTCTCCCAGAAGTCGACCATGACCTTTTCGAGCTCGTGCTCGTTCATCTGGCCGTGCGCGACCGCGACCCGGGCCTCCGGCACGAGCTGCTGGATCGTGGCGGCGACCCTGTTGATCGACCGCACCCGGTTGTGCACGAAGAAGATCTGGCCCTCACGCAGCAGCTCCCGGCGGATGGCCGCGGCGATCTGCTTCTCCTCGTACGGGCCGACGAAGGTGAGGATCGGGTGCCGTTCCTCGGGCGGGGTGAGGATGGTCGACATCTCGCGGATGCCGGTGAGGCCCATCTCCAGCGTGCGCGGGATCGGGGTGGCGGACATGGCGAGCACGTCGACCTGCGTCCGCAGCCGCTTGAGCTCTTCCTTGTGCTCGACGCCGAAGCGCTGCTCCTCGTCGATGACGACGAGGCCGAGGTTCTTGAAACGGGTCTGCGAGGACAGGATGCGGTGGGTGCCGACCACCACGTCCACGCTGCCCTCGGCGACGCCGCGCAGCGTCTCCTCGATCTCCTTGTCGGTCTGGAACCGGCTGATCGGCTTGACCGTGACCGGGAACGCGCCGAACCGTTCGGCGAACGTCGACAGGTGCTGCTGCACCAGCAGCGTGGTCGGCACCAGCACCGCGACCTGCTTGCCGTCCTGGACCGCCTTGAACGCGGCGCGCACCGCGATCTCGGTCTTGCCGTAGCCGACGTCGCCGCAGATCAGCCGGTCCATCGGGATCGGCTTCTCCATGTCCTCCTTGACCTCCTCGATGGCCGCGAGCTGGTCGGGCGTCTCCACGTAGGGGAACGCGTCCTCCAGCTCACGCTGCCACGGGGTGTCCGCGCCGAACGCGTGCCCCGGTGAGGCCATCCGCGCCGAGTAGAGCCGGATCAGCTCCCCGGCGATCTGCTTGACGGCCTTGCGCGCCTTGGACTTGGCCTTGGCCCAGTCGGCGCCGCCGAGCCGGTGCAGGCTGGGCGCCTCGCCGCCGACGTAGCGGGTGAGCTCCTCCAGCTGGTCGGTCGGGACGAACAGCCGGTCTCCTCTGGCGTATTCGAGGATCAGGTATTCACGCGTCGCACCCTGGACGGTGCGGCTGACCATCTCCACGTACCGTCCGACGCCGTGCTGCTCGTGCACCACGTAGTCACCGGTGCGCAGCTGCAGCGGGTCGATGCCGCCGCGGCGCCGCCGTGACGGCATGCGCAGCAGGCCCTTGGTGGACGACTTCTGCCCGGACAGGTCGGACTCGGTGAGCACCGCCAGCTTGACCGACTCCATCGTGAAGCCGTGCTCCAGCAGGCCGGTGGCCACGTTGACCAGCGACGGCGCGGGCGGTTGCGGCAGGTCGGTGAGCTTGGCGCCCAGCCCCTCCTCACCCATCAGCTGGACGAGGCGCTCGGCGGGACCATGGCCGGGCGTGACGAGCGCGACCCGCCAGCCGTCGGAGATCCATCCCTTGAGGTCGCCCATCACGCGCGCGGTGTCGCCCCGATACGCCTCGGCCGCGTGCACCCCGAGCTGAAGCGCCTCGCCCTCGGGGTTGAGCGCGGTGATGGACCAGCGCGGCAGGCCCAGCTCGTTGCTGTGCTCGCGCACCTCCTCCAGCGAACGGAACGCGGCGGCACCCAGATCGATCGGCGCCTCTCCCCCGGCGGCCGCGTTGACCCAGCTCGCCTCCAAAAACTCCTGGCTCGTCCGGACAAGCTCGACCGACCGCGTGCGGATGCGCTCGGGCTCGCACACCAGGAGGGTCGAGCCCTTGGGCAGCAGGTCGGTGAGCAGCTCCATGCGGTCGGCGAGGACGGGCGAGAACGCCTCCATCCCCTCGACCGTGTCACCGTCGGCGATCCGGCCGAGGACCTCCTCCAGCGCCGGGTGCTCCTCGGCGAGCAGCTTGGCGCGTTCGCGCACCTCGGGCGTCAGCGGCAGCTCGCGGCACGGCGGCGCCCACAGCCCGTCCGGCGCGACCTCCAGCGATCGCTGGTCGGCGGCCTTGAAGTAGCGGATCTCCTCGACCGTGTCACCCCAGAACTCGACCCGCAGCGGGTGCTCCTCGGTCGGCGGGAAGACGTCGAGGATGCCGCCGCGCACGGCGATCTCGCCGCGCTTCTCCACCAGGTCGACCCGGTGGTAGCCGGCGTCGACGAGCCGCCGCACGACGTCCTCCAGCTCGGCGTCCTCGCCGCCGCGCAGCCGCACGGGCTCCAGCTCGCCGAGCCCCGACACGATCGGCTGCAGAACGGCCCGGATCGGCGTGACCACCACATCCAAAGGGCCTCCCGCACCCGACCATTCCGCCCCGTCCGACCTCCCGGCGGACCCATCGTCCGCGGTCGGGTGCGTGAGTCGTCGCAACACCGCGAGCCGCTGGCCGACCGTGTCAGAACGGGGCGACAACTTCTCGTGGGGCAGCGTCTCCCACGCCGGGAAGTGGGCGACCCGCTCGGGGTCGAGCAGGCTCGTCAACGCCGCCGCGAGGTCTTCGGCCTCCCGCCCGGTGGCGGTCACCGCCAGGACGACCCCTCCATCGTCACTCGCACGAGCCAGGGCCGCGCCCAGGATCGGCCAGAACGAGGGCGGCGCCACGATCTCGTGGTCGTCTCGCGCCTGCGAGAGAGCGCGCTCCAGCCCAGGGTCGGTACACGCCAGATCAACAAGTCCAGAAAGCGTCATCATCGCCCGTTACTCGTCCACGCCGCCGGGCCACACGGGCCCGCGCGGACATCCCCCCGCCCAGCCGCGGGGCAGCCCGAAATCCGGGGAAATCCAGTGATCCCCGGTAGCACCTACCAGCCTACGCGCCCGCACCGACACCCCGCGCGGGCGACCTCAGGATCGATGCGTGAGACGGTTTCGTGTAGCATGAGACAAAATCGTCTCACTTGGAACGTGAATGTCTAATCGAGAGAAGATCATCGCTGCGGCGATCAAGCACCTGAACAAGGAGCCCACGGCCTCGATGGCCCGGCTGGCCGAGGCGATCGGCACGAGCCGCGCGACCCTGCACCGCCACTTCGCCAGCCGCGAAGCCCTCATCCATGAGCTGGGCGAACGCTCCCTCGACCGCTGGGAGGCGTCCCAGAACGAGGCGGGGCTGGCGGAGGCCGCCGCCTCCGGAGACCCGGAGCGGATCGCCGCGGCACTGCGCACGGCGATCCACCTCTTCGTCCTCGACGTGGACGAGTACGGCTTCACGCTCACCGACCACTTCCTGGCCGAGTTGCCCGATCTGGTGGCCCGCGCCAACGAGCTCGAAGAACGCGAGGTCGTCTTCTACACGGCCGCCCAACGGGCCGGCGTGCTCCGCTCGGACGTGCCCGTCCGCTGGATCTCCTACGCGGTCTACGGCCTGCTCATCGCGGCCCGCGACAGCCTCCGCTACGGCAACGTCGCCCGCCGTGACCTGGACAAGCTCGTCCTCGAGACCTTCCTGAACGGCAACGGAGCCGGAGGCATCCCATGAGCATCGCGCAGACCACCGTCGACGCCGCCTCGGTACCGCCGCCGCATCCGCGGCGCTGGGCCGGGCTGGCGGTCCTGTCGGCGAGCCTGCTGCTCGTCGTCATGGACATGACCATCCTGAACGTGGCGCTGCCCGAGATCTCGGCCGACCTGCGACCCGACTCGGTCGGGCTGCTGTGGATGGTCGACGTCTACGCGCTCGTGGTGTCCGGACTGCTCGTCACGGCCGCCAACCTCGGCGACCGGTGGGGCCGCAAGCGCATGTTGCTGACCGGCTTCACCATATTCGGGCTCGCCTCCGCCGGAGTTCTGATCGTGAACGGCACCGGCCAGGTCATCGCGCTCCGGGCGCTGCTCGGCGTCGGCGGTGCGATGATCATGCCGTCCACGCTGTCGATGATCCGCAGCCTGTTCACCGATCCGAAGGAGCGCGCGACGGCGCTGGGCGTCTGGGCCACCATGGCCGCACTCGGCGGCGCGCTCGGCCCGATCCTGGGCGGCGCCCTGCTGCAGAGCTTCTCCTGGCACTCGGCCTTCCTGGTGAACGTGCCGGTCATGGTCGTCGCCATCATCGCCGGGCTCATCCTGTTGCCGGAGTCGCGCAACCCCCGGCCGGGCCGCTGGGACGCGCTCGGCACCGCGCTGTCCATCGTCGGCATGGTCGCGCTGGTGTACGCGATCAAACACTTCGGCAAGGACGGCTTCGGCGACACCGGGGCCCTGGTGTCAGCGGCGGTCTCGGTCGTGACGCTCGGCTGGTTCCTGCGCCGCTGCCTGCGGCGGCCCGATCCCGTCCTGGAGATCCGGTTCTTCCGGCGCCCGGCGTTCAGCGCCGGTGTGCTGGCCGCACTCACGGTCAGCATCGCGATGGCGGCGACCATGCTGCTCATGGCGCAGTGGATGCAGCTCGTCCAGGGCTACTCTCCGCTGGAGACCGGGCTGCGGCTGCTGCCCGAGGCGGTCGGCGCGGCGATCGCGTCGCCGCTGGCGCCCGCGCTGGCATCCCGGATCGGCGCACGCGTGGTGCTCGCGGGCGGGCTCGCGGTCACCGGCGCCGGCTATCTGGTGATCTTCTTCTGGCCCGAGCCGCTGAACTACCTCGCGGTCGCGATCTCGCTGCTCCTGGTCGGCATCGGCCTCGGCTCGCTCGCCATCGCGTCCGCGGTGATCATGGCGGGCGCGCCGCCGGAGAAGTCGGGCAGCGCGGCGGCCATCGAGGAGACCAGCTACGAGCTCGGCGGCACCCTCGGCGTCGCGGTGCTCGGCAGCGTGGCCGCGGCCGTCTACCGCGGTGACCTGTCCACCGAGCAGCTCGCGGCCGAAGGCGTCTCCGGGCCGGCGGCGGGGACGGTCCGCGAATCGCTGGGCGGCGCCATGGACGTCGCGCGGGAGGCGGGGACCGCCGGAGCCGAGCTGGCCGCACGGGCCCAGGCCGCCTTCACCGAGTCGCTGCAGTGGGCCGGCCTCGCGGGCGGCGCCCTGCTGATCGCCACCGCCACGGTCGTCTGGCTCATGACCCCGCGTGACCTGGACGTGTCCTCGGGCCACAACTGAGACGGCGCCAGGACTGAGAACCGTTCTGCCGGTCCGACACGCGCCATGCCAAAGAATGGGGTAAATAGCGGACAGTACGCAGTCATGCGATTACGCTGAGTACTTGTGACCGATCTGCGTAGGCCGCCGGTCAACGACGGCGATCTGTTCTCCGAACGCGCCCGCCAGTACGCGCAGGACAAGCCCCTGCAGCGCCTCCACATCCTGGAGGCGGGCTGCGGGTGGGGCCGCGGCCTGGACCTCGGTGACCGTGAACGCCAGGTCACCGGGGTCGACCTGGACGCGCCCGCGCTGCGCGCCCACACCAGCCGGCGCACCGACCTGGACGCGTGGCACCTCGGCGACCTGCGGACGGTGCCGATGCCGCCCCGCGCCTACGACATCGTGCACGCGACCTACCTCATCGAACGGGTCCCGAACGCCGAGCTCGTGCTCGACCGGTTCGTGGCCGCGCTCAAACCGGGCGGCCTGCTCCTGATCCGCATCCGCGACCGCAACACCGCGTTCGGCTTCCTGGACCGCACGCTGCCCCGGTGGCTGAGCGGCCCGATCTGGAGCCGGCTCCCGGCCCGAGAACGGCTCGCACACGCGGAACAGGCACACGCAGAACAGGCACAGAACGAGGAGAAGGCAGAGAAGAAGGCACAGGAGAAGGCGGAGAACAAGGACGAGGAGGCGAGAGGGCATGCCGACGTGCCGCCGCGCGGCGTCTACGAGCGAGTGGCGTCGCGGCAGGGCATGCAGTGGTACTGCGTGATGCGCGGCCTGGTGATCGCCGAGGAGTACACGTCGCGCGACTCGCTGAACGCCCTCGCGGCCGGAACCGGCCTCGCCGGCCGTCTCTGCCGTCTGGTCGCGACGCTCAGCCGCGGCCGTCTCACTGCCGAGTACAGCGAGACGACGCTGGTCATCCGCAAGCCGGAGAACCGGTTCGCCAGAGTCATCTGAAGCAGGGTCATCCAAGGCACGCCGCTGCCGGCCACGGCCCGCCGAGGTGCAAGCACTGGTCACGCAGCAGTATTTTTTGCGAGGCCTGGGGACATCCCAGGAGACACTGACCTGCACCAGCCCGGCATCGTCACCGGGCAGGATCGGAGACCGCGGTGACCGCCGAAGCCGGCCTTCCCGACACGCTGCGCGACCTGCCCACCTGGACCCCCGGGCCGGCCGAGCTGGCCGACCTGGAGCTCCTGCTGGCCGGGGTCTACCGGCCGCTCACCGGCTTCCTCGGCTCGTTCGACACGGCCATGGTGATCGCGGGTGGGCGGCTGGCCGACGGCACTCCCTGGCCCGTCCCGGTCACGCTCTCGGTGCCCAAGGAGCTGACGGCGGAGGAACGACTCGTCCTCCAGGACCCGGAGGGCGTCCCGCTGGCCGTGCTGCAGGTCGCCGAGGCCTGGCAGGATCCCACCACGCAGGCCTGGAAGCTGGCCGGTCCGCTGGAGGCGCTGCGGGCACCCGCGCACGGACCGTTCCACTCCATGCGCCGCCGCCCCGACGAGATCACCAAGTCGGACGGGCCGGTGCTGGCCGTGGCCACCCGCGATCCGCTCCATCGCAAGCAGCTCGGCCAGCTCAGGCAGGTCGCCGAGGGCCTGAACGCCCAGGTGCTCCTGCTCCCGCTGCTGGGCGGCGAGCACGACGAGGCCCTCGTCCGGGCACTCCTGGCCGTGCGCAAGGAGCTGCCCGAGGGGACGCAGATCATCCCCGTCCCGCTGGTGCGGCACGACATCGACGACGACCGTGACACCCTCCTGCGCTCGCACGTGGCCGCCGCGTACGGCGCCACCCATCTCCTCGCGGACGCCGAGGTGGAGGGCACGGCGGTCCCGGTGGTCACGCCGGAGCCCTGGGCCTACGACGCGGACGTCGAGGTGTGGCGGCCGGTGGCCCGGATCGAACCCGACCACGTCCAGGCCGAGCTCTCCCAGAACCAGCTGAACGCGCTGCTCGACCGCGGCGAGCTGATCCCGGACTGGTTCACCACGCCCGCGGTGGCCGCCGAGCTGGCCGTCGCGCGGCCGCCCAAGCACGAGCGCGGCCTCACCGTGTTCTTCACCGGGCTGTCCGGCTCGGGCAAGTCGACGGTGGCGCGCGGCCTCGCCGACGCCCTGGTCGAACGCGGCGGCCGCACGGTCAGCCTGCTGGACGGCGATGTCGTCCGGCGCCTCCTGTCGGCGGGCCTCACGTTCTCCAAGGCCGACCGCGACCTCAACATCCGCCGCATCGGCTACGTGGCCGCCGAGGTCACCCGCCATGGCGGCGTCGCGATCTGCGCGCCCATCGCGCCCTACGCGGCGACCCGTGCCGAGGTCCGGCGCATGGTCTCGGCCGTCGGCGACTTCATCCTCGTCCACGTTTCCACTCCGCTGGAGGTGTGCGAGCGCCGCGACCGCAAGGGGCTGTACGCCAAGGCCCGCGCGGGGCAGATCCCGGAGTTCACCGGTGTCTCCGACCCCTACGAGGAGCCGGCAGACGCCGATCTGTCCCTGGACACCTCCACGATGTCCCCCGGCGAGGCCGTGCGGCACGTCCTGGACCTCCTGGTCGCCGGAGGCTGGATACGAGGCGAGTGACGCAGGTCACTCACTAGGGCTGGGGGTTCAAACCTGGCTCGGGCTCCCCGTACCCTGGTGCTCTAGTTTTCCTATATGTCTGGTAGGTCATGCCAATGGACTTCGATTGGACGATGGCGTTCGGCTCGTTCCTCGTGGCCATCGTCGTCGGCCTCACCGGCATGGGCGGCGGCGCGCTGATGACGCCGATGCTCGTGACGTTCTTCGGCGTCAGCCCCCTCGCGGCGGTCTCCAGCGATCTGGTGGCCGCCGCCGTGATGAAGCCGGTCGGCAGCGCCGTGCACTACCGCCAGGGCACGATCAACATGCGGCTGGTCGCCTGGCTGTGCGTGGGATCGGTGCCCGCCGCGTTCTCCGGAGTGCTGATCGCGCGGGCCCTCGGCGAGGGCGCCGAGGTCGAGAACGTCATCCAGAAGGCGATGGGCGTCGCGCTCCTGATCGCCGCCGCCGGGCTCGTCGTCCGCGGCTACCAGGCACTCGTCGATCGGGCCGCACGGCGTACCGGCACGGACCGCCGCACCGCCGCGCCCGGCGAACCGGCCGCCCGCGAGACACCGGACATCACCATCCGGCCGCTCCCGACGGTGCTCGTCGGCGCGATCGGCGGCCTGGTGGTCGGCATCACCTCCGTCGGCTCCGGCTCCCTCATCATCGTCGCGCTGCTGGCGCTCTATCCCACGCTCAAAGCCAACCAGCTCGTCGGCACCGACCTGCTCCAAGCCGTCCCGCTGGTCTTCGCCGCCGCCGTGGGCCATCTCCTGTTCGGCGACTTCCGGATGGAGGTCACCACGGCCCTCCTGGTGGGCTCGATCCCGGGCGTCTACCTCGGCTCCAAGATCTCCTCCCGCGCCCCGGGCGGGCTGATCCGCCGGGCGCTGGGCTTCGTGCTCGTCGCCTCAGCACTGAAGATGTTCGGCCTCGGCGCCGTCCCGCTCGCCTGGACCCTCATCGGCCTCGTCGCCGGCACCGCGGTCGCATGGATGCTGGTGCGCCGCCACCACGGCCTCCCCGCCCTCCCACGGACCCCCGAACGGGCACCCGCACGCACCCCCGACGACCAGCCCGAACCCGCCCCCCAGCGCACGTGAATGAAGCCGTCACCGTTTCCGATGAGCATGTCCCCGGGCCGGGAGAGCCGAAATTCCCGGCGCAGGTATGCCTGAGAACAGGCCATTAGTTACGGTCAGGCGATAGGGCGACATCCAGCCAAGAGAGATATCCAGCCAAGAGAAATGCATGACCGACGCGACGGTGAATGCCGTGGTCAGGTACGGATGACGGTGGCGTTGACCAGTGAGCCGCTCTTGACGCAGTCGATGGAGCGTCCGGTGACGTCGCCCTTGGCGTGGGGGCGGCAGATCCAACCACCCTTGATCTTGACGGCCCGGCCGTCGTAGCCGTAGCCGGCGGCCTCACGGGCGCGGACATAGCCGAAGTAGTTGGTGAAAGCGGTGCGGGCCTCGCTGCACTTGACCTGGCCGCGGGCGACCTTCAGCGCGTATTCGGCGGACGCGTCGTTCACGGCGGTACCGCAGACGGCGCCCGTCCGACCCACGGCGGGCGGGTTCAGGTACGGGGCCTGCCGGGAGGTGGGGGGCGCGGCCTTGTCCTTGGGCTGGACCTTCGGCTGGGCCTTGGGCGCGGTCCCCGGGTTGGACGGGGACGATGCCTGTTGCTGCGCGGGAGTGGACGGGCTCTGGGCGGCGGGCGGGGAGTCCTTGTCTCCACCGCCGCAGGCGGCAAGGGTCGAGAGCGCGAACGCCGTCAGGACGCATGCGGTACGCGGCCGGAACGCCATAAGAGGCCCCCTGTTTCTCCTCATGTGCAGCGTTGGAATCCTATGGGTGCGTAGCGGATGCGATGACCGGTTCGGGGTAACAGGACCCCTGAATCACCCTGAGTGACGACATACTTTAGGGTCCATAACGGGCATAACGCATGGGATACTCCCTGAATGCTTCTAGGGATCATCGGGGGAATCGTCGGCACAGTCGTGGTGCTGGCGGCGAGTCTCGCGTTGTCGTTCCGTGGCCGTGCGGAGTTCGCACCGGGCAAGTTGCGGACCCTTCAGGGCCAGGCCACCGAGACGGTGGGGCCTTTCGGCGCCTTCGTCTTCTTCATGGGGGCCGGCGTCTTCGTGATCACCGTGGTGGCGATTCCGTTCGGGGAGGCCATCGCTCTTCTGGACGGGCCGGTCGACCATTCGGTCTATCGCTGGGTGGAGCGCCACCAGACCGACGGCTGGTACGACGCCCTGCTGGCCATCGGCCAGATGGGCGACATGTACCAGATCTGGTCGTTCGGCCTGATCGCCGGCGCGCTGCTGACCTTCCTGGCTCCGGCGGGACGGCGCTGGGTGCCGGTCACGGTCATGCTGACGACGATCGTCGTGGAGCACTTCCAGCAGATGGGGATGAGCCGCATCGTGGATCGCGGCCATCCACCGAACACGACCGGCACGTTCCCTTCCGGGGGTTGTGCCCGGCTGATCTGCATCACGGGCATGGCGATGTTCCTTCTCTTCGCATACGTCAAGGTGAGCAAACGGGTGCGTGGCATCTGCTGGGCCCTGTTGGCCACGCTTGCGTATGTGGAGGGATTCACCCGCCTGTACGTGAGCAAGCATTGGCTGACCGACATCCCGGCTGGCTGGTTGTACGGGGCCGTACTGCTGGTGACGCTCGCCTTCGCCGTACGCCCGCTTCTAGCTCCGGCTGTTGCCGCTACGAGCCCTGTGGGAGATGAGCGGGCGATAAAGTCGGACGTCCTGACTTAGCACCTGCTCTGGAGGAACCCTGACGGCGTCCCCGTCCCTGCGCGAGCTCATCTCCCGCCTGTGGGGCGACTCCTCGGAGGTCCACGTAACGCTGGGAGATCTGCCCGCCGGGTATCGCGCGGCTGAACGTTATGCCGTGGTGCCCAATCCGGCCTCTGCCAAGTTTCTCGTACCACTCGCCGGGTCGGCCGCTGCCGCGGCTAGCCTGACGCATTACAACCGTCTTCGTTCCGGCAAGATTCGCGCCACCAGGGCGGTGCTGGGGGCGGGCTTCCGCATCGGTCTGGCTCCACGACTCATCCGGCATCGGTTGACGGTGGGCGTGCGGGAGGATGTGGCGCCAGCCGACCATCTGCTGGGCGAGCATCTGCGCGAGGTCCTCGGGTTGCCGGAGATCGTCATCGGACTCGGTGTGAGGCCGCTCGATCCCAACGGCAAGCCGACCCTGCAGCTCTTCGCGGGCGACGGCACCCCTGCCGGTTATGCCAAGGTCGGCTGGAGTCCGGCCACCCGGGCGATGGCGGCGACCGAGGCCGAAGCGGCCGCCGCCATCGGCGAGCCGGGGCCGTTGCGCGTGCCCCGCGTCCTGCACCATGGCGCATGGCGGGACCTGGTGGTCACCGTCACGGCTCCGCTTCCCCTGGGCGTACGAGGGCACGCCGATCCCGACACCCTCCCCGATCCGGCGGCTCTGCTCGCCGTCGCGGAGAGCCCCGGCGCGCGGGTCTACCGGTTCGACGAGTCGTTGTTCCTGCGACATCTCCGGGACGAGATCGCGGCCATGGACGACGAACCACGGCTCTCCACGAGCATGTCGGGTGTCCTGGAGTCGCTGGTACGCCGCTACGGGGATCTCAAGCTCCGTGTGGGCCGCTGGCATGGAGATTGGGTCCCCTGGAACGTCGGTCACCACAGAACCAGCGACGGCACAGACGAGCTTCACGTGTGGGACTGGGAGCACAGCGCCCCGGACGTCCCGGTGGGCCTCGACCTGCTGCATTGGCGTTTCCAGGTCGCCCTCGTGCTGCGCGGCGCTCCACTCGACTCTGCCGTCGCCGCCGTCGAGGCTGCGGCACAGAACGACCTCACCCCACTGGGCGTCGCTCCCGAAGCCAGGGAGTTGTTGTCGCGTCTCTACCTGCTGGAGATGTTCGTGCGAACGTACCGGCTCAAGCGTGGCGGCGGCGGCTGGAACCCTGCGCTCTACCCCGCGATGCTGGACGTCCTGGCGCGCTGGGAGCACGCGGAAACCACGTGACCGGAGCCAGCTCCCGCAGAGGTCCCCAGCACAACCGAACGACGACTGAACGGCCCGGATCAGGCTGATGCCTGACCCGGGCCGTCCACGTATGTCACGAGGTGACTTTCGCCGGGGTGACTCTTACGGGGTGGTCACCGCGGCGGTGGAGGCGGAACGGTTGCCCGACCAGTCGGCCGCCCGCACGTAGTAGCGGTGAGCGCCCGCGACGAGGTCGGTGAGCGTCGTGCTGGTCGTGACACCGACGACCCGGTCGTCCCGCAGGATCTCGTACTTGACCGCGCCGGAGTTGTCTGTGGAACCCGTCCAGGTCAGCTTGACCCCGCCGTCCACCGCTGTGGCCTTGAGGTTGGACGGTTTGCCGGGTGCGGTCGCGTCGCTCGCGCAGAACTTGGCGAAACCACCGGCCCATTGGTAGCCGCTGCCCGCCCACGAGCCGCGGTTGACGTCACCGCCGACCCACAGGCAGCCCTGGTTGTCACGGGTCAGCTCGAACGGGCCGTTGCCGGCGCGCGTGGCGAGGCTGGGCCAGAAGTTGGGCAGTGGTTCGCCGGTCTTGCCGTCGAAGGCGATGACGGCGTTGGACGTCTGGATCTGCGACCAGGTGCTCGGCGTCGGCCACTTGTCGGCGTCGTGGTAGACGAACTTGTAGCAGTGGCAGCTGCCGTACACGACACCGTTGATCTCGGCGGCGGCCTGGAAGTCGCCGCCCGGCTTGGTGATGACGCCGCGGATCCGGTCGAAGGCGCTCGCGGTGTACGACTGGAACACGTGCTCGGAGCCGCCGACCCAGACCTTGTCGCCGTACGCGCGGATGATCTGCTGGTACTGCTTCTGGATGTCGGGGTCGCTGGGCTGCCAGTTCTGGTCGTTCAGACCGGGCACCTTGGCGGCCGGCGAGGCGGTGCCGAGGACCGCGATCTTGCGTGCGGGCTGGCCGCTCACGGAGGTGAAGTGACCGGCGAAGTAGACCCGCTCGGCCGTGGCGTCCAGCTCCATCACCATGGCGCTGAAGTTGGGCTTCCAGGTGCCGTCCGGCCTGCCGTCGGAGGCCCGGAAGCGGGCCGCGCGGCCGAGGGTCACATCGGCGGTGATCGGGTTGCCGCCGCGGACCTTGGTGAACGTGCCGCCCGCGTACAGCCAGTCGCCCTGGAGGTCGAGCGTGCGGACGACCGCGGCACCGCCGTTGGTGGCGGTCACGTTCGCCTGCCAGCCCGGCGCGTTCTTGCCCGTCACCGGGTCGAGCGCGACGAGTCCGGCGGTGTTGGCGGCGTCGTTGGCCTTGGTGAACTCGCCGCCGACGACGAGCTTGCCGCCGACCATCTGGAGATCCCAGACGCTGCCGTTGAGCTTGGGCCGGAAGTCGGGCTTCCACTCGCCGGTCTGGGTGTCGAACGCGGCGAGGTAGGGCTGCGCGACCTTCTCCCCCGCGGCGGGGTTGGGGCCCTTCTGCACGTTCTTGAACTCGCCGCCGACGTAGATCGTGTTGCCGTTGACCGCGAAGCCCTGCACCTCCAGGTGCGCCTCACCGGGCAGCCCGGTCATGGTCTCGGTGACGCCCCACGGCGTGGCCGAGGTCGCGTTGCTGATGAGCGGCGGCTTGGTGTCGGCCGGGGTCCCGCCCTGGGGGATCTCCGGATACGTCACGCTGGTGATCTTCGGCCGGATGAACACCTGGGCGAAGGGGATCGCGTCGCCGCCCAGGTTGCCCGACTTCCACAGGTAGCTGGTGGGGCTGTTGCTGCCCGCCGTGACGTAGCCGCCGTAGGCGAAGCCGCGCGCCCAGCCGTTCTCCTTGCGCTCGCGCGTGTAGATGCGCCGCGTCGGGTTGAGGGCGGAGTCGCGCGCCGTGTCGCCGGTGTCGCCGCCACTGAACGAGGTGCCGTCGAAGCTCACCGAGGTGAGCGGGTGCGCCGGGTCGGCGTCGAAGGTCCACGACCACTTGGTGGGCTTGGCGAACTTCCAGCGCACCTCCTGCCACTTGGTGCCGTCGACGTTGGTGGCACGTTTGATCCGCACGCCGTCCGGGAGGTCCTTGACGTTCGCGCCGTTCAGCAGGCCGTTGATGGTGTCACCGGGCAGCGCCGCCGGGTTGAAGGCGGCGGGGCCGGTCGGGGTGTTGCGGACGTTGGCCGCACCCTGCTGGCCGGGGTAGGCGAAGTTCCACGCCTGGCGGCCACGGCCGATGAGGACCCAGCCTCCGCCGTCGGTCGTCATGTCGCAGTAGAACTGCTCTGGCGCGACCAGCGTGGGCGTCTGGAGCCAGTAGATGCCGTCTGCGGCGGCGGGGTTGCTTTGCTTGATCGCCCAGCAGGAGGCGGCGGCCGTGGCGGCCGACGTGCCATTGCGCGTGACGGCGGCGGCGCTCAGCGAGACGGCGGTGGACTGGGCGCCTTGCGTCGTGAAGACGACGGCTCCCGTTCCCACCACCGCCGCCGTGGTGACGCCGATGGTCAACGCGCGGGAACGCCCTCGGATCCCGCGAACGATGCTCGATCGAACAGCCATGACTCCCCGGGAAGATGCGGAGGCGAGATGTGCCCGGCGAGTGGATGAGTCCACACTTCGCCCAAGGGCACACATTTGAGAACGGAGTTACGCTAGTGCAAATCGCAACTTGTGGTCAACGAAAAGCACAAAGTCGGATTAGTGATTTCCGAGGTAAACCAACAGCGACATCCATGCGTCGTCGCTTTGGCCCGGTCTGATCAGACCGGTCAACTCGGCCAGCCGTAGTCCTCCCCGAGCCAGTCGAAGAGCGCCCGGTTGTGGGGCCGGTAGAACTCGGTGAGCTCCTGCCTGGTCGCGGGATCCATCGGCGGCGCGGGAAGGTGGTTGTGGCGTTCGGCGCTCTTCATGCGGTGCGGGGGCAGGCCGAGGAAACCGCAGACCCGGTCCACGGCCGCCTGCTCATCCCCGTACAGTTCGTCCGCCGACATGATCAGAAAGTTGTCGCGCGGGAAGTGCTTGGTCCACAGCTCCAACTGCGGCAGATAGATTCCGCGATCACGATAGCTGTGGAAGTCGTGCGGCTTGCTGTAATAGAGCGGATCTGCGGCCATCCGTTCACGCTCGCCCCGCAGCCGTTCCGGCTCTGCTGCCAGGGCCTCCTCGAAGCCGAGGTCCTCGACGCCCTTGCCGACCGCCTCCCAGTAGTGGGAGTAGGCCCGCTTGACCGGGTCCCGGAGCACGACGATCACCTTCAGCTCCGGCATCCGTGCGGCGATCCGTTCCGGGGCGGCCGGATGGTAGAGGTAGTACGGGCACGCCTCGCCCGTCACCGGCCGCGTTCCGTGCACGGCCTCGACCTCGTCGAGCTGGCGTTCGGTCGCGAAATGCGACCGGTACCAGGTGTCGCCCTTGGCGTAGTTGACGTAGAAGTACCAGGGGCTCTTCAGCCCGCGTGACGCGGGATACATCGGCATCACCAGCGGGTGCTGGACCAGGTAGTTCCACAACGAGGTCGTGCCACCCCGCTTGGTGCCGATGACCATGAAGTCGGGCAGGTGCCGCCGCTCCGCGGTGCGCATGCCGTAGGCCCGCGTCACCGTGTTGGCCACGTCCTTGAGGGCCCGCGGCGAACGGTCCTTCATCCTGGCGACGAGGTCCTTGCTCACGCCTTCTCCTTCTCTTTCCCGTTCTGGCCGCGGTTCTTGATGGCGCCGAGGAACGCGCCTGCTTCGAGGCTGCCGCGCAGGCGCCACAGCGTGGCGCCGTAACCAGCGCAGGCGATGACGATGTACGCGCCGAAGACCAGGGCCGAGGTGCCGAACGCCAGCCGCAGCGCGACGCCGGTCAGGCCGAACCACACCAGCGCCCACAGCCCGGTGACGGTGATCTTCCGCAGGTCCAGCCGCAGTCCCAGCAGGTAGCGAACCTGGACGGCGGCGGCGACCGTGTCGACGAGCATCGCGACCGCCCAGGCGGCCGCCGCCCCCACGATGCCGAACGGGGGGACGAGGAGCAGCGTCAGCACGAGGTTGATCGTGAGGGCGGCGACCTTGTTGGCCAGGCTCCAGGTGCTCTTGCCACCCATCAGCAGGACGGTCTGCACGTTCCCTGCGCCCAGCGCCAGGAGCATCGCCCCCGCCAGCACGATCAGCGCGGCCGCGCCGCCGGTGAAGTCCTCACCGAAGAGGGCGAGCAGGAACGGCCCGAAACAGGCCAGCGCCAGGTAGATCGGCCAGGATGCGAGGACGACCCACCGGGTGGCGAGGGAGTTGAGCTGTTCGGCCCGGTCGTTCTCTTCGCGGGCGAGCATCGCCGCCACCTGCGGC
Source organism: Actinomadura rudentiformis (assembly GCF_008923185.1). Classification (GTDB taxonomy): domain Bacteria; phylum Actinomycetota; class Actinomycetes; order Streptosporangiales; family Streptosporangiaceae; genus Spirillospora; species Spirillospora rudentiformis. The sequence continues at coordinate 139,099 of NZ_WBMT01000017.1, forward strand.
GCCACCGCGATGCGCGCGGCCTGCAAGACCAGCGTGCCCGTGCTCACGAAGCGGTTGGCCGTGGCGTAGACGCCGGCGTCCTGGCTGGAGACCATCACCGCCACGAGCGGCACGTTCGCCCACACCAGTGCGATCTCCACGGCCGCCGCGAAACCACGGGGTCCCGAGAACGCCCAGAACTCCCGTACCGCCGCCGAGCCCGACTCCTCCGACGCGCCTCCGGCCGACTCGGCGCGTTCGACACGGCGCAGCATCCGCCAGAGCACGATCGTCGCGGCGGCGAAGGAGACGGCGACCGGTACCGTCCATGCCACCATGACACCCGCCGCGCCCATGCCGAGCACGAACACCAGCCCGACCAGCAGCGGCCGGGCACCGGGCAGCACCACGTTGTTGATCAGCGAGTAGGCGGCGACGCTGCCCAGCCCCCGGGTGCCGCCGAGCGACACCCGCGCCAGCGCCATCACGCCGACGAACGGGGCCGCGATCCGGACCAGCAGTTCGGCGGTGTCGCGATGGCCGGGGTCGGCGAACGTGCCGGCGATCCAGGGGGCCGCCACGAACCCGAGGACCGAACAGGCCAGACCCGCGATCACCACCGGGACATGCGCGGCCACCATGACCCGGCGCAGGTCGGCGACCCGGTCCAGGGCGCGCAGCCGGGCGGCCGTGCGGACCAGACCGGTGTCGGCACCGAGTTCGGCGATCTCCGCGACGATCGTGAAGAGCGCCACGACGACGAAGAAGACGCCGGCCTCGGCGGCGCCCAGCGTCCGGGCGACGACGACCGTCAGCAGGAACCCCGACGCGGCCGCGATGATCGAGCTGGCCAGGCCCATCGCCCCGCCGCGCGCGAAGTCCCGCAGGTCTCGCCGGGGGTGCCCCCCGGGCCGGCCTGGCTGCGCGGGCGACCCGATCGCCGTCGTCACCCGCGGCCTCCCTGCCGTACGGCCGCGCGGACGCCGGTGATCCTGCGGACACCGGGGAGACCGGGACGCACGCTCTGCGGTTCGCGCAGCACGAGGGCCGCCGCGACGAAGATCAGAACGAGCTCGGTCTGGTCCAGCCCGTAGTAGAAGAGCATGAACGAGCACATCACCAGGACCGCGTGCAACCACAGGAGCCTGTCGGCACGGACGCGCCGGGTACGCCAGGCGAGCAGCCACAGGCATCCGCAGAACAGCGCGAGCCCCGGGAAGCCGTAGGAGAACATCACGTTCCAGAACTGGCCCTGCGTGCCCACCGAGACCACATACTGCTCGGACGGTCGCGGCGCCCCGTAGCCCAGGATCGGCGAATCGAGGGTCCGCACGAACGTCTCGACATAGAGGCCGATGCGGTCGCTGCTGGTCGAACTGTAGGTGGTCCGGCTGGAGACACCGGACACCACGCCGCCGAGCAGCGCCACGATGCCGCCGAGCGACATCAGCGCGATCACGGCGGCGGGCCAGCGCACGTGGCCCCGCTGCAGGTAGCGCACCGCCGTGTAGAGGACTCCTGCGACGACCGCGAGGAACATCCCCCGGTTGAGCGTGGCGAACGCGGGCACCAGCGAGGCGGCCATCAGCCCGAGGAGCAGGAACCGCACCACCGGCCGGGCCCAGGTGATCATGAGCACCACGAACGGGAAGAGCAGCGCGTAGTGGCTGCCCCAGGCGTTGGTGTACGGGAACGGGGCGCGTGGCCGGTTGTAGGGGGCGGGGGCGCCCCAGGGCTGCTGGATCTCGGCCATGCGCGGATGCACGAGATCACGGACGTAGTCGTTGGAGGAGATGGATTTGGGAAGCACCATCTCGAACGGCGTCGTCAGCCCGAACTTGGGCATCAGGACGCCGAGATAGCCGCCGATCACCACCCACACCCAGAAGACGGTCACGAGCCCGACCATCCGGCGCACGGGCAGCCGCTCACGCGAGCAGTTGAAGACGTACAGGAAGATCACGGTTGCGGCGCCGTAGTTCAGCGAACGGAACACGAAGCCGATCCCGCGGCCGAACGAGTCGATCTGCGTCCCCGCGAAGAACATCCAGATCAGGAACAGCAGCCAGACCCCGTAGCCTCGCGGGCTCCGGATGCCGCCGCGCAACATCATGTGCGCGGCCATCACGGTGCCGGCGATGGGCGCCGCGAACGCGCCGAGACCCAGCAGCCAGAAGATCGGGAAGCCGGCGAACAGCAACGTCAGGGGCCACACCGGAAGATCGCGGCGGATGGGCTCGACGCGGATCCGCTCGGGTGCGGCGTGGTGCTGGGACTCGGGCGGATCGGCCGGCGCCTCAGACCGCGACGCGACCGTCAGCACCGCCTGTGCGCCCCCATGCCCGACTCCCTTCCTTCTGGGGGACGACCCCCAGACCCCCGGGACTTCCCCATCACGCCTTGCTTCGCGGCGGCGTGCGAGGCCCCGCGCGGATGCCTCCACCGCCCGTACACTCGGAGGCCCGAGCTTACCGCTCCTTTGCCCCCAGGTTGCCGTCACCTGTGTTTGCGGCGCTCAGGACATCTTCAGCACCTCGGTGCGCGTCCAACACCGGATGTCACATCAGGCGTCGCATCGGGACGTCACCACATTCGGGGAGGACTTGGTCGGTGGAGGAACGCTGGTACCAGAGGCGGTCGGTGCTCGGGGGCGCCGCCATCGCCGCGGCGGGGGTGACGGCCGGTGCCATGGCCGACGAGGGATTCTCCCGGGGCGGCGACCGGCCCGGCGCTGTCAGGCCGGGGGACGGCCCCTGGACGTACGTGCCTCCGGGCGGGTCGATCCAGGACGCCATCGAGGGCGGCGCCAAGGCCGTCCTGCTGGGGGTGGGCGAATACCGGATGACACAGCCGATCGTGCCGACCGGCGGATGCACGATCCGCGGCGTCGGCCAGCAGACGCGCCTGCTCGCCACGAGCCGGATGCCCACGATGATCGCCATCGGGAACGGGCGGTCGGTCGACGGGGTGATGATCGGCGACCTCGTCCTCGACTGCGCGGACCGTGCCGCGATCGGCATCGACCTCGACATCTCGGGGACGGACCGGTTCTACAAGGGCGAGCCCGACTCGGTCTGCCGCCTCGACAACATGTCGATCCACCAGCCCGTGCTGGACGGCGTCGCCTACCGCGGCCGGGACACCCAGGCATGCGTCACCAGCCGGGTCCGGGTGCGGCAGGCGGGCCGGTACGGGTTCCGGGTCGAGGCACCCGACAACTGGTGGATCGCCTGTGAGGCCACGACCCGCCGGCAGACCGGCTCCAGCGCGGGCTTCTACGTCGGGGCCGCCATTCCGGGTTCGAACGGCATCGGCGGGACCAACAACTTCTTCGAGGCGTGCAAGGCCTGGTACTGCCGCGACTACGGCTGGCACATCAAGTCGAGCCGCAACAAGTTCATCGGCTGCGAGGCCCAGGACATCCGCAGCCACGGCTGGTTCATCGAGTCCGATCGCAACGTCTTCACAGGTTGCGTGGCCGACACGGCCGGGATGCGGGACGTGGGCGGCACGGCCGGCACGGCGGACGGCTTCCACGTCGTCCAGGGTGACCAGACGTCCCTGGTGGGCTGCCAGGCGTTCGACCGGAGGGTCGGCGGCGAGCCCCCGCAGCAGCGGTACGGATTCAACGTGCCCGCCACGATGGCGGACGAGGGGAGGGTCAGCGGCCACACGGGCTGGGACAACGTCGCCGGGCTGCTGAACAAACGATGATCACGCCATTCGCCGTCGCCACCGGTTCGCCATGCCCGATTCACCATGCCGACGTCAAGGTATCTTGTTGCGCACCCCCTTCCAGGAACGCTCATCCGTGGAAGAAACACTTGATCGGCCCGCACTCCACCACGGCCGCGAGAGGAAACGCCCCTGATGGACTCCACCGCTAAGGCCGGCTCCACAGAGCTCGCGGAGTACTCGGCCATGCTCCGGCGCCGGTGGTGGCTCGTCGTCACCGGCGCGCTGGTGGGGCTGGGCCTGGCCACTGCCGCCCTCTTCCTCATGCCCAAGACCTACGTCTCGACGGCGGTGGTCCAGGTGATGGCGACGGGCCCCGGCGAGACCCCGGTCGCGGGCCGGACCAACCAGACGATCAACCTGGAGACGGAGGCGCAGCGGATCCGCTCCGCCGAGGTCGCCACCCTGGTGCAGAAGGAGCTGAAGACCTCCGCCTCGCCGCTGGAGCTGGGCCGGGCGGTCAAGGTCACGGTGCCGTCCGACTCGGCCGTCCTGGTGATCGACTGGCCCGCCTCGTCCGCCGAGAAGGCGCGCGCCGGCGCTCAGGCGTTCGCGCAGGCCTACCTCAAGGATCGTCAGGACAAGGCGCTCGCGCGGCTCCAGAAGCAGGCCGAGACGCTCCAGCTGCAGATCAACGATCTGCAGGAGAAGGCGATCACCGCCAGTACCGCGCAGCGGCGGGTCATCGGCAGCCAGCTCACCGCGTTCAGCGGCAAGCTGTCGGAGATCCGGGTCTCGATGGCGAACATCAGCGGCGGCGAGATCATCACCAACGCCCCGCTGCCCGAGGGGCCGGCCAGCCCCGACCCCGTCAAGTTCCTGCCCAGCGGCCTGGTCGGCGGGCTGCTGCTGGGCATACTGCTGGCGATCGTGTACGACCGGATGGACCCGCGCGTACGGGGTGCCGGCGATGTCGAACGGGTCCTGGATCTGCCGGTCATGCTCGACATCCCGCCACACCGCGGCGGGGAGGGGCTCGGCCTGCTGCCCGCCCGGAGCCGCAGCGGCCAGAGCTTCCACGAGCTGTCCCATGCGATCACCGCGACCCTGGGCCACGGCAACCACGTGCTCCTCGTCACCGGCGCGGCTCCCGGCCGGGGCGCCAGCATCGTGTCGGCCAACCTCGCCGCGGCGCTCGCGCGCACCGGATCGAAGGTCCTGCTCGTCTCGGCCGACCTGAACGCCTCGATCGCCGGTGAGCTGCTCGGTCTCGACCGGGGTCCGGGGCTGTCGGAGCTGCTGCTCGGCCGTGCCGAGCTCCGCGAGGTGTTCCGCAAGAACCACGGCCTGCCCACGCTGGCGACGATCACGGCGGGCACCGACGGCGAGATGGCCGCCGAGATGTTGCAACGCGAGCAGATGGCGCATCTGATCGAGGCGCTCCGCAAGCAGGCGCGGTTCACCGTCATCGAGGCGCCCTCCACGGAACTGGGCGCCGACGCGCAGGCCCTGGCCGACCTGGCCGACGCCGCGCTCGTCGTGGTCGAGGTCCCGCGTACCCGCTACAACCAGGTACGGGACGGCGTCCGCCGGATCCACCGCATGGGCGCCGCCGTGCTCGGCGCCGTCGTGCTGCCCAACCAGGACGACAAAACCGTCGTCGCGCCGCCGCCCACCCTTCCGGCCCGGCATCACCACTCGGCCGGCGACCACGCGGCCGCCCAGAATCTCGTCGCCGGCGGGACGTCCCGTTCGCCGTCCTCCGCACGGTCGAGTACGCGCCGCGAGCCGACCGGCTACGAGCTGGACGACTCCGATCTCATCGGCGACGCCGGCAAGAGCGAGGAGCGGACGGCGGCGAGCCGCGGCAAGCACGGCGCTCTCACCGACGACGAGTGGCAGCCGAGCCGCGGCGGGTCGGCCTCCGGCGCGGACGACGACTGGCGCCCGGGGCGCGGCAAGCACGGGCCGGGGTCCAACGACGAGCCGCCGGACGCCTCCACCATGATCATCGGCAAGATCAGTGATGATCTGGCGGCCGCGTTCGCCGACGACGACGGCAATCCCACCGACACCCTGCGCGACCGCGACAGCAAGAGCAATCGCCCCTGAGCTGCGGCGGCACGGCTGAGGCCGTGCCGCCCGGCACGACGGTCACAACGGGCACGACGGGCACCACGGGGTCAGATGCCGCGCCCGCGCGTGTGCAGCGCAAGCAGCACGCGCTTGCCCGAGACCACTCCGGACGCCACCGCCAAGGCGAAAGGCACCCGGCGTTCGCGCGGGTTGGCCCGCAACGCGCGGCCCGCCCAGCGGACCGCGTCGCGGCGGCGGCCGATCGTGGCGCAGCCGAAGGCGATCTGCCCGTACACCCGCCCTGCGGCACCGGGCTCGCGAGCGATCTCCGGATAGCGCTCCAGGAACCACTGGAGGGCGTCGACCTTGGTCTCCCACGCCTGCGCGTAGTGCGAGGTCAAGCCGAAGAGCACCCGGACGAACGGCTCGTCCACGTTCACGATCGCATGCCGGCGGGCGGCCCGCAGCGCGAGGTCCCAGTCCTCGCCCTGGCTGCCCGGGATCGTCTCGTCCACCATCCCGATCTCGACCAGCGCCGCGCGCCGGGCCAGGTACGTCGACGAGTGCACGCTCATCACGCGGTCCTTGATGAGGGCGTCGTAGGTCACCCGGTCGGTCTCCGCCAGGCGCGGCAGCTCGCGCCCGTCAAAGTCGATCAGGATGCCCGAGCTGCACAGCACCGCGTCCGGCTCAGCCTCCAGCGCCGTGACCTGCGCCGCGATCTTCCCCGGCAGCCACACATCGTCGTCGTCGCAGAACGCCACCAGATCGGTGTCCAGCGCCTGGACGCCGCTGTTGCGGGCGCCCGCGAGTCCCGGTGTGCGCGTGTTGGCGATGACCTCCACCCGCTCGGAGACCAGCGTCAGATCGGGCTCCGCCTTGTCGTACACGACGACCGCGCGCAGCTCCCCGTCGTACTCCTGGGCCAGCACGGAGGCGAGCGCCTTCCGCAGCAGCTCAGGCCGGTTGTGCGTGGGGAGTACGACTCCGACGGATGGGGACATCGAGTGGACCTGCCCTGGGAGTGAGGTGAGGTGAGGTGCTTTCTGACCTCGAACAAAGGTATGGCTACTGTAAAGTGTCGGGGCACATTGATACCGCTCGTCACACGAGCCGGTCTCGACAATCCACACCGGGGGGCCGGGTGCTTCGCGCACTTGCGCTGGAGGGGCTGTGAAGGTCGAAGGTACTGCCGGGAAGGCGCTGCTGGTCTGCTCTGCGGGCGGGCACCTGACCCAGCTTCACCGGCTCCAGCCCTGGTGGTCGGCGTACGAGCGGATGTGGGTCACCTTCGACAAGGCCGACGCGAGCTCGCTGCTCGCGGACGAGCAGGTGACCTGGGCGTTCCATCCCACCACGCGCAACATCCCCAACCTGCTGCGCAACCTGTGGCTCGCCGTCCGGCTGCTTCCCCGCTTCCGCCCGGACGTGATCGTCAGCACCGGCGCCGGGGTCGCCTTCCCGTTCTTCCTCCTCGGCCGCCTGCTCGGCATACGGACCGTCTACCTGGAGGTCTACGACCGGATCGACTCCGGCACCCTCACAGGGCGGCTCTGCTACCCGATCGCGGACCTCTTCCTGGTCCAGTGGGAGGAGCAGCTCGCTCGCTACCCGAAGGGCACCGTCGTGGGACAGCTCCTGTGAAGCCGCTGATCTTCGTCACCGTCGGCACCGACCATCATCGTTTCGACCGCCTGATGGACTGGATCGACCGGTGGCTCGAAACGGCCGGAGACGTCCGGTGCGTGGTCCAGCACGGCCCCGCGCGCGCCCCGGCCCGCGCCGAGTGCCACGAGTTCCTGCCACACCCGGAGATGCAGGCCCTCTTCCGCGAGGCCACCGTGGTCGTCTGCCAGGGCGGCCCAGGCTCGATCATGGAGAGCCGCCAGGCGGGCCGGCTGCCCATCGTCATCCCCCGCCTGGCCGCCCTGAAGGAGGTCGTCGACGACCACCAGGTGCGCTTCTCCCGCCACGTGGCCGGAATCGGAAAGATCGCCTTGGCCGAATCGGCCGAGGAGCTCCACGACCACCTCAACAAGGCCTTGGCCGATCCCACGGCCTATCTGGTGGAACATTCCGTCGACGAAACAGCCCCCGCCATCGCCCGCTTCACCGAGCTGGTGGACGCCCTGGTGGCGACTCCTCGCCGCCGCCGCTTCCGGCTGCGTCAGCGGGGCGGGTTGAGGTAGGGGGCCTTGCCTGCTTGACCGTAGGCGTTCGCCATACCCGGGCCGTTGTCCAGCTGGACATCGCACTCCTCACCCGAATTGAAGCGGATGAGGCCCTTGAGGTTGGGGAACTCGCGCTCCATCACACCGGGGATCGACTTGTACCACTGGCGGGAACGCTCGGGATCGGCGGAGTCGAACTGCGTGCCGAACTCAGGCAGGATGAACGGCTTGTCGCCCAAGCCGTTCCGCTGCAGCCAGCGGTAGGGGACGCCGACCTCCTCCTCGAACGACGTCCACGGCGCCCGGTGGCACTGGTAGAAGTTGTACGGGTCGAAGCCGATCCAGTCGGTGTAGGCGTGCCCGGGATAGGACTTCAGAATCCGCTGGGCGTTGTCGCCGCCGAGGCTGCCGGTCGTGGTCCAGACCCACACCACGTTCCTGACCCCCGCCCGCTGGAAGACCTGGTGCACGTGCCGGGCGGCGGCCACGTACTCCGCCTCGTTCCCCTTCAGCTCGCCCTTGGTCATGTGCCGGTCCATCTCGGGGTCGAAGGACATGAAGACCTTCTTGCCGTACGCCCGGACCCGCCTGGCCGCCGGCACGATGATCGACGAGTCGTACCTGCCCGCCGCGACGTCTCGCCACTTGTAGCTGGTCCGGCTCTTGTACGACTTGCTCTCCCAGGCGAAGAAGAGGAGCCGGGAACGACCCAGCTCCTGCTCTGAGGCGTCGGGGAAGCGCCCGGGCGGGTCGTTGGAGAAGTCGTGGAAGCGCAGCACGATGTCGAAGCGCCGGCCGAAGCGCTTCTCGAGATCGGTGATGGAGGTGGTGAGCGTGCGGCCCTTGACCGAGTACATCCCCCAGAACGCGCCGCAGGAGGGGACGAGCTTGGAGTTGACGCCGCACTTCTTGCTCGGCTTGCGTGCCGCGGAGGCCTGCCGGCGGCTCTCCGCCGGGGAGGTCTGCGGGACCCCCGTGTTGACGGTCTCGGGCGCCGAAGCGGCCGGGCGGTGCCCACCCGGCGAGGCGTCCTTCGATCCCCCGCCGGTCGCGGCGTAGGCGGTCAGCACGGACGCCGCACCCGCCGTCGCGGCGATCACGGAGATGACGACAAGCCGCCTGCGCTGCCCACGCCTGTCCATGGGGTGCCACCTCCTTGCCGGGGAGGATTCACCTTAACGGGAGCCGTCAGGCCGCGTCCTGGGAAGGCGCCTTCAGGGGCTCCCACCAAGCGCGGTTTCGCTCGTACCAGCGGACGGTCTCGGCGAGTCCCTGGGCGAGGCCGACGCGCGGGCGGTGGCCCAGGGCGCGGAGCTTGGCGCCGGAGAGGGCGTAGCGGCGGTCGTGGCCCTTGCGGTCGGGTACGTGCCGGACCCGCTCCCAGGCGGCACCCAGGATGTCCAGGAGACGGCGGGTGAGCTCCCGGTTGGTCAGCTCGCCGGTGCCCGCGACGTGGTAGATCTCCCCCGGCGCGCCTCGTTCGGCGACCAGCTGGACGCCGCGACAGTGATCGTCCACATGGATCCAGTCGCGGACATGATCGCCGTCGCCATAGAGCGGGACGTCATGGCCATCCAGCAGACGGGTGACGAAGAGCGGGATGATCTTCTCGGGATACTGGTAGGGGCCGTAGTTGTTGCCACAGCGGGTGATGCTGACCGGCAGGCCGTGGGTCTGCCCGTACGCTCGCGCGATCAGGTCGCCGCCCGCCTTGCTCGCCGCGTACGGGGAGTTGGGCGCGAGCGGGGCGGACTCGTCCCACGCGCCGCTGTCGATCGACCCGTACACCTCGTCGGTGGAGACCTGGACGACGTGCCGGGTGCGGGCGTTGAGGCACGCCTGCATGAGGGTCTGCACGCCCTGGACGTTCGTGCGCACGAAGTCGCCCGGGTCGGCTATGGACCGGTCGACGTGCGACTCGGCGGCGAAGTTGAGCACGACGTCATGGCCGGGGACCACCCTCGCGAGCAGGCCCTCGTCGCAGATGTCCCCGTGCACGAACGTGAAGCCGCCTGCGACCGGCTCCAGATTGGCCAGGTTGCCGGCATAGGTCAGCTTGTCGAGGACGGTGACGTGGGCCCCGGCCCAGGCCGGGTACTCGCCCGAGACCAGCGAACGCACGTAGTGGGACCCGATGAACCCCGCCCCGCCGGTGACCAGAACGCGCAGAACCTCCTCGCCGGCGGGACGCCCCGATCGGGGCGGGCGCCCGCAGGCCGGGCGCCCGCCCTGATGATCGCGGTCGATGTCCACCACGCGCCCGGCCTACTTGGCGCCGGTGATCATTCCGGCGGCGACGGTGTTGTGGGTGGCCTCGTCGATCAGGATGAAGCCGCCGGTGAGGCGGTTGCGGCTGTAGTCGTCGACGAACAGCGGCTGGGTGACGCGCAGGCTGACGCGGCCGATCTCGTTCAGCTGCAGCGCGGTGGCGGTCTCGTCACGGTGCAGGGTGTTGACGTCCAGCCGGTAGTGCAGCTCCTTGACCAGCGCGCGGGCGGTCCGGGTGGTGTGCTTGATCACCAGCTTCATCCGCGGCGACAACGCCCGATCCGGCGTCATCCAGCACACCATCGCGTCCAGATCCTGGGCGACCTCGGGCCGGTTGTGCGGCCGCGCGATCATGTCACCACGGGAGATGTCGATGTCGTCGGCCAGCCGCAACGTCACCGACATCGGCGCGTACGCCTCGGCGACGGGCCCGCCCGGGCCGTCGATGTGGGTGATGGTGGTGGTCAGCCCGGACGGCAGATGCACCACCTCATCGCCGGGTTTGAGCACCCCACCGGCGACCTGCCCGGCATACCCGCGGTAGTCGTGCAGCTCGGGATCGGTGGACTTGTGCGGCCGGATCACATACTGCACCGGGAACCGCACATCGATCAGGTTGCGGTCAGAGGCGATGTGCACATGCTCCAGGTGATGCAGCAGCGACGACCCCTCGTACCAGCCCATGTTCGGCGAGCGGTCCACCACGTTGTCGCCGTGCAGCGCCGAGATCGGGATGAACGTCAGATCGGTGACGGCCAGCTTGGAGGCGAACGCGGTGAACTCGTCGATGATCCGCTCGTAGACGGCCTGGTCGTAGCCGACCAGGTCCATCTTGTTCACCGCCACCACCAGGTGCGGCACCTTCAGCAACGTGGTCAAGAACGCATGCCGCCGCGACTGCTCCAGGATGCCCTTGCGGGCATCCACCAGAATGATCGCCAGGTCGGCGGTGGAGGCGCCGGTGACCATGTTGCGGGTGTACTGGATGTGGCCCGGAGTGTCGGCGATGATGAACTTACGCCGCGGCGTGGCGAAGTACCGGTAGGCGACATCGATGGTGATGCCCTGCTCCCGCTCGGCCCGCAGCCCGTCGGTCAGCAACGCCAGATTGGTGTAATCCTCACCCCGATCGACACTGGTGCGCTCCACCGCCTCCAGCTGATCCTCAAAAATCGACTTCGAGTCGTACAACAGGCGGCCGATGAGGGTGGACTTGCCGTCATCGACGCTGCCGGCGGTGGCGAACCGCAAAATGTCCATCTGCTTGGAGGTGGTCATTAGAAGTAGCCCTCCTTCTTGCGGTCTTCCATCGCGGCCTCGCTGGTGCGGTCATCGGCGCGAGTCTGGCCACGTTCGGTGATCCGGGTCGCTGCGATCTCCTCGATCACCTCATCCAGCGTCGCCGCGCTCGACTTCACCGCACCCGTGCAGGAGGCGTCCCCGACCGTTCGGTAGCGCACCGTCGCCTCGAACGCCGGCTCGTCCTCGCCGCGGTTGGCATAGGAGATGTCGGCCAGCAGCATGCCGTCGCGTTCGAACACCATCCGGGTGTGCGCGAAATAGATCGGCGGCAGCTCCAGACCCTCGCGCCGGATGTAGTCCCAGATGTCCAGCTCGGTCCAGTTCGACAGCGGGAACACCCGCACATGCTCACCACGACGGATCTTGGTGTTGTACAGGTTCCACAGCTCGGGGCGCTGGTTCTTGGGGTCCCACTGCCCGAACTCGTCGCGGAAGGACACCACCCGCTCCTTGGCGCGGGCCTTCTCCTCATCGCGGCGGGCACCGCCGAACGCGGCGTCGAACTGATGCTCCTCGATCGCGTCCAGCAGCGTGGTGGTCTGCAACCGGTTACGGCTGGCCCGGCGTCCGGTCTCCTCCACCACCCGGCCCTGGTCGATCGAGTCCTGCACCGACGCCACCACCAGCCGGACACCGAGCTCGGCGACGCGGCGGTCCCGATACTCGATGACTTCGGGGAAGTTGTGGCCGGTGTCGACATGCATCACCGGGAACGGGATGGGCGCCGGCCAGAACGCCTTCTCGGCCAGCCGCAGCATCACGATGCTGTCCTTACCGCCCGAGAACAGCAGGACCGGCCGCTCGAACTCAGCGGCCACCTCCCGGATGATCTGAATCGACTCGGCCTCAAGCACGTCCAACTGGGACAACAGGTAATCGCAGCGCTGCATGGTCTGGGGCTCTCTCCACACGCTTTCTGGCAGATGCTCCGGGGGAACGCTCTTCCCACCGGCTGGGTTGTGTACCCCGGACGGGTCACTCCGGCAGGGCGTCGCTCACGTCCCGGATGCCGGTCAGCAGCGTCGATGCCGACACGGGATGGCAGACCAGGATATCCGGCAACCGGGGGTCCTTCTGGTTGTAGACGGCCTCGGACCCGTCGATCCGGCTTGCGTGGGCCCCGGCGGCCAGCGCCACCGCGACCGGAGCGGCCGAATCCCACTCATACTGGCCGCCCGCGTGGACGTACGCGTCGACCTCACCGAGCAGCACCGCGGAGATCTTCGCACCCGCCGATCCGATCGGCACCAGTTCGACTTTCGCGTCCAGGGTCTCGGCCAGACGCTGGACGAACGCGGGCGGCCTGGTGCGGCTCACGGCGATGCGCAGCCGTCCCGCGGCGGGCTCTGAGACCCGCAACGGCTCGACCCCTGTGACGTTGACCACAGTTGCTCCGGCCGGATCGGTGACAAGGGTCTTGCCCTGCGCCGGAAGCGCGACCGCCCCCGCCGTCAACCGGCCCTTCTCCCAGAGCGCCACGTGCACAGCCCAGTCCCGGCGGCCTTCCTCCGAGAACTCCCGGGTCCCGTCGAGCGGGTCGACGATCCAGACCCGATCCGCCTGGAGCCGTACCTCGTCGGCCGTGTTCGCCGTGGGGGGCGTCGCCCCCTTGCCCGCGACGGAGGCGCGGCCCTCCTCGGAAAGGATCGCATCATCCGGACGGCGTTCGGCCAGTGCGGCCATGAGGTACTCATGTGCCCGCAGGTCCCCGGTGTCCTTCAGGAGGCGGGAGTCGGCGAACCCGATCTCCTCGCGCACGCCCTGCAGGATCCGGCCCGCGGTCCCGGCGAGTTCCGCCGCCAACGCGTGGTCGTCGGTCACCGCGGACACGCCGCCGCTCTCCGTCATCGCTCGACCCACATTCCCGACTCGGTTGATCTGTTCGGTATACATTCTCACGCCGCCCCCTCCAGGCTTCCAGCCGGGGCCCGCGGCGTTCACCTTCCACCTTGCCATGCACGTCGCCGCCCCATGCCTTTCCGCCAGGCGGAGGCGGGAGCGCAGGCGTGTCGCCGCGTCAGTAGGCGCCGGAGCCGCGAAAAACGGCGGACCAGGTCTTCCACATGATCTGGAGATCCAGGGCGAGCGACCAGTTGTCCACGTAGCGCAGGTCGAGCCGGACGGACTCCTCCCAGGTGAGGTCGGACCGGCCGCTCACCTGCCACAGACCGGTCATGCCGGGTTTGACGACCAGGCGGCGCCGGACGTCGTCCCCGTACTTGGCGACTTCCTCGGGGAGCGGCGGGCGCGGACCGACCAGGGACATGTCGCCGCGTGCCACGTTGATCAGCTGGGGCAGTTCGTCCAGCGAGTAGCGGCGCAGCCAGCGGCCGACCCGGGTGATGCGCGGATCCTGCCTCATCTTGAAGAGCACGCCGTCGTTCTCGTTGTGCTCGATCAGGTCGACCTTGCGGGCCTCGGCGTCCACGACCATCGTGCGGAACTTGAGCACGGTGAACTCGCTGCCGTCGCGGCCGACCCGCACCTGGCGGAACAACACCGGACCGCTGCTGGTGACCTTGATCGCAACGGCGATCGCGAGCACCAGCGGGCTGAGGAGGGCCAGCCCGGCCAGCGCGCCGACACGGTCGAACATGCTCTTGAGGAACTTGCGGCCGCCGTCGAGCTCCGGATGCTCCACGTGCAGCAGTGGCAGCCCGGCGACCGGGCGGATGGAGATCCGCGGCCCGGCGGCGTCCATGAGCGCGGGGGCGACGACGAGCTCGACGTCGTCGCGCTCGATCTGCCAGGCCAGCCGGCGCAGTGCGAGGCCGTCCATCTCGGGGCAGGCCAGAACGGCGACCGAGTCGGCCCCGATCTGCTCGACGACCTTCGCCGTCTGGCCGAAGTCGCCCAGCACGGGAACGCCCTCGACGCTGCTCACGTCCAGGAAGCTCTCGTCGTCGTCCAGCTCCGCCCGCAGCGCGTCGTCGCTCTCGAACAGGACCGGGGGCAAGCAGACGCCGACGATGTCCATGCCGTGGTACCGCTTCTGGCGCAGCAGCCGGATCAGGTCGGCGAGCGCCGCCCGGTGCCCGACGGCGACGACCCGGCGCATGCACTCGCCCTTCCAGCGCCGGTCATGCAGCCATTTGCGCAGGCGATATCGGGCGAACACGTTGAGGACGGTGGCCAGCGGCAGCGCCATCACCACGTAGCCGCGCGCCACTTCGGTCTTGGTGGCGTACGCGGCGATCGCCACGGTCGCGGTGATGATGAACCCGGACCGCAGCACGCGGTGGAACTCCTCTGAGCCCACCCCGATGAAGCGCGGCTCGTACGCCCGGCTGATCGTCAGGATGAGGAGCCACAGCACGGGCAGGGCGACGGTGAGTGCGATGTAGGGCGCGGTGAGGGCGTTGGGGGTGCCGGGGAAACGCAGCACGAAAGCGACCACGCCCGCCAGCAGCATGCTGAGAAAGTCCACGCCCATCGCGCGGCGCCGGTACGATCCCGTCCAGTTCAGGGTATGGGCGCGCCGCTGCTGGTCTCTGGGTGAGGCATCTACCCGGAGCTTGTCAACGACGGCCATGAACGCCTACCTAACCACCCTGCAACACGCGTCGCATGCGTGTACTCACACACGCAAGACGCCGGAAAGGCACTCTAGGTTCACATGTCCCACGAACCTCGTTCCTGCGCATCTTACGATCGCAGGGGTCCAAACCGCAGAGCAAAGCCGCACTTCAGAAGCACAACTCCGGCAATGTGGGACCAATTACCACGCTCAGCACCCGAATCGGCCAGACCAGTCGAGGCAGTGTGTCTTGGTCGAAAATGCCTCCGACCAGCGGCGGCCGTCGTTCAGGTGGTGTGGAAAGTGTTCTGGGCGACCGCGAGCCCCTCGGCGACCAAGGCCTCGACCGCGTCCGCCGCGCGTTCCACGTTGAGGTCGAGCTCCTTGCGCTCGGTCGCCGAGAAGTCCTTGAGCACAAAGGCCGCGGCGTCCATGCGGCCCGGCGGGCGGCCCACGCCGAACCGCACCCGCAGGTAGTCCTTGGCGGACACCGACTTGGTGATCGAGCGCAGCCCGTTGTGGCCGTTGTCACCGCCGCCCTGCTTCAACCGGACCGCCCCATACGGGATGTCCAGCTCGTCATGGACGACGATGACCCGCTCCAACGGCACTTTGTAGAAGTCCTGGAGGCCCTTCACCGGACCGCCCGACTCGTTCATGTACGTGCGGGGCTTGGCCAGGACGGCGCGCGCGCCCGCCAGCCGCCCTTCAACGACCTCGGCCCGGCTCTTGTGGGCCTTGAACTTGCCGCCGGTACGCGCAGCCAGCGTGTCGAGGACCATGAAGCCCGCGTTGTGGCGGTTTCCGGCATACGACGGCCCGGGATTGCCCAGCCCCACGACCAGCCAGAGATCAGCGCTCACGAACTCTCTCTCCTCCACGCCGGCCCCACCCGGCCGGCTCCTCGTTCAGCCGAACGGCCCCCGGCGGTGCGAGCACCGGGCCGGGGGCCGTTCCGCCTGGAACTGAGAGACGGCAGACCGGCCAGGGACGGCCGGCGGGCGTCGTCGTTGATTCGGCGGAGTTACTCGGCGGACTCGCCTTCGGCGGCGGCCTCGCCTTCGCCTTCGGCGCCCTCTTCGGCGACGGCCTCGGCCGGCTCGGTGGAGACGGTCGCGTCGACGATCTGGACGATCAGCAGCTCCTCGTCGGCGGCCAGGGTGGCGCCGGCGGGCAGCTTGAGATCCTTGGCGAGCACCTGGCTGTCGATCTCCAGGCCCTCGATGTCGAGGTCGACACCCTGCGGGATGTGGGTGGCCTCGGCCTCGACCGAGATCTCGACCTCGGCCTGCACCATGCGGCCGCCGGCGACGACGTTGCCGGTCACGTTGACCGGGATGGAGACGGTGACCTTCTCGCCGCTCTTGACCAGCAGCAGGTCGACATGCTCGAGGAAGCCCTTGATCGGGTCGCGCTGCACGTCCTTGGGCAGGGCCAGCTCGGCGCCGTCGCCGAGGCCCTCGATGCGCAGCAGCACGTTGGGGGTCTTGAGGGCGAGCATCAGGTCATGGCCGGGCAGCGAGATGTGCTCCGGGTCGGTGCCGTGACCGTAGAGGACGGCGGGCACCTTGCCGGCCCGGCGGGTGCGCCGCGCGGCACCCTTACCGAACTCGGTGCGCGGCTCGGCGGCAATGCGTACCTCGGACACGGCGAAAACTCCTTGTTGTTGCGATCCACGGCCGTCCGTCATGGACGTCCGCTACGGACATAAGCGAATCAGGCGGTGCTCGACGCGTCAGGCGCCTCGAAGATTCTTTGCGTTCCCCGGGGAGTGCGAGTCCGATCGGAGCCGTACTGAACGACCCGGGGCATACGCGGATTCACCAAGTCTAGCCGATCGTCGCAACAGCAAGCGCCATAGGGGCGGAGACCGGCCGTAGGACCGGGACACCCGGCCGTAGAACTGTGACACAGGACCCGGCCCCGAACGCCGGAACGCTCCGCGCCCATCAGGGTGCGGAGCGTTCCACATGCTTGTTTCAGGTCGGCGTCCCGTGGAGCGCCTGCCGGCGTCCCGCGCGGAACGCCGGCCTCAACGGCTCAGCTGTGACCGCCGAAGAGGCTGGTCACGGACCCGTCGCTGAAGACCTCGTGGATGGCCTGGGCCACCAGCGGGGCGATCGGCAGGACGGTCAGCTTGTCGAACCGCTTTTCCTCGGGGATCGGCAGGGTGTCGGTGAGGACGACCTCGGAGATCCGCGAGTTCTTGAGGCGGTCGACGGCGGGACCCGAGAGCACGCCGTGCGTCGCGGCGACGACGACCTTGGTGGCGCCCTGGTCGAAGAGCGCGTCGGCGGCCTTCACGATGGTGCCGCCCGTGTCGATCATGTCGTCCACGATCACGCAGGTACGGCCCCGGACCTCACCGACGACGTCGAAGACCTTGACCTCGTTGGCCACGTCGGGGTCGCGCTTCTTGTGGATGATCGCCATGGGCACGCCGCCGAGCCGGTCGGACCAGCGTTCGGTGACGCGCACCCGGCCCGCGTCGGGCGCGACCATGGTGACCTGGGTCAGGTCGAGCCGCTGCTCGAAGTGGTCGGCCAGGATGTCCAGCGCGAACAGGTGGTCCACCGGGCCGTCGAAGAAACCCTGGATCTGCGCGGTGTGCAGGTCGACCGTGATGAGCCGGTCGGCGCCCGCGGTCTTGAACAGGTCGGCCATGAGCCGGGCCGAGATGGGCTCGCGGCCGCGGTGCTTCTTGTCCTGCCGGGCGTACCCGAAGAACGGCGCCACGACGGTGATCCGCTTGGCCGACGCGCGCTTGAGCGCGTCCACCATGATCAGCTGCTCCATGATCCATTGGTTGATGGGAGCGGTGTGGCTCTGGATCACGAAGGCGTCGGAGCCACGGACCGACTCCAGGAACCGCACGAACGTCTCACCGTTCGCGAAGTCGTAGGCCGACGTGGGCGTGAGTTCGACGTCGAGATTGTCGGCTACTTCCTTGGACAGGTCCGGGTGGGCCCGGCCGGAGAAGAGCATCAGCTTCTTCTGGCCGCTCGCCTTGATCCCACTCACCTCTGACAACTCCCCCTCAACGGAACTATGCACATCGCGCGGGTTCACCCCACTCCCCGCAGGCCGAAGAAGCACCATGGCCGGCCCGCAGTGGTCTCTTATGCCCCGGAGGGAGTCCTCCGAGCGTTTGTCCCGGAAGGATCACTCCCGGACTTGCCGGGGGCGGGCGCCCCCGGAGCTCGTTCATTCGGCGTCGTCGCCTTTGTCGTCGCCCTTGTCATCGGCGTCGTTGACGTCGTCGGCCTCGGCTCCCGCCTTGGCCTTGGCCTTGGCAGCCGCTTCGGCGAATCGGGTGCCGGCGCGCTTGCGCTCGACCCACTCCTCGATGTTGCGCTGCTTTCCGCGGGCGACCGCGATCGCCCCGGGCGGCACGTCGTTGGTGATGGTCGAACCGGCCGCCGTGAAACCGCCGTCCTCGACCGTGACCGGAGCGACGAGCACGGAGTTGCTGCCCACGAAGGCGTGCTCGCCGATCTCGGTGTGGAACTTGTTGACGCCGTCGTAGTTGGCGAAGATCGTTCCGGCGCCGATGTTGGCCCCGGCCCCGATCGTGGCGTCCCCCACATAGGTGAGGTGCGGGACCTTGCCGCCCTCGCCCACCTCGGCGTTCTTGGTCTCGACGTACGCGCCGACCTTGGCCTTGCGCGCCAGCCTGGTGCCGGGCCGCAGGTAGGCGAACGGGCCGACCGAGGCCTCAGGCCCGATCTCGGCGCTGTCGCAGACAGCGTTGATCACGCGCGCCCCGGCGCCCACGCGGGTGTCGGTCAGCGTGCAGCCCGGCCCGACCTGCGCGCCCTCGTCCAGATGTGTCCGGCCGTGCAGCTGGGTGCCGGGGTGGACGACGGCGTCCGCGTCGGCGGTCACCGTCACGTCGATCCAGGTGCTCTGCGGGTCGACGACCGTCACGCCCGCGCGCATGTGGGCCTCGAGGATCCGGTCGTTCAGCTGCCGGCGCGCCTGCGCCAGCTGGACCTTGTCGTTCACGCCCTGGGTCTCCACCCAGTCCGCGGCCCGGAAGGCGCCGGCCCGGTGGCCGTCGCCGCGCAGGATGGCCACGACGTCGGTGAGGTATTCCTCACCCTTGGCGTTGTCCGTCGTCACCCGCTTGAGCGCGTCGGCCAGCAGGGCGCCGTCGAACGCGTACATGCCGACGTTGATCTCGCGGATGGCCCGCTGCTCGTCGTGGGCGTCCTTGTGCTCCACGATCGCCGTGACCGCGCCGCCCTCCCCCTCCCGGAGGATCCGGCCGTAGCCGGTGGCGTCGGGCATCTCGGTGGTGAGGATCGTCACCGCGTTGCCCTCGTTCTCATGGGTCTGAACGAGGCGTCCGAGGGTCTCGCCGCGCAGCAGCGGATGATCGCCGTTCGTGACGACGACGGTCCCCCGGAGCTCGCCGACCTGCTCGAGGACCATCCGTACGGCATGGCCTGTGCCGCCCTGGCGTTCCTGCACGACCGCCTCGGCGGCCGGGGCGTTCCCCTCCAGATGGGCGACCACCTGCTCCCGCCGGTGCCCCACCACCACGATGGTGCGCTCGGGTTCGAGCTCCCCGGCCGCGGCCAGGACGTGGCCGAGCATGGTGCGGCCGCACAGCTCGTGCAGGACCTTGGAAGTGCGGGATTTCATCCGGGTGCCCTCGCCTGCGGCGAGGACGATGACGGCGGCCGGGCGGCTCGCCCAGCTCCCTGCACGGCCGACACTCACAGGGGAGTCTCCTCGGCGTCGCGGACTGGATCGGTCACGGGCGAGGCCCGGTGTCCTGACCCCGGGGTCCAACCTGCTGTCTACCTGCTGCGATGAAGGGACGGCAGGCCGTAACTCGCCCGACATCCGAAGGATACCGCCCAGCTCCGCCTTGTCACCCACCAGGCAGCATCCGGCGAACAGGATGGCTCCGGCGCAAGGACTCGAACCTTGTCTAAGGGCACCAAAAACCCTTGTGCTGCCAATTACACCACGCCGGATCGAAGACGACAGACCAGCCGCATGGTCGATCTGTCGGGCTCAACGATACCGAGCCGACGACGCAGCCTTCACCTCTATTGCCCGCAGCGGCCCCCGGCCCGAGGCCACCCACCCCCGTCCGAGTCCTCCACGGGGCCTTCTGATCGATTCGGGCGGCTGTTTAGGACGGCCTCAATCGAGCAAGCATCACAAAAGAGGAAGACCTGGTCACACAGAAAGTGCGTACAGCGAACGATTGTCAAGCCTGGAGCGTTGATGCTGGGAGAAGCATCGCGCGGAGGCTTTCGACGTGCCGATCCAAGGACGTCGTGCGGCAGGTCACACGGCTGGCTCTCGGCGAGGTGAGATGCATCTGACTCGCAAGTGAGCTCTGAGCCCCCTGGGACGGACTCCCACTGATTTTACGTTCTGACACTGTCCAACTTACGGTTGCGTAGGTTACGTTAGCGTAGGTAAGCCTCATCCGCAGGAAGAAGTGGTGACACATGACTACAGCCCCCGTCCTTGAACCCTCGACAAGTCGGCCAGCGCGCCCGGAGATCGAGCCCGAGCCGACCAGCGTTTCCGAGCGGGTCCTCGTCGGGGTCTTCACTGGTGTCCCGTTCATCGCCCTCATCGCCGGGATCCCGCTGGCCTGGGGCCGGTTCCTCGGCTGGACCGACCTCGCTCTCATGGCGGTGTTCTACTTCGTCTCCGCCGCCGGCATCACGGTCGGCTACCACCGCTACTTCACGCACAGCTCGTTCAAGGCCAACCGCGGTCTGAAGATCTTCATGGCGCTCGCCGGCGGCCTGGCCATGGAGGGCCCGGTGATCACCTGGGTCGCCGACCACCGCCGCCACCACAAGCACTCCGACAAGGAGTTCGACCCGCACTCGCCGTGGCGTTTCGGCAACGACTGGAAGGCCCTGACCAAGGGCCTCGTCTGGGCCCACTACGGCTGGCTCTTCGACGGCAACCGCACCTCCAAGGAGCGGTTCGCCAAGGACCTGCTGAACGACAAGGACATCGTCCGCATCCACAAGTGGTTCCCCGGCCTGGTCGCGGTCTCGTTCCTCCTCCCCACCGTCCTCGGCGGCCTGCTGACCATGTCCTGGCAGGGCGCCCTCACCGCGCTGTTCTGGGCCGGCCTGGTCCGCATCACCCTCGTGCACCACGTCACCTGGTCGATCAACTCGATCTGCCACACGTTCGGCAAGGAGCACTTCGAGGTGCGCGACAAGTCCCGCAACGTCTGGTGGCTGGCGATCCCGTCGCTGGGCGAGTCGTGGCACAACCTGCACCACTCCGACCCGACGTGCGCTCGGCACGGCGTGCTGAAGGGCCAGATCGACATCAGCGCCCGGATCATCTGGACCTTCGAGAAGGCGGGCTGGGCACACGATGTCCGGTGGCCGAATTCCGAGCGTCTCGCCAGCAAGCGTACGAACGTCGCCGCGTGAGCGTCACAATTGATCCCATGACTGAACCCGCCCCGCCACGGTCACGTAGGAAGCGCATGACCGGCAAGGAACGACGCGAGCAGCTGCTGAACATCGGCCGCACGCTGTTCGCCGAGCGGGGGTTGGACGGCACCTCGGTAGAGGAGATCGCCGCCGCGGCGGGTGTCTCCAAGCCCGTGGTGTACGAGCACTTCGGCGGCAAGGAGGGGCTCTACGCCGTCGTCGTCGACCGCGAGTTCGAGCGGCTCCTCGGCCTGATCACCGAGGCGCTCAACTCCGCGGTCCACTACCGCGGCAAGCTCGAAAAGGCGGCCCTGGCGCTCCTGGAGTACATCGAGGAGAACCCCGACGGCTTCCGCATCATCGTCCGCGACTCGCACGGCGGCACGGGCACGGGCAGCTTCGCCAGCCTCCTCTCCGAGATCGCCGGCGAGGTCGAGCACGTCATGGCACAGGAGCTCGACCGCCATGACTACGACGAGAAGTTCGCGCCCATGTACGCCCAGATGCTGGTCGGCATGGTCGCCCTCACCGGCCAGTGGTGGCTGGACGCGCGCAAGCCCAAACGGGAAGAGGTCGCCGCCCACATGGTGAACCTCGCCTGGAACGGCCTGTCCGGGCTGGAGCCCCGCCCGTCCCTCGACCCCAGGCGCCGCCGCAAAGAGCTCGAACGCATGAAGTCGCGCGCCGCCAAGGAGGCGGCCAAGGAAGAGAAGGCGGCCGCCAAGGAGGCCGCGAAGGAGGAGAAGGCCGCCGCCAAGGCCCAGCGGAAGGGCCGCCCGGCCGACGAGGACCTCCCCGAGCGGATCGACGAAGCAACCTACTGAGCGTGACGGTCCATCGACGAACTGTCACACCCCTCCTCTAATCTCGGTCCCACCCCCGAGAAGGAGGAAGCCGATGGACCCGTCAACGCCCTGCGCCTTACACCCTCCGGGCACCACCCCATGATCGCCCGCCGCGACCCCCAGGCCGGCCGGGACTCCCTGGCCGACCGCGACTCCCCGGCCGACGACTGCGCCCTGGACCTCCTCTGCGACCTCGATGAGTCGCTCTGGATCTACGACGACGCCCGCCGCGCGGATCCCAACGCCTTTCGCAACGCGACCCGCCAGTCCGACCACGTCGACGAGCTGCGCCGCGTCCTCTACCGCCTCCACCACACCCTCGTCGAATGGGAGGCCGAGACACTGTCGGCCTGCCCGCGCGGCCGCCCAGGGCCGGGCCCGGGCCTCGGAAGGGGTGCGGGTTTCGGGTTCGGATGAGTGAGCCGGTGGCCGTCCGGAGTTCTTCCCGGGCGGCCACCGGCCGGGGTCACCGGCTCGGGTCGCGACGCCGGGGCAATGGACGCCGCCCGCTGCGCGAGAGGGCACACCGCAGGGGAACGATTGGCTTCTCTCGCGCAGCGGGCGGCACCCTGTCCATGGGGGCGGCACCTTGCCCATAGGCGGTGTCCATGGGCATCTATGGACCTCCGCCGGCGACGACGAAGATGCGCCGGAAGGGGAAGACGGTGCCGTACGGGGCCGGCGGATACGCCTCGCGGAGGCGTGCTCCGTACTCGGCCAGCAACGCGGTGGTCTCGGCAGGGTCGAGCCTCGTGAGGACGGGTCGGAGGGCGGTGCCCTTGACCCATTCGAGGACCGGGTCGTCGCCCTTGAGGAGCTGGGCGTAGGTGGTCTCCCACGCGTCGACCGTGCAGCCGTGGCGGGACAGGAGGTCGAGATAGCCCGACGGGTCCAGGACCGGATCCCGGCGGAGGGCGTCACCCAGTTTGGCCTGCCAGCGCGGAGACTCGCAGACCTCGCGGAGGAGGGCATGACTGGGGGCGTCGAAGTTGCCGGGCACCTGGAAGGCCAGCCGGCCGCCTGGAGCCAGCGCCTCGATCCAGCGCGGGAGCAGGTCCTGGTGGGTCGGCACCCACTGCAGGACGGCGTTGGAGATGATCAGGTCGACGGGTCGTTCCGGTCGCCAGGTGGTGACATCACCCACGGAAAAGGTGAGCTTGCCAGGGATGCCCCGGGCCGCAGCGATCATTTCGGGTGAGGAGTCGAGCGCCTCTATCCGGGCGCCGGGCCAGCGGCGGAGGAGGGATGCGGTCAGCTCGCCGCTGCCGCAGCCGAGGTCGACGATGTGGCCGGGGGCCTCAAGGTCCACCCGGGCGAGCAACTCGGCGAACGGCCGTGCGCGTTCGTCGGCGAAAACCCCGTACTGCACGGGGTCCCAGACGGCGCCTGCTTGTCTCGACATCAAGAGACATCATGGCCCCGACTCTATCTTGATGTCAAGAAAGTCTTCTCGATATCAAGACAGGTAGGCTGTCGCGCATGCAGGATGAGGTCGATCGGCTGGTCGAGGCATGGCACACGGAGCGGCCGGACCTCGACGTCCAGCCCCTGCACGTCCTCAGCCGGATCTCCAGGCTCGCCAGGCATCTGGACCGTGCCCGGCGCGCGGTGTTCGCCGCCCATGATCTGGAGCCGTGGGAGTTCGACGTGCTGACCGCGCTGCGCCGGGCCGGGACGCCCTACGAGCTCAGCCCCGGCCGGTTGCTGCGCGCGACCCTGGTGACGTCCGGCACCATGACCAACCGGATCGACCGCCTCGCCGCGGCCGGGCTGGTGGAACGGCACCCGGACCCTGGGGACAAGCGCGGCGTCCTAGTGCGGCTCACCGATGCCGGTCAGACCCGGGTGGACGCGGCGTTCGCCGATCTCCTGCGGCGCGAGCACGACATTCTCGACAGCCTCAGCGCCGCCGAACGCGAGTCCCTCGCCGGGTTGCTGCGGACCCTGCTCGTCCCCTTCGACAGCCCCGACGGCCTCTGAGTCAGCCGAGGTCTTCGGCCAGCAGGAGCCACTCCTCCTCGACCTGTGCCGCCTCGTTCTGGATGTCCTTGAGCTGCGCGTTCAGCTGCTGGAGCTTCTCGTAGTCGGTGGCGTGCTCGGCCAGGCGCTCGTGCAGCTCCGCCTCTTGCCTGCCCAGCTTTTCGAGCCGGCGTTCGAGCTTGTCGAGCTCCTTTCGGGCCTTCCAGTCCTGGCCGCCGCCCTTGCCCTGCTTGGCCGCGGGGGCCGCTGCTCGCGGTGCCTGCGCCGGCGCCGCCGCCTGGCCGGGTTTGACGGCGGTACCGCTACGTCGGCGGTCCAGGTACTCGTCCACGCCACCCGGCAGCATCGAGACGCGGCCGTCGCCGAGAAGTGCGGCGACGCGGTCGGTGACACGCTCCAGGAAGTAACGGTCGTGGCTCACCACGACGAGAGTGCCCGGCCAGCCGTCGAGGAGGTCCTCCAGCTCGGTCAGCGTCTCGATGTCGAGGTCGTTGGTCGGCTCGTCCAGCAGGAAGACGTTCGGCTCCGCCATGAGGAGCCGGAGCACCTGCAGGCGCCGCCGTTCGCCGCCTGACAGCTCACCGATGGGCGTCCACTGGCGGTCGCTGCGGAAGCCGAGGCGTTCGAGCAGCTGGCTGGCGGTCCAGTCACGCTTGCCGACCGTGATGCGGCGGCGGATCTCCTCCACCGACTCCAGCACGCGGCGGGACGGATCGAGGTCTTCGAGATTCTGCGACAGATGTGCCAGCTGGACGGTCTTCCCACGGACGATCTTGCCGGCGGACGGGGTGACGGCACCGTCGAGCAGGCGGAGCAGGGTGCTCTTGCCGCTGCCGTTCACGCCGACGAGGCCGATCCGGTCACCGGGTCCGAGCTGCCAGGTGAGGTTCTCGAAGATGTGCCGGCCGCCGACCTCGACGTCCACGTGCTCCAGGTCGAACACCGTCTTGCCGAGCCGGGCCGTCGCGAAACGCGTCAGCTCGACCGAGTCGCGGAGGGGCGGCTCGTCGGCGATCAGCGCCTGGGCGGCGTCGACCCGGAACTTGGGCTTGGA
Organism: Actinomadura rudentiformis; assembly: GCF_008923185.1. GTDB lineage: Bacteria > Actinomycetota > Actinomycetes > Streptosporangiales > Streptosporangiaceae > Spirillospora > Spirillospora rudentiformis. The sequence continues at coordinate 164,397 of NZ_WBMT01000017.1, forward strand.
CGTCCGGGCCTGCGGGCCGCGGCGCAGCCAGGCCAGCTCCTTGCGGAGGAGGTTCTGCCGCTTGGCCTCGGTGGCGGCTGCGATGCGGGAACGCTCGGCCTTGGCCAGCACATAGGCGGAGTAGCCGCCCTCGTACCGCTCGACCCCGCCGTCGACGACCTCCCACGTACGGTCCGTCACCTCGTCCAGGAACCACCGGTCGTGGGTGACGACGAGCAGCGCGACCCTGCGCTCCTTCAGATGCCGCGCCAGCCAGTCGATGGCCTCGATGTCCAGATGGTTGGTCGGCTCGTCGAGGATCAGCAGGTCGGACTCGGGCACCAGCAGCCGGGCCAGCGCGATCCGGCGCCGCTCGCCGCCCGACATCCCGGCCAGCGGCGCGTCCAGGTCGAGATCGGTGAGGAGCCCGCCGAGGATGTCGCGGATCCGGGTGTCGCCGGCCCACTCGTGCTCGGGCCGGTCGCCGAGAACGATCGAACGCACGGTCGCCCCGTCGGGGAACTCGTCCCGCTGGGTGAGGAAACCGAGCCGCAGCCCGCCGGTGTGGGTCACGCGGCCGCTGTCGGGCTCGGTCTGGCGGGCGAGGATGGACACCAGCGTGCTCTTGCCGCCGCCGTTCCGGCCGACGACGCCGATGCGGTCGCCGGCGTCCAGCCCGAGGGACACCGAGTCGAGCAGCGGTGCAGGCCCGTAGGCCTTACTGACATTCTCAACATTGATGAGGTTCACGACGCCATCAAGGCTAGTGCCCGCCGGCCGCACCCCGTACGAGCAACCCGTCCCCCGAGGCGCGATCGCTGCTCGCCGCGCCCGGGAGACCGGCTGCCTGAGTGGTCAGCCGCCGCCACCGCCGCCGCAGCCTCCGCCACCACCACCGCAGGACGAGCCTCCCCCACTGCAGGAGTGGTGACCGCCCGTGTCACCGCCACCGGCGCCGAAATAGCCGCCGCCAGCGCCGCTGCTGCCAAGGCCTCTGCCCCTGCCTCGGCGCCGGCCGGCAGCACCGGCGCCTTTGCCGCTGCGGTTGCTGGTCATGGCCAGACCGATGAGCACCAGTACGACCAGGGCGCTCACGACGAATACGACGAAGCCAAACACAGCGGCCTCCCTCCGGCGCGGCGGCCCGCCCGCCGCGTCAGTGCTCATAGGACGCACGTGCGGTCGAGGTGGTTCAGGGGCCGGAGGGCCGGCGGATCTCAGTCGCTGGAGGAACCGCCCCCGCTCGAACCGCCACCGCCGTCCGAGCTCGAAGACGACGAGCCGCCACTGTCGTAACTCGATGAACCGCCGTAACTCGATGAACCGCCGCTGTCGTAGCTGGAGGCGCCGCCGTACGGATCGTTGCTCCCCGGTGAAGGGTGGTGGCCGCCGTGGTTGTACGGGGCGTCGTACGGGTTCCCTGCGTCGTAGGGGCTCTGCCCATGTCCGGGCTGTGGGTGCCCATATCCGGGCTGCGGGTGCCCACCGGCCTGCGGGTGACCGTACCCGGGCTGCGGCGAGGCGTAGCCGGGCTGCGGGTGGCCCTGACCCAGCTGCGGCTGGCCATGGCCCTGCTGTACGGGGCCATGGCCGGGCGGGCGGTAGGGCCCCGAGGTGCGCTTGGAGGACTTGACGACGGCGATGAGCACGCCGACTCCAGCGATGATCACGACGAGAAGGGCAAGAACGATGAGGAGCGCGACATAACCCATGGGTCCACCTCACTGTCGGGGGTTCTTCATGACCGGTGCGCGACCGTCGCGCCCGAGGGTCACATGACGGTGGCTCCGGGGACGGGGCCACTGGCTCGGACGACGGACTTGGCCACGCCCTCACCGGCCAGGACGGCCGCCAAGTCGGCCGCGTGCTCCACGTTCTCGGCGAGGAAGGCGCAGGTGGGGCCGGACCCGGACACCAGCGCGCCGATCGCGCCGGCGTCCTGGCCGGCGGTGAGGGTCCGGCTCAGCGAGGGGCGCAGGACCAGCGCGGCGTCCTGGAGATCGTTGCTCAGGGCGGCGCCGAGGGCCTTGGCGTCGCCCGTGGCGAGGGCGGCCATCAACTCCTCGGACACCTCCGGCCAGGGTGCCTCCTCGCCCTGCGCGTCACGCAGGCGGTCGCACTCCGCGTAGACGGCCGGGGTGGACAGACCGCCGTCGGCGGTCGCGAAGACCCAATGGAACGTGCCCCGGGCGAGCGCGGGGGTCAGCTGCTCCCCTCGGCCGATCCCGATCGCCGTACCGCCGAGCAGCGCGAACGGCACGTCGCTGCCCAGGCCGGCGCCGAGCTCCATGAGATCGTCGCGGCTCAGCAGGGGTTCGTCCGGGGAATCCCACAGGCGCGCACAGGCCAGCAGGGCGGCCGCGGCGTCCGCGCTGCCGCCCGCCATGCCGCCGGCGACGGGGATGGCCTTGCGGATGCGGATCGCCACCGCGGGCTCCACACCGAGCCGGTCGGCGACGAGCACGGCCGCGCGGGCGGCCAGGTTGCCGCCGTCGGTCGGCACTCCGTCGACCGCCACCAGGGAGCCGCGTGCGGTCTCGACGGTCAGCGCGAGCCCGTCCGCCGGAACGGCCGTCACCTCGTCGAAGAGCGAGACGGCGTGGAAGACGTTGACGAGGTCGTGGTACCCGTCGTCGCGAAGCGGCCCCACACTGAGCTGGAGGTTGACCTTCGCGGGCACGCGCACGGTCACAGCTGTCACGAGACCGAAGCGTACGGGACCGGACGCCGGATGGCCGAAACGGGGCGCTCAGCCGCCGCTGGTGACCGGGAGGTTGCGGGGGTTGAAGTAGGGGGTGGTGGCGAACTCGCGCAGCGCCGAGACGGCGGCGCGGTCGCCGGTCACCTCGTACTTGCGGCGCCGGTCGCGCTGCTCCTGGGCCTGCTCGTTGGAGTTGAAGTAGACCACGGCCTTGATCTGCGGGTTCTGCAGGGTCTGCGCGGCCTTGCGGAGCCACTCCGCCCGGCGGGTGCCGTACGACTGCGGCACGCCGAACTCCGCGACCATGACGGGCTTGGGATGTTCCCGGACCCACTCCATGAAGATCTTCAGCGTCTCGGACATGTCCCGGTACTCGAAGTCGCCGCCGGGCTGGGCGTCCACGCAGATCCAGTCGACCTGGTCGTCGCCCGGATAGAACGGCTGCGCGCCGCGCGAGGTGAAGCCGCGGGCCGTGGGGCACCAGACCCATGCGACGTTGTCGACCTTCTCGCGCTTGAAGATCGTGCGCAGATGCTTCCAGGCCGCGATGAAGGCCTCCGGCGAGTGGACCTTGGTCCGCAGGCTCGTCTTGTCCATGTCGCGCTGCCAGCGCAGGAAGATCGGCTTGCCGGTGTTCTTGATCGCTCGGGCCCGCTCGCGGATGAGCGCGTCGTGCTTGCCGGTCACGATCTCGCGGGTGTCCGTGCCCGACCAGGTGAGCAGCATGGTCCGGTCGCCGCCTTCGAGCAGGGCGGTGTCGACCTTGCGGGGAAAGTCGGTCTTCCAGCCGAGGTAGCTCTGCACGATGTCCACCCGGCGGCCGAGATCGCGCTCGAAGCCGGTCAGCGCGGTCATGCCGTCCTTGGCCTCGAGCTCGTCCGGCTCCGGGGAGCCGGTGGTGGACGGCGAGGCCTTGGCGGACGGGCGCTTGGTCGGCGTGGCGTACGCGGGCCCGAGGAGCGGCGGGACCCAGGCACCGAAGTACGCGCCCTGGGCCGGCGGTGTCGGGGCCACCCCGGCCCGCGCCGTCACCGTGATCTTCGGTGTCGCGGTGCTGTCCTCACTGCACCCGGCCCCCACCAGGGCGCCCACCACGGCCATCCCGCCCAGCGCCGTCACCGCGGGCATCATCGCCTTCGTCGCGGGCGCCGTCACCTTGGTCGCCCGCGAGCGCGCCTTCACCATGCTCCTCCGCCTCATTCTGATCCTTAGCGCCCCCAGGACCATACTGGGCAAGGCAGGCGAATGCGGCCACGTCCAGAGTCTCGCCACGAGTCCGGGGATCAAGCCCTGCGGCGCGCAGCGCCCGTTCGGCCTCGGCCGCGGAGCCCGCCCAGCCCGCCAGCGCGGCGCGCAGCGTCTTCCGGCGCTGGGCGAACGCGGCGTCGACCACGGCGAACACCTCCTCCCGGCTCGCCGTCGTGGCGGGGGGCTCCCGGCGCGTGAACGCGACCAGGCCCGAATCCACGTTCGGCGCCGGCCAGAACACCGCGCGTCCCACCGGTCCGGCCCGTCGCGCGTCGCCGTACCACGCCAGCTTCACCGACGGCACGCCATAGATCTTGCTGCCGGGCGCCGCGACCATCCGGTCGGCGACCTCGGCCTGCACCATCACCAGGACGCGCTGGAGCGACGGCAACTCGGCCAGCAGATGCAGAACGACCGGAACCGCCACGTTGTAGGGCAGATTGGCCACCAGCGCCGTCGGCTCCGGCCCCGGCAACACCACCGCCTCACCCCGCGCGGAGCCCCGGCCGCCCCGCTTGGGCACAGTGGTTCTGGACGCGGCGGTCCCGGACTCGGCGGTCCCGGACGCGGCAGTGATCCGGAGGGCATCGGCCTGGACCACTTCCAGGCGGGCGGCGAGTTCGGGGGCGCGCCGGGCGACGGTCTCGGGGAGTGCCGCGGCCAGCGCCGGGTCGATCTCGACGGCGGTCACGCGGCGTACTTCCGGGAGGAGCGCCAGGGTGAGCGACCCCAGGCCGGGACCCACCTCGATCACCACGTCTTCCGGTGTCAGCTCTGCGGCGCGGACGATCCGGCGGACGGTGTTGGCGTCGATGACGAAGTTCTGCCCGAGCGTCTTGGTCGGCCTGATGCCGAGTCGTCCGGCCAGCTCGCGCACGTCCGCGGGTCCGAGCAGCGCGTCCGTGTCCCTTGTGTCCCCCACCTGATCAGTCTCTCAGGTCCCCGTGGCCGATGAAGGTCCCCTTTATGTGAAGAGGAACTTGCCACAGTGCGGCCACTGGCCCTGCCACCTGCCGTTCACCTTGTTGTAGAGCATCTGGGCACGGTAGGTCTGCTCGGCCGGGCTCGCGTTGGTCGGCAGCCCCGTGCCGCCGACGGACGCCCAGGTCGCCAGCGAGAACTGGTAGAGCCCGTAGTAGCCGCCCGCGGAGTTGACCGCCTTGGGGTTGCCGCCCGACTCGCACTTGGCGAGGCCGGCCCAGTTGAGCCGGGCGGCGGACCCGGCGGAGGCCGACTGCGGGCCGACGGCCACGATCTCCGCGACCGGCTTGCGCTTGACCTTCTGGTCGATGATGATCTTGACCTTCTTGCCGCGACGCTTGACCCAGGCCGTCTGGACGACCTTGATGCCCGGCTTGCCCTTGCGCAGCACCTTCTGGCTCCACGGCGGCAGCTTGGAGCTCTTCTTCTTGACCGTGGGCGGCGGCGTCTTCACGTTCTTGGTGACCGGCGCCGACAGCAACCGCAGCACCTTGATCATCTTGGTGGTGGCGGCGGGCGCCTCCAGCGGAGGCTTGACCAGGTTGTGCTTCCCCATCTGCACCTTGGCCTGGGCGAGCACCTCCTGGACGGTCGCGCCTGTCGTCATCGTCTCGGAACGCTTCCCGTCGACCACGAGGACGACCTTGCGCGGCGTCGGGGCGCTGACCTTGGGCGCGTCGGCGACGGGCGCCGTCGGCGCGGCCTTCGCGCCACCGCCGCCACCACATCCAGCGACGAGCAGCGCCGCGGCGACCAGCAGGGAAATCGCGGGGGGAGTGGAACGCACCTTGTCCTCCAGGACCGCCGGCAGGGCCCGGGGGTGCCCTTGCTCAACGGCCAGACCTTAATGGCTTCCCAAGCGGCACACCAGCCACTTGGAAAGCTCAGTCCCGACAATTCGCGCTGAACCCTGATCGTTTCGGTCGCGTGTGAGCATTGAAGGCGAGTCGGGACGACCTGCGATGAGTTCGGGGCTTGCTCCGGGTCTCCATTGGTGAACATCCGACCTTGGAGGACGTGTGGATCTGCCTATCGGGAGCATTCTGCTGGCGAGCGCCGAGCCTGACCGGCTGCGCGCATGGTACGAGCAAGCCTTCGACATGAAGGCGGATGGGGACGGCTTCCTGCACTTCGGTGGGGTGGGCGTGCTCATCGACGGGCGGGACGACGTGGCCGCGCGGGCGGCCGAGCCGGCGCGGATGATCCTCAACCTGCATGTGAAGGACGCCCACGCGCTGGTGGAGCGGCTCGACGGGCTGGGCGTGACCTGGATCGCCGAGCTGGAGTACCGGGAGACGGGCGGGGCGTGGTTCGCGACGCTGGCCGACCCGGACGGCAACATCCTGCAGCTCATCGAGTTGGGCCCGGACTACATGCGGCTCCGGCGCGAGCGGCTGGGCCACGGGCACACCGGGCTGCTCGGCGCCGCCGCCGTGGCGACACGCCTGCCCGCGCAGGATCTGGAACGTGCACGGCGCTTCTACGCCGAAAAGCTGGGGCTGGAGGTCGCCGAGGAACGTCCTGGCGGCCTGCTGTACAACCTCCGGCAGGGCAGCTTCGTGGTCTTCCAGAGCACCGGGCGGTCGGCCGGAGAGTTCACGCAGATGGCCTTCAGCGTCGACGACCTCGATGCCGTCGTCGCCGAGCTGCGGGACCGGGGCGTGGAGTTCGAGGAGTTCGACGTTCCCGGGCTCACGACCGTCGACGGGATCGTGGAGGTCGAGGGCAACTACCCGTCCAAGGGCACCCGTGAGCGCGGCTTCTGGTTCCGTGACAGCGAGGGCAATCTCATCGGCGTCGGTCAGTCGATCTAGCGGTGTGTCGAGACACGGCCTGACGGCGAGGGCCGCGGATGGCATCCGCGGCCCTCGCCCTGGACGGTCAGATGCCGCGCACCGCCGCGATGGTGAACGGCACCTCGGGGGTCCCCGGGCCCAGCGGGCCGCCCTTGTCGAACTGCGAGCGCACCACGTACAGAACGCCGTGCCGGCGGACGAGCGTGGTCGGGAACTGCAGTGCCCTGTCGGCCACCCGGCGTTCGAGGCGGGCCGCTGAGCCGTCGGCGGTCACCCGCCACCGGCTGATCGCGTAAGCGGTGTTGTGGGCCGCCCACAGCCGGCCGTGCTGGATCTCCAGTCCGTCGGCGTGGAACATGTCGCCGCCACTGAGGCGAACCTTGCGGATGGCGCTCGAAGCCAGGTCGAGACGGTAGAGGTCGCCGCCCGTCAGGTCGACGGTGAGCAGGTACCGGCCGCGCGGGTCGGCGACGATGCCGTTCAGGGTGAACGCGTCGGGCGCGTGCGGCTCCAGGGCCCCGGCCAGGTCGAAGCGCGGAGTCAACGTGGCCCGCCCGCCCCGGGCGACCTCCCGCGGGGTGACGCGGTAGACCACGGCGCGGACGCTGTCGGTCAGGTAGGCGCTCCCGTCGGGACCGATGGCGACGTCGTTGACGAACCTCGGGCCCGCGCCGGGAACGTCGAAACGGGCCAGCAGGCGGCGGGTCCGGGTGTCGTACACCGTGACGCCCGCCGTCGAGTCGGTCACCCACAGCCGCCCGGCCCGGTCGACCCGCAGGCCGTTGGCGGTGTGCCTCGCGTCCGTCCCCGCGGGCAGGAAGACCTCCGCGACCCGGCGGCCCGGCGTCGTCCGGTAGATCGTGCCGTCGGCGTACGAACCGGCGTAGAGGGCCCCGCTGCGTGGGTCGGTGGCGATGCCCTCCGGGTAGACCTTCGCGCCGGGCAACTCGTACGCGGCGGAGACCCGCACCCGCGACTCCGCCTGCGCGGCGGGAGGCGCCTGGAGGGACACGGCGGCGAGGGCGGCTGCCCCGAGGGCGACGAATCGGCGCATCAGCATCTCAACTCCATCATTCGCTACTTTCCTTAGAACGCATACGAACGATAATTAGAACTCTAATGCTCGTCAAGGGCCTAACCGAGAAGCCCGTTATCATGCGGAGGTGACGTCGATGCCGGCCCGCGAGCGCCTGGGCTCCTATCTGAAGCGCGCCGAGCAGGCGCTCAACGCGACCAAGAACTCGGTGTTGAAGCCGGCCGGCCTGACGGTGCCGCAGTACGCGGCGCTGCTCTCGCTGTCGGAGAACCCCGGCATCTCGGCCGCCGGCCTGGCCCGGCTGTGCGCGGTCACCCCGCCGACCATGAACACCGTGCTCAAGAACCTCCAGGAGCGCGGCCTGGTCGAACGCACGCCGCACGAGTGGCACCGCAACGTCCTGGAGACCCGGCTCACCGCCAAGGGCGAGAAGACCCTGGCCGACGCCGACGCCCGCGCGGTCAAGGTCGAACGCGGGCTCTCGGCCGAGTTCACCGAGGCGGAACGCCAGACGCTGATCGACCTCCTGGAGCGCTGCGTCGGCTTCCTGGAATCCGCCCGCCACCCCGACCAGGAGTAGTGGATCATGGAGTCTCGCCCCTCGGGAGGAGAAGCATGCCCACGCACCTCGGCACGGTGGCGGCGATTCGCCGCCATCCGGTCAAGTCGATGCTCGGCGAAGAGATCACGGCGGCGGACGTCTCGCCCGGCGGCGTCACCGGCGATCGGGCATGGGCACTCATCGATCGGGAGACCGGCAAGGTCGCCAGCGCGAAGAACCCGCGCCTGTGGCGGTCCCTGCTCACGCTCTCAGCGACGCTCCACGACGGCGCGGTGCGGATCGTTCTCCCCGGCGGCAAGACCGTGCACAGCACCGACGCCGACATCGACGACGTCCTGTCCGCGTTTCTTGGGCGTCCCGTCACGCTGACCAGCACACCGCCGGCAGCCGCGACGCTCGACCGGGCAGTTCCCGAGGAAGTGCTCGCCGCCGGCGTCACCGCCGAGGTCGAGGCCGAAGAGATCACCCTCGGGCTGGGCGCCCCGCCCGGCGGGTTCGTCGACTTCGCACCCGTCCACTTGATCGGCACCGCCACGCTGGCGGCGATCGCCGCCGCGAGCCCGCGCGGCACCGTGGAGCCCGTCCGCTACCGGCCCAACCTGATCATCGAGACCACCGGTGCCGCCTATGGCGAGAACGGCTGGACGGGGCGCGAACTCGCGATCGGCGACGAGGTGATCCTCCGGGTGCTGGCTCCGACCCCCCGGTGCGCGATCCCCACCCTCGAACACGGCGAGCTTCCCCGCGACCCCGCCGCCCTGCGCGTCCCCGCCGCGCACAACCGCGTAGAACCTGTTGAGGGCCTCGGCCTGCGGGCCTGCGCCGGCGTCTACGCCGACGTCGTCCGCTCCGGGCGCGTACGGCAGGACGACGGCGTCACCCTGCTCTGACAGCGCCGGGGCCCGTCTACCAGGGGCCGAAGACGCGTTCTCCAGTGGTGGCGATCGCGGTGCAGAGATCGGCGACCTCGACGCCCTTGACCTCGGCCATGAAGCGCACGGTGTGCGGGATCAGGTACGAGGCGTTGGGCTTGCCGCGGTGCGGGATCGGGGTGAGGAACGGGGCGTCGGTCTCGACCAGGACGAGGTCCAGCGGTGCGACGCGGAGGGCGTCGCGCAGCGGCTCGGCGTTCTTGAAGGTGACGTTGCCCGCGAAGCTCATCACGTAGCCGAGGTCGGCGCAGACCTTGGCCATCTCGCCGTCGCCGGAGAAGCAGTGGAAGACCACCGTCTCCGGGGCGCCCTCCTCGCGGAGGATCCGCAGCACGTCGTCATGAGCCTCGCGATCGTGGATGACCAGGGCCTTGCCGGTGCGCTTGGCGATCTCGATATGGGCGCGGAACGAGCGGTGCTGGTCGTCCTTGGGCGCCCAGTCGCGGTAGTAGTCCAGGCCGGTCTCACCGATCGCCCGGACGTTGGGCAGCTCGGCGAGCCTGGCGATGTCCTCGATCACGGCGTCGTCGATGCCCGTGGTCTCGTTGGGGTGGATCGCCACGGCGGCGTAGACCGCGTCGTGCGTGGTGGCGGTCTCGGCGGCCCAGCGGGAAGAGGGCAGGTCACAGCCGATCGTGACGATCCGCGTGATGCCCGCTGCCCGCGCGGCGGCCACCTGCTCGGCCACGGGCGTCTCGACGATGTCGAGGTGGCAGTGGCTGTCGAGGACGTCGACCGGGAGGCGATCCGGCAGCGGCGGCACCGCCCTGGCGGCCAGCCCGCCCCCCTCCTCCGCCGTCATTCGCCCTCCAGCCGGGCCAGCTCCTCGTCCACGATGGACTCGTCGAGCTTCTTGAACAGCGGGGTCGGCTTGGCCAGCGGCACGCCCGGCTTGATCGGCTGTGACTCCCAGCGCGCCTTGGTGTCGTAGTCGCCGGTCAGGATCGGGTAGTCGGGGCCGCCGGACTCGGAGACGACCTCCAGGCGCGGCTTGCCGCTCCACTCGCCCTCGCCGCCGAGCATCTCGAAGACCTTCTGCGACGACTCCGGCAGGAACGGCGTGAGCAGCGACTTGGCGTCGTCCACGACCTGCAGGGCCACGTGCAGCACGGTGCCCTTGCGCGCCGGGTCGTCCTTGATCTTCCAGGGCTCCTGCGCGGACAGGTAGCCGTTGGCCTCGCGGACGACGTCGAACGCCTCGGTGACCGCGTTCTTGAACCGCGACCGGCCCAGCTCCGCGCCCACCGCGGCGAATCCGGCCTTCGAGCGTTCGAGCAGCGCACGGTCGGCGTCGGTCAGGTCGACGGCCGCGGGGATCGCCCCGAACTCCTTGGCCGCCATGTTGATCGACCGGTTGACGAGGTTGCCCCACTGGGCGACCAGCTCGTTGTTGTTGCGCTCGCGGAAGTGCTGCCAGGTGAAGTCGGTGTCCTGGTTCTCCGGGCCGGCGACCGCGATGTAGTAGCGCAGCGCGTCGACGTCGTACCGCTCCAGGAAGTCCTTCACGTAGATGACGACCTGGCGGGACGAGGAGAACTTGCGGCCCTCCATGGTCAGGAACTCCGACGACACGACCTCGTCGGGCACCTTGAGCCGGCCGAGCGAGCCGGGGGTGCCGCCCTTGTCGCCCTCGCCGCTGTATCCGAGCAACATCGCGGGCCAGATCTCGGCGTGGAAGACGATGTTGTCCTTGCCCATGAAGTAGTACGAGAGGGCGTCGGGGTCCTGCCACCAGGCGCGCCACGCCTCCGGGTCGCCGGACCGGCGGGCCCACTCGACCGAGGCGGAGAAGTAGCCGATCACCGCGTCGAACCACACGTACAGCTTCTTGGCCGGGTTGTCGCGCCAGCCGTCGAGCGGGATCGGCACGCCCCAGTCGAGGTCGCGGCTGATCGCGCGCGGCTGCATGTCGTCCAGCAGGTTGAGCGCGAACTTGAGCACGTTGGGCCGCCAGTCGCCCTGCTTCGAACGCAGGTAACGGCCCAGCACCTCGGTGAACGCGGGCAGGTCGAGCATGAAGTGCTCGGTCTCGACGAACTTCGGCGTCTCGCCGTTGATCCGGCTGACCGGGTTGATCAGGTCGATCGGGTCGAGCTGGTTGCCGCAGTTGTCGCACTGGTCGCCGCGCGCGCCGTCGTAGCCGCAGATCGGGCAGGTGCCCTCGATGTAGCGGTCCGGCAGCGTCCGGCCGGTGGACGGAGAGATCGCGCCCATGGTGGTCTTGGCGAAGACATAGCCGTTGTCGTAGAGGCCCTTGAAGAGCTCCTGCACGATCGCGTAGTGGTTGAGCGTCGTGGTGCGGGTGAACAGGTCGTAGGTCATGCCCAGCCCGAGGAGGTCCTCGGCGATCACGCGGTTGTAGCGGTCGGCCAGCTCGCGGGCGGTCAGGCCCTCCTTGTCGGCCTGCACCTGGATCGGGGTGCCGTGCTCGTCGGTGCCGCTGACCATCAGGACCTTGTTGCCCGCCATCCGCTGGTAGCGGCTGAACATGTCGGCGGGCAGCGCGAATCCGGAGACGTGCCCGATGTGGCGGGGCCCGTTGGCGTACGGCCAGGCGGGCGCGGTCAGGATGTGTCGGCTCGACGAGGACATGAAGTCAAGAGTAGAGGGAGCCTCCGGCACCGCCGAACCGATATCGCCCAGGGCGCATGTTCCCTGAAAATTTCCTGAGAGTCTCTCCTGGCCACTGGCCTCTGACCTGGGCTGCTGACATCATCAAGCACCGAATGGGCAGATCGAGGCCGTACGCTGACGAGCGCCCCCCTCCGACCCGTCGAGACCCCGGCAGGCATGACACAGAGCACACTGCGCACGCCCGACACCGGTCGGAACGCCGCAACGGCGGCCCCTGAGGCGCCGCGGCGGCCCGTTCCTCCCTGGCGGTCGCTGCCCGTACGCCTGCTGCGCCGCGGCGCGGTCTGGAAGTCGTTGCTGGTCGCCGCGGCCAGCCTGCTCGTGCAGTGGATGATCATGCCGCCGCCGCTGTACGCGGACCCGTTCTACGTCTTCACGGCCGGGAAGCTCTGGCCGCACATCCCGCTCGGCCAGGAGCCCTTTCTCGACGTTCCACACCAGATCACCCGGATGGGGCTGGTGCTGCCGACCATGGTCGCCGAACGGCTGCTCGGCGACGGCCAGGCCGCCTACAACGCGGTCGCGGCGCTCGGCGGCTGCATGTTCTTCGTGGGCGCCTTCCTGGCCGTCCGGTCGCTCTTCGGCGACACGGCCGGGCTGGTGGCCGCACTGGTGCTGGTGGTGCACCCGTTCTTCATCCTGGTCAACCCGTACGGCAGCGAGGTCACCTGGGCGACCGGGGCGATCCTCCCCGACATGCCGGGCGCGGGACTCTTCGCGATGGGCGTGGCGGCGCTGGTCAGCGCGAGCCGGCGAACGGGCCGGCGCCAGACCCAGTTCCTGGTCCTGGCGGGGCTGTGCTTCGGCTGCGCGTTCCTGGCGCGGGAGTTCCTGGCATTCCTGTACCTGGCCATCCCGGTCTTCGTGGTCCTCCTGCGCCTCCCGCTGCGCAAGGTAACCTTCATCGCGGCGCCGATGCTGGGCGTGCTCGCCGCCAACCTGATCCACAACGCCCTGGTGTTCGGCGATCCGCTGACCGAGCTGCGGTCGGCGGCCGGCCACGGCGGGATGCCCGCCGAACCGATCACCCGGCTGGACTCGCTGAGCTCGTTCCCCCGCGCGATGTACGAGTGGGACCCGCTCGGCACGATCTTCATCGTGGCGCTGGCGCTCAACCTCGTGGGCCTGCTGGCCACCAGGGACCGGCGGCTGGCGTTCACGCTGGTGTGGTTCGCCGCGCTCTGGATGCCGCTGACGCTGATGTCGGGCACCGTCGATCCGACGGACATCTCGCTGCGCGCCTGGCTCGTCCGCTACTGGTTCGCCGTGCTGCCCGCCCTGGCGGCCGGCGGCCTCGGTTCGCTGATCTTGCTGACCCGGCAGTTCGCGCTGCCCGCCGCCAGGCGATTCGTCGTCCCGCTGGCGGGCCGTGCCTGCACCCCGCTGGCCGACCGCCTGGGCCTCCCCGAGCAAGGCCGCCGCGTGCTGGCCCGCCGCGCCGGAGCGGTGGCCGCCGGTGCGCTCGCGGTCGCCGTCGCCGCCGCCTACCTCGTGCCTGCCGGGCTGCAGATCGCCGAGCAGCCGCGCGACCGGGCTTGGAACGAGCTCCGGGTCTGGCTGGCCGACGCGGAATCGCGGGAGAAGTCCCAGGTGGAGACGATCTGGGCCGACGAACGGCTCGGGCAGACGCTGACGTTCTACACCCAGGACGTATGGGGCGAGCAGGTGTGGGACGGCGAGATCCGCACGTTCCGCCAGATCGACGGTGAACTTCCCGTCGCCGCGGTGAACGGGCCGCTGCTCTACACCGAGTGGAAGGGCCAGGAGCCGCCCAGCTCCAACGGCGTCCGGCCCAGCACGGCGAGCGGCTGGGAGCTGGAGTGGCGCTCCTCTGACGACGTGCTGGAGCTCTGGGACCGCCGCTAGGAGGTCGCCGCCTCCTGCTCGGCGGGCTCCTGCCTACCGGCGGGCTCCTCGGTCTCCGCCTTCCGGTGGCGGACGAACGTGAGGGCGGCGGCCAGGCAGGCCAGCGGCAGCGCGGGCATCGCGTACCGGTGGTCGAAGCCGAGCACGGCCACCGGCGCCACGAGCAGCGCGACCGTCATTCCCCACGGCAGCAGAAGGGTGCGCCGGATGCCCGGCGAGCCGCCGCGGCGACTGACGACGCCCCAGGCTCCCAGCAGGAGCACGATGAGAAGCGCCGGGCCGGGAATGTGGACCTTGTACGCCGCGAGCCAGCCCGCGTACGGCTCGACCGAGCGGGTGCCCTCGGTGACGCCGGAATCGTAGGCGAGAGCGGTGTCCCTGGCGCCGGGCTCGTCCGACAGCGGGACGGTGCCCGTCGTGAAGTAGTAGACCGGCGGCAGGCGCTTGGGGTGGGCGACCGCGGGATAGGCGAACGTCCGCGACACGTCCACGGTCACGGCCCACAGGTAGTCGAGCGGCTGCGCCATGATCGCGCGAATCGCGAACGACCGGGCCAGGTCCTCGTTGGCGGTCCGGCCGGGCGGCCGGTTGATCTCGCCGATCCAGTAGTACTCCGAGGCGGCGTCGGTCTTCACGCCGTCCGGGCAGAGCTTCGCCTCGGCCGGCGGCGGCTTGACCTTGTCGCAGTCCACGAACGTCCGCGTCCGCGCCCAGAGCGAGGCGCCGTCACCGCCTGCGAGCTTGAACCGCCCGTACTCGGAGTGGTACCAGGTCGCGTACGAGACGATCGGAACGGCCGCCAGCAGCGCCGCGACGACCAGCGAGCGCCAGGCCACCCGCCGCACCGCCATCCAGATCAGCACCAGCACCAGCAGCGGCAGCGCGATCGTGCGGACCAGCGCGGCGAACGCCAGCAGCAGCGAGGCGCCCGTCGCGGCCCGCCAGGTGATCTCGGGCGACCACAGCAGGACGATGACCGCGGCGGTCACCAGGAGCATGAACAGGGTGTCGGACAACACCGCGTGCTCCAGGTGGAGCAGCTCGACGTCGAACAGCGGGGCGATCATGGCCAGCGACGCGCCCCACGCGGGCAGGCCCCGGCGCCGGAGCACCGCGTACCCCAGCACTCCCACGGCCAGGCCCATCAGGTGCTGGAGCACGATGATCAGCGGGATGTTGTGAAACGGCTTGAGCAGCCACAGGAAGAAGCCGTAGCCGCCGGGGTGCAGGTTTTGCGCGGGATGCGGTTCGAGCGCGAACCGCAGGTATTCGTACGAGTCGTACCAGTACATCTCGCCGGGCCGTTGCCCCAGCAGCGCCAGCACCCGGACCGCCACGGCCAGCGCGATCACCCCGGCGAACAGCCGGTGGCGGCCCAGCCAGGCCCGCAGGCGCAGCAGCCGGCCGCGTCCGGGCTCCGGCTCCGTGGCCTGCTCGGAGCCGGTCAGCACATCGGTCACGGGGCGGCTCCAACGAGGGCGGGCTCGGCGGATCCGGGCCGGTCCCCTTCAGGCTCCCACTGGCGGCGAGCCCAGGGCAGCGCGATCACGATCGCCGCGACGACGATCAGGCCGCTCATGTAGTAGTACGGGGCGATGTCGTTCCAGTTGCGGAGCAACGTCATCACCAGATAGCCGGCCCCCGCGTACAGGCTGATCACGATGCTCATCAGCCAGGTCCACCGGGCGGGCCGGGCGGTCGCGTACGGCATCGCCCACTCCAGGTACTGCACGCCGTGCGAGGCGGTGGCCACCTGGAAGGCCGAGGCGCTGACCATGGCGATGTCGACCGGATGGGCTCGGCGCCACCACCACACGGCCGCCGAGATCGCGGCCAGGGTGAGCACCGTGCCGATGGTGCCGATCGTCTGGGTGAACGGGTCGTGCAGGAGCTCGGCTTTGGGCACCGGGTTGAGCCACAGCAGCACCGAGCTCCAGCCGAAGGTGCCGACGACGGGGTGATAGCCCAGCATGACGCTCATCACGTCGGGGAGCTTCGACACGGGCGTGCCGACGGTCAGCGGCATGGTGACGAAGAGCGCCACGAGGACCCCGCCCATGGCCCCGACGAGCTGCACCCGATGGCGCCAGGTGGGCAGAGCGATCAGCAGCGCGGGCAGGAAGAGCGCGGGCCAGGTCTTCACCGAGATCGCGAGAGCGATGAGCATTCCCGCCAGCAGCACCCGGCGGGTGGTCAACGCCGCTCGCTCGCCCCGCAGGATGAGCACGAACGCGCCGAGCGCGAAGAGCAGGCACAGCGGCTCCATCTGCCCGTGCACCGCCGAGACCAGCACGGTCAGCGGGTTGACCGCGTACAGGAACCGCGCCGTGGAGCGGAACGAGGGCGCGGCCAGCAGCCCGACCAGCGCGACCACGCCGAGGTCGAACAGGATCGGCCCGATCCGGCTGACCACCATCCACGGCACGTCGAACTGCCGCTCGACGAAGACGTTGCCCGCAAGGAACAGCGCGTAGGTGGGCAGGTAGTTCCAGCCGGTCTGCGGCGCGTTCAGGATCGGATCGCGGTGCTCCAGCGCGTTGACGCCGGCCCGGTGGAAGTCGATGTTGAGGTCGTACGGCTTGAAGTCACCCGCGACCAGCAACATCAGGACCCGGAGGCCCAGCGCCACCAGCAGGGTGATCTTCAGCGACGGCCCCCAGCCACGCCGCCAGCCGACCAGGAGCAGAGCGGCGCACAGCGCGAAGACCGCGAGCCGGGCCGCAAGATCCAGGGGGTCGACGATCATTGACATGTGTCAGGGGTGGTCAGTCGCGGTGGGCCTGCTCGGCCTTCGCCTGCTCGGTCTTCGGCTGCTCGGCCTTCGCGTCCTCGGCCTTGGTCTGGTCGACGGCCTCCACCTTGCCCTCGGCCTTGCCGCGGGCAAGCATCGCGTCCTGCACGGTCGAGTCTTCCGTACCGGGCTCGGTCGCCGGGTGCGAGGAGCGGCGGATGTTGAGGATCGAGAGGAAGAAGGTGCCCAGCAGCGCCTGGAAGCTCATCATCAGGGCGGTGGCCGACGGCACCACGAGCCGCAGCGACTCGCGCGGGTCGAGCTCGCCGAAGCTGCGCAGCTGCCAGTGCGCCAGGGAGGCCACGAGGCCCGCGAGGCCCAGCACGGCCAGCACGCCGGAGATCACCAGGCCGCGTTCCAGCGACCAGGACTTGAGGAAGCTGCCGACCCGGGCGGTCGGCGGCAGGAAACCCTCGGCGACGCCGTACGCCTTGGTGAGCAGCGCGAACAGCACCGCCTGGAACCCGATCACCATCATCGCCGAGGCACCGACCAGCGTGTCGACGTCGAACGCGATCTCGCCGACCGTCACCGGCCCGAAGGACAGTGCGATCCCCGCGCCCAGTCCGAGCGTCATAAGGACGAGGCCGGGAATCAAGAACAACCACCGCGGGCTGTAGAGCAGGAGGAAGCGCAGATGCCGCCAGCCGTCCCGCCAGGTGTTGAGGTGCGGGGGCCGCGACCGGCCGTCCACGGCCAGCGTGGTCGGCACTTCGCTGATCTTGTAGCCGAAGAGGGTGAACTTCACCACCAGCTCGCTGGCGAACTCCATGCCGCTGGACTGCAGGCCCAGGGACAGCGCCACGTCACGGCGGAAGCCGCGCAGGCCGCAGTGGAAGTCGCCGATCTTGCTCTTGAAGAACAGCCGGCCCATGTAGCTGAGCACCGGGTTGCCGAGGTACTTGTGCAGCGGAGGCATGGCCCCGGGGGCGATCCCGCCCTTGAACCGGTTGCCCATGACCAGGTCCGCGCCCTTGCGCAGCTCGTCGACGAACGGCTGCAGCGAGGTGAAGTCGTAGCTGTCGTCGGCGTCGCCCATGATCACGTACTCGCCGCGGGCTGCGCGGATGCCGCCCATCAGGGCGTTGCCGTATCCCTTGCGGTCGACATGGACGACCCGGGCGCCCGCGGCCTCGGCCAGCGCCTGACTGCCGTCGGTGCTGCCGTTGTCGGCGACGACGACCTCACCGTCGATACCGTTCTCCTTGAGGCACTCGACCGCCTTGCGCACGCAAGTCTCGACGGTCTCGGCTTCATTGAGACACGGCATCACTACGGTCAGTTCCATGTCGACTCCTTATTATCCCCTCGGATACGGGATCTGGGGATTTCGACTAATCTTGGCACGGCGCGCGGACGGACTCAGGGCCAATGAGGGTACCCGTATCACCTGTTCTGGACCGCGGTACACCGCGAGTAACGACGAATCCCGCCATCTTGTTGTCAAGCCGCAACTCGAAGACGAGCGCGGCCCGGTCCGCGGCCGACAGGCTGAGTAACATGCTACGGGTTTCCCGGGGGAGGTATTGGCGCCTTGACGTTCGCCGCTGATGCCGACGCGCGCGCCTCGGGCCCGACGGACCTGCTCGACACGCCTGAGCAGGCCGAAGACCTCGGCGTCGACGACTCCTCCAAGGGCCGCGAGCACCACGGCACCGATGCCGCGCCACGCCGCCGGGGGCTTTCCGCGGCGGGCGCGCGGGTCAAGCCGTTCCTCTCCGGGCACTGGCCGTTCTTGATCATCTTGGCCGTCGGCCTGTCACTGCGTGTGATCACGATGCTCGGCTACCGCTGGGCGATGTGGTTCAACGACGCGTTCCAGTACGTGCAGACCGCGATCGAGAACGAGCCACACATCGTCCGGCCCAACGGCTATGTCTTCTTCCTGCAGGCGCTGGAGCCCTTCCACTCGTTCGCGCTGGTCACGACGGTCCAGCACCTGATGGGGCTGGGCATCGCGGTCATGATCTACGCGCTGCTGCGGCGGCGCCTGGGCGCGCGCCGGTGGGTGGCCACGCTCGCCGCCGCCCCCGTCGTGCTGGACGCGTACCAGATCCAGCTCGAACACATGGTCCTCTCGGACGTGCCGTTCACCTTCCTGATGACGGGCATGGTGACGCTCATCCTGTGGTGGCGGGACATCACCATCGTCCGCGGCGCCGCGCTGGGCACGCTGCTGGCCCTCACCGTGCTGACCCGGTCGGTCGGCCTGGCCCTGGTCTTGGTCGTGCTGGTCTATCTGGTGATTCGCCGGGTCCGCTGGACGGCGCTGGCGGCCACCCTGATCGCCTGCGCGCTGCCGCTCATGGGCTACGCGGCCTGGTTCAAGTCCGAGCACGGGAAGTACGGGCTGAGCAACAGCAGCGGCCCGTTCCTGTACGCGCGGGTGATGAAGTTCGCGGACTGCCACAAGATCAAGAACCTGCCGGTCGAGGAGATGCCCCTCTGCACACAGGTCCCGGCCACCGACCGGCCGTCGTCGCAGTTCTATGTGTGGGGCAACTCTTCGCCCTTGCTCCGCCTTCCGGGTGACATGTTCAACAATGACAAGAGCGCCGAGGCCGGCCGGTTCGCCAAACGCGCGATCCTCGCCCAGCCCGGCGACTATCTGCAGGCGATGGCGTACGACGTCGTACGTGTCTTCTTCTGGAACCGAACAGTCTTTCCAGACAAGTTCACTTACGACCTCTACCAGTTCCGCACCACGGCAGACCCCAATCCCGACTGGGCCGAGCCTTTCACCGAAGCCTACGAGCACGGCGCCTCCGACACCCGGGTGGTCGAGCCGTTCGCCGGTGTGATGCGCTTCTACCAGAAGTGGTTCTACCTGCGCGGCACGCTGCTGGGCATGATCCTTCTGGTTGCGGTGGCGGGCCTGATCCGCCGGCGTGACTGGTTCGGCCGCGCTCTGCTGCCCCTCGGCGCCGTGGCCGGGCTTCTGGTCACCCCCGCCGCCAGCGCCGAGTTCGACTACCGGTACGTGATACCCGCGATCCCGATGGCCTGCCTGGCCGCCGCGCTCGCCTGGACTCCCGGCCGCCGCGCCGCCAACGCCGCCCCCTCCAGCTCCCGCCTCGGCCGCTCCGTGCGGGCGCGGCGCGAGTCGGCGTCGAGCTGACGGCCCGCCGCATGACGTCCACCGAGGCACCGCCCGTCGAGCCGGAGTCCACCGGCCGCCCTGCCGCGCCCCGGTCCACCCGGAGGCCGGCGGCGCCGGCGTGGTGGACCGCCATCCTGGACCCGGCGGCGCCGCGCCCGCCGGTGAAGGAGCGGCTGGCCGCACTGGTCCGGCGCCATCCGGTCTTCGCCGCCGTGCTCGCCGTCGCCGCGCTGATACGGATCATCGCGATGATCGGCTACCAGCCCGCGCTGTTCTTCAACGACAGCTACGACTACATCGAAGTGGCGATGCGGCCCTATCCGCATCCACTGCGGCCCGACGGCTACGCCCTGATGTTGCTGATCCTCCGGCCGTTCCACAGCTTCGCGCTGGTGACGGGCCTGCAGCACCTGATGGGCCTGGCCATGGGAGTCATGATCTACGCGCTGGCGCGCCGGCGCTTCGGGCTGCCCGGGTGGGGCGCCACGCTGGCCACGCTCCCGGTGCTGCTCGACGCGTACCAGATCCAGCTCGAGCACCTGATCCTCTCCGACACGCTGTTCACCTTCCTGGCGGTCACCGCGGTCTGGCTGCTGCTCTGGCACGACCGGCTCACCTGGCGGCTGGCCGCCGCGCTGGGCCTGCTCGCGGGGTTCTCCTGGCTGACCCGTTCGGTCGGGTTGCTGGTGCTGCTCGGTCTGCTCACGTTCATGATCATGCGCCGGGCGGACCGTCGGATGATCATGGTGATGCTGGCCGCGGCGCTGCTGCCGATCGTGGCCTACATGGGCTGGTACAAGATCGACCACGGCAAGTTCGCCATGACCGAGAGCAATGGGATCTTCCTGTACGCGCGGGTCTACAAGTTCGCCGACTGCCACCGGATCAAGGATCTGCCGGTCGAGGAGATGCCGCTCTGCACCGAGCTGGTCAACCGGCTGCCCAACTCCCAGGACGGCATCTGGAACGCGGGCTCGCCGCTGGCTCGCTACACGGGCAAGAAGTTCAGCCCGGAGACCAACGCCACCGCCAACGACTTCTCCAAACGAGTGATCATGGCGCAGCCGGGCGACTACGCCCGCGTCGTGGCCAAGGACTTCCTGCGCGTCTTCGCATGGGAACGCACGGTCTTCCCCGACCGCGCGACCTACCAGCAGTACGAGTTCGGCTCGAAGACCAGCGACCTGCCCAAGTGGATGCACGGTCCCACCGCCGACAAGGCCGTCCACTACGAGGACGGCCGGGTCAGCCCGCGTGCGGTGGAGCCGTTCGCGGGCTTCCTCCGCGTCTACCAGAATGTCTTCTACCTGCGTGGCACCATGGTGGCCATGATCCTGCTCGTGGGCCTCGCCGGGATCGGCGCGATGTGGCGGCGCCTGGGCGGTGCAGGGCTGCTGCCATGGGCTCTGGCCACCGGGCTGCTGCTGGCGCCCGCCGCGACCGCCGAGTTCGACTACCGCTACGTGCTCCCCGCGGTGCCGCTGGCCTGCATCGCCGCGGCCGCCGCGTGCTCTCCCAACACGCGTGGGCGGCTGCGCGCTCTGCGCCGGTCCCGATCGGCCGAACGGGCGCCGTGACGTCGCGCCACCTGGTCGCACACCGGTCGTTCCTCGTCGTGTTCAGCCTCGGCGCGGTGCTGCGCGTGATCACGATGGTGGGGTTCGCGCCGACCCTGTGGTTCAACGACAGCTACGACTATGTCCGGATCGCGCTTGATCCGTTCCCGCACCCCATCCGCCCGGCGGGCTATGGCATCTTCCTCTGGCTGCTCAAGCCGTTCCACAGCCTGACGCTGGTGATGGCCTTGCAGCACCTCATGGGTCTGGGGATCGGCGTCGCCATCTACGTGCTCCTGCGGCGCTACGGGCTGCCCGCCTGGGGAGCGACTCTGGCCGCCGCGCCCGTGCTCCTGGACGCTTACCAGATCCAGTTGGAGCAGATGGCCCTGTCGGACACGTTGTTCCTCTTCCTGGTCGTCTGCGCGTTCACAATCCTGATGTGGCCACGGCAGCACCGTCCACCGGCCCTTGGCTGGTGTGCACTGGCCGGGCTGCTGCTGGCGTTGGCGACGCTGACGCGGGCGATCGGACTGCCCGTCCTGCTGCTGACGCTCGGCGTCCTGGTGCTGTGGCGGGTCGGCTGGCGCAGGCTCGGGGTGGTCGCGGTCGCCGGGATGCTGCCGCTGGCCGCGTACACGGCCTGGTTCCACGCGGAGAACGGGCAGTACGCGCTGACGCGCACCGACGGCGTCTTCCTGTGGGGACGCACAGCCGAATTCGCCGAGTGCGCGAAGATCAAGCCGCCGCCCGACCTGGCCGCGCTCTGCCCGCCGGGCGAGCCCGGCAAGCGCCGCGCCTCCTCCAACCAGGTCTGGCACGAACACTCCCCGATCGGATGGACCTACGGCGAGGTCTTCTCCCCCGAGCTCAACGACCGGGCGATGCGGTTCGCGCTCGACGCGATCAAGGCGCAACCGCTGGACTACGTGCAGGCCGTGCTCTACGGCGCGACCGTCCGGACCTTCTGGGTGACCCGCTCGCCCTATCCCACGGCGTACGTCACCGACCTTTACGAGTTCCCCGAGCATCCAAAGCCGCCGCCGGGCTGGGCGGTGTACGGCGGCGGGACTCCCGCCTCGGTGACCGCCGAATACGAGCAAGGGCCGGCGGCCACACACGCGGTCGAGCCGTTCGCCACGGTCATGCGCGGTTACCAGCAGGTCGCCTACCTGCCCGGGATCGTGCTCGCGGGCATCCTGCTGCTACCGGCGGTGCCCTGGTGGCGCCGACGGCGGCGCGGCGGCGCCGACGGCGGCGCGGAAGCCGGCCGTCCGGGCAGATCGCGGGTCCTGATGCCCTTCGGCGGGGCGGTGGCCCTGCTGGCGGTACCGCCGATCACCACGGACTTCGACTACCGGTACGTGCTCGTCGCGGTACCGCTGGCATGCCTCGCCACCGGGCTGGCCTTCGCCACCGGCCGTCCGGGATCCGCGGGGCCGTCCGTAGCCCCGCTACCAGGCGTGCAGACGCCGGAGCCGGAACACCAGTTCTAGATCGTCACCGCGGTGCGCCAGCGGGACGTCCGATCGTTTGGCCCACGGTGCCGGGAGGGCCTTGACGTTCTGGCTCTCGCAGTTGGGGCACACATGATCGGTCCAGGGCGTCGTGCAGCGATGGCCGTCATGCTCGTACACCACCGCCTCTCCGCCGTGCCCATCGGCGGTATGCCGGGCCTCGAACTGCTCTTCCCACGTGGTGGAGCAGCACAGACACTCGTAGACCCAGCTCTCGTGGCTCGACCATGCGTCGCGCACGGCCCCCACCCCCTCGGTGACTGCCACATCGCGCTCTCACCTTCCAGTGTCCTCCCGCACGACCAGGCAGTACAACAGGGGACGGTCACGGATTCCTGGCGGCCACCACGGCGTCGTAGACGACGCGCTTCGGCACGCCGTTCTCCTTGGCCACCTCCCCGATGGCCTGCTTGCGCGGGGTCCCGGCGGCCTCCCGCGCGGCGACCGCCGCGGCCAGGTCGGCGGGCTCGGACAGTCCCTCGGGTTCCGGAGCGCCGCCGACCACCAGGGTGATCTCGCCCTTGACGTTCTCGTCCGCCCAGCCGGCCAGCTCGCCCAAGGGGCCGCGCCGTACCTCCTCGTAGGTCTTGGTGAGCTCGCGGCAGACCGCGGCGGGCCGGTCAGTTCCAAAGGCCTCCGCCATCACCGCGAGCGTGGCGGCCAGCCGGCGCGGCGACTCGAAGAAGACCATGGTGCGCGGCTCGTCGGCGAGCGCGGCCAGCCGGCGGCTCCGGTCGCCCGGCTTGCGCGGCGGGAAGCCCTCGAAGCAGAACCGGTCGGTGGGCAACCCGGAGACGACCAGCGCCGTGGTCACCGCCGACGGGCCCGGCAGAACCGAGACCGGCACGCCCTCGGCCACGGCGGCCACGACCAGGCGGTAACCGGGGTCGGACACGCCCGGCAGCCCGGCATCGGTGATCACCAGCACGTTCCGCCCGGCGAGGAGCTCGCCGAGCAGCTCCTCGGCGCGGGCCCGCTCGTTCTGGTCGTAGTACGAGACCACCCGGGCCCGCAGGTCGACGCCGAGGTCGGCGGCCAGCCGCCGCAGCCGCCGGGTGTCCTCGGCCGCGATGATCTCCGCCTCGGCCAGAGCGGCGCGCAGCCGCGCCGAGGCGTCGTCGGGACGGCCGATCGGTGCCCCTCCGAGCAGCAGGGTCCCGGTTCCGTCATGTGTCGCGTCGCCCGTCACCACGCCATTCTCCCGCTGTCCCAGCGCGCCTGGGCCCACACCCCCACCACACCCGACCAAGCGTCGTCCGTGCCCCGTGGCCCAACATGAATCGGATACGCCCCTACGATGGCTGGATGGCGATGACGGATTACGCGCCGGCAGACACGCTCGACGGGCGGCTCCAGGGACGCCGGACCGGCACCCTGCGCGAGTGGCTCGCCCCGCCGATCCCGGGCAGCGCCCTGATCGGCTGGCTGGGGCCGCTGCTGGTGACCGCGTTCGCCGGTTTCCTGCGGTTCGACCGGCTGGCCAATCCGCACGCGGTGGTCTTCGACGAGACCTACTACGCCAAGGACTCGCTGGCCCTGCTGAAGTTCGGCTGGGAGCACAGCACCGTCAAGGACGCCGACAAGCTGCTGCTCGCGAACCAGAACGCCGACATCTGGGCCGACGGCCCGTCGTTCGTGGCCCATCCGCCCGCGGGCAAGTGGATGATCGCCCTCGGCGAGTGGATGTTCGGCGCGACGCCGTTCGGCTGGCGGTTCATGCCCGCGCTCGCCGGCACGCTGTCGGTGCTGATCCTGTGCCGGGTGGCGCGCCGGATGACCGGCTCGACGTTGCTGGGCTGCGCCGCCGGGCTGCTGCTGGCGCTGGACGGGCTGATGTTCGTGACCAGCCGCGCCGCGCTGCTCGACATCTTCGTGATGTTTTGGGTCCTGGCCGCCTTCGCCTGCCTGGTCGCCGACCGGGACGTCTCCCGGCGCCGCCTCGCGGACGCCGTCGAACGGGCCCACGGCGCGCCCGCGGGTGCGTTCGGGCCGTTCGTCATGCACTGGTGGCGGATCCCGGCGGGCCTCTGCCTGGGCATGGCGCTCGCGACCAAGTGGACCGGCGTCTACTACATCGCCGCTTTCGGGATCATGGTCGTGCTGTGGGACTACGGCGCCCGCCGCGCCGCCCGCGTCGAGCGGCCGTTCACCGGGGCGCTGGCGCTCGAGGCGGGGCCGGCGTTCCTGCAGCTGGTCGTGATCGCCGTGATCACTTACCTGGCCTCCTGGTGGGGCTGGATCTTCCGGCCGGGCGGCTGGGGGCGCGGCGAGGTCGCGGGCTTCGCTCCATGGCGGCTGGTCGAGGCGATGCCGGACCTGTGGAAGTACCACCGGGAGATGTGGAATTTCCACACCGGCCTGGACGCCAAGCACCCCTACCAGTCGTGGCCGTGGGACTGGCCGATCCTGCATCGCCCGGTGGCGTTCTTCTACACCGAGCCCAAGGGGCAATGCGGCGCCGCCAAATGCTCGCGCGAGATCCTCGGCATCGGCACGCCGGTGTTGTGGTGGGGTGCCCTGGTTGCCCTCGTCGTTTGCGTGGGCCTCTGGGCGGTGCTGCGCGACTGGCGTGCCGGAGCCATCCTTCTGGGCGTGGTGGCAGGTTGGGTGCCGTGGTTCGTGCCCGCCTTCTCCGACCGGACGATGTTCCTCTTCTACGCCACGCCGATGATCCCGTTCATGGTGCTGGCGGTGGTCCTGGTCCTCGGCTACCTCATCGGTCCCGCGCGAGAACCCGGTCCCGCGCTGGAACCCGGACCGGCGCCCGAGCCGGGCGCCGCCACCGTGGTGGGGACCCGCCGCATCGTCGGCTCCGCTGCCGCCGGGGCCTTCGTGCTGCTCGTCCTGGTCAACTTTGCGTACTTCTATCCGATCCTGGCCGCGAAGGTGATCACGTACGACCAGTGGAAGGACCGGATCTGGTTCGGTTCCTGGATCTGACGCCCGTCACGCCTCCACCGCGACGGGCACCGACGGCGGGCGGGCCGGGGCTGGGCGGAGACTGCGCACGCCCAGGAGGCAGACCAGCAGGGCGAGGACGCCCCCGGCGCCGGCTCCGGCGAACGCGCCCGGGACTCCCGCCAGGTCCTGGCCGACTCCCGAGACCGCAGCGCCGAGCGAAGTGCCCGCGCCGACCGCGGCGACCACCCAGGCGAAGGCCTCGGTGACCGTGCCGGTCGGCGCCAGCCGGTCCACCAGGGAGAAGCTGCACGCCAGCACGGGCGCGAGGAAGATCCCGCTGAGGAACGCGAGAACCGTCATGGCGGGCAGGCCGGGCGCCCACATCAGGGGGAGGTAGCCCGCGGCGAGGGCGGCGAGGAGCCAGGGTAGGCGGCGGTGCGCCTCGCCCGGCCACGGCCGTGCGCCGTAGACCAGGCCACCCGCGAGAGCCCCGGCGGACATCGCGGCCAGCAGCAGCCCCGAAGCCAGGTCATCGTCCAGCCGTTCGGCGTACGCCACCACGGCGACCGCGTACACCCCCAGCGCCACCCCCGCGAAGGTGAGCGAGAGCAGCAGGACGCGCAGGCCGGGCGAACGCAGCGGGCCTGCCCAGTCGGCGGCGCGCGGCTCGCCGCGCCACTCGCGGGAGGGACGTGACGTCGTGATGACCAGCGTCCCGGCGATCCCGATCGCGCCGGTGAGGACGAGCGCGGTCTCGGTGGACAGCGCGGCGGCGGCAACGACCAGCAGCGGGCCGATGGTGAAGAGGATCTCCTGTGCGGCCGCGTCCAGCGCGTAGGCGGCTTGCACCTGGGCCGGGCCGGGCAGCACCGCGGGCCAGAGCGCCCGCAGTCCGGCCTCCAGCGGCGGGGTGGCGAACCCGGCGAGGACCACCGCCCCGATCGCGAGCGGCAACGGATCCGCGCCGACCACGGCGAGCAGGGTGAATCCCGCCGCCGACGCCAAGGCGGACAGCAGCAGGACGCGCGGCTGGCCGAGTCTGTCCATGATGCGGCCGAGTACGGGCTGGCCCGCCGCGGTGGCCAGGCCCAGCACCGCCCCGAGGGCCCCGGCGAGTGGATAGCCACCGCCTTCGGCCCGTACGTGCAGCACCACCGCCAGCATGCCCATGCCGTTGGGCAGGCGTCCCAGCAGGGTGCCGCCGAGCAGCCGCCCCGCGTAGGGCAGCCGCAGGAATTCGCCGTAGGCGCGCATCCGCTCTCCGAAGTCATACGTATTACTTGTTCCGTCATACGTACCACTAAGGAGGGGTCTCCCTCTACCCTGATTTCCGTGTCGGCTACCGGACGCCCTACGAGCAGGGACGTTGCGCACGAGGCCGGGGTCTCGCAGTCCACGGTGTCCCTGGTGCTCGGCGGGAAGGCGGCGGGCCGGGTCTCCCCCGCCACCGCCCAGGCGGTGCGGGACGCCGCCGAACGGCTCGGCTACCGTCCCAACCTGGCGGCTCGCAATCTGCGGCTCGGCTCCACCCGGACCGTGCTCCTGATCGTTCCCACGCTGACCGCCCCGTTCTTCGGCGAGGTCTACCGAGGGGCGGCGCGGGTCGCCGCCGAGCACGGCTTCGGGATCGTGGCCTATCCGTGGCCCGACGACGCGGGCCCCGCCGACAGCCCGTTCGCCGCGCCGCACGAGGCGATCGACGGCATCATCGCGTCCTCGCTGGCCACCGACGTGGCGAGCGAGTTCCGCGACACGCCGGTCGTGATGCTCGACAGCGACCCGGCGGGCGACGGCTCCGATCACCCGGTGCCCACGGTCGTCTTCGACGTCGCCAACGGCATGCGGGCCGTCGCCGCACATCTGGCGGAGCTCGGCCACCGCCGGATCGGGCACGTCGCGGCCTCGATCGACCAGTGGACGTTCCACGCCCGCGGCGAGGCGCTCGCCACGGCCGTCAAGGCGCTGCCGGGCGGCTCCTACACCCGTGCGAGCGGCGCCCTGGAGGTGGGCTCGGCCCGCGACGCGGCGGGCCTGCTCCTCGACGGCCCGGACCGGCCGACGGCGCTGGTCTGCGACGACGACCTCATCGCCGCCGGCGCCTACAAGGCCGCCCGGGCGCGCGGCCTGGACGTTCCGGGCGATCTGTCGGTCACGGGCTTCGACGACGTGCAGCTGGCCACCGCGCTGGAGCCGGAGCTGACCACCGTGCGGCTGCCCGCCGAGGGTCTCGGCGCCGAGGGCATGACCTCCCTGCTCGCGCTCCTCAAGGGCGGCGACCCGCGCCCGAGTCCCCTCCCTGGTGAGCTGGTCGTCCGCGGCTCGACCGCCCGCCCCCGGACGTCAGGTTAGGCGGCGCGTGCCAAGGCTAGATAGATCCCATGGCTGAGATCCCCTCCGTTATCCCCACTGAGGTCGATCCGGCGGCGCACGCCGGCGACCGGATCGGCGTCCGGCCACCGCGCACCCGGGCTTGGCGGGACGGCAAGGTCGAGGCGGAGGGCTTCCCGGTCGCCGAGATCAGCGACTATCTCGGCAAGCCCGACCACGTCGTCTGGCTCGATCTGTGCGGGCCGGACCACGAGGGCCTCCGGCGCGTCGCCGACGAGCTCGGCCTGGACCCGGTCGCGGTCGAGGACGCGGTCTCCCGGCATGAACGGACCAAGCTCGACCGGTACGGCGACTACGCGTTCCTCAACGTCTACTCGGCCGAGTGCTCCGCCGAAGGGGATCTCGTACTGCACGAGGTGTCGGCGTTCGTGACCGGCCGGGCCCTGGTCACGGTCCGGCAGGACACCGGCTTCGACGTCGACGCGCTCATCCGGCGCTGGGACGACACACCCGCCATCGAGCGGCCCGAACTGACCGCGCACGGCGTGCCCTACCTGCTCTACAACCTGCTGGACATGGTGGTGGACGCCCAGCTGGACGCGGTCGAGATGCTCGACGCCGAGGCCGACGAGCTGGGCGACCTGGTGTTCGACGACACCTATCCGGTCCGCGAGGTCCAGCGGCGCAGCTTCAACCTCCGCCGCAACCTGGCGAGCCTCCGCCGGGTCGCGCTGCCGATGCGCGAGCTCGTGAACACCCTGCTGCGCCGGGACCTGGCGATCGTCGAGACCCCGCTCGTCCCCTACTACCAGGACGTCTACGACCACGCGATGCGGGTCGCGGAGTTCACCGACGGCCTGCGCGACATGGTCGGAAACCTGCTGGACACGCGGATCGCGCTGCAGGGCAACCGGCTGAACGAGGTGATGAAGAAGGTCACCAGCTGGGCGGCCATCATCGCGGTCCCGACGGCGGTCACCGGCTTCTACGGGCAGAACGTGCCGTATCCCGGATATGACTCGCACTGGGGCTTCGTCGTGAGCACGGCGATCATGATCATCTGCAGCGTCGGGCTCTACGTCGTCTTCAAGCGTCGCGACTGGCTCTGAGACCGGCCACCGGCTCTGATACCGACCAACTGGATCCGATACGACCAAGGAGTCACAGCTTCACAGGCCGCGCAGGAACTTGGCGGCGATGGGGGCGGCGGCCCCGGCACCGGTGCCGCCGTCCTCGACGATCACCGCGAACGCGACGTCGCCCCGGTAGCCGATGAACCAGGCGTGGGTGGGCGGCTCGGCGCCGGAACCGAACTCGGCGGTCCCCGTCTTGCCCGCGGTCCCGGAGGGGAACCTGACGTCCGCCGCCGTGCCCTCCTTGACCACCGCGGGCATCAGCGTGCGCAGGGCCCGTCGCACCCCCGGCTCCAGAGCGTGCGGCTGCTCGGGCTTGCGCCCGCCCGCGTCCACCGCCTGCGACGCCAGCGCGGCGTCGACCAGGCGCGGCGACCGCCAGGTGCCGCTGGCCGCGGCCGCGGCGACGCTCGCCATGTTGAGCGGGCTGGTCAGCACCTCACCTTGCCCGAACGAGGCGGACGCGAACGCCGTGTCGTCCTTGGCCTGGGGGAACGAGGCCCGGACGGCGGGGAGCCCGGTGATGATCGGCACGTTGAAGCCGAACTGGTCGGCCACCTGCGTCAGCCGCTTCTGGCCCAGCTTGTCGACCGCGAGCCGCGCGAACGTGGTGTTGCACGAGTGCGCGAACGCGTCGCGGAACGTGACCGTGCCGAAGTCCTCGTTCTTGTAGTTCTTGAACTGGCGGCCACCGACGTTGGTGGTCGCCGGGCAGGGCACCCGGCTGCGGGCGTCCAGCCCGTCGGCCACCAGCGCCGCGGCGGTGACCACCTTGAACGTGGAGCCCGGCGGGTAGCGCCCCATCAGCGCCCGGTTGTAGCCGCCGGGCTTGTTGGCGACCGCGAGGATCTCGCCGGTGGACGGGCGCAACGCGACCATCGAGGCGGGCTTGCGGACGTCGGCGAGGGCGTCACCCGCGGCCTTCTGCACCTTCAGGTCCAGGGTCGTGCGGACCGGCTGGCCGTCTGCGCCGCCGAACCGCTGCAACGTCTTCACGGCCTTGCCGTCGGCCCCGACGATCTGCACGGCCAGGGCGGGGGTCCCTGCCAGCCGCCGCTCGTACTGCCGCTGGAGCCCATCGGCGCCCACCGGGTCACCCGTACGGTACGGGGCGCCCAGCTTCTTGGCGGCGTCGGCGGTGGCCGGCCCCACCGGTCCGGCGAGCTGCTGGACGGAGCCCGACGAGGAGTCCGCCAGGCTGCTGCCGTCGGCGGCCGTGATCCCCGCACGGGTCGGCCAGGTGCGGGCGGCCTTGAGCCGCTGCCCTTCCTTGAGGGTCGGGTACATGACCTGTGGCGACCAGGCCACCCGCCATTCACCGTCCCGCTTGGTGAACGGGAGCATGCCGACGTACGACCAGTCGCGGTTGCCGGCGAGGGTGAGCGTGGCCTTGTAGGAGCCGCCCGCCTCGTCCCCGTCCGGCTTGCCGATCGAGCCCGGCTCGTACTTCTGCCGTACCACGCCGAGATCCTCGCGCAACTGCGCGAAACGCTTGTCGAAGTCGGCAGGCGGGTCGGCGGTGAGAGCGCGCATCTTGGCGACGTCACCGCGTTCCCAGGCGGCGAGGTAGCCCTTCGCGGTGTCCTCCGGTCCGTCGTCGCCCGTCAGGAGCCACCAGGCGGTTCCCCCTCCCAGCAGCACGGCGAAGGCCGCCACCAGGGCGATGACCACACGCGATCGGCGCATCCACACTCCTCCTCAACGCCGCGGCACAAGGTTGCGACGCCGACAGGACACCATCTGACCAGCTAAAAGTCCAAGATGAGTATCGATTTCGGTGGGATATGAAGATTGATATAGTTCCTGGTCGTGAATCTGGTCGGGCACCTGAACTGCTTCGTCATCGTCGCCGAAGAACTCCACTTCGGCCGGGCGGCGGAACGGCTCGGCATGGCCCAGCCCCCGCTCAGCCAGCGGATTCAGCGCCTGGAGAAGGAGCTGGGCGTGCGGCTCTTCGACCGGTCCAGCCGCCGCGTGGAGCTCACCGCCGCCGGCCGGCTGCTGGTCGACGAGGCGCGTGAGATCCTCACCCGCGTGGAACGTGTGCACTCCCTCGCCGAGAGGGCCAGGCTAGGCGAGATCGGCACCGTGCGTGCGGGTCTCCCGCCCGACCTGGGCGGCGCCGTGGTCGCCGCGCTGATCTCCGCGTTCCGCGACCGGTGCCCTGACCTGCGCCTGGACCTGCGCGAGATCGGCTCGGCCGAGCAGGTGCGCGCCCTCACCGAGGGCGCCCTCGACGTCGGTGTCGTCCGGCACCCGTGCGACGCGCGCGATCTCGGTTTCGGCCCGATGCTGAGCCAGCAGGTCGGCGTGCTGGTGCCCGCCGCCGGCCCGCTCGCGGCGGCCGCCGACCTCCATCTCGCCGACCTCACGGGTCACGAGCTGGTCGTCCCACCCCGCGAGGACGCCCCCGGGACGTACGACGAGCTCATCGCGGGCTGCCGCCGGAACGGCTACGATCCGCCGGTGGTCCATGAGGCGAGGCATCCGCAGTTCGCGCTCGGCCTTGTGCTCGCGGGCACCGCGGTGGCGCTCGCGGCCCGCGCCGAGGACACGGCCGGGGTCACCTGGCGCCCGCTCATCGGCGCGCCGCTGATGTGGCGGACGTCCTGCGCCTGGCAGCAGGGCACCGGCGACCAGCATGCCGTCAAGGAGTTCACCGCCGTCGCCACCGCCGTCCTGAAGCGGGAGGCGGGCATGGCGCCGCTCACCCCCGGCCCGGTGCGGCGCGTCGTCCCCCGGCCGGCGTCGGGCTTCCTGGCATGACCCCCGTCGGCAACCGCTCCGCCCGCCGTCCGGACGCGACGGCGCGGATCGAGGCGGCGTTCCAGGACGCCGGGGTCACCGGCTTCCTGCACGCCACCGACCTGGACACCGGCCGCGAGATCGGCGTACGGGCGGACGAGCCGGTCGTGCTGGCCTCGGTCTTCAAGGTGCCGCTGCTGGTCGCGTTCTACCGGCAGGCGGCGGCCGGGCTCCTCGACCCCCGCGAGCCGGTCACCCTGCGGCCCGAGGACCGCGGCGACGGGCCCACCGGCATCTCGGTGATGCTCGACGAGGTACGGATGTCCCTGCGCGACCTGGCCTGCCTCATGATCACGGTGAGCGACAACACCTCCGCTGACACGATCATGGATCGGGTGGGGGTCGGCGCGGTCAACGACGCCGTCGCCGAGCTCGGCCTCCACCGCACCCACGTCGCCGGCACCGGCAGTGACCTCTTCGACTCGATGTTGCGGGACGGCGGGGTGGAGAGCCTCGGCGAGCTGTGGGGGATGCTCGACGAACCCGGCGTGCTCGGCCGGCTGCGGGCCCTCGACCCGCTGACCACGAGCCGCAGCACGCCGCGCGAGATGGCCCGGCTCATGGGCATGATCTGGCGGGACGAGGCCGCCCCGCCCGGCGAGTGCGCCCAGATGCGGCGGCTGTTCGGCCTGCAGGTCTGGCCGCACCGGCTGTCGTCCGGCTTCCCGTACGACGACGTCCGGGTGAGCGGCAAGACCGGCACGCTGCCCACGATCCGCAACGAGATCGGCGTGGTCGAGTACCCGGACGGCGGACGTTACGCGGTGGCCGTCTTCACCCGTTCGCTCCTGCCGACCGCGGTCCTCCCCCAGGCGGACGCGGTCATCGGCGTCTCCGCCCGCCTGGCCGTCGAGGCCCTCCGCCGCCCGGGGTGATCCGGTGCAGATGCGGAACGTCCCATCTGGGCTGTCTCGGTATCGTATGGGCGCTTGGAGGGATTCATAGATGTCTGATCTCGTGTTGGCCGGCCGGTACCGCCTCGTTTCGCGGCTCGGCAGCGGCGGCATGGGAACGGTGTGGGCGGCCGTGGACGAGGTGCTCCGGCGCGAAGTGGCGGTCAAGGAGATCCAGCTGCCCGAGGGGCTGTCCCCCGATGACCGACGGGTGATGGGCGAGCGGGCGCAGCGGGAGGCGCGGGCGGCCGCCCTGATCGACCACCCGAGCGTCATCACGGTGCACGACGTGGTCATCGAGGACGGCCGGCCGTGGATCGTCATGGAGCTGGTCCAGGGCGTCTCGCTCGATCAGGTGATCCGGGAGAACGGGCCGCGGTCACCGGCGGAGGCTGCTCGGATCGGACTGCGGCTGCTGGACGCGCTGGAGGCGGCGCACAGGCGCGGCGTGCTGCACCGCGACGTCAAGCCGAGCAACGTGCTGCTCGCCGGGGACCGGGTGGTGCTCACCGACTTCGGCATCGCCGACATCGAGACCGACTCGTCGCTGACCAGGACGGGGGCACTGGTGGGGTCGCCCGGCTACATCGCGCCCGAACGGCTGCGGGAGGAGGCGGCCGGGCCGGAGTCCGACCTGTGGTCGCTGGGGGCGACGTTGTACGCGGCGGTCGAGGGCCGCGCGCCGTTCGAACGCGAGAGCTCGATGGCCGTGCT
The DNA here is from genome assembly GCF_008923185.1 of Actinomadura rudentiformis. Lineage (GTDB taxonomy): Bacteria > Actinomycetota > Actinomycetes > Streptosporangiales > Streptosporangiaceae > Spirillospora > Spirillospora rudentiformis. The sequence goes on from NZ_WBMT01000017.1 coordinate 197,870, forward strand.
CGGGGCCGTTCTCACCGAGGAGCCGAGGCCGCCGAGCCGCTCGGGTTCGCTGGCGCCGCTGCTGTGGTACCTCCTCAACAAGAATCCCGCGGCGCGGTTGTCGGTCGAGGAGACGCGCCAGGTGCTGCAGAACGTGGCGCAGGGACGGCCTTCCGGTCTCCGGGATCCAGCGCCGCCCGTAGCCGCGTCACCTCTGGCTCCACCACCTGCGGGACCCCAAAACCGGGGGAAGACAGGCTTCGTCCTGGCGGGGGTCGGAGCGGTCGCCCTTGTCGCGGTGGTCGCGACGTCGGCGGTCGCGTTCTCCCAGAACGACGGAAAGGGAGGCGGCGGCGCGACCGGGCAGCCGACCACGTCGGCGACGCCGACGGGCGCGTCCGCGGGCACGCCAACGGAAAAGTCCACGCCGACCGCGGCCAAGCTCGATCTGTGCACGGTGCTGACGCCTGAGCAGTTGCGGCGGTTGCTGCCGAACGGCACACCCCAGCGCCAGCAGGAGCAGGGCGTGCTGGGCTGTGCCTGGGGCGTACAGCGCCGCGGCCTGTCCGTCGAACTGGAGCCGCGCTACGAGCGAAGTGTCAAACCGGAGACTCCTGCCGACGCGCATCTGACGTTCGTGAGCGCCAAGAGAAATGACACGAAGCCCTCGACGCATATGTGGGGGTGGCCCGAGTTCGGCTTCACGGGCGGACGTGGGCGCACGACTCCCGCGCAGGAGGTCTCCGGTCTCGGTGACGAGGCCTACTCGTTCGAGACACGGGGCGTGGACAAGCCCATGGACAAGGCAACTGTCGTCTACCGGCTCAAGACGCGCGTCGTGCACGTCGAGTACGCGTATTTCCGGGGAGCGGGCGGCCCGGGTGACGCGCTGCAGGCCGCGCGATGGACGGCGCATGCGCTGGCCAGGCGGGCATGACCGGCGAACGGGTGTTGTCCGAGCGCTACCGCCTGGTGCGGCGGCTCGGCCAGGGCGCCATGGGCGTGGTCTGGCAGGCCCGGGACGAGGCACTCGGCCGGGACGTCGCGGTCAAGGAGCTCCTCCTGCCCGCCGGCCTCACCCCGGACCGGCAGGCGATGGCGGCCCAGCGGGCCATGCGCGAGGCGCGTGCGGCGGCCCTGCTCAGGCATCCTTCGATCGTCACGGTGCACGACGTGGTCGACGAGAACGGGCGGCCGTGCATCGTCATGGACCTGCTCCCCGGCCGTTCGCTGGACGCGGTGCTGTCCGAGGACGGGCCGCTGCCGCCGGAACGCGCCGCCGCGATCGGCCTGGACGTGCTGGCGGCGCTCCGGACGGCGCATGAACGCGGCGTCCTCCACCGCGACGTCAAGCCCGCCAACATCTTCCTCCGGGACGACGGTCGCGCGGTGCTGACCGACTTCGGGATCGCCTCGCTTGCGGGCGACACCACGCTGACCGAGACCGGCGCGCTGATCGGCTCGCCCGCCTACATGGCACCCGAAAGGGTCCGGCACGAACACGGCGGCCCCGAGTCCGACCTGTGGTCGCTGGGCGTGACGCTGTACGTGCTGGTCGAAGGGCGCACGCCGTTCAGCCGCACCACGGTCATGGGCACGCTCGGGGCGGTGCTCACCGAGCCCGTCGAACCGCCGCGCAAGGCCGGGCCCTTGGCGCCGGTGCTGATGGCGCTGCTGGCCAAGGATCCGGCCGTACGGCTGAACGCGCAGGGGACGGAGCAATGGCTCGGCGCCGTGGCCGCAGGCCGGCCCCTGCCGGCCACCCAGCCCGTACGGCTGCCTCCCGGACCGCCGCCCGCCGCAGGTCCTCTCGAGCGGCCGACCGAACCCGCCGGCACCGGGCGGCGCGGCAAAGCCCCGATCGCCGCAGCGGCCGCCGCCGTGATCGCGGCCCTCGCGGTCGTCCTGACGATCGTGTTCTGGCCGACCGGCTCCGAAGAGAAGCCCCGTCCAGACGCGAGCGGCTCCTCGGCCGGTCCACCTCGTTCGGCTGCGCCACCCGCGGCGGCCGCCCCGGCGAAGCTGCCTTCCGTCTGCACGCTCCTCACGCCCGCGCAAGCGGAGCAACTGGTCCCAGGCTTCACCGTCCAGCCCGCTGCCTCGACCGACCAGACCACGAAGAGGCCCAACAAGAGCTGCATCTGGAGCCCATCCGCGGCCGGAGGGTCACCGGGCAGGGACGAGCTCAACGTGAAGGTCGAGGGCGAGGCGCCCGGGGCCGCCGCCGGGTCCGCGCAGGCACGCTTCGCCGATACGCGGGACACCTACGCACCGCGCAACGGCAGCCCCGACCCGGGGCGGCCGTTCAACGACCTCAAGAACCTGGGCGACGAGGCGTTCGTCCTGGTCGAACCGGCCACGGCTCCCAAGTCGACGGTGTACTTCCGGTCCGGGAGCCTCCTCGTGGAGGTCCGGTACGGGTCCGAGCGGGGCCGCACGCCCACCCAGGTGCGCGATCAGGCGATCAAGGCGGCGCGCCTGCTGGCCGCGTCGATCAAGCGCTCGTCCTGACGAGCGGGAAGGGGTTGCACGCGTGCAGGAGCAGGAGCGGTCGCCGTGGAGCGACCCGGCGTACGCGCCTAGCGACCCGGCGTACGCGCCTCAGCCAGGTCCGCAGGGACCCCATGGTGCGCAGCCCGCCGCCCCGGGCTGGACGCCGCCCGTCACTCCCGCCGTGGACGGCGACATGGCGCAGCCCGGGCGGCGCCTGGTCGCCCGGCTCATCGACATCCCGATCGCCACGACGGTCGCGGTCCTGCTGGTGGTCGGCCTGATCCAGGCGGTGCCCCGGAACGCCGACGGCGACCCGCCCGGAGCGGCCATCGCCGGGATCTTTCTGATCATCTTCGGCACGCTGTACCTCTACGAGGGGCTGCAGCTGGCGCTGTGGGGCCGCACCCTCGGCAAGCGGATCATGAAGCTCCGGGTGGCTCCCGCGACCGGGCTCTGGGCTCCGCTGGGCGCCGGGCGCGGGCTGGGGCGGGCCGCCGCCTATCCCGTGTTGTTCATGTTCCTGGGCGTGCTGCCGCTGATCGGGGTGGTCAACCTCCTCAACACCCTGTGGCTGCTCTGGGACAAGCCGCTTCGCCAGTGCCTGCACGACAAGATCGCGCGCACCGTGGTGGTCGCCGACGCGACCCCGCCGCGCCGCCCGCTCATGATCCCGGCGGTGCTGGCGGCGGTCGTGCTGCTGGGCGGCACGGGCATCGCCGTCGCGGTGGCCGCCCCCGAACGCAGCACGAAGGCCACGGGCCCGGGCGGCACCGGTGCCGCCACTCCCGGACGGGCCGTTCCCTCGATCTCGATGCCGCCGACCTCACTGCCCAGTTGGCCCGCCGAGATGGGCGGCGTGCAGCCCGATCCCCGGATGACGACACCCACCGGGCCCGAGTTCAGGCAGATCGAGGACGCCTGCGCGCTGTTCCCGAAACCGGTTCTGAGCCGCCTCGTCCCGGCCGCGACGGGACGGCCGGGCCGGGGCACCGAGAAGTGGACCTGCGCCTGGAAGTCGACCCGGGACGCCGGCAAGGCCCCCAAGACCCGCATCACCCGCGAGCTGACGGCGACGATCACGATCAAGGCGGCCGTGGGGCAGCGGTCGGCGACCTACAACGCCGCGAAACAGATCGCCCAGGAACGCTGGTGGGCCCAGAACCCCGACAAGAGCCCGGCCGGGGCCTGGCAGCGCGGACCGGTCCGTTACCGGGACCTGCCCGGTCTGGGCGATGAGGCGTTCGGCACGTACGCGGTCCAGGAACTGGTCGGCGACAGCGGCGTCGGTACCGTCGTCGTGCGCGTCCGCAACGCCGTCATCGAGGTCACGTTCAAGGGCGGCAGCAACCGGCTCGACGAGTTCGGCGACGAGGTCTTCGGTGAGCAGCGGGCCATGCCCGAGGCCGCGGCCCGCAGCGGCGCCCGCGAGTTCGCCGGTGCCGCCACCGCCGCACTGCTCGCCTGCACCACCTGTACCGGCTGACACGCCTGCCACAACGGTCCCGCGAATCCCTCGGGCACCAAATGACGGAGTGTCCATCCCCTTCGGAACCGTAGGCTGTTATCCGCTTTGATCGCCTAAAAGGGAGAACGTGTGCGGCTTCCGGAGCATCTGGAGCTACTGCTCACCGACGAGCCGGTCCTGGACGTCTACTCGTACGGCCCCTGGCGGGTGCCCACGGGCCTGTTCGAGGAGATCAGCACGCGCATCGACGGGCTCGCGCGCGACCCGCGCGCGGCCGGGCTGACGACCGACGAGCACAAGCTGCTGACGCTGCCCGCCTCCCTGGTGATCGCGGAGATCTTCGGCATGCTGGCGTTCCTGCCCGGTGGCGGGGCGATCAAGGCGGGCTCGTGGTCCCAGTTGCCCGAGCGGCTGCTGCGCGAGCACCTGGTCAACCCGGGCCCGATCAGCACCCGGATGACGCGCTGGGACGCGCCCGGCGGCCGGTGGCGGCCGCCGGTGGACTGGCTGATCGAGGCACCCGACCGGCGGCTGGCGATCGACCTGGCCCGCGAGTGCCTGGACGTGCTGGAGGGCATCGAGCCGCTGGAGCAGCGCCGGAAGGCCCTGATCAGGCTGTACGACGACCCGCCGGTGCACGACGTGAACCTCCCCAAGATGGAGATGCGCGAGATCTGGCACTGGCACGCCGACGACGAGATCCTCGCGGCGGTGCCCGAGCTCATGGGTCCGGTGGGCTATCTGGAGTGGGTGTCCGCCGGTCTGCTCGCGGCGTACGAGCACCTGGCCAGCGTGGCGCCGCGGGACGAGACGGTCGAGACGCACCTGATCCATCTGCTGTTGCAGGGCAGCATGGAGCACGTTCCGGCGGAGCTGACGCTGGCGCTCGGCGAGGACCGTTACGGGGAGCTCCAGGAACGGTTCGCCGCCGAAAAGCGTGGATTCAAGCCGGGCGCGTGGCAGGAGAGGACCCGGGCGTGGCTGGTCCGCGCCCTCGTCGCGGGAGCGGCCGAGGGGTGCCGCGCGTGGCTGGACATGGCGATGCGCTTCGTCGCGACCGTGCAGGGGTTGCCGGGCGACCCGTGGTTCCCCAAGACCGAGTGGATCCCGGTCGGCCAGTTCCAGACCGACCTGCGACGCCTGTACGCGCCGCGGCGCCGCGTCGTCAACCCGCTCACCGACACGCTCAAGGTCGAGGAGAGCGCGCAGAAGTCCGAGCCCGCCCGGCCCGACCTGGTCACCAAGCTGGTCGACCAGCCCGAGGTGACCGCCGTCCTGGCCGAGCTCACCAAGAACGGCGGCAAGACCTCGGTCAAGACCCCCGTACGGCTGCTGCTCGTCGGGCCGGACGGCACCGGCAAGCGGGACGCCGCGCAGGAGCTCGGCAAGGCGCTGGCGCTGGGCCGCGATCCGCTCTGGCTCACCGGCAACCTGTTCGCCGGCCAGCGGCTGTCCGACGCGGTGGCGCGGCTGCAGGCCGACGCCCGCGACTGCACCGGGGAACGGCTGCTGATCATCGAGGGTCTGGACGAGATCATCACCGATCCGGGCAACGGCGAGGCCCTGGCCGAGGAACTGCACCGGCTGCTGGCCGTGCACGAGGAGCTGAACGTCGTGGCGCTGTGCGACGCCACCGGCGACGAGCGGATCGGCGAGGTCAACCCCGTGCTGCCCCAGCGCTTCCGGGTGGCCCGGACCCGCCCGTTCACCGCCGAGGGGCACGCCGAGCTGTTCCGGCGCGCCCTGCGGGAGCGCGGTGCCCGCGGCACCCGGCAGGCCGTCGCCGCCGCCGGTGACCTCCTCGCCGCCACCCCGCCCGTACAGACACTGCGGAACGCCCGGCTCGCCCCTCACCTGGCCGACCTCCTTGTGCGCCGCGCCGAGGCCCGCCCGGACGGCGAGATCGTCATCGGCAAGGCGGACATCCCGCGTGTCCTGCACCTGTCCGGCGGTGCCGACGACCCGCGGGCCGAGCTTCGCGAGCTGCCTGGTCTGGAGTCGGTCAAGCACGAGCTGGGCCTGGTGGTGGCCACCGCCCGCGCCACGCAGCTGCGCCGCGACTCCGGGCTCAAGGTGAGCACGCCGACGAGGCACATGGTGTTCACCGGCAATCCGGGCACGGGCAAGACCATGGTCGCCCGGCTGCTCGGGCAGATCTTCAAGCGGCTCGGCGTGCTGTCGTCCGGCCATCTCGTCGAGGCGTCCCGCGCGCATCTGGTCGGCGAGTACATCGGCCAGACCGCGCCCCGGACCCGCCGCCTGGTGGAACGCGCGCTCGGCGGCGTGCTCTTCATCGACGAGGCGTACACGCTCACCCAGTCGCCGCTGAAGAGCGACTACGGGCACGAGGCCATCGCCGAGCTGGTCAAGCTGATGGAGGACCACCGCGACGACCTGATCGTGATCGTCGCCGGATACGAGCAGCAGATGGCCGAGTTCCTGGCCGCCAACCCGGGCCTGGACTCGCGCTTCCCCAAGCAGCTGCACTTCCCCGACTACAGCGATGACGAGCTGGTCGCCGTCTTCGAACGGCTCGCCACGGCGGACGGCTTCCGGCTCGACCCCGGGACGACCGAGCTGCTCCGCTCGATGTTGTCCCGCGTCCCGCGCGGCCCCTCGTTCGGCAACGGCCGGTTGATGCGCAACCTGCTCGACCTCTCCGTGGCCAACCAGGCCCAGCGCCTGGCCACCGTCCGCCGGAAGCCCAGCAAGCGGGGCCTGGTGACGCTCACGCCCGACGACCTGCCGCCCCTGTGGGAGCAGCCGGCAGAGCTGATCGGCCTGTACCTGTAGCGGGACGCGAGTGAGACTGGCCGTATGGGCTCCATGGGCTCTATCGGCTCAATGGGCAGCGACGCGGAGGCGCGACGGCTGCTGGCCGCGCTGCGCGGGATCGCCGAGCAGGAGACCGCGCGGCTCCGCGACGGCACGCTGCCCTGGACGTGGTGGCTCGAACGCGCGGCGCGATACGGCAGGTACGGGTTCACCAACACGCTGCTGATCGCCGCCCAGTGGCGTGCGGCGAGCGACGTTCGTTCGTACGAGGCGTGGCGCGCGGCCGGGCGGCAGGTGCGCAAGGGCGAGGCCGGGATCCGCCTCATCACGCCCGACGGCAGGCTGCGTGCGGTCTTCGACGTGGCCCAGACCGACGGGCTTCCCCTCCAGGAGCAAGCATCGGAAGGCGGCCGGGAACAGCTTCACCGTATCGCCGCCCGCCTCGGCTACCAGGGCGACGAGGATCTCGCCGACCTGGCCCATCAGCTCGCCCATGTGGTGCGTCGCGGTGACCGTCCCGATCCACCTGGTCTGGCTGGATGTCGCGGGCTCCGCCGGGTGGAGGCCGACTCTGTCGCGTACCTCGTGCTGGTACATCTCGGGCTTGACCCGCCGCGCCTATCGTTCCCGCCAACCGCAGGTTGGGCCGGGCCAGAGATCGGTGACCGCATCCTCGCGACGTGCCGGCGCCTCGAGCATCATGACCGTTCGACCGACGTCATGCGTGCGGCGCACCGTTTCTTCCGTGCCTGCCTGGAGAGCTCCTGGGGCCCGGATTACCTGGCCGAACGCGGTTTCTCCCGTGCGGTGCAAAGACGCTGGCAGATCGGGTACGCGCCGAGGAGCGGGCAGGCTCTCCACGCACGTCTGCGTTCGTTGGGGCATTCCGACGACGCGATCGTGTCCGCTGGGCTGGCACGGCGCAGGCGTTCCGGTGCCCTGCTCGACAGGTTCCGGGATCGGGTCATGTTCGCCATTCGCGCTCCGGACGGAGCGGTCGCGGGCTTCATCGGCAGGCTCCCCGACGGCGCGGAGGGGCCGAAGTACCTCAACAGCCCGGACACCGAGCAGTTCCACAAGGGTGAGCTGCTGTACGGCCTGCACGAGACCCGAGACCGCCTGGTCCGGGGCGCCCGTCCCGTCCTCGTCGAAGGCCCGCTCGACGCGATCGCCGTCAACGTCGCCGCCGCCCGTACCCACGCCGCCATCGCGACCTGCGGTGCCGCCGTCACGACCGCGCAGATCCATGCCCTCTCCCAGATCACCGATCTGGACATCGCCGGGCTGGTCATCGCCCTCGACGACGACGAAGCCGGGAGAACGGGCAGTCTCCGTGCCTGGCACACGCTGATGGATGCCCAGGTCCGGGGCCCGATCGGCACGGTGTCGTTCGGCCCTGGCCAAGACCCCGCCGACCTCCTGCGGTCTCAGGGCCGGGTCGCGGTACGTGAGGCCCTCCGAGCCGAGAAGGAGCTCAGCCATCGTGTCCTGGATGCCGCAATAGAACGATCTGGGGGCGCGCTCGATACTCACGAGCAGCGCCTGTCGGCCGTTCGCGCCGCCGTCCGGATCATCGCGAGCAGCGCGGTCCCGGTCGATGTCGCCCGCCAGGTGGCCCATGTGTCCGCCCGGACCGGTGTACCTCCCGGCACGGTCACCGAGGCCCTGACCGAGACGGTCAGCAATATCAGGTGACGGGCCACCACATCGCATACGGGCCATCTTGGCAACGGCGTCTCCGAGCCGATCGAGATTCACATGTCGCACACGGGTCGCCACTCATCGCACACGCCGTACCGCTCGTCGTTTGCTCCGGCAGACCGGTGAACCTACTGCGCGGTACCCAGTTAGCTTCAACGAATTCCGTGGACTCGCCGGCAGGGCCAGTGGGGGCAGGAACGGTCGGGGGCCGTTCCTTAAGCCTGCGGCGATCCACTGAACGGAGCGGGGGAAGGAGTCGCGGCGTCCGGCCGGAGGCGCACACCGGCGCCGCGACTCCCTCGCACAGGCCCCGACTCCCTCGCACAGCCCCGACTCTCTTGGCAAGGGTCGACATGGACCAGAGCCGGCCGGATGTGACGAGCACCATATAAAACGGCCATTCCTTTTTTCGAGGAACGGGTCAATGCTGAGGGAAAGGCAGGTGACCGACAAGAGCAGAGTGTTCTTCACAACGGGGTGAGGCCTCCATGCATTCCGCGTTCGCACCGACCCTCCCGATCCCCGGGCGACGCGCAGGCAAAGAGCTGCTCCTCATCGCCGTCCTCTTCGCCGCCTACAAGCTCGGACGCGTGCTGGCCGCCGATCACGTCGCCACGGCCTTCCTGAACGCGGACCGCCTGTGGGAGCTGGAGCGGACGTTGCGGCTGCCGAACGAGGCGCGGGTGCAGGACTGGCTCCTGGCCGAGCCGCGGGCGGTCCGGGCGGCCAACGTCTACTACAAGTTCGCGCACTTCCCGGTCACGGCGGCCTTCCTCGTGTGGCTCTACCTCAAACGCCCGGCCCACTATCGCTGGTCGCGCAGGGTCCTGGTGGTGCTGACCGGCCTGGCGCTCGCCGTGCACTTCGCGGTGCCGCTCGCCCCGCCGCGCATGCTGGGCGGGCTGGGCTTCGTCGACACGGGCGCGCTGTACGGACCGGCCGTCTACGGATCGCCCGAGAGCGACCAGCTGGCCAACCAGTTCGCGGCGATGCCCTCGCTGCACGTCGGCTGGGCGGTACTGGTGGCGGCCGGGATCATCGTGGCCACCAGCGGCCGCCTGCGCTGGCTGATCGTCCTGCATCCCCTGATCACCACGTTCGTGGTGGTCGCCACGGCGAACCATTACTGGCTGGACGGGATCGTTGCGACGGCCGTGCTCGTTGTCACCATTGTGACCCTGCGGCCGCCGAAGCGGTCCGTGCCCGACGCCCACAGGAGGACACTTGACTTCCCTACCGGACGCCGAGCTGATGCCGGCGGAGAAGGAGCAGCCGGAGACCGGATCCCCGCGCCATCCCGGGATACGGCTGCTGCGTAAGGTCGCGGTCGGCGTCGCGGGCACCGCGCTCATGGTCGCGGGCGTCGCGATGCTGGTGCTGCCGGGTCCCGGCATCCTCGCCATCTTCGCCGGGTTGGCGCTGCTGGCCACCGAGTTCCAGGCGGCCAAGCGGGCGAACGACTGGGCCCGCGCCCGCTTCCACGAGCAGTGGCAGAAGGTCCGTGGGCGGGTCGGCCGTGACAAGGACGACAGGCACGCCAAGGCCGGCAAGGCCGACGCATCCGCGCAGGACTGACCGGGACGGCGGACGCTCGCGCCCGGAGTGGGCGCCAGGTGCGAGAATGTCCCCCGATGACCATTGATCGTCTTGAGCGCGCGCTCGTCTCGCTGCAGGGTCTCGCGGTGGGTGACGCGCTCGGCTCCCAGTTCTTCGTGCCCGCCAACCGTCCCCTGCTGGAATCCCGTTCGATGCCGCCCGCACCGTGGCGATGGACGGACGACACCGAGATGGCAAGCGTCCTCGTCCTGGAACTGGCCTTCGCCAAAGGCGACATCGACCAGGACCGGCTCGTCGGGCGCTTCGCCCATCACCATGACTTCGATCGCGGCTACGGGCCGTCCACCAACCGCTTCCTGCGCCTCGTCCGGGAGGGGGCCGACTGGCGGGAGCAACTCGCGGGCCTCTTCGACGGCCAGGGCTCCTGGGGAAACGGTGCGGCGATGCGGGTGGCGCCGCTCGGCGCGTACTACGCAGGCAGCCCCCACCGTGCCGCCCACCAGGCCGAACGGTCGGCCACCGTGACCCACACCCATCCCGAGGCGGTGGCCGGAGCGGTGGCGGTCGCCGTCGCCGCCGCGACGATCGCATCCGGCCACCGCTCCCCCGGGAAGATCCTCGATGCGGTCCTGGACCGGGTCGCCGAGAGCCGCGTACGCGAGGGGATCGTGCGGGCCCGCCAGTTGCTCCCGCTGAGCGACGCGCGCGCCGTGGCCGAGCAGCTCGGGAACGGACGCGACGTCAGCGCGCAGGACACGGTCCCGTTCACCCTCTGGGCGGCCGCCAAGCACGCTGGCGACTTCGAGGAGGCGATCTGGACGACCGCCGAGGCCGGTGGGGACGTCGACACCACCTGCGCGATCGTCGGCGGGATGGTCGCGGCCGGGATGGAACCCGGCGCGCTGCCCATCTGGTGGGCGCGGGGCACCGAGGACCTGCCCGAATGGCTCGTGGTCCCGCCGTTCACCAGACCGGTCACCGCGACGGCCCGCGACTGGAAGACCGAGCCGATGCGGCGGCCCGCGCCGCTGCCGCCGCCCGACCGGATCTGGGCGCCGTACGAGTGGGAGACGATCCGCCGGGGCGTCATCCCGGCGGAGATGGAGGAGAAGTGGTTCGCCTACGTCGAGGCTGACCGGCTCCACTTCCATCGCAGCTGGACCGGCTACAAGATCTTCGAGGCGTTCTTCCAGCCCGTCGAGGGCGGCTGGCAGATCACCGAGGCGCTGATCGAGCGCGACGGCGAGATCTACAAGGGCGGGGACGACGCACACGAGAGTGGCGTGCTGCACGGCATGATCGACAGTCTCCTCCTGGGCTACTGGGGCTGAGGAGAGTTTCGGGCGCCGGGCTTGGGCTCGGGGCGGGTCGTGCCGGGCTAGCGGGTCTGAGCCAGCGCGAACGCGCTCAGCAGATCCTCGGCCTCGGCCTCGACCGCGAGCAGCGCTGCGGCGGGGTCGCCCGACCGGGCGAGCAGCATGCCCGCCTCGCAGAGCGCACCGAAGATCATCTGAGCGCGGATCGGCAGATCGCCGTCGGCGAGCCGCCCGTCGGCCGCCGCGGCGCGCATGCCCATCGTCAGCACGCGCAGGATGTGGTCGTACTCGATCTCGCGCACGCCGTCCCAGCCGAGCACCGCGGGCCCGTCCAGCAGCACGATCTGCCGGAACGCGGGATCGGTGCATCGTTCGAGGAACGCCCGCACCCCGTGCCGCAACGCGGTCCAGGAGTCCGGCGCCGCCAGCGCCACCCGTTCGAGCTCGGCGGCGACCTCCTCCTGCTCGCGCACGAACACCGCCCGGAAGAGGTCGGCCTTGCCCTTGAAGTGGTGGTAGGCCGCGCCCTTGGTGACGCCGGCCGCCGCGGCCACCGCGTCGATCGAGGTGGTCGCGTATCCCTCCGTACCGAACAACCGCCGCGCCGCGGTCGTCAACTGGCCCGTCGTCGCATCGGAACGTTCGGCCTGACTCCGACGTGCCATCCCGTCTCCCTTCCCACCCGGCCACCTGGGTCACCTGGCTCACCTGCGATGTTCGAATGGATTCGAACGGATTTCCACAACTCCCTTGACGGCCATACCCGGGGTATGTAACTTCCGAATCAGGTTACATACCCCCAGTATGAAAGCGGGCCGGCCATGTCCACGCCGCTCATCGCCGTCTACGGAGCGTACGGCCACACCGGCCGCCTGGTGGCAGCGGAGCTCCGCTCCCGGAACCAGAACGTCATCCTCGCCGGACGCGACGCCGACGCGCTCCAGGCCATGGGTGCCGAGTTCGGCTATCCCGTCCTCCGGGCACCGCTCGACGACCCGGCGGCCCTGCGCGAACTCGCCCAGCAGTCGGACGTGCTGATCCACTGCGCCGGCCCGTTCAAGGTGACGGGCGAGCCGATCGCCACCGTCTGCGTCGAGACCGAATGCCACTACGTCGACCACGCGGTCGAGTCCCACCACGTCCGGCATCTCTTCGAGGACTTCCAGGACAGGGCGCAGAGCGCCGGGATCGCGATGGTGCCGGGCATGAGCTTCTACGGCGGCGTCGGCGACCTCCTGGCCGACGCCGTGGCCGAGGGCCTGCCCGACATCGACCGCGTGACCACGGCCTACGCGGTGAGCGGCTGGCGGATGACCACCGGCGCCAAGAACACCGCCGCGCAGTTGTTCGCCGAGACCGACCGCATCACCTACACCGGCGGGGAGTTCCACATCGGCTACGTGGAGCCCCGCAACGTCGTCTTCCCGTTCCCGCCGCCGCTCGGCCCGCGCACGATGATCGCCCCGTTCCCCTCCTGCGAGATCGTGATGATCCCGCGGCACGTGCCCGCCCGTACCGTCGAGGCCCTGCTCACCGCCGAGACGTTCACCGAGGAGCAGGTCTTCGTCAGCGAGCACGCCGGGATGGCCGAGCGGGCGCGCAGCGAGTTCACCGTCGCCGCCCAGGTGATCTCCGCGCACGGCAGCCGCGCGGGGCGGGTGACCGGCACCGACCTCTGGCGCGCCGGCGCCCTCGCCTCGGTCGAGGCCGCGCTCCGCCTGATGGAGGTGCCGAACAAGACCGGCGTGCTGAGCCCGGCCGAGGCCTTCCCGGCCGACGTGCTCCTCCGCACGCTCGAACGGCTCGGCGCGTTCACCGTGATCATCGAGGGGTGGGACGGATGATCCTCGTTACCGGCGCCGCAGGCGGCACGCAGGGCTCGACGGGGCGCCTCGTCACCCAGGCTCTGCTCGAACGCGGCCACTCCGTACGGGCCTTCGTCCGCACCGACGACGAGCGCACCGCTGAGCTGCGCAAGCTCGGGGCGGAGGTCGTCACGGGCGACCTGCGTGAGATCGCCGACGTCCGCCCGGCCCTCGCGGGGGTCCGCCGGGCGTTCTTCACCTATCCGGTGACCGAGGGCCTGCTGGACGCCACGGCCGCGTTCGCCGCGGCGGCCCGCGAGCACGGGGTGGAACGCGTGGTCGAGGTCTCGCAGCTCGCGGCCGAGCCCGACGCCAACACCCACCGGATGCGCCAGCACTGGGTGGCGGAGCAGGTCTTCGACTGGGCGAACGTCGGCGCCGTCCACCTGCGAGCAGCGGTCTTCTTCGAGAACCTCGACGTGCTGATCCGCCACAGTGGCCGCAACGAGCTCGCCGCGCCCTTCGGCGGTCCTGACACGCTGCTTCCCCTCATCGCGGGCGCCGACGTCGCGAGAGTCGCGGTTGGTCTCCTGGACGAGCCCGTCCCCGAAGCGGATTCCGTCATCCGCCTGACCGGCGAAATGCTGACCGTCGCCGAAGCCGCAGCGGCCTTCGGCGTCCCCTACGTCGATGTGCCGCCCGACGACTGGGAACGCAGCGCCCTCACCTCCTACGGAGACCCCGACACCGTCCGCCACCTGACGAAGCTGTGGGAGATCTTCCGCTTCCTCGGCCCGAACGACCATCCGCTCTACCGCGTGACGGAGGCGATCGAGCAGTACGGCGGCCGCCCGCCCACCACCCTGCGCGAGTACACCGCTCCCTGACGGGGCCCTGGCCGACCTGCCCGGGCCGCCCCAGGATGGGGGCATGGTCGACTGGGATCTCACCGAGCCAGAACAGCGATTGTGGGAGGCCTTCCCCAGCGGGGAGTGGGTCGACCTGCGTTCCGGCGACACTGAACGGGCCGTACGCGGCGAGGTGCTCACCGCGCTCCTGCTAGGCGCCGCGGGCGACGAGCCAGGTCGCCGTCCGGCCGTCCGCGTACGCGGCGCCGTCGTGACCGGCCGGCTCGACCTGATGGGCAGCACCGCGGTCTGCCCGTTGGTGTGCGAGCACTGCCACTTCGAGAATCCGCTGCGTTTCGTCGAGGCGACCACCGGGACCGTGCGGCTCGTCGATTGCGAGATGCCGAGCGTCAACGCCGCGCGCTTGAACGCCAGGGGGATCGTCAACCTTCATCGGAGCCGGGTCGACGGCGGTCTGCGGTTCGATCGCGCCACGATCGCCGGCGACATCGTCCTCATCGGCACCGAGGTGGGCGCGGACGCCGAGGGCGTGGCCCTGGCGGCCGAAGGCCTGGTCGTGGACGGGAACTGCTCCAAGACGCGACGGTCGCTTACGGCTATCAGCCCTGGCGTCCGCTGATCTGGCTCGGGCTGCTGATGACGTTGGGCGCGGCGGTGTTCGCGGCGGCGCCACCAGAACCCGTCAAACGTGGCGAGGCACCGCACTTCAATCCGGTGAGCTACGCCCTCGATCTCCTGCTGCCGCTGGTCGACCTCAACCAGGAGCGCGCGTACGATCCCGTGGGCCTCTACCAGTGGTTCTCGTACGCGCTCATCGCCGCCGGGTGGATCCTGGTCACCGTGATCGCGGCCGCCGTGGCACGTGTTCTGGCTCGCCGCTGAAAATGACGGCGTGTGCCGGATGTGGCCTGGTTTGTTGCGAGGCGGCACCGGCAAGGTCAACAGCGATCTAAGCTGATCTCCCCGCGGAATCTGCCGGACATATCCGGCTTGTCGGAGCGAGGTCGTCATGCGCCTGCTGCCTCGGTCGATCCGCGGGAGAGACACCGTGATCTCCGCCGTGGTGGCCGTGCTGGTGCTGAGCGCGCTCGCCGCCGCGGCCGACGTGCTTCTCCGCAACATGCTCACCCAGGGGGCCCTCGAGGACGCGCAGTTCGTCGCCCGGCAGGCGAGCGCGGCGGTCCGTGAGGGCACGCTGGGCAATCCCATCCAGGAGGACGCCAACGGGGCCGCGCTCGTGCAGCTCGTCTCCCCCGAGGGCCGTGTGCTGAAGGCCAGCGTGAAGGCGGCCGGGCAGCCGCCGCTCGCCGACCTGCGTCCCCGTCCTGAGTCGCGCGTTCAGGCAGTGACCACGTGCCTGGACGACGAGTGCTACGCCGTGTGGGCGATCCGGGTGACGACGGCGCCCGACTCCCCCACGGTGTACGGGGCGGGCAGGCTGCCCTGGGTGATGACGTCAGGCCTCCTCGAACTGCTGCTGGCCCTCACCGTGCTGGCGCTGGCCGCGCTGGTCGCCTGGACCACGTGGCAGGTCGTCGGCAGGACGCTGCGGCCGGTCGAGGAGATCCGCCTGCAACTGGCCGAGATCAGCGGCAGCGACCTGGCCAGGCGGGTACCCGAGCCTCCCGGCGCCGACGAGATCGCCCATCTCGCCCGTACCGCGAACGAGACCCTGGACCGCCTGGAGAAGTCGGTCACCCGCCAGCGCCAGTTCGCCTCCGACGCGGCACACGAGTTGCGCACGCCGATCACCGGCCTCCGGGTCAACCTCGAAGACCTGGCGATGTACCCGGACGACACCGACATCCCCGCCGCCACGCAGGCCGCGTTGCGCGCCACCGACCGGCTGGAGTCGATCGTCGCCGACCTGCTGCTGCTCGCCCGGATCGGCACCGGCGCGGCCGTGCAGGAGGAGATCGACCTCGCCGAGCTCGTCCGGGCCGAGGTCGCCACCCGGACGGGCAGCGCCGACGTGCGCACCCGCCTGACCCCCGGCCTGACGGTCACGGGCGTCCGGCTCCAGCTGGCCCGGCTGCTCGGCAACCTGCTCGACAACGCCGAACGGCACACCAAGCAGACGATCGACGTCGAGGTCGGCCGCGACAACGAGGATTTCGGGCTGGCGTCGCTCATCGTCGCCGACGACGGCCCCGGCATCCCGCGGGAGGACCGGGAACGGGTCTTCGACCGCTTCACCCGCCTCGACCCGGCCCGCAGCCGCGGCTCTGGCGGCGCGGGGCTCGGGCTGGCCATCGCCCGCGACATCGCGCTCGCCCACGGCGGCTCGCTCCGGATCGAGGACAGCCAGCAGGGCGCACGATTCGTCCTGCGCCTCCCGCTCCTCTGAGGACGGGCGTCAGGGCGTGGGCTGGCGGCCCCACGCACTGACAATGGCCTCGGCGGCGTCCACGAAGCGCGGATCGTCGAAGAGCGCGAGCGCGGCGTCGAGCTCCCCGTCGGTGATCAGGTCACGGTCGACGAGGGCCGGCCGGAGCTGGTTGAGGAAGACCCTCCAGAACCGTTCGGCCACGCCTCCGTCGCCGACGGTGAAGACCTCCAGCGCCAGGCCGAGATCGGCCAGTCCCGCGTCGGCGAGAATCGCGGGTTGCCTGCGCCGGGCCCATTCGGTGTCCTCCCCCTGGCTGCTGAGGAGGTCGACGACCGCCGTCATGGCCTTGCGCCAGGCCGGGTTCGGTGAGGTGGCCTTCGGGAAGTGCGCGATGTCCTCAAGGACGAGCCAGCCGCCCGGCGCCAGCCAGCTCGCGAGGCGCTTCACGATCTCCTCGCGTTCGGGCAGATGCATGAGGAGCGCGCGGGCGTGGATGAGGTCGAAGGAGCCGGTGGGAAAGTCGAGGAGCCGGAGGTCGCCCTCCTGGACGACCAGGTTCGGTGCCCAGCTCGGGTCCAGGTAGCGCACGTCGATGTCGACGGCGGTCACCGTTCCGGCGGGGAAGCGACCGGACAGCCAGCGGGCCACCGATCCGGCACCGGCGCCGAGCTCCAGGCACCGCGCGGAATCGGGGAGATCCTCGGCCCGCGCGCCGAGCACGCCGAGGGTGACGGGGTCGAGATGCTCCTCCAGCAGCTGGAGCCGGGTCAGCTCGGTCGGGATGTCATGGCTCAGCACACCGCTGCTGTACCGGTCGGTCAGGCCGTCCTCTTGCTCGATCATCTCGCGGTCTCCTCGATCGCGCGCGGATACCCCGCCGGGGTGAAGAACTCAAAATAGATCATCTCCGTGCGTTCAAGACAAGGAGCGGATCGGCACAAGGAGCGGATCAGCCGTGGGGCGGGTTCTCTCCGGACAGGCGGGCGGCGCGGGTGTTGAGATAGCGCTGCTGCGGCAGGCTGGTCGCCCGGCGCGCGGCCTCCGCGTAGGCCGTCCGCGCCGCCTCGCGTTCGCCCGCCATCTCCAGCAGGTGCGCGCGGACCGCGAACAGCCGGTGATCGTTCGACACGCGCTCGTCGGACGCCAGCTCGGTGAGCAGGGTGAGCCCGGCCCGCGGGCCGTCGGCCATGCCGACCGCGACCGCGTGGTTCAGCATCACCATCGGGTTGCCGGACATCCGCAGGAGCACCTCGTACAGCGCCTTGATCTGCGGCCAGTCCGTCTCCGCGGCGGACGGCGCCTCGTCGTGGACGGCCGCGATCGCCGCCTGGAGCTGGTAGGGCCCCGGCTTCCCCCGCGGCAGCACCGCGCTGATCAGCTCCACGCCCTCGGCGATGAAGGCGGCGTTCCAGCGTGAGCGGTCCTGCTCGGCCATCGGGATCAGCGCGCCGTCCGGTCCGGTCCGCGCGGGCCGGCGGGCGTCGGTGAGCAACATGAGCGCGAGCAGCCCGGCCACCTCGCCGTCATCGGGCAGCAGCCGGTAGAGCATGCGGGCGAGCCGGATCGCCTCGGTCGACAGCTCCGTGCGGACCAGCGCGGGACCGGACGTGCTCGCGTACCCCTCGTTGAAGATCAGGTAGAGCACGTGCAGCACCGCGCCGAGCCGCTCGACGCGGTCGACCGGCATGCCGAACGGGATGCCGCTGCTCTTGATGCTCTGCTTGGCCCGGCTGATGCGCCGGGTCATGGTCGCCTCCGGCACCATGAACGCGCGGGCGATCTCGGCGGTGGTCAGGCCGCCGACGGCCCGCAGCGTCAGTGCTATCTGCGACGCCGGTGACAGCGACGGGTGGCAGCACATGAACAGCAGGATGAGCGTGTCGTCGGACGGCGTCACCGGCTGGTCGGCGGCGGGCGCCATCCACTGGCCGGGCAGCTCCCACTGGGCGACCGTGTCCTCGCGGCGCCGCCGGGCCTGCTCGCCGCGCAGCAGATCGGTGAGGCGCCGCGCGGCGACCGTGATCAGCCAGCCCCGCGGATTGTCCGGGACGCCGTCCACCGGCCACTGCGTCGCCGCGGCGAGAAGGGCCTCCTGAACGGCGTCCTCGGCGGTGTCGAAGTTCCCGTAGCGCCGGACGAGCGCGCCGAGGACCTGCGGCGCCAGCGTGCGCAGCAGATCCTCGGCCGCCGTCCCAGTACCGGTCACGTCGGTGGCTACAGGTCGTAGTCACCGGCGCCGCCGGCGACCGGCCGGACGTCCACGTACCAGTCACGGCCGAGGTCGGCGTCCGGAGGGTGCGGGGTGTTCGCCAGCTGTGCGGCGATCTCGGTCGCCCGGTCGAAGCTGGCGCACTCGACGATCGTGAATCCGGCGAGGACCTCCTGGGTCTCGGCGTACGGCCCGTCGGTCACCACCGGAACCCCGTCCCGCACGCCGATCCGGCGGGCGTGCACCGGCGCGGTGAGGCCGTGCCCCTCGACGAACTCGCCGGACTCGACGAGTGCGTTGTTCCAGTCCGCCATGAACTGGTGCATGGCCGCGACGTCCTTCTCGTCCCAGGCGGGCGTGGCGCCCTCCTTGCCCGTCAGGACGTCGTAGTCCTGCTGCGACCCGTACATCATGATCATGTACTTCATGACCGCTCCTCTCTGGCGGCGCCTCTCTGCTCTCTGGCGCCTTCACCAGAGACGTCGGAGCCGCAGCCCCCGGCCGGACACGGCTCCCGAAATTCTTTCCTGCGTTCTGGTGGTGATACCCGAAGGGCGCCTCAGCGCCTGCCGAAGTCCTTCTTGATCGCGTACCGGCGGAGCTGGTCCCAGTCGTCGCCATAGTGCACGTGGCCAGGGGCTATGCAGCCCAGTGTGATCGGGCGCGGGGCCTTGTAGCGGGGCGCGTCGAGATTCGGCTCGCCGTCGAAGTCGAGGGTCTCGGCGATGTTGCGGGCGGCGGCGTCGCGCACGGACAGCGGCTCCAGCCCCCAGCGCCATTCGATCGCCTTGAGGATCGACGTGTGGTCGTACACCTCGTGCGCGATCGCGCCGCGGCGGGCGCGCGGAGAGATCAGCAGGCACGGCACCCGGAATCCGCGCAGGCCAGTGCCGAGGTCGGGGCGCGGGTCCGGCCCCTCCGGCGGGACGACGTGGTCGAAGAAGCCGCCCCACTCGTCGTAATTGATGATCAGCAACGTCCGCCGCCAGTTCGGGCTGTTGGTGATCGCCTCGTACACCTTGTTGAGGAAGTGCTGCCCGAAGCGGATGTCGGCGAGCGGGTGCTCGTCTTCCGCCAGACCGGGGACCAGCTCTCCGACGAAGCCCGGCTCCACGAACGAGACCGCGGGAAGCCTGCCCCGCGCCGCGTCGCCGTAGAACTCCGTGATGTGCCGGCTGATGCCGAGGTGCCTGAGTCCCCACAGGGCCGTGAACGGGACGTCACTGAAGTAGTACCTGTGCGGGACCTTTCTCGCCGCCAACCGGTCCCAGATCGTGGTCAGCTCGCAGAACTCGAACGCGTTGCTGATCCGGTCGGTCTGCCCCGCGTGCTGGAAGATGCGGTTGGGGAACGTGGATGACATGATCGCCGGGAAGTACCGGTCGCACACCGTCCAGTCCCGGGCGGCGCCGCCGTAGAAATTGAGGTCGGGGCCCTCGAAGTACCCGATGGCGAAGACGTCGCTGTCACCCGACCGCAGCCATCCGTCGCATTTGCCCCCGTTCAGCTGGACGCGGCCGCCGACGTAGCCGTGGTCGGGATCCTGGAAGCCGCAGCCGTGCGGGACCTTGAGGTGATGGGTCGAGTGCTCCTTGCCCTCCTTGTCGGTGAAGGTGAGCCCCGCCTGCTTCCCGTCGGCGCCGGGCAGCCAGCCGAGGTAGTGGTCGAACGACCGGTTCTCCATCATCACGACGACGATGTGGTCGATGCCCGACTCGTCCGGCCGCGGGAGCTCGGACACCGGTGCCCGCCGGGAGGCCGCCCCGGCCTCCGCCGGACCGCCCGCCACCGTGACGGCCGCCGTGGCCGCGGAGCCGGCGATGAACCCACGCCTGGTCAGATCGTCCATGCCACCGGTCCTCTCACGCAGGGGATGCGTGGGGAGCATGACGACATCTGGGACCAGCGGATAGCACAAGAAACGACAAATCAGGACGCAGAAGATGAAGCTTCCTCATGAACTCCCGGGACATCCACGAGGCCCCCAAGATCGGCTGTCCACGACCGGCCAGCGCAGCTCGAAGGCCAGATAACTCCAGCGCAGTTCCGGACGCCCCAGAAGGTCTCCACCGCAGCTCTGGTGAACGCACGTGAGACCGGCCTGCTGGGCATCGGCGACCGCCTCCCGCGCGGTCACCTCGTACATGCGGCGGTTCCGCGGCGCCGGGCCATGCCGCAAGGTCATGACGATCCGTCCGCCCGCGGCGAGCAGGCCCGCCAGGCGCTTCATCCCGACCGCCCGCTCCTGCTCGTCCAGGTGCATCCACACCGCCGACAGCAGGATCAGGTCGAACGATCCGTCCGTTCCGAACCGCTCCGAGACGCGGGGCAGCTCCGGAAGGGCGTCGTCGATCCATTCGGTGGGCTCGGAGTGGACCGCCTGACCGAACGCCCTGAGCTCCGCCGTGGGCTCCACCGCGACGACCCGGTGCCCCAGGCGTGACAAGGCCGCCGCGTCACGCCCCGTTCCGGCACCGACGTCCAGCACCAGTCCAGGCACCTCCGGGAACAGATGCAGTACGGCCCCGTGCACGTCCGCGAACTTCAGGCTCTCGTACTGCCGGGCCAGTACATCCGCATCTTCGCCATAGCCGTTCATGCGCCCGCGTCATCGCGCATCAACCCCAGCCGCCCCACCGTGCCTTCATCGATCATTGGACCCGCCCACCACCCAGCGCGACGCCCGGAACGCCGCTCGACACCACCAGAGTGCGTCCCCTCACCCCGCCTGTCATCCACTTTCCACGAGGATTTCCGACCTCAGGTTGCATGATCATGCATAACAGTGCATACTCTTGCTCATGTCCAAGGTGCTCTCCTCCCTCCCTGTCGGCGAACGCGTCGGGATTGCCTTCTCCGGCGGTCTCGACACCTCGGTAGCGGTCGCGTGGATGCGCGAGAAGGGTGCCGTGCCCTGCACCTACACCGCTGACCTCGGCCAGTACGACGAACCCGACATCGCCTCGGTCCCCGGCCGTGCCACCGCGTACGGCGCGGAGATCGCCCGGCTGGTCGACTGCCGGGCCGCCCTCGTGGAGGAGGGCTTGGCCGCGCTGGCCTGCGGGGCGTTCCACATCCGTTCCGGCGGCCGCGTCTACTTCAACACCACGCCCCTCGGCCGGGCCGTCACCGGCACCCTGCTCGTACGCGCGATGCTCGAAGACAACGTGCAGATCTGGGGGGACGGCTCCACCTTCAAGGGCAACGACATCGAGCGGTTCTACCGCTACGGCCTGCTCGCCAATCCCTCCCTGCGGATCTACAAGCCGTGGCTGGACGCCGACTTCGTCAGCGAGCTCGGCGGGCGCACGGAGATGTCCGAGTGGCTGCTCGCCCGCGGCCTCCCGTACCGGGACAGCGCCGAGAAAGCCTACTCCACCGATGCCAACATCTGGGGCGCGACCCACGAGGCCAAGGCGCTGGAGCACCTCGACGCCGGCATCGAGACCGTCGAGCCGATCATGGGCGTGCGGTTCTGGGACACCTCCATCGAGATCCCCGCCGAGGACGTCACGATCGCCTTCGAGCAGGGCCGCCCCGTGTCGATCAACGGCAAGGAGTTCCCCTCCCCCGTCGACCTGGTGCTGGAAGCCAACGCGATCGGCGGCCGGCACGGCATGGGGATGTCCGACCAGATCGAGAACCGCGTGATCGAGGCCAAGAGCCGCGGCATCTACGAGGCCCCGGGCATGGCGTTGCTGCACGCCGCCTACGAACGGCTCGTCAACGCGATCCACAACGAGGACACCCTCGCCACGTACCACAACGAGGGCCGCCGCCTCGGCCGCCTCATGTACGAGGGCCGCTGGCTGGACCCCCAGGCCCTCATGCTCCGCGAGTCCCTCCAGCGCTGGATCGGTTCGGCCGTCACCGGCGAAGTGACCCTCCGCCTCCGGCGCGGCGAGGACTACTCCATCCTCAACACCTCGGGGCCGGCGTTCAGCTACCACCCCGACAAGCTGTCCATGGAACGGACCGAGGACTCCGCCTTCGGCCCCGTCGACCGCATCGGCCAGCTCACCATGCGCAACCTCGACATCGCCGACTCCCGCGCCAAGCTGGAGCAGTACGCCCAGCACGGCATCGTCGGCCCCCAGCCAATGATCGGCACGGCCCAGACCGCCCTCATCGGCGCGATGCCCGAGGGAGGCGCCGAAGCGATCGCATCCCGCGGCGAGGTCCCCGCCGACGAACTCCTGGACAACGCCGCCATGGAATCCGGCACCGACTGACCCAGCTCATTCGAAGCCGACGGCCGTAGGAGAACACGGCCGTCGGCTTCGTCATGTCCGAACCATCAATCTGTAAGCAATCCGGCTTCCCGAACGAGGGCTTTAGGACGTGGCCTGCCTTGAAGATCCGACCAATGGGACCTACCTTCAGCCGAGCGTTAATTCCTTTTGGAGGTCACTGATGCGGTCGGCTGATACCCCTATTGACACAGGGGGACAAGCAGAAGAGATCGACACCACCGTGTCCCACGTGGCGCGTATCTGGAATTACTGGCTGGGTGGCAAGGACAATTACCCCGTAGACCGCGAGGTCGGTGACCAGATCCTGGAGATGCTCCCCGACGTCGCCATACTGGCCCGTGCCTCACGCGCCTTCCTGAGCCGCTCCGTGCGGTTTCTGGCAGGCGAAGCCGGCGTACGCCAATTCCTGGACATCGGCACGGGCCTGCCCACCGTCGACAACACCCACGAGGTCGCGCAGCGGGTCGCCCCCGACTCCAGGGTCGTCTACGTCGACAACGACCCGCTCGTCCTCGCGCACGCCCGCGCGCTGCTGACCAGCACACCCGAAGGCGAGACCGCCTACATCCACGCCGACCTGCGCGATCCCGAGACCATCCTGACGAAGGCCGCCGGAATGCTCGACTTCGACCAGCCCGTCGCGCTGATCCTGATGGGAATCGTGGAGTTCATCACCGACGACAAGCAGGCCTACGACATCGTCAACCGCCTCAAGGACAGGCTCTGCTCTGGCAGCTTCCTCACCCTCTACGACGGCACCAACGTCGTCCACCGGGAAGCCTCCGACCAGATCGTCGAGGTCTGGAACAACTCCGGAAACGCTCCCCTGACTCTGCGCACTCCCGACCAGATCCGCCACTTCTTCGACGGCATGGAAATCCTGGAGCCCGGAGTGGTGTCGGTCTCCCGCTGGCGCCCGGAAGCCACCCCCTGGGGCGAACCAGAAGAAGTCGACGCCTTCGGCGCAGTCGCACGGAAGCCCTGACCCACTATTCGCCCGGAGCCCAGAGCGCCCCGCCGGAGGCTTTGCCAGAGCAGGCGTTCAGCCTCGACGTCTTCGCTTGGGAAATGCTCGTCGCGTCACAGGCTGAGCGGAACCATGTGGATCTCGTCGGCGCGATGGCCCGCCCGCTCATGGATGCGCTGCACCGCGTCCGCGGACGGCGCTTCGGAGAGGCAGTAGACCAGGCCCGACTCGGGGTCCGCCCAAGCGCGCTCGAAGGTCACGCCCTCCTCTGCCTGGATCGCCAGATCGGCGTCGTGCGCCTGCTGGAGCTGTTCGCGGGTGATGTTCTGGAATCCGTGGTGTACGTCCATGAACTTCGCCATGGCGCGTTCCTCCCCCCGTGAGGTCGCGTGGACCCGATCCAGGTCCACGTGCCTCCAAGTCCACCACTCAGCAAACCACCAGAAAAGGGATCCGCACGCAATTACTGGGCAAACATCGACGGTCGGCGGATAAAGATCATCGACCTGTCGCCGCGCCTGTCGGTGCGGGCCACATCGTCGCCGCGTCAGGCGAAATCGGCTGCTGTCATGCCGGCTGGATGACCGGGTGGCCACTGCACGAGTTCGATCCTGTAGCCGTCGGGATCGGTCAACCATGACGTCCGAATCCCCGGCCCCGGCTCTGTCGGCGGCTCGGCCGCGACGCCCTTGACCGCGAGATCGGCGATCGTGGCATCGAGATCGTCCGTCTGGACGACGAGGTGGTTGACGGCGCTGACGTCCTTCACCGGTCTCGCGGGGTCGTGCACGAGTTCGAGGCTGACGAACGGATCGTCGGGCAGCTGGAGCATGGTCAGGCTGCCGAACTCCGTCTCCGGGACACTGCCGAGCTCGGCGTATCCGAGGGCGGTGTAGAAGGCCAGCGAACGTTCCAGATCGGTGACGCGCAGCCCCAGGTGCAGCATCCGCATGCCGGAAGACTAGTGCCACCCCGGCGGGCGATGCCGATCGTTCAGTGATGACCCAGGTGTCCTCACGCGCGGCCGGTGGTTGACGTGAGTCACCGTCGGTCTGCGATGCTGTGGACCGGGCGAGCTGGTCCTCCGAAGCCGTCTGCACCGGTCAGCCGACCATTGACAGACCAAGGAGGGAGACATGGCCACCTTCACCCGCGGATTCCACGGCAAACGCCGTGGCGGGGACGATCGGCTCCCGCCCGGCCAGTACCTCACTGACGACTTCCCCGTACTCTCCGCCGGGCCCACGCCGCAAATACTGCCGTCAGAGTGGGAGTTCACCGTCGAGACCGAGACCGGGCAGGTGCACCGGCGGAGCTGGCAGGAGCTGATGGCCCTGCCGTCTGAGACCCCGACGGTCGACATCCACTGCGTGACCACCTGGTCCAAGCTCGACACCACGTGGCAGGGCGTGTCCCTTGACGTGCTGCTGGAGGACGTCGAGACGGCGGCGGAGTACGCGTTGGTCCATTCCTACGGCGGTTACACCACGAACCTGCCGCTGGAAGACCTGCTGGACGGCAAGGCCTGGATCGCCTACCGCTACGACGGCGAGGAGCTCCATCCCCAGCACGGCGGACCCGCACGGCTGCTGGTGCCTCATCTGTACTTCTGGAAGTCCGCCAAGTGGGTGCGCGGCCTCCAGTTGTTGAACGAGGACTCGCCGGGCTTCTGGGAGACCGCCGGCTACAACAACTACGGTGACCCTTGGCGCGAGCAGCGCTACGCCGATGATTAGGTGGCGCGCCGCGCGGCTGGTCAAGGTGCGCGACGAGAACCCCACCGCCCGGACGCTGGTCTTCGATGTGCCCGGGTGGCCCGGACATCTTCCCGGCCAGCACGTCGACGTCAAGCTCACCGCCGAAGACGGCTACACCGCCCGCCGCAGTTACTCCCTGGCCTCCCCAGACGGCGTGGAGCTCACCGTTCAGCGCGTGAACGACGGTGAGGTCTCGCCATACCTCACCCAACACATGGAGCCCGGTGACGAGCTCGAACTGCGCGGCCCAGTAGGCGGCTGGTTCGTCTGGCGACCTGCCGTTCCCGCGCCGGTGCTGCTGGTGGCAGGAGGTGCGGGCATCGTCCCGCTGATGGCCATGATCCGAGCTCGCCGTGCCGCCCAGGTGGAAACCCCGTTCAGGCTCGTGCACGCACTGCGCTCGCCTGAACAGCTCTACTACGCCGATGAGCTGCTACGACCCGATCCCGCCGTGGCCGTCACGCTCGCCTACACGCGCAGCGCCCCGGAGGGCCACCAGCGGTCGCCCGGCCGCCTCACCGCCGACGATTTCAGCCCGTACGTCCCGGCTGACTGTTACGTGTGCGGCCCGACCGGCTTCGTCGAAGCCGCCGCGGCGCTCCTGGTGGAGCTCGGACACGACCCTGCCCGCATCAAGACCGAACGCTTCGGCCCTTCCGGAGACTGACATGAGCGCCGACTACCTCGATGGCAACGCCCTTGCCGGCCCACTGGCCGAGATCTTCACCACCGATGTCTCGGCGGCCGTGGGCCGCTGCGCCTCCTGCGGCCTGACCGGCCCGGTCGCCTCGCTCCGGGTCTATGGCCCGGCGCCCGGCCTGGTCGCCCGCTGCCCAGGATGCAACGAGGTGATGCTGCGCCTGGTGCGAAGCCCGGACGCAGCCTGGCTCGACCTGTGCGGCACCGCGTGCCTGCGCATCCCCATGGAAAGCGCCGAGGGCAACAGCCCCTGACGCGAAGTACCGCGCATGGCGGGGCCGGTCATTTCGCCGTGTTGGTGCTCATGTGGGCGGCGTGGGCGGTGGCATTGGAAGCGAGGGTACGCAGGGCTTCCTGCAGATCGGCGATCACGGCGTCGTCGAGGCCGATGGCGTCGCTGATGGCCTTGGGGACGTCGCGGGTCTTCTCTTGCAGGGCCCGGCCCTCGTCGGTGAGGAGAACCGTGACGGAACGTTCGTCGTCCGGACGGCGCCGCCGTTCCAGCAGACCGCGCGCTTCCAACCGCTTGAGCAGCGGTGACAGCGTGTTGTAGTCGAGCCTGAGCTCGTCCACCAGCTCACGGACCGTACGGTCGCCGTGCCGCCACAGCATGAGCATCACCAGGTACTGCGGATAGGTGAGCCCGAGCGGGTCCAGGAGCACGCGATACACGGACGTGACGCTGCGGGAGGCGGCGTACAGGTCGAAGCAGAGCAGCTCCGACAGCGGCGACTCGGAATCCATGGAGACAGTGTAATCCAAAACACATCGTAAGCGACTACATCGCGCACGATTTAATCGCGTACTCTCCTCCTCAGTGCGGGAGACACCCGCGACGGAGCAGAGGGGCAGACGATGCCGTACATCACCGTTGGCACCGAGAACACCACACCGATCGAGCTCTACTACGAGGACCACGGCTCCGGCCGTCCCGTGGTGCTCATCCACGGCTACCCGCTGGACGGGCACTCCTGGGAGAAGCAGGTCCCGGCGCTGCTGGAGTCCGGGCACCGCGTGATCACCTACGACCGTCGCGGCTTCGGCCAGTCCAGCCAGCCGACCAAGGGCTATGACTATGACACCTTCGCCTCGGACCTGGACATCCTGATGCGCACGCTCGACCTGCGCGACGCCGTTCTGGTCGGTTTCTCGATGGGCACCGGCGAGGTGGCCCGCTACATCTCCACCTACGGGACCGAACGGGTCGGCAAGGCCGCGTTCCTCGGCATGCTCGAGCCGTTCCTGCTCAAGACCGACGACAATCCCGGCGGGCTCGACCAGGGCGTGTTCGACGGCATCCTCGCCGCCGTCAAGGCCGACCGGTACGCCTACTTCGACGCGTTCTACGCCGACTTCTACAACACCGACGAGAACCTCGGCACCCGCCTCAGCGAGGCCGCGCTCCGCGCCAGCTGGAACGTCGCGGCCGGCGCCTCCGCCTACGCCTCGGCCGCCGCTGTCCCCACTTGGATCACCGACT
The DNA here is from genome assembly GCF_008923185.1 of Actinomadura rudentiformis. GTDB lineage: Bacteria > Actinomycetota > Actinomycetes > Streptosporangiales > Streptosporangiaceae > Spirillospora > Spirillospora rudentiformis. Next base: position 225,524 of record NZ_WBMT01000017.1, read on the forward strand.
TCCGCGCCGACAGCGCCGCGGTCGCGTCCTCGGGCGTCCCGACCCTGCTCCTGCACGGCACGGCCGACCGCATCCTGCCGATCGACGCCACCGCCCGCGCCTTCCGCAAGATCCACCCAAGCGCCACCTACGTCGAGATCGAGGGAGCACCCCACGGCCTGCTCTGGACACACTTCCAAGAGGTGAACGAGGCACTCCTGGCCTTCCTCAAGGCCTAGCAGCCACAAGGCCCAGCGGACGCACAGGGCCCAAGCCGACGGCTTGGGCCCTTCTGCCGACCTCAGGCGAATCGCAGGCGGCAGAGCCGGCAAAGGCCGGCATTCACATGAATCCGAAGCTCGGATCAGCGCTGGTCTCGTCGAGCGGCGCGGCCGCCGATTCTCAGGTATTCGCGTTCGGCCTCGGTGGGCGCGAGGTCAGCTGCGCGCTCGTAAGCGACCATGGCCTCGTCCACACGGCCTAGCCGTTGCAGAAGGTCGGCGCGCGTAGCGTGGAAGAGGTGGTATTCCACCAGGTCCAAGTCGTCGACCAGAGCCAACGCCGCGGCAGGGCCCTGGGTCTCGCCGATGGCGACGGCTCGGTTGAGCGCCACGACCGGGGTCGGCGTGAAGACGATCAGTTGGTCGTAGAGCGCGGCGATCTGCCGCCAGTCGGTCTGCTCGGCCTCCGGAGCGTCGGTGTGCACTGCCTGGATCGCAGCCTGGATCTGGTAGGGCCCTGACCGATCCCGGCGCAGGCACCGCCGGACGAGTGCGTGTCCTTCCTCGATGAGCGCTGAGTCCCACGTGCTGCGGTCCTGCTCGGCCAGCAACACCAAGGAGCCGTCGGGGCGAACGCGCGCCGGCCTGCGGGACTCGGTGAGAAGCAGCAGGGCCAGCAGCCCGGCGACTTCGGGCTCATCGGGCATGAGCTCCAGGAGTGTGCGTGCCAGGCGTGTCGCCTCACCGCACAGGTCGGCGTCGCCGCTGGTCAGGCCGCTGGTGTAGATGAGGTAGATGACGGCCAGGACCGGAGGCAGGCGGCCGGGCAGCTCGTGGTCGCCGGGAACGCGGTACGGGATCCGCGCATGCTTGATCTTGCGTTTGGCGCGGACGAGGCGCTGCGCCATGGTCGGCTCCGCCACGAGGAACGAGCGCGCGACCTCCGCGGTCGACAAGCCACCGAGCAGCCGGAGCGTGAGGGCCACCTGCGCCTCGATCGACAGAGCGGGGTGACAGCAGGTGAAGATCAGCCGAAGCCGGTCGTCGGGCACCGTTGTCGCCTCCTCCGGTCCGGAGTGCGTGAGGACGGCGGCCTCACCGAGCAGGTGTCGTTCCCTGGTCCGTCGGCGCAGCCGGTCGAGGGCGTGGTTGCGCGCGGTCGTGGTGATCCAGCCGCCCGGGTTGGGCGGCAGCCCTTCGTCCGGCCACTTGCGCAGGGCGATGGCGAAGGCTTCCTGAACGGCGTCTTCGGCGAGGTCGATGTCGCCGAAGAGGCGGATCAGGGCGGCCACCGACCGGCCGGATTCCACGCGGAAGATCCGGCCGATGGCGGCCTCGTCGAGGGTCACTCCCCGGGCAGGTCGGCGAACGGCCGGACCTCGATCGGTGCTCCGACGATCGAGGTGACCTTCGAGGCCCAGGCGAGCGCCGCGTCCAGGTCGTCGGTTTCCAGGACGTAGAAGCCGCCGAGATGCTCACGTGCCTCCGCGAACGGCCCGTCCGTGGTGATCACCTCGTGCCCGGACACACGCACCACCGTGGCGGTGTCAGGAGCGTGCAGACGCCCACCGAACACCCAGACGCCGGCCTCCTTCATCTCCTGCTCAAGGGCGAGCACCTGCTTGGTGACCCGTTCGATGTCCTCCTGGCTCATCGGAGGCGGGGTCCGGTCCTCACCGCTGTGTGCCGAAAGCATGTACTTGGTCATGGCGACGCTCCTTGTGCCGGGCGGGCTCTTCCCGCGCTCACTCCACTACGAACGGAATCCGCCGGAATCGACACCGATCGCTAAGAAATCTCCAAAGGCCGAGTCCAGGGCGCTCCCCCCACCTGCTCCAGCCCCGACACCCGCAAACAAGGAAAGCCCACCATCATCCCGGCCACCACGTCCGCAGGTCAGAAGCGGCGCGCTGACGTCGAAGAGGAATCGATGGGTCTCCCAATCATCGACGATCCTCTTTCATCAAGACCGCCTCCGGGTTCGCCGGAGTGTCACGCCAACGCCGGTGGTTACTCTGGCTTCATGGAAGCTGCGCCCGTGGCCGATCCAGCCACTGGAGAGCTGCTGGCCGCGGCTCGCGAGGGCGATGGGGAGGCCTTCCGCCTCCTGGTCGAGCCGCATCGCCGACTCCTCCATGTGCACTGCTACCGGATGCTCGGCTCGTTCGACGACGCCGAAGAGGTGCTGCAGGAGACCCTCCTGCGCGCATGGCGATCACTCGGATCCTTCGAGGAGCGCGCGCCGTTGCGGCACCCGACAGGCTCCTCGATCAGCTCGCCGAGGCCGATCCCGCCGCGGTCGTGGAGGGCCGGGAGAGTGTGGCGCCGGCGTTCATCGTCGCGCTGCAACGGTTGCCCGCCACCCAGCGCGCCGCGCTGATCCTCAAAGACGTGCTCGGCTGGACCTCCGCCGAGGCGGCCGACCTGCTGGGCACCACCGCAACGGCGATCAACAGCATGGCGCAGCGCGCCCGCGGCACGCTCACCTCCCCCGGGCCACGGCGCCCGCTCGACCACCGGGACGAGGCCGTGCTCGGCCGGGTGCGTCGAAGCCTGGCAACGGTGTGACTTCGCGGCGCTGGCCGACCTGCTGCACGAGGATGCCGAGCTGCGCATGCCGCCCGAGGACATCGTGATCCAGGACCGCGAACCGATCGTGGAATTCTTCGCCACCGTCCCCGCCGGTGGCCGTCTCGATCTGATCCCGGTGACGGTCACCCGCGCCAACGGCGACCTGGTGAAGCGTCTGGGCGCGGACGTCGTCGTCGACTACAAGAAGCAGGCGTTCGAGACGGTGCTGCACGACTATGACCTCGTCCTGGACTCCCTCGGCGGCGTCGAGCCGGAACCGCAGGGCCGTATCTGGTGACTATACGTCCCATGCGGTGGTTGATCACTGCTGGGTTAGCGAGTCCAGGAGTTCACGGCCGTGCTGCCACGAGCCCAGGCCGCTGGCGGAGTTGATGTGTCCGCACGCGCCTGCCAGGTGCCATCGCGCCTGCCACTGCGCCGCGAAGCCGGCGGCCGCCTCGGGTGTGCAGTACGGGTCGTTGGCGCTGCCCGCCACCAAGGCCGGGCACGGCAACGGTTGTGCCGACACCTTGATGAACGTCGCGGCCGCCTGGCGCGGGAACGCCGGCCCGTGCGGGTCGGGCGGCGCGACCAGGAATGCGCCGCCTACCGGGCTGGAGGGGTTCTTGTTGAGCCAGGTGGACGCAGCCCAGCAGCCCAGGCTGTGGGCTACCAACACAACGTGGCTGTCCTGCTGGGAAGCATCGTCGTAAGCCCTCTGGACCGCGTCCACCCAGTCATCCAGATCAGGAGCGGACCACGAGGCTGGGGAGATCCTCACCGCTGAGGTGCCCCACTGCCGCTCCCACAAGGTCTGCCAGTGCTGTCCATCCGAGCCGTCGATACCCGGGATGATGACGTACGCAGCCACCGCCCACCACCATTTCACTCGTCGCTCCCGGCGATCACGGGGGCACCTGCCGCATATTCTGTTGGATTCATCAGGACAACGGCGTCGGCACAAGTGATCTCAAAGAAAGTAGTGCGGGCAACAATGGAATCACTCGACCAGATAGACCGAGACATCCTTGCCCTGCTCCAGACCGACGGCCGGTTGACCGGCGCAGAGGTAGGGCGCCGTGTCGGGCTCTCGCAGCCCGCTGCCAGCGCGCGCATCCAACGGCTGGAGAAGAACGGCGTCATCACCGGCTACCGAGCCGTGGTCGACCCGGCGGCCCTGGGGCTGAACATTCACGCGGTCATCCGGCTGCGCAGCACGCACGCCCAGCTCTCACGCGCTCTGGACTTCGCCTCCCGGACCCCCGAGATCGCCTCCACCCTCAGAGTCACCGGGGAAGACTGCCTCATCTTCGACGTCTACTGCCCGCAGGCAGAACGACTCGAAGAAGTCGTCGACGCACTTGCCCGTTACGGCCCTGTCACCACATCCCTCGTGCTCCGCGCCTACCCCCACAAGCCGCTGACCGACGCCACGTCAACAACGTCATGACCCGCAACACCCAGGGCGTAAGGCGCGGAAGCTACGGCAAGCTGCATGACCCTTCGGCGCGATGCGCCCATCCGCCCGGCCGTCTGTCGTCTGGAGTCCCCATGTCCGAACCCGCGGAAGACGGTCATGACGAGGGCGAGTACGCGCTGCGGGCGAACGCCTCGGGCGTCCCGGCCCCGCTCCTGAATGGCATGACACGGCACGGCCGCATCCTGCAGACCGACGCCACCGCCGGCGCCTTCCGCAAGATCCACCCCAAGCACCACCCACGTTGAGATCGGCGAGGCCTCCCAGCCTGCTCTGGACACACGCTCAAGAAGTGAACGAGGCGCTCCTGGCCTTCCTCAAGGCCTAGCAGCCGCAAAGGGCCAAGCCGACGGCTTAGGCCCTTTGCTGACGCCAACCGCTGCGGAGCGGCGTGTTGCCTCGCCTGAAACCGGGGACCGGCGTGGATGCGGGGATGTTGCTGGTCCGTGCGGACGTCCATGCGTACGCCGGGCGCGTCTGGTCGTGTACGAGGAGCTGGGAGCAGGCCGGCGCCCTGTTTGATGCGCGAGGCCGCGATGGGGAGCATCGCGGCCTCGGGCGTCGGGGCGTTCGGGTGTCGGAGTGTTGGGGTGTCGGGTCAGGGGTGGCAGGTCGGGTTGGTGGCGGGGAGGGTGCCGGTGGCCAGGTAGGCGTTGACCTTGGCGTCCACGCAGGCGTTGCCGTACAGGCCGTAGATCGCGTGGGCGGTGGTGCCGCGCAGGGTGAGCAGGCGGGAGCCGGTCAGCGCCCGGTGCATGGCCTTGGCGCCCTCGTAGGTGGTGGCGGGGTCGCCGGTGGCGGACACGATCAACGCCGGGGTGGGGTTGCCGACGGCAGTGAAGGGCTCGCGCGGTTGGTTCGGCCAGAAGGCGCAGGGCCAGATGTTGTTCTTGAGGGGGCCGAAGAGGGGGTGGCGTGCGCGGCTGCGCTGGATGTCGTTCCAGTACGTGTCGGGCTCGCGTGGCGCGGCGCGGTCGCCGCAGGTGACCGCGGCGACCTGGCTGCCGAAAGAGGAGCCGGCGCTGGTCAGGATGGCCGTGAGGAGTCCGTCGAGTCTGGGTCCGGGGTCGGCCGGGCGGCCGTGCGCCGCCTCGTTCAGGGTCCGGACGGTGGAGGCGAACTCCGCGCGGGCCGCGGGGAGGTCGTTGCCGGAGCCGACGGAGACGATGTAGGGGACAGCCTGCTCGTCCACCTCGTGGGATCCGACACGCAGCGGCCGGTCCTCCGCAGCGGCGACGATCGCGTTCACGGTGGCGAGCACGCGGGCGGGGGTGGCGCCGAGGCCATAGGTGCCGTGACGTTTGGCGGCCCAGCCCGCCCAGCCGCGCAGCGCGCGTTCCGCCTCGTCTTCGGTGCCCTGCGTCGCCCTGGGGCCCCACTTGCGCGGGTCACCCGCGCTGTCCAGGACCACTCGGTCGGTGCGACCGGGGAACATCTGGGTGTAGACCGCGCCCAGGTAGGCGCCGTAGGAGTAGCCGAGGAAGGAGATCCGGCGCTCCCCGAGGACGCGGCGCACGAGGTCGATGTCGCGGGCCGTGTCGCGCGTGTTGACGTACGGGAGCACGTCGGCGTGGCGCTGGGAGCAGCGCTCGGCCAGATCACGCTGCACCGCCACCTGGTGATCGAACCGGGCGCGGGTCGAGCCGGCCGAGCGGAGCCACAGGCCGATGGGCCAGCCGCAGTCGAGCGGCGTGCTGCGCCCGACGAAGCGCGGGTCCAGGCCGACGAGGTCGTAACGGGCGGCGACGTCCTTCATCGCCGCCCGCGTTTGCACGGGCATGCCCAGCGTGCCCTCACCAGGGCCGCCGCTGTTAAGGACCATGGTCCCGATGCGATGGGCGCGGTCGGTGGCGGGCAGGTGGGACAGCGCGAGCGTGATGGTGCGTCCGCCGGGCCTGGAGTGGTCGAGCGGGACGGTGAGCTCCGCGCACCGTGCGCCTGCCTCGTCGAGCTCCTTGCCGACGTCGTCGTCGGAGACCTGCGAGCAGGACTTCCACGTGAGCGGTGAGGGCGGGGGCGAGCCGCCGTCTGCTATGGCCAGGGGTGCAACGGCGGCCGACAGGGCGACCAGCACGAGGACCAGGACCAGGCGTCTGCGGGTCCGCGCAAATGTCGGTTTCATGACCGAGGACGCTATTTCCGGCCGGACGTCCGGCACGATACAGCCGACCGCACGCGTGTTGGTACAGCCCGCTGTAGTGCCCGACGGGGACCGGCGGCGGATAATGATCTCCATACCGGCGTCGCGAGGAGGTGCGTATGCGTGACCGTGTTCTCTCCGGCTCGGCCTACCTGCTGGGCACGCTGGCCACCGCCGTGGTCACGGCGCTCGCGTTGCCGGTGCTGCTGCTCGCGCCGCCGGCGGCTCGGGCCTGGGCAGACTGGCACCGTTCGCGGGCCGGCAGGCTGCTCGGCGTTCCGGCCGGCGAACGGGCGGCCGGGCGGCGGAACCTCGCCTGGGCGCTCGCGCACGTCGCCGTCGGATTCCCACTTGGCCTAGCCGCCCTGCTGTGCCTGGGCAACATCCTGGTCGCCGCAGTGGCGTTGCCCTTGTGGTGGGCGTTTCCCGCCGATGCGCGTCCCACCCTGTTCTCGTTCTTCGATGTCCAAGTGGATGATTGGGCGACCGCGCTCGCCGGGGGCTCCGTTCAGATCGCCGTCCTCGGTGCGGCGGCCTGGTGGGTGCTCCCGGCGCTGGCGCGACTTCACGCACGGCTGTGCCTGGCGATGCTCGCGCAGTCGGCCCGCGAACAGCTCACCGAGCGGGTCGACGTACTGACCAAGAGCCGGGTCGGAGTGGTCGACGCCCATGGCGCGGAGCTCCAGCGGATCGAACGCGATCTGCACGACGGCACGCAGGCGCGCCTGGTGGCCATCGCGATGCAGTTGGGCATCGCGCGGGAGTCTCTCGCCGACGACCCGGACACGGTGGCGACGCTCCTCCAGCAAGCGCACGAGACGGCGGAGGAGGCGATGGTCGAACTCCGCACGGTGCTCCAGACGATCTACCCGCCGATCCTCGCCGACCGCGGGCTCGACGGGGCACTGACGGCGCTGGCCGCCCGGTCGAGCGTGCCGGTCCGCATCGAGCTCGCCGACCTCGGCGCGCTCCCGGCGAGCGTGGAGGCGGTGGCCTACTACGTGATCGCCGAGGCGCTGACGAACGTGACCAAGCACGCCGCCGCCACGCGGGCGTCCCTCCGGGTCGAGCGCGCCGGCGACGTGCTGTCCATCGAGGTCACCGACGACGGAAAGGGCGGCGCCGACGAGGCGCGCGGCACCGGGATCACCGGGATACGCCGCCGGGTCGCCGCCCTGGACGGCGCCATCCGCCTCGACAGCCCGCCGGGCGGCCCCACCAGCCTCGCCGTCCAGATGCCATGCGGGTAGTGATCGCCGAGGACAACGTCCTGCTGTCCAGCGGCCTGGAGCTGCTGCTGGCGGCGAAGGGCTGCGAGGTCGTGGCGGTCGTCCCCGACGCCGAGTCGTTCCTCGACGCCGTCGCCGAGCACCGCCCCGACATCGCCATCGTCGACGTGCGGCTGCCACCGTCGTTCCGCGACGAGGGCATCCACGCCGCACTGCGCGCCCGCCGCGAGCACGGCGCGCTGCCGATCCTGGTGCTGTCGCAGTACGTCGAGCGCGAGTACGCCGGCGAGCTCCTCTCCGACGGCCGCGGCGGCATCGGCTACCTCCTCAAGGACCGCATCGGCCGGGTGGCCGAGTTCATCGACGCCCTGCACCGCGTCGCGGCCGGCGGCACCGCCATGGACCCCGAAGTGGTCGCCCAGCTCCTAGCGCGCCGTACCGGCGACCCCCTCGACACCCTCACCCCCCGCGAACGAGAGTCACTCGCCCTCATGGCGCAGGGCCACGACAACGCCACCATCGCCGAACGAATGCGCATCTCCGACAACGCCGTCCACAAGCACATCGGCAACATCTTCGCCAAGCTGGGCCTAGCCCCGGACGACTCCGGCCACCGCCGAGTGCAAGCAGTGCTCACCTACCTGAACGGCACCCCCGGCCACCTATGACGAAGGCCACGAAACACGTACGGGGCGCCAGAACATCTAGGCTGCGCGGGTTGCCTGCACGAAGGTGACCCGGCCGAAGCTCTGGTCGGCGTGCGCGACCTCTCGCGCGTCGCCGAACCCGGCGTCGGCCAGCAGCGCGACGATGCCGTCGCCATGGTTGCGGGCCACGATCGGGCTGTGCGCCACCCGGGAACGTATGAGGCGGGGCAGGTGCCCGAGGACGTGGGCCAGGCCATGGCCATGGCCGCGGGTGGGGTGGTCAGCACCTGCGACGTTGGAGGTCGGGCCGCCGAAGTCGACGATGGTGACCCTGCCTCCTGGCCGAAGGGCACGCAGCGCGTCGCGCGCGAACGCGTTCCGGCCGTCGTCATCGATGTGGTGCAGGGCCAATGAGGAGACCACATGGTCGAGTGAGGCGTCGCCGGCGGGGATCCGGTCGGCATATCCCTGAACGAGGGTGAGAGCGACGCCGCGGCGGCGCGCCTTGCGTGCGGCCCTGCGCAGGGCGTCTCTGTCGGGGTCCAGGCCGGTCACCCGCGCGTCCGGCTGGGCCTCGAGCACGGCGAACGACAGGTTGCCCGTGCCGCAGCCGACGTCGGCCACCGCCTGGCCGGGCTCGATGCCGGCGAGCTCGACCGCGCGCTCGTGCAGTGCGCGGACGCCGGCCACCCGGGTGAAGGTGTCGTAGAACGGCAGGAGCCAGGTCTTGCCCGCGCCCGGCAGGAACGGGCGGTCCCGCTCCTGCGGGGTTCGCTGGTCGAGGATGCGTATGCGGGTCGAATCTGCCATGGGTGCCCTCTGTGCACTCGGTGGCGGGTCTGCCTCGGTGACCCGTGACAGACCTGGTGTCATCACCTCGAGTCTTGGACATTTTGCGGCTGCCGAGCAGGACATAGCTTGGAGACCATGGGACATTCTTCGGTCAGTGACTCGCCGGGCGTCCCGTCGAGGCTGCGTACGGTACGGCTCGACGGGACGCCGGTCTACCGCTACCAGCAGCGCCCCGGCCTGCCTCCGGTCTCGGTGATCCACTTCGACACCGAAGCCACCCACGCCGGCCTCCCGCCGAACCACCGGCACGCCCATGACTTCCACGTCCTGGCCTACGTCGAGGAAGGCACGGGCTCGTTCACCATCGATGGCGCCGAACGGCCGCTACGCGCCGGCGAGGTCCACGCCGTGTCCCCCGGGCAGGTCATCGGCGTCGCGACCGTCGCCGAGCTCGCCCGCGGCCGCGCGTGGTCGGTCGCGTTCACACCCGACGCCGTCCCCGCCCTGGCCTCGGTCTCCCCACTGACCTGGACGCACCATCCCCTACTGGCCCTGTTCTCCTCCACCGCCGGACACGGTCGGGTCGCCGAACCCGACCGGGCGAACTGGTCGGCGTGGCTGGCGGACCTGGCCGCAGAGCTCGCCGACCCAGGCCATCTGGGGGCCCACGAGGCCGTCACCGCACTGCTCACCCGGCTCCTGGTCGCGGCCGCGCGACTGGCACCCTGCGCCCCGGGCACGCCGGATCCACTCGTCGAGCGGGTCTTCGCCGAGATCGAGGCGAGGTTCCGCGAACCGGTCTCCGCCGCGGACATCGCCCGCACGCTCGGCTACACCCCTGGACACCTCACCACCGTGCTCCGCCGACGCACCGGCCGCCCACTGCTCGAATGGATCACCGAACGGCGCATGACCGAGGTCCGGCGACTGCTGCGCGAGACCGACCTGCCGCTCGACGCCGTGGCCGCCCGAACCGGCCTGCGCGACGCCACCTATCTCGTCCGCCGCTTCCGCGACCGCTACGGCATCACCCCGCAGCGATGGCGCCGCACCGAGCGAGCTCGCGTTGAGCCTCCGCGAACATCGGCCACAACACCACTGACCTGTGACGCCACAGCCACGCCAGCTCAACGCCGATGACGACAGAGGGATACAAGCCTCAGGAATATGAGAAGCCACCGGTCGCGGACGGTCCGGTCCGTGAGACCATGAGGATGCACGCACAGTATCTCTCTCGGTCCTGTGAGTAGTCGGAAGGGCAAGGGCCGCCTATGACCACACCTTCCGGCGCGGAGTCAGTGAACCCACCGCCCGCGGACGGCCGACCGCGGCTGCACTGGCCGCCGCACCCGCTGCTGACCCTCACTCTCAGCCAGCACGGCCACTGGCACATCCTGGCCCTGGACGGTGAACTCGACATGGCCAGCGCCACCGATCTGCTGGCCGCCCTGGAGCACGCCTGGGCCACCCTGGAGCCGCCGTATGTCGCACTGGACCTTGCCGCCCTGAGCTTCTGCGACTCCTCAGGCCTGAACGCCCTGTTGCATGGCTGGAAACGCGCCGCCAGTCTGCGCGGCGAGCTGATCCTGCTACGGCCTCACCCCCGGATCACCGCCATGCTGCGCCTATCCGGGCTGGACCAGCGCCTCACCATCGCGCCCCACCCCGCTGAACCACCCGCTGAACCACCCGCTGAACCACCCGGCTGAACCACCCGGCTGAACCACCGGCTGAACCACCGGCTGAACCGCATGCAACTACACAGAGTTACTTTTCATCTGGTTCACACGGACCGGGCGGAGGGCCACCGTCGTACCGACATCCCCAGACCGGCCGGTCGCCGGGTGAGCGTTCAGGAATGCGGGTGCGCGGATGCCGATGTCCGGGACAGCGCTGGGGCCAGCCAGCGGTTGAGGAGGGTGCGGAGCCGGGCTTCGTCCTGCGGCGGCTCGCTCGGGTGCTGCAGCAGCGACGTCAGGAGTCGCATGATGATCTCGGCGAGGCCGTTGAGGTCGTCTTCACCGATGCCGGCGGCGGCCCAGTCGACGGGGTAGCGCTGCAGCATCTTGGCGCCGTAGGCGATGGTGTCCCTGGTGGTGGCGCCACGGCCGAAGGCGGTGGTGTCCCCGAGTTGCAGCAGGAGGCTCAGCCGTGGCTCGGTGGGGATGGTCCGTACGCAGAAGACCATGCCTTCGACCACGGCTTCGGCCGGGTCGGTGATCCCGTGCAGGTGCGCGATCAGCAGCTCGACGAACGACTCGGCTCCCTGGGCCGCCACCTCGCCGATGATGTCGCTGATGCGGCCGAAGTGGCGGTAGACGGTCTGGCGGGTCACGCCGAGCTCGCCGGCGACGTCGGACAGGGTCGTCTTCGTGACGCCGTGCCTGTCGATGCAGCGGACGGTCGCGTCGATGATGCGCTGCCGGGCCTCGGCGTCCGATGCGGGAGGCCGCCCTCCCCAGCCGTGGTGCCCCATGGCCTTAGGATCGCACAGGCTCTGCGGTCCGTTGGGACATGGTCGCGCGGAGTGCGGCCATGATGAGCCCGGTCGCGGCGATGGTGCACAGCAAGGCGTACCACAGGCTGCCGATCGGCGTGCCCTGCTCGGTGATGCCGTCGGCCGCCGCGAAGTAGGCCGGCAACGCGACCAGCCACAGGACGAGGTGGACGCCGAGGTACAGCGCCGGATAGGTCCGCGCGAACAGCGGCGACGCCACCGGAGCCGGGTCTGTTCGCGGCGCGCGCCAGGCGTCCGCGAGAAGGTAGAGGCCGACGATCCAGACCAGGGCGAGCTCGACGCCGAGGACGGCCCGCTGGATCCCGAGCTGGTCCTCACCGCGGAAGGCGCCGCTGGGCGCGCCGGCGACCACCATCGCCAACGGTGTCATGACGCCGGCGCCGAGGGTGCGCAGGCTGATCTGCCGGCCGGTGAGCGTGCCCCGGCCGTCCTTCGCGCCGACCAGCCGGACCACGAGGTAGGTCATCGCGCCGAAGGACACCGAGGCGAACAGAAACATGCTGTTCATCGGGACCGAGGCGAGCGCCGGCTTGTTGATCATCTCGTTGTCGGTGTTCCAGGCCCACCACTTCAGCTGGGGTCCGAGCTGATCGAAGATCTCGTAGAACGCCTGGCACGCGAACGCGACCGCCAGCGAACCGGCCAGGGGCCCGCGCCGCGCGAAGACACCAAGGACGCGGACCACCTCGTAGGCGAGCTGCGACAGCGCCGGATAGAAGGCCACGATGTAGAGCGGCAGCCGGTCGTACATGAACTGCACGGTGAACACGTTGTGGGAGAAGATGAACCCGACGTGCTCCTCCAGGCCGAACCAGCCCGGGAAGTAGAGCGGCGGCTCGATCACCGCCAGGTAGACGACCGAGGCGAACCACAGCGAGATGTTGATCGGGTCGCCGTCGCGCCGCCACCGCCGCCACGCATGGATGAGGGCGAACACCGCGCCGCCGACGATGAGCAGCTCAAGGAACGGCATGGTGGCGTTCTCGAGACCGAACGGGTTGCGGAAGTCCACGATGGGATCGGCGTCCTGGCAGGAGTAGCCGAGCCTTTCGGCGAGGCGCTCGGCCGCTGAGTCGCATGAATAGCCCATTCGTTGCTCCTCGGGTCAGGCGTCGACGAGGTCGGTCCCGGCGGACGGCGATCTGCCGGCGCGGGTGTAGCCGGTGAAGTCGGTGCCGGGCGGGTCCTGCTGGTCGTCGAACCCGCCGGGCACGACCGTGCGTCCGAGCCGCTGACGCACCTTGTAGCGCACGATGCCGAACCAGAACCGCGGATCGGTGGCCATCTCCTTGAGCGACAGGTCGAGGTTGAAGACCTGGGCGAACGTCCGCTCGACGTGGGCGTCCTCGCGGCTCGCGGCGGTGATGGCGTTGAAGATCGGCCAGCTGAGGCGCGCGGCCAGCCTGCGGCGCCAGGGAGCGACGACCTCACTCCCGGTCGCGAAGTCATAGGCCTGATCACGGGCCATCGCGAGCATCCAGGGCACGTCGAGTGATTTCTTCTGCCGGGCGAGGAACTCGCGGAAGAAGGGCGGGTCGAGGACGTCGCGGCCCGGCAGCATCTCGGCGAGGATCAGCGCGGAGCGGGCCGCCGAGCTCATCCCCTGGGCGTAGAACGGGTTGAACGCGCAGATCGAGTCACCGACGCAGACCAGCCCGAGCGGGGGCCGGTCGAGCAGATCGAAGCGGCGCCACCTGTTGCCGGTCGCACGGGTGAGGTGGACCTCGGAGGTCGGAGTGCAGGCACGCGCCGCCTGCCCGAAGGTCGGGGCCCGTACGCGGTCCACCGCGGCCTCGAAGGCGTCGGCCTCGCGCGGCATCCGGACGCCCCACGAGCCCATGCACACGATGGCGCGGTCGCCCTCGATCGGGAAGAAGTTGCTGAGGAACTCGTGCTCCTCGGGATGGTCGCCGGTGTCCTGGGTCGGAGTGATGACCAGGTGCTTCCACCACCACGACTCCGGACGCCGGTCGGCGGGCGGCAGGTCGTACCACCGCGAGGTGTAGGTGACCTTGGCGTCGAGGGTCTTCTCCAGCGGCGCCGGCCATCCCGCCGCGCTCAGCCAGCCGACAACCGACGAGCCGCGCCCCAGCGCGTCCACGACGAGCTCGGCGGCCAGGTACCCCGACTCGTCGCCCGTGCGGTACTCGACTCCCTCGACGCGCCCGCGCGCGGTGCCGCCCCCGCTGGAACGAAGCCCGGTGACGGTCACCCCCTCGCGGATCTCGACGGCCGGGAGCTCGCGGACCTTGTCGCGCAGGACCCGCTCGATGAGCACCCGTGAGCTGTAGACCATCGTCATCGACCCGGACTTGCGCGGGGCCCAGCCATCGTTCTCGCAGTACGCCGCGTCCATCGAGGGCATCAGGCGCATCCCGCCCGCGGCGATCAGTGCCTCCTCGAACCCGGGGAAGATCTCACCGATCGCACGGCGCCCGGAGTTGAGGAGGAAGTGCGGGTGCTTGCTCTGCGGCACGCCCCGCCGATGCTGCGCGTCCGGCGGGAGCCGGTCCCGTTCAAGGACGATCACCTCGTCGAAATGCCTCGCGAGCACTCCCGCGGCGCACAGCCCCGCCACGCTGCCACCGAGCACCACGGCCGTCTTTCCCCGCATGCACCCTCCATTCATACAAACCATGAGTGAATGTATGATCAAAGGAAGCGGGGGTCAACAGGTGCGATCCGAACAAGCCCACAGGACCGGGGCTGACGCTGTGAGCTCGCGTAATCGTCCGGCGCGTATTCGTGGATGAGGGCGACGGGGCGTGCCTCGCCAGTCACGTTCGAGCGGTCTCCGGCCAGTTCAAGGAGCAGGGCCGCGACCGGTCCGGGGACCATGGTGGGACGTCGCCAGGCCGGTCAACGCGAGCCACTGACCCCGGACCGTGTTGATGGTCGGGGCCAGTGGCTGGCGTTACAAGTTGGGGCAGCCGGGCTTGGGCATGACCACGTCATCGCCGGTCGCGTCGGCGGGAATCGGGGGGAGTTCGGCGTGCTTGACGGTGTAGCCCGCGCCGGAGACGTAGGAGTTGAACGGTGCGGGCGCCGAGTTGTACTGGGTGCAGGCACCGTCCAGAGCGCCCCAGGAGAAGCCCATCCGGTCGTACTTGTTGCCGCGTGGATCGGATGGCCCGTGCCGAGTGCGACACCACACGAGAATGTCCGGAAGTGTTATCTGGTGCTGCGGAATCCTGATGACATCTAGATGACAAACGATCAAGGCCTGATCGGGACGATCTCCGATCAGGCCTCTGACGTGCGTTCCTGGGTGGAGCTGAGGGGATTTGAACCCCTGACCCCCTCGATGCGAACGAGGTGCGCTACCGGACTGCGCTACAGCCCCAAGGACTCCGCAAGGTTAGCAAACATTGGGGGTGCTTCGCGCATCGGCGGAGGGGGTCAGCCTCCCACTACGCGGCGGTCGTCGGCGTACTGGTCGAAGACCTCTTCCTCGGCGTGGGGCACGAGTTCGATCACCTCGGCGTCCTCGGCGGCGGCTTCGGCGGCGGCCCGGCGGGCCTCGGCGCGGGCGCGGGCGCGATCTTCGGCCTCGGCGCGGCGCTGGGCGGCGTCCATGCGAACGGCGACGCGGAGGAGGGAGAGGTGGCCGGCCAGGAGGAGGACGGGCGGCACGGAGACCCACCAGGGGGCCAGGCCTGTGGCGATCACCACGATCGAGGTCAGGGTGAGGAGGAGCAGGCCCGTGGTGCGGCGGCGGCGCCTGGCGATCACGGCGGCGCGGCCGGGGCGGCGGCGAGGTGCCGGGGCCGTGTCGGTGTCCTCGTCGAGGGTCTCCTCGGCGTCCTCCAGGGTGGGCTCCTCGAGCGTGAGCTCCTGGGTGTCGTCGGCTTTCTTGTGGAGGAGCCTGAATCCGGCCTCGCCATCACGGCGGAGCCACATGGGGACGAGGACGACGGCCCAGACCGCGACGATGGCCAGGTAGAGAACGGTGCTGCTCACCGGCCCACCGCCCGGGCACGCTGAACAGGCGGGCCGACTTTCGGCGCGCGCACGTGCATTGGGAGCAGGGCCACGACCCGCACGGTACGAGTCACTGTTAGATGTTGACGAGCATAAGGGGCGGTGTGTCGCGAGATCGATCTCGCGGTTACTCTCTGTTTGCGAACTCTTCTCGATCGCAGGATTCTTACGACCCGCACAAACTGGAAAGTCAGCACGGGCCCAAGTGTCACGGCGACGAGGACGAACGCGGAAATGCCTGTTTGGTGCTGGCCAGCCAGCGGGAGCGAAGGCCGCCCGGTACGTCCTCGACCGTGAGGGCGTAGCAGATGTGGTCACGCCAGGCCCCGTCGATGTGAAGGTGACGGCGGCGAATTCCCTCTTCACGGAATCCCAGTTTTTCGACCACGCGGCGGCTGGCGGTGTTCTCCGGACGGATATTCGCCTCGACGCGGTGGAGTCCGACCGTGAAGAAACAGTGATCGACGGCAAGGGCGACGGCGGTCGGGATGACGCCTCGGCCCGCCACGTTGCGGTCCACCCAATAACCGATCTGGGCCGAACGGGCGGAACCCCAGACGACCGCGCCGATGGTCAACTGACCGGCGAACTTGCCCTCGTGGGTGACCACCCAGGGCAGCGCGAGGCCTTGCCGCGCCTCCCGGCGCATGGTGTGCACCATGCTGAGGTACGGACCGAGGCCGCTGCGGAACAGCGGTGTCTCGGGGTTGGTCGGCTCCCATGGCCGCAGCCACTCGGCGTTGCGTACCCGGAGCTCTCGCCAGACTGCCGCGTCCCGATGCCGCAGTGGGCGCAGCCCAACCGGGCCCTCGGACAGGGTGACCGGCCATCCGCGCAGTCGTTCCACAGCTCCATGATTCCCTGGTGAAGTATCCGGACGCCATCAATTGTCGCCGACAACTCTGCCGGAGTGCAGGTCCGGAGCCTGGTGACACCCTCCCGAAACCGATGATGTGCCATCAGACCCGGAGAAATAGCGTCATGTGGCACGGAGTACGACAGCGGGCGGTCATGACCAGCGGCCGTCCTTCATGACCTTTTCGACCTCAAGGTCGTCGCTGAGCACGACGAGGTCGGCCTTCTTGCCCGGTTCCAGCGAGCCGATGCGGTCGTCCAGGCCGAGCGCGCGAGCCGGGATCAACGCGGCCGAACGGGCGGCGTCCTCGATCGGCACGCCCACGACCGTGACGGCGCGGCGGAAGCCGTCGGCCATCGTGATCGTGCTGCCCGCGATGGACGTGCCGCCGGCGAGCATGGCGCGGCCGTCCTTGACCTCGACGTTCATGACGCCCAGAGTGTACGAACCGTCGCCCATCCCGGCCGCCGCCATCGAGTCGGTGATGAGGGCGACGCGGTCGGCGCCCGCGGTGGTGAACGTGAGGCGCGCGACCTCGGTGTCGATGTGCACGCCGTCGTTGATCAGCTCGACGGTGACCCGCGGATCGTTCAGCGCGGCGACGATGGGGCCGCCCTCGCGGTGATGCAGGGGACGCATCGCGTTGAACAGGTGGGTGGCCACCCGCGCGCCCGCGTCGAACGCCTCCTTGACCTGCGCCGCGGTGCCGTCCGTGTGCCCGATCGCGGCGACGACGCCCTCGTCCACGGCGGCTCGTACGAGATCCAGGCCACCGGGCAGCTCGGGCGCCAACGTGATCATGCGGACGTGGCCGCCGCCCGCCTTGATCAGCCGCCGGAACTCGGAGAGATCGGGGTCGCGCAGCAGCGAGGGCTCGTGGGCGCCGCACCGGCCCACCGCGATGTACGGGCCTTCAAGATGGATGCCCGCGATGAGTCCCTCGGAGGCCAGCTCGGCCAGACTCGACACCGCGTTGATCATCTCGTCCGTGCTGCCGGTGACCAGCCCGGCGGTCATGGTCGTCGTGCCGTGGGCACGGTGGAACTTCACGACCTGCCGCGCGTCCTCGGCCCGCCCGCTCTGGTACGAGTGTCCCGCGCCACCATGCAAGTGCATGTCGACGAATCCAGGCACCACGTACCGCCCGCCCAAGTCCAGAACATCGGCTTCGTCGGGTGAGGAGAAGCCATCCGCGCTGCGGTCGGAGCCGCCCACACCAGCCCTGGGGGAACCCGGGCCACGGCCAGAATCGCCTCCGCCAAGGCTGGAGGAGCCCAGGCCACTGCTGGACGCGCCCGCGCCGAGGCGAGAGGAGTCCGCGCCATGGCCGGAGGAGCCCGCGCCAAGGTCGAAGGAGCCCTGGCGACGGCCGGGCGTGCCTGGGCCACGGCCGGATGCGCCCGCGCTGAAGTCGCGTGCGGCCTTGCCGGAGTCGGGTGCGGCCGTGCAGAGGTCGGATGCACCCGCACTCAGGGCGGGATCGCCTGGGCCATGGGCAGGGTCGCCTGTGCCAAGGCCGACAATCCGGCCGTCGTCGATGCGCAGCCAACCGTGTTGGACGGCGTTCGGGAGAACGAGACGGGCATTGGCAAGGACGGTCATGGCAGGTTCACACCTCGGCGTCGAGGATGACCGACCGGGTCAGGTTGCGCGGGTGTCGGGATCCAGCCCGCAGTTGCGAGCGATCTCGACGGCGAGCCGTTATATGCGGATCAGGTCGGCCAGCGGGTCCAGGTCACTCACGATCATAGTTCCGTCCACCCTCTGTCACCTGGGCGGACAGCTCCGCCAACGCCGCTCGCCGAATGTCCAGACCATCCTGAGGGGATGTCTCGCCGCGCCTTCTACCTGTCGGCCCGGCAGCAGGTGCTCATCTGCATACGCGGCGGCGCCGTCGCCCAGAGCGTGAGCCCCGTGCAGCCGCTGCAATCCAGAGAGCCCGCTACGCCTCGGAGTAGCAGCAACGGCGGCACACCCACCCTGCCCAGCCGCGCCACCCAGCCCGATCAGGCGCCCGACGGCCGGAGTTGGCAGGCATGCCGGGAGGTGTTGCTGATCAGAGTGTGGGGTCGGGAGCGGGTGGCCAGGTTGGGGGTGTCGGGAGCGGGTGGCCATCTTGGAGGGCGTCGCCGAGCGGTAGGGCGGCACGCCGGCGGGCGTGTCGGCGTTTGGTGCTCAGGGGGTGTGGGGGGTGAGTGGGTCGCCGGTGCCGGGGGTGGGGTGGTCGCCGCCGCCTATCTGGTCTATGGCGTGGTAGAGCACCGGGGCCAGGACGGCCATGCCGTCGCGGACGCCGCCTGTGGAACCGGGGAGGTTGACGATGAGCGTGCGGCCGGCGACTCCGGCCAGGCCGCGCGACAGTATGGCGGTCGGGACGGCGTCGCGGCTCTGCATGCGGATGGCTTCGGCGATGCCCGGTATCTCGCGTTCGATCACGCGGCGGGTCATCTCGGGGGTCAGGTCCATGGGGGTGAGCCCGGTGCCGCCGGTGGTGACGACGAGGTCGTACTCCGACTCCACGGCGTCCCGCAGGACCTCCGCGACCGGATCGCCGTCGGGGATCACCACCGGGCCGTCCACCTGGCAGCCGAGGTTCTGCAGCAGCTCGACGAGCACCGGCCCGGACTTGTCGGCGTACACGCCGGCCGCCGCCCGGTTGGACACCGTGACGGCCATCGTCCGGATCATCGTCGCCTCCATGGTCCGTCCGGACCGGTTCGGTGCGTATTCGGCATGCGGGCGCTCAGGACTCGCCGCGGCGCCAGACGCCGGTCTTGCCGCCGGTCTTCTCCTCCACCCGCACGTCGGTGATCATCGCGGCCGGATCGATGGCCTTCACCATGTCGATCAGCGCCAGGCCTGCGACGGTGACGGAGGTCAGCGCCTCCATCTCCACGCCGGTGCGGTCGGCGGTACGGACGGTCGCGCTGATCGCGACGCCGCCGTCCTGGACCACCAGGTCGACCGAGACGCCGTGGAGGGCGATCGGGTGGCAGAGCGGCACCAGGTCGGGGGTGCGCTTGGCGCCCATGATCCCAGCGATCCGCGCGACCGACAGCGCGTCGCCCTTGGGCACGTCGCCGGAACGCAGCGCGACGACGCAGTTGGATGACAGCCGTACGAAACCCGTGGCGGTGGCGGTACGGGACGACACGTTCTTGGCCGACACGTCGACCATGCGTGCCGCTCCCGACGAGTCCAGATGCGTGAAACCGGTGAACTCCGAACCCATGGCGCTCATGACGGCAACCTCAAGACCTCGACAGGCGAACCGGCGGGCACGTCCACGGCGTCCTCTGGCAACACGATGAGCGCGTTCGCCGACGACAGCGCGGCCAACTGATGGGATCCCTGTCCCTCCGCCGGAGTGACGGTGTAACTCTGCTGCATATGTGTACCCCGGTTATGCGCGAGGGTCGCACGCAGGAAGTGTGTGAGCCCGGCCGGGGACTTCAGGTCCTCGGCCAGTACCGCGGTAACGGTGGGCAGTGGTTCCGGTGCCAGGCCCTGCATGGCGCGTAGGGCTGGCCTGACGAATACCTGGAACGAGACGTACGCGCTGACCGGGTTGCCAGGCAGCGTGAAGATGGGTGTGCCCTCCAACAGGCCGAACCCCTGGGGCTTGCCAGGCCGCATCCGCACCTTGTGGAACTGCACGGTGCCGACTCCTGTCAGCACCTCCTTGACCACGTCACGCACGCCCATGGACACACCGCCGGACGTGACAAGGGCGTCTGCACGCATGAGCTGGTCTTCCAGGGTCTCCAGCACCTTGCGCGGATCGTCCTCGACCATGGTCTGCCGGTACCCGACTCCGCCCGCCTCGATCACCGCGGCGGTGAGCATGAAGCTGTTGGAGTCCCAGATCTGCCCCGGCGCCAGCTCGGAGCCCGGTTCCCGCAGTTCGCTGCCCGTGGACAGCACGACGACGCGCGGCTTGGGCCGTACGACGGCGCGAGCACGACCGACCGCCGCGAGCATGCCCAGTTGGGCGGCGCCCAGCCGGGTCCCCGGACCCGCGACGATCTCACCTGCCCGAACGTCCTCGCCGGACCGCCGGATGTAGTGGCCGGGCGGCGCGGAACGGTTGATCCGGACGGTCGCGGCGCCGCCGTCCGTCCACTCGACCGGGATGACCGCGTCGGCACCGGCGGGCATCGGAGCGCCCGTCATGATCCGGGCGGCCAGGCCAGGGCGTATCGCGGTCACCCCGGAGTCGCCAGCGGCGATGTCACCGATCACTGGCAACACCGCCGGCTCGGCCTCCGAGGCCTTCGCGACGTCGGCCGACACCACCGCGTACCCGTCCATCGCGGAGTTGTCGAAGGGCGGCAGCGACACCGGCGCGGTCACCGGCTCGGCGAGCACACTGCCCGCCGCCTCCAGCAGCGCCAGGTCGAGCGGCGGCAGCACCGGCACGTTGGCCAGGATGTCCGCCAGATGCTCGTCGACCGTCCTCATGCGACCGTCCTCATGACGCCCTTGACCGTCCCCATGACGTCCATGATCGTCCTCATGACGCCGTTGACCGTCCCCATGGCACTCTCCCCCGAAGCTCGCGCGACCCGGACCGGCTACTCGCCGTCGTTCCGCCGCACGAACTCCCGCAGCCACGGCATGAACTCCGGCGCCAGGTCAGAGCGCTCGGACGCGAACTGCACGACGGTACGCAGGTACTCCAGCTTGTTGCCGGTGTCGTAGCGGCGGCCCCGGAACTTCACCCCGTACACGCCACCGCCCTGGTCGGCGGGCATGTCACCGAGGGTGCGGAGGGCGTCCGTCAGCTGGATCTCGCCACCGCGGCCGGGCGGGGTCTTCTCCAGGACGTCGAAGACCGCCGGGTCGCACACGTACCGCCCGATGATGATCCAGTTGCTCGGCGCCTCCTCCACCGACGGCTTCTCGACCAGGTCGGTGATCTTGACGACGTCCTGCTCGTCGGTCGCCTCGATGGCGGCGCAGCCGTACGCGGACACCTGGTCCGGCTCGACCTCCATCAGGGCCACGACGCTGCCGCCGTGCTTCTGCCGGACCTCGATCATCCGGGTGAGCAGCTGGTCCCGCGCGTCGATCATGTCGTCGCCGAGCAGCACGGCGAACGGCTCGTTGCCGACGTGCTGGCGGGCGCAGTGCACCGCGTGCCCGAGGCCGCGCGGCTCGCCCTGCCGGACGTAGTGCATGATCGCCAGGTCGCTGGACTCGTGCACGGCGGCCAGGCGATCCTCATCGCCCTTGGCGCGCAGCGCGTCCTCCAGCTCGTAGGCCCGGTCGAAGTGGTCCTCGATGGACCGCTTGCTCCGGCCAGTGATCATCAGAACGTCGTTGAGACCGGCGGCGACCGCCTCCTCGACGACGTACTGGATCGCCGGCTTGTCGACGATGGGCAACATTTCCTTGGGAGTCGCCTTGGTGGCGGGCAAGAATCGGGTACCGAGACCGGCCGCCGGGACGACCGCCTTTAGTACAGGTGCGAAGTCGGCCATGCAGAGACCCTAGCCATCGAGAGCGAGCAAAACGTGCAGCACCCTGAGCAGGAGGCTGAAATCTCCATAACGAACTCAGCGAAAAGCGTGACCGAGCCTGGCACGCCCCCAGAAGAGCCCGCCGCCCAGCCTGCAGAGCCCGCCGCACAGGGCACTGCGCAGGAGGCCGCGCAGGAGGCCGCGCAGGGCGTTGCGCAGGGGGGTTCCGAGGGTGCTGCGCATGTTGCTAAGCGGGAGTTGCGGCGCTTGTTGCTTGCCGCTCGGGGAGAAATGGGCCCCGACGAACGCGCCGCCGCGTCCCGTTCGATGCGGGATGCCCTGCTTTCGGCGCCAGAGCTGGAGATGGGCGGCACGATCGCCGCGTACGTCTCGTTCGGCGCCGAGCCCGACACCCGTGGGCTGATCTTCGGGTTGTGGAAGCGCGGGGCGTACGTCCTCCTGCCCCGGCTGCTGCCGGACGGCGACCTGGACTGGGCGTCGTACGAGGGCCCCGACTCGCTCGTCCCCGGCCCGATGGGCCTGCTGGAACCGGCCGAGCCGCCTCGCGGCCCGGAGGCCGTGGCCAGCGCCGACGTGGTGCTCGTCCCGGCTGTGGCGATCGACCGCACGGGGCTTCGCCTTGGCCGTGGCGGAGGCTCGTACGACCGTGCCCTGGCCAGGGTCGGCCCGGCGATCCTCACCGTCGGCCTGGTGTACGACGCGGAACTGGTGGACGAGGTTCCCGCCGAGCCGCACGACCGGCGCGTCCGCGCCGTGGTGACCCCTGAAGGCGGGCTACTCCGATTCCCCCAGTGGCCCCTACGCTGACCCGAACAAGATCACGGCCAGCCCGCCCGCGGTCGGCCGAACGCCGCCTGGAGGTACGACATGACGACGCCGACGCCGACGCCGTGGCGGATCCTTTCCCTGCCTCCGCTCGACCATGATCTGGTCCGCGGGTTGTTCGCCCCGCTCGGCGACGCGGTGGAGATCACCTTTCCGGAGACCCGTGACAAGGCCGGGCTCCACGCCGCGCTTCCGACGGCCGAGCTGATCATCGGGGACTTCACCGGTCAGCTGGCGCTCGACGCCGACGCCGTGGCGGCCGCCCCCCGCCTCGCGTTCGTGCAGATGCCGTCGGTCGGGACGGACAGCCTCGACCTCGGCGCTCTCGCCGCCGCCGAGGTCCCCGCGGCCAACGCTGCCGGGTTCAACGCGCGGGCCGTGGCGGAATGGGCGGTCGGCGCCGCGTTCGCGCTCTGCCGGCAGCTGGTCCTGGGTGACCGGCTGGTCCGGGCGGGCGGGTGGCCGCAGATGGAACTGCTCGCCCGCGGCCCGCGGGAGATCCACACGCAGCGGGTCGGGATCATCGGGTACGGGCCGATCGGCGAGGAGGCCGCCCGGCTGTTCGGGTTGCTCGGCAGCCCGGTGTCCTACTGGTCCCGGCGCCGCCGCCCCGAGGCGTCCGCCACGTACCGCGAGTTCGACGATCTGCTGGCGAACTCCGACATCCTCGTGATCGCGGTACCGCTCACGCCGGAGACCACCGGGCTGCTGAACGCGGAGAAGCTCGCGTTGCTACCGCCCGACGCCCTGCTGGTGAACGTGGGCCGCGGCGGGATCGCACCGGACGCCGACGTGCTCGCCGCCCTCGAATCGGGACACCTGGCCGGGGCCGCGCTCGACGTCTTCGAGCAGGAACCGCCTCCCGCCGACCACCCCCTCCGTACGCACGAGAACGTTCTGGTGTCGCCGCACACGGCGGGCGGAACCTCGATGTCCCAGATCAAGCTGGTGACGATGGTCAAGGACAACGTCGCCGCCGCGGTCTCCGGTCATCCGGTGACGAACGTCGTGAACGGCGTGAACCCGCAGGTCAAGCGCCGCTGATTCACTCTCCCCGCCCCTTCGGGACCGCGAACGGTCAGTCGCAAATAGGTGATCCGTATACGAATATGTAGGATCTCTTAACGATCAGGCTTCCGCGACCCCGAAGGGTGGGATGTGCAGCTCGACCTCTGGCTACTCTTCGGGGCCACCCTCGTACTGTGTGCCATCATCGCGGTCCGTCTCTCCCATCAGGCGGGCCTTCCGTCGCTGCTCGCCTACATGGGGCTCGGCCTGTTCATCGGCGAGGCCGGCCCCCTGCACATCCAGTTCGACAACGCGATGGTCGCCGAGACACTTGGCTTTGCCGCCCTCGTTCTGATCCTGGCCGAGGGCGGCATCACCACCAGCTGGCGCAACGTACGGCCGTCGGCCCCGGCCGCCCTGGCGGTCTCCACCCTCGGGACGCTGATCAGCATCCTCGTGGTGGCGGTCGCCGCCGCCTGGCTGATCGGCCTGGAATGGCAGTTGGCCTTCCTGCTGGCCGCCGTGCTCGCACCGACGGACGCCGCGGCGGTGTTCTCAGTGCTGCGCAGGCTGCCGTTGCCGTCCCGGCTGAGCGGGCTGCTGGAGGCCGAGTCGGGCTTCAACGACGCGCCCGTCGTCATCGTCGTCATCACGCTCAGCACGACCCAGGCAGGCATGCCCAACCTGCTGGAGCTCGCCGGGGTCATGATCTACGAACTGATCGCGGGTGGCCTGATCGGCATCGCGATCGGCTGGCTGGGCGCGTACGCGCTGCGCCGGGTGGCCCTGCCCGCCTCCGGCCTCTACCCGATCGCGGTGCTGTCACTGGCGGTCGGCTCGTACGGCGCGGCGGCGTTGTTGCACTCCAGCGGATTCCTCGCCGTGTACGTCAGCGCGCTGGTGCTGGGCAACTCGCGCCTTCCCCACCGCCCCGCCACGCGCGGCTTCGCGGAGGGCATCGCCTGGCTGGCCCAGATCGGGCTGTTCGTGATGTTGGGTCTGCTGGCCTCCCCCAGCGAGTTGCCTGGGCAGATCGTGCCCGCGCTCCTGATCGGCTTCGTCCTGCTCCTGATCGCGCGGCCGCTTTCGGTCGTGCTGTCCACGATCGGCTTCAAACTCAGCTGGGGCGAGAAGATCTTCGCCTCGTGGGCCGGCCTGCGCGGCGCGGTGCCCATCGTTCTCACCACGATCCCCATGGTGGAGGAGGTTTCGGACTCGGAACGGCTCTTCGCCATCGTCTTCAACATCGTGGTGGTCTTCACCATCCTCCAGGGGCCGACCCTGCCGCTGGTGGCGCGCTGGTGCGGCCTCAAGAGCGACGAGCAGGCCCGCGAGCTCGACGTGGAAGCGGCGCCGCTGGAAGAGCTGCACGCCGATCTGCTGGAGGTCCGGATCCCGGCGGACTCCCGGCTGAACGGAGTCGAGATCTTCGAGCTTCGCCTCCCCGCCGGCGCCCTGGTCACCTTGATCGTCCGGGATGGGAGCAGTTTCGTCCCGGAGCCGACCACCACCCTCCGCGCGGGCGACACGCTCCTCGTCGTCAGCACCGCCGAGGTCCGCGACGCCGCCGAACGCCGCCTCCGCGCCGTGAGCCGCCGAGGCAAACTGGCCGGCTGGTTCGGCGAAACCGGCCACTGACCAGCCTCTCTGGCAAGGCCGAGCAGCAAGCCGAGACGGAGCGGGGCAACGGAACCGGCCAGGGATGGCCCCACCCGGCCGTGGGATACGCCGTGGAAATATGCCGAGGGCGAATCGTGTTCCAGTCATGGGTACCATTAGCAGTCGTTCTAGAGGAGTGCCAGCCCCACCCTGGGGCTGTGTCAGCGAGGAGGAACCGTGCCGACGTATCAGTACGTTTGCACCGAGTGCGGCGAGCCTCTCGAGGTCGTGCAGAAGTTCAGCGACGACGCGCTGACCGAGTGCCCGAGCTGCAGCGGGAATCTGCGAAAGGTCTTCTCCGCCGCCGGCATCATCTTCAAGGGCAGCGGTTTCTACCGGACCGACAGCAGGGGCTCCGGCAAGTCGTCGTCCACCGTGGGCGCCGGTGCTTCGTCCAACGGCTCGTCCGGCAAGTCGGAATCGACGTCGGACACCACGAGCTCGTCGAGCAGCGATTCCTCCTCGTCCAACGGTTCCAGCGGCTCCGGCAGTTCCAGCGGGTCGTCGAGCGGCTCCGGGAGCAGCTCGAGCACCAAGGTCGCCTGAACGAGATCCACAACGTTCAGAGGGCCATGGCCAGGTCCGCCAGCCAGCGGATAGCGGCGATGGCCCTCTTCGGCGTCCCCAAACTCGGTCGGCCGGGCTGAGACGGACGGTGTCGCCGACCGCGGAGTAAGGATGCCCTAGGCCCCCGTACGCCTGCGCGATGCATACGGGCACGACGCATATGGGGTGCCGCTTGCTCCTAGGGCTGCACAACGCGTACGGCGCGCGCTGGGTCGGGTAGACCCTGCTGGCAGCCATTCGATGCCGACGCGGTTTCTAAGAGCAGCCAGTCCTCGGTGCGCAGCGCGCCGTTGTCCAGCATGACCGGCAGGAAGCCCGTTCCGTGCCCTCTTCCGACCTCCGGTCGGCCGCGCGGCAAAGCTCGGCAAGCCAGACCTCCTCCGACCTCCGGTTGCCACGCGGTCGAGGTCGGCGAGTCGGGGGCTGCGCCTGAGCGTGCCGTTCGCCGTCGCGCCCCCGTGTTACCTAAGGCGGAGCCTGCGGCATCAGCCAACCTCCGGAGGATGCGCCGCAAGGTGTACAGGTGCGGTCCCGGCCTACATGAGCGGGGAAGTCGGTGAGCAGGGCGTGCCACGGACACATCCGGGCCCCTCCACCGCCAGGCCCCCAACATCGATCCCCATCGCATAACCGCTGGTCAGCCGCAGTGCCGCTGACCGCCGTCCGCCGATGTGCGCCGCTTCCCCAGGAGCGACCAGGTGATCCTTACAGCGGTCATGGCCCGTCACGACGGAGCGGCTCTGCGACCGCTTTTCATCCACCCTGGTGCCTGCGGCGACGTGACCCTCCGCCCGCAGGACGACCCCACCCTCCTTGCGGCCGAGCGTTCGACCTGCCCATACCTCACCGGGCGTAGACCGGATCGGCCCGTTCACTCCAAAGATGTAGCCCCGGTCACCTCTCGAGCCCGACGCGCGTCCGGCAACCGTCCGGCGAGCATCAGGTCATGGCGATGAACGTGGTGATGAGCAGCCGATCGGTGGCGGAGGAACACCCCGACGGGCCATCAGGGACGGGCCAGGGCCGACTCGGGGCGCTCCCTGATTCCGGTCTGGACCCTTCGCCACGGACTCTGACATGGACGCTGCAGGGTGATGGGACGAAGTCGAGATACTACTTGACAAGTCTCCAACATAGAGACAATCTGGATCGACGCGACATATCTCGACGAGCGCTTAGGTAGGAGAGGAACAATGAGTGCACCGAGCCAGGCTCCCCCCACGGGTTGGGCTTACCGACTCGCAAGCCTGATATCCGGCAGACGCACTAAATGGGCGGTGCTGGCCCTCTGGGTCATCGCACTGGTGGCCCTTGGACCGCTCGCCGGCAAGCTGGGCGACGTAGAGAAGAACGACGCGGCGAGCTGGTTGCCCAAGAGCGCCGAGTCCACCCAGGTCGTCAAGCTGCAGGAGCAGTTCCGCAAGGACGAGACGATGCTCGCTGTCATCGTCTACGAACGTTCTGGCGGTTCCATCACGGCGGCGGACACGGCCAAGGCCAAGGCCGACACGGCCACCTTCGGCAAACTGCCAGGTGCGCAGGGCGTGCAGGGCCCGTTCCCATCGAAGGACGGCAAGGCACTGCAGACCCTCGTTCCGCTGACCGACGTCGACGTCACCAAGGCCGTTGAGGACGCACGCGACCTGTCCAAGCGCGGTCCGCCCGGACTGGACGCGCACGTCACCGGTCCCGCGGGCGCCGGCGCCGACATGTTCAAGGTGTTCGAAACGATCGACGGCTTCCTGCTGATGGCCGCCGGCCTCGTCGTGATCGTGCTGCTGCTGATCATCTACCGCAGCCCGGTGCTGTGGTTCGTCCCCGTCCTGAGCGCCGTCTTCGCGCTCGGCCTGGCGCAGTCCGTGGTCTACCTGCTGGCCAAGAACGGCGGCGTGACCGTGAACGGGCAGAGCGCGGGCATCCTCACCGTTCTCGTCTTCGGAGTCGCCACCGACTACGCGCTCCTGCTGGTGGCCCGCTACCGCGAAGAGCTGCACCGCCACGAGGACCGCCACGAGGCCATGGCGTTCGCACTGCACCGTGCCGGGCCCGCCATCATCGCCTCTGCCGCCACCGTCGCGGTCGGCCTGCTGTGCCTGCTCGTCGCCGACATGAACTCCACCAAGGGGATGGGCCCGGTCGCCGCGGCCGGTGTCATCACCGCCCTGGCCGCCATGACCACCCTCCTGCCCGCGCTGCTGGTCATCTTCGGCCGCTGGCTCTTCTGGCCGCTCGTGCCGCGCTACGACGTGAAGTACCTCGACCCCGAGTCGTACGACAAGGAGCACGGCATCTGGAGCAAGGTGGCCCGGCTCGTCAGCGCCAAGCCCCGTCTCCTCTGGGCAGTCACCTCGATCGGCCTGGTCGCCATGACCCTCGGCCTCGGCTCGCTCAAGGCCGACGGGCTCTCGGACGCCGGCCAGTTCGTCGACAAGCCCGACTCGATCGTCGGCGCCGAGGCGGTCTCCCGGCACTTCCCCGCCGGCTCCGGCGCGCCGGCCGTGATCATCACCAAGGCCTCCGCCTCCGACCAGGTGGCCCGTGCGATCTCCGGAACGCCCGGTGTCGCCGAACTGAGCAAGCCCGTCACCGCGAACGGGCTGGTGCAGTACGAGGCGACGCTCAAGGACTCGGCCGACAGCAAGGCCGCGCAGAACACCATCGACCGGCTACGTGACACCGTCCACGGGGTGCCTGGCGCCGACGCCCAGGTAGGCGGCATGACCGCCACCAACCTGGACATCCAGCGGGCCTCCGCCCGCGACAACAAGGTGATCATCCCGATCGTGCTGGCCGTGGTCTTCCTGATCCTGGTGGCCCTCCTCCGGGCTCTGGTCGCACCGCTGCTGATGATGGCCACCGTGGTGCTGTCGTTCCTCGCCTCGCTGGGCGCCTGCGCGCTGATCTTCAAGCACGCGTTCGGGTTCGAGGGCACCGATGCCGGATTCCCGCTGCTGGCGTTCATCTTCCTGGTGGCCCTCGGCGTGGACTACAACATCTTCCTGATGCACCGCGTCCGGGAGGAGTCGCAGCACCTCGGCACCCGCCGCGGCGTCCTGCGCGGCCTCACCGTCACCGGCGGCGTCATCACCTCGGCCGGGCTGGTGCTGGCGGCCACGTTCGCCGCGCTGGCCACCCTGCCGCTGGTCTCGATGGCCGAGATGGGCTTCGTGGTCGCCTTCGGAGTCCTGCTCGACACGATCATCGTGCGGTCGCTCTTGCTGCCCGCGCTGTCGTTCGACCTCGGCCGCCGCATCTGGACCCCGGGCCGCCTCGCCAAGCAGGCACCGCCCACCAAGGCCTCCGCGCCCGAACCGCCCAAGGTCCTAGACCCGATCGGCTAACCGATCGGCCGCCGGTTGGCGGTCGGCCGGTCGGCTGAACGCCAACCGGCCGACCGAGGCCCCGGCGGGCCGCCCAGTGCACACCGCTAACACCCCCAACCCCCCACGAGAAGGGGCCCGGCACCCCCCGCCGGGCCCCTTCGCCGTGTCCGGAGCCGAAGTTATCCACAGATGTGAGCAGGCCTCTCGGGCACCTCCATTCGGTGGTTAATGTCAGCGGCATGACAACGCCTTCCGCATCCCTCCCCGCCGCCGAGATCGGTGTGATCGGCGGTTCCGGGTTCTACTCGTTCCTCGACGACATTGAGGAAGTGCAGGTCGACACGCCCTACGGCCTGCCCAGCGACCGGATCGCGATCGGCGACCTCGGCGGCCGGCGCGTCGCGTTCGTGCCCCGCCACGGCCGCGACCACCGCTATCCACCGCACAAGATCCCTTACCGGGCCAACCTGTGGGCGCTGCGCTCCCTCGGCGTCCGCCAAGTCCTCGCCCCCAGCGCAGTCGGCTCGCTGACCCCCGCCTACGGCCCGGGGACGCTGGCCGTGCCCGACCAGTTCGTCGACCGCACGTCCGGCCGCGCGCAGACCTACTACGACGAGAACGCCGCGATCCACGTCTCGTTCGCCGATCCCTACTGCCCCGTCGGCCGCACCGTCGCCGTGGAGACCGCGCGCAAGGCCGAGTGGGAGCCGGTCGACGGCGGCACTCTGGTGGTCATCGAGGGCCCGCGCTTCTCCACGCGCGCCGAGTCGCGGTGGTACGCGGCGCAGGGCTGGACGCTGGTCGGCATGACCGGCCACCCGGAGGCCGTCCTGGCCCGTGAGCTGGCCCTCTGTTACACGCCTCTCTGTCTGGTCACCGATCTCGACGCCGGCATCGAGGAGGGCGAGGGCGTCACGATGGAGGAGGTCTACCGTGTCTTCGCCCAGAACATCGACCGCCTCCGCGCCGTGGTCTCCGACGTGGTCAGCTCTCTGCCCGCCGACCGCACCTGCCCCTGCGCCCGCACCCTGGACGGCATGACCCTCCCCCTAGAGCTCCCATGACCGGGTGGTTAGCACGATGGCGGCGGCCGCTGGCGGCGTTGTCCGCGGCGGCCGCCACCGGGTTGGCGTTGCTCGCGCTCAGGCCCGGCCCGCCGCCCTCGGTCACGGTGGTCGCCGCCACCCGCGACCTGCCAGGGGGCTCGGCTCTCCGGCCGGGCGACCTTCACACCATCGCGCTGCCCGCCGGACTGGTGCCCGAGGGAGCCCTGCGCGGTCCCGCCACAGGCCGGTTGCTGGCCGGCCCGGTCCGGCGCGGCGAGCCGTTGACCGACGCCCGTCTGATGAGCCCCGGCCTCTTGCGAGGCCAGCCACCGGGCACCGTGGCGACGCCGATCCGGATCGCCGACGCGGCCGCCGTGCGCCTGCTCCGGACCGGCGACCGCATCGATGTCCTCGCCACGCCCTCAGAGGCCACCGGCCCTCTATCAGAAAACGCCGGCCCTCCATGGGCACGCCTGATAGTCACCGGCGTAACGGTGCTCGCACTGCCCCCACCGGAGACGCCAGATCAGGGAGCCGTGGTCGTAGTCGCAACGTCAAGCCGACAAGCGTCAGCGCTCGTCGCGGCCTCCACCCGATCAAGATTGTCGCTCACTATCGTGGGATAGCTGACAGTCAGTAGTAGATCGAACACAGGATTCCCATGGACGGCTTCAAGAAGTTTCTTCTGCGCGGCAATCTCGTCGAGTTGGCCGTGGCGGTGGTCATCGGCACCGCGTTCGGCGCCCTCGTGACCGCGCTGGTGTCCTCGTTCATCACCCCGCTGATCGCCGCTGTCGGCGGCAAGCCCGACTTCGCCTCGCTCTACTTCACGGTGAACGGCTCGAAGTTCACCTACGGCGTCTTCCTGAACGCCCTGATCTCGTTCCTGATCATCGCGGCCGTCGTCTACTTCCTGGTCGTGCAGCCGGTCGCCGCCCTCCTGATCCGAATGAACCGCAACAAGGAGGCCACCGAACGCGACTGCCCGGCCTGCCTGAGCGAGATACCCATCAGAGCCACCCGCTGCAAGTTCTGCACAACAGAGCTCGCCACCACCCCCTGACCGCCCAACGCATCCTGACCGACCCACATGTGCGTGGTCGGCGAACGCCGCCTCGTCGCCTGCCACCCTGAGTCCTTCATCTCCGCAGGCAACCGAATCGTCATCCGGTGACGGGCCAAACGTCCTGGGGTCGGCCGCACATTCAGGTACACGAACGTGCTCCCAACCGCATGCCTCCGCCGCCACAATCGCCACTGGCGCCGTCCCCTGCGACCAGCCGCCAGTGCCCCGCCGTCACACGATGGGCGCCCTCATGCCAAACCGAATGGACGCCAACGTCATCGCGCCGGGCCGCAGCCAGGCGAGCCGGATCGCCTGGTCGAGCAGTCCGGGGGGCGCCCCACCTGATCAATAAAGAAGTCGCGGGTGGGTACGGGCGGTTTGAACGACTCCCCCTACGCAGGAGCTCTCCATGGGTGGCTTCAAGAAGTTCCTGATCCGCGGCAACCTCGTCGAACTCGCGGTCGCGTTCGTCGTGGGCGCCGCGTTCGCAAGCCTTGTGAAGGACTTCGCGACGGCGTTCATCGCGCCGCTGATCTCTCTGCTCGGCGGCAAGCCCGACTACACGCGGCTGGCAGTCACGATCGACGGGACGAGGTTCCCGTACGGGGTGTTCCTCACCTCGGCGATCGCGTTCATCATGACCGCCCTGATCGTCTATTTCATCGTCGTCCTGCCGACCACCAGGCTCATCGAACGCCTGGACCGGCACAAGGAGGTCACCGAACGCGAGTGCCCGCAGTGTCTCAGCGACATCCCGGTGAAGGCCCGCCGATGCCGCTACTGCACCGTCGAGGTCGTGCCCGCCACCGAGGCGCCGGCCACCTAGTCCTCCTCGGTGCCGTACTCCCAGTGCCACGGTTCGAACGGGTTGGAGTACGCCCACGACGGATGCAGCCACCCGTACTTCTTCGAATTGGCCTCCATCCAGTTGAACTGGGTGGAGCCCGAGTTCTGCACGCCGCCGCACAGGTCGACCGCCTGGCCGCGCCCGTGATTGCTCGTGCCCGGAACGGCGGCAAACCCGGGCCGCTGCCCGTACACGCGGTTCTGGTCAGCCAAGCTCCGGTACGAGTCGGTCACGCATATGTCGCGGCCGAAACGTCTCTTGTACGCGGAGTTCAGCTTGTAGAACCCCAGGGCCGCATCCGCCCGGAGCTGCTCGCCCTTCTGCGGCAGCGGGCACAGGTACTTGCTGGGGATCAGCCCGTTCGGGAACTTCCGCGCGTTCTTGGCCAGGCCCTTGTCACAGCCCAGCTCCAGGCGCCGGTCACGGTCGATCCGCATCCGGTTGAGCATCGACGTCAGTTGCTTGGTGAGCTGCGCCGACTTGTTCTTGAGCCCGTCGATCTCCTGCTGCAACCGTGTCTGCTCGACCGCGTTCTTCGACTGCAGTTCCTGCGCCTCTGACGTCAACCGGGACCTGCGACTCTGCAGTTCGTCGGCCTTCCGTACCAGCGCGTCCTGCCCGTTCGCCATATGCGTGACATCCGCAGTCGCCCGCAGAGCGTCATCCAGATTCCCAGCCCCGAAAATCGCCATCGTCCCAGCGGCGCCCGGCTGCTGATAGGAGGCGTTCGCCAGCCTTGCCAGGGGCTCGCGGATGCGGTTGAGCTCCGCCTCTGCCTTGCCAAGGTCCTTCAGGGTGACGCGAAGCTTGTCCTGGGAGCGTGCCAAATCCTTCTTACGGCTCTCCATCTGCTTGGTGGCCTTCTCCAACTGCGTACGAGCCGCAGAAGCCTGTCGCTGGAGTGCCTCAAGGGGGTCCCTGACCGCGGCCTGCGCCACGGGCGCGCCCAGCGTCGTCATCACCAGGAAAACCGCGGTCAGCCCCGCCGACCGAGGGGTTGGCAATTCTTTCCTCCTGATGCCCTGAGAGCAGTCCGCAGGCACGCTACTACAGGTTTCTGAGTGACTTGAGCGGATCTGGCCTCACCGGACGTCGTACCCGTGCCGCTGGCACCACCTGCGAAGGA
Organism: Actinomadura rudentiformis; assembly: GCF_008923185.1. GTDB lineage: Bacteria > Actinomycetota > Actinomycetes > Streptosporangiales > Streptosporangiaceae > Spirillospora > Spirillospora rudentiformis. The sequence continues at coordinate 258,885 of NZ_WBMT01000017.1, forward strand.
ACGGGACCTCGGCCCATCCCTGCGGGCACCGCCGCACCACCGGCGGCCGAGACGGCCGCCGGCTCGGAGTGACCTTCGGCCGAGGCGCCCTGCGCACCTGTGGTGCCCGCGTCTTCACGGGCCGTGGCGGCACGTACTCCCGATACGTCGGATCAGCCACCGACGGCGTCGGCCTGACCGGCGCCGCGACCTGAGGCCGCTCCGGCTCCTCCGCACCACCGCTCCGCACCACGATGCCCACGACAAGCCCAACGCCAACGATCGCAACAACAGCGAGCACCCACCACGAGGCACGCTTCAGAGCCGATAGGTCTCCTCGATGGCGTCCCGTCACGGCAACGTAGCGTACCGATCCGACCCCGCTCCGGCCTATAGCACCTCATAAGAGGAGCGATCGGGGCCCCGGTTCCTCTACCCTGTACGTGCCGTCCGCTAGGCTCTTCCGGCAAGCAACGGCATGCCTCCGTAGCTCAGGGGATAGAGCACCGCTCTCCTAAAGCGGGTGTCGCAGGTTCGAATCCTGCCGGGGGCGCCCAGTCTGACCACACGAAAAAAGCCCCTGACCAGCACGAACGCCGGTCAGGGGCTTAGTCGTGTGTGCAGCTCCATGCGGTCGTGTGCGGGCGACTGCGGTTGATCGGTCCCAATACGGTCCCACGGGACCGGGCTTGCCGGGCAGGGCCCTACTGATCGTTGAGTGCGTCGGTGATGCGGCGTTTGGCGACCTCGTCCTGGCCCACGATGCACTTGGCGTAGACCTTGAGCAGCACCTCGACACTGTGGTCGGCCCATTCGGGATCTGGGGCGCCGGCACGCCCGCATTCAGCCATGTGGACACGCACGCATGGCGCAGGTCATAGGGCCGTTCGGCCAGCGACGACGCCACCTGAGCAGCCGAAAGTACGTCTTTCCGGGCCTTTCGCCACGCGCGACGGTAGGTGATGTTGGACAACTCTCCCCCCACGCACGCCGTAGGCGCTGGCGCATCGCAGTACACCGGGCGGTACGGCACCGATCGCCTAGTCGGTATGATCCGCGGCCTCATCATCAAGACGAACAAGGCCGCCACGGTCTAATAGCTTGTCACCAGAGGGCAGCCGTCACGGGATTCCAACGACCAGGCAACTCAACACAAGATCAACCCCGTTTGGGGCTCATGACATGTTTCTTACCGGCACCCCGTGTAGGACCACTTCCCCCAGAATGATCTTCAGAAAAGTTATTCTGAAGATCATATTTCGCCCTGCCATCTCAGGTAGAGCCTCAAGGCGACTGCGGAGAAGACCTCGGCGGCCCCAGCTGACATTTTCTGGGCGGGGCGGCCAGCCGTGGGCATGACCACCGGGCCACGCGACCTCGTCCCCGAGCAACAACGCGACCTCGTGACCACGACACCCACGACCCTCGTGGCCTGGGCCTACGCCCACCTGCGCCCGATGCTGGCTACCGCGGGGTAAGCCGGACCACCGGGTATTCGCGGTCAGACTTGCTCTGGTACGTGGCGATCCGAGGCTGAGCCTTGGCGATGCGCTCCCACGCCCGCTCACGATCAGCGCCCTCCAGCCGCTGCGGCGTCACCGGCTTGGTCCTGCCCCGGCAGCTCCATCGACGACGGCTCGGGGTGCGCCATCAGATGACGTACCAATCCGGGTGCTGATCTCCCCACCCGACCCGACGACCAGCCGGGCATCCTCCCCGTCGGCGAACCACGCCACCGGCGTCTCCCGCGACTGCCCGCTACGGCGCCCCACCGTATGCAGGACCAGCACGTCCATCCCCATGAACTTGTCACGGCCCCGCCGCATCTTGCGCATCAGACGATTGTTCATCCGATGCTGCATCCACCGGGAGAACGCGGACGTACCGCTCTTGCGCTTACCGGCCTGCTGCTCCTGCGCCATTGCCTACCTCCAGTCGGTCCCATCCGTCCCGCGACACCGATGGCCGGTAGGGCGACCGTTACGCGGAACAAAGGTCGAGTGAATGGTGATGCCGGCAACGCTAGATGCCGCTCGGCGGCCAGCCGAAAGTGCGCTCCACCACCCAGCGGCGGGGCTGGACGATGTATCCCTTGGTGGCGGTGCTGTGTAGGGGCCGGGATTGGTCTTGGGGGCACTGCACGGTCAGTGGGAAGCGTCGTACATGGCTCTGATCGCTTCGGGGACGGGCCCCTGGACGTTGACCTTCAGGCCCCTGCTCCTAGCCCAGGCCCTGATGGCCTCAAGGTGGTCGTCTTGTCCGGGCTCTGTTGTCTGTGGCCGGTCGGCGGTGGGCCAGAGCTGGATGACGTATTCCTCCCGGCCATGGAGCTGAGCCCATTCCGCCTGGAACTGGGGATCGTTGAGGTCTGTTGAACGGGCCACGGCCTCGCGGTACAGCTGCGCTGCGTCCTGGCCGTGACCGGTGACCCGGGCGCGGTAGGTTCCGGGGCTTGGAAGTTCGAACTGGTCAGCGCTCGCATCGCCGTCGCTGATGGTGATGAGGCCTGACGGTGCTGCAAGTTCGCTGGTTTCGGGGCCGATCTCGGAGTGGTCATCGGCGATCGGTGGTTCGCTGCTCCAGCTTTCCACACGTACCCGTACGCGGAGGTTGTCCTCGCCGCCGGTGAAGATCACTAGCTTGGTGCCCTGGTAGGCAGTGAAGCCTTGCGCCGGTCTGCCTGGGACGGCGTCAGACGGCGGTCCCTGTCCATCGATCGTCACCGCTCCGTACCAGGGGTTGACCAGCCAGTCCCTGGCGTGGGCGCGGGAAAGCTCTTGAGCGGGCATTAGACCATCCAGTGGGATCCGATAAGAGCAAGGGGCGGCCGGCCAGGTGACGGCGGCCCCTGCTGCGCTTTCACGCCAGGGTGTTACTGCACCTTGATGTAGAAGGGGTTGGTGTAGATGATCCGGCCCCAGTGGTACCACAGCTTGAGGACGTTGCCTGTGGCGCCGTTGTGGTCACGGTGCACTGGGAGGGCGGAGAACATGTCCTTAGGTGCGCGCCGGTGAGGTTCGCGTCGGTCAGGCCTTTGTGGGATGGGTCGTAACTGTGTGTTTCTTTCCTTATTCGCTACGTAGCGATCTGAAGGTGATCCTAGGTCTCAACCCCGCCCAGGCGCCGTCACGCACGTTCGGTGAGACGCAAACGATTGCATCGTCCTACCGTTCGCCGTCATGATCAGCAACACCACCCACCCCCGCATCGGGCGGCCCCTCAAGCTCCTGGACGACGACGTACGCGAACGCCTCTTGGAGGGAACCACCGCGCAACCACGGCGGAACCACCGTGGAACCGCTGCCGGGTCCAGGTGCCCTGGGCGGGCCGGCAGCGGTTCTGCGGCGTCAGAAGGGGAGCTTGGACGGGGGCGTCGGGCGAGTGTCGGACCAGCCCGAGTCGCGGACCAGCGAGTGGAAGATGACGAAGCCGGGCCGCTGGGTGCTGTAGGGCCCGCCCGGCTTGGTCAGGACCGTCTGGGAACCCAGGAGCGCACCGGTGTTCCGATCGAAGATAACCTCCTGCCGGGAGCCGTACTGCGGTTTGTCAGGGCCGACGAAGTCGTAGTCGGCGGTCAGCGCGACACCCCGGCGGCCGAGCGGGTCGGTCACGTCGTTGATTGCTCGTACGCCCGGCTGCTTGGCCAGCGCGCGCATCACCGCGGCCCGGACCTGGGGGGTGATCGGCGCCGACAGGGCCGCCTTCGCCCTGGAGATCTTCTGGATGGCGGTGACCGGCCCGAACCGCGGGTTCTCTTCAGGGGCGAAGAGGAGCTTGGCGAGCGCGTCCGGGTCGGACGGCAGTTTCTGCAGTTGTTCGAACGTCATCTTCACCGGTTTGCCGGTGGAGCGGAGGAGCAGAAATTCACCGCCCTGCTCAGGGTAGGAGCCGTCCTGCGACCAGCGGCCCGCCTTCATTGTGTAGGTCACCTTCTTGTCCTCGTAGGCCAGCGGGAAACTGCGCGGCGAGCCCGCCTTCCGCCACGCTGCCTCGTCCGCCCGCGTCAGCGGTCTGGCGGGCAGGTCGCGGCTGTAGAACGAGACGCCGTCCCCGGGCTTGGCTCCGGCCCAGCTGAAACTCTCGGTGTGCGCGCCCACGATGGCGTACGTGCCGGTCCTGGCCTTGATGACGTAGGACTGGCCGCTGAACGTGTCGTTGAACCAGTACCGGCCCACTGGCGCCTTCTCGATCTTGTCGGCGGCGGCGAGCAGCACCATGCCCGGCGTATCCGGGTTCGTTGTGCCCGGCTGCGTTCTGGCCGCGTCCCCGTCCATCAGAACGGCGCCCACCACCGAAGCCGCTGCGGCAAGGGCCACGAACCCGGCCCCCAGGCCCGTCCGGCGGCGGTTCCGCGGCAGCCGCCGGCTCCGCTGCTCGGCGGCCAGCCGCGCTTGGACCCGCTCCTTCATGGCCGGGTCGGGCGACGGCCGACCGTACAGCTCGCGCACCATCGTGATCTCATCCACGGTCGTCTTCCTTCACATCGAGCATCGGATCGGTCCCGCCCAGCACCTCGCGCAGCTTCTGTCTGGCCCGGTACAGCCGGGATCCGACGGTCCCGTAGGGAATCTCCAGCGCGGCGGCGATCTCTTCGTGCCGCAGCCCGGCCAGGGCCATCAGCAGCAGCACGTCCCGTTCGCCGTCGGACAGCCTCCCGATGGCCCTGGCCAGTTCGGGGCGCACCTGTGCCGCACTGACCTGGCCGAGCACCCGGTCCTCATGTCCTTCGGCAGGCCTCTCGACGCCCTGCCGGCCGAGCGCCCGCAGCGTCTGTCCCTCGGCCCGGCGGTGCTTGCCGACCAGATTGGTGGCGATCCCGTAGAGCCAGGTGCGGACCGCTCCCCGCTCCGGGTCGTACCGCGCGCGCTTGCGGAACGCGGCCAGGAACGTCTCCGACACCACGTCCTCCGCGGCGGCCAGACCGACCCGGCTCACCGCATACCGGTGGATCTCGTCGAAGTAGGTGTCGAAAATCTCGGCGAACCGTTCGGGATCCGCCAGAGACCGATGGATCACGGCCGAGTCGGCCGCCCTGTGCAACGGCTCCGGACCGCTGGGCCGGGCAAGAGCGGTCATGAGCGGCTTCCTGTCATGAGTGGCCTTTCGTGGCGCGAACGGCGGTCGCAGGTGTATCACCGGCGACCGCCATCCGCTTTCGCGACCCATTAATCTTGCTGGTCAGCGGGCCGTTCCGACCACGTACGTGCCGCGTCGCCCCGATGCCGTGAGCGTGCGGGATCCGCCGCGGCCGGTTCGCGCGGCCACCAGTGCGCTCCATCCCGGCCCCGACACCACGGAGCGGATCGCGGATCTCGGCGCTGACCGCGCCGTCAGTACTCGCGGATCGGCGGCAGGCCAGGCTGGACGTGCAATGACCAGATGCCCGGGTGGCTCAGCTGGGTCGTGTCCGCCCGCAGGTAGTGACGTCCCCGATAGGCGTCCATGGCGTTGACCATGTCGTCGAGCTGTTCATGTCGATCGCGGGTCTTGACCAAAATCTAACGGGACGGGTTATCGATCTCTTATCAGGCGCTTTAAGGACGGCGGAGGGCGGAGTAGCCGCTGTCCGGGGAATGTGGTGGCCTTGGGGCCGAGTTCAGGCGGTCGGTGAGATCGGCCAGTGTCCATGTAGGGTGGGTCGCCAGACTGACCGCGGCCGTGCGCACCGCCAGCGGCAGATGGCCGCAGAGTTCGCCGAGGCGCAGGGCGGCGGCGGGGTCCTCGGCGACTCGGACGAGGCCGGCCAGTCGGCCCAGCAGATCCACCGACTCGTCCGGGGAGAGCCTCTCCAGCAGCAGCGCTTGGGCTCCCTCGGCGGCCAACAGTTCCTGCAGCGGCTGCCGCGCCGTGACGATCGCACAGCAGCGGTGCGAGCCGGGCAGAAGCGGCCGCACCTGGGCGGCGGATTCGGCGTTGTCGAGAAGGATTAGCATACGTCGCCCATCCAGCGTGCTGCGATACAGTGCGGCCCGTTCCTCTCGATCCCGGGGGATCTCGTGGTCGGGGACGCCGAGGGCTCGCAGCCAGCGTGCGAGCACCGCTTCGGGAGGCGTCGGCCGTGCCCGCGGGCCGTTACCATGCAGGTCGGCGAAGAGGTGCCCGTCCGGGAACCGGCTGGCAGCTCGATGAGCCCAGTGCAGGGCGAGCCCCGTCTTGCCGACTCCGGCGACGCCGCTGATCACGCAGATCGGCAGGTGCCGGTTGGTCTCGTCCTGGCCCTCCAGCAGATCGTCGAGCACTCGCAGTTCCGCCGCGCGTCCGGTGAAGGCCGAGGCCGCCGGGGGCAGTTGTGCGGGTCGTCGCCCCCGCGACCGCGCCGCCGACGCGGCGTGGAGGGACGAGTCGTCCCGCAGGATTGCTCCATGCAGTTCCCGCAGGGCCCGGCCGGGTTCCAGGCCGAGCTCCTGCACGAGCGTCCGCCTGCCCTCCTGGTAGACCTCCAGCGCTTCGGCCTTGCGGCCCGCTCGCGCCAGCGCAGTCATGAGCCGACCTCGCAGGCGCTCCCGGAAAGGGTTCTCCAGTACCAGCGCTGTGAGCTCGTCGGCCACTTCCCGGTGGCGTCCCAACGAAAGTTCGGCATCGGCCAGTTCCTCGGCCATTGTGACGCGGAGGTCCTCCAAGCGCCGCGCACTCGCGACGATGATCTCTCCGTCTAGCCCGGCCAGCACCGGCCCACGCCAGAGTCCCAGCGCCTGGCGCAGCAGCGCCGCCGCCTCCTCCGTGCGCCCTTCGGTCGTGGCGTCCTGTGCCCTGGCCCGGAGCTCTTCGGCCGTCTGCGCATCGAGCCGGACGGCCTCCGCTCGCACCCGGTAGCCGGACCCGGCGGTCTGGAGCCAGTCCATGCCGCAGCCGGCCTCCCTGACGACGCGCCGCAGCCCGGACACACAGATGGCGACCTGCGTTCGTGCGGACTCCGGCAGATGCTCTCCCCAGACCGTCTCCGCGAGCCGACCCGCCGATACCGCGCGGTCAACGTTCAGTAGCAATGCCGCCAGGATCAGCTGAGACCGCCCGCCCCTTAGACGGACCGGGCGGCGTTGGAAGGCGGCCTCAAGCGTTCCCAGGATTCGGAACTCCACGTGTTCGGACATGCAGCCGGTGCCCCCCCATCGGGTGGTAATGGTGGAACTTGATGGGAGATTGCGGAACCTGTCAGCTTGTAGGGTGCGACCGAACACAGTGGATTGAGGCGGAGCGCGACACCCATGCGAGGCGTCATCGTGCAGCTACCGGCGGCAGGTCGGACGGACGCGGCAGTAATCCGGCTCGCCGTGGGTCAGGAGGCGTCCTTCGGCCGCGGAACCGCGAAGCACCCAGTCGATCTTGAGTTGTCGGACGCCGGTGTGCCGCGGTGGGCAGGAGTCGTCCGCGCGGTGGAAGATCACTGGACCATCAGTAATCTCAGCCGCCATTCGACGTATGTGATCGAGAATCCGGAGGGCGGCGGCGAGTTCGTCAAGGTCTCGCCGCGACGACTGGACATGCCGGTGCCGTTCGAGTTCTCCCGTGTCGCGCTGCCCGTACGCCAGGGATCTGTGGACTTCCTGGTGTTCGCATCCCAGCACCGCTATGCCGAGCATGCCGGTCTGGAACCGGACTCGGGCGAAGTGACTGCGGCGGCCTTCGCGCTCGACGAGAGCGCCAAGTATTTCCTCGTCCTGGTGGCCCTGTGCGAGCCCCGGCTGCGCAACCCCTCGACGGTGATGATCCCCACCATTCCGGAGATTATCGAGCGCATACGCCCGATCGAGGGTTGTCGGGACCTCACACGCTCGGCAGTCAAGTTCCATATTGACTATCTCGCCGGCACCAAGTTGCAGGTCAGGGATCCGGCGCTCGAACGGTCTGGGATCAAGGCAGATTGGCGACGAGAGGCGCTGGTCTCGCTGGCGCTTCGGTTCGACCTGGTCAGAGAGGAGCATCTCGCGCTCCTCCCGCCGCCCGCCGCGCCGGCTCGGTTCACCGGTCCGCATAGCGGATCATCAGCGGGCTTTCGGTGATGTGGACTGTGTCTCCCGTACCAACGCGGGCGGTGGTGCCGTCGAGCCGGTGCAGGGACGTCGCGCCCGGTCCCGCGGTGAGGGCGGCGGTGCCGGTGTCGGTCCAGATGATGTCGGCGTGCTCGCTTGCGGCTTTCTCCGAGAAGGTGAACCGGCACTGCCAGACGTTCCCGGCAATGTTCATGGCGGTCCCGGGGCCGCAGGAACGGACCCTGGCGTTCACCAGCCACCGCTGAAGCCGTTCGACAGCGAGTGCGGCCGGGGTCGGAGCGCCGCCCTCGGCCTGCAAGACGATCGGGAGGCGGCCGTTGCCCCAAGCGTAGAAGTACATGTTCCGCAGGCCGATGTAGGAGCCGTAAATGCCCATCAGGTAGAAACGCACGAAGTAGCGGGTGGCGCGTTCCTGGTCCAGCGCGTCCTCGATCGCGTAGTCGTGGGTGGTGCCGGTGCTCCACAGTTCGGGATGCTTTCCCGCTTGATGCAGCGTCCGGTTGATGGTGGTCAGCAGGTCGCTCATGGTCTCGGGCGGATCGGACGCGCGCCGCTGGTGCAGCTTCACACCGGCCACATCGCAGTGCTCGTAGCCGCCGAGTTCGGCGAACCGCCGCAGGAACCGCTGGGCGTCGGGCTGCCAGAGCCGCCCCATGGAAGGACAGACGATGGTTGCCCCGCGGTCGATGTCGCGGATGATGGCACCTGCACGGCGAGCCATCTCCACTAGCGTCTCGACGCTGCCGGAGTAGTAGCGGCCGTCGTTACCGTTGACCCACAGCTCATAGGCTCCGAGCCGGCCGCGATAACGCTGGACGAGGGCCCGTACCAGAGTGCTCCAGTCCGCCAGATCGTCGGGGGGAGCCGTCCGCGATCCGTCGGGGTAGGCGGCCTTCGGCCCGTCCGGCGCCGCCCACGCCGGCGTGCCACCGAACACGAACAGCGCCGGAAGTCCGGCCCGGCGAGCGCCCTCGACCATGCGGTCCAGCGTCGCCCATTGGAACTGGCCCTTTCTGGGCTGCAGTTGCGCCCAGCGAGTCTCGCTGTCCCAGAGCCGCACGCTCCCCACCCGGAAGGACGGCATCGCTCCAGAGCTGCTGTTCATCGTCACCCCGAACATGTCGGCGGGCACGGGGCGGTCCGCGGTCCACATGGGCCCGTATGCCCGCTGTGCCACGGCGCCGGCGGTCCGTGACGACACTGGCCGGGACACATCGACGGCGGGTGTGTCGGTGGCGACTGTGGCCAGGAGTATCGCCGCCGTAGCGGCCAGCGTGGCCGGTATGCGCATGCGTTGCCGTCCCGCGGTGGCCGGTGGGCCGAACGGTTCCGCTGGCACCGGCCACCCGTTCAGTTTTCTGATCCTGGCCAGGAGCGTGACGGCATCGAAGGCGTTGCGTTCGGCGTGCCTGGGCGACAGGCAGTCGGCCACCAGCTCCCGCCACCCCGGTGACAGCCTCGGGTCCAAGACCAGTTCTCTGTTTCCCATGGCGTACTCGGCCGCTGCGGCAGCCCGGCTGCGGACGGTCGGCCCTGGGAATGGCGGGCCGCCCGTGAGCAGTTGGTAGGCGGTGACGCCGAACGCCCAGATGTCGGCCGTCGTCCGGACCGCCGTGCCGCGTTCGCTCAGTGCTTCGGTCCAGCGTTCCGGCGGTACGTAGTCGGACGAACCCACCGGCGGCATGTAGCCGTGCGTGCCTTCCATCTCGGTGGCCAGGCCGAAGTCGGCGAGCCGTGCAGAGCCGTCGGGCATGATCAGGATGTTGCTCGGCTTGAGATCGCCGTGCACCCATCCCCTGGTGTGCATATGGGCCATGCCCTCGCAGATCTCGGCGATGAGGCGTGGCGCGTCCGGAACCGGGCTCGCCGGGGTTTCGCGGAGCACGTCGGCGAGGGACCGCGCCGCCAGCTCCATGATCAGGACGGTGGCTCCGTCCAGCTCGGGATCGCGGGGGTCGTCGACCGTCAGCGTGCCGAACATCTTGATGAGACGGGGATGCTCCAGCCCTTCGTGCAATCTCACCTCGCGGCGCGCCATGTCGGCGAGATGGCTCAGCTGGCGCGGGGTCAGCGTCCCGGTCGGTATGAACTTGAGGGCGGCCCGTTCAGGAATGTCACCGTCCGCGCCTTCGACCCGCCGGGCCTTGTACACGCTGCTCCAGCCGCCGCTGGCGATTCCGGCGAGGACCTCCCACCCAGCCAGCCGGTAGCCCGCCGGAACCCGAACCGCCCAGCCAAGCCGTTCCATCGACACACCCTCACCCCTCTGACGGTCCCGGCCGTCGGCCCGCTGTGTTCCTGACATGGCGGAAGTCTGGCCCGAGTCGATAACTGATCGATATCGCGGTGACAGAAGATGCCTGGCGGATCGATCCGTTGCATCCCCGTGGAGGCCGCATGTCCGAGCCTGTGCCGCAGCCATCGTCGAGGGCAGAATCGGCGGTCGCTCCGGCTAGTGCTCCGCCATGGTGGCGCAGGCGCCTGCCCCTGAGCGTGGCCGCCAGCTCTGGTGCGCTGTTGATGGCTATCGTGTCGGCAGTCGTCAAGGAGATTCCTGCCGACTGTGGAGTGTCGGCGCCCACCGTACATGCGCTCACTCCCGGAGGCGAGGAGAAAAGGCATTTCGGTCAGGGGAGGACATATGTGCGTGGTTCTCCGACGATGATCCGACAAAGGCGCTGAAGGTCCAGATCAGCCTCAACGACAGTACGGCCGACGCCATGGGTGCTTTCACCAATAGGACGGAGTGGATCGAAGAGGCGCTGGTGAACCGCGATCCGGCAAACCGTGATCTGGCTTGGGGAGGAGGCAACGGTGTCCTACGCTCCGCCCCAGTTGAAGGGAGGGATGGGGCCTCCCTGGTCTTCAGGGCGGGCAATGCTATTGCCGAGCTGGAATACCGCGGGAGCGCCAGTGAGATTCCCAAGAAGCAGGCGATGGCCGGGGTATTCAAAGCGGCCTCAGACGTGGTCGTCGGCCTGGGGGCATCCGGGAGCCGGTCGGCCCCGGCACCGGCCTTCGAAGGTGGCCTGGCGCCTTCCTGTTGAGGGGCGTCCCCGGCATCATCACTGACAGCTGCCAACGGAACATCAGCCTCGGAAGTGAGGACAAAGAAAATAATTTGGATGGGCTGGTGACAGTGACCGAGGGAGTCGTGCCGGACCGGCGACCGGGCCTAGGGATATGGACAGCGACTCGGGACTATACCCGGCTGCATGTACAGGCCCGCGCCTCCGGGAAATTGTTCGTCTCCGTGGCCGGTTTGGTTGAGCAGGCGTTCGCCTCTGCCGGTCTCATGTCCGGACACGTGGTGGTCATTTTCCGAGTACGTAATGTGCTGGCATCGACTATCACTACACCGGAGAGGACGGAGAGCGCCCGCTTGAGAGGTGATATTTACCGAGAGGGTGCGCCGATGGGCTTGCGCCGGAGTGAATCCGGGTGGCCCCTCGCCACTCTGGGGCTCGGGGACTCTACTAGCGGGTAGTAACGCCAGGGACTGATTCCGCAGGTCAGAACAACGGGGTGAGCGCAGCGATCGTCCTCGAACGACCCGGCCAGAACAACTCGGCGGGGCGGCATGAGTAGGAGACGGTGCGTGGCTAGAGGAGTTCCGGGCGGCTACCAGATCCGGGACGCCAAGGCCCGCCGTTGGTGGGGAGATCTCTACGAACTGTTTCCCGACGACCCGCTGACCGAACTGACCGCAACGCGAGCCATGCGGTCTGGTCCCGCGGCGGTGAGAGCCGTGGATAACCGGACGATAACGCGATGGCTGAGACTGGCCACTGAATCGCCGTCTCGTTTCAGGAGTGCACATGTCCGAGCCCGATCCGACGGACCGGCCCGCCGTCCGGCCGTGGTGGCGCAGGCGCCGGACCACCGGTGCCGTGGCCGGGGGCGCCGCGTTGGTGCTCGGAGCGGCCGTCGTCGTGGTGCTCAGCGGGCCGCGCGGTGAGGCCGGGGTGACGCTGATCCCTCCGCGGGGAAAGGTCGATCCTGTTCCGGCCGAGCCGCTCATCACCGCGACACCCGGCGACTGTGGGGTGTCGGCTGCGACGGTGCGCAGGCTCGCCCTCGGGGACGACGGCGGCGGTCCAAATCACGACGGCGGGTGCGACTGGTACTCGTCGGGTCCCGGCGGGCGTGTGCGTTCACTGGCCGTCGACGTCGTGGTTCGCGGGACCATCGGCGACGCCATGGTGGACTTCCCCAGGGAACGGTGGTTCATCGCGTCGCCGCTCGCCAGGTTGCTGAGCCCGAACCCGCCGAAGACGGTCACCGGACTGGGGGACGAGGCGACCACCTACTACTCCGCGGATCTGCAGGTCAAGGGGGCGTTCGTCGTCCTGCGCGCTCACAATGTCATCGCGACGATCCAATACAGTGGGCGGGACGACACCGACGACCCCGTCGGAAAGGTGATCTCGCAGAAGACCGCGACAGCGGGGGCACTCGCGGCGGCGGCCGAGGTCGCCCGCAGTCTGAAGGCGCCCGCGCGTCCGGTCCTGGCGGACCAGGCGTCCACGACCTCAGCGCCGGCGCTGCGACGCGTGCCCAAGCCCTGTGACGCGGTGCCCGCCGACGTGATCGCCCTTGTGGCCCCGGGGACCAAGCGCGGCCGGTGGGTCAGCTCGCTGGTCGACGAGGTCCCGGACGCCCGGTTCGCCACCTGCCGGTGGGCCCCGGCGGACGCCTCCATGGACGGCGAACGCAAGCGGTATCTGACCGTCACCATCGCGTCGGTGCCGGATCAGCGGCCAGGTCATGGAACACAGACCGCGACACGGCAGTACGTCCAGACGCACCTTCGGGCGCGCTCCGCGGGGGCGCATTTCACGGCGCTGGCCGGGCTGGGCGACCAGGCGTTCGCCGTTTTCACGCAGACCGACTTCATCGTCCAAGCCCATTCAGGTCTGGTGGCCTTCCGGGTCCGCAACGTGCTGGTCGCCGTCGGCTATTCCGGCGAGCACGCGCGAATGCCGCCTGACCAGGCGATCAAAGGCGCCCATACCGTGGCGGTGTGGGTGGCCAAGGCACTGTCGGGCTGAGACGGCGCGCGACCGGGGCACGCCGACGAGCCCGATGAGGAGCACATGACATCCGGTGAGGAGCACATGACGCCCGATGGGGAGCACATGACGAACGATCGCGACCCGCGCCCCGCCGTTCTTCCGGATCCGGCGGCCGGAGCCGCCGGGCGTCGCCTGTTCCGGTGGCGGCTGGGACCGCGGCCGACGGCGGGAATCACCGCGGGCATCGCCGGGCTCGCGCTGACCGTCGGCGCGGCGGTGGTCCTTGGGGGGAACGGGCCCGATCGGGGCGATGCATTGCCCGCTCCGCCGGTCGGGCCGGACCGCGTTCCACACGGACCGGTCGTCTCCCGCTTGCCCGCCGTATGCGGGCTGTCCACCGGCACGATCGCCACACTTGTCCCTCGAGCGAGGAGGTACGGGAGCGGCGATTTCGGCGGCTGTCAGTGGACATCGGACAGTCGTCGCCTCACTATCACCATCGATGTGCTGGTGGTCCCGCTCGCTGGCCCGTCCTCGTCCCACCACGTGCCGACCTCACTGATGTCGACCGCCATCGAGGCCTTCCTGGAGAAGGCGGACCCGGACCTCAAGGCGACGGCGGTCACCGGTCTGGGAGACGACGCCTTCGCGGCGTACACGCCCTCCAACGGAGCGAAGGTCATCTTCCGCGTCGGAAATGCCGTGGTGACCGTCCAACACGGCGGCAGCCTGGTTTCCTCCGAGAAGGGGTTGTCGCGACAGAAAGCGTTCCACGGCGCGTTCAAGGCGGCGGCCGAGACCGCCCAGAGCCTGGGATCCTCGTCGGCCGCGCCCGCGTTCGTCAGCCAGACATCACGCCAGCCGACGCGGCTCCCCAAGCCCTGTGCCACGGTGACGGCACCGACGCTGGACAAGCTCTTCAAGGACGCCCCTGACCACCATGAGAGCCCAACCTCCTCATCGGAGCCAGAGGCTCGATGCACCTGGACGTCCCAACAGCGGACCCTCCAAGTGACGCTGGTCTCCGAACCGAAACCTCAGGCAGGAGGCGCAGTCCGGACGGCCACCAACCGATATCTCATGCGGCACCATGACGCACGTGCCGAGGAGCCGATCAGCGTCCACGCTGAGAAGTACTTCAGCGCTCTGACCGGGCCCGGTGAGGAGGCGTTCGCCGCATGGGTCGAGGAGGGCTCGGCCCCGCGGGTCGTGTTCCGGGTACGCGACGTCGTGGTCGAGGTGGTGTACGACGACGCGACCCCTCCCGGGGAAGACGACGCTGAGCCGCTCACCAAGGACCAGGCCGTCGCCGGCGCCTACGCGGCCGCCGTCAACGTCGCGAAAGCCTTGCGAACGTAAGTCACCGCACGTCGGCGGCGCCCTCCTCGCGGGCGCCCATTCGGCGTGGAACAGGCGGACGAGGTCCACGACGGCCTACCACGCGTGCCCGGAGGCGTCGCGGCCCGAGAAGGGAACAGATGCGCGTCGATCAGCCGCTCTCCTGGGCGCCTGGTACACGTGGGTTGTGGTGCACGACCAGGACCCGGAACTCCACCTGGCTCATGTCGTCCTTGAGATCCTCTCTGCGAAGAGGTGGCGTGCCTACGAGGTGGGCCGATTCGCAGCGAGACTATGCCAGCCACAACGCCATGCAAGAGCCAACATATCCATATCGGCAGATTCCGGCCATCGCCCCTACCGGTTGATGACGCACTTGTGGAGGGCGCCTAAGCGTCGATCGTCGCGCGCCCAAGATCACCGCATTCGAGGCGGATGACGCCACGGTCTTACGCTTCGATAAGGAATCAATAACAGTCACCTCTACGCTCGCCGTACCCAGTGGAATCGAGGCATCGGGGAGCAACGGATGTCGCATCGCACCAAGCTCGGCGGAGTAGGAATCGCCGCCATGACCGCGGCCACCGCCGTCATCTTCACGGCCCAGCCCGCCCAGGCAGCCACGGTGGATCGCAAGGTCACCGGCGTCGCGGCGTTGAGGGCCACGTGGTGATCAGTACCTCGGGCAAGTACGTCACCCCCCAGCTCTACGTCAAGGACACCAAGAGCGACGGCCACTCCGCCACAGTTCAGTACGCGGTGTGGTGGGCTGGCCACAAGAAGCCCGTGCCGTGGAGGTCCGTCACCAATACCTGGGGCGTTGGTACCGCCAAGTACGAGACCTCCCCGGACAGCTTCGAAAACATGTACAAGATCCTCGCCCGCGAGTACCTCACCGAGAAGGGAAAGATCTGGGGCAAGGCCGGACCATGGCAAACCGTCTACACCAACAGAGGCGGCGGCAAGCCCTGACAAAGTCGGCCACCCGTCCGCCAGTCGCCTCCAGATACACCTGCTGAAAGTAGGCCGCGGCCTACTCCTGGATCCGGGTTCGGCGTGCGAGGAGGGCGGTTGGGTGGACGCCTGCAAGCGCGGTTTTCAAGCGGCGGGGACCACGATCAGCACCGCAGTAGTTAGCACAGTCATGTAGCGGCTTATCATTCGCTAACCGCTCCGGCGGAGGCCCGGAGCTTCCGGGCCTCCGCCGCTGACCAACGGCTCACGCGCCCCGGGCCAGGCCCCCGTCGCCGTCGTACTCCGGGTCGTGGCTCGAACCACGGGAACCGTCGCCGACCGCAGGGGCGCCTCGCCGGTCTGTGGCTGCGCAACGGCGAGCGCGACATCGCCGCATGGCTGGCCGATGGTCAGCCATCTCGACGTCCTGGCCCCCACTGTTCGCCGACGCGCCACCAGGCGCCCTGGCGGCCTGCCTGCTGCAGGAGGCAGGCCGCGCCACGGTGACCTCGGCTTACGATCGGGGCGGTCGATCTCGCGCACCGGCTACGCGACACGGGACACCCGCTGGACCATCTGCCGCTGCGGCTGCTCGGCGCAGAGCATTGGTACGCGCCTGAACGTCGCCCCAAGCCGGGACTCCTCCCCGACGGCTGGCCCGCTATGCACAAATCGCGCCCACGCCCGGTCCGCACCGTGGAAGGCCCCTCCGAGCCTGAACTCGTCGAGCTGCCCGTCGCCGGCAGGTCCGGCGGGCATTCGTCGACTACCAGATCGGCGACGACGGTTTGAGCGAGTCGCGGCTCTACCCGCCCCGAACGTCCACTCACCGCCGCTGACTCCGACTAAGCGAGTGATAAGGGATCGATAACGGCGCTCCGTACCGTCCCTCTCGATGAGCCCCATCCACTGCGATTCAGGAGCATCCATGTGCGCGAGGAGGCGCTCAGTACACGGATCGCGGCGGCACTGGCCGCTCCCAGGGTCGTGCTGACGAAACGGCCGGTGCTGCGTCGGCTGGCATTGCCGCTGGCAGGGTTACTGCTGCTCGGTATGGCACTGGTGATACGCCACGCAGGTGGTCCGGAAAAAGAGTCGCTCCCGGACGGGGACAAGCCACCACGTCCGGTCACCTTCAGTGGCAGATCATCGTGGGATGAAAGCAGGCTCGGCCTCTACATCGAGGGCGTCGAATTCCTCGGTGCGACGGCCATTGTGGTCGGTGGGCGGTTCCTCTCCGACAGGACCCGGCTGGCCGTGGTCGACGTCAGGACGGGTACCCCGCACTGGGCCCTCGATACCCAGGACCCGTCCAAGGAGCTCCCTGGAGAGCCACTCAAGGGCGGTGACGGCGCCACCGCGCATGACGGAGGGGTGGGAGGGTTGCTTGGTTCATCAGGGAAACCCGTCCACATCGGGGCCGGCGACGACTCGACGGTGTTCGTCCAGTACGTGATCGGCGGGGAGGCTGAGGAGACGGAGCGGGGAGTGGCCGCGCTGTCTGGTGCGGACGGCAGCGTCAGGTGGAAGAGCCCGCTCATCCGGCCGCGTTCTGGCCCGAAAGGCCGATCAAATCCCCGACAGCGAGTGAACGTCCCGGCGGCCGACAGCCATGTCGTCCTGGTGAACATGGGGTCGTCCACCGCCCGAGGACAGACGGTGGCTCTCGACACGGCGAGTGGCCGCAAGCTGTGGGAGCGCGACGATGACTGGGCATACCAGATCACCGGGAATGTGGTGCTCGGGCAGCCCTCCACGGACCGGTCTCGGAGGCCGTGGGAGGAGGAGGGACCGCACGATGGCGAAAACGTGATCGCTCTGGACGCCGGGACCGGAAAGAAGAAATGGGGATTCGACGACCGCTACCAGGCATCTCACCTGCAAGCTACAGCCGGTGGGCTGGCCGTGATCAGAGCGGAGGAGATGGGGCAGGCGGGTTCTCGCGGCGCCACTCGCACGCTGGTCGTCGACACCGCCACCGGCCAGGTGAAGGGAATTCTGCCGGAGAACCTCTACAACTGCGGCAGCGATGGCCGGGACCTGATCGCCTGCGTGGAGACCAGTGATCCGGAGCTGGTGACGATCCGCGCCAGCGCCCACAGCCGACCGGCGGTCGCCAAGAAAAGGCTTTTCGGCGACAGGCTGTATTCCCGATTGTCTATCGATGCGGTCTGGGAGGACCGGATCTTCGTGAGCGGCACCCGCAGGGCGGACGAGACCACCCTGTTTGCCATGGTCGATCGCGCGGGCAACCGGCTTGCCTCGTGGCTTCCCGGACGGGCGATCGCGCTCTCTGACCACCATGCCGCCTTCTTCGTCCGCCCCAGCAACGGCGACCCTCACAGGTTCGCCGACCTCGCCGTCCATAGCACGCACGAAGACTGAGGGGCGAACGGTATCGAGTCGAGTCGGTGCGGATCGACCCTCGTAGCGGCTGGCTGGTCGAAGGTGAATTGTGTGGCAACCGTTCCTCCTGCCAGGGTGACACCCCGGAAGCGGCCTTCGAAAGGGCCCCTTCACGGGCATCGACTTCTCCGATCAGCGGTTCGCCGGACTGCGCGTCAACACGTTGATCCACGAGGAATGTGACATCTCCGAGATTTCCTTTGAACATTTACTCTGGGCAACTTCGGCAGGCTAGATGATGGCCCCCTCGCGTCCCGCTCCAGATGACTGCAGTCGGTGTACCGCGATTGCGCCATCCGCCTTACCCGCTCCCCCGGCAACACGCTATTCGATAACGCTCGCTTCGAGCGCTGTTTGTTCGATCGGGCCAGGCTGCGCGGGCTCCATACGTCACCGAATTCATCGACTACATTTCTTGCCGGGACGATCCGCGCCGTGGGCTTCTGCAGCCGCCGCAACGCAGCGGACTGATCGAGCGTCGCTTCAATGCCTTCCGATGCAATGACTTCACCGCCGCGAAACTCGACGAGGTCGGCTTCACGCACATCGATCTCCGCGCCGAGCGACTGCTAAGAGGTCATCTCATTTGGTGAGTCGGCGGTGGCAGATGAGGACGGCGGCGACGCCAAAGAAGGCCAGGAAGTGCTCGGGTTTGCGTTCGTAGCGGCGGTGCAGACGGCGGCAGCCGTTCAGCCACGACACCGTGCGCTCCACCACCCAGCGATGCCGGCCCAGCCGGGTCGAGGACTCGACGCCACGGCGGGCGATGCGTGGCGTGATGCCGCGTCGGCGTAGCCAGTGCCGCAGATCAGCGAAGTCATAAACCTCGTCGCCGTGCGACTTTTCCGGGCCGTGCCGACGCGGTCCGCGTCGAGACCGGATCGGCGGGATGCCGCGCACCAGCGGCTGCAGGGCGAGTTTGTCGTGGGTGTTGGCCGCCGAGACTCCGACAGACAGGGGCAGTCCGGCACGGTCGACCAGCAGATGGATCTTCGACCCACGTTTGCCGCGATCGACAGGATTCGGGCCCGTGCCGCACTCCACTCAGCAAAGCGGCGGTGCGCGGTGGGGCCGGACGGGCCGAACACCGGCGGCAGTTGCTGCCAGGTGCAGCCGGTGGTGGCCACAAAGATGATCGCCGCCAGCACCGCCCGATCCCCGTACCGACGCCGACCACCACCCTGCGGCCGCGTCGGAGCAGTCGGAACCACCCGCTGGAACAGCTCCCAAAACTCCTGCGGCCCCAAGCGTTCAACCATCTCCACGACCGCAGGCTACCGCCGCCCCACCAAATGAGATGGCCTCTGAGCCGTCCGACCCCGGCGGATAACCGGTCGATAGCGCCTGGATAACGACGCTTTGTACGGTCACTATCAGTCAAATTAGAGGAATGGGGACCACTCGATGGACCGCAAGAAAGCAAAGCGTCTGACCGGATTGCTCGCGGCGACTGCCCTCCCCGCCGTCGCCCTCACGCTGGAAACGGCCCCGGCCCTTGCCGCCGTACCGGAACCCGGAGTTTCGATCGCCGCCAGCACACCGAAGTTCCAGCTGCCCTTCGCGTGCGGGACCAAGGTGCGGATCTCAACCGGCCCGAC
The DNA here is from genome assembly GCF_008923185.1 of Actinomadura rudentiformis. Lineage (GTDB taxonomy): Bacteria > Actinomycetota > Actinomycetes > Streptosporangiales > Streptosporangiaceae > Spirillospora > Spirillospora rudentiformis. Next base: position 278,166 of record NZ_WBMT01000017.1, read on the forward strand.
GCACGACGACAACGGCCCGGGCGGTCGGCAGAAGGCGCTCGACATGTACGACCCGCCGAAGGCCGGCACAACGGTCGTCGCCGCGTACGGTGGCACGGTCAAGTACGACAGCGACCAAAGCACCAACACCATCTGGGTAAAGCACCGCGACGGCTGGGCCAGCATGTACTCCCACATGAGCGGCCGCGTCAAGAACGGCACGAAGGTCAAGCGCGGCCAGAAGATCGGCAAGGTCGACAACGAGGGCACCGGAGCCAAGCATCTGCACTACGAGCTGCATCACAAGGGCAAGATCGTCCACCCGAGGTTCAACGGCCGGACCTACAAGCTGTCCGCCCCCGGCCAGCCCTGGTCGAAGAACCTGGTCAGCCATAACTGCAGCAAGGCCAAGCCGACGATCAAGTGCCGCTACAGCCTGCGGACCGACGCGGCCAAGCACAGCTGGAAGTGGACAGGCAAGAAGAACGAAACCGAAGGCACCCTGAAGCGCGGCAAGACGGTCACCGCCGGCTACAACGGAGAACTCCGCGCCAACGGCGACATTTACAAGCGAGTTCTCGTATCCGGAGGAGCGGACAACCGCGGCCCGTGGGTCATCGCCTCCAAGCTCAAGCGCATCGGCCAGTGCTGGGACGCCTGACCTTCTGAGCTGACCCGCAGCGTGGTGGAGGAGCAGAGACCCCTGCTCCTCCACCACCCTCTTGCCACGAAGTAGAAAGCCAAGGTAAGACGCCGTAAGTGAAGGTCGGCCTTAAGTCGAGCTCACCGGCGAGCGCACCAAACGCTCAGCTCACCACAGAACGGGAACCCCAACCTGGCCGGCAGGCTCAGCCAGATGGCGACCTCGTCGCCGTGCCCAAGCTCGACCAGGTAGAGACACGGCGAGCCCACCGGTGCGGTCAGCAGGTTGGTACACGTCGCAGAACAGGTACACCGGTCCAGGAAGGACAGATCCTGGACTGTGTCGGCAAGCGAGTCACCATCGCCATCAGCGCGCAGCAGGTGAACGCTGTCGGCAGCAGCCCCGGAAACACTTGAACCAAACACGGATACCGCCCGACCTTCATACGGCCCCCACGCTACGCCCACGTCCATCACCTCGGGCAAGGCGACAGGTTAACGGCAAACCAAGACCGCCCCGGTACGCCCTGATCGACCGGACCGCTGAACGGGTCGCCGCTGCTCCGGCGGTCATCCTGACTGGCCGGACCCCGAACTGAGACGGCAGGGCGAGTCCGGCCTGCGGTTCCTCGCGGAGAGAGCCGACGAGTTCGCCGGCGGAGACACGTTGATCGACCAGGTCCGACGCGGCGAGAACCATCACCTGGGATCCGCGCCGAATCTTCTCCCTGCTCGTTCACGGCCCACCACCGAGTCACACTGATCACTGCATGGCCTGCTGGCACCCTGGCGGGAGCGGGCAATTAGAGGGCTGACCAGCAGTAGACGGATTTGCCGGCGGTCGTCGCCAAGCGCGCCAGGGCACACAGTTGCCGGTACATCTTGATCTCGTGCTCGTCCATGAGCTGATCGTCGGCGTATTGCTGGAGTCGCGTTTCATCGACACCTGCCAGCACCGCGGTCACGTCAACCGGTACACGGAACACCAAGTGCTCATAGGGGTCCTGAAACAGCGCGTTATCGCCGAACGCGCTGCAATCCCGGCCGGTCAGTTCCGCCGCAAGCCAGTCGAGCCACACCAGGCCGTCGAGCCAGCCCCTGCAGTCAAAGTACGGCACGCGACCTGTCGACCGGACCTCCGGCAAGATTCATCTGGCTGAGCTGCCGGTCGTCCGCTGCAAAGAAGTCTACGAGCACTCCCATCCAGGAATGATCGGCTCGCAGCCGTACCGCCACAGCACGCACTTCGTCGTCAAGACCGTGCAGGGGTCCCCTGGGACGAATTTTGGGCCCTCAATCGCCGCTTAGCGCGCCGCCAATGGTGGACGAAGACGGCGAGCAGCAGGCCGAAGAGTACGCTCAGTGCCGCGCAGATCCCGGCGGGCCAGAGCGGCCCCTTCCAATCCGCGCCGCGCACCCAGATATCTTCCTGTTTTCCTGGGGTCTGCATCCGCGCGGGCATCCGCTCCCCCTGGACGCAGGGTTTCCCCGACGGGAGCCGCACAGGCAAATTCGAATACTCCGTGCCTTTATCGTCCGACCGGAAGGTGCCCTCGCATTTTACTAGTACGCTACGCTTCCCTCTAGCACGCTTTCCTCTACTTCGATTCCCGTAGCGATATTCCGACTCTATGATCGCCGTTCCGGCTATCCCATCTCTACCGTGTGAAAGCTGGCGATAATCCCAAGCGAGCGTCCCGGTGAGCACGGTGATGGCGATCGAGCTCATTGCCAGTAGGGATGTGCATAGAACGCAGACCAGCAAACAACCAACAGTCCCCTGATCTACACTATCGGTCTCTTCTCCCATAAATGACCTCGTCTCCTGCTGCCTCCACCCGCTGTCGCGGCTCGGCCAGGCGTGACTCTGGATCGCCGGCAAAGAATGTGGAAGCGGCCGATATCAATCAGTTTTCGCCAATGCCACAAGACCCCAAAGTCTCATCAGGCAGGCCTGGCGCATCGGTCGTTTGTGTCGTGACAGCCGGATAGGGTCTTGGCCACCTGGAGAGCGGCGATGTAAGCACCGTTCACTATCCAGCCTGGGAGCATTGGAAACGTCAAATCCGACCCCGAGTAGTCGACTGCGCCAGACTACGAGCAGTGTCCCTCCTGTTCCTCCTCACCCTCCCCCGGGCGCAAGCGCGCACCGTGGCCGCCGACACCCGCACCGATCCGGGATCTTTTAACGATCAGCCCGCTGGGCCCGGGATCGGGCCCGCTTGCCGGAGCGACCAGCCTCGCCTTGGCCAGGCCGGATTCTCCGAGGAGGACGACCGTCAGCACGGCCACCAACACCACACCGGCCCCGGCGGCCAGCCGTCTGTGCCACCACGATCGCGAGGAATCCGCACCGGCGGTGTCCGTGCGATCAGATGGCTAGGAAGATCGGGCTCGGACATGCTCACTCCCGGGGGAGACCGTGTGACGGATCGATCCGGCAGACATTCTCCGGCGCCGCGCTATCGATCGGTTATCGGCCGGACCACTGCCGGGCTGCGCCTGGGGCGGTCCAGCCACCAGACTGGGGAAGTGACCATGGGGAGCAATCGGCGTCTTCCAGCAGCTCCGCGGGAGCCCGGCCGGCCCTCGGGGCCGGGTCAACGCCATCGTAATGAGCCTGGTTATGCACCCATTCCTGAAGAAGACGGTCAGCCGGGACCTGCTCGATGAGCTGACCAGCCGTGAGGCGTTCGACCACCCGGTCGAGCCCGGAGATGAGGTGGCCGATTGGGTTGTCCTCTTGGCCGACGGCATGTCGTCGTACATGACCGAGAAGGCGTGTCGGTCAGCAACCGGCACCCGCAGCGAAGAAGAAAGATGGTGATCCCATTTGAACCGGCCTTGCCGGGATTCAGCAGTCCCGGATGCATTGGGCACGACGATAACGAATCGATAATACGGCCCGGTACACTCTCCCCATCCGACGAAGCGGCGCTTCGAGCCACTGGCGAAAGGAACATGATGTCGATTAGGAAGACCGCTCTGAGCACAGCCGCGACCATCCTTCTGGCTGGGGCCGCTCTCATCCTGGCCGCCGTACTATCCACCGGCGGTTACTACGATGGCGAGCGATCAGGCGGGTCCACAGTGGCCGGGACCGACTGGGGCTGAGCCTGTATCTACGTGCCTGACGGTGATGGCGCTGCCCTCTGATCTGGAAGGATGGGAGTTCCTACAATTCCGTTCCCCAGATCGAGAGGGCACGTCACAAATGGCGTGACACGCTGGTTGCGAGTGTGTTCGTTGAGCGTTCAGTGTTCGAGTCGAACATCAAGGCTACCTACCTGAGTCTTGGGGCTCGCCCATCGGAGACCACCTGCCCTCCATGACGGTGGAAAGGATTTTGCAGCTCAGAAAGTAATAAGAATATTTGTTCGCAATTCTCTTATCAGAGACTGTTCGGCCGGATGTATGGCATGCGATCCCCCTCTAGCCCCCAGTTTATTGGTACTTGTTGACGCCCAGACGTCCAGGCAACCAAGCGCAACGACACCGCCCGGTCCCGGGTGCGATCGCCGAGAGCCAACTCGATGACCTGGTCACCGCGCTGGGCCTTCGATCTTGGCATCGCCGCTCGGCCGGAGCGGGCGCCCACGGCCAACGGTTGTATGACTGGGCCCGCATCACCCTGCGGCCACCGGCGCCCGGGCGAGGCCGCTGGGTGCTGGCCCGCCGCCGCATCAGCGACGGCGAACTGGCCTACTACCAGTGCTACGGCCCCGCCCGCACCGCCCTGGACGAACTGATCAGCGTCGCCGGACGCAGATGGCAGATCGAGGAATGCCTCCAAGCCGCCAAGAACGAGGCCGGGCTGAATCACTACCAGATCCGCCGCCACGACGCCTGCTACCGCTCACCGTGAATGAAATCCGGTGCCTGCTCGCAGCACTGCGCTTTTACCCAACGGCCACAACCCGACCACGTCCGTGACTGGTCTGATTGGCGACGGCGGCGCCAGGCTCAGGCCCGCCCCTGCCACTATAAGCGGCGCGGTCACCCACCGCCGTAGTCACGATTGGCCGTTGCAGTACTAATCGGTGGCGGTGTTGGCCACATGGGTTTCAACGCCGCCAAGATCCGTTCGGCCGGCTGCCGTGCGGGCCGCAGCGCTTGCAGGTTCCAGCCCAGCCGCCCAGTCAACAGCCACCACACCGATGTGGGCGCCCGCACGCCGGTGATGCGCTTGACCACCAGACCGGCCAGCTCCAGCGTCCACACCTCGGCCTCGAAACCATGGGCTTGGGCACCCTGGTGCAGGGCGGCGCGGGCACCCTCCACCACGCGATTCTCAACCATCGCCTCCCGCGCCGCAGCGACATGCCCCTCAGCCCTCCAGGACGCATCTGCCCCCGTGTTCATGAGTGGTGCCGCTCGATCGATAACGATCAGATAAGACACGCGGTTACCCTCCGGCGGGGCCGGGCGATATTACGGGAGCGTTGATGGCATCGCTGGAGCCGGGGGATCCATCGGAGATCGGTGGTTATCGGCTGCTTGGCCGCCTCGGGGCGGGTGGCATGGGACAGGTGTTCCTCGGCCGCTCCCAGGCCGGGCTCACCGTGGCGATCAAGGTCGTCCACGAGCAGTTCGCCCATGATCCGGGATTCCGGGCTCGGTTCCGGCGTGAGGTGACGGCCGCGCGGGCGGTCAGCGGCGCCTTCACCGCCGCCGTGATCGACGCCGACCCCGACGCCCCGAGTCCCTGGCTGGTCACCGCTTACCTGCCGGGCCTGCCTTTGAATGAGGCCGTCGAGCGATACGGGCCGTTCCCGCCCCTGGCGGTCGCTGCGCTGGGAGCCGGTCTGGCGGAGGCTCTCATCTCGATTCACCAGGCCGGTGTCGTTCACCGCGACCTCAAGCCGCACAACGTCATGCTCAGCCCGGACGGGCCGCGCGTCATCGACTTCGGCATCGCCCACGCGACCGATGTCAGTGCCATCACTCGGGCCGGGGCCGTCGTCGGCTCCCCTGGCTACATGTCGCCGGAGCAGGCCCAGGGCCGCGAGACCGGTCCGGCCGGAGACGTCTTCTCGCTGGGCGCGGTGCTCGCTTTCGCCGCCACCGGAAGCGGTCCCTTCGGCCGGTCCCGGATGGAGGTCATGATCTATCGGGTGGTGCACGAGGCGCCGCGACTCGACGGTGTCTCCGATCCTCGCCTGCGCGAACTCATCGCCGCCTGTCTCGACAAGGATCCCGTCCGGCGGCCCACCCCGGACCAGGTCCTGCGCTGGCTCGCCACCGGTGCCCCGCAGGGCACCGCCTGGCTGCCGCCGCCCGTCTCGGCCGGCATCTTCCAGTCCACCCGGCGGGTGCCGGTTCACCGGAGACCGCTGAGCCGCCGCGGCCTTCTCCTCGGCGCGGGCGGAGCGATCGCACTCGTCGCCGGTGGGGCGGTGGCGGCCGTGGCGGCGAGCACCAGCGGAGTCTCTGGCGGGACGGGCGGTTCCGGCGGAAACAATGGCGAGGCGTCCGCGCGGGCGTTGCGGGCTATCACGCAGGGCACGCTGGTGCGGAAGCTGGCCGTCGGGGCCCCAGTCGCCTCGGGCCCGGTCCTCGGCCACGGTCTCGTCATCGTCGGCACCAACACCGGGCAACTCGTCGCCTTCGACGCGGTGAGCGGCGCGGAACGCTGGCGCTATCCCGCTGCTGCGCTGAACAGTCCGTTCTCCGCCAAGCCCGTCATCGCCGGGGCCATGCTCTTCGCCGTCGGCGGTGACGGCTCCCTGCACGCCGTGGAGCTGGCAACGGGCCAATCACGGTGGAACCATGCTGCCGATGCGTCCACTGGTTCTCCGCCCGCGATCGGCGACCGGCGCCTGTATGTGCTAACCGGGAACAGCGCGAACCAGCAGAAGACCGTTGTCGCGTACGACTTCGGCGGCACCCGAATGCGTGAGATCACCAACGTCAACGGTCCACCCGCGATCGGTACCGACGACAGCGGCCAGAGCCGTCTTTACCTGTCCGGCAGCGGCTCGATCCGGCTCTACACCCCGGGGACATTGCAGCAGAAGGGGCAGATTCCGGCACAGGACGGCAGCCCCTTCGTCGTCCAGCGTGGGGTGCTGTACGGGATGAGCGAGAGCGGACGGCTGTGGGCATATGCCACCGCCACGCGCAGCCGCCGCTGGGAGCGGCGACTACCAGGGGCAAGCGGATCGGCCGAGCGCGCCACCGCTGCCCCGGCTCTCTCGGGCGGCTCGCTTTACCTGAGCGATGCCAACGGCATCCTCTACGCGATCGATGCGCGAACGGGGACCGAGCGCTGGCGATTCACGACCGGCGGGCAGATTCAGGCGACGCCCTTCGTCGGCGACGGGATGGCCTACGTAGGGAGCGCCGACAAGCACCTGTACGCGGTGGGCGCGACGGACGGCGAGCCTCGATGGCGCTTCCCGACCGGTGGGCCCATCGGCCCGTCCGCTCCCGTGGTGTCGAGCGGAGTCGTCTTCGTCGGTAGCCAGGACGGAGCCCTCTACGCCATACGCGGCCGATGATGCCTCCCCAAGGCCCCTGATGATGCCTCCGAAACCCCTTGGAGCGTACGAATGTACGGAAGGCCCGATGGAACCACTACAGGCTGAAGACCCCCCGGCGTTCGGCCCATACCAGCTGCTGGCCAAGCTGGGCGCGGGCGGGATGGGGAAAGTGTTCCTGGGGCGCTCCGGCAGCGGCCGCCTGGTCGCCGTGAAGGTCGTGCACGACTCGCTGGCCGCCGATCCGGAGTTCCGGGCCCGGTTCCGGCGCGAGGTGGTCGCCGCGCGGGCGGTCAGCGGCGCCTTCACCGCCCCGGTCATCGACGCCGCCCCTGACGCCCCCAGCCCCTGGCTGGTCACCGGGTACCTGCCGGGCATGTCGCTGCAGACAGCGGTGGACGCGCACGGCCCATTCCCGACGGACGCGGTGACCGCGCTCGGCGCCTCGCTGGCCGAGGGCTTGGCGGCCGTGCACCGGGCCGGAATCGTGCACCGGGACCTCAAACCCGCCAACGTGCTGCTCACCCCGGACGGCCCCCGTGTCATCGACTTCGGCATCGCCCGGGCCACCGACGGCAGCGCGATCACCCGGTCGGGCATGCTGGTCGGCTCGCCGGGATACATGGCCCCGGAGCAGACCGGAGAGCGGGCCGCCGGACCGGCCGGGGACGTGTTCTCCCTGGGCGCGGTGCTGACCTTCGCGGGCACCGGCAGCGGACCGTTCGGCACCGGCGCCATGCATGCGATGGTCTACCGGGTGCTGAACGAGGCACCGCGCCTCGACGGCATCACGGACCCTGGCCTGCAGGGCATCATCGTCGCCTGTCTCGACAAGGAGCCCGCTCGGCGGCCCACGCTCGACCGGCTGCTGCAGTGGCTACTGAACGGGCTGGCGGAGCATACGGCGCCCCAGGGCACCTGGTGGCTGCCCGCTCCCGTAGCGGCCGACCTGGCCCAACGCACCGCACAAATCCCGCAAGGCCCGGTACGGGTCGCCCCCACCATCTCGGGAAGCCCTGCGGACGGACGACGCGGGCCGAGCCGCCGCCAGCTGCTCGGCATCGGCCTGGCCACTGCCAGCACGGTCGGCCTGGTAGCGGCATGGGGAGCCGACTGGCTACACAGCGGCAAGGCCGAGCAAGGCCGCGGCGGTCAGCGTAAACCGAGCTTCCTGTGGAAGTGGGCGCTTTCCCGCGGTCACCTCAACGCAGGCCCGATCGTCTCCGGTGGTGTCGCGCTCGTGGTGACGACGTACGAGGGCAAACAGACACTGGTCGCTCTTGACGCGAACAACGGGCAGCGGCGCTGGGAAGTGCCTCTCCCGGATGATCCGACCCGAATCCTGGTTCGAATCCTGGGCATCGACAGCGGCACCGGTTACGTCTACACGACCACGCGTGAAATCCTGGCGTTCGATCCCCGCGACGGCAAGGAACGATGGCGGCTGGCGGCGCCTGCGATGGGCGGGGGCCTTGTGACGGGTGGCGGCCTGCTCTTCCTGCCCGGTGCGGATTCCACGACCAAGCGACCGGGCCTACTTGCCGTCAGCGTCGCCACCGGCAAGCCGCAGTGGCATCTGCCCACCACCACTTCGCTGTTCCCGGATCCCGCGTTCGCCGACGGCGTCCTCTACTTCGGCAGCGAGAGGCGCTTCACGGCCGTGGAAGTCGCGACCCGTAGAAGACGCTGGACGATCGAAGGCCAGAGCCGCACCACCGGCGCTCCGGTGATCGCCGGTAACACCGTCTACTACTCCAGCGAGCGCGGCCTGAACGCGGTCGACGTCACCAGCGGTGAGGTCCTCTGGAGCGTCCTGAACTCCGGAATCAAGGCTATGACCGGCGGATGGGTTCCCACGGTCGCAGGTCAGAAGGTCTACCTGGCCAGCGCGGATGGCACTCTCCGCGCGCTCGCCGCGACGTCCCGGGGATCTGCCCGGACGCTGTGGAGTTTCCAGACCGGCGGCACGCGCTCCCCCGTCAACGGCCCCAATCCCCGCTTCCTTGCGCCGACTGTCGCCGAGGGCATCGCATGCGTCTTCAACGGAGCCAACGAACTGATCGGTCTGGACGCCGAAACCGGTACGCAGAAGTGGCGGCATACCGTCGACGCCACTGACACCGCGCTTGCAATGTCAGCCGGCAATACCGTCCATCTCGCGACAAACACGGGCGTCCTGGCCATCGCGCCGAGATCCGGCATGGTCGTCCAGCGAATCAACGGTCTGAGGACCTCCCGTCTGATTACCGCGAACGGCATCCTCTACTTCGCCGGCGGCCCACAGGATGAGACGCTGCCAACCACCGTCTACGCTGTACGCGCCTGACCCAGTACACGGTTTCGCTCGCGCCTCTGGCCCTGAGGCATCGGATGAATGAGGGTGTGTCGACGGAACGGCACAGCCGTTGTTCGACCGGCTTAACGTCCGGATCTACGGGCCCGGCGCGTTCCCAGACGTGCACCGCTTGGGATCGGTGGGGTGACGACCGGAATTCCTGCCTCAACCGGGCGGGCGAAAACGCCTACCTTTGCACGCCACCGCGAACCGCGGCGCCGAAGTGCTGTCCAATAAGTGATCAAGATAGTGCACCGGTGAATCATGTGCGATAGGTGATGGACCGTGAGTGTTCACACGGAGGATGAGGCGGAGGCTGGGGTTGGCGACCGGGAGGGCAGGTGGCGAGTCTGGGTGGGGGCGATCCTCTGGGCGGCCGTGGTGCCGTTCGGGGGATGGGCGGGGTTGCGGGCATCCGGTTGGGAGCCGGCGTTCCTGTGGAAGCAGTTGGTGGCGTTCACGCCTTACGTGGCAGCGCTCTCGCTGATCGTCCTGGTGGCGACACTGGTACTGCGTCAATGGTGGACGTGCCTGGTCGCCATGGTGGCGGTCGGCGTCCTGGCGAGCGCTGTGATCCCGAGGATGGTGCCTGACGGGAACCCGGCGGTGGCCGGGCCGAGGATGCGGGTACTGGCGGCCAACCTGATGGCTGGGAGCGCGCCCGCCGAGGTGCTGGTGAGCCTCGCGCGGCGCGAGCGGCCCGATGTGCTGGCCCTGCAAGAGGTGACCCCGGAAGCGGTGGTCGCGCTCGATGAGGCGGGACTGGAGCCGCTCCTGCCGCACCGGGTGCTGCGGCCCAGGCCGGGCGTCACGGGCTCCGCGCTCTACGCGCGTTTCCCGTTGCGGGAGCAGCCAATGATCGACATCCACTTCGGGCAGGCCCGGGCCACCTTGGAGGTACCCGGTGCGCCACCGGTCGAGGTCGTCTCGGTGCACCCGTGCGCGCCGTCCGCCTCCAGCCGGGCGTGGTGCTGGAAGGCGGGCCTGCGGGCGCTGCCGCGGGCGGACGTGCGGGGCCCGGTACGGATCCTGGCCGGGGATTTCAACGCCACCCTCGACCATGCGGAACTCCGGCGGCTGACCAGTTCGGGTTACCGCGACGCCGCCGCCGTCGTCGGCGACGGCCTGCGTCCCACCTGGCCTGCCGGATGGCCGAGCTGGGTGCCGCCGGTGGTGCTCGACCATGTCCTGGCGGACAAGCGGGTCGCAGTGCGTTCATTTGACATACATGAACTGCCCCGGACCGACCATCGCCCAGTCAGCGCCGACATCGTCCTGCCGCGCCGATAGTGCGGAGGTCGGGCTTGGCCCGGCTGGATCCTTAAAGAACGTAGACGCTGCGCCTTATGGGTCGTATTCGGCGGCTCTGGGGCGGGTCTGGTACCAGCGGAACAGGCGATGGGGATATTTAGCGGTGGGCGTGGCTTGGGCGATGGCTCATCGGACGCCGGAGGGAGCCCTGCGCGCCGGGGAAGGCGATCGGCAGCCGGTTCGGCCGTAGCGAGCAGGCCGGCCTGACGGACGCCTCGACGCCTCCCCGGTTGACTTGTGCCCTTCACATTCAGGACGGCGAACGGTGCAGCACGGTGCGAGCCGGGTTCGGTTCGATCTCCCGCACCCGCGTGCCATCCACGTACTTCAGGAGCTGCAAGGCGAAAGTGTGGCAAGCGTCGTGGAATCGCCAGGGCCCGGGCAGGCAGCACCGGCGCGCCGGGCGAGCTCGCGTGCTCGCGCATCCGCTGCCAGGCGTCCTTGCGGATCCGCTCCCATGACGAAGGACCGAGCATGAGTCCGCCATGTCCGTTAAACGCCCAACGACTTCAATCCGTGCTCGGTCTCCTGCACGGTGATCCGCCGCAGTTCAGGGCTCATTTCTCGGATCAGGAAGGCGCGACGACGGTCCTCCATGACGCCGTACACCTGGCCTGGTCGATGTTGACCTTGGTGACCACGAACAGGTCGTTCCGACGGCGGGCCAGGGACCTGGCCGAAGCTTCAGCCACGTCCTGACGCTCCAGCATCAGATATGTGTCGATCATCGCCAACGAGGCCGGCGGCACGTACACACTGCGGCGCAGCCCGTACTTCGCGCACGCCTCCAGGTCGAAGTCCACCGGCTCCCCAGGACGCCTGATCCCCTCTCCCAATTCGGGGAGCAGCAGCGTGGACCACTCCTGCAGCCACATCCCGGTCAGTAGCGCCAGCTCCAGCGCAGTGCGCTTCCCGTGAATTCTCACCTGGGGCTCTGAGCTTCCTCATCGGCGCATCCGAGGATGCCGTCGCCATGGTGGCGTTCTATGAGGCTTCTCAGCGCCCGTATGAACGGCCTGAGATGTGGCATGAGCCTCGGCTGAGGCACCGGTGCCGGATTCGGCGCTACATGTGGCGCTGTGCCGGACCTGGCGCATCAGCAACTCGTACGCGCCGATCAGGGCACAGCTGGGCCACGCGGCGATGAGTCGACCAACGACCGGAGGTTCGGCCACGGCCACGTTGGCGGCCAAACTGGCAGCGCTACCCAGCACCAGCAACGTCCACGGCAACAGACCGCTGCGCCGCCCCTGGCGTGAATCGGCCAGCAACGACATTGACGCCACCGCGATCATCCCGTCCACCGACAACGGCAGCAACACCGCCGTCCACGACGTCTCCCCATGACGCCGCACCAGCAGATACATATGCCGATACGAGATCACCGCCGCGATCGCCGCCAGCAGCACGACACCGACCGTGGTGATCCACCGGATCGCCCGGTCCTCCCAGGAGGAATGGGGGTTCGCCATCACGCTCCCCCTTCCGGTGCGTCGACCGGGAGGTCTCGTTAAGGGAGACACCCGAAGCAACGCTCGATTCGGGCACCGCAGCTTGGCGTTCACGGGCGGCGCGGATCGCATGAATTCCTCGCGGCGCACGGGGCAGCGACACGGTCGCCTCGAGCACCAGCTGACGGCATATCTGCTGGTCAGAGGAGTTTCCCATGTTCTGTGCGCTCTGCCGGGGGCGCCCGTCTGACCACACGAAAAGAGCCCCTGACCAGCGCGAACGCCGGTCAGGGGCTTTGGGTTTTATGCAGTTGTGTGCGGATGAATGCGGCTCAGTTCGGCTAGCCGCCCCCAATACGCCCCCACAGGGGCGCCCTCTCAGTCCTCCTCTCGGGCCTCGGTGATCCGGCGTCGCGCGGTCTCGTCCTGCCCGTCGATGCACTTGGCGTAGACGCGCAGCAAGACTTCCACGCTGTGGCCAGCCCATTCGGCGACTTGCGGGGCCGGGACACCGGCGTTGAGCCAAGGTGGAAACGCAGGCGTGACGCAGGTCGTAGGGGCGTGCGGCCAGGGGTGAGGCGGCTTCACTGGCACTCAGGACGCCCTGGCGGGCTTTGCGCCAGGCACGCCGGAGGTAATGGCGGGCAGATCTCCACCACGGACGCCGTAGAACAGCAGCCCATGCGGCCCGTCGCCGAAGTCAGCGAGGTGCCGGCGAAGGATCCGGGTCAGCGCGGGCTCGCATGGCACGGTGCGCCCCTCTCCCTCGGCACGGTGTTTGAGGGCCCGTTGCTCGCGCGCCGTGCCGTCGTCGGTCCAGGCAGCGCCGGCGAAGGGGCGGGCCTCGCTCAGGTGGATCTCTCCCCACGCGTCGGCGGGTTCCTCCAGTTCCTGGGTTGTCTTGTTGAGCACAAGAGGGGCAAGGCCACATCCTGCTTGCGCAGGCTCATCACTTCCTCAGGACGAAGCGCGGCGTAGTACATCAGCGCGAAGAAAGCCACGAGGCGTTTGCCGGAAGGCTTCTGAGTTGGGTGCAGCTCCATTGCAGGGACGGGCGATTGATCGAGCGTCCCGCTTTCTGCTGGTGAATCGGAAGAGCTCAGGACATGCAGATGCAGAACTCGTTGCCCTCTGGGTCTCGCCAGACCTGCCAGAGACCCTCGTGGATCTCGCCGACCGGTGTGGCTCCGAGTTCGGTGGCGTGTGCCATGGCCTGGGGAAAGTTGTCGGTGATCAGGTCGAGATGGATCCGGTTCTTGACGGTCCTGGCTTCGGGAACCAGTTGGAGCGCCAGGCCAGGGCCAAGGGTGATCCAGTCGGCCTCGCGGCGAGTGATCTCCAGTCCCAGCAGCCCGCTCCAGAAGCGTGCCTGCAGTTCGAGGTCGGTGGTGTCGATGACGATGCCGCCCAGACGAATGCCCATGCCGGGTGATGTGTTCCTGTTCAGGCCCGGTTGGCGGGTTCGCTGATCTGTGCGGGCTCGGCCGGCTGGGTGGGGGGTTGTGGTTGGTGCCTGGCCAGCCGCTCAATCAGGCCGTCCTTGACCGTGGCCCACTCCGAGGCGATCACCGAATACATCGCCGAGTCCCGCAGGCGATCCTCCTCACCCGGCGCCCACGACGTCGACCAGTTGCGCAGCACTCCCTCGAAGGTGGCGCCAAGTGATTCGAGGGCGCGCCGTGACCGCTGATTGCGGGCGTCGGTCTTGAGATCGACCCGCGCCACCCCGAGCGTCTCGAAAGCATGCGTCATCAGCAGGAACTTGGCCTCGGCATTGATACCCGAGCCTTGTGCGGACGCGCCGAGCCAGGTGAACCCGATCTCGACGGCCCGCAGATCCTCACGACCGGGCCACCACCGAGGAGCCCAGAAGGCCGTGCAACCCACCGCGCGATTATCTGCTCGCCGGATCTGCGCGAACGGGACGAGCCCCTGCTCAACTCTCGTGAACTGAGCCTCCAGGTAATCGGTGACCTGGCCGGCGCGGGGCACGAGCGTGAAGCCGTAACTGCTGCGATCCTCCTCCGCCGCCAAGGCCAGGTCATCGGCGTGCCCGACCGACAACGGCTCGAGCCGGACCAGGGCACCCTCAAGTACGGACGCGTCGAACCATGGGCGCATCACGGCAGCTCCTCATCGATCCTGGCATTGGCACCTTGCGTGTGCAGGTTGCCGGACCGTCATGGGGCCAGGTCCCTCGAGTCCTCTGGATGAACGCCGCCGATCATCGCGGGAAGCCCTCGCAGGCGTCAAGTCCTATGTGCGCTGGCGCAGCTGGGTGCATTTGTGCTGGAACGAGCTGATTGGTCAGGCCGTGAGGGTGTATCTGTCCTGGTAGTGAGCGTGGTGGACGCGGTGGCGTTCACGGGCGAGGTGGTATTTCCAGTAGTCGGAAAGGCCTCCATTGGCGATCAGGGCACGGAGTCTGAGGATGGCCTCGGCGCCGGCCAGGCCCCATTTCGAGGCGGTCGCCGATGATGTGACGAACCGTGCCTTCGATGACGCCAGTGGAGATCAGCCACCCGGCCGCCAGCGCCTGCTGGTAGCTGAGGTATTCGGCGTAGCCGGTCAGGTGGCGGATGCAGGCGTCGATGGGTGTAGTCGCGAGATGGCTTGAGCTACTTGGCCGCCCAGAGTGCCGCCGCGCCAACTCCTCCTGCCACGACACGCCACCGCCTCGCACGCCTGCACCCACCGTAGAAGCCAGGCCCTGCGATCAAACAGCCTAGCCACAAACCTCCAGCTCAGCCGGTCCCTAAAAGCGAGCCACACCCATCGGACATAACGCGAGAACGCCGGACCCCTGGGCGCGAGGATGGTCCCCTGGACACGGCTGGGCACTACCGCCAGTGTGAGTCGGCACCGCCCATGCGGCATCTGTGCGGGCCGGAATACCCAGAGTCTCTCTCGCGCCAGGGGCGGGAGGGTCCTGCGGCCTTGACATGCGGAGGGCCGCGTCCGGAAGAATCGAGGGCCGGCGGGGTTGATCGTGATGGGTGGAGGTTTTCATCAACGAGTGGGCGCGGGAGTGGCTGCCTGTACACCTGGAGCGGATGGAGGACAAGCTTCCGGATACGGTGACCTCTCGGGAGACCTGGCGGTGGCTCGCCCATCCCAACCTGATCGACCATGTTGTGCGGGCTCCGGTCCCGGTCACGCCCGGGCGGATCGTGCACCACACTCAGACGTTCGAGCAGCTGTTCCTGATGGTCAGTTCCTTCCCGTCGGCGAACTTCCGGAAGATTCGCAAGAAACTGCTTCCAGAGGGTTACCTGGCGATGCTGGATCCGGTAATGCACTCGTCCGGTTTCTCCAGCGGCTCGGTAGACCTCGCACATTGGCTGCTATTCAAGGACGAGGACGGCAGCGCGCTGGTGCTGCTTTGCTACCTGGCGGCCAACCAAGAGGCGATCCCGCTGCTGCCGTTGGAGTTGCTGTCCTCCAAAGAACGCCGCCAAGTCGGTTCTTACATCATCTGATGCGATGAGGA
>NZ_WBMT01000018.1 GCF_008923185.1 Actinomadura rudentiformis
TTGCCGGGGTTCGTGCGGTGCCGAACCAGTGGTTGAGGGCGTGGGTGAGGTGGTGGTGGGTTTGTGGGGTGGTCCAGGCGATGTAGCCGTCGGGGCGGATGAGGGTGGCGTCGGGTGTGGGGTGTTGGTGGGGGTGCCAGGTGGCGGTGATGGTGTTGATTCGGTCGGTCCAGTTTTGGGCGTGTTCGTTGAGGTGGTGTGTTTCGGGCGTGGTGGTGATGAGGAGGCCTCGGGCGGTGTGGAGGAGGTCGGCGATTCTGGTGTGGGTGCCGTTGGGGAGGGTGAGTCGGTGGTTGGGTGGGATGCGTTTGCCGAGGTGGGGGTGGTCGCCGGGGCCCATGTCGTAGCGGATGCCCAGTCCGCTGAGCATTCCGGCCAGATGGCCTGCGGCGTCCTTGTGGGAGACCAGTTCGCCGATCAGGTCGCGGACAGGGTCCATCTCCTCGCCGGTGAGGCGCAGCTCGATCGCGGCGCGGGCGTTGCGCGCCAGCTGCCGTCCGATGGGGTGGCGTTCGGCGTGGTAGGTGTCGAGCAGGCCGTCGGGCGCCCAGCCGTTGATGGTCGCGGCGAGCTTCCAGCCGAGGTTCACCGCGTCTTGCACGCCCACACTCAGCCCCTGAGCCATGGCGGGGGGCTGCACGTGCGCGGCGTCGCCGGCGAGGAACACCCGGCCGCGCCGGTATTCGGCGGCCACCCTGGAGGCATCGGTGAAGCAGCTCAGCCAGCGGCACCGGGCGTGGTGGATGGATTCGCCGGTGAGCCGCTGCCACGCGTCCGCGAGCTCGGTATAGCTGAGCGAGTCCCGGTCCCGCGGCGCCATGCCTTTCTCGTGCACGACCACCCTGGTGACGCCGTTCTCCAGGTCCATCGACAGGACCATGCTGCCGCCCGGCAGGTCCTCGGGGGTGAGCCGGCGGCGCGTTTCGATCCCGGTCACGTCGGCCGTGTAGAAACCCCGCCTGGGCGCCGAGCCTGTGAAATCGATGCCGGCCAGCTTGCGGACGGCACTGCGTCCCCCGTCGCAGCCGGCCAGGTACTCGGCGGTGTCCTCACCGGGGCCCTCCGGCCCGTCGAAGGTGACCGTGACGCCGTCCGGGGTCTCGCGAAAGCCGGTCACCTCGTGACCGCGCCGCACCGGCACCCCGAGCTCGCCCACCCAGCCTTCCAGCATCCGCTCGGTGCGGAACTGGGAGACTCCCCGGACACCGGAATGGTCTTCCTCGGCCTGGGTGAGGTCGATCCGCACACCGCCGAGATGGCTGTCGGCGGGTTCCACCTCGCCGAGCCTGCCCAGCAGCCCTCGCTGATCGAAGCACTCGGCCGTGCGCCGGGTGAAGCTGGCGCCGCGCGACTCCCGGGGCGGGACGGGCAGCTTGTCGTAGACCACCACGTCCACGCCGCCCAGGCGTAGCTCACCGGCCAGCATCAGCCCGACCGGACCCGCGCCGACCACTATCACGTCCGTTGTCATGCCTGCGCTCCTGTTCGGTCGATTCGGCCGGTCAGCGGCCGGCGGGCTGGGCGGTTGCCGGGGTTCGTGCGGTGCCGAACCAGTGGTTGAGGGCGTGGGTGAGGTGGTGGTGGGTTTGTGGGGTGGTCCAGGCGATGTAGCCGTCGGGGCGGATGAGGGTGGCGTCGGGTGTGGGGTGTTGGTGGGGGTGCCAGGTGGCGGTGATGGTGTTGATTCGGTCGGTCCAGTTTTGGGCGTGTTCGTTGAGGTGGTGTGTTTCGGGCGTGGTGGTGATGAGGAGGCCTCGGGCGGTGTGGAGGAGGTCGGCGATTCTGGTGTGGGTGCCGTTGGGGAGGGTGAGTCGGTGGTTGGGTGGGATGCGTTTGCCGAGGTGGGGGTGGTCGCCGGGGCCCATGTCGTAGCGGATGCCCAGTCCGCTGAGCATTCCGGCCAGATGGCCTGCGGCGTCCTTGTGGGAGACCAGTTCGCCGATCAGTTCGCGGACAGGGTCCATCTCAGCGTCGCCGAGGTAGAGCATGGACGCCGCCTGCACGTTGCTCATCAGCTGCCGTCCGATGGGGTGGCGTTCGGCGTGGTAGGTGTCGAGCAGGCCGTCGGGCGCCCAGCCGTTGATGGTCGCGGCGAGCTTCCAGCCGAGGTTCACCGCGTCCAGCAGGCCCGCGCTGAGTCCCCATGCGGCCAGCGGCGGTATCGGGTGCGCGGCGTCACCGGCCAGGAACACCCGACCGCGCCGGTACTCCTCAGCCAGCCCGGCCGCGTTGCCGCACGCCCACAACCACAGCGGTTGCGCGTGGTGGACGGACTCCCCGGTGAGCCGCTGCCACGCGCCGGCGACCTGCTCGAACGTCAGCGCGCCGGGATCTGGGTGAGCGGGCAGGCTCTTGTCGTGGATGACGATGCGGTAGCGGCCTTCGCCCTGGGGGGTGCAGAGCACCATGTTCCCGCCGGGAAGGCGTTCGCCGATGGGACGGGGCCGTAGCTTCACCCCAGTGATCTCCGCGGTGTACATGCCTCGCGTGGATTCCCAGCCGGGAGCGCGAATGCCGGCCAGCTCACGGACGGTGCTCTGCGGGCCGTCGCAGCCGACCAGGTATCCGGTGCGCTCCTCGCCGCGGCCCTCCGGCCCGTCGAAGGCCACCGTGACGCCGTCCAGCGTCTCGTGGAAGCCGGTCACCTGGTGGCCGCGCCGCACCGGCACCCCGAGCTCGGCCAGCCAGTCTCCGAGCATCTTCTCGGTCCTTGCCTGCGAGAGGCCCAGCACACCGCTGTGATCCTCGTCCAGCAGGTCGAGGTCGAAGCGGACGCCGCCGAAGTGTCCCATCCGGCCCCACATGAAGTCGCCCAGCCGGGGAAGCAGCCCACGCTGGTCCAGAGACTCGGCCGCCCGCCTGTTGAAGCCGAGGGCGCGCGATTCCCCAGTGGGGGCGGCCAGCCTGTCCAGGACGGTGACCTCCACCCCGCCCAGGCGCAATTCACCGGCCAACATCAAACCGACGGGTCCTGCGCCGACGACCACCACGTCACTATTCATCCTCTGGACCTTTCAGGAGCTGCGCCATGCGAATTGCATCGTCAAGCTACGCTCCCTCGTGTTCAGCTTCAATATGATGAATTGTGTGCTTCGTGAGTGACCGCTGATCGGCGGCAGGTTTCGCGCAGTTGAACGCCCTGGGGATTTATGGTGCGAGGTGAAACAATGGCTCATTGGTCTGTTATCCCTCGCGTGCAGGAAAGGGGCCTCCCGACGTGCCGGTGGAGAAGATCGCGCTGATCACGGGCGCCAACAAAGGCATTGGATTCGAGATAGCCCGGCAGTTGGGCGAACAGGGGAGCGTGGTGCTCGTCGGCGCCCGGGACGAGGTGCGCGGCAAGACCGCGGCCGACACGCTGGCGGGCCTGGGCATCGCCGCGGTGCCGGTGCGAATCGACGTGACGGATCCGGCCTCGGTCGCCGACGCCGCGGTCCAGATCGAGCAGCGCTACGGCCGTCTGGACATCCTGGTGAACAACGCGGGCATCGCCGGCGGCTTCACCGGGGCGCCCAGCGAGGCGACCGCCGCCGACCTGCGGGAGGTGTACGAGACCAACGTCTTCGGCGTGGTGTCCGTCACCAGCGCGATGCTGCCGCTGCTGCGCCGCTCGGTCGCCGGACGGATCGTCAACATGTCCAGCCACGTGGGGTCGCTGACCTTGAACTCCGATCCGCGTTCCCCGTTCGCGAATCTCAACATGATCGCCTACCAGTCCTCGAAGACGGCGTTGAACGCCGTCACCATCGCCTACGCCAAGGAGTTGCGGGGGACGCCGATCAAGGTGAACGCGGCCAACCCCGGATCGGTGGCCACCGACATCAACCACCACCGTGGTCAACGCACTCCTGCGGAGGGCGCCGTGATCGCGGTCCGGCTGGCCCTGCTGGACGATGCCGGGCCGTCGGGGGCGTATCTGTCCGAGGACGGGGACGTTCCGTGGTAGCGAATGGAGCTCCGGCGTGAAGCAGAAAATCGACGACCTCGCCGTTTTCGGCGGGCCCGTGACATTCGGACAGCCGCTCTGCGTGGGCCGGCCGAGCACAGGTGACCGGTCCCGTTTCTTCGAGCGGCTGAACCAGGCGCTGGACGACAGGTGGCTCACCAACGGCGCGTTGGTCCGGGAGTTCGAGGAACGTGTGGCGGAACTGGCCCAGGTGCGCAATTGCGTGGCCACCTGCAACGCGACTGTGGCCCTACAGCTGCTCTATATGGCCACGGAATTGTCCGGCGAAGTCATCATGCCTTCGATGACCTATGTGGCCACGGTGCACGCCGCCCGGATGCTGGGGCTCACGCCGGTGTTCTGCGACATCGATCCCGCGACCGGATGCCTCGACCCACGGGAGGCGGAGGCCGCGGTGACCTCCCGAACCTCCGGCGTGGTCGGCGTTCACCTGTGGGGGCGGCCCAGTGCCATCGACGAGCTGGAGAAGACGGGGGCCAGGCACGGCCTGCGGGTGGTCTTCGACGCGGCGCACGCGCTGGGCTGCGCCTACCGGGGCCGGCGCATCGGCGGCTTCGGGGCCGCGGAGGTGTTCAGCTTTCACGCGACGAAGGTGGTGAACAGCTTCGAGGGCGGCGCCATCGTCACCGACGACGACGGCCTCGCGCAGCACCTTCGATCGCTGCGCACCTTCGGATCCGGACCCGGCGCCCGCATCGAGCGCGTCGGCACCAACGCCAAGATGAACGAGGCCGCCGCGGCGATGGGGCTGACCTCCCTTGAGGCGTTCGACGAGACCGTACGGCACAACCGCGCGAACCACGCCCTCTACCGCTCCGAGCTGTCCGGGCTGGAGGGTGTCTCGGTCGTCCCCTTCGACGAGGACGAGAGCCCCAACTACCAGTACGTCGTGGTCACGATCGACGAAGCGGGCACCGGTGTCCACCGGGACCTGCTGATGCAGGTGCTCGAAGCGGAGAACGTCGTCGCGCAACGCTATTTCTCACCCGCCTGCCACCAGCTGGAGCCGTACCGCTCGGAGCGTCCCGTCGAGCTGCCGCGCACCGAGCGCCTGGCGGAGCAGGTGCTCGTCCTGCCGACCGGGCCCGCTGTCTCCGGTGAGGACGTCCGCCGAATCTGCGAGATCGTGCGGTGCGCTCTCACCTCGGGCCGGCAGGTGACCGACCGGCTCCGGCATAGGGGAGATCTTGTGTCCTCGTTCGCCGGTCCGCCTTGGCCCGCACCTGGTCGACCAGTGCGGCCTGGCGTGTGATCGCGTCGGCGTGGGGGCCGTAGTCCGCGTCCTGGAGGATCGACCGGGCGAAGGCTTCGGTGATGTTCCTGAACTGGTGGTCGGGGGGAAGGGAGAGCTCCTCGGTCTGGCCCGAGGACTCGATGCGGATCACCGGAGCCGAGGTCGGGGGCGGGGTGAACGCCCGGTCCAGAGTGAGCCGGGCCCGATCGCCCCAGAGCGAGTAGCAGGACCGGTAGGCGTGCTCGAAGCCGAAGGACAGCTCGGCAGTGACGCCTGAAGGCGTGCACAGCAGCGCGTGGCCGGCCACGTCGATGCCGTGCGCCGGGTGCAGGCGCAGCACCGAGCCGACGACCTCAAGGCCGCTGCCGAGGAAATGGGAGGCGGCGCGGATCGGGTAGACCCCCACGTCCAGCAGGGCGCCACCGCCCAGCTCGGGCCGGTAACGGATGTCGGCCGCATCCCGTGGGGGGATGCCGAAGCGTGCGGTGAACACGCGGAGCTCACCGATCCGGCCGTCCGCGACGAGGCCGCTGACCCTTCTGTGCTGGCTGTGGTGGAGGAACATGAAGTTCTCCATCAGCCACAGCCCGGCCTTCCTTGCCTGGTTCACCAGGGCGAGAGCGGTGGCGTGGTCGCAGGTGAGAGGCTTCTCCGCGAGCACGTGCTTTCCCGCGGCCAGCGCTCGGCCGGCCCAGTGCGCGTGAAGGCCGGCCGGCAGCGGGATGTACACCGCGTCGATGTCCGCCCGTCCGAGCAGGTCGTCGTACCCGTCGGCCGCGGCGCAGCCGAATTGCCGGGCGACGTCGCGCGCCTTGGCGGGATCGCGGCTTGCGACGGCGTTCAGCTCTATGTTCCCGGCCTCTTTCATGGCCGGCATGACCTTGCGGAGCGCGATGCTCGCGCACCCGAGGACTCCCATCCGGATCACGGATCGCATGCGGTCGCCGCCTCCAGGTCGTCCGGTCGTGGAGCCTGACTCCTCTACGGGTCAGGCCGGACGGCATTCGACGATGAAGCGGCCGGACGGCGCGTTGCCGGACGCCGCCACCCTCAGACCCGCCTTCGCCGCCAGGGCGCCGAACTGGTCGAGGTTCCGCGTCCTGCCACCGGTCAGAATCATCACCATCAGACCGCCCCTGGCGGGCGTGTGCCCGGGGGAGACGCCGCCGTCCACGACGACGCGGCCGTGCGGAGCGGCGGCTTCGGCGCACCGGGCCAGCAGCGTGGTCGCCGGCTCGTCGGGCCAGTCCAGGAGCAGGCGC
Source organism: Actinomadura rudentiformis (assembly GCF_008923185.1). Lineage (GTDB taxonomy): Bacteria > Actinomycetota > Actinomycetes > Streptosporangiales > Streptosporangiaceae > Spirillospora > Spirillospora rudentiformis. The sequence goes on from NZ_WBMT01000018.1 coordinate 6,464, forward strand.
GTGAGCAGGTAGACGTCGGCTCCGGCGGGGAGCGGATCGAAGAAGCTCTGCCCGCTGACGGCGACCCGGTCGGCCACCCCCGCGGACGTGAAGACCTCGTCCGACCGGGCCACCGTGCGGGGAAGGTCCACGAGCGTGCCGCGAACGTGGGGATGGGCACGCAGGGTCTCGGCCAGCAGCGCACCGGTCCCACCACCGACGTCGACGACGTGGTGGACGTTCTCCCAGTCGTCGTCGACCAGCGCGGCCGGATCCGGAACGCTGCGGCCGCCGTCTTTCATCTGCGCGTCGTAGCTGGCTGAGAGGCCGGGATTGGCGTCCAGGTCCTCCCAGTAGGGGAGTCCGAAGACCTTCTCGTAGCTGGGGCGGCCCGTGCGGACGGCGGCGAGCAGGCCGCTCCACGCACCGGCGATCCTGCCGCCCCAGCCGTCGAGATGGAGATTGCCGCGCAACGGGCCCGGCTCCACGAGGACACGGGCCGCCTCGTTGAGTGCGAACTCCCCGTCGGCGGGTTCCTCGAAGACGCCCTTGTCCACCAGGTGACGCAGGACCCTGGCCAGCGAGTCGGCATCGCAGTCCGCCGCCCGGGCCAGTTCGTCGATCTTCGTGACCCCGCGTGCCATGTGCTCGGCGACGCCGAGGGTCACCGCGACACGTATGCACCAGGGGGTCGCCAAGTCGCTCAGCGTCCAGAGATCCACCTTGTCCATGGCTCCATTGTGCTGAGCCGCCTGGCCCGGGGGCATCTTCGAAAGTGCCGTGCTGGTGTGGATTCTCGTCGGACGGCCTACGTGGAAGCCACCCACTGATAGCCGTCCGGGTCGGTGAAGGGCCCGGCATCGCTGCCGATGAGGAGCCGGTGCGATCCGGTGCCCCCGGGGTCGACGCCGGCGACCTTGGCGAGGGCCTTGCGCTTGTAGAGGGACAGCTTGATGGGGCTCGACGGAGACGCGAACTCGACGTACTTGCCGTAGCTCTTTGCCACCTCGAAACCGTGCTCGGTGTAGAACTTCTTGCTCGCGCCGACGTCCTCGGCTCCCAGCTGGAGAACGACCTCGTCGATCTCCCGGCTGGCCGGGCCGGAGTCCTTCTTGGAGGAGGACGCGACCGTCCAGACGGTCCCGTCCGGGGCCTGGAAGACGCCGCCGTAGCCCCAGAGCGACTTCTTGGCCGGCTGCAGGGACGTGGCGCCGGCCGCGAGGGCGGCGTCGATGACGGCGTTGGCGTTGGCGGGCTGGGACACGATGAGCGACATCGTGAATCCGCGGAAGCCGCTCGTCGGTGCGTCCGAAGACTCAAGGCGCACCAGGGTGCCCATATCGAGGGCGGTTGTGTAGAAGTGCTTGGCGGCCGTGGCGTCGGCCACCTCAAGTGTGACGAATTCGACGGAAGCCATGATGGTCACGTTAGGCGCGGCGTGGTGCCCGCGCTTCTCCATTCCTGATCGATGCGGTCATTTTCGCTACGCACAATGCCATCTATGCGGTGGCCAGCACCTCCATCCTGCGCACCAACTCGGAGGGTGCCGGAAGTTCGGCGTTTTCCCCGGCGAGGGCGCGCGCCCGCTGGGCGTACAGCGGTTCGGAGAAGATTTCCCGGCAGCCCGCGGCGAAAACCTCAGCGATCTCATCGTCGGACCTTTGTTGCCCGGGCATCACCGTCCGGGCGGCGCCGAAGCCGGTCAGAGCCTGAGCGATGGCCTTGGTATGGGTGTTCGGCGGGAAGATCAATTGCGGTGCCCCGGCGGCGATGACGGTCATGGCCGTCGTGGCGCCTCCGTGACTCACCACCAGATCGCAGGTGGGGGCGACCACGTCCAACGGCATCCAGCCGATGCGGACGCCGTCGACCGCACTCGTGCCCAGCTCCGCGCGGAACTCTTCGGCGACCTTCCCGGGCGCCGCGACGAGCACCTCGGTCCCCTCCCCGGCCAACTCCTCCACCAGGCGCCGCAGCGAGCGGGCGGAGAGCATGCGGAAGTGGCCGCCCGAGGTGATCAGCACACGCCGGCGCCCCTTGGGACGGGTGTACATCCACCGTTCGAGGCGCCGCTGGGGGTTGCTCGGGATCCAGCGCATCGGCTGCGCATCGGGGGCGTCCGGCGGCCGCAGGGACGGCGGGCAGGCCTCGATGAACAGCGCCGGACGCGGCAGCGCCGCCAGCCCCAGGTGCCGCAGCTCGGGCCGGAGTCCCTCCTCGGCTCCCCGGTCGATGTCGGCGGGCGGGAGCCCGAGGTACTCGGAATGGCGGACGTACGGAATCTTGAGATGGGCGGCGAGCAGTCCTGCCGCGTAGCCCATCTGCCCGCCGACGATCAGATCGGGGGGCCAGTCCTCCGCCAGGTTCAGCAGTGCGCCCAGCGCGGCGGAGGCCATCGTGGCGAACCCCCGGCCCATGCCCAGCATCTCCTCCCGCAGATCCTCGGGACCTTGCCGGGCATTCTTCGTGGGGCCGTTCATCACAAAGTGCCGGGTCGGCTCGGCCATGATGGAGACCGCCGGAATGTGAACGGCCTCGGCGAACTCCATGAGCGGCTCGTTGGCGGCTAGGAGCACCTCGTGCCCGGCATTCCGTACGGCCGTTGCGAGAGGGGCGACGGCATAGATCGTCACCTGGCTGCCGACCGGTGTGAACAAGAATTTCATGGCACTTCGCATGCCTCTCGTGGCGGCTCGCTGTCCCGAGCGGAACCCGTGGTCACATGCGGATTCCACCGATTCTTAATTTACGCGTTTCGGGGCGTGTTCAACTGCGGCGAGTCGTCAGTCGAACGGCCCACTCGGTGCTGCAATTGAAAGATGCGCGAAGGTGCCGGCGGACGTTAGCCTGATTCGTCTAACAAATGGTGCGACAGAGCCGGAAGAAGTGAAGCCGAGCAGAAGGAACGGTGATCTGCCATGACCGCACTGCCGGCGCTGAGGCCGCGGTCCGGCGCGGGGGTCGCTGAGCGGCTGGCCCGTTCCACCGCGGCCACCGAAGGCATCGGCATGGCGACCGATGACGTGCCGGGCTGGCTGGCCGCCCGGACGCGGGCCCGTCCGGCCCGGGTACGGCGCATCCCGTTCGCCGAGCTCGACGGCTGGTCGTTCGCCGACGACACCGGCGACCTGAGACATCACAGCGGACGGTTCTTCTCCGTCGAGGGCCTGCACGTCGTCCGGCCGGACGGGGACTGGCAGCAGCCGATCATCATGCAACCGGAGATCGGCATCCTCGGCATCCTGGCCAAGGAGTTCGACGGGACGCTGCATTTCCTGATGCAGGCCAAGATGGAGCCCGGCAATCCCCATCTGGTGCAGCTCTCCCCGACCGTGCAGGCCACCCGCAGCAACTACACCAAGGCGCACGGCGGAGCGCAGGTGAAGTACCTGGAGTACTTCCTTCATCGCGGCCAGGTGCTCACCGACGTCCTGCAGTCCGAGCACGGCGAGTGGTTCTTCCAGAAGCGCAACCGCAACATGATCGTCGAAGTGGACGGGGACGTGCCCGTCGACGACGACTTCCGCTGGCTCACCCTCGGACAGCTCGGCGCGCTGCTCAACCAGGACAACGTGGTGAACATGGACGCGCGCACCGTGCTGGCCAGCGCGTCGATGACCCATCCCGAACCACGGGCGCTGCTGTCCGACACCGAGCTGCTGTCCTGGTTCACCGGGGAACGGACCCGCCTCGACGTCCGTGCACGCCGCATACCCCTGCGCCAGGTGTCCGGTTGGCTGCGCGACGCCCACTCCATCCATCGTGCCGACCACCGGTTCTTCCGGGTGGTCGCGGTCGCGGTCGAGGGCGCCGCCCGTGAGGTCTCCAGCTGGACCCAGCCGCTCTTCGAACCGGTCGGCCCCGGAGTCGTCGGCTTCGCGTACCGCACCTTCGGCGGCGTCCCGCACGTCCTCGTGCACGCACTCGCCGAAGGCGGCCTCCTCGACACCGCCGAGCTCGGGCCGACCGTCCAGTACGTTCCGGCGAACCACGCGCATCTGCCGTCCGTGCGCCGGCCGCCCTTCCTCGACCTGATGCTGGACGCTCCGCCCGACCGCATCCGGTACGCGGCGGTCCACTCCGAGGAGGGCGGCCGGTTCCTCAACGCCGAGAGCCGCTACCTCATCGTCGAGACCGACGAGTCGACGACCCCCGCCCAGCCCCCGCCGGGCTACCACTGGATCACCCCGGGACAGCTGAACTGGCTGGCCGGGCACAGCCATTACGTCAACGTGCAGGCACGGACCCTGCTGGCCGCCCTCAACACGCGCGCGGCCGACCTCGATCATGAGCACCGCCGACCATGAGCACCCCTGAACCGGCCACCACCCCTGAGGCGCCGGTGCGGCGTGTCGTCGGGCTGTTCCGCCCGTACCGGTGGAACCTGCTGTTCGTCGCCGTCCTCGTCGGCGCGACCTCGCTCGTGTCCCTGGTCAACCCGTTCCTGATCCGCGCGGTGCTGGACGTGGCGCTGCCCCAGGGGCGCACGGGCCTGCTGACCCTGCTGGCACTCGGCATGATCGTCGTGTCGGTCGCCAACAGCTCGTTCGGCGTCCTGCAGAGCTACGTGTCCACCAAGGTCGGCCAGCGGGTCATGCACGATCTGCGCGCCGCCGTCTACGCGCACCTGGAGCGCATGTCGCTGGCCTTCTTCACCGGGACCCGCACCGGCGAGGTGCAGTCGCGCATCGCCAACGACATCGGCGGCATGCAGGCCACCGTGACCACCACCGCGACGACGGTGGCGTCCAACCTGACCATCGTGATCGCCACGGCCATCGCCATGCTCGTCCTCGACTGGCGCCTGGCGATGGCGTCGCTGGCGATGACGCCCTTCTTCGGCTGGCTGAGCCGCCGCATCGGGAACGAACGCCGCCGCATCACCCGCGACCGGCAGCGCCAGCACGCGGCGATCTCCTCGATCGTGCAGGAGTCGCTGTCGGTGAGCGGCATCCTGCTCAGCCGCACGATGGGCCGCTCCCGCTCGCTGGTCGACACCTTCGCGGCCGAATCCGACAGGCTCGCCGACCTGGAGATCCGTTCCAGCATGGCGGGCCGCTGGAGCCAGTCGTGGATCCAGATCGTCATGTCCTCCATGCCGGCGGTGATCTACTGGGTGGCCGGGCTGACCGGGCCCGGCGACCATATGGCGATCTCCGTCGGCACGCTGGTGGCGTTCACCACGCTGCAGATGAACCTGTTCCGGCCGATGGTCCAGCTCCTGAGCGCCGGGGTGGAGATCCAGGCCTCGCTCGAACTGTTCGCCCGCATCTTCGAGTATCTCGACCTGCCCACCGACATCGTCGAGCCGAGGCACCCCATCGCTCCGGTGGCCCTGCGCGGAGATCTCCGTCTGCGCGACGTCGGCTTCTCCTACGCCGGCGCGGAACGGCGCACGCTCAACGCCATCGACGTGACCGTTCCCGCCGGGCACAGCCTCGGGATCGTCGGGGAGACCGGGGCCGGCAAGACGACCCTCAGCCATCTCATCCCCCGGCTGTACGACGTGACGTCCGGCCAGGTGACCATCGACGGCGTCGACGTGCGGGACATGTCCTTCGACACGCTCGCCGCCGCGGTCGGAGTGGTGCCCCAGGAGACCTACCTGTTCCACGCCTCCGTCGCCGCGAACCTGCGGTTCGCCAAGCCCGACGCCACCGATGAGGAACTCGCCGCCGCCGCGAAGACCGCACAGATCCACGACCACATCGAGTCCCTGCCCGACGGCTATCACTCGGTGATCGGCGAGCGCGGCCACCGGCTGTCCGGCGGGGAGAAGCAGCGCCTGGCCATCGCCCGCGCCATCCTGCGCGACCCGCCCATCCTGGTCCTGGACGAGGCCACCAGCGCCCTCGACACCCACACCGAGCGAGCCGTGCTGGCGGCCATCGACGCGGCGAGCGCGGGCCGTACCACGATCACGATCGCGCACCGGCTGTCCACCATCCGGGACGCCGACGAGATCATCGTGCTGGACGCCGGGGAGATCGTCGAACGCGGCACCCACGGCGAGCTGCTCCGCCTCGGCGGCCGCTACGCGGCGATGATCGACCGCGACGCCGCGGTCAGCGGGTGAAACGCTCAGCGGGTGAATTCCAGAGTGTTCAGCGGGTGAACTCCAGAATGGAGCGTCCCGAGCCGGTGACGATGTTCTCCCGCAGCGAGAGCCCCGCGGTGGCCGCGAGCGTGCGGTACTGGTCGAGCGAACGCTCCTGCCCGCCGATGACGGCGAGCATCCGCAGGTCCATGGCGGTGGCCGCCGGCGAGGTCTCCTGTTCGGTGACGAGCTGTTCGATGACCAGCACCCGGCCTCCGGACCCCGTGGCCTCGGCGCAGCGGCGCAGGATCGTCTCCGCGGACTCGTCGTCCCAGTCGTGGAGAACCCTCGACAGGACGTAGACGTCTCCATCGGCCGGCAGGGGAGTGAAGAAGCTCCCAGGGAAGAGGGTGCACCGGTCGGAGAGACCCGCCGCGGTGAGATGCTCCCGTCCCGCCTCAACGACGGAAGGAAGGTCGACGAGTGTTCCCCGAAGGGCGGGGTGCTTGGTGAGCAGGGCGGCCAGGAGCGTGCCCGTTCCGCCTCCGACGTCCACGACGTGTCCCACGTCCGACCAGTCGTACGCCGTGGTGACCTCGTCCGCCACGAACGAGACCTGCACCGCCATCAGCGCGTCGAACGCCCGGCTGCGCTCGGGATCGGCCTCCAGATCGTCCCAGAACGTCCGCCCGAACATGTCCTCGTACACGGGCCGTCCGGTGCGCACGACCTGGAGCATTCCGGAGAGCGCCATGTCCGAACGGCCCAGCCCGCCGTCGATGTCCAGCCAGGGGGTCATGCCCCCGTCGCGCTGCCCGGTCAGCAGCAGGCGGGACAGGTCGGTCAGCGCGAAGACACCCGGCTCCGGTTGCGCGAAGACGCCTTTGGCGGCGAGGTGCCGCAACATCCGTTCCAAGGCGGCCGGATCGGCCCCGCATCGCTCAGCGAGCTCGCCGGGGCGCCGCGCACCGGCTTCGATCAGATCTGCCAGCCGCAATGTCGCGGCGGCTCGGATGGCGTGGGGCGTCACCAGGTCGGAGAGCGCGCGCAGCCGGGTCACCGGCTCCGCGTTCGCCCCGCCACCCGGCATGCCACCGGCTCGTGGAGCACCCATCGTCATGTCCTTCCCGGCTGGGCGGTGTCGAGGTGGGCGAGGACCTGGTCGGCGGCTCTGCGTGCCGCGTTCATGCACTGGCCGATGCCGACACCGTCGTAGGCGGAGCCGCAGAGGGCAAGACCGGGGTGGTCGGCGACCTGGGCGCGGATCTGTCTGATCCGGTCGGGGTGCCCGACGGTGTACTGGGGCAGCGCGTCGTGCCATCGCGTCACTCGCGTGGCCACCGGGTCACCGGTCACGCCGGTGGCCTCGGCCAGCTCACCCGCCGCCAGCGCCACGAGGTCGGCGTCGTCGCGTTGCAGCAGGTCGTCCTCGCCGATCCCGCCGGCCTGGCATCGCACGATCTCCACATCGCCGCCGGCCTGGTCGGCCATGTGTGACCACTTCACCGTCGAGAACGTGACCGACCTGACCGCCCGCCCGTCCACCACCGGCACCCGGTAACCGGCCAGCCCCTGCTCGGCCGGCCCGCCCGCGAACGCCTTCCGGGGGTACGCGAGCGTGATCATCGCGACGCTCGCGTACGCGATGCCGGCCAGCCCGGCACAGATCGGTGCGGTCCCGGGAACTCCGGCCAGCAGCTTGCTCGCGGCACCGGCGGGGACGGCGAGGATGACGGCGTCCGCGGCGATGTCCTCTCCGCCGGCGGCCGAATCCACCGTCACCTGCCAGCCGTGCTCGCCGCGTGCGAGTTCGGTCACCGTGGTCCCGGTCCGCACGGCGGCGTCAGGGGAGGCGTCCAGCACGGCCGCGACCAGCGCACCGGGCAGCGAGCCCATCCCGCCGATCAGCGTGCCGAGCCCGCTGTGCAGCGCGGGAACGTCCGATCCCGGCTTCGGCACGAGTACCCCCGCGGCCTTGGCCAGCGACGCGAACTTGCGCGACGCCTTCGCGAGCGGCAGCAGCGTCGCCTCGAACGACAACTCGCTCGAACGGCCGGCACACATCTCGTGCAGGAACGGGTCGACCAGGCGGTCCACGACCTCCTGTCCGAACCGCGCGCCCACGTATTCCCCTACCGAGACGTCCCCGTCGCGGTCCGTCGGCGGCAGCACGAGGTCCTGCCGTGCCCGGGCCACTCCTTCATCGGACAGCACGCCCGACTTTGCCAGCTCGTCCATGTCCGAGGGCACGCTCATGAAATGACCGTTGGGCAGCGGCCAAAGCCCGCCCCTGGTCCACGTCGCCACGGCCGCGGTGTCCGCCGAGACGAGCCGGTCGCCCAACCCCGCCTCGCCGATCATCCATTCGGTCTTGGGGCGCCACACCGCTTCGGCGCCCTCGTCCACCGCGACACCCGCGACCTCCGACACGGCCAACTGCCCGCCGATCCTGGACGTTCCCTCAAGGACCGTCACCCGTACCGGCTCGTCTCGCAGCAGGAACGCCGCCGCCAGGCCCGCTATACCGCCTCCCACGATCACCACGTGCGGCGCGCCGCTTCCCGGCCGCTGACCAGTGTCCGCCATTTCGCACCCTCCCTCGTCCCTTGTCCTCGTCCTTTGCCGAACTCGTGTAATGGCACCCTGGCAGCAGCACCCATAACCCCGGTCGAACACCAGTGGAATGGAGCTTGGCCGACAGTCCAGTTTTGTTATGGGTTCAGCACCCAGGCGGAATTGTGTCGGGTGAAACCGAGGTGCGGATAGTAATCCGCCGCGGCGGGCGCCGACAGAAGCACGATCTTGGCCTGTGGCGCCTCTTTCTGTGTCGCGTCCATGAGGGCCCTTCCGATACCGGACCGCTGGTGCGCGCGGCTGACGGCGATATCGGAGAGATAGGTCACGTAGGAGAAATCGGAGATGCTCCGTGCGATGCCCACGAGTTCACCGTCGATACGGCAGGTGATGAACAGGTTGGCGTTTCGGACCATCGCGGCCATGCGTCCGGTGTCCGCGATCGGCCGGCGTCGCCCCAGTCCCGATGACCGGTAGACCTCCAGCACCTCGTCCAGGTCCAGGTCCGTGCCGTTCTCGCGCTTAACGTCCCATGTCACGGAGGATTTCCAATCGCTTGAGGATCACGTCGTGGTGGACCAGGAAACGCTCCGGCGACAGCGACCCGGTCTCGATTCCCTGGGCTCTGAGCCGGGCGCCGAAATCCTCTCCGGAGGAGGTCGCGCCGTCGGCTGCGGCCTGGACCGCCCGGTAGGCCCGTTCCCGCTCGGTGCCGTCCTCCAGCAGATCGGCCAGCACCGCCGAGCTGTACGCCAGGCCGTTGGTCTGGTCGATGGCGCCCCGCATGCGTTCCGGGAACACCGAGAGAGCCGCCACCAGGTCCGCCGCCCTGGTGCACTGATAGTGCGCGACGATCATCGCGTCCGGGAGGACGACCCGTTCCACCGACGAGTGGGACAGGTCCCGCTCGTGCCAGAGCGCGACGTTCTCCAGCATCGTGCCCGCGTACCCGCGCAGCAGCCGGGCCAGCCCGACCAGGCGCTCGCTGGTGGTCGGATTGCGCTTGTGCGGCATGGCGCTCGACCCCTGGTAGGCGACCGTCCGGTGTTCCTCCACCTCGCCGACCTCGGTACGCGACAGCAGTCGCACCTCGGTGGCGATCTGCTCGACGCAGGCGCCGAGCGTCGCGATCGCCTGCAGGAGCTGAGCATGCCGGTCGCGGGCCACGACCTGGCTCGGCGCGGGCTCCACGTCGAGTCCGAGTTCACCGCACACGTACTTCTCGACGAAGGGATCGATCAGGGCGTAGGTCCCGACGGACCCCGAGATCGTGCCCACCGCGACCTCCGTGCGCGCGGCCTCCAGGCGCCGTATGGAGCGGTCGACCGCGAAGGCGAACCCGGCGAGCTTGTGGCCGAACGTCGTCGGCTCGGCATGCATCCCGTGGGTACGCCCGATGCACGCCGTGTCCCAGTGCTCGACCGCCTTGTCCGCCAGCACGCCGCGAAGCCGTGCCACTGCGCGGAGCAGGACGTCGCAGGCACGGGCGAGGTGGTGTCCCAGCGCCGTGTCCACGAGGTCATAGCTCGTCATGCCCAGGTGAACCCACCGGGCGGAGTCGTCAGGGATGTCCTCGCAGAAGGCCGCGAGGAAGGAAAGAATCTCGTGGTCGCGCTGGAGTTCGAGCTCGGCCACGCGCGCGGCGGACGGCGCCTTGGCACGCCGGATGTCGGCCACCGCGCCCGGCGGGACCCGGCCGAGCATCGCCTGTGCCTGAGACGCAAGGCATTCCACCTTGGCCCAGGTGTCGTAGCGGGCCTGATCAGACCAGATCTCCGCCATCTCCGGCAGTGAATAGCGGGCAATCATTCTGTGGGGTCCTTCCGCTGGCGTGACCGGCAGTCGCAGGATATGAATCGCCGTGGTGCGATGTATAGACGGCTCTTGTCGTACACCTTGTCTTCTCCGTCCCCGCCTTCGTTCAAGTGCGGTTCTCCGCAGTTGAACGAGCCGTCGGCCCGGTTGGAGCGGAGGTGTTTATCCGAGGTTGCTTCCCCGGCCTCGATTCTCGTGCTCCGCCACTTGCACGAGATTCGGCCGGTGCCATGTAGTGGTCTTGTGCCAGTCTCCACCGCAGCGAGAAATAGGCAGCAGATCTGCCGCGACATTCGTGAGACAAAGCTGTCGTTTCTGCAGGGCAATGTCACGGTCGCCGAGCACGTGCAGACCGTGCTCGACGCCATCCACGAAACCGACGCCGAGCTCGGCGCGTTCGTCGCGGTCGCCGGCGCCGGTGCGCTGCTGGAGGCGGAGGCGGCCGACCGGCTCCTCGCCGATCTCGGCGAGGCGGCCTTCCAGGACCGGCCGCTGCTCGGGGTCACGGTGTCGGTCAAAGACCTCATCCAGACGCGCGACCTGCCCACGCGGAGAGGGTCGTTGCTGCCGAACCGGCGCGCCGCCGCGGACGCCCCCGCCGTGGCCCGGCTCCGGGCGGCGGGAGCGATCGTGGTGGGGAAGACGGCCACGTCGGAGCACGGCTGGAGCGCGAGCACGGTGAGCAGGGTGGCCGGCCCCACCCGCAACCCCTGGGCGCGCGACAGGTCCGCCGGGGGCTCCAGCGGCGGGTCCGCGGCCGCGGTGTCGGCGGGGCTGTGCACCGCGGCGGTCGGCACCGACGGGGCAGGATCGGTCCGTATCCCGGCGGCCTTCTGCGGCGTGGTCGGGTTCAAGCCGTCCTACGCCCGGATTCCCTACGTGCCGCCCTGCGCCGAGCGGCTGGCGCACGTGGGGCCGCTCGCGCGGAACGTGGCCGATGTCGCCGAGCTCATGCCGGTGCTGGACGGTCCGGACCACCGAGACCCGGATTCGGTGACCGCTCAGTCTCTGGGCGCCATTTCGGCTGGGGGCGCCACGTTGTCTGGGGGCGCCACGTTGTCTGAGGGCGCCATGGCCCCCGGCTCGCTGCGGATCGGCTGGATCGAGTTCCCTCGGACGTCCGGCGAGGTCCGGCGGGTCACCGAGGGAATCCTGCCGGTGCTGACCGGGCTGGGACACCGCGTCGACCGCATCGAGGTGCCGTTTCCCGATCCGTACGCGTCGCTGGTGGACGTCCTCGCCGCAGCCGAGGCCAGCGGCACCGAGCCGGAAGACGAACCGTGGTGCGACGAGGGCCGGGCCGCGATCATCCGGTACGGGCGCTCCCTGAGCGGCGCGGCAGTGATGCGCGCCGAGGAGTCGCGGCTGACCCTGCGAGCGCGGCTGGGCTCGGTGATGGACGACTACGACCTGCTGGCCATGGCGACCGTCCCCGTCGAGCCGTTCGCCGCCGAGATGATCGCCCCCTCCTGGGCCGCCGACCCCCAAGACCTGCTGTGGCTGGCGTGGTCGCCCGCCACCTACCCGTTCAACATCACCGGCCAGCCGGCCCTGTCCCTGCCCGCCGGCGTGACGGCCCGTGGACTGCCGGTCGGGCTTCAGCTGGTGGGCCGGGTCGGCGACGACGACCTGGTGCTCGCGGCCGCCGGCCGCATCGAGGCGCGGCTCGACCTGACGATGGCGCCGCCGGGCACTGACACGGAAGGGAAAGAATCATGATTTCCAGGCCATGGTCCCTGCACGGCGAGGAGGGGGCCGTCGGGCGCCCGTCGTTCGTGGCCGAGTTCGGACTCTGGGACGACCGGCAGGCAGCCGCGGCCGAGCGGATCGAGGCGGAGCTGGACGAGGTCGATCTCGTCCGGGTGGCGTTCTGCGACCCGCACGGCCTGGCCCGGTCGAAGACCGTGCCCGCGAACGTCTTCCGCACGGTGCTGAGCAACGGCATGGACTTCAGCGCCGGGCCGTTCCTCTTCGACACCGGCCATGCCGTCGCGGTCGACTTCCAGACCGATCCCGGCCTGGGGATCGGCGAACTGCTCGGCGCGGGCGACTTCGTGCTCGTTCCGGACCCGCGCACGTTCCAGGTGCTGCCCGGGATCGAGCCGAGGACCGCCTGGGTGCTCGGGAACGAGTACCTGCGCGACGGCACACCGCACCCGCTTGCCTCTCGCGACGTCCTGCGCCGCGTTTGCGCCCGGTACGCCAAGCACGACCTGGACCCGGTCATCGGGTTGGAGATCGAGTGGTACCTCACCCGGCTGACCGGCGGGCCGCCGGGCAATGCGGGAAACGGATTCGGCCAGCAGGGGCCCGCTCCTGCGGTCGAGGCCGTGAACCCCGGGTACCAGTTCAACCTCGACGGCCACTACGACTCAGTGGCCGAGATCGCGGATCCGTTGACCGCGATGCTCAGCGTGCTCGGCCTGCCGCTGCGCTCGATGGAGCACGAGTCGGGTCCCGGGCAGCTGGAGACCACCTTCGGCCCGATGCTGGCCTTGGACGCGGCGGACGCGATGCTGCTGTTCCGCACCCAGGTCAAGCAGTTCTGCAGGCGTCGCGGCATGCACGCGTCCTTCATGACGCTGCCGCGCCTGGACAGTTTCGACTCCAGCGGGTGGCACCTGCACCAGTCCGTGACGAGCACGAAGACCAACCGCAACGTGTTCGCGCCAGAGGGCAACGCGCAGGACGCGATGTCGCCTGAGGGAGAGGCCTACGTCGCGGGCCTGCTGTCACATGCGCGTGAACTGTGCCTGCTCAGCGTTCCGACCGTGAACGGCTACCGGCGCCTGGGCCCGGAGTTCACGCTGTCCCCGACCTCGGTCAACTGGTGCTTCGAGGACCGCACCGCGATGGTGCGGGTGCTCAGCGGCGGCAGCTCGACGCACGTCGAGAACCGGATCGGGGAACCGTGCGCGAACCCCTACCTGGTCATCGCATCCCAGCTCTACGCGGGCCTGGAGGGACTGACCGCCGGCACGCCCGCCGACCGGCCCGCCTACCCGGAGCTGCCAAGGTCGCTGCGCGAGGCACTGGACGCGTTCCGCGAGAGCGGCCCCGCCGCAGACCTGCTCGGAACGCCCCTCAAGACATGCCTGACGAAATTGAAGGAGAGCGAGGTGTCGCGCTTCGACACATGGCGCGCGGAGCAGCGGCCCGCCGCCGACGAAGTGACCGAATGGGAGCACCGCGAATATTTCGGTGTCTTCTGAGTGCACCGCAGTCCGCGCCACCCGGAAGAGAGGAGAACAGACATGCCGTGGGGGAAGGACACACCCGCCGTGGCCAGCGAGGCGCGCGCGGATCGGATCGCGGAGCGGTCTCGCAATGAACAATGGAAGAAGCCGCCGCGTCGTATCGAGACGTCAGAGTGCATAACGTGCGACCTGTGCCTGCGTAACTGCCCTCCCGAGTTCGGGGCCATCTTCGATCGCGGGCTCGACGTCGTGATAATTCCGGAACTGTGCTCCGGTTGCCCGGTGTGCGTGATGGTGTGTCCCGTCGACTGCATTTACGTGGACGAGGAATGGACGCCCACCGAGCCCGGCCTCTGGGATCACGTCGGCCTGACAGTGGAGGGGGCTGCGTGATGACCTTGCCCACCACGCCTGACACGACGCTTTCCCGGAAGGCGGCGCTGGCGAAAGCGCGGCAGAGCCGCCGGCCGAGCAGGCTCGGCCGGCGGGCGGGAGCGACGGCCGAGCCGGACTACCCGGTTTCAGAGGAGGCCGGGTTCCCGGGACTGCTGAAACGGGCCTGGCAGGAGGCGACCGCCGCTCCAGACCTGCCTTCGGCTGTGGACACGCTGCTCACGCTCGCCGGGCATGTCCCGGCGGACATCCAGCTGCGGGCGCTCCCCGCGCCGGAGGAGTGCGCTCTGAAGGTCCTCGTCGGCAGGTCATGGCGAACGACCGGCCGTGGCGCCCCTCCTGACCGCACCACGGGGGACGGCGCTCCGGCGGCGTTCCTCGGCGAGATCGGGTTGAACACGAGCGGCCGCGTCGTCATCCGCGTTCCGTCGAGGCCGCCGCTGGCCGGCGAAGAGGACCTCGTGGGCGGTGTGCTGCGCGTTCCGTGGTCCGCCCTCGACCTGGCGGACTACCGGACCGAGCTCGCCGCCGCCACCGAACGGCTGTGCGCCTCGGCTGCAGACTGCCGCGAGTGGCTGGCGGCGGCCGGTCCAGACGGTCGCCGGGACATGCTGGAGGGCCTGAAGGAGGCGGCCCTTCGCACGGCGCCGTTCGTGCTGTACTCCGGCGGCCGGCAGTACACCAACTTCCGCGATCGGAACACGCTGACGGGCAAGACGCTGTGGCCGGGCCACCCGGATTGCGCGCTCAGCAGCCTGACGACGGTGCCGCTCGAGCTGTGGTCGGACAGCGACGTCCTGATGGTCGTCTGCCTCACGCTGTTGGTGCGGTCGGCGGGGTTCGCCCGGATCGAGGAGGCCAACGGCACCCAGCTCACGACCGACCACCTGGCCTACCTTCTCGAACGGACGCGCCGGGTCTACAACGAGGTACCCGGCGGGCAGCAGGTGCCGCTCGCGCCCTCGACCCGGGTGGCGGAGCTCAGCGACCTCGCGGAGGCCGTCGCCCGGCGGCGGCGGGAGATCGCCCTGAAGGTCCAGCTCTATCGCGAGATCCACGGCCCGTTGATGCACAAGGTCGAGCGGATCGCCGATGCCCCCGCCGGCGACGCGATGCGGCAGGAGACGGAGGTCTGCGCGCGGGTGCGCGACCGGCTCCCGGTCTCCGGTGACACGCTCGCGGAGCTGGGCGCCGCCATCGAGGCGTCGCCCGGATGGCTGGCCGAGCCGCACGGCGAGTTCCGGACGGGCCTGGAGTCCCTGGTGTACGAGACCGTGCGCGCGGCGACGGCGGCCTTCGACGCCGACTTCGCGATGAGCCGGGGGATGCGGTCGCTCACCGCGCTGGTCGAGGCGCTGCGCGGGCAGGACTGGCCCAAGATCGCTACTTGGGACCTGCCGCACTTCTTCTGCTGCGTCGTGCCCGCGCCTCACGCCCGGCGCTACTTCGACGATTCACGTACGCACCTGGCCGACACCGCGTGGTCCATCTCCGCGCGGATGCAGTACAACTCATGGCACTTCCTGGTCGGCAACCTCCCGAAGGCCCCGGAGATCGTGGCCCGTGACTACTTCGTCCCGCCCTCGATCCCGGATGTCGCGTACTACTCCGATCAACACCATCACGGTCACGTCGCCGCCAGGGTGCGCTTCAGCATCCGCAGCCCGCAGGCGGTGGAGATTCTGGGACGCATGTTCGACGGATTCGTGGATCTGCGGCTGCTGCGCTGCGAAGGGCTGCCGTTCGGCGAGCAGGACCTGCTGGCCGCACATCGTGTCTCGGGGTTCATCGCGAAGGCCACCGGCCTCGCCGCCGCGCTGGTCGCCGGCGGCGCGGACATCGAGATCACGGCCTTCGACTCCCAGTGGCACTGGGAGACGATCACTCGGTAGGAACCCTGGCCACCCGGCAGGAGCCTGCCGCGGCGCCCGGCCCGTCATGGCCGGGCGCCGCGAGCCTTCGCATGCCGCTACTTCGCATGCCGCTACCGGGTCATGCAGTTCTCCGCGGCGTTCTGGTAGCGCAGTTCGCCGGTCAGGACCTTCCTGTAGAACGACCAATAGGACGATTCAACCGTCGCGATGCGCTCCTGGATGAGGCCGTGCAGTTCGGGTATCCGCGCCATCGGCACGCCTTGGTGGAAGTGGTGGGCCGTGTGGAGGTCGTTGCCGTTGGTGAACCAGCGGGCGAACCGGCCCGCGCGGATCGTACGCGTGTTGGTCAGCACGTTCGGATCGGTCTGGGTGTTGAGGCCGAAGTGCTCCGGCAACTCGATCAGGAAATGCGTCGGCTCGGCGACCAGGAGCGTCGGCAGCACCCATGCGAACAGGATCAGCGGGCTCCGGGTGACGACGGTGAACGCCACCGCGATCACCAGGACCACCGCGAACAGCAGGTACTCGGTACGGATCTTCTTCGCGGCGGAGGTCTTGGTCACCCCGGAAACGGTGCGGCCCAGTAGGCTGCGCCCGATGTCGGTGAACACCTCCCCGTAGCGGCCGAGGTGGAAGCAGCCGCGGAGGAACCCGGGCACGCTGTCGAGATCATGGAACCGGTAGTTGAAGAACTCCTGGTTCCGCGGGGTGCCGAGGTAGGCGTGATGGCGCAGGTGCTCGTACTTGTAGTGCCAGAACGAGCTCAGCATCGGAACGCCGCAGAGGAAGCCCACGAGCCGGTTCAGCCGGCGGCTGCCGTACGCGTGCTCGTGCAGGCACTCGTGCTGCAGCTCCACCAGGTGCGCGTAGGCCAGACCGAGCACCAGTCCGGCCACGACGATCACCGGCCAGGTGGGGAACAGCGCCATCGCGACCCAGCCGGCGACCACCAGCGTCATGGCCAGGCCGAACTTGAGGCTGAAGACGCCGGGACGCTTGACGAAGATCTCCTTCGGCAGTTCGCGGCGCCGGTCCTTGCCCTGGACCGGCGCAAGGATCACGTCCACGGAACCGTAGAGAAGGCGGTCCTCGGCAGGTTTCGAAGCGACTCTTTCCGGTGCCATCACGTCGTCCTTTCATGTTCAGCAGAGCTACACCCGGTCGACCGGCTGCAGTTCGTCCAGGAAATGGAAGAGGCTGCGGCTGTTGATCGAGTCCGCGGCGACCGCGTCGGCGAACACCTCGGCGACCGCGGCCACCGGGTCGCCCAGCCGCCGGGCCGCGTCGGCCGCCTCCGCGCGCCGTTCGGCGAAGAGCCGCTGGTACGGCTGCCATCGCAGCTCGGACAAGCCGGTCGGCGGCCGGCCCGGGTTCGGCTCGGCGGTCCGGGACGCCGGCCGGGTGAACGGCATGACGGCGCGTCTGCCCAGCCCGTCGCGGCGCAGCACGAGAAAGCAGGTGTAGAAGTACCGGGCGCCGAGCGACTCCGCGTGCGCGTCCAGGATCTCCAGCAGCCTGTCCGCTTGCAGATCGGGGTTGTGCGGAGCGGACCACCGCGCCGAGACGCCGCTGCGCACTCGCATGGGCAGCCGTTCCTCGACGGTGACCAGCACCGAGGCGTCCGCCGCGCACTCGTCGATCTCGGCGACCGCGAACGGTCCGGCCTCGTCGCCGATGCTCTCGAACCGCATGACGAGCACGCCGTCCGGGAGCAGGGCGCGCCGGCTCGCGGTGAAGACGGCGCGGATGACCTGCCTGCCGTCGGGCCCGCCGTTCCCGGCGGGGAAGTAGCGCAGCCCCGGCGGTACGGGGGCACCCGGCGGATTGGCGGCGATCATCTCGTAGCCGCCGCCCTCCAGCGCGTCGGCCGCGTCCATGCACTGTACGTCGATCCGGTCGTCGAGGCCGTTGAGGGCGGCGGCCGCGCGGGTCGCGGCCACGCACGCCCGGCTGATGTCGATCGCGGTCACCCGGAAGCCGCCGGCGGCCATGGCGACGCTCGTGAACCCCGAGCCCGATCCGACGTCGAGCGCGCGCCCGCCGCCCCGGTGGCTCAGCAGCCGGTCGACGATCTGCATGCCGTCCTTCCCGACATAGACCCCGCAGCGTTCGGGACGGTCATGGTGGTCGCCGACCATGAAGAGGTCCCGGGCGGACGTCAGGTGGAACGGGACCGAGGGCCCGAGCCCGAGTCCGTCGAGCGCCTTGCGGAGGTCGGCCGGCACCGCCGCGCCGGCCTCACCGAGATGCAGCAGTTCGTACGCCGGATCGTCGTGGGCGACCGGGGGCAGCCACGGCTCGTGGATGAGCCCCGCCGCCTGCCGGTAGCTCTCCAGCGTGAGCGGCCAGCCGTGGCGGCGGAGCGTCGCGGACAGCCGTGACCAGTCTTCGGCCGCGACCTCGCCGAGGCGCGGTCCCGCCCCGTTGGATGCGTCCATGTCCCGTCTCTTTCCGGTCCCGTCTCCTTCCGGGCAGCGGGTGTCAGGCCACCACGGGTTGTGGCGCGGACCGGCTGTGGACGACCCGATAGGTGTTCCAGTCGAGCGCGGTCGTCAGCGAGTTCCGCTTGTCCTCGGACTTGCGGCGTGCGGCGGGCTGCTCGGCCCCGGCCATCGCGCGGAACGTGTCGTACGACTGCTTGCCGTCCCACTGCGAATAGACCGCCACGAAGTCGTTGTCGCTGCCGATGGCCGTGAGGCCGCCGTCTCCGGGACCCCGGGAGCGGATGCCCCGCAGCACGCTCTGCGACCGGTAACCCGGCACGTCCACCAGCCACTCGTGGGCCGCCCCGAGCGTGGTGATCAGATCGGTCTGGTCGGCGGGCTCCACCCCGATGATCTCCAGTACCGTGTAGTCGTCGCGGTCGGGGGAGATCTCGGTGGCGTCGCCCTGTGACGGGTGTCGCCGGCTCAGCTCGACCTCGGTCTGCATCAGCCGGATGAACGTCGTGATCTCCTGGAAGACCGGCACCGTGCGGTGCTTGAACTCATCACCCGCGTACCGTGATTCCAGGTTCTGCTTTCCGCGCCACTGAATGAAGTTCGCGGTGCCCAGCCTGTCCTGGCCCCGGTGCACGGTGCTGGAGATCCAGCCGGGGAACGCCGCGGTGTCGACGATCGCCCGCATCTCGCTGACCAGCCGGTCGACTCGTTCCGACGTGTCGGTCTTGAACAGATTGATGACCGTCAGGTACCCGTCCTCGGGATTGATGTACGGCATGGTGTCCTCGCATCCTCTGGTTGCGCTGGCTACGACTGGGCGGCCGTCGTGGCGGGCGCCGCGACGGGCGCCGTGGCGTGAGTGGCGGTCCGGCGGCTCTCGTGTGGCATGCCGAACCAGCGGTGGAGGGCGTCCGGCAGGCCGGCCGGGCCGGAGCCGCCAGAGCCGGCCCACGCGATGTAACCGTCCGGCCGGACCAGCACGGCCTCGACATCGGCGAGCGCGCCCGCGGTGGGCGAGGCCGCGGTGATGACGTCGATCCGGTCGGTCCACGGCGCGGCGGCGGCGCACACCTCGGCGCCCCCGCCAAGGTCGAGGAGGACGCCGCGCCCGGCGTTCAGGAGCTGGAGGGCGTTCACCGTGCCGGACGGCGCGAAGTCGCCCGCGAGCTCGACGCCGGGCAGCCGCCGGCCGAGCAGCGGGTGATCGCCCTGTCCGACGTCGTACCGGATGTCCAGGCCGGTGACCATGCCGACCAGCAGCCGCTGGACCTCCTCGTGCGCCAGCAGCTCGGCCATGATCTCCCGCGTGGGGTTCATCTCGTCGCCGCCGAGGTACAGCAGGCGCTGGGCCAGGGTGTTGGTGAGGATGCGGGCCGCCACGGGGTGCCGCTCGGCGTGGTAGGTGTCCAGCAGGTCCGCAGGCGCGTGGCCGTTGATCTCGGCGCCGAGCTTCCACCCCAGGTTCATGGCGTCGCCGATGCCCGCGCTCATTCCCTGGGCGCCGATCGGCAGGTGGATGTGCGCGGCGTCGCCGAGCAGGAACACCCGTCCCTGCCGGTACTGCGCCGCCTGCCGGCTGGCGTCGGTGGTGTAACTGGTCCACAGCGGCTGCGCACCGCTGATGTCCTCGCCGGTCAGCCGCTTCCACGCGGCGGTCATCTCGGCGAAGCTCGGTGGCCCGTCGCCCTGCCGCTGCATGCCGCGCTCGTACAGGATGACGCGCCGGGCCTCCGGGCCCAGCGGCAGCACCATGACCATTCCGCCGGGGACGCGCTCGCCGGCGAAACGCGGCCGCAGGGGGCACCCGGTCACGTCGGCGAACCACAGCTCGACGGCCGGATCGGTCCCGGGGAAATCGACGCCGGCGAGCTTGCGGACGGTGCTGCGAGCGCCGTCGCAGCCCGCCACGTAACGAGCGCGCAGGCGTTTGCGGCCCTCCGGAGCCACGACGTCCAGCTCGACCCCGTCGTCACCGGCGGTCAGCCCGACGACCTCGTGATCCCGGCGGGTCACGGCACCCAGTTCGGCGGCCCACTCGGCCAGCACCCCCTCGGTGCGCGACTGAGGTATCCCCCGGGCCCCGTAGGAGCCGCCCTCGATCACCTGATAGTCGAGGGGCAGCCCGCCGAAATGGCCGAAAGGAATGGTCTGCACATCACCGAAACGGGGGAGCAGCCCTCGCTGGTCGAACTCCTCGATGGCGCGTGCCGAGAACCCGAGGGCGCGTGACTGCTGCATCGGCTCGGCCAGCCGGTCCAGCACGAGGGTCTCGACTCCGGCCAGGCGCAGTTCCCCGGCGAGCATGAGACCGGTGGGGCCGGCCCCTACGACGATGACATCCGCATCAAAGCGTTGCATGTTCCCTCCTACCTTCCGAGGCTTCGGCATGGGCCTTGGCGAGGCGCAGGGTGGCCATGCTGTTGCCGCTCAGGGCGTTGCGGACGAACTCCTGCGCGGTCTGCGCGTCCGCGTCGTCACCGAGGACCTCGGTGACGCGCTCGGTATTGATCCGCACCGTGTGCCGCGACGTCACCGACACCCCGCCGTCGTGCTCCTCGATGAGCCAGCGGCCGGTGTGCAGCATGAGCAGCGCGGGGAGGACGGTCTGCTTGTACACGATGCTGGTGTACGGCTGGCACACGCGTACGGATCGTGTGGTGTGCACGTGCCCGTCCTTGGTCCTGGTGTCCATCTCAAGGATCTGCAGCCCGGGCGTCTCCTCTTCCAGCGACACCTTGGCCACGTGCGGAAGCCGCTGTGACCAGAGCTGAGCCTCGTTGAGGAAGTCGTAGACGTCTTTGGCGGTGCCGTCGATGGTCACCGTGTCGTCGAACGTGATGAGCCCGTCCGGTCCGGTGAGCTCCGCGCTCGTCTTGAGCGCCTGCAGTTCCGCCATGCTGTTGCGGTCGACCGCCTGGCTGATCCAGTCGAGATCGGCGGGGTCGTCGCTCGCGGCGAAGAAGTCGTGCAGCAGGCGCACCCGGCATTCCGATCCGGAGACCGGCTCCACCACCCATTCGCCGCCCATGCCGCCGACCGGGTGCTGGGACCGCTCCTGACGGAACGAGACGCTTCTGCGGTCCGGGTCGTGCCGGCGCCTGGACGTCCAGGTCTTGGCGGTGCCGTTGGCGGTCGCCCAGAGCCGGATCAGTTCCGAGTTCCCGTCCCGTTCGACGCACTCAGCGTGCACGGTCGGGGGGAAGATCTCAGGCCACGTTCCGACATCCGCGATCAGCGCGTACACCCGGTCGGCGGGAGCCGCGACGTTGATCTCGTGTTCCGTTTCACGCACCGTGCTCGTGCGGGGTTCGCCGAACCAGCGCCGCAGCGCGCCGGCGAGGTCGCCCCCGTCCGGCGCGGCCCAGGCGACGTATCCGTCGGGGCGGAGCAGCACCGACTCCGTCACCGCGCCGCCCTCTTCCGGTCCAGGGGGGAAGTTCCGCACCTGAACCAGATCGACGCGGTCGGACCAACCGGCGGCGGTCCGGGCCGTCTCGCCGGAGGCGTCGGCGGTGATCAGGACGCCTCGCGCCGGGTGCAGCAGCCGCGCGACACGGCCGCGGCCGCCGCCGGCGAGCTCCAGTTCGCGGTCGGCCATCCGCCCGCCCAGCAGTGGATGCCCTCCTTGCACGCCCATGTCGTAACGGACGTCGAAGCCGCTCACCATGCCGATCAGATGCCGGGCCGCCGCCGGGATCTCGATGATCTC
This sequence comes from Actinomadura rudentiformis, assembly GCF_008923185.1. Lineage (GTDB taxonomy): Bacteria > Actinomycetota > Actinomycetes > Streptosporangiales > Streptosporangiaceae > Spirillospora > Spirillospora rudentiformis. The sequence continues at coordinate 28,483 of NZ_WBMT01000018.1, forward strand.
CGCCAGGATGGTCCGCAGCGGCTCGACCGACTTGTCGTTCAGGTTGAGCGTCCCTTGGGCGAGGGTGTTGAGCAGGACCCGCGCCCCCACCGGGTGTCGCTCGGTGTGGTAGGTGCCGAGCAGGCCCTCGGGGGCCCGGCCGGTGATCGTCGCCGCGAGCTTCCAGCCGAGGTTGAAGGCGTCCTGCGCACCGACGCTCAGACCCTGCCCTCCCGCCGGGAGATGGATGTGCGCGGCGTCCCCGGCCAGCAGGACCCGGCCGCGGCGGTACTCGGTGACCTGCCGGGTGGCGTCGGTGAAGCTGCTCACCCAGCGCGCCTCGCCGTGGTGGATCGACTCGCCGGTGAGGCGCTGCCAGGCGTCCGCGAGGTCGGCGAATCTCACCTGGCGGCCGGTGAAGGTCACCTGGTCGCCGGCGTCCGGCCGCGACCCGTTCTCGCACACGATGATGCGGGTGTAGCCCTGCTCCAGCGGCGCCGCCATGACCATGCCGTTCGGCAGCAGCTGGCCGATCCGCCGCGCCTCGATGTCGCAGCCCGTGACGTCCGCCAGGTACATCTCGCGGGTCGCGGCGGAGCCGGCGAAGTCGAAGCCGGCGAGCCGCCGGACGGTGCTGCGCCCGCCGTCACAGCCCACCAGGTAGCGGGCGGAGCATTCCTCGGGCCCGTCCGGCCCCTCGGTGATCGCGGTGACGCCGTCCGCGGTCTCCTTCAGGCCGGTGAGCGTGTAGCCGCGGCGCACCTGCGCCCCCAGCTCCAGCGCCCACTGCTCGAGCATCTCCTCGATCTTGTACTGGGGCGCGTTGCGCACGCCGAAGTGCGCGCCCTCCAGCACCCCGTAGTCGATGGGGACGCCGCCGAAGTGCCCGCGCCTGCTGATCTCGGGGTTCTCCAGCCGGTCGAGCAGGCCGCGCTGGTGGAACATCTCGGTCGCGCGTGCGGTGAAGCCGATGCCGCGCGACTGCCAGCCCCGCTCCGTCAGCCGCTCAAGGACGATGACCTCGGCACCGCCGAGGCGGAGCTCGCCGGCGAGCGTCAACCCTGTCGGCCCGCCGCCGACAATGATTACGTCTGTATGCATTCTCAGTCCTCAGCTTTGGAGTGGGCCCTGAGGGACCGGCCGCGCGGTGCGCCGGGCCCTGGACGGCCGCGGTGCGCCGGGCCCTAGACGGGCACCGCCTCGATGATCGAGACCGGGCACGTGGTGGGAATCGCCCTGGAGATCTTCAGGTTCGCCTTGGCGAACAGCTCCTCGTACTCCGGCAGCGTGCGTTCCTTCGCGCCCAGGAGCAGCAGGAGCCACAGATCGATGATGTTGCCGATGTGCCGTTCGTTGTTCCCGCCGAGCACGTACTCGATCAGGAGCAGCGTGCCGTCGGGGGCGATGGCGTCCCGGACGTTCTGCAGGATCGCCAGGCATTCGGGCTCCGGGAAGTCGTGCAGGACGTGCTTGAGCACGTAGGCGTCCGCGCCCTGCGGCAGCTTGTCGAAGCAGGTGCCGTTCTCGATCGTCACCCGCCCCGCGACACCGGCGGCTTCGAGCACCGGCGGCGCGTCCGCGGTCGCGAACTCGCGGTCGACCAGCACCCCCTGGGCGTCCGGCGCCTGCGAGAGGATGCCCGCCAGCAGGCCGCCGCGCCCGCCGGCGATGTCCACGATCGTGCGGAACTGGGAGAAGTCGTACGCCGCCACGACCGGGTCGGTCTCCGAGGCCGAGATGCTGCCCATTCCCTGGAAGAACACGGCGGCGTATTCGGGATGAGCCCCGAGGAATTCGTACGCGCCCATGCCGCGGAGCTTCGGCAGGTTGGCCTCGCCAGTGCGCACGGAGCTGAGCAGGTGCCCCCAGTCTTCCCAGAGCATGGGGTGACTCATCAGGACGGCCATGCCGCGCATCGAGTCCGGCGCGTCCTCCCGGAGCGCGTCGCCCATCGGTGTGAGCGCGAACCGGCCGTCCGGCTCGACGGCGAACACCGAGTAGCCGGACAGCGTGCGCAGCAGCCGGTACGTCGCCTCGGGGTCGGAGCCGACCCGCCCGGCCACCTCCTCCGCGGACAAGGGTCCGTCACTGAGGACGTCGGCGATGCCGAGCTTGGCCGCGACAGAAATCGCCTGAGTCATCACTGAACCCTGAATCAGGTCGAGCAGCGAATACGCGGCAGACTGGTCCCGCACCATGGGCAATGCGGACATGTTTGCCTCCTGAGTTCGTAGCCTCTGGTGCCCGATATTAGATTCGTGCGTTTTCTGCCGGCAACTTTCCCTTGCTCCGTTCAACTGAAGAGTCGGCACAGTTGAACTGAGCCGGGGTCTATCCGCGCTCGACCGAAATTAATGCAACCCCTGCCAGGCTGCTCTGACAAAGTGACGTGAAGGAGGAAGAAGAATGGCGGACAATGGACGGCGAACCGCGCTGGTCACTGGCGGGACCAGCGGAATCGGCCTGGCGGTCGCCGAGACCCTCGCGCGGCGCGGTCTCACGGTCTTCATCTGCTCACGGACCCCCGAGTCGGTCCAGGAGACGGTGGACAAGCTGAGGTCGAACGGCTACGAGGTCGACGGCGTGGCCGCGGACGTCCGGCGTCCGGAGGACGTCAGGCGTCTCGTCGGCGCCGCCGTGGAGCGGTACGGGCAGGTCGACGTCCTGGTGAACAACGCCGGGCGCAGCGGCGGCGGCGTGACGGCCGACATCCCCGACGAGCTCTGGTACGACGTCATCGACACCAATCTGAACAGCGTTTTCCTGGTGACCCGCGAGGCGCTCAGGTCGGGCGGGCTGCTGGACCGCGGCTGGGGACGGATCATCAACATCGCGTCGACCGGCGGCAAACAGGGTGTGGTGCTCGGCGCCCCCTATTCCGCCTCCAAGCACGGCGTCATCGGATTCACCAAGGCGCTCGGCCTGGAACTCGCAAAGACCGGTGTCACGGTCAACGCCGTCTGCCCGGGATATGTCGAAACGCCGATGGCGCAGCGGGTGAGGCAGGGCTATGCCGCGCATTTCGACACGACCGAGGAAACGATCCTCGAACGCTTCCAGGCGAAGATTCCGCTTGGCCGCTATTCCACCCCCGAAGAAGTGGCCGGCCTCGTCGATTACCTGACCACCGACGCGGCCGCGCCCATGACGGCACAGGCGATCAACGTCTGCGGAGGGCTCGGAAACTACTGACGTTCCCCATCCTCCGTTCTCCATCCTCGATCACCAGTGAAGGCGGTAAGGCACACATGCACAGCACTCTGATAGTCGGGCGTATCCAACCGCAGGGGCAGGCGGAGGTCGCCGAGCTCTTCAGCGCGTTCGACCAGACCGACATGCCGCACCGGATGGGCACCCGGCGCCGCGAGCTCTTCTGCTACCGGGGCCTGTACTTCCACCTGCAGGACTTCGACGACGAGCAGGGGGGCCAGCGCATCCTTCAGGCGCGGACCGACCCCCGCTTCATCCAGATCAGCAACGATCTGAAGGCCTATATCGAGGCCTACGACCCGGCGACCTGGCGCTCGCCCACCGACGCCATGGCCACCCGCTTCTACCACTGGGAGCCGCTCGGCTGACGGTTCGGCTGCACGTCAGGAGGTGGCGGCACGTCAGGTGGTGGCGAACTCCACCAGGACCCGGCCGAGAACGTCCATCTCCACCCGGTGCCACGAACCGGGCAACTGCACACCCCGGCCGTTGGGCAGCGCGGCGGCGGTCGCCTGCGCCGCCGCGCGCAGCCAATCGCCGGTCTTGTCGCTGTTGACGACCAGCGCAGGCGTCCGCAAGGTGGCCAGCCGCTGTGCCGGGACGGTGAAGTCGCCGCAGAGGGCCGTGTCGTAGAGGAGCGTGTGGGCGTTCGCCTCGTTCGTCGCCCACAGCGGAGTCCGCCGCCAGTCCGCGATCACCTCGGGGGCCAGCCCCATCAGCTCGGCGAGGAAGTACTCCGCGGCCTCGCCGCGCTTGTCCTCCGCCAGCAGGGCGCTGAGGTTGGCCATGAAGTCGGCCGGGGGCCGCGGATGACCCTCGACCCGGAAGTACGGTTCGTGCAGCGCGAGCTTGGTGATCGGAGCACCGGCCAGTGCCGCCTCGATCGCCAGGTTCGCCCCGCAGGACCCGGCGAACACCACCGCCCGGCCCCCTGCCTCGTTGATGACCGCTTCCAGATCCTCGATCTCCCGCTCGACGCTGTAGACGGGGGCGTCACCGCTCTCGCCGCGCCCCCGCCGGTCGTAGACATAGGTGGTGCAGTGCGGCGTCAGTTCCGGCACCAACGCGTCGAAGATCGTGTGATCGCGGAAGGCTCCGTTGAGGAGCACGATCGGGGGGCCGTCGCCCGCCCTCTCAAAAGCGATCGTCGTACCGTCCCGCGAAACGACCTTGTGCATCACGTTCTCCTCATGCCTAATGGCTCTGTCCTGCACGATCTCTGTCTGCACAATCTCCGCCATGCCGGTTGACGGCCGGTCGAGAATCCGTCGCGCTCGGCTGGGTTGGTCGACTGGGTTGGCCGTCTGGGCGGGGTCACCGAATGTGGTGCAGAACGCGAGCGACTGCATCGGCCAGGACGCCTGCCGGATCCTCGCTGCCGCTCGTGCTGCGCCAGGCCACGTGGTTGTCGGGACGTACGAGGACGGCGCCCTCATCGGTGATCTGCCGGAATGCCTCCCACCTGCCGTCGACGTCGGCGAACTCGGCGTTCTCGCCGATGCGGGCCGTGGTGATCGGGATGGAGAGCTTCTCCGCCACCTGCGCGGCCGCCTCGCACCACGGCGTTCCCGCCGGGCCGGTGAGCATCGCGAAACCGGCGGTGCCGGTCAGGTCATGGGTGGACAGGCGCCGTCCTTCTCGTTCGAGCCAGGCGTGCGGCAGCAGATGCCCTGGGCGGGTGGTGGGGTGGTGGACGTCGCGCAAGGGCACGCGGGGCGGCGGCGGGCCGCCATCGGGGACGACCGCGCCCTCCTCGTAGGCGTAGCCGATCTCCACGTCGTGCGCCTGGTATCCGCCGCGGGCGGTGGCGAACATCTCCGCAGCCCGCGCCCGCCCGGCCACGCCGATGGGGGACGGGTCGAAGTACTTGGCGAACATCTGCTCCCGGCGGTCCGGCGGGGTGCGCGGGCCGAGGCCGATGGCGCCGAGGATCGCCTGGTTGTGGGAGGCCGCCGACACCGCCCAGTCGATGTTGTGCTCGCCCACCGGCCGCCGTTCCGTCTCGTATGTGTCGAGCAGGCGGTCGGGAGCACGGCCGGTGACCACCGCGGCCAGCTTCCAGACGAGGTTGTGCACGTCCTGGATGCCGGTGTTCAGGCCGAGGCCGACGGTGGGCGGCTGGCGGTGCGCGGCGTCGCCGGCGAACAACACCCGTCCCTTCCGGTAGCGGTCGGCGAGCAGCCCCTGCACGGTCCAGCTCGTCACCCCGTGCAAGGTCACGTCCAGGCTCGGCAGTCCGAGGACCTCACGAATCCTGGGGACGATCGACTGCTCGTCGAGCCGGGCCGGATCGCCGGCGGTGAGGTGGAAGTGCATGACCCACTCCTCGCACTCCCTTCCCCAGGTCGGTCCCATCTCGAAGAGGTTGCTGAAGAGATCCGCCTTGTACGGGTTGAGGAAGTGGGTCATGTGCGCGCCCTCGCGCCACCACTCCGACAGATCCGCGGAGAAGTAGACGGTCGTGATGCGCCGCATCTCAGGCAGCCCGTGCATCCGCACGCCGAGCGCGGGGCCGACCGTGCGGCCGCCGTCGGCCGCGATGACGTACTGCGCCATGACCCTGGTGGCCTCGCCGGTCTCGACGTCGCGGACCTCGGCGGTCACGTGGTCACCCTCGTCGGAGAACGCGACCAGTTCGTGGCCGAACAGGATGCGCCCGGGATTGTGCTGTTCGGCGTGGCGGCGCAGGATCGGCTCCAGCCGGATCTGCGGCAGCCTGGCAGGCAGGATGGGGCCGGCCGCCGCGTACCTCTCGTGCGACACACCCCCGCCGAAGCCGTCCAGCTCCTGGATCAACCGCGCGTCCAGCGGCCGGTCGCCGCCCAGTGAGGTCAGCCAGCGCACCTTGCCGAACGTCTCCACCGGCGCGGCCTGCTCGGTCACCTCCCGGTCCAGCCCGTGCTGGCGGAAGATCTCCATCGTGCGCTGGTTGTGGTAGTGCGCCTTCGGAATCGTCGACGTGCCCGCGTGGCGCTCCACCAGCAGGTGGGCGATGCCGTGGTCGGAGCAGAAGACGGAAGCGGACAGGCCGCATCCCCCGCCGCCCACGATCAGGACCGGAACCTCGATTGCTTCCATGCTCGTATCACCTGGGTCCGCCGCCCATGCGCGCGAGCTGCCTGCGCATGGACTCGGTGTCGTTGAGGTGAGGGAAGTCCTCTGACGGCACATCCACCCCCAGGAAGGCGCACAGCGGCTCCCATCCCTGCGTCACGTCGTAGATGAGCAGCCGGTCCGGATCGATGTTCTGCGCGATTTCCTTGTTGTGCTGGTGGTAGACCTCGATGGCGTGCTCCTTGTCGGAGAACCGTCCGTCAAAGAGGCCGTTCCAGACCATGGTGCTCGTCACGCGATAGATCCGAGCCGGCAGGGAATTGGGCGGCGGCGCCTTCTTCTCGTTCATGAGAACGAACTGGTACAGGGTGTCGTAGGTGCTCTGATACCAGCGCTCGGCGTCGCGTACCGTCAACACCATCTTCGCCTCGGGGAACGCCTTCATCATCTCCCGGTAGTAGACGGCGGGCGGCCCGTCCACCGCCGACGTGTAGCCTGCGAAAAGCGCTTCCCAGTCGGGATCCTGTCCCTCGCAGACGACCTTTTCCCACTCGGCAATGCGTGCTTCGTCGCCGACGATGTCGAACATGTGGAAGCACGGCCCGTAACCCAGCTGTTCCAGAGCTCCCTTGAGGGAGGTCGTGCCCGTCCGGCCCAGGCCGGTGTTGATGAGCTTCAACATGGCGATTCTCTTTTCCTTTCGGTTGTGACGGACGGACGTGTGCGGACCGGGTGGCGCGGCCGGTGGTCAGCGGCTGGGCAGTTGCACGGCGAAAGCGTCTCGGGCGGCCTGGGCGAGGGCGAGATAGAGCCACTCATTTCCGGTATGGCCGGCTTCCCATTGCACGCCGACCGCAAAGGGGTGATCGATGGCTTCCACCGCCTCGATCACACCGTCCGGCGCCCAGGCGGTGGCGGTGAGATCCGTGCCGATCCGATCGATCGCCTGATGGTGGTGGCAGACGGCCTCGGCCGTGCCGTCGCCGAGGATCTGGGCGATCCGGCTGCCGGGCTTCAGCTCCAGGCGGTGGCGGCCGAGGGTGAACGTCTCGCTTTCGGGACAGTGGCCGTCGTCACCTGTGATCTCGGGCAGATGCTGGTGCAGAGTGCCTCCGCGGAGCACGTTGAGCAACTGCATGCCGCGGCAGATGCCGAGGATGGGCAGGCCGGCGTCGAGCGCCGCCTTGACCAGCGCCAGTTCGGCGGCGTCCATGGCCGGACTGGCTCCACGGGTCTTGGGGTGCGCCGTGCCTCCGTACAGCGCCGGGTCCACGTCCGGGCCGCCCGGGATCAGCAAGCCGTCCAGCTGCCCGAGGATCCGCTCGATCCCCGGCAGCAGCGGGATCAGCAGGGGAGTGCAGCCCACGGAGTCGAGAATGTCGATATGCGGCTGGAACGCAAGGCTGACGGTCATGTCGGTGCCCTGCAATGTGACCGGAGCCGTCCGTGCGCATATCCCGATCACCGGCCGCGGGCCCGGGTGTTCCCGACCTGCCGTGCCATTCAACGCTTGGTTCATGACCAGCCTCGTTGCCTCAGTTTGAGAACCTATGGGAACAATACTCGTCGGCCATCGTCATCAACTCGATCGTTCAACTGAAGAGAACACCCAGATGAACGCGCGCCGATGGCGGTGACCATCCGCTGGAAGTGCTGATGTCCTGGTGTTCGTGACCACCCGCTCAATGGTTGCTGAACGGCCTTTCCAGAGAGGATCTATTCGCCGTCGACCGTGGTTAAAGGTGTCCTTGGCAAGGTCGTTCGGGTACGGCAGTCGTTCGCGTACGGCAGTAGCAGGAAGGAGCGCCGAGCATGGCGGTTGGCAATGGGCAGACTGCCCTGGTCGCAGACAGCATCGGTTTTGCCGGTCCTGATGTCGAGGATTCGGTCGCCGGGGACACGCTGGATTTGAACAATTTCGAGAAGCTGCCCGCGTCCGAGGTGGCGGTGAGCGCGTTGTCGCCGGGGCTGGGCCTGCGCCAGAGCGGGACGAACGCCGCCCACGTTCAACTGCTGATGGACGCGTCGGGCACCGTGGAACTCCCGCCCCTTCTGGTCCAGGAAGAGGGCTGGCGGGTCATCGACGGGCTGCACCGGCTGGAGGCCGCCAAGCGGCGCGGCGACACCGTCGTGAAGGCACGTTTCGTCGACTGCACCGACTCCGAAGCGGTCGTGCTGGCCATGAAGGCCAACAGCTCGCACGGACTGCCACTGTCGAAGACCGACCGCATGTTCGGAGCCAAGAGCGTCCTGGCCGCTCACCCTGACTGGTCGGACCGGGCCATCGCCTCCATCACCGGGCTGAGCGCGAAGACGATCGCGTCGCTGCGCGACCGGTCGGCCGGCGGGACCCAGCTCGGCGGCAAGCGCCTCGGCCGTGACGGGAAGCGGCGGCCGGTCACTCCCGGTGAGGGCAGGCTCCGCACCGCCGACTACATCAACGCCCATCCCGACGCCTCGCTCCGGCAGGTCGCGAGGGCGACCGACGTGTCCCTCGGCACGGTCCATGACGTCCGCGCCCGCCTGCGCCGAGGCGCGAACCCGGAGCGCAACGGGCGCCGCGCATCCTCAGCGCAGCCTCCCTCCGAACTACCCTCTGCGCAGCCTCCCTCCGTCCAACCTCCCTCTGCGCAGCAGCGACCCACCACCCGGATCTCCGATGCCCGGACGGCCATTGCCCGGACAGCCGACGCCCGGCCCGCCGCTCACCCGGCCAGGGAGGATGCCGGCACCGTCACCACGGCGCCCACGGCGCCCACGGCCAACGGCACGTCATCGCTCCGCAGGAACCACACTGACCTACCGCCCACGTGGCCCCAGGTGGCGTCCAAGATGGCCGGCGACCCCGCCGTCCGCTACACCGACAGCGGCAAGGAGTTCCTCCGGTGGATGGCGCTGCACGCCGCGGATCCGCACCGGTGGCGAGAATTCCTCAACACCGTCCCGGCGCACTGGCAGGACATCGTCGCCTCCGTGGCCGACGACATCAGCCAAGAATGGAGCCTGTTCGCCCAACAGCTCAAGAACAAACAGGAGACGGCGTAGCGGTAGGAAGGGAAGGCCCGGATGAAAGTCTCATGGTTCAGGTACGCAATGCGGTCGATGCTGAGCCGTTTCGGTGACGAGCTGATCTGGGTGGGCTGGATGTACTGGCCTTTCCTCTGGCACGAGCGCAACGGCGGCAGCCCGGATGAATACTTGCGCGAGACGCGGAAATAGGGGTCACATAAGAATCATGGTGATCCTCGTAGACGTTCTCTATTGCTGGGAGTCCGCATGACCGGCCGACGGGTGGTTATCACCGGAATGGGAGTGCTGGCGCCCGGCGGGATCGGTGTCAAAGGCTTCTGGGCGCTTCTCAGCGCAGGCAGGACGGCGACCAGGGGGATCACTTTCTTCGATCCGTCCCCGTTCCGTTCCAGGATCGCCGCGGAGGCGGATTTCGATCCCTGGGCGAACGGCCTCGGTCCGCAGGAGATACGACGCATGGACCGGGCATCGCAGTTCGCCGTCGTCACGGCGAGGGAGGCGATAGAGGACGGCGGCCTGGACCAGGGCTCCGTGACGCCCCATCGCACCGGGGTGGCCGTCGGCACCGCCGTGGGCGCCACCATGGGCCTGGACCAGGAGTACCGGGTGGTCAGTGACGGCGGCAGGCTCGATCTCGTCGACCATGAGTACGCCGTCCCCCACCTGTACGACTACTTCGTGCCGAGCTCCTTCGCGGCCGAGGTCGCCTGGTCGGTCGGCGCCGAGGGCCCGGCCACCGTGGTCTCCACCGGCTGCACCTCGGGGCTGGACTCGGTCGGCTACGCGGCCGGGCTGATTAGCGACGGCTCGGCCGACGTGATGATCGCCGGCGCCACCGACGCACCGATCTCGCCGATCACCGTGGCGTGCTTCGACGCGATCAAGGCGACCTCGCCGCGCAACGACGATCCCGAGCACGCCTCCCGGCCCTTCGACCGCACCCGCAACGGCTTCGTGCTCGGCGAGGGCTCCGCGATGTTCGTCCTGGAGGAGCTGGAAGCCGCGCGCCGCCGGGGCGCTCACCTGTACGCCGAGGTCGCCGGATACGCGTCCCGGTGCAACGCCTTCCACATGACCGGGCTGCGTCCGGACGGCCGGGAGATGGCGGAGGCCATCGGCGCCGCGCTGGCCGACGCGAGGACGAACGCGCAGGACGTCGACTACATCAACGCCCACGGCTCGGGAACCAAGCAGAACGACCGGCATGAGACCGCCGCCTTCAAGCGCGGCCTCGGCGAACACGCCCGCCGCACTCCCGTCAGCTCGATCAAATCGATGGTCGGCCATTCGCTCGGCGCGATCGGCTCGATAGAGATCGCCGCTTCCGTCCTGGCCATGGAGAACCACGTGGTGCCCCCGACGGCGAACCTGCACGAGCCCGATCCCGACTGCGACCTCGACTATGTCCCGCTGACCGCGCGCGACTGGCGAACCGACACCGTGCTGACGGTGGGCAGCGGGTTCGGCGGATTCCAGAGCGCGATGGTCCTGGCCCGTCCCGACAGGAACCTGGCATGACCTCACACGTGGTGACCGGAATGGGCGTTGTCGCCCCCAACGGCTTCGGCGTGGACGACTACTGGACCGCCTCCTGCCGCGGAAGAAACGGCATCGGCCGTATCACGCGATTCGACCCGCGGCGGTATCCGGCGGAGCTCGCCGGAGAGGTGCCCGGCTTCAACGCCGAGGACCACCTTCCGAGCAGGCTCATACCGCAGACCGACCGGATGACCCAGCTCGCCCTTGTCAGCGCCGAACACGCGTTCGCCGACGCCGGGGTGAGCACCGCGGACATGCCCGAATTCGGGATGGGCGTGGTGACCGCCAGCACCTGCGGCGGATTCGAGTTCGGCCAGCGAGAGCTCCAGAACCTCTGGAGCAAGGGCGGCCAGTACGTCAGCGCGTACCAGTCATTCGCCTGGTTCTACGCGGTCAACAGCGGCCAGATCTCGATCCGGCACGGCATGCGGGGCCCCAGCGGCGTGCTGGTCAGCGACCAGGCGGGCGGACTCGACGCCATCGCGCAGGCTCGCCGGCTCGTCCACGACGGCAGCGACCTGATCGTGTCCGGCGGTGTCGACGCGTCGATCTGCTCGTGGGGATGGGCGGCCCAGCTCGCCGGCGGACGGCTGAGCACCGTCGACCATCCCGAACGGGCGTACCTCCCCTTCGACCCCGCCGCGGCCGGGCATGTGCCGGGGGAGGGCGGCGCACTGTTGATCATGGAGAACGCCGAGGCCGCGCGCCGGCGCGGCGCGACCCGTGTCTACGGCGAGATCTGCGGCTATGGATCCACGTTCGACCCGAGGCCCGACAGCGGCCGCGAGCCGACCCTGCGCAGGGCGATCGAGGTCGCGCTGGACGACGCGGGCCTGGCGCCGGACGAGATCGATGTCGTCTTCGCCGACGCCGCCGCCATCCCCGAACTCGACCGGGTCGAGGCCACGGCGATCACCGAGGTCTTCGAGCCGCACAAGGTCCCGGTCACCGCGCCCAAGACCATGACGGGCCGGCTCGGCTCGGGCGCCGCCCCGCTGGACGTCGCCGCCGCCTTTCTGTCCATGCGGTCGGGCCTGATCCCCCCGACGACGAACGTCACTCCCTCACCCGAGTACGCCATCGACCTGGTGACCACACGGCCCCGGCGCGCGCCGGTGAACGCGGCTCTCGTCCTGGCGCGCGGCCACGGCGGCTTCAACTCCGCCATCGTCGTACGATCCACCAACTGGAACTGAAAGAGCCCAGCCGTTACGGCTGCGGCTCATGAGGACAGGTCGATCCGCCACGAGATCCCAAAACGGTCGTTCACCCACGCGAACCTCGGGCTGAAGCCGTAGTTCTGCGCCGGCATGTAAACCTCGCCGCCTTCGCTGAGCGCGTCGTAGAGCTTGTCGAAGTCTTCCCGCGAATGACGCTGCGCGTACAGCGTGACGGCCGGATTCACCGTGAAATCCTGCCAGCGCGCCGTGCGGTGCAACGGGCTGTCCGGAGGCGGCGTGTTCATACAGACGAGTTGCTGGCCCGCGATTTGGAAGATGCCGTACTGCAGCGTTCCCTCGGCCCACCCCGGGTCTTCCGCGCGAGCACGGATGACCTGCAGGACCTCGCCATCCTCGAACAGCGACGTATAGAAGTTCATCGCCTCTTCGGCGTTCCCATCGAACCCCAGGAAGATGGCGATATCCTGCGTGACAGCGGTGGACATAATGGCAGCTCCTTCTTATCCGCCCGTTCAGGGGGCGTCCTCAGCCTCGACCATCGCGTCGAGTTCCTGGAGCATTCGCCGATCCTGCTCGGGGAGATCCGCGTAGGGCGTGACGCGATCCGGATCGGTGCCGTCCGGCTCCTGGCCCGTCCCCCTCAAATAGTCGACGACAGGCCCGCACATCCATGCGCTTGCGCCTGCATAGGCCAAAGCGCGGAGCAAGTGCGGGACGACCCGGCTGAGAACCCTTCTGAGGCGGCCCGGACCTGGCATGTCGCGATGCATGAGGCGCCCTTCCATGCTCGGATGCTCAGATCATCGCGGCGACCGCTCTCCCTCCGGTCGAGCCTCACTCGACCTCACCCCTCCCATACAGGGATTCGACAGCTCGGGAGGTGCAGGTTCAGCGCCGAGTCCAGGCGCCGGGGCACGTTCCTGGCCGGGATGCGTTGAGGCGTGCGGCAACGCCGCGCTAGGCACGAATCAATCCTTCGTCGTTGATGGCCGGCGGGCATCGAGGAGGAAGCGATCGAACCAGCGGCGCAGGCAGGCGCGGAACTCCTGGGGCGCGCGCGGCCGGGATCGCCTCGCCGGTGCTCGACCTGAGCAGCGACCTCTACGGCGAAAGCGTGAGGCTTGGCAACGGCCGGCTCGACATGGTGCCGGCCATCGAGGGGGCCACATCAGCGAAGGCCCGGCCCTGCTGTGCAGGAGGACCGGGCCTTCGGCGGCTGAGCCATCACATCATGGCCCTGGAGACCGGCGGGTCTGCGCGATGAGCTACACGCCCTTGCACTTCATCGGTGCGCTGAACCAGTTGCTGCCGGGCTTGGCGTCCCAGACAGCCTGCGCGGTCCAGCCCTTCGGGCAGTTGTAGACCTTCGACTTGACCGCCTTGGCCGGCTTGAGAGTCGTCGTCTTGGCGTCGTTCCAGTGGAAGTACTTTTTGCCGTTCTTGGGATTCACGAAGTACGCGCCCATCCGGCCCTTGATGGTGCGCGTGCCCTTGTTCACCGCGATGCCCTGGAATTTCCGCACCTTGTTGGGGAACACGTTGTAGGTCCACTGCTTGCTGCAGACCTCAGGCTTCTTGTGCTCGCAGTGCCCCCACTTGACCGCGGCTTCGACGGACCCGGTCTGGGCCGCCGCCCGAGCGGTCGGCGCCTTCGCGCTCGTTGTGCCGGCGGAGGCGGCCGGAGCGGCAAGCCCCGCAGCCGAAACGAGCGCCCCGGCGATGACGGCAGTGCGAATTGCTGACTTCACTATTCGAATCCTTCTTTCCTGCGGAAAACGTGTCCCGTGATCAAGGTAGTGACCCGTTTCGGCCGCAGACAGGCCCCCAGGAACTAACCACGTGGCCCCCAGGTTCTAAGGTTTCGGTGTCCCTCGCGGGGAGCTCACGGGTGAAGGAAACTGGTGGGCCGTAAGCCAGATCGGACATCTGAAGACAACGCCCTTCGATCTGTCCAGTGCCCGCAGTGACGAGCTGAGAAGGATCGCTCTCTACACCCTCGATGTCGTTCAGCCAGATGGTGACGCCGTCCCGGTAGGGGCTCAGTGGGCGATCACACGTCAGTCGAGGAAGAGCGCCGAGAGCCGGGGGAGGCGGCGCCGCATCTCGTGGTCGTCTTCGACATCCCAGTTGTCGCCGGCCGGCTGGTGGGGACGCGTCATCGCGCGTATCGCGGTTTCCAAAGCCGCGTCAAGTGATTCGGTCTCGCCCTGGGACCTTCGGTATGCCTCACTGATCGGATGGTCCAGCGATTCGAAGCCGATCCAGCCGCTCTCATCGCGGCTCATCCGGACGACCACGGGCAGGTCGGCCAGGGAGTCGGGATCGGCCACGGCACGGGTGAACGTCTCCCTTCCAAGCAAGATCAGCCCGTCGCGGAAGTCCATGAAGCCGTCATCCCCGCACCCTCCTTCGATGAGGTAGGCGGCATTCCACAGTGGATGCCGGTACGCGGAGTCGGTCACCTCGGTCGCCTTCAGGGAGAAGTCGATGATCTCCGTCGGCTCCAGTGCGGCGAGCACATCTGTCAGCGCACCGGGCAGCGGGTCATCGGGCGAGTTCCTGTCATCGGCCCGATCGCCGACCGCAGTGCGTGCCCGCTCGATGAGGCCCCACCAGTCATCGATCTGCATGGCCAGGGAGCCTAGGGCAGGGGGATGACAGCGTTCGTCAAGGGGACGACGTCGGGCCCTCCCTAATCTTGTCCTCCTCACGGTGGAGGAACGAGTGGAGCTCAGGGAGATCGAGATCTTTCTGACGCTGGCCGAGGATCTGCATTTCGGCCGCGCGGCGGAGCGGATGTACCTGTCCCAGTCGCGCGTCAGCCAGACCATCCGTGCCATGGAGACTCGCGTGGGCGGCCGGCTGCGTCCGGGTTTCGAACAGATACACCTGGCCTTTGCGGAGGCACGGGAGATCGCGTCGGGGATCACCGGCGTGCTGCGTGTCAGCCTGCTGAACTTCGCGGCCGGTGGTCCGGCGTTTCCGGAGATCGTACGGGCGTTCACAACGGCCCATCCTGGTTGCCGAACGCGGCTTTGCCACCGTGGAGGACCTCGGCGACCACCACGTGGCCAGGGAATGGTGCCGGCCGAGACGCTGGAGACCCTCTATCCACCGTTGACCACTGCCGGCCGCCCATCGTCCGCCGCCATCGGGAGGGCCGAATGATCGAGGTTCTGTCGCTGGTGGCCCGTGGGGAGATCGTGCCCGGCACCGTCCACTATCGCCGGTCGGTCTTTTCGGCCTGCTCACGGCCGACGGCGATCAGTATGCTGACCGCCGCGTACGCGCAGAGCAGGGTGAGCCCAGCCCACCCGGGGAGCGGGAAGTACCCGGCCGATGGCGCGTAGTGTGCCGTCACCTGCGGATATTCCACCATCGTCTGCTTGACCGCGAAGCCGGCGGCGGGCGTGAGCCGCAGCAGCCAGTCGGAGACCGTGTCGGAGAGCAGCGGGAACGCGGTGACGGCATAGGGCAGGGCGATCAGTGACACTCCGGTGAGGATCGCTGACCAGCCGCGGTGCAGCCGCACACCGAGTGCGAAGGCGACAACGGCGCACAGTGCGAGCACTGCCGCGAGGCCGATGATCACCCGGGCGCCGGTCAGTGCCGGCAGCGACGGCACCACGGTGCCGTTGCTTTCCAGGCCCGCCAGGCCCGCCGGGAGGACGATGCCGACCGCGACCAGACCGGTGACGAAGCCGGCCCCCGCGACGACGAGCGCCCGGGCGACGATCACTTGTCGGCATGCCGCCTCGCCGGCCGTGCGGGTGCCGTAGCGTGCCGCGACGATCACCAGGATGATCAGCGCGATCGGCAGGCCGGGCAGCGTTTTGTCGACGATACGCGCGCCCTCACCGAGCGGCCCGATGTCGCCGGTGCCGCTGACGGTGATGACGCCGTCCTTCTCCACGGCTCCCGATGCGTTGTGGTGCTTCTCCCAGTCGGTGTGGTTCATCTGGCCGATCGGGTCGCTGCCCCACTTGCTGGTGGCGCCGTTGACGGTGACGTTGTCGAAGACGCCGACGGCCTGGGTGAACCGCGCCTCCTCGATCGCGCCGCCGAGGCCGGTCTTGCGGAGCGTGAGGTCGCCGGGGGAGGTGGCGAAGAGGCCGACCTGGACGGTGTCCGGCAGCCCGTGGAGGGTCGCGGCCGCGACGGTGTGCCACTGGCGGCCGTCGGCGGACTCGGAGCCGGTGATCGTGTTGCCGGATCGGGTCAGGCGCAGCCAGCGGGGGGACTGCGCCGAGACGTCGCCGGCCCTGCCGGCGACGTCGTTCCGGTAGTCGTGCTGGAAGCGAACACCGTGGCCGCCGGTCATCATGAGTGCCGCGTATTGCGAGCCCTGCCGCATGCCGTCCTTGACGATGATCCCGGCCTTCGCCCACGGCACCAGCCCGGACACGATCCGGTCGTGTTTCGGCGGTGGATAGGTGATCGTTCCGGTCATCGAGGTCATCCGGACGGTGATGTCGCCCTCGCGGCCCAGGTCACGATGCTGAAACCAGAACTGGTCACTGACGACGGAGCCGTCACCGGCGACGGGCGCGGCCGGGCAGCCACCCGGGCAGGACGAGCGGACGTTGAGCGTGAACAGCAGGCCGAGTGCGATGACGGCGAAGGCCGCGGCGGCCAGGGCGATCAGGCGGCCTGGGCGGCGGAACGCGGTCCATTCCCGCCGGAGGAGTTCGGTGGTCGACATGCCGTCGGTTATACGGATCGGTGTGTAACCCGGCCCGAACCGGCGCCGTCATGCTGGTGTTAGGTTTCGCAGGGCATGCTTGCAGCATGATCGGGCTGCGCAGTGGGACCGTGGGAGCACGGTTCACGATGTTGTACGCCGTTGTGTTCCTCCTGTCGGGCGTCGGGCTGCTCGGCCTGGCCTTCCTGCTGTCCGGAAGCAGCCTCAGCGATGTCGCCCCGGCCGGCGACATCCCCGGCCAGGGCGGCCTCACCGCGACGCAACAGCGCGTCCAGGAGTTGGAGGGCCAACTGGCCGCGGTACATGCACAGCAGTCTCGTCGGCTGCTGGTCGGCTCGCTGCTGGCGCTGATCGTGATGGCGATCGTCTCGTTGCTGCTCGGTCGGGTGCTGGCCAAGCGTGTACTGCGGCCGTTGCGGCGCATCGCGGCCGTCACCCGGCGTATCTCCGCCGACAGCCTTGATCAGCGGCTGGCCGTCACCGGTCCGGCGGACGAGGTGAAGGACCTCGCCGACACCATCGATGGGTTGCTCGGACGGCTTGAGTCATCGTTCACCGCGCAGCGGCGGTTCGTCGCCAACGCCTCCCACGAGCTGCGTACGCCGCTGGCGACGATGCGGGCATCGGTGGACGTCGCGGTCGCCAAGCCCGGCGCGGCCGCCTCGACGGTGGCGCTCGCGGCCCGCCTGCGCCGGCAACTCGACCGGGTCGATCACCTGCTCGACGGGTTCCTCGTGCTGGCCCGGGCGCAGCACGGTGCGCTGGCCGACGCCGCACCGGTCGACCTCGGCGACCTCATCGACGCCGCGCTGCGGGAAAGATCCACCGACGTACGGCGCAAGGCGCTGAGTGTGACGGTGGACGTGCCGCCGGAAACGGCGACCGTGGGCAGCCCGGCGCTGCTGGCGCGGCTGGTGGGCAACGTCGTTGACAACGCCGTGACCCACAACGAGACCGGCGGATGGATCCAGATCACCGGGTCCGCGAACGTGGAGACGGCGCTGATCGTCGAGACCGGCGGGCCCATCTTCGACCAGCGGAAGGTCGAGCGGCTGGCGCAGCCCTTCGAGCGGCTCGGCGGCGACCGCACCGGCTCCCCGGGGCTGGGCCTGTCGATCGTGGCGGCCGTGGCCGCCGCCCACGGCGGCCGGCTTGCCCTGCTCGCCCGGCCCGAGGGCGGCCTGCGCGTGTCGATCACCCTCCCGCCCGCGAAGGCACCGGTGAGGGCGGCATGAGGATCCTGGTGGTCGAAGACGACGACGCCCTCGCCGAGGTCGTCGCCGAAGGGCTACGCGACCAGGGGATGGCCGTCGACCTGGCCCACGACGGGTTCACCGCCGCCACCAAGCTGGACCTCACGGACTATGACGTGGTGGTCCTGGACCGAGACCTGCCCAGCCTGCACGGCGACACCCTCTGCCAGATGATCACCGAGCGGGCGGACCGGCCGATGGTGCTGATGCTGACCGCGGCCGGCGCGCCCGGCGATCGGGTCAGCGGACTGACCCTGGGCGCGGACGACTACCTCGCCAAGCCCTTCCACTTCCCGGAACTCATCCTGCGCATCCAGGCGCTGGCCCGCCGCAAACCGGACGCGCGTCCCCGCATGCTGCACGTGGCCGGGATCACGCTGGACCCGCTACGCCGCACAGTCGTCCGCGACGGGCGGCAACTCGACCTCTCCGTGAAGGAGTTCGCCGTGCTCCAGGCGCTGCTGCGGGCAAGCCCGGGCTTCCTGAGCACCGAGACCCTGCTCGAGCGGGTATGGGACGAAAACGCCGACGGTTTCACCAACACCGTCACGGTCACCGTAGGCCGGCTGCGGCGTAAGCTCGGCGACCCGCCGCTCATCGCGACGGCGCGAGGAGTCGGCTACCGGATCGCCTGATCAGACGGATCTCCGAAAGGTGCGTGCCCCTTCGCGAGGCGGTTCCTTATGCCGCTGCCCAGGTTGAGATATGGCTTTCCGACGCGGTGCCGCCGGAGGCGATCGGTGCGTGGGGATGCCGCGCCATCGTGACTCAAGGCGGGCACGTCGACCTAATGCGGTAGCGGCCAGGAACGTTTCACTGTGCTGGATCGCCGCATTTTCAGCGTCATGGTGGCCTTCCGCTCAGGCTCGGCGGGCCGAGCGGTGCTGTCCGGGTTTGTGGCGTGCGGAAGGTGCCGAACTTTGGGTGGCGGTGTCAAGGGGTGAGGAGGTCGGAGCAGCTGGCGTGTTCGTACAGGCGGGGCGACAGGAGTTGAACGGGTGGGGGTGGGGTGGTCTGAAGGAGTGCGTCGACGGCGGCGGCGCCCAGGTCGGCGGCGGGGATGTCGACGTAGGTCAGGGGCAGTTCCTGCTGTTCGGCGATGGCCCGGGGGCAGATCGCCACGATGGAGATGTCATTGGGGATCTGGCGGTTGCGTTGCCGCAGGCAGGTCAGCAGATGGGGAAGGGCGGCCTCGTTCTGGACGACGATGCCGGTGGTGTGGGGGTGGTCGCGTTCCAGCGCGTCCACCCAGGCGCGGACGTCGTCTGGCGTGGGATGGCAACGGTGGGCGGTGAAGCTCAAGTCCAGCGAACGTGCCATCGTGGTGAAGCCGGTGCGGGTGCGGACGGCGTAGCTCTTGCGGTGGGCGGGTGATTCCAGCAGGGCCAGATGCCGTCGACCATGCTGGGCGAGGTGCTGCACGGCCAGGCGGGCGGCGTGCTGGAAGTCCAGGTCCACGCACGGCAAACCGCCGGGCGAGTCGGGCACGCCGATGATGACGGTCGGCGTTCGAAGTTCCTCCAGAAGCCCCACGCGCGAGTCGGCCTTGTCGACGTCCATCACGATCACGCCGTCGACCAGGGCGGACACGGTGACTCGCCGGATACCTTGCGTTCCTTCCGCCGGGTTGAGCAGGACGAGGTCGTGGTCGTGCCCGCGGGCCGCGGTGAGCATCGCGTTGATGAACTGGCGGATGACCCCGGCGGTGAGGTCGTCGCAGGCGGGAGCCAGCAGGCCGAGCGTGCGGGTGCGGCGGCTGGCCAGGGCACGGGCGCCTGCGTTCGGGTGGTAGCCCAGCGTGTCGATCGCCTGCCGCACCCGCCGTTGCGTCTGCTCGGAGATGCGTCGCTTCCCGGACAGCACGTAGGACACCGTGCTCGGTGACACGCCCGCCGCCTTGGCCACCTCCGAGATCGTCACCATGCCGCAACGCTAGCGGGCACGCGGGGTGATGACCACGCACATTTCTTGGACAGCGTGATGCGGACGCGCCCACGCTCATCAGGCGGCGTCGTGGAACGCACCCAATACGAGGAAACCTCCTAAGAGGTCATAACAGAATGCGTATATGAAACGACATGCGGTAGTAGTTGGCTGTTCGTGGGGGCATGCGTAAGGGCGAGCAACCTCCCTGGATCGTGCCCGACAGCCTGTGGGAGCGGATCGAGCCGCTGCTGCCAAAGGTGGAGCGCGGTAAGCGCCACAACGGCCGCAGGCGGTTGGACGATCGCAGGGTGCTGTGCGGGATCTTGTTCGTGCTGCGTACCGGGATCCGGTGGGAGTTCTTGGTCACCTGGACTGGTCGAGGGGCGGTGATCGACAGCTCGCACGTGCGGGCGTTGAAAGGCGGCCCAAACCGGGCCGAGCCCGGTCGACCGTGGCCGGCCGGGCTCTGAGCATCATGTCCTGACCGACGGCCTCGGCATCCCGCTCGCCCTCAGCGTCGACGCCGACATCAAGCCGGAGCCGTCCACCAAGTCAGCCTGCACAACCATCTCGACCAGAAAGACTCCCTGACCGCTCAAGGTCGTCAGCTCTGCCGTGCACGTTCCGTAAGCATGCGGCTCTTAAGGTGTGCGGGCCAGGGGTGCGCCCCTGGCCTGCTGGTTGACCTTTGCTAGGCAGGATCAGACGCGAACGCTAGTGGGTCAGACGCGAACGAGGCATTTCGGTGCGACCAGCCGCCCGCCAGAGGCATTGAACCTATGGCCTGCCCGGTAGCGGGCGATGATGGCGGTCGACCGGTCAGATCGGACGTGCGCGTTGACAGCCTGCTTCGCCATGTAGTCGCAGGTGACTTGCAACTCGGCGTTGGCGATGGTTGTGCTGGCGTGCGTGCCGTTCGCAGTTTCGGATGGGTGCGGCTCTTCTAGAGGGATTCAGCGGGCTGCCACCACGCCAGGTTGGCGGCCGCGTGGGCCACCGGCTCGATGATCTCCCAGCCCTCGGCGATCAGCCCGTTGTCGAGGCGCCAGATATCGACGACCGCGATCTCCGGCCCGGCATCGGGCAGCTGCCGGCGCGAGTGCACCACGACATGATCACCATCGGCCAGCAGGTGGTGGACCTGGACCTGCATCTCGGCGAGCGGGGTGAGCGCCGCGTGGACGGCGGCGAGCCATTCCGCCTTGGTCGAGGAGGTGGAGTCCGGTCGGTGGTGGACGAAGTCGTCGCTCAGCAGCGGTTCAAGCGCGTTGGTGCTGCCCGTCTCGATCAGTTCCGCCAGTGCCCGTTGAACGATGCTCTTGTTGTCTGTGGTCATGGACGCAGTGTTTCCACGGTCGCAGCGGTTGTCGATGAAGTCGCATTTCATGGCGTACGGCTCCACGATGAGTACTCTCGATGACCGTGCACACGGTCGGGGAGCTCTTGCGGCAGTGGCGGCATCGCCGGCGACTCAGCCAACTCGATCTTGCGATCGCGGCCGACGTCTCGGCTCGTCACGTCAGCCTGGTCGAGACGGGCAAGTCCAACCCGAGCGCCGACATGATCCTTCGGCTTGCCGACCAGCTCGATGTGCCGTTGCGGGAGCGTAACCGGCTGTTGCTCGCGGCCGGCTTCGCACCCCGGTACACCGAGCGGCCTCTCGATGACGACGCGTTGTCGGCGGCACGGCATGCCATCGCAAGGGTGCTCCGCGCGCATGAGCCGTACCCGGCGCTGGCTTTCGATCGCCGGTGGAACATCGTCATGACCAACCGTGCGGTCGAGCCGTTCTTCGCCGACGTCGATCCCGACCTCCTACGGCCGCCGATCAACCTGGTGCGGCTGGGACTGGACCCGCGCGGGTTCGCTTCTCTGGTCGTCAACCTGGCCGACGTACGCGCGGTGTTTCGCTCCCGAATCAGGCGCCAGCTCGCGGTCGCCCCCGACCCTGAACTCGCAGCGCTCTACGAGGAACTGCTGGAGCCCAACGCTGAGGACGCGTCGAGCCGATCGGCCGAATCCGATGTCGTGATCCCGATGATCATTCGCATCGACGGGCGAGAACTGCGCCTGTTCTCGACGATCACCACGTTCGGTACCCCGATGGACATCACGCTGCACGAGGTCGCGATCGAGTCGTACTACCCGGCGGATGCGGAGAGCGCCGCTTTCTTCGAGGGGTCCCACAGTGACGTTCGAGCAGCCGCCCTTCCCTGATCAGCAAGGACCGGACAGCCCAATGGGCCGGTTCAGATCATCCGGCTCTGAACGCGGCCGGCGACTGCGGCGCGGTGGTGCACTGTGTTCGGCTCTCCTGGGAGTGAGCTTCCGGTGGCTGCGTTCTGGCCGCGCGGCGGTCGACGGCCGGATCCGGGCCTTATGGACCGTGCCGTCGGCTCCCGCTTGACCTGAGTGCCGGGAACCGCGGGTCACTTGATCGCGTCTACGAGGGGACGGGACCACTGGGGCAGAGGAGACCGATGAGTACGCAGCTCACGATCTACAGCGTGAGTATCCAGAACCTGGGCAGCTGGATCCAGCATCCCGCACCCGGCACGGTGGAAACGAGCCGCCAGCGCGCCGCGGCCATTGACGCGCGTGGGGAGATGGAGGCGTCTCGGACGATGGTCGAGGCCGTCGACGACATCTTCGGCGGTCGGCCCAAGGACCCGGAGGCCGGCGACGCCTACGCCCGCGTCTGGCAGGACGTCATCGAATACGGCGAGTCGACCCGCTTCGATTTCGGGCCACTGCGGCTGGGCGCGCAGTACCTGCAAGAGGCGAGCGAGGAGTTCGAGAGGCTCGGCGTGCCTCGTGAGCTCACGCCGACGGGGTTCATGTACGACAACCCGTTCACCGGCACGCCGCAAGCCAGGCACGCGCCGGTCATCGGGCATGTGACGGCCGCGCGAGTGCCGCAGATGCGGCAGGTGTACGGCCCGATCGTTGACCGAGTGGTGGCGGCCGAACTGGTCAAGGTCCTGCTGGCCGCGGTGGACGAGACGCTCGACTTCAACACCTTCGCACGCGAGTTCCCCGATGGGCCGCTACCGCTGCGGGACCTGGTCACCTTCTACGGCTGACCTGGACTGGCCCTTACGGAGAGCGGGGCGGCGCAAGCTGGGATGAGCTCATCGACACTCCCCAGGCGACCGAGCAGCACAGGCGGCCGAGCAGCACAGGCGGCCGACTCGGTCAGATCTGAGTGCCGACGGCGGTGACGATCAGTACTGCCGCACGCTGATCGACATGGTCAGAAGTAAATGAGGAGGCAGTGCCCAGCGGTGGCGCCGCCTCCTTCGCTTGTTCCGCCCACGCCCGAGGGAGTGTCAACGAAACGGCTGGTCTTGGTGGTTGAACGGTCAGTGGACGGCGGGGGCCAAGCGGCCTCCGAGGGGCCTTGAACGTCGCCAGCAGCCCGTCGATGTCCTGGGCGTTCTCCACCTGGACGTGCCGCCGGACGAGGTCCATGCGGCGGTCGGCCAGGGTCGCCGTCACAGGTAGAGCCTTTCGTTGATCTTGATGCCGTGTTTCTCGCAGTGGGACTCGTAGTGGTCGATGAACCAGAACACGTCGACCACCTCGGTGACGCGATCCTCTTCGTCCAGGAACTCCAGCGGCCCGTTGAGCCAGAAGAACGTCTTCATGCCGTTCTCGGAGTAGAGGGTGTGGGTGCGTCCGGGGCTCTCGCGGACGAAGTCGCCCGCGCGTCCCACCCAGTCGTACTCCAGGTAACGCCAGCTGCCCTCCAGGACGTAGCCAGAGACGGGGCCGCGGTGGCGGTGCCGTCCGAGCATGCCGCCGGCCTGCACCCACAGCACGTTGGCGGCGCTGCTGCTGCGCACGTCGAAGGTCAGATGCTTGATGAACACGTTGGGGACGAACGGCACCCACGGGGTGCTGTCATCGCTGATGTAGCCCTCCTCGAGGGCGTACTTGTCGCGCATCCGGTCGGTCCGCGCCTCGTTGGCCACGGTCTGTGCCATGAGCTCTTCGGCGGTGGTCATGTCCGCTCACCTCTTCCGTTTCAGGGTCTTCGACGCTACGGCCGGGCCCGTGGCCAGGGGTTGACTGCCGCTGCACCGGTAATCGACCCTGAGCGCACCCGGTCACGGATCCGCAGCGAGGTGGCCACCATGACGCTCACCTTCTCCACCACGACGGTCGATGAACGCGAGCAGCTGGAGTACTGGCGCGAGGTCGTCTGCGCCACCTTCGTGCCGTTCGACCTGGAGACGCCGGAGCGGCGCGTCGTGGGCTTCCGGGGCGAGGTATCGGCCGAGGCGCTGGACGGCATGTGGGTCGCGAAGGTCGTCTCCGAGCCGCATGCGGTGGACCGGCCGCCGCTGCTGGTCCGCCGGAGTTCCGAGGACGACTACCTGGTGAACCTGGCCGTCCGGGGCCGCATCACCGTGGCCCAGGACGGGCGTGAGGCGCTGCTGCGGCCGGGCGACCTCGCCGTCTACGACAGCGCCCGCCCCTGCCGGATCGCTGGTCTCGACCCGTTCGAGCTGCTCGTGCTGAAGGTGCCCCGGACGCTGTTCGAGGCGCGCTGCCCCCTGCCCCGGAACGCGACGGCGACGCCGGTACGCGGCGATCACGGCGCGGGCGCGCTGCTGTCGACGTTCTTCCGTTCGCTGACCGTTCAGGTGCCCGGCCTGTCGCCGGACGTGCTGTCGCGGGTCGGCGGCATCTTGCTGGACCTGGTCGCCGCCGCGCTGGCTGAACGGCTCGACACCGGGCTCGACCTGCCGCGAGCGGCACATCTCGCCCGTGCCCGCCGTTACATCATCGACAACATCGCCGACCCGGATTTGTCGCCCGCGATGGTGGCCCATGCCCTCGGGGTGTCGGTCCGCTACCTGCACATGCTGTTCCGGGACGAGAACACCTCACCGTTCCGCTGGATTCTGGAGCAGCGTCTCGACCGGGCTGCGCGGCTGCTCGCCGATCCGCGCCAGGCCGGGTGGAGCGTGGCGAACATCGCGTTCAGCGTCGGTTTCAAGGATGCTTCGCATTTCACCCGGACGTTCAAGAACCGCTACGGGCTGCGCCCCCGCGACTACCGTGCTGCTCCTGCCCGCCGAAATGCGCTGAACGCAACCTGATTCCGCCGCGGCGACAACGCGGCGAACCGCGACTCCCTCCAGCCGATCCGTGGCGAAAAAGACGAGGAGCCACCCAAAAACACAATCCATGCGTCCCGCAGTCGCTAAATCGTGCGTCTCCCTGGAAAGGACGCCGTGGCAAACCAAGGCCACTTACTGATTTATCTTCAGTTAGTGGTTAAGACTGATGATCGCGCCGTACGGAACGGGCCGTATGGAAGGGTGAGCCGACCAGTCGAAGGAGGGCGTGCGTGAGCGAACGAGACCGCGGCGTGCCCGCAGGTGCACGGCCGCTGGGCCCCAAGGATCCCCGGAAGATCGGGCGCTATCGCCTGCTCGGCCGCCTGGGCGCGGGTGGAATGGGCGTCGTGTACCTCGGCCGGGACTCCGGCGGGCGGCTCGTCGCCGTCAAGACCCTCACCCCCGGGCAGGAAGACGACACCGACGCGCGGCGGCGGTTCCGCGCGGAGGGGCTGTACGCGCAGCGGATCGCCTCGTTCTGTACCGCACGCGTGATCGAGGACGCCGGCGACCGCGACCGTCCCTATCTCGTCACCGAGTACGTCGCGGGCCCGCCGCTGTCGGAGGTCGTCCAGCGGCACGGGCCCATGCCGCAGCGCAGCGTCGAGGCGGTGGCCATCGGCGTCGCCGCCGCCCTGGTCGCCATCCACCAGGCCGGGCTGGTGCACCGCGATCTCAAACCCGCCAACGTCCTGCTCGCCCGGATGGGCCCCCGCGTCATCGACTTCGGTCTCGCCTCCGAAATGGACGTGGTCGGCGGCCCGACCAAGACCGGCATCGTGATGGGCAGTCCCGGCTGGATCGCGCCGGAGCGGCTGGCGGGCGGCCCGGCCACCCCCGCCAGCGACGTCTTCGGCTGGGGCTGCCTGGTCGCGTACGCGGCGACCGGACGGCACCCGTTCGGTGGCCGCGACGCCGCCGTGCTGACCGAGCGGATCATGAGCATGCCGCCGGAGCCGAACGGCCTGCCCGAGCCGCTGGGCGGTCTGGTGTCGGCCGCCCTGGCCAAGGAGCCCGCCGTGCGGCCGCGCGCCGCCGACCTGCTGAACATCCTGCTG
Organism: Actinomadura rudentiformis; assembly: GCF_008923185.1. Lineage (GTDB taxonomy): Bacteria > Actinomycetota > Actinomycetes > Streptosporangiales > Streptosporangiaceae > Spirillospora > Spirillospora rudentiformis. The sequence continues at coordinate 54,544 of NZ_WBMT01000018.1, forward strand.
GCCGCGCGGGCCGCCGCCGGTGACGACGGCATGGCGGCCGCCGCGGCGATCGCTGAACTGTGGGACCCGCCGCCCGAGCCGGACGGCGTTCCGGGCGGTGAGCCGCGCCGTCTGCCGAGCTTGCGACCCGGGCTCGCCGCCATTGGCTCCACGGTGGTGGCCGTCCTGCTCATCGCCGTCGTCGGCGCCACCGACTTCGGCTCCGGCACCAAGGAGCCGCCCGGTTCGGACCGGCTCATCGTCGACGGCCCGTCCGGCGGCACGGCCCCGTTGTCCCCGGGCTCCGTCTGGTCCACGGCCGAGTCCGCCGGGGCACCTGTCTCCACCACGCCCAACACCACCACGACCAGGCCGCCGGACGGGCGATCTCCGCGGGTCGCCCCCAGCGCGTCACCGGGCGTCCCGGGCACGCCAACCGCCGGCCCTACGCCGACCGAGTCCGCGGAGCAACTACCTCCAGGCCAGAGCAAGACGCCCCCAGGCCAGACCAAGACGCCTCCAGGCCACACCAAGAAACCGAAGAAGAAGGACCGGGAAGAACCGGAAACCGCTGCGGAGCCCTACGCCGTCCAGTGACGGGGCCGGTGGCGCTGGTCGGCATCCTGGGCGACGCCCCCGAGCGCACCGAAGTGAGGTCCCCGGGGAGTGCCTTCGGCGGTATCTCCCTGCACGCCGAACTGCAGCGGGCCGGCGTCACCCAGGCCGTGCTGGCAGGTGTCGCCACCAGCATCGGGGTGGAATCGTCCGCCCGGGTCGCGCACGAGCACCCGAGTGATTATTGACACAATTCGTGCGTGTCGTCATAGTATTGTCGCACGATCGGGCTTCGTCCCCACGAGGGATATGGCCATCCTGTGCGTTCGGCTGGTGCTCGTGTCTCACACGGTCCGGCGTGGACGTCAACATTCCAGGTCGGCTGTGCCGCCGTGACGGTGGCCCGCGCGGTCTGGGTACGCCGAGCCCTCGCCCAAGGAGTGTGCCCGTGAGAGCAGCCCGTTTCAGCGCCCTCGCAGTAGCGATCTCGGTGACGTCCGCGATGGCGGCTCCCGCCGTCGCCGACCCGGCAGGAGCGGTCTCCCGGAACGGAGTTCACACGGTGACCGTGGCCGATCCGCAAGTGGCCTGCGCCGCCATGCGGGGCGCCACCATTCCCGCCAACAAGATCGGCACGCCTGGGATGCTCCGGGCCGACGCCACAGTGACCTCAGCCGTGCACCATGCCGCTTCCGACGCGGTCCTGACCGCCGGCAGGCAGCCTGTGCGCAACGCCGGCAACTCCTCGGCGGTCGTGACACCGGCCAAGCCCGCCTTCTGCCGGTTGACCGGCAACATCGCACCGGTGACCAAGGGCGCGCAACCGATCGGGTTCGAGGTGAACCTGCCTACCGAGTGGAACGGCTCGTCCACGCAGTTCGGTGGAGGCGGGTTCAACGGCCGTCTGACCGATGCGACCGGGTACATCAGCATCGACGCCAACGCCGGCGATGTTCTCACCCCGCTGATGCGCGGCTACATGACCGTGGGCACCGACTCCGGCCACCTCATCACCGCAAGCCCGCGCTACAACTCACCCGACCCCGTCGAACGGGCGGGCGCGACGTTCGACTTCGCGCTCAATGCGGAGATGTTCGGCAACTTCGCCACTGACGCCTACAAGAAGGTCCACGACGTGGCGGAGGAGATCGCCAAGGACTACTACGGTGAACGGCCCCGCAAACGGCTCTGGGTCGGCGGCTCGGAGGGAGGACGCGAGGGGCTGCTCATGGCCCAGCGGTTCCCGGGCGACATCGACGGTGTCTTCGTCCGCGTGCCGGTCATCGGATGGACCGGGCTGTTCGGCAATTTCATCGCCACCCTCCAGGCCGTCGAGCGCAACGGAAAAGCGGGTGGCTTCACCACCGCCGACATCAATCTGCTGGGACGCATGTCCGCGCATGCCTGCGACTCGCGCGACGGCATCGCCGACGCCGTCCTCAGCGACTACCGTGGCTGCCAGAACAAGATTCTCAAGGCCGTGCGCACCCTGAAGTGCACGGGGGCGCCGCAGCCTGGCAGCTGCCTCACCGCCGCGCAGCTCGACGTCGTCGACACCGTGTTCACGCGCCTGGACCTCGGGTTCACGCTGCCCAGCGGGCTGGACCATTACCCGGGGTTCTTGTTCGGAGGGGAACCCTGGTCCCTGGCGACGAAGGTCGGTGACAATCCCTCCCTGAGTTACGGTGACACCGGGTACCCCAGATACGCCGAATACGGTGTCGGCGCCGCCAAGTTCGTGTTCAGCCGGAATCCCGGCCTGGACGTGGTGAACCACTTCGACCGGGCCGAACACCGGCACCGCATGGCGCAGGTCTCGGCGATGATGGACACGCTCAACCCCGACCTGTCGGCCTTCAACAGGCGCGGCGGCAAGCTCATCGTCCTTGAATGCACCGCCGACTATGCCCGGAGCGCGGCGATGGGGATGGAGTACTACGACTCGGTGGTCTCGACCATGGGCAGGGCGACGACTGGCACATTCATGCGCCTGTACGTCTCACCCGGCACCGACCACGGCTGCGGCGGAACCATCGACCCCGCCACCCTCGACGCCGACGGCACGACCCCCTACGGCGTCGGCACCAGCGCCGGAACCGTCAACGCGGTGCCACGCAACGTCGACTGGTTCAGCGTGCTGGAGAACTGGGCTTTGAAAGGCCGGGCGCCAGGAGTCTCCGTGACGGCAACCGCCAACCACTACGCGCCACCGTTCCAGATGCTGGCCGCCAAGCCGATCTGCGCCTATCCGCTGTACCCGCGTTACACCGGCGGCAACGCCGCCTCCGCGAACAGCTACAGCTGCCGACGCTGAATCCGTCCTGTGCGGGGTTGAGTCAGGGGCGGGCCGGTGAGCGCGGCCATGTTTGTCAGGAGGCTGGTGGGCGGGCCGTTTGCGGACCGCGTCCAAGAGGAAGTCGGCTGCCTCCTGGACGCGACGCTGGAGAAGCGCTAGTACCCGGGACGAGGACGAGCGGTGGGACGTGACCGCGCACCCACGTGCCCACCGCAACACGTCATCATCGCCACCTACCACTCCACGACGAACGACCGCGCGACCTGAGAAACAACCAGCCAGGGGATCCCCGCTGCAGCGTGAGCAGCGGCGCCAGTTCGCGCACCGTCGGTGAACTGCCTGGGTGTCGATTTCCGAAGCCATCTGCGCGGATGTCCGAAGTCGCCTGCACGTGGGGCTCCTGGAGGGGGCCGCGACCTCGACTACGCGATCTCCACTGGTCGTGAAGACTGTCCTGCCGATCGTGTGAGCCAGATGACGGTCAAGCGAGCCAGGTAGATGTTGTGGTGACCTCAGTGCTGGATCAGGCCGCCGACCGGGACGTGAGCGACATGGCCGGTTGCCGGGAGGGTCTGTGACAGGGTGAGGCCGATGTCGACCAGCGATGACCGGCGCAGGCGAGCGACGTCGGGGATCGGAGTCCAGGTCGGCTCGGCGGTTTCGCCGTTCGGCTCAGGTCGGAGGTGGCCGCCGGTGATACGGACCTGGTAGAAGATGCCGACATTCTGGTGCTCGGGTCCGCCGGGGATGGTGCGCTCAGCCGCGGGGATCACCCTTGAGTCCACGCCCAGCAGGCGTTCGACCACCGCGTCGCAGCCGGTCTCCTCAGCGACCTCCCGAATCACCGCGTCGAACGGATCCTCCGCGTGCTCGACCCTGCCACCCGGAAGAGTCCAGTTGGTCTCGCCCTTCGGTGGCACGTGACGGGCGAGCAGCACGCGCCCGTCCTCGATGCACACGGCATACGCCGCCAGCCGGAAGCTCATCCCCGTGTCTCTCCATTCTTCTGCAACCCCGGAGAAACCTGGCTCACTGTCCGGGAGCAGACCCGCGCGTAGGCCCACGCACGCCCCATCCCATCTCCTTCGCGTCCGAAACGTCTACTTACCTTGGTTGATCGCTGGCCGGGGTACCGCGCCCGCCAACGCAGGGGACGGCGGGCGCCGGCGCAGCATGCGCGCTCGGCGTAGCGGTCATGGTGAGGGCCAGGCTGTCCAGAACGTCGTGGTCCGTCCAAGGACGCGTCAATGATCAACTTCTCGGGTGGAACGCAGGACGAGCGTGATGATGAGCAGGAACGCCGCCAGCGCGGTGACGGTGCGCACGATGTTGAAGGCCTCCCACCGCTGGAGGATCTCGGCGTGGTCGGGCGGGGGCGCGGTGACCGCCCAAACCTTGATCTTCTGGTTGATGGGGACGTTGCCGAACCGGGTGACCAGGAACGACACCACCGCCAGCGCGCTGGCCGCACCGGCCAGCAGGCGCGGTTTTCCGCGCGTCGACACCGCCAGGGCGAGCGAGCTCAGCACGGCCAGGGCCATGGCCGTCTGCATGACGGGGCCGTTCATCCGCATCAGTGCCGAGTGGAAGGTCAGGCGCACCTCCAGCGGGACCGCGTCGAAGGTGGGGGCGACGTTGGTCGCGCCGTAGCCGAACGCTCCGGCGAGCAGGCCGGTGGACAGCAGCGCCAGTCCGGCGATGAGCCGGGTTTTCATGAGGGAACTCCTTGGGGAAAGCGCACGGGACGGCCCGGGCGGTCGTCCGGCCGGGGTGGTCGTGCGGCGAGGATCGCGGCGGGCCGCTGATTCAGGGCGCGGCCGGGGGTTCGGCGGCCGCGCGAGCGATGTCGGCCAGCATCCGCGCGCGGTGTTCGGCGGTGATGAGGCGTCCGCGGGTCAGGACCGCGTGGATGCGGGTGGTGTTGCGGATGTCGGCCAGGGGGTCGGCGTCGAGCACGGCCAGGTCGGCCAGCTTGCCGACCTCCACGGTGCCGAGGAGGTGGTCCAGGCCGAGCAGGCGGGCGGCTTCGATGGTGGCGGCCCGCAGCGCGCGCACCGGCGACAGCCCGGCCCGCACGAGCGCGGCGAGCTCGTCGTGCAGGGCGAATCCGGGGACCTGGAACGGCACGTCGCCCGCGTCCGTTCCCGCGACGATCGGCACTCCGGCGTCGGCCATCGCGCCGACGAGCATCTGGCGGCGGTCGAGCAGCGCGCGGTGCTGGGCGATCTCCTGCGGGGTGCGGCCGGCCCTGATGACGTGGTCCAGGGCCCACCGCCAGCCCTCGGCGACCGCGGCCGGAACGTAGCGCAGCCGCTCGTCGTTCGGGTCGACCTCTTCCGGCCGATCCAGCACCTGGTAGACGGTCAGGGTGGGCACCATCCGCGTCCGGTTGCGGGCCAACGTGGCGAACACCCGCGCCGCCTTGCGGGGGTTGTAGCTGGTGGCCGCGTCCCACTCCAGATGGTGGGTCTCGCGCATCCAGTGGAGGTAGTCGCCGCGTTCGATGCGCATGGCGGCGATCCGGGCGCGCAGTTCCGGCTCGCGGGTCGAGGTGTCGTACCAGATGCCGTACAGGTGCTCGATGCTGCGCTGTCCCGCCGCGCTGGCGGCGGTGAGCGCGACAGCGTCGGAGCAGTGTCCGGCGAACGGGATGCCGCAGCGGCGTGCCTCATCGGCGATCACCCGGTGCAAGTCGCGGGGCAGCCGTGAGTACACCTTCACGAAGTCCGCGCCTTCGCGCCTGGCCTGGCGCACGGCCGCGCGAGCCTGGTCGGCGGTGGCGACCTCGGTGAAGACCGCCGGGTCCCCGATCGTGGGCGCGCCGTCCACGATACGGCTGGCGATCACCGATCGCGGACCGAGCAACTCCCCGTGGCGGGTCCGCTCGCGCCACTGGTGCAGCAGCGGGGAGCCGGACATCTCCCGGACGGTGGTGATGCCGTTGACCAGGTGGAGCGGCGGGGAGATCCGCTCGTCGGGGACGCTGTGCACGTGCGCGTCGCACAAGCCGGGGATCACGAACCTGCCGGGCAGGTCGAGGACCCGGGCACCGGCGGGAATGGTGACCGTTCCCCGGCGTCCAAGTCCCGCGATGCGCTGCCCTCGCACGAGCACGGTCATGTCGCGGCGGGGCGGGCGCCCCGTGGCGTCGACGACCGTGACTCCGGTGAGCGCGATGGTCTCATCCGCCGCAGCGGCGCGTCCGGGAACCGAAGGCGCCGCAGCCGCCGTCATCAGCAGGCCCGAGCGCAGCACGGTGCGCCGGGACGTTTCAGCTCTTATCTCTGACACGATGTCCAAGTTATCGAGGTTTGCTAAAGTTGACAACATGTCTGAGATATCGGCTTCCCGGCGCAGGCGACGCCGTGCCGACGCCGATCGGAGTGCGGCCGCCGTCCTGCAGGCCGCCCAGCGGGTCCTGGCCTCCGAGCCCCATGCGAGCATCGAGGACATCGCCACCGCGGCCGGAGTCAGCCGTCAGACGGTCTACGCCCACTTCGGAAACAGAGACGCACTGGTGAGGGCCGTGATCGACGCCATCACGGCCGAAACCGTCGCCGAGATGGACACCGCCCGGCTGGACGAGGGTTCCGCCGCCGAGGCCCTGCTGCGCCTGCTCGACGTGAGCTGGCGTCCCTTCCAGCGCTACATGCGGCTGCTGAACGTCGAGGCGACGACCACCGACGATGAGCGCGCTCAGCACCGTCCGGTGGTCGACCATCTCCAGGAAGTGCTCACCCGAGGGCAACGATCCGGAGAGTTCACCCGAGACCTGTCGGCCACCTGGCTCGCCACAGCCACCGTCTCCCTCGGCCACGCCGCAGGGGAGGCCGTGACCACCGGCCAGATGACCATCGCCGAAGCCGCCCGCGCCCTGGCCTGGAGCCTCCTGCGACTGTGCGGCGTCGAGCCGTCCAGGATCACCGAACTCGTGGACCGGAAGCCCTCCGCCGGCAGCCCCGTCCAAGAGGACTGAGTGCGCGCCGGTCTCCGTCCCCCGCCTCCCGTGACCCCAGAACGGCGAAGTCACACTCAACGGCGGCAGCAGGACCTGGAGTCGCACCTGTCTTACGGATGCTCAGCCCGCCAGCCAGAAAAGTCGCTGATCGTGGTGCCGAAGAAAGTCTGCCCATCCTCGAGACCTCCGGCCGGCTCAACGACTCGACCCGCGCGTCATGGAGGGCCGCGGTGTCTACCCACCTGATCTACCGGCTCCGCGACCGCGCCTGACCGCAACACCAGCCGACGGTTGCCAGGAGCGCCGCAGTCCTGCGGCTTGGTGAGCGCACCGATCAGCCGACGACGAAAAGCAGACGGTCACGGGCCACCTCCGAGGGCCAGGTGGCTCTGAAACTCTCCGACATCTCCGTGCCAGCCCAGACCACGCCGGACCGCAGGTCAACCAGGCTTCGAGGGACTGGACGGTCTGGCTTCCCGAAAATCTACTGACCGCGATCGTCCAGGCCGTTCTCACCCCTCACCACCAGATTGGATGAGGGGTGAGATCAGCTGTCTACTTGTAGTTGTAGACCTTCGTCCACGTCTTGTTGCACTTCATGCGCTGGAAGGGGTGGCCGGCCACGCACTCGCGGACCTTGATCGATCGCGGCGATCCGTTCCACCAGCGGTAGGTGTGCTTCTTGTGGGGCCCCTTGAAGTCGATGGTCTTCTTGACGCCGCTCCACGACGTGTACTCCATGTACATGCGCGGATGGCGCTTGTCGCTCGCGGTGTCGGTGAGGTGGAACTGGATCTGCAGCTCCTTCACGCCCATCTCCCAGCGCGTGTGGTACTTCCAGGAGACGGCGACGCCCTTGATCGGCTTCTTGATCTTGCCGGTCTTCCACTTCGACCAGCCGTCGGCGGCCTGAGCCGAGGCTGGTGCCGCCGCTTGGACGGGGGCGGCCTCGGCCGGGGCCGCGAGAGCGAGGGACGCCGCGCCGGCCAGGCCGGCCGCGGAAAGGGAAAGCGTTCGACGCATGATGATGTGGTACTCCTCGAAGGATTTTCGGCGGGAACGCGGCCGTCGCCGGAACGACGACCACGCCGTCGAGAAGTCTGGTGACGGCCCCGATGCCAGGCCAGGGCCCCGAGAGCCAATTCCGATCAACGGGAATGGCCCTCTGGCACCAGGACGCGCCGGTGCCCGCAGGGCCGGGTGCCCTGTTAGGCGGGCGACCTCGCGGAGACTAACCGCGCGCACCGGTACATAGCGAGCCACCGTGTGTGGTCGCACCCCGCCAGCTCGACCGCCGCACGGGAACTGTCCGTGAGGTCGTACGCCTCAAGAATCGACAGAACAACAGCGTCCCGCACGCCGTCCTGCGAATCGATGTCCCTACGACCTTGGTCACATGGCCACAGCCGCTTGACAGATGCATGAGAGAGCCGCCCTCTTTTACCGGGCACGCCGCCGTCGGGTCCGCCGGCACCGCGAACACCGTCGCGGCGGGCACGGCGAAAGTCAGGGTGGCGCTCACGTTCTCCTGATTCACGGTGGCCGGGTCGTTCGTGGTGGTGACGGACATCGTGGACCTGTGGTGACCCCCGGCCGCTGCAGGGCTTGGTGGTCACTGGTTCGGCAAGATCATCCGACGGCCGGCGGTGGCGCCGCCGTCGACCATGACCGAGGCGCCGGTCATGTAGGCGAAGTCGTCGCTGCACAGCGCCATCACCGCGGTGGCGATGTCGGTGGTCTCTCCCATCCTCGGCAGGCCGTCGATGTTGAGCTGGGCGAAGACCTTTTTGGCCTGTTCCCATTCCGCGTCGCTGAGGTCGGGAAGGGCGCCGCGGACCATTGGGGTGTCGATCGTGCCCGGTTGGATCGCCATGACCCGGATGTTGTGCCGGCCGTAGTCGAGCGCCGCCGCTTTCACGATTCCCTCCAGGGTGCCCTTGCTGCCGGAATAGGCCGAGCCGCCGGGGCGGGCCATCTCCACCCCGAGCGAGGAGGTCACCACGATCGCCCCGCCGCCTCGTTTGAGCAGGTGGGGGATCTGGTGTTTCATCGCCAGGAAGACCCCGCGGGCGTTGGTGCTCTGCATGTCGTCGTACTCCGCGGCGGTGATCTCGTGCAGCGGCTTGAACCAGTTGATCCCGGCGTTGTTGAAGGCGATGTCGAGGCCACCGTAGAGCGTGACCGCACGGTTGACGAAGGCCACGATCTGCCGCTCGTCGCGTACGTCGGCACGGATGTAGGTGGCTTCCCCGCCCGCCTTTCGGATGGTCGCCTCGACGTGTCTTCCCAGCTTCTCGCGGCGCCCGCAGAAGGCCACCCGCGCGCCCTCGGCGGCGAACGCCCGGGCCGTGGCCGCACCGATCCCCGAAGTGGCGCCGGTGATGATCACGACTTTGCCGGTGAACCGCCTGGCCTTTCCGGGTGCCGCCTGCGCCGCACGCTGACCCGCCACCGTCGGGACGGCGGCGGCGGCCAGCCCCGCGGCGGTGCCGCCGAGGAGGCGCCGTCGGCTGGGGCCGGTGGTGTGCGCACCGTCAGTGGTCTCGTCGGTCACGATTTCCTCCTGGTCACTGGGATCTTCCGGACTCAACCCTCGTGGCGGACCCGCCGGCGGGCATCTGTCAAAACGACTGGTCTTCACCGCCGGTTAGTGTGGACAGGTGCTCATCGGCCGGGAAATGGAACGAGGGATCCTCGCCGATCGCCTGGCGGATGCGGGGCGTGGCCACGGTCAGGTCGTGGTGGTGCGGGGCGAGCCGGGGATCGGCAAGAGCGCACTGTTGGACGACGCGGCGGCGCACGCGACCGGCATGACGGTCCTGCGCTGCACCGGCGTGGAGTCGGAGATCGACCTGCCCTATGGCGGGCTCCACCAGCTCCTGGCGCCGGTCTGCGCGCAGCTCGATGGGCTGGCCGACGCGCACCGCGACGTCGTCGACAGGCTGTGGCCCACGACCCGATCCGCCACGACCACCGCCGCGTCGGAGACAACTCCGGGGGCGGTCGGTGCGGCCGTCCTGGCCGCCTGGCAGCTCCTGGCTTCGCGGCGTCCACTGCTGGTCGTGGTCGATGACGCGCACTGGCTCGATACCGGATCGGCGCGAGCGGTGCTGTTCGCCGCCCGCCGTATCACCACCGATCCGATCGCGGTGCTGGTCGCCCGGCGCGATCTCGACGAGGCCGACCACTTCTCCCGTGCCGGCTTCCCCACGCTGCCGGTCGGCGGCCTGGCCCCGGACGCCGTCGGAGAGCTTCTGGCCGGCCAGGGCTGGTCTCCACCGCGACGCATCGTCGAGGTGCTCACCGAGCGCTCCGGCGGCAACCCCCTCGCTCTGCTGGAGCTGGCCGTCTTCGGCGACACCGGGCACCTGTCCGCGACGGGATCGATGTCGAAGACCGTCCCGCTCACCGACCGGCTCCGCGACGCCTTCACCGATCGGCTCCGAGCGCTCCCCGAACACAGCCGGCGCGCGCTGGTCGTCGCGGCGGCCGACGAGACCGGCCAATACGACGTGGTTCTCGGCGCGTTGGCCCGCTCCGGGCTTGGCGCCGACGCGCTTACCGCCGCCGAGGCCGCGCGTCTCCTCGTCGTCAGCACCGTGGCGGCGCATCCGGAGACGCTGCGGTTCCGGCATCCGCTGATGCGGTCGGCGGTCTACCACAACGCGCCGTTCGCCCATCGGGCCGAGGCGCATGAAGCGCTCGCCGCCGAACTCACCGACCACGATCCCGCTCGTGCGGCGTGGCACCGAGCCCTGGCCGCGACCGGCACCGATGAACAGCGTGCGCGGACGCTCGCCCACCATGCGGCACAGTTGCGAAGCGGTGGCGGGCTCGCGGCGAGTTCGGCGGCGTACCAGCGGGCCGCGCAGCTCACCCGGTTTCCGGAGCGCCGCCGCCATCATCTCCTCACGGCCGCCTACGACGCCTGGAAGGCCGCCGATTCGGCGCGTGCGCAGTCACTGGCCGCGCAGGCGGCGGCGATCGCCGTGACCCCGTCATCCGTTGGCGGGGGAAGTGCCCACCAAACCGATGTGGATCTGGAACGCCTGCAGGGCTACATGCAGTGGTACACGGGCGACCAGGTGATCGCGGCGGCCCGGCTGGCCGGCTCGGTCGACGACGCGCGCATGACCGCTCCCCACGATATCGCCGCCGCTCTCTTCGCCGCCTGCGATGCCTCCTGGCAGGCCGGCGAAATCGCGACCGCACAGTCCTTGACGAGGCGGCTGGGCACAGAGCCCGGCGGTTCGGCCTATCGCCGAGCCGCCCAGGTTCTGGAGGCCGCGATGGACGACCGCCTCACACCGGAAGACGGCGCGATCTCACGGCTGGCCGGGGTGGTCCCGGCGGACCTCGGCACCGGCGACCCGCGGCGGTGGCTGTGGCTTCTGGCCGTCGCCGCCCGCGGGCCCGACCCGGCCCTGGCCCGCGCCCTCGGTCTGCAGGTGGCCGATCGATTCCGAACCAGCGGGATGTTCAGCCTGCTCACCGTGGCACTGAGCTGGCTCGTCGAGATCGAGTACCAGATGGGCCAGTGGGAGGCGGGCATCGCCCATGCCGAAGAGGGCCTACGTCACGCCGAGGATGCCGAGCACCTGGCGCGTCAGGCGGACCTCGCCGCGCACCTCGCACGGTTGGCGGCGGTCCGGGGAGACGCCGAAGGCGGCCGAGTCCACAGCCGCACGGCGCTCACCCTTGCCTGGCGCACCCGGCATCGACTGGCCGCGGCACGGGCCACCTGGGCGGACGGGCTGCTTGCTCTGGCCACAGGCGACCACCGCGAGGCGTTCGAGCTCATCGGCTCGACGTCGGGGCCCCTTCCCAGCGGCCACCCGGACATCGGTAGAAAGGCCACCGCCGACCTTGTCGAGGCGAGTTTGCGCTGCGGAGAGGTCGAAACGGCCAAGCAGGCCGCGGCCGACCTCTCCTCATGGGCCCACGGCCGGACCTCGCCGTGGGTCGACGTCCAGGTTCTGCGCTGCCGGGCGTTGCTGACCGCCTACGACGGCGATCCCTCCGCGGACAAGGACTGCGCGACGTCCGCGGCAGCCGCCGTCCGGGCACAGATGCCGTTCGAACAGGCCCGCATCGCGGTCCTTCACGGCGAGTGGGCCCGCCGTGGCCGCCGCCCCACCGAGGCCCGCAAACACCTGCGCACCGCCGTCGCATTGTTCGATCGTCTCGGTGCCTCGCACTGGTCCGAGCACGCCCGGACCCAACTGCGCGCACTCGGCGGCGCGGCCGACCACCGGCCGGCCGACCTGGCCGGGCGGCTCACCCCGCAAGAGCTGCAGGTCGCGCGTCTTGCCGCGCAAGGACTGAGCAACCGTGAGATCGGCACCAGGCTGTTTCTCAGCCCACGCACAGTGGGTTACCACCTCTACAAGCTCTTCCCCAAGCTCGGCATCGCCAGCCGCGCACAGCTACGTCATCTCGGCCTCTTTGAGCTTGATGGTGAGGCCGGGCCGGAAACCGGCATGACCAAGGCTGGCACCTCCGGCGCGTAATGGAGTGTTCACATGGCGTCCGGGTGAAGTCCGGCGCCGCGCCCGCACCAGCACGATGTGCACGGCGCCGCGCCTGCAAGGTGTGCCCGGCGCCGACCGGGAGGTGGACGTCTCGACGCTGCCCGCAGCGCGGGCTCCGGCTAACGGAGCTGATCGGCCGGACCTGCCGGCTCCTGCCCCGGATCGACGGACTGCGTAGCGCGCCGCTCGACCGCCGCCGCGTGGCTGGCGGCGGCCCATCGCTGGACGCCGGGGAGGCGCAGGAGCGCGCAGACCGTGATCATGGCGACGGCCAACGCGGCCGCCGGGGCGCTGGACGTCCAGTCGCTCGAGTCCGTCCCCTGGGACCCGAGCCAGATCACCAGCGCACCTCCGAGCCCGCCGATCACGCCGGCGAGCATCGACATGGTGTTGATCGCGTTCGGCCCACCGCGCCGGACCCGGTACAGCCACGCCACGTAGATCACCGACCAGATCAGCGCGTACCAGATGTTGGGTGAGCTGAAGACCGAGTCCGGGTTCTCCGCCGCGCTGTTCACAATGAACGTGATCCAAAGCAGGGCGGCCAGCGTGACGGCGACGTGGACGGCCCAGGGGCGGTCCGGGACCGGCCCGGCAGGCGACTGTTCCGCAGATGGCTGACCGTGTGGTGATTTCATGATGTCCCTGGCTAGATGGGGTGATCGCACGCTCTGACGCGCCTCAGGCCGGCCACGTTCCCACACTCGCCACGGCCACGAGATGGCGACCCACATCAGTTGCAGCCGTCGTACGGAGTGGACGTCTGGCTTCGTATCCGCCGGTGCTCCAGGGCTTCGGCGGCGACACCCGGTGGCGCGGTGGCCTGCTCGGCTGCGGTTTCCGTAAAAATAACCGCCGGGTGATAGTCGCGGATTCGTCGGGTACAGACCGGCTCATGGCGGTCTACGGAATCCACGCCTCGCACGAGCAGATCCATCCGAGCGCATTGCTCAAGGCGATGAGCCGGGCCGAGCAGGCGGGTTTCTCGGCGGCGATGTCGTCGGACCACTTCTCGCCGTGGAGTGCCCGGCAGGGGCAGTCGGCGTTCGCCTGGTCGTGGCTCGGGGCCGCGCTGCAGGCCACCGGGCTGCCGTACGGCGTGGTGAACGCGCCGGGCCAGCGCTACCACCCGGCGATCATCGCGCAGGCGATCGGCACGCTCGGGGCGATGTATCCGGGGCGGTTCTGGGCGGCACTCGGCAGCGGTGAGGCCAGCAACGAGCACATCACCGGCGGCGGCTGGCCCCGCAAGGAGGTCCGCAACGCGCGGCTGCTCGAATGCGTTCAGATCATCCGGGCCCTGCTGGCCGGGGAGGAGGTCAGCCATGACGGCCTGGTGACCGTCGACCGGGCCAGGTTGTGGACGCTGCCGGAGACCGTGCCGAAGCTCGTGGGCGCGGCGGTGAGCGTGGACACCGCCCGCTGGTGCGCCGGCTGGGCGGACGGGCTCATCACGGTGAACGCCCCGCAGGAGACACTCACCCGGATCGTGGACGCCTACCGTGACAACGGCGGCCGTGGCTCGCTCCACCTGCAGGTGCACCTGAGCTGGGCCCCGGACGAGGATGAGGCCGCCCGGATCGCGCACGACCAATGGCGCAGCAACGTGTTCGCGCCGCCGGTGCCTTGGGACCTGGAGACGGTCGAGCACTTCGATGAGGTGTCCAAGCACGTGACGCCGCAGCAGGTCACCGAGGCGGTCAACGTCTCGGCGGACCTCGGCCGGCACGCCGCCTGGCTGCACGAGTACGCCGAGCTCGGCTTCGACGGGATCTACCTCCACCACGTCGGACGGGAACTCGACCAGTTCATCGATGCGTTCGGCGCCAAGGTGCTGCCGCATCTGGTGGAAGGATCGCAATGAAGCTGACACTGACATCCGACGTCTGGTGGAAGAACGCGCTCGTCTACTGCATGGACATCGAGACCTACAAGGACGGCAACGGCGACGGGTGCGGTGACTTCCGCGGGCTCACCCAGCAGATCGACTACCTCGACCGCCTCGGGATCTCGTGCATCTGGCTGATGCCGTTCTATCCGTCGCCGGACCGGGACGACGGCTATGACGTCACCGACTTCTACGGGGTGGATCATCGGCTCGGCACCCTCGGCGACTTCGTGGAGTTCGTCCGGACCGCCCGCGACCGCGGCATCCGGGTGATCGCCGATCTGGTCGTCAACCACACCTCCGAACGGCATCCCTGGTTCGTCAGCGCCCGCGAGAGCCGCGACTCGCCGTTCCGCGACTGGTACGTCTGGGCCGACGAACCACCGGAGGACGGGCCTCAGGGGATCACCTTCCCCGACCGCGAGCAGAGTCTGTGGCAGTACGAGGAGCGGACGGGTCAGTACTACTTCCACCGCTTCTACAAACACCAACCCGACCTCAACCTGACCAATCCGGCCGTACGGGACGAGATCGCGCGGATCGTGGGGTTCTGGATGGAGCTCGGGCTGTCGGGATTCAGGGTGGACGCGGTGCCGTTCATGCTGGAGACCACGGGCCAGCCCGACGCGGAGCGGTTGCCCGACCCGCACGAATACCTCGCCGACCTCCGTGCGTTCATGGCCCGCCGCAGCGGCGAAGCCGTGCTGCTGGGCGAGGTGAACCTCACCTACCCCGAGACGATGCCCTACTACGGGGAGGAACGTGACGAGCTGACGATGTGCTTCGACTTCGTCGGCATGCAAAAGCTGTATCTGTCCCTGGCCCGTGGTGACGTCGGCCCGCTGGCGGGGGCGCTGCGCGAACGGCCCCACGCGCCACGGGACGCGCACTGGGCGACGTTCGTCCGCAACCATGACGAGTTGACGCTGGACAAGCTCACCGAGGACGAACGACAAGAGGTCTTCAAGGCGTTCGGCCCCGAGGACCGGATGCAGCTGTACGGGCGAGGTCTGCGGCGGCGGCTGCCCACCATGTTCGGCGGTGACATGCGGCGCCTCAGGATGGTCTACAGCCTGTTGTTCTCCCTGCCGGGGACGCCGGTGCTCTTCTACGGGGAGGAGATCGGTATGGGGGAGGACCTGGACGCGGAAGGCCGGCTCGCCGTCCGTACCCCGATGCAATGGCGACCGGGCCCCGGCGCGGGATTCTCCACCGCCGACCCCTCCAGTTTCCCCAGCCCGGTCGTTCAGGGCGAGTACGGCCCGGACCAGGTCAACGTGGCCGAACAACGCGGCAAGCCCGATTCGCTGCTGTCGTGGATCAGCGCACTGGCCGAGCTCTACCGGCAGAACCCGGAGTTCGCCTGGGGCGACTTCACCGTCCTGGACACCGGCCAGCCTGCCGTGCTGGCCGTCGAGTTCCGCACTGAGGACGCCCTGCTGGTGACACTGCACAACTTCGCGGCGACGCCGGTCGAGGTCGACATCGCCGTCTCCGGACTGAGCGATTCCTGGAAGTTGGCCGATCTGCTGGAGGACTGGACGACCGAGCCATCCGCCGAGGAACGCGCCCGGGTGAGCCTGGACGCCTACGGCTGCCGCTGGCTCCGAGCCCGGCACCCCGAGGACGTACCCATGTCAAGCTGACAGCTGCCGAACGGCGCCATCTCCTCCGCGTCGTCCCGCCCTCGCTCGCTGCAGAAATCACAGAGCGTTACCGAGCCGTGGGTGAGTGAGCCCGACATTGTGGTGCTCACCGGCGGATGATCTCCAGTTTTCCGCCAGGAGACGGCGAAAGCCTCGTCCCGATCTTGTTGGGACGAGGCTTTGACCTCGGGAAAGGGTGGTGGGCGATACTGGGATTGAACCAGTGACCTCTACCGTGTCAAGGTAGCGCTCTCCCACTGAGCTAATCGCCCTTGCCGCGACATGCGCGTCGAGGTGGAGACGGGATTTGAACCCGTGTACACGGCTTTGCAGGCCGTTGCCTCGCCTCTCGGCCACTCCACCGAGCGAGGCCTTGCGCTGCAATGCCTCTCAGAGCGGAAGACGGGATTCGAACCCGCGACCCTCACCTTGGCAAGGTGATGCTCTACCAACTGAGCCACTTCCGCATGGCGTCCGGGGATCACTCCCTGGCTCGCTCTGGGGTTAACTTTAGCGGAATCCCGGAGTGCTTGCGTACTCGGCGCGGCTGGAGAGCGTGCTCTCGGCGTGCATGGAATCCCAGAAGGCGAGCTCCTCGTCCTCCTTGAGATGGGCGATGCGGCCCCAGAACTCGCGGTCCTCGGCCTCGTGGGCGGCGGCGAGGGAGAGGGCGGGCATGATCGTCGTGGCGGTCTCGGCGGCCTCCAGGTCGGCGGGGGTGACCTCGGCGGGCAGCTGCACCGGGTGGGCGGGGCGGTGGTGCTTGCCGCGCTTGCGGACGCGGACCGGGGGAGAGGTCGGGGCCATCGCGGCGGCGGCCTTGCCGGCGGCGAGGGCGACGGTGCCGCAGAGGATGACCGCGAGGAAGCCGCCGAGGATCACTTCCTGGGAGGGGAGCGGGGACTCGGGGGCCGGCTCCTTCTTGTGGAGATTGGCCGTCGCGGAGGTGTCGGGGGCCAGGGTCTCGACGGAGGGGGCCGGGGCCGCGTGCTTGGGGGTGTACTTGGTGGTGGCGGTCTTGACCTTGCCGGGGAAGCCGTAGCCGACGATGTGGTCGACGGAGCGCTCCTTGCGCATGAGCTTGTAGCCGTCGGCGTTGGCCTCGATCGTGTGGACGGCGTCGCCCTCGACGCGTTCGACGATGCCCACGTGGTCGATCTGGTCGATGTCGCCGGATCCGGACCAGTCGAAGAAGACGATGGCGCCGGGCTCGGGCTTCTCGCCCCAGGCGTCCTGCTTCTTGAACCATTTGGCGTGGTCGACGGTGGCGGCGAACTGGCCTGCGGACTCGGTCACGCCGGCCTTGTCGGCGGCCCAGGCGAGGAACATGTCGCACCACGGCGCCGTCTTGAAGTACGGGTTGTGGTCGCCATCGACGTTCTTGGCGTACCAGTCACCGAACTTCGTGTAACCATCGCCTTTCTCGGTGTAACCGAGCTGGTCCTTGGCGATGTCGAGCAGCTTTTTGCCGACCGGGTCCATTTCGCTCCTTGCCACCCCTGGGTCGGAGCGGCCCAACCAGGTCACGCTCCGATCTCGGTGGAATGTAGCCGAGGTAAAGAGCAGGGAGCAAGTCGTTCCGGATGAAACGGTCGATCTGGACTACAGGGGTCGTAGTCGGGCGTGACTATGTCAGGAATAGCCCCTCGGAAGAACGGTGACCGGGCAGGGCGCCGCACGGAGCACCTTGAGGGCCATCTCGCCGAGGAAGACGCGGTGCGCGCCGGCGTCCTCGCTGCTCGCGCAGACGAGCAGCTCTCCCTCGGGCCAGTCGACGTCGTCCAGGGCGTCCGCCACGTCGTCTCCCTCGGCCAGCTCGGCGGTCACGGCTTCGGCCGGCAGGCCGGACGAGTCACGGGCGAGCCTGATCGCCAGGGCCAGGTCGTCCCGGAGTGGATCGGGGCGCGCGTCGTCGACGTTGAGGGTGAGCAGGCGCAGCGGCACGTCGAGGGCGAGGGCGGCCAGGGCGGCGCGGATGACGGCTTCGTCACACTGCGGGCGGCGTACGTAGGCCACGGTGATCCGGCTGAGCTCCTCCGGGGGCGTGTAGCCCGCGGGCGGCAGCATGACCGCTTCGGTGGACGCGTGGAGAAGATGGTCGGCGGTGCTGCCCACGGTGATCCGGCCCCGGGCGCCGCCGCCCGTGGAGCCGACCACGATGATGTCGGCGCCGATCCTGCTGGCCAGGACGGACAGGCCCCGGCCGACGCTCCGGCTCTCGTGCACGGCGGCTTCGGCGGTGGCGCCGTCGAGGAGGTCCAGCGCCTGGTCGAGGAGCGCATGGGCCTCGCCCGCGGCCGCAGGGCGGTCCGGCGGGTACACGGAGGCCACGGTCAGCTTGCCGTCCGTCAGGCCGACGATGGCCCGGGCCAGCTCCAGGGCCTCCCGCCCGCCCGTGTCCCGTGCGTATCCGACGAGGACATGTTCCCCGATCATGCCGATGGTCATTCCCCGAAGAGAGGGGATGTCACTTCATGAACCGTGTCAGTTGGCAGGGGCAGTCGGCAGGGTCAGCCGGCGGGGGAGGCCAGACGGCGGGTGGCGAGCTCGGCGTAGAGCGCGGCGCCGTCCGCCAGCACCGCGTCGTCGAACGCGGCCTCGGGGGAGTGGTTGAACGCCGCCTTGCCCGGATCGCGGTCCGGAGGGCACGCGCCCAGGGCTACGAACGCCGACGGGATCTCGTTGCAGACGAACGAGAAGTCCTCCGAGGCGGGCAGCGGATTGGGCGCCGTGATGTAGCGGTCTTCGCCGAACGCCTCCCGGACGGTGTCGCCCACGAAGGCCGCCTCGGCGTGATCGTTCACCGTGACCGGGTAGTCCTGGACATAGTCCACGTCGGCCTCCAGGCCGTGCGCGGCGGCGATGCCCCGGATCAACTCGGCCGAGCGGTCCTTGAGCCGGCTGTGCGCCTCGGCTGAGAACGAACGGGCCGTGCCGGAGAAGTACGCCTCGTCGGGGATGACGTTGTCGGTCGTTCCGGCGTGGAAGTTGCCGACGGTGAGGACCACCGGGTCGAACGCGTCGAAGTCGCGCGTCAGCATCGTCTGCAGCGCGGTGACCATCTCGCAGGCCGCCGGGAGGGGGTCCTTGGCCCGGTGCGGCAGGGAGCCGTGCCCGCCCGCGCCGCGCACGGTCACCCGCAGCCGATCGGCCGCCGCCATGATCGGGCCGCTCCGGGAGACGAACAGCCCGGCCGGGAGGCCCGCCGAGAGCACGTGCAGCGCGTACGCGGCGACCGGCCGTTCACCGGCCGCCTCCAGCACGCCCTCCTCGATCATGATCCGGGCGCCGCCCGCGCCCTCCTCGCCCGGCTGGAACATGAAGACGACGTTGCCGGCGAGCTCGCCGCGGCGCCCGGCCAGAAGCCGCGCCGCGCCCGCGAGCATCGTGGTGTGCAGGTCGTGGCCGCAGGCGTGCATGGCCCCGGGCGTACGGGAGATCAGCTCGGCGTCGCCGCGTTCGGTCACCGGCAGCGCGTCCATGTCACCGCGCAGCAGGACGGTCGGGCCCGGCCGGGCGCCGCGCAGCACCGCGGTCACCGACGTGAGGCCTTTGCCCGTGGTGACCTCCAGCGGGAGACCTGCCAGCGCCGCGAGGACCTTCTCCTGCGTGCGCGGCAGATCCAGCCCGAGCTCCGGCTCATGGTGCAGGGCCCGCCGCAGCCGTACGAGCTCTTCCTGAAGGCCGGCGGCGTCGCTACGCAGGGTCGGGCTCACGGAGACTCCTCGGGTCGCGGGTCCTGGAGGAGCCTCTCACTCGCCGATCACGCCGTCCATGATCTCGCGGGTCACGTCGAGGTGGCCGACGTGACGTGCGTACTCCTGGAGCAGGTGGAACAGGATCCACGCCAGCGACGGGACGGGCTGCGACCCGTCGAAGCGCCCGCCCGTCGAGGCGATGTCGTCGAGCCGCGCCGCCGCCACGATCTGCCGTGACCGGTCGCACGCCTCGCGGAAGGCCGCCTTCACGTCCTCGGCCGGCATGCCGTCCGGTACGCGCCACCGTCCGTCCGGCCCGCGATCGCCCCATGGTTCGTCGACGGGCTCGGCCGCGAACCCCCACCTGACCCACCGTGTCTCCACGTAGGTCAGGTGGTGGAGCAGTTCCAGCGGCGTCCAGGCCGACGGAAGGACGCTGGAGCCCAGCTGCTCCTCCGGAAGACCGTCGAGCTTGCGCAGCACGGCGTCCCGATAGAAATCGAGGTATCCCAGGAGAAGCTCACGCGGATCGGTCAGCGACTCCGGTGGCTCGGGCGGGGACTCTACGGGCGTCACCATGCCGCGACGCTAACACCGGCGTTCACACCACCACCCTCATGAGGCGCCCTCGAACGCCGTGTGCTCCAGCCAGTGGTCGAGGAGCGGGCGTTCGCCGATGACCTCGGTACGCAGATCGTCGGGCGGGAGACGCCGGGTGATCACAAGCAGCAGGTCCGTCACGCCGGCCGACACGACGACGTTCGCCGCGCCGTTCCCCCGTTTCCACGTCACTCCGCCCGGGGTGCGGGTGATCAGCCAGCCGTCCACGTCCGGCTCGGCGGGCTGGAGGGCAAGGGCCTCGCCGTCGCCCCGCAGCGCCGTGAATCCGGGGTTGAGCGTCTCGGCCAGGGGACCGGAGATCATGTCGAGGCCTTCGCAGATCGCATCGGCGGCGAGGTCCGGTGCCAGTTCGTAGGGGCGGTCAAGGGCCAGGGCGGCATCCGCGTGATGAACCGACGTGTCGTGCAGCATCCGGCGTAGCCAGAACGTCGCGGGCCGCGGCCCCAAGAACGTCCATACCTCAACGTCGCACTCCTCGGTGGCTGCGATCAGCCATTCGGCTCCTGCGAGGAGCCACTCCGGCCAGTCGCCGGCGTCCAGGGAGACGACGGGCTCGAGCGGCAGAGGTTCGGTGGCGCGTTGCTCCACGAGCGCCGCCGCCCAGCGTTGCGCCTGGCCGACGTGCTCGACCAGATCGCGTAGTGACCATTCAGGGCAGGTGGGGATCCACGTGCCCGGGTGGGTGCCCGTCACGGTGCCGGCGAGACCGGCCGTCTGCAGTCGCAGGCCCTCGGCGAGCCGCCGCACGTCAGGTGCCCTCATGCACTCCTCCTCGAGTCGTGCTCGTACCGTAGGAGCTCCACCCGGGTGGAGGTTCAACTGTCTGTGACGCACGACATACTCGGTAGATGATCCGATCCCAGACGGTCCGGTGGCATCCGGCTCGAGGCAGGTGGCGTGATGGCCGGTGGTGAAGAGCGGGCGGGCGTTCCGCTGAGCAATCTCGATCAGTCGCTGTTCGACGGGTCCGACGCGACCAAGCGGGACCTGGTGGACTACCTGGACGCCGTCGCGGACCAGATCATTCCGGGGCTGGCCGGCCGGCCGCTGTCGGTGATCCGCGTGCACCGGGGCGGGGAGCCGTTCATGCAGAAGAACGTCCCGAAGTACACGCCGCCGTGGGTGCGCACGGTGACGCTGTGGGCGGAGTCCTCCAAGCGTCAGGTGTCCTACGCGCTGTGCGATGACCGGCGGACGCTCGTCTGGTTCGCCAACCAGCGTGCGATCGAATACCACCCGACCCTGATGCGTGCTGAAGATCTGGCCCATCCCACCCATCTGGTGCTTGATCTGGACCCGCCCTCCGGGGACACGTTCGAGATGGCCGTCCGCGCCGCGCACCTGGTGCGGCAGGCCCTGGCCGGCTCCGGCCTGGAGGGGGCGGTCAAGACCAGCGGCGCGAAGGGTGTGCACGTGTTCGTGCCGATCGAGGGAGTCGGGGCTGAGGACGCGGCCGCGGCGACCCGGGCGATCGCTGCGCGCGCCGAACGGCTCGATCCGTCCTTCGCCACGACCGCGTTCATCCGGGAGGACCGCGAGGGCAAGGTGTTCCTCGACTCCACCCGGGCGGGCGGGGCGACGGTGGTGGCCGCCTACAGCCCGCGTACACGGCCTGGCACGCCCGTGTCGTTCCCCGTCGCCTGGGACCAGCTCGACGACGTTACTCCGCGGGACTTCACCCTGCGCACGGCGGCGCAGCTGATCACGGAAGGCGATCCGTGGGCCCGGCTGATGCCCGCGCCGCAGAGGCTGAGCGCCGACCTGATCGAGGAGGGCCACGGCATCCCGATCGCCCGCGTGCAGGCGATGCACGAAGGCAAGCGGCGGGCACGCGCACGCCGCGCTCAGGCTTCGGAGTCCTAACCCCGCTGGGTGAACGTGGCGCGGTAGGCCGTCGGGGTCAGGCCGACCTGGCGGACGAGATGGGCACGGAGCGAGTCGGCGCTGCCGAGCCCGCTGGTGTGGGCCACCTCGTCGATCGGCAGGTCCGTGGTCTCCAGGAGCTCTCGCGCGCGGTCGATCCGCTGGCGGAGCAGCCACTGGAGCGGGCTGAGCCCCGTCTCCGCACGGAACCGCCGCGCGAGCGTGCGGCTGCTCATCCGCGCCTGCCTGGCAAGGTCGTCGATCGTGAGGCGACGGTCGAGGCGTTCCAGGGCCCATGCCTGGGTGCAGGCGAGGCTGTCCCCGTTCGCGCGCTCGGGACGCGGCGCGGTGATGAACTGGGCCTGGCCGCCGGAACGCACGGGAGCCACGACCACGCGGCGGGCGGCGGCGTTGGCGGCGGCCGCACCGTAGTCGTTGCGGATGATGTACAGGCAGAGGTCGATGCCAGCGGCGAGGCCCGCCGACGTCAGGATCTGCCCGTCGTCCACGTACAGCACGCTCGGATCCAGTTCCACGGCCGGGAAGAGCGCCGCGAACTTCTCCGCCCGGCGCCAGTACGTCGTCGCGCGGCGCCCGTCGAGCAGCCCGGCAGCCGCCAGCACGAAGGTGCCCGTGCAGATCGAGACGATGCGGCGCCCGTCGGCGGCGGCCCGGCGCAGGCCGTCGAGGACCGCTGGGTCGATCCCCTCACGGGTGTGCGTTCCCGGCACGATGATCGTCTCGGCCGTCTCCAGGATCTCCAGGCCGTTGGAGATCTCCAGGCCGTAGTCGGCGGACGTCTTGATCACTCCCGGTACGAGGGTGCAGATCCGCACCTCGTACAGCCGCCGTCCCTCATGCACCGAGCCGCCGAGCACGAGGTCGGGGATGGAGACGTCGAAGGGCACGACGGGCGGCACGGCCAGGACGGCGACCCGATGCGGCCGGCTCATGGCTGGATCCTCCGGAACAGTGGCATTCCAGCCAGTGTCACATACCGGGGCAGGTCAGGCACAGTGTCCGAGTGCTCAATACGTCGCAGACGCGCCCGGCAGCCGCGCCCCGCCGCAGGTTCCCGATCCACCGGGCCTGGCCGGTGGCCGCCGTGGCCTTCGTCGCCCTGATCGGCGCCGCCGGATTCCGGGCCACCCCGGGCGTCCTGATGGTTCCCCTCCAAGAGGAGTTCGGCTGGTCGCGCGCGACGACGTCGCTCGCGGTCTCGGTCAACCTCGTCCTGTTCGGGCTGACCGCCCCGTTCGCTGCCGCGCTGATGGAGCGGTTCGGCATCCGGCGCGTGACCTCGGCCGCGCTGACGCTGGTGGCCGCGGGCAGCGGGCTCACCGTCTTCATGAACGCCAGCTGGCAGCTCGTGCTCTGCTGGGGCGTCCTCGTGGGAATGGGCACCGGGTCGATGGCGATGGTCTTCGCGGCGACCGTCGCCAACCGCTGGTTCAGCCGCCACCGGGGGCTCGTCATCGGCGTGCTCACGGCCGGGGGAGCCACGGGCCAGCTGGTCTTCCTGCCGGTCCTGGCCTGGCTGGTCGAGCGGCACGGCTGGCGTTCGGCGTCCGTCACGGTCGCGGTCGCCGCGCTGGCCGTCGTGCCGCTGGTGATCCTCGTGCTGCGGGAACGTCCCGCCGACGTGGGGTTGTTCCCGTACGGGGCGACGGCCGCCGAGCCCGAACCCGAGGTGAAGGGCGACGCCGCACGCGTCGCCCTGCGCGCACTGCGGGACGCCTCGCGCACCAAGGAGTTCTGGCTGCTGGCAGGCGGCTTCTTCATCTGCGGGGCATCGACCAACGGCCTGGTCGGCACGCATTTCATCCCGGCGGCCCACGATCACGGCATGGCCGAGACCACCGCCGCCGGGCTGCTCGCCCTGGTGGGGATCTTCGACATCGTGGGCACCGTCGCGTCGGGCTGGCTCACCGACCGCGTCGACAGCCGGGTCCTGCTCGGCTGGTACTACGCGCTCCGCGGCCTGTCGCTGCTGGCGCTGCCGGTGCTGTTCGGCTCGTCGATCCACCCCAGCATGGTCGTGTTCATCGTCTTCTACGGGCTGGACTGGGTCGCGACCGTGCCGCCGACCATCGCGCTCACCCGGGAGGTCTTCGGCGCCGCGCGCGGCACCATCGTGTTCGGATGGATCTTCGCATCGCACCAGCTCGGCGCCGCCGTGGCCGCGGCCGCCGCGGGCGCGCTGCGCACCTCGTTCGGCACGTACACGATGGCCTGGTGGGGCGCCGGCGTCATCTGCCTCGTCGCGGCGGCCATGTCCCTTTCGATCTCCCGTACGGACCGGTCCCTTAGGCTCATGGGGTGAATGAACCGGTATCAGTCGGGCTGGTCGGGGCAGGGCCCTGGGCCGGCATGGTGCACGCGCCCGCGCTGGACGCGGGCCCGGACACACGTCTCGCGGGGATCTGGGCGCGGCGCCCGGAGGCCTCGTCGGAGCTGGCCGCCAAGTACGGCGTGCCCGCCTTCACCCGCATCGAGGAGCTCTTCGACTCCTGCGAGGCGGTCGCGTTCTCCGTCCCGCCCGACGTGCAGGCCGATTACGCGGGCAAGGCCGCCCGGGCGGGCAAGGCCGTCCTCCTCGAAAAGCCACTGGCCATGGACCTGGAGGGCGCCCGGCGGGTGGCCGGCGCCATCGGCGAGGCCGGTGTCGCCTCCCAGATGGTCTTCACGATCAGATACTCCGAGGCCGCCCGGAGCTACCTGCGCGAGGTGCGCGAGCTGGAGCCGTTCGGCGGGCACGGCTCGTTCGTCTCCACGGTCCTCAGCGGCGGGCCGTTCGCCACGCCATGGCGGCTCGAACGCGGCGCGCTGCTGGACCTCGGCCCGCACATCGTCGACCTGCTCGACGCGTCGCTCGGCCGCGTGACCGGGGTCCGCGCGCACGGCGACCCCCTGCGCTGGATCGGACTGCTGCTCGAACACGAGGGCGGCGCGGTCAGCGAGGCCTCGGTCTCCATGGGAAGCGTGGTCGAGCCGCCGCCCGCGCGCGTCGATGTGTACGGGCGCCGGGGCAACGCGCAGCTCGACTGGTCGCACGTCAGCCAGGACACGTTCACCACCATGGTCGCCGAGTTCGCCGCGACGGTGCGGAACGGCGGAGGCCATCCGCTCGACGCCCAGCACGGCCTGCGGATCCAGGAGGTCCTCGCCGAGGCGGAGGCCCAGCTGGGATGATCACTGATCGGTCGCTCGGCATCGGTGAGCTGTCCCGGCTCACCGGCGTGCCCGTGCGAACGATCCGGTTCTACTGCGACGAGGGCGTCCTGGCCGTCCGCCGCAGCTCGGGCGGGCATCGCCGGTTCGATCCGGACGCCGTCGAGCGGCTGCGCCTCGTCCGGCGGCTGCGCGGGCTGGGTCTCGGTCTCCCCGCCATCGCGAACGTGCTGACGGGGGAGCGTTCGCTCGACGAGGCGATCTCCGCGGAACGTGCCGCGCTCGACGTCGAGCTGGCCTCCCTCGCCTGGCGCCGCGCCTCCCTGCGCGCGGTGGAGGAGGCGAGCCCGGCCGAACGCGCGGCGCGCCTGGAGCTTCTCGCCCACGCCCAGGGCCCGGCGGCCAGGGACGTCATCGTCGACTTCTGGATGCGCATGGTCCGCGCGTACGTGAGTCCGGAGATCATGGAGGGCCTCGTGCAACTGGCCGTCCCCGACCCCCCGGCCGATCCGACCCCGGCGCAGGTCGTCGCGTTCGCCGAAATGGTCGTCATGGCCCACAGCCACCCGTTCGGAAACGCACGCCGCGTCCGTGAACGCATCGACCAGGCGGAGATCTCCGACGAAGGCACACTGATGCGCGGCGTCGCGGAAGCCTACACACTCGCCATCCCCGCACTGCTGGCCGGGGAGCAGCCTCAGCCCGGCCCCGCGCTGGACCGCTTCGTCGAGGCCCACGCACATGTAAGGGGCGACCGGAAGGACACTCCTGAGTTCCGGCACTACCTGCACCGGGAGCTACTCCTCGATCAAGACCCGCGCATCGACCGCTACTGGGACCTCTTCACCGATGTGACCGGCACGTTCGCCACGTTCGGCCGAAGCCACCGCTGGCTGCTGGACGCCCTCGGCAAGGCCTTGGAGCCCGCGTGACAAGCGCCCGTGTCATAAGCGAAAGACCCAGGCCGCAGCCTGGGTCACAGTGGAGCGGAAGACGGGATTTGAACCCGCGACCCTCACCTTGGCAAGGTGATGCTCTACCCCTGAGCCACTTCCGCTTGCGCTACGACGGGCCTCCCGGCCCTCCGCGGCGACAGGGAAACTTTATCGCGTCCTCGCAGTGGATCGGACACGACACCTGCGAGACCCCGCTAAAAATCGGTGGACGAGGTCTGACGGGTCTGTCACCATGGCGGGCATGATCAATGAAAGGGGCGTGGAAGCCCTCCTCCGGTGAGCGATCCGGTGCAGCGGGAAGCTGCCAGAATTCGCACAGAATGGCTGGGCCACGCGTTGTCGACGCAGCCCGCCGACCGTCCGGCCGCCGAAGCGGCCATCTCCGGGCTCTACAGCCTGATCGGGCTCGATCCACCTCGTTTCCACTGGGCCTCCTCCCCGGTCACCGCGCTCGCGACGGTGCCGCGGGGCGCCCGCCGGTGGGAGAGCATCGAACTCCTCGACGATTGGCCGCTGCCCCACCGGTTCGCCACGCTGATGAACAGTCTGCGCGGGCAGCTCGATGACCAGGTGGAGCATTGCCAGCGGGCGCTGGAATACGTGATCCGTACCAAGGTGCAGCACCCGCTGTGGGACACGTTCCGCGCTCCGCTCATGGTTCTCCGTGCGGCGCACGACGTGGGGAGCGACCTCGCGTATGCCTGGTCCAGCACGCAGTGCGTCGGGTGGCTGGGCCACTATGACGCGCTGCGCCAGGTGGCCAGGGTGGCCTTCACGCCGGAACAGGCGCGCCAATTCGATCTCTGGGCGGCCGTGGCGCAGTCGTGTGGCTGGTGGTGGCCTCGCGAGGACGTGTGCGTCGTCTCCGAACGGCCCGTCGTGATGCGTACCGAGGTCGCCGGGGACAACGGCGAGCTCCGGCTGCACTGCGCGGACGGGCCCGCGGTGCGGTACGCGGACGGCTGGGACCTCTACGCCTGGCACGGCGCGCAGGTGCCCGCGTGGGTCGTGACCGATCCATGTGTCAGGCGTATCGAACGGGAGACCAACGTCGAGGTGCGCCGGTGCGCGATCGAGCACATCGGGTGGGCCTCGTACATCGACCAGGCCGGGCTCAGGCTGGTCGCCTCGGCCCCGGACCCCGGCAACCCCGGCTCGGAACTGCGGCTCTATGACATGCGCAAGGAGACCAAGGTGCTCCTCGCCGTCAACGGCTCCGTCGAACGGGACGGGCGGCGCCGCCGGTACGGGCTCACCGTGCCGGGCTTCCTGAACGACCCGATCGCCGCCGCCGGCTGGACCTACGGACTGTCCGCCGAGCAGTACTCGCTTCTGTCCCGCCGAACCTGAGGTGACTCCGATGACTGCACAAGTGACCCTGGCCTCCCTCTCCCAGCAGACCGGCATCGCCGTGCTCGACCATCTCGAGCAGTCGATGAGCATCCCCGTCGTCGACGGCCTCCAGGCCCAGGGCGACCTGATCGTCATCCCGTATTCCCTCATCGATTCCGCCGTGACGTTCTGGTCACATCCGGTCTGGAAGAAGGTGCCGCCGGAAGGGATCGAACTGCTGCGCGGCGCGGCCGGTGGCAACCCGCACACGCTGGTGGCGGACCCGGGGACCGTCCGCTGGACGACTCAGGTGTACGACTCCGATTTTCTGGCCATCGGCCTCTTCCACGCCTCAGCCATCGCCTACTTGCTTCACCCCGAGCATGGTGCGTCCGGCTGCGCACCGGGCACGTACGTAGTGCGTCGGCAGCGTGAGCATGAGGGGCGCCGGGCTCGGCTCGTCGCCGACTGATCCCCTGGCTATGGTGGGGCGGATGGGGCGGCGCAAGGTGCGTACCGAGGAGCTGCGCGGCGAGCTGGTGTCGGTGGCGACGGGCCTGCTGGCGGACGGCGGCACCACGGCGGTGACCACCCGTGCCGTCGCGTCCGGGGCGGGGTCGTCGCTGGCCGCGGTGAACGAGCTGTTCGGCGGCAAGGCCGGGCTGGTCCGGGCGATCTTCGCCGAGGGGTTCGCACGGCTGGCGGCCGAGTTGTCGGCGCTGGACGTCACCGACGATCCAGAGGCCGACGTGGTGGAACTGGCGCTCGCCGTACGAGCGTTCGCCCGCCGCCATCCGCATTTGCACGAGGTGATGTTCTCGCGTCCGTTCGCCGAGTTCAGGCCCGATGACGACGACACCGCGGCGGCCGAGGCGATCTACCGGATCGTGGTCGGCCGCGTGGCGGCGGTCCTCGGGCCTGGACACGCTCAGGACGCCGCCGTCGGGCTCTTCGCCGCGGTGCAGGGGCTGGTGAGCCTTGAGTCGTCCGGTCTGCTCGGCGATCCCGGGACGGCCGACCGGCGGTTCCGGATGACGGTCTCGGCGACGCTGCGTGGATTCGCCTGACGGCTTCGCCTGACGGCCAGGGCAGCATCAGGCCGTTCAATATTCCACAAACATATTGACGGTCGTCTTAAGTATGTAGAGCATTGCGGCATGGTCGACAGGCCCTTCAATGCCAGCACCCACCTCCTCGACGCCCGGCTCGGCGAGGGCAAGGAGCAGCACGTCGCCCTGACCGGGCCGCTCGGCACCCTCACCTACCGCGAGCTGGCCGACCGCGTGCGCGGCCTGGCCGCCGGTTTGCGCGCCCACGACGTGCGGCCCGAGGAACGCGTCGTGCTCTTCATGCCGGACGGCCCCGCGCTGGCAGCGATGATCCTGGCCGTCATGCGCATGGGCGCCGTGGCGGTGCCCGTGTCGACCATGCAGACGGGCAAGGAACTCGGCTCGGTCCTGCGCGACGCGCGCGCCCGCGTGCTCGCCACCGGCGCCCCCTTCCTTCTCGCCGCTGAACAGGCCGCGGCAGAGGCCCCCGAGCTGCGCCACGTCGTCATTGACGGCGACGACGGCTTCACCGCCCCGGCCCAAGCCGCGCTCCACCGCCTCGACGCCCTCGCCCAGGAGGGGAACGACGGCGACCCGTACGACACGTGGGAGGACTCCTCCGCCCTCTGGCTCTACACCTCTGGCACCACCGGCACCCCCAAGGGCGCCGTTCACCGGCACGCCAACATCCGCCATGTGACCGAGTCGTACGCGCGTGAGGTGCTCGGCATCACCGCCACCGACCGCTGCTTCTCGATTCCCAAGCTGTTCTTCGCCTACGGCATCGGCAACTCGTTGTTCTTCCCGCTGTCCGTGGGCGCGACCACGATCCTCGACCCCGCCAGGCCGACCCCGGCTTCGGCCGCCCAGCGGTTGAGCGAAGGCCGTCCGACGCTCTTCTTCGCGGTGCCGACCTTCTACGCGGCGCTGCTCGCCGCCGGGCTGCCCTCCGACACGTTCTCCTCGGTACGGCTGGCGGTCTCGGCGGGGGAGCCGCTGCCACCCGAGCTGTACCGGCGTTTCACCGAACGGTTCGGCGTCGAGCTGGTCGACGGGATCGGAACCACCGAGGCCCTCCACATCTTCCTGTCCAACCGGGCGGGCGAGGTCCGTCCCGGCACCACGGGCAGGCCGGTCTCTGGTTATGACTTGCGAATCGTTGACTCGGACGGGAACGACGTGGAACCCGGTACACCCGGATCGTTGCTCGTCCGGGGCGAATCCCTGGCCACGGGCTACTGGTGCCGTACGGACACCACAAGGCGGGTCTTCGAGGGCCAATGGCTGCGCACCGGAGACACCTATGTCGCAGACGGCGACGGCTACTACACCTGCCTCGGCCGAACGAACGACATGCTCAAGGCAGGCGGCATCTGGGTGTCGCCTACAGAGGTCGAAGCCCGCCTGCTCGAACACCCGGCCGTCACGCTCGCCGCGGTCGTCGGCCTCCCGGACGCCGATGGCCTGGACAAGCCGGTCGCGTGCGTCGTCTTGAAGGAGGGCACGGCCGCCACGCCGGACGAGCTCATCGCCTTCTGCCGGGCGGGACTCGCCTCGTTCAAACGTCCCCGCGAGGTGCTGATCGTCGACAAGCTGCCCACCACGGCCACCGGCAAGCTCCAGCGCTTCGCCGTCCGGGAGTTCGCCGCGTCGCTGCTGGCGGCGCGATGATCGACGGCCACCCGCTCGTGGACGCGCACGTCCACGCCGCGCGCCTGCCCACCCTCCGTCCGGCCTGGCGCGACTGGGCCGAGCGGTTCGGCTCCGGTCACCCCTGGCAGGACCTGTACGATGCGGACGGGACGATCGTGCCCGAACGCATCGACGCGGCCTTCGAGGCCGAGGGCGTGGACGTGGCGCTGCTGCTGGCCGAGTACAGCCCCAAGGCGACCGGCCTGCAGCCCATCGAGGACCTGCTGCCGCTCGTCAAGCACAACCCGCGCCGGTTCAAGCCGATCGCCAACATCAACCCGCACCTGCACTACCCCGTGGACACCGAGCTTGAGCGGCAGCTGGAGTCCGGCGCGGTGGCGCTCAAGCTCCACCCTGTCCACGGCGGGTTCTCAGCGGCGGACCCCGCCCTCTATCCGGCCTACCAGGTGTGCCGGTCGGCCGGGATACCCGTCGTCGTCCACTGCGGCACGAGCTCGTTCCCGGGATCGTCCAACAAGTACGCCGACCCGACCCCGCTGGACGACGTCCTGCGTGACTTCCCGGACCTGACCATCGTGCTCGCGCACGGCGGCCGGGGCTGGTGGTACGACGCGGCCGCCTTCCTCGCGCTCTCCCGTGACAACGTCTGGATCGAACTGTCGGGCCTGCCGCCGCGCCGCCTGCCCGACTACTACGCGCGCCACGATCTGGCCAGGCTCGCCCGCAAGTTCATCTTCGGCACCGACTGGCCCGGAGTCCCGGGCATCGCCCGCAACGCCCACGCGGTCGCCGCCGCCCTGGACCTCGACGACGAGACCGCCGCCCTCGTTCACGGCGGGAACGCCCTCAAGGTCTACCCGGGACTCGCCGACGGTTGACGCCGCCAGCCGACCAGGGTGGGTCGCCTAGGATCCGCCCATGGGCGATCTCTACGCGATCAGTGACCTGCACGTGGGGTTCGAGGACAACCGGGCGTTCGTGGCCGGTCTGCGGCCCGTGGCTGAGGACGACTGGCTCATCGTGGCGGGCGACGTCGCCGAGCAGGTCGGCGACATCGACTGGGCGCTGCGCACGCTTCGGGAACGCTTCGCCAAGGTGATCTGGGCGCCGGGCAACCACGAGCTGTGGACGACGAAGGACGATCCCGTCCAACTGCGCGGCGACGCCCGCTACCGGCACCTGGTCGAGATCTGCCGGAGCATGGACGTGGTGACTCCCGAGGACCCTTACCCCGTGTGGGAGGGGCTGGACGGGCCGGTGACGGTCGCTCCGCTCTTCTTGCTGTACGACTACACGTTCCGGCCGGAAGGCGCGTCCAACAAGCAGGAGGCGCTGGAGATCGCGTATGCGGCCGGCGTCGTGTGCACGGACGAGAAGTTCCTCCACCCGGACCCGTACCCCACCCGCGACGCCTGGTGCGACGCTCGCATCGCCGAGACCGAACGCCGGCTGGCGGCCCTCCCGGAGGGCACCCGCACCGTCCTGGTCAACCATTTCCCCATGACCCGCGAGCCCACCGAGGTCCTCTGGTATCCCGAGTTCGCCCAGTGGTGCGGCACCGTGCGCACGGCCGACTGGCACGTGCGGTACGGCGCCGTGGCGGTCGTGTACGGCCACCTCCACATCCCGCGAACGATCTGGAGCGACGGCGTTCCCTTCGAGGAGGTGTCGGTCGGCTACCCCAGGGAATGGCGCAAGCGCGGCAAGACCCCGAAGGGACCGCGCCGCATCCTGCCGGCCACCCGGGCGGAGGGACCTTAGTCCCTGCCGGGCGGGACTTCCGGCCGAGAACAAAGGGCTTATGGCTGCTGTGCGTAGCGGCTCGGACGCGTACAAAAGGAGGACGCGTACAAAAGGAGATGGACGGGCAAGCCGGCGGCGGGAGGAACCATGGACGGCGGGCAAGCGCACAAGCTGGTGGCGCAGGCGATCGAGAGGCTCACCCCCGATGTCGACCTGGGCACGCTGGACGACCAGGCCGACCTGCGGGACGAGCTCGCGCTCGACTCCATCGACTTCCTGGTCTTCGTCGACATGATCGGCAAGCAGGTCGGCCACCTGATCCAGGAGTACGACTACCCCGTCCTCACGACCGTGGGCGGCTGCGTCGACTACCTGCAGGAGCAAGGCAGCGGCTCCTACGTCCACACCTGGTCTTGAGGGGCGTCCAGGTAGCCGGAGGCCTGCAGCCCGAACAACCGGGCGTAGAGGCCGCCGTGGCCGAGGAGCGCGGCGTGCGAGCCCTCCTCGGCCACGGTTCCGCCGGACAGCACGATGATCGAGTCCGCGTCCCGGACCGTGCTGAGCCGGTGTGAGATCAGCAGGCTGGTGCGGCCGTCGCGGTGGTCGCGCAGCCGCCGGTGGACCTCGTACTCGGCCTCCGCGTCGAGCCCGGAGCTCGGCTCGTCCAGAACGAGCAGATCGGCGTCGTCGCGGAGCAGGGCCCTGGCGAGCGCGACCCGTTGCCACTGGCCGCCCGAGAGCAGCACCCCGGTCGCGGGATCGTCGTGGTTGATCGGGTCGAACGTCCGCGACAACATCGTCTCGTAGCCGTTGGGGAGGCCGGTCAGGGTCTCATGGCAGCCCGCACGGAGCGCCGCGTCGACCACTCGTGCCCGGTCGCCGCGTTCCCAATCGGCCAGGGCGTCAGCGGGAAGCACAGCAGGGTCACCGACGCCGATGTTCTCGGCCGCGCTGAGCTCGTACGCCATGAAGTCCTGGAAGACGGTGCCGATGCGGCGCCGGAGCTCGGCCACCGGGAGCTCCCGCAGGTCGACGCCGTCCCACAGCACGGCCCCGCGCGTCGGGTCGTAGAACCGGCACAGCAGCTTGACCAGCGTGCTCTTGCCCCCGCCGTTCGGGCCGACCAGCGCCGTCGCCCTCCCCGCGGGGATCGTCAGGTTCACGCCCCGGAGCGCCCACGGCAGATCGTCGCCGTAGCGGAACCACACGTCCCGCAGCTCGATGCCCTTCGTGAGCGGCCGGACGGACGGCCGCGAGCCGTTCACGGCCACCGGCTCGGGGAGATCCGGCTCGGCTCCGACCACGAACCGGTAGTGGCCGAACAGCAACATCGCCTCGTGCATGCGCCCCACGCCGTGAATCACGATCGTGAGCCCGTTCTGCACGCCCGCCGTCGCCAGGATGAACATCGACACGTCGCCGATCGTCAGGCCCCCGGCCCGGGCGGTGGTCACGGCCCAGAACAGCCCGGCGCCCGCCACACCCGCGCCGAGGATCCCGTGCGTACCCTGGATCAGCACCTCGCGGCGGCCCAGACTGCGATGACCGGCGTTGATCCGCCGCAGCTCGGCCAGCATGCGGGTGCCGAAGAGGCCGCCCAGACCGTACAGGCGCACCTCCTTGGCGGCGCCGACGCTCGTCAGCAACTGCGCGAAGAAGAATTCACGGCGCGACGCCTGGCCCAGCCTCGCGATCGTCTCGGCCCGATACCTGCTCAGCCGCAGCTGGCCGTTCAGCGCGATCGCCCCGGCGGCCAGGACGGGGACCAGCATCCAGGGACTGAGCACGGCGAGCGTGGCGACGAACCCGGTCAGCGTGAGCAGGCCCTGCGCGCCGCCGAGCGCGCCGCCGACGACGTCCGACGGGCCGCTCGGCCCGGCCTGCGTCGCGAGCGCGATCCGGTCATGGAAGCGCGGATCCTCGAAGCGGCGCAGCCCCGGCATCCCGGCGATCGCCGCGTAGAGCCGCCCGCGGGCGATGAGGCCGATCGCCCGCTCCAGCTCGCCCTCCAGGTACTGCGTCACCTCGGGGAGGAACGCGACGCCGACTCCCGCGAGCGCGAGCAGCAGGACGGGGAAGGTCAGCGACGCCCCCGGCGTGGCGAGCCGGTCCAGCACCGCCTTCGTCAGCCAGGCGACCACCACCGGCATGGCGCTGACCATCAGGGCGAGCGCGACGCGGAGGAGCAATCTGCCGCGCCCGGACGACCAGGCGAGCTCGGTCGCCGCCGCCAGCGACGACGCGATCGGCCGGATCATGCCGGTGCGGCGTCCGGGATGTGCTCGGGCTCGGTGTGGCTGGAGACCATCCTGCCGTCCGACAGCAGCGCGAACGCGGGAAGCCCGATGACCCCGAAGGCCTGCACGAGCGGGCCGGCCTCCACCTCCTCGGTCAGCACGCGCGCCACGGGCGCGAGCTTCTCACGAAGCTCCATGCCGAGCTTCGGGGTGCCCATGATGACGACCAGCACGTGGTCGCGGCCACCGGGCGCCTGCTCGGCGCGTTCCAGGAAGGAGGGAACGGCGAAGTCGCACGCCTGGCACCCCGGCGCGAGGAACGCCACCAGCGTCGGCCCGGTCAGGTCGGTGTGCGACACCGTCGAGCCGTCCACGGCGGTGACCTCGAACGGACCCACCTTGGCGCCGGGCGACAGCGTCATCGGCCGAGCGTCGCCACCCGGGCCGCCGGGCCCTCCGACTCCGGCCGCCGGACGTTGCAGGTCACCGAGCCGCCGCACGATGCCGAGGGTCAGCGCGATGTTGATCAGGCTGAGCACGCCGATCAGGGTCACGGCGGCCGCCGAGTAGGACATGGGGACTCCTCACGGGCGGTTCACGAATGGTTCATGGCCGTTCATGGCGGTAGAGAGCGACGATCTCCTCCAGATTGATCAGCAGCAGCGCGGCCGTGCCGCCCACGACGGCGGCGAGCAGCGCGGCGGCCTCCCCGCCGTTCGCAAGCACAGTCGGCGGCGGGCCGGCACCGGCCGTGTCGGCGAAGAGCGGGGAGGCGAGCGCGCCGCCCGCGACCGCGACGGCGAACAGCGCACCGTTGCGGAGCAGGTGCAGGACGCCGGGCGGGCGCCGGCCCTTGCCGAAGCACCGGCACGGCACCCCGACCCGGCGCCGCATCATCGAGCGCACGCCCGCCGAGAAGACGGCGAGAAGCAGGGCCGCCAGCACGAATCCCGCCGGAGCCAGCACGGGAACGAGCACGGCCACGGCCGTCGCCGCCTCCAGCGCCACCATCACGGCGGCCACCGGCGCCACGGCGCCGGCCGCGACCCCCGCGGCCGACGAGAGCCAGCCGCGGAAGTCCGCGAACGCCGCCCGTCCGGCGGCCTTGGTCGCCGCGGAGTAGGCGAAGGTGACCGCGACGACCGTCTGGCAGGCGAACGCCACCTGGTCAGTAGCCGATTTGGGTCACCTCTCCCCGCGTGAACGGGCCGCCCCGCATGAGCAGGTCCGCGAAATGGTCGCCCATGGGTATGCCGATGTCGTGCTGCATCCACATGAACTGCCCCATCGGGTTGACCTCGAGGAAGATGTACTCGCCGGACGGGGTGACGATGAAGTCCACGGCGGCGTAGACCGC
The DNA here is from genome assembly GCF_008923185.1 of Actinomadura rudentiformis. GTDB lineage: Bacteria > Actinomycetota > Actinomycetes > Streptosporangiales > Streptosporangiaceae > Spirillospora > Spirillospora rudentiformis. The sequence goes on from NZ_WBMT01000018.1 coordinate 90,077, forward strand.
GCCGAGCTCGGTCAGCAGCGCCTGGGTCTTCTTGACGATCTCTTCGGGCAGCGGGTGGTACGGGCCGTAGGGCATGTCGGTGGTCTCGCCCCGCCAGTCCACCCGCGTGTTGTCGCGTTCCTGAGAACTGATGGTGACGGGGAGGTAGGTGTTGCCCATGACCGTCAGCCGCACCTCGTAGGCCTTCTCGATGTACTCCTGGAACATGCACATCGTGTGGCCGACCCGGTCGAGGTTCTCCCGGATCTCGTCCCCGACCACGGTGGTCAGCAGCCCGGCCGGGAAGGCGCCGGGATAGTGGATGACGCCCCCGGTGAACGCCTTGTAGACGATGGGGCCGTCGGAGGAGTCGAGGAGGTCGACGACCTCCTGCGGATCGTTGGTCACCAGGGTGCGCGGCACGCGCAGTCCCAGGCGCTTGGCCAGCTCCAACTGGAACGGCTTGAGCTCCCCGACGGCGTCGACGTCGGGCCGGTTGACCCACAGGCAGTTGGTCGCCCGCAGGATGCCGCCCACGCCCTGCATGGCCTCGCGGCGCGCGAACTCGCCCTCCGCCTTGCCCATGTCGGGGCCGAAGTCGAACGCGGTCGGGCGGCGGTACCAGACGGCCGACAGCTCGTCGAGATCGACCTCGCGGCCGGCCTCGACGTCGCGCAGCAGCCGCCGCGGCGTGCCGCCGAAGTCCGAGGTCGTCAGCTGCATCCGGCGCGGGAAGTAACTGAGGTCGACGCGCACGACCCGGGCCCCACGCTCCTTCAGCGCAGTGATCACGGGATCGACGGTCAGATCGAATTCCTGGGTCAGGATCAGGACGCTGGGGCCCGGGTTCGCGGTCATCGTTTACGCGCAGCTGTCGTCGTAGCAGGAGTCGGTGTTGTAGCAGTACGTCCGGGTGTAGGTGACGGTGCCGGCGGTGGGCATGCCGGGCGGGGAGACCCAGGTCTGGGTGTCGTCGTCGAAGTAGCCGAAGTCGGCGGCCGCCGGGACGCCGTCCCAGTTCGAGTAGAGGTAGGCCAGCGGCTGGTTGCTCTGGTCGGCCGGCGGACGGAAGTCGGGGTCGAGGACGTGGCCGTCGGTGAACGACCGCGCCATCAGCAGCGGATCGCGGGTGAGAGTGTCGGACATGGTGCCCTCCTTCTTCGCCGGTCACTCCGGCGAAAGCGGTTCGGTGATCCCAGAGATTCCGGTGAGCTCGCCGGAGAAGGACCACACAAGGTTGAGCTCGTCGAAATGGCCGGCGGTGAAGCTGACGTCGCTCTCCGGCATGCCGTCCGGGATGTGCTCGTAGAGATAGGCGAGGGGAACGCCGGCGCCGGTCCGCCTGCTCTCCCGGAGCTCCGCGGGGATCGCCCGTACGACGAGCGAGCCGTCCTGCAGTTCGGGTGGATCGAAGCGGATGAACGGCGGCGATGCGATCACGAGCTGAATCCTGGCCGAGCACCGCTTTCAGAACGCTCTCGGTTCGCTCTCAGCCGGATACGCCGTGCCGGGCACGTTCCAACGCGTAGATCCGCATGAGATCGGTGAGCGCGTAGTGCACCTCTCCGCGGGCCTCGTCCCCCACGACGTCGGCGAGCCCGGCGTCCGCGAGCGCCTCCAGATGGGCCGTCGCCGACTCGGCCGAGACGCCCAGCAGGGCACCGGCGGACCGGGCCGGGAAACCCGTCGCGGGGAGGGCCCCGAGCTGCCGGAACGTCTCCCGGTGAGCGACGGCGAGATCCCGGTAGGCCGAATCCAGGCTCGCCCGCATGGACAGGCCGTGCACGGCGAGCTCGTCCAGCCGCCGATCCGGGTCGCGCAGCCGCCCCGCGAGCCCGGCCGCGCTCAGGCGGGGCCGCATCGCGAGCCGCGCCCCCGCGATGCGCACGGCCAGCGGGACACGGTCGCACAGCCGCACGATCTCGGCCGCCGCGGGATCCGCCGCCAGCCCCGGCCGGCCCGAGACCCGGCACAGCAGCCGCACGGCCTCGTCCTGGGCCGGTACGCCCAGCTTCAGCAGGCGCGCCCCGGCCAGGCCGGCGAGCCAGGTGCGGCCGGTGACGAGCACGGCGCACCCTGCCGCGCCGGGCACGAGCGGGCGGACCTGCGCCTCGTCGGCCGCGTCGTCGAGCAGGACCAGCACCCTCCGGCCGGCCGTCCGGGAGCGGTACAGCGCCACGCGTTCGTCGAGCGACCAGGGCAGGACCTGCTCGTCCACTCCCAGGGCGTGCAGGAACCGCCCGAGCACGACGTACGGATCGGATCCGCGCAGGTCCGCGTGGAGTTGCCCGTTGGAGTACAGGGCGGCCATCCGGTGCGCGACGTGGACGGTGAGCGCGGTCTTGCCGAGCCCCGGGCCTCCGCTGACCGCGAAGACGAGAGGCCCGCGCCCGGCGAGCATCGGATCGCAGATGGTCTCGATCTCCCGGTGACGTCCGGTGAAGTCGGGCACGTCCGGGGGCAGTTGCATGGGGATGGGAACGAACCGGCTGTCCTCCTGCAGTGCCGCCGCGTGGGCGCTCCGCATCTCCTCGGACGGGCCGATCCCGAGGTCGTCGGCGAGCCGCTCACGGACCCGCTCGACCTGGCGTAACGCCTCGGCGTGGCGACCGGACGCCGACAGGAGCCGGACGAGCCGGGCCTGTAATGGTTCGTCGTAGGGCGCGGCGGCGGCCACCTCCGCCACCAGGGACACCACGTCCGCCGACCGCCCCAGCCGGAGCGCCAGGTCGGCGAGCGTCGCCGCGGTGTCCACGCGGGACTGCTCCACCGCGCGGACGACCGGGTCGTCGGCCAGCCACTCGGGCCGTCCGCCCAGCACCGGGCCCCGCCATTCGCCGAGGGCGGCCGACAGCAGCGCGAGACGGCGGTCGGGATCACCAGAGGCACCGGCCCGCACCCTCGCACGGAACCGGGCGAGATCCACGGACTCGGCGGGCACCATGAGCCGGTACCCCGACCCCGAGTGCTCCAGGCGGCACGGCTGGCCGGCGAGTCTCCGTAACCAGCTCCGCAGGCGGTGGACGGCGCATTGCAGGGCCCTGCGGGTGCCCCGCTCTCCCCATGCCAGTTCGAGCAGCCGGTCTTCCCCCACGATGTCGCCGGGGAAGAGGAGCAGCGCGCCGAGCAGGCCGCGAACGCTCGGACCGGGCAGCGCCACGTTCCTGCCGTCAGCGCGGACGATCATCTCGCCCAGGATGAGCAACTCGGGACCCGCAGGCTTCCTGTCCGGCTCCTCGGCCGGGGTTCCGGCTGGGGCTTCGGCTGGGGCTTCCCCCACCACGAGCCGTCCGCCCGCCGTGTACTGGCGATAGAGGGTCGGGTACGGCACCCGCAGCGACGAGGCGGTGTCGCGCCAGGTCATCCCGAGGCGTTCCCGGCACTCGGTGACGGCCTGCCGTAACGCCCAGCCGGAATGCCACTGGATCTGGGCGAGATACCGCGCCCGTAACGCCGGGTGGACGGCGGCCCGGGCCGCACCGAGATCCTCGGCGAGGCGGTCCAAGACGTGGTCGGCCATGTGGTGGTCGGCTAAGGGGTGGTCGGCTAAGTGGTGGTCGGGTCCGCATGAAGCGGCTGCGTTGCCGGTGCCGTCGCCGTCGCCCATCGGCTGCCTCCCCGGTCAGGACCTGATCAGAAAGTAAGGTCGTTTCGGGATCGGAACAAGCCCCGGACGGCCCGGCCTGGTCGTCGAGCCCGATTGTCAGGGCCACCTGCGAGGATGGCAGCATGACCGACCGGCCACGCCTGCTGCTGCTCGACGGCCATTCGCTGGCCTACCGGGCCTTCTACGCGCTGCCCGTGGAAAACTTCACCACCACGGCGGGCCAGCCGACCAACGTGGTCTACGGGTTCGCCAACATGCTGGCCAACGTGCTGCGGGACGAGCAGCCCACGCATGTCGGGGTCGCGTTCGACGTCTCCCGGCAGACCTTCCGCACCGAGGCCTTCCCCGACTACAAGGCCAACCGGTCGCGGTCGCCGGACGAGTTCCACAGCCAGATGAAGGTCCTCGGCGAGCTGCTCGCGGCGATGAGCGTGACCACGCTCCGCGTGCCCGGCTACGAGGCCGACGACGTCATCGCGACGCTGGCCGCGCAGGCGGAGGCGGCGGGCTTCCAGGTGCTGATCGTCACGGGCGACCGGGACGTGCTCCAGCTGGTCAGCGAGGATGTCACGGCGCTCTACTTCTACCGGACCGCAGCCGAGATGATCCGCTACACCCCGGCGGCGGTCGAGGAGAAGTACGGCCTGACCCCGCGCCAGTACCCCGACTTCGCGGCGCTGCGCGGCGACCCGTCGGACAACCTGCCGAGCATCCCCGGCATCGGGGAGAAGACCGCAGCCAAGTGGATCCGCGAGTTCGGCTCGCTGGCGGCGCTGGTGGAGCGCGCCGCCGAGGTCAAGGGCAAGGCCGGTGACAGGCTCCGCGACGCGCTGGAGACCGTCCGGCTCAACAGGCGGCTCACCGAGCTCGTCCGCGACGTCGACCTTCCGGTGGGGCTCGACGATCTGCTCCGCCGGCCGTACGACCTCCCGGCGTTCACGAGGCTGCTGGACGAGTTGGAGTTCCGCAACGCCAGCCTGCGCCAGCGTCTCTTCGCGGCAGACCCGGGCGACGGCAAGGCGCACGAAGGCACGGGCGGGACGGGTGACTCCGGCGGTCCGGCTGGGGACACGGCTCCGCTCAAGGGACGCGAGCTCGGCCCGGGGGAGCTGGCGGACTGGCTCCAGACACGGGCGGCGGCCGGAGCATCGGATGAGCTGGCGGTGCCGGTCGGCCTGGCCGCCGAGACCACGTGGGTACGCGGCGCGGGCGACGTCCTGCGGATCGCGCTCGCCACCGGTGACGGCTTCGCGGCCGCATTCGAGCCGGCGCGGCTGACCGAGTCCGACGAACGGGCCTTCACGAGCTGGCTGGCCGACCCTGGCCGGCCCAAGGCGCTGCACGACGTGAAGTCCCTGCTGCGTTGTTTCGCCGAGCGCGGCTGGCGGGTGGAGGGCATCGCCACCGACACCGCCATGGCGGCCTACCTCCTGCTGCCCGGCCTCGCCGCGTACGGCATCGCCGACCTCGCCGCCCGCCACCTGGGCTACCGGCCGCCCGCCGACGGCGCCGCCGGGCTGATGGTCGAGGCGCGCGCCGTCCTCGACCTGGCCGGCAGGTTCACCGCCGAGCTCCGCTCGACGGGCATGACCGAGATCTTGAACGACGTCGAGCTCCCGCTGTCGGCCCTGCTCGCCCGGATCGAACGGGCGGGGGTGTTCGTCGACGCCGCGCTGCTCCGCGAGCTGGAAAAGCAGTTCGCCGACGCGATGGAGCGCGCGGCGGACGAGGCCGCCGACATCGCGGGGCACCCGTTCAACCCCGGCTCGACCAAGCAGCTCCAGGAGGTGCTCTTCGGCGAGCTCGGGCTGCCCAAGACCAAAAAGATCAAGTCGGGTCACTCGACCGACGTCGACGCCCTGACCTGGCTGGCCACCCAGACCGACAACGGGCTTCCGGAGATCCTGCTGCACCACCGCGACCAGTCACGGCTGCGCATGACGGTGGCGGGGCTGATCCGCGAGATCGGCGCCGACGGCCGCATCCACACCACGTTCCAGCAGACCGTCGCCGCCACCGGCCGGCTCACCTCCACCGAGCCCAACCTCCAGGTCATCCCGATCCGCACCGAGGAGGGCCGCCGCATCCGGCAGGCGTTCCTGCCCGGCGAGGGCTACGAGGCGCTGCTGACCGCCGACTACGGCCAGCTGGAGTTGCGGATCATGGCGCATCTCTCGCAGGACCCGACGCTGCTCTCGGCGTTCGAGTCCGGCGAGGACCTGCACACCACCATGGCCGCCCAGGTCTTCCGGGTCGCGCCGGAGGCGGTCACCGCCGACATGCGCCGCAAGATCAAGGCCATGTCGTACGGTCTGGCCTACGGCCTGTCGGCGTTCGGCCTGGCCCGGCAGCTGGGCATCGCGGTGTCGGAGGCGAAGCCGCTGATGGACGCCTACTTCGAGCGGCTCGGCGGCGTGCGCGACTACCTCGACCATGTGGTGGAGGAGGCCCGCCACACCGGCTACACCCAGACGATCCTCGGCCGCCGCCGCTATCTCCCCCATCTGGGCAGTGACAACCGGCAGCGCCGCGAGACCGCGGAGCGGATGGCGCTCAACGCCCCCATCCAGGGGTCCGCCGCCGACATCGTCAAGATCGCGATGCTCCGGGTGGACGACGCCCTCACCGCCGCCGGGCTGCGCAGCCGGCTCCTCCTCCAGGTCCATGACGAGGTCGTCCTCGAAGTGGCCCCGGGGGAGCGCGTGCAGGTGGAGGAGCTCGTCCATGCCCAGATGACCACGGCCTACCCGCTCACGGTGGGCCTGGAGGTCGCCCTGGGCACCGGCCGGGACTGGGACGCCGCAGCCCACTAGTGGCCGGGCTTGCGGATCATCCGGTACCGCAGCACCAGGAACGGGATGCTGAAGACCGAGAACGCGTGCTCGGCCCGGAGTTCGCCGTCCTGCACGTAGACGTCGAGCCGTTCGGCGAAACCGTGCACCGCCAGCGTCGTCAGCTCCCGGGTGTCGGCGTCGATGTAGGTCAGGTAGTGACCGGGCTGATCGAGATCGCTCTGGCTGGTGAGCACCAGGCCGCCGCCCGGGCGGGCCTGAGGAACGAGCGTGGCGGTGAAGCTGGCCTGCGGCAGCGGGAAGCCGACGCTGACATATCCGCGGTCGCCGTGCCGGTAGGTGGTGTAGATGCCGACGTAGATGGGCTCGTCGGTGTCGGCGAAGGAACGGATCCAGCCGCGGACGGTCACCACGTCGCTCTGGTCGGGGATGATCGTGTCGATGCGGCTGCGCATCCCGCGCTGGACGTCCCGCTGGTTCATGGGCACGTTGGCCTGGCCGAGCGGGCGGGCGAGGAACGTGCGGTAGAGCAGGTATCCCGGCCGCACCCACAGCCGCCACTCCGGCACGATGTCCAGGGTGAACCGCGAGGTGTGCTCGTAGAACTCCCGCACCCGCGGATCGACGCCGGCCGGGTCGAAGTCGGGCCCGGCCAGCTCGTCGAGCGAGGCCACGATGCCGACGTCCGGGGTGTCCGGCGTGTACGCGCCGCCCATCACCTTGGCCAGCTCACGTACATAGGACGTGCCCACGTACCGTGACTGTGCCTCCAGGGGCACCACGAACGGCAGGTCCTTCACCCGCTCGGCCACCAGGCTGACCTGCGCGTCGCGGAACAACAGCGCCGACAGCACACGGAACGCGACCACCGCGGTGACAGCCGCGGCCGCGCCGGATGCGGCCGCCGCCCCGGTGCGACGCGTTCCGGTGTTGCGGCGCCTCCCCGCGTACGCCCCGCCGACCGCCGCGCCGACCACCGGGCCGAGAGCGACCTTCTGCGGCCGGACGCCCAGCGCACCCGCGATCATGCCCGCCGCCGTGCCGACCGGGAGCGGCCCGGCTCCGAGCCGCCCGGCCGTCCAGCCGAGCGGCGCGCTCATGGCACCGCTCATCGCGATCCGCTGCCAGAGGGCGGGGATCTCGCCGGGCCGCTGCCGGGACCGGGCGACGGCCTCCGCCACGCCCAGCCCGATCGCCCCGGCGGCCGCGCCGGTCAACGCCGCCCGCCGTCCGCGATGCCCTGTCAGAGCCGCGCCCGCGAGGCCGCCGATGGCCCCGGCCATCGCGGCCGACATCGCCAGATCATCGCCACCGTGTGATCGTTCTTTTGCCACAACCGCAACCTACTCGTTCGCGCCCCCGACAGTGGCAGGTCATAGGGCCCGGCACGACATCCGGCAGCTCACCCCGCTCGTCAACCGCCGTCTCTAGCTCCGGCCCACGGCAGGGCTGCGGCGTTGCAGCCTTTCGAGGCGCCTTCAGTGTGGTCAGGCGCCTTCGGCGTGGTCGTCCAGACGGCGCTGTAGCTCGTCGCGTTCGCGGGTGAGGCGGGCCAGCTCGTGCTCCAGCTCGATGATCCGGCGGATCGCGGTCAGGGTCATGCCCTCGCCCATCATCGTCACGACCTGCTGGACCTGCCGGATCTCGTGCCGGCTGTAGCGGCGCTGTCCACCGGCCGAGCGCCGGGGTGACACGACCCGGTGGTCGTCGATCCTGCGGAGGAACGCCTGCCGTACCTCGAGCATGTCGGCGACCTGCCCGACGGTGAACATCGGCGCGTGCTCGTCGTCGAGCGGTGCGGGTTCTCTCATTCCACCTCCTTTCTGCGAACGGGCCGGTGGGCGGGTCCGGTCGCCCGCCCACCGGCCTGGTCGCCGGGAAGGGTGGCGGTGCCGGGGCGGCCGTCAGGCCTTGATCGCCTTCTTCTCGCTGTGCTTGATCTCGACCTTGCGGGCGCGGGCCTTCTCCAGAACGGGGATCCGCACCGCCAGGACCCCGTTGTCGTAGGCGGCCTCGATCGCCTCGGCGTCGAGGTGCTCCGACAGGTAGATCCGGCGGGTGAACGTGCCCATGACGCGTTCGCGGACGAAGAGGCGCTCGTTGTCCCCGTACTCCTCCTCGCGCTGGGCCGACACGCTCAGGACGCCGCGGTCCACGGTGACCTCGATCGAGCCGGGGTCGATGCCGGGCAGGTCGAAGCGCAGCACCACGTCGTCGTCGCGGCGCAGGCCGTCCATCGGCATGACGGCGCCGTTGCCCTGTCCCGAGGCCTGGCTGAACGCCTGCCGGGCCATCCGGTCGAACTGCCGCTCGAACTCCTGGACGAAGGGATCGATCGACGTCAGCAACATCGTGCAACACCTCCGAAGAAACTCTGAGGACTCCGACCGGTTCCTTCTCGGACTGAAAGGAACCTCTAAGCAGAATTGTAGGTTTGCGTCCCCGGGTGTCAAGTCCCCAAGACGGGGGCCCGGATCTACCTCAATCATTCTGTTTCCGGCCGTTACTGGTCATCTGTCGCTATAGCCACACACCTCCCCAGCTGCTTGCCTCAACGTCGTCGCGAGATCACGCGACCGAGTCCGAGACCGGGCCCACCGGCCCGTTCCCGCTGGAGGTTCCTAGTGCCCACGACGAGGTGGATTCGCGGGGTCGCGCTGGCGACCACGGGACTACTCCTATCGGCCGCCGCAGTCGGCACGGCGCAGGGGGAGACCCGCGCCGCCCAACCCAAGCCCCCTGACATCCAGGCCGAACACACCCTGAAGCCCGACAAGGACATCCGCGCCGGGCGGATCGCCCCGACCGCGGCACAGCAGGGAGCGACCGAAGGCGCTGTCGTGCGCTGGAACAAGCTCGGCACCCCGGCCACGGTCACCCGGGCGGGCGCGCCCCTGGACGCCGGGCTGCCGAACGATGCCGAACGTGCCGCCCGCGCCTATCTCACCGAGCACCGCGACCTGTTCGGCCTGTCCGAGCAGAGCGTGGCGGCGCTGGAACGGGTGGCGGTCAACCCGATCGGCAAGGGCGCGGCGGTGCTGCTGCGCCAGCGTTTCGGCAACCTCCAGGCCGGATACGACGGGCAGGTCGCGGTCGGCGTCGTCGGCGGCAAGGTCGTGTCGGTCTCCTCGACCCTCGCCCGCGACTCGGCGGCGCCCGCGCCGGCGACGCTCAGCCAGGACAAGGCCGTCGAGTCCGCGGCCCGCGACGCCGACATGGCGGTCTCCGAAGCGGAGACGAAGCGCACCCGGCTGGTGGCGGTGCCGACTCCCGCAGGCGTGCGCAGCGCGTACCAGGTCACGCTCATCGACTCCGGCGGCTCGCACGGCCACCAAGGTGACGCGCACGGCGAGCCCGTCGCGGTCAACTCCTACGTGGACGCCCGGACCGGGGAGGTCCTGATCCGGGAGAACCTCGTCGACCACGCCGAGGATCCACGCTGGGACGTGTTCCCGGCGGCGCCAGGCTACTCCTCCCAGGACACGCGCGACACGTGGTGTTTCATCCCTGCCAAGGGCTGTGACTTCGTGGTCGGTGGCGACCCGGCCACCGGCAAGGCATGGGACGTCGACCACGCGACCGGCGCGCCGACGAACACGAGCTTGGGCAACGCGGCCCGCACGTACGAGAACCGTGCCAGCGGCGACCCGTTCACCGTCGGAACCCGCACCAACGCGCCCAAGGCCGACCGGCGCTACAGGTATCCCTGGACCAACCAGTGGCTGCGTGAGAAGTGCAACCCGGCCACGCTCGACAGCCCGCAGGAAGCCGACCTCGAAGCGGCGATGTCGAACCTCTTCGCGATGCACAACCGGATGCACGACTGGTCGTACCGCCTCGGATTCACCGAGACCGCGTGGAACATGCAGTCCGACAACGGCGACCGGGGCGGCAGGGCTGGCGACCCCGAACAGGGCAACGCCCAGGCCGGGGCCCGGATCGCCAGCGTCCGCGACAACGCCAACCAGATCACCCCGCCGGACGGCATGCCCGCGATCACCAACATGTACATGTGGCAGCCGGTGGCCGGGGCGTTCTACTCGCCCTGCGTCGACGGCGACTACGACATGAGCGTCATCGGCCACGAGTACACGCACGCCATCTCCGGGCGGATGATCGCCGGGCCGGACGCCGGCTGGAGCGGGCCGCAGGCCGGTGCGATGAACGAGAGCACCTCCGACCTGTTCGCGATGGAGTACCTGAACGAGTACGGGTTCCGGCCGCCGGGCGACACCCGCTACGTCACCGGCGCGTACGTGACCGGAGACCCGAAGGCGGGGATCCGCAACTACGACATGAGCCGCAGCCCCCTCAACTACAGCGACATCGCCTACGACCTGGTCGGGCAGCAGGTGCACGCCGACGGCGAGATCTGGTCCGCCACGCAGTTCGACGTGCGCCAGGCGTTCGTCGACCGCTACGGCAAGGGCAGCAAGGCCCGCAACCGTGCCTGCGCCGACGGGCGTGTCCCGGTCGGCAAGTGCCCGGGCTCGCGGCGCTGGGCGCAGCTGTCGTTCGACGCGCTCCTGCTCATGGCGAGCGGCGCGGTCAGCTACGTCGACCACCGCGACGCGCTGCTGGCCGCGGACACCATCCGCTTCGGCGGCGCCAACCAGACCCTGATCTGGAACGCGTTCGCGCAGCACGGACTCGGTGAGGGCGCGTCCAGCAACGGACCGGCCGACGCCGACCCGGTGGCGAGCTTCGCCTCGCCGCGGGCCAAGAACGCGACCGTGAAGCTGCGCCCGTCCGGAGACGCCAAGGGCGCGGCGGTCCGGCTGTACGTGGGCGACTACGAAGGCCGCGCGATGCCGGTGGCCGACACCGACCCCGCGACGCCGCTGGGCGACACGTTCAAGATCATCCCGGGTAGCTACAGCTTCGTCGCGGTGGGCGCCGGGTTCGGGCACAAGCGTCTCAGTGCCACGATCAAGCCTTCGACCGAGAACCTCTGGGCGTCGATGACACGCAACCAGGCCGCGGCGGCCAACGGCGCGACCGCCGCCGGCGACGGGGTCGGCCACGCCGGGCTCGTCGACGAGACCGAGGCCACCAACTGGCAGTCGCTGACCGCGCCCGTGGCGGGCCGGCAGGTGACCGTCGACCTGGCCGGGGACAAGGCCGTCCGGATCGGGCGGGTGCAGGTGAGCGCGATGTTGCGGCCGACCCAGCCGGGCGACCCCGAGCACACGCCGGGCGGGTCGCAGAACCGCTTCTCCGCCCTCCAGCAGTTCGAGGTCCTGGCCTGTGACGCGGCGAAGGCGGACTGCTCGCAGGACGCCTCGTTCTCCCGCGTCTACACCAGCCCGGCCAACGCGTTCCCGGCCCGGCGCCCGCGTCCGCGCGCACCGGAACTCATCATCCGCTCGTTCGACATGCGCGACACCACCGCGACGCACCTGCGGCTGCGCGTGTTGTCGAGCCAGTGCACCGGTAACCCGGCCTTCGCGGGTGAGCAGGACAACGACCCGCGCTCGACCACCGACTGCACGGCGGGCAGCGCGCGTGCGGCCCTCGTGAGAGCAGCCGAGTTCCAGGCGTTCACCCGATAACCGACGTTGTCGACCGGACACCCGCCCCACATCTTGACCTGGTCAAGATGTGGGGCGGATGTGCCATCGCTAAGGAATGCCGGCCAGCCCGCTGGTCTCCGCCAGGGCGCGCCGGACGGCGTCCCGGTAGCGGGAGACGATGTGCGGCTCGATTCCCTCGCCGCCCATCGAGACCACGGAGGAGAAGAGCACCCATTGGACGAACAGTTGCGCGGCCTGGGCTTCGCTGGGGTGCGCGCGGCCGGCGAAGGTGCCCCGTTGCGACACCCCCAACGTCCAACGGCCGTCGCGGTGAACCAGCTGCGGCAGTTCCTCGGCGGCGTAGGCCGAGCTCGCGGGGTTGGCGTCCTGGACGACATATGTGGGATCGGGGATCCCGGCCGCACGGAGCATCTCCACGGCCTGGAACCTGTCTCGGAGCAGGTCCCAGCCCGGGCACAACAGAAGGGCGGCGGTGCGCAACATGCTGCCCTTGCGCACTCTTGCCTGGATGTTCGCGCGGCGCTCGGCTTCGTTCATCGGACGGCCTCGCTCATCGGATCGCCTCGGTGCCGGCCGTGCAGGTGCGGTGGAAGGAGCTGCGATAGACCCGAGGCGGCATGCCCCGGCGCTTGATGAACTGTTCGCGCAGGACGGTGGTGTTGCGGTAACCCGTCTCGTTGGCGATCTCCTGGATGCTCAGGTCCGTCGTCTCGAGGAGCTCCTCGACCCGGTTGAGGCGCTGGTTGAGGAGCCAGGCGTGGGGCGTGGTGCCCGTGGCGGTCTTGAAGCGCCGGGCGAAGGTGCGGGGGCTCATGTGCGCCCGTGCCGCGAGCTCGTTCACGGACAGGGGCTGCCGCAGGTTCTCCCACGCCCAGGCGAGCACCGCGGGGATGCGCTCGTCCTCGGGGACGGGAGAGCTGACGTACTGGGCCTGACCACCGAAGCGCTGAGGTGAGGCCACCGTGTCGCGGGCGATCATGTTGGCCACCGAGGACCCGTGCTCGCGCCGGACCAGGTGCAGGAACATGTCCAGGGCGGCGGCCGCGCCCGCGCACGTCACGATCTGCCCCTCGTCCACGTAGAGGGCGTCGGGGACGGTCCTGACCCTGGGAAAGCGGGCGGCGAGGGCGGAGGCCATGCGCCAGTGCGTGGTGGCGCGCAGGCCGTCGAGAAGGCCGGTGCCGGCCAGCAGGTAGGACCCGCTGCAGTAGGCGGCGATGATCGCGCCGCGCTCATGTGCGGCCCGCAGCGCCGCCGTCGCGGCGGGCGTCGGGACCGGGTAGTCCTCGCCGGGGATGAGCAGGATCAGATCGGCCTGTGCCAGCCGGTCGAGTCCGTGCTCCACATGCTGGATCAGGCCGAGGTCCGTCACCACCGGCCCCGGTGTGTCGGTCGCCACGGCGAAGTCGAAGCACGAGACGCCGAGCTGATAACGATCGGAGAAGATCTTGACTGCCAGGCCGAGGCCCAGCGTGCTCAGGCTCTCCGGCGCGTACGCCACGATCGAACGGAAGCCCATGGTCACGAAGGCCTGCCCGCGGCGTCCAGCCGGTCGCGTCGCCCGGGCGTCAGATCCAGGTCCAGGTCCAGGTCGATGAGCCCGCGGCGGGTGGCGGGGATCGTTCCGGTCGTGCGGTGTTTCAACGGGAGATCCTCAGGCTGGCGTCGACGATCGCTTCGACGTGGAGGGCGGTGGTGTCCAGGAGCGGGAGAGCGGGGAAGTCCTCGGGGCCGACGAGCTGGGTGATCTCGGTGCAGCCCAGCACGATGGCGTCCGCGCCACGGCCGGCCAGCTCGTGCATGATCCGCACGAACGCGTCACGTGATCTGCCGGTGAAGAGGTGCCGGGTGAGCTCATCGAAGATCACCTGATCGACCAGGACGCGGTCCGCCTCGTCCGGGACGATCACGGAGAGGCCGTGTCCGGCCAGCCGCTCCCGGTAGAACGACGCCTCCATGACCGGCAGGGTCCCCAGCAGCCCCAGGGTGCGGAGGCCCTGGCGGCGCGCGGCACCGGCGAGCACGTCCGCGATGTGGAGGAACGGCAGGGGCGTGGCCGCCTCGATGGCCGGGGCCACCCGATGCATGGTGTTGCTGCCGCAGACGAGGAAGTCGGCTCCGGCCCGTTCCAGGCCGCGGGCCTTGTCCGCGAGGTACGCACCGGCCTCGTCCCACGCGTCAGCCCGGACGAAGCGTTCGATGTCACCGAAATTGACGCTGGAGAGCAGCAGTTCGGCGCGCTCGTGCCCGCCGCGCAGCTCGTTGACCCGGTCGTTGATGCGCCGGTAGTAGTCGGCGGTGGCGACGTCGCTCATGCCGTGGAGGAGTCCGATCGTCTTCATGGCGCTCCACTGTTCAGTAAACTGTTACGAGGGTCAATATACTGAACATAAGGGGAGTGTGGCATGCCGGACTGCGTTGCGGTGGTGGCGGGCAATCTGCGCCGGCTGCGAGAGGAGCGGGCGCTCACCCTGGGCGCGCTCGCCGAGCGCTCCGGCGTCGCGAAGGGAACGGTCAGCGCGCTGGAACGCGGCCACGGGAACCCCACCATCGAGACCCTCTTCGCACTGGCCTACGCCCTCGACGTGACCCTTGCCGACCTCGTGGAGGAGCCGGAGATGCCGGAGACGGCGGTGGTCCGGGCGGCGGACCGGCCAATGATCCCCGGCACGCCCCTGGAGGCCCGCCTGCTGCGGAGGTCGCGGCATCCGGAGACGACGGTCGAGGTCTACGAGCTTCTCCTGCATCCCGGTGCCGACCACCGCGCGAAGGCGCATCGGGCCGGTACGCGGGAGTGCATGTACGTGATCGAAGGGGAGGTCGAGACCGGCCTTCATGACGAACCCGTGCGGCTCGGTCCCGGTGACTTCGCGAGCTTTCCGGCCGACGCCCCGCACGACTACCGCAGCCACGGCGCCGCCCGCGCGCTGCTCATCATGACGCTCCCCAAACGCTCTCCCGCTCAATGACGGCCCCCTCCCGGTCCAGTCTGCGGCCGATCAGGTCCCCGACCTGGGAGGTTGGCAGTGATCCGGGGAAGTTTGGCAGCTTTACTGCGGTTTCTAGCTGTTCACAGCTGTAAGGATCTTTACCTCCTGCCCTGGTCACGGCCCTGAAAGGAATCACCATGCGCAGATGGCCGGCCGCCATTCAGCTGTCCCTGCTGGCCTGCGTCCTGGCGGCCTGCGGCTCCAGCATGGACAAGACGGAGGCGGCCGCCGAGACGCAACGGGTCATGAACCAGACCGTCGAGCTCCTGCACCCCGACTACCGCGCGTTGCCGAAGGGGCCGCAGCCGCAGACCCAGGAGGGCGAAGCCTGCTACAACGCCCTGACGAGGGACGGCTCGAAGATCAAGGTCGAGCACCGGTACGTCGTGCGGGGACTGAACACGCAGCAGATCACCGACCTGGCCCGTCGCGTCGAGAAGTTCTGGGACGAGGATCTCAAGGCCTACACCAAGAGTTCCGAGGGCTTCGAGACCGGCAATCCCAGGATCACGATGGAGTACAAGGACCTCAACCTGCTGCTCCGTGTGTCCATTTATGTCCCGAAGGAGGTCATCATCTCGGTGGTCTCCGACTGCATCAAGCCGAACGGTGACTAGGCCGGACGCGCCCTAGGACGTGTCCGGCCTAACCCTGGGGGATCGGGGTGATCAGGCTGCCCTCGACCAGGAAGCTGCGCAGATTGCGGAAGGCCAGATCGCCCATCGCCTCGCGCGTTTCGTGCGTCGCGCTCGCGATGTGCGGCAGGAGCAGCACCGAGTCCAGGTCGAGCAGGGCGGGCGGCACGTTCGGCTCGTCGGCGAACACGTCGAGCGCCGCGCCCGCGAGCCGCCCGCAGGTGAGCGCGGCGACCAGCGCGGGTTCGTTCACGACGCTGCCGCGCGCGACGTTCACCAGGTACCCGGCCGGGCCGAGCGCCTCCAGCACGGCGGCCGACACCAGCCCGCGCGTCTCCGCCCCGCCCGAGGTCGCGACGATCAGCGCGTCGCTCCAGGCCGCGAGCTTCTCCGGGGACTCGGCGTAGGCGTACGGGACGCCCTCGACCGGGCGGCGCGAGTGGTAGGAGATCTCCGCGTCGAAACCGGCCAGGCGGCGCGCGATGGCCTGGCCGATGCGCCCGAGGCCGAGGATCCCGATCCGCTTGCCCGTGACCTTGGTCGCCAGGGGGTACGTGCCGCGGGTCCAGTCGCCGCGCCGCACGAACCGGTCGGCCGCGGAGAACCGGCGCATCACGTCGATCAGCCCGCCGACCGCGGTGTCGGCGACGCAGTCGGTGAGCACGTCCGGGGTGTTGCTCACCGCGATCCCGCGTTCGGCTGCGGCGGCCACGTCCGTGGTGTCGTACCCGACACCGAAGTTCGCGATCACCCGGAGCCGGGGCAGCCGGTCCATCAGCGCCCGGTCCACCCCGATCCGGGCGGTGGTGACCACGGCCGTGAACTCGGCGCCGTGCTCGTCGAGGAAGCCGTCCGGCTGGTCGTCGAGCAGTACGGCGTCGTAGTGCTCGCGCAGATTCCGGTGGAGGGACGGCAGCAGCGGTCCGACCTGCAGCACACGATCCAAGGTCTTCTCTTTCCTCTGTTCAGTCGCGGTCGAGGGCCGGTCTGCGGGGATCGAACGTCCAGCCCGGCACGAGGTATCTCATGGCCGCCGCGTCGTCCCGCCCACCCAGGCCTTCGGCCAGGTACAGGCGGTGTGCCTCGTCGAGCCGCTCGTGGTCCACTTCTACCCCGAGCCCCGGCCGGTCAGGCACGGTGAGGTGGCCGTCGGCGATCTCGAACGGGGCGGTGGTCAGCCGCTGCCCGTCCTGCCAGATCCAGTGCGTGTCGACCGCAGTGATGTCCCCGGGCGCCGCTGCGGCGACGTGGGTGAACATCGCCAGTGAGACGTCGAAGTGGTTGTTGGAGTGCGAGCCCCAGGTCAGGCCCCACGCGTCGCAGAGCTGCGCGACCCGCACCGAGCCGTCCATGGTCCAGAAGTGCGGGTCGGCGAGCGGGATGTCCACCGCGCCCGCGGTGATCGCGTGGCCCAGCTCGCGCCAGTCCGTCGCGATCATGTTGGTGGCGGTGCGCAGACCGGTCGCGCGCCTGAACTCGGCCATCACCTCCCGCGCCGAAAACCCGTCCTCGGCGCCACACGGGTCCTCGGCATAGGCGAGCACGTCGCGCAGGCCGCCGTCGCGGGCCAGCCCGATCGCCTCGGCCAGCGACCACGCCCCGTTCGGATCGAGGGTGACGCGGGCGCCAGGGAAACGTTCGGCGAGCGCGGTGACGGCGGCGGCCTCGTCCGGTCCGCGCAGGACGCCGCCCTTCAGCTTGAAGTCGGCGAAGCCGTACCGGGCCTGGGCCGCCTCGGCGAGCGCGACGATCGCGTCGGGCGTCAGTGCCTCTTCGTTCCGCAGCCGGAACCAGTCGTCGCCGTCCTCAGGGGCTTCATCGGCCTTACCGCCCCGGTAGTCCAGGTCGGTGCGGTTCCGGTCGCCGATGAAGAACAGGTAGCCGAGCACCGGGACGCGGTCGCGCCGCCGTCCCCCGCCGAGCAGATCCGCGACAGGCACCTCCACGTACTGCCCGAGCAGGTCGAGCAGCGCCGACTCGAAGGCGGTCACGGCGTGCACGGTGGTACGCAGGTCGAAGGTCTGCGCACCGCGCCCGGCGGCGTCGCGGTGGGCGAAGCGCCGCCGCACCGACTCCAGCGTCCCGTTGTACGCGGCGACCGGGCGGCCGACGACCAGGTCCCGCGACTCCTCCAGGGTGCGGGTGATGGCCTCGCCGCCCGGCACCTCGCCGACGCCGACCCGGCCGTCGGAGTCGGTGAGCAGGACGATGTTGCGCGTGAAGAACGGGGCGTGCGCGCCGCTCAGATTGAGGAGCATGCTGTCGCGGCCGGCGACGGGCACGACGCGCAGGTCGGCGACACAAGGGGATCCGGCCATGTCAGCTCCCTCCGCCGGGGACGCCGTCGATCCGCAGCCGGACGCCGAGCGGGTCGCCGTCGCGCAACTCCTCCGGCAGGAGGTCGCCGGGGATGTCCTGGTAGGCGACCGGGCGCAGGAAACGTTCGATCGCCCGCGTGCCGACCGAGGTGGTGGCGGGTGCGGAGGTGGCGGGGTGCGGCCCGCCGTGCACGACCGCGTGGCCGACCTCGACGCCGGTGGGCCAGCCGTTGACCAGCACCCGACCGGCGAGCAGTTCGAGCTCGGGAAGCAGGCCCGCGGCCAGCGCGTGGTCGCCCGGGTCGTCCGGTGCGAGGTGGAGGGTCGCGGTCAGCTGGCCTTCGAGCGACTGGACGATCGTGCCGAGCCGCTCCCGGTCGCGGACCCGCACGATCAGCGACGCGGCGCCGAAGACCTCCTCCTGGAGGAACGGCTCGGCGAGGAACGTCGCGTCGTCGGTGAGGAAGAGCCGAGGCTGGCAGGCGACGGCGATCGAGGGGTCATCGGTTCCTTGGGCGAGCGTGGTGACGCCTTGTGCGCTCGCCATCCGTACGGTCCCGGCGTCGTAGGCCGCCCGGATGCCGGCGGTCAGCATCGGAGCGGCCGGCGTGGCGGCGACGGCGGCGGACGCCGCGTCCACGAAGGCGTCGAGGCCGTCGCCGTCGAGCGCGAAGACGAGGCCGGGGCTGGTGCAGAGCTGACCGGCGCCGGTGGTGAGGGAGGCGGCGAAGGCCCGTCCCAGCTCGGCCCCCGAGCCGCGGAGGGCACCGGGCAGCAGGAACACCGGGTTCACGCTCGACATCTCCGCGTACACCGGGATCGGCACGGGCCGTGCTGCGGCGGCCGCGACGAGCGACAGCCCACCGCCACGCGACCCGGTGAACCCGACGGCCTTGATGCGCGGGTCGGTGACCAGCCGTGTCCCGAGGTCGTGGCCGTGGCCGAGCAGGACGCTGAACGTCCCCTCGGGCAGCCCGTGCTCCTGGACGGCCTCGCGGACGGCGCGGCCGACCATCTCGCTCGTTCCCGGGTGGGCCGGATGGGCCTTCACCACGACCGGGGCTCCGGCGGCGAGCGCGGAGGCGGTGTCGCCGCCCGCGACCGAGAAGGCCAGCGGGAAGTTGCTCGCGGCGAACACGGCGACGGGGCCGAGCGGGATGCGCCGCTGGCGCAGGTCCGGGCGCGGCAGCGGGGTGCGATCGGGCAGCGCGGGGTCGATCCGGGCGCCGAGCCAGCCGCCGTCCCGGACGACGGAGGCGAACAGCCGCAGTTGCCCGGTCGTCCGGGCACGCTCGCCCTCGACGCGGGCCCGGGGGAGCCCGGTCTCGGCCATGACGCGGGCGACGAGGGCGTCGCCGAGCGCCTCGATCCGGTCCGCGACGGTGTCGAGGAACGCGGCGCGCGCCTTCGGCCCGGTGGCGCGGTACTCGGCGAACGCCTCCCAGGCCAGCGCGCAGGCGCGGGCGATCTCGTCCGGGCCCGCGACGGGGTAGCCCGGTTCGAGCCGTTCTCCGGTCCGCGGATCGACGGCGTGCAGCTCGCCCGCGGTCACCGGCTCACCTTCTTGATCAGCTCGGTGAGGTCGGCCAGCTCGCCCTCGGTGAGGTCGGTGAGAGGCGGCCGGACCGGGCCTGCGGGGCGCCCGATCGCGGTCATGCCGGCCTTGACGATCGACACCGCGTACCCGGCGCACCGGTTCCGGATGTCGAGGTAGGGGAGCACGAACTCGGAGAGCCGGCCGTACACCCCGGCACGGTCCCGCTCCTGGACCGCCTGGAAGAAGTCGAGCGCGAAGTCCGGGATGAAGTTGAACATCGCCGAGGAGTAAGTCGTGACGCCGAGCTCCAGGTAGGGCAGCGCATAGGTCTCGGCGGTGGGCAGCCCGCCGACGTACAGCAGCGAGTCGCCGAGGGTGGCGTACAGGCGGGACATCAGCTCGATGTCGCCGACGCCGTCCTTGAAGCCGATCAGGTTCGGGCAGTCCTCGGCGAGCCGGGCCACGGTGTCCACGGTGTACGCGGCGTTGGCGCGGTGGTAGACGATCACGCCCAGCGAGGTCGCCGCGCAGACCGCGCGGACGTGCGCGGCCAGCCCGTCCTGGCTCGCCTCGGTGAGGTAGGGCGGCAGCAGGAGCAGCGCGTCCGCCCCGGCGGCCTCGGCGTCCCTGGCCAGCTCGCAGGCCAGGGCCGTGCCGTACCCGGCGGGCGCGATGATCGGCATCCCGGTGGGCGCGGCGGTGACGGCCGCGCGGACGACCTGTCCCACCTCGGCGGGCGTGAGGGAGAAGAACTCCCCGGTGCCGCCCGCGGCGAACAGCCCGGCGGCGGGGCGGTCCGCGAGCCAGCCGATGTGGTCGCGGTAGGCCCCCTCGTCGAAGTCGAGGCCGGCCGTCATGTGGGTCACCGGGAACGACAGCAGCCCGGCGCCGAGCACCGATCTCAGCTCGTCGTGGGTGAATCGCGTCATCTGCTCTGACTCCAGGGTCGGGGGAAGGCTCGGTGGTACGCGGGTGCCGTGCCGAACGCGTACGCCGTCAGGCTAAGGAGCGGGCATCATGCCTGTCCAAGTTGTCTTTGGCATGCGCTGATACCTTTCGTGCATGTACACGCTGGACCAGCTGCGCGGCTTCGTCGCGGTCGCCGAGGAGGGGCACTTCGGGCGCGCCGCGGAGCGGCTGCGGATGACCCAGCCGCCGCTCAGCCGCCAGATCCAGAAGCTCGAACGGGCCGTGGGTGTCACGTTGCTGGAGCGCAGCGCGCACGGGGCGGCGCCGACGCCGGCGGGCCGTGCCTTCCTCGCCGAGGCGCGGCGGCTGCTCAGCCAGGCGGACGCGGCGGTGCTGGTGGCGCGGCGCAGCGCCCAGGGCACGAGCGGCACGGTGCGGATCGCGTTCACGGCCGTGTCGGCGCTGGCCGTGCTGGGGCAGTGGATCGCTGCCGCCCGCGAGCACCTGCCGGACGTCGATCTGATGCTCACCGAGATGGTCACCCGCGCCCAGGTGGATGCGCTGCTCGCGGGTGAGATCGATGTGGGGCTGGCGCGTGGGGTGCCCCGTTCGGACGTGCTGAGCGCGCGCCTGGTGTACGCCGAGCCGCTGGTGCTGGCGGTGCCGCGCGGGCATCCTCTCGCCGAGCTCGGCCGCAGGCCGCGGCTGGCCGACATCGCCGCGCACGAGCTGGTCACATACGCGCCGATCGAGGCCCGGTACCTGTACGAGCTGGTCATCACGGTCTTCCGCGACGCGGGCGTGATGCCGCGTTACGTCCAGCAGATGGGGCAGGTGCACAGCCTTCTGGCACTGGTGGACGCGGGTGTCGGGGCGGCGCTGGTGCCTCGCTCGGCGTCGGTGTTGCGCCTGCCGAACCTGGAGTTCCTCGACGTGGACGGTCTCGCGCCCGACCTGGTCGAGGTGCACAGCGTCTGGCGCACGGGCAACGACGCGCCCGCCCTGCACGCCCTCCTTGGCCTGGTCGGCCGCTGATCGCGTCCCGGGCATCCGTCTCCGTAAGCGACCCTTGACGACGAAAGATCGGCCACTCTAAGGTCCGTCTACCCATAGAGATGACTTTCCTACTCGTAGACGACCGTCCGTGGACTGCCCGCTCGTTCGCGGCCGCCCCGCACGTCTCGCGCTCTCGACACGCCCTGTCTGGAGAGGCAATGCCCGCATTCCCACCCCGTTCCACGCCGCGCAAGGCGGCCCTGGCCCTGGTCCTCCTTGCCGGCCTGGTCGCCGGCAGCGGCTGTACCGTCGCCAACAGCGACTCGCTCACCGGCGGCGCCGACGGCGCGCTGCAGATCGCGCTGCAGCAGGAGCCGCCCACCCTCGAACCGTGCGAATCCTCGCTGACCTCGACCGGCATCGTGGTGCGCTCCAACATCACCGAGCCGCTGGTCGAGCGCGATCCGACCTCGGGTGCGCTGAAGCCGCTGCTCGCGACCGGGTGGAAAGCCACCGACGACCACACCTGGACGTTCACGATCCGCGACGGCGTGCGCTTCCATGACGGCACGCCGTTCGACGCCGAGGACGCCGCGTTCTCCATCACGCGCGCGGTCGGCTCCAAGCTCGGCTGCAACGTCGACGGCTATGTCTTCGCCGACAGCAAGCTGGAGGTGTCGGCGCCCGACGCCAGGACGCTCACCGTCAAGACCAAGGATCCAGACCCGATCCTGCCGCTGCGGCTCTCCTTCCTGGAGATCGTCCCCACCGGGACCAACACCACGTCCAAGGTCCGCGAGCCCGTCGGCACCGGCCCGTACAAGGTCGCCGACTGGGACAGCGGGATCAGCCTCCGGCTCGACCGGTTCGACGGCTACTGGGGCACCAAGCCCGACTACCCGGCCGTCCGGTACGTCTGGCGCACCGAGAACAGCATCCGCGCCGCCATGGTCGCCAGCGGCGAGGCCGGGATCGCCGTCGGGCTCGGCCCCGAGGACGGGGCCGGGGACCTCGGCGTCGCCTTCCCCAACAACGAGACCACCGCGCTGCGCATGGACGTCAACGTCACTCCGCTCAACGACATCAGGGTCCGCCGCGCGGTCAACTACGCGATCGACAAGAACGGCATTGTCGAGTCGTTGTTCCTCAAGCTCGGCGAGCCCGCCGGGCAGCTGGTCGCGGCCGGCGTCGTCGGCCACGATCCGGCGATCAAGGCCTGGCCGTACGACCCGGCCAAGGCCAAGGCGCTGGTCGCCGAGGCCGCGGCCGCCGGGGTGCCGGTGCGTACCCCGATCACCCTGATCGCCCGGACCGCGCAGTTCCCCAAGGTGGCCGAGACCGCCGAGGTGATGCAGGAGGCGCTCAGCCAGGCGGGGCTGAATGTCAAGATCAAGATGCTGGACACCGCCGCGCACCTGGAGTACCAGCTGCGCCCGTTCGTCCGCGACGCGGGCCCCACGCTGCTGCTGATCATGCACGGCAACCAGGCCGGCGACGCCGCCTTCACCACCAGCCAGTACCTCAAGAGCGACGGCCCGCAGAGCCAGTACGGCACGGCCGCGCTGGACGAGATGATCGCCCAGGCCGGCGAGAAGACCGGGCCCGAACGGTCTCAGGCCTTCGGGAAGGTGCTGGCCTATCAGAACGAGAACGTCGTGCAGTACGCGCACATCGCGCACATGCGAGGCCTGATCGGCATCGCGAGCAACGTGCGATACAAGCCGAACTCCGCGTCCACCGACGAGCTGCGGCTCGCTGAAATCCACCCGGCCGAATGAGGGAGCGCCTGATGAAGCAGCCCCATGAGGGATCAGGGACGCCGAAGGAGCGGCGATGCTGACCTTCGTCCGCAGGCGCATCGTCTCCAGCGCCGTGCCACTGGTCGTCGTGATCCTGGGCGTGTTCTGCCTCGCCCGGCTCACCGGCGACCCCGCCAAGCTCTACCTGCCGCTCAGCGCGACGCCGCAGATGCGGGAGGACTTCCTGGCCCGCAACGGGTTCGACAAGCCGCTGATCGAGCAGCTGTGGGACTACCTCGAAGGGTTGTTCACCCTCGACTTCGGCGAGTCGCTCCGCACCGGGCAGGACGCCGCCGGGATGGCGCTGCGCGCGTTCCCCGCCACGCTCCAACTGGCCGGGGCGACGATGTTGCTGGCCATCGTCGGAGCCGTCCTCATCGGGAGCTGGGCCGCCTACAAGCCCAACTCGCTCGCCGACAGGCTCTCCGGCCTGCTGTCGATGGCCGCGGCCAGCATGCCCGACTTCTGGTTCGCGATCATGGGCGTGCTGGTGTTCGCGGTGACGCTCGGCTGGCTGCCCACCTCCGGTGTCGTCGGAGGCCCCGAGGTGTGGGTGCTGCCGCTGCTCACGCTGCTGATCCGCCCGTTCGGCGTCCTGGTGCAGGTGGTGCGCGGCGCGATGGTGTCGGCGCTGTCGGCACCGTACGTGAAGGTCGCACGCAGCAAGGGCGCGAGCGAGCCGCGGGTGGTCTTCGGGCACGCGCTGCGCAACGCCGCGCCGCCCGTCCTGACCGTCGCCGGCGACCTGACCGTGGGCCTGGTCAACGGCGCCGTCGTCGTCGAGACGATCTTCGGCTGGCCGGGCATCGGCAAGCTGATGATCGACTCCATCCTGCAGCGCGACTTCGCCGTCCTGCAGGCCGCCGTGCTGATCACCGCGGTGACGATCTTCGCGCTCAACATCCTCGTCGACCTGTGCCACGCCCTGCTCGACTCCCGCGTCCGGCAGGCGGTGACGGCATGACCGTGTCCGAGCAGAAGAAGGGCGGAGACTCCATGACGGCGACGCTCGACACCGCGGCCCAGCCGGAGGACGCGCGCTCCCAGGCCGGGCGCACCCGCTGGTGGACGCTGCTGCTGCGCGACCGGGTGGCGACCGCCGCCGCCGTCGTCCTGCTGCTGGTGGTGCTGGCCACCACCCTCGGGCAGCTCCTCATCGGCGACCTCGACACCAAGCAGAACCTGCGCGCCACCAACACCCCGCCCGGGTTCGGCCACGGCTGGGAGTTCGTGCTCGGCAGCGACGCCCTCGGGCGCAGCGTCCTGGCCCGCCTGATGGTCGCGGGCGGCACCAGCCTCTCGGTGGCCGTCCCGGCCGTGCTGATCTCGCTGATCGTCGGCGGCGCGTGGGGCATGTGGGCCGGCTACCACCGGGGCTGGCGGGAGAACGTGTCGATGCGCGTCGCCGACATCATCCTCAGCTTCCCGTCGCTGCTGCTCGCCGTCGTCGTCCTCTACATCTTCTCGCCCAGCGCCGCCAACATCGTCGCGGTGCTGGCCATCGCCCGCATCCCGGTCTACCTGCGCACCGCCCGCGCCGAGTCGGCGGAGCTGCGCGGGCGGCTGTTCGTGGACGCGGCGCGCACGTTCGGCACCCGGTCCGGGGCGGTGATCGTCCGGCACATCGCGCCGGTCGTCGCGCCGACCCTCCTGACCGTGGCCACGGTCGACTTCTGCTTCGTGATGCTGGCCGAGTCGTCGCTGAGCTTCCTCGGCATCGGCATCCAGCCGCCTGACGTCAGCTGGGGCCTCATGGTCGCGCAGGGCCGCCAGTACCTGCAGACCGCCTGGTGGACCGCCGTCTTCCCGGGCCTCGCCATCGTCATCACGACGGTCTCCGCCACGCTGCTGGCCTCGTGGTTCCGGCTGGCCACCGACCCCGCCCAGCGGTGGCGGCTGGCGCTGCCGCGCGGCCGGCGCGGCCGCCGTTCCGCGCCCGTCCTTCCGGAGGTGACCCAGTGAGTTCCCCGAGTTCCTCGAACGCGCCCGCCCTGGAGGTCGACGGCCTGTCGGTCGAGCTGCGCACCCGGCACGGGGAGGTGCGCGCCGTGGACGGCGTCGGCTTCGCCGTGCGGTCCGGCGAGACCCTCGCGCTGCTCGGCGAGTCCGGCTGCGGCAAGAGCATGACCGCGCAGGCGATCGTCGGGTTGCTCGACCCGGTCGCGAGCGTGACCGGCGGTTCGGTACGGCTCGCCGGCACCGACGTGCTGGCCCTGGACCGCGCCGGTCGCCGCAAGCTCGCCGGGCCGAAGCTGTCGATCGTCTTCCAGGACGCGCTGACGGCGCTCAACCCGGTGCAGACGGTCGGCGCCCAGCTCGCCGAGCCGTTCCGGATCCACCGCAAGATGTCGCGCAAGGACGCCCTCGCCAAGGCCGCCGAGCTGATGGAACGGGTCGGCATCCCCGACCCGAAGGCGCGGCTGTCGGCCTATCCGCACCAGTTCTCCGGCGGCATGCGGCAGCGGCTCCTGATCGCGATGGCCGTCGCGCTCGACCCCGACGTGCTGCTGGCCGACGAGCCGACCACCGCGCTGGACGTGACCGTCCAGGCCCAGATCATGGAACTGCTGCGGGAGCTGCGCACCGAGCGCGACATGGCCGTCGTCCTCATCACCCACGACTTGGCCGTGGTGGCCGAGCACGCCGACCACGTCGCGGTGATGTACGCGGGGCGGGTCGTGGAGACCGGCCCGGTCCAGGACGTCTTCGCCGACCCGCGCCACCCCTACACCCGCGGGCTGCTCGCGTCGGTCCCGGCGAAGGTCGGGCGCGGCGAGGAGCTGCGTTCGATCAAGGGCGGGCCGCCCGAGCTGCACGCCATCCCCGCCGGCTGCGCGTTCCAGGCCCGCTGCCCGATGGTCGCGGACGTCTGCCGCACCGACCATCCGGGCCTGGCCGAGACCGCGCCCGGACGTGCCGCCGCCTGCCATTTCGCGACCAAGGAGCCGGCTCAT
Organism: Actinomadura rudentiformis; assembly: GCF_008923185.1. Classification (GTDB taxonomy): domain Bacteria; phylum Actinomycetota; class Actinomycetes; order Streptosporangiales; family Streptosporangiaceae; genus Spirillospora; species Spirillospora rudentiformis. The sequence continues at coordinate 116,127 of NZ_WBMT01000018.1, forward strand.
GTCTGAACCGACGACCAACGTGATCGAGGCGCGTGGTCTGGCCAAGACCTTCCACGTGCCGAAGAACAAGGACGGCAAGGACCGGCTGCGCGCCCTCGACGGCATCGACCTCACCCTCGGCCGCGGGGAGACGCTCGGCCTGGTGGGGGAGTCCGGCTGCGGCAAGTCCACGCTGGCCCGCCTGCTGCTCATGCTGGAACGCCCGGACGAGGGCACGCTGCGCTTCGACGGCGTCGACCCGTTCACCCTCAAGGGCAAGGAGCTGCTGGCCTGGCGGCGCCGCGTCCAGATGGTGTTCCAGGACCCGTTCGCCTCGCTCAACCCGAGGATGACCGCCGCCGACATCATCGCCGAGCCGTGGCGGACGCATCGCGACGTCGTCCCCTCGCGCCAGGACCGGCGCAAGCGGGTGCTGGAGCTGCTCGACCTGGTCGGGCTGCGCGCCGGAGACGCCGGCCGGTACCCGCAGGAGTTCTCCGGCGGGCAGCGCCAGCGCATCGGCATCGCCCGCGCGCTCGCGCTCGACCCCGAGGTGATCGTCTGTGACGAGCCGGTGTCGGCGCTGGACCTGTCCGTGCAGGCCCAGGTCCTCAACCTGCTGGACGAGCTGCAGCGTGAGCTCAAGGTGTCGTACGTCTTCATCTCGCACGACCTGTCGGTGGTCCGGCACGTCGCCGACCGGGTGGCCGTGATGTACCTCGGGCGGATCGTCGAGACGGGCACGGCCGAGGAGGTCTTCGAGGCGCCGCGCCACCCGTACACCGCCGCGCTGCTGTCCGCCGCCCCCGAGCTGGACGTCTCGGGTGCCCGGCGGGAACGGATCCTGCTGGAGGGCGAGGTGCCTTCGCCGCTCGATCCGCCGTCCGGCTGCCGCTTCCGTACGCGCTGCTGGAAGGCCGAAGACACATGCGCGACGACCGTGCCGGAGAGCCAGGCGGGCGCCGCCCATCAGGCCGCCTGCCACTTCCCGCTGGAGCCGGCCGTCAGCGGATGACGTTGCGGAGCGGGCGGCCCTCGGCGAGGGCCGCGATGTTCGCGGCGATGTCGCGGGCGCGGCTCTCGAAGGTCCGGGCCGTGTGACCGGAGTTGTGCGGCGTCAGCACGACGTTGTCGAGCTTCTCGAACGGCATCGTGCTGCCGCCGCGTCCCGCGCCCTGTTCGCCGGGCCACCACACGTCGATCCCCGCACCGCCGATCCGGCCGGCGGCGAGCGCCTCGTACAGGGCCCGCTCGTCGACGACCGGACCGCGCGCGACGTTGATCAGCAAGGCGGTGCGCCGCATCCGGTCCAGCTCGGCGGCGCCGATCAGGCCCCGGGTGTGCTCGTTCAGCGGGACGGTCACCACGACGACGTCCGAGGACGTGAGCAGCTCGTGCAGCCCGCCCGGCGGCAGCACACGGTCGAGCCGCAGGCCGCCGTCCAGGGGCGCGCCGGGGTCGCGCCGCATCGCCTGCACGCGCATGCCGAACGCGGCCGTGAGCCGCGCCACCTCCCGGCCCGTCTCGCCGAGCCCGAGCAGCCCGAGTGTGCGGCCCGCCAGCGTGTCGCCGAGCGGCAGTCCGGGGTCGACGCCGACCGACTCCCAGACGCCCTCTCGTACCAGCCGGTCCTTCCGCAGCACCTGCCGCGACAGCATGAGCATGACCATCACGACGTGCTCGGCGATGGAAGGGCCGTGATGGAAGGTGTTGCACACGGCCGTGCCGGGCGGGAGCGCGTCGATCGCGATGCGCTCGTAGCCGGCTCCCGTGCAGTGCACCAGCCGCAGCTCCGGCCCGGAGGCACGCGCCATCGCCTCGGTCATCCGCGAGCAGACAGCCACGTCAGTGCCGGGCAGCGCCGCGACGATCTCCTCGTCCGGGCGGCCGGCGGCGAGCACGAGATCATGCTCGCCCGGCGGTGCCAGGATCGATGCGAAACGGCCGATGATCGGGTCGGTGACCAGGATCTTCAACCGCGGGGTCACCAGCGGGGCTGCTTCAGCTCGTACGACGGGTCGATCCGCCTCATGTAGCCGGTGTCGTCGCGGTCGCGCAGCCCGCACCGCACGTACTGCTCGTGCAGCCGGGCCAGCCTGTCGCGGTCGAGCGTGACGCCGAGGCCGGGTCCCGCCGGGACTGCCAGGGCTCCCTCGCTGAATGTGAGCGCCCCATCGACGATCACGTCCTCGCCGGGGTCCTTCCAGGGCCAGTGGGTGTCGCAGGCGTAGGTGAGGCTCGGCGACGCGGCCGCCAGGTGCGTCATCGCGGCCAGGCTGATGCCGAGATGGGAGTTGGAGTGCATCGACATGCCCAGCCCGAAGGTCTCGCAGATCCCCGCCAGCAGCCGCGATCGGGTGAGTCCGCCCCAGAAGTGGTGGTCGGACAGCACGACCCCGACCGCGTCCCGCTTCACGGCCGGCTCGATGTCGGCGAAGCCCACCACGCACATGTTGGTGGCCAGCGGCATCGGGACCTTCTTCGCGACCTCCGCCATCCCCGCCATGCCCGCGGTCGGGTCCTCCAGGTACTCCAGGACGCCGTCCAGCTCCTGCCCGACCCGGATCGAGGTCTCGACCGTCCACGCGCCGTTCGGGTCGATCCGCAGCGGATGATCGGGGAACGCCCGGCGCAGCGCCCGGATCGCCTCGATCTCCTCCTCGGGAGGGAACACCCCGCCCTTGAGCTTGATCGCGGAGAAGCCGTAGGCGCCGATCATCTGCCGGGCCTGCGCGACGATCCCGTCCGGGTCGAGCGCGGCGCCCCAGGCGTCGGGTTCCTGCCCCGGGTGTGCCGCCCACTTGTAGAACAGGTAGGCGGAGTACTCGACCCGGTCGCGGACGGCGCCGCCGAGGAGCGCGCTGACGGGCAGGCCGGTCGCCTGCCCCTGCACGTCGAGGCAGGCCACCTCGAAGGGGGACAGGACGGCGTCGGCGGTGCTGCTGTTGGTGACCATCCCGGCCATCCCGTGCCCGCCCGTCCCGGTGTCCCCGGCCAGGCTCGCCCGCACCCGGCGGGCCAGCTCGTTCAGGTCCCAGACGCCGGTCCCGGTGATCTCCTCGGCGGCGCGCCGGAGCCGGGCCAGATGCGCGGTGTCGGCGTAGGTCTCGCCGAGGCCGGTCAGGCCCTCGTCGGTCCGGACCTCGACGATCGCGCGGATGGCGTACGGCTCGTGCACTCCGACGGTGTTGAGCAGTGGGAGGTCCCGGAAGGCGACCGGCGTGATCGTGACCTCGGCGATCCGCTGGTCTGACCGGTGTCCAGGCGTCTCAGTCGGCAAGGGATTCGGGGGCGGCTTCGACACGGGGGCGGCACCTCACAACACGATCGGCTCCAGTGATCAGCTACGTTAGCAGACCGTGTTTTCATATGTAGATGAGGCCCTCCGGGATCACACCTCCCAGGAGTCCTCGGTGAAGGGCGGCGCGGCGTGCTCGATCCGCTCGCGGGCTTCCTGCATCGCCGCCACGATCTCGCTCCCCCGGTCCGGGGTGAGGCGCGCCACCGGCACCGAGCAGCTGATCGCGTCCCGGGGCGGCCGGCCCTCCGGCGCGTACCGCAGCGCGAAGCCGAAGCAGTGCAGGCCGAGGCTGTTCTCCTCGACGTCGATCGCGTGGCCGCGCTGCCGGGCCCGCTCCAGGTCCGCCTCCAGCGCGTCCCGGTCGGTGAGGGTGTGCGGGGTCGAGGCGGTCAGCTCCTCGGGAACGTGCAGGTCGAGCGCGTCGCCCTCGCGTTCGGCGAGCAGAGCCTTGCCCAGCGCTGTGCAGTACGCGGGCATCCTGCGCCCGACCCTGCTGTAGGGGCGCAGGTACTGGCCCGACTCCCGGGTGGCCAGGTAGACCACGTCGAAGCCGTCCAGCCGCCCGAAGTGGAAGGTCTCGTCGAGCTTCTCGCCCAGCTCGTCCAGGACCGGCTTCACGATCCGCAGATGCGGATCGGTGTCCAGGTAGCTGGTGCCGGCCAGCAGGGCGCGAATGCCGATCCCGTACATCGTCCCGGAGGCGTCGGTGCGCACCCAGCCGTGCTTGGTCAGTGTGCGCAACAGGGCGTAGAGGCTGCTGCGCGGCACGTCCAGCGCCTCGGTCAGCTCGCGGAGCCGGGCTGGGCGGTTCTGCCGGGAGGCCAGCAGCTCCAGCAACTCCAGCGTCCGCGCCGCCGACTTGACCTCGCGGACCCCGGTGGTCTTGTCGTCGATGCCCGGTGACTCGTCGGACGAAGCGGCCATGGTGGGGCCTCCAGAGATCCTTGAAAGCGGATGCGTGGTGCGGGAGCTGGGGTCGCGCCAGCCTAATAGATAGGGAGGCGCTGTCTACACACGGAGAAGGTGATCCTTGGAGGCGGGCCGTGCGCGCCCTGCTCGGCTCCCTCTAGGTGATCTGCTGGTCCTCTAGGTGACCTGCTTGGCGGCGGCCCGTCCGGCGGCGCGGCCGGAGAAGAGGCAACCGCCGAGGAAGGTGCCTTCAAGGGCGTTGTAGCCGTGGACCCCGCCACCGCCGAAGCCGGCGACCTCGCCTGCGGCGTAGAGGCCCTCGACGGGCTGCCCGTCGGCGCCGAGCGCGCGGGAGTCCAGGTCGGTCTGGATGCCGCCGAGGGTCTTGCGGGTCAGGACGTGGAGCTTGACGCCGATCAGCGGCCCGGCGGCGGGGTCGAGGATGCGGTGCGGCGCGACGGCGCGGGTGAGGCGGTCGCCCAGGTAGCGGCGCGCGTTGCGGATGCCATGGAGCTGGGAGTCCTTGCCGAACGGGTTGCCGACTTGCAGGTCGCGGGCCTGGATCTGGCGGCGCAGGGACGCGGCGTCCAGCAGCGGCTTGTCGGTGAGGGCGTTCATCTTGTCGACGAGCCGGTCGAGATCGGTGGCGACGACGAAGTCGGCGCCGTGGCGCTTGAACGCCTCGACCGGGGCGGGCGCTCCCTTGGCGAGGCGCTCGCGGAGGACGGCCTTGCGGTCGCCGCTGGTGAGGTCGGGATTCTGCTCCGAGCCGGAGAGGGCGAACTCCTTCTCGATGATCCGCTGGGTGAGCACGAACCACGAATGGTCGTACTCGGCGATGTCGGGGGTCGTCCGCAGGTACTTCAGCGTGGCGAGCGTGTCGTAGCCGGGCAGGCACGGATCGGGGAGCCGCCGTCCGAGGGCGTCGAACCACATCGAGGACGGGCCCGGCAGGATGCGGATGCCGTGGCCGGGCCAGACGGGATCCCAGTTCTGCACGCCCTCGGTGTAGTGCCACATCCGGTCGCGGTTGACCAGGCGTACGCCCGCTTCCGCGCTGATGTCGAGCATGCGGCCGTCGACGTACGCGGGCACGCCGGTGACCATGCTGGCCGGGGCGGTCCCCAGGCGCTGCGGCCAGTGGCGGCGGACGATGTCGTGATCTCCGCCGATGCCCCCGGAGGTGATGATCACCGCCTGGGCGGACAGCGTGAATTCGCCGACGGAGTCACGGTTGGAGGGCGCGCCGCGAGGGGCGTCGTCGGGCGCGAGGACGGTGCCGCGCACGCCGGTGACGGTGCCGTCGTCGACGATGAGCTCGTCGACCCGGTGGCGGTGGTGGAACGTCAGGCGCCCGGCCTCGGCGGCCTTGTGGGCACTGCCGACGAACGGGGCGACCACGCCGGTGCCCGTGCCCCAGGCCACGTGGAAGCGAGGCACCGAGTTGCCGTGACCGTCGGCGCGCAAGGCGCCCCGTTCGGCCCAGCCAACGATGGGCGTGAGCGAGATGCCGTGGCCGGCCAGCCATGAACGCTTCTCACCGGCGGCGAACTCGACGTAGGCGCGGGCCCAGCGCACGGCCCAGGCGTCCTCGTCGTCAACGCGGTCGAACCCCGCGCTGGCCTGCCAGTCGTTCCAGGCCAGGTCGAAGGAGTCCTTCACCCGCAGGCGGCGCTGCTCGGGCGTGCCGACCAGGAAGAGGCCGCCGAACGACCAGAACGCCTGCCCGCCGAGGTTCGCGGCGTTCTCCTGGTCGACGAGCGCGACCGTGCGGCCGCGCGAGGTGAGCTCGTGCGCGGCCACCAGACCGGCCAGGCCCGCCCCAACGATGATCACATCGGCGTCCATGCAGTCCTCCTCGGCTCGGCCGGCGTGCGGCCGCTCGGTGTCGTTCCCATCGGTGCCGTCCTGTCCCAGCACGATGATCCAGCTAATCAGGCCGTCGGGGGAGGGGAGACGTGCAGGCGGTCGAGCAGGATCTGCAGGAGCTCGTCGATGATCTGGTCGAGGGTGGCGTCGACCCACCCGACGGCCCAGTCGTGCATGAGACCGTTGATGGCCCCGATGAACGCGGCCGCCGTCACGCGGTAGTCGCGGGACGGGATCTCGCCGCGCTCGGCGGCCTGCCGGGCCTGCTCGCTGAGGAAGTCGATCCAGCGGGCCCTCCGGTCGAGGCGCTGGCGGTCCAGGCGGGGGCTGACGCCGATGATCTCGACGAAGGCGATGCGGGTGTGCCGGGGGTCGGCGGTGGCCCCGGCGGCGTACGCGCGGAACAGCCGGGTGTAGCGGTCGGCAGGGGCCAGCTCTTCCAGCCCGGGAAGCACGGCCAAGACCGACTGCTCGGCGATGTCGTTGACGTAGAGGTGCAGCTCGGCCAGCAGGTCTTCAAGGGTGCGGTACTCCTCGTAGAACTGGCGGGTGGACAGCCCGGCGGCCTTGCAGACATCGGTGATCCTGGTGGCGCGGTAGCCGGGTCCGGCGCCGAAGAGGTCCAGGCCGGCCTCCTGGAAGCGCCTGCGGCGTTCGGCCTGCCGTTCACCCGCCGACCTGCCCCCGTACCGGCCGGCCGCCGGCGTGATCCTTCCTGTCACCCGCGTCCTCCGCTCCGCGTCGCCCCGATTTTCCCCGATCGGGCCTTGTGGTGGGCGTCACGTCTGCCTACTATCCAGTAACCAAGTCTGAATATGGAGATATTCAGACTAGGCGGGGACGCGCACGGCCCACGCCTTCCTCCCCTCCCCCCACCCCTGGAGGAACCCAGATGCTCTCCTCGGTCACGGCACGCCGGTGCAAGCTCCTGCTGGCAGCCGCCGCGGCAGCGGTCATGGCGGCCGGCGCGGTGGTCTGCGCGGGCCCTGCGAACGCGGCACCCGCGAACGCGGCACCCCTGCAGGAAGTGATGCTGGTCGGCAACAACTGGGAAGGCACCGCCGACGTCATCAAGTCCCGAGGCGACTTCGCCAAGATCGGCCGCATCAACCTCATCCCCGACAAGGACGACCGGCTCCGCGAGATCTACCTCAACCCCGTCCGGCTGGCCTTCTTCCTCGGCATCCGGGAGACGGTCGGCGAGGGACACGACCAGTTCGTCGACGACATGTACTCCACGCCGGACGGCTCGGCGATCGTGGTCTCGCGGCCGAGCTTCGCCGACGTGGCCTCGATCGACACCGCCACCGGCCGGCTCAAGTGGCGGTTCCCCGTCTCGGGCTTCCGCTCGGACCACATGGCGGTCTCGCCCGACGGCTCGCGGGTGGCGGTGTCGGCGTCCACCGGCAACACCGTCCACGTGCTGAACATCCAGACCGGCCAGCAGGTCGGCTCGTTCAAGACCGGTGACAAGCCGCACGAGAACGTGTTCACCCGCGACGGCAAGATCTGGAACATGTCGATCGGCGAGGTCAACAACGACTTCGACGCGCCCTGGCAGGACTTCCTGAAGGGCGACCGCAAGATCACCATTGCCGACGCCGCCACGTTCCAGCAGGTCAAGGTCATCGACATGCGGCAGCGGCTGGACGCCTTCGGCCGCAAGGACTTCTCCGACGCGGTGCGCCCGGTCGCGTTCACCCCCGACGAGTCCAAGCTGTACTTCCAGGTGTCGTTCTTCAACGGCTTCTTCGAGTACGACGTCGCCACCGACAAGATCACCCGGGAGAAGGTGCTCCCGAAGAACCCCGGCACCAGCGACGACCGCACCACCTTCGTCAACGACTCCCGCCACCACGGCATGTCCATGAACCCCCAGGGCACCAAGCTGTGCATCGCCGGGACCATGGACGACTACGCCACCGTGGTCGACCGCTCCACCCTGCGGGAGGGCCCGCTGGTGCGGGCGTCCAAGCCGTACTGGGCCACCGTCAGCGGCGACGGCAGGGCCTGCGTCATCTCCGAGAGCGGCGCCGACCAGGTCACCGCGATCGACTTCGCCACCGGCCACAAGATCACGTCGATCCCGGTCGGCGACCACCCGCAGCGCGTGCGGGTCGCCCAGCTCCCGACCGGCTGGACCGGCCCGAACAGCTGATTCAAGGACCACATCCCAGCCCCGGCCCGCACCCCCTCGGGCCGGGGCACCTTGGTTTGTACGGGTGGTGGTTTGTACGGGTGGTGGTTTGCAGGGGCGGACGGTTACCTGGGCCACGGCAACCTGAGCGCGTGCGGCCCGGTGCCTTCGTAATCTCGGCGTACGCGCTAAGGCATTCGCCACCGAGGGGAGCCCTCATGCCCGCCGCAGCATCCACGCTCGAGACCCTTTCGGCCGAACTCACCTCCCTGCGGCCCCGCATGGACGCGGTGAGCCTGGCCATCCACGCGAGGCCGGAGTTGAAGTTCGCCGAGTTCCATGCCCAGAAGCAGCTCGCCGGCTGGCTCGCGGAGTCGGGATTCGCGGTGCGGCTGGCCGCTGGAGGTGTGGAGACCGCCTTCGTGGCCGTCCACCAGGGAACATCGCCCGGCCCATGCGTGGCCGTCCTGGCGGAGTACGACGCGCTGCCTGACGTGGGCCACGGCTGCGGCCACAATCTCATCGCCGCCGGGGGAGTGGCAGCGGCGATCGCGGTCGTGCGGACGCTGCCGGAGCACCCGGGCACGGTCGCGGTCATCGGCACGCCGGGTGAGGAGATGGGCGGCGCCGGCAAGGTGCGGCTCGCCGGCGCCGGTGTCTTCGACGGCGTCGACGCGGCGGTGATGTTCCATCCGGGGGACCGTTCGCTGACGTTCCGTCCCGGATTGGCGGCGGCGCACCTCCGCGTCGCCTTCAACGGGGTGAGCGCGCACGCCTCGGTGTCACCGTGGCTGGGACGCAGCGCGCTGGCGGGGGCCCAGCTGTTCCTCCAGGCGTTGGACGCGATGCGCCAGTTCGTTCGGCCAACCGTCCGGCTGCACGGCATCATCTCCGACGGCGGTCAGGCGCCGAACGTCGTGCCCGCCCACGCCGCCGTGGACCTCTACGTCCGGGACCGGACGGCGGCGTCGGTCGAGGATCTGGTCGGACGGGTCCACGACGCCGCCAAGGGCGCGGCGCTGGCCACCGGCACGACGGCGGCGGTCGGCGAGACCGGCCCCCTGTACGCCGAACGCCGCGACAACATGGTGCTCGCCGAGCGGTTCGCCGAGGCGGTGCGAGCGCTGAACGTGGACATCGAGCCCGGTGACCCCGACGGCCCGGCAGGCTCCTCCGACATCGGCAACCTGTCGGTCCTGCTGCCGGTCATCCACCCGTACATCCAGATCGCCCGCACCGGCACGCCCGCCCACTCCGCCGCGATGCGCGACGCGGCCGCGACGCCGTTCGCCCACGAACGCACGCAGGTCGCCGCCACCGCCCTCGGCCGCGTGGTCACCGACCTGCTCACGCGACCGGCCCTCCTGGCCGAGGCGCAGGCGGAGTTCGCGGCACGTCGACAAGCCGGTGGACGAGCCGGTGAACGAACCGGTGAACGAGCCGGTGAGTCGCAGCCATGTCCGTCGTGATCATCCTGGAAGGGGTGGACGCGGACCGGTTCACGGTCGCGGTGTCGCCCCTTGCGGAGCTGGCTGCCGGCCTCCATGTGCTGACCGAGCACGCCCACCACCCCGAGCAGGCGCCGTGGGCCGTCGAGGTCATCCGTACGGCTCCGCCCGCGTTCCGTTCCGGGCTCCGGCGGTTCGCGCCATTGTGGACCGCGCTGCGCTGGCGCGCCTTCTACCCGGGCCTGAACGGGGACATCTCTCTCGATCAGTTCGCCGAACTGACCGCGTACACCTGCGTCAGCGGCTACCACGGCTTCGACTTCAGCCGTCTCCTGCATGCCCCCGGACAAGCCGCCGCGCTCCGCCAAGCCGCTTCCAGACTTCCTGAGCCACACCTGCGCTTGGCAGAGGACCTGCTGGACGACGCGGAGAGTCTGCGTGCAGACGTCAGCGCCTTCGTCGATCTGTGCAGGGAGGTTTTCTTCAACGACCTATGGTCCGAGACCGAACCGATCCTCACTCGTGCCGCCCACCTCCTACGGCGAAGGCTGGCAGACGAAGGCCCCGCCGCCGCCCTGGCCTCCCTCAGCCCGTCCGGTGTGACGTCGACTGATCCCACGCGGGTCATCTTCGACAAGGTGCACCACGCGATCATCAATCCGGCGCGTACACCGGTCTTTCTCATCCCGACCCGGTATGGCGCCCCGCACCTGCTGGCCAAGAACGAACCGGGCCTGCCGCCCGTCGTTCACTTTCCTGTGGAAGGTCCGGGCGTGAGCGTCACCCTGGCACGCAGCCGCCTCCTGGCACTGACCGATCCGAGCCGGGCACGCCTGTGCCGCCTCATCGCCCGGCAGGCGATGACCACCGCCGACCTGGCCGAGCGCCTGTCGATGACCCGCCCCCAGGTGTCCCGCCATCTCCGCGTACTGCGCGAACTGGGCCTGGTCCGCGTGGAGCGCAACGGCCGCTACGTGCACTACGGCCTCGACCTGGCAGCGGTTGAACGCATCGGCCGCGACGTGGCGACGGCCTTGCAGCACTGAAGGAGCCGGCCGATGCGCCATCCGATCACTGAATTGACGGACCTGGATCGTTCCGGCCATTGGACCGTTCCGCCCTTTCCCGGATACTGGCGAGTATCCGGGAAAGGATCCACCGGCCGGGGCCGGTGGGATAGGGATTTGGTGGCATCTGACCGGTGCTCACCTAGAATCTGATACGACCGTGGTCCTCGCCCGCGCCACCAGTGCAGGTGATCGAAAGGGGCCATGTAATCGATAGGGCCATGAACATGACAGGTGAGGATCGCGCGCGACGTTACGCCCCGCTCATCAGGCTCCTTGTCCGCAATCGCCGCATTGCGGATAACCCCTCTTATGCCACCATTGAACGGACATCCATTCGCCTGACCGAATCCCATGCGGTGGTCTGCGGCGTCGCAGTTCAGGTGGTGCCCAGCTCCAGTGCGAATGATCTCCTCAGGCGGGAGCGTGGACGCCGTTCGTTGAAATGGGACCTGGTGGCGTCACTTTGGGCGGTGCTGTACTGGATCGCGCGAGACGATCAACTGGACGTCGGCGCCATGCATTCTCTGGAGGAGCTCCGCCGGCTCTTCGACGAAGCCGCAGACCAGCCCGGCGCCACGGCTCACGGACCGAGCCGGACCATCCGTACGGCATCGCGTGGCGCCGTTGCGGACGGTGAGGCGCCCGCCGGTAAGGGAAGCGCCACCCGACTGGATGTCTCTGTCCCTGCCGATGCGGCACTCTCACACGGGATGGCGGAGATGACTCCTGTCGCCCATCGCCAGCAACATCAGCGTCAGCAGGCCACCGGGCGGCTGCTGGACGAGACGCGCCAGCGGCGTTCCAGCGCCTGGTGGAATGACCATGACGACATCGTGCCGGAATCGTGGGGCCCTTACCTGACCCTGGAGCAGGAGCTCAGCGACATCCGCGCCTATGCTCCGCGGTGGTTCCCGGCCCTGCTGCAGACCTCTGATTACGCTCGACATGCAATAAGAGCGGACATGCCTGGCATCGACGGCATCACCCTGGAGAGGCTGGTCGGACTGCGCATGCGACGTCAGCAACTGCTGCGCCGTTCCGATCCGCCCAGCTACTGGGCCATCGTCAACCAGCGAGTTCTCCAGGAGACCAGCACGCCGGCGCACGTCATGCGGCCACAGCTGAAACATCTGATCACTCTGGCGAGCTTCCACCACATCAGGGTGCAGTTCGTCGCCGATGACGCCGCCGAACAGATCATTCCCCCGATCCCGATGGCGATCATGCGCTTCGCCGAGCCCGCCTGCTCGGACATGGTGTACATGGAACACGAGATGCGTGGCACGTATCACTGGAAGCCCAGTGACATCTCTCATTTCCATATCTGTCACAGCCATCTGGTGGTCAAAGCGCTTGAACCCGATGAAACCGTCGGCATGCTCCTGGAGGTTCTTGACCGGCTCCAGCCAGGAAATCATTGAGCTCGTGCGTCCGCGGGGATTGTCTGATGTGATGGGGAAACAGCACACCCCCCGGTGTCCGCACGGAGGCTAATGATGACCGGCGGCAGCAGCCTTGGAGCTCCGGACGATCACGGAGACCATCGCAGTGACGAGATCGATACCAGCGTTCCGCATTCGGCACGGATCTGGAACTACTGGCTGGGCGGCAAGGACAATTTCCCCGTCGACCAGGACGCCGGCGACACATACGCCGAGACCTTTCCCGGCATCTTCGACATGGCTCGCGCCTCCCGGGAGTTCATCGGGCGCGCCGTCACCTATCTGGCCGCTGAACAAGGCATCCGGCAGTTCCTGGACATCGGCACCGGCCTGCCCACGGAGAACAACACCCACCAGGTCGCCCAGCGAGCCGCACCCGAGTCCCGCATCGTCTATGTGGACAACGATCCGCTGGTACTGGCCCATGCCCGCGCGTTGCTGACCAGCAAACCCGAGGGTGCCACCGCCTACATCGACGCCGACCTGCATGACCCGGAAGACATCCTCGCCCGGGCGAGCTCACTCCTGGACCTCTCCAAGCCGATCGCGCTCATGCTGATGGGGATCCTGGGCCATGTCAGCGACTACGGCGAGGTCGTCTCGATCGTCAAACGCCTCCTGGAGCCCCTTGCCTCAGGCAGCTATCTGGCCGTCTACGACGGCACCGCCACCGATCCCGACCTGCTCAAGGCCCAGCAGGGGTACGACGACACCGGCGCCGTGCCCTACCGGCTGCGCAGCCCCGAACAGGTCGCCGCACTGTTCGACGGGCTGGACGTGGTCGAACCCGGCGTCGTGCCCATCCCGCGCTGGCGCCCCGACCCCAGCCCGATTCAGCCCGTCGACGTCGACGTCTACGGCGGAGTCGCCCGCAAACCTTGAGTCGCCCGCAAACCTTGAGACGAACGGCACGGCCACTCAGGCGCTCAAGGTCTCTCGCAATCGGACCACGGCGGGGCGTGACTCCAGATGCAGGCGTGCGACGTCGAGGCCCTCATCGCCCAGGATGACCAGCAGTGCCGAGTCGGCGATCGCGTAGACGACGATATGGCCGCTCTGGCACCGGGTGACCACCTCGCGCAGTTCCCCCATGCCGACTTCCTTGCCCGTGCTCTTCCCCAGGCCCAGCGCTGCGGCGGCGAGCGCGGCGAGGACGTCGGGGCGCACCTCATCGGTGTCGGACGCGATCAGAATTCCGTCGACGGAGGCGACGGCACTGTCGGTCAGGCCTGTCACCTTGTCGCGCAGCGTGTGAAGTTCTGAGAGCACGGTCTGTGTGCTCGTCGTATCAGGCATCGTCTCGGCCCCCGGGAGTGTGACGGCGCGTACGACCAGCCCCTGTCGCTGCGCGGACCACGATAGTGGGCGTGCGCAGGGCGATCGAAGCGAGATGGCGCGGAGATCCAGACTCGGCGTCCGCGAGGCTGGTCGCTCTAGAGGCTCAGAGCGTTGTCGATGGCGCGCAGGTTGTGGCGCGCGAGGGCCAGGTTGGCCCGAGAACGGTCCAGCGCCAGGTACAGGAACAGCCGGGCGCCGCCGCGCTCAAGCACTCGGATCAGGTGGTACTGCTTGTCAAGCGTGATGAGGATGTCCTCGATGGAGTCGTTGATCCTCAGCGCCTCCAGCGTGCGGACCTTGGCCCTGATGACCTCGGTGTTGCCCGCCGAGGCGATCTCCAGGTCGAGGTCCTTGCCCCCTCCGGCCGATCCGAGCGACATGCCGCTCTCGTAGTCGACGACGGCCGCGCCGATGGCACCCTCCGTGGCCATGGCTTCCTTGAGCGCGGATTCGATGTTCACTCATGTCCCCTTCATCTGGGCCCGACCAGCTGGATCTGATCGCCCCCGGGCCTGGTGACGGATGCGTCGGCGCCCACCCCGAGCGACCGTGTGCTCCGCTTGATCTTCGGCAATATACCTGGACAAGTTTGAGCAAGTGGCCCATTTCGCCCATCGATGCGAGCGTTCACATCCTTGACCTCTCCCTGGACCGGGCCTGGCAAAATGCGCAAAGCGTGATGCGACACCATCGACTCGTGGGGGATCGACACTGTGACCGCAGCATCTCTTCCAGCCGACCCCTCCGCTTCGCCGGAGCCGGCCGGCATCCTCAGCTCGGCCCTCAAACGCCGAGCGCAGGACCGCTTCTCCGGAACGCTGCGCATCGATGGTGGACAGGACGGAACGGTGACGATGGCGGAGGGGCTCGTCATCGCCGCGGCCACACCCGCCTCGCCCGGGCCTGAGTCGCTCTTGTTGCGTTCAGGCCGGATCTCAGACGACGAGTGGACCGAGGCGTTCGCCGCGGCGGCCCCCACGGGCCGGATGCCCGCCGAACTGGTCGATCGGCAACTCGTCGGCCCGGCAGGCCTCCAGGTGCTGACACAGGTGGCGGTCATGGACGCGGTCTTCGCCATGGCGCTGTGCGGTGTACAGACATGTACGGCTCTGCCCGCCGGGGATGACGACCTGGCGCCGCTCCTTCCCGCCGAGCCCGGCATCGAGGTCGACCGGCTCCTGCGGGAGACCACCCGCCGGCTCATCACGGCCGCGGAGTGGCGGCCGCTCGGGCTGGGATTTCACAGCCGGCCGCAGCCGGCTCACGAGCGTGCGGACCCGCCCGTCAACGAGTCCCGCGCCGACGTCCTGGCCAAGGTCAACGGACGTCGCACCGTCCGCGACATCGCCTTCGTCCTCGGCCGCGGCATCTTCTCGGTGATGAACGACCTGGCCGTCCTCGCGCAAGACGGGCACCTGACCTTCAATCCCTCCGGTACCGGGTCAAGGCCGAGACCCGCCCGAAGCCATCAGCCGGACCAAGCTTCAGCCCGTACATGACGTCGTGACCAGATGCTCTTGGCCACGCATACCGTCCCGGCCATGTGGAAGGCTGCCCAGGGTGTCGGCTGGCTTCGAGGGCTTCGCAGAGTTCGACGTCACCACGTCCGGGACGACGATCCACGGAGTACGTGGCGGGGCGGGGCCGCCGGTCCTGCTGTTGCACGGAATTCCCGAGACGCACCTGATGTGGCATCGGGTGGCGCCGCGGCTGGCCGAGCGCTTCACGGTGGTCGCGACCGACCTGCGTGGCTTCGGTGCCAGCGGCACACCGCCGAGCACGCCCGACCACGCGCCGTACAGCATGCGCGCGATCGCCCTCGACCAGGTGGAGGTCATGCGTGCGCTGGGGTACGAACGGTTCGCCGTGGCCGGGCATGATCGGGGCGCGCGCTGTGCGTACCGGATGGCGCTGGATCATCCGCAGGCCGTCACGCGGCTGGCCGTGCTCGACATCGTTCCCACAGGCGATGCCTTCGACCGCGCGGACAGGGACTTCGCCCTCGGGTATTGGGTGTGGTCCTTCCTGGCGGCTCCCGAGCCCGTGCCCGAACAGCTGATCGCGGCGGCGCCCTCGATCCTGGTGGACCACATGCTGAACGCCTGGTCACAGGCGCCGGATGCCTTTCCTCCCGAGGTGCGGGCCACCTACGCCGCGCAGTTCGCCGACCCTGACACCGTGCACGCCATCTGCGAGGAGTACCGCGCCGCCGCGACGCTCGACCACGAGCACGACCGGGCCGACCGTGGCAGGCGGCGCATCACCTGCCCGACGCTCGCACTGTGGAGCGCGGCAGGGCCGGTCGCCCAGTGGTACGAGCCGCTGGAGGTCTGGCGAGGCTGGGCCGACGACGTCCGTGGCGCCGCCATCGACTCCGGGCACTTCCTCCCCGAAGAGGCGCCCGACGAGACCGTCCGGCACCTTCTCGATTTCCTCGCCGCGGCGCCGACCACCCCGTAGGAACGCGTCCCATCGGTGAAAGGGCGATGGCCGACCCCGGTGTCGAGGGTCGGCCGTCGCCGTTCATGGGCCTGCTATTTGAAGGCGGCCGAGAACTGGTTGACGGTCTTGGCGCGCTTCCAGCCGGTGGGCAGCTCGTCGGCCTCGACGCCGACGCCGAACATCTGGGTGTCGCTCCGGCCCTGGAGCCAGAGACCATCGGTGTACGGCGCGTACAGAGGTGCGCCCGCCGGGATGTTCGCCGGTCGCACCACGGTCTCTGCGGGGGAGGGGCTCCAGTCGGTGATGTCGTCGAGGACAGCCACGACCTTGGCCTGGGGGTTGAGCGCCGCGAGCTTGGCGGGCGAGGTGGTCCCGTCGGTGTAGACCGAAACGTAGACCTTCCCGCCCACCACCCGGCGTGCGTCCCCGTCCAGCACCTTGTGGACGTTGACGACGAACGTGACGTAGGTTTCCTCGGAGCCTGCCTGGGGGGACTGGGCCGGATTCGCGGCGGCCAGCCGGATTCCGTCCTCCACCTTCGTCAGCGTCCCCTCGACGATGAGGTCGGCCTTCTTCCTGGCGTCCGCCGGGGACGTCAGCGGTGTGTAGTCGACCTGGACGTTCTGTCCGGCCAGTTCGGTCAGTTCGCGCACCGAGCCCGTCGTCACCGAGCCCGAGTCGCTGGCGCCGCTGACGGCGGCGGTCCGGCCACCGGAGTCGGTGCCGGAGCACGCGGTGGCCGTGAACGCGAGGGCGAGCGCGGCGGCGGACATGACGACGATGTTCGTCTTCATCTTGAGGTCTCCCGCTCGGCTCAGTAGGACGCGTTGACGTGGCTGCGGTCGTGGGCGGTGAAGCTGCGCCAGACGATCGAGCGGCTGGGGACCTCGCCCTCGAACATGGCGCACTCGTGCGACCCCGTGGCGTGGTGGCCGAAGCCGATGGTGTGCCCGATCTCGTGCAGGGCCGTCTTGCGGTAGTCGTACCAGTCGTCGGTCCCCTTGGCGAGTTCGGGGAAGTCCATCCAGATGGTGGCGCTGTCGCACCTGGGACCGATGGTCTTGGTGCACCTGGTGCGCCCGCGCAGCCCCCCTTCCAGATTCTTGGTGCGCCAGATGACGTCGGTCTTGATCGTGCAGCTCTCGGAGCGGGCGGACATGTCCGTGGTGTTGGCCAGGCGGTTCATGCCCCAGACGGCTGAGGTCCTGCGATTGGTCGTCCAGCCGCCGCCGGTGATGCAGTACGTGTGTGTGGCGTTGTCGGCCAACCGCTTCTCCGGCCACGGAGTCGCCTGTGCCTGGGCTTGCACGGCCACCAGGGCACCAGAGGCGACGGCCGCGACCGTGAGGATCCGGAGTGCGCTGTTCACGCCACGAGTCCGGCGCCTCGGAATTTCGAGGGGAGGGGAATGTGTCATTTCACCATCTCGTTCGCATGGGGGGTAAGGGCGCGCCGAGGTCTTGAAAGAGCAGCTAAGCCGTTCACCAAGCGTTCACGTAAGATGCCACGGCACTATGCGGATTTAGTGCTGCGGGCCCATGACCTGGCAGCCTTTCTCGCAAGCCCCGACTATGCCCAGCCCTCTGCCGGCGGCCTCACTTTGCGGCTGTTTCTGTTGCACAAGACGTAGAGCGGGAGTTGTCAACGAGGCGATCCTTCCTTCTGGAAGTCCGATCGGCCGGCCAGACTCAGAGGCAGGCTGGTGCCCGGCTGCAGAAGGGTGACGCGGATGACGCCGGAAGAGATCGCCCGGTCCGCTGAGAACTGGTACCGGGAGCACGGGTACGAAGATCCGCGAGCACTGGCGGCGCGGCTGGCTCAGGCGATGGGCGACAGCAGGCTGAACGAGCACGCTCGCACACCCTTGCACCTGTCGATGGCCTGCGAGCTCTTCGCGGTCTCGGAGACTGCGCCACTGCCCGTCAGCAGGACCGGGTTGTATCGGAGGTTCATCGACCTTCGCTGCGGGCGGTTGCCCGCAGGCGGCGGGTTGCGCGGGCTCGCTCACGAACTGCGTGACGGGCAGAGCCTGTTGGAGCTGGCGCAGACCTACTTTCATCCGCCCGACCAAGTCGTCGGGCAGCTCCTGGAGCCGAGCGGCCTCTTCGTCCGCCATGGGGCGGACTATCGGTTCGTGGACGCGAGCTACCAGGACTATCTCTGCGCCGAATTCATCCAGGCCGAGCGGACTGGCTGGCTCTCGCGCCGGAGATATCTGCGTCCTCGCGACTCGTGGCCGGAGCGGGATCTGCGGGTCGCCGCGTTCCTCATAGGGCTCTGGCTCGAAGACGGGCAGGACCTGGGCAGGTGGTTGCGGCTGCTCCTGCGGCGGAAACGGAACCGGGTCGCCAGCCTGCGCTTGCTGGCCATGGTGGTGGATGACGGCGTACCGCTCCCCGACGCCATCAGGACGGGCACCGTCCAGCGGCTGCAGCAGCTGGTCGCCGAACCGTTCGGGTCACCCGGAACGCCGGACGGCTGGAGCCGCCTGGTCGAGGCGCTGGACATGGTCGACCCCGAGCAGGCCCAGAACATCTTGGACGATGTGGTCCGCCGGAGTCACACCCACGGGCCCGGGGCCGCCGAGCTGCTCCTGCGACGCGATCGCCGGCGCGCGCTGGACGCCATGGCGGCCCAGATCCAGGACCGGCAGATGATCTCGTCGGTGCGGGCGCGCATGCTCGAGCTCCTGACGCGACAGCTCCCTCCGGAGGAAGCGGCTCAGGCTCGTGCCGTGGCGGCGCTGGACCCGTCCATGGGTGAGGCCGGTGTGCAGCAGGCAACAGCGGTGCTCAAGCACGACCCGGCTCGCGGACTGGACCTTCTGGAACATCAGGCTGATCACAGCGACTGGAACGACGAGGCCAGGTTCAAGGCGGCCCGGGAGCTCTTCGGTCAAGATCCGGCCAGGGCGGTGCCGCTGCTGAAGAAGCTCGGTCTGTCATCCGCGCGGAGCCCTCAGGTGCGCTACGACGCCGGCAGGTTGCTCGGCGCGGACGGCAATGAGGTCTTCAGGGAGCTGGCGCTCGACTCGGGCGTGCACAACGCGCATCTGCGGATCAACGCGGCCGTCAAGGTCGAGCCTGCGGCCGAGGCCGACAGATGCCTCGCGTCCATCGCCAAGGAGGGCGGCCTCGATCCGGCAGGGCGGCTGGCCGCGGGGAGCGCCCTGTTCGACCGGGATCGTGTGCTCGGGCTGGAGGCACTGGAGCCGCTGGTGATCGACCGGAGCACTCCCGTTGACATCAGCCTGGAGGCGGCGTCCACTGCCGCCTCTGCCGACGGCGGTGCGTGCTTGGACCGTCTCGCCGGCGCCAAGGAGCGGCCGGTCTACTCGCGCAAACAGGCGGCGATCCTGCTGCGCCGGTACAAGCCCGCATGGGCTGCGAAACATCTGAGCGAGCTGGCTCTCAACGCCAAGATGTCCAATGCGGAACGGGTGAACACCGCGACCGCCGCCGCCGGCGCGGATCGCGAAACCGGCGAGCAGACCCTTGTGGCGCTGGCGACCAAGAAGTTCCACAACCCGGACGACCAGCTGAACGCCGTTGGGGAACTCAAGAAACTCAACCCCGCGCAGGCCACGAAACTGCTGGTCCGGTTCGCCGGCGACTGGAGGGGGCCGTCAGCCCTGGACGCGGCGCTCGCCATCGATTCCAGGCGCCAGCGCATCACGTCGTTGGCCAAGATCGCTGACCGCTCCATCGACACCACGATGAGGCTTCAGGCCATCGGCGAAGTCGGCAAACTCGACAAGCGCGAGGCGACCCATCTCTACGAACGCCTGCTCGGCAGGCAACGTCACCTCAGCGGCCACGACATGCTGGAGGTCGCGCTGGCCTTCCATGACCACGAGCACCGTGCCGCGGCCGGCCACCTCAAAGCCCTCGCCGGGAACCCCAAGCTCAACATGGACCTCCGCAAGCGAGCCAACTCCTGCCTGCCCAGATCTCAGCAGGTCGATCTTGATCCGCGGTCTCGCCACTAGCCGAAGGTGATGCGCCTTCGGCGATCTCGGCCCTCTCGCCGTGGGGGTGTGTTGAGGGTGATCTAGGCCCATTCCGGGCAGGTTGTGGGCGGAGGCGGCTGGGGGCGCAGAACGCAACGGCAGGCCTCTGACCTGCAGTGAGGGCAGGCCTTGGCCCATTGGCCCGGGCACTTGGCGCAGGTGTGGTTTGTGGTGTTTCCGATCGGTGCCACGGGGAGGTGGATCGCAGGTGAACGCCATCGGGGAACAGATCAGGGCGCGCCTGCCGTTCCAGAGGCGCAACGCCGCCTCGCTGAGCTTGCTCGTCTTCGCGATGGTGCTGACCCTGTCGGCCTTCGCCGAGGTCGGGCTGGCGCGCGACGGGCGGCTCCCCCTTGGGCTGCCGGTCTACGGCGGCGGCCTGGCCGTGCTCGCCCTGGTCGCGTACGTCGTGCAGGCCAAGTTCGCCCCGTACGCCGATCCGCTGCTGCTGCCGCTGGCAGTGGCGCTGAACGGCGTCGGCCTGGCGATGATCTACCGGCTGGACCTGGACACCAGCAAGGACAAACAGGCGGCGCTGAGCACCGGCGAGGCGGCCAAGGACGCGGCCGACGCGCCGGGCCAGCTGATGTGGACGTTCGTCGGGATCGCTCTCTTCGTGGCCGCGGTGCTCGTCATGCGGGACACCGACAAGAGCGATGCCCGGCTGTCGTTCACTCCCAAGACCGCGCAGCGTTACACCTACCTGACAGGCGCCGGTGCGATCATCCTGCTGCTGCTGCCGATCGCGCCGGTCATCGGCACCTCGATCAACGGTGCCCGGGTGTGGATCCGGATCGGCACATTCTCCGTACAGCCCGGCGAGTTCGCGAAGATCATGCTGGTCGTCTTCTTCGCCGGCTATCTGGTCAGCAAGCGGCAGGCGATGTCGCTGATCGGCAAGAAGTTCGGACCGCTGAGCCTGCCGCGCGCCCGTGACCTGGGCCCGATCGTGGTGATCTGGCTCTTCTGCCTGGGCGTGCTGTTCGTGCAGAGAGACCTGGGCACCGCCCTGCTGTTCTTCGGGCTTTTCATCTCGATGCTGTACATCGCCACCCAGCGGATCTCCTGGGTGATGATCGGTGTCGGGCTGCTGGCGATCGGCGTCTTCATCGCCACGCTGTTGCCGTTCATGAGGCATGTGGACCAGCGGATCGACATCTGGCAGAACCCCGGCCCGTACTTCGACGGCGGCTGCCTGGTCGACGGCAGGGTCATCCCGGTCCACCCGGACACCGACCTCTACAAGCAGGAGGTCGCCCGTTCCGGTCAGGCGCTCGGGGCGGGCCTTCGCGTCTGCAATCGGATGAACGGCGAGTACGCCGACAGCGCGCAGCTGCTGAAGGGCCTGTTCTCGCTCGGCGAGGGCGGCGTCCTCGGCACAGGCCTCGGCCAGGGCGAGCCCTGGCGCACCCCCCTGTCCTTCAGCGACTTCATCTTCGACTCGCTCGGTGAGGAGATCGGGCTCACCGGCTTGATGGCGTTGCTCATGATGTACGCATTGATCATGCAACGCGGGATGAAGACCGCCCTCACGGCACGGGATCCCTTCCTGAAACTGTTCGCGGGCGGGGTGTCGTTCGTCCTGGCGTTGCAGGTGTTCGTCATCGTCGGTGGCGTCACCGGTCTCATCCCGCTGACGGGCCTGACGACACCGTTCCTCTCGCAGGGCGGGTCCTCGCTGATGGCGAACTGGATCCTGATCGCGATCCTGGTCCGGATGAGCCACGACGCGCGCAAGCCCGCCCCGCAGGCGATCCAGGAAGAGGGCATGACCCAGATCGTGAGCACAAGGTCAAGCCACAGCACCTGAGCGGCCGTCACCCCGGCGATCACCCATGACGGAAGGTTGCGCCAGGATCGCCGCCGCCTCCTCGAGGTCCATGTGGCGCAGGCGGGCCCCGGCCATCTCGTCGGTCCACCGTTCTGCGATGTCGTAGCGCTCGACCGGGGTGGTCTCCAGCAGCTTGCGGCCGGGGAACACCTCATAGCCGTCGAGCAGGTCGGTGTGTTCCCGCATGCCTTCCTGGAAGAGGTTCTCGCGGCGCAGCACGTACTTGAGGACGGGCACCTCATCCCAGAGCTTGCGGCCGGCGGTCACTATCTCCATGGCCCGCGACCGGTAGTCCGGGTCACCGATGAGGTGCTCGCGCACGATCGAGCTCCCGACGGTCAGGTGCCGGATCTCATCGATCCCCGCGCCCCGGGCGATCTCGCCGGCCGCCGGGTCGAGCCGGTCCCATTTGCGCTCGCTCAGCTCGGCGGCGGGTGCCAGTACCCCTTCCACCACGATCGTGAAGGCCGCCACGGCACCGACGAAGTCGCCTTCGTCGCGGACGGTGCGGACCACGAACTCCTCGATGGGCGCGAGCACCTCCGCGGTGTAATCAGCGGATACTTCCGCGATGGTCTCGTGCAACCGCTCTGCGGGCACACCGAGCTCAACGAGGTGGTTGCGGAAGACCATCGCGTGCCTGGCCTCGTCCAGCACCTGGGTCGCGAAGAACTCCATCTCCGCGATGCCCGGCGCCTCGGCCACGAAGTACGACAACGCCCGGGCCGCTCGATCCTCGGCGACCGAACGCCAGCCCAGTTCGAGGATCAGCGCCTCGCGAAGCGGGCCGGGCTCGCGCATGAACTCGGGGGTGGCCGCGGTCACGGCGTGGCCGGTGGTGGCGCGTCCGGCGAGGGTGCCCTGCGCCACGGCTGTCAGCCAGTACGCGAGGTCGCAGTCGCGCGTGGTCATGGTCAGGTTCATCGCGCCGTCGAGCAGGTTGGGCGCCAAGTCGAAATCGGCTTCCCGAGGCACTGACTGTGTCATGCCGACTCGCTTTCTATGACCGGCCCAGCGTGGCGACTTGGCCGGGTGGGTGCGTGGCTTCTCGGGGCAGGACGCGGAGCATCCCGTCGTGCAGCCGCCCGGTGAAGTGCAGCAGAGGGCCGCCCTCGCCGTTACGGGCGGTGACGACCTCGCCGAGCAGAAGGTCGTGGTCACCGGCTGGGACGGTCGTGGTGAGATGGCAGCCGAGCGATGCGAGCGAACCGCTGATCCACGGTGCTCCGCTGAACGTGTCGGGCTCCCACTCGAGATGATCGAACTGGGCCAGTCCCCGCGGCCGGCCGGGATCGGCGAACCAGCCGGCGAGCGGGGACTGCCGCGTGGACAGCACGTTCACCGCGAAGCGCCGGGCCTCACCGATGACCTCGGTGAGGGAGGACTCTTCGCGCAGGCACACGCCGATCAGCAGCGGCTCCCGCGAGATCGCGGCGACCGAGGAGACCGTGGTGCCACGGACGATGTCGCCGTGCCAGACGGTCACCACCGCCACGCCGGTCACGAGGCGGCGGACCGCCTGGCGCAGGACCACGTCCAGATCGGCCGTCGTCATGTGATGGGTCGTCATCTGACGGATACCCCGGCGGCGGCCGGAGCCCGCCCGTCGTCGGCTGCCCCCAGATCCCCTGCGGAGAGCTCGTCGATCAGCCGCCGGTAGCCCGGCGCCGCGTGCGGCTCGAAGGGCAGGCTGAACGGCTTGAGGAAGTTGCCCCAGATGCCGCGGTCGCCGAAGATGTGCCAGGGAATCGCGAGCAGCGCCCACTCCCAGCCGATCGTGAGCCCCCAGATCACGATGACCGCGCCCTGCGTGATCATGCTGTGCATGAGGTTGTAGGCGAGGTAGTAGTTCTTGGAGATCCGGCCGTTCGGGCTGCGCCGGAAGGCGATCGCGCCCGGCAGGTAGCCGAGGAGATCGATGTAGGCGAACAGGACGAGCGCCGGGAGCCAGCGGATCTCGCTCCAGTGCATGATGAGGAAGACGTTGACGGTGAGCCAGGCGGCCACGTACTCGGCCCGGTGGAGCCGGAACGTGGTCGGGCTCTCGAAGGGATTCTTCACGTCCATGGCTGGACACCTCACTGACGCGGTGGGTTGGCTGGTCAGGACAGACGCAGGGGCTGACCGGTGAAATAGTCGACGAGCGCCTCCGCCATCGCCGTTCGTGACGGCGGGTGGTAGGCCAGCGGGCGGACGGCGGCGACCAGGTAACCGATGTCCGGAGACCGCATGAACGCGATGCCGCCGAGGAGCTCCGCCGCCATGTCACCGGCCGCCCTGAGCGCCCGCTGAGCCGCGTACCTGGCCACCAGGACAGTCGAGACGGCGGCGTCGCCGGTGAGCCCCTCGCCGATGGCCCGGGCCGCGCCCTCGACCAGGGCGACGGCGGACTCCAGTTCGATCGCCGCCTGCGCGCGGTCGGTCACGCTGCCCCGCCCTCTGGCCAGCGCCTGCTCCACCAGGGCGCTCGCCGCGCCCACGTAGACCGAGGTCGCCAGCATCTCGAACCAGGCGAACCCGGTCGTCTGCAGATCATCGAGCCGATCCGGGTCGGCCGGCTCGGTGCGGATCACCATGTCCGCGGGGACGAACACATCGGCGAGCCTGACCTCATGGCTCTCCGCTCCGGCCAGCACATTGCTCAGCCAGAACCTGTGCACGGAGATGCCCGGCGAACTCGCCGGGATGAGCAGCAACGCGAGCGTGGACGTCCCCTCCACCGGCACCGCGGCGCTGGCCGTGAGCAGGTCCATCGACCGGGCGAGGCTGCACGGTTTCTTTCCGCCGTTGACCAGGTAGCCGCCGTCGGTGACGCGCGCGGTCGCCGCCGGGATGACGATGTTGGCCCCTGGCTTGCCCTCAGCCCACCCCGAAGCCACGATGAGATTGCCCGGCGCGATCTCAGCCAGGAGTTCCAGCTGCGCAGAGGTCAGCCGTCCGGCCCTCCTGGCGAGCGAGAAAAGCGTCGCCACCGTGTAGTGATGCATTGTGGTGGCAGCGCCCAGCGATGGCGAATACGACGACATCGCCCGCACAATGCGTGCCGCGCTGAGCGCGTCCACTCCCATGCCGCCGTATTCCGGCGGCACCAGCAGCCCGGGTCCGCCGAACTTGCGGAACATGCCGAGAACCGTTCCGTCCGGAGCCTCACGTTCGGTCAGGGAGATGTCCGCGAGAGCGGCACACATTCCCGGGTGGTAGCGCTCGCACACATCACGTGCCTCGTCCAGGGAGCGCATCAATCATTCTCCGATCTATTTCAGGCGATCGCGATCAGCGGCTCGCCTGCTCGTTCCGGGCGATGCGGGGAAATCGCTCCATCTCCGTGAATGATTGCAGCCGGTCCTGACGTCATGCTGACCGCAACGGAACAAGATTGCCTACGCCCCCGGCTACGCGGGGCGAACGGTCAGAATGGCGAGTGGGGACGAGGATTTCCGTCAGCGGGAAGTCAGCACTGAGTCGGATGGGCCTGACATGCTGGATTCAGCCGAGCCGCACTAGAGGTAGGAGACCAAATGGCTAACCCTGGCAATTCTGTCGGGCTGCCCGTCCGCCAGGTCGCGGCCGAAATAGAAAGAACGCTGCGCCGTTATCCCGGCATAGCGCGTGCCCGCGTCCTCCGCGATGCCGGGGATCGGCTGGTGGCACACGTGTTGCCGTGGGGCACACATTCCGTTACCGCCGACACCGGGATCCTCGCGGAGCTGGCGGTCATGAACATGGCCGAGACACGGTTCCTGCACGACGAGATCTTCGTCGACGAGGTCTATCTGCGCGGCGGAATCGTGCTCCGCGAGGATGCCGTGGTGTTCGATGTCGGCGCGAACATAGGGATGTTCAGCCTCTTCATCGAAGCCCGCTGCCCCTCCGCGCAGGTGTATTCCTTCGAGCCGGTTCCCGAGGTGTTCGCCAAGCTTCAGGAGAACATCGGCGAGCGCGGCCTCTCCACGCGATCGTTCGACTACGGGCTTTCTGATCGTGAGCAGGAGGTCTCGTTCTATTACTACCCGGATATCTCGATCATGTCGTGCCGCCATGACTACACGAACTGGGAGAACGAGGTCGAGCTGATCAAGCTGTACGTCGCGAACGAGCGGAGGAACGGCCCGCCCGGCCGCGCGGAGCATCTCGCTGAGGTCGAGGGCCTGGTGGCCAAGGATTTCGAGTTCATCGAATGCCGGTGCCGGCTGCGCACGATGTCGGCGGTGATCGATGAGGTCGGAGCCGGCACGATCGATCTGGTGAAGATCGACGCCCAGCGTGCCGAATACGACGTGCTCCAGGGGATCGAGGCCCGGCATTGGCCGCTGATCCAGCAGATCACCATGGAGGTCCACGACGAGGCCGGCTCGCCGACCGAAGGCCGGGTCCAGCAGGTCACCGAGCGGCTTTCCGGTCAGGGATTCCGCGTCAGCGTGGAGGTCGAAGACATGCTCAAGGGCACCGGCCGCTATGCCGTCCATGCCATACGGCCGGGATACGACAGCGACCCACGTCCGGTGGTGGCGACGGCCGGCGCCGCCCGCGCGATCGAGTCCGCACTCGTCGCGGACTGGCTCGCCACCCGTCTGCCGGCGGACCTGCTGCCGGATCGTGTGGTCGTCGTCGATGTCCTTCCCGAGGTGCCCCCCGGGCCCGCCTCCTAGACCCGTGCTGGAAATGGCCCGGCGGCCAGGACATGTCCCTGGCCGCCGGGCTCTTGGGCTTTGGTCATCGGTGAGCTCGTGCGCTCTGGACATCCGCGGGCTGGGTCCTCAGGTGACGCCGTCCAGCGGCCGGGCGATCGTTGAGATCACCTCGTCGACCAGCTGTTTGGTCGTCTCGGGATGAACGAAGCAGAGCCGGGCCACCGGTTCGCCGTCCCAGGAGGTCGGCAGGACGAAGGCGACCTGGTTCGCGAGGAGCCTGGCCGACCACTTCTCATAGTCGTCCCATCCCCACCCGTCCCGCCGGAAGAGGACCACGGAGAGCTCCGGCTCGCAGACCAGCGTGAGGCCCTCGGTCCCGGTGATGAGGTCGGCCGCGTAGCGGGCCATGGTGAGCGTGTTCTCGATGTTGTCGCGGTAGGCGTCCGTTCCGTGGACCGCGAGCCCGAACCACAAGGGAAGGCCACGGGCCCGGCGGGTCAGGTGATGGGCGTAGTCGCTCGGGTTCCCCACGCCCCCGTCGTCCTCATCGTGGATGGCGTCCAGGTAGGAGGCCCGCTGGGTGTGCACTGCCTTCGCCGTCGGTGGGTCGCGGTAGAGCAGAGCCGCGCAGTCGAACGGCGAGAAGAGCCATTTGTGCGGGTCGATGACCACGGAGTCGGCCTGCTCGATGCCGTCGAAGAGCCCGCGCACCGAGGGCGCCAGCAGGCCGGCACCTCCATAGGCGGCGTCCACGTGGAACCACAACCCCTGTTGCCGAGCCACCTCGGCCACCCCGGCGAGATCGTCGATCAGCCCGCCGTTCGTCGTACCGGCGGTCGCGACCACGGCCACCACGTCGTCCCGGTCGGGCTCGCGGGCCAGAGTGTCCCGCAGCGCCCGTGCCGACAGCCGGTGGTCGTGCACGGGCACCGGCAGCGGTTCCATGCCGAGGACGTGGAGGGCCTTGCCTATCGAACTGTGGGCGTCCGCGGTGACGGCCACCCGTGGCCGCCCGCACCGCCCACCGCGACGGCTCAGGCCGGTGTCGCGCGCGACCAGGAGGGCCGACAGATTGCCGCTGGAGCCGCCGGACACGAAGCATCCACCGGCGCCGGCCGGCAGCCCGGCGGCGTCGGCCAGCACCCGCAGAGCCTGGTTCTCGGCCGCGACCGGACCGGCGGCCTCAAGCCAGGAGATGCCGTGCAGCGAGAAGGCGGAGACCACCATGTCGAACAGGATCGATGTCTTCGAGGGAACGCACGACACGAACGCCATGAAACGCGGAGTGTCACACGCGATGATGGCCGGTGCGACGTCCCGGAGGAACGCCGACAGGACCGCCTCGGGATCGTGGCCGGACGCCCCGATGAGCCCGGCCAGGCTCTCGGTGAGCCGTTCCCTGTCACCGCCTGTCTTCAGCGGGACCTCGTCCAGGCTGAGCTGCCGCCGGCACTCGTCGAACACGAGCCGCGCCAGCTTCTGGTCCAGAGTGTGCATGGAGTTACCGTTCACATCCCGTCCCGCATTTCCTCAAAGCGGCCTACCGTGCCGCGGTGACGATTTCCTTGAGCCATGCGGTGAATGACGGCATCCCCTCATCCAGCCTGGCGAGGGCGGCGGAACCGATGACGACCCCGTCACAACCGCCAGAGCCGCGCAACTCCTCGACATCGGCAGGCCGGCTGATGCCGAAGGCAGCGCAGACCGGCAGGTCCGGGCGGACGGACTGGACCTCCGCGCGCTTTCGCTGGAGATCGGTGGGGGAAGCGGCCCTCGTTCCGGTCTCCGGCCCCAGCGAGGCGTACACGAAACCGCCACCGCGGGCGATGAGATGCCGGTCGCCATCGGACAGGCCAGAGGCGGTGGCGTCCACCGCGGGGATGATGACGGCGCCCTCTTCGGCGGCGGCCAGAGCGTAGGGCGCGATATCCGACGGGTCGCTCTCGAAAAGGTAGCCCGAGACTCCGGCACGGAGCGTGGGCGGCGCGGACCAGGTGCCGGGCGACGGCCAGGCGGACCCGTAGACGACGGCCACCCGCACGGGGGCACGCAGCAACCATGAGGTCGCCTTGGCCTCGGAGTAGGGCTCGGCTTCCTGGAGAGCCCGGGCGATCATCTGGCCGGTCCTGGGTGACCACTCCGGATCCGAGATCGCTGGGAACTCGATGAAGTCCACGTCGAGGCTCAGGCACAGTTCGAGCGCCTCGATGCTCGTGTCCCAGTCCGGGAAGCCCGGCACGAGATAGATCCCGACCGCGAGCCCGCCCCGCTTGGCGCGCCCGCCGATGACGTCCAACAGCCGCGACGGCGTCATCGCCCGCCTCCTCGCGGAGCGGCGAGCCTGGAGATCACGCGCAGCGCGCAGTACGACTCCCACAACGTGGCATCAGCCCGCGTCCCGTAACCGCCATCCGCCTTGGCCAGGCCCTCCACCGCTGACCCGAGCCGATCCGTCCAGACGGTGGTGTTCAGAACCTCTCCCGCCCGGAAGCCCCAATATGAGGCGGCGAGCGAAGGAGCGTCATCGTCCGCGGTGAGCGTCGCGAGGCCGGACGGAGTGTCGAACCGGTCCTTGAGCCAGTCGGCGGTGACGTGGCTCTCGGTGGCATCGAGCGGATGCCGCAGGAGCGACAGGCTGCAGACGGCACAGTAGGTGTGCTCGGTGTCCGATGGCCGGCCCGGTATGCCGGCATAGCCTCCGTCGCCGTTCCGGCAGGCCTGGATGAAGTGGATGAGCGAGCGAGAGACGCCGGGCGTGAGCAGGTCGAGCGAGCCCAGCTGCTCCAGAGCACGCAGGACGTAGAACATTTCGTCGATGTCGGATGCGGCAGGCAGGTCAGGCGTGGCGAGCTCGTTGACGAACCAGTGCGGGAGCTCTGCGGGAACGTCGCCATGCCGGTCCGAGAGCGCGAGAGCGCGTACCGCGTAATAGCACGCGGCCCGGGACGGCTCGGGGTCATCCGCCGTCATCGCGAACGTGCCGTCCCGCCGGCGGCACTCGTCGATGAACGGGGCGGGCGTGACCGGCTCGCCGGACAGCAACGAGGTGATCTCGGCCGCCCACCGCAGGGCTTCCATGGTCGGCTCGTTCTCGCGCGCTTCCAGATACGCGCCCGGTCCTTGCCTGCGAGAAGCCAGGAAGCGCAGCGTCGCGCTCGCCGGAGGCAACGGCAGGGAACTGGCCGGAAGTGCCATCAGAAAAACAGCTCCTCACATTAGCCGGCGGCAGTGCCGAAGACGTGACTTTGCGGTGCGATGTCGAGATAGTCGAGGTCGGCCAGGGCGCCGGGTTCCGGCAGGCTCTTGGGCGTCGGCTCGTCGAAAAGAAAGCCGCTGCGCAGCTCGCTGCGATGCCGGGAGAGCTGGTAGATCCTGAACAGCAGCCGCACCTGCTCGTGGATGTCGTTCATCCGCTCGACGTCGAGGAACGTGCTCGCCTTTGCCAGGCTGCTCATTTCGGCGAGCGCCGCGATCGAGATGGTGAAGCTGAGGAGGTCGGCCGGCTCCACCATGGACCGGTCGTGAGCCCGGTACCGGTAAGGCTTGGGCAAGGCCTCAAGGAGGTCACCCGCATAGATGGTGAAGTCCGCCGCGCGGTCCATCGTCTCCGGGCTGGAAAGCATGTCCCGGGACATGACGTGGTTGATATAGCCGAACAATTGCGGATTGCGGCTGTAGTAAAGGAGCGTGGCCGGACCTTCCTGGTCGGTGGCGCCGCGCCGCTGCCGCAGATCACTGATGCACGTCCCGTAGCAGCCGGAATCGACCAGGGCGAGTGAGGGCCGCCGGAGCAGCAGGTCGACCGTCGGCGCGTCTGGCCGGGTGGCTCTGGACACGTGCGCCAGGTGCAGGTGGAGGCCCTGTTCCAGGGACGTCGCCGCGACATAGAACGGCAGCGCGTCACGTGCCAGGAAGACCAAGGTCTCGATCGAGTTCTGCCGGCACCAGCGCAGCGCCCAGCTGGTGAAGCCGAGCCAGACGGGAGTCCACGGCTTGACGAGACCGAGGAACCGCTCGGTCGTGCCGCGGAGCCAGGCCGAGAGCTCGCGTTCCAGGCCGAACGTCCGATCGCAGATCTGCTCGACCTGATGCTCGGAGAGATCGTTCGCGGCCACCAGCGCCGTGCGGAACTCCGCGCCGGCCTCCTCGACCGACGGGGGAGCGGGCGAGCTCGCGGCCAGCCACTTCTCCAGGCAATAGTCGGCGACCGCGCGGGAGTAATCGGCGGTCATCTGATATTCGGCCGGCTTCGGCAGGTCCCGCAGCAAGGTCGCCAGCCACTGCTGAACGCCGTCAACGGGAATCCCAAGGGAGGCCGGGGCGCGAAAGCCGGCTGACGTCGTCATGAGACCGGGCCCCACTCACCGTGTGGAGCCCGGTATTCCCATGACACCCGTACGCCCTCAAGGGGCACGGTTTCGTCCGCGATCCTATCGCCCACGAATCCTCCTAGAAAAGGACTGACCTCGTTGTCGCGGAGAGGGCAGGATTCGAACCTGCGTAGGCGCCTGGACAGCACCTTCCCGGCTGACGCCGGGCCCCATTAGGCCACTTTGGGAACCTCTCCAAGTTGTTGCGCTGAAACCATCATGCCCGATGCCTCTGATCTGCTGCTGACTCGTAACTGACCCTTTCTTTCCTTGCCATTCACGCACTTCTATGCGATAAACGGAGCGAATATCGAGCCGTGAGAATGGAGTACCACGATGACCGGGACGCTCGCGAGATCGGACATCGCACTGGACGCCATCCGGTGTCATCCGGACGCGGACAATCCGAGCTCGTTCCTCGCGGTCAACGAGGGCAACCGATATCTGCATCTGCCGGACACGCCGGGCGTGATCGTCTACCGGCCCACCGGGCGATATCTGGTGCAGTTCGGCGGCCCGTTCGCGCCCAAGGAGGCACGGCCCCGGCTGCTGCGCGCCTTTCTCGACCTGGCCGCCGAACAGGACCGGGAGATCGTCTCCATCCAGCTCCAGGGCGCCGACGCGGCCGAGTACCTGGACGAGGGCTTCACGGTCAACCAGATCGGCGCGTCCTACGCTCTCCGCCTCGACACGTTCACCCTGCGCGGGACGCCGTTCATGCAGCTGCGCAACAAGATCGCACGAGCGCTGCGCAGCGGGCTGACGATCCACGAGGCACCACTCGGCGAGTGGCACGTGCAGATGAAGGAGCTGGACAGCGAATGGCTGGGCTCCAAGGGCGGCGCTCGGCCGCTCGAGTTCCTCGTGGGCGAGTACGGCGGGCCCTATCAGCACCTGCGCCGGCTCTTCGCCGGTGTGCACGGCGACCGGCTGACCGGCTACATCTCCTACTCCCCGGTCTACGGCTCCAGGCCCGGGTGGATGCACGACCTCAGCCGTCGCCGGCCCGACTCCCCGCCGGGCGTGATGGAGGCGATCAACAAGGCGGCGATCGAAACCTTCCAGGCCGAGGGCGTGGAGTGGCTCCACTTCGGCTACACGCCCTTCTCGGGACTCTCGACCGAGGCCGAGTTCCCCGGCCACAGCCGCGCCTTCCAGTGGTTCATGAAGGAGCTCTGGACCAACGGAGAGCACATCTACCCGGCGCAGACCCAGTACGCCTACAAGGAGAAATGGAAGCAGGACGTCATCCTGCCCGAGTACATCGCCTTCCAGAGCGGAGCCAGCATCCCCGCGCTGGTGCACGTCTTCCGGGCATGTAACGCCGTCTGAGAGAGGTCGAGCCATGACGGACGAGAACGACGAGATCGCGGCGGCCGGGGCCAGGGTCGTCGAAATGCTGGGCGCGTGTGCCGAGGCGCCCGATGACAGGGAGGTCGGCCGGGCCGCCGACGACGCGCTGATGCGGCTCGAACGGCTTCTGGCCGTCGCCCCGGACGACCGCTGAACGCGACGAAAGCCACCGCCCGTTCTGATCGAATAATCGAGATCAGAGCGGGCGGTGGCATGTCACGCTAACGAGCGGTCGTCGCGCTGACGATGTCGGAGTTTCCGAACTTCGCCGGGCATTCGGCCAGCGGCCATGGCGCCGGGGTCAGCGGCTTGAGGGCTTCCAGCGACTTCTGCCGCCACACGTCCATGGCCGGGCAGTCGGCCGCGCGCGCCACGTCGGTCCAGGCGCCGGCCCCGTAGCGGCGGGTCGCGATGGCGGAGACGTGGTAGCCGAGGAACTCCGGGTAGTTCCAGGTGACGAAGCTGGTGCCTCGCGCGTCCCCGGTGGGCCCCGCGTAGTCGGTCCTCCAGCGGGTCGGCTCACCGTGCCGCATCGCCGCCGAACGCAGGACCCCGCGGAACAACCGCGGATTCGCCGTCGTCGGGCTGAACGGCGTGGTGTAGGCGTTGTAGGTCAGGTACACGCGCGAGGCGTCGGGTGCGATGGCGAGGGCGGTGTACAGCACCCGGTCGCCCGGCAGCGAGATCCTCGCCGGTGCGGACCAGGTCCTGGCGCGGTCCCTGGAGTAGGAGAGGAGCGCCGACTCCTGGTTCTGGCCGAACCGGCCGTCGGACCAGGCGAGCACCATCTCGTTCGTGGCGCCGGCCCCGGTGGGCGCGCCGTTGGCGATGCCGACGCTGGGCCCCTGCTCGTTCGCGGTGCCCGCCGGCCCCGCCTCGGTGCAGCGGTTGCCGAGCCGGTCCACATAGAAGCAGCCGGTGTTCATCGGCATGAAGTCGACCGGCTTCGTCCACGTGGCGCCGCCGTCGAACGACTTGACGATGGTCAGCTTTCCGGACGGCTCGAACGAGGGGAACTGCCCGCTGTAGTGATTGATGAACAGATAGACCACGCCGTGGCTGTCGGTACGGACCGTGCACGACATGCGATAGCCGTCGGCGGCCGAGTTGACCGGCGGGGCGAAACCCTGGGTCGCCCAGGTCCGCCCGCCGTCACGGGACACGCTCACCGTGGGCTCGATGGGACCGGGGCCGTTGAGCCCCTCGATCCGGAAGTCGTTCCAGCACGTGTAGACATGGCCGAAGTACCGGCTGCTGGCGGCGTTGTCGGCCCAGATCTGGCCCTGGGTCGGATTCGAGATGGCGGGGGTGCGGTCCGGCACGATGACCGGGGTCGACCAGTTCGACTGGTCGGCGGCCCGGGCCGGCGTCGGATCGTCGATGTGCGACACCATCAGGGCCCGACGGCTGTCGATGCGACCGGGCTCGATCGGCGCATTGTTCAGTGTCGCGCCCTGCGAGGACAGGTACAGTCGCGAGCCGTTCGCCCACGAGAACTTGCCGTTGCGCAACACCGGGCCGAAGGCCACGGAGCTGCCGCCGCGCGCCGCGAAGCCTTTCTCGTAGTAGTTGGGGACCGTGTGGATCGGCCCCGGCTTGGGCGTGCACGGCTCCGCCTCGGGGTCGCATCCGGCCGCCGTCAGCCCCTGATAGGTGGGCTGGGTCCACCGGCGGCCGCTGTCGTAGGAGAAGTACACGCCGCTGAAGCCCACCCCGCGGTTGAACCCGCCGCCTTCTCCCGTGGTGCTGGCGGGAAGGCTGCACGCCGCTCCCAGGGTGGCGGCCTGCTTCGAGCACCGCTGCAGATCCACCAGGTCGTTCGCGGTCGCCGCCACGACGTTCGGGTGGACCGGGTCGACCGCCAAGGTCGGCATGTCCTGATCGTTTCGCGGGAACTGGGTGGCCGGGTCGGCCATGCCCATCCGGGCGGCGGTGGCTCCGCCCCGGTCTCCCGCCCCCGTGGCGGAGGCCGTCGGCGACCCCGCCGTCAGCGCGATCGCCATTCCGCCGGCCGCGGCCAGCGCCGCCAACATCCGTATTCTGTGCACGCTCATTCTCCCTTCCAAATTGCGCAAGGAAATTGTGATAATTGTCGCAGGAGGTGCTGACAGGAAGCTGACGCGAGCGGCTGTGGAATGCGTACGGCCCGGCGGTCCGGTGACGCTTATACGGCGCTCTCGCCCGGCGATCTCGCGAATTCGGTAGGCAGATCTCTGCTGCGCTTGATCGGGCCGATGAATATCCAGATGTCGGTGATGACATTCGCGCCGGCGAGGATGAACAGCGCTGTCCGGACGTCCAGGACGCTGCCCAGCACACCGCCGAGAAGACTGCCGATGGGCCAGATGCCGAAGAAGGTGAACCGCATGGTCATGGCGGCCCGGGCGCGCATTTCAGACGGGCAGTAGGCCTGCCGGAAAGCACCGCCCGTCACGTTTCTGACGACGATCCCCGTGGCCCACACCAGGGTCCCGGCGAGCGCCACCACCAGCAGCGGGCCGTGGCCGGCAAGCGGGAACAGCAGCAGGAAGCAGTCGGTCACCGGAGCCGTGAGCAGGGTCCTGGCGGTCCCCAGGCGGCCGGTGACCTTGGGCGCGAGGAAGGCGCCGAGGATTCCGCCGACACTGATCGTGATCGTGGTGGCGCCGACCGCCCAGGGGCTGAGCCCGGCGTCCCGGACCAGGAACACCACGACCAGTGCCTGGATCCCGGCCATGAGCAGGTTCGTGGAGGTGCTGCTCGCGGTGATGATCCTCAGATAGGGATCCCGCGCCACGAACCGGATCGCCGCCCCGATGTCGGCGCGGAATGTGGCCGGCGTCCGCTCCGTCCGGTCACCCGGGCCTCCGGACGGTTCTCGCGCGCGGATCGACCACAGGCAGACGGCGCTGACCACGAAGCTGAACGCATCGACGACCAGCCCGAGAACGGCCGAGAAGAGCTGGATGATCAGACCGCCGAGGCCGGGACCGGCGATGTTGGCCGCCTGCTCGCTGCCCATCAGGCGCGAGTTCGCGCCCATGAGCTCGTCCTTGCCGACCAGGAACGGCAGGTAGGCGTTGTACGCCGCGGTGAACAGGACGGTCGCGCACCCGGTCGCGAACGCGACCACCAGGAGGTACCCCATGGTCAGGGCGCCGAGCCAGGCCAGCACCGGGACGCTCACGATCAGGAGCGCCGAGGCGATCTCACAGCCGATCATCAGCGGCCGCCTGCTGCGGCGGTCCGCCCAGACCCCCGCCTGCAACCCGACCAGCAGCCACGGCAGCCAGATCATGGCGTTCAGCACACCCATCATCAGGGTGCTCGCGCCCAGCGTCTGCAGCGCGACCAGCGGCAGCGCGAAGGTCGTCACGGCGGTGCCCGTCTTGCTGACGGTCTCCGCCGCCCACAACAACCGGAAGTCCCGCCCCCGCAGCGCGCCGCCACCGGTGGCGGCCTCGGCGGGGGCGGTGCCCGTGGCCATCAGGCCACCATCCTGGCCGTGAGCAGCGCTCCGATCTCCGCCACCGGCCCCGGTTTCATCATCTCGAAGTGCTCGCAGCCGATGACGCGATG
Organism: Actinomadura rudentiformis; assembly: GCF_008923185.1. GTDB lineage: Bacteria > Actinomycetota > Actinomycetes > Streptosporangiales > Streptosporangiaceae > Spirillospora > Spirillospora rudentiformis. The sequence goes on from NZ_WBMT01000018.1 coordinate 151,814, forward strand.
GTCGATGGTCCCGTTGACGTACGGCCGCCACAGCTGCGTCGCGTCAGTGTCGCCGAGGGGGGTGCCCGAGGCCTTGAGGAAGACCAGATCCCCGTGGAAGACCTCGTGCTCGTCGCCCTGGGCTATCCGGATGAGGTTCCCCGCCGCGTGCGGGAGCTCGGCCAGGATCTCCTCCCGAAGCCCGAAGCCCCTGGCGACCGCCTGCCTCATCCGCTGCCGCGATCGCGGATCGTCCATGGTCTCGACGTCCAGGCCGAGATCCTGGGCCATGGTCATCAGGATCGCCACCTCGACCTCGCCGCGCATGGCCGCGGGATCCATGTCCAGTAGCCAGGGATTGGTGGGGTAGGAGTCCAGGAGAGCCAGGAACTCCACCCGCTCGCCCTCGCGCTGGAGCCGGCCGGCGACGGCGTGCGCGATCGTCCCGCCCAGCGACCAGCCGAGGAGCCGGTACGGACCCGCCGGCTGGATCTCACGGATCCGGGCGGCGTAGCTCGAGGTGAGCTCCTCGAGGTCCCGAGGCCGAGCCGACTCACCGGACATCTCCAGCTGAAGGCCATAGATGGGGAGGTCGGCGGGCAGGTGCCGCTGCAGCCCGGAGTAACACCAGGCCACACCCGAGACCGGATGCACGCAGAACAGGGGAGGTTGCTCGCCGGACGTCCGGATCGGCACCACCGGGTCGATCCGGGCCTGCGCGGCGGGGTCCGCCGCGAGGGACTCGATGACCCCGGCCACGGTGGGCGCCTGGAGGAACAGCCGCACCGACAGGTCCGTTCCCAGCGCCGCCCGGATCCGGCTCACCAGCCGGGTGGCCAGGAGCGAATGCCCCCCGAGCGCGAAGAAGTTGTCGTCGACGCCCACCGCGTCCAGGTCGAGCACCTCGGCGAACAGGCAGCACAGTGCCTCCTCGCGGGCGGTACGGGCGGCGTGGTCGCCGGAGCCCGGTGCGGAGTAGTCGGGGTCGGGGAGGGCCCGGCGGTCGAGTTTGCCGTGGGGGGTCAGCGGCAGGGCGTCGAGGGTCACGAACGCCGAGGGGACCATGTACTCGGGAAGCCTGGCCATGGCGTGGCGACGCACTTCGCCGGTGCCAGTGCCGCTGCCGGCGTCGGCGGAGCCGTCGGCGGGCACCAGGTAGGCCACCAGCCTCTCCTCCCTGGCCACCACCGCGGCCTGGGCGACCAGCGGGCTTTCGGCCAGGACGGTGGCGATCTCGCGGGGCTCGATCCGGAACCCGCGTATCTTCACCTGGTCGTCGGCCCGGCCGAGGTATTCCAGGACGCCGTCGTGGGTCCAGCGCGCCAGGTCGCCGGTGCGGTACATCCGTTCGCCGGGAGCGCCGAACGTGTCGGCCACGAACCGTTCGGCGGTCAGCCCGGGACGACCCCAGTACCCCCGGGACACCTGCGCGCCCGCCAGGTACAGGGCGCCCGGCACCCCGGCCGGAACGGGCCGCAGCCACTCGTCCAGCACGTACACCCGGGTGCCCGGCAGCGGGCGGCCGATCACCGGCCGGTCACCGCTCACCCGGGCGGCCACCGAGTCCACCGTGCCCTCGGTCAGGCCGTAGAAGTTCCAGCCCGCCACGCCCTCAGCCTGGCCGACCCGCTCCCACAGCCCGGCCCCCGCCGCCTCGGCGCCCAGGATCAGCACCGCCGGCCCGCCCTGCTCCAGCAGCCCCTCTGTGATGAGCTGCTCGGCATAGGAGGGGGTGACCTCCAGTACGTCCACCCCGTGCTCGCGCACATATCCGACCAGCGCGCGGGGGTCGCGGCGGACGTCGTCGTCCAGCACGTGCAGCTCATGACCGGCCAGCAGCCACACCACCATGACCCACACGGCGTCGAACGACAGCGCGGTCACCAGGCCCGCCCGTAGCCGCCGCCCGGCCTCCCGTTCGGCCGGCTCGATCACCTCGCCGCGCAGGGACGCGTACAGGTTCGCCAGGCCCTCGTGGGTGGCGACCACGCCCTTGGGGCGGCCCGTCGACCCGGAGGTGTAGGTCAGGTGTGCCGGGTCCGACGGCGACAATGTCCTCCGGCGCTCGGCCGGGTCGACCGGGCCGTCCGCCAGCCCCGCCAGCTCGGCCTCCGCCGACGCCGAACCCAGCGGCAGTACCGGGACACCGGGACCCGCCGCCTCCGCCGCGAGCCCGGCCGTCGTGATCACCGCGCGCGGTGCCACGTCCGCCAGCATGAACCGCACCCGGTCCGCCGGATAGGACAGGTCCACCGGCACGTACATCGCCCCGGCGGCCAGCACCCCCAGCATCGCCGCCATCGAGTCCGCCGACCGCGGCAACGCCACCACCACCGGGTCCCCGGGGCCGGCGCCCGCCGCGATCAACCATCGGGCCAGCCGGTTCACCCGTCGGGCCAGCTCGCCGAACGACATCTCGGCGTCCCCGCACACCACGGCGGTCAGCCCCGGCTCTACCGCCGCCGCCCGTGCCGCGAAAAGCTCCGGGATCAGGTCGGGTCCGGCCGCCGCGGGCGCGCCTTGCCCTAGCTCCAGCAGCGTCCGCCGCTCTTCGGCGGTCAGCGTCTCCATCCGGCTCACCGCGACGTCCGGCGCCGCAACGGCGGCCTCCAGGATCCGCACCAGGCCTCCTACCAGCGCCTCGGCGGTCTCCCGATCGAACAGATCGAGGGCGTAGGTGACGTCGACGCCCATCCCGGCCGGCCCGCCATCGAGGCCGGAGTGCAGCGTAAGCGTGAAGAGGAGGTCGACCTTGGCGGTCGGTGTGCGCACCGGCTCCATCTCCGCGGACAGCCCCGGCAGCAGGTCCGTGGGCGGCGGCATGACCAGGACGTTCAGCATCACCTGGAAGAGGGGGTTGCGGGCCGGTGACCGCTCCGGGTTGAGGTGTTCGACCACCATCTCGAACGGCGCGTCCTGGTTGTCCATCACCGTCAGGGCCGTCTCGCGCACCCTGGCCAGCAGCTCGATGAAGGTGGGATCCCCGGACAGGTCCGTGCGCATGACCACCGTGTTGATGAAGAGCCCGACGAGATCGTGCAGCGCCTTGTCGGTGCGTCCGGCCAGCGGTGACCCGACCGGGATGTCCTTACCGGCGCCCCATCTGCTCAGCAACACGGCCAGCGCGGCGTGCAGCAGCATGAACACCGTCGCCCCGTTCGCCTGCGCCAGGTCGGCGAGACGGGCGTGCAGGGCCGCGTCCACCCTCAGCGAGACGGTGTCGCCGCTATTTCCGGCGAACGCGGGACGCGGCCGGTCGGTGGGCAGCGGCAGGCACTCCGGCGCGTCCTCCAGTTCCTTCGCCCAGAAGGCCAGCTGGCCCGCCAGGACGCTGCGGGGGTCATCGGCCTCCCCGAGCAGCTCGGACTGCCACAACGTGTAGTCCAGGTAGCGGACGGGGAGCGGCTCCCAGTCTGGCTCCCGCCCCTCGCATCGTGCCTGGTAGGCGAGTCCGAGGTCGCGCAGCAGCGGAGCCGTCGACCAGCCGTCCCCGGCGACGTGGTGCATCGTGATCATCAGTACGTGCTCGTCCGGGCCGACGACGAACAACGTCGCGCGCAGCGGCGGGCGCGGGGCGGCCAGATCGAAGACATGGCTCGCGGCCTCGTGCACCGCCGCCGGCAGGTCATCGGGATCGGGCTCGACGATCTCCAGCTCCAGGCGTGCCCGCTCCACCTCCAGGACCTGCTGGTACGGCTCTCCCTTGACGTCCGGGAACACCGTCCGCAAAGGCTCATGCCTGCGTACGACGTCGTTCAGCGCGGCGGCGAGCGCCTGGCGGTCGAGCGGCCCCCGCAGCCGCAGCGCTCCCGGGATGTTGTAGGTCGCGCTGGGACCCTCCAGCTTGTTCAGGTACCAGAGCCGTCGCTGCGCGAACGACAACGGGATCATCGTCTCTCCTCAGGTCATCGCCGGGTCGGTCATCGGGCGCAGCGCGGGCCGCGCGGGCCTGGCGGCGGCGAGCTCGGCGCTGAGCCCGGCCACGGTCGGCGCCTGGAACACCGCCCGGACCGAGAGCTCGGCGCCGAGGTCGCTCCGGATCTGGTTGACCAGCTTGGTGACCAGCAACGAGTGACCGCCGAGCGCGAAGAAGTCGTCGTCGATCCCGATCGGCTCGCGGCCGAGCAGCTCGGCGAACAGGCCGCACAACACCTCCTCCTGGTGGTCGCGCGGGCCCCGGCCGGTGGGGACGTGCGATGTGGCCGGGTCGGGGAGGGCGTCGCGGTCGAGCTTGCCGTTGGGCGTGAGCGGCAGAGCGTCGAGCGGCACGAACGCCGACGGGACCATGTAGTCGGGCAGCTCGGCCATCGCGTGCCGGCGCACCTCACCGGTGTCGGCGGTGCCGTCGGTGAGGACCAGGTAGGCCACCAGGGCGCCGTCGCGTACGGCCACCGCCGCCGTCCTGACCAGCGGGCTCTCGGCCAGGACCGCGGCGATCTCACCCGGCTCGATCCGGAACCCGCGCACCTTGACCTGGTCGTCGGCCCGGCCGAGGAACTCCAGCACGCCGCCGCGGGTCCAGCGGGCGAGGTCGCCGGTGCGGTTCATCCGTTCACCGGGAGCGCCGAACGGGTCGGCGACGAACCGTCCGGCGGTCAGGTCCGGGCGGTGCCAGTAGCCGCGCGTCACCTGTGCACCGGCCACGTACAGCGCGCCGGGGACGCCGAGAGGGACCGGGCGGAGCCACTCGTCCAGCACGTACACCCGGGTGCCGGGCAGCGGGCGTCCGAGGATCGGCCGGTCGCCGCGGATCCGGGCGATCACCGAGTCGACGGTGCATTCGGTGGGGCCGTAGATGTTCCAGGCCGTGAGGCCCTCGGTCCGGGCCACCCGTTCCCAGAGCCCGGCTCCCACCGCTTCACCGCCCAGGATCAGCACCGATGGCTGGTTCCGCTCGTCGAGGAGGCCCTCCTCGGTGAGTTGCTCGGCGAACGAGGGGGTCACGTCGACCACATCGATCTCGCGGCGGCGGACGTAGTCGATGAGCGCGCGTGCGTCGCGGCGGACGTCGTCGTCCAGTACGTGCAGTTCGTGACCCGCCAGCAGGCACAGGACCATGTCCCAGGAAGCGTCGAACGACAGCGCGCTCACCAGGGTCGCCTTGAACCGCGGTCCGGCCTGCCGGGCCGCGGGCTCGAATATCTCGCCGTTCAGGAACGCGTAGAGGTTCGCCAGATTCCGGTGAGTGGCGACCACGCCCTTGGGGCGGCCCGTCGAGCCGGAGGTGTAGATCATGTACGCCGGGTCCGACGGCGCCGGCCGGGCGCGGCGCTCGGCCGTGCCGACCGGGCCGTCCGGCCATCCCGCCGGCTCGGCTTCCGCGTCGGCCGAGCCGAGTGTCAGCTGCCGGACACCGGGGTCGGCCCGTTCCGCGAGCCCGGCCGTGGTGATCACCAGCATCGGCGCCGCGTCGGCCATCATGGCCCGCACCCGTTCCGGGGGAGAGGACGCGTCCACCGGCACGTACATCGCTCCGGCCGTCAGCACGGCCAGCAGCGCGACCACGGAGTCCGCCGATCGCGGCAACAGCACCGCCACCGGATCCCCGGGCCCGGCACCCGCCGCGACGAGCCGTCGAGCCAGCCGGTTCACCTGTCGGGCCAGCTCACCGAACGAGAGCTCGACGTCCCCGCACACCAGCGCGGTCGCCTCCGGCTCCGCCGCCGCTCGCGCGGCGAACAGCTCCGGCACCAGGTCGGATCCGGCCGTCGCCGGTTCGCCCTGCCCCAGGTCCAGCAGCGCCCGCCGTTCGTCGACCGTCAGCAGGTCCAGCCGGCCGACCGGGACGTCCGGAGCCGCCACGACCGCCGCCAGCACCTGTAGCAGCCCTCCGGCCAGCGCTTCGGCGCTCTCCTTGTCGAACAGGTCGAGCGCGTACTCAAGGTCGCCGGTCAGCCCGGCGGGCAGGCCGCCGGGGCCGTGCTCCTCGGTCAGCGTGAAGGAGAGGTCGACCTTGGCGGTCGGAGTGAGCACCGCCTCCATCTCCGCCTTCAGCCCGGGGATCACCTCAGCGTCGCGCGGCGCGTTCTGCAGCGTCAGCATGACCTGGAAGAGGGGGTTGCGGGCCGGTGACCGCTCGGGGTTGAGGTGTTCGACCACCATCTCGAACGGCGCGTCCTGGTTCTCCAGGGCCGCCAGCACCCGCTCGCGCACCCGGCCCAGCACGTCCGCGAAGGTCGGGTCGCCGGAGAGATCCGTGCGTACGACCACCGTGTTGATGAAGAATCCGACCAGATCGTTTAGAGCCTCGTCGGTGCGCCCGGCCAGCGGTGACCCGACCGGGATGTCCTGGCCGGCGCCCCACCTGCTCAGCAGCACGGCCAGCGCGGCGTGCAGCACCATGAACATCGTCGCCTCGTTCGCCCGCGCCAGGCCGTCGAGACGAGCGTGCAGGTCCGCGTCCACCCTCAGGGAGACGGTGTCGCCGCGGTACGTGGCGGCCGGGGGCCTGGGCCGGTCGGTGGGCAGGGCGAGGCACTCGGGCGCGCCTTCCAGTTCCCCGGTCCAGAACGCGAGCTGTTCGGCGAGCACGCTGCCGGGATCGTCGGCCCGGCCGAGGAACTCCGCCTGCCACAACGCGTAGTCCACGTAGTCGACGGGGAGCGGCTCCCAGTCCGGCTCCCGCCCCCCGGTTCGCGCCTGGTAGGCGCGCCCGACGTCGCGCAGCAGCGGAGCCGTCGACCAGCCGTCCCCGGCGATGTGATGGGCCACGAGCATCAGCACATGCTCGTCCGGGCCGGCGACGAGCAGCGTCGCGCGGAACGGCGGCCGGTCGGCGCCGAGGTCGAAGACGTGGTTCGCCGCCCGGTGCATGGCCTCCGTCAGGCCGCCGGGCCCGGGCTCACTGATCTCCAGACGCACGCCGGCCTGATCGACGCCCAGGACCTGCTGGTACGGCTCTCCCTCCACGGTCGGGAACACCGTGCGCAGTGGCTCGTGCCTACCGATGACGTCCGTGATGGCCGCCGCCATCGCCGTGCGGTCCAGGGGGCCCCGCAGCCGCAGCGCTCCCGCCATGTTGTAGGTCGTGCTGGGGCCTTCCAGCTTGTTCAGGAACCATAGCCGTCGCTGCGCGAAGGACAGCGGGATCATCGTGCCCTACCTTCCTGATTGAGGCCCGAGAGTCCTCGACGCGCGGCTCATCCGCCGCAGGGCGGGACGGGCGGGACGGGCGCCTGCGAGCGTGGCGCCGAGCTCGGCCACGGTCGGTGCCCGGAACACCGTCCGGACGGAGAGCTCGGCGCCGAGCTCGGTCCGGATCCGGTTGGTCAGGCGGGTGGCGAGCAGCGAGTGGCCGCCGAGTGCGAAGAAGTCGTCGTCGATCCCGATCGGCTCGCGGCCGAGCAGCTCCGCGTACAGGCCGCACAGCACCTCTTCCTGACGGGTACGCGGAGCCCGGCCGGCTGGGACTCGCGCGGCGCCGGGGTCGGGGAGCGCGTCGCGGTCGAGCTTGCCGTTGGGGGTGAGCGGCAGGGCGTCGAGCGGCACGAAAGCCGACGGGATCATGTGGTCGGGAAGCCTGGTCATGAGGTGCCGGCGTAGCTCGCCGGCATCGGCGTCGTGGGCGGCGTCGGCGTCGGCGAGCACCAGGTAGGCCACCAGGCCGTTCTTGCCGGGCAGCACCGCGGCTTGGCTGACCAGCGGGCTTTCGGTGAGGACGGCGGCTATCTCGCCGGGCTCGATCCGGAATCCGCGTATCTTCACCTGGTCGTCGGCCCGGCCGAGGAATTCCAGGACGCCGTCGCGGGTCCAGCGGGCAAGGTCGCCGGTGCGGTACATCCGTCCCCCTGCCGCCTGGAAGGGGTCGGCCACGAACCGCTCGGCGGTCAGGCCCGCCTTGCCCCAGTACCCGAGGGCCACCTGCGGTCCGGCCAGGTACAGCGCACCCGGGACCCCGGCCGGGACGGGGCGCAGCCACTCGTCCAGTACGTACGCCCGCGTGCCCGGCACGGGACGGCCGATCACCGGCCCGTCACCGTTCACGCGGGCGACCACCGAGTTCACCGTGCATTCGGTGGGACCGTAGAAGTTCCAGCCCATCAGGCCCTCGGTCCGGGCGACCCGTTCCCACAGCCCGGCATCCACCGCCTCACCACCCAGAACCAGCACGGACGGCCCGCCCTGCGCGAGGAGCCCCGCTTCGACGAGCTGCTCGGCATGGGAAGGCGTGACCTCGACGACGTCGATCCGGTGGTCGCGGACATGGCCGACCAGCGCGTGCGCGTCGCGGCGGACGTCGTCGTCCAGCACGTGCAGCTCGTGGCCGGCCAGCAGCCACAGCACCATGTCCCAGGAAGCGTCGAACGACAGCGCGGCGACCAGGCTCGCTCGCAGGCGCCGTCCGAACCGCCGCGCCGCCGGCTCGATCACCTCGCCGCACGCGAACGCGAACAGGTTCGCCAGGCCCTGGTGCGTGACCACCACGCCCTTCGGCCGGCCCGTCGAACCGGAGGTGTAGATCATGTACGCCGGGTCCGCCGGCGTGAGCCGGGCGCGGCGCTCCGCCGGGTCGACCGGCCCGTCCGTCGAGGCCCTCGGTTCGGCCGCGGCTTCGAGGGTGGCCTCGGGGGAGTCCAGCACCAACGGCCTCGCCCCGCCCGGCCACTCTGCCGACGCCGCCAGCTCCGCCGTCGTGACCACCACCTGCGGTGCCGAATCGGCCAGCATGAACCGCACCCGCTCCGGCGGATAGGACACGTCCACCGGTACGTACATCGCCCCGGCCGCGAGCACCCCCAGCATCGCCACCACCGAGTCCGCCGACCGTGGCAACAACACCGCCACCGGGTCGCCGACGCCCACGCCCGCGGCGATCAGCTGGCGGGCCGCCCGGTTCACCCGTCCGGCCAGCTCGCCGAACGACACCTCCACGTCGCCGTGGACCACGGCGGTCAGCCCCGGCTCCACCGTCGCCGCCCGTGCCGCGAACAGCTCCGGGACCAGGTCGGGTCCGGCCGTCGCGGGCTCGCCCTGCCCGAGCTCAAGCAGTGCCCGCCGTTCCTCGGCCGCCAGTACCGGGACCCGGCTCACCGGGACGTCCGGCGCCGTCGCCGCCGCCTCCAGAACTCTCACCAGACGTGCCGCCAGTTCGTCCGCGCGCTCCCGATCGAACAGGCCGAGCCGGTGCTCGACGTCCAGGTCGATCACGTCGCCCGATGCCTGCACGGCGATGCTCAGCGTGTAGTCGGTCCTGACGTCGGTCCGCACGTCGGACATCGGGAAACCGCCCGTCGTGCCGGCCCCGGGGAAGTTCTGGAACGACAGGTGGGCGTCGTACAGCTCCGGCCGTCCCGCCGCACGGCGGATGTCGACGAGGCCGAGATGGTGGTGGGGGATCAGCCGCGCCTGCTCGGCCTGGATCCGCGCCAGCATGGCGGCGACCGTCTCGGGCCGGGACAGGTCCTGGCGGACCCGGACCGGCACCGTGTTGAGGAACATCCCCGCCATGTTCTGGATGCCCGGCACCTCCGGAGAACGGCCGGTGACCGTTCCTCCGAACACCACGTCGCTCTGGCCGGTGGCGGTGCCCAGAGCGAGCCCCATCGCCGCTTGGAAGACGGTGTTCATCGTCAGGCCGCGGCCGCGCGTGAGGGCTTGCAGCTTCGTGACCAGGTCGGCGGGAAGCCTGACGCCGAACCGTTCGCTGCCGGCCAGCCATCGTTCGGGTCCGGACGGCGCCAGCATGGTCGGGCCCGCCAGGCCGGCGAGCGAGGTCCGCCACGCCTCCTCCGCCGCGGCGCGGTCCTGCTTCGCAAGCCAGCGGTAGTAGTCCTCCAAGGGCGGCGGCTCCGGCAGGCCGGAGGCGTCCCCGCCTTGTTCATAGAGCCGTGCCAGCTCACCCAACAGCAGCCAGGAGGACCAGCCGTCCAGAACGGCGTGATAGGTGCAGAGGATGAAGCGGTGCCTGTCCGGCGCCAGCCGCACGAGCACGAACCGGGTCAGGGGCGGCTTCGCGAGGTCGAAGCGCTCTGTCCGGGTCTCCCGTTCCAGTCGTTCCAGCCGCTCGGCGCGTTCGGGCTCGGGGAGCCCGGACAGATCGATCTGCCGCCAGAGCAGCGGCACCTCGCGGAGCACGACCTGGGCGATCTGGTTCTCGCGGTTCCGGCGGAAGCAGGCCCGCATGCACTGGTGTCTGGCCAGCAACCGCGCACAGGCGGACCGCAGCGCGGCGACGTCCAGCGGCCCGGACAGCAGGGCCGACAGGTACATGTTGTAGAGACCCGGGCCGTCCTCGTCGAACTCGGCGTGGAACAGCTGCCCTTCCTGCAGGGGAGTCAGCGGCAGGACGCACTCGATGTCGGCGCGGTTCATGTGATGATCTCCCATTCGCCTTCGCCTTCGTCGCCGCCGTCGGGGCGGCCGGCGCCGAGCCCCTCGAAATCGCCGAACTCGTCGTCCGCGAAGGTCATCAGCGGTGATTCCGCGGAGTCGCCACCGGTGCCACCCGTTCCGGCGGCGGTGGGGGTGGCGGCAAGATCGCCGATCACGGCGGCCAGCGACTCGGGGGTCTGGTGGTCGAAGAGGTCGCGCACGCTGAGCACGAGGCCCGCCTCGCGGGCGCGGGCCACGACCTGAACGGCCAGCACGCTGTCTCCGCCCACCTCGAAGAAGCCGTCTCGCGGACTGACCAGATCCAGGCCGACGACGTCGGCGATGATCCGGCACAGCCTCGTCTCAGCGGTGGCGATGATGTCGGTCATCGCGCGTTCACCTGGGGGACCGGTTTCTCGGCGTGATGTCCGTCCAGTTCGCCGCCACGTAGTCCAGGCACTCCTGCCGCCCGCCGCCGCCGAACACCACCTGCCAGCCGGACGGCACCTCGATCGCCTCCGGCCACAAGGAATGCTGCCCCTGGTGGTTGACCAGAACGAGATAGCTCGCTTCCTCGTTTTCAAAAGGATCAGCCACGACCGCGCTCCAGGGTGATTGTCTCCGTCTGCTCTTTCCGTCTTCGCGGAATCCTCGCAAAGGCTTCTGATCATTCACTGACGGCGTTCTGACATATCCGCGGTCAGCGTTGAAACAGCTGCGTATCAGGACCGGTTGGCATATTGGCCCGCATGACGATCGAAGCTGAGCTTGGCGCGGCACATGAGGTGATTCGTGAGTACGAGACGCGGCTCCAGCGGTTGCGCGAGCCCATCGCGATCGTGGGAATCGGCCTTCGCATGCCGGGAGGCAGTACGACGATCGGCGCCTTCGCCGAGTATCTCGGCTCGGGGAGGTCGGCGATCGCCTCGATTCCGCCGGACCGGTGGAACGCCGCCGAGTTCGCCGAGGCCAGCAGTGACGGCAAGGGCCGCATCAGCTCAGCCAGCGGTGGATTCCTGACAGGAATCGATCAGTTCGACGCCTCGTTCTTCAATATCTCCCCCAAAGAGGCCCGCTGTATCGACCCGCAGCAGCGCCTGGCCCTGGAAACGACCTGGGAGGCGCTGGAGAACGCCAATATCGACCCCACCGGGCTGAGACGTGGCAATGTCGGGGTCTATTTCGGTGCCAGTGCCGTGGACTTCGCGTGGGAGATCGGGGCACTCGCCGCCGAGAACATGGAGGGGTACCTCGCCGGCGGCCTGCTGAACGCGGCGGTGGCGGGACGGGTCTCCTATTTCCTGGGAGCGCGCGGACCGTGCATGTCCGTGGACACCGCGTGCTCGTCGTCGATGGTCGCGCTGCACCTCGCGGTCAACGGCCTGCGTGGCCAGGAGTGCGAGCTCGCGTTGTGCGGGGGCGTCGGCGTCATCCACCACCCGTACAGCAGCGTGCTGCTCACCGACATGCAGGCGCTCTCATCCGACGGGCGCTGCAAGACGTTCGACGAGTCCGCCGACGGCTACGGTCGCGCCGAAGGGTGCGCTGTGGTCGTGCTCAAGCGGCTCAGCGACGCTCAGCGGGACGGCGACACAGTGCTCGCGCTGGTGCGCGGCACCGCGGTGCGGCAGGACGGCGAGAGCGCCGGATTCACCGCCCCCAACGGCATCGCGCAGGAGGCGCTCATGCGCGCCGCACTCGACAACGCCGGGCTCGAGCCGGGCGACATCCAGTACGTGGAGGCCCATGGGACCGGCACGCCGCTCGGCGACCCGATCGAGATGGCCTCGATCGCCGAGGTGTTCGGGCCGTCGCACAGCGCGGAGGATCCGCTCCTGGTCGCCTCGCTCAAGACCAACATCGGGCACATGGAGGCCGCGGCCGGCATCGGAGGCGTGGTCAAAACGGTGCTGCAGATGCGGCACGGCACCGTGTTCCCGCACCTCAACCTGGAGAAGCCGTCCAGCCGCATCGCCTGGGAGACCTGGCCGGTCCGCGTCCCCACCCGATCGGAGCCGTGGCACGCCGGCGTCCGCCGGGGGCTGGTGAACTCGTTCGGGTTCACCGGAACGATCTCCTCGGCCGTCCTGGAAGAGGCGCCGAAGGGAGTGACACCGCAGACGCGGACACCAGAACCCGCCGGTGGTCATGTGCTGACCATCTCCGCCAAGTCGGCCCCGGCGCTCGCCGCGCAGATCCGGCGCTACCGGGAATGGCAGGCCGGCCGGCCCGCCCTCGACATCGCCGACCTGTGCCACACCGCCAACGTCGGCCGGGCCCATTTCCGCCATCGTGTGTCCGGCGTGGTGACCGACGGCGATGATCTGGCCGCCCGGCTCGAGGAACTGCTGGCCACCGTGGAACGCGGCGAGCTGCCGGGGTTCCAGTCCCGCAAGGTCGGATTCCTCTTCTCGGGCCTGAGTCCGCTGCGACCCGGCATCGGTGCCGGGCTGTACCGGCGGCACCCTGTGTTCGCCGCGGAACTGGACGCCTGCGACGAGGTCCTGACACCGATCGTCGGCCGTCCGGTCAAGGACATGGTGCTGGGAACCTGCGGGATGGAGGACGCCCAGGCGCTCGGCCTGGCCCAGTACGGGCAGCCCGTTCAGTTCGCGCTCCAGTACGCGCTGGCCCGCCTCTGGATGTCGTGGGGCATCAGGCCGACCTCGGCCGCGGGACACAGCATGGGGGAGGTCGCGGCAGGCGCGGTGGCCGGGCTCTTCAGCCTCGCGGACGCCGCCAGGCTCATCGCCCTCCGGGCGCGGCTGATGGACTCGGTGCGCACACCCGGCTGCATGGTCTCGGTCGGGGCCGACGCGGACGCCGTCGCCCCACTGCTGGCCGAGTATCCGGACGTCGCCGTCGCCGCCATCAACGCACCGCAACAGTGCGTCATCTCCGGCGGCAGCGCCTCCATCGAGGAGATCACCGCCGGACTGGCCGCTCAGGACATCGAATTCGCGCGTCTCACGGTGTCGCAGGCCTCGCACTCGCCCTTGATGGCCGAGGTGGCCGAGGAGCTGCGGGAGGCACTCGCCGGCGTCGAGTTCACCGAGCCCGCGATCACCCTCGTCTCGGCGGTGACCGGTCAGGCCGCCAGGCACAGCGACTTCTCCGCCGACTACTGGGCACGTCATATCGCCGAACCGGTGAACTTCGTGGCCGCGATGCAGGCGCTGGACCGGCGGGGCAAGCACCTCTTCATCGAGATCGGCCCGTCCGCGACGCTGACGTCGCTGGGCAGGCGCTGCGTCCCGACCGGACGGCACGTCTGGCTGGCCAGCATGCACTCCTCCGACCAGGAGGGAGCGGTGCTCCTTGAGTCGGTCGCGAAGGCCTACGCGGCCGGTCAGCCGATCTCCTGGCGGGACTTCCACCGGGGACGCGGCGGGCGGCTGATCGAACTTCCGATGTACGCGTTCGATCGCAGGCCGTACCGGCTGCCGATCGACCCGGCGACGGCGGCACCGCCTGCCGGTCCCGCCGTGGGCAAGGGCCAGACCGCCGCGAACGACCAGGCGATCACGAATCCAGCGGACCAGGCAGGGGTGGCCGGAGCAGCCTTGCCGATCACGGCAGAGCACGGCGAACGCCACACGGCCACCACCGAGCTGATCCGGAAGGCGGTCGCCGCGGTGCTGGGGTTCGCTGACATCGCCGACGTCGGGGCCGACATCGAGTTCACCGATCTGGGGATGGACTCGCTCCTCGCGGTCAAGCTCCGCAAGGAGCTCAGCGCGGCGCTGTCGACCGCGTTCGCCACGCCAGAGATTTTCAACAACCCGACGCCCCGCGCGCTCGCCGCGTTCCTCGACGGGCATCTGGAGAAGGTGGGTTAGCGATGGACACGACCCAGAGTCCGGCACGTGCGGTGAGCCGCTGGTTCAGTCCCGCCGAGACGCCGGAGGACACCCGGATCCGCGTGTTCCTGATGCCTCATGCGGGCAGTGGAGCGGCCGCCTACCGGGGCTGGAGCCGCTTGCTGCCCGCGGAGATCGGCGCACAGGCGCTGACCCTCCCGGGACGGCAGAGCCGGCGCGCCGAGCCGCTGCCCGTGGAGTGGGAATCACTCCTCGATGACCTGCACCGCGCCGTGCTGGCGACATTGGACGATGAGCGCCCGTATGCGTTCTTCGGGCATTGCATCGGTGCCATGCTCGCCTACCGGCTGGCCGTCCGGCTCGAAGCCGATGGCGATCCGCCGCCGTCGCTGCTCGGCATGTCGGGCTGGTCGCCGAAGGGCTTCTTCCGTGCGCCCGCCGGCCACGAAAAGCTCTCGATGGACGAGTTCGGCGGACTGTTCAAGGACCTCGGCGCCTTCCCGGAGGAGCTGTGGAGCGATCCCGACATGCTGGATCTGGTGATGCCGCCAGTGATCGCGGACTTCCGGATCGCGGTGCAGTACGAGGACGACGATGCCGTGGTGGAATGCCCACTGGTGTCCTACGCCGGGCAGTCGGACCCGCTGCTGGTCGAGCCGGACGCGATGACGGCCTGGGCCGGGCGCAGCCGCCGGTATCTAGGGCACCAGGAGTATCCCGGAGGGCACTTCTACGTCGGCGAGCACGCGGCGGCCGTCATGTCGGACTTCAGCCGGCGGCTGATGCGGGTCACCGAGGACCGCTAGGCGCACCCGGTCGTGATCTGGCCGGCCTCGGTCATGATCTGGCCGGCACGGGGGAGAGGGGGAGCCGATCATGACCGGGGTGCGGCCGGGCACGGCTGCGTCAGGCGCGCAGCACCGCATGATCGGCGCCGAGGCGAAGCGCCGGATGATGGTTGAGGATGGCGTTGAAGAGATTGCGCAGCGTGATGGTCGGCTCGACGCCGAGCTCGTCGTCGAGCCGGTCACGCATCCGGAGATAGGAGCTCAAGGCGCGCGCCTGCTGTCCGGAGCGGTAGAGCGCGATCATCAGCTGCTCGCAGAAGCGTTCGTTCAGCGTCGGCGCCTCGACCAGCTCCGACAACATCGGGATGATGTCGGTGTGCCGCCCGCTCCGCAGTTCCAGGTCGAACAGCGTCTCCAGCGCCACCACCCGGGCGGTCTCGTAGCGTTGCGCCACCGTGCGGCACAACGATCCCTGAGCCACCAGACCGAAGGCCTTGCCGCGCCATAGTGACAGCGCATCTCGTAGGGCGTCGGCCGCCGTCACCGGATCGGTGGCGCCGAGCAGCCGGGCAGTGTCGAATTTGCGCATGAACACTTTGGCGTCCACCGTGTCTTCGGCCGTCTGCAGGCAATATCCGGAGTGCTCGACTATGAGCCCGGTGGACCGGTCGTCGGCAACGGCATCTATCCGCCGGCGCAGCCTGCTGATATGTGCCTGCAGCGCGTTCTCCCAATGTGGAGGGGGTGAGTCCCCCCACAACTCCGCGACCAGCGCGTCCACCGACACCGGGACTCCCTCGGCGGCCAGCAGCGTCGCGAGCAGCGCCCGTTGAAGCGTCCCGGATATATTGACAGGACGATTGGCCGACCGGCATTCCAGTGGCCCGAGGACGAAGAATTCAGTCATGTGAAGCTCCCCCTTTGCTGATTTCTCAGCGAACTCCCGATCTAGGCAATGGCCCATGATGGAGGCACCCGATTCGGTGCGGCTGGAATTCATCGCGCTTCCGCGCGCAGCACCCGGCGCAGGATCTTGCCGGTCGGATTGCGGGGCAGGCTGTCCACGAAGTCGTAGCGGGTGGGAATCTTGAAATCGGCGATCCTGCCACGCAGGAAGACCATGAGTTCGCGTGCGGTGGCCCGCTGGTCCCGGTGGAACACGACCACGGCCTTGACCGCCTGCCCCCATCGCTGGTCGGGCACGCCCACCACCGCGGAGTCCGCTACCGCCGGGTGCTCGGCCAGCGCCGCCTCGACCTCCGCCGGATAGATGTTCTGGCCGGCGACGATGATGGCGTCGTCCAGCCGGTCGAGGACGAACAGGTAGCCGTCGTCGTCCAGGAATCCGGCGTCCGGCATGCACAGCCAGCCGTCCACCAGCGCCTTCCCGGTCGCCTCCGGCTGGTGCCAGTACTCGATGAAGTTGGCGGGCGTCCTGGCATAGATCTGGCCCACCTGACCGGCAGGCAGAGCGTCTCCGCCGGAGTTAACGATCTTCACCTCGTTGCCCGGGCAGGGCAGGCCGACCGAGCCCAGCTTCGGATTGCCCGGCCGGTGCTCCGCCGGAGACAGGCACGTCACCACGTTGCCCGACTCCGCCGCCGCGTACATCTGCGCGAGGTCGCAGTCCAGCTGCTCCATGCACTGGCGCAGCAGCGCCGGCGCGATCGCCGACCCCCCGTAGATCACCTTGCGCAGGGACGTGAACGCCTGCCGCGACGCGCCGGGCTCCGCCAGCACCATGCGCAGCATCGCCGGAGCCGCCTGCATGATCGTCACCTCGTCGTCGCGGATGCGCTTCACCGCTTCCTCGGGGACGAACATCCTCATGACCACGTTCGTGCATCCGGCCGCGAACCCGTTCATGAACCAGCCCATGCCCGCCGAGTGCAGGCTGGAGAAGCAGCTCATGGAGCGGTCCTCGATGCGCCAGTCGAACCAGTCAAGGCTCGCCCGGCCCATGTGCTCGATCAAGGTGAAGTACGTGCGGTGTGCGAGCACCACGCCCTTGGGCAGGCCGGTCGTGCCGCTGGTGTACATCTGTACGACGGCGTCGTCGCGCCCGGTGCCGGGGTCGAGATCGGCGTCGGGATGGCCGGCCCGCCAGCGCAGGAAGCCGTCCGCCAGAGAGCCGGGCGTGTCCATCTCGATCACCCTGCCCAGCGACGGCAGGACCGGCCGCAGCCGGTCGGCGACCGGCCGGAACTCGCGCTCGACGAACAACAGTTCGGCGCCCGAGTCTCGCAGCACGTGATCGACCTCGCGCGAGGTCAGCCGCCAGTTGATCGGCACGAGCACGGTGCCGCTCTTGGCACAGCCGAGCGCGATCTCGAAGTAGTGCTCTGACTCGCGGCCGATGTAGGCGACCCGCGCTCCCCGGCGCAACCCCTCGGCGAGCAGCGCGTGCGCGGTCTGGTTGCTGCGACGGTGCAGCTCCGCATAGGTCACCTCACGGCCTTCGCATACGACGGCCAGGTGATCGGGGCGCCGCCGTGCATGCTCGGCGGACCGGGCGGTAAGCGTCTGCGGATTCGGGTTGTTCACGGCCTGGCCTCCCTTTCATCTGCTCGCTGGGCGAACGCGCAGGTCGGCCGATCGGCTGGTGGCCTCTCGGCCCTGGAAGAGGTCTGCCAGGACCTCGTCGGCCAAATAGGCCAGGAGGCGTTCCATGGTCGGGCTGTTGAAAAGCACGTTCGTGCTCACCCTGCGGCCGAGCTGCGTTTCGAGCCGTTCCTTGATCTCGGTGAGTCCCAGCGAGGTGAAGCCGAGCTCGAAGTAACTCATATCGAACGGCAGATCCTCGTCATCCGTCATCATCAGGGTCGTCCTGAACTCCGTGACGACAAGTTCTTCGAGTTCCTCACGCCGCTCGGACAAGGGCAGCTCATGCAGCCGCTCGATCGCCAGCATATTCTCTACCAGTTTCATTTCTCGCACGCCTCGAACCCGCGGCAGCGAGCTAAAATTACTGCCGCATGTGCATATGCCGGGGTTCTTGACCGGGCGGCTATTTACCGATCCGGTATTGCTTTCTCACTTTCTACAGGGAACCTAACCCGAGTTGCTGACGTCGAACTGACGCCGCATTGAGCTCACTTCCCACATGTGCGGTACCTGGAGGTCGGCCGATCATGATTGTCTGTGCCGGCGGTAAGTGATTTCCAGCGCAGTAAAAGCGCCTTTCCGTCTTGTCCGCAACGGCGCTGGAGCGCCCGGCGCGACCGCTGCCGCGCGGGCAAGGCGATGGATGCCCATGTTGTCGGTGACGGGCGCCGTCCCTGCCCGGTTCGGTTCCGGCACTCACTGACCGGTTACGGTCGCTGATCCCATGTACGGCCTCAGGCCGGGTTAATGCCCCGGCCGCTGTCTTCGCCCGTCGGCGTCCCCTGCTGTCGGCGATCACGGAGTAGATTCGCGCGACCGTGCAGGTGCGGATGACATGACTTCGAACGCCCGGTGGGAACACGCGTCAGGGGCTGTGGCTCCACGCAGAACTCCGGTGATCTACAGCGCGGGCGTTCTGCTCGACGGTGAACGGCTGATCCCGCTGTGAGCGCCGTGTGAGCCGGAGGTGAGGCGTCGCCTGAAGGATTCGGGGGTACCTGGAGAACACGGGGGAGGATCAATGACGACAGAAGAGCTCACCGAGCGGCTGCTGGAAGACTCGGTGACGGCGATGGAGATGCTCAGCGTCGCCCTGGGCATTCGCTTGGGGCTGTACAAGGCGCTGGCCGGCGAAGCCGCCGACGCCCGCGCCCTGGCCAAGGCCACCGGCGTTCACCCGCGCTATGCCCGGGAGTGGCTCGAACAGCAAGGCGCAAGCGGCCTGCTCACCGTGGCCGCCGATGACGAGGACCCGTACGCGCGTGTCTTCTCGTTGCCCGCGGACGTCGCCGAGGCGCTGCTGAACGGCGACAGCCCGTTCTTCGTCGGGCCGCTGCCGGGCTTCGTGGCGTCCATCGCCGAGGTGCTGCCGCAGGTGGCGGACGCGTTCGGCTCCGGCGGCGGAGTTCCCTACGCCGCCTACGGTGAGGACACGCGGCACGGGATCGGCGCGCTCAACCGGCCCGCCTTCCGCGCCGGGGTGGCGGACTGGATCGCGGGGATGCCCGACATCGCGGCCCGGCTGGACGGCGATGGCGCCCGGGTGCTCGACCTGGGCTGCGGTACCGGCTGGTCGTCCATCGCGCTGGCCGAGGCGTTCCCGGCTGTCAGTGTGCACGGCATCGACCTGGACGAGGCGTCGATCGCGGAGGCGTCCGGCCACGCCGCCGAGCAGGGGTTGGCCGACCGGGTGACGTTCGCGCTCGGGGACGCGGCCAAGCCGGGCGTAGGCGGACGGTACGACCTGGTGTGCGTGTTCGAGGCGCTGCACGACATGGCCGATCCGGTGGCCGCGTTGCGCTCGGCACGGGATCTGCTGACTCCCGGCGGGGCGGTCCTGATCGGCGATGAGAAGGTGGCCGAGCACTTCACCGCCCCGGGCGACCTGCTGGAGCGGATGAACTACGCGTTCAGCGTCCTGCACTGCCTGCCTGCCACGCGTGCCGAGGGCGCCGCGGTGGAGGCCGGTACCGTGCTACGGCCCGGCACCGTGCGGTCCTATGCCGACCAGTCAGGTTACGCGGGCTGTGCCGAGCTGCCGATCGACCACGACCTGTGGCGCTTCTACCGGCTCGATCCTGCCTGATCGGGTAGCCCCCTGGACCTGTTGGTGGTCCTGTGTGGCCTCGTCGATGGCGGTGAGGGCGAGCCCGGCCAGTTCGTCGAGCGATCGCCCGGCGCCGCGTTCCCGGGCCCGGGTGAGCGCCCTGACCAGCCGGATCGACACGGTATGGATCGGCACGGTACGGATCGCCGGCGAAAGGCGCCACCAGCAACGTCATCCGCCACCATCCAGGAATCGGCGGGCGCGTGCCCGCCTTCGCTCGAATTGTGGCATGTGCCGATCGGTCCGGCCGCGTTCGTGATGCCGCGCCGACCCCCTGAGCAGCGGTGCCGGAAGCGCGCTGTCCGCCTCCGGTCAGGAAGACGGGGGACGCCGCGTCACCAGAGCCGTTTCTCCAGCTCGATCTCGTCGCGGATCGGGATGTCGTAGGACCCGGTCAGGGGAATCTCGGGCTTCAGCCGAGTGCGGGCGTCGCTGACGGCGCCGGCGTGCAGGGCGGCGAGGTGGAAGCCGCGGCGCTGGTAGAAACGCAGGGCGTCGACGTTGTCGTTGGTGGTGATGAGCTTCAGCCGGACATGTTCCCGGCGCGCAGCCCATTGCTCGATCGCCTCGATCAGCGCCGTGCCGACCCCACGCCACTGTTCGGTGGTGTGGAGGGTGAGAATCTCACACTGCTTCTGTGCCTCGTCCGGGATGTAGGTGAGGACGCCCAGCAACTGTCCGTCGTCGCTCTCGGCCACGAACGCAGGATGGTCGAGCGGGTCGAGCAGCTCCCCGAGGCGGGCCACCCTGGCGCTGTGGTTCCGGGTCAGGAACGCCTGGACGGCCGGCCGGTCGGCAACGTCTCGTGGACGCACTCTCGTTCGCATGGCCATGGTCTCCTCGCTCTCGATGGCCACCTCATGGCCGGATGCCGGCCTGGGGAAATCATCCGATGTCGAGAGCCGGGGCGGCGCGGCGCCGCCCCGGCTGTGGATCAGGCGGTGCCGGTCAGGCGCAGATCGCCTGGACGGCGAGGCCGTCGGTGGGGATGCCGGTCAGCCGCAGCACCGTGGCGCGCAGATCGGCGCTCGGGTACAGGTCACTCAGGAACACGGGCCCGTTCGGGCCGTCCCCGGTCGCCCCGCCGACCGAGTGCACCTTCTTGGCGCTGGAGCACTCCTTGATGGTGTCCCTCCGGTCGTGCACCACCTCGCCTTCAGCGGCGGCTCCCACCGGCTTGGCGCAGACGGCATGCGAGACGACCTGCCAGTCGGCCGAGGAGGCGGTGCTTTCCAGCGCCGCCGCCGCACGGGCGATGTCCAGCGGACCGGACGCGCGTGCGACCTGCAGACCGGCGGAGACCCCGTAGGTCCCGCCGAAGACGCTCGCCCCGGCGCCGATCACCCGCTTGCCGCTCGGGCAGGCGGCGGCGACCTCCTTGTGAGACGTGGACGACCGCTGGGACGCCGTCGAGACGATCTCATAGCCGTCGAGCTCGCTCTCCGGTGCGCACACGGCGTACCCCTCCAGCCCCCACTTGCCCGCGACGCCGCCCGGCGGCTCTTCGGCGACCACCTGGAACCGGTCCGAGCCGGAATCCTCGCCGATCGGTCGCAGTATGCGGAGCCGGATCGCCTGTGCGGCAGGACCCGCGACGCGGCCACCGCCCCCGATGACCCTCATGCCCCGCGGGCATTCGGGCGTCCGCTCCTTGGACGACAGCGAGTCGAGCTGGCCCATGGGATAGGTGACCCGGGTCAGCCCCTGCACCGCGGCGTCGGCCGGTGCCGCAACGGCGGCCTGCACACCTCCGGCGATCGCCACCGTGGCCATCGCGGCCAGTACGGCGCCCCCGCGGGCCTGCCTGGCCTTGTTCGTGCGTTCCTTGTTCATGTCTCCCCGTTTGCCTGGTGAGTGAATTGCTGCCGCCTCTGAATCAGCGACAGGCCCAGGCTTCTCGGCAGACCTCGCACCACGCTTTCTCGCGGCTTTCACCGTGCTTTCAGGGCCCTGTCACCATCCGGAGTGGAGGAACGCGATCAGCGGTGTTCCGTTCGATCGGTCAAAAGACCATGGTTCGCGGGCGGTCGTGGATCAGCAGAGGCGCCTCAGTGGCCCGTGCGACTTCCTGGGCCGTGACGTCAGGGGCGAGTTCGCGGAGCACCAGGCCCTCCCCGGTCACGTCGATGACGGCGAGGTCGGTGATGATCCGGTCGACGACGGCCCGGCCGGTGAGGGGCAGCGTGCACTCACGAAGGATCTTGGGTGCGCCGTTCTTGGTCGTGTGCTCCATCAGGACGATCACCTTGCGGGCACCGTGGACGAGGTCCATCGCACCGCCCATGCCCTTGATCATCTTTCCGGGGATCGTCCAGTTGGCGAGGTCTCCGGTGGCGGAGACCTGCATGCCGCCGAGGAACGCGGCAGCCAGCCGCCCTCCTCGGATCACGCCGAAGGACAGAGACGAGTCGAAGAAGGACGCGCCGGGCAGCGTGGTGACGGTCTCCTTTCCCGCGTTGATCAGGTCGGGGTCCACGTGGGCGCTCTGCGGGTAGGGGCCGGTGCCGAGGATGCCGTTCTCGCTGTGGAGCACGACCTCGATGCCCGGGGGCAGAAAGTTCGGGATCAACGTCGGAAGCCCGATGCCGAGATTGACGTACGAGCCGTCTTGCAGGTCGCGGGCGGCCCGGGCGGCCACCTGCTCACGGGTGAGCGCCATCACGCCACCGTCCTTCGCTCGATCCGCTTGCCGACCATGCTCACCGCCACCACCCGGTCCACGAAGACGCCCGGCAACTGGACCTCGTCCGGGTCGAGAACGTCCACGAGCTCTTCGACCTGGGCGATCGTGATCCGTCCGGCCATCGCCGCGAGCGGGTTGAAGTTGCGGGCCGAGGCATGGAAGACGAGGTTGCCGAACCGGTCAGCGCGGGCGGCGTGGACGAGCGCGAAATCGGTGGTGATCGACTCCTCCAGCACGTGGAGGCGCTCACCGAAGACGCGTACCTCCTTGGCAGGAGAGGCGACCGCGACAGAACCGTCCGGCCCGTACCGCCAGGGCAGGCCGCCCTCGGCGACCTGGGTGCCGACACCGGCCGGGGTGTAGAACGCAGGGATTCCGCAGCCTCCCGCTCGCAGCCGTTCGGCCAGGGTGCCCTGCGGTATCAGCTCCACCTCCAGTTCCCCGGCCAGGTACTGCCGGGCGAACTCCTTGTTCTCCCCAACGTACGAACTGGTCATGCGGGCGATCCGGCCCTCGGCGAGCAGGAGACCGAGCCCCCAGTCGTCCACGCCGCAGTTGTTGGACACCACCCGGAGCCCGGTCCGGCCCGCGTCCCGCAGCGCCACGATCAGTTCGGACGGAATGCCGCAGAGACCGAACCCGCCCACCGCCAGCGACGAACCGTCCCCCACATCCGCCACCGCCGTCGTCGCGCAGATCACCGTCTTGTCCATAGGTCACCTCCGCCGGGGACACTAAGCCGCCCGATCCGGGGTTCCTACGTGTGAGAGCACCACAAGCACGGCTCAGCCAGTGTGGTGCGGCCGTTGATGCACGAGAGATCAGTTATCGACCCGGTCAACTCTCGGTGGAGGCCGACCAGGTGGAATGTTGAAGATCGTCCGGCCACCGCCCCCTTGACGTTCGTGTCATGCCTGGTCAGGGTGAAAGGTAAGACATGTGAGAAGGGGGATCACATGGCAGGCACCGTAGTCGCACGCAAACCGGCCGAGGGAGACGCCTTCTGGGTCCTCGGCGGCCTCTATGAGGTCAAGGTGTCGAGTGAGGAGTCGGGCGGCGAGATGGTCGTCATGCAGATGACCATCCCCGAGGGCATGGGACCGCCGCCCCACACCCATCCGGGTGCCGAGACCGTGTACGTCCTGGACGGCACGCTCCGGTACCACATCGGAGAGGAGACGGTGGAGGGGGAGCCGGGCTCGATCTTCCGGATACCCGCCGGAGTCTGGGAGAACTTCGAACCGACCAGCACCGCGCGGGTGCTCGTCGTGTACTCGCCGGGCGCCGATGCCGACAAGTTCTTCGCGGAGGCCGGCGAGCGGGCTCCGGTCCGCGATCTGCCGCCGTCGGCCGAGCCCCCGGACGTGGAACGGCTCATCGCCGCGGCGGCCCGTTACGGCATAGAGATCAGGTCACCGGCGTGAGAGGTGGATGGCGCGCGCCGCACGGCGCGCGCCATCCGCTCAGGGGCTATGGCAATGGGGGGATGGCACCTACCGTCGGGACATGGTTCTCAAACGCGCCATCGTCCTTGCCGCCACAGCATTGCTGATGGCCTCGGTGCCGGCATCCCCGGCCCAGGCCGAGCCCGGCTACTTTTGCCTGACGGCCACAGCCACTCGAACCGGCGACACCTACGCGTTGTCCCAGACAGGCTGCACCGGTTCGGGAACCTACGATGTGCCAGTTCTGGTCTGGTCTGGCCCTGCCGCTGGAGGCTACGTGTGCCGCCAGGTGACGTACTACCCGCTTACCAGCGAGTTCGAGGCCAGAGGGTGCGTTCGCAGCTGATCCGGGAGCGCGACGACGCGCTGCTGTGGTCGGCAAGCCTTGGCCGGACGAGCACCGAGGTACGGTCACTCTCATCCAACGGGACGTCGGCATCGACTGCTCGTCCGACGGGGCTTGCCATGCAGGAGTCCTCGCCGGAGCGTCGATCGTCCTTAGCCGGCAGTTCCAGGCCCGCCGCCGCTGAGAAGGCCGCTCTCTGCGAGAAGGCGCATCCAGCGGTCCCTGTGCCGTCCTCGCCGGTCGTGTTCCGTAACGGCACGGCTGCCCAGGACGGCCTCTACGAGCTGCGGGTAGCCCTCGCCCAGGACGTGGTGGTTGAAGAAGGTCACGATGTCACCTGCGAAATCCTCACTGTCGATCTCCTCCACCTCGACATGCTTGTAGAAGAAGATGTAGTCGTCGGGGTCGACGTAGTAGACGGTTCCGTCGTTGAGATCCAGGCGGATGGGAGCGCCGCCGTCGATGTGCTCCAGGACGTCGGCGGGCATCCCATAGCGTTCGTAGCCGATTTCGAGGGGCCAGCCCAGCGGACAGCCAGGCTCGACCCGTCGAGCCGCCCAGGTACGCGGGCTCTGGATGGCGTCGGGCTGCCGGAAACAGAAGTAGTCGCCGCCCAAGCGGTAGAACAAGCGGAACACCTCGGTCACACCATCGGGAAGCTCCGGAATGTCCTCCAGTTCCCTGGGCTCTTCAAGGATGACCCCGAAGCCGTGCTCGGCCTCCGTCCGCCGTACCACCTCCAGCTTGGTCCTGATCTCGGCAAGCCCGGCATGCAGAACCTCGTTCATCCAACTTCCTCCCCAACATGTGGAAACGAGCCCGTAGCCGCCCTGTGGACGGTTTGCCTTGAGAAAATGCGGGCACGGCATCGCTGCGGCACGGGGGCGGGCGCGCTGATCCACCATGCCCTGTCTTGATCGCCCGAACCAGCGCCTCCTGAGCCTTGCGCCGGGAGGCAGGACGTCGTTCGGGCGGTATGGGAGGAGAGAAGGTGGCGTAGTCACCGTGTCCGGCAGCACCAAACGTGGCCCCCGGCAGGTGATCGGGGGACTGCGGCGGTTGGTCGAGGAGACGCCGCCGCAGCGAGAGCGTTGGGTCGATCTGCTCCGTGCGCTCGCGATCGTGCTGGTGGTGGTCGGCCATTGGCTGGCCACCGCGGTGCACTATGACGAGGACGGCCTCGGTGGACGCCACGTTCTGGAGGTCCTGCCGTGGGCGCATGGGCTGTCCTGGCTGTTTCAGGTCATGCCCGTGTTCTTTCTCGTCGGCGGCTTCGCCAATGCCGCCTCCCTGAGTGCGTCAAGGGCGCGTGGTGTGCACTGGCGGGACTGGCTGGCCGGCCGCGCCGACCGGCTGTTGCGCCCGACGACGGCGTTTCTCGTCGTGATCGCGATGTCGGCGGTGGTGGCCCGCGCACTCGGTGGCGACGAGGAGTTGATCGGCACGGCGGTCTGGTTGGCCACGCTCCCGCTGTGGTTTCTCGCCGTCTACTTCGCCGTGGTGGTGCTCACGCCCGCGATGCACCTCCTGCACCGTCGGTGGGGCCTTGCGGTCCCCGTGGTCCTGGCCGTCGTGGTCGGCGCGGGCGACATCGCTCGCCTGGGGTTCGACCTGCCGTACGGCGGCTCAGCCAACTTTCTGCTGATGTGGCTGGCGGTGCATCAAGTCGGCTTTGCCTGGCAGGACGGGCGGTTGCCGGCGCGGTGGACGGTGGCACTGCCGCTGGCCGTGGCAGGATTCGGCTGCCTGGTGCTGCTCACGGCCGGGCCGTACCCGGTCAGCATGGTCGCCGCTCCGGGAGCACAGGTGCAGAACACCAACCCGCCGACGGTGGCCTTGTTGTCCCTCGCAGTCGCCCAGACCGGCCTGGTGCTGCTGTTGCGTGACCGGGGTGACCGGTGGTTGCAGCGGACCCGCCCCTGGATCGCCGTGGTGGCGGTCAACACCGTGATCCTGACCATGTTCCTGTGGCACATGACGGCGGTGGTGGTGGCCGCCGCCGCGCTCTATCCGACGGGGATCTTCCCGCAGCCACCGGTCGGGACGGCCCATTGGGTTCTCTCGCGGCTTCCCTGGCTGGCCTGCCTGACCGTTGTGCTCGCCTGCCTGGTGATGCTGTTCGGCTGGATCGAATGGCGCGCCAGGACTCGATCCAGCCGGGGCCCAGCCGGTGTGGACAAGGACCGCAGACCGACTGCCCCGCAGCCGACGTGCACCGCGTTGACCATCGCAGGGCTGGCCGGAGTACAGGTAGGACTGGCCGGCATCACGCTGGCGGGTCCCGGGCATCACGGCCCCGCCGCTCTCTCCACGGGCGCCCTTCTGGCCTACCTTGCGGGCGCCGTCACCCTGTCCCTGATCCAGCGGCGATGCCTGTCCGAGACCACGCCGGCTGAGCAGCGAAAGGCCGGCCGAAGGTCAGCCGAGACGCCGTGAGGTGATCTCCTGCGCCGCGGCGGCGACCTGCCGTCCGAGCTCGGGCAGCCGGCCCGTGTCAAGGCGCGAATCCGGCAGGGAGACGGCGAGGGCAGCCAGCGGTGTGCCGTCCTCGTCCAGGATCGGTGCCGCGACCGCGCAGACACCCGGCCGGTACTGGTTGATGTTCAACGCGTAGCCATGCCACCGGACCTCGGCGAGATCGGCGCGCAGTGCGTCCGGGTCGGTGATCGTGGTGTCTCCGAAGCGCTTCAGACCGCCGGCGACCACCTCATCGACCTCGGCACGGCTCAGATGGGTGAGCACCGCCCGTCCGACCGAGGTGGCGTGCAGCGGTGAGGTGTCGCCGATCTGGTGGAACGTGCGCACCGCGTGGCTGCTGTCCAGCCGGTCGACGACGACCATGCAGTGCACGTCGCCCACGAGCTGATCAGCTCGTGCCCGAGATCGCTGCTTCGACGCCGACCAGGCTCGCACCCTTCCGGCTGACCATCGCGGTGAAACCGGCACCTTGAAGACCGCCCGCCACCTTCTGCGCGACCTCATCGGCGTTCTCAGGCGTCGGCGGCTCATAGAACAGCCAGAGCCTCCCGTCCGGCGCGAGATGACGCCTGATGACCTCCAGTTCCACCGTCGCCCGGCCGACCCAGAACACGTTCACGTTGATCGCGAAGATCTTGTCGAACACCCCGGCATCGGAGAACGCATCAAGCGAGGCGACCTCCAGCACGGCCCGCCCGGCCTCGACATGCGCCGCGTTCCGTCGTCCGGCCGTCGCGATCGCCTTGGCCGAACGGTCGATCGCCGTGATCGTGCCATCCTCCAGCCGGTCGCACAGCAGAGAGACCGCGACGCCCACTCCACACCCGATCTCCAGCACCCGGTCACCGGGCCGGACGCGCAGCGTCTCAACTGCCCACCGCACTCGCTCAGGAACCTCGGCCATCCCCGGAATCTACATTCTCGTCCAGGCGAGCGCCCCTCATAGCCTGACGGGCCCACGCTGAACGTCGGACATCCGTGACCCCCAGAGTGGTGCCCACGCTCGCCCACGGCGGCACCCCAGCCGGCCACGCACCGCCTCCGCTCTTTGGCTCAGCTTGCCAGCCGGTCGGGGGCATCGGCTGCACTTGAGACCTGGAGGCGCTTCCCGATGACCAGCACCAACCCATTCCCCGGGCGGGCGCCGATGGATGCAGCCCGGGGTGCCGGGCAGGTGGGCCTTCGCATGGCGAGTGAGGTCGAGCCTCTGAGGACTCGTGTGCTCCAGCAGTCTTGGCGGAGTGCCGGAGGGGTCAAACGATGCTCTGGACGACGTCCAGGAACCAACGGGGATGCCGGTGGCACGTTTGCGTTTCCGGCTGCGGGGTGTGTCGCGATCGCGGGGCAGCTCGGTCGCCCTGGCAACGGCCAGTGCTCCCTGCCTCATTCGGCGTCCCACCACCACTTGCTGACATCCCAGTGCTCGACCCATCCGGCGAAGCCGCTGTGGCCGGTGGTGAATCCGAACTCGGCGCCAAATGGTTGAGCGCCTTCTCCGCAAATATTCCAGACATGCCCACGATGCGGCCCGGTGACCACCAGGTGCCAGTACATGCCGCAGCCGTCGGTGCCCAGGACGATCGTGCCGTGATCGTAGACCTGCTCGATAGCTGCTTCGATCTCTTCCGCGGGACGGGGATCGTCTTGGCTCTCCCACGCCCACGCCTCGGTCAGCGGAAAGGGCCTGGCCAGCACACGCTGGTCAAGGTCGTGCCCCCAGTCACCGGGCGTCTTCGCCAGCGGCAGCAGCCCGTAGGTCGGTGGCCCCTGGACGGACCCATCGCAGATCTCAGCGACGAACGTCCGATACGGCTCGGGCAGCACGATTGTGTGCTCGGTCTCGAACGCGCGCACTGCGTCCCAGCCCAACGGGGGCTCGCGCAAGTCGACGTCAAAGGCCGCGCGGAGCGCGTCCAGTTCAGCAGGGCCAGCCTGATCAACGTCCATGAGACTCTGATATCACCCGTCCCTGACGCTCCCTGCCTGCTCGACCGATCGACTGGCAGAGTCGCTGGGAGAGGACGTCATTCACCCGGACGCTCAAGAACCGCTACGGGCCGCGCGCCTACCGTGCTGCTCCTGCCCGTCGAAATGCGCTGAACGCAACCTGATTCGGCCGCGGGTGAACACGTCGTGTCGGCACATCTCGCTGCCCTGATCCCAGGTCAGGGGGGAGCGAGGTCGGCGGGCAGGTCGGCGAAGGCGTGCAGGGAGCGCGTCGCGGACGTGTTCGGCGGTGCGTCCGTCGGGCAGGTGCAGCAGCTTGACGTACCGGGTGGTGCGGTCGACCAGGGTGCCGATCGCGGATCGGTTGCCTCGGCCAACGACCAGCCGGACGAGATTGTCCAGGTCAGCAGTCCTGTCGCCGCCCGAATCTACGGATGGGACGGCTGTACGACCAACGAAGGCGGCCTGTGGTCGATGAACGCGGAGCCGTCGAGTGACAGGGCGGCGGCCGCGTTGTTCAGCGATGCCGTGGTGGCGTGCCAGTGGCCGGTACGGACCCGCCTTTCGACGGCCTGGAGGGAAGCCACATACTCTGCGGCCGTGAAATTGCAGTGGCCGACTCGGTTCACGTACGCCTGGCGGAGGAGAGCCGATCGCCTGGCGGCGCGCACGGCCGCGGCGTACTCGTTCTCCTGCTCGACCGGGACGAGCTGGTCGGAGACGGTGTGGATGGACAGGGTCGGGACCCGTAGCCGGCCGGTGGGTTGCGAGGTCCGGGTCATCCACGCCAGCGGCTGGGGCTCGACCTGCTTGGCGGCTGCGGCGGTGAGCCGGGACAGGTCATCCTTCAGGCTCAGCCCCGCTTCCCGGTAGAGGGCCTTGATCTGCTTGAGGTTGGCCGACGACCGCAGCAGCCGGGAGTAGTTCAGATCCTTGTTCCAGGCGCTGTCGCCACCGGCCGCAAGGTTGATCCAGTAGCGGGCGCCGAAGGTGAAGTTGAGAACACCCGAGGCGAACCACTGATACTGCTGGAGTTGCTGGGCTGTGTAGTCGTTCGGGTCCGGCGGTGTCGCCCCGGATGACCAGGCGGGCAGGTTGTGCAGCGCCGCGATGAGGGCGTTGCGGGCCCGCCCAGCGGGCGTGCTCTGGGCACTCGTCACGGCCTGGGTGAGCTTGACCGCCGCACTCGATGCCTCGTCTGGGCTGGTGTAGTTGGTGAGCTTGATGTCTTGACCAGGGGCGAGCAGCGTGGCCACCGCGTGCCCGGCGTTGAGCTGGTAGTTGATGAGGTCGACGCCCCCCGCCACGATGCCGCAGGTGTTGAG
This sequence comes from Actinomadura rudentiformis, assembly GCF_008923185.1. Taxonomy (GTDB): domain Bacteria; phylum Actinomycetota; class Actinomycetes; order Streptosporangiales; family Streptosporangiaceae; genus Spirillospora; species Spirillospora rudentiformis. Next base: position 181,648 of record NZ_WBMT01000018.1, read on the forward strand.
CGCCCCGTTGACCGCGCCGGTTTCGGCGAGCTTGGCGCTGACCAGGCCGCCCATGGACTGGCCCAGCGCGATGGTGAGACGGGGACGTCCGATGATCGCCGAAAGGGCGTCGACGGTCCCCAGCTGGTCTCGTACGGCACTGTCCAGGGCCCACAGCGAACCAGGAGCGTACGACGAACCCGCCAGCGCATAGCCCCGGGCGAGCAGCGCTTCACCGACAGCCGCGCTGGGCCGGTTCTGTGCGACCAGTGGGCCGAACCCGTGGCTGAACAGGACAAGCCGTCCGTTCCATCGGGCCGGCACATCCGCCACCCAGCTGGACCCGTCGGGCAGCGTGCCTGTGTAGTGCGCAGTCGCGTCGGATGCCTGGACGACGCCTGGAGTCAACGCCGCAACCGCCGCCAGAACAGCGGCAGTCATCGCTCGCCATAGCCGTGGCATGGACGGATCCTTCCGGCCACAAGCGATGCCCCCGGAGATCTCATGGCCCATGCATGAGCGGATGCCGCCGAAGCTAGACAAAATTCTGATGGCAGTCAATAGACTGCATAACTTGCCTCCTCGCCTAGCCGCGGGAAGGCGCAAGTACAAGGTCCGGTCTGGCTTCGAGCTGGCCGGCTACGCCGAGACCGCAGGTCAACGACCGCTCCACCCGCCTTGTCCTGGAGGTCGATGGCCCCAGTCCGTCATTGACATGATCACAGAGGCCCGCCGCAGCACCTCATCCGGCTAACGACGGGGCCTGGCCGGGCGGAGTGGCGGTGGCGGCCTCCACCGATACTCGTAGGCTGAGGGAGAGCGGGACATTCGGGGGGATTGGCATGAATACCCGCAACTTCCTCATGGCGTTCGCCGCTCTGGCGGCGGCCATGCTCATCGGTGGGGCGATCGCGTTCGCCGCGTTCAACGCGGGCACGTCCCGCACAGCCGGCACAGCCGCCGAGCGCGGCCCCACGGCCGCACGGTCGGCCACGACAAGCGCTCCGCGACCGACCGTCACCGTCACCAAACACAAGACTGAATACAAGACCGTTCGTCCGACCATCCGGGCCACGCCGCCCCGCCACGGCGGCGTTTACAGCGAGGACGAACTGTTCCTGGACTTGATCGCCCAAAGTGGCATCACGGCGCCCGACGACTGGGCGATCGAGGCCGGACGGGCCACGTGCGGAAAGAGCTACTCCTACGCCCACAAGTATCTGACCGACGGCGGCCTTTACAGCCACCACGTCCAGATCTTCCTCGACGAATGGATCGCCGCTCACCAAGGGTGCTAGAGCGTGCCGGCACAACGCACAGCGCCTGGCCCATGCCGTGAGTCAGGTGGTCGACCGGCGCACGGCACGGTTGTCCACCTTGACGCGCACGACGCCCAGGTGACGACCACTCACGTGACCATCATCCGGCCCGCGAATAGGCGTCGCCGCGTGGAGGCGTTCGGGTCATGGCGGCAGGGGACGGCGCAGGACCCATGCTTGGTGGGGAGCGCCGCGCAGGATGGAGAGCGCCTGGCGGGTTCGCTGTCTCCGCGTGGGCAGCTCGGTCAGCAGGCTCAACCATTCTTGGTTGTATCGAGGTCGGTGCGCGGCTGGCAGAGCTGCGGCCGCAAGGCCGACCAGGCACATCGTAAGTCGGACCGGCCGCCGGCCCTTGGCCTCCTCCGATGACGCCGGCGGTGGTGCCAAGGGCCGCTCGAACGCCACCGCGGCCGCTTGCAGAGCTGCCGATGCTGCGTCTGCCGCCCGTCGCACCGCCGTCGTCAGCTGCGCCGCGCCGACTGTGTCCGCCACATACGCTGCGGTCAACGCCGCGCGCGCTGCATCCCTGGCGTTCGCCGAGTCAAGCGCTCGCGCCGCGTTCGCCGCATTCACCACACGCGCGGCCGGCAAGTCGATCGCGGCGACAAGGTAGATCATGGCGTTGCGGAGGCGAGGGTCGAGCACGCCGAAGTCGGGGTTCATGGAATGGTCCCCGGGGGATACGGGCGCAGGGCCCCCAGGGAACGGGGGCCGTGGCACGGCTGGCATGAGCTTTGGCCAGGGCGAGTCGGGCGGTTTCCGCGCCGGAGTCGGTCAGCCGGTAGTGGCGGCGGCGAGGCCGGCCCAAAGCATCGGCCTGATGCTGCTCTGTCGGCGCTCCCAACGCGAGGTGATCCATCCGACCTGTTCCAGGCGGGTGATGATGGGGTAGACGGCGCAGAGGAATTCCGCAGGTCAGCGGGTTATGGCCGGGGGCAGCGGTCGGGGTCTTTGGTCTCAGGTTCTGGCGCCGCGCCTGCGGAGGGCTCGAAGTACCACTTCAGGTGACGGATTGACGGGGCGATCGAACTGCTACTAGCTTGGTTGCGGTTCGTTCGGTGCCACGGTGGAGCGTGAGGGGGCACAGTGGGTCTCAGCAGCAGGAGCGCGGTCGCGATTCACGCGCTCACGATGTTGGCGCGCTGGGGTGACCGCTCGCTGACCTCTGCGGAGATCGCGGACAGCCTGGCGAGCAATCCGGTTCTCGTGCGGCGCATCCTCGGCAGCCTGCGGGACGCCGGCCTGGTGTGGTCCACCGAGGGGCGTGGTGGCGGGTGGTCCCTCGCCCGCGCCCCACGCGAGATCACGCTCTATGACGCGTACACCGCCGTCGAGGCGGGGCCGATCCTGTCGCGGCACCCCCATCCACCCAGCGACGCGTGCGAGGTCGGGCGCCACATGCAGGCCCTTCTCGAGGCGGAGTTCAGGGACGCGGAACGGGCCATGGAGGAACGGCTCGGTCGAACGACCATCGCCCACCTGCTCCGGCAGGTGCTGGATAGGGAGCGTGAGGTCGCCCTGCAGAATCGCTAGCCGAGCAGCGGCGGAGGCAGGCCCTCCGCCGTTCCTTTGACCCAAACTGTAACTATAACAGTGGCAGTAAAGCCCGGAGGAGGCGTCGAATGACCCACACCTCGACCACGACCCAACGAACCGGCTCGGGGCTCGCCCTGCTGGCAGTGCTCATGCCGGCGATGCTCGTCACGGTCATCGCCAGCGACATGGTCAATCTCGTGCTCCCGTCGATCGGGGCGGAGTTCGGGGCCTCCAAGGCGGAGCTCGCGTGGGTGGTCACGGGCTTCCTGCTGATGTTCTCGGTCGGTGTCCCGTTCTACGGCCGCGTCTCCGACCGGGTGAGCCTGCGGCGGCTCTTCGGCTTCGCCCTGCTGGCCTACGCCGCCGGAAGCCTCGTGTGCGCGCTCGCCCCCGACCTCCTCGTGCTCGTGCTCGGGCGGATCGTGACGGGGGTCGGCGCGGCCGCGATACCCGTGCTCTCGATCATCGCCGTCACCAGGTTGATGCCGCCGGACAAGAGGGGGATGGGCATCGGCGTCATCTCCGCGGCCACGGGCATCGGCACCGCCGCCGGACCGGCCGTAGGCGGCGGTATCGGCCAGCTCCTCGGATGGCCCGCGCTGTTCTGGCTCATGCTTGTGGCCGCGCTGGCGCTGCTTCCCGCAGTGCTGCGCGTGCTGCCGGACGAGCCCCCGGCGGGCGCGGGCCGGTTTGACCTTCCCGGCGGCATCCTCCTGGGCCTCGGCGCCGGGCTGGTCCTGTTCGGCATCACCCAGGCACAGGTCGCCGGCTTCGCCGCACCCTCGTCCTGGGGCAGCCTCGTGGTGGCGGCCGTGGCACTCGCGCTCTTCGGGTGGCGTACCGTACGCGCCGCGCAGCCGTTCGTCCCGCCCGCGCTGTTCACCAACCGGGTCTACCGGGCGGCGGTCGCCGTCGGGTTCCTGGCCATGATCGTCAATCTCGGCGGCCTGGTGTTCGTTCCGCTGCTGGTGGTGGACGTCAACGGACTCGGACCGGGGACGGGTGCCCTGGTCATGATCCCGGCCGGGGCCGCGGTCGCCGTCCTGTCGCCGTTGATCGGACGCCTCGCCGACTGCGTCGGCACCCGGCCCCTGGTGCTGACGGGCCTCGCGGCCATGGGAGTGTTCGCCCTGTTCCTCTCAACGTTCGCAGGAGACACATCGGTGATCCCCGCGGCGGCCGGGATGCTCGGGCTCAGTGTCGGCTTCATCTTCGTGATGACCCCGATCATCAGCGCCGCGGCGAGCGCGTTGCCCGGCGACCAGGTCGGCGTCGGCCTGGGGATCCTCCAAGGAGCCCAGTTCCTTGGCGCGGGCACTGGCCCGGCCCTGTTCGGCGTGCTGGTGGCCGCGAGGCAGCAGAGCGGCGGCGGTTCCGTCAACCCCCTGTACGCCGGGCACGAAGGCGCCGCCTTCTCCGATGCCTTCCTGGCCATGGCCGTGGTCGTCGTCCTCGCGTTGATCGCCGCTTTCCGGATGCGTCCCGCGGCGGCCCCCGCGGCCGCGCCGTCCCGCGACGCCGACAAGGTCCACCACGCTTGAGTCTCGACCATGTTCAACTGTCGCGTGCCGGCCGCCTGACCAGCTGATCATCGACGGCCCTTACCTGAGGTTCGCTCCTGGCCCTCATCGGCACCGCAGCGACCACCGGCGAAACTCGCCCGCGACGTGGTCCAGGCGGAACTCGGTCCCGTGGCCGTCTTCTAGAGTTGGGCTTCTACCTGCTGGCGGGTCAGATTGTCCAACACAGCATTCACGTTCTACGCGTAATCGACTCGGCGGCCCTCTCCACGAGCATGCGCCGGTCACGCCAGGTGCCGCGCTCTTCGGTGCCGACCCCCTGCAGGTGTGCAGGGGCGAGGGGTGTTGGCGATTATTGATCGGGGTCGAGTCGGCCTTGGCGCCAGGCGCGCAGGGACCAGCGTTGCCCGGTGGTGTGGTCAGTGACCTGGCTGCGTTGGGTGTTGTGGGTGAAGGTCTTGGCCGAGCGTTCGGAGTGGACCTGGGTTCGGCGTAGGTGATCGGTGATGCGCTGTGATTGTCGCTCGGCGTTGAGGCGGAGCCGGTGTTCCAGGTCGGCGCGGGCAGAGGCCAGGTTGGCAGCCTGGGAGCGGCCCGAGGTCCGGGTGATGACGATGCCTGTGGGCAGATGATGCAGCCGTACGGCGGTTTCAACCTTGTTCTTGCGTTGGCCGCCCCGGCCTCGTCCCCGCATCGTCTGCACCCGCAGGTCCTCCTCTTGGATGAGCGGTGCGGCAGGGCGAGCGGGTTGGGGCATCACCGCAACGGTGGCGGTGGAGGTGTGCCGGCGGCCGCGCCGGTCGTTGCGCGGCTGGTGCTGGAGGCGGTGGGTGCCCGACAGCCAAGCGAGCTGCGTCACCGGAACGCCAGCCATGGTCATCACGATGGTGCGGCCCGGATCGGTCGCGGCGCGGTCGACGGGCCAGCCGCGGCGGGCCGCCCATGCGGCGATGGTGTCGGCCAGTTCGGCGGCGAAGGCGAGGGCATCAGCGCCGCCTTCGCCCGGGCGGATCTCTACAAAGCACATGGCAAGGCTCCTGGGAACGACCACCGAGCCCTGGCCGCGGGAAAAGGGGCGGCAGATCAGAAAGGCCGCTACGCCGGGCCGGTGGACCACTGAGGGAGATGTCGATGAGATGGGGGAACAGGAGGGCGCCGCCACGCGGCGCCTGACTCATCGACGCCCAGGAGCGAACACGACAACGCGCTCGGCGCCCAAGGCGTACGAGCGGTTCATCCGTGCCGTGCTGATCATGTTCTCATCGTCTCACGAGCCGCGTCCTTTGGCCAAGACCGGCGTTGCCAGGCGGTAGCAGCACCACCGTCAGGGCTCGCCGGATCTGGCGGCGCCGTGATCGGCCCAGACGGTCACCGGGTGGAACCGAACGTGCGCTTCCAGGTCGGCGCGGCCTGCTGTTTGTCCGAATGCGCGATCACCAAGGTGGCATCCACATCGATCGGGATCAGCCCGCCGTCGGCGCCGGGCGTGGCATCAGCCGGCCAGGGCCCAGGCGCGTTCGCAGGCTGTGGCACGAGCGATCCGGATGGCCTTGAGCGCCTGGGTGGGCCGGGCGGCCAGTGCGTCGATCAGCTGTGACACCGTCGGGTCGGAGGTTACGGGCGCGAACAGCTCCGGCTGGACGCGCAGCAGGGCGATGTCGGCCAGGCAGTCCCGCCCAGCGCCAGATTTGCCACGAGCGAGATGATCAAGCGTCAGATGTACAGCCGCGCAGGTCGCGTGAGGTGACACAGTTCTCGGCACCGACACGCCAACAAGGTCCTCACAATCAAGACCTCGACCGGTCAGACGACTGTGGATCTCGGGCAGGCAACGGCGATGCGTATCGTCGACTCGTGTGAGCCGTCCCCCGGTAGATGATCTTAGAGGTGACGCAGCGAGGGTTGGCCCACCGCTCCCTGGCCGAGACCGTCACAGCGCATGGGCCACTGCTGGACAGCGGTCCGCGTGTTGGGGGTGGGCTTGGCCGAGGGACTGTCCGAGGAGCACCGCCGGGACGCCATCGCCCGCGCCGACTGAGCCGACCCCGACCACACCGAGGCCGCCCGTACCGGACCACCGACAACCGATGATGCCGACCAGGGCAACGACCGAAAGGCCCTCGACGATGCCCCAGCTTCCCTGCCGGGACCTTGCGGAACGGCCAGTTCTACTCCCCGGACGAGGGGGCGACCTGGCACGTGTGCGCGGTCTCGCTGTCCGGCGCCATCGCGGCGTACACCGGCCAGGAGCGCGGGGACCGGCCGCTACGCAACAACGCGCCCAGCGCGCCGAAGCCGCCCTCGCCGACCCGGCGTCATGACCGCCGCATATGAGTCCCTCATCTTGGACCGGTTGCTGAACGCTGGCCCCGCCGAATCCGGTGGAGCCGACCCGGGGACAAGCCGGGGGGCGCACGCCAGCGCCTATGCGCTGCGTCATGCGGCCGAGCACGCGGTCGCGGCCGGCAGGCTGGATGAACTCCTGGCCGACGTCGCGCCAACTTCGCGTTCGGCCCCTAGCCGCGCATGTTCAGCCATCGCCCAGAGCCCCCAATTGAGGGGGCGGCCTGGGCGTTGGGCTGGATGTCGGGCTGGACGCCGACGATCGCTTGCTGGCTCGGTGGCTAGCTGGCTGATCGGACGCTTAGCGGAGGCCCGGAGCAGGGCGTGAGGCGGCTGGCCCGGTATTGGAAGGCGACAGGAGCGCCTCCGCCATCAGATCCTCGGTGTCGGTCGATTGGTGTCCTTTGGGTCCTGCGTTGAGGGCGCGGCACAGGGCGACTGCCGGTGGACCTGGCGAGCCAGACCACCTTTCCGCCTGCAGCCGGGCGCCGGCCCTGGCCGAGAGCGCCGGTCAAGTAGGGAGGCGGCTGACGACCTTGACGTCCAGGACGCTGAACATCAGGTCGAAGTTGGAGCCCTCGGGTTGCCGGGTCCAGTCGGTGATCTTGGCTTTGGGTCCTAGGTGGACCGAGCGGCTGCCCAGGAAGCGGTAGGTCTTGCGGTCGAAGACCAGTTCCTCCCGGGTGCCGTACCTGATCTTGGACACAGCGATGCCGGGACGGCCCAGGGCGTCGGTGGCGTGCTCGTCCACCTTGGCTCCCGGGACGTCGGAGAGGAAGTCGAACACCTGGGCGCGCAGCCTGGGCGGCAGGTAATTCTCACCGAGCAGGTCGTGCGGCGCACTCCATGCCTCGTCGGCCGCGGAACCGCTGGGTCTGGCGCTGGGGGCGGCCATGGAACCGGTGGGGCTGGGGGTGGAGCCGTGGTCGAGCCGGCTCCGCCATTGCTTGAGCAGCTTGGGTACCTCCTTCTGCTGCCACAGGTAGCTGCCGGGGACCGGAAGGGGCTGGTTTTTTGGCCCGTCCTGGTTGGTCAGCGGGCTATCGCACGTCTTGGAGGGTTGGCTCCAGCAAGGCGCCCGCAGGAGGCCCGGCTTGGAACCATCGACCGAAAGCCAGGTCTGGCGCTGCTCCTGTCCTTTGGGCTGTCCGGGGGAGATGGTTCCCGGCCCCCAGGAGGTCTGCGACCGGACGTAGATGTACTGGTTGGCGCGGGGCTTGAGTTCGGGCTCCAGACGCGCCGCAGCGGCAGCCCGGCTGAGCACCTCGTGCGCGCTCACGGTCCGTCCCTGCCGAGGGCCGTCCCCGCCTTGCCCATGCACGATCACCATGGTGCCGGCGGCTGCGGCGGCCACCGCGCTGGTCAGGGTGACCGCCAGCAGGCGGCCGTGCCGTTCAGGCCGTGCCCTGCGGGCTGGGAGCGGTCGCGGCCGTTCCCGGGCGGCGGCGAGCAGTCGGCTCCGGCCCTCGGCCAGGATCTCCGGGCTCGGCGGAGCCACTTCGGAGTACATGCGCTTGAGCTCACTCATCAACTGGTCCTCTCATTGTCAAGTGGATCGATCCCGCCCAGTGCCTCGCGCATCTTCTTCCGGGCGCGGTTGAGCCGGGAGTGCACAGTGCCGGTGGCCACCTTGAGCACTGCCCCGATCTCGGCGGGCGACAGCTCCCCCCACGCGGTCAACAGCAGCACGTCTCGCTGGCCCCGGTTCAGCCGAGCCAACGCCGCCGCCAGCTCGCGTCGGCTCCCCTGGGCGGCCACCCTCGCGGTCACGTCCTCGTCGGCTGGCGACACCGCCGGGTCGATCCCGAGCCGGGCGATGGCGCGCAAGAACCGCACCTCACGGCGCCAGTGCTGTCTGATGAGGTTGGTGGCGATCCCATACAGCCAGGGCCGGGCGTCCAGGCGCGCCGGGTCGTAGCGGTCCCGCTGTCGGAAGGCCAACAGGAACGTCTCCGCCATCAGGTCGTCGGCCGCATCGGGGCCGAGCCGCCGGGAGAGATAGCGGTAGATCGCTGGCGCGTGCCGGTCGTACAGCACGGCGAACGCTTCCGGGGTCTGGCGGGAATGTTCGATGACGGCCGTATCGCTGTCGAGATCCACCTCGGCAGTCACCGTGACTTCATCCTTGTCATCGCGAGCCTTTCGCGTCGTGGACGGTGGTCACCCGTTATTGGCCGGACCACAGGCTCCGCTTCCCGCCGGCAGGAAGCCCAGCACCGGACCAGCAGAAAACGGACTCCCTGCAACAGGGTGGGCAGTCACCAATTCGCCCGGATCCCAGCGCCAATCCGTCCAGTTGAACTGTGATGCGGGTCGTCACCGCACGTGAGAACCGGGTACCCGTGGACGAGTCACCGTCCCTGGGATGGTGTAACGCGGCCCCAGGTCAAGCGCGGTATGGGGGACTGCACCCTGGCGCTGACCGGCGGGCCCATCCAAGCACCGCACAAGGTGAGTGCTCAGTCCAGCAGGGATGGTGGTCGCAGAAATTCGCACGCAGTAGCAGTCGCCCGCCGGGCCTGAGCGCCCTGGCCAGTTCCCCGGGGCCGCCGCACCCGGCTTGTCCTGGACGTGGTGCCAGGACAAGAACATCAGAGCGTAATCGGCGCTGCCGGACGGCACGGGGATGTTCCTGGATCGCGCGGTGCGACACCGCCTGTACTCCCTGTATCACCTGGTGGCCTTCTGCGGCCTGCGGCGCGGTGAGGCCTCCGGGGTGCGCGACGAGGACTCCGGCCTCGACGACGCCGGCACCGTGACCATCCGCAAGCAGTTGCTCCAACTCGGCTGGGACTTCGAAGAAGACGACCCAAGACCGACGCCACCATCGCGCTGGCCTCGGTGACCATCACAGTCCTCCAAGCCCACCGTGAGCGGCAGCGCCGGGCCGCGCGGGAATGGAGCGACGGCTGGGTGGACTCCGGCCGTACCCGTCCCATCGCATACCTAGGGTGTCCAGTGCCTGGATTTGGCGGAGGGTGAGCTTTCCGGCTCGCCGGTCGCGTTGCTGCTGGGGTAGCCACGCGTCCAGGTCGACGCCGTCGATGGTGCCGGGGCCGGCGGTGCTGTACAGGGAGCGGTGTTGGCGGTGGTAGGCCTGGGCGGCGGTATAGCCGCGGGCCCAGGCGCGGTCGCTGCTGCGGTCGGAGTTGGGCCCGACGACCCCGAGCGCTTCCAGGTCGGCTGCGTGGTCGGGTGGCAGGGTGCCTTTGTGGTAGCGCGCGATCTGCCGGTCGAGCCACTGACGGAGGCAGATCCCGTTGCGGATGTAGTCCGACGGGACGTCCAGGAGGGTGCCGTGGCTGGCGCGATATTCGGCGGCGACGGCGTAGGCTTTGCGCCATTTGTGGTTGGGGACATGCCAGATCGTCCCGAGCGTGTCCAGCAGTGCCGTCTGGTAGGGCGTGAGGGAGCCGCCTCGCCAGTCTCGGCGTTGGTCACGTATCCAACGGCCGACGGGAAAGCCGTGCCGGCAGACGAAATCGAAGTACACATCCAAGTGCTTGTGCAGGGTGTAGCACTCCGCCGCATGAGCGTAGGCGTCCCGCCACGGCCTCCAAGCAGGGTCGCCCGGGGTGGCGGTGTCGGTGGTCCACTGTTGGGTGGTGGACCGGATGGTGCCCAGCAGCACGGCTCGGGCCAGGTCGTCGGGAAACGGGACTCGGCCGCTCACGCTGAGCCAGTCGGGCATGCGCAGCGCCGCCGATCCATCGGCGGCGTCCAGAGCGGTGCGAACAGTCCTCAGGCGGGGAACCAGCCGCTGGTCATGGGCCCGCAACGCGCGTAGCACCCGCCACAGTGGCGAGAACGCCGATCCCTCCAAGACGGCCTGCGGGCCGGCGCCCGGGTGGTGGCGATCCGGGTCAACGCGGTCGGCATCGACATCTTCCACGACCACGAGGTGGCCGAACGTGGTGGGGATGGGGCGCTGTCGGTCCGGTACGCCGCGGGGCCGAAGGCGGGGTTGACGGTGCATTTCTGGGCGGAGGACGAGCTGCGTGGCTGTCTAATCGAGGCGGGGTTCGAGCCGGTCCTGCCCATCCGCGCGCACAGCACCCGGCGCAGGCCGCCGCAGTCGGCGCAGTGGGAGACGATCTTTCGACGCCGATAGCCGGCCCCGGGCTGGTGGTTACCGCTGTTCGGTCGCCAGGTGGGCGGGTAGCAGGTCGGCGCCGAAGTCGGCGCCGGGGCGGCGCAGCACGGTGTGGGCGTGGTTGGCGTCGCGCTGGGTGTTGTCGTATTCGATGAGCAGGTGCGGGGTCTGAATCCGGTAGTAGTGGCTCTGCCCCGGCCTTGGCCCACCGGCCCAGGCGAAGGTCACCTCACCCAGGTCGAGCTCAGGTCTGGCCAGCGTTGGGTGGAGCCGGTCGAGATACACACTGATCAGCCGGTGCAGCAGATCACGGCCGGACGACGGCAGGTCGGCGCCGCAGACCCCGGCTTGGTCGAACGGTTCGACCTGCGGCGCGGTCCCGGTGATCAGATCACTGGGCGCCGTCTGCGCCACGACAGCCTGATGCCGCAGCGGTGACGGCAGGTCGGAGAGCAGGGCGCGGGCCAGGTCCTCTTCCCGCCACAGCGGGCCAAAGAGGAGGCTGTCGGCCTGGTCGTGGATGCGGGCGGGGTTGGCACCCAGGAACAGCGGCGCAGCCACGACGTCCTCGCCGTGGATGGTGGCGGTCACCGACAGGTGGTGGCCTTCGAAACGCCAGCACCACATCTCCTTGTCCGGGTCGCCGAAGACGGCGGTCCAGTAGTCGTCGCTGTGCCGCCCGCGGCGCCCCGCCTCGTCCAAGTCGAGCACCTCCTCGAACGCCATGATGGTCACGGCCTGCGCGAACGCGTTCCGCGACAGCGCCGTGGCCAGCAGGCAATGCGCGGCCTTGCGTGCGGTCGCGGACAGGTCCACCAGGCTGACACCTGGCCGGGGCCTGGGCATGTAGCTCCACTGTGTCCGTGCCGGATCGGTGAACGGGTGGAGCACCTGGGCGTGCTGACCATCGGTCAGGCAGGTGAGGAAGCCGCGCGCCGCTGACCGCATCGTCTCAGCGGCCCCGGCGTGAGAAGCACTCATGCGAGAGAGCATTCCCCGACCTGTTCGCAGGACTCGCCGCGCTCGTGGAGCACGGGCACGCCACCATCGGCACGGTCAGCCATGAGGCCATTCCCAAGGATTGAGGAGGCCCAAGGGGCGTGCGCGTTAGCAAGCCGCCCGGTGACGACCTCGACGACCAGCCACCACCGTCCCCAACCGAGGACGACGAGGCATACGTGCGCCTGCCGATCGACCCCAACGAGCCCATGGCCTCCTGGCTAGCGATCATCTAACGGCCCGACGCGCCGAGGGGGTGATGGCGCGACGGGACCAAGCCGAGGGCCTCACCCAAGGAAACCGAACACCGGGAGCGCGGCCCTCTCCAGCACCACCGGCGAGATCAACCCCGCCCACACGCATCGCCGCGGGATGCCAAGGACCCACACCCTGGGCCGCTTACCGGCCTTTTCGCAGCGATGCTCATCAGGCCCCGTAACCCCAGACAGCGATCACCAGCGGCCTACCTTGCGGCTCGCCGTGGCATCAGATCTTGTCGTTGCTCATGGTCAGGTCCTAACGCGGTGGAGATGCTGATGGGTGGTGTTCGTGCGATTCCAGCGTGTCAGATGCCTGGCCGGGAGCGCGCAGGGGGAGGCGGGCGAGGTAGAAGCCGGTCGGCCCGTGCCGATCAGGAATGATTCCGGTCCTGGGGGCTACGTACGGGAACATGGGTGACTTGCGGGCGCGATGGTGGCGACCGGTCGTTGAGCGTAGGCCGTTGACTCGCATTGCGATTGCCGGCATGGCAGGGCATGTGTTCTTTGAGTTGGCGGCGGGGGTCGGGATGCCGCTGGCTTCGCTGGTGGGGGCGCGTGGTGCCGCTGTGGGCTGGGCGGTCGGTACGCGGACGGCTTGGCGTGCGGCTGGCCGGCGTGGATACGCCGAGACGGCGTTCGCGGCGCTGAACACGATGAGCCTGGCCGCTGTGATCGCTCACCTGGCGGGATGGCCTCGGCGTTACACCCGGGCTCGGCTGCCGTGGCTGCGCGATTGCGAAGGTCTCGGACCAGAAATGATGCCCTTCTATAACCCGATTCTCTATGTCTCTGGCGCGGCGGCCTTGGGAGCGCTGCTGACCGAGAACCGGCGCGCCCCACACGGGCTGCCGTTGCTGACCGTTCCGCTGGTACCGGTGCTGATCGCCGCTCAGCATTGCGAGCACCGGCGTCTCACGCGCATCGCCGCTGAACGTCCCGGATGGTGGAATCGCCGACTACGCCGGGGCTGAACTGGGCGTGGGAGGCTCCGCCCTTGGTCTTCGGCTCCAGGAAACCCTGTCGAGGGCAGGGTCGTAGCCCAGAACAGCGTGGTCTGGAAGGTTGCCGCCTTCTGAGGACCCAGGACTCACCTGATTTAGGCTGCTGCCCCATGACCGAAGATCACATGATGCATTGCTTGGCGGGCGACGAGCAGCTGTATATCACCGGCGTGGCCGTGACGGAGTTGGACGGTGTCCCACACGTGGTGGGGCTGAACCACCGGGGAGTCGTTAAGAAGTGGGCCCTCCCGGACGGGGAAAGTGCCGTGGTCCCGTTGGATTTGCCGGCCGCGGCTCCTGAGGACGAGTGGTACCTCGAGCAGGGCTGGGAGGAGGGCGATGGCTTCGGGGACCCGAATGCCAAGGTTCCCGCGGGCCACATCGTCGCGGTCATGACGGTGACGCGACTTGACGGCCGTCCGGTCGTCGTCACCGGTGGCAACGAGCATGACCTGTCCAGTCACACTGGCGACGCCGACATGTACGCGGGCGCGGTACGGGTCTGGGACCTGCGGACGGGCCGCAAGGTCGGGAAAGTGATGGCCGGGGACGACCCTGCCGACGGGGCTGTCGGTGCCGTCTGCTCGCTGGCGGTCGTCTCGTCCGAGGGCGGTCCCATCGCGGTGAGCAGCAGCGAGTCAGGTCTGTTGCAGGCCTGGAACCTCCTGACCAATGAACTGGGCGCCTGCGCCGTGACCACTGGGGAGAACGGGGTGATGGGAGCCGCGACGATCGGAGGGCGTCCGATCGCCGTGACCGGTGGCGAGAGCCGCACGCTTGAGGCCTGGGACCTGCTCAGTGGTGAACGTTTCGGAGCGCTCATGCAGGGCGTCAGGCCCGCGGCCCAGGCCATCGCCGTCACCGAACTGGAGGGCCGTGCGGTCGCCGTGGTCGGTGGCGACGACCCGACGATCCAGGTCTGGGAGGTTGGCCAGGAGGAGCCCATCGGGCTTGCTCTGGCTGGTCACACCTCCGGAGTCACCGATCTGGCGACCGCCTGGGTGGGGGGACGCGCGATCGTCGTCAGTGGAAGCGACGACGACACCACCCGCGTTTGGGATCTGGCGAGCGGGGAGCAGATCGGCGAACCGCTGATGTCGGCGATGTCGCTGGCAGTGGCGGAGGTCGGTGGCGCGCCCGTCCTGGTGACGGGCCATGCCGACACGACCGTCCGGGTGTGGGACCTGTCGTTCGCCGGAGCCTAGAGGTAGGGCGTGGAGCTCGGACGTCGTCACAGAGCTGTCGGTGGGCTCAGCTTCTGCGTTTGGACGGCGGCCATGAGAAGCGGTTCTGATCCGATTGTTGTGGGGCGATCACGTCGTGTGATGGCTGTCAATCGGCGTGGAGGATCTGGAGGGGGAGCAGGTCGAAGCCGGCGCGCCCGTATCCGTCGCGTTTGGTCCGTTTAATCCGATTCACGTTGCCCTCGACTCGGCCGGAGTTCCATTCCCTGCAGCGCACGTGAACCGGATGTCACACTCTGCCCCGTGATGAACGTGAGGCGGGAGTCCACGCCGGTGTCGACGCCACAAGCGAGACGTCCCGCCATGAGGGTGATCCGCATCCCGCCGTCCCGATTCGGCCCTGGCGCCGTCAGGACGATGCGGATCGCGGGCCCGCGATCACCGGACGTTGATGCGGCCAGTGTCACGAAACCGCCGTTCAGCCAGGGCGGAGGTGGGTATCGGTGTCGATCTTGCTTGCCGCGGCCAGGGATCAGTGGCATCGGTCGGGGTAGGGGCCGGTCATGTGGGTGCGAGCGGTAGGGACGATCTCGTGGCCGGGTTGGTCAGTGCGGTGGTCATAACCGTGGCGGAGAAGCTGGAGCAACGCTGGAGCGGTCGGCCTGACTCTCACGTGTCTGGGCGAACGGTCTTGCGGCTGGTCGGCCTGCCCGAAAAGCCGGGCCGCCTTGGTCAGCATGAGGAGTTTCGAGTGGGTCTTCGGTCCCAAGGAGGATGAGTGGCTGGAGCAGACCGTGGCGGGTCTGCTGATCGCGGAAGGCTCCGCTGGACCTACCTGCTGGACGGGGCGATGGAGGCGGCGTGGCTCATCGCATGGCTTCGTGCGGGCCGGTCGGTGGAGCCGGGGCGCCACCCCACAGTCCCGCTGTCGGTGAGGACGTCGGCTAGACAAGTGATCTTTCATGGTCGCAGCCGATCGGCGAGCGGGTGACTGGCCGGCCGGTGCGGTGGGTGTGCCGGATCGCCGCCGCCATGGCCAGGATCCTCTAGATGACGCGTGTGGCGACGCCTGGAAGGTGTGACCGCCGTGTCTTTCCGGGTCGAGTTGTCCCTTGAGGGTGTTGTTGACCGACTCGATCAGCTGCCGGGCCGGTTTGAGCAGGCGTTCGCACCGGCCGAGGCTGCTCGCCGCGCATCGTCGGCCGCAGTGGCTGGATGCCGAGCTGGGCAAAGCCCGGTGTCGCCGCCCTTGGATGTCGGGGGGCGTTTCGGCCCTCGGGGCTGCTGGTCCAGGATTCGGGGGCGGGCGTGTCGCCAGATGAGTGTGGCGGCCAGGCCGAGGGTGGCGCAGGTGGCGAGGGTGCGCAGGACGCTCCACCGCAGGTGGAAGACCATGGCCAGGGCGGCCAGGGTGATGATCAGGGCGGTGGGCCGCCATGTCGCCGGCTCGGGGAGTTGCAGGTGGATCGGCCCCCAGTCGTGGGTGTGGGTGGTGCGGAAGAGGGTGTGGACGGCGAGGTTGGCGATGACGCCGACGACGGCGGCGGTGATGCCGGTGAGCGCGGCCGTGATGGAGGCGTTGCCGCGTAGGCGTTCGACGTAAGGGGCGCCGAGGAAGATGAAGATGAAGCAGGGCACGAAGGTGACCCAGGTGGCCTTTCCGACCGCGTCCACGTCCGGCATCGGGTACTCGTGCGCCTCCCACAACAAGGCCTCCACCCCCTCCCCGAACCGGCGGGCCAGATGAGCCCGCGCGGCGTGCACCGCCTCGGGCGACGGGATAGGAAGAGGTTCACCCATACACGCAGCCCAAACACGCGCGATCTTCCAGCGGCAGCCCAACCCCGAGCCCAGAGGCCCCGCCTAAAGCGCCGATCCCTCCCAACTTCCGATACTTGTGAATAGTCGATGTTGATGTTGCTGGTCTGTGGGGTCATGGTGGCGGGCCGGGTCATCCGGTGGTGGGTCCGGGCCTGGCGGCTGGGACCGCAGGGAGTTGAGGGCCGGTGGGCCCCTGGAGTTCGGGGCGCGCTGACGGGCTCAGCGCCGGTTCAGCATCAGCGTTGTCGGGGGTGCGGTCGGGGGGCTGGGGAGATGCGGGGGCAGCAGGCAAGGGCGGCGGCGTTGTCGGCGGCCAGGGCGCGGGCCAGGACGACCAGGTCGGCGACGCGGGGGTCGCCGATTGAGTAGCGCAGTTTCTTGCCGTCGCGGCGGGCGGTGACGTAGCCGCAGTCGACCAGGCACGACAGGTGCACCGACACCCGGGGCTGGGAGATGCCGGCGTGGGCGACGCAGTCGGCGGAGGTGCGCTCGCCGCCCAGGATGAACTCCATCAGCTTGAGCCGTGTGGGGTCGGCCAGGGCGCGGAAGAACGTGGCGACGGTGTCGGTATGCGTGCACTCGGCCGGGCCGTCGGCGCGGCCGAGTGCCAGGGCAGGAGTCGGGTTCACGGGATCCTTCCACCTTCTGCAATTCGCCTATCCGCATAGTATGGGGACAGCTTGTTATTCGGCAAAGCGAATAGAAGTGGTTCCGGATGGGCTCGACCAGGTGCGGGGGATCGAAGGAGGGACGAGGTCATGGATGCTGCGGAGGCCTGGGCGGAGGACGGGGTCGATCTGGCGGTGATCGGGTCGGGTGGGGCTGGCTTCGCCGCGGCGATCGCGGCCCGTACCAAGGGCGCCTCGGTGGTCATGGTCGAGCGCGGCACGGTCGGCGGTACCTGCGTCAACACCGGGTGCGTGCCGTCCAAGGCGCTGTTGGCGGCGGCCGAGGCCCGGCATGGGGCCGTGGCTCAGCCCTTTCCCGGCATCGTCACCCAGGCGGGTCCGGTGGACCTCGGCACGTTGATCGGCGGCAAGACCGCTCTGGTGGAGGGCATGCGCGCCGGCAAGTACACCGATCTGGCAGCCGAGTACGGATGGCAGATCCTGCGCGGCACCGCCTCGTTCACCGGTGAGGCCGACAGCCCGGCGCTGCGGGTGGACCTGCAGGACGGCGGCAGCACGGTGCTCAAGGCCGCCCACTACCTGGTGGCGACCGGGTCCACGCCGTGGGCGCCGCCGATTCCCGGACTGCGGCAGGCTGGATATCTGACCTCGGCCACGGCGATGGAGCTGGACCGGCTTCCCGAATCGCTGGTCGTGGTGGGCGGCAACTCGATCGGGCTGGAGCAGGCCCAGTTGTTCGCCCGGCTGGGGGTGCGGGTCACCGTGGTGGAGGCACGGGACCGGCTGGCGCCGTTCGCCGAGCCCGAGATCTCCACGGCGCTGGAAGAGGTGTTCTCCGGAGAGGGCATCGGCGTGCACACCGCCGCCACCGTCACCGCCGTACACCGCGACGATTCCGCCGGCCTGACCGGCAACGATGCCGGTCAGGGCGCCGATCGGGATGCCGGGTACGTGCTGTCGGCCGCCTGCGGTGGGCAGGTGATGGCGTTGCGGGCCGAGCAGTTGCTGGTGGCCACCGGACGCAGCCCTGTCACCAGCGGCCTCGGCCTGGACGCGGTCGGGGTGAAGACCGGTGAGCGCGGCGAAATCGTGACCGATGACCGCCTGCGCACCACCAACCCCCGGGTCTGGGCTGCGGGTGATGTGACCGGGCATCCGCAGCTGGTCTACGTGGCCGCCGCACACGGCGCGCTGGTCGCCGACAACGCGCTGGACGGTGCACAGCACACGCTGGACTATGCCGCGCTGCCGCAGGTCATCTTCACCAGCCCGGTCGTCGCTTCGGCCGGGCTCACCGAGGTCCAGGCGCTGGCGCAGGGGATCAGGTGTGAGTGCCGGGTGCTGCCGCTGGAATACGTATCGCGCGCCCTGGTGACTCGGGACACCCGCGGGCTGGTCAAGCTGGTCGCCGAAGCGAGGACCGGTCGGCTGCTGGGCGCCCATGTCCTGGCCGAGGGCGCCGGTGAGGTGATCGCCGGTGCGGTGTACGCGCTGGCGGCCGGGATGACGGTGCAGCAGATCGCCGGTCTGTGGTCGCCGTACCTGACGATGGCCGAAGCGCTGAAGCTGGCCGCCCAGACCTACACCCGTGATGTGGCCAAGCTGTCGTGCTGCGCCACCTGACCAGCCGCTCAAGAAGGGAGCGCGCCGTGAGCGTGAACGAGTTGCGGCCGATGACGGTCGGTGAGCTGTCGCGCCGGACCGGGGTGCCGGTCAAGACGCTGCGTGAGTACACCGATCTCGGGCTGATCTACAGTCTGGGCCGCAGCCCCGCGGGCTACCGCCTGTTCGACGCCGACGCACTGTGGTGCGTCCGGTTCATCGGCGAGCTGCGCGGCCTCGGCCTGACCATCGCGGAAATCGTTCACCTGGCCACCACGGCCACGGCAGCCACGGCAGCCACGGCAGCCACGGCGGCCGGGGCGGCCGGGGCGGCCGGGGACGGCAGCGGTGAGCCGGTCGGCTCGCACCTGGCCGAATTGCTGCGCCGGTCGCGGCGGCGGCTGGAGCAGCGCATCGCCGCCCAGCAGCGGACACTGCGCCGGATCGAGGAGTTCGAGGCCGCCCACCGCGCCGACCTGGACGAGCAGGACCTGTGCTGGGCCGGTGACCCCCGCTGCATTCCCCGGCCCTGACCCTCCCGCCCGGACCGGGGCAAGGGCGAGGTAGGGCTTGACTCTCACCCCGGGGGCAGACCCTAACGTCTCGGTGAGCTGGCCAAACATCCAGCTCCACCCAGCCAAGGGAGCCTGCCATGAACACCGGCTCAGCCCGCCGACCGGTCGGCGCCGGTTCGTTCGAGGACAACTGGCGCACCATGTTCACCCGCCACCGCCACCTGTTCGACCTGATCCACGCCGTGATCGCGCTGACGGCGGCCGGAGACCACCCGACCCCGCTCCGGCTGTTGGCGGCCGCGCTGCACCGCACCCCCGACGACACCCAGCACTTGATCGACACCACCACCGCCGGCGTGTCCACCTGGGGACGCATCTGGCACGACGACGAGCACGTCCACCTGGACATGGCCACCACCTCCACATCCCGCTACCGGTACCGCATCGGACAGCGCACCATCGCCGTCAGCGGCTGCGCACCCGACACCTTCCTGGTCGCCCAAGCACTCGACCAGCCGCTGCACATCACGTCCACCTGCCCCGTCACCGCGACCCCGATCACCGTGGACTTCGCACCCACCGGGGCGGTCGAGGCCGACCCCGCCGGCACGGTGGTCGCGCTCATCGACCCCGCCGCCGCACCCGGCACGATCCTGACCGCCAGCCAGAACCTGGACCCCGCCACCGTCGACCGCGACGCCTGCAGCCAGCAACCCTTCTTCGCCTCCACCGACGCCGCCCAGTCCTGGCACAAGGACCACCCCACCGGCCGCGTCCTGCCGGTCGCCGACCTGAACACCTGGTGGCGGCAGCTCCGCGCAGAAACCACCGCCCTGCCCACCCTCACCAGCTGACATCCGCCGCGATCGATCCGGCGCAGGGCCGAGTCCCAGACCCGCCGGGGCATCGACACCGCTGAACCACGCGAGGAGGAGTGAACATGACCAGCCAGCCAGGACCCGAGCCGTCCCTGGAGGGTGTCTTCCGCGCCGAGACCGGCAGCACGCTGAACTGGCTCGGCCTGCCGCTGCTGCGGCTGCTGGCCCGCGGCCGGCCGGTCACCGCAGACCAGCTGGCCGCCGTCACCGGCCGCCCGATCGAGCAAGTCCGGGCCGCGCTGGCGGGCCAGGGCGACATCGAATACGACGACCAGCGCCAGATCATCGGCAACGGCATCACCCTGCGGCCCACCGCGCACCGCTTCATCGTCGACGGCGCCTCGCTGTTCACGTGGTGCGCGCTGGACACCCTGGTCTTCCCCGCCCTGCTCGGCCGCCCCGCCGACGTCGAGTCGACTTGCCACGCCACCGGCGTCCCGGTGCACTTGCACGTCGAACCTGATCGCGTCACCGCGGTCGAGCCCGCCACGACCGTCGTCTCGCTGGTCACCCCTGCCGACCGCACCGAGATCCGGTCCTCGTTCTGCAACCAGGTGCACTTCTTCGCCAGCGCCCACGCCGCCGCCGCGTGGCTGCACGACCACCCCGGCGCCAGCGTCCTGCCCACCGCCCAGGCTCAGCACCAGGCCCGGTCCCTGATCCAGAGCCTGCCGCTGGCCGGTGGCCCAGGCGAGTGCTCCTGCTGCTAGCCCGTGGCGTCGGCTCCCTGGCGCGACGGGACCTTAAATGATCGCGAGCCGGCTAGCCATGGGTTCAGCCGGGTCGACCGGCAGCTGCACGTACGCCTCGTCGTCGGCCACTTCATGCTCGGCCGCAGTCTCGGTGTCGGGCGCCAGGGGCTCGGCATGGTCGGTGGGCCGGCTGATGAAGTGCGTCGTTGATGGAGGGCACTGCGGTGATCGGGATGCCCAGGCCGATCGCTTCGCTGAGGAGGCCGAGGGTGTCGCTGATCCCTGCGGCCCATTTGTTGATCGTGTTGAAGGTGGCGGGCGCGACGAGCATCGCGTCGGCGGGTGGCAGGACGTCCGGCTCGTTGGGCTGCTTGTAGGTCGAGCGGACCGGATGTCCGGTGAGGTCGGCCAGGTCTGGAAGTTCGTCGGCGAGCCATGCCGTGGCCGTGGGGGTGGTGATCAGGCAGACGTCCCAGCCGTGCTGTTGGGCGGTGGTGATGAGCCCGCTGATGTGGCGGGTGGGCGGTGCGGCGCAGGCCACCGCGTAGAGGACGGCGGTCATTTGCGATTGGGTTGTGCTGCTCGGGTTGTGCTGCTCGTCGGCTGGCGGGTCCTGTGACTTGACCAGTGTGCCGTTGTCGAGGCGGTGGTAGGTGCGTGAGGCGTTGACGCTCAGCTTGGCCTCGACGGCGGCGTCGACGCCCGAGGAATCCGATGCGGCTAGCGCTGGCTGCTCGGTGGTTGGAGGCTCTGTGCGTGCTGGTTGGGGGTGCTTTCCCTGACTGGGGGCGTTGGGGTGGTCGGGGTGGTTGGCGTAGCAGGGTGGTCAGGAGTTGGTGGGTTTCCTCCGCGCCCCTAGAGGCCGGCGCGTCGATCACCTTCGACGCGATCGCCCCAGCCGCAGCCCCTCAAGGCGTCCAGATATCGGCCGCCGCCGTCAACATCAACGCCCGCCGTCCCACGCACCAAGGCTGGCTGTCGATCTACGGCGCCGACACCGATGACCCGGACATCTCCAGCGTCAACTTCGATCAAGGTGAGAGCACCAGCGGCTTCGACCTCGCCATGCCCGGGACCGACGGCCGATTGACGGTCACTAACCGTTGCTGGGTGTGAAGGCGTCGTGGCTGCGTCGGAAGGCAGCCGCTCGAGCGATCCCGTGCACGTTCCTGGGGAAGCACCTGCGGTTTTCTCGCGCCGACCTGGAAGCGATCATCACCGCCGGTGAGCAGTCCCCTCGCCAAAAGCGGCATCGGTCGGGATGACGTGGGCGCTTGAGCGCTCATGCCCAGTCGAGCGTGGATGACTCCGACCCCGGCCGCCCCACTTTCGGGGCGCCGGCCTGATCACATATCTGGAAGGAGATCGTCATGGCCTGGGCGGAAAACATGGACCGGGGACGGGCGCCCTGGTCATGATCCCGGCCGGGGCCGCGGTCGCCGTCCTGTCGCCGTTGATCGGACGCCTCGCCGACCGCGTCGGCACCCGGCCCCTGGTGCTGACGGGAGTGTTCGCCCTGTTCCTCTCAACGTTCGCAGGAGACACATCGGTGATCCCCGCGGCGGCCGGGATGCTCGGGCTCAGTGTCGGCTTCATTTTCGTGATGACCCCGATCATCAGCGCCGCGGCGAAGGCGTTGCCCGGCGACCAGGTCGGCGTCGGCCTGGGGATCCTCCAAGGAGCCCAGTTCCTTTGCACACCGGACGCAAAGACCGTGGAGAACCGCACCTATCTCGGCCTGTGCCCCTACCTCGGCGACGGCCAGGTGGTGGAGGTCCTGCTGACCGGTCGCCCCGTTCACCGTGCCAACTGCGGCGGCCATGCCCGATCATGGTCTGATGGGGACACTGGCCCGGGCGGTGGAGCAGCTCGGTTCGGCGGAGATGGACGTCCGGCTGGACGGCATCGACTTGCTGGCGCGCCTGGCCGACAACTCGCCCGCCCCGCTCGAAGAGGCGGCGGAGGCGCTGACGGCGTTCGTCCGACGCCGGGCTCCGGCCTCCCGGCTGGACGACCGGCTGATCTCCACGGCCCCCCGACCCCGGCCGAAGGCGGGGCCCCAGGCCGATGTGCAGGCTGCGCTCACCGCGCTGGGCCGCATGCCACGCCACTGCGAGCACCGCGGCCTCAACCTCAGCGGCCTCGACCTCGGACGGGCGCGCCTCGGCGGCCTGAACCTGAGCGGCGCCTACCTGTACCTCACGGAACTGTGCGACGCGGATCTGCGCCACACAAATCTACGCAACGCCTATCTGGCGTACGCCGACCTGAGCGGCGCGAGGCTGCAGGGCGCCATCCTCAGCCGTACGATCCTCAACCGCGCGAACTTGAGCGGCGCCGACCTGCGCGAAGCGGACCTGCACAGCACCAATCTCAGCAGCATGATCCTGCGCGAGGTGAATCTGGGCGGCGCGGACCTGGTCGGCACCGACCTGCGCAACGCCCGCCTGGACGATGTGGACCTGCTCGACGCCGACCTGACCGGCGCGAGGCTGCAAGGCACGGTGATGACCGGCGTCCGCGGCCTGACGCTCGACGACCTTCAGCTGGTGGCATGGACCGACGAGCACACGCAGGTCCAGGAGCGTCCCGCGGAGCCGGGGTTCGATCCGGGCGGACGGGATCAAGCCGGACGCTCGACGCGCCCGCCCTCCAGCTCCTAGAAGGGGAGGAGACTAGTCGAGGCCCCGGCTGTCGCCCCGCCTCCTCGCCGGACGCACCCCTCGACGGCTCGCCACACGTCAGCGACCCGATGCGCCAATGACCTGCGAAACCGGCTCCAGGAACGATGGACCGACCTGACTGGCAACCGGCCGTGACAATGACGCCGACCCATGCCTGGGTAGTTCCGATCAAACCGTGGAGCAACGTGCTCCCGATGGTGGGCTGACCCGGTCGGAAATGCAAGATCCCCAGGCCGGATATGGGATCTGACCTGGGGAAAGGGTGGTGGGCGATACTGGGATTGAACCAGTGACCTCTACCGTGTCAAGGTCGTACCGATCAATCCCGGACCTGCGCATTCTCAAGATGCCGCAGGTCGGCGGTGGGCATTGACGCTCGTTGACGTCCGTTCAGAACGGTTCGGGAACCCTGCGTGCTCCCGTCGCTCCCCGCTCCGGGCGGGAGCAACGGGAGCACGCATGGGGAAGCAGCGGGTGCGTGGCTTCATTTTTCAACCGGGCAGGGGAGCGGTGCCCGTGTGAATCTCTGCAGACGGTCGCCCGTCGCCCCGCGCACTCCCACGCGTGCAGGGCACTGTGCTTGCCGAAAACCACGTTTGTGCAGGTGAGAGGCCTCGGCGCCGGGCTCGGGCGGTCGCAGGGCAAGCCAAGGCATGGTCGGTTGCCGCGGGATGATGAGCGGCTGTGCTCTTGCGACTGGCCTACTGACTGTGGCGAACACCTTCGCGGTGCTGCGTCTGCTTCCGATGACCGAACAGGAGAAGGACGCCGAGATCTTGGTGCTGCGGCATCAGATCATGGTCCTGGAGCGTCAGCTGGCCGGGAAGAGGGTGCGTTTCACTGCATCGGACCGGGCGCTGCTGCACCGACTTCAGTTCATGGCATGGGCTGGCAGATCCGGGCCACATCAGTACCAGCAGCCCCAGGACGTACAGTCCAACGACTCAGGGCTCCTCGTCGGGGGTGATGCAAGGGGCGATGTCACTCTGAGCAACTGGCCACGGGGGGGCGTATCGGGCCATGATTGTCCCCAGTCCGGAACGACGAGCGAACACGGCGTTTGGATCGATCCAAAAACGCGCCCGAAACGATCCCATGCCTCGATGCACCCTATGGGTGTACTGGTGTGCGGCGGGCGGATTGTTCGCCCTCACCCGGCACGAGGACATCCTGACCGTCTCCAGGGACCCGGCCACGTTCTGCGGCGGCCAGGGCATAGCGATGCGGGAGGCGAGATGATCGTCCCCGGGGGAGTCACCCTGATCAGCACCGATCCTCCCCAAGCACGCAGCCCAGCGCCGGCTCATCAACCGGTCCTTCAACGTCGGGGCTGTCGCCAAGCTGGAGCCTCACGTTCGCGGCATCGTCCGGGAAGCGCTCGACGACGTCCCGACCGGCGAACCGTTCGACCTCGTGGAGACCATCGCCGCCCGCGTGCCCGTCATCGTCATCGCCGAGATGCTCGGCGTCCCCGTGGAGGATCGCGACAAGTTCATCCCTGGACCAACGGCTCGGTCGGGGTGGCGGACCCTGACTTCGCCCACCTCCAGGAAACCGCCCTGTCCGAGCAACCCGCCTACTTCGAGGACATCATCGCCCAGCGCCGGACGGACCCCCGCGACGACCTCGTAAGCGCGCTCGTCGAGGCCGAAAGTGACGCCCTGACCGCTCACGAATTGCACATGCTCTGCTACCTGCTGCTCGGTGCCGGTAACGAGACGATCCGCAACCTCATCACCCGCGGCCTTCTGGCTGACGCGCATCCCGCCCAGCAGGAGCGCCTCCGCGAGGGACGTGACTTGAAACTCGCCGTCGAGGAGCTGCTTCGCTGGGTGAGCCCGCTCGTCCACCAAGCGCGCACAGTGACCACCGACGCCGAGGTCGCCGGGTGTCACCTGGCGCCCGGAGACCAGGTGGTCATGCTGTACGGGGCCGCGAACCGGGACGAACGGGTCTTCGGTGAGACCACGGAGGAGTTCGACGTCACTCGTGACCCCAACCCGCACCTCGCGTTCGGGTTCGGCGAGCACTTCTGCCTCGGCGCCGCCCTCGCCCGGGTCGAAGCACGTGTGCTCTTCGACGAACTCGTCGAGCGGTTCGGGCACTGGAGCGTCGTCGGGCCGGACGAGCGGCTCTGCTCCACGATGATCCGAGGCATCAAGCGCCTGCCCGTCGTCCTCGCCCCTGACCGGGAGGTGAGCCGCCCCCTTAGTGGTCGCGTGTGCGGCGTCCGGCGCCGGTGAGGTAGGCGACGATCATTTCGCCGATCATTTCGCGGTGGCGGGCGCGGTGTTCGGGGGCGTTCAGGTCGCGTTTGAACAGGGCACCGAAGGTGTGCTGGTTGGAGATCCGGAAGTTACTGAACGCGCTGATCATCATGTGCACGTCGATGGCGTCGGCGTCGGTGACGAAGTCGCCGCTGGCGCGTCCGGCGTCCAGGATCTGGGAGATGAGGCCGGTCGCGGGCGTGCCGAGGTTGGTCAGAAGGTCTGACTTACGCAGGTGTTCGGCGTGGTGGATGTTCTCGATGCCGACGAGCTTGATGAAGTCCTGGTGGGCGTCGTGGTGGTCGAAGGACAGCTGGGCCAGTGTGCGGATGGCCTCGATGGGGGCGAGGTGCTGTACGTCGATGGTGGCCTCGGCGGCCCTGATCTGGTTGTAGGCCCTTTCCAGGACGGCGATGTAGAGCTGTTCCTTGCCGCCGAAGTAGTAGTAGATCATTCGTTTGGTGGCGCGCATGAGCTTGGCCATGTCGTCCACTCTGGCCCCGGAGTACCCGTGCCTGGCGAATTCGCGCTGGGCGACCTCCAGGATCTCGGCCCGGGTGCGCTCGGCGTCGCGCTGGCGTGCCTGTGCGGCGGGGGTGAGGGGCTCGGGTGGCATGTGGCTCCATGGAACGGCTGACCGGCGAACGATCCATTTTATGGTGCGTGTGAGGCCCTTCCTTGCTGAAGGCCTTGTGCCTGCCGGATGGCCCGCCGTGTCGGGGTGGCTGCGCCGGTCGTGGTCAGCTGGGTCGGCCGGTGAGCCGTTGGGCGGCACCGTAGCGCTGGAGCTGCGTCCCTGCCCGTCCCTCAGTGACAACGGAACAGATGATCAGCCGGAGTCCTGGGGGAGGGTCTGCAGTGCCGTGGTGGCTGAGGTGAAGGCTCGGTCCGCCATTTCCTCCACGGGAAGCTCCCGAAACTCGGGGTAGTTGACCTCGACGCAGTAGGGGCCGCGGAAGCCCAGTTCGTGTAGCCCGGTCAGTAGTCCGGGCAGGTCGAGTTCGCCTTCACCGGGGAGCATGCGGCCGCGCCGTGCCTCGGTGAGGAAGTCGTCGTCGACGATGCGGCCGTCGTTGAGCTGGACGGCCACGATCTGGTCGGGCGGCAGGCCCTGGAGGTCGGCCAGGGTGGAGCGGGAGTTGTAGAAGTGCCAGACGTCGATCATGAGTCCTGCGTTGGGGGCGCCTGAGGCTTGCACGATGGCGCGTGCCGTGGCCACGTCCTTGAGGCCCGACCAGGGGAAGGCTTCCACCGCGACCCGCAGGCCCAGATCGGCGACGTGCGCGCAGACCGCGCGCAGCCTGGCCGCGGCGGCCCGGACGTCGAGGGCGTCCGGGCCGAACTCGCCGGTGGTGACGTGGTGGGGGGTGAACGCCGCGCCGAGTTCCCTGAAGACGCCGGTGCCGTCGACAGCGGTGGAGTCGTCGGCGGAGTGGGCCCAGCCGTTGAGGAACTCCACCTCTCTGAGCGCCAGGGAGTGGGAGTCGAGCAGCGCACGTAGGTCGTTGTCGCCCATGCCTTCGATGCGCATGCTCTGGTAGTCGTCGGCGTGCAGCCCGATACCGGTGAAGCCCGCTGCGGCGGCGGCGCGGCATCGTTCGGCGAACGGGACCCGGGCCGGTTGTGCGAAGCCGGCTCCCGAGAGCGTCACGAAGCTGGCGGTCAGTGCCGGTGTCATGGCAGTACGGGGGTGGCGTGGGTGTGGAAGCTGGCGGGTACGTCCAGGCCCCAGGCGGTGGAACGGCCTTGCCCTTCGGTGGTCCAGGTGACCGGTTCCCAGTCGGGGGCGAAGATGTGGAAGCCGCCGGCGAACACTTCGATCCGGTTGCCGCCGGGTTCGTAGACGTACAGGAAGAAACCCTGAGTCCGCGAGTGCTTGGCGGGGCCGAACTCGATGAAGGTGCCGAGTTCGCAGAAGACATCGGCGGCGCGCAGTACGTCCTCCCGGTTTTCTACCGCGTACGCCAGGTGGTGGAGCCGGCCGGTGGTGTCGGCGGGTTCACGGGTGATGGCCAGGTCGTGAGCCTTGTTCATGAGGCTCAGCCAGGCACCCGCCTCGGGCTGGTCCGGCGGGATCAGATGCTCGCGCAGCTTGAAGCCGAGCGTCTGGCACATGAACTCGCGCGCGGCCGGGATGTCGCGCGCCAGGACGTTGATGTGGTCGATGCGTGAGACGGCCGCTCCGCGGGTGACCGAGGACTGCGGCTGGTTGGGCAGGTAGGACTTCTTGCCCTGTGCTGCCTGGTACTTCTCGGTCTCGTAGTAGATCTCGTTGCGCTGCCCGCTGGGGGTGCGGAAGGAGTACGCCTTGCCGTGCCCGACATCGCCGTCGATCCACTCGCCGGTGACGCCGCGCGCTTCCAGGGCCGCGACGCGCCGGTCCAGGGCCTGCGGGCTGATCGTCCGCCAGCCGACGTGGCCCAGCCCTGCCCGGTCGGAGGCGGTCAGCTTCAGCGTGGTCAGGTCGTGGTCGCCCCAAGCGCGCAGGTAGGCGCTGCCGCCGGACTCCTGGACCAGGTCCATCCCGTAAACCTCGACGAAGAACTCCAGGCTCTGCTCGTACACCGGGGTCAGCAGTTCGGCGTGCCCGAGATGGGCCAGCTCGTACATCGGTTCGGCGGTTTCACTCATGGGTGTCGGTCTCCATCTGCGCGATCTCGGCGAGCAGTTGCGGCCCGCGGTTGGCGGCCGAAAATCCAGTGAACAGGAACGCCAGGTCGATGACAGCGCGCAACTCCTCCCAACTCGCCCCGGCGCGCCGCGCGGCCAGCCCGTGCAGCTTGGCGGCATCGCTGAGCTTGGCGTGCAGGATGCCGAACAGCACGAGCTGGACGGTCTTCTGGTCCAGCGCCTCGGGATACATGATCAGATTGCGCAGCCGTTCCTGCGCCACGAGAACCTCGGGGTTGGCCTCCGACGACGCCGCGAACCGGGCCTGCACCCTTGGCGGGACGAACCCCACCAGTTCCTCGTAGGTCGCGCGGTACTCCTCGATGGTCTCGGGTCGCTGGTCCATGTGGCTCCTGTCGTCGTGCGGATCGTTGGCGTGCGGATCGTTGTGGTGGGGCATCAGGCTCCGGTCACGGTCAGGGAGCCCAGGTGGGTGAAAGCCGCGGAGATATGGCGCCCGGGTTCGGCGAACACCGCGTCGGTGAGCCCGCCGGTCAGGACGGTCCAGCCGGCTTCCAGGGCGATGCCGCGCTCGCTCAGGGCGTTGGCCGCCAGCGCGAGCGCCTCGGCCGGGTGCCCCTGAACGGCGGCGCCGGTCGCCCGGTCGACGACCTTGCCGTCGATGGCGAGCCGGCATTCCTCCGCGGCGAGGTCCAGACGTTCGGGTGGCAGGCCGGAGGCGCTGACCAGGAAACGGGAGGAGGAGGCGTTGTCGGCCACGACGTCCGGCAGCGCGAAGCTGAAGTCGGTGTAGCGGCTGTCGATCACCTCGAAGCCGGCATGCACGGCCGCCACCGCGGACAGCGCGCTCGCGGCGGTCACCCCCGGTCCCGCCAGCCGTTCACCGAGGACGAAGACGATCTCCGGCTCCACCCGGGGATGGATGAGTGAGCCCAGCGGGATCGGTTCGCCCTCAGGCAGCACCATCACGTCGGTCAGCCATGCGGTCAGCGGCGAGGCGATGCCCATCCGTTCCTGCTTGGCCCGTGAGGTGAGGCCGAGCTTGACCCCGACGATCGTCTCGCCGGACTCGACCTTGCGCCGCACCAGCGCGTCCTGCACCCGGTAGGCGGTGGGCAGATCCAGCTCGGTCCACCGGTCGGTGAGGCGGCCTCCGGCCCGGCGGCCGGTCTCGCGATCCAGCAGCTCGGTGACCGCGCGCTCGACCGTCCAGCCGGCCGGGCCCGCATCTTCGATCATGTGCTCCGCCTTCCCGGACCGATATAAGGCCAGGTCTTGTGCTCGTTCGTACTAGTTCGTACATTATGCCAGGTGAGTCAAGTCACAACCACCCACACCGGAGGACCCGTATGAGCAAGCACCCGGCGGCCGAGGTGCGGACCATGCGGCCCTGCCGGTACGGGCTGATCGGTTCGGGCATCGCGGCGTCGCTGTCGCCGCCGCTGCACGAGGCCGAGGGCCCCCATCACGGGCTCGACCTGTCCTATGACCTGATCGACGTCGAGGACCCCGGCACTCCGGCCGATCTGGGCCGGCTGCTGGGTGACGCCGAGAGCTCGGGCTTCGCCGGTCTCAACATCACCCACCCGTTCAAGCAGGAGGTCATCCCTCATCTGGATCGGCTCTCGCCGCAGGCCGCCGACATCGGAGCGGTGAACACGGTCGTGTTCGACGGCGGGCGCAGGATCGGGCACAACACCGATGCCCAGGGGTTCGCCGAGTCGTTCCGGCAGGGGCTGCCCGGCGCGCAGACCCGCCATGTCGTCCAACTCGGCGCTGGCGGCGCCGGAGCCGCCTGCGCCTACGCCCAGCTCTCGGCCGGAACGGGGCGGCTGACCGTCGCCGACCCGGACGCCGCCAGGCGCACCGAGCTGGTACGGGCCTTCGCCGCCAGGTTCGGCGCCGACCGGATCACCGGCATCTCCCCCGACGACCTGAGTGAGGCGCTCGCATCCGCCGACGGCGTGGTCAACGCCAGCCCGATCGGCATGCACGCCCACCCCGGCACACCGATGCCCGTCGATCTACTGCGTCCCGGGCTCTGGCTGGTCGACATCGTCTACATGCCGCTGGACACGCCGCTGCTGCAGGCGGCGCGCGCCCGCGGTCTGCGGACGAGCGGCGGCGCGGGCATGTGCGTGTTCCAAGCGGCCGCCGCCTTCGAGCTGATCACCGGACTGCCGCCCGACACCGGCCGCATGCTCGGGCACCTGCGGAGCCTCCTCGCGCAGCGGCACGGCCGGATCGAGGGAGACCGCCGATGCCAGGCCTGAAGCCGGTGCTGTTCCTCAACGGCCCCAACCTCAACCTGCTCGGCACCCGCGAACCCGGCAAGTACGGCACCACGACGCTGGCCGAAATCGAGAAAGAGGTGCGCGAGGCCGCCGACGAGCACGGCCTTGCCGTCAGATTCACCCAGAGCAACCACGAGGGCACCCTCATCGACCAGATCCACCTCGCAAGCACCGAATGTCAGGCGATCGTCATCAACCCCGGCGGGCTCACGCACACCTCCGTGGCGCTAAGGGACTCGATCGCAGCCGTGCGCCTCACCACCGTCGAGGTGCACATCACCAACACACACCGCCGCGAGCACTTCCGACACCACTCCTACATCTCCGCTGTCGCCGACGCGGTGATCCTCGGAGCCGGGACGCACGGATACCTCCTGGCCCTCCGGCACATCGCCCACCTTCTGGCCGCCCCCGGCCCACTCCCTGCCACCCCCCGGAGAATCACATGAGCCAGCACACCAAGCCACCAGGCCCCGCCGCGCAGACCGGCCCCGTCCGGGACCTTCCCGAGCCCATGCCGCTGCGCCGCATGGTCGGCCCCGGCATCGTGGCCGTCGGGATCGGCCTGGCCGCCGGCGAGATCATCCTGTGGCCCTACCTCACCTCGATCGGCGGGCTCGGGCTGCTGTGGCTGGCCCTGGTCACCCTGGCCATCCAGTTCGTCATCAACATGGAGATCGAGCGCTACACCCTGGCCACCGGGCAGACGGCTGTGGCCGGGTTCTCCCGCTGGTGGAAGGGCTGGGGCATCCTGATCTGCCTGGCCGGGGCGTTCCAGTACGTCTGGCCCGGCTGGGCCACCAGCGGCTCGACCGTGTTCACCTACCTGGTCGGCGGCGGCGACCCGGTCTGGATCTCGGTCGCCGTCCTGGTCGCCATCGGTGTCCTGCTGACCTTCTCCAAGGTCATCTACAAGACCGTGGAACGCGTCGAGAGTGTCAAGGTGGCCCTGACCCTCTTCTTCCTGGCCATCGCCGTAGTGTTCGTGATCTCCCTGTCCACCTGGGGCGAGGGCGCCGAGAAGACCGTCAGCGGCTTCGGGCAGATCCCCGACGGCATCACCTTCACCATGATCCTCAGCGCTCTGGGCGCGGCCGGCGCCGGCGGCGTGCACAACCTCGTCCTGAGCAACTGGATCCGCGATAAGCGCTACGGCATGGGCGCTCACGTCCCCCGGCTGATCTCCCCCATCACCGGCCAGGAAGAGGCCTCCGGCGGCGACCGCTACAGCTTCCCCGACACCGAGGACAACCTCTCTCGCTGGCGGATCTGGTGGAAGCGCGCCAACATCGAGCACCTCACCACCTTCGTCCTGGTCTGCATCGTCACCATCGGCGTCATGTGCCTGCTGGCCTACGAGACGCTGTTCGGCCGCGACGACCTGGAATCCGACCCCTCGTTCCTGCGCATCCAAGGAGACATCTTCGCCGCCGAGGTCGGCGAATGGCTCAAGATCCTCTTCTTTGCCATCGCCGCGGTCTCGCTGTGGGCGGCGGCCATGGGCCTGCTCGACGTCATCGGCCGCGTCGCCTCGGACTTCCTGCGCCGCAACTACCTGATGAGCTCCACCCGCTGGACCGAGGCCCGCCTCTACCTGGCCGTCGTGTGGACCGAGATCGTCCTGGGCTCGATCATCCTGCTGTCCGGATTCGACCAGCCCATCGGACTCCTCGTCGTCTCCACCTGCGCCGCCTCGGTCGTCACCCTGCTCTACTCGATCCTGCTGATCCGCCTCAACACCAAGGACCTGCCCCGCGCCATCCGGATCCGCGGCGTACGCCTGGCGACCATGGTCATCGCGATCTGCTTCTACGGCTTCTTCGCCATCGCCATGGTCATCACCCAACTCCAGAAACTCTGACCCCACGTCGGGTGCCCTCAACCCAACCCGGGGCTGAGGGCACCCGCCCTCGCCGACGGGAAGAGATGTCGACCGGCACCGGACATCAGCTCCACAGCAACCGATCTCGCTTGCACCAAGGAACCGCGCGGACCGACGCATTCATGTAGGCCTCGGTGTAGGAACACCGCAACCCCCTCGGCGACCAGGAAGGTTTGGACTTGGCGATCTTCTTGATCTCACGGCGCTCCGGCAGGGTGAACGTTGCCTGCTGCGGTACTAGATTGTCGTTCAACCACTGAAACGGCGCCGTTGTCGTCGGCGGGGGGTTGCAGGCCCCATTTACCACCGAGCATTTCGCCGATGAGCTTCGGAGGCGACGAAACGTCCGTGTGCTCCGGTGCAGTGGTGATCGCTGGGCCGGAGCACGCGGATACGGGGTGCGGCCGGGCGCGGCTGCGTTCAGGGCGTTTGCCGGGCGGCCGATAGGTCGAGGGCCACGTCGGTGATCATGTCTTCCTGGCCGCCGACCATCTTGCGCCGGCCGACTTCGACCAGGATGCTGCGCGTGTCGAGGCCGTGGAGTTCGGCGGCGGCCTCGGCGTGGCGCAGGAAGCTGGAGTAGACGCCTGCGTAGCCGAGGCTGAGCGTCTCGCGGTCGACGCGGACCTCCCGGTCCTGCAAGGGGCGTACGAGATCGTCGGCGGCGTCCATCAGAGGGAACAGATCGCAGCCGTGCTGCCAGCCCATCAGGTCGGCCACCGCGATGAACGCCTCGAGTGGGCAGTTGCCGGCCCCCGCGCCCTGGCCGGCCAGGGAGGCATCGATCCGGGTCACGCCGTTCTCGACGGCGACGACCGTGTTGGCGACGCCGAGCGCGAGGTTGTGGTGGGCGTGGATGCCGAGTTCGGTGCCGGGGTCGAGGACCTCGCGGTAGGCGCGGAAGCGGTCGCGGACGCCGTCCATGGTGAGGCGGCCGCCGGAGTCGGTGACGTAGACGCAGTGCGCGCCGTAGGACTCCATCAGCTTCGCCTGCCGGGCCAGTTCGGTGGGCTCGGCCATGTGGGACATCATCAGGAAGCCGGCCACGTCCATGCCCAACTCCCGCGCGGCGGCGATGTGCTGGGCGGCGATGTCGGCCTCGGTGCAGTGGGTGGCTATGCGTACCGAGCGGATGCCGAGGGAGTGCGCCTGCCTGAGGTCGCGGATCGTGCCGATGCCGGGCAGCAGGAGTGTCGTCGGGACGGCTTGGTGGGCGGTGTCGGTGACGGCCTCGATCCACTCCCAGTCGGTGTGGGCGCCGATGCCGTAGTTGACGCTGGAGCCCGACAGACCGTCGCCGTGCGCGATCTCGATGGCGGAGACGCCTGCGGAGTCGAGGGCGGCGGTGATGGTGCGTGCCTGCTCGACGGTGTAGCGGTGCCGGACGGCGTGCATGCCGTCGCGCAGGGTGACGTCCTGGACGTAGAGCGGCTGGACAGTGGTGGTCATCGCCGGGCTCCCCGGGGGCTGGTGAGGGCGGCGATGCGCTCGCCGGTGCGGAGTGCGGCGGAGGTCATGATGTCGAGGTTCCCCGCGTACTTGGGGAGGTAGTGGGCGGCGCCCTCCACCTCCAGGAAGACCGAGGCGCGCAGTGCCGGCCGGGTGCGGTCCTCGGCGGGCAGCAGGCCGCGCAGGGGGTCGTCGGCGGCGACCGGCTGGTACTGGACCTGCTGCTTGAGCCGGTAGCCGGGCACGTAGGCGCGGACGCGGGCGACCATCTCCTCGACCGAGCCGGTGATGAGGTCGGTGTCGCAGTCGGAGACGAGGCAGTGGACGGTGTCTCGCATGATCAGCGGGGGCTCGGCGGGGTTGAGGATGATGATCGCCTTGCCCCGGGCCGCGCCGCCGACCTTCTCGATGGCGGCGGAGGTGGTCTCGGTGAACTCGTCGATGTTGGCCCGGGTGCCGGGGCCGGCCGAGCGGGAGGCGATGGAGGCGACGATCTCGCCGTAGTGGACGGGCGTGACGGCTCCTACGGCGGCGACGATCGGGATGGTGGCCTGTCCGCCGCACGTGACCATGTTGACGTTGGGCGTGCTGAGGTGCTGGTCCAGGTTCACGGGCGGTACGACGAAGGGGCCGAGGGCGGCGGGGGTCAGGTCCACGACCGTGCGGCCGTGTTCGCGGAGGACCTGGTCGTGGCGGCGGTGCGCTCCTGCGGAAGTGGCGTCGAAGACGATGTCCACCTCGGCGAACTCGTCGAGCTTCACCAGCCCGTCGATGCCGTCGTGGGTGGTGGCCACCTTGAGACGGCGAGCACGGGCCAGGCCGTCGGAGTCGGGATCGATGCCGGCCATGGCCGCCATTTCCAGGGTCTCCGACAACCGCAGCACCTTGATCATGAGGTCGGTGCCGATGTTGCCGGAGCCTATGACGGCGACCTTGGTGCGGTTGCCGGTCGTCATGCGGGTGCTCCATCGGTGGAGGTGACCGGGGCGAAGCGGACCGAGACCGAGCCCAGGCTGGTGATGTCGGCGCGGAAGGCATCGCCGGGCTCGGCGGGCGCCATCGGCCCGAGGGCGCCGGTCAGGACCACGTCCCCGGCGCGCAACGGGTCGCCCATGGCGGCCAGGGTGGATGCCAGCCAGACGGCGGCATTCAGCGGGCTGCCGAGACAGTCGGCGCCGGAGCCGGTGGAGACCTCGGCGCCGTTGCGGCTCATGCTCATCTCCACCCCCCGCAGGTCCAGGTCCGTCAGCTTGCGCGGGGGCCCGCCGAGGACGAACAGGCCGCTGGAGGCGTTGTCGGCGATGGTGTCGGTGATGCTGATGTCCCAGTCCTCGACACGGCTGTCGACGATCTCCAGGGCGGGGAGTGCGAAGTCCGCCGCGCGCAGAACGTCCGCGACCGTACAGTCGCGGTGCGGAAGGTCGCCGCCCAGGACGAGGGCGACCTCGGCCTCCACTTTCGGCTGAAGCAGCCGCCCGGACCTCACCTCGCCGCCGTCGGGCACGGCCATGTCGGCGAAGAGAACTCCGAAGTCCGGCTGTCCCACACCGAGTTGGGCCTGAACGGCAGGAGACGTCAGGCCGATCTTCCGGCCGACCACACGGTGTCCCTCGGCGAGCGCGCGTTCGGTGTGGATCCGCTGTGCGGCATACGCGGCGTCGATGTCATCGGCGGCGAAGAGTTTGCGCACGGGCGGACAAGGGATCGCGGTGCGCTCGGCCTCGGCGAGCGTGTCCGCGGCGCGCACGGCCGCGGACGACGGAGGGCTGGACACGGACATGTGGCTCCTCAAGATGTGATCGGCGAGCGAAGGCTCCGGCAAGGCGCCCGCGTGGATCCGGTATAGGCCGCAGCGAGCCGACGTGGCAAAATCTGTTCCATGACACGGAACAGCTCCTCGGGGAACATGCTGGAGAAAGGGGTGGCGCTCCTCGACTGCTTCTCATCTGGTGGTGGACCGTTTCGGTTGACGGAGCTGGCCGGGCGCGCCGGCCTGACCAAGACCACCACGTTCCGTCTCACGGGAGAGCTGGTACGGCTCGGGTTGCTGGAGCGCGACGGGGACGGCTACCGGTTGGGCGGCAAGCTCTTCGAGCTGGGCTCCCTCGTTCCGCGTCGCAGCAGCCTGCGCGAGACCGCCCTGCCCTATCTGCAGGACCTCTTCGAAGCGACGCACGAAACCGTGCACCTGGGAATCCGCGATCACCACGACGTGGTCTACATCGAGCGGATCCACGGCCACGGCGCGGTCCAGCTGCCGTCCCGGATCGGCGGCCGGCTTCCCCTCACATGCACCGGCGTCGGCAAGGCGCTGCTCGCGTTCTCGGACGGGGAGTTGGTTGAGGAAGTGCTGGCCGCTCCCTTGCGGCGGCTGACGCCGTACTCGATCAGTGACCCGCTGCGCTTGCGTACGGTCATCGAGCAGGTGCAGGCATCCGGGCTCGCCTACGAGGAGCAGGAAGCGACCAGCGACGTGAGCTGCATCGCCGCTCCCGTCTTCGACGGCGGAGGGATCGCGGTCGCGGCCATCTCACTGGCCGTGCCCAGAGCACGCTTCCGCCCTGCCCAACTGGCTCCGGCCGTGCGGACAGCCGCACTGGGGCTGTCGCGAGCCCTACGGAAAGGCAACTGACACGGATTCGGAAACCCCAGAGCCCAGGACAGCGATTGCGCGATGATCGTGCGGACGCGGAATTCAGGAGCCTCCGGCTTCGGCTGCTCAGGCTCGTCCAACCTCAGCGTGGGAAAGTGCTGTATCAGGCAACGTTCGCCCTGTTGGCCACGCGGCGGAGGTCGGGGTCGGTGGTATGACGATTTCGCCAGGCGAGGTAGCGGCGGATCATGCTGCCCTGCTCGCGGTGGCTGGTGTGGTCGGTGCCGTCGAGGGTGAAGTAGCGCAGTGCGGTGAACTGAGCCTCGATGAGGTTCAGCCAGCAATGAGTCCGCGGTCCAGCAGGCCGCGCCAGCACTGGATGATCTGGCGGGTCTCGCTCTCCCGCCTCGGACAACTCTCACCGATCAACTACGAGCAAACCACCGGCAGCTCGACCGCTTCCGCCTGAAACCGGTGTCCACACTTCGGGGGGAAGCCGCCTGAGGTGTTCACCCCTGAATGTGGACACCGATTTCAGGCGGCGGTTGCCAGGTTACCTGCGGTTTTCTCGTAGTTGATCGGTGACATCTGGCCGAGTCGGGAGTGCCGACGGCGGGTGTTGTATCTGGTGATCCACCCGAACACCGTCAGGCGGGCGTCGCGGGCCGAGGCCCACCGGTCGGCGTCCTGCAACGTCTCGCGTTTGAGGGTCGCGTTGAGGGATTCGGCGGCAGCGTTGTCGGCGCTGGTGCCCACCGCGCCGCGGGAACGGGTGACAGTCTTAGGGACTGGTGCCAGATGCAAGTGGGCAGAGGCCGGGATCACTCTGGCGAGCGGCGGAGCGGCCTTTTGCGAGGAGCAGGCACCGCCACGACGGCCTACACGCCTCTGCCACAAGGGAGATCCCTGCGCTGCGCCAAGACCAGGATGCGCGAGGTGCGAACGATCAACTGCGCCTGGAGCGATACAAACCATGACGGGACTGCCGCTCAGTTCGGTCCACGCCCTGCAGGACCTGGCGGCGCTTCCTTTGCAGACCGCATCGCCTCTAATCAGACAGAGTTTTGATACACCGGCCGCGCTACGCCGGGTCGGTCTGGATGGC
Source organism: Actinomadura rudentiformis (assembly GCF_008923185.1). Classification (GTDB taxonomy): domain Bacteria; phylum Actinomycetota; class Actinomycetes; order Streptosporangiales; family Streptosporangiaceae; genus Spirillospora; species Spirillospora rudentiformis. The sequence continues at coordinate 218,924 of NZ_WBMT01000018.1, forward strand.
CTCACTGCGTCGCCGTGACGATGCAGCGCTACAACTCCTCGGCCGCCACACCGCCCGGCTCGTCGGTAGCCGCCCGGGGTTCCACATGAGCGCAGCACGGCTGTCGGCGTGCTGCGCTCACGGTCACCTCGGCCGCGTGGTCGCCGGCACCGTCATCGACGGCGAACAGCCCCGGCCGGTCCGCACCCGCTACGCTGCGCCGCCGGTCCGCACCGTGTACCTCCGGCTCGGCGAGCCAGCCGGGATGTCGGTGAAGTAGTCGCCCACTCGGCGACGCTGTAGGCCACGAAAACCGTAGAGGCGCCGGAGCGCCTCGCAGGGCCCGCATGGAGGGGATGCGTGACTCAACTCCGGGGCAGCTCTGGAAGTCCTGCCGGAAAACACCGTCGGGGACCCATCCTCGCCGCTATCCTGCTGATCGAGTTTGCTGCCGCACTCAATTCAGACCTGACGTGTTCAGTCGTGGTCGAGTTGGGGACGTTCCGGCAGTCGCTCTCTGCCGGTCCAGCTTCTCTCTCGGCCAGAGAGATGCGAGGCAGCTAGTGATACCCCTGGTAGCGGCCCTAGTGATAGGGCTCGTCGTCACAATCGCGATCACCGCCGGCTTGGCAGGTGCATGGTTGATCAAGGAGCCGTCCACCACCGCGCGGAAGTCTGCGATACACGGCTTTGGAGTGTTCGCTGGAACCATCATCGTGCTACTCGCGATCATTGGCGCCTACATGTCGATGATCTCTTGATGCGGGTGTGAGCCCGTCCAGGGGGCTCCAGGCTACGGCCCAGGGCCCCCCTTTTGGCGTTCTGCTCATATGAACTGGCCCGCCACACCAGAAGACCACCACGATCGGGCGGGAGCGGTTGCGGCGGAGCCTGCACAGGTATGACCCGTTTGATGAGTCCGCTGGCCTCAAACGGCTCCTCCGGCATCGGCCGCAGCAGCGGCATCTCAGGACCAAGTCCTGGGCGACGGTCCGGACCCGGGCCCGATTCGCCGATAGCCGATCTTCCCAACCCCGTGCCATGTCCAGCCCATCAACTTAACCGCCCGCGCGCCGCGATTCCCACAAGTTCGGGCTTCCTGGCAGCAACGGACATGCGAAAACGTCGGGGTGACAGACGATTAACTTCCGGGTGGATGAACTGTTGCGTGTTCGTAGATCCTGGGTAGGTGAGGGGCAGATGGCGGACCGCTGGGTTGGTCGTCACCGGCGCGGTCCTTGCCACCGGAGGGACGGCTCTCGGGGCGGTGCTCGGTGGTGTAGGTGGCGCCGCGATCGGCGGTGCGTGTGGCTTGCTGGCCCCTGTCCTGATGGATCTGGCCGTTCGTCTTGCTGAGCCGCCCCGGACGAGGCGTACCGAGGACGACGCACGGTCGGCCGCAGAGGCCAGAGGTTCTCCGTTCCGCCAGGGAACCGGCATCTTGCCGGCGCCGATTGGATTGATGGAGCATCCTCTTCGCGGACGCGAAGCCATTACCCGCGATCTGTTGGCCGCGGCATCCGAGCGCCGCGAGTCACTCCACGTCGTGACGGGGATGGGCGGAGTGGGCAAGACGGCCGTCGCCATCGAGGTCGCTCGACGGTTTCGCGACGAGGGCCGTCGTGTCTGGTGGCTCACTGCGAACGATCACACCGAGATAGAGACCGAGATGCTCGAACTGGCCAGGGCACTTGGGGCTTCGAGGGGTCAGGTCGAAGGTGCGCGTAGGGCCGAACGAAATCCGATGGACCTTGTGTGGGCAGTTCTCGAGAGCGTCTCCAACTGGGTCCTCGTGCTCAACAACATCGATGACCCGACTGTGCTGGCCCGTTCGGGCCATCAGCTCGCCGAGGGCAACGGATGGTTGCGGCCGAGTTCCAAGGGCTTCGTCCTGGTGACCTCGCGTCAGCGCGACAGGACCATCTGGGGTGGTGCGACGCGTGTTCATGACCTTGACGTCGTGAGCGCGCTGGCCGCGCAGGAGATCCTTCTCGACCTAGCTCCGAACACCAGTGATCCCGAGGTGGCCTTGACGGTGGCGGCCAGGCTCGGCTTCCTGCCGCTCGCCCTGCGCTTGGCGGGTATGTACCTGGCAGATCCTCTGACGTCGGCCAAGACCTTCCGCGAATACCTGGACGAGCTAGAACGTCACTTCAGCGAGTTGATGAAGGACGTCGGTGGAGCAGGTCGGGAGGACCGGCGCCGAGCGGTGATCACTACCTGGGAACTCTCTCTGGAGAGCCTCACCGAAAGAGGGCTTCCGTTCGCGCGTGAGCTACTCGGGTTGCTCGCCTGCTACGCCCCGACATCGCCGCTTCCACTCGACGTGCTCGATCCTGCGGTGATCGCCGAGCACGGAGTGGTGCCCAACGACACACCTGAACAAGCCGTGCGTGCGGCATTGCGCGGGCTGGTCTCGCTGGGCCTGATCACGATCAGCCATCGTTCCCACCACGCCGATTGGCCTCACGAAGCTCTCACCATGCACCCGCTGGTAGCCGAGACGCAGCGCCGTCGAACTGGCAGAGCGCTCGGCACGGCGGACGCCGTCCGATCTGCCGCCGTTGCACTATTCGCCCAGGCCACCAGCCGCCTTGAGCCCAAACATGCTGGGGACTGGCCTCGCTGGCTGGTGCTCGCTCCTCACGTGCGGGCGTTGCTGGGTCAACTCGGAACCAGCGCCGAGTTGACCCGCGAGGCGATCCAGGTTTCCAACCGGGTCTGTGACGCGCTCAACGAAAGCGGCCATTACTCAAGCGCTCATATGTTGAGTCAGATGTCCGTCGAAGCCTGCCGAGCAGCACTCAGCGAGGAAAACGAGCAGGTCCTCGTCTGCCGTCATCTGCTAGCCCGTTCTCTGCTGAATCTCGGCAAGGCACAAGCCGCTGAACAGGCGTTCAGATCACTGCTAGCGCTCCGGCGCCGATTGCTGGGCGACGACCACTCACACACTCTGGCGACACGGCACGGTCTGGCACGTGCCCTGCTCAGCGACTGGAAGCTCGCCGGCGCCGAGACGGAGTTCCGCGAAGTGCTGGACGCTCGGCGCCGGCTCCTCGGAGAGGATCACCCGCACACCATCGCGACCCGGCACTATCTGGCATGGGCACTGTTGAGACGTTGGGAACTGCCTACAGCCGAGTCGGAGTTCCGTACGGTCCTGCAGGCACGTCACAGATTGCTCGGTGACGACCACCCGCACACGCTGGAGACTCAGCACGGGCTCGCCTGGGTTTTGCTCCGCAAATGGGAGCTGCCGGCAGCCGAGGCGGAGTGGCTCCAGGTCCTGGACAAACGCCGGGCAATACTGGGCGAGCAGCATCCTGACACGTTGGATACAAGACATGGACTCGCCCGTCTGTTGCTGCGACGCGGCCGACTTGCCATCGCGACCGAAGAGCTCCACACATTGCTGGATGCATCACGTTCGTCCCTGGGCGACCAACATCCGCACACACTCGACGTTCGACACAATCTGGCGCGCACGCTCCTCGAACGCGGCGCGATAGCAGAGGCCGAGCACGAGTTGCGCACGATTCTGCCAGCACGTCGCGAGCTCCTCGGGGATTCCCACCCTCACACCCTGGCCACGCGCCACGCCCTCGCTCGTGTCGCCTTCGAGCGCGGTGAGCTCGAAGACGCCGAGGCCGAACTCCGTCGGCTCGTCCACGAGCGAAGCGCGGTTCTGGGAGCCGATCATCCAGATGTTCTTGACAGCCGTCATGAACTGGCACGAGCGATTCTGGCTCGAGGCGACCGCACCACCGCGGAAGCCGAGTTCCGTGCGGTGCTCCAGGCTCGACAACGCTCGCTGGGAGCCAGACACCCGGACACGATCGCCACCCTGCGCTCCATCGAGCTCGCCGCAGGGAACCCGCGGTGGCGCCGGTGGATCAGACGGGAACAGTGAAACACGTCCATTCTTTCCCTTGATCGAGCTCCGTGACCGCCGCCTGCAGCGAGGAGACCAGGTCATCCAACTCCTGCGGCTCGGTCAACGCCTACAGCGCCGACACCAGACCGGGATCCCGTTCTACGGCTGACCTGCGTCCGCCATCAGGGCGGCGCACCCGTCCGGCACTTGAGTCCCGCTCGGTGAACTCGTCACGTACCCGCGCGATGGTCGACTCCGACACCTCCGCCGGACTCGCCATCGTGACAACCCCGCCATGCCCGAGCGCGGTCGCCTCGGAGGCCAGTACAGCCGGCACCGGTGGCCATGTCGGCGAGGAGTCCTTGACGTCGCCGAGGGCCTAGTCGAGGTGAGGGTTGGTGCCGGAGGCTTGTTTGGATTCGGGGAGAATGCCTCGACTGTGTGCGGCTTCATCATGGCCCTCATCTCAGACGTCTAACGCGGCTACCTTGCCCGAGCCTTTCCAAATGCCCAACAGGTGAGGTCAATGAGGTGGCGTGTGAAGCAAGCGCCGGTGATCAAGACCGATATCTGCTGGGCGTGGTGGTGGCCGCAGCACTGACCGGGATGGCGATCTGGTTCCTGCTGCAGGCGGCCGCCGGTGACCCCAAACTGCGTATCGATGCGATCCGGACCGGAATGACGGTCGGGCTGGGAGCCAAGCCTGAACCGTCAAGGTTGAGACATGAGAAAGCCGTAGCAGGAGTTGCAGATAGTGCGCTCGGTCCCTTCAGGGGTAGTCCAGCGCACGACGATCTTGGCCGTGCGTGGGAGCAGGTCACGATCGCAGACGAACTCCTGTGGTTTGGTGTGACGACGAAAGACGGAACTCCCCGCACTTGTCGTGATTCGTTTCTCCGTGAATGGCATGTGGAGCATGCTCCGCTTCAATTAGGTATCTGAATGGGAGAATCGACGGAGCTCGTTACGATCACCAGCCGATCCCGGAAGCGGGTGACTGCGACGTAAAGGCCTGACACGGACTTGTATCGCCCAATCGTGACTTCTTCTACCTGGTTGTTGTGTCGAACCGGGTGGTCGAAACCGTCCACGACCACTCCGGCCAGGTACTCCTCACCCTTGGCGTCCGAAGGTGTGATCACTGGGACGTCAACGGAGCGTTTTGCCAGCGCTGATCTCAGCTTCTGGACCAGCGAGCTTGGCTGGTCCGCGGCGACGATGACAGCCAGCCCAGAAGGGCCGCCGTATCTGTCTAGGAACCTTTGAATGATGTCCGTCGTTCGGGCGCACAACTGTTGTGGTTCGGTGGCCAGCAGGACCTTCACCTTCGGGCCGCTGATCGGTGTCCTCATACGGGCGGTGGCCGGGTCACGAACGGCGTCAACATGGTGCCGGTTCTGGAAGTCACGCCCTGTGTAGTTTGTATGCAGGTTCGCCAAGATGGCCGAGGCAGTGTCGATGATTTCCTTCGTACTCCTGTAGCAATAGGTGAGCGTGATGAGGTCGGCGTCCTGCCGGAGCTTCGATAGCGCCTTCTCGCTCGGGTGAAAGATGGCCTGGTTCACATCGTAAGAGAGGGTGAGTGGCGGGATAGCCCTGCTGCTGTCCAGAAACTCGGCGAGCGCCGCGACGAAGGTGACGGGAAGGTCCTGGCCCTCATCGATCACCAATGGCCCGACCTCCCCGAGCACCTGCAGGAGCCTGTTCCTGCCCTTAGGCAATTCCGAGACCAGCCGGACATCAATGTCGGTCTCAAGAACACCGAGCTGGGTGAGCTGCCGGATGACGATCTGCCGGGTCACATTGTTCAGCACGAGCAGGACAGGGCCCGCAACCCCAGTTCTGCGGCATTCCTGCGTCAGGCGGAGGAATCGGTGGGCCATGGCAACGGTCTTGCCGGTGCCCGGTCCGCCCCGGACGAGCACGTGCTGATCGATGGGCAGGTCCACGACATAGCGCTGCCTGGGGTGGAGGAAGACGCGCCACAGCTCGGTGGGAAGCGTCAACGCGAACTCCAGCATCTCGTCGTCGACGACCACGACATCGGACGGCCTGGCGGACGTGACGGATGGGTGCACGTCCTGTTCAGCCAATACGGATAGGACGTTTTCCTGGAGCTCGGGGGCCAAATAGGAGAGCACCTCCAACAGGTCCTCATCTCGGCGGCGCGCAAGCTGCTCGGCCAGTGGGCGGGGGACACCGAACCCCACGAGTCTCGCCTCAGAGACCGCGAACCGCGACGGGCCCGCCTGTCCCGCCGAACCGTCCGATCTGGTGCTCGGGCTTGCGGGCGGCTTCGCACCGATGGCCTGTTCTCCGGGAAGGACAGCCAGGAGCTCGTCGTCCGGGTCGATCACAGCTGTGTGGTTCTCGGCCCACCGATATGCGACGTCGTGGTGGGCGACATGGGTAAGGACCGTCCTGTGGTCAGTCTCTGCAGCGAAAACCCTCAGATCCATACCAGCGCTGAAACTCACCCACGACCCGACCTTGTGCTTGCGCAACCCTGCACCTTCGTAGTCGTGCGCGATGGCGCGGACTGTCTCACGGACCCGCTTGTAGTCCACGGTCTTCAGCTCGCCCATCGATCTGAGGAACTGCAGATGGACCGCTAGCTCTTTCGCCACGCCCTCCATGCAAGCCGAAGTGGTCAAGGCCCTGCAACAAAATCAAAGCAACTCACCACCACAGGGACTCTCAGTAGCCTGATCTCCATTTCTGATCAATGGATGACGTTATGTAGAGCACGAACCCCGACGCCAACCCGGCCACGCCCGCGCCGACCTTCCTCCTGACCACGCCCGAGGAGGCCAAACCACCCCGGCCCGCTAACTGAGCTGGATAGGACCCCAGCATTCCGCCGCTCTTTGTCCTCGATTTCCCCGGAATCCGTCGACTCGTCTGGCAATGAGGCGCTTGGTTCGCAACTGAAGAGGTCGATTGATTACCTCGATGTGACTGAGTTTCAGAGGTCCAAACTGCAGGAGCTGGGGCTGACGACTGTTGGGGCTGTCCTAGCTTCCAATGAAGCAGTTTTTATGCGCGCCCACTATGTGGGTAAAATACGCGCCCGACAGATGAGAAATGCAGCTGTCGCCGCTGTCCTCGAATACCTCTCGGGCTAAGAGTCAGCAGAGGATTGCAGAACGGGCGGAATTCGTCCCTGTCGTGGCGCGGGACTCGGCCGAGTTGGGCTTGGCCGCTCTCATCGAAGCTGCGCCGGAATGTTCCCTTTGCTACTTCTGGCATTAGGCGCCAGTTCCAGATCAGCTGGAGATCACGCAGGTCTATGGTTACCTCCTGTGTGCCCGGACAAGGCCAGGGTGCTTGTGTAGGACGATCAAGGGGCATTCAGCCTGGCTGGAGGGAAGCCTGAGCCTGACGACACATATTTGGTGGAGACGCCCGTCCGCTCGATGCGTCAGGTGGATCGGCATCATCACGAGGGGGATGTCCGGCCGCAGCTGTTGCGTCATCACCTCCAGGAAGGCTCGGTTGCTTCTTGTAGCTCCGGTTCCGCACGAGTAGAAGCCGCCATGCATCAGCAGGACGACGGTCGGGTGGCCAGTCATGAATCCCGATCACGAGATTATTGGCGCTGGGTGGTGCTGACGAGCGCTCATGGAGCACCCAGGCATCGGAAAGTGGTGCGAAATGACGAACTGGGCACCTCGCGTGGTCGAGAATGCCTAGGTCAGGTGGGGCGTGCCGTAGGGACTTGAACCCCGACCCCGCGGATTAAGAGTCCGCTGGTCCGCAATGAGTGCTAGGGCGCGAGTGTCCCCGTGCTGATGAACTCCTCGTCGGTTTGCGGATGGCGTGCCTAAGGGTGTGTCCATGGTGTCTACCCCTTGCCGATGGCGTGCTTAAGATCGCTGTTGGTGTGTCCGGGGTGTGCCGATCGTGTGCCTAAGAAGTGTCTACGTTGCCGGGTTGCCTTGGTGCATGTCGTTCGAGATGAGTGGATGCGCACCAGCACCCGTCCTGCCCAGCGCCCCCCGCGCCGCCGTTGGTTCTCCGCGTGGACCGGCCGTTGCGGGATGCGGTGGATGCTGCCTGCTGCGTCGATCGCCTGGGCGGTCGACGCGGGATGGCGGCATGCGAGCCGCTGCTGAGTGCCTGCGCAAGGGTGGGCTTGAGGGTGGGGGAGTTCACAATGCCCCCTGTTGATGATCGGGCCGAGCCGCTGTTGTTCACGCCGGAGCAGGCGGCGCAGCTGCTGGGTGTGAAGGCGTCGTGGCTGCGCCGTAAGGCAGCCGCTCGAGCGATCCCGTGCACATTCCTCGGAAAGCACCTACGGTTTTCCCGCGCCGACCTGGAAACGATCATCACCGCCGGTGAGCAGTCGCCCCGCCAAAGGCCGCATCGGCTGGGATGACGTGGGCGCTTGAGCGCCCATGCCCAGTCGAGCGTGGATGACCCCGACCCCGACCGCCCCACCCTCGGGGCGCCGGCCTGATCACGTATTTGGAAGGAGATCGTCATGGCCTGGGCGGAAAAACGTGGACCGTGGTACCGGGTTCGCTACCGCGACGCCGACGGTGTCGTCCGCACCACACCCGATAGGTACCGGACCAAGACAGAGGCCCTGGACGCGGCCGAGGACCTGGACACCGACCACCGCCGCGGAACTTTCATCGATCCGCACGACTCACGCACCCCTCTGGCCGACTGGGCAGGGAAATGGCGCCAGACACACCAAGTCGCCGCCAGTACCCAAGCCAAGTACGACCACTACCTCGACGTCCACATCATCCCCGCCTTCGGCCACCTGCCCCTGGACCAGATCCGCCGCAGCGCGGTCAAACACTGGGCGATCGGCCTGCGCGCCCGCTACAGCCTGGCCACCGTCCGAGGCATCGTGACGTTGATGTCGCTCATGCTGACGGCTGCGGTGGAAGAACGCATGATCACCGTCAACCCGATCCAAGGCCTGCGAATGACCGAACCCCGCAGCGGGCATGCCCCGCGCTCTGCGATACGAGAGGTTCGCAAGCGCCAGGTCCCGACCGGCGACCAGGTCTTGGACATCGCCGACCGGGTCAAGATCCTCGGGGGAGAGGCGGCGCAGGTGATGGTGATCACAGCGGCGTTCACCGGAATGCGGTGGGGTGAGATCACCGGCCTGTCCAAGCGAAACTGCCATCTCGACCAGCTGTATCTGCAGGTCGATCCTGAGACTGGGGCCCTGCATGAAGTCCGCGGAGCCATGTGGCTGGGCCCGCCCAAGACCCAGACCGCAGGGCGCCGCATCGATCTGCCGCCCTTCCTGACCGAGCTCCTGCAGGAAGTGATGGACGGTCATGACCAGGAGCAGGGGTTCGTCACCGCCGACGGTCGCTGGCACCGGCGGTCCAACTTCGCCCGCCGCCTATGGCGCCCCGCCTGTGACGGTGACACTGAACGCGACTGGTCGCCCGTCCTGCCCGGCGCGGTCTTCCACGGTCTGCGCCACCACCACAAGACCATGCTGGACGAACTCGGTGTCGGGGACGCGGTGAAGTTTGAGCGGATGGGACACCGGATGCCTGGCATCGCGGGCGTCTACAGTCACGTCAGCGACCAGATGCGCCAAGACATGCGCAACCGGCTCCAGGAACGATGGACCGACATGACCGACAATCGGCCATGATCACGACCCGGCCCACCGATGTGCATCGGGAGCGGCGGTGGGGAGCACGGTCGGGAGCACTGCTCCCAGTGACCCCGACCCACGCGTGGGTAGTTTCGATCATCGCGGGGAGCAGCGTGCTCCCGATTTGCTCCCGATCCCGCGTCCAACGGGGCCTGGAAAGCAAGATCCCCAGGCCGGACGTTCGGTCTGACCTGGGGAGATGGTGGTGGGCGATACTGGGATTGAACCAGTGACCTCTGCCGTGTCAAGGTAATCCGCGAGCACCCCTGACCTGCGCTGTGAGGTATCTGTGCAGCTCACAAGCTTCCGTTCAACTCCGTTCAGCGCCGTTGAGCCCCCTTCAACGCAGAGATGATCTCCCATTCCTCTCCAGATCTTGGAGAGAGACCGTCTCAATGTCCGTCACTCTCGGTGATCTGTGAGATGACCGTTAGACCGCGGCTCAAGCTCGACGGCCTCTTGTCCTCCAGCCAACAAGCCAGTCGATCTACGTCGGGCTGATCTAGTTCCGTTAAACGATCTTGGCAAGGCTAAGAGGGCGGTAACCGGGCGCCGAGAATGACATCCGCTTCTGCCGATGAGCGGATGTCCGCTTGCTCAATGTGCCGGGCGGGTGCCGTCCGAAGATTTTCAACCAGGTCCGAAAGAAGCTTTCTGGGCGCGTGCTACGTTTGTCGATTATGCCGACGCGCCCGGAGGATCTGCACCTGGCACTCACCACCGCCTACAACGCTGGCGACCTCGAGAGCATGCTCGCGCTGTATGACCCCAAGGCCGTTTTCGTGATCAAGCCGGGCCATGTCACCGACGGGCCCGCAGAGTTGCGCACTGCACTACAGCGGCTCATCGAGCTCCGCGGCCACCTGACGATCCACCCGCACACCTTCGTCCGCTCGGACGATATCGTCCTCGTTCTCGGCCGGTACGCCCTCTCGGGCCGTCGACGAGACGGCAGCCCACTCGAACTCGAGGCTGGCTTTGCCGATGTCCTCCGCCGACAGCCCGACGGCCACTGGCTCCTCGCCGTTGACGACCTCAGGTTTTGGCTCGGCGGGCCCTTTGTCTGCCAGGAGTCCGGGTGGTGCGTTCAGCGATCGGTATCCGGCCCGGATCCGATCCCATGCGTCCGTGCTAGCCGTCGGCGCCTGCTGGGCCAGGTATCCGTCGATGGCGTCGGCCGCCCAGGCGGAGTGGCCGGTCGCGACGTTGTCGATGGTGTTGTGGATGTCGACGAACGCGGTACTGAAGCCGTGCTTCTTGAGCGCCTGCCGGCCGCGGCGATAGTTGCCGCCGACCCCTGACAGCTCCATCGCCAGGTTCAGGCCGAGAATCTCCGGTTCGAACGTGCGCGGAAACCGGCCGATCGCCAGCCAGAAGACCGGCGTATCGAACGACTGGTCCCGGAACCCGGACCAGGTCGCGAACTCCGGCGAGCGAGTCGGTGGGAGGTTGATGCCCATCTCCCGCAACACGGCACGGTAGATCAGCGGATGGTTCAGGCTCAGGTCGCCGTTGCCGAGCTCGTCCCAGTAGGTGTCGAACAGGAAGTGCCCGCGCTCGGAGGAGGCGAGCTGATAGTCGGTGTAGCCGGTCAGCCAGGCACCGTCGATCAGGGTGAGCGGCGCCAGTTGCACGCTCGAGTCGATCAAGTCGGCGCGGTCCGGCAAGGGATCGCCCAGGCCGTTGTGGAACTCCATGTTGTGGAGGTCGTGCTGGTCGAGCAGCCAAGACCGCAGACCGTCCACCGGGTGCTCGTCCGGCAGTGACTGGGCGGACGACTCCATGCCCTGGCGGGACCTGGCGAGCCGCTTTTCCACGTATCGCAGCGCATATCGGCGGGTCGCCGGTGTGATCGTGCGCCGCAACAGACGGATGTATGCCTGCCGGATGTCCGCGGGAGGGTCGCCGTCATCGCGGGCGCTTTCCGAGGCCGGCCGGAGCATGATCCGCCGGGGCTGATGGGCGGGCGGTCGCCACCCTGCCCGCTGTGCGGGATCCGCCGGCAGCGCGTCGATCCATCGCTTGATCGTGTCCAGTTCGTTGTCCGGGAATATCCGGAACATCCGGCCCTTGTCCGACACGAGCGCGCCGGTCAGGCGGCTGGCCTCGGACCTGCCCGGCCAGATGAGGCGACTGTTCGCCAGCGCGGTCAGGAACGGGATCGGGTCGGTGCGCGCCTCGGAGAGCCACTCCTGCAGCGGCCGGCCCTGCACGCTGAACCGGTCGTGATATACGGACGCCTCCCTAGCCCGGGACCGCACCAGCTCCGCCATCTCGAAACCCGGGTCGCGAGCGGCGTCCAGCTCCTGGGCCACCTCGTCGCACCAACGTCGCAGCGCGCCGAACGCCCAGGCGAAGCCGCGCTCGACCGCGGTCGCGCCGGCCGTACCGGCTGATTCGACGAACGCGGCCGCCACGGCCTGAGCATCCTCGACCGTCGGCGGCCCGTCCGGCGTGCGCGCGCGGCTCGGATCCAGCGCGTCCCATCCAATCGCGTGCGGAAGCCGGGTCTGAACACCGTCGAGCGGCGGGAGCAGGCCGACCTCACGCAGGCAAAGGTCAAGACCGATGATCTCGCCCCGGTATGCGTCCGGGCGCCGGCTCATCGTCAACGCGACGGCCGGTAGGTAGAAGGACTGGTCGGCGATTCGGCGGTCCTGCGCCAGTTGACTCGCCGGATGCGCATGCACGGCCACCCGGAGGTGTTGCATGAGAGAGAGGTAGACGCTGCCTCGGGACGCCCGCGGATGCCCGGCGCCGACGTCGCCCGCGAACAGGGAGAGCACCCCCATGGTGACCGCTTCCTCTGCGTTGCCCGGCTCGCTCATCCACTGCAGCCAGGCACCGGACAGCGAGGCCAAGGGAGCACACGCGAGGACCGCCCGGCGGACGAGCACGTCGGCGCGGCCCTCGCGTTCCGCCGCGGCGAAGAGTGCCTCGAAGCGCGAGCGTTGCGTGGCGGCCCAGGCGGCGACCGACGGCCCGAGGTCGGCCAGCGGGACCCGCGAACCGCGATCGTCGGCGCAGCCGCGGTCCAACTCCGCAACGATCGCGGCCCGCAGGGCGTCGGGCAGTGGCGTGCTCTCGGGGTCACACGCGCGGGCGAACACCGTCTGGATCGGCAGCGCCGTCGGGTCGTCTACCGCCTGATCAGAACATCGGGTAGATGGATCCATCGTGCTTCTTCCTCTTCCTACGTCGAAAACCTGGCAATCGCACGCAGAAGGGCCACCGCGAGCCACCTCCCTCGTACAACGGGGAATGGTGCACGGCATTGCGCAAGAAGCCGGCCGAACCTCCTGCCAAGAAACCTAACGCCGGGCCAGTGGGGGACCGTGTCCCGTAAAACAGCCCCCCGCCCCGCGCCCATGATCCGCGAAGCGGGCCGGGCGCCGCGTCGCCGGTTCACGTGACTGCGCTGGGAAGCCGGAGCTGCATATGGTCGGTCAGTGTTTACCAGCGACGAGCGGCATTCACCTGGGTCGAACCGCCTCCCGGATCGGGCCCGCCGAGGTCAGCCGGCAGGTGTGCCCGGGCTTCGTCGAAGAGGACTCGGGAAAGGTGACGGTGAGATGACCGACCGCGAGCCCGGACGGATATGGCGCAACAGCCCGGCCGACGCCATCCTGCTCGGGATTTGCATCGTGCAGTTCGCAGGGACGATCGCGCTGGCCGTGTTGACGCCGGACGGGCTGTGGCCGCGGCTCGGCTCGGCGATCCTGGTCACCGCCATGATGACCTACTCGGTGCTCATCGTTAACCACATGTTCGTGCACCAGCCCTGGTTCACCGACGACCGGCTGAACGCGCTCGTGTCGTTGATGAACTCGGCGAACATCGCGCAGTCGGTACAGGCGTACCAGTTGGGTCACGTCCGCAACCACCACCGGTACAACAACGACCGTAAGCGCGACGGGGTCACCGCCGACCTCAGCTCCACTTACCGGTACAGCCGGGACGACGACCACGCCCCGCTCTGGCGGTACCTGGTCTTCAGCCTCGCCGCCTCGGCCCGGGAGTTCGTGGGCACCTGGGCGTCCTTGCGCCGGTTGTGCGGCGTCGGCCCGGCGGAGACCACGCTGCGAGGGTGGGCCGCCCGGCACCCGGCCCGGCGCGCGGCCGAGCTCGCCCAGATCCGCCGCGACCGCTTGGCACACCTGAGTTTCATCGTGCTGCTCGCCGTCCTCTCGTGGCAGTGGCTGCTGCTGTGCTACCTGCCGGCGGTAGCGGCCGCGTTTACCTGGGTCAACGTCCAGAACTACTACCGGCACTTCGGGGCGGAGCCGGAGAGCCGGTACGCGAACTCCGTGAGCTACTACAGCCGGCTGTACAACCGGCTGACCTTCAACGACGGGTACCACCAGGAGCACCATCTGCGCCCCACGACACACTGGACCCGGCTTCCCGAGGTCGCGGCGCAGTATCAGGAGCGGCTCGACGAGGCCGGTCGTGTCGTGTCCACGGTGCCGCCCGTGGTCGGCTTCCTGGACACCGGTCGCATTGGTCGCATCGCCCAACGCTCCTCAGCGACCCGAGCCACCCAATGAACCAGCCGGGCAGACGTCGAGGAGGGGAGCGGTACGTGCGGAATCTCGGCACGCCGGATGACCCGTACGACGTGATCGGGCTGGGCTTCGGACCGTCGAACATCGCACTCGCGATCGCTGCCCAGGAGATCGCGCCGGATCGCCGCTGCCTGTTCCTGGAGCGCTCTGGCGACACGCGCTGGCACGAGGGCATGCTCATCGACGGCGCCCGGATGCAGATCTCCTTCCTCAAGGACCTGGTGTCCCTGCGGAACCTGGCCAGCCCATTCACCTTCCTCCAGTACGAGAAGGCCAAGGGGCGGCTGGAGAGGTTCGTGAACCTCGCCGAGTTCCGGCCGACCCGGCTGGAGTTCCAGGACTACCTGAGGTGGGTCGCCGCACAGTTCGCCGACATGGTGCGCTACCACTCCGCGGTCCGCGCGGTGACCCCGGTCCGCGACGACGACGGCACGCTGCCGCTGTTCCGGGTGACCGCGACCGACACCACGACCGGCGGCGTCGTCGAGTACCACGCCCGCAACATCGTGCACGCGCTCGGCGGCGTACCCCGCGTGCCGGAGGCGGTGACGCTCGGCCCGACCGTGGTGCACTCCAGCGCGTTCCTGCCAACGGTCCCCGAGACGTTCACCGACCGCGACCGCGAGTGGGAGTTCGCGGTCGCCGGCGACGGGCAAAGCGCCGGCGAGATCACCCACTACCTGCTGGACCGGTACCGCAACGCCCGCGTGCACCTGATCCTGCCGGGGTACTCGCTGCGTGCCACCGACAACAACCCGTTCGCGAACGAGCAGTTCTTCGAGGCCAACGCCGCCGACTTCTACTCCCGCAACGAGGCGAACCGGCGCGACTACTACGCCGGCCTGCGAACCACCAACTACGGCGTGGTGGAGGCGAGTTTTCTCGACGAGCTGTACCGGCTGGTCTACGCCGACGAGGTCCGCGGCCGCACCCGCCTCGTGGTCCACGACGGCTCCCGGCTGACCGGGGCGGAGGCCGGGGCCGACGGCACGGGCGTCCGGATCGGGGTCGACGCCCGCTTCGGCGGCGGGGCCCGCGTGCTCCGAGTTGACGGCCTGGTGCTGGCCACCGGGTACCGGCGCGAACTGGACTCGGATATGTACCGCGACGTCCTTCCCTACCTGGACACCGACGCCGATGGCGGGCTGGCGGTTTCCCGTGAACACCGCGTGCGCACGACCGACGAGCTGACCTGCGGCCTGTACGTGCAGGGCTTCGCCGAGGCGACGCACGGGCTCGGCGACACGCTGTTGTCGCTGCTGCCCTTCCGGTCCAAGCAGATCATCACAGCCATCGCCAAGGACGGTGGTTCGCTGGCCCGCGCGTTCCCGCCGGCGGGGCACGACGCCGGGCCGACCGCCGCGACGCTGGTGACGCTGATCGAGCGATGCGGCTCCGGAACGCTGGTGAGCGCCGGTGCGGGGGAGTTCCCGGTCGCGACCCGGCTGCCGCTGGTGCTGGATCGCGACCGCGGTCGCAACGGCGTCCTGCTCGGGGTGCTCGACCGGACCGATCCGCAGCTGCCGCTGCTGGACGGCGGCAAGGTGCTGGCGATATTCCAGCCGGACGGGGCGCCGCCCGGCGAGCCGCAAGCCGGGGACTCGATGTTGATCGACGTTCGCGGATGCGCCCGGGTGGTGACCGACCGGGACCGACCTGTGGCGCACCCGGCTCGCGTCGACCCGGCGGATTCCGGGCCGGCCGCACACGCCGTCGGTTCGGTCCGGATCGAGATCGAGATCGAGGCTCTTTCCAGCCGGTTCCCCCTGTCATCGGAGCCGAGTGCGGCCCCGGCCGAGAGCGAGAGCGAGAGGCAGTCATGGCCGACACCGACGAGATGTACGTGATTGTTCGCAACGACGAGGAGCAGTACTCGATCTGGCGGTCGGGTCGGCCGGTACCGGCAGGGTGGGAGCCGGTCGGCGAGCCGGCGTCCCGGGATGACTGTCTGGCGCGCATCGGCGAGTTGTGGACGGACATGCGCCCGGCCAGCCTGCGGGCCGCCATGAGCGCCTCCGCCGAGGAGCAAAGGACGCACAGTGGCTGAGCCAGAGTACGCGACCGGGTCACCAGTCAGCTCCCACATCCCCGTGTCCCTTCCGGACCTTCACCAGCTTTGGCGGCTGAGCGGCAATGACGACAGCGAATGATGAGGAAGTGGCGAAAGTGGATCAGAGGCCGGCCGCACGGCCCAACATCCTGCGCCGGTCGCGCACGTTGCTGCTCGCCGCCTTTCGCGCCCATCCGGGTCCAATGAGCTGGGGGCTGGCCGCCGCGATGCTGTACGGAGCGGGACTGACCGTCTGGTCCGTCGCGCTCGGCGAGCTGGTCAGCCACGTGGTGATACCGAGGTTCGAGGGCGGACAGGTGTCCACCGGCACCGCCCTCGCCCTGGTCCTGGTCGTGCTCGCGATCGGCGTGGTCAAGGGCACGGCAGGGCTGATGCTGCGATGGACCGCCACCGCGACCCGGGCCCGGTTCGATGCCACCCTGCGGGAGTCCGTGGTCGAGCGGTACGACGCGCTGCCGATTGCCTACCATCGGGCCCACCCGACCGGCGAGAAGCTGGCGCACGTCACCTCCGACCCGGAGGCGGCCGCGGACCTGCCGGCCCGAATGCCGCAGGTACTCGGCATGTTCCTGATGTTCCTGGTCACCGCCGGCTGGATGCTGGCGGTGGACCCGATCCTGGCAGTGGTCGGCGGTGCCTCGATCCCGGCGCTGTTGCTGGTCAACTCCGTGTACCAGAAACGGGTCGAAGGGCTTGCCGGGGAGGCCCAGAAGCGGCTGGGGCGGGTGACCGCAATCGCCCACGAGAGTTTCGACGGCGCGTTCCTGGTGAAGACGCTCGGTCGGGACCGCGCCGAGCGGGACAGGTTCGGCGCCGAATCGGCCCGGCTCCGCGATGCGAATATCAAGCTGGCCGGTCGGGAATGGCTGATGAACGAGCTGTTCGATCTGATCCCGGCCGCCACGTCGCTGATCATCCTGGTGGTCGGGGCGTGGCGGGTGAACAGCGACGCGATCACGGTCGGCCAGCTGGTCAGCTTCGTCAACCTGTTCGCCATACTGGCGGTGCCGCTGAGCGTGATCGGCAACGTGCTGGCCCACCTGCCGCACGTGCTGGCGGGGTACGGCCGGGTTCAGGAGGTGCTCGGCGAGACGCCACCGCCGGCTGTGGTGGATCCGCAGCCGCTGCCGGACGGTCCGCTCGGCCTGAGCGTCCGCGGTCTCGGCTTCGCCTACGCGGACGGCCCGGAGGTCCTTTCCGATGTGAGCTTTGACGTCCCGGTCGGCGCGACCGTCGCGATCACCGGGAGCACCGGGTCGGGTAAGAGCACGCTGCTGCTGGCGCTGGCCGGCCTGCTGCCCCCGACCGGCGGCACGGTGCTGCTCAACGGGGTCGACCTGTACCGGGTCGCCGCAGCCGACCGGGCGGCGGCCTGTGCGGCGGTTTTCCAGGAGCCGTTCCTGTTCGCCGGCACGCTGGCCCAGAACGTCCGGCTCGACTTCGACCCCATCCCATCGGAAGCACCCGCGGACGCCGACCGGGAGCGGCTGGACGAGGCGCTCCGCCTCGCCCGGGCCACCGCCATCGTCGAGCGCCAGCCGGACGGGCTGGCGACTCGGGTCGGCGAGCGTGGGGTGACGCTGTCCGGCGGCGAACGACAACGCATCGCGCTGGCCCGGGCCCTGGTCCGCCGGCCCCGGGTGCTGTTGCTGGACGAGGCCACGTCCGCGGTCGACGCGACCACCCGGCAGGAGATCATGCGCGGGCTGGCCACCGACTTGCCGTCCACCACCACGATCGTCGTCACCACCAGCGCCGAGACGCTGGCCCGGGCCGACGCGGTCGTTTACCTCGACAGCGGCCGCGTGGCCGGTGTCGGCGCCCATGGGGACCTGCTCCGGATCGACGGCTACGACCGGCTGATCCGGGGATACCAGCGAGAGCGGGAGGCGGTATGAGTGCGATCGCGGTCGACCCCGACGGTGTTGCCGGGTCGGCGCCCGCGGTGCTTCGGCGCGGCTTCGCCGCCATCCCGGAGATCCGCGACGGCCTGGCCCTGACGCTCGTCCTCGCACTGGTCGGCGGGTTCGGCCGGCTGGCCGTACCGATCCTCGTCCAGCGGCTCCTCGACGGGGGACTCAGCACCGGACACATCGACGTTGGCCACCTGGTTCGCCTGGGCGCGCTGGCGGGGGTGGCGGTGGTGGCCACCGCCCTGGTCAACTGGGTGAGCCTGCTGCGCCTCGCCATCGCCAGCGAGCGCGCACTGTGCGGGCTGCGGGTCCGCGCCTTCGACCACGTACACCGGCTCAGCGTGGCGTACCACTCGGCCGAGACGCGCGGGAAGCTGGTGTCCCGGGTGACCTCCGACGTCGGGACCCTCAGCCAGTTCCTGCAGTGGGGCGGCATCGCCTGGGTGGTGAACGGCGCCGCCATGCTGGCCGCCCTCGCTGGCATGCTGTACTACGACGTCTTGCTGACGCTGGTCACGGTTGCGCTGACCGTGCCGATGGTCGTCCTCATCCACGTGCTGACCGGGCGTCTCGGGCCCGCGCACTCCGCGGTCCGGGGCCGCGTCGCCGATCTGCTCACGGTGACCTCGGAGACGATCCAGGGCGCGGCCGTCATCCGCGCCTACGGCATCACGAAGCCGAGCCTGCGGCGGACCACGGCGACCATCCATCGCTGGCGGGACACGAAGGCCCGCGCCGGCTATCTGGGCAGCGTGCTGTTCTCCCTCGCCGAGCTGTTCACCGCGATCGTGGTGGTCGGCGTCCTCGCGGTGGGCCTGGCGATCGGCCCGTCGACCGGGCACACCGCCGGCGAGCTGGTCGCGTTCCTCCTGCTGGTGACCCTGTTGCTGGGGCCGGTGGGGCAGTTCACCCAGGTCATCGACTTCACGCAGAATGCCGTGGCCGGCTGGCGACGGGTGCTGGCACTGCTGGACATCGTCGAGGACGTCACCGAGCCGGTCGACGGCCGGCAGCTGCCGGCCAGCCCGCCGGCGGTGGACGTACGGAATGTCACCTTCGGCTACCCGAACGCCGGCACGGCCCTGGCCGACGTGTCGTTCGAGGTGCAGGCCGGTCGCCAGGTCGTGCTGGTCGGCGCCACCGGATCGGGCAAGACGACGCTGGCGAAGCTGATCGCCCGGCTGGCCGACCCCGACCGCGGCCACATCCTGATCGGCGGCGTGGACGCGCGGGAAATCGCGACCGAGTCGCTGCGCTCGCGCGTGGTGGTCGTGCCGCAGGAACCGTTCCTTTTCGACACCACGGTCGAGGAGAACGTCCGGTACGGGCGACCGTCCGCCACCCGTGCCGACGTCGAGCGGGCCTTCCACGATCTGGGCGCGGCGGCGTTCCTCGACAGCCTGCCGCGCGGCCTGGACACCCCGGCCGGGCAGCGCGGCGAGA
Organism: Actinomadura rudentiformis; assembly: GCF_008923185.1. Classification (GTDB taxonomy): domain Bacteria; phylum Actinomycetota; class Actinomycetes; order Streptosporangiales; family Streptosporangiaceae; genus Spirillospora; species Spirillospora rudentiformis. The sequence goes on from NZ_WBMT01000018.1 coordinate 238,404, forward strand.
GCCTGTCCGCGGGCGAGCGGCAGCTGGTCGCGCTGGCCCGCGCGCACCTGGCCGACCCGGCCTGCCTGATCCTCGACGAGGCGACCTCGGCCGTGGACCCGCGGATCGAGCTGACGCTCGTCGAGGCGTTGCGCCGGCTCACCGCGGGCCGCACGTCGTTGACCGTCGCGCACCGGCTGGCCACCGCCGAACGGGCCGACGAGGTGATCGTGCTCGACGGCGGCCGGCTGGTGGAACGCGGCCGGCACGACGAGCTGCTCGCGGCGGGCGGTGTCTACGCCGGCTTGTACGACAGCTGGCGGCGAGCCTCGGCCGCCGGCACGGTCACCTGACCCGAACGCATTTCATCTCTACGGCACGGCTGGAGGTAGGCGATCGATGTCCGATCTCTGCGTACATCAGTTGATCGAGGCGCAGGCGGCGCGCACCCCGGACGCGCCTGCGATCATGTCCGGTGACGGTGTCCTGAGCTTCCGCCAGCTCGACGAGCGGGCCGGCGAGCTGGCCGACCGGCTCGCTGTGCGCGGTGTGCGGCCGGAGGTCCGGGTCGGGGTCGCCGTCGAACAGTCCGCCCGCTGGCTGGTGACGGTGCTCGCGGTGTGGAAGGCCGGTGGCGTCTACGTTCCGCTGGACGCCGCGCTGCCCGCCGGGCTGGTGGCGGGGATGCTGGCCGACGCCGAGGTGGAGCTGGTGCTCCGCGGTGGACCGGAGCGGACGTTCGACGGTGCCGGGTTCTCGGTGGTCGACCTGGCCGACCTCATGGCTGAACCGGTCGGCTCGGCCGAACCGGACCCGACTGGTGCCCGGCCGGCGCTGTGGCCCGGCAATCTCGCGTACTGCGCCTTCACCTCCGGCTCGACCGGCCGGCCGAAGGCCGTCGGGGTCTCGCATGCCAGCCTGGCCCAGCACGCCGCTGCGATCCAGGCGGAGCTGGGCCTGCGGTCGTCCGACCGGTTCCTGCAGTTCACCTCGATGCACATCGACGCCTCGCTGGAGGAGATACTGCCGGCGTGGCTGGCCGGCGCCGCGGTCGTGCTGCCGGACACGCCCCGTCCGACCAGCGTCGAGCTGACCGACGTGATGAAGGCCCGCGGGGCGACCATGGTGAGCCTCCCGAGCAACTACTGGCACCAGTGGGTGGACGATCTCGTCGCCGGGATCGTGTCGCTGCCCGACAGCCTGCGCACCGTGTTCGTCGGCGGGGACAAGCTGCGGATGGACCGGCTCGCCGTCTGGGTGGAGGCTGTCGGCTCGCGACCCGTGGACTTCATCGCCGACTACGGGCCCACCGAGACCACGATCAGCTGCACCACCTACCGGCCGGACCCGGCGAACCTGCCCGACGTCGGACTCGTGCCGATCGGGCGACCACTGCCCGGGGTGACCGTGTACCTGCTCGACGACGAGCTGGCGCCGGTGGCCGACGGGGAACCGGGGGACGTGTGGATCGCGGGCTTCGGGCTGGCCCGCGGCTATCTGGGTGCGCCGTCAACCACCGCCGACCGGTTCTGGCCGGACCCGTTCGGGCCGCCCGGCGCCCGGATGTACCGGACCGGTGACCGGGCCAACCGGCTGCCGGACGGGAACCTGCAGTTCCTCGGCCGGTCCGACCGCCAGGTCAAGATTCGCGGGTTCCGGGTCGAGCCCGGCCAGGTGGAGAACGCGGTGCGGGCCTGTGCCGGCGTACGCGACGCCGTCGTGGTCGCGGCCGACGACCCGGTTTCCGGCGCCCGGCTGATCGCATACGTCGAGGGGGAACACACGCCGGCCGCGGACGCAGCGCTCCGCGCCGAACTGGCCGACCGGCTGCCCGCCGTCATGCTCCCGCGGACCATCGTCTGGCTGGACCGGATCCCGCGGTCCCCGCTGAACAGAAAGGTGCTGCCGTCCGAGCTGCCGCCACCACCACCCGCCGCCCCCGCGTCGGCCGACGCGGGCGAGCCCGACACAGCCACGTCCTCCGGTGTGGAAGGCGTCGTCGCGCGACTCGTCGCCGACGTGCTGGGTCGGCCGGTCGGCGCCGACGAGGACTTCTTCGCGGTCGGCGGCGACTCCCTGCGCGGTCTGCAACTGCTCAGCGGCATCGCCCGGGCCACCGGTGCGGCTCTATCGTTCAACGAGCTGCGCTCCGCCCCGACCGTGACCGCCCTCGCCGCGCTGGTCAAGGGGACCAGCTGGCGAGACACCGGCGGCGGAATCGTCGCGGCGTCCGGCGAGCACGACGAATGGCGGCCGGCCTCGCGCGGCCAGGCGGCGCTGTGGTACCTGGACCGGCTGCAGCATGGTGTCGCGACCTACGCCGTACCCCTCGGATACTGGATTTCCGGCCCGCTCGACATCGAGCGGATGGATGCCGCGCTCACCGCGCTGGCGGAGCGGCACGAGGCGTTGCGGACCACCCTCGCGGAACGGGACGGCCGCGTCTGGTCCCGGCTCCAGCCGCCAGAGCCGGTCCGTACCGAGGTGAGATCCGTCGCCGACCGGGCGGCCGCGGTGCGCCTGGCAGAGGCCGAGGCGGCCCGGCCGTTCGACCTGTCCGCAGGACCGCTGGTGCGGTCCTGCTGCTACCGGGTCGACGACGAGCAGCACCTGTGGTTGCTCGATGTGCACCACAGCGTCTTTGACGCATGGTCGCTGGGAGTGTTCTGGCGAGAGTTCGCCGCGCTGTACCAGGACCGCCCGCTGCCGGCGCCGTCCGTGCGGTTCGCCGACTACGTGGCCTGGCAGGAGCGCTGGCTGGGCTCGGAGGAGGCGGCCGGGCAGCGGCGGTACTGGGCGGAGCAGCTCGACGGCGACGCGCCGGTGCTGGAACCCGGTCGGCCGACCGGGGAGGAGGGGCACGCCGGGTTCTCGATACCGCTCGAGCTCGCCGGCGTCGGCCTGGCCGCGGTGGAGCGGGTGGCCCGCGCTTATGGATCTACTCCGTTCGGCGTGTTGCTGGCCGGCTTCCTCGGCACGCTGCACCGGATGACCGGCGGCGCCGACGACGTGGTGGTCGGGGTCCCGATGGCCGGCCGGGTCCGGCCCGGTACCGAGGACCTGATCGGCTACCTGGTCAACACCGTGCCGCTGCGGATGCGATTCACCCCCGGCATGCGCTTCCGGGACTTGGTGGAGCGCACCGACGCGGCGCTGGCCGAGGCGCTGTCCCGGCAGGACCTGCCGTTCGCGGAGATGGTCGGCGGTCTTTCCTCCGGCGGGGCCGACAACCCCGTCTTCCAGACCATGTTCGTCTTCGAGTCCACCCCGATGGACGGCGGCGGCGAGATCCACGGCCTTCAGATCGCCGAGCAGCCGATCCACTCCGGTACCGCCAAGGTCGCGCTGACCTGCACGCTGCGGCTGGACGGCGGGACGCTGGCCGGCGAGGTGGAGTACGCCACCCGCCGGTTTGACCGCCAGTCCGCCGGCCGCTGGCAGGAAGCCTTGCTGACGCTCCTCGAATCGGCACTGGCGGACCCGTCGGCCCGGCTGGCCGAGCTGCCGCTCCTGCCCGCCGCCTCGGTCACCGCCCAGCTGGCCGCGATCAACGCCGGCCACGAGGACCGCGTCGCCGCCGGGACGCTGCTGCACGATGGTTTCCATGCCGCGCTGGCCCGGGACCCGGACGCGGTGGCCGTGCAGGCGTGGACGAGCTCGGTCAGCTACGCGGACCTGGACGCCCGCGCCGAGGCGGTGGCGACCGCGCTGGCGGCCGCCGGCATCGGGCCGGAGTCCCTGGTCGGGGTATGCGTTCCGCGCTCGGTGGAGTCGATCGCGGCGCTTCTCGGGGTACTCCGCGCGGGTGCCGGCTTCGTACCGCTGGATGCCGGCTACCCGGCCGAGCGCCTGCGCTGGATGGCCGCCGACTGCGAGATGGCGGCGGTGATCGCCGCGGGGCCGCCGCCGGCCGGGCTGGAGGGCCTGCCGATCGTCGACGCGGCCGCGCCGATCGCCGACGCGGCCGCGCCGGACCGGAGTCACCGTCGGATCCACCCGCGGAACACGGCCTTCGTCTACTACACGTCGGGGTCCACGGGCCGGCCCAAGGGGGTCGTCATCGACCACGGCTGCGCGGCGTCCCGGGTGGAGTGGATCGCCCGGCGGTACGAGCTCGAGCCCGGCCGACGAGTCGTGCACAAGACGCCGTTGATCTTCGACGTCGCGATCTGGGAGATCTTCGCGACGCTCGCCGCCGGCGCCACGGTCGAGCTGGCCGAGGCGGGCTCGGAGACGGACGTGCCGTACCTGGCCGAGCTGCTCGCCGAGCCGGGCACGGTGCTGGCCCACTTCGTACCGTCGATGCTGGACATGTACCTGGCCACCGTTCCGGCCACCAAGTACCCGGACCTCGGCTGCGTGCAGACCTCCGGCGAGGCGGTGCCGGCGGCGCTTCTGGAGCGGTTCGCCGCCCACTTCGATCTCGACCTGCACAACGCGTACGGCCAGACGGAGACCTCGGAGGTCGCGCTCTGGACCGGGCGCGCCTGGCCGGCCGGCGGCGGCGTCCCGATGGGCCGTGCGGTCAACGGCTACCGGCTGTACGTGCTGGACGAAGCGCTCCGGCCGATCCCGCCGGGCGTGGTCGGCGAGCTGTACGTCGCCGGCGTGAACGGCCTGGCCCGCGGCTACCTCGGACGGCCGGAGCTGACGGCGCAACGGTTCCTGCCGCATCCCTGCCCGGTGGTGCCGGGGGAGCGGCTGTACCGTACCGGCGACCTCGCCAGCCTGGACGACGACGGCCTGCTGCACTACGCCGGCCGGGCGGACCATCAGGCCAAGGTCAGGGGCGTGCGAGTGGAGCCCGGCGAGATCGAGACGGTGCTGGACAGCCACCCGGCGGTCGAGCGGGCGGTGGTGGCGATCCGGGAGGACGAGCCCGGCGTCAAGGAGATCGTGGCCTATGTGGTCGGGCCGGACGCCTTCATCCCCGAGGTCGCCGAGTACCTGGCCGGCTACTTGTCCCAGTATCTGCTGCCGGCGGTGTACGTGAAGCTGGATGCCCTGCCGCTGACCCCGTCCGGCAAGGTGGACCGGGAGGCGCTGCCCGTTCCCACCATCCGGGACCGGGAGGCCCGGACCGGTGTCTCGGAGGTCACCTCGCTGATCGAGGCGGAGGTCGCCGAGGTGTGGTGCGACCTGCTGCAGGTCAACCAGGTCGGTCGCAACCAGAGCTTCTTCTCCGTCGGCGGCACCTCACTGTCGGCCCTGCAGATGCTGCACCGAATCAAGACCCGGTTCGGGGTATCGATCACCGTCCGGGAGTTCTTCGACGCACCGACGATCGCGGGCGTGGCCGGGTACCTGGAGACGGCGCTGGCCGCCGAGGTGGCCACGATGTCCGACGACGACGTCGCCGAGCGGCTCGGCGACCCGGGAGGGGTAAGCCGATGACCGCATTGGACGCGAACAAGCAGCGGCTGCTCATGAAGTTGCTGCGCGAGCGGGCCACCGCGGTCGAAGTGCCGCGCATCAGCCCGGTGCCGCCGGGGACCGCCGTTCCGCTCAACCCGCCGCAGGCGGGGATCTGGTTCTCCTGCCGGCAGTACCCGGACAGCAGCGAGTACAGCATTCCGGACCTGCAGGTCATGGAGGGGGCACTGGACCATTCGACACTGCGCGCCGCGGTGGCGGAGCTGATGGCCCGGCACGACATCCTGCGAGTGCGGATGTTCGAGCGCGACGGTGTCCCGATGCAGCAGGACTGCGGCCCGGTCGAGCCGCCGGTGACCTGGCACGACCTGCGGCACCTGCCGGCGGACGAGGCGGCGGCGCGCGCCACCGAGATCAGCAACCGGGCCGCCCAGCGTCCGATCCCGCTCGACGAGCCGTGCTTCTTCACGATCATCGGATTCGCGTTGCCCGGCGAGCGCACCATGCTGGCGACCAACTTCCATCACCTGGTCGCCGACGGACTCTCCCGGGAGCAGGTCGTCCGGGAGCTGCACGCGTTGCTGGCCGGCCGGACACTCGACCCGCCTCCGCCGGTTGGCTTCCTCGACTACGTGGCCTGGGAACGCGAGAACACCGACGAGGCGAAGGTTCAGCGCGACCTGGCCTACTGGACCCACAATCTGTCCGGTCACCTGCCGGTGCTGGACCTGCCGAGGGACCATCCCCGGCCGGCCCGAGCCAGCCGGGCCGCATCCACCGTGCCGTTCACGATTCCCGGTTTGTTGCTGACTCGGCTGCAGCGGCTGGCGGCAGACGACGGGGTCACCGTGTTCGTTGTCGTCCTGGCCGCGTACAAGCTGTTCCTGGCCCGGATGACGGGGCAGCGGGACATCCTCGTCGGCGTCCCGCTGGCCGGCCGGGACCAGGAGGTCGCCGAGTCGATGGTGGGCTGCTTCGTGAGGTCGGTGCCACTGCGCACCGACTTGTCCGGCGACCCGACGTTCCGCGAGGTCGTCCGCCGGGTGCACGAGGCCTTCCTGGAGGCCCACGACCATCAGGCCGTACCGTACGCCCGGGTGGTGGCCGAACTAGGGTTGCCCCGGCTGTCCGGGGTGCACCAGGTGTTCCAGACCATAGTCACTCTGCAGCACCCGATCGGCGGCTCGAGCCGGGCAGCCGAGAAGAGTGTGGCGCTGAACACGAACGCCATGCCGGTGGACCTGGCCCTGATCATGCACCCGGACGGTGACGCGATCAGCGGCATCGTGCTGTACTCGGCCGACCTGTTCGACCGGGGGACCGCGCTCCGATTCGCAGGTGTCCTCGAGCGTCTGCTGGCCGCGGCCGCCGAGCGGCCGGACGCGCGAGCGTCCGAGCTTCCGCTGCTGTCGCAGGCAGAGCGAGAGCGCGTTCTGCAGGGGCTCAACCGGGACGTCCGGCCGGACGTCGCGTACCGCACGCTGGCGCAGCCGTTCGAGGAGCAGGTCCGGCGCGCCCCGGACGCGATCGCGGTGCGCGGTGCCGAGGGCCAGTTCAGCTACGCCGAGTTGAACGCCCGGGCCAACCGGCTGGCGTGGTTCCTGCGCGACACCGGGGTCGGTCCGGGAAACGTCGTGGCGCTGTGCCTTTCCCCTGGGGTCGACCAGACGGTCGCGCTGCTTGCCGCGGCCAAGGTCGGCGCCCCGTACGTAACGCTCGATCCGGAGGAGGGCCGGCTCGGGGCGATGCTGGACGGTGCCGCCCCGGCTGCGGTGATCGTTGACGGGTCGACGGCGGGCCGCGTGCCGGCAGGACCGTGGCAGGTGTGCTCGTTTGCGGAGCCCGGCCAGTGGGCCGGGGCGCCTGCCGACGACCTGCCGGTCGAGGCAACTGGGTACGACCTGCTGTGCCTGCGCTACGCGGCGCACGCCACCGACCGGCCGGCCGCGATCGCCTACCCGGTCGAGGGGGCGCTGGCCGAGCTGGCGCAACTTCAGCACGACCATCCCCTCGGTGCCGGCGACGTGGCGCTCCTGGCGACGCCTGAGGACTGCTTCTGGCCGCTGTCGCAGGGCGCGACGGTCGCGTTGGCGCCGCCAGCGGTGCACCGGGACCCGCGGCGGCTGGCGGACCATGTGGGGGCGTACGGCGTCACGACGCTGTCGGTCGTGCCGTCGATGGTGCCGGACGTGGCCGGGTTCCCGGGCGACCTCGTCGCCGGCTACGGGCCGGCCGAGACCGGACAGGTCACCGACCAGGGCCGGCCAGCCGGCCACCGTGCCCTCTACGTACTGGACGAGGCGCTGGCGCCGGTGCCGATCGGCGTGGTCGGTGAGCTCTACGTCGGCGGCGAGATCGGCCTCGCTCGCGGATACCACCGGCGGCCGGCGCTGACCGCGCACCGGTTCGTGGCCGACCCGTTCGCTGCCCCCGGCGCCCGCATGTTCCGCACCGGCGAGCTCTGCCGGCACCGGGAGGACGGGGTGCTGGAGCACCTTGGCCCGATCGACCGGCAGGTCCGGATCCACGGCCTGCGCGTCGAGCCGGCCGAGATCGAGGCGGCCTTCACCGACCAGGACGGCGTGTCGCGCACCGTCGTGACCGCGGCGCCGGACGGCGGCCTCGCCGCCTTCGTGGTGCCGGACGGGGAACGTGAGCTGTCCGGGAGAAGACTCGTCGACGGCGCCGCTGCGCGGCTGCCGGAGTACCTGATGCCGGCAACCGTCACGGTAGTGGAGCAGATCCCCCGGAGGGGCAGCGGCGAGATCGACGTGGCCGCGCTGCTCGACCTCCGGGACCGCGACACGGAAGCTGACCGCACCGACGCACCCGAGACCGAGCTGGAGGCGCGGCTGGTCGGGATTTTCTGCCGGGTCCTGCGCCGGGACTCGGTCTCGGTCACCGAGAGCTTCTTCAACATGGGTGGCCACTCGCTGCTGGTCTTCAAGCTGATCGAGGATTGCGCGAGCGAGTTCGGGCTGAAGCCGAGCGTCCTGGACGTGTTCACCGGCCCGACGGTCCGCGCGCTGGCGGCGACGCTGGGCGCGATGCGACCTGCAGTGGGCGTGGACCCGCTGGTGAGCCTGGTCGAGCACCCGGGCGCGCCGCTGGTGGTCTTCGTGCACGCCGCGAGCGGTTCGGTGCTGCCGTTCTACCAGGTGGCCAAGCGGCTCGGGCGGGAGTTCGCGGTGTACGCGCTTCAGTCGCCGCCGGACGTTCCGCCGGCGTCGATCGAGGAGATCGCGGCCCGCTACGTTGACGAGGTCGACGCGGTACGCGGCGTCGCCCCGGTCGTGGTCGCCGGCTGGTCGATGGGCGGCGCCGTGGCGCTGGAGATGGCCCGCCGCTGGCTGCATCGCAACGAGCGGGTCGCCGCGACCCTGCTGCTGGACACCTGGGCGCCGCCCGCGTTCATGTCCGCGGCGGCGGACGCGGCCCGGGTCCGGGCTTCGGTCCTGGCGCTGGACGTGCTGCGCCTCGAGGGGGCCGACGCCACCCCGGCGACGCAGGCCGAGCTGGCCGAGACCGTCGAACGCAACCGCGCGGCGTTCCTCGACTACCGGCCGGAGTACTACCCGGCCGAGGTGGACCTCCTGCGCGCGAGCGACCCGCTGCCCGCCGACGCGCCGCCGTTCCCGGCCGGCTACATGGACGGCGACCGCGGCTGGTCCGCCGTCGCCGCCGAGGTGACGACCGTCGAGATTAAGGGAAACCACCTGAGCCTCTTCGACCAGGAGCACGCCGACCAACTGGCGGCGGCGATCAGCTCCGCGATCGCCCGGCGGATGGGCTACGAGGAAATCTGAGCGCGCCCGGCCGTGTGGCCGCGTTGGCCGCTCCACGCGAGGACCTGGCCACCCTGGAGCGACGCGGCGTCCCGCTGACCTTCGTCCTGGCCGAGGCAGTCATCAAGTCTGCCGCCGACTTGCGCCGGGGACGTAAGCCCCGCACCGGGTACGCCCGGACCACGGACGGTCTATCCGCGGCCGAGCTGACCGCCGAGCTTGCGCACGACTTCCGCGGATGAGCCTCATCTGCGATACCAGCGTGCTGTTCGTTCCCGAATTGGTCATGGCCGAACTCGACTGCTGGTGCCACATGCGGCTGACCGGTGGCGAGACCTGCAGCGCTCCTACGCCGACGTCAGCCTCGGGGTGGTTGACGCAAGCGTGATCGCGCTGGTCGAGCGGATCCGCGAGCCGAAGGTTGCGACGCTCGATCACCGCCACTTCCGGACCGTTCGGCCAACGCACGTGCTTGTCGATCTCGCGGAGGACGTCGGCGATGCCGCCGATGTCGTTGAGCCGGGGGACCCATTCCGGGCGGACTGTGATGGTGCCGTCCGTGTACTTCTTGATGTAGTTCATCAGCACGATGATCATGTTGAGCGAGCTGATGCCCAGTTCCTGCCGGGACTTCGCCTGGACGATCTGCTCGTCGGCGAGGTCGGCGCCCGTGGGTTGGGTCGCGCGAGGATCTCGGCGAACCTCTGCCGGTAGTCGTCAGTGGCCGTCGGACTCGAGCTTCGGGAAGGGGAAGCCGTTGAGGTTCTCCCGGTGCATCCGGTTGTGCCCGTACTTGTCCTCGCCGGACACCATGACGCATCCGTGGTAGTCGAGGTCGATCGCGTCGCCGGACCCGCTGAGACGGTTGATGTGCTCGTAGACCCGCACGGACGGCGAGATGTAGCGGGACGCCAACCCGAGGCGCTTGTCGGCACTGATGTTCGGGTTCGAGCCGTGGACGCACTTGGCCAGGAAGATGACGAACTGGCCGGGCTTCAACTCCATGTCGACGATCTCGTGACTGTTCGGATCCCAGTCCTTGTCAAGCTTGAGCTCTGAGTAGTCGTAGCCGTTGTGGGACTTGTTCTCCACGTTGTAGGACTGCTTGTGGCTGCCGGGCAGGAAGCGTAGGCAGCCGTGCGCCTTGTCCGTCGAGGAGAAGGCCGTCCAGACGAACAGCTCCTGCGTGGCGGCCGTGGACTCCTCGGTGTAGCGCAGCGAGGGATACGAGACGGTTTCCGACTCGTTGTACACAGTGAATGCCTCGACCTGGTGCCAGCCCGTTCCCGAGCCGCCGGGCTCCTTCTCGAAGATGTGCGTCTTCCAGCACATGATGTCGTCATCCATGAGGCTGCGAAGCTTGTGGACGATCGCCGGCTGGGCAATGTGCCGTGACAACGTGTCGCAGTCCAGGTGCCGGTCGCAGTTGATGGTGGTCGAGTTGTGCGGCTTGTTCGCCGACGTGACCATATCGATCATGGCCTGGCTCCAGACCAGCGGAGCCTCGTCCTCGGCATAGAGGTCGAACGGCCCAAGGAACCCGTTCTCCTTGAAGGACTCCACCTGTTCGGCCGTCAGCCCTCGGATCGCCGGGTCGCTCGTGCTTTCCGCCACCTTGACCCCCTTCTTTCGATGAGGTGCCTGCCAGCCGGACATGCCTGGAACGAGGAATGCGGGCGGGCCAGTGCCGATGGAGGCTACTGACACGCCAGCTGAGCCAACCATAGGCGGCGCGAACGGACGGGTCTTGTCACTGAAACGGGGGTCTGCATCGGTACGGCACGGATACGGGAAGCTGTACAGATGCCTGCTGAGTACAGCCAAGGTGACCAGTTCCGTGGTGCCCGCATCCATCTGTGCGACCTGTCCGGCCTCGAGATTCGTGATTGCGACGTCACCGGCCTGAAGATCGTGGACTGCTATGGGGGTGGCGTCTCTCTCGGTGGGGGCTTTGAGCGTGTCGTTGTCAATGACGTCGATGTGACCGCCTATGTCGAGGCCGAGCTTGATCGGCTGCATCCCAATCGGGTGCTGGCCCGTGAGGCCACGTCGGCCGCCGAATACCGGGCCGCTTGGGATGCCATCGAGAAGCAATGGGGGGAGACGATTGACCGTGCCAGGCGCCTACCGGAGGCGAAGCTGCATGAGCGGGTCGACGGCGAGTGGTCGTTCGTCGAGACGCAGCGGCATCTGCTGATGGCCGGCGATGCCTGGATCGGCAACGCCGTGCTCGAGGAGGATGCGCCGTACCACTCGTTGGGCCTTCCTGGCGGCGGGGTGCCGGCCGAAGCATCGGCGAAGCTCCTGGGGCTCACCCTCGATGCCATCCCGACGCTTGAGGAGGTACTCGCGCCGCGGCTCGCCCGCATGGCCACGATGTGCCGGGTCGTCGACGAGCTCACCGAGGCCGAGCTCGACCGGGTATGTGGTCGCAAGCCGGCCGACCTCTATCCGGACAAGGACTACGTCGTACGCCGCTGCCTCAGCGTCGTGCTCAAGGAAGAGGCCGAGCATCACCGGTATGCGGTGCGCGACCTCACCGTGCTCGAGGCCGATACCCGAACCGAGTGAAAGCGCGTCCCGAGCAGGAGCGCTGACCGCTCGGGCGACTTCCAGCCGCAGTGCTGCTGCTACTCCCGGCCGCAAGATTCTGGTCGTCTGCCACACCTGCCACGAACACGGCCAACTACTCGGTGAGTGCCACGCCGCGCAAACAGCGAACCACATCCCATCGAACGCTGCCTGGAGTGGGTCAGCCGGTTCCGTCGGCTGGCCCGCCGCTTACCACTACACCGGATTCCTGCGCCTGGCATCCGCTCTGATCTGTTGTCGGCAAGCCGACCGGCTCAACCCCAAATCAACTGAGATGCGGTCCTGTTAGGGCCCAACGGCTCGCAGGGCAGGTCAGAAGGGGCAGGAGGACACGGTGTCGTCCGGCGATCCGGCGGAGCCGCCCATCCCGGCCTCCCGCATCAGCCGGGCGATCGGCCAGCCGGCGCCGCTGGGATCCGCCTCGTAGCGGCGGATCACCGACTCCTGCACGTCCGCCGGCTTCTCCTGGCTGAGTTTGAACAGCGCCTCCACCGACTCGATCGTCAGCCGGAAGGCACCGACGCCGTGCACGATCCGGCGGAAGTAGTCGACCGAGGAGGTCTGGTCCCAGCCCGCGCCGAAGCGATCCTCCAGGCGAGCGGCCGTCCACCGGACGACCTCGAGTGTCTCCTCCCGCCCGCGGATCAACCGTAGGCGGCCGCAGACGTGCACGGCCGCGAAGTTCCACGTCGGCGCGGACGGGTCGCCGGGGTAGACGGCCGGCGTGACGAAGCCGCCCGGCCCGTCGAACATCAGCCGGGCGTACGTGCCGTCCGTGAGCGCCTTCCAGTGCGGGTTGGCGCGGTTGAGGTGGCCGAGGATCTCGGTGCCGGCCAGCGGGCCGGACTCGGGTTCACCCGGCGCGACCAGGGCCGGCAGGCGGGTGGCCAGGGGAGCGGTCGTCCCGTTCGTGGTGAGCGTCGCGAGGGGGTGGCCGTCGATGATCCGGTGGTGCCAGTCCTCGTCCTTGATCCGGTAGTGGCTCGGTACGAACATGGCTACCGACACACTCCGTAGGCCTGGCGGCCGCGCGGGCCGGTCGCGGCCCGAAGGAAGCCGGTATCCGGGTCGACACCGGCGGCGCAGACCTTGCCGAGGGTGGACGCCGGCACCACGTCGAGCCGGTGGCCCTTCCGCTCCAGGCCGACGAGCACCTCGGGCCCGAGCGAGCGTTCCGCGACCAGCACGCCCGGCCGGGAGGCGCGCGGCGCGAACGACTGCGCGAAGTGGTCGATGTTGACGGCGGGGAGCTCGGTCGCGGCCTGCGGTTCCAGCCCGAACTCCGCGATCGCGAGGAACACCTGGAGCGTCCACTGGTCCTGCTGGTCACCGCCCGGCGTGCCGAACGCCAGGAACGGCTCGCCGTCGCGCAGCACGATACTGGGGCTCAGCGTCGTGCGCGGACGCCGGCCGGGTGCCAGCGAGTTCGGGTGGCCGTCGACGAGCCAGGCGGTCTGGCCGCGGGTGCCGAGCGGGAAGCCGAGATCGGGGATCACCGGTGAGCTCTTGAGCCAGCCGCCGCTGGGCACGGCCACGGCCAGGTTTCCCCACCGGTCCGCGACCGCGACGGTGCAGGTGTTCCCGGCGCCGGCCTGCGGCGCCCCGGCGGTCACGGTGGGTATGCCGCTGCGCAGCTGGGTCATCCAGTCCGGCTCGTCGGCGCCCGGCTGCTCCGGTTTGGCCTGCGGGATCCAGGGCCGGCCGGGGCCCACCCGGCCGGGTTGGGGGTCGAGGGCCGCACGGTCGCCGATCAGCGAGCGCCGCCGCGCGGTGTACTCCGGCGCCAGGAGCTCGGCCATCGGCACCGGTGTGTGCGCCGGGTCCCCGTACCAGGCCTCGCGGTCGGCGAACGCGAGCTTAGCCGCCTCCGCGAGGGTGTGGACGTAGTCGACGGTGCCGAGCCCCATGCTGCGCAGGTCGCAGCCGGACAGGATCGCCAGCTGCTGGAGGAAGACCGGGCCCTGCGACCACGGCCCCGGCTTGTAGACGGTGAAGTCGCCGTACGGCAGCGCGCACGGTTCCTCGACGGCAGGCTGCCAGGCCGCCAGGTCGTCGCCGGTGAGCAGGCCGCGGTGCCGGCCGCCGGTGGAGTCGAGCACCTCGGTGGTACGCGCGAAGCCGTCGATCGCGTCGGCGACGAAGCCCTCGTAGAAGGCCGCCCGGGCCGCCTCGAGCTGGGCCTCCCGGTCGGTCGACGCGGCCCGCGCCTCGCGCAGCAGCCGCTCGTAGGTGCCGGCCAGCGCGGCGTTGCGCATCCGGGCGCCGGCCGCCGGTACCGCGTCGTCGGGCAGGTAGGTGCGCGCGGACGCGGTCCACTCCGTCCGGAACAGCGGAGCCATCGCCGCGACCGTCGCCGCGGCGCCGGGCAGCAGCGGGTAGCCGCCGGAGGCGTACCCGATCGCCGGTTCCAGGACGGTGGCCAGTGGCATCGTGCCGAACTCGGCGAGCAGGCGCATCCAGGCGCCGAACGCGCCCGGCACGGTCGCGGGGAGCAGGCCCGCCGCGGGCATCTGCTCGATGCCGAGCGCGCCGAACCGCTCGATGGTCGCCGCCTGCGGCATCGGGCCCTGTCCGCAGATGACGCGTACCGTGCCGGCCGAGCGCGGGTAGACCGAGATCACGACGTCGCCGCCGGGCCCGTTCGAGTGCGGCTCGATCACCTGGAGGGCGAAGCCGGCGGCCGCCGCCGCGTCGAAGGCGTTGCCACCCCGGTCGAGGATGCCCATGCCGACGGCGGACGCCAACCAGTGCGTCGAGGCCACGGCGCCGGAGGTACCGGTGAGCTGGGGTCGCAGGACGGTCATCGTTGGGTTGACCCGGTGAGCAGCAGGCCCAGACAATACGTGCCCGGTTCGGCCTTGCGGGTGACGAAGTGGTGCACCGTACCGGCCGGGATGAAGAATGTCGCCGGCGAGGTCAGCGTGTGGTGGCGTCCGTCGGCGACCACCTCGATCACGCCACCGCCCGGATTCGGTGACAGCAGCAGATAGATCTCGGGACACTCGTGGGTATGCGGATCGGCCACCGGCTTTCCCACCTTGTCGCTGAGCTCGCCGCCGGCCAGCTCCAAGCACAGCCCGCCGTACATGTCGTCGGTCAGGTAGAACGGTGTGGGTGCGTAATGTCCGGGAATCTCGCGGAACAGCGGAAGATCCATTCGGGCGGCCGGGGCGGCGGCCGCGACTGCGGAGCTTGCGGAAGGGGCGTCCATGGGGTGTTCCTCCGGGTACGGCCGCGTCGATGACGGATCAGGCTGGGGTCAGGTGGAAGATGAAGCTAAACGCGGGAAGTTCGATGAGCCGCTGATCAGCGAGACGCCAGCCGCTCTCATCGATCACCGAGTACCACTCGTCGAGCGTGGGCAGGTACTGGTCCATGATCGCGTGCACGGTCTCGAAGCCGAGCGTGAACATGGGCAGGTCCGGGCCTTCGACGCCGACGGACCGACAGGTGTCGCCGAGGAGGAGGTTTCGTCCGTTGGGGAAGGTCTCTCGGAGCTTCTGCAGTGTCTTCACGCAGTTGTCCCGTGGCCAGAAGTCGTGCCCCATGAGGAAGCAGGTGACCAGTTCGGCGTCGGCGTACTCCGGCCTCGGCGACATGTTCAGCACATCATCCCGAAGCAGCGTGATCCGGTCCGTCAGGTTCGCATCTCGGACCGCCTCTCCCGCGACCGTCAACGCCCCCGGGGCGATATCGACCCCGATGGCCCGGATCGCGGGTTGCCGCTCGGCCAACATGATGATCCGATCGCCGCTGCCACAGCCGAGATCGGCGACGGTCGTGTAGTCGATACCGTCGAGGAGATCCCGCAGCGGCGGGTCGAAGAAATTGCGGGCGATGCTCCGGCAGGCCACGCTGATCGCCCGCGAATCGCGGCGCATCTGGCGGTCGGCGCGTTCATCGGTGCGAACCAGGGTGGTGAGATCGGTGAAGAGCTCGCCACAGCCCCTGGTCAGCCAGTAGAAGAAGCCCCTGGTACGGAACGCCTCGTCGAATCCCGGTCCGCGCCGGGCCAGGTTCGGCCCGGCGTCGACGACCACGATCCTGCGGCTGGACAGCGCGACAAGGATCCGGCGAACCGCCTCCGGGTGGGTGCGGGTGCGGGCGGTGAACTCGGGTACGTCGACAGCGTCCCGGTCGGCTAGCTCGTCCAACAAGCCGATGTCCCAGGCCGCGCTGAGAGCGGCTGCGGCCACGGCACCGTTGAAGGTATCCGCACAGTATCGCGCTTCCTTGGGCAGATGGGTTGTCGCGGCGGTCATGTAGTCCTCAACTTTCGCATCGTGGAGCTGGTCCGGACCGTTCTCGATGGGTGGGCCTGGGTGGCCGGCGCGCTCACGAAGCTCAGGATCTCCAGGACGCAGTCCGTCAGTCCCGCCTTGCGTCGCATCACCTCCGGGGTCCGCAGGCGGGGCGGTTCCTCGTGCGCGCTCGGCGCGAAGGAGGGGTACAGTCCGTTCGCGGTGATGTCGAGAAAGATGGCGTGCAGTCGGCGGACCAGCTGGCTGCCGACAGCGAGCGGGGAGACGGCTTCACGGCTGGTCAGGAAGATGCCGTCGTACAGCCACATCAAGGTGTCCCGGGGGATCTGCTGCCGGCCCTTCGGCTTGGGACTCTGCAGCAAGGACACCTCGCCCGAGGACAGGACCTTGGCCGCGATCCCCTCGTGAACCTGCTCGTTGAGTTCGCACTCGTGGCGCAGGGCTTCCGCCACGGTGCCGGAGCCGATCGTCACCTTGCCCCGGATCAGCGGCCGGACCGGTGGATAGTCGCGGGCCCAGGCGCCGGTGAGATTGACGTGCTGGCGGGCCATCGGCATCCGGATGACCGGTCCGTAGATGTGCCGGGGGGCGGAGCTTCCGTACATCAGCATCAGCGAATAGCCGCACACCAGCAATCGCGCCTGCGTGGCGAGCTCCTCGTGTTCGACCCGCGCGGCCTCGCTCTCCCGCAGGATGGCCCCGAGCATCTGCCACAGCAGGAAGGTGGTCTGGTGGGCGGTGATCCACCGGAACCAGAACAGACGGTCGATGTCCTCGGCACTGTCCGGACGCAGGTCGTGGACCGAGGCGGGTGACGCGTGCGCCAGCCGTTCCCGCAGTTCCTCGATCTGCATCGGATCCACGGGCACTGTTCGGGGTACCCATCGGGAGGGCAGGGCCAGCGGCTCGAGCCCGTAGGGATGACCGCCGAACTCCCATTCCGCGCCGGACGGGAGGGTGGTGACGACGGCCGGTGCCTCAAGCGGATGCATCGGCGGCATCCGTTCCCTCGGAGATATCCGGAAGGTGGGTGAATTCGAGCTCCAGGCCGTTCACATCGTACGCGTAGAAGCTCTGCATGCCCTGACCGTCGATGTCGATCTCGGTGGCCGGCTCGGCGCGAGCGAAGGTGAAGCGGCCCGATTCGTACAGCTCCCGATACCGGCCGCGCCACAGTCGCAGCTGTTCCGGTGTGTCGACCCGGATGCACAGGTGCTGGAACTGGTTCACCTCGCCGGCCGGCGGCCCGTGCGTACCGCGGTCGCGGGTGAACAGGTGCAGGCGGATGTCGCCCACGGCCACCTCGACCACGCGGGTCAGGCCGGGGAGCCGCCGCCGGCTCAGGTCGGAGAAGCCGCCGCTCATCTCCCAGGAGACCGTGCAGCCGAGAAACTCCCGGTACCAGAGGACGGCGTTCCCCAGGTCCATCGTCTGGATGCCCACGTGGTCGATCGCCCCGGTCAGCGGAACCGGGCGGGCCGAGGGCTTGCCCGGCGCGGCCACGTCAGATGTGGTTGGAGCCAAGGTTCTCTCCTGTCTTCGGAGGAGTTCCGCATTTCTCGGGCAGCCGGCGGCTCGCGCGGCTACGTGTAGGGCGACCGTTCGATGGTGAAGTAGCGACGCAGCTCCTCGATGTGCCGGAGGACTTCGGTGTCCTCGCAAGCGCGCGCGATGTCAATCATCGTGCTCCACACGAAGTCGTCGCCACCGTCGTACCGGTAATGCTTTTTGATGACGATGCTGAATATCTCGTCGACCGTTTCCATTGTCATGACGTCGGCGAGCCGCAATAGGCTGGCGCGGTCGGCATCGGTGACCGGTGGTCGTTTGACCATTCGGTCCTCCGGAATGCCGGCGTCGGCGCTGTGGCCCGGGATCGTGATCAATGGCTTCTCGGACGGCGCGTTCACGAAGTCGAGCATGAGGTGGATCCGCGCCTCGGTGGAGAGCACCGCCAGCGAGTGGATCACTGAGGCGTCGAGGAACCAGATCTCGCCCCGGCGCATCCGGTACACGGTGTTGCCCTCGCTGAAGAAGCAGTTCTCGTTGGTGGCGAGGGGGATGTGCGCCCGGTGGGCGTTGCGGGTGTCGTCCGGGATGTCGCTGAGCTCGAGCAGGTCCCGGTGCGGCATGGCCACGCTGTTCTGTACCTTCGCCAGCCGCACGAAGTTCAGCCGGTCCAGATCGACAACCGTGCTGATCAGCTCGCGGAGATAGGGAAGCTGGTTGCCGTACTCCGTGAACGCGCCGGGCTGGCGGTGATCGTATTTGGTGACCACCCCGTCGCCATCGGCTCCGCCCGGGGTCCAGAGCATGCAGCTCCTATAGGCGCCGCGGGAAAGGTAGTCGCTGTGCGCTTCGGACCACGGAAGTGAATCGCTGTGCTCGAGGTCTTTGGCGAGGCGGACGTCATCGAGTGGGGTGTCCGCTACATAGTGGGTTCGCATCGGATCACGCAATCCCTCTCAGCCGAATTCGGGGCTCTTCCGATACGCTAGGCGACTCCCACTTTGGTACGCAGGTCACGTGTTCCGGTGACGATCCAGATCCTCGGCCACTTTCTCCAAGACCTCCACCTTTCCCGAATAGGGTTCGCTGCGTCGAGGCCAATGCACGACGATATCCGTAATGCCGGCTCCGGCGAATCGGCCCGCTGCATCGAAGAACGCCGCCGGCGACTCGAGAACACCGCCCACGGACGGGCCGCAGACCAGCAACCGGGCCACCGTGGCCGGGTCACGGCCGACCTCCACGCAGGCCTTCTCGAGCGCCTCCACCTGCCGGCGGACGATGGGGAGCGCCTGTTCGTACGGCGCGCTCTCGACCCGGTTGGGCTCGCCCGTCGTCACCCAGTACGAGCCGTACTCGGCCGCCAAGCGCATGCCGCGGGCTCCGCCGGCGGCGACGGCGAACGGGACGCGGGGCCGCTGCTGGCACAGCGGGTACGAATGAACCTCGTCGGCGACGTAGTAGCGGCCGTCGAAGGTGGTGACCGGCTGCCGCAGGAGCGAGTCGGTGAGCCGCACGTATTCCGCGAACCGCTCGGTCCGCTCCCGCCGGCTCCACGCGGTCCGGCGGGTCATGGTGGCGTCGAAGCCCTCGGCACCGGCGCCGAGACCGAGGATGAAGCGGCCGCCGGAGATGTCGTCGATGGCGGCGACTTCCTTGGCCAGGTACACCGGATGTCGCAGGTTGGGCGAGGCGACCAGGACGCCCAGCCCGATCCGTTCGGTCTCCACGGCCGCCGCGGTCAGCGTCGGGACGAGGGTGAACCAGTCCTTCGCGCGGAACGCCCGCCAGTTCAGGTGGTCATAGGTCCACGCGTGATCGAATCCCAATTGCTCGGCCCGGCGCCACTTCACGCGCGCCGTCTGCCAACGGTCCTCCGGGACGATCTGGATGCCGAATCTCATGTGTTTTCCTTCATCCGGCCAACCTGGATCGATGTTGAAGTTTTACCGGAAAGGTTCTCCGGATCGAGGCGCCGTTTGAGCGAGCTTCTCCGCGTCACCGGTCGTCAGCGTGTCCAGAACCGTCCTCCAGTTCTCGTCCAGCGGTTCCAGCGGTGACGGAAACCTTCGTCTCGGGTGGGCACCCTCCGTCGCGGATCGTCGCGGCCACGTCGCGCAATGTCCCGTCAAGGAGTTTCGTCAGGTCGGGCGCGGTTCGCAGGAGCGCCTGGCACTCGTCGCGTAGCCGGAACGTGAGGATCGAGTGGCCGCCGAGCTCGACGAACGTGTCCAGGACGCTGATCGGCGACCGCCCCAGGACCCGCCGGTAGATCTCGACGAGGGTGGCTTCCAGCTCGTCGGCGGGGGGCACGACCGTACGCTCGGGCTCGGTCGACGCCTGCCAGATCCTGATCAGCTCGTTGTGGTCCAGCTTTCCGTTCACCGTCGCCGGAAGACGGTCCACGGGCACGACCTGCGCGGGCCGCATCTGGCGGGGCAGTCCGGCCGCGAGTTCGAGGAGCGCCGCGGGGTCCAGGTCGGCGGTGGTGCGCCCGCCGGCGGGGACGACGAAGGCGAGCAGGCGGGGCGGCGACCCGTGGGCGATCACCGCGCAGTCGCCGACCGCGGGGTGAGCGGCCAGCACCGCCTCGACCTCACCGGGTTCGATCCGCAGGCCACGGATCTTGACCTGCCGGTCGATCCGGCCGAGGTGCTCCAGCGCGCCGTCCTCGCGAAGCCGACAGAGGTCACCGGTGCGGTACATCCGCGACCCCGGCGGCCCGTGGGGATCCGCGACGAACCGCTCCGCGGTCCTGCCCGGCTGCCGCCAGTAGCCGTCCGCCAGGCCGACAACACCGCTGATGTACACCTCCCCGGGCGTGCCGACCGGGACAAGATCGAGGTTGGTGTCCAGGACGGTTGCCCGGAAGTTGTCCGCGGGACGGCCGACCGGAACGACGACGCCGTCCCAGCCGGGCTCGATGACGTTGTCGGTGACCGAACCGGCCTCGGTGGGACCGAAGGCGTTGACGAGGGTGCTGCCGGGCAGCGCGGCGTGGAAGGCCGCCGGGATCCGCGGGCTCATCGACTCGCCGCCGCACACCAACCACCGCAGCGCGTGGGCCCCGACCCGAGACATCTCGTCCAGGAAAGCCGGCACCAGCGTCGTCACCAGGAAGATCATCGACACGTCGTGGTCCCGGATGAGTCCGGCGAGGTGCCGCGGATCGCGCTCGCCGCCGGGCCGGCAGATCACCAACCGCGCCCCATGGTAGAGCGGCCAGAAGATCTCCCAGATGTGCACGTCGAACCCGGCGTAGGTCTTGTACAGGGCCGTATCGCCGAGATGGAACGGGTACTGGCGCTGCATCCAGAAGACGTTGGCCAGGGTGCCGGCCGTGCGGGAGGCCACGCCCTTGGGGCGGCCGGTCGTCCCCGACGTGTAGAGGATGTGGACCGGCTCGGAGACCACGCCACCCGGGCCGCCGTCGAGATCCGGATTCGTCGCGGGCCGGCCGGACCATGTGCGCTCCGCCTGGACGTCGTGGATCTCCCACGCGCCGCCGGGCAGGCGAGCGCGGCAGGCCGGATCGGTCAGCACGTGGTTTGGCGCCGAGTCCGCCAGCATCAGGGCGATGCGCTGGTCCGGCAGGTCGGCGTCCAGGGGAACGTAAGTGGCGCCGGTCTTGGCCGCGGCGTAGAACGCGACAACCTGGTGGATGCCGCGCTGGAGGAAGACGCCTATCCGAGCACCCGGGCGGGCACCGCGCTCGCGCAGGTGGTGGGCCAGCCGGTTCGCGCGCTCGTTCAGCTCCCGGTAGCTGACCGTGTCCCCGTTCTCGTCCTGCAACGCGACCGAATCCGGGGTTCGCTCCGCCTGCGCCTGGAACGGTTCGGCCATCGTGCGGTATCGGATATCCGGGTTGCGCTGTGGGTTGAGGCCGTGCAGGATCCGCTCACGTTCCTCGGCGCCGACCAGCGGATGGTCGAGCATCGGCCGATCGGGTTCGTTCGCCATGCTGGTCAGCAGTTGCAGGAAGGAGCGCGCCCAGGCCTGCGCGGTGGGCAGGTCGGACGAGTCCGTCATGGTCTCGACGTACAGCTGCCGGCCGGCCGAGACGAACAGGATCGTCACGGCGACCGGTTCGTCGTCGCCCCCCGGTCTGGGCACGATGGTGCACCGCGGCCGGCGGGCCTGCCGGAGCGCCTCGCGGAAGTTCAGGGACAGGTCCGGGGCGCCGGTCGCCTCAACGATCGCCTCGACCGGCCCCCGGGTGACCCGGATGCGGCAATGGGTGCCGGGGCGTGGCAGCCGCTCGGCCAGTACACCGGCGCAGAGGGACAGCGGGTCGAAGTCGTCCACGCCGGCCGCCCGAGCGAGGGTGTGCAGGGTTTCCAGCACGCCGTCCGGTAGGGCGATCGGTCCGATGCAATCCGTTGTGGACAGATACCCGCTCACTGCGCGCTTCCTTCGAGGAGTCCGCAGGCGTAGAACCCCGGCGCCAGGGACTGCGCCATATACGTCTGTCCGGGCTGAATGCCGAACCGCTCGTGGTAATCGGCCAGGTTGATCATCCAATCGGCGTTTCCACAGTGTCCGTAGGCGGCGAGCGTGTCGGCGAAGTGCAGGGTGTCCGGGCGCAGACCGACGGATGTCGCGTTGAATAGCGTCAGCGGCTTGTGCAGGTTGGCCGCGAACACCTTGGATATCTTTGCCTGCTGCCGGCCACCGGCCCGGAGCACCGCGGACAGCGTCCGTTCGGCGACATCCTGGCGCGAGACGAACGTGTCGCGGCCGCGCAATCCCTCCGGGTCGATCTTTATCCCGGACGAGACCAGCCGCACGAGTCCCGGCCGGCGGGCCAGCAGGCAGCTCGCGGCCGCGTCACCGAATATCGCGTAGGGGAGCACCCGGTCGCGGTCGTGCGGCATGAAGTCCACGGCGACGACCACCACGTGGGTCGCCTCCGGATCGGCCAACAGCCGCTGACCGTGCCGAAGCGCGGTCAGCGAGCTGCAGCACCGCTGATAGGACATGACATGAGGGACGCAGTCGTCCATTCCCAAGGCGAGTAGCACTCGGCCCGCGAAGTCGGACGGCAACAGAGCCAAGGTCGGGTCGCTGGTCGCGAACACAAGGTGATCGATGTCCGCGGCGGCGACGCCGGCGTCCCGGAGGGTTCGGCGCACGGCGTCCACGACATAGTCTTCGACCGGCCCGGACATTTTCCGGTATGTCGTACATCCCATCTCACGGAAGTCGGTGCCGAACGACACGGTCTCCCAGAGGGCGCCGAAATCAGGGATTTTCTCCGGCTCGCATTCCACATCGCCGAAGGCGCACGCGAACGAGCCGATGCCGACGTCTTCGTGATCCGACATCATGGTTCCCTTCGATCGGCCGAGGGTCGGGAATAGCCGGGCCCGGCGAGGTGGCGACGTCAGGACCGAGCCGGTTCGACGCCGATCGCATCGATCTCGCGGAGTACGGAGACAATGCCGTCGATGTCGTTGAGCCGGGGGACCCATTCCGGGCGGACTGTGATGGTGCCGTCCGTGTACTTCTCGATGTAGTTCATCAGCACGATGATCATGTTGAGCGAGCTGATGCCCAGTTCCTGCCGCGACCGCGCCCGGACGACCTGCTCGTAGGTGAGACCGTCGCCGAAAGGTTGAGTCGCGAGGATCTCGGCGAACCTCTGCCGGTAGTCGTCAGTGGCCATCGGACTCGACCTTCGGGAAGGGGAAGCCGTTGAGGTTCTCCCGGTACATCCGGTTGTGCCCGTACTTGTCCTCACCGGACACCATGACGCATCCGTGGTAGTCGAGGTCGATCGCGTCGCCGAACCCGCTGAGACGGTTGATGTGCTCGTAGACCCGCACGGACGGCGATACGTAACGCGACGCCAACCCCACGCGCCTGGTGGCACTCGTGTTGGGGTGCGAGCCGTGGACGCACTTGGCCAGGAAGATGACGAACTGGCCGGGCTTCAACTCCATGTCGACGATCTCGTGACTGTTCGGATCCCAGTCCTTGTCAAGCTTGAGCTCCGCGTAGTCGTAGCCGAAGAAGTCGTGGGCCTTGTTCTCGACGTTGTACGTCATCGGCTTCGTCTCGTCGTAGTACCACTGTTTGTGGCTGCCGGGCAGGAAGCGTAGGCAGCCGTGCTCCTTGTCCGCCTCGGAGAAGGCCGTCCAGACGGTTAGCTCCTGCGTGGCGGCCGTGGACTCCTCGGTGTAGCGCAGCGAGGGATACGAGACGGTTTCCGCCTCGTTGTACACAGTGAATGCCTCGACCTGGTGCCAGCCCGTTCCCGAGTCGCCGGGCTCCTTCTCGAAGATGTGCGTCTTCCAGCACATGATGTCGTCATCCATGAGGCTGCGGAGCTTGTGGACGATCGTCGGGTGGGCGATATGCCGGGACAGCGCTTCACAGTCGAGATGGCGGTCGTAGTTGATGATGGTCGAGTCGTGCGGCTTGTTCTCGGACGTGACCATATCGATCATGGCCTGGCTCCAGACCAGCGGAGCCTCTTCCTCGGAGTAGAGGTCGAAGGGGCCGATGAACCCGTTCTCCGTGAAGAACTGGACTTGTTCGGCCGTCAGACCCTGGGTCACCTTTTGGACAGCGCTTTCAGCCACCGTGATTCCCTCCTCGTAATGACCGTGATCGCTGGTCGGACGTGTCTGACGTCAGCCGCCACGTTGAACACACCGTAGGGTTCCGCCGGCTGGGGCGTCTTGTCACCGGAACCAGGGTCGGGCCGCCCCCGGGATGGATGCCGTGCGCGTCACCGGGCGGCGTCATGCAATCTCCTGATGAGCGACACGGTCTCCGATTGTTTGGGCAACCGGGTGTTTCGGCTCTCGGCGGCAGGTCGGCCGAGCAGCGCAGCCCGGGTGAGTTCCGCCTTGTTGCCACCGCCGAGCTTGACCCGGATGCGCTTGACATAGGTGTCGACCGTATGCGAGCTGATGCCCAACCGGGTGGCGATCTGACCGTGGGTCAGGCCACGGGAGATGTGCCGCAGCACCTGCTCCTCGCGCTTGGACAGGTGGTAGCCCGATGTGTCGGCGTGCAGCGCGGTGGGCTCGCCACCGGACTCGGCCGGCCAGACGCGGCTTCCGGACGTCACCGCCCGGATCGCGCCGATGATGACCTCGCAGGACTCCAGTTTGCTCACGACCCCCGACGCTCCGGCCCGCATGTACATCTCGGCCTCGATGCAGTCCGAGTTGCTGAGGACCAGGACCGGCACGCTCTTGGCCACCTCGGTGATATGCTCCAGGTCGTCGGGTAGCCGAAGCGCGTCAACGTCGATCAAAGCTGCATTCGCGAGGCAGGACGCGTCCACTGTGGGCGAGGTCCGCATGGCGACGACCTTGATGCCGGCCTTAGTCAGCGTGTGGACCAGGCCGATGAGGAAGATGGGTGAATTGACGAGAATGTCGGTTCGGACCATTTTTCGCCCCCGTCTTGGATTCTGTCCCTAACCGGCGACTGGATCTCTGCGCCGGTCGCTGCCGTCGCAACCGCCGCCAGCCGTCGTCTTGGTCGGTCAGCAACTTAACTCCTTCTTACGTCGTCCATGGCGGCCGAACACAGCCACCCCCGCACCGACGAATGCAGCGAGTTGATCAACGATACGTGCCGACGCTAGCATTGGGAATCAGTCGAACGCTTGTCGCTGCTTTCGGGGACCAGTCAAAGCGAAAGCGCATGGTGCCACGGCGTTGGCGGCGGCCTGAACGAACGGTAGGCTCCCGGCCAGGCGTGATCGCACCGTGACACATCCCGGGGGCGAAACTGATGAGCAGCCTTGAGTTCGAAACTCGACAGAACGCCACCCCCGTCGCCGTGGCCGAACGGGAGGCGCTGCTGGCGAACCTGGGCTTCGGGCGGACCTTCACCGACCACATGGTGTCGATCAGCTATTCCGACGGCAAGGGCTGGTACGACGCCCGACTCGAGCCCTATGCCCCGCTGCGGATGGACCCGGCCACCGCGGTGCTGCACTACGCCCAGTCAGTCTTCGAGGGGCTGAAGGCCTACCGCGCGCCCGACGGCGGGGTCGTGATGTTCCGGCCCGACGCCAACGCCGCGCGGTTCGTCAGGTCCGCCGAGCGCATGGCGATGCCGCCGCTGCCGCCGGAGCTGTTCCTTCATTCCCTGCGAGTTCTCATCGAGCAGGACCGGGATTGGGTTCCGGGCAGCGGGGAGTCCAGCCTCTACCTGCGGCCGATCCAGTACGCCTCTGAGGTGTACCTGGGGGTGCGGCCGGCGTTGGAGTACCAGTTCCTGGTGCTGGCCTCGCCGGTCGGGGCGGTCTTCGCCGGTGGGGCCAAGCCGTGCTCGATCTGGCTGGCGCGGGAGTACAACCGGTCGGGCCCCGGCGGCACTGGTGCAGCCAAATGCGGGGGCAACTACGCCTCCAGTCTGCTGGCCCAGGCCGAGGCCATGCGGCACGGCTGCGAGCAGGTGGTCTTCCTCGACGCCACGGAGCACCGGCACTTCGAGGAGCTCGGCGGCATGAATGTCTTCTTCGTTCTCGGGGACACGCTGGTCACCCCGCCTCTGACGGACACGATCCTGCCGGGTATCACCCGGGACTCGGTCATCACCCTGGCCCGGCGCCGCGGGCTCACCGTCGAGGAGCGGTCGTACTCGATCGACGAGTTCCGGTCCGACGCCGCGAGCGGTGCGCTGACGGAGATGTTCGCCTGCGGTACGGCGGCGGTGATCACGCCGATCGCCCGGCTGCTGTCCGCTGATGGCGAGATCGTCGTGGGTGACGGTGGGTCGGGGCGGGTGACGACGTCGCTGCGCTCCACCCTGCTGGATATCCAGTACGGCCGTGCCGAGGACGAGTTCGGCTGGGTCCAACGCATCGTCTGACCCCACGCCGCCGGCGACGGGCAGGTGGGGAGTTTCCGGGCGGCGGGGATACCGTGGCCGGGGGTGGTACGCAGCAGCCAGGTGGGGTTGCCGACGATGGCGCCGGCTCCGTCGCGCACCACTGGCCGGAAGTACTTTCCCTCACTCGGCCAGAGGCCGAGGTTCCATTTCCCGCCGGTCATGTTGCTGACCTTGATGGAGCGCACGGAGGTGGCCGGCTTGGTGTCGCTGGCGTAGTCAACGGCGCCGATGACCAGCTCGACCAGCCCGGCGGCGGGCAGGCCGGAGCCGACGACCATGACCGGGACGGTCTGCGCGGATGTCAGCAGCACGCCGCCCATCGCGCTGACGCCGTTGACCGTGACGTCCAGTGTTCCCTGGAAGCCCTTGGGGTTGACGAACCACGCCCGTCCGGCGCGCAGGGCGGTCAGCAGGTCGGCCTCGGCGGTGGACGAGGCCCACACCGAGGTGCAGTAGTTCGGCTTCGTCTCCATCCAGTCCTTGCCGGAGTGGTCGTCGGTCACTCCCGTGCCGGTGTAGAAGATGGCGTTGCGGGCCGAGAAATCGAGTACCTGCAGCAGGGAGGCCAGCGGCTGCCCGCAGCCGGTCTCGACGATGTCGCAGCCCAGTCCCTTCTCGGTGACCAGCAGCTTGGCCAGGGCCTCCGGGGTGTTGACGTCCCCCTCCAGCGGGTGGTTGTAGCACACCTGCCGTACGAGGGAGATCTCCAGCGAGGACTTCTGCCGTATGCCGGGAAAGCGGAGGCGTTGGCGTCCATGATCTCCTGGCGGAGGGCCAGAGCGTCCTGGCCGGCCCGCCGGGCGCGGTGGATGCGCAGGCGGTCCACGACCACCGTGGCCCGGGCCCCGTTCCGGCTGCGGGCGCCGATACGGAGGTTGTACAGCGCGTTGTCGCGAGCGTTGAGGTCCGGCCAGAGCGCGGCGATGTCGTCCACGGGCTTGAGGGTGAGCCGCTTCCACGCGCCGGTGGCCAGCGGTAGCTTGACGGTCCCGACCAGGCCATTGGCCGAGCGCGACGGCTGGCTCACGCCGCCCACGCGGTAGAGCAGCGTGTACTGGCCGGCCGCGCGCCCGTGGCCGGGTGGTGCGAGAGGTGATCTCGACGGCGAGCTCGGCGTCCACGCTGACCTCCTGTGCGAGAACGTCCAGGTCGAGCGAGGTGTTGCCGAGATTGGTACCGCAGGCCGAGCCGAGACGCCAGCCGCGCGGCAAGCGGCAGGTCACGATCGGAGAACGCCAAGGTGCCGGCCGGGGTGCCGGGCCGGGAGCGCGGCGGCGCCGGCCGTCTCGTCGGTGACGTCAATGAGCTCGCCAACCGCTGCCAGCAGCTCGGCCAGGCCGTCCGGCAGGTCTCCGACGGGTGCGGCAAACAGCAGTTTGTAGTCCCCGGCATCGGCGGCAAGCTCGATCGGCGTGGCGCCCCCGGCCGTGTAGACCGCGACCACTGGGCTGGTCATGTGCGGGCGAGCGGGGGACCGGTGTGGTCCCGCCGCGGGGGCAGCGATCGGTAGATCTGCTCCAGGCCACCCAGGGCGCCGCCGAGCCGGGGCAGGGCCGCGTACACCGGGTCGCGGCGCAGGATCGCGTCGACCTCGCGCAGCCGCCACATCGGCGTCCGGGGGAACAGGTGGTGGACCAGGTGGAAGCCCTCGCCGTCCTTCTCACCCAGCAGGAACCGGGTGCCCAGTCCGTAGACCCGGTTCCAGGACATGTAGATGTCGATCCGGGGGGACGTCTCGATGAGCGGAAAGTGCTCCATCAGCTCCGCCAACGCGCCGATCCACACCTGCGTGGTGACGAGCGGCACGAACCAGAGCAGCAGCAACCAGGGCCACCAGCCGCCCAGGACGGCCCAGGCGAGCACCGCCGCCAGCAGGGTCACCCGGAGCACCCGCTCGGCCGGGCGCTCGCCGCCTGTCATGATGCGGTGCCGCAGCAGGTAGAGCACGTACGAGGCGGTCGCCCGAGGCGTTATGACGCGCCACAGGTACCGGCGCAGCGCCCGGCGGCTCAGGTCGTCCCCGCACAGCCCGTTGTCCCGGTACTGACGGTAGTCCGGGTCCCGCTCCGGGTCACCCAGTCGGCCGTGGTGCTCGCCGAGATGTGAGGCCCGGTAGCCGGTGTAGCTCTGCAGCACGGGGTATCCGCCGAGGACCGCCCCGATCACGCTGCCGACCCGATGGTTGGCCATGAACGCCCGGTGCGTGGCCATGTGCAGCATGCCGGCGATGCCCCGCTGCCGGCCACCGATGAAGAATATCGCCACGATGTACACCGGCACCCCCAGCCACCAGGGGGTGTGCCGCCACGCAAGCACCGACGCCGCGCACCAGACGGCGATCCAGGTCCAATGCTCGACGGCCTCCAGCGGGCCGTGCCAGCTGTCCGGTCGGGACACCTCCCGGACCGCGGCGAGGATTTCCGGCGCGAAGCGGTACCGCTCGGCGAGATCCGAATCGGCCACGGTCCTTCCTCCTTAGCTCATTGGTGTCCAACTGAGGCGTTTCCCCAGTTAGACATCCGGGTCAGGATGTCGGCAACCAGCTCGGCCTCCCGGGGCTGGAGGTAGAAGTGATCGCCGTCGAAGCGCCGCCAGGCGGCCGGGCCGGAGGTCAGCTCGCCCCAGGAGGCCAGCTGGGCCGGCACGTCGGCGGGACCGTCGCTGCCCGCGTAGGCGACGATCGGGCAACGCAGCCGCGCCGGATCGCGGCGGCGGTAGGACAGCACCGCCCGGACGTCGGCCAGCAGCGCCGGCAGCACGAGCTCGCGCAGCTCCGGGTGCTCGAACACCATCGGATCGGTCCAGCCGGACGCCCGGGCCTCCGCCTCGATGATCGCGTTGTCGAGCACCTCCCGGGGTGGCAGGAACCGGTGCGGGGCGAGCGTGCCGGAGACGAACAGGCCCGCCGGACCCGGCCCGGCGCCGGCCTCCAGTCGGGCCGCGACCTCGTAGGCGACCAGGCCGCCCATGCTGTGCCCGAACAGGTACAGCGGCCGGTCGGCGTAGGCGGCCAGCGCCGCAACGAGCGCGTCGGCGATCTCCTGGATGGACCGCGCGCAGGGCTCGGCCAGCCGGTCCTGCCGGCCGGGGTACTGCACGGCGATCAGCTCGATCCGGGCCGGCAGCCGGGCGGCCCAGGAAGCGTACGCGCTGGCGGTGCCGCCGGCGTGCGGCAGACAGACCAGACGGGTCGCCGGGCCGTGGCAGGGACGCGGCCGGCGCAGCCACCGCGCCGATGCCTCGAAGGTGCTCTCTGTCGAGGATGCGGTCATGAGGGGTCCCGTCGGTCGGTGGTCGGAGGCCAGAATCGACATGTGTTTCGCTGCGAGGGATGCGTGTGGGACGGTCTTGCGATGGATAGTGCCCCGGGCGACGCGCCGGCCGCGATCGGTGGCCGCCTCGACCCGGCGACCGTCCTCGCTGGCTACCGGCACGGCGTCTTCCCGATGCCGGCGGTATCCGCGGCCGAGGCCGAGGTGAACCACTTCCTGTACGAGGATTCGGTGGCGGCCGGGACGACCGCGGTGCTCGACTCGCCGCTCCCCGATCCGTTCGCGTTGACCTGGTGGTCACCGGACCCGCGCCCGGTCATCCCGTACGGGCGGCTCACCAAGCCACGCAGCCTGATGAAGCTGTTGCGCAACCGGCTGCGCTGGACCACCACCGCGAACCAGCGCTTCGACCGGGTGCTCGACGAGTGCCGCGCGAACCGCACCCCCGAGTGGCTCACCGACGAGCTGTGTGCGTGCATGGGGGAGCTGCACAAGCTGGGTTGGGCCCACAGCGTCGAGGTCTGGGACGGCGACGAGCTGGTAGGGGGCGCCGTCGGTATCGGCGTCGGCACGGTATTCACCCTGGACACCTGCTTCCACCGGCAGACCAACGCCTCGAAGGTGGCGCTGCTCGACATGGAGTGCCGGCTGGCCGGCACCGGCGTGACGCTGCTGGACGTCGAGTGGGACAGCGAGCAGAGCCGGCGGCTCAATGCCGGGCCAGTGCCGCGCCGGGAGTTCCTCGCCGCCCTGTCTCGCGGCGGTGATCCGGTCCCGCTGGCCGGCGGCGTGGAGGAGGTACGCCGCCTGGGCTTCCTGCGCACGCCCGCCGAGTGAGTCGTTGACCCCAAAACAGGTGAATCCCGTATGTCCGGCCGCAGGGTCAGGATGAATGAAGGCCGTGTCTTCGCTCGACGGCCGTGGCCGTGGCCGTGACAAAGAACGGGAGCTCTCCAGTGTCGGTCGACACCTCTCGATCCCCAGTTGAACCCCGATCGTCCACCGATGGCCAGCGGTCCGCCGAGCCGGTCCCGGCCCCGGACAACGCCGTCGTACGGCTGCTGATCTCCGCGGTCCGCGACGCCGACTCGCCGCGCTCCGCGGGCGTGGACATGGCTCACGCGAGATCGCTGGCGCAGACGGAAGCGAACCTGCCACCGATCGTGGTGCACCGCAGGACGATGCGGGTGATCGACGGGGCGCACCGGCTCACCGCCGCCCGGCTGCGCGGCGAGCGGGAGATCTCCGCGAAGCTGTTCGACGGCGACGACAACGAGGCGTTCCTGCTCGCCGTCCGGCTCAACGTGTCACACGGCATGCCCCTCTCGACGGCCGATCGGCGTGCAGCGGCCGTCCGGATCATCCGCGCCCAGCCGCGGATGTCGGACCGGGCCATCGCCCTCACCGCCGGTCTGGCGGCGAAGACCATCGGATCGCTGCGCCGCGAGATGGACGGCCCGCCGGTACAGGCGCGGATCGGCCGGGACGGCCGGGTCCGGCCGATCAACGGCGCGGCCGGGCGCAGGGTCGCGGCCGAGCTGATCGCCAGCCACCCGGACGCGACCCTGCGCCAGATCGCGAAGGAGGCCGGCATCTCCGTGGAGACCGCGCGGAGCGTCCGAGCGCGCCTGCGGGCCGGCGAGGACCCGGTACTGGACCGGCGGACCCGGCCGGACCGCGCCGACCGGGCGGAGGACCGGCAGATGACCGTGAAGCTTCCGGAGGCGGACCCCTCCGACGAGCTGCGGTCGCTGCTCAAGACCATGCAGCGCGATCCGTCGCTGCGCTACACCGAGTCCGGCCGGATGCTGCTGTGCTGGCTCGGTCCGCGGGTGCTGCTGACCGACGAGATTCCGCTCCCGCTGCGCCACATCCCGCCGCACTCCCGGATCAACCTCGGCGCGCTGGCGAGAGCCTGTGCGGCGGCCTGGATCCAGCTCGCCATGGGGCTCGAGGACGACCAGGCGAGCGGTCAGCACGGCTGATCACGTCCATCGCCAGTGCCCGGTGTCCGGTGGGACCCAGCCGGTCAGCGGGACCGCGTGCCGCTCGAGACGGCCAGCCGGATCCTCAGCCAGAGCCGCCGCAGATATGGCAGCGGCGTGCCGGCGTTCGCGTATGCCCCGAGAGGCAACCCGATCCTGTCCGGATGCACGCAGACCGGGATGCCCAACTCCGGAATGGTGCGAGCCCCCGTCTTCGGGTCGAAGCGGGTCGACGACTTCGGCCGGTTCTCGACGTCGAACGAGCCCACGCGGAACCGCCGAACCGGGCAAGCCCGGCATGGCCGGCGCGAGCCGCTCATCGCTCTTCGGCGTCGCTCAGGCGGCTGGCGAGGGCGGCCACCGTCGGCGCCTCGAAGAGGGCGCGCAGGGCGACCGTGCGCCCGACAACCTCGCTGAGCCGGGTGACGACGGTGACCGCCAGCAGCGAATGCCCGCCCAGTTCGAAGAAGTTGTCGCGCCGGCCGACCTGGGGCACGGCTAGCACCTCGGCCCAGATCGCGGCGATGTGCTCCTCCATCGGCGTGCTCGGCGACTCGTACTGGGCCGCCCCGGCCCACTCCGGCCCGTCGTACAGCTGCGGCAGCGACCGCCGGCTCAGCTTCCCGCTGGGCGTACGCGGCAGCTCGGTCACCGGCTGGTAGGCAGCCGGCACCATGTAGTCGGGCAGGCGGTCGGCGAGGAAGGCGCGGAGCTCGGCGGCGGTCGGCGGGGCGTCCGAGTCCGGCACGACATAGGCGACCAGGCGTACGTCGCCGGCGCCGTGGCGGTGGGCGGAGACGGCGCACTCCCGCACGCCCGGGCAGCCGGTGAGGACCGCCTCGATCTCGGCGACCTCCACCCGGAACCCGCGGATCTTGACCTGGTCGTCGAAGCGGCCGATGAACTCCAGTTGGCCGACGGCGTTCCAGCGGACTCGGTCGCCGGTGCGGTACATCCGGGCCCCAGTGCCGAACGGGTCGGGCAGGAACCGCTCCGCCGTCATCTCCGGGCGACCGAGGTAGCCGCGGGCCAGCGCGAGGCCGCCGACGAACAGCTCGCCGGCCACGCCGGGCGGCACCGGCCGCAGCTCGGCGTCGAGCACGTACGCTCGCACGTTGTCGAAGGGCCGGCCGATGGGTGGCAGCTCCGCCCACGTCGTCGGATCGGGGTCGAGCTGGTGGGAGGTGGCCAGGTGCACCTCGATTGGTCCGTACTGGTTGTACAGGGTGCAGGCGGGCATCTGTTCGAAGAAGGCTCGAATCGCCGGGGTGGCCTGGAGCTGCTCGCCCGCCGTGAGCACCGCACGCAGCGACCGCGGGATCCGGCCCAGGCGCACGGCCAGCTCGGCCAGCCCGCGCAGGGCCACGAACGGCATGAATATCCGCTCGATCCGCTGCTCGGAGATCACGTCGAGCAGCCGTTCGAAGTCGTGCCGGACCTCCTCGCTGACCAGGACGAGCGTGTCGCCGACCGACAGTGTGGTCACCATCTCCTGGTAGAAGATGTCGAAGCTGAGCGCGGCCCACTGCAGCGTGCGTCCGCGTCCGCCGGGGCCCTGGCGCCGCTGCCACTGCGCCTGGTTGTGCAGGGCCCGGTGTGACATGGCCACGCCCTTGGGCCGGCCGGTGGACCCCGAGGTGTAGAGCACCCAGGCGATGTTGGCCGGGTCGGCCAGGTTGGGCGGTCCGGTCGCGTCGCATGGTGTGCCGAACACGTCGAGCGCCAGCACCGGCTCCGGCTCGGCGGCCCTGTCCGGTCCGTTCCGATCGCGGATCAGCAGTCGCAGGGCCGCGTCCTCGGCGATCAGCTGCTGGCGGGCCATCGGGTAGGTCGGGTCGATCGGCACACAGGCTCCGCCGGCCTTGAGCACCGCCAGGTTGGCGACCACCATGTCCAACGATCGGTGCAGCGCGATGCCGACCCGTTCGTCGGGGCCGACGCCCAGCTCGCGCAGGTGCCGGGCCAGGGCGTTCGCTCGCTGGTCCAACTCGCGGTAGGTCAGCGCCCGGCCCTCGAACACCACCGCGGTGGCGTCCGGCGCGGCGGCGACCTGCCGCTCGATCACCTGGTGCAGGCAGCTGCCGTCGTCGAACCGGTTGGCGGTGTCGGTCCAGACCTCGAGGACCTCGTGCCGCTGCGCGGCGGACATCAGAGGCAGGTCGTCGATCGACACGTCGGGTGCGGCGACGACCGCGGTGAGGAGGTTGATCAGGTAGCCGGCCAGGCGCTGCACGGTGGAGCGATCGAACAGCGCGGTCCGGTACGCCATGCCGACGTACATGCCCCCCGCCTCGGTCTCCGAGACCGAGAGCGTGAGGTCGAACATCGCCTTCGGCTCGCCCGGCTCGATCTGCGTGACGGTCAGCCCGTCGAGGAGGTCGAACGGCTCTGCCGCCAGGTAGGTGAACAGCACCTGGAAAAGCGGATGTACCGCCAGGTCCCGCTGCGGCCGGAGCTCGGCCACCAGCCGGTCGAACGGCACGTGCCGGTGCTCCAGGGCCTCGACCAGCCGAGGCCGAAGGTGGCCGAGCAGCCCGGCGAAGGTCGGCTGCCCGGCCAGGTCGGCCCGCAGCACCACCGGGTTGACGAAGTGGCCGATGTTGGCGGCGACGTCGGGGTGCGCCCGCCCGTCGGCGATCATCCCGATGCTGACGTCGGTCTGCCCGCTCCACCGATACAGCAGCGTGTGAAACGCCGCGAGCAGCACCATGAACATCGTGGCGTCCTCGCGCCCGGCCAGCCGGCGCAGCCCGTCGGCCACCTCGGCGGGCACTGGCACCTCGACCATGCCACCGGCGAGGTCGGCGACCGCCGTCCGGGGCCGGTCCGTCGGCAGGTCGAAGACGTGCGGCGCGTCGGCCAGCCGCTCCTTCCAGTAGTCCAGGTGCCGCTTCGCCACGGCACCATCCCGGCCGTGCTGCCACAGTGCGTAGTCGGCGTACTGCATGGTCAGCTCGGGCAGCGGGGACGGGATCCCGGTCCGGTACGCCGCGTAGAGCGTGCGCAGCTCGTGGAAGAGGTGGGCGTACGAAGACCCGTCGATCACCAGGTGATAGGAGCGGAAAACCAGCACGTGCTCGGCCGGGCCGAAGCGGATCAGCTCGGTGCAGAAGTTGCGTGCCACGGAGATGTCGAACCGGTACTCCGCGTACATCCGCTTTCGGTCGTCCAACCACCGGTCCTGCTCGGCGACGGACAGGCCGGACACGTCCAGGAAGGTGAAGCGGGGGTCGCCGGCCGGCTCCACCACCTGTACCCCGATCCCGTCGCGCGCGGGAAACGCGGTCCGCAGGATCTCGTGTCGCCGCATGATCTCCGTGATCGCCGAACGCAGGGCCGCCACGTCCAGATCACCAGCGATGCGGTGCAGGGACGTCTGGTTGTACGCCGGCCCCAGCAGGCCCATCTGATCGAGGAACCACATGCCCTGCTGGTGCTCGGACAGCGGAATGCTGTCCGGCCGAGCCGCCGGCGCCGGGTCGGCGCGTATCGCGGAGATCAGCTCGTCGCGCCGCTCACGGAGCACCGCCAACCGCTCGCCGTCCAGTGCGCCGGCCGGCCGGTATCGCAGCCTGCCGTCCTGCAGCCACAGCTGGATGCCGGCCAAGCGCAGTTCCTCCAGGAGATCGGAAATCGCAAGCACGGGCTGTCCCTTCTCTGCGGGCGGCGCGGGGTCCGCTCAGCGCACGCTCAGCGGACGCAGGTCGGTCCAGTGCTGCTCGACGTATTCCAGACACGCCTGCCGGCTGTCCTCGCCGTACACGATCCGCCAACCGGCGGGTACCGCCCGGCGGCTCGGCCACAGCGAGTGCTGCTCCTCGTCGTTGACGAGCACCAGGAATCGGCCCTCCGGGTCGTCGAACGGGTTCATGGCATCGACTCCCTTTCCAGCAGTGGTGTGGCTGGCCGGGACTCGCGCTCCCGTGTCGCCCGCTTCGGGTAGACGAAGGGCAGCAGCAGGCCCGGCATCAACGTGGTGACCAACGCCATGACGACCATCAGCGAGTACAGCCGCTGGTCGAGCAGGCCGATTTGAAGGCCGACCGCCAGCACGATCAGCTCCGTGAGCCCGCGAGTGTTGATCAGCAGGGCGAGCCCGGCGCTGTGCCGGACGGACATCCGGTACAGCCGAGCGGTCCCGAAGACGCCGGCCATCTTGCCGCCGATGGCGACCAGCAGAATCAACGGCAGCAGGCCCGCCTCCCGCCAGTCCATCCCGGACAGGTTGACCGCGAAACCGGCGACCGCGAAGAACAGGGGCAGCAACACCACTCGGTCGATGCGCTCGATCCACGGCAGCACGTACGCGCGCAAGGCAGCCGCGCCCGTCCGGGGCATGACCGCACCGAGCAGGAAGGCACCGAAGATCTCGTGCAGCCCCATCCACGAGGTCGCCGCGCACGACAGCACCAGGGCTGCGGCGACCGCGATCGCCAGTCCGGCATCGAGGCTCACCCTGGCCCCCCGGCTCCGTACCCGGGTCCGGGGGGTGCGTTCCGCCAGCTTGGCCAGCAGCGGTCGCACCACCCCGACGAGGATCGCCACGAAGGGCAGGACCAGCAGCACCTGCCACGGCAGCGTGCTTCCGTGAGAGAGGGCGACCAGGACCGTGAGCATCGACCAGGCGAGGACGTCACCGACCGCGGCCGTAGCGAGCGCCAACCCGCCGATGGGAGTGTCGATCAGGTCGCGGTCGGTCAGGATCCGGGCCAGGACGGGGAACGCGGTGACCGACATCGCCGTACCGACGAAGAGGCAGAAGAGAACCGCGGCCCGGCCGGACCGGTCGCCGACGATGCCGATCGCGAACAGGGTGCCGAGCACGAACGGCACGATCATCGAGCCGAGCGACAGCGCGACGGCGATTCGGCCCTGCCCGCGCAGGCCGCCGTCGGCCAGGTGCAGCCCCACGAGGAACATGAAGACGCAGATCCCGACGGTGGACAGCATCGCGAGCGTCGGGCGGATGTCGGTCGGGAACAGCTCACGGGTGATCGCGCCGTGGAACAGGGTCGGACCGAGCAGGATGCCACCGACGATCTCGCCGATCACCTCCGGCTGCCCGAACCGCCGGCACAGGAGCCCGAGTAGCCGGGCCACCACAATGATCACGAGAATCGCGCGGACGAGCGTCGCGAGCGTACCGATGTCCACGCGTCCGGCTCCCATCCGCCCTCTGTTTGAGATGGATCGTAGGCCGCGCCACCCGGGGCATCGCAGTCACGTGAACCGGCGACGGGACAGCCCGGGGCCGCCGACGGCATCCTTCCGTTGGACGGCACGCGTGGTTGGACGGCACGCGTGGTCGGGAGGCACACATGGGAGGCACACATGACCGGCACGGATGTGGTCCAGGGCGAGGGCTTCGTCTGGCGCGCTCGGGAGCTTGACGGGCACCTGCCGTCCGTCTCGTACGGGGTGACGCTGGTGGGTAAGGCCACGGTCACCAACCCGTCGGGTGCGGGCCTCGCGCGTCACATCGCGGACGTGGCTGCCTACGGCGATTACGCGTTCCTCACGGTATACCGGCATCCGACGTGTGTGCGGACAGGCGCCTACGTCATGAACATCAGCGACCCGAAAGCGCCCTTCGAGGTCGAGAGCGCGTTCATCGAGACCACGAATGGCAACTACGTCGGCGAGGGTCCGTGCGTGATCGAGATCGCCAACGAGTACTTCAGTGGTGCGCTGTTCATCCACCCCCACGAACACTACATCCTGGCCGATGCACCCGATCCGACCGAGCCGCGCCAGCGGGGTGGCATCAACATCTGGGACGTTTCCGACCCAGAGAATGCCCAGCTCCTCGCCGCCCACGCCGGCGACTACACGGATTCGCACAATGAGCCGGCGGACCAGGCCCTGGCGGCGTACTACACCTGCGCCTGGACGGACAGCTCCACCAGCCGCACCTACGTCAGTTTCGTCACCGACAAGCCCACCACCGACATCGTCATCATGGAGATCACTGATCCCCGTAACCCGGTGATGGTCAACGCCCTTGACCTGAGGATTGCACCGTTCCATGTGACCGGAGACCCTTCGAAGGGCCTCATCTCGGTGTTCGGGCACGCCGTCGACGTACGCCGGGTCGGCGACCGGTACGTCATGACCGCGACTTACTGGGACGGCGGGTACGTGCTGCTCGACGTCACCGACCCGACGCCGGGCAACGTCTCGCTGATTGCCCGGACCGAGTACGCCGAAATCGACGAGGAGCGTGCCAAGCGCGGGCAACAGATCTGGCCGGAGGGCAACGCCAACCATCACGACCTCTCGCCCGACGCCGAGTATCTGGTGGGCGCCGATGAGAACATCGAAGCCTATCGCCTTTTCGGCACGATCACATCGGGCCCGCACGCCGGCACCGAGTACATCGCGGCCTGGAGCTCGGGTTCGGCACCGGTCAATGCCGACCACCCCATCTCTGGTACGCCCACCTTTGTCGGCTCCGGCTGCCCCGGCACTGTGCCGCCCGGGCGCGGGATCGCGCTCATCGAGCGTGACGCCTCGATCCTGACCGGCGGGTCGGCCCCGGGATGCGCGTTCCAGGAGAAGCTGGATGCCATCACCGCGGCCGGCTACAGCGCTGGCATCATCTTCAACCACCAGGGGCCGGACGCTATGCAGCAGTTCCCCACGGCGGCCAGGGGAACGATCCCGCTGATGTTCGTCAACCGCCTGACGGGTCTGCGGCTTCTCGGTGTGCCTGGCGTAACCGAGGAGACCGCCGGCACCACCCCGACACCGGCCAATCCAGTGGCCTGCGCGACCGATGTCAAGTCGGAGTTCGTCGGCTGGGGCTACCTCCGGCTGTTCAAGACGGACATCCCGCGCAGCGGCACCGGCTCGGTCACCCAGATCGACACGTACGCCATCCCCGAGTCACAGGACCCGAGGTACGGCACCGGCTTCGGCGACTTCTCGGCGTCGCACGTGGCAATCGACCCCGATCGCCGGCTGGTGTACGCGACCTTCTTCGCGGGTGGCCTCCGGGTGCTGAGCTACGGCAGCGATGGCCTGCGGGAGGTCGGCGCCTTCCGCGAGCCCGGCATCGACTTCTGGGGCGTCAAAATCCACAAGGTCGGTGAAAAGAACTACGTCCTGGTCTCCGACCGGAACTTCGGCCTCTACATCTTCGACTTCTGATCACGCGCTGAGTGGCATCATTCAAATCTGAGGAGCCCGGGGTGTCCAATCCGACCATGAGGTCGTCTGATCTCGTATTCGCCGCTGGTGCCAAGAGGCCGACCAAGGCTGATGTGGTGATCATCGGCAACGGCGCGCTCGGCATGTTTCTTGCTGACGAGTTGGTCGAGCGCCAGGTCGGATCAGTGGTGGTAGTGGGTCCGAGTCATCGCGACACGGGCGCCAGCCAGGCCGCCGGTGCGATGCTCGGCTGTTTCGGTGAGACCACGACCGAATCGCTGCGGACCAACGCCGCGCGGACGAGGTTCGAGCTCGGCATATCCGCCCATGACAAATGGCCCGAGACGCTGCGGCGGCTCGATGAGTTCGCGCCATCCGACCGGCCACTGCAGACAACGACGGAATCGCACATCATCTTGAACTCCGTCGGAGCCGAACTGGATACGGTGAACTTTGCCGCGATAATCGACGCCCTCGACCAGTACGACAAGCCGTGGAAGGAGATCGACCCGACCGACATCCCCGGTTACAACCCCCGGCCGGAGTCGCGCGCATTGCGTGCCATTCATCTGCCGACGGAGGGAGCCGTGGATGCTCGCGGGGTGCTGGCGTCGCTGGAACGCCGACTGCGGCATGGCGGAGCGATCCTTCTCGATCAGACGGTACGGAGGCTGGTCGGCAGCGACGAGGAGGTGACCGCGGTCGAGCTGGACGACGGCCATCTCATCGAAGCCGGCACTGTCGTCGTGGCCGCCGGCATCCACAGTGAGTCGCTGGTGCGAACCGTGTTCGACGTGCCCGATCTGATGCCGACCTTTCCGGGGCTCGGCTTCGCGATGATCGCCAAGCGGACGGGGGGTGAACCGTTCACCAGCGTGGTTCGGACGCCGAATCGCGGTTTTGCCTGCGGACTGCACGTGGTGCCGCAAGGCGGCGGGCTGGAGTACTACGGCGCGACCAACCGCTTGGTGCACACCATCTCCAGTGTCACCTGGATGGCCGACGTCCGCTTCTTGGCCCAGTACTCAATGCAACAGCTCGACGAGCGGGCAGCCACCCACGAGGTCACGAAATGGTGCAGCGGCAACCGCCCCGTCACGCTCGACGGATTCCCGTTGGTCGGCTGGATGCCACTCTCGGGCCTGTATCTGATGACGGGCACCTACCGTGACGGCTTCCACTGTGCGCCCCTGCTGGCCGAGCACGTCGCCAATGAACTGCAAGGAAAGTCCGGAATCATCGACTCGATTTTCCAGCCGATACGCAAGCCAGTGGCGACCAGGACCGTCGAATCTTCGATCGATGAATATGTCACACACAGCCTTGCCGCCTGGTTCGAGACCGGCGCGCAGGCCGCACCACAGATGACGACCTCGCAGCTCACCGACTACTACCGGAACATGGCCGTGCAGACCTATGAACAACTCGGCGTCGATTACGCCCTGGGCCCCGACATTCTCTGGTACGCACAGGGGAACCTGCATGGTGCACGTCGTGTCGCGCGCTATCTGCGTACCTTCAAGGGCGATGGCGACGTGGACCAACCGACTGGAGCCACAACCGGCACCGGGGGGACGCGGTAGCAATGCCCGCTGATCAACCATCTGTCGCGGACACCGTTCGCAGCCTCGTGACGCAGCGGCTCAACCTGAATGGGTACAGCCAGGATCTTCGCCCTGACGATAACCTCTGGAGCTTGGGCATGACCTCCTTGACCTGCCTGGGTCTGATGTTGTCCATCGAGGACACGTTCGAGATCGAGCTGCCGGAGGAGGCGCTCAAGGAGTCGACCTTCCGCAGCATCAACACGATATCCGCGGCGGTTGAGAGTTCTCGCAAATAGGTACGAGTTTGGGGTTAGCAATGCCGACACCCGAGTCGCGCCCGAGGAACCCGATCCCACCGTTTCGCGACAGCACGGCGAGCGAATTCCCGTTGTCGGCGGGACAGGAGCGACTGTGGTGGCTGCGCCAACTGGACTCGTCGCACGACCAGTACCACATCAGCTGTGGCTGGCGGTTTCCGGCGGAGGTGAACCGCGAGGCATTGCTCGCCGCCCTCGCCGCCCTGGTGCGGCGCCACGAGATCCTGCGGACGAAGTTCCTCATGTCGCCGGACGGGGCGGTCACCCAGGAGATCGTCGACCATGTCGAGATCCCGCTCGTCTGGGCCGGCCCCGACTGGCAGGAAGCCGTCGAACAGGCTGCCGTGCGGCCCTTCGACCTGGCGCGGCCCCCGCTGTTTCGAGCGGTGGCCGCGGAGTTGGTCGACGGGCCCGGCCTGTTGGTGACGATGCACCACATCATCACCGACAGGTGGTCGATGGACGTCTTCGCCAGGGATCTGTTCGAGCTGTACGAGGCGGCCTTGACGGCCAGGACACCGCGCCTTCCGAGGCTGCCCGTCCAGTACGGCGACTACGCCAGGTGGCAGCGCGACTTCCTGACCGACGACCTGCTCCGATCCCAGCTGAACTACTGGACCGAGGCGCTGGCCGGCTACGAACCGTTGGAACTCCCCCTGGATCTGCCTCGGCCCACGGCGATCGACGCGGTCGGCGAGATGGTTGTCCTCGAGCTGCCGAGGGAGGCCACGGCGGCCATGACCGCCCTGGCCTGGCGTACGCGCGCGAGCCCGGCGATGGTGGTCAGTGCCGCGTTCGTCGCGACGCTCCGGGCCTTCTGCCGCCAGTCCGACGTCGTCATCGGCGCCATCGTGTCCGACCGGACACACCCGGACCTGCGAGATCTGATCGGGTTCTTCATCAACACCATGATCCTGCGGGTCGACCTGACCACGACGGAGCTGACCTTTCGCGAAGCGATCACCCGAACCCGGGACGCCTGGATGGCCGCGGACGCGCACCAGGACGCGCGGCTCGAGCAGATCGTGGGTGCGCTCAACGCCGGGTCGGAGGCGCACCGGAATCCGATCTTCGACGTCGTGGTGAACCACGCCGGCGACCGGGAGGACCTGGCCGAGGATCCAGACGCGCCGATGTGGTGGGAACCCGACCTGCCGGTGACCGCCAGGTTCGACCTCTCGCTCACCACCCGGATCGTTGAGGGGCGGCTGCGGGCGACCTTCGTGTACCCGACCGCGCTGTTCAACCGGGCCACGATCGCCACGCTCGCGGACCGCTACATCCGCACGCTCGAACAGGGCGTGGCGACGCCGGACGCGCCGATGCGCGACTTCGACCTGCTCACCCGGGCCGACCGCACGCTGCTGCGGCGCGGCAACGATCGGACTCCGGCGTCCGGCACCACCGTCGTCGAACGTCTGCAGACCCGGGTCGCCCGCACGCCGGACGCGCCGGCGGTCGTCGGCGACGGCGGCCCGCTGTCCTACGGGCAGCTGAACGAACGCGCGAACCGGCTGGCCCGACACCTGCTAACCCTGGGCGTCGGACCGGAGAAGGTGGTCGGCGTCTGCCTGGAACGCACCGTCGAACGATTCGTGGTGCTGCTCGCGCTGGCCAAATGTGGCGCACCGTACCTGCCGGTCGACCCCGACTTCCCAGCCGATCGGATCCGCCTCCTGATGTCGGATGCCGCCGCCGTCTTGATGATCGTCGGCTCACCGCTTCTGGCCCGCCTGCCCTCGATGGAGACGCCGGTTGTCACAATCGGTGACGGCAGCCCGGACCTCACCGGATACGCCACCGACAATCTTCCGACTCTCCCGGCTCCGGACAGTCTGGCCTACCTGATATCGACATCCGGATCGACCGGAAACCCGAAGTCGGTGGCGATCTCACATCGAGCCCTGAGCCGACTGGTGGAAGGCGCACCGCACTATCTCGAGGTAGGCCCGGGATCGGTGTTTCTCCAGACCGGTCCGCTGACATTCGATGTCGCCGTGCTCGAATGGGCACCGCTGGCCCACGGCGGCCGGGTGGTGATCGCCGATACCGGGTCCCTCCTCGACGGTCTGCGGGATGTCCTGTGCGAACACCAGGTCACCACGCTCAAGCTGGTCTCTCCGCAGCTCGACATCCTCGTCGAGCAGGATCCGCATATCCTGTCCGGGCTGCGCCAGCTCGTCGTCGGCGGCGACGTTGTCAACCCGAGGAGCTTCGCCCTGGTGGACGGACTCCTACCCGGCTGCCGGGTCGTGGCGTCGTACGGTCCGACCGAGTGCACGGTGCTGGCCACCGTGTTCGAAGGCGAGCCGTGGTCGGGCAGAGTTCCGATCGGCCGCCCCATCCCACACACGAGTGCCTACATCCTCGACGAGGACCTCCAGCCGGTCTCGGTCGGCATGCGCGGCGAGATCTTCCTGGCTGGCGACGGATTGGCCAGGGGGTACCATTCCCGCCCCGGCCTGACCGCGGCGTCGTTTGTTCCCGATCCGTTCGGGCCGCCCGGGTCGCGCATGTACCGCACCGGAGACCTGGGCCGCTACCTGCCGAACGGAGCCATCGACTTCCTCGGCCGCACCGACCACCAGGTCAAGATCCGTGGCTTCCGGATCGAGACCAGCGAGGTCGAACACGCCCTGCTGCGCCATCCCGACATCACCGCGGCGGCGGTCGTCCGGGCCACCCTGGCGACCGGCCCCGCGCTGGTCGCCTACATCGTGGCGGCCAGGTCGGTGGACGTGGGGGCGCTGCGCGACATGCTCCGCGAAACACTGCCCGCGTACATGCGCCCGGACCACTTCGTCACGATCCCCCGATTCACCCTGACCGCGAACAACAAGCTCGACCGCGCCGCGCTGCCACCGGTCACCACCGCCACCACGCGCGCCGGAGTGGACCTGCCGCCCGCGACCGGGCTCGAAGCACGGGTCGTCGCGGCGTGGTCCGCCGTGCTCGGCAGGCCGCTGTCGGCCTCCGACGACTTCTTCGAC
Source organism: Actinomadura rudentiformis (assembly GCF_008923185.1). Lineage (GTDB taxonomy): Bacteria > Actinomycetota > Actinomycetes > Streptosporangiales > Streptosporangiaceae > Spirillospora > Spirillospora rudentiformis. The sequence goes on from NZ_WBMT01000018.1 coordinate 282,023, forward strand.
CAGGGCGGGCACTCCCTGCTGGTGCCGCGCGCGACCGCGACGGTCCGCCGCGAACTCGGCCGCGAGGTGCCGTTGCAGCTGATGCTGGAATATCGGACGCCTGCGAGCTACGCGGCCGCGATCCTGCGCGAGAGCCTGCCCGACCTCAGCGCGGCCTCGCGCGAGGACCGGCTCGTCCAGCGAACCTGGCGCGGCGAGAAGCTCGCCGGCTGCCGACGCGTGGATCTGTTCATCTCCACCGAGAACCCGCTCCGGAAGAATGCCGACCTCCCGTTGCTGATCGTCCTCGACGGCTCCGAGTTCGTGGAGATCATGCGCCTGCCGGCGATTCTGGACCGGCTCTCCCTCCAGGATCGGATCCCCACCACCGCGGCGATATTCCTGAGTCCGAGCGAGTGGTCGACCCGCCGCAGCGAGCTCCTCGACGACGGGATCGTTGACGCGCTCGCCGACGAGCTGCTCCCCTACCTGCGCACCTGGCTCGGGAACCGGCCGGTCGGCCGCGCCGTCGCGGTGGGCGCGAGTCTGGGGGCGGTCACGGCGATCCGCTCCGCGCTGCGCCGGCCGGATCGCTTCCACGGCGCCGTGGCCATCTCCGGCCCGGTGAGCGAACATCGGCTCGGCCCGGCGAGGCCCGACCGGTCGAGAGGCGGGTCGCGGTTCTTCCTGTCCGCGAGCCGGGAGGAGAAGGACATCATCCTCGACGACGGACTCAGCTTGGTGGAAGCGACCGAACGCACAGCCGACGAGCTCGCGGCCGACGGACACGTCGTACGAAGCGCGATCGGGGAAGGCGGCCACACCTACGCGGCGTGGGAGTCGATGCTCCCCGATGCGATCCGCTGGTCGCTGGGCGACCAACCATAGTCGATAGGTGGTGCTTGCGGTGCAGGATTCTCGACGGTCGGCCCGGACCGCGGGTGCACGGACCCTGGTCGATCTCCTGGAGCGCCGGTTTCGCGACCGGCCGGCGGCCACGGCCATCCGGACCTCGGCACGCTCGTGGACCTATGCCGAGCTCGATCGGCTGTCGGCGCGACTCGCGCGGCGGCTGGTGGCCGACGACGCCGGACCGATCGTCGGTCTCATCGCGCGGCACTGCCCGGCCGCGTTGATCGGCATCGTCGCCATCCTGCGAAGCGGCGCGGCGTGTCTGCCGATGAGCCCCGACGATCCGCCGCTGCGCAATCGCGGGGTGCTCGACGACGTCGGCTGCACGCGTGTCCTTGCTACCGCGCCGGTCGACTGGCTGCCCGACGCCCAGCTCATTGACGTAACCGGCCCGCAGACGGGCCACGACAGCCCCGACAGCCCGGCCGCCACGGAGCTCCCCTCGCCGAGGCCGCTCGACTTGGCATACGCGCTCACCACGTCGGGCTCGACCGGGCGGCCCAAGATCGTCGGCGTGCCGCACGAAGGCCTCCTGAACCTGATCATCGCCTCGTTCGAGGACATCGACCTGATCAGGACCGACGACGTGATGCTGTGGACGACCGCGCTCACCGTGGACAGCACCATGCACGACTGCCTGATGCCGCTCTGCTTCGGCGCCTGCGTCGCCATCGCCGACGGCGGCGACCTGCCCGCCAACCGCATCCTGCGCACCGTCCGCGCGCTCGGCGTGACCGCGCTGGAAGTCCCGGCCGCGGTGCTCGGGCCGTACGGGACGTCCCTGCTTCCTCGGCTGGCCGCGGCCGGCGTGCGCCTGGTCATCACCGGCGGGTCCCAACTCGACGGGCCGGACCTGGGCAGCAACGACTCGCTGGTCGTCCACAACGGCTACGGCCCGACCGAGGCCTCGGTGGCCGCGACGTGGTATCCCTGCGACGCCTCGACGCCGCAGTGGGTCCCAATCGGGCGCCCGATCCGCAACGTGCGAACCTATGTCCTCGACGAGGAGCTGAACCCCGTCCCGGCCGGCGACACCGGCCAGATGTACCTGGCCGGCGCTGGTCTTGCCAGAGGCTATCTCGGCCATCCCGGCCGCACGGCGGCCTCGTTCCTCCCGGACCCGTTCGCCGAGAGGCCCGGCGAGCGCATGTACGCCACCGGGGACAACGTTCGGCTTCAGCCGGACGGGAACTACGTGTACGCCGGCCGAATCGACGACCAGATCAAGATCAGTGGGTACCGGGTCGAGATCGGCGAGGTGGAGCACAACCTGCGCGCATGCCGAGGCGTGGTCGACGCGGCGGCACTGTTGCGCGAGGACACCCCGGGCGGCGCGGCCATCGTCGCCTATCTGGTCGGCGAACGGCGACCCGACGAGCTGCTCACGAGCCAACTGGGTAGTTGGCTACCCGCGCCGATGATTCCACGCGTCTACGTCTGGCTGGACGAGATGCCTCTCAACCGCGCGGGCAAGATCGATCGTCGAGCGCTCGCCAAGATGCTCGATCCCGCACTCCCTCACCCGACGTCACCGGCCTGAAGATCGTGGACTGCTATGGGGGTAACGTCTCTCTCGGTGGGGGCTTTGAGCGTGTCGTTGTCAATGACGTCGATGTGACCGCCTATGTCGAGGCCGAGCTTGATCGGCTGCATCCCAACCGGGTGCTGGCCCGTGAGGCCACGTCGGCCGCCGAATACCGGGCCGCTTGGGATGCCATCGAGAAGCAATGGGGGGAGACGATTGACCGTGCCAGGCGCCTACCGGAGGCGAAGCTGCATGAGCGGGTCGACGGCGAGTGGTCGTTCGTCGAGACGCAGCGGCATCTGCTGATGGCCGGCGATGCCTGGATCGGCAACGCCGTGCTCGAGGAGGATGCGCCGTACCACTCGTTGGGCCTTCCTGGCGGCGGGGTGCCGGCCGAAGCATCGGCGAAGCTCCTGGGGCTCACCCTCGATGCCATCCCGACGCTTGAGGAGGTACTCGCGCCGCGGCTCGCCCGCATGGCCACGATGTGCCGGGTCGTCGACGAGCTCACCGAGGCCGAGCTCGACCGGGTATGTGGTCGCAAGCCGGCCGACCTCTATCCGGACAAGGACTACGTCGTACGCCGCTGCCTCAGCGTCGTGCTCAAGGAAGAGGCCGAGCATCACCGGTATGCGGTGCGCGACCTCACCGTGCTCGAGGCCGATACCCGAACCGAGTGAAAGCGCGTCCCG
>NZ_WBMT01000019.1 GCF_008923185.1 Actinomadura rudentiformis
ACGGTCTTGGTGATCCCGGCCAGCAGCCCATCCGGCCCGACCAGCGACACTCCTTCAGCCTTGGCCCGCTCGATCAGCTCAGCCGCGAGCTGGACATCCAACCCGCTACCTGTCTCGTCCTCATCGTCGTTGGTCACGCATGATCCTTCCCGGCCGGGGCCTCAGCCCCAGCCTTCCGGATCACCACCCCACCCACACGATCTTTCAGACAGTCCCGTGCAGGACAACGATGGCCGGAAGGACGACCATCAGCAGCTGTTGTGTTGCGCACTGAGCTCTTCAGTTGGCAAGTGAGTGCGCGGGGTGGCGGATGGTCGTCATGGGGGTCGTGCTTTGTCGGCGACGGCTTCCGCTAGGGGCCCGTCACAGTCGCCGAGGGCATAGAGCGCTGTCGTCCGGTCTTTCGCCGCGGGTGCGCGGGGGTTGAATGGAGGCTTCAGGGACTGTCGGCTGGGCGTCGGGGCGCATACGCTCGCGGTGTGGACAGGCGCATCTTTGGGCTTGAGAACGAGTACGGCGTCACTTGTACCTTCCGCGGTCAGCGGCGGTTGTCACCCGATGAGGTGGCGCGCTATCTGTTCCGTCGGGTGGTGTCGTGGGGTCGCAGCAGCAATGTGTTCCTGCGCAACGGTGCGCGGCTGTACCTGGATGTGGGTAGCCACCCTGAGTACGCCACGCCCGAGTGTGACAGCGTCATCGATCTGGTGACGCATGACAAGGCGGGCGAGCGGATCCTGGAGGGGTTGCTGGTCGACGCCGAGCGCAGGCTGCGCGAGGAGGGCATCGCCGGCGACATCTACTTGTTCAAGAACAACACCGACTCGGCCGGCAACTCCTACGGCTGTCACGAGAACTATTGCGTCAGTCGCCACGGCGAGTTCGGGCGCCTCGCGGACGTGCTGATCCCCTACCTGGTGACCCGGCAGATCATCTGCGGTGCGGGCAAGGTGCTGCAGACGCCGCGTGGGGCGGTCTACTGCGTGTCGCAGCGGGCCGAGCACATCTGGGAGGGCGTGTCGTCGGCGACGACGCGGTCCCGGCCGATCATCAACACCCGGGATGAGCCGCACGGTGATGCCGAGCGGTTCCGGCGGCTGCATGTGATCGTGGGCGACTCGAATATGAGTGAGACCACGATGTTGCTCAAGGTCGGCGCGACCGACCTGGTGCTGCGCATGATCGAGGCCGGTGTGGTGTTGCGTGACCTGACGTTGGAGAACCCGATCCGCGCGATCCGCGAGGTCAGTCATGACATGACCGGCCGCCGCAAGGTGCGGCTGGCCAACGGTCGCGAGGCCAGTTCGCTGGATATCCAGAAGGAGTACTTCGGCAAGGCCAAGGACTTCGTCGACCGGCGCGGCGGCGACGAGGTCGCGATGCGGGTCCTGGATCTGTGGGAGCGGACCTTGCGGGCGGTGGAGACCGGCAATCTGGATCTGGTCGCGCGGGAGATCGACTGGGTGACCAAGTACCAGCTGATCGAGCGCTACCGGCGCAAGTACGATCTGCCGCTGTCCTCGCCGCGGGTGGCTCAGCTGGATCTGGCCTACCACGACGTGCGCCGCGACCGGGGGTTGTACTACCTGCTGGAGAAGCGCGGCTCGGTGGAGCGGGTGGCCAAGGATCTGGAGATCTTCGAGGCCAAGTCGGTGCCGCCGCAGACGACGCGGGCGCGGCTGCGCGGCGAGTTCATCCGCAAGGCGCAGGAGAAGCGCCGCGACTTCACCGTCGACTGGGTGCATCTCAAGCTCAACGACCAGGCCCAGCGCACCGTGCTGTGCAAGGACCCGTTCCGATCGGTGGACGAACGGGTCGACAAACTCATCGCCAGCATGTGACGAGAGACTTCTCCGGGGCCGTGTCGATCCGCGGGCCGCTCGTTCGACATGTGGGTGCGACGGGCCGAGAGGCGGCCTGCCGGACGAGGAGAACGCGATGCCGAAGTACCCGCTGATCCGATGAGTCGAACGCGGCCATGATGGCCGACATCGACGAGATGATGGCCACGACCCGCCAGTTCATCGAGGAGATGCGTTCTCCTCGCGGCGGAGGGGCTGGACGATCCGAGCCAGGGCGTCGTGGTCGACTTCAGCGGCGAGACCCCGGTGGTCACCGACGGGCCGTACGGCGAGACCACTGTTCGGGGGCTTCTTCCTGCTCGACGTCGCCTCGAAGCAGGAGGCGGTCGAGTGGGCCACGCGGGTCCCGGCGGCCCCCGGGGCCAAGATCGAGGTCCGGCGAGTGCCCGGGAGCGACGAGGTCCCGCAGGTCGACACGTGAAGGACCGGGCCGGGCGCGAGAGCAACGGCCAGATCTGATGGCCGATGTCGAGGCCGTCTGGCGGATCGAGTCGGCGCGGATCGTCGCCGCGCTGACCCGGTTCACCGGCGATTTCGGGCTGGCCGAGGACGCGGCCCAGGAGGCGGTGGCCGAGGCGCTGGTGTCGTGGCCGCTGGCCTCTCCGGCGAATCCGGCGGGCTGGCTGATGGCCACGGCCCGGCGGCGGGCGATCGACGCGATCCGCCGCCGGACCGCCCTCCAGGACCGATACGCCCTGCTGGCGGCCGGCTTGGCGGTTGACGAAGACATCGATCCCGACAAGATCGATGACGACGTGCTGGCGCTGATGTTCGTCAGCTGCCACCCGGTGCTCTCGCCCGAGGCCCGGGTGGCGCTGACCCTGCGCGTGGTCGGCGGCCTGTCCAGCGAGGAGATCGCCCGCGCGTTCCTCGTATCCGTGCCGACCGTGCAGGCCCGCATCACCCGGGGCAAGAAGACGATCGCGGCGGCCGGTGTGCCGTTCGAGCTGCCGCCGGCGGCCGAGCGTCGGGAGCGGCTGGGCGGCGTGCTCAGCGTCCTCTACGTGATCTTCACGGAGGGGTCGACGGCCACGTCGGGCGACCGGCTGCTGCGCCCCGACCTGGCGTACGAGGCGATCCGGCTGGCCCGCACGCTGGCCGCGCTGCAGCCGGACGAGCCGGAGGTGCACGGCCTGCTGGCGTTGTGCGAGCTGACGGCCGCGCGTTTCCGGGCCCGGACCGGTCCGGACGGCTCGCCGGTCCTGCTCGACGAGCAGGACCGGCGGCTGTGGGACTTCTCGGCGATCCGACTGGGACCGGATCGTGGTGCTCTACGAGGCACTCGGCCGGGTCGCACCCTCGCCGGTGGTCGAGCTCAACCGGGCCGTCGCGGTCGCCATGGCCTCGGGCCCGGCGCAAGCCCTGGCCATCGTGGACGAGCTGATCGCCTCCGACCGGCTCCCCGGTTCGCATCTGATCCCGACCGTACGCGGTGAGCTGCTGGCCCGGCTCGGACGACGGCAGGAAGCGCGCGCCGAGCTGGAGCTGGCAGCCCGGCTGTGCGCCAACCAGCGCGAACGCTCAGTGCTGCTGGGCAAGGCCGCCGCGCTCAGCTGACTCCTCCAGCCCGGCCAGCCGATGAGGGCGTTGTCGCGGCTGTCGTGGGGATACTGGGTTTGTGCGCCAAGCCTTTGCTCATGAGGCGGTCCTCATCATGGGGCCGAACGCCGACATGCGGGCTCCCGGGGCGGCGGTCACGGCGGGGCTGTGCGGACACTGGGATCACCACCCGCCATGTCCGCTGGCGCCGCACCACGTCCGCGCCGACCAGGTCGGCGACCAGGTACGGATCAGGATCCTGTTCGCAGCCGAGCCCGACGCCGAACAACAGGTCCGGCACCTCATCGAACTCGCCCTGTCCGGACAGCTGACCCTTCCCGACGGCCTCACCACCCCCTGGCAACTACAGACCAGCGCGGCCGCCGAGGTCTCAACGGACGAGACGGACCACGCACAGCGCCTCATCCACAGCTGACGCATTCGGTGGATGAATGCGACCTGACGAACGCGAAGAGACCGCCGACGCTTCGGCACGGCTGCGGCATGTCCACTGGATCGGCGGCGGCAGCGGCGCGGGCAAGTCGACCGTTGCCCTGCGCATCGCGGCCCGGCACGGTCTGCGGGTGTACTCGACCGACGAGGCGATGCCGGACCACGCCGGCCGCAGCACGCCGGAAGACGCCCCTTGCCTGAGCAGGTTCAAGGCCATGGACATGGACGAGCAGAGACCGGTGTGATCGCCGAGGGCTTCCGGCTGCTGCCCCAGCTGGTCAAGCCGCTGCTCGCCGAGCCTGGCCACGCGGTCTGGCTTCTGCCGACGCCCCGGTTCCGCCGTGCCGCGTTCGACAGCCGCGGCTGGGAGATCCCGCTCAAGACCAGCAATCCTGACCTGGCCAAGCACAACCTGCTCGAGCGCGACCGGATGTTCACCGACCGCCTCTTCAAGGAGACGAAGCGCCTGCAACTGCCCGTCATCGAGGTCGACACCGTGATGAACGAGGGCGAGTTGGCCAGGCAGGTGACGCGGGCGTTCGGGCTCTGGCGTGGGTGCGACAACGGCGGGGAGTCATCCTCGGTGGCCGGGGATCACGCGTCTCCGCCCGCACGGCGATCCGGCCCGCACTAACCTGGAGGCCGACCCGGCAGCGGAACGGAGCAGGTGTGTCAGTGAGCGAGCAGGAGCCGATCCTCAGCGACGGCGTCATCATCGAGTTCATCGATGGCAAGGACGTCCCGGTGGGCCACAAGGACTTCGGTGAACGCGCCGTGGTCATGCGCGACGCCAAGAATCCCGAGGGGCCGATCCTCTACTTCACCGAGGCCGAGTGGGACGCGTTCATCGCGGGCGTCAAGGACGGCGAGTTCGACGACCTCCTCGACGAGGAGCCGCCCGCCGACGTGTGAGCGACGGCGGCCCCGCCGTGCGGGGCCGCCTCATCTGAGCTTGGCGGTGGTCGCAGGCCCCAGAAGGACGAATTTGCCGTTCTGCACTTGGTAGACGTAGCTGGTGCCGCCGCGGAGCCGTCCCTTCGCGTCGAACCGGATCCGCTGGGTGACCCCCTGGATGTCGAACGTGCGGAGGTGGCCGTTGATCTTCTCGGGCGTGGTGTCCCCCGTGGCGATCGTGTACAGGATCCCCTTCGCGGCGTCATAGGCCTCCGGTCCGTACGGTCCCGGCCGCGCGCCGCCGTTCGCCTTCGCGTACCGCCTCAGGAAGTCGAGAAATTCCTTCGGCATCCCCGTCGTCCCCCGGCTGACGTCCACGCACGAGCAGGCGAGGGCCGCGCCCTCGGCCTCGCCGTCGGCGAGCTTGATGAGCCGGTCGTCGAACGCTTCCTCGGTGAGATAGAACGGCTCCTTGAAACCCTCCTTCCGCGCCTGCTTGATGAGGGGGCCGGCCGTCTTGAAGTGGCCGCCGTAGAAGGCCCCCACCACGGCTTCGGGGATCCAGAGCCCCTTCGGGTTTTCCTTGCCGCCCTCCTTCAGCCGTTTCACAGCCTCCGCGAAATCCTCAGGCCTCGGATCGCCCGGCGGGCTCATCGAGATCCGCCTGAGCCGCCCGCGCCACCTGCTCTCTTGCGCGCCGGCAGTGAACATGTCGGTGGCGGCCCGGGTCTCCGGCCGGTCGTCCACCAGCACCGCGAGCTTGTCTGTGCCATACGGATCCCACGTCGACGGCATCAGGGCGTTCAGGGCGTTCAGCCTTTCCTTCGCGCCGGGGAGCATGGTGTGCCAGTACTTCCACCCTTTCTCCGGGAGCTTCGCGTCCGAGACCGAAGGCGAGACGCTGGGCAGTCCCCGTCGCTCGAATACCGGTATGGCCTTCTCGCTCTCACCGGTGAGCATCGGCCCCACGACGGCGACGAGATCCTGCCCGGTCGCCCGCGTCGCCGCCGCCTCCGCCGTCGCCGGGTCGCCCTTGGTGTCGATGGGGACGAGTTCGGCGCGCGTCCGCGGGTTGCCGGCGTTGTGCTCCTCGACCGCCAGCCTCGCTGCCGCCATCGCGGACACGCCGTACTTGCTCGACGGGCCGGTCATGGGCCCCATCACGCCGATCCTGACCTTCTCGGGGCCGTCTCCGCCGGACTTCTCTCCGCCAGGCCCGAAGTTGGCGAACGCCACCGGCACCGCGACGGCGAGCGTCACCAGGGCGACCGGAATCGTCGCGAGCATCCAGGGACTACGGCGAGGATCCGCGGGAGGGGGCTCCGCCGTGCGGGCATGTGCGGGTGCGGGCGCGGCGGGGACGGTCGGCGCTGCGACCACCTCCGCGCCGCGTTCGACGGGATCGGCGTCCGCCGGTGGCTCGGCGCCGACGAGGCTCATCAGGCGATACAGCAGGTCCGAGCTGGTGGGTCGTACTGCCGGGTCCTTGGCGAGGCACGCGGCGACGAGGTCGGTCAGCGGCTCGGGCACTCCGCTGAGGTCGGGCTCGGCGTTCAGCACCTGGTTGAACAGCGCCGGGATCGACTCCGCTGGGAACGGCCGCCGCCCGGTGGCCGCGAACACCATCGTCCCGCCCCAGGCGAACATGTCGGCGGCGGGCCCGACGTCGTCCGCGGCCACCTGTTCGGGCGCCATGTAGGCGGGCGTCCCGAGCGCGCCCGACGCAGTCGCCGATGCGTCCAGCGCACGCGCGATGCCGAAGTCGATGACCCGTGGCCCGCCCGGTCCGATGAGCACGTTCGGCGGCTTGAAGTCGCGGTGAACGACTCCGGCCCGGTGGATGGCCACCAGCGCGGTCGCCGTGCCGATGGCAAGCCGCATCAGCGCGCCGTGGTCGAGCGGCCCCTCGTCGCGGACGACGTCGATCAGCGACGGTCCGCGAACGTACTCGCTGACGATGTACGGCCGGTCGCCGAGCATGTCGGCGTCCAGGACGCGAGCCGTGCAGAAGCCGGAGACCCGTTCGGCGACTTCAAGCTCGCGCATGAACCGCCGCCGGGCCACCGCGTCCGAACCGAGCCGCGAATGCAGCAGCTTGACCGCGACGTCGCGGCCCTGCTGGTCACGCCCCAGGAAGACGGAGCCCTGCCCGCCTTCGCCGAGGCGTCCGACCAGCTCGTACGTGCCCGCACGCCGGGGATCGTCGGGCAGCAGCGGGTCGGCCATCGGCAAACCTCCCGGGGATCAGGCTCGCGCGTCACCCATATGACGCTCCCCGAAAGATCTCAGTTGGCCGTGCCCGCCGTCTTTTCGATCAGCCTTCCTTGATGCGATCGGTGAGGCGCCGGAAGGTGTCGCGCGGCAGCAGGAGCACGCCGCCGTCGGAATCCTTGCTGTCGCGCACGGCAACGACGCCGGGCTGCGAAGCGAGCTCAACGCACTCGCCGCCGTTGTCGCCGCTGCGGCTCGACTTGCGCCAGATCAGCGCGAGCTCGACGCACTCGCCGCCGTTGTCGGCGCTGCGGCTGGACTTGCGCCATCGGGCGCCGCTCAGGTCCATCTCTCTACCTTGATCCTCTCGATGCGTTCGAGCGACTGGTCGACGGGGAGGGCGAGCGAGCGGATCGCCTCGAACCTCTCGGAGGCGGTCCGCAGGTCCTTCGGCTCGCCCGTGGTGATCCCGCGAACGGCCGTCTCCACGTACGCTACCTCGCTTCGATCCTCCAGTGTCGCGAGCACGAACGAGCCTGCGACGCCGCGATGGCGTCTGGAGGGGACGACGTGGATGTTGATGTTTTCGGAGGCCGACGCGAGTAGATGGTCGAATTGCTCACGCATCACGTCCGGGCCTCCGACGTCACGGAGCAGCGCGGCCTCGTCGATGAGGCAGATCAGCATCGGCGGGGCGGGACTCTCCCGAGTGAGAATCTTTTGCCGGGCCATCCGGGCGGTGACAGCGGCCTTGTCTCCGTAGAGCAGTTCGGTCGCGTAGGCCTCGGTCTGCAGCAGACCGCTGATGACCGCGAGCTGGAAGTTACGGAGTGCGATCGCTTTCCGTTCGTGTTCGGGCCAGTCGAACCACGGTGGATAGATGCTCTCCTTGAGGAGCCCGTCCCAGAGACGGACGATCGCGCCGTGCGCGTCGAGGGCGATGTCGATCCGCACCGCGAACGCGCGCAGCGGCATCTCGGTGGCACGCTCCACCGCGCCGACGTACGACCCGGTGTAACCGGCGCGTGAGCCGAGCTGGTCGAGCGACAGCTCCATGCTTTCGCGGCGTACGCGCACCTCGGAGCCGAAGAGCGCGAGCGGGGAGGACGAGGGGTTGAGGGCTCCTGAACGCCGGGGCATGACGACACTCCGTTCGCAAGCGATGGCAAGCGGGTGGGGTCCGTTGCCGCGTGGGTCACAGTCTGTCGAGGGTTCGGTCACTTTCAGTATGGATCGGCGGGGAGGCTGGGGGCCGGAAAGCAGGAAAAGCGGTGATGAGGTGGTCGCAGTGTCAGATCCACGCCTGGTCGGGGTGCTTCTCGGGCATATCCGGCTTCCCCGGGTCGAGGCGAGCGCCAAGGCAGCGCGTGACCTGGTCGCGATGTCCGCGCGGGCATGGGACGTGGGCGACGACGTCGCCTACCGGGCGCGGCTGGCGGCGTCCGAGCTCGCGACCAACGCCGTACGCCACGGCGGCGGCACGGAAATGCTCGTCTTCAGCACGCGCGTCGGCACCCGGCTGCGCGTCGAGGTGCACGACGCGTCCCCGGCCCTGCCCGTCCGGCGCGACCCGGCGGTCACCGACGTGTCCGGGCGCGGGCTGCTCATCGTGGACGACATCGTGACCGCCTGCGGCTGCTACCCGACCGCGACCGGCAAGGCCGCCTGGTTCGAGATCGAGGCGGCGTGGCCCCGCGAACCCGGGCCGGTCACCGGACCACGGCCGTGCGCGAGTCTCCGAGGAAGGTGAACGCGCCGTCGCGCACCTGGTAGGCGTAGCTGACGCTGTCGGTGAGCTGTCCCTGCTCCTTGAACCTGATCCGCTGGGTGACGCCGGGGACGTTGATGTCGTGGAGATATCCGTTGATCTCCGTGCCCGTGCGCTTCCCCGCCTTGACCGCCGCGAGGATCGCCGTCATCGCGTCGTACGCCTCGGGCCCGGACGCGCCGGGCTTCTGGCCGTTGTTCGCCTTCGCGTAGCGGGCCAGGTAGTCGCCAAAGGTCTTGGGCATTCCGGTCGTTCCCGTGCTGATGTCCAGGCAGGGACAGGTCAGGACGGCTCCCTCGGCGGCGGAGCTGCCCGCGCGCTGGATGAACGTCTTGTCGAACGAACCGTCGGACAGGTAGAAGCGCCCCGTGAATCCCGCCGCCCTGGCCTGCTTGACCAGCGGCCCGGCCGAGTCGTAGAAGCCGCCGTAGAACACCGCGTCCGCTTTGGAATCCCTTAGCTTCTTGACCGTCGCCGAGTAGTCGCCGTCCCGCGGCAACTTGGGCAGCCTCATCGAGACGCGCACGACCTGCTTGCTGTAGGGGGCGGCCTGTACGCGGGTCGTGAACATGTTCGCGGCGGTACGGGAGCCCTCCTTCCCGGGCTCGACCACCTCGTCCTCAACCACGGCGACCTTCGCTGTGCCACTGGTGCGGCCCGCGAGTGCCGCCAGGGCTCCGACCGCCTCCTCCACGTCGGGGACCATGGTGTGCCAGTGCTTCCAGCCCTGGGTCGACAGCAGGCCGGCCGCCGCGGAGGGCGACACGCTCGGGATCGTGGCGGCCTCCAGGATCGGCATGGCCCGCTGCGTCTCGCCGCTGAGGATCGGACCGACCACCGCCGCCAGGCCCTCACCGGCGGCCGCGCGAGCGACGGACGCGGCGATCTCCGGCTTCCCCCTGGTGTCAAGGGAGACGACCTGAACGCGTGCCGGCGGGTTCGTCTTGTTGTACTCGTCCGCCGCGAGCCGGGCGTTCGCCAGCGCCGACGTGCCGAACGCCGCCACGTCGCCGGTCATGGGCCCCATCACGCCGACCTTGACGATCCCTGTGGCTCCGCTCCCACCACGCCCGTCGCCGTCAGTGGGCAGGTTGATGATGGCGGTGGGAACGGCGATGGACAAGGCGACCAAGGCGACGGGGAGCCCGATCATCAACGGCTTCCGGTTCGGCGCCCGCTTGGGCGGCGACTGGGGCGGTGCCGTCTGCGACAGCTGCGGTGGCGGCGGGGCATGGGGCAGGTCGACGGTGATCGCGGTGGTCACCAGCGTGGCGCCGCGTTCGAGCGGATCGGCGCCCGCGGGCATTTCGGCGCCGACCATGCCGAGCAGCCGGAACAACACGTCCGAGCTCGACGGCCGCCGCTGGGGATCCTTGGCCAGGCACGCGCCCACCAGCTGCGCGAGCGGGCCGGGCAGCACGCTCACGTCCGCCTCGGCGTTCAGAACGCGGTGCATGACGGCCGGGATCGAGTCCCCGCCGAACGGCAACCGGCCCGTTGCGGCGAAGAGCATCGTCCCGCCCCACGCGAACACGTCGGCGGCGGGCCCGATCGCGCCGCCCGCCACCTGCTCCGGCGCCATGTACGCGGGCGTCCCCACGATCTGGCTGGTCATCGTGATCGCCGACGAGTCCAGCGCCCGCGCGATCCCGAAGTCGATGACGCGCGGGCCGCCCTGCCCGATCAGCACGTTCGGCGGCTTGAAGTCACGGTGCACGATCCCGGCCCGGTGGATCGCCGCCAGCGCCGTCGCCGTTCCGATCGCCAGCCGGAGCAGCGCACCCGCGTCCATCGGCCCTTCGGTGCGGACGAGATCGGTGAGCGAAGGCCCGCGCACGTACTCGCTGACGATGTACGGCTGGTCACCCTGGATGTCGGCGTCCAGCACCCGGGCCGTGCAGAAGCCGGAGACCCGCTCGGCCACCTCCAGCTCGCGCACAAAGCGCCGCCGCGCGTCGGGGTCGCGGCTCAGCCGCGCGTGCAGCAGCTTGACCGCGACCTCGCGCCCCTGCGGGTCACGGCCCAGGTAGACCGACCCCTGCCCGCCCTCACCGAGCCGCGTGAGCAGTTCGTACGCCCCCACCCGCCGCGGATCTCCGGGCAGCAGCGGGTCGGTCATCCAACACCTCCGAGGGTTCACGATCACGGCCGTCACCGATACGACGCATCCCGGAGGGTATTCGTTGGCGTGCTCAGCCGACTCGCTGGAGCGCCTTCTCGCGGCGGGCGGCCACGCTCGACCCCGACTCGCGCCGCGCCATCCGCCGCAGCACGATCGGGGCGACGATCAACCCGGCCACGGCCCAGGCACCGAGCACTCCCACGGTCTCCCAGTGGCGCCACGAGTCGCCGATCTCGATGGCTGCCGCGCCGTCCGGGAGCAGCGCCGACCGCATGCCCAGGCCGAGCCAGTAGACCGGGAACACCTGCGCGATCCACTGCAGCCAGTCCGGCAGCGAGGTGATCGGATAGAAGATCCCGGAAATCCCGATCATGCCGAGCACGGGCAGCTGGATCAGTCCCTGGCTCCGCGCGCTCGTGAAGACCGAGCCGAGGATCGCGCCGATGGGGAGGGTCGCCACCATGCCGAGCAGCAGCACCCAGAGCAGGGTCAGCCACGAACCCGCGTCGCCGGCCGCCAGCCCGCCGATGAGGAGCATGCCGGGGATCAGCAGGATCGCCAGGTCCGCGAGCAGCCCGCCGGACACCGAGACGATCTTGCCGATGAGGTAGGCCCGCATGCCGTGCGGCGTCGCCTTCGCGCGCAGCAGCGTGCCGTCCTCCCGGTCGGCGGTGAGCTGCTGGCTCATGCTCACCATCCCCATCGCCGCGTTCATCCCGAGGATGCTCGGCAACGCCAGGGTGCCGAGCACGAAGCCGCTCGACCCGAAGTCCCGGTCGCGCAGGAACCACAACACGACCAGCATCATCACCGGCCACAGGAAGTGCGAGACGAGGTCGGCGGCGTTGGTGAACGACTGCCGGAGCTCGATCAGGCCGCGGGTCCAGCCCAGCCGTACCGCGTTCATCGGGCCGCCTCCGTCTCGTGCTCGCGTACGAGCGCCAGGTAGGTGTCCTCCAGCGAGGCCCGGCGCACTTCCAGCTCGCCGATCGCCTCGCCGTACTCACCGAACAGCTTGCGGACGAACGCCGTCGACTCGGTGGTGAAGGCGGCATGGCGCTCTCCGCCGCAGGTCCAGCGCACCTCGTCCTCGCCCGCGATCCGGCGCGCCAGCTCGGCCGCCGTGCCGTCGGCGATGATCCGGCCACCGGCGAGGATCACGATCCGGTCGGCGAGCTTCTCGGCCTCCGCGAGATCGTGCGTGGTCAGCAGGATCGTCGTGTCGAGCCGGCGCACCAGATCGTGGAACTCCTGCCGCGCCCGCGGATCGAAGCCCACCGTCGGCTCGTCCAGGAACAGCGCCTCCGGCCGCCCCACGATCCCGATGGCCACGTCCAGCCGCCGCCGCTGCCCGCCCGACAGCATCTTGATCTTCTTGTCCGCGTGTGCGTCGAGCCCGACCATCGCCATGAGCGCACCGGTGTCCCAGGGCTTGGCGTAGTAGGCACCGAGATGGGCGAGCAGTTCGCGTACCCGCCACTTGCCGTGGTCCCGCCACGACTGCAGGACGACGCCCACCCGCGCCCGCCACCGCTCGTCGCCCTGCGCCGGATCGGCCCCGAGCACCTCCACCCGTCCCGCCGACCGCATCCGGAACCCTTCCAGGATCTCGACGGTCGTGGTCTTGCCCGCCCCGTTGGGCCCGAGCAGGGCGACCACCTCTCCCTCCCCGACCCGGAACGCCACCCCGTTCAACACATCGTCGGCCCCGTACCGCATACGGAGCCCACTGACATCGATCGCTGTTTCCATGAACCGAAAACTAAGTTGCGTTTCAGCCCCCCTCAACACAAAAACGACCAGAAGACGCCTGGAATCAGGAGAAAGCCGCCTGACATTGCAATGGCGATATGCATGAATGCAACGTCCGACCCTTCTTGAGTTGCAATGACCTGACGGCGAACGCACACTGGCCCTATGCCAGGAGGAAGGTTGACGCATCAGGACCGGCGGCGCATCGCCACCGGCCTCGCCGACGGGCTCGGCTATGCCGAGATCGCCCGGCGGCTGGACCGGCCGACCTCGACCATCAGCCGCGAAGTGACCCGCAACGGCGGCCCCGACCGCTACCGGGCGGACCACGCCCATCTCGCCACCGAGCGCCGCGCCCGCCGTGCCACCCTGGCCAGGCCTCCTTCCGGAGAACCCACCGACGACGCGGACGTGCAGGAGTTCATCGAGCGGTTCGCCGGCCTCATGATCCAGGCCGGTCTACCGCGCACGGCGGCGCGCGTGCTCGTCTGCCTGGTCGCCACCGACGCGGGCGCACTGACCGCCGCCGAACTCGTCCAGCGGCTCCGTGTCAGCCCCGCCTCGATCTCCAAAGCGATCGCCTATCTCGAACCTCTTGAACTGGTCCAGCGCGAACGCGGCCGCCGTGGCCGCGAACGCTATCTGATCGACGACGACGCCTGGCTCCGCACCTGGCTCAGCAGCGCCCGTACCCACGCGATGTGGGCGGACGCCGCTCGCCAGGGCGCCGAGCTCTTCGGCGCCGACAGCCCGGCCGGAGCCCGGCTGACCCAGATGGCCCGGTTCTTCGCCGATCTCAGCGACGACATGACCGAGTACCCCGACCTGGCCGCCCTCAACGACGCCGTCACCGTCTTCGCCGCCCTCGTCCACGCGAAGAGGCCCCTCACCGTGGAACACCTGGCCACCGCACTCGACTGGCCTGCGGACCGTGTCACCAAGGCCCTGGACGACGCCGAACGACACTCCGGCCTCGCCGACCCCGTCGTCCTCCACCGCACCGAGTCAGGCGCATACACGATCACCGCCGGCCCCGACCGCCTATCCCCCGCCCAGCGCAAGGCCCTCGACGCCGTCGAATCGGACACCGAGACCTCCCACGCCTAGTTCGCGAGCTGGCGGATGGCGGTGGGGGCGTGGGACCCCTCAGTGGCGAGTTCTTCGAACTCGTTCACGCTGGCGATGTCGGTGCCGCTCATCGAGATGTTGGTGACGCGTTCGAGGATGGCTTCGACGACGACGGGGACGCGGAACTCGTGGGCGAGCTTCTTGGCCTCCTCGAAGGCGGGCAGGAGATCGTCGGGGGTGGTCACGCGGAGGGCCTTGCAGCCCAGGCCCTCGGCGACCTTGACGTGGTCGACTCCGTAGACGCCCAGCTCGGGGCTGTTGATGTTCTCGAATTCGAGGTTGACCTGGAAGTCGATGTCGAAATTGCGCTGGGCCTGGCGGATGAGGCCCAGGTAGGAGTTGTTCACGACGACGTGGACGTAGGGGATGTTGTGCTGGGCGCCGACGGCGAGCTCTTCGATCATGAACTGGAAGTCGTAGTCGCCGGAGAGAGCGACCACCTGAGCGTCCGGGTCGGCGGTGGCCACGCCCAGGGCGGCGGGGATCGTCCAGCCGAGCGGGCCCGCTTGGCCGCAGTTGATCCAGTGGCGCGGGCGGTAGACGTGCAACATCTGGGCGCCGGCGATCTGGGACAGGCCGATCGTGGTGACGTAGCGGGTCTCGGGGCCGAACGCGCGGTTCATCTCCTCGTAGACGCGCTGCGGCTTGAGCGGGACGTTGTCGAAATGGGTGCGGCGCTGGAGGGTGGCGCGGCGTTCCTGGGTGGACGCGGCCCAGGAACGGCGGTCGGGGAGCTTTCCGGCGGCCTTGAGGTCGCGGGTCACCTCGATGAAGAGCTCCAGGGCGGCCTTGGCGTCGGACGCGATGCCGTAGTCGGGCATGAAGATCTTGCCGAGCTGGGTGGGGTCGACGTCGACGTGCACGAACGTGCGGCCCCTGGTGTAGACGTCCAGCTTGCCGGTGTGGCGGTTGGCCCAGCGGTTGCCGATGCCCAGGACGAGGTCCGATTCCAGGAACGTCGCGTTGCCGTAGCGGTGCGATGTCTGGAGTCCGACCATGCCCGCGTTCAGCTCGTGGTCGTCGGGGATGGCGCCCCAGCCCATCAGGGTCGGAATGACCGGGATGCCGGTGAGCTCGGCGAACTCCACCAGGAGGTCGGACGCGTCGGCGTTGATGACGCCGCCGCCCGCGACGATCAGAGGGCGTTCCGCCGCGTTGAGGAGGGCGATGGCCTTCTCCGCTTGCGCGCGGGTGGCCTTCGGCTGGAAGACCGGGAGCGGCTCGTAGGTGTCGGGGTCGAACTCGATCTCGGTCAGCTGGACGTCCAGCGGCAGGTCGATGAGCACCGGGCCGGGGCGGCCGGAGCGCATGACGTGGAACGCCTGCTGGAACACGCCGGGCACCTGGGCGGCTTCGAGGACGGTCACGGCCATCTTGGTGACCGGCTTGGCGATCGAGGCGATGTCGACGGCCTGGAAGTCCTCCTTGTGGATCACGGACGTGGGGGCCTGGCCCGTGATGCACAGGATGGGGATCGAGTCGCCGATGGCGGAGTAGAGCCCGGTGATCATGTCGGTGCCGGCCGGGCCGGAGGTGCCGATGCAGACGCCGATGTTGCCCGCGCGAGTGCGGGTGTAGCCCTCGGCCATGTGCGAGGCGCCCTCGACATGCCGGGCGAGGGTGTGGCGGATCCCGCCGGAGGCCTTCAAGGCGGCGTAGAACGGGTTGATCGCCGCGCCGGGCACGCCGAACGCGGCGTCGATGCCCTCGCGCTTCAGGATCTCGACCGCGGCGCGGGCGGCTGTCATTCGAGGCATGTCGCGCTCCTCAGGGGTCGCTGAACTCGTGGCGCGGCGTACCGGCCACTCGATGGGTAGGTGGGTCAGGCGAGTTCCTGCCAGCGGGCGGTCAGGGCCTGCTCGCCCGCCGGGGTCAGGTCGCCGAGAAGGCGAAGGCGGGCGATGCCTCCGCAGGGGTAGATGTCCACGCGTACGTGGGTCACTTCAGGCGAGTCGTCGAGGCGGAAGCGGTGCCGGCAGTCGGGCTGGAGGCGGGTGCGTTCCAGCAGAGCCGACCACGCGGCTTCGTCGTCGAGCGATGCGGACCGTGCGTCGATGCCTGAGAGCGAGGCCGCTGCGGGAGCGTTGAACTTGAGGTTGGTCGTGTCGATCTCGGCCAGCTTGACGACGCCGGGAGCGGCCAGTTCGACGATCGCCCACTCGTTGCCCGGCTCGCGGCGGCGCGCCGTCTCCCAGCCCTCGGCCTGGTTGCGGGCGAGGCCGGGCGCCAGCATGTTGTCGGGGCGCGAGTAGAACATGTTGGAGCAGCCGGTCACGCGCGCCCCGTTCTCCAGCGCCGCGAGGTCCACGGTGAGGCCCGTGAGCAGCGCCGGGTCCGGCACGACCTCGCCGTGCACGCGGAGGCGGGCGATGCCGCCGTCAGGGAACATGTTCAGGCGAACGTGGGTGAAGCGGCGTTCGACGGCCACCTCGAACGGGTGCTCCGCGTCGCCCTTGAGCGGGCTCTGCGGCACGATCTCGGTCCAGTCGGCACCGGCCAGTTCGGCGACGGACGGGTAGCCGGGGACGGCGCAGGCCTCCACGGAGGCGTACGGCGGGAAGTTGCCTTTGAACCAGGCGGTGTCGATGACGATGCCGTGGATCATGCCGGGCAGGCCGAGCCGGACGATCGCCCAGTCATGGCCCAGTTCGCCGTTCTCGTCGGGACGGCGGCGCGCGGTCTCCCAGCCGTCGTACTCCTGGCCCTTGGCGCCGAACGTCTCCGGCTTGAACTGCGGCTTCCAGGGGTTGATCAGATTTTCCTTCTCCTCGAACGACTCGTCGCTGGCGGCGAGGACCGAGCCGCCGAACGAACGGACGGCCAGGTCGGGAAGGGAGGTGAAGTCGGTCATCAGGAACGTCACTTTCGTCGGAGGAGCTCGCCGCGCGGGGTGTCGCCGACCACCTCGCCGCGGAGCCACGTGGTCTGGACGACGCCGCTGAGGGCGCGGCCCGCGTACGGCGTCACCGGGTGGCGGTGGTGGAGCCGGGCCGGATCGACCGTGAACGCCTCGTCGGCGGCGAACGCGACCAGGTCGGCGTCGTTCCCCACCGCGATCCGGCCCTTGGCGGGGAGACCGGCGAGGTCGGCGGGGCCCTCCGCCATCCAGCGCACGACGGCGTCGAGGCCATGGCCCCGGGCGCGCGCGGCACTCCAGATGGCGGGCAGCCCCAGCTGGACGGAGGCGATCCCGCCCCAGGCGGAGACGAAGTCGCCGCGCTTGAGGTCAGGTGTGCACGGCGAGTGGTCGGTGACGACGCAGGAGATCACGCCGTCGGCGAGGCCGCGCCACAGCTCGTCGCGGTTGCCGGCGTCGCGGATGGGAGGGCAGCACTTGTAGGACGTCGGCAGCGCCCGCAGCGAAGCAAGGGATGCTGTCGACGTTGCGGGGGTCTGGGGGCCGCCCCCCAGAAGACTCGAAGGCAGACCTTCGGCGGGAGCGGGCACGTCGTCGGCGGAGAGGGTCAGGTAGTGCGGGCAGGTCTCGGCGCTCACCGGGAGGCCGTGTGCCTGCGCCTTGGCCAGCGGCTCCAGGCAGTCGGCGGCCGACAGGTGCAGGATGTGCGCCCGCACGCCGGTCTGCTCGACCAGCCGGATGACCTGCTCGACCGCTCGGCGCTCGGCGCTCGGCGGGCGCGAGGCGAGGAACGCCCGGTAGCCGCCGTCGGCGGGCGTCGCCAGCACCGCCGGGTCCTCGGCGTGCACGATGACCAGGCCGCTGAACGAGGCGATCTCACGGAACGCCTCGTGCATCTCCTCATGCGACAGCGGCGGGAACTCCGGCACACCCGAGTCCGCGGTGAAGCACTTGAAGCCGAACACTCCGTCGTCGTGGAGGGTGCGCAGCGCGGGCACGTTCCCCGGGATCGCACCGCCCCAGAAGCCCACGTCCACGAAGACCTGGCCTGCGGCGGCATCGCGCTTGACGGCCAGCGCCGACGGCAGCGTGGTCGGCGGGAGCGAGTTCAACGGCATGTCCACGAGCGTGGTCACGCCCCCGGCGGCGGCGGCGCGGGTCGCGGTGGCGAAGCCCTCCCACTCGGTCCGGCCGGGTTCGTTGATGTGGACGTGCGTGTCCACCAGCCCGGGCAGCAGCGCGGTCTCGCCGAGATCGACCTCGGCAGCCGCCACGATCACCGCGTCGTGATCGTCGATGGCCGCGATCGTGCCGTTCTTGACCGCGACGGCCGCGGCCCGCTCACCGGACGGCAGCACCGCGCGCTGAGACCGGATGACCAAGTCGTACGTGCTGTCTTGGGACTGGTCGTTCACGCTGCTCCTCCCATGGGGGCGGGCTCGGTCAGCCATGTACGGCCGATCTCCTCCGCCAGTCGTTCCAACAGCGGGCCCGCCTCGGCCATGCACCGCTCCGGGTCGGGCTCGATGTCGGTGAGGGCATAGGCGCTCTGCAGGCGGGCCTTGCGGAGTTGCTCGCCGGTCAGCGAGCGGCGTCCGGAGACCGCCACTGCGGGGACGGCCGCCTTGGCCGCCGCGCGGGCCACCCCGATGGGGGCCTTGCCGCGCAGCGACTGGCGGTCCAGCGAGCCCTCACCGGTGATCACGAGCCTGGCGCCCGCCACCTGGTCGGCGAAGCCCAGAAGGTCGAGCAGGTAGGAGATGCCGGGCCGTACGGTCGCGTTCAGGAAGGCCATCGCGCCGAAGCCGACACCGCCCGCGGCGCCCGCGCCAGGACGTTCGGCGGCGAACGCGCCCAGATCGCGCCGGGCGATCGCCTCCAGCCGGGCCAGTCCCTTCTCCAGCGCCCTGACCTGCGCCGGCGAGGCGCCCTTCTGCGGGCCGAAGACCACGGCGGCGCCCTCAGGGCCGAGCAGCGGGCTGTCCACGTCGCTCGCCACGATCACAGTCACGCCGCGCAGCCGTCCGGCCAGCCCGGCGGTGTCGATCGAGGCCAGCGAACGGAGCGCGCCGCCGCCGGGAGGGAGTTGCTCGCCGCCGGCGTCCAGGAAACGCGCGCCGAGGGCGGCGGCCATGCCGCTGCCGCCGTCGGTGCAGGCGCTGCCGCCCAGCCCGAGCACGATCCGCGTGGCACCGCCGCGGATCGCCGCGTCGATGAGCTCGCCGGTGCCGTGGCTGGAGGCGGTCAGCGGGGCGGGTTCGCCGCCGGGGAGCCGCCGCAGCCCGGAGGCCTCGGCGAGCTCGATCACCGCCGTACCGTCCCGGACCGCGTAGGAGGCGATGACCTGCTCTCCGGCAGGGCCGGTGACGGTGGTCCGCAGCCGGGCGAATCCGCAGGCGACGGCGGCGTCCACCGTCCCGTCGCCGCCGTCCGCGACGGGCATGGCGACGAGCGGCAGGTCCGGGCGGACGCGGCGCAGGCCGGCGGCCACGTGCCCGGCCACCTCCACGGCGGTGAGCGAGCCCTTGAACTTGTCGGGGGCGATCACCACCTGGCCCCGCTGAGAATTGCCCATGATTGTCACCATTCTCCCAGGCTGAACGTTTTCCTACGCGGACGTACGACCCGACAGGTCCTCGACGACCTTCAGCAGCGCGGAGTGGTCAAGGGAGCCGTAGCCCTTGGCCCGCGCCGCCGCGATCAGCTGGGCGACCAGGGCGGTCATCGGGAGCGACACCTCGGCGGACCGGGCGGCGGCGGACGCGATGCCCATGTCCTTGTGGTGCAGGTCGATGCGGAAACCCGGCTCGAACTGCCGGGCCAGCATCGTGTCACGCTTGAGGTCCAGGATCCGGCTGGCGGCCAAGCCGCCCGCGATCACGTCGAGCCCGGCCTTGGCGTCCACGCCCGCCGCCTCCATCAGCACGATGGCCTCGGCGACGAGGGCGTACGTGCCTCCGACGATCAGCTGGTTGGCGGCCTTGACGTACTGGCCGGCTCCGCTGTCGCCGACGCGCTCGAACGTCCTGCCCACCACCTCGAAGATCGGTTTGGCGGCCTCGAAGTCCTCCGCCGACCCGCCGGCCATAATGGAGAGGACCGCGTCCACGGCGCCCTTCTCGCCGCCGCTGACCGGGGCGTCCAGCACGCGCAGGCCCAGTTCGCGCCCCGCGGCGGCGACCTTGATCGAGGTCTCCGGCTTGATGGTGGAGAAGTCGATGAGGAGCACGCCCGGCTTGGCGTTGCGCAGGATGCCGCCGTCCTCGCCTCCCTCGCCGTCACCGAACACGACGGTCTCGACGTGCTCGTCCTGCGGCAGCATGGTGATGACGATCTCGGCCTCCGCGACCGCCTCGGCGACGCTCGACGCACCGGCGCCGCCCGCCGCGACCAGGCGGTCGACTCCCGCCTGGACGACGTCGTAGCCGGTTACCTCGTGCCCGGCTTTGACCAGGTGGCCGGCCATCGGGCCGCCCATGATGCCGAGTCCGATAAAAGCGATCTTGCTCATGTGGGGAAGTTCTCCATCCAGGTGAAGTCGGTGGCGCCGGCGGGCTTGTACTCCAGGGCGATCCGGCCGGCGTAGCCGGCCGCGTCCAGGGCGCCGAAGAGCGCCGCGAAGTCGATGTCGCCGGTGCCGGGATGATCCCGGCCGGGTGCGTCGGCGAGCTGCACGTGGCCGATCTCGGCGGCGTGGGCGTGCACGACCTTCGCCAGGTCCTCGCCGTTGCTCGCGAGGTGGAAGCTGTCGAAGAGGAACGTGGTGTTTTCCACGCCTTCCATGCGCATGCGGTCGATGACCGCGATCGCGTCGGCGGCGGTCTCCAGCGGGTACGCGCCGTTCAGGCCGCGGGCGAGCGGCTCGATCAGCACCGTGCCGCCGAACGCGCCGACCTGGCGCGCCGCGTACACGAGGTTCTGGGTGGCGACGCGGTCCTGCTCGGCCGGTGAGACACCGTCCACACGCTGGCCGTAGAGCGCGTTGAACGCCTTGACGCCGGTGCGCTCGGCGATGCGGACCAGCACGCCGACGCTGTCACGGAACTCCAGGGAACGGGCGGGGTCGGACAGCATGCCGCGCTCCCCCGCCGGCATGTCGCCCGCGTAGAAGTTGAGCCCGGTGAGCTGGACGCGCGCGTCCTCCAGCGCCTGGCAGAACGCGTCCACCTCGGCATCGGTGGGCACCGGCACGCCAGGCCAGGGCCACCAGAACTCGACCTGCCCGAATCCCGCGGCCCTGGCCGCGGCCGGACGTTCCAGCAGCGGCAGCTCGCCGAACAGGATCGAGCAGTTGACCACGTATCGCTCGGTCGGCCTCACGCGGCCGCTCCTTCCCTGGTCTTCTTGTAGTCGGTCCAGCTGGCGTGCTCGGTGATGTCGGTCAGCCGGGTGTAGGAGGTGTACGGGCGGCGCAGCACCATCGCCAGTGACGAGGTGCCGTCGGCCAGTTCGATGACGCCGAGCTCAAGCTCGGGTGGCTCCGCCGGGAGCAGTTTGTCGCGCAGCACGTCCATTGGTACGTCGTAGACCTCGCCCTGGATCGCCGTGCCGCCATGGGCGACGGGCTGGAGGGCGGGGCACCGGTCCCCCACCGAGTAGAAGCGGTAGCACGGGGCGGTGGTGGTCACGGTGACCAGCGGAGCGCCGTCGAGAAGATGGTGGAGCGGACCGCCGCGCATGGCGCCGCCGTTCAGAAAGATCAGTGGCATATGGTCCTCCGGCGAAGGAATTTCGCTGTACGAAATATGATTGCCGCTTCGTGAAAATCACACTAAATCCCGATGTCAGGGCCGTCAAGGAAGCCTGTCGGGTCCTACGACGCCCGGATCCCGGGGTGGGCGGGTCCCTTGTAGGAATGCCTCAGGCGACGCCTGGGACGGTCGCCGCGTCGTGGTGGATGGGACCCCGCGTACGGCCCAGCGACACCCCGGAGCCGCCACGGCGCAGCGCGACGAACTCCGCCGCGATGGACAGCGCCGTCTCCTCCGGCGTGCGCGCCCCCAGGTCAAGGCCAATGGGCGAGTGGAGACGCGCGAGCTCCGCGTCGGTCATCCCGGCATCGCGCAGGCGGCGCATCCGGTCATCGTGCGTCCGCCGCGAGCCCATGGCCCCGACGTACGCGACCTGGAGGCGCAGAGCGACGTCGAGGAGCGGGACGTCGAACTTCGCATCATGGGTGAGGACGCAGACGACCGTACGGCCGTCCACGAGTCCCCGCTGGGCCTGGTCGTTCAGATAGCGGTGCGGCCAGTCGACGATGACCTCGTCGGCGTCGGGAAAGCGCGCCGGGGTGGCGAAGACCGGGCGCGCGTCGCACACCGTCACGCGGTATCCGAGGAACGCACCCATCCGCGCGACCGCGGTCGCGTAGTCGATCGCGCCGAACACGAGCAGCCGCGGCGCCGGGGCGTACGACTGCACGAAGACGTCCAGCCCTTCCCGGCAGCGCACCGACCGGATGCCGGTCGTACCGCCGTCGAGCATCGCGCGGGCCTCACCGACGACGACCTGGTCGACGTCGGCGAGGCCCGAACTCCCGGCATGGCGGTCAGGCCACACTGTGTAGATGGCGCCGCGGGTGGTGCCGTCGGTGGTGCCCGACTCGTTCATCAGGTGGGCGACGGCCACCTGTTCATCGCGTGAGATCGCCGTCAGCGCCGACTCGGGCACGGGGCCCGGCTGAACGAACACCTCGATGGTGCCGCCACAGGTCAGCCCCACGGCGAACGCGTCATCGTCGCTGTAGCCGAAGCTCTCCCGGATCGCCGTCCCGGTGCGCAACGCCTCCTGGCACAGCTCGTACACCGCGCCCTCGACGCAGCCGCCGGAGACGCTGCCGACCGCCTCGCCCCCGGCGAACACCGCCATGGCGGCGCCGGGCTGCCGGGGCGCGCTTCCCCCGACCGAGATGACGGTCGCGACGGCGTACGCGGTGCCCGCCGAGTGCCAGTCGCGCAGCCGATCGGCGATCTCACGCATCCAGAACCTCCTTGTTGATCCCCGCTAGTTGATCCCCGCTAGTTGATCCCGAGGGCTTGCTCGATCGGGTGGAGCGCGAAGTAGGCGAGGAAGACCGCCGACAACACGTACAGCAGCCAGTGGATCTCACCGAACTTGCCGCGCGCCGCCTTGAGCAGGGTGTACGCGAGCACGCCGGCGGCGACGCCGACCGTGATCGAGTAGGTGAAGGGCATGAGGACGATCGTGAGGAACGCCGGGATCGCGACCTCCAGGTCCTCCCAGTCGATCTTGCGGGCGTGCATCATCATCAGCGCGCCCACGATCACCAGCGCGGGGGCCGCGGCGCCGATCGGCACCACCCCGGCCAGCGGGGTGAGGAAGATCAGCGCGGTGAGCAGCCCGCCGGTGACCACGCTGGCCAGCCCGGTCCGCGCACCCTCGGCGACGCCCGCCGCCGACTCCACGACCGCCGTGTTGGCCGAGCCGTTCACGCCGCCGCCGATGATCGCGCCGAAGCCGTCCACGGTCAGGATCTTGCTGATGCCGGGCATCCTGCCCTTGTCGTCCAGCATCTTGGCCTCTTCACCGACGCCGAGGATCGTGCCCATCGCGTCGAAGAAGCCGGACAGGACCAGCGTGAAGAGCACCACCGAGGCGGTGACCACCCCGGCCCGTTCGAAGCCGCCGAACAGATCCACCTTGAACAGCAGGTCGAACTGCGGCGTCGCCACGATCGAGTCCGGCAGCTTCGGCTCGACCGGGCCCCAGGCCTTCGGGTCCACCGCGGCGACCGAGTCGACCACGATCGCGAACACGGTGGCGGCGACGATGCTGATCAGCATCGCGCCGGGCACCCGGCGCACGAACAGCACCAGCATGAGCACCAGGCCTGCGCAGAACACGACGACGGGCCAGCCCGTGAGCTTGCCGAAGACGCCCAGCGTGACGGGCGTCGCGGACGCCTCGTGATGGCCGACGAAACCCGCGTCCACCAGCCCGATCAGCGCGATGAACGCGCCGATGCCGACGCCGATCGCCTGCTTGATCGCCAGCGGGATGGCATCCATGATCAGCGTACGGACGCCGGTCAGCGCGAACAGCACGATGACGACGCCCTCCAGCACCACCAGCCCCATGGCCTGCGGCCACGTCATGTGCGGCGCCGCCTGGAAGACCACGATCGGCGTGACGCCGAGCCCGGCGGCCATGGCCAGCGGCGCGTTGCCCACCAGGCCCATCAGGAGCGTGGACAGACCGGCCGACAGGGCCACCATGGTGGTCAGCTGGGCCGCGTCGAGCTGGGCTCCGGTGACGTCCTTGGCGTCACCGATGATCAGGGGGATCAGGACGACGAGGTAGGCCATCGCCACGAACGTGGTGACGCCGCCGCGCACCTCGCGTGCGACGGTGGTCCCCCGGCCGCTCAGATCGAAGAATCGGTCGAGGACGGAGCGCGAGCGCGGGATGGGAGACGGTGATTTCGGGGGTGGTGCTGCTTTGGTCTCGGTCACGGTTCGGTGCCCTCTTTCGGGGTCTGGGGTCGCCCCCAGGCGAGTGCTGCGGGCGTGATCGGCCGCCGGGCGGGCCCGGACCTCTCGGTCCGGGCGCCGTCCGTTCGTCTCGATCGGTGCGGTTGTGAGGTCCCTCCCAGGTGCCGTCCCCCAGGTTTCACGGCACGGGGCTGCCCCTGTTGATCAACTGCTGAACCGGAGCCTCGGCTGCTGTGCGTCCGTCAGCCGCGGATGATGTGCTCCGGTCGAACCGGCACTCGGGTCAGTGCTCTGCCGGTGGCGTCGCGGATGGCCGCAACGATCGCCGGGGTGGAGGAGAGCGTGGGTGGCTCTCCGGCTCCCCGCAGCCCGTATGGGGCCTTGGGGTCGGGATTCTCGAGGATGTCCAGCCGCATCGGCGGCATGTCGAGGATGGTCGGGATGAGGTAGTCGGTGAAGGACGGGTTGCGGACCAGGCCGCCGGAGACGACGATCTCCTCCATCACCGCCAGGCCGAGGCCCTGGGCGGAGCCACCGTGGATCTGCCCCTCCAGGGACAGCAGGTTGAGGATCTTGCCGACGTCCTGCACTGCGGCCATCTCGACCACCTTGACCAGGCCGAGGTCCACGTCCACGTCCACCACCGCGCGGTGCACGCACAGCGCGAGCTGGGTGTGGCTGTCACCCTGGCCGGTCACCGGATCCATGCGGCTGGTCGGATGGTGGTGGAACTCGCGGGTCTCCTCGATCACGTCGTCGCCGAGGATCTCCTCGATGGAGGCGATGACGCCCTCCGTCCGCGACATGATCTTGCCGCCGACCACGTTCAGTTCGCCCTGCGTGATTCCCGGGAAGGCCCTGCCGAGCTTGCGTTCCGCCATCGCCAGCAGCTCGGCGCGGACCGCCTCGCAGGCGGTCTTGACCGCGCCGCCGGTCATGTACGACTGGCGCGAGGCGCTGGACGAGCCGGCGTCGCCGACCTGGTTGTCAGCCGGATGGATGGTGACCCGCTGGACGCCCAGCTCGGTCCGGGCGATCTGCGCCTGCAGCGTGACCAGGCCCTGGCCGACCTCGGCCGCCGCCGTGTGGACGAGTGCGGTGGGCTCGCCGCCGATGACCTCCAGGCGCACGCGGGCCGTGGAGTAGTCGTCGAAGGCTTCGGAGAAGCAGATGTTCTTGATGCCGACGCCGTAGCCGACGCCGCGCACGACGCCTTCGCCGTGCGTGGTCTGGGACACGCCACCGGGCAGGGCACGGATGTCGATCTCGCCGTCGGGCCCGGCGCCGAGCGGGGCGGGCATCGGCATCGCCTCGAGCCGCTCCAGCATCTCCGCCAGCGGCGCGGGCGAGTCGATGATCTGGCCCGTCGCGAGCTTCGAACCCTGGCTGACGGCGTTGATCTGCCGGACCCGGACGGGGCTGATCCCGCAGGCCTCGGCCAGCTTGTCCATCATCGACTCGTACGCGAAGCACGCCTGGACCGCGCCGAAGCCGCGCATCGCGCCGCACGGCGGGTTGTTGGTGTAGACGCCCCACGCGTCGATCTTGATGTTGGGGATCTCGTACGGACCGACGCCGAGGGAGGCGGCGTTGCCGGTGACGTTGAGCGTGGCCGAGGTGTACGCGCCGCCGTCGAGGATGATCTCGACGTCGGCGTACAGCAGCCTGCCCTCGGCCGTCGCGCCGAACTCGTACCGCATCTCCGCCGGGTGGCGGTGCACGTGGCCGAAGAACGACTCGTACCGGTTGTAGGACATCTTGACCGGCTTGCCGGTGTAGAGCGCGAGCATGCCCGCGTGGATCTGCATCGACAGGTCCTCGCGGCCGCCGAACGCGCCGCCGACGCCGGCCAGCGTCATCCGGATCTGGTCCTCGGCCAGCCCCAGGCAGGGCGCGATCTGCTTGAGGTCGTTGTGCATCCACTGGGTCGACACGTACAGGTCGAGCCCGCCGTCCTCAGCGGGCACGGCCAGGCCGGACTCCGGGCCGAGGAACGCCTGGTCCTGGATGCCGACGCTGTAGTCGCTCGACACCACCACGGCCGCCTCGGCCTTGGCCCGGTCCACGTCGCCGACCCGTACGGGCTGGTGGCGAGCGATGCCGCCGCGCTCCTGCACCCTGTACCGGTCCGGCTCGGCGATCACGGCCCGGGCGTCGGTGATCGGCTCCAGCACTTCCCACTCGACGGCGATCTTCTCCATCGCGCGGCGGGCGATCTCGGGATGGTCGGCGGCGACGAGCGCGATCGGCTCGCCCTGGTGGCGGACCTCGCCGATGGCCAGCACGGGCTGGTCCTCGGTGTGGTCGAGCCCGTACAGCTTGCGGCCCGGCACGTCCTCGTGCGTGAGGACGGCGTGGACGCCGGCCATCGCCAGCGCGGGACCGAGATCGATCGAGAGGATCTTGGCGCGGGGATGCGGGCTGCGCAGCGTCGCGCCCCACAACATCCCGTCGATCCACAGGTCCGACGCGTACGCGAACTCGCCGGAGACCTTGAGCGTGCCGTCGGGCCGCAGCGGGCTGTCGCCCACCCCGCCCATGCCTGGCGCCGCCACGTGGCCGGGTGATCTCACAGGGCCGTTCGGTTTCACTGGGCCGGGCGACTTCACAGGGGATGTCATCAGAGAACCTCCTCCGCGAGCTTCATGAGACGGCGGTGGGCGTCGGCACCACGGCGGGCGACCTCGTCCTGCGGGACACTGACCAGCACGTCGTCGCGGACGACGGTCCGCCCGTTCACGATCAGCCGGTCCAGCGGCGGGGTCTGCCCGTAGGCGAACGCCGTCACCGGATCGTCGATCGCCGCGTAGAAGCCGTCCACCCGCCACAGTGCGATGTCGGCGAGCTTGCCGGGCTCCAGCGAGCCGATCTCGGCGTCCCGGCCCAGCACCCTCGCGCCGCCGATGGTGCCGATGGCGAGGGCCTGGCGCGCGGTGAGCGCGGTCGGGCCGTACCGGGCACGCTGCATGTACATGGCCTGCCTGACCTCGCCGGCCAGCGGCACCATCTCGGCGGACGCGGCGCCGTCGACGCCGAGCCCGACCGGGACGCCGGCCGCGAGCATGTCGGCGACCCGGGCGATGCCGGCCCCGAGGCGGGCGTTGGAGCTGGGGCAGTGCGCCGCTCCCGTGCCGGTCGCGGCCATCTTCTTGATGTCGGCGTCCTGGAGGTGGACCGCGTGGGCGTACCAGACGTCGTCGCCCAGCCACCCCACGGTCTCCATGTAGTCGACCGGGGACATGCCGAACTGCGCGACGCAGTGCTCCTCCTCGTCGAGCGTCTCGCACAGGTGGGTGTGCAGGCGCACGCCCTTGGCCCGCGCCAGCTCGGCCGACTGGACCAGCAGTTCCCTGCTGACGGAGAACGGCGAGCACGGCGCCACCGCGATCCGCAGCATCGAGCCGAACGAGTCGTCGTGGTAGCGGTCGATCGCGGCCTCGGTCTCGGCCAGGATCGTCGCCAGGTCCTCGACCACCTCGTCCGGCGGCAGCCCGCCGTCGGACTGGCCACGGTCCATGGACCCGCGACACGGGTGGAAGCGCACGCCCAGCTCGGCGGCCGCCTCGATCTCGGCGGCGAACAGGTCGCCCCGCCCGCTGGGGAAGACGTAGTGGTGATCGGTCGAGGTGGTGGTGCCCGACTTGAGCAGCCAGCCGAGCCCGGCGCTCGCGGCGCCGCGG
The DNA here is from genome assembly GCF_008923185.1 of Actinomadura rudentiformis. Taxonomy (GTDB): domain Bacteria; phylum Actinomycetota; class Actinomycetes; order Streptosporangiales; family Streptosporangiaceae; genus Spirillospora; species Spirillospora rudentiformis. The sequence goes on from NZ_WBMT01000019.1 coordinate 27,715, forward strand.
ACGACCTCGGCGTCCATCTTCGACCACGGCTTGTAGAGGGCCACCAGCCACTCGAAGAGCGTGTTGTCCTTGGCCAGGCCCTGGCTCGCCCACTGGTAGAGGTGGTGGTGCGTGTTGACCAGGCCGGGTGTCGCCATGCAGCCGCGCGCGTCGATCCGTTCGACGGCGCCTTCGGTATCGGGGGCCGGGCCGGGGCCGACGGCCGTGATCGTGTTGCCGTCGATCACGATGTGGCCGGCGGGGTGCTCCTCGCCGGTCACCGTGACGACGTACGCGTTCTCAATGATCGTCTTACTCACCGGGCGGCCGCCTCTGCCTTGCGCGACGCCGCGAGCCGCACGGCGTCGAGGATCTTCTCGTAGCCCGTGCAGCGGCACAGGTTGCCGGCGAGCGCCTCGCGGATCTCGGCGTCGCTGGGGTCAGGGACCCGCTCGATCAGGTCGTGCGACTGGACGATGAGGCCCGGCGTGCAGAATCCGCACTGGACCGCGCCCGCCTCGACGAACGCCTCCTGCACCGGGTCGAGCTGCTCGTCGACGCCGCTGGACCCCTTGGCCAGCCCCTCGACGGTGACGACCTCGCGGCCCTCGACCTGACCGGCCGCGACCAGGCACGAACAGGCCGGAACGCCGTCGAGATAGACCGTGCAGGAGCCGCATTCGCCCTGCTCACAGGCGTTCTTGGAACCCGGGAGGCCCATCCGCTCCCGCAGCATGTAAAGCAGGCTCTCGCCTTCCCACACGTCGTCCACGGTCTCCTTGGCACCGTTCACGGTGAGGTTGACGCGCATCAGGAGGCCTCCCTTCCTGCGATCTTGTTGGCCCGGTAGTCGTTCCAGGCCCAGGTCAGCGTCCGCCGAGCCATGACGGACAGGGCGTGCTTGCGGTAGTCGGCGGTGCCTCGCACGTCGTCGATCGGCGACGCCGCCTCCTTGACGAGCTCGCCGAAGCGCTGCGCGGCCGAGACGCTGAACGGCGTACGGCCGTCCCAGTCCAGCTCGTTCGACAGGAACTCCTCGGCGGCGGTGGCTCGGCGCGGGGTCGGCGCGGCCGAGCCGACCCCGGTGCCCACGCGGCGCTCCTCCGGATGGAGGGCGATCGCGAACGAGCAGACCGCGATGACCATCGCGTTCCGGGTGCCGATCTTGGAGAAGTACTGGGCGCCGGTCGCGGGAGCCGTCCAGAACGCGCGGATCAGCTCGTCCGGCTCCAGGGCGTTGCGCTTGACGCCGAGGTAGAACTCGGTCGCCGGGATCATGCGGACGCCGCGCGCGGCGGACTCGACCTCGATGACCGCGTTCCCCGCCAGCAGCGGCGGGTGGCTGTCCCCGGCGGGCGAGGCGGCGCCGAGGTTGCCGCCGACCGAGCCGCGGTTGCGGATCTGCGGCGAGCCGACCGTGCGGGACGCCTGGGCCAGGCCCGGCAGTGCGTCGCCCAGCTCGTTGATCAGCCGGGTGTACGGGACGGACGCGCCGATCCGGAGCCACCCACTCTTTACCGGGGGGTGCGGGGGGTCGTCCCCCCTCGAAAGAACAGGGGCTTCGGCGGTGTCGTAGGTCGCCAGCTCCTTGATCGGGTTGAGATCCAGGAGCGCCGGCGGGCGGTGGAGGTCAAAGTTGATCTCCACCATGACGTCCGTACCGCCCGCGATGGGCAGGGCGTCCGGCTGCTCAGCCTTGGCGGCCAGGGCGTCCGCCCAGGTCGTAGGGCGCAAGAAGTCCATGTCTCTACAATCCCCCAATCCCCAGAATCACTCAGTTCCAGGCGTACCCGGCGTCGGGTGCGTCGTCGGTGAGCACGGAACCCTCGATCAGGCCGTACGGGCGGTCCGCGGCGAAGAAGACCTCGTTGTCGTTGTCCATGCCGAAGGGCTCCAGGTCCACGAGGAAGTGGTGCTTGTTGGGCATGGCCATGCGCACCTCGCAGATCTCCTTGCGGGCGTTCAGCACCCGGCGGCCCATCTCGTAGAGGGTCTGCTGGAGGGAGAGACTGTGGGTATCGGCGAACGCGTCGAGCAGCGCCTGGCGGGCCTCGGTGTAGGAACGTCCAAACGAGCCGGTGCCGGAACGTCCGGACGAGGAGTCGTCGCCGCGATGCCGCCACTGGGCGGAGACCTCGGTGGCGAGGATCCGGTCGCTGGTCGGCTTGAGGGTCGTGTACTCGTCCTCGATGTAGCCGTGGAATTCACTGCCCGTTGAGTTGAGCACGACCAGGTCCTTCAGGCCGGAGACGACGGAGGTGCCCCCGTCCTGGTCGTAGTGCACGACGCAGGTGCGGACCTCACGGCCGCTGCGCACGAAGGAGTGCTGCTCGTCGCGCAGGCCGAGATCCGGCCCCTCCGCCACCGGGATGCGGTCCCAGAAGTACTCCTCGATCTCCACGCGGGCGTGGTGGATCGCGGGCTGGGAGTCCACGAAGTGGCGGGCGAGAAGGAGCGCGAAGTCCTCGATCTCGTCGACGCCGTACTTCTTGGCGAAGGCGTACGCGGTGTTCTTCTGCGTGTCGGTCGGCAGCACGTTGGCGTTGTCGCCGGTCAGATGGACCGCCTCCATGTCGCCCGACAGCGCGGAGCTGACATTGATGTCCTTGATGTGGTGCGTACCGCCCTCGCGGACGACACGGACGACGCGGGTCTCCGCCTTGCCGTAGCGGTTGGGCCCGAGAACGATGGCCATCTGGTCTAGCTCCCTCGGTAGGTCGAGTAGGCGAACGGGCTGAGCAGCAGCGGCACATGGTGGTGCCGCGCCGGGTCGGTGATCGTGAAGGTCACTGTGATCTCGGGGAAGAAGTCGGAGAGCCCCGCGGTGTCGAACGTCAGCCGGTAGGTCCCGGCGCCCGGCGCCCGGCCCCAGTCCTTGATCCGCCCGTCGGCGTCGGTGCGGCGTTCGGCGACCGGCGTCCAGGCGCCGGCCGCGTCCCGCTCCTCCAGCCGTACGGCCAGGTCGGGCGCGGGCCTCCCCTGCGCCGCGTCGAGCACGTGGGTCGAGAGGCTCATACGGCGTCCCCCGTGGTCTCGGCGAGCCCGGCGTCGTCTTTGGCGGGGCGGGGCTCGTTCAGGAGCTTGGTGAGCCGCAGCTCGACGATCTTGGCCAGCTCGTCGCGCACCACGGCCCGCTCGGTGTCCTCGTCGTTCCCGAGCCGGGCCTGGAGCCGTCCGAGCATCTCGGCGGCGCTGCGGCCGGTCGCGCAGATGAGGAAGACATGATCGAAGCGCGCCTCGTACGCCCGGTTGCCCTCGATCATCGCGGCGCGCAGCTCGGCGGCCGCGGCGTCCATGCCCGACTGCTCGCCGCGCGACCAGGCGGACTCTCGGTCCTGCCCGGCCACCCGTTCACCGATCCGCGGATGGGCCTCCAGCGCCTCCAGGACGTCCTGCCAGTCCAGGCCCGCCAGTTCCCTGGCCGCGGCCGCCAGCAGCGCGGCCGGGTCGCCGAAGGGCCGCCCGCCTGCGACCGCCGCCGCCCAGCGGCGCGAGGCGCAGCAGGTGAGCAGCTCGGACTCGGCGTCCGCCACCGGCAGCACGTTGAACCGTTCCAGGTTCTGGCGCGCTCCTGTCGTCACCGGCACTTTCCGCCTCCTCATAGGTGGGTTGTCCTGAAGTACACACAGCCGACCCGGGGAAGGTGAAGAGACAGGAAGTCCGAAGTGTGACCGCGCTCACCGGAAACTTTTCGTGCGTTGCTCCAAGCGAGGCGCCGGATGCCCGCGGGCCGGGGGGCCCTGGCGAAGATCATGCCGAGGACCTCGCTGAACAATGGGTTAACCTCACCCGGCGGTGGCGCCGGTTCCGGAGGGCGACGAAGGGGGGCGATCATGAGGCTGCGGACCTTGCTCGACATGCCGGACCTGCGGCTGGCGGTCGTCACGGGGGAAGACCAGCTCGACCGGGTGATCCGGTGGGTGGTCACCACCGACATGCTCGACCCGAGCCGCTATCTGAGCGGCCGCGAGCTGGTGCTCAGCGGGCTCGTCTGGCGGTCCGGCCCGGCGGACTCGGAGATCTTCGTCCAGTCGCTGGCCAAGGCGGGGGTCTCCGCGCTGGCCGCCTGGGACGCCGACGCGGGAACGATCCCCGACGACCTCATCGAGGCCTGCCGCAAGCACCGGCTGCCGCTCTTCCGCGTTCCGGAGGACGTCGCTTTCGCCACGGTCACCGAGGAGGTGGTCCGGCACCTGTCCACCGCCCGCGCCGCCGACCTGACCGCCGTGCTGGACCGGCACCGCCGTCTCGTCGCGGGCGCCACCGAGGGCGCCGGGCTCGGGTCCGTCCTCGAACTCGTCGGCCGTGACCTGGGCATGCACTGCTGGGTGGTGACTCCCACCGGCCGCGTCGTGGCGGGCTCGCACCCGCTCCCCGACGACATCGACCCGGCCGGGGTGGCCCGTGTCTTCCTGACCGCGCCCCGGCTGCCGCACCGGCTCCGCACCCCCGACCTGTCGATCTTCCCGGTGGCCGCCGACACCACCTCCCGCGTGGCCGACTGGTTCATCGTGTGCGAGGGCGACTGGGAGGAATGGCCCCCCGAGCGCCGCGCCCTGACCGGCGAGCTGGCCGCGATCGTGGCGCTCGAACGTGTCCGTTCCGACGACCGGCTCAGCGTCGAGGGACGCCTGGCTCAGGAGCTCGTCCGCCTGATCGTCGCGGCGGCGGGAACGGACGAGATCCTGCCCCGCCTCGAACTCAGCGGCCTGGACGTCCTGTCGTCCTTCGTGGCCGTCGCCGCCACCGCCCGCGGCAACCTGCGCCCGGGCGAGCTCCGGACCCTGCTGGGCGAGATCCTCCCCGGCCCCCGCACCGCACCGCCGGAGGGGGGACCCTCCGGAGCGGCTCCGCCGCGGCCGGTGGTCGGCCTCCTGGACGAGGAGGTGATCGCCCTGCTCCCCGTTCCGGCCGAGCACGACGTCGCGGGCGGCATCCACCGCGTCCTCCAGACCCTCGCGCCCGGCCTCACCGACAGCGGGCTGGCCGTCGGAGTGAGCGACGTGGTGGCCGCCGGCGAGCTCCGCGGCGCCGTCGAAGAGGCCCGCTACGCCCGCCGGCTCGCCGCGGGCCGCACCGACCCGGTCTGCGTCGTCGGCCATGACGAGCTGGCGACCCACGTCCTGCTCCTGGCGAGCGTCCCTGACGACGTACGGCACATGTTCCGGGTCCGCCTCCTCGACCCCCTCCGCACCTACGACGAGGAGCACAAGGCCGACCTCATCCGCACCCTGGAGACGTTCCTCCAGAACTCCGGATCATGGACGCGGTGCGCCGAGCAGCTCCACCTCCACGTCAACTCCGTGCGCTACCGCATCCAGCGCATCGAGGAGCTGACCGGCCGCAATCTCTCCCGCCTGGAGGACCGGGTGGACTTCTTCCTGGCCCTCCGCCTCGGCTGACGAACCTAGTCGAGCACGGCGGTGGCCTCGACCTCGACAAGAAGATCAGGCTCACCGAGTGCCGCGACGCCCAGCAAAGTGATCGGCTTGACCGGGTCGATCCCCAACTTCTCAGCCGCCCGGCCGACCCCCTCTCCGAGCTGCGGCATCTTGTCGGGCGTCCAGTCCACGACATAGACGGTCAGCTTCGCCACGTCATCGAAGGACCCGCCGACCTCGGCCAGCGCGGTCGCGATATTGACGTACGCCTGCTCGACCTGGGCGGCGAGATCCCCCTCACCCACCCGCCGTCCCTCAGCGTCGCGGGCCACCTGGCCCGCGAGGAAGACCAGCTTCGTCCCGCTGGCAACCGACATCTGACGGTAGACATCGGGCTTGGGAAGCCCATCCGGATTGATCAGTTTCACGGTCATGACTCAAAACATAGCAACGCTATGTATTGTGGCGCCATGGTGAGGACGAAAGATCCGGCGATCCGTTCCCTGCTGATCGACCGTGCCGCGCACATGCTCAGCACCCGCCAGCCGATCACCCTCCGTTCCCTCGTCGCCGGTACGGGCGTCTCCACCATGGCCGTGTACACCTACTTCGGCGGCATGGACGGCCTGTGGAAGGCGATGCGCCAAGAGGGATTCACCCGCCTGGCCGCCCAGTTGGACACGGTCTCCCCGACGCCAGATCCAATCCATGACCTGGCCGCCCTCGGCGCCGCCTACCTCTCCAACGCCCTGGCCAGCCCCGACCTCTACCGGATCATGTTCGACGCCGGTTTCGAACTGGAGGACGCCGCAGCCGCCGACGCGACCCTGCACCACCTCGTCCGCACGGTCGAACGAGCCAAGACCACCGGCCGCCTCCGCCCGGACGTCGCCCCCCTCGAACTGGCCACTCAAAGCTGGACCATCGGCCACGGCCTGGCCTCACTGGTGGTCACAGGCCCCCTCCCCCACGAGGCCCTGGCCCACGGCACCCCACTCCTCACCGCCCTCTTCACCAGCGCAGGCGACGACCCGGACCAGTGCCGCCGCTCGGTAGAACGCGGCTGGCGCCCTACGATCCCGTCATGACCCCCTGCGCAGCGTGCGGCGGAACCGTCGCGCCGGACGGGCACTGCTGGGACTGCGGCGAAACACAACCGGCCTTCCGCGCGCACATGGAGCACACCCTCGGCCCAGGCGCCGGTGTCAGCGATCGCGGCCATCGCCGCCAGATCAACGCCGACGCCCTCACCCTGGCCACCAGCGCGGCATGGACGATCGGAGTCGTCTGCGACGGCGTCTCCATGTCCCCTCGCGCCGAACGAGCCGCCCAGGTCGCAGCCGAAACCGGAGCGGCGGCCCTCGACGCGCAACTGAGATCAGGAGCCCTGCCCGAAGTCGCACACGAAGTGGCCGCCATCCGCGCAGGCCGAGCGGTCACCGCCTTGGCCACCTCAGTGAACGCCGCTCCGGCGTGCACATACGTCGCGGGCCTCGTCGGCCCTGACGGCATCTGGGTCGGCTGGGTCGGAGACAGCCGCGCGTACTGGCTACCGGACGAAGGACCCGGTATGGCGCTGACCGAGGACGACATCGGCGAACACGAGGCGCTAGCGGCCTGGCTGGGAGCCGACGCCGGCGAGACAGCGCCGCAAGGCCGCAGCTACCGCCCGCAAAGCCCAGGCTCCCTGCTCCTGTGCACCGACGGACTGTGGCGCTACCTGAGCGACGCCAGCTCATTGCAGGCCCGACTCAAGGGCGACCCCCTGGAAGACGCGCAGAACTTGGTCGCGTACGCCCTCGACGCCGGCGGCCACGACAACGTGACCGCCCTGCTCATCAGACGGTAGCGGGGTCAGGTCGCCGTGAAGATGACCGGACGTCCGGCTTTGGCCGCCCGCTCGTAGAACGCCCGCACGTCCACGAAATTTCCCCACACGTACTCGAAGCCCTCGTCGTCGTGCGCCCCGCCGTAGTCGACATCGTCCATGGCGTTGAACCGCTGTCGCAGCCACGCCTCATCCACCCGGCTCAGCGCCTCGGCCACGTCGCGTACCTCCGCTGCGGTGAGGTAGACGACGTAGTACTCCTCGTGCAGATGCCGGCCGCCGAGGACGGCGTACGACAATGGATACTCGCCGCCGTCGGGGTCGAGAGTCCCGTCGCTGAGGCAGCGGTGCATCGCATCCCACGCCTTGTCGGTGGACACCGAGAGAAGGTCGTCGTCCCAGTTCTCTTCGATGTCTTCGAGGATTTCTCCGATCCCCGCGCCGTCCTCATCGTCCGCCGCGAGCAGGAGTCGCTCCTGGTCGGCGGTGATGGCGAAGTGCACTCCAAGCATGCCCCGGAATGCTACGCGCAGGGGCTGATGAGTCGCGGCGCACTCAGCTGATCCGGGAACGGGCGGTCGGGGCCAGGCGGAGGAGGCCGGGAGCGGGCTGCGGGTCGGGGTCGCGGCGCAGGACCACGGTGATCGGGTCGGTGCGGACGGGGAGGCGCGGGAAGTCGTTCTCGACGTTCAGGGGTGTCAGGACGGCCAGCGCTGTGTTGTCGGTCACCCGGCCGGTTGTCAGCTCGGCGGTCACACAGTGGCTTGGCGTGTTGGGGACTGACCAATGTGACGGGTGGAGCAGGCGGGCGTTGGACGAGTCGACCATGGTGGCATTGGCCTTCGGGCCGTGCTCCGCCCAGACGGGGCCGCCGTAGAACGCCGTCAGGGCCTTCTTGCGGGTGGGCATGTCGCGGAAGCCGCGCAGCCAGACGAAGCGGTCGGGGTCGTCGAGGTCCCGGAAGGTGCCGAGGATGGTCATGCCCACGGCTTCCTGGGGCTCGACGAGCTCTCGTTCGAACAGCTCGATGAGCTCGTCCCGGCGGCCGGGGTGGAGGGTGTACTGGCGCAACTCGATCACGGTGAGGTCCACGGGCTGAGGGTCTCGCGGGCGACGGAGCCTGCACGAGTGGCAAGATTGCCCATCTTCGTGGAAAAATTGCCACGTGGGCATCTCCGTGGCGCTGGTCGTCAGCGACAACGTGCCCGACTTCGAGGTCGGCATCGCCTGCGAGGTGTTCGGGACCTACCGCGACGACCTCGCCGATCCCTGGTACGACTTCCGCCTGTGCGTGACCGACGTCGGCAGGACGCGCACCCAGAACGGGATGCGGCCCGACACGCCGTACGACCTGGCAGCGCTCGCGGGCGCGGACACAGTCGTGGTCCCCGCGCTGCCGAACGGTTATCCGCTGACGGGTCCTGGACCCGATCCGCGCCTGGTCGAGGCGCTCCGCGTCGCCCGGGCGGACGGCGCGCGGATCGTCTCGTTGTGCACGGGCGCGTTCGCTCTGGCGGAGGCCGGGGTGCTGGACGGGCATGCGGCCACCACGCACTGGATGTACACGGATGTGCTGGCCGAACGGTTTCCCCAGGTCCGGGTGGAGCCCAGCGTGCTGTACGTGGACGAGGGCGACATCCTCACCAGTGCCGGACGCAGCGCCGCCATCGATCTGTGCCTGCATGTCGTACGGACGGACTTCGGCTCACGGGCGGCGAACGAGCTGGCGCGGCGGATGGTCACGCCGCCGCACCGGTCGGGCGGCCAGGCGCAGTTCGTGGCGGAGCCGATGCCGGCGCGGGCGGACGGCCTTGCCGAGCTTCTCGACTGGGCGGCGGAACGGCTCGACCACCGGCTCACCATCGACGACCTGGCCCGGCAGGCGGGCGTGAGCACGCGTTCGCTGATCCGGCGCTTCCACGCGACGACGGGGATGTCTCCGATGCGCTGGCTGCAAGGCCGGCGCCTCACGCTGGCGCGGGAGCTGCTCGAGACGACGGACCTGCCGGTCGAGGAGGTCGGGCGCCGCTCCGGCATGGGTGACGCGGCCAACCTGCGGCATCACTTCATCCGTGCCGTCGGCGTCACCCCGACCGCCTACCGGCGGACGTTCCGCAGGTGAGCCCAGGTGGGCGCGCACGGATCAGAAGATCCGGACATCGGTGGGGTGCAACGACCCGCACACCCGGCCGTCGTCCAGGATGACCCAGGCGTTCGTGACGAGTCCCGAGTACGTGCCATGCCGGGCGATGGCGTGACGGCCGGAGAACTCCTTCTTGGCCCCTCCGCCGAGGCCGTTCGCCCAGCCGACGCTGCCGGGGCCGTCGATGCGCCATTCCCAGTGGTATGCGGCCACCGGCCCGACGGCGTTGTAACCGGTGCGGAAGGTGAAGGACCGCGCGTGCGTCCCGCTCGGGGCCGTGAATGTGAACCACGAGGAGCCGCAACGGCCCCTGACCTCGTAGGGAACAGGGTCCTTGCCCTTCTTCACGATCATCTTCTTGCCGTTGCGGGTGACCAGCTTGTAGCCGCTCTGCCTCCCGCGCGCCTGGTCGTAGCGGGTGACCCGGAGGCCGGTCTGCAAGGTCGCCTTCGGGTTGTGGACGGTCACCAGCGGGGTCGCCTTCGCCCCGGCCAGCGTCGTCGACGCTCTGTCGGGCCCGGCCAGGGCCAGGCCGCCCACCGCGACGGCGGCCCCGAGGGAGGCCGTCGCCAGGGCGAGGTAGTCGGGTCTGAACATGGTGTTCTCCCTGCGTGCTCGAACGAATCGATGCAGCGCTGCACACCAGACGTTAGGGAATCCCGGGGACCCACCGGATAGGGCCGATGGGCCCACTCGCGGGCCCCAACGCCGAAGGGCCCGCCTCCCGGAGGAGACGGGCCCGGACGGAGGCCGGATCACCGGACGGAGGCCGGATCAGTGGTCCAGGCGTGCCTGCTTGGGCAGGAAGAACCCGATCACGATGGCGAGCAGGGCCAGCCCGGCGGCGATCAGCGTGACCTGCTCGGCTCCGGCCAGCGCGTTGGCCGCGGGGTCGCCGGGGACGGTGAACCGGTTGAAGAAGACCGTCCCGAGGACCGCGACGCCCAGGGCGGCGGCGAGCTGCTGGATGGACTCCAGCGCGCCGGAGGCGGAGCCCACCTCGTGGTCGGCGATGTCGCCCATGATGATCCCGAACAGCGGGACGAAGATCATGCCCATCCCGATCCCGAAGACCAGCAGAGGCGCAGCCAGGTGCCAGCCGCCGAGCTCGACGCCGGCCGTCCGGAAGACCAGGTAGACGCCGACCATGCCCGCGGTCATCACGACGAGCCCGACGTGCAGGATCTTGCGGCCCAGGGACGCCGCCAGCATGCCGCCGCCGGCCGAGCCGATGAACGCGCCCACCGCCATGGTGGCCATCGCGACGCTGGCGCCGATCGGGCTGTAGTGCAGGCCGAGCTGGAGCAGGAAGCCGAGCGCCAGGGAGAAGCCGATGATCGCGATGAAGAAGGCGATGACGAACACGACGCCGGAGGTGTACGAGCGGTAGGCGAACACGCCGAGCTGGACGAGCGGGGTCTTGCCCGCCGCGCCGCGGCGCAGCTGCTGGACCACGAACCCGGCGAGAACGACGACCGAACCAGCGAGAACGGCCCAGATCCAGGCCGGCCAACCCTGCTCGCGACCCTGCACCAGCGGGTAGACCAGCAGCCCCATCCCCACGGCGCCGATCAGTGCCCCGGCCACGTCCAGCCCGCCGGACCGGTCACCGCGGGAGGAGGGCAGCGCCTTGAGACCGGCGACGATGGCGAACGCGCCGAGCGGGAGGTTGATCGCGAAGATCATGCGCCAGTCGGTGCCGAACAGGTCTGCCTTGATCAGCAGACCGGCCACGATCGGGCCGAGGATGCTCGCCAGCCCGATCGCCGGGCCCATCACGCCCCACGCCTTGGCCTGGTCCGGGCCGGGGAACAGGTCCCGGATCAGCCCGAAGCTCTGCGGGATCATGACCGCGCCGAACAGCCCCTGGGCGACCCGCGCGACGATCAGCGTCTCGGGTGAGAACGCCAGCGCGCACAGCACGGACGCCGCCACGAACCCGGTCGCCCCGATGATGAGCATCCGCTTGCGGCCGAACATGTCCCCCAGCCGCCCGCCGGTCAGCAGCCCCGCCGCCAGCGCCAGCGTGTAGCTCGCCGCGATCCACTGGAGCGCCGCGTACGACCCGCCGATGTCGGCCTGGATCACCGGCAGCGCCACGTTCACGATGCTGGCGTCCAGCAGGTTCAGCAGCGTCGCGGTCAGGATCGCGAACAGCCCGAGCCAGCGCCGGGGAACGGGTCGTGCCTCGGCCGTCGCGGCGGTCGTCGCCGGGGCCTCAAGTGTGACGGTCATCGCGCTTCTCCCTCTCCGTCATGGGGAACGGATCGCTTCGTTCTGCTTCCACTGTAGCAGAACGGAACGCTTCATTCCACAAATCGGCGCAGAGATTTCCCGAGCTTCTCCTCACTCTCCAAAGACGGCCTGAGCTGGCCGGTTACCAGTCGGCGGCGCCGGCGAAGGACGTCGGCTTGGGGTCGTAGCCGAGGGCGTCGCGGGCGGCGGTGATGTCGAGAGTGCGCTCGACCGCAAGGTGACTGACCGCGTAGCGGGTGAGGCGCGGGGGGTTGGGGCGGCGGGCCAGGAGGAAGGCTCCCTCGACGGCCGTGGCGATCGGGCGGACGGCGCGGGCGGGCAGGAAGATCGGGCGGGCGTGGACGCCGCGTTCGGCGAGGATCTCGTGGAGCGCGTCCCGGAGGGTGACCGGCTCGGCGTCGGTCACGTTGTAGACGCCGGTGCCGGTCGGGCCGCAGGCCGCGAGGAGGCAGGCCTCGACGAGGTTGCCGATCGAGGTGAGGCTGACCAGGTTCCCGCCGCGGCCTGTGGCGGGCAGGACCGGGCCGCGTACGGAGGACAGGACACGGGGCAGGAGCGTGGTGTCGCCGGGACCGTAGACGGCGTGCGGGCGCAGGATGATCGCCTCGCGGCGCGGACGGGCGCGCCGCCAGGGGGCGGGGCCATGACCACGCATGACGGAGAGAACGGCGCGTTCCGCCGCCATCTTGGAGGCGCCGTACGCGTTGAGATAACGGAAGACCGGGGCCTCGTCCTCAGTGGCCATCACGGTCGGGCGGTACGGGTCGTACACGCTGGCCGTGCTCACGTGCACGAATCGGGCGCCGGGGAAGGTCCGGAGGGCGTTGCGGGTGCCGCCGAGGTTGGTGGCGAAGAACGTGGCGGCCGGTCCCCAGTCGGTGACGGTCCCCGCGCAGTGGACGACCGCGTCGACCTCGGGCGCGGCCGCGAGCGGGCCGGAGGTGAGGTCCCACGAACGGTAGGTGGCGCCGCCCAGGTGGCCGGGGGCGACCTCGGGGCGGCGGCCGAAGGCCAGCGTCTCGATGCCGTGGTCCGCCAGCGCCCGGCACACCGCGCCTCCGACGAAGCCGGAGGCGCCCGTCACCGCGACCTTCATGCGTTCCCCCCTCGCGCCAGCTCCCGCAGCCGGCCCCGGTCGAGCTTGCGGCCTCGGCCGGACCGTGGCAAATCGGGCAGCACGATGATCCGGTCCGGCAGCGCGTCGTGGTCGATCACGTCCGGGAGCCGCCGGTGGAGGCGTTCGGCCAGGTCAGCGGGGGCGTCCGGGGCACCGACCACCGCCAGGACGACCTCCTCGTCGCCGGTCTCCGGATCGGGCAGGCCGACGATGGCCGCCTCGGTCACCCCGTCCAGCGCCGCGATGGCGGGCTCGTACAACCCCGGATAGAGGTTGAACTTGCCACGGATCAGCATGTCCTTCTTGCGCCCGACGAGCACGAGGCGGCCCTGCTCGTCGAGGCGGGCCAGGTCCCCGGTGGGCAGCTCCTTCAGCGGCTCGTCGCCCAGGTAGCCGCTGCAGAGGTTGGGCCCCGACAGAAGCAGCTCTCCGTCCTGGGCGATCGAGATCCCGACCCCGGGCAGCGGTCGCCCGAGGAGATCCCCGTCGGCGCCTGTCCCGGTATGGGTGAACTTCTCCCTCGCCGACGCGATCGCCACCGGCAGGATCTCGGTCATCGCGTACACCGAAAGGACCTCCGCACCGGGCGCCGCCGCGAGCGCGCGGCGCAGCACCCCGGCGGGCGCGGGGGCCGCCCCCAGGAGCAGGTACCGCAGCGACTCGGGGAGCTCGGGTTCCTCGTCCAGCACCTCCGCCAGGTGGACGGGGACGCAGAAGGTGTGCGTGGCGCCGCGTTCACGGAGCTGGCGGGCGAAGTCCGCGGGCGAGCAGAAGAGCGGCGGCATCGACCACCTCGCGCCCGAGATCAGCGTCGGCAGCCCGAGCATGAGCTGGTCGGTGTGGACAACGGCGCCCGGGCCGAGGGGCAGCCGTTCCTGGAAGAGGTCGAGCGCGGCGGCCAGCGACGACTGCGTGTGGACGACGGCGCGCGGGTTCGCGGTCGTGCCCGAGGTGAAGATCACCGCCGCCGGTGCGTCCGGGTCCCCGTACGCCTCGGCCTCCGGCGGCTCTCCCTGGACGAGTGCGCCGAACGACAGGGCACCGCGCGGCACACCGGGCAGCCATCGGCCCACGTAGAGGTGCCGCATCGGTAGGTCAGCCAGCTTCGGCAGCAGCAATCCCCGCCTCTTCGCGTACGCCCGGACGACGCGGAGCCTGCTCGCCGCGTACAGCAGGGATTCCGCCGCCGACCAGCGGGGACGCGCCAGCCGCAGCCGCGCCTCGAACATCTCCGAGCCCGCACCCGGATCGGCGAAGACCACCACGCCGCCCGCCGCGACGACACCGAGCGCCAGCACGAGCGACTCGGGTGACGGCCGCACCGAGAACAACATCCCGTCGCCCGGCTCCAGCCCGTTCGCCAGCAGCCCGTGCCGGACGGCGAGCACCTGCCGCCGCAGCTCGCCGTACGTGAGCTCGGCGCCGTCCCCCGCGACCAGCGCCACCGCGCCGGGTGTCCGCGCCGCCTGGTCCAGCAGCCGTCGAACGAGCGTCACGCCGCCTCCCCGGAACGGATCACGAGCCGCCGGTACGTCGGGATGAGCACGCCCCGCGCCGCCTCCCGCCGAGCGATCTGCAGCGGCGCCGCGGCCAGGAGCGTCCGGGCCACCGCCCGCGTCTCGGCCATGGCCAGCGGATAGCCGAGGCAGAAATGCGGCCCGGCGCCGAACCACAGCCGCCGCAGCTCGGGAGGATGCGGGCGGTCGAGGTCGAACGGTCCGTACGCGCGGCAGCAGTTGTGCGTGGCGATCAGCACCCGGTCCCCGGGTCTCACCGCCACACCGCCGATCCGGGCCTGCCCGTGCACGCTCCGCAACATCACCGGCGTCGGCGTGGTCACGCGCATGGCCTCGTCGATCGCCGGATCGAGCAGCCCGGGGTCGGCGGCGACGCGTGCCAGCGAGCCCGAGTCGTGCAGGAGCGCGGTCAGGCGCGGCACGAGCGTGGCCACGGTCTCGGTGCCGGTGAGAAAGAACGCGCCGGCGGCTCCGCGCGCCTCGTCCTCGGACAGGCCGAGCGTGCGCATCCGGCCCATCACCGTGCCCTCGTCTCCGGCCGCGAACGCTTTGGCGGCGATGTCCCCAAGCGGGTCGAGCACCGCCCGCGCCCGTTCGATCTGCGCGGGCGAGAAGCGCCGGGTCCGCAACGAGACCATGGAGACGATCTCTTCGCCCTGTTCGAAGAGATGCCGGTAGTCGTTCTCCGAACCCGCCTCCAGTCCGATGACCTCGCCGATGACCGTGCCCGCCATGACACGCATGGTGTCGACGAGATCGACCGCGTCGCCCCCCGCGAGCCGTTCGGTCAGGCGCTCGAGCGGTTCGGCGAGGATCCGGGCGCACAGGCCGTCGACGTACGACGGCGTGAACAGCTCGGCGAGGCGCCGCCGCAGCGCCCGATGGCCCTCGCCCTCCATGTTGAGCAGCACCGACGGCCCCAGGATCGGCGTCCACAGGTCGCCCGGCGAGCCCGGTCCGTCCTTGCGGAACGTCTCGCCGTCCATGAGGACGTCGCGGGCCAGCCGCGCGTCGTTAACCACGACTCCCAGCCGCGGCACCCGGACGACCGGGCCGCGCCGGGCAAGCGCGCGCAGCAGCGGGTAGGCGAACGGATGCGCGGTGAGGTAAAGCCTCCGCTCCCAGTTCATCGGATGGTCGCCCCTCACCGGATGTCCACGATGTCGGGCTTGTAGCGGTGGTCGGCGTACCAGCCCAGCGTCCCGACCAGCCCGTACGCGCGCAGCCGCCGCACCGACCCGTACACCGTCATGTCCTTGCGCAACCCGTACGCCGTCGTCAGCTTGCGCACGCGGTTGACCAGCGCGCGGTCCTCGTGCACGTCCTCAATCCTGGTACGCGGGAAGCCCCCGGCCCGCTCGTAGAGATCGCCGCTGATCGCGACGTTGCAGCCGGGCATCATCACGTACGGCCCAAGATAGAGCGGGTCCTGGTTGCCGGGCCGGAACCGCCCGAACGTCGCGGCCACCCCCACCACGGCGGGCAGCAGCCGCCGCTCCCACAGCTTCAGCTTGAACTCGTCCGTGCGGGGCCGCAGCGGCCCGCTGACCATCTCCAGCCCGTCGTCGAACGCGCGCTTCACCGCCTCGATCCAGCCATGGTCGGGCAGGCAGTCGGCGTCGGTGCGGGCGACGTGCGTCGCGCCGGCGGCGAGGGCGTGCCGGATGCCGGTGTCGGCCGCCGCGCCGGTCCCCTTCTGCGGCTCGTGGACGATCCGGAGGTCGAGCTTGGGATGCTCGTCGCCGAACGCCCGAACGACCTCCACCGTGCCGTCCGTGCTGGCGTTGTCCACGACGACGACGGTGAAGTCGGCGTCGGTCTGCTCGCTGAGACGCCGCAGCGTGGCGCCGATCGAGCGTTCCTCGTCGTACGCGGGGATGACCACCCAGAGATCCATGCCCACAGCTCCGTTCACAGCTCCGTCACTGGCCCGATCACAGCTCTGCGAACGTGACGCCGAGGCTGACGCCGCCCGCCAGCCCGACCAGCGCCACCCGGTCGCCCGGCCCGCACCGGCCCTCCTCCATCGCCGTGGCGAGTTGCAGCGGAAGCGTCACGGATGCGACGTTGCCGTGGTCGGGCAACGTCACGACGAGTTTCTCCACCGGGATGCCGAGGATGGTCCGGAGCACGTCCAGATAGGGCAGCGTCACCTGGTGCACGGCGACGATGGCGAAGTCGTCCCAGGTCAAGCCGGTCTTCTCCAGCGCCGTCACGAAGAGCTCCGGGCCGTTGGCGATGAACGCGTCCTTGAGGCGCCGCCCGTCCCCGCTGAAGTAGGAGAACTCGGGGTCGCGCGGATGCATCGACCCGCCTCCCGGAAGGGTGCCGACGTCCCAGGCCGTGGAGACCGCGGCGAAGTCGCGGTAGAAGATCCCTCCGTCCGGCGCGGCCTCGACCAGCATCGCGGCGCCGCCGTCCGACAGCGTGTAGCCCGCGAACGCGTCCACGAACTGCGCCCTGTCCCGTACGTTCCAGCGGATCGCCCGTGACGGCGTCTCCCCTCCGCAGACCAGCACCCGTTCGTGCTGGCCGGTGCGGATGAGGGCCTCGGCGATCTGCAGCGCGTTGAGGAAGCTGTTGCAGGCGTTCTTCACGTCGAAGACCGGGCAGGTCGCACCGAGCTTGGCCGCGACGATGTGGGCCGTGGCGGGCTCGATCAGGTCCTGCGAGGCAGAGCCGAAGATCAGCAGATCGAGGTCGTGCGGCGCCGCCCCCCGGTCGGCGAGCAGCTTGCGCGCGGCCTCGACCGCGAGATCGGACGCCTGCTGGTCGGCGCGCATCACGTGCCGGGTGCGGATCCCCGTCATCCGCTCGACGATCGTGGGCAGCGGCCGGAAGCCGTGGCCGGCGCTCTCCGCCGCGACGCGGGCCTCCACCTCGGCACTGGTGACGGTGCGTTCAGGCAGGTAGGCCGTGACGCCGGCGATACGGGCTCTCATGGGCTGATGTCCCCCGGGTGTGGAGATATGAGGTGTGAAGATAAGGCATTTGCGTGATGTCGGGATTCAGCCTCACCGACCACGCCCCCCGCCGACGAGGGAGACCCTACGGAACCCGAGGGGGCATTGCGGCTTATTTGAGGGTGAGTACCACCACTCATGCCAATTGAGTGATACCTCCCATTCAGCGCCCTCGCCGTGACCTGCACAATCGACCTGTGACCAGCAGGAAGATCAACAGTGGCAAGGCCGCCGCCCGGCATGAGGCGCGCCTGTTGTGGACCGGCAACCGGGGCCTCTACGCCCTCCTCAGCGCGGCCCGGCAGACGGGCCCGATCGCACGCGTGCCCCGGCTCGGCTGGGTGGTGACCGACCCCGTGCTGGCCCGCCGCGTGCTGAACGACCACGCGCACTTCGGCATGGCCGGAGAGGGCGGCGTCGGGCACCTGTGGACCCAGCTGTTCGGCCCCGAGATGGCGCAGTTCTTCGGCGGGGCACGGCACGCGGAGATGCGCACGCGCGCCCGCGATCTCTTCACCGAGGACAGCGCCCGCACCCTCGTCGAACGGTCGCAGGGCGCGCACTACCGGGCGATGGGCGCGCGGCTCGCCGCAGGCGAGACCGTCGACGTCGCCGACGCGACCCGCGTCCTGGCCGGGCGGCTGGTCGCCAACCTGCTCGGACTGCCGGGCGAGCACCACATAGGCGACAGCCGTACGGACGACTCGTACCGCCGGGTCTTCGCCGCCGGGGAACGCCTGGCAGGGCTGGCGATGGGCACGACCGCCTCCACCCACCTGCCGCCCGAGGTGATCGACGAGGCCCGGACGGTCGTCGGCGAGATCACGGTCGGCGTGGAGGAGGCGTACCGCACCGCGGGACCGGACACGATCATCGGCCGCTGCCGCGAGATGGACCTCGGGCTGCCGCTCACCCGCGGCCTGGCCACCCTGCTGGCCATCGCGGGCACCGAGACGGGCGCGTCCGGTACGTCCCGTACGGTCGCGCTGCTGCACGACACAGGCCAGCAGGAACTGCTCCTCGCCGACCCGGCGCTCATGGCGAACGCCGTCCGCGAGGGCCTCCGCGTCGCCACGCCGGCCCCGGTCATCGGACGCCACGTCAACCGGGACGTCGCTGTGGGCGGCCGCGACCTCCGTGCGGGCGACCGCATCCTCCTGCTCACCTACCTGGCAGACAACGGCGCAGGCCCGTTCGACATTCGGCGGGAGTACGTTCCGGAGACGCGGCAGTTGTGGTTCGGCGCGGGCCGCCATCTGTGCCTGGGCGCCGCTGTCGCACGCATGCAGGTGACCCGGATGCTGGAGACGTTGCTCGCCACTGGCAAGCCTTACCGCATCGTCTCGCGCCAGGCCGCCCGCCGCGTGCTCGTCCCCACGTACGCAAGCCTCAGCGTGAAAATCGATAGGGCCACGGCCGGCTAGACCGGCTGCACCCGCCCGCAGCCACGGTCATAGTCCGGTGCCCTGGACATGTCATACGGGTCGAGGGGTTCGCCGCTCGGCTGGACATCTTCCCCGCCCCGGTCTTCCGGGTAGGAGGGGTGGATGTAGCCGTCCTTGGTATCGCATTCGGCCGGGGCCGGACTGCGGCCTGACTCGTACTGCCAGAACATGACCTTCCCGTCCTCGCGGTAAAGGAAGATCTCGTGCGTCCGGCGGACGACCACGCGCATGAGGGTGTCCGGCTTGCCCGGCCTCTGGACCGCGTAGACGAAGTTGTGGTCCGACTTGACCAGCACACCCTTGTTGCCCTGCCGCGTGGCCTTGCTGGCCTTGACGGCGCCGTTCACCTTGATGACCGTGCCGACCTGCTCGGCGGTGCCGGGCGCGAACATGCTCATCCAGCTGCGCAGATTGCCGTCGCCCTTGCTCTTGAGACTGGTGCGGACGTCGTCGCGCTGGTCGGGTTGAAGGAGCCTCGTGAACGGGTCCGTCTCGTTCTTGAAGACGACCCGCGGTTCGAGGTTGGCGGCGGCGATCGTCTGCTTGACGAGACCGTACGCGGATGTGAGGTCGCTCGCCGACAGGCCGTTCATCGCCGTGGGAACCGGCATCTCGATGCCGGCCTCACCGTCGGCATAGCTCGCGGCGGGCGACCCGGCGAACGGATCGGCCGGGTTCAGGGAGGGCCCGGTGGAGATGCCCGGCGACCGTTCGAGCTCGCTGATCGAGATCTGCGGCGCGCTCCCGGAACCGTCGCCCTTCAGCGTCTGCTCCCAGACCGCCCCGCCGACCACGGCCACGAGCACCGCGCCGATCAGCACGTACGCGGCGGCCTTCGTCCGGCCGGTCGCGCGGTAGCCGCTCCCCGACGGCGACCCGCCGTAGAGGAGCTTCTCGGCCTTGCGCTCGGCTCGCCGCGTCCGCCGCCGTGAACGCTTCTGCTCCAGGCGGCCAGGGGCGCGCCCGCGTTCCTGGGCGGAGGGCTCGGTGAAGGCCGCCCCCTTGACGAAGTCCTCGTCGAACACCGGCTGGTCAGGATCGGGAGCCATGCCACATATGACGCGTGAGCCCCCCGAACGGATCACAGGATGGATCCCAGGACGGATCACAGTCCAAGGCTTCTCCAGAAAACTAGAACTCGTTATAGTCGCAAGTGAATCACGTTCTAGAAGGAGACCGCATGGGCACCCCGGTGATCGTCGAGGCGGTACGCACTCCCCTCGGCAAACGTAATGGCTGGCTGGCGGGGCTCAAGCCGCAGGCCGTGCTCGCACACGCGATGGGCTCGCTGCTGGACCGCGCCGGCACCGACCCCGCCGAAGTGGAACAGGTTTTCGCCGGATGCGTCACGCAGGCGGGCGAGCAGGGCGGCCATGTCGGCCGGTACGCGTGGCTGTACGCGGGTCTCCCCTGGCAGACCGGAGTCACCACGATCGACGCCCAGTGCGGCTCCGCCCAGCAGGCTGTGCACCTGGCCGCGTCCCAGATCGCCGCCGGCGCCGTGGACGTCGCGATCGGATGTGGCGTCGAGGTGATGAGCCGGGCACCGCTGGGCAGCAACGTCCTCCCGGCCAAGCCACGGCCGGACGACTGGTCGATCGACATGCCCAACCAGTTCGAGGCCGCCGAACGGATCGCGCAGCGCCGCGGCCTCACCCGGGACGACCTCGACGCGTTCGGCGCCCGGTCCCAGCAGCTGGCCGCCAAGGCCTGGGCCGACGGCCGCTTCGAACGCGAGATCGCCCCCATCGACGCCCCCGTGCTGGACGCGGAGGGCACGCCCACCGGCGAGACCCGGACCGTCACCCGCGACCAGGGCCTGCGCGAGACCACCAAGGAGGGCCTCGCCAAGCTCAAGGCCGTGATGGGCGAGAACGGCCTGCACACGGCGGGCACCTCGTCGCAGATCTCCGACGGCGCGGCCGCCGTGCTCGTCATGTCCGAGGAGAAGGCCGCCGCGCTCGGCCTGCGGCCCCGGGCCCGCATCCGCGCCCAGGCCCTCGTCGGCTCCGAGCCGTACTACCACCTGGACGGCCCGATCCAGTCCACCGAGCGCGTGCTGGCCCGGGCCGGGATGACGATGGACGACCTCGACATCACCGAGATCAACGAGGCGTTCGCGTCCGTCGTCCTCTCCTGGGCATCGGTCCACAAGCCGGACATGGACCGGGTGAACGTCAACGGCGGCGCCATCGCGCTCGGCCACCCCGTCGGCGCCACCGGCGCCCGCCTGATCACCACGGCCCTCCACGAGCTCGAACGCCGCGACGCCTCCACGGCGCTCGTCACCATGTGCTGCGGCGGCGCCCTCTCCACGGCCACGATCCTCGAACGCGCCTGACCGTGGGGCTTCCCAAGGCCGAGGATCTGGGTGGGGGGATCTGGAGTGTTCCGGTTCCGATTCCCGGCAATCCGCTCGCGTACACGCTGGTCTACGCGCTGGAAGGCCCGCGCGGGCCGGTGCTGGTGGACGCGGGCTGGGAACATGAGGACGCCTGGGCGGCGTTGCGCGACGGCCTCGCCACGTTCGGCATGAACGTGGCGGACGTGGCCGGAGTGGTGGTCACGCACTACCACCCCGACCACGCGGGGCTCGCGGGTCGCGTGCGCGAGGCGTCCGGAGCCTGGATCGCGATGCACCAGGCCGACGCCGAGGTCATCCGGCTCTTCCGCGGCATGGTCGAGCAGGACGCCGAACGCACCTGGGTCCGCGGGACGCTCGCCCGCGCCGGGGCCGAGGAGGACGAGCTCGCCTCCCACTCGGCGCGCGAGCACATCGATCCACCCGCCCAGCCGGACCGCGAGCTCGCGGACGGCGAGCTGGTGGACCTGCCGGGGCGCAGGCTGAGGGTGGTGTGGACGCCGGGGCATTCGCCCGGCCACATCTGCCTGCATCTGGAGGACGGCGACCGTATCTTCACCGGCGACCACGTCCTGCCGCGGATCACCCCGCACATCGGGCTCTACCCGTACGACCTGCCGGACGTGGATCCGCTGGGCGACTTCCTCGGCTCGCTCGGCCGGGTCGCCGGTCTCACCGCGAGCGAGGTGCTGCCCGCCCACCAGCACCGTTTCAACGGCCTCGCTGAACGCGCGCACGCCATCATCGGGCACCACGAGGACCGGCTCACCGAGGTCGCCGAGTTGCTCTCCCGCGAGCCCGCCACGCTCTGGCAACTCGCCGCGGGCATGCACTGGCGCCATGGGTGGGACACGATGAACATCACCGCCCGCCAGATGGCTGCGGGCGAGGCCGCCGCGCACCTGCGCGTCCTGGAACGCCGGGGCGTGGCGCGCCGCGACGGCGCCGGGGACCCCATCCGCTTCGTCCTCGGCTGAGGCTCGGCCCGGCCCGCAGGCGAGGCCGGAACGCGGCGCGGCAAACCCCGAGGCCGCGGACTGCGACGCATCTCACTCTCACGTCTAGACCCTTGATGAGACTGGAGTCTCATGTTAGAACTCGTTCTATACGAAATTGACCAAGCAAGCGCTCAATTCATGATCTGACCACCGGTTATCCGGCGGCACGAGGCGCGACGTGCCGCCCCGCAGAGGGGAGACCAGTGATCGATGGAGAGGTGGGCCTGGCGGGGCGGGTGGCGATCGTCACCGGTGCCGGCGCCGGGCTCGGGCGGGCCGAGGCCCTCGCGCTGGCCGCGGCCGGGGCCCGCGTGGTGCTGAACGATCTGCACGCCGACGCCGTCCAGGCCGTCGCCGAGGAGATCGGCGCCACGGGCGGCGAGGCCGTCGTGCATCCCGGCGACATCGCCGACTGGGCCACGGGTGAGGGGTTGCTCAAGACCGCGCTCACCGAGTACGGCTCGCTGGACATCGTCGTCAACAACGCCGGGTTCACGCGCGACCGGATGCTCTTCAACATGTCCGAGGAGGAGTGGGACGCGGTCGTCCGTGTTCACCTCAAGGGGCACTTCGTCACGTCGCAGCACGCCGCCGCGTACTGGCGGGGCAGATCCAAGGAGACGGGCGGGCCGGTCTACGCCCGCATCATCAACACGGCCTCCGAGGCGTTCCTGCTGGGAGCCCCGGGCCAGCCGAACTACGCCGCGGCCAAGGGGGGCATCGCCGCACTGACACTGTCCACCGCGCAGGCCTGCGGCCGGTACGGGGTACGCGCGAACGCCATCTGCCCGCGCGCCCGCACGGACATGACCGCGAACGTCTTCGGCCCGCCCCCCGCGGAGGGACCCGATCCGCTCTCGGTCGACCATGTGGCGCCGCTGGTCGCCTACCTGGCCTCACCCGCCGCCGAACAGGTCACCGGCCAGGTGTTCGTCGCGTACGGCGGCCGGGTCGCGGTCATGGCACCGCCCTCGGTCGCGCATCAGGTGACGACCGACGGCGTGTGGACCGCCGCCGCGCTGGCCGAGGCGCTCGGCCCGAAGATCTCGACCGGCTCCGCGGGCTTCAGCGCCGCCGCGGCCCTCACGTTCGACTGACCCCTCCTTCGCCCGATCCTGCCCCGTCCCTCCCCACCTCCTTGGATGGATCTCTCCCATGGCACCTGAGATCGACATCATCGACCCGAGCATCTACGAGCAGGGCGGCATCCCGCACGAGCAGTTCACCTGGTTGCGGGACAACGATCCGGTCCACTGGCATCGCGACCTGAACGAGGGCGTGCCCGGATTCTGGGCGGTCACCCGCCACGAGGACGTGGTCACGGTCTCCCGGAACTCCCAGCTGTTCTCCAGCCATGTGCGCACCTCGATGTACGAGGAGTTCACCGATGACGAGGTCCTGCTCTACGGCATGATGATGTTGTTCCAGGACCCGCCCGACCACACCCGCAACCGGTCCAAGGTCAACCGCGGCTTCACCCCCCGGATGATCAAGCAGCTCGAGGGCCATATCCGCGACATCTGCAACGAGCTGATCGACGATGTGGTGGCGAAGGGCGAGGCCGACTTCGTCGAGGACATCGCCGCGCACCTGCCCGCGTACGTGATCTGCGAGATGCTCGGCGCCCCGGTGGACGACCGGCAGAAGATCTGCGACTGGTCCAACTACATCATCGGGTTCGCCGACCCCGAGCTCGCGGGGGCCAAGGAGAAGGCCAAGGCCTTCGCGGGCGAGCTCATGGGGTACGCCGCCGAGCTGGCCGAGCGGCGCCTGGCCGAGCCGCGCGACGACATCGCCACCACGCTGCTGCAGCCGGACGAGAACGGCGAGCGGCTCAGCATCGAGGAGTTCCAGCTCTTCCTGCTGATGCTGATCATCGCGGGCCACGAGACCACCCGGAACGGCTCGGTGGGCGGCATGCTCGCCTTCTTCGACCACCCGGACCAGTGGGAGCGGCTCAAGGCCGACCGGTCGCTCCTGCGGACCGCCCCCGACGAGATCGTGCGCTGGACCAGCCCCATCAACCAGTTCCGCCGCACCGCCACGGCCGACACCGTGCTGGGCGGCAAGCAGATCAAGAAGGGCGACAAGGTCGTCATCTTCTACGGCTCCGCCAATCGCGACGACCGTGTGATCGAGGACCCGTTCACGTTCGACATCGGCCGCAATCCCAACCCGCATGTGGGCTTCGGCGGCGGCGGCGCGCACTTCTGCCTGGGCACGCACCTCGCCCGGCTGGAGCTGAGCGTGCTCTTCGAGGCCATCCTCGATCGCATGCCCGACATCGCGCCGGCCGGTGAACCCCGCCGCCTGCGTTCCAACTTCGTGAACGGAGTGAAGGAGCTGCGGGTCCGCTTCACGCCGTCCGCGCCACAGGGCGGGCACAGCCAGACGTAAGGCGAAAAGGAGGGGCGGGAAGCCCGCCCCTCCCTCTCTCGCTGAATCAGCCTCTCGCTGAATCAGCGGGGAGCGCTGGGCGTGAACTCCACCCGCATCTCCTTGATGCCGTTGAGGAAGTTGGAGCGGAGCCGCCGCGGCTCCGCGGCGAGGCGGATGTCGGGCATCCGGTCCAGGATCGCCTCGAAGAGCACGCTCAGCTCCAGGCGGGCCAGGTGGGTGCCCAGGCAGAAGTGCGGGCCTCCCCCGCCGAACCCGATGTGGGGGTTGGGGTCGCGGCCGACGTCGAACGTGAACGGGTCGTCGATCGCCCGTTCGTCGCGGTTGGCCGAACCGTAGAAGACGACGACCTTGTCCCCCTTCTTGATCTGCTTGCCGCCCAGCACGGTGTCCGCCATCGCGGTACGCCGGAACTGGTTGACCGGGCTGGCCCAGCGGACGATCTCGTCCGGCGCGGTCCGGAGCAACGACCTGTCCTCCAGCAGCCGCCGCCACTGCTCGGGATGCTGGAACAGCGCGTGCATGCCGCCCGACGACGCGTTCCGGGTCGTCTCGTTCCCGGCGATGACCAGGATCAGCACGAAGAGCTGGAACTCCTCGTCGGTGAGGGCGTGCCCGGAGGCGTCCGGCTGCAGCAGCTTGGTCGCGATGTCGTCGCGCGGCTCGGCCCGGCGCAGCGCCGCCAGCTCGCCCGCGTACGCGAAGATCTCGGCGGCCGTCTGCTTGCCGATCTCGCGCGAACCGGAGAACTCGGGATCGTCGAAGCCGATCATCTGGTTGGACCAGCGGTAGATGCGGTCGCGATCCTCGACCGGCGCGCCGAGCAGCTCGCAGATGACGTACGCGGGCAGCGGCGCGGAGATGTCCTCGACGAAGTCGGCCTCGCCCTTGGCCGCCACCGCGTCGATCAGCTGGTGGGCGATGTCACGGACATGCTCCTCCAGCTGGTTGATCATGCGGGGTGTGAAGCCCTTGTTGACCATGCTCCGGCGCTGGGTGTGGTCGGGCGGATCCATGTAGAGGATCATCAGCCGGTAGAGCTCCAGATCCGCGGGGTCGTTCTCGGCGAACATCGCACCCCGTTCGGCCGACGAGAACAGGTCCGCGCGCCGCGACACCTCCACCACGTCCGCGTGCCGGGTGACCGCCCAGAATCCGGGCACGCTCTCGTTCGGGTCGGCGTGCCAGTGCACCGGATCGTTGTCCCGCAGCCAGGCGAACTGGTCGTGCGGGATGCCCCCGCGCTCGTAGAGGTCGGGGTCGATGAGGTCGATCGGTGGGCGGGACGGACCGGACCGGCCGTACTGGGGGGCCATGCGAGCTCCTCTCGGACCGGCGGGCCGGCTGTGCGAGCCGCGTTGCCGCCCCACCGATCGCTTGCTCGGCTATTACCTAGAACGGGTTCTAACATGAGACCCCAGTCTCATCAAGGTCCCCGCTCCGTCGCCCCAGGTCCGGCCCGTCATGGCACTCGTCTCACCCCTCGTCGAACATCACCACCTGGCGCAGGGCCGTGCCGGTGCGGAGCGCGTCGACCGCGTCGTTGAGGTCCTCGAAGCGGATCCGGTCGGAGATGACCCCGTCGAGGTCCAGGCGGCCGCGACGCCAAAGGTCGGTCCAGCGCCGGGTGTCGCGTTCGATGTCGGCCGTCCCGTACATCGAGCTGAGCACGTTCTTGCCGAGGAAGAGCAGCGAGAACATGTCGACCTGCCACTGGTCGTCGACCGCTCCCGCGCCGACCAGCACCACGTCACCGCCCCGCCGGGTCGCGTCCCAGGCGGCGGTCAGCGTCGCGGAGCGGCCGACCGCCTCGAAGGCGTAGTCGAAGCCGCGGCCCGCGGTGAGCTCGGCCTGGAGCGCGGCGAGCCCGTCGGGCGTCGTCACGTGCGTGGCGCCGAAGCGCACTGCCGTCTCGTGCTTGGCCTCCAGCGGGTCGACCGCGACGATGGTGGCGGCCCCGGCGATCTTCGCCCCCTGGACGACCGCCAGGCCGACGCCGCCCGCGCCGATCACCACGACGCTGGAGCCGGGCTCGACCTTCGCGGTGTTGAGCGCCGCGCCCACCCCGGTGGTGATGCCGCAGCTCATCATGGCGGCGAGGTCGAACGGCACGTCCGGGTCGACCTTGATGGCGGCGGTCTCGGGCACCACCGTCTCCTCGGCCCACGCGCCGCAGCCCGCCATCCGGAACACGTCGGTCTCGCCGTACCGGAAGGGTGCCTTGGCGAAGGCGTCGCCGATGCCCGACATGCACAGGTAGGGCTGGCCGCCCAGGCAGTCGGGGCAGTGGCGGCAGGCCGGAACGAAGCTGATGAGGACATGGTCGCCGGGCGCGACCGTCGTCACGCCCTCCCCCACCTCGACGACCTCGCCCGCGGCCTCATGCCCGATCACGGCGGGCACGGAGGTCGGCAGGATGCCCGCCATCGCCGACACGTCGGAATGGCAGACACCGGCCGCCCGGATCCGGATCCGGACCTCGCCCGCGTCGGGCCCGGCGAGCGACAGGTCGTCACGCAGGTCGAGCTTGGCGTCGCCGCCGGCGGTGTGCAGTACTGCGCCTCGCATCAGAGTGTTTCTCGCTCTCTCGAGTCAAACCCGTTTGTTCGGACCCCGCTCACCCCGCCACTTGGGCGTTCTCGGCGGCGTTCTTCAGCCGTTCGAGCGTGCGGGTCATGTTCGCGCGGTTGTGGCTGACGCGGTCACCGACGCCGGAGAGGACCGGCGCGAGGATCCGCTTGAGGAGGAAGCCCCGCAGGTCCCACCAGCTCTCGGTGACCCGGCAGCCGTCCGGGGTGGGCTCGATCCGGTACTCCCAGCGGGCCGCGCCGAGCACGCGCCAGGTGAGACGGCGACCGGGTTCGGCGACCTCGATCTCGCTGACGGTGACCCAGCGGAAGAACCCGTTGCGGTTGCTGCCGAGGAACCGCGCCCCCGGTTCGGGCCGGGTCGCGCCCCTGGCCCAGCGGACCTTCGTGGTCTCGGCAGCCCACGCCGGGAGGCCCGGAAGGTCGCTGACGATGGCGTAGACGGTGTCGGGCGGTGCGGCGATCTCGATCGCACAGCTCACGTCGGGCTCGGGCACGGGGGCTCCTCCCAAGCGCTTGCTCGGCAGCAGAATGTAACATGTTCTAGCAGAATCTCGCCGGTATCGACAGTGCGGGCAAGGGCGGTCATGTTCGCATTCCAACCGTCCGGTAACATCGACGGGCCTAGCACCGGGTCCTGAAGAGGTGGTTCGTGAGCAGGTCCGAGGACGACGCACACCGTGATCGCTTGCGGATCGCCCTGCTCTCCTACCGGAGCAAGCCGCACTGCGGCGGCCAGGGTGTCTACCTGCGGCATCTGAGCCGCGAACTGATCGACCTCGGGCACACGGTCGAGGTGCTCTCGGGGCAGCCCTATCCGGAGCTGGACCGGGACCAGATCCACCTCACCAAGATCCCCAGCCTGGACCTGTACCGCGACGAGGACCCCTTCCGGACCCCCGCGCTGCGCGAGTTCCGCGACTGGATCGACGTGCTGGAGTTCGCCCACATGAAGACCGGCGGCTTCCCCGAGCCGCTGACGTTCTCCATCCGGGTGCTCCGCGAGCTCCGGAGCCGCCGCCGCGACTTCGACGTCGTGCACGACAACCAGGTGCTGGGCCTGGGCAACCTGGGCATCGCCCGCCTCGGCCTGCCGCTGGTGACCAGCATCCACCATCCCATCAGCGTCGACCGGCGGATCGAGCTGGAGGCCGCCGAGGGCATCAAGCAGCGCCTCGGCAAGCGCCGCTGGTACGGCTTCGTGACCATGCAGTCCCAGGTCGCGCGGCGGATCGGCCCGGTGCTCACGGTCTCCTCGTCCTCCAAGGTCGACATCGTCAAGGACTTCAAGGTCGATCCGCGGGACATCGACATCCTGCCGCTGGGCGTCGACACCCAGATCTTCCACCCGCGCCGCGCCACGGGCCACCAGGGATTGGGCGAGCGCGTGCCCGGCCGGATCGTCGCGATGGCCAGCGCCGACGCGCCCATCAAGGGCGTGGACGTGCTGCTGCGCGCGGTCGCCAAGGTCGCCACCGAACGCGACGTCCACGTGATCGTGGTGAGCCGTCCCCAGAAGGACGGCCCCACCGCGCGCCTCATCCGCGAGCTGGCCCTCGGCGAGCGGGTGCGGTTCGTCAACGGCATCAGCGACGACGAGCTGGGCGAGCTCATGGCCTCCGCCGAGATCGCCGTCGTGCCGTCCCGTTACGAGGGTTTCTCACTGCCGGCCGTCGAGCACATGGCCTCCGGCACGCCGCTGGTCGCCAGCCGCGCGGGCGCGCTGCCCGAGGTGGTCGGCGACGCGGCGGTGCTCGTCGAGCCCGGCGACGTCGAAGAGCTGGCCGCCACGCTGCGCCGCCTGCACGACTCCCCCGAGGAGCGGGCACGGCTCGGTGCGGCGGGTCTGGCCAGGGTGCAGGAGCGGTACGCCTGGCCTGCCGTCGCGCAGGCCACGGTGCGGCACTACCGTGCCGCGATCACCCAGCACCGGTACCTGCGGCGCGCCGCAGCCAAGCCCTGAGGAGACGTCCGGCGCGACGACCTCCCGTACGGAAGGAGCACGACCCTGCTGACCGTGGATTTCCAGCGGTTCCGCGTCACCCCCGGTGAGCGCGTCCTCGACATGGGGTGCGGTGCCGGACGGCATGCCTTCGAGCTGTACCGGCGGGGTGCGGACGTCGTGGCCTTCGACCTGGACGCCGACGAGCTGGCCGGCGTGGAGAAGATGTTCGGGGCCATGCGCCTGGAGGGCGAGGTCCCCGAGGCCGCGGCCGCCGAGACGGTCCAGGGCGACGCGCTCGACCTGCCGTTCCCCGACGACCACTTCGACAAGATCATCGCTTCCGAGGTGCTCGAGCACATCCCCGACGACATGAAGGCCATGACCGAGCTGCTGCGGGTGCTCAAGCCCGGCGGGCGGCTGGCCGTGACCGTCCCGTCCTGGCTGCCCGAACGGGTCTGCTGGGCGCTGTCGGAGGACTACCACACCGCCCCGGGCGGCCATGTGCGCATCTACACCCGCGCCGAGCTGGAGGCCAAGCTCAAGGCGACGGGCTTCCGGGTGAACGGCCACCACCACGCGCACGGGCTGCACGCCCCGTACTGGTGGATCAAGTGCGCGGTCGGCGTGAACAACGACGGCCACCCGCTCGCCAAGGCCTACCACCAGATCCTCGTCTGGGACATCATGAAACGCCCGCTCGCCACCCGGCTGGCCGAGCGTGTGATGAACCCGCTCATCGGCAAGAGCGTGGTCGTCTACTTCACCAAGCCCGCCACCCGCGCCCCGGCAGGAGAGCGGGAGACGGCCGATGCGGTCTGACGGCGTCCGCTCCAGGCCGCCGGCGGTCCCGGGTGTGGTGACCTCCGACGACGTCCTGGCCACAGCGCACAGCATCGTGGCGCAGCAGGAGGAGTCCGGAGCCATCCCGTGGTTCGCACCGGTCGAGGGCGTGCCCGGCCACGTCGACGCCTGGAACCACGTCGAGGCCGCCATGGCGCTCACCATCGCGGGGCTGAACGCCCCCGCCCGCCGCGCCTACGAGTGGCTGCGCGCCGTCCAGCGCCCCGACGGTTCCTGGCCCGCCAAGTGGATCCTCGGCGAGGTCACCGAGCCCGGCGGCGAGTCCAACCACGCCGGGTACATCGCGGTGGGCGTGTGGCACGAGCTCCTGATGACCGACGACGAGGCGTTCGCCCGCGCGATGTGGCCGACCGTCCGCCGCGCCGTCGACTACGTGCTCAGCCTGCAGACCCGGCGCGGCGAGATCCTCTGGATCCGGCATGAGAACGGCGAGGACGCCGATCACGCGCTCCTCACCGGCTGCTCGTCCATCTACCAGTCGCTGCGCTGCGCCGTCGCGCTGGCCGAGCACCTGGGCGAGCCGCAGCCGGACTGGGAACTGGCCGCCGACCAGCTGGGCCATGTGGTCGCCGCCCACCCGGAGGCCTTCGCCGACAAGAGCCGCTGGTCGATGGACTGGTACTACCCGGTCCTCGCCGGGCCTGTTCGCGGCGAGGCCGCCGCCCGCCGCCTGGCCGCCGGATGGGACACGTTCGTGGTGGACGGCCTGGGCTGCCGCTGCGTCAGCGACCAGCCCTGGGTCACCGCCGCCGAGAGCTGCGAGCTGGTGATGGCCCTGGACGCCGCCGGCGACCGCGACCGCGCGCTGGAGCTGTTCCGCACGATCCAGCACCTGCGCCACGACGACGGCTCGTACTGGACCGGCTGGCAGTTCGAAAACCAGCGGCACTTCCCGGGCGACCGTTCCACCTACACCGCCGCAGCCGTCATCCTGGCCGCCGACGCGCTGGAGGGCGCCTCCCCCGGCGCGCACCTCTTCAAGGAGATCGCCGGACGCCCCCTCGGCCCGTCCGAGGCCTCCGACCCGGTCGCCTGCGGCTGCGCCCTGGTCTCGGTGGCCAACCCCGTTCGTACCCGCCTCTGAGACCGCACCGGGCAACGACGCCCGGCGCGGCGCGGCGGCGCCCGGTCAGGCGCGGGCTACGGGGTCGTTCTCGTTGACCCGTTCCAGTACTCGTAGTGAGCCCTCCACGCGGCGTTCTTCGAACGCGCCGCTTGCCAGTGCGCGCAGGTAGAGGTGGTAGGGCGCCTGGCCGCCGTCGGCGGGGTCGGGGAACACGTCGTGGATCACGAGCGCGCCGCCGACCGCCACCCAGGGCGTCCAGCCCCGGTAGTCGGCCTGGGCGTGCTCCTCGGCGTGGCCGCCGTCGATGAACAGCAGGGCGAGGGGCGTCCGCCAGAGGCGCGCCACGGTGCGTGACTGGCCCACGATGGCGACGACGACGTCCTCCAGGCCCGCGGCGCCGATGTTCTTCCGGAAGGTGGGGAGCGTGTCCATCCGGCCCGTGCAGGGGTCGACCAGGGACGGGTCGTGGTGCTCCCAGCCCGCCTGGTTCTCCTCGGAACCGTGGTGGTGGTCGACGGTGACGACGGTCGCGCCGGTGTGGCGGGCCGCCGCCCCGAGATAGATCGCCGATTTGCCGCAGTAGGTGCCGACCTCCAGCAACGTGGCGGCCTCACCCTGCCGCGACCCGTAATCCACGGCGGTCTCGTACAGGGCCTGGCCCTCGTTCACCGGCATGAAGCCCTTGGAGGACTTCGCGTACCGCAGCAGATCAGCGGGCATGGTGGGAGCAGGCATGTTGGGAGCAGGCATGGTGGGAGCGGTCGTCCCCGCGGGGGTGGACGCCATGGTCTCGGTCATTGATCGCCTCCGCCGCGCACTTTATCCGCACTTGTCTTCTCTGCACGCGTCCCCCCTCCGGGTTGCGCGCACGCTCACCTGCCCGTGTCATCTTGATCACTCTCCTGCGAGGTGAGCCTTGCCGGAGCATACTGGAACGTGTTCTACTTTTTCGATGAGCGAGCGTAGGCGGATAGCGCTGACCGCGGACGAGGTCACCGCCCTGATGGGCGCCCAGCGCAAGCTGCAGCTGGGAACGATCAACCCGGACGGCACGCCCCACATGGTGACCATGTTCCACGCGGTCATCGAGGACAAGATCGCGTTCTGGACGTACCGGTCCTCCCAGAAGGCGCGCAACATCGCCCGTGATCCACGGGTGACCTGCCTCATCGAGTCCGGCGAGGACTACTTCGAGCTGAGCGGGGCGCTGATTTACGGCAAGGCCGAAGTAGTGACCGAGCCGAACCGGGTTCGGTATGTTGGCACCGAGGTGGTCCGGCGCATGATGGACCTCACCCATGGCTCGGGAGGAGACGACGAGATCGCGCCCTTCGTGGACGCGACCGCGGCGAAGCGCCATGCCTATCTCGTAGAACCTGTTCGCGTCGCATCGTGGGACCACCGGAAGCTCGCCGGCAACTGAACGGAGGCAACGACGATGCCGAGAGTCCAAGTCGACCCGCTCGTGTGCGAGGCCAACGCGGTCTGCGTGGGGCTGGCGCCGGAGGTCTTCGACCTCAACGACGACGACGAGCTCACCATCCTCCTCCCGGAGCCGCCGGCGGACCAGCTCGACCTCGTCCGGCACGCGGTGCGCTCCTGTCCCAAGGCCGCGCTCACGCTCGACGAATAGCGGGCGCTCCGCCAGGCCGCCCGTCCTCACCCGCGAACCCACCCACCCCTCAGGACGCCGCGCAGCCCATGCCGGCGTCCGACCCTCAATGAGGAGGCAGCCATGGCACGCGCCGCGGTCATGCATGCGGTCGGCGACAAGGAACTCGACCTGCGCGACGACGTCACCGCCGTCGATCCGGGTCCCGACCACGTCAAGGTGAAGATCAAGGCGACCGGGGTCTGCCATTCGGACCTGTCGGTCATGACCGGGGTCCTGCCGATGCCGATCCCGGTGGTGATCGGCCATGAGGGTGCCGGGGTCGTGACCGAGGTCGGCGACCACGTCACCAACGTCCAGCCGGGCGACCACGTAGTGATCAACTGGAGCCCGGACTGCGGCACATGCCCGGAGTGCCTGCGCGGCGAGCCGTTCCTCTGCATGACGTTCATCGGCGCGACGTTCACCGAGCCCCGGTTCCAGAACGAGGCGGGGCCGGTCTTCGGCATGGCGGGCTGCGGCACCTGGGCCGAGGAGGTCGTGGTGCCCTTCCAGGGCGTCGTCAAGATCGCCGAGGATGTGCCGTTCGAGTACGCGGCGCTGCTCGGCTGCGGCATCCCCACCGGCGTCGGCGCTGTGATCAACACCGCCCGCGTCCGGCCGGGGTCCAAGGTCGCCGTCGTGGGCGCCGGCGGGGTGGGCCTGTCGGTCATCCAGGGCGCCAAGATCGCCGGAGCGGCCACCATCCTGGCGATCGACCCGAACGAGGCCAAGCACCCCATCGCCAAGCAGTTCGGCGCCACGCACACCGCGACGCTGGAGAACCTCGACGAGACCAAGGGGTTGCTGACCGCCGGGCAGGGCTTCGACTACGCCTTCGAGGTGGTCGGCAAGGCGGCCGCGATCCAGACGGCGTGGGCGGCGACCCGGCGCGGCGGCGACGTCATCGTGGTCGGTGCGGGCGCGGCCGACGACAACTGGCAGCAGAGCGCGTTCTCCCTGCTGTTCGAGGGCAAGAGCCTCAAGGCGTCGCTCTACGGCGGGTGCGACCTCAAGCGCGACATCCCGCTCTTCGTCGACCTGTGGCGCGCGGGCAAGCTCGACATCGACAGCCTCATCACGCGGCGCATCCGCTTCGAGGACCTCAACGACGCCGTGCAGGCGCTCAACAGCGGTGACGTGATCCGCCAAGTCGTGCTGTTCGACTGAGCCGTGCCGGCGTCCCGCGCCCGGCCGAAATCGGCCGGGTGCGGGGCACCGGCGGGTCGCCGGGCATGGGATCCTGCTGCGGTGTTCAATGGGACTCTGACGTTCCGGGCATTCACCGCCGGAATGGTGCTCGCCTTGCCGCTCGCCGTCCTCCCCGCGCACTCCTCCCTAGCCGTGCAAGCCACGGCGGCGGGACAGCGGATCCGGGACATCCAGGGCGCCGGCCACGAGTCTCCGATCAGCGGGCGGAAGGTGTCCGGGGTGCCGGGGGTCGTGACCGCCGTGACCGGCAACGGCTTCTGGATGCAGGACCCGCGTCCCGACGGCAAGGACACGACGTCGGAGGGCGTCTTCGTCTTCACGCGCACGCGTCCCACCCCCGTGGCCGGCGACTCCGTCCGGGTCGACGGCAAGGTGAGCGAATTCCGTCCGGGCGGCTCGTCCTCGGCCAACCTCAGCCGCACCGAGATCGACGCCACGCGGACCACGGTGGACGGGCGCGGCACCCCGCTGCCGGCGCCGGTCCTGATCGGCCCGAAGGGACGCAGGGCGCCCGGCGCGATCAAGAGTGCCAGCGACACGTTCGACCCCCGCCGCGACGCGCTCGACTTCTACGAGGCGCTCGAAGGCATGCGCGTCCGCGTCGAGAACGCGGTGGCGGTCGGCCCCTCCGGCGAAGGGGAACTGCCCGTTCTGCCCGGCGGGGGCGAGGGCGCGGGCCCGCGCACCAAGCGCGGCGGCATCGTCCTGCGGCCCGGCGACGCCAATCCCGAACGGGTGATTCTCGGTGACGCGCTCGCCCCCCTGCCCGCCATGAACGTCGGCGACCGGCTGCCGGGGGCGAACGACGGCGTGCTCGACTACGGCTACGGCGACTTCAAACTGCTGCTCACCGCCGCCCCGCGCGCCGAGAGCGGCGGCCTCGTGCGCGAGACCACCCGCGTGGCACGTTCCGGCGAACTGTCCGTCGCCACCGCGTCCATGGACGGCCTCAGCCCCGACACGCCCCGGGCGCGGGTCGCGGCGCTGGCCGCGGACATCGTCGAGGGACTCCGCTCCCCCGACCTCGTCGCCGTGTCCGGGATCCAGGACAACAGCGGCACCAAGGACGACGACATCGTGGTCGCCGACCAGACCCTCGCCGAGCTCATCGCGGCGATCAGCGCCGCGGGCGGCCCCGCGTACGACTGGCGCGCGATCTCGCCGCGCGACAACGCCGACGGCGGCGAGACCGGCGGCAACAACCGCCTGGTGTTCCTGTTCCGCACCGACCGCGGGCTGGCGTTCGTGGACCGGCCCGCGCTCAGCTCGGAGCCGGAGGGCACAGAACCGGAGCAGGGCACCGGCACCGCCGCCGACAAGGGCCCGGACCTGGCCACCACCGCCACCCGGGTCGTCTCCGAGAAGGGCCGGGCCCGGCTGTCGCTCAGCCCGGGCCGCATCGCACCCACGGACCCGGCGTGGAGCGGGACGCGCAAGCCGCTCGCCGCCGAGGTGACGTGGCAGGGCAGGCGCCTCATCGTCATCGCCAACCACTGGTCGCCCCGGCTCAGCGACGACCAGCCGCTGTTCGGCCGCCGGCAGCCGCCGATGCGGCCGAGCGAATGGCGGCGGGAGGCGCAGGCGCGCGTCGTGGCGCGCTTCGTCAGGTCGGTGCGCGCCGTCGACAAGAACGCCGGCGTCATCGTGGCGGGCAACCTCAACGAACGCGACTTCGCCTCCCCGCCCACGATCCTCACCCGGGACACCGGGCTGACCGACCTGCCCGCCGCGCTGCCGCCCCACGAGCGCTACACCGCGATCGTCGGCGGCAACGCGCAGGCGCTCGACCACATCCTGCTGAGCCCGTCGCTCCGGCGCGGCAAGCACGAGTTCGACATCGTGCACCGGGCCGCGGAGTTCGCCGACCGCGCGGGCGACCATGATCCCGCCGTCGTCCGGCTGGAACTGCCGGCCAAATAGCCCGCTCATCCCGAAACCTGTCCCGTATTTGGGCAGGACCCATAGATCGGCACGGAACCGCACCGAAAGGCGCCGGTGTTTCCTTCCCGCGACCCCGGGCACCGCCCGGGCGTCAGTCAGCACCTTGGAAGGAGACGCCTCATGGCGTACCGATTTCGCGGCCGGGGCATCGGCCTGATCGGCCTGATCTACATCATCATCGGCATCTTCGTGGCATGGGACCGCGGCTACATATACCCCGACCTCCTGCGCCGCGTGCTCAGCGCGTTGCTGGCCATAATCCTGTGGTTCCTCATCCTGCTGGGCGTCGACCTGCACATCCGCGCGTGAGCGTAACGTCGCGTGACAGCCATAGTCCTGACGTCGACCCGGAGGTACGTTCCGTCCATGGCAAAAGGTGGATGCAGTTGTGGACACGGCGGTGGTTGCACTTGCCCCAAGGGCTGCTCCTGCGGCTGCAACGGCTGACGGCTACCGCTCGGTGAAGACGTCCGGATAGGCGAAGAGCCCGGGCGAGCCGCCCGTATGCCAGAACACGACGGTCTCGTCCGGGCCCATCTCCCCAGAGCGCACCATGCCAACGAGCGCCGCAGCCGCCTTCCCCGAATAGACCGGGTCCAGCAGCACGCCTTCGGTGCGGGCGAACAGCCGTACCGCCTCGATCATCTCCGGGGTGGGCATCCCGTACCCGGGGCCGAGCCAGTCGTCCCGCACATGGCGCCCACCCGTGCGCGGGACGACACCCACGAGTCCCGACGTCTCGCCGACCAGCTTGTCCAACTCGGCCTCCGTCTCGGCCTCCGGCCGGTAGACGCAGATCACCTCACCGACGGTCTCGAGCCCGGCCTGCTCCAACCCCACCAGCAGGCCCGCGGCCGTGCCGGTGGTGCTGGTGGCGACCACGATCCGATCGGCATCGCGCATCTGCTCGGCGAGCTCCAGCGCCGCGTTCACATACCCCAGGGCGCCGACCGCGTTGGAGCCGCCGGTCGGGATGACGTACGCCGGTCCGATCTCCTCCAGCGCCGCCGCCGTCTCGTCCAGACCGTCGACGAAACGCACCCGCGCACCGAACAGCCCGTCGAGGAGCACGTTGCCGGACGTCTCGTAGAACGTGTCCGTCCTCGGCACCAGGCGGCTCAGCAACAGCTCGCATCGCAACCCCAGCCGCGCGCAGGCGGCGGCCGTCTGCCGGGCGTGATTGGACTGCACCGCGCCGAACGTGACGACGGTCGTGTGCCCCTCCGCCAGCGCCTGCCCGAGCAGGTACTCCAGCTTGCGCGTCTTGTTCCCGCCGATCGCCAGACCGGTGCAGTCGTCGCGCTTGATCCAGATCTGCGGGCCGCCGAGCGCCGCGGTCAGCCGCGGCGCGTGCTCCAGCGGCGTCGGCCAGTGCCCGAGGACGGTACGGGGATGATCGATCATGGGGCCATTGTGCGCCACAACGTCGGCGTCTCACCACGATGGTCGGCCGTGACCCCCACCGCGACCAGCTCGGATCCGAGCCCGGTCATCCCGGTGAGCCGCTGGTCGCCCGGCCCGTCCAGACCCGTGCCCTGCGCCAGCGTCTTCTGCCAGGCCGTCCCGTCCGGAGATGTCCACAACGCGACGTTCCGGTTGCCCGGCGCACCGGAGACACCCGCCAGCACGAACCCCTTCGCGGTGGCGGTGAGCGCCGTCAGCGTCGTGGCCCCCTGCGGAATCGCCAGGCGCCACGTACGCCCGCCGTCGGCCGATTCGCCGACGAAACCCTGCCCGGCCGTACCACCGGACCCCATCGCGACCAGCCGGTCACCACGGACGGCCACCTGCGCCAGCACGCCCGCCGTCAGACCGGACGGCAGCGAGGGCGCCGGGGCGGCGGTCCATTTCACCCCGTCGGTCGAGGTCCAGGCGGCGGGCCGGCTGCCCCCGGCGCTCTGGCGGCCGCCCACGGCCACATAGCCCGTGGACGTGGCCACCACGTCCCGCATCCACGTTCCCTTGTCCAGGTTGGCGGAACGCGTCCATTTCTTGAGATCAGTGGACCGCCAGGTCCGTGCGGCGCCTCCCGCCACGCCGACCACCACGTACCCCTTGGCACCCGAGACGACGCCCCCGAGCGCGCCCTCTCCGGTCACGGTCACCGGTGCCCAGGCCTTGCCGTCCGGCGAGGCCACGGCCAGCGCCTTCTCCCGGTCGGTGCGGCCGATCGCGACCCAGCCCTTGGGGCCGTACGCGACGTCGGTCAACCGCCCCTTGCCGATTCCCGACCGCGTCCACCCGCCCCCGGACCACACCGTGGCCTCACGGTTGGAGCTGCCAACGGCGACCATGCCGCTGCCCGCCGCGATGGCCGCCACCGAACGTTCCGGCTGTACGACATCCGGCACCTTCTTCAGGTCAACGGCCTGCCCGGAGACCGCCAGGTAGGGATCCTCGTCCCGCCGCCCCACGACGACGGGAACACCGCCCTCCCCGACGGAGATCCCGTTCACGGTCCCCTGCGTCTCACCCGCCGCCTGCCACGCCTTGCCGTCCTTGCTCCGGAACAACCGCGCACCGGCAAGCGCGGCCAACCCCGCCCCGGACCCCCCAAGCCGGACAATGCGACCGTTGACCCGTCCGTAGGGAGACCACGTCGTCCCATCTGCCGATCCGAAGACGACACTGAAGCGCTCGGTCTTGCGCCGCTTCTTGGGCCCGGTGATCCGCTTGCCGTCCCGGTAGACAAAGAACGCGCCCGGTCCGCCCACCAGCCCCCACGCGTTCCCAAAGGAGCCCTCGCCCTGCCGGATGGTGACCGGCGCCCACGTACGGCCGCCGTCGGCCGACCGCCAGTACCCCTGCGTCTGCACGGTCGTGGCGACCTTGCGCTTCTTCTTTTTCCTGGTGACCTTCTTGCTGGACGTGCCGTGCGCGACGGCGACGCCGCCCACCGAGGCCACCCGATCGAAGGCCGCACCAACCTGATCGTTCCGCTCCCAGCTCCGCCCGTCGGCCGAGGTCCAGACGACCGCGCGCCCACCCGCTTTGCCCACGGCCACAAACCCCGAAGCCGTCCTGGCAAGCCCATCGACCTGCTCAAGCGGAGCTGCCTGCCGCGTCCAAGTCTGCGCGTCCGTGCTGGTCCACACCACGCCCCGCCCGAGCGCGACCCAGGCGCCCTGCCCGCCCGCGACAAGCCGCGGCCGATCCCCCAGCGTGGGCTCAGTCCCATCCGCACTCCGCACCCGGGCAAGCCGCCAGGTGCGCCCCGCATCCCCAGACACAAGGAACTCGGCCCGAGAGGCGCTCTCCTCCCCCTCCGTACCAACCGCCACAACGGTCGCCCCTACGGAAGCCACAGCGGCGACTTCCTGCACCAACCCGTCCGGCCTCGCGTGGTTGGCCACAAAGACCTGATCGGCCGGCTCCGCCCCAGGCGTCGCCGAGGCCTGCCCCTCGCCCTCCCCCTTACTGAGCGTGTAGACACCCCCGCCCGCAACGACCACGACCACAGCGGCCATGGCCACCGCCCGCAACAACCCACCCCGCCGCCGACGAGCGCCCGCATTACCGACGCCCTCCTCCACCGACGCCGTCTCCAACGTTGCGGCAGCCTCGGCCACAGCCTCAGAGGCAACCTCAGACTCGAAATCGACTGCAGCTCCATTGGCGGACGCGACAGGCTCACCTGCGGCCGCAGGCGCTGGTGTGGCGGCCCCCGCAGACTCGACAACCGGCTCGGCCTCAGCGGCAGGCCCCGAGGTAGCAGCAGGCTCTGCGGCTGTACCAGCTCCATTGGCGGCAGCAGCCTCCGAAATGGCCACAGACTTTGACGCTCCCGCACCCACCACTACGGCGGCAGACGCGGACGCGGCGTCGGACCCCGAGACGGCAGCCGCAGACACATCCACAGGCTCAACCACGGCCGCAGACGCAGCTGTGGCAGCAGCCGCAGACGCGACGACAGACTCGGGCCCAGCGGCAGCCTTGGAGGCGGCGACAGTCTCCGACGCGGCGGCAGGCTCTGCAGCAGAGGTAGCACCTTGGGTGGCAGCAGGTGCGGCTGCGGACGCGACAGGCTCAGCTGCAACAGGCGCTGGTGTAGCCGCAGATGCGACAACGGGCTCGGAGGCAGCGGCAGGCTCGGACGTGGGCGCTTCTACGGCTACTCCGGCAGCCGCAAACGCGATAGCGGGCTCAGGCTTGGCGGTGGCAGGTACGGAAACCGTCTCGGGCTCAGGGGTGGCCGCTTCCACGGCCGCGGGCTCGGCGCGCTTGGGCGTGGGGGGCTCTGAGGTGGCGGCAGGGGCGGGTTTGAGGGCGGGCTCGGGTGTGAGCCTTGGCGCGGTGGGCTTGGGCTTGGATTTGGGCTTGGCGGCGCGCGACTTGGATTTGCGGGGCGGTTTGCGGAGCTTGGTGGGGCCGGAGTCGCCTGACCAAGCCAGGTCGGCTGTGCGCCAGGCCTCGTATGCGTGCTGCCAGGGTGAGCCGTCGCCTGTCACCCGGTGGGGGTCGGTCGTCAGCCGCCGCCGGATCTCCCGGGACGTGCCCGAAAGGTCGCTCGCCGTCACTCGCGCTCCTTCGCCTTTGCGATGACTCACCATCAAACCGCGCCACATCCGTCTTCGGGCGCACATCGGTCTGATCGGCAGCCGATCAGGCTGCGGGAGCGTTCATATCACCTCATGAACGTCCATGGCGGTGGAGATGATCTTTTGCCTCGATGTGTCCTTTGTAGGCGAGGCCCCGGACGTGGATGACGGGGGCGGCGGGGGAGGCCGGTTCCCGAAGTTCGGTGGAGATGCCGATGCCGGAGATCTCCACGCGGGCGCCGGGCGGGACGATGATCTCGATGCTGGACTTGTAGGCGATCACGTGGATGGTGGTCAGGCTGCACATGTCCGCGTCGCGCAGGTCCAGGAGGCAGCCGCCCTTGTAGGCGATCGCCGTGTACTGGTCGGGGACGCGCCATCGGCCGGCACGCCTCATGCTGCTCTTGTAGGCCAGCTGGAAGCGTCCGCCGATGCGCGGCGCGGCGGCCTTCTCCGGGATCGGCCAGGCAGGCAGGTCGGTGGCCAGCCGGTCCAGCTCACCGTGGGTGCGCGCCGACAGGACCAGGTCGATGCGCTCGTCCAGCTCCACCTCGGTGAGCCTGCCTTCGGCGTACGCGGTGTGCAGCCGGACGAGCACCTCGTCCCTGTCCTGGTCCGAGGCGCGCAGGGCGGGGTCGAGACCCATGCGTCCCTCCTTTGTCCGCCTCCGAGCCTGCACCCTGCCGCCAGGGGAAGGTCAAGGCGTGAACGAGATGTATCTTAACCCGCCCTTCCTCGCCATTCGAGAGAAAAGGCACATCTCGGCCACCGGGCCGACTCGCCATTCGCACCTACCGCCCTGACCAGGTCTTTTCCTCTAGATTCGACCCCGTGAGCAGCACCGTCGGCCACCCGCACGGCCCGTACACGCTCTATGACCTGGACGCCATGCCGGAGGACGGCAGGCGGTACGAGCTCGCCGACGGCTGGCTCACCGAGCTGCCCGGCGACTTCTGGCACGACCATGCCGCCGAGCGGCTCAAGGAGATCCTCAAGGAGGCGGCCCGGCACGCGGACGCGGACATGCACGTCGCGGGCATCCCGCAGGACGTCACCACGCCCGCCGGGGTGCGCAAGCCCGATGTCTTCGTGGTCAGCCGGGACGTGGCGCGGAACGCGCTGGAGAGCCGCACCCGCCGCACCTACTACGGGCCGGACCTGCTGCTGGTCGGCGAGGTCGTCTCGCCCCGTACGGGCAGCGAGGTGAACGACCGGGTGACCAAGGTGAACGAGTACGCGGCGGTCGGCATCCCGCACTACTGGCTCGTCGACCTGGAGCCGCGCCCCAGGCTGACGCTTCTGGAGCTCACCGAGTCCGGCTACCGCATGGTCCGCAAAGTCAAGGCAGGCGAGTCGTTCTCCACCGAGGCGCCGTTTCCGGTCGGCTTCGATCCGGCCCGGCTCTCCGAGATGGAATGAGTCCCGCGCGTACGGCGCAGCAGATAGTGCACGGTCACGATCGCCAGCAGCGGCCCCCAGGCGAGGAACGGCGCGTAGCACAGGACCATCACCCAAGCCGCGACACCCTGCGGCGCACCGGCCTCGTCCCGGGTGTCGTACCATCCCAGCGCTCCCGCGAACCCGACGAACGTGACCGCGACGGCGCCGAGCGATGCGACACTGGCCGCGAAGAGCGTCGGCACGTTCCGGCCGCCGGCGAACGGGATCCAGCGCGGGAACACCTCACCCCACGGCCGCACCAGCCCGAGCGCGAGGAACGCGAAGAACCCGATGAGGAGGCTGAACGTGAGGACGGACGGTGTCAACCTCCATGACGGCCCGTCCGCGAGCTCCCCGCTGAACCCAAGCGGCACGCCGAGACCCATGGCGATCAACCAGAGTCCGAACGGCAGCACGGTCAGCGGTACGAGACGGGCCGCCACGTTGGCCCAGCGAGGAACGGCGTCCATGGTCTTTGTCCTGTCCACACCGCCATGCTCGCGCCGGGCCCGCGCCGCCACTTCCCGCGCGGGTATCTCCCGGCTCCCCCGGACGGGTGAAGCCGGCCCCGGCATGTGAAGCCGGCCACTGGCCAGGTCCTTGCAGGTCGGCGGGATGCGGAATGCGGATCTTCGGGCAGCTCCAGCCCGGGGTCTGCTTGGACAACCAGAAGGGTGTGCTCGCCAGAGACGGTGGGCAGGAACCGTGCCATGAGGGTCTTGGAGCCCGTCATGGACCTGAAGGCTCCCGGCTCGGTCGAGTACGTCGTCATGCTGTGCCTGGCCGGCTCCTGACGGTGGCGATCACGTCGTGGTTCCGTCCGGCTCGGCGCAGAACAGGGACCGGCGTCCGATCGGCACGGGCGTGGCCGTGGGCTTCATTGTCGTCGTGCTCGTGGTCACCAACCTTCTCAACCACCGTTGGGCATCCTCGTTCGGGCTGCTGACCGCGGTCGTGGTCAGCGTGCTGCTGCTGGGTGTGCTCTTCTGTGCCGGGGGCACCTGGGCGGACGCGGGCCTGGATCTCGTCGCACTCGGGCGCGGGGCGCGCTGGGCGCTGGCGCTGATCGGGCTGGTCGGCGTGGTGTACGTGGTCGGGGCGCTGCTGCCGGCTACCCGTCACCTGTTCGTGGACCAGCGCTACAGCGGGCTGACCGGTGGGCAGGTGGCGTTGCGGATGCTGGTCACGGTTCCGTTCGGCACGGTTCTGCTGGAGGAGGTCGCCTTTCGGGGCGTGCTGTACGGCTTGGTGCGCCGGGCCCGCGGGGCGGTGTGGGCGACGGCGGTGTCCAGCGTCCTGTTCGGGCTGTGGCACATCCTGCCGTCGCTGCACCTGGCGTCCGCCAAGCCCGTGCTGACACCGGTGTTCGGCCACTCCGCGCTCGGTGCCGCCCTGGTCAACGCGGGCGCGGTGCTGTTCACCGCGGCCGCGGGCGTGCTCTTGTGCGAGTTGCGCCACCGCAGCGGCAGCCTGCTGGCGCCGATGGGCCTGCACTGGGCCGTCAACGCGCTCGGCTATCTGACCGGCTTCCTGCTGCGGTGACCGGCTCGGCCCGCAACTGCAAGACCAGAATGAAGCGCGGGATGTGGCAATCGGCGCAGTGACCCGGCCGCCGCACGCCGGAACCCGGATCAATAGGCTCTGTTCTCGTGCTGTTGCTGACAACGCTGGAAGCCTGGAAAGCCAACGACGATCCCCGGTTCGTCCTGGACGAGGCGGGCGCCTGCTGGGCGCCCGACGATCCCAAGGCCGCGCTGGCCGTCGCCGACGAGGTCTTCAGCGAAGGCCAGATCATCGCGGTGGCCATGGATTCGCCGCCACGCGGCACGGTCGACCGCACGGCCGCCTCCGGTCTCCGCTACCTCCGCCGGGCGCCCGACGGCCACCACACGGCTCTGCTGGAGCGTCCGGCGACCGCCGAGGCCCTGGGCCTCCTCCCCCATCCTGAGGGCGGCTGGTTCCGCGAGACGTGGAAGGCGGCGCCGAGCTTCACGCCTGACGGCTACCCGGGCGAACGTGCCAGCGCCACCGGCATCTACTTCCTCCTCCCGCCCGGCGAGGAGTCCATGTGGCATGCCGTGCGGTCGGACGAGGTCTGGCTGTGGCATCGCGGCGGCCCGTTGACGCTCCTCCTGGGCGGCGACGGCGAACGTCCCGGCGAGGAGACCGCCATCACCCTCGGCGCTGGGCTGGAGTCCGGCGAGGTCCCTCAAGCCGTCGTACCCGGCGGGGTCTGGCAGGCGGCCCGGCCGGCCACTGCCGAGGAGGTCCTGGTGACCTGCATCGTCTCGCCGGGATTCGACTTCGCCGATTTCCGCGTCTAGGCAGCCCGGGCTTCCAGCTGTCCGGGCGCGTGGCCGGTGACGAACTCGATCAGCTCCTCCGGCCGCAGCCCCAAGGGCGGGCTCACGATGAGCCGGTCGACGCCGAGTTCCCCGTACGCCCGCACCACGCCA
Source organism: Actinomadura rudentiformis (assembly GCF_008923185.1). GTDB lineage: Bacteria > Actinomycetota > Actinomycetes > Streptosporangiales > Streptosporangiaceae > Spirillospora > Spirillospora rudentiformis. Next base: position 71,799 of record NZ_WBMT01000019.1, read on the forward strand.
GGGTCCAGCCGCCGCTGGGGCACCACCGACACGTGCACGGGCTCTTCCGTGGCTCGGAGCGCCGCCAACTGCTCCGCAGTGGCACGCAGCCCCAGAAGCCATCCCATCCAAGCCCCGTGGCGCGCAGCCCGGCGATGGGCCGCTGGGCTGTGCCCTCCGACCACCACCTGAATGGGCTGCTGTACAGGACGCGGATAGGCGTCCACGCCCTCGAAGTCCACGTACTCTCCATGGAACTCAGGCTTCTCGTCGTACCAAAGCGAGCTCATGGCCTGCAGATACTCGTCAGCGCGCGCGCCACGCCCTTCCATGGAAACGCCGATCGCACGCATCTCGGCCTCCAGGTATCCGACCGCCATGCCGAAGACGAGCCGTCCCCGGCTCAGCACATCGACGCCGGCCAACTGCTTGGCGAGAATCACCGGGTTGCGTTGCGGCAGGACCACGCACCCTGTCCCTAGCAGGATCCGGGCGGTATGCGCGGCCAGGTGGGCAAGCGCCACCACGGGCTCTAGCAACGGCTCGTCCGGCTCCATGGGCGACAGCCCGGTCCGAGGGCTCGGCAGGGCCGGGTGGTCGGCCACCCACAACGAGTCATAGCCGAGTTCCTCGGCGAGGGCGGCGATACGAGCCGCGGTGAACGGCTCCGCGCACGCGTGCAGATTCAAGCCGTACAGCCCGATCGTGGGAGTTGTCATGGACAAGATAATCGAAAAATTCCACGATCGTGTCAATAGACAGTCGATCGGCACGATGCTCGGATCGATATACGCTGGGCCCGTGGCCGACTCCGCCCTTCCCGAGGGACTCGCGAACGTGCTGGGCTTCCAGTTGTCCAAGTGCGGCTGGTGGCTGGAGCAACGCCTGGAAGAGGCCCTGGAGCCCCTGGAGATCCGCGTCCGCCACTATCTCGTCCTGGCGATGCTGAGCTCCCGCGAGACGCTCTCCCAGCAGGAAATGGCGACGTATCTCCTGCTCGACCCAACCCTGATGGTGGGCCTGGTCGACGATCTGGAGGCTCTCGGACTATGCGAACGCGCCCGCGATCCGAAGGATCGCAGGCGCTATTCGGTCCGCATCACGGCGGACGGGCGCGCGCTGCACGAACGAGCGCGCGCCCTCGCCGATCAAGTGGGCGCGGAAGTGTTCGGCCCGCTGAGCCCAGAAGAGCTCCGCACCGTCGCCAAGGCGATCGGCCGGGTCATGGAGCCCTTCTGGACCGAGCAGACCGAACGCCCACGCCGCAAGACGGGTTAGCCGTAAGACGGGTCAGCCCTCACCGCCGAAGGCCGCGTCGAACGAGGTCGTCGGAGGGGTGATGGCGTTGAGCGCACGAACGTACGCCAGTGACTCTGGTGCGCCTTGGAGCCGGTCCATGCCGGCGTCCTCCCACTCGATGGAGATCGGCCCGTCGTAACCGATGGCGTTGAGCGCGCGGAAGCAGTCCTCCCAGGGAACGTCGCCGCGGCCCGTGGAGACGAAGTCCCAGGAACGGCGGAGGTCGGCCCACGGCAGGTGCGAGGACAGACGCCCGCGGCGGCCGTCGCGGGTGCGCACCTTCGTGTCCTTGCAGTCCACGTGGTAGATGCGGTCGCTGAAGTCCAGCAGGAAGTTCACCGGGTCGATGTCCTGCCACACCATGTGGGAGGGGTCCCAGTTGAGGCCGAACGCGGGACGGTGCCCGATGGCCTCCAGCGTGCGGACGGTCGTGTGGTGGTCATAGGCGATCTCGCTCGGGTGCACCTCGTGGGCGAAGCGCACACCCTCCGCGTCGAAGACGTCGAGGATCGGGTTCCACCGTTCCGCGAAGTCCTCGTACCCGCGTTCGACCATGCCCGGCGTGACCGGCGGGAACATCGCCACCAGATGCCAGATCGACGACCCGGTGAAGCCCACGACCGTGCGCACGCCGAGCCGCGCGGCGGCCCGGGCGGTGTCCTTCATCTCCTCCGCGGCCCGCCGCCGGACGCCCTCGGCCTCACCGTCCCCCCAGATGCGGGCGGGCAGGATCGCCTGGTGCCGTTCGTCGATGGGATGGTCACAGACCGCCTGGCCGACGAGGTGGTTGGAGATCGTCCAGACCTTCAGGTCGTACTTGCGCAGCATCTCCAGCTTGCGCGGCACGTACGAGTCGTCCGCGAGGGCCTTGTCGACCTCGAAGTGGTCGCCCCAGCAGGCGATCTCCAGCCCGTCGTAGCCCCAGTCCGCGGCGAGCCGGCAGACCTCCTCGAACGGCAGGTCCGCCCACTGGCCGGTGAAAAGGGTGACCGGCCGTGCCGCCGTGCGTTCCGTCATGATGCGCTCCCTTCGACAGACGTCCATCCGCTTCCGCGCGCGGCGCTCTCCTCGACCGCCGCCAGCACCCGCTGCACCTGCAGCCCGTCGGCGAACGAGGGCCGCGGGTCGGTGCCCTCGCCGATCGCGGCCAGCAGATCGGCCAACTCATGGGTGAACGAATGCTCGTAGCCGAGCACGTGACCGGGCGGCCACCAGGCATCGATGTACGGATGGTCCGGCTCGGTGACGAGGATCCGGCGGAAGCCCGCCTCGACCTTGTCGGCGGTCCCGTCGTGGAACCAGAGCTCGTTCATGGACTCCAGGTCGAAGGCCAGGCTGCCCTTCGAGCCGTTGACCTCGAAGCGGAGCGAGTTCTTTCGCCCCGCCGCGACCCGCGTCGCCTCGAACGACGCGGTGGCGCCACGGCTCGTCCGCCCGATGAACAACGCCGCGTCGTCGACCGTCACCCGGCCACGGCCCGTGCCACCCGGGTAGGGCCGCTCCGCGACGAAGGTCTCGGTCAGCGCCGTCACCCCGACGAGCGAGTCACCGGTGACGAACTGCGTGGTGTCGATGATGTGTGCGCCGATGTCGCCGAGCGCGCCCGACCCGGACCGGTCGCGGTCCACGCGCCACGACCACGGTGCTTCCGGGTCGTTCAGCCAGTCCTGCAGATACTGCGCCCGGATATGGCGCACCGTGCCGATCCGCCCCTCGGCCACCAGCTTGTGCGCGAGGGTCACGGCGGGCACGCGCCGGTAGTTGAACCCGACCATCGAGCGAATCCCGCGTGCCTGGGCCCGCTCGGCCGCCGCCACCATGGCCTCCGCCTCAGCGACGCTGTTGGCGAGCGGTTTCTCGCACAGCACGTGCTTGCCCGCGTCCAGCGCCGCCACCGCGATCTCGGCGTGGCCGTCACCCGGCGTGCAGATGTCGATCAGGCCGATGTCGTCGCGGCGGAGGAGCTCCTTCCAGTCCGTCTCGACCGACGCCCAGCCGAGCTCCGCCGCCGCGGCGCGCACCTTCTCCTCCGTCCGGCCCGCCAGCGCGGCCATCACGGGCCGCACCGGCGGGTCGAAGAACGGCCCGACGCTTCGCCACGCCTGGGAGTGTGCGCGCCCCATGAACGCGTACCCCACCATCCCGACCCCGACCGTGGTCATACGTCTCCCTTCTCCGGTTCCGCTTCGTTCCGCTTCTCGGTTCGCCGCCGTTAGGACTCGAAGCCGAGCGGCAGATAGCGGTCCACGTTCTCCTTGGTGATCGTCTCGGACGCCAAGGTGATCGACTGCGGAACCTGGAGCTCCACGAGATCACCCATGCCCCGGCCCTGCGCGAGCAACCGGGCGACCTTGATGGCCGAGCCGGCCATGGTCGGACTGTAGGTCACGGTCGCCTCCAGCAGCCCGCCGGCCTTGATCTCGCGCATCGCATTGGCGGAGCCGGCGCCGCCGACCATGAAGAACTCCTTGCGGCCGGCCTGCTTGATGGCGGCGAGCACGCCCACGCCCTGGTCGTCGTCGTGGTTCCAGAGGGCGTCGATCTTCTTGTGCGCCTGGAGCAGGTTGCTGGCAACCTGGTTGCCGCTCTCCACCGTGAACTTGGCGTCCTGCTTGGCGGTCACGGTGAAGCCGTAGGTCTTGAGCGCGTCGGCGAAGCCCTTGCTGCGGTCCTGGGTGAGGGGCAGCGTGGCGATGCCCTGGATCTCGACGATGACGGGCTTGGCCACGCCCTTCTCCTTGAGCTTCTTGCCGACGTAGTGCCCGGCTGCCACGCCCATGCCGTAGTTGTCGCCGCCGATCCAGGTCCGGTACGACAGCTTGTCGGGGAAGATCCGGTCGAGGTTGACCACCGGGATGCCCGCGTCCGTCGCCTTGCGCGCCACCTGGTTGAGCTGCTCGCCGTCGTTGGGCAGCAGCACCAGCACGTTGACCTTCGCCGAGATCAGCGACTCGACCGCGGAGATCTGCTGGTTGATGTCGTTGGTGGGCTCGACCGGCTTGAACGTGACGTCGGAGTACTGCTTGGCCGTCGCCTGCGCGTTCTTGGCGATGGCGCCGATCCAGCCGTGGTCGGCCGCCGGGGCGGAGAAGCCGATGGTCACGGCCTTGCCGGGCTTGTCGTTGTCGCCGCCCCCGGCGCCGGTCTGCGCGACCGGCGCGGGGTCCTTCTCCTCGTTGCTGGTGCAGGCGGTCGCGAGGGCGCCCGCACCGATCACCGCGCCGCCGAACAACACTCCGCGGCGGCTTGGACGGCTGTGCTCAGTCATGACGTGCTCCAAGGGGGGTGGAAAACGCGGGGGGTTAAATGCGGGGTCATCTGCGGGGGCCTATGTGGGGGTGCGCAAGCCGCGGCGCTGCAGCAGCACGGCGATGACGATGATCACGCCCTTGGCGATGAGCTGGTCGCTGGTCTGCAGGCCGTTCAGGATGAACAGGTTGGTGATGAGGGTGAAGACGAGGACGCCGAGAATCGAGCCCAGCAGCGTGCCGCGTCCCCCGGTGAGCAGCGTGCCGCCGATGATGACGGCGGCGATCGCGTCCAGTTCGTACAGGTCTCCGTGGGTGCTGGAGCCGGTGGTGGTGCGGGCCATGATGATGATCGCGGCGATGCCGCAGCACAGTCCCGACAGCGCGTAGAGCGCCAGGGTGTGCCGCCGGATGTTGATGCCCGCCAGGCGCGCGGCCTCGGGGTTGCCGCCGACCGCGAACGTGCGGCGGCCGAACGTGGTGCGGTTGAGCAGCACCCAGCCCGCCACGGCGACCGCCGCGAAGATGAACACCACCAGCGGCAGGCCGAGCACCTTGGTGGTCGACAGCGCCTCGATGGCGTCGTTCTCCGGGCGGATCAGCTGGGTCTTGCGGTCGGACATCCGCTGGGCGAGGCCGCGCGCGGCGACGAGCATGGCGAGGGTGGCGATGAACGGCACCAGCCGCCCGTACGAGATGAGCAGGCCGTTGACCAGCCCCGCGCCGGCGCCGACCAGGATCGCGCAGAGCGCCATCACCCACGGCCCGTACGACTGGGTGGCGACCGTGGTCGCCCACACCGAGGCCAGTGCCATGAGGGCGCCGACCGACAGGTCGATGCCGCCGCCGATGATGACGAACGTCATCCCGACCGTGATGACGCCGATCGTGGACGCCAGCGCGAGGATGCCGACGACGTTGCTGGACGTCGCGAAGTTGTCGGGTTCGGTGATCAGGCCGACGATCGCGAGCAGCACGAGCGCCACGACCAGGCCGACATGCCGCACCTCGCCCATTCCCTGCCAGACGCGGCGGGTGCCGTTGGCCGGGGCGGGCGCCTTCTTGAGGGAGGTGGCGTCGCTCAAAGTGCACTGCCCTCCATGATCATGTTGAGAACACGGGATTCGTCGAGTTCGGAGGCGGGCGCCTCGTGGATGAGGTGGCCCTCGCGGATGACCAGGACGCGGTCGGCGAGGCCGAGGACCTCGGGAACCTCGCTGGAGACCAGCAGCACCGCGATGCCCTGGTTGGCCAGCCGCCGGACGACGCCGTAGAGCTCGGCGCGGGCGCCGACGTCGACGCCCCGGGTGGGCTCGTCGAGGATGAGCAGCTTGCGGCCGTTGAGCAGCCAGCGGGCAAGGATGACCTTCTGCTGGTTGCCGCCTGACAGGGTCTTCACCTGCCGGCGCGGGTCAGCCGGCCGGATGTCGAGCGCCTCGATCTGGGCGTGCGCGTCGGCCTGCTCGCGGCGGCGGTCCAGCCAGCCCGCCTTCGCGTACCGGCCGAGGCCGGCCAGGCTGATGTTGGCGGCGACGGTCTCGTTCAGCAGCAGCGCCTGGCTCTTACGCTCCTCGGGCGCCAGGCCCATGCCGCGGCGTACGGCCGCGCCGGTGTCGCCGGGCCGGACCGGCCGCCCCTCCATCAGCACCCGGCCGGACGTGGGACGGCGCGCGCCGTAGATGGTCTCCAGGATCTCCGAGCGTCCCGCGCCGACCAGTCCGGCGAGGCCGACGATCTCACCGCCGCGGATGCTGAACGAGACGTTCTCGAACGCCCCCTTCAGCGAGAGGTTCTCGACCCGCAGCACCTCGGCCCGGTCGTCGGCGGGCTCGCCCGGATCCGGGAACGCGTACTCCACGTCCCGTCCGGTCATCAGGGCGACGACCTGGCTGGTCGGGGTGGTGCGCGCCGGGAGGTTGCCGGCCACCGAACGGCCGTCCTTGAGCACGGTGACGCGGTCGCCGATCTCGCGGATCTCGGCCAGCCGGTGCGAGATGTAGACGACGGCCACGCCGGCGGCGGTCAGCTCGCGGATGATGCGGAAGAGGTTCTCCACCTCGTCGTGGGCCAGCGCGGCGGACGGCTCGTCCATCACGATGAGGCGCGCGTCGTGGGACAGTGCCCGCGCCATGCTCACGACCTGCTGCCCGGCGGCCGGGAGGCGGCCGACCTCGCGGCGCGGCGGGATCTCGGGGTGGCCGAGCCGGCCCATCAGCTCGCGGGCCGCCTTCTCCCCCTCGCCCCGGCGGGTGAAGCCCCATCGGGCCCGCTCGTGGCCGAGGAAGATGTTGTCGGCCACCGAGAGCCCGGCGACCAGGTCCAGCTCCTGGTAGATGGTCGCGATCCCGGCCCGCATCGCGGCCGTCGGGTCGGCGAAGCGCTGCGGCTCGCCGTCCAGCTCGATCTCACCCTGGTCGGGCCGGTGCGCTCCGGCCAGCACCTTGATGAGGGTCGACTTGCCGGCGCCGTTCTGCCCGAGCAGGCAGTGAACCTCACCGGCGCGCACTTCGAGGTCGACGCCGTCCAGCGCGCGAACGCCGGGGAACTGCTTGACGATCCCGCGCATCCGCAACAGCGGCGGCGAGGTGGCTTGGCCCATGGGGGCTCCTCGATCGAACGGGTGGGGAACGAGGGTCAGGCTGTGGAGAAGACGTGGTCGCTGATGAGTCGGGTGGCGCCGATGACCCCGGCGGTGCCGGGGAGCTCGGACAGCACGATCGGAAGGTTGCCGGTCGCCAGCGGCAGCGACCGGCGGTAGACGACACTGCGGATCTCGGCGAGCAGCGTGTGGCCGAAGCCGGCGACGCCGCCCGCGATGATGACCAGGCCCGGGTTGAAGAAGCTGACCAGCGAGGCGAGGACCTGCCCGACGTGGCGGCCGCCCTCGCGGACGAGCCGGACCGCCTCGGGGTCGCCCGCGGCGGCCGCGTCGGCGACGTCACGGGCGGTGATCTCGGCGCCGCTCGCCAGGAGCTCCGCGAGGTAGGGCGAGCGGCCGGAACGGGCGGCGGCGAGCGCGTCCCGGGTGAGCGCGGCGCCGCCGAAGTAGGCCTCCAGGCAGCCCGCGTTGCCGCAGGCGCACACGGGGCCGCCGTCGTTGATCCGGATGTGCCCGATGTCGCCGGCGCTGCCGGAGACCCCGCGGTAGATGGTGCCGTCCACGACGATGCCGCAGCCGATGCCGGTGCCGATCTTGACGAGCAGGAAGTCGTTCACCGAACGGGCCAGCCCGGCGTGCAGCTCGCCGAGGGCCATGATGTTCACGTCGTTGTCGACCAGCACCGGGCAGCCGAGCTCCTGGCCGATCGCGTCCCGGACCGGGAACCGGTCCCACCCGGTCATGATCGGCGGTACGACCGGCATGCCCTCGCGGAAGCTCACCGGGCCGGGCACCCCGATGCCGGTGCCGTGCACCTGCGGGATCAGGCCCTCGTCGCGCAGCTTGCCGAGCAGCTCGAGCGCCCGGTCCAGCACGGCGGTCGCGCCCTGCCGGACGTCGCACGCCTCGGTGACATGACCGAGGATCTCCAGCTCGCCGTTGGTGACGGCGACGTCGATCGAGGTGGCTCCTATGTCGAACGCGACGAACCGCAGCTTCGGTGAGAGCCGGACGATGCCCGAGCGCCGCCCGCCGCGCGAGGCCGCCAGGCCCGCCGTCTCGATGAGTCCCGTCTCGACCAGCCTGTCGAGCTCCTGGGCCAGCTTCGACCGTGACAGCTGGACGACGTCACCCAGCTCGGCGCGGGAGCGCGGGCCCTCATCGCGCAGGAGCCGCAGCAGGCGTGCCTGATGCGCGTTCTCTGGCCGAGCCGTCATGCGCATCACGCCGTCCTCTCACAGGTCCCTCCATCGGGGCTGTGGCGAGAACGTAACGCGCTTTCGCCGGATTGAGAAGACCTTTCCCTCAATATCGTCTAACTTTCTCCATTCGCAGAACAAAGCCGGGCACGAGAACGCCGACCCCGCGGAACACGGGGTCGGCGAAAGAGAACTCTCGAAGGTCAGCTACTGACGGGGATCAGTAGCTGACGGCGCTTGGATCGCGGCGGCCGCTCATCGTCCGCATGATGTGCTCGACGAGCGCGATGAGCACCTGCTTGGCCGACTCGCGGTCGCGCACGTCGCAGTTGATGACCGGGATGTCGGCGGGCAGGTCGAGCGCGTCGCGGACCTGGTCCGGCGTGTGCATCCCGGCTCCGTCGAACCGGTTGACCGCGATGATGAACGGCAGCCCGCGGCGTTCGAAGTAGTCCACCGACTGGAAGCAGTCGGCCAGCCGGCGGGTGTCTACCAGCACGACCGCGCCCAGCGCGCCCTTGGCCAGCTCGTCCCACATGAACCAGAACCGGTCCTGCCCGGGCGTGCCGAACACGAACAGCACCAGCCCGTTCGGCAGGGTGATCCGGCCGAAGTCCATCGCCACCGTCGTGGTCGTCTTGTTCGCCACGGCGCTGGTGTCGTCGATGCCGATGCTCTTCTCGGTGAGAGCCTCTTCGGTGCGCAGCGGCCGGATCTCGCTGACCGCGCTCACCAGGGTGGTCTTCCCGACGCCGAAGCCGCCGGCCACCAGAATCTTGACGGTCAGCGCGGACTCGCCCTGCTGGGCGCCCGCGTCAGAGCGCACGTATTCCATCGATCACTTCCTTGAGTACGCGCTCGCTGGGGAACTGTGCCACCGGCGCGGGACGTCGAACGAGGATGAGCGAGCGGTCGAGCAGATCGCCGAGCAGGACCCGGACGACCCCGAGAGGGAGCTCGAGCTCCGACGCGACCTCCACCACCGAGAGCGGACTGCGACAGAGCTCCAAGATCATCTCATGTTCCGGGTCCGGTGCCCACCGGTTCGGCGGGCCTGTCACGTGAGGCACGAGCGGCCCCGGCCGGTCCGGCTCGCCGGCGTCGGCGGCGTCCCGCGTGACGATCAGCGCCACCAGGTCGAAATCACCGCCGTCGTAGTGCGTGCGTCCACCCGTCAGAGCATACGGCCGGACCACCGGGCCCGCGTCGTCGTCGAACCAGGCAGAGCCGTCCGCCCCGGGCCGCTCCCCCGGCTCGGGGCCTTCCGTCGGAGACATCTCTGGCGGCACCTCAGACGCCACCCGGCTCCGCCGCGCCGGTCCTCGGGTTGGCGGACAGATGTTGCCCGACCCGGGTCACCAGCATGGCCATCTCGTACGCGATGACGCCGAGGTCGGCCTCCGCGTCCGCCAGCACCGCCAGGCACGCGCCGCGGCCGGCCGCCGTCACGAACAGGAAGGCGTTCTCCATCTCGACGATCGTCTGCCGGACCGCTCCACCGCCGAACGACTCGCCCGCGCCGCGCGCCAGGCTCTGGAAGCTGGCGGCCACGGCGGACAGGTGGTCGGACTCCTCCCGGCCCAGCCCCTGCGAGGCCGCGATGCGCAGCCCGTCACTGGACAGCACCGCCGCGTTCTGCACCTGGGCCACCCGCTGGACCAGGCTGTCGAGGAGCCAGTTCAGCTCCCCGTTGGGTGCCGCGGTCTCCAGACCGATCTCCTGGGCTTTCGTCATGGCCTCTCGTCCTCCTGCTCGGCTTGGGTCCGGTCGGTGGCGTCAGCCTGTGCGGCCGCGTCCCGGCCGCGCTGCCAGCCTCGCTGCATGGCAGTCATCATCGATCGCATCGCTTCGGGGGATCGCGCCGGATCCTCGGGGGGCGGATGCCCATTGGGGGGAGGCACCGGCGCCGCCAACGGCATCGGCGGGGCGGGCACGCCGTTCGCCTGTCTTTCGGCGGCCTGTCTCTCCGCGGCTTCGGCGGCGAGGTCGGCGTCCACCCGTTCCTTCAACTGCGGCGCCAGGTGAGACTGCCGCCGTCGCCGGGGCAGGTCCCCCTCCCGCTGTGGCACGGCGGGGGTCGGCACAGGTTCAGGCGCAAGTGCCGGCGCCGGTGCAGGTGCAGGTGGTGTGGGCGCCGGCTCAGGCGCGGACTGCGGGAACGTGCGCACGGCCGGCCGGTCTCGCACGGGCGAGGGTCGCGGCGGCTCCGCGACCAGCCGTACGACGCCGTTCGCGAGCTCTGCCCCGGTCCGCTCACCGCCGCCATGGGGCTCGTCGTCATCGGACCCGCCGGTGTAGGGCAGGGCTCGCATCGGGCCTGTCGTGGTCGCGGGGGGCTCTGGCGGCTCGGGTTCGTCGATCGGGACGATGAGCGCGGTGGGGATGAGGGCGATCGCGGTGGTGCCGCCGTAGGGGGACGGGCGGAGCGTCACCATGATGTCGTGGCGGCGGGCCAGCCGCGCGACCACGAACAGGCCCAGCTGGACGCTGTCGGCCGGGTCGAACTCCGGCGGCTCCGCCAGCCGCGCGTTGGCCGCCTCGACCTCCTCGGCCGACATGCCCAGGCCGCGGTCCTCGACCTCGATGACGAAACCGCTCGCAACCTCGTGGCCGGCGATCTGGACGGGCGCCGACGGCGGCGAGTAGGTGGTCGCGTTCTCGACGATCTCGGCGAGCAGATGGATGACGTCGGCCACCGCCGCGCCGCGGAGGGCGAGCCGGGGCATCGGCTCGACCCGTACCCGGGTGTAGTCCTCGACCTCGGCGACCGCGCCGCGGATCACGTCGACCAGCGGCACCGGCCGCCGCCAGGACCGTCCGGCTGACTTGCCCGCCAGGATGACCAGGCCCTCGGCGTGCCGCCGCATGCGGGTGGCGAGGTGGTCGAGGCTGAACAGGTCGCCCAGCTCCGACGGGTCCTCGGTGCGGCGTTCCATCGTGTCGAGCAGGCTGAGCTGGCGGTGCAGCAGCGCCTGGTTGCGCCGGGCCAGGTTGACGAAGACCTCGCTGATGCCCTCGCGGGCGGCGACCTCGCCGGCGGCCGCGACGAGCACGGCGTCGCGGGCCCGGTTGAACGACTCGGCGATCTGCCGGATCTCGTTGATGCGGTAGTCGTAGTCGGGCAGGTCATCGCCCGTCTCGGTGGGCTCCCCGTCGCGTACCTGCCGGGCCAGCTCCGGCAGCCGCTGCTGGGTGAAGTCGACGACGCGGGACGCGAGCGTGCGGCATTCGCGCAGCAGCCGGCGGGCGATGCGGAACGCGATATAGGTCGAGACGACGATCGCGATGAGGCCGAGCCCGCCCGCTATCAGCAGGCGCAGGAGCACGCCGATCGCGATGTCGGTGGCGCGTTTGGTCACACTGTCGAGCTGCGCGTTCTCGAACTCGAACAACTTGGCCATGACGGCGTCGGCCGAGGTGCGCCAGGCGACGGCGTCGACCGGAGCGGGCGCGCGCGCCGGGCCTTCGACCCCGCTGTTGGGGCGGCCGCTCGTACCGGTGCCGTTGCGCGTGCCCCCGTTGGCGCCGTTGCCGCCGTTGTTACCGGCACCGCCGTTGTTACCGGCGCCACCGTTGTTGCCGGCGCCGCCGGTGCGGCCGCCGCCCGACTGTTCGGCCGGGTCGAAGCTGCGGATCGCCTGGTCTTCCAGCGCGCGCAACTGGGCGAACTGCGGCGACTCGACGGCAGCCCGATAGCGGGCGAGGTCGGCGTTCCTGAGCTGGGGGATGCTGTCGAAGTACAGGTAACGCTGCGCGCCGACCATCTGCGCGAAAGTGGCACGTTCCGCCGTGGTGAACCGGCCCGCCGCGAGCGCGCCCGTGAGCAGCGCGTCCTCCCGTGACAGGATCTCCCGGGCCCGGCCGATCGTGGTGAGGGTACGCGCGTCCATCGCGATGTCGGCGTTGCCCGGCGCCACCGCGGAGTAGATCGCGAAGCCCGCGTCGATCATCCCCGCGAACTCGTCCAGCGTCCGCGTGCGTTCGGCGACGTCGGCGTCGATCGTCCGCCGCACCGTGTCGAGTGCGCCCATCCGCAGCACGAAGGCGTCCATGCGCTGCACGACGGGCACCTGGAGCTCGCGGCGCAGCCCGCCGTCCTTGGTGTTCCGCTGGACCTTCTCCCGTGCCCGGTCGGTCACCCGCCGCTGCGCCTCCAGCGCCACGCGGTCGGACGGCCGGGCGCCGCCACTGCCGATCTGCCACAGCGACAGGCGCCGCTCCTTCTGCAGGGCCGCGATGAGGTCCTGCGTGGGCAGCACGGTCTTGTCCTGGAACTCCTTGCCCGCGAGCAACTGGCGTGCGTCGGTGAACGTGATGCCGGTGACGAACGACCAGAGCCCGACAAGGGCGAGCAGCGGAACGAGGACCAGGAGAGTGATCCTCATCCGGATCGATGAAACGATGCGCCGGAACATCACCGCTCGCACACCGGACGCGCGAGCGCGGTCGTGGGCGGTCGGTGGAACGCCATGCGGGGAAACCTCCCGATAACGGGGGAAACGACGGAGGTCTACGGATCTGCCGGAGCCTACTACCCTGCGGGGGCTGCCGCGCCCGCAGGACCAGGCTCGGTCTCCGACCAGGACAGCACGTGCTCCACGAGCGAGATCAGCACCTCCTTCGAGGACTCGCGCTGCCGGACGTCGCACAGCAGGACCGGGACGCCGGGGTCGAGGTCGAGCGCGATCGCGATGTCCTCGGCCCGGTGCCGCTCGGCGCCGTCGAAGCAGTTCACCGCCACGACGAACGGCGTGCCGCGCCGCTCGAAGTAGTCGATGGACGGGAACGAGTCGGTGAGGCGCCGGGTGTCGGCGATCACGACGGCGCCGAGCGCGCCGAGCGCCAGCTCGTCCCACATGAACCAGAACCGCTCCTGCCCGGGCGTGCCGAACAGATAGAGCACGAGCCGGTCGGTCAGCGTGATCCGGCCGAAGTCCATCGCCACCGTGGTCGTGGACTTGCGCTCCACCCCCGACACGTCGTCCACGCCGACGCCGCGGTCGGTCAGCGGCTCCTCGGTCCGCAACGGCCGGATCTCGCTGATCGACCCGACCATGGTGGTCTTCCCGACGCCGAAACCTCCGGCGATGAGGATCTTCGTGGTGACCAGCGGCGGTTCACCTGGCTCAGAGCGCCCGAAGACCATTGAGCACCTCCCTCAGCACGCCCCTGTTGGGCCGGTCGCCCACGGGTTGGATCGTGGCGACCACGGCGACCAGCCCCTGGTCGCGCAGGTCGCCCAGCAGCACGCGCACCACGCCGAGCGGCAGCGCGATCTCCGAGGCCAGGTCGACAACCGAGACCGGGTTCGCGCAGCGGCGCAGGATCCGCGCGTGTTCGGGGCTGTAGCGCAGCCGGTCGCCCGGCCGTTCCCCGGTGGCCGCGACCACGGAGATGAGATCGAAGCTCTCACCGCGCGGGCGGGTGCGCCCGCGGACCATGGCGTACGGCCGTACCACCGGACCGGCCTCCCGGTCCAGCCACCGATCACCCCGCGCGTCCATGACGGGTCAGTTTCCGCCGAAGCCCGCGCCACCGGGCTGCGGGGCGACACCTCCGCCCGTCCCGGGAGCGAAGCGCGGATGTGCCTGCAGGTGCTGGCCGACGCGCTTGACCAGCACCGCCATCTCGTAGGCGATGAGGCCCGCGTCGGCGTCCGCGTCGCTCAGCACGGCGAGGCAGGTGCCGTCGCCGGCCGCCGTCACGAACAACAACACCGCGTCCATCTCGATGATGGTCTGCCGCACGTTGCCGCCGTTGAAATGCCGCCCCGCACCGCGTGCGAGGCTCTGCACCCCGGCGGCCAACGCCGACAGATGCTCGGCGTCCTCCCGCCCCAGCTCCTGCGACGCCGCGATCGCCAGCCCGTCCCTGGAGAGGATCACGGCCTGGCGCACCGCCGGGATCCGCCCGGCGAAGTCGTTGAGCAGCCAGTTCAGTTCGCCGGTGGCGGTCGAGTTGTGCATCATCGGGCTTCCTCCCCGTTCAAGTCCGAATCAGTCTGTGCGTCCGGTTGAGTCTCTATGCCCGGATCAGTCTCTGTGTCCGGTTCAGTCTCTACGCCCGGATCAGTCTCTGTGTCCGGTTTGCTCGAACCGGTGACCCGCCCGCGCCGCCATCCCTGCTGGATCGACGACATCAGCGAGCGCGCCTCCTCGGGCGAGCGCGCCACGACACCATGCGCGCTGTCGCCGACCGCTGGAGGCGGCGTTGGGCGGTTCTCGTTACGAAGCTGGGGCGCCAGGTTCTCTTGGCGCCGCCGGCGTGGGAGTCCGGCGTGGGTCTCGGCCGGTTCCGAGGTGGCCTTGCCAGGCGGTTGCGGAGTGCCGTTGCCATTGCCGTTGGTGGCGGGGGGCTGTGGTGGTACGGCCAAGCGGTCCGGCCCTTTCACTTCGTCGAACTTCACTTCGTCGAACCAGGGGTTGCCGGCGCTGGTCTCGCCGCTTCCCGCCGGTGTCGCGGTCGCGTCCGGCTTCCCCCACGGGTTGCCGGACGGTTCGGGTGTGTCCACGGGAGCTTGGACGGTCGCAGGGACCGCGGGCGCGGCCGGCGGCTGCTCGAATGTCACCTCAGGCGGCCCGAATGGCGCGGGCGGCTCCGGGGGTGCCGGTGGTGCCGGGGGTGCGGGCGGCGCTGGATCCGGCACGGGAGCGGCCGGGGTGGCCGGAGGTGCAGGTGTCGCCGCGGGAACGGAATCGACTTGCTGTGGAACGGTCACCGTCTCCCACGGCGCGTCGTACAGGCCACCGCCGGCTGGTGGCAAGGATTCGGGAGCGGGAGCGGTAGGGGGCGGGAGGGCGGGCTCGGCCTCGGGCGCCGCGTCGCCCCGCCGGAGAGCGCCGACATCGCGCAGCGCCACGACGCCCGCGTCCGGCCGGGCGTCGATCTGGGGCTCGGGCGGCTCCTCGACCGGCGGCTCCTTGTCGAAGTCCTCCACCGGCACGACGAGTTCGTGCGGAAGCAGGACGATCACCGTGGTGCCGCCGTACGGGGAAGGCCGCAGCGAGACCTTGATGTTGTGGCGGGCGGCCAGCCGCGCCACCACGAACAAGCCGAGCTGGTCGGTGTCGACGAGGTCGAACTCGGGCGGCGTGGCGAGCCGCTGGTTGATCCTTTCGAGCAGGTCCGGCTGGACGCCGAGGCCGCGGTCCTCGACCTCGACCACGAAACCGCTGCCCACACGTTCGGCCATGACCCGGACCTCGGTGCTGGGCGGCGAGAAGGAGCACGCGTTCTCCACCAGCTCGGCGATCAGGTGGATCACGTCCGTGACGGCCGCGCCGAGCAGGCCGTCCTCGGACTCGGTCATCACCGTGACGCGGGTGTAGTCCTCGACCTCGGCGACGGCGCCGCGCAGCACGTCCACGATCCGCACAGGCTGGCGCCAGCCGCGACCGGGCGTCGCGCCGGACAGGATGATGAGGCTCTCCGCGTGCCGCCGCATGCGGG
This sequence comes from Actinomadura rudentiformis, assembly GCF_008923185.1. Taxonomy (GTDB): domain Bacteria; phylum Actinomycetota; class Actinomycetes; order Streptosporangiales; family Streptosporangiaceae; genus Spirillospora; species Spirillospora rudentiformis. Next base: position 87,572 of record NZ_WBMT01000019.1, read on the forward strand.
TCGTGAGGTGGTCGAGCCGGAACAGGTCATCGAGGTCGTCGGCCTCCGCCCGGCTCTCCAGGGAGTCGAGCATCGCGAGCTGGCGATGCAGCAGCGACTGGTTGCGGCGCGCGATGTTGAGGAAGATCCGGCTGACGCCGTCGCGCAGGTCGGCCTGGCCGACCGAGGCCTGGATCGCGGTGCGCTGCACGGTGCCGAACGCCTCGGCGACCGCGGCGATCTCCGCCGTGCGTCCGGCCGGGATCGGCGGCGCCTCCGCCGCGACGTCGACGCGTTCACCGCGGACCAGCCGCGCGACCACGTCCGGGAGCCGCCGTCCGGCCAGGTCCTGCGCGGCGGCGCGCAGGTCGATCAGTTCGCGCACCAGGCCGCGGCCGAACCGCACCGACAGCAGGATCGACCCGATCACCGCGACCAGCCCGAGTCCGCCGGCGACGATGAGCCGGAGCAGGATGCTCTGGCTCGCCGAGTCCTGGTCGGCGGCGAGCGCCTTGCTGTCCTGGAGCGCGGCCTGGGTGAACGCGCCCAGCAGCGCCTTGGAGTTGGCGTCCCACTGCTCGGTGTTGATGTCGATCTTGCCGGTGGCCTCGGCGACGTCCTGCTCCATCGTCTTGAAGCCGGTGTACGCGGCGGACGAGAAGAGCGGGGCCCAGGACCGGGCGTAGATCTTCGGGTCGAGGCTGGCGCGCTGCTCGGCCCAGTAGGCCTGCTGCTGCGCGACGAGCCCGGCGAAGTGCCGGTGCTCCGCCGCGTTCATGCGCCCGCCGGTGATGGCGGCCCCGGCCACCAGCGCGCTCTCGCGCATGACCATGTCCATGGCGCGCGAGCCCGCGACGAGGCTGGACGCCCAGAAGTGCAGACGCGCGTCGTCGGTCGGCGTCTGCTTGGCGGAGAAGTCGAACAGCGCGTCGATCATGGTGCTGTACGACTCGAGCGCGCGGAGGCGGGTCACCGCGTGCGTCTCGACCGAGGTGCGCGTGGTGGGCAGCGCCTCCAGCTGTTTGAGGGCCTCCCGCAGCAGCCTGATCCGCTGGGAGTCGGGGTCGCCGGCCTCGTCCATCTCCTTCTTGGCCAGCTTCTGCAGATCGGCCAGCGCGCTGTCGGTGCGCCCCCGCAGGGCGTCGAACGGCTGGGGCGGCGCCGACTTGCCCGCGCTCAGCAGCGATACCGCCGCGTGCCGTTCCATCTCCAGCATGTAGGTGGCGGCCTGCAGCGGCTTGGTCAGGCGCGACGTCGACGACTCACCCCGGCGGTGCTCCAATGCGTCGCCCAGGGTGAGGCTGGCCGCGAACGCCCAGAGAGCCACCAGCGACAGCAGCGGAACCAGCAGCAACACGACGGTTCTCGACCGGATCGATCGCGTGCGAGGACTCATGACACCTCGTGGCAGTACGACCCCCCGTACGGCATATGTCCGCCGATCATAGGGCCTTCGTCACACTTCAACCGCAAGTTCCCGACAATTCAGGCGCACCGGCTCCCCCCGCGTCACAGGGCACGGAGGCCGTCGAGGACCTCCCGCAGCACTCCCAGGTTGGGCCGTTCGCTCGACCGGTCGATGGTCGCGACCACCCGGATCAGGCCCTCGTCGCGCAGGTCACCGAGCACCACGCGCACCACCCCGAGCGGCAGCCCGACGTCCGAGGCCAGGTCGACCACGGACACCGGCGTACCGCAGCGCCGCAGGATCCACTGGTGCTCGGGGCTGTAGCGCAGCCGGTCGCCCGGCGGCTCGCCGGTGGCGGCGACGACCGCGATCAGGTCGAACGACTCGCCGCTCGGCCGCGTCCTCCCCTGAGTCATGGCGTACGGGCGGACGAGCGGTCCGGCCTCGCGGTCGAACCACTGGTCCCGTGAACGGCTCATCACGGTACCGACCTCGGGTTCGCCTGCAGGTGCCTGCCGACGCGCTTGACCGGCACCGCCATCGTGTGCGTCGTCACTGCTCGTCCTTGGTCACTGCTCGTCCTCACCCTCGACGTCCGACTCTCGGCCACGTCGCCACCCTTGCTGCATCGAAGCCATCAGCGACCGCGCTTCCTCGGGAGACCGCGCGACCGGGCCGGTGGCGAGGTCGGGCGCCGCAGGACGCTCCTTGCGCAATTGTGGGGCGAGGTTCTCCTGGCGAACGCGGCGCGGCAGTCCCGCGTGCGTCGCCGGAGCCTCACCGTTCACGGGTGCTTCGCCGTTCTCGGGGACCGGCGCCGGCGCAGGACTTTGAGAGTGTTGCGGCAGCTCTGGGGCGTCGTCGAACCAGGGATTACCCAGCCGCCTCGAAGGCGTGGGCGGCGGAGGCGCAGGCGTGGGCTCCGCCGGAGCCTGAAGCGAAGGCACCGCCTGCGCGGGCGGCGTGGGCGGCGACGAGGGCTCAGTCTCCGCGACCGGGGCAGGTGGCTCAGCCTGCACGACCGGGGCAGGTGGCTCAGGCTGCACGACCTGCGCGGGCGGCGGGGGCGGTGCTGGCGGCGCGGGTGGCTGCGCATGCAGTTGCGGAACGGGCACCGGCCTTCTGGGCGTCTCCCGGGGACCCTGGTTCTGCCGCTCGGCCTCGGCGGACGCCATCGCATCGGTCATGTGCTCGGCCGGCACGACGAGCTCGTGCGGAAGCAGGACGATCGCCGTGGTGCCGCCGTACGGGGACGGGTTCAGGGAGACCTTGATGTTGTGGCGGGCGGCCAGCCGCGCCACCACGAACAGGCCGAGCTGGTCGGTGTCGACGAGGTCGAACTCCGGCGGTTCGGCCAGCCGCGCGTTGATGCTCGCGAGCAGCTCGGGCTGGACGCCGAGGCCCCGGTCCTCGATCTCCACGACGAACCCGCTGCCGACCCGTTCGGCGAGCACGCGCACGTCGGTGTTGGGCGGCGAGAAGGCGACCGCGTTCTCCACCAGCTCGGCGAGCAGGTGCACGACGTCGGTCACGACGGGGCCGACGAGGCCGTCGGCGGAGTCGGTCATCACCTTCGCGCGGGTGTACTCCTCGATCTCGGCGACGGCGCCGCGCAGCACGTCCACGATCCGCTGCGGCTGGCGCCAACCGCGCCCCGGGGTCGCGCCGGACAGGATGATGAGGCTCTCGGCGTGCCGCCGCATGCGGGTCGTGAGGTGGTCGAGCCGGAACAGGTCATCGAGGTCGTCGGCCTCCGCCCGGCTCTCCAGCGTGTCCAGCATCGTCAGCTGCCGGTGCAGCAGCGACTGGTTGCGGCGCGCGATGTTGAGGAAGATCCGGCTGACGCCGCGGCGGAGCTCCGCCTGGCCCACGGCGGCGTCGACGGCGGTGCGCTGCACCGACGCGAACGCCTCGGAGACCTTGACGACCTCGTCGATCTTGCCGCGGGTCTGCAGTGCCGGGACCTCGGCGGCCACGTCCACGCTCTCGTTCCGCCGCAGCCGTTCCACGACGCCGGGCAGCCGCTGCTCGGCCATCTCCTGCGCGGACCGCCGCAGTCCGACCAGCTCGCGGCCGAGGCCGCGGCCGAACCGCAGCGACAGCAGGATCGACACGATGACCGCGAGCAGACCGACACCGCCGACGACGCCCACCCGGATGTAGGCCGAGCGTCCGAGGTCGTCCGCGTGCTCGCCCGCGCGCTTGGAGTTGGTCAGCACCATCTTGTTGATGCTGAGGACCAGCGGCTGCGCCGTCGCCTGCCACTCGCCGGCGGACACCGGCAGCGCGCCGCGTCCCTGCTCGGCGATGCGGTCCTCCATCATCCTGAAGGCCCGGTACTGCTGCGAGGCGAAGACCTGCGCCGTGCCTGTGTTGTAGATGGCCGGGTCGAGCAGGGACCGTTGCTTCACCCACTGCTGGCGTTGCTCGCCGACCATCTCCACGAACATCCGGTGCTCGGCGGCGGTCATCCGGTTCTTGGTGACGAACGCCCCGGCCACGAGCGCGTTCTCACGCTGGATCAGCTCCAGTGCCCGCCCGGCCGCACGCGTCGACAGCGTCCAGTTGTAGAGGGACGAGTCGTCGATCACGACCAGGGCGTCGTAGGCGCGGTGCATGGCGTCGACCATGCGGTTGTAGCCCTGGACGGCCTCCAGCCGGTCCACCGACCGGTCGTCCACGGCCGCACGCGACGTGCGCAGCATGTCCAGCTCGTCGAGCACGTCCGCGACCCGCTGCTCCATGGCGGCGTTGGTCGCGCCGCGCGCCACGTCGCCGGTGGCCTCCTTGCGGAAGAAGGCCACCGCCGCGTCGACCTTGGCGCGCTGCGCACGCAGCTCCGCGGGGACCTCAGGCGCGGCCGACTCCGGCGTGCTGAGGAAGATGGCCGAGGCGAGGCGCTCCTTGCCCAGCTCGATCAGCACTCCCTGGCCGCTGGGCGCGAACTTGCGGTCCAGCGTGTGGTAGCGGCGCTGGGCCAGCGCGTCGCCGACGGTGACGCTCGCGGCGTAGCCCCAGAGCGCGATCAGGGAGATCAGCGGCACGAAGAGCAGAACGGCGATCTCAGCGCGAATCGACCGTGTGCGGGGGGATTTCAAATGAACCTCGAACCTTCGGACTCATGGTGTCCTGACATCCGGCCCCAGCACCCGCGGGGCCAGAGCTCTCGATCATAAAGGCCGCCCCGAATGCCGCCGCAACCCCCCTCGCCCGGATTTCGAATGCCTGGTGGCCATTCGGCCTGATGGGAATGGGGCCGACCGAAACGAGTCGCGCTTAGTGATCATGTAGGTCTGTGGCGTGGACCACACCGGGCAATTCACCCTCAAGCCCCTGCCGCGGGCCCGGGCCGTACGCCATACTCGGCCTCTTTGATCACCTTCGAGTTTGATCATCTTCGAGCGGAGGCGTCGGAACGTTGAGCACGGACACAGCAGCGGAGCCCCTGTCGATCGACACCGCGGCGCGGGCCCTGTCGGCGGACACGCTCTGCGCGGCGTACCAGGCCACCGCCGCCGAACGGCCAGACCAGCTCGCGGTCCGCAGCCACGACGGGACCGTGGAGCTGACGCACGCGCAACTGGCCGCGCGGGTGCGCGCGCTGAGCGCCGGGTTCGCCGCCCTCGGCCTCGGGCACGGCGACCGGGTCGCCGTCATGCTCACCAATCGGCCGGAGTTCCACCTCGTCGACACCGCCGCGATGCACCTCGGCGCGGTCCCGTTCTCGGTCTACAACACCAGCGCGCCCGCACAGATCGCACATGTGCTGACCGACGCCGCGCCGCACATCGTCGTCACCGAGCGGCTGTTCGCGGACGCCGTCAAGGCGGCGGGCGTGCCCGCCGCGCACCTGGTCATCGTGGACGGCACAGAAGGGGACGGCACAGAAGGGGACAGCCCGGGGGACGGCGCGCTGAGCCTGGGCGACGTCGAGGCGGCCGGGACTGCGGACTTCGACTTCGACGCCGCCTGGAGCTCAGTGCGCCCCGACGACGTGCTCACGCTCATCTACACCTCCGGCACGACCGGCCCGCCCAAGGGCGTCGAGATCACGCACGCCGCGATGATGGCCGAGATCCGCGGGCTGCACGAGGTCATGCCGGTGACGCCCGGCGGCCGGCTCATCTCCTACCTGCCCTCGGCTCACGTCGCCGACCGCTGGACCTCGCACTACTCGGGCCTCATGACCTGGGGCCTCACCGTCACCACCTGCCCCGACCCCAAGGCGCTGATCGGGCTGGCCGCGCAGCTCCGCCCGACGTTCTTCGGCGGGGTGCCGCGCATCTGGGAGAAGCTCAAGGCCGCTCTGGAGGTGTTGTTCCCGGGCGAGCTCGCCGCAGGCGACCCGGCCGGCCACCAGAAGATCAAGGAGGCGATCGGGCTCGACCAGGCCGAGTACTTCCTCACCGGCGCCGCCCCGACCCCGCGCGACGTGCAGGACTTCTTCGGCCGCATCGGCATCCCCCTCCTGGAGGGCTGGGGCATGAGCGAGACCAGCGGGTTCGCGGTGGTCAACCGGCCGGGCGAACTGCGTCCCGGCTCGGTCGGACGGCCGCTTCCCGGCGTCGAGGTGAGGCTCGCCGACGACGGGGAGCTGCTCTGCCGCGGCGCGGTGGTGATGCGCGGCTACCGCAACCGGCCCGACCTGACCGCCGAGGCGATGGACGCCGGCGGCTGGCTGCGCACCGGTGACGTGGCCACCATCGACGGCGACGGCTACGTCACCATCGTGGACCGCAAGAAAGAAATGATCATCAACGCGGCGGGCAAGAACATGTCCCCGGCGAACATCGAGAACGCGATCAAGGCCGAGAGTCCCCTCATCGCGCACGCGGTCTGCGTCGGCGACCGCCGCCCGTACAACGTGGCCCTCATCGTCCTCGACCCCGAGACCGGCCGCTCCCCCGCCGACCCCGCCACGCTGGCCGAGGTCGAGGCGGCGGTCGAACGCGCCAACGCCCGGTTGTCCCGGGTCGAACAGATCAAGAAATTCACCGTGATCGCCGACGACTGGGCGCCCGGCGGCGACGAGCTGACGCCGACCATGAAGCTCAAGCGGAAGCCGATCGCGGCCCGGTACGGCAGGGAGATCGAAGATCTCTACCAGCGGGGATCACGACTCGAGACCGACAGACACGCTCAGGAGCGTTAACATTCCGGCCGTGAGTCCCGAAAGCCAGGCATCCGAGGCACTTCCGTCGCGGCGCCGCCGAACCCCCAGGGGCGGGCGGCATCGCGGCGCTGAATCCTATCTGCTGCCACCAGGCTCCCCCGCCCTCATCCTCGCAGCTCCCGGCCCTGCCACCGCTCCCGGTGGCGCCGTCGCGACCGAGCTCGCACGGCTCGTCGAGATCGAGCAGACCGGCCAGCCCGCGCTGGTCGGCCACCTCGAAGGCGCCGAGCAGCACCTGAGCGCCGTCCTCGCGGAGGTGCGCGCGGAGCGGCCCGACGAACCGGCCGCCGTCGTCGTGCCGCTCACCACGGGCCCCGATCCCGAGGTGGAGGCCGCGGTCCGCAAGATCGTGGCCGATGCCCACGTGCCGGCCGTGGCCGCCGATCCGCTCGGCCCGCACCCGCTCATCGCCGAGGCGCTGCACGAGCGGCTCGCCGAGGCGGGGCTGGCCCGCGCCGACCGGGTGCGCATGATGACGATGGTGACCGCCGCCAGCGGGGTCGTGGTGGTCACGCCCGGCGACCCGGAGGCGGTCCGCCAGGCAGAGGTCACCAGCGTCCTGCTGGCGGCCCGGCTGGCCGCACCGGTCTTCACCGCCTCGCTCGGCGACGAGGCCGCCATCGCGGCGGCCGCCGCGCAGCTGCGCGCGTCCGGTGCCACCCGGCTGGCGGTGGCGCCGCACCTGATCGGTCCCGAGGTCTCCGCCGAGCGCCTCGCCGCCGCCGCGGCGGCGGCCGGCGCGGAGCACGCCGCCCCCATCGGCGCCCACCCGGCGCTGGCCCAGGTGGCCGCGCTCCGCTACGTGGAGGCCCTGGCCACCGCACTGTCCGACTGAACGGCGCTCGACCGGAGCCCCGGCGTTCGGTCAGGCGGGCGCTTCGATCAGGGTGGCGCGGAGGCGGGTGATGGTGGCCTCGGTGACGCCCAGGGCACGCAGGAGGGCGGGCATGTCCCCGTGGCGTGCGCGCAGGTCGGCGATCAGCTCGCCCATGGTGTCGGCCTCAGCGGTCATGGCGTCGCGCGGCACGTAGGCGTAGGTCTGCTCGTACGCGGCGTGGCGCTCAAGGCGGGCCTGGATGTCCACCAGGTTGCGGCCGGTCATGGCGTAGTCGGCGATCACGTCCTCGTCCGCGACGCCGAGCGTGCCGAGCACGGCGGCGCTGACCATCCCGGTGCGGTCCTTGCCCGCGGCGCAGTGGAAGACGGCCGCGCCCGGCGCCTCGGCGATGGCGCGGACCGCGTCGGCCAGCGCGGTGCCGGTGCTCTCCATGATCCGGCGTACCGCTGGGCGAGCGTCAGCGACGTGTCGGCCATGAGGTGCCCGTTGCCCTCGTTGATGATCGGTGCGCGGACGAGCTCCACCGCGCCGCCGAGGGGATGCGGGCCGCCGTCGTGGGCCCGTTCGAAGTCGGACCGCAGGTCGATCACCGTGGTCACGCCGAGGTCCCGGATGGCCGCCACGTCGGCCGGGGTCAGCTCGTGCAGCGCGTCGCTGCGGAAGAGCCTGCGCCACCGGACGTGGCCGCCGTCTGCGGCGTAACCGCCGAGATCCCGGAAGTTCACGCAGCCCTCGAGAGCGATCTCCCGCTCCACCGCGCCCCCTTGCGCTGGTCGACATGTGGCGGTTCGTCCGGTAGACGAACCGCCACGAGTCAACAGCAGGCCCAGGGCGTGTCTCAAGCTCAGCTGCCCTACTGCGCGACGCTCGTCACGGGCGCCGACCTTGAGACACGCCCTAGCGGTTCTTGAACGCCGGGGGGCGCTTTTCGAGCGTGGCCGTCATTCCCTCGACGAGGTCTTCGGTGAAGAAGGCCATGGTCTGGATGCCCGTCTCCATCGCGAGCTGCTGGCGGAGGCCTGGAGCGTCCAGCGACATGTTGAGGAGCTCCTTGGTGCGGCGGAGCCCGTACGGGGACTTGGTGAGGAGCTCCCCCGCGAGCGCCAGCGCGCCTTCGAGGTCGGCGCCCTCGGCGGTGAGCTCGGTGATGAGCCCGAGCTCGGCCGCCTTCGCCACGTCCAGGCGCTGGGCCCGGTAGAAGATCTCGGCGGCCTTGGCCGGGCCGACGAGCCGCGGCAGCAGCCACGAGAGGCCGCAGTCGCCCGCCGACAGCCCGAGGTCGACGAACGGCACCACGAACCTGGTCGTCGGGTCGGCCACCCGCAGGTCGCAGGCCAGCGCCCAGGAGACTCCCATGCCGGCGACCGGGCCGTGCAGCGCGGCGATGACCGGCTGCGGGATCTCCCGGAGCCGGGCCGTCACCTCGCCGCCCCGCGCGATGCCGCGATAGATGCGCTGGATGCGCCCTTCGTCCCCGCCTCCCGGGTCGCCGCCCTGGAGATCCATGCCGGAGCAGAAGCCGCGCCCCTCACCGGTGAGGATCACGACCCGGGTGTCCGGGTCGCGCATCAGCTCGTTGAGGACGTCGAGCATCTCCTCGGTGACCGACGCGGTGACCGCGTTGAGCCGCTCCGGGCGGGACAGGGTGATGGTGAGCACCCCGTCCCGCCGGTCGAGCCGTAGGTCTCCCATGAGGAGGTCCCGTCAGGAGGTCAGCTGCTGGATGAGGGGACCCATCTGCTCGCCCACGTTCTTGAAGACCGTGAGCGGGGAGTCGGCGTTGATCGCGGCCCAGTTGTCGCGGACGGCCTCGACCGTGAGCGTCTCCTTCTGGCCGTAGCCCGGTCCCTCGGCGACGAAGATCTTGGCGATCCGGCCGCCGCCGACCGTGTAGACCTCGCCGGAGTCGGGGTTGCTCTCGTGCGCCAGGTAGGCCACCAGCGGGGTGACCTGGTCGACGCCCAGCTTGTCGGCGAAGTCGGCCGGCAGCAGATCCTCGGTCATGCGGGTCCACGCGACCGGGGCGATCGCGTTGGCCTTGATGTTGTACTTGGCGCCCTCGTGGGCGAGCGTCTTGGTGAAGCCGACGAGGCCCATCTTGGCGGTGGCGTAGTTGGCTTGGCCGAAGTTGCCGAACAGCCCGGCCGGCGACGAGGTGTTGACGATGCGCCCGTAGCCCTGCTCGCGCAGCGCCGGCCACGCGGCCGAGGACACCAGGAACGAGCCGCGCAGGTGCACGGCGATGACCGCGTCGAACTCCTCGACGCTCATGTTCTTGAACGACCTGTCGCGCAGGATCCCCGCGTTGTTGATGACGATGTCGACCTTGCCGAACGCGTCGAGCGCGGTCTGGATGATCGCCTGGGCGCCCTCGGGAGTGGCGACGTTGTCGGGGTTGGCGACGGCCTCGCCGCCGTTCTTCTTGATCTCCTCGACGACCTCCTGAGCCGGGCCGGCGGAGGCACCCGCGCCGGTGCGGTCGCCGCCGAGGTCGTTCACGACGACCTTGGCGCCGCGCGACGCCAGCTCCAGCGCGTGCTGCCGGCCGAGGCCGTGCCCCGCCCCGGTGACGACCGCGACCCGCCCGTCGTAGCGCAGTTCCGACATCCTGTCTCCTCACATCGCACCGACTGCCGTCCCCTGTGAACGACCAGGGGGTTACTTAGTACCACGCCGACCGAACGGCGCTCGGATTCGGGCCCGCGGTTATCGTGGCGGAAGGGCTCCCACCCAGGAGGAACGCGGATGATCACCCAGGAGATGGCGGCGGGCCGGTTCGTACGCCAGCCCAACCGGTTCACGGACACGATCACGGCCGACGGCTCCAGCGGGTATCCGGCCGAGTCCGGCCGCTACCGGCTCTTCGTCTCCTACGCCTGCCCGTGGGCACAGCGCACCCTCATCGTGCGCGCGCTGCTGGGGCTGGACGAGGTGATCAGCCTCGGCGTCGTGGACCCCATCCGGGACGAACGGGGCTGGCGCTTCCCCGACCGCGACCCGGTCACCGGGGCGGCCTTCCTCTCCGAGCTCTATCTGGCGACGGACGGCTCGTACAAGGGCAGGTACACCGTGCCCTGCATCTGGGACACGGTGACCGGCCGCCTGGTCACCAACGACTTCCCGGCGATCACGACCACGTTCGAGACGCAGTTCACCGACTACCACCCCACGGGCGCGCCCGACCTCTATCCGGTGGAGTTGCGGCCGGACATCGACGAGCTGAACGAGCTCGTCTACGCCACGGTCAACAACGGCGTCTACCGCGCGGGCTTCGCCACCGAGCAGAACGCGTACGAGGAGGCCGTGGACGCCCTCTTCGCGACGCTGGACCGGCTGGAGGAGCGGCTCAGCACCCGCCGTTACCTCTTCGGCGACCGGGTGACCGAGGCCGACATCCGCCTCTACACCACGCTGGCCCGCTTCGACGCGGTCTACCACGGCCACTTCAAGTGCAACCTGCGCCGGCTGGTCGACTACCCCAACCTCTGGGGGTACGCGCGGGACCTCTACGAGCAGCCGGCCTTCCGCGACACCACCGACTTTGACCAGATCAAGCGGCATTATTACGTGACCCTGACCAACGTCAATCCGTCCGGCGTGGTCCCCAAGGGCCCGGTCGTCGACTGGACCGAGCCCCACGGCCGCGCGGCGCTCAGCGCGAGCTGAGGAGTACGAAGAGGGATCCCAGCAACAGCAGCGCCATCCCCACGTACGCGAAGACCCCTCCCACCCGCCAGGTGAGATCCGTGCCCCTTTCCGGCACGGCTTCGGGCAGGACGGTTTCCGGCGCCACGGTTTCCGGCACGACGGTTTCCGGCACGACGGGCAACTCGGTCGTGGCGGCGGTCGTGCGGTGGGTGCCGCCGCCGGTGACCTGGGGAGGGGCCACCGGCGGCAGCCGGGGAAGGCGATCTTCGCTGATCGCCAGGAGGACGGCCTCGGCCACCCCGATCGGCATGCGCTCGCGCGGGTCCTTGCGGAGCAGGCCTTCGAGGACGGGCCGGAGGGCCTCGGCATGGGGCGGGATGGGCGGTTCCTCGTTGAGGACGGCCCCGAACACGGCCACCGGATCGTCACGGTGGAAGGGCGGCCGTCCGGAAGTGGCCGCATAGAGCGTCGCACCGAGCGCCCACAGGTCGGAGGCGGGGAGGGCACGTTCGCCCAGGAAGCGCTCGGGCGCGATGTAGGCCGGTGAGCCGAGCAGGCCGCCGGCCTGGGTCAGGGTGACGTCGCCTTCGATGGACGCGATGCCGAAGTCGGTGAGCACCGCGCGGTCGCCCTTGGCCAGCAGAACGTTCCCCGGCTTGACGTCGCGATGCAGGATGCCCACGCTGTGCGCGGCGCCCAGCGCGGACAGGAGCTGGCGGCCGACGCGAGCGGCACGGTCCGGCGGCAGCGGGCCGTCCTGGTTGATCACCTCGTGGAGCGAACGCGCCTCGACGTACTCCATCACCACCCACGGCCGGCCGCCCTCCTCGACCACGTCATAGACTTTGACGACAGAGGGATGGGACAGCCGCGCGGCCGAACGGGCCTCTCGCAGGGCCCGGCGCGCGGCGTCGTCGGACGGGCTCAGCACCTCCTTCACCGCGACCTGGCGGCCGAGGACGATGTCCTCCGCTCGCCAGACGATTCCCATGCCTCCCCGGCCGAGCTCGGCCAGCAGGCGGTAGCGTTCGGCGATCACCCGATCCGTCTGCATCACACGGGTGATTCGGTGGCGGGAACCGTCTGGATTGCCCTGGTCGTCCAAAAATCGACCCGCCACTATGCTGGCGAGCTTTCCCACCGACGGACACTCTCCGAGATAGAACGAGAAAGGCCCTCCGATGCTGCGCAGTCAGTTCTTCGGCAACCTGGAGCAGGGGCAGGTCCCCGGCCACTTCACCCTGCAGAACTCCAAGATGCTCCGGGTGCACCTGAACGGCGAGGTCCTGGCCCGGCAGGGCTCAATGGTCGCCTTCCAGGGCCAGATGGATTTCGATTACGAGGGCTCGGGAGGGATGGGCAAGTTCCTCAAGAAGGCCGTCACCGGCGAGGGCGTCCCGCTCATGCGGGTGCGCGGGCAGGGCCTGCTGTTCGTGGCCAACAACGCCGACGACATCCACCTGTTCTACCTGGAGAACGACGGGATCACCGTCAACGGCACCAACATCCTGGCCTACGACCCCCAGCTGCAGTCCGACATCCAGCGCGTGCAGGGCGCGGGCGTCGCGGCGGGCGGGCTGTTCAACACCACGCTGACCGGCACCGGCTGGGTGGCGCTCACCGCCCACGGCACCCCGGTGATGCTGGACTGCGGCCGGGCCCCGACGTTCGCCGACGGCCAGTCCGCGATCGCCTGGAGCACCAGCCTCCAGGTGGGCGTCAACAAGACGTTCAAGGCGGGCGCGCTGATCGGACGGGGCAGCGGCGAGGCCATGCAGCTCGCCTACCAGGGCCAGGGCTTCGTGCTCGTCCAGGCGAGCGAGGGCCCGCCCGTGATCGGTGAGGGCGGCAAGGGCGGCCTCGGCGGCATCCTGGGCGGCTGATCCCCTCCTGAGGGGGCTGATCCCCTCCTGTGGGGGGCGGCACCCTCTCGTCACCAGCACGTTCTCCACACCGGCCGATCTTGACGAAACCGGCTGCCGGGCTTGGGCAAGATCGGCCGGATTGGGGTGTGACAGGCGGTGGAAGGCACCTCGGTTGCTTCTGCGACACGGAAGTGCGAGTAGCCTTGACTCGTCTCAGAACTCACCTGCGAGCTGCGGAAGAGGGCGATCTCCGCCGTGTCGACAGAGTCGTCGCATTCAAGTGCCGACCCCAAGCACACAGATTTCGGCGCCAACGAGTGGCTGGTCGACGAGCTGTACCAGAAGTACCTCGAAGACCCCAACTCCGTTGACGAAGCCTGGTGGAACTTCTTTGCGGACTACCAGCCGGACACCCGGCCGTCCGCGACCCCGGGAGTGACCACGGCGACCGACGGCCAGGCCCCCCGGGCCGCGAACGGTACGGCAGCCGCCCCGCCGACAGCACCGCCGACAGCGCCGCCGGCGCAGGCCCCCGCCAAGCCCGCCGCTCCGGCGCAGGCCCCCGCGCAGGCCCCTGCAAAGGCCCCCGCGAAGGCCGACGGCAAGCCCGCCGCCCAGCCGGCGGCGGCCAAGCCCGCCCCGCCCCCGGTGCCCGCCGGCGCCGAGGAGGTCAGGCTGCGCGGCGTGGCCGCCCGGACGGCCACCAACATGGAGGCCAGCCTCGCGGTGCCGACCGCGACGAGCGTGCGGGCCGTGCCGGCCAAGCTGTTGATCGACAACCGCATTGTGATCAACAACCATCTCAAGCGCGGCCGCGGCGGCAAGGTGTCGTTCACGCACCTGATCGGCTACGCCATCGTCAAGGCGCTGGCGTCGATGCCGGAGATGAACGCCGCGTACACCGAGGTCGACGGCAAGCCGGTGCTGATCAAGCCCGAGCACGTCAACTTCGGCCTGGCCATCGACCTGCAGAAGAGCGACGGCCAGCGCCAGCTGGTGGTGCCGAGCATCAAGTCCGCCGACACCCTCGACTTCCGCCAGTTCTGGGCGGCCTACGAGGAGATCGTGCGCAAGGCGCGCAACAACAAGCTCACCCTGGACGACTTCCAGGGCACCACGATCAGCCTGACCAACCCCGGCACGATCGGCACCGTGCACTCGGTGCCGCGCCTGATGCCGGGCCAGGGCACGATCATCGGCGTGGGCGCCATGGAGTACCCGGCCGAGTTCGCCGGCGCCTCCGACGAGGCCCTGGCGCGCATGGGGATCAGCAAGGTCATGACGCTGACCTCCACCTACGACCACCGGATCATCCAGGGTGCGCAGTCCGGCGACTTCCTGCGCCGGATCCACCAGCTGCTCCTGGGCGAGGAAGGTTTCTACGACGAGATCTTCGAGGCGCTGCGCATCCCGTACGAGCCGGTGCGCTGGGTCAAGGACATCTCCGCCAGCCACGAGGACGACGTCGCCAAGGTCGCCCGCGTGCACGAGCTGATCCACGCCTACCGGGTCCGCGGCCACTTGATGGCCGACACCGACCCGCTGGAGTACAAGCAGCGCCGCCACCCCGACCTCGACATCCTCAAGCACGGCCTCACCCTGTGGGACCTGGAGCGCGAGTTCGCGACCGGCGGCTTCGGCGGCAAGCCGACCATGAAGCTGCGCGAGATCCTCGGCGTGCTGCGCATGGCCTACTGCCGTACGGTCGGCATCGAGTTCATGCACATCCAGGACCCCGAGGAGCGCGCCTGGATCCAGGAGCGCGTCGAGGTCCCGCACGACAAGCCGTCGCGCGACGAGCAGCTGCACGTCCTGCGCCGGCTCAACAGCGCCGAGGCGTTCGAGACGTTCCTGCAGACCAAGTTCGTCGGCCAGAAGCGGTTCTCGCTCGAGGGCGGCGAGTCGGTCATCCCGCTGCTCGACTCGGTGATCTCCGCCGCCGCCAAGGCGAGCCTCGACGAGGTCGTCATCGGTATGGCGCACCGCGGCCGCCTCAACGTGCTGGCCAACATCGTCGGCAAGTCCTACGCGCAGATCTTCGGCGAGTTCGAGGGCAACCTCGACCCGCGCAGCGCGCAGGGTTCCGGCGACGTGAAGTACCACCTGGGCGCCGAGGGCGACTTCATCGCCGACGACGGCTCCAAGATCCGCACCGAGCTGGTCGCCAACCCCTCCCACCTGGAGACGGTCGACCCGGTGCTGGAGGGCGTCGTCCGCGCCAAGCAGGACATCCTGGACGTCGGCGAGGCGGGCTTCACCGTGCTGCCGGTCCTGATCCACGGCGACGCCGCGTTCGCCGGGCAGGGCGTGGTGGCCGAGACCCTCAACCTGTCGCAGCTGCGCGGCTACCGCACCGGCGGCACCGTGCACGTGATCATCAACAACCAGGTGGGCTTCACCACCGCGCCGGAGTACTCGCGCTCCAGCGTCTACGCCACCGACGTGGCCCGGATGATCCAGGCGCCGATCTTCCATGTGAACGGCGACGACCCCGAGGCCTGCGCCCGGGTCGCGCGGCTGGCGTTCGAATACCGCCAGACGTTCAAGAAGGACGTCGTCATCGACATGGTCTGCTACCGGCGCCGGGGCCACAACGAGGGTGAGAACCCCTCGTTCACCCAGCCGCTGATGTACGACCTGATCGACGCCAAGCGGTCGGTGCGCAAGCTCTACACCGAGGCGCTGATCGGCCGTGGCGACATCACGGTCGAGGAGGCCGAGGCCGCGCTCCGCGACTACCAGGAGCAGCTCGAACGCGCCTTCACCGAGACCCGTGAGGCGGTCAAGCAGCCCCCCGCGCCCGGCTCGGTCGTCAAGCCCGACGTCGAGGAGCGCATCCCGATCGACCACGCCTCGGCCGGGACGGCGATCCCGCAGGAGGTCGTCAAGCGGATCATCGAGACGCAGCTCAGCCTGCCCGAGGGCTTCACCGTCCACCCGCGGCTCCAGCCGATCCTGCAGCGCCGCGTGCAGTCCATCGAGGACGACGCGATCGACTGGGCGACCGGTGAGCTGCTCGCGATGGGCTCGCTACTGATCAACGGCCACCCGGTGCGGTTGGTCGGCCAGGACACCCGGCGCGGCACGTTCGGCCAGCGGCACGCGGTGCTCGTCGACCGCAAGACGGGCGAGGAGTACACCCCGCTCCGCCAGTTCGGCCAGGGCATCTCCAAGTTCTACGTGCACGACTCGCTCCTCAGCGAGTACGCGGCGATGGGCTTCGAGTACGGCTACGCGATGACCCGGCCGGACGCCCTGGTGGCGTGGGAGGCCCAGTTCGGCGACTTCGCCAACGGCGCCCAGTCGATCGTCGACGAGTACATCTCGTCCGGCGAGCAGAAGTGGGGCCAGCGCTCCGGCGTGGTCCTGCTGCTGCCGCACGGCTACGAGGGCCAGGGCCCAGACCACTCCTCGGCGCGCATCGAGCGTTACCTGCAGCTGTGCGCCCAGGACAACATGACCGTGGTCTACCCGACGACGCCGGCCAACTACTTCCACCTGCTGCGCTGGCAGGTGCTGTCCGACCGCCGCAAGCCGCTGGTCGTCTTCACGCCCAAGTCGCTGCTGCGGCTCAAGGCGGCGACCTCGTCGGTCGAGCAGATCACCGGCGGGGCGTTCCTCCCGGTCATCCCGGAGAGCGACCCGGCGATCGAGCCGGCCGGGGTCAAGCGCGTGCTGCTCACCACCGGCAAGATCTACTACGACGTGGTGAACGCCCGCAAGACCGCCGGCGCGGGCGACACCGCGGTGGTCCGGCTGGAGCGGCTCTACCCGCCGCCGATCGACGAGATCAAGGCCGAGCTGGCCAAGTACCCGGCCGACGCCGAGGTCGTCTACGTCCAGGACGAGCCGGCCAACATGGGCGCGTGGCCGTTCTTCGCGCTCAAGCTCCAGCCGCATCTGGAGGGACGTGTCCTGAAGCGGGTCTCCCGCCCGGCCTCGTCCTCGCCCGCGGTCGGCTCGGGCAAGCTCCACCAGGCCGAGCAGGAGGCCCTCCTAGCCCGCCTTTTTTCATAGCTTTTTCGGCCTCGGGGGCCTCGCCTGGCGGCTCGGCCCCCGAACCGCAAAAGCGGCGAGCGCGACATCGCTTCGCGATCTCTCGTGAAGCTTCGCCTTCGGCTCGCTTCACGACCCGTTAGCGCGCTCGCGTGCGGGCTGGGGTCGTCGCGTGGTGACAGTGGCCGAGGCGGTCGTCGCGATGAAGGTCATGTAAGGGTCCCGGGCGCTCGCCCGGGACCCTTCACGTTTGGTGAGAGGATCACAACATGTACTTCACCGATCGGGGGATCGAGGAGCTGGTCGAGCGGCGTGGCCAGGAGGAGGTCAGCCTGGTCTGGCTGGCCGACCGGCTGCGCGAGTTCGTCGACCTCAACCCCGAGTTCGAGACGCCGGTCGAACGGCTGGCGACCTGGCTGGCACGGCTGGACGACGAGGACGACGAGTAGCCGACAGACGCGACATGTCTTGACTTTGGGTGGACGCGACATATCGTGTTTACTGGTAGGTGGTCTCCGGTCCCGTGACCTGAGGGCTCGAACGAAAGGCAAGACGCGATGTCGCGTTGGACGATCGAAGAACCGACCACCCTCGACTTCGACGGCGTGGTCGCGCTGAAGGCGACGCTGATCGCCGGGAGCATCTCGGTACTGGCCTCCGACGACCGGCCCTCGATCCAGGTCGCCGCGATCGACGGGCCGCCGCTGGTGATCACACACGAGGCGGGCATGCTGAGCGTCACCCACGAGCGGATGTGGGAGGGCATGCTCAGCTGGCTGCAACGGCAGAAGGTGCACGCCGACATCACCGTCACGGTCCCCCGGGAGTGCCCCGTCACCATCAACCTGGTCTCGGCGGACGCGGTGATCGCCGGGCTGACCGCCCGTGCCTCGATCAAGAGCGGCACCGGCGACGTCACCCTCGACGGGGTCGTCGGCGACATCGACGCCAACACCGTGTCGGGCGCCGTCGAGGCACAGGGCCTGGACGGCAAGGTCGCGTTCACCTCCGTCTCCGGCGACCTGGCCCTCGCCGGCGGCTCGATCGACCGGCTCGCGGCCCGTACGGTCAGCGGCCGGATCGCCGCCGACGTCGATCTGGCCGGGACGAGCCGGGTCGAGGTCAACACCGTCTCCGGCGAGGTCACGCTCCGGGTCCCCGACTCGACCTCGGCCACGGTCAACCTGAACTCGGCGGTCGGCCAGATCGACACCTCGTTCGCCGGCCTCGACCGGCAGGACCGGCCGCCCGTCGGCCGGAGCCTGGGCGGCACGATCGGGGACGGCTCCGGCAAGCTGTCGGTCACCACGGTCTCGGGCGGTGTCACCCTCCTCAGCAGGCCCGAGGACGACGCCCCAGAGATCGACACATCCGGAATGGAGAACTGAGTTGAGCCCCGTCTTCGGCCATGGCCGCCTCCGGCTGTACCTGCTCAAGCTGCTGGAGGAGAGCCCGCGGCACGGCTACGAGGTCATCCGGTTGCTGCAGGACCGGTTCCTCGGGGTCTACTCCCCCTCACCCGGCACGATCTACCCCCGCCTGGCCAGGCTGGAGGCCGAGGGCCTGGTCAGCCATGAGGTCATCAAGGGCAAGAAGGTCTACACGCTGACCGACAAGGGGCGCGCGGAGCTCGAACGCCGCATGGACGAGCTGGCCGAACTGGAGGAGGAGATCACAGCCTCCGCCCAGGAGTTCGCCCGCGAGGTCCAGCAGGACGTCCGCCAGACCGTGCGGTCACTGCGCGAGGAGCTCACCCAGGCCGCCCGCGACATGCGCGACCAGTCCCGGTCCACGTCCAAGGACGCCTGGAAGGAGACCACCGACCGCCCGCGCGAGGAGTGGCGCCGCCAAAAGGACCACTGGCGTGAGCAAAAGCAGGCCTGGATGGAGGAGTGGCGGCAGAACTGGGACGAAGCCTGGAAGACCGCGACCGGCTCCAAGGACGACATCGCCCGCCTCAAGCTGGAGCGCCTGCTGCGCAAGTTCGTCGAGGACGTCCGCAAGAGCGCCAAGAAGGCGCGCCTGGACGACGACGACCTCACCGCCGTTCAGGCGCTCCTGGACGAGACCCGCGAACGTCTCAAGAACGAGATCCTGGACCGCGACCGCTGAGCCGCTAGGGCGTGAAGACGATCTTTCCGAAGAGCTCGCCCTCGGCCATCGCCGCGAAGCCCTCGTTCGCCCGCGCCAGCGGCAGCACCCGGTCGATCCGCGGCCGGACGCCGCTCTTGACCAGGAAGCGGGCCAGCCGCTCCAGCTGGTCGCGGGTGCCCATCGTCGAGCCGACGACCGACAGCTGCAGGAAGAACACCCGGCTCAGCTCCGCGGGCGGCACCTGGCCACTGGTCGCGCCAGAGACCACGATGCGCCCGCCCGGCCGGAGCGACTTCAGCGAGTGCGACCAGGTGGCCTCGCCGACGGTCTCCATGACCGCGTCGACCCGTTCGGGCAGCCGCGCGCCAGGCTCGAACGCCTCGTCCGCCCCCAGCTCCAGCGCCCGCTTGCGCTTGCCCTCGCTCCGGCTGGTGACCCACACCCGGAAGCCCGCCGCGGCGCCCAGCGCGATCAGCGCGGTCGCGACACCTCCGCCCGCCCCCTGGACCAGCACGGTCGAGCCCGGCGCCAGGCCCGCCTTGTCGAACAGCATGCGATAGGCGGTGAGCCAGGCGGTCGGCAGGCAGGCGGCCTCCTCGAAGGACAGCTCCGCCGGCTTGGGCACGATGTTGCGCCGCGGCACCGCCACCTTCTCGGCGAACGTGCCGTCGTGGGACTCCGAGAGCAGCGAACGCTTCGGGTCGAGCGTCTCGTCACCGCCACCCCGGTCCGGGTCGCCGATCACCGAGTGCACGATGACCTCGTTCCCGTCCTCGTCCACACCCGCCGCGTCGCAGCCGAGGATGATCGGGAGCTGCTCCGCGCGGAGCCCCACGCCCTTCAGCGACCACAGATCGTGATGGTTGAGCGCGGTCGCCTTCACCGTGACCGTCGTCCAACCCTCGGGCGCCACCGGATCGGGCCGCTCGCCCAGGGTCAGGCCGGTCAGCGGATTGTCTGCGTCGAACTGCGAAGCCGTGACAGCGAACATGCCCCGCACATTACACACGGCCTAGATCGCCGCAACGCCCCCGGGCCGCGTTCCGCTCGCTCAGTGCGCGAATCGCGTCGGCAGGTACATCTCGCTGCCGCCCCGGGCCGCCTGCCTCTCCCCTCACCACGGCACGCCTGACCTGCGCTGAAGACGCTCTCACGACGTTCCTGAGACGGCACCGAGACGGTCGCATGGTGCGCTCTTCCCACCTTGAGCAAAGGAGCCACCATGCGACGATCCATCCGTAACTCCGTGGTCATCGGAGCGGCCGCCATTGCGGCGGCCGGCACTCTCGGCACCGCGTCGGCCTGGGCGGACCAGGCGGACCCGGAGCCGTCCGGGACCTCCGCCAAGCCACCGGCGGCGAAGGTGGCCGGAGTGCCCGGCGTCCACTACCTCAAGCCGAGGCACGCCCCAGGCGTCTGCATCACCGTCCACGGTGCCCGCGGGAAGGGCGCCAAGGTGAACCAGTACACCTGCCTGGGGAAGAAGAACCAGAAGTGGGAGATCACTCCTGTTCGAGGCGGCTGGTACACGCTGAGGGCCCAGCACCGAGGAAATCTGTGCCTCGACATTCCCAACCGGTACCGGAAGGGCACGCAAGCCATCGTCTGGTCCTGCAACGGCCGGATCAACCAGGTCTTCTGGATCGTCTGCTACGGAAACCAGTCCAACTGCGAGATCCGCCCCGCCCGGTACTCCGAGCGCACCAAGTGCCTCTCCATCAAGGGGGGCTCGAACCGGGAGAACGCACCCTTGATCCTCTGGAAGTGCAACAAGACCCGCGACCAGCGCTTCGCGATCCGCTGACCCTGACCGGGTGCCCGGCCTTGTCGGTGAGACCTCTTGGCGTGGTCGAACGTGTTGAGTGACAAGGCAAAGGCGGCCGACTCTGCCTTCGCAGAACCAACCGCCCTTGCCTTGTGGTGTCGGCGGCTCCGGTCAGAAGCCGCCGACACCACCGCCGCCGCGATGGGTCGGGTCGACCGGGGGAGTTCCTGTCTCGTGGGATCGGGACGCGTCCAGCGTGTCCACGTCGGATGCCCCGCCGACCTCGACGTGGGTGGGGTCGAGGACGCGGCGCAAGAAGATCTTGGTGCGCTCGTGCTGCGGGTCGCTGATGACCTGGGACGGCGGACCCTGCTCGACGATCACACCGCCGTCCATGAAGACCACGCGGTCGGCCACGTCACGGGCGAAGGCCATCTCGTGCGTGACCACGAGCATGGTCATGCCGTCCTGCGCGAGCTTGCGCATGACGGTGAGCACATCGCCGACCAGTTCGGGGTCGAGCGCCGACGTCGGCTCATCGAACAACATCAGGTCCGGGTCCATCGACAGAGACCGCGCGATGGCGACGCGCTGCTGCTGGCCACCGGAGAGCTGAGCCGGGTAGCTGTTGGCCTTGTCCTCCAGCCCGACCTTGGCCAGGTTCTCCCGGGCCACCCGCACTGCTTCGGCCTTGCCGCGCTTGAGAACACGGCGCTGCGCGATGGTGAGGTTGTCCAGCACCTTCAGGTGCGGGAAGAGGTTGAACTGCTGGAAGACCATGCCGATCTGGCGGCGGGCCGCGTCGATGTCGATGTCGGGGTCGGTGAGGTCTGCCCCGTCGACGAGCACCGTGCCCTTGGTGGGCTCCTCCAGAAGGTTCACGCAGCGCAGCAGCGTCGACTTGCCGGAGCCGGACGGGCCGATGACACAGATGACCTGGCCGCGGTCGACGGTGAAGTCGATGCCCTTCAGGACTTCGAGGTTGCCGAACGACTTGTGCAGGTCGCGGATCTCAACCACATGGTTCACTGCGCTCACCGAGCCTTCGCCTGGCGGGCCTCGAGTCGGCGCACGACGAAACCCAGTGGGATGGTAATGATCAGGTAGGCCAGACCCGCGGCGATGATCGGGGTCGGGTTCACCTTCTCGATCGAGATGCTCTCACCGAACTTGGTCAGCTCGATCTCGTTCGCGGTGACGCCGAGGGCGAAGACCAGCGAGGAGTCCTTGAACATCAGGACCAGCTCGTTGGTGAGAGGCGGGATGACGATGCGGAACGCCTGCGGGATGACGATCGAGATCATCGCCCGACCGCGGGACATGCCCAGCGAACGGGCGGCTTCGAGCTGCCCCTTCGGCACCGCCTGGATGCCGGCCCGGATCGTCTCGGCCATGTAGGCCGCGCCGACGAGGCCGAGGCCGACCGCAACCTGGAAGTAGACGCCGCCCGGCGGGTTGGCGAAGATCGGGAAGGCGACCGGCAGGACGAAGGCGAACAGCACCAGGATGAGCAGCGCCGGCAGCCCCCGGAAGATCTCAATGAAGACCAGAGCGAACCAGCGGTAGGGCGCGGCCTGCGACAGCCGCATCAACGCGACGACCAGCCCGATCACCATGCCGACCGCATAGGCGAGCAGGGTGTAGATGATCGTGTTCTTGAGGGCGGTGGTGAAAAGGGTCCCCCACCTGCCCTCGAGCTTGCCGAAGTTGAGGAACTGGTCGGAGAGCCTGGGCCAGTCCGCCAGCAGCGCGGCCACCACCACGAGGCCGACGAAGACCGCGTACTGGACGTACCGGATGATCTGTTGCCGTTTGCGGGGGCTCAGCCCGCCGGACCGGCCGGGGGTCTTCCCGGCCGGTCCGGCAGGCTCCGTGGTCGTGGTCATCGCCGGGATCAGCTCTCCGCGGGCATCGACTTGGGCTCCGAACCGATCCACTTCTTGTAGGTGGCGGCCCAGGTGCCGTTCTTGATGGACTCGGTCACGGCCTCGTTGATGGCCTTGATCAGGTCCTCACTGCCCGTCTTCCTGGCCGCGAAACCGTACTGCTTGCCGGTCGGAATCTCGCCGGCGACCTCGAACTTGCCGGAGATGTCGCCCTTCTTCATCCAGTCGTTCACCACCGGCAGGTCCTGCAGGACCGCGTCGACCTGACCGGACTGGAGCGCGAGGAGCTGCTTGCCCGAGTCCTTGAACTCCTTGGGCGTGAAGCCCTTCTCCTTGGCCATGTCGAGGCTGGTGGTGTCGGCCTGAACGCCGAGCTTGAGGTTCTTGGCCTTGACGTCGTCAAGCGTCTTGAGGCCGGAGCCCTTCTTCACCAGGAGAGCGAGGTACTCGGGGAAGTACGGACGCGAGAAGTTCAACACCTGCTTGCGCTCGTCGGTGATCGTCATGCCGGCCGCCGCCACGTCGCACTTGCGCGAGTTCAGCGCGGCACCGCTCTTGATCAGGTTGAAGTCGAGGCTGGTGATCTCCTGGGTCAGCCCCAGCTTCTTGGCGGCGAGGTCGATCATGTCGACGTCGAAGCCGACCGTCTTGCCACCCTGGTCGAACTGGAAGGGCGGGTACGGCAGGTTGGTGCAGACAGTGAGCTTGCCGGCCTTCACCGGCTTGTAGCCGCCGGCGGCCTTGGTCCCGCCCGTGTCTCCACCGTCGTCACCACAGGCGCTCAGCGCCAGGAGACCGGTCAGGGCAAGCGCGGCCGTCGCTACAACACTACGGCGCAGAGAACCAATGATCACAGGTCCCCCTCCAGTTCGGTTCAGCGGATCCTCGCAGATCCGGAGGTCAATGGCACATTTTGGCCTACACCAGGCGCTATCT
This sequence comes from Actinomadura rudentiformis, assembly GCF_008923185.1. Lineage (GTDB taxonomy): Bacteria > Actinomycetota > Actinomycetes > Streptosporangiales > Streptosporangiaceae > Spirillospora > Spirillospora rudentiformis. Next base: position 111,160 of record NZ_WBMT01000019.1, read on the forward strand.
GGATTAAGGCTCCGAAACAATCGGACAACACTGCAACCCCGCTTGGGAAGATCACCGTAATACGAACGCAGTGCGTAAGATTGGTATCACGCTGTGACGTCATGGTGATGGCCGCCACCTCACACTTCAGGATCGGGCGCGGTCAGGTATGGCACAATCGGACAACGGGTGACCCCCGTACGTCGCGAGATGCCCAACACGGTGACGGCCAACAGACCGCACCTACGCGGCGGCATCGCCCGCATACCCAATTCTCTGACAGGGGTCGCTGTGGCTGCTCAGCCCATTCCCAACGAACCGCTCTCCTATGACGACGATCCGGCCTTCCCGCTGCACCGCGGCGGCAAGCTCGAGGTCCGCTCGACCATCCCGGTGCGCAACAAGGACGATCTGTCCCTGGCTTACACGCCCGGGGTCGCGCGGGTGTGCACGGCCATCGCCGACCACCCGGAGCTGGCCTACGACTACACCTGGACCTCCAAGGTCGTCGCGGTCGTCACCGACGGCACCGCCGTGCTGGGTCTGGGCGACATCGGCCCGGCCGCCTCCATGCCGGTCATGGAGGGCAAGTCGCTGCTGTTCAAGGAGTTCGCCGGGGTGGACTCGGTGCCGATCGCGCTGAGCACGACCGACGTCGACGAGATCGTCGACACCGTGACCCGGATGGCGCCGAGCTTCGGCGGCATCAACCTGGAGGACATCAGCGCGCCGCGCTGCTTCGAGATCGAGGACCGGCTGCGGGAAGCGCTCGACATCCCGGTCTTCCACGACGACCAGCACGGCACCGCGATCGTGGCGCTGGCGGCGCTGACCAACGCGGCGCGGCTGATCGGCAAGCCGCTGTCGGACCTGCGCGCCGTGGTCGCCGGGGCGGGCGCCTCGGGGATCGCGGTCTCCCGGATCCTGATCAACGCCGGCATCGGCGACATCGCGCTGTCCGACAGCAAGGGCCTCATCTACGAGGGCCGGGACGGCCTCAACCCGATCAAGCAGCGGATCGCCGCGATCACCAACCGGTCGCACCTCAAGGGCTCGACCGAGGAGGCGCTGCGCGGCGCCGACGTGTTCATCGGCCTGTCCGGGAGCACCGTGCACGAGTCGTGCATCGCCACGATGTCGGACAACGCGATCGTCTTCGCGCTGTCCAACCCGACTCCCGAGGTGCACCCGGAGGTCGCGCGGCGGCACGCCACGGTGGTCGCCACCGGCCGCAGCGACTTCCCCAACCAGATCAATAACGTGCTCGCGTTCCCCGGCATCTTCAAGGGCGCCTTCGAGGTGCGGGCGCACTCCATCACCGAGAACATGAAGCTCGCGGCGGCCACCGCGATCGCCGACATCGTGGGCGACGACCTGGCCCCCGACTACGTCGTCCCGAGCCCGTTCGACGAGCGCGTCGCGCCCGCCGTCACCGCGGCCGTGGCCGCGCAGGCCCGCGCGGACGGCGTCAACCGGATATGAGGGGCGACCGCGGCGAAGCGAGGATGGTCCCTCATATCTGAGCGAACGGCCCGTGATCCCTAGGCGAGGATCACGGGCCGTAATCGTCTGCGAAGCATCCGTGACGACTGTGAAATCTCCGTTATATCGGGCATGTGGCGATCAATTTGCCGGTCCACACCCATGGGTGCCGCACAATATTTCATATTCCGCGTTGGCCACTTCGGTCTCCGGGATGCTCGGAGGTGTAATACTCGACAAGGGGGAATGACACCTACGATTCGCACGATCAGGTCGACTCCGTCAGGAGCGAACGTGGACCTCGCCTCTTACGCAGACCTGGCGATCGAACTCGTGAACACGCAAGACTCGCAGGCGGACAATCTGCGTGACCTCGACGCGCTGCGGGAGCTGCTGGTGATCCGGCCCCATCTGGGTGGCCGGGTCTCCCACCGCGACCTCGACGCCATGCGCGAACTGCGCGCCCAGTTGCGCGCCGTCTTCGTCTCCGCGGTGGCCGGTGACGAAGAGGACGCGATCGACCGGCTCAACTCGCTGCTGATGCACCATCCGGTCCATCCGCAGCTCTCCGGCCACGACGGCCTGCGCTGGCACCTGCATCTGAACGAGGGCGGCTCGATTCAGGACCGGTACGCGGCGTGGGCGGCGATGGGGCTGGCCGTCAAGGTGAGCGACCGCGGACTCGACCGGCTCAGGATCTGCCGCGCCGACGGCTGCGAGCGGGTGTTCTTCGACTCGACGGCCAACATGTCCCAGCGTTACTGCTCGGAACGGTGCGCCGGCCGGCCGAGCGTGGCCGCGGCCCACCATCCGTCCCGTACGAGCGCCCGGGCGGCGATCGACACCACCGTGCCGGCCCAGCGGCGGTCCTCTCAGCCGGACGGACGGAAGACCGAGGCCCGCGACGGCGGCCAGTAACACGCGACCACGCGTCCGATCACCAGCTCGTCGGGCACGGCGCCCCAGTTCCAGCTGTCACGGCGACCACGCGCTCCCTGGTTGTCGCTCTCCAGCCACCAGCCGTCGCCGTCCCGGAACGTGGCGCGCTTCACGGTCAGCGTGCCCGTGCGTTCCGGATGGCGCGCCACCACGAGGTCGCCGGCCGTCACCCGGCCGCCACGCCGCACGAGCAGCGCGTCGCCCGGACGCAGCGTGGGCGCCATCGAATCCCCCGTCACCGCGACGACGCGCCACGGAATGCGAAGCACCGCTCCCCCACATGACCTCGGCTTTGACGCTCCGCCCGCATTCCTTCCGCATTGGCGGATACAACACGCCCGTGAGGGCCGTCCGAGGGGCGGGTCCTAGGCCCAAAGACCGAGCGCCCTGCCCGTACGCCCTCCAGGCCACAAGAGTAGTGTCGGTGGCCTGAGCATGATCCGATACGAGGGAAGGGAAACGCAGGTGCTCGTCAACCTTCTGCGTCCGAAGACCACGGTCTCCGCGCACTGCGACCTGCCGTGCGGTGTCTATGACCCGGCGCAGGCACGCATCGAAGCCGAGTCCGTCAAGGCGATCATCGAGAAGTACGCCGCCAACGAGGACCCGGCCTTCCGGGCCCGGGCGATCCAGATCAAGGAGCAGCGCTCCGAACTGGTCAAGGAGCACCTCTGGGTGCTCTGGACCGACTACTTCAAACCGCCGCACTTCGAGAAGTACCCGCAGCTGCACCAGCTGTTCAACGAGGCCACCAAGCTCGCCGGCGCGAGCGGCACCAAGGGCAGCCTCGACGTCAAGGTCGCGGAAGACCTGCTGAGCAAGATCGCGGAGATCGACAAGATCTTCTGGGAGACCAAGCAGGCCTGACCATCCGGGCACACCTGCTCACCACGCTGCAAGAAGGACTCGTCGGGAGTCGCTAGCCTGTCAGGCATGATTCGGCCTGCGACTCCTGACGATGTCCCCACCATCCTGCGGCTCGTGCACGAGCTCGCGACCTACGAGCGTGCGGCCAACGAGGTGAAGGCGACCGAGGCGGACCTGCGGAGCACCCTCTTCGGCGCCGAGCCGAAGGTCTTCGCGCATGTCGCCGAGCACGAGGGCGAAGTCGTGGGCTTCGCCTTGTGGTTCGTTTCGTTCTCCACCTGGCTCGGCAAGCACGGCATCTACCTCGAAGACCTCTACGTCAGCCCGGACGTGCGTGGGCACGGGTACGGCAAGGCCCTGCTGGCCGAACTCGCCCGCATCGCCGTGGAGCGCGGATACGGGCGAGTCGAGTGGTCGGTGCTCGACTGGAACACCCCGGCCATCGGGTTCTACAAGTCGCTGGGCGCGACGCCGCAGGACGAGTGGACCGTCCACCGGCTGACCGGGGAGCCGCTGCGGGCACTCGGCGCCTCAGAGCCCGCCTGACCACCCGACCCGCCTGACCTCGGAACGCGACTGACTCAAATCGCGCTGAGCGTGACGGTCGGGTCCGCCCAACGTTCGTTGGGAACGAGCGGGTACCAGCCGGGGCGGCCGGGGTCGCGGTCGTACGGGTAGCCACCCAGCTCGCGGTAGAGCTCGACGTACTCCGCGACCTTGTCACGGTCCAGCCGGACACCGAGGCCGGGCCCCGTCGGCACGGGGATCCGGCCGTCCACGTACCGCAGCTTGCCGCCCTCGATCACGTCGTCGGCGAGGTGGTGGTAGTGCGCGTCCGCGGCGTAGGTCAGGTTGGGCAGGACCGCTCCCAGGTGCAGCATCGTGGCGAGCTGGATGCCCAGCTCGCCCGAGGAGTGCACCGAGACCCCGACCTGGAACGTCTCGCAGATCCCGGCCGCCTTGACGCAGGGACGGATGCCGCCCCAGAACGTCGTGTCCAGCAACACCACATCGGCGCTGCGGCGCAGCACGTTGGTAGCGAGCTGTTCGAAGTTCACCACGACGGTGTTCGTCGCGAGGGGCACGTCGACGCGTTCGCGCACCAGGCGGAGCCCCTCCAGTCCCCAAACGGGGTCTTCGAGGTAGTCGTTGTTGAGATGCTCGATCGCCTTGCCGAAGCGGACGCCCTCGTCCATGCTCAGCACCGCGTTCGGGTCGTACCGGAGCCGGTCGTCCGGGAACGCCTCCGCCAGCGCCAGGTAGCACTCCAGCTCGTAGCCGGGCGGGAACACCCCGCCCTTGAGCTTGTGGACCGAGAACCCGTGCTCCTCCTTGAGCGCGCGGGCGTGCGCGACGAGCTGCTCGGGCGTGCGGACCTCGCCCGTGTCCTTCCCGGGATACCGGTAGAAGAGGTACGACGCGAACGGGACCGTGTCCCGGATCTTGCCGCCGAGCAGGTCGTACGCGGGGACCCCGAGGTGCTGGCCGATGAGGTCGATACAGGCGAACTCGATCGCCGCCAGCATCTGTGTGCGGTTGTTGTAGAGGCTGGCCGTCGGGTTGGCGATCTTGAAGCGGAGCGCCTCCAGCTCGAACGGGTCGTGCCCCTCCAGGTAGGGCGCCAGGGCGCGGAACGCGGCCTCGGCGCTCTCTCCGCCGCCGCCCATCTCGCCCAGTCCGACCAGCCCGTTGTCCGCCTCGACCTCCACGATCGTGCGGATGAAGCGGCCCCAGTGGGCGCCGTTGCTGTGCAGCAGCGGCGCTTCGAGGGGCACCGCGACGGTGGTGGCCCGGATGTCGGTGATCTTCATCTACACGTTCCCCTTCACCGTGACGGCGACGATCCCGCATGCGGGCAGGCGGACGACCGCGGCGCCGTCCCGGACGGGCACTTCCTCGACGTCACGGCCGAGGCCGGAGTCGACGAGGGCGCGGCGGAGCCCGGGCAGCCGGAGTCCGGCCTCCACGGGCCCGTCGGCCAGCGACTGAAGACGCACGACCAGGTCGCCGTCCACCCGGCCGATCGAGGTGATCAGCACGTCCGGGTCGTCGACGGAGACGAAGGCACCCGTCGCGGCCGCCTCGTCCTCGCCGGTCGCGAGGGTCGCCACGAAGGTGTCGGTGAGCCCGGCGGCGGTCGCCGCACCCAGCCGACGTCCCGGTACGCCGCCCGTGGCCGAGGCGACGGCGTACCGGAACGTGGTCTCTCCCGACTGTTGCGACGGGAAGTTGGTGTCCCAGATGTTGTTGAGCGCCCAGGAGTAGACCGTGGACGGCTCGACATCGAGTGTCGGTGGGAACGGCGCGTACGGCATGTGGATCGAGCCGAACTGCACCAACGGCGCCTCCAGCGTCGCCCACGCGACGGTGAGATCGGCGTCTTCGAACGCCGTCCAGTGCCTGATCGGGCGCATGTGCTCCGCCGATCCCGGCACGCTCGGCACGTGGGTGCCGCCGACGCCGCCCGTGAGCTCCCACACCGACGGCGGCCCGCCGACCGCGAAGGGGAAGGAGAAGAAGACCGCCTCCTTGGCCGCCGTCGGCTGCTTGCCCAGCTGGAAGCGCAGGTCCAGGCGCGGGACACCCGCGTACAGGTCGATCGTCGTCCGCAGCCAGTCGATGCCCTTGCCGGTCAGCTCCACGACGAGCCGTTCTCCCGCGGGCGTGCGTTCGCATCTGACCACACCGGCGTTCCTGCCGATCGCGCGGTCGCCCAGGAGCGTCTTGTCGTGCACGAGCATGTGGCCGGACAGGTGGTTGAAGTGCGGCGCGGTGGCGTAGCGGTCGTAGATGTACTGGCCGAAGCCCGCAGCCGCGTCGGCGTTCACCAGCTCGCGTCCCGCGACCTTGTCGAAGACCGAGCTGAGATATCCCTCGGCGAGGTCGTACGTCACCCGGTAGTACTCGTTCTCGATGACGCCGTCGCGGCCGAGGTCGATCGGCTCTGGCGCGGGCGCCTCACCCCGGACCACGTCCAGCCGTACGTGGCCGAGACCCGGCACGTCCGGGACGACGGCTTCCAGGTGCCGGCCGATCGGGCGGGTCGGCCACTCGTCCGGGTCGACCTCCTCCTCACGGTGCGGCACCGGCTCGCCGGTGCGGGCATCCACGATCGTGATCGGGACGTCCACGGCGACCACGTCGCGGGGCAGGAACGCCCGCGCCACGTCAGTACGGGCGAACGTGCCCGGGTTGACGACGACGAACGAGGTGAGCGCGTCCCGCGCCGGCCCTTGCGTCGCGCCGAAGCGACGGGCACCTGCCTGGAGCAGGTCGAGGGCGTCGTCGTAGGACTGGTAACCCACGGCGGACTTGCGGGTCCACTGCAGGCCGCCCGAGTCGTTGCCCTCTTCGGCGTCCTCCCAGGGGTTGGCGGCGCCCCAGGTGTGCTCATCGAAGAGCGCGGCCTTGTCGTACGCCTCGTCGACGCCTTCGGCCGTCGCCCCGGCGAGGGAGTGCAGGGTCTCAGCGGTGCGCAGCACGTTCTGCGCCCGCCGGACGTATCCGAGCGGGCGGGCTCCCGAGCCGAGCCCGTCGGCCCACCAGTCCGTCCAGTCACCCTCGTGGACCTGGAGCTGGTCGAGGTGGTGCTCCTCGACATGCTCGAAGAAGTCGGCGTTGGTCGCCATGCGGAGTCGCGGGTACGCCCACGTCTCGTTCCACCTGCGCGCGATCTCGGCGGGCATGATCGACGGTCCCGCGTTGTCGGCGTGCGCGCCCTGCACGCGCAGGTGCACCGCGTCCAGCGCGTCGGGCGCCTTGGCCGCGCCGACCTGCCCGGGCGCGGCGTACCAGCCGAACGTGCCCGGCCCGTACGGGTAGGGGCGGTCGGCGAGCGAGCCCAGATAGCGCGGCAGCAGGTCTTCGGCCAGGTCGTAGCCATCGACGAGGCCGACGGTGTTGCCCTCCATGTAGGCCATGCCATGCGGGGTGTCGGTGAACCACACGAGCAGCTCGCGGCCGCTGGGGGCACGCCACCGGAACGGCCGGCCGAGCTTGTCGCCGCCCGTGATGTACGGAACGGACCGTCCGGCCCAGTTGTGCGCCGCCGCGAGGTAACGTACGCCGGCCGCGTTGAGCGCGTCGACGACACCCACGACCGCGCCCGGGATGTCGGTGTGCATCGCCGACCGCACGTCGATGCCGTACGACGAACGAAGCCGCTCGACGAAACGCAGCTGCCGGTAGAGCTCCTCGACCGAACACGCCTCCGTGTGCAACTGCATCGGGAAGGCGGTGACCTCGATCTGGCCTGCCCGGGACCGTTCGGAGAACTCGGCGACCATATCCTCGGGCCGGGTGGCCAGCCAGCGCAACGCAGGCAGCGACGACTCCACCGACCAGCGGAAACGCGCGTCGTCCGGCCAGTCCGCGGTCTCCTGGGCCAGCCGCAACGCCGCATCCAGATAGTCCAGGTGGTGGCGGAGCACCGTTCCCTGAGTGTCGGTGTAGCCGATGTCCAGGTGGGAGTGATGGACGACGAAGACGTTCCACTTGCGCTGCGGCGTGACGTCGAGCGGCGCGGCGCCGACCAGTCCCGCGACGTCGCGCACGCGCAGCGTCAGCCGCCGCGTCTCGGCGACCTCCGGTACGAGCAGCGTCGCACTCCCCTGGTCGTCCGTCCATCCCGTGGCGACGCCGGAGCCGTCCTCGTCTTCGAGCGCGAGGTCGAGGCCGCCGGCGGCCTCACCGGTCACGTCGATCCGTACGACCTGCCGAAGGCCCCCGTCGCCGTCCCGCTTGAACAGCGGCAGCACGGCGGCACGGACCGCCAGCCCGCGGACGGCGAGGACCTCGACCGAAGAGTCCTGGCGCAGCGCGTCGCGGATCCCGTCATAGTCGGGTGATCCGAGACTGGCCTGCAACAGACGGCTCGTCATGTTTCCCCTTGAACAAATGAGAGCTGGTTGAGAAAAAGCCGATCAAAGCCGGGCGATGCCGATCACAGCTGGGCGATGGACAGCCCCCGCGCGAACAGGCGCTGCGTCGCCAGGAAGAGCACGACGGTCGGCAGCGACACCACGAGCCCGGCGGCCAGCGCGATCGGCACGGGCGTGCCCGCGTAGACGTCGGTGGTCAGCGCCGCGATCTCCGTCATGACCGGCCGTGCGGTCTCCGACTGCGTGAGCGTCAGCCCGAACAGCAGGTCGTTCCAGGTGAACGTGAACTCGAAGATGAACACCGCGGCCAGCGCCGGCCACGACACCGGCAGGAAGATCCGCAGAAAGACGCGCATCGTGGACGCGCCGTCCATGCGCGCGGCCTCGAAGATCGAGATCGCCACCCCGCCGTAGAAGTTGCGCATGACCAGCGCCGCGAACGGGATGTTGATGGCCAGATGGATCAGGATCATGCCGAGCCTGGTGTCGTACAGCGGGGTCTTGCTGTACCCGACGAACAGCGGCACCAGCAACATCTGGAACGGGAAGATCGACCCGCCGTAGATGAGCATGAACCAGGCGAAGCCGTACCTGAGCCGCAGCACCACGATCGCGTACCCGGCGAGCGCGCCCAGCAGCACGGCGAGCGCCGGTGACACCAGCGCGTAGAGCATCGTGCTGAACAGGCTCTGCGCGATGTCGGTGCGCTCCCACACCTCGGCGATGTTGTCGAACAGCGCGAAGCTGCCGGACGGCTTGATCGCGTCGGAGGGCTTGTACTCGCCGGCGGGCCGGAACGCGTTCGCCAGGATGAGGTACGTCGGGAACAGCCAGATCAGCCCGAGCCCGGCCAGCACGGCCCGGCGCAGGACCGCACTGGCGGCGGTGGAACGCATCAGTGGTCCTCCTTCCCGATCTGGCGGCGCATGTAGGCGTACGAGGCGAGCCCGGTGACGGTGGTCAGCAGTACCGCGACCGCGGAGCCGTAGCCGTACTCGTCGGCCACGAACACGTCGCGGTACATGGTCACCGCGAGCGTCTCCGACGTCCGGCCCGGACCGCCCTGGGTCATCACCCAGACGATGTCGAACGTCTTCAGGCTCGCCACCAGCGCCAGCCCGACCACCACGGTCGTGAGCGGGCGCATCAGCGGCCAGAGCACGTGCCGGAACAGCCGCCAGCCGGAGGCGCCGTCGATCCGGGCGGCCTCGATCGGCGCGCGGGGGATCGACTGCAGGCCGACCACGAACAGCAGCATGTTGACGCCGAGCTGCTGCCAGGTCCACACCGCCAGCATGGCGAAGGTGTTCTCCGGGCCGTCGTTGAGGAACGACATGTCGCCGCCCGGCATGCCGAAGAAGCTCAGTGCCTGGTTGGCGACGCCCTCGGGCTGCAGGATGAAGCCCCAGACGAGGGCCAGCCCGGCTCCGGACATGGCGTACGGCAGCAGGAACGGAAGCCGGAACCAGGGGCCGCCCTTGATGTCGTACGAGAGCACGGCGACCAGCAGGCCCAGCCCGACCGGAAGCACCGTCGTGCCGGCCACCCACAGCAGGGTGTTGCGGATCGAGGTGATCAGCGCCTCGTCCTGGAACAGGCGGGTGTAGTTGTCCAGGCCGATGAACTCCGGCGAGCCCAGGCCGTCGTAGCGGGTCAGGCTCAGCCAGGCCGTCCATACGAACGGCAGGTAGAGCAGGACTGCGACGAGCAGAAGCGCGGGCGAGACGTAGGCGTAGCGCAATCGGCCGAACAGCGCGTAGGAGCCGCCGGACCGGTGCGGGCCGGGCCGGCGGCCGCCGCTCCCGGCGCCGCGGCGCTCGGTGCGCGCCGCGGACGTCCGGGACGGGGAGGTGGCGGGTTGTTGTCGCACGGTCATACCAGCGTCAGTTTCCCTGGGTCTTCCAGTACTGCTCGTTGGCCTTCTGGATCGTTTCCAGCACCTTCATGTAGGTGTCGGGCTTGACCGTGAAGCCGCTGAGGCCGTCGAGCGCGGCGGTGAGCACCGGGGCGGGGGCAGCCTCGAAGTACCGCTGCATCAGCCGGTACTCGCCACCGGCCGCCTCTTTCGTGATCTTGCTGAGCTCGGGCTGGGCGATCTTCACCCGCGGGTTGCCGGAGACGTCGCCGCGCGAGTTGGCCCACTTCTCCTGGGCGGCGGGGGTGACCCACCACTTCAGGAACTTGGTGCTGGCCGCGGGGTCCGGTGCCTTGGTGAGCGAGCACAGCGGCCCGCTCTCGAAGACGAGCGACGTCTTGGGCAGCGAGGGGTTGACGTTGGGGATGAAGAAGAACCCGTAGTCCTCGCCGAGCTTGAGCTGCCGCTGGGTCATGCTGGTGTTGAACCAGGTGCCCGAGGAGACCATCGCGGCCTTGCCGCTCTTGAAGTGGTCGGCCGGGTCGGCCTTGTCGCCGGGGTTGCTGAACCAGCCGGCGTCGATCATCGTCTTCCACCGCTTCATGACGTCCACGACGCCCGGGTCGGTGTAGGACGCCTGGCCGGTGCCGAGCTTCTCGTACAGGTCCGGGTTGGTGCCGACGAGCAGCTGCTCGAACCACACGAACGAGAACAGCGAGGTGGGCGTGGTGTGGTTGAACGGCGTCTCGCCCTTGGACTTCAGCGTGCGCGCGAGGTTCTCCAGCTCCGCCCACGTGGCCGGGGGCTTGAGCTTGTACTTCGCGAACATCTTCTTGTTGTAGAACATGCCCCAGTAGGCGGTGTTCAGCGGGACGCAGTACTGCTTGCCGTCGATCGTGTAGTACTTCGCCAGATCGGCGGACAGGTCACCGCTCTTGATCGCCGCCTGCCAGATGTCGGTGGTGTCGGCGACCTGCTTCTGCTTGACGATCTCGGTCAGCCGGCCGCCGGTGGACCAGGTGAACAGGTCCGGCTTGACCTTGGTCCGGAACGAGGCCTTGATGAACGCGGTGTAGGTGGGCTCGTCGGTGTAGCCCACCGGCTTCATCCCGAGCCCGATCTCGGTCTTCGACTGGGCCCCCATCTGGTCGAAGAACTGCGACCAGGCTCCCTTGTCGTTGTACAGCTTGAGCTCGGACTTGGACCCGCCGGAATCGTTGCCGGACGAGCAGCTCGCGAGGGCGAGCATCGCCGCGCCCGTGGCGAGCGCGGTCACCCGCAGACGCATCGACGGCATCATGGGGCCTCCTAGTTGTGGGTGGGGTGCCAGGAGTCGGTGAACAGAGGGGTCGGCTGTGGAGCCGCCGGCCCTGCGCGGGCGGACGGCCAGGGTGGAACGGGGTGTCAGGTGGAACGGGGTGTCACGTCAGGCGAGTCTGGCTTCGATGACGCTCTTCACGTCCAGCAAGTGGGAGCGCATGAGCTCCTCGGCGCGCTCCGCGTCGCCCGCCTCGATGGCGCCGAGGATCGCCCGGTGCTCGTCGTGGTCGCGGGCCCGGTCATCGAAGATGCGCAGTATCTCCCGCTGTTCGGCGGCGTGCACCGAGAGCAGCGAGTCGATGACCTCGCTCAGCACCTCGTTGCCGGCGGCCTTGGCCGTCGCCCGGTGGAACGACATGTTGGCCTTGTCCAGTTCGGCGTCCGCACCGTCGAGGTGGCAGCCCGCCTGGTCGAGGACCGTCCGCAGGGTGGCGAGATCGGAGGGGTCGGCCCGGCGGGCGGCCATCGCCGCCACCGGGGGTTCGATGAGCAGCCGCGCGTCCAGCAGTTGCAGCAGCTGGTCGCTCTGGAGCTCGCGGAAGTTGGGATTGGGGATGACGACCCGTTCGAGGTCGGCCCCCACGTAGATGCCCGAGCCGTGCCGCATCTGGACCGCGCCGGTGGCCTCCAGCCGGCGCAGCGCCTCGCGCAGCGTCGGGGTGGTCACGGCGAAGCGCTCGGACAACTCCCGGGCCGAGGGCAGCCGGTCGCCGGGGCGGAGCCCGCCTGACCGGATCAGCTCCAGGACGCGCTCGGTGAGCGCGTCGGAGAGACTGGGCCGGGCCACATCCTGAGCCATCGACTACCTCGTTCGCTGAAGAAGTTAAGTCATCTAATCACTTGATGTACTCCGGTGTCCAGCGTTCGCGAGATCGAAACCGCGGCGCAGGGCCGCGCGCTGACCTGCGAGAGCCTCGCGCGCGACCGCGGCCGAGAGCACGCCGTCGAAGCCGTGGTAGACGTGCGGCACGTGATGCAGTTCGGTCGGCACGCCGGCCTGGATGAGCCGCAGGGCGTACGCCAGGTCCTCATCGCGCAGCGGATCGCCCTCCGCGACGAGCATGTACGCGGCCGGCAGCCCGGACAGGTCCCCGGCGCGCGCCGGAGCCGCGTAGACGGGCGCCCGGCCGTGGTGCGGGCCGAGGTAGTGCCGCCACATGTGGCCGACGTCGCCCCGGTTGAACAGCGGCGGCTCGACGAAGGTCCGCATCGAGGGCGTGTCCATCCGGTCGTCCAGCACGGGATAGAGGAGGAACTGGAACGCCAGCGGCGGCCCGTCCTCGTCCCGGGCGCGCAGCGCGATCCCGGCGGCCAGGCCGCCACCCGCGCTGCCGCCGCCGACACCGATGCGATCCGGGTCGACGCCGAGCTCCGCCGCGTTCTCGCGCACCCATACCGTCGCCGCGTAACCGTCGTCGAACGCCGCCGGGAACGGATGCTCGGGCGCGAGCCGGTAGTCCACGGAGACGACCACGATGCCCACCTCACCGGCGAAGTCCAGGCAGCGCACGTGCTCGTTCTCCAGGTCACCGGTGACGAATCCGCCGCCGTGGAAGTAGACCAGCGCCGACACCGGCCCTCGCTGTTCCCTCGGCCGGTAGATCCGGACGGGCACCGGCACCCCGGCCGGGCCGGGGATCTCGCGATCCCCGACCTCGACCCGGGCGTCGGACACCGGCTCCGACAACGCCTCGACGAGCGCGCGCATGGCCTCCCGTGCCCTGGCCGGGTCGGCCAAGCTCACGTACGGCATGCCGGCGAGGGCGCCGGTCAGCTCGGGATCCATCAGACTCTCTTCCTTCAGCCGCTGACCGGGAGGTTGATGAAGCGCGGCCGGTAGATGCTGACGTTCTTGTAGTTGTCGTTCTCCGTGCCCTCGGTGGTGTCGAGGCTGTTGACGTTGTACGACACGACGATGTTGTTCGAGGTCGTCATCGAGGCGTGGGCGTGGGCGTTGTAGGTGTAGATGTTCGGGTTGCCGGCGCCGGTCTCGGGCGTCCGGTAGACCGTCTTCTCGTCGGTGAACGGCCCGGCGGGCGAGCAGGACAGATAGGTGTCGATCTCGGTGCTGAAGGCGTCCTTGGTGTCCTGGGTCAGCAGGATGTAGAAGTTGCCGCGCTTGGACACGCTGAACTCGTTCGACACTCCGCTCAGCACCCTCACCGCGGCCGCCTCCGACGTGGAGTCGAAGTCGCCGCTCGAGGTGAGGTAGGTCCACGTGCCGCGCAGGTCGGTGCCGGAGACCCGGGCGATGTAGAGGTGCTTGCCGGCGGTGCCGAGGTCCTCGGTGCCGTAGATGTAGGTGTAGCCGCCGTCCTTGAGGAGCGCCGAGCCCCACATGATCTGCCGGCTGGACGGCAGGTCCGTCACGGAGACCGGCTGGTTGAGGTTGCTCGTCGAGAAGCGGGCGAGCACGTTCTTCGTGAACTTGACGTCCCAGGCGCCCCTGATCCAGTACTCCCGGTAAGGCTGCTGCAACTCGCCGCCGTTCATGGTCATGTCGGCGGCCCAGTAGACGTGCGAGGGGGCGCGCGGAGGCAGCAGCGCGGTCGGGTTGGCCACCGTGCCGCCGTGCGCGGTGGTCATCGCACCGCTGGTGGACCGCACGACGAAGGTGTTGTTGGGGAACGGGGTGGTGCCGCCGTCCGCGATCGTCAGCGGCCGCCGGCCGTCGTTCACCTCGCCGAGGAAGGTGTCGGAGAAGCCGAAGACCGTCCGGCCGTCCGGCAGTTTCACCGAGTACGTGCTGTCGGCACCCGTCCAGTCGTCGAGCCGGGCGTTGCTGTTGCCGTACGTGGTGAACGCATTGTTGAGCGAGGTGTACGGGGAGGCCGTGCCGAAGGTCGGCGCGGTGCTGCCGTTGCACACCGGGGCGGCGGCAGCGGCGGAGGCGGAGGCGGGCGGGGCGAGGAAGACGGTGGCCAGGAGCGCGGAGGCCACGGTCGTTCGGGCAGCGTGCAGGGACAGGGAACGCATGCGAAAACTCCTTGTGGGGGGTGAAAAGGAGATCTAGTAGGGGCGATCTAGAGGTCGATCGCGCTGATGTGCCAGCGGCCGAGGTTCGCCACGTACGCCGTGGTCCCCTTGAACGCCAGGTTGGTCGGGTGGCAGAGAAGGTGGGCGGTGGGGTCGTGGGAGACGACTTCGACCTCGCTGTCCGTACGCACGCGCAGCACCTTGCTGGGCTCGTAGCAGGCGACGTAGAGGAGGCCGTCGGGGCCGAAGGCGATCCCGTCGGGGACGGTGCCGGGCAGCTCGACGACGGTGCTCCGCTGCCCCACGCTGCCGTCCGCGCGGATCTCCACGCGGGTGACGCCGGGCATGAACGACTCGACGACATAGAGAGAGGACTCGTCCGGCGCGAGCGCGAGCCCGTTCGCGAACGCCATCGGGCGTTCGTCCCAGACCTCGCCGGACCCGTCCAGCCCGTACCGGAACACCGCGGGTCCCGGCTCGTCCAGCTGGCGGCTGTCAGAGACGTACATCCGGCTCTGAGAGTCGAACACCGCGTAGTTGGGGTTGCGGAACCGATGGCCGCCCGCCCCGTCGGCGAACAGCTCCACCTTGCCCGTGGCCAGGTCGAGCCGGAACACCCCGGGATGGACGATGTCGCAGATGAACAGAGAGGAGGCGGTCGGGTCGAACGCGATGCCGAGCACGAAACCGTTGGTGGTCGCGATCTGCTCGATCCTCGTGCCCGCCGGGTCGATGCGGAAGATCTGCCCGGCCTCGCCGCCGCACCAGACGCTGCCGTCCACCGGGTGCACGGCGACGCCCTCGGGATGGTCCAGCCGCGGGCTGGTGAACAGTCCGTCGAAGAACACTCGGGTGCTGGGCATCAGACCTCCGGCAGCGCTGCGGGGTTGCGGGCGAGCAGGCCGCCGTCGACGCGGTGCTCGGCCCCGGTGATGAACGACGAGCGCGGCCCGGCGAGGAACGCCACCAGCTCGGCGACCTCCTCGGCCCGCGCGACCCGGCCGAGCGGATGGGCGCGGCCCCACTCGGCGACCTGGTCGTCCTGGCTCGTGTCGCCGCGGAACAGGTCCGCGGCCCAACGCAGCATCGGGGTGTCCACGGAGCCGGGGCACACCACGTTCGCCCTGATGCCGTCGGCTGCGTGATCCAGGGCCATCGCGCGGGTGAGCCCGTTGATGGCCGACTTGCTCGCGGTGTACGCGGCGACCCGGTCCTGGGAGGCGAAGGCCTGGACCGACGACATCGTGACGATCGTCCCGCCGCGGCGCCGCCGCAGCTCGGGGACGGCCGCCCTGCAGACGAGGAAGACGCCCTTGAGGTTGACGCCGAGCACCTCGTCCCAGAGCTCCTCGGTGGTGTCCTCCACGGTGCCGTACCGCTGGATGCCGGCGCAGGTCACCACCGTGTCGAGCCCGCCGTGGCGTTCGACCGCCAGGCCGACGAGGCCGTTCATCTGCGCGGCGTCGGTGACATCGGCGACGACCCCGGTGACGTCATGTTCCTTGTCCCGGAGCTGTGTCTCGGCCGCGCGGACCGACTCCTCGTCCAGCCCGCAGAAGACCACCGCGGCACCGCCTGCGGCCAGCCGTTCGACGACCGCCCGGCCGATCCCGAGCGAACCTCCCGTCACGACGGCGACCTTGCCGCCGAACTCCCCGCTCAATGGCCCTCCGCTCAATGCCCCACCGCTCAGTGCCCCGCCGTTCAATTCCGCTCCTCAAGGACGCTCGCGCGCAGCCACAGCGGCCTGGTCTCGTGCGGCCGCAGCGTGAGGGCCGATCCGTTCCGCACCGCCTCGGCCAGCCCCTCGGTCGGGTGACCGGCGAACGGCTCCAGACCGACCACGTAGGCCCGTCCCCACCAGGGATGCTCTCGGGATGCGCCCAGCTCGCGCCACACCCAGAGGTGCCGCAGCACGGTCGCGTCCCAGCCGACCCGGAGCCCGAGCCCGTCCACCGGATCGGTGATCTCGTACCAGCCGTCCGGCCCGAAGCCGGTGAGGTAGTGGATGTCGCTCGGCCGGCCGTAGTCGGGGACCACGGTCAGCTCCTTCTCGGCGACCACGGGATCGGCCTCGACCTCCGCCGGCAGCCGGATGCGGTGCCCGGGAAGCAGGAACGGGGCGCCGAAGACGATGTGGTGGCCCCACATGACCTCCAGCTCCACCCCGGACTCGTTCGTCAGCTCCTCGTCGATGAGGAGCTCGGGCCGCCCGGAGACCAGCCGGAACGTCTTGGTCACGCGCAGCGGCATCCGCCGGGCGCGCACGCTCAGCCGCACCGCGATCTCGCCCGGGTCGTCGGTCACGATCTCCACGTCCCAGGGCAGCCCGGCCACCTCGCCGTGCTGCGCGAGCGCCGCACCCCGGTAGGTGCTCGGCAGGCCGCCGTTGGGCAGCACCTCCTGCCAGCCGCCCTCGTAGTGGTCGAGGAAGGCCGCCACGTCGTCGGAGGCGCCGCCCGCCACGTCGCGGGGGTTGCGGATCCCGTCCGGCGCCAGCCACACGAAGTCCATGTCCCGCCGCTTGTAGCAGAACTCGGCGACGTCACCGCCCTTGTCCGCCAGCACGGTGACCCGCAGCAGTTCGTTCTCCAGCACCACGGCGCGCAGGCCGAACCAGATGATCTCGTGCAGCCGGGCACCCCAGTTGCGGGCCGGGCGGTGACGTCGGTGACTCATCGGTCAGCGGAACCTCACGTCGACGAAACGAGGGCGGTAGATGCTGCTGTCCTTGTAGTGGTCGGTGTTCTTCAGGCTGTTGACGTTGTACGACACCACGATGCGGCCCTTGGAGCTGAGCTCGGGGTGCGCATGGGCGTTGTAGGTGAAGACGTTGGCGTTCTTGTAGGTGCCGGTCAGCCCGGTCTCGGGTGTGGTGTAGACGGTCGTCTTACCGGTGAACGGGCCCTGCGGCGAGCAGGAGTAGTACGCCACGATCTTGGTGCTGAAGATCTCGGTCGTGTCCTGGGTGATGAGCACGTATCCGCGGCCCAGCCTGCTGACGCTGTACTCGTTGGCGACGCCGTCCATCACGCGGACCGAGTCGGCCTCGCGCTTCGACCAGCCCTTGCCCGTGTAGAACTCCCAGCGGCTCTTCAAGCTGTCGCCCCGGACACGGGCGAGGTGCATGTACTTGCTGGTGCCCTTGTCCTCGACGCCGTAGATATAGATCGTGCGGCCTGAGCGTTCCAGCCAGGACGCCCAGGAGATGCCCTTGCTGGAGGGCAGCGGGGTCACGCTGGTGGGCTTGGAGAGGCGCTTGGGCGAGAACTGCGCGAGCACGTTCCGGTGCCAGCGCCAGTCCCAGAGGCCGGGGCCGAAACGCTCGTACTCCTGGTAGGTGGCCTGGACCTTGCCGCCTGCGGTGATGGCGTCCCCGGCCCAGTACCAGTGCTTCTTGTCACGCGGCGGCATGATCGCCTTGGGAGCGCTCTTGGTGCCGCCGGTGACGGTGGTCAGCTTCTTGCCGTCCTTGACCACGAACGTGTTGTTGAGGAACGGCGTGGTGCCGCCCTCCTCGATCACCGGTGACCGCGAGCCGTCCTTGTTCACCTTGCCGAGGAAGGTGTCGGAGAAGACGAAGGCGAGCCGGCCGTCGGGCAGCGTCGTCGAGTAGGTGCCGTCAGCGCCCGTCCAGTCGTCGACCCGCCTGTTGTCGGTCGCGTACCTGGTGAAGAGCCCGTTGAGCTCGGCGTCCGGCTGCGATCCGGCGAAAGCCGGCATCCGTGCGCCGTCGCAGACGAGGGGCGCCGCCGCAGCCGCCGCAGCCGTCCGCGGTTGGGCGGCGGACGCCTGGCTCGGCTTGGGCGGTGCCGCGTTCGCCGGAACGAACGCGGTCGTGGACAGGGCGAGGGTCAGGACACCGGCAACGAGGCCGAACCGTCCGTTGTGTCTACTTCTGTCGCGGGGGGTGGGTTTCCGCACGTGCACCTCACGGGTCTCGTCGATCACGATTCCATGGAGCTAGAAGTTTGGTCATTAGATGACTTGTTGTCTAGATGTATCGTGCTGCGCATGACGACCCGTGTGGCCCTGATCGGTGAGTGCATGATCGAGCTTCGGCATCTGTCGGCGGACCGGCTCGCGCTGGGCTACGCCGGAGATGTCTTCAACACGGCCGCCTACCTCGTGCGCAGCGCAGAGCCCGGCGCGGTCGACGTCCAATTCGTCTCGGTCACCGGAGACGACCCGTACAGCCTGGCCATGCGCGAGCACTGGCGCGCGTACGGTGTGCACGACACGTACACGCGCACCCTCCCCGGCGGGAAGGCCGGGCTGTACCTGATCCGGACCGACGCTCGTGGCGAACGCACATTCCAGCACTACCGGCGCGGATCGGCCGCCCGCGAGCTGTTCGGCGCCGGCCAGCCCGCCGAGATCGACGAGGCGATCGCCTCCCACGACCTCGTCTACCTGTCCGGCATCACCCTCTCGATCATGACCCCGGCCGCCCGCGCCCGCCTCGTCGACGTCCTCGCCGAGACCCGCCGGCGCGGCGGCCGCGTCGCGTACGACGGCAACTACCGCCCCAGCGGCTGGTCGTCGCCCCGCGCCGCCGCCGACGCCGCCGACACCGTCCTCGCGCACACCGACATCGCGCTCCCGAGCCTGGACGACGACCGCCTCCTCCACGGCGACACCAACGCGGACGCCTGCATCACCCGCCTGCGGGAAGCCGGCGTCCGCGAAATCGTGGTCAAGCTCGGCGAGCGGGGCTGCGTCATCGCCGACGAACGTTCGGCCGAGCCGATTCCCGCCGTCCCCGAAGCAACGGTCGTCGACACCACCTCCGCAGGAGACGCGTTCAACGGTGCCTACCTTGCCGCCCGCCTCGCCGGCACCGCCCCACGTCCCGCCGCCGAAGCCGGAGCGCGGCTGGCCGCCGAAGTCATCGGCCACCCCGGCGCCCTCCTCCCCGCCTAGGCCCAGGCGGGGGCGTCGGCGAAGGGGAAGTGTTCTCCCTCGATGTAGCGCGGCTTCGGCTGGTAGGTATTGACGCCGGGATTTCCGCGCAGGTGGAGGGCGCTCGGGAACGGCTGCGGCTCGGCGGTGATCCGGGTCGAGGTGGGGATGTAGCGGATGGTCAGGCCGCAGCGCCGGTGGGGCGAGGTGTTGGCGTTGCTGCCGTGCATGATCGACGGGTGGTGGACCTCCACGTCGCCGGGGTCGAGGACCATGTCGACCGCCTTCGACTCGTCCACGGTCACGTCGCTCTCCACGTTGAAGACGGCGCCGTCGCCTTCGCGTTCCCTAACGGCGTGCAGTTCCTCCCGGTGGGTGCCGGGGATGACGCGCAGGCAGCCGTTCTCGGGGGTCGAGCGGTCCACGGCGAGCCAGAGCGTGACGACGTTCATCGGATCCAGGGGCCAGAACGCGCCGTCCTGGTGCCAGAGCACCGCCTTGCCCGTGTGCGGCGGCTTGGCGATGTAGTGCGAGGCGAACAGCGCGATGTCGGGGCCGATGAACTTCTCGGCGATGTCCAGCAGCCTGTCGTCGGAGACCAGCCGGACCCAGAACGGGTCGCGGGCGACGAGCTCGGTGGACAGGTCCTCGCCGCTGCGTCCGGGGTACCGCTCCTGCAGCCAGCGGACATGCTGGTCGGCCTCGGCGATCAGTTCCGCGTCGAGCACGTTCCGGAAGATCGCGTAACCGTCCGTGTCGAACTTATCCATGAGATCCATGGCCGCAACATATCTAGAGAACAAGTCATCTAGTCAATAGACCGGCACGATCCAACGTGATCATTTCCTCGAGGTTGTCACGTTTGAAGCGAGAACAACCGTGTCGGTCCGCGAATCCGTGGGAAAGCCACGCGCGCCGAAGTCTCGCCCGGGGCTCCGCACGCGGTAGTTTCGAAGCAGCGGGACTATCCCAGTTAGGGAGTGACGTGACCGAGGAAACCGCTGCGATGCCGGCCAGTACGAAGTTGTCCCTGCGCGACGTGGTGACGGTGAAGTTGCCCGCCGCCAGTGCCTACCTGTCCGTCCTGAGAACCGCCACGGCGGGCCTCGCGGCCAGGCTGGACTTCACGCTGGACGAGATCGAGGACCTGCGCATCGCCATCGATGAAGCGTGTGCGATGCTGCTCGCCCAGGCGGTCCCCGGGACCGACCTGACATGCGAGTTCGAACTGACCGGAGACGCCATGCGGATCTCGGTGTCGGTGCTGACCGTCGAAGGCAGGGAACCCAGCCGCGACACCTTCGCCTGGACCGTTCTCTCCTCGCTGGCCGGAGAGGTCGACTCCCGCGTGGGTGCTGACGACCGGGTGACCGTGACGTTGCAGAAGCGCCGCGGCGCGGCGGGGGCCCCGTGACGGAAAAGACGACGGTGGCCGGCAGCACCGGCGACGAGCGCTCCGACAGCGCGGTTCCGGACCGCGCCCGGGCCAGGGCACTGTTCGAGCGGCTCGCCGAGCTGCCCGAGGGCGACCCCGAGCGCCAGCGCATCCGCGACCAGCTGGTGGAGCTGCACCTGCCGCTGGTCGAATATCTCGCCCGCCGCTTCCGCAACCGCGGCGAATGGCTGGACGACCTGATCCAGGTCGCGACGATCGGCCTGATCAAGTCGATCGACCGGTTCGACCTGGGGCGCGGGGTGGAGTTCTCCACGTACGCCACGCCCACGATCGTCGGCGAGATCAAGCGGCACTTCCGCGACAAGGGCTGGGCCGTCCGTGTCCCGCGGCGGCTCCAGGAGCTCAAGCTGTCGCTGACCAAGGCGATCAGCGACCTCGCCCAGCGCGAGGGGCGCGCACCGACGGTCAGCGAGCTCGCGGCGCACCTGCAGATGAGCGAGGAGGAGGTGCTCGAGGGCCTGGAGTCGGCCAACGCCTACTCCACCGTGTCGCTCGACGCCCCCGACTCCGGCGACGAGGACGCCCCGGCGGTGGCCGACTCGCTCGGCATGATCGACGAGTCGCTGGAGGGCGTGGAGTACCGCGAGTCCCTCAAGCCGCTGCTGGAGAAGCTGCCCGCGCGCGAGAAGAAGATCCTTCTGCTGCGGTTCTTCGGCAACATGACCCAGTCGCAGATCGCCGCCGAGCTCGGCATCTCCCAGATGCACGTGTCGCGGCTGCTCGCCCGCACCCTGGCCCAGCTGCGCGACGGGCTCACCGCCGACGAGTGATCAAGTGTCAGGCATCGGAGCGGGGACGCTCGTCCGCGCTCCCGGTGCCGCCCGCGCCATCACCGTCATCGCCACCGGCGTCGTCGTCATCGCCGTTGTCGCCGTCGTCGCTCTCGTCCTGGACGAGCCAGGCCGTGCTGGGCGGAGCGAGCACCGCGACAAGAGCGAGGACGGCGACCACGCCGAGCGGAACACCGATGAGATATTGCTCGCTCTGCCACAGCGACCAGGCGATGGGCAGCGCGAACAGCTGCGTGAGCACCGTGGGCGCGCGGCTCCAGGGCTCGGCGCGCAACAGGCCGCGCGCGCACGCCAGCATTCCCGCGCCCCCGGCCAGCGCCAGCGTGGTCACGCCGATCGCGGTCGCCGGGTCGTGCGGCTCCCCGAGCAGGGTCTCGACCCCGACGTAGAGGCCGAATCCGAGGGCGGCGACGCCCTCCGCGGCCTCAAGGGCGGCGGCGGCGTTCGCGGTCATGGGGCGCTTGGACACAACCTGAAACCCTACCGGCGCCTGAGCACTGGGCGCGATGGATACCCTTGCGCCCGTGCGCGCCATGCTCATCGCCAACCCCAAGGCGACCTCCACCTCCCGGCGGGCCCGCGACCTCCTCGTGCGGGCCGTCTCCGGCGACCTCGACCTGTACATCGCCGAGACGGGACACCGTGGTCACGCGACCGAGCTCGCCCGGCAGTCGGCCGAGGAGGGCTACGACATCCTGGTGACCGTGGGCGGTGACGGCACGGTGAACGAGGCGGTCAACGGACTCCTGGCCGAGGGCCCCTCCCCCGACCTCCCGGCCCTGGCGGTCCTGCCTTGCGGCAGCGCCAACGTCTTCGCCCGCGCGCTGGGCCTGCCGAACGACCCCATCGCCGCGACGCGCACCGTGCTCGAAGCCCTTCGCGCCGGGCGGCACCGCAGTGTGGGCCTGGGCACCGCCCGCTTCGCCGACGAAGCAGAGCGATACTTCACGTTCTGCGCCGGAGTGGGGCTGGACGCGGAGGTCGTCCGCGAGGTCGAACGGCGCCGGGTGGCGGGGGCGAAGGCCGACCCCTCCCTCTACGTGCGGACCGCGCTCCGGCACTTTTTCACAGGCACCGATCGCACGCGTCCGGCGCTCACCCTGGAGCGGCCCGGGCGGCCCGCCAAATCCGGTTTGTTTTTCGCGTTCGTGTCCAACACGTCGCCATGGACTTTCATGGGTCCCCGTGCGCTGAATCTCAGCCCCCGCGCTAACTTCAACCGCGGCCTGGACGTCTTCGGAATGCAATCCATGGACGTCCTCCCGATGCTGGGAGCCGTCGGCCAGATGTTGCTGGGCGGTAACCGCCCGGTGCAGGGAAGGGAAACGCTCAACGTTCACGACGCGGCGGAACTCACACTGCGCGCGGAGCGTCCCGTGGCCTTTCAGCTCGACGGCGACTACCTTGGTGAGCAGGAGAGCATCACGTTCCGTTCGGTGCCCAAGGCGATACGCATTGTCATATGAGGCTGATCATGGGGCCTGTTAACGACAAGGCAACAAGCCCGACTCACTGATGTGACACATCCGACACCCATACTTTGAGAAACGTTTCTCAAAGGTCTTGCGTCTGGCTGCGGGGCCCTGACACGCTCAAAGTGCGCCAGCCGACAGCGGCCCAATGTCGTCAGCCGCCTGATCGCAGCGCCGTAACCAAATCACCCCTGCACACAAACCTTTGCGGTATGGGGTGTTCGCGACATGTGAAACCGTTCACAAGTGGAGCATCTCCACGCTGACGAAGGAGTGGACCGCATGGACTGGCGCCACCGCGCAGCCTGCCGTGACGTGGACCCCGAGCTGTTCTTTCCGATCGGCAACACCGGGCCTGCGATCCTACAGATCGAAGAGGCCAAGCAGGTATGCCGCCGCTGCGACGTCACCGACGCCTGCCTCCGCTGGGCCATCGAGTCCGGCCAGGACTCCGGCGTCTGGGGCGGCATGGGCGAGGACGAGCGCCGCGCCCTCAAGCGCCGCAACGCCCGCGCCCGGGCTCGCGCCAACGCCAACCTCTAGCTTCACACTTCGCGAACACCCGCCGCCCGGCCACGCCGGGCGTACCCGGCGCAGCCTCCGAACCCCCCAGCCGGAGAGCAGCAAGCGCCGACCAGGGCTCCGCAAACGCCCGTGGCCAAGCCACGGGCGTTTGTCATGTCCGTCCCGGCCGCACCGCAGCGCCTGCCCCACCTTCACCGCGGTGTCTCAGCGGGCCGGCGGGCCGCCTGGACGGTTGCTGTGGTTCAGGGGGACGTCGACGATCACTTCGGTGCCGCCGCCGGGGCGGCGGCGGAAGTCCAGGGTGCCGCTGAGCTCGCCCACGATGAGCGTGCGGACGATCTGCAGGCCGAGGCTGTTGCTGCTCTCCACGTCGAAGTCGGCGGGCAGCCCCACGCCGTCGTCCGCCACGGTGACGACGAGCCGCCGCTCCTCCTCGTCGGAACGGAGTTTGTCCGAAGGGTGTTCGTCGGAACGGTGCGCGACGACCTCCAGGGTGCCGTCGCGGTGAGCGGGCAGGCCGTGCTCCAGCGCGTTCTGCAGGAGTTCGGTGAGCGCCATGGCGAGCGGCGTGGCGATCTCGGCGGGCAGCACGCCGAAACTGCCGGTGCGCTTGGGGACGACCCGGGTCTCGGGCGTGGAGACCTCGCCCGCCATGGTGATCACGCGATCGGCGATGTCGTCGAAGTCGATCAGCTCGTCCGGGGTGAGCGAGAGCGTCTCGTGCACGATGGCGATCGAGCCGACGCGGCGCACCGCCTCGTCCAGCGCGGCCCGGCCCTCGGGGATGCGGAGCCGGCGGGCCTGCAGGCGCAGCAGTGCGGCCACGGTCTGCAGGTTGTTCTTCACCCGGTGGTGGATCTCCCGGATGGTGGCGTCCTTGGTCATCAGCTCCCGGTCGCGCCAGCGGAGCTCGGTGACGTCGCGGACCAGCACGACGGCGCCTATCCGGGCGCCCCCGACCACGAGCGGGATGGTCCGCAGCTGCATGATCGACCCGTTCGACTCGACCTCGACCTCGCGCGGCGCCCGGCCGCTGAGGAGCGCGGTCAGCGCCTCCTCAAGCGGCTCGCCGGTGTCGCACAGCTCGGCCGTCACCTCCCCGAGGGACTCGCCGACGAGGTCGGCCTGCAGGCCGAGGCGCCGGTACGCCGACTGCGCGTTCGGGCTGGCGTAGGTCACCCGGCCCGTCCGGTCGAGCCGGACCAGCCCGTCACCCACCCGGGGCGAGCGGACCAGGTTGGGCTCCTCCCCCGGCACCGGGAACCGGCCCTCGGAGATCATCTGGGCGAGGTCGCTGGCGCTCTGGAGATAGGTGAGCTCCAGGCGGCTGGGCGTCCGGGCGGAGCTGAGGTTGGTGCTGCGCTGGATGACGCCGAGCAGCTTGGCCCCCCGGCGGACCGGGATCGACTCCTCCCTGACCGGGATGCCGCTGCCCCATTCGGGGTCTCCCTCGCGCACGATGCGCCGTTCCCGCCAGGCCACGTCGATCAGGCCGCGGCGCCCGGTCCGCACGATCTTGCCGACCAGGTCCTCGGGGTAGGCGGTCGGGCCCGTCGTCGGGCGCATCTGGGCGACCGCCACCCAGCCGGGCACGGCCCCCTGCCCGGCGGCGGCCGGGCGCGGGCGGGACCTCGGCGCGCTCTCGGCGGGCAGGGCCTCCGCCGAACGCAGCGGGACCCACAGCAGAAGGTCCGCGAACGACAGGTCGGCCAGCAGCTGCCAGTCCGACACGAGGGCGTGCAGCCACTCCAGGTCGGTCTCGTTGAGGTCGGTGTGATCGCGTACCAGATCGGTCAAGGTGGGCACCGCTCCATCATCGCGCATCCCCCTGGCTGCCCGGCCCCGCCCACCTGGCAGGATGCGGGGGCATGACCGTAGGACAGGACCCCCTGGCCAGGTTCCGGGCCGCCACGGAACGCCGCGACGAGGCGGGGCTGCGCCGTCGCCTGCGTCCCCGTACCGCCGACCATGACGGCCTCATCGATCTGGCCTCCAACGACTATCTGGGCCTGTCTCGGGATCCCCGGCTGATCGAGGGCGCGGTCGCGGCCGCCCGCCAGTGGGGAACGGGCTCCACCGGATCACGGCTGGTCACCGGCACCACCGAACTGCACGCCGAGCTCGACCGCCGGCTCGCCGCGTTCACCGGCAGCCCGGCGGGCCTGACGTTCTCCTCCGGCTATCTGGCGAACCTCGGCGCGGTGGCGGGACTGTCCGGCGCGGGCACCCTCGTGATCTCCGACCAGATCAACCACGCGTCCATCGTCGATGCCTGCCGCCTCTCCCGCGCCCGTGTCGTCGTCACCCCGCACCGGGACGTCGCCGCCGTCGAGCAGGCCCTGGCCGACCGCGACGAAGAACACGCCCTCGTGGTCACCGACGCCGTGTTCTCCGTGGACGGCGACCTCGCGCCCCTGGCCGCCCTCCACCGGGTCACCCGCGCGCACGGCGCCCTCCTGGTGATCGACGAGGCGCACGCCCTCGGGGTCGTCGGCGAGCACGGCCGCGGCGCCGCTCACGCCGCGGGCCTGACCGCCGAGCCCGACGTCGTCCTCACCCTCACGCTGTCGAAGTCCCTGGCCGCCCAGGGCGGCGCGGTCCTCGCCGCCCCCGAGTTGATCGACACGCTGGTCGACACCGGCCGGGCGTTCATCTTCGACACCGGCCTGAACCCGCCCGCCGCCGGTGCCGCCCTCGCCGCCCTGGACGCCATCGAGACCGACCCCGGCCTGCCCGCCCGTGCCCGTTCGGTGGCCCGCCGCATGGCCGAGATCGCCGCAGACCTCGACCTCGAAACCGCAACCCCGGCCGCCGCCGTCGTCCCGGTCTTCCTCGGCGAGCCCCACGTCGCTCTCCGCGCCGCCGAGATCTGCGCCGAGCACGGCGCGCGCGTGGGCTGCTTCCGGCCGCCCTCGGTCCCCAAGGGCAGGGCGTGCCTGCGCCTCACCGCCCGCGCGTCGGTGGCCGAGGCCGACCTCACAACCCTCCGGGCGGCCCTGACGGCGGTCTCGGGCTCTACCGGCCGTAGTCTTCACACGTAACATCGGGGACAACCGCTGGTGAACGTGAGGAGAGTCCGTGACGGAGGTCAGGGGTGGGCCCCGTCCGGGCCCCGGATTCGACGCCGCTCCCATGAACGACCTGCCCATGAGTGACCTGGGACGCCACCGCCACTCGGCGCCCGCCCCGCGCATCCCCAAGTACTACAAGCTCAAGGAACTGCTGGTCGAGCTGATCCAGCAGCTCCCCCCGGGCAGCCCGCTGCCGCCCGAACGCGCCCTCGCCGAGAAGTACGAGACCTCCCGCACCACGGTCCGCCAGGCCCTCGCGGAGCTGGTCGTCGAGGGCCGCCTCCAGCGCATCCAGGGCAAAGGGACCTTCGTCGCCAAACCGAAGGTCTCCCAGGAGCTCCAGCTGGTCAGCTACACCGAGGACATGCGCCACCACGGGCTCCAACCGGAGACCCGCATCCTGGAAATCGGCTACGTGAGCGCCGACGAGCGCCTGGCCGCCCTCCTGGGCATCCGCCCCGGCGGCCGTGTCCTGCGCATTCACCGGCTCCGCCTCGCCGACGGCGAGGCCATGTCGATCGACACCTCGCACCTGCCGGCGCGCCGTTTTCCCGGCCTCCGCCGCGAGCTGCCCCGCCACCGTTCCCTGTACGAGACGCTCGCCACCGCCTACGACGTGCACCTCGCCGAAGCCGAAGAGACCATCGAGACCGTCCTGGCCACCCCGCACGACGCCCAGCTCCTGGCCGTCGACGTAGGCCTTCCCATGCTGCTGCTCTCGCGCCACGCCTTCGACTCCACGGGCCAGCCCGTCGAATGGGCCCAGTCCCTCTACCGCGGCGACCGCTACAAATTCATCACACGCCTCCGCCGCGGCTAAAAGGTCACCTGCGTTAAGAAGCCATTTCTCCCCAGTTACGCCACGCCCGGCACTCTTCACTGGCCGTATCCGGCCAAGGCGACCGCCATCACACGTCACTGAGCAGCACTTTCGTCACACACAGCAACCAGCCCATCCGTTCTGGGTACGCTCTGAACACACGATCCCTACGATGACCGGAGCAGATCGTGAGCGAAGGGTCACCGGACGTGAATACCACTGCCGAACACATCGGCCTGATGGACCTGCCTGACACCGCCTACAACCTGTGGGTACGCGGTGAGCTCGACGATCTCGTCCACGCACCCGAAGGGCATCGGGTCGAGATCATCGGAGGCAGGATCGTCGTGTCACCGCCCCCCAGCATTCCTCATGGCGGCATCGTCCAGGACATCTCCGACGCCTTCACACGCGCCCGGGACGCCGATAACGCCTTCGCTTGGACAGCCATGCAGGTCGCCTGGGTAAACCAGGTCGGTACCGGCGAGGGTTATATCCCTGATCTGGTGGTCTTGGATGCTGCAACTTATCTCGACGCCCGTGAGGAAGACCTGTCCATGTTCGCCCCAGATGAGCTGGAGTTGGTCGTCGAGGTCACGTCCAAAAAAGGCGCGGACAACGATCGTCCCCCGGAGTTCGGTCCATCGGGCAGACCCTTGACCAAGTGGTCGTACTACGCGAAGGCCGAAGTGCCGTATTACCTGCTCGCCGATCGCTCACCCAAGGCGGCGCGGACGACGCTCTACACCATCCCCGATCAAGGTTCGGCCGCCTACCTCCACGAAGAGTCCTGGGCATTCGGAGAAACCATTCACCTGCCGGAGCCGTTCGACCTCCGCATCGACACCAGCAGATGGAAGCCCTGGAAGGTACGACAGACCAAGGAGAATTCCGCCGAATGAGCTGGTACGTCGTCCGGCAGGCCTACGAGATGGAGCTGCCCGACACTCCCTACAACCTGTGGTGCTCCGGCGAGGTCTGCATCGATGGAGCGCCCCGTCCACCACTGCCCGACTCGCCGAGAGCTCGTCGTAAAAACCATTCGTGAGGCGTGGGAAGAGAACGAGCGCCTTCGCAAGGAGATCCGTCGTGAGCGGGATGCGTCGGAGCGAGAGGCGTCCAGGGACCAGACGTGAGTGTTAGGCGCCGGGTCGGCGCCCAACACCTGTGGCAACCGTCAGAGGGTCTGGGATAGGGCCTTGATGGGCATCTGGAGTTCGGTGAGGAGCTCCAGGTCCTGTTCGGCGGGGCGGCCGAGGGTGGTCAGGTAGTTGCCGACGATCATGGCGTTGATGCCGCCGAG
Source organism: Actinomadura rudentiformis (assembly GCF_008923185.1). GTDB lineage: Bacteria > Actinomycetota > Actinomycetes > Streptosporangiales > Streptosporangiaceae > Spirillospora > Spirillospora rudentiformis. The sequence goes on from NZ_WBMT01000019.1 coordinate 139,798, forward strand.
CATGCCGTCGCGGGTGCCGAGGTCGCCGAGGGTGAGCTCACGGCCGCCCGCGTAGCGCAGGATCGTGCGGGGCAGGGCGAGGCGGAACGTGGCGATGGTCTTGAGGGCCTCGCTGCCCTCGACCAGGGAGAAGTTCTCGAACGGGGTGCCCGGGCGCGGGGTGAGGAAGTTGAGGGGAACCTCGTCCGGCTCCAGCTCGGCGAGCTGCCCGGCGAACTCGGCACGCTGCTCGACGGTCTCGCCCATGCCGATGATCCCGCCGCAGCACACCTCCATGCCGGCCTCCTTGACCATGCGGAGGGTATCCCAGCGCTCTTCCCAGCTGTGCGTGGTGACCACGTTGGAGAAGTGGGAACGGGCCGTCTCCAGGTTGTGGTTGTAGCGGTGCACGCCCATCTCGGTCAGCTCGTCGACCTGGGCCTGGGTGAGCATGCCGAGCGAGCAGGCGATGTTGATCTCGACGGCCTCGTTGATCGCCTTGATGCCCTCGCGGACCTGCTTCATCAGGCGCTCGTCCGGACCCCGGACGGCTGCGACGATGCAGAACTCCGTCGCGCCCGTCTTGGCGGTCTCCTTGGCGGCTTCGACGAGCTCGGGGATGTTGAGCCAGACGGCGCGGACCGGGGAGGTGAACTGGCCTGACTGGGAGCAGAAGTGGCAGTCCTCAGGGCAGCCGCCGGTCTTGAGGGAGATGATCCCCTCGACCTCCACCTCCGGGCCGCACCAGCGCATGCGGACCTCGTGGGCGAGGGCGAGCAACTCCTCGAGCCGGTCGTCGGGAAGGTTGAGACACTCCAGCGCCTGCGCGGCGGACAGGCCCTTGCCCTCGTCGAGCACCTGGCGGCGAGCCACCTCGAGGATGTCGGTCACGGATTCTCCTTTGTGAGGCCGTAGCTATCGCGGAAGGTAGCAGCGTCGAAGGCGCCGCCGAACGCCGGGGCCAGCGACCGGTGCGCGGTGATCAGGAACTCGGCGGCGTCCAGGTCGCCCGCGCCCTCGGGCATCGCCCCGGCGAGCGGCCGCGCGGCGATCGTCTCCAGATCCTGGATGTTGCTGCGCATGGCCAGGTCGGGCTCGTCGGGCCATTCCCCGATCACGACTCCGGCGAGCTGGATCCCGCGGTGCGCCATGGCCTCCAGCGTCAGCGCGGTGTGGTTGAGGGTCCCGAGTCCGGGACGTACGACCACGACCACGGCCGCGCCGAGCCACCGCGCCAGATCCGCCACCGTCGCGCCCTCGTCGTCGTACCGGACGAGCAGGCCACCGGCACCCTCGACGAGCACCAGCCGCCGGGACTCCGACAGCTCGCGTACCTGGTCCACGACCTCGGGCAGGCTGATCGGCGGCATCCCCGCCCGCCGCGCGGCCGCCGCGGGCGACAGCGGGTCCGGGAAGCGCCCGAACTCGTGCACGTCATCGATGGCCGCGAGCCGCCGCACCTCGTCGAGGTCGCCGGGCTCACCGGGACCCGCCCCGGTCTGCCCGGGCTTCACGACGGCCACCGGCGTCCCCCGGGCCGCCGCCAGCGCGGCCAGCGCGGCGGTGACGATCGTCTTGCCGACACCCGTACAGGTTCCGGTCACCACGAGCACACTCACGAGCCGCACACTAGCGTGCGGTCACGCACTCAAGGTTCGCTGATTCCCACAGTCTTGGACGCGCAGACTTTGTACCGGCGGGGAACCCCCGGCCCCGGCCACGCGTCCAAGCCGCATGGCAGCTCCATCCGGAGGCCTGGTCGGCCGGAGCATCGCAGCCATGCTGATCAGCGTGGGGATCCTCACCGGCTGCGGCTCGATCTGGGACGACGAGGAAGCCTGCGCCCTGTCCGACCCCGACTGCTCCACCTGGACGCCGACGCCCGGGACGTCCGCACCGGCGTCTGAGGCCCCGTCGACCGGTCCGTCCGACCGGTTGCTCCTGCAATGGCGGATGACCGGCGGTTTCGCCGGTCTGGGCGGCCCGGGAAGCATCCCCGAGTTCTCGCTGTACGCCGACGGCCGCGCGTACGCGATGCGAAGAGGCGACGTCGATTCACCGGTCGACAGCCTGGCGGAGTTCCAGCTGAGACCGGATGCGCTGACGCGGCTGCTCCGCGACGCCCGGGCAGCCGGTCTCGAACGTTCCAGAACGGCCGGCGCCGAGGATGTCGCGGATGCCCAGATCCTGGAGATCACCATGGGCTCGGCGCGGACCAGGGTCAGCCAACCCGAATCCCAGGCCACCGACCCGGCCGTGCGGATGTGGAAACGTCTCCAGCCGTACGCCTGGCCCACCGCCGACCAGGAAGCCTCTCCCCGCCCCTACCTGCCGCTCCAGGTCGCCGTCCTCGCCGGAGAGACCACATCCTCGGGCAAGACCATCAAGCCGTGGCCTCTCGCACCGCTGGGCAAGGGCGAGCGTGCAGCCAGAGGCATCTGCACGGTGTTCACCCATCTCGACTCGGTCACTGCCAGAGACCTCGCCCAAAGCAACGTCGTCTGGGCGAGCCAAGGCAAGACCTACTCCGTGCGCTTGCGTCCCATGCTTCCCAATGAGCACACCTGCAAGGACATAGCCCGCACCTGACGGCCTATTTCGGTGATCGATCGCTTGTCAGCGTGCGTCATGGAACCTCGGCACGGTGGCGACGCGGCGATCGCGGTGGTCCTGCGGTACGGCGTCAAAACGATGTTCAGGTTCTACGGCGGCCCGGTGGAGCGCGCGGCCGTCGGTGCAGGTCGCGCTGATGCTCGGAAACGGTGCGGCCGGATTCTCGCTGATGGACGCCGTCACCCTCGTCAGGCACAATCTGCCCGTGGTCATGATCGTGGGGAACAGCGGCCAGCCGCAGTGCCGCCATGACGAGGCGCTGCACACTCTCGACGGCGCGGGCGCGCTTGTCACCCACCCGGACCAGACCGGGCTCGCGCTGCGCCGCGCGTTCGACTCGGGTGCCCCGCGCCTGGTCGATATCGCCACCGCCTCCGAGATCGTCCACCCGCGAGGCACCGGTGTCTGAGCCCTCCGTACTCGTCCGCCTGGCCAGGCCTGACGAGTACGCCAAAGCAGGGGATCTCACCGTCGAGACATACGTCGGCGGTGGTTTCGTGTCCCCCACCTCCACGTATGTTCCGGTCCTGCGGAACGCCGCTGACCGCGCCGTCAAGGGCGAGCTCCTGGTGGCCGAGATCACCGGCGAGCTCGTCGGTGCGGTGGCCTACTGCGTTCCAGGCAGCCCCTACGCCCAACTGGCGCAAGACCCCGACGAAGCCGAGATCCGAATGCTGGCCGTCGGTGAACGTGCGCGCGGCAAGGGCGTGGGACAGGCTCTTGTGCACGCGTGCCTGGACCGTGCCCGTACGGCAGGCCTCGCTCGCGTCAGACTGGCCAGCCAACCGGGCATGCGAGCAGCCCAACGCATGTACGAGCGGATGGGCTTCACGCGCACCCCGGAACGGGACTACTCCCCAGCGCCGGGATTCCCCCTCATGGCCTACGTCCTGCCCCTCTGAGGCTCGGCCGATCAGGTCGACGCCAGCTCGCCGTGCTCCGAGCAGCGGGCGTTCCAGCCGGTGGGCGTCACTTGGACGATCATCCGGCGGCGGCAGCGGCCGCAGTAGCGCGGCGGCTCCATCCGGCGGGCGGCGCGGCACGAGCCGTGGTCACCCTGCTGGGCGGGCTCGCCGCAGCGATCGCAGTACGTACTCTCCACGAGCGGCACAGTATCCCCTCCGTCGATGAACATGGCACCCGCGTCCTAGGGCGCGCGCATCCGGTCCACCAGCCCAGTGTCGTACGTCCCGTCCACGAACTCGCGCCGGTCCAGCAGCTCGAGGAGGAACGGGAGGTTGGTCTCCAGCCCCTCGATCCGGAAGGCGTCCAGCGCCGCGCGTCCGCGCCGCACCGCGTCGGCCCGGTCGGTGCCGTGCACGCACAGCTTGGCCAGCAGGGGATCGTAGAACGGGGTGACCGTGTTGCCCTCGGCGTATCCGGCGTCGATCCGGATCCCGTGCCCGACGGGTTCCTCCCAGATCTTGATCTCTCCGGGGTTGGGCAGGAAGCGCTGCGGGTCCTCGGCGTACACCCGGAACTCGATCGCGTGCCCGTCCGGCCGGACCGGCCCGATCGTCACCCGTTCACCGGCCGCGACGCGGAACTGCAGCTCGACCAGGTCAAGGCCGGTGACCAGCTCGGTGATCGGGTGCTCGACCTGGAGCCGGGTGTTCATCTCCAGGAAGAAGAAGTCCTGCGTGGCCGGATCGACCAGGCACTCGACCGTCCCGGCGCCGCGGTAGCCGACCGCCTCACCCGCGCGCACCGCGGCAGCGAGCATGCGCTCGCGCAGCTCAGGAGTGATGCCCGGGGAGGGCGTCTCCTCGGCGACCTTCTGGTGGCGGCGCTGCACCGAGCAGTCGCGCTCCCCCAGCGGGACCACGGTGCCGTCGGCCAGCCCGAGGATCTGCACCTCGACGTGCCGCGCCCGTTCGACGAACTTCTCGATCAGGATGTCCGGACTGCCGAAGAAACGCTCCGCCCGGGACCGTGCCGTCTCGTAGGCCTGGCGCAGCCCCGTCTCGTCGAACGCGGCGCCCATGCCGACGCCGCCTCCGCCGCCGGCGGCCTTGACCATGACGGGGTAGCCGATGCGCTCGGCCTCCTCCAGGGCGGTGCCGAGGTCGGGGACGGGTTCCCAGGTGCCGGGAGCGACCGGGACTCCGGCCTCCTTCATCAGGTTGCGTGCGTTGATCTTGTCGGCCATCCGGCCAATGGCCAGCGGCGACGGGCCGACCCAGATCAAACCGGAGTCGATCACCCGGCGGGCGAACTCGGCGCTCTCGGCGAGGAAGCCGTATCCCGGATGCACGGCCTGCGCGTTGGTACGGCGCGCGGCCTCCAGGATCGCGGGGGCGTCCAGATAGCTGGCGGCGGCCGGCGGCGGGCCGATGAGGATGGCCTCGTCGGCCTCGGCGACGAACGGCAGGTCGGCGTCCGCCTGGGAGTACACGGCGATGGCCTTGACGCCCATCCTGCGCGCGGTGTGGATGATCCGGCTGGCGATCTCGCCGCGATTCGCCACGAGCACGGATTCGAACACCTGCGGACAACTCCTTCATCGGCACACCTTGGACGTGGCCGAGACTAGTGGCCCGGCGGCGTCCAGTCCGGCCATGCCATGGACAAATACCAACTCGTGGATTTGTCCGCGGGAACGTATACCCCCGAACGCGGGTCTACACCCGGTCAGCGCCGGACGTAGCGATCCACGACACGGCTGAGCGCCTCGACCACGGTCGGGTCGTACTCGGAGGCCGAGTCGAGCCGGAGCCGTTCGAGCACGGCGGCGCCGCGGTCACGGTCGCCGGAGTCGCCGACGAGGTCGTCGTAGGCGTTGGCGACCTTGATGATGCGGCTGGCGAGCGGCGGCGGCACCGGCCGTTCGACGTGGGCGGCGGCGCCGTTGCCGGTCTCGCCGTGGCCCGTCCGGTACGGGTGGGACGACAGGTGAACGATGTGGGCCACCCGATCGAGAACGCCGGTCTGCTTGATCACCTCGGAGCCGAGCTCGGCGATGCGGCGCTGCTCGGTCGGCGAGGCCAGCACGGTGGCACCGCCGGGGATCGGGTCGGCGAGCGAGAGCTGGCCGATGTCGTGCATGAGCGCCGCGTACTCCAGCTCGAGGAGCTCCTCCTCGCACATGCCGAGCTCGCGGCCCATCGACACGGCGAACCGGGACACCCGGCGGGAGTGCCCGGCCTCGACGTAGCCGCCCACCTCGGTGACGCGCGACAGCGCGCGCACGGTCTGCAGGTACGTGGCGCGCACGCCGGCGTAGCGGCGGAAGGCGAACTGCGTGACCAGGATCGGCGCGGTGAAGATCAGCAACGCCACCGGGCCCATCACGGTGGTGGAGACGGCGACGAGCATGGCCGTCGCGGTGGTGGCCGCGCAGAGCGCCATCTTGGCGCGGATCTCGTCGCGCATCGCGATGCCGAAACGGGTCCGCACCGCCTCGGCCCGGATCATCGCCGCGACCAGGACGTCGGCGAAGCAGGCGAAGACCGCGACCACGGCCATCATGGCGAACAGCAGCGTGCTGTCGAGCCCGGCGGTCACGATCGGCCGGAAGCACAGCGCCACCACGGCCACGGTGAACAGCCGGCGTGCCATCGCGTCCAGCCCGGAGGAGCGTCCGACCGCGATGTGCGGCAGCGAGCCGACGAGCATGCCGACGGCGGTCACGGCGACCACCTGCAGCGGCGAGTGCGTCGCCAGCACCACGCCGAGCTCCCGGTCGACCTCCGCGCCCTCGGGGCCGACCCCGACCAGGAGTGCGTAGCCGATCGCGCCCGAGGTGGCGATGGGCGCCACCTCGCGGTTGCCGGGCATGACCATGCGGAACAGCTCACCGAGGGCGATCAGCACCCCGAAGATCACCGCGATGTCGGGCTGGACCAGGCCGACCGCGGCCACCTGCGTGACCGCGACGATGACGAAGAGCCCGGCGGAGGCGATCAGCAGCAGCTGGCCCGAGTCGAGCGTCTGCCATGCGGCACGTTCCTGTGTGGACACCGTTACCGCCGGACCTCGTCGGTCGCGACGCGGATCGGCACGGTCGGATCGTCGTGGTCCTGCAGGGTGATCTCCACGACGTTGTCCTCCGGCAGGACGACCGGCTCCGGGGGCTCCCAGCCGACACGTTCCAGAGCGCACAGGAACGCGTCGACCATGACCGGGTCGAAGTGGTCGCCCGCGCACTTGCGCAGCTCCACCACGGCCTCCTCGATCGTGCGGGCGGCGCGGTAGGACCGGGTGGAGGTCATCGAGTCGAACGCGTCCGCGACGCCGATGATGCGTGCGAACTCGGGGATCTCGTCGCCGGCGAGACCCATGGGGTAGCCACGGCCGTTCACCTTCTCGTGGTGGTGCATGATCCCGGCGAGCGCCTCGTCCAGGAAGCCGATCTCCCGGACGATCTCCAGCCCGCGCATCGGGTGCAGCTGGATCGCGGCGAACTCCTCCTCGGTGAGGGAGCCCGACTTCTGCAGGACCTTGGTGGGCACGCCGAGCTTGCCGACGTCGTGGAGCATGCCCGCGTAGCGGATGGCCTCGACCCGGTCCGAGCGCATGCCGATCTCCTGCGCGATCATCACCGAGCCGCGGGACACCCGTTCGCTGTGGCCGCGCGTGTAGTAGTCCTTGGTCTCGACCGCCTGGCAGAGCGCGGCGAGGGTGGCGGCGTGCGCCTGCTGCTGCGCGCGGGTCTGCTCCAGCGCCCAGCGCGCGATGAACAGCGGCAGCAGCACGAGCACGGCGGCGAACGGGCCGACCCAGTTCCACAGGCCGGCGATGAGCAGGCCGAACATGCCGTAGCCGAGGCAGCCGAAGGCGAGCCCGCCGCTCTCGCGCAGCAGCTCACGGAGCGTGGCCTGCTTGCTGAGCAGCAGGATGCCCGCCACGAGCAGCAGGTTGACCAGCACGAACGTCACGAGCGCGCCGAGGAACGGGCCGATGACCTGTTCGACCCAGTGGGGGCTCGTCCCCGGCTCCAGGTTGTCGGGGACGAGCGCCCCGAAGACGACGCCGGACGTGAAGCCGCACAGCGCGAACTGCGCGCCGTTGAAGAGCCGCTTGACCGTGGCGAGGTGGCGCTGGCCGGTGACGACCGCGCAGAAACCGAGCAGCGCGGCGCCCACCGGGCCGAGCATGACGACCGACGCCAGGCTGGCGGCGAAGCTGAGGGAGACCCGGGCGCGCTCCACGTTGAGGAGCGCGGGCGCCGAGTCGCAGATGAGGAACAGCACCGCCAGGACGGCGAGCGCCACGATCGTCGTCCAGCTGAGCGGTTTGAAGTGCACCACGATGAGACCGGTCGCCAGCGCGATCACTCCGCAGACGTACGCCCACGCCGCGAGCGGTAGTCCACGCATTGCCGCCCCCTCGGAGGTCGACGCGGCCGAAGCCGGCAGGCCCACACCCAGGACACGCCCCTGGGCTCCAGCTGTGAGGACGAGGACATCCTGCTGACCAGGAGAGGACACCCTGCTGACCTAGAAGGTGTCGCCGCCCCGGCCGGCCGACATCACATGCTCGGGCATGGCTCTCCAACTCCGATCGGCCACGGCCGATCGGCCCCGGCCACCCGGGCAGGTGATGCTCCCGTCGCTGATTTCGGCACCAAGCCTAACCCGGAGGCCCCATGCCACACAGGCATGCAGGGAATCGTGAGCAAAGCGTGAAGTAATTGTCACCTTGAGTGATCAATCGTCCCGGGACCGTGCCCACGCCACCGTTGCGGACAGCCCCTCACGCAGCCTGACGGCGGGCGTCCAGCCGAGCACGGCACGGGTGGGGCCCGGGTCGACCGCCATGGCGGGCAGGTCGCCGAGCCGCGGCGGCGCGAACGCCGGCTCGTCCGGTGCCCCGGCCGCCTCGGCGACGAGCGTGTGCAGGTCACGGTCGGTGGTCTGCAGCCCGGTGCCGACGTTGAAGCGCTCGCCGCCGCCCTGCTCGCCGGCCGAACGCATGAACGCGTCCACGACGTCGGCCACGTAGACGTAGTCGCGGGTCTGCTTGCCGTCGCCGAAGACCTGGGTCGGCTTACCGGTCAGCAGCGCGTCCGTGAAGATCGAGATCACCCCGGCCTCGCCCTCGGGCGTCTGCCGCGGACCGTAGACGTTGGCGAGCGTGAGGGTGGTGAAGTCGAGACCGTGCAGCGCCTTGTACGTCTGCGCGTAGATCTCGCCGGACACCTTGGACGCCGCGTACGGGGACGCGGGCCGCAACTGGGCGTCCGGCGGCACCGGAAGGACGTCGGGCACCCCGTAGACCGCGCAGCTGGACGTGAAGACCACCTTGCGGCTCCCGGCGGCGCGCGCCGCCTCGAACACGTTGGCCGTGCCGACGACGTTCGTCCGGGCGTCGAGCAAGGGGTCGCTCACGCTCACGCGCACGCTGACCTGGGCTGCGAGATGGAAGACGACCTCAGGGCGGCGGGCCGCGACGCGTTCGGCCAGAGCCGGATCGGCCACGTCCATCCGCCACATCTCGATGTCGGCACGGGTGTTGCCGCCAGTCGAGAAGTCGTCGAGGCCGACGACCTCGTGGCCGTCGGCAAGGAGGCGGTCGACGAGATGGGAGCCGATGAATCCGGCCGCGCCGGTGACGAGTGCGAGCACCTGAGCACGATACCGAGCCGCGCCCGCGTCGCGGGTGACCCGGGCAGGCCGGGTCAGGCCGTGTCAGCCTGTTTCAGGCCGTTTCGGACGATGTCGTCTCGGCGGACTTGATCTCGCCGCAGATCTGCTCGATGCGGCCGAGCACCTTGGCCCGCAGGTCGCCGGGCACGGGCTCGCATCCGCAGGACTTGCCGACGAGCTTCTTCACGGCCTCCTCAAGGCCGTACTCCTTGAGGCAGGGGCCGCATTCGTCGAGGTGCTCGCGCACCTGGCTGCAGCCGCCCTGGTCGAGCTCGCCGTCGAGGTAGGTGTAGACACGGGCGAGAACCTCGGTGCAGGGCGTCTCGTGGTGGTTGCCACAGCTCATGCCGATCCCTCCCTCGCACGGGTGAGGCCGCGGTCCTGAGCGTAGTCCTCGAGCATCCCGCGCAGCTGCCGCCGACCTCGGTGCAGACGTGACATCACCGTACCGATAGGGGTCCCCATGATGTCGGCGATCTCCTTGTACGCGAAGCCCTCGACATCGGCGAGGTAGACCGCGATCCGGAACTCTTCGGGGAGCTCCTGGAGCGCCCTCTTGACATCGGAGTCGGGCAGGTGCTCCAGCGCCTCCGCCTCCGCGGACTTGAGCCCGCTGGAGGTGTGCGACTCGGCGCGCGCGAGCTGCCAGTCCTCGATCTCCTCGGTCGCCGCCTGCTGCGGCTGGCGCTGCTTCTTGCGGTAGGAGTTGATGAACGTGTTGGTCAGGATCCGGTAGAGCCAGGCCTTGAGGTTCGTGCCTTCCTTGAACTGGTGGAAGGACGCGAAGGCCTTCGCGAAGGTCTCCTGCACGAGATCCTCGGCATCCGCCGGGTTGCGCGTCATACGCAGGGCGGCCGAGTACAGCTGGTCCAAGAACGGGAGCACATCGCGCTGGAACCGTTCCTGGCGCTGCTCCACGGTCTCCGTGGTGCCCGGGACCTGACCCACCTCCTCCGTCGTGGCGACGCCGGCGGCGTCGTACCTCACAGACGATATCGGTCGGCGTGGCCTGACGACGCCAGCGGGTGCCCGCGTGCCGCCCTGAGACGGCACCACGGCGGTGCCGCTAGGGCTTTCTGCGACGGCTGTGGACATCGACTGCACCTCCGCTGGACGTTCCGCGTCATCTCCCGCCCACGTTGCGCCATCGGCCCTCCGAAACCGTTTCCGGAGCGTGAGCCGTGTGCGCAGGCGGTCATGCATCGGTGCAACGCCGCCACCACCCCGTCGATTCCCGGCCGCAGACCATGTTTTCGGCGGGTCCCATCCGGCTCAGGTCAGGTCACCCGTACCTGCACGGAGGGTGATGTGGGCGCCTCCACGGGGAACAAGTCACTTACGCGGCTAGAACAGGAGCAACCCTTTGCTACCGGTGCCGGCACGACCTCCGGAGCCCTCCATCGCCAGTCTGCGAAACTCCCCTGGTGACGGAGAGTCGCTGGCCATGTACTGGACGTTCTACTGGGCCGTGGCAGCGGCCCAGCTGGCGCGCTGGCTCCCCCGCCGTCCATCCCGGATCCTGGACGTGTCGGGCAGCCATGCGCACAGCGGCGCGCATGCCGCGGCGGCCGGCCACACGGTGCTGGAGGTACGAGATCCGAATCTGGTCGCGGCCCCGCCGGCGACGCCGCCCGCCAACGGGAACGGCCGTCATCGGCCCCCGCCACCACGCTCCGGGCACCACGAGCACCACCCGCCGGGCACCCTCCGCCAGATCATCGCCGACACCGGCGCCCTGCCCTTCCTCGCCGACGCCTGCATGGACGCGGTGATCGCCGAGGACCGCACGCTCTCCCGCCACCTGGCGACCGAGTCGACCATCGCCGAGGTCGCCCGGGTGCTGCGCCCCGGCGGCCGCGTGCTGCTGACGGTCGACTCCCTCACCCTCGGCATGGCCCTGCTGGCCGAGCAGAACTGCTGGGCCCACCTGTCGGACGTGCCGAGCGCCGAGGTCGTCCTCGTCCCCTGGCCGGACGGCACCATCACCCGCTGCTTCTGGGCCGATCAGCTACGTGAGCTGCTCACCGAGGTCGGCCTGGAGGTCGAGTGGATCAGGCCCCGCACGATCCTGTCCCCGTCGACCGTCGAGCACATCCTGACCGCGTCCCCCCGTGAACTCCCCCGCCTGGTCCGCACCGAGCTCAGCGCCCCCCTGGTGGACGAGTCCCTGGGAATCCACCTACTAGCCAGCGCCAGGCGTATCTAGGGCTTGGGCTCGCGGAGGGCGTCAGAGACTCAGCGATACGCGCGGTCGTGTTTGGCTTGGCAGGCTACGCAGCGGGCGGCGTCGGGGCGGGCCTCCAGGCGGCCCGGTGGGACGTCCTTGCCACAGCCGATGCACTGGCCGTACGAGCCTTGCTCGATCCTCTGGAGCGCCGCCTGGACCGCGTTGCGGTGCCGTTCGAGGGATTCGAGCGCCGCTTCGACACGGTCGCTGTCGGTGAGGCCCGCACCCGCGTCGGCGGCGGAGTTCTCGCGCTCGGGGTGCTCGCCCGTGAGGATCGCGATCGAACGCTCCAGGTCGGCGAGCATGGCCTCAAGTCGGGTACGGGCGGTGGCGGCGTCCACGTGTTCCGAGCTCCTCCCGGTAGTGGCCCCGGGCAAAGGGGGTGGGCCTCGCCTCCGACCGCCACCGATGGGGAGCTCCGGCCAGGAAATACCGGGCAGGAGGCGCCGGGACGGGACACCGGCGCGAAACCACCGGTTGCGGCGGTCAGAACAAGGTGTCGGAATGTTTGCCAGAACTATCCCCCATTTGTCGAGGGCTGTATCAGTTCTGGACCGTTGTTTTTTACGCTGTTCACGGCTTTTGAGACCGGATAGGCCTCGAAGTTCCGGGCCATCGCGGGGGTGAGCAGCTCGCGTACCTGGTCGGTGTCGGTCAGCCCCGGGTCGAGCCAGGCGTCCCACCGATCGGGGGTGACGATCATCGGCATCCGATCGTGGATGCGGCCGAGCTCGTCGGGGGCGTCGGTCGTGATGACCGTGCAGGTCCACACCCACTCGTTCTCGGGAGATTTCCACAGCTCGTAGAGCCCGGCCATCGCCATGACCGCGCCGTCCTTGGGATGGATGAAGAAGGGCTGCTTCTGCGGCTTCTTCTTGGCTTTCTTCTCCCCCTCGGCGGGGTCGTCCGTCCGGGAGTCCTCCAGGACGTACCACTCGAAGTAACCGTCAGCGGGGAGCAGGCAGCGCCGTTTGGCGAAGGCCCGGCGGTACGCGGGCTTCTCGTGCACCGTCTCGAACCGGGCGTTGATCATACGGCTGCCGATGGACAGGTCCTTGGCCCAGACGGGCACCAGCCCCCAGCGCACGGTGCGGAGCATCCGCTGCGCCGCATCCTCGGGCTCGTCCTTCGGAGCGCGCGTGAGCACGACCGGCACCTGTTTGGTGGGCGCGACGTTGTAGTCGGGCTGAAGATCCTTTTCGACGGCGTCGACCTGCACCTGGAACTCGTCGATCAGCTCCTGGCGCGCCCGGGCCGTGGCATAGCGACCGCACATGGGCCCATCCTGCCCGGTGGGTATGACAAGCCACCACCCAGACCGTTTCCGGACGGTGGGGCACGGCGAGCTGCGCCTGACCGCCCCCGGCCGCACCCGCCTGCCCACCAGAGGACAAGCCGCGCTTGACCCTCCTGGTGGTGGGCATAGAGGGCCCATGCGACCCTTCACGACTCTGGCCCGACCCTTCGTGGCGGCCCCGTACATCATCACCGGCCTCGAGACACTCCGCGACCCGCGTCCGCGCGCCGAGCAGGTCGCACCCACCGTCAAGCCGATCGCCGACCGTCTCGACTGGCTCCCCACCAAGGACCCCGAGAGCCTCGTGCGCATCGAGGGCGCGCTGAGCCTCGGCACCGGTGTGCTGCTGCTGACCGGCAAGTTCCGCCGCGCGACCACGTTCCTCATGGCGGCCCAGCTGGTGCCCGCCCTGGCGAGCGAGCACCGGTACTGGACCGAGGACGACCCGGAACGCCGCAACAGCGAGCGTTCGCACCTCCTTAAGAACGCCAGTCTCTTCGGCGCCCTGCTCATGGTCGCCACCGAGCCGCGCCGCGGCCGCCGCGTCGGCGAGCTACGGCAGCAGATCCGCGACACCCGTGTCCAGGCGGCCATGGAGTCCAAGGCCCTCCGCAAGGAGGCCAAGGCCGAGCTCAAGAACGCCCGCAAGGAGGCGGCACGGCAGATCAAGGAAGCCCGCAGGCAGGGCGACCACAAGACCGCCCAGGCACTCGCCAAGTCGGCCAAGGCCGCGAGGTCGGCCTCCAAGGCGACCGTCAAGGGCACCTCCAAGGCCGCCTCCAAAGCCGGCACTGTCGCGAGCAAGGCCGGATCGGCCGCGTCCAAGCCCGCTCAGGCGGCCAAGGGCAAGACGTCGAGGGGCAAGGCGTCGAAGGCGTGGAAGCGCTGAGCCGACGGCCCTGGATTGGCCGACTTCCTCAAGGCGACCATAAGAAAACCTAAAATCCGTTGAACCACCCCAGGGTGCGGCCCCGTACTGCCCACTGACCGCCCGTTCTTCCAGGGATCCCCTCCGACCTGATGGAGACGCCCGGCCATGGCAATGCCCGGAACAGTCGGACGCCCCACCGGGGGTGGGTTGCGGAATCTCCTCCGCCGCCCGAGACCGGTACGCGCCGACGACGACGAGAGACTCGTCGCGGAGCTGTACCGCGAGTACCACCGCCCACTGCTGACCTTCGTGCTCCGGCTCACCGCGGGGGACCGGCAGTGGGCGGAGGACGTGGTGCAGGAGACCATGGTCCGCGCCTGGCGCAGTGCCGACCGTCTCGATGCCACAACAGCATCCCTGATGCCCTGGCTCGCCACAGTCGCCAGACGTATCGTCATCGACAATCGACGGCACCGCGACGTCCGGCCGCCGGAGGTCGGCGACGGCGCCTTGGAGAACGTTCCGATGGCGGATGAGATGGACGGCCTCTTGCACAAGGTGGTCGTGGCCGAGGCGCTGAACGCACTGTCACCCGCTCACCGCGAGGTACTGACCGAGACAGTCCTTCGCGACCGGACAGTCAATCAGGCCGCCGAAGTTCTCGGAATTCCGGTAGGGACAGTCAAGTCCCGAGTTTATTACGCACTCCGCGCACTGCGCGTCGCATTGGAAGAAAGGGGGGTGACGGCATGACTCCTGAAGTCGAGCACACTGATGTCGGAGCCTATGCCCTGGGCCTTTTGGAAGAGGACGATAAAAGGGCCTTCGAGGCGCACCTCCGCGAATGCGAATCGTGCACCGCCGAGCTCGCCGAGATGAGCGGAATGGCGGACGCGCTGAACGGGATCGGCGCTTTCAGCGACGTCGACCATGAACACGGGCGAGGTGACGACGCCGCCCCACCGGCCCCTGAACCGGGCGTCCCGGATTCGGGGGACGCCCCGCCCGAGGCCGTGATCGACATGATGCGGCGCCGCCGTGAGCTCGACAGGCGGCGCCGCCGCGGCACGTACGCGATCGGCTCGATCGCCGCCGCCGCGGTGCTGGCCACCGGGATCACGGTGGGCGCGGCGATCAACAACGAGGGCGGCGGGGGCGCCGAGCCCGGTCACAACCACGGCCCGGCGCAGGCCCTCGTCATCTGGGGTGAACGGCACAGCGGCAGCGACACCAAGACCGGCGCCTCCGGTGTCGTGGGCTTGGAGAGCAAGCTCTGGGGCACACACGTCGGGCTTGAGCTGCGCAATGTGCGCGGCCCGCTGAAGTGCCGCCTGGAGGCGGTGTCCCGCACCGGTGAACGAACGGTCGTCACCGGCTGGCGGGTCCCGGACAAGGGCTACGGCGTGCCCGGCTCACCCGCGCCGCTCGTCACCCACGGCGGCACGTCCATCCCGCGTGCGGACCTCGACCGGTTCGAGGTCGTGCTCGAAGGCGGCGGCGGAACCCTGCTGACCATCCCCCTCTGATCGACCCACACCAGAGAGCCGCCCGGCAACGCGACCCCCGCCGGGCGGCTTTCGCGTGCCCGGACACAGACACAGCCCGGCCCACATTGACAGGTGTACCGGATCATTGAAATAGGAAAAGAAATCTGAAGCCCATTGAACCCGGGTCGGCGACCATCGCGTGCCTAGAGGTGAAGGCAATAAGGCCACACCCTAGAGACCAGGGGTAAAACAATGTCCGTTCGCAAGATCGTGCTTCCGACCCTCGCCGCCGCCGCAATTATCACGTCCGGAGCCGGAATGGCCGCAGCCACCGGAATGGCCGGTGAATTCACCGGCAGCTCGAACAAGTCCGCCAATGGCGCGTCCGTGGCCGCCGCCGGCCACGGCCACGGCGGGACGGCCGCGCAGAAGGGCGCGCTTCCCGTGGACACCGCCGCGACCGCCCCGCAGGGCGGTGACATCACCTACCTGGCGGCGAGCCTGCTCGGCCGCAACGAGGTGCCCGCGGCGGACGGGAAGGCCGTCGGGGACCGGGACGGGAGCGCGACGGCGCTGATCCGCATCCAGGGCGACCGGCTCTGGTACGCGCTGCGCTGGAGCGACGTCGCCGCGCCGACCGCCGGGCACATCCACCTCGGCGCCAAGGGCTCGAACGGCGCGGTCAGGGTGCCGTTCTTCGCCGGAAACCTGCCGGACACCGTGCGGGCCGTCGCGGGCGTCGTCCAGGTCACCGACAAGGCCGCGCTGGACCAGCTCAAGTACAACCCGAACGGCTTCTACGCCAACCTGCACACGGGTGAGTTCCCGGGCGGGGCCATGCGCGGCCAGTTCCACAAGCTCGGCAAGCCCGCCGACCTGAACGGCGTGCTCATCGGGTCCACGCCCGCGACCCTGCAGTCCATCGCGGACGGCGCGCAGGAGATCCCCAGCAAGGAGGGCAAGAAGACCGGTGATCCCGACGGCCGGGGCACCGCGTTCGCCCGCAGCCACGGCGCCATGATCACCTGGGGCTTCACCTGGTCGTCCATCGGGCAGCCGACCGTCGGCCACATCCACAAGGGCGCCAGGGGCACCAACGGCCCGATCGCCGCGGACCTCTTCGCCGCCCCCACCGGCCTCCCTGCCGGGGTGACCGGCCTGGCCGGGATGACGCCGGTGCCCGCCAACGTCGCCGACCGCATCATGCGCCAGCCGGAGAACCACTACTCCAATCTCCACACCGCCGAGTTCCCGGGCGGCGCCATCCGTGGCCAGTTTGCGCCATTCAGCGGACCGCAGGCCCGGACGTTCACCAAGCCGGTCATCAGCGGCGCGCAGATCTACCGCTGCACCAGGCAGGCCGACGGCACGCTCGCCTTCACCCAGGAGGGCGTCACCGCCACGCTCGCAGGCCCGATAGCCCACTCGTTCGCCAAGCCCGGCCCCCAGGGCCCGCCTCAGTGGGTCTCCCGGGACGGCAGCGCCGTCACCGGCAAGGCCGTCGTCAAGACGCCCAACGGCGACGGCAACATCCCTGAGCTCGTCCTCGACGCCACCCAGGCCGGCGCGAAGCAGGGCCTGCTGGCCGGTTCGACCGCGATCCTCCGGCTGAACACCATCGGCGGCGTCGCCCCCGCGGGCACCTGCGCCCCTGACGCCATCACCAAGGTCCCCTACCGGGCCGACTACGTCTTCCTCGGCTGATCGTCTTCCTCGGATCGTCCTCCTCGGCTGATCGTCGAGGGTCCGACCGGGCCCCGCACGCGGGGGCGCCGCACGGTGGCCGGTCCACGCCACCGTGCGGCTTTCCGCTGCCAGAACCGCGGCTCGCGACCGCGTCCCGATAGCCTTAGGGTTATGCCTGCTCCGCACTGGTCCGCCCCGGTAGCCCATGCCCCGGTCGACGCCACCGTGGCGATTCCCGGGTCCAAGTCGATGACCAACCGTGCGTTGATCCTGGCCGCCCTCGCCGGCTCCCCCACCCGTGTGACGCGCCCCCTCCACAGCCGTGACACCGAGCTCATGGCCGAGGCGCTCCGCTCGCTCGGCGTGGGCATCGTCGAGGCCGCATCCAGCAAGGACAGGGACGACTGGCAGGTCCTGCCGGGCGAGCTGGCGGGCCCGGCGCGCATCGACTGCGGCCTCGCCGGCACCGTCATGCGGTTCCTACCGCCGGTCGCGGCGCTGGCCGACGGCGAGGTCATCGTGGACGGCGACCCGTACGCGCGCAAGCGCCCGATGGGCCCGATCATCACGGCGCTGCGCGAGCTGGGTGTGGAGATCGACGACGGGGGCCGCGGCGCGCTCCCGTTCACCATCCGGGGCACGGGAGCCGTGCGGGGCGGGACCGTCACCATCGACGCCTCCAGCTCCTCGCAGCTGGTCTCGGGCCTGCTGCTGGCCGCGCCGCGCTTCGACAAGGGCGTGGAGGTACGGCATGCGGGGCCGCCCGTCCCGTCCGCCCCGCACCTGGCGATGACCGTCGAGATGTTGCGCGCCGTAGGCGCGACGGTCGAGACCGAGGAGAACGTGTGGCGGGTGACGCCGGGTCCTCTCCGCGGTGGCGAGACCGTCATCGAGCCGGACCTGTCCAACGCCGCGCAGTTCCTCGGCGCCGCGCTGGTGACCGGCGGCCGGGTCACGGTGCCCGGCTGGCCCGAACGCACGACGCAGCCCGGTGACGCCCTGCGCGGCCTCCTCGCGGCGATGGGCGCCGAGGTGTCGCGGGGGCCCGACGGCCTGACCGTCCGCGGCACCGGCACGTTCGACGGCCTCGACGCCGACCTGCACGAGGTCGGCGAGCTCACCCCCGTCCTGGCGGCCCTCGCCGCGCTCGCCGCCACACCCTCCAGGCTGACCGGCATCGCGCACCTGCGCGGCCACGAGACCGACCGGCTGGCCGCCCTGGTCAACGAGATCAACGCGCTCGGCGGGGACGCCCGGGAGCTCCCGGACGGCCTCCAGATCAACCCGCGCCCGCTGCACGGCGGCGTCTTCCACACCTACGACGACCACCGGATGGTCATGGCCGCGGCCGTCCTCGGCCTCGCCGTCCCCGGCGTCGAGGTGGAGAACGTGGCCACGGTGGGCAAGACACTTCCCGACTTCACCAAGCTGTGGGGCTCGATGGTGACCGCCTCTCCGCTCGGCCCCGCCTAGAAGGGTCCGGACCACTGGCACGACGAACACGCGACTACGACGAGGACGACGTCCGGGTACGCCCCGGGCGCCGCGGCTCCAAGCCGCGCACCCGGCGCCGCCCGGCGCACGAGGACGCGGTCGCGGGCTTCGTGACGGCCGTGGACCGCGGCCGCTACCAGTGCCTGGTGGACGAGGGCACCGACGACCGCCGCAACGTGGTCGCGATGCGCGCCCGCGAGCTCGGCCGCAAGGGCGTCGTCGTGGGCGACCGGGTCGCGCTGGTCGGGGACGTGTCCGGCGATCCCGACACGCTGGCCCGCATCGTCCGGGTGGAGCCGCGGACCTCGTCCCTGCGCCGCACGGCCGACGACACCGACCCGTTCGAGCGGATCATCGTCGCCAACGCGGACCAGCTGGTGATCGTGACGGCGCTCGCCGATCCGGTGCCGCGGCCCCGGATGATCGACCGCCAGCTCGTCGCCGCGTACGACGCCGGCATGGACCCGCTGCTCTGCCTCACCAAGGCCGACCTGGGCGATCCCGACGCCCTGGTCGCCGAGTACGCCCCGCTCGGGGTCCCCTACGTGGTCACGGTGCAGGGCGAGGAGCTCGGCCAGGACGGGGAGCTGCACGGCCACCTGAGGGACCGCGTGAGTGTGCTGGTCGGCCATTCAGGTGTCGGCAAGTCGACCTTGGTGAACGCCCTCGTCCCGGACGCCGAGCGTGCCGTGAGCCACGTCAACGCCGTCACCGGCCGCGGCCGCCACACCTCGTCCTCAGCGGTCGCGCTGGAGCTCCCAGGCGGCGAGGGCTGGATCATCGACACCCCGGGCGTCCGCAGCTTCGGCCTCGCGCACATCAAGCCCGAGAACGTCATCCACGCCTTCGAGGACATGGCCGAGGGAGCAGCCGAGCGCTGCCCGCCGCACTGCGATCATCTCCAAAAGGACTGCGGACTGGGCGCGTGGGTCGCCGAGGGACACGCGTCCCAGACGCGCCTCGACTCGCTTCGCCGCCTCCTCGCCGCCCGCGAAGGCGAACCGGAATAGATCAAGACCGAAGAGCGCAAGACCGAAGATCGCAGGGCCGAGTAGCAGGCCGTATCAGCTCAGCGCGAATTGTGCGCGATTTCGCGGCCTCAGCGTCGGTATCGTCCTGCCATGCCCCAAGTCATCGCAGAGCGGTACGAGCTCGTGGAACTGCTCGGCAGCGGTGGCATGGGCGCCGTCTGGCGGGCCCGCGACCGGATGCTCGACCGCGAGGTGGCGATCAAGGAGGTCGCGCTCCCGGCGGGCATGGACGAGGAGCAGCGCGAGCGCGTCCACGCCCGGACGTTCCGCGAGGCCCGCTCGGCCGCCCGGCTCGACCATCCGGGCATCGTCACGGTCTACGACGTGGTCGAGCACGAGGGCCGGCCGTGGATCGTCATGCAGCTGGTCCGGGCACCCGCGCTCGACCGGGTGATCTCGCGCGAGGGCGCGCTGCCGCCCGCCCGGGTGGCGGCGATCGGCGCCGACGTCCTGGACGCCCTGCGCGCCGCGCACGCGGCCGGGGTGGTGCACCGGGACGTGAAGCCGGGGAACGTGCTGCTCCCCCACAACCGGGCCGTCCTCACCGACTTCGGCATCGCCACCGTGGCGGGCGACGAGACCCTCACCCAGACCGGGGCCATCGTCGGCTCGCCGGCGTACCTGGCCCCGGAGCTCGCCCGCCACCAGAGGGCGTCCCCGGCGTCCGACCTGTGGTCGCTGGGCGCGACGCTCTATGCCGCCGTCGAGGGCCGCCCGCCGTACCAGCGGCAGGACGTCTGGGGCGTGATGGCCGCCGTGCTCAACGACGACCCGGACCCGATGAGCCAGGCCGGCCCCTTGCAGCCGGTGCTCGAAGGCCTGCTGCGCAAGGACCCGGAGCAGCGGCTCCGTCCCGAGGACGCGATCCGCCAACTACGGCAGATCGCCCAAGACACCCCGCAGGCGGCCTGGGCACCTCCTGCGGTCGGGGGCCCGCCCGTGCGGGACGTGACCCTGCCTCCCACGCCTCCGCCGCCCACGATGGAGTCCCCGCCCCGCCGCTCCAACGCGCAGCGCTGGGCCATCCTCATCCCGGCGGGCGTGCTCACCGCCGTGCTCGTGGCGGCGGCGATCGCCTTCATCGCGTTCGTGAGTGACGGCGACGACCCGGGCGCCCGCAACTCACCCGGCGCGGCCAGCCCGAACACCAGCGGCGGCACCACGGCGTCTCGGCAGCCCCAGACCAACGCCCCGGCGGGGTTCCAGACCTACAGCGGGTCGTTCGCCGCCGCAGTGCCGCAAGGTTGGAAGCAGGAGCAGACCGGCCGCAACGTGTCGTTCACCGACCCGGACGGCGCCGCCACCCGTGGCATCTTCTTCCAGCATCTCGCCAACACCACGGGCGGCGAGGCCACCCACTTGAGCAACGCGGCGCAGAAGTTCGAGAACGACTCCGGCTACACCGACTACAAGCAGGTGGCGTGGCGCGAGAACATCCCGTTCCAGGACGGCAAGGCCGCGGAGTTCGAATTCACGTTCAACAAGAGCGGCAAGGCCGGGCGTTGCCGCGTGCGGGTCTTCTCGTACAACGGTGCGCTCTACATGGCGTTCCTCGTCTCGGGCCAGCACAACTGGCAGGACAGCAACACCAAGTTCGAAACGTTCCTCTCGACCTTCCGCCGCCCCTAGGACTCGCCCTGGAGCGTCCCGCCGTCCTGGCAGCGCCCCCCCTCCTGGCACCGTCGCGCCGTCCGTCCTAGGAGCGTCTAGGAGCGTCCCCGGGGCGGCTCGTTAGGCGGGCGGCGCGGCACGATGAGGGGTGGCCGGGACGAGGGTGCGCCCGCCTGGCCGGGCCGCCGCACCGTCTCCGGCGAAGCGGTGGCCGTCCCGTCCGCGGCGGCCGTACCGCCCAGCTTGGGGCGGGCTGCTTCATCAAGGAGCTCGTCCTCGGTGGGCGCGATGGCGACGATCACCAGCAGCACGGTCGCCACGAGGCTGACGACGACGATCAGCGGGAGCAGGAAGTCGAACGGCCGCGCGCCGTCGGGCACGTGGGCGGGCCCGGCGAGCTCCACGCGCATGGCCGCCATGCCGGTGTAGTGCATGCCGGACACCGCCACACCCATGATCAAAGCGGCGCCGACGGTGGCGCGGGTGCCCCGTACCCGCAGCGTGAACCACAGCGCCACCGTGGCCGCGACCATCGCGATCAGGACCGACAGCAGGACGACGCCGAGGTGGTAGCCGACGTCCGCGGAGGTGTGCATCGCCGCCATGCCCGTGTAGTGCATGCTGGCCACGCCGATGCCGGTGACCACGCCGCCGGACAGCAGGGGTGCCAGATGCGGGCCGCCGAAGCCGACCGTGAACAGCCCGACCCCCACGACCCCCATGGCGATGAACGCGCTGAGCAGCGTGAGCGGGACGTCATAGCGGATCTGCGCGCCGGGGACGCGGAAGCCGAGCATCGCGATGAAGTGCATGACCCAGATCCCGGTGCCCCCGATGGACAACGCCGCGAGCCCGAGCCAGGAGGCCCGCCGGGTCCCCTCGGTGGCGCGGGCGCGCGCCGTGCACATCAGGCCGAGCAGCGAGCCGACCACCGACATGACGTACGCGAGCAGGGGCGTCGTGACCCCGTAGGCAAAATGGTGCACTTCGGCCATCACGAATCCCCCGCAGAACCGCTCCAATGTGGACGCATGCTAACGAGATGATCACCAGTTCAAACAAGGACTTGCTTGACCGTTACCGGCCAGCGCTCCAGGGGCCGCGGGGCATGCTCAAGATCGCTAACGGTGCCTCCGTGGCCAGGGTGACTTCTGGAGTTCAGGTGCAAAGAGCCATTCAGTGGTGAGAATGGGCATATGGAGCGACGAGGGTTTCTTGCGACCACCGCGTTGAGCGCCCTCGCAGCGGGGTGTTCCTCGGACGAGCCGGCCAAACCCTCGCGGCGTCCTGCCGCCCCCTCCTCCGCCTCTCCCGGCCCGACCGGCGCGGCCGACTGGAACGCCCTCGCCCGCAGCCTGGACGGGCGGCTGATCCGGCCCGGCGACGCCTCGTACGACCGGGCTCGCCGCCTCTACATCCCCCGGTATGACCGCATCCGCCCGGCAGGGATCGTGTACTGCGACAACGCGCAGGACGTGGCCGAGTGCGTGGCGTTCGCGGCCCGGCAGCGGCTGCCGGTGGCGGTGCGCTGCGGCGGGCACAACTACGCGGGCTGGTCCACCGGATCAGGCCTGGTGATCGACGTGTCCGCGATGAGCACGGTCGAGTACGGCGGCGGGCGGGCGGTGGTCGGCGCAGGGACCCGGTTGATCGATCTGTACGACCGGCTCTCACGTGAAGGCCGCGGTGTGCCCGCGGGCACGTGCCCGACCGTGGGCGTCGCGGGGCTGACGCTGGGCGGCGGCTTCGGGGTCCTGTCCCGTGCACATGGCCTGACCTGCGACGTTCTGGAGTCGGCACGGATCGTGACCGCCGATGGCCGCGTCCTCACCTGTGACGCCGAGCGGGAGCCCGAACTCTTCTGGGCGTGCCGGGGCGGTGGCGGCGGCAACTTCGGGGTCGCGGTGGAGTTCACGTTCCGGACGCACGAGGCCGCCGACCTGACCACGTTCGACCTGCGCTGGCCCTGGTCACGTGCGGCCGCCGTGATCAGCGGCTGGCAACGCTGGCTGCCGTCCGCCGCCGACGGCGTCTGGACCAGCGCCCATATCAACGCCCAGCCCTCCGCGGGCACCCCGACGATCGAGATCACGGGGGTGGCGCTCTCCGACGCCGGCCGCGATCTCGCCCGGCTCGCCGCCGCCGTGGGCAGCGACCCGGACGGGCCGAACCTCCAGCGCCGCTCCCACCTGGCGACCATGCAACAGGTGGGCGGCTGCGGAGGCCGGACGATCGACGGCTGCCACGGCCAGGGCACGCTGCCGGGACAGCGCCCCACAGGACGTTTCCCGCGAACGAACTACGCGGGCAAATCGCACATCGTGTCGCGCCCGCTCTCGGACGACGCCATCGCCACCCTGATCGCGCGGTTCACCCGCGGCAACGATGTGACGGGCAGGTCAGTGCTCATGGACGCGCTCGGCGGCGCCGTCAAGCGGCTGCGGCCCGGCGACACCGCGTTCCCGCACAGGGAAGGCCTGTACTGCATCCAGTACCTGGCGAACGGCGGCGACCGCGAGTGGCTGCGCGGCACCCATGACGCCATGGAGCCGTACGCGGGCGGCGCCGCGTACGTCAACTACATCGACCCCGAGCTCACGAGCTGGCGCCAGGCGTACTACGGGCCCAACCTCGACCGCCTGACCAAGGTCAAGGCCGCGTACGACCCGAAACGGCTCTTCCGCTTCCCACAGGCGATCGGCTGACCACCGCACATGATCGGCGACCACCGCCGGGGCCCCGCTCAGCTCTGGCTGAGCTCGTCGTACAGCTCGTTGGCGCGTTCCTCGGCCTCGTTGAGCACCTTGACGTGATCGGGTGCCAGATCCTCCACGCACAACGTCATCGCCGTGGTCACATGGCTGAACGCGGTCTCCTCGGCGCCGCGCAGCGCCGCCCGCACCGTCGCCGAACGTGCCCCGAGCGCGGCCCACTCCAGCTCCAGCCGGGCGACCGCCTCGTCGAAGGCACGCGAGGTCTCGGCGCCCAGCTCCTGGAGCTCGTCCGGGATCGGGCCGCGGCCCGTCTTGCGGGCCCGGCTGGACAGGGCGGAGATCCGGCTGGCGAGCGTGAGCCCCTCACGGGCCAGCGGCAGCACCTCGTGGATCAGGTCGGTCACCGCCTTGGCCAGCTCCTCGACCCGCGTGAGCAGCGTCTGGGTGGCCTCTTCCAGGGCGGCCGACGTCCGGGCGGCGACCTGCGTGGCCACCGCCTGCTGCTGCTCGGTGAGCACCGGCACCACATCGGTCTCCAGACGGCGACGCAGCTCCCTGACCTTGACCGCGTCGCGTTCGCCGGGACCTGCCCGTTCGATCCAGTCGGCCCAGATCTTCTCGATCCGGCTCTCCCCGGACGCCCCGATCTCGGCGGCGATCTCGTCGAGCGCCTCACCGGCTCGGCTCTTCAGCCGTTCCACCCGTCCGTACAGGGCCTCCCGGCGGAACGGGTCGTTGAGCTCGTTGAGCAGCGCCTGCAACCGCCGGGACACGTCGATCGCGTGTTCGGCGAGCGGGACGAGCCGGTCGGCGAGCTCTTCGAGCGTCTGCGCCCGGCGTGGGTCGGTCAGTTCGGCCACCCACCCGGGAAGGTCGTGCGCCATCCGCCCATGCTCCCATTAACGGAGCCGATCAGCCTCCCGCAACGCCTTGTCCGAGCGTCGAAGGTTCTTCCACCCGGTAAGAGTGTCGGCGCAGGGCGTGATCACGGTAGCGTGTCACGCCGTGGCAGGCTATTCCGATGACCTGCGTCTCGCCCATGTGCTGGCGGACGCGGCCGACGACATCACGACCAAAAGGTTCAAGGCGCTCGATCTGAGGATCGAGACCAAGCCTGACCTGACCCCGGTCAGTGACGCCGACCGCAGCGTCGAAGAACAGATCCGCGGCACCCTCAAGCGTGCCCGCCCCCGGGACGCCGTCCTGGGCGAGGAGTACGGCAGGACCGGTTACGGCGCGCGCTGCTGGGTCATCGACCCGATCGACGCCACCAAGAACTTCGTCCGCGGCGTCCCGGTGTGGGCCACGCTCATCGCGCTGATGGAGTACGACGAGGTCGTCGTCGGCCTGGTTTCGGCGCCCGCGCTCAACCGCCGCTGGTGGGCCGCCCGCGGCGGCGGCGCCTGGACGGGCCGGAGCCTCGCCCGCGCCACCCGGCTGCAGGTCTCCTCCATCTCCGAACTGTCGGACGCCTCGCTCTCGTTCTCCAGCCTCAGCGGCTGGGAGGAGCAGGGGCGGCTGGAACGTTTCCTCGACCTCGGCCGCTCGGTCTGGCGCACCCGGGCCTTCGGCGACTTCTGGTCGCACATGATGGTCGCCGAGGGCGCCGTCGACATCTCCACCGAGCCCGAGGTCTCCCTCTGGGACCTCGCCGCCCTGCAGGTGATCGTCGAGGAGGCGGGCGGCATGTTCACCGACCTGGCCGGCGTCCCGGGCCCGGACGGCGGCAGCGTGGTCTGCACCAACGGCAAGCTGCACGCCGACGTGCTCCGCACGCTGGGCGGCGGCCAGCTCTCTCTCCGCATCTGATCGAATACGCTTCGCACTCTTTGGACGGCCGGGACACTCGCGACATATCGTGGAGCCAAGCGGAGCTTGTCCGTTGAAAGGGCGGTTGGGCGGGGGCTGTGGGATGGCGGAACCGGCGGCCCCTTCGCAGCCGTTGAACAATCGGGCGGCCATACGGAGGTAGGAGATGTCCACCAAGACCAAATTCGTCATCGGCGGTGTCGTCGTTGGCTTCCTCACCCTGTTCATCTTCCCGTGGTGGGTCACCGCGCTGATCATCCTCGGCGTCCTGGGGGCACCGCTCGCGGGCTACCTCATGCTCGACCCCTCCCAGCGCAAGCGCGTACGCGCCCAGGGCCGCAAGCGTCTCGGCAGCTGACCCGAAGTTCTGATCCGTGGCCTGCCGGTCTCTGATCCGTGGCCCGCGCCGACCTACGGCCGGGGGTGGTGTGCGAGCATCGGCTCGTGACTCGGATCGGCGTGGTGGGTGCGGGCATTCTCGGCCTCGCGGTGGCCAGGCGGCTCGCTGAGCTGCGCCCGGACGCCGCGGTCACGGTCGTCGACAAGGAAGACCGGATCGCCGCTCACCAGACCGGCCACAACAGCGGCGTCGCGCATGCCGGGCTGTACTACGCCCCCGGATCGCTCAAGGCCACCCTGTGCCGGCGCGGCATCAACCTCCTCAAGGACTACTGCGCCGATCGCGGCCTGCCGTACGACGAGTGCGGCAAGGTCGTGATCGCGCGTTCCGCCGGCGAACTGGGCGCCCTCGCAGAGATCGAGCGGCGTGCGACCGAGAACGGCGTGCCCGGGCTGCGCCGCCTGTCCGCCGCCGAGCTCCGCGAGATCGAACCACATGCGACCGGCGAGGCCGCCCTGCATTCCCCCACGACCGCGATCGTGGACTTCCCCGCGGTGGCCCGCGCGTACGCCGACGACGTGGCCAAGGCGGGCGGCGAGATCCGGCTCGGCTTCGAGGTCGTCGGGCTGCGGCGCGCAGGTGATCAGGTCGTGGTCTGGGCACCGGACGACGAACTCACCTTCGACCGCCTGGTCGTGTGCGCCGGGCTGCACTCCGACCGGGTGGCGAGGCTGGCCGGGGACGCCCCCGCACCCGCGATCGTGCCGTTCCGAGGCGAGTACTACCGTCTCGTCCCGGCCCGAACGGACCTCGTCCGCGGACTGATCTATCCCGTGCCCGATCCGCGCTATCCGTTCCTCGGCGTGCATTTCACACGCCGGGTGGACGGCGGCGTCGACGTCGGCCCGAACGCCGTCCTGGCGCTGGCCCGGGAGGGCTACCGTCGCCGCGACATCCGCCCGGCCGACCTCTGGGAGACCCTTCGCTGGCCAGGCTTCCGACGCCTGGCACGGCAGCATTGGCGTACGGGGATCAAGGAGATGTACGGCTCGGCGGTCAAACGCGCGTTCCTCGCCGAAGCGCAGGCCTTCGTACCGGAGTTGACGGCCGCCGACATGGTGCCTGCACCCGCCGGGGTACGGGCGCAGGCAGTGGACGCGGACGGCTCCCTCGTGGACGACTTCCGCATCGGCTCGATCGGGCCCATCACCACCGTCCGCAACGCGCCCTCCCCCGCGGCGACGTCGTCCCTGGCCATCGCCGAACACGTCGCCGACAGGGTGCTCGATCACCGGTAGGACACGATCGCCCCGGTCTCGGCACGCCCGTAGGCCCTTCCGGCTGCCAGCAATTGCGACGTCCCTGGTAGCCGGGCGAGCGTCCCGAGCTCCAACTCGTCATATCCCTTGACCCGTACGGGATGAATGGTCCACTTGCCGGATGCGGAACGGTGCACCAGCCGAGCCTTCAAGACGCCGGGCTCCGTCGTGCCGAGGAACCACATGCCGCCCTTTCCGTCGGGCACCGGCGCGGAGTTCTCGGCCCAGTATCCGACGGTCTTTCCCATCTTCTGGAACCGCCACTTCCGGCCGTCGAACGAGAGCAGGGACGCCCCGGCGCCCGGCCCTTCCGCCAAGGCCGGATCGACGGTGATCCAGACGCCGTTCGGGGTGGCGGTGACGCTGTTGAACGTGCCACGGACCCGGGGCACGCCGCTCTCCACCGTCCGCCATCGACGGCCGTCGTAGCGACCGACCATCTGGCGGCCGCCCCTGCCCATCCCGACTGCCCAGATGTCCGTGGCAGAACGGGCGCCGGCCTGGAAGACGGCGAACGGCGTGGGGACCCTCCTCCAGCCGCGGCCGTTGTAATGCCAGGTGACACCGCTTTGGGGCGACCTGGCGGTCCCGAACACCCAGACGTCCTTCGGCCCCAGGGCGACCATGTCGGTGATCGTCATGCTCCCCAGCCGCCCGGTCACCTGCCACTTCCGGCCGTTCCAGCGCACGACCGCGGGGCTCTTCCCGCCTCTGGTCACGGCCCAGACATTGGTGCGCGCCGATGCGCTCGCGGCCGCGATCGCGCCTTCTCTGCCGAGCGGCAGCGCGACGTCGCGCCACTTCTTGCCATCCCACCGTGCGGCCGACGGCCATCGGGTGCGGTCCGTCCGCCCCCGGCCCCCGAAGGCCCACGCCTCGTTCGGCCCGGTGGCGACGACCTCCGGGTCGACCGCCAGCCAGGACGCGGTCTTGAGTACGCGCCACCCGCGCGCAGAAGCCGTGTCCGATGATGCCGCCGACGAACTGGCGGGAAGCGTCCCGCACGCGGTCAGGGACAGTGCGCTTCCGGCGGCCGCAAGGCCGATCTTTGCTCTCATGACCGCAATCATGATGTCGCCGGACGCTCGCCGCCTGAGTACGCATACTCAGGCGCCGAGGGTGAAATGTCTCACTCGACGGCGTCGAGGATGTGGGCGGCCCGTTCGGGTGTGGTGACGGCGCGGAGGTTCTTTTCCAAATGGACCTGCTCCAGGTCCGTGGCGAACACAAGGAAGTCGTCCGCCACTGCGAGGTGATTCCGCCAGTCGAGTTCGTTCAGCCGCTGGCTCGCCTCGTTCAGCAGTGTCTGCAGCCGTCCGTCCTCCAGGCACGTCTGGTCGAGATAGCAGGCCAGCTCGTAGAGCTCTGGAGCCCGCTCCTCGGTGATGTCGAGTTCGTGGAAATCGGCATCGGTGAGGAGAGCGACAATGCCCGCTGCGCCCTCACTCGCCGGGAGCGCCAGAAGCGGCGGCAGAACGGCGAACTGCCCTGGCGAATACAGCAGTGCCAGGCAGGCGGGCGTCACCGGCGGCGGGTCGGCCGTCACGGCGTCGGGGACGGCCTCGACGAGCCTGTCCACGAAGGCACGTTCGATCTCCTTGACGCTCGTCCCGGCGGGCAGTGCCCGGTAGGCGACCTGGCTGCCCCTGGTCACCTTGGTGATCTCGCCCTCCGCGTCATGCTCGACGTTGATCGTGACGAACGGGCTGAGCCGATCGAGGGTGTCGCCGTGCTCCTCGTCCACCCGGACCAGCCGTTCGTCCTCGTACGAGAAGCGGGAGCGGCCGCAACCGCCGGTCGCCTGGTACTCGGCGGTCGCCAGCCGTCCCCCGTCGTAGGTGAAGATCTCGTGGCGGATGGCCGCCTTGTCCGGTGAGTACGTGAAGCGCGCGAGCTCGGCCGGCCCGGACGGACCATGCACGAAGAACGTCTCGTAGTGCCTGTCTTCGAATGTGGTGTGCTGCCGTTCGACCCAGACCCGGCCGCCGTCGTCCAGGCCGTACCAATAGGCGGCGCCTTCAGGTCCGTCGAGGCCCTCAGGTCCGTCGAGGCCCTCGGATCCGTCGAGGCCCTCGGATCCGTCGAGCCGCTCGCCGACCGGAAACCGCAGTGCCAGGAAGTAGAGCGGGTCGACCGCGTACGCCTGGTCCGTGTACGGCACCCACTGGATGACCCGCGACTCCGCTGCGGCTTTGCGGTCGGCGTATTCAGCACTCATCCACGACATATCGGCCATCGGCCGAGAATGTCAGGTACGGCGGCGGGCTCGCAGGACGGTGTCGTGAACCGTGACCTGCCCCCCGTCTTTGTGCTTTTCAAGGCGCGGACGAGCCTCGGCGGTGACGATCTCCCACTCGTCCTTTGCGAGCGAGTCCGCGACCTCCTCGGCGGTGTAGAAGAGCTCGGGCATCTGCAGAGGCCGCACCTTGGTCTCCATGTCGGAGGGATGATGCGCGACGATCAGCAGGGTGCCGCCCGGGGCCACCATGTCGGCGAGCCGGGCGAACAGGATCTGCCGCGGCCCGTCCGGCGGGTGGGTGAACTGCGAGGAGATCAGGTCGAACCGCCGGCCGGGCTCCCAGGTGTTCATGTCGCCCTGCACCCACTCGACGCTCTTGGTGGTGTCGTTCGCGGCGCCCCGTTCGAGCGCGGTCGTGGAGTAGTCGACCGCCGTGACCTTCCAGCCGCGTTCCGCCAGCCAGACGGCGTCCGCGCCCTCGCCGCAGCCGACGTCGAGCGCGGTGCCCGGAGTCAGCTCGGAGGTCTCGGCCACCAGCTGGACGTTGGGACGGCCGCTCCAGATGTGCTCGTGGGAGCTGTAGCGCTCCTCCCAGTAGGTCTCATCGAACATTCTGGACGTCCTCCTCGACGAGATCGTTGTTGATCATGGCGCCGGCGGTCAGCCCGGCCGCGGCGGACACGATGACCTGCGCCTTGAGGTCGGTCACGTTGCCGGCCACATAGACGCCCGGGACAGAGGTGGCGCCGCTCGGGTCGGCCGCGATGTAACTGCCGAAGACGTGGCCGCCCACCTCCAGCTCCTCCGGCTTCAGGCCGAGCGGCTCGAACAGATCGGCCCGGGCGGTGAAGCGCGGCGAGACCACAAGGGCCTGGCGCGAAACGACC
The DNA here is from genome assembly GCF_008923185.1 of Actinomadura rudentiformis. Lineage (GTDB taxonomy): Bacteria > Actinomycetota > Actinomycetes > Streptosporangiales > Streptosporangiaceae > Spirillospora > Spirillospora rudentiformis. Next base: position 169,989 of record NZ_WBMT01000019.1, read on the forward strand.
TCGCCGGAACGCAGCCGTACGCCGGTGAGCTGGTCGTCACGGACTTCGATGCCGGCGACCTCGCCTTCAACAAAGGTGATCCCGCGCTTGGCCAGTTGCTCGCGTTCGGCCTCGGAGGGTGCGGGCCCGGTGTGGACGAAGTAGGTCACGTCGGCGCTCAGCTGGCTGAAGAGCTTGGCCTGGTGCAGCCCGAACGGATTGGTGCCCAGGACACCGATCGCCTGGTCGCGCACCTCCCAGCCGTGGCAGTACGGGCAATGCAGGACGTCGCGCCCGAATCGTTCGGCGATGTCTGGCACGTCGGGCAGCTCGTCCACCAGCCCGGTAGTGATCAGCAACCGGCGCGCGTGCGCGGCCCTTCCGTCGGCCAGCTCGACGTGGAAGCCGTCGTCCGCCTTGCGGGCCGCGGTCACGGTCCCGGAGACGATCTCGCCGCCGTAGGCCGTGACCTCGTCCCGGCCGATGGCCAGGAGCTCGCCGGGGGGCGTGCCCTCGCGCCCGAGGTAGTTGTGGATGTGTCCGGCCGGGGCGTTGCGCGGCTCGCCGGCGTCGATCGCCAATACCGAACGGCGTGAGCGTGCCAGAGCCAGGGCCCCGCTGAGCCCCGCCGCGCCCCCACCGATCACGATGACGTCGTACTTCGTGGTGTTCATGGCCACACTGTCAACGATGTGTCGCCAGATTGACAAACATCGTTGCCAAAATGGCAACACTCAGAAGATGCCGAGACTGGGAAGAAGCTTCTGCGCCGCCCGCACGATGTGGTCAGCACTGCTCAGCGCCTTCTCGATCTCGGCCTCGTCCGCGCTGTCGCCCGGGAAGGCCGGATACTCCAGCTCGTTGCGGCGGATGCGAAGACCTCTGAACGGCTTGAAGACCTCGCCGAACTGGGCGCGCAACACCTCGTCCACGACCAGGTGCCCGCCCTTGGTCGTCGGCCGGAGCCCCTGGTGAGCGAGCACAGCGGTCCCCGCGAGGCGCGCGGCGTCATATGCGAGGACGTAAGCGCTGTCGCGGTCGGTAGCACCAAGGACGACCGCCGAGGCATAGGTCCGCTGCGCCTTGGCCAGCCAGGGTTCGCCGTCGGCTGCCGGACCCTGGACCTTCTGCAGTTCCCCGGTGGCGATCAGCCGCTCGATGACGGCTTCACCTCGTGTCCAACGCGCCATGCCGCCTCACCCGTCCGCCGGAAGATCACCGTATGCGATCACGAACGGTGATGCCTTGACCTGCTGAACGAGCGGATCCGTGTCGGCCAGCCAGCGATCGGGAGGCCGGACGACCGGATTGACCGGCAGGTCGAGCCGGTCCTGAACGGCCTCCGCCGCCTCGTAGACCTCCGCGCGGTCGACGTCCCCGAGCACGAGCACGTCCACGTCGTTCGGGGCCGGGCCGGCCTCTCCCTCATAGCGCCGTGCCCACGAGCCGAAGATCAGCACCGTCCGGACCCCGGCCACCTGGGCGAACGAGTCGGCCACGGCCACCTGGGGGCCGAACGTGAGGGTGAGCAGCCGGGCCAGCGCGTCGGCGACCAGATGCCCGGTGTTGGCCCGCAACAGCCGGGACCGGCCGACCGGCCGCGCCGTGATGAGTTCGGCGTCCAGCAACCTCCCCACCTCGCCGTGCAGCGTGGACATCGACACGCCCAGCCGCCGCGAGAGGTCGGCCAGCGTGAAGTCCTGGCCGGGGTGGAAGAACAGCACGGTGAGCAGGTCGGCCTGATGCCTGGATCTGAAGATCGGCAACAGCGGCGGAGCATCACTTCGCATAGACCGAATATATCTCCGAGTTAACCGAAGTCGAACTGCCCGCTCAGGCGCCGCCCTGCTGCGCTACCGCTGTCCCAATGGCGGCGCTCACGGCCTCCTTCGCGAAAGCGACGGCCGCTTCGCCCGCCCCTTCCTCGCCCAGCACGGGGCCGCTCGCGTGCAGACCGTCGATGAGCAGCATGATCTTGTCGGCCAGCGCTCGCGGATCCCGCGCTCCCGCCTGCTCGGCGAGATCCCGCAGGAGGGCCCGCCTGGCGGTGTGGTAGTCCAGGATGATCCGGCGAGCCGGGTGACCGGCGTCGGGAAAGCTGGGCAGGCTGTTGCGAAGAGGGCAGCCGCGGAATCCGGGGGTGGCGGAGCGCTGGGCCACCGCGCCCACGATGGCGATGAGCCGGCCCGCCGGATCTTCGGGCAACGGCCGGATCGCCTTCTCGATCAAGTCGGCCCCCTCCTGCCTGCAGCGGTCCAGATAGGCGACCACCAGATCATCCTTGCTGCCGAACTCGCGATAGAGCACGTTCTTGCCGCAGCCGCACTCATCGATGATCTGCTGCAGCCCCACCCCGTCCGGGCCGTGCTCCTGGAACAGGCGGGACGCGACGCTCAGGATGCGGTCGCGGGTCCCCGGATCAGGCTTTCGTGCCATCTTCTCCTCCCCCCGCCAGCATAGCGGACCGATAGGTCCGGAATCTTCAACGCGGCGACCTTGACATCCCGTCGACCCTCCTCCAATGATTGGGACCGATCAGTCCGGGACCGATCGGTCCGTTTTCCCGTCGTGCCGCCAGAGGCGCCTGGGGACTCCAAGAAAGAAGGACATGAATACTCAGCAAGCAGTACTGAGCCCCGGCAGAGCGCGCCTCACCCTGGCCACACTGTTCCTCGGCATGTTCGTGCTGGGCAGTGCCGAACTGCTCGTGGTCGGCGTGCTCGACCTGATCGCCGCCGATCTCCAGGTCTCCATCCCCGCGGCCGGCACGCTGGTGACCGCCTACGCGGCGGGCCTGGCCATCGGCGGCCCGATCCTGACCGCGCTGACCATCAAACTGAACAGGAGGTCCGTTCTGATCGGCGCGCTCCTTCTGTTCGCGCTGGCCAATCTGCTTTTGGTACTGATCACCGATTACGGCCTGTTCCTCGCGGCGCGGGTCGTCGCCGGAGCGCTGCAGGGCGTGTTCATCGGTGCTGCGTTCACGGCCGGTATCGCGGTCGTTCCGCCGGAACGCATGGGCCGGGCGATGTCAGTGGTCATCTCCGGCGTCGCGGTATCGGCCGCGCTGGGCTCGCCGCTGGGCACGCTGGTCGGCCAGGCGCTGGGCTGGCGCGGCTCGTTCACCGCAGTCGTCGGGCTCACCGTGGTCGCGCTGCTTGCCACGCTGGTGCTGGTCCCGCCGGTGCCCGGCACCGGCAGCGGCGCTGCCGGCCAGGCCAAGCACGCCTTTGCTCCACGCGTCCTCGCCGTACTGGCCCTGACCCTGCTCATCTACGCCGCGCTATATGCGGCCCTGACCTACCTCGTGCCGTTCCTCCAGGGCATCACCGGCGTCTCCGGCACGCTGATCAGTGTGTTCCTCCTGGCCTACGGCGCGGCCACGGCGGCGGGTTCGTTCAGCGGTGGCCGGTTCGCCGACGCCAACGCCGCGCGCACCCTCATCGTCGGGACCGCCGGCGTCGCGGTCTCCCTGCTGGCGCTCTACCTCCTCGGCGCGATCGCGGTCCTCGCGGCGCTGGGGCTGCTGGCCTTGGGCCTGTTCGTCGGCGTCATGACGCCCTCGCTCCAGTACCGCGTGATGAGCCTGGCCGGACCCGGCGGCGCGCTGGCGCAGTCGCTGCCCGCCTCCGCGGTCAACGTGGGCATCGCGTTCGGCTCGGCCGCCGGTGGCGTGGCGATCGGCAACTCCACCGCCTCGTCCGCAGTGATCACTGGCTTGATCATCGCTGTGATCGTCATCCCGGTCGCCTGGGGTACGAGCTTCCTGAAGCCCCCGGCGGTCCAGGACGCGGCAGGACGAGCAGCCACTCCCAGCAGCACCCCGGCTACGACCACCAAGCCCTAGCTACGCGCAGCGACGGAAAATCGTCACAGGCAGTCCCAGACTTTGCGGTCGTCACCGCGCGGATCCTGAACGACCTCGTTTGTGGCGCCGTCGAAGACCTTGACGGAACGGGTGGAGGGGTCGAACTGCGGCCAGCCCGGATCGCCGTGGACGGCGAAGTCGACCCACGCCCGGTGCATGACGTCGGCCAGCTCTTGGGGCGGATTCTCTCCCGCCATCCCCAGGGCGTCGGGCGAGCGCAGGTTGTCGAAGACGAAGCCGAGCTCCAAGCCATGGCACGCACCAAGGCCGAGATTGGGCGAGCACCAGGCGAACTCGTACATCCAGGTCGGCGAGTGCGCCTCCGCGATCCGGTTGGCGGGCAGGCGGAAGAAGCTGTCGGTGATCAGCAGGGCCAGCACCTCACCGGCCGACAGGTCGGCGTGGTTGTCGCGGTAGGCGGCGGTGACGGACGGCTGGATGCCGAAGCCGGTGGCGATGACGTTCACCAGGTCGGGTGTGACCACGTCGGCCAGCCCGTTCGGCATCAAGAAGAGGCGGAACTCCTCGGCCGTGGAGCCGATGAGCAGGTCCACGTCACGTCCCGCGCCGTCCGCGATCGCGTCCTCCGCACGCCGGGCATAGAGATCACCGTCCAGCACCGGCATGAGCGACATGGCCGCCGCCGCGGTCGTCCGGCCCCAGCGACCGGGATCGGGCAGCGCCGCGACCTCCGCGGCGACCGCTGCCTGCACCGGAATGATCGTGGCCGGGTCGAGCGCGGCGAAGCCCTCGGCGGTGGGCTCGACGCCCAGCCGCGTGGCCATCTCCTTGGTGACCAGCAGCGCGTCCTCGGGCGACTGGGCGATGCTGCCGGCGCCGGACTGCGCGATCGCCCGGTGGAAGAGACCGAGATCCAGCGAAAGAAGCGTGGTGACGCTCATCGCACCGGCCGATTCGCCGAACGCCGTCACCCGCTCCGGATCACCGCCGAACGCCGCGATGTTGTCGCGTACCCACTCCAGCGCCGCGATCTGGTCGCGCAGACCTCGGTTGAGCGGCGCGCCCGGCAGGTAGGCGAAACCCTCGACACCCAGCCGGTAGTTGATCGTCACACACACCACGCCGTCACGGGCGAACGGCCGGCCGTTGTAGATGTCCACCGCGCCCGAGCCGTTGCGGAAGGCACCGCCGTGGATCCACACCATGACCGGCAATCCGGAGCCGCCGGGTGTCCACACGTTCAGGTTGAGGCAGTCCTCACCCGGGATCACGGGGTCTGGCAGCAGTGCGTCGTACGGCTTCGGATAACCGGGCTTGGGCACGGTCGGCCCGTACTCCAAGGCGTCCCGCACGCCCTCCCAAGGCTCGGGCGGCTGCGGTCCCTGGAAACGGTGGGGACCGAACGGCGGCGCAGCGTACGGGATCCCGAGGAACGCGGCGACCCCGTCCTCAACCTTGCCGCGGACCTTGCCGTACGTCGTCTGAACGACCGTCTCCATGCGCGCCCACCCGGACTAGAACGAAGTTCAAACGAGCGTACGTGAGCGCCCCATCCCAACGGAACCATCGGCGCAGCGCAACAGACGCGGTGGGCGGCGCGGGTTCAAGAGTCGAAACGGCGGTGCCGGCGCGGTCAGCGAAGGGCGGGGGCTTGGGCGCGGCAAGGCCTGATGGCGGCGTGCCTGGTCAGCGGCCAGGCGAGGGCGTCGGCGACGGTTGCGCGGATGGTGAAGTCGCGCTCCAGGCCGGTCGCGCGCAGCAGCTTGGTCACTTGGGAGCAGGGCGCCGCCACCACGAGGGCGGCACCGACGACGGAGGCGCGGCGGCGCACGCCTGTCAGAACGGTCAGGCCGGTCGCGTCGCAGAACGACACCGCCGACAGGTCGAGGATCAGCAGCCGGGTGTCGGTTCGGATCACGTCCGACAACCGGTCACGAAGCGGCGGCGCGGTGGCGAGGTCGAGCTCACCGCGCAACCGGACGACGGTGTACGCGGGTCTCCGCAGGACAGACAGGGTCTGCTCCGCTCCACGGGCATGGCTGGGCGTCACGACATTCTCCTACCTGCGACGGCGCGCAGATCTGAATCAGAGGGACTTCGGGTGAACCGGTGGGCGGTCGTACCGGCGGACGGGTGCCGCCGGGAAGCCGCTACGGCCGCGCCAAGCGCGTGACGACCCCTTCGGGGGGCGCTTGGGTAGGCGAGTCAGCCTCAAGAGAAGTATGCCCTTACTACCGGACTGACGAAAGTCTACGCGCCCCAGGGAGGAAAGAACAGGAAATCTTCAGGTTTTTGCCGCTGTGACCTACAATACTTCGGCCCTTCGACCGGCGCCGGTCCCTGCCGGCCGCGGGGGGCAGCCAGGTGAAATGAAGATCACAACGAACGTCGCGCAGGGCGATGCGCGTCAGTGGGCGTGGAGCATGCGGGTGAGGTGGTCGCGGGCGAAGGCGCGGATGGCGGGTTCGTCGTCCAGGGTCAGGCCGCCGCCGGGGACCAGGAGAAGGGAAAGCGCTACGCGCAGGAGCACCTCGGCGACCGTCGCGAAGTCCTGGGGGTCGTCGGGACGGGCGCGGCGGAGGCGGTCGGCGAGGATGTCGCGGGCGGCGACCATGACGGCGCCGCCGTTCATGCTGAGCTGCGGGAGGAACGCCTCGGGCTCGCTCTGCAGGACCCGGGTCATGAGCGGGTGGGTACGGGCGCCCTGGAGGCCGGCGACGAAGCCCTCGACCACGGCGTCCTCGGGCGAGGGCAGGTCTTCGGTCGCGTCGGCGATGGCGGTGAGGAAGCGGTGCACCTCGCGCAGGATCACGGCCTGGAGGAGCTGCTCCTTGTTCGTGAACCGGCGGTAGATCGTCGTGCGGGCGACTCCGGCGCGCTTGGCGACGTCCTCGACGCTGACGCGGCGCAGCCCGTACGTCTCGAACTCCGCCAGGGCGGCGTCGAGGATCCGGGTGTCCAGATCGTCGGTGTCAGGGGTGGCGGCGAGCAGCCCGGTCAACGCAGCGTCCATGGTCATAACCCTATTTCCTGGCCGGATCCCCTACTGTAACCCGCAACGAGACACAGCTACAATCTTCGTAGTTCTGTTCCTCGCACTCCCTGGCGGTGGCCCATGACGGAGACCGAGCCGCTCGGTCCGGACTCGTTGACCTGGCGATACTTCGGCGACACGCGGATGTTGCTGGTGGGCCCGCGCGCGGCCTTGCTGCAGAACATGCTGCCCGCGCTCGGCCAGGGCGTTCTGGACCACTCGGTGTTCTTCTCCGAGACGTTCGCGCGCCTCAAGCGGTCCGCCGGGCCGATCCTCAACACGGTGTACGGCGGTTCGCGGTCGGCGGAGGTCGGGCGGCGGGTCCGCGACTACCACCGGGACATCAAGGGCACGATGCCGGACGGCTCCCGCTATCACGCGCTCGATCCGGAGACCTACTTCTGGGCGCATGCGACCTTCCTCGACACCATGGTCTACGGGATCGAGACGTTCATCCGGCCCCTCAGCGAATCCGAGAAGCGCCGGATCTATGAGGAGTCCAAGACCTGGTTCCGCATGTACGGGGTGAGCGACCGAGGCATGCCCGAAGACTGGGAGGCCTTCCAGGCGTACTGGAAGCAGATGCTCGAAGAGGTCGTCGTCCCGCACAAGACCGCCCGCTATGGCGTCGGCTACGTCACCAAGGGCCTGCCTGCCCCGCCGAAGGTTCCGGCCGCGTTGTGGCGTGTGATCTCGCCGCCGTTCAACTCTGTGGCCCGCTTCATCACGGTCGGTGGCCTGCATCCCCGCATGCGCGAACTGCTCGACCTGCCGTGGACCGCCGCCGACGAGCGCCGTTACCAGCGCTTCGCCGCCGGAGTCCGCCGGCTCAACCGAGCCTGGCCGCTACTGCCCGAAGCCATCCGCTATCTCCCTCAGGCAAGGGCGGCCTTCCGCCGCGACGGCCACCCCCGCTGACGGCTAATTGCGAATGCGGGCGTCATAGGACTTGCGAGCGTCCGCGTCGTACTCCAGGAAGATCTTGTCGAGGCCGTAGCGGCGCGCGATCGCCTGCTTGAGGCGGTCCGGGAGGAGAGCGCCGAGGCGGATCTGGGCTGCGAGCTTCGCCGGGACCACCACCTGCGGGCGGGGCTTGCCGACCAGCGCGACGACGGCGGCGGCGATGTCCTCCGGCTCGGCGTTCTTCTGGCCCTTCGGGCTGCGGGTGCCCGCGATCAGCTCGGTGTTGGTGAACGTGGGCAGCACCGCCGAGACGTGGACGCCACGATCCTGCACCTCCAGCCGGGTGGCCTCGGTGAACGCGACGACGGCGGCCTTGCTCGCGTTGTAGAGGGCCATCCCGGGCGTCGGCACCACGCCCGCGACCGAGGCGATGTTGATGATCTGCCCGTGACCCCGCGAGAGCATGCGGTCCAGGGCGAGCTTGGTGCCGAGCATGACACCGTGCACGTTGATGTCGATGCACCGGCGGGCGTCGGCGTCGCTTTCCGCGGTCACCGGCCCGATCGGCATGATGCCGGCGTTGTTGACGAGCACGTCCAGCTCGCCGGCCTCGGATTCGACCTTGCCCAGGAAGGCGTCGAACGACTCGCGCGAGGTGACGTCGACCGTGAACGCCGCGACGCCGAGCTTGTCCCCGGCCTCCTTGACGGCCGCCTCGTCGATGTCACCGATCACGACCGTGGCGCCCTTGCCCTTCAGCGCGCGGGCGGTGGCGAGACCGATGCCGCGTGCGGCGCCGGTGATGGCGATGACCTTGCTCATCGAATCAACCCCAGGCTCATTGGATCAACTCCAGTTTGACGGGCAGGCCGTCCTTGGGCGAAGGCAGAGAGGTGGTGTCGAGCGGCCACTCGTACTTTGCGGGCACGCTCCACCGGTAACGCTGGACGAGCTGGTGCATGATGCCCTTGACCTGCATGCCGGCGAAATGCAGGCCGATGCATTTGTGCGCGCCACCGCCGAACGGCGCCCACGCGTACTTGTGCACCTTGTCCTCGCGGCGGCCTGCGGCGAACCGCTCCGGGTCGAACCTGTCAGGCTCCGGCCACCATTCGGGCATGTGGTGGTTGGTCAGCGCGGGGACCATCACGGTCGTCCCAGCCGGAATGTGGAAGCCGAGGATCGAGGTGTCCTTGACGACCTTCCGCGGCAACGCCGGCACGGGAGCCACCAGCCGCGTCGCCTCCTTCATCACCAGGTCGATCGACTCGAGCTTGTCGAGCTCGTCGAATCGCAGCGGGCCGCCGAGGGCCAGCGACTCCTCCCGCACCCGTTCCTGCCACTCGGGGTACTGGGCGAGGTAGTACGCCATCGTCGTGAGCGTGATCGTGGTGGTGTCATGGGCCGCCATCAGTGCGAAGATCATGTGGTTGACGACGTCGTCATCGGTGAAGCGATGGCCGTCATCGGTCTCCGCCTGGCACAGCGCGGCGAAGAGGTCGTCTCCCCCTTCTCGCCGCTTGGCGGGCAGGTGCTTGCGGAAGAACTCCTCCAGCTCCTTGCGCGCCTTCAGGCCCTTGTGCCAGCGCAGCCCGGGCACCGGGAAGCGCACATAGGCCGTCCCCGCCCGCACGGCGCCGATGAACGCGCCGTTGACCCTGTCGGCCTCGGCACGTTCCAACTCGACGCCCATGAAGACGTCCGTGGCCAGATCCAGGGTGAGCTGCTTGATGTGGTCGTAGACCTTGAACCCCCTCTGGGGCTCCCAGGCGTCGAGGCCCTTGCTGATCCCGGGCGCCATGGCGTCCATGTACGAGTGCAGCCGCGCCTTGGTGAACGCCTGCTGCATGATGCGGCGGTGGTGCAGGTGCTCCTCGAAGTCCAGGAGCATGATGCCGCGGTGGAAGAACGGCCCGATGAAGTAGCTCCACGCGGGCCCGTTCGCGAAGGCCTTGTCCCTGTTGACCAGCACCGCCTCGGCCGCCTCGGGTCCCTGCGCGGTAACGATCCGTTGTCCGAGCAGCCACCCCCAGGTGACGGGCCCGAACTGCTCGTACCGCATCCGGGCGAAACCGAACGGGTCGCGCATGACCTTGAGCGTGTTGCCGATGTACGGAAGACCTGGCTGTCCGCTCACCGGCTTGAGATCACTGCCTTGCGGTGGCGCTGCGAGGATGCTCGTGCCCATAGGCCCTCCGGACCCCGGTCGCGCCGGGACGTGGAACAGATGTGCGGAATGTGTAGCTTTGTTGTAACGCACCCGGCAACCGCATGTCCAGAGCAGGCTGCAGTCACCGACCCCGTCCCACATTCACGCCGGCCCCACGCCCCACGCGGGCACAGTCGGTCAGCGGGCTTTGGCGGCGGATTTGTTGCGGAGGATGCGGCGACGGGCGGTGTCGGTCAGGAGGCGGTACGCGCCGGCGCGGTCGCGGTAGTAGGTGCGGCCGTCGGAGGGGATGGGGACGCCCTCTTCGCGGAGCGGCGCCGTGCGGAGGCGGCGGCCTGCGGTGACGGGGATGTCGTCCACGACCCGCACGATCGCGGGGCGCAGTTCGGGCTCCACTCGCAGGAGCGCCTCCGACAGGTCGACCGGCTTGATCTCGCCGTCGCCGCGCAGGGTGACGGCGGCGGCGGCCATCTCGGTGTCGCCGACCGGGATGCCGTAGACGGCGACCGCGTCGATGTACGGCAGGTCGTCGAGGGCGTTGCGGATGGGCCCCGGCGGGACGATGCCCTCCGCGGTGCGGATCAGCTCGGCGTCCCGGCCGGCCAGCCAGAAGTCCCCGTCGGCGTCCCTGCGGAACAGGTCGCCGGTGATCGTCCAGGCGTCCTCGGGCTTGAACACCCCGCGCACGACGCGGGGGGTCGCTGCGACGCGTCCCGGTTTGACGCGTGCGACCAGCATGCCGATCTCGTTCGGCTCGCATTCCTGCGCGAAGCCGTCCGGCCCCTCGGCGAGCCGCCCGTTCTCCAGGTCGTAGCGCGCCAGCCGCACCTCCGCGCTGCCGGGCAGCGGGCGGCCCAGTGACCCGGGCTTCTTGCCGCTGAGGTTGACCAGGATCGCCTCGCCCTCGGTGGCGGCGTAGAACTCCAGCACGCGGGCAGGCGCAAACCGGTCTTCGACCCGTCGCCACAATCCGCGTGGCATGCCGGAGCCGATGAACAGCCGCACCGGGTGGTGCCGTTCCCCGGGGTGCGGCGGCGCGTTCACCAGGTCGCGCAGGAGGGTCCAGGTGTACGAGGCGACGGTGACGCCGTAGCGCCGCGCCTCGTCCCAGAACGTCTCCGGGTCGTACGCGCTGGCCAGGGCGAGACGTGCGCCGCCCGCGACCGCTCCGCCGAGGCTCATCAGCAAGGCCGACGGGTGATGCAACGGCGTGATGCTGAAGACCGTGTCGGCCGCTGAGAGCGCGGCCGACGAGGCCGTGCCGAACGCCGACAACGCCCATCGCCGGTTGGTGATGCGGGCCGCCCTCAGGTGTTCGCCGTCGCCGGTGAACAGCACGAACGCGGTGTCGCCGGCGCGCCCCGGGTTGGGCCGGTACCAACCGGGCAGCGGCACCTCGCCGGGGTCGATGCGTTCCATGTCCATGAGCGGCAGGCCTGGGCCGCGCTCCCCGCCGCCGAGCATGTAGCAGGGCACATCCCCGGAGAGCTCGCAGGCACGCGCGGCGTTCTGCGGATCCGCCACGATCCGGGTGACGCGGGCGAGATCGATCTCCCGTGCCAGGTCGCCGTCGGGCCGGTGCAGGACGGCGACGGCGCCGAGGCGGCTCAGCGCTGCGACCAGCGCCAGTGCGCTCGGCCGGGTCTCCATGAGGACGCCCACCGCGTCGCCTTGCCGGACGCCGATGCTGATGAGACCCCGGACGACGGCGTCGATGCGCGTCTTGGCCGCGGCCTGGGTGTGCGCCCGCCCCTGGTAGAGGAAGAAGATGTCGTCCGGCGCCCGCTGCGCCTGCTCGTCGAGGAGGAGTCCGAGCGACATGCGCGTGTCGGGCTGGATGCGTTCGAGGCGGGCAAGGCGGGGCAGGTTCTGCGCGGCCTCACCGGCGAGCTGGCGTCCGCCGCGTACCGCCCGGGAGACGGTCACCGCGGCCGAACGCACGGCGCTCGCACCGACACCGGTCGCGAGTTGGACGCCGTAGCCGACCGTCCCGCCGGGCGGGGTCGCGGTCGACGCCGCGGCCTCGCCCTCGACCGGCACGACGATCTCCGGCAGGTCGGCCTCCCCGGCGCGCCACTTCGCCCACTCCGCGACGGCGGGCCAGGTCTGCGCCAGCGCGAGCGAGCCCACCACCAGACCGAAGTGCCCGGCGCGCAGGGACGCCTCGTACACCTGGGCCCGCGGCGCCGCCCGGCGGATGCCCCGGACCATCGGCGGCGGCGCGATCTCGTCGAGCTCGCCGACGAACGTCACCACCGGGCAGGTGATGTCCGCCAGGGTCACGAGGCGGTCGCCGATGACGAAGCCGCCGGTGAGCATCCGGTTGTGCTGGATGAACTGCCGCAGGAACTCCGCCAGGGCAGGGCCCGGCCAGGCGACCCAGCCCTCACGTTCGAGGAAACGCCGCTGGCGCTCGCGCGGCGCGAGCCGTTCCCGATCGTGCAGCTGCAGGATGAAGTCGATGCGGCTGCGCACCGACTTGACCGGGCTGAGCAGCTGGAACCCGGTCCGCGTCACCCACCCCGGCACCGCGACGTTGCCGAGCAGCCGGTCGGGGATTCGCCCCGCGCCCTCGGCGGCGACCCAGCTCGGCAGCCCGAACGGCAGGCCGACGCTGATGTCGGCGGGACTGCCGAACGTGATCAGCGACTCGATGCCCTTGCTGCGGCGGTACGCGGCGGCCTGGTAGACGAACATGCCGCCCTGCGAGTAGCCGGCGAGGTGCACGTCCTGCCCGGTCGCCTCGCGGATCCGGTCGATGGCGTCGCTCACCGCCACCACATGGTCGGTGACGGTGCGCTCCAGCCCGCCCGGCTCGCGCTCGGGCGCGCCGAAGTCGACCACCCACGGGTCGACGCCGAGCTCGTGGAGCATCCCCACCGCGCTCACCCGCGACGAGATGTCGTACACCTCGGCAGTGATCATCAACGGTGGTACGAGCAGCACCACCGGCCGCTTGCCGCCGTCGACGCTCTCCGGGAAGTAATGCCGCAAACGGTAGACCCGTTGCTCCGTCACCACCTCGAACGGGGAGGCGTCGGCGTCCGTATCGAGGTCGAGACCGCCGAACCGCGCCACCTCCAACGCGTTCTGGGCAGTCGAACCCAGGCGCGAACCCAGGCGGAGGAGCGATTTGGCAACAGGGGGCATCGTCGGCCTTTCACATGGGTCGATGCCATGTTGTCCGCTGACGACGTGATTATCAACAAGGGGCGGAGACGATCCGGGCTCCGTCCATCTTCCCAGCCTGGAGGCGTTCCCACATGTAACGACGGCGCGGTTTGCCGCTGGAGGTGCGCTGGATCAGTCCGGTGCCGACGACGATGGTGACCTCGACGCCCTCGTCCCCCAGCCGGCGGCGCAACATCTCGCGGACATCGGGCGCCCACGAGTCGTCGGTCGTCTCGGCGAAGAGCGCCAGCCCCTTCTGCCCGGCGCCCGGGACGGCGGTGACCACGATGCGGCCCCGACCCAACCGGCTGACTTCGGCGATCTTGGCTTCGAGATCCTCCACGTACACGGAACGGCCGCGCACCTTGATGCTGTCGCCCATCCGGCCGAGCACGAAGAGCTGACTCCTATGAAAGAAGCCAGCGTCGCCCGTGAAGACCCTGCCACCATCGAAGCGCGTCGATTTACCCTCGGCCCCGGCGTAGTAGCCCGGGCAGGCGGATTCACCCCCCACAACGATCTCGCCCAGACAACCCTCCGGCAGCTCCCGGCCGTCGTCATCGACGATCGTGACCGGCACATCCTCCTGAGGTGTGCCGCATCCGACCACCCAGCCGGTCTTGGCGCCCACCGACTGCGGCCCCAGATCATGCTGCTCCAGGATCCGTACAGGCTGCCCGAACGCCAGCGACGCACTGTCAGGACGTACGGCCAGCGGGTCGCGCTCCACCTCGTCCAGCGTGACCAGCAGCGTGGTCTCGGCCATGCCGAACGCGGGCTTGAACGCGTGGCGCGAGAACCCGAACGGCTCCAGCAACTCGGCGAAGACCTCCAGCGAGTGCGGATCGATCGGCTCGGCCCCGATGATCGCTGTCTTCCAGCCCGAAAGGTCGACCCCCTCCAGCTGCTCCGGCTTCACCCGCCGCGCCACGTACGCGTACGCGAACGGCGGGGCGGCGGTGTGCCGCGCCTCGGCGAAACAGCGAACCCACCGCGCAGGATCCCGAATGAAGTGATCGGGCCGCATCAGCTTCAGATGAGCCTGCCGCGCGATCGGTGTGAGAAAACACCCTATAAGCCCCATGTCGTGATAGAGCGGCAGCCACGAGGCGACGGTGTCCTCGTCGTCGAACCCGGCGCTGCGCGCGATCAACTCGGTGTTGGCCTCCAGGTTGTCCCAGGTGACCATGACCCCGCGCGGCGCGCCGCTGGAGCCGGACGTGAACTGCAGCAGCGCGAGCTCGCCCACCTCCTGCACATCGGCCTCGATCGGAGCCTGCCGGGGCTCCCAAGGCTCCCCGTCCAGCCCGGCCTGCTCCATGGCACGGGCCGCGAGCGGAGCCAGATCAGCCGAGGCGATCGTCAACACCGGCTCGGCCTGGCGCAGAATCGCCGCGACATGCGCGACATAGTCGTCGCCGTCCTGGAACAACGGCGGCGTGATCAAACACACGGTGGCACCCGCCGCCCAGACCCCGTAGTACGTCTCGATGCACGTGAAGTCGGTCGGAAGGATCATGCACACCACGTCACCGGGCCGGACGCCTGCCTCGATGAGCGCCCCACCGGTACGACGTGCGGCCGACGCCAGCTCGCCGTAGTCGCGGAACTCCCACCCTCCGTCATCGCTCGCCAGGTGCACGCCGCGTCGGATGTTCGGCTTGTCCAGCCAGTCGCGCAGCGCAGATGTCATGCGGGGTCCCTTTCGCGTGTGACTCGTGAGTAACTTCACCAGGACGCCCGCATCCACGTCAACCGCGACGATCACAAACCAAACCGTTCACACATTGGCGGACTCCCACACACCCGAACTTGTGAGACCGGTGACAACCGCCCCGACCAAAAACTTCACACCTGACCATTCCCTCACCATTGATCCCGTTGTTACCGTCGCACGAGCCTGCGACCAGGAACGAGATCACATGCTGTCGGCCACCCTGACCATCAGCCTCACCGCCGCACTACTCAGCGGCGCGACGGTCGCAGACGAGAAACGGCTGAGCTCGCAGATGCTGGAGCTCACCGTCAAATCCAAGGCCATGCGCAAGACGCTCAAGGTCCGGCTCCTCGTGCCCAAGGGCTGGTCGCGCAAGGCGAAGCGCACCTGGCCGACCGTGTGGGCGCTGCACGGCGGCAACGACCGCTACACCGCCTGGTCCAAGAAATCCGACATCGCCACCTTGGCCGCCCGCCGCCAAGTCCTGGTCGTCATGCCCGAAGGCGGCTTCGCGGGCGGCTACACCGACTGGTGGCACTACGGCCGAGGTGGCAGCCCGGCCTGGGAGACGTTCCACCTCACAGAACTGCGTTCTCTCCTGGAAAAGAGATACCGAGCAGGCAAAAAGCGCGCCGTCCTAGGCCAGTCCTCCGGCGGGTACGGCGCGTTGATCTACGCGGCCCGCCACCCCGGCATGTTCCGCTTCGCCGCCTCGTACAGCGGCTACGCCTCCACCCTCACCAACGGCGCGCCCGACGTACTGATGACCGGCCTGGGCCCGTTCACAGACAAGTACGCAATGTGGGGACACCCGTTCCTCCAACGCAAGATCTGGGCGGCGCACGACCCGGTGTCGATGGCCGCCGGCCTGCGCGGCACCAAGCTCTTCCTCTCGGTCGCCCGGAGAGGCGTCAAGGGCCCGCTCGATCCCCCGACCGCACAAGCAGCCGACCCCGCCGAGGCGTTCTGCTGGTACACCACCCAGCCGTTCCTCAAGCGCCTCAAACAACTAAGAATCCCGATAACAACGCACCTCTACCCCAAAGGCACACACAGCTGGGCCTATTGGAAGTACGAGCTGCACCGTTCCTGGCCACTCATCATGAAGTCACTAGACGCCTAGTGGCCAACCGCCACCCCAGCAGCGTCACCCCCGTGAAGACCGTCGCGACAACAACGAACGCGACAGCTGTGCCCTGCCCAGACACCGCCCGCAGCACCATGCCAACCGCAACCGTCATCACCCAGATCCCCGCAGCCGGCAAAAACCCAAACGGCTCACGCCAGGCGCGAGTAACGCCCCACCCCACCGCCAGCCCCACGAGAAACGGCCAAGCCGTAGTCACAAACCCGCCCAAGCTAGCCGCCTCATCATGAGAGGCCCGCCCAATCAGAACGAACACCAGCACGCAACAAACGTCCGCAACCCCAGCCGCAACTCTCCGCACCACCCCAGGCTATCCACGCCCCCAGCCACCGCTGGCCCAACCCGATCCGGAGCCAGTGACCTGGGTATCCGCGCCCGCTCGACTAGGCAAGCTGCACTGGAAAGTGCAGGGGCCACCGATTCGCATGGCCAGGCCAGATGCTGGGCGGAGCCAGTGGAGGAAGCGCGAATGTCCTAAGCAGAGCAAATCGGAGCCCAGGTGTGCCGGGGCCAAGCTCCATGAACGTGGGCGAAGTGGCGGCCACCCCAAAGGGTCAGAACCTCGCAAACGGGGCGAAGTCCATGCGAACGCGGGGGCGGAGCCCAGGGACGCAAACCCCATGGAGATGCGGCGCGAACCCCGAACGACCGAAGCCCAGCAGGGGTGCAGGGGCGGAGCTCCGTGGGGTGCTGGGCCCACAGGGCGCTGGGGGCGAAGCCCGGAACGAGACGGAATCCCGACGGTGCCGGGCGGAACCCGAACGGCAAGCCCAACCGGAGTGGGGGCGAAGCCCTGAGAGGAACAAAACCCGAGAAGTGCCGGGGCGAAGCACAACGGTGGCGCAGGGGCGGAGCCCAACGGGGGTGCAGGGGCGGAGCCCCGCGAATGGGGCGAAGCCCCACGATGGGGCGAAGCCCCAAAGGGGCGAAGCCCTGACGGGGGTGCGGGGGCGGAGCCCCTGCATCGGGGGTTCCAGGGGGTCGCCCCCCTGGGAATGGCGAAGGGGTTGGGGCTCGCGCTTTCCGCGAGCACACCAACCCCAAACCCTGTAGCGGGGGCAGGATTTGAACCTGCGACCTCTGGGTTATGAGCCCAGCGAGCTACCGAACTGCTCCACCCCGCGGCGATGCGTTAACTCTATAGGGTCCGGAGGGTGAACGCGAACTGATTGCCGGGGCGCGCAGGGCGGCGGTGAGCATCTCGACGAGATCGGCCACGAACGTGTCGTGGTCGAGGAGGGAGTCGTCGCGGGCGGTGCGGTCGGCCAGGGCCGCGGTGAGGAACGCGATGACCACCGCGATGCGTTCCAGCGCGAGGGGTTCGGGGAGGAACGCGCGGCAGGCGTCTTCAAGCATGTGGAGTTGCCTCGCGATCGCCGTGTCCTGGATCAGGGCGGGCACGGTGTGGCTCCGTACGCCCGCGTGACCGGCGACCTGCACCACGATCCGCAGGAAGTCCCGTCCGTCCTCGGTCTTCAGTTCCTCGGCGATCGGTTCCACGATGGCCTCGACGACGGCCCGCAGGTCGGTGGGGTCGAGGGTGGCGAGCGCCTCGGCTCGTGCGGGCTCCATCCGGTCGACGCCGGCGCGGAGGATCGCTTCGAGGAGGCCGCGCCGGGACCCGAAGTGGTAGGTGATCGCCGAGTCGTTGCCCTGACCGGCCAGCGCCACGATGTCGCGGGTGCGGGCGGCGTCGATGCCCTCGGTGGCGAAGAGCCGGGCGCCGGCCCGCATCAGCAGCTCCTTGGTCGCCCTTGCGTCTCTCGGCACCCGATGATACTAACAGGGGGCGTTAATAACGGGAGGCGTTAAAGTGAGCACGTACGACCCGTTCGACCCGAGCTTCCAGGCCGACCCGTATCCCGCCTACCGGCGACTCCGTGACGACGACCCCGTGCACCGGCACGACGACCCGCCGTTCTGGGCGCTGTCGAGGTTCGCCGACGTCTGGGCGGCGGTCCGCGATCCCGCGACGTTCTCCTCCGCGCAGGGCCTGACGTTCTATCCGGATGAGATCGGCATGCTGGGCCTCGCCCCGACGATGGTCATGCTGGACCCGCCCCGGCACACCCGGCTCCGGCGCCTGATCAGTCACGGCTTCACGCCGCGCCGGATCTCCGCTCTCGAAGATCTGCTGCGGGAGTTCGTCCGGGGCCGCCTGGACGCCATGGAACGCAAGGCCGCCGACGGCGAGCCGGTCGATCTCCACCGCGACTTCTCCTCGCCGCTCCCCACGTTCGCCCTCGCCCATCTTCTCGGCGTCCCGGCCGCCGACCGCGCGCGTTTCGACCCGTGGGTGACCGCGCTGACCACGCTGCAGGACGACGGCTTCACCATCCGCGAAGGCGGCGCCGTCGAGGCCGTGGCCGAGATGTTCGCCTACTTCAGCGACGTGGTGGCGGCCCGGCGCACCGACCCCGTCGACGACCTCATCAGCACACTGACCAGGGCGGAGATCGACGGCGAACGCCTCACCGACTGGGACATTCTCGGCTTCTGCTTCGTCATGGTGGCCGGCGGGAACGACACCACGGGCAACCTCATCTCGCACGGCGTCGCGCTCCTCGACGGGCACCATGCCCAGCGCGAGAAGCTCGTCGCCGATCCCTCCCTCATCCCGAACGCGCTGCTGGAGTTCCTGCGCCTCGAAGGCTCGGTCCAGGCATTGGCGCGTACGACCACCAGGCCCGTCACGCTGCACGGAATCGAGATCCCGGCGGGCGAGAAGGTGATGATGGTGTACGGGGCGGCCAACCGGGACGAACGCGAGTTCGGCCCGACCGCCGGCACCCTCGACATCAGCCGCGAGATCCCGCGTCACCTGGGCTTCGCGACGGGCGTGCACTTCTGCATCGGGTCTCACCTTGCCAAACTGCAGGCCCGCATCGCCCTAGAAGAGCTCTACGCCCGCCATCCGCACGCGGGAGTCGACCTCGGCAACGCCAAGCGGATCTCCTCACCGTTCACGCGAGGCTGGGCCACGCTTCCCGCCACCCACATCCAGCCGCCGAACGAAGGAACCGTTCACCGGGTCCCGGCCGACAGGGACCAGTGACCCCCGTGACCGGCGCTTCCGCCTGGGCGTGTCCAGCCCCTTCATGTGCCGAGCGGTCCCGACCACCACGGCGGAGAACGGATCGTCGGCGATCTGCACCGGGATCTCGGTCTCCTTGCGCAGGAGGTCGGCCAGTCCGCGCAGCAGCGAACCGCCACCGGTGAGCGCGACCCCCCTGTCCATCAGGTCGCCGGACAGCTCCGGCGGGCAGTTCTCCAGAACGGCGCGTACCGCGGTCACGATCGCCATGATCGGCTCGGTCGCGGCAGCCCGGACCTCTTCGGCGCTCAGCTCGACCGTGCCGGGCAACCCGGTGGCCTTCCACCGGCCATGGAGCTCGAGCCCGCCCGGCCCGTCGGCCAGCTGTTTCCCCACCGCCAGCTCCCCGACGAGCATCGCGCGCTCCGACCGGACGTACGAGGCGATCGCCCGGTCGACGTCCTCTCCACCGATCCGCGCCGTGTGGGCGAGGACGACACCACCCGCGGAAATGATCGCGATGTCCGTCGAGCCCGCCCCGATGTCGGCGATGAGGGCCGCCCTGGCGTCCCCGATGGTCAGCCCGCACCCGAGCGCGGCCGCGACCGGTACCTCGACGAGGTACACCGCACGCGCACCCGCCTGGAAGGCCACGTCCTGCGCCGCGCGCCGTTCCACCGCCGTCGCCCCGCTCGGCACCGCGACGGCCACTCGCGGCGGTGCGATCCGGCCCCACCTGTTCGCCCGCGTCATGAACTGCCGCAGCATGCCGTCGGCGAGGCCGAACTCCGCGATCGTCCCGTTCCGCATGGGATGCTCGACCGAGACCGCGGCACAGCCGACCATCCGCTGCGCCTCGGAGCCCGCGGCGACCACCTTGTCGTCCTCCACGGCCACCAGGGACGGCTCGTCGAGGACCATGCCCTTGCCCAGCACGTAGACACGGGTGTTGGCGGTCCCGAGGTCGACCGCGATGTCCCTGCTGAGCATCCCCATGATCAGGCCCTTGCCGATCCGACGTTGTACGCGACATACCCGCTGCTCGGACCTTCAGGTCCCGTGACATGTCAAGAGGACACAAAGATCGTCGGCCCTCGAAGGAACAGACTGGGATACGCACGCCGAATTCGAGCCGGCGAAGCCACTCCAGAAGCAAGGAGGGAAACAGGAGGCCGAACAGCACCACCGCCGAAGGCCGTTTCCACAGGCCGACCCTCAAACGGCGCCCTCTACATGCCCGGCCTGTTCTGAGCAATGGCGAAGGGGTCGGCGCCTAGTCGCGTATACAAGCGCACAACCCCAGCGTCGCGCACAAACCCCAGCCCCGCAGACCCGCACACAAACCAAAGCCCCACAAACCCGAGCACAAACCCCAGCGCGGCGCACAATCCCCAGCCCCGCACACGGGGGTTCCAGGGGGTCGCCCCCTGGGAAAAATGGCGAAAGGGTTGGCGGCTCGCGCTTTCCGCGAGCACACCAACCCCAAACCCTGTAGCGGGGGCAGGATTTGAACCTGCGACCTCTGGGTTATGAGCCCAGCGAGCTACCGAACTGCTCCACCCCGCGGCGATGCGTTAACTGTATGGCATGCGAGGGGATGGACCAAATCGGCTCAGCTGCCGGGGCAGGCGGGGAGGTCGTTCTTACCCGCGTTAAGGGATTCCAGGGACTTGATGGCGCTGTCCAGGGTGTCGGCCCGGACGAGGCGGAGGCCGTCGGGGCGGGCGGCCACGGCGTCGGTGCAGTTGTCCGCGGGGGTCAGGAAGACCGTGGCGCCGGCGTGACGGGCGGCGATCATCTTCTGCTGGATGCCGCCGATCGGGCCGACCTTGCCCTCGGGGGTGATGGTGCCGGTGCCGGCGATGAACTTGCCGCCGGTGAGGGCGCCGGGCGTGAGCTTGTCGACGATGGCGAGGGAGAACATCAGGCCGGCGCTGGGCCCGCCGATGTCGCCGACGCTGATGTCCACCTTGAACGGGAACTTGTACTGGTCGCCCAGGACGACGCCGACCACGGGCCGCTTGCCGTCGGGCGAGGCGGCGGTGGTGAGGGAGACCTTCTGCTCGGCGCCGCCGCGCTTGAGGGTCACGGTCACCGGGTTGCCGATCTTGCGCTTGGCCATCAGCTCGGTGACCTGCGCGACGCTGGTGACCTTCGTCGCGTCCACCGCGATGATCTCGTCTCCGGGCTTGATCTTGCCGTCGGCGGGCTTGCCCTTCTGCACGGAGTCGACCAGGACCTGGATGGAGATCGGGACCTTGAGATGGTTGAGCGCGGCCGCCTCGGCGTTCTGCTGCGAGTCGCGCATCTGGCGGGTGTTCTCCTCGTCCACCTGCTGCTGCGACTCGTTCTTGGGGAAGATCGTCTCTTCGGGGACGATCGCCACGTCGTCGTCGACCCAGCCGCGGAGGGCGGTGAAGAGGTCGATGCGGGCGCCGGGGCCGCCCCGGTAGGTGACCGTCGTGAAGTTCAGGTGGCCGGTGGCCGGGTAGACCTCGCGTCCGTCGATCTTGACCAGCGGCTGGCCCTTGTCGTTCGTGCCCAGGGTGTTGCTCGTCGGGCCGGGCATCAGCGCGACGTAGGGCACCGGCATGAACGAGCCCACGAGGGCGAAGATGAGGACGAGCACGCTCGTGAGGGTGAGCGTGGCGGCACGACGAGACATGTCGGAAACTCTATGCGCACAGGGGGCCTAGCAGGCACCGACCCACTCGTCGCCGCCGTCCTCGAACAGCTGGTGCTTCCAGATGGGCACCTGGGCCTTGAGGTCGTCGATCAGCCGGCGGCACGCCTCGAACGCCTCGCCGCGGTGCGGGCAGGACGCCGCGACCACCACGGCGAGATCGCCGATCTCCAGCTCGCCGATCCGGTGGACGGCCGCGATGGCCTTGACGGGATAGTCCGCGACGACCTTCTCCATGACGGCACGGAGCTCGCGTTCGACGGTGGGGTGAGCGCTGTAGGACAGCCGGCGGACGGCGCGGGCATGGTCGGTGTCGCGAACGGTGCCGACGAAGACCGTCGTGCCGCCCGCACCGGGATCGCCGACCGCGTTGAAGACCTCGTCGACCGACAGGGGCGTCTCCCGGACACCGATCAGCCGGATGACGTCCTCAGAAGCCATGACCTCGCTCACCTCACGCAGGTTACCCGCAACCAGGCCACCCCGCCCGTCCGCCCGTCCGCCCGCCCGCCTGGCACCTGGCGCCTGGGGCCTGGCGCCTGGTCAGGCTTGTTGGGTCGGCTCGTCTGGTTCGAACGTGGCGATGAGGGCGTCCGCGAGGGCGGGGACCAGGTCGGGGCCCACCAGGACCTCGTCGTCGGTGTCGTGGCGGCGGAGGCGGAGGGCCGAATGGCGGGTGCCGTCGCGGAGCACGCCGACGACCATGCGGACGTCCTCGCGCTTGGGGTGCTCGGCGGCCCAGCTGGCGGCCTCCTTCTCGTCCTCCGGGATCTCGTCCTCGGCGTCGGGCGGCAGAACGACCCGTTCGATCACGAGGGCACAGCCCGCGACCGCCTCCGGCCAGGCGATCGTCGCCAGCGCGTCCTCCACCCCGCCCTGCTCCGGCAGCGCGGGCTGCTCCAGGGCGGCGAGCGTGTCCGCGTCGGCGGGCAGGCCCAGATCATCGGCCAGCTCGGGCTCGGCGCGCCGCAGTTCGGCGCTTTCCACGAGCGCGTACAGCTTCGGTGCGGTGTCCCATCCTTCCTGGGCAGAGTGGCGTTCGAGGTCCAGCACGACTTCTTCCAGAAGACTCACGTGGTCATCTTCCCCCCAATCCCGCGAAGGAAATGCTGGAACCCCCCGCCAAGTCGGTAAGTTGCATAGACAGCACCGGCTCTCCGCCGGTGGGCATGACCTGAAACGGAGAGGCCATTGACCTTCCGGACTCCCGGATTCGGGCGACGGCTCGGCACCGGCCGGACGCGGCTGGTGGTGCCGGTGCTGGTCGCGCTGGCGATACTGCTGGTCGCGTTCATGGTGTTCACGTCCATCTGGACGAATCTGCTCTGGTACCGCTCGGTCGGCTTCTCGTCGGTCTACACGACGCAGCTGTGGGCCAGGGTCCTGCTGTTCCTCGGCGCGGGCCTGCTGATGGCGGTCGTGGTGGGCGCCAACATGGTGATCGCCTACAAGCTGCGCCCCGCGTACCGGCCGTTGTCGGTCGAGCAGCAGGGACTGGAGCGCTACCGTGCCGTCGTCGATCCGCATCGCAAACTGATCGCGGGCGGGCTCCTCGGGCTACTGGGACTGCTGACGGGCTCGTCGGTGGCGGGCCAGTGGCCGGTGTTCCTGGCGTTCCTCAACCGGACGTCCTTCGGGCTCGAAGACCCGCAGTTCCACAAGGACATCTCGTTCTACGTCTTCACCTACCCGTTCCTGCGGCTGGTGCTGGGCGTGGTCTTCGCCACGGTGATCCTGTCGATCCTGGCGTCGGTCGCCGTGCACTACCTGTACGGCGGGCTGCGGCTGCAGGGTCCCGGTGACAAGGCCAGCGGCCCCGCGCGCGCCCATCTGTCGGTCCTGGTCGGGCTGTTCGTGCTGCTGAAGGCGTTCGCCTACTGGTTCGACCGGTACGGGCTGGCACATTCCGAACGCGGCGTCGTGACCGGCGCCTCGTACACCGACGTCAACGCGCTGCTCCCGGCCAAGACGATCTTGGCGCTCATCGCGCTGATCTGCGCCGCGCTGTTCTTCGTCAACATCACGCGGCGCGGCATGATGCTGCCCGGCGTCGGCTTCACCCTGCTGGTGGTGTCGGCGATCCTGGTCGGCGGCGTCTACCCGCTGCTGATCCAGCAGTTCCAGGTCAAGCCGGACGAGCTGGCCAAGGAGCGCCAGTTCATCGCGCGCAACATCGAGGCCACCCGCGCCGCGTACGGCGTCGACGGGGTCAAACCGGAGGTGTACGGGGCCACCCCGGCCACCGACGCCAAGAAGCTGACCGCCGAGTCGGGACGGCTGCAGAGCGACGGCGTGCGCCTGCTCGACCCGAACGTGGTCGGCGAGACGTTCCAGCGGCTCCAGCAGGGCCGTAACTTCTACAAGTTCCCCGACCCGCTCGACGTCGACCGCTACAAGGTCGACAACAAGACGATCGACACGATCGTGGCGCTCCGCGAGGTCTCCGGCGCGCCGGCCGGGCAGCAGAGCTGGGTCAAGGACCGCCTGGTCTACACCCACGGCTACGGGTTCGTGTCCGCGTACGGCGACCGCATCGCGGCCGGCGGCAACCCGGACTTCGTGACCAAGGACATGCCGGTCTCCCCCGCCGCCAAGATCAAGGTCGACAAGCCGCAGATCTACTTCGGCGAGCGCTCTCCCGGCTACTCCGTCGTCGGCGGCCAGGGCCAGCAGGAGCTGGACTTCCCCGACGACAAGAGCCCGGGCGGCCAGGCGTACACCCAGTACGAGGGTTCGCGCGGGGTGCCGATCGACTCGTTCTTCAACAAGCTGCTGTTCGCGACCAAGTTCCAGGAGAAGAACCTCCTGCTCTCCGGCGCGATCAAGTCCGGGGCGAAGATCCTCTACAACCGCAACCCGCGCGAGATGGTGCAGCGGACGGCGCCCTGGCTGACGCTGGACGGCGACCCGTACCCGGCGGTGGTGAACGGCCGGATCCTGTGGATCCTCGACGGCTACACCACGTCCAACGGCTACCCGTACTCCGAGCAGACGAGCCTCGGCGACGCCACCCGCGACACCGTCACCGACACCCGGTCGGCGGTGGCCCGGCAGGCGAACGACCGCATCAACTACATGCGCAACTCCGTCAAGGCGACCGTGGACGCCTATGACGGCACGATCCACCTCTACCAGTGGGACGACAAGGACCCGGTCGTCCAGACCTGGATGAAGGTCTTCAAGGGCACCGTGGAGCCCAAGAGCGCGATCGACAAGGTCCCCGGGCTCAAGGACCACTTCCGCTACCCGCAGGACATGTTCAAGGTGCAGCGCCGCATCCTGGCGAAGTACCACGTGACCGAGCCCGGGCCGTTCTTCAACGGTGAAGGCTTCTGGTCGGTGCCGGAGGACCCGGGTGCCAAGGGCAAGACGCAGCCGCCGTACTACCAGGCCCTGCGAATGCCCGGCGACAGCGCACCGCAGTTCTCCCTGACCTCGGTGTTCACACCGCGTGGCCGAGGCAACCTGGCCGCGTTCATGGCGGTCGACACGAGCGCCGACCCGGCCCGGATCCGCGTCCTGGAACTCCCCCGAAATTCCCTCGTGGACGGGCCGGAGCTGGTCCAGGGCTCGTTCGGCAGTGATCCGGGCGTCCAGGCCCAGTTGCTGCCGCTGAAACAGTCCGGCACGACACTCGTCTACGGCAACCTGCTCACGCTGCCGTTCGCCGACGGGATCCTGTACATCGAACCGGTGTACGCGAAGGTCTCGGGCGGCACAGGCCAGCAGCCGTACCCGATCCTGCGCAAGGTCCTGGTGCGGTACGGGGAGAAGTCGGCCGCAGGCGACAACCTCGCCGACGCCCTCAAGGGGGTCTTCGGCGGCACCGGTACCGTCGCGCCGCCGACATCGCCCGGCCAGCAAGGCCAACCCCAGACGGGCGGCCAGCTCAGCGCGTCCGCCCAGAAGGCGATCACGGACCTGCAGAACGCGATCAACGCGTTCGAAGACGCCCAGCGCAAGGGCGACTTCAACGCCATGGGCGAGGCCTGGAAGCAGATCAAGGCCGCCCGCGACGCGCTGGCCGCGGCCCAGGCCGCAGCCGCCGCCAAGCCGGCCGCCAGCCCGTCCCCGAGCCCAACGGGTTCCCCATCACCCACCCCGACCGGCTCACCCACCCCGACAAGCTGACCCCGACCATCCACGTGGCCGGGCGGGGCGCAAGCCCCGTCCGGCCACAACCACATGACCCGCGTTACCGAGGACCGGCCTGCGACCGCGCGGGGGTGCCAGGGGTGGGCGCCAGAGGGCGGGAGTCGGGTTGGTCGGTCTCGGGCTCTGGTCAGTCTTGGGACGGGTCAGCGGCGGCGTTTGCGGGCTCGGCGGATGGCGGCCGCGGCGCCGATCGCGGCGACGGTGGCGCCCGCGGCGGTCGCCATGGTGGCCTCCTTGCCGCCGACGCGACGGCCGACGACGGCGTGCCGGCCCGCGCTCTCGTCCATGAGCACGCGGAGGGCGGTCGCGTTGTCGTACGCGGGTTTCCATCCGGCGGCGCGCAGGCGGGCGGCGTCGACCACCCACGGGTACGTCACGTAGTGCAGGTCCGTGGCGGGCGCCGGCGTCATGCCGAGGCGGTGCAGGCGCTGGGCCATGCCGAACGTGACGGCGGCGGGCAGTTCGAAGCTGCGCTTGCCGGTGATCTCGGAGACCTCGTCGGAGCCGAGCCAGCCCTCGCAGGTGACCGCGACCGGGCCCGTGACGTCGGAGACGACCACCACCTCAAGGGCGGCCGCCAGGTCCTCGATGTGGCAGAACTGCCAGGCGGGCGTGCTGCCCTTGACCGACAGCAGCCGGGGCGCCTCGAAGTGCCGGGTCATCACGGTGTCGATCCCCGGCCCGACGAGGGTGGCGGGCCGTACGACCGTGACCTCCAGGCCGGGATGGGTGATGGGCGCGCTCGCGGCGAGATCCTCGATCTCCAGGAAGTCGCCCGCGATGCTGGCGTTGGCCTCGGCGAGAAGCGGCGCGTCCTCGTTCAGGGGCACCTCGTTGTCCGGGCCCGCCCCGTACACCATCGCGCTCGTCACCAGGATCACGCGCCGCACCCGGGCGGCGGCCGCGGCCGTCACGACGGTCTGCGCGCCGCGGACGTTGTGGGTACGGCGTTCCCGGGGGTCGAGCTCGGGGGAGTATTCGAGGTCGGCGTGCACGATCACGTCCACGTCCGACAGCCGGTTCGACAGCAGCGGGTCGCGGATGTCCACGACACGCCATGTGACGCCCGGCACATCTCCACGGTGGCCGTCGATCGCGACGACCTTGCGCACCCGTTGCCCCGAAGGGGGACGTCCCCCCGCGCCGACTTCGTCGGCATGTGCAGCACGCTCGGCGAGCCGTGCGGCCAGCAGCCGCCCCGCCCCGGAGGCCGCGCCGGTGACGGCGACGACCGGACCCTTGCTACGCCGAGGGCGAACCTTGCCCGTTGCCACGGAGGTGCCCCCTTCCTTGTGTACGCGAGTTCGCCAGGACCGGCTAACGTGGCCGGTATGAGCCCATCATGCCCAGGGGCAAACCTATGAGTGACACTCCGTTCGGCTTCAACCGTCCAGGCGACGGTGACGACGACAAGCCCCAGGACCCATTCAAGGCCATGGGCGGCGACATGCAGCAGTTCGCCGCCATGTTGCACAGGTTCGCCGACATGATCGGCAGCCAGGGCGCTCCCGGCGGCCCCGACGCCGGTCCGCTGAACTGGGACCTGGCCAAGAACATCGCACGCCACTCCGTGGTCGAGCAGGGTGACCCGTCGATCGTGGACGCCGAGCGGCGCCAGGTCGAGGAGGCGTTGCGCCTGGCCGACCTGTGGCTGGACGAGGGCACGACCCTGCCCGCCGGCATCCAGAAGCCGCAGGCCTGGAGCCGGTCGGAGTGGATCGAGCAGACGCTGCCGGTCTGGGCGAAGGTGTGCGACCCGATCGCGACCCGCATGGTCGAGTCCATGGGCGGCGCCCTCGGCGGCGCGGGCGACATCCCCGCCGAGATGCAGGCGATGGCCGGACCGCTGATCGGCATGGTCAAGCAGATGGCCGGGGCCATGGTGGGCGGCCAGGCCGGGCAGGCGCTGGGCGCGCTGGCCCGCGAGGTCGTCGGCTCGGCCGACGTCGGGCTCCCCCTCGCCCCCGACGGCGTGGGCGCGCTGCTGCCGGCCGGGGTGGACGCGTTCGGTGAGGGCCTGGAGGTCTCCGACGACGAGGTCCGGCTCTATCTGGCACTGCGCGAGGCCGCGCACCAGCGGCTGTTCGCGCACGTGCCGTGGCTGCGGGCGCACATCCTGGGAGCGGTCGAGGACTACGCGCGCGGCATCACCGTGGACCTGTCCGGCATCGAGCAGGCGGTCCAGGGCCTGGACATCTCCAACCCCGAGGCGATCCAGGAGGCCCTCGGCGGCGAGATCAGCCTCCAGCCCGAGGAGACCCCGCAGCAAAAGGCGGCGCTCGCCCGCTTGGAGACCACGCTCGCCCTCGTCGAGGGCTGGGTCGACACCGTGGTCAACGAGGTCGCCAACGGCCGCCTGCCCGGCGCGGTCAAGCTGGCCGAGGCCGTGCGGCGCCGCCGCGCCACCGGCGGTCCGGCCGAACGCACGTTCGCCACCCTCGTCGGCCTGGAGCTCCGGCCGCGCCGCCTCCGCGAGGCCGCCACCCTCTGGCGGACCCTCACCGAGGTCCGCGGGGCCCAGGGCCGCGACGCCGTCTGGGAGCACCCGGACCTGCTGCCCACTGCCGAGGACCTGGACGACCCCGAGGGCTTCGCGCAAGGCAAGTCCGAGCTGGACGACCTCGACATCTCCGCCTTCACCAACGAGGACGGCACCGGCAAGGCCGGCACTGGCGAAGGCGGCACCGACGAAGGCGGCACCGACGAAGGCGGCACCCGCGGAGGCGCCACAAGCCAGGACGGCACGGACGAGGACGGCGACGACCCCAAAGCGAGCTCGTGAAGCCCCGGGCCCATACGCGCGTGAACGGCTGCCTGATCGACCCGAGGACCTCCTCGGCCATGATCAGGCGCCGGACCGCCCGCGCCTCACTCTGCTGGCAGCGCCCGACCGATCATGAACGCCGGCGCCGCCATCCGGCCAACTCGCTCTACCCGCGCATAGGCCGGACGTGACGCTGCACGCAGATGCCGTACGCGTCCTCACCACCTGGCAGGCGCCGGATCCCGCCCAGGATCGGCTCCGCCAGGACTTCCTGCGCCACCTGGAAGATCACGCCAACGGCACCTGGCGCGAATGCGTCCCCGGGCACATCACCGCCAGCACGCTGGTCCTGGACGCCACCGGCACCCAGGTTCTGCTGACGCTGCACAGCAAGGTCAAAGCATGGCTCCAGCTGGGCGGCCACTGCGAGGCGGGCGACCGGACCCTGGCCGAGGCCGCTCTCCGCGAGGCCACCGAGGAGTCAGGCATTCCGGATCTGGCGTTCCACCCGGACCCCGTCCAGCTCGACCGCCACGCCGTGCGCTGCCACCCCGAGGGCTCCTGGCACCTGGACGTCCAATACGTCGCCTACGCCCCGGAGAACGCCCGCCACGCGATCAGCGACGAGTCCGACGACCTCCGCTGGTTTGCGGCTGCGGACCTCCCGACCCCCACCGACGAAGCCGTCCGCCGCCTGGTGACCCGAGCCCTAGGAAAGCGGGTGGCCTTCTAGGAGTGCCCGCGTGGTTTCCCAGCCTTCCAGGCCGGGGTCCAGGAAGCGGAGGTCTTCGGGGTCGCGCAGGCGGTGCCAGGACGGCCCTTGGGGCACTTGACCGTGGCGAGGCGCCGCGGCGCGGAGGCGGGAGAGCACGTCGGGGGCGTCGAGATCGGTCTCCTTGAGAGCCGCGGCCAGCCAGTCCGGGAGCGGGAGCCGGGCGGCGAGGGCCACCAGGCCGCCGCCCTCCGACTGGCAGGCGGCCGACGGGGCGCTGCCGAGGGCGCGGAAGAGCTTGCCCAGCAGGAGGGGCGGGAGGTCGGGAGCGTCCGCCGCCAGGAGCGCGGCTTCCTCGGCTCCGGCCGCGTAGAGTGCGGCGAAGGCGCCTTGGAGGGTGTCCTCTCGTACGATCAAGGTGCCCGGCCAGGTGATCGCTTCAGCGCCGGGCTGATCAGGAGGGCTCAGCACCAGGGCGGGCTTGACGAGCTCCAGCCCTGCGACCACCTCGTACGTATCCTCCAGCAAGGCCAGCCGGAACTCGTCCGGGTCGATCCCGGGCGGGCTGGGGCGGTGCGGGGTCGGAACGGACAGGACCGCGGCGTAGCGGACGGTCACCCGGCGACTCCGTGGGTGAGATCATCGGGCAGATCGCCCTCATCGGCCAGCGGGAGGTGTTCGGCTGCGGCGACGCCCTCCAGGTAGCCGCGGGCCCGCTCGGTCTTGGGGTAGGTGCCCACCAGCGCCCAGAAGTCCGCCCCGTGGCCGGGAATCAGCAGGTGGGCCAGCTCGTGGACCAGGACGTAGTCGACGACCCAGGACGGCATCCCGCGCAGCCGGGTGGAGAGCCGGATCGTCGCGTCGTCCGGCGTGCACGATCCCCAGCGGGTGCGCTGGTTGGCGACCCAGCGCACGCTGGCGGGCTCGGCACGACCACCCAGATAGCGCCGGGACAGCTCCCGCGCCCGGGCTTCAAGATCGGCGTCGCTGGGGCGCCGGCGGCGCTCCCGTTCGGCCAGGCGTTCGAGGATGGTCGTGATCCACTGCTCCTCCTCGGCCTTGCTCAGCCGGGAGGGAAGCATCACGACGACCTTGTCCCCGTCGCGGTAGGCGGACACGGTCCGCCGACGTCGATTGCTGCGGCGGACCTCAACGTTGGGGGGCACCCCAGAACCGTACCCAAAATTTTGCCCTCTCCACAGGGGGGCATTGACATCTTCCCAGGTCAGCCTGGGTGTTTTTGACCATCCCCAGAGGGTTTCCACAGCCCCTCCCCTGGCTTTCCACAGCAACACCCCGGAACATCCCCAGGTGCCTCCACAACCTGTCCACACGCCCCCGTTGACGACCTTTCTGACCGCTCCTACTGTCGGGGTCCGAGATGGCTCCGGCCGCCGGGAGACCGCTTCGAAAGGGGAAGGGAAGCGGACGCCCGGCAGCCGGGGCTTTTCCCGTGTTCTGTCAGGGTAAGTACTGCATCGGCATTCCGCCGACGGCCCGCAAGAAGGCCGAGCACCCCGCTTACTCCGGTCAAGAGCCACCCGGCGCGGTATCCCTACACCAAGACCACGCTGGGGCAATTCTCCGGGCGGTTGCTGCGCGGGCGGTGATCGACGTTATTCGCCGGTGAAGTTGGGGCGGCGCTTTCCGCGTTGGGCGTTGATGCCTTCGAGCATGTCGCGGGAGCTCATGGTGACCGGTTGGGCCAGAGACTCCCAGCGCAGGGCCGACTCCATGTCGGGATGGCCGCCGTTCGAGAGGGCGACTTTGGTCAGGCGCGTCGCGATCGGGGCTTGGGCGGCGATGCGTTCGGCGACCGAAAGGGCCTCCACGAGCACGGACTCGCGTGGGACCGCGCGGTTGACCAGGCCGTACGACTCGGCCTCGGCGCCGGTGACCGCACGGCCGGTGAAGAGGAGCTCGCGGGCGAGCGGCAGCCCCGCCACCTCGGGCAGCAGCCAGGTGGTCGCCATGCCCGGGTGGAGTCCGAGGGCGGTGAACGGGACGAGCAGCTTGGCGTCCACGGCCGCGTAGCGGAGGTCGCAGGCCAGGGCGAGGGCGAAACCGGCGCCGACGGCGTGGCCGTTGACGGCGGCGATGGTGGGCACCTCCAGCTCCCGGACGGCCAGCCACGTCCGGTAGAACTCCAGCATCCGGTCACGGAGGGGCGGGACGGCGACCGCGTTGGTGTCGGCGAGCCAGGACAGGTCGCCACCGGAGGTGAACGCGCTGCCGGCGCCGGTCAGGACCACGCAACGGAGCTGCCTGTCGGCGCGAAGGCCGGCGATCGCCTCCTTCCACGCCGCCGTCATCTCGTCGGACATCGCGTTCCGCCGGTCGGGATCGTTCAGCGTGAGAACGGCGACTCCATCGGGACGCTTTTCCACCAGCAGTACGTCAGGCATGGCCCGCACCGTATCGCGCCACCCTTCACAGGCAGGGTGAGAAAGCGCACACTTACAGTATTTATGCAGGTGGCAGTGTTGTGGCCGAGCTCACCCGGACAACTGTTCACCCCGCTTCCTAGCGAGAACGAGGGACGATCACCGACAATGAATCCCGTGAGCGATCTCCCCCGCCGCGCGGTGACGCGGTCCGCAAAGCTGGCGTCCCTCCCGCTTGGTTTCGCCGGGCGCACCGCCCTCGGTGTCGGGAAGCGCACACTGGGCAAGCCCGCCGAGGCCGTCGCCATGGAGATCCAGCAGCGCACCGCGGAGCAGCTCTTCAAGGTGCTCGGCGAGCTCAAGGGCGGGGCGATGAAGCTCGGCCAGATGCTGTCGATCTTCGAGGCCGCGCTGCCGCCGGAGATCGCCGGGCCCTACCGGGCCACCCTGACCAAGCTGCAGGAGGCCGCGCCGCCGCTGCCTGCCGCCGCC
This sequence comes from Actinomadura rudentiformis, assembly GCF_008923185.1. Lineage (GTDB taxonomy): Bacteria > Actinomycetota > Actinomycetes > Streptosporangiales > Streptosporangiaceae > Spirillospora > Spirillospora rudentiformis. The sequence goes on from NZ_WBMT01000019.1 coordinate 202,163, forward strand.
GTGCACAAGGTGCTCGCCGAGGGGCTGGGCGAGGACTGGCGGGACGAGTTCGAGTCGTTCGACGACAAGCCGGCCGCCGCCGCCTCGATCGGCCAGGTCCACAGGGCCGTCTGGAAGGACGGCCGCGCGGTCGCGGTCAAGGTCCAGTACCCGGGCGCCGGCAAGGCGCTCATCAGCGACTTCAACCAGCTGGCACGGCTCGGCAAGCTCTTCGGGGTCCTGATGCCGGGGCTCGACGTCAAGTCGATGCTCGCCGAGCTCAAGGAACGGGTCATCGAGGAGCTCGACTACACGATCGAGGCCGACTCGCAGAGCCGGATGCGCGCGGGCTTCCCGGCGGACGACCCGGACTTCTACATCCCCGAGGTCGTCGCCCAGGCGGGGAACGTCCTGGTCACGGAGTGGATCGACGGCACCCCGCTCTCGAAGATCATCTCGACCGGCTCGGCGGAGGAGCGCGATCACGCCGCGCTGCTCTACTGCCGGTTCCTGCTGTCGGGGCCCAAGCGTGCAGGGATGCTGCACGGCGACCCGCACCCGGGCAACTTCCGGATCCTGGCCGACGGGCGCCTGGGAGTGCTCGACTTCGGCGCCGTCGACCGGATCCCCGAGGACTTCCAGCACCGGATGGGCCGCCTGCTGCGCATCGGCACGCTGGATGACATCGACCAGATCGAGGCAGCCCTGCGCGACGAGGAGTTCATCCGCGAGGGCGTCGACATCGACACCGAGTCCCTCCAGATGTTCCTGGCTCCGATCACCGAGCCGTTCATCAACGAGACGTTCAAGTTCAACCGCGAGTGGCTGCGCGACATGGCCGCCAAGGTCACCGACCTGCGTCCCACGAACGTCGTCCGGCAGCTCAACCTCCCGCCGCAGTACGTGATCGTCCACCGGGTCCTCTCCGCCGGCACCGGCGTCCTGTGCCAGCTCGAATGCGAGATCCCCGCCCGCGCCGAATCCCTCAAGTGGGTCCCCGGCTTCGCCGAAGACGGCGACGACTCCCCCATCGACGCCGCCGACACCGAACTCGCAGGCTGAGCCGCACTCGCAGACTGAGCCGCACTCGCAGGCTGAACCGCCCGAGCACCAGCTCACAGCCAAGGCAGAGCTCGCAAGCTGAAGCGGGCCCGCCGCACTGATGAGGTGCGACGGGCCCGCTTTTGTGCGCGCCGAGGAGAGGTGGCGTAGAACCTCAGGCGCGCCGGCGCCGGCCGGGAGGCCCACTGCTCGCCAAACCATCCAAGAAGGGCGGGCGGTGGCCTGCCACCGGTCGGCCAGGATCTCTGCCAGTGGGGCGGCAGGATCCCTCCAACGAGGTCTATAGGGATCCCGCCCATGCGCACGGCATGTGCGGGATCCGATCCGGAACGGCTTATCGGGCGGGCCGGCCGACTGGGTCAGGCCGGGCGACCGGGCGTTCCGGCGCCCTGCCGTCGGTCAGGCCGGGCGACCGGGCGTTCCGGCGCCCTGCCGTTGGTCCGGCCGGGTCCCCGCGTCCGGCCGGGCCAACGATCAGGTGGTCAGCGGACCAGGAGGATGCGGCGTACCCGGGCCGCACGGGCCTGGGCGTCCCGGCGCGCGCGCCGGCGTGCCCGTACTCGCGCGGCCAGCTGGAGCTGCGCGACCTCCTGGTCCACGTCCCGTATTCGTTCACGGGACAGGTCCTGGCTGAGCAAGATCATTTCCTTCTCCCTGGTGACCCGGGGGCGTGGTCCTTGTACGGGAACCGCGCTCCCCGGGTTCATACGGTGGAGTATCGGCGTGGTGGGCATGAGTTCCTCACACAGCCACTTCGTCCGGGCGCGGGTGCTTGCGCGGACGGCCACGGGGCCGCTTGCGTGCGACGATCACACCGCGGACGAACAGCTCGCCACCCCAGACGCCCCAGGGCTCGGCGCGCTCGAGAGCGCCGGCGAGGCAGGCCTTGCGGAGCGGGCACTCGAGGCACATGGCCTTGGCCAGCTCAACGTCGGCGGGAGCCTCGGCGAAGAAGAGCTCAGGGTCGGTCCGGCACGGAAGGGTGAGGTCCTCCTCGCTCACGGCGAGAACCCCCTGCATCTCAGTCACCCTTGTTCCTCTCGTTGGATCTCAACGGGTCTGTCGTGGGTTGTCTGGGCAAAGAAGAAGGGCCGCGGATCCGGTATCTGGATCCGCGGCCCTGGGGGCTTGCCGTGTCTTGTTAGACCGGTCGCCTCCAGGGGAACGGACCCAGTTCGCCACCCTTGGCGGTGGCGCCCACGTGGGCCGTGGCCGGAGCGTTGGGGATGGTGTCTTCACTGAAGACAGTCGTCCCCTGCTCGTCCTGGACTCGCTGCTTGCACACGTCTCCCGTGCCAATGACGGAGTCATTGCCGGAGATCCGCTGCGCCTGCATTAGTTGCGCTTCGCGCCTCTGCGGGAGCTCCACGCCGCCGCCGGGTCGCGCCGCCGCGCCACGGAGCTTGGCGCTCAGTGGCGAGAGGCCGGACACAGCGGCATACGTCGACCAGGGGGTCGAGGAGTCCAGGCAGGCGTCAGCCCAGGACAGCTGGGATTTGATCAACGTGTTGCTCACCGGGCCACACACCACCTCTCTGGCTCCTCGGGGCCGGACGTCCGGATTCAAGATCCACCGGCGTCGGCCGTTTGATTGCTCGCGTTGAGCGTACGGGGACTGGCGCAAATCAATCAAGGTATTTTTGACCTGCGGTTTTGTGGGTGAGTTCACCCCGTTCAGAGGCAACCGATCTTGCTCCGCCGGCGTCGAAATCTCCGATGGATCTCTGCCGGCAGGACCCGACCGGACCACCCGGAACGCCCTGCACCCCCCATACTCCCTCATAAGGCCCTGTTGATCAAAGGGCGCGCAAGGGCGCTCCGGGGCCACTCCCGGCCAGAGCCCCCCGACGTCGCACGCGAACGCGCCACGGTCGCCGTGGACTCACGGTCGGCGAGTTCTCGACCGGTCAGTTACCAGCCAGCAGCTGTTCGAACGGGATCACGTTGTCGTACCGGTCGGCCCCGGCATCGGACACCGCATCGGACGCCCCGCCGCGTCCGTCGATCAGTCCGGCGAGTTCGGCGCCGGCGCGTTCCACGCGTTCGACCAGGCCCCCGGCGGCCTCACCGGCCGCGCCCCAGTCCTCGGTGGCCGCGAAGACCGCGGTGGGCGCCATGAGCGAGCGCAGGTAGGCGAACATCGGACGCACGGCGAACTCCAGCGCGAGCGAGTGCCGCGCCGTTCCGCCCGTCGCGCCGATCAGCACCGGCTTGCCTTCCAGCGAACCGGGCTCCAGAACGTCGAAGAACGTCTTGAAGAGCCCGCTGTACGAGGCGTTGAACACCGGCGTCACCGCGATCAGCCCGTCGGCGCCCACGACGCGCTCGACCGCGCCGCGCAGCTCACCCGCCGGGAATCCGGTGAGCAGGTTGTTGGTGAGGTCGTGCGCGTGATCGCGCAGCGCCACGTGCACGACCTCGGTCTCCTCGCCCAGGGACCGTACGGTCGCCGCCGCCAGCCGGTCGGCGAGCAGGCGCGTGGACGACGGTTCCCGCAGGCCCGCGGAGACGACGGCCAGCGTGCTCATCGGTTCGCCTCCGTCTTCTTCGCGTCGTTCGCCGCCACCAGCTCCAGATGGCTGGGGGCGCTGGCCGGTACGTGGCTGGGCCGCAGGGCCTCGAACTCCTTGCGCAGCACCGGCACGACCTCCTCGCCGAGCAGGTCGAGCTGCTCCAGCACGGTCTTGAGCGGCAGCCCGGCGTGGTCGACAAGGAACAGCTGCCGCTGGTAGTCGCCGAAGTAGTCCCGGAACTGCAGGGTCCGCTCGATGACCTCCTGGGGGCTCCCCACGGTCAGCGGCGTCTCCCGCGTGAACTCCTCCAGCGACGGCCCCTGCCCGTACACCGGGGCGTTGTCGAAGTACGGACGGAACTCCTTGACCGCGTCCTGGGAGTTCTTGCGCATGAAGACCTGGCCGCCGAGCCCGACGATCGCCTGGTCGGCCGAGCCGTGCCCGTAGTGCTCGTACCGCCGCCGGTAGAGCTGGATCAGCCGCTGGAAGTGCTCCTTCGGCCAGAAGATGTTGTTGGCGAAGAACCCGTCGCCGTAGTAGGCGGCCTGCTCGGCGATCTCCGGGCTCCGGATCGAGCCGTGCCAGACGAACGGCGGCGCGCCGTCCAGCGGCCGCGGCGTGGAGGTGAAGCCCTGCAGCGGCGTGCGGAACTTGCCCTCCCAGTCGACGACGTCCTCACGCCACAGCCGGTGCAGAAGGTGGTAGTTCTCGATCGCCAGCGGAATGCCTTGCCGGATGTCCTGCCCGAACCACGGATAGACGGGGCCGGTGTTGCCACGGCCCATCATCAGGTCCACGCGGCCGTCCGCGAGGTGCTGCAACATGGCGAAGTCCTCGGCGATCTTCACCGGGTCGTTCGTCGTGATCAGCGTGGTCGACGTCGACAGGATCAGGCGTTCGGTCTGCGCCGCGATGTAGCCCAGCATCGTGGTCGGCGACGACGGCACGAACGGCGGATTGTGGTGCTCGCCGGTCGCGAACACGTCCAGGCCGACCTCCTCGGCCTTCGTGGCGATCGTCACCATCGCCTTGATCCGCTCGGCCTCCGTCGGCGTCCGCCCCGTCGTCGGGTCGGTCGTCACGTCCCCCACGGAGAAGATCCCGAACTGCATGGCGGCCCTCCAGTTAGTAGAACTTTCAACTAACCCGTCGAACCCCAGCCTACACCGCCCTATTCCCCGGCACTGCGTACGACCTGCCCCGTTCACTGCTCGATGACGCCCGTGCACCTTTTCAACGGCGACCCCGGCAAGCGATGATCACTTCATGACCAAGGTGCTCGTCGTCGGTGCCGGAGTGATCGGGCTCAGCTGCGCCGTGCGGCTGGCGGAGGCCGGCCACGAGGTCCAGGTGGTGGCGCGCGACCTCCCCACCGAAACGACATCCGCCGTGGCGGCCGCGCTCTGGTATCCCTACCTCGCCTACCCCAAGGAACGGGTCACGGCGTGGTCGGCCGCCTCGTACAAGGAGTTCCTCGAGCTCGCTGGGATCCCCGAGACCGGCATCCAGATCCGGCGAGGCAGCGAACTCCTCATGGAACCTCAGCCAGACCCATGGTGGAGCTCGGCCGTCCCGGGCTTCGAGCGCCTTCCGGCCCCTCCGCCTCCCTACGCCGACGGCTGGAGCTTCGAGTCACCGGCCATCGACATGTCCGTCTACCTGCCCTGGCTGCACGCGCGCCTGGAGTCGCTCGGCGGCGAGGTGACCCGCCGTTCCCTGACCACCCTCCCGCAGGACGCGCCGCTCGTCGTCAACTGCTCAGGCCTCGGCGCCCGCGACCTCGCCGCCGACCCCTCGCTCACGCCCGTACGCGGCCAGGTCGTCGTCCTGGAACAGCTCGGCCTGAACGAGTGGTGGATCGACGACAACGACACCGAACTCCCCTGCTACGTCATCCCCCGCATCCACGACATCGTCGTCGGCGGCACCGCCCACCGCGGCGACTGGAACCCCGACCCCCACGCCGAGACCGCCAAGACGATCTTGGCCCGGGCCGAACGCATGGTCCCCGCCCTGGCAGGCGCCCGCGTCCTCCGCCACAAGGTCGGCCTCCGTCCCGCCCGACCGACCGTCCGCCTGGACATGGAACGATCCGAGGCAGGCCGCATCGTGCACTGCTATGGCCACGGCGGTGCCGGAGTGACCCTCTCCTGGGGCTGCGCCGCCGAAGTGGCCGACCTGATCGCCACCACGGAATGACGCGATGAACGCGCAGGACGACATCTCGCGACTCCTCTGCCCAGACCCCGACCACGCGCCCCCGTGCCCGATCCCGTGGTCCACCGCCCGCCTGTCCGAGAACGAGATCACCGTCGCCGTCTACACCACCGACGCGCAAGCCCAAGAGCGCCTCCAGCGCATCGAGCCCCTCCCGGACGTCCGATCGACAACCCTCCTCCGCGACGTCGACCCCGCAGGCAACCCGCTGGACCACCCCGACCTCATCCAGCAATACACGACTGAGCACCGCACCTAGCGGATCACCAGGCAGCAGCGGTGACCCTTCCTCCGTTGCTCCGTAGCGCGTCAGCGTTGAGCTTCGTAGCGCTGCACGAGCGCCTCGACATTGCCCGCGTACAAGGGGAATGCCCGTCGCCGCTCCTCGATGTGAGGCAGGGCCAACCCGCCATCGAACTGATCGCGCTCACGGCGTCCCATGCGCTCATCGACCACTCCCCGGGGCTCGTACCGGTTAGAAGTGGGCGAGAGCGGCGAGGTTCCGTCGACTGGCCAAAGTCCGAACTGAAGATTCTTCGGGGAGGGTGTCGATCGGGGCATCCCTCGTTCGACGCAAGGATGAGAGGCGGGGACAGGCCCCGTCCGAACGAAGGAGTCAGCATGCCGCGATTCATGACGCTGATCCGTCTCGACGAGAACGCCGAGTACGAGGCGCCGGGACCGGAGTTCGACCAGCGCATGGCCGCGCTGTTCGAGGAGATCACGAAGGCCGGGGTCATGCTCGACACGGCGGGGCTCTCCAAGACCGAGGAAGGGACTCGGGTCACCTGGAACGACGGCAAGGTGGGGTACACCGACGGGCCCTTCACCGAGAGCAAGGAGGTCATCGGCGGGTACTCGATCATCCAGGCCAAGGACAAGGCCGAGGCCCTGGAGTGGACCAAGCGGTTCCTGGAGATCCACCCGGCGCACTGGCGCGTCAGCGCCGAGGTGCGGGAGATCACCGAAGGCTGATCCTTGCCCGGCCTGCGCGTGGCTGCTCTGATGGGTGGTCGTGACGGCGAGCGAAACGATTGAGGCGGTCTTCCGGATCGAGTCCGCGCGGATCATCGCCGGTGTCACCCGCATCGTGCGGGACGTGGGCATCGCCGAGGAACTCGCGCAGGACGCGCTGGTCGCCGCGCTGGAGCAGTGGCCGGAGTCGGGCGTTCCAGACAAGCCGGGCGCCTGGCTCATGGCCACGGCCAAGCACCGCGCGATCGACCTCGTGCGGCGCAAGGAGACGTACGCGCGCAAGCTGGCGGAGGTCGGCCGGACGCTGGAGGACGTGCCGCCGCCGGAGCCGGCGGAGGCCGACGACATCGACGATGACCTACTGCGGTTGATCTTCACCGCGTGCCATCCGGTGTTGTCCACGGAGGGGCGGATCGCGCTGACGCTGCGGTTGCTGGGCGGGCTGACCACCGAGGAGATCGCGCGGGCCTTCCTGACCTCGGAGCCCACGGTGGCGCAGCGCATCGTCCGCGCCAAGCGCGCCCTCGCCAAAGCCGGCGTCCCGTTCGAGGTCCCGTACGGCGAAGACCGGGCGACCCGCCTCTCCTCCGTTCTCGAGGTCATCTACCTCGTCTTCAACGAGGGCTACTCCGCGACGGCCGGCGATGATCTCGTCCGGCCGGCGCTGTGCGAGGACGCGCTCCGGCTGGCCCGCGTGCTGGCGGGACTGATGCCCGAGGAGCCCGAGGTCCACGGGCTGGCAGCCCTGCTGGAGATCCAGGCGTCCCGCATCGCCGCCCGGACGGGACCGGACGGCGAGCCGGTGCTCCTCGCCGACCAGAACCGCGCCAAGTGGAACCGCCTCCTCATCCGCCGCGGCATCGAGGCACTGCGGCACGCGGGCACGGGCCCGTACTCGGTCCAGGCCGCGATCGCCGCGTGCCATGCGCAGGCCGTCCGGTACGAGGACACCGACTGGACGACGATCGCCGCGCTGTACGGCCGCCTCGTCACCCTGACCCCATCGCCGGTGGTCGAACTCAACCGCGCGGTGGCCGTCTCCATGGCGGAGGGCCCCGCCGCCGCCCTGGCGATCGTGGACACCCTCTCGGACGCCCCGGCCATGAAGAACTACCACCTGCTGCCGAGCGTGCGCGGAGACCTCCTCGAACGCCTGGGCCGCCTGGACGAGGCCCGCGCGGAGTACGAGAGGGCCGCCGCCCTCACCCGGAATGAACGCGAGAAGCAGCTACTCCTCGCCCGTGCCGCCCGCTCGAACTCGGGATAAAGACGGGCCCACTCCCGCCGACGCCGTTGCAGTACCGAGTTTATGGACTGCGGGCGCATCCCCCGCTCCGGTGGCATTGCCGAATCCGTTCCGTTCACGGTGCGTTCAAAGCCGGTCACATAATCGAGATGGAGCGCAATTCCTTCACAGCCCCCGCTGGCGAGACTCGTCAGCGTCAAATGACGCTCAGCTGCGCGTCTGTGGCGGTCCGTGAATCTGTGATCGAACGCTTGACGACGGCCGAAGGCGCTCCCTACAGTCGAGTAACTTAGAACGATCTTGACCTGGAAGAGGCGGCGACAGCAGTGTCGGCCGCCTCTTCCAGAATGGCCAATCGGCCGCTTTGCGCATTTCCTCACCCGAATGGGCCCGCCGTTCATTTTGGCATGCCCGCATTTCGGTGCGGATGGGCCCGCGAAGTGCCGCTGCCGTTTCCTGGGGGTTCATGTGGCTTCTCGTATCGCGATCATCGGTATGGCGTGCCGGTTCCCGGACGCCGCGACGCCCGACGAGCTGTGGGACAACGTGCTGGCGGGGCGCCGCTCGTTCCGGCGGATCCCGTCCCAGCGCATCCGGCTGGAGGACTACTACAACGCCGACCGCGGTTCGGCCGACCACATCTACATCACCGAGGCCGCGCTGCTGCGCGACTGGGAGTTCGACCGGGTGCGCTTCAAGGTCGCCGGGTCCACCTTCCGCAACGCGGATCTGACCCACTGGCTCGCGCTGGAGACCGCCGCCGAGGCACTGGCCGACGCGGGCCTGCCCGAGGGACGTGGCACGCCCGGCGAGTCCACCGGCGTGGTCGTCGGGAACTCGCTGACCGGCGAGGGGATCCGCGCGGCGCAGATGCGGCTGCGCTGGCCGTACGTGCGCCGCGTCGTCGCCGACGCGATGAAGGACGACGTCGCCGCCGACCGGCTCGCGGCTCTGCTGGCCGAGCTGGAGCACTCCTACAAGGCGCCGTTCCCGGTGCCGGACGGCGACTCTCTGGCAGGCGGGCTGTCCAACACGATCGCGGGCCGCATCTGCAACCACTTCGACTTCAACGGCGGCGGGTACGTCGTCGACGGTGCGTGCGCCTCGTCCCTGCTGTCGGTGATCACGGCCTGCAACGCGCTGCTGTCCGGCGACATGGACCTCGCGGTGGCGGGCGGCGTGGACATCAGCGTGGACGCCACCGAGCTGATCGGCTTCTCCCGCGCGGGCGCGCTCGCGATCGAGGAGATGCGGGTGTACGACCAGCGCTCTGCCGGGTTCTGGCCCGGCGAGGGCTGCGGCATGGTGGTCCTGATGCGCGAGGAGGACGCGGTGGCCCGGGGGCACCGCGTCCACGGTCTCATCGACGGCTGGGGCGTCTCGTCGGACGGCGCGGGCGGCATCACCCGCCCGGAGACCGACGGGCAGCGGCTCGCGCTGGACCGCGCGTACCGCCGCGCCGGTTTCGGTCCGGGCGACGTCGCCTACTTCGAGGGGCACGGCACGGGCACCGCCGTCGGCGACGCCGCGGAGCTGGAGACGCTGATCGAGGCGCGCCGCGCCGCTGGCTCGGACACCCCGCCCGCGGTCGTCGGCTCGATCAAGGCGAACATCGGGCACACCAAGGCCGCGGCGGGCGTCGCGGGCCTGATCAAGGCGGTGAAGGCGGTCGGCGCGGGCGTACTGCCGCCCACCACCGGCTGCGAACGCCCGCATCCGCTGCTGGACGAGGGCGCGGACGCGCTGCGCGTGCTGCGCAAGGGCGAGCCCTGGCCGGACGGGGCGCCGCTGCGCGCGGGCGTCAGCGCGATGGGCTTCGGCGGCATCAACACGCACATGGTCGTGGAGGCGCCGAGGGCGAGCCGCCGGACACGCCTCGACAACCGCACCCGGTCGGTGCTGAACTCCCCGCAGGACGCGGAGCTGTTCGTCCTGGACGCCGACTCGCCCGCCGCGCTCGCCGAGCGTGCCACCGCGCTCGTACCCGTCGCGGAGGCCGCGGCGCGATCCGAACTGCCCGACCTCGCCGCGCACCTGGCCGGACGGCTCGCGCGCCGCCCCTGGCGCGCGGCCGTCGTGGTGGACACCCCGGCGAAGCTCGCCGCGTCGCTGCGCCGCGTCGCCGAGCTGGCAACCGGAGAGCTCGCCGAGGACGCAAAGCTACTCGCGAAGGACACGGGGCTCTCGAAAGACAGGGCCGTGCCACGACGGCACATCGATCCGGCGTCCGGCGTGTTCGTCGGCGGGCCGGGTGAGCTGCCGCGGATCGTCTACCTGTTCCCGGGCCAGGGCTCGGGCACCCGTTCGGACGGCGGGGCGCTGCGCCGCCGCTTCGAGGCCGTGGACGAGCTGTACGAGACGGCCGCGCTGCCGACCGGCGGCGACCAGATGGAGACGGCGGTGGCGCAGCCGCGCATCGCGACCGCCTCCGTCGCCGGGCTGCGGATGCTCACCGGGCTGGGCGTGGAGGCGCAGGCCGCCGTCGGCCACAGCCTCGGCGAGATCACCGCGCTGCACTGGGCGGACGCCTTCGACGAGGCCGCGCTGCTGCGGATCACCGCGGCGCGCGGCGCGACGATGAGCAAGCTGGCGGAGGACGACGGCGCGATGGCGGGGATCTCCACCGACGCCGCGACGGTCGCGGATCTGCTCGCCGAGCAGGACGACGGCGTCGTCATCGCCGGCCACAACGGGCCGAGGCAGACCGTCGTGTCCGGTCCGTCCGCCGGGCTTCTGCGGGTCATCAGCCGCGCCACCCGGGCGGGTCTCCAGGCCGTGCGGCTGCCGGTGTCGCACGCGTTCCATTCGCCGCTGGTCGCCCCGGCCGCCGAGGCGTTCGCCGGGCACCTGAAGGACGAGGCGCTGGCGCCGGTCCGGCGCCGGGTGGTCTCCACGGTGACGGGCGAGCCGGTCGCGACCGGCACCGCGGAAGGCCTGCGGGAACTGCTGCGCGCGCAGATCACCGCGCCGGTCCTTTTCACCGAGGCGCTGACCGCGGCGGCGCGGGACGCGGACCTGCTGATCGAGGTCGGTCCGGGCCAGGTCCTCACCCATCTCGCCCGCGAGATCACCGACGTGCCGGCCGTCGCCACCCGTACCGACGAGGACACCCTCACCGGCCTGCTGGGCGCGCTCGGCGCCGCGTTCGCCGTGGGTGCGGGCGTCGAGGTCGCCGGGCTGTTCACCGAACGGCTGATCCGGCCGTTCGACCCGGACGCCGAGCCGGGCTTCATCGCCAACTTCTGCGAGATCGTCCCGGAGGTGGACGCGGCGTTGCTGGCCGACGCGTCCGCGCGGGCCGCCGTCACCTCGGACGGCGCGCCCGCCGGCGAGGCGGTGGACGTCGCGGACATCGACGACCCGCTGTTGCTCCTGCGCACGCTGGTCGCCCGCCGCGCCGAGTTCCCGCTGGAGACCGTCCAGGCCGACAGCAAGTTCCTCGACGACCTGCACCTCAGCTCCATCGTCGTGTCGGAGCTGGTCGGCGAGGCGATGCGCACGCTCGACCTGAACGAGCCCGCCGCGCCGACGGGGTACGCGACCGCAACGCTCGGCCAGGTCGCCGAGACCCTGCAGGAGCTGGTCGAGACGGGCTCCACGGGGATGGAGGACGCCGAGACGGCCGCCGCACGCATCGTCCCCCCGGGCGTGGGGCCATGGGTCCGCGCGTTCGCGCTCGACCGCCGCGTGACGCCCGCGCCCGCCCGGATCGCGCAGCGCGCCGAGGGCGCCTGGCAGGTCGTCGGCGACCACCCCGCCGCGGGGGCGCTGCGCGAGGCGCTGGAGTCGGCGCAGCTCGGCGACGGCGTGCTGGTGATCGTCCCGTCCGGGCGGGACGAGCGGCTCGCGACGCTGCGGTCCGGCGCCGAGGCGGTCCTCACCGCCAGGCTCGTGTCAGGAAGGGACGTGCAGCGCTGCGTCCTCGTCCAGGAGGAGCCGGGCGCCGCCGGGTTCGCCAAGACGCTGCACCTTGAGGCGCCCTGGGTGGCCACGACCGTGGTCACCGCCGCCCTGGACGACCCGGCGACACCGGAGGTGCTCGCCGCCGAGGCCGCCGCGACCGACCGGTTCCGCGAGGTGGAGCACGACGGCGGCGTCCGCCGCGAGCCCGTTCTGGCGCCCGTCGAGCCGGACGGCACCGATCTGCCCCTTGGCCCCGGCGACGTGCTGCTCGTCACCGGAGGCGGCAAGGGCATCTCCGCCGAGTGCGCGCTGGCACTGGCCAAGGAGAGCGGTGCCCGGCTCGTCCTGCTGGGCCGGTCGGCACCGGACGGGGACGCCGAGCTGGCCGCCAACCTCGAACGCATGGAAGCCGCCGGGGTCACCGCCCGCTACCTGCGCGCCGACGTCACCGACGCGGCCCGCGTGGCCGCGGCCGTCACCGCAGCGGAGGCGGAATTTGGGCCGGTCACCGCCGTCCTGCACGGCGCGGGCGGCAACGTACCCAAGCTGCTGGAGGAGCTGACCGACGAGGACTACGCCCGCACGATCGACCCGAAGGTCGCCGGCCTGGAGGCGGTGCTCGCCGCCGTCGACACCGCGCGGCTGCGGCTCGTCGTCACGTTCGGCAGCATGACCGGGCGCGCCGGGCTGCGCGGCGAGGCCCACTACGCGGTCGCGAACGAATGGCAGAGCGACCTCGTCGAACGGCTCGCCGCCGAGCTGCCGCACTGCCGCTTCCGCGCGGTCGAGTGGTCGCTGTGGTCCGGCATCGGCATGGGCGAGCGGCTCGGCTCGGTCGAGAACCTGGCCCGCGCGGGCGTCACCACGATCACCCCTGACCAGGGCGTGAAGATCCTGCGCGATCTGGTCGCCGATCCCACCGCGCCGGTCGTCGCCGTCGTCACCGGGCGGTTCGGCGAGATGCCCACCGTGTCGTTCGGCGCGGGCGAGCTGCCGCTGCTGCGGTTCCTCGAACGGCCCCGCGTCAGCTACCCCGGCATCGAACTGGTCGCCGACGCCGAGGTCGGCTGGGACAGCGACCCCTATCTCGCCGAGCACGTCTTCGGCGGCGGGACCGAGGCCGTCCTGCCCGGAACCGTCGGCATGGAGATCATGGCGCAGGCCGCGGCGGTGCTGCTCGACCTCGACACCGAGGCGGACGCGGCGCCCGTGCTGACCGGCGTGGAGTTCCTGCGGGCGATCGCCGTCCCCGCGGACGCCACGGTCACCGTGCGGGTCGCCGCCCTGCGCACCGCCCCGGACCGCGTCACCACCGTCGTCCGGTGCAGCACGACCAACTTTCAGGTGGAGCACTTCCGGGCCGTCTGCGAGCCGCCCGCCGCCAAGCCCAAGGGCGCCGGGCTCGTCCGGCAGGAGAACGCGGCGCTGCCGCCCATGGCGATCGACCCGCAGACCGAGCTGTACGGGCCGATGTTGTTCCACGGCCCGCGGTTCCGGCTGATGGGCGACATCCGCCGCGCGGACGCCATGCACGTCACGGCGCGGCTGCTGCCCGACACCCGGGTGGCCTGGTTCGGCCGCTACCTTCCAGACCGCCTGCTGCTCGGCGACCCGGCGGCCCGCGACTCCTACATGCAGCCGCTCGCGCTGTGCGCCCCGACCGTCCTCGCGATCCCGGCGGGCGTCGACCGGCTCGTCCCGGGCCCGCAGGCCGGAGCGACCCCCGCGTTCGTCCACGCCCGCTACCGGCGCGACGACACCTGCTGGGACATGGAGATCACCGACGAGGACGGGCAGCTGATCGAGACCTGGGAGGGGTTCCGGACCCGGATCGTCGAGAAGTTCCCGCTGCCCGGCGGCTGGGTGCCCGCCCTGCTCGGCCCGTACGTCGAGCACGCGCTCGTCGAGTTCGGCCTGGCCGGGCGGGCGACGCTGGACACCGACGCCGGCGGCGCGCCCCGCCGCGAGGCCGCCGAACTCGCCGTCCGGCGCCTGCTCGGCGGCGACGTCACGCTGCGCCACCGCCCGGACGGCAAGCCCGAGCCGAGCACCGGCGGCACCGTGTCGATCGCCCACAGCGCCGGGATCACCCTCGCGACCACCACGCCCGGCTGCGACCTGGAGATCGTCGCCAACCGGGACGGCGACACCTGGGCCGGGCTCCTCGGCACTGACGGGTTCGCCCTCGCCGGGGCCCTCGTCGAGGCCATGGAGGAGGACTTCGACACGGCCGCGACCCGCGTCTGGGCCGCCGCCGAGTCCGCGGTCAAGGCCGGGCTGCCCGCCGGCACCCCGTTCACGCTCGACTCCGTCCACGAGGACGGCTGGGCCGTGCTCGCCGCCGGCGACGCGCGCGTGGCCACGCTCGCGGCCGGGATGCGGGGCGTCGCCGAGCCGGTCGTGCTGGGCGTCCTCACGGAGGCGGCCGGTGAAGGGGCCACGGCGCGGGGGGCCACGGCGCGGGGGGCCTCGGCGTGAGGGGCTACGAGTACCGGCACATCGTCACGATCGAGGACACCGACCTGCTCGGCAACGTCAACTACGTCAACTACGTCCGGTGGCAGGGCCGTGCCCGCGAGCTGTGCATGCGGGAGTTCTCGCCGGACGTGGTGGCGGGGTTCGGCGACGGCGTCCGCCTGCTGACCGTCAGCTGCCAGTGCGAGTACCTGCGGGAGCTGACCGTCTTCGACGAGGTCATCGTACGGATGTTCCTCGGCGAGCTCGGCCAGACGCAGATGACCATGACGTTCGAGTACTGGCGGCAGCTGCCCGAGGGCGAGGAACTGGTCGCGACCGGCGAGCAGCGCGTCGCCTGCGTCCAGCCCGACGAGCGCGGCCACATGAAGCCCGCCCGGATCCCCGAGTCGATGCGGCGTCTCATGGACGCCGTGTCGGCCGGCCGCCGCTGATCTCCAGTGAAGCCGCTGAGCCCCAGTGAAGGAGAGGACCGAATGAACGGTGTTTCCGCCACGGCCCGCTGGACGGCCGCCGCACGTGCCGACGAGACCCGCCGCGACGACGCCCTGTTCACCGACGAGCTGGCCGGGGAGCTCGCCGGGCCGGAGGGCTTCGCGCGGTACGAGCGCTACGCCAACCCCGGAACGACTGAGTTCCTCGCCATCCGCACCCGCTACCTGGACGAGGTCATAGGCCGATCCGCAGCCCTCACGCAGGTCGTCCTGGTCGCGGCGGGCCTGGACACCCGGTCGGTCCGGCTGGGCTGGCCTTCCGGGACCGTCCTGTACGAGCTGGACCACGCCGACCTCGTCGATGAGAAGGAGAAGCGGCTCGCGGAGCTGGGCGCCCGGCACGCCTGCGAGCGGCACGCCATCGGCACGGATCTGACCGGCCCGTGGGACGGGCCGCTCCGCGCCGCGGGCTGGGACCCGTCCGTCCCCACCCTGTGGATCGTCGAGGGCCTGCTGTTCTACCTGCCCGAGGACGACGCCCGGACGCTCCTCGCGCGCCTCGCCTCCCTCTCCGCGCCGGGCAGCGTCCTGGCCGGCGACCTGCTGAGCCACCAGTCCATGGTCAGCGAGTTCACCCAGGAGGGCCTGCGCCGGCTCCGCGAGGACGGCTGCCCGTGGCTGTGGGGCACCGACCGTCCCGAAGACGTCCTGGCCGAGTCCGGCTGGACGGTGCGGGAGGTCAAGGTTCCCGGCGAGGACGGCGCCTCCTTCGGCCGCTGGCCTTGGCCGCCGCTGCCCCGCGGCACCGAGGGCTTTCCGATGAACTTCCTGTTCACAGCGTCAGCCTGAGGGACCGGCGGGCTCGGTGGCCGCCGAGCCCGCAGCAGTGATCAATCTTGCGGTCGAGGAAGAACGAACGCGGCCCCAAGGAGAAACCCTTGGGGCCGCAGCTTCGCTGGGCAGGCCGTTCTCCTTCAGCAGCCGACGATGTCGGCGTCGAGGTCGTTCAAGTGGTCCATCGTCTTGATCTGCCTGGTCTGCAGGTCGAGCCACTCGGTTTTGTCGCCGGTGCCGAGGAGGACGTGCCGGGTGTCAGCGGACCGGCAGTACACGGAGATCGCGGGCCGCTGGTCCGCCACGGCGGGCGGGCCATCGCCCGGCGTCGCCGTCTCAGGCCGTGGGGTGCGCCGCAGCAGTGTGGCGCTGACCTTGCCGGTGTTGGCGATGGCGAGGAGCCTGGTTTCGGCCCCTGCGGACACCAGGTAGAGGCCGTCTCGGCCCAGCCATGGCTGGTGCACCTCGTCCAGCGGCCCGGGCACGGGAACGAGCTGGCGGCTGCGGCTGAGGAGGTCGCCGGCCGGGCCGCCGGTGTCCAATGTCCGGACGCCGTCAGGGCTCTTGCCGAAGCCCACCCATTGGAACGCCAGCCTGCGGCCGTCTGGGCTCAGGGACAGAGACTCGGCCATGCCGTTCCCGCTCCAGACCGTCCACCGTCCCGTGGACACGGTCAGGAGGCGGACCTGGCTGGCGGGAGGGGCAGGGTGATCTTGAGCGCTGACCGTCACCGCGAGCTTGGCGCCGTCCGCGGAGGCCGCCAACGGTCCGTTGGAATTCCCGGGCACGTCGCCGCCGGGCAGTCGCGCAAGCTCAACCAGGCGGCCCCTGGGGTCGATGCGCAGCCGGTAGATGTGAGACTCGCCCCGTTCAGCCTCCACGAGTCTGGCGAGAAGGAAGAACGTGCGGTTGTCGGCGGTGCCGACCCCGTCTATCCAACGGTCTACCTCGCTAGGAGTGGGCAACCGCTGGATCACCTGACCGGAGGGCAGGTCGCGTATCGCGGGAGGCTCATCTGCACCGGGAGCCCCTCCCTGCAAGGGTGGCAGTGTGAGGAAGTAGTGGCCGCTGCCCGCCAGTGGGCCGGAGTCACCTTCCCCACTGCGTAGGACGTTCACCAGGACGGCGCCGGCCACGATCATGGCGACCGCGAAGGCCGCGATGGCGGGGGTCCACCGGCGTGCACGGCGCCGGACAGGCTTGCCGGCGGGCACGGTGAGCGGCTTCAGGTCCTCGGGCCGTACCGTCGCGGTCGCGGTGTCGAACGCGTTGGCAAGCCGTTCCTCGATCTCGGTCATGAGTCCTCCAGCTTCTTGGCCAGCGCGGTGAGCGCTCGGGACATGGTCGACTTGACGGTGCCGCCGGACACCCCCATGACCTCGGCGATCTCGGCATCGCTCAGGTTGAGGTAGTAGCGCAGCACCAGGACCTCCCGGCGGCGGCGCGGCAGGCTTCTGAGCGCTTCGAACACCTCGCGGCAGTCCTCGCCGAGCATGGCCGCCGATTCGGCCGACCAGACCGGCGGCTCATGGTGCTGGTGCAGACGACTGGCCAGCTTGCGACGCCGTAACACTGTCCGGCACCTGTTGATGACGGCCGTGCGGGCGTACGGCAGCATCGCGTGATGCTCATGCAGCCGGTCCAGCCTGTCGTGCATGGCGGTGAACACGTCCTGGACGACGTCCTCGGCCGTCGGCTTGTCGCCGACGATGAGCAACGCCATGCGAACGAGCTCGAGATGGTGTTCGCGGAACAACCTGGTGAGCATGGCCACCGGGTCTGGGGCGGCCTCAGGTTCGCCCGCGCTGTTGAGGACCTCTTCAGTTCTCACACCTATGTCACAACCGAAACAGGGCCGTGGTTGCTCGCCTCCACACAGAAATGCGACGGAGCCGGTTCAGCGCATGATCGCCACAACGACGATATTTCATGATCGCAGCTGTCCGGCCGTGCTGCGGCACGTGTGCCGTCCAGGCGTTGAGAGCGTCCAAGTCCTGGCATAAGCCCAGGTCAGTCCGATTATGCGCCTCAGCCGCCGGGTAGGGCCGGGAAGGAGTCACTCTACGTACATCGGGGGAACGAGCATGGCTCAGATCGAGGTCAAGAATTTCCAGCAACCCGACGAAACGCGCGAGTTCGAAGGCAAGGGCAAGGCCGACATGGTGACGCTGGCCGGCAAGACGGTGGGCCGCGGGACCTTCGAGCCCGGATGGCGCTGGTCGAAGAACGTGAAGCCGATCGCCGGCACCGAACAGTGCGAGGTGTCGCATCTGGGTTACTGCGTCTCAGGGCGCATGCGGATCTTCATGTCCGACGGCACGCAGAAGGAGGTCGCAGCCGGCGACGCCGTCGCCATCCCGCCCGGCCACGACGCCGAGGTGCTGGGTGACGAAGCGTGCGTCGTGGTCGACTTCGGGGAGATCTCCGAATACGCCAAGCGCACCTGACCAGCCGGTTTCCGCAGTCACGACGGACCGCCGGGCTGACGAAGTCAAGGCGCCAGGGCACCATTCGGTCTTGATCCCCTGGAACCTTGGAGGAACACGGGCCGCTGGACACCATTGCCGCATGATTCAGAAGACGGTGATCTCCGCCTCCCTCATGTCCTGCGCCCTGTCGCTGGTCGCCGCCCCGGCCGCGTACGCGGACGACGTCGCAGCTCAGGCCCGCGGCACGTCCGGCTCGGTCAACACCCGTGACAGCGGCGTGCCCGACGGCTCGGGATTCTTCTGGCACGACGGCAACGGCGCCCAGCCGAAGCACAAGTCCGTGATCATGGTCCGCGACAACAGGAAGGACGGCCAGTGGGTCAGGATCACGCTGCTGCGGATCAAGAAGCCCTACAACGAGATCATCACCTCGCTCGAGAACAAGAGCGACAAGCGGATGAACCGTAAATACAAGGTCGTGAAGGTGAAGGACGGCACGCGCGTCCGGCTGCGCGTCTGCCTGACCAGCCGCGAGGGGGAGAAGACCCCCAGCTGCAAGCACAAGGACTTCACCGCCTGATCCCCCGCGAAGGCGGGTCACGCCAGAGAGCCACTACGTGGCCCGCCCCGGGATCGCTGGCGGGGTTGACCTGGGCACTGCCAGGCGCAGGCGCCGCCGCTAACACCGAACGGGACTCTAGTTAGAGACGGTTGAATTTCAGCTCGGTCGCAAGGGATAGGAAGCATTCCATATCCCGCTCACGCTCAGGTCATGCATTCCGAGCCGCCACGTCCATGTTCGCAGGGGTGGTATCCCGATCCGGAGAGTCCCGCCGAGCGGGTGCGATGGTAGGACGGGGCCGACTGGACGCACTGGACGACGGCGATGAAGCCACAGCCGTCCCCGGTGAGTGCGGTGCCGTTCTCTGGTCGCATCGTGATGGCCGTTCTCACGGTGCTGCTACTGCCGGCGCTCTTCTTCGGGGCCCTCGGGCTCCTTCTCGTTGGCGCGCCATCACACCCCTGTCCCCCTGAGGACGCCGCGTGCGCTGACAAGCCAGGACTCTTCGAGTTCGCCGGCTTCGGCCTAGCAGGCAGTGGGGTCGCGCTCGTCGCCATATTCAGCGCCTGGCGGCGCAGGGGGTTGTCACCCAGGCGCAGGATCGTGATCTTGGCGACCGGGAACGCGCTGTTCCTCCTCTGGCTCGCCATCTGGTTCGACCGCCTGTTCTGACCCGGCCCCTCCTTGGCGCGTTTGGCCATCCAGCGCACGACGTGAGGCGTCCAACAGACAGAGTCACTCAACAGGGGGCCGTATGTGCGCCATGCCAGTGGAGTGGGCGGGCCTGTACCGAGATGAGTCCGGAGCGGAGCCGATCGTCATCCATAACGACGGTGTAGAGCTGCGGACCGTGATTCGGGGGACGACGTTCGTCAGTGATGACTTCGAGACCTGGGAGCCGCTGGAGCGCCCCGCCGCCGACTCGGGCTTCACCTTGAAGGACAGATACCTAGAGAACGGATACCTCGCCGCATTTCAGCTTGATGTTCAAATTCCACTTCCAGTACAAACGGATGATGGCCTGCGTGAGGCCCGGCTCGACTGCCGACTGGAAATGCTTCCAGAACAGTCGGTCCTATCAATGAAATTGCGGATGGGAGATTCGACCTACACGGTCAAGCGCACAAATGAGAGCTTCGAGGAAATACTGCGGGACCTCCATTGGAAGATGCCCGCCCGCAGCTACCTCAAAGCATGCATCGCCTGCAACTGGTCCGATTACCACCCCGTCGGCAACCCCGTCTTCGGAGGCCTTGCATGCTTCCGTGACAACAAGGACGGCTATCGACGTGTACGCAGCAAGGCGGACCTGTTCGCGATCTGGGGAAGCAGCCCTGAGTTTGAGTGGGTGCAAGAGACCTATCTCTGCGACCAATTCGAGCGACGCGGTCCCGACGTCGGCTACCGCGGATCCTTCCCGGGCCAAGACATCCTCCGAGACGGCCAATCCGGAGGCTAGCGCGGGCCCAGCCCAACTCTGGTGGTCAGGTGTCGGTCACTCGGATGAGGCCCTCTTGCATGACGGAGACGACCAGGTCGCCTTCGCGGGTGTAGACCTGGCCTCTGGCTAGGCCTCTCGCGCCGCCGGCGAAGGGCGTGTCTTGGTAATAGAGGAGCCAGTCGTCGGCTCGGAAAGGCTTGTGGAACCACATCGCGTGGTCGAGGCTGGCGCCCATTGTTCGCTTGTCGCCCCAGGCCAGGCCGTGGTTGAGGAGCACGGTGTCCAGGAGCGTCATGTCCGACGCGTACGTCATGAGGCAGACGTGCAGGAGGGGGTCGTCGGGGAGTTCGCCGTCGACCTTGAGCCAGACCTTGGACTCGGGGGTGGCGAGGGCGGGGTCCTTGGCGGCCTCCCAGGTGAGCGGAGTGGCGTGCCGGACGTCGAAGGGGCGGCGGGCCACGAAGTCGGTGGCGAAGCGTTCACCGAAGAGGGGGGTCAGGCGGTCCTGGGCGAGCGGGATGCTCTCCGGGTCGGGCGCGTCGGGCATGGGGGCGTGGTGGGCCGGGCCGTCCTCGACGATCTGGAACGAGGCGGAGAGGCTGAAGATGGCCTTGCCGTGCTGGATGGCCAGGACGCGGCGGGTCGTGAACGAGCGGCCGTCGCGGACCCGGTCGACGGTGTAGACGATCGGCACCGAGGGGTCGCCGGGCCGGATGAAGTAGGCGTGGAGGGAGTGCACCGGACGGTTGGGGGGCACGGTGCGGCCGGCGGCGACGAGGGCCTGGCCGGCCACTTGGCCGCCGAACACGCGCTGCTGGCGGTCCTCGGGGCTGCGCCCGCGGAAGATGTCGTTCTCGATCTGTTCGAGATCGAGGATGTCCAGCAGTGCCTTCAGTGATTCCTTCACGTCGGCCAGTGTCGCAAACCGGACGGTGTGGCGGGCCTCTCACCCCCCGGAACGGCAGAGGGCCAGGACCGACTCCCCGTACTTGTCCAGCTTGATCTTGCCGACGCCCGGGATCTGGGCCAGGTCCTCCATGGACTCGGGGGTGCGCTCGGCGATGGCCTGGAGGGTGGCGTCGGTGAACACGACGTAGGCGGGGATCTTCTGGGCGGCGGAGGCCTCGCTGCGCCAGTCCTTGAGGGCCAGGAGGAGGCCCTCGTTGAGCTCGGCGGGGCAGTCTTCGCAGCGGCCCAGCTTGCGCTCGATCGCGGCGGTGAGGGGGCGGCCGCAGATACGGCACGGTTGCGGGCCCTTGCGGCCGCGTTTGGTGCGTTCGGCGCGGGCCGGGGTCGGGGTGGCGGTCTTGGGGGTGAGGCCGTCGAGGAAGCGGGACGGGCGGCGGTTGCGGCGGCCTCCCGGGGAACGGGAGAGCGCCCAGGAGAGCGAGAGGTGCTCGCGTGCCCGGGTGATGCCGACGTAGAGCAGGCGGCGTTCCTCTTCGATCTGCTCGGGTGTCTCGGCGTAGATGATCGGGAGTGTGCCCTCGACCAGGCCGACCAGGAAGACGGCGTCCCATTCGAGGCCTTTGGCGGCGTGGAGGGAGGCCAGGGTGACGCCTTCGAGGGTGGGGGCGTGTTGGAGGGCGGCGCGTTCTTCCAGCTCGGTGACGAAGTCGGGTAGCCCCGCCCGGGGGTTTTCGGCGGCCATGTCCTCGGCCAGCTGCGCCAGGGCGGCGAGGGATTCCCACTTTTCGCGAGCCGCGCCGGTGCCCTCCGGGGCCTCCTCGGTGAAGCCGGCGCCCGCGAGGACGTGCCGCACCGTCATTATCAATCCGAGGCCGTCGGTCTCGGCGTCGGCTCCGGCGCGGGCGGCGCCGCGCAGGCGGACCACGGCCTCGCGGACGGCGGGCCGGTCGAAGAACCGCTCGGCGCCGCGCAGCACGTAGGGAACGCCGGCGGCGGCGAGAGCGGACTCGTAGGTCTCCGACTGCGCGTTGATCCGGTAGAGGATGGCGATCTCGCTGGCCGGCACGCCCTCGTCGATGAGCTTGCGGGCCCGGCGGGCCAGGTCGTCGGCCTCGGCGACCTCGTCGTCGTATTCGCTGAAGAGCGGCTCGGGGCCGTCCTGCCGCTGGGCGACCAGCTCCAGTTTGTGGCGGCGGGCGGTCTCGCTGCGGGACTGACCGATCACCCCGTTGGCGAGCTGGACGACCTGCGGCGTCGAACGGTAGTCGCGCACCAGCTTGACCACGGTGGCGTCGGGGTGCTCACGGGTGAAGCCGAGCAGGTGGTCGGGGCTGGCCCCGGTGAACGAGTAGATCGTCTGGTTGGGGTCACCCACCACGCACAGGTCGTCGCGGTCGCCCAGCCAGGCGTCGAGCAGCAGCTTTTGCAGAGGGTTGACGTCCTGGAACTCGTCCACCACGAAGTAGCGGTATTGCTCGCGGACCTGGTTGGCGACGTCGCGGTTTTCGGTGAGGACGGCGACCGTCAGCTCCAGCATCCCCTCGAAGTCGAGGAGGTTGCGCTCGCGGCGGAGTTGCTCGTACATCGCATAGACGCGGGCCACGTCGACCACGTCGGTCGGCGCCTTGCGGGACGATCGAGCGACCGCGGCAGCATAGTCCTCGGGGCGGGTCTGGGTGACCTTGGCCCACTCGATCTCCGCCGCGATGTCGCGCAGCTCGGTGCGGCCGAACGTCAACCGGCAGGCCCGCGCGGCGTCCGCGACCACCGGGATCTTGGACTCGATGATCTTGGGTGTGTCGCCGCCGATGACGCGCGGCCAGAAGTACGACAGCTGCCGCAGCGCCGCCGCGTGGAACGTGCGGGCCTGCACGCCGGGCGCACCGAGACGGCGCAGCCGCCCGCGCAGCTCCCCCGCGGCACGAGTGGTGAACGTCACAGCGAGCACCCGCTGCGGCGCGACGATGCCGGTCAGCGTGGCGTATGCGATGCGGTGGGTGATCGCCCGGGTCTTGCCGGTGCCTGCGCCCGCGAGCACGCACACCGGCCCCTGAACGGCCTCAGCGACCGCCCGCTGCTCCGGATCAAGCCCCTCCAGAACCCCCTCAGCCTCCATGGCCCCATCCTTGCAGCCATGAGGGACGGAATCGGCCACCTGCGCCAACTGTGGATAACCTCTGGAATGCGACGCGGCCCCCGGATGTTGTGCTGGTCGGCCGCAGCTCCCCAGAACCTTGACAGGAGAAGACGTACAGATGGCGACGCCGACCACCGAACAGGCCAAGGGCCCGATCGGCCAGCTCACCATGTACACCACGACCTGGTGCGGCTTCTGCCGCCGCCTCAAGACCCAGCTGGCCCGCGACGGCATCCGCATGGCGGAGATCGACATCGAGCGCGACCCGGCCGCGGCGGAGTACGTGATGAGCGTCAACGGCGGCAACCAGACCGTCCCCACCGTGACCCTGGTCGACCCGACCGGCGAGCAGCACGTCCTCACCAACCCGAGCGCCAAGACCGTCAAGCGCCTCCTCGGCGTCTGAGGCTCCCCGAGACATGCGAGACCCCCGCTCCAGCGGGGGTCTTCCGCGTTTCAGAGCGGCCGCGTTTCAGAGCGGCCGCGTTTCAGGACGGTGGCGTGTTCGTCAGAAGGGCGGCATGTTGGGCAGCTCGCCTCCGTACCACCGCATGATCAGCTGCGACGCGATCGACAGTGGGCCTGGCGCGACGATTCGGCCCGCCTCGATGGCCGTGCGCAGCTCCTCCCGGGTGTACCAGGCGGCGTCCAGGATCTCCTCCGGGTCCGGCCGCAGCTCCAGGTCGCCGTCCGCCCGCGCGAAGAAACCGAGCATGAGGCTCTGCGGCAGCGGCCATGGCTGGCTGCCCAGGTAGCGGACGTCCCGTACGGACAGTCCGACCTCTTCGCGCACCTCACGCGCGACGGCCTGCTCCAGCGACTCCCCTGGCTCCACGAAGCCCGCCAGGATCGAACGCCGGTCCTCGGGCCACTGCGGCCCGCGGGCCAGCAGAATCCGCTCGTCGTCGTCCTCGACCAGCATGATCACGGCTGGGTCGACCCGTGGGAACTGCTCGGACCCGTCCGCCGGGCACAACCGTACGTGCCCGGCCGCCGCGAGCTCCGACGGCCCTCCGCAGCGAGGGCAGAAGCGGTTGGTGGTGTGCCAGTGCTCCAGTGCGACCGCGTGCGTCAGCAGTCCCGAGTCCTGATCGTCCAGCAACGCGCCGACCCGCCGGATCCCGGCCTTCTCGGCGCCCTCGATCACCGGCAACGGCCCGGCGACGGCGAAGTAGGCGATCCCGTCCTCGTCCACGCCGAGCAGATAGCGGTCGCCGTCCGGCACGTCGGTGGGCGAGAGCAGCAGCAGCGCCGGGCCGCTTTCCAGGTGAACGAGCGACTGCCCCCGCTCGATCACCAGCACCCTGGTACGCGGGTCGGCCCACGCGGCCTCGACCCAGGCGTCGTCCTTGCGGCGTTCGGCGACCCGGTCGAGCGTGCCTCGCGCCAAGGCCAGCCACTGCAGTGTCTCGGACAAACGGCCTCCCCCTAAGAGCGGACAATCACGCCTAACGCAGCGCGGTCGCGAGCTCTTCCCACAGGTAGGCGGCCGCCTCGGCGCCCTTGAGCAGCAACGGCATCTCGACCTTCTCGTTCGGCGCGTGGATCTGGTCGTCGTCCAGCCCGACGGCGACGAAGACCAGCGGCGCCCTCAGGATGTCGGCGAGGTCGGCCTCCGGGCCGCTGCCGCCCTCCCGGGTGAACAGGATCTCCTTGCCGAACGCCTTCTCCATCGCCCGCCGCGCCGCCTGCACGGCCGTCGAGTCGATCGGCGAGAAGCACGGCCGCACGCCGCCGGCGGGGATGTGCACCTCGCTACGGATCCCGGCCGGTGTGTTAGCCGCCACGAACTCCTTGAACGCCTCCTGCACGGCGCGCGGCTCCTGCCCGGCCACCAGCCGGAACGAGATCTTCGCGTGCGCCTCGCGCGGGACGATCGTCTTCCCGCCCGGCCCGGTGTGGCCGCCCCACATGCCGTTGACCTCGGCGGTCGGCCGCGCCCAGACGCGCTCCAGCGTGGTGTAGCCCTTCTCCCCGTACGCGGCGCCGCTGTTGCCCGCCGTCTTGAGCCACGCTGCCTCGTCGAACGGCAGCCGCGCGAACAGCTCTCGCTCCTCGGCCGTCAGCGGGACGACGCCGTCGTAGAAGCCGGGCAGCGTGACACGTCCGTCCTCGTCGTGCAGTGCGGCCAGGAGAGACGCCATCGCGTGCAGCGGGTTGGGCACGGCGCCGCCGAACGATCCCGAGTGCAGATCGATGTCCGGCCCGTACAGCGAGACGCTCGCCTCCGTCAGGCCGCGCATCCCGGTGCACATGGACGGGACGTCGGCGCTCCACATCGTCGTGTCGCTGATGACCACGGCGTCGCACGCCAGCCTCTCGCGGCGTTCCCGGAGCAGGTCGGGGAAATGCGCCGAGCCGGACTCCTCCTCGCCCTCGACCAGCAGCTTGATCGTCACAGGCGGGGCGGTGGCGCCGGACGCGGCGAGCCCGGCCGCGATCCCCAGCGTGTGGAAGAAGACCTGGCCCTTGTCGTCGGACGCCCCGCGCCCGTACAGCCGCTCGCCCTTCTCCACCGGGCTGAACGGATCGGTGTGCCATTCGGCGAGCGGCTCCACGGGCTGGACGTCGTGGTGCCCGTAGACGACCACCGCAGGCGCGTCCGGGTCGGCGGCCGGCCACTCGGCGAAGACCGCGGGCAGCCCGCCCGTCTCCCACACCTCGACCGTCGGGAACCCCTGCCCGCGCAGGTAACCGGCCAGCCACTCCGCCGACCGGCGCACATCCGCATGGTGTGCCGGATCCCCGGAGATCGAGGGGATCGCCAGCCACTCCTTGAGATCGGCGAAGAACCGCTCCCGGTTACCCTCGATATACGCCGCTACGTCCACGTTTCCCGTGCTCCCTTGCACATCGTTACCCATGGCACTGTAGGGGATGGCGCTGGAGACGATGGGCACACCTACCCCGGGAGCCCCACTTGATCCTTATCGACCCGCCGCTGTGGCCTGCTCGCGGACGGGTGTGGTCCCACATGGTCAGCGACGTCTCGTACGAGGAGCTGCACGTGTTCGCCCGGGGTCTGGGCCTGCCGCCGCGCGCGTTCGAGCGCGACCACTACGACGTGCCCTCTCACCTGTACGAACAGGCCATCGAGCTGGGCGCCGAGGCGGTCGGCTGCCAGGAGCTCGTCGCCCGGCTGATCCGATCAGGCCTCCGGCACCGCAAGTTCACCGGCCCGGTCAGGCCCTCAACAGCATGAGCTCTGTCTCGATGTTGTGCCGGGCCGCCGCCTCGAAACGCTCACGGGCCGGAGCGGTGTGGAAGAGCGCGGGCAGCTCCAGCAGCCCCGCCAGCACATCGGCGCGGCCGGGCTTGAAGAACTCGTCCGGCACGAACGCGTACTCCTCCCGGACTGCGGCGGCGTACGCGGCGTACCGTTCGGGATCCGAGCCGAGGATCGCCAGGTCGGCATCGCACAACACCTGCCCGTTGCGGTCATCGCCCTCGGGAGCATGGGTCTCGGTGAGGACGATGAGACGGGACACCTCGGCGAGGCGTTCGGGCGTGACATCGGTGTCGGCGAGCATGCGTTCCGCCAGGCGGGCGCTGCGTTCCTCGTTGTCGGCGCGCTCCGGGTCGTACACCGCGTCGTGGAACCACGCCGCCAGACGGACGGCGTCGGCGTCGGCCGCGTGCTTCGCCAGCTCGTCCACGAGGTCCAGGACGGCGGTCAGGTGCTCACGGGTGTGGTAGCGGCGATGGGCCTCGCCGTAGCGGGCGTCCAGCTCCTCGCCGATGTGCCGCGTCTGCGATCCGGCCAGGTCCATCCAGCGGTCGACAAGATCCATGCATCCATCCTGGCGGAATTCAAGACAGCCAAGCGCAGCTTGTCCTTTGATTGGGTGGCTGGGCGGGGGCTGCGGGATGGCGGCGGGGGACACGCGATGGCATCGTTCTTCCGCCCACCGTGCGCCCTGCGACGCTAAGGTGGGCACTTCGACTTAGGCAAGCCTTACCTTACCTACTGCTGAAGGAGATGGGTGGCCGTGGCCGCCTCGCTCTACCTCGTCGCCGGCAAGGTCACCGACTCGGTGACGCACGGGTTCCTCCCCGCCGCCGCCCGGCTGGGCCTCGACGTCGTGCTCCTCACCGACCGGCCCGCCGACCACGCCAAGGTGTTCCCCGGGCGGATCGTGACGTGCGACGTCACCGACTTCCGGGAGATCGTCGCACACATCGACGCCGATCGCAGCGCCGATCCCCGTGCGATCTTCACCAACAGCGACTGGCTCCAGGCTCCCGTCGCCCTCGCCGCCGCCTACTTCAGCCTGCCCGGCAAGGACTGGCGCGCCGCGACCCGTACGAAGAACAAGGCCCTGATGCGGACCCACCTCAGGGATCTCGACCCGGTTTTCACGGCGAACGCCGATCATCCCGGCGACGCGCCGTTCCCTCTCGTCCTCAAGCCACGTGAGGGCGTGGCCAGCGAGGATGTCGTCCTCGTGCACGGCGCCGAGGAGCTCGCCGCCAGGCGCGCGGAGATCCGCGAACGCCGCAAGGACCCGCTCGTCGTCGAGGAGTACCTCCCGGGCCGGCTCCACACACTCGAGACCCTCGGCGACACCACGGGCGAGATGCGCGTGCTCGGCTCGTTCCACACCAGGCTGTCCCCGCCGCCCCACTTCATCGAGGAACGGCTCGAATGGGCGCCGCCGCCTCCCGAGACCACCCAGGTCATCGAGCAGCTCCACGCGCTCGGCGTGGGTTTCGGCGCGTGCCACACCGAGTTCGTCGTCCACGAGGGCAGAGCGCGGCTCATCGAGGTCAACTACCGGGTCATCGGCGACCACTGCGATTTCCTGATGGCCGACCTCCTGGGCATTCCGCTCTTCGAGCAGATCCTCAGCGTTCATCTGGGCGAGCCGCTCCCCCCGCAAGCCCAGCACCCGCGACGCCATGCCGTCGCCGAGGTGGTGCTGGCCGAACGCGCCGGGACGCTGACCGAGGCGCCCGGAGCCCAGGAGCTCACACACGGCCACGTGCGGATCGCCTACCGGCCGCAGCGCGCCAAGGGCGACACCATCGAGATCACCAATACCAACCGGGACTACCTCGGCACCATCCGCGCCATCGGCCCAGGCCAGAACGAGGTGGAGGCGGCCATCGCCCGCTTCCGGGCCGCGCACGACTGGACGATCGCGTGAACGAATGGACGATCGCGTGAACGAAGGGCCGCTGGCCGCGCGGGTGCTGGACACTCTGCTGCGCGAGGACTACGCCGGGATGCGCCGGTACGTCAATCCCGACCACCGCGTTCTGGACCTGCCGGGCGACCAGCCGGGCGGCGCGCGGATCGTCCGGCTGTGCGAGGGCGGCTTCCTGACCGACCTGGTGGTCGACCCGGCGCAGAACCTCCGGCTGGACGACGTCTTCTCAGCGGTACGGCGGATCGCCGATCCCCGCGACGACGTGAGGGCGTTCGAACGCGAGTGCCGGGAGGCCGCGGTCACCCTCCGCCTGCACGAGCACGCCCAGCGCGAGGTCCTCGACCGCCTCGGCCAGGCGCCCGAGGACGTCCGGCACGGCCCCGGCACGTTCTACGAGACGCTCGCCGCGTACACCGACCATCCCGTCTACCCGACCGGGCGGAGCCGGGCCGGGCTGAGCACCGCCGACCTGCGCCGTTACGCGCCCGAGTTCGGGCCGTCGTTCGAGCTGCGCTGGGCCGCCGTGCCGCGCGACCGGGTCACGTCGGCAGGCGTCCGGCCCGAATGGTGGCCCGAGCCCGCCGAATCCGGCCTCGACCCCGCCCTGGCCGACACCCACGACCTCTTCCCGGTGCATCCCCTCACCGCGTCGGCCCTCCGCAACGACCCGGACGTCCTGCTGAGCCCCGACCGGCATCTCCGCGTGCGCCCGACGCTCTCCATGCGCACCCTGGCGGTCACGTCGCTCACCCACCTCAAAGTGCCGCTGACCACCAGCACGCTCGGCCTCCGCAACCGGCGCACGATCGTCCCAGGGACACTCTCCGACGGCGCCCGCGTCGAACGGATCCTGCATCGGGTGCTGGAGCGCGAACGTGCCCTGCCGATCCTCCTCGCCGACGAGCAGACGTACGGCCACGCGGGCTCGCCGTTCCTCGGCCATCTCGTACGGCGATTCCCGGCCGAGACGGCGCGCGCGCATGTCATCCCTGTCGCAGCGCTGCTCGCCGAAGACCCGGACGGCGGTCACGTGATCGAGCGGTGGGACGTCGAAGCCACCTTCGGCGCTTACCTGGACGCCCTCCTTGCCTGGAACGTCGCCCTCTTCCGCTACGGCATCGCACTCGAAGCGCACCAGCAGAACGTGTCCGTCGTCCTCACCAAGCACGACCCGTTGAAGCTGCTGCTCAAGGACAACGACGGCGCGCTGATCGATCCGGTCCGCCTTGCCGCAGCTTTGGAGACCAGCGACACGCCCCGCCGCTTCATCGACTGCGACTTCAACGACCTGCGGATGACGACCGCCGATCAGGAGGCGCTCGCCCGCGTCTTCGTCACGATCACCCTGCACCTGTGCGCCGCGGCGCCCGCCTTCGGGCTGGCCGAACGCGGCCTCCTCCCGCTGCGCACCGGCCTGGCGATGCTCCGCGACCGGCTCGACGCGCTGCTCGGCCCGGACGACGCGTTCCTGCGGGCGCGCACGCTGGACGCCGACCGGCTGCCGACCAAGGCGATGGTCACCGCCGGGACTCTCGTGGACAAGGCCCGCACCGGCGCGGCCGACATCAACAAGCACTACGGCCCGCTCGGGCCCAACTATCTCCGGGACGACCCTTGCTCCTGACAGGACGACCGCTCGGGGCCGGCGACGCGTCGGCGACCGCCCTCCTCAACTGCCTGATCCGGGAGGTCTGCGCGCCCGAGCACCAGGTATGGCCGGACGGCGCGCACCTGCTGGTCCGGCTGCCACGGGTGGGCGTGATGTTGCGTGCGGGCCTCAGCCGGCCGCCGTCCGGGCCCACGTTCCGGATCGCGCCGCCGTACGAGGAGCGCCGCGGGAACGAATGGATCCCGGCGGGCTGGGACCGGCTGGCCGATCTGATCGCGGGCGAGCTCGAGCTGGCGACGGGACGGGCCAATCCCGAGTTCCTCGGCCAGGTCACCGATGGGCACGCCGCCCTGGAGGCGATCCTCTCGTCCCGGAGCCTCGCGCCCCGCACCGAGGCCCCCGGGGCCGTCGACCGCTACGTGGAGTCCGAACAGTCTCTCGTCACCGGCCACCGGTTCCACCCTTCCCCCAAAGCACGCCAGGGATCGCCCGCCGACTGGCTCCCGTACGCGCCGGAGACGCGCTCGCGTTTCCAGCCGCGCTGGCTGGCGGTGCGTGAGGACGTGCTGGTGGAGGAGGGCGACCCGATGGCGTTCGCGCACCTCGAATCGTTCGGCCCCGCCGTGCCGGACGGTTTCCGCCTGCTGCCTGTTCACCCTTGGGAGCTGCACCTTCTCGCCGACCGGCCCATCCTCCGCCGGGCGTTCGCCCAGGGCCTCATCCACGACCTCGGCGCGGACCGTCTCGGCACGGAAGGCGGCATCGAGGCCGTTCCGACGTCGTCCGTCCGTACCGCCTACGTGCCCGCCGCCGACACGTTCTGCAAGTTCAGCCTCGACATCCGCATCACCAACTGCGTGCGCAAGAACGCGTGGTACGAACTGACCGGAGCCGTCGTCCTCGACCGCCTGGTCCGCCGGGTCTTCGACGGCATCGACGCCACCTTCCTCGCCGAGCCCGCCTACCGCAGCGTGGCCCTGGCCGACCGGCGGCTGTACGAGGGGCTCGGCGTGATCCTGCGCCAGGGCGTGCAGGGCCTTCCCGGGACTCCCCTCCTCACCGCCGCCTTGGCCGACCCCTACGGTTCGCTCCTGGCGAGCTTGCCCGCCCTGGCCACTCCGGACGGCGCCATGGCTTGGTGGAAGGCGTACGTGCGCCAGGTCGCGCCGCCCGTTCTGCACGCCTGCCTGGAGCACGGGATAGTCCTCGAACCGCACCTCCAGAACGTGCTGGTCTGCGTCGACGACGACGGGATGCCGGTCCACGCCGCCTTCCGCGACCTCGAAGGCACCAAGCTCGTCGGAGGCCGCTGGGATCACCTCACCGGCCTTCCGTCCCGCGTGCGCGAGGCCATGACCTACGACGCCGACCGCGCCTGGAACCGGGTCGTCTATTGCCTCCTCGTCAACCACCTGACCGAGACCGCCGCCGCCGTGGCCGACCTGCACCCGGCACTCGATGCGCGGCTCTGGCCCGCCGCGCGGCGCTACTTCGCCGGGTACGAACGCCATCCTGAGGTCCGGGCGCTCCTCGCCGGAGTGCCGCTGCCAGCCAAGGCCAACCTCCGTGCACGCTGGGCCCGTACCGCCGACCGCGCCGCGACCTACGTCCCGGTGCCCAATCCGCTAGCCCCACCCGCACCGCAACTCAACTGACGCGGCCCGTTCCACTGCAGGGCCTAATCCACTACAGAACGGGTATGTCGCTGACTCCGCCGCGGAGAGAAGGAGAGACGGCCGTGCTGGAACGGGTGCGAACGTGGGCGGGTCTGGGGGTCCGGGCAACCCGGGCGGTCCGGAACGGCGGGATGTTGCGGCCGATCCGCCCCGACCGGGCTGCGCGGCTGCCCTTCCAGTACCTGCGCTTCGGCCCGGTGCCGGCCACGGTCGGCGCGATGTCGGCCCTCCGCCACCCCGGCCGCACCGCGCTGATCGACGAACGCGGCTCGCTCACCTACGCCGAGCTCGAAGGGCAGGTCTCCGCGTTCGCCACCGCCCTGCGCGCACGCCTCGGCGAGGAGGATCGGGTCGGGGTGCTGTGCCGCAACCACCGGGGCTTCGTGGCGGCGGTGCTCGCCGCGTCCCGGCTCGGCGGCGACGTCGTGCTGCTCAACACCGACTTCGCCGGTCCCCAGCTCGGCGAGGTGGCCGAACGCGAGGACATAGCCCTGCTGGTCCACGACCAGGAGTTCGACCAGGTCGTGGACGACTCCTCGTTCACCGGTCAGCGGGTGCACGCCTGGGTCGACGATGAGGGTTCCGCCAAGCACGACTCGATCGACGGCCTGGTCCTGATGACCGAGGCGCAGCCGCTGCGCCCCGGATCGCCCAGCAAGGTCATCGTGATGACCTCCGGGACGACCGGCACGCCCAAAGGAGCCCGGCACGACATCTCGCTCAGCTCACTGGCTCCGGTGGCGTTGAGCCACCTGATGCGCATCCCCCTGCGTTGGGGCGCCCCCATCGCCATCGCGCCGCCGCTCTTCCATGTGCTCGGCTTCGCCTACATGTCGGTAGGCCTCGGCATGGGGATGCCCCTGGTGCTCCGTCGCCGGTTCGACGCCGCGGAGATCCTCCGGTCGATCGAGGAGAACGAGGCCGAGGCGCTGGTGGCCGTGCCGGCCATGCTCCAGCGGATCCTGGACGTCGCCGAAGGCAGGCGGCCCGCGTCGCTCAAGGTCGTGATCTGCGGTGGCTCGGCCCTGCATCCGCACCTGTCCGAGGCGTTCATGGACGCGTTCGGCGACGTTCTGATCAACCTGTACGGGGCGACGGAGACGGGCTGGGCGACGATCGCCACGCCCGAGGACCTGCGGGCCGCCCCGGGCACGGTGGGCAAGCCCTCGTTCCGACTCACCATCAAGATCCTGGACGAGGACGGCAACGAACTGCCGGCCGGCGAGGTCGGCCAGATCTACACCGGGGGCGGGCTGCGCTTCAGCGGCTACACCGGAGGCGGCACCAAGGACGTGCGCGACGGCCTCACCGGCACCGGCGACCTCGGGCACTTCGACGAGGAGGGCCGGCTGTTCGTCGACGGCCGCGCCGACGACATGATCGTCTCCGGGGGCGAGAACGTGTTCCCCGCTGAGGTGGAGGACCTGCTCGGGCGCCACCCCGACATCACCGAGGTGGCGGTCACAGGCACGGACGACGAGAAGTTCGGCGAGCGCCTGGTCGCCTACGTCGTACGCGCCGAGAACGCCGACGTCACCGAGGACGACCTCAAGGCGTACGTGAAGCAGCACCTGGCCCGCTACAAGGTCCCACGTGACGTGCACTTCGTCGACGAACTCCCCCGCACCAGCACGGGCAAGGTGCGTGCCAAGTCACTGGGCGGATGACCCCCGAGAGCCGCTCCCGGGGGCCGGTGCACGATGGGATCAGGCGGCCCTCACAGAGATCAGGCGGCCCTCACAGAGATCAGGCGGCCCTCAGGCACTTGTTCATGACCCAGCCGGAGGCGGTCGAACCGCTCGGGTTGACGTAGGCCCAGACCCTGCTGCTGCCCCCGCACAACTGCGCCGTGTAGCTCGGCCCGTTCTGCGTGCTGAGCTTGCAGCCGAGCTGGCCTTCCATCATCGTGTCGAGGATCCGTGAGCTGGGGTTCGGCTGGCTGAAGACGAAGATGTTCACCTTCGCCCTTACGGAGGCGCTACAGGCCTGGATCGAGGCCTGGCCTGAAGTGTGACCGTCCGCCATCGCGGCGGGGACGGTAAGGCCGAGACCGCTGAGGGCCACGGCGGCGACGCATGCGGCTCGGGCCGCGCTGCGCTTGTTCATCTGGGGACTTCCTTCCGGTTCCACGCGGGTCGTCGCCCGCGTCAGAACCGGACCCTAGTGGCGATCACGACGCGAATTGATCTTGACAGGTGGATATGTCCCAGATCACACCACCCAGGGCCGATCAGGCGGCTCCGGCGCGCTGGTGCTTGGCGGCCATGCAGATGCGGGCAAGGTCGTTGAGGGCGTCGGCACGGCGCTCGTCGAGCGAACGGCCGTCGTCGGCCGACGACTCGGCGAGGGTGTCGATCACCAGGGAGAACACCGGCCACTCGGCCGGGCCGATGGCGCCCTGGAAGTCGACGCCGTCGGCGAGGTCGTCGAGGTCGAGGTTGCGGGCGAACGTCGCGAGAGCCGCCTCCGCCGCCACGATGCCGATGCGCATCGCCAAGGCGGCGGGCTCGCGGTCAAGGGGAAGTGCCGCAGTAGAACCCATGTTCGACAGGATAGCCGGGAGGGACGATCTCGGTCGAACATTTGAGCGAAAAACTCAGGGGGCGATCCCGCAGAAGAAGGCGTTGGAGTGGGTGAAGTGAAGCTCGCCGTCCACCTCGCTCGGGCGCATGCCGGTCGCCGGGCCGCCCGCCAGCTCGGCGGCCAGCTCCTTCCGGATCTGCGCGGCCGCCTCGGCCGGCGTGTGCGACTGCTCCAGCCACGGCTCCAGCGGGCGTACGAGGTCGAACGGGTCGGTCCGTTTGACCTCCGCGCCCGCCGAGGCCAGCAGCTCGGCGATCCGGTCGGCGGGCAGGATCGTACCGTGCGAGGGGTCGCGCAGCCGCTCGATCCGGTCGACGTCGGCGTCGCCGATGGACTCGTCCCGGACGAGGTCGGCGACGACCACGGCGGCGCCGGGACGGCTGACCCGCACCATCTCGCGCACCACGGCCTCCGGGTCCGGGACGTGGTGCAGGGCGAAGCGGCAGATGACGAGCGTGAACGAACGGTCGAGGTAGGGCAGGCCGGCGGCGTTCCCGCGCGTGAACGTCACGTTGGTCAGGTTGTCCGCGTCCGCTTCGCGCTTGCCCTGGTCCAGCATGGCGGGGGTGAGGTCGAGCGCAGTGACGTGGCGCACGCGCCGGGCGATCGCGCGCGAGACCAGACCGGTGCCCGCCGCCACCTCCAGCACGACGTCCTCCGGGTCGAGCTCCGGCTCCATGAACTGCACGAGCCTTGCCAGATTGACGGTGAACTCCATGTTCAGGCGAGGGTCGCCGAACGTCGCCGCCTGCTTGGAGAACTCACGTACGACCTTCTCGCCATGGGTCACCGTCACGCTGCCTCCTTAGTGGGGTTTCCCGGGATACTCCCCGAAACCACGCAAGGTGAACAGGGGTAAATGGCTCACATAACGGCAAAGAAGCTCAAACGGCCGGAATCTGCTCCAGCAGCGCGGCGAGCCCGGCCTCGTCGAGCAGGTCGGCGGGCCGCACGGTGACATTGGCGCTCACGTAGTGGAACGCGGCGCTGACCTGCTCCACCGGCACGCCCGCCAGTTCCGCCCAGGCAAGCCGGTACGCGGCGAGCTGCACGGAGGCGAACCGGGCGTCGTCGCCGGACGGCGGGCGGCCGGTCTTCCAGTCGACGACCTCGTAGCCGTCGGCGGTGCGGAAGACCGCATCCATGCGCCCGCGGACGAGCCGGTCGGCGATGATCGTCTCGAACGGCACCTCGATGTCGAGCGGCTCCCGGGCGGCCCACTCGGACTCCTCGAACCGTTCCTGCAAGTGGGCGAGCTGGGTGTCCTCGGCGGCACCCTCGTCGGCGGCGCCGGGCAGCTCATCGGCGTCGAGAAGGCGCTGCTGTCCCCAGCGGCCCTCCAGCCAGGTGTGGAAGACCGTGCCGCGGCGCGCGTACGGGGCGGGCGGGCGCGGCATCGGGCGGCGGATCTGGCGGGCCAGCGCGGCCGGGTCCCGGGCGAGGGAGACCAGCGACGACACCGACAGATGCGCGGGCAACTCCACCTGGAGGCCGTCGCCGCTCCGGCCCCGGTCGCGTTCGGCCAGCAGCAGTTCGACGTCGCGCGCCCACGCGGTCATGCGCGCCCGGTCGGCGTCCTCCAGCCCGGTGTCCCCGGCCCACAGCAGGTTCCGGCCGGTCATCGCGTCCTCGACCATCCGGGCGCCTTCGACGATCGCCTCGTAGCGTTCGCGCTCGGAGATGTCGGAACGGCCCCGGTCGCCCGGCCCGGCAGGCCACTGCGCCTCCTCCGCCTCAGCGAGCAGCGGGTTGGGCGTGCCCTCCTCCGGCGGCTCGGCCCAGACCACGACTTGCCCGGCAGTACCGGACAATGGGCCCGACATGCACGTTTCGCGGACTTCCTCCAGGAACGGTGACGGCCCGAGCGGGCGGCCCGACGACCCCCACCAGTAGCCGGTGACGATGAGCAGGCTCGACGCGCGGGTGACGGCGACGTACGCCAGCCGCCGTTCCTCCCGCAGGTCCCGTTCGGCACAGGCCTGGTCGAACGCGGCAAGGTCGTCCTTCTCCAGGCCGCGCAGGGCGGGCAGGTCGGCGCGGTCACCGCGCAGCATGAACGGCAGCACGCGGGGGTTGGCGGTCCAGCGGGTGGCGTTCTGCGGCGGCGAGGGGAAGATCGAGCCTTTGGCGGGGCCGCCGCTCTTCTGCGGGGTGTACGACAGGCCGGGCACGATGACGACTGGCCATTCCAGACCCTTGGACGCGTGGACGGTGAGCAGCTTGACGCTGTTGGTCTCGCCGACCCGCCCCGCCTCCAGCCCGAATTCCTCGGTCTCGGCGGCCTTGAGGTAGGCCAGGAACGCGCCCAGCGTCGGGTCCTCCGCGTCACCGGCGAACGTCGCGGCGGCGTCGATGAACGCGTCGAGGTCGGCCCGCGCGGTGACCGGGTCCAGCCCGGACCGGGCCGCGACCTCGATGTCCAGGCCGAGTGCCCGTTCCACCTCGTTCACCAGGTCGGGCAGCGGCAGGCCGACCTGGGAGCGGAGCCCGCGCAGCTCGTCGCGGAGCCGCCGCAGCCGCCCGTACCCCTCGGGCGAGTACGCCTCCGGCGGACCGAGATCGTCGAGCGCGTCGACCAGGCTCCCGGTCTCCTGGTTGAGCTCGCTCACGAGCTGCCGCAACGGATCATCGGCCGCCGAAGCCGCCTCCGTGGACGCCTCGTCACCTGAGGGCTCCCCCGCCACTGCATCCCCCGCCACTGCATCCCCCGCCGCCGCATCCCCCGCCGCCGCATCTCCGGCCGGAGGCGCCTCGGGGCGTTCGGGCGGGGTGACGTCACGGGCGGCCTCCTGGGCCAGTGCCCGCGCGCGGCGGCCCAGCGCGACCAGGTCACGCGGGCCGAGCCGCCAGCGCGGCCCGGTCAGCAACCTGGCCAGCGACGCGCCGGACGTCGGGTCGTGCATCGCCCGCAGGGTCGCGACGACGTCCTGCACTTCGGGCACGGTGAGCAGGCCGCCGAGGCCGACCACCTCGACCGGGATGCCCCGGCTCTCCAGCGCGCGACGGATCAGCGGGAACTGCGACCGTTTGCGCGCCAGCACCGCGATGTCGGAGTACTGCAGCGGCTCGACCTGCGGCGCGCCGTCCGGGGCGATCTCAGGATCGGCCGCCATCAGCCCGGCGATCCGGGCGGCGATCCGTTCCGCCTCCTCTTCGACCGTCTCGAAGAGCGCGCACTCGACCCGGCCGCGGCCCTCCCGCCCCGCTCCCGGCACGAGCCGAGGCACGGCCGCCGTCTCGGCCCGGAGCTCCTCCTGGATACGGGCGGCAGCGTCCAGGATCTGCTCGCCGTTCCGGAAGCTCCGGCTCAGCTGGACGACCGGCGCCTTGTCCGGCTGCCGCCCGGCGATCGGGGCGTTCAGCGGGAAGTCGTAGGCGAAGCGCAGCAGGTTGCCCGCGCTCGCCCCGCGCCACCCGTAGATCGACTGGCACGGGTCGCCGACCGCCGTGACCGGATGCCCTCCGGCGAAGAGCGACTTGAGCAGGACGAGCTGTGCCTGGCTGGTGTCCTGGTACTCGTCCAGCAGCACCACCGAGAAGCGCGACCGTTCGATCATCCCGACCTCGGGATGCTTGTAGGCGATGCGCGCCGCCAGCGACATCTGGTCGCCGTGGTCGACCACCTCGCGGTCGGCCTTGGCCTTGGAGTACGACTCGATGAGCGGCATGAGCTGCTCGCGCACGGCGTGCTTGGCGAGGATGTCGCGCTGCGCTTTGAGGGGCTTCTTCAGCGACGTGAAGCGTTCGTCCAGCCACGCCCCGACCTTGCGCACGTCGTTGGCGGTGCGCAGGTGCTCCGACAGGTCGCCGGCCAGCTCCATGACGGCCTTGGTGACCGTGTCGGGCTGCCAGTCGATCTTGTCCATCGGACCGCCGTACGCGTCGACGACGCGCGAGCAGATCTGCCAGGCCACCGCCGGGGAGATGAGCCGCATCGTCGGCTCCAGCGCCTCGCGCAGCGCGTGGTCGCCGAAGAGCCGGGCGGCGTAGGAGTGGTACGTCGACACCATCGGCTCGCCGTCGAAGAGCTGCTCACCGCCGAGCCGCTCCAGCTCGTCCCCGGGGAGCATCTCCTTGAGCTTGTCGAGGCGCTTGCGCACCCGGATGCCGAGCTCGGCGGCGGCCTTGCGGGTGAACGTCAGGCCGAGCACGCGTTCCGGGCGCACGAACCCGTTGGCGACCAGCCAGACCACGCGCGCGGCCATGGTCTCGCTCTTGCCCGACCCGGCGCCCGCGATGACCGCCATCGGCGCCAGCGGAGCCTCGATCACGCGAGCCTGTTCCTCGGTCGGTTCGGGGATCTCCAGCAGCCGCGCCAGCTCGGCCGGAGTGATCATGGACCGACCTGCCCCCCTTCCTCATGAACCGGGCAGCAGGACCGTACCGGGCAGGTGCGGCACTTGTCGTTCGCGCGGGCCTGGAACACCTCGCCCGCCATGCCGGTGGCGACGATCTCGACCAGCTTCTTCGGCCACTCGGGATCGTCGTCCTCACCCGGCGGCGGCTGCTCCTGCTCGCGCGCCCTGGCGGCGAACGCGGCCTTGCCGACCTGGATCAGCTTGGCGCCGCCAGGCTCGATCAGGCCGTGCCGCTCGAACGCGCCGAGCATCACCGCGTACTGGTAGACGCCGAGCTGCGGATGCCGGGCCAGGTCGTCCTTGGGCACGGCCGTGGACGAGGTCTTGATGTCGATGATGACCGCGCGCCCGTCGGCGTCGCGTTCGGCCCGGTCGATCCGGCCCTTGATGACGACGCGGCCGAGATCGACCTTGAACGACTCCTCCAGCGCGACGACCTCGTTGGGGTTGTCGCGATGCCAGGACAGGAACTTGTCGACCATCGCGGACGCCTGGTCGCGCTGCTTCTCCGAGTACCACGCGCTGCGGAACTCCAGGTCGTTCCAGATCTCGTCGAGCCGCCGCGCGACGTCCACCTCGGTGATGCCGTCGTCGGCGCCGGCCATCTCGGCCACCGCGTGGATGACCTTGCCCATCGTGCTGAACTCGTTCGGCCCGCCGTCCTGCGCGCCGACCGCCGAGGCCAGCAGCCAGCGCAGCCCGCACGTGGTGAACGCCTCGACCTGCGACGGCGAGATCGTGATCTGCTCGTCCTCGGTGAACGCCGGGCCGGGGTCGGACAGCGCCGTGATGGCGTACCAGTTCTCCGGCTTGGCGCCGCGCACGCCCGCCCGCGCCAGCCGGGCCAGGTGCCCGGCCGCGGCACGGCGCAGGGGCTCGGGCCGGGACGGGTCGGCCACCACCGAACGCAGGTCGGCCACCAGCGCGGACATCGACAGCCAGCGGGTCTTCTCGTCGAGCTGCGACTCCTCGATCGCGCCGGGCAGCAGCTCGTTGAGGAACCGCGACGGCCGCTCCTCGCTGTCGTCGCCGCCGACCGCCGTCACGACCAGGCGCTTGCGCGCGCGGGTGACGGCCACGTAGAACAGCCGCCGTTCCTCGTCCATCATCTTGGCGGCCATGGACGCTCCGGCGGCGGCGCTGGCCACACCGTCCGCGCCCTCGGGTTCGTTCCCGGCGGCGTGCTCGATGAGCTCCTCGATGCCCAGCAGCGAGCCGCGCAGGCGCAGGTCGGGCCATACGCCCTCCTGGACCCCGGCGACGATGACGACGTCCCATTCCAGTCCCTTGGACCGGTGGGCGGTCAGGATCCGGACCGCCTCGCCCTGCGGGGCCTGCTCGGCGAGCGTGTCCCCGGCGATCTCCTGGGAGGCGATGTTGTCGACGAACAGCTCCGGCCCCGCCTGCGGCAGCCTGTCCACGAACCGCGCGGCATGGTCGAACAGCGCCACCACGGCGTCCAGGTCACGGTCGGCGGCGGCGCCGCGGGTGCCGCCCTTGACGCTCTGCTCCAGGAGCACTTCGGCCTGGCCGCTTTCGCGCCACAGCTCCCACAGCACATCCTCGGCCGTGCCGCCCCGGTCGGTCACGTCCCGCGCGATCTTGATCAGCCGCGCGATGCGTTCGGCCGGAGCCCGCACCTTCTCGTGAACGAGGGTCAGCTCGCGCGCATCGTCCACTGCCGCGATCATCAGTTCGTTCAGCGGCCGGTTACCGCCGGACAGATCCTCCAGGTCACGCAGCGCACGCTTGAGCCGCCGCAGCCCGAGCGCGTCAGCGCCGCCAAGCGGCCCGGTCAGCAGATCCTCAGCGACGACCTCGTCCAGGAACCCCTTCTTCAGCGCGGCCCGGAGCAGCACCAGGATCGGCCGAACGGCGGGCTCCGCGATGAGCGGCACCTCGTCACCCGCGACCACGACCGGCACGCCCGCTTGGGCCAGTGCCCGCCGCAGCGCCGGGACCTGCCGGACGGCGCTCCGCACCAGCACCGCCATCCGCGACCACGGCACCCCGTCCAACAGGTGGGCCCGCCGCAGCTCATCCGCGACGAGCGCCGACTCCTGCGACTCGCTGTCGGCGATGACGGCGTGGACCTCGCCCTCCTCCACCTCCTCAAGGTGCCGCAGCGCCCGATGCTCGGCGGACAACGGCCCGGCGGGCAAACGGCGGGCGATGCGGCGCGAGGCGGCGAGGATCTCCGGGCCCATCCGGCGGCAGGTCCGCAACGCGACCACCGGTGCCGGTTCGCCGTCCAGCGTCCGGAACCGGTCGGGGAACTGCAGGATCCCCCGCACGTCGGCGCCACGGAACCCGTAGATCGACTGGTCCGGGTCGCCGACCACGACCAGGTCGCGCCCCTCCCCCGCCAACCGCTGGAGCAGCTCCTCCTGGGCCGGGTCGGTGTCCTGGTACTCGTCGACGAAGACGGCGTCGTAGGCGTTGCTCTCGCGGATCCGCACCTCGTCGTCGGCGAGCAGCCCGGCCGCTATCTGGATCAGCTCGGCGTAGTCGTACGTGGGCACCGGGTCGATCGCGAACCGGTCGATGTAGCGGCCCATGAAGCGGCCGATGGCCGTCCAGTCGTCACGCCCCCGGGTCCGCCCCAGCGCCACCAGATCCTCAGGGAAGAACCCCCGCTCGGACGCGCGCAGATAGAAGTCCCGAAGCTCCTCGGCGAAACCACGCGTGCCCAGCGTCTCGTGCAGCCGATGAGGCCAGTCCCGAGCCCCGTCCGCGCGCTCACCCTCCAGCAGGCGCCGAACCTCCAGCAACTGCTCGGGACCCGACAGCAGCCTGGGCGTCGGCTCCTCGTTCAGCACCGCGTCCCGGCGCAGCAATGCGTAGGCGTAGCTGTGGAAGGTCAGGGCTAGCGGCGTCCGTGTCGTCCGATGGAGCCGGCCCGTGATGCGCTCTCGCAGTTCCCCCGCGGCCTTGCGGCTGAACGTGAGCACCAGCACCCGTTCAGGATCGACACCGCGATTCTCGATCCGATCGACCACGGCCTCGACGATCGTGGTCGTCTTCCCAGTGCCCGGACCTGCCAGAACGAGCATCGGCCCGCCCGCGTGCTCGACCACGCGCCGCTGCTGCTCGTCGAGCACGGGCGCGACCGCGCGCGCCGGGCCGGTGCGGCGGACGAGGCGGTACGAGGCTGGGGAAGCTGGTGGCACAACATTTCATTGGAGCAGATCAATGGGCCGGATCTGACCACATCGGGCGCATGTCGCGGATGTGACATTCGATACTGAGTTCGATAGAAGTGATCGACGTGCAATGCGGCCACGCACGGGGCCGCCGATCCCGAGTCAGCCGGTCTCGTCCCAGCCTGTCCCGTCCCAGCCTGTCCCGTCCCAGCGCGCCCGCCGCATGTCCACTCGACGCCCGTCCGGGCGGACGGGCGTCCCCTCCGCGCGGTAGTGCTCGAACGCCCGCACCTCGTGCCCCTCCGCGGGCCGCCCGTCGGCCCGGACCACCCGCCACCAGGGCACCCCGCCGCCGTAGAGCGACATGACCCGCCCCACCTGCCGCGGCCCACCGGCACCGA
Organism: Actinomadura rudentiformis; assembly: GCF_008923185.1. Lineage (GTDB taxonomy): Bacteria > Actinomycetota > Actinomycetes > Streptosporangiales > Streptosporangiaceae > Spirillospora > Spirillospora rudentiformis. The sequence goes on from NZ_WBMT01000019.1 coordinate 244,199, forward strand.
CCAACTCCGCGACGTCCCCGTACGACATGACCTGCCCCGGCGGGATCCGCTCCACCGCGTCCAGCACCGTCTCCGCGTACTCGTCAGGATCGGATCGCATCCCCAGATTCTCGCCGCAGCAAGAGCCGGACCGCCACCCCGATCAAGATCAAGCCCAGCAGGACCAGCGCGCCGAATCCACCCAGCCAGGCCACGTCGTAGGGAACCGCCCTGACCTTCCCGGGCCTGTCCCCGCCGAAGTGCGCGCCGTCGGCCACCGCCGACTCACCCGCGATCTTGGCGGGCTCCTTCGAGATCCGCTGGGCCTCCTTGAGCGCCCCCGCCGGATTCACGATCCCGAATCCCATGTCGGTGTCATACCGTCCCTTCCCCTTCGGATGGCGCGCCGACGTCGCCAGCGCCTCCCCACCCGCGCGGGGGTGAGCTTCGGGTACTCCGCCTTGACCAGCGCGGCCGCAGCGCTCACCCAGGCCAGCGGAGGACCATGCCCCCAGACCTTGGTCACCGTCGAAACGCCCGCCTCGCCCGTGGTCGAGGTGGCCGAAGGTGCGACCTCCAGCGCCGCCGGGAAGATCTCGCCGACCTTGAGGTTCTGCGAGACGCCGGGCGGGCGCTTTGGACGGCCTGGTCGGCTCGGATGGCTCGGATGATTCAGCTGGCTCCGGCGGTTCAGATGGTTCGGAAACTTCCACTGTTTCGGACACGGTTTCCGATCCAATTGACGGCCTGTCTCATTATGGTTGCGGGTCGGCTTCGCTTTGCGGTCGGCGGCGGAGGGCCATGACCAATGAGAAGACGAGGACGGCCAGGGCCAGGGTCGCGATGGTGGCGGAGGTGACGATCAGGCGGCCGTCGCGGTGGACGACGCGGATCCGCCCCGCGTCGCCGCCATCGCCGTCGGCGAAGTGCTGGGTGGCGGGCAGACCCAGGCCGATGCGGCGGGCGGCGGCGAGGCGGTCGGACTCGGTCAGGGCCGCGTGCGCGTCGATGGCGCCGAACCCGACGCCGAGGTCGTAGCCACCGGCCGGACGATGCCGCGTGCCCGTCACGATCGCCTGGGTGACCAGGGCGGGGGCGAGGCCGGGGTGGCGGGAGCGGATCAGCGCTGCGACGCCGGAGACGAACGCGGTGGCGGGGCTGGTGCCGTCGCCGATCCAGTACTGGTCTCCCGGGCCCGCTCCGATGATGCGCACGCCGGGGGCGGAGACGACGACCGAGGAGTTGCGGTTGGAGAAGCCCGCGTGCGCGCCTTTCTCGTCGACGGCGGCGACGGAGATGACGCCTGGGAACGAGGCGGGATAGGAGAACGGGGCGTGGCCGGAGCGGCGGGCCTTGTCGGTGGCCCCCGCGTTGCCTGCTGCGGCCACGACGACCACGTTCTTGCTGAGCGCGTAGGCGACGGCTTCGCGTTCCGCCTTGGTGGCGGACGAACGGCCGAGCGACAGGTTCACCACGTCGGCGCCGTTGTCGACGGCGTAGCGGATGCCGCGCGCGATCGTGTCCTCGTAGCGCATGTCGTTGATGAACTCGGAGTAGCCGGGCTCGTCGTTCTCCACGATCACGCGGAGAGCCAGCAGGCGGGCCTGGGGGGCGACGCCCATCACACCGTCCGCGCCGCCTGCTCCGTGACCGTGGCCCGCGATGATCGACGCCATGTTGGTGCCGTGCAGCCGCTTGGGCTCGACTCCGGCGGGGTTGGCGCCCTCGGTGTAGTCGGGGCCGAGGGTCACCGAGCCGGTCAGGTCTGCCTGAGCCGGGTCCACGCCCGAGTCGAGGACGGCGACCGTCACCCCGGAGCCCTTGGAGAGCTCCCATGCGCGCGGGACGTTCATGGAGCGCATCACCGGCGCCGTCTGGTCACGGATCTCGTCGGCCTGGGCGGGCGTCCCGGGGAGGATGACAAGGGCGGCCACGGCGCTCGCCGCGAGGTGTCTCAGCATGTGAACGCCTGCGACTCGCAGTCGACCCGGGCCGGTGCGGTGAGCGGGTTCAGGACCGCGACGGCGAGTTGCGGCGCGAGAGCGAAGAGGTCGTTCTGCTGCTTCGCGCCGCGTACGACCGGTCTGCCGTCCACGTAGCCGACGGTGGCCGCGACCACATACGGCCCGCGCTGCCGTACGGCCGCGGTCTGCCTGGCGGCGTCACCGAAGCGGGCGGTCACCGATCCCGGGAACGGCAGCGCGCGCAGCCCCGGCCGCGGGGCGCGGGCCGGGAACGCGGCGGCGGCCGCGCGGGCGGCCTGGTCGTCGGGGAAGACCGCGACACCGACCGCGATCGCCAGGCCCTGCGGCTCGTCGAGGTAGACGGCGCGCAGCACGGCCCGGCAACCGTGCTTGCCGAACGGCCCGCTGAGCTGCGGATCCACGGCGGTCTCGCACCGGGTGTCCGGGGAGATCCCGACGCGCATGGCCGTCTCGTCGCCGCCGACGTCCAGGGTGTAGGGGATCTGCTCGGGAAAGATCCGGCCCGACGGCCACGTCACATGGCGGCGGGCGATCTCCTTGGCGGCGGCGTTGCGGAGTTCGGCGGACGTCGGCTCCCGGGTGAGCTCACCGGCCAGCCGCAACGCCATCGGGACGAGCACCGCGAGGCTGCACACGGCGGCCAGTCCGGTGATCAGGGGTCTCACCCGCAGGCGCGCCGTGCCATCGGATCCCGGTTCCTCCGGTTCCGGCTCGAGGTCCGGGGGTGAGATCTCGGCGCGCACGGAGCGGAGCGTAGCCGAGAAACCTCTCGGTAAGAATGACTCAGAAAGAATGACCTGGGCCACCAGCACCGTACGGATAGGCCGGAGGCAGGGCCTGGTGGTGCCGGTCGGGCAGGCGCGGGTTGCGGCGTGCCAGGGCCACCGCGATGATCACGGCTGCCACGGTGCCGCCGACGCCGAGCACGATGATCGCGATGATGACCGGGCGCATCCAGGCCGGGCGTTCGATGATGGCGACCGGCCCGGGTGGCGGGCCGTCTCCGAACCGCTGGCCGCCCGCCTTGCCGGCCAGACCGGCGGCCGGCGTGGTCAGGGTGTTCGCCGCCGCGAGCGCACGGGCCGCGTTCACCTCGCCGAAGCCGAGCTCCGGGTTGTATTTGCCGGACGGGCCGTTCTTGGCGCTGTCCACCAGTGCCTGGGAGACCAGCGCGGGCGGCAGCTTGGGATGCTTCGCCCGGATCAGCGCGGCGATCCCGGACACGATCGCGCTGGCCTGGCTCGTACCGGCGCTGTCGGCGAAGTACCGGCCGCCGGGGGCGGCGTAGACGATCTCCGCCCCCGGGGCGCCGACGACGACCGAGTAGTTGCGGTTGGAGAACTTTGCCCGCTCGTGCCCGGGTGTGGTCGCGGCCACCGCGATGACGCCGGGATAGGAGGCCGGATAGGAGTACGGCGCGAAGCCGTCCTTGTCGAGCCTGCGCTTACGGTCACCGTCGTTGCCGGCCGCCGCGACCACCACGACGCCCTTCTTGATGGCGTAGCCGATGGCCTCGCGGTCGTCCCGTACCTCGTCGTACTTGCCGAGGGAGAGGTTGATGACGTCGGCGCCGTGGTCGGCCGCGTACCGGATGCCCCTGGCGACGGCGCCCTTGCTCTCGGACTTGTAGCGCCGGTAACTGGCGTCCTCCGGCTCGGCGATGGCACGGATCGCCAGGACGCGGGCCTGCGGCGCCATCCCGATGACTCCGGAGCCGCCGCCCGGGCCGTGGCCGTGACCGGCGATCAGGGCGGCCATCGCGGTGCCGTGCTCGCGGGTGGGCTTCGTGCCCCGGTCGATCTCGGCCAGCATGTTGGGTCCCGTGGTGACCGAGCCCTTCAGGTCAGGCTGGTTCGCGTCGGTCCCCGAGTCGACGACCGCCACGGTCACCCCGGCGCCGCGGGTCTCCTTCCACGCGGCCTCCACGGAGAGCGTGTCCAGCATGGGGCCCTGCGCCTCACGGACCTGGTCCGCCCGGGCGGGGGTGGTCGCGAGCAAGGGCGCGGTGCCGATCGTCAGCGCCAGCAGCGCCGCCGCGACTCTCCGTGCACCCATCAAGACCTCACACTCATCAGCACCTCGCACCGTCCGTCCGGTCAGCACTCCGCACCCGTCAGCACACTCCGCACCGTCCGCACACTCCGCCCCATCAGCACACTCGCACCGTCAGCACTTCCACTCGTTGCGGGAGCAGTCCGGCAACGACTGCTGGGACAGCGCTCTGGCGATTTGGCGCCCGAGCTGCGGCGCCGACTCGAACGGCAGGCCGGGCCGTACCTTGGTGATCGCGGACGCGGGGCGCCCGTCGGATTGGCCCGAAGTGGTCAACACCACGTAGGGCCCGCCGCGGTCGGAGGTGCGGTCCTGCCGGGCGGCGTCGTTGAACCTCGCGCCCGCCGTGCCCGGGAACGCGGCGGCGCGCAGCGCGGGCCGCACGCCCAGCGAACGTTTGGCATCGTCCGGCGTCGACGGCGGGATCTCCTTGTACGCCCGGTCGGCCGCCCACGCGTCGGGGAAGACCACCACGCCCACCGTGATCACGACACCCTGCATCTGGTCGGCGTAGGTGGCGCGCAGGACGGCGCGGCAGCCGTGCTTGCGCAGGATCGCGCCCAGCTCGGAGTCCACGGCGGGCTCGCAGTCGGTGCCGGGAACGATGCCGAGCCGTCCCGCGAACTCGCTGTGCCCGCCGTTGGTGGTGCTGTACGAGAGCCGTTCGGGGAAGATCCGCCCGGACGGCCAGGCCTGCCAGCGCCGGGCCACTTCCGCGGCGGCGGCGCGCTTGAGCTCGGCGTTCGTGGGTTCACGGTTGAGCGTCGCCCAGGTGCCGGTGAGGCCCGCCGCGGTCACCAGCAGGTAGCTGCATCCCAGCACGATGGCGACGACCATCCATTGCCGGGCGCGCAGGCCGAGCACGACGCCGGGAGGGCGCGTCGGGTCCACCGGGGAGGAGCCCGCCGGTGGTCCCGGCTGGACCGGCGGCTGGTGGGAGGGGGGCACGAACGCCACAACCGACAAGGTTAACGGTGGATAACTACATTCCGCCCGCCACCGGACAGTAACGACGAACCACCCGGCTAGGGGTTTCCGCGCGGAGACGCGGCCTGACGTTTGGGAATGCGACAGGGCATGGCAAGGTTGTGGCCTGATGGACGACGTTGTCCCGCCCCGTAACCGCAGAGCCTTGAAGAGCACAGCGTCAACTCAGGAGCACTCACCGTGTCGTTGCCACCTCTGGTCGAGCCCGCAGCCGAGCTCACCCGTGACGAGGTCAATCGTTATTCGCGACACCTGATCATCCCCGATGTCGGGATGGCCGGGCAGAAGCGCCTCAAGAACGCCAAGGTCCTGTGTGTGGGCGCGGGCGGGCTCGGCTCCCCGGCGCTGATGTACCTCGCCGCCGCCGGCGTGGGCACGCTGGGCATCATCGACTTCGACGTCGTCGACGAGTCCAACCTGCAGCGGCAGATCATCCACCGGCAGTCGACGCTCGGCAAGCCCAAGGCCGAGTCCGCCGCCGAGACGGTGCGCGAGATCAACCCGTTGATCGACATCCGGGTGCACAACACCTCGCTCGACCGCGACAACGTGATGGAGATCTTCGCCCAGTACGACCTGATCGTCGACGGGACCGACAACTTCGCGACCCGCTACATGGTGAACGACGCGGCGGTGCTGCTCGGCAAGCCGTACGTGTGGGGCTCGATCTACCGCTTCGACGGCCAGGCCTCGGTGTTCTGGGCCGAGCACGGCCCGTGCTACCGCTGCCTCTACCCCGAGCCCCCGCCGCCCGGCATGGTGCCGTCCTGCGCGGAGGGCGGCGTGCTCGGCGTGCTGTGCGCCTCCATCGGCTCCATCCAGGTGAACGAGGCGATCAAGCTCATCACTGGCATCGGCGACCCGCTGGTCGGCCGTCTGACCGTCTACGACGCCCTCGAGATGAGCTACCGCAACGTGAAGGTCCGCAAGGACCCCGAGTGCCCGCTGTGCGGCAAGAACCCGACGCAGACCGAGCTCCTGGAGGACTACGAGGCGTTCTGCGGCGCGGTCTCCGACGAGGCCGCTGAGGCCGCCAAGGACTCCACCATCTCGGTCCACGACCTCAAGGCCATGCAGGACCGCGGCGACGACATCTTCCTGGTGGACGTGCGCGAGCCCAACGAGTACGAGATCGTTTCGATCCCGGGCGCGACGCTGATCCCCAAGGGCGACTTCCTCAACGGCGCCGCCCTGGAGCAGCTCCCCCAGGAGAAGAAGATCGTCCTGCACTGCAAGTCCGGCGTGCGGTCCGCCGAGGCGCTCGCGGTCGTCAAGAACGCGGGCTTCGCCGACGCCGTGCACGTTGGTGGCGGCGTGGTCGCCTGGGTCAACCAGATCGACCCGAGTCTCCCGCAGTACTGACCCTCAGTACTCACCATCGCCGGTCTGGTGCGGCTGGACGTCCCGTCCTCCGCGTCAGGCCGGCGATGTGCGTTGTCAGGGCGACGCGTGTGTCAGCTGCGCGGGCGTATGTCAGCTGCGCGCGTGTGTCAGCTGGGCGGGGCGTGTGTCAGCCCCAGCGTCTCGCCGATCTCGAACAGCATGAGCTCGAAGATCGGCTCTGGGTCGTCCAGGGCGAAGTCGAGATGGCCGAAGACCTCCAGGCTGACACTGCCCTGGAGCCGCACCCAGCACTGCAGGAACAGTTGGATGACTCCCAGCGGCAGATCCACGCCGAGCGCCTCGTTCCGGTAACGCCGCAGCTGCTCGCGTAGCCCGGGGTCGATCTCCTCGTCAGCGGCGACTGGGAACTTGCGCTTCTGCCACAGCTCCAGAAAGAGGCCGAGGAACGTCCGGCCGAACCGGCGTGCGCACTCCTCGGCGAAGTCCGCCCGCTCCTTATGGCCGAGGCCGGGCAGCGGGGCCCCGAAGAGCAGCGCGTACTCGCGCCGATGGTCCAGTGACCAGCGCCTGAAGCCGCGCGAGGCCGCCAGGAACTTCCCGCTCAGGTCGCCGTCCGGCACCGCCGCGATGTCCTTGTGCAGCTCCTCGGTGAGCTCGGTGAAGAGGTCGCCGACCAGGTGCCGGAGCAACTCGCCGTGGCTGTCGAAGTAGCGGTAGAGCGCCGGCGCCGTCATGCCCATCTCGCGGGCGATCGCCCGCAGCGTGACCGCCTCGGGCCCTTGCTCGACCAGGATCCGGCGGGCCGTGTCGGAGATCTCCCGCATGGTCGCCGCGCGCAACCGGTCGCGCCGTGACTCCACCACCGTGCGAGCTCCTTCCCAATCACCGAAGAGTGCCCCCGCATGATTCCCCAAAAACACCCTTGACGGTAGTGAACGATGCATGCAATGTTAACAGCGTTAGCAGGTGAACGCCATTAACTACCGTTAGCGTGAATCACAGGGGAGCGCACGATGTTCGAAAGCTGGGGCCGCCTCGTCCACCGGCGACGGCGACCGATCCTGGGACTCTCCCTCATCGCGATCGTCTTCATGGCCGTCTGGGGCACGGGGGTGTTCGGCGCCCTCACGTCGGCCGGCGGCTTCGACACCCCGGGCAGCGAGAGCGCCCGCGCGGCGGAGACCGCCGAACGTGCTCTCGGACGGGACGGCGCCGACGTCGTCGTGCTCTACAAGAGCACCGACGGCCGGACGGTCGACGACCCCGCGTACAAGCGCTCGGTCGACCAGGCCCTCGCCGCGATCCCGGCCGGCAAGACCGCGGGCTCCACCACGTACTGGACGTCCAAGTCACCACAGCTCGTCAGCAAGGACCGCACCGCCACGTACGCAGTCCTGCAGCTCGCCGGCGCCGACGCCGAGACCCGCGAGAAGAACTACGACGCGATCGCCGACGACCTCACCAGGACGTCCAGCGCGCTGACCGCCAAGGTCGGCGGCCGGCAGGGCACCGAGACCGCCGTCAACGAACGGGTCTCCGCCGACATCGCGCGCGCCGAGGCGATGGCGATGCCCATCCTTCTGGTCCTCCTGGTCCTCATCTTCGGCAGCCTGGTCGCGGCGAGCCTCCCCTTGCTCATCGGCGGCCTGGCCGTGCTCGGCTCGTTCACCGCCCTGCACGCCCTCACCTACACCACCGATGTGTCGATCTTCGCGATCAACATCACCACGTTCCTCGGGATGGGCCTGGCGATCGACTACGCCCTCTTCGTGGTCGGCCGGTTCCGCGAGGAGCTCGAACGCACCGGCTCCACCGAGGACGCCATCGCCACCACGATGTCCACCGCCGGCCGAACCGTCGCCGTCTCCGGCATCACCGTCGCGGTGTCGCTCGCAGGCCTCCTGCTCTTCGACCAGAACTTCCTGGTCTCCATGGGCTACGGCGGGATCGCGACCGTCCTCGTCTGCATGGTCGCCGCGCTCACCGTGCTGCCCGCCCTTCTCGCCGTGCTGGGCCCCCGCGTCAACTCCGTCTCGATCCGCCGCAAGGAGCGTCCTTCGAGAGACCGCTGGCTGCGGCTGGGCCACAGCGTCATGCGCCGCCCCGTGCTCTACGCCATCGCCGCCACCACGATCATCCTCGCCCTCGGCGCGCCGTTCCTCGGCATCAACTGGGGCGGCGTGGACGCCAAGGTCCTGCCCACCGGCACGGACGCCCGCGTCGTCGCCGAGACCCTGGAACGCGACTTCCCCCGCAACGCCACGAGCCCGATCGAAGCCGTCGTCACCGGCGACACCACCGCAATCAAGACCTACACCGACCGACTGGCCGCCACCCCCGGCATCACCAGCGCGACCGTCACGGGCTCGCAGAACGGCACCACCCGCATCGCCCTGCTCTACCAGGAGGACCCAGCCTCCTCTGAGGCCCGCGCCCTGGTCGAACGAGTGCGGGACGTACCCGTACCCCCAGGCACCACGGCCCTCATCGGAGGCGCCTCAGCCGACATGGTCGACCAGCTCGACAGCATCGGCGAGACCCTTCCCTGGCTGGCCCTCACCGTCGGCGTGGCGACGTTCGTCCTGCTCTTCCTCGCCTTCGGCTCCATCGTGCTTCCGATCAAGGCCGTCCTCATGAACCTCCTCTCCCTCTCCGCCGCGTTCGGCGCGATGGTCTGGATCTTCCAGGACGGCCATCTCTCCGGAGCCCTCGACTTCACCGCCACCGGCTCCATCGCCCCCGCGATGCCGATCCTCATGCTGGCGATGCTCTTCGGCCTGTCGATGGACTACGAGGTCTTCCTGCTCTCCCGCATCCGCGAGCAGTACGACCTGACGGGCGACAACACCCAATCGGTCGCCGTCGGACTCCAGCGCACCGGCGGCATCATCACCAGCGCCGCCCTGCTCTTCATCGTGGTGATCGGCGCCTTCTCGACCTCGGGCATCACGTTCATCAAGATGACCGGCGTCATCATGGCGATCGGATTCCTCGTGGACGCCACCATCGTCCGCGCGATCCTGGTCCCCGCCACGATGCGCCTGATGGGCCGAGCCAACTGGTGGGCACCACCCGGCCTGGCCAAGCTCTACAGCCGCTACGGCATCCGCGAGTCCGAAGCACCGGCACCCAAGACCCTGGAAACAGCAGGTGTCTGATCAATGTGGGGGCGAGCACCGCTCGCCCCCACACTCATGTCACGCCAGTCCGGTCGCCCGAGTTCGATCTGCGGTGGGAGCACGCGCAGGTCGTCGAGCACCATGCCCATGGCACGCGTCGACTCGGCGAATGTGTAGCCGCGCCGTTCCGGATAGCTGCGCATCGCCGTGTCGCTCTCGTGACGTGGAACGGTCCGGTAGTTGATCGACGGCGACGCTCTTAATGTGGTCGCGGGGTGTTCGGTGGGTGTGTCACGTTTGATTCATGAACGTGCTGCTGTCCGGGATCGTGGGGTCGACCGCGTATGGGCTGGCGACGCCTGAGTCCGATGTGGACCGGCTCGGGGTCTATGCGGCGCCGACGGAGCAGTTCCACGGGTTGCATCTGCCGATCGGCAAGAAGGCCAGCAAGGTCAGCACCGATCCGGACGTCACGTTCCATGAGGCGGGCAAGTGGGCTGCGCTCGCGCTGGGTTGCAATCCCACCGCCACGGAGCTGGCCTGGCTTCCGGACGACCTGTACGAGACGCGTACGCCGTTTGGGGACGAGCTGATCGGGATCCGCACGGCGTTCCTGTCCGCCGGACGGGTGCGCGACGCCTATCTGGGCTACGCGACGGCGCAGTTCAAGCGGCTCGAAAGTCGTGGCGACGGCTCGTTCTCCGCTGACACGCGCAAGCGGACCGCCAAGCACGCGCGGCACCTCTACCGTCTGGTCGCCCAGGGGGAGCAGCTCTACGCGACCGGGCACCTGCAGATCCGCGTGGACGACCCGGAGAAGTTCCGTTCGTTCGGCGAGCGGGTCGCAGCGGGGGGCATCGACGAGGCGCGCGAGATGATCGCCGCGGCCGAGGAGCGCATCGGCCGGATCCGTACGCCGCTGCCCGACCGGCCCGACGAGGAGACCGTCGAGCGGTGGCTGCACGCCGTCCGCGCCGCGCACTACTCCGCGCACTGATCCTGACACCGAGACAGGCGGCCTGTCGATTTTCACGTCCCGGGGCCCCTCTGCCCGCACGATCATCGTCCGACCGGCCGCCCGACACACGAAACAATTGGGTGCCGACCCGCGAAATCTGTCAGGTTCCGGTTACGGAGTGCGGTCGCACGGCGTACGCTCGCAAACGCACGCAGGTCTTGCACGGTTCAGACTCGGCCCTGGTTCTGGAGACCGGCATGATTAGCCCCTACGTACGTCGCCGTCGGCTGGCCATCGAGCTTCGCGCGCTCCGCGAGGACGCCGGGCTCACCCACGAGCAGCTCGCCAAGAAGATCGGCGAGGCCAGGACCAAGCTCAGCCGGCTCGAGAACGGGCACATCGCGCCCGACCAGAACGACATCATCAAGCTCCTGGACGTCCTGCAGGTCGACGGCGACCGGTGGACGAAGATCGTCACCATCGCGCAGGAGGCGGCGGCCAAGGGCTGGTGGGAGTCGGACATCAAGGCGATGGGCGAGCGGCAGGCGCTCTACGCCAATCTCGAAGCAGGCGCCGTCACCATCCGCGAATACCAGCAGACCTACCTGCCCGGTCTGCTCCAGATCCCGGAGTTCACCCAGGCCGCCGCCGAGGCGCTCAACGCGCTGCGGCCCGGCCGGGTGGACGTCCGGGGCGTCATCAAGGGCAGGGCCGGACGGCAGCGCATGCTGCGCCGGCCCGGCGGGCCGACCTACCAGGTCATCATCGACGAGCTCGCGGTGCGCCGCCCCGCCGCCCCGCCGCCCGTCGCCCGCGCACAGTTCGAGCACCTGGTGCGGCACACGGCCGACTCGCCGCACGTCTCGCTCCGGGTGTTGCCGGTGAACGCCCTGATCGCCGGTTACTCGCTCCCCGGCTCGGCGTTCTCCGCCTACACCTACGCCGACTCCGACGACCCGACCGTGGTCGCGATCGAGACGGTCGACGCCGACCTCGTGCTCACCGAACCCGAGCAGGTGGCCCCGTACGACGAGCTGTACCAACGGCTGCACGACGCGGCCCTGCCGGAGGAGGAGAGCCTCGCACTACTCGCCCAGGCAGCAAAGGAGCTGCCCGACGATACGGAGGAACAATGATCTCCGATCGATTCGCCGTCTGGCGGACAGCCAGCCGTAGCGGCGGCGGCAACTGCGTGGAGGTGGCGGGCAGCCCCGGCCTCGTCGCCGTCCGCGACTCCAAGAACCGGGTCGCGCACCTGGAGTTCACGGCTTCCGAGTGGACGGCCTTCCTGCACCACGCCAAGCGGGGTGCCTTCGACCCCGGCTGAGCACCGTTCCGAGCTGGATCTTGGAGGGCTGGGACACGGTCCCGGCCCTCCGGCATGTACGCGAGAGTGAGCATGAAGTTACGGAAAGTCCTTGTGATCTAGCTCACCAGGGGAGACACTTTCCGCAATCCTCTCGACTGCACAGTCGAGCCCCCTGAACTGAAGTCGATCCGGCTCAGTAGGCATGTCCCAAGACCCCGCGGCGGCGCGGTGCGGAGGACCCGCGCCGCCGCGGCTTTGAGCACGCCCGAGGAGCATCCATGTCGGAGAGTCCGGTGTCCCTGGAGGACCTGACCGGCAGATTCCCACGCTGGCTGATCTGGCACGGCCGGTCGACGGGCCTCTGGTCGGCGCTGCCGCCGCGCGAACTGCCCAAGCCCCGGCTCCTCCAGTCGGCGTCGCTGGACGGCCTCGCCGCGCTCATCTCCCACGCGCTGGGCCGGCCACTCCCCGCCACCCCCACGCCGAGCGCGTCGTGGTGCCTGGAAGAGGAATCCTGGCCGGTCCGCGCCGCCCGCCGCGCCGTGGCCGACGCCCTGGACGCATGGCACCTGGAACGCTGGCGCGACGACGCCCTCACCGTCACGTCCGAGCTGGTCACGAACGCGGTCAGCCACAGCCGTCCGCCCATCGCCCTCACCCTCGCCGTCATGCCCGGCCCTCAACCCCGGCTCCTGATCGAGGTGACCGACGGCTCCCCCGACCTCCCGGTGCCGCGTTCACCCGGCGACCACGGAGGCTTCGGCCTCACCATCGCCAACAGCTATGCGGAGGTCACCGTCGTTCCCCACGGCCACGGCAAGGCCGTACGCGCCGTGCTCGACTGGCCCGACCAACGACTCCCGCCGGCGCCCGGCAGCGGGGACGCCAATGCGGATCAATGACATCGATGCAGATCAATAACATTGACCCATGTCTTGGACGCGATATGTGGCGATCGGTGACTCCTTCACGGAGGGGCTCGGCGATCCGTACCCCGGCGGGGGCTGGCGGGGATGGGCGGACCGGGTGGCCGAGGGGCTGGCCACGGCGAACAGCGGGGTGAACGACGGCGTCATGTACGCCAACCTCGCGATCCGCGGGCGCCTGCTCGACCCCATCGTGACGGAGCAGCTGCCCGCCGCGCTGGAGCTGAAGCCCGATCTGGTCTCGATGTCGGGCGGCGGCAACGACATGCTCCGGCCGGGAGCCGACCTGGACGCACTCGCCGGGAAGCTCGACGAGGCCGTCGGGCAGATCCGGGCGACCGGCGCGGACGTGGTGCTCTTCACCGCCGTCGATCCCGTCGGGTCCCCGGTGATCCGGCTGACCCGGAGCCGCGTGGAGGCGTTCAGCGACCAGATCCGTCTCCTGGGCGCCAAGCACGGCGCGTACGTCGTGGACCAGTGGCAGATGGACGTCCTCCGCGACTGGCGGATGTGGACCGTCGACCGGCTGCACATGTCGCCGGCCGGGCACCGCCGGGTGGCGCTGGCCACCCTCGAGAAGCTCGGCGTGCCCGCCGACGACTGGCGCGACCCGGTCCTCGACCCGCTGCCGGAGCTCGGCCGGGGCGCGCGGATGTTGTGGAACGCCCGGTGGGCGCGCGGCCACCTCGCCCCCTGGGTGGGGCGCCGCATCCGCGGCCGGTCATCCGGTGACCTGATCACGGCAAAGCGGCCGACATTCCGGCCCGTCATTGACCAGTCCGGATGAACATGACGCTAAATCGGGAACGGGAGAACGATTAGCCGGGTGCCGATGGGCAGGAACCTCGCGTAGGTCAAGCGAACGAAAGGGATCTCATGCCATTGCTGAGGCGTTCAGCCATCACGGCGACGGCGGCAGGGGCCGCTCTGGGGCTCTTCGCGGCTCCCGCCCTGGCCGGCCTGAAGCCCATCTACGTGACGGGGCCGACCTACGCCCATGACACCTCCTTCGCCACGGCGAAGACACAGGTCCTGGTCACCGGCACGAACAAGTCGACCACCGTACGGCTGTACGTGTCCGGCCTGCCGTCCTCGGCGGTGGGCAAGACGCTCGGCGCCCACGTTCACGCGAACGCATGCGGCCCCCAGCCCGCCGACTCCGGCCCGCACTACCAGAACCCGAATGCTCTCCCCGGGACTCCGCTGCACAACAAGGAGATCTGGCTGGATCTGAAGGTCCGCCAGAGCGGGCATGCGGCCGCCAAGGCCCGCGTGCCGTGGACGATCGCCAAGGGCGCGGCCGGGTCGGTCGTCGTGCACGCGAACCCGACGAACCACCACACGGGTGACGCCGGAGGGCGCCTGCTCTGCACGACTGTGCCGTTCGGCTCCTGAACCCGGAGCCGGATCCTCACCGGAGCCGGATCTTCAGCCGAGAATGACAAGTCACGCAGACGACAAGTCACGCAGACTTGCGGCTGCGTGACTTGGCTGGGGCCTTCTTCTCCGTGCTCTTGGTGGACTTGGCCGCCGTGGACTTGCGCGCGGAGGACTTGCGCGCGGCGGGCTTCTTCGTTTCGCCGTCCTTCTCGCCGCGGCTCTTCTTCGCGGCCTCGACGCTGGCGCGCAGCGCGCTGAGCAGGTCGGCGGCGGGCTCCTCCCCCTCCTCGGGCTCGGGCCTGGTGACCTCGCGACCCTCGACCTTGGCGTCGATGACAGCCTGGAGCGCCTCCCGGTAGGCGTCCTTGTACTCGGCCGGGTCGAACTCGCCCTCCATCGTCTCGATCAGCGAGGTCGCCATCGAGAGCTCCTGCTTGCGGATCTCGATGTCCTCCTCCAGGAACGGGAAGTCCGGCACCCGGATCTCGTCCGGCCACAACATGGTCTCCAGGACGAAGATCCCCTCCCGGACCCGCAGCGTGGCCAGTGACTCGCGCTGGCGCAGCGCGACCTTGACGATCGCGACCTGCCCGGACTGTTCGAGGGCCTCGCGGAGCAGCACGTACGGCTTGGCGCCGGTGCCGTCGGGCTCCAGGTAGTACGACTTGGCGAAGTAGATCGGGTCGACCTCGGACTGCTCGACGAACTGCAGCACGTCGATCCGGCGGCTGGTGGACAGCGGCAGGTCGGCGAAGTCCTCGTCGGTGAGCACCACGATCTCACCACTGGGCAGCTCGTAGCCCTTGGCGATGTCGGAGTACGGCACCTCTGCGCCGTCGACGGTGCAGACCCGCTTGTACTTGATGCGACCGGCGTCCTCACGGTGCACCTGGTGGAAGGAGACGTCCCGCTGCTCGGTCGCCGAATACACCTTGACCGGGATCGTGACCAGGCCGAAGGAGATCGCGCCCTTCCAGATACTGCGCATGATCTGTCCCTACCCCGGAGGCTCGTCCCCTTAGCATCGTCAAATCATTCGATTTCCGCCAGATCGGCATCTAGATCCTTTTCCCATGAGCAGGCAAAGGGTAAAGAGCGGTTATGACCATGCCGTGGCCGGTGCAACCGATGATGGCCGACACCGGGGAGCTGCCTGAGGACGCCGACCGCTGGGGCCTGGAGCTCAAGTGGGACGGCGTCCGAGTCATCACCTACGTCTCCGCCGAGGGCGTCCGGGCCAGCGGGCGCCGCACCACCGAGCTCGCGGGCCGCTACCCCGAGCTGTCCGGGCTGGCCGACCTCCTCCCCCACCATGACGTGATCCTGGACGGCGAGGTGGTGGCGTTCGAGGACGGGCGGCCCAGCTTCGAACGCCTCCAGCGCAGGATGCACGTCCCCCGTCCCGACCAGCGCCTGATCAGGGAGGTCCCGGTCAGGTACGTGGTGTTCGATCTCCTCTTCCTGGACGGGCACCTGCTCTACGACATGCCGTACGCCGAACGGCGGTCGTTGCTGGCCGAGCTCGACCTCGCCGCGGCGGGCCCTGTGGAGGCGCCGCCGTACCTGCACGGGGGCGACGCCGAGCAGGTCGCCGAGCTGCTGGAGTTCACCCAGGAGCAGCGGCTCGAAGGGCTCATGGCCAAGCGCCTGGACTCCCCGTACCGGCCCGGCCGCCGGGTGGACCACTGGCGCAAGGTCAAGAACTTCCTCAGCCGCGAAGTCGTCGTCTGCGGCTGGAAGCCCGGCAAGGGCCGCCGGGAGGGCGGCGTGGGCTCGCTCCTCCTCGGGGTGTACGACGAGAAGGGCCGGCTGTGCTTCGTCGGGCACGTCGGCACGGGCTTCACCGACCGGGCCCTGGACGAGCTCTACCAGCGGCTGTGGCCCATCCGGCGCCCGACGAGCCCGTTCGACGAGCCCGTGCCCCGCGAGTTCACCCGTGACGCCCAATGGGTTGAGCCGCATCTCGTCGGGGAGGTCGCCTATGCAGTGCAGACCAAGGACGGGCGGCTGCGCTTCCCTTCGTGGCGCGGCCTCCGTTCGGACAAGAACCCGCACGAGGTGACCCGTGAGCCCTAAGAAGGTGGCCGTCGAGGTGGAGGGACGGCAGCTTGCGCTGTCCAACCTCGACAAGAACCTCTATCCGGCGTTCACCAAGGGCGAGGTGATCGACTACTACGTCAAGATCGCCCCGACGATCCTGCCGCATCTCAAGGACCGCCCGGCGACCCGCATCCGCTACCCGGACGGGGTCGACGGCGGCTCGTTCTTCGAGAAGAACGCGCCCGGTCACACCCCGGACTGGATCCGCACCCAGACGCTGCCGACGCCGGGCAGTTCCAAGGGCCGCACCGAGCTCGACTTCATCATCATCGATGACCTGCCCACGCTGGTGTGGTGCGCCAACATGGCCGCCCTGGAGCTGCACGTGCCGCAGTGGAAGGTCGGCCCGCGCGGCGCCGTGCACAGCCCGGACCTGACGGTGTTCGACCTGGACCCGGGCGCCCCGGCGACGATCATGGACGCCTGCAGGGTCGCGCATCTGCTCCGCGAGCTGCTGGCCGGCGACGGGCTGGAGTCCTATCCCAAGACGAGCGGGAAGAAGGGCCTGCACCTGTACGTGCCGATCAAGGAGAACGACCGGACCTCCGAGTACGCCAAGGAGTGCGCGGAACGCCTGGCCTCCTCCCATGGTGACCTGGTCGTCAGCCGGATGGAGAAGAGGCTCCGCAAGGGGAAGGTCTTCGTCGACTGGAGCCAGAACAACCCGGCCAAGACCACGGTCGCCCCGTACTCGCTGCGCGCGGCCCAGTCCCCGTCGGTCTCCACGCCCGTCACCTGGGACGAACTGGAGGGCTGCGGCTCGGCCAGCGACCTGACGTTCTCTCCAGACGAGGTCCTGGAACGGGTTGACGAGCACGGCGACCTGCTCGCCCCCATCCTCGACAACCCACAGCGCCTCCCCTGAGGTGCCCAGCCCGCAGCGCGCGGCATGGAGGCTCGGGCGCGGGCCCGATTAGTGCTCTGCGCTGTACGAGCGTGCCGTATGTGTTCGAATCAGCACTCTCCGGCACCGGATTCCGCCACCATAGGGACTGGGGACACGGGTTGCGCGGAGAGGGAAGATCAGTTGTCGGAGAACCATCACTACGACGTCGTGGTGCTGGGCGGGGGGACCGCGGGCGAGCTCGTGGCCGCCGGCCTCGCCCAGGCCGGGCGTGACGTGGCACTCGTGGAAAACCGCTTGGTCGGCGGGGAGGCCCCCTATTTCGCCGACCTGCCGTCCAAGTCGTTGTTGTTGTCGGCCCGGCGCGGGGAGACCTGGGAGCTGGCCACCGCCCGCCGGGACGAGCTGACCGCCCACCTGGACGACGACAACGCGTGTGCGGCGCTGGCGGAGGAGGGCGTGACCATTCTGCGCGGCTGGGGCAAGATCGTCCGGCCTGGCGCGATCGACGTGGACGGGACCGAGCACACCTACACCGATCTGGTCCTCAGCACCGGCAGCGAGCCCGCCGTCCCGGCCATCGACGGCCTGGCGGGCGTGCCGACGTGGACCAGCGACGAGGCGCTGTCCGTGCCCGACCTGCCCCGGCGGCTGGTGATCCTGGGCGGCGGGCCGATCGGCTGCGAGATGGCTCAGGTGTACGCGTCGTTCGGCTCGCAGGTGGCGATCATCGAGTCCGCCGGGCGGCTGCTGACCGCCGAGGCCCCGTTCGCCGGCGAGGTGCTCGCCGACGCGCTCCGGCGGATGGGCGTCGACCTGCGGCTCGGGGCCGGACTGGCCCGCGTCGAACGCACCGACCTGGCCCTGCGGCTGTGGTTGACCGACGGCGGCGCCCTCGAGGCCGACCGGATCCTGATCGCCGCCGGGCGGCGGCCCCGGACCGAAGGGCTGGGCCTGGAGGAGCTCGGGATCACCGTCCCGCCCGGTCACGGCGTGCCGGTGGACGAGACCTGCCAGGTGCAGGTGGACGCCTCCATGTCACCACCGGACGGGGAGCCGCCCGCCGGCGGGATCTGGGCGGCCGGAGACGTCACCGGCGTCGCACGGACGGCCCACGCGGCCCGCTACCAGGCCCGGGTGGTGGTCTCGAACGTGCTGGGCAAGCGCTGGGAGGCCGACTACCGGGCCGTTCCGCGGGTCGTCTACACCACGCCCACCGTCTACTCCGTCGGGGTCTCCCCCAGCCAGGCCGGCGAACTCGGTATTGACCTGCTCACCGCTGGGTACGATCTCGCCGCGACCGCCAGAGCGGCGGTGGAGGCGGACGAGCGAGGCCGCGTGGAGCTCTACGCGGACCGTTCGCGCGGGCTGCTGATCGGAGCCGCCGCGGTCGGCCTCTACGCTGAGGAGTGGATGAGCGAGATCACGCTGGCCATCCGGGCGGAGACCCCGCTGAGCGTGCTCACCGACGTGGTGCACGCGTTCCCGACATACGGTGAGTCCATCGAGCCGCCACTGCGGGAACTGGCCGAACGCCTGTAAGGCAGTCGAGCGGTCGGGGAGAGGAGGACGCACGATGAGCGAGACGAGTGGTCCGGAGGAGCTGTCGCCCGAGGCCCCGGAGGCGGACGTCGCGGAACAACTCGAGTCCGCCGAGGGCGGCGAGGAGAGCGAACAGGAGTGGCCGCAGGAGGTTCCGTTGGACGCGGATGAGGGCGACGCTGTCGAGAACGCGCGGGTCGTCCGTATCGAGGACGACGATTATCGCTGAGCGCGCAACACCCTCCTGGCCTTTGTTAGTGACCCGCGAGGTTACTGGCGCGTAGGATGATGGGATTGATTCCCTGCGGCGGGCGACCCCTCCCGCCGCAATGATCGGTGATCGGAGAGTGTGGTGACCGCGACCCCGGACGCCCGCCCTCGTGGCACGAGGTTGCCGCGACTGGCGCGGCGCAGGCAGTTGCTCGGCGCGGCCCAAGAGGTGTTCGTCGCCCAGGGCTATCACGCCGCCGCGATGGACGAGATCGCCGAGCGGGCAGGCGTCAGCAAGCCTGTGCTCTACCAGCACTTCCCCGGCAAGCTGGAGCTCTACCTGGCGTTGCTGGACGAACATGCCGAAGGTCTGGTCAAGACGGTCCGCGACGCGCTTGAGTCCACCACGGACAACAAGCTGCGCGTGCAGGCCGCCATGGCCGCCTTCTACGACTTCGTGGCCGGCGAGGGCGAGGCCTACCGCCTGGTCTTCGAGTCCGACCTGCGCAACGTGGCCCCGGTGCGGGCCCGGGTCGAGCGCGCCAACCAGCAGTGCGCCGAGATGGTGGCCCAGGTGATCCAGGAGGACACCAACGCCCCCAGTGACGAGGCGTACCTGCTCGGCATGGGCCTGGTCGGCATGGCCGAGGTGAGCGCGCGCTACTGGCTCGGCCAGCACCGCGCCATACCCAAGGAGACCGCAGAGAAGATCATCGCTCGCCTCGCCTGGCGCGGCATCTCCGGCTTCCCCCGCATCTAGCCGGCTGTCGCGTTCAACGGCTCTCGCGGCGGTCGGGTCAGGTCAGTTCGCTCGCGGCGAAGGCGTCGGACGACGGAGGCGGTGATCTCCGTGCGACCATCGGAAGCACAAGCTGACGGAAGCAGGGGAGCAGTCGCGTGCAGGTTCGCATCGGCGTCCAGTTCGTACCCAAGGAGCTCGTGGTCGAGACCTCGCAGACCGCCGACGAGGTGCAGCAGGCGCTGGCCGAGGCGTTGCAGGCCGAGCGCGGGGTCCTGGTGCTCAAGGACCAGCGCAACGGGCGGGTGGTGATCCCGGCCGACCGGGTGGGCTATCTGGAGATCACCGAGGAGGAGGGGCGGACCGTCGGATTCGGCGGCTCACAATACACCTGACCTGCGATTTGTTTGAAGCGTGGAGAGCGGGCATATCGATCGCCGACCACGGGACGCGGAACATCAGGGCCGCTCCCACGAAATGGAATGGTGATCGACAATGCTCACGACGATCCTCTGGTTCATCGTCGTCGGTGCCATCATCGGAGCCGTCGCACGGCTCCTCGTCCCCGGTAAGAACCCCATCGGCTTCCTCCTGACGATCCTCGTCGGGATCGCCGGTGCGATCCTCGGTGGCGTGGTGGCCGACGCGCTGGGCGCGGGCACCCTTGTCGCGCTCGTCTTCGCTCTGATCATCGCCGCCGCCGGCGTCTTCGCGCTCACCGCGATGCAGACGCGTGGCGGTGGGCGTACCCGCTGGGGCGCTCGGCGACGGACCTATTGACCACGGGCCTACCGGCTCGGTAGACACCCCCACATGTGAACGGAAGGCCCCCGCCCCTGCGGCGGGGGCCTTTTCATGCGCCGATGCGCTGGAGGATCTCGGGGCGGAGCACGTCCCGCAGCTGGGTGTAGGGAACCTTGGCGAACGGGGCGGACCGGTGGCAGGCCATGTCGTAGCCGAGCATGAACATCGGAACGCTGATCTCGGCGCGCCGGCCGGTGAGCAGGAGCGAGAAGACCCCCTTCCCCGCCAGGCGGTCGGGCGGGATGTCCCACTCCGATTCGGGATCCCCGGTGCTTCCCTTGCACCCGTCCTGGGTGGCGAGGCCGTTCTTCATGAGCCGGCGGATCAGTGCCTTGGTCCCCGCCAGGCCCATCACCTCGGGCCGGAGCAGGTCACGGCTCGTCAACTCGCGTCCGGTGGCCAGATCAACAGTGATCACATCTGGAAAGCCCGAGTTCCGCTGCGTGTCGGCGAAGGTGTAGCGGACGGACATGAGCCGTGGCCCTGAGAGCCCGGTCTCGTACGTCGCGGAGGGGCGGTGGCTGCCGTCCGTGTCGCCGAACGCCCGGATGTCGTTGTGCGCGGACGTCATCCACCGGTCCACAGGGGCCCGCAGAAGCTTGTTGACGTTGGCCTGCACCGCCGCGTTCCCAATCCCGTTCACCTGCGGAAACCGGAGGGTATAGGTGATCGCCGGGGAGGCCAGCGTCCGCGTCTCGCTGGCCGGCCGGAAGGCGAGCGGGGTGGCCGTGGCGCTGGGCCGCGGGCTGCCGCCCGGGCCGCCGTCGTTGGCGGCGTAGACCCCCGCGCCGCCCGCTGCGACGGCCGACGCGGTGATCACGGCGGCCGCGACCTTGGCCCCGGTGGTGGCCAGCAGGCCCGCGCCCGCACCGGCAGCGCCAGCACCGCCCGCCCCCGCAG
>NZ_WBMT01000002.1:0-509802 GCF_008923185.1 Actinomadura rudentiformis
TTCCAGGACTTCCCCACGTTCATGAAGAAGGTCATCAGCGTCGAGCAGCCCTCCGAGGAGAAGCTCAACTGGAAGGCCAAGATCTTCTGGTCCAGCCGGACCTGGGAGTCCACCATCATCGAACAACTGCCGGACAAGCGCATCGTGTGGCGTTCCAAGGGGCCCAAGGGCCATGTCGACGGCGCGGTGACGTTCCACCGGGTCGCCCCCAACCTCACGCGCGTGCTGCTCGTTCTCGAGTACCACCCGCAGGGTCTCTTCGAGCGCACCGGAAACCTGTGGCGGGCGCAGGGACGCCGCGCCCGGCTGGAGCTCAAGAACTTCAGACGGCACGTCATGTCCCAGAGCCTGCTCAAGGCCGACGAGATCGAGGGTTGGCGCGGCGAGATCCGTGACAGCAAGGTCGTCATGACGCATGAGGAAGGCCTCGCCGCCGAGGAGAAGGCGCAGAAGGAGGGCTCCGACCAGTACGAGGAGTCGTACGACAGGGAGCCCGCAAAGGCCTCCTCCTCGTCGTCGTCGAAGACCACCAGCAAGAAGTCGGAGAAGGAGCCGCAAGCCAGCCGTTAAGCCTGCCTACGCGGGTGGCAAGGCCGCCACCGCGACACCACCCGCGACACCGCGACACCCGCGACACCACCAGTGAGGCCACCCGTGGGAGACGCGGCCCTCCGCCAGAGGCCGCCCGCCCGCGGGTGGCTGCGTTGCTCGGCACGTCGCGCTGGTGAATTCTGCTGAATACCATGCGTGACGAAGACGCCGATGGCCAGGATGGGCGCATGCCCTTCCCGTTGATGCCTGGGTACGACCACATCAATCTGGTCGCCGACCTCGATCCGGTCGCGGCGGTGCGGGACGAGGAGACCGGCGAACGGATCCGCAGATTTCCCAAGCTCATCCCGGCCGGATCACCAGACTTCGGATACGCGGTACAAACCGGCACGGAATGGCGCATCGGCTGCACCGGTGCGTCCGATCCGGCGGGGGCGCGGTACGACCTGGCCCGCGATCTGCGCATGGAAGCGGAGCACGAGAACGACGCCGAGGTCGTCCATGCCATGCGGGCGGCGGCCGAGCAACTGGATCCGCCGGAGGGCAGGCAGCTCCCCAAGGACGAGTGGGAGATCGGAGAGCGCCGTTACCGGGTCATCAGGATCGAGAAGTTCACGCTGATCCACCAGGGCGTGATGGAGCCGCCCCGCGTGACCGACTCCGACACTCCCGAAGCGGATCCGCTCCTGCGCGGCCTTCTCATCCAGCCTCGCGCTCCCGCCGGTCAGTGGGAGGCCCAGCTGCGGCTCAACCTGGTCGGATACATCCCCAAGCCCGGCAGCGTGCCGGACGAGATCATGGTTGAGGCCGGCGATGCGATCCGCAGGCATGCCGGCGTCGTGCTGCTTCCGCCCACGTTCACCGTGCTGGAGATCCTCGGCACCGCGGCGAAACCCATCACGGGCGGGAATGATCCAAGGGAGGCTCGCAGCCGTCTCGCGGGCTATTTCACCAATCTGCTGCCGGGGCTGCGCGAGTTCCAGGGCGATCCGGCGTCCGCCGCCGAACTCGCCGAATGGAAGCACGCCGCCGAGCAGATCGAAGCGACGAACGGTCACGCGTTCAACGTGCTGGGGCGCCGGTTCTGCACCATTCGCGTCTCACGGATGCTCCGGCTCGGCCGCGACGGCCCGGAGGCTCCACGCGGCTCCGACCAGGCACGTTATGGACTACAGGAGCCCGACACCGGCTGAACGTCCGGTGGGAGGTCGTCATCGGCATCAGGAGCGCGTCGTTGCTTTGAGCTTGCTCAGGAGTTGGGCGCTCTGCTGTTCCCAGTAGGCGAGGCCGAGCCGCTGATGCGCGGCAAGGGAGGCCTCGGCGTGGTCGACGGCTTGGTCGGTACGTCCCAGACTCGCGGCGAGCTCGGCGAGGACCAGGTGGTTCGATCCCCACGCGGCGGTTCCCATACCGGCGACCACGAGCTGGTCCGCCACCGGCGCCAGCCGGTCGTACAGGGCCTGCGGGTCGGGGACGCCGAGCCGGGCGGCGACCAGGCCCCAGACCGGGATCACGAAGTCGGCGATCCAGGTCTCGGCGACCTCGGTCCCCCAGCGTGCGATCAGCTCGCGGGCGAGACCGGTCCGGCCCGCTTCGGCGGCGGCCAGGACGGCGACGGGCCGGAGCGGCACCAGGTCCGGCGCGTCCGCGGCCGTTGCGAGGTCGTCCACCATCTCGGCTCCGGTGCCCTGGCCTCGCCTGCACGTGTACGTGGCCAGCAACGTCCGGAACCGCGAGCCCCACGGCACCGAACCGAACCGCAGGGTCGTGTACGCGCCGACAAGTGCCTGGGCGTCCGCCCACCGCGCGTCGAGCGTGGCACGGGCCGTTTCGGCGACCCGCACCATCGACTCCAGCTCGGGCCGCGGCCGTTCGCCCAGCAGCACGCGGCATCGCGCCATCTCGCGGTCCCATCCGGCCAGGTCCCCGGACCGCAGCAGGCATGACATCAGGAAGATGCGCGCGATCAGCTCGGTGGACCGGGGAATGTCCGGCAGCGCCGCCATCTCCTCAGCTGCCCGGCGCATCGTCTCGGTCCCGCCGGGGACGAATGCGGCGAGCAGCAGGTTGTTGAGGGTCTGCGCCCGCAACGCCGGGTTGCCGACCTGGCGGGCGAGCTCGACGCCCTCCGTCGCGTGGCGTTCTCCCTCGGCACGGCGCGGGCCGTAGTACAGCTCAACGCCGAGCGCCCCGAGCAGCCCTGCGCGGTCGCGGTCGTCCAGCGGGCGTGCCAGGAGCTCCTCGATCGCCTCGATGACGGGCTGCTTGACCACGCCGAACGGCCGCCACGTCCACAACGTCGGCGCGCTGAAGGCGGTGAGGACGCCGATCAGCGCCCCCGCATCGTCCGACTGCCGGGCCAGGTCGAACGCTTCGTCCAGGTCCCGGCCGGCACCCGCGGCGTCGCCCACGGCACGACGTGCCTTTCCCAGCTCGGTGAGCAGCCGGGCCCGCCCCGACTCAGTGCCCGGGCCAAGCGCGGTCAATGCCAGCTCCCAGAACTCGACCGCTTCGGTGTAGGCGAGTTGCCCGGTGGCGTGCCGGGCGGCACGCGACGCGTACTCCACCGCCTTGGCCGCACCACCGACCTTCGCCGCCCTACCGAAGTGCCGCGCAAGGGTCGCCGACTCCGCCATCGGCAGAACGGGCTCCAGCGCCTCGCCCACCTTCAGGTGCAGCCGCGATCGTTCGAGCCGGCTCAGCCCCGCGTAGAGCGCCTGGCGCACCAGCCCATGGCTGAACCTGTAGTCGGCGTCCCCGAACGATCCATCCGGAGGCTCGGTGAGCAGGCCCGCCGCGACCGCCGGTTCGAGGGCCGTCATCACGTCCTCTGCCGTGGCCCCGGTGATGGCCTCAAGGAGATCGATGTCGGCCTCGGCACCGACCACGGCCGTGGCCCGCAACAGCCGCCGGGTCTCCTCCGGAAGCTTGGTGACCCTCCGTTCGATCACCTCACGCGCGCCCTGGGGTACCGCCTCCGGCAGGCCGCGCTCGCTCTCGCGCAGACGGAGCACCTCACCCAGGTAGAACGGGTTGCCGCCGGTCCGTTCCAGCAGGACGTCCACCAACCCCGGCTGCTCGGCGGTCCCGCGCGCTCGCAGGTAGGCCGACACGTCTCCGGCGTCGAACGGGGGCATCTCGACGTACTCGGTGCCTTCCAACCGGGACAGCGAGCCGAGGGCGGTGCGCAGCTGGTCCGGGTGGTCACCGGGCTCCGCGCGCAGCGTCGCCACGATGAGCACGGGCCGCCGGGCGATCGCGTCCGCCACGTACGCCAGCAGGCGCAACGACGACACGTCCGCCCAGTGCAGATCCTCCAGGACGACCATCAGCGGCCCTCCACCGCCGGAGCCGGCCAGCGCCGCGACGACCCGTTCATACAGGTCGTACAGCGCCGCATCCGGGTCGGCGGACTCCCCCGGCACCTCGCTCGACAGCAGGGCAGGGTCGGCTCCCGCGTCGCGCAGCACCTGGATCCAAGGCCAGAACGCGGGAGCGGTGCCGTCCACGCACCCCCCTTGGGCAACCCGGAAGCCGCGAGCCACCGCCTGTTCGGCGATCTCCCGGGCGAGCCTGGACTTCCCGATCCCCGCCTCCCCGGTCACCAGCAGCACCCCGCCGCTGCCACGCCGCACTTCGCCGAGCCGCTCGTCCGCGCGGGAAAGCTGCCCTTCCCTGCCGATGAGCCGATTGGACCCGGCCCTCCGTTCCTCTGGCGGCTCGGCAGAACGTTCCGCCGGCGCGGCCGCTGGAGGGGGGACGGATGGCACTTCCAGCTCCGGCGACTGGTCGAACACCGCCTGCTCCAGCCGGCGCAGCTCCGGGCCCGGCTGCAGGCCGAGGTCGTCATCCAGCCGGGAGCGGACGCGGCGGAGCGCGGCGAGCGCGTCGGCTTGGCAGCCCGCCCGGTAGAGGGCGAGAACGAGCAGGGCCCAGGCACGTTCCCGGTATGGGTGTTCTTCGACGAGGGCTTCGAGCTCGGTAACGGAGGCCGCGGCCTCGCCGAGCGCGAGCCGGGCCTCCAGCCGGTCCTCCCGCGCCACCGCCCGCACCTCGGCGAGCCTCGTGATCACCGGCTGTGCGAACTCCTGGTCGGCGAACTCCCCCAGCGGCTCCCCGCGCCAGAGCTCGAGAGCCCGGTCCAGGATCTGGAGCGTCTCGGCGTGCGCACCCCGCGCCAGCGCCCGGCGCCCCTCCTCGGCCCACGCGGCGAAGCGTTCGAGATCGACCTGACCGGGGGCGACGGCCAGCAGGTAGCCGGGTTCGCGGGTGAGCAGCACCTGCGGCGGGGTCCGGGGCGCCCGATCCGGCTCCAGCACCTTGCGCAGGTGGGCGATGTACGCCTGGAGGGTACGGGTGGCCCCGGCGGGCGGCTCCCCGGCCCACAGCTCCTGGATCAACCGGTCCAGCGACACCACGCGGCCGGGTTCCAAGGCCAGCATCGCGACGAGGGCGCGCTGCTTGCGGGTGCCCAGATCGAGGCGGGTCCCCGAGCCGTCGGTGACCTCCAGCGGGCCGAAGAGCCCGATCGACAGGCCGGCTGACATATCCACCTCGATGTTCATCCCCTCAGGCGTCCACAGCATAGGACCGTCCCCAGCCCACACCAGCTCGGACCTCAGCTCGATCCCAGCTCAACCTCAGACCGGTCGGCCGAAGCTAGGGTCATCGACGCGGAGGGAAGAGATCATGAACATCGCACACGAGCTGCGCAGCACGATCAAGGGCCGGGTTCTGGCGGCGGGTGATGAGGGGTTCGAGCAGGCCACCCGGCCCTGGAACGTCGCGGTCGCCCAGCCCGTGGACGCCGTCGTGGACGCCGCCGACGCCGACGACGTGGCCGCGCTCGTCCGCCACGCGCGGCTGAACGGGCGGACCGTCCTGGCCCAGCCGAGCGGCCACGGTGCCACCGGCGACGTCGAAGGCGCGATCCTGCTGCGCACCGGCCGCCTCAACGAGCTCGACGTCCGGCCGGACGAGCGGACCGCCCGGGTGGGTGCCGGGGTGAAGTGGGGCCAGGTGCTGGAGGCCGCGAGCCCGCACGGGCTGATGGGTCTGGCCGGAAGCTCTCCCGTGGTGAGCGTGACGGGGTACACGCTCGGCGGCGGACTCAGCTGGTTCAGCCGCATGCACGGCTTCGGCGCCGACGGGGTCCGCGCGTTCGACATCGTGGACGCCGGCGGCGACAAGGCCCGCGTGACGGCCGACTCCGACCCGGACCTCTTCTGGGCACTGCGCGGAGGCAGCGGGGATTTCGCCATCGTCACCGCCATCGAGTTCGACCTCTTCCCGGCACCGCAGCTCTACGGCGGCCGGTTGATGTGGCCCGCCGAGAAGGCTCCCGAGGTGCTGGCCGCTTTCCGGGAAGTCACCGCGACGGCTCCGGACGAGCTTGCCGTCTGGTTCGACCTTCTGCAGTTCCCCGGCGCGGCCCCGCTAGTCGCCGTGGACTCGACCTACCTGGGAGACGCAGCCGGCGCGGCCGCGCTGCTCGCCCCGTTCGAGAAGATCGAGGGCGTTCTGAACGACGGCCGCCGCGTGCTGCCGGTGGCCGAACTCGGCTCCATCACCGCCGAACCCACCGACCCCGCCCCCGGCCGGTCCCGCGCCGAACTGCTGACCGAGCTGACCGACGACGTGGCGGCGACGCTGCTGGAGAAGCCGATCGACCCGCTGCTCAGCGTCCAGCTGCGCCACCTGGGCGGCGCGCTGGCCCGCCCGGACGGGAACGCGGGTGCCAGCGGCCGGATCACCGAGCCCTACCTGCTCTACATGTTCGGCATCCCCACGACCCCGGAACGCGGCGCCGCCGTCCGCGACCGGCAAGCCGAGATCGCGACCGCCCTCACGGCCTCCACCAGCGGACGCAAGCCCTACACGTTCCTGGGCCCCGGCGAGAAGGCCGCGAGCGCGTTCTCCCCCGCCACCCTGTCCCGGCTCCGCGACATCAAGCGCGACCGTGACCCGCACGGCGTCTTCCGCGGCAACTTCCCCATCAACAGCTGAACGCGCGCCGCGAGTAAGTTGATCACGTGCCCTGGCCGTGCGGGCTGTACGGGGGTTGTACCTCGTAAGCTCGTGCGGTCACTGATCAACGGAATGGGCCGAGATGACCGAGATGTTGCAGGCGAACGATCCGCTGATGCTCGGCCGGTACCTGCTGAGCGGGCGGCTCGGACGCGGCGGCATGGGGACCGTGTACCTCGGCGAGGACCCCGAGGGCCATCGGGTGGCGCTGAAGGTCATCAACACCGAGCTGGCCGGGGATCCGGTGTTCCACGAGCGGTTCGTGCGCGAGGTGGAGGCGGCCCGGCGGGTGCGGCGGTTCTGCACCGCGCCCGTGCTGGACGCGTCGCTGGAGGGCGACACGATCTTCGTGGTGACCGAGTACATCGACGGGCCCACCCTCGACCAGGCGGTGTCAGAACGCGGGCCGCTGCGCGGCTCCAACCTCGACGGGCTCGCTGTGGGAGTCGCCACGGCACTGTCGGCGATCCATGACGCGGGTCTCGTGCACCGGGATCTGAAGCCTGCCAACGTGCTGCTGTCCGCGGTCGGCCCGCGGGTCATCGACTTCGGGATCGCGCGTGCCCTGGACGCCCAGACGGGGGTGACCACGACCGGGCAGGTCGTCGGCACACCCGCGTACATGGCGCCGGAGCTGCTGACCGGTGGAGAGATCACGCCGGCGTCGGACGTGTTCTCGTGGGGGTGCGTCGTGGCCTTCGCGGGCACCGGGCACAGCCCGTTCGAGGGCCAGCTCGTTCCCGAGATCCTCTACAAGGTGGTGCACGAGCAGCCCCGCCTTGACGGCCTCGATCCCGCGCTGCGCGAGGTGGTGGAGGCGGCGCTCGCGAAGGATCCGGCCGGCCGGCCGTCGGTGCCCGAGTTGCTCGAACGCCTCGCGGGGCACCCTCGTTCCAGCGGTGCCACGCAACCGCCGACCACGCCGCCGCCGACCACGCGGCTGACGCGACCTGATCGTCCGGGCAAGTCCGGGGTGCTGGCAGCGGGCATCGCGGTGGCGTCGGTGGCGGCCGCGGTCGTCGCGCTGGTCGTCCAGCCGTGGGCCGATGAGGAGCAGACCGGTGGGTCCCGGCCGGGCGGCGACGTCTTCGCGCGGTACGCCGGAACGTGGACCGGCAGCGTCGACCACCGGCGTGGAGGAAACGTCGTCTCCACGTTCGAGGCGGCCATGACGATCCGCCGGGGGAAACCAGGCCGGATCGTGGGCAACAGCGACTATGCCTCGCTCAACTGCAGTGGCAGCTTGACATTGCTGGACGTGACCGAGTCCAGGTTGCGGCTCTCGGAGAACATCGGCCAGGGGCCGTGCACGCCGACAGTGACGATCACGCTGTCGTACGAGAAGGACGGGTCGCTCGGCTACTCGTACAAGACGGTGGACAACGAGGGCACGGGCCGCCTCCACAAGGTCCGCTGAACGGTCTGAGCCGCCACCAGGTGAGGCTTCGCCACGCCCACTCCGCCGGGCCGTACGCGAACCGGCCCAGCCACCACCGGCTCGCCGTCACCTGAACGAGCAGGATCGCGAGCGTGAGCGGCACGAGTGGCAGGGTGCGGCCCGCGGCCAGAATCATGATGGTCGCGGAGAGGTAGTTGGTCAGGGCCATCCGTCCTAGCGGTTCGAGGGCGTAGCCGAGCGCGGCGCGGGCTCGGGTCCGCAGGGCGAGAAGGAGGCCCGTGGCGTAGGCGGTCGCCGTGACGACGCCTGCGACGGCCGGGATGCGGGGCGGCTCGGCTGTGAGCTGCCAGACGTTCAGCGGAACGGCCACGACCACGCTCGCGACGAAGGCGGCGCCGATCGGGTGCCGTTCGAGGTGGTCGAGGACGCCGTAGTCGACGGTGGCCAGGCCGAGCAGGAAGAGGCCCGGGATCAACTCGATCCCGCCTTCGGCGAACGCCAGTGCGGCGGCGGTGGCAGTGGCTCCCGTTCCGAGCACCAGGGAACGGGGCAGGAAGGAGGCCGGGAGCAGGACGAGGACACCGACGATCGCGTACGGCAGCAGCACTTCGCCCGGTTGCACCATCTGGTGCGCAAGGCCGATCGGGAGCAGGAAGCCGAGCCGGGCGAGCATCACCAGTTTGGGATGGTCCGTCTGAGCCGATGCCGCACGGAGGAACAGCGCGAAGCCCACCCCGAAGAGGAACGCGAAAATCGGGAAGAACCGCTGGTGCAACACCGTGTCGTACAGCTGCTCGTGCACGGGCTGGCCGGTCATGCCGGCGATGTTCACCGGCAGGATGCCGCAGAGTGCCAGACCGCGGAGTGCATCGATCTCGCGGACACGACGTCCGGGACCACGCATGCGCGTGCGGTCGGCGCCGCGGACACGGTCGGCGCCGCGGGTGTTGTCGGCGCTGCGGGCACGGTCGGCGCCGCGGGTGCGGACTCCGTCCATCCGTCTTCCCCCACCGCCTGTTCGGGGACGTCCTGACCCAGAATAGAAGCATGTCCAAACGCCGCGACGCCGCTCCATGCCCGTGCGGGCTCCCCGCCTCCTACCAGGACTGCTGCGGGCGCCTGCATCGCGGCGAGGCGCAGGCCGCGACGGCGGAACAGCTCATGCGCTCGCGGTTCAGCGCGTTCGCCGTCCAGGACGCCGCGTACCTCCTCAAGAGCTGGCACCCGGCGACCCGGCCGCCGTCGATCGACTTCGAACCCGGGCTGCGGTGGGAACGCCTCGAAGTCCTGGACGCGACCGAGGGCACGCCGTTCCACACGAAAGGGACGGTGGAGTTCCGCGCCGCGTACTCGGCCAAGGGAGGGCAGTCAGGGGAAATGCACGAGGTGAGCCGCTTCGTCCGCCACGACGGCGCGTGGGTTTACCTCAAGGGCACTGTGCAATAACTCTGGAGTCTCCCGAACCAAACCGGGTAACTTGCCATCAAAGCTGAGCAGGCTCTCTTTTTCGGATTTCCCGGGTCGGCGTGCCCCGGGCCGGTCAGCAGGATGGCGAACGTTGGTTCTGAGCAAACGATCTCGGTTTTTCGGACTCCTGCTGGCCGCTGGTCTGACGTTGTCCGCGTGCCAGTCCGATTCCGGCGGGCCCGGTGGCGGCGGGGGCGGGTCGGCGAAGGCACCCCCGGCCAAGGTGACGATCACCCCGGCGTCCGACACCAAGAAGGCGCGCCCCGACAGCGGCGTCACGGTGAAGGCGGTGGACGGCAAGCTCGACACGGTCAGCGTGAAGGCGGGGTCGAAGACCGTCGTGGGCGAGTTCAACGCCGCGCGCACCGAGTGGAAGTCCACGTGGACGCTCTCCCCCAACACCTCGTACGAGGTGTCCGCCAGCGCGAAGAACGCCGACGGCGTCGCGGCCCAGGCCGGCAGCAAGTTCAAGACGCTCAAGCCGGATGAGACCGTCACGGCCTCGCTGGACTGGATCCTGGAGGGCAACCAGGGCAAGAAGTACGGCGTCGGAACGCCGATCATCCTGAACTTCGACCGTGAGGTCCGCAACAAGGACCAGGTCGAGAGAGCGCTGGAGGTCAAGGCCGAGAAGCCCGTCGAGGGCGCCTGGCGGTGGATCGGCAACCAGCAGGTCGTCTACCGCACCAAGAGCTACTGGCCCGCGCACCAGAAGGTCACCCTCGTCGCCCACATGGCGGGCGTACGGGCGGCCAAGGGTGTGTACGGGACGAAGGACCTGACCCGCACGTTCAAGATCGGCGCGTCCCGGATCTCGACCGTCAACCTCAAGAAGCACAAGATGACCGTCAAGGTCGACGGCAAGAAGGTGCGCACGGTCCCGGTCAGCGGCGGCAACGGCACCACGCTCGAATACACCACCACCAGCGGCATCCACCTGGCGATGGAGAAGAACAACCCGACGCGGATGATCTCTCCGGGCCGCAAGAAGGGTGACCCGGGCTACTACGACCTGCTGATCAACTACGCGGTCCGGATCTCCAACAGCGGCGAGTACCTCCATCAGACCGCCGGCGAGTACTACTGCCTCGGCAGGGCCAACTGCAGCCACGGATGCGTCCGCCAGCCCGCCAAGGACGCGGTCTGGTTCTACCGCACCGTCCAGCCGGGCGACGTCGTGATCGTCACCGGTACGCGGCGCGACCTCCCTTGGGACAACGGGTGGTCCTTCTGGGAGATGCCGTGGAACAAGTGGAAGAAGGGCAGCGAGCTCGACTGAGCGGCCGGTTCGGATGAGCCGGTCGACTGGGCGGCCGGCTCGATCGATCCGTAGGTTCGATAGGGCAACCGACTAGGATGGACGGGGTGAAGCGCACCCCGTTCTCCCGCTGGCCCTGCTCCGTCGCCCGCACCGTCGACATCCTGGGCGACTGGTGGACGCCGCTGGTGCTGCGCGAGGCGTTCTACGGGGTGGCCCGCTTCGACGATTTCGCCAAGAGCCTGGGGATCGGGCGGAACGTCCTGACGCAGCGCCTCAACCGCCTCGTCGAGGAGGGCCTGCTCGAACGGGTGCCCTACCAGGAGCGGCCCGTCCGGCATGAATACCACCTCACGGAGAAGGGCCGCGACTTCTTCCCGGTGCTCACGGCGATGATGCGGTGGGGCGACAAGTGGATGGCCGACGACAGCGGCCCGCCCATCCTGATGCGCCACACCACCTGCGGCCACGCCGCGCACGCCGAGGTCGTCTGCTCCGAGTGCCACGAACCCCTCGGGCATGACAACGTTCTGCCCGAGCTGGGCCCGGGCTTCCCAGAACGCCTACGCGAACGAGCCGAAGCGCTACCCCGCTTCGCCGGCAACACCGGCGGCCAGTCCGCCAGCCGGTCAGGCGGCCGGTCCGGCGGCGGCTCCTGAGAGGGGCGAGACGCGTGCGGGGACGTGTTTGTGCCAGGGGGTGCCTGCGAACTCGTCGCGGTCTTCAGCCGCAGTGAGTTCGTTCGGGGCCACTCCGGTGACCGTCGGTGCGCCGTCGTCCGGGTCTTGGACTGCGAGGCCCAGGCCGTTCGGCAGCGAGATGTGTCCCGGGCGCATCCGGTCGGTCAGGTCCACGGGGACCTCGACGCTTCCACGCCGCGTGGTCAGGCGGACACGGTCGCCCGCGACCACGCCCAGTTCCTTGGCGTCCGCCTCGTTCATGCGCAGCATGCCCTCGGGGTCACGGCGGCGCCAGCCGGGGTCGCGGATGATCGTGTTGGCGGTGAACGCGCGCCGCTCGCCCGCTGAGAGGACGAACGGCCAGTCCGGCTCGGGTACCGGCCGCGGGCGCGAGGCGAGTCCGGCGACCTCGGTGAGGAGTTCGGGCACGTCCAGCTGGATCCGCCGGTCGCCGAGGCGCCGCCAGGTCTCCTCCTGCTCGTCGTCGGTGATGACCACGCCGTGCGGGTTCGACACGATGGCGTCGAAGAGCCGTTCGCCCGCTTCCAGCCCCTCCCCGTAACCGGCACGCTTCACCCCTGCGGGGTTGTCCTGGGCGCACTTGTGTGCGAGGGCCCAGAGGGCGGCGGCTGACGCGGCTCCGTTCGGCAGGGTGGGGCCGAGCGTCCGGTAGAGGAGTACGGAGGCCAGCTTCATGAGCTTTGGCCTCTCGGCGAGCGCGCTTAGGAACGCCTCCGCGAACGCCTGCCGCCCCTTGCCCGCGGCTTCGCGCAGCGGGGTGTAGTCGTCCTCGCTCAGCGCGCCCGCGGCCTCCACCAGACGCGCGTGGATCTCAGGCTCCGGCAGAACGCCGTCGGGGGCGTTCACCACCGGGTGGCGCAGATGGAAGATGTTGCGCGGGAAATCGAAGTTGAAGAACGTCGCCTCGTACTTCTCGTACTGCGTGGGCGCGGGCAGCACGTAGTCGGCCAGCCGGGCGGTCTCGGTCATCGCCACGTCGATGACCACGACGAGGTCGAGAGCCTTGAGCGCCTCGCGCATGCGCGCCGAGTCGGCGAGCGAGTGGGCGGGGTTGGCGCTCTCGACGAGCATCGCCCGGTAACGGTCGGGGTGGTCGGTGAGGATCTCCTCGGCGATGACGTTGCACGGAACGAGGCCGCCGATGATCTTCGCTCCGACCACCGGGCTCCTGGGGCCCTCACCGGCGGGATGGCCACGATCCCGGCCGATCGGCGCCATGCTGGAGAAGACGTACTGCGCGCCCTCCTTGCCGAGGTTGCCGGTCAGCAGCCAGATGAGCTTCTCGACGTAGCTGACGAGCGTGGAGTCGCGGTTCATCTGCACGCCGAGGTCTTCGAGGACCGCCACCGACGACGCACCCGCGAGTCTGCGCGCGGCGGCCCGGACGAGGTCCTCGGGCACGTCGGCGATCTCGCAGTAGGCGGCGATCGGGACGTCGTTCAGCACGGCCGTCACCGCCTCCAGGCCGTCGGCGTGCTCGGCGAGCCAGTCCGCCGCGACCAGGCCCTCCCGCACCAGGATCGCCGCCAGCGCGGTCAGCAGGTAGAGGTCGGTCCCGGGTCGCACCTGGAGATGGAAGTCGGCCAGCTCGGCGGTCTCGGTACGGACCGGGTCGATCACGATCATCGAGCGGTCCGGGTCCTTGGCGATCTCCTTGAGCACCGACCGGGCACGCGGGAAGCCGTGCGACTGGTAGGGGTTCTTGCCGACGAACAGCGCGACCTCGCAATGCTCGACGTCGGCGCGGTTGGGCAGGCCGAGCATCCGCGCGTTCACCCAGAACTCGCCGGTCTTCTCCTGCGCGAGCGCGCTGGAGCGGTACCGCATGCCGAACGCGCGCATCGTCGCGGGCGCGTACGCGCCGCCGAGGTGGTTCCCCTGGCCGCCACCGCCGTAGTAGAAGATCGTCTCGCCGCCGTGGGCCGCCTCGATCTCCTTGAACCGCGCCGCCACCTCGGCGATCGCGGTCTCCCAGTCGATCTCCTCGAAGGTGCCGTCGGGACGGCGCCGCAGTGGCCGGGTGATCCGGCCGGACCGGCCGTTCTGGTAGTGATCGAGGCGCAGCGCCTTGTTGCAGGTGTAGCCGTGCGAGGCGGGATGCGCCTTGTCGCCGCGGATCTTGTCGAACGACCCGCCGGCGCCCACGAGGATCTCGATCCCGCAGTTGCACTCGCAGAGGATGCAGGCGCTGGGCCGCCATTCCCCCGCCGTTCCCGGGCCGCCTGCCGGTCGTCCCGCGCCCGCCGTTCCGGTTCCGTGCTCGGCCATCGTCATCCGGACCTCCCTTGGCCCGCACTCTAACCGAGTCAGTTCTTTAGCGAAACCCACTGCCCGCGGCGGCGGGGATAGCCTTTTCACATGGCCGACCGCCGAACGCTGCGCATGACGTTCAACGAGAACGCCGCCCTCTACGACCGGGCCCGGCCGCACTACCCGGCTGGGATCTTCAACGACCTGGACGCGCTGGCCGGGACCGGCCCGGGCTGCCGCGTGCTGGAGATCGGCTGCGGTACCGGCCAGGCGACCGCGCCACTGGCCGCGCGAGGCTGCGAGGTCGTCGCCGTCGAGCTGGGCGCGGAGATGGCCGAGGTGGCACGCCGCAACCTGAAGGGCTTCCCTTCGGTCGAGGTCGTGAACGGGGCGTTCGAGGAGTGGTCGCTGCCGGACGAGCCGTTCGACATGGTGTTCGCGGCGACGGCGTTCAACTGGGTGGACCCGGAGGTGCGGGTGGCCAAGGCCGCCGACGCGCTCCGGCCCGGGGGCGCGCTGGCCACCGTCGCGACCCACCACGTGGCGGGCGGCACGGAGGCGTTCTTCGTCGAGGTCCAGGACTGCTACGAGCGGTACGACCCGGAGACTCCCGAGGGGCTGCGCCTGCCTGCGGCGTACGAGGTGCCCCGGGACACCGAGGTGGACCGGTCGGGGCTCTTCGGGACGGCGATCTTCCGGCGGCACGAGCTGGACCTCTCGTACACGACCTCGGAGTACCTCGACGTGCTCCGCACCTACTCCGGACACCGGGCCCTGCCATCGGGGACGCTGGCCGAGCTGCTCGACTGCATCGGGCGGCTCATCGACGACCGTTTCCGCGGCCGGATCACCAAGCGCTACATGTTCGAGCTACGGCTCGCGTACCGGAACCGGACCTGAACGGGGGCGGCTCGCGTACCGGAACCGGACCTGAACGGGGGCGGCTCGCGTACCGGAACCGGACGTGAACGGGTGCGTCAGCAGGTCCAGACCTCGAAGCTCTTCTGATCGGAGATGGGCCCGGACACCTTCACGGTGACCGTGACCCTCGCCCGGCCGTTGAACGATCCGTTGCCCTGCCCCTCCACCTTGGGGCTGCCCGCGCGGTGACTGCCGCCGTCGACCCGCGAGCCGTCCAGGTACACGCTGTAGTCGAAGCTGGAGCCGCCACTGGGCTCCCTGATCTCATAGAAGTAGAAGTAGCGGGCTTTGTTGCAGTCGCCATTCAGCGAGATGACGTTGACACTGCCGCCAGTGCTGCCACCGCCACCGTTGCTTCCGCCACCTCCACCATCGCTTCCGCCGCCGCCGTCGCTACCGCCGCCGCCGTTAGAGCCCCCGCCCCCGCCACCGCCACCGCCGCTTGAAGGCTTGGGACCAGGAATACCCGGCGTGCCCGGCTTCCCGCTGGATCCCGGTTTCGGCTTGCCGCTCGCGCTGGGCGAACCGCTCCTGCCCGGGGAGGGCTTGCCCGACTGGTCGCCCTTCCTGCCGTTTCCAGCATTGCCCGCGTTGGGCCCAGTGGTGCCGTTCTGCGTACCGGCGGAGCCGCTATCCGAGCCGGAGCCGCTGCCCTTGCCCTTGGCCGAGTTGGACGCGTCCGACGGCCCAGGCCAGAAGATGAACCCGGTGGTGATGACGACCATTGCCAGCACGACAGCGGCGGCGACCGCCAGAACAAGCACCCTGTTCTGCTGTGGCGACCCTTGCACGCCCTGCTTACCTTGCTTGCCCTGCTTACCTTGCTTGCCCTGCTTGCCTTGCCGAGCGCCGGGCATCGGCATGGGAAGCGCCGGCGAAGCCGCCCCCGACGGCCGAGTCACAGGAGCCGGCGGTTGCGGGCCAGTCCCCAGCGGCTGCGGAGGCACGGGCACCTGTGGGCTGTTCGACGGCGCTTCCCCAGCAGGGACCGGCGCCTGTGGAAGGCCCGGGCCTGGAGCCGGGATGGGTGGTTGAGGGGCGGTCGATGCCGAACGGGCGCTGAGAAGGCGCAACACCACGTCCTGCATCGTGGGCCGCTGGGCGGGGTCCTTCGCCAAACAGGCGACGACCAGCGACCGCAGCGGCTCGGACAGCTCTCCGAGCCTGGGCTCGCCCTGCAGGACGCGGTGCATGATCGCCGGGAGGCTGTCGGCGCCGAACGGCGGCTTGCCGGTGGCGGCGAACGCCACGACGGCGCCCCACGCGAACACATCAGCGGCAGGGCCGACGAATTCGCCCGCGAACTGCTCGGGCGCCATGTAGGCCGGGGTGCCGATGATACTGCTGGTCATCGTCAGCGGCGCGGCGCTGTCGCGGGCGATCCCGAAGTCGATGACGCGCGGGCCGTCCGGGCCGAGCAGGACATTGGACGGCTTGAAGTCGCGATGCACGATGCCGGCGCCGTGGATCGCCGCGAGCGCGGTGGCGGTGGCGACGGCGAGCCGCTGGACGGCTGCCGCGTTCTCCCGTGCCCCCGCCTCCTGCAGTGACGGTCCCTCGATGTACTCGGTGACGATGTACGGACGCGGCCCCTCCAGCGAGGCGTCAAGCACCTGCGCGATGCAGAACGGGTCGACTCGCCGCGCCGCAGCGATCTCCTTCATGAACCGCTCGCGTACGCGCGGATCGGCGGCGAGCTCCTCGCGGAGCAGCTTGACCGCCACCGGCGTGCCCCCGGCCGTCGAGCCGAGATACACCACGCCCTGACCACCCATCCCCAGCCGCTTGGTGAGCCGGTACGGCCCGACCTCCCTGGGGTCGTCCGGGCGCAGAGGGTCGGCTTCGGACATGGGGTGCGGCTCCTGCGACGGGAGAATGATCAGGGGAGATTCGCCACGATATTGCACCTTCGCGGCCCCGCGTCCCCATTTGCCGATCTTGTTATTGGACCGAGAGAACCAGGTCAGGCGCGGTACATGACCAGGCCACCGAAGGCGTTCCATGAAGCCGCGCAGAAGACCCCGGCCGTGACGGCCATCGCCGGCCCGAGCACCCCGGGCTTGAGCCTGCCGACGGCCATGGCGACCAGCCAATGGACGATCCCTATGGACGCGACGGTGACGACGAACGCCCACCACGCCCGGGCCGCCCCGTTCGGCTGGACGTAGAACGTGAACATCAGCAGCAGACCGATGGTGCCGGCACTGAAGAGTCCAGCCAGCACCCAGGCCGCGATGCGAACCGCACTCCGAATCATGGCGCGCCTCCACGTTCCCGCACGCCACCCCGAACTGTCTCCTACCCACCGGCGAGCAAAGCCCTGACCATCGACTTCGTCCCAGTTCATCAATGAGTCGGCCAAACGGCGCCCGGAGCGCGGGCCCGCACACCCGGGTGCTGGTTGAGTCCAAGGATGCGTTCGACAAAGCGAATCATCGCCGTGGCGATCGCCACGGGTCTCGCCGGCACCGCGACCGCGATCCCGGCGTCCGCCCTCGCACCTCCGCCGGTCCACAAGCCGGGGGTCTACCGCCTCATCGCCAGCCGCGTCACCGCCGACGGGGTGAACAGCCGTAGCGGCCCCAGCACAAAGTTCAAGGTGGCCGGTGTGCACAAGCCGGGTTCCCTGCTGGCCGCGTCCGGGCGCAACTCCCAAGGCTGGTCGGAGGTCTTCCTGTCGACCGGCGGCTCAGCCTGGCTCCCGTCGGCTTACCTCACCAAGGGGTCCGGCACCGTCTACAAGGTGCAGGGGCAGCCCGGGGTCAACATCCGCTCCGGCCCGGACGCCAAGAAGTTCAGGCAGGTCGGCTTCCTGAAGAACGGCGTCATCGTCCCTGGCACGGGCAACGCCAAGTACAAGTGGGCACAGCTCCTCCTGTCCGATGGCCGGCTCGTCTGGGCGTCCACCCGGTACCTCGTTCTGATGAACGAGACGCTGACGGCACCCGCCACCAACACGCCTCCCGCCAACGACGCGCCGAAAGACTCACCGAAGGTCAAGGACACCGACAAGCGGCCAGCGACCAGAACACCGCCGCCCGCCGAGGAACCGGCGGGCCCTCCCCACTGAACCGCGGCACAACAACGGGCCGGTGCCCATCGCCGCCAGTGGCGAGGTCACCGGCCCATCCCGTCGCGTCCTGGTCCAGGCATGACCTGAGGCTTGATAAACATGGGCCCGTGATCAACGTGCTGCTCGCCGATGACCACCACATCGTGCGCGGCGCCCTCGCCGCACTGCTCGACCTGGAGCCGGACCTGACCGTGGTGGCGCAGGTCGACGCGGGCGACAAGGTGGTCCCCACCGCCCGCAAGTACCGCCCTGACGTAGCCGTACTGGACGTCGACATGCCCGGCCTGGACGGTCTCGCCGCAGCCGCGGAGCTCCGCGCCGAGTTCCCCTCCTGCCGCGTCCTGATCCTCACCGGCCACGGCAAGCCCGGGCACCTGCGTCGCGCACTGACCGCGCAGGTGAGCGGCTTCCTGCTGAAGACGGCTCCCCCGGACGAACTGGTGGCCGCCATCCGCGCCGTCGCCGAAGGCCGCCGGGTCCTCGATCCGAGTCTCGCCCTCACCGCCTGGGACGTCACCGACAACCCGCTCACCCCGCGCGAGACCGACGTCCTCAGATTGGCCGCGGAGGGCGCCGAGGCCCCCGAGATCGCCGAACGCCTCCATCTGACGGCCGGCACCGTCCGCAACTACCTGACCGCCGCCGTCACCAAGCTCAACGCCCGCAACCGCACCGACGCCGCCCGCATAGCCCGCGAAGCCGGCTGGATCTGAAACGCCTGAATCCCGAGCGTTCCCGAAAACAGGGCCTGAAGCGGTCAAATCGATCGATCCTTGACACGAACCCCCAGGTCCCAGCAACCCTCTAAACCAGCAGGCGGGCAGGAGACGCCGGCCACGGGGGCTCATCGGAGAGATCCATGGACGTCGCGCTGCACGAACTCCACGTCGGCCAAGCCGACACGCTGGCGCAGCTCTACCGTGAAAACCGCTCGCACCTACAGAAGTGGGAGCCGGCACGCGATGACGCGTTCCTAGAACCCGACCACCAGCGCAAGCTCCTCGCTGAGGCCCAGCGACTCCGCGAAGAGGGCAGACGCTGGGCTGCGCTGATCCACGAAGGTGACGAGTACGTCGGGTTCCTCGCGCTCAACCACATCGTGCGCGGCGCGTTGCAAAGCTGCCAACTGGGGTACTGGGTCGCGGAACGGCATTGTGGCCGCGGGATCGCGTCCGGCGCCGTCGCGCTCGGTCTGGATGTGGCCTTCGGCATGCTGGGGCTGCACCGGGTGGAGGCTTCTGTGCGAACCGACAATCCAGGCTCGGTCCGGGTCTTGCAAAAGAACGGTTTCCGCCGCATCGGCTTGGCCTTGTCACACGTCTTCCTGGACAGTTCCTGGCACGACCAATGGCTTTATGAACGGCACGAACCGGGTATCGCGCAGTGACAGCGATCTTTGTTCGGCGCGTTCCCGCGCGCCGCCGGTCGGGCCCGTGTACCTTGACGTGCGGTGGACCCTAGCCCTTACGACCAAGGGAATCAAGGCTCGACACGGGGTCGCCGCCAGTCCTTGAAACCGCAGGCCCGTGCCCCGGCGACTCCTCCGTCACCGCATGGGTCTTGCTCGCTTCCGGGGACCGCAATTCAACCGATGTGTGGTGGAGGGAATCGCAGACACGATGACCACTACCATGGTATTTCGCCCTCCACTGGAATCACCTAACGATCCTGCCTGGCAGCGCGACTACAAGCTGTTGTGGGGTGGTAGCGCTATTTCGATGCTCGGCGGTATGGGCGCGACCCTGACCGGGCCTTTGGTGGGCCTTGCTCTCTCAGGTTCGGCCGTCGCGACGGGCTGGATCGTGGCGGCGGGTACGTTGCCCCATCTCCTTCTCCAAATACCCGCGGGAATCGTGGCTGATCGGCTGGATCGCAGATGGACCATGCTGGTGAGCCAGATCGTGCGTGGAATGGTGGCGGCCACGGCGGGGGCGCTCCTGTTCGTGGACGAACTCTCGATCCCCCTGCTTCTCCTCTCGGTGGCCATCAGCGGCATCTGCGTCACATTCCACGGTGTGGCCGAGGTGGGTGTCGTTCCAATGATCGTTCCACGGAGTCGGCTTCCGCAGGCCATGGCGACGAACGAAGCGCGCAACCATCTGGCCCTGTTGCTCGGGCGTCCGCTGAGCGGCCTGATCTACGGCCTGGATCGGGCCTTGCCGTTCGCGGCCGAGTCCTTCTCGTGCCTGGTCTCCGCTGTGACCATCGCGCTGATTCGGACCAAGCGCCTCCGGCCGACCTTGCTCCGGCCCCAGAAGAACGCGCAGGACCGCGCCGGCCGGACCGGCACCGCCCGCTCATTGATCAACGAGATGGGCGGGGGGTTAAGGTGGCTCTGGGAAGTCCGCTTCCTCCGAACAGCGATGCTCGTCTGCGTCGTGACCAATTTCCTTTTTCAGGCGATCATCTTGCTGTTGGTCGTCGCCTCGAAAGAGCGAGGCCTGTCCACACTCGTGATCGGTGTCCTTCTCGCGGCTCCAGGGCTCGGCGGACTCGTGGGGACTCTGGTGGCCCCGGCCTCGTTGAAACGCGTCAAGCCCACGACCGTGGTCAGGGCATGTGTCTGGGTTTGGTTCGGTCTCACCGGCGCCATCGCCCTGTCCTCGGATCCCCTCGTGTGGTTCGTCGCCTGGGCCGGTGTCGGCTTCATGGGCGCGCATATGAATGTCACGATCGCCACGCATCAGGCCATGACGGCTCCACCGGAACTTCTCGGCCGGGTGACGAGCGCCAACCGGTTCCTGTCGCTTGGAGCCGTCCCTCTCGGCACGATCTGCGCGGGTTATGGCATCTCGGTCATGGGCCCGTCCTACGCCTCGCTGGTCGTCTGCGCTGTGATCGGCGCGCTGGCCGTCGCCATCACAGCGCGCCGCCGGTCACTTCCGCCCCTGTCACTGCGGGCTCTACAACCCGAACTCGCCTCGACCGACGATC
Source organism: Actinomadura rudentiformis (assembly GCF_008923185.1). GTDB lineage: Bacteria > Actinomycetota > Actinomycetes > Streptosporangiales > Streptosporangiaceae > Spirillospora > Spirillospora rudentiformis. The sequence goes on from NZ_WBMT01000002.1 coordinate 20,583, forward strand.
ACCCTGACGTTCCTGTGGACTGGAACAGGGTCGTGCCGGGAGAGGTCATCCGGGAGCCATCTGGGGACGAGCAGATCCCGATCGGTCACACTTTCGTCCCCGCCGACCGCCTCCGCCAGAACAGCCACGATCTCCTGCCCGACCGGGTGCTCGGCCGAACCGTTGACGGAGCGCCGGGCAGGCCCGCAGGTGCGCCGTCCGCACCGATCCCCGTTCCCGTGGTCTCGGGGGCGGGTCCGGACGGAAACACCTGCACGCTCAGCAAGCGAAGCGACGAGCGCACCGCATTTTCCATCTCGTCAGCGTCACCGAGCGGGGCGGCCAACGAACTCGCATGCCCATAGGCGCGGCTCACGTCGGACCGCAACTGGTCGGCGGCGGGGCGAGCTTCTTCTCCAATCAATATCCAGAGCGCCTCGATGGCGACGATCGCGTCCAGGTACTCCACCCGGGCCCGGTTGACCACGGCTTTCAAATCGTCGTTGTCCATCCTGGCGAGCCCATGCTCGACGCCGCGCATGCCCATGCAGACCCGCACGGTGACGGCGAGACGGAGCACCGCGGACCTAGTTTCGTCGAGCGCACCGCGAAGGCGCAGCTCACGAGCGGTGACCTGCTTGAATTCCCGGGCATCACGCTTGCGGCGGAGCTCGTGAGTCGCGCGCCGACCCTCACCCAGTATCTGCCAGCCCGCACTGAGAGCGAGCGTGAGGCCACTCGCCAGCGCCACCCATGCGGTGTCCTGCATCCCGCCAGGATGATTCGGGTCTCCCACGCAATACAGTGACCACTGTCACATTTCACTCAGGAGTCTCAGAGCCGCTGCTTTCTGATGCGGAGGGAGCGGCGGATCACTGGCCTTCACTGCTCGGGACGCGAGTTCGGTGGCCGCGCCGACATCGCCGGTGAGCCGTTGTACCCGCGCGACGCGAAAGAGCAGCGAGCCGTCGTCGGTGGCTTCGGCATCGATCTCCTTGAGCTCTTGCCTGGCCGCCTCCACACGCGAGAGTGTGGCCAGAGCCAGTGCTCGCGCCGCTCGCGTGGACGGACGGGGACGCCGTTCAATCCGATCGAGGTCACGAAGAGCCGATTCGGCGTCACCCAGATCGGCGAGTATCTCTCCTCTGGCTCGTAGCGCTTCGGCAGTGTCGCCCTCCCGGGTGAGCACACTGCCAAGGACAGCCAGTGCCGTCTGCGGCTGACCGGCGATCCACAAAGCCTGCCCGAGCTCCGTCTGGAGCATTGAATCGTTGGGGATGCGCCTGACTGCCGCTTTCAGGTTCTCGACCGCCGCGCCGCGGTCTCCCAGGTCGAGCTTGAGCATGCCGACGGCAGCCAGCAACCATCCCACGTTCTCACTGGCCTGGAGCGTCTCGTACATTGCCGCCGCAGCGCTGTAGTGCTGGGTGGCCGCTTCAAGCTGACCGCGCTGGAGAGCGACGTTACCGAGGAAAGACTCCGCCTCGGCTCGTTCACGCATGTCACTCGCGCCATATGCGCGTACTGCCTCTTTGACGTGTCGCTCAGCGAGATCAGGCTCATCTGTTGACAGAGCCACCTCGGCGGCGCGCAGGAGAGCAGCGGGTTCAGAGCGCCGTACGGTCCAGCGCGCCTCACCAAGCCGCCAAATGGGCTCGATCAGCCGTGGATGCTGGAGTTCGTATGAGCGGGCACCAGCCCTGCGTTTGATCAGATGCTGGTCTTCCATTGCCCGGATCACCGAATCCGCAAGGGACAGGTGTGCGGACCCGGCTCCGCCGAGCAGATTCCGCAGCCAGGCCGACAACTTGTCCGGGCGTACCCCATGGTCGGATGCCACCGCTGTGAGCGTCTGATGGCAGAAGTCGGCGAGCGCCCGGTCGCTGTCGGGAAGCAGCCCGACAGAGACGACGGCGGTGTCGTCCGCCAGGTCCTCCCACATCCTGCGGCACACGGCTTGCAGGAGGACTGGTTCGACCGAGGTTCCGGCCTCCTCCATTCTGGCTGCAGAGGATTCGGTGAAGCGCCAGCGATCCGATGTGACCGGCCCAGCTGCCAGGTCGTCCACCAGGTGAACAGCGGCATCCGGGTCGAAGGTCCGTCCAGTCGCCTCAAGCGGGCCTGTCACAGCCGCCCGCGCACGTTGGCGATCGAACGGCCGGAGCACGTACGGGTCACTTCTCTCTGGCACCAACTCCTCGGCGACCTGCATGACCTCGTCGAGGTGATTCTCACGTACGGCCATCAGCAGGTGAGTTCGCGGCCGCTCCTTCATGGCCTCCTTCAACTCTTCGAGGAAGCGAACGCGATGCCGTGAGCCGGCGGCGTGGAAGAGCCGCTCAGTCTGGTCGATGGCGACCAGCATCGGAAGCCGCCGGCCATATCGGTCGGTCAGCTCCCGGCGGTGCAGGAACCGGGCGATCGACAACATCGAAACCCGGGTGAGTGTCTGTTGCGGCCACCAAGATGCCAGAAGCGCAAGCGTGTAGGGATTCTGCTCCGGTACGGCGGCCATCGGGAAGGTCGAACCATGGGACACACGCCCGACAGGGAGCACGTTTGCGGGCTCTGACGCCAGGGCTGGCACCACACCCGCCCGGAGCAGCGAGGTCTTGCCTGCGCCAGGTGCGCCCGACAGGATGGTCAGCCTGCTGGTCAGCCATGCGTCAGCGACCGCACGCGCCTCGTCCTCTCGCCCGAAAAAGAACCTTTGGTCAGCTTCCGTGAAAGGCCGCCGTCCCACGTAGGGGCCCGACCACGCACCGGGCGGACTGCCGACGACGCTCCTGGCATCGGCCTCGCCACGCGAAAGCCCCTCATTCACGATGGCCCTTTCATCGTCAGGCCATCAAATGCTACGGCAACACACAACGCCCGGTGAATGGATCGCCGAAATCCGGACGGGGCGGAAAGTGGTTTCATGGCGGTCGCCCCTTCACGGTCGGCTCAGCTCAACACGACCGGCTCACTGCCTCAGTGTGGTACTGGCGTTCTGATTCGGTGGGGGGGCAGCGTTGAACCTGGCGATACCCTCCTCGCCCAGCGACTCGGTGATCTCGCACAACTCTTGCACCAGCACGATCCTGTCCAGATCGCCCAAGGCGAACCCGGACAGGTCCGGGATGACGCCGCCGAGCCCGACTTCTTCGTGCATACCGGTCCTCCACTCGGCGTCCGCCGACCTCAAGTACGGGTCTTCCCGCTCCCCGACCGGCGAACCTGTCCAGATCGCGCCAGAGACCTATCAACGAGATAGGCGGACGATCCCATCAATAGGCAGAAATACCATCAATCTTCGGATAACTCAATTACGGACGGTCCATAAATTACCTCTATTACACCCGCAACAGCGGGTTCATCTCATTCGAGCACAGAGATCATTACATGGTTGATCTTATGTGTTGACGATCGTTGTCACGTGATGCTGGCATTGCCGGTTTCGCGACATAAGATGTCGCGCAGGGGGGTCGGCCGACCGAATGACGCGAAGGCGGTACGCGTGATGAATTCACCACCTCCACGAGGATCGCCCGGCCGAGCGCCCGAGGTATGGGAGAACGTCCCGCCACGCAACCGGAACTTCACCGGACGCGAGGAACTTCTCGCCAAGCTCCGCGCGAGCATCACCGGGGACGTCACTGCCGTCGTCTCGCGGGTCGAGGCGCACGCACTGCACGGACTGGGAGGCGTCGGCAAGACCCAGATGGTGGTCGAATACGCCTGGCGGTACCGGGCGGAATATGACCTGGTCTGGTGGATCCCATCCGACCAGCCCATCCTGGTGCGCTCATCGTTGGCGGGGCTGGCTCCGTACCTCGGCCTGCCCCCGGCGACCACGACGGGTATCGAGGACGCCGCCAGAGCGGTGCTGAGCGCGCTACGCCGGGGCGAGCCCTATGCCAACTGGCTACTGATCTTCGACAACGCCGACCAACCGGAAGACATCAAGGAAACCATCCCCGACGGCGGCCCCGGACATGTGCTGATCACCTCGCGTAATCCTCGATGGCAGACCGAGGCGAACGCGATCCCGATCGACGTCTTCTCCCGCACCGAGAGTGTGCAGTTCCTGTGCAAGCGCGTCCGCGGGATCGACTCCAAGGAGGCTGACGCGCTGGCCGAGGCCCTGGGCGACCTGCCACTCGCCCTGGAGCAGGCGGGCGCGTTGCAGGCCGAGACAGGCATGACCGTGGAGGAGTACCTCCGCCTCCTCAAAGAACGAACAGGGCAGCTGCTGGCGGAGGGCAAGCCGACCGAATATCCGGACTCGATGACCGCAGCCTGGGGGCTGTCGGTGACCAGCCTGAAGGAAAAGCTGCCCGAAGCGATCGAGCTACTCCGGTGCTGTGCGTATTTCGGGCCCGAGCCCATTCCTCGCGCCGTCTTCAACACTGCGCCTGCCGGGATCGCACCAGAGCTGGCCTCCCTGTTGCGCGACCCCATTCGGCGCAGCCGCGCCATCGGTGAGCTTGGCCGTTTCGCTCTCGCTCGCGTCGACGCACCTGGCCGGACCATCCAGGTGCACCGCCTCATCCAGGCGCTGGTCCGTGACGGACTCTCACCGAGCGAGCAAGAGCGCTGCCGGTCCGACGTGCACCAGATCCTGGTGGCGACCACTCCTGACAGTCCTGACAACACGGCCAACTGGGCGCGCTATGCGAGCCTGCTCGCCCACGTGGCACCCTCCGCCCTGGCCCAAAACCGTGACGGCTCCGTCCGTGCGCTCGCCCTGAACTTCGTTCGTTACCTCTACATCTCCGGCGACTACCGGTCCGCGCTCGTCTTCGTCGAACAGTTCGAGGAGCGGTGGACGGCCGACTCGGGTCCTGACGACCTCGACGTACTACAAGCACGCGTACAGCGCGGGATCATCATGCGGGAGCTGGGCCGCTACAACGAGGCCTATGAGATCGACAAGGCCACCGCCGACCATATGGACGCGATGACCCAAGGCGGTGAGGCGTTCAGAGACGCTCGACTGATCGTCCTCAACAGCTTCGGGGCCGATCTGCGGGCGAGAGGTGACTTCATCGCTGCTCGCGAGCACGATGAGGAATCTGTGCGGCGGCACGAAGAGGCATACGGTCCCGACGAGCGACGCACACTGCGTGCCGTCAACAACCTCGCACTCGACTATGGCCTGGTCAGTCTCTACAACGAGGCCCGCGACGCGCACGGACGCAGCTACCAGGGCCTGGCCCCCGGCGGGCGCGGGGTCGGCCGCGCCGACGTCCTGAGCTCATGGAGCGGACTCGCCCGTGCCGTCCGGCTCTGCGGGGTCTACAGGGAAGCCTGCGATCTGGGTGAGGAGGCGCACGGCTTCGGTGTGGACGAGCTGGGCGCCGAGCACCCGTGGACGCTTCGTACCGCCAAGGACCTGGCGATCGCCCTCCGGCGAGCAGGAGACTACGACCGGGCGCTTGAGCTGGCCCTGGAGGTCCATGCTCGCTACCTGCGGCTCTTCGGTCCCAATCAGCCGGACTCGCTCGCCTCCGCCATGTGCCTGGCGAACATTCAGCGCTCGATGGGGCAGATCGACGAGGCTTTCGAACTTGCCTCCGAGACTCTCAAGCTCTATCCGGCCATGTACGGATCAGACCATCCGTACTACCACGGCTGCGCTGGGAATCTCGCGCTGCTACACCGAGTCCGCGGCGAAGCGGCGGAGGCACGCCGGCTCAACGAAAGGGCGTTGGCCGGGCTTGAGGCCAAGCTGAAGCGCGACCACCATTATTCACTCACCGTCGCCACCAATCTCGCCAGCGACCTGGCCGCACTGGGTGATCTGGCGTCTGCCCGCCAACTGGGAGAAGGAACCCTGCGGCGGCTGCGTGTCGTGCTGGGCATGGATCACCCGATGGCGCTGGCCTGTGCGGCGAACCTCGCGGCGGACATGAAGGCGGACGGCGCGGAGGAAGAGGGAACGAAGCTCTTCGAGGACACGCTTGACCGGTACGCACGCGTGCTCGCTCCGAATCACCCGGACGCGCTCGTCGCCCAAGAAGGCCGCCACCTCGACTGCGACTTCGACCCGCCCCCCATCTAGGCTCGGCTAGCCAGCCGGATCCATGCCGTTCCGCAAGTGCCATCTGGCCCGGTGGCGTACTGCAGCGGTTCGCGCATGGTCCAAGGCCACCTTCGGTACAGGTTCGCGGCGCCACGCACGGAGCGTTCGTGCCATTTCGGCGACAAATATCTCTCCGGCATCGGTAAGCCGCCCGCTTGCCGCAAGGGTGTGAGCCGCAAGAGCCGCCGCGTCTCGCCAGCGGGCGAACTCCATGTGCGCCCGCATCATGGTCGCCCCGCGCTCGTGCGCGCGTTGCCGACGCCAATAACCAGCGACGCCGAGGTGAGCGTAGGCGCCGTGAAGCAGGCCATTGATCGGACGTGGATCGTCGCGCCAGGGCGCGTAGTGACGGCTGCCGTCGTCAGGTCGGGTGAGCGGGACCAGATCCATCAGAGCGCCGAGCTTGGTGTGCTGCACCTCATGCGCCAGCGCGACGGCAAAAGCATGGTCGTCAGGCGGGAGCGAGAGGCCGATGCCGCCGAAAGTGTGATGTGCCGTGGCGCTGGTGTGTTCCTTCCCGTGGGGCACGAGCGGTGACACCACGGAGATCGCAGCGGCGACCTCCTCGGCGGCGGTCCAATGGAAGCGCACCAGCAGACGCCAGGCGCGGCGCATTCCGGCGCGCCAGCTCTCCAACTCGGCCGGGGACAACCGGGTCTGGGCCACCTCGGTACCGGGCATCCGGTACGGGTCGCCTTCGTCGAGCAGCAACCGGATCGCCATGCCGTGATATTCCGCCTCCATGCGTCGAAGTCCCTGCCAGCCAGGCGCGTCTCGATATGGATCCGTGGGAATACGCACGCTCACACCATGGGCGGCGGTCACTCTGGCGACACCTGGCCGCACGACCGCGCTATTGCAATCCGGCAGAATCGCGCGTCCGAGCGACGGCAGCACGACCACGCCATCCGAGGCGGGCACCTCAATCGGACGGGGAAAGCCGGCACGCACCGCCGCAGCCGCCGCCAAAGCCGCCAGCCCGCCTGTGTCGCCCCTTCCCACCAGTACGTCACGTGCCCACGCGCCGACAGTGGGATAGCGGATCGTCGTCTCAACGGCTTCAGGTGCCAGTTCCTGGATCTCCGCGAGCAAGGCGAAAGCTTGACGCGCTCGCCGGGCCCGCTTCGGCTCCTCGGCCCTCGCCGCATCCCGTACGCCGCGAAGGAGAAGGAGTCGTCTGCTGTACTGCGCGACTTGGAGGTACCCCACCGCGTGGGCGCCACCGCTACCTCCCGCCAGCGCATCGAACACCTTTCTGGGTATTCGGTGGCGTTTCATCGGCGCCCTTCCGTCAGATCATCAGTGACTCGCCCATGGATATGAGCGATAAGCCGAAAAAGGTCACGACAGTAGACGGATGGGTTAAGGAAGCCGCTCCCAGATCTGTAGCGATGCGCGTACATGCCTCCGCCGCAGACTCTGCGCACGGTGCAGGCACGGCATTGGCCCGAAAGCGCCTGTTCGCCGAGTTGCCTCGCGGCCATAGATGGAAGCTCGAGTGCCGCGTCGAAATCGTCCCTCAGGATATGTAGGCCGGTTCCCGCCGCGCCTTCGTACGCCGACTTAAGACTGTCGACCTGCTCGATGCCTCCATCGGTCTCCACCACTACCAGCGCTGATGGAGAAAGACCGACCGCCTCGGTTTGAGAGGCGCCACCCAGCAACATTCGTATGATCTCGCCGAAGAGGCGGACGCGTGTTTCACGGACCGGCGCGTCGTACCAGCGGTCGAAGACCGCGATGAGCCAATCCCCGTAGGGTGTCGACAGGCCGCTGACTTCGAGGAACGGAGGAGGGGTTTCCCAATTGCCATGAGGCAGCAGGAAATCGACCGCCGGAGGCCCGAAGGAGATCAGCGCCTCATAGGTGGTCCGCGGATCGTTGCGAAGATCGATCGTGCTGAGCAGCCCGGCAAGCAGATGGGGATACGCAGAAAGTCGTTCGAGCCCTGCGCGGACCTCAGCGTGGCTTCCCCTGCCGTCTCCATGACGTCGGTGTCTGTCATGGCCTTCCGCATCGCCGTCCAGGCTCACCCCGACCGACACGCCCAATTCGTCGAAGAGCCGAATGAAACCATCGTCGATCAGCACACCATTGGTCTGCACAATCGCCCGCACCGTCACGCTGTCACCAACCGCCGCGCGAACAGCGGTCACGGCTTGCCGGATCAACTGGGGGCCTGCAAGCAGGGGTTCCCCACCATGGAGCATCAACTCGATCCCGGTCAGCCCGTGGGTATGCACGTGGTCGGCAATCCGAGCCGCTGCGCGGTCGACGATGGCAGGTGACATACGCCGAGGACGGCTTCGCCACCCCTGATCCGCCATCTCGTACATATAGCAATAGTCACAACCGAGGTTGCACCGGCTGTGCACCTTCAAAATGAACTGCTGGAAGGGAACGGGCCGCCATCCGGCGGCGCGGAGCGCATCGACGTCGAGAGTCTCAGGCCACTCGAGGCCGTCCGTGCGACCTGCCACGCCGATCAGCTCCTAATGCGTTTACGCTCGAGCGCGGCGTTGCGCATATTCCGCATTACATGGTCATGTACACGCGCGTAGAGATCAACAAACCCGTTCACAATGGCCGGGTTCAGTCACCGGTCAAGCTGAAAGTCAAGCCCTGCCATCGGACGATGATGTTTGTTTCGGTGTGGTCCGGGCGACTCAGCGGGCGGGCCCAAACTTCGTGTGATGACCAGATGCGGCACTGGAATGGACTTCCCGCCGCCCACACCGCGAAGCCCCTTGCCTCAGAGGCAAGACAGCCGAAGTCAGATGGCTGCGGAGAGTAGGCGAAAGTAAAGCAGGTTGCAGGGGTAGCCGTCGGACCGAGGAACGTCCTGCTGGATGTGAACGTCACGTGGCTGGCGCATCCTGAACAGGCGATGATGTGGGTGGCGGTGTTCGTGTCGCTGCCGTTCACCTCGTTCGTGATCCTGGCCAGGCTGCAGACCCTCCCGGGGCGACTGCCCCGACCGCGCCACCGACACCACCACGGTCGTCCTCACCGGCATGGGCTGGCTGGTCGGGCTACTCCCGTACATCCGGATGCTGCTGACCTCACTCAAGCCCGAGGACGAGCTCACCGAGTCACCCGGCACGTACCTGCCCGGCGACTGGAAGTGGTCGAACTTCATCGACGTGTGGAGCTCGCAGCCAATCTGGCAGAACATGCGTCGCCGCCGTGGCCACCCTGGTGATGCTGGTCTGTGCGCTACCCGCCGCGTACTACACGCCCCGCAACCGTTTCCGCGGCCGTAACGCGTTCCTCCTCCTCATCACCCAGAGGTTCGCGCCGACCGCGCTCGTGATCGGCATTTACCGGGAGATGGGGGCGCTCGATCTGACACCCTCATGGCCCTCATCCTGGTGAACGCGGCGGGGAACGAGTACATCGTCGCGCTCACCGTGACGGCCTCCCCCAACCGCCGTCCCCTCACGGTCGTGATCCCGTCCTTCGTGAACCAGTACAGGAACACTGGCAGTTCCTGTTCGCCACGTTCTTGATCGCTATCGTGCCGGTGGTGATCCTTTTCATCTTCATCGAGCGCGGCCTGACCACGGGGTCGGTCCAATGACCGTCATCGCCCTGGACGTCGGCGGTACGTCCATGAAGGGCGCGATCCTCTCCGGCGACGCCGTCCTGGAGACCGAGCGCCGTCCGACAGGACGCGAACGCGGCCCGGCCGCCGTAGTGGGATCGATCCTGGACTTCGCCGCCGACCTGAAATCCCGCGCCCTCCACCGGGGCGAGACACCCGTAGCCGCAGGTATCGCCCTCCCCGGAGTGGTGGACGATGCCACAGGCACAGCGGTCCGCTCCGCCAACATCGGCTGGGAGAACGTTCCCATTCGCACGCTCGCCGCCGAACGCCTGGGCATCCCGGTCGCCATCGCCCACGATGTCCGGACGGGCGGCGTGGGCGAAGCCGTGCAAGGCGCAGGCCGCGACGTGGGCGACTTCCTCTTCCTCCCCATAGGCACTGGCATCGCCGCGGCCCTGATGCTGAACGGTGCGCCCTACCCCGGCGCCACGTCCTGGAGCGGCGAGATAGGCCACATCGTCGTCCGCCCTGGGGGCGAGTCCTGCCCGTGCGGTGCCCGTGGCTGCCTGGAGACCTACGCCTCCGCCGCCGCCATCTCGCGCCGCTACTCCACCCCGACCCGTTCGTCCATAGGCATCTGGGAGACCGAGCCGCCGCTCCCGCCCGAACCCCCCGTCCCCGCCGAGGAAGTCATAGAACGAGCCGAAACCGGCGACCCCATCGCCGCCCGCGTCTGGACGGAGGCCCTGGACACCCTCGCCGACGCCCTGGCCACGGCAACCATGCTCCTGGACCCGTCCCTGATCGTCATAGGCGGCGGCCTGGCCGAAGCCGGAGACCGCCTCTTCACTCCCCTGACAACCCGCCTGGCGGACCGCCTTCCCCTCCGCCCCGCACCACCCCTGGTCCCGGCCCAACTAGGCCCCGAAGCCGCCATGCGAGGCGCCGCAGTCCTAGCCCACCAAGCCATCACCTGACGCCCCTCAACTCCGCCCCCGCGACCCAGCAGCTCCAGTCCCGCCACCTAAAGGACCCTCGCTCCGCTCGGGGCTGCTTCATTGGGGCTCTGCCCCAAATCCCAGCAGGGGCTCCGCCCCCGCACCCCGTCCCCTTCAGCCCAACCAAGCAACAAGACAGCTGGAGAAGGACGTAACCGCGCGGTAGGGCGACATTCGTGTGGTCCTCCGCGCCGTCACCACAGTCCCTTAGCAACCCGCCACCTGGCGTCACAGTCTGCTCAGGGCAGCAGGGCCAGCTTGCCCACGGTGGCCCGGGCTTCCAGTTCCGCGAGGGCCTTTGGCCCCTCGGCCAGCTCAAAGACGGTGGGCTGGCCGGGGCCGAGCACCCCTGCTGCGACGAGCCCGAGCATCTCACCCATGACTTCGCCGAAGATTTGCGGTGCGGCCTGGATGAGAATGCCGATGTTCAGGCCGATGACGTGGATCTGGTGTTTGTAGACCAGTTCCCAGTTGGTGATCGCGGCTTCGCCACCGGCCATGCCATAGACGACGACCCGGCCGGTGACCCGTTTGGTGGCGGCCAGGCTGGCGTCGAGGGTGGCGCCGCCGACCGACTCCAGGACCAGGTCTGCGCCCGCGCCGCCGGTCAGCCGCAGGACCTCGGCGGCGAGGTCGGCGCCGCGGGAATCGATGACGTGGTCGGCGCCGAGCGCCCGTACCACCTCGTGCTTGCCTGGCGATGCCGTGGCGATCACCGTCGCGCCATAGTGCTTGGCCATCTTCACCGCGGCCTGGCCGGTTCCGCCGGCGGCGGCGTGGATCAGTACGGTCTGCCCTGCGGCGATGCGGCCCAGTGGCTTGAGCGCCGCCAGCGCGGTCGGCCAGTTCACGACCAGGCCCAGCGCCTGCTCGTCGGCCCAGCCTGCCGGCACGGGGACCGCCGCGGCCGCGGGCAGCACCATGTACTCGGCGAAGGCGCCGCCTCCGATGCCGACGCCGATGACGTGGGTGCCGGGCTCCAGGCCGGTCACTCCCTCACCGACGGCGGTGACTTCACCGGCGCCCTCGATGCCCGCCAGATACGGCGGCTGCGGTCCGCCTGCGAACGTGCCGCGGGCCTGTGAGATGTCGACGAAGTTCACGCCGGCGGCGGTGACCCGGACCAGGACCTCGCCCGGGCCTGGGCTCGGTACCGACACGTCGGCGATCAGGCGCAGGTCCTGCGGGCCGTTCAGTGACGTCTGCTGCAGGGCGCGCATGGTGGACGGAATGCTCATGACGGTTGGCTCCCGTTTGTTTATCGAACGACCAACAAACCGTGGCACGGCCTCTGGCATGGGTCAAGATATAATTGATCGAACGACAAAAAATTCCGAGGGGACGCTGGATGGCTGCTCGCGGCAGGCCGCGCACATTCGACCCGGACACCGCCTTGCGCCAGGCGCTGGACCTGTTCTGGGAGCGGGGCTACGAGGGCACCTCGCTCAACGACCTGGCCCAGGCCATGGGGATAGCCTCCGCCAGCATCTACGCCTGCTTCGGCAGCAAGGAGGACCTGTTCCGCAAGGTCATGGCGCTCTACGCCACGACCTCGGGCGAGCCTCCGAGGCGCGCGCTACGCGAACAGCCGACCGCGCGCGCGGCAATCGAGGCCATGCTGCGCGCCACCGCCGATGAGGTCACTCGCCCGGACACACCGCACTACTGCATGCTCATCCTGGCCGCGCCCACCGGCGCCGTGGAAAACCACGCGATCCGCGAGTTCCTGGCCGACCGCCGGCGCGACATGCTCACCACCATCAGAGACCGGCTCGCCCGCGGTGTCACCGACGGCGATTTCACCGCGCCACCCGCGCACCTCGATGCCATCGCCCGCTACTACACCACCGTGGTGCAGGGCTTCTCCATACAAGCCCGCGACGGCGCCACCCGCGCCGAGTTGGAAACGGTCATCACCTGCGCGATGGCCGCATGGGACACACTCATCTCCGCAGCGTCACACCCAGTGAACTAGGACCTACCGGCAAGCACCCAAACTGCATGCATCAGCGGCCAAGGACTCCGAGCAGCCAGGGCTGGCGGTGTCGTGCTGGAACATTCGCATGCCTCGCTCACATCCCGACGAGGCTCCGCCGCGTTCAGCGGAGCCTCGTCCGCCTCATCACGTCAGGAGCGGCGACCCCGCGATTCAGCACGCTCTCGTCCATGACCACACTGATGATCACAGACCCCCTGTCAACTCCCGCGTCTGGCGGAAGACCACCAAGATGACGATTGGCTGGTTCCAACTCAGCCTGCGCAGCTCTCATGATCCGCTGCGGCTCCTTGGTATGCCGCCGTCGCAGTAGTGCCAAAAACCATTGATCACCCTGCCGTTGCACTTGGGACTTGTGGAAGGGGTCGGGGGTGCGGGGGCAGACCCCTGCTGGGTTGGGGCGGAGCCCCAATGAGGACAGCCCTGAGCGGAGCGAGGGACCATGCCTTTGCCTGCCCGGGGGGCTTCCCCCGGGCAGGCCGGTGCGGGGCCGTCCTTTCGGGACGGCCCCGCAGGGGTCTTAGGCGATTGCTTCCAGGGGTTCTCCGGTGGGGGTCTTGGGCGGGCTGTCCTGCTGGTCGAACTGGGTGCGGTAGAGCTCGGTGTAGCGGCCGTCGGTGGCCAGGAGGTCGTCGTGGGTGCCGCGTTCGACGATGCGGCCGGACTCGACCACCAGGATCTGGTCGGCGGCGCGGATCGTGGAGAGGCGGTGGGCGATGACGATGGCGGTACGGCCGTCCAGCGCCTCGGTCAGGGCCTCCTGGACGGCGGCCTCGGAGGTGGAGTCGAGGTGGGCGGTGGCCTCGTCCAGGATCACCACGCGGGGGCGGGCCAGGAGAAGGCGGGCGATGGTCAGGCGCTGGCGTTCGCCACCGGAGAGGCGGTAGCCGCGTTCTCCGACGATCGTTTCCAGGCCGTCGGGAAGGGACCTGATCAGGTCGTCGAGGCGGGCGCGGCGGAGGACGTCCCAGAGCTCGGCCTCGGTGGCTTCGGGGCGCGCGAGCAGGAGGTTGTCGCGGATCGACTCGTGGAAGAGGTGGCCGTCCTGGGTGACCATGCCCAAGGTGTCGCGGATGGTGTCGAAGCTCAGGTCGCGGACGTCCACTCCGCCCAGGCGGACGGCGCCCTCGTCCACGTCGTAGAGGCGCGGGAGCATCTGGGCGATGGTCGACTTGCCGGCGCCGGACGAGCCCACCAGGGCGATCATCTGGCCGGGCTCGGCCCTGAACGAGACGTCGTGCAGGACCTCGACGCCGCCGCGGGTGTCGAGGTTGGCGACCTCTTCGAGGGAGGCCAGGGAGACCTTGTCGGCGGACGGGTAGCTGAAGCGGACGTTCTCGAACTCGACGGAGACGGGGCCCTCGGGGACGGGCTTGGTCTTGGGCTTCTCGGCGACCAGCGGCTTGAGGTCGAGGACCTCGAAGACGCGCTCGAAGCTCACCAGGGCGCTCATGACCTCCACCCGGGCGCTGGCCAGGGCGGTGAGCGGGGCGTAGAGACGGACCAGGAGGAACGACATCGCCACGACTGCGCCGGCGTCGAGGCTCCCCTTGAGGGCGAAGAAGCCGCCCATGCCGTAGACGAGGGCGAGAGCCAGGGCTGAGACGACCGTCAGCGCGGTGATGAAGACGTACTGCACCATCGCGGTGCGCACGCCGATGTCGCGGACGCGGCGGGCGCGGCGGGCGAACTCCTCCGACTCGCGGGAGGGGCGGCCGAAGAGCTTGACCAGGGTCGCGCCGGGCGCCGAGAAGCGCTCGGTCATCTGGGTGCTCATCGCCGAGTCGTGCGCGGCCGCCTCGCGCTGGAGCCGGGCGAGACGGGAGCCCATCCGCCGGGCGGGCAGCACGAAGACGGGCAGCAGGACCAGCGCGAGCACGGTGATCTGCCAGGAGATGCCCAGCATGACGATCAAAGTCAGGAGGAGCGTGACCAGGTTGCCGACCACGCCGGAGAGGGTGTCGCTGAAGGCCCGCTGCGCGCCGATGACGTCGTTGTTGAGACGGCTGACGAGCGCGCCGGTGCGGGTCCGGGTGAAGAACGCGACCGGCATGCGCTGGACGTGGTCGAAAACGGCGGTGCGCAGGTCAAGGATCAATCCCTCGCCGATGCTGGCCGACAACCAGCGGTTGAGCAGGGCGAGGCCGCCTTCCGCCAGGGCGATGATCGCAATGATCACGGCCAGCCAGACCACCGTCGAGGTCGAGGAGCCCTTGACGATCTCGTCCACCACCCGGCCGGCCAGGACGGGAGTGGCCACGGCGAGCACGGCCGTCACGACCGACAAGAGCAAGAACCAGCCCAGCCAGGGGCGGTGCGGGCGCGCGAAAGCCCAGATGCGCTTCAACGTGGCCTTGGAGAACGGCCGTTTGTCATCCTGTGCGTTCATCGCGTGGTGCAAGGACATCCACGCGGTCACTTCCATGTCCATGGCATACCGTCGCTATCAGAGGGCCTCAGCGGCCGCCGTCCGGCGACCTGTGATCAGGATGCAACCTCAACATTGATTGAGGTCAACTCCCGGGCTCTCGCCAGGGTCTCCCAAAGGTCTGACACTTTGCGCCGCCGAAACTCATCGGGCAGCCTCTGACCATGGGAATCGACATCGAAAAGGTCCGCGCCGAGACTCCCGGCAGCGCTGGCGTCGTCCATCTCAACAACGCGGGGGCCTCGCTCCCTCCCCGTCCGGTGACCGATTCCGTCTTCGCACACCTCGAACTCGAGGCGACCATCGGCGGGTACGAGGCCGCCGAACGGAACGCCACCGCGATCGCCCGCTTCTACGGCGCCGTGGCCGAACTGATCGGCGCCGTCCCCGAGGAGATCGCCTACGTGGAGAACGCCACCCGGGCCTGGGACATGGCGTTCTACGGCATCCCGTTCCAGCGCGGCGACCGGATCCTGACCACGACGAGCGAGTACGCCAGCAACGCCATCGCGTTCCACCAGATCGCCCCCGCACGCGGGGTGAGCGTCGAGGTCGTCCCGGACGACGAGCACGGGCAGATCTCGCTGGAGGCGCTCGCCACCGAGCTCGCCAGGGGCGGGGTCCGGCTCGTCGCGATCAACCACATCCCGACCCACAACGGACTGATCAACCCGGCCGCCGCGGTCGGGCGGCTGGCCCGGGAGGCGGGCGCGCTCTACCTGCTGGACGCCTGCCAGTCGGTGGGGCAGCTCCCCGTCGACGTGCGCGAGATCGGCTGCGACATGTTGTCGGCGACCGGGCGCAAGTTCCTGCGGGGCCCGCGTGGCACCGGTTTCCTGTACGTACGGCGCGACGTCATCCCGACTCTGGAGCCACCGTTCCTCGACCTCCAGTCCGCCGACTGGACCACGCCTGAGACGTACGAGGTGCACGACGACGCGCGCCGCTTCGAGACCTGGGAACGCTTCGTGGCCGGGCAGGTCGGCCTGGGCGTCGCGGCCGACTATGCCGCCGCGATCGGCATCGAGGCGATCGAGGAACGGGTGACCGGCCTCGCCGCCCTCCTGCGCGGTGAGCTCGCCGCCCGCCCCGGCATCACGCTCCTGGACCGGGGTGAGCGGCGTTCCGGCGTCGTCACGTTCACCGTCGAAGGACACGACTCGATGGCGGTCAAGCTCGCCCTGCGCGAACGAGGCGTCAACGTCAGCGCGACCGACGCCGCGCACCAACGTTTCGACCCGCATGCGGTCCCGTCCGCCGTACGGGCGTCGGTGCACTACTACAACACCGAAGACGAACTGGACCGCCTGCTGGCCGCGCTCCCTTAACTCCTGAAGGTCTGGAGGAGTTTGCGGGCGGTCGGCTCGTTCAGGGCCAGCCGATTGGGATCGTCCGGATGCGGCCGTACGGGGATGGTGCTGAACCGCGCGGTGTCCGTCTCCGTCCTTTCGAGGATCCGGGCGATCTCCTTCATCACGGGGACGCTCAACTGCCCGTAGGTCTCCATCGTCCCGGCCATCATGTTGAGGAACATCGGCAGCCGCACTGGGCTGAGCATCTGCTTTTCCTTGGCCCTCTTCAACATGGCGGCCATGAGCTGCTGCTGCCGTTTGATGCGTTCGAGATCCGAGCCGTCGCCAAGGCCTTGCCGTGCCCGTGCGTACGCCAGCGCCTGGTCGCCTCGGATCATCTGCCGTCCGGGGCTGAGGTTCAGCCCGGCCTTGGGGTCTCTCATCGCCCTCGGCACCACGACCTCCACCCCGCCCATCCCGGACACGATCCGCTTGAAGCCGGTGAAGTCGATCGACATCGCATGATCGATGCGGACGTCGGTCAGCTTTTCGACGGCGCGGACGGAACAACCCAGACCACCGACCGTGTACGCGCTGTTGATCAGG
The DNA here is from genome assembly GCF_008923185.1 of Actinomadura rudentiformis. Lineage (GTDB taxonomy): Bacteria > Actinomycetota > Actinomycetes > Streptosporangiales > Streptosporangiaceae > Spirillospora > Spirillospora rudentiformis. The sequence goes on from NZ_WBMT01000002.1 coordinate 37,496, forward strand.
CCTGTCCGCGCCGCCGTGGCCTCTCCCGACCTCGTCTTGCAGGACGGCAAGGGCACCATGAGGTCGCGCGGGATGCTGACAGCGGAGATTCGTTCGTTGTCCCTCGGCAGGTGCAGCAGCACGATCGTGTCCGAGCGCGGCGCGAACTTGTCGCCGCGACCGTCAGTCCCGAGTACCAGGATGTTCAGGGCCTTGGTCGCCCCAGCACGGTGCGTGGATCTTCCGAGCGGGTCCTCCGCCCCCTTTCCGCCGCCGCGCAGCAGCACTGTCGGCACGAGGATGAGCGCGGCCGTCACCGCCGCGGCCACACCGATCAGGATCCAGCCCCGGCCACGGTGGCGGCCGGTCCGCCCGGCGATCGCCTCGGCGAGGCGGTGCCGCTGCCGGACGAGGGTGGCGGGGGGCTCGTGTTCGAGATCGTGACCAAGGTCGCGAAGCAGGCCGAGGTCGTCCATGGTCACTCCTCCTCGTTCATCGGATTGGTGTCGCCCAGGACGGCCCGGACCTTGCGGCGGGCGCGGTTGAGTCGTGAACGGACCGTGCCGACCGGGATGCCGAGCGCCTGCGCGACCTCCTCGTACGCCAGATCACCCCACGCCACCAGCAGCAACACGTCCCGGTCACGGCGCGGCAGCCCGGCCAGCGCCTCGGCCAGCAACGGCCGGGACGCCGTCGCCGTCACACCGGCGGCGACCCGGTCCGCGGGCCCCTCGACATGGCCGTCCACGGGGCTGCGCTGCAGCGCCCGGTAGCGCGCCGCCTCGCTGCGGTGGTGCCGGGAGACGAGCTTGCTGATGATCCCGAACAGCCACGGCCGCGCGTCCGCGTAGCTCAGGTCGTACCGGGCACGGCGGCTGAACGCGATGAGGAAGGTCTCACCGACCAGGTCCTCGGCCACTTCGGGCCCCAACCGCCGCGAGACGTATCTGTAGAGCATGCCGCTGTAGCGGTCGAACAGCGCGGCGAACGCCTCCGGGTCCGTGCGGGACCGTTCGATCAGATCGGCGTCAGCAGAGTCGGCCGCGTCGGCGGTCGCGTCGGCGGCGTCGTCGGCCTCGGCGGCCGGCATGGGTGCGGGGACACCGGCGCGGGCACCGGTGGGGGGAGCGGTCATCGCGGACACCATGGCATGAAGACCGGCCTTCCCGTCGTTGGGGATCTCGTACGGGGATGTATCGCCACAACCCCCGATCCGGGTTCACGCCACGGCTCGGCAAAGTCTCGATCCCTCCGGCGGATCGGCGGCGGAATGCCGGGAAAGACCGGAGGCATGAAGGTCAACGCCGAGAAAGCCGACACGCTCGTCCTCTTCGGCATCACGGGCGACCTCGCCACGAAGATGTTGCTGCCCGCGCTCTACCGGCTGACCGCGCGCGGCGAGCTCGACATCCCGATCATCGGGGTGGCCAGGTCCGACTGGGATGACGAGGCGCTCCGCTCGCACGCGCGCGAGGCGATCGCCGCCGTCCACGAGGTCGACGACGAGGTCTTCGGGCGGCTCGCTCGACGGCTGCGCATGGTCAACGGCGACTACCGGGACGGCGCGACGTTCTCCCGCCTCCGCGAGGCCGTCGAGGGTTACGGGTTCCTGACGCACTACCTGGCGATCCCGCCGACGTTGTTCGAAACCGTGGCGGAACGGATCGCCGGGGTGGGGCTGAACGAGAACGCCCGGCTCGTGGTGGAGAAGCCGTTCGGCCACGACCTGGAGTCGGCGCGCGCGCTCAACGCCGAGCTGCAGAAGTGCTTCGACGAGGACCATCTGTTCCGGGTCGACCACTTCCTGGGCAGCGAGCCGGTCGACGGGCTGGTGATCGCGCGGTTCGCCAACACGCTGCTCGAACCGCTCTGGAACCGGTCGTACGTGGACAATGTGCAGATCTCACTCGCGGAGGACTTCGACGTCGCCGACCGCGGCTCGTTCTACGACTCGGTGGGGGCGCTGCGCGACGTCGTCCAGAACCACCTCCTGCAGGTGTGCGCGTACCTGATCATGGATCCGCCGGCCAAGCCCGACGTCGCCTCCTGGCAGAACGAGAAGTGGCGCGCCCTGAGCACCGCCCGCGCCATCTCCCCTTCCGACGTCGTACGCGGGCAGTACGTGGGCTACCAGGACGTCGAAGGCGTCAAACCGGGCTCCACGACCGAGACGTTCATCGCGCTGCGGATGCACGTCGACAACTGGCGCTGGGCGGGCGTCCCGTTCTACATCCGTTCCGGCAAGTGCATGTCGACCTCCGCCACCGAGGTCATCGTCGAACTGCGCAAGCCCCCGGTCACGCTCTTCCAGACGCCCGAGGGCACCGCGCCGCCCAACCTCATCCGCTTCCGCCTCGAACCCAGGGCCGGAATGACGTTCGACCTCCTGGTCGAGCGGCCGGGCAACGAGGACCGGCCCGTGCCGGTCCCGGTCGCCGTCGACTTCTCCGACGTGCTGGGCCCGGGCGAGATGCCGTACGAGCACATCCTCGGCGCCGCGGTCTCCGGCGATCCGGAGCTGTTCACCCGCTTCGACCTGGTGGAGGAGTCCTGGCGGATCGTCCAGGACATCCTCGATCCGCACGATCCGCCCGAGCCGTACAAACCCGGCACCGACGGCCCCGCCTCGGCCGAGCGGCTGCCCGGCCCGGACGGCTGGCACCCCCTGGAAGGCTCCTCCAGGTGATCACCTGCCTGGCGAGCTTCGAGTGACGGCCATGATCGTGCACCGGTACGCCCCCCATCCCCACGCCCTTATGATCTTCACAGCGGTCCAGCTCAACGACCCTTTTCGCCGCGTTCGACCATGCCACTCCGGATTCCAGCACCATCGACGCGCACCGGCCCCGCCGCCCCTGACCAGCCCCGACTTTGATCACCAATGCGTAACAAGGTGAACTTTCGGGCTAAGCTGCGCATCCTCAATGGTGCACGGGGGATCGCCGGCGAGGCCGCTCCTTCTGCCTGTCCCGGAACAGTCGTCGAGGAGGTCGCGCGGTGAAGGAATCCCGGCACGAGCCGGAGTCTGCGGACAAGGCCGCCGACCCCACAGAGCCCGTCACGGACCCGGCGGGCGACGACCCCAGCCGTGCGGACACGGCCGAGTTCCCCCTCCCCCAGCCCGCCGCCTCAGACCCGGACGAAGTGACCCCGGACGGTGAGGAACTCTCAGCCCTCCTGGGCGTCTCCCCCACGCCCGAGAACGAGCCTGCGGAAGCCGAGCCCGAGGCCGAAGAGCCCACGCCCTCCGCCCCACCTCCCGCACCCGACACGGATCCTGATCGCGGTTCATGGACCATTGAGGACCCCGGCGTCACGGCTGCGCTGACGGACTTCTTGGACGACCCCAGCACAACCGAGCCCGCAGCGGAACCGGAGGACATCGACCCGGACCGTACGGCAACCGACCCCGTCCCTCCGGCGCCTTCAGCCACGCCCGAACCGCCGTCCCCTCCATCTCAGGCGCCCACACCCGAGGCACCCACACCGACGGCTCCCGAGGCTGCGCCGCCCGCCCCCAAACACGCGGCGCCTGCATCGGATGCGCCCGAATCCGCGCCACTCGCTCCCACAGCGCCAAAACACGCGGCCTCTGCTTCACCAGCGCCGGTATCGGAGCCCCCCACACCGGCGGCCCCAGATTCCGCGCCACCAGCACCCTCAGGCCCCAAACACGCCGCGCCCGCGTCACCCTCGCCAGCATCGGAGGCTCCCGACCCGTCGGTGGCCACACCTGCGCCGCCAGACCCGGCCGCGGAGCGCCCTGCACCGCCAGCGCATCCCTCGGAAAGCCCCACACCGGCGGCGCCGACACCTGCGACCACTGAACCATCAACTGGCACCGCACCAACGCCTGCACCGCCCGCGGCCGAACACGCCGCGCCCACGCCACCGGCACCCGCAGAGCGCACACCGGCCGATCCTGCACGACACGCGGCCACCCCACCGCCGCTCGAACACACCACGCCCACGCCACCCGCACCCGCGGACCGCCGCACATCGGCAGAAACCGCACCACACGCGACCACTCCACCCGCGGCCGACCATGCCCCGCCAGCGCCACCGACACCCGCGGGACGCCGGACACCGGCAGAACCTTCACCACAGGCGGCCACACCACCCGCGCCCGAACATGCCCCGCCAGTGCTGCCGACGCCCGCGGAGCGCACATCGGCAGAACCTTCACCACAGGCAACCAGATCACCCGAATCCGAACACACCCCGCCTACGTCACAGATACCTGCGGAGCGCACACCGGCAGAACCTGCACCACAGACCGCCACACCACCCGCGACCAAACACGCCGCGCCGGCGCCAGCGGCACCCGCAGAGCGCGCACCGGCAGAACCTGCACGACACGCGGCCACCCCACCCGCGCCCGAACATGCCCCGCCGGCGCCACCGGCACCCGCAGAGCGCCGCACACCGGCAGATCCTGCACCACAGGCAGCCACACCTCCGGCGGCCGAACACGCTCCGCCAGCGCCACCGGCACCTGCCGGGCGCCCCACATCGGCAGATCCTGCACCACCTGCGGCCAAACATGCCGCGCCTCCGGCACCCCCGTCGACGACTCCTGCATCGCGGCCCAGACACGCGGCGCCTTCCGCGGGGTCGGGGGCCGCACCCGCACCGGCGGCGGGGTCCCCTGCGCCGCCGGGGGCGGAGTGGCGGCCGGAGGGGGCGGTTGATCCGGATCGGACGACGGACGATCAGGTGCCTCCGACGCTCAGGCAGGTCACTGAGTGGAGGGCCGCGGTCGCGCCGCCTCGGACGGATCCGGGGCAGGAGCAGTGGGGTGCTCCCTCCGTTCACCCCGATCCGTCCTTCCAGTCAGGGTGGAGGGCTGCTGGCGACCCGGCCTCCACGACTCAGACGGATCTGCCGATGCGCAGTTCGGCTCCGACTGTCGAGACACCGCTCTCGTCCACACCGGCGCCGCCCGCGTCCACGGACTCGGGCCAGTGGGCGGTTCCGTGGGAAAGCCAGACGCCGCAGCAGGCCGAGGCGCCGCCTAAGAAGAAGAAGCGGCGCGGTCGGCTGATCGCGGCCGTGCTGGTGCTGGTGCTGCTGGCCGGTGGGCTGGTGGCGGGGCAGTTGCTGCGGCCGTTGCCCGAGCCCACGCTCTCATTGACGTTGTCCAAGACCAGTCACACCTTCGCTGGGGCCAAGCCCGTGCTGGCCTGGCCCGGCCAGGGGCAGTCGGCGTTGTTCGTCGAAGGCATCGGGACCATGGGTGCGGCAGGCGGCGGGGCGCCCACTCCCACGGCCAGCGTGGCCAAGGTGATGACCGCGTACGTCTTCCTCAAGAGCCATCCGCTCGCCAGCGGACAGCCCGGTCCCACGTACACGGTGTCCCGGGAGGCCGCGATGCGGCTGATCGGGCAGAAGCGGCGCGGCGAGTCGCTGCTGGAGGTCACGGCGGGACAGCGGCTCACCCAGCGCAAGGCCCTTGAGGCGCTGATGATCATTTCGGCGAACGACGTGGCGCACGAGCTGGCCCGGTGGGACGCGGGCAACCCGGTCGCGTTCGTCGCCAAGATGAACGCGGCGGCCAAGCAGCTGGGCATGAACAACACCCGTTACACCGACCCCAGCGGCTACCGGTCCGACACGGTCAGCACGGCAGGGGACCAGGTCAAGCTGCTCCGCGCGGCGATGCGCATCCCGGCGTTCGCCGAGATCGTCGCCCAGCGGACCTTTGTGCCCGACAACGGCGGTCCGGTGCGCATCGGCGGCAACATGCTGCTCGGCCAGCTCGGCGTCGTCGGCGGCAAGACCGGCTTCACCGACGCGGCGGGCGGCAACTACGTCTTCGCCGCGCGCAAGCGGGTCGGCGACGTCAACACCCTCATCATCGGCGCGGTGATGGGCCAGCGGTCGGCGAGCGCGGTGGGCGCCATCGACGCGGCCAAGAACCTGGTCGCGGGCGCCGAAGGGGCGCTCGTCTCGGCCACGCTGGCCCCGGCGGGCCAGCAGGTCGCGAAGGTCGACGACGGTCTGGGCGGCACCACTCCGGTGACCACCAAGGCCCCGCTGACCGTGATCGGCTGGCCCGGGCTCACCGTGCCGGTGAAGATCGATGCGACCGCGCCCCACAAGGCCGCACAGGGCACGCAGCTGGGCACGGTGTCGGCGGGCGCGTCGCGCGTGCCGCTGGTGCTGGGCGCGGAGCTGACCGAGCCGCCGGTGACGAAGCGGCTCCTCCGCCTGGCCGACTAGGCCGTCCGGCGTGGGCCGTCCAGGTCGGGTGTGCCGGCTGGGCGGTCCACGGCGGGGGTGAGCCACACGGTGAGCGCCATCTCCATCTCCAGCCGGTTCTCCGGCTTGTAGAGGCTCTCGCCGAAGAGCTCCTCCAGCTGGTGCAGCCGGTAGCGGACCGTCTGCGGGTGGACGTGCAGCCGGGACGCCACCTCCGTGGCGTTGAACCCGCTCTGCAGGCATGCGAGCAGGGTGCGGGCGAGCCTCCCGCGATGGCGCGGCCGGACGGTGCGAAGCGGCGCGAGGCGCACGTCGGCGACGGCACGGACGAGCTCCTCGTCCTTGAAGACGACGAGCGTCGGCATGTGCTCCGAGCAGCGGATCAGCTGGTCCGACGGCAGGATGCCGCGCCGGGCGAGGGGCAGCGCCTCGCGCGCCCAGCGGAGCGATTTGGAGGCGTCCTCAGTACGGACCGTGGGCCCCATCGCGGCGACCCAGCTGCGCAGCGCCGAGTCGAGCAGGCGCCCGCGCCCCGGCCCTTCCGGATCCGGGACGACCAGGCACGGCTCGCGCCGGTTGACGTCGGCGAGCACGTCGGGAGGCAACGACGGCTGGGAGAACGGGTGCTGGCCGCGCTCGTACAGAACGACCGCGGCGACCGTCCGTGGAACGCGCCACTGCGCGAGACGCGCAAGATCCGCGATCGCCTGTGGTGACGCGGGCGGCTCGGCCAGCAGCAGGTCCAGCAGGCGCCTGCGGCGGTGTTCGAGCTCGCCGGCCTCCTGCTCGCGCGCCTTGGTGTACCCCTCGGTCGCGGCACGCGCGATCTCGTCGAGGAACGCGAAGATGGCCTCGGCGATGCTGGCCAGATGGCGGCGCGAGACGTTCATCTGCTCGGACTCGGCGGCCAGGCGCCGCCACGCCACCCGGGCGCCGAGCCGCAGCGTGCCCTGCAGGACGTCGAGGTTGCGCCCCTCCCGGGCCTCCGCCCAGCCGATCTCCCGGTAGACCGCGGCCACGGGCTCCCAGGACGCGTCCGGGTCGACGATCAAGTCCACGAACTGCCGCAGCGCGCCCTCGACCGCGAGCCGCACCAGCCGGGCGTACTCCTCGTCCTGCGGCCGGTCGTACTCCGGGATCCCGGCGAGGATCTCCTCGATCATCTCGTCGGCCAGCTCGGCGAGATGGGGCCGGAAGATGTCGGAAAGCTCGCCCGGCACCCCGGCCCAGGGTTTCAGGGGCGAGTGTTCCTCGATCGCCATGGTCACCGTCCGCACCTCCCGCCCCGCACAGGAACGCGGGGGCGTTTCGGAAGTTACCTCGGTGTGATCCGCAGCTCTTCACCGCATGTGAAGCAATGAAATCACCGAATTGTCATCCGGATGACAAGGCCTTGTCAGACGCGCCGATGCCCCGGGCCCGCGAAGACCGCCGCCGCGCCCAGCCCCAGATAGATGAATCCGGTGGCGAAGCGCTGCCGCCGCTGGAACGCAGGCCTGGCCCGCAGCCAGCCGGCGATCGAGTCGGCCGCGAGCGCGTACAGGATGTCGCTGACCAGCCCGATCAGGCCGGTGATCAGCCCCAGCACCAGGATCTGCATGGGCACCGCACCCGCCTTCTGGTCCACGAACTGCGGCAGGAACGCGAGGAAGAAGAGGATGACCTTCGGGTTGAGGACGTTGACGAGCGCGCCGTCCAGGTAGACCCGGCCGAGCGACTGCGGCTTGAGGTCGGGCGTGTCATGGTCGCCCCGGCTGCGGAACGTGCGGATCGCCATGTAGACCAGGTACGCGGCGCCCGCGTACCGCACGATGCCGAACGCGGTCGATGAGGCCGCGATCACCGCTGACAGTCCCGCCGCCGCGGCCACCATGTGCACGAGCGTGCCGGTCTCCACGCCGAGGGCGGACGCGATGCCCGCGCGCCGGCCTTCCGCGATGCTGCGCGTGGTGATGTAAAGGTGGTTCGGCCCGGGGATGACGACCAGGGTCGTCGCCGCGAGCAGGAAGAGCAGCGGATTCGTCATCCCATGGACGTTACGGGGCACACCGGACGGCATGTAGTGCCAAACCGGTCCGCCTTGCGTGGACCATACGGCCGAGGTGATCGCCCCAGGCGGTCGGCTCAGGCGGTCGGCTCAGGCGGTCGGCTCACGTTCCGGCAGGCGCGGGTCCGACCGCCAGGGCGCCCGCGAGCACGAACCGCCCCGACATGCGGACCATGCGGGTGACCTCCTCGGTCGGACGCCGCAGCGCGGTGAGGCTGACCAGGGCGGCGAGCAGGATGTGACCGAGCACGATCTCCACGTCGTCGAGGTCGGGCACCGGGTCGCCGATCGCCACCGACAGGCGGTCGCGGACGAACAGGAACAGCACCGTGCGGGCATCGTCCACGCTGGAGTCGTCCGAGGTCACCGCCTGGATGATGGCCGACGTGAGGGTGAGCTCGGAGGCCGCGACCTCGACGATGCGCTCCAGCAGCGCGGTGAGCCGTTCGGCCGGGGTGTCCCCGATGGCCAGCGCGTCGATGTCGTCGGTGACCCGGTGCGCCCAGGTGGCGGCGACTTCGGTGAGCAGGTGATCCTTGGTGGCGAAGTAGCGGTACACCGTCGCCCTGGCAACGCCCGCGCGGTCGGCCACGTCGTGCATGGTGACGGCCGGGTAGCCGCCCTCGTGCGCGAGTTCGCGGGCGGCTTCGAGCAGCCGCTCCCGTCGGGCCTGCTGATCCTTGCTCAGCGTCCGCGTGACGGTGATCCGCACATCGCCGGTCAAGTGTCGCCTCCTATATGTGGCCGTGACCATCTTCTCGCACATTTGTTTCGTTCCGGTCGCACATAGCTCATGAACGGCCGGAAGGGGAAAGCCGATACCGGGGGACCGCGACCACATCTGGCCTTGTTCGCCGGCGCCGGTGACGTCAGGATGGCGAGAAGTCCGGCCTACCGCTTGCTTGGTTGAGACCTTAGTCTAGACCGAAGTCTCACACCCGGGAGCCGCCCATGCACGACCCCTCCCCCACCACCGGCATCATCATCACCGGCGGCGCCTCCGGCATCGGAGCCGCCAGCGCCCGCGCCCTGGCGGAAGCCGGCCGTCCCGTCGCCCTCTGGGACCTCGCCGATCCCACCCCGCTCGCCAAGGACATCGCCGGGACGTACGGTGTCGCCGCCCATCCCGTCACCATCGACGTCACCGACACCGGCGCCTTCCCCGCGGCCGTCGCCGCGAGCCGCGCCGCCCTCGGCACCATCGGCGGCCTCGTGCACGCCGCCGGCACGCCCGGCCCGCACCCTGTCGGCGACCTGACCGAGGAACGCTGGGACTTCGTCCTCGACGTCAACCTGCGCGCCCACGCGCTCCTCGCCCAGGAGCTCCTCGACGACCTCAAAGCCAACCCCGGCTCCGCCATCGTCGGCATCGCCTCCATCGAGGCGTTCCTCGGCCAGGCGTTCATCCCGGCCTACTGCTCGTCCAAGGCCGGGCTGCTCGGCCTCACCCGCTCTCTCGCGCACCTGCTGGGCGGCGACGGTGTCCGGGTGAACGCGGTCTGCCCGGGTTACATCGACACCCCGATGCTGCGCGGCGCCACGCCCGACGACCTCATCGCGAGCTTCTCCACCAAGGCCGTGCTCGGCCGTCTCGGTGAACCGTCCGATGTCGCCAAGGCGGTGCGCTTCCTCATGAGCGACGACGCCTCGTTCATCACCGGGACACACCTGACCGTCGACGGCGGCGCCACCGCGGTGGACCGCTGATGGAGGAGCCCCCATGACCACATCCCTCGCCGGAACCACCGCGCTCGTCACCGGCGGCGGCAGCGGCATCGGCCTGGCGTGCGCGCGCCGCCTCGCGGCCGACGGCGCGATCGTGACGATCTGCGGCCGTACGGAGGAACGCCTCGCCCGGGCCGCCAAGGAGATCAGCGCCAGCAAGACCAGCGCCAAAGAGACCGGCGCCACGAAGACGGGCACCGGCGAAACCGGCGAAACCGGAGTCCGGTACATCGTCGCGGACGTCACCGACGAGGAGCAGATCGCGGCCGCCGTCGCGTTCGCCGCCGAGCCCGCGCCCCTCCGCGCCGTGGTCCACAGCGCCGGCGGATCCACCTCGATCGGCCCCGTCGGCGCGCTCGACGCCGACGCCTGGCGCGCGACCCTCGAACTCAACGCGACCGGCACCATGCTCACGCTCAAGCACGCCGCGAACGAGATGGCGCGCTCGGGCGGCGGCGCGTTCGTGGCCATCTCGTCGATCGCGAGCTCCAACACCCACCGCTGGTTCGGCGCGTACGGCGTCTCCAAGGCCGCCGTCGACCATCTCGTCGCGCTCGCCGCCGACGAGCTCGGTACCGCCGGAGTGCGCGTCAACGGCATCCGCCCCGGGCTCGTCCGGACCGAACTCGTCGCCGGGATCGCCGAGCCGGGCCCGATCCTCGACGACTATCTCGCCTGCATGCCGCTCGGCCGCATAGGCGAGCCGGAGGACATCGCGGAGGCCGCGCGCTTCCTCGCCGGCCCCGAGTCGTCCTGGATGACCGGCCAGGTCATCAATGTCGACGGCGGCCACCACCTGCGCCGCGGCCCCGACTTCCGCGCCATGTTCGACCCCATGTTCGGCGCCGGCGCCCTCGACGGCGTCCACGGTGCACCTCCCGGGGAGCGACCGACCGCGGGGTGACCAGCCCCAGGCTAGGAGCACGCTGATGACCGACCTCAAAGTGGATCTGCTCGACGGGGAGATGTACGCGACCGACCCGTGGTCGGTGTACGCGCGGCTGCGCGCCGAGGCGCCCGTGTACCACGACGCGGAGAACGGGCTGTACGGGATCTCCCGGCATGCCGACGTCTTCGCGATCGAACGCGACGCCCGGCTGTGGAGCAGCGCCGGCGGCTACCGGCCGCAGCTCCCCTCGGACCCGTCCATGATCGGCCAGGACGATCCCGAGCACATGCGCCGGCGCCGTCTCGTCTACGACCGCTTCACCCCGCGCGGCGTGGCCCGCTATGCCGACAGGATCCGCGCCACCGCGATCGACTGCGTCGACACCGCGCTGGAGAAGGGCACGGTCGACGCGGTCGCCGAACTGGCCGCACCGCTGCCCGCCCGCGTGATCGGCTGGCTGCTGGGTTTCCCCGAGGACGCCTGGCCGAAGATCGTGCACTGGTCGGAGACGGCCGGGCCGGCGGGCGGCGGCCGCCGTTACATCACCGATGCGGCGACGATCGCCGCCGGCGAGTTCGCGCTGGCGGCCCTGGAGATGGCGAAGGAACGCCGCACCTGCCCGACCGACGACCTGCTGTCCATCTGGTCGAACGTCGGACCCGGCCAGCCCGCGTACGACGACGAGCACCTCGCCCACGAGGCGCTGCTGCTGCTCGTCGGCGGCGCCGAGACGACCCGGACGGTCATCGCCACCGCGATCGACGCGCTCATCCAGCATCCGGACCAGTGGCGGCTCCTCCGGGAGGATCCGGCACTCATCCCGGACGCGGTGGAGGAGTTCATCCGCTGGACGACGCCCATCCTCAACATGTGCCGCGTGCCCACGCGCGACACCGAGCTGCACGGCGTGCCCATCCCGGCGGGCGAGCAGGTGCTGCTGATGTACGGCTCCGCGAACCGCGACGAGACCGTCTTCGACGCACCTGAAACGTTCGACGTGACCCGCACGCCGGGCGACCACATCGCGTTCGGCCTGGGCGCCCACTTCTGCCTCGGGGCCTCGCTCGCACGGCTTGAACTCAGGATCTTCTTCGAGGAGTACCTCGCCCGTGTCGGCACCGCCGAATGGGCCGACGCCGAGGGACCGCGGCTCCTCCGCAACGCCTTCTTCCGCGGCGTGAGCTCGTTGCCCATCACGCTGACTCCATCGCCCTGACCCGCAGCCGGCGTCCCCGGCAGTGGCGAGAAGCTGATCGACCACTGCCGGGACGCTGACGAATCCGGCCTACGCGACGTCGAGTTCGCTCCGCCGTTCAGCCCAGAGCAGTGAGTGCCGGATGGCGTCCTCGATCGTGTACTCCGGTTTCCAGCCGAGCAGGTCACGAGCCTTGGCCGGGTTGACGTAGGCGCCGACCACATCGCCGGGACGCGCCGGGGCCTCCTCGGCCAGGAAGCCGTCGCCGACGACGTCCCGGAACGCGGTGACCAGCTCCCGCACCGTGGTGCCGTCGCCGGTGCCCAGGTTGATGACCTGGTAGGCCCGCTGCCGGTCGGCCGGCTGGAGCGGCGGCACGATCGAGTCGAAGCGGGCCGCGGCCTCGTAGAAGGCGCGGGCGATGTCCCAGACGTGGATGTAGTCGCGGATCGCGGTGCCGTCGCGGGTCTCCCAGTCCACCCCGGTGATCTTGAACGGCACGCCCAGCCGGTACGACTCGATCATCTTGCCGAGCGCGTGTGTGGGCTTGCTGTTCTGCAGGCCGGTGCGCAGCTGTGGATCGGCGCCGATCGGGTTGAGGTAGCGCAGGGAGATGACCCGCAGGCCGTACGCGGTCGCGAAGTCGTCGAGCATCTGCTCGGCCATCATCTTCGAGCGCGTGTAGGGATTCTGCGGTTCCAGGCCGGATTCCTCGGTCACCGACAGGTCGGCCTCCGGCCGGTACATGCCGGCGGTGGACGCGAAGATCATCCGGTCGCAGGCGTTGCGGTGCAGGTGCCCGGCCAGTTCCAGCGTCTTGGCCACGTTGACCCGGTAGTACCGCAGCGGATCGGTCATGGAGTCGGGCACGACGATGAGCGCCGCGCAGTGCACGGTGACGGTGATGTCCGGGTGGTCGCGGAAGATCTGGTCGACCAGGTCTCCGTCCGCGATGTCGCCCTGGTAGAAGATCTTTCCCTCGGTGAATTCCGGCCGGCCGGTGATGAGGCTGTCGAGCACGACGGGGGTGACTCCGCGCTCGGCGAAGGCCGAGGCGATCGTGCTGCCGATGAATCCGGCACCCCCAGTGATCAGGACCTTCACGGTGTTCCCCTGAAATCCGTTGAGCTCCCCTGAATCTGTACGCACAGGATCAACAGGCAGTGGTGGACGGTCAACGCCGCGTCGTCCAACTGACCGGCTCCGGACTCGCGTCAACCGGCGCGCGCTTCCGGGCGTCCGCGCGTGATTCGTCGGACAGGCGCGCTCTCGCGAACCGGTCCGTCAGTTACGGACGTGCTGATACGGCGGATTCGGTTCTGTCCACGACGTACAGCGTTTGGAGGATCCCTTTCGGCCGCGGACGCGCCATCGTCGTGTACATGCAGCTCATCCGCGTCCTCATCGTGGACGATCACGCACTTTTCGCAGAGGCGTTGTCCGCCCGCCTCGGGCGGGAACCCGACCTGGTGGTCCTTCCGGTCGCCGCCGACGTCCGTCGCGCCCTCGCGCTGACCGCGACCGAACGGCCGCAGGTGATCGTCCTCGACCTGACCCTGGGGCCCGAGAACGGCCTGGACGTGCTCGACAGGGTCCGCGAGCACCATCCGGACGTCCGGGTGGTGGTCCTCACCGCGATGAGCGATGTGGACGCGATCGTGCAGGCGATCCGGCGCGGCGCGGTCGGCTGGCTGTCGAAGACCGAGAGCGCCGACCTGGTGGCGCAGGTGATCCGCGGCGCCGCCCGGCGCGGCGGCTGGATCCCGCCCGAGGTCCTGGGCGACGTGCTGCGGCGGCTCGCCGGCGACGACCCGGAGCCGAACGGCGGCGCCCAGCTGCTCGCCGACCTCACGCCGCGCGAGCGCGAGGTGCTCCAGTGCATGGTCGACGGCCTCAACCGCGCGGAGATCGCGGACCGGCTCGGGCTGTCGGCCAACACCGTCCGCACGCACACCCAGAACCTGCTGGCCAAACTCGACATGCACTCGGCTCTGGAAGCGATCACTCTCGCGATGCGCGCCGGTATGCGCCCAGGCCGCCGCGACTAGGCGCCGCGACCAGACCGCCCCAGGGGCCCTCGGGGGCTGTGGTGCAAACGACGTAGCGGGCCATCGTCTCGATGAGCGATTCGACCTCCGCGAGCCCTTCTTACGCTCGGGCCTACGTACAGCCGCCCGGCGGCTGGACTGAGGAGCGTAGGGAGCTTGCGACCGAAGCGACGAGGGAAGCCGCCGGGTCAAGGCGGCTGCACGTCGGCGAGCGGAGCGAGCCCATGAGCAGGGCAGCCGGAGGGAAGATCGTGGAGATCGACGAAGTCGCGGCACGCGTCATCCGCAGCTACTGGGCGCTCCTGCTGGTCATGACGGTTCTCCCGCTGCTGCTCGTGGGGTACGTGATGAGCGGCCAGGAGCCTGCGCACGTCGCCAAGTCCCGGATCCAGGCCAGCAGCCGGGCCACCGACGCGGCACCCGGGGACGCGGGCGTGAGCATCGTGGTGAGCCAGGTCAAGGCGTTCGCCACCAGCAACACCCTGCTGCTGCGGGTCATGCGGGCGCAGAACGTGGACCGCGACCCGGCGAAGCTCGCCAAGCAGATCGAGGTCACCGGCCTCGGCACGTCCACGATGGTCGAGATGTCGGTCAAGGACGCCGACGCCGGTCTGGCGCGCCGGCTCAACGATGCCATCGCGACCGCGGTCGTCGCCGAGATCAACGAGTCGAACCAGGGTGCGATCACCCGGCAGATCAAGGAGCTCGACAAGCGCATCCGGGCGCTGGAGAAGCGGCTGGGACCGCTGTCGCGCCAGGCCGGTGCCATCCCGCGCCCCGACATCAGCGCGGCCAACGAGCGCGAACGCGTCCAGGCCGAGCTGACCGACCTGCGCTCCAACCGCAGCGACCTGCGCACCCAGCTCACGACCACCGGGACCGCCTCGGTCGTCCAGCCGGCCGTGCTGGCACCGCCCTCCAACCCGGTCGTCATGATGTCGGCCGTCGCCGGGCTGGCCGGACTGATCTTCGGCATCCTCGTCGCGGTGGTGACCGAGATGTTCCGGCCCACGATCCCCGGCCAGAGCCGGGTGGCCAAGCGGCTGGACACGCCGCTGCTGGGCTGGGCCGACCGCACCGACGCCGAGCTCGTCGATCTCGGCCGCCGCATCCGGCTCGCCTCCAAGCGTGCCGGGGTCACCCAGGTGACGCTGGTCGGGACCCGCAAGGAGCCGCTGCCCCCGGAGCTGGTCTCCAAGGTGGCCGCCGCGGTGTACGGCGACGAGACGAAGGTCGTCACGACCGCGCGCCCCGCCACCACGAAGCCGAAACCCGAGAAACCAGAAAAGCCTGGGAAGTCCGGCGGCGAGGACGCGGACGCCGGCGGCTCCTCCAAGGCCATGGCGAACGGCAAGGTCAGGGACACGGGCAAGGACAAGGGCGCCGACAAGGGTGACGGCCCCTCCTCGCCCAGCGGCACCTCGGTCGTCCGGGCCGGCAGCAGCACGGCGCTCAAGCCCAAGCCGCCGACCAGCGAGACCGTGTCGGCCAGCGAGCTGACACAGCCGCTGCAGATTCCGGTTCGCGCCACCTGCCATGTGCACGCCTTCGAAGACATCGACCCGGGATCCGACGACAAGGTCGGCGTGGTCGCCGTGGTCGGGCCGGTGACCCTGGTCACGGGCCTGGACTCGGTCCGCGATCTGATCACCGCGTCCGGCTGGCCGCTGCTCGGGGTCGCCGCCACGGCACGGAAGATGAAGAGGTAGCCGCATGACCACCGACAGCCCCGCCGCACCCAACTCCCCTGGCGGCAGCGCCACCGGCAGCGCCGCCGCCGACAAGCCGGAGCAGGCCACGATCCCGTTCGCCATCCCGACCGTGGCGAGCGAGGTCCCCGACGCCGTCGCGAAGGTGCTCGGCTCCGGCTGGATCACCACCGGCCCGCAGACCGGCGCGTTCGAGCAGGACTTCGCCGACCACCTGGGCGCGGCACACGTCGTCGCGGTCGCGTCCTGCACCGCGGCGCTGGAGCTGTGCCTGCGCGCGATGAACCTGCCGCCGGGATCGGCGGTGCTCACGCCGAGCCTGACGTTCTGCGGAGCGATCAACGCGATCCTGCACGCCGGGCACCGGCCCGTCCTGGTCGACATCGATGAGGACACTCTCGTCCCGAGCCCGCACACGGTCGCGGCGGCCGCCGCCCGCCACGCGCCGGCCGCGATGATCACGCAGAACCAGGGCGGCTACCCGGTGGACGTGGCGGCGCTGACCGAGGCGGCGGGCCTGGACCGCACGCGGGTGATCGAGGACGCGGCGCATGGGCCGGGCGCGGCCCGCGACGGCGTCCCCGTGGGCGCCCACTCGTTCGCGGCCTGTTTCAGCTTCTACGCCACCAAGAACATGCCGATCGGCGAGGGCGGGGCGGTCGCCACGAGCGACCAGGAACTCGCCGACCGGATCAGGTCCATGCGGCTGCACGGCATGAGCAAGGACTCGTGGCGCCGTTACCTGCCCGGAGGCAGCTGGCGCTACGACGTGAAGAACGTGGGTCTCAAGGCCAACATGACCGACGTCCAGGCCGTCATAGGCCGGGCCCAGCTCGCCGCCCTGCCCGGATGGCAGCGAGAACGCGGCGAGCTCGTCGCCCGCTACGACGCGGCTCTGGCCGGCCTGCCGAATCTCACGCTTCCCCAACGCGACCTCGACGGCGTCCAGCACGCCTGGCATCTCTACCAGGTGCGCGTGCCGGACCGGGACGCGATCATCGCCGAGCTGGAGACGGCGGGCGTGGGGACGTCGGTGCACTTCATCCCGGCGAGCCACATGACCGCCTACCAGTCGATCCTCGGTCCCGAGGAGTGCGCGGCGGTCCCGGTCACCGACCGGGTGGCCGACGAACTGCTCTCCCTGCCGCTCTATCCCGGCCTGTCCGCCGCCGCCCAGGAACGCGTCATCACCGCGATCACCGAGGCATTGCGGAGCCGAGGCTGACCGTGCGCAGATTCCTGCGGCGCAGCGTGCCGTACCTCTCGAGGGGGGACAACCCCCCACGCCCCCCGTGGCGGCTCCGCCGCGAGGGTGACCTCTCGAGGGGGGACGACCCCCCACGCCCCCCGTGGCGGCTTCGCCGCGGGGGTGAGGCCCTGGCCCAGGCCGCGCCCGCCGAGGAGAGCCCGCTGGCCCGGCTGATGGGCCGCGAGGAGGTGGTCCTGACCGGGCTGCGCGGCCACCGGCTCATCCCGGGCAGGCGCGTCCTGGTGACCGGCGCCTGCGGAACGGTCGGCTCGGCCTTCTGCCATCAGGTGAAAAAGCTCGATCCGGCCGCGCTGTGCCTCGTCGACCGGGACGGCCCGCGGCTGCGCCGGCTCGGGCATGAGATGACCGGCCACCTCGACACGGAACGGATCACTCTCGCCGAGACCGACGTGAGCGACCGCGAAGCCGTCGACGACGTCTTCCGCGCCGCCCGCCCCGAGCTGGTGTTCCACATCGCCGGGCAGAACGAGCTGGCGAAGCTCGAGGTGGAGCCGTGCCAGGGGGTCACCGCCAACGTGCTCGGCACCCGCCATGTGGTGGACGCCTCCGTCCGGCACGAGGTGGCGCGGCTGGTGTTCGTGTCGTCCGACAAGGCCGCCGACCCGACGTCGGTCTTCGGCGCGACGATGCGGCTGGGCGAGCTGCTCACGCAGAGCGCGACCGGCGGCCCGACCTGCTTCGCCGCCGTCCGGATCGGCAACATCATCGGCGAGCCGGGCGCGCTGCTCAGCACGCTCGCGCACCGCATCTCCTCGGGCGAGGTCGTCACCATCACCCATCCGCAGGTGGCCCGCCACTTCATGACCGTGGACGAGGCCGCCGGGCTGCTCCTGGAGGCCGCCGCGCTCGCCGAGGAGGCCGAGACGTTCGTGCTCGACATGGGGAGTCCCGTCCCGGTGATCGAGCTCGTGCACCGCTACGCCGAGCAGCTCCGGCTGCCCGAGGTGACGATCCGGTTCAGCGGGCTCGGGCCGGGCGAGAAGCTGGCCGAGAAGACCTTCGCCGACTCCGAGCGGCGCATCAGAACCGCGCATCCCAAGATCTGGGCCACCCGGCCCGCACCGCCCCCCGCCGGGCTCCCGCAGTTGCTCGACGCCCTCTGCGACGCCGCGGGCAGCGGCGACGACGACGAGGTGCGCCTGCAACTGCGGCGGCTGCTCCCCGAGTACCACCCCGTACGACGCCCGCGCCCCCAGCGTGAGCCGGGCGGCGACACGCCGCTCTGCGACGCGGGCTGCAGCCCCGATCCGCCCGGCCTGTGAGGTGCTCCATGGGTACAAGCCGCAAGCTCAGAGTGGCCACCGTGATCACGAGGTTCAACGGCGGCGCCGGCCAGGTGGCGCTGAACGGCGCCCTCGCCCTGCCGCCCGGAGACTACGAACGCGCCGTCATCACCGGCGGTGTCGGCATCGACAGCAAGGCCAACGGGGCCGGCCACACGACGGACAAAGCCACGGACAAGGTGCTGTACGGGGATGAGGCGGTGGCCAACGCGGCCGCCGGGGACCTCACGCCGCAGGCCCACGCGGCCGGCATGGAGATCGTCCAGGTGAAGCCGCTCGTTCCGCAGATCTCGCCACGCGACGACCTGGCCGCGCTGCGCACGCTGACCCACGTTCTGGCCGAGGGCCGGTACGACGTGGTGCACACCCACAGCGCCAAGGGCGGCGTCATCGGCCGGGTCGCGGCGGCGCGCGCCGGGGTGCCGCGGATCGTGCACACCTGGCACGGCTTCCCCTTCAACGAGTTCCAGTCGTGGGCGCGGCGCCGCGCCTACATCGCGCTGGAACGCGTCGCGGCCAAGCACACCGACGCCTTCCTGGCGATCGGCTCGGAGACGATCACCACCGCGCTGCGCCTCGGCCTGACGACGCCGGAACGGGTACGGCTGTCCTGGCCGGCCGTCGACACCTCCGCGTACACGGCCGCGCCGGGCTCGCGTGCGCAGGCACGCCGCCGCCTCGACCTGCCGCTCGGTGTGAAGGTCGTCGGCTCGGTCGGCCGGCTCACCTTCCAGAAGGGACCGGAGATCTTCGTCCGGGCGCTGGCCGGCCTGCCCGACGACGTGTTCGGGTTGTGGGTCGGCGGCGGGCCGATGGCCGGCAAGCTCGCCGATCTGACGGCCAAGCTCGGCGTCGAGGACCGGATGCGCTGGCTCGGCCACCGCGACGACGTCGCCGACGTGCTGCCCGCGTTCGACCTCATGGCGATGGCCAGCCGCTGGGAGGGCCTGCCCTGCGTGCTGGTCGAGGCGATCAGCGCGGGCATCCCGCTGGTCGCCACCGCCGTGCCGTCCAACCAGGACCTCGTGCTCGCCGGGGAGACCGGCCTCCTCGTACCGCCGGAGGACGCCGGGCAGCTCGCCCGTGCCATCGCGCACCTCCTGGACAACCCGGCGACGGCGGCCCGGATGGCCGACCGCGCCCGTGACCGGGTCGGCGACTGGTTCTCGCCGGAGTACCTGGGCGGCGTGCTCGACGACACCTACCGAGGGAGCTCCAAGCGGCCCTACCAGAAGTGACGACGCGCCAAGTGTGACGACCTGCAGAAGTGACGGAGAGACACCATGTCGCCGACCACCAAGGCTCCGCGGGTCACACCGCCGCCGACCGCGGCGGCGACGGCCACGCCCGCGGCGACGACCGGGGCGGAGCCCGCGCCGCAGCCGGAGTTGCGGCGCCGCCGGTCACTGGCCGGCATCGTCACGGTGCTCGGCATCGCGTCACTGCCGATGCTGATGCCGTTCGGGATGGGTCCGGGGCCGGGCAACACCGGCCTGCCGGACGCCGCGCTCATCGTGGTGACCGCGGTCGTGCTGCTGTGGGCGGGTTCGCGCAGGCAGCCGATCCGCTGGCCGTTCCTCATCCCCACCCTGCTGACCATCATCGCGGGCGGCATCGCCTCGATCGCGAACGAGGGCGTCGGCGCGCTGACGCTGGTCAAGGACCTGTTCGTGCTGCTGTGGGCGGTCAGCCTCGCCAACCTCGGCCGCGACCCGGCGCTGCTCCGCGTCGCCATCAAGGCCTGGGTCTGGATCGGCACGTTCTACGCGCTGGTGATGATCTTCGGCTTCGTGACCGGGAACGACACGCTGTCGGGCAAGCAGATCGACGGCGAGCGGGCGATGTTCACGTTCGGCGACGCCAACTACGCCTCGAACTGGTTCATCTGCATCTTCTTCATCTCCCGCGCGTGCCGGTTCCCTGAGAAGAACGTGCACCGGTACGCGGTCTGCGGGATCCTCCTCGTCGCCGAGGTCCTGACCGGCTCCAACGGCGGCGCGCTGGCACTCGGCTGCGCGATCGTGCTCGGTCATCTCTTCCGCCTGTTCCGTGAGGGCAAGGTGCACCAGGCGCTGGCCACGGGCACGCTCGCGGTGTTCCTCGGCGGCGGTGGCGTGACGCTGCTCTCGGTCGTCGACATCCAGCCGTTCCTCGACCGGGCCAGCGCGGCCTCGCCCATCCTGCGCGACTCGATCGGCCGGACCACCGGCGAGAGCACCGAGTCGCGCAGCACGGTCTTCGGCACCACGGTCCGGATGATGGAGGAGCAGCCGCATCCGTGGGGCATCGGCCCGGGTCACACCGAGAAGGCGATGCTCGTCAACCAGGAGACCTACGTCCGCGAGGCGCACAACGACTACATCGCGGCGGTGCTGGAACGCGGCTTCCTCGGTGGCATCGCGCTGATCGTGCTGATCTTCGTGCTGCTGCTCAAGTGCACGCGCGTCGCCCGGCGCGACGTGCTCAAACCCGAGTACGCACGGCTGGTGCCGAGACCCGAGCTCTTCGGCGCCCTGGTCGCGGTGTTCCTCATCTCCGGGCTCTTCTACGAGACCTTGCACTACCGCCACGGCTGGGCGTTCTTCGGCCTGATCGCCGCACTGGATCTCTTCGGCCGGAGGGACGCCGCATGACCGACACCCACCTGACCGGCGCACAGACTCCCGGCACGCAGGCTCCCGGCACCCAGGCTCCCCCGGTCGAGGCACCGGCCCGTACGATCACCGGCAGGCTCGTCGGGTTGATGGCCGGGAACATGGCCGGCCGGATCGGCGCGCTCGCCTCGCTCGGCATCGCGACCGTCATGGTCGCCCGGATCGGCGGGCCCGCCCTGGTCGGCGCGTTCACGCTCGTCCGGATCCTGCCGGGCCTGCTCTGCCATCTGTCCAACGCGGGGTTGCCCGCGGCCGCGCCGTACTTCCTCGCGAACCAGCAGTACGACCAGTCTCGGGTACGGCCCACGCTGGCCTGGCTGACCGTCGTGGGCGCGCTGATCGGCGGGCTCTCCTGGCTGGCCCTCAGCCCGCTGATCTATCTGGGTTTCTTCACGTCGTTCGGCTACTGGGTGGCGCTCGCCGCGACGGTCCCCGCGTTCACGCAGGGGTTCGTCTCGGTCGGCAAGGGGCTGCTGCAGGGCACCGACGACATGCGCGGCGCGAGCCTGGCGATCGCGGTCGAGGAGTTCATCTTCCTGCCGATCTATCTGGTGATCCTGCTCGGCTGGTACGGGCCGGGCGCGCTGATCACCGGGCTGGTGCTCGCGGACGTGGCCGCGGCCGCCTGGATCGCGGTACGGCTGGCACGGCGCGGGTTCTTCGCCGGATGGGGGCGCCCCGACCTGCGGCTGGCCCGCACCATCTCCGGGTACGGCTTCCGCGGTTACCTGGGCCAGCTCATCGACCTGCTGCAGCTGCGCTTCGACATGGCCCTGCTCGGCGCGCTCGCGGGCCCGAAGGTGCTGGGCGTCTACACGGTCGCGAGCAAGTTCGCCGAGCTCGTGCAGTTGCCCGGGTTGGCCGTCAACTACGTCCTCTACCCGGATTTCGCCAAGGAGAGCCGAGCCGAGGCCACCCGCCGCACACGCAAGCTCATCCTCCCGGCGTTCGCCGTGTCCGTGCTGGCCGCACTGCCGCTGGCCGCCATCGCGGGGACGGCGCTGCCGTGGGTGTTCGGCGACGTCTTCGACGACGCGGTGGTGCCCACCTACATCCGGCTCGCGGGGGTCGTCACGTTCGGCGTCACGGGGCTCATCATGGCCTACCTGTACGGCGTCGGACGGCCCGGCGCCGCCTCCACAGGCCAGGCGATCGGCCTCGTGGTGGTCGTCGTCTCCGGCGTGCTCCTGATCCCGCCGTTCGGGGCCGAGGGCGCCGCGATCGCCACCGCACTGTCCTTCGTCGCCACCACCGCCGCGTTGCTGGCGTGGTTCTTCCATCTCCCGCACAAGCAGCAGCTCCCCGAACAGAAGGGGTGACGGCATGTCCGCCGAGAAGGGCCTTGAGACCCGTTCCATCGACCCGTCGGAGGGCATCGCGCCCTCAGCGGGCCGCCGCGTCCTCGACATCGCCGGGGCGCTCGCCGGTCTGGTGCTGCTGAGCGTCCCGCTGCTCCTGCTGTACGTGCTCGTACGGGTGACGAGCCCCGGACCGGGAATCTTCAAGCAGAAGCGGGTCGGGCAGGGCGGACGTCCGTTCGTCATGTACAAGTTCCGCACCATGCGGCAGGGCGTGGGCGGGCTCACCGTCACGGCCAACTGTGACCCGCGGCTGACCAGGGTCGGCAAGCTGATGCGGGAGTGGTCGCTGGACGAACTGCCGCAGCTGGTGAACGTGCTGCGCGGCCACATGACGCTGGTCGGCCCGCGGCCCGAGACCTACGACCTGGCCGTGCACTACGACGCGCGCTGTCGCTGGATCTTCGACCACCGGCCCGGCCTCACGGGCGTCTCGGAGGTGCGTTTCCGTGACTTCGACGTGCTCCCGCCGGGCGAGGAGGTCGACCTGGTCAACTACATCGAATGGATCGTCCCGGCCCGGGTCCAGGTCGACGCGTTCTACCTGAGCGACCCGTCGATGCGCGCGACCTTCCAGGCGCTCTGGGACACCGTGCGGCACGTGCTGGGCTTCAAGATCCCACCGTTGCGGGTCACGCCGGACGGCACCGTGACCGATCAGCCGGCGCAGAACCACCAGCAGGCACACAACCAACGGCCCGCGCAGCCGCCGAAGGCCGAGCCACAGCGGGTGGAGGAACCGGGTTCGGCCGCCTGACGGTTTCTCGCCTGACGGTTCCGGTTTCGGGGAAGGACATCGTCGATGGACATCCGCTTCAAGGTCTCGGCCGTGGTCGCCACGTTCGTGCTCGTAGCGGGCTTCCTCTTCTACATACAGCGCAGCGCGACGGACGGCCACGAGCCGTACCGCGGCCCTCTCGCCAGTCCGGGCGTGGCCGCGACAAAGCCCGGGGCGACCATGCACATCGCGCTCAACACCACGCCGGCCGACTATCCGCGGCTGCTGCAGCTCGGATACGACCTCGCCGACGTCAAGCCCGGCGACGGTGACCTCGCCGCGCTCCCGGCGGGCATGAGGGCGTTGCTCTGGGTCGGCAACTTCCAGTGCGACGAGTTCGAGTTGTCGTACGACGCGTTCACCGCCGCCGTCCGGAAGTACGGCAGCCATCCCAAGGTGTACGGCTGGTACCTGTCGGACGAGCCCGATCCGGGCACGTGCCCCAAAATCGCCGGAGACATCCGCCGCCGCGCCGACTACGTAAAGCGGCACGCTCCCGGGCAGGTCACGTTCATCTCGCTCACCGACTTCCCGATGAAGCCGGTCACGCCGAAGAAGGTGAACGTCGATCTCGTCGGCCTCGATCCGTACCCGTGCAAGGGCGCCTCGAAGGCCCGCGCGGACTGCAACATCGATGCGATCGACCGCATGGTGCGCATGGCCGACGACGCGGGCGTCCCGCGCCGGGCGATCGTGCCGGTCTTCCAGGCGTTCGGCACGGAGTGCTCGAACGGCCCGCGACACTACTGGCTGCCAACGGCGGACCAGTTCCGGCAACTGCTGCGGCGCTGGGACCGGCTGGTCCCGCGCCCGCCGTTCGACATCGCCTACTCGTGGGGTCACCAGGGCGAGTGGGCCTGCCCCACGCTCGCCGACGCCGACGGCCGGAACGGGCGCCCGGACCTGCAGACGCTCGTCAAGGAGCACAACACGAAGTGACCGCGGCCCGGAGCCGCGACATCGACGCCGCGTCGTCAACCCGTCGCCGTCAACCCGTCGTCAACGACCCGTCGTTAACGGCCGACGGCGGTGCCCGCGCCCTCGTTGCCGAGAAGCGGCACCTCCACGTGACCCAGCTGCAGCGCGGCCACCTCGAGCAGCCCGACCACCACGACGAACGCGGCGATCAGCATGCCGATCCGCTTAGGCGTGTTCAGCGCGTCTATCTTCCTGACCGTGCTCACCAGCGTGGTGACCAGCGCGGCCTTCTTGCCCGCCATCCCCTGACACTCCCCCTGAACCCGTTTGAAGCAGGGGCAAACGATACCGGTACCCGGGCACCGGGGGAGCGACCGGGGGTCACCTCTTGATCACGACAGCTGGCGGCTGGTCAGGTTGGCCGACCGGGCGTTGACGCACACGCCGGTGGCGAGATCGAAGGCGAAGTTGTGGGCGAGGCAGTGCAGTTGGCCGTCCCGGATGACGGCGCCCACCGACAGGTCCTCCCCCGCGTGCGGGCAGTAACGCGGAATGTCGTAGGAGTGGCCGGCCGACTCCACCACGATGCGTTCCGTTTCGTCGCGGCCCGTCTCGTACTCCTCGACGGCCTGGAGCGCGGGCGCGTTGGCGTGCTTGAGGAGCCCGACCAGATAGTCGTTGTAGACGTCGGGATCGCGGTAGAGGCTGAGCCGGAACGAGATCAGCAGATCCTCCCAGGCGAGCCTGCCCTTGAGGATGCCGTCCACCCAGCGGCCCGCGGTGGTGATCCGGTAGTGCGGCCGGGTGTCCGGCCGGGCCTGGCTCACCGTGAGCCCGTCCGGCGAGAAGTCGACGTCCCAGACGCCGCCGTTCGGACCAGTGATCTCGAAGCGGACCAGCATGCTGATCTGGCGCAGGAAGTAGTCGCTCAGGCCGCCGAGGTGCTCGAAGTGAGCGACGAAACGGTCGAACAGCCCCTCGTCGGGCACCGGATACTCGGCGATGGCCTCATTGATGTGCTCGGCGCGGTCGGCGGCATAGCGGGCGAGATAGTCCGGCCGGGTGGCGTCGCTGAACTCGAACTCCGCCGAAGTCGGGTCGAGCGCGATCTCGCCCGTGTCCAGATCGATGGAGTCGCCCGGCTTGAAGTACTCCCAGCGCTGCGCCGGGAGGTGTTCGCGCAGCCATTCGGTGGCGACCGACGCGTCGCAGAAGGCGCCGTCCGCCTGGTCGAGCACCCAGTTGAGATGCTCGATTTCCTCGCCCAGGAAGCACGGTGGCCCGGCGAACGGGACCGCGAGTTCGGGCGCGGTCTGCCGGACGAGCCGCTGGGCGGCGCGCAGCTTGGCCACGCGCTTGGCCATGGAGATCTCGGCCATCTCCTCCGGCGGGTACTCGTAGCAGATCGGATGCCACGAGGCCCCGGCGGTCTGCAGGGCCATGATGTCGAGCCGTCCACCGGCCTGGTGCTTGGCGCGGCGGGCCTGCGCCGCGGTCAGCCGGGCGTCGTTGCAGTGCAGGATCCCGCGCCCGTCGGCGACCACCAGAAATGCCGCATCATGACACATCGGGGACAACTCGGGAATCGCCGTGATCCACGATCCGCGATTGTCGAGAGGGAATTTCTCCCAGGCCGGTATCTCGATTACCTGACGTGCCCCGGCGGCCTCCCGGATCCGTTCCAGGAAGGCGGGTCCGGGATAACGCGGAATGAGGATTCGGGTTCGCTCGGGAAGCCGTGCGATGACCCAGGGATCGAAGTGATCTAGATGCTCGTGAGACACGGCGACCCAGTCGGTGTCGAGCAACGCGGGAACGTCAAGATGATCGTTTCTCGGGTACTGATGCCACGCCCCGAGGAAGGCGCCCGTCCGGGCGAGCCAGGGATCCATGAGCAGGCGGAACGTGTTTCCATTGACCGCCAACCCGGCGTGTCCGAGAAAGGTGACCGTCGGCATACCAAGACTGTCGCTCCAGGGCATGGTGTTCGCACCCACCGGAATGCGCAAGGTGGCTACGCCGTAGGTATGAAAGAAATGGCGGAAGCGAACGGAAGCGAAACCGACAATCCTGGCTTGGACGCCTCGACAAAGGGGAGGGTTTACCCCAACTCGGCCATGTCCACTTCCGGCCACGCCTTGGTCGGTTGCGGTCAATTGTCTGGACAGAGATGGCTTTAAGGGCGACGGTCATCATGGTGCTGGTAATACGGACGGGGGTCCTTCCATGAACAACGGGCAGTCTCGGTCATCGCCGACGGACACGCCCGAATACGTCGCGATGCTCACCGGTGTGAGCCCGCAGGAACCCGAGCCGGGGGACTCGGCCCTGTGGCGGCGGCGGCTACGGCATGACATCAGACACGAACTGGGGACCATCATCATGCTCGCGTCGGCGGTGGTGGTCGCCGACGACATCGGCGCCGGCAGCCGCGAGCGCATCGAGCAGCTGCTCGGTGAGACCCGATGGCTCGACCACCTGATCCGCCAGCTCGACGAGGACAACGACGACGACATCACCACCCAGCCGATGGTCTGCCCGGAGCGCATCCGGGTGGACGACCTCACCGCCGAGGTCGTCACCGGCATGCGTCTCGCCACCTCGCACGCGGTGGGCTTCGAGGGCACCGCGGCCTGGGCGCACATGGACCCGGTGGCGCTCTGGCGGGCGCTGCGGAACGTCCTCGACAACGCCTGCCGCGTGGCGGCGAGCCGGGTCGACGTCCATGTCAGCGTGGACCAGGGCTGGGTCACGATCCAGGTGGACGACGACGGGCCGGGATTCGGCGCGGGCACGGGAGGGCTGGCCTCACTCGGGCTGGGCATCGTGCACGACCTCATCTCGGGCTACGGCGGCAGCCTGGAGATCCGTACCTGTGAGATGGGCGGCGCGCGCGTGCGCATGCTGCTGCCCTCCGCCCCGCCCGTGGAGATGACCGACCCCATGGAAACCGACCCCCTGGCAACAGCCCACATGCAAACAGCGCACGTACAAACAGGTCACATGGAAACAGGGCACATGGCGACCGACGACTGGCAGCTCCATCCGTGAGGGTCATCGTCTGCGACGACCACGCGGTGTTCGCCGACTCGTTGTCGCTGGTGCTGACCGACGCGGGACACGTCGTCGTGGGGGTGGCGTACTCCCCCGACGACGTGCTTCCCGTGCTGCGCGGCCGGCGGGCCGACGTCTGCCTGATCGACCTGCACTTCCCCGGCGGCACGGTGCTGGAGTGGATGCCGCGGCTGCGCGCCGCCTCGCCCGAGACGATGTTCGTGGTGCTGACCGGCTACCTGGACCAGGAGGTCCTGGAGGCAGGGCTCGCCGCGGGCGTCCGCGGGTTCACCCACAAGGGCCAGCAGAGCCGCGACATCCTGACGGTGTTGCGGCGGGTCGCCGAGGGCGAGGTCGTGATCGACCAGGGCACCCGCCGGGACGTGCCCGACGTCCGGCCACGCAGCCAGGCACAGAAGGTCGCGCAGTTCCTCACCCCGCGTGAACGAGAGGTCCTCACCCGGCTCGCCCGCGGCGAGTCCACCCAGGCGCTCGCCAAGGCGATGGGCGTCACCCGCAGCACCGCGCGCAGCCACGTGCAGAGCGTGCTGAGCAAGCTCGGCGTGCACTCCCAGCGTGAGGCCGTGATCGAGGCCGCGCGGCACGGTCTGGTGAGCGTGGAGACCGGCGAATGGCTGGTCGGCTGACCCGACGCCTGGAACATCGGGTGAGTTGCGCGCTTGCCACGACCGAAACCGGACATAGAGGGGAGAGCCGGGACGCGTTAACTTCCGCATAGGAAGAGGAGGTCCCATGCCTCAACGGCGAGGCGCACTGCCCATCTCCGACGCTGAGGTTCTCAGCTGCCCGGACACCTATGCGCGCGGCGTGCCGTACGACTGCCTCGACCGCCTGCGCGCCAGGACGCCGGTGGTCTGGCTGGACGGACGCTTCGCGGGCGAGCCGGGGTCGTGGGCGGTGCTGAGATACGCCGACGTGCGGCGGGCGCTGTCCCGGCCCGAGTTGTTCTCCCCTCTCCCTTCGGAGATCCTGCACGGCCCCGTCGCGGTCTCGGGCGAGGCCGAAACGGCGGGCCTCCCGATCGACATGGACCCGCCTGCCCGGTCCCTGCTCAGCCGGATAGGGAGGGAGAGCGTCGATCTCATCAAGGGCGTCCTCAACGAGATGCCCGAGACGTTGCGCAACACCGTGGCCGGAGGCGCGTACGCCCTTCTCCGGCATCCCGACCAGTACGCCCGGCTGCGCGTAGCCCGCGGCGACGAGGCCCTGATCGACAGCGCGATCGAGGAGATGCTCCGCTGGTGGACTCCGGTGATGCAGGTACGGCGGCTCGTCCGGCGCAGCACGAAGATGGGCGGCGTGCCGCTGCGCACCGGTGAGCAGGTGACGCTGTGGCTCACCGCGGCCAACCACGACGACGCGGTGTTCGTCCAGCCGGGGCGGTTCCTGCCGGAACGGTTCGTCACCGGGAGCGAGCGGCATCTGAGCTTCGGCTACGGCACCCGGGCCTGCCTCGGCGGCCACCTGGCGCGCGTCCACCTCCGCGCGATGATCGCCGCGATCCTCGAACGGCCCGGCCGGCTGGAGCTCGCAGGCGAGCCCGTGCTGCTGCGTTCCACCTCCCGGCGCGGCTTCGAGCACCTGCCCGTCCGCTGGGCCTGATCCGCCCGTTGGCTCTGATCCGCCCGGTTGGCTCTGATCCTTCGACGGCAGGTGAGACGTACTTCACAGCATGGGGCGCACGCCAAGCTGAAACCCCCAGCCGCCGCATGGACAAGACATTCCGGAGACGTTCTGGCGACACCCTTCCGTTAAGTTCTTGACCGTTTGCCACACGTTCGCTGGAACTCTCCTGAATGCCAGCTGAGTTCTCAATGTCAGCTGGATCGACCAGCTGAGTGGTGCGCCTTGGCCGTCGGGGGCCGGGTCGGATCGGACAAACGGATCGGACAAGGAGTGCACGGTTTGGGACTGACGAGCTGGGGGCTGCTCGGACTGCTCTCCCTGATCACCGCCGCCTGCCTGGCGGGCACGGTGTGGGCCTGGCCGCGGCTGGCGTCCGCCGGGCTCAAGACCACGGCGGTACGAACGGCACTGCTGGCCGGCGGCCAGTTGATGATCATTCTTACCCTGCTGGTCGGGGTGAACGGTTACTACCTCTTCTACGGCACCTGGACCGACCTGATGGGAGCGGCCGGCGGCAAGGCACAGGTCCGGCAGCACCCGCAGCCGGGGGCCGGCCCGGACGCCGCCGCGGCGACGCGGGTGGTCAAGACGGTGCAGGCCAAGCTCGGCCCGCGCGAGGGCGCCAAGCCCACCCGGGACGGGCAGGTGCAGCACCTCGAGATCAGCGGGGTCCGGAGCGGCATCGCCTCCGAGGCGTACATCTACCTGCCGCCGGAGTACTTCCAGCCGCAGTACGCGGCCAAACGTTTCCCGGTCGCGCTCTTCATCGCCGGCTACCCCTCGCGGGACCGGCTGACCTGGATCGAGAAGGGGCACCTTCCCGAGGAGGCCGCACGGCAGCGGGCGGCCGGCCGGATCCAGCCGATGATCTACGTGATGATGCGGCCGACGGTCGAGCCGGGCTGGGACACCGAGTGCGCGGACGTGCCGGGCGGCCCGAAGGTCGAGACGTTCTTCTCCCAGGACGTGCCCGAGGCGATCCTCAACACCTACCGCGCGGCGCGGTCCCGGCACGGCTGGGGGGTCGCGGGCTACTCCGCGGGCGGCTACTGCGCCGTCAAGCTGGCGATGTTGCACTCCGACCGGTTCACCGCCGCGGCCAGCCTGGCCGGGCACTTCCGCGCGATCCTCGACACGACCACGCGGCAACTCTACGACCGCAGCAAGCAGTTGCGGCAGGACAACGACCTGCTCTGGCGGCTGCGGAACCTGCCCCAGCCGCCGGTCTCGGTCCTGGTGGCCTCGGCCAGCATCGGCGAGAGGACCTACGCGCAGGCGAAGCTGTTCATGGACGCGGCGCGGCCGCCGCTGCTGGTCGACAAGGTGCTGCTGCCCACCGGCGGCCACAACTTCAAGACCTTCCGCAAATACATCCCGCCCACCATCGAATGGCTGAGCGCGCACCTGCGAGGAGACGGCCAGTGACCTCGCTGGAGCCCACGAGCGCGGGACTCATCCTCCCTGTGTGCCTGCTTGCCGCCGCCGTCTTCGTGCTGTCGGTACGGCGGTGGCCGCGGCTCACCGGACGCGGCGCGGGGCCGCTGCTGGGCCGCGCGGGCCTACTGCTCACCTGCCAGGTGACACTGACGGCGGCGATCATCCTGATCTCCAACCGCTACTTCGTCTTCTACGCCACCTGGAAGGACCTGCTCGGCAGCGACCGGGTGAACGTCCAGGTCAAGCAGGTGCAGCAGAGCAAGGGGAAGGAGGCGGATCCGACGTCGCTGGTGCGGCGGACCACGACGGACCTCGGCCCCTCGCGCCGCGGCCGTGAGCACGACCCGGTCAGGGACGGCCAGGTCGACCGCCTTGAGATCACGGGTGCGCGGAGCGGCCTGGAGGGTCAGGCGTACGTCTACCTCCCGCCGGAGTACTTCAAGCCCGGGCACACGGCCAGGCGCCTGCCGGTCACGATCTTCATGTCCGGCGCGCCGTCCGACGACCGGCTGGCCTGGATCAAGCAGGCCCGGCTGCCCCGGAGCGCCGCCGACGGCAGCGCCGGTCCGCCGATGATCTCCGTGATGATCCGTTCACCGCGGGGACTCTCCCCGGTGAAGCAGCCGCCCGCCGGGCCTGAGGGCGCCAAGGGCCTCCCGCACGCGGGGAAGCCCGCCCCCGGCCGCCCCGACGCCTGCCTGGACGTACCAGGTCAGCGTGGAGGCCGCGCCGAGACGTTCTTCGCTCAGGACCTTCCGGTCGCGCTCGGCGACACCTACCGGCTGCCGCAGACCCGCCAGGGATGGGGCATCGCCGGATTCGGCGAGAGCGGCCAGTGCGCGGCGCGGCTGGCGATGCTGCATTCGGACCGCTTCGCCGCTGCGGCGAGCGTCTCCGGGGTGTTCACGCCCGCAGAGGGGCCCTATTACGGCGGCAGCAAGGCCTACCAGCAGGACAACGAGCTGCTGTGGCGGCTCAAGAACCTGCCCGCCCCGCCGATCTCGTTCCTGGCAGCCGTGGGCAAGGCCGACCCGAAGACAGAGCAGCAGGCCGCTGCGTTCGTGAAGCTCGTCCGGCCACCGATGAGAGCCGAGCAGATGGCGCTCGCGGCGTCCCCAGAGACCCTCAAGGGCTGGCAGGGCCACATCCCGCACGTCGCGGACTGGCTGGCCCGCCACCTCCGAGCCGAGCAATGAACCGGAAGCAGTGAGCAGAGATGCAGTGAACATGATTCGGTGTACGTCCCGAGGAGTATCCGCGAACGCGCCTCTGAGCCGACGCCATACCGAGTGCCGGTGACCTAACGTGCAGGAATGAGCACCTCGTCGCCCCACCACCCACGCTGGCCTCGGCCCGCCGAGTGGCCGGTCTGGGTCGTCCCGCTGCTGATCCAGCCGATCCAGATCGTCGGCTCGTTCGGCGCGCAGCGCGGGCGGGACGGGCACGGTCCGCCGTGGCTCCAGAAGGAGGCTGTCACCTCCGAATTCGCTTCCCTGAACGGTTGGGGGATCGCGCTACTGATCGCCGGGCCGGCGCTGCTGCTGTTCCGCCGCCGGTATCCGCGGCAAACGCTCGTCGCGGTCGCGGCCGTCACGGCGACCTACATACTGGCCAACCACGCTCCCGGACCGGTCTTCCTGTCGCTGTGCGTGGCACTCGTCGCCGCGGTCGTGGCCGGGCACCGGCTGCTGGCCTGGGCCGGCACGGTCGTGACGCTCACTGGGATGCTGGGGGTCACCTGGCTGCTCGGCGGGGATGATCCGCTGCCCGTGAGCAAGCCTGACTGGGCCGGCTCGACGATGGTGGTCGGATGGGCGCTGGTGGTGCTCACCGGTGCGGAGCTGGTCCGGATGCGGAGCACCCAGCTCGCCGAACGGGCCCGGACGCGGGCGGAGGAGGCCAGGCGCCAGGCCAGCGAGGAACGGCTGCGGATGGCGCGCGAGCTGCACGACGTCCTCGCCCACAACATCTCGATGATCAACGTGCAGGCCGGGGTCGCGCTGCACCTGATGGACGACGACCCGCAACAGGCCAGGACGGCGCTGGCGGCGATCAAGGAGGCCAGCAAGGAGGCACTCACCGAGATGCGCTCGGTGATCGGGGCGCTGCGCGCCGAGGGCGAGACCGCGCCTCGCTCCCCCACCGCCGGGCTGTCCCGCCTGGAGGAACTGCTCGACCGGGCCCGCAACGCCGGGCTGCCGGTGACGGCCAAGACCGAGGGCGACCAACGGCCGCTGCCCGCCGGGACGGACCTGGCGGCGTACCGGATCGTGCAGGAGTCGCTCACCAACGTCAGCCGCCACGCCGGTCCCGGACCGGTGACGGCCGAGGTCCGGATCGCCTACGGTGAGCATGAAATTTCCGTACAGGTCGACGACGACGGGCGAGGCGTCTCATTGCTGGACGACCACGCCGGCACCGGGAGCGGCATCCGCGGCATGCGGGAGCGGGCCACGGCGCTGGGCGGTTCGTTCACTGCGGGGCCACGGCCGGGCGGCGGGTTCCGCGTCCGCGCGACGCTGCCCATCGCGGACGAGCCCGAGAGGGAAGCACGATGATCAAGGTGCTGCTGGCCGACGACCAGGTCCTCGTCCGTGCCGGGTTCCGGGCGCTCCTGGACGCCCAGCCCGACATCGAGGTGGTCGGGGAGGCGAGCGACGGCGAGGAGGCCGTGGCGCAGGCCCGCCGGCTGCGTCCGGACGTGATCCTCATGGACATCCGGATGCCGGGACTGGACGGGCTCAGCGCGACCCGGCAGATCGCCGCCGACGAGCGCCTGAACGGGGTGCGCATCGTGATTCTCACCACGTTCGAGCTGGACGAGTACGTCTTCGAGGCCCTGCGCGGCGGCGCCGGCGGGTTCCTGGTCAAGGACACCGAGCCGGTCGAGCTGATCCACGCCGTCCGGGCGGTGGCGGCGGGCGACGCGCTGCTCTCGCCCAGCGTCACCAGGCGACTGATCTCCGAGTTCGCCACCCGGGCCAAGGAGCCGGCGCCCTCCCCGCGGCTCAACGCCCTGACCGACCGTGAACGCGAGGTCATGACCCTCGTCGGCGAGGGGCTCACCAACGAGGAGATCGCGGCGCGGCTGGTCGTCAGCCCGGCGACCGCGAAAACGCACGTCAGCAGGACGATGGTGAAGCTCGGCGCCCGCGACCGGGCGCAGCTGGTCGTCTTCGCCTACGAGTCCGGACTCGTCAAGCCGGGCTGGCTGTCGTGAAATTCTCACCCTGCGCAGAAACGCCGTAACTCTGCGAGGATTGACTGTCACGGACGGCAAGGACATGACAGGGTGGGTTCCGAAATGCACACTGTCGGCAGCGAGAGGAGGAACTCGGTGCCGCACAACACGAAGGTCCTGGCGGTCGACGACCGCGAGGAGAATCTGGTGGCGCTCACCGCCGTACTCGATTCGTTGCCGGTCACGGTCGTTCCCGCGACTTCGGGCAACCAGGCCCTGCGAGAGCTGCTCAGGGACGATTTCGCGCTGATCCTGCTGGACGTCGTGATGCCTGAGATGGACGGCTTCGAGACCGCCGGCCACATCAAGAGCAGGGCCCGGACGCGCGAGATCCCGATCATCTTCCTCACCGCCGCCGGTTCGGACGGCGACCAGTCGTTCCGCGGTTACGAGGCGGGCGCCGTCGACTACCTGACCAAACCGTTCGACCCGTGGCTCCTGCGCGCCAAGGTGTCGGTCTTCGTCGAGCTGCACCAGCGCAACCTCCAGCTGCACCGGCAGGCCGCGGCCCTCCGCCACGCCATCGCCGAGGACACCGGCCTGCCCTCCTGCGAGCAGCTGCTCAAGAACCTCCACCAGCGGATCGCGCTGATCGAGGACGATCTGGCGCGCGTGCGGGCCGAGACGCCACCGGACATACCCGCCGACTCGCTCGAACGGCTGGAGGCCCACGCGGCCGAGCTACGCGGCACCCTGGACGCCCTGGTAGCCGGCGCCTGATCGACATTCTCCCAGGTCAGCGACTCATCAGACGTCCGCGGTGGTGTGGGCGGGCGGCGCTGAGACCGCCGGACCGGCCTGGCCGGCCCGCCACTCGTGCACCAGGGCCGAGTCGTGGCTCTGGACCGCCAGCGACCCGGTCCGCTTGTTGCGCAGGATGAGCGCGCCGGCAAGAACGGCCGCCACCACCAGGATCACCGCGATCGTGACGATCACGATCGTCTTCGTACGCTCACGCTGACGCGCCTGCGAAGGGTCGATCGGCTGTGACCACCTCCCGGGCTGTGCCTCCCACGGCGAGTAACCACCAGGATCGGGCGGCGGCGCCCAGTTGGTCTCGGCCAGCGTCTGAGCCTCGGGATCGGGCGGCGGCGTCCAGTCGGTCTCAGCCAGCGTCTGAGCCTCGGGATCGACCGCCGGCCGGTAAGGCGCTGCAGCCCCTCCGCCCGGCTGCGCACCAGGGCCCATCTGAGAACCAGAGCTCGCCTGCGAACCAGGATTCCGCTGCGACCCGAGACCCTGCCGCGAACCAGCGCTTGCCTGCGAACCAGAACCCGGCTGTGGTCCGAGGCCCCGCTCCGAACCAGGGCCTGGCTGCGCACCAGAGTCCGGCCGCGGCCCGGGACCCGGCTGCGGCCCAGATCCCGGCTGCGCACCAGGGCCCGGCTGCGCACCAGGGCCCCGCTGTGGCCCAGAGCCCCGCTGCGAAGGAGGGCCTGGCTGTGGTCCGGAGCTCGGCGGGGGTCCGGACCTTGGCGGGCTGCCGGAGTGCCACTGGCCGCCGCTCGGATGTCCGCCCGCTCCGTCCTCGCGGGTGATGGCATCGAACTCCGTCGAGTCCAGCACCGTCTCCCCGGCGACGTCGGCCGGACGCCGGCTCGACGGCTCGTCCAGCACGGTCTCGTCCACCGGCCGCGGCGCCGCCACCGGCATCGTGGCGACCTCGGTCAGCAGCGGCAACGCCTGCGGGCCGGTCATCCGGTGCCGCGGTTCCCGCGCGAGCAGGCCCTCCAGGACGCGGGACAGCGGTCCGGCGTTGCGCGGCGGCGGCACCGCCTCGCTCAGGGCCGCGGCCAGCGAGGACATCGCGTCGGCCCGTTCGTACGGCGAGCGTCCCTCGACCGCCGCGTACAGGGTCGCTCCCAGCGCCCACAGGTCCGACGCGGGCACCGCCCGTTCGCCCTGCACCCGTTCGGGCGGTATGTAGGCGGGCGAGCCCATCACCAGGCCGGTCTGGGTGAGCGTCGCGTCACCCTCCACCTGCGCGATGCCGAAGTCGGTCAGCACCACCCGCCCCGCATCGGTGATCAGCACGTTGCTCGGCTTGACGTCGCGGTGCAGGATGCCCTTCTCATGCGCGTGCCGCAGCGCCGCCAGCATCTGCAGCCCGATCTCGGCCGCACGCCGCGGCGTCAGCGGCCCCTCCTCGATGACGTCCTGAAGCGATCGCGCCCGGACGAGCTCCATCACGATCCAGGGCCGGCCACCCTCCTCGACCACGTCGTGCACGGTGACGACACCCGGATGGGAGAGCCGTGCCGACGCCCGCGCCTCCCGGAACGTGCGCTCGTACAGGACATCGCGCTCGGACTCGCTCAGCCCCGGCGGGAGCACGACCTCCTTGACCGCGACCTCGCGATCCAGCATGACGTCGTACGCGCGCCACACCGTGCCCATCCCGCCACGGCCCACCACCGCGTCCAGGCGGTAGCGGTTACCGAGCAGATGACCCTCTCTCATGGCTAAATGGTCCCCCGTCGCAAGGAGCGCTGCCTAGAGGAACGCCCCGCGCACGCCTCACCGGCAACTCTCGTATCTGGGACGCCCACATGTGTCCCAAGGTTCATCAGCCCGTACTCACTCCGCCTCGATCCGGCAGCACCGGTGTCCCGGGCCCCGCCATGGATGGCGACCTTACCGACCTGCGACAACAGATCGGAACAGATACGGCGTACGGCCGGTCACTTCCGGGACGTGAAGTGCTCGTAGACCGGTGCAAGATCAGCAAGGGTCTTGTCCCAGTCCTTGTGGGGCGCGTAGAGCACGATCGCGTAGCCCATGCCGTTCATCACGAAGCCGCGGTTCAACGCGTGCATGCGGCGGCCCTTGCCGTTGTAGGTCCACTCCCAGTCGGCGGCCTTCTTACCGGTACGGTCGGCGACAGGCTTCCCCTCGACGACGGGCGCGATCTTGATCTTGTCGTAGCCGTCGAAGTTCCCGCGGCTCTTCGGCTCCTGCTTCTCCCAGTCCTCGAGCGCGCTGGGGTTGGGGTCCGAGGTCTGGTCGACCTGGATGCTGCTGATTCCGTCCGGCGCGTCGAAGAAGACGCTGGTGGGGGAGGAACCACGCCGGTTCGGGCCCTTCCAGTCGTCCGGGATCGCGATGCTGAATCCCGACTGGTCCTTGTGGAGCTGGAAGCCTTCGGGGATTCCGGTAGTGGCCTTGGGGGTCGCGGGCGGGCTGGACGGGGAGGACACCTTGGACGCGGACTTGCTAGCCGTCCCCTTGCTGTTCGTCGGGGTGACGGGGGGCTGCTTCTCGTTGTCCGGCTGGGCCAGGGCGAAGCCGATGATGGCCACCAGAACGACCACGACCACGCCGATGACGATCAGGACGTTGCGGCTCAGCGGGAGAGCGGGGTTGCCCGAGGCGGGAGGCTTGGAGACCGGCTCGGTCTCCGGGGTGATCGCCGGTTGCTCCGGCTGAGGAGTGAGCACGGTCTTCGGTTCGGGGGGAGCCTCGGCGTACGCGGGCTCGGGGGACGAAGGCTCGTCATAACGGGGCTCGCTGTACGCGGGCTCGTTGTACGTCGACTCGTTGTACGTCGACTCGTTGTACGCGGGCTCGGCGTACCGGGGCTCGGGGTACGTGGGGTCGGCGGCGGTCCCCTCGGCCATGAGGTCTTCGAGGGAGACCTCCACGGCCAGCGTGCGCTGGGTGTCGACGGTCTCGCGGCGGACGATCTCATCGAGGAGGGCGCCGGCCTCGATCGCGTCCATGCGCTGGTCGGGGTTCTTGGTGAGCAGGCCCTCGATGACGGGGGTCAGGGGGCCGGCGTTGGCCGGAGGGGTCGGGTCGTCGGAGATGATCGCGACGAGGGCGGCCATGGGCTCGGCGCGTTCGAACGGGGACTTGCCCTCGACCATCGCGTAGAGGGTGACGCCCAGGGACCAGAGGTCGGAGGCGGGCCCGGCGATGCGGCCGCGGGCGCGTTCCGGGGCGATGTAGGCGGGGGAACCCATGACCAGGCCGGTCTGGGTGAGGGTGGCGTCGCCGGACGCGGTGGCGATCCCGAAGTCGGTCAGGACGGCACGGTCACCGCGGGTGATCAGGACGTTGCTGGGCTTGACGTCGCGGTGCAGGACGCCGGCGTCGTGGGCGGCGTGCAGGGCCGCGAGCATCTGGCGGCCGATCTCCGCCGCGCGGCGGGGCTCCAGCGGCCCCTCCTGCTTGATGACCTGGTCGAGGGAGCGGGCGTGGATGAGCTCCATGATGATCCACGGCCGGCCGTCCTCCTCCACCACGTCGTAGACGGTGACGACGCCGGGGTGGCCCAGCCGGGCGGCGGTGCGCGCCTCACGGAAAGTGCGCTTGTATTGGACGCTGCGTTCCTCATCGGTGAGACCATGCGGCAGGATGACCTCCTTCACCGCAACGTCACGACCGAGGACCTCATCGTGAGCCTGCCAGACCGTGCCCATGCCACCGCGACCGACCTGGGTCCCCAGGCGGTAGCGGCCAGCGAGCAACCGCTCCCCGGTGGTGTCATTCGGCATATCCGCGACCATACCGACTTTTGGTGTCAATCTTTTACCCGGCCCCGTGGCCGAGTCCCCTAACTCTTTCACCCCAACTCTTTCACTATGACGCCCGTACTACCGCAGAGGTTCGCGGGCACTGAAGATCAACAGAAGCGTGATGCCCGTGACACCCGGTACAAATAAGAGAGCAAGGCAGAACCGCGACGGGGGGACGATGGCGGAGACGGGCCTGCGGGACGGTTGGCAGCGCCTCATCGAGGCGGTGCCGACCGGGTTCTTCTGGTACACGCGCCTGTCGGGGATCCTGTCGCTGGTCTCGTGGGTCTCGTACGGACTGATCGTCGATCTGCTGGAGTTCTGGGCCCTGCGGTGGCTCAACTTCCTGTTCATCATGCCCAGCGTGCCGGTCGCGCTGATGTGGATCCTGCTCTCGATGGGCGTACGGCGGCGCAAGAAGGCCGCCTGGCGGATCCTGATGCTGATGTACGGCTTCTTCGCGGTCGTGAGCGCCCTCGGCGTGTTGTCGAAGTTGCTCGGCGGGAACCAGGATCCCGACCAGCCCAAGCTGGTGGCCCTGCTCATCACCGCGGTCCTCTACGGGTCGGTCGTGGGGCTGCTGGTCGCGGCGCGCGGGCAGTTCACCACGGTGCCCGACCGGGCCAACCGCCGGATGGCGGCGATCGTCTTCTCGCTCCTGCTGATCGTCACCGGCGGCATCGGCACCGTCCTGGTCACCCTCACCGACACCAACCCCAAGGGCGGCTTCTGGACCCATCCGCTGTACGTGCTGGCGCAGACGGTCCTGGGGCCCCGGGTCACCGGCGCGCCGATCTCCGTCTCCGTCCCGCTGTGGGTCGACGGGATCCTGTGGGTGCTCGGCACGGGCCTGCTGCTGATCACGCTCTGGGCGCTGTTCAAACCGGGCAGCCGCGACGCGGTGCTCAGCCCGGAGGAGGAGATCCCGGCTCGGGCGCTGCTGGCGGAGTACGGCGACCAGGACTCCCTGGGCTACTTCGCGTTGCGGCGCGACAAGGACTTCATCACCGCCCCCAACGGCAAGGCGGGCATCGCCTACCGGGTAGAGGGTTCGGTCTCGCTCGCCAGCGGCGATCCGCTCGGCGACCCCGAGTCCTGGGACCAGGCGATCGAGGCGTGGCTGGGCGAGTGCCGCAACCACGCCTGGATCCCCGGCGCGGTGAGCGTCAGCGAGCGCGGCGCCCACATCTACCGGCGCCACGGGTTCGACGCGCTGGAACTGGGCGACGAGGCGATCATCGACCTCACCGACTTCAACCTGGACGGCCGCGAGATGCGGCAGGTCCGCCAGGCGGTACGGCGGGTCGAACGGGCGGGCTACACGGTCCGGATCCGGCGGCACTCGCAGATTCCCGACTGGGAGATGGCCAAGCTGATCCGCAGCGCCGACGCCTGGCGCGGCGAGAACACCGAACGCGGGTTCTCCATGGCGCTGGGGCGCCTGGGCGACCCGACCGACGGCCGCTGCGTGATGCTGGAGGCGTTCGACGCCAAGGGCGAGCTGCGCGGCCTGCTCAGCTTCGTGCCCTGGGGCCGGACGGGACTGTCGCTGGACCTCATGCGCCGGGACCGGTCGGCGGAGAACGGCCTCAACGAGTTCATGGTCGCCAAGCTGGCCGAGCGGGCCGCGACCGTCGGCGCCCAGCAGCTGTCGCTCAACTTCGCGATGCTGCGGGCGGCGTTCGAACGCGGTTCGCAGATCGGCGCCGGGCCGATCGCCCGCGTCTACTACCGGATGTTGTCGTTCGCCTCGAAGTTCTGGCAGCTGGAGTCGCTCTACATCTCCAACTCCAAGTACAACCCGCACTGGTACCCGCGTTTCATCTGCTACATGCAGAGCCGCGACCTGGTGCGGCTCGGCCTGGCCTACGCGCGCGCCGAGGGCTTCGTGCCCTCTCTCAACCGGCCCAAGCTGGAACGGGTGGCCAACGCCGCGCCGCCGGCCTCCCTCATCGCCAAGATCAAGGAGATCGAGGAGGCCGCCGACGCCGCCCGCGCGCCGCAGCGCCGGCTGTCGGAGCAGGAGCGGGTGAGGCACGCCAAGCTGGCGAAGATCCGCGAAGCGGGCATGGAGCCGTATCCGCTGGGCTTCGAGCGCACCGACTTCGCCGCCGATATCCGTGCCCAGTTCGCCGGTCTGGAGCCCGACGTCCGCACGGGCACGACGGCGGCGATCGCCGGCCGGGTGGTGCTGGCCCGCCAGCACGGCGGGCTGATCTTCGTGACGATGCGCGACGAGACCGCCGACCTGCAGGTCATGCTGACCTCCGACGCGCTCGGCACCGAGTCCCTCCAGTCCTGGAAGTCGCTGATCGACCTCGGCGACCAGGTCGGGGTGCGCGGCGAGGTCGTCACGTCCAAGCGCGGCGAGCTGTCGTTGCTGGCGTCGGACTGGCGGCTGACGGCCAAGTGCCTGCGGCCGCTCCCCAACAAGCGGAGCGGCCTGTCCGACCCCGAGGCCAAGGTCCGGCAGAGGTACGTCGACTTCATCGTCAACGACGACTCCCGCAACATGTTGCGGATGCGCGGTGACGCCGTCGCGGCCGTGCGGGACGGGCTGCGCGACCGCGGCTACCTTGAGGTCGAGACGCCGATGTTGCAGCCGATCCACGGCGGCGCGACGGCCCGTCCGTTCACCACGCGGATCAACGCCTACAACATGCAGCTCTACTTGCGGATCGCGCCGGAGCTCTACCTCAAGCGGCTGCTGGTCGGCGGCGTCGGCAAAGTCTTCGAGCTCAACCGCAACTTCCGGAACGAGGGTGTCTCGCAGAAGCACAACCCCGAGTTCACGATGCTGGAGGCGTACGAGCCGTACGGCGACTACGACACCATGGCCGAGCTGACCCGCGACCTCGTCGTCGACGCGGCCAAGGCGGCGCTCGGCACGACCGTGGTGGTGCGCGACGGCGTGGAGTACGACCTGGCCCAGCCCTGGCAGGAGATCACCGTCTACGGCTCGGTGTCCGAGGCCCTCGGCGAAGAGGTCACGCCCGACACCCCCCTTCCCGCCGTGCATCGCCTGGCCGAGAAGGCCGGGCTCAACTTCGCCCCTGAGTGGGGCCAGGGCAAGGTCGTCCAGGAGCTCTTCGAGGCCCTGGTCGAAGAGGAGCTCATGGCGCCGACGTTCGTGCGCGACTACCCCGCCGAGACCTCTCCCCTCACCCGGCCGCACCGCGACGATCCCCGCCTCGCGGAGAAGTGGGACCTCATCGTCTTCGGCCTCGAACTGGGCACCGCCTACTCGGAGCTCATCGACCCGGTGCTCCAGCGCCAGCGCCTCACCGAGCAGTCCCTCCAGGCGGCGGGCGGCGATCCGGAGGCGATGGAGCTGGACGAGGACTTCCTGCGGGCCCTCGAATACGCGATGCCTCCCGCGGGCGGGATGGGCATGGGCATCGACCGGCTGCTGATCACGCTCACGGGGCGCAGCATCCGCGAGACGATCCCGTTCCCCCTCGTCCGCCCCGGCTCCTGACCGGAGCCCAGGATTCAGAGGTGGCGCGGGGCCGGGCTGAGGCCGTAGGCGGCGAGCCACAGCCGGGCCCTGCCACGCTCCCGCTCCTCACGGGCGAAGTCACCGCCCGGCGGCTCGCCGCCGGGGGCGGCAGGGCCGGGGCCGGCCGAGGCGGCGGGAGCGGCCTCGGGCGACAGCGTCAACCACCGCTCACGGTCGTAGCCGGGACCCTGCTCCCCGCACTCTCCGGCCAAGGCCTCGGCGGACGTCCCGTCCATCGACACAGCCTCGTCCACCGGCAGGACGTCGCCGCGCGCCAGATCGATGACGAACGGGCCGTCACCGAGCCGCCCGTGCAGGGCACCCGCGAGCTCACCGAGATCGACCGGCACCCGCGTGAGCGCGTCGTGGCCGCCGGCGAGCGCCTGGACCAGCTCCACCGCGAGCTCGCGATCGCCCGCCTCGCCACGCGCGTTCAGCGCCTGGAGGCACTTCTCGGCCAGCGGCAGCGTGCCCGGAACGGCCTGGCCGAGTGCGGCGACGAGGACGTCACCCGCGTACTGCAACACCGGCTCCAGCGGCCGGACCCGCAACAGCTCGACTCCGGCCGCACCGCGCCCCAGACTCGCCGCACTGCGCAGCGCACCCAGCGCGCCTTCGTCCCAGTCGGTCACGAGTCCTTTGTACAGAAACCGTGTGACGAGCGCTGAATCTTCAGGATGGACGCCGAGGTATGCGAGAAATCACCGATCTGGGCGCTTGTCCTCGACGTGGACGACCGTGAGGCCGCGCCCGTCCTGATCCCGCTTGGACCTGCCGAGCAGCCCGATCATCACGTCCTCGGGCGACTCGACCTCTTCGGGAGAGACGTAGGTGAGCACGTCGTTGTGGTGCCCGTACACGACCCATCCGGGCGCCGCCTCCAGGTCGATGGTGCCGAAGTCGCCGGCCTCGCTGCCGGGGTGGACCGGCCCGTACTCCCGCAGGATCTCGGTGGCCTGCGCGGCCAGGTCCTCCTCGGGCTCCATGAGGATCACGCATGTCCCGTTCTCGAACAACACCCACGACTTCTCGTCGCCCACGATGACGCGCCGCCACACGTCCACCATCTCGATCGTCTCCACGGCACGGATCATGCCTTATGCCTCCGACACGGGCATCCCATTTGATCCTCCCCCGGCGGTTCGTCCATCCTCGGCGAGCGGCTCAGGACGATTCCCGGTAGGCCTCGACCGCGTACCGCAGCCGTGCCCCGACGAGCAGGTCCTCATCTGCGGGGCAGCCGAGCAGCTCCCGTGCCCGTTCGAGCAGCCGCTCATCGGACAGGCCTGGCTCGCCCTCGGCGATCTGGCGCACGATCTGGATGAGCTCCGGCCTCTTGTACGCGACGATCGACCGGCCGCGTTCCACCGCGACCGGCCCGGCGGGCACCACCGGCTCCGGCTCGGGCGGCGGCGCGGGGGCGGGTCCCAGCGCGCCGGGCGCCGGCGGGACGAAGCGCGTCAGGAGGATCTCGAACAGCGGCGCCGTCGGCGTGACGAGGTCGCGCAGGTCCTCCGGAAGGAGATCGGCGGGCACCTCGTCCTCCGGCGCGGGCAGCGGGTCACCGCTCTGGCCGACCAGGATCACGCGGGGCGCGGGCCAGAGGAGGAAGAGGGCCTCGGCACCCGCCTCGTGCTCGCCGTCGATGATGACGACGTCGAACGCGTCGGGCTCGACCGAGACGAGGTCGGGGATCTGCCAGAGCGGGGCGATCCAGGCCGGAACGGCGGGCGCGGCCGGGTCGAAGCGCGCCAGGCACGCCTCCCACGCCTGCGCGCCGGCGAGCGCGTCCGTGAGGCCCTCCAGCTGCGCCTCCGCCTCCGCGAGTGCGGTACGGAGGCGGCTCTCGGCGGCGGACCGGGGCAGCTCGGCGAGGCGCGACGAGGCGTACGCCCACGCCCACGCCTCGTCCCAGCGCCGTACGGGCGGGCCTCCGGCGAGGAGACCGGCGAGCTCGGGGTGCGCCGCACGAAGCCGTTCGTACAGCCCTTCGCAGCGGACCTGCAGCGCACGCTCATGCCGTACCTCGGCCAGCGCCGCCAGGGCGGACGCGTACGCGGCGGCGTCGCGGTCGTCGATGGCCTTCACGGCGGCGACCAGCTCGGGCGGCGCGCCTTCGGGGATGGTGCCGATCGAGTCGCGGAGCGCGGTCAGGTCGGCGGTGGCGCGGTTGACCTTGAGGCCGAGCAGCGCGTTGTCCAGCGCGACCAGATAGCCGTGCCACTGGAGCGGGTGGGTGACCTGGATGCCGATGCCGGCGAGCAGCCCGCACGACTCCTCGATCGCGGGCAGCACCTCCCTGATGACGGCGAGGCGGTCGTGCGCGCGGGCGAAGAACGTGACCCGTTCCTCCGCCGGCACGTCGGGGAACGTCGCGCCGGCCGCCTCCCACACGTACTGCAGCTCCTGGCACGACATGCGGATCATCAGGTGGACGAAGATCACGTCGAGCAGTTCCGGCGTGGTCGGCGGCCGGCCGTCCACCCTCGCGCCCGTCAGGAGCGGCTCGGCCTGCCGCTGCGCGGCGGAACGCAGCGGACCGCGTTTGAGCGTGCCGCCGTCGGCCAGATGGTTGCGCAGCTCCTGCGCGGCGGCCGCGAGCTGCCGGAGGTGTTGCTCGCCGGGCGGCAGCCGGATGTCGCGACCGGCGATCGACGCGAGCGCGTGCCGCGCCCACTCG
This sequence comes from Actinomadura rudentiformis, assembly GCF_008923185.1. Classification (GTDB taxonomy): domain Bacteria; phylum Actinomycetota; class Actinomycetes; order Streptosporangiales; family Streptosporangiaceae; genus Spirillospora; species Spirillospora rudentiformis. Next base: position 81,625 of record NZ_WBMT01000002.1, read on the forward strand.
GCCTGGGGCGCCATCTCGGCGACGCGGGCCCAGACCGTCGGGCGGCGGTTGCTCAGTGCGTCGCTGAACGCGCGGACGGCCGGATCCCCCGGGTCCCAGTCCTGTGGATGACCCGCCAGGCCCAGCCGTTCGAGTGCGCCGGTCACGGTGGCGGCGCATCCGTCGAGCCGGGCGAGGAACGTGACGTCGCACTGCCGCAGCCGCCGCGACAACTCGGTCTGCGACCGCTCCGCCCGTTCGGCGGCCGCAGCCTCGGCCTCGATCAGGGTCCGGACGTACGCGGCGCTCGGCAGCGAGCCGGGATCGACGTCCCGCTGACCGGTACGGGCGCGCCGCCGGGGTGTCTCCTCGCCCAGCAGCCGCTGGAGCTCGGCCGCCTGGGCCCGGTTGATCGGAGGTTTCTCCGGCATCCCCCTCAGCGGCGGCAGCCAGGAGTGTTCGGGTGCCTCGGCCGCCAGCCGCCGTTCCAGCTCCGCGCGCGCCCCGCGGTAGCCCGGAGCGAGATCGACCACGTCGGTCGCCTCGGTCAGCGCCAGCCGCTCGCGCAGCTCGGCCACGGTCCGGTCGGCGGCGGCGCCGCGTTCGGCGAGGCTCTCCTGCCACGCCCGGTGGCGTCCCGCGTCGTGCGCGACGCTCCGTGACTGCAGCCGTTCGAGCACATCGGCTTCGTCGGTCGTCGCGCACAACATCCCGATCTCCGCCGGCAGCGCCGCGTGCAGCCGGTCCGCCTCGGGGCTGGCGACGAGCACGCGGCGCCCGCGCGTCAGCAGTCCGGTCAGCAGGTCCGCCGCCGTCCGGGGCGTGCGTTCGGGGACATGCAGGATCCGCGCTCCCGTGCCCGGCGCCAGGAGCCGGGCGATCCCGCCGGGCACACGCGCGCCCGGCCTGGCCAGCCAGGCCAGCAGCGCCTCGTAGTGGTCCGCCAGCCCGCCGCGATCGGGCGGGCGCACGACGATCGCAGGGGCCAGGCGCAGCTGCGGTATGGGCGCTGCGCCCTGCCCGGGCATCCAGTCCTCGCGGAAGACGGCCGCCACATCGCTGCCCGCGAACGCGACCGTGCACCACTTGCGGAGAACGTCGGACACCGAGGCGCGCAGCCCGAATCCCTGACCGGCCTGGACGGCGTCCCATACCCAGTCGGTACGCGCGGGCCGGAAGCCCGACACGCCCCCGAGCAGCTCACGATCCCGCAGCGACGTATGGCCGGCGAGGACGACGTCCACCCGTTCGGTCCGCTCGTCCACCACGATCCGCACCGGCGTGGTCAGCAGATGGTCGCGGACGGCCGGGCCCTCCCCGGGCTGCCACGTCAGCAGCCCGGTGGCCAGCACGACCTCCTGTCCCTGCGAGGCCAGGTCCCGCAGCGTCCGGTACCAGTGCCGCATCGCCAGCCAGCCGTCGAACTCCTCGATCACGGCGGGCGGCGCCAGCGGGATCACGGGAACGCTGAACAGCACGTCTCCGGGACCCGCTTCAGGCTCGACGTAGACGTCACCGGGCAGCTCCGCCAGCCAGTGGACCTGCCCGTACGCGTCGACATCGCGCGCCACCCCGCGCCGGGCGCGGGCCAGCTCGCGCAGGTAGCGCAGCACGCCGATGGCCTCATGCAGCGGCCCGTTCTCCTCGCGGGCCACCTCGGCCCCGGCGTGAAGGCCCACACCCGTCTCACGCGGCCCCCGGACACCGTCGCGCGGCGCCCCGGCACCGTCGCGCGGCGCCCGGACCGCTTCGCGCGACGCCGCGTGCGTCCCTTCCTTCTCGGCAGGCTCGTCGGACATGGCGTACGGCTCGGGCCGCTCCTGTGGCTCGGGTGGCCCGGACGGTTGGGACGGCTGGGACGGCGGGCCAGCCTCGGCCCAGCCGCTCTCGACCCGGCGTGGCCGCCCCGCCGCGGCCGCTCGGTAGAACGTCCGGGGGGCCGCCGGCGGCGGCTCAGGAGCCTCCTGTGGGACCCCCGGCGCTCCGGGGGGCGGCCACGGCATGTCGCGGTGACGCCGCCCCCCGCCCCCCGGCCGGGAGTGCGGCCCCGGAGGCTCGCGGAGCGGGCCCTGGTCCGGCACGGTGACACCTCTCGCCTGAGCGAACTCTGTGCACCGATCTAACACCCCGCAATGCCCTACTCCAAGAGGTCTGCCGTCCTTTGATCAGTAGACGGTGCTTTGGTCAGTACGACGTGCGGGCGCGGTACTTGTCCTCGCTCGGCACCATCACCCAGAGGACGAGGTAGATCACGAACTGCGGGCCGGGCAGCACGCAGGAGAGCAGCGCGAGAAGGCGGACGGCCGAGGCACTCATCCCGAACCGCCGTGCGAGGGCCGCGCAGACCCCGCCGATCATCCGGCCGTTGCGCGGACGGTAAAGGCCGTTCATGTCGTTCTCCCCAATTCAGGTCGATCCGTATGTACCCGCTGAGCAGCGGCTACGTGTTCCACGGTACGAATCAGAAAGGCAGACATGTATCGGCCGAACGGCCTGTTCCCATCCCATACTCCGGGATTAGGGGATGCCCCTTAGGGGTCCACCAGGGCGGGGAGCGCGCTCAGGTCGTCGAGCACGAAGCGGCAGCGCGCGAGGGCCTCTTCGTCCTCCTGGATGTGCCCCCACGGGCCGCGCCGGAGGAAGGCCACCTGCATTCCGAACGCCAGGGCCGGGCGTACGTCGTTATCGATCCGGTCACCCACGTACAGCACGCGTTCGGGAAGCAGGTCCGCCAGTTGTGCGCAGCGTTCGAAGAACTCCTGGGCCGGTTTCTCGACGCCCCAGACATCGGAGATCCCGATGACGTCGGCGTCCAGGTGGAGCGCCTCCAGTTGCTCGGCCGCCTCGGCGGGCTGGTTGCCGGCGATGCCCACGTACAGGCCCTGGGCACGGAGGCGAGCCAGGCAGTCGCGCGCGTCCGGGTAGAGGTCGTCCACCCCGAAGCCGTTGGGGATCCCCGCCTCGGCCCGCTTCTTCTCCTCGACGACCAGGTCGAATCCCGGCCGGAAGTACTCGAAGACGTCCATGTGCGTGCCGCCGGTGGCGAGCACGGCGCCGAGCTTGGTCAGGAACGTGTGCCGGGGCACTCCGAGCCAGTCGGCCCAGCGGCCGTAGATCTCGCCCTCGTTGACGAGGGTCTCGCCGATGTCGAAGAAGACGGCTTCGATCTTCACGCGGCGCCCAACTCGACGGAGTCGCCCGGCGTGAGGCGGCGGAAGTCCTTGCCGGCCTCCTTGCCCGCGTTGGCGACGTGGGTCTCCATCACCATGAGGCCATTGTCGTTGAGCAGCCCGTCATGGATGACGAAGGCGCGTTCGGGACGGACGGCACGCGCGTACTCGTACAGCTCCGGGACCTTCATCCAGGGCGCGTTGCCGGGCAGGCAGAGCGTCGGAACGGGCTCTGACGGAACGGTCAGGGCGTCCCCCGGGTGGAAGACCTCTCCGTCCACGAGGAAGCCCACGTTGGGGATCGGCGGGACGTCCGGGTGGAGGATCTCATGGTCCTCGCCGTACACATGGATCTCGAAGCCGGCGGCCGTCACCGCGTCGCCGTGCCCGACCTGGTGCACGCGGCTCCCCAGGTCGGCCAGGTTCTCGGCGACGACGCGGGAGGTCCACACCTCCAGCAGCGGGTCGTCGGCCATGGCCTTGCGGAGCACGTCCGGGTTGAAGTGGTCGAAGTGCTCGTGGGTGATCAGGACCGCGTCGGCGCCGGTGAGGGCGGTGGACTCGCTGAAGGCCCCCGGGTCGATGACGAGGGTCCGGTCGTCCTTCTCCAGGCGTACGCACGCGTGTCCGAACTTGGTGAGGCGCATTGACCGATTTTTTCACGCCGCCACGGCGAGGTTTCCCCGGCCCGTGACGAAACGAGCGCTTGGCCAATTGACCCGCCCACACCCGGTTGATAGAACACGTTTCAGTTTCTGTCTTGGAGGCGGCGATGCCCGTTCCCGACCAGCGCGATCCCGAGCTCACCCGGCGGATCCTCACCGAATGGCTGGACCGGCATCTTCCCGGTGTCCGCATTCCCACGATCGAGACGCCCAAGACCAGCGGGTTCTCGAGCGAGACCCTGATGTTCGACGCGGATTGGACCGAAGGCGGCACAGCGGGCAAGCCAGCGGGCAAGACCGCGGGCAAGACCGAGCGGCACGAGCCCTTCGTCGCCCGCGTGGCGCCCGCGCACTACCAGATCTTCCCCGAGCCGCGGTTCGAGGAGCAGTACCGCCTGATGCGGATCCTCGACGAACGGACCACCATCCCGGTGCCGCCCATCCGGTGGTACGAGCCGTCGTCCGAACCGCTCGGCGCCCCGTTCTTCGTCATGGGCCGGATCGACGGCGACGTGCCGACCGACATGCCGCCGTACCACCAGGACGGCTGGGTCACCGAGGTCCCGCCCGACGAACGCGCGGCGATGTGGTGGTCGCCACTGGAGATCCTCGCGGAGCTGCACAAGCTGGACGTGACCGGGCTCGGCCTCGGCTTCCTGGACCAGCCTGCCTGGGGCGACACGGGACTCGACCAGCGCCTCAACTACTACGAGCACTATCTGCAGTGGGCGTACGAAGGGCCGCAGGAGACGGCGCTCCAGGCCTTGGAGTGGCTGCGGGCCAACCAGGTCGACGAGCCGGACCCGCCCGCCGTGCTGTGGGGCGACGCCCGCATCGGCAACGTCATCTTCCAGAAGGGCGAGCCCCGCGCGGTCCTCGACTGGGAGACCGCGATGCTGGGCGCCCCCGAAGAGGATCTGGCCTGGTACATGTTCCTGGACCGGCACCACTCCGAGGGGATCGGCGTGCCGCGGCTGGCGGGCTTCCCCTCCTACGAGGACACGGTGGCGCGGTACGAGGAACTCCTCGGGCGCCCGCTGCGGCACATGGACTACTACGAGGTGCTCTCGGGCTTCAAGTTCTCGGTGATCATGGCGCGGGTCGGGCAGGCGATGATCGACTTCGGCTGGATCGAGCGCGACAACGACTTCCCCTACAACAACAACTGCACCCGGCTCCTGGCGCGGATCCTCGGAGGACTCCAGTGACGCTCTCCCCGCTCGACGACTACCCGATCCATCAGGCTCCGGAGGTCATGCGGCACGTCACCACGTCCGACCGCAACTTCTACGACCGCTACTACTTCAACGTGCACGCCTGCTCGGACGAGCTGATGCTGATCATCGGCGTCGGCCAGTATCCGAACCTCGGTGTCACGGACGCGTTCGCGGTCGTGCGGAGGGGCCCGGTGCACAAGGTCGTCCGGGCCTCGCGCGAGCTGGGGCTGGACCGGATGGACACCAATGTCGGCCCGTTCCATGTCGAGGTGATCGAGGGCCTCAAGAAGCTGCGGGTCGTCCTGGACGACAACGAGCACGGCCTCGCGTTCGACCTCACCTGGGAGGGTGCGATCCCGGCGCAGCTCGAACCGCGGCACTACCTGCGCTGGCAGGAACGGCTCGTCTTCGACACCCAGCGGCTCGCCCAGACCGGGCGCTGGACCGGAACGATCGTCGTGGACGGCGAGCGGATCGACGTCACCCCCGGCCGCTGGTGGGGGTCCCGGGACCGTTCGTGGGGCGTCCGCCCGGTCGGCGAGCCGGAACCTCCCGGCATCCAGGTGAAGAACGCGGGCACGTTCTACTGGCTCTACACGCCGATCCAGTTCGAGGACCACACGATCCTCGGCATGATCCAGGAGGACGAGAAGGGCCGCCGGCTCATGGAGGAGGCCGTCCGCGTCTGGCCGGACGAGTCACGCGACCCCGAGTACCTCGGCCGCATCGACTATGCCCCGGTCTACGCGGAGGGCACCCGGGACGTCGTCACCGCGACGCTGGCGTTCAGCCCTCCGGGCGGGAAACCGTTCGAGATACGGGCGACGCCCATCCTGCCCGTCCACCTGATGGTGGGCACCGGGTACGGACTGGAGCCCGACTGGAAGCACGGCATGTACCAGGGCCCGGAGCTGACGGTGCAGGGCGTCACCTACGACACCCGCAAGCAGGAGGACGCCGCCCGCATGTGGGGACTGGTCGACGCCGTCGCGAGCTACGAGTACGCGGACGGGGCGGCCCCGACCGCCGCCGGGACCGGCTACGGCCTCTACGAGTACTGGGCGCTCGGTCCGCATCCGAGCTTCGACGACTAGCTCAGCGGGCGGCGAGCACGACGGCGAGGACGGCCAGCCCGAAGGCCACGGTGGTCAGCACGAGGAACGCGACGACGACCGCGCAGGCCAGGCCCTTGGGCTGGTCCCGCCAGGTCCCGTAGTGGTCGCGCACCTGCTGATCGAGCTCCTCACGCGCCGGCCCGCCGTCAGCCGGTTCGTCAGCAGGCGGGGACGTCACGCCGCCCAGTCTCGCAGACGACGCCTGCGCGTAGCCGTCCTTCCAGGTGGAGCGGTCGAACGAGGGGTTCGGATGCGTGTAGAGCCGATCTTGAACGTGGCGGGGTGGCGGCCCCGGGGGGGCGGCCCCCCCGCGCCCCGGGTGCCCCGGGCCGGGGAGGGGGGGCCCCGCCCATACGCGGTCGCCGGTGGGGTTCGGTGGGGTTTAGCCCCGATCTTTACGGGGGGGGGGGGCCGCCCGGGGGGGCCCCCCACCCCTGCGCAGCGGTTCCGCGGGACGGGCTAGGGGGTCCCCGTCCCTTCGGCGATCGTGAACGACACGTCGCCCTGGGGGTCGACGGCCGCGTCGAGGGTCTTGTCGTCCAGGAGCTGTGCGACGCCCGGCTCCAGGTAGACCCGGGCGCCCTCCTCCTCGACGACCTGGTCGCCCGCCTCGGGCGCCGGGGCGACGGAGAGCTGCAGGGCGTCGGCCCCCTGGGTGCCGGGTTCGATGCGGATTCCCGTTTCCGGCGGCAGTTCGGGATTGGCGGTCACGGTACGTATCACCTGAACGGCGCCGCTGGTCAGCGTAAGCACGATCAGCTCCTCCGGATTTTTCGCAGGTCGGGTGGTTGACCTGGCCCACCCTCCCCGCGAATACCAGGCGTAAACCCAGGTTCCGGAAACGATTGTGATCAGGCGTCCGGCGCCAGGGCGCGCACCGCGTCGGCCGCGGACAGGCCGCCACCGGGCACGATAGCCAGCACCGGCGTGGTGAGTCCGTTCTCCACGTACTCCCGGACACGGGCGCGGCAGGCCTCGGGTGAGCCGTGCACGACCAGGTCGTCGACGACCTCGTCCGGGATCACCTCGAGCGCCCTCTTGCGGTCGCCGGCCGCCCAGGCGTCGTTCATCGCCTTGAGCGCCTCGCCGCGGCCCAGCCATTCGTGGAAGGCCTTGTAGACCGGCACCGTCATGTACGCGGCGATCATCCAGCGGCCGATCGCGCGCGCCTCGTCGGCGTTCTCGGTCGGGCACACGAAGAGGCGGGCGATCAGCTCCGGCTCCTCGCCGAGCTCGGAGCGGACCGTGCGGACGTCCTTGGGGGCCAGCCAGTTGGTGATGGCGCCGTCGGCCTCGCGGGCTGCCAGCCGCAGCATGCCGGGACGCAGCGCGGCCAGCACGATCGGCGGCGGGGTGTCCGGCGCCTTCTCCAGCTTGAAACCCTTGACGGTGAAGGTGTCGTACTCCTCCTTCACCTTCTCCCCGCTGAGCGCGCGGCGCAGGAAACGCAGCGTGTCACGCACGCGCTTGTAGGGCTCCTCGAACGGGATGCCGTTCCAGCGTTCGACGATCGTGTCGGAGGAGGTCCCGATGCCCATCACGAACCGGCCGGGCGCGAGGTCGGCGAGCGTGGCGGCCTGCTGCGCCAGCAGCGCGGGACCGCGCGTGTAGACCGGCACGATGGCCGGGCCAAGGCGGAGCTCCGGTGCCCACTGCGAGGCGAGGGCCAGCGGGGTGAACGCGTCGGTGCCGTTGGTCTCGGCGGACCACGCGTCCGTGTAGCCCAGGGCGGGCAACGAGGTGACGATCTCCTGGTGCTCGGCCAGTGAGAGGCCGGTGAGCGGAATGGTGAGTCCCCAGCGCGACATGAGTCAGATCACCTCAGGCGATGGAAGGGCGGATGGTGGCGCCGCCGTCGACGACCATGGTCTGCCCGGTCATCCAGGAGGCGGTGTCGCCGGCCAGGAACACCGCGGCGTTGGCGATGTCCTCGGGCTCGCCGATGCGGCCGAGCGGCATGAACTTGTTGATCGCTTCCTCGTTGTTCTCCCACAGCGCGCGGGCGAGGGCGGTCTTCACCAGGCCGGGCGCGATGCAGTTGACGCGCACCTTCGGTGCCAGCTCCATGGCGAACTGCCGGGACAGATGGATGACCGCGGCCTTGGTGGCGTTGTAGTAGCCGATGCCGTGCTCGGTGACCATGCCGCCGACCGACGCGATGTTGATGATCGAGCCGCCGCGCTCCTGCATGGACTTCTTCCAGGCCAGCTGCGTCCACTGGACGACCGCGAACTGGTTGACCTGGACGGTCTTCTCGGCGGCGGCGGGCTCGATGTCGACCATGTGGCCGAAGTGCGGGCTGGTCCCGGCGTTGTTGATCAGCACGTCCACGCCGCCGAACTCGGCGATCGCGGCGTCGAAGCACGCGGCCGCCTGCTCGGCGTCGCCCACATGGGCGGCCTTGGCCAGCACGCCGACCTCCGGGTGGGCGGCCTGGATCTCCTTGGCCGCCTCGTCCAGCGCCTCCTGCTTGCGCGAGGACAGCACCACGTTGGCGCCCTCGGCCGCCAGCGCGGTCGCGATCGCCTTGCCGATGCCGCGGGAGGCACCCGTGACCAGGGCCGTCTTCCCCTGCAGTCCAGTCCGCATTCGCACTCCTTGTGTCGCACCGAGAGCCCTAACAGAATCCGGCTCGGTTTTCACTGTACCGAAGTAACTGACGAGTCAGTTAGGTCCGCCCCCGGACAGCTCGCCCACCCGTGAGAGTACGAATCACCGGAACCCCTCCACCACCGGAGGCCGGGTCCTGCCCACCACCCAGGTCAGCCCGATCGCCGCCGCCTTCGTCGGGGGCGAAGGGGCGCGAGCCGTACGCCTTGATTTGAACGGTCGCTTGGTTGGTAAACTGCCCCGGTGAGCACCATGAAGGAACGGCGTCCCGCCGTCGACGGCTGGTTCACCACCGATGCGGGGGACGTACGGCTGCTGGGCACGCGTTGCACGAGCTGCGGCACCCCCTACTTTCCCCGGAACGAGCTGGCCTGCCGCAACCCCGGCTGCGCGGGCCCCAAGGACGGCTCGGAGCTGGAGGAGTACGCGCTGTCCAACCGCGGCACGATCTGGTCGTACGCAGATGCGCGTTACAAGCCGCCACCCCCGTACGTCTCGGCCGACCCCTTCGTGCCGTACACCATCGCCGCCGTGGAGCTCACCGAGGAGCGCATCGTCGTGCTCGGGCAGACGGTGCCGGGCGTCGGCGTGACCGACCTGGAGGTCGGCATGGAGGTCGAGCTGACCACCGGCACGCTCTTCGAGGACGACGAGGCCGAATACACGGTCTGGATGTGGAGGCCTTGTGCCCGCGGCTAAAGAGATTGCTGTCCTTGGGGCTGGAATGCACCCCTGGGGCAAGTGGGGGCGCAACTTCGTCGAGTACGGGCTGGCCGCCGCCCGCGCCGCGCTCGCCGACGCGGGGCTGTCATGGCCCGACATCCAGTACGTCGCCGGAGCCGACACGATCCGCAACGGCTACCCCGGCTTCATCGCGGGCGCGACGTTCGCCCAGGCCCTCGGCTGGTCCGGCGCCCGGATCTCCAGCTGCTACGCCGCCTGCGCGTCGGGCGCGCAGGCCATCAACAACGCCCGCGCGCAGATCCTCGCCGGGCTCTGCGACGTCGCCCTCGTCGTCGGCGCCGACGCCGCGCCGAAGGGATTCTTCAAGCCCGTCGGCGGCGACCGCCCGGACGACCCCGACTGGTTGCGCTTCCGGCTCCTCGGCGCGACCAACCCGATCTATTTCGCCCTCTCCGCCCGCCGCCGGATGGCCGTGCACGGCGCGACGCTGGACGACTTCGCCGCGGTCAAGGTGAAGAACGCGCGGCACGGGCTGGCCAACCCCAACGCCCGCTACCGCAAGGAGGTCACGGCGGAGGACGTGGCGGAGTCGGCCGTGGTCGCCGATCCGCTGCGGCTCCTGGACATCTGCGCGACCAGCGACGGCGGCGCGGCCCTGGTGTTGTCGTCGATGGACTTCGCACGCCGGCACGGCGCCGGAGACCCGGTGCGGATCCCGGCCCTGTCCACGGTGACGCCGACGTTCCCCAAGACAGTGCTCGATCTGCCCGACTTCGCCACCGACTCCGCGATGACGGTCCCCGAGCCGGAGCGGCCGTTCCGCTCCGCCGTCGCGCACGCCGCGTACGAGGAGGCGGGCATCGGACCCGAGGATCTCTCCCTGGCCGAGGTGTACGACCTGTCCACCGCTCTTGAGCTGGACTGGTACGAGGACATCGGCCTGTGCGAGGTCGGCGGGGCGGAGGAGCTGCTCCGTTCCGGCGCCACGGCCCTGGGCGGCCGCATCCCGGTGAATCCCTCGGGCGGCCTCGCCTCGTTCGGTGAGGCCATCCCCGCGCAGGCCATTGCCCAGGTCTGCGAACTGACCTGGCAGTTGCGCGGGCAGGCCGAGGGACGTCAGGTCGAGAACGCGCGCGCCGGCATCGCCGTCAACCAGGGCCTCTTCGGCCACGGCTCGGCCATCATCACCGTTCGCTGACACCCTTGTCCGCGTTGCGGGCGACCAGCAGCGCCCACGCGATCAGCGGGGCCTGCACCGGCAGGCGGCCGTAGACGACGGCGCGCAGCGGGAGCGCGCGGTGCCGCCAGTCGCGCGCCATCTTCACGTTCGCCGGGAAGACCGCGGCGAAGAGCGCTGCCGCCGCGAGCGCGCCCTTGCGGCGCGTCTTCGGATGGGCGACCGCGGCCGCGACGGCCAGTTCGGCCGCGCCGCTGAGGTAGGTCCACGTCCGTGCCTTGCCCGGCAGACGGCTGGGGACGATCGCGTCGTACGGCCACGGGGCCAGGAAGTGGGTCGCCCCGGCGCCGGCGATGAACGCGGCCAGCCGGCGGGCCGCACGTGACGAATCAGACATGCGCCGAGTCTGGCAGAACGTGTCGATCAACGCCGGGACAAGGCTAGATTTGTCTTTGTACTGACCGGTCAGTTTAAAAGGAGATGACGGCGATGGCGGTCCGGGCGCCGGCGGCGCGGGTCGAAGCGCAGGGGCTCTCGCTCCGCGGGCCTCGCGGATGGGTCTTCCACGATGTGGGGCTGACCGTTCCGGCCGGGGCGCTGGCGGCGGTGAGCGGCATCGCGGGTTCCGGGCGCACGGCCCTTTTGCTGGCCCTTGGCGGGCGGATGAAACCTACGGATGGCACCGGCACCGTCGGCGGCCGGTCGCTGGGGCGCGACGTCCAGCGCGTCGCCGCCCTGGGCGTGATGGCCGGGGTCACCGAGCTGGACCCGTCGCTGACGGTACGGGAGCACGTCAGCGAGGCCCTCAGCCTGCACGAGGGAATCCCGGGCAGATGGCGAGGGCGGAACGCACGCGTCAGGAAGGCGCTTGACCGCGTCGGCCTGGACGCCGACCCCGGCATGCTCGCCCAGGAGCTCGCCCCCGACGAAGCCCAGCTGCTCGGCGCCGCGCTGGCCCTGATCGGTGAGCCCGAGCTCCTTCTCCTCGACGACGTGGACGAGGGACTGCCGATGGAGAGACAGCGGGCACTGTGGCGGCGGCTGCGTGCCATCGCCGACTCCGGCGTGACCGTCGTCGCGACGTGCCATGACCCCGCCCCGGCCCAGGACGTCGCCCAGATCATCGAATTGGAGCCCTCCCGATGAGACTTCCCGCGCTGACGTCAGGCGTCCTGGAGCTGCGGCGCTTCAGGCGTAACCGGCTGACCCGGATCGCCGTGGCCGGGCTGGTCCTCCTGCCTCTGCTGTACGCGGGCCTCTACCTGTGGTCGTTCTGGGATCCCTACGCCCGCCTCTCCCACGTGCCGGTCGCGCTCGTCGTCGACGACAAGCCGGCCAAGGCGGACGGCAAGACGGTCCACGCGGGCGCGGACCTCGCCGACGAGCTCAAGAAGCGCAAGGTCTTCGACTGGCACACGGTCGGCCGGGACGCGGCGGAGGACGGCGTCCGGTCCGGCAAGTACTACATGGCTCTCACCATCCCGTCCGACTTCAGCTCGCGGATCGCCTCGCCGAGCGGTTCGGGGGCGCCGCAGGCCGCGGCCTTGAAGCTGCAGCTGAACGACGCCAACAACTACGTGGTCGGAACCGTCGCGCAGGCCGCGTTCAAAGAGGTCAGCACGGCCGCCGGGAGCGACGCCGTGCGTGGCTACTTCGACCAGATCTTCGTCTCGTTCGGCAAGCTGCACGGTGAGCTCGACAAGGCCGCGGACGGCGCGGGGCAGCTCGCGGATGGCTCCGGCAAGGCCCATGACGGCGCGGGCAAGCTGGCAGGTGGGCTCGGCAAGGCCCACTCGGCGGGCGAACAACTCACCTCCGGGCTCGGCACACTGCACGACGGCACCGGAGAGCTCGCCGACGGCAGCAGGCAGGTGTCCGCCGGCATGGGGCAGTTGACCGCGACGGTCGACAAGGCAGCGGACGCGGTGGTGCCGCTGCTACGAGAGAACGCTCCGCAGATCCGTTCCGCCGCCCTGCTGGTGGCGAAGGGGGCGGACCGCCTCGCTGATGCCGCCGGGACGCTGCCCGCCCAGTCGAGAGAGGCCGTGCGGGACGCGGAGGCGGCGCAGGCCGAGCTCGACCGCTACCTCGACGCGCACCCGGAGATCCCGCCGAACGTCCGGCACAGGCTGACCCAGGCCGCCGACCAGGTCGTGTCGGTGGCACGCCAGGTCGACCGCTACGTCCAGGCGCACACCGCCGACCTCAAGAAGCTCGCGGCCGACGCGCGCAAGGCCGAACGGCTGGCCCGCAAGGTCGCAGCGAACGCGCCCACACTCGCCGGCAAGGTCGAGGCGGCGCGGCGGAACGTGGACCGCCTGAACGACGGCGCGCGGCAGGTCGCCTCTGGTGCCGCCCGGATCGACGCGGGCACGGGCAAGGCGTTCACCGGAACGTCCAAGCTGACCAGCGGGCTCGGGCAGCTCTCGGAAGGCGCCGTCACCCTCGACACCGCGCTGCTGCAGATCTCCGAGGGAAGCGGCGAACTAGCCCACGGGCTCAAGGACGGCGCGAAGCAGGTCCCCGCGTACGGCAAGGGCGAACGGAACGACCGCGCGGACATGATGAGCAGCCCGGTCCGGCTGGCCAGCTCCACCGACAACAAGGTGCCGAACTACGGCACCGGCTTCGCCCCGTTCTTCATGCCGCTCGCGCTGTGGGTCGGCGGGATGGTCATCTACATGATGCTGCGCCCGCTGAACCCGCGGGCCCTCGCCGGCACCGCGCCCGGCTGGCGCGTCGCGCTGGCCGGCTGGCTTCCCGCCGCCGCCATCGGGGTCGCGCAGGCCGGGGTCGTGCTCGCGGTGCTGCACTTCGGCCTGGGGCTGGAGGCCGAGCACTGGCTCGGGCTGATCGCCTTCCTGTCGCTCGCGTCGGCCGCGTTCCTGGCCGTGATCCAGTGGGTCAACGCGCGCTTCGGGCCCGTCGGGCGCATCCTCGCGCTCGCCCTGCTGATGTTGCAGCTGACGTCCGCCGCGGGTACGTATCCCATCGAGACGAGCCCGGGGTTCTTCCAAGCGATCCAGCCGTTCCTGCCCATGCCGTGGGTGGTCACCGCCGTCCGGCACCTGATCAGTGGCGGCGGCCTGGCACCGGTGTGGCAGGGTGGTGCGGTGCTGGTGGCGTTCCTGGTGGGCGGGCTCGCGCTCACGGCGCTGACGGTCCGGCACAACCGTGTGTGGACGATCAAGCGGCTGCACCCCGTACTGAAGCTGTGAGGCCCATGAGCAGGACGGCGACCCGCGAGAGGGTGTTCGCCGCGGCGATCGAGCTGATCGCCGCGCAGGGCTTCACCGGCACCACGGTCGACCAGATCGCCGAGCAGGCGGGCGTCGCCAAGGGCACGGTCTACTACAACTTCGGCAGCAAGGCCGCACTGTTCACGGAGCTGCTGGACTACGGCATCGAACGGCTGTCGACCACGCTGCGCGAGGCGGCCGGCGGGCGCAAACCGCTGGACGCGCTGGAGGCGGTCGTCGGCGCGGAGCTCGCGTTCATCGGCGAGCACGAGTCGTTCGCCCGGCTGCTGATCGCCGAGGCGTGGCGGTCGGGCGGCGGTGACTGGCGGCACGCCGCGCGGCTCATCCGTGAGCAGGCGATCGACGTGATCGCCGACGTGCTGCGGGCCGCCGTGGGCGCCGGCGAGCTGCGGGAGGACCTCGACATCGGCATCGCCGCCACGGCGGTCTTCGGCATGGTCATCACGGTCGCGCTCGACTGGCGCGCGCTCCAGCCTGACCGCCCGCTCACCGAGGTCCACACCACCCTGATGGACCTCCTGCGCGGCCGCCTGTCAGCCGGCAGCGCCTAGCGAGGACGGAAGACGCCGCCGATGAGCTTCTTGCCGTAGGGCACCTCTCCCGCGCAGCGATACACGCGGTCACCCTTTTCGAACCGGCTCTGCGAGGGCGGGATCACTCTCACGTCCCACTTCCACGACCGGTATTTGGCCGCCCGGCCTTGCAGCGACCGCCGCAGGATGTTCTTGGAACAGACCTTCCGCACGGTCGGGTTCCTGGCCAGGAGATCCCGGTCGCCGGTCTCGCCGTCGGGCGGCATGAGGGCGATCGCGAAGACCTGGCGGCCGTGCGGCTCCTTGCAGTCGAACCGGCTCATGGAGAGAATCCACCCGTTCACCCAGATACCGCCGCCCCAGCACTCCGCCGTGCGCGTACAGCGGGCGCGGGCGCCGGGCACGAGGGCGGCCGGGCAGTTCGCGGTCACGGTCTCCACGCCGTAGAGCTTCTTGTCGGCGGCGGCCGCCGCATTTGCGTTGCCGCTGCCGGTGCCCTTCCCCGGCGCAGCCCCGCCGTCCTTGCCGCCGCCCTGCTGAACGGCGCCGGTCTTGCTGGGGTCCGAGCCCGTTCGTGAGTCCGAGTCCGGCGCGAACGCGACGAGCGCGCCCGCGCCCAGGATGCCCGCCCCCACCAGTGCCGCCGCCCCGAGGATGAGACCCTGCGACAATCCCCGTGACTGCCCGGCGGGCGCGGGCTGGATGGCCGGCTCGGTCGTGTGCCCGTCGATGGGAACGGGCGGAGCCGGCATGGTGCGCAACGGCGTCTGCGACTGCATGTCGACGGCGGCCAGCGCGTCCCGGAAGGCGTCGGCGGTGGGAGTGCGGACGTTCCGGTCGAACGCCATCGCCTGCCGGAGCACGGCGGTCAGCGCGGTGGGCACGCCGGGGAGGTCGGGAACAGGCTGCTGCTGCGCCGCCATCAGCGCCGCGATGCTCAACTGCCGGTCGGGCGGGAAGTGCGGCGGCCGTCCGGACAGCAGCGCGTACAAGGAGGCCGCGAGGGAGTAGACGTCCCCCGCGGGGGAGGGCTCGTCCAGCCGGAACGCCTCGGGCGGCGCGTACGCGGGTGTCAGCGCCTCGCGGGTGGCCGAGGACTCCATGCCGGGCGTGGGCATGCTGGCCAGCCCGAAGTCGGCGAGCCCGGGGTTGCCGTACTGGTCGACCAGGATGTTGGCGGGTTTGACGTCGCGGTGGAGCACCCCAGCCGCGTGGGCCGCGGCCAGGGCGTCGGCGATGTTCACCCCGATGTCGCGCACCTCGGCGGGCTGGAAGGGGCCGCGTTCCTGGAGCCGGTCGTTCAGGGAGCCACCCGGGCAGAGCTCCAGGACCATGTACGGGCGGCCGTCCGGGAGCACGCCCGCGTCGTACACCGCGACGACGTGCGGGTGGCCGGACAACCGGCCGGCGGCGGTGACCTCGCGCATGAAGCGGCGCCGGTCGCGCTCGGACGCGAGCGGGCGGCTGTCGACCTTCAGCGCCACCTCGCGCTGGACGGAGAGCTGGCGGGCACGGTAGACGGTGCCGAATCCACCCGCGCCCAGCGTCTCGACGAGCTCGTAGCCGGGGATGTTCATGATGCCGTAGTGCTCCTGGAATGCCGGATCTCCAGCACCCTAGTTGATCGCTACGGCATCCTGCGGACCTCCTCGATCACCGCCGGCATCATCGTGTTGTTGTCGCGCACGTAGTCCAGCAGGAACCGCAGCTGCTCGTCGGTGAAGCCGTCCAGCTTCTCGCCGAAGGCCCGCCCGATCGGCTCGAAGTACCGCGCGAAGCGCCCGGCGCTCTCCGGGACGAGCTCGATGATGACCCGCCGCCGGTCGTCGGCGTCACGGGTGCGCTTGACGTAACCGGCCTTCTCCAGCCGGTCGATGACGGCGGTGATCGCTCCCCCGGTCGTGATGCCCATGAGCTGCGCGAGCTGGCCCGGCGTCTGCGGCCCGTCCAGCGTCAGCGCGTTGATGCACTGCGCGTCCGTGACGTTCATGCCGGCCTTGCTCGCGGTGGCGTGGTGCAGCAGCACCGTCCACATGGTGCTGCGCTGGATCGCCAGCTGCAGCTCCTGCTCGATCCGCGCCCGTTCCGGGGTCGACACGCACCCACCTCAATTCTCTCGTATATCGAGAGACCCTAGCAGGCGCGCTGCTGGCGGGTGGTCAGGCCTCCTCGGCTATTTGCTTGGCCCAGCGGTAGTCGGCCTTGCCGGCGGGGGAACGCTTCATCTCGGTGACGAAGGCGTAGGTGCGCGGGACCTTGTAGCCCGACAGCTCCTTGCGGCAGTGGGCGTCGAGGTCGTCGGGCGACGGGGGCTCACCCTGCGGCTGGATGACGGCGGCCACGCGGCTGCCCCAGCGTTCGTCGGGGATGCCCGTGACGACGGCGTCGTACACGCCCGGATGGCCCTTGAGGACCGCCTCGATCTCCTCGGGGAAGACCTTCTCGCCGCCGGTGTTGATGGCCTGCGAGCCGCGGCCGTACACGGCGATCGAGCCGTCCTCCTCGACGGTGGCGAGGTCGCCGGTGAGGAGCCAGCGCTTGCCGTCCACCTCGGGGAACGTGCGGGCGGTCTTCTCGGGGTCGTTGTAGTAGCCGCGTGCGATCCAGCCGGAACGGGCCACCTGGCCCATGACTCCGGAACCGGGCTGGACCACCTTGAGCGCGTCGTCCAGGACCGTCACGTCCTCCACATCCGGCGCGAAGCGCAGGCCCTTCTCGGGAGTCGAGCCCGCGACGGCCTGCGCCGTCGAGCCGGACTCGGTGGAGCCGAACCGGTCCAGGATCATGACGTTGGGCAGCGCGCGAGCCAGGCGATCACTGACGCTGCCGGAGAGGATGGCGCCGGTGGAGACGTAGGCGATGAGGCTGGACACGTCGTACGAGGCGCCCGGCCGCTCCAGCTCCTCCACCATGGGGATGGCCATGGCGTCGCCGGTGATCGTGAGGGAGTTGACCTTCTCCCGTTCGATCGTCCGCCACACCTCCGCCGCGTCGAACTTGCGGACGTAGACGATCGTGCCGCCCATCCACCATGTGATGAACGTGGCCATCTGAGCAGCGCCGTGCATCAGCGGCGCCACCGGCATCATGGTGATGGGCCCGGCGTTCACAGCCTGGTCGACCACGTCCTGCGGCTTGCCCGGGCGGGGGAAGCTGGGGTTCCAGAACGCGAAGAGCATGTCCTCCATGCCCCACATCACGCCCTTGGGCATGCCGGTCGTCCCGCCGGTGTAGATGATGTAGGTGTCGTCGCCCGACCGCGCCGGGAAGCCGCGCGTGGCGGGCTGGGCGGCGATGGCCTCCTCGTACGGGACGGCGCCGGGGACCGTGGACGGGCCGTTCACCGAGATGAGGTTCCGGATGGACGGCACCTGCGGGACCGTCGCCGCGACCCGCTCGTCGAACTCGGCGTCGTAGAGCAGCGCGACGCTGTCGGAGTCACGGTAGAGGTAGAGCAACTCGGACTCGACGTAGCGATAGTTGACGTTGATCGGAACGGCCCGGATCTTCAACGCGGCCAGGATCGCGACCGCGTACTCGATCCCGTTGTAGAGCTGGATCGCGACGTGCTGCCCGCGTTCCACTCCGACGCCTTCCAGGTGATGGGCCAGTCGGTTGGCCTCGGCGTCCAGGTCGGCGTAGGTGAGCCGCCGGTCGCCGCAGACGAGCGCGACGCGGTCCCCGATCGCGTCGGCGACCCCTTCGAACAGATCCGCGTAGTTGAACTCCATCGGACTTCCTCCGGGAGAGTTAGGGTTTGTCGCTGCCGACGATCCACATGGCGAAGAACTGGGCTCCGCCGCCGTACGCGTGGCCGAGGGCCCGGCGGGCACCCTCGACCTGGTGTTCCCCGGCCAGGCCGCGGACCTGGAGAGCCGCCTCGGCGAACCGGATCATCCCGGAGGCGCCGATCGGGTTGGACGAGAGCACGCCGCCCGAGGCGTTCCACGGAATGTCGCCGTCGAGCGCCGTCGCGCCGGACTCGGTGAGCTTCCAGCCCTCGCCCTCACCGCAGAAGCCGAGGTTCTCCAGCCACATCGGCTCATACCAGGAGAACGGCACGTACGTCTCGGCGACGTCGAGCTCGCGGCGCGGGTCGGCGATGCCGGCCTGCCGGTAGACGTCGGCCGCGGCGTCCATGCCGCCCTGCGGGTTCACCGTGTCGCGGCCCGCGAAGAAGATCGGCTCCGAGCGCATCGACGTGCCGTGCACCCAGGCGGGCCTGTTGGGGGTCTTGCGCGCGGCGTCCTCGGAGGCGAGCACCATCGCGCACGCGCCGTCGGACGACGGGCAGGTCTCCAGGTAGCGGATCGGCTCCCAGAGCATCGGGGTGGACTCGACCATCTCCCGCGAGATGCCCGGGATCTTGAGGTGGGCGTACGGGTTCTTCAGCGCGTTCTCCCGGTCCTTGACCGCGACGAGCGTGCCGATGTGGTCGGGGGCTCCGGAGCGGCGCATGTACGCGCGGATGTGCGGGGCGAAGTAGCCGCCCGCCCCGACGACCAGCGAGGTCGAGTAGGGCGTGTTGACGGTGAGCGCCCAGGTGGCGTTGGACTCCGACTGCTTCTCCCACGCCACGGTGAGGACCCGGTCGTGCACGCCGCTCTGGATGAGGCTCGCCGCGACGTTCGCGGTGGAGCCGCCGACCGAGCCGGCCGTGTGGACGCGCATCATCGGCTTGCCGCGCGCCCCCAGCGCGTCGGCGAGGTACGCCTCGGGCATCATGACGCCCTCGAAGAGGTCGGGCGCCTTGCCGATGACCACCGCGTCGATGTCGTTCCAGGTCAGCCCGGCGTCGTCGAGCGCGCGCTGCGCCGCCTCGCGGACCAGCCCGGCCATCGAGACGTCAAGCCGCTTGGTCTTGTACGCGGTCTGACCCACGCCGATGATCGCGCACGGGTTACCCATTGTTCTCTCCCGAGAGGACGCAGACGAGGTTCTGCTGGAGGCACGGGCCGGATGCGGCGTGGGCGAGGGCCTTGGACGCCGTGCCGTCGTGGATCCGTCTCGCGGCCTCACCGATGCGGATCAGGCCGGTGGCCATGACCGGGTTGGCCGAGAGCGCGCCGCCGGAGGGATTGACGGTCACGTCGTCGCCGAGGCCCAGCGCCTCCCGCAGGATCAGCTCCTCGTGGGTGAACTGGGCGTGCAGCTCGGCGACCTCGATGCCGGTGGCCCCCGCCTTCTCCCCCGCGATCCGGGCCGAGTCCGACCGGGCCAGGTCGCGTACACCGGGGAGGTGTGCCTCGCTGCGGTGGTCGATGCCGGTGATCCATGCGGGCCGTTCGCACAGCTCGCGCGCCTTGTCGCCGGTGGCCAGCACGATCGCCGCCGCGCCGTCGGCGTCCGCCGCGATGTCGTGCGGGCGGAGCGGGGCGACGTCGTAGCCGGCGTCACCCGGATCGTCGAGGTGGAGAGCGAACGGGTTGTCGCGGCCGGCCGCACGGGACCGGGCGGCGACGGCGCGCAAGTCGTCCTCCTTGGCGCCCGACCGTTCCAGGTAGGCGCGCGCCTGGAGGGCGGCGAGGGAGACCTGGTCGACGCCGAGGGGCGCCAGGTAGTACGGGTCGAGCTGCTGGGTCATGATCTCCCGCAGCGTGCCCTGGGACGGCTTGCCGAAGCCGTACACCAGCGCGGTGTCGATCTCACCGTGCTGCAGCTTCACCCACGCCTCGTACAGCGCCCAGGCCGCGTCCATCTCCACGTGCGACTCGGAGATCGGCGGCCAGGCGCCGACCGCGTCGAGCGCCGACACGAACGAGAACGGCGCCCCGGCGAGGTAGTCGCATGAGCCCGAGCAGGTGAACCCGAAGCGCCTCAGCCCGGTGCGTTCCTTGATCTCGGTGATGATCGGGGCGAGGAGCTCGACCTCCGACATGCCGGTGTCCTCGGCGGTGTGCCGGGTCTGAACGAACGCGACGACCGCGACATCTCTGCTCATAGGTAGTCCTTGATCGCGTCGAAGGGGACGTCGGGCTCGTCGAGCGGCTCGAACCACTTGATGTTGCTCATGGTCTTGCCCCACTCCTCGCGGGGTCTCCAGGCCGCCTTGACCCGCATGCCCATCCGGACCTGGTCCGCCGGGACGCCCGCCACGAGGGCGAGCATGGTGAGCCCCGCTCCGTCGAGCAGGATGTAGGCGGAGACGAACGGCACCTCGGGGGCGCGCGGGTCCGGCAGGTTGTTGACCGCGAACGTGGTGACGGTGCCGGTGTCGGGCAGCTCCACCTCCTCGGTGGTGGGCACGCCGTCCTTCGGGCACAGGCCCTTCATCGGCACGATGACCTGGCCGCAGACACCGCACCGATGGCCGATGAGCTTGCCCTGGGAGACGCCCTCCAGGAACCGGTCGAGCGCCCGGCCGCCCTGGAGCTCGTACTCCAGCCGCGACGGCGCGTTGATCATCGTGACCTCGGGCTCGAAGCACTCGATGTCGTTGATCGACCCGGCCCGCTTGCCCCGGCCGCGGAACTTGGGCCTGACGCGCAGGCCGGTCTTGAGATAGCGCGGCGCCTCGGCGCCCTCCTCAAGCACGCCCATGTCCAGCGCGTGCAGCAGCGCGGTGTCGGCGCCGTCCGGCTGGATCAACGCCCAGGCGAACGGGCGGTCGAGGGGGTGCACCTTCAGCGGCCGCGACACCCACGACCAGCTCTGGACGGTGCCCGCGGGCCCGACCTCGACGTACTCGTCCGTCACGGCCTCGCCGCTGTCCGGGTCGTACTCCAGGGGAGGGAAGAGCACCTTCCCGGCCTGCGTGCGCACGCCCACCAGGCGCCCGTCGCGCAGCTCGCTCAGGAACCGGCCGATGACCGGGCCGACCGACCGCGTGTAGCCGCCGGGAAACTCCAGGACGTGGTTCGGGGCCTCAGCCGGGAGGTCGGTCACGGTGGATTGGTCGGGCTTAGATGGCACTCTCGCGGTCCTTCCAGTACGGGTCGCGGAGCTTCCTCTTGAGGAGCTTGCCGTTGGGCTCGCGCGGCATGGTCTCGATGAAGTCGATCGACCGCGGCCACTTCATCTTGGCCAGGCGGCCCTCCAGTGAGGAGAGGATCTCGGCGGCCAGCTCCGGCCCCGGCTCGGCACCCGGCGCGGGCTCGACGACGGCCTTGATCTGCTCGCCCCACTCGTCGTCGGGAATGCCGAACACGGCAACGTCGGCGACCTTGGGGTGCATGGTGATCTCGTTCTCGATCTCGGCCGGGTAGATGTTGGCGCCGCCCGAGATGATCATGTCGGCCTTGCGGTCGGACAGGAAGAGGAAGCCGTCCTCGGTGAGGTAGCCGATGTCGCCGACCGTGAAGTGGTCGTCGAGCCGGTTCTTCTCCGTCTTGTCCTTGTCGCCCTTGTACTCGAACGTGGTGCCGGCCATCTTCATGTAGATCGTCCCGGGCGTGCCGGTCGGCACCGGCTGCCCGTCGTCGTCCACGATCAGCAGTTCGCTGATCGGCCAGGCCTTGCCGACCGTGCCGGGGTGGGCGCGCCAGTCCTCCGGCGAGGCGATCGTGCCGCCGCCCTCGGTGGCCGCGTAGTACTCCCAGATGCAGTCGCCCCACCAGTCGAGCATCTGCTGCTTGATCGGGACCGGGCACGGCGCGGCCGCGTGGATGGCCCACTTCATGGACGACACGTCGTAGCGCTTCCTGACCTCGTCAGGCAGGCCGAGCAGCCGCTTGAAGTGCGTCGGCACCATATGGGTGTTGGTGATCTTGTAACGCTCGATCAGCCGGAGGGTCTCCTCGGCGTCCCACTTGTCGACGTACACCAGCGTGTGGCCCATCTGCAGCGCCGTGCCGCCGAACTGGGTCACCGCGGTGTGGTAGTTCGGCGAGGTCACCAGATGCGCCTGCGGTTCGTTCCCGGCGGGACGCCCGGGCGTCATGCCGAACATCCCCAGCAGGAACGTCATCAGCTCGGCGCTGTCGTCCGGGTCGATCCCGGCGAGCTTGCGCCTGACGCCCTTGGGCCGCCCGGTGGTGCCGGACGTGTAGTGCATGGTCGCGCCGTTGCTGCGGTCCTCGGGCAGCGCGTCCGGCTGCCCGCCGACCAGCTCGTCGAACGGGCGGAAGCCCTTGACGGCACCGAACGCGAACCTTCGATGCGCCTCGATCCCCGACTCCTCGGCACCCCGCTCGCCCTCCTCGGCGTAACGCTCGTGCACGAAGAACGCCTTGGCCTCGCTGTCGGCCACGATGTAGCCGATCTCGGGGCCGGTCAGATGCCAGTTGATCGGCGTGTAGTACCAGCCCGCCTGCAACGCGGCCAGATACAGCACCAGTCCGTCGACGCCGTTCGGCACCAGGCCGCAGAAGCCGTCGCCGTTCCGCAGCCCGAGATCCCGCAGCCCGTGCACCACCCGGTTGGCGCGGGCCAGCAGGTCACCAGCGGTGTACTCGGTTCCATCCGGGTCGACGGCCGCGATCCACTCCGGATCGGCCTGCGCCAGCCGCCAAAATCCCAACGATCCCATCGGCTCTCCTCGCCCGTCGCTCGGTCGATGAGCAGCATCGCACTCACCCCGGGATGCCAAAGTAGATCACGTTCTCGTTTTCTGGGGCAAGAGCTGTTGACGCGCCGATCTCGCTACTAGAATCTGTTCTTGTTTTGAATCGCCGGGTTACCTGGGAGGACGCGTTGGAACGGCTGCCGATCAGCACCGAGCACTGCACCGTCGAGCAGGACGGCCACGTCGTCATCGCGACGATGAACCGCCCCGAGGCCCGCAACGCGCTGAGCTCGGCCATGCTCGTCGGTCTCGCCGACGCCTGGGCCTACATGTCCGAGACCCCCGAGGTCCGCGTGGGCATCCTCACCGGCGCGGACGGCCAGTTCTGCGCGGGCGCGGACCTGAAGGCGATGGGCACCCCGCCCTCCGACCCCAAGGTCCAGGAGCGCATGCAGCAGATCCCGAACTTCCACTGGAAGGGCCTGCTCCGCGAGGGCCGGCCGACCAAGCCCCTCATCTGTGCGATCGAGGGCTACGCCGTGGCCGGCGGCACCGAGCTCCTGGTCGGCACCGATCTCCGCGTGGTCGCCGAGGACGCCACCCTCGGGCTGTACGAGGCGAAGCGCGGCCTCTTCCCCATGGGCGGCTCCGCGATCCGGCTCCCCCGCCAGATCGGCTACGCAGCCGCGATGGACATCCTCCTCACCGCCCGCTCGGTGACACCGCAGGAGGCCCTCACCATGGGCCTCATCAACAAGGTCGTCCCGACCGGCACCGCCCTCCAGGCCGCCCGCGAGCTGGCCGACCAGATCGCCGAATGCGGGCCCCTCGCCGTCCAGGCGATCCTCCGCACCTACCGCGAGACCGAGCACCTCTCCGAGGAGGAGGCCCTCAAGATCTCCGACGAGATCGGCTGGCCCGTCATCGGGTCCGAGGACGCCAAGGAGGGCTCGAAGGCCTTCAAGGAGAAGCGCCCGGCCGTCTTCAAGGGCAAGTGATCTCTCGCTTCACGAGCACGTGATACCTCGACCGCCCCGGGGGCCGCGCGGCGGCGCGTTCAGCCGGTGACCGGGGCGGGCTCGGGCTCGGCCCGGCGGTTGCGGAGAACGGAGGTGGCGAAGGCGAGGATGATCAGGCCGGCGCCGAGGCCACCGGTGATCCACTCTGGGACATGGGACACGATGCCGACCAGCATGCAGACGGCGAGGGCCCCGATGGCCCAGTGGGCGCCGTGTTCGAGGTAGGCGTAGCGCTGGAGGGTGCCCTTGCGGATCAGGAAGACCGTGATCGAGCGGATGTAGATCGCGCCGATGCCGAGGCCGAGGGCGATGACGATCGGATCCGTGGAGATCGCGAACGCGCCGATCACGCCGTCGAAGGAGAACGACGCGTCCAGTACCTCCAGGTAGAGAAAGAGGAAGAACGCGGCCTTGCCGACGGCCACGGCAGGCCTCGATGGGCCCGAGCCCGAGCCCTGGGCCGAATCCGAGCCTGAGGCCAGGGCCGAATCCGAATCCGAGGCCGAATCCGAGGCCGCGGTGTCGAAGAGATTTCCGAGCCCGTTCACCAGGAGGTAGGCGACGAGTCCGAGCATTCCGGCGATCAGCACGGACGCCCGCTCTCCCTCGGGGGCCCAGAGCCCCGCGACGCCCGCGAGCGCGGTGCCCGCGATGATCACCGAGAGCTGGTCGAGCCTGCCGAACCGGGCGAGCGGCGCCTCGAGCAGGGCCAGCCAGCGCTCCTCGCGCTCGTCGAACAGCCAGTCCAGGAAGATCATCAGCAGGAACACGCCGCCGAAGGCCGCGATCATCGGGTAGGCGCTCTCCATGGACGCCTGGTAGGCGTCGTGGTCGTTCAGCGCCAGGCGCACCGCCTCGACGGGCCCCAGCCCGGTGGTGAGCGCGACGATCGCGACCGGGAACAGCAACCGCATGCCGAACACGGCGATCGCGATGCCGACGGTCAGGAAGATCTTCTGCCAGAACGGGCTCATGCGTTCCAGCACCTTGGCGTTGACGACCGCGTTGTCGAACGACAGCGAGATCTCCAGCACCACCAGGACGGTCACCACCGCCAGCCCCGCCGTCCCGCCGTAGGCCAGGGCGGCGACCAGACCGGCCGCGGTCAGGGCGAACGACCAGCCGAACGTACGAAGGATCATGAGTTCGCCTTCCGCAGGACGAGCCTGATCAGGGGCCAGGCGAGGAGCAGGACGATCAGGCCGTAGACGGTGTAGGACACCGGCCCGCCCAGCAGCCCCGACAGGTCGCCGCCGGACAGCTGGAGCGCGCGCCTGCCCTGCAGTTCGGCGCGCGGGCCGAGGATGACGCCCACGATGAGCGGCAGGACCGGGAACCCGAACCGCCGCATGCCGAACCCCAGGAGTCCGAGGACCAGAAGGATGAACAGGTCGAACGGCTGGGAGTTGACGGCATAGGCCCCCATGGAGGCGAAGAACAGGATCCCGGCGTACAGGTACGGGCGGGGAACGCGCAGCAGCTTCGCCCACAGCGGTGCGAGCGGCAGGTTGAGCGCGAGCAGCATGAGGTTGCCGACGAACAGGCTGGCGATCAATGTCCAGACCA
Organism: Actinomadura rudentiformis; assembly: GCF_008923185.1. Classification (GTDB taxonomy): domain Bacteria; phylum Actinomycetota; class Actinomycetes; order Streptosporangiales; family Streptosporangiaceae; genus Spirillospora; species Spirillospora rudentiformis. The sequence continues at coordinate 107,063 of NZ_WBMT01000002.1, forward strand.
GCTCGGGCTGGCGATCGAACAGCAGCGGTCCCGGCTGGATCCCGTGGGACTCGAAGGCCGCCAGCATGACCGCCGAGACGGCCGTGGTCGGCAGGCCGATCGCGAGCATCGGCACGAGGGTGCCGGCCGCCGAGGCGTTGTTGGCGGCCTCCGGACCGGCCACGCCCTCGATCGCGCCGTTCCCGAACTCGTCGTGGTGCTTGGCCAGCTTCTTCTCGGTCGCGTACGACAGGAAGGTCGGGATCTCCGCGCCGCCCGCCGGGACGGCGCCGAACGGGAAGCCGAGGGCGGTGCCGCGCAGCCAGGGCCGCCAGGAACGCCGCCAGTCCTCCCGGCCCATCCAGGCCCGCCCGACCGGGATCACCTCGCCGGTCTTGCGCCGCAAATGTGCCGCGACCCACAGCGCCTCACCGACGGCGAAGATCCCCACGGCCACGACGACGACGTCCAGCCCGTCGGCCAGCTGCGGGACGCCGAAAGTCAGCCGTTGCTGCCCGGACACCCCGTCGATGCCGATCAGTGCGATGACCAGGCCGACCAGCAGGGACACCAGGCCGCGCAGCCGCGAGGAGCCCAGCACGGCGGAGACCGCGACGAACGCCAGCAGCATGATCGCGAAATAGTCGGGGGCGCCCAGGCTGACCGCGAACCGCACCACCAGCGGCGTGACGACCACCAGGAGAACGGTGGCGATCGTCCCGGCCACGAACGACCCGATCGCGGCAGTGGCGAGCGCCTGCGCGGCCCGCCCGGCCTTGGCCATCTTGTTGCCCTCGATCGCGGTGACGACCGAGGACGACTCGCCCGGCGTGTTGAGCAGGATCGAGGTGGTCGACCCTCCGTACATGCCGCCGTAGTAGATCCCCGCGAACATGATGAACGCCTGGACCGGCCCCATCCCGTAGGTCACCGGCAGGAGCAGCGCGACGGTCATCGCAGGGCCGATGCCGGGCAGCACGCCCACGGCGGTGCCGATCAGCACGCCCAGGAAGGCCATCAGCAGGTTGGTCGGGGTGGCGACGTGGGCGAAGCCGTCGAGCAGGTTGCCGAGATCACCCATCACAGGATCCCCTGCAGCACTCCGGCGGGCAGATTCACGCCGAGCCCGATCGCGAACGCGTAGAACGTGCCCAGCGAGAGGGCCGCGGAGACCGCCGCGGTCAGCACGTACCGGCGGCTGCCGAGCGCGAACGCCGCGCCCCAGAACAGCAGCCCCCCGCTGATGACCCAGCCGAGCCGCTCGATGAGGACCGCGTTGGCGGCGAAGACGCCGATGAGCAGCAGGACCGTCCGCCAGTCGATCGGCGACGCGAGGTCGATGTCCTCGCCGTGCTCCGGCTCGCCGCGGCCACCGCGCGCCACGTCGATCCCGTACACGACGGAGATGCCGAGCAGGAGGGCTCCGATGAGCAGCGGAACGGGCCGGGGCCCCAGCAGATCGGTGGACGACACGGTGTTCGGGATGCCGGTCGCGTCCACGATCACCAGGAGGCCGAGCCCCGCGAGGAAGGCGCAGACCCCGTACTGCGCCCGGTCGGTCCCGGGGCGTTCGGTGGGCGCCGTCTTCTCGGTGACCATGGTGTCGGTGTCCATCAGGCCAGCCCCAGCTGCTTGAGGATGTCGGCGACGGACTGGTCCTGCTGGGTGAGGAACGACCCGAACTGATCGCCGGTGACGAACGAGTCGGTCCAGCCGCGCTTGGCCAGCTCGGCCTTCCACTCCTTCGAGTCGTGCATCCGCGTCAGCGCGTCGATCCATGCCTGCTTGTCGGCCGAGCTGATCCCGGGCGGGGCCACCATGCCGCGCCAGTTGGTGAAGACCAGGTCGACACCGGAGGCCTTGAGCGTCGGGACGTCCTTGAGGACGGCGATCGGCGAGGCGCTGGTCACCGCCAGCACCCGGATCTGGCCGGCCTCGACCTGGTCGAGGAACTCACCGAAGCCGCTGGCACCGAACGCGATCTTGTTGCCGAGCAGCGCCGGCAGGAGCTCGCCGCCGCCGTCGTAGGAGACGTAGTTGACCTGCTTGGGGTCGATGCCGACGGTCTTGGCCAGCTGCATGGGCAGCAGGTGGTCCGGCCCGCCGGGTGAGGAACCGCCGCCGACGGCCACCTTCTTCGGGTTCTTCTTCCAGGCCGCGATGAGGTCGCCGATGGTCTTGTAGGGAGAGTCCTTGGGCACGACGATCGCGCCGGCCTCCTCGATCATCTTGGCGAGCGGCGTGGTCTCGGTCAGCCGGGCCTTCGACTTGGCGGTGTAGGACGCGCCCACGACGCCGAGGCCCATCTGCATGGCGAGCTTGCCGTTGCCCTTCTCGTTGACCGTGCGCTGCAGGCCGACGGTGCCGCCCGCACCCGGCAGGTTGAACACCTGGACCGTGTTGGCGATCTTGGTGTCGCCCATGACCTTGGCGGCCGTCCGGGCGGTGGTGTCGTAGCCGCCGCCGGGCGTGTTCGGCACCATGATCCGCAGCCCGGTGAGGGTGCCGCCGGCCTTGGTGTCGTCCTTGCCTGCGGTCGCGCCGCAGGCGCCGAGCGTGAGCATCGCAGCGGCGGCCAGCGCGCCGAGCCGGACGGTGAGGTGAATTCCCATCGTCGGGTCCCTTCGACTCTTTTGGGGTGGGAGCACCGAGTATGTGTAGTGTGGCGGGCGCCACATAGCCTTCTGTGACCTGCGGAGATTGTGTAACTAATGGTCGTCAGACTCCGCCCCCGGACGCTTGCGGGCGAGCTGTTCGCGCTGCAGCTCGCGATCGTGGTCGTCGTGCTCGTGGCCGTCGGGGCCATCTCCCTCGCCCAGTCCTCCGCCACGTTCGACCGGGTCGAGGACCGCCGGGTGAACGCGCTCGCCGAGCAGTTCGCGTGGAACCCGCTGGTCCGCGCCCAGCTCGCGGAGGGGTTCCCCAGCACGGTGCTCGCCACGCTCGTGCAGTCGACCCGGCTGAACACCGGCGTCACCTCGGTGACGGTCGCGAACGCCCGGGGGGTCGTCCTCAGCTCCACCGATCCGACGCTGGCCGGCACGCGGCTCCCCCTCGGGGGCGTGCCCGACCGCAGCTGGTCCGGCTACCTCACCCTGAACGGATCGCGCGAGCTGACGGCCCAGATCCCGGTGCTGGGGGACCGGGACGACAACCGCGGGAAGCGCCTCGGCACCGTGGCGATCGGGGTCGCGGCGCCGACGTCCTGGGACAGGCTGGTCGGGGCGACCCACTACCTGCCACTCTACGTCGGGATCGCCAGCGCGCTCGGCCTGTTCGGCTCCCTGCTGGTGGCCCGCCGGATCAAGCGGCAGACCCTGGGGCTGGAACCACGCGAGATCACCGGTCTGGCCGAGCACCGGGAGGCCCTGCTCCACGGCATCGCCGAGGGCGTGATCGCACTGGACCCGCGGTACCGGATCACCCTGGTCAACGACGTGGGACGCCGGTTGCTCGGCCTGCCCCCCGACTGCCTCGGCCACGCCCTGGCCGACTTCGGGCTGGAGAGCCGGCTCGTCGAGGTGCTGACCGGGGTGAGCGACGCACGGGACGAGATCGTCATCCGGGAGGGCCGGGTCCTGGTCCTCAACCGGATGGCCGTGGTACAGGGCGGCCGTGCGCTCGGCTCGGTCACCACCCTCCGCGACCGGACCGAGCTGGCCCAGCTCGAACGGGAGCTCGGGTCGTTCCGCGGCTCCACCGAACTCCTGCGCGCCCAGGCCCACGAGTTCGCCAACCAGCTCCATGTGATCTCCGGGCTGATCCAGGTGGGCGACCACGACGCGGTCGTGCCCTACGTCCGCGCCCTCCAGAAGCACCGGGAGTCGCTCGACACCAGGCTGAACGCCAAGGTCCGCGACACCGCGATCGCCGCCCTGCTCATGGCCAAGTCGTCCTTGGCCGCCGAACGGAAGGTGGAGCTGCGCATCTCGGACCCGACGTCGCTGGACAAGCTCCCCCCGCAGGATTCGGCGGACCTGGCCACCGTGATCGGGAACCTCGTCGACAACGCCGTCGACGCCGCCGCCGGCCACGAGGACGCCTGGGTGGAGGTCGAGCTCCGCCACGACGCGTCCGCCGTCGAGATCGTCGTCCGGGACTCCGGCCCCGGCGTCGCCCCCGAGCTGGCCTCGGAGGTCTTCGCCCGCGGCTTCACCACCAAGGCGGCCCGCAGCGGCGAGCGCGGCATCGGCCTGGCCCTGACGCAGCTCATCTGCCACCGGCACGGCGGCGAGATCTCCGTCGACGGCTCCGTCTTCACCGCCCACCTGTCCGTCGGAGCACTGGAGACCACCCCATGATCGACGTCCTGGTCGTCGACGACGACTTCATGGTCGCGCGCATCAACCGTGGCTTCGTCGAGCGGATCGACGGCTTCCGCGTCGTCGGCACCGCCCACACCGGCCGGGAGGCCATCGAGGCGGTCGCATCCCTGTCGCCCGACCTGGTGCTCCTTGACCTCTACCTCCCGGACATCTTCGGCCTGGACGTCGTCACCCGCCTGCGTGCCGCCGGCCACGACTGCGACTTCCTCGTCATCAGCGCCACGCGCGAGACCGATTCCGTCCGCGCCGCCGCCCGCCAAGGCGCGGTGAACTACCTCCTCAAGCCCTTCGACTTCAAGGACCTCCAGGTCCGCCTGGAACGCTACGCCGCCGAACGCGCGGAACTGGGCAACCTGGTGGTCAGCGGCCAGGCCGACATCGACCGCATCCTCCACCGCGGCGCCTCCCCGGGCGCCCCGCCCCTCCCCAAGGGCATGAGCGCCGAGACCGCCGAACTGGTCAAGCGCGCCCTGATCGCCGCAGATGCACCCATGTCGGCCGCCGAATGCGCGTCCGTGGTCGGGATCTCCCGCGTGAGCACCCGCCGCTACCTCGAGTACTTCGGGGCCGCAGGCCTCGCCCGGGTGACTCTCAAGTACGGCACCGGCCGCCCCGAGCGCCTGTTCCAGTGGATCTCCTAGGGCGTGTCTCGAGACACGCCCTAGCACCGCCTACCTCTAGAAGACGTCGACGCCGAACCTCTGGAGCGGCTCGGTGACCGGCTGGAAGAAGGTGATGCCGCCGGACCGGCAGTTGCCCGCGCCGCCGGAGGTCAGCCCCAGCGCGGTGGTGCCGCTGAACAGCGGTCCACCGCTGTCGCCGGGCTCCGCGCACACGGTGGTCTGGATCATGCCCGTGACCGTTCCCTCCGGGAAGTTCACCGTGGCGTTGACCGCGGTGACCCGGCCGGTGCTGACCCCGGTGGTGCTGCCGCTGCGGACGACGTTCTGGCCGACGACGGCCTCACCGGCCCGGGTGATGTCCCGGCTCTGCCCGTTGAACAGGTTGACCTCGCCCTCTCCGGCGGCGCCCTCCTCGGATCGGACGAGCGCGAAGTCGTCCCCGGGGAAGCTGCTGGCCACCGTCGTGCCGAGCGGCCGGCCTCCCTGCCGGTCAGCGGTCCAGTTGCGTACGGCGTTGCCGCAGTGCCCGGCGGTCAGGAAGAAGCTCTCCTGGCCGCGGCGCACGTTGAAGCCCAGCGAACAACGCGAGCCCTGCCCGAAGATGGCGTCGCCGCCGAGCGCGAACGTGCTGAGCCGCCCTGGTATGCGAACCATCTGCACGGCCGGACCCATTTGCCGAGCCGTCCGGCGGACGGCGGCCAGTCGCGTCCCGGTGACCGTCCCGTCCGTCCACATCACCACTCGACTCGTGGCGGGATCGACGGTCCAGCCGGTGCCCGGGACGGTCATCGTGCGCCGCAGTGTGTTGGTGATCCCTCTCAGCGTGCTCGGGCTGCGGGTGGACATCGTGGGCGTCGCCCCCGCCGCGCGGACCATGGCGGCGTCCGCAGCGCTGGTGACCGTGACGACCGGGCGGCCCGAGGCGTCGAGATAGGCGCCCAGCGTACGCGCGCCGAGCTGCCGGGCCGCCCTGGCGGCCGTGGTCGCGGCGTCGTTCGGGGACGGCTGATTCGTGCGTGCTCTCGTGGTGTCGCCCGCCAGTGAGGCGTTCTTCGCAGACCGGCCCGGCAGTTCGCCGCCGTTCACCGCGTACAGCGAACCGGCCACGACGCCGGTGGCCCCTGCAACCGCGGCGCCGGCCAGGGCCACGGTCCGCAGACGTCCTTGCCTGGTGGCGTTCCTCATGAGCTCTCCAGACTCTGGGATCGATCTACACCAGACAGATACGGCGCTCGTGGACGAGAAGGTTCACGATGTCAGGCAGGTCGGCTTGGCCGCAGGTGACACCGGCCAAACTGCGGCGTGGGCCATACGGGGCGAGGAGCGACCGACGGGGGCGATGGGCCGGTCAACTGAAGTCAGAGGTGTCCAGCGAGAAGTCAAAGGGGGCGGGCAGGAGCAGCGGCTTACCGAAAGGAAAGCGCACGTCCGCCTGGTAGTCCTCCCTGCCCACGTCAGGCTCGCTGAACAGCGTGGTCTGCTGATCAGCCCGATCGACCAGCAGATACAGGGGGATGCCCGCTTTGGCATAACAGTGTCGCTTGACGCCGCGATCCCTATCCGGGTTGGACGAGGTTATTTCCAGCACCATCGCGACACCGGCCGAAGGCATCCAGGAGGGCCCGACTTCAAACAGGTCCAACTCAAGGGGAGCGAAGACGCCGTCCGGAATCACGTAGTTTTTCGTGCAGTGATTTCCCCGCGCCAGTTCCAGGCCCTTGACCCCGGACACGTCCATTTCGACCGCGGCCTTCTGGATGACCTGCCTGGTGATACGGGAGAAGATCTTCTCATGTTTTCCGAAGGGGGGCGGCGACACGACGATCTCTCCTTCGATGAACTCCGCACGGTAGCCCTCCGGCGTGTGGAGCTTGTGGAAACCATCGAGAAGAGCCTGCTCGTCAGCACACTCTGGCGCATGCGTGTGGGTGGCCATGCCATCCCCCTTCTCCGGATGCCTCTTCAGCATAGGGACCGAAGCGGGGGCATGGAGTGGGCCGCGCGTCCAGTGGAAGCCGACATCGAAGGCACCTCTCGGTGGTCGTACGGACACACCGGGTGATGGCCGTAGCGCCCAGCTACGCACTGCGAAGGAGAAATCGCCGACTCAGGCCCCGTGCCGATCGGACTTGATCTGGGTGAGGAGGGCGGCGAAGGCGGGGCGGGTGACGTGCAGGTGGGGGCCGTCGGGGTCCTTGGAGTCGCGGAGGCCGATCACCGGGTCCAGCGCGGCGACCTCGACGCAGGTGCTACTGGACTCCCCGCCTGAGTAGCTTGACTTGCGCCAGTGGGGGATGGGGCGGTTCACAGCGCCTCCATGATGGATTTGATCAGCATCTCAGACTCGCCGACCGGGAGTGCCTCACCCCCGATCATGTCGAAGCCTACCGCCAGGCGATGCACGTCGGTGGGTCGCGCGACTACCTGTCCCAAGCCCATGGCGGCCTCCACGAAGGCGACATCGTTGCCCTCCGCGAAGCCGAGGATGGTGAAGCCGCTGGACACGTAGACGGGGGCGCCACTGGGGATGATCTGCACGGTGTTGCGGGGCTCCTGGGCCATCTTGAGCAGGCAGGCGAGTTGCTCGCGCATCACCTCGGGGCCGCCGACCGGATCACGCAGCACCGCTTCCCTGATCAACGCCGTGATGAACGGTGGTTCCTCGCGCTGCAGGATGTCCTGGCGGCCCATCCGAGCGGCGACGGCCTGGTCCAGCGTCTCCGGCCGTTGCCCCGGCCGCAGCAGATGCCGGGCGTACCGCTCGTCCTGGAACAGCCCGGGAAGGTGCAGTGGGTCGTAGACCCGGATCGAGTCGGCTTGGGCCTCCTGCTCGGAGTAGTTCTGGAAGGTCAGCGACCATCCGGCCTCGCGGATGACGTGCCAGTACTGCTCCTCGAAGTACTCGACCTCGTACAGGCGGTCGAGCTTGGCACTCACGTCGAGAGTCGGCAGGCGTCGGAGGTTCTCGATCGCGGAGATCGTCTTGGGCGACACGGTGCAGGCCGGGCCGACCTCTGCCTGGCTCAGGCCGTCGCGTTCCCGGTAGCGGCGCATGCGCTGCACGTACGCGGCGGCACAGCTCGCTTTCGGGTCGAAGTTGCGCTCTTCGTGCTCCATCGGCGACTCCTGATGGATACAGCGGGTCTGTAGACGCTCACGTTCTTCCGGACTCTAGGGCCGCGGGGCAAGGCTTGAGCCGTGTTCACAAAAAGTGACGGCGGCATCACTAAGAGGCCGGAAGAACAGATGGCCGCGCAGGCCGTGCTGCGAGGCCTGGCAGTACGTGGAGGCGAGTCGTGATCAACACCGCCAGGCACACCCAGGTCGAACAGCGCGTCAGGGCCCTGGCCGAATCGCTCCGGGTCCGGAAGGTGAAGGCCGAACTTGACCTTGTCACCGCGTTCCCCGGCCTGACCGCGTCGGCGGGCTGGTCGATGCGGTGCGTGCTGGTGTTCTGCCACCAGCCCAAGGGCGCCGGACGGCTGGTGTTCTGCACCAACGGGTGCAGGCGCCTGGGCGAGGTGACCGAGCCGGAGGCCGTCGCAGACAAGATCGTCGAGATGTTGCGGGGGCCAGGTCATGAACGAGCCGCGTGATCCGCGCACAGGCGCGTACAACCTCCCGGCCGTGGACGAAGGGCTGTCGAACGCCGCGACCATCCTGCACAGGTTCCGTGCTCGCTTCGGGCCGCACGGGTGGGCGTTCCTGCACGACCGTTCCTAAGGACTGAGCATGAGTTGCGTGTGCTCAGCCGAACGCCCCGAACGGTGTTGGGCGTTCTGGTCCACCGCGTTCGCTCTGTGCCCGGCGTCATCGGATCGTGTCCGTGGTCCAAGCGGCGGAGGGCGGTTTCCCTCACGCCTTCGGGTGCCCGGTGCGGCCTGGACGGTCCGATGCCCGACACCATCGCTCTGTCTGGTGGTGTGGGGGCGGTGTCGTCCGTCGCCGGATCGGGTGCCCGAGGGCGCGTCGTCCGATCGCCACGCTCGCGGCCTGGTGGCGGCTGACGGGGCGTCGTGGTGTGGAGAGCGGGGCCTGCCAATGCTGCGCGCCCCATTTGGAGGTGTAGGCGGGGTCGACGGCGATGACGCCGATCCCGGTCTCGGCGCACATGCTCAGCAGCCGCGCGCGGAGTTTGCCGGTAGGGATCCCGGAGATCAGATTGCGAAACTTCTTGCGGCGGCCGTGCTTCTCGCGGGTGGTGGAGTCGGTGAAGTCCAGGTCCTCGACCGCGATGGCCCGCGCGCCGGTCGCGGTGGCCCAGTTCAGGAGGCGGGTGAGGGCGTGGCGGAGCTGGGCGTCGCGGTGGGTGGCGGGGCCGGTGAGGTCGTAGTCGAAGCGGCGCGGCGCGCCGACCGGGTTGCCGTGGTTGTCCAGCCGCCAGGCGGCCAGGTGGTCGGCGTTGGTGTCCACACCGACCACACCCCCGGCCCGCAGCGCCTCCAACGGGACGACGGGCAGGTTCTTGCGGGTCCAGGAGGCATCCAGGTACCAGCGGCCCCGAGCCACGTCCAGGTGGATGCGGTAGGCCACCGCCCGGTTCACGCTGATGCGGTCGCGCCACTCCTCACCCCGGTGCGCGAAGGCCACGCGGGCGGCCAGCACGTACCGGCCGTGCCGGGCATTGGCCAGCTCGGCCAGCGGCGCGGGGAGTTTGATCGACACCTCACCGTCGGGGGTGAGGCGGATCGTCTCGTTGCCGAACCTTTTGCCGGACTCGCCATCGGCGGTCAGGAACCACCGCGCCGCCTCCCACTCCGCCCGCCACCTCTCCTGGGCTCTTGTGGGCGGCGGCCAGGTTGTGGCGCTGCTTGAGCAACCGGCGCCCGCCCCGCACCACCGACACCCGGCCCGCGTCACGTTCGGCACGGACCCGCTCGTACTCAGTTTCCAGGATCGCCAGCCGCCGGGACTTGACGAACCACTCCTGCCGCGACCGGTACCCGCCCGGCCTGCCCCGGCTCCCCTTCGCACCGACCGTCAGCGACAGCCGGTACCGGACCATGCCGATACCGGCCTCCAGCGAGCGCAGGTGCGCGACCTGCGCGCGGCGCGACAGGCCCCACTGATCGTGGGTGTTGGAGGTGACCGAACCGGCCCACCGCGACGACGACCCGGCCGTCAGGTCCCGCTTGCGAGCCGCCCAAGTGCCGGTGGAGTGTTCCAGACCGTCCCGGCACCTACGCGCCAGATCACCCGAGGCCAGACGCCCCATGTGCTCGCCCACCAGCCGCAGCACCCTCTCATCCTACGGCGTCAGGCCCTTGAGCCGGTCCCGGATCGACACACCCGACGGACCATCAGCGACGAACGGCCGCGCGACCTCCCGCAACGGCCTGCTGGCCGGGGGCGCCGTAGCCGAGGGGAGCGGGGTGGACATTCCACAGACCGTAACGGAGACCACCGACGAAATCACTCAACGCAACCACGATCCACCCCAACCCCGAAACAACGATCACCACACCGTCCCGTGCGCGGTCACCACCACACAGAGGTCAGACGCTCCAACCCTCTGACCTGCTCCACACAACAAGACTCAAGGACACTCATGGACGCTCAACCATCAGCAGCTCGCAACCCCGGCGCCTCCGGTGGACCGCGCTGGGGCCACGCGGCGCCGAGATCTCCCGGCGGGACCCGACGTCGCTCCACGCCGCCGTGGAAGCCGCCGTCCGTACCCGCGCCGGCAGGTCCTGGTGATCACTCGAGGTCCGGGCCGCGTGGGGCCGCTCCACATCGCACGATGAGTTCATGACCGAGCTCTTCGACACCACGCCGTGAAGATCGAGTGGTCGGAGCAGGAACCTAAACCGGTATTAGATCCCGCCTAAACCCGGCGGCCTGAATGTTGTCCCCTCCTGTGGCAATGCCACCAGACGCATGTGTCACAGGAGGAGCGACTGATCATGGCACTGAACCTAGGACGCAAGCGGCAGGCAGAGCCCGCCGCCGAGCAGCGCCCGCCCCTGCGACAGCGGCTGTGGCCACGGCGGACGACCGCCGAGGCCGAGGCAGGCGCGGCCCCCACGCGCACCGTGGTCGTCAAACGCGGGCCACGCCGGTGGCCCCGCCGCCGGACCAATCCGGTCAGCATGATGATCATGGCCGCGGGCTGGGCGGCCGCCCTGATCCTCGTGCTCGGGATGCTGCTCACCTGGGGCGACGCCAACCCCGGCAACACGCTGGTGGACGCGACCCTCGACGCCGGACGCTGGCTCGCGACGCCGTTCCATGACGCGTTCACCCGCTCCGACCCCGAGCACCAGCTCTACCTCAACTGGAGCATCGCCGCAGTCGTCTACTACGCGATGGCGCGCGTCGTCTCCTGGCTGATCCGCTTCTGAACGTCGGCGCGCCTGCCGGCACCCGCTCTGATCTGAGCAGGCGCGCCGCGCCACCTTCTGAACGGCCCGCGCACCCGTCACCGCGGGCCGTTCAGTGTGTCCGGACCGGCGAGAAAGCGACGTCACCCTCGAATGCCACGTAGGCGGCGGAAACCTGCCAGCTTCCGCCCCCGCCTCGTTGATCGACTTGTGGCATGACCACAACGATCAGCACGGCGGCTCCCGCTGCCACCTGGAAGAGCCGGCTCGGCGTCGTCGCGGTGATGATGGGGATCTTCTCGATCGTCACCACGGAGATCCTCCCGATCGGCCTGCTCCCGCCGATCGCGGACGAGTTCGGGATCTCAGCCGGTACCGCGGGGCTGACGATGACCATCCCGGGCTTCGTCGCGGCGGTGGCGGCGCCCGCCGTGACCGTCGCCAGCGGGCGGATCGACCGGCGGACGATGTTGTGCGTGCTCATGGCCGTGCTGGCGGTCGCGGACTTCCTCGCGGCGAGCGCGCAGGCCTACTGGATGATGCTGGTCTCGCGGGTCCTGGTCGGGCTCACGATCGGCGGCTTCTGGTCGATCGGGGCCGGGCTGGCCGGACGGCTGGTCCCCGAGAGGTCGGTGGCCAGAGCGACCGCGGTCATCTTCGCGGCGGTACCGCTGGGGTCGGTGCTGGGCGTTCCGGCGGGAACGTTCATCGGGCACCTGGCCGGATGGAGAACGTCCTTCCTGGCGATGGGACTCCTCACACTGGGGATCCTGGCGGCGCTCGTCCTCGTCCTGCCTCCGCTTCCCGTCACACAAGTGACCCGGTTGAACGTGCTCTGGCAGGTGATCCGGGCACCTCAAGCACAGATCGGCCTTGTAGCAACCGCTCTCATAGTGACGGCGCACTTCGGGACCTACACGTACGTCACCCCGTTCCTGGAGCAGGTCGGAGGCGTGGACGCCGGCCTGGTCGGCGCCTTCCTGCTGGCCTACGGCGTGGCGGGCATCGCGGGCAACTTCGTCGCGGGCGCAACGATCCCGCGAAGCCTCCGCAGCACGTTCGCGTGCTGCGCCTGCGCTCTGGCTGCGGCGACCTTGCTGCTGCCGCTGGCGGGAGCCTGGAGCCTGGGGCTGCTCGTGGTGTGGGGACTCGCGTACGGGGCGGTGCCGGTCTGTTCGCAGACCTGGTTCACCAGGTCGGCCCCTCAGGCCCAGGAGGCGGCGATGGTCGTGTTCACCTCCTCGTTCCAGGCGACCCTGTCCTTCGGCGCGCTCCTCGGCGGCGTGGTCGTGGACGCGACATCCACCTCGACCGTCATGGTGCTGGGCGGGCTGCTCGCTATCCTGGCAGCGGCAACGATCGCCCTGCGCGGCAACGGTCAACCTACTGAAACTCGCTCGTCTCCAGCGTGAAGCCAAAGGGCTCCGGGATGTCGGTCGTCTTGCCGAAGCTCAGCCGGATGTCCTCGCGGTAATCCTCCGCCTCACGATCAGGCCCGCTGAACAGACACACGGTCTTTTCCATGCGATCTGCCAGCAGATAGAGCGGAATCGCGGCCTTCGCATAGCAGTGCCGTTTGATCCAGCGGTCCATCTCAGGCTTGGCGGAGATCACCTCGACCACCATGGCGACACCATCCGAAGGCATCCAGACGGGAGCGCCCCAGAACAGCCCGAGATCATGAGGCGCGAAGACACCGTCGGGAACGAGGTGGTTCTTCGTGCACTTGTCGCCGCAGACGAGCTCCAGGCCTTTATTGCCCGAGAAGTCCATGCGGCCGCTAGAGCGCCTGGCGACCTGCCAGGTGATGACCGACAGGATTCCCTCATGGTCTCCCCCGGGGGGTGGCGACACGACGACCTCTCCTTCGATGAACTCCGCGCGATAACCCTCCGGCGTGCCCAGCTTCAGGAAGCCATCGAGAAGGGCCTGCTCATCGATGCATCTCGGGTCATGCTCCGCGTTGGCGGCCATGCCACACCCCTCTCCCGCTTCCCCTCCAGCAAGGGGAACCGACGCGGCAGCGGAGTCGTGGGACGCGCTTTCAGCGGCAACCGACATCGCAGGACACCTCTCAGTGATCAAACAGACACACGGAGTATTGACGCTACCGTTCGACTAAGCGCTAAAAGACCGGAATCGAAAAATCAAGCGAACGCCGTCGGCTTCATACTGGGACGGTGGCCTCTGTTCCGCCTGCGCGGCATCTGGTGCGTGCCAAAGACCTGGCCGACAGGCGGTTCTTCGAGCCGCTGACCGTGGAGGATCTCGCGCGGGCGGCTGGACTGTCGCGGGCGCACTTCAGCACGGAGTTCCGGCGGGCGTTCGGGGAGACGCCGCACGCCTACCTGCTGACCCGCCGCCTGGAACGGGCAGCGGCCATGCTGCGCGCGTATGGGCGCCCCCAAAACCGGACGTTTCGAGAAGACGCGGCCCGACCTCGCTGAATAGCGTCGGTGCTGATCGAACCGGAGCGGGGAGGACCAATGATCAGGATCGCCAACGTGCAGCTGTGGGTGCACGACCAGGACGAGGCGCTCGACTTCTACACCACGAAGGTCGGCATGGAGGTGCGCTTCGACGTCACGCTTCCGGAGATGGGCTTCCGCTGGCTCGGGGTGGGGCCGGCCGACCAGCCGGAGGTGTCGATCGTGCTGATGGCGGTGCCGGGACCGCCGGTGATGGACCCCGCGACCGCGGACCAGGTGCGGGATCTGGTGGCCAAGGGCTTCGCGGGCACCGTGTTCCTCTCGACCGACGATTGCCGTGCGGACTTCAAGGAGCTGTCGGCGCGCGGGGTGGAGTTCACCGAGGAGCCTGACGAACGGCCGTACGGGATCGACTCGGCCTTCCGCGACCCCTCGGGCAACAGCATCCGCCTCACCGAGATGCGGTGACGGGACGCTCCGGCCGGGTGGGCGGCCGGAGCGTTCCCGTTGTCAGGCTTCGGTGATGGTGTTGAGGCGTTCGATGGCCTCGACGTACTCCTCGATGAGGTCGTAGACGACCTGGGCGGCGGGCTTGACCTGGTTCATCGAGCCGACGATCTGGCCGACCGGGAACGTGACCAGCTCGCCGTCGCCCGACCGGGCGATGCGGGGCAGGGCGTCGGCGACCAGCATGAACTGCATGGGCATGGGGAGGTAGCCGGGCGACTTCTCGCTCTCCCAGGCCTCGGTCCACGCGGTCTTGAGGAAGCGGGCGGGCTTCCCCGTCCAGGCGCGGGAGCGCACGGTGTCGCGGGACGTGGCGTTGAGCAGTTTGGGCATCGCCCGTTCAGGGGTGTCGGCCTCGTCGACCGTCAGCCAGATCGAGCCGGTCCAGGCGCCGTCGGCGCCGAGGGCCATGCCCGCCGCGAGCTGGCGGCCGCGGCCGATGCCGCCGGCGGCCAGGACGATGGTGTCCTCGCCGACCGCGTCCACCACCTCGGGGATCAGGACCATGGTCGAGACCTCGCCGGTGTGGCCGCCCGCCTCGGTGCCCTGCGCCACGATGATGTCGACGCCGACCGCGACCTGCTTGCGGGCGTGCCGCGCGGTCGAGGCCAGGCCGGCGACCTTGACGCCGTGCTGGTGGGCCAGCTCCACGACGTCGGCCGGGGGCGGGCCCAGGGCGTTGGCCAGCAGGGCGATGGGGTGCTTGAGGGCGACCTCGACCTGCGGGCGGGCGGTCTGGTCGGTCCAGCCGAGCAGCGCCTTGTTCGCCTTCTCGGTGGACGGCTCGACGCCGTGCTCGGCGAGGAGGTTCTCCAGGAACTCCCGGTGCTCCTTCGGGATCATGCCCTGCAGCTTGCCGAGCAGCTCGTCGGCGTCGCCGAGGTCGGCGCCCTCGTACTTGGCGGGCATCACCACGTCCACGCCGTACGGCTTGCCGCCGACGTTCTCGTCGATCCATTTGAGCTCGAGCTCGAGCTCCTCGGGGGTGAAGTACAGCGCGCCAAGCACGCCCATGCCGCCGGCGCGGCTCACCGCCGCGACGACGTCGCGGCAGTGACTGAACGCGAAGATCGGGTACTCGATGCCGAATAGTTCGGTGACTCGTGTCCGCACACCCCGAACGATAGGGCCCCGATCAGGAAACTGCAACAGGTTCTACTTTGTGGATTTCGCTGCCTGCGAGTGTCGCTGGTCTCTGTAGTTAGAACACGTACCAGCACCCCGCGGCCGAAGCTACGGGGTGCGGGGAAAGCGGAGGTCAGGGGCGCCTGATCGGCGGGGGTGCGGGCCTCTCCTCGGCCTGCAGGGGCGCGGCGCCGGCGGGCTGGGCCTCGCCGAACTTGCCGTCCGCCCGCCGGACCGGCTTCGTCGGCGGCCGCGCGGCCTTCCTGTCGGCGATCCTCCCGGCGATGGCGCCGAGGAGCAGCATGATCAGGCCCAGGACGAGCGAGCCGGCCGGCACGTAGACCCGGACGGCGGCGATTATGAGGGCGGCCTTGTCGGCCTGGGCCACCAGGCTCTTCTCGCCCTGCTCGGTGGTCCGGAGGTCGGCCGACGCGACCGTCATCCGCCCCCGGCCGTCCGGCGTCTGCACGAAGCTGTGGATCGCCTGCCGGACCTTGACCGGGACGCCGGTACGCGGGTCTATCCACTGCGTGATGGTCGACTGGAAGTAGCGGTCGACCTTCTGGGCGGGGCTCCTCTTGCCCAGCCCGAGCCAGTCGCCCGGCATCTTGAAGTTGACCTTCTGGGTCAGAGTGACCGGGACCTGCCGGGTGAACCTGTAGGCGGCGATTCCCTGAACCTTCTCCTCGGCCTCGAAGCGCATCGGGACCGTGCGGCGGGTGGTCATGTCGAAGAACGGATACTCGCGCTTCTCCACGTTCGCCACCGGGAAGAGCAACCCGTAGCCGCTCATCTGCACCTTGGTGTCGCCGCCGATATTGGTGCCGCAGCAGTTGACCAGCTCCGACGAACGCCGGTCGAAGGCGATCCGGTAGCCCTGGACCTCGATCATCTTGTCCGGGACGGCCTTGTCGTAGATGTTGGTCGACGAGTCCCAGACCGCGATGTCGCCGTCACCGTTGTTGGCCCGGACGTCGCCGCGCACGGTGTTCTCGGCGACGAGCGTGACGCCCCTGCGCATCTTGAGCGTCGCCGTGTCGAAGTAGGTGGCGTTCGGCGCTTCGAGCGTGGTGCGCTGGTAGCGGTTGAGCGGCGCGCGCACCAGCTGGTCGGCGACGTAGAACCGCACCAGCGGCGCCAGCGTGAGGAAGAACGCCCCGAAAACGACCAGGACCAGGCCGAACTTCCGGCGCATGTCCAACCTCCCGCGGGCGTCTCACGACAACGTCATTTCACGATCTCGAGGGGCCGACCCCGGCGTGTGCGCGTTACCCTACAGGACCACCCAAACCGCCCGTCCAATAAGCCATTTCCAAGCCATTCCCGCTGAAGGCGGCCCCCGTGAACACCGGTATCCGCATCCCGGACCGCCGTCGCCCTGCGCTGCCGGACCGGCGCTGGCTGGCGCTCGGCGCGGTGCTGCTGGCCACGTTCATGGACCTGGTGGACGTGACGATCGTGAACGTGGCGCTGCCGGCGATCCAGCGAGACCTGCACGCCGGCACCGCGGCCGGGCAGTGGATGGCCGCGGTGTACGCCCTCGGCTACGCGCTCCTGCTCATCACGGGTGGACGCCTCGGCGACATCTTCGGGAGGCGGCGGGTCTTCCTCGCCGGGATCGCCGGGTTCACGATCGCTTCGGTGGTGGCGGGGGCGGCGGTCTCCCCCGGCATGCTGATCGGTGCCCGTGCCGCGCAGGGCGCGTTCGCCGGGATCATGGTGCCGCAGGCTCTGTCCGTGATCACCGTGCAGTTCGCGCCCGGGCGTGAGCGCACGCTGGCGTTCAGCCTGTACGGGGGGTTGCTCGGCGTCGCCCAGGTCAGCGGCCCGATTCTGGGAGGGCTGCTGACCCAGCACGGTCTCTTCGGCGCGCTGGGCTGGCGGGCGATCTTCTACGTCAACATCCCGGTGGGCCTGGTGGCGCTGGCCGGGGCGGCGCGCTGGATGGACGACTCCCGCGCCAAGCCGCCGCCACGGCTCGACCCGGTCGGAGTCGTGCTGATCAGCGTGGCGTCGCTGCTGCTGATGTTCCCTCTCGTGCAGGGACGGGAGTACGGCTGGCCCTGGTGGTCCGTGGCACTCCTGGTCTGCACCCTGCCGGTCCTGCTGTTGTTCGCGGCGTACGAGCGGAGGAGCGCGAGCCCCCTCGTCCCCTCGCAGCTGTTCGCCCAGCGTTCCTTCACCGCCGGGCTGATCCTCACGCTGGCCCTCTTCTCCGGCGTCGCCGCGTGCTTCATCACGCTCACGTGGGGGCTGCAGTTCGGCCTCGGCTGGTCGCCGATGCGGGTCGCCCTGACCGGCCTGGCCTGGCCCGCGGGGGTCGCGTGCACCGCCCAGTTCACGCACCGGCACGGCCACCGCCACGCCCGCCGCCTGGTCGCCGCCGGCACCTTGATCATGGCCTTCGGCCTGGCCGGTCTCAGCGTCCTCACGTTGATGGAGGGCCGCGATCTCACCCACTGGCCGCTGGTCCCGTGGCTCTTCGTGGCCGGTCTCGGCATGGGCTTCGCGCTGCCGATCCTGGCGAACGCGGTGATCAGCGATGTGCCGCACCACAGCGCCGGGGCCGCCTCGGGCGTCTTCAACTCGATCACCCAGCTCGGCGGCGTCCTCGGCGTCGCCGCCGCCGGGCTGCTATTCTTCGGCGCGGCCAAGGCCCCCTCCACCGTCACACCGGACGGGACGCCGCGGGCCCTGGCGTTCAGCTGCTTCGCGTTGCTGCTCGCAGCCGCACTCTCCGGTTTGCTACCGAGACGTATCGCATCGGACGAACCAGGCGAACTACCCTTCATCGACACCGTCGAGACTCCACGCCGACTGGATGGGAGGCCGCGCTGACGCCGATGCGGGTGACCGTCGTGGTCCCGACCCGGAACTCCGCCCGCACCCTGGAGCGGTGCCTGGCCTCCGTCCGGGCGCAGACCCACGCGGTGGAGCTGGTGGTGGTCGACAACGCCTCCACCGACACGACACCCGAGATCGCGGCGGCGCACGCGGACGTGGTGGCCGGCCACGGGCCCGAACGCAGCGCCCAGCGCAACCACGGCTGGCGGACCGGCGGCGGCGAGATCATCGCCTTCGTCGACTCCGACATGGTCCTGGAGCCCGAGGTCGTCGAGCAGGCGGTCAAGATCTTCGCCACCGAACCCGATGTCGGCGGACTCGTCATCCCGGAACTCTCGTTCGGCGAAGGGTTCCTGGCCCGCTGCCGGGCCGTCGAGAAGCGGTCCTACCTCGGCGACGAGACGGTGGAGGCGGCCCGCGTGTTCCGCCGTTCGGCGCTGGAGGAGACCGGCGGGTACGACGAGGGGCTGAGCGCCTTCGAGGACTGGGACCTGGCCGACCGGGTGGCCGCGACCGGCCTGCGCATCGGCCGGGTGACGGCGGTCGTCCGACACGACGAGGGCCGGATCACGCTCCGTTCCGCCTACCGCAAGCGCCGCTATTACGGCCGCTGGCTCCCCGCCTACCGGTCCCGCCCGCACGCTCGGTCGTTCAACCGCCCTCGCTCTGTGCGCGCGCTCCTGCGGCAGGGCTCGCCCCACCTTGTGGCAGGACTGGTCGCCCTCAAGATCTCCGAGGCCCTGGGCCTGCTCCGTGGCTCCCGCCGTCCCAGCGCCCCGGACACGCCAGTGCCTCCAGAAAACCCGGCGTCCTCGGATAATCTTCGGCCACCGTGACACTCGCAGCCTCACGACCCCAGGCCGCCCGGGACGATCGGCTTCCCACGATCTCCGGGCACCACGCCGCGCTCGACGGTCTCCGCGCCGTGGCGGCGCTCATGGTGCTGCTCTTCCATGTGGCGGCGAGCACGGGTTATCTCACCCGCCAGGGCGCCCTGCCCTCGCTGCTGTCCCGGGGTGAGATCGGGGTGCCGATCTTCTTCACGCTGTCCGGACTGCTGCTCTACCGGCCCTGGGCCGCGGCGGCGCTCGGGCTGCGGCCCGCTCCCGGGACCGGAGGCTATCTCTGGAAGCGCGCGCTGCGGCTGCTGCCCGCCTACTGGGCGCTGGTCGTGGTGACGATGGTGATGTACGCCGAGGACCACCTCACGGACATCTGGACCTGGCTCTCGCTCGCCACTCTCACCTACAGCTACGACCCCCACCCCTGGTGGAACAACTACCTCGGGCCCAATGGGATGGGCCAGATCTGGAGCCTGACGGTTGAGGCCGCGTTCTATGTGGCGCTGCCTTTCCTCGCGTTCCTCCTGCGGCTGTGGGCGAAACGAGCCGGGGAGGACGTCGGCGCGCGCGCCCGGCGGCTGCTGTACGGACTGGGCGGCTATTCGTTGATCTCGATGGTCTATGCGCTCGGGGTCTCGTACACCTCGAACGAGGGGTTCTACGGCAACTGGCTGCCGCGCTACCTGATCTGGTTCGCCATCGGGATGGCCTTGGCCGTGGTGTCGGTCTGGGCCCACGCCGAAAGCGACCAGAGCCCGGCGGGCGAAGGCGATCGGCCGGTGGGCAGGTTCTGCCGTACGGTCGCGGCCTCGTGGGGCATGTGCTGGATCACCGCCGCGCTGCTCTACTGCGTCTCCTCGACGCCGCTCACCGGTGTGTCCCGGTTCATCGCCGCGAGCGCCTGGACGACCGAGCTGCACATCGTGCTGTACGGCCTCGTCGCCGCGTTCCTGATCGCCCCGGTGGCGCTGGCTCCGGCGGACCACCCGGCGACCCGCCAGATCCTGGGCAACCGCGTGATGGCGTTCCTCGGCAAGATCTCCTACAGCGTCTTCCTGTGGCAGTTCGTGGTCATCTACGTCTGGTTCGACATCACGAACCACCCGCCGTTCACCGGCAACCTGCTCGTGGACTTCCCGGTCTGCACGCTACTCACCGTCGGGGTGTCGACCCTGAGCTACTACTTGATCGAAAGTCCCGTCCGGCGGCTGGGGACGCGCCGGCGGACGTCCGTTCGCCGGCAGCCCGTCGGGGACGGTGTCCCGGGGTGACGGTCTGCTCTCCTCTGCTGGCGTGATCGGGACCCAGCGGAGCTCCCCGCCGCCGGGGAGCCAGATGTCGGGCTCGCGTGAGGCCGCGAGCATGGCCGCCAGGTAACCCACCACCAGGAGCCCGAAGACCTGCGGGGCGGCGTCCCGGAGGACGTCGGGCACGGTGCCCTCCGTACCCCGGCGTGCCAGCCACGTGCCGGCGGCGATGCACCCGCCTCCGGCCACCATCGGCACCGCGACCAGCCAGGACGAACGCAGTCGGCGGGCGGGAGCGGAGGTGTGGCGCTGCGCCCACTGTGTCACCACCGCCACGACCACGGTCAGCGCCAGCCCCAGGAAGCCTGCCAGCCAGAAGCCGAGCCCTGCGGCGAGCCCGAGCGCCGCAAGGCCCGCCACGCGGCCCGGTGCCCGGGCGAGCGCGGGGGCCGCCGCCTTGACAGGCGCCTGGCGCCGCCAGAAGGCCACGAGGAAGAGCACGATGAGGAGGTTCAGACCGGCGAAGAGCGCGATGCGGTAGAGGCCGTCGGGCTGGTAGGTCAGCTTGACCACGCCTGCCGTGCCCGCGGGCACCTCCCAGGCCTGCCGCCAGCCGTCCAGGCGGACGGGCCGCAGCTCCCGGCCGCCGACCTCGGCCTTCCAGCCGACGTTGAAGTTCTCGTTCACGACCAGGTACGAACGTCCCTGGGTGTCGATCTCGACCGCGCGGGAGCCCTTGTCCCACCCGCGGACCTGCACGGGCTGGCTCGCCTGGGGCTTGGCTGCGGCAAGCCTCCCGCCCGGGTCGACGACCATCGAGTCCACCCGGTAGGCCGTGCCCCCGGCGCCGATCCGGTTGTCGCCCGCCGCGATCCGTACCGGCTCGCAGGTCTGGAACCGCATGAGCCGCCCGCCGAGCACGTCGTCCACGGTCCCGGCGAGCCTGGTCCGGCTGGCGGTGCCGTTGACCTGCACGGTGGGCCCGTACCCGCACGGTGTGGTGAACGGCTTGAACCCGGAGGCCGTCAGTGGCTGCACGCCTGGCACGGTGACGTCGCTGATCTGGAGAGGCACCTGCGCGGACGTGAATCTGAGCGTGATCCGGTCGGTCCAGATCAGGTTGAAGCGCAGCCGCCCGTTCTTGTCGACCAGGCCCTCCCGGACCTCGCCCCGCGCCCCGGTCACGGTGACGCGCAGCGCCGCCCGCGCCCCGGCCGGCCGGGCGACCGTCACCTCGCTGAGCCGTCCCGCCCGGCCCCAGCCGATCTTGAGGGTGGGCGCGCGGTCGTCGCCGGCGGCCAGCCAGGTCGTCGCCGGATTGCCGTCGAACGCCGACCGCGGCAGGCCCGCCGGCTCCCGGGTCCATGTCGAGCTCGCGCTCACGGTGACCTTGGAACCGAACCGGGTCAGCCGGTCGATCAGCGTCGGATCCATCAGCACCGCGTTCCCGCTGATCCTGGCGGTCGCCTCGGCCGGCGACGGGAAGACCCTGCTGAACGTGTTGCCCTCTTCGTCGTCCTTGCCGAGGTCCGGCGAGCAGACCCAGCGGGACGAGCCGCGCATGCACTCTGACCGCGGCGGCACGGACCGCGCCATCAGCTGGGCGGGCGCCTGGCCGGGTGTCTGGGCCTGCACGCCCGGCGCCGCGGGCATGCGGAGGTGACGGGCCGGCCGCACGCCCGGGATCGTGAGCTCGGAGACGGCCACGCGTGCGGCGGCGGGCGACACCGGCTCCCGCGCGAGCTTCACGATCCGGATCCGTAGCCAGCTCGTCTGGCCCGCCGGGGCGCGCAGCCGCTGCGCCTCGGCCGTGGGCTGCACATCCTGCTCGACCGTGCCGGCCTGGGTGTCCACCGCGACGCGGGCCGGCGGCGGCCCGAGGAAGTCGTTTCGCACGAAGGACGCGTCGACGCCCTGGCCGGGGTCCCGGGGCTCCTGGAAGTCCACGCGCAGCCACTGCTGCAGGGGCCCGTTCCAGCCGCCCGTCGTCCAGTGGGTGCGCGGGTCGTTGTCGAGGGCGGCCGACGGCAGGGCGCCCGGATCGTCGAACCCGGTGAGCGCGCCCGGATCGGCGGCCGACGATGAGGCCGTGACGTTCTTGATCCCCTCGAACACCGCGGTCGTGCGGTAGCGCAGCCACTCGGGTTCCTCCGGATCCGCGCCCTGCCCGCGCGTGTCCGACCGGACGCCGTCGGCCGTCTTCGTCGGGGAGATCTGGCTGCGGATCTCCCCGAGGTTGCGGTCTCGCCAGCGCAGGGCGTCCGACACGACACGTTGCGCCGGAGCCGCCGGATCGTCGTCGTCGAGCAGCACCGGGCGGCCCTTGAGCGCGCCGTTGTCGGCGAGTGAGAGCAAGCCCTCGGGGGCCCCGTACATCCGTACTGCCTGGCTCGCGTCGAGCATGCTGACGACGTCGTCGGCGTCGCCCACCTCGTAGATCTCGACCGGCGGGTACCGCTGGTCGAACGAGCCGACCGCCTCGTCGTCGCCCCATCCGCCGACCGGCTGATCGCCGAACGACGCCACGCGCTTGATGCCGGGCGAGGTCTCCAGGGCCTCGTGGACCCGGGCGGGCCAGGCACCGCGCAGGTCCGACCGGGCGAGATCGTTGCGGACGAGCAGGTAGCGCACGCCCATGCGGGCCAGCACCTCGGTCAGCCCCGCGGAGCCGCGCCCGGCCGCGACTCGCTGGTCGATGGCGTCCATCAGCCGCGCGTAGCCCGGGGAGCCCTGCGGGACGAGCTGCCGCGCACCCCAGCGGGTGCTGAGCAACGGCTGGACGATGTCGTCCATCGGACGGCCCCAGGTGTACTCGCCGAAGCGGGCGCCCGGCACCGCGAGCACGGCCTGCTGCCCGGCCCGGCCGTTCAGCCAGTTGGCGGCCTGCTGCCAGTACTGCGGGACGGCCGGGAAGTCACCTGGTCCGGCCAGGCCATTGATGAGCGCGGGGAACGACACCGCCGCCAGCGTGGCACCCGAGACCGCGAAGAGGCTCAGCCGCGCCCGCGGCCGCCGCAGCGTCCTCGGCAGGTGAGCGAGCCCGAGCGCGAGCGGCAGCCGCACCAGGCCGTCGAACTTGTAGAGGTTGCGCAGCGGCGCCAACGGCCCGTCGAGCAGGTCGCGCATCGGCGCCGCCAGCGGCCCCTCGATCCGGCTCGCGTGCCCGGCGGCGATGATCGCGACCCCGGCGAGCAGGACGAGCAGCAGGAACGTGCGTTCGGGCAGGTCGCGCCGGGCCAGCCCGGCCAGCCCGAGCGCGGCCAGCACCGCGGTCACGATGATCAGGAGCGTGCCGGTGGACAGCTGGAAACCGACCGGGAGCGACCCGGCGTCCAGATAGTTGATCCAGCGTTCGGCGCCCCGCAGGACATCGATCAGCCCGGTCGGACCGGTCGTGGTGTCGGCCTTCTCGGTGTAGCCGAGCCAGGAGAATCCGTACCGCCCGGTGAGCACCAGTGGGGCGAGCCACCAGGCGGTCGCGAACGCGACGGCGACGTTCCACCAGGCGAACAGCCGCAACCGTCCCGGCGTGCCGCGAGGGCGGGTGAGGAGGTAGATCGCGGGGACGGCGAGCACGGCGACCGTCGCGGTGCCGTTGATCCCGCCGCACAGCGCCACGGCGACGCCCGAACGGGCGGCGGCCCGGATGCGTGCGCCGCGTCCTGGGCCGGCCGACGTCAACGGGAGGACGATCCACGGCAACATCGCGAGCGGGAGGTACTCCCAGGAGTTCTGGCCGAGCGCCGAAAGCCCGTGCGGCCCCAGCGCGTACGCCATCGCGCCCACAAGCCTGCTGATCGGGCCGCCGATCCCGAACCGTTCGGCCAGCCGCCTGGCGCCCAGGAAGGCCGCGCAGAGCAGCAGCGACAACCACAACCGCTGCGTGATCCACGCGGGCAGCCCGATCAGGTCGCCGAGGGCGTAGAACGGGCCCATGGGGAAGAAGTAGCCGGCCGCCTGGTTCTGGAGCTGGCCGAACTGCGCGGGATCCCACAGGTGCAGCGCCCGGCCGAGGAAGCCGAGCGGGTTGACCGCCATGTCGATCTTGGTGTCGGCGAGGATCCGGCCCGGGCGGGTGGAGGTCACCAGGACGATCAGGGCCAGGCAGCAGACCGCGCTCCGGAACCGTTCGCGCAGCCGTTCGTCGACGCCGCCCTCATCGGGCTCGGGCCGCTGCGCGAGCTCACGGTCGGCGTCGGAGAGGCGGCGCGCCAGCCGGTCGGCCCACGCTCCGGTGCCGCTAGCCATGCCGCTCGCCCCTCCTCCCTGAGCTGGACCCCAGACCGCGTACGGATCGGGCGCGGTTCAGCGGGCCGAACCCTCATCGGCGCGGGCACCGCCGTCGGCGCGTACACCGTCGTCGGCGCGGCCGAGCAGCCGCTCCGCCGGGGTGGCGATCCGCACCTGGAGCACGTCGCCGTGCTCGCGGAGCAGCTCGTCCCTGACCGGACCCTCGACGACACGGGGGTGCTCGTCACCGTACTCGCGTACGACATGTGCGTCGGGGTCCTCGGTGGCACTGGTGCCCGCGCGGACCGCCGCCGCTATCAACTCCCCCATCCGGTCGGTCGTGCGCGCCCAGTCGAACTCCGCGGCCCAGGCGCGGCAGTCGGCGGCGACCCGCGCCCGGCGTTCCGGGTCGTCCAGCTCCTTGAGCGCCCGTTCGACCGCGCCGGCCAGCTCCTCCTCATCGGGGACCAGCCAGCCGGTCACCCCGTCGCGGATGGCGTCGCGCAGGCCGTCGACGTCGTAGGCGACGGTCGGAACGCCCAGCGCGGCGGCCTCGGCGACGCACAGGCCCCAGCCCTCGCCCTGCGAGGCGCTCAGATGCAGGTCGGCCCGGCCGACCAGGGCCGCCTTCTCCTCCTCGGACACGAAGCCGTGCAGGACGACGGTCCCGTCGAGACCGCGGGTTGCGATCTCCGCGGCGAGCCGGTCGTGCTCGGGCCCGCGCCCGACGATGCCGATCCGCAGGCCAGGCCGTTGCGGAAGGAGGCGTTCAGCGAGATCGAGCACCCGGTCGACCCGCTTGTGCGGCACCAGCCGGGTCACGCACACCAGCTCAGGGTCGCCGACCGGCTCTGCCTGAACTACTTGACCGGGGATGGTGACCCCGACCGGCACCAGGTAGACCGGGCCCGTCCAGGCCAGCCGCTCCCGGAGCGCGGCCAGCGTGGTGAGGGAGATGGCCGTGCACGCGTGCCGGCGATAGGTCCAGCGCGCGACCGGGCCTTCGAGCATGCAGCCGATCCAGGCGAGCCAGGCGGGAAAGTAGAGGCCGAACTGCTCGTCGTGCACATGGAAGATCGAGCAGAAGACCGGCACCCGGCGCGGCAACACCCAGGGGGTGAAGAACGGGATGCCGTTCTGGCAGTCGATCACCGCGTCGAACCGGCGCCGCCGGAGCAGCAGCCAGAGCAACACCAGCGGGTAGACCGTGAACCGGCCTCCCGTGCGGACGAAGTCCACGCCCTCGACCCGCTCCCGGCGTGCCTGCCCCGGCGCGCGGCACGTCACGTACGTCACCCGGGCGCCCTGGGCCGCGAGGCGCCGAGCCAGCTCCCAGGCATACCGTTCGGCACCCCCCGCCAAGGGGTGCCAGGGATCCCGCCAGTTGACGATCGCCAGCCGGCGGCCCGCGACGCCGCCGGTCATCCCGGCCCGGAACGGCTGGTCTCGGTCACGGGGAACGCGGGCGCCACAGGCAGCGCGGGAAGCGCGGAGGTGACCGGCCGCTCGGCCGTCGCCCCGGGCCGGGAGAGCACGCGCGCGGCGTTGAAGCGGATCCGGGCCAGGTCGCGGAGGCAGGAGAAGGAGTGCCGGCGGACCGAGAAGGTGGTGCCCGGCACGTCCCGCCACTCGACCGGCAGATCGGTGATCGAGGCGCCGCGCCGGGCGCAGTGCATGAGCAGCTCGACGTCGAAGGCGAACCCCGTGGTGCGCAGCTCGGCCGCGGCGGCCCTGGCCAGCGGCCCGGCGAAGAACTTGAAGCCGCACTGGGTGTCGGTCACCCCGCCCGCGAGGTCGCGGATCAGCAGGTTGAACGTGACGGCACCGAACTTGCGCAGCGGGTGGCTGTAGTCCTCGACGCGGGACTGCGGATGGCGGCGGGAGCCGACGACGACGGGACGGCCCGCGTGCAGCAGGCCGACCGCGGTCTTCAACGCCGCCAGCCCGGTCGCCATGTCGGCGTCGCAGAATCCCACGTACGGCGCCCGGGTGGCGAGCAGCCCCTCCCGTACCGCCGCGCCTTTGCCGCGTCGCGCGCATCCGATCAGCCGCACCGGCACAGGGCCGGTCCAGCTCCGGACGATGTCGGGGGTGCCGTCGTCACTGGCGTTGTCCACCACGATCACGCCGGTGGGAAAGGGAAGGGCGTCCAGCGCGGCGCTGAGCCGCGCCAGGCCGTCCGGGAGCCGGGCCGCCTCGTTGTACGCGGGGACCACGATCTCCAGGAGGGAGGACTCGGCTACGTCCATGAGACCTTCGGTGACGCCCAGAGGGCGTCGCTCAGCGCGAGCCGTAGTTGTAGAGCGGCTTGATGACGGGGTCGCTCTGCGAGGCGTTCGACACCTGCACGACGAATACCGACGCAAGGGCGGCCAGCACGACGCCGACCACTGCGGCGATCGCAATTCGCATCAGGGGGTCCTTCTACGTCGGGGGCGGCGGGGGAAGTAGGCGCTTAGCGTACTGGCTGGTACGAAAAATGACCAGAGAATCACCCCCATCACGATTGACCACGCCAGCACCGCGGACCACACCGGAGCGCCGCCGTCCTCGGCCTTCACCGGAGCCTCGATCCGGTAAAGAACCAGGTCCGGCTGGTCCAGCACGGGATCCGCCCCCGCGAGCCTTCCCCGGGCCGGATTCGCCGCCGACGTCTCCGCGTCCAGCGCCACGTACCGGATGCCCGCCGCGCGCAGCCCTTCCGTCAGCGGCCCACCGGCCCGTACCACCTCGTCCAGCCGCCGCGCCCTCGGGTCCTCCGCCCGGATCGTCAGCGAGCCGATCATGACGGCATCACTGACGATCACCCGGCGGCCGAGGTAACGCGGCAGGGCGTCCAGGCTCGTCCGCCCGCCGTTCCAGGAGTACGAGCGGTACGTCGCCCACGGCAGCACCAGCACGTCACCGGGCACGGTGTCGGCCTCGATGATCTTCCGTCCGGCGGCCCACGCCGCCGGGTAGTCCACGGCCTTGAGGCGGCCCGCCGCACCCCACGCCAGCGAGGGCAGCAGAACGACGGGCGCGAGGATCGCGAAGATCGCCAAGGCCGCCCCTGCGGTGTCCGTCCGGGCGGTGTCCACCCTCATGACCCGCTCGACCAGGACGCCCAAGCCCACAGCCACCAGCACGGCCAGCGGCGCCACGTACTGCTGACCGTCCCGCAACACCGCGAAGCCTGGCCAGAGCCCGATCGCCCAGCGCAGCAACCACGGCACGACCGCTCCCAGGGCGGCCAGCACGAAACCTGCCCCCGCAGCCAGCGCCACACCCCGGGCCCATGCCGTCCGGCACCACCACCCGTACGCGACGACGGCGGCCACAACGACGAGCAGCCAGGCGAACGCGGTGACCGGTGCCCCGTAGCCCGCCGGCACCGTCTCGCGGTTCCATGCGCCGCCCAGCAGGAAGAGGCTCCCGAGCGCGCCGAACGGCGTATCGGCCCGCGCCGCGAAGGCCTCCACGCCCACCGTGTCGCCGGGCATGCCCGCGGGGCGCAGCCACCCGGTCACCAGCCACGGCAGGCTCAGCACGACGAGCGCCACGGCCGTCCGGCCGAGCGACCGCCCCCGCTCCCTGCCCGCCGCCGCGATGGCGAGAGCGGTGAGCGCCGAGATCGCGATGGCCGCGAACCCGCCGATGGCCGCCGGTATCAGCGCCCGCACGAGCCGCCGGCCGCCGCCCGCCTCACCCGCCCGGGCCGCGGCGCCCACCACCCAGGGCAACGCCGCGTACCCCAGCAGGAAGGCCCAGTGACCCAGCAGCAGCCGCTCGGCGACGAAGGGGTTCCAGGCATAGAGGACGCCCGCCGCCAGCCTGGGCGCGAGCCGCTCCGAGGGCACTAGCGACGCCGCCGCCGTGCAGGCCATCACGAAGATCGCGAGAAGCACCAGTTTCTG
Source organism: Actinomadura rudentiformis (assembly GCF_008923185.1). Classification (GTDB taxonomy): domain Bacteria; phylum Actinomycetota; class Actinomycetes; order Streptosporangiales; family Streptosporangiaceae; genus Spirillospora; species Spirillospora rudentiformis. The sequence continues at coordinate 135,433 of NZ_WBMT01000002.1, forward strand.
CACGGCGTCCGCCGGCAGCACCGTGGCCAGCGCCGTGACGAAGGCGTCGCTCGGCACATGCCTGGGCACCGTCCCGGTCAACCCGAAGGTCATCCTGGAGAACGCGGGATCCGGCACGAAGACCATGTCGAACGACAACACGAAGCCGGGCGCCAGACCCGGCCCGATCGCCAGCAGTCCCAGCACCAGGCCGGTGAATGCGGCCACCCCATGCCGCGCGCGCCCCATCATCGCGCTTGGACGCTACCGGATCAGCCGCAGGGCCCCGACTGCGCGATGACTTTTGGCGTCGCCGGGGGTCTATGTGGATGAGGCGAGCGAAAGGGGTTTGGCATGCCTGAAAACAGGCTGCGGGTTCCGGGCGCGACACTGCATTACGAGGTTCAGGGATCGGGGCCCGTGCTGGTGCTCATCCCGGCGGCCTTCATGGGCGCGAGCGCCTTCGAGGCCGTGGTGCCCCGGCTGTCCGAGGAGTACACGGTCGTGACGTACGACCCGCGCGGGCTGGCGCGGAGCACGGTCGACGAGCCCGGGCCGATGCCGCCGGAGATGCTGGCGGACGACGTCCGGCTCCTCATCGCGGAAGTGTCGGACGGGCCGGCGTACGTCTTCGGCACGAGCAACGGCGCGATCAACGGGCTCAGCCTGGCCGCGCGGCACCCGGAGGCGGTGCGCACCCTCGTGGCCCATGAGCCGCCGGTCGTCGAACTGCTGCCCGAACGGGAGGAGTACCGGGCCGAGGGCGAGCGGGTGATGGCCGTCCACCGGGAGAAGGGCGCGATCGCCGCCATGCAGGCGTTCATGGTGGGGGCGGGCTTCGCCGAGGAGGAAGGGGGCGAGCCGCAGCCGTGGATGCTGATGATGGAGAAGGACATCGACGTCTTCTACGGGCGGATCTATCCGGCGCTACGGGGGTTCGTTCCCGACGTCGCCGCCCTGCGGGCAGGACCGGCGAAGGTCGTCGTGGCCGGCGGCATCGAATCCAAGGGAGAGACCGCCCATCGGGCCGCTGCCGCGGCGGCCGCGGAGCTCGGCACGCCCCTCATGGACTTCCCTGGAGATCACGGCAGCTTCACCGCGGATCCGGAGGCGTTCGCCCAGGCGCTGCGGGAGGCTCTGCACTGATCTCGGCCGTACTGAGCCCGGCCGCACGGCGTTCGAAGATGGCACGTTCGCGTTCGTTGCGGGTCATGGCCACGGCACGTTCGAACTCCGCGCGGGCCTCATCGGTACGGCCCAGCCTGGCGAGAAGGTCACCGCGGGCCGCGGGAAGCTGGGCGTAGCCGTCGAGCGTGAGCGTGTCGAGGATCTCCAGCCCCTTCGCCGGGCCGTCCGCCATGCCGACGGCGATCGCGCGGTTGAGGTCGACGACGGGCGAGGGCATGACGTGCGCGAGGACCGTGTACAGAGCCGCGATCCGCTCCCAGTCGGTCTCCTCCGGGGCCGTCGCGCGGGCGTGGCAGGCGGCGATCGCGGCCTGGAGGGTGTACGGGCCGATCGGGCCCTCCTGGGCCTCCGCTCGTTCGAGGGCTTCCAGGCCGCGGCGGATCAGGAGGCGATCCCAGCGGGCGCGTTCCTGGTCGAGCAGGAGCACGGGCTCGCCCGCGGGCCCGGTGCGGGCCGGGAGACGGGAGGCCTGGAGCTCCATCAGGGCCACCAGCCCGTGCACCTCGGGCTCGGCGGGCATGAGGCCGGCGAGGATCCGGCCCAGGCGGAGCGCCTCCTCGCACAGCGCCGGGCGCGTCCAGTCGTCGCCCGCCGTCGCCGAGTACCCCTCGTTGAAGACCAGGTAGATGATCTCCAGAACGGAGGAGAGCCGGGCCGGGAGGTCTTCCGGCGCGGGCATCTCGAAGCGCACGCCCTTGGTGGCGAGCGTGCGCTTGGCGCGGAAGATCCGCTGCCCGATGGTCGGCTCGGCGGTGAGGAAACCCCGCGCGATCTCGTCGGTGGTGAGACCGCAGAGCAGCCGGAGGGTGAGAGCGGCCCGGGCCTCGGCGGACAGCACCGGGTGGCAGGCCATGAAGATCAGCTGGAGCAGGTCGTCGCCGATGTGGTCGTCGAGCGCCTCGTCCAGATCGGGCTCATGGTGGGCCGGTAGCCGGCGTCCCAGTTGCTGGAGCTTCTGCTCGTAGGTGGCGCGCCGCCGCACGAGATCGATGGCCCGGTGCTTGGCGGTCGACATCAGCCAGCCGCCGGGATTGGGCGGAACGCCCCTGTCCGGCCACTGTTCGAGCGCGATGACGAACGCGTCCTGGGCCAGCTCCTCGGCGAGACCGACATCGCCGACCATGCGAGTGATCCCGGCGATGACACGGGCCGACTCGATCCGCCAGATCGCCTCGATGGCCGGATGGGAAGAATCGGTGGCCGCCACGGCCACCGATTCAACCACCTCAGGGCCGGAGGCTCACTGGAAGTCCTCCGGGCCGAAGATCTGGAGCACCTCGCTCTCGCCCTCCCAGCCTGTCCACAGGTCCCGGTGGAGCTGCATGAAGCGCGAGCACCACTCGACGGCCTCCTCCTTCGACCGCACCTGGTAGATCGCGTAGCTGATCATTTCCTTGGACTCGGCGAACGGCCCGTCGGTCACGTTCATCGTGCCCGCCGCCACCTCGATCCGGGCGCCCAGCGCGCTCGGCGCCAGCCCGCCCTGGTCAAGGAGCACACCCGCCTTGGTGGCCTCCTCGCCGAGCTTCATGATCGCCTCCATCAGTTCGGGCGGCGGCGGGGTCCCGGGGCGGCTGTCTCTCAAGGTGGCCAGGAATCGCATCGGTTTTTCTCCTTCTGAGGGTTGTCAGGCGTTCGGAACATGCTTGCGGAGGTGGACGGAGAGGGCGCTGAGCCAGGCCCAGACCAACAGGATCGCGGCCGTGAAGGCCAGATTGCCGACGGTGTTCCCGGCGCCCGCGGACATGGCGACGAAGCCTGCCAGGAACAGCGCGCCGGTCGTACGAGAGAACGCCGCCCACCCGCGGCGGCCCGCGGCCGCGAAGTGCCGGCCGAGCACGAAGGACGCCGCGATCAGGCAGGCGAATCCGATCCCGCCCGCGGCGAAGTGGAGCATGCCATGCCAGCTGACCGTCGTGGCGTCGTCCGGCGTGCCGGCCGGAAAACCCAAGGCGGGATCGGCGCGGAAGGCCCCGGCGGCGATCAGGCTCGCGCCGTACACCCCGATCAGGCGCGGCGCCCACCCGCCGAGATCCGGCAGGCGGCGCAGGGCGGCGGCCAGGGCCATGGTGAGCAGGCCCGCCACCACGAGGTTGGTGATCTGGATCCAGCCGAGCTCGCCGTTGGCGAGCAGGCTCCACGCGTGGCGGGTGAAGTCGAATCCGTCACGCGTCAGGCCCTGCGCCACCGACACCAGGACGTAGAGAGGACCGGCGACGGCGCCCGCCGCCAAGAGGGTCCTGGTGACACGGGCGGCCGGGGCGGTGACGGTCTTCTTGCCAGTGGTGTTCGCGGTGATCGTGGCCATCGTTCGTTCCCTTGCTTTCGAGGTTCTTTTCTAGGCCTCGAACGGGGAACGACGGATTCGACACACGACTTCAAGATTTTTTCGGCGGGCCTTCCGCCGGGTGGTCCGGCTAGGCCTCGGGGTCGCGGGGCAGGCCGAGGATGCGTTCGCCGATCACGTTCAGATTGACCTCTGTCGTGCCGCCGCCGATCGTCATCGCGCGGGAGGCGAGCAGGTAGCGGGTCCACCTGCGGCGGAGGCCGGACCGCCAGTCGCCGGTCAACGCCCCTTCCGGACCCAGCAGGCCGAAGCCGTACTCGGTGACCTGCTGCCCGTGCTCCATCGCGACCAGCTTGCGCACGTTCGCCGTCGCGCCCGGGTCGGTGCCCGACAGCTGCTTGAGGGTGGCGCGCAGCCCCAGCAGCGCGAACGCGTGCTCGTCACAGGCAAGCCGGCCGAGATTGTCGCGGACGAGCGGGTCGCCGGCAAGGCCCAGCTCGGTGGCGAGCTCGACCAGCTTGGGCACGTCGCCGCCGAGCTGGAACGAGCTGGTCAGGCCGACCCGCTCGTTCGCCAGCGTGTTGCGGGCGACCCGCCAGCCCTCGTTGACCGGGCCGACCACGAGCTCGTCCGGCACGAAGACGCCGTCCAGGAAGACCTCGTTGAAGACCGCGTCGCCCGTGCACTCGCGGAGTGGGCGGATGTCGATGCCCGGCGACGTCATGTTCACCAGGAAGTAGGTGATGCCGTCGTGCTTGCGCCGGTCGGGGTCGGTACGGGCGATGCAGATCCCCCACTGGGCGTCGCGGGCGAGCGACGTCCAGATCTTCTGGCCGGTGATCTGCCAGCCTCCTTCGACCCGTTCGGCCCGGGTGGTCAGCCCTGCCAGGTCGGACCCGGCACCCGGCTCACTGAACAGCTGGCACCACACGATCTCACCGCGCAGCGTCGGCGGCAGGAAACGTTCCTGCTGCTCGGCGGTCCCGTACTGGACGAGTGAGGGCACCACCCAGGCGGCGATCATGAGCGGTACGGGCCGTACCCCGGCGGCCTTGAGCTCCTGCTGGATCACGATCTGCTCCAGCGGCCCGGCCGCTCTGCCCCATGGCTTGGGCAAGTGCGGCGTCACCCATCCGCCTGCCGCCATCGCCGCGCGCTGGGCAGGCATGTCCATGGCGGCCAGGGCGGCGACCTCGGCGCGGATCTCCTCCCGCAGCGACTCGGCGCCGGCTCCGGCCAGCTCGATGTCCATGGGACGCCGGACGCCCTCGATGGCGAGCGCCGCCACCTGCGCGTGCGCGGCGGACGTGCGGCCGAGCAGGGCTCGCAGTGTCAGCGCACGGCGGTAGAGGAGATGGGCGTCGTGCTCGAACGTGTAGCCGATGCCGCCGTGCACCTGGATATTGCCCTCGGCGCATTCGACGGCCGCGTCGGCGGCGAGGGCGGCGGCCACGGCCACGGCGTACGCGCGCTGGCGCTCGTCCGGCTCGGTGAGCGAACGCGCGGCGTCCCAGACGGCGGCGCGGGCCCGTTCGAGGGCGATGAGCATGCGGCCGCACTTGTGCTTGACGCCTTGGAACTGCCCGATCGGACGGCCGAACTGCTCCCGCAATTTGGCGTACGCGACGGCGTCGTCCAGGGAGCGGGCCGCGACGCCGCACGCCTCGGCGCCGAGGACGACCACAGCGAGGTGACGGGCGTCCACCTCGGTCAGGAGCCGTTCGGCGGCGGGCACGTCGGTGACGGTCACCGCGCCGGCCGGGCGGGTGAGATCGAGCGCTTCGAGGGGCTCGACCGCGATGGCGGTGTTCGTGGTGTCGAGGACCATCCACCGGCCATCCTCGACCGGGAGCACGAAGAGATCGGCGAACTGGGCGCCGAGCACCGGCTGGACGGTGCCGGAGATCCGCCCGTCCTGGACCACCAGGGCGTTGGCGCCGTCGGCGAGACCTACGGCGGCGGTGCGGGAGCCGTCGGCGAGCCCGGGCAGCAGCTCGCTCTTGAGCTTGTCCGAGCCGCCCGCCTCGATGAGCGCGGCGGCCAAGACGGTGGGCGTGTACGAGCCGGGCGCGAGTGACCGGCCCAGCTCTTCGAGGGCCACGGCCTGGTCGAGGAGGCCGAAGCCCTGCCCGCCGTACTCCTCGGGAAGGTGCAGCCCGAGCAGCCCCTGGCCCGCGAGCGCGCTCCAGAACTCCGGGCGAACGGGCGGCTCCCCCCGATCGGCGGCGCCGACCGCGGCGCGTACGGCCTGCGCGGTGATGTGCCGTTCCGCGAACCCTCGTACGGACGCCGCCAGCGCCTCGTGTTCCTCGGTCAAGCCGATCGCCATGACTCGCACCTCTCCTCAGGGTGAGCCATAGCTTATTAGAACGTGATTCGGTCAGGGCCAGAGTGTGGCGACCAGCATTCCCACGAGCATGATGATGAACGCCCCCATGACCGCGGCGGTGATCAGATCCTGCCGCCGGACGGCCTCGGACGCGCCGCGCTCCACCGTCCCGCCCGCCTCGATGATCGGCAGCGGGCCGGTGGGAGCGTCGTCGTCAGGGTTCTGATCGTTTTCCGCCACAGGGGCAGAGTAGGGGAAACGTCAGGGAACGACCTTGAGCTGCGACACGAACTGGTTGAGGTCTGGCCACATCCGGCGATGGGTGTTGGGCAGCGAGGCGAACACCACGCCCGGGGACGGACGGCCGGTGTCGATGATCGCGGCCACGACGACCTCGCCGGTGGCCCGCACCCCCGCGCGCTTGTACGTGAGGTACGAGGCGATCAGCCACCCTTGGCGGCCGCCGATCGTCAGCGGCTGAGAGGCCAGCGGCGTCTTCTTGTGAGGGAAGGCGTAGTAGCTCTGCTCGAACCCGGAGGCGGCGAGCGCGGCGACCGTCTTGACGCTCTGCGGGCCCTTGTAGGCGCTCCGCAGCGTCGGGACCAGCGTGCCGGTGAGCAGCTGGCCGTACCACATCTGACCGCCGCGCTTCTCGGTGACGACGATCTGCTGGCCGGACCAGCCCGTGACGCCGAGCTTGTTCTTCTTGGTCGGCACCTGCCAGGGGGCGGCGAACCGCGGGTACGAGAGCCCCGAGTGCGCGTCGGTGACCCGGCTGAGCATCCTGCTCGGCCGGCCGGCGAACCTCTGGAACGCCTTGTCAGGCGGCAGCTGGACCTTCGGCACATCCTGCCCGGCGGGGTTGCCCGCGGCCGGGCCGCCCGACCTGCGCTCGGGGGACGCGGGCACGGCGCTGTCCCGGCCCTTCAGGAAGTAGACGCCGCCTGCGGCCACGACGGCCACCGCGAGCAGCCCCACACCGGCGATCAGCACCAGCCGGGACCGGCCGCCCTCATCCTCGATCACGTCGTGGCGGGGCGGAGCGGGAGGCGTGGGCACGCTCGCACGATCGGCCCCAGCGGACGCACTGGCCGCACCGGACGTGCTGGCCGCAGCAGACGCGCTGGCCGCAGCGGACGCGCTGGCCGCGCTGGCCGCGCTGGCCGCGCTGGCCGCGCCGGTGTCGGCCGCGCCGGCATCAGCTGCCCCGGCGTCGGCGGCCTTGGCCGCGCTTGACCGCTCCGAACGCCCGGACCGGCCGAACCTGCTGCGCTTGCCGCCGTCGGCGCTGGTGCCGAGCATCGCGTCGGCGGACTCTTCGTTGTCCATCCAGTCCGGCATCTGCCAGTTGCCGGAGCTCGGCTTGCCCGGCTTGGGCGGGGTGGCGGGCCCGGTGGGCGAGACGGGCGCGTACAGGTCGTTCCCGGCCCCGGCGTCCCCGCCCTGGCCGTCGAAGAGCGAACCCTCCCACGCCTGCTGGCCGCCTGCGACGGGCTGCCCGTTCTCTGACTCCGGCGCCGGAACGGGCGAATCGGCCGGCAGCGACTCAGGCTCGGCACGTTCGGCGGCGACGGGACCGGGCGACGGCTCCCCGGCGATCGTAGCGAGACCACCGGTGGCGTCGTCATCCGCGGACGGCACGGGCGCGACCTTGATGTCATCGGGTTCGGCGGCCGACTCGACCTTGCCCCACACGTCGTGCGGGGGCCCGGTGGCCGGCTCGGGCTCGACCTCGGTCGGAGGAGGGGCCACCACCTCGGGCATCTTGGCTTCGGTCTCGGGGAACGACATCCTGCCCGGAGACTCGTCGGGGCCGGTCACGGCCGCCGCGCCCTCGGGCCGGTCCGTCTCCTGGTCACGCCCCGCGGCATCATCACTCATCTCGGTCCAGCGCATGACGCGCTCCCCCTGATCGGACATGCGGCACACGTTACGCGAAGATCAGCCTTTGCGGACCGGCCGGTAATCACGCGCAGGACACATCTTTCTATCGCCTCAGTGATGTCCAGGAAGGGCATGGTCACCCCCTGTGACCAGCGGATTGTTTGCCAAACGCTCCCTGGCCAGCAACGTTCCGCCCGCCACGGCCCCCGGCATGGCGAGCACGGCGCCCAGGGGGATGAGGAAGACCACAAATGTGGCCGCGCCGAATCCCACTGCCATCAGCCGGTTCTGCCTGAGGATCGCGAACCGCGTCTTGCGACGGACACCGCGCCGTTCGAGCGCGATCGACGTCAGCTCGCCCGCGAGGAAGTACCCGGAGACGCACGCCGCGATGACCGGCACCACGGTCTGGCCGATGATCGGCAGGAAGCCGCACACGAAGAAGACGACCGCGAAGCTGAGCGCCACCGCGCCGAGCAGCAGCGCGTCCCTGATCGCCCGCCCGATCTGCACCAGCAGGGACTCGTCCGGCTCGGGCGGCGCGCCGCCCTGCGACTCCTCCACGTTCACCGCGATGCGCTCGTAGAAGGGGTCGCCGACCATCAGCGTGATCGCCGTGAACGTGATGATCGCCAGGAAGGCCGCCGCACCGAAGATCGCGATGCCGGCGATCACCCGGACCAGCGACCGCAGGGTCTCCGACCAGCCGTCGGCGAAGGGCGTCACCCAGCCGGCCAGGCCGTCCAGGTTCCGGCCCAGCATCACCAGCGCCGCCACGTAGACGGCCAGCACGATGAGCGCCGGGATGAGCCCGAACAGCCACTGCCCGGGACGCCGCGCCACCCAGCCGAGCCCGCGGAAGAGGTAACCGACGCCGGTGAAGAAGGCCGCGAGGCCCCGCTTGGGCGGCAACACCTGCTCGGGCGTCTGCTCCTGCGCCGGTCCCTTCGCCTGCGCCGGCGCCGGCCCTTGCGACGGCGCCTGCGACGCCGGAGCCCGGGGCGGCGGTGCCTGAGGCGGCGGGCCCGGCATCGGCGGCCGGCCGGAGTACGGCGGCGGACCGGCGGGCGGGGGACGGCCGGGATCGTACGGTTGGTTCACGCGTCCAAAGCTATCGGGCCAAAAGGCCCGCCATGGCGCCCGCCGGGCACTACCCGGTCATGGGGTCCAGCGGGGGTCGCGGCCCGACAGTGCCAGCGCGCGTTCGAACGCGGTGCCCGACCCCAGCGGCACGGGGTCAGCGAAGCCGTCGTACTGCCGGTACAACTCGGCGTGCTCGTCGACGACCTTCAGCAACATCTCGCCGACCGCGTCGGAGACGTGGAACTCCTGGCCGGTGGCCCTGGCGACGTCCCAGCCGTGCACCGCCGTCTCCTTGATGATCAGCTGCGCGACCTCGGACGCCGGGGACGTGGCGAACCCGAGGTCGATCTCGCCCTCCCAGGCCGCCGGATCCGACCAGGCCGCGACGGCCCGGTCGAGCTGCGCCGCGTACGCCTCGGCCCATCCCTCCTCACCCGCGAAGTCCCGTTCCGTCAGCTCTTCCGGGATCGGACGCCGCTGGGCACGGCGCTCAAGGCCGTGCGAGGTGTAGAGCACCCAGTGGTTGACGAGCGCCCGGACGTCGTACTCCGCGCAGGGAGTCACATCGCCCAACTGGTCGGCCTTGACGCCACGCGCGATCCGAGCGGCCTCAGCGGCACATTCCTGCATGTACGTGTGGAGTTCGTTCATGGGTAAAACCCTAGGTAAACGCCCCTGTCGCCCTCTTGAAGAAACGCGACAAAGTACCCTGGGCGGATGAGCCCGCGAGGTGTGCTGCACCCGGACGAGAACGCCTTGTTCGTGGATACGGCCACGCACGATCCCGCGCCTGAGGCGGCCCCGTTCGTGGAGTTCTACTGGCATGTCCGCTGGCGCACCCCGAAGCCGCACGACACGAAAGTGCTCGCCCATCCCAACGTGCACCTCGTCTTCGAGGAGCCCGAGCCGCTCGTCTACGGGGTGGACCGCGGCCTGTTCGTCCGGCGGCTGGAGGGTGAGGGGCACGCCCTGGGCATCAAGTTCCGGCCCGGCGGTTTCCGTTCGTTCACCGACGGGCCCATCATCGACCTCGCCGACCGGCGCGTTCCCGCGAGCCGGTTCTTCGGGCCGGAGATAGCGGACGTCCACCGGGCCGTCCTCGACTCCGACGACCCCGCGGCCGAGGCGGAGGCGTTCCTCCTCCCCCGGCTGCCCGCCAAGCCGGATCCGCTGGCCGAGGAAGTCGCGGAGATGGTCGGGCGCATCACCGACGATCCCTCGCTCACGCGCGTGGCAGAGGCCGCCCGCACCCTCAGCATGTCGACCCGCACGCTCCAGCGCCTGTTCGCCGAGTACGTCGGCGCGAGCCCCAAGTGGGTGCTGCGCCGGGCCCGCCTGCACGAGGCCGCGGCCCGCGCCGACCAGGGCGGCACCGTCGACTGGGCCGAGCTCGCCGCCGACCTCGGCTACTCCGACCAGTCCCACCTCACCCGCGACTTCACCGCCGCGGTCGGCACCTCACCGGCCGCGTACGCGAGGGCATGATGACTCCGGAAGACCTCGTCCGGCTGCGGCGGGCCCGCGACACGATGGACCGCGACTACGATCAGCCGCTCGACGTCACGGCGCTGGCGCGGGCCGCCCACATGTCGCCGGGCCACTTCTCCCGCAGCTTCCGCGCCGCGTTCGGAGAGACGCCGTACAGCTACCTGATGACGCGCCGCATCGAACGCGCCAAAGCGCTCCTGCGCCGCGGCGACCTCACCGTGACCGAGGTCTGCATGGAGGTCGGCTGTACGTCGCTGGGCTCGTTCAGCTCCCGCTTCACCGAGCTCGTCGGCGAGAGCCCCAGCGCCTACCGTGCTCGTGACCACGACGAGGGCACCGCGATCCCGGCCTGTTACGCCAAGATCTACACCCGTCCGGTCCGGAACGCCCAAGCCAAGCGCACCTCAGAGGCATAGATGGAACTCAAGCTCTCCCACTGCTTCATCGCCGTCCATGATCACGACAAGGCGCTCGCCTTCTACCGCGACGCGCTCGGCCTCAAGGTCCAGAGCGACGTCTCGTTCGAGGGAATGCGCTGGGTCGCCCTGACCCCGCCCGGCCAGCCCGAGGTGGAGATCGTCCTGGAGCCGCCGAACGCGGACCCGAACGCGTCCGAGGCCGACCACCAGGCCATCACGGACCTGATGGCCAAGGGAATGCTGCGCGGGGTCATCTTCAGCACGGACGACTGCGACGCCACGTTCGAACGCATCGCTGCCTCTGGCGCGGAAGTCCTGCAGGAGCCCAAGGACCAGCCGTACGGCGTCCGCGACTGCGCCTTCCGCGACCCGTCCGGCAACCTCATCCGCTTCAACCAGCCCCGCAAGGCCTGAGGGTCAGGGCTTGCGGCCCACACCGCCGTACGCGTCGCTGGGCTGGGGCGCGCCGATCTCCGTCGGTTCGGGCCGCCAGAACGGGCACGAGACCACGCCGGGCTCGACCAGTTCGAGGCCCTCGAAGAAGCGCGCGATCTCTTCCGGGCTGCGCAGCGTGTACGGCACGGCGCCGCCCTCGTTGTAGTCCTCCTGGGCCTCCTCGACCGCCTCGCCGGACACGGCGCTGGAACCGTCGTTCAGCGAGAGGTAGCTGCCGGACGGCAGGGCGTCCAGGAGCGTGCGCACGATCGAGCGCGCCTGGTCGCCGTCCGCGACATGGCCCATGATCCCGCTCAGGATGAGCCCGACGGGCTGTGCGAAGTCCAGCGTCTTGGCGGCGGCCTGCAGGACGTTCTGCGGGTCGCGCAGATCGGCGTCGAGATAGTCGGTCATGCCGTCGGGGTGGCTGTTCAGGAGCGCACGCGCGTGCACCAGGACCAGCGGGTCGTTGTCCACGTAGACGATCCGGGAGCTCGGAGCCACCCGCTGGGCGACCTCATGGGTGTTGTCCACGGTGGGCAGCCCCGTGCCGATGTCGAGGAACTGCCGGATCCCGGCCTCGCCCGCCAGATACGCCACCGACCGCGTGAGGAAGCCCCGGGACGCGCGAGCGACGTCGGCGACGCCCGGAAACGTCTCCAGGTACTGGTCGCCGGCCGCCCGGTCGACCGGGTAGTTGTCCTTGCCACCGAGCCAGTAGTTCCAGATCCGCGCCGAATGCGGCACCGATGTGTCGATCCTGTCTGAAAGCCTGGCGTAGGACTGCTCATCGGTCATCAGAAGGCTCCATTCCGAGGGGAAGTCATTCCAAGAAGGAAGTCCGGGCCCTCATCTTGACCGCAAACCGCCCATCCCAACAGGTCTTCCGCCCCCACCCAGCTCACCCGGCGCGTCCAGCCGGAAGGTCGATCATGCGCGCGACCGGGACGAAGGCGGCCACCCTCGGCACCGCCATTCGCCCCTGAAGAAGGACCGTCACCCGCCTCGGCAGCGAGCCACTTCTCCGTTATCCGATTCTTACGGACCTGTGACGAGACCGTGCTTCACATTCTCCTCGCGAGTTCCTCCTGTCACTTTGGTCTCAGTGAGCACCTCGCTCACCTAAGTCACCCCGTCTCCCCCGCAGTGGAGCGGAAGAGGAGGATCCGTGCGACATCAGCCATACCGCCGTCAACGCCGGCGTACCGCCGCCCTCGCCGTGGCCGCGGGCATCAGTCTGCTTGCAGCCGCCCAGCCCGCGATGGCCCGACCAGTGATACGCACGGCAGCCGCTCCATCGATCAGTTGTCCTTCGGTGAACGATCGATTGCCGCAGATCCCAGCGACCGCCAGAGCGGAGGTCGATCAAGAACTGGCCCGGCTGAACACCCAAATCACCGAAGCCAACCGGCGGTTGGCCGGCTCAGCGGGACAGGGCGGCCCCAACTTCGTCCAGAACGCCATCCTCGGGCCACTCAAGGACAAGCGTGCCGCGACCCTGGATCGCATCGCCATCGCCATCGGCCGATCGGCCCAGCGCCCCACCGGCCTGGACGCCCTGGCCGCCTGCACCCTCACACCCGACGGCTCACAACAGCCGGGCGGCCAGCAACCGGGTGACCAGCAGCCTGGCGGTCAGCCGGCCTCCGGCCCCGTACGAGCGGACTTCGTCGACATTCGCTCGGTGGCGCCCAATCTGAGGCTGCCGCGCAGGACCCCGAACGCCTCCACCGGGTTGTTCTCCTCCCAGTGTGGCCGCAACGCCCAGGGACAGCACAACTCTGACAACGTCATCGTCGCCCCTGGCGTTGACAACGGCGCCCACCATGTCCACGACTACGTCGGCAACACTTCCACCAGCGGGCAGTCCACCGACGAGAGCCTGGCTGCCGCAGGCACCACCTGCGTCAACGGTGACCAGTCGACGCACTACTGGCCGGTCCTGCGCGCACGCGACGGCGCGGCTGCCGACGCCAACGCCCCCGGCGGCGGCCTGGACGGCAACATCGGAAGGATCCTCACACCTGCCGGCGTTTCACTGCGGATGACCGGCAGCCCGGTCGGCAAGGTCACCGCGATGCCACGCTTCCTGCGCATCATCACCGGAGACGCCAAGGCCTTCACCAACGGCGGCGCCAACGCCAGAGCCTCGTGGACCTGCACCGGGTTCGAAAACCGCCGCCTGACCGACAAATACCCGCTCTGCCCCACCGGCAGCCGGGTGCAGCGAATCCTGCAGTTCCAAAGCTGCTGGGACGGCAGGAACACCGACAGCGCCAACCACCGCACCCACGTCGCCTACCCCGCCGCTGACGGCAGATGCCCAGCGGGGATGACGGCCATCCCCATGCTGGAGCAGCGCATCACCTACAACGTTCCCCGCGGCGTGCCGTTCGCTCTGGACACCTTCCCCGAGCAACTCCACAAGCCCGTCACCGACCACGGCGACTTCATCAATGTCATGTCCGACGCACTGATGCAACGCGCCACCACCTGCATCAACACAGGACGCCGCTGCCGCTGACCGGCCTGGGGGCGGAGCCTCAAAGGAGGGCTGCCCGAGCGAAGCAAGGTCGATCACATCCGAGCGAAGCGAAGGAAGGGGAGGGGGTGCGGGGGCGGAGCCCCTGCATCGGGGGGTTCCGGGGGGTCGCCCCCCGGGTGAACATGCCGAAACAAGAGTGGCCTGGAAGCTTTCGCTTCCAGGCACACTTGTCCCACGAGTGGAGGTGGCGGGAATCGAACCCGCGTCCTTCGATGATGAGTCAGGGCTTCTCCGGGCGCAGCCTGCTAGTCGTTTTCTCAGCCCCGGCACTCACGCAGGCAAGTTGCCGACGGGCTCAGCCACTGTTAGATGTTCCTGTAATCCCCGCGGCCGGGACTACAGGTGGAGTCTCCTAGCGATGCCAGACCCCGGGGCGGAGACTCACCCGGGCTGACAGAGTCGCTACTCGCCTCAGGCGGCGAGAGCGAACTCGGACTGCTTCTTGTTGGCAGTTATTGGTTTGCTGTCACAGGATTTACGAGGTCACGACAGCAACCCTCGACCCGCTTCCCCTGGCTCGACCTACCGAAGTCGAAGCCGGTCACCCCCATGTTGAGTTGTCAAAGCGGACGCCTGGACGTCCGCAACAAGACGCTACATGGATAACGCGGGCGATGCCAACGGGATTCCCCGGGGCCAGAAAGAGTGACGCCCCGGTGGGCGACGAGCTAGTCGCGCCCACCGGGGCCGACCGGCAGGGTCGGGCCGGTCCGGACGGCAGAGCCTCCCCCGAGACGAGGCTCTGGTCTCATCACGGCGACTGAGTCCGCAACCCCCCAAGCGGTGTCTCAGTCACCTATAAAGACGTCCGGAACCCCAGGGATGGTTGCGGCCAAAATGTAAAGAGATAACAAAGCCGCAACGATCAGCCGGAGGAGCGTGGGATCTGGTCGTTGGGGGCCAGGAAGCGCTTGACCAGGGCGGCAGCGTTGAACTTGCCCTCGACGGCGATCGCGAAGGCGAACTCGGCGCGGAAGCCCACGAACCACGAGACGGTCTTGCCGTTGGTGGTGACGGTGGCGGTCATGCCGGACACCGGATTCGGGCCGACGTTGGCGTCCTTGGCCGTCCCGCGAAAGACCGACCTGCGAAGCAGGTACTTGAGCTCGAGGACCGCGGTGGCCGCCAGCGGATAGCCGGTGATGCCGGTCTGGGCGTCACGGGGGTTCGTCAGCATGAACGCGGGGCGCCAGGTGCCGTTCGCGACGCCGCCGGCAGCCAGGGCCATGGCCAGCGGGCTGACCTCCACGCCGCCCTCGCCGATCATCATCGCGGCCTTCTCGGCGTCGTTGCGGGGGACGGGCATGGTGCCGGTGAACGCCGGGACGGACATGCCCCAGTCCTTGCCGAGCCCGAACCTGCCGGCGGCAGCGGTGAGCGCCGAGGCGTCCAGGCGGCTGCTGAGGGCGGCGAGCGTGGTGACGCAGGACATGATGAAGTTCGTGTCGAACCTGCCCTTGCCGCGCGCGGGGCCCGGATTGGTGAACGTGCGGCCGCCCACCTGCACCGACGCCGGGCAGTCGGTCTCGGCGTCCCTGGTCATCCCACTGTTGAGCAGCGCCTCCGCACCGACCACGCCGAACGTGAGCCCGGGCGGGTAACGTCCTTCGAGGGCCTTGTTCTGGCCGTTGGTGAGGTGGTTGGCGACGGCCTGGACGGCGCCGGTGGCGGGGTTGACGACGGCCATCGAGGCCGGGTAGGGCAAATCGGCGAGCGCGTAGTCCGCCCGCCTCTGAACGTCGCCCCTCAGCGTCGTCCGGACGGGCTCCGAGCGGAGGCCGGGCCAGGAGCGCAGTTCCTCGACGCTGCGGCCCACCGCGTCCTGGGCGATCACACTGACGGTGGGGGTGCCGGCGAGCCGGCGCTGCAGGAGCAGTTGCAGGCCGCTGACGCCGATCGTGTCGCCCGGTTGGTACGGGGCGCCGACCTGCTGGAGCCGGTCGTTGGTGGCCGGGCCGAGCTTGCCGACGAACTCGGGTGCGGCGGCCGGGTCGATGGGCGCGGTGGTGGGTTTGGTCTGCAGGCCGGGGACCTGGCTGAGCTGCTGGCCTATGCCGTTCGTGGACGGCCCCTCGACCGTCAGCAGCGGGAGGAACTTCTCCGGCGGGGCGGACCGGATGCGCCCCACGAGCCGCTGGGTGTCGAGAGTGCGGGTGCCGTTGAACCGCAACGACTTGACCATCTCCTGGATGGTCTTCTGCGGGTCGGCCAGCTCGCCGGGGACGACCCCGATGACCTGCGCCGGTACGGTGCGCAGCAGGGACTTGCCGGTCGCGTCCAGGATGGGGCTGCGCCGGGGCGCCTGGGAGACCACGGCGAGCCGCTGACCGGCCTTGAGCCGCGGGTGGATGATCGATGGATCCCAGACGACCTTCCACTTGCCCTTGATCCGCTTGAGCTTCATCACGCCCGTGTAGGTCCAGGGCTCGCCGTTCTCACCCAGGTCGATCTTGACCGCGAAGCGGGCCTCGGCCTCCTCCCCGTTCTTGACGATCGCCTTGCCGGGCTCCTTGCCCGCCGGAACGGGCTGGCCCAGCGCCAGCTTCATCGAGGCCGCGTCAAGCTGGTTGCGCAGGCCGGCGAGGGCTCGCGCCACCTGGTCCTGACCGGCGCCGACCGTGTGCTTGGCGGCGGCGTCGTAGTTCTCGACCTGCCAGGCCACGAGGAAGTCGCGCACGGTCGGCATCGCCGACTGCTCGGCGAAGCAGGCGGAGGTGCCGGCGCCCACCAGCACCACGCAGGACGTCACCGAGATCACCCGGCGCCGCACCGTCACCACGCCCCTGCGGCCTCGGTTGCTCATGGACACCCTTCACCGTCTCCTGAACCGGGCCGCGTTCGCACGCTGCATCTCCCGGTCGGCTTCCCGCTTCGCGATGGCCTGGCGCTTGTCGTACGACTTCTTACCACGGGCCAGGCCGATCTCGACCTTGGCCTTCCCGTCCTTGAAGTACAGCGCCAACGGGATCAGCGTCCAGCCCGGCTCCTGCGACTTTACGACGATCTTCTGGATCTCGCGCTTGTGGAGCAGCAATTTGCGCGGACGCTTCTCAGCGTGGTTGGTCCAGGTGCCCTGCACGTACTGCGGGATGTGCACGTTCTCGAGCCATACCTCGCCGTCCCGCACATTGGCATAGCCGTCGACGAGCGAGGCCCGTCCGGCGCGCAGCGCCTTGACCTCGGTGCCGAGCAGCACCATGCCCGCTTCCCACGTGTCGTCGATGTGGTAGTCGTAACGGGCACGCTTGTTCTGGGCGATGTTCCTACGCCCTGTCTCACGTGGCACGAAATCAGCCTCGGTCTCTCTTCATTGCGCCGCCATTCGTTGCGCCGCCCGAGCCCGCCTCCGGCAGCGTCGCGAGCAGCCCCCGCAACACCGCCTGAGCCCGCTGCTCGGCCGCTTTGGGCGGGCGGTCGGCGGAGACCGCCACGTCCGGGTCGATCCCCACCCCGTCGAGGTTACGACCGCTGGGGGTTCGATAGCGACCCACGGTCAGCTCGATCGCCGAGCCGTCCGCCAGCCGGATCGGCTCCTGGACCGAGCCCTTCCCGAACGTACGTGATCCTACGATCACCGCGCGATCCCGGTCGCTCAGGGAGCCCGCGACCACCTCGGCCGCGCTCGCCGTGCCCGC
This sequence comes from Actinomadura rudentiformis, assembly GCF_008923185.1. GTDB lineage: Bacteria > Actinomycetota > Actinomycetes > Streptosporangiales > Streptosporangiaceae > Spirillospora > Spirillospora rudentiformis. The sequence goes on from NZ_WBMT01000002.1 coordinate 152,705, forward strand.
GTCCACCAGCACGACCAGCGGGGTGCGGGTGTCGCCCGGCCGCGTCACGTTCATCTTCTCGGCGGAACGGCCCTGCCGCTCGTACGTCACGACGAGGCCCTCGGGCAGGAACGCCGACGCCGTCTCGACCGCCTCCCGCAGCAGCCCGCCAGGGTTGCCGCGCAGGTCGAGCAGGACCCCGCCGCGGTGCCGTTCGGGCGTCTCGGCGAGGGCGCCGCGCACCTGGCCTCCGACCCCCCGGGTGAACGCACTGACGCGGATGACCCGCATATCGTCGTCGAGGGATGCCACGGACACGTCGCCGCTGGTCACGGCCGTACGCACCAGGGTGAAGCTGAACTCCCGGCGGTCCCGGTCGACGGCCAGCCGCACGCTGGAGTCGGGGGCGCCGCGGAGCGCCATCGCGACCCTGGTGACGTTCCAGCCTTCGACCTGATCGTCCCCGACACGGGTGATCACGTCGCCGACCCGGACGCCCGCACGGGCCGCGGCCGAGCCGGGCTGGACGCTGGCCACCCGGACCCGCCTGTCCGCCGCCTCCGCGTCGTCGGCGGCGCCCAGCCAGATCCCGACACCGCTGTAACGGCCAGTGAGCCGACCGTGGAAGTCGTCGTACTCCCGAGCCGAGTAGTAGCGGGCCCACTTGTCGCCGAGGCGCTTCAGCATGGCGTCGATCGCGGCGCGATCGAGGTCGCCCCGGTCGACCGGCTGGGCCGCCTCCTGGCCGATCTTCTCTGCCACCTCGTCCAGCAGAGATCGCCCGGCGGGCGTGGCCCGCTCGTGGGCCCCGCCACCGGAGACCACTCCGGCGGCGTACGCACAGATGACGGCGACGGCCACGGCGGCTGCACGCAGCAAACGACCGCTGAACCGGAACATGCGGCCAAGTGTAGACACCGCCGTACCGCTGGGGGTCCGGCCCGCAGGCACACGCATCGACCGGCGAACGCGGGCACGGCTGACGTCGTCAGACGCCCCGTCGGCGGATGCGCGGGCCGCCCTCAGATGCGCCTCGTCAGATGCGTGCCGTCAGACGCGCCGTCAGATGCGTGCCGTCAGATGCGCAGGTAGCGGCGGAGGGTGAGGAACGAGGCGAAGGCGCAGAGCAGCACGCCGAAGCAGATCGTGGCGATGATCACCAGGACCACGGTGCCCCAGTTGAGCTGGCTCGCGAACCCGACGTTGCCGGCCAGTCTGTCGATCAGCAGCACCTTGCTGCCGACGAGCAGGAACGCCGAGAACAACCCGCCGATCAGGCCCGCGATCGCGCCCTCCATGATGAAGGGCAGCTGGATATAGGTGTTGGACGCGCCGACGAGCCGCATGATCCCGGTTTCTCGCCGGCGGTTGAACGCCGAGAGCCGGACCGTATTGGCCACCAGCAGCACCGCGGCGACCACCTGGATGAGGGCGATCATCAGCGCGGCCCACTGCAGACCACCGAGGATCTTGAAGAACTTCTTCAGGATCTCCTGCTCGTTGATGACCTGGTCGACGCCCCCGCGGCCCAGCACGGCCTGCGCGACCTGCTTGTACTGCTGGGGGTCCTTCAGCCGGATCCGGAACGAGTCGGGAATGTCACCCGGCTTGGCGCTCTGCACGAAGCCCGGCGTGCTGGCGAAGCGGTCCTTGAACCGCGCGTAGGCCTGCTCCTTGCTCTCGTACTCGACCTTGGCCACCTCGGGCAGCTTCTTGAGGTCGGCCTCAAGCTCCTGGCGCTGCTGCGGCGTGATGTCCTGCTTTTTGCAGTTGGTGTTGGAGCTCGTCTTGGCGCACAGGAAGACCGAGACCTCGATTTTGTCGTACCAGTAGCTCTTGGAGGATTCGACCTGAGTCCTGAGCAGCAGACCGGTGCCCAAGAGCGCCATGGCGATGGCGACGGTGATGACGAGGGAGATCGTCATCGTGAGGTTCCGGCGGAGACCAATCCAGATCTCCTGAAGAACGAACTGTGCGCGCATGCCTCGCTGTCCTTGATCGCCTGTGCCCCGACTGGAGCGTGAAAACGGAGGGCCGGCCTAGTAGGCCTGGCCGTACACGCCGCGCGACTGGTCGCGGACGACCCTGCCGTCCTCCAGCTCGACGACGCGCTTGCGGAACGCGTCGACGATGGCGGCGTCATGGGTGGCCATCACCACGGTCGTTCCGGTGCGGTTGATCCGGTCGAGGACCTTCATGATGCCGATCGAGGTCGCCGGGTCGATGTTCCCGGTCGGCTCGTCGGCCAGGAGGATCATCGGCCGGTTGACGAACGCGCGCGCGATGGCGACACGCTGCTGCTCACCGCCGGACAGCTCGTCCGGCATTCGGTTGGCCTTGCCCTCCAGCCCGACGAGGTCGATGACCTCGGGCACGACCTTGCTGATGAAGCGCCGCGGCTTGCCGATCACCTCGAGGGCGAACGCGACGTTCTCGAAGACGTTCTTGTTGGGGAGGAGCCGGAAGTCCTGGAAGACACAACCGATCCGGCGCCGCAGGTGCGGCACCTTCCAGTTGGTCAACCGGCTGAGGTCCTTGCCCGCCACATGCACGTGACCCTGGGTAGGACGCTCCTCCTTGAGGACGAGGCGCAGGAAGGTCGACTTGCCCGAGCCCGACGGACCCACCAGGAACAGGAACTCGCCCTTTTCGATGGCGACGTTCACGTGCTGGAGGGCCGGCCGGTTCTGGGTCTTGTAGACCTTGGTGACGTTGTCGAAGTGGATCACGGCTGCATCACGGCGGTTCAGTCTAGGGGTCTGAGAACGGTGACGCCGGAAACCCCGGACGGATCCGGGACGGGAGCGACTCCGCTGCGCCGCCCGGCCGGGTGACCAGGTGGCTTTCGAGCACTATAGAGGGGACGGTCAACTGCCTCGGCCAATACGAGGCCGTCTGCGGGCGCCGGAAGCGCCACCGGGCACGGTGTGCCGGCCCCGAAGAAACGAGCGCCTTCCATACCACCGACTCCCGACGTACGCCGGTTCGTGCCCATTGAGCTCTTGGACTTGCCGGAACGACCATACAGTCCGGCTACGCTGGATGATGGCGAATTGCACGGAGATAGGGGCCCACTAGATGAGCTGCGAACACCTGATCTGCGCTCGATGCTCGGGCCCGGTGGTCGAGGGAAGGTGTCCGACCTGCCGGATCGCCCGTGACGAGATGCACCGCCACGGACCGTCCGTGCCTCCGGCGCTGGTCCTGGCCGGCCTGGTCGCGCTCTTCTTCGTGGCACTCGTACTACAACGCGTCGCCGGCTGACGCGTCCCCGCTGACACGTCGTCATCGGGGCCGTCGTCATCGGGGCCCGTCGTTATCGGGGCCCGTCGTTATCGGGGCCCGTCGTTATCGGGGCGGTCGCTATTTGGGGGGCGGGGTGGTGGCGCGGGCAAGGGCGCCGGCTTCGCCGATCACGTCCGCCTTGGGCTGGACCTTGCCTTCTCCGCTCGCCTTGACCGGGTCGAAGGCGGCGAACTGAAGGATGTCGGTCGTGTGGATCTCGGTGCCCTTGACGGTGCCGTCCAGCAGATGCGCGACGTCGGGCGGGATCGGGGGCTTGCGCTCGTCCTTCTCCTTGCCCTTGATGATGCTGTTGCGCGAGAGCGCGTAGAGCACTAGGCCGCTGCCGTTCTGGGTGCGCAGCGGGAAGAAGGGGAAGGGAGTGGCCACGAAGACCGCCTCGAGCACGAGGTCGTGGTCCTTGGCCTTCCGGCGGTCCTTGCGGGTCTGCGAGTAGTAGCCGGTGGTGAACGGCCCGGCCCTCATGACCTTGGCGGCCACGCTGTAGGGCCCCTCGGCGGCGAGCGTGGCCTGGATGCCGGGGAGCGCCCGCGGCTGGATCAGCACCGAGGCCTCGGTCGTCGCCAGCGGGGTCGCGTAGCCCTCCGCGTCCACGGCCACCTTGGGCGCGCGGGCCTTGGGCGCGAGCTGGGTGGCCAGGCTCAGCTTCCAGCCCTCGACGGGGTTGCGGCGGACGAACGCCAGATACGTCTCACGGGTGTTCTTCTTGTCACCCTTGACGTTCCGGGGCACCTGGGCCACGAACCAGTGGGGATAAGACGTGAGCTTCGGCACGTACAGCTTCGGGGTGCCGTACTCGTACTCCCGGACCGGATCGCCGTCGAACGCCGCCTTGCGGTATTCGGAGGCGGTCAGCATGGACTGGCCGTCGGTGACCCAGCTCAGCGCCAGCCGTTCGTCGCCCGCGGCCCTGGCCACGTTGTCGTCGATGGTGAACGTGCGGAACTGGCGTGCGGCGACCTCGGGGGTGAGCGGCTCGGGAGTCGGCGTCGCGGTTTTGATCGTGGCCTTGGACGGCCTCGCCGCGGACTCCTTGCCACCGGCGCAGCCGGCGACGGCGAGCGGCATGGCCAGCAGCAGCGCCGCCGCCGTCCGCGAGACCCTCAGCACCCGCCCTCGCCCCCTGGCTCTTTCCAAATCACACCTCGCTGACCCGTGATTCTGCCATCAGCCGGGGTATGGCTGGGCGTTCGGGCACTACCGGGACGGCGATAAGCTCGACCTGTGGCAGGCATCGAACCCGAAGAACAGCTCAAGGAGCTCGGCTCGACCCTCGCCGGCATCGAACAGGTGCTGGATCTCGACGGCATGCGGCGTGACATCGCCGAGCTGCGCGAGCAGTCGGCCGACCCTGACCTGTGGAACGACCAGGAGCGTGCCCAGTCGGTGACGCGCCGCCTGTCGTACCTCGAAAGCGAGCTGGGCAGGGTCGAGGGGCTGCGGAGCCAGCTCGGCGACATCGGGGCCGCCTACGAGCTGGCGGCCGAGTTCGACGACGAGGACACCCGCAAGGAGGCCGACGAGCAGCTCGAGTCGCTGAACAAGGCGATCCAGCAGCTCGAGGTCCGGACCCTCATGTCGGGCGAGTACGACGCGCGTGAGGCACTGGTCACCATCAACGCCCAGGCGGGCGGGGTCGACGCGGCCGACTGGGCCGAGCAGCTCCAGCGCATGTACCTGCGCTGGGCCGAACGTCACGGCTACCCGACCGAGGTCTACGACACGTCCTACGCCGAAGAGGCCGGGATCAAGTCGACCACGTTCACGGTCAAGGCCCCCTACGCCTACGGGACGCTGCGCGGCGAGCACGGCACGCACCGGCTGGTGCGCATCTCGCCGTTCGACAACCAGGGGCGCCGCCAGACGTCCTTCGCCGGCCTGGACGTGGTCCCGGTCGTGGAGCAGAGCGACCACGTCGAGATCGACGAGAGCGAGCTGCGGATCGACGTCTACCGGTCCTCCGGGCCCGGCGGTCAGGGCGTCAACACCACCGACTCGGCGGTGCGGATCACCCACATCCCGACCGGCATCGTGGTCTCCTGCCAGAACGAGCGCAGCCAGCTGCAGAACAAGGCCACCGCGATGAACGTGCTCCAGGCCAAGCTGCTGGAGCGCAAGCGGCAGGAGGAGGCGGAGAAGATGTCCGCCCTCCGCGGTGAGGGCACCAGCAGCTGGGGCACGCAGATCCGCAACTACGTGCTGCACCCCTACCAGATCGTCAAGGACCTGCGCACGGGCGTGGAGGTCGGCAACCCGACCTCGGTCCTGGACGGCGACATCGACGACTTCATCGAGGCCGAGATCCGCTGGATGCGCCAGCAGGAGACCGCAGGCTCCTAACCGCCCGTTCGACGGACCTCCCACGATCGTTCCGGCACCCGTGAGCAGGTCGTGGCACGCATTACGGATTCACTGCGTGACCATATGGTCACCCTGCGATGATGGGTGCGGAACGCATCATCGCCTTCTTCTCTCGGGGTCCGCCAATGCCCGTGTGCAACCTCGCCCTCCCGCCGCCGCAGATGCTGGCCCCGCTCGTACTCCCGCCGCTCCTGCTGAGCTCGGCGTGCGGGCAGAGCTCCTCGAACGCGCAGTCCGACGCCGGACCGGCGCTGTCCAAGACGGAGGCGGCGCAGGTCCTGGAGCTGTACAAGGTCACGGCCGACCGCGCGAGCCGCCGGCTGGACGCCAAGAGCCTGGCAGCCGTGGAGACCGGCCCCCAGCTGGCGATGGACACCGCGACGTTCAAGCTCCACCGGGCCGCCGAGCACAGAGTCGCCGGACGCGGGGCCGGGAACGCCTCGTTCGGCAAACCCACGTTCTACATCCCGCGCATCAACGGACATCCGCGCTGGTTCGCGGCCGACGTCACCGCCGGCACGGGGAAGGACACCCTGCGGCACGCGTTCGTCTTCACGCAGGCCAAGCCATCCGATCCGTGGCTGCTGGCCGCCGACCCGCACCCCTCCGGAGCGGCCCTCACCAAGATCGCGCTGGACGAGGAGGGCTACGCGACCACGGTGCGGCCGTCCGAGCGCGAGCTCGCGCTGCAGCCCGCCAGGCTCCCGGCCACGCACGCCGCCCTGCTGAGCGGCGGACCGAAGGCGCCGGGCGCCGCGGGGCTCGCGCCGGGTCCGCAGACCACCCAGGCGTACGACGGGCTACGGCGCACCCAGGACCGGCTCATGCCCGGCGGCATCACGCTCAGCTCGCATTTCACACCCGAGCCCGGACCGGTCTACGCTCTGCGGACCACCGATGGCGGCGCGCTGGTCTGGTACGTCGTGCGGCAGAACGAGGCGTACTCCTCGTCCAAGCAGGGCAAGCTGGCAGTGACCGGTGATCTCGTCGGGCTCGCCCCGCCTTCGGCCGTCAAAACGCACCTGGATACGGTCGTACTGGTGCAGTACCTGGCGGCCGTTCCACGCGAAGGCAAAGCCAGGGTCACCGGGATGTACCGCAAGGCCATCTCGGCCGCGGGTTCCTGATCTCCGTCGGGTGCCGGGGCGGTTCCGCTCTTCCTGACCGCTGCAGCGGGATCGTTCCGGCACCCTTCGGGCCATCCCACAGCCCCCACCCAACCACCCTGTCAACGGACAAGCTCCGCTTGCCTGCCTTCTGCGCCCCCACCCAACCACCCTGTCAACGGACAAGCTCCGCTTGCCTGCCTTCTGCGCCTCCGCACTACACTGACGCGGCATACTTCCGAAATCGTCCGCCGAGGTGGGGAATTGCTCCGACTGGTGCTCGCCGCCGGAGGTGCGCTCTCCGTACTCGCCACGGCCTGCTCGGCCGACCCGGAGGTCCCGGCGACCCGGGCCGCCGAACCCGCCGACAAGGCCATGGTCACCGCGGACGAGGGGGCCCGGATCCTCAAGGACTGGACCGCCCGGCACAACAAGGCGGTCACGTCCGGGGACGAGCGGCTCTGGCGGGCCGCGGTCACCGGCGGCCTGGCGGCCCCGGTCAGCGCCCGCGTCCGCACGTACGGCCGCCTCCCCGCCTCGACGCGCATCACCCTGCTCAACCCCGTCCTGTACGTGCCGAGGCAGACCGGCGGGGCCGCGAAATGGTTCGCCGTCGCCGCCCTGCAGCGGTCCGGCGGCAAGGAACAGCAGGTCCTCGCGCTCTTCACCCGTTCGGGTGACAAGGATCTGTGGCGGGCCGCCCACTGGCTCACCTTCAAGGGCAAACCGCCCGAACTGGCGTACGACGCGCAGGGGTACGCCATCCCGGCCCCCGACCGGGGGCTCCCCGCCGCCCACGCGGCCTTCCTGGCCTCCGGCGCCCGTTCGGCGTTCACACCCGACGCCTACACCATGGGCGCCCGCACCGCCTCGTACGGCAACTGGAAAGCCGACGCCGGCCGCATCGCACCCGGCCCCGGCACCTCCTGGGCCCTCCGCACCAAGGACGGCGGCTCGCTGGTCTGGTACGGCCTCACGCAGCAGCGCACGCTCACCGGCGGGACCGAGCAGTCCCTGCCCGCCGACGTCCGCAACTACCTGATCCGCGCCAAGAGAAGACCTGGCGGCACCGTCCAGGCAGGCTGGCAGTGGCTGGCCATCGGCTACGCCCCGGCGACCGGCAAGAGCACCGTCCTGGGCGAATCGGTCTCCCTGACCACCGCCCGCTGACCAGCCCGCACCACCGCGCGGCAGCTGACCACCGCCCGGCAGGTGTCCAATTACGCCTCTGTACTGGGGAGGGCGCTGGCGGTGACCAGGGTGCGGATGGCGCCCAGGGCGACCGACAGGGTGGCCAGGTCGAAGCTGTCGCTCTCCCAGATCTCGGTGAGGGTCTGCTGGGCGCGCAGGACGGCGGTCTCGTTCTTCTGCACCCAGTTGGCCAGACGTTCCTCCGGCTGGGCACCCGGCATGCTGGCGACCAGCACGTCACGGGTGAGGGCCGCGTGCGCCGCGTACAGGTCGTCGCGGAGCGCGGAACGGGCCATCGAGCGCCAGCGGTCGTCGCGCGGGAGGGCGATGATGCGCTCGCGCAGACGGCTGAGCTGGAGCCGGTCGGCCAGGTCGAAGTAGACCTCGGCCACCTCCTCCACCGCCCGGCCGGTCTCGTGCGCGACGCTGACCAGGTCGAACGTGGAGTAGGCGGGCACCATCATCGCGGCCCGCTCGGCCAGCTCGTCCGGCACGCCGCGTTCGGCGAAACCGTCGCGGCGCTGCTCGAAGCCGTGCAGGTCGAGGCCCGCGAGGATCTTGGGCAGCTGTGCGCCCAGGGTGTAGGCGCCGGTGGAGAAGAAGTCGATCGAGTCGCGGATGTCGAACGGGGGCCGCCGGTTGTGGAGCAGCCAGCGGGCGCCGCGCTCGGTGAGCTTGCGCGCCTCCAGCAACATCGCGATCTGGGTCGACTCGTCCACCTGGTACGACAGGGCCTCGACCGACTGCCAGAAGCGCGGCATGTCGAAGACCTCGCGGGCGACCAGATAGGCGCGCGTCACGTCCTGCGGCGAGGCCCCGGTCTCCTCGTTCATGCGGAACATGAACGTGATGCCGCTGTTGTTGATCACGTCGTTCACCACGGTGGTGGTGATGATCTCCCGGCGCAGCGGGTGCCGGTCCATGTACTCGCGGAAGCGGTCCCGCAGCGGGGTCGGGAAGTAGTCGACCAGCCAGGACCGCAGGTACGGGTCGTCGGTCAGGTCGGAGGTGACGAGATCCTCGTCCAGGGTGAGCTTGGCGTAGGCCAGCAGCACCGAGAACTCCGGCCCGGTCAGGCCATGACCGGACTGGCGGCGCTCGGCCAGCGCCTTGTCGTCGGGCAGGGACTCCAGCCGCCGCTTGAGCCGCCCGGCCCGTTCCAGCTTGCGCATGTAGCGGGCGTGGACGTGCAGCATGGAGGGCGACTGGGCCCGGGCCGCGGCGAGCGTCACGTTCTGCCCGTAGTTGTCGCGGAGCACGAGGTCGGCGACCTCGTCGGTCATCTCGTACAGCAGGTTGTCGCGCTGCTTGCGGGTCAGCTCGCCATCCCGGACCACCTGGTCCAGCAGGATCTTGATGTTGACCTCGTGGTCGGAGGTGTCGACCCCGGCCGAGTTGTCGATGAAGTCGGTGTTGACCAGGCCGCCGTGGCGGGCGAACTCGATGCGGCCGAGCTGGGTGACGCCGAGGTTGCCGCCCTCGCCGATCACCTTGCAGCGCAGGTCGGCGCCGTTCACCCGGACCTGGTCGTTGGCCTTGTCACCGACGTCGGCGTTGTTCTCGATCATGCCCTTGACGTAGGTGCCGATGCCGCCGTTCCAGAGCAGGTCGACGGGCGCGAGGAGCGCGGCGTGGATCAGCTCGTACGGGGTCATCGCCAGCACGTCGCCGGCGATGCCGAGGGCCGCCCGGATCTCCGGGGTCAGCTTGATCGACTTCTGGGTGCGCGGGAAGATCCCGCCGCCCTTGGACAGCAGCTCGGTGTTGTAGTCGGCCCACGAGCTGCGCGCCAGCTGGAACATGCGCTTGCGTTCCTGGAACGACACCGCCGGGTCGGGGTCCGGGTCGATGAAGATGTGCCGGTGGTCGAACGCGGCGACCAGCTTGATGTGCTCGCTGAGGAGCATCCCGTTGCCGAAGACGTCACCGGACATGTCGCCGATGCCGACGACCGTGAAGTCCTCCTTCTGGATGTCCTTGCCGAGCGACCGGAAGAGGTACTTCACCGACTCCCAGGCGCCGCGCGCGGTGATCCCCATCGCCTTGTGGTCGTAGCCGATCGAGCCGCCGGAGGCGAACGCGTCGCCGAGCCAGAAGCCGTACGAGGCGGCCACCTCGTTGGCGATGTCGGAGAACGTCGCGGTGCCCTTGTCGGCGGCGACCACGAGGTAGGTGTCGTCGCCGTCGTGCCGGACGACGTTGGGCGGCGGCACGACCTTGCCGTCGACCAGGTTGTCGGTGACGTCGAGCAGGCCGGAGATGAAGTGCTTGTAGCAGGCGATGCCCGCCTGCATGAAGGCCTCGCGGTCGGCGCCCGGATCGGGCAGCTGCTTGCCGACGAAGCCGCCCTTGGCACCGGCCGGGACGATGACGGTGTTCTTGACCGCCTGCGCCTTGGCCAGCCCGAGGATCTCGGTGCGGAAGTCCTCGCGCCGGTCCGACCAGCGCAGCCCGCCGCGGGCCACGGCGCCGAACCGCAGGTGCACACCCTCGACCGTGGGCGAGTACACGAAGATCTCGTACTTGGGCCGGGGCAGCGGCAGGTCCGGGATGCGCTGCGGGTCGAACTTCAGCGACAGGTACGGCTTGCGCTGGTAGTGGTTGGTGCGCAGCGTCGCCTGGATCATCGACAGGTAGGCGCGCAGGATGCGGTCCTCGTCGAGGCTGGCGACCTCGTCGAGCTTGCCGTTCAGCTCCTCGGCGATCCCCGCGCTGCGTTCCTCCTCGCCGCCCGCCAGCGCCGGGTCCAGCCGGCTCTCCCAGAGCCGGATCAGCAGCCGGGTGATCGAGGCGTTGCCGAGCAGCACCTGCTCGATGTAGCGCTTGCTGAACGTGGTGCGCGTCTGCCGCAGGTAGAGCGCGTACGCGCGCAGCACCATCGCCTGCCGCCAGTTGAGGCCGACGTGGAGCACCAGGGCGTTGAAGCCGTCGTTCTCGATGTCGCCCCGCCAGAGCGCGTTGAACGCGTCCTGGAACAGCTCCTTGATGTCGTCTTCGGCCACGCCCGCCGGCGGCTTGTAACGCAGGCCCAGGTCATAGATCCAGTAGGAGCGGCCGGGCTCGCTCGTGTCGATCTCGTAGGGGCGTTCGTCGACGACCTCGACGCCCATGTTGGTCAGCAGCGGCAGCACCCGGGAGAGCGAGATCGGCGGGCCCAGCCGGTAGATCTTGAGGCGGCGCTCGCCCGGCTCGGCGCTGAACGGCTCGTACAGGTTGATGGAGGTCTCGCCGTCGGCGTCGAGCCCCTCCAGCCGCTTGAGGTCGGCGACCGCCGTGCGCGCCGGGAAGTCGGCCTTGTAGCCCTCCGGGAACGCGTCGCCGTAGCGGCGGGCCAGCACGCCCGAACGTTCCTCGCCGCACTGCTCGACGATCGCGTCGGCCAGGTCGTCCTCCCACGAACGGGTCGCGGCGGCCAGCCGGGCCTCCAGTTCGTCGGCGTCCACGTCCGGGAGCGGGCGGCCGCGCTCGCCGCGCACCACCACGTGCAGCCTGGCGAGCATCGACTCCGTCACGTTCGCGCTGTAGTCGACGCTGACGCCGTCGAACGCGCGGCGCAGGATCTCCTGGATGCGCAGCCGGACCTTGGTCGTGTAGCGGTCGCGCGGCAGGTAGACCATGCACGACATGTAGCGGCCGTACATGTCCTTGCGCAGGAACAGCTTGAGCTGGCGGCGCTCGCGCAGCCGCAGCACGCCCAAGGCGATCGGCAGCAAGTCGTCGACGGAGATCTGGAAGAGCTCGTCGCGCGGGTAGCTCTCCAGTATCTCGATCAGGTCCTGGCCGTCGTAGCTGTCGGCGGTGAACCCGGCGAGCTCCAGGACCTCCTCCAGCTTGCGCTTGAGGACCGGGACGTGCGCGATCGACCCGCTGTAGGCCACGTGCGTGAACAGGCCGAGGAAGCGGCGCTCGCCGACGACCTCGCCGTTCTCGTCGAACTTCTTCACCCCGATGTAGTCGAGGTAGAGCGGCCGGTGCACCGTGGACCGCGAGTTGGCCTTGGTGATCACCAGCAGGTGCTTCTCGGTGGCCTTCTCCCGCACCTCGGGCGGCAGCGCGGCGAAGCTGTCGGACTCGCGCTTGTCACCGCGCAGGATGCCGAGGCCGGTGCCCGGCTCGGGCCGCAGGACCGTGCCCTTCTCGGTGAGCGTGTAGTCGCGGTAGCCCAGGAACGTGAAGTGCCCGTCGGACAGCCAGTCGAGCAGCTCGACGCCCTCCGCCAGCTCCTTCTCGGGCAGCGGCGGCTCGTTGTCGCGGATCTCCAACGCGATCTCGCCGGCCCGGGAGCGCATCTTCGGCTCGTCCTCGACGGCGACCCGCACGTCCTGGAGGACCCGCAGCAGATCCCGCTCGACCTGCTCCAGGCGGGACCGGTCGCTCGTGCGGTCGACCTCGATGTGGATCCAGGACTCGTCGATGTCGGCGTCACTGTCGAGCTTGCCGCGGAAGGCCTTCATGTGGCCCGCGACGTCGCGGTCGACGCCGAGCAGCGGGTGGACGACCAGATGGGCGGTCAGCTCGTGCCGGGTCAGCTCCATCGTCACGCTGTCGACGAGGAACGGCATGTCGTCGGTCACCACCTGGACGACCGTGTGCCCGGGATCCCAGCCGAACTCCTCCAGGGTGGGGGTGAAGACCCGGACCTTGGCACGCCCCTGCGGCCGTTCCTCACCCAGCACCCGGTGCGCCATGGCGGGACCGCAGATGTCCGCCGGGTCCCGGGAGAGGAGGTCCTCGGGTGCGACATGCCGGTAGTACAACCGGAGGTACGCGACCGCCTCCTCAAGGTCGGCACCGCGGGCGCCGGCCCCCTGCGCCCATGTCTCCGCCGCCCGCCGGAGCAGGTCGTCCTTAGCCTGATCGAGCTTGCCGCCCATCAATACTCCCCTTGAGACCCTTCGCCACCTCGTTGTGGCGCCGCTCACTGCGCCAGCGTAGCCAGGAATCGGCGCAAAGCCGACCGGCGGGGCCGCGACTCAGTCGTGGCATCGCGCGGCCGGTCTTCTCGCCGGACGGTTCGTCATCTCCCTGGCCGTTTTCCTGATCTTCCTGGCCTTTTCCTGCCCGATCGGTCCATGCCCTCAGGAGCCGGATCCGATCATCGTCGTCAGGCCCGATCGGCGCGTGCCTTCCGACCGATCCGGCCATGTCCTCAGCCTGATCGGTTCATCGTTCACGCGCTTGATCCGTTCATTTCCACGTGCCCGGTACGTTCGTCGTACTCACGCCGATCGATACGTGTCCCTGGGCCTGGCCGGTTCGTCGCTCAGACCGATCCGCCCGTTCCCGAGCTCGGCGATACCGTGCCGGAGCCGGGCGGGGTCGCGGGTCCCGAGGCCGTCCGCGTCGCCTTACCGCCGCCGGTGCCGTTCCCATTGCCGGTGCCAGTGCCGCCGCCCGTACCGGTCGACGGCGTCGTCGGCGGGGTCGTCGGCGGGGTCGTCGGAGGCGTCGTCGGAGGCGTGGTGGGGGGCGTCGTCGGAGGCGTGGTCGGCGGGGTGGTGGGGGGCGTCGTCGGCGGGGTGGTCGGCGGCACCGGCCGGGTCCGCGTGGGCGACGGGTTCGTGGTGCGCGTCGACTGCTGCGGGCGCGGCTCCGACTTGGTCGGCTGATCATCCGGTAGGCCGGAGTCCGCCGGCATGTCGGCCGGGAGGTTGTCGGCAGGGTTGCTCGCCGGGTTGGCCGGGCTCTCGCCGCCGCCGAGCGCGAGAGCGACCGAGGTGACCGCCACCGCGATCAGGACGGCCGCGGCGGCGCACAGTGCGGCGGCCTTGGCGGGGATCTTGCGCAACGCCGGGGAGCCGGGGCGCCTGGCCGCGGATCCCCCGCCGCCGAGCTGGCCCGGGTGGGTCTCCTCGCCGAGAGTCCCGGCGTTCTCCGCGATGAACTCGGCGGGCGTCGGCAGGCGTTCAGGCTGGTAGTCCGGGCGGCGCTCGGCCTCGGCGCCATCGGGCATGTCCGCGACGATCCGTACGGCCTGGGTCTCGGCGGGCTCCGCCACTGAGGCGGCCGCCTGTGCCGGTCGGTCCTCCTCGCCGAGCTCGGCCGCCACAACGCTGCCGACGGCCAGGATCGCGGTGCCGTCGTCCTCCACGGCGGCGTCGGCGACGACCGGGGCGGCGACGGTGACCTCTTCGTGCCCGAGCAGCCGCATCAGCACGTGCCGCGCCTGGGGGCGGGCGGACGGGTCCTTGCTGAGGCAGTCGCTCACCAGCTCGCGGAGCGGGCCCTCCAGCGGGCCCAGCCGGGGCTCATGGTGCAGGATCCGGTTGATCACGGCGGGGATGGTGTCCTGGCCGAACGGGGCCTGGCCGGTCGCCGCGAACACCAGGGTGGCCGCCCAGCAGAACACGTCCGCGGCGGTGCCGATCTCGTCGCCCTGGAGCTGTTCGGGCGCCATGTACGAGGGGGTGCCGATGACCTTGCTGGTCAGCGTGGTGGAGCCACTGATGGCCCGGGCCACGCCGAAGTCGATCACGCGCGGGCCGTCCGGGCCGATGAGCACGTTGTGCGGCTTGAAGTCGCGGTGGATGATCTTCGCCTGGTGGATGGCGGACAGCGCGGTCGCGGTGCCGACGGCCAGGCGTTCGAGAGCGGCGCCGCTGAGCGGGCCCTCCTGGGTCACCAGCTGGTTGAGCGACGGCCCCGGCACGTACTCGCTGACGATGTAGGGACGCTCACCGTCCGCGTCGGCGTCGATGACCTGGGCGGTGCAGAACGGCGCGACGCGTTTGGCGACCGCGAGCTCCCGCAGGAACCGCGCCCGCGCCTTGTCGTCAGAAGTGAGTTCCGCATGAAGGAGCTTGATGGCGACGCGCTTGCCGTCCTCCGCCTCGCCCAGGAAGACGGTGCCCTGACCGCCCTCGCCGACGCGGCCTATCAGGGCGTACGACCCCAGTCGCTCCGGATCCCCGGATCGCAGCGCCCCAACCTCCATGCGTGGAACAGCCCCTCTCTCGACTTGACCGGACCAAGTGGACCGCGGTCCGAAACGGTGCAGACCACACCTTCCGTCTGTGGGACGCCCCAAACGCAGGAAAAGTTGACCTGACTTGGCGACCCTACGGCGCGATCTGCCCGGGCCGCTCCCTCTCCGGCCACATTTGACGCAGAGGGCCACCCTAGTCCCGAACACCCCTTCCGCGATACCGCCATGAAACGGCCATAACCCGCGAATCCGCAGGCAGGAACGGGTTTTTGGCGAGTTTCACGAGTGTGATTCTCCCACCCCGGGTAGATCGTCGCCTAACGATCTTCGTTGTAGGAGGTAAGACAGGCATGTCCATCCCGTTAAAGACCGCCTGCTGCGCGACGACAGTCGCGTTGGCCCTGGCCCCGAGCATGACCGAGGCGGCCGAAGTCACCCCAGCTGACAAGATCCATACTCCGGCCGAGAACCGGCACGAACCGCCCCAGGCAGGCCAACAGCCAGCCCAGGCGCCCAGCCGGCCCACCGTGGCCCAAGCAGCCAGCCAGGCCCCGGCCCAGAGCAGCGCGGCCGAGGCACCCGGTCAGGCAAGCGCGGCCCAGGCACGCAGCCAGGCCTCGGCGCAGAGCACCAGCCAGACTCCGGCCCAGGCATACGACCAAGCCGCGGCCCAGAGAACCAGCCAATACAGCGCGGCCGAGGCACCGGGCCAGGGCAGCGCGGCCCACGTGCCCAGCCAGGAAAGCGCCGCACAGGCATCCAGCCAGGACAGCCCCGCGCAGACGCCCAGCCAGAAGAGCGCCGCACAGGCATCCAGCCAGCAGACACGGGCCTCGACAACAGGCCAGAGCGCACCCGTCAAGCCGTTCGGCCAGTTCGCCATGGCGCAGGGCTTCGTCCAGCTAGGCGTGGCACAAGCATCAAGCCAGGGGCAGGTGGTGGGGGCCGGTCACCTGTCACAGGGCCAGATCGTGGACACACCTCAAGTCACGCAGTACTCGAACCACCCGGCGCTGCCGACGGATAGTAGGCCGGGCGACAAGAGCAGAGCCATGACCCTGACAGCGATGCAACAGGCCGTGCGCGAGAAGCGGGCGCGGATGGAGGCCCGGTGGCAACGCCGAGCCGACCGCGCCGTGAGGTTCGCGCTCAAGCAGCGCGGCCGCCCGTACGTCTACGGCGACACCGGCCGCCGCGGCTTCGACTGCTCCGGCCTCGTCCAGCAGGCCTGGCGGCATGCCGGCGTCTCCGTGCCGCGCGTGGCGGCCACCCAGTACAGGAAGATTCGCAACCATGTGGCGCGCAACAAGCTACGGCCCGGCGATCTCGTCTTCTTCCATGGGCTGGGCCACGTTGGGCTCTACATCGGCAAGTCGCGGTTCATCCACGCGCCGAGCACGGGTCGCCGGGTGAGCATCGAGCGGCTGAACGGCCACTACCGCAGGAGCTACGTCGGGGCCGCACGTCCCGCCTGGAAGCCCCTGCCGGCAATCCCAACACGCATCCACTGATCTGGCTGAACGTGCGCCGGACCGACCCGGCTCACGTTCAGCCAGAATGACCCCATGACCACACTCGACGGGCGCCGCGTCTACACCCGCGCCGACCTGATGGAGGCGCACGGCCTCGGCCGCAGCACCCTGGAGAAGTGGTACCGGGAACGCGCCGCCAACGGCCATCCCGAACCCGCCGGAACGGTCGGCTCCCAGCTCGCCTGGGATGCCGAAACCTGGGACCGCTGGTACGTGTCCCGCGACAAGGGCATTCCACCAGGCCTGGTCACCCGCGACGACCTGACCGCCAAGCACGGCCTGTCACGGCACACCCTCAAGAAACTCTGGGCCGACCGCGCCGAGAACGGCCACCCCGAACCAGCCCACCAGGTAGGCAAGGCCCTCTACTGGAACGAGTCCGAGTGGCTCACCTGGTACGAGTCGTACACCCAGAGCCCAGCCGAGGGCCCCGACGACCTGGTCACCCTTGCCGATGCGGCCCGCATCCTGGGCCTGGCCCAGTCAAGCGCCACCGTCTACGTCAAACGCCCGCCCGCCGGCTGGCCCGAGCCCGCAGAAGAACAACCCCTAGGAGGCGGCCGAGTCCGCCGC
Source organism: Actinomadura rudentiformis (assembly GCF_008923185.1). Taxonomy (GTDB): domain Bacteria; phylum Actinomycetota; class Actinomycetes; order Streptosporangiales; family Streptosporangiaceae; genus Spirillospora; species Spirillospora rudentiformis. Next base: position 169,675 of record NZ_WBMT01000002.1, read on the forward strand.
CTCTACCGCCGCCGCGACATAGAGACCTACGCCGCCACCAAACCCCGCACCCCATAAATCTCGCTGGCGCTCGCAAGAGCTAAGGCCCCTCGCTAGCGCTCGGGACAGTCCCATTGGGGCTCCCGCCCCAAACCCCAAGCCGGGGACTCCGCCCCCAGACCCCCACCCCTTCAAAATCCACGTCCACGCACCGGGTCGCGCCCCCGGCCAGCGGGCTATCTGGTCCCACAAAGGCGGAGGCCCCGGCCGTATCGAGACAACCGGGGCTCGGTTCTCGGGCCTTCAGCGGACGACGATGACCGCCAATGCCAGGTATTTGCTTCCCGCGAGAGGGAAGCCCCAGGACAGGTCAGTGCCACTCTGCAGGTCGGCCAGCGCGGATCCGAACCGGTCTGGTCGGCTGATGCCGGTGGCCTGCGAGTGAGCCATCTTCGGGGCGTGCTGGTCAAAGACCTCTTCGAGCCAGCTCACGGCGCCCTCGGGTGTGCTGGTATTTCGCTGCAACATGCTCTGTGGCTTCTTCAGCCAATCGCGAGTCATGACCGGCGGCGTGGCCATGTTGAGGTCACCGCACAGAGCGTCACGTTTGGGGCCCTGGACGGTGACAGTGTCCCCGTGCCAGAGATAGCAGTGAAAGACCATCGAGAGGCATCCTTCGAGGAGTGCAGGCCCCGCCTTGCTATCCCCAAGGCGGGACCTGCCTCATTGGGCCACGTGCGGCGTGTTTAAGCGGCGGCAGTGGCCAGCGCCGGGGAGTCTGCGGGCAGGTCGAACTCGCCCGCCTTCGCCCCCGCGATGAAGTCGCGCCACTCGAAGTGGTCGAACCTGGAGACGTTGCCCTGCTCGTCGGTCACGATGACCGCCTCCCGGACGATCGCGACGTTCACGCACCCACAGGTCTCCTGCTGCCCGTCGCACTGGCTGGACTTGATGAACACATGGCCTCCCTGGGTCGTCGGGTGTTGGAACCGGCCGACCGCGCCGTACTCTCCGTAGGCGCGAGCAACCGGGATCATGGGGCCTGACATGGGTGTTCATAGATCGACGGCCTGTAAGGGTGTTCGTCGTGGTTCCGCCGCCCAGTCGTCAATGGCCTCGAACATCGGTGCGGCGTTCGTTCCGCGAGGCGGAGATGTCGCCTGGTGAGGGTTGCAGGCCACCGTTCCACCGATGTGTTCCCACCAGCCGGGACCGTAGGTTATGAGCTTCCGGCAATGACGGCAGACCAGCTCCTCAGCCATGCCGTCAGACCTTCAACGGCCGAATGCCCATGACACTCGCCACCGAGCGGGCAACCTGCTGAACGTCCCTCACATGGCCAATGCGCTGGGGCTGCTGCTCCCCCCACAGCCAGACGAACCACCAACCGGTCTCGGCGTCGAAGTCGCACCCGACTTCCTCACAAGCTTCTGATCCGTGCTTGGTGACCACGAGGCGAGTCGGCAGGCCGACCCGTTCGACTCTTAGCTCCTGGCAAGCACAGACGAGCTCACGGCCCAACTCGTCCAGGAGCACAGCCCGCTGGCTGTCCGGCGTCGACTGGTCCGGTCGGGTCCCTCGGTGCTTGGGTCCGTCGAAGCTCATGACCAGGAAGCTACGGACCTGGTGAAAGCCGCCTCAATGAGGTTGCCCAAGATTGCCCCCAACCAACTAGACGAGGGCAGCCAGGGCGTTAGCGATCAGAGCGCGGGCGGCCTGCCCGTACACGGCGGCGTCCGCCAGGCCGGTGAACACCCGCACGTAGGCTTCGACCTCGTTTGGCTGCATGAGCTTCAAGTAGCCGGAGATGAGTTCCACCGATACCTGTTCATGGTCGAAGATGGCGAATCCTTCAGCGGGTCTCGCCTGCACACGGTCGGCATCCAGCGGGATAATCCCAAGTGACACCGCTGGAAGCTTCATCACTTCGAGTAGATGGCCAAGTTGTTCGGCGTGCGCGGCCGGTCCTGTAAGGCGGTAGTGGAGCACGGCCTCTTCGAGAATGAAGACGAAGCGGCGGTTGCCCTCCCTCAGGACACGTTGACGGTTCATCCTCTCCGCTACGGCGGCGGCCACGTCGTCAATGTGGACTCCTTGCCGTAGACGTACCTGTTGCAGCGTCGTGGTAGTGAACGCTGCGGTTTGGATCAGCCCCGGGAACGTTCTCGACTGGTAAGCACGAATGACGGAGGCACGCTCATAGATCGGCCTGACCGATCGCTGCGCCTGTTTTAGTCCGGCGCGGTTGAGCTGCTGATAGGTGACCCACATTCCGGCGACTGAACGCTGCTCGGCAAGCAGCTCCTCAGTTCGCTGCTCGGAGACACCACAGATATTGCACCAAGTTTGGACGTCCTCAGCCGAGGCCGGCCGAGTACCGTGCTCGATCTTGCTTACCTTGGAGTTCCCATGCCAGCCCGCACGCTGGGCAAGCTCCTTGGCGGTCAGGCCCGCGCTTTGGCGGATCTCCCGAAGTTGGCCGGCCAATGCCTGGCGGGCCCGCTGAGCGCTGGAGGATGAAGAGGACGGCACTGTTTCGCGAATCAGTCGAGCCTGTAGTCCTCGTGGTCGGTGGCAAGGTCCCATGCCACCGCGAAAGCCGAGGAGCAGAGCGAAGTCACCTCAGGGGCGTCGCTGAACTGGTGGCCTACGACATTTCCGTTTCCATCGAAGATGGAGAAGCGAACGAGTCGGCCGTCAAAGATCCAGAACGGGTTACCGGGGAGCGCCAGCGTGGAGGCGAGTGAACGAGGAAGCCAACGAACAGCTTCGCCTATGGCGATGTTGTGTTCAGCCGTGATGCTGTGCTCCCAGCGCACATACTCGTTTACGGGTTCGGAGACGACCCGGACGCGACGCACCTGCACCCCTTGTGCCACCGCAATCTGGACAGCCTTTTGAAACGCGTTGCCTGTCGGCACCTCCGGTTGGGGACGCCCCTCCTTCCACGCCAGGAACCGTGGGTCGTCCGTGATATGCCAGTCATGGATTTCCAGGTGGAACGCCGAAGACGTGCATTCCCCGATCAGTTCAGCGAAGCTCGGCTTGCTCTCGTCGCGTCCGTACGTCCTCAGCCGGGCGGGGGTGTTTCTCGGGTGTGAAGCGCCGCTTGCCACGCTCGTATTGCCCACTGGCCGCCTCCATGATGATCTGCGCCATTGCGGGGGGAAGCCGTACGACTGACTCCGTGTCCTTGAGCCGACTGTCAGAGTTGATCCACGCCAAGGTGTCGGGCTCGGTGACGGTCTCGCCCTGGAAGTAGAAGTCCCCCGTCTAGGCGTCCACCCACACGGCCGGGCAGTCGTCCAACCGCTTGTAGGGCTCCTACAGGGAGAGCAAGCGTAAGGTCCGCGTTGCCCGCATCGTCGCGCGGTGGGCCGGTCACCGCCCTAGAGGCCCTGGACATCACAGCGGGTTTCACCAAAGACCATGCGGTGTCCGCGGGCGGTGTCCATGTACTCGCGTACGCGGTGGATCAATCCGTCCCGCAGTTCGAAGACGAAGCAGTAGTCATTGACGTAGGTGTTTCCGTTCGCCAGCGTCGCGCTCATCGTCTCCTCCACGATCACACGGTCACCATCTGCGTAGAAGCCGTGGAAGGTGATGGCCACGTCGCGCGCGAAGAGTCGGGGAAAGTCGTCGGCGATGAAGGTGGCGATCGCCTTCCTGCCGATCATGTGGCTGGGGACGTCGAGTGCCACAGCGGTGGCGTTGCCCGGCGGCGCCAACCACTCGGCATCCTCGGCGAAGAAGGCCGATATCTGGTCGGCGTCATGGTCGGCGAAGGCCCGCCAGGCGCCTTGGACTACATCCCGGTTCTCTTGGGTCACATGGGTGACTCTAGGCGGGCTCGACTTGGAGGGCTGGCGGGAATGCGACCTCACCACGCCCCTTCGCGCCCCGGTGCGTGGACGTGGATTTTGAAGAGGTGGGGGTCTGAGGGCGGAGCCCCCGGCTTGCTAGATCTCGGGGGTGTAGTGGCGGAGGACTTCGGGGTTGGCCAGGGAGTCGGGGTTGGCGGCCTGGTCGATCGGGGTGCCTAGGAGGATCTTGCGCACGGGGACTTCCAGCTTCTTGCCGGAGAGGGTGCGCGGGATGCCGGGGACCTCGTGGATCTCGTCGGGGACGTGGCGTGGAGAGAGGGCTGAGCGGAGCTTTGATTTGAGGCGGGTGGTCAGGTCGTCGGTCAGGGCGGCGTTCTCGGCGAGCTGGATGTAGAGGATCAGGCGGCCCTCCTGGCCCAGCCGGCCGGTGTCGATGACCAGGCTGTCGGCGATCTCGTCGAAGGCCTCCACGACGCGGTAGAAGTCGGAGGTGCCCATGCGGATGCCGCCGCGGTTGAGGGTGGAGTCGGAACGGCCGTAGATGACGCTGCCGCCGTCTTCGAGGATCTTGATCCAGTCACCGTGGCGCCAGACGCCTGGGAACGTGTCGAAATAGGACTCGCGGTAGCGCGTCATGTGCGGGTCGTTCCAGAAGAAGACGGGCATGGACGGCATGGGTTCGGTGAGGACGAGCTCTCCGACCTCGTTCACGACGGGTTTGCCGTCGTCGCCGTAGGCCTCGACCTTGGCGCCCAGTCCACGGCACTGGATGACGCCGGCGCGGAGGGGCAGGAGGACGGACGGCCCGACGAAGCCCGTGCAGATGTCGGTGCCGCCGGAGAAGGAGCCCAGGAGGAGGTCTTTGCCGATTGCCTCATAGACCCAGGTGAAACCTTCGGGCGGGAGGGGGGAGCCGGTGGAACCCATGCCCCGGAGGGATGACAGGTCGAGGGTCTTGCCCGGCTGCTCGCCTGCCTTCAGCGAGGCCATGATGTACGGGGCGCCCACACCGAAGTAGGTGACGTTGGTGTCGGCCGCGAGCTTCCAGAGGTCGGTGGGCGCTCCGTCGTACATGACGACGGTGGAGCCCACGAGCAGGCCGCCGATGAGGTAGTTCCACATCATCCAGCCGGTCGTGGTGTACCAGAAGAACACGTCGCCGTGGCCGAGGTCCTGGTGGAACGAGAGCGCCTTCAGGTGCTCCAGGACGACGCCGCCGTGGCCGTGGACGATCGGTTTGGGGAGGCCGGTGGTGCCCGAGGAGTAGACCACCCAGAGCGGATGGTCGAACGGGACGTCCTCGAAGGCGAGCGGGTGGCCTTCGCGAGGAAGGTCGCTGTAGGGCACCCCCACGCGGAGGTCAGCGGCCGAAGAGGCCGGGTCGAGGTACGGGATGAGGACGGTCGCGGCGAGGGTCGGGAGGGAGGCCTCGATCTCCCGAACGGTGTCGAGACGGCTGAAGTGCTTGCCGTTGTACGCGTAGCCGTCGACGGCGATCAGGACCTTGGGCTCGATCTGTGCGAAGCGGTCGATGACGCTGGACGAGCCGAAGTCCGGGGAGCAGGAGGACCAGATGGCGCCGAGCGAGGCGGTCGCGAGGAAGCAGACCAGCGCCTCGGGGATGTTGGGCAGGTAGGCCGCGACCCGGTCGCCCTTGCCGACGCCCAGCTCGGCCAGCCCGGCCCGTACCTCCGCCACGTGGAGGGCCAGCTCGCGATAACTGAGGATGCGGTGGCCGCCCGCCTCCGAACGGAAGACCACGGCGGTTTCGTCCGGGGTCTCGTCAGCGCGGCGAAGGGCGTTGGCGGCGTAGTTGAGGGTGGCGCCGTCGAACCAGCGCAGCCCGTCGACCGGCATGCGGCCCTCGGAGCGGACCGGACCGTCACCGCGGTGGCCGACCACCTTGAAGTAGTCCCAGATCGAGTCCCAGAACGCGTCCACCTCGGTGACCGACCAGCGCCACAGCTCGTCGTACGTCTCGGCAAGAATGCCGCGGTCCCACAGCCAGTGCAGGTAGTGCGTCACCTTGGCGTTGGCCACGACTTCTTCGGAAGGCTCCCAGAGCGGAGCACCCTCGGGGGTCAGTTCGTCTTTCGACATTGGACCGGCCTCCTCATCCCTACCCGCGCCGCACTGCACGGTTCCCCCAGCATCAAGCCAGCATGCACGCCGCCGCAACTCGGCGTGAACTCGGGGTCGCAGATCAGACCACGTGGTCCAGTGCCGCGATGCGTCGAGTCACCCGCGTCCACTCGTTCAAGATCGCCTTCGGCTAGCGCCCTGCCGCCGGCCCTTCGGCAAGGGACGTCACCGCTCGGAGGACCGCGTCGGTGTCGGCAAGGGTCGGTAGGACCACCTCGGCGCCGGCAGCGCGGAGTTCGGTCTCGGTGGCACTGCCGGTGGCCACGGCAATGATCGGTGAACCCGCGATGTGGGCTGCCTGGACGTCACGCGGGGAGTCCGCGATGAACACCGTGGTCGACTCGGTGAAGCGGGCGCCGTGCTTCTCCCCCGCCCGGGTACGGGCCAGCTCCAGCAGGGCGGCTTTGCTGTAGACGCCGTTCTCATAGCCGCCGATCTCCAAGTCGAGAGCGTCGGCCAGACCGAGCTCGAAGACCTTGAGTACGGCGTTCGGCTGGATGGAGCCCGTCAGCACGGATTGCACGGTGCCGGGGAGGCGGGAAAGGGCGGAGACGGCCTCGTAGGCCCCCGGCAGCACCCGGCCCTGGGTCTTGATGTCCGCGCGGCGGGCCGCGAAGGCCTCGGCGAGCGCGGGTATGAACGCCGGCAGGTGATCGTCGGTGGTGACGATGTCGTTGAACGCGAGCGTCTCGAAGATGATCTCCGACTCGGTCCGGCCGGGGGTCGGTGCCAGCCGTACCAGTGGCCGTCCGGTGGTCCGCTGGAACGCCTCGGCGTAGGCCTCCCGGGTGACCCGCCCCACGTCCACCAGCGTGTGATCGATGTTCCACAGCACCAGGCGGTTCAGCGTTGCCATCCCGTTCCTTGCTCGACGTCCGTGAACCCGCGTCATGCGGCTCGCCCGCCGGTGCGGGCGAGCTAATCGTCGGCCCTCAGCCCCGTTCCCCGCAAGCCGACCGGGATCTGACCCATCGCGGGCCGGCGACAGGTCCACCGTCTACCGCGTCCACACAGCCAGGGCGGTGTCACCGTCGCCGCACCCCGGGATGCGGCAACTGCACTACGCACTCATCCGAGTGCTGATAGTAGTGGCAGTCGAACTCGCCGATGGTGGAGGTCACGTGGGCACGACTGTAGGTCAGGTGGTGCGAAGTATCGTCGCCGACGTCGCACCCGAAGAGCTGCCGTTGCTCGACGACCTGTCATGGATGGACGAAGCCCGCTTCGCGCGGCAGCTCAAACGTCAGGGACGGCGTCGGCCGCTGGGCTTCGGAGTCGAACAGACCATCGTTCTGGTCACGCCCATCGTGTGGATCGTGGTCGAGGACCTGGCCGGTCGCGCGGCAGGCTCCCTCATCACCCGCATGTGCGCGCGGACTCGGAACTCCGTCCGCAGACTGCTGCGGAGGCCACCTCCTCCCCCTCCCGCCATCCCGCCCCTGACGCCGCAACAGCTCGACATAGTGCTGAACCAGGTACGCGTGGCGGGAGATGCGGCCGGCCTCGAGCCGCATGTCGCCTCAAGCCTGGCCACCGCCGTGGTGGCCCATCTGGCGATCGACGACGGGCGCCACGAGACCACAGACCGGTAGATCCGCACCTTTGCCCGCGAACATCTCCCGCAGCCACGACTTCATCAGACTCGGCTCGACCCGCCGGTTCCTGCTCCTGCTGCTGTTCGTCCTGGCGTGGTCGCTGCGCATGATGTACGAGCTCGCGCTGGCGGCGAGCGATCCTTCGATCTACACCGAGTGCCTGCGTGCGGCCGGTCCGGTCCCGGGCGAACGGCTCGGCGGTATCGATCTCCAAGTGAAGGCGGAGCGATGCCGGTCGGAGACCTTCCACGCGGCGTTCTCGGCGGCCTTGAACGGTGTCGGAGTCGTGGCCGTCCTGGCAGGCGCCCTGTTCGCCTGCTTGCCGCTGCGGGCCCCGCGCCGCCACGCTCGGCGAGTCCTCCTCGACACGGGGATCACCGAGCCCGCCAACGAGAGGTGCAGGCCAGGAGCGCTGGAAGACCACTTGCGCGCGCTGGTGAAGATCTCCGGCCTCCCGTACTGCCGGATCGTCTTCGTCGCCGACCTGTCGGCGCGCCGGTCCTGTTCCGGCCGGACGTACCGGCGGCCGAGCCGGTACGTGGTGTGCCTGGATCAGGCGTTGGTCCTCAGCCGCCTCAAGCATCCAGAGCTGTTCCAGGCAGTGGTGCTGCACGAACTGGCGCACATCCGCAACCGCGATGTGAGCGTCGGCTACGCAGCCCAGGCCCTGTGGCGGACGTTCGTGGTTGCCGTACTAGCGCCGTACACGGCGCTGCAAGGGTGGGCAGTCCTGAACGGTGGCTTTCCCGGAGCCCACGGCGTCCTGGGGTCAGCGCAGCCCATGAACGCGGCTGCACTCGGCGTACTTGCCGCAGCACAGACCTACCTGCTCTACACCGTGGTGCTGCGGATGCGTGAGCATCTCGCCGACTTCGACGCGGTGCGCCTGGGCGCCGCTCCCTACGTGTGGGGCATCGATGCCCCGGCCCGCGGAGCGCTGTGGGCGATGATGCGGCGCGCATGGCAGACACTGACCGAGCCGTGGCGGGTGCACCCCAGTAACGCCTGGCGGCGACGCATGCTGGCCGATGCCGGATCGGTCGGCAAGGGCAGGAGTCAGCTGTTTCCGGTTCTGCTGGCCATCGGCGGAGCCATCGTCTTCGCCATCACGTTGCCCAAAGGTTCCGGATCCCAGTCGTGGCCCGTAGTCGTCCTCTTTTCGATGTTCTTCGCCGTCTTGGCGATGGCCGACGAACTCGGGCGCCCGAATCATCCAGGCAGGCACAAGTGGTCAGGCCATCATTCTCGAGGGTGCGCGGAAGGCTGCCAGCCCGAAGCCCTGGGCAAACTCAACCTTCTCGATGTCGAAAAGACCGTTAACTGCCGCCGATGCGAAGTACCCATCTGCCCTTACTGTTACGCTCCGCTGCCGGAAGGCAGCATATTCCTGTGTTCTCGGTGTGGCAGCGTCCCCGATGCGCGGCGCATCGACATCAACCTCTGGAACGAACACCGGGCCAGGTGTGCGAACGGCTGTTCGATCAACGGCACCTTCGGCCAGCCCCGCGAACCGACCAGCAGCTGCGACCGTTGTGGCCAGCTGCTCTGCCTCGGCTGCTCCCGCCGGTCATCTCCCAACATCTGCTTTCTCTGCTCCATGGGTCTGCCCAAGGAGCCGATGCCCATCATGAGCGACTCGAAAATCCAGTCCGGTCGCACTGCCCCTGGCGAGGGCTGGCGAATCCAGGGCCCAGGCATAATGTCGATCCACGTCGACACCTCGGTCGCAGGCTTCACCGGCACTCCCGTCTACTTCTGGGCCATATGCAACGCGCCACGCGACCTGAACGGTCGAGCAATCGTCAAGCACGAAACCGAAACCGGCTTCACTCTGTCCATCTTTTTCCGGGACGCTGACATTTCACTCGCGCAAGCCGATGCCGCAGAGAACGGCTGGTATGTCGAGTGGACGGCCTGCGATTCACGGCCTTAGACGGCGCGCGACGGCTCCGCTGGAAGAGGCGTTTGAGCGGAGCTGGTCCCCCGGCCCGCTGCCGGGGCCGGGGAACCAGTGGGTGACCACGGCGGGCGCGGGGGTCAGCCCATGTGGGGGTAGCGGTAGTCGGTCGGGGGAACGAATGTTTCCTTGATCGAGCGGGTGTTGATCCAGCGGATCAGGTTGAAGATCGAGCCGGCCTTGTCGTTGGTGCCGCTGGCTCGGGCGCCGCCGAAGGGCTGCTGGCCGACGACCGCGCCGGTCGGCTTGTCGTTGATGTAGAAGTTGCCCGCCGCGAAACGCAGCTTTTCGGTCGCGGCGGCCGCCGCGGCCCGGTCCTGCGAGATCACCGCGCCGGTGAGCGCGTAGTGCGCGACGCTCTCCATCTGGTCGAGCATCGTGTCGTAGTCGCGGTCCTCGTAGACGTGCACGCCGAGGATGGGGCCGAAGTACTCCTTGGTGAAGAGGTCGTCGGTCGGGTCGGCGGACTCCAGCACGGTCGGGCGGACGAACCAGCCCTCGGAGTCGTCCAGGCCGCCGCCCGCCAGGACCTTGATCGAGTCGAGGGCCTGGGCGCGTTCGATCGCCTCCCGGTGCTTGGCGAACGCCCGTTCGTCGATGACCGCGCCCATGAACGCCGACAGGTCCCCGGCGACGTCTCCCATGGTGAGCGCCTCGACCTCGTCGCAGAACTCGTCGCGCATCCGTTCCCAGATCGAACGCGGGACGTACGCGCGTGAGGCGGCCGAGCACTTCTGGCCCTGGTACTCGAACGCGCCCCGCACCATCGCGGTCCTGAGAACCGACGGGTCGGCCGACGGGTGGGCCACGATGAAGTCCTTGCCGCCGGTCTCGCCCACGAGGCGCGGGTAGCCCTTGTAGCCCGAGATGTTCTCGCCGACGGTCCGCCAGAGGTGCTGGAACGTCCCGGTGCTGCCGGTGAAGTGGATGCCGGCGAGCTCGGGATGCGTCAGCGCCACGTTCGACACCGCCTGGCCGTCCCCGGTGACCAGGTTGATCACGCCGGGCGGCAGGCCTGCCTCTTCCAGCAGCCGCATCGTGAAGTGCGCGGCGAACTGCTGCGTCGGCGACGGCTTCCAGACCACGACGTTGCCCATGAGCGCGGCGGACGTGGGCAGGTTGCCCGCGATGGCGGTGAAGTTGAACGGGGTGATCGCGAGCACGAAGCCCTCGAGCGGGCGGTACTCCATCCGGTTCCACACGCCCGGGGAGGAGCCCGGCTGCTGGGTGTAGAGCTGCCGCGCGTAGTCCACGTTGAAGCGCCAGAAGTCGATCAGCTCGCAGGCCGAGTCGATCTCCGCCTGCTGCACGGACTTGGACTGCCCCATGATGGTCGCGGCGTTCAGCGTCGCCCGCCACGGCCCCGACAGCAGCTCGGCCGCCCTGAGCAGGATCGCGGCCCGGTCGTCGAACGCCATCGCACGCCAGCCGGGGGCGGCCTCGCGCGCGGCGTCGATCGCGGCCCGCACGTCGTCGTCGGTCGCGTTCTTCAGCTGACCGAGCACATGGCCGCGGTTGTGGGGCTCCACCACGTCGATGGGCGCGCCGCCGCCGAGGCGCTGCTCGCCGCCGATCGTCATGGTCAGGTCGATCTGCTCGCCGCCGAGTTCCTTGATCTTGGCCTCGAGCGCGGCCCGCTCACCGCTGCCCGGCGCATAGGTCTTGACCGGCTCGTTCACCGGTACGGGCACGTTCGTGACGGCATCCATGTGATCGCTCCCAGAGAATCCGACATCGTTGTCGATACGCACGCATCGTCGCACGGGACGGGTGCCGCATCGCGGGGCTGACGACCGAGATCTACCCGTTGGGCGACGATGCCTACCAGGCACCTTAATCACCCATTTCGGGGATTAAGCGGTCAGATCACCCAGCTCCTGTGTGGCGTACCACATCAGTTCGTGCCCCTCCGCGCCGTCGACGGTGAACCGGGCGTCCTCGTCGCCCGCGTCGGCGGCGGCCAGGGCCTCGACGGCCGCGCGGACGTCGGCCTCGGCGTCGGCATCGTCCATATGCCCGGAAGCGATCTTCTGCCACGGAACGGCGGCGGTCACCCGTACCAGCGCGCGGGAATCGTCCGCCAGGGACACGCCACCGCGGGCCCATTCGACCTGCTGGTCGGGCACCTCGGCGGCCAGCACCACCCGGCGGGCGGGCACTTTGGGATCGTCGGCGAGCAGCCGCAGCGACGCCCTGGCGGCGGCGGTCATCGCCGCGTACTCCAGCTCCTCCAGGTCGCCGCCGGCGTACCACTCGCGGAGCGCGGGGGTCACCGCGTAGGCGGTGAGCGGCGCGGGACCGGCCTCGCGGGCCTCCAGCAGGCGGGCGAGTCCGGCGAGGGTGGACGGCAGGTAGACGCGCATGACGATCAGCCAGTCTGCCAGACCGGGGATCCCCGGGTCAGACCGACAGGCCCAGTCGGCTGAGGGCGTCGAGGGTCTCCGCCGGGCCGGTGTGCAGGATGCCCCGCATGCCAAGGGCTTCGGCGGCGGTGATGTTGTGCTCGATGTCGTCGATGAAGACGCAGTCTGCGGGCGTCAGGCCCAGGAGGTCGACGGCGTGCTGGAAGATCGCCTCGTCGGGCTTGCGCAGCCCCACCTCGCAGGAGATGACGACCGCGTCGAACAGGTCCGCGAAGAGGTCGCGCGGGTAGTCGTTGCCCCAGGAGTTGGAGAGCAGGGCGGTACGGATCCCGCCGGCGCGCAGAGTGCGCAGCGCGTCGTACATCGGCTCGACCGGCGTGAACGCGGTGAACATGCGGGCGATCATGCCCTCCGCCACGACCGGGCCGCCGTCCACGGTGAGCAGCTCGGCCGCCAGCAGGCGTTCGAACTCGGCAGGGGCGAGCGTGCCGTCCTCCAGGCCGTGGATCGGGTTGGTGCCCTCCCCGTCGTACGCCTGCCTGACCCAGGCGCGCATCACCGTCCGGTAGAGGTCGGCATCGATCTGGTCGGCGTCCAGCCATGTGGCGATGGCGTCGTTGAGTGGCGAGGTCAGGACCCCGCCCCAGTCGGTGATCACAGCTTTGACGGTCACGGCCCGATACTAGAGGCTTCCGGCCGGTCCAACCGAATGGCGTTCTGCCAGACGGCGTTCTGCCAGGTTGGCCATCTGGTCCGATCCGGACGCCCGGTTTGATCATGCAATCGGCGGAGGGATGCCGATCACATGATCACCGGACTGTGGACCTCAGGTCGGGAGCGTTCGGATTCGGGAGCGTTCGGGTCGAGGGACGGTTCGGATCATCGAGGGACGTTCGGATCAGGGAACGCGGAGCAGCGCCTCAGCCGGCACGCGCGCGAGCGCGCGCTGACCAGGCGGGGCTACGCGGATCTCAGACGCTGTAGCGCCTCTCGTACTCCTCCGTGGGACTCCTCCAACGCGACTGTGGCGCGCGCGGCCGGGACCTCGCCCAGGAGCGAGACCAGGGCGACGCGGGTGTCGCCCCCGGCCTCGGCGAGCGCGTTCTCACAGGTGAGGGCGTCCAGTCCGGTCGCCTCGGTGAGAATGCGCACCAGCCGGGCGCGGAGCTTGGCATTGAGCGCGTTCACGCTGACCATCAGGTTGGAGTAGGTCCTACCCAGCCTGATCATCAAGGTGGTGGAGAAGGAGTTCAGCACCAGTTTGGTGGCGGTGCCCGCCTTCATCCGGGTGGAGCCGCTGATCACCTCGGGTCCGGTGGCCAGCCCGATGTGCACATCGACCTCGTCGCCGTACGGTGTGTGGGGATTGCAGCTGATGAGCGCCGTGTGCGCCCCGGCGGCCGTGGCGGCGCGCAGGGCGCCGACGACGTAGGGAGTGCGGCCGCTCGCGGCGATGCCGATGGCGACATCGCCGGGCTGGACCTCGGCGGCGTCCCGGGCGCCCTGCTCGTGGTCGTCCTCGACCTCCGAGACCGCCTGGGACAGTGCGCGCGGTCCGCCCGCGTGGTGTGCGACGACCCGGCCCCAGATGCCGAACGTCGGGGGAAGCTCCGCCGCGTCGAGCGCGGCCAGCCGTCCGGACGTTCCGGCGCCGAAGTAGTGCACTCTGCCGCCCGCCCGCAGGGAGTCCACCGCGAGGTCCACCAGCCGTGCCAGCTCTGGCAGCACGTCCGCCACCACCAGGTGGACCGTGGCGTCCTCGGTGTTGATGCGGCGCAGCACCTCGAGGGTGGGCAGCGTGTCGACGTCAATGGTCCGTGGGTTCCGCCCCTCTGTGGGGAGTTCCAAGTCGATCACCGACGCCTCCGGTCGGGTCGCACGGTCCGCCCACGGACCGCCTCGTACGTGGCCTCCAGGGCCTTGCGGGTCTGCCCGAACGTCCGCTGCGCCACCCCGACGAAGACGCAGTCGACCACGGTCAACTGCGCCAGCCGGCTGGCGGTCGCGCCCGATCGGAACGTGGTCTCCCGCGCCGCCGTCGTCAGAATCAGATCGGCTACTTCGGCTATCGGGGACTTGGGGAAATTGGTCAGGGCTACCGTCGTCACCCCCTTGCTCTTGGCTACCTCCAGCGCGTCGATGGTCTCCACCGTCGCGCCCGTGTGCGAGATCCCGATCGCGACGTCCCCGCTGCCCAGCACCGCGGCGCTGGTCAGCATGATGTGGGCGTCCGACCAGGCGTAGCAGACTCTTCCGATGCGATGCATCTTCTGCTGGAAGTCCTTGGCGACGAAGGCGCTGGCACCGACGCCGTAGACGTCGACGCGTTCCGCGCCCACGACCGCGTCGACGACCTGCTCGAGCACCTTGATGTCGAGTTGGGCCGCGGTCTCCTCGACGGCCCGGGCGTCGGCGAAGGTCACCTTCTCCACGATCTGTTCGAGAGAGTCGTCAGGACTGATGTCGCTGCCGATGACCCGGCCGCCGGAGGCGCTCTGTGCCCTCCCCGCCTCCGTCGCCAGGGTCAACCGCAGCTCTGGGTATCCATGAAACCCGATCGCCCGGCAGAACCTGATGACAGTGGTCTCTGAGGTGCCACAGGTTTGGGCGAGTTCGGTGATGGTGGAGTTGGCGACCCCTTCGGGATCGTCGATGACGCGTTGCGCGACGCGGCGCTCTGCGGGGGGAAGCGATGGAAGCAGTGAACGCACCCTGACCACGGTGCTCAGCGGCGTCGTCTCCTTGACCGCCGCGTCGACCCCGGATGCTCTGGTCTCCCCTATGCCCCCTGGCTCTGAGCCGGTGGGTTTCCTCATGGAAGAAATTTTCTTACTTGTCGGATGTCACGTCAACGGTAGAAAGGGCTACGGTCGCCATGTGTTGACCCATTTGGCCGGTCCTTACGTGATCGGCATAGACGCGGGTGGCACGAAGACCCGCTGTGTCGTACTAACGCTCGGGGGCGCCCTGGCCGGTTCCGGAACCGGTCCTGGAGCCAACCCCAACTCCGGCGGCGATACCGCGGGTGCGCTCACCACCGCTCTCCAGACGGCGCTTGGTGACCTGGATCGTTCTCACATCCTCGCCGGCGTCTTCGGGATCGCCGGGGCCGGGTCGGCCGGCCGCCCCGCCGCCGTCAGCGCGGCGCGGCGCGCCTGGCAGGCCGTCGGGCTGCGCGGCTCGCCCGCCGTCGTGACCGACATCGCGGTGGCCTTCGCCGCCGGCACCAGCGCACCGAAGGGCATCGTGGTGTTCTCCGGTACCGGTGCCGGGGCCGCGGTGATCAGCGACGGCGCGATCGTGCAGCGCGCCGACGGCTACGGCTGGCTGGTCGGCGACGAGGGCTCGGCCGTGTGGCTGGGCCGGGAGGCGGTCCGGGCCGCTCTGGCGGCCTACGACGGACGGGGGTCACCGACCCTGCTCACCGAGTCGGTGCCCCGCGCGCTGCTCGGCGCGGCCGTCGTCACGGAGATCAACTCCAGTCGTCCGCGGCCACGGCACGAACGGCCCCTGGCGCTGGCCGGCGCACCCGCTCTCGCCTCCAGACCCGCACCCAGGAGCACTCCGGCGACCGTCCCCAGACCCGCCCCGCCCGGGGCGGTGGCGGTGACGCTCGATCCGGAGCACGATCTCCCGCCGCCCGCCCAGGCGACGCCGAACCCGCACCTAGCCCAGGCGATCATCAAGGAGGTGTACGGCCGCCCGCCCGCCGCGCTGGGCCGTCTCGGCCCGGTCGTCGCGGCCGCCGCGGCCGCGGGTGATCCGGTGGCCCGGCGGATCACCGAGGAGGCCGCCCAGTGGTTGCTGCGCGACGTCGACGCCGTCCGGCCGGCGCTGGCCGATCCGTACGCCCCGGTCGTCATGCACGGCTCGGTGCTGCGCGACGGCCCGGTGGCCGAGGCCGTCCGCGACGGGCTGCGCGACCGGTTCGCCGCCGATCCGCGGCGGGCCGGCGACGGTGCCGTGGGCGCCGCCGCCCTGGCCTTGCGCCGCCTCGGCCACGCTCTGCCGTAGTCCCGCCATTGGTCTGCGGCGGATCCGACACAGATCCGCCATGGACCGCCCTGGCCTGCGGCAGACCCGAGGCAGATCCGGCGCGTCATGTGCTCAAGATCACCAATTTCGGCATGACGCTGAAAATCCCGCTTCGCCGTGACTAAGCTGTGATCAAAGGTGGAGCGAACTCCGCCGGGCCGATGCGCCTTCGCGGATCCGGCCCCGGTGGTACCACCGGCCACAGACGTGGCATGTACCGATATTTGGCTGCGTTTCTCCGCAGCGTTGCCCGGCCGGTCTCCTCCGCGACCCTTTTTCGCGGCGGGCCTCAGTGTGTCCTCTCGTCATGCCGTGAGGACCCTCGACGCGCCCCAGACAGCCGGGTGACGGCCGATTCCGTACACCCACGTCGAATGAGGCTGCATGCGTCGCCGAACGCCGTCCCGCCATCGCCTGGTGCCCACCCGCTCGTTCCTCCGGCGCCTTTCCCGGACCTCCATCTCCGGCCAGAGGTCCCGCCGGGGATCGGGCCGGGGCTCCCGCCGGGCCCCCCGCCGAGTTCTCAGCCGAGTCTTCCGCCGTCCGGCCGTGCTCTGGGCCAAACGGCCGAGGATGCTGCGCGGCATACGCGGCTTCCTGGCCGCCTGCCTCGCCTTCTGTCTCGTGCTGATCGGCGCGGTCGTCGTCACGTACATCCGGACACCGCTGCCCACGGAGCCCCAGGACGGGGTGACCGACGAGGGCTCGGCGGTCTACTACGCCGACGGCCGTACGCCCGCGTTCCGGCTGGGAGCCAACCGTGAAGTGGTCCGCCATGAGCAGATCCCGGAGCACGTGCGCTGGGCCGTCATCGCGGCCGAGGATCGCGGCTTCTACAGCGGCCACGGCGTCTCGCCCATGGGGATGGCCCGGGCCCTGGTGAAGGGCGCGTCCGGCGGCGAGACCCAGGGCGGCTCCACGATCACCCAGCAGCTGGCCCGCAACTACTTCAAGGGGCTCAGCCAAAAACGCAGCTTTGACCGGAAGTTCAAGGAGATCTTCGTCGCGCTCAAGCTGGACGAGCACCGGAGCAAGAAGGAGATCCTGACGCTCTATCTCAACACCGTCTTCTTCGGCCGCCAGACCTCTGGGATCCAGGCCGCGGCTCGCGCGTACTTCGACAAGGACGTCTGGCAGCTGACCGTGGCCGAGGGCGCCCTGCTCGCCGCGATGATCCAGCGCCCCATGTACTTCCACACCCAGGGCGACACCCCGCCGGCGCGCGCCCTGCGAGCCAGATGGCAGTACGTGATCAACGGAATGGTGACGTTGGGCAAGCTGAGCCGCGCCCAGGCCGATCGGGAGCGGTTCCCGCAGACCCGGGACGAGTGGCGGGGCGTGGACGTCTCCGGGCAGACGCTGCTCGTCCGGCAGCGGGTCCTGGACGAACTGCGCGAGCTCGACGTGCCGATCCAGAGCGTGGTGAACGGGAAGCTGAAGATCTATACGAGCCTCGACCAGCGCTGGATGCGGTACGCGGAACAGGCGATGAAGGCCGCCGGGGAGCCCCGCTGGCCCGGCACCGTCCGCGCCGGGCTGATCGCGGTCGATCCGCGGGACGGCGCCGTGAAGGCGTTCTACGGCGGCGATCCGAAGCGCAGCCAGTACGACAGTGTCTTCAACCCGGTGGCGCAGGCCGGCTCGACCTTCAAGCCGTACGTGCTGGCAGCGGCGCTGCGGCGCGGCTACAGCGCCCGGTCGATCGTGAACGGCAGGTCCCCGCAGAAGTTCGCGCCGGACGGGCAGCTGACTCCGATGACCGCGCCCGGCTATCTGGTGGAGAACGACGAGAAGATCGGCTCGCTCGGCCCGGTCGACCTCGTCGAGGCGACCGCGCAGTCGGTCAACACCGGCTACGTCAAGCTGGGCTTCGAGGCCGGGCTGGACAACGTCGCGCGGACGGCCACCGACCTCGGCGTCCCGGCGGCCGCGCTCGCCCCGTTCAAGAACCAGGCCGGCATCACGCTGGGCACCGCCACCATCCCGGCGGCGGACCAGGCGGCCGGGTACGCGGCGTTCGCCAACGGCGGCCTCGCCGTCCGGCCCCATGTCATCACGAAGATCGTCGACGCGTGGGGCCGGGAGATCCCGCTGCCGTGGCGCCGCCCCGGACGCCGCGTGCTGACCACGGAGCAGGCGGCCCAGGTGACCTATTCACTCCGCCAGACCGTCCAGAAGGGAACCGGACGCCGCGCAGCGCTCACCGACCACGAGGCGGCGGGCAAGACGGGCACCACCGACCGCAACCGCGCCGCCTGGTTCGTCGGCTTCATCCCGCAGCTGTCGACCGCGGTGATGATGACCGACACCAAGGGCGCGCCGCTGAAGGGCCTGTACAAGCAGCGCGGCACGGTCTCCGGGGAGACCACTCCGGCGATGATCTGGCGGGCGTTCATGGCCAAGGCGGGCCGCGATCTGACGTTCGAGCCGCACGCCGAACCGGCCTTCACCGGTCAGGTCAGGAACTGGGCGCAGCCGTCGCCCGACAACCCGGCCGAACTCGCACAATGGTGCAGCCTGCCCGCCAACCGCAAGGCGCCCGCCTGCCTGAAGGCACAGGTCGGCCGTGGAACGTCACCGCTCGGCAGTGCGACAACGCCGCCCCGTGGTGCGACACGGCCGTCCGCTCGCCCGACGCCGACGCGAGTCGACACGCGGCTCCGGAACGGCTAACGTCGCGAGGTCAGATCACAAGACCGTAACGAGCGACCACGTCGGGGAGCCTGGTCCAGTGCGAGCTCCACGTTCATCCGCCATCGCAGTGGCCGCGGCGGCGCTTGCCGTGCCGCTCTTCGCGGGCTGCGGCGGCGACCCCGCGAAGGAGGGCTCGCCGGGCGGTGACCGGGCGACCGGCGGCGCCACGGGCGGGGCGACGGGCGGGTCGGCGGCCCCCGCCCGCCCGCAGGCCTCCTGGATCCCCGGCTTCGTCGCCGGCATGAGCCTGCCCGAGAAGGTCGGCCAGCTCTTCGTGCCGACGTTCTCCACCCAGGCCGCCGCACAGTCGATGATCAAGCGCTACAAGGTCGGCGGGCTCATCTACTTCCCCGGCAACATGCGCACCCCGGCGCAGACGGCGGCGCAGTCCAACGCCCTGCAGAAGTCCTCCAAGGTCCCGCTGCTGCTCGGCGTGGACGAGGAGCAGGGCATCGTCTCGCGCACCCCGTTCATCACCGCGTTCCCCGGCAACATGGCGCTCGGCGCGACCCGCCGCCCCGCCGACGCCCAGGCGGCCGCCCAGGTCACGGGCACGGAGCTGCGCGCGGTCGGGATCAACCAGAACTACGCGCCGGTGGCCGACGTCAACGTCAACCCGGCCAATCCGGTGATCGGCGTACGGTCCTTCGGCTCGGATCCGGCGCTGGTGTCGCAGATGCTCCGGGCCGCCATCGCGGGTTACCAGGCGGCCGGAGTCGCCGCCACCGCCAAGCACTTCCCCGGGCACGGCGACACCGACACCGACAGCCACACGGGCCTGCCGGTGATCAAGCACTCGCGGGCGGAATGGGAGCGGCTGGACGCGCCGCCGTTCAAGGCCGCGGTCGCCGGCGACGTGGACGCCATCATGTCCGCGCACATCGTGGTGCCGAAGCTGGACGGCTCCGGCGACCCCTCGACGCTCTCGCGCAAGGTCCTGACCGGGCTGCTCCGAGACTCCCTCGGCTACAAGGGCGTCGTCGTCACCGACTCCCTCCTGATGGCGGGCGCGCGCAAGAAGTACGGCGACTCGGTGGTCCCCGTACGGGCGATCAACGCCAGCGCCGACCAGCTCCTCATGCCGCCGAGCCTGCCGCGCGCCTACGACGCCGTGCTGAAGGCCGTGCGCGACGGCAGGATCTCCGAGCGGCGCCTGAATGAGGCGGTGACGCGCATCCTGCAGCTCAAGGAGCGGCGTGGCCTGTTCCGCGGCACCCGTGTCGACCCCGGCCGCGCCGACCAGGTCGTCGGCTCCAAGGGCAACAAGGCCACGGTCCGGCAGGTCGCCGAGCACGCGGTCACGCTCATCCGGAACGAGGGCGGCGTGCTGCCGCTCAAGCGCAGGCCCGTCTACGTGTCAGGCCCCCAGAGCGGCGTCCTGGCCGCCGCCCTGCGCCGCGAGGGCGTCCGCACCGTCGGCTCGGTCAACGCCGCCGGCGCCGCCGTTCTCACGACCCTCGACTCTGGCGCCGCCACCACCGCCGCAAGGGTCCGCACCCTCGCCTCCAAGCCGGTGATCGTCGCCGCGCTCGGCCGCCCGTACGACCTGGACAAGGCCGGCCAGGCCAAGGCCGCCCTGGCGACCTACTCCTCGGGCTCGCCCGCCCTCAACGCCCTCGCCAAGGCTCTGGCAGGCACGATCAAACCGACCGGCAAACTCCCTGTCCCCGCCGCCGGCAAACCCCCAGGCACCGGCCTGACCTACTGAGCCCACAGCCCCTACTGAGCCCGAGCACTTACTGAGCCCCAGCACCTACTGAGGCCCCAGCACTTACTGAGCCCGCAGCGGCGGCGCGGCATCCTCGGTGACGGCGGTGAGGCGGCCTTCGCAGGGGCGCCTCACCGCCGGTCGGGCCAGAGTGTGTCCTACAGGCCCAGCTCGGCCAGGGCGGGCAGGTGGATCCGGGCTGCGGCGCGGGCGGCCTGGGCGGTACGGGCGGCGCGGGCGGCCTCGGCGGCCTGGCGGCATTCAGCCAGGGTGTGCCGGGCGAGGGCGGCTCGTACGAGCGGCAGGGACGGAGCGCTCATCGACAGGGACGTGACGCCCAGGCCGGTGAGCACGCAGGCCAGGGCGGGGTCTCCCCCGGCCTCGCCGCAGACGCCGCAGCTCTTGCCCGCCTCGGCGGCGGCCGCGGCGGTGATCGCCATGAGGTCGAGCACGGCGGGCTGCCAAGGGTCCTGCAGGTGCGAGAGGCCGCCGATCTGGCGGTCGGCGGCGCAGGCGTACTGCGTGAGGTCGTTGGTGCCGAGGCTGAAGAACTCCACCTCGGGCGCCAGATCGCGGGCGCGCAGGGCGGCGGCGGGCACCTCGATCATGATGCCGGGGTGGTCGATCCCGGCGTCGCGGCAGGCCTGGGCGAAGTAGGCGGCCTCCTCCGCGTCGGTCACCATCGGCGCCATGACCTCCAGCTTGGCGGACTGGCCCGCGGCGGCCCGGGCGAGGGCACCGAGCTGGGCCGCCTGGAAGCCAGGGTGGTGGCGCATCATGCGCAGGCCGCGTTCGCCGAGGGCCGGGTTGGGCTCCTCACCGGGAGGCGGGAGGAACGCCAGGGGCTTGTCGGCGCCGGCGTCGAGCGTGCGCACGACCACGCGGCCGTCCGGGAACGCTTCGAGGACCTTGCGATAGGCCTCTTCCTGCTCGTCGTCGGTGGGCGGCGTCGAACGGTCGAGGAAAAGGAACTCCGTCCGGTAGAGGCCCACACCCTCGGCGCCGTTGGCCAGGGCGGCCTCGACGTCCTGGGGCCCGCCGATGTTGGCCAGCAGCGGGACCCGGTGGCCGTCCTTCGTGGCGCCCGGACCGGTGGCTTTGCCGAGCGCCGCCGCCTGGGCCGCCGCCGCGGCCAGGGCGGCCGCGACCTCGGTCTCGGTCGGGTCGACCTGAACGGTGCCTGCGGCTCCGTCCACGAGGACGCGGGTGCCGTCGGCGAGGCCGGTGGCGCCGGGCAGGGCGACCACGGCGGGGACGCCCATCGTGCGGGCGATGATCGCCGTGTGGCTGGTCGGGCCGCCCTCCTCGGTGACGAACGCGACGACCAGCTGGGGGTCGAGCACGGCGGTGTCGGCGGGCGCCAGGTCCCGGGCGACAAGAACGAACGGCTCTGCCGACTCCGGTACGCCCGGCATGGGGAGGCCCAGCAGGCGCGCGATCGTACGGTCCCGGATGTCGTCGAGGTCGGTCACCCGGGCGGCCATGTACTCGCCGGCACCGGCCAGCAGCTCCCGGTAGACGCCGAACGCCTCGAAGACCGCACGGGCCGCCCCGACGCCCTCGCCGATCTTGGCCTGGACGCCGTCGGCAAGGCCGGGGTCGCGAGCCATCAGGGCCTGGGCGTTGAGCACGTCCTGACCCTCCTTGTTGCCGGCGTCGGCGGCGCGGACGCCGCGCGACTCCAGGTCCGCGGCCACGGCGGCGAGAGCGCCGAGGGCCCGTTCGGTCTCCGCCACCGCGTCCCCCGCATGGCGGGAATCCCGTTCAGGCTCGGGCACCGCGCCCGCGATGGCGCGTACAGGCCCGACACCGACACCCGGGCTGACTCCGGCTCCCCGCAACACGCTGGGACTCATCTCGCGCACCTTCCGGCGATCGAATTCAGGTTCAGGACGACGTTCAATGCCTGGTCAGGCTTGCTCTCAGGCAGGGATGGCTGGGCCCGAGTCTGCTCAGGTAGGGCCCGAGCCCGCTCAGGTAGCACCCAAGACTGCTCAGGTATGGCCTGTGCCTGCTCGGACGTGGCTGGGGTCAGGGACCGGAGCTCAGACGGGCTCGGGCGTAGGTCGTGTCGGGGATGAAACTCAAGTCTGGTTAGGCCAACTCTGACCCGACCAGGCCCGGTCAAGCCAGCCCTGTTCGGGGCCAGGCCGGGCCCTTCGGGCTGACTCAAACCTGGTCAGGGCTGGTCAGAGCTGGCTAGGGCGGGTCAGGGAGCTGCCCGCCCGACGGAAGGGGGATGATCAGGCCTGCTCGGGCTCGGGCTTGGAAAGAAGGGCTTCGAGTTCGTCCAGGAGGGCGTCTGCGCCGTCACCGTCGGCGGAGATGACGATCTCCTCGCCATGGCGGGCGTCCAGGCCGAGCACCGACAGGATGCTCTTGGCGTTGACCGGATCACCGCCGCCGCGCTTGGCCACCGTGACGTCGCCGGCGGCCCTGGCGGCGGTCTGGACGAACATCGCGGCAGGACGGGCGTGCAGTCCCACCTTGGATTCGATCTTGACATTACGCTGTGTCACTGAAACAACTCCTCATATTCACCCCGTGCCCGGGAGACCCCAGACACGGAGATCGACTTCGGTCATGTCCGCCACCACCCGGTCGGCCGCGGCGAGGGCGGCCGCGGGCTGGGTGGTGGTTATCCCCACGCAGGTCATACCCGCGGCCTTCACCGCGGCCACCCCGGCGGGAGCGTCCTCGAACCCAAGAGCGTCCCGCGGCGCCACATCGAGGGCGTCGCAGGCCGCCAGGAAACCCTCGGGGTCGGGTTTCCCGTTGGCCACGTCGTCGGCCGTGACCAGCACGTCCAGCAGGCCCTTGATGCCGAGCTCGTCCAGCAGGCCCTCCGCGTACCGCCGTACCCCCGAGGTCACCACCGCCAGAGGTACACCCCCGGCGTGCAGCGCCCGGACGAGCTCGACCGCGCCCGGCACCGGCTGGACCGGCGGCATGTCCGGCCCCGTCTCGTACGAGACGACCTCGTGGAACAGGTCCTCGACGGTGCGCCCCGGGAAAAGGTGCAGCAGCTCGGCGAGCACCTCCCGGCCGCGCCGCCCGGCGAATGAGGCGATCAGCGCCTCGTCGTGGGGGATGCCGTTGGCGGCGAACATCCGTGCCCACATCTCGCGGTTGCGCGGCTCGGTGTCGATCAGCGTCCCGTCGAGGTCGAAGACGGCCGCCTTCAGGTCCGTACGGTCGTGGTCGGCGGAACCGGCGGCCCTCAACTCCATGTGAAGAGCTCGGCCCCCTTGTCGACCTCACCGGACTCGACCACGTCGGACAGCGCGTCCGCGTTCGCGTCCAGCGCCACCACCGCACAGATCGGCGAGCGCCCGCCCGCCTCGATCGCGGCGGGATTCCAGCCGACGAGCGGCTGGCCGGCGGTCACCGCGTCGCCCTCGGCGGCCAGCAGCTCGAAGCCCTCGCCCTTGAGCTGGACGGTGTCGATGCCCAGGTGCACCAGCACGCCGTGGCCCTCGCCGTCGACGACGACGTACGCGTGCGGGTGCAGCTTGACGATCGTGCCGGTGACCGGGGCGAGCGCGTGCCCGGGCGCGCGCTCGGGATCGACCGCGGTGCCCGGCCCCACCATGGCCTGGGCGAACACCGGGTCCGGCACGCCGGCAAGGCCGACGACGCGCCCGCTCACGGGCGCCAGAACTCGCGTCATGAGAACACTCCTTGTCCTGCCCGGCCGGGCGTCAGTCGAGAATGTCCTCGATGTCGCTGGCGATGGTGTCGGCCTCGGGGCCCACGACGACCTGGACGACCCTGCCGCTGCGCATGACACCGAAGGCGCCGGCGGCCTTCAGCGCGGCCTCGTCGACCTTGCCCGGGTCCGAGACCTCGGTGCGCAGCCGGGTGGCGCAGGGCTCGATCTCTTCGATGTTGTCGGCGCCGCCCAGCGCCGCGATGATGGCCTCGGCCTTGTCCATGATCAGTTCCTGCTTTCGGTCAGTCCTGTGTGGTGGGGTTCGACGGTCACTATGCCCGGGGCGTGGTGGTCACCGTGCGATGGGGTGTGGCGGTCGGGGTCAGTCGGGTCGGCGGTCGGAATCAGTCGGTCTGGGTGACCTTGTTGAGCCCGCGTGGCACGTCGGGGTCGATGCCGAGCCGGCGGGCCAGGTTCTCGACCAGGATCTGGCCGGGCACGATGAGGCCGAGCGGCGCGACCCACTCGGCCAGCGCGGGGCCGGGCAGGGCGAGCGAGGACGACTCGGCGAGCCCCTTTCCGCCGCCGATCCCGTACGCGCGAGCCCCGGCGGTCGTGACGCGGCGGGCCAGTGCGACGGTGCCGGGCAGGGTCGGGCCCTCCTCGGCGGCGACCAGCAGGGCCGGCGTCTGCGCGTCCACGACGGCGATCGGGCCGTGCAGCAAGTCGGCGTACGAGAGGCCCATGGCGTGCAGGTAGCACGCCTCCTTGATCTTGAGGGCCAGCTCCAGCGCGGTGCCGAACGCGATGCCGCGGCCGGACACCACGGCACCCGGCACCTGGGCGAGCTCCTCGACGATCTCGGGCAGCGCCGGAGCCGACTCGGTGATCGCGATGAGCCGCTGCACCTCGTCCGGCACCGCGCGCAGGTCGTCCAGCTCGACGTCGGCGCCCAGGCCGAGGCCCAGCACCGACAGCGCGGCCAACTGGGTGGTGTAGGTCTTGGTGGCCGGCACCGCGAGCTCGTCGCCCGCATCCGTCACGAGCGCGACCTCGGCGGCCTCCGCGAGTGGCGACCCGGCGCCGTTGGTGATCGCCACGGTGCGGGCACCGTTGCCGGTGGCCCAGTCCAGGGTCTCGACGATCTCCTCGGTCTTCCCGGACTGGCTGATCGCCACGGCGAGCACACCGGACAGATCGACCTTGCGCTTGTAGGTGGTCGCGATGGACGGCGCGGCCAGCGTGGCGAGGCGCCCGGTGTGCGACTCGACCAGGTACCGCCCGTACACGGCGGCGTTGTCGGACGAACCGCGCGCGATGAACAGCACCTGGCGCGTCTCGCGCGCGAGCTGTGCGATGTCGGCCGTCCGTGGCAGCAGGGCCTCGAGAGTGCGGCGCAGCGCCTCGGGCTGCTCGCCGATCTCAGCCCGCATCCGGCTGGTGCTCATGATCCCCCTCAGAAGGCTTTCTGCCCGTTGATCCATGTCGTACGCGCCCGGAGGTCGTCCCCGAGCCAGACCAGATCGGCGGCTGCGCCGGGGGCGATGCGGCCGAGGTCCGTACGTTCGATGAGGTCGGCCGGGACGCGGGTGGCGGCGTCCACGGCGGTGACCAGGTCGATGCCGATCCGCACCGCGTTCCCGACCGCCTCGTCCAGGCGCAGGCCGGAACCGGCGATCGTGCCGTCGGCGCGCAGCGGCGGGCCGGACTCGGGCATCTCGATGGGTTCGCCGCCCAGCTCGTAGGTGCCGGGCGGCATCCCGGCGGCCGCGGCGGCGTCGGTGACGAGCACGACCCGGCCGGGCGCGGCCTGGAACACCAGCTTGCACACCGCGGGAGCGACATGGTGCAGGTCGGCGATGAGGCCGGGGTGCAGCCGGTGGTCGATGAGCGCCTGCACGGCGACGCCGGGATCGCGGTGGTTGATACCGCTCTGGGCATTGAAGATGTGGGTGACCATGCGGGCGCCCGCGTCGGCGGCACGTTCGACCTGCTCGGCGGTGGCGTCGCTGTGGCCGACGCTGACCAGCACGCCGTGGCGGGTCAGGGTCTCGATCGCCTCGGGTGCGCCGTTCCGCTCGGGGGCCAGGGTCACCAGCTTGACCAGGCCGGTCTCCAGCAGCGTCGCGATCGCCCCGGGAGCCGGGTCGGTGAGGAAGCCGGCGTTGTGCGCGCCCTTGCGCTTCTCGGAGAGGAACGGGCCTTCGAGATGGACGCCGAGGACCTTGGCGCCGGTCGCGGGCAGGCCGGGCAGCAGCTCCATGGCGTGCCGCAGGGCCTTGGCCTGGACGTCGACGGGGGCCGTGATGAACGTGGGGAGGAACGAGGTCACGCCGGTCTCGGGCAGGCGGCGCACGACGGTGTGCCAGCCGTCCTCGCCGGCGTCGGCCATGTCGTGCCCGAAGAACCCGTTGACCTGAAGATCGACCAGCCCGGGGGCGAGCACGCCGTCACGAAGGTCCAGGTCAGGGGCCGTTGTCGGCCGCCCTTCGCCGACTTCGGTGATCACGCCGTTCTCGATGCGGACGAATCCCGGAGAGAGTACGCGGGTAGGACCACCATCGGCGGGGGATGTGATCAAGCTGTTCGCGGTGATCAGAAGTGATGCCATGTATGCGTACTCTCCGTGATGCTTGAGCCGCCCTCTGCTGTCGTGCACGTACTGGTCTAGTCCGGACTAGACCAGTACGAACCATACTCCACACATCGGATAGAGCGAAGATGTCGGGCCGAACTTCATGTGATCGGGCCCACTCGGGGGAGGTCATCCGCTCATGAGTTCAACGGCGGCCACGACGGGCGGCGGGGCGCATGGTGCCTGGTCAGCCACGTTCGCGGTCCTGCAGCGCATCGGCCGGAGCCTCATGCTCCCGATCGCGGTGCTGCCCGCGGCCGGCATCCTGCTCCGCCTCGGCCAGGACGATCTGCTCGGCAAGGACGGCCTCGGCCTGTCGCGTATCGCCGAGGTCTTCGCGGCCGCCGGCGGCGCCCTCCTCGACAACCTGGCGATGCTCTTCGCGGTCGGCGTCGCGATCGGCTTCGCCAGAAAGGCCGACGGCTCCACGGCGTTGTCGGCGGTGGTCGCCTATCTGGTGTTCGACCGCGTGACCAAGGTGATGTTCGCGCACACCGAGACGCTGAAAGCCAACGTCGTCCAGACGGTGACGCAGGACGGCGCGGCCAGGGAAGTGATCAACTACGGCGCCAAGAACCCCACGCAGGTGCTGGGCGGGATCGTGGTCGGCCTCATGGTCGCCGTGCTCTACCAGCGCTTCTACAGGATCAAGCTGCCGACCTGGCTGGCGTTCTTCGGCGGCCGCCGCTTCGTGCCCATCATCAGCGCGGGGGCCGCGCTGCTGCTCGGGGTGGTCTTCGGTTTCATCTGGCCGACGCTGGGCGGGTGGATCGACGACTTCGGTGACTGGATCACCGGGCTGGGCGCGGCGGGCGCCGGGGTCTACGGCATGGCCAACCGCCTCCTGCTGCCGTTCGGGTTGCACCACATCCTCAACACGCTCGTGTGGTTCACGTTCGGGTCGTACAGGGCGCCGGACGGGGTGCTCTCGCACGGTGAGATCAACCGCTACCTGGCCGGCGACCCGGACGCGGGCACCTTCCTTGCGGGGTTCTTCCCGGTCCTGATGCTGGGACTGCCCGGCGCGGCGGCGGCCATCTGGATGGCCGCGCCGAAGCACAAGCGGAGCGCGGTGGGCGGCCTGATGGTCTCGGCGGGCCTGACCGCGTTCGTCTGCGGGGTGACCGAGCCGATCGAGTTCTCGTTCATGTTCGTGGCGCCGCTGCTCTACGTCGTCCACGTGCTGCTGACCGGCGTCTCGATGTTCCTGCTGGCCGCGATCGACGCCCAGCTCGGCTTCTCGTTCTCCGCGGGCCTGATCGACATGTTGCTGAACGCGACGAAGAGCAACACCCGGCATCTCTGGGCCATCATCGGCCTGGGCGTGATCTATTTCTTCCTCTACTTCGCGATCTTCTACTTCGCGATCACCAAGTTCAACCTGCCCACCCCCGGCCGCGAACGCGAAGAAGCCGCCGCCGACGGCACCATGGGCGGCCTCATCGACCAGCCCACCGATACACCCGCAGCCGAACCGGGAGCTCCCCGCCAACGCCCCGACTAGAGCGGCCCGCCAGACCGCCGCAGGGGCGACCTCTCGGGCTGGTGGGCCGCGTGATGGAGGTGGGTTTGGGCACTGGTCTAGGAGCTGACCTCGGGAAGCACTGTTCGGAGGGGTGGGGGTGCCGGTGTTTCGCGGTCTCCGGGTTTTTGATCTTCCAGTGGTCTGACCTGCGGCTTTGCTGATCGTGACGTAATCCGGCCGTTATTCATCTGTGCATTGACAGACGTTAATTTTGTGTGGTCTAGTCCGGCCTAGACCAGTACTGACCTGACTTGACCAGTACTACCGACCGGACTCCCCGGCACACGAGGATTTCCGTGACAGCGATCGATCCACACAGTCCCGTACCGAAGTACTTCCAGCTTCGCGCCATCTTGCTCGACCTCATCGAGACGGCGGAACTGCCCGTCGACGCGCCGATCCCCTCGGAGCGGGAGCTGTGCGCGGAGTACGGCCTGTCCCGGATGACCGTGCGCCAAGGTGTCGACCAGCTGGTGACCGAGGGACGGCTCTACCGGGTGCCGGGCAAGGGCACGTTCGTCGCCCGGCCCAAGATCGAGATGCCGTTGCGGCTCGTCTCGTTCACCGAGGACATGCTCAGCCGCGGGCTGCGGCCGGGCGCGATCGACCTGGCCCGGCGCACCGTCGCGGCCGACGCACGGCTGGCCCGCCTCTTCGAGGTCCAGGCCGGTACCGCCATCCATGTGATCGAACGTCTCCGGACCGCCGACGGCGAGCCGATGGCGTTGGAACGTTCACACATCCTCGCCTCCCTCGCCCCCGATCTGCTCGACCGGCGTCTTGCGGACCGCTCCCTCTACGGCGTGCTCGAGGCGGTGTACGGGCTGGTCTTCGACGCCGGAGACCAGACCATAGACGCCGCGGTCGCCGACGCGACGGAGGCCAAGCAGCTCCACATCCCCAGGGGCAGCGCCGTGCTGCTCCTTCAGCGGCGCTCCTATGCCGGGGGCGTCTGCGCGGAACTGGGCGTGTCGACCTACCGGGCCGACCGCTACCAAGTCCACACGGCCCTCGGAAACCCCCCGACGCGCTCTTAGCGCAGCCCCCCGGTAAAACGAGGAGGAAACCCCTGATGAGTTCGACAACCGCCGTGGGCAGCGTGCCCGGCGGAAGCTCCAAGACACTCGCCGTCCTGCAACGCATCGGCCGCAGCCTCATGCTGCCGATCGCCGTCCTGCCCGCTGCCGGCCTGTTGCTGCGCCTCGGCCAGCCCGACGTCATCGGTGTCGACGAGACCAAGGATCCGTGGATCAGCTTCTCCGGCGCCGACCGGGTCGCCGAGATCTTCGCCGCCGCCGGCGGTGCGCTCTTCGACTGGCTTCCGCTGCTGTTCGCCGTGGGTGTGGCTGTCGGCTTCGCGAAGAAGTCCGACGGCTCGACCGGCCTGGCCGCCGTGGTCGGCTACCTGGTGTTCCACTACGTCAGCATGACGATGTTCTTCCACACCTTCGCCGACGACAAGCTGATCTTCCCGAGGATCACCAAGTCGCTGTTCGACCCGGACAACCCGGGCACACCGAAGGTCGTCGTAGACCTGGCCGCCGCAAACCCGACCCGGGCGCTGGGCGGCATCGTCATCGGCATCGTGACCGCGCTGCTCTACCAGCGCTTCTACCGGATCAAGCTGCCGACCTGGCTGGCGTTCTTCGGTGGCCGCCGGTTCGTGCCGATCATCACCTCGTTCGCCGCGATCCTGCTCGGCCTGCTCTTCGGCTGGATCTGGCCGGTCCTCGGCAAGTGGATCTCCAACGGCGGCGAGTGGATGGCCGACCACAGTGAGATCGGCGCGGGTGTGTACGGCGTCATCAACCGCCTGCTCCTGCCGCTCGGCCTGCACCACATCCCCAACAACGTGGTGTGGTTCCAGATCCCCGACTGCACCGTCGGCGGCAAGTCCTACAGCGGCGACCTCAACTGCTACCTGCAGGGCGCGGACGGTGCCGGCTGGTCCATGACCGGCTACTTCCCCGT
The DNA here is from genome assembly GCF_008923185.1 of Actinomadura rudentiformis. Taxonomy (GTDB): domain Bacteria; phylum Actinomycetota; class Actinomycetes; order Streptosporangiales; family Streptosporangiaceae; genus Spirillospora; species Spirillospora rudentiformis. The sequence goes on from NZ_WBMT01000002.1 coordinate 199,755, forward strand.
CCTGATGTTCGGCCTGCCCGCCGCCGCGATCGCCATCTGGCGCGCCGCTCCGAAGCACCGCCGTCCGGCCGTCGGCGGCATCATGATCTCCGCTGCGCTGACCGCGTTCGTCACCGGCATCACCGAGCCGATCGAGTTCGCGTTCGTCTTCATCGCCCCGGTGCTCTTCGGCATCCACGCGATCCTGACCGGCATCTCCATGGCCGTCGCGGATCTCCTCGGCATGAAGCTGGGCTTCAGCTTCTCGGCGGGCGCGATCGACATGTTGATCAACGGATCCAAGGACAACACCCACAAGCTGATCCCATTGATCATCATGGGCCTGATCTACGCGGTCATCTACTACGCGCTCTTCACGTTCATGATCAAGAAGTTCAACCTCGCCACCCCGGGCCGCGAGCCCGAAGGCCAGGAGTCGGTGGCCGCCGACCCGGCCGCCGACCCGGAGCTGGCCGCCGGCGAGAAGAAGAGCCGGTCACGGCGTGAGAGCGAGGCCGCGGCAACGACCACGGACAAACCGGCCACATAGCAAAATCCGGGATCTCCAGCCCACAGGTCCCACCCCGGGTCTTCTCCTGACTCCCTGAGGAGACTCACCCCGCGGCGGGGGGGGGGGGGGGGGCGGCCCCCCCCCCCCCCCCCCCCGGGGCCCGAGCGGCGGGTGTGGGGGGGGGCGGGGGGGGGATCGCCCGCCCACCGGCCCCACCCCGGGTCTCCGCCGGCCGCCGTGAGGAGACTCACCCCGCGGCGGCGGGGCGTCCATCACGACGCCCCGCCGCCGCTCTTTCGTCTCCACGCTTCTTGGCTGCGCGACGCGCATTGGTGCGGGGTTGTGTTACGGCGGTGGCCGTAGGTGGCCATGGTGTATTCGTGCGCGGTGCTGGGGCTCTTGTTGTCGACGCCGGACGACAGGAGGTCTGCAGCATGGCGAGGCGTTACATCCGTACTCCAGCCGTTCAGAGCAGCGGCTATGCGTTCGACGGGGCGCTTGCTCTTCGGCCCGAAGCCGTGCGGGAGATGGGTCGGGTGCCGGGGCCGCCGGGGCTTCGGCATACCGCTGAGGCGACGTTACAGCTGGTCGCCGAGGTGCTGGCCGGGACGCGTCCCGTGCGACAGCTCACCCGGGGTGCACTGCCTGAGGTCTGCCTCGCGATCGCCGCGCATCGGGCTCCGGTGGCGGCGGGAGTGCGGATCGTTCCGCCGCGGATCCTGACGTCGTGGATGCAGCAACCCGCACCGGGCGCGGCCGAGGTGGGAGCGGTCGTCGTCATCGGGGGGCGGGTGCGGGCGTTGGCGCTGCGGCTCGAACTCCGTCGGGGACGCTGGCGCTGCGTCACGGTCGAGACCGCCGACGATGGGAGAACGCGGCGGCAGTTCTCGTGAAACAGCGAAGCGGCCTCCCGGTCCGGGAGGCCGCTTCGGTGTGCGTTACTTGTTGCGCGGGTCGCCGTGGCAGCGCTTGAACTTCTTGCCCGAACCGCAGGGGCACGGGTCGTTGCGCGAGACGCCGGCGTACTCGTCCTCGGGCTCCTCGCTGTGGTGCTCCACGCCGCCCTCACCGTCAACGGTGGGGCCGGAGTAGTCCAGCTTGGACGGGCGCTTGGGCTCGTTCAGGCCCTTCGCCTTGATGTGCGGCGCCTCGTCCTCGGGGACCTCGTCCACCTCGACGTCGTCGACGGGCTCGGCGGTCTTGGAGACCTCGACCGGCGCGGCACCGACGGTGGGCGTCGCGGGCTGGTCCTCGACCTCGACCTCGAGGTTGAAGAGGTAGCCGACCGACTCCTCCTTGATGCCGTCGAGCATCGCGTTGAACATGTCGAAGCCCTCGCGCTGGTACTCGACCAGCGGGTCGCGCTGCGCCATGGCCCGCAGGCCGATGCCCTCCTGGAGGTAGTCCATCTCGTAGAGGTGCTCGCGCCACTTGCGGTCGAGCACCGAGAGGACCACGCGGCGCTCGAGCTCGCGCATGACCTCGGCGCCGAGCTCCTCCTCGCGGTTGTCGTACGCGGCGTTGGCGTCGTCGCGGATCCGCTCGGCCAGCGTCTCGGCGTCCAGGCCGGAGATGTCGCCGCCGACCTCCTCGGTCAGGTCCTCGACCGTGATGGAGATCGGGTAGAGCTGCTTGAACGCCTTCCACAGCTTGTCGAGGTCCCACTCTTCGGCGAAGCCCTCGCCGGTGGCGCCCGCGACGTAGCCGTCCACCACCTCGTTGATCATCCGGCGGACCTGATCGTGCAGGTCGGCGCCCTCGAGCACGCGGCGGCGCTCGGCGTAGATGACCGTGCGCTGGCGGTTGAGCACCTCGTCGTACTTCAAGACGTTCTTGCGCATCTCGAAGTTCTGCTGCTCGACCTGGCTCTGCGCCGACTTGATGGCGTTCGAGACGATCTTGGACTCGATCGGCACGTCGTCCGGGATGTTGAGGCGCGTCATGATCGCCTCAACGCGGGCGGAGTTGAACAGCCGCATCAGGTCGTCCTCGAGGGACAGGTAGAAGCGGGACTCGCCCGGGTCGCCCTGACGGCCGGAACGGCCGCGCAGCTGGTTGTCGATACGGCGCGACTCGTGGCGTTCGGTGCCGAGCACGTAGAGCCCGCCGGCCTCGACGACCTCCTCGTGCTCGCCCTTGACGTCGTCCTTGGCCTTGTCGAGGGCCTCGGGCCACGCGGCCTCGTACTCGTCGGGCGTCTCCAGCGGGCTCAGCCCGCGCTGGTGCAGCTCCAGGTCGGCACGGAAGTCGGGGTTGCCGCCGAGCATGATGTCGGTGCCTCGACCGGCCATGTTGGTGGCGACGGTGACGGCGCCCTTGCGGCCCGCCTCGGCGACGATCGCCGACTCCTGCTCGTGGTGCTTGGCGTTCAGCACCTGGTGCGGGATGCCGCGCCGCTTGAGCATCTTGCTCAGCCGCTCGGACTTCTCGACCGAGGTGGTGCCGACCAGGACCGGCTGGCCCTTCTCGTGCCGCTCGGCGATGTCCTCGACGCACGCCTCGAACTTGGCCTGCTCGGTCTTGTAGACGACGTCGGCGACGTCCTCGCGGATCATCGGCTTGTTCGTCGGGATCGGCACGACGTTGACCTTGTAGGTCTTGTTGAACTCGGCCGCCTCGGTGTCGGCCGTACCGGTCATGCCGGACAGCTTGGAGTAGAGGCGGAAGTAGTTCTGGAGGGTGATCGTGGCGAGAGTCTGGTTCTCGTCCTTGATCGCCACGCCTTCCTTGGCCTCGATGGCCTGGTGCATGCCCTCGTTGTAGCGGCGCCCGTGCAGGATGCGGCCGGTGAACTCGTCGACGATCAGGACCTCGCCGTTCATGACGACGTAGTCCTTGTCCTTCTTGTAGAGCTCCTTGGCCTTGAGCGCGTTGTTGAGGAACGAGACGAGCGGCGTGTTCTCGGGCGCGTAGAGGTTGTCGATGCCGAGCCAGTCTTCGACCTTCTCGACACCGGCCTCGGTGATGCCGACGGTGCGCTTCTTCTCGTTCACCTCGTAGTCGCCGGGGCCGTACTCGTCGACCTGCCCGGCGGTGCTGATCAGCTCGGCGCGCTTGAGCCGCGGGGTGATCTTGGCGAACTCGCCGAACCACTTGGAGTTCTGCTCGGCCGGGCCGGAGATGATCAGCGGCGTCCGGGCCTCGTCGATCAGGATCGAGTCGACCTCGTCGACGATGGCGAAGTTGTGGCCGCGCTGGACGCACTCCTCCAGGCTCCACGCCATGTTGTCGCGCAGGTAGTCGAAACCGAACTCGTTGTTGGTCCCATAGGTGATGTCGGCGTTGTACGCGGCACGTCGCTCTTCCGGCGTCATCTGCGGGACGATGACACCTACCTCGAGCCCCAGGAACTGGTGAATGCGCCCCATCCACTCGGCGTCACGCTTGGCCAGGTAGTCGTTCACCGTGACCACATGGACGCCGTCGCCGGACAGCGCGTTCAGATAAGCGGGGAGCACACAGGTGAGGGTCTTGCCCTCACCGGTCTTCATTTCTGCGATATTGCCCAGATGCAGCGCGGCGCCACCCATGACCTGAACGTCATAGTGGCGCTGGCCGAGCACCCGCTTGGCGGCTTCACGCGCCGTCGCGAACGCCTCGGGCAACAGCTCGTCCAGGGTCTCGCCCTCGGCGATACGCTCCCGGTACTTGTCGGTCAGCTCGCGCAACTCGGCGTCGCTCATCTCGAGGAAGTCTTCCTCGATCGAGTTGACCTGATCCGCGAGCTTCTTGAGCTTGCGCAGGGTCTTGCCTTCGCCCGCGCGAAGGATCTTATCGATGACTGGCGGCACTCTCGGAGGCTCCTTGCAGATCGTGGTTCACCGCGACCAGCGGCACGCACACCACACGTACGATGCCATCGTAGGCGAGTCCAAGGATGGTCTAGCTCACGCGACGGCGCAATCCAGGCCGCATTCTGTTTGACCGGCGCGTTACGCGGAAGATCTAGACGTGCACCTGAGGGGAGGCGCTCGATGTCAGATGAGTCGCTCGGATCGCACGCCGGCAGGGCCAGCTCATGGGTCGCCGTCACGGTGGTCTTCATAGGCTTCGTGGTCGGCGGGGTGGCCCTGACCATTGGCCCCAACTGGATCGTGTTCTGGATCGGCGTGGCGATCGTGGTGATCGGTAGCGTGATCATGGGCGCCGTCCACATCTTCTCCGACGTGGTGGTCGACGCCCCGCGTGTCATCCCGGAGATCGTGGACTACTCGCTTTTCGGCACCCGCACGGAAAGACGCCGCGGCGGCCTGGCGGGCGAAACGCTGGACAAGCCCAAAGCCACCGATCCCCACCAGACCCCACACGGCTAAAGAAGCCCCGCCAGCCCGTCTTGCCACCAGCGCAAGGCGGGCTGTCGCATAGCTGCGCTCAGATACCCATGCTCAGCGGCCGCTGCCTGCCGTTGGGGGCGGCGCGGTCGAGCGGCAGCGTGCGGTGGCGTGGCCGGCAGTCGGCGCCGTGCTCGGTCGACTGGCCGGGGAGATGGGTCAGGTGGTCGGCGACAGGTCGAGGGTGGGGAGGAGGTGGGACGGGTTGAGCTTTTCCACTCGGACGTCGTCGCAGGCGACCCAGGTGGCGGCCTGCCAGAGGGCGGTGCGGAGGGCTTGGAGGGTGGTCTCGGTGCGGGCGGGGGTCGCGGTGGCCCACGGTTCGAGGGAGACCTGGCGGGCGACGAGGGTCTTGCCCTCGCGGGCTGGGTCGACGCGACCCAGGAGCCGGCCGCCGGCCAGGAGCGGCATGGCGAAGTAGCCGTGCACGCGCTTGGCCTTGGGCACGTAGGCCTCCAGCCGGTGGTCGAAGCCGAAAACCCGGGACGTGCGGGCGCGATCCCAGACCAGGGAGTCGAACGGGGAGAGCAGCGTGGTGGTGTGCCTGCCGCGAGGCGGCTTGGCCAGGGCCTCCGGATCGGCCCAGGCAGGATGCTTCCAGCCCTGGACCTCAACAGGGACGAGATCCGTGGCCTCGATGACGGAGGACACCTGGTCGCCCCTCACACGGAAGTAGTCGGCCAGGTCGGCGCGGGTGGCCACGCCCAGGGCGCGGCCTGCGTGGGACACGAGGCGGGTCAGGCACGTCGAGTCGTCCGGATCCTGGGCGAGAAGGTCAGCGGGAACGGCCCGTTCGGCCAGGTCGTAGACGCGCCGCCAGCCCACCCGCTGAACGCAGACCACCTCGCCGATGTCCAGCAGCCACTCGATCGCGATCTTCGCGTCGCTCCACTGCCACCAGTCGGCGCCCGACTTGGCGCCGCCGAGCTCCTTGGTGGTGAGCGGGCCGTCGGCGCGCAGGCGTTCGAGGATGTCCTCGCAGGCCCCGTCGGGGACCTTGTGCCAGCGCACCCCCCGGGCGCGGAACGCGCGGCGGCGGAAGGCGAACGACGGCCACTCGGAGATGGGCAGGATGCTGGCGGCGTGCGCCCAGTATTCGAAGGTCGCTCCGTCGCCCCAGTAGGCGTCCTCGACGGCGGCGCGCCCGACCGCGCCCAGACGGGCGTAGGGAACGAGCTCGTGGGAACGCGCGAGCACGGAGATCGTGTCGAGTTGGACGGCGCCCAGATGCTCGAGAAGAGCCGGCACTCCCCCGTCGCGATGGCCCTGCCCGGCGGCGCCCAGGAGACCCTGAGCGCGCAGCTGGAGGCGGCGGGCTTCGTCGGCTGTCAGTTGAACGTGGCTCACGGCGCGATCGTAGGACACGACACCGACAAAACGCCTTCGGCGGTGACACCGCCGTCCTCGGCCGTTTAATGATCGCCGCCCCGGTGATGGCCCCGCGGCGGGCGTTGCTGCGGCCGCTGGTCGCCGTCCGTTGGCGCTCGCGGGGTGGGTGGCCCCCTGTCGGTTGTGGCCCCGTCGCTGCTCAACGACGGGGATGGGGATGAGCGGCCTTGGGGGGTTGGGCGCTCGGCGGGGGCAGGCCTCGTAGCGGCATCGGTGGACGGGTGTGGTGTGGGGGACGGTGTGGTGTGGGGGCGCGGGCTTTGGCCGCTGGTCGGGGGTCAGGTGATTTCGAGGAGTTTCTCTCGGACTGCGTAGACCACTGCTTCCATCCGGGAATGCAGTTGGAGCTTCTCCAGGATGTTGCGGACGTGGTTTTTCACGGTGTTCTCGGAGATGAAGAGCTCCTTGGCGATCTCCCGGTTGCCCAGGCCGCGGGCCACCAGGCGGAGCACTTCCATCTCGCGTTCGGTCAGGCGGGGTGCCGGTACCTGCTGGGTGCGCTCCTCGCTGCGTTTGGCGAGGGAGGCGAACTCGGTGATCAGCTTGGACGCCATTGAGGGGCTGATCAGGGACTGGCCGCCGTGCACGGCGCGCACCGCCTGCGGGACCTCGTCGATCGAGATCTCCTTGAGCAGGTAGCCGCTGGCCCCCGCTTTGATCGCCTCGAAGAGGTCTTCCTCCTCGTCGCTGATGGTCAGCATCACGATCTTGGCGCTGGGGGCGGCCTCCTTGATCGCCGTGCAGGCCTCGATGCCGGAGCGGCGGGGCATGCGGATGTCCATCAGGACGACGTCGGGGAGCAGGTCGCCCGCCATCTGGACGGCCTCGTGACCGTCGCCGCCCTCTCCGATGACCTCGATGTCGGGCTCGCTCTGCAGGACCATCTCCAGGCCACGCCGGAAGAGCGCGTGATCGTCGACGATCAGGACTCTGATCGGATCGGCCTCGCCCGACGCGGCGGAGTCGCCGGCGGCGGCCTGACGGGGTACCGCCGCGGCGCCGCGAGTCTCGGGATTCTCGCTCACCTGAGTCGCGACGTGGAGGAGACGCCGCTTCCCCCCTTCACTGTGCGTGATCTTGGGTCATGTGGAGCGCGGTGGTGGGGGGGCGGGGGGGGCCCCCCCCCCCCCCCCCCCGGCGGGGGGTGGTGGTGAGTAAAATGGGGTGGGGGGGGTGGGGGGGGGGCGGGCCCCCCCCCCCCCCCCCGCGTCCGCGGCTTGCTTTCTAGATCATGACATGCTCGGCGGGGTGACGTGACGCATGTGCCACATCACTCTTCGACAAGGCGGATGACGCCGTAGTCCCAGCCCCGTCGCCGGTAGACGACGGAGGGCTGTCCGCTGGCCTTGTCGCGGAACAGGAAGAAGTCGTGGCCCACCAGCTCCATTTCGAAGAGGGCCTGCTCAATGCCCATGGGCTCGGCCTTGTGGAACTTCTCTCGGACGACGATGGGGCCGTCGCCCTCCATGGAGATCGGGACAAGATGCTCGTCCGCCGCGAGGTCGGCGGGCTCGTAGCCGTCGAGTTCCGGCTCGGCGACCTCGGTGACGGTGGTCGCGGCCACCGGCTCGGGCAGGGGCTCGGGCGGGAGCTGTTCCATGGTGGCCAGCTTCGCCGGGGACTTGCCGTGATGGGCCTTGTGGACCTTGCGCCGGTCACTGTCGCGGCGCAACCGGGACTCGAGCTTGTCGAGCGCCAGGTCGAGGGCTCCGTATCGATCATCGGCCGCGGCCTCGGCCCGGATGACAGGCCCGCTCTGGTGGATGGTGAGCTCGACACGTTCCCGCCGGTCGGCCTGGCGCGGATTACGCTCCTGCGACACCTCCACATCAACGCGGATGACCTTGTGGTTCAGCTTCTCGATCTTGGCCAGTTTGTTGTCGACATGCCGCCGAAACCTGTCGTTGACGTCCGTACGGCGGCCCTTCACGATGATGTCCACGCGGGACCCCCCTTCTCCCGGAAATAACGGGCTCCCGTTGTTCGGGGTCGCACCCGCCCGGCCGACCTGGTCTTCGTCCCCACATCCGCCTGCTGAGAGGCTCGCGGCGCTCTCGCCACTACTACCCTTCTCTCGCTTCGGGGGATGTCGGATCCCCCGATGAGGCAGGACTTACCTCTAAGGCGCACCGTGATCGGTCGACGAGAAGTCGCCTTACGTGGGCCGTTTCGCCTGCGCCTGGCATCGGCTAGCCGGACCGCCTGTCGTGCCCTCACAGAGCACAGCGATCCGACGCAACCACGGACCCGGGCGGGTGCCATGTCAGGAACGCTAACCCCTTAAGCCACGAATGTCAGGGGGGTGAACGGAGGAAAAACTCACACACCGTCATCGCTCGGGGTCGCATTGCCACTCTCGAACGTCCCGGGGCACCGCTCACGTGCCGTGAATCGCCGCGAGCACAGGGGGTGCGAGCCACGGCCTCGATGCAGGTCACCGGCATCTGACCGCTCGGTGAGTTTGAAAAGATCCGACGGGCGCGATGACGGCACGTGACTGTCGATAGAGCAAGCTTCCCACCCAGACCAGACATCTCGGACAAGACTCTGTGACTGAGGGTAACTAGTTGCCACACCGGCGCCCTTCAGTGAAGAAAGTCACCATCCCCGGCCGGTCACCATTTCCGTGGCGTCGCGGCGACGGTCGCGACACCCACGACGTCAGCACCGGCGGCCCGCAGTGCCCGGGCCGCCTCCGCCGATGTCGCCCCACTGGTGATCACGTCGTCGACCACCACGACCCGCCTTCCGGCCATCGGCGCCACCACTTCGAACGCCCCCACCAGATTGACTGCGCGCGCGGCCGACGACAGACCCGCCTGATCGGCGACCCGCCGTCGCTGACGCAACGCGTCCACCCGCGTGACCCGGACCCCTGCCGCTCGGAGCTCCCGCACCGCGAAGGAGGCCATCCGGCGGGTCGCGTCATGTCCCCGCTCCCGCACCGCCATGGCCGAGGACGGCACCGGCACCAAGACCGCCACACCCAAGCCCTCCACGGCGCTGTGAGAGCCGCTGAAGCCCCTCTCACGGCCCGCCGACCCTGGGGATCCGGCCTCCAGAGCCGCGAGAGCGCTCATGGCGAGTGCTTGGCCCAGCGGACGTGCCAGGCCCGTCCGGCCCCGCTCCTTGTGAGCGACGATCAAGGCCTGCACGGGGCCCTCGTACGCGGAAACGGTCCAGGGCGGCGGAAGCCCAGGTGGAACGGGCACGGGCGCGGCCCTATGGGCGGGGCCGCTCAGAAGGGCCGCGCAGACCGTGCAGATGGGCTGATCAAGGACGCCGCCAGGCTGGTCACGGGTGCCACAGCCTGCGCACCGTTGAGGCAGGGCCAAGTCGAGCAGGGTGTCGAATAAGCGCATGCGGACGACGATGCCCGAAGGCCTCGGGCCAAGGCCAGACCCCGCGCAAACTGTGGATGACTCTCAGCGGTAGTAGTTCGGATCCGAGCCGTTGATCGGGCACGTCCACTCGCTGAACTGGTCACGGGCCGACTGCTGATGGCAGATCAGGTTGTGCGTACCGTTGCGAGTGCCGATGTAGACCGGGGCGCCAGGAGAAGCGGCGATCGAGTTGGGCTCGCCCTGGATGCCGCCGCCCAGCGGGCTGATCGCGCTGCCGCTGACCGGGACGAGGTACGGCAGGACCTGCGATTCGGACCGCCGGCGCCCGAGCACGGCGAGGGTGCCGTAGTCGCGCCAGGACAGGTCGATGGCGTCTACCAGCTCCGAGCTGACCGGCAGGAAGACACCCGCGTCGATGGCGCCCTTGGCGTCGTAGGCGATGCGCCCGAGCTGCACCTGGGTGCGGTTGTCGACCTTGACGATCGCGGCGGCCCGCACGCCGTCGCGGGCCACCCGGAGCGCGAGGACCTCGCGGCCGCCGAGCCCCCAGTGCTCGACCCGCTGGAACGGCTGGCCGCGCTTACGCACCCACAGCCAGGACTTCTTCTTGGCCGTCTCGACGACCCACAGCTGGTTGTTGCGATCCCAGGTGGGCGCGGTGAAGCGCGAGCCGGGCTGCTGATGCGTCAGCAGCGTCTGCACCTCGCGCGCCCCGATCAGGCTCTTGGTCAGGAGCACCTGGCTGCGGTCAGGGCTCAGACCGGCCGCCTCCATTTTGTCCGGCGCGACCGCGGGACGTACGAGCCGATAGGCAAGGCTTTGGGTGAGGGGGTTCGCCTCGCCGGAGGACAACCCGCTCAGCAGGCCCTTTTCCCCGATGAAGTAGGGGGTCTCGACGCTCTGCAGCTCCTCGCTCAGGTTCCCGTCCGGGGCGTACTCCTGCCAGGACCGGATCGGCTGGACGCCCTCGTGGCCATCAGGCGCGACCTCGTCGCCATCGATCTTCAGCCGCCACTGCTTGATCTCGGAGAGCTGCCGCAACGTCCAGCTGAGCTGGGCCGACATGCGTTCGGGATCGCCGCCGGCGGCCTCGCGGCTGATATTGACCGTGGCGACGTCCTTGTCGATGTCGACGCCGCCGCCGAGCAGCTTGGTGTTGGCCGGGAAGGCGCTCTTCACCGCCGGGCTCAGCCAGGACGTCGGACCGGACAACAACGCCCGGACCAGGTGGGTCGCCAGGTGCCGCCGGTTGGCCAGTGGCAGGAAGACCCCGTTGGGCACCAGCCGCCTCTGGTCGGGCGTGAAGAAGTACAGGTTCATCGAACGGAACGCGCGGTCGACGTCGGCCTTGGTGAGCAGGAGGCCGACCTGGCCCTCCGTGGGCAGCCCGGTGATCCGCCACGTTCCCGGCTGCGTCCGGGTGAGCTGGAAGCTGACGACGACATCCCTGGGGTCCGCGGTGTACTGGCCATCGGTGTTGATCGCACCGAGCTGCTTGCCCGCGAGTTTCACGGTGGCCTGCGTGTCGCTCATCTTCTCGATCCGCGGCTCGAACCGGGCGTCGCCGAAGACGGTGACCGCGGGCCGGGTGCCGAGCTTCCAGCCGGTGTTGCCGGCGAGGTACTCGCGGGCCACCTTCTGACCGTCGTCGAAGCTCGCCGAGGCGTACAGGAAGCCCGAGACGATCTGTGCCGGCGACCAGCCCGGCCGCGGCCGGACCGGGATGAGCCGGACATACGGGTCGTCGGCCTGCTCGGCCCGGTCGGCGGACTTGCCGGACACCACCCGGCCACCGCTGGGCACGGTCGCGCAAGCGGTCGCGCCGGCGCTGACGCAGACCATCAGCAGTGCCGCAGTCACGATGGACGGACGGCGCGTGCGGCGGGAGGGTGCGGTCATTCGCCTACCTCCAGCTCCACGAACAGCGGGCGCGACGTGCCGGCACCCGGCGGGACGAGCGGCAGCGGCGAGCCGCGCAACTCGGCCCCGGCGATCCGCGGCAGCGACAGGCGGAACTGCGAGCCCACCCCCGGCTCGCCCCAGGCCTGCAGCCAGCCGCCGTGCAGCTGGGCGTCCTCGCGTGAGATCGACAGGCCCAGGCCGGTCCCGCCGGTGGTGCGTGCGCGGGCGGGGTCGGCCCGCCAGAAACGGTCGAACACCATCTGCCCCTCCCCCGGTTTCAGCCCGACGCCGTGGTCGCGCACGGCCACCGCCACCGCGTCGCGGTCGGCGGCCACCGACACCACGATGTCCTCTCCCTCGCCGTGTTCGACCGCGTTGACCAGCAGGTTTCGCAGGATGCGTTCGACCCGGCGGCGGTCGACCTCGGCCATGCACGGCTCGCCCGGCAGCTGGAGCACGACCTTGCTGCCCTTGCGTTCGGCCAGCGTCTGGGAGTCGCCCACGGCGCGCAGCACCAGGTCGCGCACGTCCACCGACTCGGCGTCGAGCGTCGCCGCTCCGGCGTCGTGGCGGCTGATCTCCAGCAGGTCGGCCAGGAGCGACTCGAACCGTTCCAGCTGGCTCTGCAGCAGCTCCGCGGACCGCCCCACCGACGGGTCGTCGAACGTGTCGCGGTGCTCGTAGAGCATGTCGGCGGCGATGCGGATCGTGGTCAGCGGCGTGCGCAGCTCGTGCGACACGTCCGAGACGAACTGCCGCTGCACCTGCGACAGGTCCTCCAGCTCGCCGATCTTGTCCTGGAGGTTGGCGGCCATGTCGTTGAACGAGGTGGCCAGGCGGGCCAGATCGTCCTCGCCGCGTACCCGCATCCGCTCTTCGAGCCGCCCCGCCGCCAGCCGCTGGGCACCCTGCGCCGCCAGCCGCACCGGGATGACGACCTGCCGGGTGACCAGCGAGGCGATGGCCGCCAGCAGCAGCACCAGGACGGCACCGACGCCGACCAGGGTCCGCTGCACAACGGTCAGCGTCCGCTCTTCCTGGGTGAGCGGGAACAGGTAGTAGAGCTCGAACTGCCCGGCCTTGCCACCCACGATGAGACCGCGCTGCGGCGGACGTTCGGGATCGGTGTACTTCAGCGTCCCGTACGTGCTGGCGGTCGTGAAGCTGGAACTGGCCGTCGCCTGCTTGAGCTGCTCGCGCAGCCGCCGCGGCACGCTCTCCGGCCCCAGCCCGTTGGTGCCCCAGCCGTCGACGAACATGTTGGAGGTGTCGCGGATGTAGACCTCGTACAGCCCGGACGGGCCACTGCGCGCCCGAAGCCCGTTGACCACGCTCTCGACGCGGCCGCCGGTCTCGGCGGAGCTGGCGAGCTCGCGCCGGACCGCGGCGAGGCCCTCGTCGAGCTGGCCGGTCGCCGTCTTGGTCTTGGCCTCCAGGAGCGCGGAGCTGATCCGCAGCTGGAGGAAGGCACCGAGGATCGCCACCACGATCGCGGAGATGACCAGCGTGGACGTGACCACCCGGACCTGGATGGAACGCCGCCAACGCGTGTAGAGACGCCGCGCCACGCCGCGCACGACCCGGCGGAACGTGACGAGCCCGCGCCGCACGTTCCGCCTGATCGCGGTCATGTTGATCGTGGTCATGGCCGGCATGGCCGTGGTTTCCTGCTGCTCACCGGGCGTCCGGATGGGGCCGGGCTATGCCGGACCCGCCTTGTAGCCGACACCGCGCACGGTGACGACGATCTCCGGCCGCTCCGGATCTTTTTCGATCTTGGCCCGGAGCCGCTGCACGTGCACGTTGACCAGGCGGGTGTCGGCGGCGTGCCGGTAGCCCCAGACCTGCTCCAGCAGCACCTCGCGGGTGAACACCTGGCGCGGCTTGCGGGCCAGGGCGACCAGCAGGTCGAACTCCAGCGGGGTGAGCGGGATGTGCTTGTCGCCCCGCTTCACCGAGTGGCCCGCCACGTCGATCGTGATGTCGCCGATCAGCAGGGTCTCGGGCGCCGGCTCGTCGGTGCGCCGCAGGCGGGCCCGGACGCGCGCCACGAGCTCCTTGGGCTTGAACGGTTTGACGATGTAGTCGTCGGCGCCCGATTCCAGGCCGAGGACCACGTCGACGGTGTCGCTCTTGGCCGTCAGCATGACGATCGGTATGCCGGATTCGGCGCGGATCTGGCGGCAGACGTCGATGCCGTCCGCGCCGGGAAGCATCAGGTCGAGCAGCACGAGGTCGGGCCGCGTCTCCCGGAACGCTTCGAGCGCCTTGTCGCCGTCGTGGACGAACGACGGCTCGAAGCCCTCGCCCCTCAGCACGATGCCAAGCATTTCGGCGAGCGCGAGGTCGTCATCGACGACCAGTACACGTCCTCTCATGGCCCTCATCGTCACAAAGTCGGGGTGCGGTGGAGTGGAGTGGCAAGAATTACACCTAGGGCTGCAAGGTTACCCGCGTTTGCCTTGTACATGACCCCTCCTGGCCACCGGGCACCGGCCTCTGCCTCACAGATGACGATGTTCAAAGGCCGGATGGTCGACAGCGACCACCCACTACCACCCGATAACTGGCAACGTTCGCCTTCCGCAGCTTGCACCCACGCACGCTTTAGGCGGACAAGGCTCGCTTAGCTCATGACAGGATGACGAGAACTGCGAGAGATCCGTTCGTTTGCACGTCGGCCGCCGTACTGGGAGCAGAGAGATGCCGGGACCGAAGGGCTGGGAGCCTGACGACGCCCCTCTGCTGGGTGGCGACGTCCCGTTCCGGCCGATGTCGATCTCGGAGATGATGGACGGCGCCATCGCCGGGATCCGCCGCCACCCGCGGGCCGCGCTGGGCCTCTCGGTGGCCGTGACCACGGTGATCCAGGTGCTCGGTTCGCTCGCCGCGTACTACCTGCTGGGCCCGGAGGCGAGCGGCGGCTTCACGCGCAGCAAGTTCTGGGAGTCGGTGGGCACCCAGCTGTGGCTCGGCGCGCTCGGCATGACCCTGTCGGCGTACGGGATCCTCCTGCTCTCGGGATTTCTCGGCCCGGTGCTGGGGCGCAGCATGTTCGAGAGGCCGGCCTCGTTGCGGCAGGCGTGGCGGGACACCCGGCCCCGGCTGGGCCGCCTGGCCGCCGTGTCGGCCGTGGTCATCCTCGCCGCGCTGCTCGGCCTGATCCTGCCGCTCGCCCCGTTCGCCCTGCTCGTCGCCACCGAGGCGCATCCGGCGCTGAGCGTGCTGGCCGGGGTCGTCGCGATCCCGGCGGGCCTGGCCCTCATGATCTGGCTGTACGTCCTGCTGGTGCTGGGCGCGCCCGCCGTGGTCCTGGAACGGCAGACGTTCACCGGGGCCCTGCGGCGCGCCACCGCGCTGTCCCGGGGCCGCTGGTGGCGGACCTGCGGCACGCTGCTGCTCACCATGATGATCACGGTCTTCATGGGCTTCTTCGCGCTGCGGATCCCGTTCCTGGTCGCTGACCTGATCTTCTTCGAGCGCGACCCGCACGGCACCGAGCTGGTCCTGAAGATCGCCGTCGACACGGTCGGACGCATCGTCAGCTGGTCGGTGGTGCTGCCGTTCGACGCGGGCGTGATCGCGCTGCTCTACTTCGACCGCCGCATGCGGCGCGAGGGCCTCGACCTCGACCTGCGCACCCGTCCCGCCGAGGATTCGATCCCCGCACCGGTGCACGTCCCGGCCACCGACGACGGCTTCTTCGACCTCTGGCGGCCCAGCCCGCTGATCACCTCCCCCTACCCTGGGGATCCTCATGATCATTGATCCGATCGGGCGGGACGAGGCCCGGGAGCTGGCCCGCCGCGAGCTCGAAAAGCCGATCTACAACCAGGACAACCCGTCCTGGTTGGAAAAGTTGTGGGATCGGTTCACCGAATGGCTGAACGGCCTGTTCGAGGACGCGTCGGCGCCGCAGGCGCACGGCAACGGCGGCGGATGGATCTCGATCGTCATCATCCTGGTGATCCTGGCGGCGGCGATCGCGATCATCGCGTGGCTCATGCGCGGCCGCCGCCTCACCCGTTCCCGCAAGGCTCCGCTCCTTGAGGAGAGGCCCTCGGCCTCGCGCGACCACCGCACCGCCGCCGAACGGCACGCCGCCGCGGGCCAGTGGGCGGAGGCGATCCGCGAGCGGCTGCGCGCCATCGCCCGTGATCTGGAGGAACGAGCCATACTCGGACCGAGACCGGGCCGTACCGCCGACGAGCTGGCGGCCGAGGCCGGGCAGGCGCTGCCGGAGCTGGCCGCCGACCTCCTCGCGGGCGTACGGATCTTCGACGACGTCTGGTACGGCGACCGGCCGGGCACCGCGGAGGGCTACGCCACGCTCACCACGCTTGACGAACGAGTACGGGCCGCACGCCCACGGCCGCTTGACGGCGACGGCAAGGGCGGCGACGACGAGACCGGCGACCAGGGCGTTCTCCAAGGCGCCGGTGCCGGTGCCGACGCCGCAGGCACCGGGTGGCGGTCGCCGTACATCCCGGCTGAGACGGGCGGTGAGGGGCGATGACGGACACGATCAGCGCGCCCACGCAGCCCTCCCCGGCACCCGCAGGTGACAACGGCAACGGCGGAGGCGACACGACGGCACGGCAGGTGGCCCAGCGCCGCTGGCGGGCGTCGCGCGGCATCGTCCTCGTGATCTTCGCGACGGTGCTCGTGGCGATCATCCTGGCCGCGCTCAAGCCCACGGTCACGCCGGGGTACCTCGACCCCACCGAGCCGGGCCGCGACGGCACCCGGGCCCTCGCCGAGGTCCTCAAGCAGCGCGGCACGCCCGTCACGGTGACGCGCCGCGCGGCCGACGCCGTGTCCCAGAGCAATCCCTCCTCCGTCCTCGTGATCACCAAGCCGGAGAACCTCACGCCCGCCGACGTGGGCCGCCTGCGCGCCGCGTCCGGCGACCTCCTGCTGGTCACGCCGAGCCGCGAGCTCCTGGAGGCGCTGGCTCCCGGGGTGTTCCCGGCGGCCAAGTCACTTGAGGAAGTGGCCGAGCCGGGCTGCTCGCTGCCGGCGGCGACGCTCGCGGGCCGGGTCGACTTCGGCAGATCCTCGGAGACCTACGAGCTCCCGTCCGGCGCGGCCGGCTGCTACCGCGCCGACGAGTTCGCGCGGGTCGTCCAGCTTCCGCCCACCTCGGCCGCCGGCCGGACGGTCACGATCATCGGCTCCGCCACGCCCCTCACCAACGAGAACCTCACCAAAGAGGGCAACGCGGCGCTGGCGATGAACCTCGCGGGCGCACGTTCGTCCGTGGTCTGGCTGATCCCCGACCGCCCGCGCGCGGGCAGCGGCGGCGACAAGTCGCTCGGCGATCTGATCCCGTTCGGCGTGAATCTCTTCTTCTTCCAGCTGGCCGTCGCGGTCGTGCTGATCGCGCTGTGGCGGGCACGGCGGCTCGGCCCGGTGGTGGCCGAGGCGCTGCCCGTCGCCGTCCGCTCCGCCGAGACGGTCGAGGGACGCGCCCGGCTGTACCGCGCCCACCACGCCCGGGAGCGCGCCGCCGCGGCCCTGCGCGCCGGCGCGATCGAACGGCTCGTTCCGCTGCTCGGCCTGCCGCGCAGCGCCGCACAGGATCCGGCGGCCGCGCATGAGATCGTCGCGGCGGTCGCCCGCCGCACGAACGCCGGCGAGGCGGCGGTCGGCGCGGCGCTGTACGGTCCTGAGCCTGCGGACGACGCGCAGCTGGTGGGGCTCACCGACTTTCTCGACGACCTGGAAAGGCAGGTTCGCGAATCGTGAACAATCCCGTGGAGCTCGCCAAGGACGGCGAATCACCTGTCGATACGCCAGAATCCACAAGAGCTTCAGTCGCGGTGGACGCCGAGCAGGCCGCGGGCGCGCGGGCGGCGTTGACCGCGCTGCGCGCCGAGGTGGCCAAGACGGTCGTCGGCCAGGACTCGGTGGTGACCGGCCTGGTCATCGCGCTGCTCTGCCGGGGCCACGTGCTGCTGGAGGGCGTGCCGGGCACGGCCAAGACGCTGATGATCCGGACGCTGTCGCAGGCGCTCGACCTGGACTTCAAGCGGGTGCAGTTCACGCCCGACCTGATGCCCGGCGACGTCACCGGCTCGCTGATCTACGACAACCGGACCGCGGAGTTCGAGTTCCGCGAGGGCCCGGTGTTCACCAATCTGCTGCTGGCTGACGAGATCAACCGGACGCCGCCCAAGACGCAGGCCTCGCTGCTGGAGGCGATGGAGGAACGGCAGGTGTCGGTCGAGGGCACCGGCCGTCCGCTGCCCGACCCGTTCGTCGTCTGCGCCACGCAGAACCCGATCGAGTACGAGGGCACCTATCCGCTGCCCGAGGCCCAGCTCGACCGGTTCCTGCTGAAGCTGACCGTCCCGGTGCCGTCCCGGGACGATGAGATCTCGATGTTGCAGCGGCACGCCGCCGGGTTCGACCCGCGCGACCTGTCGGAGGTCACCGCGGTGGCGGGCGCCGCCGAGCTGGCCGCCGGCCGGGCCGCGGTGCGCGGCGTCCACCTCGATCCCAAGGTCGCCGCCTACGTCGTCGACATCTGCCGGGCCACCCGGCAGTCCCCGTCGCTCCAGCTGGGCGTCTCGCCGCGTGGCGCCACCGCGCTCCTGGCGACGTCGCGCGCGTGGGCCTGGCTGTCCGGCCGTGACTATGTGACGCCGGACGACGTGAAGGCTCTGGCCCGCCCGACGCTCCGCCACCGGACGCAGCTGCGTCCCGAGGCCGAGCTGGAGGGCGCGACCGCGGACGGCGTGCTGGAGGGCATCCTCGCCCACGTCCCCGCCCCGCGCTGATGGCGCTGACCGGGCGCCTGGGGCTCCTCGCGCTGCTCGGCGCGGTCGTGCCGATCTTCCTGCCGAGCTGGTGGACGATGCTCGCGATCTGGGGCGTCCTGCTGCTCGGGGTGCTGCTCGACTTGGCGCTGGCGGGGAACGTGCGCGCGCTGCGCTTCCACCGGACCGGCGACACGAACGTACGGCTCGGCCAGACCGCGCATGTGGCCCTCATCGTGGAGAACCTCGGCGACCGCAAGGTGAAGGCCAGGCTGCGCGACGTTTGGCCGCCGAGCGCCAACGCCACCCCGGACGGCTCTGGCGACGGGCGCACCGTCACCATCAACGTGCCCCCAGGGGAACGCCGCCGCGTCGACATGACGCTCGTGCCGTCACGGCGTGGCGACCGCAAGGCGGTGACCGTCACGGTCCGTTCGGTCGGCCCCCTCGGACTGGCCGCCCGGCAGCTGTCGCGTGCCGCGCCCTGGACGCTGCGCGTGCTGCCGGCGTTCCCGTCCCGCCGCCATCTGCCCGCGAAACTCGCCAGGCTGCGCGAGCTGACCGGGCAGCACGTGGCGCTCATCCGTGGCCAGGGCACCGAGTTCGACTCGCTGCGGGAGTACGTGGACGGCGACGACGTGCGTTCGATCGACTGGCGGGCCACCGCGCGCCGGGCCGACGTGGTCGTACGGACGTGGCGGCCCGAGCGCGACCGCCGGATCTACCTCGTCCTCGACACGGGCCGCACGTCCGCCGGGCGGGTGGGCGACATCCCGCGCCTGGACTGCTCGATGGACGCGGCACTGCTGCTCGGCGCCCTGGCGTCCCGCGCCGGTGACCGGGTCGACCTGCTCGCGTACGACCGCCGCGTTCGGGCCCGGGTCGAGGGCGCCTCGCGCACCGACCTGCTGCCCGCCATGGTGCAGGCCCTGGCGCCGATCGAGCCCGAGCTGATCGAGTGCGACGCCGCCGGGATGGTCTCCACGCTCATGTCGCGCGTCCGGCAGCGCTGCCTGGTGGTGCTGCTGACCGAGCTCAACACGGCCGCGATCGAGGAGGGCCTGCTGCCGGTACTGCCGCAGCTCACCGCACGGCACCTGCTGATGATCGCCTCGGTGTCCGACCCGCGCGTCGACGAGATGGCCGCCGCGCGGGGCGATCTGGCCGCCGTGTACGACGCGGCCGCCGCCGAACGCGCCCGCGCCGAACGCCGCCGCCTCACCGCCGAGCTGCGCAAGTACGGAGTCGAAGTCGTCGACGCCCCACCAGACGAACTGGCCCCCGCCCTGGCCGACGCCTACCTGGCCCTGAAGGCGGGCGGCCGCCTCTAACGAAGCCGCCTCTAACGAAACGGCGGCCTGTGGCACTCAGCCCGCGGTGGGGACCACGTCGGGGCGTTCGGGGCTTTCGCCGGTCTCGCCCTCGCGGACGGCGCGGCGGCCCAGCACGATGACGTACGCGAGGAACGTGACCTCGGCGACGACACCGATACCGATGCGCAGCCAGGTGGTGTGGACCCAGCCGGTCACGAAGCCCTCGATCAGGCCGGAGACCAGCAGGACGACGATCAGGCCGAGGGCGATGCTCATCATCGCCCGGCCCTCCTCGGCGAGCGCCTGCGCGCGCGGGCGGCGGCCCGGGTCGATGATGGTCCAGCCGATCTTCAGTCCGGCGGCGCAGGCCAGGTAGACCGCGGTCAGCTCCAGGAGGCCGTGCGGCAGGATCAGCCCGAAGAACACGTCTCCCTTGCCGTTGGCGATCATCAGCCCGGCCATCACGCCGAGATTGAGCTGGTTCATGACCAGCACCATGATCGTCGGTATGCCCAGCAGGATGCCGAAGATCAGGGCGACCGCGGAGACCCAGGCGTTGTTGATCCAGACCTTGAACGCGAACGACGACGCCGAATGTTCGGTGTAGTAGTTGGCGAACTCGTTGTCGACGATGTCCTGGATCTGGCTCGGCGTCCCGATCGTGGCCTGGACCTCCGGGTTCTTGATGATCCAGACCGCCAGGGCGAAGGCGAGCAGGTTCCCGAGCAGTGCGTTGCCCATCCACCACCAGCGCAGCCGGTAGGCGGCGGCCGGGAACGACGCGCTGAAGAATCGGGAGAAGTCCCGCCACATCGGCGCCTGGGCACCCGCCACCGCCGCACGGCCGCGCGCCACCAGGGACGTCAGACGTCCGACGAGCAGCGGGTCGGGCGAGCCGGACCGGACCACCGAGAGGTGGGTCGCGGTGCGCTGGTAGAGCTCGACCAGCTCGTCGACCTCCGCGCCGGTCAGCTTGCGGCTGTTGTTGATCAGCCGTTCCAGGCGCTGCCATTCGTCGTTATGGGCGGCCACATAGGCATCGACGTCCACCTGGGGAGAGTAACGTGTCCGGTCACCGACCGGGCAAAATGGACCTCCCCAGCGCCCGACGCAGGAGGAGTACATGGCCGAGCTCGTCACCGGTGAGGCCGTCGCGGTCGAGATCAAGGTCGCGCGGCTGGCCAGCCGGGCTTGCGCGCTCCTCCTGGACCTGATGATCCAGCTGGTGATCCTCAACTTCGCGCTGATCCCGGCCCGCATGACGGAGCTGGTCGCCGACGACGCCTGGTCTGCCGGACTCGTCATCCTGACGACCGTCCTGGTGCAGGTGGGCTATCCCTGCATCTTCGAGACCATGACCCGGGGCCGTACGATCGGCAAGCTCGCGCTGGGGCTGCGGGTGGTCTCCGACGACGGCGGGCCGATCCGGTTCCGGCAGGCGCTGGTCCGCGCGCTGGCGGGCTATGTGGAGTTCTGGGCCTTCGCGGGCGCGCCCGCGTTGATCACGTCGCTCTTCAGCAAGCGCGGCAAGCGCCTGGGCGACCTCTTCGCGGGAACGGTGGTCATCCAGGAACGGGCGTCCGGCACGTCGATCTACGGCCCGATCGCGGTGATGCCGCCGCAGCTGGCCGGCTGGGCGCAGACGCTGGAGCTGTCGCAGCTGTCGGACGAGCTCGCGATGACCGCGCGGCAGTACCTCGCTCGCTTCTGGGATCTGCTGCCCGAGGTACGGGACGCGCTGGGCCAGCGCATCACCGACCAGGTCACCGCCGTAGTCAGCCCGCCCCCGCCGCCGGGTGTGCGCCCCGAGATCCTTTTGTCGGCCATCCTGGCCGAGCGGCGCCGCCGTGACGAATGGCGGCTCGCGCAACGCAAGGCCCGCCGGATGCGGATCGCCGGACAGCAACTGACCGCATGGCCGGGTCCGGCCACCCCTGCTCCGGCGCCCGCGATGGCCATGGCGGGCCCGGCACCCGCTCCCGCTCCGCGTCAGGGCCCTCCGGCTCCCCCGCCGTTCAGCGGCCCGGTGCCAGGCAGGCCCACGTTCGTGCCACCCGTGAACTACGGCTCCGGCCCGTACCAGGACGTCCTCAACCGGCCGCTGCCGCCCGGACAAGGCCCAGGCCCATACCAGCCGCCGCAACGCGGCCCGCAGCCTCAGCCGCCGCCGTACGCCTACCCGTACGGAAGTCAGCCGCCGCCCCACCAACCTCCCTACCCTCGACAGGGACCTCCCCAGGGCCCACCGCCCGGACCGCCCCAAGGGCCGCCGCAGGGAACCCATCCATGGCCGCAGGGTCCACCGCCTGGACCACCGCAGGGCGCTCCCCCTGGGCCGCCGCAGGCGCCGCCTCCACCGGAGGACTCACCTCCGCCGCCACTGTGAAGCCCTCGCCAGGAACGTGCCTGCTCGACGCCCATACCTGGCCCCGCTGAAGGCCCGCACCATAGGCACGCCGACCGTTCCCACCGGAGCGTGGCTCCGGTGGGAATCGGCCGGCGGGGGTTCCTGATTCGCTAAGGCGTGCCGCAGTACTGCTGCTGCTTGCCGATGGCCCGGTAGGGGCAGTCGGCGTACTCGGTCAGGGTGAGCAGAGCGTCCCGGTTGCGGGAGGTCTCTCGTTCGATGACGGACGGCGACGGGTAGAAGCTGCTGCCGTACATCTCGAACGTGTAGGAGAAGATGCGCTGGTTGCCCCAGAACCAGTCATCCGTCGTGCCGTCGGTGATGTAGAGGTCGCTGGCCTGCTGGGGCGTGTAGCCGTTGGAGTTCGCCATCTGGCGCCCGATGGTGCGATGGGTCGCCTCCTCGTCCGCCGACAGGGCGCCGGGCACCGTGTTGGCGTAGGTGTAGCCGAACGGCCAGAGCACGAGTTCGCCGTACGAGTGGATGTCCAGGAAGATCTTCAGCTGCTGGACGCCGCCCACGACGCGGCTGCGGGCGAAGTTGGCCAGGACCTTGGTCTCCGGCTCGGACTCCGCCGACGGCCCGCGGTAGGTCTCGCTGGCGCCGTTGCCCGACGAGCCGCCGCAGCAGCCCCACCGGTAGGCGAAGTTGCGGTTGAGGTCGGTGCCGGTCGAGGTCGAGTTGGGCCTGCGGTTCTTGCGCCACATGCGGCCCGCCGACGTGTCGCTGGTCATGTCGTAGACCTGGCCGTCGGGGTTGGAGATCGGGATGATCCAGATCTCCCGGCTGTTCACGATGTTGGTGATGCGGCTGGTGGCGTTGTACTCCTTGGTGAGGATGCCGATCAGGTAGAGCGCCTGCTCGTTGGTGAGCCGCTCCCGCGCGTGGATGTTGGCGATGTAGAGCACCTCGGGCTCGGCCTCGTCGGCGGCGACGTTGTCACTGATCTTGACGCCGACGATGTCCCTGCCCTGGTACGACTTGCCCGCGACGAACTTGCGCGCGATCTGCGGATAGTTGGCGACGACCTGGTCGATCTCGGCCAGCGTTTCGGCATAGGTGTGGTACGAGGTGGCGGCGCGCGGTTGCGGGGCGGGGGCGGGGAGCAAGCTGACCTTGAGTCCGAGCCGCTTGATGGCGCTGACCTCGGACGGGATGGCGCTGACCTCGACCGAGCCGTCGGCGCGCACGTTGTCGATCGCCGCGCCCGTCCGGGCCAGTTGGGACCGCTGCTGGGCCGTGGCCGCGCCGGTCACCAGGTACTGCTTGGACGGCGAGTCGGGAGCGGGCGCGGCCGCCCCCGCGCCGGACTGCCCGGCCAGGACCATGAGGAAGGCCGCGAGAACCGCGGCGACGGGAGCGAGTCTCCGGGGGATCACCATGTGACGGGACACCTGCCATTCGCATGTGCGGGGTTTCCACAGGAAGTCCACGAGCGCTCGCGGTGCCGTCACGATGACTGTTGCGGCGTCCTTTTACAATGGCGGCCGCTGCCCGCCGACAGAAAGAGTAACCACCTGTCGACGCAGGTCAGCAGCGCTTTGCACGCCCATGTTCAGTCACAATCAAAATCGGACTGAAATTTCAACGACGTCCATTGAAAATGGGTGATCAGCCGAGATTGGGCGGTGACCCGAGCTCGGTCAGCTCGATTCCCGGGGCGGCCACCACCACGTCTCCGGCCAGGTGCACCATGTCCACCTCGCCGGTCGCCAGATCGGTCACCTCATACCGTTCCACCGGCAGCGGGGCGGTCTCGGTCTCGTGCGTCTCGATCTCCGCCAGCCGCCAGCGCCACAGGCCGGTCAGCGCGGACAGCGCCGGGCCGCTCAGCCGAACGAGGCGCACGTCGGCCTGCTCGCCCTTCTGGAGCCGCAGCGTCCGGGCCACCGAGACAAGGAAGCCCGGCGAATCCCCGATGAACGCCGCGGCGCGTTCACCGTGCTCGGTCACGGTCTCGGCACCCGAGGCCGCCCGTACCCACGCGAGTTCGTGACCGGTCACGCCACCGCGGATCCACCAGTCGGGAGCGACCAACTCCATCCGGATCTGCCGCCACCGCCCGTCCACGACGAGGTCGAGCCGCATCCCGTCGGAGCGCTCCCCCACATACCGCCACCCGCCCGCGCCGGGCGCGCACTGAAAGCGTTCCTCTAGCTCTTCGTCCAGGTGAAGGTAAGTTCCGCGCGGCACGCGAAGGACGTTACCTCAGGAGCCCAGGCGCCAGGAGTGGAGGTAGTCCTCCTGCTCGGGGGTGAGGGTGTCGATGCCGATCGACATGGAGGCCAGCTTCAGGCGGGCCACTTCGGTGTCGATCTCCTTGGGCACGTCGTGGAGGGCGGGCGCGAGGTCGGCGTGCTCCTTGGCCAGCCAGGCGCAGGTGAGTGCCTGGTCGGCGAACGACATGTCCATGACGGCCGCCGGGTGGCCCTCGGCGGCGGCGAGGTTGACCAGCCGCCCTTCGGCCAGCAACACCAGGCGCCGGCCGTCGGCGAGAACGTACTCGTCCGCCTGGGGGCGGACACCGTGATGGACCTCGACGGCCAGCTCTCCCAGGGCACGGACGTCGATCTCGACGTCGAAGTGGCCGGAGTTCGCCAGGATCGCGCCGTCCTTCATCACCGCGAGATGCTCGGCGGCGATCACATCGCGGTTGCCGGTGACGGTGATGAAGACGTCGCCGTGCTCGGCGGCCTGGGCCATCGGCTGTACGGCGAAGCCCTGCAGCGCGGCGTCCAGGGCCTTCACAGGGTCGATCTCGGTGATGACGACGCGGGCGCCGAGGCCGCGGGCACGTTCGGCCAGGCCACGCCCGCAGTAGCCGAAGCCCGCGATGACGATCGTCTTGCCCGCCAGCAAGGTGTTGGTGGCCCGGATGATGCCGTCGAGCGTGGACTGCCCGGTGCCGTAGCGGTTGTCGAACATGTGCTTGGTGTCGGTGTCGTTCACCGCCACCATCGGAAACCGCAGCACGCCCTCGCGCGCCATCTGGTGGAGCCGGATGACCCCGGTGGTGGTCTCCTCGCAGCCGCCCTTGACCGTGGCGAGCAGGTCGGTGCGTTCGATGTGCAGGGTGTTGACCAGGTCGCAGCCGTCGTCGAGCACCAGATCAGGAGCCGTCTCCAGCGCCTGGTGGATATGCCGGTAATACCCCTCGCGGTCGATGCCCGAGCGGGCGAAGACCTCGGCGCCGTACTCGTGGACGAGCGCGGCGGCGGTGTCGTCCTGCGTGGACAGCGGGTTGGACGCGGCCAGCGCGACGCTGGCGCCGCCCGCCTGCAGGGTACGGATGAGGTTCGCGGTCTCGGTCGTCACGTGCATGCACGCCGCGATCTTGAAGCCGTCCAGCGGCCGTTCGACCGCGAAGCGCTCCCGGATCTGCCGGAGCACCGGCATGGTCCGGTCGGCCCACTCGATCCGCTTCACGCCCTCGTACGCCAGCGAGGCGTCCGCGATGTCGCTCAACAACACTCCTCATAACACTGCCGGGCGGGCACGAGCCCGCCCGGCAGTATCACCTCATCAAGATCACGGCATCAACCACCGACCGGCGCTGCGATCGCGTCCGAAGGCAGTTCCGAGCCTGCGAGGAACTGATCGCGGAGCGAGCCGCCAGGCGAGTCGGGCGCGATGCCAGCGAGCGCCGCGTTGCCCGTTGAAGGAGGGCGCTCAGCGCCCGACGCCGAGGGCGACGCAATAAAATCAGTACCTGTAGTGGTCGGGCTTGTAGGGGCCCTCGACGTCGACGCCGATGTACTCGGCCTGCTCCTTGGTGAGCTTGGTCAGCTTC
Organism: Actinomadura rudentiformis; assembly: GCF_008923185.1. Lineage (GTDB taxonomy): Bacteria > Actinomycetota > Actinomycetes > Streptosporangiales > Streptosporangiaceae > Spirillospora > Spirillospora rudentiformis. The sequence continues at coordinate 225,482 of NZ_WBMT01000002.1, forward strand.
ACGCCGAGCGCGTCCAGGTGTAGGCGCGCGACCTTCTCGTCCAGGTGCTTGGGCAGGACGTAGACGCCGACCGGGTACTCCTCGGTCTTGGTGAACAGCTCGATCTGAGCGATCACCTGGTTGGTGAACGAGTTGGACATGACGAACGAGGGGTGGCCGGTGGCGCAGCCCAGGTTCATCAGACGGCCCTCGGCGAGCACCAGGATGGTGTGGCCGTCCGGGAAGCGCCACTCGTGCACCTGCGGCTTGATCTCGGTCTTGACGATGCCCGGGACGCGGGCGAGACCGGCCATGTCGATCTCGTTGTCGAAGTGCCCGATGTTGGACACGATCGCCTGGTGCTTCATCCTGGCCATGTGGTCGGCCGTGATGATGTTGAAGTTGCCGGTCGTGGTCACGAAGATGTCGACCGTGTCGACCACGTCGTCCAGCGTGGCGACCTGGAAGCCGTCCATCGCGGCCTGCAGGGCGCAGATCGGGTCGATCTCGGTGACGATCACGCGGGCGCCCTGACCCTTGAGCGCCTCGGCGCAGCCCTTGCCCACGTCGCCGTAGCCGGCCACGAGCGCGACCTTGCCGCCGATCAGCACGTCGGTGGCGCGGTTGAGGCCGTCGATCACCGAGTGCCGGCAGCCGTACTTGTTGTCGAACTTGGACTTGGTCACCGAGTCGTTGACGTTGATCGCCGGGAATGCGAGCGTGCCCGCCTTGGCCATCTCGTACAGCCGGTGCACACCGGTCGTGGTCTCCTCGGTCACGCCCTTGATCGCGGCGGCCGCCTCGGTCCAGCGCCCGGGACGCTCAGCGATCGTGCGGCGCAGCGTCTCGAGGATGATCCCCCACTCCTCCGGGTCGCCCTCGCCCGCCGACGGCACCGCGCCGGCCTTCTCGTACTCGGCGCCCTTGTGAACGAGCAGCGTCGCGTCACCGCCGTCGTCGAGGATCATGTTCGGCGGGGTGCCGTCGGGCCAGGACAGCGCCTGGTCGGTGCACCACCAGTACTCCTCCAGCGTCTCGCCCTTCCAGGCGAACACCGGGACGCCCTTCGGGTCCTCGACGGTGCCCTCCCGGCCCACGACGACCGCGGCCGCGGCGTGGTCCTGGGTGGAGAAGATGTTGCACGACACCCAGCGAACGTCGGCGCCCAGCTCCACCAGCGTCTCGATCAGCACGGCGGTCTGGATCGTCATGTGCAGCGAGCCCATGATCTTCGCACCGCGCAGCGGCTTGGCCTCGGCGTACTCCTTGCGTACGGCCATCAGACCGGGCATCTCATGCTCGGCGAGCCGGATCTCCCGGCGCCCGAAGTCGGCCAGCGACAGATCGGCGACCTTGTAGTCCATGCTTACGTTGCTCCTTGCGTCCACGTGGAGGATCGGCGCCCACCGCGCCCATGACTGTGGGTCCGCCCGCGAGTCTAGGCGCGGCCGTGCGGCCAAGGCACGCCAGAGGGCGACTTTCTTACACTAATTTGTCAGAATCACCCCATGCGCATCACGGAGGCCGCCCGGCGGCTCGGCACCTCACCCCGCATGCTCCGCTATCGCGAGGCCCTTGGACTGCTGCCGCCCACCCGCGAGCAGAGCGGCCACCGCCGCTTCGGCGACACCGAACTCCGCGCGGTCGCCCTCGCCCTGGCTCTGGAGAAACGCTACGACATAGGCCCGGCCGAGCTGGCTTTCGGCCTCCGGGTACTCGCCGAGCCCGAGGTCCAGGCCCGCGTCCGGGAGCTGGGCGAACGAATCGGCCGCCTTTCCGCCCCGCCCACCCGGGCCCTCGACTTCGAGAAGGAGAAAGCCCTCCGCCTCCTCCGCCGCCGCTGACCCACCGGTCGACCGGCCGCTGAACGACCTGGAGCAGCTTGCAGGGCAAGGGCACTCATCGCCCGTCAGCATGGTTGCTCCAGGCGGTGACGTCGACGTCGCCGGGGTGCAGCGGCTCGGACAGTACTACCGAGGTGGTGGTCTCGCCGAGCGCACTGAGTTGCTCGATGACCTCCTCCAGTTGCCCGGCGTCACGCACGGCGATGGCGAGCTCGTAGCAGTTCTGGCCGGTGACGTGGACGCAGGACAGAACGTGCCCGATGGACAGCAGCCGTTCCTGCAGCCAGGCGGCGCCCTTGACCGAGCGGTGCCGGGGGCGCAGCGAGACCCGTGCCTGCAGGGACAGGCCGAGACGGTTCAGGTCGAGCCGGGTCGTGTAGCCGATGATCACCCCGGCGTCCTCCAGGCGACGGACCCGTTCGGCCACGGCGGGCCTGCTGAGCGAGACCCGGCGGCCTAGCTCGGCCAGGCTGATCCGGGCATCAGCCGTCAACTCCCGGACGATCCTCAAGTCGGTGGTATCGAGTGACGAATCGAAGGTTGACAGGGCTGCTCGCCTCCCAAGCGCTGATGGACAGCGGTGATGACTGTCGCAATCGTATGGGCCATGCGTGGCATTCCGGCATAGCGTCGTCGGTCATGAGAGCGACCGTCTTGGAAGATGTCGGCACGGTGCGGGTCGTCGAGGTCCCTGACCCTGTGCTCGTCGAGCCCACCGACGCGGTGGTGCGCGTGATGCTGGCCGCCGTGTGCGGATCCGACCTGTGGCCGTACCGCGGCCAGGAGAAGTTCACGCCCGGCGATCGGATGGGCCACGAATGGATCGGAATCGTCGAGGATGTCGGTGCCGCGGTCGGCAGCGTGCGCCGCGGCGACTTGGTACTGGCGCCGTTCGCCTTCGCCGACGGCACCTGCGCGTACTGCCGTGATGGCCTGTTCACTTCCTGCCCGCATGGGGGGTTCTGGGGCGGCGGCCATGACGGCGGTCAGGCCGAGGCGGTGCGTGTTCCCTTCGCCGACGCCACGCTCGTGCCGGTACAGACCGACGCCGACCCCGTTCTGCTGCGCCGCCTGCTACCGCTGACCGACGTCATGGCGACCGGCGTGCACGCCATCACGCTGGCGGGCGTACGGCCCAGCGGAACCGTTGTGGTGATCGGCGACGGCGCGGTCGGGCTGTGCGCGGTGCTGGCAGCCAAGGCGGCCGGGGCCGAGCGGATCCTGGCGGTCGGCCGCCATCGCGACCGCGGGCAACTGGCCCAACGGCTGGGCGCCACCGACGTACTGGATGCGAGCCACTCCGGCACCGCGGCGGACCTCCTGGAACGGACCGGCGGAGGCGCCGCCTGCATCGCCGAATGCGCCGGAACCCAGTCAGCGCTGGATCTGGCGGTGACCGTGGCAAGGCCAGGCGGCACCATCGGCTCGGTTGGCGTCCCCAACGGCGTCCACTCGGTGGACCTCTACCGCTTCTTTCGCCACAACATCACGCTGCGGGCGGGAGTGACCCCGGCGCGCCGATACCTCCAAACCCTGGTCGAACAAGTACTGGCCGGGACCCTGGACCCCTCGCCCGTGCTCACCTGCGATGTGCCGCTGGACGAGGTCGCCTCGGCCTACCGGGCCATGGACGAACGCCGCGCCATCAAGGCCGTGGTGCAGACCGCCTGAGTGCCTGTGCCACGGCCTCGGAGATCGACCCGTTGCCACCGTGGGCCTCCACACCTACCCCGGAGTCACCTACCGCCCGATCGCGGACGCATCACCCGTTCCGGTCCAGCTCGTTTGGACCGATCCGCCAAGCCACCCAGCAGTCGCAGACCTGATCACACTCGCCCGCGATGTCATCCAGGATGGATGCGGTTTCCCCGAGGGATCGGTTTGATCGCGCGTGGGTCAGGTGCTGTTGGCTCCTGGGACCACCAGGCCTGACTCGTACGCGAGCATGACGGCTTGGGCACGGTCGCGCAGGCTCAGCTTGGTGAAGACGCGGGCCACGTGCGTTTTGACGGTGTGCTCGCTGACGACGAGACGAGCGGCGATCTCGCCGTTCGACAGGCCGCCGGCGATCAGCACCAGCACCTCGGTCTCGCGGGCGGTCAGTGTCGCCAGCTCTGCGGGTGCCTGGGGACGGTTGCGGCGCTGTGTTGTGAACTCGCGGATCAGGCGTCCGGTGACCTGGGGCGCCAGGAGGGAGTCTCCGCGCGCCACGACCCGTACGGCTGAAACCAGTTCGTCGGCAGTGGCGTCCTTGAGAAGGAAGCCGCTGGCGCCCACTGACAGGGCCTCGTAGACGTACTCGTCCACGTCGAACGTGGTCAGCACCAGGACCCGGACGCCGTCGGCGCCTGGCCGGCCCAGGATGCGCCTGGTGGCCTCGATGCCGTCCATGCCGGGCATCCGGATGTCCATGACGACGACGTCCGGCCGGTTGGCCTCGGCCATCTGGACCGCCTCGCGGCCGTCTCCGGCCTCGCCGATGACGGAGATGTCGGGCTGCGCGTCCAGAAGTGCGGCAAAGCCCGCACGCACGATCGTCTGATCGTCGACGATCATAACCTTGATCATCGTGCCGGCTCCATGCGGAGCTCAGCGACGGCCGGATGCCTCAGAACCGGGATCACGGGTCGGGTTTCCTTCCCTCGACAGCGGGAGCTCGGCCTCCACCAGGAAACCGCCCGCTACGGCCGGTCCTGCGGAGAAACGTCCGCCCAGCATGGTCGCACGTTCCCGCATTCCGACCAGACCGTGTCCGCTGCCGGAGTCCGCGGGAGGCGCGGCTTGGAGACGAGTCTGCCCGGTATGACGCTGCACCGCGCCGCCGGGTTCCCCATCGTCTCTACGGGTGGCGGAGGGGTCACGGTTCAGAACCATGGTCGGTGCCGAGCCGCCGTCGTCCCGTACCCGTACGGCCAGCCGATCCGGCAGGTAGGTCAGGTCCACGTGCACCTCGGCGCCGGGCGCGTGCCGCCGCGCGTTGGTGAGGGCCTCCTGAACGATGCGGTACGCCGACAGCTCGACCGTCGTGGACAGCGTGCGCGGGTCGCCGTGCACCTCCAGGTCCACCCGGCCGCCGGCGCCGCGGTGCTGGTCGATCAGGTCCGGCAGCCGGTCCAGCCGGGGCTGCGGCGCCGTCTGCGACTCCGGCTCCGGCTTGGCGTCGGCGCGCAGCACGCTGAGCAGCCGCCGCATCTCGACGAGGGCGTCCCGTGCGGTCTTGGCGATCTCGGTGTAGCCCGCGCGGGCCTCCGGAGACAGGTTCTCCATGGTGTACGGGGCGGTCTCGGCCTGAACGGCGATCATCGACACCGAGTGGGCGACCACGTCGTGCAGCTCGCGGGCGATGCGGGCGCGTTCCCGCATGACCGCCTGTTCACGCTGGACGGCGGTGAGGCGCGTGAGGGTCTCGTTGTTGCGCTCCTCGGCCTCGGCCTCCGTACGCCCCGCGCTCTCCACCGCGCGGCGGGCGTCACCGAGCCCGATCGCGGCCAGCACCGCGACCACGGGCGCCGGCCAGGGGATCTCGTCCAGCGTGTTGGTCGCGAAGTAGACCACCGCGACGGTGACCAGGCTGCCCACCGCGAGCGCGCCCGCAGACTGGCGGGGCAGCTGCCGCCCCAGCGCGTAAAGCGTGTAGAGGGCCGCGAACGTGGTGGTGATCAGCAGGCCCTGGCCGGTCAGCAGGCTCGCCGCGAACGCCCCGAGCGCCACCGCCGCCACCGGCCGCAGGTACTCCTGGCGCCACACCAGCGGCAGTGTGGCGGCCACCGCGAATCCACCGGCCACGCTCAACGGCGATACGGTACGCGGCGCGAGCTCGGCGACGGCGGCGATCGTCAACGCCAGCCCGGTGAGCGGCGCGAAGTACCAGGACGCCATGAACTCCGCCCACGCATTGATCCACCGTGGCAGCGGGGCGGTACGCGTCGTGAAGCCCGGCAGGACGGCGGTCCCGTCGGGGGTGCCACCGTGCTGGCGCCGGCCCGAGCCGTACAGCTTCGCGCCGAGCCTCTTCCCGACCGGGCTCAGCAGCCGGCCGAGAGCCGTGATGATCCACAACAGCAGCTGCCCGAGACCGGCGACGACCCGTCCGGACAACCGCCAGGCATGATGGGCCAGCGCCGGTCCGAACTCAGCGGCCATCGGCGCGGACGGCTCCCCGCGCCCTGGCGGCTCCCCGTGCGCGGCCGCGTCGGCGGGGGGCGGTGGATGCCCGCGCGTACGGTGCGGGGCGCTGCCGGGATGGTTGCTGCTGGTCACTCATCAATACTGTCCCTTTTACCCTGATGCTCACCTCACCGTGCGGTGTTATGCGTGCGCCGGATGTCCCCCTAGAGGACGACCCCGTTTCCCTCCTTTTGGGGGACGTAAGGAGGATGCACGCGAACGTAGTGTCTTAACCGTGACCTACGCGGCAGCCCCACCGACATAGGGGGTTCGGCGGAGCTGCCGCGGTCACGCCAGAACCGTCCGGCTTCAGGGGTCCGGACGGGGAGCATGGGAAGGCGCCCTCGCTGGTCGTCCGTGGGCGTGTCTCTCCGAGACACGGCCGGTCTTGCCTGGGCTGGGGTCGATCGGCGCGAAACGGCCGGCCGGCGAGGGAAACGCCTCCCAACAGGGACAAGTTCCGCTTGTGACCTCTGCAGCACGGCATCGAACGAGATCGAGTGCCTCTTCTTATACGTCACCGTGGCCCGCGCGTAGAGATGGTCTTGTAGCCGCCGGGAAACAAAAAAGTCGGCCCCAGGCGAAATTTCGCCTGGGGCCGCGTGATTGTGCAGGGATCAGGAGGAGGGCGTCGGGCTCTCCGGGGCGGCGGGGGCGTTCTTGAGGGCGACCTCGTCGAGGGCGGGCTCCAGGTAGATGAGCCGAGCCTCGGGGAACTGAGCGCGGATCTTGGCCTCGGCCGCGTCGATGCCGCGGGCGACCTCGGCGGCCGTGTCGTCGTGCTGCACGGCGATCTTGGCCGCGATCAGCAGTTCCTCCGGGCCGACGTACTGGGTCCGGATGTGGATGACGTGTTCGACCTCCTCGACCGACTCGAGCGCCTTGACGATCTGCTCCTCGGCCTCCGGGTCCGCGCCCTCACCGATCAGCAGGCTCTTGGTCTCGATGGCCAGGATGATCGCGATGGTCGCCAGCAGCACGCCGATGGCGATGGTGCCGACGCCGTCCCAGACGAGGTTGCCGGTCAGGACGGCCATGGTCACGCCGAGCAGGGCCAGGATCAGGCCGACGAGGGCGCCCAGGTCCTCCAGCAGGATCACCGGCAGTTCGGGCGCCTTGGACCGGCGGATGAAATCCCACCATCCCCGCTCACCGCGGACGGCGTTGGACTCCTGGATGGCGGTGCGGAAGGAGAAGGACTCCATGATGATCGCGACGATCAGCACGCCGAACGCCCAGCCCGGGGCGCTCATCGTCTCGTCCTTGTTGTGAAGGGCGTGATCGATCTTGTGGTAGCCCTCGTACAGGGAGAACACCGCGCCGATCGTGAACAGCACGACGGCGACGACGAACGCGTAGAAGTACCGCTCCCGGCCGTACCCGAAGGGGTGCTGAGGGGTGCGCGCCCGCTTGGCGCGCTTGCCGCCCAGGAGCAGGAGGCCCTGGTTGCCGGAGTCGGCGACCGAGTGGATGCCCTCTGCCAGCATCGAGGACGAACCAGTGAAGGCGAACGCCACGAACTTGGCGGTCGCGATCCCCAAGTTGGCGACCAGCGCGGCGACGATCGCCTTGGTTCCGCCTTCTGCACTCATCTACGCAATCCTCGCCTTGAGCTCCTGGATGGCCGACACGGGCGTGGGGTCCACGCCCAGCGCGATGGCCAAGTAAACCGTCACATAGTCCCCGAGCGCGATCAGCGTAGCGATCCTTTCCAGCGGATGCTCCCCCTCGGCTGCGATTTCGGTCACCGCGACGCCCCGCGCGCGGGCCAGTTCGACCGAGACCTCGCGGCGCTTGAGCACCTGCGGATGCTCGTCGAGATCGCGCAGCACGACCAGATGGAGCCCGTGGTCGGCATCGTCGGTCCGGTCCCGGAAGAAGTCGTCGGGATCGTCGGAGCCGCTGGAACGCGCGAAGAAGCCGTCGAACGCCACGACCTGGTTGTGGTCGGCTTCGGGGAGGTCGCCGTAGACACCGGGGTACTTGGCGTTCTCGTTGAGCTGGCAGCAGAAGCGGTAAGCGGCGGTGCCGGCGAGCGACGACGTGCCCCAGACCATCGGGACGTCTCCGGCCAGCTCCAGCGCGATGCGCTTGGCCGGGTTGACGAACGCCTCGCTCGCCGGACGGCAGCGATGGGAGACGTCCTCCAGGAGCGTGGCCGTGGATTCCAGGGTGTCATCCGGAATGTCGGCCAGCCCCAGCGTGCGGGCCGCCAGCAGCAGCGGCACGGTCAGCCCCCACAGCGTCGCGCGTGGCTGGCCGACCGAACGCACCGGAACGAACAGTGCGCGGGTCTGGGCGGCCATCGCGGCGAGCGGGGAGTCGGCGCCGCCCACGAAGAGCAGCCGGGCTCCCCGGCGGGCGGCCTCGGTGGCGACGGCGAGCGTCTCCTCCGTACCTCCCGAGCAGGAGACCGCGATCACCAGATCGGCGGCGCCGACCCAGCCCGGCAGCCGGTAGCCGCGCACGGTCACGATGGGGACCGGGCAGCCCAGGCCGCAGACCGCGGCCAGGACGTCGCCGGAGATGCCCGAACCACCCATGCCGGTGACGACGATCGAGCGCGGACGGCCGTCCTCAGCCAGGCGGTCGATGCCCGCTTCGACGGTGGCGCGCACGGCCTCGCGAATCTGCGCCGCCGCCGACGCGACCTGGCGGAGCATCCCACCCGGGTCGGCCGCCTCGATGGCCGCGGGATCGTCCAGTACGGCCGGATCGACCGCGTCACTCACCGTCGACCCCATTCACGAGACGCAAGCCCACCATTAGCGCCGTCAACCGCATGCGTACACCCATCCGCCCCATTCACCGCGCGGGAACGACCGTCCGCCGCGTTCATCACGCGAGAGGCATCGCCCGCCGCGTTCACCACGCGAGGACGACCGTCAGCCGCGTTGGCGGTCCGAGACGTGCCGCGTGCCTCGTTCACCACGCGGGAACGATCGGCCGCCGCGTTCACGATCCGGGACGCATCTTGTGCCCCATTCACCGGGCGGAACGCGCCGTCTGGCCCGTTCGCCCGGAATGCACCGCCCGCCGCGTTCACCATGCGGTGCGCATCGTCTGTCTTGGGCGCCACGCGGGTGTCTGCTGCGTTCTCGGCGCGCGGGGGCGCCGTTCGCCTGTTCACGGGGCCGGGGTGCGGGCCTCGTCGACGAGGAGCACCGGGATGTCGTCGCGGACGGGGTAGGCGTAGCCGCAGGAGCCGGTGCAAACGAGCTCGGTCGTCTGCTCGTCGGCCCGCAAGCCGCCGCCGCAGTTGGGGCAGGCCAGGATCTCCAGCAGCCAGGAGTCGAGCTTCACGGTCATTTCCCCCTCACGATCGCCAGGACTTCGTCGCGGACGGCCGCCATGGTCTGCTCGTCGGAGGCCTCGGTGTTGAGGCGGAGCAGCGGCTCGGTGTTGGAGGGGCGCAGGTTGAACCACCAGTCGTCGGTGCCGACGGTCAGTCCGTCGAGCTCGTCGATCGTCACGCCGGGCCGCTCGGCGAACGCCGCCCGGACCTGCTCGGTGGCGGCCTCCTGGTCGGCCACCTCGCTGTTGATCTCCCCGGAGGCCGCGTACCGGTCGTAGGAGGTCAGCAGCTCCGAGAGAGGTCCGTTCTGCTCGCCGAGCGCGGCCAGGACGTGCATCGCGGCCAGCATTCCGGAGTCGGCGAACCAGAAGTCGCGGAAGTAGAAGTGGGCCGAGTGCTCACCGCCGAACACCGCGCCGGTCTCGGCCATCGTCTGCTTGATGAACGAGTGGCCGACCCGCGTGCGCACGGGGGTGCCGCCGTGCTCGGTGACGACCTCCGGCACGGACTTGGACGTGATCAGGTTGTGCACGATCTTGGAGCCGGGATGCTTGGCCAGCTCGCGGGTGGCCACCAGGGCGGTGATCGCGGACGGGGAGACGATCTCGCCTCGCTCGTCCACCACGAAACAGCGGTCGGCGTCGCCGTCGAACGCCAGGCCGATGTCGGCGCCGGTCTCGCGGACCTTGGCCTGCAGGTCGCGGAGGTTCTCCGGCTCGATCGGGTTGGCCTCGTGGTTGGGGAACGTGCCGTCCAGCTCGAAGTAGAGCGGCACCAGATCGATCGGCAGGCCCTCGAACACCGACGGCACCGTGTGGCCGCCCATGCCGTTGCCCGCGTCCACGACGACCTTGAGCGAGCGCATGCCGGACAGGTCGACCAGCGTCTTGAGGTGGTCGGCGTAGCCCTTGAGCAGGTCCCGCTGCGTGACCGTGCCGGGCTCGCCGTCGTAGGCGGGCACGCCCTTCTCGACCAGCTCGCGGATCTCGGTGAGGCCGGTGTCGCGGCCGATCGGCTTGGCGCCCGTCCGGCACAGCTTGAGGCCGTTGTACTTGGCCGGGTTGTGACTGGCGGTGAACATCGCGCCGGGCAGGTCGAGGCTGCCGCTGGCGTAGTAGAGCAGGTCGGTGGAGCCGAGCCCCGCCTCGACGACGTCCGCCCCCTGGCCGGTCGCGCCGCGCGCGAAGGCCTCGGCCAGCGGGCCGGAGGACTCTCGCATGTCGTGGGCGGTGACGACCGCGGTGGCGCCGGTCACGCGCACGAACGCGGCGCCGATCGCCTCGGCGGTCTCGGCGTCGAGCTCCTCCGGCACGATGCCGCGGATGTCGTACGCCTTGAAGATCTTGGCGAGGTCGCCCACTCCTGCTCCCTATCCGAAAGGCTCTGCCGCGTTCGGCACTCCTCGTACGAGTTCCGAGCCTACCGGTGACCGCCCCCGCGCCCGGCCACGCCTGGGCGAACGCGCGTGGTCACGGCCGACAACGGTCAGTGGCCCCCGCAGAGCCTCGCTTGCGCTGGGCGGTCAGTCTTGGGGGGTGGGGGTTCCCGTGGAGTCGGAGCGCAGGACTCTCAGGTGGCCGCGGCGGCCCACTTCGGTGCCTTGGCCGACGGGCTCCTGGCGGCCGCCGGCGGCGGGCTTGGCGGCCTCTCGCACCGCGTCCGCGAGCGCTTCGAGGTCGTCGTCGCTGGGCTCGGTCTCGGCGCCGACGGGCAGCCGGACGAGCTCCCATCCCATGGGGGCGGTGAGCCGTTCGGAGTGCTCCGCGCACAGGTCATAGCAATGCGGCTCGGCGTACGTGGCGAGCGGCCCCAGTACCGCAGTGGAGTCGCGGTAGACGTACGTGAGCGTGAAGACTGCGGGCGCCTTGCAGGCGGTGCGGGAGCAGATGCGGACGGGGCTCACGATGGCCGACCGTACCCCCCTCCCGCCGCCTCCGCCACCACCCGCGTGCACGTGTCGCCGTTACCGGGCCGTTTCCGACGTAACAACTACATACCGTGCGGGGTCCGGAGCGCTGTGCCGCCGGGTCGGGTAAGGGTGCTCTCACTCCCGGGGCGGTGAGTCCGCAGTGCCGAGCCAGCAGGCGATCGCGGCGCCCCGGGCACGGACGCCCAGCTTGGCGAAGATGCGGTTGACGTGGTTCTTGACGGTGTACTCCGAGACGACCAGCATCGCGGCGATCTCGCCGTTGGAACGGCCGCGCGCGATGAGGTCCATCACCTCGGCCTCGCGCCGGGAGAGCCCGAGTTCCGCCCGCCGGTCGACGGCCGGGGTCTCCGCGTGGCGGTCCGCGGGCCCTTCGCGCAGCGCCGCCACGACGGCGCGGCTCGCCTGCGGCGACAGGGGGCTGCTGCGGTCCGCGACCGTGTCCGCGATGGCGGCGACGAGCTCCTCCGCGCCGAACGCGCCGTGCACGAGATAGCCCGCCGCGCCGTTGCGGATCGCGGCACCGATCACTTCGGCGTCCGAGTCGTACGACAGCATGAGCACCTTGGCAAGCCCGCTCAATGGCCCGGCCGCCGCCACGCCGTCCATCACCGGCATGCGCACGTCCAGCAGAACGAGATCGGGGCATGCGCGCCGGGCCAGTTCGATCGCCTGGGCGCCGTCGGACGCCTCCCCGACCACCTGGACGCCCCCCGACTCCAGCAAGGTCGTCAGGCCCGTACGCACCACGGGATTGTCGTCCACCACGAGCACCCGGATCGGGCGCGGATCCTTTGAGGTCATGAGGCTCGTCTTTCTGGCGGGGGCGTCTCCGCGACGGAGGACGGCACCGAGGGGACAGTGATCACAATGCTCGTCCCGGCCCCAGGGCGAGAGTCGACGGTGAGCCTGCCGCCCACCTGACGTGCGCGTTCCTCCATTCCGACCAGCCCGTAGTGGCCCTCACGCGCGAAGAGGCGCAGCCGTTCCCCCGCAGGCGCGGCGAATCCCCTGCCGTCGTCCCGTACGACCAGTTCGATCCCCGCCGCCCGGCAGGCCAGGTGGACGTCCACCTGGCTCGCGCCGGAGTGCCTGGCCACGTTGGTGAGGGCCTCCTTCATGATCGAGATGACCTCGTACCGGACCATCAGCGGCACGTCATGGTCGCCGGGCGGTCCGGGTGCGATGTCGAGCCGGATCGGGATCCCGTGGCTCGCGCTCCATTCGGCGGCGGTCCGCTGCACCCCCACGTCCAGCGGCAGCGTGCAGGCCTCGTCCCTCAGGTCGGCGATGAGCCCGCGGGCCTCGCGCGTGGCGACCTGGAGGGCGGCGACGATGTCGCGCGCGGTGTGCTCGGCCCTGTCGGGCGAACGGCGGATCCAGGTCGGCAGCGCGGTGGCCGACATCGTGATGCCGTGCAGGGTCTTGGCCAGCGAGTCGTGCATCTCGCGGGCCAGCCGGTTGCGCTCTTCGGCGGCGGCGGCAGCGGTCCTGGCGTTCCGCAGAGCCGCCTCGGCGTCCGCGTACTGGTCGAGCAGCCGCCGCAGGCACACGCCGGCACAGGCCGCGACCGGATAGAAGCCGGACAGGAGGATCGCCGTGTCCGGACGTCCCGTGACCGGCTCCCCCAGGGCCACGGCCGCGTAGCTGAGAACGATCTGGGTCACGCAGACCACCAGCACGGGGCGCCACGAGTAGAGGACCCCTGCGATGGCCGACGTCGACACCGTGAACACGAAGGCCGCCCCGAAGACCCCGCTCTGGACGAGCACGGCGGCGGCCAGAAGGGCGTCCAGGCAGCACAGAGCGGGCCACCGCACCAGCCAGGCCAGAACCGGCCGCCAGGCGAAGATCGCCGCGGTGGACAGCAGGGCGAGCCCCGCCGCAGTGAGCGCCAGGCCCGCGTCCAGCCGGGCGGCGGGCGTCAGAGCCACCGCCATGGCGAGCCCGAGCAACCGCAGCGAGAGGAGCAACCGGAACGCGACGCCCAGCCGCACCCAGGTGGTCGAGCCGTTCATGAGCCGCACATCGCGTTGCCGTCGGCTATGCGCATGCTGTCCGAGCGCTGGAAGAGGCCCATGATCCGGCGGAAGTTGTCGATCTTGAAGGCGCAACCGCCGGTGGCCTGGGCCGCCGTCCGCAGCTCGGGCGCGATCGTGCCGTCGAAGTCGAGCACGATCACGTTCACCGGGTGCTTGCGGTCGTAGGACTGCCTGACCTTCCGCAACGCCGCGGGACCGGCGGACCCACCGCCCTTGTCCGCTCCGGAGGTGAGCACCAGCACGACGTTGAGCTTGTCCGGGACATGGGTGCGCGTCACCTCCCGCTGGGCCGCCCGGATCGCCTCGTACAGGCGCGCCGTGCCGTCCTGCCGGGGCTGGAGCTTCCGCAGCGCCTCCTGGAGGCGCAACCGGTGGGCCACGCCGTCCGGATCGGTGTCGCCGAGCTCACGGACGGGCGCCAGCGGGACGTACGGGCGACCGCGGCCGGTCGACACCTTCCAGAGCCCGAACGCGCTGCTGTCCGCCATGGACGCGAAACCCGCACCCAGCGCGGTCATCATCTTGGACAGCGGCTGGGCGGCCGGGTCGGCGAGCCCCGCCGCCGGACCCGAACGGGCGATCTTCGGGGGATCGACCACGACCAGGATGTTGGTGACCCGTGCGAAGGCCTGCCAGACCCTCTGGATGCGCGCCGCCGCGCCCTTCTTGGCGACCGCCATCCCGCTGGACGCGGGCGCGGAGAGCTCCTTACCCGACAGCAGCAGGGAGCTACGGCCTCCGCCGTCACGCAAGGCGGGAACCGTGCCGACGGGCCCGCGCAGCCCCGTCCGCTGAAGATCACCAGCGGTCCGGGCGGAACGCAGGGCGGTCCGGAAGTCCTGGGCGATCCGCTTCTTGTCCGGGTTGGTCGTGACCACCGTGAAGGGGAAGTCCAGGTAGGGCGTACGGTCTGCGGGATAGATGGCTCGCATTCTGGAGCCCGTGCCGCGATTCTGCGACCACACCGCTTGCTCCGGCAGAACGGCCACATGCACGTGCCCGTCGTTCTTCTTCTCGGCCTGCATTCGTTCTCCGGCCCCCGCCGCAGGGAGGAGTTTGGTCGTACGGAGCATCCGGGCGAAACCCTCGAGCCCGCCGGACGACTCCTCCAGCGCGAGCAGGGTCGCGATTCCGGCACCGGTCCGGTCCGGGTCGAGCATTCGGAGGCGCAACGTTCCGCCTGTACCACCGCCAGGCCCGGCCCCACGGCCGGCCCCCGCCCCACCGCCGGGCCCGGCGCCACCGTCATGGCTGGCGCCGCCCTTCCGGGACCGGGCACCCGCCGTGAGCCCGCGCCAGCTCAGGTCCTCCAGCTCCAGCTCCGGCTCGGCCCCGCCGCCCTGCGCCGGCAGCGCGAAGACCAGCGGCGAGGAGGCGACCGAGGCGACGTCCGTGCTCGGGCCCGCCGTGCGCTTCGCCTTGCCGCGCGCGAGGTCGATCCACAACGACGAGTCGGGAATCCAGGCGTCAGGCGGGGTCTGGCCGGTCGCAAAGGACGCCGATGTGCGGTCGGAGTCTCCAGCCGTGACCCGCACCAGCGCGCATCGTGCCTTCGCCCGCTGGGCGGCGTTGTAACGCTCGGCCACGATGGTGGCGGCGGGAGCGATGGCCGGATCGACCGTGACGGCGAGCCATTGTGTGCGGCCGTCGCAGTCGGGCCCGCCGCGCGTCAGCGCCCAGCCGCCGGCACCGAGCAGTAGCCCGGCCGCCAGCGCGATGGCCGCCGCGACCGTCAGCCGGTCATGGTTGCGCCGGGCCTCGGGGGCAGGGTCGCCCCCCGGCGGGGACCATGGGGATGATCCATCCATGTCAGTCTCCCCGGACAGCGCCGTAGAAGCGTGGAACGAGTGTCATCCTCGCGCCGACCTACTGTGGCATAGCTCCATGAACAAGATCGTACGATTGCGCTCAATTTCTGACGAAAGCGCCCAACTCTCCTTGGACCAATTGTCAATGGACGGACTGTCAATGCCCCGGGTAGGAGGAACAAGGGGGCCGGGCGGGTAGTCTGGTCAATGTGCGATCCCGTGTGGCACGCGTGCGTCGTCGCGACCGGTACGGCCGCGGCCTCCGTGGCCCTCTGACACCCCCTCAGGCTCCGGTCTCCCGCACCCGCGCGGAGCGCTTCGACGACCTCGTCCGCGACGAGGTGCGCCGGCTGGAGCAGCGCTGGGGCCGCGAACTCGCGCAGGTCGAGTTCGCCGTCGAAGAGGTCCCCGACCTCGAACCCTGGTTCGACGGCCCCGTTCCGCTCGGCCAGACCGTGCCCGGCGACAACGGCCGGCCCGTCCGCATCGCCGTCTTCCGCCGCCCGGTCGAGGCCCGCGCCAACGGCGAACGAGACCTGGGCAGGCTCATCCGCGACCTCCTCGTCGAGGAGGTGGCCGACCTGCTCGGCCTCTCCCCCGAATCCGTAGACCCGAGCTACGACACCCCCGACGACTGACCCATGTGATCACTCTCACCCCGGACCGGGCCTACGGTCCGGGGTGATGGCGTACGCGCGCCCGCGACGCATGCCCGCGTGACCGCTGGAGGGCTTGGGTCACGTGGGTGCTCAGAGGTTTGCGCCCCCGCCTCTGGTGCGTGAGGTGTCGAGCGGTCATGATCATGGCAGCGTCATGATCATTGGGATCATGACCGTGTCATGAAGGGCCCTCGCGCATGCCCCCCACAGCGCGCAAGATGGCCGGCACGGCGATCGTCATGCTGGCCGCCGTCGGCACACTGAACCTCCCCGCTCCAGCCCAGGCGGCCTCTTCCGGAACCGTCTACTTCATCCATGGGATCGACTGGAACCACGCCGTCGCGGGTGACGCACAGATCAACTGTGAGAGCGCCTGGAAGGCGGCCAAGGCCGCGCTCACCGAGCGCGGCTGGACCGGCAGCCTGGTCACTTGGGGCTTCTACGCCAAGGACACCCGTTGCACTCGCAAGTTCAACGGGAACCTCAACACGCGCGTCCAGGAGCTGGGCCGCAGGCTCGCCTGGGACATCCACGACCACTACTCGAAGCAAGGCAAGCCCGTCGACGTGGTGGCCCACTCGATGGGCGGCGTGGTCGTCCGTGCGGCCATCGAAGGCGTCCGGCGGTACGGGCAGAACGCGGACTGGCCCGACAGTCTTCAGATCGAGGACGTCGTCACGTTCAGCGCACCTCACACGGGCACCAGCTGGGCCACGACATGCACGGCACTCCGTGGCTGGAAGCAGTGCAGCGACCTGCGGCCCGGCAGTGGGTTCCTCAAGTGGGCCAGGCAGAATCCCCAGGCGGACGGGGGAACGGACTGGACCCTCGTCGGCGCGAGCGACGACGACATGATCACCAGCGGCTCGGCGACCGGGATGCGGGCGAAGCACAAGTCGGTCTACGCGTCGGGGCAGGGCCTGGAGCACAGCACGATCAAGAACAAGGGCACCGACGACGGCTGGACGGCGCGGTACACCGACGACTACGGGGAGACCTGGCGGACCCGCACCGGCCCGGGACCTCTGCGGCTGATGTACAACGCACTTTCGTCGTCCGCCTACTGACAGGCCTCTCACTGGCAATAGATCCCAGGCACTAGCCGGAATGGCCCCAGAGCATCTTCAGGGGGCGCCGCGGCGGCGTGATGATTGGAGCGTTCGCCACGTTCGGCCTGAATCTCGGAGAGCATGGCGGATCGCGGAGACGGGAGTGGACCGACCCTTTCCACTCCCGGTGGGCCCCGCCCGAGGGGACGGGGCTCACATCCGCGCTCAGGGAATGAGCGCGGTCTGGGAGTCGCCCACGGTCGGCAGGATGACGGTGCTGAGGGCCGGGCCGATGGGCAGGATCGTGAAGAGCCCCTTGTCGCCCTTGCCTGTGGCCAGGGTGCGCGCGGCGTGCACGGGGCCCGAGCCCGGTCTCGGAACGATCAGCGTGCCATAGCCCCCTTCGCCCGGACCGGCGAGCTTGATCTCGACCGTCCGGCCCGCTCCGACCTTGATGTCCTGCGGCGGGCCCTGCCCCTGCGGGTCCACCGAGGTCACCCGGACGGTGGCGGCACCGGCGGGCGCGGTCAGCTGGAGGTACGCCGAGAAACGGTTGTCGGTTATCAGGCCGCCGTGCGGGCCCAGCTGCGGTGTGGCGGTGCCGAACGCGACGTCGGCGCCGCGCTGGGCGGACAGGCCCGTGACGATCGGCCGGTCGGACACCAGCCGGACCGCGGCGGGCTTGCCCGACAGGGCACGGTCGAGGTCGAACGGGGTCACCGTCTCGGCGGGGGCGTCCAGTACGTCCTGTCCCTGCGGGGCGAACGCGCCGCTGGCCGTGATCACCTGGATCCGGATCCGGGCGTCCTGCTCGCCGGGCACGCCGACCAGCAGCTGCCGCCGCCCGCTGCCGCCGGGCACGCCCGGCACCACGAGCGAGGTCGCGGGCGCCGGCGACAAGGGCACCCACTCGATGCCCTTCTTGTCGTCGATCCGCACCCGGACGGAGGCCGCCACCCGGCCGGTGCTGGCGCGCACGTGCAACGCCAGGTCGCGCGCGGTGGTCACGATGTCGCCGAGCCCCTCGGCCGACTTTCCGATGCGCACGATCTTGGTGCTGTACGGCTTGACCGGGATGCCGAGGCCGTCCACGGTGTCCAGCGGTCCCTCGCCGGACATCGCGGTGACGTCGACCGAGGCCGGCTGGGCGTCCACGTTGGTGAGGTAGAGGTCGATGCGCTCGGCGGCGACCGGCCCGGGGCCGAGGAACCACAGGTCTGTTCCCGGGCGGGCGCAGCGGGTCCCGGCCAGCCCGCGATCCGGTCCGCCGGGCCAGTGGATCGTCCGCTCGGCCTCAAGCCCGGCCGCGAGCGGCCCGCTGCCCCGGACGGTGTACGAGTCGTTCTCGTCACGGCGCAGGTCCTTGGCCCAGGACGTTCCCGCGTTGGGCACCGAGGCGAGCGGCTTGCCGTTCGTGGTCTGGACGACGTCCACCCGACCCTTGCCGGACGCGCTCATGCCGGACGCGCCCTGGGGAGGCGTCAGCAGGCTGAGGCGCCCGTCCTCGCCACCCCAGGGGCAGACGAGGGACGCCCACGTCACCGGCGCCTCAACGTGCTTCGCCGCGGCCCGCGTGCGGTCTTCGGGCCGGGACAGGGTCGCGGCGCCGTACAGCGCCAGCAGTGCCACCAGCACGAGGCCGGCGGTGGCGTAGCGGAAGCCCAGCAAGCGGAGGATCTTGTCCATCTACGAACGCTCCTCGGACGCGGCCCGCGGCGCTTCCAGGGTCTCGTCCGGCCGCGCGCCTTCGGACTTCGCGCCTTCGAACTCCGCGCTTTCGGACTCCGAGGACTCTCTCGGCGCCGGCACACCCTCGGGCTGGGCGCCTCGGCGGCGGAGGGACTCCGCCCGGCGGGCCAGCGAGCCCGCGGCGGCCCGTGCCCGGCGCCCGCGCGTCCGGCCGTGACGCCCTGGACCGCCCGAGGCTACCTGGCCTTCCAGCTGCACGCCCGGCAGCGCCAGGGCGGCGACCAGCAGGACCGCGATCCCCTGAACGCCGACCCACAGGTGCCGCGTCAGCATGCCGCGCGACAGCTCGAACTCGCCGCCGCCCGCCGGCAGCTCGTAGCCCTGTGCCCAGCCGTCCACGGTCTTGGCCCTCACCTCGGTGCCGTTGAAGGCGGCGCGCCAGCCGCCGTCGGCGGGTTCGGCGAGGAGCAGCGTGCGGGGGCCGGTCCCCGCCGGGACGGTCACGGTCGCCGAGACGGCCGGGGTCTGCCCGACGGTCAGCGGCGTCACGTCCTCGCCGTCCAGCAACATCAGGCGGCCCGCTGACGACGGGAGGCGCCAGGCACCGAAAGTACGCGTGCGGCTGAGCCGGGTGAGCTCGGGGTTCGCGTCCAGCACGGCGGTCAGGGCATCGCGTTCGGGCCGGGGGACGAGGACGTACTGGACGCCCATCCGGGTGAGCGCACGGCCGTCGCCGACCCGGCCGCCCGCGAGCCCGGCGACGAAACCGTCCATCCTGCGCCTGGCCGTCTCGTTCACCGGCGTCTCGGCCTCGCCGAGCATCGGCTCGCGGCCGCGCACGACGGTGTAGGCGACGCGGCCCGAGGCCTCACGGTGCATGACCAGCGTCCGCGGCCCGGTCGGCGCGTTCACGAACGCGGGGACGACGTCCGGGTCGACCTTGCCGAGCGGGCCGCCGGCGCCCTGAGCGATCCAGACACCGGCCGCGAGCACGGGCACGCTGAGGGCGGCGAGCACGACCACGGCCCCGCCCGCCTGGTACGTGAGGTGGCGGCCGGCGAGGACCTCCACGCCGCGCTGCACCGCCGCGGTGGCGGCCAGGAGCACGCCCGCGGCGGCGAAGACGAGCGCCACGCCCGGCCAGGCGGGTGCCTCGTCGGCGCCCTTGGACACCGTGGCCATGCTGACCAGGATCGCGGTGACGCCACCGAAGATGGCCAGCATCCAGCCGGCCAGCACGGCGGTCCGGCGGCCGCGCAGCGGAAGGGCGCAGATCGCGATGAGGAGCAGCCCGTACATCGTCCAGCGGGCTGGGGTGCCCGGGCCGCCGGGGTTGAGCGCGAGCAGGTCGCGGGCGGCGGCAGGCGTGACCGCGGTGTGCAGCCCCGCTTCGAGCAGGAACCGGGACGGATGCAGCAGCAGGCCCACCGTCCACGGCAACAGGAGCAGCGGGGGCGTCGCCAGCGCGATGACCAGATTGCGGCGACCACCGCCACGAGCCCGGCTCTCAAAGAGCAACCACGTCAGGGCACCCGCGACGACCGCGAAAGGCCAGGTCAGCGGAACGAACGCCATCGCCACCGTGAGCAGCAGCGCGACGCACCAGGCCGCACGCCGCGCGCGCTTGCGCCGCAGCACCGGATCGGCGGGCCTGGCCTTCCGCGGGAGGCCGTACATCCGCGCCACCTGGACGGCGATCAGCGGGAGCAGCACGATCACCACGGCGGTGCCGAGCCTGCCGCCCGCGACGGCGCCGGTGGCGGTGGGCAGCAGCGCGTACACCGCCGCGAACCAGGCCCGGACGTACGGCGCGGGGATGCGGCGGCGCGGGTGGTGGACACGGCGGCCCGACACCGGGTCGTCGCTGATGACGAGCCGGGCCGCGAGGTAGGCCGCGAGCCCGGCCATCGGAACGCTCCCGAGCAGCAGCACCGAGACGGCGATCCAGGGCTTGCCGAACGTGATCGTGGACAGCAGCGCCAGCACGGCCACGTACGGCGGGCTGCCCTCGTCCGATCCGAGACCCACCGGATGCCAGCCCGAGACGTACTGGGCCCACAGCTCGTCCGCGCCGCCCCAGGCCGGCACGAGCGCGCCGCCGCCCAGCCGCCCGGCGGCGGTGATCAGCGAACGCTCGGCGGCGACCGAGATGACGACGAGGCCGAGCACGAGCACGAGCCCCGGGTGCGCGAGCAACCGGCGGACCACGCTCGGCCTGTCGGGGATCACGGCGTCCTCGTCGTCGTGGCGGCGGCCGGCCGCGTTCTTGGCGGCGACGTGGTTCGCCAGCGCCTCGAAGGTCCGGCGCAGCGCCACCCAGCGAGGCTGGTAGCGCTTGATGGTGTGGTAGACGTGGCGGCGGCCGTCGGCTCGCGCGCGGCGTGCGCGCATCAACCTGCGCGGGCTCCGCAGCACATCACCGAGCGCGGCCAGCTCGTCCCTGGCCGCCTGTTGCTGCTTGACCACGAGCAGGAAGAGGACGCGGGCGAACGTCGACCAGATGTTGCGCACCAGCGCCCGCACCATCGGGAACGCGGGCAGGTTGGCCAGCAGGGTGTAGAGCGCGTTGCGCCGGTCGCGCCGCCGCGGCGACTCGGCCGACATGCCGATCTCGCGCACCCCGCGCCGGGACGCCTCGGCGTGGAAGACCACGGCGTCGCTGACCGCGACCACGCGGTGCCCGGCCGCGTGTGCCCGCCAGCAGAAGTCGAGGTCGTCACGGAAAAGCCCGAACTCGGCGTCGAAGCCGCCCAGCCGTTCCCACACGTCCCGGCGCACCAGCATCCCGGCGCTGCTGATGGAGAGCACGTCCTTGACGCCGTCGTGCTGGCCCTGGTCGAACTCGCTGTTGTCGAGGCCCGTCTCGCGGCGGCCGGCGCCGTCGACGGTGACGCCGAGTTCGAGCAGGACCCGGCGGTCGGTCCAGTCGCGGAGCTTGGGGCCGAGGACGGTCGCGTTGGGGTCGGCGTCGGCCACCCGCAGCAGCAGCGCGAGCGCGTCGTGCGCGGGCGCCGAGTCATCGTGGAGCAGCCAGATCCAGTCGGTGCGGGGTTCACCCGGTGCGTCGTCGGGGACGGGCACCGAGGCCGCGGGATGCTTCAGCGCCTCGGCCAGCGCCGCACCGTACGCGGTCGTCCGGGGCAGCGTGACCACGTTGCCGGGGCCCACCACCTCCGCCAGCACGGCGGGACCGCGGTCCCGGCTGCCGGTGTCGACCGCGACGAGACGCTGCACCGGCCGGGTCTGGGTCAGCAGGGCCTTGAGCGTCTCCGGCAGCCAGCGAGCACCCTCGTGCGCGACGAGGACGGCCGTGACGACGTGGCGATCGGCTGGGCGAGAGAGTGGAGGCGACAAGGGGCGCTCGCGGGGTCGACGGGCAGCAGCCGTGCCGGCCATGGGCCGGCACGGCTGACCACTGTACGCGTGCCCTGGGAGACCCGCCCTGGGATCCCCCTAGATCGGGGACGTCCCCCGAATCGGGGAGGTCCCTCGAAAGAGGGGGCCAGGACTCACCCTTGTCAGACGGCCTGGCGCTTCAGCTTCCGGCGTTCGCGCTCCGACAGTCCTCCCCAAATACCGAAACGTTCATCGTGCTGAAGCGCGTACTCCAAGCACTCTGCCCGCACCTCGCATGCCCGGCACACCTTCTTGGCCTCGCGAGTGGAGCCGCCCTTCTCCGGAAAAAATGCCTCCGGGTCCGTCTGCGCGCACAGCGCGCGCTCCTGCCAGCCCAACTCTTCACCGTCTGTGCCGTGCGCCAGCGGGATCACTACCTCGCTCACAGCGCACCTCCTAGCCCGTGGAGCCCCCTGGTCAATGCCTTCCCTCAGCTCCATCCCCCGAGAAGGCATAGAACTACACGCACGAAATTACACGCGTGTAAGCCCCGGTCCGTCAAGCGGAACAAGTTTCGGGGGTGACTTAGGCGGCTATTTGGGGATCGAAACGATCGAGATTGACCAGTGATCAGTTCCGGCCGTCAGATATTCACTGCGGCGGGCGGTTGTCCCGGTACCAGTCGCCACCCTCTTCAGGGCCCTGCTCTCCCTGCTGCCCCGATTGGCCCGGCTGGCCCGGCTGCCCATATCCGGGCTGACCGTATCCACCGGCCTGGCCGCTGTCGTCGGAGGAACCACCGTAGGCACGGGTCCACTCCCCGGCGCCTTCCTCCTCGGCGGCGGGCTGCTGGTAACCGGCCTGCCCGCCGTACTGCTGCTGGCCCGGCTGGTCGTAGCCCGCCTGCTGGCCGTACTGCTGCTGCCCGTACTGCTGCTGGTCGCCATAACCTTGCTGAGCCTGGTCGCCATAGCCCTGCTGGCCGTACGCCTGCTGGCCGTACTGCTGCTGGCCATAGCCCTGCTGCTGGTCGTAGCCTGCCTGCTGGCCGTATTGCTGCTGCTCGTAGCCCTGCTGCTGACCGTACTGCTGCTGGCCCTGCTGGTAGCCGTAGTCGGGGTACGGGCCGGGCACCTGGCCGGGCGCTGCCGCCTTCGGACGCGCCGGCTGCATGCCCTGGAAGACCGTGAAAACGAGCCAGCCGCCGATGCCGATCACGGCGAGCTTGGCGACACCGATCAGGAACGCGGCGAGCTTGGCCGAAGCACTGATCTTGACCTCGTTCACGCCGTCCCCGCCCGCGAGCATGCCCGCCAGCCAGGAGATCACGGTGAACAGCGCGATACCGCCGAGCACGCCGAGGGCGCCCATCACGATGGTGCGCGCCTGCGGGGTGGGCGGGTCCTGCCAAGTGACGAGAAACACGGCGAGCACCAGAAGGCCGACGACGGCGACGCTGGTGAAAGTGCCGCCGGAGATCTCCGAGAACGCGTTGTACTTGAAGCTGTTTCCGGACAAGAGGCCGATGATGCCGGCGAGCAGTTGCAGGCCGGCAGAGGCGACCAGTACCCAGGCGGCCGGTTCACGCAAACGCTGGACGGCTTCCTTATTCACGACCATCTCTCCAGACAGAGGGAATCGGTTTCCTACCCAAAGCTTTGCACATCGCGCAGCCCGGCGTCCGCCGGGCAATGATCGTCCAGGCACGTGTTTACCGGCGGTGTGTCTCATCGGCGTCTCCCCGGACCACGGAGCGGCCAAGTGCGGTCCAAGAGCCGGACCGGCGTCGGGGGCGGAGGCCCGGGCGCCCTAGGCTGGCCCGCATGAGGATCGTGGCGCTGGCGGGCGGCATCGGCGGGGCCCGCTTCCTGCGCGGACTGCAGGCGGCCGCCCCCGCGGCCGAGATCACAGTGATCGGTAACACCGGCGACGACATCACGCTGTTCGGCCTCCGGGTCTGTCCCGATCTGGACACCGTGATGTACACGCTCGGCGGCGGCATCAACGAGGCCCAGGGCTGGGGCCGGACCGACGAGAGCTTCACCGTCAAGGAGGAGTTGCTGGAGTACGGGGTCGGGCCAAGCTGGTTCGGCCTCGGCGACCGCGACTTCGCGACCCACATCGTGCGCACCCAGATGCTCGCGGCCGGCTATCCGCTGTCGGCCGTCACCGAGGCGCTGTGCGACCGCTGGCAGCCGGGCGTCCGGCTGATCCCGATGACCGACGACCAGGTCGAGACGCATGTCGTGATCGACGAGCTGGACACCGGGAGGTCGGACGGGGCGGGTTGGTCGGGTGCGAAACGGCGGCGCGCGATCCACTTCCAGGAGTGGTGGGTGCGGCTGCGCGCCTCGATCCCGGCCGAGTCGATCGCGCTCGTCGGCGCCGAGGACGCCAAGCCCGCGCCGGGCGTGCTGGAGGCGATCGAGGCCGCCGACGTCGTGCTCTTCCCGCCGTCCAACCCGGTCGTGAGCATCGGCACCATCCTGTCCGTGCCGGGCGTCCGCGCGGCCGTCGCGGCCAAGACCGTGGTCGGGGTCTCCCCGATCATCGGCGGCGCGCCGGTGCGCGGCATGGCCGACGCGTGCCTCACCGCGATCGGCGTGGAGACCTCCGCCCAGGCCGTCGCCGAGCTGTACGGACCGGAGCTGGTGAACGGCTGGCTGGTGGCCGAGGCGGACTCCGGCGTACGGGTCGACGGCATGGAGGTGCGGTCCCGTCCGCTGTTGATGAGCGACCCGGAAGCCACCGCGGCCATCGCCCGCGCCGCGCTCGACCTCGCCGAGGAGCTCGCGTGACGTTGCAGGTGTTCGGGCTCCAGGGCCTGCCGGAGGTCCAGGAGGGCGACGACATCGCCGCCCTCGTCCCGGCTGAGACGATCGAGGACGGCGACATCCTCGTCATCACGTCCAAGATCGTGAGCAAGGCCGAGGGCCGCGTGCTCGTCGCCGACGATCGCGAGAAGGCGATCGAGGCCGAGACCGTGCGGGTGGTGGCCCGCCGGGCCCACGCCCACGGCGAGACGCGGATCGTCGAGACGCGGCAGGGGCTCGTGCTCGCCGCCGCCGGCGTCGACGCCTCCAACACCGCGCCCGGCACCGTGCTGCTCCTGCCCGCCGACCCGGACGAGTCGGCCCGGCGGATCCGCGCCGCGCTGCGCGAGCGCACCGGGGTGAACGCCGCCGTCATCGTGTCCGACACGCTCGGCCGCCCCTGGCGGATCGGCCTGACCGACGCCGCGATCGGAGTGGCGGGGCTGGCGCCGCTGGACGACCTGCGCGGCCGGGACGACGCGTACGGCAACCGGCTGGAGGCCACCGTCACGGCGGTCGCC
The DNA here is from genome assembly GCF_008923185.1 of Actinomadura rudentiformis. Taxonomy (GTDB): domain Bacteria; phylum Actinomycetota; class Actinomycetes; order Streptosporangiales; family Streptosporangiaceae; genus Spirillospora; species Spirillospora rudentiformis. The sequence goes on from NZ_WBMT01000002.1 coordinate 250,611, forward strand.
GACGAGCTCGCGTCGGCCGCCGAGCTGGTCAAGGGCAAGCTGGACGGCGTGCCGATCGCCGTGGTCCGCGGCATGGGCGGGCTGGTCACCGAGGAGGACGGCCCGGGGGCCCGAGCTCTGGTGCGGCCGTCGTCGGAGGACATGTTCCGGTACGGATCGGCCGATGTGCTGCACGCGCGACGGACGATCCGGGAGTTCACCGACGAGCCGGTGGACCCGGCGGCGGTCCGCCGGGCGGTCGCCGCCGCGATCACCGCCCCCGCCCCGCACCACACGACGCCCTGGCGATTCGTCCTGCTGGAGTCCGCCGGCGCCCGGATCGAGCTGCTGGACGCGATGCGCGACGCCTGGGAGGCGGACCTGCGCCGCGACGGCTTCTCCGAGGAGTCGATCACCAAGCGGCTGCGGCGCGGCGACGTGCTCCGGCGGGCCCCGTACCTGATCGTGCCGTGCCTGGTGATGGACGGCTCGCACGACTACCCGGACGCGCGCCGGGCGGGCGCCGAGCGCGAGATGTTCGTGGTCGCGATGGGCGCGGGCGTGGAGAACCTGCTGGTCGGCCTGGCGGTGGAGGGGCTCGGCTCCTGCTGGGTGTCGAGCACGATGTTCTGCCGCGACGTCGTTCGCGAGGCTCTGGACATCCCGGACGAGTGGGATCCCATGGGGGCGATCGGCGTCGGGCACGCCGCCGCGCCGCCGCGCGACCGCCCGCCGCGCAGCCCCGACACCTTCATCGAGGTGCGCTAGCCGCGTCGCAGCGCGGATTCAGCGACTGGACCAGGAGCGGAGTGCCTGGTCGATCTCCTTCTGGGTGGGCAGGCGCAGGACGCGCGGCGCGGTCTCGGTGAGGCCGTGCTCGCGCGCGTACGCCGCTCCCATCGCCCCCTCGGGCGTACGGAAGCCGAAGCGCTGCAGCGTGTCGCGGGCCGACCGAGAACCGAGCGCCGACAGGAAGGCCGCCGCGCCGTCGTGCCGGAGCGGGTCCCGGGCGGTGATCGCGAACGGATGGTCGAGCATCAGCGTCCCCTCCCGGGGCGGCAGCGCCACCACGGGATTGGGCCGGTGTGCGTCGTTGTGGGCGACCACGGCCTGCTCGGAGGTCACCGCCAGTGGGCGTACGAAGCGTTCCATGCCGGCGAGGTCGTGCAACGGGGTGACGTCCGCGCCGCGCCGCAGTTCGCCGACGGTCCGCCCGTTGACCGGCTTCTTCTGCACCTGCGCGAGGGCGATCATGGCGACGGTGCCGGTCATGCCCTTCGCGGGGTCGGTCGTGCGGCGCGCCAGCGTGATCCCCTCAGTCCTCCGTCCGAGCAGCAACCGCCAGGTGGGCACGACACCGGCGTTGCGGAACTCGGCGTCCACGGGACGGGTGGTCGCGAGCACCACGGCCGAAGTCGCGAAAGAGGGCGCGCCCGCAGGGACCGTCTGGTGCCCCGCGCGGCGCGCGACGCCCAGCCACAGCGACGACTCGGGGATCCACGCGTCGCTGCGCTGAGCGTTCGTGTTCGCGGGCGTACGGACGTACTCGGCAGGAGCGATCGCCGCGATCTGAGCCCGGACACAGCGGCCGCCCACCCGGCGCGACTCCACGTTGAAGCGCTCCGCCACGTTCCGCAGGGCCGGGACGATCTCGGGCTGCGCGGCGATCGTCACCTCCAGCGGCGCACCGCTGCACGTCTCGGAGAACGCACCGAGCGCCCAGGCGCCTCCACCGCCGACGCCGACGGCGACGAGGGCTCCGACAGCCAGAAGGACGGGCAGCCGGCGACGGCGCGGGGGCACCGCCGAGGGCCCTCCGGCAGACCGGTCATTGGCCGTTCTCTCCACAGAAGCACTCATCCGTCGCATAAGTCATGACAAGATCGTTACGGCTCCCCTCCGGGGAGTCACCGGAAGAGATCCACCCAAAGATTACGAGTAATGCCGGCGGCGACGACCGACCGGCTTGTCATAAGGGCGGCGGTGGAGCGATCCACCACCGCTCACCCCCGCTGGGCGCGGCGGCCATGTCGGCGTGCCCGAAAGGAGTTCGCTCTCCGATATGAAGCAGCGAGCACGACTCATCATCGCTTCGGCGATCGCCATAGCGTGCGGGACGGCGGCGCTCCTCGCCGCCGTCCTCGGCACCGGAAACAACTCCGCGACCGCTGGGAAGGTCAGCGCGGACGCGGCGCGCGAGTTCCCGACCACCGCTGCCCTCGGCGGCCGGATGGCCAAGGACCTCAAGGCCAAGCCGTACAAGCAGTACCCCAAGGGCACCAGGATCAAGATCAAGTGCCAGGCCTGGGGCACGCTGGCCTACGAGTCGTATGTCTGGGACAAGACCACGGACAACCTGTGGATCCCCGACCACTACGTCAAGACGGGCTACAGCAAGTTCACGCCCGGCATACCGAAGTGCGACAACGACAAGCCGACGGCCGGACCCGGCTACGGCAAGCCCGTCTTCGAAGACCCCCGCTGCACCCAGCCGGGGGCGCACCACGGCCGGCAGAGCCAGGCCGCCGCGCGCAAGGTGAAGGGCTCCACCAAGGGCACCTCCAAGCAGAAGATCGAACGGGTCATCTCGGCGGCCCTCTCCCAGACCGGCAAGAAGATCCCGTACTCCTGGGGCGGCGGCGGCCTGGGCGGCCCGAGCTGCGGCAACCCCAAGAACCACTACCGCGAGAGCGCGGACGACTACCACCGCTACGGGTACGACTGCTCGGGCTTCACGGCGTACGCGTTCTGGAAGGGCGCCGGCAAGGACATCGGCCCGGCCACCGGATTCCAGTTCACCAAGGGCAAGAAGGTCTCCTACAAGAACCTCCGCCGCGGCGACATGATCTTCTGGGGCGGCGGCGAGAACGGCTGGAAGACCACCCACGTCGCGATCTACCTCGGCAAGGGCAAGATCGTCGAGGCCAAGTGGCCGCGCACCACGACCAGCGTGCACGTCCGCAAGTTCACCAGGTCGGCGGAGAAGAACCTCGCCGCGCACGCGATCCGGGTCTTCGCCTGACCCCCGAGAGAGCTGATCAGAAAGGCCTCCGAGCGCAGCTTGCCCGTTGAAAGGGCGGCTGGGCAGGGGCTGAGGAAGGCGCCCTGGCCGGGCGATCCCCGGCTGGGGCGCCTCTCCTCTGGTGGTGGCACACTTGCGGTGCGATGTTGGAACGAGAGTGGCGGCCGCCGTGGCAGGTCGACGTGCGGCGGACGTTGAAACCGCACCGGCGCGGATCCGGCGACCCGGCGTTCCGGATCGACCGCGACGGCACGATCTGGCGCGCCTCGTTCACCCCCGACGGGCCCGGAACGCTCAGCCTGCGCGAGTCCGGATCGGTCATCAAGGCGGCGGCGTGGGGTCCGGGAGCCGCGTGGCTGCTGGACGGGCTGCCCGACCTCCTCGGAGCCCAGGACACCCCCGAGGACTTCGCCCCGGACCTGCCGCTCCTCCGTGACCTGATCGTTCGGAGTCCCGGCCTGCGGATCAGCCGGACCAACCGGGTCTTCGAGGCGCTCGTGCCCGGTGTCCTGGAACAGAAGGTGCTCGGCATGGAGGCCTGGCGCGCGTGGCGCTATCTCCTGCGACGCTTCGGGCAGCCCGCGCCCGGGGCCCCGGACATGCGAGTGCCCCCGCCACCTGAGGTGTGGGCGCGCATCCCGTCATGGGAGTGGCACCGCTCAGGTGCGGAGGCGGTACGGGCTCGTACGATCATCGGCGCCGCCCGGGTGGCGGCCCGTCTGGAGGCCGATCCCACCGAGAGCAAGCTGCGTTCGCTGCCGGGCATCGGGGTCTGGACGGCCGCGGAGATCCGGCAGCGGGCGCTCGGCGATCCCGACGCCGTCTCGGTCGGCGACTACCACCTGCCCGGAATCGTGGGCTGGGCGTTCACCGGCCGTAAGGTCGACGACGACGGGATGCTCGAGCTACTGGAGCCGTACGCGGGACATAGGCACCGGGTCACCCGGCTGCTGGAATCGTCCGGCGCCGGGCCTCCGCGACGCGGGCCGCGTCTGGCTGTGCGTGACTATCGCCGCTTCTAGACTGCCTGCGGCGCATCCAGAAGTTGTCGCGGGCCCAGTCGAGGCCGTCACGCGAGTCGGCACCGAAGAGCGGGCCCAGGACGGCGAGTGCGGCGAAGAGAACGAGGAACGTGAGCATGGGATTGTCCTTTGGTGGTGAAGGGTGAGCCCTGGCCGGGGCTCGGGGGACGTTCCCGCGCGGTGCACCTCTAGTTTGACCCAGGTCGAACATTCAGGTCCAGCGACCTTTTCTGCATGGAATGTGTAAGAATCGCTTCACTATGTTGGACCTCGGCCGGCTGCGGATCCTGCGTGAGCTCAAGCAGCTCGGGACTGTGGGAGCCGTCGCCGACACCCTCGGCTACAGCCCCTCGGCGGTCTCCCAGCAGCTGGCCCAGCTCCAAAAAGAGGTGAGCGTCCCCCTCGTCGAGAAGGTCGGCCGGCGCCTGCGCCTCACGGCCGCGGGCGAAGTCCTCGCCGAGCACGCCGAATCCCTCCTGGCCCAGGCCCAGCGCGCCGAGGAGGCAACGGTCGCCGCAGCCGGCCGCGTAGCCGGCAGGGTCAAAGTCGTGGGCTTCCAGACGGCTCTTCTCCATGTCCTGGCGCCCGCCCTGCCCGCCCTCGAAACGGACTACCCGGACCTGTACGTGGACATCCTCGACGAGGAGTTCAGCCGCGTGCTCCAAGCCCTCGTCCTGCAGGACATCGACATCGTCATGACGGACGAGTACTCGCATCTTCCCCGGCCCAACCGTCCCGAGCTGACCGCCGAAGTCCTCATCACCGAGCACATGCGGCTCGCCATGCCCGAGAAACATCCCTTGGCCGCGACCGGCGAGCCCGTCCGCCTCGCCGACCTCGCGGACGCCACCTGGGCGACCGGCCACATCGGCACCAACCACTCCGACCTCCTGGAACGCACCTGCGTGGACGTCGCCGGCTTCCGCCCCGACATCCGTCACCGTTCCAACGACGTCCTGGTCATCTTCGCGATGATCGCCCATGGCGCCATCGCACTCGCCCCCGACCTGGCCCTCGCCGAACGCGAACCCGGCATCGTCGTCCGCGAGATCGCCGAAACCGACGTCCTCCGCCGCATGGTCATGTGGACCCGGACCGGCACCGAGTCCCCGCGCAACGGCCGTCCCGCCGTCCGCGCCGTCATGCAGGCCCTCCGCCACTCCGCCGACGCCCTGGCCGAAGCCCGCCCGAGCCTCATCCGAGGTCCCGCCTGACCAGCCCCCCTGCACTGCTCTTCGAGCATCAACCCAGGGCCCTCATCCGGCATTGGGGGAATAAGGACGGGGTTGGGGTGAGCTGTAGGGGAACGTCAGTGGACGGGCGGGGGCGGCTGACAAAAAATATGACGTTTGGCATAGAGTGCGAGCATGGACGCTGGTGTGACGGACTCCGCGCTTCGCCGGGCGTTGGCTCGCGCGCGGGACGGCAAGACGCTCGATGTTTCCGAGGCCACCACTCTGCTGCACGCGCGCGGCGCGCAGCTCGACGATCTGCTGACGTACGCGTCGCGCGTGCGGGACTCCGGGCTGGAGGCCGTGGGCCGGTCCGGGATCATCACCTATAGCCGCGGGGTGTTCATCCCGCTGACGCGGCTGTGCCGGGACAGGTGCGGCTACTGCACGTTCGCGACCGTTCCGCACAAGGTGGAATCGCCTTATCTGAGCCCCGACGAGGTGCTGGAGATCGCGCGGCAGGGGGCGGCGCTGGGGTGCAAGGAAGCGCTGTTCACGCTGGGCGACAAGCCGGAGGACCGGTGGAAACCGGCGCGGGAGTGGCTTGACGCCCATGGGTACGACGACACGATCTCGTACGTGCGCGCTATGGCGATCCGGGTGCTGGAGGAGACGGGGTTGCTGCCCCATCTGAATCCCGGGGTGATGAGCTGGCGCGACTTCCAGCGGCTCAAGCCTGTGTCGGCGTCCATGGGGATGATGCTGGAGACCACTGCCACGCGGTTGTTCAGCGAGCGGGGCGGGCCGCACTTCGGGTCGCCGGACAAGGATCCCGCGGTCAGGTTGCGGGTGCTGGAAGACGCCGGACGGACCAATACGCCGTTCACGACGGGGATTCTGATCGGGATCGGTGAGACGCTCCAGGAGCGGGCCGAGTCCATCTTCGCCATCCGGAAGACGATGCGGGAGTACGGGGCGATCCAGGAGGTCATCGTCCAGAACTTCCGCGCCAAGCCCGACACCAAGATGCGGGCCACGCCGGACGCCGGGCCGGAAGAACTCGCGGCGACCATCGCCGTGACGCGGCTGGTGCTCGGGACCAAGGCCCGCATCCAGGCGCCGCCCAATCTCGTGGGCGGCGAGTTCGCGTTGATGCTCCGCGCGGGGATCGACGACTGGGGCGGTGTCTCGCCGGTCACCATCGACCATGTGAATCCGGAACGGCCGTGGCCGCAGATCGACGAGCTGACGGCCAAGACGGCGGAGCTGGGCTTCACGCTCAGGGAACGGCTGCCGGTATATCCGGAGTACGTCAAGCGCGGCGAGCCGTGGCTCGACCCGCGCATGATGGGGCACGTCGCCGCGCTGGCCGAACGCTCGACAGGTCTCGCGGACGACGAGAAGATGCCGGAAGGACGGCCCTGGCAGGAGCCGGACGGGGGCTTCGAGGCGTTCGGGCGCACGGACCTCCATGTCGAGATCGACACGACCGGGCGGACCAGCGACCGGCGGGACGACTTCGACGAGGTCTACGGCGACTGGGACGCGCTGAAGGACCGGATGTCGGCGCCGCAGCGCTTCGACGCCGACATCAAGGCGGCACTGGCGAAGGCGGAGGCCGACCCGGCCGGGCTCTCCGACGACGAGGCGCTGGCACTCCTCCACGCGGACGGGCCCGAGCTGGAGACGCTGACCAAGCTGGCCGATGACCTGCGGCGCGACGCGGTCGGCGACGAGGTCACCTATGTGGTGACGCGCAACATCAACTTCACGAACGTCTGCTACACGGGCTGCCGGTTCTGCGCGTTCGCCCAGCGCCGGACGGACGCGGACGCCTACACGCTCTCGCTGGAGCAGGTCGGCGACCGGGTCGACCAGGCCTGGGCGGCGGGCGCCACCGAGATCTGCATGCAGGGCGGCATCCACCCCGACCTGCCGGGCACGGCCTACTTCGACCTCGCTCGCGAGGTCAAGAAGCGGGCCCCGGAGATCCACCTCCATTCGTACAGCCCGATGGAGGTCGTCAACGGCGCCAGCCGGACCGACATGTCGATCCGGGAGTGGCTGCAGGAGGCCAAGGCCGCCGGCGTCGGCTCGCTCCCCGGAACGGCCGCCGAGATCCTCGACGACGAGGTCCGGTGGGTGCTGACGAAGGGCAAGCTGCCGACCGAGCAGTGGATCGAGGTCGTCACCACCGCGCACGAGGTGGGCCTGCCGACCACGTCCACGATGATGTACGGGCACGTCGACAACCCGTCGCACTGGGTCGCGCACATCAAGCTGCTGCGTTCACTGCAGGAGCGGACGGGCGGGTTCACCGAGTTCGTGCTGCTGCCGTTCGTGCACCACAACTCGCCGATCTACCTGGCCGGTCTGGCCCGCCCCGGTCCCACCGTCCGCGAGAACATCGCGGTGCACGCGCTGGCGCGGATCCTTCTCCACGGCGCCATCCACAACATCCAGACCTCGTGGGTGAAGCTGGGCGACGAGGTCGCGACCCGCGTCCTGCAGGGCGGCGTGAACGACCTGGGCGGAACGCTGATGGAGGAGACCATCAGCCGCATGGCGGGGTCGGAGAACGGCTCGTTCAAGACCATCAGCTCGCTGGAGGCCATCGCCGCCGCGGCCGGGAGGCCGGCGGTGCAGCGGACGACCGAATACGGCCGTCCCTCGCCCGAACGCATCGAGGCCGCCCGCAAGACCGACGGCGTCGGCCACTTCGGCAAGGGCCTCCCCCTCCTGACCACCTGACCGCAGAGGGGCTCCCCACCAGGGAGCCCCTCTCATCCGATCCAGACGATGTCGGTAATGCGAAGTGTCTCGGACTCGTCATCGACGAGGATGGCCAGCATGCCTTCACCGCGCTTGCCGAAGAACGCGTGACTGCTCGCGATACAGCTCCGGGAGAGCATCGAAGATCGCAGCAGGGTCCTCGCCAGGATCGTATGGGCCTGCGGGCTCAGTGGGCTGGGCGGTCATGGCGTCAGCGTCCCCATGAGGGGTCAGGCATCGGTGGAGAAGCGGACGGCGGTGGGGGGGAGGGCGATGCCGGGCCACAGGCGGAGGCCGTCGCGCAGCTCGTTGCCCGGGCCGACCATGGCGCCGTCACCGAGGATGACGCCGTCGAGGACCGCGCCGGCGCCGACGCGGGCGCCGCGGCCGACGACCGAGTCGCGGACCGTCGCTCCTTCGGCGACGAACGCGCCGTCCTGCAGGACACTGCCGATCACGGTGGCGCCGGGCTCGACCTCGGCGCCGCGGCCGACGGTGGTGCCGCCGCGGACGACGGCGCCGGGCGACACGATCGCGCCGTGGAGGGTGAGGCGCTCGCCGGGCTCGCCCGGCATGGCGGACGAGGCGATCTTGCCGAGGACCAGGTCGCGGGAGCCCTGGACGAAGGCCTGGGGAGTACCGACGTCGAGCCAGTACGCGGTCTCGACGTAGCCCATGACGACTGCGCCGGAGGAGATGAGTGAGGGGAACGTCTCGCGCTCGACGGAGACGACCTCGTGCTCGGGGATCGTGTCGATGGCCGAGCGGCGGAAGACGTAGCAGCCCGCGTTGATCTGGTCGGTCACCGGGTGCGGGGTCTTCTCCAGGAACGCGGCGACGCGGCCGTCGGGATCGGTCGGCACGCAGCCGAAGCGGGAGGGGTCCTCGACCCTGGTCAGGTGGAGGGTCACGGCGGCGGACGACTTCTCGTGCAGGGCGACCTGGGCGGTGACGTCATGGCCGGACAGGATGTCGCCGTTGAGGATGAGCACGGGCTCGTCGGGGTCGCACGTCAGCGCGCGGGCCGCGTTGCGGATGGCGCCGCCGGTGCCGAGCGGCTCGGCCTCGCTCACGTAGGCGAGGTCGACGCCGTGCGCGTGCGTGCCGAACGCCGCCTCGAACATCTCCGCGCGGTACGAGGTCGCGAACACGATGCGGTCGACCCCGGCCGCCTGGGCGCGGGCGAGCTGATGGGCGAGGAAGGCGACCCCGGCCGTGGGGAGCAGCGGTTTGGGCGTGGAGATCGTCAACGGTCGCAGCCGGGTCCCCTGGCCCCCGACCAGAAGAATCGCTTCCACAAGGCCCCTTCCTCGAATGGTCCAGCCGAGCCTACTGGTCTAGCGGGGGGACGCGTGTGCCGCGACGGCTCGTTCGTACGAGGCCATGTGCGCCTCGGCGGAGGCCTTCCAGCTGAACTGCCGCGATCGTTCGTAGGCCGCCTCGGAGAGGGTGCGGCGGCTCGCCGGATCCTCGATCAGACCGGACAGCGCGTGGCAGATGCCCCAGGGGTCCGGGTCGGTGTAGGCCACGGCGTCGCCACCCACCTCTGGCAGCGGGCCGCGCCGCGTGGTCAGCACCGGCGCACCGCAGGCCATCGCCTCCAGCACGGGCAGGCCGAAGCCCTCTCCCCGGCTGGGCAGCGCCACGACGAGCGCGCCGCCGAGGAACCCGGGCAGCGAGGTCCGGGGCAGGTAACCGGGACGGACGACCTTCAGGTTGAGCGGGACCGTCGCGAGTGCCGCGTCGACCTCGTCGTCCCAGCCGCCGCTGCCGGCCAGCACCAGCGCGGGCGGGTCGGGGTGGTCGGACACGGCGCGGGCCCAGCCGCGGATGAGGTTGGGCACGTTCTTGCGCGGCTCCAGCGCCCCGAGATAGGCGATGTAGGGACGGCCGTGCAGGCCGAGCCGGTCCGACACCTTCTTGATCTCGATCTCGTCGGGCCGGTGGAACACGTCGTGGTCGACGCCGTGGTACGCCACGTCGATGTGCGTGGGGTCGGCGCCGAGCAGCCGCACCAGCTCGTCGCGGGTGGCCATGGACGGGGCGATCAGCCGGGTGGCGCGGCGGGCGGCGGTGCGGGTGGCGGACTTGATGTAGGTCGACCGCACCGGATCGTGGATCTCCGGCTCCGCGAACACCGTCACGTCGTGGATCGTGACGACCGTGGGCCGCCCGGCCCGGGTCGGGAGGATGTACGCGGGCAGGTGGATGACGTCGGCGGCCACCTGCTGCGCCACGTACGGCAGGCCGGTCTGTTCCCACGCAAGCCGGGAGTCACGGTGCGCCAGGGCCGCCGGGCCCGCCACGATCCGCGCGTTCGGCGCCAGCGTGCCGTAGCGCTGTTCGTCCGCACGCTGGCAGGCGATGGCCAGGTCGGCGCCGAGCCGGTCCAGCGCGACGAGCAGCCCGTCGCAGTAACGGCCGAGCCCGCCGCGGTCGGCGGGTACGGCAGTGGCATCAACGAGGATCCGAGGTGCCACGTTGCCCCCTTTTGTGTCCCGATCTCGCGGCATACGGCAGGGATCACCCCCCGCCTCTTCAGAGCCTACGCCGATCGTGCCCCAGCGGAAGTCAGACCGCCGCTCCAACACGGATCAACATCGATTGTGAGCACACGCCGGGGCGTCAGGCGCGCTTGCGGGCGTGGATGAGGACGATGCTGCCGCGCTCGTTGGGCGCCCGGCGGTCGGCTAGGGCGACCAGGGGCGCCAGCGGGGCGGCGGCGTTGAAGCCGACCTTGCCGCCGTACGTCGACAGCGACAGGTAGAGCCGCTCGGCCGCCGGAGTCCGGAACTGGTAGGAGTGGCGGACCAGGTCGAGGCCGCGCTCGTCCATCAGCTTGCCGAGCGTCTCGTGCGTGTACGTGTGCTGGACGTGGTACTTGGCCTTGTGCGCGTCGCGCAGCTTGGGCCAGGCGTCGGCGCGGCTCAGCACGTCCGCCGACATGAAGATCTCGCCGCCCGGCTTGAGCACCCGGGCCATCTCGTCGAGGGACTTGCCGCCGTCGTCGAAGTGCTCGATCGCGCAGACCGACAGGACGGCGTCGAACGAACCCTCGCCGAACGGCAGCCGCAGCGCGTCACATTCGATCAACGCGGGCGGGTGCGCGAGCGTCTGCCCGTACAACATCTTCTTTCGCGCAAGGTCGATCGAGACCGCCTGCGCGCCGCGCTTGCGGGCCTGCCCGGCCCAGTAGCCGTCGCCGCCGGCGACGTCGAGGACCCGCTTGCCGCGGAGATCGCGGCCCATCCAGGCCAGCAGCGTCCCGGCCTCGCGGTACCGGCAGACATGCACCTGGTGCCCCATGAAGGCGACCACATCCGAGAGTTTCATTGCCGACCACTCTAGGACGTGTCTCGAAGTCGGCTGGCCTAACCTGGGGCACGTGATTTCGAAGGCCGCGGCGATGCGGATCGGGCGCGTACTGCTCGTGCTACTCGCGCTCGGGTTCTGCGCGTACAGCCTGATCGACCAGTGGGACGCCACCGTGCGGGCGTTCGAGCAGATGTCGGTGGCGACACTGCTCGGCGCGTTCGCGGCCGGGCTCGCCGGGCTCTTCGCGTGGACCCTGAGCTGGCGGGTCTTCCTCGCCGGGCTCGGTTCGCCACTCCCGGTCAAGGCGATGTACCGGATCTCCTCCATCTCCCAGCTCGGCAAGTACGTGCCGGGCAAGGTGTGGGCGCTCGTCACCCAGATGGAGCTCGCCCGCGAGTACGAGGTGCCGCGGGCCCGCAGCTTCGGCTCCACGCTGCTGGCCATGGCCGCCTCCCAGGCGACCGGGCTGGCGATCGCGGCGAGCACGCTGCCGCTGACCTCGGCGACCGCCAGGAGCCGGTACTGGTGGCTGTTCCTGCTGACCCCGGTGGTGCTGGCCTGCCTGCACCCGAAGATCGTCACCTGGGCGCTGAACACGCTGCTCAAGCTCGTGCGGCGGCCGTCCCTGGAACATCCGGTGAGCCTGCCCGCAACGTTGCTCGGGGCGTTCTGGGCGGTGCTGGGCTGGGTGTTCTTCGGCGTCCACCTGTGGCTGCTGTGCGCGGCGGCCGGCGGCGACGGGACGGGCCTGCCGTTCCTCGCCACCGGGGCCTACGCGCTCGCCTTCGTCGCCGGGTTCCTGGTCTTCATCGCGCCGGGCGGGATCGGCGCCCGCGAGGCGGCGATGGTGCTGGTCCTGACGCCGGTGCTGCCCGCGGGCGCGCCGATCGTGGTCGCGCTCGCCTCCCGCGTGGTGCTGACGCTGGCCGACCTCACGAACGCCGGGCTCGCCGTGCTCATCGGCGGCCGGCCGCCCAAAGCGCCGGTGAAGCAGGCCCCCGGTGAGGGGAATGAAGACAGCGGGAATGAACCGGCACCCGGCACACTTGTCACGGGTACGCAGCCGAATAAGGAGTGATCGTGACCGCCCCGATTACCATCACCGACGCCACGTTCGAAGAGCAGGTACTGAAGAGCGAAACCCCGGTCCTGGTGGACTTCTGGGCGGAATGGTGCGGGCCGTGCAAGATGATCGCGCCCGTGCTGGAGGAGATCGCCCAGGAGTACGCGGGCAAGCTCACGATCGCCAAGCTCGACACCGACGCCAACCCGACCACCATGGCCTCGCAGGGCGTGATGGGCCTGCCCACGCTGAACCTCTACAAGAACGGCGAGGTCGTCCAGCAGATCGTCGGCGCCAAGCCCAAGCGCGCGCTGCTCAAGCTGATCGACGAGCACCTGTAAGCGCGTCGAGGTAGGCGGTCCAGAGGGGTTCGTGGTCGACCGGGCGCACGCCCGCACGGAGCCTCTCTGGCTCGCCCGGCGCGTAGAAGCGCTTGAGGGCATCGGCAAGCGAGCCCACATCGTCCGGCTCGCAGACCAGCCCGTCCACGCCGTCCCGGATCTGGTCGGCGAATCCGCCGACCCGCGTGGCGATGACCGGCACCCCGTGCTCGTAGGCCATCCACACGTTCTGCGAGGCCGTGGCGGCTCGGTAGGGCAGGACGAGCGCGTCCGCCGCCTCGAACAGCCCGGGCACGTCGGCCGCCGGAACGTAGCCCGGCCGTAGCTCGACTCTTCCTGCCAGTCCCAGCTCGGCGATCAGCCGTTCGGTCTCGTCGAGCCCACCCCAGAACTCCCCCGCCACGGTGAGCGAGACGTCCTCGGGACCCGCGGCCAGCGCCCGGAGCAGAACGTCCAGCCCCTTGTAGGGCCGGACGATCCCGAAGAACAGCAGCTGATTCCGCACACCCGCCGCTCGCCCGCCGCGCTCGGTGACGCCGCCTGACGGGGTCGGCAGGTGGGCGGGCATCTCGGCGACGCGGACCGGATGGGCCGTCAGCCCCCTGGCCAGCTCAGCCTGCTGCTCAGAGTGAACGAGAACACCGTTCACGCGACGCAGCAGGGCCTTCATGAGCGGCCGGTCGTACGGCTTGCGCTCATGCGGGAGCACGTTGTGGCACAGCGCCACCACGGGCGTCCCGCCGCGCAGACCGGCGAGGATCCCCAGATATGAGGGGACCTGGACGGGGCTGAGCACCGCCAGCACCACGAGGTCGTACGCGCGCAGGGACCGGCCGGTGCGCCACCAGCCGTCCGGGCGGCGCCAGTCGAGCTCGTGCCGGGTGCCGGGGAACGGTTCGCCCTCCGGCTCGGAGATCGTCTGCTGCCCGGGGTAGAGGAATGCGGGGTACTGGGCGCGCCACGACTCGATGGCGACCTGGTGTCCGGCCCCGGCCAGCCGGTGCGCCAGCTCGGTGGTGTGGTGCGCGCCGCCGCCCTTGTAGGGGAACGCCGGGCCGATGATCGCGATCCGCATCGGATGCCGCCGCCTAGGTGTCGTTGCGCGAACGGACGATCAGGTCGGCCAGCAACGCCAGCGAGGCGATGATCATCCCGGTAATGAAGATCATCACGGTGTTGTTGGCGAAGTAGCCGAAGTGCACGATCATGTCGAACACGCCCTTGACCAGGCCGATTCCCAGCAGCCACAGCGCCGGCGGCATCAGCACCTTGAGCGGGTTGAAGTACATGACCATCCGCAGCACCTGCAGGATGTAGCGGTAGGCGTCCTTGGTGAAGTGGAACTTGGACTTGCCCGCCCGCTTGTAGTAGTCGATCGGCACGTACCGCACGTCGTGCTGGTTCGACAGGAACGCGATGGTGATCGTCGTGACGCAGGAGAAACCGGGCGGCAGCAGCCGCAGATAGGGCAGCGAGACCTGGCGGCGGAACGCCCGCAGCCCCGAGTTGAGATCGGGGATCCTGGTGTTGGTGAGCCGCTCGGCGATCTTACGGATGAACCACTTGGCGGGCACCCGCAGCAGCTTGTGCGTGCCCTCCTCGCTCTTGCGCGCGCCGACCACCTGGTCCACCGTGGGGTCGGTGTCGAGGATCTCGACCAGGTCGGGGATCCGCTCGTTCGGGTACGTCATGTCGGCGTCGGTCCACACGACGATCTCGCCGCGGGCCTGCTGGGTGCCGATCCGCCGCACCGTGCCCGAGCCGCTGTTGTGGTGGAACGCGATGATCCGCATATTGGGGAAGCGTGGCGCGGCCTCCTCCAGCCGGGCCAGCGTCGCGTCGGTCGAGCAGTCGTCGACGGCCAGCAGCTCGTAGCTCTTGCCGCTGTTGTCCATCGCCTTGCAGATGCGCTCGACCTCTTCGAGGACATGGTCCTGCTCGTTGTAACACGGCAGAACGATCGTCACATGCACGGCACTGTCGGTGGGCTGGGTACTCACGCAGGGCGAGAATACTCGCCCCACGCCCCTTACGAGGCCAGTCGCCCTTAGGGCGCCTTCAAGACACGCCCTTGGCGAACGCCCGCTAACGGGGCGGCTCGGACATCCAGACGTTGACGTTGAGAGTCCAGGAGCCGTTCGGCGACTCCACGAGGGTCCGCTCGTCCTGGCGGGTGCGCAGTTCGACGATCTGGACAGGCTGGCCGTACGGCGACACCTGCCGGGCCTCGGCGCCGAGGATCACCGGGTGCCGCCCGGCGGCCTGGATCTTGCCGATCACCCGCCGGATGTCGGCGGGCCGGGCCCCGTCCACGGTGCGGGCGGCGGGCAGGCCGCACATGCTGCGGATCACCTGGAGGAAACGGTCCGCGGTGACGCGCTCGACCACCACGATCGAACGTCCCGGGCCGAACTTCTCGCACATCCCGCGCAGCGCCGCGACCTCGTCCTGGTCGGTCCTGGTGAACATGAGCCCGGCTGAGCTGATCGCGATCGGCGTCGCCAGCACGAGCACCCCCACGACCGCGGCCGTGTTGGTGAGGCGCCGCCCGTACCCGAGCCGCCGCACCCTCCGGAACGACCAGGCCAGCCCCCACACCGCGAAGAGCAGGAGACCGGGGATCACCAGGCCGATGAGGCGCCGGGTCGCCCACGGGTGGTCGGGGGTGATGCCGGGACGCCACAACACCTGAACCGTGGTGAAGACGGTCACCGCGTACGGCAGCAGCCACTCCGGGGAGCCGCGCCGCAGCAGGCGCCGCACCAGCAGGGCCGCGCCGAACGTGGCGAGCAGCATCGCCGGGACGCCGATGTACCAGATCACCCAGTAGAGGGAGAGCTCGGAGTACTGCCGGGTGCCGTCGAGCGGCAGCCCGGCGAGCTTCTGCGTCGCCTCGATGAACTCGGCGTTGAGCTTGTCGTCGTCGTTCGTCGGCACCCGCCGCACCGTCTGCACGTACGGCCGGACGGCGAACGCGGTCACCACCAGGACGGTCAGCACCGCCGCCGCGTTCGGCAGCCGTCCGGCCGAGACCCGCACGCCGAGCCGCCGGAGCCGCTTGCCGCTCCATGGCAGGCGCAGCACGACGACCATGACCGCGGTGAGCGCGATCAGGACCGCGGTGGCGAGCAGCAGCGGATCGAGCGAGGTGTGCAGGTACTCCAGGTAGGGCCGGGACAGCGTGAAGCCCTCGATCAGGCCCGCGCCGACGCCGATGGTCAGGCCGAGCATCAGCGGCAGGCCGGTCCGGCGGCGGCGCGCGATCAGGAGCCCGGCGATCACCACCACCGGCAGCACGTCGCGCAGCCCGTCGATCCGGACGAGGACGATCAACCCCAGCGCCAGCCCGGCGAGGAATGCCTTGACCCGCGCCGACTGCGGCAAGCCCCGGGTGGCCTCCGCACGCACGTCGTACATCAGCGACAGGCCGCCCAGCAGCAGGATCAGCGCGGGCAGCTCGCTGTACGTGGAGCGGGAGATCCACAACATGGGCAGGGTCAGCGCGAGGAAGAGGGCGCCGGCCGGCGCCCAGCGCGGGCCCACCAGGCGGGCGGTGAGGCCCGCGAACGCCAGCACCGCACACGCGCCGAGGAGGGGGGCCATGGCCAGCATGGCGTACGTGCCGCCGATCCAGCCGCCGAGCGCGAGGAGCATCGGGAGCCCGGCCATGAACTGGGGCCAGATGACGTCGTCACGCTGGTAGAAGGCGGGGCTCTTGTACTCCAGCGCCGGGTCGCCGCCGCCGAACGCCCAGCGCATCTGCGGGATCGGCAGGGAGCCGTGATCGTTCAACCAGGTGGCGAACTGCACGTACGAGGCCGGATCGCGCCGGACGATGATCTGCTCGGAAGACATGATCATCTGGAAGACCAGGAAGACCAGCACGATCGACAGCACCGACACCGTCACCCAGCGGGGCACCGGCATGGGCCCTCCCGCCGGGCCCTTCCCTTCCAGGTCATCCCTGTCCGGATCGCCCCGGCGGTCCCGCAGCCCCAGCCAGACGACGACGGCGGCCACCGGCACGAACAGCGCGATCGCCGGGCCCGGCGAGAACATGCCGGCCAGCAGCAACGGCAACGACACCATCAGCCACGCCACGATCAGCAGGGCAGGGGCCACGCTGATCCTGGCGAGCAGGCGGCCCGTGCTCATCGTCCCGCTCTGCCTTGCCCCCATGCCTACGCCCCGCCACCTCCTCGGTCGTGCCCCCATGCCTACACCCCGCCACCCCCTTTGTTGCGCCCCCATGGCTACGTCCCGCCACCCCCGGTCTCGTCGTTCGACGATGCGGAGCGTAGCGGTCCTGAGCCACGGCCCAGCCGTGACCGGGTAGCGAGTCGGACACTTCCTCCGGGCGGGCCGGATGGCCGCGCGGGGCGCGGCGTACTGTCTGGTCTCATGCCCGACCTCGAACCTGATCTCGAATCCGGCCCCGGACATGACGCGGGACCTGCGGACCTGCTCCGGCGGCGGGTCGCGGCCGACCCGTCGCGCCCGTTCGTGACCTTCTACGACGACAAGACCGGCGAACGCGTGGAGCTGTCGGCCAGGACGTTCGACAACTGGGTGGCCAAGACCGCCAACCTGCTGGTCGACGGGCTGGCCGCGGAGGCCGGCGGCCGTGCCGTGCTCGTGCTGCCGCCGCACTGGCAGAGCGCGGTGTGGCTGATGGCCTGCTGGTCGGCCGGACTCCACGTCGAGGTGGTCGATCCGGAAAGTGCCGGTTTTGGCGAAAGGGTCAGATCCGGCGAACCGGTCGGCGGTACCGGGCCGTATCTCCTAGCGGCTGCCGAGGAGGTGCTGGGGGATGTCATCGACGATCAGGAGGCCGATGAGGTCATCGGGCTCTCGCTGCACGCGCTGGGCGGACCGCTCACGGAGGTCCCCGGCGGGGTGATCGACTACGCAGTGGAGGTGCGCGCTTACGGAGACAGGTTCGTCCCAGGGCCGGAGGTGACGCCGCAGTTGCCCGCGGCCTCCCTGATGCAAGGAAGCACTGTGACAAAGACCACATTCACTGGGGCCGAACTGGTGCGTGCGGCGCACGATGCCGCCGTGAAATGGGGGCTTGACGCGCAGGACAGGGTCCTCGTTGACATGTCGTACGCCACACTCGACGGGGTTCTGACTGGCCTGCTTGCACCACTAGCCTCGGGTGCTTCCGTCATAATCCAACGAAACTTCCACAAAGACGCCCTAGATCATCGAGTGAGCCTGGAACATGTGACCGTGGTGGCCGGCGTGTCCGGATGGAATGACGAATCCGGGTCCGTGCGCCGGCTCGCCTGACCTAGTCTCTGTCTCTGCTCGCCAGCCGACACGTTTGTCAGTCCGACCTGTTCGCTTCCCCGACCCCTGAGAGCGCGGGCCTGCCCCCACCCACGGAGCCGATGAACAGCAACCCCATGTACATGGAGTACGTCGACGACGCCGATCCCAGCGGACCGGCGCCGGAGCGGCGTGGCTGGCGCATCCTCGGATGGGTGTCGATCGGCCTGTCCGCCGTGATGGTCGTGGGCAGCCTGGCCGCCTACGGCGTCTACTACAAGACGATGGGCAACATCGCTCACGAGGACGTCAACGCCAACGTCGGCCCCAACCGCCCCAAGAAGCTCAACAACGCGCTCAACATCCTGCTTCTCGGATCGGACACCCGCGCGGGAGGCAACGCCAAGTACGGCCGGCGCATGAAGAACGAGCCGCCGCGCTCGGACACCATGATCCTGCTGCACCTGTCACCCGGCGGCGGGCAGGCCATGGGCATCAGCTTCCCGCGCGACCTGATGGTCCCGATCCCGTCCTGCAAGACCAAGAACGGATCGACCCCCGCGACGAGCCGGGGACAGATCAACTCCGCGTTCACCAACGGCGGCGCCTCCTGCGTCATCAAGACGATCGAGGGCATCTCCAACATCAAGATCGACCACTTCATGCAGGTCGACTTCAACGGCTTCAAGGCGATCACCAACGCCGTCGGCGGCGTCGACGTCTGCCTGTCCAAGGCCGTCAACGACAAGAAGTCCCACCTCAAGCTGGGCAAGGGCCGGCACACCATCAAGGGTGAGACCGCGCTGGCCTACGTACGCATGCGCTACGGCCTGGGCGACGGCTCCGACACCGACCGCATCAAGCGCCAGCAGAAGTTCATGGGCTCCCTCGCCAACAAGGCGATGAGCGCCGGAGTGCTGAGCAACCCGAGCAAGCTGCTCTCGCTGATGAACGCCACCACCAAGTCGCTGACCACCGACGAGGACCTCACGCCCCGGGTGATGATGCAGATCGCGCAGGGCATGCAGGGAATGACCTCCGGCAAGCTGCGCTTCGTCACGGTGCCGTCCGGCCCCGACCCGGCGGACCCCAACCGGGTGGCGCTCACCCAGCCCACCGCCAACACCTTCTTCAGCGCGGTCCGCAACGACAAGACCGTGCCCAGCGAGCCCAAGGCGGCCGCTTCCAAGATCTCCCCGAGCCAGGTGCGGGTACGGGTCTACAACGCCAGCGGGATCGAGGGCCAGGCTGGGCGGGTCATCACCGCGCTGGAGGCCCAGGGCTTCCACGCGAGCCTCGGCGGCAACATGAGCGGCACGGCGACCACCAAGGTGCTGTACGGCTCCGGCGCCGACCAGCAGGCCTCCTTCCTCGCCAAGCTGGTCCCCAGCGGACCCAAGCCGACCGCCCGCACCAGCGGCGGCACTCCGGGCGTCGTCGACCTCGTGGTCGGCAAGGACTGGACCGCCCTCAAGAACGTCAAGGCCGGTATCCCCAAGCAGCAGGGGGAGATCCGCGCGACCGACGACATCTGCAAGGGGAGCTGACCCAACCCCCGGGAAATCAATGACGTACACCGCCAGGCCCTCAGCCGTATCCCAGCCCGCCTCCGCACCGGCTCTGCCCCAGGGCCCCGATCAGGCGCCGCACGCCGCTGCCGGCGACCCGGCCGCCCGGGGGGACGGCGCGCCTGCGGCCGAGGGCGCTCCTGCCGCCGCCAAGCCCGCCCGCAAGGAACGAGACCCGTTCTTCGACAACGCGAAGTTCCTGGCGATCCTGCTCGTTGTGGTGGGCCACGCCCTCGGGGGTGTGTTGCGCTCTCCGCTGGCCGAGAGCGTGTACATGTTCATCTACATGTTCCACATGCCGCTGTTCATCGTGGTCACCGGCTACTTCTCGCGGAACTGGACCTTCTCCTCCGGCAAGGCGCGCAAGCTGATCGCCACCGTGGGCGTACCGTACGTGATCTTCGAGTTCGCGTACTCGGCCTACGACTGGCTGGTCGGCGGGAACGAGCTGAAGGTCACCCTGCTGGACCCGTACTACCTGACGTGGTTCCTGTGCGCGTTGTTCCTGTGGCGGCTGTCCACCCCGGTCTGGCAGCAGATCCGCTGGCCGCTGGCGGTGGCGGCGCTCTTCTCGCTGCTGTCCTACATGACCGACCTGGGCGCCACGCTCAACCTCCACCGCGTGATCGGGCTGCTGCCGTTCTACGTGATGGGCCTGATGCTCAAGCCGCAGCACTTCGAACTCATCAAGAAGCCGCAGGCGCGCCTCCTCGGCATCGTCGTGCTGATCGGCGGCTTCGCCGTGGCATATCTGACCATGAACCACATGGCCAGGGGGTGGGTCTATTGGGACCACTCGTTCAGGCATTTCGGCGTCGATAACATCACCGGCATCGCGATGCGGCTGGCGATGTTCGCGTGTGCCACCACGCTGCTGTTCGCCTTCTTGACAATTGTTCCCCGGCGCAAGACCTGGTTCACCGCACTCGGCGCCTACACCCTGTATGCGTATTTGCTGCACGGCTTCTTCACCAAGCTGCTGAGCTTCGCCGGTGTGTGGAAGACCGACTGGGCGGCCTCCGTACCGGGGGTTTTGACGCTGATCGTCGGCTCGCTGGTGCTGGGCACGCTCCTGTGCACGCTGCCGGTGGTGCGCTCTACCAAGTGGCTGCTTGAACCGAATACGACCTGGGTGTTCACCAAATTGCGGCGGCCGGGCGGCGGCCGGGCCAAGCGCCAGGCCAAAGCCACACCAGGTGAAGACAGAGGCACCGTAAGTGCCGAGATGGGCCGGTAACGAGCCACTCGAACCAGGCGTGTCAGATAGTCTGCTGGAAGCTGCGAATCCGAGCCGTCCGCCCGAGCCGTCCGTTCGGTGGCCGCGCGGCAGCGCCGCGACGGCGCAGATGTCAGATGGAGGACCGTGTCACCGCTGCTAAGCGTCGTTGTGCCCTTTTACAACGTCGAAGAATATCTCGAGGCATGCCTGGAGTCGCTTGAGCAGCAGACGCTGCGCGACATCGAGGTGATCATGGTCGACGACGGCTCCCCCGACGGCAGCGCGGCCATCGCCAAGGATTTCACCCAGCGGGATTCGCGATTCCGGCTGATACAGCAGCAGAACCAGGGCCTCGGGCCGGCCCGCAACACCGGCGCCCGGCTGGCCAAGGGGCGTTACCTGGCCTTCCTCGACTCCGACGACATCCTCCCCCGCTACGCCTACGAGCTCCTGATCGCCTCCCTGGAGGAGACCGGCTCGGATCTGGCGTGCGGCGGGGTGCGCAGGTTCACCGCTGCGGGCCCCGCCAAATCACCGCTGCACACGCAGATCTTCAAGGCCACCGACAAGCAGACCCACATCACCAGGCGACCGGATCTGCTCGGCGACCGCACCGCCTGGAACAAGGTCTTCCGCAAGTCGTTCTGGGACACGCACGCCTTCGAATTCCCGCCCGGGCTGTACGAGGACAGCCCGGTGACCATTCCGGCGCATTTCCTTGCCTCGTCCGTCGATGTGCTCAGCGACGTGGTCTATTACTGGCGCGAGCGCGAGGGCGAGTCCCAGTCGATCACCCAGCGGCGCACCGAGCCCGGCAACCTCGAAGACCGTGTCCGGACCATCAAGGTGGTGACGGCCTTCCTCCACGAGCGGTCACCCGAGCTGTGGCACGCCCAGCTCTACTCCGTGCTCGCCACCGAGCTGTCGCTCTACGTCGACGCGGCCCTCGACGGTGGCGCCGAATACCACGAGCGCCTGCTGCCGCTGGTCAACGAGGCCCTCGCCGAGGCCGACGACTCGATCCTCGCGGAGCTGACCGCCCTCAAGCGGCTGAAGTACCACCTGGTCCAGCGCGGGCTGATCGACGAACTGCTCGAGGTCCTCGCCTACCAGCAGGCTAGGATCTTCACCGCCGATGTGGAACGCCAGGGCGAGCGGTGGTACGCCGACTACCCCTTCTTCCGCGACCCCGCGTACGGCATTCCGGACCGGGTCTACGACGTCACCGACGAGCTGACCCTGCAGACCCGTGTCGACAACGCCTGGTGGGAGGACGGCAGACTCCGCATCTCCGGAGAGGCGCACATCACGCGGATCCCCATGACCGACCCGGCCACCGACCGGGACGCGTGCCAGATGCGAGTGTGGCTCCAGCACACGGGTCGTGGGACTGTGGTGGAGCTGCCCGTCACCCGCGTTTACCGGCCCGATGTCACCGCCAAGGCGAGCCGTGCCGCCGCCGACTATGACTGGGCCGGGTTCACGGTCGAGATCGACCCGGCGCTGCTCCAGGTCAACAAATACCGCGCCCTGCGCCTGTTCAAGCAGCGGATCCTCCCGTCGTTCCGATCGGCCAACTGGGAGTTGCACGCCGAGGTCACAGCGCCCGGCGGGCTGACCCTGAGCGGTCCGATGCGAGGCCCGGTGCGCAGCGACGTCCAGTGGGCCGCCGGCCGCGACGTCGCTCCCGGGGTCGTGGTCCGGCCGGTGACCGCGTCGGGCAACCGCTTCACCGTGCAGGTGAAGCAGCTGGTGGCGCAGGTCACCGACGCCCGCGTCGAAGGGCCGACCCTGGTCCTGGCCGGACGTGTCGCCAACGCCAAGTCCGCCAACGGGGAAGTGGTCCTGGCACGCCGCCTCGGCATGGCCGAGACCCGGGTGCCGGTGACCTTGGACGACCGGGGCGTCTTCACGGCCAACGTACCGCTCGACGTGCTGGTCTCCCACGAGTCGGACACCGCCGACACCATCCATACCTGGATGGCCGGCGGGCTGGACTGGGACGCCTCGATCAAGCTGGGCGGCGGCAAGCCCATCCGGCTCTCGGTCTCCGACAACGTCGAGATCCGGCATCCCGTCGGCACCAACGAGATCGTCGTCACCCGGACCAGGTTCGGCAACCTGCGGCTGCTCGAACGCCCACGCCGTTGCGTGGTGACCACGGCGGAGTGGACGCAGGACGGCGAGCTCGTTCTCACCGGCGAGCTGGCGGCCGGTGACGGCGACGGCGACCGTCCAGACAGCATGCTCCTCCGCCTGCGCACGGGTGGAGACACTCACTCGCTGCCGCTTCGCTGGGCCGACGACGGCACCTTCTCCCTCGTCTTCTCCCCGGCACGGATCCCGCGGTTCGGCGAGGTGCTGCCGCTCGCCGCCGGACCTTGGGACTTCTTCACCCAGTTCGACAACGGTGAGGTCGCGGTGGCGATCTCCCGGTCCTCCCTGGCCGACCTCCCGCCGCCGCAGCAGCTGGGGCAGCACGAGTTCACTCTGCGCGCCCATCAGACCGACGCGCTGCGGCTGACCTCCCGGACCGCGCTGAAGGACGACGAACGCGGCGTCTACGGGCTCAAGCGCATGGCCCAGCGCGACTACCCGGGCTTCCTGGCCTCTCCACTGCGGGACATGGCCGTCTTCGAGAGCTTCCGCGGCCGCCAGTACTCCGACAGCCCGCGGGCCGTCTACGAGGAGATGGCCCGGCGCCTGCCCGACATGGAATACGTCTGGATCACTCGGGACAGCCAGTTCCAGCCGCCGGAAGGGGCGCGGACGGTTCTGCTGGGCAGCCGGGAACACTTCCAGGTCCTCGCCCAGGCACGTTTCCTCGTCGGCAACGACCCGATGCCTGAATGGTTCCGGCGCCGCGACGGCCAGTTCTACTTGCAGACCTGGCACGGTACGCCGCTCAAGCGCATCGGCTACGACATCGAACGCCCCAAGTTCAAGAACGCGCAGGACTACCTGCGGCGTTTCAGCGCCGACGTCGCCCAGTGGTCAGCGATGATTTCGCCGAACCCCTTCAGCACGCCGATCATGCGACGGGCCTTCCGGTACGAGGGCGAAGTCCTCGAGTCCGGCTATCCGCGCAACGACCTGCTCGCCAAGCCGGACACCGCGTTCGAGGTCTCGCAGCGCGCGGCCAGGGTGCGGTCCCTGCTGGGTGTGCCGGACGGCAAGACCATCGTCCTGTACGCCCCCACCTGGCGCGACGACCAGGCCAAGTCCGGTGGTTACCGGATGGAGCTGCAGCTCGATCTGGAGGCGGCGCGCGAGGCCCTCGGCGACGACCACGTGCTCCTGGTCCGCGGCCACTTCAACCTGGGCGGCGGAGTCGAGGGGACGGACGGCGAGTTCGCCATCGACGTGAGCCGCTATCCCGACATCGCCGAGCTCTACCTGATCGCCGACATGTTGATCACCGACTACTCGTCGGTGATGTTCGACTACGCGGTCACCGGCCGTCCTCAGCTCTTCTTCACCTACGACCTGGAGCGATACCGGGACGAGCTGCGTGGCTTCTACTTCGACTTCGAGGCGGAGGCGCCCGGGCCGCTGGCCCGCACCTCACCGGAGCTGATCGAGATGATCCGCGATGCCGGCTCGCTGAAGTCCGCGTACGCCGACCGGTACGAGGCCTTCCGCGCCAAGTTCTGCGCGTGGGACGACGGCGGGGCCGCCGCCCGTGCGGTGGACCGCATGCTTCGCGACGCCTGACGGATCCGGCCACACGAGAGTTTCAGCCGGGAGCCCGGGGCGGGAGTCCGGAGGCAGGCTCAGGCTTGGACCAGCCGGCGGACACGCCTGAGCAGACCGGCTCTGATCTCGACGGACAGGTTGTCCTTGACCGTCCGGAACGCCTGGGCCCGCTGACCGAGCCTGCCGTCGGGCCGATCGTCCGGCAGGTCCGCCGTCGGGGACAGCCCAGCGCGGAGCAGACCGTCGACACCGTCACTCACCTCGCACCAGACGTCCCACTTGCCCGGCGCGAGGCCGCGCAGGCCGATCATGCCGGTGAAGGCGAGCGTGTCAACGTCGCGCGAGACCTCCAGTCCCGCTGAGCGTGTCTGCCCCGAGCTCCGGTGCTTCAGGACGGTGCGCAAGGTGACCGGAACGGCGACCGCGGCCGCCACGCGGCCCTCCAGCCGGAGGGTCCGGCCCTCCACGGCGGCGCGGTCGATCTGGACCACCCGTCCCGACCCCACGTGCAGGGCGAGGGCACCGCTCGCCTTGGTCAGGTACGGCGTCACACAGGGCGTGCCCTCCTCCACGGCGACCATGCGTGGCTCTGGAGGAGTCACCTTGACGCCCTTGGCGGGCACCAGGGCCCCGTTGCGGACGATCCCACCCACTCGGATGGTCGCGCTCATGTCCCAGCGGCCGCCGGTGAAGCGGGCGTCGCCGAAGTCGATCTCCGCGATCAGCTCGCCGCCTTCGTCGGGTTCGAGCTGCAGGCGGTGCTCTCCACGTTCCCCTCGCCGGCGGACGACCAGCTCGGCATGCTGAGCCTTCGGGTCCACACGCTCGATCCGCGCCGCGACGCGGACCGCGAGCCGGTGCTCCCTCCACTCCACCGCGACGAGCTCGACGCGCTGGTGCAGCTCCGTGACCTCGAACACCGCGTCCGGGATCTGGACCCGTTCGTCACGGAAGCCGGGATAGGCCACGTAGGCGTGCTCGCCGTCCACCACGATGGGCGGAGGCTCGGTGGCATGGACGCGGGCCGCCTCGTCGATGAGGCTCTCCGGGCCGTTCCGCAGCAGATGATCGAGAAGCCTCATGTAGGGCGACAGCTCGGCCATCACCTCCGGATTGCCATAGGTGCGTACGAGCTCACGGGCCGCCGCCTTGGTCTCCTCGCGCTCGGCCTGGTCGAAGCGCGCATATCTCGGGTCGAACCGGGAGAACACCTCGATGGCGAAGTGCCGGCACAGCAGGCGGTTGCGCACCGCGCCCGGCTCCGTGTGCGCGGTCACGTAGGCGAGGAGCTCGGCGATCTGCGGGAAGTACGTGGCGGCTGGAGCCCCGCCCTTCTGGAGGGCGCTCGTGCCGTCCTGGCGCTCGACCCAGTAGTAGTAGTCGTAGTCGGCCAGCACGGTCACGCCGGTCGCCTCGAAGTATCCGCGGACCGCGAAGATCTGGTCTTCACCGGACAGCACGCCCTCAGGGAACCTGATCTTGCCTTCCTCGAGCAGCCGGCGCCGGTAGAGCTTGAGGACCGTGAGGCTGCCATAGAGGTTGGGCAAATCATTGTAAATTGTGGTAAAGGGGACCGTTTCTCGAAACAGCTGGGCATTCACCTTGCGGCCGATGCCGACGTACTTCGGAACGACCACATCGGTGCCGTGTTCATCCGCGGCGGCGACCATCCGTTCCAGTGCTTCCGGGCCAAGATGGTCATCCGCGTCAAGGAAGAAGACGTATTCACCGGTGGCCCGGTCGAGCCCGACATTGCGCGGGCGGCCCGGGCCGCCCGAAGCAGCCTGATGAATCACCTGCAGTCCGGCATGCTCAGCGGCCAGGCGATCCAGTTCCTCGCCACTTCCGTCGGTGGACCCGTCGTCGATGGCGATGATCTCGATTTCCTCCGCGGGAAGCGTCTGGTCGAGCACCGACCGTACGGCACGTCCCACCGTCGCCACGCAGTTGTGCACGGGCACGACGACACTGACCCTGGGCGCGATCATCCTGTCTCCACTTCACCCGGACGTGCCGGCCTGATGATGGCATCCGTGCCGTGCATCAACAGACTCAGCATCAACCGACCCTCGCCGGCGAACGTCCGAACAGATGCGAGGCAAACGGTTCCACAAAAGGTCTGGATATTGGAATGATAGGGCGTCTTTTCACCTGTGTGAGCGTTCTGGCAGACGCGAACCTGTCCCTTCCTGGCCATCTTCATTTCGGGCTTCCTGGACTTCCGCGGCCGGACTCGGCACTTCGGCCGCCGGACTCGGCACTTCCGCGACCGGACCCGGGGCCTCCGCGGCCGGACTGGGTACCTCCGCGCGCCGCGCGCGGCCGAGCGCCACGGTGAGCAACGGCGCCGCCATCAAACCGACCAGCATCGGTGCGGCCACATAGCGGAACAGCTGCGCGGGGTTGGCCGCCAGGACGGCCAGCTGGACTCCCGCGATCATCGCCGCCAGGGCCCACGCGCCCGGGACACGGCGACGCCAGGCGAAGAGCCCGATGGCCGCATACCCCACGTACGACCAGAATGCACCTCGCCAGAGCAGCCATTCGAACTGGGGCGCACGGCTGAGGCGCCGGGCGAACTCGGCTCCGCCGCGCACCGGTCCCGCGAGCGGCCTGGTCTTGAGGACGGGAAGGTAGCGGCTGTCCGCCATCCGCCCGCCGGGCAGGGACCAGGTGAACCGGTCGGGGGTGGTCGTGCCGCCCGCGATCGCCGTCCGGCCGTCAAGCGACTTGGGTCCGGGCCAGATCGCCCATGCGACCGAACCGCGGCAGAACCGCGCCCCGGCCACCAGGTCCGGAGAGCGTCTGATGGTCTTCTTCCAGAGCGCCAGCAGCTGATCGCTGAGCGGATCGGCCTTCGTCTTGCTGAATCCCGGCCGGTTGGTCAGCCAGTCGGCGTTGTAACAGCTCGAACCGGCGGTGTCCCAATGCGAGAGCGGAGCCACCCGCTGCATCAACGCCTTGTCGCCCTTCGTGAAATCCTCAGGGCGTTCGTGATAAGCGACCGCCACGTCCGCATAGGCCGTCGCGTAGGTCAGGCTGGGCTGCGGGCCTTCGATGTCCAGCGCGGGATAGAGCCCGGCGGTGAGCGCCACCGAGATCCCGACGACGCCGACGCAGGTCGCGGCCACTTTCCAGCGGATACCCGACAGCGCCACGATGAGGATCGGGGCCGCGACCATGACGGTGAGAAAGCCGTTGTTACGGAAGAGGACCAGACCGGCGAGCCCAAGGGCCAGCAGGCCGATGAGCGTCCAGGACGCCTTCTCCCCGGCCCGGCGGCGCGCCACCAGGCGGCCGGTCACGGCGAAGATGAACAGCGCGGAAATGGTGAAAGGGACGTCCTTCCACAGAAAGGACGGAAACTGTCCCAGTGCCGGCAGCGCGACGGACACGACGGCGGCCAGTGCCGCCCACCGCGCACGCACCCCCAACTCGTGCAGCACATCGGCCGTATAGGCCAAAGTCGCCGCCCAGAACACGGTCTGCAGAAAAGTCAGCAGAGCCACGTCTCCGGTCAGCTGGAGAGACAGCCAGACCAGTCCGTCGTAGGGGACCGAATGATTGGCCATCCAGTGGTCGGTCGTGACGTGCCACACGTAAGAGATGGAGTCATAGCTCATCGCGCCGGGGTAGTACGCCGCCCACCAGAGCAGCAGCACGAACTGGCAGACCACAAAGACGAACACCGGCAGGCGCAGCCGCACCGGCACACGCCGAAGCGGCCTTGAAACAGTGGTGATCACAACCTCAGCCCATCCTTGGATGTCTTCGAGCCGCGACTTCTGAGCCGCACAGATGAGGGACTCCTGGATGCCAGGCCCCGGGACCGGCGAGGCCGACCCGCCACCCGATCGTACCGGCCGGGGCTTGTTGCCGATCGCCGCGACCATGGCAGCGCACAGTTTCACATCGCCGCATTCTTTCGGCAATCATTCTTTGCGCACGGCCAGCGGCATTGACATGCGATCGCAGGTAGGTATCACTCGCATCAGTGTCCGCGCCCCTGTGATCGACATCGGGAATCCGGCTCACCGCCCGCAAGGTGTCACACGGTCCGGCGTGGGCACTGGAGCACGTGCGGTGCGGGTCTCCGCCCCTACCGACCGTTACCCCGAAACAGCACAAGGTGGGCATGGTAGATCAAGGGTGTATCACTGGGAACGTCCGTGTAAATTTCAGACAACTGATCCCAGGGTCAAGACGTCTCTCTCGATGAGAGATCGACGTCCAGCCGAGGTCGGTCCGTGGTCGCCCGCCGGCGCCAGGGGACCGGCTGCCCTGGACCACACATCATCATCTGCTGAACCGCACAACATCACTTGGACGAAAGGCCGGAGGGTGCGTGGTCAACGTGCCGGCCAGAAACACGAGGGGGCCGTCATCACCGAGGTAGCTCTGCGCCCGGAACACGGCGCGGGACAACTCGCGTCGACACTCGTCGTGATTCCCGCGCTCAACGAGGAACTGGCCATCGGCGGAGTGATCAAGGATCTGCTCGCCAGCTGCCCGGAGGTCGACATCCTCGTCATCGACGACGGCTCGACCGACGGCACCGCCGCCGAGGCCGAGGCGCTCGGGGTCCCGGTCGTCCGGCTGCCGTTCAACCTGGGTGTCGGCGGTGCCATGCGCGCCGGCTACCGGCACGCGCAGCGCCTCGGCTACCAGGCCGTGGTCCAGGTGGACGCCGACGGGCAGCACGACGCGTTCTACCTCCCCCGGCTGGTGGAGTCGCTCGACAGCGCGGACCTGGTGATCGGTGCCCGGTTCGCCGGCGAGGGCGAGTACCTGGCCGGACGCGGACCGCGCCGGTGGGCGATGGGACTGCTGGCCACCGTGCTCTCCCGGCTCTCCGGTACCCGCCTCACCGACACCACCAGCGGCTTCCGGGCCGCCGGGCCACGCGCCATCGAGGTGTTCGCGGAGCACTACCCCGCCGAGTACCTGGGTGACACGGTCGAGTCCATGGTGATCGCCCTGCGGTCCGGTTGCCGGGTCAAGCAGATCCCGGTGGCGATGCGGCCGCGGGCCGCCGGGCAGGCCAGCCAGTCCCCGATCCGGGCCACGATCTACCTGGTCCGCGCGATCGTCGCGCTGGGCCTGGCGCTGGTGCGCCGCTGGACGCCGAGGTCATCCGCGGCATGAAGGCCTACCATCTGGGGCTCATCGGCGCCGCGATCGCCCTCCTCGTCATCTTCGAGATGTTGCGCCGGCGCCGCATGCGCGAGAAGTACGCGATCACCTGGGTCGTCCTGGCCGTCTTCATCGTGCTCATCGCGGCATTCCCCGGCATCCTCACCTGGGCCGCCGACCTCACCGGGGTCGAGGTCCCCGCGAACCTGCTGTTCTTCGGCGCGAGCCTGCTCCTACTCGCCATGAACGTGCAACTCAGCTCCGAAGTGAGCCGCCTGGAGGACAAGGTCCGCACCCTCGCCGAAGAACTCGGCCTCCAACGACTGCGCATCGAACAGGTCGAACACGTCGAGAAGTCCGGCGCGGCGGAGCACGAGCCCGCGCATGACGGCACTTCCGGCGACGTCTCGTGAGACCGCAGGGATCCGCGACGGCCGACGGCGTTCCGGCGTCTCCGCGCCCTTCGGGTTCGGTGGCCTCGGGGACGCTGACCGTCGGGATCGGCCTCGTGCTCCTCGGCCTGTCGGCCACCGTCTACCTCGTCCTGTCGGCGCGAGCGGTCGGGCCCCGCGAGTTCGCCTCCGTCTCGACGTTGTGGACGCTGGTCTACACGTTCGGAATCGGTGCGTTCCTCCCGTTCGAGCAGGAACTGGGCCGTGCCCTCGCCGGCCGTACGGAGCTGGGCCGCGGCGGGGGGCCGGTGATCATACGGACCGTGCAGGCGGCGACCATCACCCTCGTGATCCTGCTGGCGGTCGGGGCGGTGCTGTCCCCGGCTCTGGTCGACCGGCTCTTCGACGGCCAGTGGACCCTGCTGTTCGCGCTGGCCGTGGCGGTGGCCGCGATGGCGGCGCAATACCTCACCCGCGGGATGTTCTCCGGCTCGGGACGCTTCGGCTGGTACTCGGCGCAGCTCGGCATCGAGGGCGGCGTGCGGATCGTCGGCTGCGTCGCGCTCTTCGTGATCGGCCTGGACGTCGCCGGGCCCTACGCCTGGTTGCTGGCCGCGGCACCGCTGATCTCGGTCGTGGCCACCGCGCCCGGTGCCACGCGGGCGATACAGCCGGGACCGCCGTCACCCTGGGCCGAGATCTCCGCCAACCTCGGCTGGCTGCTCCTCGCCGCCGTGTGCGCCCAGGGCGTCGCCAACGCCGCCATGGTCGCGGTGGCCCTGCTGGCCCCGGAGAGCGACGCGGCCGGGCAGTTCCTCGCCGCCTTCGTGATCGCCAGGGTCCCGTTGTTCCTCTTCCAAGCCGTTCAGGCGGTGCTGCTGCCAGGGCTGGCCCGCGCCCTCGCGGCCGAGGACAGGGCGCGGTTCCGGCGCGAGCTGCGACGCGTGCTGGCGGCCACCGGCGCGGTCGCCGCGGTGGGCGTGGCCGGAGCCGCCGCGGTGGGGCCACAGGTGCTCCGGCTGGCGTTCGGCGACGAGTTCGCCCTCGGCCGTTTCGACATCGTCGTCCTGGCCGCCGCGACCGGCATCTACATGATCGCCCTCGTCTTCCAGTCCGGGCTGGTCGCCCTCGAACGCCACCGCGACAACGGCCTCGGCTGGGCGGTGGCCCTGGCCACCTTCGTGCTCGCCTGCCTGGTCCCCCTGTCGGCGCTGCACAGGGTCGAGCTGGCTCTCGTCCTGTCCTGCGTCGTGGCGGCCGTCCTGATGGGCGCCCGGCTGCTCGCCTCGCCCACCCGGACGGCATCGTGACGGTGTGCAACGAGCAGGTCACATCCGATTAACGTCTTTCCTTCGCCCGGTAATATCCTTCCGCTTCTGATCGCGCCGATACCATGAAGAGATCATCTTGGGATTTCACGCGTCCGGCGCGGGGAACCTCGTCAACCGTCAATGAAAGGACCTCTCACCATGTCGAATTTCACGCTCGATGACGTTCGCGAGCGAACGTACAAAGCGCGTGACGCATGGTGGACGGTCTTGCTGGTGGACCCGCTCGCGGCGCGGCTGGTCCGCTTCACCGCCAACCGCACCAACGTCACTCCCAACCAGCTGACGGTCGGCTCGCTGATCCTCGGCCTGGGCGCTGCCGCGAGCTTCGCGGCGGCGTCCTGGCAGTACCTGCTGCTGGGGGCGCTGCTCTACCACCTGTCGTTCACACTCGACTGCATGGACGGCAAGATCGCCCGGTTGAAGGGCACCGGCTCGGTCTTCGGCGCCTGGCTCGACTACATCTTCGACCGCGTGCGCGTGCTCATCTGCGCGATCGCGCTGATGGGCGGGCAGTACGCGGCCACCGGCAACGTCGCCTACATCTGGGCCGCCGTCGCTGTGGTCTTCCTCGACATGCTGCGCTACATGGACGCGCTGGAGATCTACAAGGTGCGCTCCCAGATGCGCGCCCAGCTCCGCAAGCTCCAGGAGGAGGCGGAGCTGCTCGAACTGGCGCACAGGCGCGCCAACGGCGAAGAGGCGACCGCCATCGACCCGGTCGACCGCATCCTGCGCCCCGATCCCGAAGCCGACATGGAAGACCAGGTCATCGGCGACCAGCCGACCCCGGCGGCGATCCTCCAGGAGGGCTTCTACCAGAAGTTCCCGTGGTACATCCGCATCCGCAACGTCCTCACCCGCGGACGCATCCGCCCGCACCTGGTCAGCGGCATCGAGTTCCAGATGGGCGTTTTCATCGTCGCCCCGCTGGCCGCCGCCGCCGTGGCCGGCGCCATCATCCCGGTCGCCGCGCTGGCCGGTGCCGGCATGATGGCCTTCGAGCTGTTCATCATCTACAAGTTCTGGCTGTCCAGCCGCGACTACGGCCGCAGTCTGATCAAGCTCGAACGCAAGGTCGCCGACCTGCGCGCCGAGGTCGCCCAGCAGCAGCTGACCGCCGCCGACAGCGTCTGAGAACCCCCTGCTCCGCCGGAGCGCCTCGAGCCTCAGCGCCGGGGCGCTCCGGCGTTCTTAGCCCGCACCCGAGGCTTACCGGCAACAGGCGCACGCTCAGCTCCCGGCTCAGGCTCAGACTCGGTCTCAGGCGCGGCGTCCGGCTCGGCCTCAGGCTCAGACTCGACCTCCGGCTCAGCCTCGGGCTCACCCTCGTCCTCCGGCTCAGCCTCGTCCTCCGGTTCGGGCGCGGCCTCGGGCTCGGGTTCTACCTCCGGCTCGGGCTCGGCCTCCGGCTCAGGATCTTGAGCGGCTGTTCTTGGTTCGGGTTCGGTTTCGGCTTGGGGGTTGTGGCCTTGACCAAGGAGACGGGTTCGGGTGGTGCGATGGTCGGTTTGGGGGTGCGGGCCAGAGTGAGGCCGGCTGCCATGACCGCGAAGGGGAGCGCGGGGAGGATGTAGCGGTAGTCGAAGTCGGCGGTGGCGGCTGGGATCACCAGAAGGGCCAGACCTGTGCCGAGCGGCAGCAGCACTTCGCCGCCGAGCCGGCGGATTCGGAGCAGCACTCCCAGCAGCCCTACGGCCATGAAGGCGCCCAGATATGGGCCGCGAACGAAGTACCGGTCCTGGTAGTCGCGGACCCAGGCGGCCTGCGGCTCGACGACCCGGGCGTCGGCGGTCGATCCGCCGTACGGGTAGGCGTGGAGTGCCTGCCAGTTCGAGAGGGAGGCGCCGACCGGGAACTCGTACAGGTCGACGATCCCCCGTGACGGGTAGTTGGCGCGCTCCCACTCGAAGCAGCGGACGGTGTCGCGCCAGATCACCTTGAGGTAGTCCCCCGGCTGCTTGGTGATCGCCGCCATGGCGAACTCGCCGGCCAGCTTGTTGGCCTGCGGGTCGTACAGGCCATCGGGCAGCGTGCTGAAGCCGGAATTCCCGCCCCACAACGCGCCCAGGGCCGGGGCCACTTCCGGATTGCGGGGCAGCCCGTCGCGGCAGAACGGGGCGACCTCGGGCCGGGGTTTGATGATCGAGCAGTCGGCGAAGTCGACGGTCCTCCCGTACAACCAGACCTTGTCGGTGTTGGTGAGGGCGAACCTGCCGTGCACCGAGTCGAACCACGACATGTAGATCAGGATGGGAATGGCCGCGCCGACCATGGCGGCCGCGATGGCACGCCATCCGACCCGCCGGATCAGCATGCACAGCAGCACGACGAGCAGGAGCGGCAGCCCGGTCGACCGCACCAGGGTGGCGAACGCCATCAGCACACCCGCGAGCGCGCCCATCCACCAGCTCATACGGCGACGCCACAGCACCACGGTGACGGCCGCCAGGAGCAGGAACGTGAAGAGCCCATCCGACATCAGCATGTGCTCGAGCTCGATCTGGTACGCGTCGTACAGCACCGGGACCGTGAGCGCCGTGGCGATGACCCCGGGGACCCAGCTCCACCACCGTGGCCAGCCCGCCCTCAGCCCGCGCCAGACCAGCAGGTAGACCAGGACGCCCGTCAGCACACCGATCGCGTGCTGGACGCTCAACGTCACGGTGAAGCTCTCGAACGGCTTGAGCAGCCACAGGAAGACCGAATAACCGCTCGGCCGGAGCCGCGAAGGCTCGAACGACAGCGCACCCTGCAGATACGTCGTCGAATCACCGAACCACAGGGGCGACGGATAACCGATCATCACGATCCACCGCACCGCGACGGACCCGCCGAGCACGATCAGGAAAAGGCCGTGGGCCAGGAGGAATCGGCCCCCTCCACGTGTGACCGTCGCGAGAACACGTGCGACCGGGAGAAGCCGCCCGCCATCAGCACCCACCGTGGTGGCACTGTCACTCAAACCGTCTCCGAAATTTCCAAGGCGGCCACGAACGGGGTTGACGCATTCACCCCGTCGGGCGCAACCACACCTGGCAACATGACCACGTCACCAAAGTCGCCGCACATCAGGACGCTCCGTGCACGACAAGGGTTTACCGCAACCTCACCCGCCGGACCTTCGCTTCGACCTTTCCCCCGAGTCGCATTCTGATCACATTGTCCGTGACGCCGCCGCGCAGCAGGCCACCGAGGACGGCTGCCGGCCACTCGTCCGGCCACTTCGGTTCAGTGGCTCCCCACGGGAAACAACAGGTAAAGCATCGCCATCCGGCAGATGGCCTCCATCACCCCAAATGTGCCGTTACAGTCGATCCTTACAGCAGCGACCCCCCTGAGTCCCGACCTGTTCCCGGAGCCATGGCCGACAACCCGAACCCCTCGCCGCCCGCCGACTGGCGGTCCGCCAGCACCACGACCCCGTCACTGAGCGTCATCGTCCCGGCGCATCGCGTCCAGGGATATATCCGACAGTGCCTTGAGTCGATCCTTGCCTGCGATCTGCCGAACCTCGAAGTGATCGCCGTGAACGACGCCTCGCCGGACCGGTGCGGGGAGATCCTCGATGAGATCGCCGCACGTGACCCGCGGGTGCGGGTACGCCATCTCACCGAGAACGTGGGACTGGGCGAGGCGCGCAACATCGGCCTCGACATGGCGACCGGCGACTACGTCTGGTTCTTCGACAGCGACGACTACGCCACCGAGGGGGCGGTGCAGGCGATCGTCGAGCGGCTGGCGCAGACCCGGCCGGACGTGCTGCTCTTCGACTACGCGCGCGAGTACTGGCACGGCAAGGTCAAGCGCAGCGTCATCAACGACCTGTTCCGGGTGCCCCCGGCGCCGGACGTCTTCACCTGCGCGGAGCGCCCGAGCGTCCTGCGCCTCATGATGACCGCCTGGAACCGCGCCATCCGCCGCGAGTTCCTGCTCGGGCTCGGGCTGCGGTTCAGCCGCGGCCACTACGAGGACTTCAACCTCACCTACCCGATTCTCATGGTCGCCGAGCGGATCTCCCTGCTCGACCAGGTCTGCTACATCTACCGGCAGCGCCGCCGCGGTGCGATCACCAAGACGCGCAGCCAGAAGCATTTCGACGCGTTCGCCCAGTACGACCGCGTGTTCGCGTTCATGGACCAGATGGGTCCCGAGGCCGACCAGTTCCGCGCCCGGATGTTCGACCGCACGATCTGGCACCTGCTGGTGATCATCGAGGCGGACGACCGGGTGCCGGAGGCCGACCGGGCACGCTTCTTCGCCGGCATGTCCGAGGTCTACCGCCGCTACCGGCCGTCCGACCACGTCATGCCGGACGACGAGCTGCTCGCCAAGAAGTACCGGCTGATCGTCAAGAACGACTACAAGGGCTTCGAACGCCTGCACAAGAAGATCCGCGCCCGCAAGGCGGCGGGCAAGGCCAAGCGCAAGGTCAAGGCGTTCGCCAACAACTCCAAGCGGCGCGGCATGCAGGTCTACTACCAGACGCAGCTGCGCCGCCCGATCGACGAGAACCTCGCGGTGTACGCGGCCTACTGGCACCGCGGCTACGCGTGCAACCCCGCCGCGATCTACGAGAAGGCCAAGGAGCTCGCGCCGCACATCAAGGGTGTGTGGGTCGTCAAGCCGGAGAACGTCGGCGACATGCCCAAGGGCGTGCCCTACGTCGTGCACAACTCGAAGGACTACTGGCGCCTCATCGCCCGCGCGAAGTACTTCGTCAACAACGTCAACTTCTCGAACGCCCTGGTCAAGCGGCGCGGCCAGATCCATGTCATGACCGAGCACGGCACGCCGCTCAAGCGCATGGGCCTCGACCAGCTGCAGTACCCCGCGGGCGGCGGGACGATGGACTTCGACGCCCTGATCAGGCGGGCCGACCGCTGGGACTTCCACCTGTCGGCCAACCCGCTGACCACCGAGGCCTGGGAGCGCAGCTTCCCCTGCGACTACGAGATGCTGGAGATCGGCTACCCGCGCAACGACCGGTTGGTCCGCGCGACGGACCAGGAGCGCGACCGGCTGCGAGCCGAGCTCGGCATCCCCGAGGGCAAGAAGGCCATCCTCTACACGCCGACGCACCGCGAC
Organism: Actinomadura rudentiformis; assembly: GCF_008923185.1. Taxonomy (GTDB): domain Bacteria; phylum Actinomycetota; class Actinomycetes; order Streptosporangiales; family Streptosporangiaceae; genus Spirillospora; species Spirillospora rudentiformis. The sequence continues at coordinate 286,992 of NZ_WBMT01000002.1, forward strand.
TACCGGCGTGACTTCGCGCCGATGTTCGACATCAGGCGCTTCGCCCAGGAGCTGGGCGAGGAGTACGTCCTGCTTCTGCGGGCGCACTACTTCTACAAGCCCGAGGCCGAGATGTGGGACCGTGAGCGCGTCATCGACGTCTCCGGTCACCCGTCGGTCGAGGACCTGTGCATCGCCTCCGACGCGCTGCTCACGGACTACTCGTCGATCATGTTCGACTACGCGGTGCTGCCGGACCGGCCGATCGTGATCTTCGCCAATGACTGGGAGACCTACAAACTCACCCGCGGCGTCAACTTCGACCTCACCGAGTTCCCGCCCGGTGTGGTGGCCTACACCGAAGAGGACCTGCTGAAGAGCATCCGGTCCGGCGCCCCCTGGGGCGAGGCCGCGGCCCGCTCGCGAGGCGCGTTCCGGGAACGTTTCTGCCCTTGGGAGGACGGCCGGGCATCCGAACGCGCGGTCCGGCGCGTCTTTCTAGGTGAGAACGTCCCGAATCCGCCCCAGCCGTAACAACGCCGCGCTTCCGCCGCAAGGAGTCTCCCTTTGGTGCCCAACCTGATCAGCGTCGTCGTGCTCGCACGCCGGTCCGGAACCGACCTGGCCGAAACGCTGGCCTCGCTGGCCGCCCAAACCCACCGCACCCTCGAGGTGCTGGTCGTGGACGGCGGCACCGGCGCAGGGGCGGACGTGACGCTTCCCGATGAGCGTTTCCGGCTGATCCGGGAGGGAGCTCCCGGACGCGGCGCGGCGCGCAACATCGGTGTACGGGAGGCGACCGGCGAGTTCCTCGCCTTCGCCGAGGACGGCGACGTCCTGCCCGAGCACGCCCTGGCGACGCTTCACGCCGCCCTGACCGCCGGAGATTCGGACTTCGCGGCGGGCAACGTGGGGATCCGGCGTGAGGGCGGCGCGGGGACGCGCCTTTCGCCCGTGCACAAGAAGGCGTTCGCGACCGATCTCGCGGGCACGCACATCCGGCGGCACGAGGCGCTGCTCGACGACCGCCTGGTCGGCAACAAGCTGTTCCGGGCCTCCTTCTGGGAGCGGAGCGGCCTGGCGTTCCCCGACGTCAACCGCGACGACGACCTGGCCGTGGCGGTGCCCGCGTACTACCTGGCCGACGCGGTGGACGTGGTGTCGGAGGTCGTCGTCCGGCGGTTCGCCGACGTCGCACCCGCGCCGAGCGCCGTGCCGCAGGACGCCGCCGACGGCTTCGCGGCGGTGGAGGCGGCGCTGGCCGCGCTCGACGGCCGGTGGAAGCCCAAGGAGCGGCGGCGGTTCCTGGCGGCCGTGCTCGACCGCGAGCTGCGCGCGTTCCTCGAAGGGCTGCCCGACACCACCGACGAGGAACGCGACCAGGTCGTCGCGCAGGCGGCGGCGCACGCCGACTGGCTCGACCCGAAGGCACTCGCCGCACTGCCCGCGATCACCAGGCTGAAGTGGCATCTGGCCGCGCAGAAGAAGCGCGGCGAGCTGGTCAAGGTCGTCCGTTACGGCCGCGGCAAGCCCAACCCCTCGATCGTCCGTGAGGGCATGCGCCGCTATGTCGTCCACCCGTACTGGAAGGACGACAAGCTCGGGGTGCCGCAGGAGACCTACCGTGCACGCAGCGAGGTCGCCCTGCGCGGCCGGGTGCACGAGGTCTCCTGGCGCGACGGCAAGCTCGTGGTGACCGGCGAGGCGTACATCAACTCGGTCAGCTCGCGGCGGAAGTGGACCGCGATCAAGGGCGTGAGCCTGCGGTCGGGCCGCAAGCGCATCCCGCTGCTCGCCAGGCAGACCCCCAAGCCGGGCAAGAAGTCCGGCGCGTGGACCGGCTTCGAGTTCACCCTCGACCCCAAGCGCCTCAAGCGTCGCGGTGGCTGGCGGGACGGCGTGTGGGACGTCGAGGCCACGGTGTTCAACGCGGGCGTGCTCCGTTCGGCCCGGCTGCGCGGCGGCACGGGAGGAAGCGGTGCCCGGCCGCCGTACCACTACGTCACCGACGACGTCCGGATCGTCCCGAAGGTCGTCGACGGCGCCCTCCGGATCGCCGTGGAGACCGTCACCACCAAGGCCACCGGCCTGCGCTGGGCCGGCGACGGCGTCGAGCTGGACGGCGTCACCACCGGGGCGGTACCGGCCGAGCTGAGCCTGGCCTTGGGCGACGAGGTCGTGCGCGTCCCGGTGACCGCGGGCGACAGTGACCAGTTCAGTGGCCGGTTCAGCGCCCGGTTGCCGCTGCCGTCGGCCTCCGGCGGCACCGACCCGCACGCCATCGACGACACCCGCGACTGGGCGGTGCTCGTGGACGGGCAGCCGCTCGTGCTCGCGGAGGGCGTGGCCGATCTCGAACGGCTCATAGGCAGCCAGGAGGTGTTCGCCGGCCGCGGCCCGTCCGGCTACCTGCGGTTGCAGCTGCGCACGGCGCGGCTGCTGGTGACGGCTGCCGACTGGAGTGACGACGGCACGCTGGTCCTCACCGGCTCCCACGCGGCGTACGACGCCGGCGAGATCGTGATCCGCAGCCGGGGCCGCCGCAAGGACTACCCGTTCACGGTCAAGGCGTCCGGCGACGGCACGCTGGTCTGCCACATCCCGGCTGCCGCGATGCCGAGCGTCGCCGGAGTGCTGCCGCTGCGGCAGGGCCGCTGGGATGTGCTGTTCCGGCCCACCGGCGGCCGGCCGCTGGCGGTGCGCACCACACCCGAGATCTCGGTGGGCCCGCAGCCCTCGGTCGAGATCGCGCTGCGCGCCTACTCGCTGGAGAGCCAGGGCAACAACCTGGTCGTGCACGTCACCAGCAACCTGACGGCGGAGGAACGCGGCGCGGGCGCGACCGCGATGCGCGCGGAGGCCCGCAAGCGCGTCGCCAAGGACGGTCTGCGCGACGCCGTGCTGTTCTCCTGCTTCAACGGCCGGCAGTACTCCGACAGCCCGCGCGCGATCCACGAGGAGCTCGTGCGCCGTGGCGTCGACATGGAACAGCTGTGGGTGGTCAACGACGGCCAGGTGGAGCTGCCCGACACACTCCAGGCCGTCCGCCTGAACGGGCGTGAGTGGCACGAGGCGGTGGCCTCGTCCCGCTACATCATCACCAACCACCGGCTGGGCGACTGGTTCCAGCGGCACCCCGACCAGGTGGTGCTCCAGACCTGGCACGGCACCCCGCTGAAGAAGATCGGCCGTGACCTCAAGGAGGTGCACTTCGCCTACGCGCCGGGCATGAAGAAGGCCCTCCAGGCACAGACGCAGGCGAAGTCGGCCGACGTACCGGCGACGCCCAACCTGCCGGAGTGGACGCACCTGCTGTCCCCCAACCCGTTCAGCACCGAGATCTTCCGCCGCGCCTTCGGGTTCAAGGGCGAGATCATCGAGGCCGGTTACCCGCGTAACGACGTCCTCTACCACCCCGAGTCCGACCGGATCGCCGCCTCGGTGCGCGCCAAGCTGGGCATCCCGGAGGACAAGAAGGTCGTGCTGTACGCGCCGACGTGGCGGGACGACCAGTACTACAGCCGTGGCCGCTACAAGTTCGACATGCGGCTCAACCTCGCCCAGGCCCAGGCGGCGCTCGGCGATGACCACGTGCTGCTGGTCCGCCTCCACAGCAACGTGGTGGACGGCGTGCCCGAGGACGGCAACGGCTTCGTCTTCGACGTGTCGCTCTACCCCGACATCGCCGAGCTCTACCTGATCTCGGACATGATGATCACCGACTATTCCTCGGTGATGTTCGACTTCGCCAACACCCGGCGGCCGATGTTGTTCTTCACCTATGACCTGGCCGACTACCGTGACCGCCTGCGCGGCTTCTATTTCGATTTCGAGAAAGAGGCTCCGGGCCCGCTACTGGAGACCTCGGACGCGCTCATCGGGGCGATCCGCAATGTCGACGAGGCCGCCGCCGACCACGAACTCCGCTACAAGAACTTCGTGGACCGCTTCTGCCCGCTGGACGACGGCCACGCGGCCGCCCGCGTCATCGAAAAGGTCTTCCCCGGCCTTTCCGGGTAAAGGGCAGCGAAGCTCAGGGAGTTTCTGCGATGGCGTGCCAGCCTTCGAAGGTCTGGGCACCCGGTGTCTGACGGTTGATCAAAAGTCGGCCGTGGTCGCCCAGTGCGGCGACCACGGCCCTGCCGGCCGAGTCAAACGCGACCGAAGGCGATGCCACAAGTGGCCCGCCCAGGGAGAACCAGCGGCCGAACGAGAGGCCTCGGCCGTCCGCGAAGGAACAGCTGATGCCCGCCGGCGTCCCGCCGCGCGCGCAGATGAGCGATGTCTGGCCGCCGTCGGACGTCGCCAGGGCGGGGGCGTCGACCGCGTCCACGCCGCCCACTCGCACGGGGGGTGCGAACGTGCCGTCCGCCCGCTCCTTCTGGACCAGGTACTGGCCGGAGCGCGGGTCGCGGTGGAGCAGGCGCGTGCGGGCGTCCGGTCCGGCGGACAACCGCAGCGGCCCGGCCGGTGAGGTGCGGCCGATGTCCTCGCCTCGGACCGGGCGCGTCTCCTGCATGCGCCAGCGCATCACCGTGCCCCGCCCCGTCGCCTCGCGCCGGGCCCGGGCGCGCGGGGCGTCGTCCGAGGCGGCGAACACCTCGATCGGCGACCGCCCGGCAGGGGTGACCGCGAGCCCGTCGCGCAGGTCACGTCCGCCCAGGTCGCGCCATTTGCCGAACGTGCCCAACGGCTTGCCCTGCATGCGCATGGCGACGGTTCCGGCGCCGGTGCGCACGAAGACGGCGATCCGGCCGTCGGCGGTCGCGGTGACGGCCGGGGATCCCGTGTGCTTCCGGTCGCGCTCGCGGCCCGGGGCGCCCAGCTGCGTCACCTGCCACGCGTTCGCCCGGCCCGCCTGGAAGACCACGAGACCGTGCGTGTCGTCGGCACGGCGAGCGGCGACCATCCACTGGTCGCCGACGCTCCCGACCGTGATCCCCGGGCTGAGCGGGAATCCGGGGTCGATGCGGAGCGGCCCGCTCCACTCGCCGGCGTTGCGCTGCGTCCAGACGTACAGCCCGCCCTGCTCGACCGCGAAGGCGCGCAGCAGCCCGTCGGACCCGCGTGCCAGCTGGACGCCGCTCCCCGGCCAGCGGCGGTACATGCGCTTCGTCCAGCCCCAGTACTTGGGCAGCTTCTGGGGGCCCAGCAGGCGGTCATGCCGCCGATACGCCTCGAAGGCGGCCTTCTTGCCCGCCCGCTGCCCCGGGCCGAGGTTCACGGGGAGCCGCAGGATCGCGTAGTCGACGTAGCCGATGGCGACCAGGCGCGGGTCTCCGGCTCCGCGCACGGCCTCGGCGGTCAGGCGCGCCGCTGCGACATGGTCCTTGTGGTCGTGCCCGTGGGGCTGGGTGTCCTGGTGGCGCACGACGGTCGTGCCGAACGTCTTCATCAGCGCCTGCAGGGCCGCCAGCACGTCCGCCCGGCTGGCACAGCGGGAGAACGGCGATCCCGCAGGGACGACGGTGTGCACGCAGTTCGTCCCGATCAGATCCCTCTGGAGGCGTTTCAGGGCGTTCTTGCCGAGCGTGCTGGTGTGCTTGTCGGCGCCGTCCGGCAGCCGGAACCACACCAGCCGTACCGTGGGCCGTTCGGTGAGCGTGTCGACCTGGACGGTGAGCGGTCCGGCCACGAGCGCGCCGCTCGTCCAGCGGTCACGCACTCCGGCCATGCGGGCGTACGCCTGCCGGATTCCCCGTTCTCTGCTCGCCGAATAGGCATACGGGTCATATCCCCGTGCGTATCCCTCGCCTGCGGTCAGGAACACGGTGACCGTCTGCCGCCCGGCGGCGATGACGTCCCGAATGTCGGGATTCATGAAAAGCAGGTCGTCGTCCGCATGCGCGACGACCTGCATATACCGGTCCTTTTTTCCCGCGGCGCCGGCCTTACCGTCCGGGGCGGCCGCAGGCCGCACCGGTACGGGTTCGCGCCGGGCCTGAATGCCGTTCTCGGCGAATGTGACGCCGGCGACCATGGCGAGCCCGGATACGACCACGGCACCGGTGACCGCCAATGGCACGGGCACGCCTTCACGAATCCCCACGTTGTGGTGGCTCCCCCGAGACGGGCGGGCGGCGGCGCCCGCGAAGACGTGGACCTCTGGCAGGAGATCTTGGACGAAATGACCCCCGCGGCGCAAGATCAAAATTGGCCGGATATTGACCGGATTTCGAGGCAACGTTCAGGCGGTGTTAGGGCGTCATTAGTGCGAGATCCACCCGGGTATGCGGCCCACGAAGCTGGTCAGGCCGCTTACCCGCACGAGCGGAGACGGGGAAGCGCCATCAAGGGGACATTTGACTGCAAGGAGGCTGGTATCAGGCAACGAGTGAGCACACTCGTCGTCGTACCGGCGCTCAACGAGGAGCACGCCATCGCAGGCGTCCTCAGGGAGCTCGCTCTCTACTGTCCGGACGCCGACGTGCTCGTCATCGACGACGGCTCGACGGACGGCACCGCCGCCGCGGCGGCGGCCCTGAGCGTCCCCGTCGTGCGGCTGCCCTTCAACCTGGGTGTCGGCGGTGCCATGCGCGCCGGATACCGGTATGCGCAGCGCCACGGGTACCAGGCCGTGGTCCAGGTGGACGCCGACGGCCAGCACGACGCCTCCTACATCCCGCGGCTCGTCGCCGAACTGGAGACCGCGGACCTGGTCATCGGCGCCCGCTTCGCCGGAGAGGGCGCGTACTCGGCCGGACGCGGACCACGCCGCTGGGCGATGAGCCTGCTCGCGGGCGTCCTGTCCAGGCTGGCCGGAACGCGGCTCACGGACACCACGAGCGGCTTCCGGGCCGCGGGCCCCCGGGCCGTCCAGCTGTTCGCCGAGCACTACCCGGCCGAGTACCTCGGCGACACGGTCGAGTCGACGGTCATCGCCCTGCGGTCCGGCCAACGGGTCAGGCAGGTGCCGGTCGCGATGCGGCCACGGGCGGCCGGGCAGGCCAGCCAGTCCTCCCTGCGAGCGACGATCTACCTGCTGCGCGCCGTCGTCGCGCTCGGGCTGGCGCTGGTGCGCCGCTGGACGCCGAGGTCATCCGCGGCATGAAGGCCTATCACCTCGGACTCATCGGCGCCGCGATCGCCCTCCTCGTCATCTTCGAGATGTTGCGCCGCCGCAGGCTCCGCGAGAAGTACGCGATCACCTGGGTCGTCCTGGCCGTCTTCATCGTGCTCATCGCGGCATTCCCCGGCATCCTCACCTGGGCCGCCGACCTCACCGGGGTCGAGGTCCCCGCGAACCTGCTGTTCTTCGGCGCGAGCCTGCTCCTACTCGCCATGAACGTGCAACTCAGCTCCGAAGTGAGCCGCCTGGAGGACAAGGTCCGCACCCTCGCCGAAGAACTCGGCCTCCAACGACTGCGCATCCAGCAGATCGAACAACGGGCGGATCAGCCCGAGCCGGCCGGATCGGCCGAGCCTGCCGACACCTCCTGACGGCACGGACGAGTACGCCAGCCGCCTCCGGACCGCTGCCGTCATAACGCCACCGGCCAGGCCGCCGCGCCGGCCGTCTTCACCCTCACCTGCCTGATTCCTTGCCGGCCCCGCACAGGGTCGAGCCGCCCCTCAGTGCGCCGTGGCCACCGGTCTGTCGAGCGCGCGCGTCTTGATGGAGTGATCTCTTGATCAACCGTATCCTCGACCGGTTCTCGGATCTTGCGGTCGTGGCGTTCGCGGTATGGACGGCCGTGTACCACGTGGGACTGCTGGTCACTCCGCGCACCTGGGTCTTACTGACCTGCTGGCTCGTGGTGCTCGCGATCCTGGGCGGGCTGTACGCGTGGCGGCTCACGCCCGAGCCGTCCGAACGAGCGACGGAACGAGCCGCGGGCGCTTCCGTCGACCGGCCGCCCCTCGGCTACTGGGCGTTCGCCGCCATCGCGACCGGCGTGGTCGCGGGAGCGGCGGCGGGGCTCCACAAGTCCGGTGTCCCGTGGTGGCTGGTCTGGGTGGCCGGGCTGCTGAGCGTCGCGGCCACCGCAGTGGTCTTCGTCAGCGGCCGGGTCGGCCCGCAGATCTTGCGAGACGGGAACGACGCGGACCAGCCCGCACGCGGTTTGACTGCGGTGCCAGTGCTGACGGCAGTGGGATTCGCGATCGGTTCGCTCTTCCTCATCAACACCGATGGTGACGACGCGTTCTTCGTGTCCCGCTCGGTGTGGACCGCCGCCCATGGCCGCATCGCGCTCCAGGACGTCATCTTCACGCAGGGCGAGATCCCGCCGATCGCGGGCGAGCCGCCGGTCTCCTCGATCGAGGTCCTGGTCGGGGCGCTGGCACGGGAACTGGGGGTGCCCGCGGCGTCCCTCCTGTGGTACGTCGTGCTGCCCGTGGTCGTCTTTCTCGCGGTCTGGGCGCTGTGGCGGCTGGTCCGGGAATGGGCACCGCGGCGCCTGCTCGCGTGCTTCGCGGTCGCCGTGGTCTATCTGGTCTGGTCGGGCGAGAGCGCGGGCTCGCTGGGGGCGTTCCACCTGCTGCGCATGTGGCAGGGCAAGGCGATGTTCGTGTCGGCGCTCATCCCGTTGCTGTACGTCTATCTGACCCGCTGGGCGGAGCGGCGTTCACCGGCTGCGCTCGGGCTGGCCGCGGCCGCGGGCGTCGCGGCGACCGGGCTGTCGTCCACGGCGGCGCTCCTCGTCCCGCTCGTCGTCGCGGCGGTGGCGGCACCGCTGATCATCACGGGCCGGGTGCGCGCCGGGCTGGCGGCCACGGCGGCACTGGCCTACCCGGTCGGCGCGGGCCTGCTGGTCACGCTCACCCACAGCGGTAGCGCGATGGTCGAGGGGCACGCCGACGGCGCGGCCGGCAGCTACTCGAAGGTCCTGCTCGCCGGAGTGCTCGGCGTGATCGGCGGATGTGCGCTCTGGCTGGGTCCGTGGCTGGCCCGCCCGGGTGTCCCGGCACTGATCACTGGTGGCGTCGCGGCCGTCACCACCGTGCTGCTCGTGAACGGGCTGCTGGAGTTCATGGGCTCCGCGACGGGCGCCGGACCCGTGATGTGGCGCACGATGTGGGTCGTACCCGCGCCCGTGCTGGTCGGCCTGCTCGCCACCGTCGCCCTTCCCAGGGCACTCGCGCACGCCAAGGCGAGCCGGTGGTTCGCGCTGGCGCCTGCCGGGCTCGTCTCCATCGCCCTTGTGGTGGGTGGGCTGCCGCTCTGGACGCCGGACGCCGGGACGCTCGTCGAAGACCGCCCCTCCTGGAAGGCCGTACCCAAGGAACTGCGGACATCGCGGATGGTGGTGAACGCGGCCAAGGAACGCGGCGGAGGCGTGGTGTTGATGCCGCAGCGCTACATGCGCACGGTTCCGATGTTCGCGATCAAGGTCAACGCCGTCAGCCCCAACAGCCATCACCTCCACATCCTCGGCGCGTCTCGGTCGTTCACCAACGACCGGAGGCTGCTCCACGAGCTGGTCCAGTCACCCCGGGGCCCCAAGCCGGACGCCGGGGCCGTACGCGACGCGCTGCACCGGGTCGAGGTCACCGTGGCCTGCGCGTACCACACCGACCAGGCGGCGCTGCGGCTCATCGCCGCCGCCGGCTACGGCGGGCAGCGCAAGGTCGGCGGCCTTGGCTGCCTCTTCGCGGGCGGCTCCCAACAAGACCCTGACCCTCCAGCGAAACCCTGACGCCTCCTGGCGTACGACCGTCGTTCGCCAAGGCGGTCCACCATCTCCGGGATGACCGTCCTCCAGCCCCCACCCCCCACCAATCAAACGACGAGCTTCGCTCGGCGGCCCCCAGCGACCGACCTCAGAACCGAACTGGCGATCATCACCGACGAGCGGCCCTGGGGGCGCTTCGAGCGGTTCACGCTGAACGAGCAGTCCACCGTGAAGATCATCCACGTGGCGCCGGGGCAGCGGCTGAGCCTGCAGCGGCACCGCCACCGGGACGAGCTGTGGGTGGCGCTGGACCGCGGCGCGGTGTTCGAGGTGGCGGGGCAGCGGATCGAGCCCGAGGTCGGCGAGCGGGTGCTGATCAAGGCCGGTGACACGCACCGGATGGGCTCGTCGGGACCGGCCGTGCGCGTACTGGAGATCGCCTTCGGCGAGTTCGACGAGGACGACATCGAACGCCTCGAAGACGCCTACGGCCGCACCTGACCCCTATGTGACCGAGGACCGACGTGAGCCGACGTGACGCCGTCGTGACGACCGCCGAGGCGGCGCCGGCGGGCAAGCGGGCGCGGGATCCCTTCTTCGACAACGCCAAGTTCGTGGCGATCGTGCTCGTGGTGGCCGGCCATGCCATCGGCGGGCTGCGGGACGTGCCCGCCGCGCGGGCGGTCTACGTCTTCATCTACATGTTCCACATGCCGGTGTTCATCCTGCTCACCGGCTACCTGTCGCGTGGCTTCACGCTGGCCGGCGGCCGGGTGCGCAAGCTCACCGTGCAGCTGGTCGTGCCCTACGTGCTCTTCGAGGCCCTCTTCTCGCTCTATTTCTGGGCGACGACGAACAAGCCTCTGGAGTTCAGCCTGCTGCGACCGACGTTCGTGATGTGGTTCCTGATGGCCGTCTTCCTGTGGCGGCTGTCGACGCCCGTGTGGAAGCAGCTCCGCTGGCCGTTCGCCATCGCGCTGGGCATATCGCTCCTGTCGTACATGACGGAGATGCCCAAGGAGCTGAGCCTGCACCGCATGTTCGGTCTGCTCCCCTTCTATGTACTGGGCACACTGCTCCGCCCGGAGCACTTCCAGGCGCTAAGGACGCCGCGGGCGAAGGTCGTCGGCACCGCGGCCCTGCTGGCCGGGCTGCTCTTCATCAGCACGGTGGGCCGCAAGCTGCCGCACCAGTGGGTCTACTGGGACAGCGGCCATGAGGCGCTCGGCGTCGGCAACCTCATGGGGACCCTGATCCGGACCGGCATGTTCGGGCTCTCGATGGCCCTCACGTTCGCCTTCCTGGCAGTGGTCCCGGCACGGCACCTGTGGTTCACCGTGCTGGGCGCCACCACGCTGTACGCGTACCTGCTCCACGACTTCGCCGTCCGCACGTTCATGATCTATTTCGGCTGGTACGAGCTGGAATGGCTGCACACGCTGCCCGGCGTCACGCTGGTGGCCGTCGCGGGCTGCGTTCTGGCGACCGTGCTCTGCACCCCGCCGGTCGTCCGAACCACCCGGTTCCTCGTCGAGCCCAGACTGACCTGGCTTTTCGCTCCAGCGCAGCCGTCCTTGCCGACGCCCCGGAGCGTCCACCGGAGCGCTCACCCGAGCGGCAAGCCTTAGGGAGGACGACAGCGCCCGTTCATGTTCGGGACACAGAACCGCAGAACTGCGTCCCTAACGTCTGGGGCTCCGGGGCAGCCACCGGTCGACCAGGGCTCCCCACCCCTTACCACCTGAGGAAACACGTGCGTGTCGTCTGCATCATCCCTGCGCGCGGCGGCTCGAAGGGCGTTCCCCGAAAGAACCTCGCCCGCATCGGCGGCCGCAGCCTCGTGACCCGTGCCGTCCAGTCGGCGCTCGCCGCACCGCGCATCGACGCGGTCGTGGTCAGCACCGACGACGCCAAGATCGCCGCCGAGGCGCGCGGCGCCGGCGCCCGCGTGGTGGACCGTCCCGGAGACATCAGCGGAGACACCGCCTCCTCCGAGTCGGCGCTCCTGCACGCGCTTGACCAGATCGAGGAGAGCCCGGAGGTGACGGTCATGGTGCAGTGCACCAGCCCGTTCATCGACCCGGCCGATCTGGACGCCGCCGTGGGCCGCGTGCTGGACGGCGTGGCGGACAGCGTCTTCGCGGCGATGGAGTCCCACGAGTTCCAGTGGCGCGAGGTCGACGACCGGGGCGTCACCGCTGTCGGCCACGACGCCACCCAGCGGCCGCGACGCCAGGACCGGCCCGTCCACTACCGCGAGACCGGCGCCTTCTACGTGATGCGCACCGCGGAGCTGCGCGTCCTGAAGCACCGCTTCTTCGGCCACATCGCGGCGCAGCCCGTCCCGCCCGAGCACGCCATCGAGGTGGACACCGCGACGGACCTGGCGCTTGCCCGCGCCATCGCGCCGATCGCCGAGCCGCCGGAGTCCCTGGTCGTGGACGCGGTGGTGACCGACTTCGACGGCGTGCACACCGACGACCGGGCCTGGGTGGACCAGGACGGCACGGAGAGCGTGGCCGTCAGCCGCTCCGACGGCATGGGGGTCTCGCTGCTGCGCCGCGCCGGCGTACCGCTGCTGATCCTGTCGACCGAGGTCAATCCGGTGGTGGCGGCGCGCGCCCGCAAGCTCAAGGTGCCGGTGCTGCACGGCCTGGAGGACAAGGCCGCGGCGCTGCGCAAGTGGATGGCCGACGAGGGCTACGACCCGGCGCGGGTCGCCTATGTCGGCAACGACGTCAACGATCTCGGCTGCCTGGCACTCGTCGGCTGGCCGATCGCCGTTCCCGGCTCCCACCCCGAGGTGCTGGCGGCGGCACGCATCACCCTCACCCGTCCCGGCGGCGCCGGGGCGGTCCGCGAACTCTGCGACCGGATCCTGCGGGCACGCGGGACCTCGGCGCGGACCGAACAGCAATCCAAGGACGGCGACATATGAGCTCGGCAGTGGACACCCGCACCGTGCGGATCGGCACCAGCGAGGTCGGCGAGGGACACCCCGTCTACGTCATCGGTGAGATCGGCATCAACCACAACGGCGACGTGGACATCGCCCGCCGTCTGATCAACATCGCGGCCGACGCCGGTTGCCAGGCGGTCAAGTTCCAGAAGCGCACGCCGGAGATCTGCGTGCCGGTCGAGCAGCGCGACAAGATCCGCCAGACTCCGTGGGGCGAGATGACCTACATGGAGTACAAGGAGCGGGTCGAGTTCGGCATCGACGAGTACCAGCAGATCGCCAAGTACGCCGCCGACCGCGGCATCGACTGGTTCGCCTCGCCGTGGGACGTGCCGTCGGTCGAGTTCCTGGAGGAGCTCGACGTCGTCACGCACAAGGTCGCCTCGGCCTCGGTCACCGACCACGAGCTGCTGCGCGCGCTGGCAGCCACGGGCAAGCCGATCATCCTGTCCACCGGCATGTCGACGCTCGACGAGATCGACGCCGCGGTGGAGATCCTCGGCACCGAGCGGCTGGTCATCCTGCACTCCACCTCGACCTACCCGCTCCCTCCCGAGGAGGCCAATCTCCGCACGATCGGCACGCTCCGGCAGCGGTACGGCGTGCCGGTCGGCTACTCCGGCCACGAGCGCGGGCTGCAGATCTCGCTGGCGGCCGTCACGATGGGCGCGGTCATGGTCGAACGCCACATCACCTTGGACCGCACCATGTGGGGCTCCGACCACGCCGCCTCGCTGGAGCCGACCGGCCTGGAGCACCTCGTCCGCGACATCCGCATCATCGGCGAGGCCCTCGGTGACGGCGACAAGCGGGTGTTCCCCGGTGAGGAGGAGCCGCGAGCCCGCCTGCGCCGGACCACGGTCTGAGGGACGGAGCGTGACCCCAGCGCTCTCGGTCGTCATCCCGGCCCGCGACGTCGCGCCCCATCTGGACGATCTGCTCCGCGGGCTGGCCGCCAACGCCCGCGCCGACGTCGAGTTCATCGTGATCGACGACGGCTCCGCGGACCGTACGCCGGAGATCCTCGGAGAGGCCCGCCTCGACGGCCTCACGGTGGTCCGCAACGACCGTCCCACCGGCGTCGCGGCGGCCCGCAACCAGGGCTTGGCCCTGTCGTCGGGCCGGTACATCACGTACCTGGACGCCGACGACTACGTCATGCCGGGCTACTACACCGACCTCCTGGCGGCGATCGAGGGCCTGGGCTGCGACTTCGTGCGCGTCGACCACGTACAGGTGACCGGGACCCGCCGCATCCCCGAGCCGGCCCCGATGGGCCGGCGCGGGGTGGTCCTCGACCCCCGGGACGGGATCCTCCCGGTGCACGAGAACTCCATGGTCGACTATCCGGCGATCTGGGCCGGCATCTACCGGCGGGAACTCGGCGACCTGCTCACCATGGACGAACGGCTGCACACCGCCGAAGACCGCCCGTGGGTCTGGCGGCTGCACCGGGAGGCGACCTCCTACGCGGTCGTCTCCCTGGCCGGGCTGCACTACCGCCAGAGAGCGGGCTCCCTACGCCAGATCGGCGACGAACGCCAGCTGCACTTCTTCGACGCGTTCGACCAGGTGATCCGGGATCTGGCGGACGACCCCGACAGGGAGAGCTTCCTGCGCAAGGCGGCCCGCACGTACTGCGCGATCATCGCGTTCCACCTCAAACGACGAGACCGCCTGTCCCCCGAGCTCAGAGAGCGACTCTACGAACGCGGCCGGACAGCCCTGCAGTCCCTGCCGGAGGAGACCCTGGCCGAGACACTGCCGGGCATGGGCGCCGAACGGGAGCGCCTCTTCGCCGACCTGCTGGGGGTCACATGACCGTCCAGCTCTTCACCTGTGCCTCCGCGCCGGTGGCCCTGGCCATGGCCGCCGCGATCGACGCGGGCATGCTCGGCGCCGCCTCTCGCACTCCGATCCACCGCATCCTGCTGGTGAGCGACGAGACGGCCATCCCCGAATTCACGCCCTCACTCCGGGACACCCCCGGCTTCGCCGCAGCCGCCGAGCGCTTCACCCAGATCCTGTCGTGGAACGAGACCGTCGCCCCGGCACATCCGGCCAGTTGGACGCCTCGCAGCGAGGACCGCCCGATGTTCGAGCGCATGCTCCGCCGCGAGTGGAACCTCGGCAACGAACCCATCGAACTGGTCCTGGGCTCCGCGACGTCCGCGCAGAGCAGAGCGCTCGCCACGATCTTCCGTTCCGCCCCGGTCATCGTCTGCACCGCCTCACCCGAGGTGTACGCCCCCACCCCCGCCGCCCTGCCCACCGGAATGAGCAGCCGGATCGAGCGCCTCCTCCACCTGGACCTGGTCCCCGGCCTGGCCCCCCACCTCCTGGGTGAGTACGGCATCCCCGCCGAGGTCATCCCTCCCGACGCCTACCGAACACTCCTCACCGAAGCCGCCGCCAACCTGGCCTCACCCACGACCGGCACCGCCCTCATCATCGGCACCGAACACGCGAACACGAACCTCACCATGCTGCGCGGCGTCGCCGCTAACGGCCACAAGACCATCGTGTACGCGCCGTCCCCCGAAACACCCACCTGGTCGGCCGCAAGCCTGGCAACCCGCCTGTCCGAAGAGGCCGAGGCTCTCGGAGTACGCCTGCTGCCACCCACCGGCCTACCAGCCACCGGAGCTGCACCGACCGAGGTGCTCTGCGCGGCCCTGGCACCGGACCTCCTGGTCGGCTGTGACGTCTCCGCTCTCCTCGCAACCAGGCGCCACCTCGGCATCCCCACCGCCTACGCAAGCTCGGAAACGTTTCCAAGCCACGCGAACAACGAGCAGCAGCTCCTAGCCGTCATCGTGGCCCACCTGCTCCCCCAACTCTCCACCGAGGGCACGCTGGCCCAGCACGCCGGCTCAGCACGGGCGCAGACCAGCGGACCGGCGCAGACGCGGACTGGTGACCTGTCACAGGCGCACGCGCAGCGTGGCTCGGTGCAACACGGCGGTCCGGCACCTGGGCAGGCCGACGGGGCGGTGCGGGAGCTCGGTGCGCTGGTGACCGCCGTGAGTTACTGCCTGCGGCCTGGTAGTCGGCCGGATTTGCGTGCCGACGCCGTGGCCTACCTGGAGCGCCAGGTGGATTCGCCCTACTTCCGGCGGGAAAGGCTTGCTGAGCTCGGGCTGCCTGGCGGGGAGCCGCCTCCGGTGGAGGAGCCCGTGGCGCCGCCGCCAGAACCGGTCGCGCGTAAGCGTGGCCGTATCACCACGCGCCTGCTTCGATCCGGATGACCGTCCTCCAGCCCCCACCCGCCACCATCAAAAGACGAGCTTCGCTCGGCGACCATCGTCCAGCCCCACCCGCCACCAACCAACGAAACGGCCTCATGAGCAAGGAGAAGATCCGATGACCACGTTGTCGGTCATCGTGCCGGCCAGGAACGTCCAGGGCTATGTCGGCGACATGCTGCGCGGCCTGGCCGCGAACGCCCGGGACGACTTCGAGTACATCGTCGTGGACGACGGTTCGACCGATCGGACCCCGGAGATCCTCGCGGCGGCGGCCGAGCGCATCCCGCAGCTGACGGTGGTACGCCACGATCAGGCCAAGGGGCTGAGCGGCGCGCGCAACGCGGGGCTCGCCGTCTCGACCGGCCGGTACATCAGCTACCTGGACGGCGACGACTGGGTCGTTCCGGGTTATTTCGCCGACCTCGTCGAGGCGATCGACGGGCTGGGGTGTGACTTCGTCCGGGTCGACCACATCCAGGTCTTCGGGCGGCGCCGGGTGGTCGAACGTGCCCCGGCGCCGAGGCGGGGTGTGGTGTTGAAGCCGCGGGAGTCGATCCTGCCCGCGCACGACAAGACGATGGTCGACTACCCGTACGCGTGGGCCGGGGTCTTCCGGCGGGAGCTGGCCGACGCGGGCATGCTGACCTTCGACGAGCCGCTGCTGACCGCCGAGGACCGGCCCTGGATCTGGCGGCTGCACCGGCTGGCGGGCTCGTACGCGGTGGTCTCCCTCGCGGGCCTGCACTACCGGCGCGAGGTGGCCGGGTCGTTGACCCAGGTGGGCGACGCCCGGCAGCTGCACTTCTTCGACTCGTTCGACATGGTCCTGGCCGAGCTCGCCGACGATCCGGACCGGGTGGGTTACACGCGCAAGGCGGTGCGGACCTACCTGGCCGTCATCGCGCACCACCTCTCGGAGCGGGAACGGCTGACGCCCGCGCTCCGCCGGCAGCTGCGCGCCCGCGCCCGGACGACCATCAAAGGCATGCCGCCCGAGGTGCTCGCGGAGGTCCTGCCCGGCCTGGGCGGCGAGCGCACGCGGTTGTTCACCCAGCAGCTCGGAACGGACGTGATCCTGTGACCCAGATCTTCGTCGCGGGCACCATGTACGGCGCGATGACCGTCGCGGCCGCGATCGACGCCGGGCTCTTCGGGGGTGGGCGGCGGGTGCTGCTGACCGCCAACAACGCGGCCATCCCGCAGGTCTCCACGTCCCTGCACGAGATGCCCGGCTTCGAGGCGCTCGCCGGCCGCTTCCACGAGGTGCTGTCGTGGAACGACCTGATCGATCCGCTGCATCCGTTCGGCTGGACGCCGCGCGCCGAGGACCTGCCGGTCTTCGAACGCCTGCTGCGCGACCGGTGGGGCCTGGGCGGTGACCCCGTCGAGCTGGTGACCGAGTCGATCGCGGTGAGCCCGGGCAGGGCGCTGGCGATGATCTTCCATGACGCGCCGGTGACGGTGTACTCCGACGGGCTGATGGCGTACGGGCCGACCCGGACCTCGCTGCCCAACGTCGGACCGCGGATCGATCGGCTCCTGCATCTGGATCTGGTGCCGGGCCTGAAACCGCGCCTGCTCGAAGAGTACGGAGTGCCCCCTGCGATCGTGCCGGACGAGGCGTTCCTGGCGGTGCTGGCCGAGGTCACCACGGAGGTCGCGCCGGTGCTGGCCCGGCACGGCTCGGGCCTGGAGGGAAGCGCGCTCATCGTCGGCCAGTATCTGGCGTCCCTCGATTTGATCTCCGAGTCGGCCGAGGAGGATCTGCATCTGCGGATGGTGCGGGGTTGTGCCGCGCGCGGCCACGCGACCGTGCTGTTCAAGCCGCACCCGACGAGCCAGTCGTCGCTGTCCGGACGGCTCGCCGAGGAGGCCGGAAAGCTCGGCGTCCGGCTCGTGGTGATCGACGACCCGGTGCCCGCCGAGGTGTGGTGCGCCACGGTGAAGCCCGAGCTCGTCGTCGGCTGCTTCTCGACCGCCCAGATGACCGCGCTGCGCTTCTTCGGGGCCACGGCCGCGTGCAGCGGTACGCGCATGATGCTCGACCAGCTCACCCCGTACCAGAACAGCAACCGCGTCCCGCTCGTCATCACCGACACGCTGCTCCCCCATCTGGACGTGGAGGGCAGGCTCAGCGCGCCGGTCATCGGTCTGGACCAGGTCGGGGAGAAGCTGGCTCCGCTGCTGACCGCCGTCACGTACTGCATGCAGGCCGGCAGCCGCCCTGAGCTGCGGAACGACGCCGGCGCGTACCTCGCCGAGCACGCCGAGGGCCCGATGCTGCGCTACTTCAAACGGCGGCGGCTGACGAGCCTGAAGCTCCCCGGCGGCCTGTCCCAGGCCAACCGCAGGCTCCTGACCGCCGCGCTCCCCCCGCACACCAGGCGCCGTGAGCTGGCGCTGAAGGCGCTGCGAAAGACCGAGGAGATGCGCGGCCAGACCGACGAGTGAACAGTGCGGTCAGGTCGATGAACAGGGGAGCTACAGGTGGGCGTAGGCCTGCTGGGGGCCGCCCGTGCGGCTGGGTTGTTCGTGGCGCGCCACGTCGTGTTCCTGGGTTTGCTGGCGTACGCGATCCGGCTTCGCGTGATGGCGACGCGCGGCTATCCCGGCGGGCTGTGGTTCGGCGACACCGGTAAGTACCTCGACCACGCGACGCACCTCAGCCCGGGAAGCTGGCACACCAGCGGATATTCGGCGTTCCTGGCGTTGCTGCGCGGCGAGCACAGCCTCACCGCGGTGGCCGCCGTCCAGCACTCGCTCGGCGTCGCCACCGGAGCCATGGTCTACCTGCTGCTCCGCAACCGGGGCATCGCGGCGTGGTGGGCCACGCTCGCGGCGGTGCCCGCGCTCCTGGACGCCCGGCTGCTCCAGCTGGAGACCATGCTGGTGTCCGAGTCGCCATGGATCTTCTTCATGATGCTGGGCCTCACGCTGGGGGCGTGGCGGTTCCGGCGTGCCCGGTGGGCGTACTGGATCACGGTGCCCCTGGCCGGGCTGGCGATCGCCGCCGCGACCCTGATCCGGCCGCCGGCCGCGCTGATCGTGGTGCTGGTCGCCGCCCGGCTGCTGTACCGCCGACGGACCCGGTGGGTCACGATCGCGCTGGTGGCGGCGTTCGCGATCCCGGTCGGGTCGTACGCGGTGTGGTTCCACGAGGAGTACGGCCGGTACGGATTGAGCAACAGCGACGGCGCCTTCCTGTACGGCCGGACGGCGGCGTTCGCCGACTGCGCCAAGATCAAGCCACCCGCGGAGGAGCGGTTCCTCTGCCGCCCGAAGCTCCCGGAGGACTCGGTCGTCGCCCCGGCGTTCTCCGCGCTCTGGGGCGGCTGGGGCACGTCCTCGGCGTTCGTCCGCTGGAACGGTGTGGAGAGGTCCGGCGCGGAGGGCAACGCGCTGGCCAAGAGCTTCGCCAAGCGCGCCATCATGGAGCAGCCAGGCGACTATCTCGCCGTCGTCTGGCGTGACACCGTCCGGTCCTTCCGGGCCGTGGACACGGCCTACCCCACGCCCGCCACCCCCGTCGCGCTGTCCTTCCCCCGGACCCTCACGCCGATGGAGGGCAACGGCGCGATCAGCATCGCCCGCTATCTCGACATCCCGCAGGCGGGGGCGGACGACCAGCCGCGCGTCGTCGAGCCGCATGCGGGGCGGGTCCGCGACTACAAAGCCGACCGCTGGACCAGCCTGCCCGGCCCGGCCCTGCTGATCATCCTTCTCGTCGCGCCCATCGGCATGGTCGTCCGGCGCCAGTGGATCGCGGTGGTGCCCTGGCTGACCGCCTGGTCGCTGCTCGTGGTCCCTGCCGCGATGGCCGATTTCGATCCCCGCTACGTACCGCCCGCCGTCCCCTTCGCCGCGCTGGCCCTCGGGCTGGCACCGCCGTGGCGGATCGCGCCGCATCGCTGGCGCGCAC
Organism: Actinomadura rudentiformis; assembly: GCF_008923185.1. Lineage (GTDB taxonomy): Bacteria > Actinomycetota > Actinomycetes > Streptosporangiales > Streptosporangiaceae > Spirillospora > Spirillospora rudentiformis. The sequence goes on from NZ_WBMT01000002.1 coordinate 306,711, forward strand.
CGATCGCCGCCGCCTCCGCCGCCGTCCTCGCCGCCGCGCTGCTCGTCACCTGGCCGGGCTCGGCCTCCGCCCGCGAAGCCAGGCAAGCCGAAGCCGATCGGCGGCAGCTCGCGGCATCGCTCGAAGGCCTCCGCACTCCCGACGGCCTCTTCCGGCCGTCCACGACCACCGACCCGGAGTGGTCACGCAAGCTGCCCTTCCCGGCGAAGGAGAAGCTGACCGCTCTCTACGCCGCGTACTACGTCACCCAGATCCGCTCGCTGGGACGGCTGCCCACCGCCGATCCCCGGATGGTCGCGGGCCTCACCGCGCGTACACCGGACGTCATGCGCGCGACTCCGCTCGACCGGGCGATCTGGCTCGCCACGCTCAAGCAGGCCGGCGGGACCGTCGAGCCCGGCGTGGAGAACCGGATCCGCCGTGAACTGCCGCGCGGCTATCCGAAGGGCCGTGAGCTCACCCCGGATAACGCGCGCCACTGGCTGCTCTCAGCCCAGCTAGCCACGGCGCTGAACGCCAAGGCGCCCACGTTCGATCAGCCGGAATTCGAGAAGTGGACGGCGACCAAACGGGGACGCGCCGCACGCGGCATCGCGCTCGAAACAATGAAGATCTTGGGCAGGCCCCTCCCGGCGGGCACCTGGCGGCCCGACATCGTGCCCGAGGTGCGGTGGAAGAGCGGCGGCGCGCTGGACGAACTGGAGGGCGCCGCCAGCGGTCTCACCGCCACCGGCCTGCGGGCCCCCGACATGCTCTCGCTGGTCATCGCCGCGCGCCTGGAGGCGCAGCGGGCGTGCCCCGGCATGCCGGGCCTCTACCGGTGGGACCGCGACGCCCCCGTCTGCGACCTCCTGGCGACTCACCACGCCCTCCGGATCGACGCGTTCACCGCGCCCTGAGACTTCGTTCAAACGGCCGGTGAATTCTGCGCGAAAAAGGGATGCAGAAGATGAACAAATTGTCATCTGATCCATTTAGTCAGTGCTCTCGGGCACCCCGATTGGTCCTCTTAATCGTCCTACAAGTGTGGCACCTGGCACCCATTCGATGAGGACCTGCGCCGTCCCGGCCTTCGCGGCGGCCATGACGCTGGTCATCGCCCTGCTGGGCATCAGCGGACCGTCCTTCTGGCTGGACGAGGCGGCGACGATCAGCATGACCGGGCGCTCGCTGCCCGATCTCGAACGCGCCGTCCACCGGCTCGATCTCGTGCATCTCGCCTACTACCTGATCATGAAGCCGTGGGTCGCGGTGTTCGGTGAGAGCGAGCTGGCCGTGCGCGTTCCCTCCGCCGTGGCCATGGCGGCCGGCGCCGCCGGAGTGGTGGCGCTCGGCCGCCGGTGCGGCTCGGACGCGACGGCCCTGGTGGCCGGCATCTGCTACGCGACGAGCGTGACCGTCACCCGGTACGCGCAGGAGGCCCGGCCGTTCGCGATGGTCACGGCCGCCGCCGTGCTGGCGACCTATCTGCTCGTACGCGCCGTCCAGGCCACGGAGAAGACCGGGACGAGGGACCGGCGGCGGATCTGGCTCACCGGCTACGCCGTCGCCCTGGTGCTCGTCGGGCTCTTCAACATCTTCGGCCTGCTGCTGGTCGCCGCCCACGCGATCACTCTTCTGTGGACGCGCGTGGAGCCGTGTCTCCTGCGCCGCTGGCTCGCCGCGACAGCGGCGGCGCTCGTCGTGCTCGCCCCGTTCGTCATCGCCTCGCAGACCCAGAAGGCACAGGTCGCCTCCCTACAGAAGCCGACGGCCGTCATGACCTGGAGCCTGGTGCGCTTCATGGCGGGGGGAGAACGGCTCATCCTGGTCCTCACCGCACTCATGGTCATCGGCGTGATCGCCGGCAGGCTGCAACGGCCGCGAACGCCGGGACTGGCCGCGCTGGCGCTGCCTTGGCTCTTCTTCCCGCCGGTCTTCCTCCTGTCGGCCTCGTTCGTCCAGCCGATGTTCCGCACGCGGTACGTGCTGTTGTGCGTGCCTGCGCTCGTGCTCCTGGTCGCGGCGGGATTGGTGGCACTTGGACAGCTGTGGCGACCTCTCACCGCGGTCGCGCTCGTGGCGGTGCTGGCGCTCACCGTCCCCGGCCAACTGGAGATCCGCAAGCAGGACGAGCGGATCGACGACCTGCGTGCCGCCGCCGACATCGTGCGGGAACGGGCCATGCCCGGCGACGGAGTCCTCTTCCTCGCACGGCACCAGCGCTGGCGTACGGCGGCCTATGCGGACGCCTACAAAGGGCTCACCGATCTCATGGTCCGGAAGACCCCGGCCAAAGCCGCCAACCTCGACGGCGAGGACGTGAACCCTGCGGTGCTGGCAACTCGGCTGTGCAATGTCGGCCGCGTCTGGCTGATGGACGGCGGCGGTGCCCGCCAGCCGCCATGGGTCCGCAACCGCGAGAACCTCGTGCAGAGGATGGGCCTCGACGTGACGCTCGGCGTCTGGCGTTACAAGGGCGGAAGCATCAAGCTCGTCACGCGCTCTCGTCCCGCCGACGCCGGTGTGTGCGGAGGCAGTCCCCCCATCTGACCTCAGCCTCCGGCTGCGCGCTGGCGGGCTTGGCGCACAGCGGAGATGACCTCCATGGCGGCCGGGGCCTCCAGGCGCATGCGGGCCCGGCGGCGGGCGCGGGCGCCACCGGGGTACGGGAGGCGGGTCGGCGCGGGCAGACCGCCCGTCCGGGCCTGCGCGACCAGGCCGGACAAGTGGGTGGTCCAGTCGTCGTCCACCGGGTCGTGGAAGTAGTTGGCCGCACACCAGCCCCGGTCGGGAGTACGGAAGGCCCCCACCTCAAGGTCGGCCAGGGTCCCGAGACAGTCACTGCCCTCGAAGACCACGTTGATCATCTCGGCGTTCACCCCGAAGTCGGACAGGACGAGAAGGGGCACCCGCGCGGCGATGGCCTCCAGGGCCGCGGTGGAGCTGACCGTGACGAAGCCCGCGGCATGCGCGAGATGCTCGCGCATGGGACCGGCGTCGAACGTCAGAGCACCGGCGCGCACCTTGCCCTCGGCCACCAGGTCGCGCCAGAGAAGCTCGTAGTGGTGCAGCTCCCGGTGGGTCTGCTGTTCGTCGGCGCGGCCGCGCAGCTTCACCACAGGCCGCAGATCCGGGCGCTTGCCGGCCAGCGTCGCCAGCGAGAGGAGGATGCGACGCCGTTCGTCCAGGGCGACGGGCACCTTGGCCTGCGTGGCGAAGACGACGCGGTCGCGTAGCGGCCTGGGCGGCGCCGGATCGAGGAACGGGAGCCGGGCGCGGCCCACCGTGCCGCGGATGCCGAGGGCGCGGGCGATCCCGGTGAACTCGTCGACCTCGCGGTGGCTGTGCACGATGAACAGGTCGGCGGCCGAGCGGAAGACCCAGGCGCGTTCGCTGGCGGGCACCGAGATCCCCGGCAGCCCGGAGACCAGGACGGGCCGGGGACCGGCGCGGTCGAGGATGATGCCGCTCAGCACCTCGACCACCGGACCGGTGCAGGCGAGCAGCACGACGTCGGGTTCGTACGAGGCGAGCAGGCGGCGCAACCGGCGGGCGGGGAGCACCTCGGCCTCGATGGTCATGGTCCCGTTCAGCGCGGCCCGGATCTGGTCCGCGGACGGCGTGATCGGGGACCGCACGACCGCGGTGCGCGCCGTCCAGCCGGGCGGCAGCGCGTCGAGCAGGCCGGCCGCCCACTTGAGATAGGAATCGGAGTCGGCGACGGCGAGGACCCTGGCGGTCAACGGGCGGGCTCCAGCCCGTCCAGGAACAGGCTCAGATGCTCGCGCAGTCCGGCGTCGGCCTGGTCGGTCCACCACTCGGCAGGAACGGTCACGCCCTGGATCGTAGTGCCGTTGCCCCGCAGGACGAGCCGCAACGAGGTGAGCGCGGTCGACGGGAGGCTGATCACCCGGTGCTCGCGGGTGAGCCCGCGCAGGCAGACCTCGACAGGGGGTCCCGGCTCGGCCACCGAGATCCGCGGGTTGCGCCGGAGCTCGGCGAGGTCGGCCGGAAGTTCGCGCCGGTGCGGGCGGTAGGCGATCGGCTCCGCGGCGGCCAGATCGGCGACCCACTCGAGGTAGCGCTCGCGGTGCACAAGGCCGTTCGCCACCAGGGAGCTGCCCAGGACGACCTGCCGTTCCGGCGGAGGAGGGCCGGACGGCCGGCTCCGCAACCACGGGAAGTCGTGCCCGACGATCGTGACGCCGTGCTTCGTCACCGCCTCGCGCAGTTCCCCCGGGACCGGGAGCGCGGTGAAGACGATCAGGCGGCCCGCGCGGCCGAGGGCTCGCATGCGGGTGGCGGCCGCCAGGCCCAGCGCCTGCCGGGCCATCGTGGGCTGGGCGCGCGCCCGGATCAGCGGCCGCGGATCCGGCGCGGCGAGCAGTTCGAGCAGGTGGATGGTGGCCAGGCCGTCATCGGCGATGATCAGCCGCTGCGCCCGGAACGTCAGGAGCCGCCGCTGCACGGTGCCCGAGAAGGCGTCGCCGATCACCAACGTGCCGGTGCCGCTCGGCAGCGGGACCCGGGAGCCCACGTGCAGCCCCGCCAGCCCCAGGTGCGGCCCGAGCCGCTCTACCTCGGACGCGGTCGCCACCAGCGGCTCCACGCCCGACCGCAGCACGACCTCGGTCCCGTGGCCGAGCAGGCCGGCGTGATGGGCCTCGACCGCCGACAGGAGCTGCAGCGGCGACTCCACCCAGACCTTGGTGGCGGGTGGTCGCCTGAGCGCGGGCGGTGACGGTGCGGATAGGGACACCTTGCGCATTGTGGCCCGGCTTCGCGACGGGAAGGTGAACCTCTGGACAACTACATGGGGACATTCTTCCGCCCACCGACCGCGCCGGGGTCCGCCCACCGACCGGCCGACGTTCACCCGCGGTCACCCTGCCGTACGGCGGGAATTCTCCCAGCGCGCTCACAATCGCCCAGAAGGACAGTGTCTTCCCCCAGGAGTGAGCCAATGCGGGTCTGCGTGTGCACCATCGCACGTCATCCCGAGGACGCCCGGGTCCTGCACCGCCAGATCCGTGCCCTCCTCGACGCGGGCCACGAGGTCACGTACATCGCGCCGTTCCGCGCCTGCAACGTGACGCCCTGGCGCGAGATCACCCCGGTCGACGTGCCTCAGGCGACGGGCCGGCGGCGCCTGCACGCGGTCCGCACCGCGCACCGCGCCCTGGCCGAGCACGCCGCGTACGCCGACGTGGTGCTGCTGCACGACCCGGAGCTGCTGATCTCGCTCCCCCGGTCGGTCCGGCGGCGGACAGTCGTCTGGGACGTGCACGAGGACACCACGGTGGCCCTGACCGAACGCGGGCGCCTGCTCCGCCCCGTGCGCCCGCTGCTGCGCCCGTTCGTGCGGCGGCTGGAGGCGCGAACCGAGCGCCGGCATCGGCTGCTCCTCGCCGAGGACGCCCACCGCACCCGGTTCGCCAGGGCGCACCCGGTGGTGCCGAACACCGCGTACGTCGCCGCGGAGCCGCCCGCTCCGCCGGGCCCCGGCCGCGCCGTCTACGTCGGGCGGCTGTCGCCCGGGCGGGGCGCCCACGACATGATCGAGCTGGCCCGGTTGCTGGCCGCCGCGGGCGTGATGGTCGAGCTGATCGGCCCGGCCGACCCGCAGGTCCGGCCCGCGCTGCGGGATGCACAGCGGGAGGGGATCCTGCGCTGGTACGGATTCGTCCCGAACGACCGGGCACTCCGTATCGCGGAAGGCGCGACGGCCGGGCTCGCGCTCCTGCACGACGAACCGGCGGAGGACCGCCCAGTGCCTGCCAAGGTCATGGAGTACATGGCCCATGGAGTGCCTGTGGTCACCACGCCGCATCCCGCGACGGTGGCCGTGGTGAAGCCCGCCGGCAGCGGGATCGTCGTCCCGTTCGGCGACCCGCGGGCGGCAGCGGACGCGGTCCTCGAACTCTCCAAGGACGCGAGCCTCCGCACCGAGATGGGCAAGCGGGCGTACGAGACGGCCCGCGCGCGCTTCCACTGGGCCGTTCACGCTGAGGAGTTCGTCTCCCAGCTGGAAGCCTGGGCCGGGCGCCCGAGCGCCGCTGGACTGCCCTGTGCCAGTCTGGAGTCCGGCTGAACGGGCAGAACGTGCTGAACGGAGCGCACGAGTGGAGATCTTCACCTCTTGGCGGACCTGGGACGAGGCCCGGGTGGACCTGGCGGAGCTGCCCGTGGACCTGGCCGCCGTCGAAAGGGCGGCAACGGCGGCGCAGCGCTGGCACGGTGACCAGTTGCGGCCCACGGGTGTGCCGTACGTCGAGCACCTCCTCGAAGCCCTCGAAGTGCTCGTCCGCGGGGCCGAGGTGACCTCCTCCGACCTGCTCACGGCGGTCCTGCTACACGACGTCGTCGAGGACACCGACGCCACCCTCAACGAGGTGGAGGCGGAGTTCGGGCCGGTCGTCACCGAGCTGGTCGACTGGGTGACCAAGCCCCCGGCCGCGGGCGCGGGACGGGAGGCCAAGCGCGCGGCCAAGGCGGCGTACCTGCGGCGGCTCGGCGAGGCACCGCGCGAAGCGGTGCTGGTCAAGCTGGCCGACCGCGTCAGCAACGTGCAGCGCCTCTACCAGATGCCACCCGACAAACAGCGCCGCTACTACGCCGAGACGGTGACGTACATCCTGCCGCTCGCCGCGCAGCATCCCTGGTTCGCAAGGTGGTACGGCGAATGGCGCGAAAAGTTCGCCCATTTGCGCTGACGCCCCTGATCGCCCCTGGCCGCACCCTGAGATGATCGGGACATGGACAGGGAATGGGTGGTCGAGGAGAGCGTGGCCATCAAGGCGGAGCCCACGGCGGTGTACGCGGCGATCGCGGATCTGCGGCGGATGCGCGAGTGGAGCGAGGAGACGTTCGCCGTGTGGGTGCGCGGGCGATCCGTCGAGACGGGCACCAGATTCGTGGGCTTCAACCGGATCAGCTGGCGGGTCTGGTTCACCAACTGCCAGGTCAACGCCGCCGTGCCCGGGGAGGTCTTCGCGTTCCGGGTGTCGAGCTTCGGCATTCCCGTGGCGCTGTGGGGGTACCGGATCGAGGGCATCGGCGACGGCTCGACCCGGCTGACCGAATACTGGGAGGACCTGCGGCGCGACACCCGCGGCGCGGGGTTCGTCTCGCTGCTCGGCAAGGTCTTCACGGGTGTTCCGGCCGAACGGCGTGCCGAGATCAACCGGGCGGGCATGCGCGCCACCCTGGACCGGCTCAGGGCGGCCCTCGAATCACGGTGATCCCGTAGTGACAGGAAAATAAGAACCTGTTCTACTTGGCGGTGTGAGCCATGTGATTCAGGGTGAGCGGGTCACCATGCCCGTCCGGATCCGGGACGCCGCGGTGGCATCGGCGATGTTCGCCGTGCCCGCGGCCCCGGCGCAGACCCTCATCGACTACTCCGGCCTGCGGGTGGCCACGCCCATCCCGGGCCCTGCTCGTCCAACCCGGCGACGCGCCATCTGCTCGCTGGCCTTCATCCGCTACGCGGACGGTGATCTGGGCCCGTACCACGAGTTCGCGGTGGCGTTCCTCGTACGCCCGCCGGACGGCGGGCCCATCGGGGCGTTCATCCACTGGTTGCCGGTCAACCAGGCGTTCACGCTGGACGCGGGCCGGACGATCTGGGGATTCCCCAAGGAGATCGCCGACATCCCCATCGACCTCGCCAGCCGGATCAAACGCTGCGCCGTGCGCTTCGGCGGCCGCACCGCCCTCGAACTGGCCGTGAAGCCCGGCCTGCCGATGCCGGGCGGCGCGGCGGCGCCGAAGGTCGACGCGTACTCCTGCCTGGACGGGATCACCCGCCGGACACCGTGGACGATGTCGCCGTCCGGGGTGCGGCTCCGGCCGGGCGGCGCGCGCCTCACGCTGGGCGACCACCCCGTGGCCGACGAGCTCCGCGGGCTCGGTCTCCACGGCGCCCGCGCGCTGAGCAGCAGCACGGTCGCGCACCTGGCGATGGAGTTCGCGGATGCCACGGAGGTCCGGCGATGAACCGGACCGGCGAGACCGCCCCAGGGTCGTGGGAGGTCGTTCCTCCTCGGGGGACACGGACGGCGCTGGTCACGGGCGCGGGCAGCGGGCTGGGAGCGCTCGCGGCGCAGCGGCTGGCCGCCGCGGGCTGGGACGTCGTCGGCGTGGACGTGGACGAGGCGGGCCTCGGACGCACGGCGGCACGATCCCCCAACATGCACACGCGAGTGTGCGACGTCGCGGACCCGAAGGCCGTCGAGGCCCTCGTGGCCGAGATCGGCACGCCGCACCGGGTCCTGCACGCCGCGGGCATCGGCCCGCTCTCACCGGCCCTGGAGCAGCCCCTGGACGAGGTCGAACGGGTGGTCCGGGTCAACTACCTGGGCACCGTCCACGTCGTACGGGCGGTCCTGCCGGGCATGCTGGCCCGCGGCCAGGGCGAGCTGATCCTGTTCTCCTCGCTCGCGGCTTGGCTGACCGCCCCGCTGACTTCGGCGTACGCGGCGGCCAAGTCGGCGGTGAACGCCTACGCCGAGGCCCTCGTCCGCGAGCACGGCGACAGCGGCGTGAAGATCCGCTGTGTGTGCCCACCACAGGTCGACACCCCGATGCTCCGCCGGATCGTGGAGCGGTACCCGGCGGTCGGCCGGACGCGCATCATGCCGCCCCGGCTGGTCCTGGACGAGATCGACCGTTCGCTGGCCCGTCCCGCCCGTGATCTCTACGTCCTGCCCGGCGGCCGGGCCAGGGCCGCGGTGTTCCTCCAGCGGCACGCCCCCAGGATCGTCGATCTTGTACTGCGGCAGGCCATCCGGCCCGGCCGGGGGCTTTCAGAGGAGACCCGAACCGGCTAGCGGGCCGCCCGAACCGCATAAGCTGGCTCTTTCGCCCCTCCGTGGGGTACGGGGAGGAAACCCCCGAGGAGCACAGTCGCGAGGAGCCTGCATGTCGTCCCTGAGCAGGCCGGGAGCCGTCACGGGCCGGCCGGCCTCAGCCAAGACCACGGTCAAGGACCAGGAGATCGCCGCCGAGCAGCGGTACGTCGACATGGCGTACGAGCGGCTCGACGAGATGCGCGCGGACGCCCAGGCCATGATCCGCGAGGGCTACCGGCAGTCCCTCGCCGGGACCAAGGGCTCGCTGGTCGACCGGGACGCCATGGTGCACCAGGCCGCGCTGCGCGCCCAGGCGCTGGACATCGCCGATGACGGCCTGGTGTTCGGCCGGCTCGACCTGACCGGCCGGGAGATCCGCTACATCGGGCGCATCGGCGTCCGCACGTCCGAGCACGACTCGCTCGTGATCGACTGGCGTGCGCCCGCCGCCGAGGACTTCTACCGCGCCACCCCCGAGGACCCGCGCGGCGTGGTCCGCCGGCGGGTGCTGCACTCGCGCGGCCACGCGGTCGTCGACCTCGAGGACGACCTGCTCGATCCCGAGGCCGCCGACGGGCTCACGATCGTCGGCGACGGCGCCTTCCTCGCCTCCCTCGCCCGGACGCGCGAGGGCGCGATGCGCGACATCGTGGCCACCATCCAGCGGGAGCAGGACGAGGTGATCCGCGCGCCGGCCGACGGCACGGTGCTCGTCCGCGGCGCACCCGGCACCGGCAAGACGGCGGTGGCGCTGCACCGCGTCGCCTACCTGCTCTTCCGGCACCGCCGCCGGTTCGGCTCCCGCGGCGTGCTGATCGTCGGGCCCAACCGCCGCTTCACCGCGTACATCGAGCGTGTCCTGCCCTCGCTCGGCGAGGGCTCGGCGAGCCTGCGCTCGCTCGGCGACCTGGTGGAGGGCGTGACCGCCACCGGCCACGACTCCCCCGCGCTGGCCCGGCTCAAGGGCGCGGAGACCATGGTGCGGGTGCTGCGCCGCGCCGTCGCCGACCAGGCGCCCGGCGCGCCCGACGAGCTGCGCGTCGTCCACCGGGGCGTGGTCGTACGGCTGGACCGGCAGCGCCTCGACAAGCTGCGCAACGAGGTGCACCGGCGCAGCAGGGGCAGCGTCAACGCCGCCAGGGGCCGGGCCGCCGAATTGCTGCTGGAGGCCCTGTGGCAGCAATACACCGACATCGGCGGGCACGAGGAGCCCGCGCCCCCCGGCCAGGAGAACCTCGCGCTCTGGAACGACCTGCTCGCCGCAGACGGCCTCGGCGAGCTGGAGGACGCGGCGGGCGACGGGGCGGCCTCGAACGGGAACGGGAACGGCTCCGGTGCGGCCAAGAAGCCGGAGGGCAAGCAGGGCGAGTTCACCGCCCGGGTCCGTGAGCAGCGGGCGTTCACCGACTTCCTGATGGCCTGGTGGCCGATCCGCCGCCCGCTCGACGTGCTGGCCGCCCTCGGCGACGAGGACCGGCTGCGCCGGGCGGCCGCGCGCGATCTCGACCGCGACGCCGTGGCCCTGCTGGCGGCCTCATGGGCGGACCCCGCGACCCTCAGCTACCAGGACGTCGCGCTCCTCGACGAGATCGACGCGCTGCTCGGCTCGCCGCCCCGGCCCGCCCGCCGCAAGCCCAAGGCGGCCGACGACGATCCGTACGTCGTGGACGGCGTCAACATCCTCACCGGCGAGGAGGTCGCGGACGACGACTGGGAGCCGGAGATGCGCGAGCTCACCACCTCGATCGAGCGCCTCGAACGGTCCCGTCGCGTCGATGACGGCGTCGTCGAGGAGCGCCCGGAGTACGCGCACATCGTGGTCGACGAGGCGCAGGACCTGTCGCCGATGCAGTGGCGCATGCTGGGCCGCCGCGGCCGCCAGGCCAGCTGGACGATCGTCGAGGACCCCGCGCAGAGCGCCTGGGAGGACCTCGACGCCGCCCGCGCCGCGATGGAGACCGCCCTCGGCGGCGACAAGCCCGAGAGCCGCTCGTCCCGGTCGCGCCGGGGCAAGGGGCGTACCCGCAAGCCGTCCACCGTCCAGCGGGCGCGCTACGAGTACGAGCTGACGACCAACTACCGCAACTCGACCGAGATCGCGGCGGTGGCCACCCGGGTGCTCGCGCTGGCCCTGCCCGAGGCCCGCCCGGCCCGCGCGGTGCGCACCTCCGGCATCGAGCCGGTCATCCGCGCCGTACCGGGGCCGGAGCTCGCCTCGGCGGCCCGCGCCGCGGTCCAGGAGCTCCTCGACCAGGTCGAGGGGACGATCGGACTGATCGTGCCGCTGCCCACAGGCCCGTCCCGCACGGGGAACCCGCAGCCCGATCTCTTCTCCGTGGACGGTGAGACAGGCACGGGCGGGGCCTGGAGCGCGGCCGATCGTGATCGGCTCGCCGCCGGCCTGCCGGAGCGGGTCCAGGTGCTGGACGTCCTGGAGGCCAAGGGGCTGGAGTTCGACGCGGCGGTGATCGTCGCGCCTGAGACCGTGGCCGCCCAGTCGCCGCGGGGCCTGCGCGTGCTGTACGTCGCGGTCTCCCGCGCGACCCAGCGGCTGACCGTGCTCACCGGCGACCCCCAGTGGACCGCGATCCTCACCACGGGCTAGTGGTACTGCCCACCCCGGCGACCGGCGGTTAGGCTGCCAAGAGACCTGACCGCTTTGTGTCCTGACGACCGGAGTTGTATGAGCGGCCGCAATCCCGCCCCGCGGCGCAGTTATGGAGGCCGCACGGCTGAAGAACGCCGTGCCGAGCGGCGGGAACGGCTGCTGTCCGCGGGTTTGGAGCTCTTCGGCACCCAGGGCTACGCCGCGACGTCCATCGAACGGCTGTGCTCGGCCGCGAGCGTGTCCACGCGCAACTTCTACGAGGAGTTCAGCAGCCGCGAGGAGTTGCTGGCGGCGCTCCACCTGCGGCTGAACGAACGATCCCACGCCGCGGTGAGCGAGGCGTCCGCCGCGGTCACGGCGGAGGACCTGCCCACCAGGATCGAACGCGCGGTGAGCGCGTACGTCGCGGTCACGGCCAGCGACCCCCGCTGGGCCCGGATCAGCTTCGTCGAGATCATCGGAGTCAGCCCCGACCTGGAGGCGCTGCGGCTCGAATGGCGGGAACGCTGGGCCGACATGATCGTCGCCCTGGCCGACGACGCGGTCGCGCGCGGCGAGGCCGTCGACCGCGACTACCGGCTGACCGCGACGGCCATCATCGGCGCGGTCAACAACCTGGTCCACCACTGGTCCGCGCGCGGCCAGGACGTCCCGCTGGACGCCATCACCGCCGAGCTCACCCACCTGATCCTCGCGGTGGCCACCTATTCAAGGCCCTCTTATTCAAGGCCCTCGCAGCCTTGACCCCCTCGCCTGGCGGCTCGGGGGTCACACCGAACGTGCTATCCGCCGACGGCGCCGAGGGCGGTCATCATGCCCATCGCGTCGGAGATGACCCAGTACTCGGCGAGCAGGCCGTTCTCGACGCGGAAGATGTCCTGGCCCTTGAGGGCGATGCGGGTGCCGGGCGGCGCGGTGGCGCCGGGGATGCCACCCCGGTACGAGCCGTGCAGGGTCCACTGGGCGGCGATCATGTCACCGCCGAGGATCGGGCCCACGTCCACCGAGGTGCTGATGTCGTCGAACATCTCATGGGACTGGCGTACCTGAGCGACGAACTCCTGCGGGCCGCGCACGTCGAGGCTCGGCCAGTGTCCGACGGCGTCCGGAGCGATGATCTCCTCCGCGACGTCGAAGTCCCCCTCCCACAGATCGAACAACCACCGCCGGTAGAGCTTCTCGTTAGCGTCCATGACGCCAGCGTGCCCCCCAGGGCCCAGGCGACACCTTCTGCTCACCGCCCTGCCGCCGCACGCCAGGGGCACTGACCAAGCGCTTGCTAACCTGATGGCATGCCCATGTCGCCCGCGGAGCTCTCCGACCGTTTCGAAATCGGCGAGGTCCTCGCCCGCTACGCGCTGGCGGTGGACTCCGGCCGCTGGGACCTCCTGGACACCGTCTTCACCGCGGACGCCACGCTGGACTACAGCTCGTCCGGCGGCGTGGCGGGCTCACTGGACGAGGCCAAGGCCTGGCTGGCGAAGGTGTTGCCGGCCTGGCCCGGCCGCCAGCACCTCATCGGGGCGACGCTGATCGCCTTCGACGGGGACCGCGCCGAGGTCACCGCCTCGTTCACCGACACGCTCGCGCCGAGCCGCGACGCCGTCAACGCGGACACCCCCGGCCTCATCCGCGGCGGCGGCTGGTACCACCACCGGATGGTCCGCACGGCGGGCGGCTGGCGCAGCCGCGAGGTCGTCATGGAGCAACTCTGGCGCACGATGCAGTGAGCGAGCGGCGATACGGGGGCGGACACGTGGGCACAATGGCCTGGTGAGAGTCGTCGCGATCTCGGATACGCACGCGCCGCGCCGCTGGAAGTCCTGCCCGCCCGCGGTTGCCGAGCATCTGCGTGACGCCGATCTGATCCTGCACGCGGGGGACGTCTGCACGGCGGACGTCCTCGACGAACTCTCCGCCTATGCGCCCGTCCACGCGGTGCTGGGCAACAATGACGGCCCGGACGTGGCGGCCTGGGGCGCCCCGGAGACGCTCCAGCTGGACCTGGACGGCCTCACGGTCGCGATGATCCACGACAGCGGTCAGGCCAAGGGCCGCACGGCCCGGATGCGGCGCACCTTCCCGGACGCCGATCTGGTGGTCTTCGGCCACTCCCACATCCCGCTGGACGAGAGCGGCGACGGGATCCGCATCGTCAACCCCGGCTCGCCGACCGATCGCCGCCGCCAACCGCACGGCACCATCGGCCTCCTCACGATCGAGAAGGGGCGCCTGCGGAAAGCCGAGATCGTCCCCGTGACCTGACGATCAGATGATCGGTGGGCGGCCGGTGCGGGTCATGCGCCAGGCGGTGCGCCAGGAGATCGGGCGGCGCGGACCGGCCGGCTTGCGCCAGCCCTCGACGAAGCCCTTGAACCAGGGCTTGAGGGCGCTCGGCTTGCGCTCGCGCAGGACGGTCATGCCGACCCACACCGCGAGGTAGGTGAACGCCAGGAGCCACGGCAGGTTACGGCGGGCCAGCCAGACACGGTTGCGGGCGTTGTAACGGTAGAACATGTCGTGCCGGGTGGGCAGCACGGCGGGGTGGAACATCACCGCGGACGCGTCGTACACGATCCGGTAGCCGGCGTTGAGCGCCTGCCAGGCCAGATCCGTCTCCTCGTGCGCGTAGAAGAAGTCCTCCGGGAGTCCGCCCGCGGCGTCCCAGGCGGCGCGGCGGACCGCGCAGGCGCCGCCGAGGAAGGTGGTGACCTCGGAGGAGCGCTCCGGGTCGCCCGCGCGCAGCCGCGGCACGTGGCGGCGCTCGCCGCGGCCGCCCTCGGGGTCGCGCACCCGGAACGAGATGATCCCCAGGCCCGGGTCGGCGGCGAAGCGGTCGCGCAGGTAGACGCCCAGCCGCTGCGACCGGTACCAGCCGTCGTCGTCCAGGAAGAGGATCACGTCACCGCAGGACGCCTCGACGCCACGGTTGCGGCCGGCGGGGATGCCGACGTTCTTGGGCAGGTGGACGGTGGTGACGCGCTCGTCGTCGAAGGGAGCGACACCGGCGCGGTCCCCGATGGGATCGACGCCGTTGCCTACCAGCACGACCTCGACGTCGACGTGCTCCTGTTCGAGCGCGCTGCGCACGGCCCTGGCCAGTTCCTCAGGACGGTTACCCATCGTCAGCACGACGACCGACAGCTTCAACGAGACACTCCCTGCCACTCCACGATCATGCACAAGTCTGTCACTCGGATGACACCTTTGTGCAAGATCGCGTTTCTCGTGCGGTGATCTCCCGTTCATTGACGAGTGATCTCACTTGAGTCTCCGCGACGCCAGGATGCTGACCAGGTGCAGCAGGGTCTGCAGGACGGCGACGAAGGCGACCGCGACCGTCAGCACCCGCATCGCGGCAGGTGTGTCGTTGCCCATCACCACGTCGAGCGCGGCCGCGGCGACGATCAGCAGGGACAGCTCGACCGCGCCGATGATGCGGTGGAAGCGCAGCATGGACGCGGCCTGGCGGGCGAGCGCGATGCCGGTGGACCGGGGACGCAGCGCACGGTCACCGCCGACGGGATCGGCGGGCAGGCCCGACTTGGCCCGGGCCACCACGACGTTGTCGGTCTCGGCCTTGATCAGTGCGGCGCCGAGGGCGGCGAGCAGCCCGAGCTCGACCCAGCCGCCGTTCTCCCAGCCGCCCTGGGCGGCGAAGCCGAGGCCGATGAGCAGCGACACCTCGGACAGGTAGTGGCCGATGCGGTCGAGATAGACCCCGGCGACCGAGGTCTGCCGCAGGTAACGGGCGACCTCGCCGTCGACGCAGTCGAGCAGCAGGTAGATCTGGATCAGCAGGGCCCCGCCGAGCGCGGTCCAGAGCGCGGCGGTGCCGGTGGCCGGCAGCGACACCACGAAACCCGCCACGATGCCGCTCAGCATCATCAGGTAGGTGAGCTGGTTGGGGCTCAGGCCGAGGCGGAGGAAGATCCAGGCGAAGTACGGGGAGAGGGTCCGCATGTAGAGGCGGCCCGCCCAGTGCTCCTCGTTCCGGCGATCCTTGAGCCCGGGCGGCTGCCCGTACCGGCGGATGTCGGCGACCTTGGCTGTCCGGCGCGACGGCCGGTGGTCCTGGCCGCCGGGCGGATCCTGGTCGGACGGTCCCTGTCCGGACGGTCCCTGGTCGGGTGGACCCTGGTCGCCGGGCGCACGCGTGTCGGCCATGGGCCGCTCAGCCTCCGTGGACTTGGACAAACTCTTCCACCGCCTTGCGGATCTCCCCCTGGTCCAAGGCGAGATGCTCCAGGATCGTATAGCGGCCCGGCCTGGTCTGCGGGGCGTAGTGCACGGCCTCGGTGAACTGCTCGACGGTCAGCCCCACGTCCCCTGGGCCCTTGGGCAGGCCGTGCCGGTCGAGGCAGGCGACGATCTCGGCCAGCCGCTCCGCGCCGACACCGAGGCGGGTGGCGCGCAGGTGGTAGCAGAACGCGGCGCCGATGCCGGCGAGCTCACCGTGGTTGGCCGTGCCCGGGTAGAGCTGGTCGATGGCGTGCAGGATCTCGTGGTCGCCGCCGCTCGCGGGCCGGGAGTCGCCGGCGAACGACATCGCCATGCCCGACAACACCAGGCTCTCGGCCAGCACGGTCAGGAACCGGTCGGACTCGACCGACTCGGGCTGGTGGAGCAGCGCCTCGCCCGCGGTCCGCGCGACCGTGAGCGCCATGCGGTCCACCGTCTCGCCGACCTCCTCGGCGGCCAGCAGCCAGTCGTCGACCGCGGAGAAGTTGCTCACCACGTCGCCGATGCCCGCGCGCACGAGCCGTTCGGGCGCCGCCCGCACGTAGTCCAGATCGACGATCATGGCGAGGGGCATGACCACGCCGAACGAGCCCTTGCCCTTGTCATGCGTGAGCGAGGCGACCGGGGAGCAGATGCCGTCGTGCGACAGGTTGGTGGCCACCGAGACCATCGGGATGCCGGACAACGTCGCCGCGTACTTGGTCGCGTCGATCGTCCGCCCGCCGCCGATGCCCACGACCGCCTCGTACGACCCCGCTCGCAGCTTGGACCCGAGGCTGACCGCCGCGTCGACGGTGCCGCCGTCCACGTGGAACACCTCGCAGGCCGACAGCGACGGCCTCACATGCTCGGTGATCTGGTCGCCCTGCCCCGGGCCGACCGCGATCGCCACCCGCCCCTCGGTGGCTATCCGCCTGTCGGCCAGCAGCTCGCCGAGGGCCGCGATGGCACCGCGGCGGACGTCGATGGACAGCGGCGCGTTGAGCATCCGCGTCAGCAGGGGCATGTGCCTTCCTTTTCCGGCGATCGCGGCGGTCGCGCGGGGGCGGCACCGCCGCGTCCGGCGCGGGCGCCGGGCGGCCGGAGGTCGGTGTGCGGTTCTGGGCGGTGAACGGATCAGGTGAACGGATCCGTGCGGGTGGATCAGTGTGGGTGGATCAGTGCTGGTGGATCAGTACGTCTTGGCGATCCGCCGGGCCTTCTCCAGGTCGTCGTGGTTGTCGACCTCGACCCAGTCGACGGCGCCGATCGGGGCCACGGAGATCGTGCCGCCGCGGTTGACCAGCTCCTGGTAGCCGTCCTCGTAGTAGAGGTCGGGGTTGCGCTCCCACGTCGCCTTGAGCGCGTCGGCCAGGGGCTCGGCGGCGGCGGGCTCGATGAGCGTGGCGCCGATGTACTCGCCGGCCGCGCTGGCCGGGTCCATCAGCTTGGTGATGGTCTTGAGGTTGCCGGCGTCGTCGAGGATGACCTTCATCTCCTCGTCGGCCAGAGTTTTCACGTTGTCCACGGCCAGGAGGATGTCCGGGCCGCGGTGGGAAAGTAGCGTCTTCTCCACGCTCACCGGATGAACGGTGTCACCGTTGACCATCAGGACGCCCTTGGAGAAATGCTCGCGCGCCAGCCACATGGAGTAGGCGTTGTTCCACTCCTCGGCCTTGTCGTTGTGGACGAGGGTGAGGGAGACGCCGTAACGCTCCTCCAGGGCGGCCTTGCGCTCCTCGACAGCCCCCGCGCGGTAGCCGACCACGATCACGACGTCGGTCAGCCCGACCTCGGCCAGGTTGCCCAGCGCGATGTCGAGAATGGTCGTCTCGCCGTCGACCGGCACCAACGCCTTGGGCAGCGTGTCGGTGTACGGTCGCAGCCTCCTGCCCGCGCCCGCCGCCAGCACCATCCCGATCATGCTTAATCTTCCTCCAGGTCGACGATCTCGCCAGTACCGCGTCCGGTCCGCGTCCACGTCGTGACGCTCTCACTGACGAACAACACGCCAAGGTAGGCGGCCAACGCAGCGTACGCGAACGGGAGAAACCCCGAGAGGCCCGCAAAAGCCACAATGAGCATGCGGCCCTCCCAGCCGAGGCCGGCCCGGAAGACCCAGTCATGTGGCCAGAGCCGCTGACGGGTGCGGTACACGGTGTCGTAGTGGTGGTACGCGAGCACGGCGATCAGCGCATAGATCAGCGGTGCCGACACGCCCTGTGCGAACCCCAGTACGGCCAGGTAACCATACTCGATCGCGCGGATGATGGGCGGGACAAGCCAGTCAAGACGCCCGGTCTGCAGGTGCCTGCCGACCGGTCCGGACGGCAGGCGGCCGCGTGCCAGCCGGCCCAGCGTCATGCAGATCGGCCCGTCGTCGCGGTAGGCCCGCAGCTGACGGGCGGCGAGCGCGGCGGCGGCCTGCGCGGCGGCGTCCGGCGCGCCCGGCTCCTGGATCGCTCCGTCCTCGGCCATGGCGGTCATCGCGCGATCGACCTCATTACTCGTCCGGTCAGCGTGTACATGGCGGCGACGCAGCCCCACACGAGGAGCGCGACGAAGGTCACCCGGGCGTTGAACAGCGCGGCGGTGATCGCGATGAGCGCGAACCGCTCGCCGATGGGCAGGACGATGATCTTCTTGGCCCAGTGCAGCACCCGCACCTGCGACGTACTGCGGGACAGCCGTACGGCCAGGCCCCCGCTCGGCTGCGCGCCCTGGGCCGCCGCAGGACGTTCGATGGGAGCGGCGCCGGATGCGCTCGAACCGTCGTCCGGGGACGTCAGCGGCAACACTGGCAGGGGCCGCGACACATGTTGGCGGCGGCTCGCGCCGTACGAGAAGTCGATCATGTGCCGCACGGTCTGGAGGGCCAGGGCGGCCACGGCGAGACCCCAGACGTCGCCGCCGTGCACACCGCTGCCGGCCGCGGCGGCGGTGGACCCGGCCGCCAGCCCGACGAAGACGACGTACTCCTTGGCCCGGTCGAAGACGGCGTCGAGCCATGCCCCGAGCGTGCTGAACTGCCGGGAGTAGCGCGCCAGCTGCCCGTCCACGCAGTCGAAGACGAAGGAGAAGTAGAAGAGCACGCCGCCGACGATCATGCCGGTGCGGGTGCCCGCCGCGAACCACACGGCCGCCACCACGGCGATGCCCATGGAGATCGACGTCACCATGTTGGGCGTGAGCCCGCGCAGGGCCGCCCAGCGGGCGATGTAGCGCGAGTAGGTGCTGACCGCGAACGTGGTGAAGAAGCCGTCGTTGCTCTTGACCGCCGCGGCCAGCCGCACCTTGTCCTCGTCCACGGCGTCGATCGCCGCCCGCGCGGCGTCCACGGCCTCCGCGCTGTCGGCGCGCAGGCAGACCAGCTGCGGGTCGCCGCACTGGGCCACCGGGATCCCGGCACGGACGAGCCCGACCAGGAGCAGCTCGATCGTCTCCGGCGCCCGTCCCGGCGCGGCGGCGCCCGGCTCCGGCTCGGGGCTCAGCCGTTCGAGCGCGTCGGGGTCTTCCAGGAGCGATGCCAGGTTCCCGGCGATCTCCGCGAGGGCGCCGGCGCGGGAGTGGGCGACCCGCAGCGCACCCGGGAACCCGGCGTTCGGCTCGGTCACCCGGTGGTAGGGGGAGCCCGCAGAGGCGATCCGGCGGCGCTCGGCGCGGACCGGGGTGGCGGCGTCCGGCGGCGGGCCGGTCAGCGCGGTGGCGGGCCCCTTGGCGTCGAGCAGCAGCCGCGCCAGCGGCTCCTCACCGGTGACGAGGTCGCCGGTCAGGACCACGATCGGTGCCTCGGTCCGGGCCGCCAGCTCGGCGATCTCGCGCAGGTCGCTGACCGTGCCCTTGGACTCGATGACGTCGTGGCCGTCCTCGCGCAGCGCTGGTGCCAGCTCCGGCCGGGTGATGATGTGCTGGTCCGGTACGTTGAGCGTGGCCAGCTGGGCGCGCAGCCGTGCCAGGAGCGTCAGCCGCTCCGCGTCACCGGACCCGCCCGCGTAGGGCAGGGCGGCCGCGGGGCACGGATCGTGACTCCCGGCGATCCGTCCGGTCGCGAGGATTACCGCTACGGTCATCGGCGCCTCCGGCGGCATGGTACTCGGGGTCTGCGGGTGGAAGGGCGTCCCGGAGCCGTCGGGACGGCACCGGGAGGAGTTGCTCAGCGTAGCGGTTTGACGACTACCTCAAGAGGAAAGGGGACGGCGATGCGGACGGTCGCGGTGATCCTCGCCGGCGGCACGGGGCAGCGAATGGGCGCCTCGCGACCCAAGCAGCTCATCGAGGTCGGCGGTCGGCCGATCTTGGCATACGCGATCGAGGCGTTCAACGGCCACCTCGGCGTGGACGAGGTTCTGATCGTCATGGCCGCCGGCCATGTGCGCACGGCCGCCGAGATCGCCGCTCCGTTCCACAAGGTGACGGGCCTGATGGAGGGCGGTGACACGCGTACCGCCTCGACGGTCGCGGCGCTGACCGCGCTGGCCGGCCGGCCCGACGACACCCGGGTGCTCTTCCATGACGCCGCCCGTCCGTTCGTGGACCACGGCGTGATCGACCGCGTGCTGGCGGCGCTGGCGACGTACGAGGCCGTCGCGGTGGGCCTGCCCTCCGCCGACACGATCGTCGCGGTCGAGGACGGCCTGGTGCTGTCCATGCCGCCTCGCGAGTCGCTGGCGCGTTTCCAGACCCCGCAGGGCTTCCGCCTCGGTACGATCCGCAAGGCCTACGAGCTCGCCCTGGCCGACCCGCTGCTCGCCGCGACCGACGACTGCGGGATCGTGCACCGTTACCTGCCGGACGTACCCATCCGGGTGGTGACGGGCAGTGAGCGCAACCTCAAGGTGACCCACCCGCTCGACGTCGTCATCGCCGAACAGCTGGCCGCCGAACCCGACGGCACCACCGACTCTCCGGAGAGCAGATGATCTTCGAGAACGCGCCCGCCGTCATCGGCCATCGCGGTTCCGGCTCGGGCGACGTGCCGCTGCCCGGCCCCGAGCCGATCCCCGACCCGGACGGGAACTCCGGCCCCGAGACCGTCGCCGAGAACACGATCCCCTCGATGCTGGCCGCGCTCGACGCGGGTGCCTCGTGGATCGAGATCGACGTGACCCGCACGGCCGACGACGATCTCGTCCTGCGCCACGACCCCACCCTTCCCGGCGGCGCCTTCCTGATCGACACCGCGGCGGCGGACAGCGGCCTGCCGCGCCTGGTGGAGGTGTTCGACGCGCTGCCGGCCGGGGTGCCGGTCGATGTGGACGTGAAGACGATCCTCGAAGACGCCGTGGACGCACCGTCCAGGCGTACCGGCGCGCTGCTGGCGCCCGTCCTGCGCCGTGAGGCGGGGAGGCGCCCCCTGCTGGTGACGTCGTTCGACCCGTCGTTGCTGCTCTATCTGCAGGAGGAACTGCCGGGCGTACCGCTGGGCCTGCTCACGTGGCTTCGGTTCCCGTTGTGGCACGGCGTCTCCGCTGCGGCCGGCCTCGGCCTGCAGGCGATCGGCGTGCACACGGAGTCGTGCGGATTCGGCCACCCCGACACGCGTCTGCGCCCGCTGGAGCACATCGTGGACGTGGCGCACAAGGCGGCTCTGGAATTCATCGCCTGGTGCCCGGCGCCGCAGGACGTCCACGCGTATGTGGCGGCGGGTGTGGACGCGCTGGTCGTCAACGACGTGCCGGGGGTCGTCGGCGCCCTCGATGCCGTCAGCCGGTGAAGGGCCGGCCAGTGAAGGGCTAGCGGGAGCCGCCGCCGTCCTTGAGGTCGTCTCCGCCGTACATCCGGGTCCACTCCCCCGGCTCGTCGTCCGAGGGCGGCTGGGAGCCCTGTGACGGCTTCGCCGGTGGCGGCGCCTGCGGCGGTGGCGGTGCCTGCGCCGGTCTCGGCGTCGGGATCCCACCCGGGCCGGGACTGGCGCCCGGGCTCTGGCTCGGGCCGGCGGCGGGGCCCGGGGGCTGCCCGTACGGCGGCGGAGGCGGG
The DNA here is from genome assembly GCF_008923185.1 of Actinomadura rudentiformis. Classification (GTDB taxonomy): domain Bacteria; phylum Actinomycetota; class Actinomycetes; order Streptosporangiales; family Streptosporangiaceae; genus Spirillospora; species Spirillospora rudentiformis. Next base: position 328,350 of record NZ_WBMT01000002.1, read on the forward strand.
GACGGGCCACGGCCGTACGGCTGCTGCTGCTCCCGCCCGTACATCGGGCTGGGGGCCCCGGGCATGGCGGCGTGCGGCGGCGGCCCGCCGGGCGTCCCCGGTGGCGGTGGCCCGGCCGGCAGGCGGGTCCCCGCCGCGGCCGGCGTCCGCGACCGCCAGCGGGACGGCAGGAGCGAGCCGGCCAGCAACACCATGCCGACCAGGAACGGTATGCCGTAGACCGACATCGTCATGACCGAGAAGCGGTAACGGTCGGGCAGGTCGGGGACCTGGTCCGAGGCCCAGATCGGTTTCAGCAGCCAGACCAGCCCGTACGCGGTGAAGACCGCACCGGGGATGAGCGAGGCCAGCGGCGAGAGCCGCGACGCCACCAGCACCGCGATGACCGCGGCGGTCACGGCGAGGATGGCGCCCGCGACCAGGCCCGGAGACGTCGTCGAGGCGAACCGCACGAATTGGCGGCGGTACTCTTCGAGCCGTTCGAACCCGACCACGAGCCCCGCGCCGACCAGCGGCGTGGCGATCACCCCCGCCAGGACCCCCAGGCCGTGGCGGGCCCCGCTCGACGCACCACTCGACGCACCAGTCGACATGGCCACCTCCTCGTCCGGCCGGCGCCATGATCCGCCAACCTAACCCTGAGACGTGGCTTTATCCACCCAGGTTCACTCGTTCAGTCTGGTTCTTCCCATTTCCGGCATGTCGGTCAGGGCTTGGCCGGGGTGGGCTGGCCGAGCCCGGGAGGGCTGGTCAGGAAGCCGACGCCCCACGAGATGTGCATGGTGGCGAACACCAGGGGCAGCCGTACCCAGGCCGAAACCGGCAATCCGCGGCCCTCCACGGCGGCACCGGCGACCATGGCGACCGCGTAGCCGCCGGGCAGGAGCCAGCCCGGCCAGATGCCGAACGCACCCGCCACCGAGCCCGCGGCCATCGCCAGGACCGCCAGCGGCGGGGCCAGGTAGCGGAAGTTGAGGGTGCCCTGGTGCTCCCGGCCGACGACGCGGCGCCAGCGGCCGGTGTGGAAGTACTGCTTGGCCAGTGCCCGCAGGTTGGGCCGGGGACGGTAGGTGACACGCATCCGCGGGGTAAAGAAGATCTTTCCGCCGCTCTGGCGGATCCGGTGGTTCATCTCCCAGTCCTGGGCGCGCACGAACGTCTCGTCGTAACCGCCGACGCGCTCCAGGGCGCTGCGTTTGAACGTGCCGAGATACACCGTCTCGACCTCACCCGCCTCGCCGCCCGTATGGAAACGCGCGTTGCCCACGCCCAGCTTGGAGGTCATCGCGCGGGCCACGGCCTGCTCGAACGGCGTGACGCCCTCCGCCGCCATGATGCCGCCGACGTTGTCCGCGCCGGTCTCCTCCATCGTCTCGACCGCGGCCCGCACATAGTCGGCAGGCAGCAGCGAGTGGCCGTCCACCCGGACGATGATGGAGTACTGGGACGCCTTGATGGCGATGTTGAGGCCCTGGGGGGTGCGCCCGGTCGGATTGGCCACGACGACGATGCGTGGATCCTCGGTCGCCAGCTTGGCGGCGATCTCCTCCGTACGGTCCCGGGATGGTCCGATGGCGAGGACGAGTTCGAGCTCGCCGGGGTAGTCCTGGGTCACGATACGCCGGACGGCGTCGGTGAGATGCCGTTCTTCGTTGAGCACGGGCATCACGACCGACACCGCGGGCCAGGTGCGGTCTTGTGTCATCTGCTGGACGCCGTTCATTGGACTGTGCGCTTGGGGAGACGGATTCATACAGTGCTCTGGGCCGGTTCGGGTGGCCGGGGGCCCTTCCTCTCTCTTGCTGGCTCCGGTCTATGACGCAGCTCATGACACCCTGGCCGGGTGTGGCCGCCTGGGAGGGAGGTCAAGACGGCGCCACGTTACTCCAAGGACACGAGTCCGAGGTAGCGAACGGACGGGTGTTCCCCACTTTAAGGTGGTGACGACGCGCGTCAGAAGGCGCCGAATCGGTCTCGGGAGGGGGCGGCGGCCAGAATGGCTGACGGTCACGACGCCGGCAGGGGTGCCGGCAAGGACGCCGATCCGTTCGAGCGGTACTTCCGGCCCCGCCCGGGTGACGGCCCGGTGGGCGGTGACGACGGGGGCGACGACGACGGCGTCGACGGCGTCACCGTCGACGGCGCGCCCGCGCCCCGGGTCGCGGTCGAGACCCCGCGCGGCCCGCGCCGGCCGGGGCCGAGCCTGAGTCCCCGGGCGGCGATGAGCGCCCGGCGCCAGCGCCGCTTCCTCATGCTGACCGGCACCATGTCGGCGTTCGTGCTGCTGACGGCGGGCGGCGCCTGGGGCTTCCAGAACTACGTCACCGGCGCCCTCGACAAGGTCAAGGTCGGCGGGCTCGGCAAGGACAAGGACGCCCCCAAGGGCGCCATGAACATCCTGGTCGCCGGTGTCGACCGCCGCGAGGGGCTCACCCGGGCCCAGCAGAAGGCCGCGCGCCTCGGCCGCGAGCCGGGTGAACGCTCCGACACGATGATGCTGGTGCACATTTCACGCAACCACGACCGCGTCACCGTCATCAACCTGCCGCGCGACTCGTACGTGATGATCCCGGCGCACAAGTCGAACGGTTCCGAGGGGGCGAAGGGCAACCGGGTGCCGGCCCGCTACGGCAAGCTGACCTGGGCCTACCAGTTCGGCGGCCGCGACCTCATGGTGGACACGGTCAAGCAGGCCACCAACGTCTCGATCGACCACCTCATCGAGGTCAACTTCTACGGCTTCGTGAGCATGGTGGACGCGCTCGGCGGCGTCGACATCTGTACCGAGGAGCCCGTCGACGACCCGAAGAGCGGGCTCAAGCTGCCTGCGGGCAAGTCCCATCTGGACGGGCTCAAGGCCCTGAGCTTCGCCCGTGCCCGCTACTCGCTGACCGGTGGCAGCGACCTCGGCCGCATCGACCGGCAGCAGCAGTTCATGTCGGCGATGATGAAACAGGCGCTCAGCAGCAGGACGCTGAGCGACCCGGTGAAGTCCACCAAGTTCCTCAACGCGGCGCTCAAGTCGCTCACGGTCGACGAGAAGCTCGCCAAGAACCTGCCCAAGCTGGCCGACCAGATGAAGGGCCTGTCCACCGACAACCTCACGTTCGCCAAGATCCCGCTGTCCAACCCCGGCTACAACACGATGTTGTGGAACGCGACGACCCCGCAGTCGACCGTGCTGTGGGACCAGAACCGCGCCCGCGACCTCTTCGGCAAGATCAAGAAGGACCAGCCGCTCGTCGAGCCGCCCAAGCCCGCGCCCAGTGCCACCCCGAAGGACGGCGCCCCGAAGGACAAGAACGCGCCCACCGTGCCGCCCGGCGACATCCAGGTCCTGGTCCGCAACGCCGTCGGCACGCAGGGTCTGGCCCGCCGCGCCGGCGGTGATCTGTCAGACGCCGGATTCAAGGTCACCGTCGTCCAGGGCATCGCGCGCCGCGGCCTGGCGAGCACGGTGATCCAGTACGGGCCGGGACGCAAGGAGTCCGCGAAGACCCTGGCCGCCGCCATTCCCGGCGCCAAGATCAAGCAGCTCGACTCGCTCGGCTCCCGCGTGCAGGTCCTGGTCGGCGAGAACTGGAAGGGCGCCCAGAAGGTCAAGGTCAAGAAGCCCGCCTCGACCGGCGGCTCCTCCGGCCCGGCCCTGGAGACGGGCACGGCCACCTCCAAGCTCTGCAAGTAGTTCAAGCTCTACCGGCAGGCAGGCGGCGCGCCGTCCGGCGCCCGTCAGGGTGCTTTGCCGGAGATTTGCCGCCCCACTGGAATTTGTCCACCCCTGGATCGCATTGACAACAGGTCTATGGCCTTGCGAACGTTCCAGACCAAGTTCCAGACCGTGTTCCAGTCCAAGCTCCAGACCACGGTGCCCCGGACCGGTCGCCCGCCCCTGCGCGTGGCCACCGAGACCCAGTCCACCGTCTACCGGATCGCCCGGCTCACGCTCACGGCCATCGGCGCGTACCTGCTGGCGCTCTGGCTCCTCCCTCCAGGCAGCCCGGCACCGCTGCTGGCGCCGCTGACCGCGCTGCTCGTCGTCCAGCACTCGGTGTACGAGACGATCAAATCCGGCATCGCCCGGGTGGCGGCGGTGACCTCGGGCGTCGTGATCGCGCTGCTCTTCGCCGGGTTCGTCGGCTTCTCCTGGTGGAGTCTCGGGTTGAGCATCCTGGCGGCGCTCGTGATCGGCCAGGTGCTGCGTCTCGGCGATCACATGCTGGAGGTCCCGATCTCCGCGATGCTGATCTACGCGCTGGGCGCGGCGACCGGCGCGGGCGCGGCCGACCGGGTGCTGGAGACGCTGATCGGCTCCGCCGTCGGCCTGGTGGCGACCGTCGCGGTGCCCTCGATCCGGGTACGGCCCGCCGAGGAGGCCGTCCATGACCTGAGCCACCGGCTGTGCACGCTGGTGTCGAGCATGGCCGACGACCTCCGGCAGGAGCCTTCAGCGGCGGACGCCGAGCGCTGGCTCCGGGAGTCCCAGGCGCTGTTCCGCGACATCGGCCGGACGGACCGGGCGCTCGACGCCGCCGAGGAGAGCGTCCGGCTCAATCCGCGCGCCCGCCAGCTGATCGACGCGGGCGTGGCCTTGCGCCACGCCGTCGAGACGATGGAGCACTTCACGCTCTCGCTGCGCGGGCTCGCCCGTGCTCTGGTGGACAGCGCCAAGGTCGAGAGCGGCGACCAGCTCATCCAGGACGCCGAGATCCGCGGCCAGCTCGCCGACACGCTGGGCGAGGTCGCAGCGAGCATCATCGCGTACGGCCGGCTCGCCCGCTCCGACCTGCGGCGGGACGCCCAGCCGGTCGACGCCGAGCGGGAACTCCAGCGGCACGTCGCGGCCGCGCGCGGGCTTCGCGACCATCTGTTCACGCTGCTGCGCCACCGTCCCGTGAGCGATCTCCAGTGGCCGCTGTACGGGGAGGTCGTCACGCAGCTCGACCGTCTCACCGACCAGCTGCGCGCCGAGCACCGTTCACACGCCCGCGAGCAGTGGCGGCGGCGGCGCGGCACCGCCGCACGGCACCTGGCGCCGCGTCAGGCCGCCGCCCTCCGCCAGGCGCGGACGCGGCTGCGCCGGGCCGCCGGGGGCACCTCCCGGTAGGCGCCATTCGGGTCAAAGGTTGCTGATCAGACACTCCGCAGCCGGTCAGACGATGTTTGATCCGCGCTGTATCGACGAAGTAGGCGCGAGGGGTCGTGCGATACGGCCGGATGTCGTCGAGCGAGGGTGGAGAGCCGATGTGACCAAGGCTTATCGCGGAACCATCCTGCACTTCACCGGGGATCCCGCCGGCGGCGGCGGGAACATCCATCTCCTCGAAGACGGCGCGCTGGTCGTCAACGAGCAGGGACTGATCAACCAGGTGTCGCCGTGGGTGGAGCTGCCCGACGAACTCCGGGCCGAGGCGGTCCAGGACTATTGCGACGACCTGATCCTGCCCGGATTCGTCGACACGCACATCCACTCAGGCCAGATCGACGCGATCGCCAGCCCCGGCGGCGACCTGCGGGACTGGCTGGAGAGTTACGTCTATCCGGCCGAACGCAGGTTCGCTGACGAGGAGTACGCGCGCCGGGCGGCCGGCGATTTCCTGGACACGCTGCTGGCGGCCGGGACCACGACCGCGTGCGTCCACACGACCACTTACAAGGCCTCCACCGATGCGTTCTTCGCCGCGGCCTACGAACGCGACCTGCGGATGGTGGCCGGAAAGGTGCTCATGGACGCGGGCGGCCGCGCCGATGGCGGCCCCGTGCCCGACGACTACCTCGACACGGACGTGCGGCAGGCGGAGGACGACTGCCGCGAACTGATCGACGCGTGGCACGGCAAGGGCCGCGGCCTGTACGCCATCACGCCGCGCTTCGGGCCGACCTCGACCGTCGAGGCCCTGCGCATGGCGGGCCGCCTCTTCCAGGAGTACGCGGACAGCGGAGAGCCCATCTGGGCGCAGGCGCATCTCGCGGAGACGCGGGACGAGGTCGATACGGTGCTCGAACGGTTCATCGCCCTGAAACCGCGCTCCTACCTGGACGTCTACGACAAGTGCGGGCTGGTGGGGCCACGAAGCGTCTGGGCGCACTGTCTCTGGCCGGACAACGTCTACCGGAGCGGCCTCGGCGGCGGGCGGGACTGGCGGCTCCTGAAAGAGCGTCAGGCGGGCGTCGCGTTCTGTCCCACGTCCAACCTGTTCCTGGGGAGCGGCCTGTTCCCGCTGGCACGGACGCGCAGGGCGGGTGTCCGGGTCGGCCTCGGAACGGACGTCGGGGGCGGCACCAGCTTCTCGATGCTCGAAACCTTGAACGAGGCGTACAAGGTGATGGCCCTCCAAGGCGACTACCTGTCGGCGCTCCGCGGCTTCTATCTGGCCACCAGGGGCGGTGCTGAGGCGCTGCATCTGGAGGACAGGATCGGAGGGTTCCAGCCTGGCAACGAGGCGGACTTCGTGGTGCTGGACTTCGCGGCGACTCCTCTTCTCGAACGCCGGACGGACGCCGCCGAGGGCCTCGTCGAGCGGCTCTTCGCACTCGCGACGCTGGGGGACGAGCGCGCCACCAAGGCGACCTACGTGCTCGGCCGCCGGGCCTGGACGTCCGACGAGAGCCACCCCGACCACGGACATCCCCGCAGGTGACGAACATGATCGCGAATGCCGGAGCGGGACTCAGCCGCATGATCCTGGGTAGGAGCCCGGACATGGAGCCGGACATGGAGAGCGAGAACGTCTCAGGCGAGCCGCCGGTGCGCGCCGAGATCACCTTGATCGTCAACGGCCGCGAGCACCGGCTCGCCGTCGACACCCGGGCGTCCCTGCTGGACGTGCTGCGCGAGGAGCTCGGGCTCACGGGGACCAAGAAGGGCTGTGACCACGGCCAGTGCGGCGCGTGCACGATCCTGGTCGGCGGGCGGCGGGCGAACGGCTGCCTGGCGCTCGCGGTCGCCCACGACGGCGCCGACATCGTGACCGTGGAGGGGCTCGCCCACGGTGACGAGCTCAGCCCGCTCCAGGCCGCGTTCATCGAACGGGACGCCTTCCAGTGCGGCTACTGCACGCCCGGCCAGCTGTGCTCGGCGACCGCGGTGCTCGACGAGGCGGCACGGGGCTGGCCGAGCGTGGTCACCCCGGACGTGGCCGCCGAACCCGAACTGGACGAACCCGAGATCCGCGAACGGATGAGCGGCAACATCTGCCGCTGCGGCGCGTACGTCAACATCGTCGCCGCCGTCCGGCAGGCAGCGGCGCGCGAGACGGCGGGGCGTCGGCCCACAGAGCGTCAGGCCGCGGGACGCGAGGCGGCGGGGCACGGGGGTGCGGGTCAGGGGCCCACGGAACGCGAGGCCGCGCGATGAGGCCGTTCACCTACGAGCGCGCGCGAAGCGCCGACGAGGCCCTCGCCCTGCACGACGGCGACACGCACTACCTGGGCGGCGGCACCAACCTGGTCGACCTGATGCGGCTCGGTGTCGAGCGTCCGGCCAGGCTCGTCGACGTCACCCGGCTGCCGTACGACCGGATCGAGGAGCACGGCGGCGGGCTGCTCATCGGCGCCGCGGTCCGCAACAGCGACCTGGCCGCCGACCGGACCGTTCGCGAACGGTATCCGGTGCTCGCGGAGGCCGTCCTCGCCGGTGCGTCCGGGCAGATCCGCAACCAGGCGACCGTCGGCGGCAACCTGCTCCAGCGCACGCGCTGCTCCTACTTCCAGAACGTCACCAAGCCCTGCAACAAGCGCGACCCGGGGAGCGGCTGCCCGGCTCGCGAGGGCGAACACCACAACCTCGCGATCCTGGGCCACACGCCGCACTGCGTCGCCACCCATCCGTCCGACATGGCGGTGGCACTCGCGGTGCTCGACGCCTCGGTCCGGGTGCGCGGCGGTTCGGGGGAACGCGGCGTTCGGCTGGACGAGTTCTACCGGCTTCCCGGCGACGACCCGTCCCGCGACACGACACTGGACCCCGGCGACCTGGTCACCGGGATCCAGGTGCCGCCGCTCGGCATGGCGTCGCGCTATCGCAAGGTCCGGGAACGGGCCTCGTTCGCGTTCGCGCTCGTCTCCGTCGCCGCCGCGCTGGACGTCGCGGATGGAAAGGTCCTCGATTGCCGGGTGGCGCTCGGCGGGGTCGCCCACCGGCCGTGGCGGGCACGGCGCGCCGAGGAGATGCTGCGCGGCGCCCCCGCCACCGAGGAGAGCTATCTACGCGCCGCGCGGGCCGAGATGGAGGCGGCGCAACCGCTCCGCGACAACGGCTTCAAGGTGCCGCTCGCGACCAACCTGATCGTGCGCACGCTGTCCGAGCTGGCGCCGTCGAAGCCGGGGGATGGATCATGAGGCCGCTGGAACGGGTCGAGGCCCGCGACAAGGTGACCGGCGCGGCGCGTTACGCGATCGAGTACCCGGTCGAGGGTGCCGCGCACGTGGTGGCCGTCGCGGCGACGATCGGGCGTGGCGAGATCGAGTCCGTCGCCGCCGCTGAGGTGCTGGCGATGCCCGGCGTTCTGGCGGTGCTGTCGTGCGAGAACGCGCCGAAGCTGAACTCGGTCGACGACGCCGAGCTCGAGGTCTTCCAGTCCCGTACGGTCTCGTACCGAGGGCAGCTGGTCGCCGCCGTGGTCGCCGAGACCCTGGAGACGGCCAGGGAGGCGGCCGCCAGGCTCCGGATCGGCTACCGGGCCGAGCAGCACGACGTTCATCTCCGGGACGGCCAGTCGGGCTTTCGCGCCGACGTCGACCAGGGTGATCCGGAGGCCGCGCTCGCCGAGGCCGCCGTCTCGATCGACGAGACCTACACGACGCCCGCCGAGCACAACAACCCGATGGAGCCGCACGCCACACTCGCGGAGTGGAACGAGGACGGCCTCACCGTCCACGACTCCAACCAGGGTTCGACGACGGTGCGGGACACGCTCGCCAAGGTCTTCGACCTCGACCCGGCCAAGGTCCGTGTCATCTCGCCGCACGTCGGCGGCGGCTTCGGGTCCAAGGGCACGCCGCGTCCGACCGCCGTGCTGGCCGCGATGGCCGCCCGCGAAGTGAAGCGGCCGGTCAAGCTGGCGTTCACCCGGCAGCAGATGTTCTCCATGACCGGCTACCGGACGCCGACGATCCAGCGGGTGCGGCTCGGGGCCGACGCCGACGGGCGGCTCTCGGCCATCGTGCACGAGGTGATCGAGCAGAACTCGACCGTGCGCGAGTTCACCGAGAAGACGGCCGGTCCGTCCCGGATCATGTACCGGGCGCCGCACCGCCGGATGGCGCACCGGCTCGTCCAGCTCGACGTGCCCGCCACCTCGTGGATGCGCGGGCCCGGCGAGACGCCGGGCATGTGGGGCCTCGAATCGGCGATGGACGAGCTGGCCGTCACGATGGGCATCGACCCCATCGAGCTGCGCATCCGCAACGAGCCGGAGACCTCGCCGGAGGACGGGCTCCCGTGGAGCTCCCGCAACCTCGTGGCATGCCTCCGCGAGGGTGCCGAACGCTTCGGCTGGACGGGCCGCCGCGCCGGCCGCGAAGGCCGCACCCTCACCGGTATGGGCGTGGCGTCCGCCACGTACCCGGTCAACCGTGAACCCAACACGGCCACCGCGCGCGCCGAGCCGGACGGCCGCTTCACCGTCCGCATCGCCGCCGCCGACATCGGCACCGGCGCCCGCACCGCCCTCACGCTGATCGCCGCGGAGGCGCTCAAGGCCGACCCGGGCCGTGTCACGGTCGAGATCGGCAACAGCGACCTGCCCAAGGCCTCCCTCGCGGGCGGTTCGACGGGCACCGCGAGCTGGGGCACCGCCGTCCACAACGCCTGCGAGGCCCTCCTGGCCGAACTGGACGCACCCATACCGCCGGAGGGCGTCGAGGTCACCGTGGACACCAAGGAGGAGCTGGAGTCCCAGGAGAAGTACGCCCGCCACGCGTTCGGCGCCCATTTCGTGGAGGTCCGCGTCGACATCGACACCGGCGAGGTCCGCGTGCCCCGCATGCTCGGCGTCTTCGCCGCCGGCCGCATCATCAACCCCACGACCGCGCGCTCGCAGTTGATCGGCGGCATGACGATGGGCCTGGGCATGGCGCTCATGGAGGAGAGCACCATGGATCTGGAGTTCGGCGACTACCTCAACCACGACCTGGCGCAGTACCACGTGCCGGTCTGCGCCGACGTCCGCGATCTGGAGGCGATCTGGCTCGACGAGAAGGACCCGCACCTCAACCCGATGGGCTCCAAGGGCATCGGCGAGATCGGCATCGTCGGCGCCGCCGCGGCCGTCGCCAACGCCGTCCACCACGCCACCGGGGTCCGCGTGCGAGACCTGCCCATCACCCCGTCCCGCCTCCTGCCGTCCCTCTGACCCAGATCGTGCCTGGCGCCCCAGCAGGCGCATGTCCACTATTCTGCCGATTTACGGACATGACCGCCTATGTCCGGTCGGAGTCGGACTGGACGAAGATCGGATCGCTCCCCCGAAAGTGGTGAAGCGTGACCAAGTACGCCGATCCCCAGCGGATCCTGCAGCACGCCGATGATCTCAAGAGCGACGTCATCCCGATGGTCAAGAAGGCCGGCGACACTCTCAACAAGGACGGCACGTACAACCTCGAGGGCGGTGACTTCAGCATCAGCTGCGTCGCGGCCGGAAGCGCCTACCCGATGGCCCTCCAGTTCGCCTTCGAGGACATCAAGATGCTGATGAAGACCGTCCAGGGCTTCGCCGAGAAGGTCGACCAGGCGGCCGTCACCTACCGGAAATCCGAGCAGAACAGCACCATCTGACCGTGCAGCGGTGAACCGACGACGGCGAGCAGCGAAAAGGAGACGTAGTGGGTAACGGCCCCGGAGACGGTCCAGGTTCGAGTCCCGGCCCCAGTTCGACCCCGAGCCAAGGGGCGAGTCCGAGCCCGGCCCCCAGCCAGGGATCCAGCCCTTCCCCAGGAGCTTCCCCGAGCCAGGGCGGCAACACGAGCCCTTCCGCGCCACAGCGGTCCGCGCAGACGAGCGCGACGAACTCCAAGGGGATCAAGCAGGGCGCCGGAGCCGCCGGGCTCGGCCTGGCGGGCGCCCTGTTCGCGGGAGCCTCAGGCGGCTCGGTCGTGGGAACGGCCGAGAGCCTGATGTCGATCGCCACCGCCATGGCCATGGGCGCCGGCGTCGTCCTGCCGCCCGCGCTCATGGTGACGTTCCTCTACAAGGAGTCCACGGGCAAGCCTTCCAAGCTCGAGAAGGCGGCTCAGGACTGGGCGGACGCGGCCAAGGAGCTGAGCCAGGCGGTCCAGAAGATCACCGACCTCGTCAACGCCATCCCCGGCGAGGCCTGGACCATGGACGACCGGCCGCTCTACGAGAGCAAGGTCGTGGATTTCGGCCAGCAGGTCGACGCGCTCGCGAGCTACATCGAGGCGGTCCAGATCTCGATCATGGTCGTCGCCTGGGCGTTGTTCACCTACGCCGTCTTCGCGATGGGCATGGCCGTCTACCTGGACGCCCTGGCCATCGCGGCTGCGGCGGCGCTGGCCGCGACGGCCACCGTCGTGGGCGCACCGGCGGGCGCGACGATCTTCGCCGAGTGCCAGGCCCTTGCGGCCGTCGGCATGAAGGTCACCATGGTCGCGACCGGCATCCTCGCGGTGACCGGCGTCGGCGTGGCCGCGGTCATGGTGGGAGGTGCGGCGCTCACCGCCAACTCGCAGGAGGGCAACGGGGCCACGAACGCCTTCGACGCGTTCCAGAAGGGCATGGCCACCGGTGCCGCAGGCGCGGCGGCCAACCTCGCCCAGGCCGGCGTCAACAGCGGCCTGAACTTCCTCAGCCGCGGCGTGCCAGGGGTGAGCAGGCCCGCAGCGGAGCTGGACTTCGACGCCGACCGGGACATCGACAAGACGTGGAATGTCGGCGGCGGCGCCAAGGTCTCCACGCCCGGTGGCATGGGGGAGTTCGAGGGCGGCTACCACGCCAAGATCAAGGACGGCCAGGTCCAGGGCCAGGAGGCCGAGCTCAAGGGCAAGATCACCACGCCCGGCGGCATGGCCAGCGCCAGCGGCGGCGGCAAGCTCGAATGGGACGAGAACGAGAACCTCAAGAACAAGTCGTTCAACGCCGGTGTGGAGAGCGGCCCGCTCGGCACGAAGGGCGAGTACGAGGGGAACTGGGACCAGAAAAACCAGTACAGCGACAAGTACAACGTCAACTCGCCGTTCTTCAACCGGGTCGACGGAAGTACCCAGAAGAAGAAGGACGACGAGCCGCCTCCCTGGGAGAAGAACCTGTGAGCTGTGCCGGGGGCAGCGACCGCTGCCCCCGGCGCAGGCCGAGCAACCGTCCTCAGAGGGTGCCCGCGCACGAACTCCTCCTGGTAGCGCAAGTAGGAGGAGTAGACGGCGGAGCCTCCCCAATACACTGAACGCCGTGTGCAGATATGCCGAGACCACGTACAAGGTCCATTACGTGTGCGTTCCCTGCCGCCAGAGCCACAAGTACGCCTGGGACGGCGCTGAGCACCTCTGCACCCGCTGCCGCGCTCCCATGGCGTTCGCCGGCCACGACTTCGCCGCTCCCCGCAAACTCGACGACAACCGCTGGGCGGCCGTAGCCGCCGTCCTGGAAGCCGGCCTCGCCTACGACGGCTTCGAAACCTGCGGCTGCGGCCACGAGCCCAAGTCCCGTCCCCGCACCAAGGCTCAGGTCCGAGCCCGCCGCCGGGCAGGCGCCCGGCAAGGTCTCACCGACCCCGAAGCCCTCTCCCAGCCCTGACCCGTCATCCCGCCCGGGTCAACCGCCGGCGGCGGCGATCCTGCCGCGCTTGTTCATTTCCTTCTTGTACCACTCGATGAATTCCTCCTGGTACCGCATATAGGAGGAATGCACGTCCTGGTATCCGGGATACGGCTCGCCTGGGGCCTGCACGGGCTCGGGTGCGCTGTAACCGGACGTGATGATCGACACCTGCAGGCGTTCGTCCACCCGTCCTGCGATCATCAGCGCGGTGACCAGAGCTCTGACCAACTGGGGCGCCTGCGGCGCGAACTCCACCTTCGTCGAGTCGTAACCCCGCATCTGCGCCAGCAGTGCGCCGTCGCGCCCCATGAACCGCACCCCGGGCTCCGCCGTCGCCTCCGGATTCATGGCCACCCGTGCGACCATGTCGCAGACAACCTCATGATCGCGGTCCCGCAGGTGCCCGCGCCCGCTGAGGAGCGTCATCCCTTCCGCGTCGACGGGCCCGTCCGGCGGCACGAGACTCTGCCGGTGGTCGTTGGTGGTGTACCCGATCACACCCCCTCCCACGTCCACGACGGCGTAGTGCGGCATGCAGCCGTGCCCGGCCAGCTTCTCCGCCCGGTCGACGAAGAAAAAGGTCCTGCCCTCCCGGTCGCCCACCCCGAACGTGATGCGAGGGATATGAACGTTCTCTCCAGGGAAGCGGCCAGGGCCCTTGGAGCGCAGGAACCGCTTGAAGCCCTTTTCCTCCCGCAACTCCCCCACAGCCACCGGCGCGACCATGGCCAGGGCGCTTTCCGTCTGCGGATCCCTCAGCTGGTAGTGCAGATCCCGCGACAGCGAGATCACCTCAAGCTGAGGAACCTCGAACAAGTTCGCCACCATCTATCCCAACCTGCGGAGAATCGGCCACCAGGGAGGCTACACCGCATGCCCAAGGATCCCTGGTCCGTCCTTCCTTCCGCGGGCGCGTCTGGTCAGGCCGTTGTACGCGTGCGAGTCTCGGGGGCGGGCGCCTTGTAGCGGAAGGGCCGGCGGTTATGGGCGTGATGGACTGGCGGGTTCCCGGGCTTACCGAAGTGCGCGAGCTGGGTGCCGGCGCCCAGGGACGGGTGGTGCTGGCACGGCGGGACGATTCCGGGGTGACCATCGCGGTCAAGTACCTGGCGCCCGCGCTGCTGAGAAATCCGGGAGCCCGGGAGGTGTTCCGGACGGAGGCCCGGCTCCTTCAGCGGGTCGACGACGTGCACGTGGCGCGCCTGTTCGCCTTTGTCGAGGACGAGGGCGGGGCGGCCATCGTGATGGAGGCCGTCAACGGCGTGGCGTTGCGGCGGATTCTCGACGAGCACGGGGTGCTGGAGCCTGAGGCGGCCTTCACGGTGCTCAAAGGGGCGTTGCTGGGCCTGGGCGCGGCTCACCGGGTCGGTGTGGTGCATCGCGATTTCAAACCGGCCAACGTGATGGTGGAGCGGACCGGCAACAGCAAGCTCATCGACTTCGGGATCGCTGTGCTCGCGGGCCAGGGTGATCGTTCTGGGACGCCTTCCTACATGGCGCCCGAGCAGTGGTTGGGCAGGCCTGCCTCCAGCGCGACCGACATGTACTCGGCGACCTGTGTCTTCTTCGAGTGCGTGACAGGTTCGCGGCCGTTCGGCGGACGGGACACCAGGACACTGCGGGAGCAGCACACGACGCAGCCGCCACCGGTCGACGATGTGCCCGAGCCATTGCGCGAGCTGGTGGCCCGGGGGTTGGCGAAGAACCCGCAGGATCGCCCGTCGGATGCCGCCGAGTTCGTGTCCGAACTGGAGACCGTGGCTGTGGGGGCCTACGGCAAGGACTGGGAAGGCCGGGGCCTGGCCGCGCTCGCCGCGTCGAGCGTCGCCGTCGCCGCCACGGTCCCGGCGGCCGCGGCGACGGTCGGCGAGGGCGCAGGAGTCCTGGCCAAGCTCGGGATCGGGCTCGGGAGCGTGGCGGCCGCAGGCACCGCAGCAGCGGTGGGCGCTTACTTCATGTGGCCGACCGATCCGTCCATCAAGCACGCCTGGACCGCCCAGAGCGTGAAGCCCGCCAGTCCGGTCGCGGCCGTCGACGGGGGATTCGCGCTCTATACAAGCGACGGGCGGGGAGGCTTCGAGATCGTCGGGCTCAACGGCAAGAACGGGCGGGTGAGATGGCGTCATCCCGCCACCCCGTCCGCGACCGTTCGCGGGGTCGACCTGTATCCGGCGGCGAAGGATCGAACGGTCGTCTACATGAGCCCCGTGGGCAGGCTGCAGGACAGGCGGGCCGCCATCGTCGCGGTGGACGCGGCGACAGGGACGACACGATGGAGCTACGGGACCGGCGGCGTCCTGGTGGATTCCCAGCCAGAACTCTGTGCCAATGAGTCGAAGATCTGCCTGACTCAGAAAGTGAGCGGCCGAACGTCCCAGCAAAAGACCCTTAACCTCTCCGACGGTCGCCTGCTGACGACCTCCACGTCCGTCGACGGCCGCAGGCTGCAGTCCGCCGAGAACGGTGACACCCTTCTGGTCTCGAGTGACGGCAAGGATCTGCTTCTCATACCGCCCACGGGTCCGACTCGATGGCGGCGGCCCCTCACCGAGGTCTTCAAGTCGAAAGTGAACCCCGACAACGGCTGGTGGCTGGAGCTGAAAGACGGCCGCTACATCGGCAGCATCGGCCGGACCGATTCCGCCAACTTCGCCACACAGACCTACTACTACGATCGTGCGGTGGTTGCCGCGTTCGACGCCGCCACTGGCAGGCCGCTCTGGCTCGACCGGGGTGCCTCGGTGTTCTGCGGCGAAATCGTGTTCGAACTCCAGCATCCGGTGCGGTGCCGTACGAAGGGCACGCAGAAGGGCGAACGCCGCCAGGGGCTCAACGTCACCGTCGAGGGATTCGACCCGGCGACCGGCGCGACGCGGTGGTCCTGGAACGCCGGCGACGTGCCCGCCCTGGGCCCCTATGGCGCGAGCGGCGAACGCGGCGTGATGCGGCTGAGCGACACCGAATACCTCGTCAGAACACCCACGCAGGGCCACACCATCCTCAACCTCGACACCGGACCGAGGCCATTGCAAGGGAGTGCGCCGTCGGGATGGTGCCGAGAACATACGTCCGTACCCGGCATTCCAGGGGTCAGCTGGCCGGTGGGCCAGAATGCCTACCTCCACCAGTCGCTCTGGCCGTGCACGATCGACCGCCGCCCCGTCAAGCTGCCACGGCTCGCGCCGGACTTCTCCGGCACCCGGTCGGGCAAGGTGTACGCATGGGCCGACAAGAACACGGTCCAGGCCGTCCACGTCAAATAACCAGACACCGTCAAATGGCCGGACACCCCGACGTGCCCCCACCCGTTAGCCGGGAGGGGACACGTTTTCGCATTTCACCGGCCTACTTGAGAAGTTGGCGGGCCATGACCATGCGCTGGATCTGGTTGGTGCCCTCGTAGATCTGGGTGATATCCGCCGTGCCATCCACCACCTTGATCACGCCTTCCGACCGCCACCCCCACCTGCGCAGAAGACAGCCATCCCCTCGCATCATCTTCCGTCCTCTGCCGGTACCTCACGGAACAGAGACGGAACGGGGCATCAGTACCAAGCAGGCCTCAGTCCTCGCTGGTAGCTGCCTCTTGACCTTTCGCTACTGATGCGGGCTCTTGGATAGAGGCCTGCGCGGATGCAGTTTCCTCCACGAGTCGCAAGCGCCGATTGGCCGGCAAAGTCCGTGTCACATGTATCTTTCTGGCTATCCCAGGAAACGTCCTTGAGAGTTCGGCGCGACCAATGTCACTGAGCACGACCTGCCATACCTCGGCACAAGCTGTGTTTGCTGGCGGCTGATGACTTAGTTGTCCCCGGGCACGCCGAATAGTGCGCGCCCGCCAGCCGCCATCTTGACCACGCCATGCGAAAAGTTCATCAGGGTTCGGTAGCCAACCTAGACGCGCTGCCGCTGCTGGATGCATAGCAAGCCAGTCGAAGTAAGGGGGGTCACTGTGAGGTTCACGACCACGCAAGACAAGTTCTTCACCAGACCAGCCAAGAGACATCCGGTCTGGGTATCCCATGGCGCTAGCGAATGTGTTCTCCCATGCTTGTCCAGGCGTCAATATAAGGGTACCAATCGACTGTCCATGGGTCGTGCTGACAATGCGAACCTCTTCTGGGCGTCCCCATTCGAGTCCGTGCCATTCGCTAGACTCAGCGAGCACATACGGCGTTGCATCGGCCGTGGCTTTTGCGTATACCTGGGCGGCTTGGCCCACCTCACCGCACCAACCACTTGCGTCGTAGTTAGACGCGCCATCAGAGCGCCAAGGCACAGGTGTCGATACGGGAACCGGATGCGTCTCTATACACAGAAGGCGTTCATCGACGAGCCCCAATTCATATGCTGGATATCTGGGCGAATCCCCGAGCATATTTGCGTCCAAGAGTTCAGCCAATACAAACCCAAGAGCGCGGCGGCCCGCCATGTATGCCCACGGACGATAGGTATGCTTTTGGCCACGTCTTTTGAGTCGATCCGCCTGTGCTCGATGCCCTCCGCGAGCCCATGGCTCGGTGTTCGCGCTGGCGATGGCAGCTGCGCGACTCATAACGGCAGATAGGTCGAGACCTGCCAATTCTGCTATCCATTCGACTGGAATGTCAAAGGGAGCCACGAGATGCTGAGGGTCATGCAGGTTGAGGTGCGGTGTGCCCTCAGCGTCGAGTTCGGGTGCACTGCGCGGGAGGAGCGGCGGGAGTGTTAGCCGATATACGGCCGGAAGCGGCCGGTGCGGCGGGACCGCCATCGGCATGCCGTAAAGCTCCGCAAGGCGCCGCGCGATGGAACGACAGATCGCATCGCTGCTTACAACTGCGGCATCCACAGCAGCGGCAAGTTCTTCGTCTAGAGAGGGTGGCCGGTCTGCCGGCGGCGCCGTAACGATCGCAAGTAGTGCGGCTTCAGCGGCCCATCCCCCAAGGCCGATAGCCTCGGCGAGTACGCGTTGTGCCGCATCTGGAGACAACCGCAATGCGACCTGCAACACGCGGCGAGCACCAAAATCGAGTGGCCGAACCGGGTGCCCGAGATAGCCGGCCGCCCATCGCACTACTGCTTCGCCAGCCGATGTCGCCGGTACCACCCCACAGCCAAGTGAGGAGCCTCCGGTCGGCGCAAATTTGTCGAGATAGGCGATCACGTCCGGCCAAGCGGCAGCGATCACCTCAGACCCACCAATGAGTTCGGCAATCCGATGAAGATCGTTCGGCTGAATCTGCCCTCGGATCTCCCCACTCGTAAGTGACCCAGCGAGGTCACGTGCGGCGAGACCGATGAGCTCAGGATTGCGATCGCGCAGTGCCGCTTTGAATAGCTTCAGACGTGAGCCGCCATCGATGTAAGTGAGCCAACCCGTGCCCCGAGTACGGGCAAGCGTTCGCGTAAGCGCTGTCATAGCGCTGGCGGTGTCACCAACGCGTGCAGCGAGCGCGGCCAAGCTGCCAATAGCGGCGCTTCCTAGCTCAAGCCGAGTCGCTTCTTCTAGGAGCGCACGAGCGACTGGCGCCGAGACCGACATAGACGCAACGCGCTCGACTGCAGACTCCCATCCGCCTGAAGGCACGGCCACCAAGTCCCCCGCGGTCCTGGCTGCGCGCATTGCTGTGAGGAGCGTGCGAGCCGTTGTCGGCCGCATGGGTTCTTGACCACCTGTGGGAGTTGACGCCTCGGCTGGGATCGCCTCGGCTTCGTCGGCGCTGCCCGATGATTCTCGATTATCGGGGACGGTCCAGATTCGAGAAGCGTGCTCCAGAATCGCGTCGAATTCGCCGCTGTCGTCACGAGCACGGAGAGTATCTGTGACAGCGGTGGAGGGGACGCGCACGATTGGCAGTAGCAAGTTCGTGGCGATCGCCACACCCAGCATCGCAGGAACTGTGGAGTCGCGAGTAGCGGCCAGGACCACCGCCTTGATTGCACTCGCTTCATCCACCACTCCCGCCTCGCATAGTGACTCGACCATCGCGCAAGCGAGTTCAGGCGACACGGGGAAAGTGAGGAGCGTTAGACGTTCAACGGCGGACGCGGCGTCACCGGTTGTTTCCTGAAAATTGTTGAGGATCCGAGCAGCGTAGTCACGCGCCGTCATCGTCAACTCGTGTGGAGTGATCTTTCCGGCATCGACTGCAGCAGCAAGCCAGTCTAGCCAGTCAGTTAGCTGAGTATCTTCTTCGTGATAACCCGGGCCGAGCGAAGAGCTAACTGCCGCCCGCATTGCATGCTTGCCGCGGCTGGCGTCGCCGGCTCCCGCCCATGCGCGTGCCTGTCTTAGCCACGTCTCAACACGGTCATGGAGACCGAACGCGCGTTTGTCGACCTCCCTGTTAAGCCGCTCCAACCACCTGATTGCCCATGAGGAGGCCGACGGGTGCGCCTGCATGACAGCCATGACGACCATCTGCTGCAGGGAGATGGACCAGAACCGTGCCCGGTCCGGCGTCGTCCAGGCAATGTCGAAGAGGTCCAGTAGCTGGCGCAAGCCGGTGGCCCCACCAGCTCGAGTGGCAACGAGGACCAGACGCCGCATCAGATCTGGCGCAGCGTCGCGGACGTTGTACCACCCATTCCAATCGCGGGTCTGCTGCTGCGGCACCTCGAGAAGGCGGATGATCGGACCCGCGTGTGCTGCGACTACAGGTGTTTCGTCGCGGCCCACGCTAGCCGCACGATGCTGCCCTTCAAGTCGCGCGAGCGTGCGCAAAGCGTGACGGAACCGCTCGTTGCCTACATCTCGTTCCTCAGACAACCTCGATTGGAGATCTGTGGCAGACCGGGTTGGCGTCGGATCTGGGTGAACTACTCGAAGGCGGTGCAAGGAAATCCAACCTTGGAAAGCGCTCAGCCCTTTGCGATGCGCCAGTGAATCCGGCCAGGCAGCGATTGTTCCTGGAGGCACGAGGGCGTCGATCTCAGGCGCGTCGACGAGTCCAACCTGCGTCAGAGCTTCGGCCGCTCTAAGCCGCAATGTCAGTGGGACGGGCCGACGCGCACCCGGTGCATCAGGCCGGGGCTGCTCATCTTCATCGTCTTCTTCTTCGTCTGGCGATGCGGCATCGATCTCGAGGATCTCCCGGACCCATCGCAAGACTTGATTTGGTGCACCATCCTCCGCTGCAGCGAGCGCTCGGACTACACGCGCCCGGGCACGCCAATCCGCCTCCGCTTCCGCATCGATTACGGTTGTAAGAGCATCAAGGGCTTCATCATCGCCCAGCTCCATTAGCAGATCGAAGCAGCGGGCGTGTGCCAGATTGCGGCAGGAAGTCGTGGCCGCATCGCGATCCCGCTGGTCCCGTATTCGCTGGTCCCGTTGCCACGGTTCCTCCGACCTGACCGTTGCCTCAGGTTGTCTGTCGGCTGCCGGCTTCGTCATCGAGGGATGCGGTAGTACGTGGTCGAGCTCCATCATGACCCGGTCGACGCCGGATAGACTCCAGATCACTTGAGCCCAATTAGCGACGCTAGCAGGCCGATTCTGCTGCCTGACCGGACGGTCTTTCTCGACCAGGCCAGCTAGGCCGCCGCATGCATGCATGATGTCGCGCGCCGTATTCAGAGCGCCGATCTCTGCGAACGCGACTGCCTGTTCCATCGCATCTGCTGCGGACAGGCGCAACTGACCGCCGCGGACGATGTGCTCCGCCGCGCGGTCCGGCGTCAACTCGAAGACTGCTGCGGCAAGTTCCTTTGGCTCCAGCACTTGCTCGCGCTGCCAGAGCTCATTGTGAAAAATCAGCAGGCGCACGTAAGCAGCATGGTCATCAACAGCAGCCGCCGCACGCAATGCGAGAAGGGCATGCTCGCGGACAGTCGCGAGCGGACGGAACTCCAGGAGCGCCTCACGTAGATGCGTTGGCGTCGCGACCTTGAGGACAGCGGTGTACTCACCAGCGAGGAATCGTTGAGCGAGTTCTTCGTCCCGGTAAGCCGGCCAATCATGGGCGCTGGCACAGAGATCGGCGAGCGCGGAGTGCAGTTGCCGATTGCGTGTTGGATCGATGGTTCCGGCGACGCGCGCCGTCTCGTCACTGAGGAACAGCCGAAAGCTATTGTGAATGAAGCGCCATTCGTTCTCACTTCGCCGGAAGAATACACTTGTCCGACTTGCAAACGTCGTGAGCGCGTGAGGGTCGGCCCAGGTGGCTAGCCAGTCGAGGCTAACCGGTGATCGTAGCCGTGCGACGGCTGCTAGCAGGTCGAATACTTCACGATCATCACCAACCACTCGCAGGTAGCCGCGGTAGCGCTCTTCAATGTGACGGCCGTATTCCGATGCATCGGCCAGCACAAGGTCAGCGCGTTGTCGGCGAGCATCCAATTCTTGTTCGGCCGACTCAAGCGCCGTCAACTCCTGGAGGAGATACGTAAGTGCAAGCGGATGCCCCTCGCTGGCTTCCACAAGGGTGGAAAGCTGGCCAGGGTACAACCACGTTCCCGGGCCAGCCTTGTCCGCAAGCGCCCTCACCTCATTAGAGGCAAGCGCTGGCACGTCTATCGTTCTCTCCTCGCGACCGAGCGCGGCCTCTATCGAGTCATGAAGGACAGCAGTGGTTTGTGTGCCAAGAATGACGAACACGCCATTCGGGATGGCATTAGGAGCAGGAAGCTCATTGAGCAATGATCGGGTTGGGTTCTGCTCTCGCGGTATATGGTCGAGCCCATCGACGATGATAATCGTCCGCTCACCGCTATTGAGCCAGCGTTGGCCAGCCTGGTCCAACTGATCGAGGAGAACGGCCCGCTGCGCTTGCAGATCATTGCCATAGCCACTGCGATACAGCCCGCCATCCTCGAGCCCGAGCGAGAGGTCATGCAAGAAGCTGTCAGCCTCGCCCCGGCCGCTCAGCGGATCGGGTGCGTCTGGAACGAACGCGTAGTAGCGCACAACGCGCCCGGGCACAACAAGACTGGCTAGCAGCGTCGACTTTCCAGATCCCGCCGGTCCAACAAGCGCAACATACCCGCCAGCTAGCTTCGCAAGCCGTTGCTCCAATGTGGCGCGCGCCGATTCGTTCGCCGTATACACGGCCGGGAGAGGAAAACGATGAGGATGGCGGTATCTGATCCGATCAGACCAGCCAAGGCGATCCAGCAATTCTCCGCGATCAAGATGACTTGGCTGCGCCGGGTCAGCTACTAGCTCTTGCAAAGTTGCCGCGAGCGTTCTCAGCTCTGCATCTGCAGAGGACCCACCAGGACGCATCAGGAGCTCATCAGCCGGCAGCGCGAAAGAGAGCTCAAAGTCGCGAACGAAAGAGACAAACTGGTCGTCGTCGAGGCTTGCGGCGGCACGCATTGCG
This sequence comes from Actinomadura rudentiformis, assembly GCF_008923185.1. Classification (GTDB taxonomy): domain Bacteria; phylum Actinomycetota; class Actinomycetes; order Streptosporangiales; family Streptosporangiaceae; genus Spirillospora; species Spirillospora rudentiformis. The sequence continues at coordinate 350,427 of NZ_WBMT01000002.1, forward strand.
TTCCATGCGGCCACCCACTCCTTGACCTCGGGCAACTGAGCCAAGTCGTTCCAGCGAAGGCCGCCCTGAGCAATGGAGCGCCGCAACGGCTCGAATGACCGAGCCAGGAATGCGGCAAAGTGCCGCGGCCCGGCAGCCGTTACCTCTGCCAGTGGTGTGCTGCCCCGAGGTGTCGCCGTCGACGCATAGTTGTTGGTGCACAGGTGAAGCACCAACGGACCTGTCCAGCTCTCGCGTAGCCTCGTCCATGCTTGCGCAAGCTCTTTCAGAAGAGCAGGTTCAGTGCCAGACGGATTAACAAGTGTGCCCCACGCGAAGGATTCGGGATACTGCGACCACTTGACCTGAAGGGCATGCCACGTCGGCCCGGCTTGGAATTGGAAGTCGTCGGCGACTCCAGCAGCAGGGTCGGCAACACGAATCCATTCGAGCATCGGAAGCTTCGCGCGCACAATCCGGGCTGCCAGCCCGTACTGACCGGAGAAGCCGACGACAGCCGCTCGCTCGCCCTCCGCTGGTCGCACAACATCCCCCGTGCTCCACATGCATGTCTGAGACTACTCTTCCACAGTAGGCTCCTCATCGATGCAGCTCACGGGTCAGCGAGGTTCAAAGCGCTTCAGTAAGCGACTGAGTCCTCCGGCCGCGCTGGCCACTCATCACTGACTTAGGCCGCGCCCCCATGTTCGAGGCCGCCGGACTCACGTCGAACTTCTCCTCTGATCCGGCATCTCAGGCGGGATCGCTGACCACGACCTGGGCGGCTTCCAACGCACGGTGAACGCTGTCCTGGAGTGTCTGGCCTGCGACCCTGGCCCGGTCGGTGAGGTCATCGACCTCCGCCTCGGCGATCTGGTCGTGAGCGGCAGCGAGGTGGTAGGTGGCATCTGCCGCCTTTACCAGTTCGGCGTACTCTTCGAGCGCCTCCACCCTGCGAACGAGCTTGTCATGCGCCTCTGCTGCCGTCTGTTGGGCTACGGTCGCGGCACTGGCCATTTCATCGACAACGACGTCCGGGTGCTTACGACGGAGCCGCGAGAGCCCGCGCAAGGCCTTGGCGATTTCCCACTCTTGCATCGGGAGGGCGACCTGGTTGTGCACGCTGTCGAGCAGGCCAGCCTCGTTGACGTCCGAGTTGAGCACGGTGTCGACCGCACACTGGGTACGGGTGAGTAGTTCGGCCGATGCCCCGTCCAAATCATGGCTGCCGATGAAGTGCCCGTGCGCCCGACGCAGCTGCTTCTGCGAGTAGTTCTCGCCGATGGCGAAGCCCCCAGAGACCGTCTTCGCGAGCCACAGGACGGGATAGAACAGGGCTACCAGGGCGATTACCAGGACGGCGTCGTGAGCCCACCCAAGGACGGACGCAAGACCTGATAGGTCAGGTGTGAGCCAGAGACCGAACGGGTTTGCTGATTGGTGTGCGAACATGAACGCGCCGACGCCCGGGATCCCTACGACGACGGATCGCTTTAGCCGACGCCGCTCGAAGTAATCGGGCCCATCAACATTGTCGATATCCCAGCTCACATAATGTCCATCAGCCGACTTCGGGCTGACTCGTGGATTGAGCTCCTGAATCCGATCACGAAGCCGTTCGGGGAGGTCGGGATCAACTGCGACGCGTGGAGGCGCTGGAAGATCGGCGCGCCTGACCTTGGTCATGGGGGCATCTCCTCTTCGGGCGTCGCCAGCAACGTAACCCAGCGCTCTGCGGTTGACGAGGCTCCTGTTCCTCCGGCGCCGCCGCTGGTTGCTCAGCCTCCTGGCGAGGGTCGCGTGACGAGGCCGACGGTGGCGTCGTCATGCTTCTTTGATCGCGGCCACCTGGTCCGGTCAGGATCGGTGTTCTCAATGTCCCGGACGCGATCGAGCCACGATGCCGGCCCGCGGTTGGAAACCCACTCGAAGCAGCGTTCCCACGTGACAAGTCCGAAAGGGTCCACAGGGCGAGCGGCACCATCAGACATCAGGAGAGCGGCGGTGGCTTCCCCAGCGGTCTCGCCCATGAGCGCATGATGCGCGGCGGCCGGCTCCCCTGCAGCGATCCAGTAGCCGTCTGGGTGGTTCCGGAGGCGACGCTCCTCCGCGACCAAGTCGGTCCACAAACCACGTTCGCCTCCCTGCGACTGGCGAAGGGCCGCACGCTGCTTCTTCGCACCCTTCTTGAGGCGCTGGTCACTCATCACGTCGAACCCTTCCCGCGTTCGCAAGACCAACGTCGAATCTCCAAGGACCAGCCAATCCATCCCGTGAGGACGAGAGCGCACGGTCACCACGGTGCAGGACGGCGAAAGCGGATGAGTCGGATCGCAGGTGTCGGCGTGATCGTCTGCGGTCGCCTTGATGGCCTGCTCAAGTGCCCCCGCGAGTGGGACATCGAGGTTCTGAGCATGCCGCGCCAACTGCGCCGCCAAGGTTCTGACGAACCAGGGCAGTCCATGCCGACAGCCGGTCTCTGCGCCGGGAGGGACGCCGGAACCGTCCAGAAGTACAGCGATCTCCGGCGTGGCCAACGCGTAATCCTCGTTGCTTGCGTCAGGCGCCTTGGCCGAGGTAGCGAAGGAGACGTTCATCCCTGGTCGTCCCGGCGGTGTCGAAGCGGTGGGGTGAGTGCTCGCGATGACAAGATCTCCTCGGTGTCCGGATCGTGCTCGGAGGCGATGACCATCGAGAACGGCTCCATGCCCACTTCGTCGTACAACTCGGCAAGGTGGCCTTGGAGATAGTGAGCGGCGCCCAGTGATCCGATCGCGTGCACGCCGGCGATGTGGAGGAATACCCCCTCGCCGTCGGGTCTGGGGTGCCTGCCCAAGAAGGCGACATCGCCATTCCCCGGCTTGACGGGGTCATCGGTCGGCGAGGTGTGGCTCACACCGGTCTCTCGCTCCGTGATCGCCCACCGACCATCTCCAAGCTGACTGAAGTCGAGCACCGGATCAGCGCGCAACGCAGCGGCGGTCACAGGTGAGGTTTCAGGGCCACAGACGACGACCAGCCCCTCGCGGTTGAGGTCGATCTCTCCGCCCAGCGGGATGTACTCCAGATCTGCCTTCAGCCCGTGCTGATGAGCAAGGCGGATGACTGTCTGGCCCGTAGCCGCGTCGGCCCTCGCGACGAGTCTCCTGCCGCCAGGCCGTTCCGGCACAGCAACGCGGATCGATTCAATCCCGAGGAACACGCGCTCAGGGGCCGGGCCAGCGTCCTTGAGTTGAGCAACGCGCGCGCGACTGACACCCATGAGTCGAGCAACGTCCGCCATCGAATGGCCCTGATCACGGAGTCGCTTGATGCTCTCCCGCCGTATCCGAGCCGTCTCTCTCACCCCCTCCTGCAGCTCCGCCATAAGCCGCAGGGCTTCCCTCACCCGGATCTCGTCGTTCTCGATCTGCGCAAGCTGCCGGACCTCCTCGATCACACGCCCTCCCAGCTCGGCTCCATGAACACAGGTTAGTGATAAGTCCCCCTTGACATCACTCTCGGGATCATCCATCTTTGCGTTAATCCCCCCTTAGCACTCGTTGGTTAAGGCCGGGGGCGGTGCTAACCCTCCCTTACCAGGGCGGCCCGGGCCGTCGCTCGATTCTTGACAACCTCATAGGCGCTGGCGACCCGGGACAACTTGCGTGTCTGGGCCGATGATCCACGAAGTCCCCAGATCCTCTGGTGCGCGGCAGTGCCCCGTTTGCAGGCAGCGGCTTGCGCTGCCTGTCCGCCACGGAGGACGCCCTGGTTGTGCCGGGTGCGCCCGTGGCGGGCAGAGAACGCAAGCCCGTTCTGGCCCTGTCCCTCGCCCTGCCGGGAGGTCGTATGACGAAGCACAACGGACTCGCTCCGATCAAGGCCAGCTCGATGAACCTTGACCGACTCGCCCTGTACCCGGGTGAGCGTCCTTCGATCGTCTGCCCGTTCTGCGACACCTGGCGGCTATGGCGCCGCGGGATGCTGATGCCTCACCGGATCGATCAGTCGGATCCGTCCTCGCCGCGCTGCGTGGGCAGCGGGCAGCGAATCCAGTTGGACCTGTCGCCGGCGCGGTGGCGCGCCGAGCTGGACGAGGCGCGCGCATTGGCCGCGCGACGCGCGTGCCAGGCGCGCTCCCCGCACACGCACCGCGCGCACCTGGCGCTGCCGTTGGAGGCCTAACCTCCGACCTGCGCGCATGCTTGGTGCGCTGCTCCCGTCTGGTGACGCGCAAACCGCGCGCTCCCCTCTTTGTTCCTCTCTGTTCGTTTCTGCGCCCCGGCCGACCTGTCAGGTCCTTTGCCGGGGCGCTTGCTTGTGCTCGCCCGATCCGCGATCTGATGAAGGAGCGTCAGCATGTTGACCATGTCCTCCACGCTGTGCGTGAACTCTGCCACCCGGCTGTTCACTCCGCATGAGGCCGCGATCATCGCGGCGGCCCGGCTCAGTTCCGCGCAGTCGGCCACCCGTCCGATCTATACGCCGTCGGTGCTGCGTGCCGCGGCTGACCTGCTGGCCGAGGTGTGGGCCGCGAGTGAACGCCACGGCGTCGCCCCGGCGGACTGGGAGACCCTGCACTGCGAGCTGGCGCCGCTGGCGCTGCAGGCCCGCATCGCCGCCTTCCACCGGGCCCCGGCGCCGGACATCGATCCGGCGGAGTTGCTGACCGAGGTGGTCCGCGCCGCCGAGCTGCAGGACGGTGAGCCGGTCCATCTGGTGGAGGCGCCGACGGCGATCAACGCCGATGACGCGTACATGGTGCTGGGCCGCCGTGCCGAGACCCCGGCCTGGGGACCGCGCGGGGACGCGCCGCTGGTGGTGATGCTGACCCGCCCGGCCCGCAGCGGCGTGGCGGCCGCGCCGTGGGAGTGGACGCTGGCCCCCGACGTGCCCGACGGCACGGTGAACACCGCGTGCGTCATCGCGCCGCCGCCCTTCCCCTCGATGGCGCCGACGGTGGCCGCCGAGGTCGGTGCCATCGTGTCCGGTGTGCTGACCGGCGCCATCCACCCGTGGGGCGGCGCCAACCGGCCGGGACGATTCCGCCGGGCCAGCGGGGCGAGGGTGGCTCGGTGAAGCCGGTCGTGGTGAGCACCGAGATCGACCCGGCCCGGGTGAACGGCTACGAGGACGAGTACCTGGCGGTCCTGTGGCACGTGGCGCAGATCAACCCCGCGCCGTTCGGAGACCGGGAAGCCGGAGAGCTCACCGAGAGGATCGGCCGGGAGATCATCCGCCGCTGGCTGTGGAGCCACCAGGACCGAGACCACGACTTCGAGCAGCTGCGGCAGCTCGGCAGTTGGCGCGGCGGCACCTTCGTCCTCAACTAGGCTCCCAGCTCCGAACCAGGCGGAGACGAGGGGAAGGAGGGCTCCGGCGGGGCGGTGGCCTGATGCCCGCCGCCTCGTCGCGGCGTTCCTGGATCCTCAAGCCATCCGCCATTGCCTTCGCACCTGGCCCCCTGGCGGATGGCCGCCCACCTGATGACGCGCAGGCAGCGCCCGGACCGCATCGATCCTGAAGCTCAACTGGGTAGGTAAATTCCTGGGCCATTTCGTCGCCCGGATGGGGTGCGGGTCATGTCGTCACCCGATCGTGTCCGGCGTAGTGAGCGTGTCAGCGGTTGTTTGACGTACCTGAGATGTATGACGAGGTGAGCAAGTGCCCGATTTGCAGTGCCGGGTGGTCAAGCGGGAAGGAATCGGTCATGGCTGACCGCAGCGCCATCGAATGGACCGAAGCGACGTGGAATCCCACCACCGGTTGCGACCGGGTTTCCGCTGGATGCGATCACTGCTATGCGTTGACGCTGGCCAAGCGGCTCAAGGCCATGGGCGCTGCCAAGTACCAGCAGGACGGAAATGAACGCACATCCGGACCCGGATTTGGGTTGACGCTTCATCCGGACTCGCTGGACTTGCCGCGGCGATGGCGGGCACCCCGACTGGTGTTCGTCAACTCGATGTCGGATCTGTTTCACGCTCGGGTACCGCGCGATTTCGTCCGACAAGTTTTCGCCGTGATGGCCGAGACCCCGCAGCACACCTACCAGATTCTGACCAAACGGGCCCGGCGACTGCGGTTGCTGGCGCCGGAACTGCCGTGGCCACCGAACGTGTGGATGGGGGTGTCAGTCGAGGACACCACCACCCTGAACCGCATCGATGACCTGCGCGGCACCGGCGCGCAGGTCAAGTTCCTATCGTGTGAACCGCTTCTGGGGCGCCTCACCGGGATCGATCTGACCGGCATCGACTGGGTCATTGGTGGCGGTGAAAGCGGCCCTGGGCATCGCCGCCTGGACCCGGACTGGGTCAGGCATCTACGGGACGAATGCCTCGCTGCGGACGTGTCGTTCTTCTTCAAGCAATGGGGCGGGCGCACTCCCAAAGCCGGAGGCCGCACCATCGACGGTCGTACCTGGGACCAACGACCCGACACCCAACACCAGGCAGACCCGGTCAAGACCGTCGCGTCGCTGTGACCGTTCCCGGTCAGCACCTTTCCGGAAGTGCCCATCCGGGTACATTCCCGGCGTGCCTGTCCCCTCTGAGCCGATCTGGTCATGCGACCCGCACACCGTGGCCAAGCATCAGATCCTCAAGGTCTATCTCAAGCAATGGCTCCCGACCCTGCTGCTTGGCGGATATCGCGGCGTGACGTACGCGGAGGGCTTCGCAGGCAGCGGTGTCTACCAGGGTGGTGAGGCGGGCTCGCCGGTGATCGCGTTGCGGGCCGCGCTGGGACAGCGGCAGCTACTGGAGGCGGGCAAGACCGTCGACCTCGTCTTCATCGAAGAAGACCAGCGTCGCTTCGACATCCTGAAGCAGGAGCTGACCAAGGTCTGGGCCGCGGCCAGCCAAGCGGCGCCGGTGCCGGCGACGCTGCGGCGGCCGCATCTGCGATGCGCCGATCATGCCGATGTCCTGCTGCCGGTCCTGGAGCAGATCGGTGCGATGCGCCAGCCCGTCTTCGCGTTCCTGGACAGCTGGGGCGGCACCGACGTCCCCCTCGACATCGCCCGCGCGATCGCGACCGCCCCTGCCAGCGAAGTCCTGGTCACCTTCGGAACCCGCTATCTCATCCGGTTCGGCGAGCAAGACCGCCAGAAGGAAGAGGGCGACCGCGTCTTCGGCGGCACCGCGTGGCGGAAGGTCTTCACCCTGCCCGCCGGGCAGAAGAAGCTCTTCCTGGTGTCCACCTACCGCCGATCGCTGCAAGAGGCGGGCTTCCGGTATGTGACCTCCTTCGAAATGCTCGACGAAGGAGGCCACGACCTACACCTGGTACACGGCACCTCCCACCTGCGCGGCCTAGAGAAGATGAAAAACGCCATGTGGGAGGTCGACAAGGTCGGTGGCGTCCAGTTCCGCGACCCCCGCGACCCCGCCCAAGGACTCCTGGAGCTCGGCCTTGAGCCCAACCTGATGGGGCCGCTCCATCGAGCCTTGCAGGCCCGGCTGACCGAACGCCCTCACACCGTGGCTGAGCTCAAGCAGCACGCGCTGTGTGAAACCGCCTACCGTGCCCAGCACGTCTTCCCGCTGGTCCGCCGCATGCTCCGCGAGGGCCACATCGAGCAATCCACACCCGGCCCGCTCAGCGACAACACCCTGCTTCAACTCGCCGGACCCAAGCCTGTTCAAGACAGCCTCTTCTAACCAGGCTCCCACCCGGCTCACCGCCCGGTGGCCCATCGGTCATGCACCGGATGTCATGAAGCCCTCCTGGCTGCGCTTGAACTACCTGGCACTCAGCTCTCCGTAGCTTCCTGCCTTTCATCAACTGCTGCCCGCCCGGGATCGTCCCGGGCGGGCTTCTTGTCATGCCCCTCGATCGGAAAGGACGTCGCCCTCCATGACGAGCATCGGAATCTTCCAGTTCAACGAGACCGACGACCGCGACCGCGCCAGCGACGGCGTCTCCCGCTACGGCGCGTACCTGCGGCAGCGGCCGGAGTTGTTCGCCGACTGGGACGACGACAGCGCCGTCACCACCGACCCGGCCGACTTCGTCCGCTCGGCCTGGCAGGTCGCCACGCCGCCGGTGCTGACCGGCTACACCGAATGGACCGCCGAACGCGTCCAGAACATCACCTGCACCAACAGCGAGCACGACGGCTCCCTGATCGTGCGGGTCCAGATCGCGGTGCCGCGTCCCCGCGCGCTGGACAACCTGCCCGGGTGGGCCGACTGGGACCGCCACAACTTCGGTGACCCGGGCTTCTACACCCCCTACGACGACGATCTGGCTCGCCGCCCGGCGATGTTGACCAGCATCCTGCTGCTGGTCAACATCCCCAACCACCAGCTCTACACGCCCCAGGCCGCGCCCGGCCAGCTGTTGGTCGACGACGCCAAGGCCGCCATCCACCGCCTCGCCGCGCTCCTGGACGCCCACCTGGCCCCCGTGCTGGACGCCCTGGCCTGGGGTGAGCGCCGGTGAAGCTCCGGCTGGTCGGGCTACCCGACGAGATCGACGACGCGGTGGAGGCGATCGGCCAGGTGGTGGAGGTCCTGGAGGTCTCCGCGCACTACCCGCGCCGCGGCAACACCCGGCAGGTGTCGGTCTACCTCGACATCCGCGTCAAGACCGCCATGCGCCCCGGTGAGGTGACCCGTGACGATCAAGACTGATGCAAGCGGCCGCCCCTACGCGGTGGTGTTCTGCCCGCTGTGCCACGCGGTCACCACCGCCTCGGGTTCGGGTGTTGAGGGCGATCCGGTGATGTTTCCCGCGCACGTCTCCTTCACCGACCCGGCGGTGATGTGCCTGAACGAGCCCACGACCGCACGCGAGGTCCTCACCCGGGCGTGCCAGCTGCACACGGACACCGCCAAGCGCCAGTCCCGGGACGCCGACGCCGGCAAGCAGTGACGTCCCGGGCCCTGAACCAACACCCATCCCCGAGGAGAAGGGGTCTTTCCATCATGACCAACTACACCACCAACGGCCAGGACAAACCGCACCACACCCGGGCCGCCTCACTTCCGTCCCTCCCCCAAAGTCAGGCCCAGGCGGCGCTGACGGCCGCGCAGAACGCCGAGACCTTCGCCCACCAGCAGGGCGGCCGCTTCAACTACGCCGCCGGTTTCCGGGCGCTGCGCGACGCGCAGGTCGGCTCCGGCCTGGCGGTCCTGGCGCTGGGCGAGGAACAGGCCGCCGCACACGCCGAACTCGCCGTCGGCCTGGACCGGCTCACGGCCGCGGTCGACCGGCTGACCGAGGCGGTGACCGCGGCGGCCGCGCCGCTGCCCGACGCTGCGGCCGGCCTGCGTGAGCAGCTCGCCGAGATGCAGACCGACCTGGGCGACGAGCTCAGCGAGTTGTCCACCGAAGTGGCCGAGGCCGGTGCCTCGGCCACCTCCGAGTTGGGCGACATCGCGGGGGCGCTGGCGGTCCTGGTGGACCGGCTGGACCGGCCCCGCTGGTGGCAGTGGCGCCGCCGGAACGCGCTCAAGCGCGCGGTGGACCAGGTCCCGGCCGCCGTGAACGGAGAGGAGGAGCTGCTGGTATGAGCTGGGACATCCGATCCGAGCGGATCGCCGCCCGGGCCGCTGCTGATAAGGCGCGGGCCGAGGCCGAGGCGATCCGGGCCAAGACCGCGCGTGAGGCGCGGCTGGCCGATGAGGAACTGAGGAGCAACCGCCAGGACCGCCGCCGGACCCGGGCGCGCGAGCGCCGCCAGGAGCTGGCGAAGAACGTCCGCCGGCACGGCGACCTGGCGCTGCCGACGCTGGCGGTGGGCGCTCCGGCGTTGATTGCCTGGCGGGGCCAGTTCGAGTTCGCGGCCGAGAAGATGAGGCTGGGGCTGATGGCTCCGCTGCTGCCGGTGGCGATCGAGGGCAGCGTGCTCTACAGCGCGTTCCTGACCCACCGAGCGGTGGCCGAGGGCCTGCCGGCGGGCCGGTACCGAGCACTGACCTGGACCCTGGCCGGTGTGGCGGCCGGAATGAACTTCTGGCACGGCCACGCGGCCGGCAGCGCGCAGGTGGGGGTGGCGCTGGCACTGACCAGCCTGCTGAGCATCGTGCTGCTGGAACTGACGGTCGCGCTGCGCAAGGCCCGCACCACCAAGCAGCAGACCGGCCGCGACGCCGCGCAGATCCGGCGGGCGTTGATCCGACGGGTGCGGTACCCGCGACTGAGCATCGCGACGGCCGCGATCGCCGCCGCCCGCGACATCCCCACCGACCAGGCATGGCACGCGGCATGGGTCGACCGGTACGGCCTCGGACCCGAGGCCACGCGCAGCGAGCGCCGGATCGCCCGCGCGGTCATGCGCCGCCAGGCCCGCGCCGCCCGCCGCTCAGCCCGCAAAGGCGGCCTGACCGTCGTCGACGGCCAGGTCGTCCCCACCCAATGGTTCGACGACTCCAGTGAACGGCCCCATGAACGGGCGGGACAGCTGACGGTGGACGCACCGGTGGACGGTGAGGCTGAGCGGTCACGGCCGCTGGCTGAAGAACCCCAAGAGGTGCGCGAGACCGTCGCCCGCGTGCTCGGCCAGGACCTGGTCCGCGACGTCGAGCGGTACCTGAGCACCCGCACCGAACAGCCGGGCGGGCTGGCGGAACTGCCGACCGACGGGCCCCACGAACCGTCCGCTGCCGAGCGGTGGGGGAGCGGTGTTGACGGTGCCGATGAACGACCGGCGCCCGCTCACGACACCGACACCGGACGGATCGGTGAGAGCTGCGATGAGCGGCCGGTGAGCGCTCACGACGACGACGGTGAGCGGTCGCGTAAGCGGCCTGGTGAGCGGCCGCGTAAGCGCTCACCCAAGGGCCGCCGCTCACGTCGCGGCGGTCAGGGTGAGCACGCGCAGCGTCTGGCGCAGGTGCGGAAGCTGCTGGCCGAGGACCCCGAGATGAGCGGTGGGCAGATCGCCGCTCGGACAGGGATTCCGGAGTCGACCGCGCGGCGGCTGGCCGCCCAGGTCCGCGCTGAGCAGTCGGGCGGAGGTGAGGCGTGATGTTCGGCGCCGACCCACTGTCCTTCGCATGCGTGTTCATCGCCTTGTACGCCGCCCACGAGGTCGGTGACCAGTGGGTGCAAACCCACCACCAGGCGTGCGGCAAGGGCCGCCCCGGATGGAGCGGGGCGCTGCTGTGCGCCGCGCATGTGGCCACGCTGACGGCGACCAAGGCCGCCGCGCTCGCGCTGGTGGCAGGCGTGCTGCAACTGCCGCTCACCGGCTGGGCCGTCGTGGCCGGGCTGGCAGTAGACGCGGCCAGCCACTACTGGGCCGACCGCCGCGTCACCCTGGCCGCCCTGGCCCGGGCGGTGGGCAAGGCCGAGTACTACGCGCTGGGCGCTCCCCGCGCCGGCCACGACGACAACGTCTGCGCAGGTACCGGCTCCTTCCACCTGGACCAGGCCTGGCACAAGGGCTGGCTCCTGGTGGCCGCGCTGATCTGCTGCCTGGGGGTGAACGCATGAACACCCGTCTGCAGCATGCCGCCCAGCTGGTTCAGGCCTGCAACGGCCCGGTCCAGCACGGCCGCGTCCAGGGACGTATCCAGCAATACGAGTGCGCGTTCGACTGGCGGCCCGAATCGGTCGCCCTGGCCCGCCGGTTCACGCGCGACGTGCTGGCGGAACTGCCGGACGAGACGGTCGGTGACGCGCAGACGTGCGTCAGCGAGCTGGCCGGCAACGCCGTCCGGTACACCCACTCCGGGCAGCCCGGCGGCAGCTACCGGGTCCGTGTCGAGCGCACCGACGCCTACGCCCTGGTCGAAGTCACCGACCAGGGCAACGACCACGGCCAGGCACCCGAAATCCAGCTCGGCGGCACCGAGTCCGGGCGAGGCCTGTGGATCGTGGCCCAGCTCGGCGACCTCACCACGATCGCCACACCAGACGGGCACCGGGTATCGGCCCGGATCAACCTGCCCAACGCTCACCCCGCCGACGGCAGCGGTTGAGCTATCCCCCTGCACAAAACGGACCGGCGTGTGTGCGGGCACTACCGCGCGGTCCTGGGCAGATGCGGCCGCACCCACGGGGGCGGCCGTACCTGACCGGTCCTCGCTGCCCCCGCGCACACGCCCTCCGCGCTGGCAGGACTCCCCCGAACCAGCCCCCGAGCACGGTCCTTTCCCCGGCCTTTGAGGAGGTCACCCATGAACAACCACGACGCCACCAACCCCGCTGGCATCCCGGCCAGCACCTCCAACCCGACCGCACCCCACATGCCCAGCCTCCTTGCCGGATCCTCCGGGCACGGCAAGAACCAGCGGCTGTGGAAGGAACTGCGCAAGGTCACCAGCGATGACGGCGACCGCTGCCTCTGGATCGTCGACGGCAAGACCGCAGCGCACGTTCACGCCCCCAGCTCTGGCACCGGCGGCCGGGCCGGTGCGGTGCGCCGGCGGCTGGACCGGGCCCGCGCCCGGCGCCGGTACGAGTCGTTGGGCTGGACCCTGGACCAGGTCATGCACGACCTGTTCACCCAGGCCGCCCCCGACGACCGCGCCGCACTGCTGGACCACGCCGCCGACCTCACCACCGACCTGGCCAACCTGCACACCACCGCTTGGGGCCCCGAACCCGACCCCCACGGCCACCCGCAGGCCCTGTATCTGCACTCGCAGGCCTGGGTACTGCGGCAGATCGCCCGCTCCGAGCGCGCCGTCCTCGGCATGACCGACATCCACGACGGCACCGGCACCAGCACGGCCGAGGCCGACGGTGCCTGCGACTGCGACGCCTGCGCAAAGGACGCCTGGGTGCAGGTGGCGCCGCCCACCAGCACCGGCAACAGCGCGGTCTCGGTCGCCGAGACCTTCGCCTGGGCCCGCCTGGCCCACACCATCGACCATGCCGAACGCGCCTACACCCTCCGCCGGCTGCACGACATGATCGCCGTCCGGCTCGGCGACCCCGCCGCCAGCGCCCTGGCGTTCGTCGCCGACACCGAGGAACACCTGGCCGGGCACCGGCCCGCCGCACTGTCACTGGCGCGCCGGTCCAGGAGAGACCTGGCCAGGCTGTATGCGGTCCTCGGCGCCCTGATCGCCGTGGCCGTGCTGAACCCGCCCCAGCCGGTTCGCGGTCTGCTGGCGGTCGCCGTCGTGGCCATCCCCGCGGCCGTCTGGTGGATCGGCGGCCGGTGGGAGATCCGCTGTACGACGAATGGGCAGCGGCTCGGCAGCCGGGCGCATCGCCGCGGCCACCTGCTGCCCCAGCTCCTGGTCCCGGCCCTGGCGCTGATGCTGGTCCCCGACCGCAGCCGCGGCCGCTGCCACCCCAAGCGGCTGCGCATCGTCCGCCGCAACCAGCCGGGGGCGAGCCGATGAGGTCACCGACCAACAGCCCGCGCGATCTGATCGAGCCCACCCCCAGGTGGGTCACGGCCTGCAGGTGGGTCATGGTGCTCGGCCTGCCGGTCGCGATCACCTGCAAGATCCCGGTGACCGTGCCCTTGGCATGGCCGCTCATCGCCACCATCGCCGCTGCCGGGTTCGCGGTGTGGGGGATGCGGCAGCACGCCGCCAAAGCCCTCCAGGCGCACACCAGACAGCGCGAGGACGACGCGTGGACGGCTCAGCCCCAACGGGTGCCGACAGGCTTCGGCTACGGCGACACGCTGCGCATCGGCGACGTCGAACGCAACCAGGCCATCGATGCCCTGCAACAGCACATGGCCGACGGCCGCATCACCATGGCCGAGTTCGACGACCGCAGCGACCAGGCACTCGGCGCGCAGACCATGCCCGACCTGTACAAGGCCCTGCAAGACCTACCCGTACTGGAACGGCGGTGGAACCGATGAGCGCCCGCTGCCGCTGCCACAACCACTGCCGGCCGGGCCGCCGGCGGCCGCCGATCCTCAGCGCCCTGGCCTGGGCCGTTGTGGTGTTCCTGACGGTGTGGGCGGCACTGACGTGGGCGACCACGATGCACGACAGCGCCACCTGCATGCTCGCCGCCCTGGCGGCCTGGTGGGTGCTGGTCCGACGCCTACGCTCCCGCCGCCGGACCGGATGGTGGTCCCCTTTCTGGATGCGCCGGTGGGGCCGATGACCAGTCCCACCGCCAGCGCGGCAGACGCTCACCGCGCTGCTTGCGGGCCCATGGACACTGCCCCGTTCCAAGCGGCGGGACCGCCTGAAACGGGGCTGTGGGAGCGGCTAGTGGCCGTGCTGCGCGGTCTATGGGCCGTCGTGGCGTTCTTGTGGGCCTGGATCGATGAGCAGGTCACCGCGCTGGCCGGTATCGCGCCGCTGTCGCCGCGGCTACGCGCGGCTGGGGAGGCGATCGCGGTCCAGTACCGGCTCGGCCGCGTGGGCAGCGCCGATCCCAACGTCATCGACGCGGAAGTCGTCGAGGACGTGTTCACCCCCGATCCGCAAGGAGGAAGCTAGGTGGCCAACCACATCGATGAGCTGGCCTGGATCGAGTTCCGTGGCTCTTTGGGCGAGGCATTCCTGGACTACGGCGAGGTGCTGGAGGAGATCGGCCGCCGGTGGAAGTTCGAGCTGGAGCTGGCGGCCGGTGAGGCCGAAGCGGCGATCGCCTCGCTGAAGGGGCATTGGTACCTGGTCGGCATCGACACCAAGTGGAAAGCGCGGCAGATCGCCAAGCGGCTCAAGCGCATGCAGGAGATGGCGCACGGCATCGAGTACCACGGCCGCAAGTTCCACGGCTCCTACCGCAAGCACTTCCTCAACCGCGGCTGAGCCAGCGGAACCTCGTTCATGGGCGGTGCCGCTGCCGAGACATCCCCTCCGGCGGCACCGCCTGCCATTCCCATCTTCAACCTGCTGTTTCCCTGCCCACGAGTGATGCCTGGAGGTGATCGGCATGGGATCTGTCGTCCGCCGAATCGAGAGAATCGGCACGATCGGGTTCCGCGGCAAGGTCGGCAAGAACATCGCCGCCTACGCCAAGGAAACCCAGCAACTCGGCCGCGACCTGGGCCGCCAGCTCGACCACGACGCCGGCGCCGCCGAGCGCGCGATGCGCAAGCTCAAAAAGCACCCGCGGCTGCGGCACGTCAACGTCTACGTGCGCGCCCGCTGGGTCTCCCGGCACCTGCGGCAGGCCCGGGACCTGTGCACCGGGATCTCTGCCGAAGCCGTGAAGTTCAACCTCGAATACCGCCGCCACTTCATCGACATCGACAAGCCGCGCAAGCACACCGGGGAGGTGGATCTCTAAATGGCACGCAAGACCCAGACCCTGCAGATCGCCCAGGACGCCACCGTCGAACGCATCACCGTCGCCGCCGTCTCCAAGATCGGCGTGCTGGTGCCGCCGTGGGCGGTCCTTGGCCTGGTCACCATCGTCGCCGCCATTTCACACGCCAAGTGGGGCCAGCCCCCGGCGGTGACGTGGGCGACCCTGGCCTCGGCCTGTTCGACCTTCGTCATGGCCGGAGTGACCTGGGCGGTCTCCCACCAGCGCGGCTGGCTCGGCCGCGCGCACTCCACGTTGACCGCGCTGTTCGCCGGGTTGTGGTTCACCATCGCCACCATCACCGGCGTGGGTGCCCAGCTCACCCTCGGCATGTTGTTCTTTGGTGGCGGCACTCTGGCCGTGCTGTGGAACATCCGCGCGGTCATCCGCCAAACCCCCTCGATGGACGGTGCGACCGCTGACCCGCTGGCGTTCATCTTCGACCGGGCCAAGGACTCCTTCGGCCTGTCGGGCGCCAAGGTCCGCACCACCGAGGTCGACAACTACAAGGTCAAAGGCAAGATGGCGCTGCCGGCCGGGGAGAAGACCGCCGACGACGCCATCAAGAACACCCCCTACATCGAGTCCGGCATGAAATTGCCGCCGGGCTCGGTGAATGTTGCCCAGGATGAGGACGACGCCTCCCAGGCGCACGTCACCATCTCCGACCCCCGCATCATGAAACGGCCGCTGCCCTGGCCCGGCCCCTACCGGCCCGGAGGATCGATCGCCGAGGCGCTGCGGCCCGGCATGTACCAGGACATGAGCGAGGTCCTGCACCCCTTCACCGGCCACCACCTGCAGATCATGGGCATGATCGGGTCCGGCAAGTCCATCGGCGGCGCGTGGAACTACCTAGCCGAGATCATCTCCCGCGCCGACACCGCCGTGTTCTGCATCGACATCTCCAAGGACGATCAAACCGCCGGGCCCGTCCGCCCAGGCCTGCACCGCTTCGAGACCACCAAACCGGGCGCGGTGGATCTGATCCGCAAAATGCACGCTGAGATCCCTCAGCGCACCAAGTGGCTGTCTGAGCACGGCTTCCAGAAGTGGACCAAGGGCTGCGGGCTCCTGTACTGGTTCCTGTGGATCGAGGAGTACTCCAAGCTGTACGAGGCCCTGGGCGAGGCCGATCAGACCAAGCTCGAAGAGATCATCAAGGAGATCCGGTCCGCAGGCGGCTCGGTGGTGATCTCGCTGCAGCGCGCCGACTACACCCAGATCCCGACCCTCATCCGGTCGCAGATGGCCAAGATGTGCTTCGGCCTGGCCGACGACGATGACGCCAAGTTCGGCACCAGCGACCGGCAGCGCAAAGCCGGCGTCGCGCCTGAGCAGTGGGAGAACCACCAGCCCGGCATGGCCTACCTGGACGCCCCCGGCATCCGCGCCACCCACTACGCCATGCCGCTGCGCACCTACGCCTGGGGCAAGACCGACAACGAGGCCAACGCCAACATGCGCGCCCACGCCGCGGCCTTCCCGGCGGCCGCCAAGAACGCCGACGAGTTCACCGCCCGCCTCGCCGACCCCACCGGCTCAGCCGCCCGGCCCGGCCCAGCCATCGCGATGCCCGCCGGCACCAACGCCGACGTCGAAGGGGCGCGCGTTGTCCAGAACGGCCCGGTCGACGAGCTCGATGTTGCTGGCAACGGCTCCGACAATGGCGAGGCCGACGAACGGTTCGCCGAAGTGCTCGCGCAGGCGGCCGAGCTGGTCATCACCGCCCAGCACGCCTCCACCACGATGCTGCAGCGCAAACTCCGCCTCCCACACGCCGACTGCCTACGCGTCATGGAGGTCCTGGAACGGCGCGGCATCATCGGCCCACAGAACGCCGGAGAGGCCACCAGCCGCCCCGTCCTGATACCAGCCGACGCCGAGACCGCCCAGACCGTGGTGGACCAGCTGCGCGACGACGGCGACGCCGTCAGCCAGCACGTGCGCACCGACGACCCCTCACCCAACCTCACCGCCGGACCCGACGACTCCATCACCGAACCCACCGAAGAAGAAGACCCGCTCCAAACCCCCGACACCGTGCCCGCCGGCAAGATGTCGAGAGAGGCCGCCCGCCGCCTGGTCGCCGACTGGCTCCGCCACCGCGCCGCCATCGGCAAACCGAGTTTCACCGCCAGCGAGCCAGAGCTGCAGAAAATCCGCGACACCGCTGGGATGACCTCCCGCGGCTGGGTCTACAACATCCTCAGCACCTTCGTCGACGACGGGGTCCTCACCAAGGACGACACCGGCCCCAGCACCAAGTTCACCGTCACCGACACCGACCCGCTCAACGAACTCGGACAGGCCGCCTGATCCGCGTCGATCTCAACCGCGCGCGTGTACGGCTGCGCGTGGGATGCGCCCGCACCCGCTTGTTGATCTTGTCACGCGTGCCTGCCACACGGGTGTCACGTCCCCTGTCACGCGCCTGTCACGGGCCCGTGTCACGGGCGTGACACCCCCTGCTGACCTGTAACTCCCTCCCCCAGCCCCCGCCCGTGACAGCACAGCGCTGTCACGGGACATGACGCCTCGGCGAGAGCACTATGCGTCGGGCACACGAATCTCGGTCGGCCGTCTATCGGGACCGACCAAGCCGGAGACGGCCCGGACCACAGCCCCGCGGTGGTTCGGGCCTTTTCTCGGCTCATCGAGTCACAACTGTCACAAGGTTCCGTGGCACCACGCCACTCACAGCCCAACCTTGCGCGTGCGCGCACGTAGGAGCCGCCAGAAACGCAAGAAAGGGGAAGGAGGGCGGCGCGACCGCACCCGGTCGGATGCCGGAGGAAGAGACGCCCTCGGCCATCACCGGTTATCCGATGGTTCGGCCGCCTCGAGTTCGGCGAGGTACTCGGCGAGGTTCTCCTCCACTCGCGCCGCCAACGCCGCGAGCCCTCCTGGTCCCACCATCGGGATCGGTCCGCCGCCTGGCCCGGACACCTCCAGCTGCTCAATGTTCTTGCCCCACCCTTGCCGGTGCCGGCGCTCCAGATAGAACGTCACCGCCCTCAAGTCCGGCGGTGCCAAATCGGTCTCGGTCTCCTCTACCACCTGGCCACTCGCCGGATCCCGGTACCGCTTCGTGCGGGACTTCACCACATACCCGCCCTCAGCGATCTTGCGGAGCAGAGCAGCGTTGAACACCTCACCTCGCGCATGCGCGCGTGTAGCGGCCTCCCAAAACTCTCGAAACGGCTCCTCCCGGGAGTCGACGGTGCCGTCCTCTTGGAGCGTTTCTGCGGCATCGTGACCGCGCTCCATCCAGCGGTAGTACGTCGAAACGCCGATGCCTGCCGCGGCTGCGGCGGACTCGACAGTGGCCCCGTGAGAGATCGCTTCGAGTAGCTGTTCACGTACGCCGTCGTCCATGAGCTTCGACGGCCGTCCCGTTCTTGCTCCACGGTCTCGCATGAGACCGCAACGTAGAGCCGTCCACCGTCTTGGGTCGCCCTGATCCTGGCCTGCCCGCCCAGGGGTTCGAGAAGACAGAACGACCCATCGCAGGGCCCGGGGCGCTGGCCGGATTGGGTCATGGCTTCAAGGAGCCGTCTCCGGCGGGACGCTAACCGCCCCGGTGCTGTACTCGCGCACGCGCGCGTAGGGACCGTGAAAAACGCTCAAAACTCCATCCCAGACGCAACGCCCTCCGCCGCTCGACCGTCGCGCTGGGCCCGCCTGCCCAGGTGACTTTCGCGGCGTCTGCGCAGGTCCATCCACGCGACCACCGACTCGCAGCCGCCCCTGCGCGAGCAAGCCGGACGTTAGGGGGTCCGGCCAGACAACATCCGACCCTGCTGATCGCACCAAGCGTTCGGCAAGCCTGCCAGGACCGTCCTGGAGCACCCCGCCACAGGCCGGGCGGCAACGAAAGGGATCGGACACCCATGCCGAACGCGACCGCAAACACCACGCCGGACAACACCTCGGACACGGCTCCGGATACGGCGACGCACACCACCGTCGAATGGCTCACCGTCGCCGAGTTCTGCCAGCGGTGGAGGGTCTCCCGCTCCGCCTTCTTCGAGTGGAGAAGGAAAGGCCTCGGACCCCAGTGCACCGTGTTGCCCAGCGGACAGCTCAGGATCCACCGCGACGAGCTGAACCGCTGGCAACGCAGCCTGCCGAGGCACTGAACACCCCGCCGAGCCGACAACCCCCCACCGGCCCAGATCGCCATGCCCTGCGCGCGGGGCCGAACTGCGATCTGAACGCAAGGCGGGAATCGGTGACGGCGCAGAAAACCCCCTGGAAATGCGAGAAGGCCCCGTGCCGTGGGGACTTCTCGGAACACCTGCAAACTACGAAAGAGGGTCGCATATGCACGCAGCTGATCACAACGACGCCGACCCTAACGAGTGGAACCAGGACGAGGAGAAGGCCGTCGGCGACGGCCTCACCCCAACCCCCGCACCAGCGCGGAAGCCAGTGCCGCCGCCCGGCAGCGGCCCGCGCCAGGAACAGCGGCAGGGCAAGGCCGCCGACAAAGATGAAGACGCGCAGGACGGTGAGTCCGACACCGAGTCCGAGGGGCGGGGGCCGTCGCCAGCGCAGCTGCTGATGCAGTACGCCGAGGACGAGTACCGGATGATCCGCTCTTCTGATGGCCGCACCTACGCGGTGCCTAAGGACGGGCCGAACATCGCGGTGCCGTTGGCCTCGCGCGGGGGTTCGGGGATCCGGACCAAGCTGGCGATGTCGCTGCTGCGTCGTACCGGCAAGGTCGCCACCTCGTCCGCGCTGTCGGACTGCATCAACGTGCTGGAGGGCGAGGCGGCCGAGAAGCAGCCCGAGCCGGTGTTCCTGCGGATGGGCCGCCACCGTTTGTCCGACGGCGCCACGGCGGTGGTGGTGGACATGGGTAGCGAGACCGACCGGTCCGTCATCATCACCGCCCAGGGGTGGACGCTGTCGGCGTCCTCGCCGGTGGTGTTCCGGCGGTCCGAGCTCATCCACCCACTGCCCGAACCGGTCCGCGGCGGCGCCCTGGATGGGCTGCGCGCTCTGGTCAATCTGACCGAGGAGGATTTCCGGCTGGCGATCGGGTGGGTGGTGGCCGCCTACCTGATCGAGATGCCGCACCCCATTCTGTTCGTCCAGGGTGAGCAGGGCACCGCCAAGTCCTCACTGGTGCGCACTCTGCTGGCATTGGTGGATCCGCAGCCGGCCGCCGACCGTGAGGCCCCGGCGGACAAACGCGAGTGGGCGATTTTCTCCCGCGCCTCCTGGGCGTTCTCGTTCGACAACCTCACCGAGATCGCGCCGTGGCTGTCCAACTCCTTGTGCAAGGGCGTGACCGGCGACGCAGTCCTGCAACGCGTGCTGCATTCCGATGAGGACATCGCGGTGTTCTCCTTCCAGCGCGTCATCGCCCTCACCACCATCGGCCTCAAACACGAGATTGCAGGAGACCTGGCCGACCGGATGCTGATGGTCGAACCCGACGTCATCGACACCCGCCTGTCGGAGGCCGAGGTCACCAAGCTGCGCGACGCCGCGGTGCCGCATGCCCTAGGCGCCATCTTGGACCTGGTCTCAGCCGTCCTGCGGCACCTGCCCACAGTGGAGGTGGCGGACCTGCCGCGGATGGCCGACTTCGCCCGAATCCTGGCCGCCCTCGATGCCGCGACCGGCTGGACCACCCTCGCCGCCTATCGGGGGAAGGTCGCCGCGATGGGCGCCGACCTGATCGAGGGCGACCGGCTCGCCCAGGCGCTCTACCTGTTCGCCACCGACCGCCACACCCAGGGCTGCGAGCCGTGGCAGGGCACCGCCCGCGAACTCATCCCACTGCTGAGCGCCACCTGCCGCCGGCACCGCATCCCAGCCGACCAAATCCCCACCGACTACCGCGTCATGGGCCGCAAAGTCCGCGAGATCGCCCCCGCGCTCCGCAAGGTCGGCGTGGACGTCCGCGTGCCCAGCCGCACCGGCAAACGCCGCTTCCTGTTGATCAAAGCACTCGCAGCCCGCCCCGAAGAACGCTCCACTCCTTCTTCAGATTCAAAAGGAGAAGAACCGATGTCACTGATGTCACCAGGCCCCGAAACTCCAGCTCAGGCAAGTGACATCAATCCGAGCGTTGATGTCACCTCGATGTCACCGATGTCACCGGGCCCATCGGGCTGATGTCACCCCAGATGACATCAAAACCGACCTGATGTCACCTGCAAACCCCCAGGTCAACCCCCGGAAACCAGCCGAGGTGACATCAGTGACATCAACCCAGCGGCATTCACACATCAGCTCACCGGCCGCTACCACCCGCGTCGGTCTGCCACCCACGTGCAGCGGCGCGGGATGCCTCGGGCCCCTCGCTCACGCCGTCCCGCCTGTCACGAGCTGAGACATCCCCTCCCTCGATGAAGGAGACGCCATGATCAACATCAACACCGCGCCCGTGCCGCCGCTCCGCCTCGCCCTGGACCTGGCCGCGAACGGCTGGCACGTCTTTCCCCTCAACCCCCGCGACAAGCGCCCGCTGGCCAACTGCCTGGACTGCCGCGACAACCCCACCTGCAGCACAGGCGACTACCGCGGCTGCCCCTGCCTGCCCGACGGCCAGTGGTGCCACGGCGTCCGCGCCGCCACCACCAACCCCGACCACATCACCACCTGGTGGCGCCGCGTCCCGGGCGCCGTCCCCGCCATCGCCACCGGCCCAAGCCGCCTGATCCTTATCGACTTGGACACCCACACCGACCAGCCTCCACCCGACCCCGCTACCCAGCTGCTTCCCGGCATCCGCCTCACTCCCGACCAGGTCCCCGGCGGCCTGGACACCGTCCGAGACGGAGCCGACGTGCTGCGGCTCCTGGCCCACCTGCGCGGCCGCCCGCACCCCTGGCCCGCCGGCCCCGAACACCAGCCCGTCTCCGTCGTCACCCCCAGCAGCGGCCGCCACCTCTGGTACCGAGCACCCGACCTCCCCGACGGTGTCCGGCTCCGCCAGGCCCTAGGCGAACTCGGCTGGCAAATCGACATCAAAGCCGCGTGGTCCTACGGCATCGCTCCTGGCGCCACCACCCCGGCCGGCACATACACCATCCGCGCCGGCACACCCGTGAGCCCGGGGCAGATGCCCGACTGGCTCACCCGCGAAATCCTCCGCGTCATCCAACCGCCGCCCCGGCCACCAGCACCGCCGCCGACACCAGCACCCCCGAGCCAGCAGCAACGCGCCGCCGCGTACCTAACCACCGTCATCGAACGCGGCACCACCGAGCTGGCGACGCTCACCGACGGCCGCAAGACGGCGCTCTCGGCCCTTGCCTTCAAAGCTGGCGGCCTGCTCACCTGGGCCGGACTCAACTACGACCACATCCACCACCAACTGGTGAATGCCGGAATCGCGGCCGGACTCGACGAACGCGCCGCGGACCGCATCGTCCACCGCGCCCTCACGAACGGTCTCGCACGCCCGCTCCCCGAGCCGCGGTCGCGTGCTGCCG
This sequence comes from Actinomadura rudentiformis, assembly GCF_008923185.1. Lineage (GTDB taxonomy): Bacteria > Actinomycetota > Actinomycetes > Streptosporangiales > Streptosporangiaceae > Spirillospora > Spirillospora rudentiformis. The sequence goes on from NZ_WBMT01000002.1 coordinate 373,034, forward strand.
AGCACACCCGATGAATACCGAGCACCCGCGCAAAGCAAGACGACCCCGGCAGACACACCGCCAAGCACACCTGCCGGGGCCGCCGCCCCTCACAAGGAGGTAAGCCCCATCATGTCCGCACCCACTGTGTCTACTCAGGAGAACCACAACGTCAGCCTCAGTGACGACCGCCTTTGGAAGCCCGAGGAGGTGGCCGCGTTCCTCGGTGACATCCCGGTCGCCACGCTCTACAGATGGCGACACCAGGGCACCGGCCCGAAGGCACGCCGAATCGGCAAGCACCTGCGTTACCGCCCGGAGGATGTCCGGGCCTGGGTCGCAGCGCAGGACTGAACGATGGGATACACAAAGGATCTCTGGACGCGACCGGAGAAGAGCGCCGAGGGCAAGACCAAGCGCGTCCGGAACGGCCGATGGGGCAAAGGGAAGCGCTGGCTTGCCTGCTGGACGAACACCGATGGGAAGGAAGAGTCCAAGGCTTTCCGGACGCGGACGGCAGCCGACAAGCACTGGCAGGGCAAGGAGACGGACAAGGAGCGCGGCGAGTACATCGACTCGAAGGCCGGCGACGCGCTCTTCGCGACGTTCGGCAAGCGATGGCTCGGCTCGCGGATCGTTGATCCATCCAGCGTCATCCAGTACGAGTCCAAGTACCGACTCCACGTCGAACCCACCTTTGGCAAGCGCAAAGTCAGCCGGATCAAGCCTTCGGACGTCCAGCAATGGCTCCGGAACCTCAGCGAGCGTTTCGAGGTCTCGACCGTTCTGGCATCGTTCCTCGTCCTCCAGGGCGCCCTTGAGCTGGCGGTGGCGGACGGCGCGATCAAGACGAATCCCGCGCGTTCGAAGGCCGTGCAGGTCCCCAAGCGGTCACCCAAGGAAGTCGAGGCCTGGTCCGACGAACGCGTCTTCGCGGTGATCGATGCTCACCCCGAGCGTTACCGCCTGGTCCCGATCCTCGGTGCCGGTTGTGGTCTCCGCGAGGGCGAGATCTTCGGCCTCGCCGAGGAGGACATCGACTTCGACGAGAAGGTCATCAGGGTCCGGAGGCAGCTCAAGAAGGTCAACGGCACGTTCATCTTCTCGCTGCCGAAGAACGACCGGGAGCGGATCGTACCGCTCCCGGACTGGGTGGCCGGTGCGATCCACGACCACGTGAAGGTCCACCCACCCCGGCCGTACTCACTGCCCTGGGAGAAGACGACCGGGAAAGCCCACACCTGCAAGCTGTTGCTGCGCTGGCGCACCGACGACCTGCACATCAGGGCACGCAACTTCAGCGAGACCGTCTGGAAGCCCGCCATCGTCAAGGCCGAAGTCATCCCGGCGCCGGAGAAGGTGAAGGACGAGAAGCCCGGCAAGGACGGGAAGCGGAAGACCAGGGTGCGGTACGCGACCTCACGGAAGGAGGGGACCCACCAGCTCCGGCACTTCTACGCCAGCGTCACGCTCGCGGAGGGGGTGTCTATCAAGGAGCTCGCCGAGTACCTCGGTCACCATGATCCGGGTTTCACGCTCCGGACGTATGCGCACATGCTGCCGTGCTCGCATGAACGGGCGCGCAAGGCCATCGACAACCGGATGCAGCTGCGACTGGCGGCATGATCACGGAACAGAGACGGAACAGAGCCCCGCCAGCACCGCCAGCGAACACGAACCCGCCCTTCCCTGAATCTCGGGGGAGGGCGGGTTTTTGCATGTCACAGGCCCTACTTCAGAAGTTGGCGGGCCATGACCATGCGCTGGATCTGGTTGGTGCCCTCGTAGATCTGGGTGATCTTGGCGTCGCGCATCATGCGTTCGACGGGGAACTCGCGGGTGTAGCCGTAGCCGCCGAGGAGCTGGACGGCGTCGGTGGTGACGTCCATGGCGACGTCGGAGGCGAGGCACTTGCAGGCGGAGGAGACGAAGGTCAGGTCCGGCACCTTCTCGCCGTGCATGGCGCGCTCGGACTTGATGGCGGCGTGGTAGGTCAGCTGGCGGGCGCCTTCGAGGCGCATGGCCATGTCGGCGAGCATGAACTGCACGCCCTGGAAGTCACCGATCGCCTTGCCGAACTGCTTGCGCTCCTTGACGTAGCCGACGGCGTAGTCGAGGGCGCCCTGGGCGATGCCGAGGGCCTGGGCGGCGATGGTGATGCGGGTGTGGTCGAGCGTGGCGAGGGCGGTCTTGAAGCCGGTGCCCTCCGCGCCGATGATGCGGTCAGCGGGGATGCGGACGTTCTCCAAGATGACCTGGCGCGTGGGTGAGCCCTTGATCCCGAGCTTCTTCTCCTTGGGGCCGAACGAGACCCCGGCGTCGGACTTCTCCACGACGAAGGCGGAGATGCCGCGAGCCCCGGCGGCGGGATCGGTGACGGCCATCACCGTGTAGTACTCCGACTCTCCGGCGTTGGTGATCCACATCTTGGCGCCGTTCAGGACCCAGTGATCCCCGTCACGGACGGCCCTGGTCTTCATGCCCGCGGCGTCGGACCCGGCCTCGGCTTCGGACAGGGCGTAGGAGAACATCGCCTCGCCCTTGGCCACCGGATTCAGATACTTTTTCTTCAGCTCTTCGGAGCCCGACAGCAGGACCGGCACCGTGCCGAGCTTGTTGACCGCTGGGATCAGCGAGGAGGACGCGCACGCGCGGGCGACCTCCTCGATCACGATCACCGTTGCCAGGGCGTCGGCACCGGCTCCCCCGTACGCCTCCGGGACGTGCACCGCGTGCAGCTCGTTCTGCACCAGCGCGTCCAGGGCCTCCTTGGGGAAGCGGGACTCCTCGTCGACCTCCACGGCATGCGGGGCGATCTTGGCATCGGCGAGCTCGCGGACCGTCTGGCGGAGGAGTTCATGCTCCTCAGACGGGGCGTATGCAGGAAAGTCGGGACTCATAACACGCATGCTACCGGCCGGTACACTGCGCCCGGCCTGGGCAGGAAGAATGTCGAGAGGAGACACCGTGGCCCACCGCCTCACGGTGATCGGAACCGGGTATCTGGGTGCCACCCATGCGGCCTGCATGGCAGACCTGGGATTCGAGGTCATCGGGCTCGACATCGACCAACGGAAGATCGATCAGCTGTCCGCGGGCCACCTCCCGTTCTACGAGCCGGGGCTGGAGCCGGTCCTGCGCCGCAACCTGGAGAACGGGCGGCTGCGCTTCACCACGTCGTACGAGGAGCTCGCCGAGTTCGGCGACGTGCACTTCGTGTGCGTGGGAACGCCGCAGAAGCTCGGCGAGTACGCGGCCGACCTGACCTTCGTGGACGAGGCCGTCGACGCGCTGGCGCCGCTGCTCCGGCGGCCGTGCCTGGTCGTCGGGAAGTCCACCGTGCCGGTGGGCACCGCGGGGCGCCTGGCGGAGCGCATCGCCCGCCAGGCCCCGGCGGCGGGAGACGCGGTGCTGGCCTGGAATCCGGAGTTCCTGCGGGAGGGCTTCGCCGTCCAGGACACCCTCCACCCGGACCGGATCGTCATCGGCGTGCCCGGCGAGCAGGGCGCCGCCGAGCACGCCGAGAAGGTGCTGCGCGCGATCTACGCGCCGATGCTGGCGGAGGGCACGCCGTTCATCGTCGCCGACTACCCGACGTCGGAGCTGGTCAAGGTCTCCGCCAACGCCTTCCTCGCCACCAAGATCTCCTTCATCAACGCGATGGCCGAGGTGTGCGAGGCGGCGCACGCCGATGTGACGAAACTCTCCGAGGCGCTGTCCTACGACGACCGCATCGGCGGCAAGTTCCTCGGGGCGGGCCTGGGCTTCGGCGGCGGCTGCCTGCCCAAGGACATCCGCGCGTTCATGGCCCGCGCCGGCGAGCTCGGCGCCGACCAGGCCCTGACGTTCCTGCGCGAGGTGGACGAGATCAACATCCGCCGCCGGATCCGCATGGTCGATCTGGCCCGGCACCAGCTCGGCGGCTCGTTCATCGACCGGACGGTCGGGGTGCTCGGCGCGGCGTTCAAGCCCAACTCCGACGACATCCGCGATTCGCCCGCCCTCGATGTGGCCGCGTCCATCCGTGGCCAGGGCGCGACGGTCACCGTCTACGACCCGCAGGCGATGGAGAACGCCCGGCGCGCCCACCCCGATCTCACCTTCGGCGGCTCGGCCCTGGAGGCGGCCAAGGACGCGCACGTGGTGCTCCTCCTGACCGAGTGGGCCGAGTTCCGCGACATGGACCCGTTCGAGCTCGGCGCCGTCGTGGCTGAGAAGAACATCGTGGACGGCCGCAACGCCCTGGACCCCGAACGCTGGCGCGCCGCCGGCTGGAGCTACCGCGCCCTCGGCCGCCCCCAAGCCCCCTAGCTCCGGAATCCCGACGCCCGGGCGGCTGTTGTCGTGGACATGGCTGATGCTTACGCGGACCTGACGGTGATCCGGCGGCTGTTGAACGAGACGAAGACGTGGGCGTTCGTGGGTCTGGGCGACAACCCCGGCCGCGAGGTCCACACCCAGGCGCGGCTCCTTCAGCAGCGCGGCAAAAGGATCATCCCGGTCCATCCGGCCGGGCGGACCGTGCTGGGCGAACAGGGGTACGCGTCGCTGGCCGACATCCCCGCCTCGGAACGACCCATCGACGTCGTCGGCGTCTACCGGCGGGCGGAGCACGCCGGAGCGGTCGTGGACGAGGCGATCGCCGCCGGGGCCAAGGCCGTCTGGCTCCCGCTGGACGTGATCGACGAAGCCGCGGCCAAGCGCGCCCAGGAGGCGGGCCTGGACGTGGTCATGGACCGCTGCCCGGCAGTCGAATGGGCTCTACGACGTAACTAGAGGGCGTAACTAGAGGCTGTCGCGGAGGCGGGCGCCTTTGGTTTTGGCCTGGTCGTACAGGTCTTGCTGGAAGTCCTTCATCTTGGCCTGGAGGGCCGCGTCGGACGCCGCCAGGATGCGTACGGCCAGCAGGCCCGCGTTGCGCGCGCCGCCGACCGCGACGGTCGCGACGGGGACACCGGCGGGCATCTGGACGATCGACAGCAGCGAGTCCATGCCGTCCAGGTACTTCAGCGGCACGGGCACGCCGATGACGGGCAGCGGGGTCACCGAGGCGAGCATGCCGGGCAGGTGGGCGGCCCCGCCCGCACCCGCGATGATCACGCGCAGGCCACGGCCGGCCGCGTCCACCCCGTACTGGATCATGTCGTGCGGCATGCGGTGCGCGGAGACGACGTCGGCCTCGTAGCCCACGCCGAACTCCTCCAGCGCCTCGGCGGCGGCCTTCATGACCGGCCAGTCCGAGTCGCTGCCCATCACCACACCGACCAGCGGCGTCGTCATGCGTCCCCCTTGAGAGTCGTTTCCTTCCGGGGCCCCCCAGGCCCCCAGCGGAGGTAGTCGGCGGCGTGGCGGGCGCGTTCGCGGACGTCGGCGAGATCGTCGCCGAGCGCGGTGACATGGCCGATCTTGCGGCCGGGGCGGACCTCCTTGCCGTAGAGGTTCACCTTGATGCCCGGATCATGCGCCATCACGTGGAGGTAGCGGGAGTGGACGTCCGGGTCGTCGCCGCCCAGCACGTTGGCCATCACGACGTACGGCGCCGTCGGCCTGGTCTCGCCGAGCGGCAGATCCAGGACGGCCCGCAGGTGCTGCTCGAACTGGGAGGTGCGCGAGCCCTCGATCGTCCAGTGGCCGGAGTTGTGCGGGCGCATGGCCAGCTCGTTCACCAGCAGGCCCCGGTCGCCCTCGAACAGCTCGACCGCCAGCAGGCCGGTCACGCCCAGCCTCTCGGCGATCTCCAGGGCGAGTCGCTGGGCTTCGGCGGCGATCTCCTCGTCCAGGCCGGGTGCGGGTGCGAGCACCTCGACGCAGATGCCGTTCTCCTGGACGGTCTCCACGATGGGGTAGGCCGCGCCCTGACCGTGGGGTGAACGGGCCACCAGGGCGGCCAGCTCGCGGCGGAACGGGACGTGCTCCTCGACCATCAGGCTCAGGCCCTGGGCTAGGAGCTCCCGCACCAGTCCTTCGTCCGGCCCGTCGAGCACCCAGACGCCCTTGCCGTCGTAGCCGCCGCGGGTGGCCTTCAGCACCACCGGCCAGCCGGTCTCGCGCCCGAAGCCCTCGATGATCGCCAACGGGTCGTCCCCGCCGACCTCGGCATAACGCGGGCAGGGCGCGCCCAGCGCGCTCAACCGGTCACGCATGACCAGCTTGTCCTGGGCGTGCAGGAGGGCGGCGGCCCCGGGCCGGCAGGGGGTCCCGGCGGCCTCGACGGCCTCGATGTGACCGCCGGGCACGTGCTCGTGGTCGAACGTGACGACGTCGCAGCCCTTGGCGAACGCGCTGAGATCGTCCAGGGAACGGTCATCGCCGATCCGGACGTCCGCGCACACCTTCGCGGCCGAGTCGTCCGGCGAACCGGCGAGCACCCGCAGATTGACGCCGAGTCCGATCGCGGCCTGCTGGGTCATCCGGGCCAGCTGCCCGCCCCCGGCCATCCCCACGACAGGCCCCTGAGCTGGATTTCTCACGAGGAGAAGGTTATCGGCCGCCCAAGAGTGAACGAACGGGGCGTCTCATGCGTCGGACTGGGTGTGGTCACGTGAACGGTGGGCAGGGAACCGCCCAGGTAGTGTGAAACGTTCATGTTCTGGCGTCACGGGGGCACCATACGTCTATTCTCGATGTTTATTCTCGTGGTGCCTTCGCAGCCACCGTGCACTAGCAGCAGCCCGGAAGGACTCCCCTTCGTGAGCCTCGTCGCCAACCTTTATCGCCGTTTCGCGTACCTTGTGCACGAGCTCATGAAGTTCGGCAGCGTCGGCGCCATAGCGTTCGCCATCACGATCGGGCTCAGCAATGTCCTGCACTCCGACTCCGGCCTCGGCATGGGCCCGCTGTCGTCGAACGCGATCGCCACCGTGATCGCCACGACGTTCGCCTACGTGGCCAACCGGTTCTGGACCTTCCGGCACCGCGACCGCACCGGCCTCGGCCGGGAGTACGTGCTGTTCTTCGCGCTGAACGGCGTCGGCCTGGTGATCACCCAGCTGTTCATCGGCTTCACCCACTACGTGCTGGAGCTGACCGGCGCGATCCCCTACAACGCCGCGCTGATCATCGGGACCGGCGTGGCGACGCTGTTCCGCTTCTGGTCGTACAAGAAGTGGGTGTTCCTGCCCATCACCTCACCGCAGGTCGACCCCGCGTCCGGCCTGCCCGAGGCGGGTGAGGAGATCCCCGCACCGGGTCACCAGCCGGTGAACGGGCACACGCTGCAGCCGCTCGGCCATCCCATCGACGCCCGCCAGGCCGAGGATCTCGCGGAGTCCACGCAGAGCCACTGAGACCGGCCACCGGGCCCAAAGCCACGTCGGCCCCCCGACAGGGTCACGTCGGCCCTACGACCACGCGCTGCTCGGCGAGCTGGACCTCGGCGGGCTGGCGCAGGAAGACCCCGAAGACCGCGGGCCGCGGCGAGATCAGCTCCAGTCTGCCGCCGTCCACGACCGCCAGTGAACGCGCCAGGTAGAGCCCGAGGCCCGTGCCCCTGCCGCTGCTGACGCTGCGTTCGAAGATCCGGGGCTCCAGGTCGCCCGGGATGCCCGGCCCCTCGTCGCCGATCTCCACCATCACCGAGCCGACGCCCGGCTTGGTGTTGATCGTGACGGTTCCCCCGCCGTGGACCAGCGAGTTGTCCAGCAGCGTGGCGATGATCTGGGAGAGCCCCTCGGGGTTGGTCATGCCGATCAGGCCGCGGTCGCCGGTGATGCTGATCTCCCGGCCGTCCCGGCGGAAGATCGGCTGCCACTCCTCGACCTGCTGGGCGATGATGTCGTCGATGGACAGGGCTGCGGCGGCGCCGGTGCGGTCATGCCGGGCGCGGGCCAGCAGCTGTTCCACGACGGCGACCAGGCGTTCGGTCTGGGCGACGGCCGCGGCGCCCTCCTCCCGGACCACATCCGGGTATTCGGCCGCCTCGATCATCTCCTCCAGCCGCATGGACAGCGCGGTCAGCGGCGTGCGGAGCTGGTGGCTCGCGTCGGAGGCGAACTCGCGGCTGGCGGCCAGCAGATCCGCGATCCGCACGGCACTGCGGTCCAGCACCTCGGCCACCCGGTCGACCTCGGGGATGCCGTACCGACGTCGCCGCGGCCGGGCGTTGCCCGAGCCGAGCCGGTCGGCCGTCTCGGCCAGATCGCTGAGCGGCAGGGTCAACTTGCGGGCCTGGAAGATGGCCAGGCCGACGGTCACGGCCATGCCGAGCACGGCGAGGCCGCCGATGAGCAGCAACTGCCGCAGCGCCTCGTCCTGGACCTCCGACGCCTCCTGCGAGACCTGAACGTGCACGCCCGACTGGGTCCGCGAGTCGGTCAGCAGGCCGGCGCCGTCCGGCGGCTTGCCGCCCGCGGTTATCACCTTGTTGTCCGGCAGGGTTATCACGATGTAGCGGCCGTGGTACTCCTGCGAGATCTTTTCGCTGGTGATGTCCTGCCCGGACTCGAGGCTGAACAGCACGCCGCCCACGATCGAGGAGGCCTCGCGCTCCAGCGACTGCTGGGCCTCCTCGTAGATGAGCTTGTGCGTCGCGTACGCGAGGGGGATGCCGAGCAGCAGGATCGCCACGACCGCCACCGCGAGCGTCGAGAAGAGCAGTCGACGCCTCATCAGGGCTCCTTACCGAGGTGAAGCCATGACCGTGCAGCCCTGCACCCTCGCCGCGCACGGCGGCCGGTGCAGGACTGCAGGACCACGACGGGTCGGGCCAGGGCGCAACGCCAGAGGACGTGACGCCCCAGGGCGTCACGTCCTAGTCGCCTCGCTCGAACCGGAACCCGACACCCCGCACGGTGGTGATGTAGCGCGGGCTGCCGGCGTCGTCGCCGAGTTTGCGGCGCAGCCAGGAGATATGCATGTCGAGCGTCTTGGTCGAGCCCCACCAGTTGGTGTCCCACACCTCGCGCATGATCTGTTCGCGGGTCACCACCTTGCCGGCGTCCCGGACGAGCACACGCAGCAGATCGAACTCTTTGGTGGTCAGCTGGAGCTCCTGGTCGCCCATCCAGGCACGGCGCGACTCGGCGTCGATCCGCACGCCCTGCACGATCGGGGTCTCGGTGCTGCCGCGTCGCAGCAGGGCCCGGACCCGGGCGAGCAGTTCGGCCAGCCGGAACGGCTTGGTGACGTAGTCGTCGGCGCCGGCGTCCAGACCGACGACCGTGTCCACCTCGTCGGCACGGGCGGTCAAGATGAGGATGGGCACTCCATGGCCCTCCGAACGGACCCGGCGTGCCACCTCGAGCCCGTCGAGCTCGGGCAGTCCAAGGTCGAGAACGATGAGGTCCACGCCACCGCCGAGCGCACGCTCCAGGGCCTGCGGCCCGTCCGGGCTCACTTCAACGGTGTAGCCCTCCCGGCGCAGCGCTCGGGCGAGAGGCTCGGAGATGGACGTGTCGTCCTCGGCGAGCAGTACTGAGGTCATGAACCGATCGTATGGCCATTCATGAACGTTTCCCGGCTACCGCCGCGCTCTTGACCTGCGGTTTGCCACTCGTAGTACATCCTCGAACACCCACAAACCGCGATGTAATGGGAGGTAGTCGCCACACTGGCCCCACCAACCCCCACTGTCCCGCATGGGATGTCGCCCCGGCGATCCCGCTAGGCGACGATCGCGACGGAGGCACCGGGAAGGGTCAAACCCGCTCCGGCGGCCCCCGCTCCCGAACGGTCGAGGTGCACGGCGGGGTCGGAGGCGAGGATCACGCGCGTGCCGGTGACCGGCGGGCGGGCCGCGCCGGTGCCCAGGTTCGCGGCGACCGTGAGCCGGCCGCGACGGACGACCAGCCAGCGCGCCTCCTCGTCGTACGCGACGTCCACCTCGGACAGGCGTGGGTCGGTCAGGTCAGGCCAGGCGTGCCGGAGGGCGATCAGAGACCGGTGCCATTCGAGCATCTCCCGGTGCGGGGGCTTGCCCGGCTCGGCCCAGTCGAGGATCGACCGCCGGTACGTGTCCACAGCCTGTGGATCGGGAACCTCGCCCGCCCAGCCGTGCCGGCCGAACTCCCGCCGCCGCCCCTCGCTGATGGCACGGCCCAGCTCGGGTTCGACGTGGTCGGTGAAGTAGCAGAAGGGCGTGCCCGCCGCCCATTCCTCCCCCATGAACAACATGGGCGTGAACGGCGATGTCAGGACGAGCGCCGCGCCGACCTTGAGCAGTCCGGCCGGGACGGTGGCGCCGATCCGGTCGCCGACGGCCCGGTTGCCCACCTGATCGTGATTCTGGAGGTACGCCAGGAAGCGGTGGCCGGGGATCCTGTGCACGTCCACGGGCCGCCCGTGATGCCTCCCCCGGAAAGTCGACCATGTGCCGTCGTGCACGAAGACCCGTGTGAGGGCCTTGGCGAGCGTCTCCATCGACCCGAAGTCGGAGTAGTAGCCCTGCCGCTCCCCGCTCAGGGCGGCGTGCAGAGCGTGGTGGAAGTCGTCGTTCCACTGCGCGTCGAGCCCGTAGCCGCCCGCCTCCCGGGCGCTGACCAGCCGCGGGTCGTTGAGATCGGATTCGGCGATCAGGAACGGCTCGCGGCCGAGGCTCGCGGCGAGCCCGTCCACCGCGATCGCGAGCTCCTCCAGGATGTGCACGGCCTGGTTGTCGGCGATGGCGTGCACCGCGTCCAGGCGCAGCCCGTCGACATGGTGGTCGCGCAACCACATGAGCGCGTTCTCGACGACGAACGCCCGGACCTCGTCCGCGCCCGCGCGGTCGAAGTTCACAGCGTCGCCCCAAGGCGTGGCGTAGAAGTCGGTGAAGTAGGGGCCGTAGCTCTTCAGCCGGTTTCCGCTGGGCCCGAGATGGTTGTAGACCACGTCCAGCACCACGGCCAGCCCGCGCCCGTGCGCCGCGTCGACAAATCGATTGAGCGCGTCGGGACCCCCGTACGGCTCGTGGACGGCCCACAGATGCACGCCGTCGTATCCCCAACCCTGCGTGCCGGGGAACGAGGCCATCGGCATCAACTCAACGGCGTCGACGCCCAACGACACGAGGTGGTCGAGCTTGCCGATGGCCGCGTCGAGAGTGCCCTCCGGGGTGAAGGTGCCGATGTGCAGCTCGTACAGCACGCTTCCGCGCAGCGGCCGCCCCCGCCAGCTCTGATCGGTCCAGGCGAAGCGATCGTGCTCGTACACCCGGCTCACGCCATGCGCCCCGTACGGCTGCCAGAGGGAACGCGGGTCCGGCAGCACCTCGTCCACGTCGTCCAGAACGAATCCGTAGTCCGTGCCATGTCCGGCGTCGGCGACCTCGGCCCGCCACCTGCCCGGCCGTTCCTCCACGGGCCGCATCGCATGCCGCACGAGCTTCGCGCCGTTGCCAGTCGCCACCTGGACCCGTTCGGCGCCGGGCGCCCACACCTCGAACGTCGTCGTCATTCGCTCACTCACTAGCAGGGACTCGGTCAGGGATCAGGAGGGCCACCGGCAGCAGATCGAGCACCTCGGAGAGGAGCAGCCGCGGCCCCTGGTGGACCACGCCGGTGAGGACGTCCCGCCATGCCTCGGCGGTGACCTCGACGACGGTGCCGCCCCAGCCGCCGCGCCGTTCCAGCCCGGCGGGCAGCCGGGTCACCACGGTGACCGCCTCGCCGCGCCGGAACGCGACCGCGTGATCAGCGGCAGGCCCCGCCACGGCCACCGGGTCGTACGTGCCGCCTCCGAACCACTCCGGATGGTCGCGCCGCAGCCGCAACGCCCGCGCCGTCACCATGAGCTTCTCGTCGTGGGTGTCGCTCGGCGCGCGGCCGCTGTCCAGGCGGGTGAGCCGCGCGCGCCGCCGCCCGTAGTCGACCGGCCGCCGGTTGTCGGGATCGACCAGCGACAGCCCGATCAGCTCGCAGCCCTGGTAGACGTCCGGAACACCCGGCATGGTGAGCTGGACGAGCTTCTGCCCGAGGCTGTTGGCCCGGGCGTACGGCGCGATGCGCCCTACGAAGTCCGTGATGCTCTTGCCCAGGTCCGCGTCCGCCATGATCCGGTGGGCGTACGCGAGGACCGCCTCCTCGTACTCGGGATCGCCGTCGACCCACGACGTGCGGGTCTTGGCCTCCCTCATGGCCTTGGTCAGGAAACCGGCCAGCCGGTCCTCGGTGACCGGCCATGCTCCGGCGAGCGTCTGCCACAGCAGGTATTCCAGGTCGGGCTCCAGCGGAACACCCTCCGGAAACCAGGTGTGCCAGTGCCGCACGGCCGCCGCCCACTCCGCGGGCAGCTCGGCCAGCACCGCCAGGCGTGCCCGCACGTCTTCCTGCCGCTTGGTGTCATGTGTGGAGAGCGTCGTCATGGTGACGGGCCAGTCGCGCGCGATCCGGCCGCAGAACGAGTGGAAGTCTGCGGCACCTACCGAGAACCGCTCGGGGTCACCGCCCACCTCGTTCAAGGCCGCCATCCGCGACCAGCGGTAGAACGCGGTGTCCTCCACCCCCTTGGCCGCCAGCGGCGCCGACGTCTGCTGGAACCGCACCACGAACTCACCGTAGTCCGGTGACTCCGATGAGTCCGGTGTGTCCAGCCCGAGAACGAGCCGGACGACCGCCTCCAGCAGCTCGTGCAGCTCCTCCGGCAGGTGTGCCCGTGCTCGATGGGCCGCCTGTCCGATCACCTCGACCGCCTGCGCGGGCGCCTCCTCGCCGGGAACCGCATAGGCCCGATAGACCGGGACCGCGATCAGCAGCTCGAACAGCACCCGTTCCAAGGCCTCGGGAGACTCCGACGGCAAGGTCCGGCACAGCACCTTGTGCAGGCGTGCCATCTCGGGCCGCAGCCCGTGCTCCGCCACGTACCGCCGCGACGCGTTCTCCACCTCGGCGAACCCCGGCGGCCCACCGGTGAACGAGACGTAGGTGTCGGTGAGCGGCTTCTCCCCATCGGGATCGATGAACAGCCCACCGACCATGCCGAGCGCGTCGTAGCCGGTCGTGCCCGCGCACCGCCAGTCGCCCGGGAGCTCCTCCTCCCCCGTGGTGATCTTCTCGACGAGCACCCACGCCGAGGCGGCCCGCGAGCCCAGGCGGTCCAGATAACCGCGCGGGTCGGCGAGCCCGTCCGGATGATCGACGCGCAACCCGTCGACGAGCCCCTCGTCCACCAGCCGCAACGTGAGCTCATGGGTGCCTTCGAAGACCTCCGGATCTTCCTGACGCAGACCGATCAACCCCGAGATGTCGAAGAACCGCCGGTAGTTGACCTCGCCCTCCCACGGCAGCACGACCCGGCCGTCGCCGGCCTCCCAGTCGATGTCGAACCAGCGCGCGTACGGCGAGGACGCGCCCCCGGCCAGCACCGAGGCCAGCGGCCTGTTGAGGTCCACCGGCATCGGCACGGCCATGTGGTTGGGAACGATGTCCACGAGCAGTTTCAGACCGTGCGAGCGGAAGCGCGCCACCATGGCCCGGAAGGCGTCCTCGCCACCCAGCTCCTCCGCGAGCCGTTCGTGGTCGATCACGTCGTACCCGTGCGTCGAGCCGGGCGCCGCCCGCAACACCGGCGACAGGTAGACATGCGAGACGCCCAGCGAGGCAAGGTACGGAGCGAGCGCCGCCGCCTCGGCGAACCCGAAGCGCTGCCCGGGCTCGTCGCCGACACCGCACAGCTGCAGCCGGTAGGCGCCGGCGGGGAATCCTTGGGTCTCCGACGTCTCAGACACGGCGCAGCACCTGCACCGAACGTTGCTCGACCAGCACCGACTCACCGGCCTTGACGGCGGTGGGGCCCCGATCCTCGGCGAGCATCGGATCCGCGGTGTCGACCACCTTGATCCACATCCCTCCGTACCGCGCCGGCGGCAGCGCGAAGTCGAGATCCTCATGGTGCGCGTTGAACATCAGCAGGAACGAGTCGTCACGGATGGGCTCGCCGCGGCGGCCGGGCTCGCTGATCGCGTTGCCGTTCATGAAGACCTGCATCGACTTCGCGAAACCCGCCGACCAGTCGGCCTCGGCCATCTGCCGCCCGCCGGGGGTGAACCAGACCAGATCCTGCAGCTCCGTCTCCGCCCGCATGATCCGTCTGCCCTGGAAGAAGCGGCGCCGCCGGAACACCGGGTGCTTGGCGCGCAGCCGGGACAGCCGCTGGACGAAGTCCAGCAGCGGGAAATGAACGAGCAGGTCGTCCCAGTTGACCCACGTGAGCGTGTTGTCCTGGCAGTAGGCGTTGTTGTTGCCGCGCTGCGTACGGCCGAGCTCGTCGCCGTGCGACAACATCGGGACTCCCTGGGACAGGAAGATGGTCGCGAGCAGGTTGCGCTTCTGCCGCTCGCGCAGGGCAAGGACCTCCAGGTCATCGACCATGCCCTCGTAGCCGCAGTTCCACGAGCGGTTGTCGTCGGTGCCGTCCCGGTTCGCCTCGCCGTTGGCGTCGTTGTGCTTGACGTTGTACGAGACAAGGTCGTTCAGAGTGAATCCGTCGTGGCAGGTCACAAAGTTGATCGAGGCGAACGGCTTGCGGCCGTCCTCGGCGTAGAGATCGCTCGAACCCGCCAGCCGCGACGCGAATTCCGGCATCGTCGAGGGCTTCCCCCGCCAGAAATCCCGCACCGTGTCCCGGTACTTGCCGTTCCACTCCGACCACAAGGGCGGGAAGTTGCCCACCTGGTAGCCGCCCTCACCGACGTCCCACGGCTCGGCGATCAGCTTGACCTGCGAGACCACCGGATCCTGCTGGACCAGGTCGAAGAACGCCGACAGCCGGTCCACCTCGTGGAACTGCCGGGCCAGCGTGGCCGCGAGGTCGAACCGGAACCCGTCGACGTGCATCTCGGTGACCCAGTAGCGCAGCGAATCCATGATCATCTGGAGGACGTGGGGACTGCGCATGAGCAGGCTGTTGCCCGTTCCCGTGGTGTCCATGTGGAAGCGCGGGTCGTCGTCGACCAGCCGGTAGTACGAGGCGTTGTCGAGCCCGCGGAACGACAGCGTGGGCCCGAGGTGGTTGCCCTCGGCGGTGTGGTTGTAGACGACGTCGAGAATGACCTCGATCCCCGCCTCGTGCAGGGCCTTCACCATCGCCTTGAACTCCAGCACCTGCTCGCCGCGGCGGCCGCCGGCGGAGTACTCGTTGTGCGGCGCGAAGAAGCCGATCGTGTTGTAACCCCAGTAGTTGCGCAGGCCGCGCTTGAGCAGGAAGTCGTCGTGCACGAACTGGTGGACCGGCATGAGCTCGACCGCCGTGATCCCGAGGTTCCGGAAATAGTCGATCATCACCGGATGGCCGAGGGCGGCGTAGGTGCCCCGCGCCTCCGCCGGGATCTCGGGATGCGTGATCGTGAGCCCCTTCACATGGGCCTCGTAGATCACCGTCTCGTGGTACGAGGTGCGCGGCGGCCGGTCGTCCCCCCAGTCGAAATAGGGGCTCACCACCACTGACCGCATGGTGTGCGGGGCCGAGTCGAGATCGTTGCGCGACCAGGGATCCCCGAAGGTGTAGCCGAAACAGGACGCGTCCCAGTCCACCTCGCCCTCGATGGCCATCGCGTACGGATCGAGCAGGAGCTTGGCCGGATTGCAGCGGTGGCCCTCGCTGGGCTCGTACGGCCCGTGCACCCGGTAGCCGTACCGCTGCCCCGGCATGATGCCCGGGAGGTACCCGTGCCAGACGAACGCGTCCGCTTCCGGCAAGGGGATGCGGGTCTCCGTCCCGTCCTCGCCGTCGAACAGGCACAGCTCCACGCGTTCGGCGGCCTCGGTGAAGACGGCGAAGTTGGTGCCCGCACCGTCGAAGTGAGCACCCAGCGGATACGCGTCCCCAGGCCAGACGTCCGCCATGCTCTCTGCCTTTCCAGCCGGGGGGTCCCTCGCGAACGGATGCTTCCCCATGAGGGTTGACTCACACCGAACGGGAGGCGACTGGCCAGATCGGACATTCCTGGGTACCGTTAGGATTGCCTAACCTTAATGAGGCTGCCCTAAGAGAAAGGCCCCCCGGCTCATGTACGTCTGCATCTGCAACGCCGTCACGGAAGACGACGTACGCGGCTGCATGGCGGACGGTTGCAAGACGACCAAGGACGTCAAGACCGCCTGCGGCATGAAGCCGGGTTGCGGCTCCTGCACCAAGCGGCTGTCCGCGATGGTCAGCGAGTACCGGACGGCCAGCGACCTGGTGGACGCCATGACCGGCGGACCGGCCCCGCTGGAGGTCGTTCCGGAGCAGCCTCTCGCGCCACCGGCCCCGGTGGTCGCGACGGAGATCACCAAGAGAGGAAACACCGCCACGACCGCAGCCTGAGGCCCCTTATCAGAGGCCACCCGCCACGACCGTGATCGAGAAGACACGCGCCGGGCGGGCTTCAGTGCTGTCCACGGAGCTCCAGACGTGACAGCATGGGGTGATATGGAAGGCGACAAGGACATCATCGCGCTGCTCAACGAGCAGCTCACCGCGGAGCTCACCGCGATCAACCAGTACTTCCTGCACGCGAAGATGCAGGACAACTGGGGTTTCACGCGCCTGGCCAAGCACACCCGCGAAGAATCCATCGAAGAGATGAAGCACGCGGAGCGCCTGACCGACCGCATCCTCTTCCTCGATGGGCTCCCCAACTACCAGAAGCTCAACACCCTCAAGATCGGCCAGACCGTCGTCGAGACGCTGAAGGCCGACCTCGAGCTGGAGATGGAGGCGGTCAAGCGGCTGCGCCCCGGCATCGAGCTCATGCGCTCGCGCGGCGACGTCACCTCGGCCCGGATCTTCGAGGACATCCTCGCCAACGAGGAGGAGCACGTCGACTATCTGGAGACCGAGCTGGCCCTGGTCAACTCGCTCGGCGAGCAGAACTACCTGCTCCGCCTGACCGAGGGCCCCGGCGAGAGCATCTCCGAACCTGTGTGACCCGAGTTCGCCTTTCGGCCGCTTTCAGCCTTAGGCAACGCAGACGCCCCGGCACCACCGCCGGGGCGTCTTTTCATACACCTGGGTGGCCACGGCCGTGCAAAGGCCCGCCGGGCAGGCGGGCAGGCTGGGCGGAGCTGCGTAACGTCCGATCAGGCGCGGCGGAGGACGTGCGGTTGGATGATGCCCAGGCCGCGGACGGGGCGGCGGACGATGCGCGTGATCTCGAAGCCGGATTCGTCCGCGAGCTCGGTGGCGAGGGCGTCGTCGATCACCACCGAGCCGGGGCGGGCGAGCGAGGTGAGGCGGGCGGCCAGATTGACCGTGGTGCCGAAGACATCGCCCATCAGCGGGAGGACGGGGCCGTAGGCCACGCCCACGCGGACGTCGGGGACCTCGGTCTCGTCCTTGATCGCTTCGGCGATGGCGAGGGCGATCTCGCCGCCGAGGCGGGGGGAGTCGGCGCTGAAGAGCACCTCGTCGCCGAGGGTCTTGACCAGGCGGCCGCCGCTGGCGGCGACGATGTCTGCGGCGGTCTCCTCGAACCTCTCGACGACCCTGGCGAGCTCCAGTTCCTCCAGCTCGCGGCTCATCTGGGTGAACGAGACCATGTCCGCGAAGCCGACCGTGGTCTGCTGGCGCGCGGGGGCGGAGCCCTCCTGCGAGGCGACCGCCGCCATGGCGCGGGTGCCCGCGGCGGCCAGCTGCCGGCGCCAGGCGTGCACGACGAGGGGCTCGAAATCGTCGATGTGCTTCTCGGCGATCTCGACGATCATCTTGACCGCCTCGTCCCCAGGGGGTTCCTGCGGGTCATGGCTCAGCATGCTGCTCAGCAGGTTGACCTGCCATTCGGCGAGCCGGGTCATGGTCTGGCCGAACGCCCGGACCAGCCGGATCACGCCGTCCTCGTCCAGCACGCCGTCGTCCATGAGGCGCTTGATGCGGGTGAGTGCGGAGACGTCACCCTCGGTGTAGGCGATGGTCTCGTCCGGCATGGTGGGGTAGCCGAACGCCCGCCAGAGGCGGCTGGAGAACTCCTTCGTCACGCCCGACAGGCGGACCGCGTCGACCCGGGTGTAGCGCAGATCGCCGCCGAGCAGGAGCTCCTCGATCTCCTTCGGGTCCGGCATCTCAGCCATCTCCCTGCACCTCCTCCCCCGCGACATATCGTGGCAGATCAGGCACCGCCGAGGCGATCAGTGTCCGAAACCCCGTACGCCGTTCACGCGCCGTCAACCTCCGTGTTCACCGGGCATGCACGGCGCTCACCGGGCATGCACGGCGCTCACCGGGCATGCACGGCGCTCATCGGGCATGAACAGTGCTCACCGGACATGAACCACGTCTCCGGCGCTCACCGGGCGGTCGCCGACGACCAGGCGGCCCGAGCCGTCCACGTCGCGCGCCACGCCGCTGAGCGTCTCGTCGCCGGGCAGATCGACCCGGACGGTCCGGCCGAGGGTGGCGCAGAGTTCCTTGTAGCCCGTGCGCAGTCCGCTCTTCTCCGGATCGCCACCCAGCTCGGTCCACTCGCGGTACCAGCCCTCGAAATGCCGCAGGATCGCGCGCAGCAGCGGCGCCCGGTCGCTGAGCGGGGCACCCTCGATCGCCAGGGACGTGGCGGTGGGCACGGGCAACTCCTCCTCGCGGAGGCCCACGTTGAGCCCGACGCCCACGACCAGGGCGTCGTCCACCTTCTCCGCCAGGATCCCGGCGAGCTTCCGTTCGCCCACGATCAGGTCGTTCGGCCACTTGAGCCGTACGTCCACGGCGACGTCGCCGTGTGCCTCACCGAAGTCCCCGGCCTCGACCCGGGCGGTCATCCGCCGGACGGCCGTGGCCACCGAGAAACCGGTGAGCAGCGGGATCCAGCCCAGCCGCTCGACCGGCACGTCCGGCCGCAACAACATCGAGAACATGAGGCCCGAACGCGCGGGGGCCGCCCACCGGCGGCCCAGCCGCCCCCGGCCGGCCGTCTGCAGCTCGGTGGCCAGCACCGTCCCCTCCGGGGCTCCCTCGCGCGCCGCGGCCATGAGGTCGGCGTTGGTGGATCCGGTCTCGGGCACCACGCGGACGTCCCGCCAGAGCCCGCCGTCCCGGATGAGCGCGCGCCGCAGTGCCGTCTCGTGCAGCGGCGGCCGATCAAGATCGCCATATGCTGACTCGTTCACCCGTCCATCCAACCTCACGCGCGGCTCATGGCAATGCCCCGCCCCGCCGTCCGATCGCGCGCGATCTAGAGTGGCCCGTGTGGATGGAGTGACGCTGCGGCGCGACGAGGAGAACGAGCACGTCGCCGAGATCGTGCTGGACCGGCCGGAGGCGCTGAACGCGCTGTCGACGGCGATGGCGCGGCGGCTGGCCGCCGTGTGCGCGGAGGTCGCCGCCGACCGTTCGGTGCGGGCGGTGGTGCTGAGCGCGGCGGGCGAGAAGGCCTTCTGTGTCGGGGCGGACCTCAAGGAACGCAACGCCATGACCGACGACGAGATCATGGCGCAGCGGCCGGTGTTCCGGGCCGCGTTCGGCGGGGTGCTGGACCTGCCGCAGCCGGTCGTCGCCGCGGTGCACGGCTACGCGCTCGGCGGCGGATGCGAGTTCGCGCTGTCCTGCGACCTGATCGTGGCCGACGAGACCGCGGTGTTCGGGCTGCCCGAAGTGGGCGTGGGGCTGGTGCCGGGCGGCGGCGGCACGCAGCTGGCGTTGCGCCGCCTGGGGCCGGGCCGGGCGGCTGATCTGGTGCTGACCGGACGCCGGCTGAGCATCGACGAGGCGCAGACGTACGGGCTGGTCGATCGGCGGGTGCCTGCCGGCACGGTCCGCAACGCGGCACGGGTACTGGCCGGAGTGATCGCGCGGAACTCCCCGACCGCGGTGCGTGCCGCCAAGCGCGCCTTGCGTCTGGGCGCGGGCAAGGACCTCCCCTCGGCGCTGGACCTGGAGGAGAACGCCTGGCGCACGGTCGCGTTCTCCCCCGACCGACGTGAAGGCATCGCCGCGTTCAACGAGAAGCGCACACCCGACTGGCCCTCCTAGCGCGCCCCTTGATCAGCCGGTGTTCTGGAGACCCGCCGCGACACCGTTCACCGAGAGCAGCAGGAGCTCTTCGAGGTGGCCGCGTTCGGCCTCGTCGGTGACGCCGTCCCGGAGCGCGGACAGCGCGCGCAGCTGGAGGTGCGAGAGCGCGTCCACATACGGGTTGCGGAGCTCGACCGCCCGGGAGAGGACCTTGCGGTTCTCCAGCAGGCGCCGGTGACCGGTGACCGCCAGGACCAGGGATCGGGTGAGGTCGTATTCGGCCAGGACGGCCTCGGCCATCTCGGGGCGGCCGCCAAGCGCGAGGTAGCGCTCGGCGATGGCGCGGTCGGACTTGGCCAAACTCATCTCGGCGTTGTCGAGCAAGGTGGCGAAGAGCGGCCACGCCTCGTACGCCTCCTGGAGCTCGCCCAGGTCCGCGCCCTCGCCGGAGACCGCGGCGAGCCCGCTGCCCAGGCCGTACCAACCGGGCAGGTTGACGCGCGTCTGCGTCCAAGCGAACACCCACGGGATGGCCCGCAAGTCCTCCAGGCCGCGGGCGGCCTTGCGCCGGGAGGGGCGGGAGCCGATGCGGAGTTCGGCGATCTCCTCCAGCGGGCTGACGCGGGCGAACCACTCCGCGAAGCCCTCGGTCTCGATCAGAGTGCGGAACGCGGTGCGGGCGGCGTCGCTGATCTTGTCGGCGAGCGGCCGGAACCGGGCGGCGGCCTCGCGGGCACGGTCCTGCACGGCGTCGGTCGAGGCCATCAGGATGGCGTTGGTGACCTGCTCGACGTGGCGGCGGGCGATCTGCGGGTGCCCGTACCGGGCGAAGATGACCTCGCCCTGCTCGGTGACCTTGAACCGGCCCGCGACCGATCCCGGCGCCTGGGCCAGGATCGCCCGGTTGGCGGGGCCGCCGCCGCGGCCCAGCGAGCCGCCCCGGCCGTGGAACATGGTCAGCTTGATGTCGTTGCGGGCGGCCCAGGCGGTCAGTGCCTCCTGGGTGTCGTAGAGCCGCAGGGTCGCGCTGGTGGGGCCGAGCTGCTTGGCCGAGTCGGAGTAGCCGAGCATGACCTCCATGCGCCGCCCGGCGTCGGCCAGCCGCCGCTGGACGGCGGGGATCGCCAGCATTCCCTCGAGTACGGCGGGCGCGCGCTCCAGGTCCTCACCGGTCTCGAAGAGCGGGATCACGTCGAGCACGGGCGCGTGGTCGCCAAGTGAGGCGGCCAGCTCGTGGACGTTGGCGATGTCCCGTTCGGAGCGGGTGAACGAGACGACGTAGCGGCTGCAGGCCCGGACGCCGAACCGCTGCTGGATCCACGCCACCACGCGCAGGGTGTCGAGGATCTCCTCGGTCATCTCGCTGCGTTCGCCCCCGCTCTCAAGCTCGGCGAGGGCCTTCTCGTGGAGCTCGCTGTGCTGGCGGATCTCCAGCTCGGCCAGGTGGAAGCCGAACGTCTCGACCTGCCAGATCAGATCCTGGACCTTGCCGTACGCCTGGCGGCGGGCCCCGGCCACGAGCAACGACTCCTGGACGAGGCGCAGGTCGGCGAGGAGGTCGTCGGGGCCCGGATACGCCAGGTCGGCGTCGCGGCGGCGGGTCGCGGCGATCCGTTCCGCCACGTACAGCAGGAACTGCCGGTGGGGCTCCTCGGGCGAACGCTTGGCGATCTCGCCGATCCGTCCCGGCTGGCCGGTGCGCGCCGCCGCGAGCGCGTTGCGGAGCACGGCCGAAGGCGGCGTGGTCGCCTCGTGCACGGTCAGCTCGCGGCCGATCCGGGTGCAGGCGTTCTCCAACCCGATCAGCACGTGATCCGCCTGGATCATCACGGCCTCGCGGGTCACCTGCGCGGTCACGTACGGGTTGCCGTCCCGGTCGCCGCCGATCCAGCTGCCGAACCGCAGGTACGCGGGAGCCACCGGCGGCCGGGCCCCGGTGTTCGGCGCCATCGCGGCGTCCAGCGTCCGGTAGATGTGCGGGACGACCCGGAAGATCGTCTCGTCGAAGGCCGCCATCGCGGTGCGGACCTCGTCGAGCGGGTCCATCTGGGCGTGGCGGCGCAGGGCGGTGCGCCAGAGGAGGTCGATCTCCTCGCGAAGCCGCCGTTCAAGCTCGTCGCTCTCGCTCGCACCGGGCTCGGCGTTCAGCCGGGTCAGCAGGTCGCTGATGCGCTGGATCGCGGTCACGACGGCGCGGCGGCGGGCCTCGGTCGGGTGCGCGGTGAAGACCGGCCGAAACTCCAGCTCCTCGACCACTTCGGCGAGCCGGTCGCCGCCCGCCGCGCGGATCTCCTCGACCGCGGCCTCCACCGAACTGCGCACCGGCTCGGCGTCGCGGGTGTCGCGTTCGCGGAGCGTGCGGATGCGGTGATGTTCCTCGGCCAGGTTGGTGAGGTGGAAGTAGACGGTGAACGCCCGCGCGACCTGTTCGGCACGTTCCAGCGACCAGCCGTCGACCAGCGCCGCCACGTCCTCGATGCCGGTCTCGCCGCGGCGGGCCGCGATCACGGCGTGCCGCAGGCGTTCGACGTCGTCGAGCAGGTCCTGGCCGCCGTACTCGACCAGGCTGTCGCCGAGCATGGCGCCCAGCAGCCGGACATCGCGGCGCAGCGGTTCGGGCATGTCCTGCCGGAGGGTGTCGCGCGTGTTCGTAACCACGGAAACCAGCGTAGTGAGGCACGGAAAAGGCACCTGACACCGCATCCGTACGACCCGGTAGGAGAGCCGGGGTCAGTGTGCGGTTACCCTGACCCGCATGGCGATGGAAGCACCTGAACCCGCTGTGGACATCGACATCCACACGACGGCCGGAAAGATCGCGGATCTGGAACGGCGCCGGTACGAGGCCGTGCACGCGGGCTCCGCGCGCGCGGTCGAGAAGCAGCACGCCAAGGGCAAGATGACCGCCCGGGAGCGGATCGACGCGCTGCTCGACCCCGGCTCGTTCGTGGAGTTCGACGAGCTGGCCCGGCACCGCTCGACCAACTTCGGCATGGAGAAGAACCGTCCCTACGGCGACGGCGTGGTCACCGGCTACGGTACCGTCGACGGCCGGCCGGTGGCGGTCTTCAGCCAGGACTTCACGGTCTCCGGCGGGTCGCTCGGCGAGGTCTTCGGCGAGAAGATCTGCAAGGTCATGGACCATGCCCTCAAGACCGGCTGCCCGGTGATCGGGATCAACGACTCCGGTGGCGCGCGGATCCAGGAGGGCGTGGTGGCCCTCGGCCTCTACGCCGAGATCTTCAAGCGCAACGTGCACGCCTCCGGTGTGATCCCGCAGATCTCCCTCGTCATGGGCCCGTGCGCGGGCGGCGCGGTGTACTCCCCCGCGATCACCGACTTCATCGTCATGGTCGACCAGACCTCGCACATGTTCATCACCGGGCCGGACGTGATCAAGACGGTCACCGGCGAAGAGGTGACCATGGAGGAGCTGGGCGGCGCGCACTCGCACAACTCGAAGTCGGGCGTGGCGCACTACCAGGGCTCCGACGAGGACGACGCCATCGAGTACGTCAAGGCGCTCCTGTCATACCTGCCGTCCAACAACCTCGGTGACGCACCGGTGTTCGACGCCGCCGCCGACCCGAACGAGCTCGACGCCGAAGACGCCGCGCTGGACTCCTTGATCCCCGACTCTCCGAACCAGCCGTACGACATGCACACCGCCATCGAGCACGTGCTGGACGACGGCGAGTTCCTGGAGGTCCAGGAGCTGTTCGCGCCCAACATCATCGTGGGCTTCGGCCGGGTCGAGGGCCACTCGGTGGGCGTGGTCGCCAACCAGCCGATGCAGTTCGCCGGAACGCTCGACATCGACGCCTCCGAGAAGGCGGCGCGCTTCGTCCGCACCTGCGACGCGTTCAACATCCCGGTGCTGACCTTCGTGGACGTGCCCGGCTTCCTGCCCGGCACCGACCAGGAGTGGAACGGGATCATCCGGCGCGGCGCCAAGCTCCTCTACGCCTACGCCGAGGCCACCGTGCCGCTCGTCACGGTGATCACGCGCAAGGCGTACGGCGGCGCGTACGACGTCATGGGCTCCAAGCACCTCGGCGCCGACATCAACCTGGCCTGGCCGACCGCGCAGATCGCCGTCATGGGGGCGCAGGGCGCGGTCAACATCCTCTACCGGCGCGAGCTGGCCGCGGCCGACGACGCCGACGCCCGCCGCGCCGAGTTGATCACCGAGTACGAGGACACGCTGGCCAACCCCTACATCGCGGCCGAGCGCGGCTATGTCGACGCGGTGATCAAACCGTCCGAGACGCGCGGCCAGGTCATCAAGGCGCTGCGCTCGCTGCGCGAGAAGCGCAAGAGCCTGCCGCCCAAGAAGCATGGGAACATCCCGCTGTGAGCGCCACCGGAGAGAATGCGACCCGAGCGCCGTTCCTGCAGGTGGTGCGCGGCGAGCCGACGGCCGAAGAGATCGCGGCGCTCGCCGCCGTGCTGACCGCCCGGGCGCAGGCCGCCGCGGCCGCCCGGGCCCGAGCCGAGGAGCGCGGCGCGCGCCGGGTCTCGCGCTGGGCCGACCGTTCCCGGCAGGTGGGCGGACCGGTGTCCGAGGGCCTCCGGCCGCGCGGTCCGGGAGCGTGGCGGGCAAGCGCTTTTCCGCGCTGACCGATCACCTGAGGGCGGCGTGCCGAGGTGTGCCGGGCGTGTTAGGGGAAATCATCCAGGGAGATGTAACCGTGGTTCGCGCCCTCGGAAGGCCTCGGCACGAATAAGGTGAAAGGCCATGGCCACCTCGGAGTTCGTCCCACAGCCCGCTCGATACGCCGTCTTCGTCGATGCGGGGTACCTCTACGCGGCCTCCGGTGCGCTGCTGCTCGGGTGCAGTTCCAGACGCGAATACCGGGTGGCCGCGGAGAAATTGATCAAGGCGTTGACGACCCATGCCGACGATCAGTTGCTGGGCGAACTGTTGCGGGTCTACTGGTTCGACGCGGCGCCGAAGAGGCAGCCGACGGTCGATCAGCGAGTGATCGCCAACCTGCCGCTGGTGAAGCTCCGGCTGGGCAATCTGAACGCCCAGGGCCAGCAGAAGGGTGTAGACGCGCAGTTGCGCGCCGATCTGGAGGCACTGGCCCGGCATCGTGCGATCACCGACGCGGTGTTGCTGGCCGGCGACGAGGACATGCTCCCCGCGGTGGAGGCGGCGCAGCGCTACGGCGTGCGCGTCCACCTCTGGGGCGTGGAGCCGACGCACGGCTCCAACCAGGCCGAATGGCTGGTCTGGGAGTCCGACACCGTCGAGGTCCTGCCCGCCGATTTCTTGCGCCCGTACTTCACTAAAGCCAAGGTTCTGCCCGTTCCCACCGCCGCGACCGCCGCGGCCGCCGTACGGGACGCCGCCGCCGTCGCGCAGGCGGGTGCCCGCACGGCTCCGGTGCCGTCGCCCTCGCAGGTCTTCGCCGGGCGTGCCCCGGCGGTCAAGCCGGTGCCCGCCGCCATGAAGAACGCGGTGCCGCACGCCGGCCACCACGTGATCCCGGCCGCCACGACGTCCACGACCGACGGCAAGCTGGGGCCCGACCGCGACCACATGCTGGAGATCGGCGAGCACGTCGCCCAGAAGTGGATCTTCGAGCGGGGGCGTGACAACATCCGCGATCTGCTCCCCGGCCCGATCCTGCCGCCCGTCATCGACAAGGAACTGCTGATCGAGGCGGAGAAGGAGCTGGGCAGTTCGCTGCGGCCCTACCAGGAGGCCCGGACGTGGCTCCGGGACGGTTTCTGGGAGCGCGTCTACCGCGAGTTCGGCATCGGGATCGGCAAGTCCGACTGACCCTCGCCGCCTCCGGCATCCGGCTGTTCGATAACTTTTTGTGATGTGTCCGACACGTTGTGTGGTGGAACCGATACAGTCCCGGCCGTGATGGAGGGACCGCTGTTGGCTGGACCGCTATTGGCTGGACGGAGCACCAGGCACCGTGCCCGGCGCCGCACCGCCGCCGCCATGGCCATGGCCGGCATGGCGGCCGCCGTGCCGGCGGTCGCGGCCTGCGAGTCGCCGGTGCCGTTCTACCCGCCGGGCGCGGGCTCGCCGGACGACCCGGTGGTCGGACTCGGCGGCCACGCCCCGTACATCCAGAGCCCGTCTCCGCGCGCGCCCGGCACGGCGAGGCTGGGGACGGCCGCCTCGGCCGGGGACGGCGTGTACGGAGCCACCGGCCCCGGTCTGCTCGCCCCCGCCATGCGGAAGCTGCCCCCGCGGCTCTTCGTGCCGAACGGGCGCACCGGCATGGTCGACGTCGTCGACCTGCGGACGCTCAAGGTCATCGCGCAGCTGCCCGTCGGCGGGACGCCGCGCCGGATCGCGGCGTCCTGGGACCTGCGACGGCTCTGGGTCACCGACGCGGAAGACGGCACCCTCACCCCGGTGAACCCGCGCAACGGCCGTCGCGGTCCGCCCGTCGAAATCGGCGATCAGGGCGGCCGCCTGTACTTCACGCCGGACGGCGGGGCGGCGCTCGTGCTGACGGGCCCACCACGGCGGATCGAGGTGCGCGACCCGCAGACCATGCGGTCCCGCGGCCGGATGCCCCTGCCGTGCCCCGGTGCCGAGCACGCCGACTTCTCGGCCACGGGCGCATTCATGGTGGCCAGCTGCACCTCGTCCGGGCGTCTCGTCCGCATCGATCCCGCGCTCCGCGAGGTCACCGGCAGGCTGGCGCTCCCTCGGGGCGCGGCTCCCGGTTCGGTGCGGCTGGCCCCGGACGGCCGCACGTTCTTCGTGGCGGACTCGGCCAAGGGCGGGGTCTGGGTGATCGACGCCATCGCGTTCACGATGACGGGATTCGTACCGACCCGGCCGGGCGCCTACGGGCTCACCGTCAGCCGCGACGCGCGGCGGCTGTTCGTGCTCGGCACCGGGTCGTTGTCCGCCATCGACATCGCGACCCGGCGAGCGTCGGACCATTGGCGGCTGCCGAGCGGCGGTTCGCCGGAGCCGGGCGGGGTCTCCGCCGACGGCACCGCGCTGTGGTTGTGCGAGCCACGGACGGGCGTGACGTACGCGGTGTCCACGCGCACAGGACGTCTCATGCACACGGTGAAGGTCGGCGGTGTGCCGCAGGGCATGGCGGTCTATCCACAGCCGGGCCGCCACTCGCTCGGCGGCACGAGCATCTACCGCTGACCTCTCCAGAACGTACGGAGGCCCGTCCCCGGGGGTGGGGCGGGCCTCCGTACCACCTCAGATGTGCCGACGGATGTACCAGCCCGATCAAGACCGGCCCGATCACGAGGAGGCGCGCATGGTCAGGCGGTGCGGTAGGAGCCGGCGATCTGCCGGGTGGTCACGTTGATGCGGTTCCAGGCGTTGATCGCGGCGATCGCCATGACCAGTGCGGCCAGCGCCTCCTCGTCGTAGTGATCGACGGCCTCATCCCACACTTCGTCCGGCACGCCTGCGGCGTTGTCACTGAGCCGGGTGGCCGCCTCCGCCAGCGCCAGCGCCGCCCGCTCGTCGCCGGTGAAGTAGGGCGCCTCGCGCCAGGCCGCCACCGACCACAGCCGCTCGTCGGTCTCCCCGGCCTTCTTGGCCTCGAAGTTGTGCATGTCCACGCAGTAACCGCAGCCGTTGATCTGGCTGACCCGCAGCCGGACCAGCTCCAGCGTCCGGTCCGGGACGGCGCTGCGAGCCACGAAGCCCTCCAGCCGGAGCATCGCCTTGTAGCCGTCGGCAGCGACCTCGTTCAGATTGGTCATCCGAGCCTGCATGTCATCTCTCCACTTCTAGTTATCCTAGATACTGAATATCGAGAATTGCCTCTCGGCTGATCTCGTGCCGCCTCGGCGGTAGGTGGAATCAGGTCCGCAGGTTGGCGAACCAGCTGCGGGTGCTGTCGGGCGTGTACGGGAACCTGCTCTCCACCGTCGCCTTGAGGTCGGCGATGGTCTGCCTGGAGAGCTCCCTGCGCCAGGCGAGCTCCGCCCGGCGCATGGACTGGGAGATCACACAGGTCGTCCGGTAGTCGACGTCCTCGTGCCCTCCCGGACCCTGACGCAGGATCTCCTCGCAGCGGAACGCCTCCTCCGGCCCCTCGATCGCGGCGACCACGTCCATGACCGTGATGTCCTCGGGCCTCCTGGCCAGCCGGAAGCCGCCACGCGGCCCCGAGGTGGAGGTGAGGATGCCCGCACGCGCGAGTGCCTGCAGCTGCTTGTTGAGGTAGGCCGCCGGCAGCTCGTAGAACGCCGCCAGCTTCGCCGCCGTCACCGCCTGCCCGTCGTCCACCCAGGTCAGGTTGAGGCAGCTGTGGAGCGCCCATTCGACGCCCTCGTTCATCCGCATAACCTGGATATTACACATCCAGGATCGCACTCCGCGATCTCCGTCGGAGGGGCAGGCACGATCAGCGGGCGGGGACCTCGCGCCACCATTGGGGGACGAGCTCCTCGACCAGGGCTTCGGTCTCGGACTGGAGCTCGCCGAGGAGGGGGTCACGGGCCACGCGGGAGCGCAGTTCGTCCACCACCACCTGGACCTGGCCCTCGTCGCCGGTGGCATGGGTGGCGCGGAGAAGGTCGCGCCAGAGACCCTCGTCCTCGGGAGCCAGGCGGAGGCCCGCGCGAGCCGCGCCGACGGCACCCCGGGCGTCGCCCTCTTCGAGCCGGAGGACGACAAGGCGGTGGGCGACGTCGATGACGCGGGCACTCGCCTCGTACTCCAGGTCGTCGGACGCCAGCCAGCCGTAGCGGCCGCGGGGCCGGTCGGCGAGCACCGGGCCGCGGACCAGGTCGAGGGCGTACGACATGTAGGCGGTCTCCGAGGAGGGCTCGGCCGCGGAACGCCAGACCAGCCAGCGGAAGACCGCCCAGTCGACCCTGACTTCGGAGCCGAGGCGGATACGGCCCCGGTCGTCGTAGTACAGGTTGGGGCGGCCGCGCGCGTCGCGGCCCAGCCAGTCGGAGACGCGGGCGACACAGGCGTCACGGACACCGGTGGTCACGCCGCGGGGCCAGATCGCGCCGCCGAGGACCGTGGGGTGCACTCCCCCGGGATGGGTGGCCAGGTAGACCAGGACCTCGGTGCAGAGCGCACGGCGGCTCTCGTCCATCGGTCCCGGGGCGTCGACCTCGACGGGCCCGAGCAGGCGGATGTCCACGGAGGACTGGTTGGTGCCGGGCGGTTCGGCGCCCGCGACGTCGGACGGGTCGGACAGCGGCACCGAGTCGAGTCGCTTGGTGGTCCGGAAGAGCTCGAAGACCCCCCGGTAGTGCTCTTCGGGGATCAGCTGAGCGTCCACCTGGAAGCCGAGGACACCGGCCTGGAGCCGCGCGTTCGCGTCGACCTCCCATGTCCACGTCGCACCCTGCACCTCGCCGGGGACGATGTAGCCCGCGGCCATCCGGGTACCGGTACGGGCGAGCGCGACCAGGCGGTCGGCCTCCCGTTCGGTGGGCTGGTCCGCCATGATCAGGTAGTGCGGCATCCATGCCTCGCCGAACACCCCGCGGCACCGGCCGGTGAGCACCGAGTCGACGCCGGAGGCGGCCAGCGCCTGCCGCACCTCCTCGCTGCGGCCTTCGAGCTCGGGCAGGGCCTGGTCGAGGGACGCGACGGTCCGGATACGGTCGGGCGCGATGTCGGCGAGGCCCTCGCCCAGCTCGGCGCCGAAGCCGACGAGGGTGACGCGCATGTGGTCCGACCAGCGGTTGGTCGCCAGCTCCAGCGCGAGGGCGGCGAGCACGGCGCGGCGGGTCTCCACCGGCCCTTGCAGGGCGATGAGCCCGTGCGCGGCCTCCAGGTCGACGAGGATCCGGCCGTTCTCGTTGGTGCCGATCGAGACGAGGCCGGGGTACGGGGCGAGCACGTCACCGAGGTCGGCGGTCCGCAGCCCGGTCATGGCCTCGCCGCGCAGCCGCCACACCTGCCCGTCGTCGTACGCCTCCCACGGCGCGGGCGGATTGCGGTCGGCGGGCGCGACCCACAGGTCGAGGCTCTCCTTGCCCAGGTGCACCCCGTACACCGTGGGCATGGCGCGGCCCTGTCCGCCTCCTTCGGCGGCCATGGACTTGGACAGGTGCCGCAAGCCGAGGTCGAGCAGCTCCACGGCGGCGGTGTCGGCCCCGATGCGCAGGGCCTGCTCGGCCTTCGCGGCCCGGCCCTCCGGCCGTACGATCATCTCCCCGAACGCGCGGTGCCACATCTGCGTGCGGCGCCGTCTGCCCAGCGCGCTGAGCAGCCCGGCGGCGACGAGCGAGGCCGCCGCCAGCCCCTGCGGCCATTCGAGGTCGAACGGGAGCGGCGCCTGGTCTTCCTGCTGCTGCCCGGTGTCACGCCCGGGAACGTTCGCGCCGCCGGTGCCCGCGCCGCCGCCGAGCTCGTCGGCGGGCCGAGGCGCGGGGACCTGTGGGGCGGGCTTCTCCGGCGCCGGTGCCTGGGACGCGGGCGGCTGGGGTGCGGGAACCGCGGGCGCGGGCGTCTCGGGCGCCGGTGCCTGGGGTGCCGGTGTCTCGGGCGCCGGTGTCTCGGGCGCCGGTGTCTCGGGCGCCGGTGTCTCGGGTGCCGGTGTCTCGGGCGCGGGTGCCTGAGTCGCCGGCGGCGGGGTCACGGGGGCCTCGGTGGCGGGCGGTTGCGTCGCGGCGGGCGGCGGTGTGGCCGGCTGCCGCAACGGGGGCTGTTCGGGCGCGGGCTGCCGTGGCAGGGGTTCGGGCGGGCCCGCGTGGCCAGTCCGGAAGTAGTCGTCGACGTCCTTCACCGGAACGACCTGGGCGCCCGACGCGTCCGCGGGCATCTCCAGGATCCAGCCCGGCCGGATGAGGCTGGCGATGTTGAGCTTCGACCCGTCCGGCTGCACCCGGTCCTTGTTGAGCGCGAAGATCTCCTTGTAGCGGCGGCCCTCCCCCAGGCACTTGTCGGCGATCTCCCAGAGGCTCTCGTGGTGCCGCCCCTCCGGCGGCTGCACGCGGTAGATCTTCGTCGTCGGCGACTTGGCCATCGGCTGGACGGCCGGCTCGGCGGCCCGTTCGGGAGCGACCGGCGGCGTGACGGCGGCCGCCTGGACCGGGCGGAACTCCTGTGCCTGCGTCTGCACCGGCCGCTGCGCGTGCAGCTCCCGGCCGCCGAACGCGGGCATGATCGCCGATGTCGCCGTGAACAGCAGCAGCGCCGCGACCACGAGCCGGTGAACGAGCGACTGCGTGCCGCCGGCCAGCGGCACCCGCGCCGGGACGCCCACGCCGCGGATCCCCGCGTACACCTCGACCAGCACGCACAGCGCGAGCTGCAACCACGCCAGCCAGACCAGCGCGACCAGCACGGTGAGGAGCGAACTCGGCCCGAGCTGTTGCGTCAGGTCCGAGGCCGTCGGCACCCGGTCGGGAATCGGTGGCTCGAAGAAGGTCAGCAGCGCGTACGGCACACCGGCGACGAGCGCGAGCAACGCCGCGATCGCGCCGACCCCGGCGGCGATGTCACCGAGACTGCGACGCCCCCGGACCCGCACCGGCGGCCTGGGCCCCCGCCCGGTGCCCGCACTCCCGGGCTGTCCTGTCAGCATCGCACCCCTTGCTCGCCCGTCCGGTGATGCTCACCGGTCCGTGCCTGCACAGACGTCGCCCTTGTCATCGTAGACAGCCATGACCCGCGCGCAATGCCCGTGCGGTAACTATCTCGCGTGGCACCGGACGTCACGGCTCGTCGCCCGTGATCGGCTGGGCCGAGGCGGTGGAGCGCATCGTGAACGAGCCGAAACCGGGGACGATGCCGAGGAACTGGGGGTTCACCGTCAGCTCGACCGTGACCTCCACCTCCTCCTCGGTGGCCCCGCACGAACTCCCGGTGATGTTGTCGTCGTAGTCACCGAGCAGCCCGCACGCGGCGGACTCGGCCCGGCCCGGGTCGAGCACGGGCTTGCCGGTCGCGCGCAGCTCGGCCTCGTTGATCTGGTTCGCCCCGGCGCGGGCGGCCTGCTCGGCCATGTCCGCGGCGCGCTGGCGGGCATGGATCGCCAGGCCGCCGTCGACCAGGAGCCCCGCGAGGACGAGGACGGCGGGGGTGAACAGCACGACGTACATCGAGACCGTGCCCCGATCGCGGCTTTGATCCCGGCCTTGGTCCCGGCCTTGGTCCCGATCCTCTCGCGCCGATCGCCGGATCATCCTTGGTCACCGCCGTTGCCCGTGTCGGTGCCCCGGTAGGTGTAGGTGTCGATGGGCGCCACGGACGTGCCGCTCAGCCGCTTGCTGCCGGGGAATCCGATGAACGAGAGGTCGCCGAGGTCGACGTCGCACACGACGGTCACCGAGACCTTGCCGCCAGGCCCCCAGTCGCCGGTGTTGGTGGTCACGCTCGGTCCGCCTGCGCACCACTTGTTGTTCTGGAGATTGAGCGAGGCGGTCTCCTGCGCAAGGCTCTCGGCGGCGCCCGCGCTGCGTGCCACCGAGGCGGCGCGCACGGCGTCACGTGCGGCGCCGTCTATCTGGCTCTTGGCGTCGACCATCCGCCCGGCTCCGGCCAGCAGCAGGAGGAACGCGACGAAGAGCGGAGTGACCAGCACCATCTCCAGCGACATCGAGCCACGGTCTCTCCTCATCGTGTGATCTCTGTCCGCCGCGTGGTCGTTCATGGGCCCGCTCCCTGGCACGCCGTGCCGGCGCCCACGTCGGGGCGGAAACATTCGATCGGCCCCTGGGATCGTTGTGAGACGCGGAAGGTCATGAACGGGATGACCCGCACGGCGTTGCCGCTCACCTCGATGCCGCGTTCGTCGGCGCCCTGCAGCGGGGTCACCTGCCGCCCGCTGAGCAGTTGCGGTCCGATCTTGTCGACGTCACCGGCCGCCTTGGCGACCGCCGGTCCCTCCCAGTCCGCGCCGACGGGCTGCGTGCGGGCCACCCGCGCCCCTGCCTGCGCGGCGGCGAGGGCGACGTGGCGCGCGTGGAAGACCATCGCGAACTGGACGACGATGAGCAACACCAGGATGAGGACCGGCGTGAGCAGCGCCCACTCCATCGCGGACGCGCCCCGGTCCCGGATCAGCCGGTGTTGATGCTGTTGGCCTTGTCGCTGACCTTCTTGATGATGATCGCGCCCACCGCGATCGCGATGCCGGCGAGCAGCGCGGTGATGATCGCCCACTCGATCGCGGACGCGCCCCGGTCCGTTTCGGCGCGGGCCTTCTCCACCCTGGCGCCCAGCAGGGCGCGCAGGTAGGCGACGGTCGGGTCGTTCAGAGGATTCACGGTTTCTCCTTTGCGGAACGGGATGCGGAACGGAGTTGGGCGGAGCCATATCGGACGCAGCCATATCGGGCGGAGTCATGAGGCCATCACCCGCATCACGGCCGGGTAGACCAGGAAAACGAGGAAGCCGGCGCAGAGGAAGAGCTGGGCGACGAGCATCGACTGGGAACGTTCACCGGCCTTGCCCTCCAGCTCCGACAGCTCCCGGCTGCGCATCGAGGCGGCACGGGCCGCGAGGGACTTGCGGACCTGGGCGCCGTCGTCGGCGACGAGGGCGAGGGCGCCGGCGAGGTCGCGCAGCTCGGCGATGTCGAGGTCGTCGCCGAGGCCGCCCAGGGCCTGCCAGGGGGTCCGGCCAGTGATGCGTGCGTTGGCGAGCGCGTCGCGGATGCGGAGCATCGCCCAGCCATCGCCGACCGCGGAGGCGGTCATCAGGGCCTCGGGGACGCCGCGCCCGCCGGCGAGGTTCATCGAGACCAGGTCGAGGAACGCGCCGACGACGTGCCGGAAGTCCTGGCGCCGGGCGGCGGCCTCCTGGCGCAGCTGCATGTCGGGGAAGAAGAAGAAAAGTCCAGCGAAGATCGCGCAGATCCATACCGGCACCTGGATCGACGCCCCCACGCCGAGCAGCGCGAAGTAGGCGACCACGACCGGGATGAAGAGCAGCGCGGCTGCGGGCAGCAGGAACTTCGTGGCGAGGAAGCCTTCGAGCGACTTGTCGGTGATGGCGAGGTCGGCGCGGATCGAGCGGAGTTGCCACCCGCGTGCCTCGCAGAGGCGCACCAGCTCGCGGCCGACCTTCGCGCGGAGGCCGCCGACCCGTTCGAGGGTGGGAGACACGCGGCGTGCGCGGGCGTCCTCCTGGTCGCGGCGGCGGGCGGCGTCGTACGCGGCGAGGCGTGCCGCCAGCCCGGGACGGGGCGGGAAGACGGCGCGGACGAGCAGGTACAGTCCGAGGCCGACGAGCGCGCCGGCCAGCATCGCTCCGTTCACGAGGCACCGCCTCCGCCCGCGTCCATGGTGTGCCGTCCGCGCAGAGTCGTTTCCGTGGACGCGTGGTCGCCCTGCCAGCCCGCGACGGTGCGCGGCATCTCACCCGGAACCCCGGGACGCGTCTCGCTGGTGAGGAAGCGGCCCGGCAATTCGTGCTTGGCGAGCCGGCGCAGCCACAGGAAACCGGCGGCGTAGAGGGCGATGACCAGGCACAGGACGAGCTGCCCGAGGAAGTCGTCGTACGGCTCCACGTACGAGTGGTTGAAGATGGCCAGCAGCAGCGCCGTGCCGACCGAGACGCCGACGACGATGCGGACGCTGCGCCGGGTGGACCGCCGGTCGGCCTCGACTCGCCGGCGCATGTCCAGCTCGGCGCGGGCCGAGGTCGACAGCGCGCCGAGCATGTCGCGCAGGCCGGGGCCGCGCAGCTTGGAGTTGAGGATGAGCGCCGCGATGACCAGGTCGGCCGACGGGTCGTCGAGGTCGTCGGCGAACCGTCGCAGCGCCTCGGGCATCGGCACACGGGTGTGCAGGCGGTCGACGAGCGTGCGGAGCGGTTGCTGGAGGGCGGGCGCGGCGGCGCGGAGCGAAGCCGGGATGGCCTGCTCCAGGCCGACGGCACCCGCGATGGTGTCGCGGAGCGACTCGGTCCAGGCGGCGAGGCCTTCGAGCCGGACCATGGCCTTGCGCTCCTCGGCGGCGCCGCCCGCCAGGCCGTTCCAGGCCAGGACCAGGACACCGGTGCCGATCGCGGCGATCGGCCAGCGGGTGAGGATCAGGACCAGCAGGCCGACGATGACGGCCACGGCGGTACGGGTCGTCAGGGTCTTGACCAGGTCCTCGCGGCTGCGGCCGCGGACCGGGCCCGGGCGGCTCGGCAGCCCGCGGATCGCCACGACGAGCAGCAGGAACCCGCCGCCGACCAGCCCTCCGGCGACGACGGCGAGGAGCACGTCGGGCGCGTACATCACCCTCCCCCGGAGGTCACTGAATCAAGGCCGGTCACCAGACACCTCCGAGGGAGGTGTCGTAGCCGAACTCGGCGAGCTCGTCGGCGCACGCGATCGGCGCGGCGGGCACCGCGTAGCCCTCCGGGCCGAGCGCGAAGATCTCCGAGGAGAGCACGCGGTTGTCGACGCCGGTGACCTCGCGGACGCTGGCCACGTAGCGGCGCAGGCGGCCGCCGCTGGCGTAGTCGTTGCGCTTCTCGATGAAGACCACGAAGTCGATGGCGCCCGCGATGAGCATGTGGGTGGCCTCGACCGGCAGGCGTTCCTCCGACTGGATCGCGTACGTGGCGATGCGGTTGAAGACCTCCATCGAGGAGTTGGCGTGGATCGTGGAGAGGGAGCCGTCGTTGCCCTGCGTCATCGCGTTCAGCATCGTGACGATCTCGTCGCCGAGCACCTCTCCGACGATGACGCGGGAGGGGTTCATGCGCAGCGAGCGGCGGACCAGCTCGGCCATCGTGATCGCGCCCTGGCCCTCGGAGTTGGGCAGCCGCTGCTCGAACGCGAC
This sequence comes from Actinomadura rudentiformis, assembly GCF_008923185.1. Lineage (GTDB taxonomy): Bacteria > Actinomycetota > Actinomycetes > Streptosporangiales > Streptosporangiaceae > Spirillospora > Spirillospora rudentiformis. The sequence continues at coordinate 408,554 of NZ_WBMT01000002.1, forward strand.
GCAGTTGGGGTGCAGTTCGGGGAAGGCGTCGAGGCCGAGCTCCAGGGCGCGTTCCACGGTGATGAGGCGTTCGTGCGGCGGGATCTCGTTGGCGACGGCGCGCAGCAGCGTGGTCTTGCCGGCGTTGGTGGCCCCGGCGATCATGATGTTCTTGCGGGCGAGCACGGCGGCCTTGAAGAACGCGCCGAGCTCGGAGCTGAACGTGCCGTTGCCGACCAGGTCGCTCAGGAACACCTTGCCAAGGCGGGCACGGCGGATCGACAGGACGGGCCGGACGGCCACGTCCATCACCGCCGACAACCGCGAACCGTCCGGCAGCCGCAGGTCGAGCTGCGGGTTGGCGGTGTCGAACGGCCGGGACGACAGCCCGCTGTAGGCGGCCAGTATCTGGATGAGCTCGACGAGCTCCTCGTCGGTCTCGGCCACCGGCTCGCCCATGACCTCGCGACCGTCGGCGTAACCGATGAAGACCCGGTCGCAGCCGTTGATGTCGATGTTCTCGATCTCGGGGTCCTCGAGCAGCGGCTGGAGGCGGCCGACGCCGAACAGCGCGGCGTGCACCCCGGCGGCGAGCGCCTCCTCCTCTTCGGCGTTCGGCGGGCGGCGCCCCGCGGTCAGCTCGCCGCGGGCGAACTCCTCCAGCACCTGGCCGATGAGGGCGCGAGCGAACTGGCGTTCGTCCTCACCGGACATCGGCGCGAGCCCGCTGGCGGCGTCGAGCCGGCGCTGCTGGGCCAGCCGGTCACCGACCTCCTGGCGCAGCCGCTTGACGAGGCCGTGGTCCACCTAGCGACTCCCCTCTTCGACGTGCCCGCCTTGACCAGCCTGACCGACCGGCATCTGCGCGGCCGGAGGAACCGGCGGCGTGCCATGCGGCGTGCCCTGGGGCGTGCCGTGGGGCGTGCCGTTCTGTGCGGCGTGCCTGCCACCCGGCCCCACTCGGAGCGCGGAGAGGCGGCCGACCAGCTCGCCGGCGACCTCCCTCGCTGAACGGATGAGCAGGGAGCGGTCGAGCCGGCCTCCCCAGCTGCCCGCCAGCAGCTCCGCGCCCTTGGGATCGAGCGCCAGCCCGCCGAGGACGGTGACCGTCGGCGGCGGTGCTCCGACGGGGGCATCGGCGGTGTGGCGTCCTTGAGCGCTGGTGATGACGCGGTCGACCTCGGCGATCTGCGCGCGGAAGTCCCGCGGATCGGCCAGCACGATGACCCCGATCGGCGGCCCGCCGCGCAGCTCGGCCGACAGCGCCGCGACGCGTTCGCGAAGGTGGGCGACCTGCTCCAGCGTCGCCCGCGTGAACAGCAGGACCAGATCGGCCTCGCGCATGAGGTCGAGCAGCGGCGTGCCCGCGCCGAGCCGCCCGCAGTCGGCCAGCACGTCGACCGGGTCGAGCCCGGCGAACGCGCGGCCCAGCGGGCCCCAGAGCCAGGTCATGCCTTGCGCCTGCTCGGCGCCGGTAATGCCGACGAGCACGTCCAGGCCGCCGACGAGCCGCTGGCAGTGCTCGGCGATCTGGTCGGACCGCAGTCCGCGCCGGGCGGTGGCGGCGAGGCTGAGCAGCCCGCGCGACGGGTTGAGCATGCCGCCGAGCTGGTCGTCGTCCGAAGCGGCCGCGGGCAGCCGGTAGACGAGGTCTCCCCCGGCCTGGTCGCATTCGGCGACGAGCACCGGGCGTGGCCATACGGCGCCGAGGGCGACGGCGGCGGTCGTGACGCCCGGCGCCCCTTTGTCGGCCGCGAGCGCGATGAGTGCCACTGTCAGTTCCCGCCCGGTCCAGTGCCGTTGCCGTTCCCGTTGCCGTTACCGGCTCCGGTGCCGTTGCCCGTGCCGCTGCCGGGTCCTGGGTTCTGGGTGTTGCCGTTGCCGGGTGTCTGCTGCTTTTGCGGGTTGGAGTTGGGCGGCTGCTGGGGCGCCGGCTCGGTGCCCGGTGGGAGCAGGGCGAGACCCACCGCTCCGGCAGAGGCGGCTTGCGCGATCGCCGGCGCCTCGTTGGGCGGAACGGCGACGTTCACCGACGTCTGGTCGCCGCGCAGCCGGTCGCTCTTCCCGGAACTGCTGACGGTGACCACGATCGCGTTCGTCGAGAGCACGGTCCCGGGGCGCGGACCGCCCGAACCCGTGCCGGTGCCCACCGCGTACAGGCTCACCCGCGCGCCGTTGACCAGGCCGTCCGCGCCCGCCGGGAGCTGGCCGGGCTTGAGCGCCAGGCCCACGACGACCCTGCCGCGCTCCGCCTCCGCGGTCTTGCTGAGCATTCCGTTGGTGAGCAGCGCGCCTTGGACGAGCGGCACTGCGGCGTACGCACGCGCCACCTTCTGTCGCTCGGACCACCGGAGGTAGTACTCCACGCCGGTGTCGCCGACCTGCACCTCCTGGAGGGCGCTCAGCGGGATGCGCTGGCCCGCCGCGACCGGCTGGACGATGCGGATCGCCGACACGCGCTGGCCGCTGGCCATCACGAGATACGCGCTGGCGAGCGCGCCGCCGAGGATGAGGAGAACGGCGAGCGCGGCGAGCGCCGGTTTGCGCTCGCGTGGTGCGACCGGAAGCCGCTGCCCGCCCGAGACGCCCAGCCCGGACTGTCCCAGCCCCGCCCGGCCCGCGCCCGCGTTACCGCCGGTACCTGCGGAGACTCCACCCGCGACGGCCGATTGATTGCCCTTCATCGCCCTCGCCACGTGCTCCTTCCCGTCCCCCGTGGCCTCCCGCGTCCCGCGAGATCCCACATCACCGGGGCGATCCATGCTCGCGGGGGGCGCGACGCCACGTCAATGGATTCCACGAGGTGAAGCCGCACCGTAACGGGAAATCCTGATTTGACCAGGCATTTCGTCAATCACTTCCGTTCTTACGCTCAGTCACATGAATGGCTGACAGCTACCGAAAAGGTCAGTCTGTTAGCACCAAAAAGTCAGGATTTGAAGCCGATGAGACGTCCAAGCGTCGTCGCGGTGTGGTCGAAGTAGCCGATCCGGTTTTCGACCACGGTCTCGAACTGCCCGAAGAGCTCGAAGCTCACCGTTCCGTAGAGCCCCGCCCAGGCCATCAGCGCCCGCGCCACGACGTCGTCCGGGACGTTCATCTCCACCGCCGCCCGTCCGCGTCCGAGGTCCGCCTCGATCGAGGCCGGCACCGGCGGCAGGCCGGCCGGCGGGTCGAGCTCTCCTGCGTCGTGCGCCTCGGTGACGATGCGGGCGAAGACGATCGTGTCGCGGAGCGCGGCGGGAACGGTGTCCTCGGGTGCCTCGTAACCGGGCACCGGGGAACCGTAGATCAGCGCGTACTCGTGCGGGTGCGTGACCGCCCACTCCCGGATGGCGCGGCAGACGGTGAGCCACCGCCCCGCGTAGTCGTCCGGACGGCTCTCGGCGTCCGCTCGTTCCACGACCTCGCCGAGCGCGTTGTAGCCGTCGATGATCAGCGCCGTCAGCAGGTCGTCCCGGCTGGGGAAGTACCGGTAGATCGCCGAGGAGACCATGCCCATCTCCCGGGCCACCGCGCGCAGCGACAGTCCGGTCGCCCCCTGGGTGGCCAGCTGCCGGCGGGCGATCTCGGTGATCTCGTGGATCAGCTCTGCCCGGACGCGCTCCCGGGCCGTACGGCTCGCACTCATGGAACCGAGGCTAGCAGAGCACCGAAATAAAACGAGAGCACTGCTCTTGACGAACATCGCTCTCTTGAGAGAGCATTGCTCTCGAAGCGGAGCAGCGAGCTCGGCTCACCCGGATCAAGGGAGCGGTTCTCATGGGTAAGCACGTCATCGTCGGTGCCGGCCAGGTCGGTGGACAGCTCGCCACGCTGCTGATGGCCGAGGGCCACGACGTCACCGTCGTCACGCGTTCCGGCTCCGGCCCGGACGGCGTCCGCAAGGTCGCGGCGAGCGCCGCCGACCGCGACCGGCTGATCGAGATCACGCGGGGCGCGGACACTCTCTACAACTGCATGAACCCGCGTTACCACGAGTGGGCGGAGATCTGGCCGCCCGTCGCCGCCTCGCTGCTCGCCACCGCCGAGCAGACCGGCGCGGCCCTGGTGACGCTGGGCAACCTGTACGTGTACGGCCCGGTGGACGGCCCCATGACCGAGGACCTGCCGCAGGCGGCCCCGGGCCACAAGGGCCAGATCAGGGCGAAGATGTGGGACGACATGCTCGCGTCGCACCGGGCCGGGCGGGCACGGGTCACCGAGCTGCGCGCCTCCGACTTCTACGGCCCCGGGAGCACGGAGAACTCCTACATCGGCTCCGTCCGGTTCGTACGGCCGCTGCTCGCGGGCAAGCGAGTCACCTTCCTCAGCGACCCGGCCCAGCCGCACAGCTGGACCTACCTTCCGGACGTCGCCCGGGCGCTGGCCATCGCCGGCACGGACGAACGGGCACTCGGCCGCGTCTGGCACATCCCGACGGCCCCGGCGTTCACCGCCAAAGCGTTCGGCGAGCGGCTGTGCGAGCTGGCAGGCGCCCCGGCCCCGCGCATCGGCACGATGCCCCGGCCCCTCTTCAACGCGATCGGACTGGTCAACCCGATGATGCGCGAGTTGCGGGAGACCCGTTACCAGTTCGACGCGCCGTACATCCTCGACTCGTCCGCGTTCCAGAACGCCTTCGACGTCGCGCCGACTCCGGTGGACGAGGGGCTTAAGGCCGTCATCGCCGCGGCTTAAGGTGGCGTCGTGTCGTCCCTGGGCCGCTCGGCGGCGGCTGTAATTAAGCTGGCCCGAGCGGCAGCGCCGCCCTTCATACGGGGGCGGCGCACTCTGGAGGGGCTTGAATGCGGATCTCGTTCACGGCGCTGACCGGCCAGGGACCCCGAGATGTCGTGATCAATGTCGACGCCGACGCGACCGTTGACAGCGTCGCCAGGTCGCTCTTCGCCACCCTGGACGCCGCACCACCGGCGGATGGCGTTCCGGCCACGCACACGCCGCGCTTTTCGAAAGAGGCGACGCTCGCCCAGGGCGGTCGCCTGGACCTCCGCGGCGGCGCCCGGACCGGCACCCGTGACGGCACTTATGAGGGCGCGCAGAGCGACGCCCGGGTCGACACGCGCAAGGCCGAGCGGCGGACGTTGTGGATGAACGGGCGCATGCTGGACCCGCAGGCCCCCGCCGTCCGGGAACTGCGAGACGGCGCGGTCGTCGCCGTGGAGCAGCGGGCGGCCGCCGCGACCGTACTGGCCGAGCCGACAGGGCTGGTCGAGGTACGGGTGGTGAGCGGTCCGGCGGCGGGCTCGGTGCACCGGCTCGGCCTCGGCGTCTCCACGCTCGGTTCGGGGGCACCGGACGAGGACGTGGACGTCGCCCTCGACGATCCACTCGTGCCGTCGCGATCGTTGCGGATCACCGTCGAGCCGCATGCCGTCCACGTCGAGCCCTCCGCCCAGACGCTCGCCCGGGGTGTGCTCCTGGACGGCGATCCGCTCGCCGCCACGACCGTCTGGCCGCTCGGCGGCATGCTGGCGATCGGTGGCAGCATCCTCACGCTCGCGCAGAGCTCCGCGCCCGACACGCATCTGGAGCCGCTCCCCGAGGGCGGCCTCGCGTTCAACCGCCCGCCGCGCCTGCACCCCGCGCACCGGACGCGCCAGCTGGAGGTGCCCAAGCGGCCCGAACGCAACCCCAAGGAACGGCTGAGACTCTTCGGCGCGCTGCTGTTCTCGGCGTTCGGCCTGGTGATGGCGTTCGGACTCGGCCAGTGGTGGTGGGCGCTGTTCGCGCTGGCCTGGCCGGTGATGACGGTCGGCGAATGGATCGGCGACCGCGTCCACGGCCGCAAGTCGTACAAGAAGGCGCTGAAGGAGTACCACCGGAAGACCGCCGAGTTCGGCGGCGAACTCGACCGGCTGCGCCGCGAGGACCAAGAGGAACGCCGGGCCGTCCACCCCGATCCCGCCGAGGTGCTGCTGACCGCCACCGGCCCGCGGCGGCGGCTCTGGGAGCGGCGCGCCACCGACCCCGACGTCCTCCACCTGCGGCTCGGCGTCGCCGACCTGCCCGCGCGGATCGAGCTGGCGGGGCTGGAGTCGGCGGGTCCGGAGGCGGCCGACCTTCAGGTGCCGGTGGCACGGCTCGTGCCCGTCGCGCTGCCGCTGCCCGAGCTGGGCGTCATCGGCATCACCGGCACCGCCGCCCGCGAGTCGCGCCCGGCGTCCCGCGCGCTCGCGCGCTGGCTGGTGGCCCAGGCCGCCGCGCTGCACAGCCCGCGTGACCTGGCGATCGTCGTGCTGTGCGCGGACCAGGAGGCGGAAGAGGAGTGGAACTGGGTCCGCTGGCTGCCGCACGCGACGCCGCGCGAAGGGGAGGAGTGCACGGCCCTGGTGGGCACCGATCCCGAATCGGTCGCGCACCGCGTCACCGAGCTGGCGATCCGGGTCAGCGAACGGCGGCGGGCCGCGCAGGCGGCGTCGGCGTCGGGTCTCTTGGCACAGGGCGGGTTCGGCCAGGGCAAGCCGGCCGACCTGATCCCGTACAACATCCTCATCGTGCTCGACGGCGCGCGGCAGCTGCGGCGCGTGCCCGGCATGCCGATGTTGCTGCAACGCGGCGCCGAGTTCGGCCTGAACGCGATCTGCATCGACGACGAGGAACGCCTGCTGCCCGAAGAGTGCACCGCCGTCGCCGCCTGGGATCCCGAGAGCCCCGAGACGCTGCGGCTGCGCGGCCAGGGGCTCGACGTGATCGGTCCCGTCCTCGCCGACCAGGTGTCCGCCGCGTGGACCGACCGGGTCGCGCGGGCGCTCGCCCCCGTCCGGGACGTGTCACGGGAGGACGCCGAGGAGGCGATCCCGGCGGAGGCCCGGCTCCTGGACCTGCTCAACCTGCCCGACCCGACGGCCGACCACGTGGCGCGGGCGTGGAGCGTCACCGGCGGGCGGTCCACCCGCGTCCCGATCGGCGTCGGCGCCGACGGCGTGTACGAGGTGGACCTGCGCACGGACGGGCCGCACGGCCTGATCGCCGGGACGACCGGCGCCGGCAAGTCCGAGCTCCTCCAGACGCTGATCGCCTCGCTCGCCCTCACCAACCGGCCGGACGAGATGACGTTCGTGCTCATCGACTACAAGGGCGGCGCCGCGTTCAAGGACTGCGCCAAGCTCCCGCACACCGTCGGCATGGTCACGGACCTGGACGGCCACGCGACCGAGCGCGCCCTCGAATCGTTGTCGGCCGAGCTGCGGCGCCGCGAGGAGATCCTGCTGAGCGTGGGTGCGAAGGACATCGAGGACTACAACGACCTGCGCGGCATGAAGGCCCATCCCGACCAGGGCCACTCGTTCGTCCGCAGCGACGAGCCTCCCGAGGGGGGACGAACCCCCGTCACTCCACGGGCCGGCGAGCCGGACATTCCTCGCTTCGCTGCGGGTGACCGGCTCGCCCCGATGCCGCGCCTCGTCCTGGTGATCGACGAGTTCGCGGCGATGGTCACCGAGCTGCCCGACTTCGTCACCGGTCTCGTGGACATCGGCCGCCGTGGCCGCTCGCTCGGCGTGCACCTCATCCTCGCCACGCAGCGCCCGGCGGGCGTCGTCACCGCTGACATCCGTGCCAACACCAACCTGCGGATCGCGCTGCGCGTGACCGACCCGGACGAGTCGACCGACGTGCTCGACTCCCCCGAGGCGGCGCAGATCTCCAAGGCCACGCCCGGCCGCTGCTACATCCGTTCCGGCGCGTCGGCGCCGCACGCGGTGCAGTCCGCGCGGATCGGCGGCCGGCGGCCCGGCACCGGACCCGCCGTCGCCGCACCCGCCACCGTGCTCCCCGTGCCGTGGCAGGGCCTCGGCCGGCCCTTGCCCGCGCCGCGCGAGTCCCTGGACGACGCGGACGGGGGAATGGTCACCGACCTAGCCGTCCTCGTCCAGGCGATCGCCGAGGCGGCCCGCCGCGAGGGCATCGAGCGGCAGCCGTCGCCGTGGCTGACCCCGCTGCCGGACAAGGTCAGGCTCGCGCCGCGCACCGCCGCGGGCGGCTCGGTCGTGGACGTCCCGCCGATCGCGTTCGGCATCACCGACCTGCCCGCCGTGCAGTCCCGCGAGCCCCTGACCCTCGACCTCGCCGGCGGCGGCCACCTCTACCTCGCCGGCGCGTCGCAGTCCGGGCGCTCGACCGCGCTGCGCACGATCGCGGGCTCCCTCGCCGGGGCGTGCTCCCCGTACGACGCGCACCTCTACGCGATCGACTGCGGCGCCAACGCGCTGCTGCCACTGGTGTCGCTGCCGCACTGCGGCGCGGTCGTCGGCCGCGACCAGCTCGACCGCGTCGAACGGCTCATCACCGCGCTCGCGGCCGAGGTCGCGCGGCGCCAGCAGCTCCTCGCCGAGGCGGGCTTCGCCTCGCTCGCCGAACAGCGCGCCGCCGTCGCCGCGCCCGACCGGCTCCCATGGATGGTGCTGATCCTCGACCGCTGGGAGGGATTCGTCGGCGCGTTCGAGCACTACGACTACGGCCGCCTGGTCGACGCCGTCCTCCGCCTGCTGCGCGAGGGCGCGGCGGTCGGCCTGCGCGCGGTCTTCACCGGCGACCGCTCCGGGCTGAGCGGCCAGGTGTCCACGGTGTTCGACCGCCGCCTCGTCCTGCGCATGGCCGACCCGAACGACTACGGCTACGCGGGCCTGCAGGAGAAGCAGGTGCCCGCCGAGATGCCGCCGGGCCGCGTCCTGGAGATGGCCGGGGCCGGCATGCCGCCGCGCGAGTCGCAGATCGGTCTGCTCGGCGACGACCCGTCGGGCACCGCCCAGGTCGCCGCGCTGCAGGAGATCGCCCGTACGTGCGTCACGCGCTACGGGCGGCTGCCACGCAGGCAACGCCCGCTCCACGTCGACGAACTCCCGGTCCGCGTCACCTACCGGGAGGCGATGGCGCTCGACCAGGAGTACACGGCCCCCTCCACGTTGTGGGCGCTGGTCGGCGTCGGCGGCGACACCCTCGCCCCGGTCGGCATCGACCTGCTGAACGAGGGCCCCGGCTTCGTCGTCGCCGGCCCACCGCGTTCGGGCCGCTCCACCACGCTCCGCACCATCGTCGAGTCGCTCCTGGACCCCTCGGTGGCGGGCGGCCTCGTCCCGGTCGTCCTCATCACCCCGCGGCGCTCCCCCCTGCGCCTGCTGAGCGGCCGTCCCGGCGTCCTCGGCCTGCTGTCGGCCGACTCCGAAGAAGAGGACCTGACCGCGGCCATCGGCGACGAGCACCGCTACGCCGTCGTGGTCGACGACGCCGAACTCCTCGACGAGACCGAGCTGGACGACGCCCTCCGCACCGTCCTCCGCACCGCCCGCGACGGCGAGCACGCGGTCGTCATCGGCGGCACGACCGAGGACCTCGGACGCGGCTACCGCGGCTTCCTCTCCGACACCCGCCGGTCCCGTTCGGGGCTCCTGCTGTCGGTCGACAGCCCCGAAGACGGCGATCTCTTCGGCCTGCGCCTCCCCCGCAACGCCACGCTGGGCGGCCCGACCGGCCGCGGCCTCTTCGTGGCCACCGGCGCCACCACCCAGATCCAAGTGGCCCTCCCACCCCCCGTGAGCGGCGACCGCCCCGAATGACGGTCAAGCGGCGACCGCCCGGGATGACGGTCAGGCGGCGGGGAAGTCGATGTGCAGGCCGGCCAGGCGGGCGCGGTCGGCGATGATGTGGATCTCGACGACCCTGCCGTCGGTGATCGTGAACGACTGGATCGCGGTGACCCTGCCGTTCTGGACACCGACGAGACCGGGCACACCGTTGATCAGGGCCGGCTGGGCGTACTTCGCCGCGCTCTGGAACATGAGCGCCTGCCCGGCCACGGCCGCCGCACCGAAGATCGGCTTGTTGGCGGCGCCGATGTCGACACGCAGGACGACGTCCGGGTCGAGCACGGCGACCAGCGCCTCGAAGTCGCCGCCGCGGGCGGCCGCGACGAAGGCGTCGACGACCTCGCGCTGCCGGGCCAGGTCGGCGTCGGGAGCCGGGGCGTCCTGGACGCGGCGGCGGGCCCGGCTGGCCAGCTGCCGGGTCGCGGCCGGAGAACGTTCGGCGATGGGCGCGATCTCCTCGAACGGTACGGCGAACATGTCATGCAGGACGAACGCCAGGCGCTCGGCGGGCGAGAGGGTCTCAAGCACGATCATCAGCGCCAGGCCGACCGAGTCGGCCATGAGCACTTCCTGCTCGGGGTCGATGGCGCCGCTGTCGGCGCGGCTCACGATCGGATCCGGCAGGTACACGTCGAGCGGGTCCTCACGCCGGGCCGAACGGGACCGCAACATGTCGAGGCATATCCGCGAGACGACCGTGGTCAGCCAGCCGGCCAGATTGTCGATCTCGGAGGTGTCGGAGCGGCTGAGGCGGAACCAGGCCTCCTGCACCACGTCCTCGGCCTCGGCCAGCGAGCCGAGCATCCGGTAGGCCACCGACTTCAGATGGGACCGGTGGGCCTCGAAGCGCTCCGCGAGCTGGTCGTTCTCGTCCATGGGGGTCCTCCGTCACAAGATCTTGAGATCGTAACGGGCCCGTTCGGGGGCTCGTGCACGGGTCTTCGACGGGATCCTCGCACGCCGAGATTCAGCTGTCAGCGAACATGGGACTCGGACGGGGTGAGGCCGAGCGACCTCGTCAGGTCGAGCATCTCATCACGGAAGATCGCGGCGGTCTTGTGGGTGAGCGGGCGCAGGTGGCCGTAGATCTCCAGGGCGATCAGGCCGTGCATGCGCCCCCAGACGCGTAGGGAGAGCGCGACCGCGGCGGGCGGGAGGCCGGGGAACTGCTCCTGCGTGGCCTCGGCGAGACCGGTCTCGAAGTCCGACCAGTCGTACGTGCCGGACTGGAGGGATTCGGCCTGTGGCCACGCGGCGGCGACCAGTCCGCTGAGACCCGCGCAGGCGCGGTGGGCGGCCTCGCGCGCCGGGCCGCCTTCGGGTGGCCGGTATCCGGGCACCGGATCGCCGTAGATCAGCCGGAAGCCCTCGGGATTGGCGAGCGCCCACGTGCGGACGTTCTCGCCCCAGGCCAGCAGCCGGCCGGCCGGATCGCTCTCGGGGACGGCGTCCCGCGCGGCCTCCACGGCGTCGACGAGCTCGCCGTAGACATCGCTGATCAGCGTGGTGATCAGGTCGTCGCGGGTCGGGTAGTAGCTGTAGATCGCGCCCGCCGTCATCCCCATCTCACGGGCGATGGCGCGCAGCGAGATGGCGTCGGGGCCGCCGGTGGCCATCAGCTTCAGCGCGATGGTCTTGATCTCGGCGCTGGTCTCGGCGCGCAGCCGGGCCCGTCGGCTCACCGTCTCACTCATGCTTGACAGGCTACAGCGTTGCGCTACTGTTCGGCGTGGCAAGTTTGAACGCCGTGTAGTAACACAACGCCGTATAGGAGACCGATCGTGGACAGAGCCGCGCCCAGGCCCGTACGGGGTGGGCTGACGTTGGCACTGCTGGCATTCACCCAGCTCATCGTCGCTCTCGACTACAACATCGTTTATGTGGCGCTGCCCGACATCGGGTCGGCGCTCGGCTTCACCTCCCAGTCCGTGCAATGGGTCGTCAGCGCTTACGCCGTCGGGCTCGGCGGCCTGTTGCTGTTCGGCGGGCGGGCCGTCGACCGGATCGGCGCCCGGCGAATGTTCATGCTGGGCCTGCTGCTGTACGGGATCGCGTCGCTGGCCGGTGGCCTCGCGACGGGCACCGGAACGCTGGTGGCGGCGCGGGCCGTGCAGGGAGCCGGCGGCGCGCTGCTCACCCCGGCGACGCTCGCGTTGATCTATGGCGGGTTTGCGGAAGGGCCCGAGCGCAACCGGGCGCTGGGTGCCTGGGGGATGGCCGGCAGCGGCGGGCTGGCCGCAGGGTCGTTGCTCGGCGGGGTGCTCACCAACTATCTGGGCTGGGAGTCGGTGTTCTTCGTGAACGTGCCGCTCGCGTTGGGTGCCGCCGCGGCCGCGGTCTGGCTCCTGCCTGCGGATCCGCCTCGTTCCGCCGGATGGGGAGGCTTCGACCTGCCGGGCGCGGTGCTCGCGACCGCCGGGTCGGTGTTGCTGGTCTTCGGGCTGGCGAGCGGTCCCGAGACCGGATGGGGCTCGGTCCAGGCGGCGGGCTCCCTGGCGGCGGGTGCGGCGCTGATGGCGCTCCTGCTCGTCGTCGAGTCCCGTACGCGTGACCCGCTCATGCCGCTCCGGCTTCTGCGCACCCGGTCATTGGCCACGACGATGGCGGTGATCGCCGTCTTCCAGGGCACGCTCGGCGCCGGCTACTACGTGTTCACGTCGTACCTGCAGCCCGTTCTCGGCTACAGCTCGCTGGAGGCCGGGCTGGCGTTCCTGCCGCTCACCCTGACCTGCATGTTCACCGCCGTGAAGGTCGTTCCCGTGATGCTCGGGCGGTGGGGCGTCAGGACCACGCTGGTCACCGGCATGTTCGGCGCCGCGGCCGGAATCGCCGTCCTCGTGGCCGGCATGTCGGTCAACGGCTCGTTCTGGGCACTGATCCCCGGCAGCCTGATCTGGGGCGTCTTCGGCGGCATCGCGTTCGTCGCGCTCTTCGCGGCGGCCGGATCCGGCATCGCCCCCGAGGAGCAGGGCGTCGCCTCGGGAGTCGCCACGAGCGCCAAGGAGATCGGCGGCGCCATGGGCCTCGCCGCGTTCGTCGCCATCGCCACCGCGGGCGCCACAGCGTCGACGCCCACCGACGTCCTCGACGGCCTGCAGACCGCCGGATGGGTGGCCGCGGCCGTGACCGCCGTCGGCGGCCTGCTCGCCCTCGTCCTCAAGCGCCCGGCACCGGCCCCGGAAGGGCCTGCGCCGGTATCGGAAGAAATCACCAGTTCACTTGAAGGAGTCAAGCCATGAGCATCAACGAACTCGTTCAGAACTACCTCGACGTTTGGAACGAACGCGACACGGCACGCCGAGCCGAGCTGATGAAGACGGCGCTGACCGATGACTCGATCTACAGCGACCCGGACTACGCGGGAGTCAAGGGCCACAGCGAGTTGTCGGCCGCGATCGACAAGGCCCAGGCGAAATTCGGCGACCTGGTCTTCTCCCTCGGCACGCTGGTCAACGTTCATCACGACAAGGCGCTCTTCAGGTGGCGGCTCGGGCCGGCCGGAGCGGACTCCGCGGTCGCGACGGGCTACGACTACGTGGAGATCGTGGACGGTCGTTTCAGCCGCGTGATCGGCTTCTTCGAGTGATCTGAACGCCCCGGGAAGGCCGCCGATCAGCGGAGACCGGCGGCCTTCAGCCGGCGGAGGACGGAATCCCAGGTGGGGTCGACGGGGTCGAGCGGGCGGGCGCCGACACCGGTGTCCTTGAACCCGCTGGACGTGGCGATGCAGACGACCGGGCCGGTGCGGTCACGTTCGCCCACCTGCCGGAGCCCAGCCAGGCTGCTGGCGGAGGAGAGCTCGTACCAGAGACCGGTCCGGGAGAGTTCGCGCTGCGCGGCACGCATCTCGTCATCGGTGAGGCTCAACGCGGCGCCGCCGCTGTCCCTGACGGTGATCACGCCGCGGTAGCCGTTGAAGTCGCAGTCGATGGCATACGCGTCGGTCGGCCCCGCCTTCAGATGGACGGCGGGGAGCCCCTGGGCGACGGCACGGGCGAGCGGCGCCCCAGCCGCAGGCTCGCACGAGAACATCCGGGGTGCACGCTCGGTCAGGCCGAGCAGCCGGAGCTCGGTGAAGCCCTTCCAGACGCCGAACAGCAGCTCGCCGTATCCGGTCGGCACGTAGACCGCCGAGGGGACGCCGATCTCACTGAAGATCTCGTACGCGATGGTCTTGTAGCCCTCAGGGCCGTACGCGTGCCCGGTGTGCGTCTCGGTCAGGTTGCTGAGCGGGTGGAACCCCAGCTCGTCCACAATGCGGCGCATGAGCGGCCGGCGTTCCTCCTTGGCCACGGGCAGCACATGCGCACCGTACGCGCTGACGAACGAACCGACCGCCGGGGGCGTGTCCGCCGTGGCGAGAACGATGCATGGGAGACCCGCCCGTGCGGCGAACGCGGCAGCCGACGCGCCATGATTGCCGGACGAGGCCACGACGACGCCAGGCGCCCCGATCGCCGCAGCCGCGCTGACCGTGCACCGGTTGATCCGGTCCTTGTGGCTCCACGTCGGGTTGCGGGACTCGTCCTTGACGAAGACGCCGTCCTCAAGCTGGATCAGCGGCGTACCACCCTCACCCAGCCCCGGCGCCACGAGCGGCGGCAGGATCGGCGCCCACTGATCGAGGTCACCCGGCTGCTGCGCGAACAGCTCACGCGGCACCCGGCCGTAGTCGTAGTCGACCTCCACCGGGTAAGCGATCTCCTCAGTGCTCGTCTCCGGGCAACCGCGGGTGAGCGGCGGCGTCAACGGATAACGGATGGACGCATCGAAGAGAGAACGCTGACCGTTGGCAAGGGAGCTCATGCGAGCCGAGTCTATGGTCGCCCTCAGGCGTACCAGGACGAAGGCCCGCGCGGCTGAAGGACCGCTTCGGCCTTTCCTGGCAGATCATCCCCAGGACCCTCACCGAGCCTCCTGACCGACGAGGACCCGGCCCGTTCCGAACGCGTCATGAGAGCCATGTTCGGAATGAAGAAGATCGACATCCAGGCCCCCGGAGAGGCCTACAACGCCTGATTTCGAAGAGAGGGCCGCCAGGCGACCTCCTCGTCACCAATAAACCTTCCACTGAAGAGTCAGAAACCATGAGCACGGGCCGTGCAAAGACGGACCTGTAGCGCTCTCATTGCTTGCCGCTGTCCCCTCCAGGTCATACGCGTGTTTTACCGCGTCACGAACACACAGCCACCTCCCCCACCCGCAAGGTCCCAAGTCCGCGTGGCACCCCCAGCCGCCCGAACATGATCGCCCGACCGCCCTCAAAGCTGGAGGTCCGGTATGCGGCAAGCGTCTTCAGCGGCTCCCGGCCCCTCCGCCCGGTGTCCTGGTCGGTGTTGATGATGACGCACCGCCCGCACGGTCGGATCAGCTCGATCTCCACCTCGCCCACCCGGATCCTGGAGACCGCGTCCTCCCCGTACGCCCCCAGCCCCTCCACCACGACGTTGGGCCGGAACCGCCGCATCGGCAGCGGCTCAGCCAACCGCCCGTTCAGGTCATCCAAAGACTCCACGGACAGCACCGAGATGGGCTCGCCATCCCCGTACATCATCGAGCCGCCCCGCTTAACGACCCGCACGCCGGCAAAGCGCACCAACCGAACGTCCTCGCGCAGCATCTCACCGAGCCATGCCGCCACCTCATCGCCCTGGTCCACGCCCAGACAAGCTTGCCCGTGCACGCTCACATCGCGCACCGGCCCCGGCTCCGGCTCGTACACGAGCGTCGAATAACCCATCTGAACGGTCAGTTTGACCCCGTCGAACGAGGGCCGCAGCAAAGCAAGCCCCGGCACCTCCCGCTGCGAAAGATGTCTCCCGTCCGACCGGATGACCATGAACTCCCGGTCGTACCTCAACCCGGTGGCCAGCACCTCGGCCTCACTCACCGAAGTCCCGCCCGCACTCTTGATCGGATACACATTCAACTGCCGCACAACCACCGTCACCGGACGGACGCTACGTCTCCCCAGCCCTCAAAGCCAGAAAAACAAGCCCTTCCTAACAAAACTCCGTCAAGTTGAACTGACTTGGCACCGGGCCTAGAGGCCCGACTACTACCACCCACTCGCACCACCCTTCCCCCCGGTCTGCTGATGCACTCCTGGCCATGACGAACATGAAGAATCCTCTGCGGGTACTTCAGGCCAAAATACAGTCAAGCATGGCACTCTACTTTCGTCAGGAACGTCGCCATTGCCCGGACATCAAGAACCGGCATCCCTTAGGTCTCGCTCTCAATAAACAGACAGAATACGATTTATGACTCACGCAACCAGTTCAGCAGGTGTCCTCACTCTGGGCCCGGACAACCCCTTACCCCAACAACTGGGAGCCTGACACAGAAGGTGACCTCTTCCGGCACAACGACATTCGCCATTACAGGGGCCCTGGCCTACACTCATGCAGTTGCCCGAACCGCCTTTGGGCGATCACCATAAAGTCGATCATGTCCTGTACAGCGTCCCGCCCACGCACCACCGGGGCGAAATCGATCCGAATCCACGGTTTCTCTTTTCCGCAGCGGAACAGGGCGATCACATAGTTAGGTCGGGCCACCGCTCCGGAGGGAGGAATGACAACGGCCAATCCCCAGCCAAGACTTCTGGGCAAGGATTGGGAGGCCTCACCCGCCCAATACTCCTGCTGACCTCGTACGATCCTCTCTCCGTCGCTATACGACCAATTCACACCGAGTGGCGCTTCCTGCCCCTTGGCATACGCCAAGCAGAGACCATTGCTGGGCTGCGGACCATTGACCCAGTGGGCATCCACTGGTATGGCCAAGCCTGTGACACGGCGAAATGCCTTCTCGGGAACGAGATCACATAGGTAGGGAGAACTATCCGCCACCTTTAAAGTAACCGGCGGCGAAGGCGCACGCACCGGCGTAGCTTGATCACATCCAGCGATCGCGCACTGAACAGTGATGATGGCGCCTGCCCACCAACGCCTCGCGAGAATCATCGCTGTCCGGTCGGTAGGACGTTTTGACCTGCTGAGTTCTTGTAATGACCGGTGACCTCTTCCATGCCCTCGCGGATCGATCCCTTGGCAATGTGCCCAAGCTTGCTCAACCCGACACGGTCATTAGCCCAAGCCAAGAACGCCTCGAATTGTCTGCCATCCATGGACTCGAGAGACCGAATCTTGGGATCCTCTTCGGAGGTAGCGAACGGCTGCCCTCTCAAGTCCTTTGGGTTGTAGCGGTGGTGGGTTATCAGGGAGGTGGCGATCATTTGGTTGATGAGCTTTTCTACGGCTTCGGTGTTGGACTTGGGGGCGAGGATGGCGTCGTTGGGCTTTTCGGCCATGCGGCGGGCTAGCCAGGCGGTGAGGGTGTTCATGACCTGGCTGACCGTGATTCTGTAGGCCTGGCCTGCGGCGGGCGCTCGCGTGGAGATGCCCTGTTCTACCTTGTCGGAGGCGAAGCCGAGGCCTAGGGAGACGTAGCCCTGAATCTGTTGCAGGTCGGCGGCCAGGCGGGCGTTCTCTCCCCAGACGGACTGGTTGCGGGCTTCGAGGAGATGGCCGAACATCCAGCCTTCGCGGACGATTGTGCTCTCAAGGTGTCGGGAGTTCCTGGTGACCGATCTGTCGATGGAGAGCTTGGCGTGTGCGATCTGGGCCTTGAGCAGGATGTCGAAGGCGTTCGCGTCGCGGGCTATGTCGAGGAGCAGGTAGTCGAGGTCCACGTCGTTCATCGGCGTGCTGCCGGACGGTGAGTTGTACCGGAACGACTGGTAGACGTCGTTGACCTTCTCGATGTGAGTGGCGAGAACCTGTGCCATGGAGGGCCGCAGGGCGGAGAGCGCGTCGAGCTTCTCCTGGTCCTTGATGGAGACGTGGCCGTCCTTCACGGCGAAGAGGTCCTTGGCGTCGTCGGCGAGGATCTTGCCGGCTGTGAAGGCCAGGCGTTCGGAGACTTCGTCTTGGCCTGCGGCGGCGGTCTGGAGGGTCTTGCCCAGGGCGGCACCGCGGTCTGTTTGGCCCCAGAGGTCGCGGCGGTCGCGGAGGAGGTATTCGAGGTTCGAGAGCCTCATGCGGGGTGGGGTGTCGACTGTGGGTGGACCCATTGGGGCGTGATTGAGGAGGGCTTGGGCTCCCTCGCGGCCGGACGCGGCGGCGGCGTTGAGGAGGGGGATGAGGAAGTCGGTCTTGCGGTGGTTGAACCTGCCGGCGAGGTCGGGCAGTGGGCTGCCCAGGAGGGCCTTGCGGACGACTCGGTCGTATTCGGTCATGTCGCCGCCCACGACCTTGATGAAGCGGGCGGAAAAGCGGGTGTCTGCGGCGGCCATCAGAGTCGAGAGCGATTGGTAGCCGGCATAGCCGTACGGCGGTTTGGTGCCTGGCGGGAACGTCGTGCGGCCGGCTTCCGTGAGCTCGATGAGGAAGGTGTCGCCTGCGTAGGCGTGGCGGTGAGGGTTTGTGGCCAGGGCAAGGCTGCGCCCCAGAAGGGCCAGAATGTTTTGGTCGTTGCGGAACGCAGCTGGGAGCTTGAGTAGGTCTTCGGCACCCAGCGCCTCCAGGAGGGCCCTGGCGAAAGCCGGAGTGATGTCGTTCGGTTCGTAGCGGCGGAGGCCTTGCAGGGCCTTGGGGTCGTTCTTGGCCGCGCGATGCAGGAGAGGGGGCAGGCGGCGGCCTTCGGCATAGGCGACCTGGTCGGTGTAGCGGTCCGGCAACGTGATGAAGTTGCCGTCAGGGCGGCAGACGCTGAACGTCAGTTTCTGGCGGTCGAGGTCGTGCGCAAGTGTGTTGCGGCGGCGCAGGTCAGCGGCGGCTTCTTGGGCCCACGCGGCGATTCGTTGGATCTCCTGCGCGGGGGTGGTGCTGACGCCGGCGCCGTTCAGTGCCTGCCAGAGCTGGTCGGCCATCTCCGCCAGCCGCGGCCCGGCCTTGGTCATGTCCTGCGTCATCTGCTCGAACTGCGCGAGCTTCACTCCGCACGTGTCGGGTCCGAGCCAGTTGTCCGCCACCGTCAGCTGGCCAGGGGGCGGCGGATCTTTTCCTGGACGAGGTCCAGCGCTTTGCGTATCTGCGCGTGGAGCTCGGCGTCGCTGCGTTCGAGCCGGCGGTCGAACGACCTGGCGGAGGCGCCGCCGACCCAGGCGTGGTCGCCCATGGCCTGGCGCGGCCGCGTGAACGTGTGCCAATGGTCGTTCGACAGCTGTTGGATGCGTCCCAGCAGGAGTTGCAGCCTGAAGCGCTCAGCCTCGTCCACGTCCGCCTCCGTTCTTTCGAACGAGACTGCCAGCCGGAGTGGGAGCTCGTCACGCAACGGAATCAGATCGTTACGCTGAGAATGGCGCGGGCCCCGACCTCGGGGGGATGGGCCGGGACCCGCGGTCTCGCAGAGGCGACGTCAGCGTGTGGCCGCCTCGATGTTCTGCTGGGAGCGCTTGATGTCCTGGCTGCCCTGCTCGAGGGCGACGGCCATCTTGTCGAAGGCCGTCTTGGCCTCCATCCACGCGCTGCGGAACCGGTCGGCGCCCGGGCCCCACCAGATCTCGGTACTGCTGACCGTTCGGCCGTTGAGGTCCTTGATCAGGGCGTCGAGGTTCTTGGAGTGCTTGCTGAACATGCGGGACAGGTCTTCCAGTGCCCCGATGCTGGCGCCCCGCTTGTCACCGCTCATTGCACCGATCCCTTTCGCCGCACTGCCGGAAGAATGGCTGCCAGCCTACGCCCCACGGATCACAGTAATCCACCCGTACGAGGGCCCGCACCTGCCGATTCGGGCGTTTTCCGGTGGACCGGCGGTGGCCGGAAGCGGCCACAGCGGTCCTGACACGGCCCCAACTGCCGTCACGCTGCGCAGTTGGTTGACGAACATTATTACCGAACGTCAATGTATGTGCGGGACAAACGCCTTTCCCGTCGGCCTTCCATTCGAATCAGAACGCCTGTTTTACGGGAATGCACACTTCGCCATTGATCGACTAAGCAATTCGCTCTCAGGGCCATTGCCGATGGGTCACGTGACAACGTCGGGCGGCGCCGCGCGCGGAGGTGCCGAACGAGTTGTGGCGGGCGGAGGAGCAGGTCAGGACGTGCTTGCGGGCGGCGAATTTCGGCCGGGGGCGGCCAAAGTCAGGTGGCGGGCCGGGTGGTAGTGCGAAGATCTCGGGGCACTGTGTCAGGAGAGTGAGAACCGCCGATGAGTAAGCCTCCCGAAATCGACAGCACCGTGCCGCACTCGGCACGGATCTGGAATTACCTGTTGGGAGGGAAGGACTACTACCCCGTCGACCAGCGTGCCGGCGACATGGTGTGCGGCATCTTCCCCGGCATGGTGGAGCTGAGCCGGCAGTCTCGCCACATGCTCGCCCGCGTGGTGCGCTGGCTCGCAGGTGAGGCGGGGGTCCGCCAGTTCCTGGACGTCGGCACCGGGCTTCCCGTGGTCGACAACACCCATGAGGTCGCTCAGCGGGTGGCTCCCGAATCGCGGATCGTGTACGTGGACAACGACCCGTTGGTGCTCGCGTACGCCCAGGCCCTGCTCACGAGCACCCCGGAGGGGGCGACCGACTACATCCAGGCGGACGCGCGCGATCCGGAGAAGATCCTGGCCGCGGCAGCGCGCACTCTGGACTTCAGCCAGCCCGTCGCGCTCATGCTCATGGGCCTCCTGGGATTGGTCCGCGACTACGACGAGGCTCGTTCGATCGTGGAACGGCTGGTGGCGGGACTGCCGTCAGGCAGTTACCTGGCGCTCTACGACGGCACCGACACCGAGCCGGCGTACGTGGAGGCGCTCAGGCGCTACAACGCCGGGAAGGGAGTGATCCCCTACACGGCCCGCAGCCCGCAGCTGATCGCCCGCTACTTCGACGGCCTCGAGGTGCTGGAGCCTGGCATCGTTCCGGTGTCGAGATGGCGCCCTGAGCCGTTGGATGAGACTCCCGAGGTGGCCTGCGCAGGCGGAGTCGGGCGCAAGAACGCCTGAACAGAGTGAACGCCGACAAGCGCGGCCTGTCGCGCACAACGACCACGGGCGATCATGCTCGGTCTCACTCAGTGGTGGTCCGGGTCGTTGACAGGGTGGACGGAGGGGTCCAGGACTCGTTCGCCCACCAGGGTGATCTGCTCTCCTTGGGTCGTGAACTCGAACCGGCGGCGCACCGACTGGGTGAGGCTGCCGTTCTCGTAGCGGACCTCGGTGTGCTCTGTGGCCTCCAGCGTGATGCGGTCGCCCGTCCGAACCGCACGATCGGCGCGGAGGCGCGTGCGGGCGCCGGTGTACGCGGGACCGCCCTCGACGGGGGCGCGGTTGCGATTCGCCAACTCCCGCAAGGCTCGGTCCTGGTTGCGTACGACCACGGGTGATATCTGGACGCCGAGCACCTCGGAGGGGCTTTGCCGGTCGCGTCGCCGGGGCTTCTGGACGAGCGCCTCCGAACGGCGTTCCAGCAGCGACCGTGCGGCGACGGTGAGCTGCTGTTTGGTCTCGTCGTCCACGGTCGGCCGGCTCACCACCGGGGCGGACGACGGCAACATCACGCATGCGGCGATGGCGAGGACCATCGCCAGGCCGGAACGTGTCCCGCGGGCCATCGGTCTCCTCTGTTGATCAGTCGCGAAGATACACCGGCGAAACCCCCGACGGGAGAGGCAAATCAGTCCGAATCACCCCGGAGTCGCCAGGACCAGATCACCCAGAATCACCACGCACAGCCCCAGCCACGACACGCCCCGAACAACCCGGCCCCGAACAACCACAGACAAGCAGCCCAAGCCCTCCACGAACGACCAAGCCAAGCCCCACCGCACGATCCCCCACTGCGCGGCCTCCAGTATCGCCACGCTGGAAACGACCACGAGTGGAACGATCCAGCTCACGGCACCCGCAGATGGAACGGCCAAGCCGTCCGCGAACGATCCGCCGCCGCGCCGAACGGTCCACCTCCGTACCCCGCGACGGCAACAATCCGGCTCAGAAGACCACAGCCGAACGCTTCAGCTCAGTCCGCCCGCGAACGGAGCATCTTGCGACGCCACTGGCTGACCAGGTCAGCGACCACGGGCGGACCGCCTCGGGACCGGACCGCCTCGGACAGCCGCAGGCCAAAGCAGCTCACGACGCCCGCAAACCAGACCAGCTAGGAACGCCCGCAAGCTGGATCGGCACACGACGACCGCGCCGGATCGGCTCACGACGGCCGCAGACCGGATCGGCACACGGCTACCGCAGACCGGATTACATCGGGACGCTTGCAGGTTGGATCGGCTCACGACGGCCGCAGGCCAGATTGGCTCAGGACCCCGCAGAGCGGATCGGCACACGATGGTCGCAGGCCGGATCGGTGCAGGACGCCCACAGACCGGATCGGCTCACGATGGTCACCGGCCTGATCGCATCGGCACGTCCGCAGGCTGGATCAGTTCACGACGGCCGCAGACCGGATCGGCTCAGGACCTCCGCAAACCGGATCGGCACACGGCTGCCGCAGACCGGATTGCATCGGGACGCCTGCAGGTTGGATCGGCTCACGACGGCCGCAGGCCAGATTGGCTCAGGACCCCGCAGAGCGGATCGGCACACGATGGTCGCAGGCCGGATCGGTGCAGGACGGTCGCGGAGCGGATCGGCGCTTGGGGGATGCAGGGCAGGTCAGTCGAGGACGCCTGCGAATGGGTCGGTGTAGGTGGCCCAGGCGTCGGAGCCGGCGCGCATTTCGGCTTCGGTGAGCAGGCACCGGTCGAGGAGGTGGGTCATGGCGGGGCGGTCAAGTTCTGGGCCGGTGAACGCGAGCAGTTGGGTGCGGTCGCCGGTCTTCGGCCGCCAGTCCAGGGCGGCGGCGGCGCGGCGGGCGGGTGTGGCTTTGGACCACGCGCGGCTGGAGCGGGCGGCGAGCCACCGGCCGCGGTCCTCGATGGCCAGCAGACCGGACACGCAGTCCCAGCCCAGGAGCACGTCTGGACGGTTCGCCAGCCATAGGCGCCCACGGCTCCGTACGGCACACGTCGCCAGATCGTCGATCGCCTCGTACAGCCGGACGGGGTGGAGCGGACGGGGGCGCCGCCAGATCAGTGTGGCGACTCCGTCGGAATTCTGGTCGACCGGCAGGCGCAGGCTCTCCGGATCGACCCGGGCTGCGAGTGTCTCGGCGTCGAGCGAGCCGTGCGGGGCCGTGAGCTCGTCGAGCAGAGTGACCGGCGTGCCGGCACCCAGGTGTTCGAGCACGGTGCGCGCCAGGAGGACGTCCTCCGGCTCCCCGGCGCCGAGGACGAGATTCGACGCGTACTCGATCTGGCGGACGAGGACCTCTGCCACGTAGCGCTCGTCCTCCTCGGACGCCGTCAGTGCCCGGTCCCGCAGGCGTTCGCCACCGCCCAGGTCGTTCAGCACGCCGGCGGGGTCCGCTGCCGTGAGCACACCCGCGAGATGTACGCCGGGCACCTTGGCCGCGATCTGTTCGGCGACGGCACGTGGTTCGACAGAGCCCCAGGTCTCGATGACGAGGAGGCGTGCCTCGCCGGCCAGGCGCTCGACCGCGGGCAGCACGTCCTCGCGGATGGTGCACGAAACGCAGCCGTGCGCCAGGCGTACATCGGCTCGTTCCCGCACTCCCCATGCGTCGAGCACGACGCGTTCGACCTGGCCATGGTCGATGCCGCGCAGGTCGTGGTGAACGGCGACGGAGTACGGCGTGGCCGCCAGAAGCCTGCGCACGGCTTCGGCGCGCACCTCAGCGTGCAGACCCGCGACCACGACGACCGGAATGCTCGACATCCTGCTTACCCTCCCCGGAATGAAAACGGTTATCATTATGTTTGCACAAGCACGGAAGCACTGCCGACAGAGAGGGCTCCATGGCCAGGAACGAGCTCCGGCCGGTGATCAAGCTCAGGTCGACCGCCGGCACCGGTCACACGTACGTGACCACCAAGAACCGCCGGAACGACCCCGACCGCCTGACCCTCCGCAAGTACGACCCGATCGTGCGCAGGCACGTGGACTACCGGGAGGAACGATGAAGAAGAACATCCACCCCGACTACCGGCCCGTCGTCTTCCGCGACCGCGGCGCCGACTTCGCCTTCCTGACCCGTTCGACGGTGGCCTCCGACCGCACGATCGAATGGGAGGACGGCAACTCCTACCCCGTCGTCGACGTGGACGTCTCGTCCGCGAGCCACCCGTTCTACACGGGCAAGAGCCGCGTGGTGGACTCCACGGGCGCGGTGGAGAAGTTCAACCGGCGCTACGCGCGGGGCCGCGGCTGATGTCCCGGCGTTGCCGGCTGACGGGCCGCGGACCGGGGTTCGGCAGGCGGGTGTCGCACTCGCACCGCCGGACCCCGCGCCGCTTCGACGTGAACGTGCAGCGCAAGCGCTACTGGCTGCCGAGCGAGCGGCGGTACGTGACGCTCACGTTGAGCACCAAGGCCATCAAGACCATCGACAAGATCGGCATCGACCGGGCGGTGGCCCGGATCAGGGCACGCGGGGAGAAGGTCTGATGGCCAAGAAGAGCAAGATCGCGGCCAACGAACGGCGGCGCGCCGTGGTGGCACGCCATGCCGCCCGCCGCGCCGAGCTCAAGCGGCTCGTGCGCAGCCCCGGCGTCGCCCCGAGGTCCGCGCCGCGGCCGTACGTGAGCTGAGCCGCCAACCCCGCGACGCCAGGCCCCACGCGGATCCGCAACCGCGACGCCGTCGACGGCCGCCCCCGCGGGCACCTTCGCAAGTTCGGCCTCAGCCGCATCCGGTTCCGCGAACTGGCCCACCGAGGCGAGCTCCCAGGCATCCGCAAGTCCAGCTGGTAAACCCGACCCCCGCGCGTGCCGGTTCCCCTGCGTTCCCGTCCCCGGCACGCGCGGGTTCAGACTGCCTGGCTCTCCTCACACAAGTCGGGCGCTTGCTGTAGCGGTCCTGGCGAGCCTTTGTCCGTGGCCGCGTCGACCTTCGCCGAGGCAACGCGCGTGCCCGACGCGCTCTTGTCCGCCACATCCCGCCCTCCTCCGCTGGTGGGCGGTCGTTTCCGGGGGAGCCGTCGGGCGCGGTGACGGGCGTCCTGGGCGCCTGCTTCACAAGGGGGAATGGGCGATAAGGAGGGGCTTACAAAAGTCTGCGGAGGGGGTTATCTAGACTGCGTGCGAGGTTCAGGGAGGAGACCCACGTGCGCAAGGTCCTGATCGCCAACCGCGGGGAGATCGCGGTTCGTATTGCCCGAGCCTGTCGCGATGCGGGTTTGGCCAGCGTGGCGGTGTACGCCGAGCCGGATCTCGACGCGTTGCATGTTCGGGTGGCGGACGAGGCGTACGCGCTCGGCGGCTCGACGGCCGCAGACAGCTACCTGGACATCGACAAGCTGCTGAAGGTCGCCGCTGACGCGGGCGCTGACGCGGTGCATCCGGGTTATGGGTTCCTGGCCGAGAACGCCGACTTCGCCGCTGCGGTCATGGCGGCGGGGTTGACGTGGATCGGGCCGCCGCCTGCCGCGATCACGGCGCTGGGCGACAAGGTGCAGGCGCGGCACATCGCGCAGAAGGTCGGTGCGCCGCTGGTGGCGGGCACCAAGGACCCGGTGTCGGGTGCCGATGAGGTGGTGGCGTTCGCACGCGAGTACGGGCTGCCGATCGCCATCAAGGCCGCCTATGGCGGTGGTGGCCGCGGGCTGAAGGTCGCCCGCACCCTGGAGGAAGTCCCTGAGCTGTATGACTCGGCGGTACGGGAGGCAATTGGCGCGTTCGGGCGAGGTGAGTGCTTCGTCGAGCGCTATCTGGACAAGCCGCGGCATGTGGAGACGCAGTGCCTCGCCGACACCCACGGCAACGTCGTGGTGGTGTCGACGCGGGACTGCTCGTTGCAGCGCCGCCACCAGAAACTGGTAGAAGAGGCCCCTGCCCCGTTCCTGACCGACGAGCAGGTCGACCTGCTCTACAAGTCTTCCAAGGCGATCCTGCGCGAGGCGGGGTACGTGGGGGCGGGGACGTGCGAGTTCCTGGTCGGCCAGGACGGCACCATCTCCTTCCTGGAGGTCAACACCCGTCTGCAGGTGGAGCACCCGGTCACCGAAGAGGTCGCAGGGATCGACCTGGTGCGCGAGATGTTCCGGATCGCTGCCGGTGAAGAGCTGGGCTACGACGATCCCGTACTGCGCGGCCACTCGATAGAGTTCCGGTTGAACGCCGAGGACGCGGGCCGTGGATTCCTGCCCGCGGTCGGCACGCTGACCACCTGGGAGCCGCCGTCGGGGCCGGGAGTGCGGCTGGACTCGGGCTATGTCGAGGGGCAGACGGTGCCGCAGGCGTTCGACTCGCTGATCGCCAAGCTCATCGTCACCGGCGCGACTCGCCGGCAGGCGGTCGAACGTTCCCGCCGCGCGCTGGCCGAGTTCGCCATCGAGGGCATGCCCACCGTGCTGCCCTTCCACCAGGCCGTCCTGGCCGACCCCGCCTTCGTGCCCGCCGATCCCCACGAGCCGTTCACCGTCCACACCCGGTGGATCGAAACCGAGTTCGACAACCAGATCCCGCCGTACGACGCGGGCGTGGCGACCGGCGAGCCCGACGCCGGCGAACGTGAGCGGGTGACCGTCGAGGTCGGCGGCAAGCGCATCGAGGTCGTTCTCCCCGCCGGGCTGGGCGCCTCGACCGCCGCCGGCAAGACGGGAGCCCCGGCCAAACGGCGCGGCGGCAAGAAGGGCGGCGGCTCCCAGGCGTCCGGCGACTCCCTGGTCAGCCCCATGCAGGGCACGATCGTCAAGCTCGTCGCCGAAGAGGGCGCGACCGTGGCGGCCGGGGACACGATCGTGGTCCTGGAGGCCATGAAGATGGAGCAGCCCCTCACCGCCCACAAGGCCGGCACGATCACCGGCCTGGCGGCGGAGGTCGGGCAGACCGTCTCCAGCGGCGCGGTCATCTGCGAGATCAAGGATTCCTGACCGCCGCATTACCCGAACATCGAGCACCCCCGCCACCCGGCGGGGGTGCTTTCCGTTTCCGCGGGTATGGCCCCGGACAGGCCGTGCCCTGGGCATGACCTGGAGCAAGGCCGCTGACCTGCGGTGACGGGGCGTCGGAACGGAGTGTGCCGCGAACTCGTCTTACCAGGTGAGGAGGCAGACTGTCATCATGAGTTCCGAGCTTCGGTTGAGGCGCCCGGCACGCCGTTTCGCTGTGCCGACGATGATCGCCGCCGTCATGCTGCTGCTGTTCGGCTTCGCGGCACCCGCCCAGGCCGACGACGTCTCACAGATCGCCAAGGGCCTGACCAATTCCCGGCTGTACGTGACCACCGACTCCGGTGCGTCGCTGACGGACGCCGACAAGGCCGAGATCAATTCCGCGCTGGCCAACGACGGGGACGCCGACATCCGTGCCGTCGTGGTCAAACCCGGCCACTCCCAGCAGGCGCTGGGCTCCATGCTCAAGGCCGTCGGCAACCGGGTCGGCGAGGGCAAGACCTACGTTGCGATCGACGCCAACGGCCGGGAGATGGTCGGCGTCTCCAAGGACCTCTCCAGCAAAGAGATCAACCAGCTGATCGCCCAGACCTCCGGCGGCGGGATCAAGTCCCGGCTCACCGAGTTCGGGTCGCTCGCCGAGAAGAAGGCCGACGACCAGGCCCGATCCAGCATGATCGGCGCGTTCGTGACGCTGGGCGTGGTCATCCTGCTCCTGGCCGCCGCGTTCGCCGCGTTCCTCGTCGTGCGCGGCAAGCGCCGCAAGCGCGAAGAGCAGCAGATGGCCGAGCTCAAGCAGGGTGTCGAGGAGGACGTGACGCTGCTCGGCGAGGACATCGCCAAGCTCGACCTCAACGTCATGGACCAGAAGCTCGACCCCGAGATCCGCTCGGACTACGAGCGAGCCATGAACTCCTACGACGAGGCCAAGTCCGCGACCGCCAAGGCCGCCAAGCCGCAGGACATGCAGGCGGTCACCACGGCCCTGGAGGACGGCCGCTACTACATGACCGCGACGCGCGCCCGGATGGCCGGTGAGCCGGTGCCAGAGAAGCGCGCCCCCTGCTTCTTCAACCCCAACCACGGCCCGTCTACGCAGGACGTGATGTGGGCCCCACCTGGCAGCACGCCCCGTTCCGTCCCCGCATGTGAGGCCGACGCCCAGGCCGTGCTGAGCGGTGGAAACCCGGACATCCGCATGGTGCCGTACGGCGACGGCCGCCGTCCCTACTGGGACGCAGGCCCCGCCTACGGCCCCTATGCCGGCGGCTACTACTCCTCGTACGGCGGCATGGACCTCCTCAGCGGCATGATGATCGGCACCATGCTCGGCTCGATGATGGGCGGCTGGGGCGGCGGCTACAGCGACATGGGCGCCGGCGCCGGCGACATGGGCGGCTTCGGCGGTGACGGTGGCGATGTCGGCGGAGGCTGGGACTTCGGCTCCGGTGACTTCGGCGGCGGAGGCGACTTCGGCGGATTCTGACCCGCCCTCGTGGGGCGAGGGGTCCCAACGCCGCGGCCCCTCGCTCCACGCCCAGGCGCAGCGCACGCGAAGGTCCCGCTGCAGCCACCGCAGGGGAGGTACGAGGTCTCGGTGCCCCTGCCTCTTGAGGGTGTGGTTTGGGGGAATGACACCCAGATGACCCGGCTGGCTGGTGACCCGGGAGCTTGGCGGCGTGTTCGTTACGCGCTGGGGTTCCGGCTGCCCGCCGAGAACCGGGACTGGGTGCGGCATGACCTGACTGATGCGGGGTGGCGGGGACGGATGCTGTTCCGGCACCTCGCGATCATGATTCCGGTCTGCGTCGGGCTCGGGTTGCTGCCTGCCGAGTGGTGGATCCGGGTCATGGTCGGGATGCTGGCGCTGTTGGCCAGCATGTTCACCGTCGCGGTCAGTGCCGACGACCTGCGACGGTCGCGGCTGCGGCGGCACGGCCTTGATCAGTAGGCGCGGCCCGGATCGGTGGCGCGGCCGGATCGGTGGCGCGGCCGGATAGGTGGCGCGGCCGGATGGGTGGCGCGGCCTGGATCAGTAGGCGTGTTCGGTCATGAGGCGGCGGGCGGCCTCGGTGATGCTGCCCGACAGGGACGGGTAGACGGCGAAGGTGTGCGCCACCTGGTCGACCGTGAGGTGTTGCTGAACGGCGATGGAGAGGCCGAGGATCAGCTCGCTCGCCCGGGGGGCCACGATGACGCCGCCCAGGACGATGCCGGTCGAAGGGCGGCAGAAGAGCTTCACGAAGCCGTCTTCGAAGCCCTGCATCTTGGCGCGTGCGTTGCTGAAGAGCGGGAGCATGACCGTACGGGCGTTCACATCTCCGTCGTCGACCATCTTCTGGGAGACGCCCACCGAGGCCACCTCGGGGTCGGTGAAGATGTTGGACGACACCCAGCCCAGCTTGAGCGGCTGCACCGCCTCGCCCAGGGCGTGCCACATCGCGATCCGGCCCTGCATTCCCGCGACGGAGGCCAGCATGAGCACACCCGTGCAGTCTCCGGAGGCGTAGATGTGGGGGACGCTGGTACGGGAGACCTTGTCGACCTCCACGAAGCCGTGCGGGTTGAGGCGGACGCCGGCCTTTTCGAGGCCCATGCCGCGGGTGTTGGGCACCATGCCGACCGTCATGAGGCAGTGCGAGCCCTCGATCTTGGTGCCGTCCTCCAGCGTGACGATCACGCCGTCGCCGGAACGCTCCACGCCGCCGGCGCGGGACCGGGACATGACCTTCATCCCTCGGCGCAGAAAGACCTCCTGCAGGACGGCCGCGGCGTCGGCGTCCTCGGTGGGCAGGATGCGGTCGCGAGATGAGACGAGCGTCACCTTGGAGCCGAGGGAGAGATAGGCCCCTGCGAGCTCGGCACCGGTGACACCGGAACCGACCACGATCAGGTGCTCGGGGAGCTCCTGCAGGTCGTACAGCTGCCGCCAGTTGAGAATGCGCTCGCCGTCGGGCTCGGCCCCCGGGAGCACGCGGGGCGTGGCGCCGGTCGCGACGAGGATGATGTCGGCCCGCAGGTGACGGTCGCCGACCGCGACGACATGCGGTTCGACCAGGCGGGCCTCACCACGGACGATCTTGACCTCTTCGTAGGCCAGCCGCTCGGCGACGTCGAAGGACTGAGCCCGTGCCAGATCCTTGACGCGCTTGTTGACGGTGCACATGTCGGCTTCGAGACCGCCGACGATGCCGTCGGGGCCTCCGCTGAAGCGAAGCCCGAGACCCGCGGACTCCGACATGACCGCCATCCGGGTCGAGGTGGCGATGAGCGTCTTGGAGGGCACGCAGTCGGTCAGCACGCACGCCCCGCCGGGACCGTCGCGTTCCACCACGGTCACGTCGGCGCCGAGCTGCGCCGCGACGAGGGCGGCCTCGTAGCCGCCTGGGCCTCCTCCGATAATCACGATGCGGGTCACGACTTCTATTGTTTCCTACGCGAGGTAGTGACCTGACCGGTTCCCCCCATACAGGGAGTACTGACCGGTTCTCGCTGTGCTCACGGATGGCTGCTCGCCCCTGCGCCGCATGCCGGTGCGGCGGCGTACGCGTGGGCAACTAGAGACGCCCTAGCTGCGATCGTGGGAAATGCGCGTACGCTAGGCGACCGTGGCACTGTACGCGGCGTACGCCTCCAACTTGGACCCGGACCAGATGGCTTCCCGGGCTCCGCATTCGCCCATGCGCGGCACCGGCTGGCTTTCGGGGTGGCGGCTCACCTTCGGCGGTCAGGACGTCGGCTGGGACGGGGCCCTGGCGACCGTTGTCGAGGACGACGGTGAGCAGGTCTTCGTGGTGATCTACGACGTCCCCGAGTGGGACGAGAAGGAGCTGGACGCCTGGGAGGGCGCGGCCCTCGGCGTCTACCGCAAGATCAGGGTCAGGGTGGAGACCCTGGACGGTGATGTGCTCTGCTGGCTCTACGTCCTCGACGACTACGAGGGCGGGCTGCCCTCGGCGCGCTACCTGGGCATCCTGGCGGACGCCGCTGAGGCGGCGGGGGCGCCGGACGACTATGTGAAGGACCTCCGGACCCGTCCCTGCAAGTCACTGGGCGATTGAGAGCCGCTCCAGGCCCGGCGGTAGTGTCGGCTGGGTGAGCAATGACGCTTTTGCACTGGCACAGGCGGCGGCCGGCGAGCTGCGCGCCCGTACCTCCTTCGACTCCTTTGATGTCGCCCTGGTGATGGGCTCCGGCTGGGTCCCGGCCGCCGACATGTTCGGCGAACCGGTCGCGGACCTGGCTGTGACCGAGTTGCCGGGGTTCGCACCGCCCGCTGTGGAGGGTCACGCGGGGCGGATCCGTGTGGTGGAGGTCGGGGGCCGCCGTGCCCTGGTCTTTCTCGGCCGTACGCACCTGTACGAGGGCCGGGGTGTCGATCCTGTCGTCCATGGCGTCCGGACGGCCTTGGCCGCCGGGGTGCGGACCGTCGTCCTCACCAATGCCGCTGGAGGACTCCGGCCCGAGCACCAGCGTGTCGGCGATCCGGTGCTGATCGCCGACCATCTGAATCTGACGGGCGCGAATCCGCTGACCGGCGCCACGTTCCTGGATTTGACCGAGGCCTATTCGGGTCGCCTGCGCGCACTGGCCAGGGAGGTCGACCCGACGTTGGCCGAGGGTGTGTACGCGGCGTTCCGCGGGCCCACCTACGAGACTCCGGCCGAGATCCGCATGCTCCGGACGATGGGCGCCGACATGATCGGCATGTCCACGGTGCTGGAGACCATCGCGGCCCGGCAGGGCGGCGCCGAGGTGCTCGGCATCTCGCTGGTCACCAACATCGCGGCGGGGCTGTCCGACCAGCCTCTCGACCACGAGGAGGTCCTCGCCGCGGGCCAGGCGGCCGCCACCCGGATGGGCACGCTCCTGCACACGGTGATCGCCAAGCTATGAGCGATCTCCGGGACGCCGCGCGCGCATGGCTGGCCCAGGATCCTGATCCCGAAACGCGCGCCGAGCTGCAGGGGATCCTGGACGCCGGTGATTCGGCGGCTCTGGCCGACCGGTTCGGGGCCCGGCTGGAGTTCGGCACCGCCGGCCTGCGCGGTGAGCTGGGCGCCGGCCCCAACCGGATGAACCGCGTCACGGTCATGCGCGCCGCCGCCGGCCTGGCCTCCCGGCTGCCTGAGCAGGCGGGGGTCGTGATCGGCTATGACGCCCGCCGCAACTCCGAGCGGTTCGCGCTCGACACCGCAGCGGTGATGGCCGGGGCGGGGCTGCGGGCGTGGGTCCTGCCCCGGACGCTGCCAACGCCCGTTCTCGCCTATGCCGTACGGCACCTGGGTGCGGAGGCCGGGGTCATGGTGACGGCCAGCCACAACCCGCCTCGCGACAACGGCTACAAGGTCTACTGGAACGACGGCGCGCAGATCGTTCCACCTGTGGACGCCGAGATCTCGGCCGCGATCGACGCGGTGGGGCCGGTGGACGCGCTTCCGCTCGGCGAGGGCTACGAGCGGCTCGGCGAAGAGATCGTCGAGGCCTATCTGCACGCGCTCTCCCATCTGCCGCTCGGCGACGCCCGCGATGTGAACGTGGCGTACACGCCGATGCACGGGGTGGGCGGCGAGACGCTCCTCCGCGCGTTCGACTGGGCAGGTTTCCCAGCTCCGACTGTGGTCTCCGAACAGGCCGAGCCGGACCCCGACTTCCCGACCGTCGCGTTCCCCAATCCCGAAGAGCCCGGCGCGATGGACCTGGCCCTCGGCCTGGCCGCCGCCTCGGATGTGGATCTGGTGATCGCGAACGATCCGGACGCCGACCGCTGTGCCGTCGCGATCCCGACGTCCGGCGGCTGGCGGATGCTGACCGGGGACGAGGTCGGCGGGCTGCTGGCCGAGCAGACGCTCCGGCAGACCAAGGGGGACGATCGCCTGGTCGTCACCACGATCGTGTCCTCGTCCCTGCTCGGCGCGATCGCCGAGGAGCACCGGGTCCGCTTCGCGGAGTCGCTCACCGGCTTCAAGTGGATCATGAAGGCCGGGGGGCGGGGTGACCGGCTGGTCTACGGCTACGAGGAGGCGCTGGGCTACAGCGTCGGCGGTGACGACGGCGTGATCGTCCGCGACAAGGACGGCATCGGGGCGGCCCTCACGGTCGCCGGGCTCGCCGCTGCGGCCAAACGCGACGGCCGGACGGTTCAGGACCTGCTGGACGACCAGGCCCGTCGCCATGGCCTGTACGCCACCGGCCAGCTCTCCGTCCGCGTCGCCGACCTTTCGCTGATCACTGAGGCGATGGCCCGTCTGCGGGCGGAGCCGCCCGTCCGGCTGGGCGGCCGTACGGTCGAACGCGTCGATGACCTGGCCGAGGGCGCGGGCGGCCTGCCGCCCACCGACGGCCTGCGCTTTCAGCTCTCGGCAGGGGGCTCGGGAGGCAGCGCCCGCGTGGTCGTGCGCCCGTCCGGCACCGAGCCCAAGCTCAAGTGCTATCTCCAAGTCGTCCTGCCGGTCGGTGACGGCGACCTTGCTGAGGTCCGCGCTCAGGCCGCCGACGACCTGGACGCCATCCGCGCCGACGTCTCCACCGCACTGGGTCTCAACTGACACCTCCCAGCCGCACCTGAGGAAGGCTCGTCGAGGCTGCCGCAATCGGGCGGATCAGGTGAGGGTGGCGGCCAGGAGGGCGATGATCACAGCGGTGGCGGGGCCGGCCAGGGCGGCCAGGGCCGTCCTGGACCAGGTCACGGAGCCGGTGGGCTTGGCCACCTGCTCGGCGGCCTTGCTGGGGTTGCCGGACTTGGTGGCCTTGGGGCGGTGGCGGGTGGCCAGCTCGTTCAGCTGCTGGGCGGCGTAGGCGGTCGGCGTGCGGGTCTTCAGCACCTCGGCGGCGCCCGCCGGAAGCTTCTGGGCGTCGCGCTGGGCGCGGGCCTGGGCCCTCGCCTGGGCCCGGGGCGAGCTTTGCAGCGTCCAGGCCCGTGAGACGAACTCGCTGCCGTCGGCACCGGCATACCGGACCTTCACCGAGTCGGTGCCCTCGATCTTGCGTACGGCGCCCCAGGGCACGCGTACGTCGCGAAGGGGGTTGCGGAAGGTGAGGCCGGTCTCGTCGCCGACGATGGCGGGGCGCAGGCCGAGGACGTACGCGACGCCGCAGCCGAAGAGCAGGACCGTGGCCAGGACCAGGGCGGTGAGGTCCCGGCCACGCCACACGATGTCGACGAGGTTGAGGACGGCGAACGCCACCCACGCCCATGCCCCCACCCGTGCGGCGTTGGAACGGAACTTCAGCTGCGGGGACCCGGTCGTCATGGCTCCGATCATGCCAGGGAAACCGGGTCCCCCAGGTCAGCCCTGCTTGAGCTCCTCGTAACCGGGCTTGATCACCCGGTTGATCAGTTCCAGCCGCTCGTCGAAGCCGATGAACGCCGACTTCATCGCGTTCACCGTGAACCAGCGCAGGTCGTCCCAGCCGTAGCCGAACGCGTCGACCAGCTTGGCGAACTCCTCCGAGAGCGTGGTGCCGCTCATCAGCCGGTTGTCGGTGTTGACCGTGACCCGGAAGCTGAGCTGGCGGAGCAGGCCGATCGGGTGCTCGGCGATCGACTTGGCGGCGCCGGTCTGGATGTTGGACGTCGGGCACATCTCCAGCGGGATGCGCTTGTCCCGTACGTACGCGGCGAGGCGGCCCAGCTCGGGGGCGCCGTTCTCCACGGTGATGTCGTCGATGATCCGCACGCCGTGGCCGAGCCGGTCGGCGCCGCACCACTGGATCGCCTGCCAGATCGACGGGAGGCCGAAGCCCTCGCCCGCGTGGATGGTGAAGTGGGCGTTCTCGCGCTGGAGGTATTCGAAGGCGTCCAGGTGGCGGGTGGGCGGGTAGCCGGCCTCCGCCCCCGCGATGTCGAAGCCCACCACGCCCTCGTCGCGGTAGCGCACGGCGAGCTCGGCGATCTCCATGCTGCGCGCCTGGTGCCGCATCGCGGTCACCAGCGTCCCAACCCGGATGCCGTGGTCGCGGCCGCCCGCCGCGAAGCCTGCCAGGACGGCCTCCACGACCTGCTCCAGCGAGAGCCCGGTGCTGGTGTGCAGCTCCGGCGCGTACCGCACCTCGGCGTAGACGATGCCGTCCTTGGCGAGGTCCTCGGCGCACTCGTACGCGACGCGGGTGAGCGACTCGGCCGACTGCATCACCCCGACGGTGTGCGAGAACGTCTCCAGATAACGCTCCAGCGAGCCCGAGTTCGACGCCTCGGCGAACCACGTCCGCAGGCTGCCGGGATCGGTGGTGGGCAGATCCGTGTAACCGCCGTCACGGGCGAGGTCCACGATGGTCTCGGGACGCACCCCGCCGTCAAGGTGGTCGTGGAGCAGGACCTTGGGCGCGCGCCGGATGGTTTCGAGAGTGGGACGTTCTTCCATCTCCTGAACCTACCTCCTGCGTCAGGCGATGCGGTCGATGATCAGCGGGAGCTGGTCGAGGGTGCCCGCCTCGTCAATGTCGTACGCGCCCTCCAGAGACTCCAAAGCACGTTCGAAGCGGCTCGCGTCGTCGGCGTGGAGGGTGAGCAGCGGCTGCCCGGCGGTCACCTTGTCGCCCGGCTTGGCGTGGCAGATGATGCCCGCGCCGAACGAGACGGGGTCCTCCTTGCGGGCCCGTCCCGCACCGAGGCGCCAGGCGGCCACGCCGACGCCGTAGGCGTCCAGGCGGGTGAGGACACCGGTCGCGGGCGCGGTGATCTCGTGCGTCTCGGCTGCGACCGGCAGTTCGGCGTCGGGGTCGCCGCCCTGGGCAGAGATCATCCGGCGCCAGACGTCCATCGCGGAGCCGTCCCGCAGGGCGTCGGCCGGGTCCTTGCCGCCGTCGAGCCCCGCCGCGGCGAGCATCTCGCGGGCGAGCCGCACGGTCAGCTCCACCACGTCGTCCGGCCCGCCGCCGGCCAGGACCTCGACCGACTCGGCGACCTCGACGGCGTTGCCGACCGCGCGGCCGAGGGGCCGGTCCATGGCGGTCAGCAGGGCGACGGTGCGCAGGCCGTGGTCGGTGCCGATGCCGACCATGGTCTCGGCCAGCTCGCGGGCGTTCTCGACGGTCTTCATGAACGCGCCGGAGCCGACCTTGACGTCCAGCACCAGCGCGCCGGTGCCCTCGGCGATCTTCTTCGACATGATCGAGGAGGCGATCAGCGGGATCGACTCGACGGTGCCGGTCACGTCGCGCAGCGCGTACAGCTTGCGGTCGGCCGGGGCCAGCCCGCTGCCCGCCGCGCAGATGACCGCACCGGCGTCGCGCAGCACGCCCAGCATCTCCTCGGGTGAGAGCGACGCGCGCCAGCCGGGGATCGACTCCAGCTTGTCGAGCGTGCCGCCGGTGTGCCCGAGCCCCCGTCCCGACAGCTGCGGGACCGCGGCACCGCACGCCGCCACGACCGGTGCCAGCGGCAGCGTGATCTTGTCGCCGACGCCGCCGGTGGAGTGCTTGTCGGTGGTGGAACGATCCAGCGCGGACCAGTCCATGCGTTCGCCGGAACGGATCATGGCCTCGGTCCAGCGGGCGACCTCGGCGCGGTTCATCCCGTTCAGCAGGATCGCCATCGCCAGGGCCGACATCTGCTCCTCGGCGATCACACCGCGGGTGTAGGCGTCCACCGCCCAGTCGATCTGCTCGGGCGAGAGTTCCCCGCCGTCCCGCTTGGCGCGGATGACATCGATGGCGTCCACGGATTCCTCTCGTTCAGACTCAGGCTCAGCTGATCGGGCTCGGTTGATCGAGCTCAGGTGATCAGGCTCGGTTGATCAGGCTCGGTTGATCAGGTCGTCGGGGCCGAAGGCGTCCGGCAGCACGTCCGACATCGGCAGGACGCCGCGCGTCGTCTCCAGCAACATCGCCGGGCCGCCGTGCTCCCACAGCAGCTGCCGGCAGCGCCCGCAGGGCATCAGCGGATCGCCGTGCCGGTCGACCACCGCCACCGCCACCAGCCGCGGCCGTTCGCCCTCCGCGGCCTTGTCGGGGCCGTGCAGGGCGCTGACCAGGCTGCACTCAGCGCACAGTCCGACGCCGTACGAGGCGTTCTCCACGTTGCAGCCGGTGAGCACGCGCCCGTCGTCGGCCAGCCCGGCGGCGCCCACGGGGAAGTCGGAGTACGGCGCGTACGCCCGCCTCATCGCTCCCTGGGCGGCCTCACGCAGCACTTTCCAGTCGATTTCGTTCATCAGGCCTTCCCAAGCACCATCGCTCACCCACTATTCCACCCGCGCATGCCGGCGTTCCGGCACCACCCGGATGCGGCGAGCCCGCGCCAGCCGGCGGCGGGCTCGCCATCGAGACGACGGTCAGCGGGCCTCGCCGCGCCGGTATCGGAGGCCGTTCGCGGCAGGCATCCGCAGTCGCTGGCTGGCCAGGGCCAGCACAAGCAGCGTGGTGAGGTGCGGCGTGAACGAGACCAGTTCGCCCGGCACCACCTCGCTGTTGAGGAACCAGACGAACAGGCCCAGCGCCGCCAGCACCGAGATCACGATGCCGATGTAGGCGTTGCGCAGCGTACGGCGGTCCAGGTCGGTGGTGACCATGGGCCGGATGCGGCTCGCCCGCACGACCTGCC
Organism: Actinomadura rudentiformis; assembly: GCF_008923185.1. Taxonomy (GTDB): domain Bacteria; phylum Actinomycetota; class Actinomycetes; order Streptosporangiales; family Streptosporangiaceae; genus Spirillospora; species Spirillospora rudentiformis. Next base: position 445,572 of record NZ_WBMT01000002.1, read on the forward strand.
ACACCGCGACCGCGGCCAGGATGACCGCCACGAACAGCAGCAGCGCGTGCACCGACTCGCCACCACCGCGCGCGTTCATCGCGTCGGTGTAGCCGAACAACATCGACCCCGCGAGCAGCCCGCCCGGCCGCCAGTTACCGAAGATCATCGCAGCCAGGCCGATGAAGCCGCGGCCGCCGGTCTGGCCGTCCTGGTAGAGCGGCGCCGCCACGGTGACCAGGAACGCCCCCGCCAGGCCGGAGAAGCCGCCCGAGATGATCACGGCCGCGTACTTCATCCGGTAGACGTTCACGCCAAGCGACTCGCTGGCGTACGGGTCCTCGCCGCAGGAGCGGATGCGCAGGCCGAACGCGGTCTTCCACAAGACGAAGAACGAGAGCGGCACGAGCAGCAACGCGACCAGCGTCAGCAGCGACATCCCCGCTGTCAGGCCGCGCAGGACACCCGCCACGTCCGAAAGCAGGAACCAGTGCTGCTTCTCCAGCGAGCCCAGCCAGTCCGGACTCTTCCAGCCGCCTATCTCCCCACCCGACAACACCGGCAGTGTGAGCGTGGTGATCGGATCGACCGGCGGCGACTGGCGCGGGCCGCCACCCAGCGCCTTCGCCTCGCCGGTGTTGAAGATCAGCCCGGCCAGGAACTGGGTCAGCCCGAGCCCCAGGATGTTGATCGCGACACCCGAGACGATGTGGTCGACCCCGAACGAGACGGTGGCGACGGCATGCAGCAGGCCGCCGAGGGCGCCGCCGAGGATGCCCGCGAGCACCCCGATCCACGGGCCCCACTGGTAACCGGCCCAGGCACCCGTCCAGGTGCCGAGGATCATCATGCCCTCAAGGCCGATGTTGATGATTCCGGACCGTTCGGCCCAGAGCCCGCCCAGCCCGGCCAGGAAGATCGGTACCGCGAGCCGCAGCGCCGCGCTGACCGTGCCGCTGGAGGTGACGTCGTTGGCGTCGTCGATCACGCGCACCAGCGACAGCAGGATCAGCAGCGCCCCGGCCAGCATCAGGTAATGCGGCCAGCGCAGCTTGAGCTTGCCGTTCGCGGCCTTGACCCTGTCGACCACGGCAGTGGCGCTCACGCTGGTTCCCTTGCGGGGGGACGACCCCCCGGAAGCGCCCGCAGGCGTGTGCTCGCTTCGCTCGCTCACGCTGCCCCCTTCGCAAGGTCATGTCCGGTGGCCAGCTCTGCCGCCACGGTCCGCTGTTGCAACCTGATCTCCCAGCGCCGCACGAGTTCGTAGACGATGACGACGGTCAGGACGACGACGCCCTGCATCACGCCGACGATCTCCTTCGGCACGTCGACCTCCTGCAGCACGTCGGAGGTCTGGTCGAGGAAGGCGAACAGCAGGGCCGCCAGCGCGATGCCGAAGGGGTGGTTGCGGCCGAGCAGCGCGACGGTGATACCGGTGAAGCCCAGCCCGGCCGGGAAGTTCAGCGAGTACTCGTACGAGGCGCCGAGGAGCTCGGGCATGCCGATCAGCCCGGCGACCGCCCCGGACGCGATCATCGTGATCACGACCATCCGCTTGGCGCTGACACCGCTGGCCTGCGCCGCTGTCGGGGACAGCCCCGAGACCTTGAGGTCGAAGCCGAACCGGGTGAAGTTGATGACCACCCAGAACACGATTCCCACGACGACCGCCATCGGCAGCAGGCCGTACACCTCGCCGGGCAGGTCGGTCAGGATCGGGCCGACCACCAGGGCGGTGACCGCCACGAAGACGGCCGCGCCGATGACGCCCAGCACCAGTCCGGCGACCGGGCTCTTGCCGGGCTCACCGGCCGCCACCTGCTTGCGGTAGGAGAGGTAGACGATCGCGGCCGCACCGGCGACCAGGATCACCCACAACACCGGGCCGCTGAAGATCGAGTTCAGTGCGCCGTTGAACGGTCCGACCCGGCCCGACTCGGGGATCTGGGCGGTGGCGACGTTGTTGCTGCCCGGCCGCACCTCGGCGAGGCGCTTGTCGTTCAGCAGGTACGCGATCACGCCGGTGGCGATCGCGTTCAGCATGATCGTGGACAGCACCTCGCTGACCCCGCGGGTGACCTTGAGGATGCCCGCGATCGCGGCCCACAGGCCGCCGATCAGCATCGCCGCGACGATCACCAGCATCTGGCCGAACGGGGCGGGCAGCGTCAGAGCGCCGCCCAGCGCGGCAGCCAGGAACGCCGCCAGCCGGTACTGGCCGTCCACGCCGATGTTGAGCAGCGCCATCCGGAAGCCGATCGCCACCGCGACCGCCGACAGGTAGTAGCGGGTCGCGCGGTTGAGGATGTCGACGATCGACGAGTCGGTGGTGCCGTAGTCGATCATGCTCTGGATCGAGCTGACCGGGTCCGCACCGGTCACCCGGAGCAGGATCATCGTGATGACCAGCGAGATGACCAGGGCCAGCACGGGCGCGCCGAGCCGCAGGGCCCAGCCGCGCGGGCCGAGGCCCCGCAAAATCGCCTGCCATGCCGGCACATGCTCCGGGGACCCGCCCCCGGCGGGTGCCGGAGCGGTCTTGGGGGTCTCCTGCGGCTCACTCATCTGCGGCCCCCGCGTCCGAACCGGCGCCGGTCATCGCGGAGCCCAGCTCCTCGGGGGTGACCGTGCCCGGGTCGACCCGGGCGACCAGGCGGCCGCGCAAGATCACGTGCAGCGTGTCGGACATACCGATGAGTTCCTCGAGATCTGCGCTGATCAGCAGCACGGCCAGGCCGGCGGCCCGGGCCTGCCGCAGGTACTCCCAGATGGCTGCCTGGGCGCCCACATCGATACCGCGGGTCGGGTGCGCGGCGATCAGCAGGCGCGGCTCGCCGGACATCTCCCGGCCGACGATCAGCTTCTGCTGGTTGCCACCGGACAGTGCGGCCGCCGGCACGTCGATGCCGGGCGTGCGGACGTCGTACGCCTGGACGATCCGCGTGGTGTCGCGCCGTGCGCCGCCACGGTCGATCCAAGGGCCGCGGACGTTCGGCCGCTGGGTCTGGTGGCCGAGCATGCGGTTCTCCCACAGCGCGCCTTCGAGGACCAGCCCGTGCCGGTGCCTGTCCTCGGGGATGTAGGCGATGCCGGCCTCACGCCGCTTGCGGGTGGGCCAGTGGGTGATGTCGTCCCCGCCGTAGGTGATCGTGCCGGTGTCGGCGGAACGGATGCCCATGAGCGCCTCGATGAGCTCGCTCTGGCCGTTCCCCTCCACCCCGGCGAGGCCGACGATCTCGCCGCGGCGGATCCGCAGTGACACGTCGTCGACGACCGGGCGCCCCTCCGGCGTCAGCACGGTCAGCTTGGCGACGTCGAGCTGGACGTCCTCGGTGACCGTGGACTCGCGCAGCTCCGGCGTCGGCAGCTCGGAGCCGACCATCAGCTCGGCGAGCCGGCGGGAGGTGATCTCTCGCGGGTCCAGGCAGGTGGCGACCGAGGTGCCGCGCCGGATCACCGAGATGGCGTCGGCGACCGAGAGCACCTCGTCGAGCTTGTGCGAGATGAACAGGACCGTGAGCCCCTCGGCCTTCAGCTCACGCAGGTTGCCGAACAGCTCGTCGACCTCCTGCGGCACCAGCACCGCGGTGGGCTCGTCCAGGATGAGCACCTTGGCGCCCCGGTAGAGCACCTTGAGGATCTCCACCCGCTGCCGGTCGCCGACGCCGAGGGTCTCGACCAGCACGTCGGGGTCGACGCGCAGCCCGTACGCCGCGGACATCTCGCGGATCTTCTCGCGGGCGGCGTCGAAGTCGATCCGCCCGCGCCGCTTCGGCTCGGCGCCGAGGATGACGTTCTCCAGCACGGTCAGGTTGTCGGCCAGCTTGAAGTGCTGGTGGACCATGCCGATCCCGCGCGCGATCGCGTCGGCGGGGGTCTTGAACGAGACCTCCTGGCCATCGATCTCGATGGTGCCCTCGTCCGGCTTCTGCATGCCGTAGAGGATCTTCATCAACGTCGACTTGCCCGCGCCGTTCTCACCGCACAGCGCGTGCACCTCGCCCTTGTTGATGGTGAGGTCGATGTCGCGGTTGGCCACCACGCCGGGGAACCGCTTGGTGATCGATGTCAGCCGTACGGCCGGCACCTCGTCAGGCACGAGTGCCCTCCTGACTCGAAAAAGTCGAAATCCCTTCGTCGCGCGGCCCCGCCGGTCGCGAAACCGGCGGGGCCATCACGGCGAAGGGCCGGCACAGAGAGAGGCCAGCAGAGAGGCCGGGCTCAGCTCACTTGGTGGGCACCTTGATCTTGCCGCTGACGATGTCGGCCTTGAACTGGTCCAGCTTGGCCTTGATGTCGTCGACCTTGCCACCGGACGTGGCGTAGCCCACGCCGTCGTTGCTCAGGTCGTACTTCTTCGTGCCGGCCTGGAAGGTGCCCTTGCTGACCGACTCGACGAAGTCGAAGACCGACAGGTCGACCCGCTTGACCATGGAGGTGAGGATCTGCTCCTTCACCGGGGCCACGGCCGGCAGGTTGTACTGGTCCGAGTCGACGCCGATGGCCAGCTTCTTGGCCGCGCCGACGGTGTTGATCACACCGATGCCCGCGCCGCCGGCGGCGTGGTAGATCACGTCGGCGTTCTTGTCGAGCTGGCCCTTGGCGGCCTCGGTGCCGAGCGCCGGGTTCTTGAAGCCGTCGAAGTTCGGCGGCTCGGTCAGGTACTTGGCCGGCAGGACCTTGATCCCCGGCTTGGCGGCCTTGGCGCCCGCCTCGTATCCGGCCTGGAACTTGTGGATCAGCGGCACGTTGACACCGCCGATGAAACCGATGGTGCCGGTCTTGGACTTGAGCGCGGCGGCCGCGCCGACCAGGAACGAGCCCTGCTCTTCGGAGAAGCAGGCGCCGAGCACGTTGGTGCCCTCCACCTTGCACTGGTCGGCGTCGACGACCAGGAACTTGGTGTTGGGGAACGCCTTGGCGACCTTGTTGATCGAGTTGGTGTAGGCGAAGCCGACACCGATGATCGGGTTGTAGCCCTTGGTGGCCAGGAGGCGGAGGCGCGACTCCTTGTCGGCGTCCGGCTCGTCCGGCTTGGCGGAGATCTCCTCGGTCTGGATGTTCAGGTCCTTCTTGACCCGATCCAGACCCGCCGCCGCCGAGTCGTTGAACGACTGGTCGCCACGGCCGCCGATGTCGAACGCCAGACCCACTTTCAGGGTCTTCTTGTCATCGCCACCGCCACCGGTCTCGGCCTTCTTGCCACCGCACGCGGAGGCGCTCAGCGTGAGCGCAGCGCCCGTCAGCGTGACGAGCGAAATCTTGAGTCCACGGCGCAAGGTAGCGCTCCTTCCATTCCCCACCCAGGCATAGCGGCCAAAACCGGCCACTCAAATCGACTGGACGCTACCTCGCATGTGGACCAAAACATCCCACGTGCACCGTTTCGCAATGCGGTCGTTACCAATGCGTACGCATATCGCCACAGGTCACAGCAGTGAAACGGAAGTCGATCACGGCAGGTCCCATGATCGGCGAGGCGGTCGCCCGCAGCTTACCGGGCATGTCCCGGACCGGCGTCCCGACGCGCCCCGGACCAGAGTCCGGATATCACCCAGACCCTGGTCCGGACACTCCCCAGACCGAGGTCCCGGGCGAATCATGTCTCCCTGGGCGAACGGATCAGGTCGCGGTGGAGGCCTTGAGCACCTGGTCGGGGTCGCCAGGGCGGCCGCCGTCCCACAGCGCGGTGAGGGCGGTGGCGACCAGGACCCGGATGCCGACGCCGATGCAGCTCTCGTCGACGTCGAAGTCGCCCCGGTGCAGGTCGTACTCCGCCGTCGAACCCGGCGTGCGGACGCCGAGGCGGGCCAGGGCGCCGGGGATCGACTCCAGGTACCAGCCGAAGTCCTCCCCGCCGAGGCTCTGCGGCGTGGGCACCGCGGCCTCCTCGCCGAGCACCTCCGCCGACGCGTCGCGGAACATCTGCACGCTGGTCGCCTCGTTGACCGTCGGGGGGACGCCGCGGACGTACTCCAGCGAGGCCTCCACGTCGTACGCGGCGGCCACGGACTGCAGGAGCGCCTTCATCATCTCGGGCGCCCGGTGCCAGGCCTCGTCGTCCAGGCAGCGGACGGTGCCCTCGGCGATGCCGTCGTCGGGGATCGCGTTGGCGACCGAGCCGGCCGAGACCCGGCCCCAGACCAGGGACAGGCTGGACCGGGGGTCGACGCGGCGGGACAGCGCGGCGGGCAGCTCCGTGACGATCTTGGCGAGGGCGTAGACCAGGTCGGCGGTGAGGTGCGGCCGGGCGGTGTGGCCGCCGGGGCCCGTCACCTTCACGTACACCTTGTCGCAGGCCGCGGTGATCGGGCCGGTGCGCAGGCCGAGCTGGCCGACCTCGATGCGCGGGTCGCAGTGCAGGGCGAACGCGCGGTCCACGCCGCAGATGCCGCCGGCCGCCATCACGTCCAGGGCGCCGCCGGGGGTCTCCTCGGCGGGCTGGAAGAGCAGCCGGACCCGGCCGGGCAGGAGCCCCGCCGCGGCCTGCTGGGCCAGGAAGAGACCGGCTCCGAGGACCATCGTGGTGTGCACGTCGTGGCCGCAGGAATGGGCGACGCCCGGCACCGTCGAACGGTAGGGAACGTCCTTCTCGTCCTGGAGGGGCAGCGCGTCGATGTCCGCGCGGAGGGCGACGGTCGGGCCGTCCTCCGGGCCGATGTCGCAGAACAGCCCGGTGCCGCGGGGCAGCACCTGCGGGCGGAGCCCGGCGGCGGTCAGCCGCTCGACGATCCGCTGGGTGGTGCGGTGCTCGGCGTAGCCCAGCTCCGGGTGCATGTGGAGATCACGCCGGAAGAGCGTGAGGTCGTCCTCGTGCCCCGCCAGGAAGGCGTCCAGCTGCGGCTGCAGCGCCTCACCTCCCAGCGTGACTCCCGTCGGGGTGATCCCGGCGGACGATGTCTCGCGCTGCTCGGCCGCCCCTGGGGCGGTCGGTGGTTCAAGGCCGGGCATCACCCCGGGTCCGGGTTTCGTCATATGCGCCCCCTGCGCCATGGCGGAGCCGAACGGCACCCGCCCAGTGGTCTGTTCGTTGCCGGCTCCGGCGGCGGATGTGCCGTCCCGCGGAGCGCTCGATGGAGTGTTGCGGGGAGTGTGCGCGTCGCCGGGCGGCTCCTCATGTCCCGACATGTGCAACCTCCCCCAGAGTGACGAATCTGTCCTCTGCGAACTCCGTGATCGCTGCCTCGACCACCTGCTCCAAAGTGCCGCCCTCAGCGCGGATCGCGCGCTGGCGCTCGTATGGTGCCCCGTGTTCGAGGACCTCCCCGGCCACCTTGAGCTCCTCCGCGCAGCCGAGGCGATCCGCCACCGGCTCCAGCTCGCGGATCAGCTCGTAGAGATCGTCGCGGAGCGGGGCGGTGCTTCCAGTGTCATCGGTAATGACGATGGCGTCGAGGCCGTAGCGGGTGGCGCGCCACTTGTTGTCGCGGACCACCCAGGCGGCCGGCCGCGGCAGCGTGTAGCCGCGATCAAGCTGCTGGTCGAAGAGCGTGACGAGACTCTGGCACAACGCGGCGGCCATGCCCACCTCCCGCATGGTGGGAATGCCGTCGAACATCCTGATCTCGATGGTGCCGAAATCGGGATGCGGCCGGATGTCCCACCACACCTCCTTGATGCTCCGGATGGTCCCGGCGCGCAGCAAGGTGTCCATGTAATCCTCGAACGCCGCCCAATCGTCAAGCAAGTGGGGAGGACCGGCCGTCGGCAGCTGGCCGAAGACGACGGCGCGGCTCGACGCCAGCCCGGTGTCACTGCCGCTCCAGAACGGGCTGGAGGCGGTCAGCGCGAGGAAGTGCGGAAGGTACGCGGAAAGCGCGTTGACGATCGGAATCGCCTTGTCGACGTTTCGCACACCCACATGAACGTGCACCCCGAACGTTTGGATCCTGCGGGCCAGCCACTGCATCTGCTCGATCAACTCGGCATAGCGCTGGATCGGCGCCATCACCGCGTCCCGCCAGTCGCTGATCGGATGGGTCCCGAGGCAGGCCAGCGCGATGCCGCGCGCGTCAGCGGCGGCGCGCAGCTCGGCGATCGTGCCGGCCAGATCGGCCTTGGCCTCGCCGACGGTGTGACTGATATCGGTCACGATCTCGACGGTGGACTCCATCAGCTCATGTCGGATCTTGGGGTTGTCGCCGCCCTCACTGAGCGACGGCAGCGCGGCCAGCACCTCGCGCGCGTCCTGCCGAAGGTGCATCGTCTCCGCATCGACGAGCTGGAGCTCCCACTCAACGCCCAGCGTCGCTCCGCGGGAAGGGTTGAAGTCAATGGCCACGGCCAACCTCCGTCCACAATCCTTGCAGGTCGATGCGTGGCACGTGGCGCAATTCAGCCAGCGGGTCCCTAAGCCTGGACAAACGCCGTCCCAGGACGTCCAGGGTCGGCGTTCACTCCATGATGGCGCCCGTGCCCGCCACCCTGCGGGAGTCCATGCCCTTTGCGGATCATTTGACTCGTACGGGCGGCGGTCGATCACGGCCGGTCACCCTTTTCGGTCACCTTTGCCCGAGAGTGCGCCACCCGAACGAACTAGTTATACCTGACCCAAATAAGCACTGGTCACGTAATGTGACAGTACCTGGTGGGGGACAATGGGCAATACATGACCTTCGGTCACTCCTGCCAGACACGTCGTGCACGGCTACCGATCCCCCGGACGTGTCGCCTAGTCTTCGGGGAATCATGAGGAGACCACGCCGCGCCGCCACCACGTTCGCCGTGCCGCTCGCAGCGGCCTCACTCATCGCCGCGTCCGTGTGCGCGGCAGCCCCGGCGACAGCGAGTCCAGCGACAGCGAGTTCGGCGACAGTGAGTCCGGCGACGGCGAGAGCCGCGGTTGCGGCCGCTGCCTCCGCCCGGACGGCGCCCGCCGAGCCGGTCGGAGGGCCCCAGCTGGGCAGCCGGGGAGTCGTGATCAACCCGGGCCCGGGCGTGCCTGCCGCTCCGAAGATCAAGGCGGCGTCGTGGATCATCGCCGACGGCGACACCGGCCAGGTCCTGGCCGCCAGGGACCCGCACGGCCAGTACCTGCCCGCCAGCACGCTCAAGACCCTCACCACGCTGGCGCTGATCCCCAAGCTGGACCCCAACCGGCTGGTCCGGCCGAGCCAGCAGGCCTGCGACGTCGAGGGCACCAAGGTCGGCATGACGCCGAAGCTGCAGTACAAGGTGTCCGACCTGTTCCACGCGCTCATGATGATGTCGGCCAACGACGCGGCGGTCACGCTCGCCGAGGCGAACGGCGGGATGAAGAAGACGCTCGCCGACATGAACGCCGAGGCGCGGCGGATCAACGCCCGCGACACCCTCGCCGGCTCGCCGAACGGGCTCGACAAGGATCTCGGCCTGACGGTGAAGACCCAGCACACCTCGGCGTACGACCTGGCCCTGATCTTGCGGGAGGGCATGAAGAACCCGGCCTTCCGCCGCTACACCGAGAAGATCGACCACTGGTTCCCGGCGCCGCCCACCAAGGCGCAGCGCAAGAAGGGCAAGAAGATCGGGGGTTACCCGATCCACACGCACAACCGCATGCTGCCGGGCCAGGCGCACGACTACGCGGGCATGCTCGGCGGCAAGAACGGCTACACCGAGAACGCCCGGCAGACCTTCGTGGCCGCCGCACGCCGGGGCGGGCACACGATCATCATCTCGCTCATGCGCGCGGACATGCCCCCGTCCAAGTACGCCAAGCAGCTGCTCGATTGGGGTTTCCGGGCACGCGGCAAGGCCAAGCCGGTGGGCACGCTGGTGCCGCCCGGCGACGCCGCCCAGCCGAAGAAGAACAACGACGGGGGCGGTGTCCTCCCAGGCGTGAACGGGCTCCCCGGCGAAGACTCCGGCAGCGGCTGGGGCTTGATCGCCGCCGGTGCCGGCGGCGCGGTCCTGGCCGCGGGCGTCCTCGCCTACGTGTTCCTTCGGCGCCGTCACGACACCTGAGCTGAGCACCGGCCTCCGGCGCGTCTCACGACGATCCGGCCAGGTGGGCCGCCGGTAAGACTTCCCTCACTGGCCGCGGCCGGATCCCGGGACTACCCTCCTCGGTGACGCCGGTCGGCAGTGCCGTGGGCTGGACGGCGGGCCGGCGCGTTCAGGAGGAAGCGTCGTGTCCCATCGCCGTTCCTATGCGCCACCGGCCTCCGAGCATCCCAATGTCACCCTGCTGCGCGACGGCTACACCGCGTTCGCCAAGGGCGACATCGACTTCATCCGCGGCCTGCTGGCAGACCAGGTCGTGCACCGCGTGCCGGGCCGCGGGCCGCTCTGCGGCGAATACCGCACCCCCGAAGAGATCCTCGGCTTCTACGTCCGGCTGTTCGAGCTGTCCGGCGGCACCTTCCGGACCGAGCCGTACGCGGTCATGGCCGACGACGCGAACGGCGTGGCCCTCGTCCAGACGTACGCCGAACGGCCGGGCAAGGTGCTCGACAGCCGGGCGGTGGACGTCTTCCGCCTCGACCACGGCCGGATCACCGAGATAAGGACGCTGGCCGAGGACCAGTACACCGACGACGACTTCTGGTCTTAGGAGCCCTTGCCAGTGGAAGCGCCAGTGGAAGCGCCGGTGGGAGCGCCGGTTGCAGCGCCGCTGGCCACCGGCTTGACGTGCTCGACGTTCACCTTCGCGTCCTCTTCGGCCCGCTCGTCGGCGCTCAGGACGATCTTGCGGGTGGCGGTCCAGGCCGCGACGAAGAGCAGGAAACGCGACACGATGTTGATCCACACCATCAGCCCGACGAGGACCGCGAACGAGGCGTACACGGGGTTGGCCGTGGTGTAGGAGAGCAGCAGCGTGGCCACCTGCTTGAGGATCTCCAGCCCCACGGCCCCGAACAGCGCGCCCTTGATGATGCGCCGCCATGGCGCACGGGTGCCCGACAGCCGCGAGAAGAGCACCAGGAAGATCAGGGTGTTGAAGAGGATCGCGACCGTCAGCGACAGCAGGCGCAGCACGGTGCCCGCCCCGGTGACGTCGTCCAGGCCCAGCCAGCCCAGCACCGTGTGGGTGGCCTGGGTCGTGACCGTGGACACCGCCACGGAGCAGATCAGGGTAGCCCCCAAGAAGATCAGGACGGCGGCGTCGTAGGCCTTCTTGAGGAGGAGGTTGGTCTCGCCGTTCGGATCGTTCCCCCAGATGTCGCGCAACGACTCGCGCAGGACGGTCACCCAGCCGAGACCGGTGAACAGCAGGCCGACCAGGCTGATCGCCCCGACCGCCGCCTTGGAGCTGACGATCTCCTCCACCCCGAGCTGGTCGGACAGGCCGGGCAGCAGCGAGTTGATCGCCTCGACGAAGTAGTCGCGGGCCTTCTCGCTGAACATGACCAGATAACCGAGCAGCGCGTACGCCAGCGCGAGCAGCGGGAAGAACGACAGGAAGGCATAGCAGGTGAGGGCGGCGGCCAGCCGGTCTCCGCGCCGCTCCTGGTAACGCTCGTAACCGCGGGCCAGGTGGTCGAAGACGGGCCAGCGCCCTCGCAGACCGCGCAAGCGGTCCTTGCCCGTCTCCTGCAGCGCGTCGAAGCGACGCTGCACCTCGGCGATCGCCTGCCGCATGTACGGCCCGTACCCGGTGAAACCCGTTCGAAGCGCAATCAGATGATCACTTTGCGCACGGCTCCGCGGTCGGCGCCGCCGAACGCGAAGTGGCGCCGCGGCCGCCAGACCCCGTCGTCGCCGTGCTCGTACAGGGAGAAGCCCCGCACCTCGAAGACGGCCTCGTACCCCGCCAGCTCCTTGAAGGCCCGGTCCATGGCCTCCTCCGGCAGGTGGTGGGCCACCGTCACATGCGGGTGGTACGGGAAGTCGAGCTCACGGGCCAGCGGGCCGGCCAGCACCTGCCGCTGGATCCGTTCGCAACCCGCGATCCCGTCGGCGACCGCCACGAAGACCACCGGCGACACCGGCCGGAAGGTCCCGGTGCCGCGCAGCAGGATCCGGAACGGGTGCTCCGCGGCGGCGATCATCTGGAGATGGTCCTCGATGGCGCCAAGGTCGCCCCCGCCGACCTCGGTCGGCGGCAGGAGGGTGATGTGCGTGGGAATCGCCGACGCCAGCTCGTCGCCGAACGACTCCCGCCTGCGCTGCAGCTCGGAACCATAGGGCTCGGGGATCGGGATGGCCACCCCGATCGCCCTCTCCCCCGTGCCCGGACCACGCGGTGTGGCGGCGTCCGGGGAACGCCTAGTGGCCACGTCCCACGAATCCCACCCGCTCGCGCACGACGTCCATGGTGCCTGCCGCGACCGCGCTGGCCCGCTCGGCGCCGCGCGCCAGGATGCGCTCCAGCTCCGCCTCGTCGTCCAGCAGCTTCTGGGTGCGCTCGCGGATCGGCCCGAACGTGTCGAGCACGGCCTCGGCCAGGTCCTTCTTGAACTGGCCGTAGCCGGAACCCTCGTACCGCCGCTCCAGGTCCTCGATCGAGCTGCCGTCCAGCGCGGCGAAGATGCGCAGCAGGTTGGAGACGCCGGCCTTGTTCTCCTCGTCGAAGGTGACCTCCGAGCCGGTGTCGGTGACCGCGCGCATGATCTTCTTGCGCATCGGGCCCGGCTCCTCCAGCACGTCGATGATGCCCTGCGGCGACGACGCCGACTTGCTCATCTTGGCGGTCGGCTCCTGGAGGTCGGTGATCTTGGCGGCGCCCTGCGGGATGTAGGCCTCAGGTGCGACGAACGTGTCGCCGAACCGGTGGTTGAAGCGCTGCGCGAGCGTCCTCGTCAGCTCCAGGTGCTGGCGCTGGTCCTCGCCGACCGGAACGTGGAAGACCCGCTCGCCCGGGCCGGGCGTGGGCGTGTAGAGCAGGATGTCGGCGGCCTGCAGGATCGGGTAGGTGAACAGCCCCACGGTGGTCGCGTCGGCGCCCTGCTTGGAGGACTTGTCCTTGAACTGCGTCATCCGGCCGGCCTCGCCGAAGCCGGTGAGGCAGCCGAGCACCCAGGCGAGCTCGGCGTGCTCGGGCACGTGGCTCTGCAGGAAGAGGGTGGAACGCTCCGGGTCGACCCCCATGGCGAGCAGCTGGGCCGCGGACACCTTCGAGCGGCGCCGCAGCGCCTCCGCCTCGTACTTCACCGTGATGGCGTGCAGGTCGACGACGCAGTAGAAGGCCTCGTGCGAGTCCTGAAGCGCGACCCACTGCCGCAGCGCACCCAGGTAGTTACCAAGGTGGAACGAGTCGGCGGTGGGCTGGATCCCGGACAGCACGCGAGGTGCGGTCGTGCCGGCGGTGGGCTGCTGGGGCGCTTCGGACATGTGCACGGACCGATTCTCTCAGGCCTCGCTCGAGGCGGCGTCTTGGGTGTCGGCGTCGCGGGTAGCGGCGCCCACGGCAGCGGTTTCCACGGAACCCGTTTCTCCCCCATCCGGTGGGACGCCCCCGCGGGCAGGGGGGTTCGGACTGACACGCACCCGCTCGATGCGCCGCCCGTCCATCCGGGCGACCGCGAGCCGGCTCCCGCCGGCCTCGACCCAGTCACCCTCGGCGGGCACCTGCCCGAGGACGGCCATGATGTGCCCGGCGACGGTCTCGTAGGGCCCCACGGGCAGCCGGATGCCGGTCTCGGCGGCGAAGTCGTCCAGGTTGAGCAGGCCGTCGACCTCGACCACCCCGTCGCGCAGGCGGCGAGCCTGTACGTCCTTCACATCATATTCGTCGCGGATGTCACCGATCAGCTCTTCGACAAGGTCTTCGAGAGTGACGATCCCCGCCGTTCCGCCGTACTCGTCCATGACGATCGCCAGGTGGTGTCCCTCGCGCCGCATCTCCGAGAGCACCGGCAACACCAGCTGCGAGGCCGGCAGGTACAGGACCGGCCGGACCAGCTCGCCCACCGGGACCGACCGGTCCGCCACCTCCGGCACGAGCAGGTCGCGGATGTGCACGAAGCCGATCACCTCGTCATGGGAGTCCCGGCACACCGGGAACCGCGAGTGCGGGGTCGCCGCGGCGATCCGGGCGGCCGTGGACAGCGGCAGCGTCGCGTCCAGGAACACCACCTCGGTACGCGGGACCAGGACCTCGCGCAGGGGCCGTTCCCCGGCCGCGAAGACCTCCTCGATCAGCGCCCGTTCCTCGGTGGTGAGCTGCGTGTTCCCCGCGACCATGGCTCGCATGCGATCCGCGGTGATCTCCTCGCGGAGCGCCTGCGGGTCGCCTCCGCCCAGCCGTACGGCAAGATCGGTGGACTTGGACAACAACCAGACCAGCGGCCGAGCGACCCGCCGCGGCGGTTGCGGTGGGCCTGCCTGCGGCGATACGGGTTGCCGCGGCTCCATCGGGTCCATTCGTTCAGCCTTCCCAGGTTCTCCTTACAGATAGCCTGGACCGGCATCGCCGACTCGCCCAGACCCCAGAAGATCCCAAAGCGAAGACCCCGGAAGCGAAGACCGGGAAGCGAAGACCCCGGAAGCAGGAGGACTCACCAGTGAAGCTGCTCGTCACCGGAGGCGCCGGCTATATCGGCAGCGTCGTCACCGCTCTGCTGCTGGAGGCCGGGCACGAGGTGGTGGTGCTCGACGACCTGTCCACGGGGCATGAGGACGCGACGCCGGAGGGCGCCCTGCTCGTCCGGGGCACGCTGCGCGACCGGGCGTTCGAGGTGCTCGACGGCGCCGGCTTCGACGCGGTGCTGCACTTCGCGGCCAAGTCGCTGGTCGGCGAGTCGGTGGAGAAGCCGGGGCTGTACTGGGACAAGAACCTCGGCGAGTCGCTGGCGCTGCTGGACGCCATGCGCCGGGCCGGCGTGTCCAAGATCGTCTTTTCCTCGACGGCGGCGACCTACGGCGAGCCGGAGTCCACACCGATCCTGGAGACCGACCCGACGCGGCCGACCAACCCCTACGGCGCCTCCAAGCTCGCGATCGACACGGCGCTGGCCGAGTACGCCCGGCTGTTCGGCCTGGGCGGCGTCTCGCTCCGCTACTTCAACGTGGCCGGGGCGTACGGAGCGTATGGCGAGCGTCACACTGTCGAGACCCATCTGATCCCCAACGTGCTCAAGGTCGCGTTGGGCGAGCGCGAGTCGGTCAGCATGTTCGGCGAGGACTACCCGACGCCCGACGGCACCTGCATCCGTGACTACGTGCACGTGGTCGACCTGGGCGTGGCGCACCTGCTGGCGCTGGACGCGTGCGCCCCCGGTGAGGCGGGCGCCCCGGGCGAGCACAAGATCTTCAACCTGGGCAGCGGCAGCGGCTACTCGGTCCGCGAGGTCATCGAGGTCTGCCGCGAGGTGACCGGGCATCCGATCCCGGCAGTGGTCAGCCCGCGCCGCGCCGGCGACCCGGCGGTGCTGGTGGCCTCGTCCGACAAGATCCAGTCGACGCTGGGCTGGAAGCCCGAGCGGGATCTGCGGACCATGGTCACCGACGCCTGGACCTTCCTCCAGTCACGATGAGCCCCGATCCTTCCGCGCTCGCGGCGGCCTTCGGCGAGGCGTACCAGCGGGCCCCCGAGGGCGTCTGGCACGCACCCGGCCGGCTCAACCTGATCGGCGAGCACACCGACTACAACGACGGTTTCGTCCTTCCGTTCGCCCTCGATCTCGGTGTCTCCGTCGCGGCGGCGCGCCGCGACGACGGCATGCTGCACCTGCGGTCGCTGCAAGCCGCCGACCAAGGAATCACCGTGCCGGTGAAGGGTGGTTCGCTGGACGGGTGGGCGGCCTACCCGGCCGGGGTCGCCTGGCTGCTGCACGAGCACGGCGCCGGCGGCGCTTCACTGCTGATCGACTCGGACCTGCCCGCCGGCGCGGGCCTGTCGTCCTCGGCGGCGCTGGAGTGCGCCACCGCACTGGCCCTCTGCGATCTGTACGGGATCGAGATGGACCGGCGGGAGCTGGCGCTGCTCGCCCAGCGGGCCGAGAACGAGCACGTGGGGATGCCCTGCGGGATCATGGACCAGTCGGCCTCGCTGCTGGCCACCGACGGTCACGCGCTGATGCTCGACTGCCGTTCGGGCCTGACCTCCCAGGTACCCTTCGCCCCCGCCGACTCGGGGCTGACCATGCTGGTCGTCGACACCCGCGCCACGCACACCCTGACCGGCGGGGAGTACGCGCAGCGCCGCGCCGAGTGCGAGGAGGCCGCCCGGCTCCTGGGCGTCCCGGCTCTCCGCGACGTCAAGGACCTCGCCGCAGCGCTCGCGGCGCTGGCCGATCCGGTGCTGCGCCGCCGCGTCCAGCACGTCGTCACCGAGAACCACCGCGTCGAGGCGGTCGTCGGGCTGTTGCGGGCGGGCGCGGTGACGGAGCTGGGCTCGATGCTGACGGCGTCCCACCTGTCGCTGCGGGACCAGTTCGAGATCTCGTGGCCGGAGGCCGACGTGGCCGTCGAGGAGGCCCTGCGCGCCGGGGCCCGGGGCGGCCGCATGATCGGCGGCGGCTTCGGCGGCTCGGCGATCGTTCTGACGGCCACCGAGCGCGTCGACGAGGTACGGGCGGCGATCACCGGTGCCTACGCGGCCCGTGGCTGGACACCGCCCACGATCTTCGAGGCGAATCCCGCCCCGGGTGCTCACCGCGTCAGCTGAGGCGGGCTGGTGAAGCGGGCCACCTGGACCCTGGCGGTGGCGGTGTTGTTGACCGGGCGTCGGTCACCGAGGGTGTGTGACGTGGTGACCGCGTACTCCTGAGCGACGACCCGCCCAGACGGGGAGAACCGCGCCCGGAAGTACAGGGTCCGGCGAGCCCCCACCGGCAAGGTGCCCAGCGCGCACCTCAGGAAATGGCCGCCGGCTCGCTCGCCCGTTGCCCGGCAGGAGGTGCCCCGGCGCTTCCACGGCGCTGTGAGGCGGGCTCCGTGCGCGCCCAGATGCAGCTTGACGCGCCGTGCCGGGCGCGGACCGCGGTTGACGACGGTGACCGCGAGCGCCAGCCTGCCGTTCGGAGCCACCCGGCGCGGCGCGGACAGCCGCACCGCCACGTCGGTGCTCGGCGCGACCTTCGTGATCGTGCGGGCCATGTTGTTGCGGAGAACGGGATCCGCCGCGCTGCTCGCGTACGTCCTTGCCTGGACGCGGTACGAGCCACGGGCGGCCGGCTTCACTATCCCCAGGATGTGGACAGTGCGCGACGTTCCCGCGGCAAGGGCGGCGCGCGGGCACGTGAGCGTTCTGCCACGTTCGCGGCAGGCGAGGTCGGAGATCTCGACGACGGAGATCCCGCGCGGCAGCCGCACCACGGTCGCGGCGTCGGTGACGGCCGCCGGACCTGCGTTGCGGAGCCGTACGGCATAGCCGACGACCGAGCCGGTCTTCACCCGGTGGGCCGGACCGGTGACCTCCATCCGCAGGTCGGCCGTGGCCAGGGGCAGCGGGGCGGCGTCCGCCAAGCCGGTGGCGAGCATGACAGTAGCCACCATGGCGCCCATGACGGACAAAGCGATCGGAACCCGACGCATGAAAGATCCACCCCGACGTGCGAAGGTGACGGCCGCCCACCGCGGGCCGGAAGCCGTCACCTCAATCCCCGTGTACGGAACGGAGTCTATTGAACGCGGAAGGTCATCGACTGGCGGACACGCAGAGTCAACAAAAGGCGGGAGTCACGAGAGTTCGTCCTGGATGCTGGAGCGCAGGCGCAAGGCGGCCTCCGCGGCGTCGGTCTCGTTCAGGGACGTGTAACCCTCGATGGCCTCGCCGACGCTGCGCAGCGCCTCGTCGTAGCGGGAGACGTTCGCGAGCAGGCGCGCCTCGTCGTACGCGACCATCGAGGTCTCCCAGGTCAGCGCAGCCGGGTTGTCAGGCGGCAGCTCTTTCAAGCCGGCACGGGCCCGCTCCATCTCGGCCAGGGCCTCGTCCTCTCGGCCGCTCCACAGATGACAGAGGGCGCCGCGCCGACGTGTCCGGACGACGCCGTAGGGATTCCCGGCCTTGGCGAAGGCGTCGGCGGACTCGGCGAACCGCTCCGCCGCCAGCGCGTCCTTGTCCAGGCCGGTGAGGACCTCGGCGGCCGTCTCCAGCAGCTGCGCGGCGGCACCGGGTTCGTCGTCCTCGCGTGCCAGTTCCGTGAAGAGCTCGGCGGCCTGCGGCTCGCCGAGCTCTCGCTGGGAGTGGGCGAGAATGAAGC
Source organism: Actinomadura rudentiformis (assembly GCF_008923185.1). Classification (GTDB taxonomy): domain Bacteria; phylum Actinomycetota; class Actinomycetes; order Streptosporangiales; family Streptosporangiaceae; genus Spirillospora; species Spirillospora rudentiformis. Next base: position 463,619 of record NZ_WBMT01000002.1, read on the forward strand.
GGAGGCGGCGTTCGGCCGCGCTGTCGTCCAGCTGGGCGAGCATCGGGGCCGCTTCCTCGGCGACTTCGGCGGCCTCGAAATGCCGTCCGGTCGTGTAGTAGGCCGCCGCCAGCTCCACCCGCGCGTGGGCGGCCTGGGCGTGCGCCCCTTCGGCGGTGAACCCGGCCACCGCCTCCACCAGGTCCGCGACCGCGTCCGCCGCGCGCTCGTGCGACAGCAGGAGCCTGCCGCGCTCGGCGTGCGCGGCCAGGCGGAGCATGGGCAGCACGGCGTTCGCCAGCGTCTCATCGAACGCCGCGAGCGCTTCGTCCAGGCCCGCCGGGTCGTGCGAAAGCAGCTGCCCGAGCATGAAGGCCGCCTCGGCAAGCGGGTCGCGGTCGGCGACGGTCCGCAGCGCGTCGCAGGCCCGCCGTAGCGCGGCCACGGCTTCCTCGTGGCGGCCGAGATGTGCCAGTGCCCGGGCCCGGTTGAGCTCCACGTTGCCGATGTCGTGCGGCTCGTCCGGTGTGAGATCGGCGAGCACCGCGATCGTTTCCTCTGGACTGCCCGACTCCAGATGGTGGCCGCTGAGCCGAAGGCGTGCGGTCAGGGCGCGCCGCGTTCCCGGCGCGTGCTCGTCCAGGTAGGCCACCGCTGTGGTGAGCAGCGGAACGCCCTCGTCGGGCTGGCCCAGCCCCATGAGGGCACCACCGATGCGGCTGAGGACGGAGTGCTGGAGAACGGGATCTCCGGCCTCCGCATACAACTCCGCGGCCCGCCACCACTCGGCCAGCCCGGCCTCGGCCTCACCGCTCATGAGCAGTTCGAGGCCGCGCCCGTCGGCGCGTTGCGCGCTCTGTCCCGTGGTCAGGACGGCATCCGTGGCGGCCAGGACCTCGTCGAAGCGGTGCCAGGCCGCCCGGGCGGAGTCCAGGTCACGGGCCTGCCATCGTTCGTCGGCCGCCGCCAGGAGCGCGTCGAGATCATCGACGTCCGAATAGTCCGCGGCGGGGCGGCGGTCGGGCGCGACGGCCTCGGTCGATGTCATGACTTGAGGGGGCGTCGCGGTGGTGGGGCGGCGGTCGTGCGCGGTCAGCGGCAGGTGATCGACGATCGGGCCGGCGGCGAGGATCTCCCGTACGAGGTCCCCCTGGTACGTGGTGCCGTTGCGGGCGTCGAAGCGCGCCGCGAGCTGCGTGGCCTGCTCGGTCAGCTCGGCCCGCAGTTCGGCGGCGGACACGTCCGCGGCCTTCCGATCGCCGTGCGCGGGACGGCGGAGCGAGACCTCGCCGCCATGGCCGGTCTCGTCGAGCCGCCGCAGCAGCAGTGCCGACGCGGCGGCGAACCGCATCGCCGAGTGCGGGCTGGGTGCCCGGTCCAGCCAGCCCAGGTGACGCTGGAGGATCTCCAGCCCTCGTGGCTCGTTGCCGGTCTGCGCGCAGAACTCGATGTGCTCGGCGATGTCGGCGAAGTCCGCGATGTTGGACCGCATGATCCGGTAGCCGCGGCGGTGCGCATCCCGTGCGTCCTCCACGCGGCCCGTACGGAGATAGACGGGCAGCAGCGCGGTGAGGATGCCCTGCGGCTGTTCGGTGCAGTTGAGCTCGGCGCTCAGCACGGGCGCCGCGATGGCCAGCGCCTCCTCGTCCCGCTCCCGGCTCGCGAGGTGGTAGACCATCCCGGTCGGGTCGCAGCCCGCGCAGTCCGACAGCTCGTCGCGCGGCGCCGCACGCCACCGCGCGTACCACTCGTCGGCCGCGCCGGCATCGCCCACATGGCGCGCCACAGCGTGCCGGTAGTGGTACACCGCCTGCAGGCTGTGGCCGCCGAGCAGGTAACGGCGCTCCATCTCGTCCAGGATCGCGTACGTCCGGTCCAGCGGGATCTCGGGGAAGAGGGTGAGCGAGTTGACCATCCACTTGATCTGCCAGAGCAGCCGGGCCCCCTCGTCGAACCGGCCGGGGTCCCGGTCATGGTCGGCCAGGCAGCGGCTGAACGTGGTGAACGCCTTCGCCGGCTCCCCGCCGTACTGGTAGGCGGTGGTCAGCTCCATCCGTACCCGGAACGCCAGCTCCGGTTCGCCCGCGGCCTCCGCCTGCCGCAGGGCGTCCTCCACGAGGACCGTTTTGGCCTCGCCGTACGGGAGCTCCCCAGCCCGCGCCATCAGGTCGTAGACGTGGTCAACGCTCACGGCGTGGCCTCCGGGTCGTGCACGGCCCAGTCCAGCAGACCGAGGAACGAGCGGTTCAGGACGGCGGTGTCGGCGGCGCGCAGGGGATGATGGCCGAGCAGCAGCGCCTGGCCGTACAGCGCCTGGACCGCCAGCTCGATCAGCCCCTCCTCGGCGGGACCCGGTCCGGCCGCGCCCGAAGCGGCCGGGGGCGGCGCACCGGGTTTGATCATGGTGACGCGGCGGGTGAGGGGGTTGCGATGGTTGAGGACCAGCTGCGGGCGGTCCCGTTCGACCGCGTCGTTCATCGCGCCCAACACGTCGTTCCAGAGGTCGTCGGCCAGTTCCCGGGCCTCCTCCAGCTCCGCCTGGTGCCGGGCCGCGCGGCTGGTGAGGTAGAGCGCGGGCAGCGACGGCGGATCGAAGTCGCGCAGGACCACTTCGCAGCCGAGCCGGTCGACGGCCCTCTGCGCAGCGGCGAGGAACGGCCGCAGCGCGAGTTCCGTGCCCGGATCGAGCACCCCGAAATGGGTGGTCAGCTCGGCCGGGTCGAGACGACGCAGCGCCACGTCCGGATCGATGTCCGGAAGCCGCTCGATGATCTCGGTGTCGTGGACGTAGCCGCCGTTCACCAGCCCGACGCCCTGCGCGGCGGAGACCGCCGACAACCGCCGGAACTCCTCCACGTTGGTGGTGTACCGGCCGCCGGCGTGCCGCTTGCGGAACTCCGCCAGCGTCATCGGCCCGGCGGAGGTCTCGAACTCCAGCCAGCGGTCGACGATGCGCAGCATGTCGTCGTCGTGCACCGCCATCGCCTTGACGCCGAGCTGGTGCAGGCGCAGGAAACCGCGGAGCCGTGCCGGATCGGTCTCCGACAGCCGGACGAGCCACTGGCGCAGTTGCTCGCCCAGCGCATCCCGGGTCGCTTCCAGCAGTTCGTCCTCGTACAGCGCCTCGCGGCTGGCGGTCGGGCGCAGCTCCCCCGCGTCCACCACACAGCGCACGAAGAACGCCCACTCGGGCAGCAGTCCCTCGACGTTCTCGGCCAGCAACATCCGCTTGAGGTAGACGCGGTGCGCGGCGCGGGCACTCGGCGTGACGGGTTGCGGAAGGACGAAGGCGACGCCGGTGAGGCCGGCCTCGGGCACGTTGAGCTCGATCACGTCGAACGGCTCGAATCCGTACAGATCGCGGCAGTAGGCGTCGAGCGCCCGGCGGCGACGCGCCGGATCGGGGTACGCCGCCTGCCAGGGCGGCCCGTCCCCGGTGATCGCCGCACCGTCCACGGTGAGCTCGACCGGCAGCAGCGAGCCGTACGCGCGGGCCAGCTCGGCGACGGTGGCCGGGGCGAGCAGGTCGGCGGAGCCTGGGCGGGGACGCAGAGTGACGGTGGTGCCGGGCTCGTCGCGTTCACCGGGCTCGACCTGGTAGCGGCCGTCTGCGAAGCCGGTCCACTTCACGGCCGTCCCGGTCGTGCTTCTGGCCGACCGGGTCACGACCTCGATCTCGTCGGCGACGAGGAACGCCGAGAGCAGGCCGATCCCGAACTGGCCGAGGAAGTCGTGCCGGGCGAAGCCCAGCTCGTCCCGCTTGGACGAACGGCCGATCGTGGCGAGCAGCCGGTGGACCTCGTCCTCGGTGAGACCGATCCCGTCGTCATGGACCCGCAGCAGACCGTCGCGAGTCTCGACGGCGACCGTGCCGCCGGCTTCGCCGCGAGCTGTGTCACTTGTGGGGGGACGACCCCCCACACCCCCCGGAGCGGCTTCGCCGCGGGCTGTGATCGCGTCCACCGCGTTCTGCAGGAGCTCCCGCAGGTAGACCCGGGGACTGGAGTACAGATGCCGGCTGAGCAGGTCCACCACGCCACGTAGATCGACTTGAAACGCCTGCTCCACCCGTTCGTCCTCCCGGCGACCGCCGCCACCCTCGGTACGCGTAACGGCTGACCCGTCACCTTATCGAGTGCTTGCGGGGCATCCCCGACATTTACGGCACCGTGGCGTCGGCCGGAAACCGGCAAGGGGTCCTCCGGAAAGCCGGCGAGCCCCGGGCCGCCGGCCCGGGGCTCGCGTCACATCGGATCGCTCAGATGAGGCCCAGCTTGCGGACGGCGTCGCGCTCCTCGGCCAGCTCGTTCACCGAGGCGTCGATCCGGCCGCGGGAGAAGCCGTCGATGTCCAGACCCTGGACGATCTCCCACTTGCCGTCCTTGGTGGTGACCGGGAAGGACGAGATGAGGCCCTCGGGCACGCCGTAGGAGCCGTCGGAGACGACCGCCATCGACGTCCAGTCACCCTCGGCCGTGCCGTTCACCCAGGTGTGCACGTGGTCGACGGCGGCAGAGGCGGCCGACGCGGCCGAGGACGCGCCCCGGGCCTCGATGATCGCGGCGCCGCGCTTGGCGACGGTCGGGATGAAGGTGTTCTCCAGCCAGTCCTGGTCGTTCACGGTCTCGGCGGCGTTCTTGCCGGCGATCTCCGCGTGGAACAGGTCCGGGTACTGGGTGGCCGAGTGGTTGCCCCAGATGGTCATCTTCTTGATGTCGGAGACCGAGACGCCGGCTTTCTTCGCCAGCTGCGCCAGCGCGCGATTGTGGTCGAGGCGGGTCATCGCCGTGAAGCGCTCGGCCGGGACGTCCGGGGCGTGCTGCTGGGCGATGAGGGCGTTGGTGTTGGCGGGGTTGCCCACGACCAGGACCTTGATGTCGTCGGCGGCACCGGCGTTGATGGCCTCGCCCTGCGGCTTGAAGATGCCGCCGTTGGCCTCCAGGAGGTCACCGCGCTCCATGCCCTTGGTCCGCGGGCGGGCGCCGACCAGCAGGGCGACGTTGGCGCCGGCGAAGGCCTGGGTGGGGTCGTCGAAGATGTCGACGCCGTCCAGCAGCGGGAAGGCGCAGTCGTCGAGCTCCATGGCGGTGCCCTCGGCGGCCTTGACCGCCTGCGGGATCTCCAGCAGACGCAGGCGTACGGGCGTGTCCGCTCCGAGCAGCTGCCCGGACGCGATGCGGAAGAGCAGCGCGTAGCCGATCTGGCCGGCGGCGCCGGTAACCGTGACTGAGACTGGGGTGCGAGCCATTGCCTTCTTCTCTCCTGCTGTGGCCTGAGGGGCTCAGGCGGCCGTCCTTCGATCTCGAGCCCGACCGCCCGCGAGATGAGCCGCCGCCGAGTTTCTCTCGTCGTCGAGATATTCCACCCGCCAGGCTATCGCGCGCACGATGCGCCGCCTCCCCCAGGTGCGCCACCCGGCATGGACGGAAACGCGAAAGGCCGCCCCGGGGTTTCCGGACCGGCCTTTCATACGTTCCCCGCGTTGGCGAGGCCAACGGTGTCCTTGCCGGCCAGCAGGGCCGGCTCCGGCACCATCCCCGCAGGTGCGGGAACGAAGGAATCAGTTCTCGTTGATCTTCTTCTGGAGGTTGACGTCCAGCGCGTGCAGGAACTCCTGCGTGGTCAGGAACGGCGTCTCTGAGCCCACCAGGAGCGCGAGGTCCTTGGTCATCTGGCCGTTCTCGACGGTCTCGACGCAGACCTGCTCCAGCTTGTTGGCGAACTCCGTGACCTCGGGCTGGTTGTCGAGCTTGCCGCGGTGGGCCAGGCCCCGGGTCCACGCGAAGATGGACGCGATGGGGTTGGTGGAGGTCGGCTTGCCCTGCTGGTGCTGCCGGTAGTGGCGGGTCACCGTGCCGTGCGCGGCCTCGGCCTCGACGGTCCGGCCGTCCGGGGTCATGAGCACCGAGGTCATCAGGCCGAGGGAGCCGAAGCCCTGCGCCACGGTGTCGGACTGGACGTCGCCGTCGTAGTTCTTGCACGCCCAGACGTAGCCGCCCTCCCACTTGAGGGAGGCGGCGACCATGTCGTCGATGAGCCGGTGCTCGTAGGTGAGCCCCTTGGCCTCGAAGTCGGCCTTGAACTCGGCGTCGAAGATCTCCTGGAACACGTCCTTGAACATGCCGTCGTAGGCCTTGAGGATCGTGTTCTTGGTCGACATGTAGACCGGGTAGTCCCGGGACAGGCCGTACCGGAACGATGCGCGCGCGAAGTCCTCGATGGACTTGCGGAAGTTGTACATCGACAGCGCGACGCCGCCACCCTCGGGGTAGTCCGCGACGTGGAACTCCATGGGCTCGGAGCCGTCCTCCGGCGTGAACGTCACCGTGAGCTTGCCCGGGCCGGGAACCTTGAAGTCGGTCGCGCGGTACTGGTCACCGAACGCGTGACGGCCGACCACGATGGGCTTGGTCCAGCCCGGAACGAGCCGGGGGACGTTCTGCATGATGATCGGCTCGCGGAAGATGACGCCGCCGAGGATGTTGCGGATCGTTCCATTGGGGGAACGCCACATCTTCTTGAGGCCGAACTCCTCCACCCGGGCCTCGTCGGGCGTGATCGTGGCGCACTTCACACCGACGCCGTGCTGCTTGATCGCATTCGCGGCGTCAATGGTGACCTGGTCGTCCGTGGCGTCACGGTGCTCGATCCCGAGGTCGTAGTACTTCAGGTCCACGTCAAGGTAGGGCAGGATCAACTGGTCCTTGATGAACTCCCAGATGATCCGCGTCATTTCGTCGCCGTCGAGTTCGACGACGGGGCCCGCTACTTTGATCTTGGGCATGCTGTTGCTGTCCCTTTCCTACACCGGCCAGCAGTCCTTGTAAGGCTCAACTGGTCAGGCTATCCGAGCGCCAACAGAGGTCTAGACCTCGCCCCGGCCTTTTGGACCATTCACTCCATAGTGGAGTTAATCGGGCACGACCCAGGCGACCACGGCGATGGCCACGGCGAAGCCCGTCATCGTGGCCACGTCCATCCACTTCTTGCGGGTCTCGAGCATCCCGACCTGGCTCGGGGGGAGCACCAGCCGGGCGAGCGCGCCGAAGAGGACGGCGGCGGCCATCAACCCCGACCCCTTGCGGAAGTAGTTGAACGAGCACAGCACCAGAGCGCCCGCCACCCCACAGAGAACGATCATGTAGGGCAGCTGTCCCAGCCAGTGCGGCGTGGCGCCGCGCCGCTTGGGTGCTCTCCGCCGGCGCCGGTGCAGCTCCGTGCTCATGGCCTCGCTCTGCGTGTCGGGGCGAACGTTCCGTCAGAACTCACGTTAGCCGCAACCAGCGGCTCTCATGACCGCTCCGACGGGACCGGGTTTCGGTGCGGCATCTCCGGATATTTCTGACGTCCGGCGGCCCCATCCCGGGAAACACTCACCGGAGAGCTGATACAGGTGGGGTCCGATACGTGTGGATGGACACGAAAAGCCTTGTGCCACAGTCCCTACTCGCCAGTAGGAGGGTGTGACTCCGGGGCGCCCGGGTAACCCGGCAGACAGGGGTCGCTAACTAGCTGGGAGGACTGCCGTGGAGGGGCCGTTCATGCGGATCGAGGACAGCGGGCTGGTGATGCCGCTGCGCCCCGACGTCACGACGGTCGGGAGAGGACGAGGAGTGGACATTCGCCTCGACGACCCGAGTGTGTCCCGATTGCACGCAGAGATCGTTCGGCGCGGCCCGTACGTATACGTGGTCGACATGGGGCTGTCACGGAACGGCACCCGCGTCAACGGCCGGCCGATCGCCCGCCGCGTACTGGAGGACGGCGACGTCGTGAGCTTCGGCACGGCGCGCTGCCGGATGGGGGGAATCCCCCGCGAGGAGGTCGATCCCGACGTCGAGCTGCGGCGCGCCGTGGCACCCGAACTCACCCGCCGAGAGGTCGATGTCCTGACCTCGCTCTGCCGGCCCGCCCTTTCGGACGAGGCCTTCGTCGCCCCCGCCACCGCGAGGGAGATCGCCGCCGACCTGGTCGTGACCGAAGCCGCGGTCAAGCAGCACCTGCTGCGGCTCTATCAGAAGTTCCGCATCCCCGAGGGCGCCAACCGCCGTACGCGGCTGGCCAACGAGGTCATCGCGATGGGCCTCGTCCGGCCGCTGCCCCCGGTGCACGTCCCCCAGCAGAACCGGCCGCCACTGGACGGCCAGGGGCCGGGGGGAGTACGACGCGCGGCGCCGCCGGGCGGCAACCACGCGACAGGGCACCCAGCGGGCCCGCGCGGACCGGCCACCAGTACTGCCGGCCGCAGGGCAAGCTGACGTGATCTGCGGCCGTCCCCACGGCAGCGCAAAAACCCGGGGACGGCCGCAGGAACCGCCCGTCGTGGTCACGCGGACGAGCCCGGCTCGCTCGCGTGACCACGGCGGGCGGCCCCGTGTTCAGCGCCTTCACCCCGCATCGGGTCAAGCGTGAAGGGTGCTCTCCGCCGCTTCCACCACGTTGGCCAGGAGCATCGCGCGGGTCATGGGGCCCACGCCGCCGGGGTTGGGGGCCACCCAGGCGGCCACGTCGCGGACGGATTCGGCCACGTCACCGGCGAGCTTGCCGTCGACGCGGGAGACGCCGACGTCCAGAACGGCGGCACCCGGCTTGATCATGTCGCCGGTGATGAGACCGGGCACGCCGGCGGCGGCCACCACGATGTCGGCGTTGCGGACGTGGGCGGCCAGGTCCCGGGTGCCGGTGTGGCAGAGGGTCACGGTCGCGTTCTCGCTGCGGCGGGTCAGCAGGAGGCCCAGCGGGCGGCCGACCGTGACGCCACGGCCGATCACCGTGACGTCGGCGCCGCGCAGCGGCACCTCGAAGCGGCGCAGGAGGGCCACGATGCCCTTGGGCGTGCACGGCAGCGGGGCCGCCTCCATTAGGACGAGGCGGCCCAGGTTGACCGGCTGGAGGCCGTCGGCGTCCTTGGCCGGGTCGATCATCTCCAGCACGCGCTGCTCGTTCAAACCCTTGGGCAGCGGCAGTTGAACGATGTAGCCGGTGCACGCGGGGTCGGCGTTCAGCTCGGTTACGGCCCGTTCGACGTCCTCCTGGGAGGCGTCGGCGGGCAGGTCGCGGCGGATGCTCTGGATGCCGACCTCGGCGCAGTCGCGGTGCTTCATGGTGACGTAGGCGTGGCTGCCGGGGTCGTCGCCGACCAGCACGGTGCCGAGCCCGACCGATACGCCGCGGTCGCGCAGCGCCTCGACGCGGACCTTGAGGTCGGCGCGGATCTCCGCGGCCGTGGCCTTGCCGTCCAGGACCTGTGCCGTCATTGGTTCCTCCGCGTGCTCAGGGGCCCGTACACCCAGGCGCGCGGTGTGCGGACCGTCCTTCGCTCCCCGGTGGTCGAATCCACCTTGACTGCGCCAGTCGCGTTCGCCCCATGCTATCGACGGATCGAACGGGGGCGGGCCTGCCGCGGTCAGTCCTGATCGGGGCGGCCCGGCGCGGGTCAGTCCTGGTCGGGGCGGCTGCGCCAGGCGATCAGGCGGTCGGTGCCGTGCCAGCCGAGCTGCGCGGCCAGAACGGCGGCGAGGAAGGCGGCGACGAGGCCGATCACCTGACGGGACTCCATCAGCAGGGATGCCGTCTGCACGACGTTCCCCAGGATGAGAGTGGCCAGGAAGTCCATCACGCCTCCTTCAGCGCTTGGGCGCGCCGGAGTCAAATGCGGGGCGGAAGGCGCGACGGTTCCCGAGGCTACCAACGTTCAAACGTAAAACTTCCCACACGCCGGATCCGGCCGCGAGACCGGCTGGTCTCGCGGCCGGTTCCGGAGGATCAGTGGAAGAAGTGCCGGACGCCCGTGAAGTAGAGCGTGATCCCGGCCTTCCGGGCCGCCTCGATCACCTTCTCGTCGTTGACGGAGCCGCCCGGCTCGACGACGGCCCGCACGCCCGCTTCCGTCAGCACTTCGAGGCCGTCCGGGAACGGGAAGAAGGCGTCGGAGGCACCCACCGAGGCGGCCGCGCGCTCGGCACCGGCGCGGGTCACCGCCAGCCGGGCCGAGTCGACCCGGTTGACCTGACCCATGCCGACGCCGGTGGTGGCGCCGTCGGCGGCGAGCAGGATGGCGTTGGACTTGACCGCGCGGCAGGCCCTCCAGGCGAACGCCAGGTCGCGCAGCGTCGCCTCGTCGGCCGCCTCGCCGGTCTTGAGCTCCCAGTCGGCCGGGTCGTCGCCGGGGGCGTCGACACGGTCCACGGTCTGGACGAGCAGACCGCCGGTGATCCGGCGGAACTCGGCCGGGCCGGCCGGGGCCTCCGGGCACGCCAGGAGGCGGATGTTCTTCTTCCTGGTGAGGATCTCCAGGGCCTCGGGTTCGAAGCCCGGCGCCACGACCACCTCGGTGAAGACGTCGGCGACCTGGGCGGCCATCGCCGCCGTCACCGGGCGGTTGACGGCGATCACGCCGCCGAACGCCGACACCGGGTCGCACTCGTGCGCCTTGCGGTGGGCCTCGGCGACATCCTCACCGACCGCGATGCCGCACGGGTTGGCGTGCTTGATGATCGCGACGGCGGGCTCGGCGAAGTCGTACGCGGCACGGTGGGCGGCGTCCGCGTCGACGTAGTTGTTGTAGGACATCTCCTTGCCGTGCAGCTGCTCGGCACCGGCGAGCCCGGCAGGGCCGTGGTCGGCGGTGAAGAGCGCGGCGCGCTGGTGCGGGTTCTCCCCGTACCGCAGGACGTTCTTGCGCTGCCAGGTGGCGCCCATGAAGTCGGGCCAGTGCGCCTCGGCCGCGACCTCGTCCGGCGCGTAGACGTTGGCGAACCAGGAGGCCACGGCGACGTCGTACGAGGCCGTGTGGGCGAACGCGGCGGCGGCCAGGCGGCGGCGCTCCTCGAGCGTGAAACCGCCCGCCTCGACCGCGGCCAGCACGGTGCCGTAGGAGGACGGGTCCACCACGACGGCGACGCTGGCGTGGTTCTTGGCGGCGGCGCGGAGCATGGTCGGCCCGCCGATGTCGATCTGCTCGACGCATTCGTCCGGCTTGGCGCCGGAGGCGACGGTGTCGGCGAACGGGTAGAGGTTGACCACCGCCAGGTCGAACGGCTCGACCGAGAGGTCCTCGAGCTGCTGAATGTGATCGTCCTTGCGCCGGTCGGCGAGCAGCCCGGCGTGCACCTTGGGATGCAGGGTCTTGACCCGGCCGTCGAGGCACTCGGGAAACCCGGTGAGCTTCTCGACCTTCATGACCGGCACCCCGGCGGCGGCGATCCGCGCCGCCGTGGAGCCGGTGGACACGATCTCGACGCCGGCCCGGTGCAGGCCCTGGGCCAGCTCCTCCAGCTCCGTCTTGTCATAAACGCTGATCAGCGCACGCTTAATCGGCGCTTGCCCCGGGGGGCCCTGGGGGGTCGTCCCCCCAGAATTACTCGCGACCCGACTCACCGGTCGAGCTCCCCTCATCGGTTGGTCCACAGGTCCGGCACTTCATGGAGACCCGCCTGCCCCGCGTGGTCCAGCCGTCGCGGGCCAGCCGCCCCACGACGTCGACCAGAAGCCGGCGCTCCACCTGCTTGATGCGTTCGTGGAGGGAGTCTTCGTCGTCGTGCCAGCCCACGGGAACGGTCTCCTGGGCGATGACAGGTCCGGTGTCCACGCCTTCGTCGACGAAGTGCACCGTACAGCCCGTCACCTTCACGCCGTACGCCAGGGCGTCCCGTACGGCGTGCGCGCCCGGGAACGAGGGGAGCAGCGCCGGGTGGGTGTTGACAATGCGGCCGCCGAACCGTTCCAGGAAGTGCTTGCCGAGGATCTTCATGAAGCCGGCGGAGACCACCAGATCCGGCTCGTGGGCCGCGACCGCGTCCGTCAGCGCCGCGTCCCAGGCGTCACGGCTCTCGAAGTCGGGGATGCGCACGGTGAACGTGGGGAGCCCGGCGGCGGCCGCCCGCTCCAGCCCGGCGATCTCCCCGCGATCCGCGCCCACGGCCACCACGTGCGCCCCGTAGGCTGGATCTGAACACGCGTCGAGCAGCGCCTGTAGGTTGGTCCCCGCGCCGGAGACGAGGACGACGAGCCGGGCGGACACCATGACTCCCTGGTGGACGATGGGGTTGGACGGTGCGATCGGACTGCGGATGGCTACGAACACCCGAAGCCTACCGGCCGCGCGAGCGGTGCTTATCTCGACACCACAGGTCAGAAGGTCCAGGAGGACGAACGTGAGCGAGCAGCCGGGTCAGGGCGAAAGCGGAGTCGGCACGTCCGGCCGTCCCGACCTCTCCAAGCGCGACGAGATCCCCGGCCGCCCGGAAATTCCCGAGTCCGGCGCCGCCCCCGACGCCGATCGCCCCGACCTCTCCAAGCGTAACGAGACGCCCGGACGTGCGGACCTTCCGGAACGCGGCGGCAATCAGCCTCCGCCATGGCGGCCGCCAGGCCACGATCAGGGGCCCCGCCCGGTCGAACGCCTGGGTTGGCGGGCGCTCTGGCTCGGTGCCGGCGCCATCCTGATCACCCTGTTCTTCTTCCCCGTCGGGCTGATCCTGGGCGTCGCGGCGATCGTGGTCGCCATCAGGGCCCGCCGGAGCGCCCGCCGCCAGCACGCCGTCGCGCCGGGCGCGATCGCGGGCCTGGTGCTGGGCGGGATCGCGCTGGCGTTCTCGACGTTCTCGCTGGCCCTGACGGTGTTCCTGTGGCCCGAACTGAGCGGCTACCAGACCTGCGTGGGCAAGGCCAACACCAGCACGGACGAGAAGGCCTGCCGGGACGACTACTACCCCAAGATCGAGAAGAAGCTGAACCTCCCCGAGGGCAGCATGTCGAAGTACGGCGACCTCTTCTGAGCGACCCTCCGAACGAGGATCCTCGCTTCGCTGCGGTCGTCGTTCAGTCCTGCCCCGGCTCGTCCCTGAGCACGTAGATCGCGCCACCGCGGGTCTCGGTGCGGCCCGGGTCGTCACGGTCGCGGGGCTGTGGCACGGACTGGTGCTCCTCGTCCGGAGCGGGATCGGGCGGTACGTGGGTCTCGGCGACGACGATCTCGCGTTCCGAGGCCCACCGGGCGTCCGGCACCGGGTCGGGCTCGGGTTCCGGTTCGGGTTCCGGCTCGGCGGGGGCCAGCTCCTCGGTCGCCTCGGCGAGATCGGGCAGCGGGTCGGCGAGCCGCGTCCTGGATCTCGGTTTGCGCGGCGCCAGAACGGGCTCGGCCTCCTCGAACTCCACCGGATCGGGCGCGAACGGAGCGGGCTTCCGCGGCGCCTTCGGAACGGGCTGCTCGGGTGCCCGGGGCGGGGCCGGCTCCGGCGACGCCGCGGCCTTGGCGGGCACCGGCGGGGTCGCGGGCGAGGCGGTACGGCGCCACCGGCGCTTGCGGGGCTTGCCGGGGGCCTGAGCCCTTGAAGCGGTGGCCCTCGGCGCCGGCCGCCGCAGGATCATCCAGTTGGCGATCCACGCGGCGATGGCCGCCGAGATGCCCACCTCCAGCGCGGCGAGCAGGCCGACCTGCCAGGCCGAGGGCCCCACGGTGGCCATCCGCCCGCCGCCCAGCGGGCCGCCCGACAGCGCGGCCAGCACGGCGGCCACGGCGCCGGTCAGGGCGCCGGAGAGGAACCCCCAGAGCGGTGCCGCCTCGTACACCGGGCTCGGCATGTTGCGCACGGTCAGCACGCCTCCAACGGCACCCGCGATGAACGGGGCGGCCAGCGCGAACAGCGACAGCGCGGGCGCCGGGCCGGGCTCGGGCAGCGCCGCCAACGGCGGGAACGTGGGCACGATGTCGAGGAAGACCCCCGTGGGCGACACCGTGGTGTTCGCGCCGACCGAGAAGCCTGGACCGATCGCGTACGCCATCCCCCAGATCACCGCGTTCGGCAGGTAGACCAGCTCGACCAGCACCAGCAGCACCCCGCCCACGAACCCGGGCGCCAGCATGTCGTGGAGCCGGGTGGCCTCGGACATATGCAGGGCCAGCGACGTGCCGACGAGCACCGCACCCGAGGCGAGGAGCACGGCCACCGAGCCGGTGACCCCGATCACCAGGGACCGCGGGCGGTCCGGCAGGAGCCGCAGCAGCGCCCCCAGGCCCGAACGGACCCGTGCGTCGGGATCGTCGGCCGCGTTGCGCGCCACCACGGCACGCGCCGCGCCCAGCCCGCCGGCCAGGACCGCCAGCACGAAGCAGGCGATGAGCGCCTGCCAGACGGACGCCCGCACGGCCGTGGATGCGGCGGCCAGCGCCAGCAGCCCGGAAAGGATCGCGTACGGCAGGGCCAGCGCGACCGCCACATGAACGACACCCACGCGGTAGCGGCGGCCGGTGGACACCCCGACCGCGCGGACCATCCACCCCCCGCTGCGGTACAGGAGGGCACCCGGCAGAACGATCAGGCCGAGCGGGAGCAGCCCGACCCGGCCGTGCCCCGCCGAGAAGCCGGCGTGGTGGGAGACCAGCCAGAAGTTGACCGCCGTACGGAAGACGCCGGGGAGGCCGGGGCCCAGCGCGGTGCGCGGAGCGCCGATCCATCCGACGAGCGTGATCGTCGTGAGCACCGCGAGCCCGATGCCGATGCACCACAGCGCGCCGACCAGGCCCGTCACGTACAAGGGCCGGGCCATGCCGCCGGCGAGGCCGCCGGCGATCTTCGGTGGCTGCGGCGCGGCATTCCGCCGGCCGGGTGGCGTGCCACCGCGGCCGGTGGCGGCCCTCGACGGCTCCGGTCGTTCCGGTTTCACGCGCCGCGCAGGGCTCACATCGCTCACGCCGTCAATGCTGGCAGCCAGGCGCCGAAGTGCGCCCCCGCTCGTCCGGCGTGTCGCCTTTGTCGTAGACGATCAAACGCCGTCGCGACCACGAAAGACGCCCGGGCCGCAGGCGGCTCGGGCGTCTTTTCGTCGATCCGTGATCGGGTGAAAGACCCGGATCAGAGGTTCTTCATGATGTCGCGCATGAGGCGGGCGGTCTCGCTCGGCGTCTTGCCGACGCGGACACCGACCTTCTCCAGGGCCTCCTTCTTCGCCTGCGCGGTGCCGGCGGAGCCGGAGACGATCGCGCCCGCGTGGCCCATGGTCTTGCCCTCGGGCGCGGTGAAGCCGGCGACGTAGCCGACGACCGGCTTGGTCACGTTCTGCTCGATGAACGCGGCCGCGCGCTCCTCGGCGTCACCGCCGATCTCACCGATCATCACGATCGCGTCGGTGTCCGGGTCGTCCTGGAACGCCCTGAGCGCATCGATGTGGGTGGTGCCGATGATCGGGTCACCGCCGATGCCCACGCAGGTCGAGAAGCCGAAGTCGCGCAGCTCGTACATCATCTGGTACGTCAGCGTGCCCGACTTGGAGACCAGGCCGATGCGGCCGGGCGTGGTGATGTCGGCCGGGATGATGCCGGCGTTGGAGGCGCCGGGCGAGGCGATGCCGGGGCAGTTGGGCCCGATGATGCGGGTCTTGTTGCCCTTGGACTCGGCGTACGCCCAGAAGTAGGCGGTGTCGTGCACCGGGATGCCCTCGGTGATGACCACGCACAGCGGGATCCCGGCGTCGATCGCCTCGACGACGGCGTCCTTGGTGAACTTCGGCGGCACGAAGACCACCGACACGTCGGCGCCGGTCTCGGCCATGGCCTCGGCCACGGTGCCGTACACCGTGAGCGCCTTGCCGTCGAAGTCGACGGTCTGGCCGGCCTTGCGGGCGTTCACGCCGCCGACGACGGCGGCGCCGGAGGCGAGCATGCGGCGGGAGTGCTTCATGCCCTCCGAGCCGGTGATGCCCTGAACGATGATCTTGCTGTTCTCAGTAAGCCAGATGGCCATTGTCATGCACCTGCCGCAGCGAGTTCGGCGGCGCGCTTGGCCGCGTCGTCCATGGTCTCGACCTGCTCGACACCCGGCAGCGCCGCGTCCTGCAGGATCTGGCGCCCGAGTTCGGCGTTGTTGCCGTCCAGGCGGACCACCAGCGGGCGGTTCACGGTCTCGCCGCGCTCGCCCAGCAGTTTGTAGGCGGACACGATGCCGTTGGCGACCGCGTCACAGGCGGTGATGCCGCCGAAGACGTTCACGAAGACCGACTTGACGTCGGCGTCGGAGAGCACGATCTCCAGGCTGTTGGCCATGACCTCGGCCGAGGCGCCACCGCCGATGTCGAGGAAGTTGGCCGGCTTCTGCCCGTCGAACTCCTCACCGGCGTACGACACCACGTCGAGGGTCGACATGACCAGGCCCGCGCCGTTGCCGATGATGCCGACGCTGCCGTCGAGCTTGACGTAGTTGAGGTCCTTGGCCTTGGCCGCCGCCTCCAGCGGGTCGGCGGAGGCCTTGTCCTCGAGCTTCTCGTGGTCCTGGCGGAACGAGGCGTTGTCGTCCAGGGAGACCTTGCCGTCCAGGGCCTTGACCTGCCCGTCGGCGGTGAGGATCAGCGGGTTGACCTCGACGAGGGTGGCGTCCTCGTCGGTGAAGACTGCCCACAGCCGCTCGATGATCTCGGTGGCGCCGTCCAGTGCGGCCTCGGGGAGCCGGCCCTGCACGGCGATCTCGCGGGCCTTGGCCCTGTCGACGCCCTCCAGCGGCGAGATCGGGATGAGCGCCAGCTTGTCGTGCGGCACGTCCTCGATCTCCACGCCGCCTTCGACGGTGCAGATCGTGAGGAAGGTGCGGTTGGCGCGGTCGAGCAGGAAGGAGAAGTAGAACTCCTGCGCGATGGCGGAGCCCTCCTCGATCAGGACCTTGTGGACCGTGTGGCCCTTGATGTCCATGCCGAGGATCTGTCCGGCGAGCGCTTCCGCCTCGTCGGCGTCGTCGGCGAGCTTCACGCCGCCGGCCTTGCCGCGGCCCCCGGTCTTCACCTGGGCCTTGACCACGACCTTCTTGCTGCCCGCGGCGAAGAGCTCCTCCGCGTACGTCCGGGCTTCCTGGGGAGTATGGGCGACCTTGCCGGTGGGCACCGGTACCCCGTACTCGGCGAAGAGTTCTTTCGCCTGATGTTCGAACAGGTCCACGAGGGCGTCCTTTATACGGATCGACAGCCAAAGACCACTGGAGTGGGGGTTGCACGGGGGTTGCGACCGTGCGGCCGCCACTCCGCGGTCCGCTCCGTCGATGCAGCCTAGTCAACCGGTGTCCATGGTCATGCCGCCGGGTCCGGTCACCAGCGATTTCCGCGCCCCGGTCGGCCGCTCATCACCGGGCAAGCTGCACTTACCTCCCGCTTCCTGGGGTTGTGACGGGGTATGGCTCCTGAGGAGGATGCCGCGTTTGGACCCTGAGGAGGATGACCCACTTGGCGGCGTTTGGTGTACTAATCCTCCGCCTTGCATTAATGCGGGGTGTCAAGGGGGAGATAGGCCGGTGACCATTGAGCGGGGGCGGCTCATCGGAGCCCACGATCGCGCTGAGCTCGCGGGGGCCGAACGCGTCGTGCCGAGCCGGACGAGACTGTCCGGTTCCGTCAAGCGGGGCGGGGGCTGGAGCCGGGTCCGGCGAGCCGCCGCGCTCTTGCTCGTCGCCGCGCTGGTCGCCACCTGCGGAGCCACCCTGAGGAGCCAGGCCGGGCCCGGCTGGGCCAGCCCGGGCCTGGTCGGCGGCGGTGGCTGGCCGTTCGCCGGTGAGCCCCTCAACCCGGTGGACGCCCACGGCGCCACCTATCTGCCGGACAGCTCGGTCGTACGGCTCGCCGACGGCCGGGTCCGGCTGATCCCCTTCGGCTCCGACACCCCGATCACCGTCGCCGCGTCCGACCCGAGGGTGGCCGCCGCGGTCCGTTCCGACAAGGCCTGGCTCGCCGGGGGCACGGTGCCCGGCGCGAACGCGCCGCTTCCGGGCGGCAACCTCCCGCCCCGAACCGCCTCCGCAAGTCCTGACGCGGCCAGTCCGGGCACGGCAAGTCCCAGCACGGCAAGTCCAGGCACGGCAAGTCCCGGCGCGGCGGTGGCACGGCCGGAAGTGGCCGGTTCCATCAGCCCGGACACCCGGGAGGTCTACCGCGACATGGCGGCCCGGGCGCTGCTCGACCTACGGCTGCTCACCCGGCCCAACGGCGCCTCGCTGGCGTCCTGGTACGACAAGTGGCGTTACTCCTGGCCGCGCGACTCGGCCTTCACGGTCGCCGCGTTCGCCGTGACCGGGCACCAGCCGGAGGCCCGGCGGGTGCTGCGCTTCCTCGCCCGGGTGCAGAACGAGAACGGCATGTGGGCGGCGCGCTACAACCCCGACGGCAGCGCGGTCGCCGACGGCCGGGCACCGCAGCTCGACTCGCTCGGCTGGGTGTTGTGGGCGAGCTGGTTCTTCCGCACGCAGAGCCCGACGGCCGCCACCGACCTGCCGGAGTTCTGGCCGATGGTCTCGCGCGCCGCCGACCGGCTGGCCCGGTCACTGGACGTCGAGGGGCTCCCGCCGCCCTCGTCCGACTACTGGGAACGCGACCACGCGTCGGAACAGGACCCCCGCCGCCCCACGCTCGGCGTCGTCGGGCCGGTCCTGGCCGGGCTGCGCTCCGCCGCCGCCCTCGCCCGCGACCTGGGGAGGAAGCAGGAGGCCGCCCGCTGGCAGCACGCCACGCACCGGCTGTCGGACGCGGTCGCGCGGCAGTTCACGCCGCACGGCTACCCGCGCTCACCGATCCCCGGGGGCCGGATGGACACCTCGGTGACGTTCCTCGCACCGCCGTTCGCACCGGTCGATCCGGGCGTGAGCGCGGCGGTGCAGAACGCCTTCGAACGGCAGCGGCTGTCGAACGGCGGTGTGCTGCCGGGCGAACGCTGGGCCGGGGACAAGAGGGTCGCGTGGACCCCGGAGATGGGCATGTTCGCGCTGGCCTCGGCGTGCTCGGGGCGCAAGGAGGAGGCGCTGACCCGGCTGGACTGGCTCGCCGCGCACCGCACCTCGCTGGGCGTCCTCCCCGAGAAGGTCGACGAGCACGGCAAGCCGGCCGGCGTCGCCCCGCTGGGCTGGACGGCCGCCACGGTCATCCTCAGCCTGAGCGCCCTCGAACGCCCTCTCCCCATCCCCAACCCCTCCTGAGACGACCCTCGCCGACCTGCAAGGGGACCTCCGCCGCCCGTGACGATCTACGCCGGGTTCCCATACTCTCCGCGGCTTCACACTTGCTGTCCGGGTTAGTCCTAAATCCCCTTGCGTCAGAAAACTGGGGCGTCTCCGGAGATTGTTCACCGAATAAAGCACGCAAACAGTCAAAATATGCCTTTTGTCGTGCTCATCGGGACGCTTGATACCAAAGGACTTGAATATGAATGGTTGCGAGAACGGCTGAACGGCCTCGGGATGGACGTGGTGCTCGTCGACACCGGCGTCCTCGATCCTCCTTGGGTCCAGCCCGACGTGTCCCGGGACGAGGTCGCCCGCGCCGCCGGCACCAGCCTCGCCGCACTGCGCGCCCAGGGCGACCGCGGCGTCGCGGTGACCGCGATGGCGCGCGGCGCCGCCGCGGTGGTGGCACGGCTGCACCGCGAGGGCCGCGTGCACGGCGTGCTCTCGGTCGGCGGCAGCGGCAATTCCGCGATCTCCACCAACGCGATGCGGGCGCTGCCGGTCGGCGTGCCCAAACTGATGGTCTCCAGCATGACCTCGGGCGACGTCTCCACCTACATCGGCGGCACCGACCTCACGATGATGTACAGCGTCGTCGACATCGCGGGCATCAACCGCATCTCGGTGCGCGTCCTGGCCAACGCGGCCGACGCGATCGCCGGGATGGCCACCGGGTTCGCCGCCGGGACGCCGGCGCCGCCCGGCGGCCGCGCCGTCATCGGCGCGACGATGGCGGGCGTCACCACCCCGGGCGTGAACGCGGCGCGCGAACTCCTGAGCGTGCTCGGGTACGAGGTGCTGGTCTTCCACACCACCGGTCCCGGCGGCCGTTCCCTCGAAGCCATGGCCGCGGGCGGCATGCTCACCGCCGTCCTCGACCCGACCCTGCTGGAGCTCTCGAACGCGCTCGTCGGCGGTGTCGGGGTGGCCGGACCGGACCGCCTGGAGACGGCGGGCCGGCTCGGCATCCCCCAGGTGGTCAGCCTGGGGGCCCTCGACATGGTCAAGTTCGGCCCGGAGGTCCCCGAACGTTTCCGGCACCGCCACGTGCACGCGCACAACCCCTCGGTCACGCTCATCCGCACCAACGCCGACGAGTGCGCTGAACTCGGCCGGACGGTCGCCGCCAAACTCCGTCCCGCAACCGGCCCGACCGCCCTCTTCATCCCGCTCCGCGGGCTCTCCACGCTCGGCTCTCCCGGCGGCCCCTACCACGACCCCGCTCTCGACGCCGTCCTCTTCGACGCCGTACGCGACGGCCTGGCGGGATCCCCCGTCGAGATGGTCGAGATGGACACCGACATCAACGATCCCGCCTTCGGCCGCGCGATGGCCGACCACCTGCACCTCATGCTGACCCCCGCCATACGCGCCGCCGCCTCCTGACCGCTGCGCCGGCACCGACCACGGCCCGGAACGGGCGAGACTGCGATCATGTCCGGCGCTCTCGCCCGCTGGCCGCCGTCCCCGCGGACGGCTGGCCGTCAGCGACCTCGCCGCCCTGAGCCAGAAAGTCGTCAGCGACCTCGACGACCTGAGTCAGAGACCGGCCTCCTGACTCCTCCGGCCGAGCCGCGGCAGGGCGGCGAGGCCGACGATGACCAAGGCGCCGCCCAGCAGGGCGACGGCGGGCACCCATTCCCCCACGGCGCCGACCAGCACCGCCGACGCCACGGCGGGCGCGTGGAACCGGCCGGCGGCCACCATGGCCGCCACCCCCAGCCCGGCGGCGGCCGTCGCCGCGACGGGACCGGGGCCGAGGGCCAGCGCCACGGCGAACCCCGCCGTGACCGAGACCAGATGACCGAACAGCACGGTCTGCGGCCGTGCGGCGGGCGCGGCGGGCGTGGCCGCGACCAGCGCGGCCGAGGCAGCCAGCGGTGGTGCGAGCAGCGGTTCTCCCGCCACCGCCTGCACCACCGCCAGCGGTGCGAGCAGCAGCAGGGTCAGCCACGCCGGGCGCAGCCGCTCGCTCACGCCGCAGGCCAGTCGTTCTCGGTCTCGGCGACCTTGTTGACGTAGTTGGTCAGCGTCTGCAGGGCGACCAGCGCGACGATCTCCAGGATCTGCTCGTCGGTCCAGCCGGCCGCACAAGCGGCAGCCGGGTCAGCGTCACCGCGCGACTCGGTCAACTCCCGGGCGAACGCCACAGCGGCAGCCTCCTTCGGATCCGCCGAAGTGCCCTGCTTGGCGGACTGAATCTCCTCATCGCTGAGTCCCGCCGCGGTCTTGCCCGTGTAGGTGTGGGCGGCCACGCAGTAGTCGCAGGCGTTCGCCGCGCCGACCGTCAAGGCGATCCGTTCGGCGGTGGCAGCGGGAAGCGTGCCCTTCTTAAGGGGGCGCGACAGGCCCAGGTAGCCGTCCAGCACCGCGGGAGCGTTGGCCATGACGCGCAGCATGTTGGGCACCTTGCCCATGCGCTTGGCCAGTTCGTCCAGCTTGGGATCCGTCTGCACAGGCGTGATCACAATGACTCCTTCTAACGGAATAAAGAAACAAGTCCCGTTATAACATAACGGGATCATGATGAGATGGCCGTTAGAATGGAGGCATGAGCGACCCGTTGACCCTCCGCTTCGCGAGCACGATCCGTGCCCGGCGCTCCGGCCTCACCGACGCGCTCGCGACACCGGAGGGCCTGACGACTTGGGTACGGGACCAGGATCTGTCGCCCTATCTCGACACGTCGACCTTCACCGCGGACGAGCCCGTCCGAGAGCAGACAGTCGACCTTCGTCAGGCCGTTCGCGCGCTGTTCGCGCAGGCCGTGGCCCCCACACCGCCGAGCACAGCCGACGCCGCCGCCCTCCCGCCCTTCCCGGACGCGCTCGCGCTCGTCAACGCCACGGCGGCGCCACTGTCCAGGCAGCTGGAGTGGCGGGACACCTGGCAGGAACGCGTCGATCCCACCGTTGAGGGCGACGGTGCCAGGCTCGGTGCAGCGCTCGCCAACGCAGCCATCGATTTCTTCGCCGGACCGTTGCCCGCCCAGGTACGCGTATGCCCGGCACCGCGCTGCGTCCTCTACTTCATCAAGCGCCATCCGCGCCAGGAGTGGTGCTCAGTCGCGTGCGGCAACCGCGCCCGCGCGGCGCGGCACTACCAGCAGCACCGCTGATCACTCACCCTTCAGCAGCACCCAGATCTCCTCGTCACGCCGTTCGCCTTCGATGACCCACGAGCCGCGCAAGGTCGCCTCGTGCGTGAAGCCGATGCGCTTGGCCGCGGCGCGGCTGTTGGCGTTCTCCGGATCGCACCGCCACTCCACCCGCGCCATGCCCCGCACGTTCATCGCCCAGTCGATCATGTGCCGGACCGCCTTGGTGACCAGCCCCCGGCCGCGGGCCTCGGTGCCCAGCCAGACACCGACCTCGCAGACCCCGATGGCCGCGTCGAAGACCCGGAAGAGCACGCCGCCCACCAGCGCGCCGTCCACCCAGATGCCGTAGATCCGGCCCCCGTCCGCCGCCTGCCGGTCGGCGTAGCTCTGCAGGAAGGCCCGTGCGGAGTCCACGTCCACGACCATCCGGGCAAACGGGATCCACGGCAAGAGATCGTCGCGCACCCGATCGACATGCCTGGCGAACTCCTCGGCCTGCCACGGCTCCAGCGGCCTGAGCTCGGCGTTCTCCCCCAACACATGCGCGAACACGGGACCTCCAAGGTGCATACCAAACGTTCGTTACGTACTATAGCGCCATGCCCGCACGCGGAGATCACGATGCCCGCCGCCGCGACGTGTCCGAAGCCGTCTGGCGAGTCCTGGCCGATCGCGGCTTCGGTGGCCTGACCCTGCGCGCCGTGGCCGCCGAGATGAACGCCTCGACCGGCCTGCTGACGCACTATTTCCCCAGCAAGAAGGCCCTCATCGCGTACGCCCTCGACGTGGCCGACGAACGCACGGCCAACCGCCCCCGCCAAACCACCCCTGAGCCGGGCCTGGAGGGCCTCCGCACCGCTCTGCTGGACGTCCTCCCGCTCACCCCCGAGGCCGCGGCGATGAACCGCGTCTGGGTCAGCTCATGGGACGGCTCCCTGGCCGACCCAGAGCTCGGCGCCCGCGAGAAGGACCGCTACGAGGCCTGGCGCAGCCGCCTACGCCCGCACGTCGAAGCCGCCCGCAACGACGGCGACCTCCCACCGGACACGGACATCGACGAAGTAACCGCAACCGTCGCCGCGTTCACCCACGGCATCGTCGTCCAAGCCCTCTTCGACCCCGACCGCTTCCCCCCGACCCGCCAGACCACCCTCCTCAACAACCTCCTCCACTCCCTCGCCGCTCTCGCCTAGTCGGCGGCGATCACTTCCAGTTCGACCAGCCAGTCGTCGGCGAGGTGCTCGACCACGATGCCGGTGACCGGCACGGCGCGGCCGCCCAGCGCCTCCATCCGCGCCGCGGCGTTGGCCTCGGCGTAGGAGGCGTCGCGCAGGTAGCTGGTGATGCGGACGATGTTGTCGACGGTCATGCCGGCCGAGGCGAGGATCGTCCGCAGGTTCGACCAGACCAGGTCCAGCTGTTCGGCGAACGTGGCCCCGGCCACCCCGGCGGCGTCGAGGCCCATCGTCCCTGACACGTACAACGTCCGCCGCGCGTCCCGGACCTCGATGGCGTGCACGTAGTCGCCGGTCGCGGGGTAGATGCCGTCGGCCGGGTTGTGGATCACAGTCTCCATGGGGCCGGATCATGGCAGGGCGGCGGACCCCGCGCATCCGGTTATCCGTTCCGCCACCCCTGGTGACGGGCGGGTCGCGATGCGGCTACCGGTTCTCCTCGTCGTACCGGAGCCGGGACGTCGCGACGTACTCGCGATGCTCCTCCGCCCAGCGGATGAGCGAGCCGACCTCCCTGGAGAGGGTCTCGCCGACCTCGGTCAGCGCATAGTCGACGCGGGGCGGCGATGTCGGCGTGACGGTGCGGATGATGAGGCCGTCGCGCTCCAGGCTCCGCAGGGTCAACGTCAGCATGCGCTGGGAGATGCCGTCGATCCCGCGCTGGAGCTCGGAGTAACGCCGGGGCCCGTCGCCGAGCAGCGCCATGACCAGCACGCTCCATTTGTCGCCGACCCGGTCGAGGACGTCGCGCAGCCGGCAGGTCGGGCTGCCCGCGCCGACCGGCGCACGCACATCGGTGTGCGGTACGCGGGCCAAAGTGCCTTCTTCCACCATCCCTGCATTGTCGACCACACTTCAGACGCACACAAGAAGTAACCAACGCACAGGAAGTGCGGTTGATGCTCGAACTACCGACCAGATCCGGGCCACGCCCGGTGACCACGGGACGCGAAGTCCCGCATGACCAGCTCGACCAGTTCTCCCCACCCGCGATCCGGGCCGCCCTGGTCCAGGAGGCCGACTCACTGCCGGGCGTGTTCACCGGCCCCAGCCAGGTGTCGGAGCCCTCCTCGCTGGCCCTGCGGCTGCATGAGCCGCGCGGGCCGTGGGAGGCGTTCCTGCACCCGAGCCGCGACGAGTTCGGCCACATCCACCGGGCGGGCTTCATGCACCTGACGGTCCCGCCGCCGCTCATGGCAGAGCTGGCCGAGCGCGGATGGGCCGAGCGGCATCCGATCAGCCTCCGCGCCGAATGGCCCGACACGATCGTGATGCTTTACGCCCCCCGTGACGAGGCGGAGCTCGCCGTCGCCGTGGCGGTCCTTCGAGCGTCCTGGCAACAGGCCACGACAGAAACGGAGTAAAGAGATGCGCGCATTGGCATACAGCGATTTCGGGGCGGCACCCGTGATCACCGACCTCCCCACCCCCGAACCCGCGGCGGGTGAGGTGCTCGTCCAGGTGCGGGCCTCGTCGGTGAACGGGTTCGACCTCGGTGCGCTCGGCGGATTCCTCAAGGGCATGTACGAGTACGACTTCCCCGTGGTCGTCGGCAAGGACTTCGCCGGCGTGGTCGCGGCCGTCGGTGACGGAGTGACCAGCGTCGCCGTGGGCGACGCCGTGTTCGGCGTGGTGATGCGCCCGACCCTGGGCCAGGGCGGCTTCGCCGAATATGTCGCGGTGAACGAGGCGTACGGTCTCGCGCCCCTCCCGCCAGGGCTCGACCACACGCGAGCCGGAGCCCTCGGGCTGGCCGGGACGGCCGCCCTCAACGCGGTCGACGCCGTCGCCCCGGCTCCTGGTGAGACGATGCTCATCTCGGGTGCGACGGGCGGCGTCGGCGCTTACGCGATCCAGCTCGCCGCCGCTCGCGGCGCCACCGTCCTCGCCACCGCACGTCCCGGCGCCGAGGCCGCCTTCGTCACCGCGCTCGGTGCCGCCCACACCGTGAACCCCGACGACCTTGCCACGCAGGTACGAGCCGTGGCCCCGGGCGGGGTGCATTCGGCGCTGCACCTCGCGGGCGACGGCGAGGTCGTGGCGGGACTGCTCGTTCAGGACGGGCGATTCACCTCGACGATCCACTTCAGCCCCGCCAGGCCCGGCATCAAGGCCACCGCGGTGATGGCCGATCCGAACAGCGCCACGCTCACCCGCCTCGCCGAGGACGTCGTGGCCGGACGGCTGCGCGTGCCGATCGCGGGCACCTACCCGCTGGCCGGCGCCGCACCGGCCCTCACGGCGTTCACCGAAGGCACCGTCGGCAAGCTGGCCATCACGGTCTAGAGCTTTTCGACGGGGGCGTAGCGGAGGATCAGGCGCTTGACGCCGTATTCGCCGCCGAAGTCGACGCTGGCGGCGGCCTTGTCTCCGGCGCCGTCGACGGTGACGACCGTGCCCAGGCCGAACGCGTCGTGGGTGACCTTGTCACCGGGGGCGAGGCTGGGGACCGAGCGGTTGCCCGGTGACTGGACGCCGGGGCGGGCCGCCATGCGGGACATCGCCGGGGAGGACGCGGACGAGGCCTCGCGCTCCCAGTCGAGGAGGGTCGTGGGGACCTCGCCGAGGAACCGGGAGGGCGGGTTGACCTGGGGGGCTCCCCAGGAGCTGCGCATGGCGGCGCGGGAGACGTAGAGGCGCTGGCGGGCCCGCGTGATGCCGACGTAGGCCAGGCGGCGTTCCTCTTCGAGCTCCTTGGGGTTGCTCATGGCGCGCAGGTGTGGGAAGACGCCGTCTTCCATGCCAGTAAGGAAGACGACGGGGAACTCCAGGCCCTTGGCGGTGTGCAGGGTCATCAGGGTGACGACGCCCTGCTCGGTCTCCTCGGGCTGCTCGCCCGGGGGGACCGGGGCGCTCTTGGCGCCGCCGGGGATGGAGTCGGCGTCGGCGACCAGGGCCACCTGCTCCAGGAAGTCGACGAGGCGGCCCTCGGCGGACTCACCGTCGAGGCGCTCCTCGAACTCGCGGGCGACGGCCTCGAACTCCTGGAGGTTTTCGATGCGGGTCTCGTCCTGCGGGTCCTTGGAGGCCTGCAGCTCGGCCAGGTAGCCGCTCTTGACCAGGATCTGCTCGACCAGCTCGGCCGGGGTCGCCGACTCGACGGCCGCGCCGAGCTCGTCGAGGAGCGCGACGAACTCGCGGACCGCGTTGATCGAACGGGTGGCCATGCCCGGCACGTCCTCGGGACGGCGGAGTGCCTGCCAGAACGAGATGCGCTCGCGGGAGGCGTAGGCCTCGACACAGGCCTCGGCGCGATCGCCGATGCCGCGCTTGGGCACATTGAGGATGCGGCGGAGGCTGACGGTGTCTTCGGGGTTGCCCAGGACACGGAGGTAGGCCAGCAGGTCGCGGACCTCTTTGCGCTCGTAGAAGCGGACGCCGCCGACGACCTTGTAGGGGAGGCCGACCCGGATGAAGACCTCTTCGAAGACACGGGACTGCGCGTTGGTCCGGTAGAAGATCGCGACGTCGCCGGGCCGGGCGTCGCCGGAGTCGGTGAGCTTGTCGACCTCCTGGGCGACGAACGCGGCCTCGTCGTGCTCGTTGTCGGCCACATAGCCAGTGATCTTGTGGCCCTCGCCCTGGTCGGACCAGAGCTTCTTGGGCTTGCGGTCGGCGTTGCGCTCGATGACGGCGTTGGCGGCCGACAGGATCGTCTGGGTGGAGCGGTAGTTCTGCTCCAGGAGGATCGTGGTGGCCTCGGGGTAGTCGCGCTCGAACTCCAGGATGTTGCGGATCGTCGCGCCGCGGAACGCGTAGATCGACTGGTCGGCGTCGCCCACCACGCACAGCTCGGCCGCGCCGATGCCCTCGACCGGTGCCGTCAGCTCGCGGACCAGCTCGTACTGCGCGTGGTTGGTGTCCTGGTATTCGTCGACGAGGACGTGGCGGAAGCGGCGGCGGTAGTGCTCGGCGGCCTCCGGGAAGACCTGCAGCAGATTGACCGTCAGCATGATCAGGTCGTCGAAGTCCATCGCGCCGGCCTGCTGCAGGCGGGCCTGGTACATCTCGTAGGCCTCGGCGAGCGTCTGCTCCATGTGGGTGGACGCCCGGGCCTTGAAGGTCTCGTAGTCGATGAGCTCGTTCTTGAGGTTGCTCACCTGCGCGGAGAACGACTTGGGCGGGTAACGCTTGGGATCGAGGTCGAGCTCGCGGCAGACGAGGGCCATCAGCCGCTGCGCGTCCGCCTGGTCGTAGATCGAGAAACTCGACGGGAAACCCAGCCGCTTGGCCTCGCGGCGCAGGATGCGCACGCACGCCGAGTGGAAGGTCATCACCCACATGGCTCTGGACCGCGGCCCGACCAGCGCGTCGACGCGCTCCTTCATCTCGGCCGCGGCCTTGTTGGTGAAGGTGATCGCCAGGATCTGGCCGGGATGAACGTCGCGCTCGCCCAGCAGGTAGGCGATGCGGTGCGTGAGCACGCGCGTCTTGCCCGAGCCGGCACCGGCGACGATCAGTAGCGGACCACCGGAGTGCACCACGGCGGCCCGCTGCTGCGGGTTGAGGCCCTCGAGCAGGGGGCGAGTTTCGGTCTTCGACATCACGAGCGAGTGTAGAGCCCGGCGCCGACAAACACGTCCCGCTGCGAGGCCAGGCCGCCGTTCTCTGGCACCGCGGCAAGGATGGATCAGTGCATACACACCGCAATGCCTGATCAACAGTCCGAAACCGGACAATGGCCCGATGGGGCCTTTCCCAGGCCTTGACTGACCATCCTGACGGGCGGAGCGTAGTCCGCGCAGGGCGGCGAGCACTTGGGCCCGGGCCTCACCCCACCCGTGGCTCCGGCCTTTCACATCGGCCGGTCACGTCGACGGACACGTCCGCCGAACACCTCCGGCCAGGCATTGCCATGCCCGCCCTCGGCCGCGCTGGGCCAGCAGGGGCCCACGCCAAGTGACGGGAAGGTGGAACGAAGATGATCCACCAGCAGGAACTCCAACGCCAGCAGGAACTCCAGAGGCGCGCCCAGGGACTGGAGGTCCCCGAGTCGCGGATCGAGATGATCCCGGCCCAGCTGCGCGTCGAAGGCGCGGCGGCCCCGCCGACGCCCCAGCCGATCCCGCGTCCGGTGCCGATTCCGGTGCCCGTCGTGACCGGCCACCGCATCCTTATTTACAAGCAGGACCCGACTGTCACGGCGCTCGGCGTCCGCGCGGTGTTCATCCCCACGATCGTGCTGAACGGTCCGACCGACGCGCGCATCACCACCCTCCTCCAGGGGATCACTCCGGTGGCGCGCAACACCAATGGCGACTTCATCTTCCAGCCCAACACCCCCGAGTTCGACTGTGCGCACACCTTCGCGGTCGTACGGCAAACGCTCTCGATGTGGGAGCGGCACAACGGCGGCAACGCCATCCCGTTCGCGTGGAACGTCGGCGGCAACACCGACAAGATCACCGTCCACCCGCGGGCCGGGGTCGGCGCCAACGCGTTCTACAGCCGCACTGCCAAGGTCCTGAAGTTCCTGCACTTCGTGCCGCAGGGCCAGCCGCCGCAGAACGAGGTCTTCACCTGCCGGTCGCTCGACATCACCGCGCACGAGTGCGGGCACGCCGTCCTCGACGGGCTCAAGCCCGGCTGGCTGGGTGCGGGCAACCCGCCGCAGACCGGCGGCCTGCACGAGGCGTTCGGCGACCTCAGTGCCATCTTCCTCGCACTGGCGCAGCCGGACCAGGCCGAGGCGCTGGTGGCGCTCACCCGCGCCAACCTGCACGACAAGTCGTTCCTGCCCGCCATGGCCGAGGAGTTCGGCAAGGCACTGGGCAAGGACTTCGGTCTGCGCAACGCCGACAACGACCTCAAGCTGAGCGAGGTCAGCAACGAGGTGCACGCGGTCTCGCAGGTGTTCACCGGCGCGATCTACGACGTGCTGGCCGACATCTTCGTGTTCGAGCGCAACCGGCAGCGCAGGACCAAGGACCCGACACTGGTCCTCATCGAGGTCGCCTCCAAGCTCGCCAAGCTGCTGTTCGACGCGATCATCGCCGCGCCCGCGACCGGCGCCACGTTCGTGGACGTCGCCAACAAGATGTTGCAGATCTCCAGCAGCCAGGGCGACCCCGCCAACTACCGCACGTTCATCCGCAACCGGTTCGCGGTCCGCGAGATCACGACCTCGCCGACGCCGCTGACCGACCTCATGAGCGGCCGGGTCAACATGACCGACGCCGACTACACCGGCAACGGCCAGGACGTCACCGAGGTCGGGCCGGCCGACGAGCACTCGGCGAGCCTGCGCGCCGAGCAGGACCGTTCGCGCTGCTGCGGCACGATGCAGATGCCGGAGTACGCGGCGATCGACGCCGAGAAGCTGGGGCAGCGCGGATCCCTCGACAACGACGACATTCTCCGGAGTGAGCTGGAGGAACTCCGGAGGGCGTTCAACAAGTAGAAAAAGATCTCTCCGAATCCCGGTCGTCGTGTCCAATGGCGGGCACGACGACCGGGGGAGGCGAGCTCATGCGCGTGAAGATCGAGAGCACCGGCGGCTTCGCGGGCGACCAGGTGATGGTCGCGCTGTACGACACCGACGAGTTGCCAGAGGACCAGGCCGGCAGGATCCGCGAGGCGGTGGACGCGCTCGCCGCCGCCAAGGAGAGCGGCGAGCCCGGTGAAATCGGCGCCGACCTGCCCGCATACCGCGTCACCGTCGGCGACGTGGACGGCGACCAGCGGGTCTTCGAGGTCGTGGGCACGCATCCCGACGCCGTCGATGACCCGCTCACCGTGCTGCTCCGCGGCCCGGCCGAGCCCGTGGAGCCGCCGGAGGGCAAGCCCGGCAACAAGCCCCCGAGCCCCTCCGGCCTCTAGGCCTGCCGCGTTCCAGACAGGCCTGCCGAGTTTCCAGACAAGCCTGCCGAGTTTCCAGACAAGCCCGGCGAGTTGGCCAGACCTGTCAGGTCTTCCGGTGGTCGCGGGCCGACTCGGCCGCCGCGAGCACGGCGTCCAGCCCGGCGCCCGTGGCGGCCATGGACGCTGCCGCGACCGCCCCCTCGACCAGCGGCGCGTCGGCGAGCACGACCTTGCCGTCGGCGCCCTCGACGTACATCTTGGCGGTCAGCACCGAGCTGCCCAGGTCCGCGAGCAGCACCACGCCGTCACCGCCGTCCGCCGCCCGGACGGCCCGTTCGACGAGATCGATGCTCGTCCCGAGCCCGCCGCCGGTGTCGCCGCCCGCGCACTCGACCACCGCCCTGCCGACGCCCATGGCCCGCGCGACCTCGGCGACGCCCTCCGCCAGCACCCGGCTGTGCGAAACGATCACAAGGCCGACCAAGGTCAGCTCCCTTCCCCGGCGGCGACGGCGGCCAGCGCGTGCAGAACCAGCACGGTGGACGCGGCGCCGGGATCGAGGTGGCCGGTGCTGCGCTCGCCGAGATAGCTGGCCCTCCCCTTCCGCGCCCGCATCGGCACGGTCGCCTCGGCACCCTCCTCGGCGCCCTCAGCGGCTGCCCGCGCGCACTGCGCCAGGGACTCGCTCCTCCCCAGCGCCGCCTGGTAGGCGCCGACCGCCGGAATGAGCGCGTCCACCATCGTCTTGTCGCCCTCGGCGGCCTGGCCCAGCTCCTGGACGGCCTCCAGGGCCGACCGCAACGCCGCCCCCAGCAACGCGGCGTCGACCTCCTCCGCGTCGCCCATCGTCTTGCCCGCCTGGCGCAGCGCCGTCCCGTACAGGGGGCCGGAGGCACCGCCGGTCTTCGACACGATCGCCCGGCCGGCCGCGATGAGGACCTTGCCCGGCGGCGCTCCCTCCGGCAGGGCCTCGACGGCGGCGGCGAAACCCCGGCTCAGGTTGAGGCCGTGGTCGCCGTCGCCGATCGCGGCGTCCAGCCGGGTCAGCCGGTCGGCATCGGCCGTGACCACCTCGGCCGCCCGGCGGACGAAGTCCGCCAGTGCCGCCCCGTTCATCGGCCCCACCGCAGCCCCGGGGTCTCGACCGGGGCGTCCCAGAGCCTGGTGAGCTCGGGCGTGAGCCGGCACACCGACACCATGCAGCCGGCCATCTCCAGGCTCGTGACGTACGGGCCGACGAGCGTGCGGGCGACGATCGCGCCATGGTCGGCGAGCCAGTCGGCGGCCGCCGAGTACGCCACGTACTGCTCGATCAGCGGGGTGCCGCCCATCCCGTTCACCAGCACCAGGACCTCGGCGCCCGACAGCGGCATGTCGGCGTCGATCGCCGACAGCGCCGCGTCCACGATCTCGATCGCGGTGGCGGCCTTGGCGCGTTCCCGCCCGGGTTCGCCATGGATGCCGATGCCCAGCTCGATCTCGTCATCGCCCAGTTCGAACGTCGGCTCCCCCGCGGCCGGCACCGTGCACGGCGACAGCGCGACGCCGAACGACCGGCTGCGCTCGTTGACCTCCCGCGCGACGGCCGCGACCTCGTCGAGCGCGCCGCCCTCCTCGGCCAGCGCCCCGGCGATCTTCTCGACGAACAGCGTGGCGCCGGTGCCGCGCCTGCCCGCGGTGTACGTGCTGTCCTCCACGGCGACGTCGTCGTTCACCAGGACCGACGCCACCCCGATGTCCTCGTCCTCGGCCAGCTCTGCGGCCATCCGGAAGTTGAGGACGTCACCCGTGTAGTTCTTGACGATGTGCAGGACGCCCGCACCGCTGCTCACCGCCGTCGTCGCGGCGAGGATCTGGTCGGGCACCGGGCTCGTGAAGACCTCTCCCGGCGCCGCGGCGTCGAGCATCCCGTACCCGACGAAGCCGCCGTGGAGGGGTTCGTGGCCGGAGCCGCCGCCCGACACCAGGCCCACCTTCCCGGCGCGCGGCGCGTCACCCCGGACGACGATCCGGTTCTCGAGATCGACTCGCAGGGACGGATGGGCCGCGGCCAGACCGCGCAGCGCGTCGACGACGACGTCCGCTGGGGCGTTGATGAGTTTCCGCATGTCTCAGCTCTACCCCGCTCATGACGCGTGTCCCAGGCCCAATCCGTCACGGCGCAACAAGGATCACCTGGCGCCCCCTCCGATTCGAAAAACCGATAGGTAGGCATACAGTTGAAATCGTGACCAACGACGTGCGACGGATCCTCGTGGTGATGGCCCATCCCGACGATGTCGACTTCGGCGCCGCCGGGACGGTGGCGGGCTGGACGGATCAGGAGATCGAGGTCGTCTACCTCATGGTCACCGACGGCGACGCGGGCGGCTTCGACGACGCCGTCACGCGGACGGAGATGGCCTCGCTGCGCCGCGACGAGCAGCGCGCCGCCGCCAAGTGCGTGGGCGTGGAGGACGTGCGGTTCCTCGGCTATCCCGACGGCCGGGTGGAGGCGACGCTGGCGCTGCGCCGCGACCTCTCGCGGGTGATCCGGCAGGTACGGCCCGATCGGGTGGTCATGCACAGCCCCGAGCGCAACTACGAGCGCATCCACCCGAGTCACCCCGATCACCGGGCGGTCGGCTCGGCCGCGCTCGACGCGGTCTACCCCGACGCGCGCAACCCCTACGCCTTCCCGGAGCTGCTGGCCGACGAGGGCCTGGCGGCCTGGACTGTGCCCGAGGTGTGGCTCGTCGGCGGGCCCACGCCCAACCATTACGTGGACATCACGGACACGTACGACCGCAAGCTCGCCGCGCTCAAGGCCCATGCCAGCCAGACCGCGCACATGGGCGAGGACGGCCTGGAGCAGATGCTGCACGGCTGGCTCTCGGGGAACGCGCGGACCGCCGGGCTCGGCGAAGGGCGGCTGGCCGAGGCCTTCCAGGTCGTCGACACCGGATAACCTCCACGGCGACGATCACCACGCCCGAAGGGGTTCCCGCATGCCCAAGATCCTTCTTGACTGTGACACCGGCATCGACGACGCGATGACGCTGCTCTACCTGGCCTCGCTGGTGAAGGCGGGCGCGGCGGAGCTGGTCGCGGTGGGCACCGTGCACGGCAACATCGACCCCCGCTCCGGCGCGCTGAACACCCTGCGGGTATTGGAGCTGGCGGGGGTGGACGGGGTGCCGGTGGCGATCGGCGCGCCCCGTCCGATGGCCCAGGACGTGCACTACGCGCTGGACTTTCACGGCAGCGACGGCCTGGGCGACACCGGCCGGCCCGCCCCCCGCGGCGAGCCGACCGCCGAGGCCGCTCCCGCGCAGATCGTCCGGCTGGCCCGGGAGCGGCCCGGCGAGCTGACCCTGCTGGCGACGGGCCCGCTGACCAATCTGGGCGCCGCGCTGCTGCTCGACCCCGAGCTGCCGTCGCTGATCCGCGAGGTCGTCATCATGGGCGGCGCGTTCGACCACCCCGGCAACATCACCACGCACGCCGAGGCGAACATCTGGCACGACCCGGAGGCGGCCGAGCTCGTCTTCGCCGCCGGCTGGCCGGTGGTGCTCGTGCCGCTGGACGCGACGCACCCGACGGCGGTGGAGGCGCCCTGGCTGGACCGGCTGGCCGCGCACGACTCCGAGCCCGCCCGGTTCGCCAGCCGGATCCTGGAGTTCTACATCGACTCCTACGCCCCGATCCTCAAGCGCCGCGGCTGCGTCATCCACGACGCGCTCGCCGCCATGCTGATCGCCGAACCGGACCTCGGCACGTACGTGGAGCGCCCGGTCCGGGTGGAGCTGCGCGGCGAGCTGACCCGCGGCGCGACGATCTGGGACGCCCGCACCGCCCCGGCCCGGGACGACCGGCGCCCGGTCAAGGTCATGGTCGGCAGCGACGTGGAGCGGTTCCAGGAACGCCTGCTCGCCTCGGTGTTCGCGCTGTGACACGGCGGCCGGGCCGGAACGTCGCGGCCGGCTCGTGACGCTGCCCACATCCGGTCCCGTGCCTTGTCGGTACGGGACCGGATGACTACGGTGCGGTGATCAAGACACGGGAGCCGGCATGCCGTACGAGATCGAGTCCACCGCCACCTCCAGCGCGGCCGCAGAGGTGATCTTCAAGCATCTGGCCGTCGCGGAGGCATGGGGCGAGTGGGGCAGTTTCCCGACCAGGGCCCGGCGGGAGCGCGCGGGCGACGAGGTGCCCAACGGGGTCGGCGCCATCCGCAAGATCCCGCCGTCGCGCGAGGAGGTCGTGGCGTACGACCCGCCCCGGCATTACGCCTACGTCATCCTGACGGGGGTGCCCGTCCGCGAGTACCGCGCCGACGTCACGCTGGAACCGCAGGGCCTCAACACCCTCATCCGCTGGAAGGCCAGGTTCGAGCCGGTGATCCCCGGCAGCGGGCCGGTCATCCGCCTTTTCTCGACCGCGCGCTGGCCTCGTTCGCCCGCCGCGTCGCCCGGCACTCCGAACGCTGCGAGCCCGGCTGCCCCGCACGCCTCCCCGACTGACCCGGCTGACGCGACTCACCGCGACTCACCGCGGCTGACGCGACTGACGCGCGCCGGTCAGCCGCCGTGAGGCTCGGCACGTGCAAGGATCTCGTCCACGGTCTGCTCGGCCGTCAGCTCTGAGGTGTCCAGCCAGAGACCGATCCGCGGTGTCTCGCCGCGCAACGACGAGTCCAGGTCGGCGACGCTGAACGAACCTGCGACGTACGCCCGCTTGGGCCGTGCCTCCTCGCGTGCGGCGACCGCCTCGGGGCTCGGCGCCAGCACCACCACGTACAGCGGCCGCGTCCGGATCCGTTCGGTCATCCAGGTGAGCTGCTCACCGAGGATCACGTCCTGCACGACCGCGGCGAACCCTGCGTCCGCGTAAGCATCGGCGGTGCTCGCAGCCAGCCCGTAGCGCAGCCGCAGTTGGCCGAGTGCCTCCGGCGACGGGTCCGGGCTCATGTCAGCGCGGCCGTTGACGACGAAACGGCGGAACATGTCGCCCCGGACATGCACCGACTTCGGCAGCCGCTCGGCCAGCGCCTGCGCCACCGTGGACTTCCCAGCCGCCTGGATGCCGGTGATGAGATAGACCGCCCCCGCCATGCATTCATGATCGCACTCTGGGCGGCTAGCCTGGTTCGATGAGCGGCGACGGCCGGCGTCATGCGAACGTCTGGAACGGCGTCGCGACCGTGCGCCCGGGACTGCTCGTCTACACGGGGACGGTCGGCACCGCCACGCTGCACGCTCATCACTCGGTGCAGGTGTTCGTCGCACGGCACGACGAGATCATCCTGGGCGACGCGGCCGGTGAACGTCTCGGATGCCAGGCCGCAGTGATCCCGCCAGGTGTTCCGCACGAGGTCGTCGGCGGCGTGGACGAGGCCTTGATGGTGCATCTGGATCCGGAGTCGGCGCAGGGACGCGAGCTGAGCCAGCTGCCCGATCCTGACGACGCGGTGGCGGGCTGGGGCCAGGCAGGCGGGCTCCTCGGCTCGGCTGAGGAGATCATCGACGCACTCCCCACCGCGCGGGAGATCGAGGTTCGCCATCCGGCCGTTCGCCGGACGTTGCGGACACTGCCCGAACTGCTCGACGGCCCCCCGATCCGGCTGGGCGAGCTGGCGCGGGCGGTCAACCTCTCGGAGAGCCGGCTGGCGCATCTTTTCAGCGAAGAGGTCGGCTTGCCGCTCCGGCCGTACGTCCAGTGGCTTCGCCTGCAGCGCGCGGCGGAGCTGGTGGCCGCGGGCGCGTCGGTGACCGAGGCCGCCCACGGCGCGGGCTTCGCCGATGGTGCTCACCTCAGCAGGATCTGCCGCCGGATGTTCGGCATCGCCCCCTCCGAGTTCGTCCGGGCCACCGGGTAGCAGGTTCGTTCAAGCGTCACCGGCAGGAGGAGAGCGAGGCTGGTAGCAAGCCATCCGGCATCGATTTCCGAGGAGTCGCCATGCCCTCCCCCATGCCGCCCGCCGTCCGCGCCGCCTTCGAGGCCGAGCTGCGCCAGGCTCGTACAGCCACCGACCTGGACGCGATGTGGACGGCGCTCGAACGCGCGCACATCCTGTCCCAGTCGTGGGCGTGGCCGCACACGCGCGCCCACTGGCACATGTTCGTGCTGGCGCTGAAATGCCGCGACCAGAAGGAGGCATGGGGCCAGGTCATCAGGCTTCTCGTCGGCGCCCCCGGCTCCCTGATGGGCCGTGCCCCCGAAGGGAACATCGGCCGCACGAGCGTCGGCCTGAGGACGGTCATGCCCGTTCCCGAGGATCTCGCGGCGATCCTTGCCGAGGACAAGAAGGTCACGGTCAGCAGCGCTCGCAGCCGGTGACGCCTCACTCGACCACGTACACCTGGCCCGTCTGGTGGCCCTCGATCGAGCGCACGTACGCGCGGGCCGCCGCGGCCACCGGAACGGGCTCGAACCCGACGAAGATCTCGCCGTAGGCGGGCATCGACTCGGTGAAGACGGTCGGGCTGACCACGTTGATCCGCTGCCGGTGCGGCAGCTCGATGGCGGCGGCGCGCACGAACGCCTCGATCGCGCCGTTGGCCAGCGAGGCCATCGAGCCGGTGCGGACAGGGTCCCGGGACAGCACTCCTGTGATCAGGGTGAACGAGGCGTCCTCCACGGCGTGCGCGGTGCCCTGCCGGACGAGCTCGACCTGGCTGAACGCCTTCCCGCGCAGGCCGGCCATCACGTCGCCGGAGCCCAGCTCGGTGAGCGGCTTCCAGGGAACCCATCCCGCCGTGTTGGCCACGGCGTCGACGCGGCCCGTCTTCTCGTACATCGCGCGTACCGACTCGGGGTCGGTGATGTCGACGGAGATGTCCGAGCCGTTCCGGGACGCCGTGACGACCTCATGGCCGCGCGCCCGCAACGCCTCGTGCACCGCACGGCCGAGCTTTCCAGTCGCTCCGATCAGCAGGATCTTCATGATGCGCTCCTCTCGTTGCAACGACGAAAAGAGCCTCGCCTGAGCGGCACTATTCAGTCCAGCTACCTATCCTTCAGATTCTTTGTAGAGATACTAATGAGCAGTCGGAAATAACGGTGAACGCCGTCAGGTTGCCGCCTTCATGACGATCGGAGTAGCACTCCCCCCTGCCACATCCGGTAATGCGATCGACACGGCCGTCGCCAGAGCGCGCGAGGCGTCCGAAGCCGGTCTGCGATCCATATGGAGCGGCCAGCGCCTCGACGCCGATGCCATCGCCCTCGCGGGATTCATCGGACGGGAGGTGCCCGACGTCACCGTCGGCACCTCGGCTGTGCCGATCTTCGCCCGCCATCCGATCCTGGTGGCGAGCCAGGCGCACACCTCGCAGGCCGCCACCGGCGGCCGGTTCCAGCTGGGCCTCGGGCTCGGCGCGGGCGCGTTCGTCGAGCCGGTCTTCGGCGTCCCGTACGACCGTCCCATCGCCCGGCTGCGCGAGTTCCTCACCGTGCTCCGATCGCTCACCGAGGACGGATCGGCCGACTTCCAGGGCGAGACGCTGACCGCCAGCACGCCCATGCCCGCCGCCGTGGCCGGCGCTCCGCCCGTTCCCCTACTCGTCGCCGCGATGGGCCCGCAGGCCCTGCGCGCCACCGGCGAGCTCGCCGACGGAACGCTGCCGTTCCTCGCGGGCCCGAGGACGCTGGGCGAGCACATCGTTCCCCAGATCACCACGGCCGCCGAACGGGCTGGACGCCCCGCGCCGCGCATCGTCGCGTTCGTCGCCGGCATCGTGACGAGCGACGTCGACGCCGCACGCGAAGCCGCCGCCCAGGCCACCGGCTTCTACGACCGCTTGCCGTCCTACCAGCGGGTGGTGGCCCTCGAAGGTGCCTCCCGTGCCGCCGAACTGGTCGTGACCGGCGACGAGGAGACCGTCGCCGCCGAGGTCCGCCGTTACTTCGACGCCGGCGCCACCGAGGTCGTCTTCACCCAGACCGACCTCACCACGGACGAGGACCGCGAGCGGACCTGGAAGCTCCTCGGCGGGCTCGCCGCTGATGCTCAGCCAGGCTGACCTGTCCATGAAACGGGGCCGTATCAAGGGTGGCGGTCACCGATGCCGTACCGGTTATGGTGACGCGCATGAGATGGCTCCTCGCCCTCCATGTCTCACTTGCGGCCGTTTTCGTGCTGGTCAGTCCGTTCTTCCTGCTCGCCGGACTCGCCCTCCTGCCCGTCTACCACCTGGCCACGGACCGCAGGGAGAGCGCGGCCCCGCGCGCCGGCGCGCTGGTCTGCGGGCTGATGGCCGCGGCCGCGCTGGTGTGGTGGGAGTACGGGTGGTGGTTCGAGATGAGCACCATGGACAAGGGCGCGTACGACGTCGAGCTCACGCTGCGACGGATTCTCTTCACCGGCGCACTCGTCCTGACCACCGTCTACGTGACGGTCACGGTGATCCTGCACGGGCGGCGGAAGGCGGTTCACGTACCGGCGCGGGCGCGGGTGGTCGATCTGGTCGTTCTCGCCTCGCCCGCCCTGGTACTGCTCTGGGTTGACGACGGCCAGTCGCGCCTGGCCCCCGGCTGGACCGGATGGCTCGCGCTCGCCGTCGCCGGGGTGGGCGCCGCGACCATCGCCGCCGTACCCCGGCCGGCGGCCCTGACGAAAGAAGGATGATGATCTCGCTGCGCGGCCTCAACCGCACCCTGCTCACCCGCCAGTTGCTGGTGGACCGCGTCCCGATGGCACCGTTCGAGACGATCCGGCACCTGGTCGCCGTGCAGGGCCAGGAGCCCAACTGGCCGTACATCGGGCTCTGGACGCGGCTGACGGACTTCAGGCACGACGACCTGGCCGTGCTGATTCACGAACGCAAGGTCGTGCGGTCCACCATGTTGCGCAGGACCGTGCACCTCGCTCACGCCGATGACTTCACCTGGATCCGGCCGACCGTGGCTCCCATCGTGCGCGCCGCGTTCAGCTCACCCTTCTATGCCGATGAGACCAAGGGGCTGGACCTGGACGAAGTGCACCAGGTGGGCCGTGAGCTGCTGGCCGGGCGAACGCTGACGCGGCGGGAGTACGGGCGGCTGATGGCCGAGCGGTACCCCGGGCGCAACGGCGGCCGGCTCGCCTCAGTGGCAGAGCTCATGTCGGCAATGGTGCACGGTCCCGAGGCGGCGGCATGGGGGCGGTGGGGCAGTCCGCCCAGCGTCTCCGTCACCTTGGCGGAGGAGTGGTCGGGGCTGCCGATGGCCACCGCGCCCGAGCCGGAACGGCTCGTGCTGCGCTATCTGGCGGCGTTCGGGCCGGCCAGCGTCATGGACGTGCAGACGTGGGCGGGGATCACCCGTCTCCGCGCGGTGATGGCAGGGATGCGCGACGAGCTGCGCGTTGTGCGGGACGAGGAAGGGCGGGAGCTGTACGACCTGCCCGATGCGCCGATCGCCGACCCTGACCGGCCCGTGCCCGTACGCTTCCTGCCCGCGTTCGACAACGCGCTGCTCGGCCACAAGGACCGGCGGCGCGTGATCGACGAGGAGGACCGCAGGCGCTACGCGAAGGTCGCGTCGGGCGGGGTGCCGATGTTCCTCGTGGACGGCTTCGTCCAGGGTGTGTGGACCGTCCGGAAGTCGACGTTGACGGTCGCGCCCTTCCGTCCGCTGCCGGACGAGGACGCCGAGGCGGTGCTGGCTGAGGCCGAGCGGCTGCGCACCTTCATCGGCGGCGAGCTGACCATCGACTTCGTCGAGGACGGCTCCGCCCCGATCAACAACCTGCAGGCGGGGTCGCGGTGACGGCCGGGCCCGGCGCACGTGGCGCCGGGCCTGCGACGGCCTGCTGCGGACGGGGCGCCCACCGGCGCTCGTGCCCCTGTGACGCGCGCCGTGGACGGGGACTCAGGTCCGCAGCTTGCGGGTGAGCTTGGTGCCGTCCTTGGCGTGCACGGCGACGCAGGTGATCGCGCGGTCGCCGGACGCCCATGACTGGACGCTCGGGAAGTAGTAGGACGTCGCAAGGCTGCGGCGTGCCGGCTCACGGCTGAGCCTGCTTCCGATCCGCTGCTGGCAGCCCTTCCCGGCCAGCGTGCTCATCTGGCTCTCGCTGGGCAGGGTCGCCGTGGAAAGCCGGAACGTGGCCAGCACCTCGCCGTCATGGGGTGTCGTGCAAGGCACGACCTTGACGCTCTCCACCTCGACGGGACCTTCGATGGAGGTGGTCGCGCCGGAGTTGTCGTTGATGCAGTCGCCCACGCGCATCTTGTTGGCGCGCACGTCCTTCGGCTTGGTCGTGGTCACCTTGGGCGTCGCGAGCTTGTCCAGGTCGTCCTTGTCGAGCGAACTGATGAAGAGGTAGCCGGCGGTGCCGCCCACGACCCAGAGCAGGGACAGGACGATGCCGCCGATGGCCAGGCCACGGCCCTTCTGACCGCGCTCCTTGATCTGCTTCATCGCGATCGCGCCGAGGATCAGCCCGAGGATCCCGAAGCAGCCGAGGAGGCCTGTGATCAGGCTGGCGATGGCGAGCCCGTTGGTGGAGTCGCTGGACGGCCTGTGGGAGGCCGGTCCAGGCAGGGGTGGATCACCGGGCGCGGGGTACATGGGTTGGGGTGCGGCCCCCGGGGCAGGGTCATTGCCCGGAAAGCCGGAACCAGGTGGGTATGTCATGACGAGCGACGATCCCACGCCCGTGATCACCGCGCCGGACTAAGTGATCACGATTCCATCACGAGACGGGCGGAACCCTTGCGGATCGCCCGGAGATGACACTAGGGACACTTCAACTGATCGTCAGAACATCAAAGCGTCAGACCAGGCGGCGGGCGGCGGCCCAGCGCGACAGCTCGTGACGGTTGGAGAGCTGCAGCTTGCGCAACACGGAGCTCACGTGCGTCTCGACCGTCTTCACCGAGATGAAGAGCTCCTTGGCGATCTCCTTGTAGGCGTAGCCACGCGCGATCAGGCGCAGGACCTCGCGTTCACGCTGGGTGAGCTGGTCGAGCTCGGGATCCACGGCGGGCGCGTCGCTGGCGGCGAAGGCGTCCAGCACGAAGCCCGCCAGCCGCGGTGAGAAGACCGCGTCGCCCTCGGCCACCCGGCCGATCGCGTCGGTCAGCTCGGGCCCGGAGATGGTCTTGGTGACGTAACCGCGCGCCCCGCCGCGCACGACACCGATCACGTCCTCGGCCGCGTCCGACACCGACAGCGCCAGGAAGCGCGACTGCACGGTGCCATGGAGCCGGCGCAGCACCTCGATACCGCCGCCACCGGGCAGATGGACGTCGAGCAGCACCACGTCGGGCTCGGCGGCCTTGATGACCGTGACCGCCTCGTCGACGTCCCCGGCCTCGCCGACGATCTCGATGCTGGCGCCGAGCTCGGCCTTGACCCCGGTGCGGAACATCTGGTGGTCGTCGACGAGGACGACCCTGGTGTCGGTCATGACTTTTTGATCTCCAAACGCACTTCGGTGCCCTCACCGGGGGCGGTACGGACGGTGGCCTTGCCTCCGTTGCGTTCCATACGTCCGATGATGGAGCCTCGCACACCCATCCGGTCCGCGGGAATGGCGTCCGGGTCGAATCCCTTGCCGCGGTCCCGGACGAAGATCGCGACCTCGTCGCCCTCGACCTCGGCGTAGACCGAGACGGACGGCGCCTCGGCGTACTTCGCCGCGTTCACCATCGCCTCCCGCGCCGCCTGCAACGCGGCGCCGAGCCGCTCGTCGAGCATGGTGTCCCCGACACAGACCACCTCGATCGGCACGCCGTGGTCGTCCTCCACCTCGCCTGCGATCTCCCGTACCGCCGCCGCGAACGTCTGGTCGGGGTCGGCCTTCGGCTGGTAGAGCCAGCTGCGCAGCGTTCGCTCCTGGGACCGGGCGAGCCTCTGCACCTCGCGCGGGTCGGCCGCGTTGCGCTGGATCAGGGTCAGCGTGTGCAGGACCGAGTCGTGCACGTGCGCCGCGAGCTCGGCACGTTCCTGGGAACGGATGCGCTCGTGCCGCTCGGCGTCCAGGTCCTGCCAGAGCCGGACCACCCACGGGGTCACGATCACGGCCACACCGGTGAGGATCACCAGCGTGGCGATCAGGACGGAGCTCGCCTGGGCCGGCTCGACCTGCTGGGCGACGAAGCCCGCGATGCCGCCGACGACCAGGATCAGGCCCAGTACGCTGCGCAGCCACATCTGGCGGAGCGGGATCCGCGTCAGGCCGACCCAGCGCTGCCGCTGGTCGCGGTCGGCCTGCTGCCAGAGGAT
The DNA here is from genome assembly GCF_008923185.1 of Actinomadura rudentiformis. Taxonomy (GTDB): domain Bacteria; phylum Actinomycetota; class Actinomycetes; order Streptosporangiales; family Streptosporangiaceae; genus Spirillospora; species Spirillospora rudentiformis. Next base: position 505,897 of record NZ_WBMT01000002.1, read on the forward strand.
CGCGGCGCCGATGCCCCCCGCGATGAACGGCCACAGCGCGCCCTGGATGAGCCCGCTGCTCGCGCTCAGCGTGGCGAGGCCGCCCGCGACCGCGGTGTACGCCAGCAACTGGCCCCAGTCACGGCGGCCGCGACGGGGCCTGACCGCGGTGCCTTCCTCCATGGCCCCGGCGACATCGTCGGCGTCGGCAGTGCCGTGGTCCTCGCTCGGCACCAGAACCCAGAACGCGGCGTACGCCGCCACGCCGAGGCCGCTCGCCATGGTCAGCAGGACGAAGGCGGCCCTGATGATCAGCGTGTCGACGCCGAGATGGGCCGACAGGCCACGGCACACACCGGCCACCAGCCGCCCGTCGGCACGCCGCACCAGCCGGGCGGCCACCGGCGCGTCGGGCACGGCATGTCCGGTCATCGTCGTCGTCCCCAAGCTGTGTGAGAGATCTCCGCTGCAACGATCGTCACATGGGCCGGAGCGGATCGCATCAGGGCGGGTCCCCCATTACCTGAGGAACTCCTCAGGGTCGGGTCAGGGGTGTCCCGGATTCCCCGCGGGAGCGGGGTCCGCAACGATGGGGCCATGGTCGAGGACCGCAGCGCAGCCAGCCCACCGCCGCCGCCCCAGTCGTCCACGCCCCGTTCATCCACGGAGGGGGCGTACGAGCGGATGCCCCGCGTCACCGAGGGCCGCATCCTGGCGGGGGTGTGCACCGGCGTCGGGCGTGCCACCGGGGTCGACCCGGTGGTGATCAGGGTCGGGTTCGGCATCCTGATGCTCGCGCACGGCCAGGGCCTCGTGCTCTACATCGCCGCCGCGCTCCTCATGCCCGGCCGCCCGCAGGACCTGGCGCCGGCGGAGCAGCTGTTCAGGCGCCGGTTCGACAAGGCCGCGGTGTTGTCGATCCTGGGGGCGCTGATGTGCCTGGGCTTCGCGCTGAGCATGGCCGGGGGCGCGGTCTTCGGCGACGCGCTGGCGATCTTCACGGTGTTCGGGTTGGTGCTGCTGGTCTCCCACGCGCGGGGAGTGGATCTCGCCGCCGCCGCCCGCACGTTCCCCGAACGGCTCCAGGGCCACCCGCTCGACCAGCCGTACAGGGGTGCCGCGGGAACGGCCGGCGCGGCGGGAGCAGAGAGCACCGGGATCTCGCTGGACAAGCTCGGCCGGACTCCGGGCGGGCTGCCCGAGGGCATGATCGATCTCGCCGCTCTCGGCGGCACTCCGCACGCGGGCACCCGGCCTGTGGACGACGGGCCTGTGGACACCCTGCCTGCGGATACTCAGCCGGCGGGCACCCGGCCGGCGGCAGAACGTGCCGCACCTTCAATGAAGGCACGCTCGGCAGGAGCCGCCGCGGCGATCCGCAAACAGCAGGGGCCGCCGCTGACGCAGATCACGCTGCTGGCGGCCATGGCCGCCGGTGCGGCCATGATCCCGGTGGCGGGCGGCCACCCGGCGCCGCAGAACGGCATCATCATCGCGTCGGTCGCGCTGGCGGTCATCGGCGGCGGGCTGCTGCTGGGCGGCTGGTTCCGGGCCCGGGGCCTCGCCACGGCCGGCACCGTGCTCACGCTGAGCCTGCTCGCCGGATCGGCGGCCACCGAGGTGCCGAGGGACGCCCGCTACGGCGAGATCAAGTGGCGGCCCACCGATGCCACCCGCACCGAACAGGCCTACAAGGTCGCGGTCGGCTCGGCCGTCCTGGACCTCACCGCGCTGCCCATGAAGCCAGGCGAACGCATCACGATCAACGTCGACGTGCTGCTCGGCGGGCTCAAGGTCAAGCTGCCCCCGAAAGCCCGGGTCGAACTCGACGCGCAGATCGGCCTGGGCGACATGTCCGTGGACCTGCGCACGATCAGCGGCCCGCGCGCCAAGGTCAACGAGGTCCTGCCGCCCTTGGACGGCACGACCGTGAACCCACCGGTGATCAGTCTCCGGATCCGCGGCAAGGTCGGCGAGATACAGGTGGATCATGTCTGAGCACGAGACGCGCGACGAGCGGCGGCACCGGTTCGATCCCGGGGGTGTGATCACCGGGCTGTTCTTCCTGGCCGTCGCGGGAGTGTCGCTGGCGACCGGGTTCTCCGGCGAGTCCGTCGTGAGCCTGCGGTTCCTCGTCCCCGCGGTGCTGATCGGGCTCGGTGTGGTGGGCATCATCCGGGTCCTCACCCGCTCCCGGCGGCGCACCCTGCGGTGACCTTGATCCCGTTCGGTGATCCGGTGTGAGGGGGATCACCGCCGAGCCGGGAACGAACAAACCGGACATCGGGGTTGACCATACCCGTGAGGACCTCCGAGAAGAGCATCCTGCTCGTGGCCCGGCTGCACATCGACCTGTGCCGCCTCGCCAGCGTGCTGTGTCGCGGCTGACCCGCCACCGCGCCCTCTTCTGACTCTCCCGCTCCCCTTCACCTTCTTCACCCCCGCGCACCGCCATGCCCTGATGTGGCCGGCCGGACGGCGCCGTACGGGGTGACTCGACCTCCTGGAGAACCCTCCGTGAATTTGCGTGTCTGGAAATGGCAGTTCTGGCAGCAGATCGTGCTCGCGCTCGTCCTGGGCGTGGCGGTCGGCGCCCTGCTCAACAACCTCGGTGACGGCGCCGGACTCGCCGAGGACTGGCTCGACCCGTTCGGCTCGGTCTACACCAGCCTGCTGAAGGTCGTCGTCGTCCCGCTCGTCTTCGCCGCGATCGTGGTGAGCATCGGCCGGCTCCGCGATGTCGGGAACGTGGCGCGGCTGACCGGCAAGACCCTGGGCTGGTTCGTGGTCACCTCGGCCATCGCCACCGCGATCGGCCTGATCATCGCGCTGATCGTCAACCCCGGTGAAGGGCTGGGCAGGCTCGCCAGCGAGACGGCCGAGACCGAGCCGGTCACCTGGACGCAGATCCTGCAGAACCTCTTCCCGTCCAACATCGTCAACGCGATGTCCGAGGGCAACGTGCTCGGCGTGGTCACGTTCGCCGCGCTGTTCGGCGCCGCCCTCGTGGCGATCGGCGAGCGCGGGCAGCGGCTGACCGCCCTGATCGACGACGTCTACCAGGTCATGCAGAAGGTCGTCTGGTGGGTCGTGCGGCTCACCCCGATCGGCTCGTTCTTCCTGATCGGCTCCGTCGTCGCGACGTACGGGCCGAGCTCGCTGCAGCCACTGGCCAAGTTCACCGGCGCGATCTACCTGGCCGTCGCGGTGATGCTGATCGTCGGCTACCCGGTCCTGCTGCGCGTCTTCGGCCGCGTCTCGCCGCTGAGGTTCTACCGCAACTCCTGGCCGGCGCTGCAGTTCGCGTTCGTCTCCTCGTCCTCCCTCGCCACCCTGCCGATCGCGCAGAAGGTGCAGATCGAGCGGAACGGCGTGCAGCGCGAGTACGCCGGCTTCGCCCAGCCACTGGGCGCCACGATCAAGTTCGACGGCTGCGGCGCGATCTACCCGGCGGTGGCCGCGGTCTTCGTGGCCCAGTACACCGGTGCCCACCTGGGCTTCGCCGAGTACGCCCTGATCGCCCTGGCCGCCGTCATCGGCCAGCTCGGCACCGGCGGCACCCCCGGCCCGGCCCTGGTCGCGCTGACCCTGACCCTCACCACCGTCGGCCTGCCGCTGCAGGCGATCGGCTACCTGATCGCCATCGACAAGGTCATCGACATGGCCCGGACGACCCTCAACGTCGCCGGCCAGCTCACGGTCCCGGTGCTCGTCGCCCGTTCCGAGGGCCTGCTCGACGAGAAGATCTTCAACGGCACCCCGCCCGAGATCACCGACGACCCGGCCACTGTGGAGGAGCCCGAGGCGAGCAGGACACGGGAGCCCGTCCCCGCCTGACCGATCAGACCCGACCGATCAGAAGCGCCGGGGGGGGGGGGGCCCCCGGGCCCCCCCGCCGGCGCCGGGGGGCGCCGGCAGCCCGGCGGG
>NZ_WBMT01000002.1:509812-637900 GCF_008923185.1 Actinomadura rudentiformis
CCCCCCCCCCCCACACCCCCCCCCCCCTATCAGTCGCGCGGGGGCGGGGGCCCCCCCGCCCCCCCCCCCACGGCGCTTTCGGCCTCAGGACGCCAGGTTGGCGTGGAGGGTGATCGCGTAGGCCGGGCCGGGATTGGTGAGCTCGTGGGTGCGGCCGCCGCCGTGGACGCGTACCCGGTTGGCTCGCAGGGGCCGCTCGGTCACGCCCTCGGCGGTGATCCGCACCTCGGCGAGCTCCCCGGCGATGACCGTGCTGACCTCCGTGCCCGCGTGGTCGTGCACGTCGGTCCGGTGGCCGGGCGGCCAGGTGGTCAGCCACAGCTTGATGCCGTCCACCTCGTCCAGCCGTACCCGCACCGGACCGTCGGCGGCGAATCGCACCAGCGCCCACCAGTCTCCGGGACGGGCCGCGAGGTCATGGATGCGCGCGGCGAGCTGCCCGACCGTCGGGGGCCGCACGACGGACGACCGCCCGTGGGGGTCGTCCTGGCCACGCATCGTGATGTCGGGAACCATGTCGAGGTTCACAGAAAGTCCTTCGTGTACGGCCGCTGATGGCCGATGAGCCATGGGAAAGGTCGAACGGGAGAGCAGGCCGGGGAAGACGTCACCCGGCGGGAAGATCGCTGATCAGCGACAACAACACGAAGGACACAGCGCGCTGGCCACGCGGCGAAGGGCCACGGGGCTGCAGAGGGAGATGCGCGCTGGCATGAGGTATAGGAGACACTCCACTACGGAACGCTGTCAAGTCGATGCCCAAATGATCACGAGATGTCGCGCGTTCACGGAAAAGCCATATTCGGGCCTGGTCGTGTACGCCACGACACGAGAGCATGCGCACGTCCTGATCTCGACATGGTCGAACGCAAACTCGTGTGAACGGAGTCGTCATGGCGCTGGACCGGCGGAGTCTCTTGCGTGGTGGCCTGGTGGCGGGCGGCGGTGCGGCCCTGGGCCTGTTCTCCCCCGCGGCACAGGCGGCACCCGCCCTGATCCGCAGCCGCCCCCGTCTCACCAACGGCGTCCAGAGCGGTGACGTCACGGCGCACGAGGCCCTCGTCTGGGCACGCTCCGACCGTCCCGCGCGCATGCTGGTCGAGGTCAGCCGCCGCCCGGACTTCCGGCACTCGCGCCACGTCCGCGGCCCGGTGCTCACACCGTCCTCCGACCTGACCGGCAAGACGTTCCTGCACGGCCTGCCCGCCGGCGAGGAGCTCCACTACCGCGTCCGTTTGGCGGATCTCGACAGCCATGCCACGTCCGCTCCCACCACCGGCCGCCTGCGCACCGCGCCCCGCCACCGCCGGGACGTCTCGTTCGTCTGGTCGGGCGACCTCGCGGGCCAGGGCTGGGGCATCAATCCCGACCTCGGCGGCTTCCGCATCTTCAAGGCCATGAACGCGGTCGACCCCGACTTCTTCATCTGCAGCGGCGACCTGGTCTACGCCGACAATCCCCTCGCTGAGACCGTCCAGCTGCCCGACGGCCGTACATGGCGCAACCTGGTCATCCCCGAGAAGACCAAGGTCGCCGAGACCCTCGCCGAATACCGCGGCCAGTTCCGCTACAACCTCCTGGACGCCAACTTCCAGGCGTTCAACGCCCGGACCCCGATCATCAACCAGTGGGACGACCACGAGGTCGTCAACAACTGGTACCCGGGCGAGATCCTCGACCTCCCGCAGTACACCGAGAAGCGCGTCGACGTCCTGGCCGCCCGGGCCCGCCAGGCCATGTTCGAGTACACGCCGATCTCGACCGCCAAGAAGGGCCGCGTCTACCGCCGCATCTCCTACGGCCCGCTCCTGGACGTCTTCGTCCTCGACATGCGCACCTACAAGGACGCGAACAACGCCAACAACTCCGTCAGGGGCCAGATCCTCGGAGCCGAACAGCTCGCCTGGTTCAAGCGCGAGCTCCGCCGTTCCAAGGCCACCTGGAAAGTGATCGCCGCCGACCTCCCGCTCGGCCTGATCGTCCCCGACGGCACCGCGTTCGAAGGCATCGCGCAAGGCGACAACGGCGCGCCCCTGGGCCGCGAACGCGAGATCGCCGACCTGCTCTCGTACGCCAAGAAGCACCGCGTCCGCAACATGGTCTGGCTGACCGCCGACGTGCACTACACCGCGGCCCACTACTACGACCCCGCGAAGGCCGCCTTCCAGGACTTCGACCCCTTCTGGGAGTTCGTCACCGGCCCTCTCAACGCCGGCGCCTTCGGTCCCAACAACCTTGAATCCACCTTCGGCCCCCAGCTGAAGTTCCGCCAGACACCTCCGCGCGCCAACACGTCCCCGGCCGAGGGCTACCAGTTCTTCGGCGAGGTGGACATCAACGGCAGGAGCGGCCACCTGACCGCACGCCTCCGCGACATCGACGGCAAGGTCCTCTACGCGCAAGAACTCACCCCGGCCCGCTGAGGTCCCGCCCCCACCGGTCAAAGTCGGCAGAAAAGGCGCACGTCAGGGTCTAGTACGCGATTCCGAGTAGGCATACGTTCAAAAGGTCGCCCTCCTTCCTCCGGAGGTGGCCTCGATGCCGCGGCCTGTTCAGCGCGCTCCGCCCCCAGGGACGTTCTCTCCCGTACACCCCCACCCAAGAGACGCCCCTGGGAGATCGAATGCCACGAATCCGCGTCGAGGTCGACGGTGTGACGTACGAGGACGACGTCGAACCGCGCCTCCTGCTCGTTCACTACCTCCGTGACCGGTTGGGGAAGGTCGGCACCCCGATCGGCTGCGACACCACCAACTGCGGAGCCTGCACCGTCCTGTTCGACGGGATGAGCGTCAAGAGCTGCTCCGTGCTCGCCGTCCAGGCCGACGGCCGGGGGATCACCACGGTCGAGGGGCTGGGGACCGACGGGACGAACCATCCGATGCAACGGGCCTTCCACGAGGAACACGCCCTGCAGTGCGGGTTCTGCACACCCGGCATGATCCTGGCGTCGATCGACCTGCTGCGGGAGAACGCCGATCCGTCCGAGGAGGAGATCCGGGAGGGCCTGGAGGGCAACCTCTGCCGTTGCACCGGTTACCAGAACATCGTCCGCGCAGTGCGCAAGGCCGCTGATGAGATGCGCCAGCCCGCCCAGTCGGAGGTGGCGCCGTGACCGAGGTAGGCAAGGCGCGGCTGCGGAGCGAGGACGCGCGGCTCATCACGGGCCGGACTCAGTGGACTGACAACCTGCAACTTCCTGGGTTGTGCCATGTGGCGTTCCTGCGCAGTCCGTACGCGCACGCGCGCATCACCCGGGTGGACGTCGAGGCCGCGAAGAGCCGGCCGGGCGTGCTCGCGGTGTTCAGCGGCCAGGACTTCGCCGACGAGCAGGGCAGCCTGCCGTGCGCGTGGCCGGTCACCGAGGACATCCTGATCCCGGACCACCCGCCGATGGCCGTCGCCGAGGTGCGGTACGTGGGCGAGCCGGTGGCGTGCGTGGTGGCGCGCGACCGGTACGCGGCGATCGACGCTCTGGAGGACATCGACGTCGACTACCAGCCGCTGCCCGCCGTGACGGACATGGAACAGGCGTTGCGGCAGAGCAGCGACCTCGTGCACGGCGACCTGGGCACCAACCAGTGCTACCGGCTGGTCGTCGAAAGCGGCGACGTGGACGCCGCTTTCCGCGACGCGCCCGTGACGGTCGAGCGCCGGTACATGCAGCAGCGGCTCATCCCGACCGCGATGGAACCGCGGGCCGTGGTGTGCCAGCCAGATGGCGATGAGTTCACGATGTGGTCGGCGACGCAGGTGCCGCACATCCTGCGGCTGATGCTGGCGTCGGTGACCGGCATCGGCGAGCACCGAATCCGGGTGATCGCGCCGGACGTCGGCGGCGGGTTCGGCTCCAAGCTCCAGGTGTACGGGGAGGAGGTGCTCCTCCTGCTGCTGGCCAAGCGGCTCGGCCGTCCCGTCAAGTGGACCGAGTCGCGCAGCGAGGGCAACATGACCGTCCACCACGGCCGCGACCAGATCCAGCGGCTGACGATGGCGGCCGAGGCCGACGGGCGGATCCGCGGCTTCAAGGTCGACATCCTGTCCGACATGGGCGCGTACCTGATGCTCCTCACGCCGGGCATCGCGACGCTGGGCGCGCCGATGTTCAACGGCATCTACAAGATGGACGCCTACTCGTTCACCTGCACCGGGGTCTTCACGACCAAGACCCCCACCGACGCCTACCGCGGCGCGGGACGGCCGGAGGCGACGTTCGGCGTCGAGCGGATGATGGACGAGCTGGCCGCCGAGCTGGGGCTCGACCCGCTGGAGGTACGGCGCCGCAACTGGATCAAGCACGAGGAGTTCCCCTACACCACGATCACCGGGCTCACCTACGACTCGGGCAACTACGAGGCCGCCACCGACAAGGCGCTCGCGCTGTTCGAGTACGACAAGCTGCGCGCCGAGCAGGCCGACCGGCGTGAACGCCGCGACACCGTGCAGCTCGGCATCGGAGTCTCGACGTACACCGAGATGTGCGGTCTCGCGCCGTCGCGCGCGCTCGCCCAGGTGCGGTCGGCGGCGGGCGGCTGGGAGCACGCGACCGTGCGGGTGCTCGGCACCGGCAAGGTCGAGGTCGTCACCGGGACGTCGCCGCACGGCCAGGGCCATGACACGGCCTGGGCGCAGATCACGGCGGACGCGCTCGGTGTGCCGTTCGAGGACGTGAAAGTGCTGCACGGCGACACGCTCATCGCGCCGCGCGGGTGGGACACCTACGGCTCGCGGTCGCTGACGATCGGCGGCATCGCGGTCCACAACGCCTGCCAGAAGGTCGTCGAGAAGGCCCGCAAGGTCGCGGCGCATCTGCTGGAGGCAGCCGAGACCGACCTGGATTACGCGAACGGCTCGTTCAGCGTGAGGGGAGTCGGCGGCGACGGGGCGTCGATGACGCTGGCCGAGGTCGCGGGCGCGACGCTGTCCGCGCACGACTTCCCCGAAGGCGTCGAGCCGTCGCTGGACTCCGACGCCACGTTCGACCCGGAGAACTTCTCGTTCCCGCACGGCACACATCTGTGCGCCGCCGAGGTCGACACCGAGACCGGCTTCGTGAAGATCCGCTCGTATGTGGCGGTGGACGACATCGGCTCGGTCGTCAACCCGCTGATCGTCGACGGGCAGGTGCACGGCGGGCTCGCGCAGGGCATCGCGCAGGCGCTGTACGAGGAGGCGGTGTACGACGCGGACGGCAACCTGACGACCACGACGATGGCCGACTACCTGGTGCCGTCGGCGGCCGACCTGCCCGCGTTCGTCACCGACCGGACCGAGACCCCCGCCACGTCCAACCCGCTCGGGGTGAAGGGCGTCGGCGAGGCGGGCACCATCGCGTCCACGCCCGCCGTCGTCAACGCGATCGTCGACGCGCTCCGCCAGCACGGCGTGCGGGACGTGCAGATGCCATGCACACCCGAACGTGTCTGGCGTGCGCTCCGCGAAGCCTTCGGCGAGGAACCCGAAGGCCCCGGCGGCGCGCAGCCCGGCGCGGGCGGCGGACTCGGCTCGGCGCAGGGAGACCAGGAAGGGGGCCAGGGATGATCCCTCCCACCTTCGACTACATCCGCCCGTCCTCGATCGAGGAGGCCGTCTCGGCGCTGTCGCAGGCGGGCGAGGACGCCAAGGTGCTGGCGGGCGGGCAGAGCCTGATGCCGTTGCTGCGGCTCCGGCTGGCCTACCCGGACGCGCTGATCGACCTCGACCGGGTCGAGTCGCTGCGGCAGATCCGCTCGGAGAACGGCGACCTGTTCATCGGCGCGATGGCCACGCACCACCAGGTGGTGCGCGACCCCCTCGTCCTCGAACACGCGCCGCTGATCGCCAAGGCCACGGCGACCGTCGCCGACCCGGCGGTGCGGCATCGCGGCACGTTCGGCGGGTCGCTCGCGCACGCCGACCCGGCCGGTGACCTGCCCGCGGTGGCGCTCGCGCTCGACGCGGTCTTCGTCGTGCGGTCCGTGCGCGGTGACCGGGAGATCCCCGCGGCGGACTTCTTCGTCGACTGGATGACCTCGGCGATGGAGCCCGACGAACTGCTCATCGGCGTGCGCGTGCCCAAGCTCGGGCCGGGCTGGGGCGCGCACTACGAGAAGTTCCACCGCACGGCGCAGGCGTGGGCGATCGTCGGCGTCGCGTGCGCCGTACGGCGTGAACGCGGCGCGATCGAGGACGCCCGGGTGGCCCTGACCAACATGGGTCCGGCGCCCGTCCGGGCCACCGAGGTCGAGCGCTTCATCGAGGGCCGTTCCGTCTCGGAGAACTCCTTCCGCGCCGCGTCCGAACGGGCCGCCGAGGGCACCGAGCCGCCCGGCGACCTGCACGGCTCGCCGGAGTACCGGACGCACCTGGCGCGGGTGCTCACCGCCCGTGCCCTGACCGCCGCGGCGGCCGTCTGACCCCCGGTCCGTGATCATGTGGCCGGACCCACACGCCCCAGGGCCCGGCCGCATGATCACCCGCCCGGCCGCACCCACGCGACATGCGATCCTCACCTGCGAATCTGGCGAGCGGGTAGGTGACGGTCGTAGGGTCACGGACAAGCCCCCCGGATGTGAAGGAATTCCCACCATGGAGCTCGACCACGAATTCACCGTCCCCGTACCGGTGGATCAGGCCTGGTCGGTGCTGCTCGACGTGGAGCGCGTGGCGCTCTGCATGCCCGGCGCGACGCTGGACTCGGTCGACGGCGACGAGTACGCGGGCCGCCTCAAGGTGAAGGTCGGCGCGATGACCGTCACCTACCGCGGCACCGCCCGGATCGCCGCGGCCGACGCGTCCTCGCGCACCGTCACCATCGAGGCCGCCGCGAAGGAGGCCCGCGGCTCCGGCACCGCCTCCGCGACCGTCCAGGCGCGCCTGCATGACGAGGGCGACACCACCCGGGTCACGGTCCACACCAAGCTGAACGTGACGGGCCGCCCGGCCCAGTTCGGCCGCAACATCCTCGCCGAGGTCGGCGCCAAGCTCGTCACCCGGTTCGCCAAGGCGCTCGCCAAGGAGTTGGAGTCCCCCACCGAGGCCGCCGAGCAGGCGGCCGGCGGCGCCGTCGACCAGCAGGCCGCCGCCGAGGCCGCTCAGGACAAGGTCGCGCCGGACAAGATCGAAGACACCGCGGCTCCGCCGCCGTCGATCTTCGACACCCGCCCCGACATCCCGGTCGTCGAGCCGGAGCCCGCCTCGACGCCCGAGCCCGAGCCTGCCTCCGCTCAGGAGGCCATGCCCACCGTTCCGGCGCAGCGCCCGGCCAGCCCGGCGGAGTCGACCGTGCGGCCGCTGCCCGTCCGGCCGCGGCAGGAGGAGGACGCGATCGACCTGCTCGCGGTCGCGGGCCCGTCCATCGTGCGGCGCGCCATCCCGGCCGTCGCCGCCGCCGTCGCCGTGCTGCTGGCCGTCCGCTACCTCTTCCGCCGCAGGCGCGGCTAGGGCGCGGCCAGGGCAGCGTCAACCCCATCCGCTGATCAAGAACCGGCCAACGATCCGGCCGGGCCCGGCGATGGTGCTGGCGGCACGGCGGCCGGTCGCGTCGGCTGGTGGCGTGGACACCATCGAGATCCAGCGGGTCGCCGAGATCGAGGACGACAACTGGTGGTACCGCGAACGCCGGGAGATCATCGCCCGGGAGCTGCGCCGTCTCGGCGCCCCGGGCCGCGCCGTCGACATCGGCGCCGCCGGCGGCGGCAACACCCGGGTACTCCTCGACCACGGCTGGCGCGCCACCGCGATCGACAACACCGAGACCGCCGTCGACCTCTGCCTGGCGCAGGGCATGGACGCCTACTACGCCGACGCGTGCTTCCTGCCGCTGCCCTCCGGCTCCTTCGACCTCGCGCTGGCGTTGAACGTCCTGGAGCACATCGAGGACGACGCCACCGCCACGGCGGAGATCACCCGCGTTCTCCGTCCCGGCGGCACCGCGCTGGTGTCCGTCCCGTGCGACATGAAGCTCTGGTCCACCCACGACGTCGCCCTCGGACGGATCCGCCGCTACACCCGCCGGACGCTGACCGACACGCTCGCGACCGCCGGTCTCGCCCTCGACCGCGTGTGGAGCTGCAATGTCGTGCTCCGCCCGTTCGTCAGGCTGCGCCGTCACCGGATGGCCCATTGCGAGGACATGGCCAACGTTCACCCGGCTCTGAACGAGGGCTTGAGCCTGCTCACGTCGCTCGAACGCCGGCTTCCGCTCAAATCCTGGCCCGGCGTCACTCTCTTCGCCCGTGCACACCGGCCCACCTAGCGTGCCAAAAAGCCCAAAAGCGTTCAAAACCCACAATCAAGTGTTTTTTCCCGATCCCATGACCTTGGGCTGCCGTCCCGTTGCCTCCGTATTCACATACTGAAAGAGGTAGCAATTCGGGGGCTCCGATGGATCGTACGTTGTGGCATGAATCGTTCGCGGTATACGGCGTCGCCGTGGGCGAGATCCTCGTGGCGGATTCTTTTCTGCATCCCCGGCGAGGGCTGGTGGAGTGTGCGGTGGCGCCCGCCCTCGCGGCACGGCTGGGCCCGGCCGCCCGGCGCGGCCAAGCGCAGCTGGGCCAGTGGCACGGCGAGGGCCTGCTGTACACGACCACCTACCTCACCAAGGACGGCCACGCGGAAGGGTTCGGCGTCGCCGCCCACTGCGACGATCCCGCCGCCCTCGCGACGGCCCGCGAGACCATGGACGTCTGGTCACGGACGCCGCGCATGCGCCGCGTTCTGGTGTCCGGTGTCGAACCGCGGTGCATGGGCGCCACCCGGGCGCTGCGCACGATGGAGGAGACCGGACGCCGCGGCCCGGCCTACGTGATCGGGCGACCGCCGGAGGCGGACGGTCTCATCGAGATCGATGATCTGAGCGAGGTGCCCGACGGCGGGACCGTCGTGTTCCCCGCCCACGGCGTCCCGCTGGGCGTACGGGCCGAGGCCGCCGCACGCGGCCTGCGGGTCGTCGACGCGACGTGCCCCCTGGTGACCGAGGCGCTCGGCGAGCTCCGCCGGTTCGCCGACCGCGGCGACACCGTCGTGATCGTCGGACGGCGCGACCACCGGGCCATCGGCTCGTTCACCGGGCAGGCGCCGGACGACACGGTCCTCGTCGAGAACGAGGAGGACATCCGGCACCTCGATCTGCCGGAGCGGATCTCCTACGTCGTCGAGACCGGCATGGCGGCGGACGAGGCGGCGCGCCTGGTCACCGCGCTCCGGGCCAGGTACCCCCTGGCGCGCGGTCCCCATCCCGACGGCTGGTGCTATGCCGCCTCCGACCGGGCCGACACCGTACGCGCGATCGCGGAGGCCGCCGACCTGATGCTGATCTGCGGCGACCGCGACTCGGCCGACGCCCGCGAACTCGCCGGTCTGACCACCGGCACCCCCACCCAGACTCTCGCCGACCTCGCCGATCTGGACCCGGTCGGCCTCGCCGACGCGGCGACCATCGGACTCGCGGTCGCCCTCCCCGCCAAGCCCCGGCTGACCGCGGCGGTCATCCAGGCTCTGGCGGGCCTGGGCCCGCTCTCGGTCGTCCGCCGCCGCGTGGTCAGCGAGACAGCCGCGATTCCCGGGTCACAAGTCGTGTGAGGTCACAAGCCGTGTGAGGGCGGCTGTCACGCCGGGATGGCAAGCTTGAGGCATGCGCCTGGCGACCTGGAACGTCAACTCGGTCAAAGCACGCCTGCCGCGGCTGCTGGAATGGCTGGCCGAGACGAAGCCCGACGTCCTCTGCCTTCAGGAGACCAAGTGCTCCGCCGGCGACTTCCCCGCGTCGGAGGTCGCCGAGCTCGGCTATGAGACCGCCGCTCACGGCGACGGCCGCTGGAACGGTGTCGCGATCCTCTCGCGGGTCGGCCTGGAGGACGTGACACGGGGTTTCCCCGGAGAGCCCGGCTTCGTCAACCCGCCGGAGGAGCCGACGCTGCTCGACGAGGAGCTCCCGCCGCCGGCGGCCGAGGCACGGGCGCTCGGCGCGACCTGCGACGGGATCCGCGTGTGGTCCCTGTACGCACCGAACGGGCGCACGGTGGGCTCACCGCACTACGCCTACAAGCTCGCATGGTTCGCGGCGTTCAAGGCGGCCCTCACCGGCGAACTCGAGAAGAACCGCTCGCTGGTGGCCACCGGCGACTTCAACGTCGCGCCGACCGACGCGGACGTATGGGACCCGGCTGTCTTCGCCGGTTCCACGCACGTCACACCGGCCGAACGGCAGGCCCTGGCCGACCTGCTGTCGCTGGGCCTGCACGACGTGGTCCCGACCCCCATGAAGGGCCCGCATCCCTTCACCTACTGGGACTACCGGGCCGGCATGTTCCACAAGAACATGGGCATGCGCATCGACCTCTTCTACGCCGGCTCGCCAGTGGCCGAACGCGTCCGGTCGGCATATGTCGACCGCGAGGCCCGCAAAGGCAAGGGCCCATCCGATCACGCCCCGATCGTGGTGGATGTCGATTAGCTCCTCCGTCGCTCTTACGCCGCCGGACAACTCCATCTACCTTGGACGTAGCCGTTTGGACGCGAGGTGTGAAGTGCTGGAGACACTCGGGGCGAAGGTCGACCGGATCGGACTGTGGACGGTCATTCACCTGACCGGCGAATTGGACCTCTGCGGGCGGCCGGTGTTGACCAACGCCATCGACCAGGCCGGCCTGGCCCCCCAGCCGCGCGTGATCGTGGACATGACCGACGTGTGGTTCATGGACTCCTCCGGGCTGGAGTCCCTGCTCCGGTCAAGCCGGTGGATCCACGCCCGCGGCGGGCGGCTCGTGCTGCTGGGCCTGCACCACCGGGTGCGCAAGATCCTCGACATCACCGGCACGCACCGGGCGTTCGAGACGGTCGAGAGCCTCAACGACCTCCCGGGGTGACCGGGGGCACCTCGCCCCGACCTGTCCATTCACGCCCTGCCCGTTCAGGTACTGCCCGTTCAGGTACTGCCCGTCCAGGTATTACCCATTCAGGCCTTGCCCATCCGCTCCGACCTGCCGATTCACCCCGGCCTACCGCGTCACCCCGCCCCGCCCACGCGAGCTCCGGCATCTCCCGCGGTGGCAACTGGTCCACGCTGACGATCCGTACGGCTCGGCGCGCCTCGGCCAGCGCGTGCACCGTACGCGGCCCCGCGGCCCCGTCGGGCGTCAGGCCGACGTGGCCCTGAAACTCGCGCAGCCCCGCCGCAAGACCGCTCGAGCTCATCGGAACGGCATAGCCGAGCCCCACCAAGATCTCACGAACCACGACCGGATCCGCCGTGGGCAGATGCTCGGAGTGCGCGTCCAGGACGACCCGCGCCATCGCCGCCAGGGCCGCAATGACCTTGTGCATCGAACATTCCCCCCTTCAGCATGAGAACGTGCTCCCGCTGACGAACCGAGCGCATATCCACCCCTTCCCTGCCTTTACACGACCCGTAATTGATCGACCAATCCTTTACCCAGAGGCATTTCTCACCGCCGATCATCCGGCCCGGGAATGTCCCCGTCGAATGCCGTGTGCCCTCCAGAAATGACTTCAACCGCGCACCGATGAATGCGCAATGGTGACCATCAACGATGCGGATCGGTGTGAATTGATGCGGCCATTGCGCCGGCCGCGGGTCAGAAGAGCTCCCAGGTGACCGGAGTGCCCCGGCGCACGTCGCCCGCGAACGTTCGGCCGCACACGGATTCGAAGGCGTCCGGGGGGAGGCCGCCGGCCGGGCGGATGGAACGGACGTTGCGGTCGGTCACCGGCTCCCCCGCCCGGACGTCCTCCACGACGTAGAGGGAACGGCGGAAGCGCAGGCCCTCGCGCTCGCCCGGCCGGGGCCCGATGCGGGCGGCGCCGAGCGACCGCCATGCCCGCTCGCTCTCCACGACGAGCGCCGCGAGCTCGGCCGGCTCCAGCGAGAACGCCGAATCGACGCCGCCGTCCGCGCGGTCCAGAGTCACGTGCTTTTCGATCAGGCAGGCCCCGAGCGCGACGGCGGCGATCGGGACGCCGATGCCGGGGGTGTGGTCGGAATAGCCGACCGGCACGTCGAACGTCTCCGCCAGCAGCGGCAGCGCACGCAGGTTGCCGTCTTCGGGGGCGGCCGGATAGGAGGCCGTGCAGCCGAGGACGACGAGCTGCTCGCAGCCGGCCTCGCGGGCCGCGCGGACCGCCGCGTCGATCTCGCCGACGTTCGCCATCCCGGTTGAGATGATCAACGGCTTGCCGGTGCCCGCCGCCAGCCGGATCAGCGGGAGATCGACCAGCTCGGACGAGGCGATCTTGTAGGCGGGCGCGCCGAGCGCCTCCAGGAAGCCGATCGCGGTCGGGTCGAACGGGCTGGAGAACGCGACCAGGCCGCGTTCGCGGGCGCGCTCGAAGAGGGGGGCGTGCCAGTCCCACGGCGTGTGCGCCTGCTCGTAGAGCTCGTAGAGGCTGCGCCCGCCCCACAGCTCGTGCCCGTCACCGATCCTGAACCGCGGCGAGTCGACGTCGATGGTGAGGGTGTCGGCCGTGTACGTCTGGAGCTTGACCGCGTGGGCGCCCGCGTCGGCCACCGCGTCGACGATGGCGAGGGCACGCCGGAGGTCTCCGTTGTGGTTGCCGGACAGCTCGGCCACGATGAACGGCCGGTCACCCGCCCCGACGGAGTGCGGCCCCACCGTGACGGCCCGGTTCGCCACAGCCTCGTTCATCTGCCCCTCCTGAGCTCCATGTGGACGACCACCTGCTCCTCGCCGTCGATCTCGCGTACGTGGCGGCCGGACTCGGTGAAGCCGCATCGCCGGTGGAACCGGAGCACGGCCTCGTTGGCGGCCAGCACCTCGCCACGCAGCACACGCAGGCCCAGCGGGCCGAACGCGTGCGCGATCGCCGCCTTCTCCAAACCGAGCCAGGCGTGCAGCAGCTCGCCGCTCTCACCCAGCCCGTCGAGGTCGAGGTAGAAACCCCACCAGGCCTCGGCGCCGTCAAGGCCGGAGAAGGTGACGACCCCGCACGGCGTGGACCGGTGCTCGTAGATCAGCACGCGGCGGGTCGGGTCGGCGCACACCCGTGACCACCAGCGGCGGTGTTCGGCCTCACCGATCTCGTGGGTGGTGAAGCTGGCCTTCCGGACCTCCGGGTGGTTGCGCCAACGGAGGAGTGCTCCGAGGTCGGAGTCGGACACCTCCCTGAGCATCGCACCCCCAATGACCGACGTCGCCACTACAATCCGTGGTTGAGCCAGCACGATACGCCATCACGAGGGGGAGCCGTGATCGATGACGAGAGGCTGCGCCGGGTCTTCCGCAGTGCCCTCAACCTGGGCGACGAGGTCGAGGTCGACGTCCTGGAGTACCGCGGGATCGACAAGTGGGACTCGCTCGCGCACATGGCGCTCGTCGCGGCCCTCGAGGACGAGTTCGACATCATGATCGACATCGACGACGTCATCGACATGAGCTCGTTCGGCAAGGCGCGGGAGCTGCTGGAGAAGCACCTTGTCTGAAACCCCGGAGTCCGGGGTCTCGCCCCGCGTCGCGCTCGTCACGGGCTCGTCGCGCGGGATCGGGCTGGCCACCGCCCGCCGGCTGGCCGCGGACGGCTACTCGGTGGTGCTGCACGGGCGGACCATGGACGCCGCCGAGGCGGCGGCGAAGGGGTTCGACGGCGACCCGCTGGTCGTCTCCGGCGACGTCGGCGATCCGGCCGCCGTCGCGGCGATGATGCGCGCCGTCTTCGACCGCCATCGCCGCCTCGACGCCCTGGTGGTCAACGCGGGCGTGCACGACGCCGGCATGCTCGGCATGACGAGCGCCGAGAACGTGCAGCGGCTCTTCGCGGTGAACGCCGCGGGCACCGCGCACACCCTCCAGGCCGCCCTGCGCCTGATGCGCCGCGGCATCCGTCCCTCCGTCGTCATGCTCTCCTCGGTGATGGGCGCGAAAGGGGCGCCGGGCCAGGCGGTGTACGGGGCGTCCAAAGCCGCCGTGCTCGGCCTCACCCTCGCCGCCGCCAAGGAGCTGGGCCCGGCCGGGATCCGGGTCAACGCGGTGGCTCCGGGCTTCATCGACACCGACATGCTGGCGACCCTGCATGACCAGGACCGTGCTGAACGCGTCGCGGCCACCGCGCTCGGCCGCTTGGGCCGGCCCGAGGACGTGGCGGACGTCATCGCGTTCCTGTTGTCGGACGGCGCCCGCTTCGTCACCGGGCAAGTGATCGGTGTGGACGGGGGGCTGGTCCTCTGAGCTCCCCCACGCTGCTCCACCCCACCGCGCGGCTGGTCGACGCAGCCACCGGGGTCACACTCACCGGCGCCACCCTGCGCGCGCGGGTGGACGAGGCGGCGACCGGCTACCTCCGGGCTCCTTCCGGGCTCGTCATGGCACGGACCCCGATCTCGGTCGACGCCGCCGTGCGCTACCTGGGCGCCATGGCGGTGGGACGCCCGATCGCGCTGCTCGACCCGGCCCTGCCGGCGACCACGATGCACGACCTGGTCCGCCGCTACGAGCCCGCGGTCCTGCTCGGCGGCACGGAGGCGCCCTGCGGATACCGCCCGGCCGACCTGCCCGCACTGGGGCCGGCCTGGTGTCCGGAACGGCCGTCCGAGGTGGTGCCCCATCCCGATCTTGGGCTCTTGCTCGCCACCTCCGGCTCGACGGGCAGCCCCAAACTCGTCAGGCTCGCCCATGCCGCCGTCCTCGCCAACGCCCGTTCGATCGCGGCCGCGCTCGGCATCGACGGAGGCGAGGTCGCGCCGACGAGCCTGCCGCTCTTCTACAGCTACGGCCTGTCCGTGCTGAACAGCCACCTGGTCGCCGGGGCGACAGTGGTGTTCGAGGCCGGCGGCATCGTCAGCCGCACCTTCTGGGCGACGGTGGCCGACCACGGTGTCACGTCGCTGGCGGCCGTCCCCGCCCAGTACGAGATGTTGCGCAGGCTCCGCTTCGACCCTGCCCGTCACCCCTCCCTCCGGACTCTCACGCAGGCCGGAGGACGGCTGCGCCCGGAGCTGCTCACCGACTTCGCAGCGCGGATGGAATCGGTGGGCGGGCGGCTGCACGTCATGTACGGGCAGACCGAGGCCACCGCACGCATGACCGCGCTCCCTCCGGAACGGCTCGCCGGCAAGCCGGGCTCAGTAGGCCCGGCCATCCCCGGTGGACGGCTTTCGATCCGCGACGGCGACGGCGAGGCGACGGCATCGCCGCAGACCGTCGGAGAGGTCGTCTACCAAGGTCCCAGCGTGATGATGGGGTACGCCGAGCGCGCCGAGGACCTCGCTCGCGGCGACGACCTGGGCGGGACGCTCGCGACCGGAGATCTGGGCCACCTCGACGACGAGGGCTTCCTCTATCTCACCGGGCGGCTCAAGCGCATCGGCAAGGTGTTCGGCACCCGGCTGAATCTCGACGACGTGGAACGCCTGGCCCGTGGCCTCGGCAGCGTGGCGGCGGTCGGCGCCGACGACCGGGTGATCGTGTGGGCCGAGCGCGCCACCGCCGAGATCTGCCGCCGCGCCGCCCCGGCGCTGGCCGAGGAGCTGCGGCTGCACAACACCGGGATCGAAGTCCGCGGCATCGACCGTCTCCCCCTTCTCGCGAACGGCAAGGTCGACTACCGGGCGTTGGAGGCACGCTCATGACCGTTACGGCCCAGGACGTCTTCGCCCTCGCCCAGCAGGACAAGGAAGAACGGCTGCTCCCCCAGCTCGTCCGGCTGACCAGGCATCACCGCGCTGCCTGCCCCGCGTACGACCGGATCCTCAAAGCGATCGGCCATGCGGACGGCGGTGGGGACGGCCGGGAGTACGCCGCGGTGGCCGAGCTCCCGTGGCTGCCGGTCAGGATGTTCAAGGACCACGTGCTGAAGAGCGTCCCCGACGACGCCGTGTTCCGCGTGCTGACCTCCAGCGGCACGACCGGGGCGATCAGCCGGATCCACCTGGACAGGGAGGCGGCCGCCACCCAGGCCCGCATGCTCGCCCGGACGATGCGGACCGTCCTCGGCCCCCGGCGGCTCCCCATGCTGATCGTCGACAGCCGGACGACGACGCGCTCATCCAGTGCCCGTGCGGCCGGCGTGCTCGGCATGGCGAACTTCGGCCGCGACCACACCTGGATCCTGGACGAGGACGACCGTCCTGACCTCTCCGCGCTGAAGGGTTTCCTCGCCCGCCACGGCGACGCCCCGTTCCTGATCTTCGGCTTCACGTTCATGGTGTGGCGGTATCTCTACGAGCCGGCGCGGGCGGCCGGCCTCGACCTGTCCCGAGGCGTCCTCGTCCATTCCGGCGGCTGGAAGAAGCTCGCCGCACAGGCTGTGGACAACGCCGACTTCCGGAGCTGTTTCGCCGAGCACACCGGCCTGACGCGGATCCACAATTTCTACGGGATGGTGGAGCAGATCGGCACCGTCTTCCTGGAGGGTCCGAGCGGGGATTCGCTCTACTGCCCCGACATCGCCGACGTCATCGTCCGCGACCCCACCACCTGGGCGGAGACCGAGCCCGGCGTGCCGGGGCTGCTCGAAGTGGTCAGCACGCTGCCGCGCTCCTACCCGGGGCATGTCCTCCTCACCGAGGACCTCGGCGTGGTCCACGGCATCGACGACGGCGACTGGCCCGGCAAGCGCTTCTCCGTGCTAGGACGCCTTCCGCGCGCCGAAGCCCGGGGTTGCAGCGACACCTTCGCGGCACGGCCGGGAGGTGCGGCGGCATGAGCGTCCGGCAACATTTCCCGTCAGGTGAGCCCGTCCCCGTCGGCACGCTGTTGGCCGAGGTCACTGCCCCTCCGGTGGGCGGCCCGCTCACGTTCGGCGATGAGCGGCTCAAAGAGTTCCTCGGCGCGGTCTCGCGGCGGCTGCTCAAGCCGTCGGTCATGCGGCGCCATCCCGAGCTGGGCGCGCTCGGTTTCTTCCTGCGGCCGAGCGAGCTGTCCCGCGTCCTCGAAGGCGCGGCCGAGCACTCGGACGACCGTCTCCGCTTCCCGCGCGGGCTCGTCTTCCACATCCCGCCCGCCAATGTGGACACGGTCTTCGTCTATTCATGGGCGCTGTCGGCACTCGCGGGCAACGCCAACATCGTCCGCCTGTCCACACGTGGTGGCGGAGCGTCTTCCGTGATTCTGCAGGTGCTGCACGATGCTCTCGACCAGGCCGATCCGGCCGTGGCCCAGACCCAGCGGCTGGTCGGCTACGAACGGTCGGACGCGACGACGGAGGCGCTCTCGGCGGCCTGCGACCTGCGGGTCGTCTGGGGCGGCGACGCGTCGGTCACGGCCATCCGGCGTCATCGGCTGCGGCCGTCAGCCCGCGACCTGACCTTCCCCGACCGGTCCTCGCTGGCCGCGATCTCGGTGAACGGGTGGCACGCCGCCGGCCCGGAGCGGCGCCGGGCAGTCGTGGACGGCTTCGCCAACGACACGTACTGGTTCGACCAGGCGGCCTGCTCCTCTCCCCGCACGCTCTTCTGGGTCGGCGAGCCCGCCGCCGCAGCCGATGCCCGCCGGCAGTTCGAGGACCTGCTCGCCGAGACGGTCGCGGCACGCGGCTTCACCGTGGACGCCGCCATGGCCGTGGAAAAGCGCGTCGCCACCTACGGCATGGCGGCTGCCGGAGACGCGTCCGCCATCCGCTTCCAGGGCAACACGATCGCCACGCTCGACCTCACCGAGCCGGCCCGCCTGCCGCGCCGGTGGCTGGGTGCGGGCACCTTCGCCTGCGCCGTCATCGATGACCTCGACGACCTGATCCCGCTGATCACCCGTAAGGACCAGACGCTCAGCACGTTCGGTTTCCCGCCCGCGGCGTTGCGGGCCTTCGCGGCCGCCGCCGGGGCGCGGGGCGTCGACCGCGTCGTGCCGGTCGGCTCGGCGCTCTCCTTCGCCGCGATCTGGGACGGCTATGACCTGCTCCGCGAGTTCAGCCGCGTCATGACGATCTCACCCGGGGGGTCCCTGTGAGACTCAACGCCACACCCGCGAACTACGACCGGTTCCTGTCGGTGGCCTCGGTCTTCTGGCGCAACAATCTGCCCGCGACGCCGGGCGAGGACTGGATCGTCGTCGAGGCGATGCACCACCAGTTCCGCAACGTGCTCCGCAACCTGGCCCTGGCCAACGCGATCCGGCGGGTGCGGCCCGCGCGCGTCCTCGTCCTGACCGGCACGGACGAGAGCTGGTACGAAACCATCTGGGAGGACTTCAACGTCGAGAAGGTGCGGCGCCTCGGCGAGGCCTTCGCCGTCACCGAGGTCGTCGACGTGCACGCACTGGTCGACCAGGTGGCGGCGGCGCCGGATGACAGGCCTCCCACGTTCGATCTTTGCGGACGGACGCTGACCGTCGGATCCGCCGCCGCCGCTGAAGAGACGGACGAGACGGCCGTCCGATGGTCGTCCATCGACCCGGGTGTCCTCGACGAGATCGCCTACGCCTCCGCGTGCCGGCTGGACCTGGTGCCGCGCCTGGAGGGGGACCGCCACGACAACCCCAGACTGCGCGAGCAGCGTCCGCGCTCGGCCGCGTTCGCCGCCGTCTACGAGATGCTCTTCCGCGCGCTCAAGCCGATCGCCTTCGTGACGAGCCATGTGGACTATGACCCCTGGGGCCTGGGCACGGAGGCGGCGACGCGCTTCGAGGTCCCCGTGGTGCACGTCCAGTCCACCGGGTCGCTGAAGGCCTACACGCTCTTCCCCGAGCACCGGCAGGGCGAGGCGACCTTCCGGGCGGAGCTCACACGGCAGATCGGTGCCTACTTCGACCGGCACGTCTGGGGCAACCGGGACATCATCCGACCGGCGGCGGAACTGGTCGCCTGGCGCACCCGCGGCAATCTGGGCCGCCCGAGCTGGTGGCGGTTCGGGCCCAACGCCCTGTGCGAGCTCACCAACCTGACCGAGCGCGAGCAGTTCCGCGCCTACGGGATGGCGAAGCTCGGCCTGGATCCCGCGCTCCCGGTCATCACCGTCTTCAACCACGCGGTCTCGGACGCGCTCGGCACGAACCGTGAGGTCTTCGCCGACCTGGCCGAGTGGTTCCAGGAGACCGTGGCCTTCGCCGCCGCTCATCCGAAGGCGAACTGGCTGCTGCTCGACCATCCGAACCAGGACAAGTACGACTCCACCGGCATGTTCGCCACGCTCGCCGACTCCTACGGCCGCGCCGGCCACCTGACCTTCATGTCGAGCAACGACCTGTCCAAGAACGCGATGTGGAGCCTCACCGATCTGGGGATCACCGTCCGCGGCAGCGTCAGCAACGAGCTGCCCGCGTTCGGCACGCCCGTCATCCAGGCGGGGTGGTCGGAATGGAGCGCGTGCGGGATGTCCACGGTGGTGCCCGACGCCGATGCGTACTGGAAGACGCTCACCAGGTCCATCGAGGCACTGACCCGGAGGGAAACCCTGATCAGCGCGGAACAGGTCGAGCGCGCCCGGCTGTGGTCGTGGTTCTACCGCAGCGCGACCGACGTCTCCTCGCTGCTCGTGCCGCACTGGGACGTCATGCCCGAGGACACGCACCTGCGCACCCTGGAGATCAATATGAGGGCGGTCGAGAGCGACGCCGATCCCCTCTTCACCTCGGTCCGCCGGATGTGGACCAGGCGCGAGCCGTTCCTCACCAGGTTCGATCTGACCGACTCCGGGTCCCTGACCGAGCTGCTGCCGGCGATGAGAAAGGGCGGTGCGAACGATGCAGGCTGACACTCCCGGCTACCTGGCGACGCGCTACGACCACGACCGGGCCGGACCCGTCCCGGCCCAGCTCACCGACGGCAAGCACCCCGTGTTGCGCGTCACCGAGGGCTTCCTGCGCCGGACGGGCAACGTGGGCCGTTGCATCGCGTCACCGGCGGCGTTCGGCCTGAGCGCGGCCGCGATCGGCGACGGCCCGGCCCGGGTGACGCTCCGGCTGAGCCTGGACCGCCACACCCCCACGTACTGGGACCGCTACGTGCACGAGGACGTGCCGCGATCCGGGGCCGAGCGGCCGCGGCTGGTGGTCGTCTGCGCCCAGCGCGAGGTGCGCGGCGCGCTGCTGCTCGCCCCGCGCCCGGTGGGCCAGGGACGGGCGATCGGTGAGCTCGGCGTGACCCTCGCGCCCGATGAGCTCCCTGCCGGTGGCCTCGCGCTCTTCGAGCTGTGGGGTGCACACGAGTGGCGGTCCGCGAGCGGCGCGGCCGTCGCGGCGGCCTCCGCGCTGGCGCCGCAGGCGACGACGGGAATGGTGGTCAACACCATCTCGGTCGGTTCCGCCGCCGCCCCTCCGGTCGCGTGGTCCGCCGGCGACACCCTCGATGCCCGTACGAGCGAACGGCTCGGGCTGGTGAGCACTGGCGGCCTCAACGCCCAGATGCTCACGGAGCAGGGCTCGACCTTCCTCAGCGCCGGCATGCTCGTGGTGAACCCGTGCGCCGGTGCCTCCGCCCGGCTGACCTTCGGATTCGTTCGCGGCACACCGCCCGTCCTGCGCGGCGCGAAGGGCGGCCCGCGCTGGCGGCGGCACATGGACCGGGCACGCAGGAAGGCCCGGGTGATCGCGCAGCGAGGGCTCGAGGCCGCGGCGTCACCCGGGCCGCACGTCCTCGACTGGCTGCAGGTCCAGGCCGTCGGGCTGGGCGACGGCGCGGTCACGACGCTGCCGGTCTCCCACCGGCCCGAAGGCGGATTCACCGTCGTCGTGCCGGCCCAGGCGCAGCCGATACTGCTGACGATCTCCCAGCAGGAAGCCCCGAAATCCGCCACCCACGTCAAGCTGATCGACCACACACCGATCTGAGGAACGACCCCGGGGTCTCAGGCGAGGGCGTCCCGCAGTGCCGCCACCACCCGGTCCTGCTCCGCCTCGGTGAGGTCGGGGAACAGCGGCAGCGACAGTTGCTCGGCGTAGAAGGACTCCGCGACCGGGCACATCCCGCGCCGGTAGCCGAGATCCTCGAAGACCGGATGCCGGTAGGCCGGGACGTAGTTCACCTGGACCCCGATGCCCGCCGCGCGCATCCGGTCGTACACCTCGCGGCGGCGCCCGCCCAGGATCCGCACCGCGTACAGGTGCCACATCGGGTCGGCCCCCGCCCTCGCGGCGGGGAGCCGCAGGCCGTCCACATCGGCCAGCAGCTCGTTGTAGCGCGCCACGAGACGGGCACGCCGTGCCTTGAAGTCCCCGAGCCGCCGGAGCTGGCTGGTGCCGAGCGCGCACAGCACGTCCGGCAGCCGGTAGTTCAACCCGAGCGTGTGGACTTCCTGATGCCATCCGCCCTCGTCAGGCGATCGCAGCCGTTCCGCCTCCCGCACGAGACCGTGGCAGCGGAACCGGCGCGCCCGGTCGAACAGCTCCGGGTCGGGCACCGCCACCGCGCCGCCCTCGCCGGTGGTGGCGTTCTTGGTCGGGAAGAACGAGAAGGTCGTGATGTCGGCGAGCGCGCCCGCGGGGACTCCGTCGAGCCGGGAGCCCAGCGAGTGCGCGGCGTCCGCCGCCAGCACCGCTCCATGCGCGTGCGCCAGGGGCCGCAGGGCCGCATAGTCGGCCGGATGCCCGGCGTAGTCGACGGCCGTCACGACCTTGGTCCGGGACGAGAGGGCGACCTCGACGGCCTGCGGGTCGAGATTGGCCGTGTCATCGCTGACGTCGGCGAACACCACGCGCGCCCCCAGCAGCATGGCCGTCGAGGCCGTGGCGACGAAGGTCATCGGGGACGTCACCACCTCGTCGCCGGGGCCGGCTCCCGCCGCCGCGTAGGCGACGTGCAGCGCCGACGTCCCCGAGGTCACGCTGACGCACGGCACCCCGCCGGTCCAGGACGCAAGCGCCTCCTCGAAGCCGGCCACGGCGGGCCCGGTGGTGAGCCAGTCGCCGCGCAGCACCTCGGTGACGGCGGCGATGTCGGCGTCGTCGATGGATTGGCGGCCGTAGGGGAGCATGACCTCACCCGCAGGTGGCGAGCAGACCCTGCAGGTCGTCGGCGGTCAACCACATGTCGTTGTCGTCCGACCGGTAGCTGAAGCCCTCGCGCACCGGCTCGCCGCCCTGCGGGGGGACGTATCCCCAGGTCGCGATCGTGGGCATGACCACGTAGCGGCCGGGCAGCCGGACCGTGCGGCGGCTGTCGTCGGGCGCGATCATCTCCTCGTGCAGCTTCTCGCCCGGCCGCACGCCGATCTCGTGGATCAGGCTCTGCGGGGCGACCGCCCTGGCGAGGTCCATGATGCGCATGCTCGGGATGCGCGGCACGTAGAGCTCTCCGCCGCGCATCAGCCCGAACGAGTCGACGACGAACTCGACCGCCTGCTCCAGGCTGATCCAGAAGCGCGTCATCCGCTTGTCGGTGATCGGAAGGCTCTCGCCGCGCTCGGCCAGCCGCCGGAAGAACGGGATCACCGAGCCGCGGCTGCCCATCACGTTGCCGTAGCGCACGACCGCGAAGCGGGTGTCGTAGCTGGCGGCGTAGTGGTTGGCCGACACGAAGAGCTTGTCGGCGACCAGCTTGGTGGCGCCGTAAAGGTTGATGGGGCTGGACGCCTTGTCGGTCGAGAGCGCGACGACCTTGCGCACCCCGCAGTCGATGGCCGCCTCGATGACGTTCTGCGAGCCCTGGACGTTGGTCTGCACGTACTCGAACGGGTTGTACTCGGCCGTGTCGACCTGCTTGAGCGCCGCCGCGTGCACGACGTACTCCACGTCGTGCATGGCCCTCCGCAGCCGCTCGCGGTCGCGGACGTCGCCGATGAACCAGCGCAGCCGGGGGTCGTCTCCGAAGAGACCGCGCATCTCGTACTGTTTGAGCTCGTCCCGGGAGAAGACCACCACCCGGCGCGGGTCGAGGTGCTCCAGGGCGTGGCGCAGGAAAGCCTTGCCGAAGGAGCCGGTTCCTCCGGTCAGCAAGATCGAAGAGCCCTCGGTCCCGACCATGACTACCCCCTGTAGCTTTTTCATGACCCACCGTGATGGCCTGCGGTAGCCTAGCGCCTCCTCGGTATCACCACGCCGACGTGGGGGAATGTCGTGTCCGTCCGTATGACTGGAATCATTCAGGCCCGCATGGGATCGACCCGGCTGCCGGGCAAGGTGCTCCTCCCGCTGGCCGGGCGGCCGGTCCTCGGCTGGGTCGTCCGTGCCGCCCGAGAGAGCGGGGTGCTCGACGATCTGGTGGTCGCGACGACCGATCACGCCGAGGACGACGCGGTGGTCGCCGAGTGCGAGCGGCTCGGCGTCGCCTTCCACCGCGGCCCGGCCGACGACGTCCTCCAACGGTTCCTGGGCGCGCTGGAAGCCCGTCCGGCCGACGCCGTCATGCGTTTCACGGCGGACTGCCCCCTCCTCGATCCGGCCGTCATCCGGGCCGCCGGCACGGCGTTCCGCGCACTTCCGGGGATCGACTACCTCAGCGGCGGGCTTCCGCACACGTTGCCGCGCGGTCTGGACACCGAGGTCATCGGCGCACCGGCGCTCCGCCGCGCCGGCCGGCTGGCGACCGGCGAGCACCGCGCCCACGTGACGTCGTACGTCTACACGCATCCGGCGGACTTCACCGTCATGGGGCTGACCTTCCCCCCGTCGGCGGCCCATCTCCGGGTCACCCTCGACACGCCCGCCGACCTCGCCCTCCTCCAGGCGGTCACGGGGAAGTTCGGGGACACGCCGGTCCCGTACCGGGAGCTCGTCGACTGGCTGGAGCTCAACCCCGAGGTGCGCGCGCTGAACGCCGGCGTGCGGCAGAAGGCTCTCTCCGAAGGATGAAGGTCAGGGAGGGGTGAAGGTCGGGATCAGATGCGACGCCGGGACCCGCACCGGCGTCGGGCACCTCATCCGCTGCGTGGCCCTCGCCGAGGAGCTCGTCCGGCGCGACGTCCCTGTGGTCTTCCTCGGCGAGATCACCGGGCCTGACTGGATCGCGGCGGAGCTCGAAGCCCGCGTGCTGCCGCTGATCCCGGCACCGGCGCAACCCGGCCCGCTGGCGGCGCAGGCCCGCGCGCTCGGCCTGGACGTTCTGGTCATCGACTCGTACGAGACCGACCCCGCCTGCGCGGACGCCGTGCGGCGGGCCGGGACGGCCGTGCTCGCGATCGTGGACGGGGACCACCGCGGCCAGCGGGCCGACCTCTATCTGGACCAGAACCTGGGGGCCGAGCGGATCTCGTTCGAGATGCCGGCGGGTTCCCTGCGGCTGGCGGGAGCGGACTTCGTCCTGCTGCGCGACTGCGTGAGGCGCCTCCGGCCGGACACCCCCCGTCGACACGGCGCCGGCGTGCCCCGGCTCCTGTGCTTCCTGGGCGGAACGGACACGGCCGACGCGGCGCCGGCCGTCATGGGCCTCGCGGCGGCCACGGGCGTCCCCTTCACCGCGACGGTCGTGGCGCCCCGGGCGACGACGGCCCGGGCCCTGGCGGCCATCAGGCTGTCGACCGGCCAGTCCCTCGTGCCCGTCGCGCCGACCGGCCGCATCGCCGAGCTGGCCGCGGGCGCCGACCTGGTCATCTGCGCGGCCGGCTCCTCCGTCTGGGAGCTCATGTGCCTGGGGGTGCCGGCGGCGCTCGTTCATGTCGCCGACAACCAGCTGATCGGCTACCGGGCGGCCGTCTCCCGCGGCCTGGCGGCCGGGCTGGGGCATCCCGCCCGGTTGGCCGGACCGGCTGCCGGAGCGGCGGCAGGACAGGCGGCGGGGCCGGCGGCGGCGGCGGTGGAAACTCTGCGGCGGCTTCTCACCGACCCCGCCGAACGCATGGCGATCGCCGCCCGCGGCCACGCGTTCATCGACGGACGCGGCCGCGAGCGTGTGTGCGACGCCCTCCTCGCCTCCGTCCGGGCGCGCCCGGCCTGAGCTCTCACGCCTCTCCGCCGAGCTCGAACATGCGCCGGATCACCCGTTCGGCTGCGTGCCCATCGTCGTACGGGCAGAACCTGTCCACGAACGCGGCGTAGGCGGCAGCGGAGTCGCCCGCCACCTCGTCCACCGAACGCAGCGCGGCAATGGTCTCCGCCGACGTCCGCAGCAGCGGCCCGGGTGCCTCGGCCTCGAAGTCGAGGTAGAACCCCCGCACGTGGTCGCGGTACTTCTCCAGGTCATAGGCGAAGAACACCATCGGCTTGCCGGTGACGGCGAAGTCGAACATGGCCGAGGAGTAGTCGGTGACCAGGACGTCGGCGGCGAGGTAGAGGTCCGCGATGTCGGGATAGCGCGACACGTCCACCACGAAGTCGTCCACCTGGGACCAGGAGCGGTCGGTCACGAGATAGTGGGTGCGAAGGAGCAGCACATGGTCGTGACCGAGGGCCGCGCGCGCCTCGCCGAGATCCAGGGCGAGCTCGAACGCGCGCCTGCCCCGGGCGAAATACAGGTCGTCGCGCCACGTCGGCACGTACAGGATGATCCGCTTGTCCGCCGGAATGCCCAGCCGCCGGCGCACCTCGGCCGCGATCTCCGGTCCCTCCGGCCGCGACAGCAGGTCGTTGCGGGGATAGCCGGACTCCAGGATCTCGCCCTGGTACCGGTAGGCCTGCCGCATGATCGGGCTGGTGAAGGGGTTCGGCGAGACGAGGACGTCCCAGCGCGGCACCTCCCGTTCCACCCATTCGAGCGTGGCCTGCCTCAGGTGCGGAAGAGCGGGGACGTCGAGCGAGAGCTTCTTCAGGGGCGTGCCGTGCCAGCACTGCACGTACGTCTGGTCCGGCCGCTTGACGAACCACGGCCACTGGGCCTCGTTGCCGACGATGTACCGGGCCCTGGCCAGCGCCTCATAATGGTCTCTGGTTCCGACGAGCACGGTGCGAGCCCCGTGCGGTGCCGTGAACTGGCCGTCGCGTGAGACCCACACACACTCCAGATCGGTGCCCTGGCGTACGAGTTCCTCATAGACCGCGCGGGGATTGCAGGAGTACTGGCGGGCCATGTACGAGTCGAAGACCGCCAGGTCGCGAAGCGGTGTCGCGCGGAGCCGGGGATAGTCGGCTGTCTTGAGCCGTTCCTGGGCGTGGGCTCCCCGTTCATCCTCAGCCAGCGCCAGGCGGACGCGCACGTGGAGTGAACCTCCCGCATAGGCGAGCAACGAGACCTCGTGGGCGCCCACGGTCCTGGCTTCGGGAAGCTCTGAGATGACGGCCCGTTCAAGGAGAACGGCCACTTCGGCGTCACCGTCCTCGGGTTCGCCGGTGACGGCGAAGAGCTGCCACGTCCCAGGTGTCATCGGCCGTGCGGAGCCCAGCGCCGGCATCGCCTCAGGTGCGAAGGCCGCGGTGAAGCGCCGGCCTGCCCATTCCAGCGGAACGGTGTACTCCTCGGCGGCGCGGTTGTGCCGGACGATGAGGCTCGCCGGGCGAGCGCCCTCGCCCGCGAAGTCGCCCGCAAGCCGGATCCGCCCCTCGTCGCTCCAGCCGATCTCGGTGACCACGGGGGCGCAGGGCCGCACCAGCCCGAGCAGGTTGCCGTACCGGGTGCGGGTGAGCGCCACCTCCTGTGCTCCCACCGGGTAGCGGCGTTCGGGCACCTCGACGGCCAGCGCCGGCTTGAGCCTCCCCGCGCCGCCCGTCAGCGTGATCTCCCACTCTCCGATGCTGCCGGGTGCGGTCTTCGACTGGAGGGACACCATCTCCTCCAACGGCAGTACCGCACGAAACCCGCGGCGCCCGCCCGCCCGCTCGGCGACCTCGATGTCTCCCGACACCTTCAGATCAGCCTGCCGTGAGGTGGCGACGACGCGCGGCCGAGCTCCCTCCCCGGCGACTTCCCCTGCGGCCTCCCATGCGGCCGATGTCCAGCCGTCGAGTTCCAGCGCGGTGCCCACGCGGCGATGGCCTGTGACGAGCGCCTTGAGCGGTTTGACGCGCACGGCGAAACCCTCGGGACCGGCCACCGGCTGGATCCAGACCGCCCCCTTCCGCTGCCGGTCCTCCTGCCGCGACGGAAGCCAGGCCGTCTGCTGCCCGGGCGGGCTGCCCACCCGGCCGCTGCGCTTGGTGCCCGCGACGACGACCTCGGCGTGCAGCTCCCACTCGCCTGACTGCCGGCAGCGGCGGGTGAGCAGCGACGGCTCGATCTCCACAGCGAACCCGGCCCAGTCGTAGCAGACGAACGGATGGTTCAGCTCGGCGGTGACATCGGGACGCCGTACCCGGTCCGCGGCGAGCTCGACGCGCCCGCCTCCGCGTGCGTCCTGGAGCCAGAGTTTGATCCGCGCGTCGCCGGCGGACGCCACGTCGAGACGGCCGATGCAGGCGAATCCCCCGACCAGCAACCGGTCCCCGCGCCATTCGACGGTGTCGACGCGTCCACGGAACTCCAGCTCGCCGGTGACGTCGTAGACCGCTCGCGGGACTCCGCGCGCCCGGTCCTCGAAGTAGGGGTAGCGCGCGTACCAGCGCGGCCGGATCCACCCCTGCCGCGTGACCGGCGCGTTGACGTACTCCGCCTTCCGGTGCGGAGCCATGACCTCCAGCAGTTCGGCGAGCATCCGGCGGCCGAGCAGGTGCGCCCAGAGCCGGTCGAACGCGTCGAGCTGCGCGATCGCACGCCGGTCGGCCCGTTCGACGAACCGGACCCCCAGGTCGAGCAGCCGGGCCTGGTCGGCCTCGGGCACCTTGGGGAGCGCCTTCACCAGCAGTTCGAGCTCCTTGCCGAACACCTGCCGGTGATAGGTCCGGGAGAGCTTCGGCGCGTGCGCGGCGAGCACATCGCAGACCTCGGTGACCACGGCCATCCGCTCTTCCAGATCCCGCGGCTCGTCACGGCGTTCCCCTGGAATGCTCGCGGGCTTGCGCCACGAGTAGACGGCCGTGTCCAGGACGTCCACGGCCGAGGCGAGCACATGGGCGCGAACCGACACCGGAGCGTCCACGTGGCGGCCCCGGGCGAACGAGAGGCCGTGCTCGTCCCAGAACGAGCGGCGGTACACCTTGTTCCACACCCTCCGGTCCCGGAGCAGTGCCGTGCAGCGGGTGATGTGGGTCCGTTGCGCCGGGCACTCGAAGGCCTCGCGATGCGCGCGCGACGGGAAGGTACGTCCGGACTCCATGCGGAGCACGTTGCCGCAGGCCAGGTCGGAGCCCGTTTTCCGCAGGGATTCGACGAGCAGGTCGTAGGCGTTGTGGACCACCACATCATGGGCGTCCACGAAGGCCAGGTACTCGGCCCGCGCGCGCCTGACGCCGGCGTTGCGAGCGGCCCCGACGCCCGCGTTCTCCTGCTGCACGAGAACAAAACGCCCATCACGGCCCGCCATCGTCTTGGCGATCACGGCCCCGGCGTCGGTGGACCCGTCGTCCACCATGATCACCTCAAGCCGGCGCAGCGTCTGCCGTGCCAGCGACTCCAGGCACTCCGCGAGATGGGCCTCCTCGTTGTGGAACGGGACGACAATGCTGATCACTGGCCTGGTCACGGAGCCGCCCAACGCTTCGCCCCTCAACGCTTCATCTCGGCCGGCGGCGCGAACGTGGGCCGCTCGGCGAAGGTCCGGGTGAAGCCGCGGGTGCTCTTCCAGAACCGGTAGATGATCAGGCACTCGAAGGCGACCAGGAGAAGGCCCGCGACCGCGGTGACCGGGATGATCGCGCCGGTCAGCGGCCCGACGATGAACGTGGCCATCTGGAACTCGATGCCGCTGACGAGGTGCATGCGGATCCTGCACCGCAGCAGGCTCCGGCGGACCCGCAGGTACCAGGACGGCGCGGCGGGCGTGCGGTCGCTCCGCCCGGCGGCCTCAGGCCTGCCCGGCTGCTCGGACTCGGGCCTGGTGACCATCTTCCGGCGGGCTTTGGCGATCTGCGGGCCGTTGAGGTAGCGGATCATGTCGAGGGCCAGCACCGCGAAGCCGAGCCAGAGATACGCGACCTGCCCGGTGGCGGCGTACTGCCCGCCGGCGAGGGCCAGCGCGCAGAGGCCGTCCCGGACACGGTCGAGCATGAAGTCCAGCCAGGCCCCGAACGGCGACCCCGTCCCCCGCAGGCGAGCGATCTTCCCGTCCACGCAGTCGAGCACGAATCCCAGGTGGTAGAGCAGCGCCCCGAGCGCGAGCCACCCGGCGGTGGCCTGCGCGAAGCAGCCCGCCGAGCCCAGGCCGAGGGCGAACGCGGCGAGGGTGATCTGGTTGGGAGTGAACGGGGTGCGGTTCGCGACCAACCAGGCCAGCCGGACGGCGATCGGGTCGACGAGCAGGACCGTCCACCACGCGTCGCGCTGCTTGCAGACCGCGCGAACGTCTTCCAGTGAGTACGTGGCCATGAAGCCCAGCATGGTGACCGGCTGTGCACGCCCAGGAACGCATCGCCATTACCGCACTGTCGCCTGACCCAGACTTGACCGGTGCGTGGGCGGATCTACGTGTGGACGCCCGCGCTCTTGGGCGGCGCTTGGGCACCCGGCGTCTTCGCCTCGATCAGCTCGGCGAACAGCGCCTCCCACCGGCTCCGGATCACGTCAGGCCCGTACCGGGTGGCGGTCTCGCGGCCCGCGTCGCCGAGCCGGCGCCGCAGCGGTGCGTCCTCGATCAGCCGGCAGAGCGCGGCGGCGAGCCCGTCACCGTCCTGGTGCGGTACCAGCAGCCCGTTCTCCCCGGTCACGATGATCTCACCCGGCCCGGTCGGGCAATCGAAGCTCGCGACCGGCAGCCCGCAGTTGAGGGCCTCCAGAAGGATCATGGGAAAGCCCTCGAACCGGGAGCTCAACGCGTAGATGGAGGACTTGGACAGCTCCCTGTCCAGGTGCTTGGTCGGCCCCATGAGGAAGACATGGTTGTAGAGATGGTGCTCGTGGATCAGCTTGCGCAGGCGCCTCTCCGCCTTGCCCGAGCCGTAGACGTACAACCGCCAGTCAGGGTGCCGGTGGACGACCTGGGCGAACGCGGGAATGAGCAGGTCGAACCCCTTCTGGCCCGTCAGGCGGCCCGCGGTGACCACGACCTTGCTCGAATGGTCGGTCTGTGGCGCCGAGAGGCTGTGCAGCGGGTTGGGGATGTGCGCCGTCCTGACCCGGCCCCCCAGAGCCTGGTCGTACTCCGCCCGGTCCTTGCGGGTCAACGACACCACCGCGTCCAAGCGCGGGTAGTCCTCGAGGATCGCCGCCCGTACGCCGGGCTTGTAGCGGCCCAGATGCATGTGATCCTGTGCCACCCGGACCAGCCGCTCGGGTGCGTGCCGGGCGGCCAGCAGGTTGAGTCCCGGACGAGTGGTGACCAGCACCCCGCCGTCCAGGCCCTGGAGGAATTCGACGAATCCGTCTTCGACCCCGCGGGTGAAAACGTCCTTGGCGGCTTCCCCGACCGGCACCTGGACACCGGGTTCGCCGTGCCCCGGAAGGACCGGCGCCTTCCCACGGAGGTCGACGACATCGATCATCTCCACGCGGGAGTCGACGGCGAAGTGGCTGTCCGCCCGGCGGCGCACGACGCTGGCGAGGCCGACCTCGTGCCCGGCGGCGGCCATGGCGTTGGCCTGGTTGATGACGGTGCGGATCGTGCCGCCCATGCCGTACGCGTGCAGCAGGACATAGGTGATCTTCATCGGGTACGCCGGCTTTCCACGGAGAGATCGTTGTCGGCGCGGTAGCAGGGCCGGGCCTTGAACCGTTGCCAGCCCTCGACCCGCTGCCAGGGAAAAGTGATCGACTGTGCCTTCGGCGGGACACCGCAGTGGCGGCCGAGGCGAAGCTCCAGCGACTCCCCCTCGTCTTCGGAGACCAGATGAACGTCCCAGCACGCGGCCAGGATCGGTATGGGCAGGGTGAGCAACTCGACCGGCACGGTCGCCTCGAACCTGGTACCGGACACCGTCGCGATGAAGGGGCCCGGCCCGCGCCAGAACGCCCGGCGCATGCTCTGGAAGGGCCGCAGCACCCGGCCTCGCACCGAGACCGGGCGGCCGGGCGCCCGCAGCGTCAGGCGGACCCGCCACAGCCGATCGGCGGGGACGGACGGGGGCAGGCTGCCGATGAGCCTGATCTCCTCGTCGCGTGCCCAAACCTCATCAAGCTCGGCATGCGGTGGTCTGGTCCCCGTCTTCATCGTGTCCTCTCGCCGGCGCATCAGTTGCCAGGAGTGAACCGCAGTGATGGGGGGCGCGCTGAGCTTTGTCAGCGCACTTACCGACAGCCGGGCGAGAGTGGCGAAGACTTTGCCGGAGGCTTGGAGAGACCCGACGTGGGCGTGGCCGCCCTTGGCAATTCAGGCGGGTCGTGCCCCTCGTCCAGGAGGGCGACCGCCGGCCTGCTGACGGGTCACTCCCACTCGATCGTGCCCGGGGGCTTGCTGGTGATGTCGACGGTCACGCGGTTGATGTCGCGCACCTCGTTGGTGATGCGGGTCGAGATCTTCTGCAGGACGTCGTACGGCAGGCGGGCCCAGTCGGCGGTCATCGCGTCCTCGCTGGTGACGGGACGCAGGACGACCGGGTGACCGTACGTACGGCCGTCGCCCTGGACGCCCACGGACCGCACGTCGGCGAGCAGCACCACCGGGAACTGCCAGATCTCGCGGTCGAGGCCGGCCCGGGTCAGCTCCTCGCGCGCGATCGCGTCGGCGTCGCGCAGGATGTCCAGGCGCTCCTTGGAGACGGCACCGATGATCCGGATGCCGAGGCCCGGCCCGGGGAACGGCTGGCGCCAGACGATCTCGGGGGGAAGCCCGAGCTGCTCGCCGAGCGCCCGGACCTCGTCCTTGAAGAGCGTGCGCAGCGGCTCGACCAGCTTGAACTGCAGGTCGTCGGGCAGCCCGCCGACATTGTGGTGCGACTTGATGTTGGCCGCACCCGTGCCGCCGCCGGACTCGACGACGTCCGGGTAGAGCGTCCCCTGGACGAGGAACTCCACCGGCTCCGCCGCCGCCTCACCGACGATTTCCCGGGCGGCCTCCTCGAAGACCCGGATGAACTCCCGTCCGATGATCTTGCGCTTCTCCTCGGGGTCGGTGACCCCGTCCAGCGCCGCGAGGAAGCGTTCCTGCGCGTCGACCACATGGAGGTTGACGCCCGTGGCCGCGACGAAGTCCTTCTCGACCTGCTCCGCCTCACCCTTGCGCAGCAGCCCGTGATCGACGAAGACGCAGGTGAGCTGGTCGCCGATGGCGCGCTGGACGAGAGCGGCGGCCACCGCCGAGTCGACGCCGCCGGAGAGGCCGCAGATGGCGCGCTTGCCGCCGACCTGCGTACGGACGGCCTCGATCGACTCCTCGGCGATGTTGACCATGGTCCAGTTCGGCCGGCAGCCCGCACCCTCGTACAGGAACCGGCGCAGCAACTCCAGGCCGTGCTCGGTGTGCAGCACCTCGGGGTGGAACTGGACGCCGTAGAAGCCGCGCTCGGGGTCCTCCATGCCGGCCACCGGCGTGACGTCGGTCATGGCCGTGACCGTGAAGCCCGCCGGCGCCTGGCTCACGAAGTCACGGTGCGACATCCACACCGACTGGTGGACGGGCATCCCCCGGAAGAGCACGCCCGGCGCCGTCACCGCGACGGTGGCGCCGCCGTATTCGGCGACCTCGGAGTTCTCCACGGTGCCGCCGAGCGCCTGCGCCATCACCTGGTGCCCGTAACAGATCCCGAACGTGGGGACGCCGAGATCGAACAGCCCGTCCGGGACGACCGGCGCGTCCTCCGCGTAGACCGACGCCGGGCCGCCCGACAGGATGATCGCCTTCGGCTTCCTGGCGAGCATCTCCGCCGCCGGCATGGTGGACGGAACGATCTCGCTGAACACATGACACTCGCGGACGCGCCGGGCGATCAGCTGCGCGTACTGCGCACCGAAATCGACGACGAGAACGGTGTCAAAAGACTGGTCGACGGACACCAACAGCGCCTTTCGCAGGGCAAACAGGTCTTAGGCGGAGGACTACCAGTCTAGAAGCCTTCCCGAAGGCCGCGATACCAGGATCACTGACAGCACCCGCGCAGTAACGATCGGCTTCCGTTCGACCTGGATCACCCTCCCCACAGGGCGACTCTCTGATACTCGTGGGTCACGCTGTGCGTTCACATCGTCTCCCGCCCACCCCCGGATCCCCGAGGATCGACGTGAAGCTGCTCGTCGCCGTCGCCGCACTGGCCGTCGCGTCCATGGCCCCCGCCTCCATGCCGCCCGCCCCCCTGACTCCCGTTCCGGATCCCGCCGCCAAGGGCGTCACGAGCACGCAGGGAGGCTGCGCGCGCCCGGACGCCCGGATCCGGCACGGAGCCCACGAAGCCCGGGAACGCAACGAGCTCACCCCTGCCCAGGTCGTGAACGTGGAGCGCGAGCTGAACGGGCTTCTCGCGGCGCTCGGCACGAAGACGTCCAGCACCGGCCGGACGCGGCGACAGGTCCCCAGCCGGATCTGGATCCCGGTCTACTTCCACGTCCTGCACGACGGCCCGCGCGGCAACCTGTCCACGGCCCTGATCAAGCGCCAGATCGCAGCGCTGAACGCCGCGTACGGCGGCCGGCTCGGTGGCGCCGACACCCGTTTCACCTTCACCCTGCGGCAGGTGACCCGGTCCGACAACGCCACCTGGTACGACTATCCCGAGGCCTACGAGGGCACCTACAAGGCCCGGCTGCGCAAGGGCGGCCCGGGCACGCTCAACCTCTACAGCGCCGACCTCGGCGACGAACTGCTCGGCTGGTCCACGTTCCCCTGGCTGTACAAGGACGAGCCCAAGATGGACGGCGTCGTCCTCCACATCGGCAGTATGCCGGGCGGGTCGATCAAGAACTACGACCGCGGCTTCAGCGGCGTCCACGAGATCGGGCACTGGCTCGGCCTCTACCACGTGTTCCAGGACGGCTGCGCGAGCCCCGGCGACCGCGTGGCCGACACCCCGCCCGCGCGCGACTCCACCGACGGCTGCCCGAGCGGCAAGGACACCTGCCCCGCTCGCGGCCGCGACCCGATCCACAACTTCATGGACTACAGCTTTGACTCCTGCATGAACAACTTCACCGCGGGCCAGGGCGCTCGCATGCACAAGGTGTGGTCCGCCTACCGCGGATGACCCGTTCTCAGCGAGCCTTGTACGCGGTGAGGAGCCGGTCGGCGTCCGCCGGTGGCAGATGGCGGACGGCCTCCCGGATGGACACGCCGGAGATCGTGCCGGTCCGGGCCGCCACCCAGTCGCGGACCCAGTCGGCGTGGCCCTTCTTGGACAGCTCACGCAGGACCCAGCCGAGGGCCTTGCGGATGAAGAACTCGCGTTCCCCGATCAGCTCGTCCCCGTAGGCGGAGACCCGGTCGAGATCGGGGTCACCGGCGCGCACGCCCGCCAGGAGGGCCAGCATCGCGGTGCGGCGGATCCAGAAGTACGGGTCGCCCACCCACCGGTCGAGCACGGCGGCCAGCTCGGGGATGCGCACGACCAGGCCGCCGACCACCTTCTCCGCGAGGCCGTCGACATAGACCCAGCTCGCGGAATCCCTGATCAGGCGTTCGGCGAAGCCCAGGTCATCGGCGTCCAGCACGGCCACCCGGCGGATCAGGATCTCGATCGCCGACATGCGCAGCTCGTGGACGGGACGGCCGGATTCGGTCGTCGTCCACAACGCTTCGGCGAGGGCGAGCACGTCCTCCCGGTCGGGTTTGCCGCGAACGGCCGAGACTGCGATCTTGCGGAGCGGTCCCATCGGCACACCGACATGGACGAAGTCGCTCTTGAGATAGCGCTTCTCGTTCTCCGACCGCACCGGATCGGCCTGGGCGCGCAGTTCCTTCTCGATCCGCGCGACCTCGTGAGCGACGTCCACGGTGCCACGGTACGCCCGCGCCACACGCGACCCGGGCTTAATGATCAGATTCCCCTTCAGGTGATGTCGACGATGGGGAGGCGGAGCGCGGCCGGGGCGTCGACCGGGACGGCCGGGTTCTTCGGGGGCACGGCGGTGAGGCGCCGGTAGCCCGCGCCGAGCGCCGGCCGGAGGTCGTCCTCGCCCTTGTTGGGCCAGAACGACATCGCGCGTTCGGCCTGGGCGGTGATCGTGAGCGACGGGTTCACGCCCAGGTTGGCCGAGACGGCCGAGCCGTCCACGATGTGCAGGCCGGGGTGGCCGTACACACGGTGGTACGGGTCGATCACGCCGGTCTCCGGCGAGTCGCCGATGACGCAGCCACCGAGGAAGTGGGCGGTCATCGGGATGTCGAAGAGATCACCCCAGGAGCCGCCCGGGATCCCGCTGACCTCCTCCGCGAGGAGGCGGGACGCCTCGTGGCCCTCGGGGATCCAGGTCGGGTTGGGTTCGCCGTGGCCTTCGGTCGCCCGGACGTCCCAGCCGAACGGCCCCTTCTTCGGTTTGAGGGTGATCGAGTTGTCGCGCGTCTGCATGACCAGGGCGATGACCGTCCGTTCGGACCAGGTGCGCACGTCGAAGAGCTGCACCAGATCCCGGGGCCGCCGCGCCACCTGTCCCAGGAACTTCAGGAACCGGGGCCGGTGACGCTCGCCGGGACGGTCACCGTCCACCAGGAGCGTCTGCAGCCCGGCCATCAGGTTGGAACCCTTGCCGTAGCGCACCGGCTCGATGTGGGTCTCCGGCGTCGGGTGGAACGACGAGGTGATCGCCACGCCCTTGGAGTAGTCGGGCCCGGGCACGCCGTTCTTGCGGCCGGCGCCCAGGATCGCCTCGGAGTTGGTGCGGGTCAGCATGCCCAGCCGGTCGGAGATCGACGGGAGCAGGCCGGTCGACTTCAGCCTGTGCAGCAGCTTCTGCGTGCCGTACGTGCCGGCCGCGAACACCACCTGCTCGGTGGTGAAGGTCTTGCGGTTGCGGCCGAACGAGCCGGTCCGCACGATCTCCACCTCGTAGCCTCCGCCCGCCAGCGGGCTCACCCGGATGACCCGGCTGAGCGGCATCACCCGTGCGCCGCCCTTCTCGGCCAGGTAGAGGTAGTTCTCGGTGAGCATGTTCTTGGCCCCGTGCCGGCAGCCGACCATGCACTCGCCGCACTCGATGCAGCCGCGCCGCCGCGGCCCCGCGCCGCCGAAGTACGGGTCGTCACTCTCCACACCGGGCCCGGAGCCGAAGTGCACACCCACCGGGGTCTTGACGAAGGTGTCGCCCTTGCCCATGCGGTCGGCGACCTTCTTCAGCTCCACGTCGGCCGGGGTGGTCGTCGGGTTCTGGACGACGCCCAGCATGCGCCGCGCCTGGTCGTAGTACGGAGCGAGTTCGGCCTGCCAGTCGGTGATGTGGGCCCACTGGCGGTCCTGGAAGAAGGGCGCCGGCGGCACGTACAGGGTGTTGGCGTAGTTGAGCGACCCGCCGCCGACCCCGGCGCCCGCGAGCACCATGACCCGGCTGGCCTTGGCGCCGCGGATCAGGTGGATGCGCTGCATCCCGGTGAGCCCGAGGCCGGGCGCCCACACGTACCGCGAGATCCTCCAGTTGGTCCTGGGCAGCTCGGGATAGCGCGTGCCCGGCGCACTGCCCGGCCCGCTGTCGAAGCGGCGGCCCGCCTCGATGACACCGACCTTGTAGCCCTTCTCGGTCAGCCGCAGCGCGGAGACGCTGCCGCCGAACCCTGATCCGACGATGAGAACGTCGAAGTCGTGCCTGCCGGCCACGAGGCCCCCTACTTGATCCGCAGCCGTTTCATGACTTTGACGCCGGTGGACATGAGGTCGGCGAACTTGTCGAACGAGACGTTGCCGGGCGGTTCCAGGTCCATGAAGTGCTGGCTGGCGATGGTCTGCACCTCGGTGAACTTCAGGAGGCCCTCGGCGCCGTGCCGGCGGCCGACGCCGGACTGCTTGAAGCCGCCCATCGGCGCGTCGTAGGAGGCGAAGGCGGCGCCGTAGCCGTCGTTGATGTTGACCGTGCCCGCCTGGATCCTGGCGGCCAGCGCGCGGCCGCGCGCCACGTTCTTGGTCCACACCGAGGCGTTGAGGCCGTACTCGGTGTCGTTGGCGGTGGCGACGACCTCGTTCTCGTCACGGAACTTGTAGATGGCCACCACCGGGCCGAACGTCTCGTTCGCGCACAGGTCCATGTCCGTGGTCACGTCGGCCAGGACCGTCGGCTCGTAGAACCACGGGCCGATGTCCGGGCGGGCCTTGCCGCCCGCCAGCACCGTCGCGCCCTCCTTGACCGCCTGGTCGACGTGCTTGCTGACCACGTCGAGCTGGCGCTGGAAGGTGAGCGAGCCCATCTCCGGCTCGAAGCTCAGGTCGGTGCCGAGCTTCATGTTCGTGACGTTCTCCACGAACTTCGGCACGAACCGGTCGTAGATGTCCTCGTGGACGTACATCCGCTCGATCGAGATGCAGAGCTGCCCGGCGTTGGTGAAGCAGGCGCGGACGGCCCCCTTCGCGGTCCGCTCGACGTCGGCGTCGTCCAGCACGATCATCGGGTTCTTGCCGCCGAGCTCCATGGAGTAGCCCACCAGCCGGGGCGCGACCCGCTCGGTGATCGCCCGGCCGGCCCGGGTCGAGCCGGTGAACGAGACGTAGTCGGCGTTGTCGATCAGCGGATCGCCGACCTCCGCCGGGTCGCCGACGACGATCTGCCACACGTCCTTGGGCAGGCCGAGCGCGACCATCAGATCGAGGATCCAGAGACTGGACAGGCAGGTCTGGGTGTCGGGCTTGTGGATCACGGCGTTGCCGGCCATGAGGGCGGGGGCGATGTCGCTGGCCCCGAGCGAGAACGGGTAGTTCCAGGGGGCGATCAGCGCGACGACGCCCTTGGGGTGGCGTATCTCCTGCACGCGGGTGACGCCGGGCATCATGCCCTGGCGGCGGCGCGATTTGAGCAGCTTCTCGGCCCGCCGGGCGTAGTGGAGAGTGCAGAGCGCCACGTCGAGGAACTCCTCAAGGGCGTGGCGGCGGGCCTTGCCGGTCTCCAGCTGGATGACGTCGAGGATCTCCTCGCGGCGCTCCACCAGCGCGTCGGCCAGCCGCAGGAACGGTTTGACCCGTTCCCTGACCGGCAGCGCCGCCCAGGCCCGCTGCGCCTCCCGGGCGCGTTCGTAGGCCGTCAGCACGTCCTTGGAGCTCGACACCGGAAGGGTCGCGAGTGGCTCGGCGGTGAAGGGTGCGGGGATGGTGGTCTTGTCGGCGCCGTCGGCCACGATGTGGGAGGTCAGCCGCTCGATCAGGGCGGCGGAGAGCGTGCGCTCGGGGACCTTCGGAGATGCCATGTCCAGCAGACTATGACCACCCGGACATTTCTCGCTACCCACAAGTAATGAGACGTTCCAGGGTGGTCAGCCCGCACGCCATTCCGCGGAGCCGAGCGCGCCCGCGGCCTGCGGGCCCATCAGGCCGAGCGCGCCGTCGACGAACAGGGACGCGCCGGTGATGTAGGACGCCCCCGGGCTCGCGAGGAAGGCGATCGCGGCCGCCACCTCCCGCGCGTCCCCCGGCCGGGCCAGCGGGTATCCGGGCCTGGTCTCCGGTCGCGGCGGCTCGTCCGCCTGGTCCGTCATCGGCGTGGCGATCTCGCCCGGCGCGATCGTGTTGACGGTGATGCCGTACTGCGACAGCTCCAGCGCCAGGACCCGGGCGAGCATGCGCAGCCCGCCTTTGGCGGCGCAGTAGGGTCCCGCGCCGACCCGCGGATACTCCTCGTGAACGCTGGTCACGTTGACGATCCGGCCGCCGTGACCGGCGGCGGCCATCCGGCGGGCCGCCTGCCGCGCGCACATGAACGCCCCGTCCAGATCGACCGCGACCACCGAGCGCCACTCGTCATATTCCATCTCCAGCAGCGGGCGGCTGCTCCCGGTGCCGGCGTTGTTGACCAGCACGCCGACGCCCCCGAGTTCGTCCGCCAGCTCGTCCACGATGGCCGCGGCGGCCACCGGCTCGGCGAGATCGTGCCGCCGTACGGCGGCACGCCGGCCGCGGTCGGTCACCTCGGCCGCGGCCCCCCGGGCGCCCGCCTCGTCGGAGTGGAACGTGATCCCGACATCGAAGCCGCCCTCGGCGAGGGCCACCGCCGTGGCGCGGCCGATCCCCGAGTCCGCCCCCGTGATGATCGCCACCTGGTCGTAGCCGGTGCCTGAGATCGGTGCCTTGAAATCGCTCATGGCCCGGCCCTTCCCCCAGATCGGCGCCCTACCCCCCTGCGGCGAATTCCGGAATGGACCTGTCAATTCCTAAGCGGATAAGCCCTCAGAAAGACCAAGCATTGGCGTATTTCCATTATGCGCTCCGGGAACGTTCCATTTCGGCCCTTCTCGCGTAAGCAGCGGATTGACCATGA
The DNA here is from genome assembly GCF_008923185.1 of Actinomadura rudentiformis. Lineage (GTDB taxonomy): Bacteria > Actinomycetota > Actinomycetes > Streptosporangiales > Streptosporangiaceae > Spirillospora > Spirillospora rudentiformis. The sequence goes on from NZ_WBMT01000002.1 coordinate 548,903, forward strand.
CCTCTCGGTGTATTCCGGAAAGCGGAGAGCCGAACACGCCGTTGCTCCCCGGGCGTTCGCTGCCGCGCGTCCTCGGGTCGATGGTGCCGTTTCCGAGGAGGGAATCGACGAATGATCAATGCCCAGGTGGAACCGGGGCCGGAACCGGACGGACCCAGCGGGCAGGAAGGCGGCAGCGACCCAGGGCCACCGGCATCGCGCCAGGCCGGCGATGGCCCCTCTGGACCGGGCAGCGGCAAGGGACGGCGGCGACAGGAACGCCGCGAGCTCACCCGGACCGCACTGCTCGGCGCCGCCGAGAGGCTCTGGGCCGAACGCGGCATCCATGGCGCCTCGCTCGACGACGTCGCGTCGGCCGCCGGCCTGACCAAAGGTGCGGTCTATTCGAACTTCGCGGGCAAGACGGACCTGCTCCTCGCCTTGCTGGAGCGTTACACCCGCGAGCGGATCGGCACCGATGTCTGCGACGAACTCCGCGACACCGGCCATTCCCTTGACGAACGCTTCGAGCGGGCCGGGCACGCCTACGCGCGCAGGCTCGCCGGGGAGGACGCACGGTTGCTCGCGCTGCTGCTGGTGGAGTTCTGGCTGTACGGCATGCGCGACTACGCCGCGGGCTGGCGCCTGGCCGACTGGTATGCCGAACGCCGGGACTCCATCGCCCGCGGGCTGAAGCTCGGCGAGACCGAGGGCGTCCCCCGCGACGATCGCGCGGCGCTGGCGATGGCGCTCGACTTCGGCCTGGCGTTCCAGCACCTCCTGGACCCCGACCGGGTGTCCGCGGAGCTCTATGCCGCCGGCATGCGCCTCGTCCTGGGAAATGCCCTGCCCGGCGGCTCAGCGACCTAGCCGGGGACACGGCAGAGGCCCCCGGGAGCCGGGGGCCTCTGCCGAAATGTCGGGTGCCGGTGAAACGGCGCCTGAGGGCGAACGGCGCGTGTCGTGACCGGCGCTCCGGCGCCTAGGGAGTCGCGGTGGGAACGATGTCGGGCGCTCCCCGGCGGCTGGCGTCGGCCTCCTGGTCGCCGTCCTGGTTCTGGGAGTCGCGTTCGGCCTCGACGCGCTTGCGGTAGTACTCCACCTCGCGATCGGTCTGCTTCTTGGACCAGCCGAGCACCGGGGCCAGCAGGTCGGCGGCCTCCTTCGCGACACCCAGGCCGCGGTCCCAGGCCTCGATCGAGATGCGGGTACGGCGGGCCAGGACGTCGTTGAGGTGCCGGGCACCCTCGTACGCCGCCGCGTATACGATCTCGGCGCGCAGGTAGTCGTCGGCGCCGTTCAGCGGCTTGCCCAGGTCAGGCTTCTCCTTGATGAGCTCCAGCAGGTCGTCCACGAGCGTCCCGTACCGCCGCAGCAGGTGCTCGATGCGCGCCACATGCAGGCCGGAACCCGAGGCCAGCCGGTGCCGGGCGTTCCACATCGCCTGGAAGCCCTCGCCGCCGACCAGCGAGATGCGGTCGGTGCACGACTCGGCGACCTTGCCGTCCAGGCCGTGGGCGACGGCGTCGATGGCGTCCTTGGCCATGACCCGATAGGTGGTGAACTTGCCGCCGGCGACGAGGACGAGGCCGGGCACGGGGTGGGCGACGATGTGCTCGCGCGACAGCTGCGAGGTCTCGTCGCGTTCACCCGAGAGCAGCGGGCGCAGGCCCGCGTACACGCCTTCGACGTCGTCGTGGGTGAGCGGGGTGTTGAGCACCGAGTTGACATGTTCGAGGACGTAGTCGATGTCGGCGCGGGACGCCGCCGGATGCGCCTTGTCGAGGTTCCAGGCGGTGTCGGTGGTGCCGATCAGCCAGTGCCGTCCCCAGGGGATGACGAAGAGCACCGACTTCTCGGTGCGCAGGATGATGCCCGTGGACGAGTGGATACGGTCCTTGGGCACCACCAGGTGGATGCCCTTGGAGGCGCGCACGTGGATCTGGCCGCGCCCGCCGACGAGCTCCTGGATGTCGTCAGTCCAGACACCGGTGGCGTTGACGATCTGCTTGGCTCGCACCTCGCTGGTGGTGCCGGATTCGAGATCGCGGACGCGGAGCCCCGTCACCCGCTCGCCCTCGCGCAGGAAGCCCACGCACTGCGTGCGTGAGGCGATCTGCGCGCCGTACTCGGCGGCCGTGCGCAGCGCCGTCATCACGAAGCGGGCATCGTCGACCTGCGCGTCCCAGAACTGGATCGCTCCAACGAAGGCGTCCCTGCGGAGGGACGGCGCCAGCTTGAGCGCGCCCTTGCGGGTCAGGTGCCGGTGGTGCGGCACCCCGCGGGTGCTCCCCATGGAGAACGAGAGCGCGTCGTACAGTGCCACTCCGGCACCGAGATAGCCGCGCTCCCAAACACGCTTGGTCGTCGGCAAAAGGAACGGGACGGGCCGGACCAGATGCGGCGCGATCCGCTGGAGCAGCAACCCCCGCTCGGTCAGCGCCTCCCGTACGAGGTCGAAGTTGTACTGCTCCAGATAGCGCAGACCACCGTGGATGAGCTTCGACGAACGTGACGACGTGCCCGAGGCGAAGTCGCGGGCCTCCACGACCGCCACCGAAAGGCCGCGGGTGGCGGCGTCGAGCGCGGCGCCCGCGCCCACGATGCCCGCGCCCACGACGACGACATCGAACTCCTCCTGTCCCATGCGGTCCAGCGCGGCGGCGCGTTCGGCCGGCCCCAGCCGCGAGCTGCCCAGTCCGGTCACCGGTGATCCCGTCATCGCGATTCCCCCATGCGGGTTTGGGTCATCATGTGCCTTACCTACCCAACAGTAGGGATGCCGCCACCCCGAGGGCCACCCTCAGTGGGACTGCGGGGCGACCACGACCTGGACCCGCTGGAACTCCTTGAGCTCGGTGTAGCCCGAGGTCGCCATCGCCCGGCGCAGCGCGCCGATGAGGTTCATCGAGCCGTCGGCCACGTGCGACGGACCGTACAGGAGCTGCTCCAGGCTGCCGATCGTGCCCAGGTTGAGGCGTGTGCCGCGGGGCACATCGCCGTGGTGGGCCTCGCTGCCCCAGTGGTAGCCGCGGCCCGGCGCCTCGGTGGAACGGGCGAACGGGGAGCCGATCATGACCGCGTCGGAGCCGCAGGCAAAGGCCTTGGCGATGTCGCCGCTGTTGATCATGCCGCCATCGGCGATGACGTGCACGTAGCGCCCACCGGACTCGTCCATGTAGTCGCGGCGGGCCGCGGCCACGTCGGCGACCGCGGTCGCCATCGGCACCGCCACGCCCAGCACGGTGCGGCTGGTGTGGCCGGAGCCGCCGCCGAAGCCGACCAGCACACCGGCCGCGCCGGTGCGCATCAGGTGCAGGGCCGCGGTGTAGGTGGAGCAACCGCCGACGATCACGGGGACGTCGAGGTCGTAGATGAACTGCTTGAGGTTGAGCGGCTCGGCCCGCCCGGAGACGTGCTCGGCCGAGACCGTGGTGCCGCGGATCACGAACAGGTCCACACCCGCGTCGATCACGGCCTTGTGGAACTGCGCGGTGCGCTGCGGCGACAGCCGCGCGGCGACCGTCACCCCGGCCTCCCGGATCTGCTCGATCCGGCGGCCGATCAGCTCCTCCTTGATCGGCTCGGTGTAGATCTCCTGGAGCCGGCGGGTGGCGCGGGCGTCGTCCAGCGAGGAGATCTCGGCCAGCAGGGGCTCGGGGTTCTCGTACCGCGTCCACAGGCCTTCGAGATCAAGCACGCCGAGCCCGCCGAGCCTGCCGATCGCGATCGCGGTGGCCGGGCTGACGACGCTGTCCATCGGCGCCACGACCAGCGGCATCTCGAACCGGTAGGCGTCGATCTGCCAGGCGACGCTGACCTCCTCGGGGTCGCGCGTACGGCGGGACGGCACGATGCCGATGTCGTCGAAGGCATAGGCCCGGCGACCGCTCTTGCCCCGGCCGATCTCCACCTCAGCAGCCACTGGTGCTTCCTCTCATGACTCCGCCGTGACCACGGAACCGGAATGACGGTTCCTCGGTCACGGCGGGAAAAGCCGACCTCTTCAGACTAGCGGCCCTGGTAATTGGGAGCTTCGACGGTCATCTGGATGTCGTGCGGGTGGCTCTCGCGCAGCCCCGCCGCGCTGATCCTCATGAGCTGGCCGCGCTCCTGGAGCTCGGAGATCGTGCGCGCCCCGGCGTACCACATCGACTGGTGGAGGCCGCCGACGAGCTGGTGTGCCACGTTCGCAAGCGGGCCGCGGTAAGGCACCTGGCCCTCGACGCCCTCGGGGATCAGCTTCTCCTCGGCGCTGACGTCGGCCTGCGCGTAGCGGTCCTTGGAGTAGGAGGCGCCGCGCTCGCGGTTGCGCATGGCGCCGAGCGAGCCCATGCCGCGGTACGACTTGTACTGCTTGCCGTGTACGAAGATCAGCTCGCCCGGGGACTCCTCGATGCCGGCCAGCAGGCTGCCGAGCATCACGGTCTCGGCGCCGGCCACGATGGCCTTGGCGATGTCGCCGGAGTACTGCAGGCCGCCGTCGCCGATGACCGGCAGCCCGGCCTCCTTGGCCGCGCGGGCCGCCTCGAAGATCGCGGTGATCTGCGGCACGCCCACGCCCGCGACGACGCGGGTGGTGCAGATGGATCCCGGCCCGACACCGACCTTGACGCCGTCCGCACCGGCCTCGGCGAGCGCCTTGGCCCCGGCGTAGGTGGCGACGTTGCCGCCGACCACGTCGACCCGGGAGTTGGCCTTGATCTTGGCGATGGTGTCGGCGACGCCCTTGGAGTGGCCGTGCGCGGTGTCGACGATGATGACGTCCGTGCCGGCCTCGATGAGCGCCTGGGCACGGCGGATGGCGTCCTCGCCGACGCCCACGGCGGCGGCCACCAGCAGGCGGCCGTCGGCGTCCTTGGTGGAGTCGGGGTACTGCTCGCTCTTGGTGAAGTCCTTGACCGTGATGAGCCCGCGCAGCCGGCCCTCCGCGTCCACCAGCGGCAGCTTCTCGATCTTGTTGGAGGCCAACAGGTTGAACGCCTCGTCCTTGGACACGTCCACCGGGGCGGTCACCAGCGGCATCGGGGTCATGACCTCGCGCACCGGGCGCGAGTGGTCGGTCTCGAAGCGCATGTCGCGGTTGGTCACGATGCCGACCAGCACGCCGCGCACATCGGTCACCGGCACGCCGGAGATGCGGTAGCGGGCGCACAGCTCCTCGACGTCGGCCAGCGTGGCGTCGGGCAGGCAGGTCACCGGATTGGTGATCATTCCGGCCTCGGAGCGCTTGACCCGGTCGGCCTCGGCGGCCTGCTCCTCGACCGACATGTTGCGGTGCAGGACGCCGATACCGCCCTGGCGGGCCATCGCGACCGCGGTACGGGATTCGGTCACCGTGTCCATCGCGGCCGACACCAGCGGGATGCGCAGCGAGATGTTGCGGGTCAGCCGGGTCGTGGTGTCGGCCTCCCCCGGCTGCAGGTCGGAGTAGCCCGGCAGCAGCAGCACATCGTCAAAGGTCAGGCCCTGCGGGAGGAACTTCGCGGACTCGGCTGCGGGGTTCATGACGACCTTTCCAGTAGTCGCGGCGGCATCGTGCGCATTGTGAACAGCGCCAGGTCAGAACAGTGCCAGGTCACGGCGGCCCTGCTCCCATGGTAGGGCGTCACGTGCCCAGGCGACCGCCGCTTGCCCGCACCGCCCCTGTCCATCTGGGACGCCCCCCAGACCCCGCTACTCGGACGGCATCCCTTGCTTCGCTGCGGGCGCCGTCCTCGTGGCGTTCATGACACCCCGTAACGCCTGGGACGAGCCACTGAATTCCCCGCTGATCCGTAAAGATTCCTTCTATGGGGCATTACGTAACGGCATGGACACCTGGCCGTTCGCGCTCGGAAGGGACAGGGGGTGCACTTGGTGGGGCATTGCGCAGTAGCGTGGGACCGTGCACGACGATGCCCCGCTCGATCCGTTCGCCGACGATCCCGAGGACCCGGCGGCGTCGCTTGGCGATCCCGGGGACGAGATCGCGCCGCTCAGCGTGGCGGAGCGGGAGGACGTGCTGGCCGATCTGGCCGACCTGGAGGTCTTCCGGGCGCTCCTCGAACCCCTCGGCGTACGCGGGCTGACCGTCGACTGCGGCGACTGCGGAAAGCTGCACTACATCGACTGGGATCTGCTGCACGGCAACCTGCGGCATCTGCTCGACCAGGGCCTGCCCCGCGTGCACGAGCCGGCGCTGGCGCCCGACCCGGTCGACTACGTGAGCTGGGAATATGCCCGCGGCTACGTCGATGGCGTCATCGACAGCGAAGAGGGCCGCGAGACCGAGTGACCGGCTGACGGTCGCGCACGGCCCTATCGGCCGTCGCGGTCGCGGTGGCGATCGAGCCGCTTCTGGGCCTGCCTGCGGATGTCGTCCAGCTTCTTCCGGGTGTCGTCCTCGTCCTTGGCCTTGGGCGTCTGGAAGGGCCAGTCATCGTGCCCCTGCCGGCGGTGCTTGGGCGGCAACAGGTCTTCGAGCTTGCGCTTGAGGTCCTCGACACGGCGGCGTACCGGATCGGGCTCGGGCCCCTTCACGCCCGGACGGCCCTGAGCCGGCGCCACAGGCCCCGTGACCGGCGCCCTGCCCGGCGAGGGCGGGCGCCTCTTGGTTTCGAGCCGGACCACCAGCGGCTCGTCGGACACCTGGGGCGTCTGCGGGGCGGGGGCGGCGTCATGGGTCAGCCGGCCACCCGCGGCTGCGACGCCGGTGCTGGTCAGGACCACGCCCACGACTCCGAGGGCGACGAACGTACGGGAGCCGCGGCGCCGGCCGCCCGGGGTGGCCGGATCGTTGCCGCCCGCCTCGCGCGCCGCCTGGTCAGGCACCGAATCCGGCCCGGTGGCATCGCCGATGTCGAGTCCTGCGTCAACGTCGGCGACCAGTGCGTGCAACAGGCGCACGGCGGGCTCACAGGAGGCAGTGCGGCGGGCCGCCAGGTCGTCGAACAGCGCGTCGGTACGGCGTACGGCACTCAGATCCGCCTCCGGCGACGGGGGCGCAGGCGTCGGGCTCCCCGGTGTCGGGGGCGCGCCGGACATCGAAGGCTCGACCGGATCCGGGGCGCCGTGGCTCCGTTCCGTCAAGCGATCGACTCCTCTCGTGCCATCGCGCGCAACCGGGCCAGGGCCCGGTGCTGCGCGACGCGTACCGCCCCCGCGGACATGCCCAGCACATTACCGGTCTCCTCCGCCGACAGCCCCGCCACCACTCGCAACAACACCAGCTCACGCTGGTGATCGGGCAGGCGCGTCAGCAGATCGCGGGCGCGCTGCGCCTCGATGTAGCGCACCACGGTCTCCTCGGGACCCGGACGGTCGTCCGGTCCGTCCGGGAGGTCCTCGGTCGGCACGGCCGCGCGCACCGCGCTGCGCAGCGCATCAGCGATCTTGTGCGCGGCGATGCCGAAGACGAACGAGGCGAAGGGGCGGCCCATGTCGCGGTAGCGGGGCAGCGCGGACAGGACCGCGATGCAGACCTCCTGGGCCACGTCGTCGGCGATGTGGTACTGCCCGGAGACCCGGCCAAGGCGGGCCCGGCAGTAGCGGACCACCATCGGGCGGACGTGCCCGATGAGCACCTCGATCGCCCCCGGGTCACCCTGGACGGCAAGGCTCGTCAGCTCTTTGAGGTCGCCTTCGTCGGCCCCGCTCGAACGGACGGCGGCCGGGCGGACGACCCGCACCCCGCGTCCGACATCGGGAGCTGTCGGAGGGGCGTTCCCCCCCGAGGGCTCGGTAGCGCGCGCGGTCGTGGTCCCGGCGAAGGCTCCCTCGGTCACGAGAGCATGATGCCCAGCGGGGTCGAGCCTGTCTCCCCCGTCCACGACAACGGAATGGTCACAGTGCGGGGACGAGCCCCCTGATATGACGCAACGCGGTCATTCGGTCGCTCATGGTTCCCCGAACCATGCGAAGGCCCCCACCCGGATGGGTGAGGGCCTTCACTCCGGTCGTTCAACCGAGGGTCAGTGGCCGTGACCGTGGCCATGGCCGTGACCGCCGCCGGCGGCCTCATCGGCCTCCTCCGGCTTGTCCACGACGAGCGCCTCGGTGGTGAGCAGCATGCCCGCGATCGACGCGGCGTTGGTGACGGCCGAACGGGTCACCTTCACCGGGTCGATGACGCCCTGGGCGACCAGGTCGCCGAACTCGTCGGTCGCGGCGTTGAAGCCGTGGCCGACGGGCAGCTCCTGGACCTTGGAGACGACGACGTAGCCCTCCTTGCCGGCGTTCTCGGAGATCCAGCGGAGCGGCTCGACCAGGGCGCGGCGCAGGGCCTCCGCACCGGTGGCCTCGTCGCCGCTGAGGCCGAGGGCGTCGAAGCCCTCCTTGGCCACGTGCACCAGGGCGCTGCCGCCGCCGGACACGATGCCCTCCTCGATGGCCGCGCGGGTCGCCGAGATGGCGTCCTCCAGGCGGTGCTTCTTCTCCTTCAGCTCCACCTCGGTGGCGGCACCGACACGCAGCACGCAGACGCCGCCGGCCAGCTTGGCCAGGCGTTCCTGCAGCTTCTCGCGGTCCCAGTCGGAGTCGCTGTTCTCGATCTCGACCTTGATCTGGTTGATCCGGGCGTTGATCTCGTCCTGCGAGCCGGCACCGTCGACGATCGTGGTCGCGTCCTTGGTGACGGTGATCCGGCGGGCCCGGCCGAGGTCGTCCAGGCCGATGCTGTCGAGCTTGAGGCCGATGGCCTCGCTGACGACCTGGCCGCCGGTCAGGGTGGCCATGTCGCCGAGCATCGCCTTGCGGCGGTCGCCGAAGCCGGGCGCCTTGACGGCGACCGACAGGAAGGTGCCGCGGATCTTGTTGGCGACCAGCAGCGCCAGGGCCTCGCCCTCGACGTCCTCGGCCACGACCAGCAGCGGCTTCTTGGTCTGGGCGACCTTCTCGGCCAGCGGCAGGAACTCCTGCACGTTGGAGATCTTGCCGTCCACGATCAGCACGTAGGCGTCCTCCAGGACGGCCTCCATGCGCTCGGGGTCGGTCACCATGTGCGGAGACAGGTAGCCCTTGTCGAACTGCAGGCCCTCGGTGAACTCCAGCTCCAGGCCGAAGGTGTGGGCCTCCTCGACGGTGATGACACCGTCCTTGCCGACCTTCTCGAACGCCTCGGCGATCAGCTCGCCGATCTTGGCGTCCTGCGCGGAGATCGTCGCGACACCGGCGATGTCGCTCTTCTCCTCGATCTCGCGCGCCGACTTCAGGAGCTGGTCGGACACGAACTGCGCCGCCGCGTCCATGCCACGCTTGAGGCTCAGCGGCGAGGCGCCGGCGGCCACGTTGCGGATGCCCTCGCGCACGAGCGCCTGGGCCAGCACGGTCGCGGTGGTGGTGCCGTCACCGGCGATGTCGTTGGTCTTGGTCGCCACTTCCTTGGCGAGCTGGGCACCCAGGTTCTCGTACGGGTCCTCCAGCTCCACCTCGCGGGCGATGGTGACGCCGTCGTTGGTGATGGTCGGGGCGCCGAACTTCTTGTCGATGACCACGTTGCGGCCGCGCGGGCCGATGGTCACCTTGACGGCGTCCGCGAGGGCGTTGACGCCGCGCTCAAGAGCCCGGCGAGCGCCCTCGTCGAATTCAAGGATCTTCGCCATACGGATAACTCCCAAACTCCGTTGTACGGCAGACCGTCACGCGAGCGCCCCGGACCCGCCCCTGCTTCGGGCGGATCCGGGGCGTTGCATCACGTCTCGGTGATTACTTCTCGATGATCGCGAGGACGTCGCGAGCCGAGAGAACGAGGTACTCCTCGTTGTTGTACTTGACCTCGGTGCCCCCGTACTTGCTGTAGAGCACGACGTCGCCGACGCTCACGTCGAGCGGCACGCGCTCGCCCTTGTCGTCGACGCGTCCCGGGCCCACCGCAAGGACGGTGCCCTCCTGGGGCTTCTCCTTGGCGGTGTCGGGAATGACCAGGCCCGACGCGGTGGTGGTCTCGGCCTCGAGCGGCTGGACCACGATGCGGTCCTCAAGCGGCTTGAGAGCAACCTTGGTGGCGGTCGTCACGATCTGACCTCCCCTTCGTGGTGTCCTCGGCCGACCTCGGCGAGGCCGGCCGCACAGGTGGCAGAAGAGGCGACCCTGGACCGGCCTGTCGTCGCGGGTGCCAGACCGACCTTGTCGCTTTGGTTGGCACTCTCGCCTGGAGAGTGCCAGTCATGGAGACTATGCAATCCCCGGTAGCCCGTCAACACGAACACGGTCAAGGGCGAACACCGTCAACGGCGGCGCCTTCCGGCGTTCATCGCGGCGCTACCGTCCACCCTATGGACATCGCGGCGTTCGCAAGCCTTCTCACCCCGCCCGGCCAGGCGGTGCTCGCCGAGGCGGCCGGGTCGGACCTGAGCGAGAACGGGCTCATCACCACCGCGTCCCGGCTCCGCGAGCGCCACCCCGCCGACCTCGTCGCCGCCGCCCTCACCCAGGTGCGCCTCCGCGAGCGCGCCCGTGCCAAATTCGGCCGGGACGCGGCTCGGATGTACTTCACCCCCGCGGGTCTGGAGCAGTCCACCCGGGCGTCCGTGGCCGCGTACCGAGCTCGCCGCTTCGCCTCGTTCGCCTCGACGGAGCCGACGCTGGAGCTCGGGTGCGGGATCGGCGGCGACCTCATCGCCCGGGCTCGCGCGGGTGTGCCAGGTATGGGCGTCGAACTCGATCCGCTGACGGCCGCCGTGGCTCGGGCGAACGTGGATGCGTTCGGTCTCGGGGAGTCGGCGTCCGTCCGTGAGGGGGACGCCACGCGGGAGGACCCCGGCGGGTACGGGACGGTGTTCGCCGACCCTGGCCGGCGGACGGCGCGGGGGCGGGTCTTCGATCCCAGGTCGTACGAGCCGCCACTGGACACGGTGCTGGAAATCGCGGGCCGGGCGGGCGGCGCGTGCGTGAAGGTGGCGCCCGGCATCCCGCACGAGGCGGTGCCGGACGGCGCCGAGGCCGAATGGATCTCGGTCGGCGGCGAGGTCAAGGAGGCCGCGCTCTGGCTCGGCGGGCTGGCCGGAAACGTACGCCGCCGCGCCACGCTGATCACCGAGGGAGACCGGGGAGGGGCGGGCGCGGCCGGCACGGACGTGGCTGAGCCGGGCGGGGCCGGGGCGTGGGTCGAGACGCTGACACCCGAGCCCGGGCTGGGCGATCCGGCCGTACGGGAGTGGGGCCGTTATCTGTACGAGCCGGACGGGGCCGTGATCCGCGCCCACCTGGTCGCCGAGGTGGCGGCACGGGTGAACGGCGGGCTCGCCGACCCGAAGATCGCCTATGTGACCTCCGACGAGCTCGTCCCGACGCCGTTCGCCGCCGCGTACGAGATCGAGGACGTGCTGGGCTTCTCGCTGAAGCGGCTGAAGGCCGAGCTGCGGCGCCGTGAGGTCGGCGTCCTGACGGTCAAGAAGCGCGGCTCGGCGGTCGATGTCGACCGGCTCCGGCGCGACCTCGGTTTCGCGCGGAAGGCGCCCAGGGGAGCGAAGGAGATGACGCTCGTGCTGACCCGGGTCGGCACGGCGCCGATCGCGCTGCTGACTCGCCCGGCGGACCATCGCGCCCTTAATCAATCCCAATGATCTCCATGTCGGCCGAGAACACCAAGTGACCACGGGCAACGCGCCACGGCAGAGCAAATCCTGAGCACTTTCCGGCATTGCGCGGACTATGATTTACGACCGACCGGCAAGGGTGTATGAACCGGGCCGGGAAACGGCTCCGCCTGATCAGGAGGTGGCCATGCAATGCCCCAAATGCCATGCGGGAATGGTCGGCTACCAGCGCGACGGCATCCTGATCGAGCAGTGCATGTCCTGCCGCGCGGTCCTGATCGGTGAGTACGAGCTGGTCAGATTGGTGGAGACCTGCGGCTGCACGCTGCCGCCGCCCCTGCCCAGCAACGGGCACGGCGGGAGGCACTATGAGGGACGCCACCGCCGGAATTAAGCAGAACACCCGAATCACCACACTCGTTGTGATCGGACACGTTCCGTACCACTCGGGAAACAAGCGCATTCTACAGAACTCGTAATGTTCCCTGCTCCCTCTCATAAGCGTGCTGGAGAAGCACTATGGTTGGGCCCTCACGATTCATTGCCGCGCGTTATTTAGCCGCGTCGGCACACGAAGGAGCATCGGGTGGAAACGAATCACAACTTCCTGCAGACGGGGGGTCAACCGGTCTCGGACCGGATGCGGGAGTTGCTCGCCCGTGCGGCGCAGGACCACGTCTATGAACAGCGCTCACAGGGTCAGGTCCTGGATGAGATACGCCAGCGACTGGAAGGTATGGAGTGGCTGCTCCGGGAGGTCCGGGAGCGGGAGCTCAACGGGCTGACGGGGCAGCTCGACAACGTGCGCGGGCAGGTCGACGACCTGTCCAGCAAACCGCCGGAGTGGGCCGAGGGACTTGCCGAGCACATCGAGGCGGTGGGCGAGCGGGTCAAGCCCGTCGCCGAACTGCCGGCGCTCTGGGCCGACGTCGGGGTCGTGGCCGAGAACGTCGATGAGGGGCTCACCCGGCTGCAGGCGGTGCTGGACTCCGCGCAGAACATCACCGACGCCACCCAGCAGGCGTCGCAGCGGATGGAGGAGATGACCAAGCGCCTGGACAAGCTCCAGGGAAGCATGGAGGCGGCCTCCGTCCGCTTCAACCGGCTGGACAAGTCACTGGCCGAGCTGGGGCACCGGGCTGAGAAGCTCGAACACTCGATCACCGGGGTCACCACGCGGGTGGACCAGTCGCTGGGCGAGATGGCCGAGCGCGTGGAGCAGGGCCTGGAGGCCGTCAACGGGCGGGTCGAGGGGGTCGGTGGACGGCTGGACGGGCTGGACGGACGGCTGGACGGGCTCGATGGCCGACTCGAGGGGCTGTCGGGCAAGCTGAACGGGCTGGACGGCCGGTTCGAGGGCATCGACGACCGGATCGACGGCGTCAACGACCGGATCGGCCAGCTCCCCGCCACGCTGGAGATCTCCGAGCTGCACCGCAAGCTGGCCGAGCTGGTCCAGCGTCCGGTGCTCGACCACAGCGACCGCTTCGACGCGCTCGAAAAGCACCTCGTCGACGCGGTCGACCCGCTCATCGAGGAGCTGCGCGCCCGGCCGGACCGCGACGAGGTCAAGGCGACGATGTCCCAGATCGCCGAGACCGCCTACAGCGACGTCGCCAAGCGGATGGAGGAGTTCTCCAAGCGCTTCGAGGACGTCCACGAGGACGTGCGCAAGCGCATCGAGGGCATCCACGAGGAGGTCACCAAGAAGGTCGACGGCGCCCTGGAGGAGTTCACCACCCAGGTGGAGATCGTGTCCCGGCGCGTCGAGTCGGTGCACATCGACGTCACCAAGCAGGTGGAGTCGGTGCACAACGAGGTCTCCCGCCAGGTCACCGGCGTGCACGACGACGTCAGCAGGCGGATCGACGGCATCCACGACGACGTCACCAAGCAGGTCGACAGCATCCACGAGGACGTCACCAAGCGGGTCGGCGGCGTCCAGGAGGAGTTCGCCAGGCGCGTGGACGGCATGCACGACGAGGTCGCCCGCCGTGCCGCGGACGTGCAGACGGAGGTCGGCAAGCGGGTCGAGGGCGTCCAGACGGAGGTGGGCAAGAAGGTCGACAGCTTCCACGGCGACGTCACCAAGCAGGTGACGGCGGTGCACGAGGACGTCCTCAAGCGGCTCTCGACGCTGGAGGAGACCATGCTGGCGCTGGCCGAGGCGCTGCTGCGCCCCCGCCGCGAGGGCAAGGACTGAGGCCGCGTCCCTGGCGGCGGGCTCCGTTGATCACGGGAAGGTGGGGCGCCCACGAGGGCGCCCCACCGCCCCCGCGATCCCTCAAGGGACGCCCGGGAAGGCGGCACGGAGGAGGATCCTCCTCCCAAGAAACGCCGACGACGTGCGTTTCGTTACGTTCCGTCTTTGCAAAATCACTCTCAATACCCATCTGAATCCGTTTTCATGGATCTCGTGACCCAGACCCCGGCTACCTGCCTTCCGATCGGCGCACCGCCCAGCCGCGCCACCCTGCGCTGGGTCGAGGAGTGCCTCGGCCGGGGCGCCGAGGTCAGGATGATCCGCCCACTGGCGGGCGGCGTCGCGCACGTCAACCACGCGCTCCTGGTGGAGAGCCGCTCGGGCAGCGCCCACCGTCTCGTGCTCCGCCGCTGGCTCCCCGCGGGTCCCGGCCGCCCGCACGACGCCTACTTCCCCCGGGGCGGCTCGGATTTCTCCCCCGAACGTGAGATCGCCGCGCTGGCCCTCCTGGCCGGTGCCGAGATCCCGACCCCCTCGCTGGTCGCCGCCGACCCCGCCGGCGCCTACGGCGACGCCCCGGCCCTGCTCATCACCCGGCTGATCGGGCACCCGCCCCGGCCGGCCCCCGACGACCTGCCCGAATACCTCATCCAGCTCGCGGCGGCGCTGCTGGGCGTGCATGCGCTGAGCGGCGCGTCCACGATGCCGCCGTACGTCCCGTACAACCGGCTCGGCGTGCGCACACCGCCGGTGCACGCGGGCCGCGCCGAGCTCTGGCAGCGCGCGTACGACGTCGCGTCCAGGCCCGCGCCGGAGGCGCCGTCCCGCTTCATCCACCGCGACTACCAGCCGGACAACACGCTGTGGTCGTACGGGCGGCTCACCGGCGTCGTCGACTGGTCCGACGCCTCGTACGGCCCCGTCGCCGTCGACATCGCGCGGATGCGGCTGACCCTGGTGCTGCGGTACGGCAAGCCCGTGGCCGACCGGTTCCTGGCCGCGTTCGACCAGGTGTCCGGCGGCTACCCGCACGACCCGTACTGGGACGTGCAGTGCCTGCTGGACATGCTCCCGGAGGAACCCGGCCGGGTCATCAGCGAGGCCCACGTTCCGCTCATCGAGGACTATCTCGCGTCCCTGCTCGCCGAGCTCGAAGCCTGATCGGGAGCTCGAAGCCTGATCGGCGGCCGGAGCAGGGCTAGAGCAGCACGTGCTCGATCGGCAGGCTGGAGTCGGCAGGCAGGTCGAGCTCTGACGGGGCCTTACCGGAGGCGACCAGCTCGGAGCCCAGCGCGGCCACCATGGCGCCGTTGTCGGTGCACAGCTTGGGCCTCGGCACCCGCAGCCGTACGCCCGCGGCCTCGCACCGTTCCTGGGCGAGGGCCCGCAGCCGGGAGTTGGCCGCCACGCCGCCGCCGATCAGCAGATCCTGAACGTCGTTGTCCTTGCAGACCCGCAGTGCCTTGTGGGTGAGGACGTCGACCACCGCCTCCTGGAACGAGGCGGCCACGTCCGCGACCGGCACCGGCTCGCCGGCGCGTTCCCTCGCCTCGACCCAGCGCGCGACGGCCGTCTTGAGGCCGGAGAAGGAGAAGTCGTAGGTGCCGTCGGCGTACTTGCCACGCGGGAACGCGATCGCGGCCGGATCGCCGTCGCGGGCCATCCGGTCGATCACCGGGCCGCCGGGGAAGCCGAGATCCAGCACCCGGGCGACCTTGTCGAACGCCTCGCCCGCCGCGTCGTCCACGGTCGACCCCAGCGGCCGCACGTCGGTGGCCACATCGGGCACCAGCAGCAGCGAGGAGTGGCCTCCCGAGACCAGCATGGCCACGCAGGGCTTGGGCAGCGGGCCGTGTTCGAGCTGGTCGACGGCCACGTGCGCGGCCAGGTGGTTCACCCCGTACAGCGGCTTGCCGAGGGACAGCGCGTAGGCCTTGGCGGCGGCCACGCCGACCATCAGCGCGCCGGGCAGCCCCGGACCGGCGGTGACCGCGAACGCGTCGATGTCCTCGAACGCCACCCCGGCGTCGGCGAGCGCACGCTCCACGGTCGGCGTCATGGCCTCAAGGTGGGCCCGTGAGGCCACCTCGGGCACCACGCCGCCGAACCTGGCGTGCTGATCCACGCTGGAGGCGATCGCGTCGGCCAGCAGGGTGTGGCCACGGACGACGCCGACCCCGGTCTCGTCGCAGGAGGTCTCGATGCCCAGCACCAGGGGCTCGGAGTCTCGGATCATGATTGCTCCCGGGAAAAGCCGACGGGCGCACGGCGAACCCCGCGCAGCTCGCGGCGCATCACGATGGCGTCCACGTTCGACGGCTGGTAGTAGCGCTTGCGGAGGCCGACCCGCTCGAAGCCGAACCGCTCGTACAACCGGCGCGCCGGGTCGTTGTCGGCGCGCACTTCCAGGAAGACGGCCTCACTGTCACGGCGGGCCGCCTCGTCGAGCAGCTCGGTGAGCAGCGCGGCGCCGATGCCCGCGCCCCGCCAGCCGGTCCGCACCCCGATGGTCTGCACGTCCGCCTGCCCGCCCGCGGCGGACAGGCCCGCATAGCCGACGATCTCCCGGTCGCCGGACTCGGCGATCACGTAGTGGCGAGTGCGCGGCTGGTCCGCCAGCTCACCGCGGAGCATCTCCTCGCTCCACGCGTCCTCGGGGAACAGCTCGCGCTCCAGCCGCAGGACGGCGGGCAGATCCTCGGAGGTCATGCCGCGCAGCAGAAACCTCGTCATGGCCGCACTCCGCTCGGCGGCGTCGCGGGCGTCACCTTCTTGCGCGGGCCGGGCTCCTTGGCGTCAGGACGCCGCAGGTAGAGCGGCTCGGGCGGGAGCAGCTCCGGCCCGGCGCCGCCCGACAGGCGGGTCACCACCAGCTCCGCCAGCGCCGACGCAGTCGGCAGCAGCGGCACGGGGTCCTGGCCGGGTGTGCCCAGCACGTCGGCGTACAGGGCCGCGCCCTCGCCGATCACCGGCAGATCGCTGGGAGCCCCGTCGCGCACCTCGGTGGCCGGGCCGACTGCGGGTTCGGTCGTACGGGCACCCGCCGAGTCGTAACGGGCCCAGTAGACCTCCTTGCGCCGGGCATCGGTCGCCACGGCGAACGGCGTCATCCGGCCCGAGGCCCAGGCGATGACGTCCAGCGTGCAGACGCCGTGCACGGGGACGCGCAGCGCCTCACCCATGGCCCGTGCGGTGACCAGGCCGACGCGCAGGCCGGTGTAGGGGCCGGGGCCGACGCCCACCGCCAGCGCGCTGAGGTCCTCAGGTGCCGCCCCCGCCTCGGCCAGCACGGCCGCGATCGAAGGGGTGAGCAACTCGGTGTGCCGGCGCGGGTCGACCGCCTCGGCCGCCGCGCGGCCGACGATCCCCTCGCCCGGAGACCATTCGTACAGCGCCACGGTGACTGCGGCGGTCGCGGTGTCGAAAGCCAAGACGAGCACGAACTAAAAGCTTAGTGCCCGTGACAGGCGGTGGGGCCCGCGCGAGACACCCCGAGGGTCACCGGGACCCCGTTCAGCTGGAGTTGAGGCCGGTGACGGCGCTCTTCGCGGCTTCCAGAGCGCCGTCGATGGCGGTGGACTCACTCAGCGGAGATCCCTTGTTGGAGCCCGAGTAGTGGATCGTCACCAGCACGTTGACGACGCGGACGTTGGCGATGGCCTCGCTCGACCCCTGGCTGTCGTTCACGCTGTAGACGACGTAGCCGTCGTCGCCGATGTCGGTGAGGCGGCGCTTCTCGGTCAGCTCCTGGGCCGCGAGCAGGGCCTTTCCAGACTCGTCCGCGGTGCGCTCGGCCTCGAACGAGGCGCGGGCGGCGTCGGTCGCGCTCTTGTCGCCCGACGCGGCGATCGCGCGCAGCTCCAGGGTCAGCTGGCGCTTGCGGTCACCGGTGTAGGCGCCCCAGACGCACTGGTTCTGCCGGTCGTTGCTCTGGTAGTTGTCGGCCTGGGTGCGGTCGGCGTTGGGGGCGAGCCTGCCCGCCAGGTCGTTGCCGACCAGCTGGCACGCGTCGGGCACGAGCGACCGTTCGCCCGTGGTCTGGGGTGTGTTGTCGGCCGCGCCGCTGTTGGCGACCTCACCGCCGGTGTGCGCGCGGTCCCCCACGCCGGACCCGCCCATGATCACGAACGCGCCCAGCACGCAGGCCGCGGAGCCGGCCACCACGCCCGCCAGGACGAAGGCCCAGCGGCGGCTCGACTGCTTCTTCCGCACGACGCGGTGGCTTCCGCTGCCGGTACGGCGGGAGCCGACGTCGCGCATGGGCCGGGGACCGGTCTCACGCATCGCGCTGGGGCCGGTGTCGCGGATGTAACCAGGCCCAGAGCCGTGAACGGAACCAGGCCCAGTGCCGTGGCCAGAACCGGGCCCGGTGCCATAGCCGGAACCCTGGACCGGGCCAGGCCCAGAGCCGTGAACGGGGCCGGGGCCAGAGCCGTGGACCGGGCCAGAGCCCGAGCCGTGGACGGAGCCGCCGCCGGTGTCGCGGGGGGCGCCGGGACCGGTGTCGCGGATGGGGCGGCGGGGGCCGGAATCGCGCGCCGGGTAGCCGCCGCTCCCCGCCGGAGGGCGTGGGCCGAGGCCGACATGGCGGTACGCCCCGCTGTCCGCGCCGTCGGTGCGGTGATTCCCGCTGCGATGATTCCCACTCACCGGTCCCACTCCCGCCCGAGGAAAGGTGCTATGTCGCGAAGGTGTGGTTCGTTCCGGCAAAGAGTACGACATATGACCGTAAAGTTGCCCGGTCCCACTTACGGAAAATCGCGAGTGTTTCTCAGATCGCGCCAGGCCACATCAGGCCAGATCGTCGCGCAGGTCGGACCATCGCGCGCCGACACCGGTGATGGTCACCGACCGTTCCTCGGGCCCCTCGTCACGCCCGCGAGAAATGATCACTTCTAGTCGATCTTCGGTCAGGCCTTCCGCCAGACCCTCGCCCCATTCCACGATCGTGACCGACTCCGCCACCGACGCGTCCAGGTCGAGATCGTCGAGCTCGGCGAAACCCCCCAGCCGGTAGGCGTCCACATGCACCAGCGGCGGCCCGCCGCACAGCGAGGGATGCACCCGCGCGATCACGAACGTCGGCGAGGTGATCGGCCCGCGCACCTTGAGCCCCTCCCCGATCCCCTGCGTGAGCGTCGTCTTGCCGGCGCCGAGGTCGCCGGTGAGCACCAGCAGGTCCCCGGCCCGCACCAGCCCGGCCAGCCGGAGCCCCAGGTCCCGCATGTCCTCGGCGGTGGGCACGATCAGGTTCACAGCCTCACTCACGCGGTGCGCTCCTCGCGACGGGGCAGGACTCGTTCGACCAGACGGCGCAGGCCACCGGTGACCACGCCCGGGTATTCGAGCGGCAGGACGTGGCCGGCGTCGCCGACCTCGACCAGCTCCGCGTCGGGATGGAGCTCGGCGATGCGGCGGCCGTGCTCGGGCGGCGTCAGCCGGTCCGCGCCACCGACCAGGACGAGCGCGGGGATCTTGGAGATCGTCTCCATGGCGGCCGCCTTGTCGTGGGAGACCAGCGACGGGTAGAACTCCGCGATCACGTCGATCGGGGTCGTTCTGATCATCTGCTCGAGGAAGTCCACCACGGTCGGGCTGACGTGCTTGTCGGCGAACGCCATCCGGCGGGTGACCATGAAGGCGATGTCCGACCCGTACACCCGCGCCCGGTCCACGATCGCCGCGCGGCGGCCGAGGCCGCGCAGGGTGCCCGAGGCCAGCGGCCGGATCACCTTGGCCAGCACGAGCGGCAGGCCGAGCGTCAGCTCGGCGAGCTCGCCGGAGGAGGTGTTGACCAGCGCCACGGCCTTGATCTGGCTCCCGAACAGCTTCGGACGGGCCGCCGCCAACGCCATGATCGACATGCCGCCCATGGAATGGCCGACGAGCACGACGGGCTCGTTCGGGCGGACGGTCGCGCGCAGCACCGCGTGCAGGTCGGCGCCGGTCTGGTCGATCGTGGCGTGCGTGGGCTTGCTGCGCCCCGAGCGGCCGTGACTGCGCTGGTCCCAGAAGACCATCCGCAGCTTCGTGCCCTTCGCCGCCAGATCGCGCCGCTGGTAATGCCAGGAGTCCTGGTTGAGCGTGTAGCCGTGGCAGAACACCACGGTCAGCGGTGCGTCGTCCGGGCCGTCGATCTCGACGTGCAGCGGCAGGCCGTCGTCGGCCAGCACCGTCAGCTCCCGGCCGCGCAACTCGCCGAACGGCTCACCCGCGTCCGGGTCAGGACGCAGCCGGACGCGGCCGACCGCCAGCTGCCGCAGCCCGACCGCGGCGCCCACACCGGCCGCGCCGATGCCCGCCACGGCGCCGGCGACGCCGATCCTGCGCTTGTTCCTGCTGTCCATTTTCTGCCCTGCCTCTTACGGTGCGCCTTGCGATGCGCCGTCCTCGTACACCCGGGGCACCCGCGTCCCGATGCGGGTGACGATCTCATACGAGATCGTGCCGAGCGTGTCCGCCCACTCCTGTGCGGTGGGCTCGCCCCGGTCCCCCGGGCCGAACAAGATGATCTCGTCCCCGGCGGACAGCGTGTCGTCCCCCAGGTCGATGACGAACTGGTCCATGCAGACCCGCCCGGCGATCCGGCGACGGCGGCCGCCCGCGAACACCTCCAGCAGGTTGGAGCCGTGCCGGGGGATCCCGTCGCCGTAACCGGCCGGTACCAGCGCGAGGTTGGTCTCCCGGTCGGTGACGTAGGTGTGGCCGTACGAGACGCCGCTGCCCGCCGGAGCCCGCTTCACCACGGCCGTGTCGGCGGTGAGCGTCATGGCCGGCCGCAACCCGAACGTACCGAGCGCCGGCACGGGCGTCAGCCCGTACATGGCGATGCCCGGCCGCACAAGATCAAAACGGGCCTCCGGCAATGTCAGGATGGCGGCCGAGTTGGACAGATGCCTGACCTCCGGCCGGATCCCCGCCTTCTCGGCGTGCTCGACGAGCTCCTTGAAGACCTCGATCTGGCTCGCGATCGAGGGATGCCCGGGGTCGTCCGCGCAGGCGAAGTGCGAGTGGAGCCCCACGACCCGCAGGTGCCCCGCGGCCTCGGCCTTGAGCGCGGCGTCCACGAGCGCGGCCCAGTCCGCCGGGGTCGAACCGCCGCGGCCCATCCCGGTGTCGGCCTCGAGCTGCAGCCTCGCGGGCCTCCCGGCGCGTTCGGCCGCCGCGGCGATCTCCTCGACCAGCGAGGGCGTGCCCGCGGTCAGATCGACGTCCAGCGCGATCGCCTCGTCGTACGGCTCGCCAGGCACCCCCAGGCAGACCAGCGTCCGTACCCCGGTGACCCCTGCCCGCCGCAGCTCCAGCGCCTCAGCGAGCTTGGCGACCCCCAGCCAGGTGGCTCCGCCCGCCAGCGCCGCACGGGCGGTGGGCACCAGCCCGTGGCCGTACGCCTCCGCCTTGACCATGGCCATGACCTCGGCGCCGCCTGCCCGTTCCCGCAGCAGCGAGACGTTGTGGCTGATGGCGGCGAGATCGATGCGCGCCTGCGCTGGACTCCTCATAGTTACCCAGTGTGCCGGTCCACAGACAGTGGATGGGCTGCATTCCCCCGCTGCCCCGACCACACGATCCCCGTGAACGCCTATGACGTTCCTTACCCACTTGGACGCAATCGCCCGCTGGAGGGTTCATTCGGCCAGGCTTCGGAAGGCGTCGGGAAGCGCGGAGACGACATCGAACGCGCTGATCGGCGCTCCGTCCGAGGAGAGCCGCGCGGCCAGCCCGTGCAGGTAGGCCCCTGCCGCCGCCGCGTCCAGCGCCTGCATCCCGCCCGCCAGCAACGCCCCGATCAGCCCGGACAGCACGTCCCCGGTCCCCGCCGTGGCGAGCCGCGGCGTGCCCGTCGGATTGACCCGTACCGGACGGTCCTCCTCGGCGACCAGAGTCGTCGATCCCTTCAGCAGCACGATCGCGGACAGCTCCGCCGCCGCCCGCCGGACATGCTCCAGCCGCCGCGCCTCGATGATCTCCCGCTCCACATCGAGCAGCCGGGACAACTCCCCGGCATGAGGCGTGAGGACGGTCGGCGCCTCCCGCCGCAGCAGATCCCGTCGCCGCGCCAGGATCGTCAGCCCGTCCGCGTCCACCAGCACGGGCAGATCGGTGCTCAGCGCCGCCTCGACCAGCGCCTCACCGTCCGCGCCGGTCCCCAGCCCCGGCCCCACCACCCAGGCCTGCACCCGCCCGACCTGGTCCACGCCGTCCCGGGGCCGGATCACCGCCGTCACGACCTCGGGCCACCGATGCCGCACCACCTCCACGGCGTGCGGCACGGACGCGAACCGGACCATCCCCGCGCCCCCGCGCACCGCCCCGCCCACGCTCAGCACCGCGGCACCGGTGAACTCATCGCTGCCGGCCAAGATCCCGACCACGCCCCGGCGGTACTTGTCGGACTCCGGCCCCGGCTCGGGCGGCGCGATGTCCACCGGCCAGGCCGCGACGACATCCGGATCAGGCAGATCCAGCCCGATATCGACAAGCTCCACGACTCCGCAGAACGCCGCCCCCGGATCGATCAACAATCCGGGCTTGTGGGTCCCGAACGTGACGGTCACATCCGCCCGTACGGCGACGCCCTCCACCCGTCCGCTGCTGGCGTCGACCCCGCTGGGCACATCGCAGGCCACGACCATCCCGTTGGCCTCCGAGGCCCGCCGCGCCAATTCCGCGTACGGCTCCCGCAGTCCCCCGGTCCCACCGATCCCGGTCAACCCGTCAACGACGAGATCGGCATCTTCGATCCCGGCGTCCTCCGCCAGCCGCCCACCCGCTCCCCGCAACGCGGCCAGCCCCGCCTCATGGATCTTCGAACCGGCCGCCACACCGGTCACCCGGGCGCCCCGCCGAGCCAGCAATGCCCCGGCGTACAGAGCGTCGCCCCCGTTGTCCCCGCCCCCCACGAGCAGGACGACATCCGCCCCGTACACCCGCGGCAGCAACCCGGCGCAGACGGCAGCCAGCCCCGCCGCCGCCCGCTGCATCAGCGTGCCCTCCGGCAGCCGCGCCATCAGCGCCTGCTCGGCCGCGCGTACCTTGCCGACCTCGTGCGCGTACCTCATCCACACTCCCCTTCAGCGATCACGACCGCCGTGGCGATGCCCCCGTCGTGGCTGAGCGAGATATGCCACCGCGCCACCCCACGCTCAGCCGCGGCCGCCGCCACCGTCCCGGCCACATGCAGCGTGGGCCTCCCGCTGTCCTCCCGCCGCACCTCCGCGTCGGTCCACAAGAGCCCGCGCGGCGCGCCCAGTGCCTTGGCCAGCGCCTCCTTGGCCGCGAACCGGGCCGCCAGCGACCGCCCCGGCAACCCCCGCTCCCCCTCGGTGAAGAGCCGCGTCAACAACCCCGGCGTCCGCTCCAGCGACCGCTCGAACCGAGCGATGTCCACCACATCGATCCCCACACCCACGATCACGAACCCCACCCTGCCACGCGAGCCTCAACCCGCCCATCGCTCCGCGTTGACCCGATGGATGAATTCGATCGATTGCTGCGCATCGAGGCTGCGTTCGACCAACCACTGGAACTCGCGCCGATATTCGTGAGCCAGGGTCTCGTCCTGGATCTGGCTGGATGTCCGGCTCTCTATGTGGACCATCGCCGGGAATTGGACCTCATACGCGGGGGCGTATTCCAGGAGGATGAACGTGCTCAAGCCTGCACCGTGATCCGCGTCCAGAGGCAGGACCAAGAGATCAACATTGGGCAACGCAGCCAATTCCACCAGCCGTTCCAATTGCTGACGCATAACGCCGTTGTCACCCACACGGCGCAGTAGGACGGCTTCGTCGAGCACGACGGTCAGCGGCAGCGAACGCGGCGGCTCGATCAGCTGCTGGCGCCGGAGGCGGACCTGCACGTAGCGCTCGATGGCTGCGGGTGGGCGCGGCATGACTTCGTCCCAGCCGAGAATGAGGCGACGGGCATAGCCCTCGGTCTGCAGGAGACCGTTGACGACCTGGCTCTCGAACGCCAGCACCGAGTCGGCTTCGTCCTCCAGCGCGATGTACGCGGCCTGGTCGTCTCGCAGTTCCGGATAGTCGCCCCACCAGCCCTTTTTGCTCGCTGCCTCCGCCAGTGCGAGCAACTCCCCACGGATCCGCTCCGTCGCCCCGTACAGCTTGAGCATGCGCTTGAGGTCGGACTCCCGGACCCCGATGCGCGCCGTCTCGATGCGGCTCACCTTGGAGGCCGACCAGCCCAGCCGCCATCCGACGTCATCCGTGCTCAACTCGACTTCCTCGCGGAGTCGTCGCAAGGCAACGCCCAGCCGCCGCTGACGAACGGTCGAAGCTCGCGCCGTGGGCATCCCGGACTCCATGGAGATCCGGCCGACAATGGACGCCGGCCACCGGTTGTCGACTTGTCTGGTCGTATGGAATCTGTTGAGTCGTCTTACTCTGCAACTGACGCTGCACGTTGCAGTCTTTAGATTATGCCACCACCAGCGGTACGTGTGAGTCCTTGGAGACGTGGACTTCAAGACCGAATGTAACCGTCGAGATAGGTTCTGCTGGACCCGTTGACTGCATGAGGCCGTGCATGTTGCACGACCGCGTTTTATGAGGCATATAAGACAGTAAGGGGAGTACGGACGTCCTGGAAACTCCGGGACGCATCACGCGAGCGGTGCCCGCGTACAGCAACGAGGCGGTTACCGGGCCACGCCACGACTGTGGCGATGACCTCCACCTGTGGCGACCTTCTTCAACCGGGGACGGGCCGGGATCCGACCGGCCGATTGAGAGGGACACCTTGAGCGGCAGCCTTCGCGGGCCCCTTCACCGCAGCATTCTGGCACTGGACCTCGAACGTTCGTCCGCCCGGAACAACCTCATCAAGGTGGAGCAGCGCCGCGAGCTCTACCACGTACTTCGAGAGGCGATGAGGGCTGCCGGCATCGACGAACATTATTGCGAACCGATCGCGGACCGTGGCGATGGTGTGCTCGTTCTCGTGCACCCGGTCGACGAAGTCCCGAAGTCGCGGCTCCTTGTGCCGCTGATCCCCGAATTGACGAGATTGCTTGTCGATTACAATGACGCACTGCCCGTAGCGGAACGTGCGCTTCGCCAGTTGAGGATGCGCGCGGTGGTCCACGCCGGTGATCTCCTCTGTGACGATCACGGCCTTTTCGGCACCGAACTGGACGCGGCCATCCGACTTCTGGACTCCGACGTGGTCCGAGAACTCCTGCGGGAGACCACGACTCCGCTCGTCCTGGTCGTCTCACAGCAGATCTACGAGTCGATCGTCATTCACGGATACGATGGCATCTCCCCCGAGTCCTACCACCGCGCCGTCGAGGTTCACGTCTGCGGACTTACCCGCCACGGGTGGCTGCACGTCCCAGCGGGTCACGGCCAGCCGATCCCCATAACTGCGGCCTGAACTCCAGCCTGCCTTCGGCATATGAAGCGGCGGAAATGTTATTTCAGCCACCTTCCGCACAATGCTGTCCCTGGTGAGCCATAGCCACTACCGTCCACCCAGACACTCCTCCCATACGGGCACTTCTCGCCCAAGCGTTTCGTCCCGGGACCAAGGCCTACTTGATCCGCCCACCCACAGCCTGAACGGGACGTCCCAGCAGTGGGGGGCATGTATTCGGCCTACCGGAAATAACGTTTCGGCAAAAGCGCTATCCCTACGCCACCGTAACCTGCCAGTCTCCCTTCGTCCGGGCACTCCGTCCCGGCTGAGGCCCGGGATGGCAGCCGCCTTCCCACAGCATCAAGGGGTGATGAAGTGGCGGCTGCCAACGCCCTTTCTCCTTCTGCCTTTTCCAACAGAGGTTCTAGAGCTGCGAAGCAGCTCACCCCGTGGAAGAAGAGCAGAGCCTGCCAGGCGAGCAATGGGTGCGTGGAAATGGCGAGCTTCGCCTTGGGAACAGCTGGGGCGCGGGACAGCGTGCTCGGCCAGGAAAGCCCAGTCCTGACATTCACACAGCCCGAGGTGCGCGCCCTATTCAGGAGAATCAAAGCCGGAGATCTCGACCTTCACTGAATACGGCGGACGAGGAATAGCAGGCCCGCGAAGCCCATTCTCACGTCCCGGTGCTAGGCGGCGGTGTGGTCGAGGCCGGTGAAGGTGTGCGGGTCCTGAGGGATGAGTTTCAGGGCCTCGGTGGGGACGTGAACCCAGCCTTGGCGGCGGCGGCCCGCCACTTTGACGCCGACGTCGGGGTGGTAGGTCTCCGGGGAGATGCCGTCGTAACCGTGTTTGACGATGGTCTGGTAGATGTCCTCGGAGACGACCAGGACGAGCGGTGCCGGTACGGATTCGAGGCACTTCTTGAGGGCTCTGGCGTCGAGGAGGCGGCAGGCGACGTCGAGGGCCTCGCCGAAGTAGCCGTACGCGTCGCGGTGGATCTCCCCGGCGTGGACGACGGCGCGGAGGCGGAGGCCACGGCGCGGCCGTTCGTCGGGCGGAAGGCCCAGGTTGTAGTCGACCAGCTGGCGGGCGAGCTCGGGGATGAGGCGGCTCAGCAGGTAGGTCTTGGGGACGCCGTCGTCGGGCTGGATCAGCGCGAGCACCCCGTCGCCGCGGTCCTCGAACGGATCGCGCTGCCGCGGGCCGATGCCGGCGCGGGCCATGGCCTGGTCCAGCATGCGGTAGACGTGCCCGCGCAGCTCGCCTTTGATCGGGTTGGTCCGGAGCGGACTCGTCGAGCGTTCCATGTCGACGGCCAAGATGCTCCGGTGCAGCGGGAGATTGTCCACCGGACCCCTCCATTCTCCGGCCGGTCGGCCGGCAACCTTCGAGGGAAGACCACATGGTTGTGATCTCGGATGACCCGGCGAGGCGCCGTTGCCCGCCTTCGTCCGACCGGGCTTGTGACCCCGTCGAACACCCGGCCGTTCTGATGATCGGCCGCTTGGTTAGATTGTGAACATCTGTAGGTTGCTGTGCAAGTTACAGTGTCATGTACGGTGACGAATCCTTCGGCGCCGTAGAAACATCGCCACCCGGCTTGCGTCGTCGCCCCCCTCCCGGGGCAGACTGCGCACAAAGCAACCCGTTGGGCGGGAGAGGCCGCAGCCATGAGCGCATCCCCACGTCCTTCCGTCCGGCAGCGGCGCCTGGCGGCCGAGCTCCGCAGGCTCCGCGAGGAGCGGCGGCTGACGGGAGACGACGTCGCAGCCGAGCTGTCGTGGAGCACGGCGAAGGTGTCCCGGATCGAGAACGCGCGCACCGGCGCCCGGATCTCCGACGTCCGCCGGCTCCTGCGTCTCTACCAGGTGAACGGGCAGCACCACGACGAGCTCATCGCGCTCGCGGAGGACGCGGCGGAGAAGGGCTGGTGGGAGGAGTACCGCGATCTGATCGGCGGCTATCCGGACTTCATCGCGATGGAGGCCGAGGCCAACTCGATCAAACAGTGGGAGACCCACACGATGCCGGGCCTGCTGCAGACCGAGGAGTACGCCCGCGAGGTCATCTCCGGCTGGAATGCGATCGCCACCATTCCACCCCGTGAGATCGACCGCCGGATCGAGGTGCGGATGCGCCGTCAGGAGATCCTGCGGCAGTCCCCCCGCCCCGCCGAACTGTCGGTGGTCATCGACGAATCGGTGCTCCGACGGCGGGTCGGTGGCACATCGGTAATGCGGGGCCAAATTGAACACTTGCTCGCCATCACAGAACTCAACAATGTACGTCTTCGAGTGCTGCCCCTGGAAGGCGCCCATCCGGTGATGGAGGGATCTTTCATACTCCTTGAATTCGCCCCTGTACACGACGTGATCTTTCCCGATGTCGTGCACACGGAGAGCCTGGCGGTGAGCCATTTTGAGGACGAGATGACCACGCACATGTATCGTCTCGCCTACCAGGCTCTATGCGACTCCGCCTTGGACTACGCGGATTCCAAACGGTTCATTGCGGCGTCACTCGGGCTCTGGCGATAAGAAATCTGTCGCTAACCTATCTCACCCAAAGGACGTCTCGTGACCTCCGCTGAAAACGATCCGATCTCCTGGCGGAAGGGCAGCCGTTGCGCTGCCAACGGTACCTGCGTGGAAATCGCAGGCGCCTATGCCCCAGGTACCATCGCCGCGCGCGACGCCAAGCACGGCGAGGCCAGCCCTGTGTTGCTCTTCTCACCCGGGGAATGGCGTACGTTCACCGATCGGATCAAGAGCGGGGAGCTCGACCTGTCGCGCTGACACCACCCGCCACCCACGCCGGGGCGCTCGCCGGAGAAGACTTCCGGCGGCGCCCCGTCGCCGTACATTGGCCACCTCTGTCCAGGTGATCTTTCCGGCCATGGGGTACAACATGGTGTGGCAACGACGCCGGTTACCTCCCAACCATGCTCCAGAAGGAGGTGGGATGCGGCCCGACTCGACATCCCCGGCCCACTGGCGGACGAGCGCGCACAGCGTGGCGAACGGCACGTGCGTGGAGATCGCCCGGCTCGCCGGCCCGATCGGTCCGGCGATCGGGATACGCGACAGCACGCACGGTGGGAACGGTCCGATGCTCACCTTCGGCCCCACCGAATGGAGGGCGTTCACCGCCCGAGCGAGGGCAGGCGGATTCGACCTGTCCTGATCGAATGACCCCGACCTGACGGAAGGGTGCCGGCCAGGCGCGTGGTCGGCACCGCTTCGTTCCCAGGCAAGGCGGTTGATCAGAAGGGGCCGTGGTGCCAGGGGCCCCAGATCGCGAAGCTCATGCCGACCTTCGACTGGATGTTGACGAAGAGCGTCCTGCCGTCCGGGGAGAACGTGGAGCCGGCGAACTCGGCGCCCGTGTCCTCCTTGACGGGCTCCAGGCGGCCGAAGTCGAAGAGGTTCCCGCGCTGCGTGAGGCCCCGCAGGTAGTTGTCGCCCTCGCCGTCCTCGCAGAGGACGAGGGCGCCGCGCCTGCTGTGGGTGATGTTGTCGGGCAGGTCGAGCCAGGTGGCGCCGGGTGACTCCACGACGAGGCGGAGCCTGCCGCTGCGCGTGTCGTACGCCCAGACCTGGCCCCGGCCGTCACCGAAGCCCGAAGGCGCCGGCTCGGTGACCCGTGCTCCGCCCTGCGTGGAGACGAAGTAGACCACGCCGTGGGCGTAGATCGCGCCCTCCAGCCGGGAGAAGAGTGCGCCGCCGCCGGCACGGCCCTGCTTGCCGACCGCCTGGATCGCCTCGTCGTTGCTCGGCTTGCCGGTGAACGTGGGGTCCGGGTCGTCGATGTCGACCCACGTCGTCTCGTACACCGCGTTCCTGGGCTGGCCCAGTGAGAGGTCGGCCCCGGGGCGGCCCTTCACCGCGAGCATCTGGAGACGGCCGCCGTCGAGGAGCCGGCCGGTGCGGAGGGGGTTCTTCGGCGGCAGGTAGCGGTAGAAGCCCGAGGCGAAGTTGAAGTTGTCCTCGGTCATGTAGATGGCGCCCGTCCGCGGGTCGCAGACGGCCGACTCGTGTGCGAAGCGGCCCGCGTTGCGGATCGGGCGCGGCGTGACCCGGCCGCGCGTCGGGACCTCGAAGAGGTAGCCGTGCTTCTGCTTGAGCTTGCTGTTGTCGCCGCCGGAGAAGTCGTTGCCCACGTCCGGGCCGTTGATCGTCTCCTCGCAGGTGAGCCAGCTGCCCCACGGCATCGGGCCGCCCGAGCAGTTCATCTGGGTGCCGCCCAGGCTGACGCGGGAGTCCAGCACTTCGCCGTACGGGGTGACGCGCAGCGTGCAGGTGCCGCCGCCCGCGGCGGAGTCGTACACCTTGGCCGGGTCGCCGAACGCGCCGACCGGCCCGTTCACCTCGTGGTTGCGGACCAGGATCACCGAGCCGCGGCTGCCGCGGAAGGCGGCCATGCCGTCGTGCTTGCCGGGGGTCACGGTGCCGTCGCTCAGTGTGGAGCCCGCCGGGTTGAACGAGCGGTAGCGGAATCCCTGAGGCAGGTGAAGCCGGACCTCGCCGTCCCTCAGGTCGCGCACAGGGCGGAGTGGCCCGTAGCCGCGGCCCCGCGCGGGCGCGCCGCCGTTGCTCACCTTTTCCGCTCGCTCCGTGTGCGCGAGGACACCCTGGAACGGTCCCGCCGTCAGCGCCGCTCCGGCGGCCACGGTCGCTCCACCGGCCAGGAAATGACGCCGATCCATCCCGGACTTCCCTTCGTCAGGTCAACGTTCTCCGGGAATTTACCGACCATTCACCACATGAGACAGTCCGCGAACAGGCACGTCATCCGATTGTGATCGCGCTCGCGGTGCACGGACGCCCTGTTCAGGCCACCCGGATGCCCTCGGGAAGGGTGCGCGCCGGGGCCCGCAGCCGCCGCGCGCTCACCCATACGGCACCGCCCGCCAGCACCAGGTTGAACCCCAGCCCGTACGGCCAGACCGGCCCCACGGACTCCTCGTCGCCATCGTCCCCGGCGCGGGCGTCCCGTACCGACCGCCCGATGTCACCGAGCGGGTCGGCGTCCGCGGCACTGCGGCCGATGTGGTCCACGCCCCGTTCGGGCAGCCTCGGCGTCGCGTCGGCCAGGATCACGACCGGGTTGGGCGCGAGCAGCCACCACACGTACTCGGTGTGCTCCTCGGAGTATGACCGGTACCTGCCGTCCACCGGCTGGGCCGTCAGCGGCACCGCCAGCGTGAACAGGAGCGGGGTGACCACCAGCAACCCGAACACCGTCATGTACGACATCAGCACCGAGGTGATGCTCCGCGCCAGCAGCGCAGACCAGCCCTGCGAGATCGCGCAGACGATGCCGACGAGCAGGGCCACCACGATCACCACGACCACGAAGCGCCCGATGCCGATCGCGCCCTCGACGACCGGCAGGAACAACGACGGCAAGGTGAGCCCCAGCACGACCAGCCCGGTCCCCCACGCCGCGGCCAGCTTCCCCAGCGCGATCTCGCCCGCCGTCAACCGCGTGACCTGGAGCGTGGCGAGCGTGCCGCGCTCCCGGTCCCCGTTGATCGTCTGCGCGCTCAAAGCCGGGGTGACCAGCAACGTGAGGACCAGCACCGCCAGCAGCACACCGCCGAACATGATGACGCCCTCTTCGACGTCCCAGTCGAAGCCCGCGGAGCTCTCCAGCGCCAGCCGGAAGAGCAGGGCGAAACCGTTCACGACGACGAACCACACCAGCAGGAGCACCTTCCAGCGACCGGTCCGCAGCCGCGTGCGGATCTCCTGCCGTGCCACCAGGCTGATTCCGTGCGCTGTCATCGTTGCTATCTCCGGCTCTGCGTCATGTTCTCGGTCATGGCCAGGTACGCCGACTCCAGCGCGCTCCCGACCGGCCCGAACGCGACCACGCGCACACCCTCGGCGATCAGCGCCGCGAGCAGATCGGCCGCCTCGTTCTCCGTCAGCGGACCGACCTCCGCACCGCCCGGCAGGTCGCCGACCTCGCCGAGCCCGGGCCGGGCGGCCAGCCGCGCCGCGAGGCCGTCCCCCTCCATCGCTCTGATGCGCCAGCGCGCGCGTCCCATCCCGTTGGGGCCGGACGCGACGAGGTCGGCCATCCGGTGCTCGCCCACGGTCTGGCCGTGGTCGACCAGCACCACCCGGTCGGCGATCTCCTCCAGCTCGCTGAGAATGTGGCTCGACACGAGGACGGCCACGCCCTCGGCGGCCAGCGAGCGGAGCAGGTCACGCAGCTCGACGCGCGAACGGGGATCGAGCCCGGAGGCGGGCTCGTCCAGCAACAGCACCCGGGGCCGGTGCACCAGCGCGCGGGCCACGCCCAGCCGCTGCTTCTGCCCGCGCGACAGCCCATGGACGGGCCGCCCGAGCTGGTCTTCCAGGTGAACGAGCGACAGCAGCGCCCGGACCCGGCGCGGCTTCTCGCCCTTGGGCAGCCGGTACGCGTCGGCGAAGAACGCCAGGTATTCGTCGACCGTGAGCTGGTCGTACACCCCGAACGTGTCCGGCATCCAGCCGAGCGCGGACCGCGCCTGCTCGGGATGCGTGCTCAGGTCGTGGCCCGCCACGCTGATCCGGCCCGCGTCCGGGGCGAGCAGCGTCGCCAGGATGAGCAGCAGGGTGGTCTTGCCCGCCCCGTTGGCCCCCACGAGAGCGGTCACCTGACCGTACGGGACGGTCAGATCAAGCCCCCGCAGGGCGGGCACCGTCCCGAACGCGCGGAACACCCCGCGTGCCTCGATCCCGTGCTCGCCCCCATCGGGGCCGCCCGGTGCCCCATGGGGACCGACCGGCGCCCAATGAGGGCTGCCCGGCGTCCCACCAGGGCTGCCCGGCGCTTGATATGGGCTGCTGGGCTCGGTCCATGCCGTGGAGATCAGCTCCTGCCGCGGCACGGCGTTCGGTTCGGCCACCCGGCCACCTCCCGCGCGATGACTATCCCCTTCCGACGCGGGGACGGACGCGGGCGGTTCCGGGAGGTTCAGGCCGTTATTCGACCGTGACGGACTTGGCCAGGTTGCGGGGCTGGTCGACGTCGTGGCCCTTGGCGGTGGCGAGCTCGCAGGCGAAGACCTGGAGCGGCACGGTGGTCACCAGGGGCTGAAGCAGGGTCGGTACGGCGGGCACGCTGATCAGTGTGTCGGCGTAGGGATCGACCGAGTGGTCCCCCTCTTCGGCGATCACGATCGTGCGGGCGCCACGGGCACGGATCTCCTGGATATTGGAGACGATCTTGTCGTGCAGCACGTCGCGGGCGCGCGGCGGCACCACCACGATCACCGGCAGGCCCTCCTCGATCAGCGCGATCGGGCCGTGCTTGAGCTCGCCGGCGGCGAACCCCTCGGCGTGCATGTAGGCCAGCTCCTTGAGCTTGAGCGCGCCCTCCAGCGCGACCGGGAAGCCCACGTGGCGGCCCAGGAACAGCACGCTGCGCTCGTCGGCCAGCGACCGGGCCAGCGCGCGCACCGGCTCCATGGTCTCCAGCACCTTCTCCACCTTCTCCGGCATCCGCTCCAGGAGCTGGATCATGGCGAAGACCTCGTCGCCCCACTTGGTGCCGCGCACCTGCGCGATGTAGAGCGCGATCAGGTAGACGGCGACGAGCTGGGTCAGGAACGCCTTGGTGGAGGCGACCGCGATCTCGGGCCCGGCGTGCGTGTAGAGGACGCCGTCGCACTCGCGCGGCAGCGTCGAGCCGTTGACGTTGCAGATGCCCAGCAGCTTGGCCCGCTGCTCGCGGGCGTGCCGGACGGCCATGAGCGCGTCCATCGTCTCGCCGGACTGCGAGATCGCGATGACCAGGGTGGTCCGGCTCAGGATCGGGTCCCGGTAGCGGAACTCGCTGGCCAGCTCGACCTCGCAGGGCAGCCCGGCCCAGTGCTCGATGGCGTACTTGGCGATCAGTCCGGCGTGGTACGAGGTACCGCAGGCGACGATGATGATCTTGTCGACCTCGCGCAGCTCCTGGTCGGTGATGCGCATCTCGTCGAGCGTGAGCCGGCCGTCGGCGCCGATGCGGCCGAGCAGGGTGTCGGCGACCGCGCGGGGCTGCTCGGCGATCTCCTTGAGCATGAAGTAGTCGTAGCCGCCCTTCTCGGCGGCGGACACGTCCCAGTCGACGTGGTACTCCTTCACCTCGGCGGGCTTGCCGTCGAAGTCGGTGACCGTCACGCCGTCCCGGCGCAGCTCGACGACCTGGTCCTGGCCGAGCTCCATGGCGTTGCGGGTGTGCGCGATGAACGCGGCGACGTCACTGGCGAGGAAGTTCTCGCCGTCGCCCAGCCCGACCACCAGCGGCGAGTTGCGGCGCGCGCCGACCACCAGCTCGGGGTCCGAGGCGTGCACCGCGACCAGCGTGAAGGCGCCCTCCAGGCGGCGGCACACCCGGCGCAGCGCCTCGGCCAGGCCGATGCCGCCCTTCAGCTCCTCCTCCAGGAGGTGCGCGACGGTCTCGGTGTCGGTGTCGGAGGCCAGCCCGTGGCCCCGCTCCTCCAGCTCCGCGCGGAGGGTGGCGAAGTTCTCGATGATGCCGTTGTGGATCACCGCGACCGACCCGGAGCAGTCGGTGTGCGGGTGCGCGTTGCGGTCGTTGGGCGGCCCGTGGGTGGCCCACCGGGTGTGCCCCATTCCGAGCGTGCCCGCCGGCGGCGCCTCCTCCTCCAGGAGGTTGCGCAGGTTGACGAGCTTGCCCGCGCGCTTGGCCGTCGACAGTTCCCCGTCGGACACCAGAGCGACCCCGGCCGAGTCATAGCCGCGGTACTCCAGCCGGGCCAGTCCCTCCATCACGACCTCGACGGCCTGCTTCGAGCCCACGTACCCCACGATTCCGCACATGGCGGCAAGCCTATTCGGTGTCCGGCCCCCACGCGCGCGCTGGCCACCTGCGGCAGGGCGCCTGCCGTCCCCCGGCGCGACACGCCGGGCCGCGCCCGCGCCTACCTGCAAGGGCTTTGCGGCCGTCCCTCCAGTGTGAACGGCGATCGGGAAACCGTACGTCCAGCTGATCTCAGATGACCCGGTGGTTACTGTTCAGCCATGACGAGCGGATGGGACGGCGTGCCGAGCCCCTATGTGGAACTCTCGCGGGAGGCTTGGCTGGGGCTGCGTGAGAACACGCCGCTGCCCCTGACGCCCGGCGAGCTGGACGCCCTGCGCGGGCTGAAGGACCCGATCGACATCACCGAGGTCGAAGAGGTCTACCTGCCGCTCTCGCGGCTCCTCAACCTCTTCTTCCTGTCCGACGGCGGCCTGCGCGACACCGTCAGCGGTTTCCTCGGCGAGCCGGTCCAGCCGACCCCGTTCATCATCGGCGTGGCGGGCAGCGTCGCGGTGGGCAAGTCGACCACCTCGCGGCTGTTGCGGACGCTGCTGGCGCGCTGGCCCGAGCACCCGAGCGTGGAGCTCGTCACGACCGACAGCTTCCTGCATCCGAACGCCGTGCTGGCCGAACGCGGGATCATGGACCGGAAGGGTTTTCCCGAGTCCTACGACCGGCGCGCCCTGGTCCGCTTCGTCTCCTCGATCAAGGCGGGCGCGGAGGAGGCGTCGATCCCGATCTACTCCCATCTGGAGTACGACATCGTGCCCGGCGCCCGGCAGACCGTGCGCCGCCCGGACATCCTCATCGTCGAGGGTCTCAACGTGCTCCAGGCCCCGCCCGCCGGATCGCTCGGCGTCTCCGACTTCTTCGACTTCTCGATCTATGTGGACGCGCGGGTCGAGGACATCCGCCAGTGGTACGTGGAACGCCTGTTCGCCCTGCGCCGCACGGCGTTCACCGACCCCCGCTCGTACTTCCACAAGTACGCGCAGCTGGACGAGGACGAGGCCGCCGCGTTCGCCCAGCGCGTCTGGCGGGACATCAACGAGATCAACCTGGTCTCCAACATCCTGCCGACCCGTGCCCGCGCGACCCTCGTCCTCCACAAGGGTCGCGATCACTCGGTGGAACGCATCCGCCTGCGCCGGATCTGACGGCCTTCCCCGCCCCGTGAAAGACCAAGCTGGCGCTTGGCCGCTATACGGCTGTTATCCGACACGTCCACAATTGGAGGCAGGCTCGCGCACGCGGAGGTGACCCGGTGCGAACGGCGATCCTGGTGACGATGCGGCGCCGCTATGCCGATCTGGTACGGCTGGCGTACCTGGCGCTCGACGATGGCACCACGCCGCCCGAGACCGTGCTCGCGACCGCCCGCCGCGCCGTGCGGCACTCCGCGCGGGCAGGCCCGGGGGCCTCCTACTCGCACCTCCGCCGCCGCCTGACTCTCGAACTCCTCACGCAGCCGCCCCACCTCCGGCGTCCCCTGCTCCGCCGTCTGCTCTTCGAGCCCGCGGCCACCGCGGCCACTCCCCTCCGCACGATCCTCCAGCGTTCGTCCCCCCACGAACGGCTGGTCTACCTGCTCATCCGGCTCGAAGGCCTGACCTCCCCCGAAGTGGCAGCCGAACTGGGCGAACACCTTCTGGTGAGCGCCTGGGACATCGACCGCACCTGCGCCGACCTCGACGATCGAACCGATCTCGACCCAGCCGCCCAGCAGGCCGAGCTCCAGGCCTTCGACCCCACCCTCGTACGCCTCCGGCCGCCGCCGTCCCTTCCCATGACGGCCCGGATCGCGCTCGTCCTCGCGGCCGTCGTGCTCATCGCCTCCGGGTCCACCGCGTACGAGCGCTGGCGGAACGCCGGCCGCCCGGGTGACCCGATCACGGTCGGCGATGATCGCTGGAACCGGCACGCCGTGCCCAGCCTCGACGACTGGCCCACCCAGGGAGAGCTGCGCGGCGACCGTGCTCTCCTGCGCCGCGCGGCCTCGGCCTGGCGCGACGACCGCCGCGATCCACCGCTCGGCCGCGTCTCGATCATGTACGCGGGCACCGTGGACGGGGTGACCATCGTCGTGATGCACGACACACCCGGGACGCGGGACTCTCCGATGGTCGCCCAGTACTTCGAACGCCCGCTGTCCCGGGGCGTCGAGTCGATCCGCCGGCTGGGCAACGACTCCGGCCAGCTGATCATGCTCGGGACGACCTGGCGCTACCTCGTCCCGCCCTGGCTCAGCGACCTCTCGGTGGCGCTCCCCAAGGCACCCACCCCCGCGTGGCATCCCATCAAGGTCCGCGACGGCGTGAGCGATCCGCTGAACTGGCGATGGTTCAATCCCGACTGCCAGTCGTACGTCGTCTTCCGCATGCGCCACAAGGGCACCGGATCGATATCGCAGTTCGCCAGTCACAACCCCGAGTTCGCCACCCCGCTGATCTGGTTCCGCGACCCCGATCCGGCCCGTGATGACACCGGATTCACCGGCGACCCGGCCCAGTGGACCGCGATCCACGCACTGTCCTGCGGCGCCGGGATCGCCCTGGCCGAAGCCGGAGATCTACGCATCGGCCGCCTGTGGTCCGGCTCCCTGCCCGACAAGGGCGGCCACGCGAGCCTGATCTCGATCGACGTCTCCGTCCCGTGGGGCACCCCCGGGATGACCGCGCTGATCTCCGACGAGGGCCGCCTCATGGCCGATCGGGGCAGCACCAACGGCGACTACTCCGCCTCGACCGACACCCTCGCGGGCGCCGTCTGGTGGCGTTCACAGAAACGCTGGCATCTCCTGGCCACCGCCGGCCCCGGCATCGCCAGCCTCAAGATGGTCGGCGAGCTCGGCAACCAGGAGGCCCGCCGCAAGGGCGAGGCGACCCGGCTCTTCGTCGCAGGCCCGCCCTCCCGCGGCAGGTACCCCCAGGCCGGAGGCCTCCCGGTCGTCCAGATCGTCGTCTACGAACCGGACGGCGACCATGCCGTCATCAGCCCCAACTGACGCGGTCATTCGGCGCTGGCGACCGAGAGAGAGCGGAGACGGACGGTGGCCAGGGCGGTGCCGGCGGCGGTGATGACGACCAGCAGGAGCACGGCGATCGGAAGATCGACGGTGGACTTGATCTGTGAGGCCTCGGTGAGCTTGTCGGCGACGGAGAGGGACCACTGCTGGATGGAAGCCGACTTGGCGCCCGGGGCGAAGTTGCCCAGGAGGATCTCCCAGACCAGCACGTAGATCAGGCCGATCGTGACGGCGTTGCGGCTGATCACGCCCAGGGCGACGAAGACGGCGGCGTAGGCGATGCCGCCGAGCAGGACGCCGACGGTCAGGGCCGGGGTGACCTGGGCGGTGGTCCCGCTCATGATCAGACCGGCCAGCAGGGTGGG
Organism: Actinomadura rudentiformis; assembly: GCF_008923185.1. Lineage (GTDB taxonomy): Bacteria > Actinomycetota > Actinomycetes > Streptosporangiales > Streptosporangiaceae > Spirillospora > Spirillospora rudentiformis. The sequence goes on from NZ_WBMT01000002.1 coordinate 586,169, forward strand.
GACGACGGCGAACAGCACGATCAGGACGATCGCCACCACGAGCTTGGTGAAGATGATCACCTGGCGCGGGATCGGCTTGGTGAGCACGTACATGACCTGGCCGTCGTCGATCTCCGGCCCGATCACGCCCGTGCCCGCGATCAGCGCGAGCAGGGGCAGCAACGTGGACAGGCCGAACCTGTGCAGCACGTTCGACGAGACGTCCAGGTCCGCGTAGCCGGTCACCTTCAGCCCGATGGCCAGCACCAGCATGATGAACGGCAGGACGAACAGCAGCAGTGCCCGCTTGCGGCCCAGCATGGCGCGGAACGTGATCATCGCGATTGTGGAGTTCATCGGGCCACCAGGTAGGAGAAGACGCTTTCGAGTGACTCGTCGGCGGGCGAGACCTCCCAGAGGCGCACCTTGGCGTCGCGGGCCACCTGCGGGAGAAACCAGGTGAAGCGCTGGAAGTCGGTCGCCTCGATCTGCAGGCCCTTCTCGGTGAGCTGGACACTGCTCGCGGAGCCGTCCGCGATGATCGCGGCGGCGAGCTTCCGATCGTCGGTGGAGCGGACGAGGAAGATGTGCGGGCGGTCGGTCATGAGGCGCCGGATGGCCCGGAAGTCGCCGGACGCCGCGTGCCGGCCCGCCACGATCACCTCGATGTGGCTGGCCAGCCGCTCGACCTCTTCGAGGATGTGCGAGCTGAACAGGATCGTGCGTCCCTCGGCGGCCATCCGGCGGATGAGGTCCATCAGCTGGATGCGCTGCCGCGGGTCCATGCCGTTGAACGGCTCGTCCAGGAGCAGGACGGGCGGGTCGTGCACCAGCGCGGAGGCCATCTTGATGCGCTGCTTCATGCCCTTGGAGTAGTTGCCGATCGTGCGGTCCTGCGCGTACTCCATCTCGACCTGGGAGATCGCGCGCCGGGCCGCCGCGCCGGGGTCGGCGAGCTTGTGCAGCTTGGCCATCGCGACGATGAACTGTTTGCCGGTGAGGAAGTCATACGCCGTCTCACGTTCGGGCACCAGCCCGACATGGCGGTAGATCTCCGGGTTCTGCCAGAGCGGCGCGCCGTCCAGCTCGACCGTTCCCGAGGACGGGGGCAGGAAGCCGCCCATCATGTGGATGATGGTCGACTTGCCCGCGCCGTTGGGGCCGAGCAGGCCGGTGACGCCGGGGCCGATGTCCATCGAGACCCCGTTGACCGCGACCACGTTCCCGTACCAGCGGGACACGTTCTCCAACCGCAGGACGCTCACGAGAGACCCGCCTTCCGGAACCGGCGGTACAGGACCGCGATCGAGCCGGCCACCAGGGCGGCGCAGACCGCCAGCGCGGCCAGCCCTCCCACCACCCCGGACGGCGCGGCGGGCGCGGTCAGCTGCGCGCCGAGCAATCGCACCTGGACGATGTCGACCAGGTTGAACGGCGAGAACAGGCCCGCCCACCCGGAGACGGTGAAGTTGTTGGCCTCCGTCTCGGCGATCCCCTGAACGATGACCACGATCGTGCTGCTGATCATGTAGACCGCGATGACCGCCGCCACCCCCAGCCCGCGGCGCGTCGTGAACGCCGCGATGACCAGCCCGATCGCGGCCAGCACCAGCGCGAAGAGCAGGCATCCGGCAAGCCCGCCGAAATAGTGCAGGGTGTGCTCGACGAGGCTGTCGGGTTTCTGGACCCTCCCGGTCACCATCTCCCCGTTCTCGCCCTCCACCACCTCCATCACCGGCTTCATCTTGTCGGGCCGGGTGACCAGTGCGCCCACGTACAACAGCGTGACCGGGACCGCCAGCAGGATGAAGAGCGCAGTGACGAACGCGCCGAACTTGGCCAGCACGAAGTCGAGGTGACCGACCGGCCGTGAGAAGTAGAGCGGCACGGAGTGGAACCGCAGCTCCCGCGAGGCGATCACGGGTGCCTGCGTGGCCAGGAAGATCGCCACCACGACCTGCATGGTGTAGGCGTACGCGGCGTAGCGGATGAGCGCGTTGGGCTCCTTGGTGAAGCCGAGGATCGCGACACTGGCCGCCGCGGGCAGCAGCATGACCGCGCTCAGCAGGAACGGCATCACCTTGGCACGGGCGGGCCTGCCCAACCCGAACGCAGCGCGCAGATTGTGCACGTACTGCGAGCGCAACACGTACGCCCGCCCCAGGCGCCGACCGTCGTAGTGCCGGTACCCGATGTCATGGATGGTGCTCGTCGTCATCGCGGCGCCCCCTGAGGTCCCGTAGCCGACGAATCTTGCGGAGGCTGAGGCTGTCCTGACGCGTCCGGCTGGGCAGGCGCAGTTGGCTGCCCTGGCATGGCCGGAGGGGGTGGTTGTCCGTAGGCGCCCACAGCCGCGGGCTGGGCTTGGCCTGGCTGCGGCGGTTGTGCGGTGTGTGAGGTCGCGAAGACCTCTTCGATGTGGTGGCGGCGCTGCTCCAGCCGGACGAGGCGGAGCCCCAGATCGGCGACGCCGTCGCGGATCAGGTCGTACGTGCTCTCACCGGCGATGTCGATGACCAGGAAACGGCCCTCGGGATGGACGCTCACGCCCTGGTCGTACAGCCGCTGTCCGAGCAGGTCGCGGCCCTCTTCCACCTCGACGGTGAGCATGCCGCTGGCGGCGGTGTACGCCTCGACCGCCTGGGAGCGCAGCAGCTTCCCGCCATCGATGATCACGACGTGGTCGCAGATCCGCTCAAGCTCGCCCAGCAGGTGCGAGGTGACCAGCACGCTGATGCCGAACTCGGCGCCGATCCGCCGGATGAGCTCCAGCATCTCGTCGCGGCCCGCCGGATCCAGGCCGTTGGTCGGCTCGTCCAGGAAGACCAGCTTGGGGTCGTGCACGAGGGCCTGGGCCAGCTTGACCCGCTGCTTCATACCCGTCGAGTAACCCCCGATGGGCCGGTAGCGCTCCTCGTACAGCCCCACGTGCCGCAGCGTGTCGGCGGCGCGTTCGCGGGCGGCGGTGGGCGGGAGTCCGCACATCCGGGCCATGTGGACGACGAACTCGGTCGCCGAGACGTCCGGCGGCAGGCAGTCGAACTCCGGCATGAACCCGACCTGCTCGCGGATCTGCACGCCCTCGCGGGCGATGTCGAGACCGAGGACCGTCGCGTGGCCCGCGCTCGGCGGCTGCAGGCCGAGGAGGATCCGGATGAGCGTCGACTTGCCGGCGCCGTTGGCACCGACCAAGCCCACGACGCCGGGCTCCACGGCCACCGTGAGGTCGTCCAGAGCGGTCACCCTGGGGAACCTCATCGTCAGCCCTTGGGTGGCGATGATCGGCATATTTACGAACCTAGTGGTTCGAACGCCGCAGCACCTCACCCTCAGGTTGTAGGACCTGCGGCTACCCTCCCCCTCCTGCGGAGGACCACCCGCCAGACCACGCGTTGGACGATCAGCGTCACCACGCCCGCGATGACCATGCCGAGGATGTTGACCCCGAGCTGGAGCAGCGAGCCGCGGATCTCGTCCCAGTGCCACAAGGCCATCGCCACGGCGAGGTTGCCCGCCGCCGGCACGGTGGTGACGGAGATGAAGACCCCGACCAGGGCGGACGATTTGGCCGCGGTGAGCGACAGCACCCCGGCGGCTCCCGCCAGCAGTGCCACGATGAACGACCAGCGGTCCGGGCTGTAGATGAACGCGGTCTGCGGCCGCGGTTTGTCCAGCATCCCCTGGTGGATGACATCGATCATGAGGCTGACCTCGGCGCACACGTACGTGACCAGGATGGCGACCACGAAGCCGATCACAAGGTTCCGGGAGGCCGTCCACACCATCTGCGGCCCCCGGAAGATCAGGCCGTAACAGATGGCGGCCACCGCGGCGAACTCCGGTCCGAGCACCATCGCGCCGATCACCAGCACCGGTGAGTCGATCAGGGCGGCGATGCCGGCCAGCTGGGTGGCCAGGGCCAGGAAGACGATGAAGGACCACGTCAGCTCGGAGTTCTCCTTGATGTTGTGCTGCAGTTGCTCCCACACCACCGCGTCATCGCCGTGCCCTGGCGCCAGCTTCTTGGCCTTGTCCGCCGAGTCGGCGAGCGTGAGGTCGATCTGCTCGACCGCGATCGCACCCTCACGCTCGATGCCGAGGTCCTGCAGGGATTTGATGATCTCGTTGGCGGCCTCGCGGGCGATGTCGCTGGTGACCAGGTCCCCTTCGGGCGACCGCGCGGCGCCAGGGATCACCACCACGTTCGTCGCCCCGGGGTTGTCGGCCAGCGCGGCGCAGACCTCTTCGGTACGGTCCGCCGGAACGATCGCTCTCAGGTGCAGCACGCGCAACATCGTGCCGTATGGAGCCCATCAAGGAGAGGTGGCACGTCTTTGTCGGCACAAGCCCGTATCCTCGGCACCGTTTGTTTTCTCCAAAGCGGGCATATGCCACCAAGGCGACGGACGGGTGACGGTATGACGCGCACGGGCATCGGCGTTCTCTCGGCGTTCGTTCTCCCGGCGTTCCTCCTCACGGGCTGCACAGGCGAGGTCGGCCTCACCGATCCCGGGCCCACCCCGAAGGCCTCCCGCCCGGCCGAACGCAGCGTCACGCAGGCCCGCAAAGACCTCGACAGCCTTCGTACGGCCGGCGAGTTCCGCGGGAGCGGCTACCAGCGCGACCGTTTCGGCACCCGCTGGAAGGACATCGACCGCAACGGCTGCGACCAGCGCAACGACGTGCTCAGCCGCGACCTGCGCGAGGTGCGCAAGCGCGGCCGCTGCGTCGTCCTGTCAGGCACGCTGAACGACCCGTACAGCGGAAAGCGGATCGCGTTCTCCAAGTCGGACGCCGCCGAGGTCCAGATCGACCACGTCTACCCGCTCGCACTGGCCTGGCGGATGGGCGCGTCACGCTGGACCGAGGACCGGCGGGAGCAGTTCGCCAACGACCACGACAACCTCCTCGCAGTCTGGGGGGTGCCCAACCGCCAGAAGAGCGACTCGGGCCCGGGCGAATGGAAGCCGCAGAAAGCCTTCCAGTGCACCTACGGTGTCAAGTACGTCGCGGTCGCCAAGGAGTACGAGCTGCCCGTCTCCCGTTCCGACCACCAAGCCCTGGAAGGCTTCCTGGAGCGCTGCTGATCCGGGCGAATAGGCTGCGGGGCATGAGCAGCGACGCGAACGACAAAGCCGCGGCCGACAGGCAGGCGACACAGGACCAGGCGGCCGAACTCCAGTGGGTGCGCACCGAACGCGGCGTGGGCGCCCGGGCGACAGGCGTCGAGGCCACGGGCGCCTCGGCAACCGGCCTCACGGTCCGTCTCGGCAACGCCTTCGGCTCGCTGGCCCTGGGCTCCATGGCCCTGGGCGCGATCGCGATCGGAGCCGTCGCCATCGGCAAACTGGTAGTGAAGAAGGCCGTCGTCGACCACCTGGAGGCGGGCACCGTCGAGATCAAGCACCTCAAGGTAGGCCGCCTGGAAATCCTCGACGACTGACAGCTTCCGCAGAGACCCCGGCACGCACCCACCGAACACACCCGGCCCCGCACGCGATCGCGCGACCGGGTCGTGAAGCAAGCCGAAGGCGAAGCTTCACGAGAGATCGCGAAGCGATGTCGCGATCGCCGCCTTGGCGGTTCGGGGGGCGAGCCGCAAGGCGAGCCCCCCGAGGCCGCGAATGCCGAACTAACACAGCGTGGTACGGACGGTCTGGGCGAGGCGTTCGGCCACGGACTGGGCCTGGTCCTCGGCGGCGGCCTCGACCATCACCCGGACCATGGGCTCGGTGCCGCTGGGCCGGATCAGGACCCGGCCGGTGTCGCCGAGCTCGGCCTCGGCGGCCTCGACGGCCGCGGCCAGCTCCGGTGCGGTCTTGGCGCGGGACTTGTCCACGCCCTTCACGTTGATCAGCACCTGTGGCAGCCGGGTCATGACCTTGGCCAGCTCGTCCAGCGCACGGCCGCGGCGGGCCATGGTCGCCAGCAGGTGCAGGCCGGTCAGCACGCCGTCACCGGTGGTGGCGTGGTCCAGCATGATCACGTGGCCGGACTGCTCGCCGCCGAAGTTGAAACCGCGCTCCTTCATCGCCTCGAGCACGTAGCGGTCGCCCACCGCGGTCTCGATCACGTTGATGCCCGCGTCGCGCATCGCGATCTTGAAGCCGAGGTTGGACATCACGGTGGCGACCACGGTGTCGTTGGCCAGCCGTCCCGACTCGCGCAGCTCCGTCGCCAGGATGGCCATGATCTGGTCGCCGTCCACGATGTCGCCGGTGGCGGTGACCGCCAGGCACCGGTCGGCGTCACCGTCGTTGGCGATGCCCGCGTCGGCGCCGTGCGTGCGCACGGCCTCCTGCAGCGCCGCCAGGTGGGTGGAGCCGCAGCCGGAGTTGATGTTGAGCCCGTCCGGCGCCACGCCGATCGTGATCACTTCGGCGCCGGCGCGCCGCAGCGCCTCGGGGGCGACGTCGGAGGAGGCACCGTTCGCGCAGTCGACCACCACGCGCAGCCCGTCCAGCGACACCGGCAACGACGACAGCAGGTGCGCCACGTACTGCTCCACGGCGCCGTGCGCGTCGCGCACCCGGCCGACCCCGGCTCCCGTCGGCGGGTCCCAGTCCTGGCCCAGGGCGGCTTCGACGCGGTCCTCGATCTCGTCGGCCAGCTTGAAGCCGCTGCGGTCGAAGAACTTGATCCCGTTGTCCGGGGCGGGGTTGTGCGAGGCGGAGAGCATCACGCCGAGATCGGCGTCCAGCGCGTTCGTGAGATACGCCACGGCGGGAGTCGGCAGCACGCCCAGCGTCAGCACGTCGACGCCCGCGCTCGCCAGCCCGGCGACCACGGCCGCCTCCAGGAACTCGCCGGAGGCACGCGGGTCACGGCCCACCACCGCCACCGGCCGGTGGCCCTTGAACGTCCCCTGCTCCCCCAGCACGCGCGCCGCCGCGACGGACAGGTCCATCGCGAGGCGGGCGGTGAGGTCGCGGTTGGCGAGCCCGCGTACACCATCGGTTCCGAAGAGACGACCCACAGTTCAACTCCCAGAAAGGCACGAGTCCGCGCGGGTGAGGCGAGGATCGCTCGGCTCCCGCCCCGCTCGGTCAAATCTAATGGGGAAAGTCCAAGAAAAGGGCACCCGCGCACCACCGCGAAGCAAGGCGGGATATGCCCTCGGAAAGCACGAACGAGCCGCCGCGCCCGATTCGATCTGCCATGGGGGATCGACGGGTGCGACGGCTCGTATCGGCTGTATCGGCTGAAACCAGATCAGCGCTTGCTGTACTGCGGCGCCTTGCGGGCCTTCTTGAGACCGGCCTTCTTCCGCTCCGGAACGCGGGCGTCACGGGTGAGGAAGCCGGCCTTCTTCAGCGCCGGGCGGTGCTCGATGTTGGCGAACTGCAGCGCCCGGGAGATGCCCAGGCGCAGCGCGCCGGCCTGGCCGGTGGTGCCACCGCCGTTGACGCGGACGATGACGTCGAACTGGCCCTCCAGACCCAGCAGCACGAACGGCTCGTTCACGGTCTGCTGCTGGACCTTGTTGGGGAAGTACTGCTCAAGGGTGCGGCCGTTGATGGTCCACTTGCCGGTGCCCGGGACGATCCGGACGCGGGCGATGGCCTGCTTGCGGCGGCCGGTGCCGGCGGCCGGGCCGGTCGCGACCGGCTGAGCCAGGAAGGAGGCCTCGGAGGCCTCGGGGCTCTCGGTGGTGTACTCGGACGGGGCGTCCTCGTACGAGTCGTACTCGACGCCCTCGGCGGGCGTCTCGGTGCCGGTGGACTCGTCCACGGTTCTCCTCTTGTGGTGTTCTAGCCAGGACGGCTGGCCCGGTCGGTCCTCGGGTGCCCCGGCGGCCGCGCGATGGTGGTGCGACCGACCCGCTCTCCGGCGCGATGCCGGATCTGCGGTGTTGATCAGTGATTACTGCTTGATCTGGGTGATCTCGAACGGAACCGGCTTCTGCGCCTGGTGCGGGTGCTCGGGGCCGGCGTAGACCTTGACCTTGCCGAACATCTGCCGGCCGAGGGTGGTCTTGGGCAGCATGCCCTTGATCGCCTTCTCCACGGCCTTCCGCGGGTTCTTGGCCATCAGGTCGGCGTAGGCCACCGAGCGCAGACCGCCCGGGTAACCCGAGTGGCGGTAGGCGCGCTTCTGCTCGAGCTTGTTGCCGGACAGCGCCACCTTCTCGGCGTTGATGATGATCACATAGTCACCGGTGTCGAGATGGGGCGCGTAGATCGGCTTGTGCTTACCCCGAAGCAGCTGCGCGACCTGACTGGCGAGCCGACCCAGCACGACATCGGTCGCGTCGATGACGTACCACTGACGCTGGACGTCAGTGGGCTTTGGGGTGTACGTGCGCACGGTCGTAGGCCTTCGTTTCTTGTCGACTTCTCAGCGGAATCCTGCTCGCGCCGATCAGAGAATGGTCCGACCTGGCGCTCCGGGAGGCCGGGGCCCGCATCGTGCTCAGCACGCAGGGCACACCGACGCATACAACGAACTGGCAGGATACCCAGCCGCGCGGGCATGGGTCAAAACGGCTCGTTGCGACAGTCTCCCAGCCACTCTCCAGTATGCCCCATGGAGCCCGATGCCCGGGCCGGAAAGGCACGGCCGTTCTTGAAGTGATCGGCCGGTCCTCTGCACAGATAGGGGATGTCCGTTAGCGGAGATCTTCTGATTTGCACGCCATATAAGGATAAGGTGCGGCCGACCGGATCCGCCGCCGGCGAGTCGCCGGCCAGCCTCCCGGGAGCCCCGCTGCCTTCCCCCCGCAGGTCATCAGGCCGTTCACGCAGTTCAGGTCGCCCGATGGACCCCACAGGCCCCTCGTGGCGCCCCAGCGCCGAAACCTCAGGCGCCGAGCCCGCAGACCGCTTCGGCGCCGAGCCGTCAGACCGCCTCGCCGTCGGTCCCTCCGGCCGCCCCGGAGGCCGTCGCCGCGCCCCCGGGGGGCGGTCCCGAGACCGTGCCGCCACCGCCCGCGGTAAGCGATCGAGCTTCAAGACCGTGTTCACCGTCACACTGACGGCCGCGGGCGCCGCCCTCGCCATCGGCACCGGCGTCGCCCTCGACCGCCTCGTTCTGCCCGAGCTGCGGTCCGAGTCGGCATCCGCGTCCGGCCCGGCCGGAGACTCGGCGCGGCCCGGGCCGTCCGGCGTCGGCGCTGGAACGAGCAACGGCGTGCCCACCGACAAGGGAACGGGCAAGGGCGCGGGAGCGCCCAGGGCCAACGCCGGCGCCCCGGCCCCCGGCACGAACGAGAGCACGCCGCCCCTCAAGCCCCTGCAAGGCCCCACGAAGACGCCGAACAGCCCGTCCTCCTCACCCAGCCCGGGATCGTCGTCCCGCCCGCCACAGGGCGGCAACCCCCCGCCCACGTCCGGCGGGCCGGAGGCCGCGGTGGTGACCCTCACCAACAAGGAGCGGGCCAAGGCCGGTTGCGGCGCCCTGCGCACCGACCAGCGCCTGGCGACCGCCGCCCGGCGGCACTCGGCCGACATGGCCGCCCACGACTACTTCGACCACACCTCACGCAACGGCGACAGCCCCTGGAAGCGCATGGAGGACGCCGGTTACACCAGCCCCGGCGCGGAGAACATCGCCAAGGGCTACCCGACCGCCGCCGCCGTCGTGGAGGGCTGGATGAAGAGCCCCGGCCACCGCGCCAACATCCTCAACTGCAAGCTCAAGGCGATCGGCGTCGGCATGGTCGGCGGCTCCGGCGGACCCTGGTGGACGCAGGATTTCGGCTGGCAGTGACCCTTCCCGGCCGTACGGGCCGTGACCTTCCCCAAACCGGCGGCGCCCGGTTCGCCCCCATGTCATGGTGGGTGTTCCGAAGGTCCAGAGCTCTGGAAAAGGAACGGTAAGGTCCAAGCCATGGGTTATCCGGGCGATCAAGGCAAACCCGACGGCTGGCCTCCCCAGCCGTCGCAAGCGCCGTACGGCTCCGGACCTGAACGACCCGACACGGCACCGTACGGCCAGGACAAGAACGAATCCCCCTTCTCCCCCCGCGACAGCGAGGGGACGGGCGGCTTGTACACACCCTGGGGAGAAGAGGCGCCGGCCGAGAACGAGTGGTTCTCACCCCAGGGCACGGCGCAGTTCTCGAACGAGGGCTTCGACGGTGGCGCCCCACCTGGCGCCGGCGTACCTCCCCAGGCCGGTCCCGTCCCACCTGACCGCAAGTACAACCTCCCGCTGATCATCGGCGGTGCCGTCGTGGCCGGGCTGGTCCTGGTCGGCGGCGGCTTCGGCGCCTCCGCGATGCTCAAGGACGACGAACCGACCAAGCCCGCGGCCGCGACCAAGAGCGACGCGCCCAAGCAGGCCACGGCGCCCCGCCAGCAGCCCTCGCAGCCTCCGCTGACACCGGTCAAGCTCAAGAGCCGCGCCACCGACCCCAACCCGATGACGCTGAACGAGGCGTTCGGCAAGCGCACCTTCGCCTCCGGCGGCGCGAAGTACATGCGCACCGGCTGGAAGGCGCAGCGCGGCTGCACGGGCATCGTCAACGGCGCCGCGCTCGGCAAGGCCCTCAAGAAGGGCGGCTGCTCGCAGGCCCTGCGCGCGACGTTCGCCCGCAGCGACGGCAAGCTCATCGGCACGGTCGGCGTCCTGAACCTCAAGACCGAGGCCGCGGCCAAGGTGGCCGAACGTGCCGCCGCCGCCAAGGACGCCTACCTGCAGCCACTGGCCGGCACCGGCACCACCAAGAAGATCGGCAAGGGCGAGGCCCTCGGCACCGCCGAGATCCGCGGCCACTACCTGGTGATGACCTGGGTGCAGCGACCGGACGGCAAGAAGATCGCCACCAAGTACCACAAGGCCGTCTCCACGTTCGGCCAGGAGGTCATCAGGGGGAGCAACCTGAAGTTCGCCCTGACCTACCGGGAAACCGAAGGCAAGCCCTTCCGAAACTGAGCGAACCATGTCTGGACCTGAAGAACCCCGGGAGCCCGCAGAGGAGGCGGGGACGCCTCCCGTTCCCGCCTCCCCGGCACCCCCGAGCTTCGGCCAGGCCGATGGCCCGGCGGACGCGATCGGCTTCTCCCCGTTCGGCCTGGAGAAGCCCTGGTGGGCAGCCGCCGAGACCGAGGAACCCGAGCCCTCGATCAACATCTCGCGCACCGAGGAACCAGAGACCGCACCTCCCACGTTCGACACCCTGGTCGCCGGCGTGGGCGTCCCGAGCGTCGACACCCGCCGCGCGGTCCCCGCCGAGCCCATCGTCCAGCGCCCCAGCCAGACCTTCTCCGACACCGACCCCGACGGCATCCCCGTCATAACCCCCAGCACAGGCGAGCCAGCCGACACGGACGAGGCACCCGGCACAGCCAAGACCGACCTCCCATCGGACGTGCCCAGCGCGAGCCAGGCAAAAGAGACGGGCATGGCACCCACCGTGGGCGAGCCACCCAACGCCGGCGTCGCGGCCACCAACGACCACGAGAACGTCGCAACCGGCACGGACAAACTGGTCGCTACAGGCGTGGCCACCACCACGGGTGAGCCACCCAACACGGGCGCGCCGACCAACCCGGGGGCAACCGCCAGCGCCAGCGAGGCGACCAGCACCACCACGACCGGACACGCAAACGAGGCCACCGGCATAGGCATAGCCGACGCCTTGGGCGTACCACCCAACACGGACGAGGCGCCCGGCACGGACAAGACTGACCACTCATGGGACGTGTCCAGCGCGAGCGAGCCAGCCGACACGGGCACGCCAACCGGCACGAGTCAGCCGACCAGCACGGGGACGACAGCCAGCACGGCAGCGACTGAGCACACACACAACACGACCACCATTGGCAAGCCGCCCGACACGGGCAGGACAACCGACACGGACACGGCACCCGCCACGGGCACGCCACCCGATGCTGGGAGGGCAGCCAGCCTCGGCGAGGCGGCCAGCACGGCCGCGGTTGACCATGCGAGCGAGGCGACCAGGGCTGGCCGGCCGACCGACGTGGGCGAAGCGGCCAACACGGGCACGGCAGCCACCACGAGCGGGCCGCCCGACGCTGGGAGGGCAGTCGGCTTCGGCGAGGCGGCCAGCAAGGCTGCAACTGACCATGCGGACGAGGCGACCGACGTAGGTGAAGCGGCCAACAGGGGCGCGTCGGCTGACGCGGGGGTGTCTGCCGACACTGACGTGGCCGGGGTGGGCCATGCGGGTGAGGCGGACGGGCGCGTCGAGGGTGGGGAACCCCGGTTCATGGCGGCACCGGTCCTGGTTCCGGACGCGATTCTGCCGGCCGGGATCGCGCCGCCCACGGACAGCTCGGTCGTTCCGGTTCAGCCGGAGGCGGAGGCCGAGGAGCAGGCGGGGCCGACGATCATCACGCCGGTCTACCACGCCGAGGGCGGGCAGTCGATCGACGCGGAGGATTCCCCGGCCGAGCAGGGCTTTCCGCTGGGTTTCGGCCCGGACGATCGGCCGGCCTCGCGTGGCAACCGGAAGGCGCTGTTGATCGTGGGGGCGGTCGCGGGTGCCCTGCTGGCCACCGCGGCCACGTTCGCCGTCATCGGCGGCACGTCCGACGACAGTAAGACGGCTGCTTCGCCCTCGCCCAGCCGGGCGGCTGTCAAGCCGAGCCCGGTGGTGCCGCCCGCTCCACCGCCGGTGGACATCTCCAGCGAGAAGACCGACCCGCAGCCGCTGGCCCTGGCCGAGGCCTATCCCTCCGGTGCCGTCGACCTGGGCGGACGCGCGTACGTCCGCGACAGATCCTCGGTGAATCACCGCTGCTCCCTCGCCGCGCGGGGCGTGATGGCGGACGCGCTGACGAGGGAGGGCTGCCGCAGTGTCGTGCGCGTCACCTATCTCGACCGCGGCAAAGCCCTGGCCGTCACGACCGGGATCGCCGCGATGCCGGACAAGGACGCCGCGCTGAAGGCCAGCAAGGCGGGTTCGCCGAGCCGGTACGAGTGGTTCCGCGGCATGGCCGGGCGACGGTCGCAGAGCATCGACCAGGCCGGCGGCTTCGCGGTGAGCACGGTGCGAGGGCGCTACATCATCTACGCGTACGCGCAGTACGCCGACGGCAAGCGGGCCCAGCCCGACGACCAGACGCTCAAGACGGCCGCGCAGCAGTTCGTGGACTACAGCGTCCGGCCGATCGACGCCCGCGCCACCTGATCAGGAGGCGCAGCTGGAGGGGTCGGCGGTGGCGTTGAGCGTGCGGACCCGGCGGGTCTCCTGGGCACGCTGGGCCAGGCCCTCGTCGTCGGGGTAGCTGATCTCTTCGAGGGACAGCCCGTGCGCGGGCGCCACGTTCACCGCCGAGTCGCGTACGCGCGCGGCCAGCACCTCGGACGGCCACTCGATCTCGCGGCGCCCGTCCCCCACCATCAGCAGGGCCCCGACCAGCGCGCGGACCATGGAATGGCAGAACGCGTCGGCCTGTACGGTCGCCGCCGCGATGTGCCTGCTCTCGCGCTCCCACTCGTACTTCAGCAGGCGGCGGATGGTGGTCGCGCCCTCCCGCTTGCGGCAGTACGCGGCGAAGTCGTGCTCGCCCCGCAGCAGCCCGGCCGCCTCGTTCATCCGGTCCAGATTGAGCGGCCGCGGGTGCCAGAGCACGTCGTGGCGGCGCAGCGGCTCGACACCGACCGGATCGTCGCAGACCCGGTACACGTAGCGGCGTGACAGGGCGGAGAAGCGCGCGTCGAAGCCCTCGGGGGCCACCGTTACGCGCCGGACGCGCACGTCCGGCGGCAACATCCCGGCGAGCCGGCGCGGCATGGTGCCGTTGATCACCGAGTACGCGGCGACGGGGACGACCAGATGGGCCACCTGGCCGCGCGCGTGCACGCCCGCGTCCGTTCGCCCGGCGACGGTGAGGACCGGCGGCGGGTCGAGGCGCAGCAGCCTGGCCAGCGCGTCCTCGATCGTGCCCTGGACGGTGCGCTGCCCGGGCTGGCGGGCCCAGCCCGCGAAATCCGACCCGTCGTAGCTGATGTCGAGCCGGAGTCGTACCAATGCGGTCATGTCAGCCTGGGGTTCCTTCTCCAACGCCTCTGTCCACTGCTCGCGGAGTGCCCGCTGCCTGCGGAGTGCTCAGCCGAGCACCTGGGACATGCTCCTCTGCGAATCGTCGCCCGCACGGCCTGACCATGGGATCAGTCTGGCAAAGATCAGGCCCGCCGTCTCGTACCAGACGGCGGGCCTGTTCATGTCGTGCCAAGAGGCAGGGCGCCCGAGCTCCCGCGAGTGCGGGGCCGGTCGCCGCTGGTCACTCGGACTTTTCGGCCTTGGCCTCGGTGGCCTCGTCGGCCTCGCCGGTGGTCGCCTCGTCGGCGGCCTCGGCCTTGGCGGTGTCGACCTTGGCGGTGTCGACCTTCTCCTCCGCCGTGTCCGCGGCCTTCGGCGCGACCGTGGTCGCGGTGGAGGCGGTCAGCTGCTCCTGCACCAGCTCGATGACGGCCATGGGGGCGTTGTCGCCCTTACGCGGCCCGAGCTTGGTGATGCGGGTGTAGCCACCGGGACGGTTCTCGAACTTCGGCGCGATCTCGGTGAAGAGCTCGTGCAGAACGTTCTTGTCGCGGATCGTCCGGGCCACCAGGCGACGGTTGTGCAGGTCGCCCTTCTTGGCCTTGGTGATCAGCTTCTCCGCCAGGGGACGGACCCGCCGGGCCTTGGCCTCGGTCGTGGTGATGCGACCGTGCTCGAACAGCGCCGTGGCCAGGTTGGCCAGGATGAGCCGCTGGTGCGCGGCGCTGCCGCCGAGGCGGGCACCCTTGGTGGGCTGAGGCATGTCGTTTCCTTCCTGCACCGGCCGTACCAGGTACCGGTGTCAGCTCATGTCCGCACCGGCGGTCGCCGGTGTCGGCTCTTTCCGCGCCGGCCGTACGAGGTACCGGCGGCGGCCGTGCCCGCCGTGACCGGAGCCGAACCCCGGCCGCGACGGGCCTTGACGTGTCTTACGCGCTCAGTACTGCTCGGTCTCGGCGTAGCTCTGGTCGTCGTCGCCGTAGTTGTCCGCCGCCGCGCTCGGGTCGAACCCAGGCGGGGAGTCCTTGAGTGACAGCCCCATGTCGTTGAGCTTCTGCTTGACCTCTTCGATCGACTTGGCGCCGAAATTCCTTATATCCAAGAGGTCCTGCTCGCTGCGGGCGACCAGCTCGCCCACAGAGTGGATGCCCTCGCGCTTGAGGCAGTTGTACGACCGCACCGTGAGGTTGAGCTCCTCGATCGGCAGGGCCAGGTCCGCGGCGAGCGCGGCGTCCGTCGGGGACGGGCCCATGTCGATGCCCTCGGCCTCGACGTTGAGCTCCCGGGCCAGGCCGAACAGCTCGACCAGGGTCTTGCCGGCGGAGGCCACCGCGTCACGCGGGAGCATCGCCTGCTTGGTCTCGACGTCCAGGATCAGACGGTCGAAGTCGGTGCGCTGCTCGACACGGGTCGCCTCGACCTTGTAGGTGACCTTGAGCACGGGCGAGTAGATGGAGTCGATCGGAATCCGGCCGATCTCCTGGCCCGGCTGCTTGTTCTGGGCCGCCGAGACGTAGCCGCGGCCGCGCTCGACCGTCAGCTCCATCTCCAGCTTGGCCTTGTTGTTGAGCGTGGCGATGTGGAGGTCCGGGTTGTGGACCTCGACGCCCGCCGGCGGCGCGATGTCGGCCGCGGTCACCTCGCCCGGGCCCTGCTTGCGCAGGTACATGACCACGGGCTCGTCGTGCTCGGAGGAGACGACCAGCTCCTTGAGGTTGAGGATGATGTCGGTGACATCCTCCTTGACCCCGGGGACGGTCGAGAACTCGTGGAGAACGCCCTCGATCCGGATGCTGGTGACGGCCGCACCGGGGATCGAGGAGAGCAGGGTACGACGCAGCGAGTTGCCGATCGTGTAGCCGAAGCCCGGCTCCAGCGGCTCGATGGTGAACCGCGACCGGTACTCGTCGACCTGCTCTTCGGTGAGAGTGGGACGCTGAGCGATGAGCATGGTTGAACCTTCTTTCCGCGGTGCCCGCTATATGACGACCGCAGTACTTTCCTTCCGCCCCGTCGCCGTGATCACACCTGAAGGCATGATCACGGCGGCGGAATGAGCCCTTACTTGGAGTAGAGCTCGACGATCAACTGCTCCTGGACCGGCGCGTCGATCTGCTGCCGGACCGGGAGGGAGTGCACGAGGATGCGCATGGCGCCCTCGGTGACGATGCCGAGCCAGGCCGGGACCTGCTGCTCGCCGGCTTCCGCGCGAGCGACCACGAAGGGGGTCATCTCGAGCGACTTCTGCCGGACCTCGACGATGTCGGCCTCGCCGACCAGGAAGGACGGGATGTCGACCTTCTTGCCGTTGACCTTGAAGTGGCCGTGGCGGATCAGCTGGCGGGCGGCGTCGCGCGACTTGGCGAAGCCGGCGCGGTAGACGACGTTGTCGAGGCGGCGCTCGAGCAGGGTGAGGAGGTTCTCACCGGTCTTGCCGCCCTGGCGGTTGGCCTCGACGTAGTAGTTGCTGAACTGGCGCTCGAGCACGCCGTAGATGCGCTTGGCCTTCTGCTTCTCGCGCAGCTGGAGCAGGTACTCGGTCTCCTTGGGACGACCGCGGCCGTGCTCACCCGGCGGGTAGGGCCGGATCTCGATCGGGCACTTGGGGCCCATGCACTTGCTGCCCTTGAGGAACAGCTTCATCTTCTCCCGACGGCAAAGCTTGCAGTCGGCACCCGTGTAACGAGCCATTGTTCTAGATCTCCCCTGCCTCAGACCCGGCGACCGCTTTGGTGAGCCCTGCGGCGGGCGCCCATGCCGACCATGGCAAATTCCAGCTTGCTCATGACGGTCAGACCCTCCTGCGCTTCGGCGGGCGGCAGCCGTTGTGCGGAACCGGCGTGACGTCCTGGATCGAGCCCACCTCGAGGCCGGTCGCCTGGAGCGACCGGATGGCGGTCTCGCGGCCCGAGCCCGGGCCCTTCACGAAGACGTCGACCTTCCGCATGCCGTGCTCCATGGCGCGGCGGGCGGCGGACTCGGCGGCCTGCTGGGCGGCGAACGGGGTGGACTTGCGCGAGCCCTTGAAGCCCACGTGGCCCGAGGAGGCCCAGGAGATCACGTTCCCGTTGGGGTCGGTGATCGAGACGATCGTGTTGTTGAACGTGCTCTTGATGTGGGCGTGCCCGTGAGCGACGTTCTTCTTTTCCTTGCGGCGCACCTTCTTGGCGCCGACACGGCTCTTAGGAGGCATGTGCTCTCTCTACTCTGAGGTCATCGATCCAACTCGGACCGAAGTCCGGGCGGACTACTTCTTGCCGGCCTTCTTCTTGCCGGCCACGGTCTTCTTCTTGCCCTTGCGGGTACGCGCGTTGGTCTGCGTGCGCTGACCGTGCACGGGGAGACCGCGGCGGTGCCGGATCCCCTGGTAGCTACCGATCTCGATCTTGCGGCGGATGTCCGCCTGGATCTCGCGGCGAAGGTCACCCTCGACCTTGTAGTTCGACTCGATCCAGTCACGGAGCTTGACCAGTTCTTCGTCACCGAGCTGGTGAACCCGCAGGTCCGGGTTGACGCCGGTGTTCTTCAGCGTCTCCTGGGCGCGGGTACGACCGACACCGAAGACGTAGGTGAGAGCGATCTCGACGCGCTTGTCACGCGGGAGATCGACGCCGAGGAGGCGTGCCATCGTGGGCAGTTCCCTTCATTTGCGGAGGTATTGGCGCATCGCGATCCGCTCACACCCTGCCCGGGTGGCGGCCTCGGCCTCCGTCCGAGGGTCTCCCTTCACACGACCGTGCCGTACGACCTGATCTTGGCGATCGGCCCCCGGAGATCCGGGGACCGTCCCCCGGGTGAACACTCACCTGGGGGTGGAAGCTCTCGCTTCCCAACAGGATCAGATGCGTACGGCGCCGAAGTGCAAAGCCTGCGATGCGCTGGATTTACTTGTGCGTCAGGTCGTCAGCCCTGGCGCTGCTTGTGACGCGGGTCGGAGCAGATGACCATGACCCGACCGTGCCGGCGAATGACGCGGCACTTCTGGCAGATCTTCTTGACGCTCGGCTTGACCTTCACTGGGTCTCCTAAGAATCAGGGTCACCCCCGCGCCGCCACGCACGGGGAAGGCAACCCCAGTGGGATTACTTGTAGCGGTAGACGATCCGACCACGCGTGAGGTCGTAGGGGCTCAGCTCCACGACGACGCGGTCGTCCGGCAGGATCCGGATGTAGTGCATCCGCATCTTGCCGCTGATGTGGGCGAGCACCTTGTGCCCGTTGTCGAGCTCCACCCGGAACATGGCGTTCGGGAGGGACTCGATGACGGTGCCCTCGATCTCGATGGCGCCTTCCTTCTTGGGCATGTCCTCCGCGCTTCACTGATCGGCTCATTGGACTCGGTCCGCGCACACCGAAGGGGAATCCCAGAGGTGAACCGGCCGCACCCATGCCACGTCACCGGAAGGTTCGTGCAGGGAATCAGGCGGCCGACAACGGACCGACATAGGAGTCTACGTCAACCGGCCGCCGAATGTGAAATTCACGCACGATCCTGCCCCGGAGACTACTCCCGACCCAAGCATACAGCGCTCCCGCGTTGTACCTTTCCAGGAGAGATACACCAGGGAGGAGGGATCAGCATGCCCGGCTATGACTTCGTGCTGATCCTCAGCCGCCCGCTCTACGAGGACGAGCTCGATCCCCTGTTCGACCGCACCCATGGCCAGGTGACGGTTTCGATCATCAGTGAGCCGCATCATGCCGAGCGCCCGGGCAACGCCACCTGCACATGGCAGGGCCCGACGCTGGCCACCGCGATCATGGAAGTGATCGCGCACCTCGAGTCCAGCGCCCCCGGCCTCCACGTCGAACGCGTCGAGGCCGACCCGCTCCTCACCATCCGCGACATCGCCGAACGTGTCGGCCGCACGCCCGACTCGGTGCGCCTGGCCATCACCGGCGCCCGCGGTGCGGGCGGCTTCCCCGCCTCCGAGCTCTCCAGCGCCGGGCACCGCCTCTGGCGCTGGTCCAAGGTCGCCGCCTGGTACGACCTGGACGACCCCCAGCTCCGCGAGGCCTGGCCCACCGCGCGTGCGATCAACGGCTGGCTGGCCCTGCGCGATGTGGTCCCCGACGTCGCCCCGGCCCCCGAAGCGATCACGAACGCCCTCTCGGCCGTCGTCGCCTGAAGCTCACATCTGACTCACGTGTCGAGCAGGTCGGAGACCCGGTAGGCGGCGGCGAACGAGCCGTGGACGATCAGGTGATCCGGGTGGGAACGCCACGCGTCGTCGTGGAGGCCCGCGCAGGCGATCAAGCGGAGTTCGGGGGCGCCACGGCGCAGGCACTCGGCCGGGAAGCCCCCGGAGATCTGCTCGGCCGAGGTGATCCTGAACACCGCCACGGTCTCGTCCTCCCTGACGACGCCGACGATGTCGCCCTGCGCCAACTCCCGGAGCCGGGCGAACACCGCCGGGCCGGTCGTGGTCCCGACCCGACCGGCGATCACTGCCGCGCCCGGCTCGCCCGGGCTCGCGCCGCGCGCGTACCAGCCGGCCATGTTGTGCTCGTCGAGCGGCGGTACCTCGATCCGGCCGCTCGCGGTCGTCCCGACGCCGGCCAGCGGCGCGTTCACCCCGATGTTCGGGATCGCGATGGAGACGGGCTGGGACCGGCCCAGCGTGCCCGGCAGCGCCGCCGGACGTCCGGCGGCGGGCTGCGCGCCGCGCCGGACCGTGCGATCGCCCCGCAGCGCACAGCCGATCACGATCTGGGAACGGCCCGCCACGGTTCCAAGGACACGGCGGCAGCGATCAGACATGGGGCTCCGTCCGGCGCCGGCGAGCCCGCCACACCGCGATCCCGACCCCCGCGACGACCACCAGGGTCCCCCCGGCAGCGATCACGGCTCCCCAGCTCTCCTGAGCCGCCGTGTCCGCGGGCACCACCTCGACCGTGCCGGTGATCGTCGACCCGCCCGAGCAGCTCACCTTCACCGGATAGACCCTCGGTGTGGTGGACGCGCCGATCCCGGCCCTCCCCAGCGGCCGGTCGTTCGCCGGCTCCAGGGGCACCCGGACACCGTGGAACGCGTTCGACGTCGCCACCGGATCGACGCAGCTCCCCGGCGCGGAGATCTCGACCGTCTCTCCCGGCCCGGCCCGGACGGGTTTGACCTTCACCCCGTCGTCCACGTGCGGCGCAGCCACCAAGGCGGTACCGATCGCGGCCGCCGCACAGGCTGTCGATAGTCTGCGGATCATCGGTTCCCCTCGGGGGTCGGCTCCACCGGTACACGGAGCCTGTTGATCTTCTTGTCCCCGCGCCAAGTCGACACCGCGGTCAATCGGGCGCAAAGATCGTTCCAGCACTCCGTCCGGTCTCGCGGTCCGGGACCGGCCCGGCCACCCAGTGCGCCGCCCGTGGGTCCGTGATGTGCTTACCAAGGGGGAGGGATCAATGGCGATCATTGCGCAGCTCAGCGACATCCACCTCGCCGCCGGCAAGAACGGTGAGGTCGATGACGACTCCGGCCCCGTACGGGCCCTCCGCGCGGCCGTGTCCAGCCTTCTCGCGCTGCCCGCCCGGCCCGACGCCGTGGTGCTCACCGGTGACCTCGCCGACGGCGGCAGGCCCGCCGAATACGCCCGGCTGCACGCACTGCTGTCGCCGCTGCCGATGGCGGTCTATCCGCTGCCCGGCAACCACGACGACCGCGACGCGCTCCGCGACGCGTTCAGGGACCACCCGGCGGTGGCCGGATCGGGTCAGGACGGCGCACCGGTGCAGTACGCGGTGGACGTCAACGGGGTCCGCCTCGTCTGCTGCGACACCACCGTCTCCGGCAACCCGCACGGCGAAATGGACGACGAACGCCTGGCCTGGCTGGACGACGTCCTGGCCGCCGCACCCGAGACCCCGACGGTCGTGGCGACCCATCACCCGCCCTACCCGCTCGGGATCCGCTTCATCGACGACATGCGCTTCGCCGACACCACCGGATTCGCCAAGACCGTCGCCCGCCATCCGCAGGTGGCCCGGGTGATCAGCGGCCATGTGCACCGCGGCTCGGTGGGCTCGCTCGGCACAACGGTGTGCACGACCTGTCCCAGCACCTACCGGCAGCTCTTCCTGGACCTCACCCGCCCCGGTAGGGCCGCGGTGACCGGAGAACCCGCCGGTTTCGCCGTCCACCTCGTCACCGAGGAGAACGCGACCACCCACTTCGTGCCCACAGGCAACTACCGCCCCCTCATGGAAGTCGACTAAGCCCCCGCAGCAGAGGTCAGCTATTCCGCAAGGCCAGCTACTCCGCAGGTCAGCCGTTCCGGCGGGGACAGTTGCCCGCAAGGTCAGCCGTTCCGACGGGATCGGTTGCACGCAGGGCCAGCCGTCCCGGGCCGGGTCGGTGCCCAGGCGAGGTCAGCCGTCCCGGGCGGGTTGGTTGCACGCAGGGCGAGCCATCCCGACAGGATCGACTGCCCGCACGGCCAGCCATCCCAGCAGGATCGACTGCCCGCACGGCCAGCCATCCCAGCAGGATCAGCTGCCCGCACGGCCAGCCATCCCAGCAGGATCAGCTGCCCGCACGGCCAGCCATCCCAGCAGGATCGACTGCCCGCACGGCCAGCCATCCCAGCAGGATCGACTGCCCGCACGGCCAGCCATCCCAGCAGGGTCAGCTGCCCGCAGAGCAAGCCATCCCAGCAGGATCGGCTACACGCATGGTCAGCCGTTCCGGTGGGGTCAGTTGCTCGCAGGGTGAGTCTTTCCGGCGGGGTCAGTTGTCGCGGCGGGGGCCGAAGATCGTACGCATGAGCAGGATGGCGCCCCAGGGGCCGGCTACCCACAGGAACCACGGGTAGGCGGCGCCAGTGGTCAGGGCGACGATCAGCCAGACCGTGAAGCAGATCGCGCTCACCGAGGCCCAGCTCGCCCACATGGCCGCGGGCCCGGTCAGGGAGATCTCGCCAAAGTTCTGCTTGGCGGGGAGGTTCGTCGTCGAACGGTGGGAAGCCGGGACAGGGAGGGCGTACAGGTCTTCCTCGGGGAGATCTGACGTGACCTCCTGCAGGTCCCCGAGGGTCTTGGCCGCGTAGGTGGCCTCCAGCCGCTCGTGCAGCTCGTCCATCGTGATGCGGCCTTCGGCGCAGTGTTCGCGCAGAGCCGTGGCCACACGATCCCGGTCGGCGTCCGATGCGCGCATCTCAGGGTTCGTCATGGCCACCCCTTCGGGGATCGGGAGGGTCCTACCCCTCAAGCTTGGCGAACCACTCCCGGCCCTCGTCAAGGGCCGTCAGCACGCGCGGGCCGTCCGCCGTCACGGCGAACGTGTGCTCAAAGTGCGCGGAGTAGGCGCCGTCCGTGGTGATCACGGTCCAGCCGTCCTCCAGCTCGACCGTCGCCTTGGTGCCGAGATTGACCATCGGCTCGACCGCGAAGCACATCCCGACCTCCAGCACGGGCCCGTGACCGGGGGCGCCGTGATTGGGGATCAGCGGGTCCATGTGCATCTCGGTCCCGATGCCGTGGCCCCCATAGCCCTCAACGATGCCGTAAGGGCCCTGAGAGCGAATGTGGGACTCGATCGCATGCGACATGTCCGTGAGCCTGGCTCCGGCCACTCCGGCCTTCAGACCGTGCCACAGGGACGTCTCGGTGACCTCCAGCAGCTTGGTCAGCTCGGGCGTGACCTCTCCCACCGGAACGGTGATCGCCGAGTCGCCGTGCCAGCCCTCCACGATGGCGCCGCAGTCGATCGAGATGACGTCGCCGTCCTTGAGCACCTTCGAGTCGCGCGGGATACCGTGCACGATCTCCTCGTTCACCGAGGCGCAGATCGTGCCGGGGAAGCCGTGGTAACCCTTGAACGAGGGGATGCCGCCGTGGTCGCGGATGTTCTGCTCGGCGATGGTGTCCAGGTCGAGCGTCGTGATGCCGGGCTTGACCGCCTCGCGCAGCAGCTGCAGGGTCTCACCGACCAGCAGGCCCGCCTTGCGCATCAGCTCGATCTGCTCGGCGGTCTTCATCTGGATCACAGGCCTGCGCCGTTTGAACATGTCTCCCCCTGGATCACGGTCGTCAGGGGTCATCTCTCCAGAGGGCGCAGCTCGTCCAGCGCGCGCTTGGTGACCTCCTCGACCGGACCGGTCGCGTCGATACCCTTCAGGATGCCTTCATCGGCGTAGAACTGGACCAGCGGGGCGGTTTGTTCCTGGTAGACCTCGAGCCGGTGGCGGACGACGTCTTCCTTGTCGTCGTCACGCTGGAAGAGATGGCCGCCGCAGTCGTCGCAGACGTCGTCCCTCTTGTCGTCGAAGTCGACGTGCCAGATGCGACCGCACCGCTCGCACGTGCGCCGGCCCGACAGCCGCCGCACGACCTCGTCCTCGTCGACGACGAGCTCCAGGACGATGTCGAGCCTGGCGTCGAAGTCGGAGGAAAGGATCTTCTTCAGCGTCTCGGCCTGGGGGACGTTGCGCGGGAAGCCGTCCAGCAGGAAGCCGTCCCGCGCGTCGTCCTCGGCAAGCCGGTCGCGCACCATCGCGATGGTGACCTCGTCGGGGACGAGGTCGCCGCGGTCCATGAACTGCTTGGCCTGCCGGCCGAGCTCGGTACCGCCGCTCACGTTGGCTCGGAAGATGTCACCTGTCGAGATCTTCGGGATGGACAGATGCGATGCGATGAACTGGGCCTGCGTCCCCTTGCCCGCTCCAGGGGGGCCCACCAGCACGATACGCACTACCGGAGGAAGCCCTCGTAGTTACGCTGCTGCAACTGAGATTCGACCTGCTTCACGGTATCCAACCCGACGCCGACGACGATGAGAATGCTCGTCCCACCGAACGGGAAGTCGTTGGTCGCCTTCAGCAGTGCGAACGCCACCATCGGGATCAGTGCGACAAGCCCCAGGTACAGCGCACCGGGAGTGGTGATCCGGGTCAGCACGTAGTCGAGGTACTCGGCGGTCGGCCGGCCCGGACGGATGCCTGGGATGAATCCACCATACTTCTTCATGTTGTCGGCCACTTCAGTGGGGTTGAACGTGATCGCCACGTAGAAGTAGGTGAAGAAGATGATGAAGCCGAAGAAGACGGCCATGTGCCAGGCGTTGTCCTGCTGCAGGTAGGGCTGGATCTTGATGACCCACTTGTTCTCCGGCCAGAGCTGGGAGGCCAGCACCGGCAGGTAGAGCAGCGACGAGGCGAAGATGACCGGGATGATGCCGGCCTGGTTGACCTTGAGCGGGATGTAGGTCGAGGTGCCGCCGTACATGCGGCGGCCGACCATTCGCTTGGCGTACTGCACCGGGATCCGCCGCTGGGCCTGTTCGACGAACACGACACCCGCCATGATCGCCAAGCCCACGATGATGACCAGCGCGAAGACGAACGGCGACTTCTTGGTGTAGATGCCCCAGAACTGCGCCGGGAAGATCGCGACCACCTGGGTGAAGATCAGGATGGACATGCCGTTGCCGACGCCGCGATCGGTGATGAGCTCACCGAGCCACATGATCACCGAGGTGCCGGCCACCATGCAGACGACCATGGTGATGATCGGGAAGAGGCCCTTGTCGTAGAGGACGTCCTCCTGCGCCGCATTGCCGAACAACTGGCCCGAACTCGCCATCGCCACGATGCCGGTGCCCTGCAGGATCGCCAGACCGACCGTCAGGTACCGGGTGTACTGCGTGATCTTCGTCGTGCCGGCCTGGCCCTCCTTCTTGAGGGCCTCCAGCCGCGGGATCACCACCGTCAGCAACTGCAAGATGATGCTCGCCGTGATGTAGGGCATGATCCCCAGCGCGAACACCGAAAGCTTCAACAGCGCGCCACCGCTGAACAGGTCGACGAGCTGGAAGACCTGCCCCTGCGACCCCTCCTTGGCGGCGTCGGACGTCTTCTTCAACACCTCGACGTTGACGTTCGGCGTCGGCAGGCTGGAGCCGATCCGGAACACGAGGATGATGAAAAGCGTGAACAGTATCTTTTTACGCAGGTCAGGCGTACGGAAAGCCCGAGCGAACGCGGTCAGCACTATTCCTCCTGCATGACCTGCACCAATGCGGCAGAGTCGATCTGGATCAAATCACCGGGGTGAGCGACGCCGACGCCCCGCCCAGGGGCATACCTTATCTTGCCCCAGGAGCGCACTCACCCACGGCGAAGCGTGACGGCTCCGCCCAGGGTAGCGGCTACCACAGGCGACTTCGAATCATCTCGCTACTAGCGCAAAACCCGTGCCGACGCTTCCTGTGGCTTCCGCCCCGCCCGACACATTCGCACCAGGGTTTGAGCTGGTCCGGAGACACTCCCACGACACTTCCGAGACACAACGGAGACGCAACAGAGACGGGCACGCTTTCCAATTGCGGACGAAGCGCCAAGATCCGAGGGAAGAAGGGTCATGAATCTCAGCGTCAAGCTAGGCACCGTCGCGCTGACCGGTGCCGCCACGCTCTCCCCCATGCTCGCCGCCGGCATCGCCCACGCGGAGTCCGCCCCGGCCGCCGCGTGGTCCACCGTCGTGTCCTCCACCGCCTCGTCCTCCACCGCCTCGTCCACCGTGTCCGCGACCGCGTCCTCCACCGCCGGTTACTCCGCCGTCCGGCTGGCCGACCTCGAAGGCCAGCTGACGCCCGCCGGCCGTGAGGTCCTCAAGGCCGCCCCCAGCTGCGTCTACATGTGGAAGCCGTACAAGCAGAAGTTCAGGAACGGCTGGCACACGGTCATCGGCGGCAAGCTCAAGAACTGCGGCGCCACCTACTTCAAGGTCACGCTCCAGCAGAAGCGGTGGTGGGGTTGGGACGGCCGTTCCAGCAAGACCATCTACCGCAAGGGCAGCGTCAACCCCAAGGTCAAGTGCAAGTCCAACGGCACCTACACCTGGCGAGCTCACGGTAACTGGTACCGGAGGACCCCCAGGGGATCCGAGACTCTCTGGATCGGCGTCACCAAGACGACCCGCCACCGCTGCTAGTGCCGTCCGCTCACATACGAGCGGCTAGGGATGCGACAGGGCCCCGGTCCCCTTGCGGGGGGCCGGGGCCCTGTTCGCGTTCTTGCTTACAGCTCGTCGGCGGTGCCGCCGGCTGCGGCGATCTTCTCCTTGGCGGACTTGGAGAAGGCGTTGACCTTCACCTGGACCGCGACGGAGATGTCGCCGGTGCCGAGGACCTTCACCGGACGGTTGGGGCGCACCGCGCCCTTCGCCGCCAGGTCCTGCGCCGTGACCTCGCCACCCTCGGGGTAGAGCTCGGACAGCTTGTCCAGGTTCACGACCTGGAACTCGACCCGGTTGGGGTTCTTGAAGCCCTTGAGCTTCGGGATGCGGCGGATCAGGGGCATCTGGCCGCCCTCGAACCCGACCGGGACCGTGTTGCGGGCCTTGGTGCCCTTGGTGCCGCGACCGGAGGTCTTGCCCTTGGACGCCTCACCACGGCCCTTGCGGACCTTGGCCTTGTTGGCGCCGGGGGCAGGACGCAGGTCATGCACCTTGAGGGGCGTGCCCTCGGTGGCCGAGGTCTCCTTGTTGAGATCAGCCATGTCAGTCGACCTCCTCGACGGTGACCAGGTGCGCCACCGTCCGGATCATGCCTTGCACCTGCGGGGTGTCCTCACGAACGGTGCTCTGACCGATCTTCTTGAGGCCCAGGGTGCGCAGCGTGTCACGCTGGTTCTGCTTCTCCGAAATCACGGACTTGATCTGCGTGATCTTGAGCTGGCTCATGAGGTCGGTGCCTCCGCCCTCGGCTCGCTGCCGGCGGCGCGCGCCCGCAGCATGGCGGCCGGGGCGACGTCCTCGATCGGCAGGCCGCGCTTGGCCGCGATCTCCTCGGGACGCTTGAGCGCCTTCAGACCGGCGATCGTGGCGTGCACGATGTTGATCGCGTTGTCACTGCCCAGCGACTTGCTCAGCACGTCGTGGATGCCGGCGCACTCCAGCACGGCGCGCACCGGACCACCGGCGATCACGCCGGTACCGGGGCTGGCCGGGCGCAGCAGGACCTCGCCCGCGGCGTCCCGCGCCTGCACCAGGTGCGGAATGGTGCCCTGGATCCGCGGCACCTTGAAGAAGTGCTTCTTGGCCTCTTCGACGCCCTTGGCGATCGCCGCGGGGACTTCCTTGGCCTTGCCGTAGCCGACGCCGACGGTGCCGTTGCCGTCACCGACGATGACGAGGGCGGTGAAGCTGAAGCGACGACCACCCTTCACGACCTTGGCGACACGGTTGATCGCCACGACCTTCTCGATGTACGACTGGCCCTTGTCGGCGCCACCGCGGCGGTCGTCGCGGCGGCCGTCGCGACGGTCGCCACCCTGACCGCCACCACGCCTCTGCGCTGCCATCAGTGGTTCCTCTTCTCGTTAAGGGAAATAAGGGCCGTCACAGCTGGAGGCCCCCTTCGCGCGCACCGTCCGCGACAGCGGCGACGCGCCCGTGGTACTTGTTGCCGCCACGGTCGAAGACCACGGCGGAGACACCGGCCTCCTTGGCCCGCGCGGCGACGAGCTCGCCGACCTTGCGGGACTTGGCGGTCTTGTCGCCGGAGTCGCTGCGCAGCTCCGCCTCCATCGTCGACGCGTGGGCCAGCGTGTGGCCTGCGGTGTCGTCGATGACCTGGACGAAGACGTGCTTGGTGGAGCGGGTCACGACCAGGCGAGGACGCGCGGCGGTGCCGACGACCTTCTTCCGGACCCGCAGGTGCCGGCGCTTGCGGGACTTGGCCCGCGCCAGCGTGGCCTTTCCGGCCAGGGTCTTGGTGCCTGCCATGACTACTTACCAGCCTTTCCGACCTTGCGACGGATGTGCTCGCCCTCGTAACGCACACCCTTGCCCTTGTAGGGGTCGGGCTTGCGCAGCTTACGGATGTTGGCGGCCACCTCGCCGACCTTCTGCTTGTCGATGCCCTCGACCTTGATCTGGGTCGGCTTCTCGACGGTGAAGGTGATGCCCTCGGGCGCCTCGACCAGGATCGGGTGGCTGTAGCCCAGGGAGAACTCGATGTTCTTGCCCTTGGGAACGGCGCGGTAACCGACACCCTGGATCACGAGGGTCTTGCTGTAACCCTCGGTGACGCCGACGACCATGTTGTTGATGAGTGCGCGAGTGAGACCGTGCAACGCACGCACGGTGTTCACGTCGTTCGGGCGGCCGACGGTGACCGTGCCGTCCTCGAGCTGAACCTCGATCGGCTCGGCCACGACGTGGGACAGCGTGCCCTTGGGCCCCTTGACGGTGACCTCCTGGCCGTCGATCTTCACGTCGACGCCACTGGGCACGGTGATGGGAAGTCGTCCAATACGAGACATGGTTAGAGCCCTCCCCTCACCAGACGTAGGCGAGGACTTCCCCGCCCACGCCACGCTTGCCTGCCTGCCGGTCGGTCATCAGACCGGAGGACGTCGAGATGATCGCGATCCCCAGGCCACCGAGCACCTTCGGCAGGTTGTCCTTCTTGGCGTACACGCGCAGACCCGGCTTCGAGACGCGCTTGATGCCGGCGATCGAACGCTCACGCGTCGGACCGAACTTGAGCTCGATGTTGAGCTTCTTGCCGACCTCGGCGTCCTCGACGCTCCAGCCGGTGATGTAACCCTCCTGCTGGAGGATCTCGGCGATGTGCGCCTTGATCTTCGAGTACGGCATGGCCACCGAGTCGTGGTATGCCGAGTTGGCGTTCCGCAGACGTGTCAACATGTCTGCGATCGGGTCGGTCATCGTCATGGCCTACTGGCCCTCCCTCGCCACGGTTTCCAGGCTCCGGATCCGGATCCGTGGACCTTTGGCGCGGTCGTGGGCACCTTCGTCAGGTGCCCGGTTGGTTATTACAGGCTGATGCCGGCGCGGGCCGTTCCCCAGGCGGTCTCCCTCAGGAGGTCGCGGCCCGCGACCGATCACCAGCTCGACTTGGTGATGCCGGGAAGCTCACCGCGGTGCGCCATCTCACGGAAGCACACTCGGCAGAGGCCGAACTTCCGGTAGACGGAGCGCGGACGGCCGCAGCGCGAGCAACGAGTGTACGCGCGCACGCCGAACTTCGGCTTCCGGGCCGCCTTGGCGATCAGCGACTTCTTCGCCATGCTCAGTTCTCCTTGAAGGGGAAGCCCAGGAGCTTGAGCAGCGCCCGGCCCTCGTCGTCGGTCTTGGCGGAGGTGACGAGCGTGATGTCCATGCCCCGCGAGCGGTCGACCTTGTCCGGGTCGATCTCGTGGAACATGACCTGCTCGGTCAGCCCGAAGGTGTAGTTGCCGTTGCCGTCGAACTGCCGGGGCGACAGGCCCCGGAAGTCACGGATCCGCGGCAGCGCCGTGGACAGCAGCCGGTCCAGGAACTCCCACATGCGGTCGCCGCGCAGCGTGACGTGCGCGCCGATCGGCATGCCCTCGCGCAGCTTGAACTGCGCGATGGACTTGCGAGCCCGGTTGACGGCCGGCTTCTGGCCGGTGATGGCCGAGAGGTCCTTGATGGCACCCTCGATCAGCTTGGCGTCCTTGGCGGCGTCACCCACACCCATGTTGACCACGATCTTGGTCAGGCCGGGGATCTGCATCACGTTGGCGTAGCCGAACTGCTCCTGCAGCGCCTTCGCGATCTCCTCGCGGTAGCGCAGCTTGAGCCGCGGCTGCGGAACGGGGCGCTCGGTGGCGGTCTCGGTCATTGTCAGATCTCCTTGCCGGTACGGCGCGAGACCCGGACCTTCGTGCCGTCCTCGTCGATGCGGTAGCCGGCGCGAACCGGCTTGCCGTCCTCGACGAGAGCCACGTTGCTGACGTGGAGCGGCGCCTCGACCTTGACCTGGCCGCTCTCCTTGCCGGCCCGCTGCGCATCGGCCTTGATGTTCTTGGTAATGATGTTGACGCCCTCGACGACAACACGCTCCCGGCTCGGGTCGACGCGCAGGACCTTGCCCGTCGCGCCCTTGTCCTTGCCGGCGATGACGATGACCTCGTCACCCTTCTTGATCTTCATCACAGCACCTCCGGCGCGAGCGAGATGATTCGCATGAACTTCTTCTCGCGCAGCTCGCGGCCCACCGGGCCGAAGATACGGGTGCCGCGGGGGTCGCCACCGTCCTTGATCAGGACGGCCGCGTTCTCGTCGAAGCGGATGTAGGAGCCATCGGGACGACGACGCTCCTTGCGGGTACGCACGACAACTGCCTTGACGACGTCACCCTTCTTAACGCCGGCGCCGGGAAGGGCGTCCTTCACCGTCGCAACGATGACGTCGCCGACTCCCGCGTAGCGCCGACCCGAGCCGCCGAGCACACGGATGCAAAGGATCTCCTTCGCACCCGTGTTGTCGGCGACCTTGAGTCGCGACTCCTGCTGGATCACGTCAACTCCTGTTCGTCACACCGGTTCTGCCCGCTCCCGGGCAGCCTGGTGGAACCAGTGATTACTTGGCCTTCTCGAGGATCTCGACCACGCGCCACCGCTTGGTGGCCGACAGCGGCCGGGTCTCCATGAGACGGACGCGGTCGCCGACGCCACACTCGTTGGCCTCGTCGTGCGCCTTGTACTTGGTCGTGCGGCGGATCACCTTGTGGTACTTCGCGTGCTTCACGCGGTCCTCGACGGACACGACCACGGTCTTGTCCATCTTGTCGCTGACCACCAGACCCTCAAGGATCTTGCGGGTGCTCCGCTCGTCTGTCTTTTGCTCAGTCATCGTTCGTGCCCTCCTGGGACGCCGCGTCCGTCTCCTCGGCGACCGTGACGATGCCGAGCTCCCGCTCCCGCATCACGGTGTAGATGCGTGCGATCTCGCGCTTCACGGTGCGCAGGCGACCGTGGCTCTCCAGCTGGCCGGTGGCGGCCTGGAAACGAAGGTTGAACAGCTCCTCCTTCGCCTCCTTCAGCTTGGTGACCAGGACGTCCTCGGGCTCGGTCCGCAGATCGTCGGCGGTAAGACCCTTGGCCATCAGGACTCACCCACCTCTCGCTTAACGATCTTGCACTTCATCGGCAGTTTGTGGATCGCGCGGGTGAGCGCCTCCCGAGCGATCTGCTCGTTCGGGTAGGAGATCTCGAACATCACGCGGCCCGGCTTCACGTTGGCCACCCACCACTCGACCGAACCCTTGCCGGAACCCATCCGGGTCTCGGCGGGCTTCTTGGTCAGCGGGCGGTCCGGGAAGATGTTGATCCAGACCTTGCCACCACGCTTGATGTGGCGGGTCATGGCGATACGTGCGGCCTCGATCTGCCGGTTGGTCACGTACGCGCCCTCGACGGCCTGGATGCCGTACTCACCGAAAGTGACCTTCGTACCGCCCTTGGCCATTCCACGGCGCTTCGGGTGGTGCTGCTTACGGTGCTTGACCTTACGAGGGATCAGCATCGCTTACTCAGCTCCCCTCTCCAGTCGGAGCAGCCTCAGCGGACGGCGCCGGCTGCTCGGAACTCTGCTGCTGACGCCCACCGCGCTCGCCGCCACGGCCGCCACGGCCACCGCGGGCACCGCCACGACGGTCACCGCCGCGACGCTCACGGCCACCGCCGCCACCGCCGCCGGTGGCGCGCTGCTGCGCGGCCTTCTGCTCGCGCTCGGCGCGGGTCGCCGCGGCCTCGCCCTTGTAGATCCACACCTTGACGCCGATGCGGCCGAAGGTCGTCCGGGCCTCGTAGAACCCGTAGTCGATGTCGGCGCGCAGCGTGTGCAGCGGGACCTGGCCCTCGCGGTAGAACTCGGACCGGGACATCTCAGCGCCGCCCAGACGGCCGGAGCACTGGACCTTGATGCCCTTGGCGCCCGACTTCATCGCGGACTGGATGGCCTTGCGCATGGCACGGCGGAACGCGACACGGCTGGACAGCTGCTCGGCCACGCCCTGCGCGACGAGCTGGGCGTCGATCTCGGGGTTCTTGACCTCGAGGATGTTCAGCCGCACCTGCTTGCCGGTCAGCTTCTCCAGGTCGCCCCGGAGCCGCTCGGCCTCGGCACCGCGGCGGCCGATGACGATGCCCGGCCGGGCGGTGTGAATGTTGACCTCTACACGGTCACGGGTCCGCTCGATCTCCACCTTGGAGATGCCCGCCCGGTCCATGCCCTTCTGCAGCATGCGCCGGATCTGGACGTCTTCCTTGACGTAGTCCTTGTAGAGCTTGTCGGCGAACCACACGCTCTTGTGGTCGGTGGTGATGCCGAGCCGGAACCCGTGCGGGTTGATCTTCTGACCCACTACCGGGCCCTCCTCGTCTTCTTACCGCCGGCCGAAGCGACGACTTCGTCCTTCGGGGCGACGACCACGGTGATGTGGCTCGTGCGCTTGTTGATGCGGTAAGCCCGACCCTGGGCGCGGGGACGGAAACGCTTGAGCGTCGGCCCCTCGTCCACCCACGCAGCGCTGACGACGAGCGTGTCGGTGTCGAGCTTGAAGTTGTGCTCGGCGTTGGCGATGGCACTCGCGAGCACCTTGCCCACCGGCTCACTGGCGGCCTGTGGGGCGAACCGCAGCACCGCCTGCGCCTCCGCGGCCGGCAGGCCGCGGATGAGGTCCACCACGCGGCGGGCCTTCATGGGCGTGACGCGGATGAACCGCGCCTGGGCCCTGGCTTCCATCGCTGATCCCTCTCTCCTACGTGCCCGCTCAGCCGCGACGGCTGCGGCGGTCTTCCTTGACGTGGCTGCGGAACGTGCGCGTCGGCGCGAACTCCCCGAGCTTGTGTCCCACCATGGCGTCGGTGATGAACACCGGAACGTGCTTGCGGCCGTCGTGCACGGCGATCGTGTGACCGATCATGTCCGGCACGATCATGGAGCGCCGCGACCACGTCTTGATCACGTTCTTGGTGCCCTTGTCGTTCTGGCCTTCCACCTTCTTCATGAGGTGGTCGTCCACGAACGGGCCCTTCTTCAGGCTACGTGGCATGACGAGCGACTCCTACCGCTTCTTCTTGCTGCGACGACGGACGATCAGCCGGTCGCTGGCCTTGTTGGCCTGGCGGGTGCGGCCTTCCTTCTTACCGTTCGGGTTCACCGGGTGCCGACCACCGGAGGTCTTGCCCTCACCACCACCGTGCGGGTGGTCGATCGGGTTCATGGCCACACCGCGGACGGTCGGGCGCTTGCCCTTCCACCGCATACGGCCGGCCTTGCCCCAGTTGATGTTCGACTGCTCGGCGTTGCCGACCTCGCCGACCGTCGCGCGGCAGCGGACGTCCACCATGCGCATTTCGCCGGACGGCATACGCAGCGTGGCGTACTTGCCCTCCTTGGCGAGCAGCTGGACGCCGGCGCCCGCGGAACGGGCGATCTTCGCGCCGCCACCGGGCCGGAGCTCGATGGCGTGGATGACCGTACCCGTCGGGATGTTGCGCAGCGGCAGGCAGTTGCCCGGCTTGATGTCCGAGCCCGCCCCGTTCTCGACCCGGTCGCCCTGCTTCAGGCCCTGCGGCGCGAGGATGTAGCGCTTCTCGCCGTCCGCGTAGTGCAGCAGCGCGATGCGAGCGGTGCGGTTGGGGTCGTACTCGATGTGCGCGACCTTGGCCGGGACCCCGTCCTTGTCGTGCCGACGGAAGTCGATCACTCGGTACGCGCGCTTGTGGCCGCCGCCCTGGTGCCGGGTGGTGATGCGGCCGTGGTTGTTGCGGCCGCCCTTCTTGGGGAGCGGACGCAGCAGCGACTTCTCCGGCTCGCGGCGGGTGACCTCCACGAAGTCGGCCACGCTGGAGCCGCGACGACCCGGAGTCGTCGGCTTGTATTTACGGATGCCCATCTTTTTCGTTCATCCCTTAACTAACTCTTCGATCGCCCCGGCTTACGCCGGGCCGCCGAAGATGTCGATCCGCTCGCCCTCGGCCAGGCTGACGATGGCGCGCTTGGTGTCCTTGCGCTTGCCATAGCCGAACCGGGTGCGCTTGCGCTTGCCCTGGCGGTTGATGGTGTTCACGCTCGTCACCTTGACGTTGAACACCTCCTCGACCGCCTGCTTGATCTGCGTCTTGTTGGCGTCCGGACGGACGATGAACGTGTACTTGTTCTCGTCCAGCAGCCCGTAGCTCTTCTCCGAGACGACCGGCGCGATGATGACGTCACGGGGGTCAGCGATCTTGTTCACGTGGTCCTCCCCCTCACTTCTTCGTCGCGCGCGAGATGAACTCGTCGTAGGCCGCCTGGGTAAAGACGACGACGTCGTTCACCATCACGTCGTAGGTGTTGAGCTGGTCGGAGACGATGACGTGCACGCTCGGCTCGTTGCGCAGGCTCTTCCACGTCAGCTCGTCCTCGCGGTCCAGGACCAGGAGGACGCGCTTGGCGTCGGTGATGCCGCGCAGGTTGGCGAGGGCGGTCTTCGTCTTCGGGGTGTCGCCGTCGATGATGTTGTCCACGACGTGCACCAGGCCGTAGCGGGCACGGTCGGACAGGGCGCCGCGGAGCGCGGCGGCCTTCATCTTCTTCGGCGTCTTCTGGCTGTAGTCCCGCATCTGCGGGCCGTGCACGGTGCCACCGCCGGCGAACTGGGGCGCGCGGGTCGAACCCTGACGGGCGCGGCCGGTGCCCTTCTGCCGGTACGGCTTCTTGCCACCGCCACGGACTTCGCCGCGGGTCTTGGTGGAGTGGGTGCCCTGGCGCGCGGCGGCCAGCTGGGCCACCACGACCTGGTGGATCAACGGGACGCTGGTCTTGGCGTCGAAGATCTCCGCGGGCAGGTCGATGTCTACCTTCGAGGTCACTTGCCCGTTCCCTTCACTGCGTCGCGGACCAGGACCACGCCGCCGTTCGGGCCGGGAACCGCGCCCTTGATGAGCAGCAGGTTCTTCTCGGTGTCGATGGCGTGGACGGTCAGGTTCTGCACGGTGGTCCGGGCGTTGCCGTGCCGACCCGCCATGCGGAGGCCCTTGAAGACGCGACCGGGGGTCGCGCAGCCGCCGATCGAACCCGGTGACCGGTGCTTGCGCTGGGTGCCGTGCGAGGCGCCGAGGCCCTTGAAGCCGTGGCGCTTCATGACACCCGCGGTGCCCTTGCCCTTGCTGGTTCCGGTGACGTCGATCTTCTGGCCGGCCTCGAAGACCTCAACCGTGATCTCCTGGCCGAGTTCGTACTCGGTGGTGTCGTCGGCGCGCAGTTCGACGAGGTAGCGGCGCGGCGTGACGCCGGCCTTCTCGAAGTGACCCGTGCGCGGCTTGTTCACCTTGCGCGGGTCGATCTGCCCGTACCCGATCTGGACGGCGGTGTATCCGTCCTTCTCCTGCGAGCGGAGCTGGGTGACGACACACGGCCCGGCCTGGACGACGGTTACCGGAACGATCCGGCCCTCATCGTCGAAGACCTGGGTCATGCCGAGCTTCTCGCCCAGGACGCCCTTCCTCTGCGTACTCATTTCTGGTGCGTCCCTTAGAGCTTGATCTCGATGTCAACGCCGGCCGGAAGGTCGAGCCGCATGAGCGAGTCGACCGTCTTGGGCGTCGGGTCGATGATGTCGATCAGCCGCTTGTGCGTGCGCATCTCGAAGTGCTCGCGGCTGTCCTTGTACTTGTGCGGCGAGCGGATGACGCAGTACACGTTCTTCTCGGTCGGCAGCGGCACCGGGCCCGCGACCTTGGCGCCCGTCCGCGTCACCGTCTCAACGATCTTCTTCGCGGAGGTGTCGATGACCTCGTGGTCGTAGGCCTTGAGCCGGATGCGGATCTTTTGTCCCGCCATGGTGGCCTCGGTGTCCTTTACTGGTAGTGCCGCTGGTACTTGCCTGGGTTCGTGCTGCGGCGGCCCGGTTGCCTTCGCCGGGGTCTGGGGGTCGTCCCCCCAGGCCGACTGCCGGGGGTCTGGGGGTCGTCCCCCCAGGCCGACTGCCGGGGGTCTGGGGGTCGCCCCCCAGACCGACTCGGCGGCCGGGCCGCCGCAGCCACGAAAGGGTGTTACTTGTTGATCTTGGTGACGCGGCCCGCGCCGACCGTCCGGCCACCCTCACGGATGGCGAACTTCAGGCCCTCTTCCATGGCGACCGGCTGGATGAGCTGAACGTTCATCTCGGTGTTGTCGCCCGGCATGACCATCTCGGTGCCCTCGGGGAGGTTCACCACGCCGGTCACGTCCGTGGTACGGAAGTAGAACTGCGGCCGGTAGTTGTTGAAGAACGGCGTGTGGCGGCCGCCCTCGTCCTTGGACAGGATGTAGACCTGAGCCTCGAACTCGGTGTGCGGGGTGTTGGTGCCCGGCTTGATGACACACTGCCCGCGCTCGACGTCCTCACGCTTGATGCCGCGCAGGAGCAGACCGACGTTGTCGCCCGCCTGGCCCTGGTCGAGCAGCTTGCGGAACATCTCGACACCGGTGACGGTCGACTTGGTCGACGACTCCTTGATGCCGATGATGTCGACTTCCTCGTTGACGTTGACCACGCCGCGCTCGATGCGACCGGTGACGACCGTGCCGCGACCGGTGATCGAGAACACGTCCTCGATCGGCATCAGGAAGGGCTTCTCGGTGTCACGAACCGGCTCGGGGACGTTCTCGTCGACCGCGGTCATCAGCTCGATGATCGACTCGGCCCACTTCTCGTCGCCCTGCAGGGCCTGGAACGCCGAGACGCGCACGACCGGCAGGTCGTCGCCCGGGAACTCGTACTCGGAGAGCAGCTCGCGGACCTCAAGTTCGACGAGCTCCAAGATCTCCTCGTCGTCCACCATGTCGCACTTGTTGAGCGCGACGACGATGTAGGGAACGCCGACCTGGCGGGCCAGGAGCACGTGCTCCTTGGTCTGCGGCATCGGGCCGTCGGTGGCGGCCACGACCAGGATCGCGCCGTCCATCTGGGCGGCACCGGTGATCATGTTCTTGATGTAGTCGGCGTGACCCGGGCAGTCGACGTGGGCGTAGTGGCGCGCCTCGGTCTGGTACTCGACGTGCGCGATCGAGATGGTGATACCGCGCTCGCGCTCCTCCGGCGCCTTGTCGATGTCCTCGAACGGCGTGAAGGGGTTGATGTCCGGGTACTTGTCGTGGAGCACCTTGGTAATCGCCGCGGTAAGGGTGGTCTTACCGTGGTCGATGTGACCGATGGTGCCGATGTTTACGTGCGGCTTGGTCCGCTCGAACTTGGCCTTAGCCACTGGTAGCTCCTTGTTGCTTTGCGATCCTCGGCCGCCTAGACGACCGCCTGATGCTGCTGGCTTGGTTGGTGATCCTGGGCAGGCCCGGCGCTATTCGCCCCGCGCCTTGGCGATGATCTCCTGCGCGACGTTCCCCGGAACCTCGGCGTAGGAGTCGAACTGCATGGTGAAAACAGCCCGGCCCTGGGTCTTGCTGCGCAGATCACCCACGTAGCCGAACATCTCCGACAGCGGGACGACGGCCTTGACGACCCGCATGCCCGCGCGTTCGTCCATCGAATGGACCTGACCGCGGCGGCTGTTGATGTCGCCGATCACGTCGCCCATGTTCTCCTCGGGCGTGGTGACCTCCACGGCCATCATGGGCTCGAGGAGGGTGGCACCCGCCCTGCGGGCCGCCTCCTTGAACGCCATCGAACCGGCGACCTTGAACGCCATTTCCGAGGAGTCGACCTCGTGGTAGGCGCCGTCCTGGAGGGTGACCTTGACACCGACCATCGGGTAGCCGGCGAGGACACCGAACTCGGCGGCCTCCTGGCAGCCCGCGTCGACCGACGGGATGTACTCCCGCGGGATGCGGCCACCGGTGACCTTGTTCTCGAACTCGTAACCGTCGTTCCCCTCGCCCAGCGGCTCGAGGTCGATGATCACGCGGCCGAACTGGCCGGAGCCACCCGTCTGCTTCTTGTGGGTGTACTCGACCTTCTCGATCTTGCGGGTGATGGTCTCGCGGTAGGCCACCTGCGGCTTGCCGACGTTGGCCTCGACCTTGAACTCGCGCTTCATCCGGTCGACGAGGATCTCCAGGTGGAGCTCGCCCATGCCGGAGATCACGGTCTGGCCGGTCTCCTCGTCGGTGCGGACCTGGAAGGACGGGTCCTCCTCGGCCAGCCGCTGGATCGCGGTGCCCAGCTTCTGCTGGTCGGCCTTGGTCTTCGGCTCGATCGCCACGTGGATGACGGGCGCCGGGAAGTTCATCGACTCGAGGACGATGGGGTTCTTCTCGTCGCACAGCGTCTCACCGGTGGTGGTCTGCTTGAGACCCATCACCGCGACGATGTCGCCGGCGCCGACGCGCTCGATCTCGGTGCGCTTGTTGGCGTGCATCCGGTAGATCTTGCCGATCCGCTCCTTGCGCTCCTTGTTGGAGTTGAGCACCGAGGTGCCCGACTCCAGGACGCCGGAGTAGACGCGGATGAACGTCAGCTTGCCGAGGTGCGGGTCGCTCGCGATCTTGAACGCCAGGGCGGAGAACGGCTCGTCCTCGCTGGCGTCGCGGTGCAGCTCCTGCTCCTCGTTGCGGACCGCGTGACCGTCCACGCCGCCGTCGTCCAGCGGGTTGGGCAGGTAGCGCACGATCGCGTCGAGCAGCGGCTGGACGCCCTTGTTCTTGAACGCGGTGCCACAGGTCACCGGGGTGAGCTTGGCGGCGATCGTCGCGCGGCGGATGCCGGCGTAGAGCTGCTCGACCGAGGGCTCGTCGCCCTCCAGGTACAGCTCCATGATCTCGTCGTCGTTCTCGGCGAGGGTCTCGACCAGCTTGTCGTGCCACTCACGAGCGGCCTCGGCGTGCGTGTCGGGGATGTCGACGGTGTCGTACATCTCGCCGAGCTTGGCCTCTTCGTTCCAGAGCAGGGCCTTCATCGTCACCAGGTCGATGACGCCCTTGAAGTCGGCCTCGGCGCCGATCGGCAGCTGGAGCACCAGCGGGATCGCGTTGAGCCGGCTCTCGATCATGTCGACGCAGCGGTGGAACTCCGCGCCGACGCGGTCGAGCTTGTTGACGAAGCACATGCGCGGCACGCCGTAGCGGTCGGCCTGACGCCACACGGTCTCGGACTGCGGCTCCACACCGGCCACGCCGTCGAACACCGCGACCGCACCGTCGAGCACCCGCAGGTTGCGCTCCACCTCGACGGTGAAGTCGACGTGGCCAGGGGTGTCGATGATGTTGATCGTGTGCTTGACGTCGTCGACTGGCCATTCGCAGGTGGTGGCGGCGGAGGTGATGGTGATGCCCCGCTCCTGCTCCTGCTCCATCCAGTCCATGGTCGCGGCGCCGTCGTGGACCTCGCCGATCTTGTAGCTCATCCCCGTGTAGTACAGGATGCGCTCAGTCGTCGTGGTCTTGCCCGCGTCGATATGGGCCATGATCCCGATGTTGCGGACCTTGGCCAGGTCTACACCGGTTTTGGTAGCCACTGCCGTCCTCGCGTCGTCTCGTCGTAACTCGTGATCCGCCGGATCACCAGCGGTAGTGAGCGAAGGCCTTGTTGGACTCCGCCATCTTGTGCGTGTCCTCGCGCTTCTTGACAGACGCGCCGAGGCCGTTGCTCGCGTCGAGCAGCTCGTTCATCAGCCGCTCGGTCATGGTCTTCTCGCGACGCTGGCGGGCGTAGATGACCAGCCAGCGGAGCGCCAGGGTGGTGGAGCGGGCGGGCCGCACCTCCACCGGGACCTGGTAGGTCGCGCCACCGACACGGCGGCTGCGGACCTCCAGGGTCGGCTTCACGTTGTCGAGCGCGCGCTTCAGCGTGACGACCGGGTCGTTGCCGGTCTTCTCGCGGGCACCCTCGAGGGCGTCGTACACGATGCTCTGCGCGATGGAGCGCTTGCCGTCCAGGAGGATCTTGTTGATCAGCGCGGTGACCAGCGGCGAGTTGTACACCGGGTCGGCGATGAGCTGGCGCTTGCCAGCCGGGCCCTTGCGCGGCATTAGCTCTTCTCCTTCTTCGCGCCGTAGCGGCTGCGCGCCTGCTTGCGGTTCCGCACGCCCTGGGTGTCGAGCGAACCGCGGATGATCTTGTACCGAACGCCCGGGAGGTCCTTCACTCGGCCGCCGCGCACGAGCACGATCGAGTGCTCCTGCAAGTTGTGTCCGACGCCGGGGATGTAGGCCGTGACCTCAATCCCGCTGGTCAGCCGGACACGGGCGACCTTGCGAAGCGCGGAGTTCGGCTTCTTGGGCGTCGTCGTGTAGACGCGCGTGCAGACACCCCTGCGCTGGGGGCTGCCCTTCAGCGCGGGCGTCTTGTTCTTGGTCACCTTGTCCTGGCGGCCCTTGCGGACCAGCTGCTGGATCGTGGGCACCGCGTCTCCGTCTTCCTCGTACCGAGCCGGTAAGTCTTAGTTCTGCCTGGGTTCCGCTCTCGCGGGAGTTCCGCTCACGCGAGACCCGTCATCACTACCTCACGGGAGGCTGTGACCTGCCGGTTTCCCGACCTCTCCGACCCCCGCGGTCGGGCGTGTCGTCCTAGCCCCTGTCCGAACAGGTTCCACAGACCGACACAGACCGCCCGGCCCCTCAAAGGGCCGAATCAAGCCGGGGAGTAGTGCGGCGCGGGGCCTGGCCTCAACGGACCTGGTCGGCGCGCACGCATAGCGACCCGCAGAGCGGGCACAAGCGAAGAGATTACCTACCCCCGCGCCAAAGTGCAAAGCGAACGGCATTGCTCATGGCTCTTGCGGCCTCAACGGCCTCGCCTGGCGGCTCGGCCGCCGAACCGCAAAAGCGGCGAGCGCGACATCGCTTCGCGATCTTCGCGGGGAACTTCGCCTCCGGCTCGTTCCCCGCTCAGCGCCGCGCGCTCGCGTAGGGGCTGAGCTTGTCGCTCACAGTTCCCCCACTATAACGGCGGAGTGCCAAGCGGTTGTTCCCGCCGGGTGGCGGATGATCCCGTGGACATCCCGCCCCCGGAAGATCTTCCCAATGGAGATCAATTCCGGGAGAGACCCTCCCCCGAGGCAGAGCGGCCCCGGGGGAAGTTCTGACCGAGTTTTTAGAGGACGAAAGCGATCACCACGACGATGATGATCACGAGCAGCACGGCGGCGCCGATGATCATCAGGTTCTTGTTGCCGCCCTTGCCCTTCTTCTCTGCCTCGCCGCCGGGCGCGTATCCGGCATAGCCGCCTTCGCCGCCGGGCTGCATGCCGTACTGCTGCTGCCCGTACTGGCCCTGCTGGCCTGGCTGGCCTGGCTGGCCCTGCTGACCGGGTTGGCTTGGCTGCGCGGGAGCCTGCCCATAGGCAGCTTGGCCGTACTGCTGCTGACCTTGCTGTTGGCCGTATTGCTGCTGGCCATAGGGCTGTTGCTGCGCGTCCTGCTGACCGTACTGCTGCTGCCCTTCCTGCTGACCGTAGGGCTGCTGGCCGTAGCCCTGCTGCCCGTACTGCTGCTCCTGGCCGTACTGCTGGCCGCCGAAGGGCTGCTGCCCAGGTGCCTGCTGCCCGGGAGCCTGCTGCTGGCCTGGCGCCGGGGGCTGCGCGGACGCTCCCCACTGCTGGTACTGGCCCATGTCCATGCGCGTCTGGTCTGCAAGGCCACCGCCCTGCTGCTGCGGCGGCTCGGAGGACTGGCCCACAGAGGGGTCGAATGCCTGTGTGGACTGCGAGTCCTCCGCCTCGCGCCCGAGCGGCGTCGCCGGGGAGCCGTAACCCTGGGGCTCCTCGCCCGACGAGGCCGCGCCGAAGCCTGGCTCGGGTGGCGGGACCATCAGGGTGCGGTTGGAGTCCACCGAGGGCGGCTGCTGCTCGGGCGGCGTCGACTGCGCCTCAGGAGTCCACGGTTCGGGCGTGGTGGGCGGCGTCGGCGCCTGCCAGGGCTCGGCCGGCGGCTCCTGGGCGGGCCGGCGTTCCGGCCCGGAGGCGACGGGGATGTCCGGCCCCGGCGACCAGGCAGTGGTCGCCTGGTCGTCGACCGCCGGGCGCTCCTGCTCCGGCGTCGCGGCACCCGGCCCTGGAACGATCATCGTGCGCTCGGACATCCCGCCCTCACCGCTCTGGGCTGCGGGCGCCTCCGGCTCGGCCGGCGGCGTGAACGGCTCGCCGGTCGGCGGGAGCGGCTCGGCCGGTGAGGCGAACGGCTCCTGCGGCGTGCCGTAAGGGGCCTGCCCATACGGCTGCTGCGCTTCAGGCTGCTGACCGTACGGCTGCTGCTGTGGTTCGGTCTGCTGCTCGTACGGTTGCTGCTGTCCGTACGGTTGCTGCGGCTCGGGCGGCTGCCCGTAACTCGGCAGCGGTGGCTGCTGCTGGCCGTAGGGCTGCTGCTGCGGCTCCTGCGGGTAACCGCCCTGCTGCTGCTCGAACGGGGGCTGCCCGTATTGGCCGGGCTGGTCGAAGCTCGGGGCGACCGGAGGCTGCCCGTACGGCTGCTGGGGATCGGGAACTGTCGAGTACCCACTGGGAGCGGGCGGCGCACCGTGCTGCGCAGGAGGCTGACCGTACTGCTGCTCCTGGCCGTAAGGCGGCTGCGGCTCCTGGCCGTAGGGCGGCTGCGGCGGCGCGGACGGCTGTTCACTGCCCGGGATGGGCATCGGCTCGATCATGGTCGGCGGCGGAGGCAGCGGGGGCTCCTGCGCGGCGGGCGGCTGCTGCGCGGCCGTCGGCTGCTCGGCGGCAGGCGGCTGCTGGTCGGCAGGCGGCTGCTGGTCGGCAGGCGGGGACTGCGGCGCGGTGGGCGCGGGCGGAGGCGGAGGCTGGGCGGTGCCGCCGAGCTGGGGCGCTCCAAAGACCACCGTGCGGTCGCCCATCGGCCGCGCGGGCGGCTGGCCCATCGGCCCCGCGGGCGGCTGGCCCATGGGTCGCGCGGGCGGCTCGTCCTTCTGCTCGGGCTGCCCCTCGGCAGGATCCGCCTTCGGCGTCTCCTTGTCGTCAGGCAACGGCCACTGCGGTCCCTGCGTGCCGTCGTTCTCGGTCATCGTCGGGCTCCTTCAGCGCCGTAGTCCCGGGGGTCCCCC
The DNA here is from genome assembly GCF_008923185.1 of Actinomadura rudentiformis. Lineage (GTDB taxonomy): Bacteria > Actinomycetota > Actinomycetes > Streptosporangiales > Streptosporangiaceae > Spirillospora > Spirillospora rudentiformis. The sequence goes on from NZ_WBMT01000002.1 coordinate 628,837, forward strand.
AGGCCCGTGCCTGCCGGCTCGGAAACGCGCGGCGCGTAACGCGGCGTCCGAGCCTTGGTCTCGGTCCCAGGGGCGGCGTGGTGGCCGCCCAGGGCTGTCTTCCGCCCCCAGCCTGCCCCGACCGCCTGTGGAATCGCAAATCACCACCCCATATCGACGGTGAAACCCTGCCTCACGTTCCCCTGACATGGGAGAGGCCGCCCCCTTCGCAGGGAGCGGCCTCAGCCGGATCCGGCTATTCGTGGCCGACAATGGGATGCGGTCGATAAGGCGCTTCCAGCCGTTCGATCTCCTTCTCGTCCAGCCGCAGCGTGACGGCCGCGGCGGCGTCCTCGACATGCTTCAGCTTCGTCGCTCCGATGATCGGCGCGACCACGCCCTCCTTGTGGAGCAGCCATGCCAGCGCCACCTGCGCCGGCGGCACGCCCCGCTCCCCCGCCACAGCCTTGACGACGTCGACCACGTCGAAGTCGGCCTCCTCGTACAAGGCGTCGGCGTAGGTGTCGTTCTCGGAACGCACGGTTCGGCGCTCACCGCCGCGTTCCCGGTTGCCTGCCAGCAACCCGCGGGCCAGCGGGCTCCACGGGATGGCGCCGACCCCCTGGTCCACGCACAGCGGGAGCATCTCCCGCTCTTCTTCCCGGTAGACCAGGTTGTAGTGGTTCTGCATGGAGACGAACTTGGTCCAGCCGCCCACTTCAGCGGCACGCTGTGCCTTCGCGAACTGCCACGCGTACATGCTGGAGGCCCCGATGTACCTCGCCTTGCCGGCCTTCACCACGTCGTGGAGCGCCTCCATGGTCTCCTCGACCGGCGTGTCGTAGTCCCACCGGTGAATCTGGTAGAGGTCCACGTGGTCGGTGCCCAGCCGCCGCAGCGACGCGTCGATCGACGCCATCACGTGCTTGCGCGACAGGCCCTGGTCGTTCGGGCCATCGCCCATCGGGAAATAGACCTTGGTGGCCAGCACGTAGTCGTCGCGGCTCTGAAAGAACTTCGGCAGCAGCCGCCCGGTGATCTCCTCCGACCGGCCCAACGAGTACATGTCCGCGGTGTCGAAGAAGGTGATCCCTTCGTCCACGGCCTGCCGGACGATCGGCTCGGCCTCCACCTCGCCCAGGAACCACTTGCGCTGCTCCGGGTCGCCGTAGCTCATCATTCCCAGGCAGATGCGTGAGACCTTCAGCCCTGTGCCGCCGAGTCGTGTGTGTTCCATGCCTTCTCCTTCAGGGATTCCGTGCGTCCACTGTGCAATGCCACACCAAAGATCACAAAAGCCACCCCCAGCGCCTCCACGGCCGAGGGCACCTGCCGCAACACGATCACACCGATCACCACCGCGGTCGCCGGCAGCAGCGCCACCATCAGGGCGTAGGTCTCCCTCGCCAGCCGGGCCATGGCGAGCTGATCGCACACGTAGGGGATCACCGACGAGCAGATCCCCACCCCGGCTCCCGCCGCGAGCAGCAGCGGATCGGTCAGGGCCGGTCCGGCCACGACCAGGCCGGGCGCGGTGAGCACGGCCGCCGCGGCCATCGCCGCTCCCAGCCCGCCGATGGCGCCGGACCGCTGGGCTGAACGATGCGCCAGGACGATGTAGAACGCGAACAACGCCGCGTTCAGGAAGGCCAGCACGAATCCCAGCGGCTCGCCCTCCAACCGTACGTCCACGAGGGCATAGACCCCTCCCACCACCGCCAGCAGGGCGACCACGTTCCGCGGCGTTCGTGCTCCCAGCGCGGCTAGACCGACGACCGGCAGGAACTCGATCGCCGCGACGGTCCCCAGAGGCAACCGCGCTATCGCCATATAGAACGACACGTTCATGCCCGCCAGAACGACGCCCCAGGCCACAACCGTGCGATCCCATCTGAAGCGCCGCCAAAGCGCGAACACCAGCGCGGCGCTCCAGATGCGCAGTACGGCGACCCCGACCGGCTCGACCCTGGCGAACAGCAACACCGCGAACGCCGGCCCCAGGTAGTGGAAGACGGAGCTCACGACGAAGAAACGCATGGCCGTATCCTCGGCCGCTTCGTAAGTTGGAGGAATGGCGAACAGAACGGGCAGGCCGGGCCGCGCCTACGAATCCAAGCCGCTCGACGAGACCGACCTTCGAATCCTCACCGAGCTCCAGCGGAACGCCCGGATCACGCTCGCCGAACTCGGGCGCCGCGTCGCCCTCTCCGCCCCCGCCGTCGCCGAACGTGTCCAGCGGCTGGAGGACACCGGTGCGATCACCGGCTACCACGCCGCCGTGGACCCCCGGGTCCTGGGCTTCCCGATCAGCGTCCTGGTCCGCATACGCCCCGCCCTCCGCGAGCTGAGCCGCATCCCCAAGATCGCCGAGGAGATCCCCGAGATCGTCGAATGCCACCGGATGACCGGCGACGACTGCTTCTTCTTCGTCGCCCACCTGCGCACGGTCGAGGACCTCGAACCCATCCTCGACCGCTTCACCCCGTACGGCCGCACGACGACCTCGATCCTCCAGTCGGCCCCGGTCTCCCGCCGACCGCTCCCCCTGTAGCCCGCCAGCCCCTTGCTCCAACAGAAAGGCCGCTCCCCATCAGATGGGGAGCGGCCTCGACAGAGGTCCCGTTAGCGCGAGCATTCCACCTCGGCGCGACGGTCGCTCATACCCTTCTGGACCGCCTGCTGGACGCACTGCTTCTGCTGCTCGGTCAGCTGGACCTCGCCACACACCTTGACCCCGGAGTACGTACGGCAATCCTGCGTGACCTGCGATGCCGTGGCCTGTGCCGGAACCGCCCCCGCAGCCCCGAACACCGTGACCGCGCCCAGCACACCCGCCGCGATGATCTTCGTCATAAAACGGTTCCCCCTGTTCAATCCCCTAGTACGGTAGCCACCCCACCATCCCCATCTAGTGACGAACTACCCAAGACGTGGCAAAACACCTTGTGCTGATCGTCGGCTTGCCCGGCCTGATGCCTCGTCCGGGTAACGCGAAAGTCCAGGTAATGCGAAGGGCCCCTTCCGGGATGGAAGGGGCCCTTCGGCGTGTCGTCAGAGGTGCCCTAGGGCTGCCTCAGCCTCAGCCGTTGTACTGCCTCAGCGGTTGTACTGGCCGAAGTCGTACTCCTCCAGCGGAACGGCCTCGCCGGAACCCTGGCCGAAGGCGTACTCGGCGCCGTCGTCGTAGGAACCGACGGAGTAGACCGCCGCCTTGGCCTCTTCGGTGGGCTCGACCCGGACGTTGCGGTACTGCGGCATGCCGGTACCGGCCGGGATGAGCTTACCGATGATGACGTTCTCCTTGAGGCCCAGCAGCGGGTCGCTCTTGGCGTGCATCGCGGCCTCGGTCAGGACTCGCGTCGTCTCCTGGAAGGAGGCGGCGGAGAGCCACGACTCGGTGGCCAGGGAGGCCTTGGTGATGCCCATCAGGACCGGGCGGCCGGCGGCGGGCGAGCCGCCCTCGGCCACGACCGAGCGGTTGGTCTCCTCGAAGAGGGGACGCTCCACCAGGTCGCCCGGCAGCAGATCGGTGTCACCCGACTCGAGGATGTTCACCCGCTTGAGCATCTGGCGGACGATGATCTCGATGTGCTTGTCGTGGATCGACACACCCTGCGACCGGTAGACCTCCTGGACCTCGTGGACCAGGTGGAGCTGCACGGCGCGCGGGCCGAGGATGCGCAGGACCTCGTGCGGGTTCTGTGCACCGGCGATGAGCTGCTGGCCGACGTCGACGTGCTCGCCCTCCTTGACCAGGAGGCGGGAGCGCATCGGGACCTGGTAGGCGATCTCGTCCGAGCCGTCGTCCGGGACGATGACGACCTTGCGGGTCTTCTCCGTCTCGTCGATCTTGACCCGGCCGGCGACCTCGCTGATCGGGGCGACACCCTTGGGGATGCGCGCCTCGAACAGCTCCTGGACACGCGGCAGACCGTGCGTGATGTCGCCACCCGCCACACCACCGGTGTGGAAGGTACGCATGGTCAGCTGGGTGCCGGGCTCACCGATGGACTGCGCGGCGATGATGCCGACGGCCTCGCCGACGTCCACGCGCTTGCCGGTCGCCAGGGAGCGGCCGTAGCAGGCGGCGCAAACACCGATCTTGGCCTCGCAGACCAGGGCGCTGCGGGTCCGGACGCTCTCCACACCGGCCTCGACCAGGCGGGACACCACGGTGTCCGACAGGTCGGTGTCGGCGGGGAAGATGACCGTGCCGTCGACGACGACGTCCTCGGCGATGGTCCGCCCGATCAGGCCGGTCTCGGTGGTGGCCGGCTTGACCAGCGTGCCGTTGGGCAGCTTGTCGGCCACCGAGAACGGGATCGTACGGTCGGTACCGCAGTCCTCCTCGCGGACGATCACGTCCTGCGCGACGTCCACCAGACGACGGGTCAGGTAACCCGAGTCGGCGGTGCGCAGGGCGGTGTCGGCCAGACCCTTACGGGCACCGTGCGTCGAGATGAAGTACTCGACGACCGAGAGGCCCTCACGGAAGGACGACTTGATCGGACGCGGGATGGTCTCACCCTTGGGGTTGGACACCAGGCCGCGCATACCGGCGATCTGCCGGATCTGCAGCGGGTTACCACGGGCACCGGAGTTGACCATCATCCAGACCGGGTTGGTCTTGGGGAAGGCCTGCTCCATGTCCGCGGCGACCTCGGCGGTGGCCTCGTTCCAGATCATGATGAGCTCTTGCTTGCGCTCGTCATCAGTGATCAGACCGCGGTTGTACTCGCGCTGGACCTTGTCGGCACGGTTCTCGTAGCCCTGCAGGATCGCAGCCTTGTTGGGCGGGGTCACCACGTCCTCGATGGAGATGGTGACGCCCGACCGGGTGGCCCAGTGGAACCCGGTGGACTTGAGGGCGTCCAGCGCGTTGGCCACCTCGACCTTGGGGTAGGTCTCGGCCAGCTCGTTGACGATCGCGGAGAGCTGCTTCTTGCCGACCTCGTAGTTGACGAACGGGAAGTCGGCGGGCAGTGCCTCGTTGAACAGGGCCCGGCCCAGCGTGGTCTCCAGGCGGTACGGCTGACCCGGCTCGTAGCCCTCGGGCGCCTGCCAGCCACGCGGCGGCGGGACGTCCTTGAACCTGATCTGGATCTTGGCCTGCAGGTCCAGCTCGGCGCGGTCGTAGGCCATGGTGGCCTCGGCCACGGAGCCGAACGCACGGCCGTCGCCGCTCGTGCCCTCGCGCTCGGTCGTCAGCCAGTAGAGGCCGATCACCATGTCCTGGGTGGGCATGGTGACGGGCTTGCCGTCCGACGGCTTGAGGATGTTGTTGGTCGAGAGCATCAGGATGCGCGCCTCGGCCTGGGCCTCGGCCGACAGCGGCAGGTGCACGGCCATCTGGTCACCGTCGAAGTCCGCGTTGAACGCGGTGCAGACGAGCGGGTGGATCTGGATGGCCTTGCCCTCGACCAGCTGCGGCTCGAAGGCCTGGATGCCCAGGCGGTGCAGGGTCGGCGCCCGGTTGAGCAGCACCGGGTGCTCGGTGATGACCTCTTCGAGCACGTCCCACACGACCGGGCGGGCCCGCTCGACCATGCGCTTGGCGCTCTTGATGTTCTGCGCGTGGTTGAGGTCGACCAGCCGCTTCATGACGAACGGCTTGAACAGCTCCAGCGCCATCTGCTTGGGCAGACCGCACTGGTGCAGCTTCAGCTGCGGGCCGACGACGATGACCGAACGGCCGGAGTAGTCGACGCGCTTGCCGAGCAGGTTCTGCCGGAACCGGCCCTGCTTGCCCTTGAGCATGTCGGAGAGCGACTTCAGGGGGCGGTTGCCCGGTCCGGTGACCGGGCGGCCGCGGCGGCCGTTGTCGAACAGCGCGTCGACGGCCTCCTGAAGCATGCGCTTCTCGTTGTTGACGATGATCTCGGGCGCGCCCAGGTCGAGCAGGCGCTTGAGCCGGTTGTTCCGGTTGATCACGCGGCGGTACAGGTCGTTGAGGTCGGAGGTCGCGAAGCGGCCACCGTCCAGCTGCACCATCGGACGCAGGTCCGGCGGGATCACCGGGATGCAGTCGAGCACCATGCCCAGCGGGCTGTTGCGGGTGTTGAGGAACGCCGAGACGACCTTCAGCCGCTTGAGGGCGCGGGCCTTCTTCTGGCCCTTGCCGGTGCGGATGATGTCGCGCAGGCGCTCGGCCTCGGCGTCGAGGTCGAAGTTCTCCAGGCGGGCCTGGATCGCCGCGGCGCCCATGCCCCCCTCGAAGTACTTGCCGAAGCGGTCCCGCATCTCGCGGTACAGCATCTCGTCGCCCTCGAGGTCCTGGACCTTGAGGTTCTTGAAGCGGTTCCAGACCTCGTCGAGACGGTCGATCTCGCGCTGCGCCCGGTCGCGCAGCTGCTTCATCTCCCGCTCGGCGCCGTCGCGGACCTTGCGCTTCTGGTCGGCCTTGGCCCCGGCCTCCTCCAGCTCCGCCAGGTCACCCTCCAGCTTCTGCTGGCGGGCCTCGACCTGGGCGTCGCGGGCCTGCTCGATCTGCTGCCGCTCCACCGAGATGTGCGCCTCGAGGGTCGGCAGGTCACGGTCGCGACGCTCGGCGTCGACGCTCGTGATCATGTAGGCCGCGAAGTAGATGATCTTCTCGAGATCCTTCGGGGCCAGGTCGAGCAGGTAGCCGAGCCGGCTCGGGACACCCTTGAAGTACCAGATGTGCGTGACGGGCGCGGCCAGCTCGATGTGGCCCATCCGCTCACGGCGCACCTTGGCACGGGTCACCTCGACGCCGCAGCGCTCGCAGATGATGCCCTTGAACCGGACGCGCTTGTACTTACCGCAGTAGCACTCCCAGTCCCGGGTCGGACCGAAGATCTTCTCGCAGAAGAGCCCGTCCTTCTCCGGCTTGAGGGTCCGGTAGTTGATCGTCTCCGGCTTCTTCACCTCGCCGTGCGACCACTGGCGGATGTCGTCGGCGGTCGCCAGACCGATGCGAAGCTCGTCGAAGAAGTTGACGTCAAGCAACTTGTTTCCCCTTGAGTTGATCAGACCTCTTCGACACTGCTCGGCTCACGCCGGGACAGGTCGATGCCGAGCTCCTCCGCTGCGCGGAAGACGTCCTCGTCGGTGTCTCGCATCTCGATGGACATGCCGTCGCTGGAGAGCACCTCGACGTTGAGGCAGAGCGACTGCATTTCCTTGATGAGGACCTTGAAGGACTCGGGAATGCCGGGCTCGGGGATGTTCTCGCCCTTGACGATGGCCTCGTAGACCTTCACGCGGCCGAGCACGTCGTCGGACTTGATCGTCAGCAGCTCCTGGAGGGCGTAGGCGGCGCCGTAGGCCTCCAGGGCCCACACTTCCATCTCACCGAAGCGCTGGCCGCCGAACTGGGCCTTACCGCCGAGCGGCTGCTGGGTGATCATGGAGTACGGACCGGTCGAACGAGCATGGATCTTGTCGTCGACCAGGTGGAGCAGCTTCAGAATGTAGATGTAGCCGACCGAGATCGGGTCCTTGTAGGGCTCGCCGGTACGGCCGTCGAACAGCCGAGCCTTGCCGCCCGGGCCGACCAGACGGTCGCCGTCGCGGTTGGGCACGGTGCTCTCGATCAGGCCGGTGACGTCGTCCTCGCGGGCACCGTCGAACACCGGGGTCGCGGTGTTGGTCCACGGCTCGGCCTCGTCGGCGCCGATGGCCTTGAGGGCCTTCTTCCAGTCGGCGTCGTCGCCCTCGACCTTCCAGCCGCGGCTGGCGACCCAGCCGAGGTGGGTTTCGAGTACCTGGCCGACGTTCATACGGCCGGGCACGCCGAGGGGGTTGAGGACGATGTCGACGGGGGTGCCGTCTTCGAGGAAGGGCATGTCCTCGACCGGCAGCACCTTGGAGATGACGCCCTTGTTGCCGTGCCGGCCCGCGAGCTTGTCCCCGTCGGTGATCTTGCGCTTCTGCGCCACGTACACCCGGACCAGCTCGTTGACGCCCGGCGGGAGTTCGTCGCCTTCGTCGCGGGAGAACACCCGCACGCCGATGACCTTGCCCTGCTCGCCGTGCGGCACCTTCAGCGAGGTGTCACGCACCTCACGCGCCTTCTCCCCGAAGATCGCGCGCAGCAGCCGCTCTTCCGGGGTCAGCTCGGTCTCCCCCTTCGGGGTGACCTTGCCGACCAAAATGTCGCCGGGGACGACGTCGGCGCCGATGCGGATGATGCCGCGCTCGTCCAGGTCGGCCAGCACCTCTTCGGAGACGTTCGGGATGTCCCGGGTGATCTCCTCAGGCCCCAGCTTGGTGTCGCGGGCGTCGACCTCGTGCTCCTCGATGTGAATCGAGGACAGCACGTCGTCCTGCACCAGCCGCTGGCTGAGGATGATCGCGTCTTCGTAGTTGTGACCCTCCCACGGCATGAACGCCACCAGCAGGTTCTTACCCAGCGCCATCTCACCCTGGTCGGTGCACGGGCCGTCGGCGACGACCTGCCCGAGCTCGACCCGCTGGCCCTCTTCGACGATGGGCTTCTGGTTGAAGCAGGTGCCCTGGTTGGACCGCTTGAACTTGGCGACCCGGTAGGTGGTCCGGGTGCCGTCGTCGTTCATGACGGTCACGTAGTCAGCGGAGACCTCCTCCACCACGCCGGCCTTCTCGGCGGTGATCACGTCACCGGCGTCGACGGCGGCGCGGTATTCCATGCCGGTGCCCACCAGCGGCGCCTCACTGCGCAGCAACGGCACCGACTGGCGCTGCATGTTGGAACCCATCAGCGCCCGGTTGGCGTCGTCATGCTCCAGGAACGGGATCATCGCCGTCGCGACCGAGGTCATCTGCCGCGCCGAGACGTCCATGTACTGGACTTCGCCCGGCGGGATCAGCTCGACCTCGCCGCCCTTCTTGCGGACCAGGACCTTCTGCTCGACGAACGTGCCGTCGTCGTTGAGCAGGGAGTTGGCCTGGGCGACGACGAAGCGGTCTTCCTCATCGGCGGTGAGGTAGTCGATCTGGTCGCTGACCACACCGTTCTCGACCTTGCGGTACGGGGTCTCGACGAACCCGAACGGGTTGACCCGCCCGAACGCCGCCAACGACCCGATCAGGCCGATGTTCGGCCCCTCAGGCGTCTCGATCGGACACATCCGCCCGTAGTGCG
>NZ_WBMT01000020.1 GCF_008923185.1 Actinomadura rudentiformis
CCGGCGGCTGCTGGGCGGGTGCCTGCTGCTGGGCCGGGGCCGGCTCGGCCTGCTGCGGCTCGGCCTGCTGCGGCTCGGCCTGCTGCGGCTCGGCCTGCTGCTGCTCGGGCTGCTGCTGGGACTCCTCCTGCGGCTCGGCCGCCGGGGCGGGGGCGTCGCCCTCGTCCCCGATGACCGCCAGCTCGGCGCCGACCTCGACGGTCTCGTCCTCGGCGACGGTGATGCTGGTCAGGATGCCCGACGCAGGCGAAGGGATCTCGGTGTCGACCTTGTCGGTCGACACCTCCAGGAGCGGCTCGTCCGTCTCGACGTGCTCACCCTCCTTCTTCAGCCAGCGGGTGACGGTGCCCTCGGTGACGCTCTCGCCGAGCTGGGGCATTGTGACGGAGACCGGCATGGCTCTCGCGACTCCTTCGAATTTCCTGTGCGGGCGTTCAGCCGTGCACGTGCAGTGGCTTGCCGGCGAGAGCGAGGTGTGCTTCGCCGACCGCTTCGGATTGGGTCGGGTGGGGATGGATCAGCTGGGCGACCTCTGCGGGCAGGGCCTCCCAGTTGTAGATGAGCTGACCCTCGGTGATGAGCTCGCCCACACGCGCACCGACCATGTGAATGCCGAGGACGGGGCCGTCCACGGCCGCGATCACCTTGACCTCGCCCTGGGTCCCGAGGATCTTGCTCTTGGGGTTGCCGGCGAGGTCGTAGGTGACCTCTTTGATCTCGTATCCGCGCTCCTCGGCGACCTTGGTGGTGATGCCCACCGCGGCGACCTCGGGGTCGGAGTAGGTGATGCGGGGCACGCCGTCGTAGTCGATCGCCGGCGGGTTGAGCCCGGCCAGGCGCTCGGCGACGAGGATGCCCTCGGCGAAGCCCACGTGGGCCAGCTGCGGGGTGGGGATCAGGTCGCCGACCGCCGAGATCGTGGAGACGCTGGTCTGGCAGAACTCGTCGACCTTGACGAAGCCCCGCTCGGTCACCACGCCGGCCTCCGCCAGGCCGATGCCCTCGGAGACCGGACCACGGCCGACCGCGACGAGCAGCAGCTCGGCGTCGATCGTCTTGCCGTTGTCCAGCGTCACCGAGACGCCGCCCTGGGTCGGCTTGACGCCCTGGAACCTCGCGCCCAGCTCGTACTTGATGCCGCGCTTGCGGAACGCCCGCTCCAGCCGCTTGGAGCTGGACTCCTCCTCCAGCGGCAGCAGGTGCGGCAGCGCCTCGACGATGGTGACCTCCGCGCCGAACGAGCGCCACACGCTGGCGAACTCGACGCCGATGACGCCGCCGCCGAGGACGACGACCGAGGCCGGCACGTGCTCCAGCACCAGCGCGTGGTCGCTGGAGATCACCCGCTCGCCGTCGATCTCCAGGCCGGGCAGCGACTTGGGCACCGATCCGGTGGCCAGCACGATGTGCCCGCCCTCCAGCGTGGTGCGCTCCCCGCCGGGACCGGTCACCTCGACGGTGGTCGGCCCGGTGAGCCTGCCGTCGCCCTCGACGATCGTGATGCCCTTGGACTTGATCAGGCCGGTCAGTCCCTTGACCGTGGTCGAGACGACCTTGTCCTTGTAGGCGTTGACGCCCGCGATGTCGATGCCGTCGAAGCTGGCCTTGATGCCGAAGGTCGCGGCCTCGCGGGTCTGGTCGGCCACCTCCGCCGCGTGCAGGAGGGCCTTGGTCGGGATGCAGCCCCGGTTGAGGCACGTCCCGCCCAGTTTGTCTCGTTCGATGAGCGCCACGGACTTGCCGAGCTCGGCGGCTCGGAGTGCACACGCATATCCGCCGCTGCCACCACCTAGGACGACGATGTCGAAGGGGCCGCTGTTGGCCACTGGACGCTCCCTTTTCCGGTACTCAGTCTGGCTCGCCGGGTCCCGAGCGTGCCGGGCCGGCCCTCGCGGCGGTACGGGGCGCACCTCAGGCGGGCGGCCCCGTAGCCGTGAGGAAATCTATTCAATTCTGGCCTGGCCGGGACCTCACAGGTTTCCGGCCGCGAGGTCTTCGGCGATTTCCACCAAAGTACGCGTAGCGGCACCGGTGCCGCCCTTGGGGGTGTACCCATAGGGCTCGCCCTTGTTGAACGAGGGGCCCGCGATGTCCAGGTGCGCCCAGCGAACGCCGTCCGGGACGAACTCCTTGAGGAAGACGCCCGCGACCAGCATGCCGCCCCAGCGCTCACCGCTGATGTTGGCGATGTCGGCCACCGAGGAGTCGAGTCCCTTGCGCAGCTCGGCCGGCAGCGGCATGCCCCATGAGGGCTCCCCGGCACGCTCGGCCGCCGCGACCACCTTCTCACGGACGCCGTCGTCGTTGGCCATGACTCCGGTGGTGCGCGTGCCCAGCGCGACGAGCTGGGCGCCGGTCAGCGTGGCGACGTCCACGAGCAGGTCGGGGGAGTCCTCGCCGGAACGCACGATGGCGTCGGCCAGGACGAGGCGGCCTTCGGCGTCGGTGTTGAGGACCTCGACGGTCTTGCCGCCGTAGATGCGGAGCACGTCGGACGGGCGCTGCGCCGTGCCGCTCGGCATGTTCTCCGCCAGCGCCAGGTAGCCGACCACGTTGACCTTGGGACGGAGCGCCGCGAGAGCCTGGAGCGCGCCCAGCACCGCGGCCGCGCCGCCCATGTCGGACTTCATCCAGTCCATGGCCTCGGAGGGCTTGAGGGACAGGCCGCCGGAGTCGAACGTGATGCCCTTGCCGACCAGGGCGAGGGTCTTGGCGGCCTCGGGGTGGCGGTAGGCGAGGCGGACGAGCCGCGGCGGGTTGACCGACCCCTGGCCGACGCCCACGATGCCGCCGTAGCCGCCCTCGACGAGCGCCTTCTCGTCGAGCACCTCCACCTCCAGGCCGGCCTCGCCCGCGATCCGCTCGGCGGTCTCGGCGAAGACCTCGGGGTTGAGGTCGGACGGCGGGGTGTTGACCAGGTCGCGCACCAGCGTCACCGCGTCGGCGAGCGTGCGGGCGCGCTCGATGTCGCCCTCGACGCCGTGCTCGCCCACGACCGTGATCTGCTCGACCGGGCTCTTCTGCTCGCCGGTGCGGTACGCACCGAAGCTGTAGTTGCCGAGCAGCGCGCCGAGAGCGATCTCGCCGACCTCTTCGGCCGAGCTCGCGGGGAGCGCGACGGCGACCCTGGTGGTGCCCGCCAGGGCACGGAGGGCGGCGCCGGCGGCCCGGCGCAGCTCCTCGGTGCCGGGCTCCTTGCCCAGACCGACCGCGACGATCACGGACGCGGTCAGGGCGCCGAGCGTCGGGAGCTTGGTGACCTCGCCGGCCTTGCCGGTGGCGCCCATCGACTTCAGCGCGCTCGCGAGCCGCCCGTCCAGCGCCCGGTCGACCTCCTCGGCGCCTGCGGCCGGCCTCGGGCCGGCGTCGGCGGGGACGACGCCGATCACGATCGCGTCGGCGTCCAGAGCGGCGGTGGATGCGCTGTCAAGGCTGATGCTCGTCACGTAGTCCGATGTTAGTCCTCCCGGTGACCGGTTTCGCCCTTTTGGATCAAGCATTGCCTGATGGCGGATCAGGGACGGACGGCGAGGACGATCAGGGCGGCGGTGGTGGCGGTCTCGACCACGGCGCCGAAGACGTCTCCCGTCACCCCGCCCAGGCGGCGAGTGGAGTGACGGAGGAGCAGGAGCGCCGTTCCCACGCCTGCCAGGACGGCAGCGGCCGCGTGAACGGGACGCCCGATGGCCAGACCCGCGCCGAAGGCGGCAAGGAGGCAGAACCCGGTGACGGCCAAGGCGATGCCGGTGGTGATGGTGCCGGACACCAAGGCGCCCAATCCGTCCGGGCGGGCGGAGGGAACGCCCGTGCGGCACGCCCAGGGAAGTGCCAGACGGCCCGTCACGGCGGCGATCAGCACGGCGACCGGAGCGTCGGGGGTGGAGGCCAGCGCCGCCACCTGGATCAGCAGGGTGAGGAGCAGGGTCACCACGCCGAAGGGTCCGATGTCCGAGCGCTTCATGATGGCCAGAGCGTCCTGCGCCGGGCGGCCGCTGCCGAGCCCGTCCGCGAGGTCGGCCAGGCCGTCCAGATGGAGCGCGCGGGTGATCACTGCCATGACGGCGACCGCCAGGGCCGCCCGGAGGAACGGTGCCAGGCCGAGCCACTCACCCAGGACGAGGACGAGTGCCGCGGCGCCGCCCACGACGAGACCGACGGCCGGAGCGAGGATCATCGCCTGACGCGCCGTGCCGCGATCGACGCGCGGCGCCGGCAGCGGGATCACCGTCAGCAACGAGACGGCCAGCCGCAACCCGTTCACAGCAGGTCGGTCACGCGGCCGGCCACGACGAGGGCCGCCTCCTCGGACTCGGCGGCCAGCCGCTGGTTGAGATCCCCGAGGACGTCGCGGAACGCCCGCCCCGCCGGAGTCGTGGGCACCAGCGAGAGCCCGACCTCGTCGCTCACCGCCACGACGCGGGCCGTCGTGGCGCGCCAGGCGGTGATCAGCTCGTCGAGGCAGGGCGTCACCCGGGCCGGCTCCTCCCAGGCGCCGGTCTCGCTCATGACGGCGGCCACCCAGGTGCCGATGCCGTCCACCAGGATCGCGCCGGAGGTCGAGGCCAGCAGGTGCGCCAGGTCGCGCGTCGCCTCCACCGTCTTCCACCAGGCGGGGCGGCGGCGCTGGTGCGCCTCGATCCGGGCCGCCCATTCGGGATCGTCGCCGCGCACCGCCGTCGCCACGTACGTCACGTACGGATGGCCGATCAACCTCATCTCGGCCTCGGCCGACTTGCCGGACCGGGAGCCGCCGAGCAGCAGCGTGCGGTGCGGCCCTTCCCGCTGCGTCATCCAGAAGCCCTTGCGCCGCTCCAGCTCCTCCGGCGACGGGATGCGATGGTCGACGTACACCGCGATGATCTCGGTCGCCGCGGTGACCGCCCCGGCGTGCCGCAGCCGGCCGAGGTGGTCGGGGCAGCCCACCAGGTCCAGCAGGGCCGCGTCGTACACGGTCTCGGCGACCGGTTCCGGCCGTTCCCCGGGCCCGCCCGCCACCAGGATCCGCCGCCCGGACGCGGACCGCACGTCGTAACCGCCGGGCACCTTCCAGCGCGAGCACTTCTCGAGCGGGACGCCGTCGATGAGGATCCGGGTGGGCTCGTGGCTGATCCCGGCGGTGCGCAGGCGGGTGCAGGAGGCACAGCGGCAGTCGGGCAGTGGCCAGCCGTCCCGGCCGGCGGTCCCCTGAAGATCGATGTTCATTGATCGAAAACTCTACGGGCCAGGTCTGCGCCGCCTTGGTAACGACGCGGGGCGCTGATCGAGAGGCTACTCTCGCCGCAACGAGGGAGGACAAGCGCGATGGCGTGGAGCTGGCGATTGGAAAAGGCCGACGGGCGCTCGGTCGGCATGTCGGAGGAGACGTTCTCCACCCAGGCCGACGCGGAGACCTGGCTGGGCGAAAACTGGCGTGCCCTGCGCGAGGACGAGGTCGACCAGGTCACGCTCCTGGACGACGAGAGCGTCGCGTACGGGCCGATGAGCCTGCACGAAGCGCGGTGAGCGTCTCCTTTGCCGTGCACCGCACGGCAAAGGAGACGCCGAGCGTCACGGACGCTGTGGGGGGCTGACCGTACGCGCCGGGTCGCGTTCCACGATCGGGCCGAGTACGTCGTCGATGCGCTCGAGCACCTCGGCGTCCAGCTTCACCCCGGCGGCCTTCACGTTGTCGCGCACCTGCTCGGGGCGGGAGGCACCCACGATCGCGGCTGAGACGTTCGGGTTCTGCAACACCCAGGCGACGGCGAGCTGCGCCATGGTGAGCCCGAGTTCGTCGGCGATCGGCTGCAGCTTCTGGACGCGGGTCAGCGTGTCGTCGTTGAGATAGCGCCGGACCATGTCGGCGCCGCCCTTCTCGTCGGTGGCGCGCGTGCCAGCGGGCAGCGGCTGGCCCGGCTTGTACTTGCCGCTCAGCACGCCCTGCGCGATCGGCGACCAGACGATCTGGCCGATGCCCTCCTTCTCGCAGAGCGGGACGACCTCGCTCTCGATCACCCGCCACAACATCGAGTACTGCGGCTGGCTCGACACGATCCGGTCGAAGCCCATCTGGTCGGCGATCTCCAGCGCCCGGGCGATCTCCTCGGCCCGCCACTCCGAGACGCCGACGTACAGCACCTTGCCCTGCCGGACGAGGTCGTCGAACGCCTTGAGCGTCTCCTCCAGCGGGGTCTCGTAGTCGAAGCGGTGGGCCTGGTAGAGGTCGACGTAGTCGGTCTGCAGACGGCGCAGCGAGCCGTGGATCGACTCGAAGATGTGCTTGCGCGACAGGCCCCGGTCGTTCATCCCGGGACCGGTCGGCCAGTAGACCTTCGTGAAGATCTCCAGGCCCTCGCGGCGCTGGCCCTTGAGCGCCCGGCCGAGCACGTCCTCCGCGCGGGTCCCGGCGTAGACGTCGGCGGTGTCGAACGTCGTGACGCCCTCGTCGAGCGCCGCCTGGACGCACGCGAGCGCCGCGTCCTCCTCGACCTGCGAACCGTGGGTGAGCCAGTTGCCGTACGCGATTTCGCTGATCTTCAGGCCGCTTCGGCCCAGTCGTCGAAACTCCATGCCCCCGACCCTAATGGCGGGAGATCGGAGTGGTTCACACCTTCTGACCGGGCTTGACCTGAGGCCCCGGCACCCGGAGCCGGCGGATCTGCATGGCGCGCATCGCCGCGTACAGGCCGACGCCCTTGGTGTCCTCGTCCGGGTAGCGCTCGGCCGCCAGCTTCTTGATCTTCCGGCTGATGACCAGACCTTCGATGAAGACCGCGGCGAGCAGCAGCGGGGGAGCGAACAGCACCAGCAGCTTGGCCGCGGCGATCGGCAGCAGGCTGAGCGCCACGATCGCGAACATGCCGTACATGAGGTAGGAGCCGATCGTGCGGCGCCCGTCGACATAGTCGCGGGCGAGCCGGCGGACCGGGCCCTTGTCGCGCTTCAGGAGGTACTTCTCGTCACCCTTGGCCATGCCCTCACGGGCCTTGGCCCGTTGCTCGGCCTGCTTTTCGCGGACCCTCTTGTAGGCCTCTTTGCGATTGGAGGGTGCCGTGATCGGCTGGCGGCGGGCCTTCTGGGCCTCCGCGCGCTTGGGAGTGGGGCGCCCCTTGCCTCCTGGCTTTACTACCTGAGGAGGATCTGCGGGGGCTTCCTGGGTACGACGTCGGAACACAGAGATCAGCCTACCGGCTGCGAACATCGTGGCTGCCTCGCGCGTTAACGCGTAGGGTGATATGAACCCCAGCAGTGGTTATAGAGCCCAGTTTGTGACTGAGCTACAGCACACGAAGGGACTGGCGCCGCGCGATGAGCGTGATGAAGCGAATGTCGATGATCTTCAAGTCCAAGGCGAACAGGGCCCTGGACCGCATGGAAGATCCTCGGGAGACCCTCGACTACTCCTACCAGCGTCAGCTGGAGATGCTGCAGAAGGTTCGTCGGGGCGTTGCCGACGTCGCCACCTCGCGCAAGCGTCTCGAGTTGCAGATCAACCAGCTTGAGGGCCAGCAGAACAAGCTGACCGACCAGGGTAAGAAGGCGCTCCAGGTGGGCCGTGAGGATCTGGCGCGCGAGGCGCTGACCCGTCGTGCCGGTCTGGACGGCCAGCTGAACGATCTGCGCATGCAGTACCAGCAGCTCCAGGGCGAGGAGGAGAAGCTCACGCTCGCCTCCCAGCGGCTGCAGGCCAAGGTCGACTCCTTCCGCACCCGCAAGGAGACGATCAAGGCCACCTACACGGCGGCCGAGGCGCAGACCAAGATCAACGAGGCCTTCAGCGGCATCTCCGAGGAGATGGGCGACGTCGGCCTGGCGATCCAGCGCGCCGAGGAGAAGACCGAGACCATGAAGGCCCGGGCCGGGGCGATCGACGAGCTGCTGGCCTCCGGTGCCCTGGAGGACTTCTCCGGTCCCAAGGACGACATCCAGGCCGAGCTCGACCGCATGGGCTCCGGTCCCGGCGTCGACATGGAGCTCGAACGCCTGAAGGCGGAGCTGGGCCAGGGTCCCGCGCCCAAGGAGCTCAACCAGGGCACGCCCACCGCCGCGCCGCAGCAGCAGGACACCCCCCAGCAGGCTCCGCAGGGCCAGCAGTGGCCACAGCAGCCTGGAGGCCAGCAGTGATCGTCCGGATCATGGGGGAGGGGCAGGTCGACGTGGCGCCGGGCGACCTGGCCGGGCTGAACGAGCTCGACGAGAAGGTCGAGCAGGCGATCGAGTCGGGGGACGAGACCGCCTTCCGCACCGCGCTGCACGCGCTGCTGGACCAGGCCCGCAAGATCGGCAAGCCGCTCCCGGATGACGACCTGGAGCCGTCGGAGCTGATCCTGCCGCCGTCGGACGCCACGATGGACGAGGTCAAGGCGATGCTGGGGGACGAGGGCCTGATCCCGGACTGAGCCTTACCTCCTCCTGGCCTTCTTCCTGACCACCGCCGTGGCGACCGGGGCAACCGGGGCACTGGGGCACAAACCGGCACGTTTGATCGTTGTTCAAGGTGAACGGGGTCGTGCCGGCACGGAAGGGGGCGGCATGGCGCGGACGCGGTATGCCTCGGACCGGGGGCTGACGTCACGCATGCTCGTGACGATGTTCTTGCTGGGCCTGGTCTACGTCGTCTTCGTGACGGCGTTCTTCGTGATCGCGCCCAGCTGGGGCGTGTTCGCGCTGATCGGCGCCGCCGTCTTCCTGCTCGCCCAGTACTTCTTCTCCGATCGCATGACGCTCTTCGCCATGCACGGGCGGGAGGTCACGCCGGAGGAGGCGCCCGAGCTGCACGGGGTGATCGACCGGATCTGCGCGATGTCGGACGCGCCCAAGCCGCGGGTGGCGGTCGCCGACACCGATGTGCCCAACGCCTTCGCGACCGGCCGCAACCAGAGCAAGGCCGTCGTCTGCGTCACCACCGGGCTGCTGCGCCGGCTCGACCCGGTGGAGCTGGAGGGCGTGCTCGCGCACGAGATGGCGCACATCGCCCACAAGGACGTCGCGGTCATGACGATCGCCTCGTTCCTGGGCGTGTGCGCGGGCCTCATCACGCGGTTCGGGCTGGAGTGGGGGCTGTGGGGAGGCTTCAGCCGCCGTGACGGCGACCAGAACACCGGGCTCATCCTGCTCGCGGTCATCGCGGTGAGCGCGGTGGCGTACGCGATCAGCTTCGTGCTCACCCGCGCCCTGTCCCGCTACCGGGAGCTGTCGGCCGACCGGGCCGCCGCGCTGCTGACCGGCCGCCCGTCGGCGCTGGCCAGCGCGCTGACCAAGGTCTCCGGCGAGATCGCCAGGATTCCCAGCAAGGACCTGCGGGCCGCCGAGCCGTTCAACGCCTTCTTCTTCGCCCCGGCCTTCACCAAGGGTTTCAGCGTCTCCTCGCTGTTCGCCACCCACCCGCCGCTGGACAGGCGGCTCGCCCAGCTGTCGAAGATCTCCGACCAGATGAGCAGGGGAGTCTGACCGTGGGTTTCCTGGACACACTGTTGGGCCGGTCCAAGCCGGTCAAGCCGGACCTGGACCGGCTGTTCGCGCTGTCCACCGCCGCGCTGACGCTGGAGGCCGGCACGGGCTTCATCCCGACCGGGCTCGGCTCGGTGTGCTTCCGGGCGGTCGAGGGCGGGGCGTTCGCCCGCATGCAGAAGGACGTCCAGGAGCTGCTGGACGCGGGTGACGGGCCGGAGGTCGAGCTGAGCACCGACTCCTACGGTTACACCTGGCTGCTGGCCAGGCAGCCCGCCGACGACCTGCCCGCGCTGGTCACCGACCTGCACGCGGTCAACGCGACCCTGGAGGCGGGCGGCTTCGGCCCGCACCTGCTGTGCTCGCTCGTCGGCTTCCAGGGGCCGGATGCCCCTGGGGCGGTGGGGCGTGGCCATGGGGCTGAAACACGGCGGCTGGCACTGGTCTACCTCTACAAGCGCGGCACGTTCTACCCGTTCGCACCGCTCCCCGGTGACAAGCGTGACAACGCGCTGGAGCTGCAAGTGCGCGGCGCTGTGGGTGCCGACCTGCCGTTCGAGGACGATCTGTCGCGCTGGTTCCCCGTCTGGGGCGCCCCCGGCCTCTGAACGACCCGGCCTCTGAACGCCATATTTGTGTCACACGGCACGTAATCTCCGCCAGCCGCGTCCTACCTTCGTTCCATACCTGGAGAGCAGGGGGATCGATGGTGCCTGCGCGCTATTCACGCGAGCGAGGCCTCACCTCGCGGGTGGTGCTGACCATGGTCCTGCTGGCGGTCCTGTACGGCCTGCTGGTGACACCCTTCTTCCAGGTCTCGACGCTCTGGGGACTGGCGGCGGTCGCCGCCGTCGCCGTCCTGCTCACGGCCCAGTTCCGTTACGCCGACAACGTCGCGCTGTGGGCGATGGACGCGCGGGAGGTCTCCGCGGCCGAGGAGCCCGAGTTGCACGGGCTGGTCGAGCGCCTGTGCATGTCGTCGGGGCTTCCCAAGCCCCGCGTCGCCGTCGCCGACACCGAGATCCCCAACGCCTTCGCCGCCGGCTGCCGCCGGGATCGCGCGGTCGTCTGCGTCACCACCGGCCTGCGTGAACGGCTCGATGTGGCCGAGCTCGAAAGCGTGCTGGCCCATGAGATGGCGCATCTCGCCCACCGGGACGTGGTGGTGGCCACGATCGCCGGGTTTCCCGCGTTCTGCGGCGGATTGATCATCACGACCGTGAGCGGGCTGCTGCTGGGCGAGGGCCGCCTGGCCGCCCGGCTCGCCGGCGTGGTCCTGCTGCCCATGGTGGCGCTGGCCGTGCTGCTCTTCCCGCTGAGCCAGCTGCTGAACCTGGCGATCTCGCGGCAGCGCGAGCTGTGCGCCGACCGTACCGGTGCCCTGCTGACCGGCCGGCCGGCCGCCTCGTCCGCTGCCCTGACCAAGATCTGCGCCGAGATCGAGTCCGCGCCCACGGCCGAGCTCCGGGAGCTGCGTCCGTTGAACGGCCTCCTCACGGTGCCGGCGCGGGCGACGGGCCGTGCGGTCGCCGACCTGGTGTCGACCCATCCCCCGGTGGAGGTACGGGTCCGCCGGCTCACCGAGGTCTCCCAGCGGCTCGCGAGCGGAAGAAGGTGACCATGCCGTCGTTCGGTGACGTCGTGCTCGGCCGCGCGAGGCCCGCCGACCCCGACCTGGACGCGATCTTCGGCCTGGTGCCGGCGGCCGCCGCGCTGGAGGCCATGACCGGCTTCGTCCCCTCGGGGCTGGGCTCGGTGTGCTTCCGGACGGTCGACGGCGGGGTCTTCGACGCGTTCGCCCAGGTCCAGAGGGAGCTCCGGCGCCTGGTCGCGACCGAGCCCGGCGCCACAGCCGAGTACAGCACCGACGCGTACGGCTGCGGCTGGGTCCTGACACGGCATCCGCAAGGCGCGCTGGAACGTGTCGTGAACGACCTGCACGCCGTCAACGCGACGTTCGACGAGGGGGGCTTCGGGCCGTACCTGCTGTGCTCGCTGACCGGGTTCGCCCGGCCCGACGGACGCCGTCTCGCCCTCGTCTACACGCACGTGAGCGGAACGTTCTACCCGTTCGCGCCGGCGGCGGGCGGCGGCCGCGACGACGCCCTGGAGGACCAGGCGACGGAGGCCGTCGGGGCCGACCTGCCGTTCGAGCGGGACCGCGCCCGATGGTTCCCGCTGTGGGACGCCCCCGCGATCTGATCTTGCAGTTGTTCGCCCAGGTCATGACCCGACCTTGGGCCGCAGCTCCCCGCCGCCGCCCGCCCACGATGATCGAATGGCGCCGTGCACCGATCGGGGGAGCAAGGATGATCAGACGGCTGGTGGTCCCGGCCACGGCGGCGCTCGCGCTGACCGCGGCCCTGCAGGCAGGGGCGCCGGGCGCCGGGGCGGCGGTCCTGGACCGGGAGGATCGGATGGAGGCCGCCGTCGAGCGCGGGGCGCCGGCGGCTGCGGACATCGTCTACGTGCTGGCGGCCACGGAGGTACGGCGGAACGGGGTGTTGGACACCTACCTCGCGGCCAAGGCGGCGAACGCCCGGTTGATGAAGACGATCATCGATTCCGGGGTGGCGGCCAGTGACGTGCGGGCCACCCAGATATCGATCCATCCGGTGTACGGGACGGGCACACCGCGCCGGGTCATCGGCTACCGGGGCACCGGCCGCGTGAAGGCGACCGTCCGCGGCTTCGACCGCGCTCGTGCGACGCAGAACGCGATCAAGGCGGCGGACCGGAACGCGCAGGTGGAGCTCATGACGTTCGGCAACCGGGACCGATCGTAGCCGGGACACCCGTCGTTCGCCGGATGGAAGCCAAGGCCCCATCCGGCGAACGTGCGTAATCCCTAGGGGAGGGCGAGCATCTGGTCGAGGGCGACGCGGGCGTAGTGGGCGGTCTCGGCGTCCACCTCGATCCGGTTGACGACCTCGCCGCGCGCCAGCGCCTCCAGCGACCAGACCAGGTGCGGCAGGTCGATCCGGTTCATGGTCGAGCAGAAGCAGACCGTCTTGTCCAGGAACATGATGTTCTTGTCCGGGTGGGCGCCGGCCAGGCGCTTGACCAGGTTGAGCTCGGTGCCCACGGCCCAGGCCGAGCCGGCCGGCGCGGCCTCGATGGTCTTGATGATGTACTCGGTCGAGCCGATCTGGTCGGCGTTCAGGACGACCTCATGGCGGCATTCGGGGTGGACGAGGACGTTCACGCCGGGAACGCGGGCCCGTACGTCGTCCACCGACTCCTTGCTGAACCGGCCGTGGACCGAGCAGTGGCCGCGCCAGAGAAGCATCTTGGCGTCGCGCATCTGCTGGTGGGTGAGCCCGCCGTCGGGCCGGTGCGGGTTGTAGACGACGCAGTCGTCCAGGGAGAAGCCCATCTCCAGCACGCCCGTGTTGCGGCCGAGGTGCTGGTCTGGCAGGAACAGCACCTTGGAGCCCTTCGAGTACGCCCAGTCCAGCGCGCGCTTGGCGTTGGAGGAGGTGCACACGACACCGCCGTGGCGGCCGACGAAGGCCTTGATGTCGGCCGAGGAGTTCATGTACGTGACGGGGACCACGTCATCGGCGATCCCGGCGTCCTCCAGGGCCTCCCAGCACTCCTCCACCTGGTCGAAGGTCGCCATGTCGGCCATGGAACAGCCCGCCGCCAGGTCGGGCAGGACGACCTGCTGGTGCCCGGCGGTGAGGATGTCGGCCGACTCGGCCATGAAGTGCACACCGCAGAACACGATGTACGGGGCGTCCGGCCGGGCCGCCGCCTGCTGGGCGAGCTTGAACGAGTCGCCGGTCACGTCCGCGAATTGGATGACCTCGTCCCGCTGGTAGTGGTGCCCCAGGACGAACACCTGGTCGCCGAGCGCCGCCTTGGCCGCCCGGGCGCGCTCCACGAGACCGGGGTCGGAGGCCGCGGGAAGCTCGCCGGGACAGTCGACGCCGCGTTCGCTGGCCGGGTCGGACCCGGTGCCGAGGAAGAGCAAAGGAAGATCACGCACTGGGGTGGTCACTGGAGTCTCCCTCCCCGAGATGGGGGGCTTATCGTCGCATTGACGACTAATACTCGCACACATAGCGGACAAGTGCCCCGCCCGGGGTCGTCGCTGTGACATAGAACGCACTCAGACCCGGCGTGATGGCCATCTGAGGTGAAACACTGGTGATACGAGGAATGGCCACGGAGCGAGGTACGTTGTCCTGTGGAAGAAGGCGGCAACGCCCTCGTGGACATGCGACAGTTCGCCGCTTGAGCGGCGTAGCGAGACCCGGGAGCTGAACACATGACGGTTTCAGGCGAGACCAGCACGCAGGAGACCACGCAGCAGGGCGTCGTCCTGACCGACGCCGCCGCCGAGAAGGCCAAGGGCCTGCTCGAGCAGGAGGGCCGCGACGACCTTGCGCTGCGTGTCGCCGTGCAGCCGGGTGGCTGCTCGGGCCTGATCTACCAGCTCTTCTTCGATGAGCGCGAGATGGACGGCGACCAGGTCCAGGACTTCGACGGGCTGAGCGTCCGCGTCGACCGGATGAGCGCCCCCTACCTCACCGGCGCCACGATCGACTTCGTCGACTCGATCGAAAAGCAGGGCTTCACGATCGACAACCCGAACGCTTCCGGCTCCTGCGCCTGCGGCGACTCCTTCAACTAGGACACGCCCTGGGGCGTGTCTCAAAGCCCGAGCGGACCGGCCAAGTACGCCGGTTCCGCACGTGCACCCCGAAGCGGTCTGGATGATCCTTGTCCGGGCCGCTTCGTTCGTGTTCCCCTAGAGCGGTAGAGGGCACGCGCCGGGTACGCCCGGCGCTGCGATGGCAAGTAGGCTGTGTCCCCGCAATTCCCCACCTGGGTTGTAGAGAAGCCGGACAAATAGCCGGACGACACCAACGAGGAGAGCGACCCGCCGTGCGCATCGCCGTGACTGGCTCCATCGCGACCGACCATCTGATGACCTTCCCGGGCAGGTTCACCGACAGCCTGCGCCCCGACCAGCTCGATACGGTCTCGCTGTCCTTCCTGGTCGACCAGCTCGACATCCGGCGCGGTGGCGTCGCCCCCAACATCTGCTTCGCCATGGGCTGCCTGGGCAAGGAGTCCATCCTCGTCGGCTCGGTGGGCGACGACTTCGCCGACTACCGGTCGTGGCTGGAGCGCCACCGGGTCGACACGGCCTCGGTGCACGTGTCCGAGCTGCACCACACCGCCCGGTTCCTGTGCACCACCGACCAGGACCAGAACCAGATCGCCACGTTCTACGCCGGTGCGATGAGCGAGGCCCGCCTGATCGAGCTGCAGCCGATCGCCGACCGGGTCGGCGGGCTCGACCTGGTGCTGATCAGCCCGAACGACCCTGAGGCGATGCTGCGGCACACCGACGAGTGCCGCACCCGGGGCATCCCGTTCGCCGCCGACCCCTCCCAGCAGCTCGCCCGGATGGAGGGCGCCGACATCCGCCGCCTCATCGACGGTGCCGCGTACCTGTTCACCAACGAGTACGAGAAGGCCCTCTCCGAGGAGAAGACCGGCTGGACCGACGCCGAGATCCTCGACCGCACCGGGGTCCGCATCACCACCCTCGCCGCCAAGGGCGTGGTGATCGACCGCAAGGGCGAGGAGGGGCTGCACGTCCCCGCCGTCCGCGTGGACGCCGTGGTCGACCCGACCGGCGGCGGCGACGCCTTCCGCGCCGGCTTCCTGACCGCGACCGCCTGGGGCCTGTCGCTGGAGCGCGCGGCCCAGGTCGGCAACCTCATCGCCGCGCACGTCCTCGAGGTCGCCGGGCCGCAGGAGTACCACCTGTCCAAGACCCGTTTCCTGGAGCGCTTCACCGAGGCCTACGGCGACGCGGCCGCGGACGAGATCGCGCCGCACCTCGACACGCCCAACCCCTGATTCCTGACACACGTCTGATTCCTGACACACGTCAAGGGCCGCCGGATCGTGATCCGGTGGCCCTTGATGTTCGGTAGGTGTCAGGACGTCGTGGTGCGTCCGACTAGTACGTCCGGCGGATGTGGAAGCCCCAGCCGCCGTGGGGGAGGGTCTCCTCCCGGACGAAGTCCTGGGACTTCATCCGGCACCAGGCGGGAATGTCGGTGCGGGCGGCCACGTCGTCGGCGAGCACCGCGATGACGTCGCCGACCGGCACCTCGCGGAGGCGCTCGGCCAGCATGATGATCGGGATCGGGCACTTGCGGCCCAGCGCGTCGATCACCAGGGTCGGCGGCGGCTGGGACGGGTCGGGCACGGGTGGCTGGGCGGCGCCGTCGGCACCGTCCCGCGAGCCGGTCTTGGCACGGCTTCGGAACCTCATGGGCGCACCCGCCTCCCTGTCGTCGGGGTCTGGGAGATGGTCGTGGAGATCATGGTGTGGTCACTCCGGCGGTTCGGCGGAGCCGGGTGACCGCCTCGGGGAGAACGGCGATGAAACGGTCGACGTCGGTCGCTTTTGCCCCACGCGGCAGCGATACCCGGACGTTCCCATGGGTAATCACTCCCATCGCCTCGAGGACGTGACTGGGACGCAGCGTATCCGCCGTACAGGAACTTCCCGAGGAAACCGCGAATCCCAGCCTGTCCAATTCGGTGAGGAGCGCCTCGCCCTCGACGTACAGGCACGAGAACGTCACCATGTGCGGCAGGCGCACGACCGGGTCGCCGACCACCTGGACGTCGCTGATCGTGCGCGGCACCCCGGCGCGGATCTGGTCGACCAGCGCCGACAGCCGGGGGCCGTCGGCCGCCATCTCGGCCCGGTAGGCCTCCAGCGCGGCGGCCGCCGCCACCACGCCCGGCACGTTCTCGAATCCGGGGATCCGCCGCCCCTCGCGCTCGTCGCTGGGCAGCGGCGACCGCCAGCGGGTGTTCTTGCGGATGACCAGCACGCCGACGCCCGCCGGGCCGCCCCACTTGTGGGCGCTGGCCGTGAGCAGCGACCAGCCGGACGGCACGTCCATCCGGCCGACCGACTGGGCGGCGTCCACGAGCAGCGGCACCCGCGCGGCGCGGCAGAGCTCGGCGACCTCAGCGACCGGCTGCACCGTGCCCACCTCGTGGTTGGCCGACTGCAGGCAGACCAGCGCGGTGTCCGGGCGCAGCGCCTCGGCGAACGCGGCCACGTCCACCCGGCCCTCCCGGTCGACCGGGACCGTGGTCACCTTGCCGCCGTCGCGTTCGTGCGTCCCGGCGGCGTGCAGCACGCTGGAGTGCTCCACCGCGCTGACGATCAGATGGCGGCCGACCCGCCGCCGCGCGTGGAGCGCGCCGAGCATCCCCAGGTGCACCGCCTGGGTGCCGGACGTGGTGAACGACACCTCGTCGGGCCGTACTCCCAGGACCTTGGCGACCCGTCCCCGCGCCTGGTCGAGGAGCATCCGGGTGCCGCGTGCGACGCCGTACAGGCGCGCCGGGTCGGCCCATCCCGTCTCCAGCGCCGTGAGGAGGGCGGCGCGTCCGGCGGGGTGCAGGGGCTCGGTCGATGCGGCGTCGAAGTACGCGGTCATCGAGGAAGCTCCCTGCAAGTCAGCCACACATGAACCCTAACCGGGCACCCAACAGCGGGTGTTGGCGACCCGCGCGCTAATGTGTCCCCCAAACGTGTAATAACTGATCTCTCTGCCCGGGAGTTCCCTGGGCTCTCATCCGTGGGGAAGGCATTCCGTGAGTCCGACCCGCTCTAGGGAGCGGCGCACGCCTGTGCGCGGTCGCCGTGCATTGAGGAGCGCCGCCGCGCTGGGCCTGCTGGCGATGACCGCCACCGCCTGCAGCGGCGAGGTGAAGCGCCTGGGCATGCCCGAGCCGATCAGTGACCAGGCCGAGCGCATGCTCACGCTCTGGCAGGGCTCCTGGATCGCGGCGTTCGCCGTGGGCGCCGTCGTCTGGGGACTGATCATCTGGGCGGTGCTGTTCCACCGCAAGCGCTCCGACGACCTGCCTCCGCAGGTGCGCTACAACATGCCGATCGAGATCCTCTATACGGCGGTCCCGTTCGTCATCATCGCGGTGCTCTTCTACTTCACCGCGCGCGACGAGAACTACGTCGAGAAGACCACCGACAACCCGGCGGTCACCATCGACGTCACCGGCTTTCAGTGGAGCTGGCAGTTCGACTACAAGGAGAAGGACGCCGCCGGCAAGGAGCAGACGGTCGCCTCCGTCGTCGGCACTCCGGTCGCGCCCAACGCTCCCTCCGGGGCCAAGCCGGTCATGACGATCCCGGCCAACCAGACGGTCCGCGTGCGGCTGCACGCCAACGACGTCATCCACTCGTTCTGGGTCCCGGCGCTCCTCTACAAGAAGGACGTCATGCCGGGCTACGTCAACGAGTTCGAGTTCACGGCGCGCAAGCTCGGCACGTATGAGGGCCGCTGCGCCGAGCTCTGCGGCGTCGACCATAGCCGGATGCTCTTCCAGCTCCAGGTAGTGTCGCCCGAGCAGTACGCCAAGTTCATCGCCGATTCCAAGGCCAAGGCAGCGGGGGGTGCCCAGTGACGACGGTCGGTCACGCACCGAGCGCGCCGATCGCCGTGTCGCGGACGACCAAGGGGCGCCTGATCGCCTCCTGGATGTCGTCCACCGACCACAAGGTGATCGGCTATCTCTACCTGATCACGTCGTTCGTGATGTTCATGATCGGCGGCGTGATGGCGCTGCTGATGCGGGCCGAGCTGTACAAGCCGGGTCTGCAGGTCATGAGCAACGAGCAGTTCAACCAGCTGTTCACCATGCACGGCACGATCATGCTCCTGATGTTCGCGACGCCGCTGTTCGCCGGCTTCGCCAACGTCATCATGCCGCTGCAGATCGGCGCGCCGGACGTCGCCTTCCCCCGCATGAACATGCTGGCCTACTGGCTGTTCCTGTTCGGCAGCCTCATCGTGCTGGCGGGCTTCCTCACCCCGGGCGGCGCCGCGAGCTTCGGCTGGTTCGCCTACGCGCCGCTGTCGGACGCGGTGCGCTCCCCGGGCGTCGGCGGCGACATGTGGGTGATGGGTCTGGCGATGTCGGGCTTCGGCACCATCATGGGCGCCGTCAACTTCATCACCACGATCCTGTGCATGCGCGCGCCCGGCATGACCATGTTCCGGATGCCGATCTTCACCTGGAACATCCTGCTGACCTCGATCCTGGTCCTGCTGGCGTTCCCGGTCCTGGCCGCCGCGCTGCTCGCCCTTGAGGCCGACCGCAAGCTCGGTGCCCACATCTTCGACGCCTCGCACGGCGGCGCATTGCTCTGGCAACACCTCTTCTGGTTCTTCGGGCATCCGGAGGTCTACATCATCGCGTTGCCCTTCTTCGGCATCGTGACCGAGATCCTCCCGGTGTTCAGCCGCAAGCCGATCTTCGGCTACATCGGCCTGGTGTTCGCGACGATCACCATCGCGGGCCTGTCCATCACCGTGTGGGCGCACCACATGTTCGTGACCGGCCAGGTGCTGCTGCCGTTCTTCTCGTTCATGACCTTCCTGATCGCGGTGCCCACGGGGGTGAAGTTCTTCAACTGGGTCGGGACGATCTGGCGAGGGCAACTGACCTTCGAGTCGCCGATGTTGTGGTCGCTCGGCTTCCTGGTGACCTTCCTCTTCGGCGGCCTGACCGGCGTCATCCTGGCTTCGCCGCCGATGGACTTCCAGCTGTCGGACTCCTACTTCGTGGTGGCGCACTTCCACTACGTGGTCTTCGGCACCGTGGTGTTCGCGATGTTCGCCGGGTTCTACTTCTGGTGGCCCAAGTTCACCGGCAAGATGCTGAACGACACGCTCGGCAAGGTGCACTTCTGGCTGCTGTTCATCGGCTTCCACGGCACGTTCCTCATCCAGCACTGGCTGGGTGCGGCGGGCATGCCGCGCCGGTACGCCGACTACGCCAGCGAGTTCACCGGGATGAACCAGGTCTCGACGGCCTTCTCGTTCCTCCTCGGCGTCTCGTTGCTGCCCTTCTTCTACAACGTCTACATCACGGCGAAGAAGGGCAAGAAGGTCGATGTGGACGACCCGTGGGGCTACGGCTCGTCACTCGAATGGGCGACGTCCTGCCCGCCGCCCCGGCACAACTTCAACTCGATCCCGAAGATCCGTTCCGAGCGGCCCGCGTTCGACCTGCACCACCCGCACGTGGGTGCCAAGGGCGAGCTCGCGGGGACCGGCACGGGCACCGGGACCGGCGGCGTCCTGGAAGGGAAGTAGCCGATGCGCGTTCAGGCGTTCATGTTCTACGGGTGTGCGGTGTTCTTCCTCGCCACCGACGTCGTCTACTGGCTCTGGTCCAAGGACTGGACCGGCACCACGGCGATGGCCCTGGCCGTCGGCCTGGCCGGCCTGATCGGGTTCTACATCCACTTCACGGTCCGGCGGCTGGAGAGCGCCAACGGCGGTCCTCTGTACGAGGACGACCCCGAGGGTGACATCGCCGACGCCGCCGGCGAGCTGGGCTTCTTCAGCCCGCACAGCTGGTGGCCGCTGTTCCTGGCGCTGTCCGCCGCGATGGTCACGCTCGGCGTGGTCTTCGGCTGGTGGCTGGTGATCCTGGGCGCCGCAGCGACGATCATGACCTCGGTCGGTCTGGTCTTTGAGTACTACAGGGGTCACTTCTCTCACTGATTGGCAAAGGATCCCCAGAGGGGCCGGTGTTCGCGAGCAGGCGAGCACCGGCCCCTTCATAATGGTCCGCGTCCCGCACGCCACCGTGCGGGTACGCAGCCATGCATAGAGTGACAACCGGGGGTTCGACGGTGCAGGTCGGCGTCTCAGTATCGGCGCGGCGCGGACGCCGTGCCACCGCCGCAGTGATCGGAATGACGATGGCGGCCGGGGCCGCCGGGTGCTCGGACGGCGGCCTGACCGACGGCAGGGACGCCGTCAAGCTCTCGCTCACGCCTGGAGACGGCACGGGCTCGCTGCGCCCGGACAGCGCCATCATGGTGCAGGCGCAGAACGGCACCATCGAGAACGTCACCGTCACCGCCAAGGGCCAACAGGTCGAGGGCGGTCTCAGCGCCGACAGGACCAGATGGCAGTCGCGGTGGACGCTCGCCCCCGCCACCAAGTACAGGGTCACCGCCACCGCGCTCGGCCGTGACGGCAAGACCCAGACCGTGACGAGCCGGTTCACCACCGCCAAGGTGAAGAAGTCGGTGGAGACCACGGTCGAGGCGCCGTCTGCCAAGGAGACGGTCGGGGTCGGGATGCCGATCATCCTGAACTTCGACGAGGAGGTCGGCGACCGCGCGGCGGTGGAACGGGCGCTGGAGATCCGCTCGGACAAGCCCGTCGAGGGAGCCTGGCACTGGTTCAACGACCAGCGGGTGGTGTTCCGGACCAGGAAGTACTGGCCACGGCACACCAAGGTCAGCTTCCGCGCCCACCTCAGCGGGGTGCGCTTCGCCGGCGGCGCGTACGGCACCGAGAACAAGAACATCGACTTCAGGATCGGTGACGAGCACATCATCAAGGCGAGCGAGAACTCGCACCAGATGTGGGTGAGGGTGAACGGCAAGCTCAAGCGCACCATCCCGGTCAGCATGGGGAGGGGCGGCCTCACGAAGTACATCACCACCAACGGCGACCACCTGACCATGGACAAGGGGAGCCCGGTCATCATGGACTCCTCCACGGTCGGCTGCGGGCCGGGCTGTCCGGGCTACTACCGCCAGACGGTCTACTCGGCCGTGCGCATCTCCGACAGCGGCGAGTACGTGCACAGTGCCCCCTGGTCGGTCGGCTCCCAGGGCAACAGCAACGTCAGCCACGGCTGCGTCAACATCAGCCCGAGCAACGCCTCCTGGTTCTACGACCTGGTCTACCGCGGCGACCCGGTGGAGATCACGGGCACCGCGCGGGAGCTGGAGCCCGAGAACGGCTGGGGCT
This sequence comes from Actinomadura rudentiformis, assembly GCF_008923185.1. Taxonomy (GTDB): domain Bacteria; phylum Actinomycetota; class Actinomycetes; order Streptosporangiales; family Streptosporangiaceae; genus Spirillospora; species Spirillospora rudentiformis. Next base: position 21,282 of record NZ_WBMT01000020.1, read on the forward strand.
TCTGGCAGCTCGACTGGGAGGACTGGGTGAAGGGCAGCGCCCTCAAGCAGTCCCTCCTCGTCGGCCCCCAGGGCGCGACCCCGGCCCCGGCGACCCCGCCCGCGCAGGCGGTGCCGTCGGCGCCCGCCTCGAAGCCGACGGACACCACGCCCGCCCCGAAGCCGACGGACGCTAGCGGCGGGTGAGCGGGGGAGGCTCGGGCACGTGGTTCTGGCGGGCCCAGTCACGTGCCATGGCGATGCGTTCCGGCGCGGCGGGATGGCTGAACCACAGCAGGTGTTCGAGGGTGTCCGGTCGAAGCTCGGAGATGTTGCGGACGGACAGCTCGTGCTGCATCGTCACGAACGTCTCGGGGTCGCGGGTCAGGTCGAGCGCGTGCGCGTCGGCGCGGGCCTCGATGTGGCGGCTGATGAGATTCTGAACGGGGCCTCCCACCTGCGTCGCCACGGTGATGAAGGCCAGGAGCAGCGCCACGGAACGGGGATCGGCAAGGCTCTGGCCCGCCTGGGCGCGGCGCCGCAGGGCGGGAGAGGTCAGGAGGAGCTGGAGGAGGCACACCGCCCCCGCGACGCCCAGGGCGCCGATCAGTGTTCCGTGGAGGACGTCATTGCGCTTGGCGTGGCCAAGCTCGTGCGCCACGATCGACTCGATGCGCTTGGGCGGCGACTTCAGGAGCGTGTCGTACACGACGATGCGCCGGGTGGAGCCGAAGCCGGAGACATAGGCGTTGAGCGCGGTGGTGCGCCGGGAGGCGTCCGCGACCAGCACGTCCTTCACCGGCACGCCGTCTCGTTGAGCCATGGCCAGCAGGTCGGTCCGCAGCTGGCCGGCGGGCAGCGAATGGAACTTGTTGAAGACCGGCTCGACCACGATCGGGTAGATGAACGACACCGCGATCACCAGGGCGAACGCGCCCGCCGCCGCGCCCGTCCACCAGTAGCGCGGGAAGCGCCGCAGCAGCCAGTACAGCAGCAGAAGCGTCATCGACCAGATCGTCCACGTGACGCCGAGCGACTTCGCCTGGTCCACGAGCCACTCCGGCCAGCTCTGGGTGGACAGGCCGTACCGGCGCAGGACCGTCTCGCTCCAGATGGCGAACGGCAGCCCCGCCAGCCGCAGAACCGTCGTGAGGACGAGGGCGGCCCCGATCACCCGGAGCGGCCACCGGCGGACGCGCGCGGTCGCCCAGCCGATGAGGCGGGAGCCCAGCGGCGTGAGGCCGAGGAGCAGGACCAGGGCCAGGCCGAGGACGAGCCGGGCGTACGCGGGCGGGGTCAGCGCGGAGTCGAAGGCGCGCGAACGGGCGATCTCGGCCGGGGTGAAGTCCAGGGCGGGTTCGGCGGCGACGGGCCCGCCCGGCACGTGCTCGGGGATCGGATGCCACGGTGTGGTCAGCGCCAGGATCACGCCGACGGCCGCGAAGAGCACGGCGGCGGCGATCGCGGCGGCGATCCTCGGCCGCCGCATACCTTGGGCGCCGTCTGTGCGGTCCGGGTCGGCTTGACCGTCCGCCCGCTCTTCCAACTCGGTCAACGCAGCTCCTCGCGCAGGTAGTCACGCCACATGGCGGTGAAGCGGGCGGGGGTGACGCCCAGCACCTCGCGCAGGGCGGCCGTCTCGGACCGGCGCCCGGCGGCGCGGTAGAACCGGACGAGCTCCCGTTCACCGTACCGGTCAGCGATCATCCGGCAGGCCAGCCACGCCTCCTGGTACGCCTGGGAGAGGCGCGGCGAGGTGCCCTCGAACGCCGCGCGGCCGGGGAGGGCGGCCGGTACGCGGTCCGCACTGATCTCCCGGCTCAGCTCCCGGGCCGCCGACCGTACGCTCACCTTGGCCTTGCGGTAGCCGACATAGTCGGCGAAGCCTTCGATGAGCCAGAGCGGGGTACGGCCGTCCCGGGCGCCGCCGGTGGCCACGTGGGTCAGTTCGTGGGTGAGGACGACGTTCTGGCCGAGGTCGTTCAGGCGGCCGAACGTGCCCGGCGAGACGATGATGCGGTCCTCGCCGCGCCCGCCGGACGCCGAGGGGGCCACCGTGGCCAGCGCGGCGATCTCCTTGAGGTTCTGGGCGTCGCCGACCAGGGCCGCCGCCATGGCGGGATCGGCCGGGACGAGAACCACCGCGCGCCCGGGCCAGTCCGAGCCGACCACGCCGGTCACGACGGGCACGGCCGCGTCCAGGCGCCGGGCGATCCCGTCGAGCCCGGGAGCGTCGCCGATGACCAGCCCGTTGCGGCCGCGCCGGACGCTCAGCGGCCCGCCGTCCCAGATCTCGACATCGTCGCGCAGGCCACGGCCCGCGGCATCGCCGACGATCACCCAGGCGCCGGACCGGGGGGCGAACGTGAGATGGCGGGTGCGCGCCACCGCGCCGCGATCGAAACCGCGCAGCTTGTACTGGAGGCTGACCCGGACGGCCGGTGAACGGGAGGGGCCCGCAGGCTCGATTCCCTCGTACCGTTCCCGCCAGGACTCCAGCGGCAGCTTGGTGAGGTTGTCGAAGACCTTCGCCTGCGCCTCCTGAAAGGCCGCCGGAGCTGAGGCGACGGTCGCGAGGAACCGCGCACGGTCGTGCTCGCGCACGGCGGTGGCGCGATTGGCAAGGACGGCCTCGACCGCGCGGGCGTCGGGAACGCCCGCGACCGGGGCCGTCGCGGCGGCCTCGCTCGGGGAGGCGTCTGCCGGGGAGGCGTCCCCTCGGGTCGAGGCCAGCCCGACCCCGGCCACCAGCGCGCAGGCGGCCGCACCAAGGCCGATCAGCGCCACGGCCCGGCGACGTGGCAAGCCACCAGGCCCGCCGCTCTCCTCGTCCGACAGCAGGCCAAGCCGCTCGTCTGGCGGCGGGCCATGTCGCTCGTTCGTCGGCAGGCTCGGCCGCTCTTCTGATGCGCCAGGTCGCTCGGCCGGTGGCGGGCCGGGCCGCTCGTCCGGCAGGCCGGAGCGCTGGTCCTCCATGCGGCCGATCCTATTGAGCCGCCGCCGCGGCCTGCGCCGGACGGGTCATTTCGCGTAGTCGGGGTAGCCGTAACCCACGATCTGGCCGGGCGAACGATTCTCGATCTTGACCGCGTTCGAGGTGTTGCCCTCCACGGTCTGGATCGTTCCATCGCCGTTGTCCTTGATCACCATGCCGACATGCTCGATGTCGTCGATGTTCTTGGAGCCGCTCCAGTTGAAGAAGACGATGGCGCCCGGCTGGGGCTTGCTGCCCCAGCGGTTCCGGCTCTGGAACCACTTGGCGTGCTCGACCGTCCAGGCGTCGCTGCCCATGCTGTGGCCGAAGGAGAGCTGCTCGCCGATCCAGGAGACGAACATGTCGCACCACGCGGCGTCGTTGTAGCCCTCCAGGTCACCGCCGTCGCGCGCCAGCGTCTCCTTGGCGCGGGCGGTGCTCATGTACCAGTCCTGGAACTTGGTCTCGCCGCTGCTGCTCTCAGCGATGCCGACCTGGGACGTCGCCAGCTTGATGGCGTCGGCGGCGGTGGGCGTCTTCGGCGCGGCCTTGACGGGCGCCTTCGCGGGGGCCTTCGCGGCGGCGGCGGTCTTGGGGGTGGTGCTCGCCTTGCTCGCGTCGCCGGAGAGCTTGTTCGGCACATTGTGCGAGCCGGGGGCCTTGGCCGTCAGTTCGGCCGCCGCGCCGGCGACCGGCGGCTTGGCCGTTCCGGTCCCGGCAGGGGCCGCGCCTATGGCTGCTTGTGCGGTGACTGCGACCGCGCCGATGACGGCCGCGCCGGCGACGAGGCCGCCGGTGGTCCGAAGGCTGATGGCCAGCGGACTGGGTTTGCGGTGCTTGCCTGCCACGAGTGGGGCTCTCCTTGGGCTTCCATGCCGCCTACCGGGTTAGCTGACGGGTTCGGGCGTGGAAGCTGCCCTACGGCCTGCAGGCAGGCCGATTCACCCCAGGGAACATGTCGGGCGCAGCCCGTCCGTTGAAGGGTGGGGCTGCGGGACGGTGGGTCCCCGGCTCCGCGTGTGGCGCGGACTCGGCGGTGGCCGTCTGGGACGGCCTGAGATTCGGTGTGAGGGGAGGAGCGGGCGCGGCCCCCCCGGGGGAGGGGCCGGCCCCCCCCCCCCGGGGTGCTTGGCGGTGTGCGGGGCGGAGCGGGCGCGGCCGCCGGGGGGACGGGCCGGCCGCCCCCGCCAGGGGATGGTTCTGGATCAGTTGGGGTTCTGGATCAGTAGGGACGGACGGCGCCCGAGAAGGTCTTCTTGCGGTAGCTGTTGAGCCTGACGACCTTCACGTGGCTGCCGGAGTTGGGGGCGTGGATCATCCACACCTTGCTCCCCTTGCGCTTGGACACGATGCCCACGTGGCCCTTGCCGTGGAAGAAGACGAGGTCACCCGGAGCGAGCTTGCTCCAGGACACCTTGTTCTTCACGGCGCGGTACTGGGCGGTCGTGACGCGCGGGAGCTTGACGCCCGCCTTCCGGTAGGACCACTGGACCAGACCGGAACAGTCGAAGGCGTTCGGGCCCGCCGCGCCGTAGCGGTACGGCTTGCCCTTCTTCTTGTGGGCGGCCTTGAGGGCCTTCTGCGCCGTCTTCTGGCGCTCGGCCCACGACCTGTTCTTGGCCTGCTTGACCACCGTGGCCACGGGTTGGGCCTTGGTGGCCGCCTCAGCAGAGGGGGCAGGGCCCGCCGGCACGAGGGGAGTGACGACCGCTGTGGCGATCGCGAGGCCACCGGCGACGCGGACGCGACGGGTCGTGCTGAGAGCGTTGCTGGACAGGGGCATCTCCTTCTTCCAGACGCCTACCGGGTTAGCTGACGGGTTCGGGCGTGGAAGTTGCCCTACGGTGCGCCCGGTTCGAGAAGCTCGAAGAGAGGGCGCGCCGATTCACCCCGGTCGGGGCGGGCCCAGGGGAGGGCCGTGCCGCCGAAAGGTGGGTCCCCGGCTCCGCGCGATGGCGGACTCGGCGCTGCCGCGGCGATCCTTGGGCCTGATGGGGCCCGTACAACGGGACCCTGTGTCCCGTGTGCGAAAGCGCGGCGCTGATTTGTTTGGGATGAGCGGCCTCAGATGGGCGTTCGCTCGATGGCCAGAGCCCGATGGTTGAACCGCCGTGGCGCGCTCGCTGGCGCCATGCACGCCATGCCCGTTCGGGCCGCTGAGCGTGCGCACTGTGCGGTTTGGGCCGGCCGGCCTCCGTGGAGACCGGGTGCGGCGCGTGGAGGGCGTCGCACCGGCGGGGCACCTGGAAGGTGTCGCGCCTGGGGGCGGGCACCTGGAGGGTGCCGCGCGAGGAGGTGGCACCTGGAGGGCGCCCGCCTCCTGTGACGCCCTAGGGCGTCGGGGGCGATGCGACGCTTGGTGAGCGCCGCAAGTCGCCACAAAGTACCAAAAGGTCACGCGAAAGCAAATCCCCCGCAAAGCAAAACAGACCAGGTCAGACCTGGTCCGTTCGCGATGTGTCGTGCCTCACGGGGCCGTCGGGATGCCCGTTGGGGTCCGTCAGGGCCGCGTGGCGCCGTAGTAGGTCGACAGGTAGTAGCCGGAGGTGATGCTCACGATCTCGACGTTCCTGCCGGTGCGCGGGGCGTGGAGCATCTTTCCGTTGCCCACGTACAGGCCGACGTGGCCGAGGTTGCGGAAGAACACCAGGTCGCCCGGCTGCAGGTCGCTCTTGGCGATCCGCTTGGTGGCCGCGTACTGCGAGTTGGTCGTCCGGGTGATGTTGACTCCGGCAGCCTCCCAAGCCCGCATTGTCAGGCCAGAGCAGTCGTAGCCGTTGGGGCCAGTGCCGCCGTACACGTAGGGCGTGCCGAGCTTGCTGTAGGCGAAGTTGAGCGCGACACGGGCCGAGCCGCTCGCCGGGCCCTTGTAGGTGCCGCCGCCACCGCTGCTGGGCTTGTCGGGCTTGACGCCGAGCTTCTTCAGCAGCTTCTGCTGCTCCTTGATCGACTTGTCGACCGTGGCCTTCTGCTTCTTCAGATCCTTGGCCTTGGCGGCGACCTCGTCGTAGGCGCTCTGGGCCTGGGCCTTCTCGCGGCGCACCCGCTGCGTGGCCGCCAGGAACTGGCCCACCTCGGAGTTGCGGTTGCGCGACAGGTGGCTGAAGACCGCCGACTGGTCGAGGATGGCCTGCGGGTCGTCGCTGCTGATGAAGCCCGCGACGTCGCCGGTCTCGCCGTTCTTGTAGGCGGTGGCGGCCATCTGGGCGACCTTGTTGCGCAGCGTCTCGAAGGCGAGCTCTTCGTCGCGGCTGGTTTTTTGTGTCGCCTGAAGCTTCTTCTTGGCCCGCTTGAGGTCCTCGCTGACCTGGTTGTACTTCTCGACCAGCTGCTCAACCTGCTCGTTGAGCTTCTCCAGCTTCTTGCGAACCTGGCTGACGCTCGGCTTGGGTTCGGCGTGCGCGGTCGTCGCGGGCAGAGCCACGGGCAGCGCCATGGAGGTCGTCACGGCGAGGCATGCGGTCGCCATCAGCCGGCGGGAGCTGCGATCACTGGCCACGGTCGGAATTGCCCCTCTCGTCCACTATTCGCGGGAGACACTAGCGAGGGGTCACACCCGTCACAACCGAATCGTCAGTATTCGTCAAGCTCGCTGGGCATTTACAGCACGTGGTGACTGCATGGTCACGAAGCGCGCTCGCGGGCCGGTGTCAGGCGCAGCGGCGGCACCATGTCAAGATCGGCCAGCACCTGCAGCGCGCGCCGTTCGTCCACGTCGAGGTCCACCGCGTCACCGGCTCCGGGCTGGGCCGGCGCCGCCAGCAAGGTGGTGACCACGCAGTCGCCGCAGCCCGTGCCGCGCACCTGGCAGCCGTTGCACTCGATCAGCATGTCGTCCTCCGTACGTCCGTATGTCGTACCTCGGTTGTGACGGAAGGTACGCGGAGGGTGTGACAAAACCGTGACCGCGAGCATCAACCCCGCACGCGAGCGCCCTAACGGGTCGTGAAGCGAGCCGGAGGCGAAGCTTCACGAGAGATCGCGAAGCGATGTCGCGCTCGCCGCTTTCGCGGTTTGACCCCGAGCCGCCAGGCGAGGGGTCAAGGCCGTGAAAGGCGACGCAGGAGCAAAGTAGATACAGCCGGGCGGGCTCCTGCCCGGCGGGCGGCGTCGGCCACCTCGCGGTCGGAGGAGACCACGACCACCGCGCGGCCGGAGGGTTCGGCGCGGACCAGCTCGGCGATGAGCTCGTCGGCGGTCTGTCCCGGCCGGCTGAACAGCACCCGGACGCCGCGCGGCGCCGCGATGGCCACCGGCGCGTCAAGCTCGGCCCCGTCGAAGACGCACGTGACCTCGGCGCGGGTCTGTGCGGCCAGCCCGCCGAGCCCGGACAGCAGGCGGCTGCGCTGGTCGGCGAGCGGCAGCTCGCCGTAGCCCGTCTTGGTGACGTTGTAGCCGTCCACGACCAGATGGACCTGGGGCAGCGTCAGCAACCGGTCGAGCAGCTGCGGGTCGTCGTCGGAGAGTGCCCGGCCGGGCAGGTTGCGGTGGACGAGCTTGTCGGGCTCGACCCCGGCGACGGCGTCGGCCGGGCGTTCGATCATGGTGGGCAGGGCCAGCTCCCGGCGGACGCCCTGCGCGGCGTCCACGAGCGTGTCCAGCAACATCCGCAGCCGGACGTCCTCCACGTTGCGGCCCTCGCGAGCGGCGCGGCGGGCGTGCTCGGCGGCGGTCTCGGCCTGTTCGAGGCGGACGCGCAGCTTGCGCAGCTCCTTCTCGGCGGCGGCGGTGGTCTCGCGGGCAGCGGTCAGCTCGCGGGCGGTCTCGGCGGCCAGCTCGGCGGCGCGTTCCTCGGCGGCCTTGGCCTTCTGGCGCGCGTCGTGCACCTTGCGGCGCAGCTCGGCCACCTCGGCCTTGCTTTCGCGCAGTTCGCCGCGGAGCTTGTCCACCTCGGCCGAACGTGACGCGCGGGCGGCCGCCAGCTCGTCCCGGAGAGCGGCGATCTTACGTTCGGCCGCCTCGCCCTCGGACGCGCTCGCGGAGCGTTCCAGCTCGGCGCGGGCGGCCTCGGCCAGCTCCGTCCAGCCGGCGGGCCGCAGCAGGTACGCGACCGTCGCGACCCGCACCGGATCGGCCGCCGGCGGCACCTGGCCCTCCTCGACGGCGGCCACCAGCTCGGGCTCGGCCTCCCGCAGGTGCTCGGCCACCCGGAGCCGGAAGTCGGCGTCCTTCTCCAGCAGCGCGGCGATGTGCTGCCCGGCGAGCTTGGCGCGCTTGCGGCGTTCGAATTGGGCGAACCGCCGCAACGGCAGCGGAACGTCGGTGGCGGGCAGGGTGCCGATCAGCTCGGCGGCGGCCTCCACCACGCCCTGGCGGACCGCCTCGGGAAGAGGACGGGCCAGGCGTTCGGCTTCCGCTCCGGGGCCGCTGTCGATGATCCCGCTCCTCCCAGTGCCCGTTTTCGACGCCGTTCGCCTAGTATTTCCGGGTGCAGGGCACCTTAACCAGCACAAATACCATCCCGCAGCCCCCGCCCATCCGTCCTCTCAACGGACAAGCTGAGTTCGACGGCCCCCGGCCACGATGGACGGGCCGCGCTTGACGATCCGATGTGCCGGCAGCCGGTCGGCGTCCGGACGGGTCGCCCCCGGCTCGCGTCCCAACCCTAGCGGTCGGTGAACTGTCGGTGGCGCCCTCTACGGTCGCGGTCATGACCCACCCGGCCCGCCCCGCCAGCCGCGACCGAGCCCCCGGCGGCCCCGGCGCCCAGGGCGTTCAGGGCACCCTGGACGATCTCGGTACCCCCCTCGCCGACGTCACCTTCGTCGTCGTCGACCTGGAGACGACAGGCGGCTCCCCGGCCGAGTCGGCGATCACCGAGATCGGGGCCGTCAAGGTGCGCGGGGGAGTGGAGCTCGGCGACTTCGGCACGCTGGTCGACCCTGGCGGCGAGATCCCGCCGTTCATCACTGCGCTCACCGGCATCACCCAGCAGATGGTCTACGCCGCGCCCAAGATGGAGCAGGTGCTGCCCGCGTTCCTGGAGTTCGCCCGCGGTTGCGTGCTCGTCGCGCACAACGCCTCGTTCGACACCGGGTTCCTCAAGGCGGCCTGCGCCGCGCAGGGCTACGCGTGGCCCGCGTTCACCGTCATCGACACCGTCGACCTGGCTCGCCGGGTGCTCACCAAGGACGAGGTGCCCAACTGCAAGCTGGGCACGCTGGCCCGCTTCTTCCGTTCCGCGACCGAGCCGATCCACCGCGCACTGGCCGACGCCCGCGCCACCGTCGACGTGCTGCACGGTCTCATCGAACGGCTCGGCTCGTTCAACGTCACCTCGCTGGAGGAGCTCAAGTCCTTCGCCAAGGCGCCCACGCCCGAGCAGCGCCGCAAGCGCTACCTCGCCGACGGCGTGCCCAGCGCCCCCGGTGTCTACCTGTTCGAGGACGAGCGGGGCGAGGTCCTCTACGTGGGCAAGAGCGGCGATCTGCGGGCGCGGGTGCGCAGCTACTTCACCGGCTCCGAGACCCGGCACCGGGTGCGCGAGATGGTCGGCCTCGCCGAAAAGGTCCGCACCATCGTGTGCGCCACCGGCCTGGAGGCCGAGGTCCGCGAGCTGCGCCTGATCGCCGAGCACAAACCGCGCTACAACCGGAAGTCGAAGTTCCCCGAGCGGGCGATGTGGCTCAAGCTCACCGTCGAGCCGTTCCCCCGGCTGTCGATCGTCCGGGAGTGCAAGGACGACGGCGCCGTCTATCTGGGCCCGCTGTCATCCCGGCGGCAGGCCGAGGAGGCCCAGGCGGCGCTGCACGAGGCCGTGCCGCTACGGCAGTGCACCCAGCGGCTGACGCTCCGCCTCATCGAACGCGGCGCCGCCCGCACCTGCCTGCTCGGCGAGATCGGCCGGTGCGGCGCGCCGTGCGAGGGCCGCGAGCCCGCCACCGCCTACGCGGTGCACGCCGACTCGGCCCGTTCGATCATGCAGGGCGACGTGCGGCCGGTGGTGGCGGCCGCGCAGGTGCGCATCGACCGGCTCACGGTGGAGCTGCGGTACGAGGAGGCCGCCGCCCAGCGTGACCGGCTCGCCGCGTTCATCCGGGCGGCCGCGCGCGGCCAGCGGCTGACCGCGCTGGCCCGCATCGCGCAGCTCGTGGCGGCCCGCCCGTCCTTCGACGGCGGCTGGGAGGTGGCGGTGGTCCGCCACGGCCGCCTCGCCGCCGCCGGAACGATCCCGCCCCGCGCCCATCCGCGGCCCTATCTCGACGCGCTCGTCGCGACCGCCGAGACGGTCATCCCCGGGCCGGGCCCCTCGGGGAGCGCCACCGCCGAGGAGATGGAGTGCGTACTGCGCTGGCTGGACACCCCGGGAGCCCGCCTCGCGGAGGTGGACGGCGAGTGGAGCAGTCCCGCCCACGGAGCCGAGGGCCTGCGCCAGTGGATCGACAACGCCTACACCGGCACCGAGGCGGCGGACCGCGGCGGAGGACGCCCACTAAGGTGAACGGAACAGCGGAAACCCGGGCAATCAGCGAGGATCGGCGTGGCTCTACCTCTCTATGACAGCCAGCCCGCGCGGCGCGTCCCCTGGGTGACCTATCTGCTGGTGGCGGCCAACGTGGTGGTCTTCCTGATGACCCCCATGGCCAACTTCGCCACCTGGTACGGGGACGACCAGGTCCGCGAGTGCAACGCCGTCGAGTTCACGCTGGAGCACGGCGCCATCCCCAAGGAGCTCACGACCGGTTCCCAGCAGCCCGTCCCGGCCCAGATCGTGCGCGAATGCGGCGAGGCGACCTTCGACAAGATCCCGTGGGTCTCCGCGTTCACGTCGATGTTCCTGCACTCCAACTGGCTGCACCTGCTGGGCAACCTGGTGGCGCTGTTCGTGATCGGCATGGGCGTCGAGGACAGGCTCGGGCGCCTCCGCTACCTGCTCAGCTACCTGTTCTTCGGGCTGGTCGCCGTCTACGGGTTCGCCTACACCTCACCCGACTCGGGCGTGCCCCTCATCGGCGCCTCCGGCGCGATCGCCGGCGTGCTGGGCGCCTACCTGATCCTCAACCCCCGCGGCCGCGTCGTGAGCTTCGTGCCGCCGATCATCGTGATCCGGCTGCCGGTCTGGGTGGTCCTCGGCTACTGGTTCGTCCTGCAGTGGCTGTCCCTCGGCGACAAGGAGAGCAACGTCGCGTACGTGGCGCACATCTACGGCTTCGTGGCCGGAGTGGCCTTCGCGGTCCTGGCCCGCCGTGCCGGACCCGCCCGCCGCGTCGCGGCCCTGTCCAGGGGATAGGCTCGGGACGAGCCACTCGAGGAGGAGTCAGTGCATACCGCGATCGTGCTGGTCAAGACCGATGTCGCCCGCATCCGCGAGGTCGCCGAGACGATCGCCGCGCTGGACGGCGTCAGCGAGGTCTACTCCATCACCGGCAAGTACGACCTGATCGCGATGATCCGGGTCCACCGGCACGAGGAGTTCAACGACGTGATCCCCGGCCGCCTCAACAAGGTCCCGGGCATTCTCGAAACCGAGACCCACATCGCCTTCGAGACCTACTCCAAGCACGACCTGGATGCCGCCTTCTCCCTAGGCCTCCCCGACGCCGACTGACAACCCCAGGCCCCGCCCTCGCTCGGCCCGCATAAGAGCATCGCCCTCGCTACGCTCGGACAGCCTCATCGGGGCTCCCGCCCCGAACCCCAAGCTGGGGGCAAGCCCCAGCATCCCTCACCCTTCAGTGGTGCACCCCATCCCCAAAGGCGTCGCTCACGCAGGAACCATCCGGTGCTTCTTCCAGTGCGGCAAGGTTGGCGTCTGCGTAGGTATGGATCAGGGCCACCGTGGACGGCAACATGCCGTGCATGATCAGGGCTTCCTCGTAGGCGGCCCTGACCATCTCCACAGCCGCCAGCAGCGTGACCTGTCGCGACCCCCGTCCGGCAACCCCGGACATCACAGCTGGTCCCACCGACCCGGCAGCGACGCTTGCTCGATCTCGGACATCTGCCGTTCTAGTTCCGCCTCGGTCCTGGCCCGGAGCATGTGACCGCCTCCGCCTATCCACACCGGATAGGCGATGAACCGCGTTTCATACACCGACCAGAGCACCATCCATCGACCCCGGTGCTTCTGTCGTAGAGCCTCTGCACGTTCTTGTGGGGTTTGGAGAACATTGTCGTTTTTGCCGTTGTTGTGTCGCTTATCGAAATACATCGCGCCCGCCCGGAGTCGGTTTTTCTGTGGCTTCTCTTCATCTCCTGACAGCGTGCGCCTCTCGGGCTAACTTGGCTACGTGAGCTAATCAAACTAAACAAGCCTGAGGCGAAGATGCGGATGCGGCCAGGGTTTGATCCGGACGGCAGCTTGTGGGACCTCATAGCGGTTGAGCTGCGCAGACAACGCCAGGAACGTGGATTGTCGCTCGCTGCTGTGGGCGAGATCATCGGCCGAGATAGGTCCCTGGTCGCACATGTTGAATCCGGCGACACGAAGTTGCAAGAAGCCCATGCCAAGAAGTTGGATCACGCATGGGAGGCGGGCGCGCTCTTCCGTCGCCTAGTCAAATTCGCTAAGGCCGGCCACGACGTGGAGTGGTTCAAGACCCACCTAGAGCTGGAGGCCAGGGCATCCGAACTGCGAATCTGGGAACTTGGCTGGATTCCTGGGCTACTCCAGACCGAGGGCTATGCGCGTGCCATGTTCGAGGCGGCCGGAGTGGAGGATGTTGAAGAGGGGGTGAACTCGCGCCTGAACCGGCAAGGCTGCCTGCACCGGAAACCGCGACCCCGGGTGTGGGTAATCCTAGATCAGGGCGTTATAGAGCAGCCTGTCGGCTCCGCCGACGTGATGCGGGAACAGCTTGCCCGCTTGGTAGAAGTCGCTCGACTTCCCCACGTCACGATCCGAGTCGTTCCACGCGAGGTTGGTGCACATGTGGGCCGGGACGGCTCCTTCAAGATCATTACCGCGGCCGGTTCTGACGTCGTCTACGCTGCCGCGCACAGCGGCGGGCGCCTTGTGGAGGACCCGACGGAGATAGCCTCATATCGGGTGTGGTTCGACCTCATCGGAGATGTGGCACTACCCAAGGACGCGTCGTTGCGCTTCCTCAGAGAAACGTTGGAGCGGTTCTCATGATCACTTGGCGGAAGTCCAGTTACAGCGGTAGCGCTACAACGCAGTCCGACTGCGTTGAGCTCGCTCGGCTCCCCGGGGCCATCGGCGTTCGTGACTCCAAGGCCGCCGACGCTGGACATCTGTCCCTGTCGGCTAAGAGCTTTGCTGACCTCATCGCCCGCGTGAAGCGGGGCGAAGAGAGCCCCTGACCTGGGCCTCGTTCTCGTAGAAGCCTGGTCGTGCATCTCTGGCAGCGCCGTAGAGCGCTTTAGGGTGCCCGCGATGAGGAACAGACCAGTCCAGCCGACAGGCTCAAGGCAGCCTTCGACGAAGGTGACTGATGACAGAAGTGCCGGCCTACTGTCGAGCGGTGCCAGCTGTTAGGTCTCGGGGGCTGGCCCCAGGTATTGGATCATGATTCAAGCCAACAAAGGGACCCCCGCCGCTCGCGCGACGAGAGCCTGAGCTGGGCCTTTAGTGGATGACGATGACGGCTAGGGCAAGGTACTTGCTTCCCACCAAGGGGAAGCCCCGCGACAGGTCATTGCCGCCTTGTAGGTCGGCCAGCGCAGAGCCGAACCGGTCTGGTCGGCTGACGTCGAGACAAGACGCCGGGGAAGCCAACGAAGTTCCTCGCCAGCGTCTACGGCTGAGCCGCTGATATCGACTGCCATGCGCTGATACTCCGAGAGCGGTTCGGAAACGACCCGGACCCTGCGGAGCCGCCTTCCTGCGGCTACCTCGGACGCGACCTTGTCGCGCCACGTATCAACGGACCGAGAGATGGTCTCTCGGTCCCCGCGTCGCCATGCGTCGAACAGCCCGGCATCAAAGGCGTAGCTGTCCCGAAGCTCAAGCTTCAGGAAGGGACGGCCTGCCCAGATCAGTGCCGTCCTCTGCTCCACCGAGATCAGTTCCATAGCGCTCCTTGACGTACTTCCGGACGAACGCCTCAGCCGTGCGGTCTGAGATCTCCAGGAACGTCTCATCACCAGCTAGGCCCATGAGCTGCGCGCCAACCCCCGGGCCTCGCCGTTTGCCTTGCACGATCCAAGAGCCACAATCAGTCGAGTAGAACGTCTCGCACTCATCAGCCCCATGAGACTCGGGGTCCTTACAGAAGAACGTAGCGGTCAGATCGTCCCCGTCCCCATGAAGTCGCCCCATGTTGCGCGCTCCAGGTTCGTCGGCTGGAGGGCAACTGTCCGACCCCGTGACGGTCGCCGTGGTCAAGTCGTTTCGACGTCTTACCCTTGCGTGGCTGACAGCACTGCGCCGTGAGACGGAGGTAACGGACAAGGTCCAACCTGGTGGCGCGAATGCAAAGTGGACCAATGGGATGGGTCTGCCGATCCCCACATTCCCACTCAATCCCCCGACGGTAGAGATGATCCGGTCGAAGGGTGCTCGGTCGGGGTGCCCGACGGCGCCCTCACAGGTGGCGAGGGTGGGACGATACCCGGCGTCGGCGAGGTGACGACGGGCGGTGTCGACCAGTCCAGGGTCGATGTCGATGCTGGTGACACGGCAGTCTCCCACTCGGTGGACAGCAGGCGGCGTTAAAAATGTATAAAGAACTAAAATATCTCGCTCAAGCCTATTTTCATCAGGACTACGATCTTGAGGCATCCTCCCCGATCGGGGCGATCCACAACTTCGTACGCGACGAACCCCGTGAGATACGCGTTGTGCTAGCCGCAGAAGTGGAAGCTCTTCTGGCTTCGAGCCCAGAAGCAAGTCAGTTCCGCGCCCTATGGGTAGACGAATGGGCGGCCGCGTATGCACCTTCCGCAGATACGGAGGCCTGGCGCGCATGGTTTGAGGACGTACTCCGCATCTTGACTCAGTAGCTTCGCTATCCAAGTACTAGAGACGATCGACCTCACGGTGATTGCTGACGATGCCGGTCGGAGCTTTTGTGGCCGTGCCCGATGTGGACGCTGAGGCAAGAGCGCCGTGGATAAGATCCCAGCACGTTGGGGATGATCGCGGGGATGCCCGTACGGCAAACACCGACCCTCGACCCGGGGCTGGGCATCCACACGAGCTGGTCCGTCAGCACACCGAAGATGTTCAGACTGGCGGGCGCGCTCGTCATCCTGTACAAATCCTGTCCAACCGATGGCCCAGTGGGTCTGGACAGGCCCAGAATCGGAAGTGTGGGTCGTGAGCCGGAGTCCACCGGTAAAGCTCAGCGGGACATCGTGCACCCCGGTACTGATCAATTCGACGAGTGTTCTCTCGGCTGTCCTGATGAGCAATGGCTACTAGCTAGGAGAAGGAGACGCGCGACCATGCCCAACATGGAGGTCCTTAAGCGTTCTCGGCGCAAGCTACAGCCTGGTGATATCTTTTCCTTGCGCTTCCAAAAGCTGGAGATTTCTTCCTGCATGGCAGAGTAATTCGTGTGGACATGTCCATGGGTGACTCGCCCATGCCCGGAGACAATCTCATCTACATTTACAGTCGAAAATCGAAGGAGAAGTCGGTCGATCCTGACGCGCTGTCGTCCGATAAGCTCCTGATTCCGCCGACATTCATCAATCGGCAGCCATGGCTAAAGGGGTATTTCGAGAATGTTGCGAATGTCCCCTTGAAAGAGAGTGATGTCCTCGTCAAACACTGCTTTTATGACCCACTAAAAAAGGTCTACGTTACTGACGCACGGGAAATCCTAACGGATCTCATCGAGCCATGTGGATTCTTCGCTCTGAACAGTTATCGGACCATCGGTGACAGTCTCAGTGATGCACTCGGAGTTGCCCGAGCCGACGATTGACATTGGATAGCCCATTTCTTCGAGGCCTTTTCGATGTTGTCGCCGGTGGTCGGAATGTGGTCATGCTTGAGTTGGCCGGGGATGTGGCCGCCGCGTGTCGGGAGACCTGACCATCCATGGGCGCTCGGTCACGTGTGGCATCGTTGCACGAGCCGCAGGCGACCTGTGTAGGGGAGCGGGGCATTCCGGTGCGGCATCAGAGGATCTCCTCGACGGCAGAAGCGAGGCGTGCAGCATCCTTCTCGTCGTGGGGGCCGACGGCGAGTGGGCGAGTCTTGGCGCCGCGGTAGGCGGCTCGACCTGGGGTCGGGGTGTCGATGATGTTGATGATCGGCTGGATCGCATCTTCAGGACGTTGGCCCAGCAACGGCCCCAGAATGGCGGCAGCGAACTTCATGCCCGCCCCCACTTCGCCTGCGAAGCTGGAGCGGACCAGCCGGGCGGGTCCCCAGGTGACGTAGCTGAGATCCGAGTTCTGGTCGGTGGCGAGGATCCCGAGCAGTTCGTTGGCCCGACGCTGCTGAGCGTTCGATCGTTTGAAGGTGAATCCGTCGACCATCTCCAGGTCGTCGAACCCGATGGCATCCGGGCGGGCGCCCGGGACCGCGGTGTTCACGATGACCGGCCTGTCGCCGGCGCGCAGAAGGTCGGCAAGTTGCGTGACGAACAGGTACTTGCTGAGGAAGAACAGCGACCAGGACGCCTCGTGCCCTTCGGGGGTGCTGTGTCGGCGCTGCCGGATGAACGACGCCGCGAGTACCAGCGCGTCGATACGTTCGTGGCTCTCCTTCAGATGGTCGACCACGCGGCGACTGTCCTCAACGAGGGCGAGGTCGGCCGCGATGAACTCGGCTCTGGACGGCGCCGAAGGGGACTGGCTCGCCGCGACCAGCGCCTCGAACTTGGCGCGACTACGTCCGATGACCACCACTCGGTCTCCTGCTGCGAGGTAGTGGCGCGCCAGGGCGGCGCCCATCCCGTCCGTGCCTCCCGTGATCACGATCGTCCTCACTGCACACTCCCTCATTCCGGAACACATGTTCCGGAATAGCGTAGCACCGATGCGGAACAGATGTTCCGGATTGCTATGCTGAGGACATGGCAGAAGGGCGCAAGCAGCGACGCGACGCCGTGGCCAACAAGGAACGGATCCTGAACGCCGCAGAAGAGGCGTTCCGACACCACGGCCTTTCCGTCGACATGCGCGCGGTCGCGGCGGCAGCCGGAGTCGGCATCGGCACGCTCTACCGACACTTCCCCACCAGGGAAGACCTCGTGCAGGCCATCACCGGGTCCGACCTCGCCGACCTCGCCGTCGCCCATCTCCCTGACGGGACGTCAGCGATCGACGGACTCCGAGAGCTCTTCACCAGGACGCTGGCTCAACTCACCGCCAACAAGGCCATGATCGACCTACTCGCGGGCGGATCCCCCTCCGACGCGGACCTTGAGCGGTGCCTTGCCCATCTGAGAACCGTTGGCCGCGAAGCCATCGAGCGATCCGCCACCGACCACACCCTCGCCCTGGACGTGACCGCCGACGACATCGCCTACCAGTTGCTCGGCCTCATCCGGATCGTGCAGCTCCTCTCCGAGCCGGCGCCGGGCACGATCGAGCATCAGGTCGATCTCGCGCTGCGCGGGTTGGCTGCCAGCCGCGGGGAAAGCTAAAACCCAGTCTCACGGGGCGCGCCGAATGCTCCGATCGTGGGCCATTCCCAGTCACGATCAGGTGCCGTATGCCGATGCTGGAGGAGTACGAGTTCGTGTCTGATCCACGCCGGGTGGCCCAGGTGGTCGCGGCGTTTGAGATGGTGTGGGAACGAGCCATTCCGCATGAGGAGTATCACGCGGAAGGGGTGCACCACTGAAGAGGTGGGGGTCTGGGGGCTTGGCCCCAGCTTGGGGTTCGGGGCGGGAGCCCCGATGAGGCTGTCCGAGCGTAGCGAGGGCGATGGTCTCAGCAGGGCGAGTGCTAGTGAGGGTCGATTGATGGTGTGCCGCGCGCCAGTGGTGGCGTGGTGGCTTATTTGAGGCTTTGGGAGACCTGGATCCAGCGGTCGAGGAGGGCGGCGGAGGCGCCGGAGTCGATGGCCTCGCCTGCGCGTTCGTAGCCGGTGCGGAGGGCCTCGGTGAGCTGGGCGGCGGGCGGGGTGCCCTCGGCGGCCACGATCAGGGCGGCGGCGTTCAGGCGGACCATGTCGCGGACTGCGCCGGGTGCCCCGGCGAAGGTCTCACGTGCGACGCGGCCGTTGTATGCGGCGTCGGCGCCACGGAGATCCTCCGGCTTGGCCGGGGGGATGCCGAGGTCGGCGGGGTTGAACGTCGTTTCGGTGGACGTGCCTTCGCGGACGGCCCAGACCGTGGAGGTGCCCGTGGTGGTGAGCTCGTCGAGGCCGTCGTCGCCGCGGAAGACCAGGGACGAGCAGCCGCGCTCGGCGAAGACGCCCGCGACGATGCCTGCCATCCGGGGGTGGAAGACGCCGACTGCTTGGGCCTTGGGGCGGGCCGGGTTGGTCAGCGGGCCAAGGAAGTTGAAGACCGTGGGCGTTCCTAGTTCGCGGCGGGTCTTGGCGGCGTAGCGGAGCGCCGGGTGGAAGAGGGGGGCGAAGCAGAAGGTGATGCCCACCTCTTCGGCCACCTGGGCGGTGCGCTCGGGGGGCAGGTCGATGGCCACGCCGAGGCCCTCAAGGAGGTCGGCGGCGCCGCAGGAGGAGGACGCGGCGCGGTTGCCGTGCTTGACGACCTTCACGCCCGCCGCGGCGGCGACCACGGCGGCCATCGTGGAGATGTTGACCGTGTGGGCACGGTCGCCGCCGGTGCCGACCAGGTCCGCGATCTGACCGGGGATCTCGATCGGAGTGGCGTTGGCGTACATGCCCTCGGCCAGGCCGGAGACCTCGGCGACGGTCTCGCCCTTGGCGCGCATGGCCACGGCGAAGCCCGCGATCTGCGCGTCGGTGGCCTCCCCGGCCATGATCTGGTTCATGGCCCAGGCGGTCTCGTCGCTCGACAGCGACTCGCCGTCGAGCAGGGCGTTGAGCAGTGCCGGCCAGGTCGTACGCGCGTCCATGCTTCCCCCAGTCATCGGGTCGGTGCGCGGGGGGCGCTGTGTTGATCGCTGCCCCTGACGGGGCCGCCCCGCCGGCCCCGCGGTTCTAGAGTGCCGGGAGGCGGTTCTCGGCGCGCCGGCGCATGAGGTCGGCGACGGAGTTGGCCAGGGCCATCGGGTCGAGCGGCAGGCTCAGCACGGCGTCGGCGCGCGACCAGGTCGCCAGCCAGCCGTCGTCGCGCCGGGCGATGATCGCGAGCATCGGCGGGCAGTCGTACACCTCGTCCTTGGCCTGGCGGCAGACTCCGAGCCCGCCCGCGGGCTGCGCCTCCCCGTCCACGATCGCGACGTCGATGTCGCCCTCGTCGAGCCGCGCCACCACGGCGGGCTGGGTCGCGACCTCGACGTACTCGATCAGCGGCAGGTCGGCGGCCGGCCGGCGGCCGAGGGCCAGCCGGATCTGGCTGCGAGTGTTCGCGTCGTCACTGTAGACGAGAACCTTCATCGGAGTCTGGCTCATGGCAGAGAAGGCTACCGGTTCACCCCTCCGCGCACGAGGCGCCGGGTCCGGTCGCACGACCACTTGATCGGGAGAACGCCGCCGAATCGCTCCAAATGCCTTGTCACGCGGGGTTTTCGAGCTTTCGGAGAGGGGATCGCGGGGGCCGCTGAGACGGGCTTGGGAACTCCAGAAGGGGGGTCATGCGTCAGTGTTGGGTCGGGTGACGTAATAATGCTGCCCGTGGCAACAGCATCCGCGATAGAGACAACACCCCACGCTCGGGCCAACCGGCCCAATCTGGTCAGCGTGGGGACGATCGTCTGGTTGTCGTCTGAGCTCATGTTCTTCGCGGCGTTGTTCGCGATGTACTTCACGATCCGCTCCGTGACCATCGGTCAGCAGGGGCAGGAGGCGTGGCCCGGCGCCGAGCTCGACCTGCCGCTGTCCGCCTTCAACACCACCATCCTGGTGCTGTCCTCCGTGACGTGCCAGATGGGCGTGTTCAAGGCCGAGGCGGGCAAGGTCGGCCGCGACGGCGGCCTGCTGAACTTCAGGCGCTGGGGTCTGCGCGAGTGGTACGTGCTCTCGTTCCTCATGGGCGCGTACTTCGTCGCCGGTCAGGCCTACGAGTACTACCAGCTGGTCAACCACGACGGCCTCACGCTGTCGTCCTCGGCGTACGGCTCGGTCTTCTACCTGACCACCGGTTTCCACGGCCTCCACGTCACGGGCGGCCTGGTCGCGTTCCTCTTCGTGCTGGGACGTACGTACGCCGCGAAGCGCTGGACCCATGAGCAGGCGACGAGCGCGATCGTCGTTTCGTACTACTGGCACTTCGTCGACGTGGTGTGGATCGGGCTGTTCGCGACGATCTACCTGCTCGACCTCTGACCAGCTTGACCTCAACCGACGACATGACCCGAACGGGGATATCCGTGAAAAGGATCACCGCATGGCGACGGCGCCCCTGGGCGGGCTACGCCGTCGTGCTGGCGGCCCTGGCGGCGATCGCCGGCATCTACGCCGGATTCTCGCCGCAGACTGACAGCGCCGAGGCGGCGAACAACACGCAGGCCGCCGCAGATCTGCAGAACGGCCAGCAGCTGTTCAACAAGAACTGTGCGAGCTGCCACGGTCTGCGAGGCGAGGGCACCAAGGACGCCAAGGGCAACCCGCTGGCGCCGAGCCTGCTGGGCGTGGGCGCCGCATCGGTCGACTTCCAGGTCGCCACGGGCCGCATGCCCGCGATGAACCCTGGCGCCCAGATGCCGCGCAAGGAGCCGATCCCCGAGTTCAACACCCAGATCAAGACCGACTACCACGACCCCGAGAAGCGGGCGCAGGCCGAGAAGCAGAAGGCCCAAGCCGAGAAGAACATCGCGGATCTGCGTGAGTACGTCGCGTCCATGGGTGGCGGCCCGCCTGTGCCGACCAAGGAGCAGGTCGGCGACCCGCAGAAGGGCGACGCCGCGCTCGGCGGCAAGCTGTTCCGCACCAACTGCGCCCAGTGCCACAACTTCACCGGTCAGGGCGGCGCGCTCACCGGTGGCAAGTACGCCCCGCCGCTCAGCAAGAGCGACGTGACCCCCACCCAGATCTACGAGGCCATGCTGACGGGCCCGCAGGCGATGCCGGTCTTCAACGACACCACCCTCACCGAGAAGGACAAGCAGGCGATCATCGCCTACGTCGTCCAGTCGCGTGAGGAGCCCAACCCGGGCGGCAACGGCCTGGGCCGCATCGGCCCGGTGTCGGAGGGCCTGGCCGGCTGGCTGATCGGAATGGGCCTGCTGGTGCTGGCGGCCATGTGGATCACCGCGAAGAAGCCGAAGAAGCTGAAGAAGTCATGAGCGACAACAAGGGACCAGGCGGGACGCCTGAACCGCAGGAGGAGCGCCGCACGCACGACCGCGTGGTCGGCACTCCGTCCCCGGCGGCGGAGAAGCAGCTGCTGGCCGTCGACGAGGACCCCGCGCCCGCCGGTGCCGGGGCGCAGCTGGACGAGGACGCGGCCAAGCGCGCCGAGCGGATCGTCGCGCTGTTCTTCCTGCTCGCCTTCGCCGGCAGCGTGGCGTTCATCGCCTACTACATCGGCTGGAGCGGCCGCGACGGCGGCATGCACGGCATCTTCCGCGCCCGGGAGTCCAACTTCTGGCTCGGCGGCACGATGGCGCTGTCGTTCCTGGCGCTGGCGATCGGCATGACGATCTGGGTGCGGCGCCTGATGACCAGCGCGCCGATCGTCCAGGAGCGGCACGAGCTGCAGTCGGACGCCGAGACCCGCGCGGCGTTCAACCAGGAGTTCCTGGAGGGCGCCGAGGACAGCGGCATCACCAAGCGGCCGCTGCTGCGCCGCACGCTGCTGCTGGCCGCCGCGCCGCTGGGCCTGGCCCCGCTGATCCTGCTGCGCGACCTCGGCCCGCTGCCGGAGAAGCGGCTGCGCCACACGTTCTGGGGCGAGGCCGTCAAGAAGGCGCAGGCCGAGGGCAAGAAGGGCGTGCGGCTGGTCGTCGACGGCACCAACAAGCCGCTGAAGGTGAGCGACTTCGCCAGCCCGGGCGGCATGATCACGGTGCTGCCGGAGGGCGTCGAGGAGAGCCACCACGCGCTCAACGAGATCGCCAAGTCGGTGACCATCCTCATCAACGTGCCCGCCGACCAGTTCAAGCCGGCCAAGGGCCGGGAGAACTGGCACGTCAACGGGATCGTCGCGTACTCCAAGATCTGCACGCACGTCGGCTGCCCGGCGGCCCTGTACGAGCAGACCACGCACCACATCCTGTGCCCGTGCCACCAGTCGACCTTCGACGCGACCGACGCGGCCAAGGTCGTCTTCGGACCGGCGGCCCGTCCGCTGCCGCAGCTGCCGCTCGCCGTGGAGGACGGCTACATCGTGGCCACCGCCGACTTCCCCGAACCGATCGGCCCGAGCTTCTGGGAGCGCGGATGAGCGAGGCAACCGCCCCGAAGGCTGCCGCCCCGAAGGCAGTGGACGCCCCGCTGACCTTCCTTGACGAGCGCCTCGGTTCCACCACCTTCTTCAAGCGGAACGTGAAGAAGGTCTTTCCGGACCACTGGTCCTTCATGCTGGGCGAGATCGCGCTGTACTCGTTCATCATCCTGCTGCTGACCGGAACGTTCCTCACGCTCTGGTTCCAGCCGAGCATGCACGAGACGGTGTACGAGGGCTCGTACGAGCCGTTGCGCGGCGTGAAGATGTCCCAGGCGTACGCCTCGACGCTGCACATCACGTTCGATGTCCGCGGTGGGCTGCTCATGCGGCAGATCCACCACTGGGCCGCGATCCTGTTCATGGCGTCGATCTGCGCGCACATGCTGCGGGTGTTCTTCACGGGCGCCTACCGCAAGCCGCGCGAGATCAACTGGCTCATCGGCATCGTGCTGTTCACGCTGGGCATGCTCGAGGGCCTCTTCGGCTACTCGCTGCCGGACGACCTGCTGTCCGGCACGGGTCTGCGGATCACCCAGGGCGTGCTGGAGTCGCTCCCGCTGGTCGGCACGTACGGGTACATGTTCCTGTTCGGGGGCGAGTTCCCCGAGGGCATGAACGGCGAGCTGATCCCGCGGCTGTTCACGCTGCACATCCTGCTGCTCCCGGGCATCTTCCTGGCCCTGATCACCGCGCACATGATGATCATGTGGCACCAGAAGCACACCGCGATGCCGGTCAAGAACCAGACCGAGGAGCAGGTGTACGGCTACCCGTTCTACCCGGTCTTCATGGCCAAGACGGGCGCCTACTTCCTGTTCACCTTCGGGGTGCTGGCGCTGCTCGGCGCGTTCGCCCAGATCAACCCGATCTGGCAGTTCGGCCCGTACGACCCGGGTGCGATCTCGTCGGGCTCGCAGCCCGACTGGTACATGGGCGTCCTCGAAGGCTCGCTGCGCATCATGCCCAACTGGGAGATCACCGCCTGGGGCCACACGCTCAGCCTGAACGTGCTGATCCCGGCGCTGGGGCCGCTCGGCATCATCTTCACCGGCGCCGCGCTCTGGCCGTTCCTCGAACGCTGGGTGACCGGCGACAACCGCAGCCACCACGTGAACGACCGCCCGCGCAACGCCCCGGTCCGCACCGGTGTGGGCATGGCGGCGGTGACCTTCTACGGGCTGCTGTGGCTGGCCGGCGCGAACGACGTGATCGCCGAGAGGTTCCACGTCTCGCTGTTCGCGACGACCTGGTTCTTCCGGGTCACCGTCATCATCGGCCCGATCCTGGCGTACATCATCACCAAGCGCGTCTGCCTGGGGCTGCAGCGCTCGGACGCCAACGTGATCGGCCACGGCGTGGAGAGCGGCATCATCGTCGCCTCGCCGGACGGCAGGTTCAGCGAGCGGCACGAGCCGGCGCGCGAGGAGGAGCGGATCACGATCCTCTCCAAGGAGAACGCCAGGCCCGAGGCGCCCGCGACGGACGCCAACGGCATTCCCGCCCCGGGCACCAAGGGCCCGCTGGGAGTGCTCCGGTCGCGGCTCCAGCGCGCCTGGACCTTCGACGACATCGCCGTCGAGGAGCACGAGCACGGCAACGGCCACGAGGGTCACGAACTTGAGGCCGGCAAGAGCGACAAGGAGCTGCGCCACTAGGCACGGCACCAGGAGCGAGGCCCGTCACCACCCGGTGACGGGCCTCGTCTCTATTTATCTGGGGCGGAGTGGGGATGCAGGTCAGGCCAGGGGGCATGGGATGCTGGGAGTGAGATGACGAAGACGCTCGTCGTGACCAACGACTTCCCGCCGCGCCCGGGTGGCATCCAGACGTTCGTCCAGGGGCTGGTGCTGCGGCGCCCGCCGGGCTCGGTCGTGGTCTACGCGCCGGCCTGGGAGGGCGCGGCCGAGTTCGACGCGGGGCAGCCGTATCCGGTGGTCCGCCACCCGACGTCGCTGATGCTGCCTGAGCCGCGCGTGCTGCGCCGGGCGGGCGAGATCATCCGATCCGAGGGGTGCGACTCGGTGCTCTTCGGGGCGTCCGCGCCGCTCGGGCTGCTGGCGTCCGGGCTGCGGCGGTACGGGGCGGAGCGCCTTGTCGGCATCACGCACGGGCACGAGGCCGGTTGGGCGTCGCTGCCCGTGGCGCGGAGCCTTCTGCGCCGGATCGGTGACGGCGTGGACGTGCTGACGTATCTGGGGGAGTACACCCGGTCGCGGATGGCGCGGGCCCTCTCGCCGGCCGCGGCGGCGCGGCTGGCGCGGCTGGCGCCTGGCGTGGACGAGACCGTCTACCGGCGGGGCTCGGGTGGTGCGGAGGTACGTGCGCGGCTTGGACTGGCGAGCCGGCCGGTGGTCGTGTGCGTGTCGCGGCTCGTTCCCCGGAAGGGGCAGGACGCGCTGATACACGCGTGGAGGCATGTCCGGAAGGCGGTCCCGGACGCCGCCCTGCTGCTGGTCGGCGGCGGACCGTACCGGGCGGAGCTGGAGAGGCTGGCTGCGGCCGATCGCGACTCGGTGATCTTCACCGGCAGCGTTCCCTGGGAGGAGCTGCCCGCTTACTACGACGCGGGCGACGTGTTCGCGATGCCGTGCCGGACGCGCAACCACGGGCTCGATGTCGAGGGCCTGGGGATCGTCTACCTGGAGGCGTCCGCCACCGGCCTGCCCGTCGTGGCGGGTGACTCCGGCGGCGCACCCGACGCCGTGCTGGACGGTGAGACGGGCGTGGTCGTCCCCGGACGCTCTGTCCGTGCGGTCGCGGAGGCCCTGATCGACCTCCTGCTGGACCCGGAGCGGGCCCGCAAGATGGGCGACCAGGGCCGCGCCTGGATCGAGCGCGAGTGGCGCTGGAAGATCCAGGCTGCCCGCCTTGACGCCCTGCTCGGCGGCTGACCGGCCCTACTGAGCCTTGGATCGAAGCGCCAGAGCCGCCACCCGTAGCGGAGCGGCGCCCTTGGCCGTCTGGCGTACCTGCTTGCCCCAGTGGTGGGAGTAACGGAACTTCCAACGCGCGCCCTTGGCGAAGTAGTGCACGTTGGGATGGGTGACACGCTGCCCGCGCAGGTAGACGATTTTGTGCCGGGCCTTGCTGCCGAGCGCCGACCGGGGGACCACGTGCTTGTCGTCGTACGCGCCGACGAGTGTCCAGTCCGTTCCGCCGCGGCCCTGGGCGTTCTGGCAGGACGCCAGCCACCGCATGAAGGGGCTTCCGCCTCGCATGTCGTGGCACTGCAACAGCTCGGCGGCGCAGGCGACGCCCTGGAACGGCGTGCTGAGCGTGACGACGTCCGCGACCCGCAGGTAGGGCGGCCAGGCCCGTGACCGTCCGCCGTTCTTGTGCACGCCCACCAGGGCGGCGGCCGCGATGAGACCGCCCATGGAGTGGCCGAGGAGGCCGACCGGCCGCCCGTGCCGCGAATGGCGGTGGTAGACCTCCCAGGCGAGCCGGCGGCCGAGCTCCACGATCCCGGTGTCGACGTCGCCCTGGTAGGTGACCGCGCAGCGCCGGTCGCCCCGGTAATAGCCCCAGGTGATCAGCGGCCCGCGGAAACCCTCGCGGCGGAGGGCGGCCTTGGCGTTCTGCCAGGACGCCTCGCAGTCGGTGCCGCCGTCCCACTGGACGCCATGGATCAGATAGACCGGCCGGTTGATGGGCGAGACCTTCGCCGAAGCGGCCTTCGCGGATGCGGCCTTCGCGGATACGGCCTTGGCGAGTGCGGCCTTGGCGGATGCCGCCTGGGCCGGTGCGGTCTGAGCGTGGGCTGGTGTTCCCGGTGCGGCAGTCATGGCCAGAACGATTCCGGGCACGACGACATGCCTGAAGCGACGACGCACGATGAGAGCTCCCCTGGCGCGGTCTCTCGCCGTCCCCCGTCGGATCGGCGGCACCGGGCCAGGGAGATCATACGGAGGGCGCGACCCGCGCCGGCCCCGGAATCCCCGCGCTGCTGCCAGATCGTCACCTGGCGGTCACTTGCGCGTTGTCCGGAGGGCGTCGAGCCGGCGCCGCAAGGACGCCTTGAGGAGGGTGACGCGGACGCGGTCGGCAGGGCCCACCGGGATCGGCATCGAGAGGGGCTTGAGCCCGGCCAGGGCTCCGGTGCCGGTGCGCAGGCCGGTGAGCGTTCCGCCAGGCCGGAGGCCGGTCAGGAGATGCGGGCCGATGAGCCCGCCGGGACGGAGGGCCGCCAGGATCTGGGGGCCGACGGCCGTCACCAGGACGGGGGCCACTGTGGCGAGTCCGATCAGGGCTCCGATGCCGGCGGCGCGGCCGAACGTTCCGACGTCACGGCGCTCCATGCGGGGCGAGTTGCTCATGGGATGACGATCTCGCACTGCGGGCGCGCTGCCCTGAGTACGGATACTCAACCGGCCCTGGGGAGTTTGTGAGGGGGACATGTGAGGGGGACATGTGAGGTGAGCGCCCCCGCCGCCGCGCCGCCGGCGGGAACGCTCACCCCACGTCTTCCCCTACCCCCCGCGCGACCGCCCGTTCAACGGAGATGCTCCGCTGGGCGGCGTCCGGTTGGGGTCGTGCCGGGATTCCCGGAGACCAGTTCCACGCGTTGCCCCTGTCGAGGATGGGGTGTGATCCATGCGAGCCGGCCCGGCGCCCTTTTTTAGGGGGAGAACCTGGAGGTAGGCGCGCCGTGCAGGATTGCCGGTCCCGCGGGACCGCGGATGCGTGGACGGGAATGCCGGGCACGACCCCGGCATGCGGCCGCGACTCCCCGGGGGAGGGTGGGCAGCCCCCGCCTGTCCTCTGCTCATCGGGGGCACCTCCTCCGTCATGTCGTCGACCGGATGACACTCCCGAAGTTATGCCGCCAAAAGCCCCATGTCTCCACTATTAGGGCGGGCTTAAGGCATGACTGAGATGGCGCTAAGCATGACAACTCAATCGAAACGTGAGCATCAGGACGCTTCTCGTTGCCAGGAATTGCTGTAAGCATCAGGGTGGGCCGTCGAGGGGAAGGACGCCGATGCGTTCACGTGGCCTTGTGGTGCTGGCCGGGGTGAACTCCCTGGTGCTCGTCGCCGGGACCGGGGCGGCTCTGGTGTTCCCGCAGCGCGGCGGGCCTGGTCCCGAGAAGGTCGCGGCCGACTACCTCGCGGCATGGAGCGACGGCTCGTTCACGCGTATGGAGAAGCTCGTCGCGAACGCTCCGGAGAACTTCGCCTCCCAGCACCGGTCACTGTCCAGAGGGCTTCTGGTGACCTCGATCGACCTGCGCGCAGGCCGGCTGACCCGCACGGGGCCGGATCACGCGCAGTTGGACTTCACGGTGCACCGGGAGTTGTCCGGGCATGGGACCTGGTCGTTCCGGTCCGTGCTGAGGCTGGGCAAGGTCGACGGCCGGTGGCGTGTGCTGTGGTCGCCCGCCACGCTCTACCCCGGGTTGAAGGGCGTGGGGACCTGGCGGATGAGCCAGATCGAGGTCCCCGCACTCGCCCTGACCGACCGCGACGGCAAGGCGCTGCCCGAGGGCGGTTCGCTGGAGCCGTACGTGGGCGAGCTCGTCGAACGGCTCGGCGCCGACGAGGACGAGCCGGACGCGGAGGAGGACGACCCGACGCCCTGGGCCATCGAGCTGCAGGACGGCGGCGGCCCCGTGCAGCGGGTGAAGGTGTTCAGTGGCGGGAAGGGCCGGAAGATCCGTACAACGGTGGACCGGCGGATGCAGGCGGCCGCCGAGAGGGCCGTCCAGGACGCCCCGGGCGAGGCCGCGATCGTGGCGCTGCGGCCGTCCACCGGTGAGATCCTCGCCGTGGCCGACGGCCTGGGCGGACGCGGCGCGTTCCTCGGCCTCTACCCGCCCGGCTCCACGTTCAAGGTGGTGACCGCGGCGGCCTTGCTGGGCGACGGCATGAGCGTGGCAGGCGGGGCCGACTGCCCCGCCACGGTGGTCACCGCACAGCGCACGATCCGCAACCACGACGGGAAGCCTGTGGGCCGGGCCTCGCTGCGCGACGCGTTCGCCGAGTCGTGCAACACCACGTTCGCGCGCCTGGCGGTCGAACGCCTGAAGGCGGACAAGCTGGCGGCGAGTGCGCGCGGCTTCGGCTTCGGGGAGCCCATCACGCCTGGGGTGGCCGCGTCCCGGGGGAGCTTCCCCGAGCCGGAGAACGGTGCCGAGCTGGCGGAGGCCGCCATCGGGCAGGGACGGGTCCAGGCGAGCCCGCTGATGATGGCCGTCGTCGCCGGGGCGGTCGCGGACGGTACGTGGCGCTCGCCGCGGATGGTGGAGACCCGGCTCATCCGCAGGACAGGCGACCCGGTCCGCCCATCGCACGCGGTGCCGAACGCGGCGGGGCTGCGGGTCATGATGCGCGCGGTCGTCACCGGGGGCACCGCCGCGGGTGCCGGCCTGCCGTCCGGTACGGGTGGCAAGACCGGCACCGCCGAGGTCGGCTCGGAGGAGCCGTCCCACGCCTGGTTCATCGGCTACCGCGGGGACCTGGCCTTCTCGGTGTTCGTACAGGGCGGCGGCTCCGGGCCGAAGGTCGCCGTGCCCGTCGCCGCAGCGTTCCTCAGCCGGGCCCGCTGAACGCCATGACCCGCTCAGCGCCATGACCCGCTGAACGCCACGACCCGCCGAACCGTCAGGAACGGCTGGCGGCGACGGTCAGGGCTGCGCCCACGGCGAGCATGACGGCCAGGGCGAAGGCGAGCGGGGCGATGCCGTGGTCCGAGAGAAGCCCGGCGACCTGCGGCCCGAGGCTCGCCCCGGCGAACAGCAGCGCGGTGAACAGCGAGATCGCCGGGCCGCGCGCCTCCCCGCCCCGGGAGCCGATGGTGTCGACCAGGCTGGGCGCGGCGACCGCGATGCCGGCGGTGACCACCATGAGCAGCAGCGCGAGGCCCGCGGTGCCGGGCGTCAGCAGGCCGATGAGCCCGGTGCTGGCGGCGGCCCCCGCGAGGGCGACGGCTGCGCGGCGCGGCCCGGGGATCCGCGCCAGCGTCGGCGTGAGGAACGGGACGGCGAGGATGATCGGGAGCGCGCTGGCACGCAGCCCCAGGAGGCCGGTGGTGCCGGTGAGCTGGAGTCCCGTGTAGATCGCGACGAACGCCGTGAGCACGGTGGGCACCGCCGCGTACAACAGGCGCAGGTCGGGTGAGCGCAGCAGCGACGGCATGACCCGGTACGCGTCGAGCGGCGAGGTGCCGGACGCGGGCGCGTCGGGCAGCATCGCCCAGCGCAGTGCGACGGCCGCGACCGCGAACGCGGCGGCCCCGGCGACGAAGAACACCCGCCATCCGAACCCAGCGAGCCCCTGGGCGGCGAGCTGCCCGATGACGGCGGCGCCCAGGAACCCGGTGGTCATCGCGGTCACCGTGACCAGCCGGCGCCGGGGTTCGACGCGTTCGCCGACGTAGGCCATCGCGACCGGCGGGAAGGCGCCCATGGTCATGCCCTGCACGATCCGGAGCGCCACCGCCGCCCCGAGGCCGGGCGCGGCGGCGACAAGGAGCGTGGTGACCGCGGTGGCGGCGACCCCGGTGACGATCACCCGGCGGCGGCCGTAGCGGTCCGACAGCGGCCCGAAGAGCAGGAAGCCCGCCCCGTAGCCGAGCCCGTAGACGGTCATCAGCCAGGTCACCGCGGTGGGGGAGGTGTGCCAGTCGGCGGCGATCGCGTTCACCAGCGGGATCAGCCCGTAGAGCTGGCCGGTGGCCAGCAGCGCGGTGATCGAGAACACCACGAGCGTGCGGGCGAACGGCGCGTGCTCGGGGCCGCCGGCCGGGGCCGGTCCGGTGGCGGACCTCATGGTGGGGCGCACGAAGGCGCGCATGGCGGTGGTCATGGGGACGAACGTAACCAACCAACTAGTTGGATGTCAACCAACTAGTTGGTAGCGTTCCGGCTATGCTGTGGGCCATGCCGAAGAGGGACAGCCCGACCACCAAGGACGCCCTGCTCGCCGCCGCCCGCGAGGAGTTCGCCGAGCACGGCGTGGCGGGTGCGCGCGTCGACCGCATCGCCCAGCGGGCCGGCGTCAACAAGGAGCGCATCTACGGCTACTTCGGCAACAAGGAGAAGCTCTTCGACGCGGTGATCCAGGCCGCCCTGGACGAGTTCGCGGCGATCACACCGCAACCCGGCGAGGACCCGGTCGAGTACGTCGGGCACCTCTTCGACTACTACCAGGACCACCCCGAGCTGCTGCGGCTGCTCACCTGGGAGGGCCTGCACTCCAGGCCGGGAGCCCTGCCGCAGCAGCAGCGGCGCGTCGAACGCTGCCGCAAGGCGGTGGCATCGCTCGCCGCGCGCATGGACCAGGAGCCCTCACCCGAGGTCGGCCGGACCCTGATGACCCTCAAGGGCCTCGCCATGATGCCGATGGTCATGCCCCAGATCGCCGAGCTGGTCGTCGGTGACCGGATGGACAATCCCGCAGCCATCGCGGCGATGCGTGAACATGTCATGGCCTTCGCGCGTACTGCTCTTCGGGACACCGGCTCGAAAGACGTGCACCAGGGACGGTGACCTGCACTTCGATGACAGGTGGAACCCCTGATCCGGGGCTCCGGGCGGCTTTTTTGGCGCCATCTCTCATCAAAAGTGGCCCTTGGGGCGTATGCTCCGGGGGAGCCGGGGCGGGTCGAACCGCCCACGGGCACTTGGAGCAGAGCGGGCTCTAGCGGTAGTGTCCACGGCGTCTCAGGAAGCACGTACGCCCGGGTTTGAGCGGACTCGAGCGTGCGAAACGGAACCAAGCCGTCGTTCGCCGCACCTCCGCCTCCTCCACAGGAGAGGGCATGGTGCGACGCGACAACTGGGATCGCCCCCTGCCATGGGAGCGTCCTGACCTGGAGTGGCAGCCGCGGCAACGGCAGCGGACGTCACGGGACCAGCGGTCCCGTCGGCGTAAGCAGGCGCAGCCATCACGGCAGCGGCTCGAGCGGCAGCCGGAGCTGCCGCCTGCGCCCACGCCGCCACAGGCCACGCCATCGCCTGCGGAAGCGGGCGAGCAGGCGATGTCGCCGACCTGGCGGCGGGCGATGCCGGAAATGGACCGGCAGTCGGCACCGCAGCCTGGACGGCGGGCGGCATCCCGCCGCCGTGCCACGTCGGACTCGCGCCGTGGCGCGCCCGAGCGGGGGCGCCGATCGGCACCCGAGTCCAGGCGGCCCGTCACATCCGAGCCCGAGCGGCGGAGCACATCCGAGCCCGGGCGCAGGCCGCCGGAGCGCGGACGCCGTCCGGCTCCCGAGTCCGGACGGCGCGGTGCGCCCGAGCCTGGACGCCGGATGCCCGAGAGCGGACGCGCTCCCGCGCCCGAGACGCAGCAGTGGGCCGTGTCCGACTCAGAGCTGCCACCCGCACCCCGCCCCGAGCGGTTGGGTGCGCCTGAATCTGGGCGTAGGCCGTCAGAGCCTGGCCGCCGCCCAGCACCTGGTTCTGCACGCCAGGCTGGGCCCGAGTCTGGACGCCGGGTACCCGAGCGTGGACGCCCACTCGAGGCCGAACAGCGGACGGGGTCCGAGACCGGCCGGCAGGCACCTGTGCCGGGACGCCCTGCCGCGTCCGGGCAGGGGAGTACGTCTGAGGCTGGGCGCAGGCCGCCGGAGCGCGGTCGTCCGGTTCCCGATTCCGGGCGGCGGGGCACTCCTGAGGCTGGACGCCGCACGCCGGCGCCCGGTCGCCAGGCCGCGCCCGGAGCCGAGCGGCCCGCCACGCGTGAGTCCGAACCAGTGGGACCGCCCGCGCCCGCACAGCGGAGAGTGCCTGAGCGCGGTCAGCGGTCGGTGCCCGGGGCCGGATGGTCCGCGACGCCCAAGCCCGGGCGGTGGGGGGCGACCGAGCGTGGGGGCCCCGCGGCATCTGTGCCCGGACAGCAGCAGCCCATGGCCCAGCCGCAGGGGCGTCCGCAGGGGCGTCCAGCGTCCGAGTCTGAGCTTCGAGGGATGGCTGCGCCGGGACAGCGGAGGGTGCCTGAGCCCGGCCGTCCGGTGGCTCCCGAGCGCGGGCGGCCTGCCGCCTCCGAGCCCGAGGGGTGGGCTCCTGTCCCTGGACAGCGGAGGGTGCCTGAGCGCGGCCAGCGGTCAGAGCCTGGAGCCGGATGGTCCGCCACACGCGATGCGGGGCGTACCGCCACGCCTCGGCCCGAAGGCCGGGGAGCGGCTGAGGCTGGACGTCAGGCGGCATCGGGGGCCGGACGGCCTGTCATGCCTCAGCCTGAGCGGCCCGCCATGCCTGAGCCTGAGCGGCCCATCACAGCCGAGGGGTGGAGAGCGCCTGAGGCCGAGCAGCCCACCGCGATTCTGTCTGAGGCCTTGAACGTGTCTGAAGCCGAGCCTTGGGCGGCGTCCGAGTCTGGACGTTCCACCACGCCTGAGCGTGCGCGGCGGGCCGCTCCCGAGCGCGGACGGCGTGACACCACCGAGCGCGGACGGCGTGACACCTCCGAGCGTGCGCGCCGGGGCGCCTCCGGGCGTGGGAGCGATGCCACGCCCGAACGCCGGCGGCGCCCGGTGTCCGACTCCGAGCGGTGGGCGGCGCTTGAGGACGCGGGGTGGGGAGAGTCCGAGCCTGAACGGCGGCCGCGGCGGACGGGTTCGTCCGGGCGGCGGCCGGGCCGGGATCCGGTGGGGCGTCCCCGTCGCCCGGCGGGTCCGGCGCGCAGGTCCTTCGGGACGGACCGGGTGAACACGGGCGCCATCGTGTTCTCGATCGTCACCGGTCTCGCGCTGCTGGCCGTCGTCGAACGGAGCGTGATCGAAGGCGGGCCGATCGGGCAGTCAGGTCCGGCCGGAGCCGAACGCCCGCTGGACAGGCCGAGTGCCAAGGCGGCACTTCCGAACCGGAACCCGCAGCAGCCGGCGCCGCCACAGCAGAACGGCGGCGGCGGTGGCGGCGGGGGAGGAGGCGCTGCGGCGGTGCCCGACCTCCAGGTGCTGACCTCGCAGGTCCGCGACCTCACGGCGGCCCAGCGCGGCGCGGCGGCGCTGCAGGAGTACGGGGTGGCCGCGGACAAGCCGCCGGTGGTCGTGGTCAGCCGGGTGAGCCGGGACCGGACCTGGGCCTTCGGCACCGCGGCGGTGCCCGTGCCCGCCGGCAAGTCGTCGATGCCGCACGTCGCGCTGTTCGCGGCGCGCTGGACGGCGGGCCGGTGGCAGCCCGTGCTGTCGGGCACTCCCGCGTTCGCGGGGCTCGTCGGCCGGATGCCGCCCGCGATGATGTCGGTCAGCGAGGCGCGCCTGCTCAGCAGGCACAGCGCCACCACGGCCGGGCAGGCCGCCGCCGCCACCAACGGCACCCGCGTCGGCGACGGCCTGATGCTGCCGTGGCGGGTCGGCGGGGTCTGGTCGCTCAGCACCGGCGACGCGGCCGGTGCGCGGCCGCTGGCCACCTTGGCCTTCCAGGGCGGCGACGGCCGGGTGGCCGCCGCCGGTGACGGGCGGCTGTACCGGTTCTGCGCGGAGGGGAACCGCGGGTTCGTGATGGTGATCCATCCGAGCGGCCTCGCCAGCGCCTACTACCGCATGCGTGACGTCGTGCAGCTCCGGGACGGCAGCGTGGTCAAGCAGGGCGACCCGCTCGGCCGGACCGGCGGCGACCTGCCGTGCGGCGGCGCTCCGGCCCCTCGCGAGCAGGTGCAGTTCGGGCTCCGCGGGGCGAGCGAGAACGTGCCGCTGGACGGCGCGCAGATCGGGGGCTGGATCTTCCGGGAGCGGGCCCGCCCCCTCCTCGGATTCGCGGAACGAGGTCTTCTCCAGGTGCTCCCCGGTGGGCTGCTGGCCAATTTCGGGCCGGTCCCGCCGACGGAGCCGCCGGGCGCGGCTGAACAGCCGGCGCCCGGTGCCCGGCCCGGCACTCCGCCGGCCGGTGGTACGCAGCAGAAGGGTTCGAAGAGTGCAGGTCAAGAGCAGTGACGATCCGGCGCTGCCGAGCTGGGTGCTGCGCATCGTAGTGATCGGGTCCATCGCGGTCCTGGTCGGCGCGGCGACTCCGGCGGGCGCCGCCGTGGCAGGCGACGTGCAGCGCTTCCTCTCGTTCTACGCGGGCGTCTTCGCCCTACTCTCGATGACGACGTCGGTCGTCACCGGGCTACTGGCCACCGACCGCCTCATCCTGCGCATCCAGCACCGCGTCTGGGCGCAGGGCATGCATCGTGCGGCCTCCTTGCTGGCGGTGACCTTCCTGATCTCGCACATCATGGTGAAGGTGCTCAGCGGCCTCGCCGCGCCGTCCCAGATCATCATCCCCACCGCCGGCCCGATCGGGGTCGGCACGGTCGCCTTCGATCTGATGATCGTGATCGTGGTGACCGGGCTCCTGCGCCGCCGCTTCGCGTTCGGCTCCAAGCCGTGGGTGTGGCGGTCGATGCACGCCGTCGCCTACCTCAGCTGGCCGGTCGCCATCTGGCACGGGCTGACCGCGGGCCGGCCGGCGGCGAACTGGGTGACGCTCAGCTACCTGCTCTGCGCGGGTGCCGTGGCGCTCGGGCTGATCACCCGGATGATCGTCGGGATCCGGCCCCGGACCGTGCGGTACGTCGGCGACACCGCGGGTGCGCCCCTGGCGCAGTCGATCCGCGAGCGGGGGCCCGGCCGGCAGGCCGCCGCGCCCGCTCCCGCCCGGGCCCGCGCGTCCGGTGAGCGTGAGACCGAGGTGCTTG
Source organism: Actinomadura rudentiformis (assembly GCF_008923185.1). Lineage (GTDB taxonomy): Bacteria > Actinomycetota > Actinomycetes > Streptosporangiales > Streptosporangiaceae > Spirillospora > Spirillospora rudentiformis. Next base: position 56,197 of record NZ_WBMT01000020.1, read on the forward strand.
GATGAGCTCTACCGTCACCGTCAGCAACATCGGCGGGCCCCGGCTGACGCTGGGCTTCGACCGGTTCGAACGGCTCGACCTCGACCGGCACCTGGCCGTGCACGGCAAGTTGTACGCGCCCGTGCTCGACGACCTGGTCAAGCTGGCCGAGCAGGTCGACATGCGCGGCCGCGGCGGTGCGGGCTTCCCGTTCGCGCGCAAGCTGCTGGCCGTCGCCGCGCAGATCACCTCCCCGGAAGGGGCGTCCGAGCTCCTGCCGGGGGAGGCGGCGGACCGGCGGCGGTCGCACGAGGACGCGGTCGTGGTGGTGAACGGGGCGGAGGGTGAGCCGGGCAGTTCCAAGGACAAGGTCCTGCTCACCCGCGCCCCCCACCTCGTGCTGGACGGCGCGGTCATCGCCGCCACCGCGCTCGGCACGCAGCGGATCGTCGTGGCGGTCGAGAACGACGAGGCGGCGCGGTCGGTCCGTGCCGCCATCGCCGAACGGGCCATGCCCGCCCGTGTGGTCCGGCTGACCGAACGTTTCATCTCGGGCGAGAGCGGCTCGGTGATCCGGGCGATCAACGGGGAGACCCCGATCCCGCCCGGCGTCAAGGTCCGGGCGTCGGAGTCCGGTGTCGACGGCTTCCCCACGCTGCTGTCCAACACCGAGACGTTCGCCCAGCTCGCCGTGCTGACCTCGCTCGGCCCCGACCTGTACGCGTCGGCCGGCACCGAGGACGAGCCCGGCACCACGCTGCTGACCATCGGTGGCACCAGGGTCGTCGAGGCGCCGTACGGCACGCCGCTGCAGACGGTCCTCGACCACTGCGACGTCCCGCCGAGCCAGGGTGTCCTGGTCGGCGGCTACCACGGCATGTGGCTCGACCCGCAGGCCGTCTCCCGCGCCGTGTTGTCCCGGAAGGGGATGAAGGCGGTGGGCGGCACGGTCGGCGCGGGGATCATCCTGCCGCTGAGCCAGGGCACCTGCCCGCTCGGCGAGGTCACCCGGATCGCCTCGTACCTCGCGGCGCAGTCCGCGGGGCAGTGCGGCCCTTGCCGTCTCGGCCTTCCGGACGTGGTGCGCACGCTGACGGCGCTGTCCGACGGGTCGGGCAGCATCGACGACGTGCGCCGCGCGGCGGGGATCGGCCGTGGCCGCGGCGCCTGCAGCCACCCGGACGGCACGGCGAAGTTCGTGTTGTCGGCCGTCGACGCCTTCGGTGCCGACATCGAGATGCACCGGTACGGGGGTTCGTGCGGGCTGCCGGTGTTCGGCGTGCTGCCGTTGCCGGTGCCGACCGGTGCCGAGGGACGCGTGGCGATCGACTGGAGCCGGTGTGACGGGCATGGCCTCTGCGCCTACCTCGTACCCGAGCTGATCCAGCTGGACCGGCACGGCTTCCCGGTCGTGCTCGGCTCCGATGTCCCGAGCTGGATGGAACGCGACGTGCAGCGGGCGGTGGCCATGTGCCCGGCCCTCGCGCTGCGCGTCACGAGCAGCATGCCGGGGGCCTCGGCACGCCGTTCCTGAACAACGTTGAAAACGGGTGACGGGGCTTCTTTCGGCATGCCTGAAAACTGCTCAGAAAACGGTGCGAAAAAGTCTTTGACTCCTGAACCCTCCGCTACGGAGTTGCGTATCCCATGACAACCCCTGTTGGGGTCGATTAGGTGCATTCCCGGAAAGGAGCATGGTCACCTTGAGGAAGTCGTACGGCCTCGCGGAAGAGCGCACCATGCGGCGGCTGGGACGCGGTCAGTTCCTCTTGGTGGCGGCTGCGGCCGCCGCCGTCATCGCGGCTCTCGTCGTCGTTCTGAGCCCGCCCAGCGCGCCGGCGGACGGCGAGACGCAGGGCGGAGTGACCGAGACCCGCTGGGGACGGCTCTCCGAGGGGGACCGCGCGCTGCTGGCCGCCGTCCGGCGGGCCGGTCTCTGGGAGATGCCCGCGGGCCAGCAGGCCCAGCAGCGGGCTTCCAGCGCCAGGGTGAAGGAGGTGGGGGACATGATCATGGAGCAGCACGCGCAGCTCGACGAGGACGTCCGCGCCACCGCGGCCCGGCTCGGAGTGATCCTGCCCAGCGAGCCGAACGCCGACCAGAAGCGCTGGCTGGCCGAGATGTCGAGCAAGTTCGGTGCGGACTACGACCAGACCTTCGTGCTCCGGCTGCGTGCGGCGCACGGCAAGGTCTTCGGCACCATCGCCAAGGTGCGAGCGGAGACCGAGAACTCCGAGATACGGGCGTTCTCCGAGCGTTCTCTCAAATACGTCAACACGCATATGGCGTTGCTGGAGAGCACGGGTCTGGCCACCAGAGAGGCTCTCAACACCTGACGGGATTGGCAGCCAGCTTCCAAGGAGATCGAAATGGGTAGAAGAAAAGGCATCGCGGTCGTCATCCCGGCGCTGCTTCTGGTCGCCTCGGCGACCGAGGCGCAGGCCGGCGCGGCGCCCGAAGCGCGGCTGAGCGCCGTAGTCGCGGCAGATCCGGGCGATCCGCCCGATCAAGGCGGCCAGAACGGCGGCCAGAACAACGGCGGCCAGAACGGCGATCAAAACGGCGGCCAGAACAATGGCGGCCAGAACGGCGGCCAGCTCGATCCCAACGACCCGAACGGCGGCGGCCAGGACGGTGGCAACGGCGGTCAGGGTGACCAGAACAACGGCCAGAACGGTCAAGACGGCCAGAACGGCCAGGACGGGAACGGTCAGAACGGCGACGGCCAGAACGGCGACCAGAATGGCCAAAACGGCCAGAATGGTCAGAACGGTGACCAGAACAACGGACAGAACGGCGACCAGAACAACGGCAACGACCAGAACAACGGTCAGAACAACGGAAACCAAGGCGACGAGCAGCAGGAGGTAAAGGAAGGACCCGTCGCGTCCGACTTCGTGCCCATCAACCAGGGGCAGCCCAAGGCAGAGCCTCAGCAGGGCCAGAACGCCTCGACAGGGTCGTTCACCTCGCGCTGTGGCACGAACCAGAACGAGCACCACAACCCCGACAACTTCATCGTGGCTCCCGGCGTCCAGAACGGCGCGCACCACATTCACGACTACGTGGGCAACCTGTCCACCGACGGCTTCTCGACCGACGAGAGCCTCGCCGCGGCAGGCACCACGTGTGCGCGCAATGACCAGTCCACGTACTTCTGGCCGGTCATGCGCATCCGCAACCAGCAGGACGACTCCAACCAGGCTCAGCAGAGCACCGCGGACGGCAACGTCGGCCGCATCGTCACGCCCGCCCAGGCGAGCATGACCTTCGAAGGCAACGCGCAGGGCGACGTGACGGCGATGCCGCGGTTCCTGCGGATGATCACCGGAGACGCCAAGGCGGGTACGAACGGGACGGCCAACGCCCGCGCCCAGTGGACCTGCAGCGGCGAGAACCGCGTGCTCACCGACAAGTACCCGCTCTGCCCGGGCGGGAGCCAGGTGCAACGCGTTCTGGAGTTCCCGAGCTGCTGGGACGGCCAGAACACCGACAGCGCCAACCACCGGACGCACGTCGTCTTCCCTGACGAGCAGGGCAACTGCCAGCAGGGTACCCAGGCGATTCCGAAACTGAAGATGACGCTCTCCTACAACTTGCCCAACCAGCCGCTCGCGTTCGCCGTCGACTCGTTCCCCGAGCAAGGGCACGCACCGGTCACCGACCATGCCGACTTCGCGAACGTGATGCCCGAACAGCTGATGCAGCAGGTTGTCAACTGCATCAACAGCGGTCGCCGCTGCTGACCGCCCCCCGCGGGTGCCCGCCCCCGCCGCCTCACCGCGAGGCGGCGGGGGCGGGCGTCCGTTGTGAGGTGCCGGGGGCGGGCGTCCGTATGATCGGCCCATGAACGTAGTGATCGCTGGAGGGCACGGCCAGATCGCGCTGCGGCTGGCCCGGCGCCTGACCGCCCGTGGGGACGACGCGCTGAGCCTGATCCGGAATCCGGACCACGCCGACGACGTACGGGCGACGGGCGCGAGGCCGGTCGTGTGCGACCTGGAGCGGGCGACCGTGGACGAGGTCGCCGACCAGCTGACCGGCGCGGACGCCGTCGTCTTCGCGGCGGGGGCCGGCCCGGGCAGCGGCGCCGCGCGCAAGGACACCGTGGACCGGGCGGCCTCGGTGCTGCTGGCCGACGCGGCGGAACGCGCGGGCGTGCGCACGTTCGTCCAGGTCTCCTCGATGGGGGCGGGGAAGCCGCCGCGCGAGGGGACCGACGACGTCTGGGCCGCCTACGTCAAGGCCAAGGGGGAGGCGGAGGACGACCTGCGGGCGCGCGACCTCGACTGGATCGTCCTGCGACCTGGCATCCTCACCAACGACGAGGGCACCGGCAGGGTGACCCTCGGCGAGCCGGAAGTGGGCCGGGCCGAGGTGACCCGCGACGACGTCGCCGCGGTCATCGTGGCGCTGCTGCACGCGTCCGGAGTCGAGCGCCGCACCCTGGAGCTGGTGAACGGCGACACGCCGATCGAGGCCGCGATCGCGAGCCTCTGAGCCCGGCGTCCAGCCGCCGCCCATCTGGTGCGCCGGGCCTCCGCCGTACGCCGGGCCTCCGCGGGTCCGTCAGGCGGAGTACATCCCTTCGATCTCGGCGGCGAAGTCCTTCATGACCACGTTGCGCTTCACCTTGAGGCTGGGCGTCATGTGACCGGCGCCCTCGGTGAAGTCGACGGCGAGGATCTCGTACTTCTTGATCGCCTCGGCGTGCGAGACCGACTTGTTCGCCTCGGCGACGGCGGATTCGATCTCGGCGATGACGTCCGGGTCGCGGCGCAGGTCCTCGACGGTCATGGCGGCGGGCTTGCCGCGCTGGTCCTTCCAGGGGGTGAGCGCCTCCTCGTCCAGCGTGATCAGGGCGCTGATGAACTTGCGCCCGTCGCCGACGACCAGGCACTGGCTGATCAGCGGGTGGGCGCGCAGCCGGTCCTCCAGCGGCGCGGGCGCCACGTTCTTGCCCGCCGCGGTGACGAGGATCTCCTTCTTGCGGCCGGTGATCTTGAGGTAGCCCTCGGAGTCCAGAGAGCCGAGGTCGCCGGTGTGGAACCAGCCGTCCTCCAAGGCCTCCTTGGAGGCGGTCTCGTTGTTCCAGTAGCCGGTCATGATGTTGACGCCCTGGACGAGGACCTCGCCGTCCTCGGCGATGCGGATCGTCACGCCGGGGATCGGCCGCCCGACGGTGCCGATCTTGATGGCGGTGGGCCGGTTGACGGTCGCGGGGGCGGTGGTCTCGGTCAGGCCGTAGCCCTCCAGGATCGTGATCCCCACGCCGCGGAAGAAGTGGCCGAGCCGTTCACCGAGCGCCGCGCCGCCCGACACCGCGTACTCCACCTTGCCGCCGACGGCCGCGCGCAGCTTGCCGTACACCAGCACGTCGAAGACCTTGTGCTTGAGCTTGAGGCCGAGGCCGGGCCCGCCGTTCTGGAGGGCCTTGCTGTAGGCGATCGCGGTGTCGGCCGCCGCGGCGAAGATCTTGCCCTTGCCGTCGGCCGCGGCCTTCTGCTCGGCGCCGTTGTAGACCTTCTCGAAGACCCTCGGCACCGCGAGCAGGAACGTCGGCTGGAACGAGCCGAGGTCGGGCAGCAGGTTGGCGATGTCGCTGTGCCCCAGCACGATCCCGCCCTCGATGCAGGCGACCTGGATCAGCCGGGCGAACACGTGCGCCAGCGGCAGGAACAGCAGCGTCGAGCTGCCGTCGACCGCGACCTCGGCGATCGCGCCCTGGATGGCGTTGCGGGAGGTCAGGACGAAGTTGGCGTGGGTGAGCTCGCACCCCTTGGGGCGGCCGGTGGTGCCGGAGGTATAGACGAGCGTGGCCAGGTCCTGGCCGGTGCGGCTGCGGCGCCGCTCCTCGATCACCTCGTCGGTGACGTCCTTGCCCTGGGCCACCACGGCGTCGAGGCCGCCCGTGTCGATGCCCCAGACATGCGAGAGGCCCGGGAGCTCGTCCCGGACCTCGGCGATCGTGGCCTGGTGCTGGTCGGTCTCGGCGAAGACGGCCTTGGTCGCGGAGTCTCCGATGATCCACTGGATCTGCTCGGGGGAGGACGTCTCGTAGATCGGCACGGCGACCGCGCCGGCGGTCCACACGGCGTAGTCGAGAACGGTCCACTCGTACCGCGTCTTGGACATGATGGCGACACGGTCGCCGGGCTCGATGCCGGCCGCGACCAGGCCCTTGGCGATGGCGGTGACCTCGTTGGCGAACTCGCCCGCGGTCACGGCGCGCCAGGCACTCCCGTCCTTGCGGCGGAGGACGATCTGGCCTGGCTTCTCGGCAGCCCGGTCGAACGGCGCGTCGGTCAGATTGGTGGAGCCTGGCACCTCCACCATGGCGGGGACACTGAACTCGCGCACGGCCTACTCCTTGCTTGGACGCTGCAAACGGCGGGCAAGACGGTACAGGTTTCCTTAACGCAGAGGATACCCACCGGTAGGAAAGCATCTGTTCACCCCTATGCGGCCTTTGCCTTCCGGTTAACGGTGAGGCAAAGTCCGGGACCGGTCACCCGGACATGGCCGCCCGTTCGCCTACCCTTGAGCTGGAACGATGCGGGGAGTCTCACGGATGTGATTCGGGGAGGGCCATGTCGCTGCTCGAGGTGATCGCGCTGGACGCCGCCGACGCGAGGGCGGCGGAGGAGGGCGGCGCGGACCGGATCGAGGTCGTCGCGGACATGGCCGCGGACGGCCTCACGCCCGATCCGGACGTGGTGGCGAGGATGAGGGACGTCACCTCGCTCCCGCTGCGGGTGATGTTGCGGGCCAACGCCGGGTTCCGCACCTCCGCGCACGAGCTCGACCGGCTCCGGGCCGCCGCCGAGACCCTCAAGAAGGTGGGCGCGGACGGCTTCGTGCTGGGCTTCCTCGACTCGTTCAGCCAGATCGACATCGGCGCGACCAACAAGCTGGCGGCCGTCGTCACGCCGCTGCCCTGGACGTTCCACCGCGCGCTGGATCACGCTCTTGACCCGGTGCCCGCCTGGACGACGGTCAAGGAGCTGGGCGGCACGCTCGACACCGTTCTCACCGCGGGTTCGGCCCGCGGCGTCGACAGCGGCGTGGACCTGCTGGTCCGCCGTGCCGCCGAGGGGCCCGCGGCCGCCGCCATGATCATGGCCGGGGGCGGGCTGCGCCGCAAGCACGTGGCGATCCTGGGCGCTGCCGGTGTCTCCAAGTTCCACGTCGGCACGGCCGTGCGCCCCGACGGGGCCTGGGAGGCCCCGGTCGACGCGGCCCTGGTTCGGGAGTGGCGGGCCCTGGTCTCCGCCGCGACCGGTGACTAGGCCCGCGACCGGGCGCCCGACTGGGCGCGCGACCGGACCCGCGGACTCGCGCCGCTGACACCCGGCAAGGACAGGGGTCATTGATTCGGTTCCGTCCCATTAGAGTCAGTTCATGCGGATCCATGTGGTGAGCGACGTCCACGGCCGCGCGGAGGCCCTTAAACGCGCGGGCGACGGGGCGGACGCGTTCATCTGCCTGGGCGACCTGATCTTGTTCATCGACTACTCCGACCACGGGCAGGGCATCTTCGCCGACCTGTTCGGGCAGGAGAACGCCGACCGCTTCATCGAGCTGCGGACCCAGAAGCGCTTCGACGAGGCCCGGGACTTCTCCCGGCGCATGTGGGAGTCGCTCGACGGGGACGCCTGGCCGCATATCGAACGTGCAGTGCACAGGCAGTACGAAGAGCTCTTCGCGGCGATGCCGGTTCCGGCCTACCTCACCTACGGCAACGTCGACGTCCCGCACATGTGGCCCGAGCACGTCAAGGACGGGCACACCGTCCTGGACGGCGAGGTCGTCGAGCTCGGCGGCCTCCGCTTCGGGTTCGTCGGCGGTGGTCTGCGCACCGAGTACCGCACGCCGTACGAGCTGGACGACGAGGTCTACGCCGCCAAGGTCGCCGCGGTGGGAGAGGTCGACGTGCTGTGCTGCCACATCCCGCCCGCCGTGCCCGAACTGCTGTACGACACGGTCGCGCGGCGGTTCGAGCGGGGCAGCGAGGCCGTCCTGGAGGCCATCCACCGGACGCAGCCGAAATACGTGCTTTTCGGGCACGTCCACCAGCCCCTCGCCCGGCGCATGCGCATCGGACGGACCGAATGCGTGAATGTGGGCCATTTCCGGGCCAGCGGGGTGCCTTACGTGTTGTCCGTGTGAAAAATACTTGCTGAAACGCCGAGCCCGTCAGCGGGCAGGCGCATGCTGAGCCGTATGAAGGGAACGCAGATGGCGGACCGGACGAGTTCTTCGACCACGATCAAGGCGGGGAAGGCCGAGATCATGGCGGTGATCGCCGATCTCGAGTCCTACCCGGACTGGGCCAGCGGCATCCGCGAGTTCACCGTCCAGGAGACCGGCCCGGACGGCCGGGCGGCGCGGGCCAAGCTGACCTTCGACGGCGGCCCGTTCAGCGACACGGTCGGCCTCTCCTACCACTGGGAGGGTGACGACTCCGTCCGCTGGGAACTGGTGGAGAAGGGAAACGTCGTGACCGCCCTGCACGGCAGGTACTCCCTCGTCGAGGGCGACGCGGAGACCGAGGTCACCTACGAGCTGGCGGTGGACGTGCGGGTTCCGATGATCGGCATGGTCAAGCGGAAGGCCGAGAAGCGCATCATCGACTCGGCGCTCAAGGGGCTCAAGCGACACGTCGAGCGGTGAGCAATATCTTCGTTCCCGAGGCCGGGGCGGTACGGTTTCTCGCCGACAACAGATGGAAAATGTTCTCATGACCGAGCAGCCAGGCGATGTCCTCACTGAGGCCGTCAAGCTCTTCGACTCTCTGTGGCGCCGGATCGGCGGAGACGACGCGGGCGAACGCAGCGCTGGAGGCGCGGGCGAACGCAGTGCCGGAGGCGCCGGCGACGACGTGTGGAGCCGGGCCACGGCCGAGGATCCGCACATCGCGACCGGGGCCCCCGAGTGCCGCAACTGCCCCATCTGCCGTGCCATCGCGATGGCCCGCGAGTCCGGCCCGGACGTCACGACGCACGTCCGGCAGGCCGGGCAGTCGCTGATGGCCGCGGCGTTCGACGTCATGGCCGCCTTCGAGCGCACCCGCGCCCCCCGGCGCCCAAGCGGGTCCACGCCGTCGGGCGGCTCGCGCCCCGCAGGCGGATCGCGGGCTCCGGGCGGGTCGTCGGAGGATCCGTGGGCCGCGGCGGCGCGTGACGAACCCCTTGACATCGGGTAGTGCATGACGGGCCCCTGCCCGGGGCGCGTGAAGAGGAGGAAGCGTAGTGGCCCTGACCATCGGCGTTGACGTGGGGGGGACGAAGGTCGCCGCGGGGGTGGTGGACGACCGCGGCACGATCCTGGAGAAGGTACGGCGTCCCACCCCCTCCACCAACCCCAAGGAGACCGCCGAGGTCATCGCCGAGGTCGTCGACCTGCTCAAGGGCAAGTTCGAGGACGTTTCCGCGGTCGGTCTCGGCACCGCCGGGTTCGTCGACGAGACCCGCTCCACCGTGCTGTTCGCGCCCAACCTCGCCTGGCGCGACGAACCGATCAAGCAGAAGGTCGAGGAGCAGGTCGGGCTGCCGGTCGTCGTGGAGAACGACGCCAACGCCACGGCCTGGGGCGAGGCCCGGTTCGGCGCGGGACGGGGTGAGGACTTCCTCGTCCTGATCACCCTGGGCACCGGCATCGGCTGCGGCATCATCATCAACGGCGAGCTGTACCGCGGCCGGTTCGGCATCGGCGCGGAGGCCGGGCACTTCCGGGTCGTCCCGGACGGCCGCCGCTGCGGCTGCGGCAACCGCGGCTGCTGGGAGCAGTACGCCAGCGGCAACGCCCTCGTGCACGAGGCACGAGAGCTGGCCAGGGTGTCCCCGGCGATGGCGGGACGGCTGCTGGAGCTCGGCGACGGCTGGCCGGAGGGCATCAGCGGCCCGGAGATCACCGAGGCCGCCAGGGAGGGCGACAAGGCCGCGCTGGAGTGCTTTCGCACCGTGGCCCAATGGACCGGTCAAGGGCTCGCCGATCTGGCCGCCATCCTCGACCCCGGCGCGTTCATCATCGGCGGCGGCCTCTCGGACGCGGGCGATCTGCTGCTCGACCCGGTGCGGGCCGCGTTCGGGGACGCGCTCACCGGCCGCGGGCACCGCCCGGTGGCCGACATCAGGATCGCCGAGCTCGGCTCGGCGGCGGGCATCGTCGGCGCCGCCGACCTCGCCCGCACCTGACCCCTTCCGGAGTGATCACCTGATCGGCGGCGGCGTACCGGCGCCCGGTGGGGAGGCGGGGTAGGTGACCACCACCATTCGGGTCGTCAGCTACAACATCCGGTCGTTGCGCGACGACCCCGCCGCGGTGGCGCGGGTCGTGCGCGCTCTGAAGCCGGATGTGCTGTGCCTGCAAGAAGTACCGCGGTTCTGGTTCTGGTGGTGGCAGCGGCGGCGCCTGGCGCGGGCGTGCGGGCTCCGTATCGCCGCGGGCAGGCGCGCCTGCGGCCTCGCCGTGTTCACCGCGCCGGGCGTCCGGCGGGTGGGCCGGGAGTTCCATCTGCTGGCGCGCGTGCCCGGCATCCACCGGCGCGCACTGGCCGTCGCGGTACTGGAGGTCGGCCAGGGGAACGAGGCGCGGCGGCTGATCGCGGCGAGCACGCATCTGGATCTCTATGACGAGCCGCGCCGGGCCCATACCGGCGAGCTGATCGCGCACCTCGACCGGGCGCGGCGGCGGTACGGGGCGCCCGTGGTGGTGACCGGCGACATCAACGAGCAGCCCGGCGGCGACTGCTGGACGATGTTGTGCGCGGGCTTCCAGGACGGCTGGGCCGTCGCGCCGATGGGGGAGGAGCTGACGTTCTCCGCCCGCGACCCGCAGCGCCGCATCGACGGGGTGTTCGCCGAGCGGGGCATCGAGGTCGTCGGCTGCGGCGTCCCGGCCGATCCGGCGATCGCCGCCGACTACCCGCTGGCCACCGACCACCGGCCGGTCCTGGCCGAGCTGCGGCTGCCCGCGGCGCAGCCGGAGGGCAGAGCGAAGCCGGAGGTCAGGACGTAGCCGGAGGTCAGACGACCGCGCCGTCGTCGGGGTCGCGGGGCTCGTCGCCCATCCGCAGCACCAGCGTCACGAACCCGCCGATGAACGCGGCGACCGCGAGGAACGCCGCCCAGCCGGGCACCTCCCAGTTGAGCACCACGGTGATCAGCAGGTAGACCGGGCCGCCGATCAGCGCGATCCAGGCGCCCTTGGTGAGCGGGTCGGTGCTGGGCAGCGGCGGGGGAGGCGGCGGTACGTAGTGGCCGTCGTCGTCGGCCTCGGGGAACTCCTCCTCCCCGTCCGCCGACTTGATCACGCGGGCGCGGGGGAGGCGGCCGGTGCGGTCGTCGCCCTCGTCCGCCGGCTCCGGCTCGTCCTGCAGGTTCTCCTGGTCGGGCCACGGAACCCGGTCGCCCTCGTGGGCGGTGTCGAATCCGGCGACGATCTCGGCCCAGATGGCCTCCTCGTCGCGTTCGGCCGGGGTGGACGGGGGCGTGTCCGCCGAGGCGTCGGCCGGGTGACCGGCGGCGGGCCTGTCGGCCTTGTCGGCGCCGTCGGTGTCGGCCGTGCCGTGCGGGGCCCGCGGATCGCCGGAGCCGCGCGGCTCGGCGTCCAGATGGTCGTCGGGACGGTCGTCCAGCAGATCGGAGTCGGCCCCGCGGGCGTCACGCAGCCGGGTCAAATGGGCGCGCAGGATGCCCTCGGCGGTCGGCTTCATGTCGACGTCGACGTACAGCCGGTCGAGCACGTCGCCGGCCGCGGGGTCCTCCACCGGCTCCACGAGCTCGGCCAGCCCGTCCGGCGCCGCCGCGTACGCGGCGACTCCCGCCTCGCGCAACGCCGTGAGCATGGCGTCGGCCAGATGCGGGGCGAGGTCGACCAGCGGGGCGTAGGTGTCCGCTGAGAGTCCATTGCCACGGCGATTCACGGGGCCGGCTCCTTCGTCGACTCCGGCGTGACCGGCAGCACCGGCATGTCGGCCTCCGCCCCCCTTCGACCTCTGTGCCCGGGATGGCCCGCCCGCGACGCGCACCGACCACTCCCGGACACCCCGAAACGTGTGTCCCACGGTATTCGCTGCGCCGCCCGTAACAAGCCCCCGGACGCACTCGATTGCGATTTCCTCCGGAGAGCCTACGTTCCCCGGGCGGTGCCGGGCACCATGGGGCAAGCCCACCGACTCGTGACGGGGCGAGCCCACCGGGTCGCGACAGAGCGAGCCGAGCGGTCACGAGGGGCGAGCCCTCGCGCGCCATGGGCCAAGTCCGCCAGGCACTACGAGGCGAACCTGCCAGGCGCAACGAGGCGAGTGCGCCGCGTACAACGGGGCGACTCCGCTAGGCGCAACGGCGCGTTCCCGCCAGGCATAACGGGGCGAACACCGCTTGGCATCCGGGTGTGGGCAGCATGGCGACGAGATGGGAAGATGTGCCATCATCCCCGGTTCGTCGGAGACTTGCTTTCCAGGAGCGAGGGCTCGCGCGTCCACGCACGCGCGGGCAGAGGAAGGGTGTCGGCATGCTCTGGTTCTGGATCCTGCTGAGGATCGTTCTCTCGCCGATCATGTACGTCGTGTGGCGGCCGCAGAACTCGGGCATGAAGCACGTCCCGAAGAAGGGCCCGGCGCTGCTGGTGAGCAACCACCTCTCCTTCGCCGACCACTTCTTCGGCCCGCTGCCGCTGATGCGCCCGATCTTCTTCATCGGCAAGGCCGATTACTTCACCGGCACGGGGATCAAGGGCCTGATCAGCAAGGCCTTCTTCACCGGGGTGGGGGTCGTGCCGGTCGACCGCACCGGCGGCAGCGCGGCCGAGGCGGCCCTGCAGACCGGCCTGCGGATCCTGAACGAGGGCAAGCTGCTGGGGATCTACCCGGAGGGCACCCGCGCCCCCGACAACCGGCTCTACCGGGGCAAGACCGGCGCGGCCCGGCTGGCCCTGAAGTCCCGCGTGCCGGTGATCCCGATGGCGATGATCAACACGTTCGAGCTGATGCCCCCCGGCCAGTCCTACCCCAGGCTCGGCATCCGCCCCGGCGTGCGGTTCGGTGAGCCCCTGGACTTCTCGCGCTACTACGGCAGCGAGGAGGACCACGAGGTGCTGCGCAAGATCACCGACGAGATCATGCAGGCGATCCGCGACCTGTCCGGCCAGGAGTACGTCGACCGGTACGCCGCGGACGTCAAGGCCGAGCTGGCGGGCAAGGAGCCCCGCCCGTCCGAAGACGACGACTGACCGACGGCCGCGGCATGGGGCTCGAAACCGCGCTCTGGCGGGCGGTGGCCGTCTACCGGTCCGTCGCGCTGATCTACGCGGCGATCATGATCTCGATCAACTTCGACAACTACAGGCACCCGCTGGGCGGCTGGATCGTGCTCGGCGTGATGGCCGGCTGGACCGCGTTCGCCACCTATGCCTACTCCGACGAGTCCCGGCGTCACTGGCCGCTGCTCACCGCCGACCTCCTGGTGGCGGCGGGATGCCTGCTGGCGACCGCCCTGGTCGAGACGAGCCGGAATCTCAAGGAGGGCAACCCCACCCTTCCCGTCTCGTGGGTGGCCGCGGCGGTGCTCGCCTGGGCCGTCGTCGGCGGCAAACGTTTCGGCGTGACCGCCGCCCTGATCCTGGGCTCGTGCGGTGTGCTCGTCCACGTGATCATGGAGTCGGCGAACGGCATCAACCGGGGCAGCACGATCAACGGCATCGTGCTGCTGTTCATGGCCGGCCTGGTCGTCGGGCACGTGGTCAAGCTGGCCCGGGACGCCGAGGCCCGGCTGGCGCGGGCGGTCGAGCTGGAGTCGGCGACCCGTGAACGGGAACGGCTGGCCCGCCGGATCCACGACTCGGTGCTCCAGGTGCTGGCCATGGTGCAGAAACGCGGCAACGAGATGGGCGGCGAGGCCGCCGAGCTGGGCCGCCTGGCGGGGGAGCAGGAGGTCGCGCTCCGAGCCCTGATCGGCACCGGGCTGGGCGCGCCGCCGCCCGCTCGCGCCCGGTCGGCGGCCGTGGTGGGCGAGCCGGTCGATCTGCGGCCGGTGCTCACCGGGCATTCGTCCACCACCGTGACCGTGTCGACCCCGGCCACGCCCGTTCTCCTGCCCGAGCGCGCCGCGGACGAACTCGGCTCGGCGGTGGCCGCGGCACTCGACAACGTGCGGCAGCACGGCGGTGACGGGGCGCGCGCGTGGGTCTTCCTGGAAGACGGGCCCGGCCCGGGCGAGGTGACGGTGAGCGTGCGCGACGACGGCCCCGGCATGGAACCTGGGCGGCTCGCCCAAGCCGCCGCCGACGGCCGCCTCGGCATCGCCCAGTCCATCCAGGGCCGGGTCCGTGACCTCGGCGGCACCGTCTCGATCATCACCGCCCCCGGAGAGGGCACCGAGATCGAGATGACCGTCCCCACCCCGAACTGACCCCACCCCGGGCCAAGGGGCGGCCTCCCGTCCGTATCACCCGTATCCCGTTCCCATCACGCGGATATATCGACGGCGGCCGCTGGCCTCTAAGGTTGGCAGCGTCAGTGAACGGGCGCACGCGTGCGTTCCGGGTGCCTGGGGTGGCCCCCCAACCAGGAGGCAGAGTGAGCGACGTTCCCCTCAGGGTGATGGTGGTCGACGACCACCCGATGTGGCGCGAGTCGGTCGCGCGTGACCTGGCCGAGGCCGGGCACGAGGTGGTGGCGACCGCCGGGGAGGGCCGGACCGCGGTGCGCATCGCGGCCGCCGCCCGCCCCCAGGTCGCGGTCGTCGACCTCCAGCTGCCCGACATCAGCGGCGTCGAGGTGACCCGTCACCTGGCCGCCGCCGATCCGCCGGTGCGGGTCCTGGTGTTGTCGGCCAGCGGCGAGCAGCAGGACGTGCTCGACGCGGTCAAGGCGGGTGCCACCGGCTACCTGCTCAAGTCGGCCGCGCGGGAGGAGTTCCTCGACGCGGTCCAGCGCACCGGAGCCGGGGACGCCGTGTTCACGCCGGGGCTGGCCGGGCTGGTGCTGGGTGAATACCGCAGGCTCGCCGCGGCGCCGCGCCGCGAGGAGGACGACGCGCCCCGGCTCACCGAGCGCGAGACCGAGGTGCTGCGCCTGGTCGCCAAGGGACTCACGTACAAGCAGATCGCCCAGCGTCTGGTGCTCTCCCACCGCACCGTGCAGAACCACGTCCAGAACACCCTCAACAAACTCCAGCTGCACAACCGCGTCGAACTGGTCCGCTACGCCATCGAGAAGGGCCTCGACCAGGAGTGAACGTTCCTGCTTCGGTTGCGTCATGCGACGCGAAACCGAAGCCGCTCTTCCCGCATCTATGAGGTAGGAGGAACCGGGGGTACCGGTGCCGAGGCGACAGGGAGAGCAGGATGCCTCTTGCCGCAGCAGGGGACACGTGGGGAATCGCGGGGCCGGTCTTCCTCTGGGGGATCTTCATACCGGCCGCCCTCGTGCTGATCGTCATCGTCGTGCTGATCCGCAGGACGATCGCCGCGGGTCAGGAGACCACGCGTGAGCTCCACCCGTACGAGGCCGCCTACCTCACCGGCGGCCGCACCCGCGTCATCGGAACGGCCCTCGCCGCGCTGCGCGCGCACGGCGCGATCGAGTCCGCCGGGGGCGGCCAGGTCCGCGCCACCGAGACGCCGATCCCGGACGCCGCGCCCGTCGAGGTCGCCGTCCACGAGGTGATCCGCGAATCCGGCGAGATCAGGATCCGGGACATCCCGGACGACCTGCGCGTGCTCAACGAGACGGCGAGCCTGAAGGCGTCCCTCGAACGCGAGGGCCTCGCGCTGGGCGACGGCGACAAGACCGCCATCCGGCTGGCCTCGCTCCTGCTCTGGGGCCTGCTGGCCGTCGGAGTCGCGCGGCTCGTGTCGGGCATCTCCAACAGCAGGCCGGTGGGCTTCCTCATCGTCGCGGTGATACTCCTGACCCTTGTGTGCCTGGGTTTCATGGTCGTCGGCAGCAAGACCCGCGCGGGGCGGGCCGCGCTGAAGGCGACGCGCGACCGCCTCGGTCACCTCCATCCGTCCGCCAACCCGGCGTGGGCGACGTACGGTCCCAGCGGCGCTGCCTTCGGCGTCGCGCTCTTCGGTACCGCGGCCCTGATGAGCTTCGACCCCGCGTTCGCCGAAGAGGCTCAGCTCAGGAACTACCTGGCCGCGTCCGGCAGCAGCGGCGGCGGAGGCGGCGATGGGGGCGGTGGTGGCGGCTGCGGAAGCGGCAGCAGTTGTGGTGGTGGTTGCGGAGGCGGGTGCGGCGGATGAGCCTGGGTGTGGGGATCGGCTGGCGGCCCGAGATCGCCGGATTCGTGAAAGAGCTGCCAGGTCTCCGTTTCACGGAGGTGATCGCGGAGTCGGTGCACGAGGGCCACCCGCCCGCCGACCTGCTGGCGCTGCGCGACCGCGGCGTCCAGGTCGTACCGCACGGCGTGAAGTTGTCGCTGGGCGGCGCGGAACCGGTCGCGGCGGAACGGGTCGCGCACCTGGCGTGGTGCGCGGAGTCTCTGAACGCACCACTGGTCAGCGAGCACGTGGCGTTCGTCCGGGCCGGGGGAGTCGAGGCCGGCCACCTTCTTCCGGTACCCCGCACCCGGGCCTCGCTCGACGCGCTCACCGCCAACATCCGCCGGACGCAGGCGGAACTGCCGGTTCCGCTGGCCGTGGAGCCCATCGCCGCGCTCTTCGACTGGCCCGACGCCGAGTACGAGGAGGGCGACTTCCTTACTGAACTGGTGGAACGCACCGGCGCGCTGCTCCTGCTCGATATCGCCAACGTCTACGCCAATGCCCGTAACCGCGGCGAGGACCCGGCGGCCCTGCTGGACCGGCTGCCGCTGGAGCGCGTCGCGTACTGCCACGTCGCCGGGGGTGACGAGCACGGCGGGCGTTACCACGACACCCACACGGCACCGGTGCCCGACGACGTTCTCGCACTGGTCAAGGAGCTGTGCGCGCGCCAACGCCCACCAGGTTTCCTGCTGGAACGGGACGGCCGCTATCCGCCCGCGGCCGAGTTGCGCGCCGAACTGGACGCCATCGCGAGCGCAGCCGCGATGGAATCCATCACGTGAACGAGGAGGAGCCGGCGAACGCCGAGCTCGCGGCGGCGCAGGAGGCGCTCGTCCGGGCGATGACGGCCGGCGGGCCGCTGCCGCCCGGTTTCGACGAGGCCGGCGTGCAGGTCGCGGCCCGCGCCATCCTGCGCAAGCGTGCCGGGGAGGTGGCGCGGGCCTGGCCGGCACTGGCCGCGTCGTACGGCCGGGACTGGCCCGAGACGTTCGCTCGTTGGGCAGCCGAACGCCCGACCAACGGCTCGATCCGCGATGCCTGGGACTTCGCCCGGGCCCACAAGGAGTCGCTTGACAGAAACGCCGCGCTGGAGCTGGCCCTCACCGAAACCCGCTTCCACTACGACGGCGAATCGCCGCCCCGCCCCCGCCGGATGGCCGTGCGCCGCGTACCCGGCGGAGTCGCCTTCCAGCTGAACGGCCGCGCCCGCGTCATCGGCCGCCGCTGAACGGCACACCCGGGGTCAGGGAGTGCGGCCGGTGCTGCCGGGGCGGCGGTCAGGGGGGAGGGCGCAGGCGGGCGTACCGCCTGGCAGCCGGCCGCGGTTGCCGGCCACCAGGCGGTAAACGCCATGGGCCAGCCATCGGAACGGGGGGATCATGGCAATGATCCCGAGCGGCCGCCAGATGCCGCCCGCGTCGACCAGAAGACGGGCGACCCCCTGGGCGCCGCCGTACGTCCGGCCGTCCCGGGCGACCCACACCACCTCGCGCGAGGCCTGCTCCACGTCGGTGCCCAGCGCGGCGAGGTCGGCGAACTGGAACGCCGTGATCTCCGCTGATGTCGGGACACGCCGTTCGACGAACCGGACGGACGTCGTGCAGAATCCGCAGTCGCCGTCGTACACCAGCACCGGCCGTTCCCGGAAGCTCATGATCTCCATCCTGCCACCCGGTATGGTCTAGACCAATGTCGGCATGTCGACACAGTCGTCGAATACCGTGTGCCGTCATGTGCGCAAGACTAGGCTGGAATGCCGAACGACCAGGGAGGGCCTGTTGACCGAGCAAGAGGGCATGCGCGTCGGAGTGCTGACCGGCGGAGGTGACTGTCCCGGCCTGAACGCCGTGATCCGCGCGGTGGTGCGCAAGGGCGTCCAGGTCTTCGGCTACGAGTTCGTGGGCTTCCGGGCCGGCTGGCGCGGCCCGCTCGAGGGCGACACGATCGCGCTCGACGTCCAGGCGGTACGCGGCATCCTGCCGCGCGGCGGGACGATCCTGGGCTCCTCGCGGACCAACCCGATCAAGGTCGAGGGCGGCATCGAGAAGATCAAGGACAACCTGGCCGGGCTGGGCGTCGACGCGCTCATCGCCATCGGCGGCGAGGACACCCTTGGCGTCGCCCGCGAACTCTACGAGAACGGCGTCAACGTCGTCGGGGTGCCCAAGACCATCGACAACGACCTCAACGCCACCGACTACACGTTCGGCTTCGACACCGCGGTCAACATCGCGATGGAGGCCATCGACCGGCTGCACACCACGGCCGAGAGCCACCACCGCGCTCTGATCTGCGAGGTCATGGGCCGGCACGCGGGCTGGATCGCGCTGCACGCCGGCATGGCCGCGGGCGCCAACGTCATCCTGATCCCCGAGCGGCCGTTCGACATGGACAAGGTCGTCGAGTACGTGGAGAGCCGCTTCAAGACCCGCTACGCACCGATCATCGTGGTGTCCGAGGGCGCCCATCCGATCGACGGCCAGATGCAGATCCAGACCGGTGAGCTCGACGCGTTCGGCCACGTCCGGCTCGGCGGCATCGGGCAGCGCCTCGCCGACGAGATCGAGAAGCGCACGGGCAAGGAGGCCCGCGCGACCGTCCTCGGGCACATCCAGCGCGGCGGCACGCCCAGCGCGTTCGACCGCGTTCTGGCCACGCGATTCGGCCTCCAGGCCATCGACGCCGTCCGCGACGGCGACTACGGCAAGATGGTCGCCCTCCGCGGCACCGACATCGCCCGGGTCGACCTCGCCGAGGCCACCTCCGAGCTCAAGACCGTCCCGCCCGAGCGCTACGCCGAGGCCGAGGTCTTCTTCGGCTGAGCGACCTGAGGGCCGGACTCCGCTCTGGGTCCGGCCCTTCTCCGGCCCTTCTTCGGCGCCTCCCCGGTGGGTGCGGGCGGCGGGGGTGCAGGTCAGCGGCTTAGGGTGCTCTCGTGCGCGTACTTCTGGTGGAGGATGACGAGCCGGTGGCCCAGTCGCTGCGGCGTGGGCTGATCCGGTATGGGTTCGAGGTCGACTGGGTGACGACGGGGCGCGAGGCGCTGGAGGCCTCGCCTGCCGATCTGGTGTTGCTCGATCTCGGGCTGCCCGACGGGGACGGGCTGGACGTGTGCCGGGAGCTGCGCACACGCACGGACGTGCCGATCATCGTCATCAGCGCCCGGAGCGACGAGACCGATCGGGTGGTCGGCCTGGAGATCGGGGCCGACGACTACGTGTCCAAGCCGTTCGGGGTGCGGGAAGTGATCGCGCGCATCCGGGCGGTGATGCGGCGGGCACGGCCGCCGCAGGGGGACGCCGCCGGGCCGGACCGGTACGGGCGGCTCACCGTCGACCGCAAGGCCGCACGCGCCCATCTCGACGGCAAAGAGGTGCAGCTCACGCCGAAGGAGTACGACCTGCTGGCGTTCCTCACCGAGGAGCCGGGCGCGCTGATGACGCGCGAGCAGATCATGGAGGCGGTCTGGGACGCGCACTGGTTCGGGCCGACCAAGACGCTCGACGTGCACGTTGCGGCGCTGCGGCGCAAGCTCGCCGGGGCGATCAGGATCGAGACGGTGCGGGGCGTCGGGTTCCGGCTGGTCGTCGACGAGCCGTCCGCGCAATCATGATACGGCAGCTCGTCACCAGCTACGTGCTCCTGGTCACCGTGGCGCTCGCCGCGTTCACCGTGCCGGTGGCCTTCACGCTGACCGCGCAGGTGCGCGGCGACACCGAGGAGTCGGTGCGCCGGGAGGCCACCACGATGGCGCTGCTGCTCGCGGGCGGCGACGCCCAGTCGCGGCAGGCCCTGGACCGCATGGTCGCGGCGTACCAGCGCGAGACCCCCGGCCGGATCGCGGTGATCCCCGGCGAGACCGCACAGCGACGCGACTCGGCGCGCTGGGGGTCGGGCGCCCTGGTGGTGACGGCCCCGGCCCGCGCGTCCGACGGCCGGACGGTCGGCGCCATCCGCATCACCTACCCGACCAGCGAGTTGAACAGCCGGCTGTGGCGCATCTGGTGGTTCCGCGCGGCACTGGCCGTCGGGGTGATCATGGTGGCCGCGCTGCTGGGACGGCTGGCGGCCCGGCGGCTGACCCGGCCGCTGCGGCAGCTGAACGAGATGGCCAGCAAGTTCAGCGACGGGGACCTGACGGCCCGGTCGCCGGTGACGGGACCGCTGGAGACGCGGACGCTGGCCCGCACCCTCAACCTGGGCGCCGAACGGCTGCAGACCCTGCTCGACGCCCAGCGGATCTTCGTCGCCGACGCCTCCCACCAGCTGCGCACCCCGCTCACCGCGCTCCGGCTGTCCCTGGACAACATCGCTGACGGCGTGGACGACGAGTTCGCCCGCGAGGACATCGAGCAGGCGACCGCAGAGGTGGTGCGCATGAGCCGCCTGGTCAACGGGCTTCTGGTGCTGGCCGACGAGGACGCCAAGGTCACCGTCGCCGAACCGGTCCCGCTCGGCGAGGTGATCGCCGACCGGCTCGAACTGTGGCGCACGGCGGGCGACGAGCGCGGCGTGCGCTTCAGCTCCGGGCCGGTGGACGGCCGCCTCCGGGTGCTGGCCGGGCCGGGGCACCTGGAACAGGTGCTGGACAACGTCCTGTCCAACGCCCTGGCGGTCTCCCCGGACGGCGCGACCGTCCAGGTGACGGTCGCGGAGGCCGGAGACGAGGTCGTCCTGGAGGTCCAGGACGAGGGCCCTGGGATGCCGGACGCCGGGAAATCCCGCGCGTTCGACCGTTTCTGGCGCGGCCAGGGGCTCACAGGACGGTCCGGGTCGGGGCTCGGGCTGGCCATCGTCAAACGGCTGGTGACCGGCGACGGCGGGAGCGTCGCGCTGGGCGACGCTCCCGGGGGCGGACTGGTCGTGCGCGTCAGCTTGCGGGCGGCACCACCGAGGAGTGGTGGTTGACGATCAGCCACTTCCCGCCGCGCTTCTCGTACTCGTAGGTGTAGCGGGCCTCGACGACGGTCTTCCCGCCGTCGAGCGTGAACCTGTAGAGGCCGGTGTCGATCGCGGAGTCGCGGTCCAGCACGTTCACGACCGTCCGGATCTTCTTCGCGTCCGGGTCGCGCTTGAGGAAGTGCTCGAAGTAGTCGACGATCCCGGCGCGGTCGGTGCGGATCTTCGGCGACGCCGTGGGCAGCAGCACGGCGTCGGACGCGTACCGCGCGGCCACCTTCTGCGGGTCGCCGGTGCGCACGGCCGCCAGCCAGCCGTCGAACAGCCCGGCGATCTCCTTCGTGCTCGGCTTGCCGGGCATGGTGGCCGAGGCGGCCCGCTCGGCCTTGGCCGGCTCGGCCACGGCGTGCGTCATCCCGGCGCCCGCCACGACGCCGGCGACGAGCAGTACCGCGCCGGTGGTCAGGGCCGCGCGATCCGAAATCCGTTGCTTCATTCAGGTCTCCCGTGTGCTGTGCCATCCGTGGTGGATTTGGACACTTTGAGCATCGCCGGGAGTGCTTTAACGCCAGGACAGCGCAGAGAGAGCGCAACAATAGAAAAACGACAAGTGACTCTGCGTATCGGCCCACTTCCGTACTTTCGGCTGGTTACGCGGGCGCTGCCGCTTCCTAGCCTCAACCCCATGAACAGCGTGGAACGGCCTGCCGGGCCGGGCGGAATTCTGGTCAATGCCGGGCTGGGCGTGGTGTTCGCCTTGGGCATCGCCTTCACGGCGTACATGCTCATCAGCAGCTGGGGCAAGGCGTACTGGATCTACACCACTGCCGTCGCGGTGGTGGTGTCCACGCTCGCGCTGCTGCGCGCGCGGCAGAAGCTGTGGACGGCGGTGGCCGGCTTGGTGGTGACGGCCGTCGCCGTCGTGATGTCGCTTGTGGTCGAGGTGCCGCAGGAGCCGTCGCCCACGACGGCCCTGGCCCTCGCCGTGCTCGTCGGCTCCTCGATCAGAACGCTGCCGGCGCAGGCGGCCATCGCCATCGCTGCGGGCGGTGCCGCGGTGACCGCGCTGGCGTGGGTCTTCGGCCCCACCGCCATGACGACCTTGGCCACCCTGCTGATGGTCGGATGCCTCGTCACCGGGCCGGTTCTGCGCGTGTTCGCATCCGGTGCTCCGGCCGAGTCGCCGCAGCCCAGCAGGCTTCGGCGGTAAAGATGAACGCGAGCCAGGCACAGTATCCGAGGTCTCCAAGACCGCCATGGGGATCGGCGGAGTGAAGGATCACGGCAGGGACGGCGTACGAGTCGGTAGCCTGGCCGGCGTGATCGTTCCGGCGCGATGGGCCAGGATCGCCTTCGTGACCGCGGTCGGCGCCGCGTTCCTCACGGCGATCGCAATGCAGGCCCTCGTCATCGCGCAGAGCTGGGGCGCCTGGTACTGGGTGCCGGGCAGCCTCTCCGCCGTGGCGGTGTGCCTGCCGGCGCTGTTGACGCTGCTGGGGCAAGGCCGGCCGCCCTGGCCGGCCATCGCGGGGCTCGGCATCGCGGCACTGACGATCCTGGTTCCCCGTCTGGCTGATCCCCCCGAGCTTCCGGCGGAGCCAAGCCCGGCCATGGCCCTGGGCCTTGCGGTGCTGGTCGGCTCCGCGCTCCGGATTCTGCCCGCTGTGCAGGCCGGTGCCATCGCGGGTGCGGACCTGGCGGTGGTCGCCACCGGTCAGCTCGCCACCACACCCTCGTCCGGCATAACGGCCGTGACGGGCATGATCTGGCTGGCCGCCGTCGGCGCTGGGCTGTCGCTGCGGCTGTTGGACGCCCGGGCGAGCGCCACCGCAGAACGGGCGCGCCAGGCCGAACGGTTGGAGCTGGCACGGGAACTGCACGACGTCGTGGCCCACCACATCACGGGGATGGTCATCCAGGCACAGGGCGCCCAAGTGGTCGCGAGGCGAAACCCGGAGCAGGTGACCGAGTACCTCAGCGAGATGGAGGCCGCCGGCACCGACGCGCTGGCGGCGATGCGGCGGGTCGTCGGGCTGCTGCGCGACGAGGCGGACGCGGCACCGGCGTCCCCCGGGCCGGAGGGGCTCGGCGCGCTGGTGGAGCGCTTCGGCCGGAAGGGCCCGGCGGTGCGGCTGAACATGCGGGAGGGGGATTGGCCGCCGGAGGTGACCAGCACGGTGTACCGCGTCGTCCAGGAAGCGCTGACGAACGTGTTGCGGCACGCGCCCAAAGCCCGCTCCGTCGTGGTCACCGTCGAGCAGGGCCCGCTGGACATCACCGTCGAGGTCACCGACGACGCTCCAGCGACCCCGACCAGGCCACACCACCGCGGCGGATACGGTCTGATCGGCATGCGCGAACGTGTCGAGACGCTCGGCGGCTCACTGTGCGCCGGACCGCGGGCCGGTGGCGGCTGGTCCGTGCGGGCGACCCTCCCCGCCGGGGAGCCCCGATGACCATCTCGGTCCTGCTCGCCGACGACCAGGCGATGATCCGCCGCGGGCTGCGGCTGATCCTTGAGGACCAGCCCGACATCAGCGTCGTCGGGGAGGCACCCGACGGAGCCGAGGCGGTCGCGATGGCCCGGCGGCTGCGTCCCGACGTGTGCCTCGTGGACATCAGGATGCCCCGGCTCGACGGCATCGAGGTGACCCGCGTGCTGGCCGGCCCGGGGGTGCCCGACCCGATGAGGGTCATCGTGGTCACCACGTTCGACCTCGACGAGTACGTGTACGGGGCGCTGCGCGGCGGCGCGGTGGGATTCGTTCTGAAGGACGCCGGTCCCGCCCTGCTCGTCGAGGCGGTCCGCGCCGCCCACAACGGCGAGGCACTGGTCTCGCCATCGGTCACCGTCCGCCTGCTACGGCACCTGACGGCGACCGCGCCGCCGCCCCCGGCGCAGCCCCCGCCGCTGTCGGACCGCGAGCTGGAAGTCGTCCGAGCCCTCGCCCGCGGCCGCACCAACCAGGAGATCGCCTCAGAGCTCTTCATCTCGCTGAGCACGGTCAAGAGCCACCTGTCAGGCATCCAGACCAAACTGGGAGTCCGCAACCGAGTGGGCATCGCCGCATGGGCCTGGGAGAACCGCCTGATCGACACCAGATGACACACCACCGGCCGAAAGTACGATCGCTGACGGCCCGGACTGTGCTTTGGACTGATGCCCGGAAATGGCGTTGATTCCAGGATGGGCGCATGTCACATGAGGATTCCGTCCCGGTTCTGCGGGCCGAGGGATTGACGAAAAGATATGGCCGCCGGGTGGCCTTGAACGGGGTCGACCTGACCATTCCGGCCGGTCGCGTCGTCGGCCTTGTCGGGCCGAACGGGGCCGGGAAGTCGACGTTGCTGAACCTCGCCTGCGGGCTGCTCGAACCGACGTCGGGCTCGCTGCGCGTCCTGGGGTCCCGGCCGGCGGAGAGCGCCGCGCATCTGGCACGGGTCGGGTTCGTGGCGCAAGACACCCCGGTGTACCCGTCGTTCAGCGTGGCCGACCATCTGCGCCTGGGTGCGCGGCTGAACCCGTCCTGGGATCAGGAGCTGGCCGAGCGGCGCATCGCGCAGGTCGGCCTGAATCCGGGCCAGAAGGCGGGACGGCTGTCGGGTGGCCAGCGCGCGCAGCTGGCGATGACGATCGCCGCCGCCAAACGCCCCGAACTGCTGATCTTCGACGAGCCTGCGGCCGCGCTCGATCCGCTGGCCCGCCGGGGGTTCCTGGAGAACCTGGTCGAGTTCGTCGCGGAGCTCGGAGCCAGCGCCGTGCTGTCGTCGCACCTGCTCAGCGACATCGAACGGGTCTGCGACCACCTCATCGTGCTGTGCGCGGCGCAGGTCCAGGTCGCCGGCAAGGTCCAGGATCTGCTGGCCGCGCACCATCGGCTTGTCGCGCCCAGAGGCGAACTCGACCGGCTGCCCGCCGGTGTCGAGGTCGTCCGGATGGAGAACAACGGCCAGTACAGCCGCGCCCTGGTACGCACCGACGTGCCGCCGCCGTCGATCCCGTACCGGGTCGAACCCGTCACGCTCGAGGAACTGGTGCTCGGCTACATGTCCCGCGCGTTCGCCGCCGGGGAGGGAACGCGATGATCTGGTTGAACTGGCGGCAGTTCCGCCTCCAGGCGCTCGCCGCCGCCGTCGGGCTCGCTCTGATCGCCGTCTACCTGCTGTACCTGGGTACGGAGATCCGGGATGCCCACGACGCCTACCAGTCCCGGTGCGCCGACCCCGGCGACTGCGCGCAGGCCAAGAGCCAGTTTCAGAGCGCCTACCAGAACACGCTGCTCTTCCTGGCCGGCGGACTCGGGCTGATCCCCGTGGTCATCGGCGCGTTCTGGGGGGCACCCCTGATCGCCCGGGAGCTGGAGATCAGCACCCACCGGCTGGTGTGGAACCAGAGCGTGACGCGCCGCCGCTGGCTGATCTGCAGGATGGCGTTCGTCGGACTGGCCGCGATGATTCTGACGGGCCTGGCCAGCCTGTTGCTCACCTGGGCGGCCGCCCCGTACGACGCGGTCGCCGCGGACAGGTTCGGCGCGGTGGAGTTCGGTGCCCGCAACGTCGCCCCGATCGGCTACGCCTTCCTCGCCTTCATTCTGGGCACGCTCGTCGGCCTGCTCGTGCGCCGGACGCTCCCGGCGATGGCCATCACGGGCGTCGTCTTCCTCGTACTCCAGTTCTCGGTGCCGAACCTGGTGCGGCCGTATCTCATGCCGTCCGAGAAGACGACCCTGCCGATGACCACGCAGATCATCAATGAGGCCAGGAGCCTGGGCAGCATCACCGGCGCCCCCGTCATCGGCGGCCTGCAGGTGCCTGGCGCACCCGACGCATGGATCAGCGAGACCAGCCCTCTGCGCACCGCGGACGGGCGGACTCTGGGCGACAGCAAGTTCAACGAGTGCCTCGACACCCCGCCGAAGACCGGCACCGGCGGCACGTTCGGCGACACCGCGGCGTGCCTGTCCAAACTCAACCTGCACGTCGACATCAAGTACCAGCCGGGCAGCCGTTATTGGCAGTTCCAGCTGATCGAGACCGGGCTCTATCTGGCGGTCAGCGGACTCCTCATCCTCATCGCTCTCCAGCGCATCCGACGCGCCTGAAAGTGAGGGCACGGACTCGACCACTGCCTGGTGGGCGCCACCCGCCGGGTGGTGGTCCTGGCCGACGACTTCTACGGAAAATCCCGGCCTTTCGGGTCAGGATGCGCCCGTGTCGCGAGCTCGTCGGACTGGAACGGGTCCGGGTGCAGCGCACGCAGGGAGAGCCTGGCTTCGCCGTTGGTGGTGTCAAAGGAGAGCACTTCTCCGCGGACTCGCTGCCCGATGCGAACGACGTCGGTCACCTCTTCGAAGTGCTTCCAGGACAGTTCGGGAATCGTCACGAACCCGACACCGGGATAGGCGGGGTGCGGTGGGCCTTCGTCCAGGGCTATGAACACACCGAAGTTCTGGATGTCGGCGACCCGGCCGGTGGGCACGTCTCCGGCGCGGAGCGCCTTCAAGAACGTCCAGAGCTCCGGGTGCTCGGTCGCCGCCAGCGACAGCCAGATCCGCTCGGCGGCCGTATCGACGGAGACCACTTCGGCACTGACACGCTGTCCCATCCTGACTGCATCGGCGCCTCGACCGACGTGTAGGCGCGGACCGTGAGACCGGCGATCTTTCGCGAATCTGGGAACAGGTTAGTGAGTCGCGGTGTTGGGTTGGCTGGGCCACACTTGGAGTACGGCCCTTTCCGCTTTCCAGGAGGATGACGCATGCCCACGCTCGACACCGCGACCGAAGCCGTCCAGGCGCAGACGCCGGTCGACGGGGAGCCGTGCGTGCTGATCAAACTGGGCGAGGTCGTGCTCAAGGGCAAGAACCGTGAGCTGTTCGAGCGGCGGCTGGCCGACAACGTGCGGGCCGCCACCCGGGGGATCGCCCGGGTGGACGTGATCCGGCGGCACGGGGTGTTCATCGTCCGCACCAAGGACGCCACCGTCGAGAAGATCGACGCGCTGGCCGAGCGGATCAGCGATGTCATGGGCATCGTGTGGGCGCACCGGGCGTGGCGGGTCGGCAAGGACGTCGAGAGCGTCGAGCGGGCCGCGCTGGAGCTCATGGCCGGCCGCACCGGGTCGTTCGCGGTGCGGACCAAGCGCCGGGACAAGCGGTTCCCGCTGACCTCGACCGAGCTGGACCGCCAGGTCGGCGGCAAGATCAACGATGTGTACGGGCTGCCGGTCAAGCTGAAGGGGCCCGACCACACGGTCTCGATCGAGATCGACCGGGACGAGGCGTTCGTCTTCTCCGGCGGGCTGCCCGGCCAGGGCGGGCTGCCGGTCGGCATGAGCGGGCGGGGCCTGGTGCTGATGTCCGGGGGCATCGACTCGCCGGTCGCCGCGTACCGGATGATGCGGCGCGGCCTGCGGGTGGACTACCTGCACTTCTCCGGCATGCCGTTCACCGGGCCGGAGTCGATCTACAAGGCGTACGCGCTGGTGCGTGAGCTGGACAAGTTCCAGGGCGGCTCGCGGCTGTTCGTGGTGCCGTTCGGCAAGGCGCAGCAGCAGATCAAGTCGTCCGGCGCGGACAAGCTCGCGGTGATCGCACAGCGCCGGCTGATGCTCAAGACCGGCGAGGTGCTGGCGCACCGGCTGGGCGGCGGCACCCTGATCACCGGGGACGCGCTGGGGCAGGTCAGCAGCCAGACGCTGACCAACATCACCGCGCTGGACGACGCGGTGGAGCTGCCCATCCTGCGCCCGCTGATCGGCATGGACAAGATCGAGATCATGGACCAGGCGCGCCGGATCCGGACGTTGTCGATCTCGGAGCTGCCGGACGAGGACTGCTGCACGCTGCTGGCCCCGCGGCGGGCCGAGACGCGGGCCAAGATCGACGACCTGCGGCAGATCGAGAAGCGCCTGGACGTCGCCGAGCTCGCCGACCAGCTGGCCGAGTCGGTACAGGAGCACCGTCCCGTCTACGGCGACTCCTGACCCCTAGTCTCTCGGGCGTGGGGGCTCTGGGCCTTCGGCGCCCATCAGCGCGATGCGTTCTATCCGGACGATCCTGAAGCGGCGCCCGGCCACCTCCAGGCCGTTGAGGCGTGAACGGCCCGTCAGCAGTGCCGCGGCCTCGGCGTACTCGTCGAGCTCCTCGGTGCCGGGATGTTCGACCGCGGGCACCACGTGCCGGAAGTAGGTGGCGAGCGAGCCGCGGGCCTGCTGCGGCGTCTCGTGCATCCTCCCACCGGGGCGCCAGCGTCCACTGGCACGTTCTGCCACGGTGAACGCGGGGGAGAGCAGCACCGGGGTCAGGAACGCCCCGGGCTCGGTCGCGGTCCCCGCACCCGTCGCGTCCAGCAGCTGGCACAGCAGCTCGGCGGTGGCGATGTCCGGGGTCGTCTGGCCGTCGGGCATCAGGTCGTACGGGCGGGACGGCGGCAGGCGCAGCTCGTCGGGCGCGGGGTCGACGTCCGTCGGCCGGGGCGGCTCAGGGCCGTCGGGGCCGGTGCGCACCACCTGCTCGATCCGCACGATCCGGAAGTGCGAGCCGGCCACCCGGACCTCGTCACGGGGTTCGCTCTCCAGGCTCCGGGCCGCCGCCCGCAGGTCACGGCCCGCGATCCAGTCGGCCAGGGCCGCCCGGTCGGTGAGATGCTCGGCGAGCAACTCCCTGGCCCCCTGGGGGATCGGGTCGCAGGGGCACACGATCTGCCAGCCCCCGGACACCCGCTCGGCGGCCGTGAACAGCGCGCCCGCCACCACCAGCTCCGGATAGGCGGCGATGGAGCGGCAGGCGTCCGCCAGCTTCACGGCTGCGACCGGGTCCACCCCGTCCAGGTCTTCGGGGAACAACCGCCCACCGGCGTCCCCATCGCCCGTTGTCATGCGCGACATCATCCTCGCCAGAGCCCGTGCTGGCGAGAGGTTCGCGGCACATTTCCGTTCCGATTTGAACGGGTGGTCCCGGTTGGCGGGACCACCCGTTCAGCTGCGGGCAGGCGGGATCAGCTGCGGATCACTTGCGGGACGGCAGGATCAGCAGCAGGAGGCTCGCCGCCAGCAGGGCCAGTCCGGCCAGGGCGAGGCCGCCGAGCTGCTCGTCCAGCACCACGACGCCCAGCACCGCGGCGACGGCGGGTTCGGCGAGCGTCAGCGTCGTCGCCGTGGTCGCCGGGGTGGTGCGCAGCCCGCGGGCGAACAACATGTACCCGCCGGCCGTCGTGACCCCGCCCAGATAGAGGATGATCAGCGCTCCCGAGGGGGTCGCCATCCAGCCGGGCCCGGTCATCGCCAGGACGGGCAGCAGGACGATCGCCGCCACCCCGAACAGCATGCCCACCACGGCCCGGTCGTCCTCGCCCCGCGTGATGAACGCGGACGCGACGCTGGCGTACACCGCGTACGCCAGCCCTGACAGCAGGGCCAGCCCCACGCCGATCGGCTCGACGCCGGCCGACTCGCCGCCGCCGACGAGGGCCGCGCAGCCGGCCACCGCCCCGGCGGTCGCCGCGAGCCACCGGGGTGTCAGCCTGGCCTGGCGGGTGAGGGCGCCGAGCAGGCCCGCGAACGCGGGTGCGCTGCCGATCGTGACGACGGTGCCCACCGCCACGCCGGTACGGGCCACGGCGACGAAGAACGCCGCCTGGTAGACGGCGATGGCGACGGCGCCGAGGCCGACCAGCGTCCGGTCGCGGGGCGTGCTCAGCAGCCGGAACAGGCCGCCGCGCGCGGTCACCAGGGCCAGCGCGAGCAGCAGGCTGCCGCCGAGGACGATGCGGGACGCCGCGATCGAGACGTTGGAGGCCCCGTCGGCGAAGGTGCGGACCGTCCCGGTGGTGCCCCACAGGCAGGCGGCCACCAGGATGTCGGCGGTGCCCCCCACGCGCACGGGCGCAGGACGGGAAGGAGTGCGCCGTGAAAGAGCGCGTTGGGAGAGAGTGCGTACGGACACGAAGAATTGCTCCTGAACTCGAAACCAGAAGAAACAGGGTTCGAATCCGGGGCGCAGAAGATCAAGACCGGGCGCGCGTCAGCGCCGGTCTCGCAACATGCTCAGGGTGAGAAGAGTCGCCACGCCCCGGTCAGGAGCGGGGCGGTCCGCAGTTGGGGGTCCAGTACGCCATGGGCGAGACCCTACCATCCGCCGTGACCACGACTTTCGGGATCGCCGACTGCATGATCACGGCGGGACGGGGATGAGGAGAGGGTGCTCAGGCGGGCACGCCGTCGGCGGCCTGGGTGAGTTCGCGGTCGACCATGGGGGGCAGGTCGCGCACGACCTTGGCGAGCTCCCTCAGGTCACCGTCCACCAGGGCCTGGGGGCCGTCGCAGAGGGCGGTCTCCGGGTGCGGGTGCACGTCGATGATCACGCCGTCGGCGCCGATCGCGATCGCGGCGCGGGTGAGCGGCAGCACGAGGTCGCGGCTGCCGCCGGAGTGCGACGGGTCCACGATCACCGGCAGGTGGGAGAGGCGCTGCGCGACCGGGACCGCGGAGATGTCCAGGGTGTTGCGGGTGGCCTTCTCGAACGTGCGGATGCCGCGCTCGCACAGCACGATGTCGAGGTTGCCGCGCTGCGCGACGTATTCGGCGGCCATCAGCCACTCCTCGATGGTGCCGCTCATGCCGCGCTTGAGCATGACCGGCTTGCCGGACTCCCCGGCGGCCTGCAGGAGCGCGAAGTTCTGCGCGTTGCGGGTGCCGATCTGGAGCATGTCGGCGTACGAGGCGACGAGCTCGACGTCGTGCGCGTCCACGACCTCGGTGACGACCGGCATGCCGGTCTCCGCGCGGACGTCCGCGAGGATGCGGAGCCCGGCCTCGCCCAGCCCCTGGAAGGCGTACGGCGAGGTGCGCGGCTTGAACGCGCCGCCGCGCAGCAGCGTGGCGCCGGCCGCCTGGGCCATCTGCGCCGCCGCCAGCGTCTGCTCCGGCGTCTCCACGGCGCACGGCCCCGCGATGAGCGTCATGGTGCCCGGCCCGATCGGAACGCCGCCGACCCGCACGACCGTGCGCTCGGCGTGGTTCTCACGGCTGACCAGCTTGTACGGCGCGGAGATCCGGATCACGTCGGTCACGCCGCGCATGCCGCGCAGGTTGAGCGACCCGAACTGCTGAACGTCGCCGACCAGCCCGACGATGGTGCGTTGCACGCCGCGGCTCACGAACGCGTCACCGCCCGCCGTCTCGACTAGTGAGACGACGGCCTTGATATCTGCCTCGCTGGCCTCCGGGGCCATGACGACGACCATGGTTGTGCCTCTCCTCATCCTGAAACGACGAAAGCCCCGGGCCATCACGGCCCGGGGCTTTCGCCTTGTGGTCTGTCAGCGCAGCGTCTGGCAGACCAGCCTCCCGGGCCGGTCGTACCAAAAGAAATAGATCACGTTGCGCATGGCCCACAGCGTAGCCCATGGGGCTGGGTGAACCTGCGAGGAGGGGGCGAATATGGCTCAGCTCACCCCGGATGGCAGTATGGCCGCGTCATGTCGCCACCCGAAAAGCAACTGCCGCCCGGGCAGTACATCCCCCGGGGCTGGCCGGTCCTGCACTACGGCCCGGTGCCCAAGTTCCGTCCCAAAGACTGGGACTTCCGGGTCTTCGGCGCGACCGAGTCCGGCGAGCAGCACCGCTGGACATGGGACGAGTTCGACGCGCTGCCGCGGACCAAGGCGGTCTCCGACTTCCACTGCGTCACCAAGTTCACGATCCCGGACAACGAATGGGAGGGCGTCTCCGGCTCGGCGATCGTCGAGCTCGCGCCGCCCGCCCCGGACGTCACGCACGTGATGGTGTGGGCCGAGTACGGCTACAGCGCCAACATCCGGATGAGCGACTTCCTGGCCGACGGCACGCTCTTCGCCACGCACCGGAACGGCGAGCGGATCAGTCCCGACCATGGGTTCCCCATCCGGATCGTCGTGCCGCATTTGTACGCGTGGAAGAGCGTCAAGTGGGTCCGAGGTGTCGAGTACCTGGTCAAGGACCGGCGGGGGTTCTGGGAGGAACGCGGCTACCACAACGGCGCCGACCCCTGGCGCGAGCAGCGCTACTCCTACCAGGAGGACGAGGGCGAGACCCCGCCGCTGTGACCGCCGAGCGGCTCTGAACGCCGAGCGATTCTGAACGCCGAGCCGCTCTGAACGCCGATGTGCGGGACTCGCCACGCCGGGACCGCGAGGGCGTTACCTTGGGCCATCGTGGTATCACCCTCTGTGCTGGACGTGGTGGCGTGCGTCCTCGTCACCGGAACAGCGCTGTTCGTCAGCGCCGTCCGCCGCTGGCTGCGTGCGCGGCGACGCGGATTCGGCACCTTGGCTGACGAGGCGACGTTCGCGACCCTCCACACCATCTCCCGCGCCTCGCCCTCGCTGCGGGCCGGGCTTGACCGGGAGTCGGCGCGCAAGGCCGCCAAGCACCTGCGCATCCTGCTGGGAGCCGAGGCGGTCGCGCTCGTCGCCGTCCAGCAGCCCGATGCCGACATCGACGCCGATGCCGACATCGACGCCGACGCCGACACTGGCGTCGGTGACTGCGACGGCCACGCCACGGACACGGCCGCGGGTGCACGTGCGGACACGGACACAGGCGCGGACGACGAGCGCGGGCGGCTGCTGGTCTGGGAAGGCCCCGGTGGCGATGCGCATGCCTGCCAGGCCCTCCTGCACGCCCAGCCGGTGCTCGCCTCGGGACGGCCGCGCGTGGTGGCACCCGAGCTCAACGGCTGCGACGACCCGCTGTGCCGGATCCGCGTGGCGATGATCGCTCCGCTGTCGGTCGAGGGACGGGTCGAGGGCGCGATCGCCGCGTACGGCCCGGGTGCCTCGGCCGCCCGCGTCCGCGCCGTGGGCGAGGTGGCGCGCTGGGTCTCGAGCCAGCTGGAGCTGGCGGAGCTCGACTCCTCCAGAGCCCGGCTCGCCGAGGCGGAGATGCGGGCGCTCCGCGCGCAGATCTCCCCGCACTTCGTCTACAACTCGCTGACCACGATCGCATCGTTCGTCCGGACCGATCCCGAACGGGCCAGAGAGCTGCTGCTCGACTTCGCCGACTTCGCCCGCTACTCGTTCCGCAATCCACGTGACTTCACCACGCTCGCCGACGAGCTGCGTTCGATCGACCGCTACCTGCTGCTGGAACGGGCGCGGTTCGGCGACCGGCTGCAGTTCAGCGTGGAGGTCGCGCCCGAGGTGCTGCCGGTGGCGATGCCGTTCCTCTCACTGCAGCCGCTGGTGGAGAACGCCATCCGGCACGGCATGGAGGGCAGTCGCGAGTCGTTCCACATCCGGATCGTGGCGCGCGACGCGGGCGCCGAGGCGGCCATCAGCGTCGAGGACGACGGCGTCGGCATGGACCCCGACCGGCTGCGGGAGGTCCTCTCCGCGGGCGCCGGACCGGCGGGGCGTGAGCGGCGGGCGGGCGCGGGCGCCGGGATCGGCCTGGCGAACGTGGACGAGCGCATGCGGCAGGTCTACGGCGACGAGTACGGGATGACGGTCGAGACGGCGCTCGGGGCCGGAGCCAAGGTCAACCTGCGGGTGCCGAAGTACCGTCCAGGCGTCTTTCCGGACTGACATCGGAACGGCCGAGGCCAATTTGAGGAAGACATTGACCTCGCATAGCGAAATCGATTGCGGACGGAGAGTAATCACGGCAGGGTCCTCTTTATGCTGCGTGTCCTGACCGTCGACGACGAGGTTCCCGCGCTGGAGGAGCTGC
The DNA here is from genome assembly GCF_008923185.1 of Actinomadura rudentiformis. Lineage (GTDB taxonomy): Bacteria > Actinomycetota > Actinomycetes > Streptosporangiales > Streptosporangiaceae > Spirillospora > Spirillospora rudentiformis. The sequence continues at coordinate 90,059 of NZ_WBMT01000020.1, forward strand.
TCTACCTGCTGCGCGAGGATCCGCGCATCGAGCAGGTCACAGGCGCCGGCGACGCGGCGGCGGCGCTGCGCGACCTCAGCCGGATGCTCGTCGCCGGCGAACGCCTCGACGCGGTCTTTCTCGACATCCGCATGCCGGGACTGGACGGCCTCGATTTCACCCGGCTGCTGACGGGGTTCGCGTCGCCGCCCGAGGTCGTCTTCGTGACCGCGCACGACGATTGCGCGGTCACCGCGTACGAGCTCGGCGCGCTGGACTATCTCCTCAAACCGGTGCGGCCGGAGCGGCTCGCCGAGGCGGTCCGCCGCGTCGACGAGGCCGTGCACCGGCAGTCGCGCGAGGACGGCGCGCCGGAGCAGCCCGCCGCGGACGAGATGGTGCCCGTCGAGCTCGGCGGGCGCACCCGCCTGGTCTCCCGCCGTTCGGTGACGCACGTCGAGGCGCAGGGCGACTACGTGCGGCTGCACACCGGCGACGGCAGCTACCTGGTGCGCATGCCGCTGGCCTCGCTGGCGCGGCGGTGGGAGGCGGCCGGGTTCATCCGCATCCACCGCAGCACGCTCGTCGCGTCCGCCCACATCAGCGAGCTGCGCTTCGACGGCGGCCGGGCGGCCGTGCAGGTCGGCGCGGAGCTGCTCCCGGTGAGCCGGCGCCACACCCGCGAGGTGCGCGACCTCCTCGTCCGCCGCTTCCGCCACGCCGAGCCCGACGACGACCACGGCGTCCGCGACACTCGTGTCGTTCTCGAGAGACGGAACGCGGAGGGCCGGGGCGCGGCGACCCGGGGACGGGCCGAAGATGTCTGACCAGCGGCGGGTCGTGGTGGCGAGCCCGCGTACGCACCGGGCGCGCCGGCTCGGAGACACGGGCAGCGAGCGGAGCTGGAGCCTGGCTCACGACCTCGACGAGCAGACCGAACTCGGCGCCGTGTACGTCCGCACGCTCATCCGCGCCCAGCTGCGCGCCGCCCTGGCCACCCTCACGGTCGTCGCGGTGGTGATCATCGGACTGCCGCTGCTGCTCGTGCTCCTCCCCGCGCTGGGCCGGTCGCGGATGCACGGCATCCCGGTCTCGTGGCTGGGCCTCGCGCTGTGCATCCAGCCGATCTGGATCGCCGCCGCGGCCCGGCACCTGCGCCAGGCGGAGCGGATCGAGCGGGACTTCGCCCGGCTGGTGGACCGGTCATGATCGTGATGGCCGTGGCGGCCGCGCTCACCGCGCTGGTCGCCGTTCTGGGCATGGTCGCGGTCCTCGGCTCGTACGGGCGGCGCCGCACCCCCACCACGTCGGACTTCCTCGTCGCCTCGCGCGGCGTCACGCCGACATGGAACGCGTCGGCGATCAGCAGCGAGTACATCTCGGCCGCGGCCTTCCTGGGAACGGCCGGGATGGTGCTGGCCTACGGCGCCGACGTGTTGTGGCTGCCGATCGGCGCGGCCGCGGGCTACGTGCTGCTGCAGGCGTTCGTGACGGCCCCGCTGCGGCGGTCCGGTGCTTACACGATCTCCGACTTCGCCGAGTGGCGGCTCGGCTCCCGGGCCGTACGGCACATCGTCAGCGTGTGCGTGTGCTTCATCGGCTGGTTCTACCTGCTCCCGCAGTTCCAGGGAGCGGGCGTCACGCTGCGGGTGCTGACGGGGGCACCGGTCTGGGTGGGCTGGGCCGTCGTGGTGGCGGTGGTCCTGGCCATCGTCCTGTCGGGCGGGATGCGCAGCATCACCGTTGTGCAGGGCGTGCAGTACTGGGTGAAGCTGGTCGCGGTGGCGGTCCCGGCGGTGGCGCTCCTCTCGCTCTGGCACCTGGACGGCGGCGACGACCCGACCGCGGACCGGCTGCCCGCGTTCGACCGGGCCACGACCGTGCGGGTGCAGGCCGAGGTGGCCGTCCGGGTTGTCACGAGCGACACCGTCGTGACCGTACGCGGTGAGCTGGACGGGAGGCACTACGACGGGGCCGACGTCCCGCTTCCCGCGGGACGGCACATCTTGGGGGAGGGGAGCACGCTCGTCTTCCGGGCGGGGACACCCGTCCCGCATGCCGAACGCCTTCCTCTGCAGGACGGGCACACGTGGGCGATGCCGTTCGGGCGGAGCGAGGGCCACCCGCTGTTCGCCACCTACTCCGCCCTCCTCGGCGTGCTGCTGGGCACGATGGGCCTGCCGCACATCCTCATGCGCTTCTACACCGACCGCTGTGGCCGAGCCGCCCGCCGCACCGCCGCGGTCGTCCCGGTGCTCCTGTCGCTCTTCTATGTCTTTCCGGCGGTGTACGGCGCGCTGGGGCGCCTCTACACGCCAGAGCTCCTCATGACGGGCGACACCGACGCGACCATCCTGATGTTGCCTCAGCGGCTCGCACCGGGCGCCGCAGGCGCCTTGCTCACCGCGCTCGTGGCGGCGGGGGCGTTCGCCGCGTTCATCTCGACGTCCTGCGGGATCGTGGTGGCGATCGCGGGCACGTTCTCGCAATGCCTGTGGCGCGGCGGTGTCGCCGCGTTCCGGGTGGGCGCGCTTCTCGCCCTGGCGGTGCCGCTCACCCTCGTGACCCGGATCGGACCGCTCGGCGCGGCGAGCCTGGTGACCCTCGCTCTGACCGTCTCCGCGTGCTCCCTGTGCCCGTTGCTGGTGCTCGGCATCTGGTGGCGCCGCCTGACGCCCGCCGGCGCGGGCGCCGGCCTGGTGGTCGGTGGCGGGCTCGCCGTGGCGGCGGGCGTCGCCTGGATCCTCGGCGGCCCGTGGTCCGGCTGGACGGCCGCGGTCCTGGCTCAGCCCGCGATGGTGATCGTGCCGATCGGCGTCGCGGTGACGATCATCGTGTCGCTGCTCACGCGGCGTCACATCCCGCGCCGCGCCGATCGTGCGATCGCCCGCCTGCACCTTCCCGAAGAGATTCTCGTCCGCTGAAACGCACCGTTCCGCGTCCGTGAACGGGCGGGTGTCCCCTGTGGATCGTTCCCAGCACGCCAACGGAACCGTTCGCCGCTCCAAACCGACCGCTCGTCCTGTGACTACTCTACGTACAGCGATGACTACGCACCGTTCATCGAGGGTGCGGCCGTCCGTGCCCCGATCGGCGGCACGACCCCTCTAGTGTTCTCAGTACCGCAACGGGGAAGCGGGCAGGACCGGTGACGGCCCTGCAAGACCCCGGCCAGAACGACACTGGAGATCCGGCGAACGCATGTCGAACGCCGGATCAGGAGCCGTCGGATCCCGTACCGGGGGGGTGGGATCCGACGGCGGTCGGCTCGGGCGCTGCTGAACAGTCGGGGGGTTGTTCAGCAGCGCCCGAGCCTATTTTCAGGGTTGCCGCGCTGAGATGGTGACGTTGTCACTGAGTCGTTACGGCTCGTCGCGTAGGCGTTTCAAGGTCTCTACATCCTTGCGGTGGGGCTCGGCGGCGCGGCCGGGGGTCTCGATGATGAACGGGACGCCCGCGACCTCGGGGTGGCGGAAGAGCTCGGCGAACGCCTTCTCGCCGATCCGGCCGGCGCCGATGTTCTCGTGCCTGTCCTTGAACGAGCCGCAGGGGTCCTTGGAGTCGTTGGCGTGGACGAGCTTGAGGCGGCCCGTGCCGACCGTCTCCACGAGGAGGTCGAGGGTCTTCTGGACGCCGTCGGGGGCGGCCAGGTCGTGCCCGGCGCAGTAGGCGTGGCAGGTGTCGAGGCAGACGCCGAGTTTGGGGTGGCCGTCCAGCTGCTCGAAGAACGGGCCGAGCTGGTCGACCGTCGCGCAGAGCATCGCGCCCTGGCCCGCCATCGGCTCCAGGAGGAGGTCGGGCCCGTCGTCCGGCAGCTCGTCGAGCAGGGGCAGCACGTGCTCGCCCACCTGCCGCATCGCGTCGTTGAACGGCTGGCTGACGGCCGAGCCGGTGTGCACCACGACGCCGAGGGCGCCGATGGCGGCGCCGCGCTGAAGCGCATGCCGGACTGACGCGATCGACTTTTCCAGCGTTTCCGGGCTCGGGGAGCCGAAGTTGACCAGGTAGGGGGCGTGCACGAAGGTGGGGACGCCGCTCTCGCGCATCATGGCGTCCTCATCGGGCTTGCCCGCCGCCTGCGCCCACCCGCGCGGGTTGGACACGAACACCTGGACGGCCTCGGCGCCGATCTCGGCGGCGTATTTCAGTCCCTTGGTGGCCATCCCGCCGGCGACGGGGATATGCCCTCCGACGGGGCTCTTCTTGGAGGTCATAGGCCTCCCAGCCTAGTGGCGGGAGGGTCGGTCAGGGGCCGCGGACGAGGGTGACGGTCGAGCCGCGGGGCGCCTCGCCGCCGTTGGGAGTCTGGATCCGGACGATGTTGCCGGTGATCCCGACGACGCTGACCCGGAAGCCCGAGTTCTCCAGGGCCTGGCGGGCATCGTCGACGGTACGGCCCGTCACGTTGGGGACGGGGATCCTCTCGTCGTCGCCCCCGCCGCCGTCGCGGCAGAAGAAGTCGCCGAAGAGGCAGTCCTTCTTGTTGACGACGATCGTCACCGAGTCGCCCCTGGAGACGCCGGTGCCGGCCTCCGGGGTCTGGCTGAGGACCGTGTTGGGTGGCTTGTCGCCGTCCTCCTGCTTGTCGACGTTGACGTCCAGGCCCATCGAGCGCAGCTGGTTCTCGGCTTCTTCGGCGTTGCGGCCGACCAGCGGCGGCATGGACATGCCGGTGCTCACCACGATCTTGACCGGCTCGTCGGGGGAGTGGCGTTCGCCCGCCGCCGGGTCGGTGCGGACGACGTCGTCCTTTTCGACGGTGGTGCTCGACTCCTTCATGACGTCGCCCGGAGTGAAGCCCTTGTCCCGGAGGGTGTCCCGGGCCTCGTTGAGGGACTTGCCCTCCACGTTCGGCACATCCTTGGGGGTGCGGCCCTTGGACGGGGTGAGCGTGACCAGCGAGCCGCTGGAGACGCGCGCGCCGGCCGGCGGATCGGACTTGACGACCTGGCCCTTCTTGACCCGGTCGGAGAAGACCGCCGAGGCGATCTGCACCTGCAGCCCGTCGTCCTGGAGCTGCTGCTTGGCGGCGTTCAGCTCCATCCCGACGATCTTGTCGGGGACGTGGTCGTACTGGCCGGAGACCTGGTACCAGACCGCCCAGCCGAGGATCACGGCCGCGACCGCGCCGATCGCGATGAGCACGTACTTGCCGGTGATGGCGCCGATCGCCCGGTCGGCGGCGGTGCGCTCGGGCGGATAGGCCTCGTAGCCGGGCGGCGCGGTGTAGCCGGGGGGCGCGGTCGGTCCCGCGCCGAAGACGGCGGTGTGCCCCGAGACCGCCGGGCCCGACTCGAACACGGCCGTCTGGGAGTATGAGGCCGCCGCGACGCGCTCGTCGAAGTCACGCCGCAGGCCGCCGTGGACCTCGGCCGTGGCGGCCAGGAACTGGTTGGCGTCCTGGGGGCGCCGGGCGGGATCGTGCGAGGTGGCCCGGGTGACCAGCAGGTCGATCTCCGGCGTCAGCCCAGGCACCACCGTGGACGGCGCGGGCACGGTCTCGTTCACGTGCTTGTAGGCCACCGCGAGCGGCGAGTCGCCCTGGTGCGGCAGGAAACCGGTGATCAGCTCGAACAGCAGCACACCGGCCGCGTACACGTCCGAACGCACGTCGGCGCTGCCCTTGAGCACCTGCTCGGGTGCCAGGTAGCCGACGGTGCCGATGATGAGGCCGGTCTTGGTCATCTTGCTGGCCGACTCGGCCCGGGCCAGCCCGAAGTCGGCGACCTTGATCTGGCCGTCGTCGGTGATGAGCACGTTCTCGGGCTTGACGTCGCGGTGCACCAGCCCGCTGCGGTGCGCGGCGCCCAGCGCGGCCAGCACCGGCTGCATGATCTCCAGCGCCTCGCGCGGGCCGAGCCGTCCCCGCTCGTCCAGCAGGTCGCGCAGGGTCCGGCCGGGCACGTACTCCATCACCAGGAACACGTGCTCGCCGTCGGTCCGCTGGTCATAGACCGCGACCACGTTGGGGTGCGACAGGGCCGCGGCCGCCTTGGCCTCGCCGATGAAACGCCGGACGAAGTCCTCGTCCGACGCCAGGTGGGAGTGCATCACCTTCAGGGCGATCTCGCGGTCGAGCCGGATGTCCCGGGCCACGTAGACCGTGGCCATACCGCCACGGGCGACCCGCGACTCAATGCGGTAGCGCCCGTCGAGCACCTGCCCGACGAGTGGGTCTGCAACCGTCGCGTCCATCAGAGCGAGTTTAAAGGCGAAATCACGGTGTTCTCATCACTCGGGAGTATGAGCATGAATCACGCCAGAGGACTGGATTCCCCTGCGGCCTCCCCTAGGGTCGGCCCTATGGACGTCCCTCACCTTGAATTCACGCTGTCCCTCCTCCGTGAGTTGCCGGCCCGAGGGAACTTCGCATGGTCGCCCTACTCGGTGGCGTCGGCGCTCGGCGTGGCGTCCGCCGGCGCTAGGGGGCGGACGTACGACGAGTTGGCATCGGCCATCGCGCCGAACGGTGATCTGGGCGACGTCGCGGCGATGCTGGCGCGCTCTGCCCGGATCGACCTGCCGCATGGCGAGGGCGGGCCCGAGATGGCCGTGGCGAACGACTTGTGGATGCGGGAAGGGCTCGTCTTCGGCGAGGACTTCCAGAAGACCGTGCTCGGATGGCCAGGCGGCGCATTGCACACCGCCGACTTCGCGGGCGATCCCGACGGAGCGCGGCAGGAGATCAACCGTGACGTGGAACGGACGACGAGGGGGCTGATCAAGAATCTTCTCGCCGAGGGGACGATCCACCCGGAGGTGGCGGCCGTCATCGTCAACGCGCTCTTCATGAAGGTGGCGTGGCTGCACGTGTTCGAGCGGACGATCACCAAGCCCGCGCCGTTCCACGCCCCCTCAGGGACACGCCAGGTACCGACGATGCGGCAGTCGGAGCACTTCGGCTATACGGAGGGCCACGGCTGGCGTATGGCGACCCTTCCCACCGAGAGCGACGCCGTGGTCGACGTGCTGCTGCCAGACGGTGATCTGGCCGCCGCCGAACGCGCCGTGACCGCGGACGTGCTCGGCTCCTTGTACGCCGATGGCGGCCAAGCCAAACTCGACCTGGCTTTGCCCAGGTTCCGGATCGAGGGCTCGGCCGTCCTTAACGGGCCCCTCCAAGCCCTTGGCGTGAACGAGGCGTTCACGCGCGAGGCCGACTTCTCCGCGATCACCGAGGAGACGCGCATCTGGATCGACCAGGTGGTGCACAAGGCCGTCCTGACGGTCGACGAGCGGGGGTTCGAGGGCGCCGCCGCGACGGCGGTCGTCATGCGGACGGTCTCGTTCGACGTGAGCACTCCGGTGCCGTTCCTGGTGGACCGGCCGTTCCTCGTCATCGTCCGGCACCGGGAGACCGGTGCGATCTACTTCGTCGCGCGCGTCATCGAGCCCTGACGGACTCCGATTCGCGGTCGGCGGCGGGCTCGGGCTCCACGACGGGCGCGTGGGCGGCGGCCGGCTTCTTGCCGCCGCGTGACACGGCGACGCCCGCCAGGCAGAGCAGGCCGCCAAGGAGCGTCAGCCAGCCGGGGATCTCGCCGAGGAACAGCCACGACATGAGGACCACCAGGGCGGGGGCGGCGTAGGTGGTGGCGCCCATCTTGCCCGCGGAGGTCCGGGCCAGGGCGTAGGCCCAGGTGGTGAACGCCAAGGCGGTCGGGAAGACGCCCAGATAGATGACGTTCAGGGTGGCGGTCAGCGAGGCGTCGGGCACCTCGGAGATCAACTGGCCGGAGAACGGCAGGCAGGCGATCGTGCCGACGACGCAGCCGAACGTGGTGATCTGCACGGCCGAGCCGTGCCGGAGTGCGGGCTTCTGGCTCACGACCCCGGCCGCGTACGTCACGGCGGCGAGGAGGCACAGCCCGACGCCGAGGAGCGAGGACCGCCCGCCGTCGGACATCGACACGCCCACGACGGCGGCGCCGGCGAACGAGACCGCCATGCCGGCCAGCAGCCGCGGCGGGAAGCCCTCCTTGAGCAGCCAGCCGCCCAGGAGCGCGATCAGGATCGGGCCGACGTTGACCAGCAGGGCCGCGGTGCCCGCGTCCACCTCCTGCTCGCCCCAGTTCAGCGCGACCATGTAGAGGCCGAACCAGAGGAGCCCGGAGGCGAGGATCCCGGGCCAGGCGGCGCGCGACGGCCAGCCCTCACGACGCACCAGGCAGATGGCTCCCAGCGCGATCGAACCGGACAGGAGGCGCCCGAAGGCGAGGGCCCCTGGGCTGTAGTCGTGCCCGGCGCTGCGGATGGAGACGAACGCCGAGGCCCACAGCACCACGGTGACGGTGGCGGCCGCGATGGCCAGGCGTTCCGCGCGCGGCGAGGCCGCCTTCAACTGATCCATGCGCTGCACCTTAGGTAGGGGACACTTCCACGAACACCGAAGCGTGCCCGGTGGTTGCGGTGCTGGTGCGACCAGTTTTCTGGCGGGTGACCATTGAGGTCCAGTGAGTATTACTTCAACCCTGCCATTAGCGTTGCTTCACTCTGGACGGCTCATCCCCTCCCACGGCTCATCCCCTCCCACGGCGAGGACGCCTGGGCGTAGCGACGCATGGGGATGCGGCCCGCCAGCCGGGCGAGGCGGCCGGCCTCGACGGCGTGCCGCATCGCGGCGGCCATCGTGACGGGGGACTGGGCCCGGGTGACGGCGGTGGCGAGGAGGACGGCATCGCAGCCGAGCTCCATCGCCAGGGCTGCGTCGCTCGCCGTGCCGAGACCCGCGTCCAGGATGATCGGCACGTTCGCCCGTTCCACGATCAGCTCGATGTTGTGCGGGTTGCGGATGCCGAGGCCCGACCCGATCGGTGAGCCCAGCGGCATGACGGCGGCGCAGCCCAGCTGCTCCAGCCGGCGGGCGAGCACCGGGTCGTCGTTGGTGTAGGCCATCACCGTGAAGCCGTCGTCGACCAGCTGCTCGGCCGCCTCGACCAGCTCGATCGGGTCGGGGAGGAGCGTGTGCTCGTCCGCGATGACCTCCAGCTTGACCAGGTCGGTCTCCAGCGCCTCGCGGGCCAGCTTGGCGGTGAGCACGGCCTCGCCCGCCGTGAAGCATCCGGCGGTGTTGGGCAGCACCTCGATGCCGCACTCGCGCAGCACGTCCAGCACCGAGCCGCGCGCCGCCGGGTCGACCCGGCGCATCGCGACCGTGGTGAGCTCCGTGCCGGACGCGGTGAGCGCCTCCCGCAGCACCTGCATGCTCGGCGCCCCGCCCGTTCCCATGATCAGGCGGGAGCCGAACTCCTTGCCCCCGATGACCAGCCGGCCGCTCTCGTTCACTGCGCTCTCGTTCACTGCGGTTCCGCTCATGTCAGCCTCCCTGCACGGCGGTCAGGACTTCGAGCCGATCCGCGTCCCGTACCGTCGTCGCGTCCCACTCGGACCGGCGGACGACCTCGTCGTTGAGTGCCGCGGCCACCCCTGACGCGGCCGTGGTGACGGTGGCGACCACCTCGGCGACGCTTGCGCCCTCCGGCAGCTCGCGCGCCTCGCCGTTGACGATGACCTTCACGATGGGACCACCTCGAAACGATCCGGAGTGAACGGCGTGCCGACGTCCGGCACCGTGCCGTCCAGCAGCACGTCGGTGAGGATGTCGGCGCTGACCGGGGTGAGCAGGATGCCGTTGCGGAAGTGCCCGGTGCTGACGAAGAAGCCGGGCAGCGCGGTCGGCCCCATCACCGGCGCGTTGTCGGGCGAGCCGGGCCGCAGGCCGGCGGTGACCTCGGCGAACTCCAGCTCGGTGATGCCGGGCAGCAGCTCGCGGGCGTCGCGGAGCAGCTCCCACAGGCCGCCCGCGGTGACGCGCGTGTCGAAGCCCATCTCCTCCTGGGTGGCGCCGATCACGATCTCCCCGTCCGCCCGCGGCACGAGGTAGATCGACGAACCCTTGACCAGACCCCGGGTGGGCCGCCGCAGGAAGGGCACGCGGGTGCGGAGCCGGATCACCTGCCCCTTGACCGGCCGTACGGCCGGCACGATCCCGGCGGGCAGGCCTTCGATGTCGCCCGACCACGGCCCGGCGGCCAGCAGCACCTCGGCGGCCCGTACCTCCGAGCCGTCCTCCAGGCGCACGCCCACGGCCGTGTCGTTCTCGACGAGGACAGCGGTGGCGCGCTGCCGTACGAGCCGTACGCCGAGCTTCTCGCCTGCGGCACGCAGGGCCGGCGTGAGGCGCCGCGGGTCGATCGAGCCGTCTGCGGGCGCCAGCAGTCCGCCGCGCACGCCCGGCGCGAGCATCGGCTCGGCCTTGCGGCACTCGCGGCCGGTGAGCGCTTGAATGGGGATTCCCAGCGACTCCTGGAAACGCCGCAGATCATCGAGATAGCCGAGGTCGTCGGAGTCGAAGGCCACCTCGAGGATGCCGTCGGTGCGGTAGCCGGTGTCGTGGCCCGTCAGCTCCTCCAGCTCGGCGACGAACGACGCGTACCGCTCCCTGGAGGCCAGCCCGAGGCGCAGCAGCGGCTCCTCGCCGTACGTCAGCTCGCTGACCGGTGTCAGCATCCCGGCGGCGACGGAGGAGGCTCCGCTCGCCGGATCGGGGTCGACCAGGGTGACGGCGGCGCCGCGGGCGGCGGCACGCCACGCGGTGGCCAGGCCGATGACCCCGGCCCCAATGATCACAACATCCATTCGCGCTCCCTTCGCCGGCATGATCCGGATCAGGTCCTGGCGGTCGGCGGCCCGTGCGGCCGGTCGCCACTCCCCGTGGCGCCGCCGGCCTCAGCCGCCCTCTCAGCCCGGTCGAACCGGACTCCCGCGATCCCCTCCAGGGTACGTCTTCCTGCATGTACGCACATGTCTGGACACCCGTCCATTTGTCCTCGAGGTGCCCCGGCTAAGGTGTGCCTCCATGGACAGGGTGATCGTCGCAGGCGGCGGGCTGGCGGGCGTTCGGGCCGTGGAGGCCCTGCGGAGCAAGGGGTACGAGGGCGAGCTGACCCTCATCTCGGCCGAACGGCACAAGCCGTACGACCGGCCCCCGCTGTCGAAGGCGGTCCTCGCCGGGGAGGTCGACGACACCACCGTCGACGCCGACTGGGACGGGCTCCGCTGCGAACTGCTGCTCGGCGAGCGGGCCACGGCGCTGCGGCTGGACGCCGGACGCGGCGGGACCGTGGAGACCACGGCGGGCGACCGGCCGTTCGACGGGCTCGTCATCGCCACCGGCGCGACCCCGATCACTCTGCCCGGCGACGGGCCCCAGCACGTGCTGCGCACCCTCGACGACTCCCGCCGCCTGCGCGCCGGGCTGACCGCGGGCGCCCGCGTCGTCATCGTCGGCGCGGGCTGGATCGGTGCCGAGGTCGCGACCACCGCCGCGAAGAAGGGCTGCGAGGTCACCGTGATCGAGGCCGCGGACGCGCCGCTGGCGAACGCGGTCGGCCCGCAGGTGGGCGGCCTGACCGCGCGCTGGTACGCCGAGGCGGGGATCGACCTCCGTACCGGCGTCAAGGTGGCGGCCGTCGAACACGGACGGCTCCTCCTCGCCGACGGCGATCATGTGGCGGCCGACGAGATCGTCGTGGGGGTCGGCGTCCGGCCCGAGGTGGGCTGGCTGGCGGGTTCCGGGCTGGAGATCGAGGGCGGCGTCGTCACGGACGCGTCGCTGCGCACGGGCCGTCCCGAGATCGTCGCGGTCGGCGACTGTGCCGCCTGGTGGTCGGAACGGTACGGCCGGAGGCTGCTCGTCGAGCATTGGGACACGGCCCTCAACGCCCCCGACGTGGCCGCCGCCACCCTGCTCGGGCAGGAGGCGAGCTACGACGCGGCGCCGTACTTCTGGTCCGAGCAGTTCGGCAAGATGGTGCAGTACGCGGGGTACCACCCGGTGGCCGAACGCATGGTCTTCCGAGGTGATCCCGCGGCGGACAAATGGGCCGTGTGCTGGCTCACCGGCGACCGCCTGGACGCGATCTTGACCGTGGACAGGCCGCGTGACCTGGTGCAGGCCCGGCGGATCATCGCGGCCGGGACGCCGGTCGACCCCGAGGCCGTGGCCGACCCCGGAGTGCCCGTTCGCCAGGCGGTGAAAACCTGATGGTTTGACGGATCGGCGTGAGTGGTAGGCAGGTGGCGTGACGCAGATGCACGCAACCGTCGACAACGCTCTCGACCCGCAGACCGATGCCCTCGTAGGGGAGTGGCTCACCCTCACAGAGGCGACCGATCGTCTCGGCATCAAGGTCAACCGCACCAAGCAGCTTCTCAGCGAACGCAGGCTCCTGGCCGTGAGGCGGGAGGGGAGTCCTGCGATCCCCGCGGCGTTCATCAAGGACGGCCAGGTCATCAAGGGCCTGTCCGGCACGCTGACGCTGCTCTCCGACGCCGGATTCGACGACGTCGAGACGCTGCGGTGGTTGTTCACCGCGGACGACACGCTGCCGGGCACCCCGGTCGAGGCGCTCAGCGAGAACCGGGGCACCGAGGTGCGCAGGCGCGCTCAGGCGCTCGCGTTCTGACGGGCGCCGAAAAGACCCGGCCGCCGTTTCGCCCGAAATGCCCCAAAAATATGGAAGAAAGTCTGACGTGACAAGATTGCGGGGCCACGCGGGAGACGTCCGCGTGGCCCCGCGTCCACGTCCCGGAAAGGAACCGGCACGCACCGTGTCCAGGCACCTGCTCTCCGATCGCGCGGTCGCCCTGCGAGCCCGGCTCAGCCGCGCGCGCCTCTACCTCTGCACCGACGCCCGGGAGCAGCAGGGAGACCTGCCGGAGTTCCTCGACGCCGTCCTGGCGAACGGTGTGGACATCGTCCAGCTCCGCCAGAAGGGCCTGGAGGCGCGGCAGGAGATCGGATACCTGCGGGTCTTCCGGGCCGCCTGCGAGCGGCACGGCGCCCTGCTGGCGGTCAACGACCGCGCCGACATCGCGCAGACCGTGCACGCCGATGTGCTGCACCTGGGCCAGGACGACCTGCCCGTCCCGGCGGCCCGCGCCATGGTGGGCGAGGACATCCTGATCGGCCGTTCCACCCACTCCGGCGAGCAGGCCACGGCGGCCGCCGTGGAGCCGGGCGTCGACTACTTCTGTGCCGGGCCGGTCTGGCCGACCCCGACCAAGCCCGGCCGCGAGGCGCCGGGGCCCAAGCTGCTGGAGTACGTGGCGGCGCAGCGGGAGGGGCGGCCCTGGTTCGCGATCGGCGGGATCGATCTCGGCAACCTCGACCAGGTGCTGGCCACCGGCGCGCGCCGCGTCGTGGTCGTCCGCGCGCTCACCGAGGCCGCCGACCCCGGCGCCGCGGCGGCCGAGTTCGCGCGGCGTCTCCCGCCCGTGGACTGAGCCGCCGCGTACTGATCCGTTCATCCGGACGATGGCCGGGGTTCTCCGAAACCAGGTCTCGGCATGCCTCAGAATGGATGCATGACCTTGGGACCCGACGACGACCGGCCGGTCGACCTGGCCGACGACGACCTGGAGATCCTGCCGGACCAGACGTCGGACGACACCGACACCGGCTGGGGCGAGTGGCGCGGCGGCGGGAACGACGACGACCGCCTGCTGGAGGACCGCCCGCCGCACTGGTGACCTGATGAACGGTGCGCTGGGCGCCCGTCCGGGTGCTAGAGCAGCACGACCCCGATGAGGAATCCCGCCGCCATCACCGCCGCGAGGGCCACCATCATCCGCCAGCGATAGGCGGGAATGCGCTTGGGCTTCGGCTTGGGCTTCGGCATCTCGTTGTCTCGCAGTGCCCGGACGATCTGCCCGGCCTTCGGGCGGGCGGCGGGGTTCTTGTCGAGGCAGCGGGCGACCAGATCGCGCAGCGGGCCGTCCAGATCACCCAGATCGGGCCTGCGCGTGGTGACGCGCCGCATGACCGCCGCGCTCGCCCCGGTGCCGAACGGAGGCCGTCCGGTGGCGGCGAACACCATCGTGGCGCCCCAGGAGAAGACGTCCGCCGGCGGCCCGACAGGCTCGTCCTCGATCTGCTCGGGCGCCATGTAGGCGGGCGTGCCGACCGGGCCGGTGGTGATCGGCGTCGCGTCCGGGATCCGGGCGATGCCGAAGTCGATGACCTTCGCGCCGTCCGGCCCGAGCAGCACGTTGCCGGGCTTGAAGTCGCGGTGCACGACGCCCGCCCGGTGGATGGCCGCCAGCGCGCCCGCCGTGCGCAGCGCCAGCCGCCGGAGCTGCGGCTCCGGCAGCGGGCCGTCCTCCTCGACGATGTACTGCAGCGACGGGCCCTCGACGTACTCGCTGACGATGTAGGGGCGGTCGCCGGTCACGTCGGCGTCCAGCATCCGGGCCGTGTGCCGGTTGGCCACCTGCAGGGCGGCCTCGGCCTCCTTGGCGAAGCGGCTGCGCGCCCGCTGGCCGGCGGCGGTGCCGCCGCGCAGCAGCTTGACGGTCACCAGGTCGCCGTCGTCGGCTCGGCCCAGGTAGACCACGCCCTGGCCGCCCTCGCCGAGGCGGCCGAGCAGCTCGTAGTCGCCGACGCGACGCGGATCGTCCGGCCCCAGCGGCCGGTCGGGGCGGGACGGACGCGGAAGCGTCCGCCCTTGAAGGGAATCTTGCGGCACTGGGGGCTCCGGCTCGGCGGGGGACGAGTGGTGGATTGCCTGATTGGGTCATTTGTACCGCGTGGGACCGACAGCCGCCCGTGTATCTCGGATCTTCCCTAGCAGGCACCTCCGCCCTGGGCGAAGCTGCTTGTCAGTGCGATGTCGCGCGAGGAGTTGCCGACCATGACCTTGTAGCAGCCCGCGGCGACCTTCCACGCGTTCGCCGAGTCGTTCCAATAGGCCAGGGAACGCGAGGTCAGCGGGAAGGTGACACGTGTGCTCGCGCCAGGTGCCAAGGAGACCTTCTGATAGCCCTTGAGCTGCCGAGGCGGCTGCGGGACGTCCACGCCAGGGGACGGCAAGCCGAGGTAGAGCTGCGGTACGGCGATGCCAGAGCGCGAGCCGGTGTTGGTCACGGTGACCTGGACGGCCGTCGGGCTCACGGAGAGGTCGCTGTAGCGGAAGCCGGTGTAGGAGAGGCCGTGCCCGAACGGGAAGCGCGGCGCGATCCCCTTGGCGTCGTAGTGCCGGTAGCCGACGAAGACTCCCTCGGAGAACGTCGCGGTCTTGTTCACGCCAGGGAACTGGGCAGGGTTGCCCGCAGTCGGTGCGTCACCTTCGCGAACGGGGAAGCTCACCGGGAGCCGGCCGCCGGGATCGACGTCCCCGTAGAGGACGCGGGCGATCGCGTCACCGCCCTGCTGCCCGGGGTACCAGGCCTCGATGATGCCCTTGACCTGGTCCGCCCACGGGGCCGTCACGGGACCGCCGGTCTCCAGCACGACGATGGTGTTGGGATTGGCCCTGGCGACCTCGGAGATCAGCGCGTCGTGGTCGCGGGCGAACAGGCCGCTGCAGGCCAGCGTCAGGCAGGACTTGTCGAAGAACTCGCCCTGGCCGTCGGCGGCGAAGACGATCGCGACCTCGGCCTCCCTGGCGGCCGCGGCGGCCCGGCCCCGGTCCCCGCCGTCGTGGTAGGTGACCTTGGTGCCCGTCCCGGCCCGCCGCGTGATGCCCTGGCGCGGGGTGACGCCGCCGAACGGCTGCACCTGCGCCGAGCCGAAGCCGCTGGGGTTCTCGCCGGCGGCCTTGCCGATCAGCGCGACCGACCTGGGAGCCTTCAGCGGCAGCGTGCCGCCGGTGTTCTTGAGCAGGGTGATCCCGGCCTCGGCGACCTGCCGTGCGGCGGTCTCGCTCGCGGTCCGGTCGATCCTGGTGAGGTCGTTGGGGTACGCGGCGCGGTCGAAGACCCCGAACGCGAACATCGTGCGGAGGATGTTGCGGGCGGCGCCGTCGATCCTGGCCTGCGAGACCTTCTTCTGGCCGATCGCCGACTTGAGGTTCCAGGCGTTGAACCTGAGCCCGATCGGCAGCTCCATGTCGAGGCCGCCGTTGGCCGCGGTCACGGCGTCGTGGGCGGCCGTGTGGTCCGACGGGACGAATCCCTTGAAGCCCCACTCGGCGCGCAGGATCTTGTTGAGGACCGACCCGTCCTCGCAGGCCCACCGCCCGTTCAACTGGCCGAACCCGCACATCACGGTGCCGGCCCTGCCCTCCTTCACGGCCGCCTCGAACGGCGGCAGGTAGATCTCGCGGAGCGTGCGCTGCGCGACCTTCATGTTCAGCCTGAGGCGGTCGGTCTCCTGGGTGTAGACGGCCAGGTGCTTGACCGAGGCCGCCACGCCCTGCTCCTGCGCGCCGCGGACCCAGGACGCGGCGGTCGACGCGGAGAGGTACGGGTCCTCGCCGAAGGCCTCGAAGGTGCGCCCGTTCCACGGCGTCCGCAGGACGTCCACCGTCGGGCCGAAGATCACATCGTTGCCGCGGTGCCTGGCCTCCCACCCCACCGTGGCGCCGTACCGCCGGGCCGCGCCGGGGTCGAAACCGGCGGCGACGGCGATCGGCGCGGGCAGCTGCGTGGCCTTGCCCTGGCGTACCCCGGCCGGGCCGTCGGCCATGTAGAGCGGCGGTATGCCCAGCCGGGGGATCCCGGCGTTGGTGTCGGCGTGCGCGTTCTCGCTGAACCCGCCGAGCGGCCCGCCCATCGGGTCGTCCGAGGCCATCAGCGCGATCTTCTCGTCCACCGTCATCCTGGCCAGCAGCAACCCGGCGCGCTGGTCGGGACCGAGCGAGGTGTCACACCAGGGGCGTTGCCGGGGGTCGCCGCACCGTCCGGCCGCTTCCGCCGGAGAGGGCACGGCCACCATGGCGAGGACGGAGGCCAGCGTGCCTGCCGCGGCGACGAATCTTCTGGCGGAACCCATCAGCCGCCCTCTCCCGGCTCCTCGTGCTTCTCAGGCTGGACGCGCAGGGAGTTCAGCGTGAACGCCAGCAGGTGGTAGTGCCCGATGAGCATCACGAGCTCGATCAGCTCGCGTTCGCCGAACCGTCCTGCCAGCTCGGCCCACGTGGCGTCGCTCACAGTGCCGCGTGCGTGGAGGTCGTCGGCGGCCGCCAGCACCATGCGGTCGTCCGCACTCCAGCTGTGGCCGTCGAGGTCGAGCCGCAGCGCGGCGATCTCCGCCTCGGTGAGCCCCGCCTCCAGGCCCAGCCGGTGGTGATGGTGCCACTCGTACGAGCAGGACCGGTGGTGGGCGGTGCGCAGGATGGCCAGCTCGCGGTCGCGCGCGCTCAGCGTGCCCTTCAGGAGCAACATCGAGCCGAAGCCGATCCACGACTCGAACAAGGCGGGGTGGCGGCCCAGCGTGGTGAAGATGTTGAGCGGGCCGGTCGTCTCGGCCACGACCTTGAGCAGGTCGCTCCATTCGTCCTGGGGGAGCGGGCTGATCCGGGGCGTCTCGGCAGGCATGGCGACATTTCTGCCACCAAATGGTGTAACAGTGCTACCCCGAGCGGCCGAAGTGGCCACATCGTGTCATTTTCCGACCGGGTGTGAACCCGGTCAGACGCGGCGGGCGGTGGCGGCGATCGTGAGCTCGCCCAGGGCCTGCCGGGCCTCGCCGGTCAGCGGGGCGGCGTCCAGCGCGGCCGCGGCCTCCGCCGCGTACCGGTCGATCATGGCCTCGCAGGCGGCCAGGCCGCCCGTCTCCTCGATGATCGCGCGCAGCCCGGCCACCCCGGCGGCGTCCAGCGCGGGATCGCCCAGCCGCCGCCGGACCACCGCGGCCGCCGCGGGGTCCGCCCGTTCGAGGGTCAGCGCCATCAGCACCGTCCGCTTGCCCTCACGAAGATCGTCGCCGGCCGGTTTGCCGGTCTCGGCCGGATCGCCGAACACTCCGAGCACGTCGTCGCGGAGCTGGAACGCGATGCCCAGCGGCCGCCCGTACGCGCTCAGCGCCTCGATGACCTCGTCGGACGCTCCGGCCAGCGCCGCGCCCATGTGCAGCGGCCGCTCGATGGTGTACTTCGCGCTCTTGTACTCCACCACCCGCAGCGCCGTCTCGACCGTGCCGGTGTCGCGCGTGCCCTCCAGCATGTCGAGGTACTGCCCGGCCATGACCTCGGTGCGCATCAGGTCATAGAAGGCACGACCCCGGCGCAGGCGGTCGGGGTCCAGCGCACTCGACTCGTACATCTCGCCGGACCATGCGAGACACAGATCACCCAGCAGGATCGCGGCGCCCGCGCCGAACGGCACGGCCGCGCCAGGCCAGCCCTGCTCCTGGTGCATGGCCTCGAACCGGCGGTGCGCGGACGGCTGGCCTCGGCGGGTGTCGCTGGAGTCCATGACATCGTCGTGGATCAGTGCGCTGGCCTGTAGCAGCTCCAGGGACGCGGCGGCGTTCACGATGCCGGGCGACTCGCCCTCGCCGGCGCCGCGCCAGCCCCAGTAGCAGAAGGCCGGGCGCAGCCGCTTGCCGCCGGCCAGCAGCGCGTCGAGCGCCGACAACATGGGGCCCAGCTCGTCGCTGATGGCCAGGAGGCCAGGACGCTGCCGGTCGACGAAGGCCAGGAGGGCCTCATCGACCTCTTTGCGTATGAGCCGGGTGGACATGTCCGTGATCGTATCCATCTGGCCACCGCCCGCGACGCGGGGGGCCGCCGGGGCTCCACTAGTCTGGGGGGATGCGACATGGACGCCCCGACCGAGCACCGACCATCCGCGAACTGCTCGCGCAGGGCGGGCGGTCCTTCTCGTTCGAGTTCTTCCCGCCCAAGACCGACAAGGGCGTCCGGAGCCTCTGGCGCACGATCCGCGAGCTGGAGTCGCTGCACCCGACGTTCGTCTCGGTGACGTACGGGGCGGGCGGCGGCACCCGCGACACCACCGTCGACATCGTCGAGCGGATCGCCACCGACACCACCCTGACCCCGGTGGCCCACTTCACCGCGGTCAACCACTCCCAGGCCGAGCTGCGCAACCTCATCGGCCGGTTCGCCGCCGTGGGCGTGCGCAACATCCTGGCCCTGCGCGGCGACCCGCCGGGCGACCCCATGGGTGAGTGGATCAAGCACCCCGAGGGCGTCGAGTACGCGGCCGAGCTGGTCAAGATGATCCGTTCGTACGGCGACTTCTGCGTCGGCGTCGCGGCGTTCCCCTACAAGCATCCCAGGTCGCGCGACATCGAGAGCGACACCCGCTACTTCGTGGAGAAGTGCCGGGCGGGCGCCGATTACGCGATCACGCAGATGTTCTTCCGCGCCGAGGACTACTTCCGGCTGCGCGACCGGGTCGCGGCGCACGGCTGTGACGTGCCGATCCTGCCGGGCATCATGCCGGTGACGCAGATGAGCACGATCGAACGGTCCGAGCAGCTGTCCGGTGCGCCGTTCCCCCCGGAGGTGCGGGCCCGCTTCGAGGCCGTCGCCGACGACCCGGAGGCCGTCCGGCGGCTGGGCATCGAGCACGCCGCCGAGGTCTGCCGGGAGCTGCTGGAGCAGGACGCCCCCGGCATCCACTTCATCACGTTCAACAAGTCGACGGCGACCCGCGAGGTCTACGGGCTGCTCGGCGCCGCCGCGTACGGGGCCAGCGGGAACGCGGCCCCCATGACCGCGTAGCGCGGCCCGCCGCCGGGGAACTCGAAGTCGGTGAGCAGATCGACCATGCCCACCGACCGGTAGAGGCGCCGCGCGGGCGAGTCGGGCCTGCGGTCCAGCGTCGACAGCACCACGGTCCGCTCCCGGCGCCCCTCGCAGAGCGAGGTCAGCAGCGCCCGGCCGAGGCCCTGGCCCTGATGCTCGGGATGGACGTGCAGCTCCGCGACCTCGAACGGGTCGTCGAGCCACTCCGCCGCGTGATCCGGGCCGCCGAGGTCGGTGAGGGCCTGATGGACCACGTCGTGCCACCACTGCCCGCGCGCCCCGTGGAAGCCGTACGCGAAGCCGGTGACCTCGGTCGGGGCGAGGAACGATCCACGCCGTTCGGCCACGAAGGCCCGGAACCCGGGATACGCGGCGTGCCGTTCCATGATCGTGTGCCGCCCCGGCAGCTGCTCGGCCGGCGGCCGCATCGCGGCCGCGTAGACCCCGAGGATCGGGTTCAGGCGGCGCAGGAAGGCCCGCTCGTCGATCTCGCGCAGCTTAGGCTCCCTCACGGATCAGAAGGGTAGACCTCCACCAGCCCCCACCCACCCCCCATTACATCGACAAGCCCGCTTGGCCTCTTGATCGACCTCTCCCGCTGGCTGCTCAGATGCGGGTGATGACCCGTTGGGTGGCGGACAGGCGGTCGTAGATGTCCCAGAGGATGCGGTCGGCGGCCTTCTGCAGGTGGCCGCGCCGCGCGTCGAGCTGGCCTCCCCACTCCCGGGCCTCCGGCCCGAGCCACGCGTCCGTGCCGCGCAGGGTCTTCAGTGCCGGGTCGAGGGCCTTGCGGAGCTGCCCGATGCTGCCGTAGGCGTCGACGTACGACTGGTAGAGCTGCCGGTAGAGGGGGTTGGGCTGTTCGGTGGGCGGCAGGCTCACCGCCGCCGCCTCGTCCAGAGGCGGCGGGAGGCTGCCAGGGGGCGGCGGAGCGGCCATCCGGACCTCACTATGCCGATCGGGTACGGGGGTGCAGGCCGAGCTTGCCCATGGCCTCGCGGGTCTTCTGGGTCACGTCGGCGCCGGTGAGGAGCTGCACGACCAGCGGGCGGTCACCCGTGCGGTCCGCCTCCGCCAGCAGCGCCCGCAACCACTTGACGTCCATCGTCATGTGATGGCTGGCCATGCCCAGCGCCTCCTGGATCGCTTTGAGCTTCGCCTTGTCGCCGTTCGCCGCCTCGATCAAGCCGGCCACCCCGGCCGGGCCGAGCCGCTCGTACAGCTTCTCGGTGTAGTCGGGGTCGTCGGAGTTGGCCTTGAGGTGCTTCCAGACCGAGTCCGGGACCGGCCTGCGGTCCTGGAGGGCGGCGGCCACCGAAAGCGCGTCGGCCTTGGCGGCCTTGAGGGCCGCCTGCCGGTTCGGGAAGCCGCCGAGGTCGCCCGCTCCCCGGGGGACGGTGTTCTTGCGGCGCGGCGGAGGGACCGGCGCGGGCGTGCCACCGCCTCCGGGCGTGCCGGGGTCGGGCGTACCCGTGCCGGGCGACGGCGGCGCCGGCGGCGTGTCCACACCGCCGCCCTGGTCCGGATGCGTGATCGCGTAGTTGTAGCGGCGGGTCAGCATGCCCAGCTGGTCGGCGGCCCACTGCGCGACCTGGTCGGCCTGGCGGTACCCGGCCGCGGACACGCCGGGGGGCGGCCGGTGCCCGTTCAGCCAGCTCTTGATCGCGTTGTCGGCGTCCTTGACCTGCTTGATGAGCTGGTTGAGCGCCGCAGGGTCGATCCCCCGGAAGTCCGAGTGGCGCGCGCCCGGGCCGGTGCGCATCTCCGCGGTCATCGCCCCTCCCAACCAGCGTCGGTTCCCCAGAATCACACCGACATCACGCGCTGTCGAGTGCCTTGCGGACCGATTCGGGGTCGCGGGCCACCACGGCGAGGCCGCCGGTCAGCACGATCGGACGCTGGATGAGCACCGGGTCGGCGACCATGATCTCGATCCATCGCGCCCGGTCGTGTTCGAGGTCCCGCAGGCCCAGTTCCTTGGCGACCGGCTCGGTCAGCCGCGCCACCTCCCACGGCTCCGCGCCGATCCGGTCGAGGACCGCCGCGAACTCCTCCGCCGTCGGCGGCTCGTCCAGGTACCGGCGCTCGACGTACTCGACGCCCGCCTCGTCCAGCGCGGCCTTGGCGGTACGGCTCTTCGAGCAGCGCGGGTTGTGCCAGATCTCGGTGCTCACGTGGTCAGTCTCCCACGTCCGCGGGGTCGCCCCCGGTGATGCGCAGCAGCTCGTCGAACGAGGTCGGGAAGACGGTGTGCGGGTGCCCGCCCGCCGCCCAGACCTGGTCGTACTTCTGCAGCCAGACGTCCACGAGCGTACGGACCGGCGCGGGGTGGCCCACGGGCGCGACGCCGCCGATCGGCTGCCCCGTGGCCTCCCGGACGAACTCGGGCGTCGCCCGCTTGACCTTCTCCGCCCCGATCAGCGCGGCGATCCTGGCCGTGTCGACCCGGTGCGCGCCGCTCGTCAGCACCAGCAGCGGTGCCCCGTCCGCGTTGAAGATCAGGCTGTTGGCGATGGCTCCGATCTCACAACCCAGCTGGTCTGCGGCGGCCTGCGCGGTGGGGGCGGACTCGGGGAGTTCGATGACCTCGCCTGCCGCCCCGCTCGCGCGCAGGGCCGAGGTCACACGTTCGGCGTTGGGATGCATGGCCAGCACTTTAGGGTGTCCGAACCTCACCGCCGCATCGTGCATCCAAGGGGACGCATGGGGCATGGGCTGAGTGAGGGAGACCGATGAACGTGCGAACCATCATGATCGCCGGGGTGATCGTGCTGGCGGGCTGTTCCGCCGACGGGTCGACCACCGGCGCCCCCGCGCCGACCACCCCCGCCCCGACCGGCCCCACGCAGAGCAGCCCTGCGCCGACCACGAAAGCCCCACCCCAGCACCCCAAGCTGAAGCCGGGCGCCAAGGGGGCCGCCGTCCGCGAGCTGCAGCAGCGCCTGAAAGAACTCGACTACGACCCGGGCCGGGTGGACGGCAGGTACGGGATAGGCACGCAGATGGCCGTCTGGGCGTTCCAGAAGGTCAACCGGCTCAAGGTGAGCAGCACCGTGGGCAAGAGATTCTGGGCCGCCCTGGACGCTCCCAAGACGCCTCAGCCCATGGCCAAGCGCCGTGAGGCCGACCGCGTGGACGTCGACCTGCGCCGCCAGTACCTGGTCGTCTACAAGGACGGCAAGCCCGCCCTCATCACGCACATCTCTTCTGGCTCCGGCGAGTACTACTGCGCCAAGGACCGCGGCGCCACCGTCGCGCGATGCCGTTACGCCACCACCAGCACCGGCGACTTCCGGACCGGCCGGCGCGCCTCCGGCTGGGAGATCTCGCCGCTCGGACGGCTCTACAACCCGATCTACTTCAACGGCGGCATCGCCTTCCACGGCGCCCTCGACGTGCCCCGCTACCCGGCCTCGCACGGCTGCGTGCGGATGCCCATGCATGTCGCCGAGTACTTCCCGAAGCTGGTCGGGACGGACGTCCCCGTCCACCTCCGCCGCCCGCGATGACGAATTGTCCGACCCTCCTGTTCTACTGAACTCGTGCCGCTGACCAGTGCAATCGTGCAGGTCGGCGACACCCGTTCGAACGCATTGACGAATCGCCGTCAGGGCGATTTACTGTGAGTGCGTCGAACTTATGTTCGACGTGGTGCGGGACTCGCGGCCCGCGCCAGGGCGACGTCCCCGTGGAGGTTGTCCACGGGACGGACGGTCGGGCGGAGTGAGGGGAAGCTCTCCGCCCGACCGGCCCGAGCCGGAAGGAGACAGGCATGTCCGCAACGATGACCGCCCACGGCGTTCACTCGTCCGCCCAGATCAGCCAGCCACCGGGCCCTCGCCCCCGACCGCTTCCTGCCCCCAGGCCCGCGCACACCGCCGTCGGGCAGCTCCAGGCCGCCAGGATGGGCCTGGCCGAAGCGGCCGAGGCGACCTCGGCCGCCGTCCGCTACGTCTGCGCCCACCTTGCCGCCCTGCGTGCCGCCGCGGCCGTCCTGGCGTCCAAGGAACCCCTGGAGACCCACCGCCGCGGTCGCCCCCGCAGCGTCTGGGTCCTCCTGCCCGAGGCCGACCCGGCACTCCGTGAATGGGCTGCCTTCTTCGCCGCCGGCGCCGACAAGCGCGCCGCCGCCGAAGCGGGCCTCCCCAGAGCGGTCACGCCGCGCGAGGCCGACGAACTCCTGCACGACGCCGAGATCTTCGTGTCCCTGGTCGAAGACTCCCTCGGCATCCCCAGCCAGCCGACGCTGCCGATTCCTGACACCTGGGCGAGCTAGGTGCCACGGGAGAAGTGTGGTCGGCGACCTTTGGTCGCCTTCCCACTTCCGTCCCTGGTGCTGGCCCAGGGGGGCGACCCCCTGGGACCCCCGGTGTGGGGGCGCGCCCCCACACCCCCACCTCTTCCGGGGTTCGGCTCCAAATCCTGGTTGAGGGGTCGGCCGCCCTCCCCCTGAGCGGCCGCGCCGGAAAGGCCGGGGCCGTCGTCCGCCATTCCTCACCGGCGGGTGGCGGCCCCGGCGCCTGAGTCGCTGGGACCGCCTGGTCAACATCCTCCGTCGAGGGGCGGTTCCAGCCTGCGCGACCGCGCCGATGGTGGCCGTGACCCCCGAGGCGGTCCCATCGGCGCGGTCCACCGGTCAGCCGAAGTGGGCATGCGCGATCACCAGCCCGAAGCGGAACAGCCTCACCGGGCGGATCCACCATCGCCGGCCAGGACTCCCGAACTTTCTCCTTGAGCGAGATGCGGTGCGCTGCAAACGCTCCGCAAACGCCTTGTGGACGCGGGGATTGTCTTATCGGGCTTGTCCCAAGCAACAAGCCCTTACGGGAGGCACGATGAAGCTGTACAAGCTGGCGTCGGCGGGCATGGCGGCGGTGGCCGTCGTCGGGATCGCCCAGCCGGTGAACGCTGCGGCACGGTCAAGCGAGCAGGCGGTGCCCGTGGCCGGGGCCGTCGCGGCGGCAGCGACCGAGGCCGAGGCCGCGCGGCGGTGCAACATCGTCGCGGGTGCTCCATTCAAGGCCGGGAGGCGTATCAAGGCCAACGTGAAGTCCACCGGATGCAACGCGACGTGGGTGCACACGGCGTCCCTCTGGCGGCACCGCGCCTGGGGATGGCAGCGCCTCGGCGGCCAGCAGCGCTGGGTCGGCGGCAAGTTCAAGACCGTGAACATCCCTTGTGACAGGCGGACCACCTACACCTACAAGACGCACATTCTGTCCAAGCAGGGTGGGAGCCTCCTGCACACCTGGAGCAGGCCGATCCGCATCCGCTGCAGCTGAACGCGCGCCGGGCGGGCCTGCGGGCCCGCCCGGCTACCGCTTGAGCAGGCGGCGGAACTCCAGGCTCGGCTCGACGCCGAGCTGATGGCGGAGGTCGGCACGGTAGTCGTCATAGACGCGCCGTGCCGTCGCCATGTCGTGCCGGGCCAGGTTGGCCTCGGCGAGGATGCGGTGCGGACCCTCGTTCAACGGATCGATCCGCACCGCGCAGTCGGCCACGTCGATCGCACCCGGGACGTCTCCCCGCGCGAGGAGCGTGACCGCGAGCCGTTCCAGCGCCAGGAGGCGGAGCCGGTCCCAGCGCTGCCGCTCGGCGTGGACGTCGTCGTCATCCGACTCGGGGAGCAAGGGGAGCCGGAGCGGTTCCCAGTCGTCGATGTGGCAGCCGGCCAGCACGTGCTGGGCCAGCCCTCGTGCCGCTGTGACATCGATGTGCACCCCGTCGGCGATCATCACCGCGTCACGCCCGGCCCGGACGATCGCCTCCCCGGTCAGCCGGCGGATCTGCCACAGCGCGTACCGGAACCTGCGGGTGGCGGTGCAGACCTCGACGTTGGGCCACAGTTCCTCGGCGGCCCGCTGGCGGTCCCTCCGGCGCTCGCCGAGCGCCAGCCGGATCACCAGCCGGCGCGGATAGGTGGGAAGCCGCACCTCGCAGCCGTCGACGTGGCACACGAACGACGACAGGAGATGCAGGCATCCGCCTGCGGCGCATCGAGACATGCCATCGACCGTAGGAAGCCCGGACGCGGTGTTCCTAGGGCCGTGGGGCCCTGACGGGGGCCCGGATTCGTTGTGCCCGCCGTGAGAGGGTTGGGGCGGGTATGCGAGGAGGCGGGAGCGTGGGCGGTCGGGGGCTGGTGCCGTTGCTCGCGTTTCTGGGGGTGATGGCCTACTCGCTGTCGATGGCTGTGGTGACGCCTGCTCTGCCGCTGCTGCAGGAGGGTCTGCACACGACGGCGTCCGGCGCGGCCTGGGCGCTGACGGCGATGACGTTGTCGGCCGCGGTGTCCACGCCGGTGATCGGGCGGCTGGGGGACCTGTACGGGCCCCGGCGGGTGCTGCTGGTCGTCGTGGTGATCGCGACCGTGGGAATGGTCATTGCGGCGGCGGCCTGGTCGATGCCGGTGATGGTGGCCGGGCGGGTGCTGGCGGGGGTGGGCGGCGGAGTCTTCCCGCTGGCCTACACGATCATCCGGGAGGTCTTCCCGCCCGAGCGGACGGCGTCCGCGGTCGGGCTGATGTCCTCGATGCTGGGGCTCGGCGGCGCGGTGTCGTGGTGCATCGCCGGGCCGATCATTGACCATCTCGGGTGGCGCTGGTTGTTGTGGGTGCCGGTGGTGGGGCTGGTGCCCGGGCTGGTGGCAGCGTGGTGGATCGTTCCATCGACTGCGCCGCAGGAAGGCGCGGGCGTCGACTGGTGGGGCGCGGTGTTGTTCGCGGGGTGGCTCGTCGCGGCGTTGACGGCGCTGACGCAGGGCATGGACTGGGGCTGGGCGTCACCCGGGGTGATCGGGCTGCTGGGGCTGGCTGTCCTTTTGGCGGTCTGCTGGTTGCTGGTGGAGCGGCGGGTGGCCGATCCGCTGGTCGATCTGAAGCTGATGCGCAAGCGGGGCGTCTGGACGGCCAACGCGGCGTCGTTGTTGTCGGGGTACGCGCTGATGGCGGGAGGCGTGCTCTTTCCGCTGCTGGTTCAGCTCCCGGAACGTTCCGGGTTCGGGTTCGGCGGGACGGCCACGCAGGCCGCGTTGTTGCAGATTCCCGCCAGCATCGGGATGACCGCGGCGGGGATGACCGCCGGGCTGCTGGACCGGCGGATCGGCTCGAGGGCGGTGCTGCTGTCCGGGGCCGTGCTGACCGGCGTGGGATACGGGTTCCTGGCGTTCGAGCACGGGGCCATGTGGCAGCTGTATCTGGGCGGGACCGTGCGGGGGATCGGCCTGGGCTTCGCGTACGCGGCGGTGGCCAATCTGGTGGTGGCGGCGGTTCCCTTGAGCGAGACCGGGGTCGCGACCGGGATCAACACGCTGATCCGGACCGTCGGCGCGTCGCTGGGCACGCAGGTCAGCGCGGTCATCGTCGCGGCGTCCGTGACCAGTGCGGGGCTACCGGCCGAGCGGGGCTTCACGGCGGGGTTCGCGGTCAGCGGTGTGCTGATGGCGGGCGTGCTGGTGTTCGCGCTGATCGCCCCTCGCCGGGCGCCGGGGACGAGGCCGGCCGGGCGGGTGGACAGGGGCGCCGAGCCGGTTCACCGGTGACCTGGCGGAATGGCAGACTCTTCCCCCATGAGCGACTGGGTGGGGCGGACCGCGACGGAGATCGCGGCGGCGGTACGGGATGGCAGGGTCACGGCGGCCGAGGTCGTCCGGGACCATCTGGACACGATCGCCGCGCTGGACGGCGAGCTGGGCGCGTTCGTCCGGGTGCGCCGCGAGCGGGCCCTGGCGGAGGCCGGGGCGGTGGACGGGCGGAGCGACCGGGCCGAGCTGCCGCTGGCGGGTGTGCCGGTGGCGATCAAGGACAACGTGCCGGTGGCGGGTGAGCCGATGCGCAGCGGGTCGGCCGCGACGCCGGACACGCCGCAGGAGGCCGACCATCCGGTGGTGGCGCGGCTGCGGGCCGCGGGCGCGGTGGTGGTCGGGCTGACCAACCTGCCCGAGCTCGGGATCTATCCGTTCACCGACAACGCGTTCGGGACGGCGAGGAATCCGTGGGACCCGAGCCGTACGGCGGGTGGCTCGTCGGGGGGCTCGGCCGCGGCGGTGGCGGCCGGGATGGTGCCGATCGCGCACGGGAACGACGGCGCGGGATCGATCCGGATCCCGGCGGCCAACTGCGGGCTGTTCGGCATCAAGCCGGGCCTGGGCGTGGTTCCGGCCGAGATCGGCACCGACGCCTGGGACGCGATGTCCGAGAACGGCCCGCTCGCGACCACGGTCGCCGACGCGGCCCTGATGCTGGCGGTGATGGCCGGGACGCCCGCGCTGGCCGAGGTAGGTGAGCCCGGCGAGGTGGGCGTCGCGCTGTCGATCAAGCCGCCCGCGCCCGGTGTCCGGATCCGGCCGGAGCTGAAGGCGGCCGTGCGGACGGCGGGCAAGGCCTTGGTGGGCCTTGGTCACCATGTGGTCCGCGACGATCCGGCGTATCCGCTGTGGGCGGGGCCGGCGGTGCTCTCCCGGTGGCTCGCGCTCCCGGAACTGGACGCCGAGCCACTGCTGTCGGACTCGCGGCTTGAGCGGCGTACGCGGCGTCACGTTCGCGCTGGGCGGCTCATGTCCAAGGTGCGGGCGCCGCAGGCCGAGGATCGTGAGCGGTTCAAGGAGGCCGTGGCGCCGCTGTTCGAACGGCGCGACGTGCTGGTGATGCCCACGCTCGCCCAGCGGGCGCCCAAGGCCCGGCAGTGGGGATCGGGCTCATGGCTGCACAGCGTGGGCTCCGCGATGACCTACGCGCCGATGACGGCCGCCTGGAACCTGGCGGGATTCCCCGCAGCGACCGTGCCGATGGGCGTGGGCGAGTCGGGCCTGCCGCTGTCGGTGCAGCTGGTCGCCGCTCCTGGCAAGGAGTCGCTGCTGCTCGGCCTGGCCGCGCAGCTGGAGGCGGCCCTGCCCTGGCAGCGGTACGCGCCCGGCTACGGCGTCTCGGTGGACCCGGCCGTGGCCGCGGAGCGCGCCGTGATGGCGGCCCGGGAGACCGGGCACAGCCCCGACGGGCATGACGGCTGCGGTCACTGAGGGGCACGAGAAGATGAACCGGGGCGTGACCTCGCGGCCACGCCCCGGACACCGAAGGACGACCCGGCGGCTACCGGGCCGGCGGGCGGGACGCGGGGGGCGCCCCACCCGATGAGCGTCAGAACGACTCGACGGCGCGCCGCGCCTCCGGGTCGAGGACGCCCCAGGTGATGAGTTCTTCGGTCAACTCGGTCGGGGACTTGTCATAGATCACTGCGAGCGATCGCAGGTCCTCCTGCCGGATGGACAGGACCTTTCCGTTGTAGTCGCCCCGCTGGCTTTGAATCGTCGCGGCGTAACGGGCGAGTGGACCGGCCTTATCCTTCGGAAGCTGCTGCAGACGCTCGAGATCGATCACGAGCTTCGGTGTTGGCCCGAGCGGGCTCGGCGCGGCTCCGCCGGGCAGCAACTCGGATACCGGCACGCCATAGAAATCGGCGAGCTCGGCCAGCTTCTGAACGGTGACGGCGCGGTCGCCCCGCTCGTACGAACCCACGACGACGGCCTTCCAGCGGCCACGTGACTTCTCTTCCACACCATGCAGGGAAAGCCCCTGCTGGGTACGGATGGCGCGCAGGCGCGCACCGAGAGCCTTAGCGTATTCAGACGGCATGTTGCGGCCCCCCAGGCTCACTTTCGTCGTCGTTGTCGGGGCCCTGGGGAAGATCAGGATCCGGCGGGCCTATTCACCCTAAGGGTCCATCTCCAGGGATGGTTACGGACAGTGACGGTAAAACGGTGACGGCTCTAGGTCAAGCTGATTGGAAAAAAGGGGTCGAATACGTAGGTCTCGATCCGGGCCGTCCGGATCGGCGCGAAGCCCCTCAGGCATGGCTTGCCAGGCGATTCCGCAAGGCCCGGAACAGGGGCGTTCGCCCCCAAGTGTGACCCCTCTCACCAGGCAAGACAGGGCCGAGCCCGGGTACTGGGCAGCCGGGTGTGACTGCTACGGTGATGGGGACAAGGCGTCCTTTAAGACCCGTCCTGTGAGGCGGGAAAGGAGGTTTCGGTGGTGAATGCTGCCTCCCGGCCGGACGGGCCGGTCGAGGCGCGCGTGGCAGACGGTCACAAGGCTGTTCTCGAAGGACCTGACATCCGACGCGCGCTCACCCGGATCGCACACGAGATCCTCGAACGCACCAAGGGCGGCGACGACGTCGTCCTCCTCGGCATCCAGACCCGCGGCGTCACGCTCGCCGACCGGCTCGCCGCACTGCTCCGCGAGGTCGAGGGCCGCCCCGTGCCCTGGGGCTCGCTCGACGTGACGATGTACCGCGACGACCTGCGCATGAAGCCCGCCCGGGCCCTCGGCCGCACCGAGCTGCCCCCCACCGGCGTCGACGACCGCATCGTGGTCCTCGTCGACGACGTGCTCTTCTCAGGCCGCACCGTGCGCGCCGCCCTCGACGCGCTGAACGACCTGGGCCGCCCGCGCGCCGTCCAGCTCGCGGTCCTGGTCGACCGCGGGCACCGTGAACTGCCCATCCGCGCCGACTACGTGGGCAAGAACCTGCCGACGTCGACGCGCGAGACCGTGAAGGTCCTCCTGGCCGAGAACGACGCGCGGGACGCCGTCCTCCTCGGGCCCGCGACGGGAGCGGGCCGGAAAGGGAGCAGTAAGTGAAGCGCCATCTCATCTCCGCTGCGGACCTGACCAAGGACGACGCGCTGCTCGTCCTGGACACGGCCGAGGAACTGGCCCAGGTGGCCGACCGCTCCATCAAGAAGCTGCCCACGCTGCGCGGCCGCACCGTGGTCAACCTCTTCTTCGAGGACTCCACCCGTACGCGCATCTCGTTCGAGGCGGCCGCCAAACGGCTGTCCGCGGACGTGATCAACTTCTCCGCCAAGGGCTCCAGCGTCTCCAAGGGCGAGAGCCTCAAGGACACCGCGCTGACGCTGGAGGCGATGGGCGCCGACGGCGTCGTCATCCGGCACATGGCCTCCGGCGCGCCGCACCGGCTGGCCAACTGGGTCCAGGGCAGCGTCATCAACGCCGGTGACGGCACCCATGAGCACCCGACCCAGGCGCTGCTGGACGCGTTCACCATGCGCAAGCGGCTCGGCAGCCTGGACGGCCGCAAGATCACGATCGTCGGCGACGTCCTGCACAGCCGGGTGGCACGCTCCAACACGCTGCTGCTCAACACCCTCGGCGCCGAGGTCACGCTGGTCGCGCCGCCGACGCTCTTCCCGGTCGCGGTCGGCACCTGGCCCTGCGAGGTGTCGTACGACCTGGACGCGGTGCTCCCCAAGAGCGACGTCGTCATGATGCTGCGAGTCCAGCACGAGCGCATGAACGCCTCGTACTTCCCGACCGTGCGCGAGTACAGCCGGCGCTACGGCCTCGACGGGGAACGCATGGCCCGGATGGCCGACGACGCCATCGTCATGCACCCCGGCCCGATGAACCGCGGCGTCGAGATCGCCGCCGAGGTGGCCGACTCCGTCCGTTCCACCATCGTCGAGCAGGTCGCGAACGGCGTCAGCGCCCGCATGGCCGTGCTCTATCTGCTCCTCGGCGGCTCGGAGCCCGCCATCGGCAAGGAGGTCTCCGAATGAGCCACACCTACCTCATCAAGAACGCCCGCGTCCTGGGCGGCGACGCCGCCGACATCCTGGTCCGCGACGGTGCGATCGCCGAGGTCGGGCAGGGGCTCGACGCCGGCGGCGCCGAGATCGTCCAGGCCGACGGCCTGATCGCGCTGCCGGGCCTGGTCGACCTGCACACCCACCTGCGCGAGCCGGGCCGCGAGGACGCCGAGACGGTCGAGTCGGGCACCAGGGCCGCCGCGATGGGCGGGTTCACCGCCGTGCACGCCATGGCCAACACCGACCCGGTCGCCGACACCGCGGGCGTGGTCGAGCAGGTCTGGCGCCTCGGCCGCGAGGCCGGCTACTGCGACGTGCAGCCGGTCGGTGCCGTCACCCGCGGCATCGCGGGCGTGCAGCTCGCCGAGCTGGGCGCGATGGCCGACTCGGCCGCGCGGGTGCGCGTGTTCTCCGACGACGGCCACTGCGTGTCGGACGCGGTCATCATGCGGCGCGCGCTGGAGTACGTGAAGGCGTTCGACGGCGTCGTCGCCCAGCACGCGCAGGAGCCGCGGCTCACCGAGGGCGCCCAGATGAACGAGGGCGTCATGTCGGCGGCGCTCGGCATGCGCGGCTGGCCCGCGGTCGCCGAGGAGGCGATCATCGCCCGCGACGTGCTGCTCGCCGAGCACGTCGGCTCGCGCCTGCACGTCTGCCACGTCTCCACCGCGGGCTCGGTCGAGCTCATCCGCTGGGCCAAGAGCAAGGGGGTCCAGGTCACCGCCGAGGTCACGCCGCACCACCTGCTGCTGAACGACACCAAGGCCGAGACGTACGACCCGATCTTCAAGGTCAACCCGCCGCTGCGCACCGCCGACGACGTCACCGCGCTGCGGCACGCCCTCGCCGACGGCACCATCGACTGCGTCGCCACCGACCACGCCCCGCACCCGGTCGAGGCCAAGGAGACCGAGTGGGCCGTGGCGGCCATGGGCATGATCGGCCTGGAGACCGCGCTGCCGGTGGTCCAGGAGGCCATGGTGGAGACCGGCCTGCTCGACTGGACCGGCGTCGCCGACCGCATGTCCTACCGTCCCGCCCGGATCGGGCGCCTCAGCGGACAGGGTCGTCCGCTGGAGGCCGGTTCGCCGGCCAACATCACGCTGTACGACCCGTCGCCACACATGGTTGTGGACCCCGCCGGGTTTGAGTCCAAGAGCCGTAACTCGCCCTTTGCGGGACTCGAGCTGCCCGGCCGGGTCATCGCAACATTTCTGCGAGGTCGTCCCACCGTTCTGGAAGGAAAACTTCAGCCAACTTCCCGGCCGTGAAGACCGAACGAATGCCCGGGCTTCACACCGGGTCGCGCTCCCGCTCCGGCACTGGCTGTGCCGTGCGGGTCGCATCTACCGAAAGGAAGAACCTTGCGGTACGGGCACGTTGGCAAGTACCCACGCCAGGCACTCGGGACCCAGCGACACCAGACGAGATCAGCGCCCCAACTGTTTCCACCGGATGGATCCGGCTCGTGCCTTAAGGCTCACTCTTCCAGCTTGAGCACCCTACGTGATCGGTCGGACACAAGAAGGAATTTCAAGTGAGTTCAGCGCTGCTTGTGCTCGAAGACGGACGTATCTTCCGTGGCGTCGCATACGGGGCGGAGGGAGAGACCTTCGGCGAGATGGTCTTCAACACCGGGATGACCGGTTACCAGGAGACGCTCACCGATCCCTCGTACGCCCGCCAGATCGTGGCGATGACCGCGCCGCACATCGGCAACACCGGCGTCAACGCCGAAGACCCCGAGTCACGGCGCATCCAGGTGGCCGGGTACGTGGTGCGCGAGCCCGCCCGGGTCGCCTCCAACTGGCGCGCCACGGGGTCACTGGGCTCCGCGCTGCGCGAGCAGGGCGTGGTGGGCATCGCGATGCCCGGCACGCGCGCGCTCACCCGGCACCTGCGCGACCGCGGCGCCATGCGCGCCGGGATCTTCAGCGGCGCGGCGGCCGAGGCGGCCGAGAGCGCGTTGCTGGAGAAGGTGCTGGCGTCTCCCAGGATGGAGGGGGCCGACCTGGCGGCCGAGGTCGCCACGACCGAGCCGTACGTCGTCCCGGCCATCGGCGACAAGCGCTTCACCGTGGCGGCGGTCGACCTCGGCATCAAGTCGATGACGCCGCATCGGATGGCCGAGCGCGGCTGCGAGGTGCACGTGCTGCCCGCCACAGTGACGGCCGACGACATCCTCGCCCTTGACCCGGACGGGGTCTTCTTCAGCAACGGACCCGGCGACCCGGCCACCGCCGACCACCAGGTCGCGGCGCTGCGCGGGGTGCTGGACGCAGGCAAGCCGTTCTTCGGCATCTGCTTCGGCAACCAGATCTTCGGCCGCGCGCTGGGCCTCGGCACGTACAAGCTGCGGTTCGGCCACCGCGGCGTCAACCAGCCGGTGCAGGACAGGCGCACCGGCAAGGTCGACGTCTCCGCGCACAACCACGGCTTCGCGGTCGACGCGCCGATCGACGGCCCGTTCGACACCGCCTACGGCCGCGCCGAGGTCAGCCACGTCAACCTCAACGACAACTGCGTGGAGGGCCTCCGGCTCCTCGACCGCCCGGCGTTCAGCGTCCAATACCATCCGGAGGCGGCGGCGGGCCCGCATGACGCGACCGGCCTCTTCGACCAGTTCTGCCAGATCATGGAAGGGCCGAAGTAATGCCGCGCCGTGAAGATCTGAAATCCGTCCTGGTCATCGGGTCCGGCCCGATCGTCATCGGCCAGGCCTGCGAGTTCGACTACTCCGGGACGCAGGCGTGCCGGGTGCTCAAGGCCGAGGGCCTGCGGGTCGTGCTGGTCAACAGCAACCCGGCGACGATCATGACCGACCCGGAGTTCGCCGACGCCACGTACGTCGAGCCGATCACCCCCGAGGTCGTCGAGAAGATCATCGCCAAGGAGCGCCCGGACGCGCTGCTGCCCACGCTGGGCGGCCAGACCGCCCTCAACACCGCCATCTCGCTGTACGAGAGCGGCGCGCTGGAGCGGTACGGCGTCGAGCTGATCGGCGCCGACGTGGACGCCATCCAGGCGGGGGAGAACCGCGAGCGCTTCAAGGAGGTCGTCGCCAAGGTCGCGCGCGAGCAGGGCCTGAACGCCGAGTCCGCGCGCTCGCTCATCTGCCACACGATGGACGAGGTCATGGCGGCCGCGGGCGAGCTCGGCTACCCGCTCGTCGTGCGGCCGTCGTTCACCATGGGCGGTGCCGGCTCCGGCTTCGCCCACACCGAGGACGACCTGCGCCGCATCGCCGGCGCCGGCCTCGACGCGTCCCCGACCAGCGAGGTGCTCCTGGAGGAGTCGATCCTCGGCTGGAAGGAGTACGAGCTGGAGGTCATGCGCGACAAGCACGACAACGTCGTGATCGTCTGCTCGATCGAGAACCTCGACCCGATGGGCGTGCACACCGGCGACTCGATCACCGTGGCGCCCGCGATGACGCTCACCGACCGCGAGTACCAGAACATGCGGGACGTCGCGATCGCGGTCATCCGCGAGGTCGGCGTCGACACCGGCGGCTGCAACATCCAGTTCGCCGTGCACCCGGGCACCGGCCGCATGATCGTCATCGAGATGAACCCGCGGGTGTCGCGGTCGTCGGCGCTGGCGTCCAAGGCCACCGGCTTCCCGATCGCCAAGATCGCGGCCCGGCTGGCGGTCGGCTACACGCTCGACGAGATCCCGAACGACATCACCCGCGAGACCCCGGCGAGCTTCGAGCCGAGCCTCGACTACGTCGTGGTCAAGGTCCCGCGGTTCGCGTTCGAGAAGTTCCCCAGCGCCGACGGCACCCTCACCACCCACATGAAATCGGTGGGCGAGGCCATGGCCATCGGCCGCAACTTCACCGAGGCCTTGCAGAAGGCGCTGCGGTCGCTGGAGCAGAAGGACTCGTCCTTCTCATGGCCTGCGCCGGCCACTGAGCCGGTCACCGACCTGGACGCGCTCATCGAGGAGACGAGGCGGCCCCACGACGGCCGGCTGCGCAAGGTGCAGCAGGCGCTGCACGCGGGCGCCTCGCTGCAGCAGCTGTACGACGCGACGGGCATCGACCCCTGGTTCCTCGACCAGATCGCCGGGATCAACGAGATCGCCGACGAGATCCGCACCGCCGAGGACGCGCTCACCAAGGACAAGCTCCTGCGCGCCAAGCGGCACGGCTTCTCCGACGCCCAGATCGGCCGGCTGCGCGGTCTGTCGGAGGAGGTCGTCCGCGAGCTGAGGCACGCCCTCGGCATCCGGCCGGTCTACCTGACGGTCGACACGTGCGCGGCCGAGTTCGCGGCGCAGACCCCGTACCTCTACTCGGCCTACGACGAGGAGACCGAGGTCCCGCCGGGCAACAAGCCCAAGGTGCTCATCCTCGGTAGCGGGCCCAACCGCATCGGCCAGGGGGTCGAGTTCGACTACAGCTGCGTGCACGCCTCGTTCACGCTCGCCGAGGCGGGCTACGAGACCGTCATGGTCAACTGCAACCCCGAGACCGTCTCGACCGACTACGACACCTCCGACCGGCTGTACTTCGAGCCGCTCACGCTGGAGGACGTCCTGGAGGTCGTGCACGCCGAGCAGAAGTCCGGCGAGGTCGCGGGCGTGATCGTCCAGCTCGGCGGGCAGACGCCGCTGGGCCTGGCGCAGAAGCTCAAGGACGCGGGCGTCCCGATCGTCGGCACCTCGCCGGAGAGCATCCACCTGGCCGAGGAGCGCGGCGCGTTCGGCCGCGTCCTGCACCGCGCCGGTCTGGCCGCGCCCAAGCACGGCACCGCCACCTCGTTCGAGGAGGCACGCGAGATCGCCGCCGAGATCGGCTATCCGGTCCTGGTGCGGCCCTCGTACGTGCTGGGCGGCCGCGGCATGGAGATCGTCTACGACGACGCCACGCTGTCCACGTACATGACCAAGGCGACCGACGCCAGCCCCGAGCACCCGGTGCTGGTCGACCGGTTCCTGGACGAGGCCATCGAGATCGACGTCGACGCGCTCTACGACGGCGAGGAGCTCTATCTCGGCGGCGTCATGGAGCACATCGAGGAGGCCGGCATCCACTCCGGCGACTCGGCGTGCGCGCTGCCGCCGATCACGCTGGGGCACGACGACATCCGGCGCATCCGCGAGTCCACCGAGGCGCTCGCGCGCGGCATCGGCGTTCGCGGCCTCATGAACGTGCAGTACGCGCTGTCGGCCGGCGTGCTCTACGTCCTGGAGGCCAACCCGCGTGCCTCCCGCACGATCCCGTTCGTCTCCAAGGCGACCGCGGTACCGCTGGCCAAGGCTGCCGCCCGCGTCATGATGGGCGCCACCGTCGCCCAGCTGCGCGGCGAGGGGTTGCTGCCGGAGGTCGGCGACGGCGGCTCGCTCCCGCTGGACGCGCCGATCGCGGTCAAGGAGGCGGTGCTGCCGTTCGACCGGTTCCGCAACGCCCAGGGCCAGGGCGTCGACACCGTGCTCGGGCCGGAGATGCGCTCGACCGGCGAGGTCATGGGCATCGACGAGGTCTTCGGCACCGCCTACGCCAAGTCGCAGCAGGCCGCGTACGGCGCGCTGCCCACCAAGGGCCGCGCGTTCGTGTCGGTCGCCAACCGGGACAAGCGGCACATGATCTTCCCGGTGAAGCGGCTCGCCGACCTGGGGTTCGAGATCCTGGCCACCGAGGGCACCGCGGAGGTCCTGCGCCGCAACGGGGTCCGTGCCAAGATCGTGCGCAAGCACAGCGAAGGCCCCGGATCCGATGGCGAGCCCACCATCGTGCGGCGCGTCCTCGACGGCGAGGTGGACCTCATCGTCAATACTCCCTTCGGAAGCCCCGGCCAGTCCGGGCCGCGTCTCGACGGTTACGAGATCCGAACCGCCGCGGTGCTGCGCGGTGTGCCGTGCGTGACCACCGTCCAGGGTCTCGCGGCGGCGGTACAGGGCATCGAGGCCGTCGCGGGTGGCCAGGTCGGCGTGCGCTCGCTGCAAGAGCACGCCGAACGGCTGCGTGGCGCGCACGGCCGGGGGTGACCGGGGCAGGGGCCGCCCTGACGGGTGGCCCCAGCGGGGTGGCCCCGGCCGGGGGTGGCCGCGGCCGCACACGACGAGAGGGAGATGGGTGTCCGACACACCGGTGCAGACGTCGGCAACCGTTCTGACGGTCCGCCAGGTGCAGGACTACCACGCGATGACGCTGGTGGCCCCGGCGATCGCCGAGCGGTTCCGGCCCGGCCAGTTCGTCGCGCTCGCGGTGGGGGGCGAGCACACCAGCCGGCTGGTCCGCCGCTGCTTCGGGGTGTACGAGGTGAAGTCGGACTACGGCGGCACCGTCGAGGTCGTGTTCGCCGACCGTGATCTGGGCACCGCGTGGCTGGCGGGCCGCCGGGCCCGGGACCAGGTCGACCTCGTCGGCCCCCTCGGCCGCCCGTTCCGGCTCCCGCGGGATCCGGTCAGCTGCCTGCTGGTCGGCGGCGGCCCCGGCGGCGCGGCGCTGTTCGCGCTCGCCGACACGCTGCACCGGCGCGGCTGCCAGGTGCATTTCGTGCTCGGCGGCCCGGCCGCGCGGCAGGTGTTCGGCTCACGGATGGCGCAGCGCATCGGCGACACCGCCGTCATCACCACCGAGGACGGCTCCCTGGGCGAACGCGGCACCGTCCGCGACGTCCTGCCCAGGGCCATCCAGGAGACCGGCGCCGACGTCGTCTACGGCTGCGGCCCCACCCGCCTCCTGCGCACCGTCACCGCCACCGCCGCCGAGCACGGGCTGCCGTCCCAGGTCTCGGTGGAGGAGTTCCTCCAGGAGACCGGCGCCTGCGGCATCGGGGTCTGCATGACGTGCGTCCTGCCGATCCACGGGGAGGACGGCGTGACCCGCATGGTGCGGGCCTGCGCCGACGGTCCGGTGCTGCGCGGCGACCGGGTCCGCTGGAACGATCTGGGCACGATCCCGTTCGACGCGCTGGGCGCCCCGCGCGCGCTGAGCGGAGGTTCCAAGTGAGTACGCGCGGCCGCGCGCCGGTGAGCGGAGCGAACCCATGAGCACGCGCATGCAGACGGCACTCGGCTCTCTGGAGCTGCCCAACCCCGTCATGACGGCTTCCGGGTGTGGCGGTACGGGCCGCGAGCTCGCCCAGTTCTTCGATCTGGCCAAACTCGGCGCGTTCGTCACGATGTCGGTCATGCCGCAGCCGCGTGCGGGACGGCCCACTCCGCGCATGGCCGAGACGCCGAGCGGCCTGCTCACCGCCATGGGGCTGCCCGGCCCGGGCATCGAGTCGTTCCTCGAACGCGACCTGCCCTGGCTGCAGGAGCAGGACGCGCGCATCATCGTCTCGGTGGCGGGCAACAGTGTGGAGGAGTTCGCCGAACTCGCCGGGCGCCTGCGCGATGTGTCCGGCATCGCGGCCATCGAGGTGAACGTCGCGTGCCCCAACATCGAGGACCGCGGGCGCATGTTCGCCTGGCACCCCACGGCGGCGGCCGCCGTCGTCCGGGCCGTCAAGACCAACGCCCGTGTCCCCGTCCTGGCCAAGCTGGCGCCGGACGTCACCGACATCGTCACCATCGCGCTGGCCTGTGTCGACGCGGGTGCCGACGGCCTGACCCTCATCAACACCATGGAGGGCTTGGCGATCGACGCCCAGACCCTCCGCCCCGCGCTCACCGGCGTGTCGGGCGGGCTCTCCGGCCCGGCCATCCGCCCCATCGCGCTCCGCTGCGTCTACCAGGTCCACGCCGCCCTCCCCGGAACGCCGATCATCGGCGTGGGCGGGATCGCCACCGGCCTCGACGCCCTGGAGTTCGTCCTCGCGGGAGCCTCGGCCGTCGCGGTCGGCACGACCCTGTTCCACGACCCCTCGGCCGGTCCCCGCATCCTGCGCGAGCTTGAGGACGCCCTTGCGGCCCGCCGCATGCGCCTCGCCGACGCCGTCGGCCTCGCCCACAAACCCGCCGGTTACGTACCGCCCCAGGTCCGTCCTGAACCGAAGGTCGACGAGCCGGGGGAGCTGAAGGAGAGGCTTCCGTGAATCCCGCCCCCATCGCCGTCGCGCTGGACGCGCCCGACCTGGAGACGGCCGCGCGCTGGGCCAGCCTCGTCACCCCTCACGTCAGCACCGTCAAGGTAGGGCTGGAGCTCTACCTCCGCTACGGCCCGGACGTCGTGGCGAGTGTCCGCGGCGCCAGCCGCGTCCAGGTCTTCCTGGACCTCAAGCTGCACGACATCCCGGCCACCGTGGCCGGCGCCACCCGTGCCGTGGCCCGCCTCAAGCCGGCCTTCCTCACCGTCCACGCCGCGGGCGGGCAGGCGATGATCCGCGCCGCCGTCGAGGCGGCCCCCGCCACCAAGATCGCCGCCGTCACCGTCCTCACCTCCCTCCGTGACGCCGACCTCGCCGACCTCGGCCTCGCCGGACCGGCCTCAGACGCCGTACGGCGCCTCGCGGCGCTCGCGGTGGACGCCGGTGCCCAAGCGCTCGTCTGCTCGCCCCAGGAGGCCGCTGCGGTCCGTGCAGAGGTCGGTCCCGACATCACGCTCATCACCCCGGGCGTCCGCCCGGCAGGCGCGGCCACACAGGACCAGGCCCGCGTGGCGACCCCCGAGGACGCCCTGGCGGCCGGCGCCGACCTCCTCGTGATCGGCCGGCCCATCACCGGCGCCCCCGACCCGGGCGCCGCCGCGGCCGGAATCGCCGCTGTGCTGAGAAGGCTTCCGAGGCTCGACCCGCTCGCCTAGCGGCTCGCGGGCCGATCTCGAAAGCGTGCGAGCGCGGCATCGCTTCGCGATCTCTCGTGAAGCTTCGCCTTCGGCTCGCTTCACGACCCGGTAGCGCGCTCGCGTGCGGGTTGGGCGGTGCGGGGCACGCGGGTCGCTCTTTGCCCGTTCTTTACTCGCATTGCAGGGAAATGGACACATTGGGTCAAATGGTGTGCGATCCCATTGCTGTGCCCGGAATGTGATGGGGATCACGGAGGGGGTCCAGGGGCGGGGCCTGCTGGAGGTGCCGGGTGACACATTTAGGGCCTCGGTGGGTGGTTTTTTGCGATCTTGCGAAAGTCCCAGGGTGGTGGGGGATTCGGCGTTGGAGGGCCCGAGTTGCCCACAGGCCGTATTCAGGACACTCCAAAGAGTGATTTTCGCGATTTTGTGGCGTGCTAAACGGCACTTCACGTTGCCTTATGGGGTCTGAACTCGCTAGTTTCCCAACCCGTCCGACTCCGTCGAGTGGAAACCTGAGGTGACCCGGCGTGGCTCTTCCGCCCCTAACCCCCGAACAGCGCGCCGCAGCCCTTGAGAAGGCTGCCAAGGCTCGCAAGGAGCGGGCCGAGGTGAAGAACAAGCTCAAGCACGGGGGAACCTCGCTTGCCGAGGTCCTGAAGGAGGGGCAGACCGACGACGTCATCGGAAAGATGAAGGTGTCGGCCCTCCTCGAATCCCTGCCCGGTGTGGGCAAGGTGCGTGCGAAGCAGATCATGGAGCGTCTGGGGATCGCCGAGTCGCGCCGCGTGCGCGGCCTCGGTGCCAACCAGCGCGCCTCCCTGGAGCGTGAGTTCGGCGGCGGCAACCGCTGATGCGACTCGCGGACGGGCGCGGCGGTTCGGACGCCGCGGCCGGCTCGGGTATACCCATGGGCATGCCCGCCTCCGGCCCCATCCCGTCCAGCTCCGGCACACCCATTCCTGTGCCGGACGGCTCCCAATCGCAAGACTGGCTTGTGCGGCGGCTGACGGTCCTCTCCGGCCCGTCAGGCGTCGGCAAGAGCACGGTCGTCGCCGAGATCCGGCGAGCACACCCGCAGGTGTGGCTGTCGGTCTCGGTGACCACCCGGCCCCCCCGGCCGGGTGAGACCCACGGCGTGCAGTACTTCTTCGTCGACGACGCCGGTTTCGACCGGCTCGTCGCCGAAGGGGAACTGCTCGAGTGGGCCGAGTTCGCGGGCAACCGCTACGGCACGCCGCGGCGCCCGGTGATCGAGCGCCTCGAACGCGGCGAGGCCGTCCTCCTGGAGATCGATCTCCAAGGGGCCCGGCAGGTCCGCCACAGCATGCCCGAGGCACTGCTCGTCTTCCTCGCCCCGCCCTCCTGGGAGGAGCTGGTCCGCCGCCTGGTGGGCCGCGGCACCGAGCCCCCCGAGGTGATCGAACGGCGCCTGGAAGCGGCCCGTGTCGAGCTGGCGGCCGAGAAGGAGTTCGACGTCACCCTGATCAACACGGCCGTCGGGGACGTGTGCCGTGAGCTGGTAACGTTGATGTCCGTTGAATAACCACTAGTGGAAGGCGACGGTGTGGCAGCCAGCACCGAAGGCATCACCAACCCGTCGATCGACGAGCTCCTCGAGGTCGTCGACACCAAATACGGCCTTGTGAGCATCGCGGCCAAGCGCGCGCGGCAGATCAACGCCTACTACGCCCAGCTGGGCGAGGGCCTGCTGGAGTACGTCGGCCCGCTCGTCGAGACCCAGGTCCAGGAGAAGCCGCTGTCGATCGCGCTCCGCGAGACGCGCGAGGGACTCCTCAACGCCGAGCCCATCGAGGGCTGAGAGGGCTGACGAGGGGACGAGTGTGGTCGGAGCCCTCCGGGCACCTTCCCCGGCTCTCGTCACCCCTTGTGTCTGCCCAGGGGGACGACCCCCTGGAACCCCCGATGGATTCCCGTACGGGGGTCGTCGGGCTCTTGGGAATCATCGATTATGACTTCACGTAAGCCGCGTGTTGTGCTTGGTGTCAGTGCGGGGATCGCCGCTTACAAGGTGTGCGAGCTTTTGCGGCGCCTGACCGAGTCGGGGCATGACGTCCGTGTCGTGCCGACGCGGGACGCGTTGCGCTTTGTCGGCGAACCCACATGGGCGGCGCTGTCGGGCAATCCCGTGACCACCGAGGTGTGGCACGGGGTGGACGAGGTTCCGCACGTACGGCTGGGGCAGGAGGCCGATCTCGTCTTCGTCGCCCCCGCGACCGCCGACCTGCTCGCCAAGGCCGCCCACGGGCTGGCCGACGACCTGCTCACCAACACGCTGCTGACGGCGCGCTGCCCGGTCGTGTTCGCGCCCGCGATGCACACCGAGATGTGGGAGCACCCCGCCACCCAGGCGAACGTGGCGACGCTGCGCGCCCGGGGGGCCATCGTGGTCGAGCCCGCCTCTGGGCGGCTCACCGGCAAGGACACCGGCAAGGGGCGGCTGCCCGATCCGGCCGAGCTGTTCGAGGTGGCGCGGCGCGTGCTGGCGCGCGGGGGCCTGGACGGGGATCTGACCGGGCGCCATGTGGTCGTCTCCGCCGGCGGTACGCGGGAGCCCATCGACCCGGTCCGCTTCATCGGCAACCGCTCGTCCGGGCTCCAGGGTTACGCGCTGGCCCGTACGGCCGTGGCGCGCGGTGCCCGGGTCACCCTGGTGGCCGCCAACGTGGCCCTGCCTGATCCGGCCGGTGTGGACCTCGTCCCGGTGGGGTCGGCGGAGGAGATGCGCAAGGCGGTCCTGGAGGCGGCCGATGGCGCCGACGCGGTCGTGATGGCCGCGGCGGTGGCCGATTTCCGGCCCGCCGACTATCGGGGCTCGAAGATCAAAAAGGCGTCGGGGGCCGAGCCCGAGCCGATCCGGCTGACCAAGAACGCGGACATTCTGGCCGAGCTAGGCCAGCGCCGCGGGACCGGACAGGTGATCGTCGGCTTCGCCGCCGAGACCGACGACGTGCTTGCCAACGGGCGGGAAAAGCTCGCCCGCAAGGGCTGTGACCTGCTCGTCGTCAACCAGGTGGGGGAGAGCCTCACCTTCGGCCAGGCGGACAACGCCGCGACGATCCTCGCGACGGAGGGCGATCCCACGGTCGTGCCCCGCGGAGCCAAGGAAGCCCTGGCAGACGTGGTCTGGGACCTCGTCGCGGCGCGCCTCAAGTGATATACCTACCACTTCGGTGAGGATTGAGTGGACCTCCAGCGGGGCCCGATAGACTTCGCCGCGACAAGCTCATAAGACCGGCGGTGGCCTGCCGCCCTCGACAAGTCCGTCCGCACTGCGACATCAGTCAGCAGCCGCTGCAAGGAGTTCACGTACGTGTCTCGCCGCCTGTTCACCTCCGAGTCCGTCACCGAAGGACACCCCGACAAGATCGCGGACCAGATCAGTGACGCGATCCTGGATTCGATGCTCAAGGACGACCCCAAGAGCCGGGTCGCCGTCGAGACCATGATCACCACCGGCCAGGTGCACGTCGCCGGTGAGGTGACCACCGAGACCTACGTGGACATCCCCGGCGTGATCCGGGAGAAGATCCTCGAGATCGGCTACGACTCGTCCAAGAAGGGCTTCGACGGCCACTCCTGCGGTGTGTCGGTGTCCATCGGGGCGCAGTCGCCCGACATCGCACAGGGCGTCGACGACGCGTACGAGACCCGCGAGGGCGAGGGTGTCGACGACCTCGACCGCCAGGGCGCCGGCGACCAGGGCCTGATGTTCGGCTACGCGACCAACGAGACGCCCGACCTGATGCCGCTGCCGATCACCATCGCGCACAAGCTGGCGCACCGCCTGTCCGCGGTCCGCAAGTCCGGCCAGGTGCCCTACCTGCGGCCGGACGGCAAGACGCAGGTCACCATCGAGTACGACGGCGACAAGGCGCTGCGCCTCGACACCGTCGTGGTCTCCAGCCAGCACGCTCCCGACATCGACCTCAAGGAGCTGCTGACCCCCGACATCAAGGAGCACGTGGTCGACCCCGTGCTCGCCCAGTTCGAGCTGGACACCGAGGGCTACCGGCTCCTGGTCAACCCGACCGGGCGCTTCGAGATCGGCGGCCCGATGGGCGACGCCGGCCTCACCGGCCGCAAGATCATCGTCGACACCTACGGCGGCATGGCCCGTCACGGCGGCGGTGCGTTCTCCGGCAAGGACCCGTCCAAGGTCGACCGGTCCGCCGCCTACGCCATGCGCTGGGTCGCCAAGAACATCGTCGCCGCCCAGCTGGCCGACCGCGCCGAGGTCCAGGTCGCCTACGCGATCGGCAAGGCCCACCCGGTCGGCGTGTTCGTGGAGACCTTCGGCACCGAGAAGCTCCCGATCGCCAAGATCCAGGAGGC
The DNA here is from genome assembly GCF_008923185.1 of Actinomadura rudentiformis. Lineage (GTDB taxonomy): Bacteria > Actinomycetota > Actinomycetes > Streptosporangiales > Streptosporangiaceae > Spirillospora > Spirillospora rudentiformis. The sequence goes on from NZ_WBMT01000020.1 coordinate 134,178, forward strand.
CGTGCAGCAGGTCTTCGACCTCCGCCCGGCCGCCATCGTCCGCGACCTGGACCTGCTCCGCCCGATCTACTCCCAGACCGCCGCGTACGGCCACTTCGGCCGCCCCGAGCCGGACTTCTCCTGGGAGCGCACCGACCGCGCCGAGGCCCTCGCCCAGGCCGCCGGTCTCTGAGCCCAATTCAGCGCGAAAGGCCCCGAGGACACGTGTCCCGGGGCTTTTCGCATTTTGTCTAAAGCCTGTTCACGCGCTGAGTTGGAGAGGCCCGGCATTGCCGAAACCCACGTCGGTGGTCGCGGCGAGCCCGACGGTGGCCACGGTCCACCTCTGGTTGCCCGCGGGGTTCTTCACCTTCGTGGAGATGTAGCAGGTGTCCACACTGAGGTTCGAGCCCCACCGTTCAAGGGGTGAGACCCCAATGGCCGGCCACTTCAAGGAGCCGGCACATGTCGTGATAGCCGTGAATGCACGCGGCCGAAACGCCCGGGTAGCCACCGGATGTCTCGGCGAATTCCAGGAGGAAGTACGGGTCGAGAGCGTCCGGCTGCTCGACGTTCACCTCGACCACCACGCCGGTCACCACGTTCTCGTACCTGCAGTGCTCTCCGTGCGGATCGGCATGCCATACCGCAGCGCCGGGCTCGTCCGAGGCCAGGCGTTGGGCGAGGCGGCGGAAGTCGGCGACGAGCGCGTCGAGCTCGGTCCGGACGCCTTCGGCCTCCTCCCGGCTCACCAGACGCATCGCGGTGATGGTCGAGGCGCCCGAGACGAAGACGTGGATGCCGTCACCCGCCAGCGGCGGATTCAGGCGTGCCACGGCGGCGAAGGGGTCGGTCACCGGGAAGACCGCATGCGTCCCGCGTGTGACCGTACGGCGGACGATCTCGGGCGACGGATGGCCGGTCAGTCCGGGCAGGGGGTGCCTCGGGGGAGTTCATAGCGGGCCTGCACGTGGTAGCGGCCAGGTCCGGGAGCGTCGAGGCGGACGAAGTCACCGGCGCGCGCCACGCAGCCCTGGCCGGGCCCGCGCACGCTCAGCCACGGCGACCAGGAGATCCGCAGCAGCACCGAGCCCTTGGCGGGGACCTTCACCACCATGCGGTCGGGGCTGATCCGTTCGACCGTGGCGGGTGCGTCGGCGAGGGGCTTGGGGTCGGCGACCCGGTAGACGCGCCAGTGCCGGTCGTGCCAGACCTCGGTCAGGTACGGCTGGCCGCTGCGGACGAGGGCAGCCTCCTGCCGGGCGGCCCAGTCGACCTCTCGCTCCGGCAGGACCACGTACTGCACGGCCCACTTGTGGAGCCAGTCGCGATAGGTGGCGGGGTTGAGGGTCTCGTCGTAGAAGAGCGCGTTGCGGTGGGCGTCGATCTGGCGGTTCCAGCCGCGGGCGAGGATGAAGTGCCGGCTCAGCCCGTACGCCTCCCAGTGGGAACGCAGCGGGACGACCTCGATCCGGCCGCGGGCCGCGCCGAGCTGCCCGAGCGCGGTGATCAGGCCCTTGGAGTACCGCGCGGTCGCGCCGGCCGGACGGGTGTGGATCAGGTCGTCGACCGGCTTCACCACCTGCCAGACGGCGGTGACCATGAACGCCAGGCACAGCACGGCCAGCCGTCGCCGGTCGGTGGTGCGCGCCACCGCTATGATCAGGAACATTCCGCCGAACATCAGCGCGAGCCGTTCGACGTTGCTGCCGATCGGGGACGGGATCGCCCACGTCAGGAGGATCCCGAGAAGGTAGACCCCCGCGCCGACGCGGACGACCCGCCAGGAACGCGGTGCGCACAGCGTCACCGCGACCACGCTGGCGAGCGTCGGCAGCACGATGGCGGTCGTGGAGATCGGCTGCTTGCCGTAGAACGGGAACAGCGCCGACGTCGTGGCCACGACCAGCGGCGGCCCCAATGCCAGCATGAGCCCGGCCCGGCGCCGTCCGGTCAGGAAGAGCGCCGCCGCCAGCACCAGCACGAACAGCCCGGCGACGGGGCTCGCGAGGGTGGCCAGCACGCCGAGGAGCAACATCCCGGCCGCCCGGAGCGGCGGGGTGCCGCGCGGCGAGAAGGCCGGGAACACCGCGGCCAAGGCGAAGAGCAGGCCGAGCCCGAAGGTCACCCGCCCGGACGCCGAGTTGCACGAGATGGCGAACGCGGCCCACAGCGCCGCCGCCATCGCCATCGGGGCCTTGAAGCGCACCAGCAGCAGCGCCGTCAGCGTGGCCGACAGCGTGCCGGCGACCGCCGCGACCGTGCGGATCCCGAACCACCCCATGAGGTAGGGCGAGAGCACGCTGTAGGAGGCCGGGTGCATGCCGCCGTACCAGGCCAGGTTGTACGACGCCTCCGGGTGCTTGCGCGCGAAGGTGGTCCATGCGGCCTGCGCGGCGAGGTCGCCGCCGTTGTTCGCCAGGTAGAAGCCCCACACCAGGTGCAGGATCCCGGCCGTCAGCGTGGCCGCCATCACCGGGCGGCGCGGGTCCAGCCACTCCCGCCAGCGGCGCCCGGCACCCGGCGCGGACGGCAGGCCGGCGCGCCTCGGCGGCGGCTCGACGAGGACTCGGCCGTCCACCCTCTCCGGGGTCTCCGCGGTGGTCACGGAGCCGGAACGGGTCGGGGGGACAAAGAGGAAGCCGGGGGCATCGGGCAATGATCCCGTCAACGTGGTGGTAGTTCAAACCGGATGCCCGGACGTCTCCGGGAAGAGCCATGGACGAAGCACGTCAGTCTCATCTGGTAGGACGGTGGAGTGACGAACGACGCCGGCTCCGCGGAGCTCATCCCGGGCTTGGACGACATCGTCCCGGTGCCCGCCGCGAAGCCGGCCAAAACCTCACCACCGCCGGGATCCGCCAAGGAGCGTAAGGCGGGAAAGGCAGGAAAGACGTCCAAGCGCGAGCCCAAGAAGGGCGCCAAACGGCCCGCCGAGGTCCTGCCGGTCGCGCGGATCGCGGTGGACGTGGCCCTGCCTCACCTGGACCGCCCGTTCGACTACCTGGTGCCGGCCGAGCTGGCCGACAAGGCCGTTCCGGGGTGCCGGGTCAGGGTGCGGTTCGCAGGGCAGCTCGTCGACGGCTTCCTGCTCGAACGGGCCGAGGAGAGCGAGCACGAGGGCACGCTGCGTTTCCTCGAACGGGTCACCTCGCCGGAGCCGGTGCTCGCGCCGGAGATCGCCGCGCTGGCCCGCGAGGTCGCCGACCGGTACGCGGGCTCGCTCTACGACGTGCTGCGGCTGGCCATCCCGCCCCGGCACGCCCGGGTCGAGGCCGAGCCGCCGGGCGAGCGCCTGGAGTTCGAGGCCCCCGACGGACCCGGCCCCTGGGCGGACTACCCGGCCGGTCCCTCGTTCCTCACCGCCCTCGGCGAGCAGCGGGCGCCGCGTGCCGTGTGGAGCGCGCTGCCCGGCCCGGGCTGGCCCGCCGCGATGGCGCGGGCGGCGGCGGTCACGCTCGCGGGCGGCCGCGGCGCGCTCATCGTGGTGGCGGACTGGCGGGACGTGGCGCGGGTGGACGAGGCGCTCAAGGCCGAGCTGGGGGAGGGGCGGCACGTCGCCCTGACGGCCGACCTGAAGCCGTCCGAGCGCTACCGCCGCTGGCTGGCGATCCTGCGCGGCACGGTACGGGTGGTGGTCGGCACCCGCGCCGCGATGTTCGCCCCCGTTCATGACCTGGGCCTCGTCGTGCTCTGGGACGACGGCGACGACGTGCACCCGGACCCGCACGCCCCGTACCCCCATCCCCGCGAGGTCCTGGCGCTGCGGGCGCATCGCACCGGCGCGGGAGCCCTCATCGGCGGCTTCACCCGGACGACCGAGGCGACGCAGCTGGTCGAGTCGGGCTGGGCGCACGCGCTCGCCGCCGACCGCGTGCGGATCAGGGAGGTCATGCCCCGCATCGGCCCGGTCGGTGACGACGCGGAGCTGCCCAAGGACGCCGCCGCGCGGAGCGCCCGGCTCCCCAACGTGGCGTTCCAAGCGGCCCGCCGCGCGCTGGAGGAGGGCCCGGTACTCGTGCAGGTGCCCCGGCGCGGCTACCTCCCGGCGCTGGCCTGCGGCCGGTGCCGTACGCAGGCGCGCTGCAGCGCCTGCCAGGGCCCGCTCGCCCTGCGGTCCTCGCACGCCACGCCGTACTGCCGTTGGTGCGGTCGCATAGCCGGAGACTGGCGCTGCCCCGAATGTGGGCACATCCACATCCGCGCCATCGTGGTCGGGGCCAAGCGCACTGCCGAGGAGCTCGGGCGGGCCTTTCCCGGCGTGCCGGTGAAGACCTCCGGCCGGGACGCCATCCTCGACAAGGTCGGGCCGCAGCGCGCGCTGGTGGTGGCCACCCCGGGCGCCGAGCCGGTGGCCGAGGAGGGTTACACCGCCGCCCTGCTCCTGGACGGCTGGGCCCTGCTCGGAAGAGCCGATCTCCGTGCGGGCGAGGAGGCGCTCCGCCGCTGGATGAACGCCGCCGCCCTTGTCCGCCCGGCCGGGACGGTCGTCGTCTCGGCGGACGGGTCGCTCCCGGCCGTGCAGGCGCTCATCCGCTGGGCCCCGGTCACCTTCGCCGAACGCGAGCTGGCGGAACGGCGCGAGGTCGGCTTCCCGCCCGCCGTCCGGATGGCGTCCCTGACCGCGTCCCCGGCGGCGATCCGCGGGCTGCTGGCCGATGCCAGGCTGCCCGCGGAGGCCGAGGTCCTCGGCCCGGTCCCGGTGTCAACGCCCGGATCGGTGCCGGGGCCGGGTCCGGGATCAGCTCCGGGCCAGGGGCCCCACGACGGCGACGACCAGGAGAAGGAGCGCGCGCTCATCCGGGTGCCGCGCGCGGCCGGCGCCCGGTTGGCGAAGTCGCTGAAGGAGGCACAGGGCGTGCGCAGCGCGCGCAAGGTCGACGAGTACGTACGAGTCCAGATCGACCCCCTGGAACTGCTCTGACCACTAGGGTTTCCGCGTGGCAGACAACTGGGTGGAGAACCTCAGCGATGATCTTCAGCGCTGGGCGGACGGCCGCGCCGAAGCGGATGGCATGCAGGCCGACGAACAGCCGGTCGACGAACAGCCGGTCGACGTACAGGGCGCGTTGTTGCTCCTGGACTTGGCCAGGGAGGAGCTGGGGCTCGCCGCGGCGGCGGAGCTGACCCCGGCGCGGCTCGGGGATCTGCTGCTCAAGGTCTTCCCGGACGAGGTGGTCGCCGGGGCCGACGAGGTGCCCGCGATCCTGGCGACCGTGGACACGCTGATCGATTTCCTCGGTGAGAGCGGCGAGGTCCCGGCCGGGCAGGCCGTCGCGCTGCGCGCCGAGCTGGACCGGCTGGCGCCGGAGTTCGCCGAGGTCGTCGCGGAGACCGACACCACCGAGCGGCAGGCCGCCGCCGAGGTGATCACCGCGATGATGGCGGCCGACGGCGTCGCGCTCGACGACCAGGACGCGGTCGAGGAATGGGTGCGGGCCTTCGAGGCGCTCCCCGAGGACGAACGGTACGCCCGCACCGAGGAGTACCTGCGCCAGGCGGAGGAACTCGTCGTCCCGCCCGTACGCCTGGCGCCTGAGGCTGAGCTGGCCGCCGCCGCCCGCGCGTCGGCGCTGACCGCCCAGGTCCGCGCTATCGCCGAGTGGGCGGTGGACCGTCCCGTCACCGAGTTCGGCGACCTCGGCGGCGACGACGCGGCGACGGCCGTGGCCGAACTGGGCCTGGAGACCCCGCGGCGGGCCGCCGGCGCGCCGGTCCAGGACCAGTCCGACCTCCCCGAGTTCGACCGGCTCTGGTGGGCCGCGCTCGAGTCCGAGGTGCTCCGGACGACCGGTGGCACGGCGGTCGCAGGGCCCTCGCTGGCGGATCTCACGGCGGGGGACGACGAGACGATCCTCGGCGTCTGGCTGCGGTTGTTCGACGCGGTGGCCGTTCCCGAGCATGAGGGCGAGGACGGCCTCGACGCGATCGAGCTGGTGCAGAACGAGCTCACCGGGGTCCTCATCCACCTGTACGAGCAGGAGTCGCCCTCGTCCGCCAAGGTGCTGGCCGACGTCCTGATCGAGCACGTCATGGCGGCCTACGAGCTCTCCGACGGCCACGCGGTGGCCGCCGCCGCACGGCAGGCCCTCGACCTGGAGCTCGCCGACCTCGCCGGGTGGGGCGTCCTCGAAGCCGCCGGTGAGGGCTACGCGCTCACCCCGCTCGGCGTCTGGGGCGTGCGCGAGCTGCTGCTCGCGGACGGCTTCGTCGCGCCGGTGGTGGGCGATCTCGCCGAGTCCACCGCCGCGGACCTGGTGGCCGGGCTGACCTGGCACCGGCAGGACACCGCCGACGAGGAGATCGCCGGCTGGCTGGCGGGCCGGGACGCCGAGCCCGCCGCGGCCGAGCTCCTGGAGGTCATGCGCAACGGCGGGCCGGGTGCCCGCAACCTCGCCGCGGCGGTGCTGCACCGGATGGGCCCGGAGATCGCCCCGCAGTTGCGGGGTGCCGGGGATCACCCGCTCGTCCGCCCGTACGCGGCGCTGTGGCTCAACCAGAAGACCGGCGCGCCGATCGAGCTGGAGGGCCGGGAGTTCGTCTGGATGTTCGTCGACACGGTCGCGGGCATGCTGGAGACCGCCGAGCCCTCGGAGGCGGTGGCCGCGGCCCTGGCCGACGCCCCCGCCGAGGTCGAGCTGGGCGCCATGATCGACGACATGTGGCGCTGCGAGCACCCCGACACCGCCGACGTGCTCACCGCCTTGGGCGACCACGTTCCGGACAAGGGCGTCGCCAAGGCGGCACGCAAGGCGGCCTACAAGGCCCGCTCTGGTCAGGGCGGTGCCTGAGATCTCCGTAGACTGGTCGGGTAGGTCTCCATTCACTCGCACCACGACCTCGCTCTGAACGCACCTGCAGGAAACGGAGTCCCCGTTGGCCGTCAAGCCCATCCGCCTCTTCGGTGACCCTGTGCTTCGCACCCCGGCCGAGCCGGTGAAGGACTTCGACAAGGAGCTTCGCCAGCTCGTGAAGGACCTCACCGACACGATGATCGACGCTCCCGGGGCGGGCCTGGCCGCGCCCCAGCTGGGCGTGAGCCTGCGGGTCTTCACCTACTACGTCGACGACCGTCTCGGTCACGTCGTCAACCCCACGCTGGACCTGTCGGAGGAGCAGCAGGACGGGGAGGAGGGCTGCCTCTCCCTCCCCGGGCTGAGCTTCCCCACCCCCCGCGCCTACCGCGCGGTCGCCAAGGGCTTCAACATGCACGGCGAGCCGATCACCCTGGAGGGCACCGATCTGCTGGCCCGCTGCGTCCAGCACGAGACCGACCATCTGGACGGGATCATCTTCATCGACCGCATGGACCCCGAGCAGCGCAAGGCCGCGATGAAGGCCATCCGCGAGGCCGAGTGGTTCGGCGACCCGGTGCCGGTCGTCAAGGAGTCCCCGCACCGCACCTTCGGGAAGGCCCTCTGACGGTGAAGCTCGCCAATGAATCAGCGCAGCGCAGGGACACCGGAGATGGGGCGCGAGCCTGATGCGTCTCGTCTTCGCAGGGACACCAGAGACCGCCGTGCCGTCTCTGGAGGCGCTGCTGGCGTCCGGTCACGAGGTGGCCGCCGTGGTCACCCGGCCCGACGCGCCGTCCGGGCGGGGGCGCAAGCTGGTCGCCAGCCCGGTGGCGCGGCGCGCCGAGGAGGCCGGGGTCGAGGTCCTCAAGCCCGCCAAGGCGAGCGACCCGGAGTTCCTCGACCGGCTGCGGGCCATCGCGCCCGACTGCTGCCCGGTCGTGGCGTACGGGGCGCTGCTGCGGCCCGCCGCGCTGGAGATCCCGCGGCACGGCTGGGTCAACCTGCACTTCTCGCTGCTGCCGGCGTGGCGCGGTGCCGCGCCCGTCCAGCACGCGATCCTGCACGGCGACGACGTCACCGGCGCGGCCACGTTCCAGATCGAAGAGGGCCTGGACACCGGGCCGGTCTACGGCGTGCTGACCGAGCCGATCCTGCCCGCCGACACCACCGGCGACCTCCTCGGCCGCCTGGCGGTCGCCGGCGCCAAGCTGCTCCTCGACACCATGAACGGCATCGAGGCGGGCGTGCTGGAGGCGCGGCCGCAGCCGGATGAGGGCGTCTCGTACGCCGCCAAGCTCACCCCCGAGGACTCCCGGGTCGACTGGACCGCGCCCGCGATGCGGGTCGACCGGCTCATCCGCGCCTGCACACCCGCGCCGGGCGCCTGGACCACGCTGCGCGGCGAGCGCGTCAAGCTCGGCCCGGTCCGGCCCGCACCCGACGCCGCGCCGGATGCCGGGCCGCTGGCGCCCGGCGAGCTGCGCGCGGGCAAGAAGGAGGTCCTCGTCGGCACCGGCACGCACCCGGTGGTCCTGGGCGAGCTGCAGCCGCCCGGCAAACGCCGCATGAACGCCGTGGACTGGACCCGCGGCCACCCACTCACCGATGAGGATCGTTTCAGCTGATGCCGCCCACCCGAAACCGGCGCGGCGACCGCGACCGGAACCGCAGACCCGGTACGCCGCGCCGCACCGGCCGGCCCGAGGACCTCGTCCGCCGCACCGCGTTCGACGTCATCCGGGCCGTGGAGACCCGCGACGCGTACGCCAACCTGCTCCTGCCGACCCGGCTGCGCGAACGCGGGCTCACCGGCCGCGACGCCGCGCTGGCGACCGAGCTGACCTACGGCACGCTGCGCGGCCGCGGCACCTACGACGCCGTGCTGGCGCTCTGCAGCGACCGCGAGCTGCGCCGCGTCGACGGCCCGCTGCTCGACGTGCTGCGGCTGGGCACCCACCAGCTCCTGGCGACCAGGATCCCCGCGCACGCGGCCGTGGCCACGGCCGTCGAGCTGGCGCGGTCGGTCTCCGGGCCGGGGCAGGCCAAGTTCGCCAACGCGGTGCTGCGCAAGGTGGCCACGCGCGACCTCGACGGCTGGCTGACGATCGTCGCGCCCGAGGGCGGCAACCCCACCGAACGGCTGTCGATCGCCCACAGCCACCCGCGCTGGATCGTCTCCGCGCTCCGCGACGCGCTCGGCCCGGACGGGGACGAGATCGACGCGTTGCTCGCCGCCGACAACGACCGGCCCCGCGTGACCCTCGTCGCCCGGCCCGGCCGGGCCACGCTGGAGGAGCTGTACGAGGCGGGCGCGGAACCCGCTCCCCACTCGCCCTACGCGGCCCTGCTGCCCGAGGGCGACCCGGCCGCGATCCTCGCCGTGCGTGAGGGCAGGGCGGCCGTCCAGGACGAGGCCAGCCAGCTCGTCGCGCTGGCATTGGCCGCCGCGCCCCTGGACGGCTCCGATTCCCGTTGGGCCGACCTGTGCGCCGGTCCCGGAGGCAAGGCGGGCCTGCTGTCGGCCGTCGCCGCCGGACGCGACGCCCGGCTGCTCGCCGCCGACCTCCAGCCGCACCGGGCCGGGCTCGTGCGGGGCGCGGTGACCGATCGCGCCACCGTGATCGTCGCCGACGGGACCGCCCCGGCGTGGCGGCCCGGCTCGTTCGACCGGGTCCTCCTCGACGTGCCGTGCACCGGCCTCGGAGCCCTACGGCGCCGGCCGGAGGCGCGCTGGCGGCGCGGTCCCGCGTCGGTGGCCGAGCTCGGCCCGCTCCAGCGCAAGCTCCTGGAGAGCGCGCTGGAGGCCGTCCGTCCAGGCGGGGTGGTCGCGTACGTGACGTGCTCGCCGCACCTGGCCGAGACCCGCGTCGTCGTGGACGACGTCCTGCGCGGCCGTGACGGCGTGGAACGGCTTGACACGCCGGCGGTGCTCCGCGAGGTGTCGCCCGGGCTCGAAGGGATCGGCGAGGGGTCGTACGCCCAGTTCTGGCCGCACCGGCACGGCACCGACGCCATGTTCATGGCCCTGCTGCGCCGGATCTGAGACCTGCGCCGCACATGATCTGAGACCTGCGCCGCACGCGACGTTTCGTCGCCCTCCCGTGGGCGATCACTGCTAGATGGGCGCCAAGAAAAAGGGCAAAAAGGGCGCGGCGAAGGACGCGGTGAAGGATGCCGCCGAGCGCACGCCGTTCCGGGAGCTGCTGCGCTGCCCGCCGGGGCCGGTGGATCTGAGCGGGTTCGACACGGCGGCGACACCCGGCGCGCCCGGCGGCAAGTCCGCCACCCGCGACGCCATGACCGGCCTCGGGCAGCGCGTCGCCGAACTCCAGGAGCAGTTGTACGCATGCGCCCAGGTCGAAGGTGACCAGCGCAGGGTGCTGCTCGTTCTGCAGGGCATGGACACCTCGGGCAAGGGGGGCGTGGTCAAACACGTGGTGGGCGAGCTCAACCCCTACGGCTGCCAGGTGAAATCGTTCAAGGCTCCGACCAGGGAGGAGCTCAGCCACGATTTCCTGTGGCGGATCCGGAGGGCCTTGCCCCAGCCCGGCCATCTTGGCGTCTTCGACCGTTCGCACTACGAGGACGTGCTGATCGCCCGCGTGCGGGAACTGGTGCCGCGCCGCGTATGGGCGCGGCGCTACGGGACCATCAACCGGTTCGAGGAACGGCTGGCCTTGGATGACTGCACCATCGTGAAGTGCTTCCTCCACATCTCTTCGGAGAAGCAGAAGGAACGTCTCATGGCGCGGCTTGAGGACTCGACCAAGCACTGGAAGTACAACCCGCAGGACGTCGAGGAACGCCGGCGCTGGGATGAGTACCAGCAGGCGTACTCGGCCGTGCTGGAGAAGTGCAACACCGAGGCGGCCCCCTGGTACGTGATCCCGTCCGACCGCAAGTGGTACCGCAACTACGCGATCATGATGTTGCTGATGGAGGTGTGCGAGGGGCTCGGCCCGCACTGGCCTCCGGGTGACTTCGACCTCGAGTCCGAGAAGGCTCGTGTGGCCGGCTCATAGCCCCGCGCCCGCTGGGTAGCCTCGATGATTCGACCGATGATTCGACGGACGTGGACCTTGGGGGACCTTCGTGCTCACCGGATTCATGCAGCTGATCTCGTTCATCGGCAGCGCGGCGCTCTTCGTGCCACTGCTGGTGGTCGTCTTCTGGTGCGTGGACACCAGGCTGGGCGCCCGGCTGGCGGTGCTCATGTCGGTGAGCGGGCTGCTCAACAACGTTCTCAAGCTCACCTTCAATGAGCCCCGGCCGTTCTGGACCGACCCGTCCGTCACCGCGCACGAGGTGCGGGACTCGTTCGGCATGCCCTCGGGCCATGCGCAGAGTGCGGGGGCGCTCTACGGGTACCTGGCTCTCCGTTCGGTCCGCCGGGCCGTGTGGGCGATCGCGACCGTGATGGTGCTGATGATCGGCGTCTCGCGGGTCTACCTGGGCGTGCACTCGGTCGGCCAGGTTCTGGCGGGCTGGGCCATCGGGCTGACGCTGGCGGTGCTGGCCCTGTGGGGTGCGCCGCGACTGGTGCCGCTGTGGGCGCGGCAGCCGCTCATGTTCCAGTTCGCGCTCAGCCTGGCGGTGTCGGGGCTGTGCCTGGCGGCCTCCTGGACCGCCGTGCGTTCTCTGGACGGATGGCGGTGGCCCGAGCCCTGGGCTCGCGCGATCGTGGACGCGGGCGGCAGTCCCGAGCCGGTGAGCCAGTATGCGGGGGCCTCCGCGGCGGGCGCGCTGTTCGGAGTCCTCGCCGGACTCTCCTGCCTGAACGCGCGCGGCTGGTTCGAGACGGGAGGGGAGACCTGGCGGCGGCTGGCCCGGATCCCGGTCGGCGTCCTCGGAGTCGTGGTGATCTATGGGCTCGGGCTCCCGTTCGGCACCGCCGACCCGGTGCCCGGATTCGTGATCCAGGCGCTGCTGAGCCTGTGGGTGGCGGCCGGCGCGCCCGAGGCGTTCGTCCGGCTCGGGCTGGCCACCCGTTCCACCCCCCGCCCTCTCACCCGGCCGGGTGAGGAGCTCACGGAAACGCCGCTATAGACTCGGGCCATCATGGCTCCGCAGATCTCACCCAGCATCCTGTCCGCCGACTTCGCCAAGCTCGCCGACGACGTCGCGCTCATCTCCGACGCCGCCGACTGGGTGCACGTCGACGTGATGGACAACCACTTCGTGCCCAACCTGACCATCGGCCTGCCGGTGGTGGAGGCCCTGCTCAAGCACAGCGCGCTGCCGCTCGACTGCCACCTCATGATCGAGGATCCCGACCGCTGGGCGCCGCAGTACGCCGAGGCCGGCGCCGGGAGCGTCACCATCCACGCCGAGGCCGCCAAGGCGCCGGTCCGCACGCTGCGGACGATCCGGGCGGCCGGGGCGCGCGCCGGGCTGGGCATCAACCCGGCCACCCCCGTCGAGCCGTACGAGGACCTCCTCGGCGAGATCGACATGCTCCTCCTCATGACGGTCGAGCCGGGCTTCGGCGGGCAGAAGTTCCTCGACGTGGTGCTGCCCAAGGTGCGCCGAGCCCGGAAGATGATCGAGGGCCGCGACCTGTGGTTGCAGGTCGACGGCGGCGTGAGCGCCGAGACGATCGAGCGGTGCGCCGAGGCGGGCGCGGACGTCTTCGTCGCGGGCAACGCCGTCTACGGGGCCGACGACCCCGCCGAGGCGGTGCGGGCGCTCCGCGGCAAGGCCCAGCAGGCCACCGACTCCGCCGCATGGGCACTGTGATCCCCTGCTCGGCGGTCCTGTTCGACACCGACGGAACGCTCGTCGACTCGACCCCGCTGATCGAACGTGCCGCCCACGCCTGGGCCGGCGGCTACGGCATCGACGCGGAGGAGTTCCTGGCGGGCGCTCACGGCCGCCGTACCAGCGACCGGATCGCCGAGTTCCTGCCACCTCTGGAGGTCCGCGCGGCCACCGAACGCCTGGACGCCCTGGAGGCCGAGCTTCTCGCCGAGGGCGGCGTGGTGGCGCTGCCGGGCGTGCTGGATCTGCTGAACGCGATGAACGGCCTGCCCTGGGCCATCGTGACCTCGATGGACACCGGCCAGCTGCGAGCACGCACACAGATTGCCGGCGTGCCGCTGCCCGAGGTCATCGTGACCGCCGACGATGTCACGCACGGCAAGCCGGACCCCGAGGGCTACCTGCTGGCCGCCCGCCGCCTGGGGGTACCGCCAGAGGAGTGCGCCGTCATCGAGGACGCCCCCGCGGGCATCCGCGCGGGCAAGGCGGCCGGTGCCACCGTCATCGCCGTCACCACCAGCCACCCGTCCGGCGACCTGGCCGAGGCCGACCTGATCCTTCCCGACCTGGCATCGGTCAGAGCCACCCGGACCGGCTTGGTCCTGCCCGAAAACAACTGAGGAGGCGGCCGCAGCCGCAGTCGGCTGTCGGCTGGGGTCACTGGCGGGGGTCGCAGCTTGCGTGCCAGTCGGCTGGTACGAGGGACTTGAGCAGGTCGCGCAGGGCGAGCCGATCGCGTTCGGGGAGATCGAAGACCTCGTCCGCGCTGCGGGCGCTCTCGGCGAGGAGGGCAGCCCGCCTGCGCTCGCCCTCCTCGGTCAGCACGAGGTGTTTGACCCGTCTGTCGGCAGGGTCGGGCTGGCGCGTGACCAGGCCGCGTCGCTCCAGGCCGTCCACGATGCCGGTGACGTTGGAGGCGTCACAGGCCAGGACCTCCGCGAGGTCGCGCATGCGCGCGGAACCCTCCAGCGAGGCGAGCGCCTGCGCCTGCGTGGGCGGCAGGTCCAGCTCGGCGGCGGTACGGGTGAAACCCTCGCGCAGCCGCCCGGCGACCTGGAAGACGAGCTCCAGAAGCTCACGGCTGGTCGGGCTGCTCTCGGCGTGCATGTCTCCGATCATATGCAGCCGTTGGTGCACTCGAATGTTGAGGTACTCAAGTATTTCCTTTATGCTCCTCAAAGGTTGAGGTGCTCAACAATGTCGGATCCCAGGGAGTGCGGATGGTCACGGAGACACGGCGGGGGACGGGAGCGCGGCTGCGCGCCAGGTTCATCACGGTGGTGGCGACGGTGCTCGCCACGGTGGCGGTCTGGGCGGTCGCCGCGCTGGCGTTCGGGCAGGACGACCTCGTCGTCCAGCAGCCGGGCCGAGAGGCGATGGAACTCGGAGCCGGGCAGATGGTGTTCTTCTCGTTCGTTCCGGCTCTGCTGGGCTGGGCGTTCCTCGCGGTGCTGGAACGGTTCGTCCCGGCCCAGGCCCGGGTCGTCTGGACGGTCGTGGCCTCCGGCATCTTGGTGCTCTCGTTCGTGCCGGTACTGCAGGTCGAGGCCACCGACGGCACGAAGGTCACGCTCGCCCTGCTCCACCTGGTGGTCGGCGCAGTCCTCATTCCGGGCTTCTGGCGTACAGGGGGCAGGCCCGAGTGACGCATGGCGCCGGCGGCGGTCTCACCGCCGCCGGCGTGTGCGGGTCAGAAGAGCGGGCCGACGAGATTGAGTCCGGGGTGGGCGTCCGAGGCGTACAGGGCGAAGAGTCCGAGTGCGCCGCCCGCCAGTGACACGTCCTTGCTGAACTGGATCTGCTCCATCTGGCGCGTTTCGGGGTCGTCCTGCTTCCAGAAGTCATGGAAGAGGACCGCCGTCAGCACCAGGAACGGGACGAACGCCAGGGCGGCGAGGTCCGGCCAGATGCCCAGAATGAGCAGGACCGAGGCCACTCCGACGTAGACGCCGGAGACCTGCACCGCGAGCTTGGGCTGAGGGAGCTTCTTGCTGGCGGCGTAACCCGCCATGGCATCGGCCGATGTCAGGTGACCCATCGTGGCGCCGAGGAAGACGACCGTGAAGAGGATGCGGCCGATCAGTGCGATGACGTCCATCGATTCCTCCCGGAGGATCATCGTGTGCCCCTTTTACCCACGCTTTGCGATCGTTAACGCCGGAAGTTGAAGATTGAACGACGGATGATACAACCTAACGAGCGCTTGGTTGGCCAAATGTGGCCGTGGGCATCCTCACATACAGCGGGGAATGCAATGCATGGCACACTGGTTGCCAAGCAGTGAAACGCGTGCTCCGGGGTCGGTGAAATTCCGAACCGGCGGTGACAGTCCGCGACCCGGCCGAAGCCATCGGCCGGTTGACCCGGTGGAACTCCGGGACCGACGGTTAAAGTCCGGATGGGAGGCAGCGCGCTGTACGCCCCTGGATTCAGGGGCGCTGTGTTTCGTCGTACGTCCCCGGAGCCCCTATGCACAGGCATATGAGGAGGCCCGGGAGATGTTCACCGGCATCGTCGAGGAGCTCGGCGAGATCGAGGCCATCGAGTCCGTATCGGACTCGGTGAAGCTGACGATCCGCGGTCCGCTCGTCACCCAGGACGCCGTGCACGGCGCCTCGATCGCGGTCAACGGCGTCTGCCTCACGGTCGTCGACGTCAAGGACGAGACGTTCACCGCGGACGTCATCCAGGAGACCCTCGACAAGTCCAGCCTCGGCGCGCTGGAGCCCGGCTCGCGCGTCAACCTCGAACGTCCCGTGCGCCTGGCCGACCGCCTCGGCGGCCACCTGGTCCAGGGCCACGTGGACGGCGTCGGCCAGATCATCTCGCGTGAGCCGGGGGAGCGCTGGGACGTCGTCACGTTCTCGCTCCCCTCGCATCTGAGTCGCTACCTGGTCGACAAGGGCTCGATCACCATCGACGGCATCAGCCTCACCGTGGTCGAGGCGGGCGCCGACCGCTTCAGCGTGGCGCTCATCCCCACCACGCTCTCCCTCACCACGCTCGGCCACAAGAAGCCCGGCGACCCGGTCAATCTCGAGGTCGACGTGGTCGCCAAGTACGTGGAGCGCATGCTCGTGCCGGAGGCGCGCACTGGGCACAGCGGTGAGCGCCTCGGAGGCGCTGCGGCCGGTGGTGCCGCGTGAACTGGCTGAACGCGAGCTTCACGCTCTTCGGCGAGCACATTCTGTGGACCGATCTCATCGGCAACGCGCTCTCGCTCGCCGTCGTGTGGCTCGCCATGCGCAAGACCATCTGGACCTGGCCGGTGCAGCTGACCGGCGCCCTGCTGCTGCTCGCCGCGTCCTGGCACGCGGCGGCTCCCGGTAACGCGCTCAAGCAGGTGCTCTTCATCGGGCTGGCGCTCTTCGGCTGGTGGAGCTGGTCGCGCGGCAAACGTTCGGACCACGGGCTGGTGGTGCGCCAGGCGACGCTCCGCGAACGCCTCGTGCTGCTGGCCGCGCTGGCGATCGGCACCACGGTCGTGGCGCAGTTGTTCATCCACCTCGACTGGCTCAAGGTGGCCTGGTCCCCGTGGGCGAACGCCTACATCTTCGTCGGCAGCGCGGTCGCGACGTTCGCCCAGAGCCGCGCCCTGGTCGACTTCTGGATCATCTGGGTGCTCGTGGACCTGGTCGGGGTGCCGCTGGCGCTCAAGTCCGGGCTGTACGTCTCGGCGGCGGTCTACGGGATCTTCTTCGTCATGGTGATGGTCGGGTTGCGCAACTGGCTCCGGGAGGCCCGGGGCCAGGTGCGGACGAGCCCACGGAACAAGGCGGTGACCGCATGAGCGGCAGCGACAGCACGATCAGCAACGACGTGAGCAGCGACGACGTGATCAGTGACGACACGGCCGGCGACGACGTGATCAGCGACGTGGTCGGCGACAACGGGATCTTCGACTCGATCGAGGACGCGATCGCCGACATCGCGGCCGGCAAGCCGGTGGTGGTGGTCGACGACGAGGACCGCGAGAACGAGGGCGACATCATCTTCGCGGCGGCCAAGTCGACGCCCGAGCTCCTGGCGTTCACCATCCGCTACACCAGCGGTGTGATCTGCGTGCCGATGGAGGGTGCCGACCTCGACCGGCTGCAGATCCCGCTGATGACCGCGCAGAACAACGAGCGCATGCGCACCGCCTACACGGTCAGCGTCGACGCCCGCGACGGGGTGGCCACGGGGATCTCGGCGGCCGACCGCGCCAAGACGATCCGTACGCTGTGCGACTCGGCGACGGAACCGTACGAGCTGGTGCGGCCCGGTCACATCTTCCCCCTGCGCTACCACCCGGGTGGCGTGCTGCGCCGCCGTGGCCACACCGAGGCCTCGGTCGACCTCGCCCGGCTGGCCGGCCTGCACCCGTCCGGCGTCCTGGCCGAGGTGGTCAACGACGACGGCACCATGGCCCGCCTGCCCGAGCTCCAGGTGTTCGCCAAGGAGCACGGTCTCAAGCTGATCTCCATCGAGCAGCTCGTCGAATACCGCAAGCGCACCGAGTCGATGGTCCAGCGGGTCGTGGAGACCCGGCTGCCCAACCGCTTCGGCATGTGGCGCGCGGTGGGCTTCGCCAGCGCCATCGACGGCGGCGAGCACGTCGCCATGGTCTACGGCGACCTGAGTGACGGCGAGGACGTGCTGATCCGCGCCCACTCCGAGTGCCTCACCGGCGACGTGCTGCACTCCGACCGCTGCGACTGCGGCACCCAGCTGGACGCGGCCATGGAACGCATCAGCGCCGAGGGCCGCGGCGTCGTCCTCTACCTGCGCGGGCATGAGGGCCGGGGGATCGGCCTGCTGTCCAAGCTTCGGGCGTACGCGCTGCAGGACAACGGCTCCGACACCGTGGACGCCAACCTGGAGCTCGGCCTGCCCGCCGACGCGCGCGAGTACTCCAATGCCGCCCAGATGTTGCTCGACCTCGGCGTACGCTCGATCCGGGTGCTCACCAACAACCCGGCCAAGCTCCAGGGCCTGGCGGGCTTCGGCCTGGAGGTCCGGGGCAGGGAGCCCATGCCGGTCGTGGTGACCGAGCACAACCGCCGTTACCTGACGGTCAAGCGGGACCGTCTCGGACACCAGATCGAGGGCCTCTGATGAGCGGAGCAGGACGTCCCGAGGACCGTACCGTCGACGCCGGGGGCCTGACCCTCGGCATCGCCTGCACCCGCTGGCACGGGCAGATCACCGACCGCCTGCTCGAACGCGCCCTCGACGCCGCCAAGGCCTGCGGCGTCGCCGAACCGGTCGCGGTACGGGTCGCGGGGGCGCTGGAGCTCCCGGTCGTGGCCCAGCAGCTGGCCCGCGACCTCGACGCGGTCGTGGTCCTCGGCGCCGTGATCCGGGGCGAGACCGCCCATTTCGACTACGTGTGCGACTCGGTCACGGCCGGTGTGACCCGCGTCGCGCTCGATGAGGCGACTCCGGTGGGCAACGGGGTGCTCACATGTGACACCATTGAGCAGGCACTGGATCGCAGCGGGCTGCCCGACAGCCACGAAGACAAGGGATGGGAGGCGACTGTGGCCGCACTCGACACGGCTCTGACCCTGCGAGGTCTGCGGCATCACGGTCACGCCGGGCACGACGCGGAGCATCTGAGCTCCTGACCATCCCGGACTCCTGTACGACATCCCACCGAAAGGCTTCACCGTGCTGTCTCTCGTCCTGCCCAAGGGCTCACTCGAAAAGGCGACCCTTGAGCTGTTCGACGCCGCCGACCTGACCATCCGCCGGGCCTCGGACCGCGACTACCGCGCGCAGATCGACGATCCGCGCATCGACCGGGTGCGCGTGCTGCGCCCGCAGGAGATCCCGACCTACCTGGAGCAGGGTCTGTTCGACCTCGGCATCACCGGGCGCGACTGGATCACCGAGACCGACTCCGATGTCGTGAGCCTCGGCGAGCTGAAGTACTCCAAGGCCACCTCCAACCCGGTCCGCGTGATCATGGCGGTCCCGCACGACGCGCCGTGGCAGTCGGTCTCCGACCTGCCCGAGGGCGTGCGGATCTCCACCGAGTTCCCGGCGATGACCAAGCGCTTCCTGGAGCAGCACGGCGTCAAGGCCAAGGTCGTGCCCTCGTACGGCGCCACCGAGGCCAAGGTGCCCGACATCGTCGACGCGATCGTCGACCTGACCGAGACCGGCTCCTCCCTGCGCAAGAACGGCCTGCGCATCCTCGACACGCTGCTGACCAGCTACACCGAGCTGGTCGCCAACCGTGAGGCCTACGAGGACGCCGACAAGCGCGCCGCGATGGAGGACATCGCCCTGCTCCTGCAGGGCGCGATCCGCGCCCGCGGCAACGTGCTGCTCAAGCTCAACGTCGCGGCCACCGACCTGCAGGCGGTGCTCGACATCATGCCGTCGATGTCCTCGCCCACGGTCACCTCGCTCGCGGGCGGCGAGTCCAGCGCGGTGGAGAGCGTGGTCGCCAAGCGCGGCGTCAACACGCTCATCCCGGCGCTGAAGGCCGCCGGCGCCCACGACATCCTCGAGATCCCGATCTCCAAGATCGTTGACTGACGCGCCGGCTCTCCCGACCGTGTGGCGCCCCCGCACCACCCGGATCGTCGCCTACATCACGGCGGGCGCGATCGTGCTCGGCATGATCGTGCTCGCCGTGATGGTGGCGCCGCAGTTCAAGCTGTTCGACCGCATCCTCATCATCGTGTTCGGCCTGGTCGTCGCCTGGGTCCTGCACATGCTCGCCCGCTGCCACGTGGCCGCCGACGAGTCCGGCCTCACCGTCGTCAACGCCTTCCGCACCCGCCGCCTGGAGTGGCCGGAAGTCCTCGACGTGACCATGTCGGTCGGCGAGCCCTGGCCCACCCTTGACCTGGCCGACGGCACCTCCTTCGGCGCCATGGGCATCAACGGCACCGAAAAGGCCCTGGCCGCCCGCCAGCTGGCCGAGCTCCAAGCCCTGGTCCGCCAGCGCGGCGAAGCCCCCGACCCACAATGACCGGGATGCCCTGGTCCCGTCGGCTCGTCGCCCCGGCGGGCATGATCCAGACGGCCATGTGCCCATTAGACAGGTAGAGCCCTGCGTAGGATGGACCCAGGGCTTGTGCTTCTCTGACGCGATCCCGTTCCGTCAGCACGGCGAAGCAGAAAGTGACGACATGGGTGCTGCACCGCTGCCAGACTGGGTCATCCCCCCGCCGGGCGGTTTCACCGCCGATGAGTTCCTGAAGATGCGTGAGCTTCCCCGGCACACGGAGCTGATCGACGGGAGCCTCGTCTTCGTGAGCCCGCAGCAGAAGTGGCACAGTCGCGTGGTCGGCATGCTCACCAATGAGCTGGACCGGCAGGCACCTGAACACCTGAGAGCCGATCGGGAAATGGCGGTCCGGCTGGGCAAGCGGCAAGTGCCCGAGCCCGATGTGCTGGTGGTGACCGCCGAAGCATACGAGCGGGACGAGCCATCCACGTATTACTTCCCTGACGACCTCGTGCTGGTCGTCGAGGCGGTCTCACCGGAGTCTGAGGACCGCGATCGCGATACCAAGCCACGCAAGTACGCGGCGGCGGGGATCCGGCATTTCTGGCGCGTCGAGAACGACGAGGGCCGCACCGTCGTTTACGTGTACGAACGTGACCCCGCCACCGGCTGCTATGCCCCGAGCGGCATTCACCACGACCGCCTGAAGGTCTCCGTGCCCTTCGACATCGAGATCGACCTCAACGCCGTCGGTCGCCGCTAGCTCGAATCCTGCCGCGCGCCTGTTTGACTGTTATCGGTGACAGGTCCGTCCTGCGGTCGGGCGACACGTTCCTTGCGATTGTCCGCGAGTGTCGTGAAGGATCTGACCTTTCCTGAATCTCGGGAAAGGGTGGTTCGTGCAGGTGCGTGTCGGTCCGGGGCTCTAGGATCAGCGCCGTGACGTCGGGACAAAGGGTGGTGGACGGCCGGTTCGAGCTGGTCGATCGACTGGGCAGCGGGGGCATGGGCACGGTCTGGCGCGCCCGCGACCTGGCTCTGCATCGCGAGGTGGCGCTGAAGGAGGTGCGCCCGACCGGGTCGGACCCGGCCCGGGAGGACCCGGAGCTGGCGCGGAAGATGCGCGAGCGCGTGCTGCGGGAGGCACGGGCGCTCGCCCGGATCGACCACCCCAACGTGGTCCGCATCCACCACATCATCGACGAGCCCGACATGGACTATCCGTGGCTCGTCATGGAGCTGGTGCGTGGCGGCTCCCTCAGCGGGCGGCTGGCCGAGGGTGATCTGTCGCCTGCGGAGGCGGCGGTGATCGGCCGGGGTGTTCTGGGGGCGCTGCGGGCCGCGCATGAGGCGGGGATCTGCCATCGCGACGTCAAGCCCGCCAATGTGCTGCTGCGGACGGACGGCAGTCCGGTGCTGACGGATTTCGGGATCGCGGCCATCGATGAGGCGTCCCGGCTCACCATGACCGGTGGGCTGGCCGGGTCGCCCGAATACATCGCGCCGGAGCGGCTGCACGGCGAGGAGGGCAACCCGGCCTCCGATCTGTGGTCGCTCGGCATGCTGCTGTACGTCGCGGTCGAGGGGCACAGCCCCATGCGACGTCCCACCACGGCCGCCACGCTCGCCGCCGTTCTGCGTGCGCAGGTTCCGCCGCCGGTGCGGGCGGGGGCGTTGACCGGTGTGCTGCGGGCCGTGCTGGTCCCTGACCCGGCGGCGCGTCCCACGGCGGAGCAACTGGACCGCATGCTCGCCGAGGCCGCGGTCGGCCGTGGGACGACCACTCCCGAGCCGTTCGCGTTTCCGCCGCCTCCGGCGCCCGCTCCGCCCGCCGAGCCGCAGTTTCCGCACGGCCGTCCCACCGGGCCGGGTCTCGCGCAACCCACGGGCCAGGGGCTCGGGCACTCGACGGGCCCGGGGTTTCCGCCTCGCCGGTCGTCGCGGCGGCTCAACGTGGTCCTCATCGCTCTTCCCATCAGTGCGATCGCCCTGGCGGGGGTGCTGCTGCTCGCCGTGTTCGTGGTCTTCACCAACCTGTTCGACGGCGAACGGCAGGGGTCGGGGGCCGGCGAGGGGGACACGGACCGGAGCGGTGTGCCGAAACCGGTCGTGACGGTCAACCTCCTGAGCCCGGCCGGCATGCGCAAGGTGATCGCGGAGTTCGAGAAGGTCACCGGGAGCAAGAAATTCATGTCGCTCACGGTCTATCCCGAGTACGCGTTCGCCAAGGCGCCCCTGCGCGCCAACAAGAAGCTCTACGACGAGTACCGGTACCGGGACGGGCGGGCATCACGGCAGCGTGCCGGCGGCACGATCGGTTCCGACGACGGCCTCGTCGATCTCAGGACCTTCAACTGGAACAAGGTCCCGGTGCTCTTCCGCGAAGCGGAGAAGACCCTTGGCGTCACCAACCCGAAAACCCGGTACATCATCGTGAATCCGGCCTGGACCTTCTACGGCAAGAAGCCCGTCATGATGTTCTACCTGTCGGGCCCCTATGGTGGCGGCTACCTCGCCGCCAACCAGAAGGGCACGATCGTGCACCGGGTCAAGCAGGGCTGACGTCAGTCCACGTTGGCGCCGGGCGGCACGGGCGCGACGGTGAGGACGCCCGTGGTGCGGACGCCGAAGCCCCAGTTGAGCATCTTCATGGCGTCGGTGAAGCGGGCCTGCTCCCTGGTCGTCGAGCTGTTGAGGACCACGCCGATGAGGGTGCGCTTGCCGCGGCGGGCCGCGAACATCAGCGAGTAGCCCGCCAGGTCGGTCTTGCCGGTCTTGATCCCGATGGTGCCGCGGTACGAGCTCAGCAGCCGGTTGGTGTTGGTCCAGCGGTAGGCGCCGTGCCCGCCGCCCGCCTTGAGCGAGTAGGACCTCCGGGCGACGATCGCGCGGAACTCCTTGTTCTTCATCGCGTAGTCGGCGAGCTTGACCTGGTCGCGGGTGGTCGAGTTGGTCGCGGTCCCGGACGGCCAGGGGAGCCCGTCGAAGTTGGCGTACTTCGTCCGCGTCATCTTGAGCTGGCGGGCCGTCTTGTTCATCTTCGCGACGAAGCCCTTCCAGCCGGGGCCGTAGGCGTCGGCGAGGACATAGGCGGCGTCGCATCCGGACGGCAGCATCAGCGCGTTCAGCAGCTGGCGCACCGTGAGCCTGTCGCCCACCCGCAGCCAGGCCCGGCTCCCGTCGGACCTGGAGACGTAGTCGACGTGCTTCTTCTTGACCGTGATCTTCCGGTCGAGCTTGCCGGCGCGGATGACGACCATGGCGGTCATCACCTTGGTGATGCTGCCGATGGGGCGGCGGGTGTCGGCGGCGCGGGACCAGCGGGTCTTCCGGGTGCCGCTGTCGAAGAGATAGGCCGACTTGGCGGCGACGCCGCGCGGACCGGCGGCGGCCGAGGCGGGCGGCGCGGCCACAGCTGGAACCGACGCCGGCGACGCCTCTGCTGAGACCGGGATCGTGACGATCGGCGCGGTCACCACGACCGCGACCGTGGCACGCGTCGTCCAACGTGTTGTCGACCCCATGAATGCTCCCCGTTCACATTGGCCACATAGGCCCCGTAAGTGGCGAAAGGAGACTGCCAGCCCGGAGGCCGCCGCCGCAATGGGAATGATCAAATTGGCGGGATGAGGTCAGGAGGTGAGGAGGGCCAGGCGCTAGGAGACGGTTACGGGATGCCGGACGACCGCGCCGAAGAGGTAGCCGAGGGTGTTGTACGGGGCGATCGCGGGCTGTCCCACGCCGGTCTCGTCCACGGCGCGCGCAAGCAGCTCGTACCGTCCAGGAGCCTTGGGCCGCCAGGGGAACTCCCAGCGCACCCAGCCTCGCGAGGGCTGCGGTCCGTGTGTCCTGGCGCGATGCCAGGTCGCGCCAGCGTCCACGCTCACCTCGACCCGGCGGATCCGCCCGTTGGCCGACCAGGAGCGCCCGGTCAGCACGTGCGTGCGGTGGCCGGTGAGCTGCGCGTCCCACGGGAGCTCGAACGCGCTCTTCACGTTCATCCGGGTGAGCGGGGCGCTGCCCTCGGCAGGGTGATCCGGCCCGAACAGCCGGTAGAAGCGCGTGTTCCATGGCGAGAAGAGCGGCTTGTCCGACACCTCGATGTCGCCGAGCCACTTGATGGAGGCGATCCCCACCCACGACGGCACGACGAGGCGGACCGGGTGACCGTGGTCGGGAGCGAGCGGCGCGCCGTTCATCTCGTACGCGAGCAGCACGTCCTTGAGGGCCTTGGCGATCGGCAGGGGGCGGCGCACGCGTCCGAGGTTCTCGCCCTTGTCGACGTAGTCGGGGTCGAGGCCGCGGGGGAGGATGTCGACCGCCCGCCGGGTCAGCCCCGCGCGTTCGAGCACGGTGGAGAGCGGGACGCCGCGCCAGCGCGCGACGCCGACGGCGCCGAGCTTCCACGGTGTGCCAGAGACCTGCTGCCCCTGCTGCGAGGTGTAGAAGCTCCGGCCGTTGCCCGTGCACTCGATGAACGCGGTGACGGTCTCGGCGCGCAGCCCGAGCAGGTCCTCGTACGAGAACTCGACCGGGTGGCCGGCGTCCGGCGAGCCGCGCAGGCCGCTGCCCCACAGCTTCAGCCGCCACGTGCGCGCGTCGACGAGCGGCGTGGCGACGTGGTTGCGGGCGAAGAACCGGTCGACCGGCGTGTGCTGACCGGTGCCCTTGAACGCCTCCCAGCGGGTCTCGGCGTTCGTCCCGTGCGTGATGAACAGCTCTGGCGGCAACGGCTTGATGATGGGGCCGCCGACATGGGGAGTCGCCGCGTGCGCCGTGCGGGTTCCGGCGAACGCGGCGCCGAGGCTCACCCCGGCGGTGGCCCGCAACACCCCACGGCGTGAGATCCGTTGCTCTGCACGCACTCGCTCGTACGTGGCCTCGTCGGTGAGGTCGTGATCCATGGAGCGATCGTGGGTCACCCGTCCTCATAAAGTCAACTGTCCATGTAGGAAAAGTGAAGAGTTCGCCTCGAATCGGTGGTGGGTAGCCTGAGGGCGTGACGCGAATCGCGGCGAACGGCGCGCCAGAGGTCGAATCCGGCATCGAGTCTCCCGGCGACCTTCAACGGCTTCTGGACGAGCAGGCCTACCTGGCCGACGAGGGCCTTGCGACGGCGGGCTTCCTCGCGCTCCGGATGCGGCGGCCGTTGTTCCTGGAGGGGGAGGCGGGGGTCGGCAAGACGGCACTGGCCAAGGCGCTCGCGGCGGTCCTCGGTGCGCCGCTGATCCGCCTGCAGTGTTATGAGGGCCTGGACGCGGCGCAGGCGCTGTACGACTGGGACTTCCCGCGCCAGCTGCTCCATCTGCGCGCCGCTGAGGCGGCCGGGGTCGCCGACGTCGACCGGCTGGAGGGCGAGCTCTACGACCGGCGCTTCCTGCTCGCACGGCCGCTGCTGCAGGCGCTCGAGACCGTGCCGAGCGTGCTTCTCGTCGATGAGATCGACCGCGCCGACGACGAGTTCGAGGCGTTCCTGCTGGAGGTGCTGAGCGACTTCACCATCTCGGTCCCCGAACTCGGGACCGTGCGGGCCGAGGTGCCGCCGGTGGTGGTCGTCACCTCCAACCGCACCCGCGAGGTGCATGACGCCCTCAAGCGCCGCTGCCTCTACCACTGGCTGGAGCACCCCTCCTACGAGCGCGAGGTCGCGATCATCCGGCGGCGCCTGCCCGGCGCCGCCGAGCGGCTGGCCAGCCAGGTGGCGCGGGCGGCGCAGCAACTGCGGGCCCAGCCGGCCGGTGGAGCTCTGCTCAAGCCGCCCGGGGTCGCCGAGAGCCTGGACTGGACCGAGGCCCTGGTCGCGCTCGGCGCCCGCGAGCTCGATCCCGCGACGGCGGCGGTCACGCTGGGCGCGGTGCTGAAGTACCGCGAGGATCAGGAACGGGTCGTCAAGAACGGCCTGGCCGCCCTCATCGACGGAGGGTGAGGGCGGCACGCATGCGGGACGGCACTGAGACGATCATCGGCTTCGCCCGTACGGTGCGCGCGGCGGGCGGCCCCGCCGACACCGAACGGGTCCAGGCGATGCTGGGCGCGCTCGACCATCTGGACGTGCTCGATCCGGCCGACGTCTACTGGGCCGGCCGGTTCACGCTGTGCGCCGACCCCGAGGACATCGCCCGCTACGACCGTTGCTTCGCCGCCTACTTCGGCGGTCGCACGGCCCGTTCCGGACGCCGCGTTCCACCGCCCGCCGTCCGGCGCCACATGGTGGTCCCCAGCCCGCGGACGTCCGCCGGAGAGGAGCGGGCGACGGACGTGCGCCTGGCCACAGCCAGCGGTGTGGAGGTGCTGCGCAACCGCGACGTCGCGAAGCTCAACGCCGCCGAGCGCGCCGAGGTCAACCGGCTCATCGCGCTCCTGGCCGCAGCGGCCGAGCAGCGCCGGTCCCGCCGCTTCGAACCGGCGGCCGGCGGCCGCCTCGATCCCGCCCGTACCATCCGCGAGGTGTTGCGCCGCGGCGGGGAGATCTCGGCGCTGCGCCACCGTGCCCACCGGACGAGGCCGCGCCGCGTGGTGCTCCTCATCGACGTCAGCGGCTCGATGAGCCCGTACGCCGACGCCCTGCTGCGCTTCGCGCACGCCGCCGCCCGCGCCGGAGGCCGGGGCGTCGAGGTGTTCAGCGCCGGAACGCGCCTGACCCGCCTCACCCGGGAGTTGCGGCACCGCGACCCCGACACCGCGATGGCGGCCGCGTCCGCCGCGATCCCCGACTGGAGCGGCGGCACGCGGCTGGGGGAGGAGCTCAGGGAGTTCCTCGACCGGTTCGGGCAACGCGGCCTGGCCCGGGGCGCGGTCGTGGTCATCGCCTCGGACGGCTGGGAACGCGGCGACGCCGGGCTGCTCGGCGCCCAGATGGCACGGCTGCACCGGCTCGCCCACCGCGTGGTGTGGGCCAACCCGCATAAGGCCAGGCCCGGCTACGAGCCGCTGGCCGCCGGGATGGCGGCCGCCCTCCCGTACATCGACGATTTCACCTCCGGGCACAGCCTTGGCGCGCTCGAGGATTTGGCCCGGCTGATAGGCGGCGCCCCATCGGCGGCGAAGCCGCCTCCTACGCGCTCCGGGGGGCGTGGGGGGTCGTCCCCCCTCGAAGAAAGGAGCGCTAATGCGCGACGTGCTTGATGACATTGTGCGCTGGTACGAGACGGGCGAGACGTTCGGCCTGGCCACGGTCGTCAACACCTTCCGCAGCGCGCCGCGGCCGCCGGGCGCGGCGATGGCCGTGTCGGCGTCCGGCGAGGTGGCGGGCAGCGTGTCCGGCGGGTGCGTCGAGGGCGCCGTGTACGAGCTGGCCCAGTCGGTCATCGGATCCGGCGAGCCGGTGCTGCGGCGGTACGGCGTGAGCGATGACGACGCGTTCGCGGTGGGCCTCACCTGCGGCGGCATTCTGGACATCCTCGTCGAGCCGGTCGGGCCCGCGTCCTTCCCGGAGTTCGGGGCCGTCGCCGCGTCCATCGCGGCGCGCGAGCCCGTCGCGGTCGCGACCGTGGTCGCCGGGCCGGGCCAGATCGGCGCGCGCCGGATCGTGTGGCCCGATCGCGCCGCCGGGTCGCTGGCGCCGGGCGCCTCGTACGCCGGCCGGCTGGACGACGCGGTCGACGACGACGCGCGCGGCATGCTCGCGCAGGGCCTGACGGGGCAGCGGCACTACGGGCGGGAGGGGGAGCGGCGGCTCGACGAGCTCACGGTGTTCGTGCACAGCTTCGCGCCACCGCCGCACCTGCTGGTCTTCGGCGCGATCGACTTCGCCGCGGCGGTGGCGCGGATCGGCAAGTTCCTCGGCTACCACGTGACGGTCTGCGACGCGCGGGGGGTGTTCGCGACGCCCAAGCGGTTCCCCGACGCCGACGAGGTCGTGGTCAAGTGGCCGCACAAGTTCCTCGGTGAGATCGAGGTGGACGCGCGGACGGCGATCTGCGTCCTCACCCACGATCCGAAGTTCGACGTTCCGCTGCTGGAGGTCGCCCTGCGCACCCCAGCGGGCTACATCGGGGCCATGGGGTCGCGGCGCACCCACGACGATCGGCTGAAGCGGCTCCGCGAGGCCGGGCTCGGCGACGCCGAGCTGGCACGGCTGCGGTCGCCGATCGGGCTCGACCTCGGTGCCCGCACGCCCGAGGAGACGGCCGTCTCGATCGCGGCGGAGCTGATCCAGCTGAGATGGGGAGGATCCGGGCGGCCGCTGACCGACACCAGCGGCAGGATCCACGGCGAAACGGGGTAGGAGGCCGTAATCTCTCGAGATGACCTTGCATGGTGAGGTGCCTCCGGCCGGTTTGCTGCTGGCCGCGGGAGAGGGCAGCCGGCTCGGCCGGCCCAAGGCGCTGGTGGAGCTCGGCGGCGAACGCCTGGTCGACCGGGGTGTGCGCGTGTTGCGGGAGGCGGGCTGCTCGCCGGTGGTCGTGGTGACCGGCGCCGCCGAGCTGGAGGTCATGGGCGCGGTCGTGGTGACCAATCCCGGCTGGCGCACCGGCATGGGGTCCTCGCTGCGCATCGGGCTGGGCGAGCTGCCTCCCACCTGCCCCGCCGTCGTGGTGACGCTGGTCGACCAGCCACGGATCACCACTGCGGCCGTGCGGCGCCTGATCGAGGCGTACGACGGCGGCGCGCAGGTCGCGGTCGCCACGTACGGCGGCAAGCCGCGCAACCCGGTGCTCTTCGTCCGCGCCCATTTCTCGGCGGTCGCGGAGACCGCCGAGGGGGATGTGGGCGCCCGGCCCTTCCTGCGCTCCCATGCCGACCTGGTGACCCCCGTGCCCTGCGAGGACGTCGCGGCGCCCGACGACATCGACACCCCCGAAGATCTGGCGGCCTTCTCCGACTGAGGCCGGCTGAGGAGGCCTTCGCCGGTTGAGGAAACCGAGCACGCCGGATCATCCGCCCACGCGTTGACATACCTTTGTTTTATAAATAGCTTTGCTTTGCAAGCAAAACTGACCGGTTCCCGGGGCTGACCCCGGTGCTGGACCGGCTGCGCCGCGAGCACGTCGCCGTGGCCCGGGTGAAGGACGACATCAAGGCACTGCTCGACGAGCTGGACACCGCCGACCCCGGCCGGTTCCTGGCCGAGCTCGACCGGATGACCAATGAGTTGGAGGCGCATTTCGCGTACGAGGAGAAGGAGCTGGTCGCGGTGCTCAACACGCTCACCCCCGATGAGATCGGCCGTCCCCCGGAAGCCTGAAGCCCTTGCCTGGGCGGCCGTTCGGTGTTAGCAGGAATCATGAGCATCGTTCACCTGCCGCGGCGGGCCGTGTTGCTCGGGCTGCCTGCGGCGGGGCTCGCCACCGCGTGCCGGCGCGGCTCCGCGGACAAGGCCGAGAGCGCGCTGACGCGCGACGAGGAGCGCAGCCTGAAGACGTTGCGGCTGATCGACCCGGATCACCCGCTCTTCGCGATGACGCTGTACGGGCCGTACGACCCGCTGCGGCAGACGACGGCGCTCGCCCCGATCTCCCGGCCGTTCGCCTGCTCGTTGTTCCTCGCCGGGCACGGGTCGCGCGGGCCGCTGTTCGGCCGGAACTTCGACTGGGGGCCGAACCCTGCGCTGCTCCTCACCGCCAAGCCGCCCAACGCTCCGGCGTCCCTTTCACTGGTGGACATCTCCTACCTCGGCATCGACCAGGGCGCGGCCAAGCGGCTTCTCGGGGACGACGAGCTGCGCCGCATGATGCTGAAGGCGGTCGGCATCCCGTTCGACGGCGTCAACCAGCACGGTCTGGCGGTCGGGATGGCCGCGGTGGACTCGGCGAAGGCACCGAAGGTGCCCGGCGGCCCCGTGGTGGGCAGCGCCCGCATCCAGCGGCTCGCTCTCGACCAGGCACGGACCGTGGACGAGGCGGTCGCCGTCTTCCGTCGTTACAACGTGAACTTCGCCGAGGGCGAGCCGCCGCTGCACTACCTGCTGGCCGACGCGCGCGGCAAGGCGGCGGCCATCGAGTTCGTGGACGGGGAGATGAAGGTGATCCCGAGCACGGGCGACTGGCACGACATGGTCAACTTCGTGCTCTCGACCGCGGACGAACGCCAGCGGCAGGCGGACGACCGGTACCGGACGATCGCTGACCGGATGCGCCGCACCGGAGGGCGGCTCGATCCCGCAGGCGCGATGGATCTGCTCTCCAAGGTGGCGCAGAGGCACACCCGCTGGTCGGCGGTGTACGAGCTACGGCACGGCGAGATGAGCCTCGCGCTGGGACGCGACTACCGGCGGATCCACCGCGTCAAGCTCGCGTCCTGACCAGGAGCCGTTCGGGACGCCGGACGAGGTGGCCGGTCGTCCAGGGAACGTCGGCGGCCGGCGTGACGAGCGCGAGGTCGGGCAGCCGTTCGACAAGCGCCGAGAGCGCCTCCTGCAGCTCCATCCGGGCCAGGTTGGCGCCCAGGCAGTAGTGCGCGCCGCGTCCGAACGCGATGTGTCCCGTGCCCTCGCGGCCGGGGCGGTACTCCTGCGGGTCCGGGAAGACCTCCGGGTCGTGGTTGGCGGCCAGCGGCGGCGACAGCACCGCCTGGCCCTTCCGGACGACGCCGCACGAGAGCTCGACGTCCTCCTTGGCGACCCGGGGCAGGCCCGCGTCGCCCGGCACCTCCATCCGGAGCAGTTCCTCCACGGCGTGCTCGACCATCGCGGGCGACTCGACCAGCGCCTCGTACCGTTCACGGGGTTCGAGCAGCCGCAGCAACCCCCGGCTCAGCACCGAGGCGGTGGTCTCGTGACCGGCGGCGACCAGCGTCATCGCGATGCGGGTCAGCTCATCGTCGTTGAGCCGGTCGTTGCCGTCCTCGTCCCGGGCCTGGATGAGCGCGGCGATCAACCCGTCGCCGGGCGCCGCGCGGTGCGCCGTGATGAGCTCGGCCATGTAGACGGCGAACGCGAACGCCGACTCGATACGTTGGTCAGGCGTCAGCGCGGCCGTGGACAGCAGGTCGTCTGACCAGCCCCGGACACGCTCGGTGTCGATGCCCTCGACGCCCATGATGTCGCAGATCACCTGGATCGGCAGCGGGAAGGCCAGCGCCTCCACGACGTCGACCGGACCCTGCTGCGCGAGCATGCCGTCGATCAGCTCGTTCGCGATGGTGCGCACCCGCGGCCGCCACGCCGTGATCTGCCGGGGTGTGAACGTGCCCGACAGCAGCCGCCGGAGCCGCGTGTGCCGGGGCGGGTCCATGTTCAGCATCTGCTCGGGGTCGCTGGAGACGTCCATCCCGGACACCATGCGGGGAGCCCCCGGGTAGTTGAGCTCCCGGGTGAAGCGCGGGTCCGACAGGATCGTGACGACGTCCTCGTACCGCACCGCCATGATCGCGCTGTCGCCGCTCGGCAGCCGGACGGGGCCGAGCGGCTCCTCCCGGTGACGCCGGGCGAACTCGGCGGGCAGGCGTCCTTGCGGACCGGGCGTGAACGGCACGAGCGCTGGTTCGGTCACGCCGGGACCATAACCGCGCCGCCCCTGCCCGAGAAACCCCTACACCCAATCGTGATCATGGTCCGTGGTGGCAGAATGGATCACCCGCCGACCACCTCTCGGAGGTCACCGTGCCGAAGCCGCGCCCCGCCTACCTCGACGAGCCGCGCACGACGACGATGCTCAAGCGGGGGAGCGCGTTCCATGTGGCGATCTTCAAACTCACCGGTGGTCTGATCGGCCGCCGGTTCCGGATGCAGGGGCAGATCCGCAACGCGCCGCCGGTCTGCCTGCTGACCACGATCGGCCGCAAGTCCGGCACGCACCGGACCGTGCCGCTGCTCTACCTCAAGGACGGCGAGCGGGTGATCATGGTGGCCTCACAGGGAGGCATGCCGCGCCACCCGCTCTGGTACCTCAATCTGCGGGCCAACCCGAACGTGCTGGTGCAGATCGGCCGCCACCGCCGTCCCATGCGCGCCCGTACCGCCGACGAGCATGAACGCGCCGAGCTGTGGCCCCGCCTGGTCGAGATGTATCCGCCGTATGACGACTACCAGTCGTGGACCGACCGCGAGATCCCGGTGGTCATCCTCGAACCCGTCTAAGCCCTGCCCCGAAGCGAAGTAGGCCCTGCCCTGAAGTAGGCCCAGCCCTGAAGCGAGAGGTGGATCGCTGCGGGCTCATGCTCGCGGCGCCGGCAAAGAGCGATGGTGCTATTCCGGGAGAACGCTCTCGTCCAGCGCGCCGCAGTCGACCGCGCGGCGCAGCCGGGCGGTGAGCGCCTTGATGGTGGCCGGCTCGTCGAGCACGCCGTCGTCGGCGCTCGCGGCCTGCTCGTGCCAGGCTCGCACGCGGCCGATCACCTCGTCCACGCCGCTCAGGTGGAAGGCATAGACGGCGGCGTAACGGCTCGGCAGGTGCGCCGGGTGCAGGTCCCAGCCCTGGTAGAAGCCGTGCTTCAGTGAGTGCCGGACGTGCGCCGCGTGCACCGACCAGGCGTGGTTGACCTCGTCCGGGCCGTCGTTGCGCGGGATGACGTTGGTCGAGCCGTCCGACAGGCGCACGCCGGTGCCGGCCAGCGAGACCTGCATGGCGTGCCGGGCGAAGTCGCAGGCCGGATGGTCGAGACGCTGCTCGGCGGGCGGCAGGCCGACGGCCGCGGTGTAGTCGAAGACCCCGAAGTGGGCGGCCGCCATGCGCCCCCGGGCCGCCTCGACGATCGCGCGCAGCCCGAAGCGTCCCTGGTGGTCGATGACCGCCTCGGTGGTCTCGATCTGGACCTCGAACCGCAGGATGCCCTCGGGCAGGCCGAGCGCGGTCTCCAGCCGCTCCAGATAGTCCACGAAGATCACGACATGCTCGGCCATGACCACCTTGGGGAAGGTGATGGTGAAGCCACCGGGCAGCCGGCCGAGCCGGTCCCGCAGCGCGGTGAGGAAGCCGTCGAGCGTCTTCATCGCGCGCTCGTGGCCGCCGTCGGCGAACGACTTGACCCGCAGCCCCCAGTAGTGGGGGAGGCCCTTGGCGTTGTAGGCGGTGGCGACGGCCTCGACCACCTGGGCGATGTGGCCGTCCTCCTCCTCGTCGGACCGGGTGCCGTAGCCGTCCTCGAAGTCGATCCGCACGTCCTCGATCGGCTCGCTCGCCAGCTTGGCGGCCACGCGTTCCCGCACCAGCCCGGCGATCTCCGGCTCGATGCCGAACGCGGTGCCGAACGAGCCCGCGCCGGGGGTGTGGGTGTTGAGCAGCCGGAGCGCCTCGGCCCCGAAGTCGGCGGGGGTCGAGCGGGAGAACCGGTCGGCCGGCACGTAGACGGTGTGGACCGGCTGCCGTCCCGAGGGCGGCCCCGGGAAGTGCACGGCGTGCTCGGCGGAGACGGCGGCCACGCGCTCGGACAGATCGTCGATCGAGGTAACGCTCAGGTTCACCCCGCAATGATCCCCCAAGATCCGGCTCTCTGGGAACCGGTCATCGGCGGCCGCGCGTCCGCCGGCTCATGAGCCGCGGACGCCCCAGGATCCGGTGTGCCGGGCGCCGGGTTTGAGGTCGATGAGGTCGATGCCGGTGGCGAAGGCGTTCGGCGGGCACGTCATCGGTTCCACGCCCAGGCCCTGGCGGCGGATCCCGGCGGGGATCGTGTCGGCGGTGAAGACCTCCAGCCAGGGGTGCGCGGCGTCCATCCAGCACGAGGTGGTCCGGCGGGAACCGGCGAGGTGGACCCAGGCCAGGCCGTCGGACTCACGGGTCAGCCCGGTGAAGGCGTTGTCGATCTTCTGGTCGCCCAGGACGCGCCCCTCGCGCAGGTCGTACGGGGTGCCGGTGACCTGCCGGGGCGGCCCGTCCGGGATCATGCGGTCGTTCACGGGGAGGTAGCGGCCGGCCGGGACGGTCACGGTGCAGGCGTCGATCGGCTCGCCCGCCGTGAGGTACGGATGGGCGCCGTGGCCGTACGGGGCGGTGCGCGACCCCGCGTTGGACGCGGTGATCCGGACGGTGAGGCCGCGGTCGGGGTGGAGCGAGTAGTCGGCCTCCAGATCGAGACGGAACGGGTAGCCGGCCGAGCCCAGCAGCCGGTGGGTGAGCGTCACCCCGTCCGGACGCCGCTCGGAGAGCTTCCAGGGCGACCAGCGCACCAGCCCGTGGATCGCGCCGCCGAGCGCGGGATCGGAGAGGTCCAGCTGGTGATCTTCGCCGTCGTAGGAGTACCGGCCGCGGTCGACCCGGTTGGGCCAGGGGATCAGCAACTGGCCGAACGCGGCCGGGGCGGCCTCGTCGGCGCCGTGCGTGAGGATCAGCGCGTTCCCGTGGTGGGTCAGGGTGCGCAGGGCCGCGCCCGCCTCGGTGACGACGGCGCGGTACGGCCCGGCGCTGATCTCGTACTGGGCCCCGGTGATCGGCTCGCTCATGATCGGAAACCTACCCGGCCGGGTCCCGGCGTCACCCCTCGCCGGCCAGGGCGTGCAGGGCCTGGGTAAAGATCTCTCCAGGCGGCTCGACCAGCCCGGCGCCGACCTGGCCGGTGCCGGCCTCCCGCCCGGCGATGCCGGTGTCGATCACCGGCAGGATCCCGGTCCGCACCACCCGGGTCACGTCGATCCCGGCCGGCGTGCCGCGGAACGAGAGCAACGGCACCTGCAAGGCCGGATGCTCGGCCATGGTGATCTCGTACATCCGCCGGGTCGCCGCCAGCGCGTCGGGCACCTCGCCGCCCACGAACCGCACGATCGCCGGGGCCGCCGCCAGCGCGAACCCGCCCATCCCCACGGTCTCGGTGATGGCCGAGTCGCCGATGTCGGGATTGGCGTCCGCCGGGCCGTACGAGCCGAGGTAGAGCCCGTCGGGGACCCCGGCCGGTCCGGTGAACCAGCGGTCGCCCGTGCCCGACACCTGGATGCCGAAGTCGGTGCCGTTGCGGGCCATCGCCACCACCAGGCTCGACCCGGGCACGTCCCGCGCGGCGTCCGCCGCGCACTTGGCCGCGGCCATGCCGACATTGAGGAAGAAGTGGTCGTTGCCTCCGATGAAGGTCAGCGCCCCGGCGATGTCGGCGCGGGAGGAGTCGGTCGAGGCGAAGGCGGGCGCCAGCTCGCGCATCAGCAGTGAGGTCGCCGCCCGGTTGCGGTTGTGCAGCTCGTCGCCCATCTGCATGGCCTGCGCCATGAGCGTGGTCAGGTCGAGCGGGCCGTGCAGCCGCACCGCCTCCCGCAGCAGCGGCCCGAGCACACCGCCCATCCAGCGCAGCCGCTCGATCACCTCCGGGCCGTACGCCCCGTACCGCAGGACCTTGCCCAGTCCCTCGTTGAGCGAGCAGTACGCGGTGCCGCCATGTTCGGTGTCCTTGACGACGAACATCCACATCGATGGGCTCACCAGCCCGGCCATGGGCCCGACCGTGGCGTGGTGATGGCACGGTTCCAGCGTCGCCGCGCCCTGCCCCAGCGCCTTCTCGGCCTCTTCCGGGGTGCCGGCCAGATCCTCCAGGAGCATCGCGCCGATGAGCGCGCCCCGCATCGGGCCGGACGCGCGCTCCCAGTCGATGGGCGGGCCCGCGTGCAGGAACGTCCCGCGTTCCAGACCCAGCACCTCCTGCGCGGGCCGTACGTCCACCAGCTGGGGACGGGCACTGAGCATGCGCCCGACGGCGTCGGCGTTGGCGGTGGCGTGCCGGGGGTCGCCGAGGACGGTGGCGAGCGATTCCTCGGTGCCCGGGGGCGGGGGCCGCCAGTCGACCCGTTCGACCGGGACGGCCTGCTGGTGCAGCGCGTCGGCCAGCACGTCCACGCCGGCGGCGACGACGTGCGGCTCGCGGCTCAGCAGCCCGCCCAGGCGTGGCCGGGACTCGCTCATGTCGCCCTCCGCGAAGCGTTCCGTGCGGTCTGCGCGGCGTCCCGTGCGGTCCGTGTGGCACTCGGTGCGGTCTGCGCGTCCGCGCCGTCCCGCGCCTGAACGAGGCTCGCCGCATGCCGGGCGGCGGCGGCGTTCGAGAGGAAGACCGTCGCGCCCGCCCGGCACAGGGCGTTCGCCTGCTGTTCGCGGCCCTGCGGGTCGGCGCGCGTGCCGCAGAGCGACACGACGGCAACCAGATCGTCCCGGTCCCGGAGGGCCTTCTCGATGGCCGGAGCGAGCGCGGCTGCCGGGTCGGGATCCGCGCCGTACCCCAGGACGACATCGAGGAGCAGCACGCCGCACCCCGGGTCGGCGGCCTGCTCGGCCAGCGCCGCCAGCCGCAGCGTCGGATCGATCATTGGATGGGCCCGGCCGCGGGTGTAGGCGTCGTCGCCGAAGTCCACCAGCGAGTGCCCGTGCGCGGCCAGATCCCAGCCGAGTGCATCGCCGATGACAGCCTCGGCCTCGTCTCGCAGCGTTCCGCCGGCGAACAGCCCGCGCAGGCCGGAGGCGCGCCGTGCGGGCGCCGGGGCGGGCCACGACGGCCACTGCGGCACCGGGCGGCCGAGGCGTTCCAGCGTCTCCTCCGCCGCCCGCGTCAGGTCGCCGCGGTCTCCCGGGTACTCGCCGGGCCGGTCACCCTCGCCGGATCCGGGCAGGGCGAAGATCACGGGCGTGTCGAGCCGCCGGGCGGCCTCGCGGATCAGGTCGGCGACCTGCGGCGCGGGCGGCTTGGACACCATGAGGATCACCTCGGTGGCCGGGTCGGCGTCCAGCGCGGCGAGCGCCGCCAGCGCGGACCGCCCGCTCACCTGGCGGGACAGATCCCGGCCGCCGACGCCGAGCACATGGCTCACCCCGACGCCGGCCGTGTCCAGCAGGCACATCAGCTGCTGGGCGCCGGTGCCGGACGCGGCCACCATGCCCACCGGGCCGGGTTCGACCGCGTTGGCGAAGCCGAGGCCCGCGCCGCCGATCACGGCGGTCCCGCAGTCGGGGCCGAGCACGATCAGGCCCCGCCGGGCGGCGGTCTCCTTGAGCTCGATCTCCTGGTCGAGCGGCACGTTGTCGCTGAAGATCATGACGTTCAGCCCGGCGTCGAGCGCGTCCATCGCCTCGGGGAACACGTGCGGGCCGGGCACCGACAGCAGGGCGATGCTTGCCTCGCTCGCCTCCACCCGTGCCGCGGCGGCCGCCGTCGTCCGGGCCGGCGCCTGCTCGCCCCACCCGCCGGGGCCGTCCGCCGGAGCAGGACGCGCCGCCTCGTGCAGGAGATCGTCGAGGGCGTGCCGGGCCTCGTCGAACGCGGCGTCCTCCGCGCGGATCGCCACCACCAGATCGCCGGGGCCCGCCTCGGCCGGGACCTCGAAGCCCATCCGTTCGAGCACCTCGCGGTTGAGCTCGGTCGCCATGGCCGCCATCGCGCCGGCCACGCCCGCCCGGCCGCCGAGCCGCCGGCTCACCCGCATCAAGGTCACGGAGTCGTGGTACGCGCCCGGCCGGACCTCCACCCAGGATTTCAAGCCGTTGCTCTCCGATCGCGGCGAAGCCGCTCCGGGGGGCGTGGGGGGTCGTCCCCCCTCGGGAAGGGCTGCTCGCGGCGAAGCCGCTGCAGCTCTCGCGGAAAACGCTCCTCGCGGGCCGTCTCGGTGGCCAGTCGCAGGGTGGCGCGGCAGCCGGCGAGCACGCCCCAGGCGAGATCGGCACCGGAGGTGTGCCCGGCGGAGAGCAGGCGCCGGACGGCGGGTGCCGGGGGTTCCTGCCCGGCCACGGCGCGCAGCACGGCGGCGACCTCCGCGCCGGCCTGGCCGCCCGCGGCGCAGTGCAGCAGGGTCGCGGCCAGCGCGGTCGTCCGGGTGCCCGCGTCCGCGGTCACCGCGGCGCCCAGCCAGTCGGCGAGCCAGACGGCGGTGCCGCCGTGCCGGACCGCGCCGCCGACCAGGCGCAGCGAGACCAGCAGCCCGGCCAGGATGTCGTCGCCGCTGGGCGTCAGCCCGGGGCCGAGGCCCACGATGCGTTCGGCGGCCTCGACCGCGTCGGCGAGCTCGCCGCCGGCGCAGTGCCGGGCGAGCAGGAGCGGGTCCGGATGCCCGGCCAGTCCGCATCCGGCCGTGCCGCCGGCGGCGTCGAGCGCGTTCTCCAGCGCGCGTACCCCGCGGGACAGCGCCGTCACCGGGAGGGCGCCGAGCACGGCGGAGGGGTCCCACCAGCGGCGGACCCGGACCTGCAGCCCCTCCATCTCGACCCGGCCGTCACCGATGAAGGCGTCCGAGCCCTCGCGGACGGCGTGGAACGGGCGTTCGCGGCTCGCGGCGACGACCACGATCGCGTTGGGGAGGCGTACGGCGTCGGAGCTGACCACTGCCACGACGCGTGGCTCGGTGGCGCTGCCAGCCTCGGCGGGGACGCGAAGCTCCAGGTAGACGGCCGCCGGGAAGGCCGCGATCACCCGTGCCTGCATGCGCGGCGCATCGACCAGGGGCCGCAGCGCGAGGCTCGCGGCGCCGGCCGCCGGCGGCCTCCGGCCCGGCAGCGGGCCCGGCCTTGCCGGCAACGGGATCGGGTCACGGACGACGGCTGTCACGGGTCCTCCCGAGGCAGGGAACGTGGCGGCCACTGTGAACAGGGACCGGGTGATCCAGGATGGGTGCGGCCGCCCGGCCTCTGCCGAGACGGTAGACCGGGCCTGTCACCCGACGTATGGAGAAAACTGCCAAGACTGGTTGTCTTCCTTCGTCTTTGTTGTCAGGGTTGATCGGAAAGCGGTAGCGATCACGCCATATAGGGCGATGTACGCACCAAAAGGCGAGGTGACCCCTGGCATGAGTTACACCACGGCGGACCCGGGCCCACCGGCTCTGAGGCTCGCGAGTACCGGAACACTGACGTACGGTCTGTCGGTCGGCGAAGTCCTGGGGGTGTCGACCCTGAACGGGGCTCGGCTCATCGCGGGACGCGCAGGGCTCGATCGCATCGTGCAGCGGCTGAACGTGATGGAGGTCCCCGACATACTGTCGTGGGTCAAGTCCAACGAGCTGCTGCTCACCACCGGCTATCCGCTCCGCAACACCCCCCAGTCGCTCGACAACCTGGTCGCGGACCTGGACGAACGCGGCCTGGCCGCGCTCGCGATCAAACTCGGCCGCTATCTGGAGTCGCTGCCGCCCGAGATGATCGAGCAGGCCGACCGGCGCGGCTTCCCACTGATCCTCCTACCCAACGACGTGGGCTTCGACGACATCCTCAACCAGGTGCTGACCGACATCCTCAACCGCCAGGCCGCCGTGCTGGCCCGCACCGAAGAGGTCCACCGGGCGCTGGTGCACATCGTGCTGTGCGGCGGCGGCCTGCAGGAGGTCGTCAACGAGGTCGCGTCGCTGCTGGACGTCGCGGTCGTCGTGCTGGACGCCGAGCAGCGCGTGCTCGCGGGCGCCGGACCCGAAGAGCACATCCAGGCCATGCGGGCCTTCAACGCGGTGTCCACCCACGGCGTGCCCCCGCAGGGCGGCAACCCCGCTCTGTCCGGCGGGGACCATCTGATGGTGCCGGTGGTGGCCGGGGGCTTCGACCACGGCCGGATCCTCGCGTACAGCCCCGACGGCTCCCTGCGCGAGACCGACCTCGGCATTCTCGAACGCGCCGCCACGGTGGCCGCCCTGGTGGTGACCAAGCAGCAGGCCGTCGCCGCCGTCGAGAGCAAGTACCGCGCCGACTTCCTGCGCGACATCCTGGCCGGGCGCGCCGGTGACGACGACCGCGTGGTGGCGCACTGCGCGGGGTTCGGCTGGGATCTCGACCGCCCGGTCATGGTGGTCGTGGCCGAGCTGGACGGGCGTACCCGGCCGGCCGACGCCGAGGGTCGCGCCGCCCGCCCGGCGGAGACCGAGGCCCCGGCGGCCCGCGGCCGCGGCGCCGACGAACGGCTGGCCCAGGAGCGGCTCGCCGCCGCCTGGACCGCGGTCGTCCGCCGGCACGACCGGGGCGCGGCGGTGGCCAGCTTCGCCCACGAGGTCGTCGCGGTCGTGGGCGCCGACGCCGACGACGCGCTCTCCACGGGACCGGTCCACAGCATGCTCAAGGAGGCGAGCGCGCTGTTCGCCGAGCACCTGTCGGTCCGCCGCACGTTCTCCACCGGCATCAGCCGCACGGTCGGCTCGCCGGCCGCGCTGCCCGAGGCGTACGAGCAGGCGGTCAAGGCCGTACGGGTGGGCCGCCAGCTGCACGGCTCGGGCGCCCGCGCGCACTTCGACCAGCTCGGCGTCTACCGGCTGCTGAGCCTCGTCTCCGACCCTGAGGAGCTGCACGCGTTCGTCCGGGAGACCCTCGGCGAGCTCGCGGGCGACGACGAGGCGGAACTGGTCGACCTGCGCCGGACCCTGCAGGTGCTGCTGGAGACCAACCTCAACGTGGCCGAGACGGCACGCCGCCTGCACTTCCACTACAACACCCTGCGCTACCGCATCGGCAAGCTGGAACGGATGCTCGGCCCCTTCACCGAGGACGCGCACCTCCGGCTCAACCTCACGCTCGCGCTGCACGTCCTGCGCATGCGCGGGATCTGAGGGATCTTCACGATTTAACACAGTCGTGATTTGAAACACACCTGACTGGGGCATTCTCTTCACCGGAACGCTCCATGGCGGCAGGAGAACTGAGCCAGGAGAACAACACTGCCAGGCGAAACGCCGAGCGCAGCCGTCCGGCTGGAGAGGGCCGGGCGCGGGGGCTGCGCGATGGCGCCCGGGGGCCGGCACGGCGATGAGGAGGGCGGCATGGCCATCGGCTGGAAGGTGCACGGCGACGGGAAGACCCCGCCGCCCGGCGAGGTGGTGCGTCCGGACGAGCGGCTGTCCTGGCCGCGGACCGCCGGGATCGGCGCGCAGCACGTGGTGGCGATGTTCGGGGCGACCTTCGTCTTCCCGATCGTGATGGGCCTGGATCCCAACCTGGCCATCATGATGTCCGGCGTCGCCACGATCCTCTTCCTGCTGATCGTCGGCGGCCGGGTGCCCAGCTATCTCGGCACCAGCGCCTCGTTCGTCGGCGCCGTCGCGGCCATCCGGGCGGCGGGTGGCAGCAGCGCGGAGGTCACGGGCGCGATCCTGATCGCGGGACTGGTCCTCGCGGCCGTCGGACTGCTGATCCACTTCCTTGGCCCGGCGGTCATCCACGCGGTGTTCCCGCCGGTGGTCACGGGCGCCGTGGTCATGCTCATCGGCTTCAACCTCGCGCCGGTGGTCGCCGACGTCTACTGGCCGCAGGACGAGTGGGTCGCGCTGCTGACGCTCACCTTCGCGGTCCTGTGCGCCGTGCTGCTGCGCGGCTTCTGGGCCCGCATCGCCATCCTCCTCGCGCTGGTCTTCGGCTTCGCGCTCTCCTGGATCCTGGACAAGGCCGCGGGCCAGATCACCTCGGCGCTGCCCGGGCAGAACCTCCGCGACGCAGCCGGAAAGGCCTGCCCCCAGGAGGGCCCCTACTGCGTCGCCACCGCCTTCCCGCACGACCGGGTGAGCTTCGACGGCGTCAAGGCCGCGGACTGGTTCGGGTTCCCCGACCTGCACGGGCCCGACTTCAAGACCTCGGCGATCCTGCTCGCCCTGCCCGCCGTCATCGCGCTCATCGCCGAGAACACCGGGCACGTCAAGGCGGTCGCCGCGATGACCGGTGACGACCTCGACCCGGTGCTCGGCCGCGCCATCGCGGCCGACGGCGTCGGCACCGCACTCGCGTCGTCGGTCGGCGGCTCGCCCACCACCACCTACGCCGAGAACATCGGGGTCATGGCGGCCACCCGGATCTACTCGACGGCCGCCTACTACCTCGCCGCGGTGGTGGCGATCCTCTTCGGCCTGTGCCCGAAGTTCGGCGCGCTGGTCGCGGCGACCCCGGGCGGCGTGCTCGGCGGCATCACCGTCGTCCTGTACGGGATGATCGGCCTGCTCGGCGCGAAGATCTGGATCGAGAACCGGGTCGACTTCGCCGACCCGGTCAACCTGGTCCCGGTCGCCGCCGGGATCATCCTGGCCATCGGCAACGTCACGCTCACCATCACCGACGACTTCCCGCTCCAGGGCATCGCCCTGGGCACCATCGCCGTGCTCGTCGGCTACCACGTCCTCAACGCGATCTCAGGGACCCGCCGCGGCCCCGACACCGGCGCAGGTGTGATCGCCCCAGAGGAGAAGGAGATAGGCGGCCCAGTCCGCCCGCCTACAACGGAGTAGGAGCCGAGTGAAACCGTCCCCTTTTGAGTACCACGCCCCTCGTAGCCTCGACGAAGCTCTTGGCGTCCTTGCCGAGGAGGCCGGTGCGAAGGTGCTTGCGGGAGGGCAGAGCCTGATCCCGCTGCTCAACATGCGGCTGGCCGCTCCGGCGCACCTGGTGGACATCAACCGTGTCGCCGAGCTGGACACGATCGAAGTGTCCGAGCGGGGCGTGCTGGTGGGGGCGCTCGCCCGGCACACGGTGGTCGAGCGGGCGGCGGATGCGGCGCGGGTGCAGCCGCTGTTGCGCGAGGCCATCCGGCACGTCGCCCATCCCGTCATCCGCAACCGCGGCACGGTCGTCGGCAGTCTCGCGCATGCGGACCCGGCCGCGGAGCTGCCTGCCGTGCTGGCGGTGCTGGGCGGGGAGGTCGAGGCGGCGTCGGCGCGGGGCAGGCGGACGATCGCTGCCGGGGAGTTCTTCCTGGGGCCGCTGGAGTCGGCGCTCGATCCC
Organism: Actinomadura rudentiformis; assembly: GCF_008923185.1. Classification (GTDB taxonomy): domain Bacteria; phylum Actinomycetota; class Actinomycetes; order Streptosporangiales; family Streptosporangiaceae; genus Spirillospora; species Spirillospora rudentiformis. Next base: position 176,174 of record NZ_WBMT01000020.1, read on the forward strand.
GACGAGCTTGCCATCGCCGCGTTCTTCCCGGCGGCGCCGCCCCGGACGGGCACCGCGTTCCTGGAGACGGCACGCAGGCACGGCGACTATGCCTTGGCGGGCGTGGCGGCGCTCGTCACGCTCGACGAGGACCTGCGGGTGAGCGGCGCCCGTGCGGGTTATCTGGGTGTCGGCGCGGTCCCGCTCGTGATCGATCTGGCCGAGCCCGCGGCGGCGGCGCAGGCCGGTCGCCCGCCGGGGACGCTCGACTGGTCCGCGGCCGCCGCGTTCGCCCGGGAACGGGTCGATCCTGAGAGCGACATCCACGCCGACGCTTCCTACCGGCGTCACCTGGTCGGAGTCCTGACCGAACGGGCCATGGGGGCCGCCACCGCCGCCGCGTTCGAGGGGGTCCGATGACGCACGAGGTCGCGCTGACGGTGAACGGGGTGCATCGCACGGCGCGGGTGCCCGCCCGGCGATTGCTGTCGGACTTCCTCCGGCATGATCTGGGGCTGACGGGCACGCACGTCGGCTGCGAGCACGGCGTGTGCGGTTGCTGCACCGTGCTGATGGACGGGGAGCCGGTGCGGTCGTGTCTGATGTTCGCCGTCACCGCCGCGGGACACGACATCGTGACGGTGGAAGGGCTCGCGGCACCGGATGGAACGATGTCCCCGGTGCAGCGGGCGTTCCAGGAGTGCCATGGGCTGCAGTGCGGATTCTGCACGCCAGGCTTCCTCTGCACGGTCACCGCGTTGCTGAAGGACAACCCGCGCCCCACCGACGACGAGGTGCTGGAGGGCATATCCGGCAACCTTTGCCGCTGCACGGGCTACCAGAACATCCTCAAGTCGGTGCACCGCGCCGCCGACCTGCTCGACGAGGAGGCGTGATGGGGACCGCGAACAGCCGCGCGGCGGCTGGACTGAGGAGTGGAGGGAGCTTGCGACCGGAACGACGAGGGAAGCCGTCGCGAGAAGGCGGCTGTGAGCCGCCGAGCGGAGCGAGGCAATGAGTACGCGCATGTTCGGCGAGCCGATCCCCAGGAGGGAGGACCCGCGGCTCCTCACCGGCCAGGGCCGCTACCTCGACGACCTGGGGCGGGACGCCCTCGCGGCGGCCTTCGTACGGTCGCCGCACGCGCACGCCCGCATCATCGACATCGACGTCGCCGGCGCGCTCGATGTGGAGGGGCTCGTCGCCGTCTACACGTGGGAGGACCTTCCCGGCCGGGTCGGCGAGCCGCTGCCCCTGCTCATCCCGCATCCGTCGCTGACCCACGGCCGGACCGCCTACCCGCTCGCGCGCGACGTCGTACGGCACGTCGGGGAGCCCGTGGTGATGGTCGTCGCCCGGGACCGGTACCTGGCCGAGGACGCGGCCGGAATGATCCGGGTGGAGTACGAGCCGCTGCCGCCCGTGGTCGGCATCGAGAACGCGGCGCGCGCCGACCATCTCGTGCACGACGACGTACCGGGGAACGTCGGCGCGGTGCTCCTGCAGGAGACCGGGGACGTGGCCGCCGCCATCGAGCACGCGCCGCACGTGCTGGAGTTCCGGCTCGACATCGAGCGCAGCGCCTCGACCCCGCTGGAGGGGCGCGGCGTCTACGCGCGCTGGGACGCCGACGACGAGTCGTTGCGGGTCTACTCCTCGACCCAGGCGTCCACGAGCGTGCGGGCGGCGATCGCGGCCAGGCTCGGCCTGCCGCCGGGCAAGGTCGAGGTGATCGCGCCCGACGTCGGCGGCGGCTTCGGCGTCAAGATCGTGCATCCGTGGCCGGAGGAGGTGCTCGTCCCGTGGGCGGCGCGGCTGCTCGGCCGCGAGCTCAAATGGGCCGAGGACCGCCGCGAGCACTTCGTCTCCGCCGCGCACGAACGCGGCCAGGTGCAGCATGTGAAGGTCGGCTTCGACGGCGCGGGCCGGGTCCTCGGCCTTGACGTGCGGATCCTGCACGACCACGGCGCGTACACCCCGTACGGCGTGATCATCCCGATCGTCACCTCCACCCAGCTGCTCGGCCCGTACAAGATCGGGGCCTACCGGGCGGAGGTCACCAGCCTCTACACCAACACCGTCATCGTCACCCCCTACCGCGGCGCGGGGCGCCCGCAGGGCGTGTTCTGCATGGAACGCACGATGGACAGGATCGCCGACCACCTCGGCCTCGACCGCGCCGAGGTCCGCGAGGCCAACTTCATCGGGCCGGACGAGTTCCCCTACGACCAGGGCCTGACCTTCCAGGACGGGCGGCCGCTGATCTACGACTCGGGCGACTACCCCGAGCTGCTCCGCAAGATCAAGGAGCTCATCGGCTGGGACGGGTTCGCCGGCGTGCGGTCCGCCGCCGCGGCCAAGGGCCGCCGGATCGGCATCGGGCTCGGCTGCTACGTCGAGGGCACCGGCGTCGGGCCGTACGAGGGCGGGCACGTCGAGATCGACTCGACCGGCCGGGTGAACGTGTCGACCGGCCTGACCTCCCAGGGCCAGGGCCACCAGACCGTGTTCGCCCAGATCGCCGCCACCGAGCTGGGAGTGCCGATCGAGGACGTGCACGTGACGACCGGCGACACCCGGCGCTTCGGCTACGCCGTCGGCACCTTCGCCTCCCGCGCCGCGGTGATGAGCGGCAACGCGATCGCGCTCGCGAGCCGGAAGGTACGCGAGAAGGCGCTGCGCATCGCCGCCGAGGCACTCGAAGCCGACCCGCGCGACCTCGACATCACCGACGGCGTGGTCCATGTGAAGGGCGACCCCGGTTCGGCCATCCCCCTGCGTACCGTCGCGGTGCTGTCCAATCCGCTGCGCTACGCCTTCGACGAGGAGGCGGCCCGGGCCACCCAGTTCGCCGTGGGCGGCTCACCGGAGGACCCGCCGGTGGCGTCCGGTGACGAACCCGGCCTGGAAGGCAAGGACTACTACTCGCCCGTCCGCTCCACCTTCGCCGCGGGCATGCACGCCGCCGTCGTCGAGATCGATCCCGACACCGCCGAGATCCACATCCTCCGCTACGCCGTCGTCCACGACTGCGGCCGCCTCATCAACCCGATGGTCGTGGAGGGGCAGATCCACGGGGGAGTCGCGCAGGGCATCGGCGGGGCCCTCTACGAGCGCATGGAGTACGACGAGTCCGGCCAGCTGCTGAACGCCTCGTTCATGGACTTCCTGATGCCGTACGCCACCGAGATCCCGCGCGTCGAGACCGACCACCTGGAGACGCTCTCGCCGCTCAACCCCCTCGGCATCAAGGGCGCGGGCGAGGCCGGCGTGATCCCCGTCTCCGCCGTGATCGCCTCGGCCATCGAGGACGCCACCGCCATCCCGATCGCGAAGATGCCCCTGTCCCCGGCGGAGCTCTTCCACCTCATGAGCGCCCGCGAGCGAATGAGCCAGAGAATTTTGAGCTGACGGGGTTGCTCGGGGAGCGGGGGACCTCAACCCCGTCAGCGTTGGAACACTAACCCCGGCGGCAGGACGCGGGCCGGGCATCCGGGAAACATCCCGGTATGTCGGGCCGTCAGTGGGTGGGCTTGTCGGGGGCGTTGCCGCCGAGGGATTTCGGCAGGTAGTTCTCGACTGCGGCGGGCCGGAAGCCCTGCGCCCTGATCCAGCCGAGGATCATCTTGAACTGGTCCGCGAGCCCCTTGCGGTAGTGCATGAGGATGATGTCGCCGGGCTTGAAGCCCGTGCCGCCGTCGCCGCGCTGGAAGTCGTCCCGCTTGCCGTTGGGGCTGGTGGTGCCGTTGTAGAACTCCGCGGTCCACAACAGGATCGACTTGATGCCGCACTGCTTGGCGGCCTGGACGGTGGCCGGGTTGAAGCTGCCGTACGGCGGGCGGAAGATCTGCGGGCGGCGACCGTACTGCTTCGTGATGGTGTCGGAGGCGTCGCAGATCTCTTTCCGCTGCCCTTCTGGCGTGAGCTTCACCATGGGGGTGTGCGTGACCGTGTGGTTTTCCATCTGCGAGCCGGCGTTGCGCAGGGCCCAGAAGTACTGGCCTTGCCCCTTGACGTAGCGGGAGGTCAGGAAGGTGAGGATGGGCACCTTCTCCTTGCGGACCAGGTTCACGAACTCGGCGTCGTACTCGTAGCCGTCGTCGATCGTGAGGAAGACGACCTTGTCCTGGGTCTCGATCTTGCGGAGGACCGGCGGGAGGCCGTCCGGGGCGGGCTTCGGCATCGTCCACGAGCCCGGTTTGGGCGTCGCCCACTGCTGGTCCGACAGGACGGCGGCCAGCTGGGACCGCATCGACGGGCCGGTGTCGCCGCCCGCCGGCGCGCGTACCACCGGCCAGGCTCCGGCCGCCACGCCGAGCCCCCCCGCCACCAGCGTGGCGATCACGGGCATCTTCCCTAGCATCAGCCGTTCTTCTCCCGTCCCCCGTTGGCGAAACTCCGTCGAGCGCGAAACTCCGTCAGGCGCAACATCGTTGACGCTCGAAGGCGCGATCAGGTTCGCGCGATCCATCAGATCATGTCCAGCCCGAACGGGTCGTATCTGACTAACACCTGGCGTGCGCTAGGCACAAGTTGCCCTTCGCGAGAGGGGGCCCGTTCCGTAAGGTCGTGACATGAAAGTCACTGGCAGTGCCACTGTCGCCGCTCCGCTCCCGCGCGTCTGGGACGCGCTGCAGGACCCGTCGGTGCTGGCGCTGACGATCCCGGGATGCGAGTCGCTGGAGGCGCTCGGCGACGACCGCTACCGGATGACGGTCCAGGCCGGAGTGGCGTCGATCAAGGGCACGTACACGGGCGAGGTGGCGCTCACCGACCCGGATCCGCCGCGCTCGTTCGTGTTGCGGGCCAAGGGCCAGGGCGCGCCCGGCACCGTCGACGCCACCGTGCGGGTGCGGCTGGGGGAGGGTGACGGCGAGGGCTCCACGCTGATCGAATACGACGCGGACGCGGTGGTCGGCGGCATGGTCGGCGGGGTCGGCCAGCGGATGCTCGCGGGCGTGGCCAAGAGGACGGCGGGGGAGTTCTTCACGGCCGTCGAGAGGGCGCTGAACGCCCCGGTCGCGGGCGCCGTGTCCGGCGCGGTCTCCGGGGCGGTCCCCGAGGGCCAGGGGGCGCGGGCCCTCAAGGCCGGACCGGGCGAGTTCTACCCGGGCGCGGCGTTCTTCGAGGCGGAACGTCCGGTGGCCCCCATGGTCATCGCCTTCGGCGTGGGCGGTGCCGTGGCGCTGGCGGGAGTGGCGATCGGCCACGCACTGGCGCGCCGTTCCCGCCGCTGAGGCTCAGGCGTCGCGCTTCTGGATGGCGAAGAGTGCCGCGGCCAGCACGACCACCGTGTAGAGCACCAGGACCGCGAAACCCGTCCAGGGCGACAGCACGCCCTCGGCGGGCTTGACCGACATGACGGCTCCGCCCGCGCCGGACGGCAGGAACCTGCTCACCGTCGAGGCCCAGTCGCCGGGCAGGAACTGGGCGATGATCGGCAGGACGAACAGCACGCCCAGGATCACCGAGACCGAGCCCGCGGTGTGCCGCAGCAGGGCGCCGATCCCCAGCGCCAGGAGCGCGATGAGAGCGAGGTACAGCCCGCCGCCCACCACCGCGCGGAGCACGCCGTCGTCGCCGAGCGAGGCGTCGATCTTCTGGGACTTGAAGATCAGCTGACACGGCAGGAACGAGGCGAACGAGACGAGCACGCCCACGATCAGCGTGACCGCACCCAGTGCCAGTGCCTTGGCGGCCAGGAACTCCACGCGCCTCGGCATCGCGATCAGCGACGTGCGGATCATCCCGGTGGCGTACTCACCGGTGATCACCAGCACGCCCAGCACGCCGAAGGCGACCATGCCGAAGTTCACACCGGCCAGGCTGTAGGCCGCAGGGTCGAACTCGGCCCTGTCCGCCGCGCTCATCTCCCCGTATTGGGACGTGAACGCCCAGGCCAGCAGGAGGCTCAGCCCGATCGTGACGATGATCCCGGCCAGCAGCGTCCAGAACGTCGACCGGACCGTGAGGACCTTGGTCCACTCGGCGGAGACGACGTTGCCGAACGTCGCGCGCCGCGGGCGTGCGGGCGCCGGAGCCGTGGTGGTCTCCGTCGTCATGACCAGTCGCCTCCACGCTGTCCGTCCCTGCTCTCCGACGGCATGCCCTCCGGCGGTCTGCTGCCCGGCGGTGGCGGTCCCACGGCCGCCGGAGCCTCCGGCCGTTCCCCGGCTGCGGTCCCGGTCCCGTTGCCCGGGATGCCCGCGTGGTACTCGACGGCGTCGCCGGTCAGCCGCATGAACGCCTCCTCCAGGGACGGCTGGACGGGGCTGAGCTCGTGCAGGCGCAGCCCGTGGTCGGCGGCGGTGTCACCGATCTCGGCGGTGCGAGCCCCGAACACCCGCAGCGACTGGTCGCCTTCCAGCTCGACCCGCCAGCCGTGCCGGGACAGCAGCGAGCCGAGCTCACCCAGCTGCGGAGACCTGACCTTGACGTGGCTGGTGGCGTTGGCGGCGATGAACTCCCGCGTGCTGGTCTCGGCGAGGATCCGGCCGCGGCCGATCACCACCAGATGGTCGGCGGTCAGCGCCATCTCCGACATCAGATGGCTGGAGACGAAGATCGTGCGCCCCTCCGCGGCCAGCTTCTTCATCAGGTTGCGGATCCACAGGATGCCCTCGGGGTCGAGGCCGTTCACCGGCTCGTCGAACATGAGGACACCCGGATCGCCGAGCAGCGCCCCGGCGATGCCGAGCCGCTGCCCCATGCCGAGGGAGAAGCCCCGCGACGGCTTCTTCGCCACCTTCTCCAGGCCGACCAGGCCGAGGACCTCGTCCACGCGGCGGCGGGGGATGCCGTTGCTCTTGGCCAGGCAAAGGAGATGGTTGTAGGCGCTGCGGCCTCCGTGAACGGCCTTCGCCTCCAGCAGCGCGCCGACCTCGCACAGTGGAGCGCCCAGCTGCCGGTAGTGCTTGCCGTTGACGGTGACGTCGCCTTCGTTGGCGTGGTCGAGACCGAGGATCAGCCGCATGGTGGTCGACTTGCCGGCGCCGTTGGGACCCAGGAAGCCGGTCACGCGGCCCGGACGCACGGTGAAGTCCGCGTGGTCGACCGCGACCTTCGGCCCGTAGTGCTTCGTCAGCCCCCGCGCGTGGATCATTCTCGGCTGATACCGACGGCGACCGGTCCGGAAACGGCGGCGGCGGGCAAGCGGAAGAGAATTTGACCTCCGCTTGCCCGCCGTGTCCGTGGCTGGTCGGCGTGCTAGTTCACGCCGACCAGGTCCACCACGAAGATCAACGTTTCGCCCGGCTTGATCCGCGGGCTCGGGCTGCGGTCGCCGTAGGCCAGATGCGGCGGGATGACCAGCTTGCGCCGGCCGCCGACCTTCATGCCCTTGACCCCCATGTCCCAGCCCTTGATCACGCGGCCGCCGCCGAGCGGGAACTCGAAGGTGCTGCCGCGGTTCCAGGAGGCGTCGAACTCCTCGCCGGTCGAGAACGAGACCCCGACGTAGTGCACGGATACGGTGGACCCGGTGGTCGCCTCCGCGCCGTCGCCGACGGTGATGTCGGTGATGTCGAGGTAGTCGGGCGGGGTGCCCTCGGGGAAGTCGATCTCGGGCCGTTCAAGCGCCATTGCCAGGCTCCATCGTGGGTCGGCGGTCTTTTCGGATGCCGTTCAGCGTAGCCGCAGCCCGACTCGCCAAAGAACCGCCGCTCCGTTGGGCAGGAAGCGACGGTGTCGCGGGCGGCACGGCACCGGTAGAGAGGGAGACATGACGCGGCGGCTGCGGATAGGCATCGACACCGGCGGGACGTTCACCGACGTCGTGGCGCTGGACGAGGACACCGGCGAGATGATCACGACCAAGACCCCCTCGACCCCGGCCGATCCGGCCCAGGGCTTCGAGGCGGGCGTCCAGAAGGTGCTGGACCTGCTCGGCGCGTCCCGTCCGGACATCACGGCGCTGGCGCACGGCACGACCGTGGCGACCAACCAGCTCCTTGAGGACCGGCTCGACGATCTCGGCTTCGTCACCACCGAGGGCTTCGAGTTCGTGCTGGAGATCGCCCGGCAGAGCGTCCCCGACGGCTACGGCAACAGCTACTTCTGGGTGAAGCCGCCCCGCATCGTGCCCGTCCACCGCGTCCGGACGGTCGGCGGCAGGCTCGACCACACGGGGGCGGAGCTGCGGCCGTTCGACGAGGAGTCGGCCGTCGCGGTGGCGCGCTGGTTCCGTGACCGCGGGATCCGGGCGATCGGCGTCTGCTTCCTCCACTCCTACGCCGACCCGGTGCACGAGCTGCGCATGCGCGAGGTGTTGCGCCGCGAGCACCCGGAGGCGGTCGTGTCGCTGTCGTGCGAGGTCCTGCGCGAGTACCGCGAGTACGAACGGTCCGTGACGACGCTCGTGGACGCGGCCGTCAAGCCCACCATGACCCGCTACATCCAGCGGCTCACCTCTCGCATGCCCGGCGGGCGCCTGCACGTGATGAAGAGCAACGGCGGCGTGCTGTCGGGGGAGGAGGTGATCCACCAGCCGATCACGACCGTCCTGTCCGGCCCCGCCGCCGGCGCCCTCGGCGCCGCGTTCATCACCCAGGCCGCGGGACGGGGCTCGGTCATCACCCTGGACGGCGGCGGCACCTCCACGGACGTCGCGGTCGTGCTGGACGGCGAGCCCACGCTGACCACGGAGGGGACGATCGGCCGCCATCCCGTCAAGATCCCGATGATCGACATCGTCACGGTGGGCGCGGGCGGCGGCTCGGTCGCCTGGCTCTCCCCGGAGGGCACGATGAAGGTCGGCCCGCGCAGCGCCGGCGCCGACCCCGGGCCGCTCTGCTACGGCCGCGGCGGTACGGAGGTCACGGTGACCGACGCGCACGCGGCCCTCGGCCGCATCCCGCCGCATCTCCTCGGCGGCGAGATCCCGCTGGACGTGGAGGCCGCCCGAGCCGGCGCCGAGGCGCTGGCCGCCAAGCTCGGGCTGACGCTCGAACGCGCCGCCACCGGCATCCTGGAGATCTCCGCCTGGAACCAGGCCAACGCCATCCGGCAGATCACCGTCAAGCGCGGCCTGGACGTCCGCGACTACCCGCTCGTGGCGTTCGGCGGGTCGGGGCCGCTGCTGGCCTGCCGCCTGCTCGACATCCTCGGCCTGCCCGCGGCCGTCATCCCGGAGAACCCCGGCAACCTCTCCGCGTTCGGCCTGCTCACGGTGGACGTGAAGAACGACTACGTCCGTACGCGCGTGGAACGTGACACCGCACTCGACCTCGCCGCCGTCTCCGGCGTCTACGCGGACCTCGAACACCAAGCCGCGACCGCTCTGGAACGCGAAGGCTTCCCACGCGACCGGCATCGTTTCCTGCGTTCGGCTGACCTGCGCTACTACGGCCAGGCGTTCGAGGTGCGGGTGGCCGCTCCCGACGGGCCGCTCGACGACGCGTTCCGGGACGAGGTCGTGCGGCGCTTCCACGATGCCCACGAGGGGCTCTACGGCTACTGCTACCGCGACGACCCGGGACGCCATCCCGTGGAGTGGGTCAACCTCCGTGTCTCCGGGATCGGCCCGATCACACGTCCCGTCCTGCGTGAACGACCGCCAGGAGGGGAGGCCGAACGGACGGGCGTGCGGCCGGTCTTCTACGACGACTGGACGGACGCGCCCATTTACCAGCGCGCACAGCTCGCACCCGGGACGGTCATCGAGGGGCCCGCCGTCATCGAGGAGTTCGGCTCGACATTGCCGCTGCACCCGGGCTTCCAGGCCCGTGTGGACGGCCACGGCAACCTGGTGGTGACCAAATGACCAGTGGTGACACGACGGGCGGAGTCGACCCGATCCTGCTGGAGATCGTCGAGGGCACGCTCGCCTCGGTGGAACGCGAGGTCGAGACCGCGATCGCCCGGACGGCCCGTTCACCCATGATCCGCGACGCGCACGACTTCCGCGCGGGCATCCACGACCGCCGCCTGCGCAAGCTGACGGGCCGCTCGTACTCCGCCCTCGTGCAGCCGATCGCGCGGGACTTCCCGCTGGACACGATGCGGCCGGGCGACGTCTTCTTCCACAACGACGTCTACCTCTCCGAGGGCGGCATCGGTCACCTGCCCGACCTCTGCGTGACGGTCCCGGTCTTCCACGGCGGCGAGGTGGTGGCGTTCGTCCAGGCGTTCGGCCACCACGACGACATCGGCGGCGCGGTGCCCGGGTCGATGCCCAGCCATGCCCGGAGCGCCTTCGAGGAGGGCCTGATGGTCCCCCCGATCAAGCTCTGGGACCGGGGCGTGCCCAACGAGGCGGCCCTGCGCATCATGACCCGCAACTCCCGCATGCCCGACTCGCTCGCCGGGGACCTGGACGCCGAGTGCTCGGCCTGCCTCATGGGGGCGCGTCGGCTCGGCGAGCTCTTCGACCGCTATGGCCGCGCCGCCGTCGAGACCTGCTTCGACGCCATCATCGGCAAGACCACCGAGACGTTCCGCCGCGAGCTCCTCGCCAAGATCCCCGACGGCACGTACGTCTGGGAGGACTACGCCGAGCACGACGGCGTCGATCCGCCGCGCCTGCACACCCAGCGCATCACGCTCACCGTCGACAACACCGCGCCCGTTCCGCTGGTCATCGACTTCACCGGCACGTCCCCGCAGGCCAAGGGGCCGATCAACCACGCGGGCGACTACGCCGACGGGGTCTTCCTCAAGAAATGGCTCGCGCCGATCCTCCGCAACCTCGCGGACTCTCCCGAACGCGCCGCCGAACTGGACGTCAACGAGGGCGTCGTACCGCTCATCGAGATGCGGTTCCCCGAGAAGGGCACGCTGCTCACGCCGGTGTTCCCGGCCCCGACCAACGCCCGGACGTTCGTGATCCTTCGCCTACTCGGCGTGCTGGCGGGCGTCCTCGCGAAGGCCACCGGCGGCCGCATGCCCGCCGACCAGGAGACGATCCGCTACACCGGCGTCTACGGCGACGACGACCGCGGCCCGTACCTCATGCGCGAGGTGCTCGGCGGCGGCTCCGGCGGCCGCTACTACGCCGACGGGGAGGACACGATCCACGTCGTGCCCGACTCCCGCAACATCCCGGCCGAGTTCGCCGAGGCCCGCTGGCCGTTCCTGGTCGAACGCCTCGGCCTCGCCGCCGACTCCGGCGGGCCCGGCCTCCACCGCGGAGGGCTCGGGTACGACAAGCACATCCGCATGCTCCGCGACGCCCATTACATGTCGATCGCGGACCGCTCCATCCTGTCGTGCTGGGGCGTCAACGGAGGTCGCGCCGGCAGCCCGTTCCGCGTGGACATCGACGGCGTCGAGATGGACGGCCTGGTCGACGGCCACCCGGTACACAAGGGCCAGGTCATCCGCATCCGTACGACCGGGGGCGGCGGTTGGGGCGACCCGTTCGACCGTGACCCGTCCGCCGTCGCCGCCGACGTCCGCGACGGCAAGGTCACCCTCACCGGCGCCCGCGACGACTACGGCGTCATCCTCATAGTCGCCGATGCCGACGCCGAGGTGGACGCCGCCGCGACCGCCGAGCTCCGGAACCGCCTCCGCGCCGACCGCGGACCGGCACCCTTCTTCGACCGGGGCCCCGGCTACCCCCGCCTCTCCGGCGGCCGTTCCGGCGCCGACGTGGACCAAACATATTGATCATCGATGCGCGCCGGGCCTAGCTTTGCCGCCATGGCGAAACTCCCGGAGCTCTACCTGGCGGTGGACGTCGAGGCGGACGGACCCATTCCCGGCCCGTACAGCATGATCTCGCTGGGCATCGCGGTCGTCGGGCGGCCCGACCTGACGTTCTACACCGAGCTCCGGCCCATCTCCGACGACTTCGTGCCGGCGGCCCTGGCGGTCTCGGGCCTGGACCGCGACCGCCTGCTGCGCGAGGCGCCGCCCGCGGCGGAGGCGATGGCCGCCGCCGCGAGCTGGATCAACGGCCTGCGCCGGATCGGCCGCCCGGTCTTCCTCGCCGGTCCCGCCGTCTTCGACGGGATGTTCGTGCACTGGTACTTCCAGCGCTTCCTGGGCAAGAGCCCGTTCAGCAACTCCGGCGCGGGCATCGACCTGCGGAGTTACTGGATGGGCATGACCGGCTGCGAGTGGGTCAGCTCGCGCAAGAGCATCATCAAACAGCAGTTGAAGCTCAACGACCTCCCGCACACCCACCACGCGGGCGAGGACGCCTCTGAACTGGCCCAGGTCTTCGAGGCCGTCCTCGACTCCCGCCGCCGGCAGGAGTGAACGTCAGGCGTGAACGGCGAAACGGGGGCGGACGCGGCTGAGTACTCGGACGGGCCGGAGCCAATGATGATCACGTGGTTCTCACATGAGGGCCTCCCTGCTTCGCGGGTGTCTTCTCGCCCGCCTCGATTCGGAACGGGTAGCGGTTGCCCGCTGGTGGAGTCGGGCAGATCGGGAAGAAGTCGCCGAAGGCGCACGGGAGGTTGACGGCGCGGTTGAAGTCGAGTGTGACGGTGCCGTCGTTGGCCGGGGCGGGGATGTCGAGTGCCCGGCCGGCGGGGTAGGTGGTGTCGCCGCTGGTCGCGTCGGTGAAGACGGTGGTGTGCCGTCCTGCGGAGGCGATGACCTGCAGTTCGTACGGGGTGTCGTCGTGTTCGAAGCGCACCACGCCGGGTGAGGTGTAGTCGTGCTCTCGCCAGCCCACGGTGCCCAGGGCGAGTGACTGGTCGTTGTCGAATGCCTCGAATCGGCCGTTGATGATCCAGTCGGGGTTCGGCTCGAACGTCGGTACGCCGTGGAACGCGTTGCGTGCCGGAGCGCTCGGGTCGTAGGTGACGATGTGGTAGGCCTGGCGGTATGTGATCCCGATCTGGAGATCGCCTGCGGTGACGCGTTGGTCGTCGGGTCCGTCCGCGAGGCTGAGCGCACGGGTCTGGGTGAACTCGGTTCCGTCGAACGCCATGGTGGCGCCGTTGGGGTCGATCATCACTTGGTCGCCGTCCTGCCACCACAGGCCAGGTGTCCCGTCGAATCGGCGCGGGGTGTGGTCGAGCCAGTTCACGGCCACGGCGGACAGCCAGTTGTGGGGCTGTGCGAGCCACTGCTCCCAGCCGGCCCGCCAGGCGTGCCAGTCGGCGCGGTATGCGTCCCAGTCGGCGCGACCGGTCTCGGTTATGGGGGTTGTCATCGAGTACTCCTTGTTTCAGACCTGCGAGTTCGGACGAACGTGTGCGCTCAGTGGGCGGTGATCCGTCGTGCCCAGACCGCGAACAGCAGCAGGGCGAGCAGGGGGAAGGCGATGGCGACGGTGAGCGCGGTGGAGATACCGGTTGCCGTGCCGGATGTGCCGGCGGTGTTGGCGAAGACGGTCGACAGGACCGCGAGCCCGACGGCTCCGCCGAGTTGTTGCATGGCCTGGTTCAGGCTGGAGGCGGCCCCGAGGTGTTCGCGTGGGGCGTTGTGCATGATCACCGCGGTGAGCGGGGCGACCGTGAGGCCGGCGCCCAGACCGAGCAGCAGGAACGGGCCGAACAGCCCGTCGAGGTAACCGCTGTCCGGTGTGAGGCGGGACATCCACACCAGGCCCGTGAGGAGGCCGATCATGCCGAGCGATCCGACCACGCGTTCCCCGTAGCGGGTCACCAGCCGGCTGACGGTGACGTTGGTGGCCAGCATGCCGGCCGTGAAGGGCAGCACGGACAGGCCGGTCCGCAGTGGACTGAACCCCAGGACGCCCTGGGTGTAGAGGGCGGCGAAGTAGAGGAACCCGAACTGGCCGGCCGGGATCAGCATCATCGCCAGCAGCGGGCCGGCGCTGGACATGCGCGTGAAGAACCTCGGCGGGACCACCGGTGCCCCGTGGCGCCGCTCGGTCAGCACCAACGCCACCAGGCTGGCTCCGGCCAGGACGAACGACACGATCACCGACGGGCTCGCCCAGCCCTGGTCGGCGGCCACGGTCAGGCCGTACACCAACGCCAGCATCCCGATCGTGGAGGTCGCCGCTCCGCCGACGTCGAGACGCCCCGGGTGGCGGTCCGCCTCGGGTACCAAAGCTCGGACACCGAAGAACACCACCATCCCGATCGGTACGTTGACGAACATCACCCACTCCCACCCGAGGCCGGAAGTCAGCGCACCGCCCAGGAACAGCCCGAGACCGGCACCAAGCCCGATCGACAGGACGAACAGCGACATCGCCCTCGCGCGCTGCACGCCCGGCTCGGTGATAGCCATCAGCAACACCAGCGTGCTGGGGGCCGCGAGCGCCGCGCCGACGCCCTGCAGGACACGCGCGGCGATCAGCATTCCCGGTGTGACGGCCAGGCCGCCGAAGGCGGAAGCCGCGACGAAGACGGAGATCCCGATCAGCAACGCCCGCCGGGGGCCGATGATCGACCCCACCCGGCCGCTCAGCAGGACCAGCCCGCCGAAGACCAACGCGTAGGACGTCACGACCCACGACAGACCCGCCGCGGAAAAGCCGAGCTCATCCTGGATCACGGGCAGGGCGACGTTCACCACGCTGTTGTCGATCACCAGCGTCACCTGCATCAAGGTGAGTACCAGCACCGACGCATACAGCGGTCGTGGCCGTCGGACGGCAGATCGGTCGGTCTCGGGGGCGGTCAGCCGCGTCATGTCGATCGTCACTCCTCGTGGCACCGGACGTGTGCCGGGCTCCTGGAGTCTCAACCGACCGTCGCCAGACCCACTCCAATCCTTGCCAAAACCGCAAAAGCGACGTGGACAACCCACCGGGCACCGTGCGCGGGATCATTTCGTGCGTGCGCGCAGATGCATCCGCTGGCCTTGCTGCCCGAAGATGATGAGCAGTTCGAGCGGCCGGCTGCCGGCGTTGGCGATGGCGTGCGGGACACGGGTGTCGAACTCGGCGGCCTCACCGGCGTCCAGGAGGAAGTCCTCCTCGCCGAGAGCGAGCCGCAATGTGCCGGTGAGGACGTAGAGCCACTCGTAACCCTCGTGCACCTGCTGGTCGAGCCGTTCGGGTACCTGTGCGGGCACCGGCAGGACCTGCTTGAACGCGTTGAGCCCGCCCGGATCACGGGACAGTGGCACCCACACCACGCCATCACGGTTCACCGGCCGCGGATGAATGCGCGGATCACCCGTTGCCGGCGCACCGACCAGTTCGTCGAGCGGCATGCGGTACGCCCGCGCCAGAGGCAGCAGCACCTCCAGCGTGGGGCGCCGCTGACCCGACTCGATCCGCGACAGCGTGCTGACGGACATCCCCGTCAACTCCGCGAGTTGCTCCAGAGTCGATCCGCGCCGCTTGCGGATCGCGCGCAACCGTGGCCCGACCGCGTCGAGAGTGGCGTAGAGGTCCTCGCTCATGGAGCCAGTTTGCGCTTTCCGCAAGTTCTTTTCCACCTTCGGCCCCGCCGCCGCACAGTGAGCGCATGACCAGACCAGAACAAGCCATCCCACCAGAGGAATCCCCACGTGCTAGCACTCCGCTCACGACGAGGGCGACGATCCCAGCTGGTCCACGAGCAGCCGGGCAGGACACAGCCGGACACGCACTGACCTGAGCGCATGTGCCATGCCCCGCAACCCCCACCGCCTCGTCCCCGGTGTCGAGACCGTCGTCGCCGACCTGCGGGATCCGGAATCGGTCGCCGGGGCGCTCCGGCGGGGCGCACGCCCCGCCCTCTCTTCGCTCACATCAGTGAGTGGTCAACCACATACATAGGAGTCACGGCATGCGGAAGCCGGGCACGGGCGCGGCCCTCGCGGCGCTGGCCGCCGCCCAGTTCACGGTCATGCTCGCCACCTCGATCGTGAACGTCGCGCTGCCGCAGATCCGCGACGGCGCCGGGCTGTCGGACGGTGGCACGACGTGGGTCGTCAACGCCTACGGCCTGGCCTTCGGGGCGCTGCTGCTGGCCGGCGGGCGGGCCGCCGACCTGCTCGGGCACCGCCGGGTCCTGCTCGCAGGGCTCGCCGCGTTCGGGGGCGCCTCGCTCGTCGCCGCGCTCGCCACCGCACCGGGCCCGCTGATCGCCGCCCGCGCCGCCCAGGGCGCCGGCGCCGCGGCCATCGCGCCCGCCGCCCTGGCCCTGGTCATGAGCCTCTTCCCGCCGGGTCCCAGGCGGGGGAGAGCGCTGGGGGTCTGGGGAGCGGTCTCCGGCGCGGGCGGCGCGGCCGGAGTCCTGCTCGGCGGCCTTGTCACCCAGGCATGGGGCTGGCCCGCGATCTTCTACACCGTCGCCGCCGGGTCCCTCGCCGTCCTCGCCGCCGTCGCCATCGCGGTCCCGCAGCCCGGTAGGCGGGCGGCCGGACGGTTCGACGCGCTGGGCACGGCCGCGGTCACGCTCGCCCTGACCAGCCTGGTGTGGGGCCTGACGACCGCCCGCGACCAAGGCTGGACGGACGGGCGCGTGCTCGGCGCCTTCGCGGTCTCCGTGCTCCTGGGAGCGGTGTTCGTCCTCGCCGAGCGCCGCCACCCCGACCCGCTGGTCCCTCCCCGGCTGCTGGCCGGAGGCCGGGTGGTGGCCGGGAACGCGCTGATGGCCCTGTTCGGCTCGGTGTGGATCGCCCTGTTCTTCTTCCTGCCGCTCTACCAACAGCAGGTACTCGGCCAGAGCCCCCTGCTCACCGGGCTGGGCCAGCTCCCCCTAGCCGGTGCGATCATGGCCGGTTCCGCGCTGGCGCCGCGGCTCACCGCCCGGATCGGCGCCGCCTCCGCCCTGCCGGCCGCCCTGCTCGCCGAAGCCGCCGGACTGCTGTGGCTGTCCCGGATCAGCGTGGACGGCTCCTACCTCACCGATGTCCTCGGCCCGAGCGTCCTGGTCGGCCTCGGCCTGAGCGTCGCCTTCGTGCGGCTCACCGACCTGTCCCTGGACGGCGTCGCCAAGCAGGACGCGGGCGTGGCCGGGGGCCTGGTGAACACCACACGCCAGGTCGGCGGCGCCATCGGCCTCGCCGTCCTGGCCACCCTCGCGGGATCGCTCACCGCGAACTCCACCCGACCGCCCCTGGAAGCCCTCACCGACGGCTACCGCACCGCCTTCGCGGTGTCCGTCGGCCTCCTGACCGCGACGGCGCTGCTCGCCGCGTATCTGACCCGCTCCACCCGTCCCGCTGAAAGGAAGACCGCCATGCGCACCATCGACGATACCGCCCCCGTGATCGTCCGCCTGTCCACCACCATCGACGCACCCCTGGAGAAGGTGTGGGCCCTGCACACCGGCATCGACGCCTGGCCGAGCTGGAACGCCGACATCGACAACGCCGTCGCCGACGGACCGGTCGAGCCCGGCGGCTCCTTCCGCTGGCGGACCCACGGCCTCGACATCACCTCCACGGTCTACGAGGTGATCCCGGGCGAGCGCATCGTGTGGGGCGGTCCCGCGAGCGGCATCGACGGCGTCCACGTCTGGACGTTCGCGGCCGACGGCGACCGCGTCACCGTCCGCACCGAGGAGTCCTGGAGCGGCGCCCCCGTCGAGGCCGCGGCCGACCAGCTCGGCCAGGCACTCCAGCAGTCCCTCGAATCCTGGCTCGCCGCCCTGAAGGACCGCGCCGAGCAGCCCGCCTGACACACCGCGAAGACAGCTCGCCCAACCCAGGGAGAAGGAGTCCGGCATGACCGCCAAGCCTTACCTGATCGGCCACTACGCCCCCGCCGTCGACGAGATCACCGCGACCGGCCTCACCGTCGAGGGCCACCTGCCGCCCGAGCTGAACGGACGGCTCATCCGCAACAGCCACAACCCCAAGCCGGGCGTCACCCCGACCCACTGGTTCAAGGGCAGCGGCATGGTCCACGGCATCCGGCTGCGCGACGGCCGCGCCGAGTGGTACCGCAACCGCTGGGTCCGCACGCCCGCCCTCGACGGCGCGCCTTACATGACCGAGCGCGGCCCCGACCTGACCGCCAGCACCGCCGGCACCCACGTCATCGAGCACGGCGGACGCCTGCTGGCCCTGTCCGAGGCCAACTTCCCGTTCGAACTCGACGCCGACCTGGAGACCATCGGCGCCTATGACTTCGACGGCAAACTCAGCAGCGCCATGACCGCGCACCCCAAGACCGACCCGGTCACCGGCGAACTGCACTTCTTCGGCTCCTCGCCGTTCCCGCCGTTCCTCGTCTACTACATCGCCGATGCCAAGGGGCAGATCGTCCACAGCGCCGAGATCCCCGGCGCGACCGCGTCCCTCAAGCACGACTTCGCCATCACCCGCAACCACATCGTGTTCGTCGAGGGCTCGGTCACCTTCGACCCGGCCGAGCACTCCGGCATCCCCTACGGGTGGAGCGACGACCAGCCGCCCCGCATCGGCGTCATGCCCCGCACCAGCGACGGCGCCGGAAAGATCCGCTGGTTCTCCATCGAGCCCGGCAACATGCTCCACGCCGGCAACGCCTACGAGGACGCCCAGGGCCGCATCGTCCTGGAAGGCCCCACCGTCGACCGAGAGGGCTTCCAGCTGTCCTGGAACTGGTGGGTCGGTGCGCCGGGGCGCGGCACCGAGCCCAACACCCGCTCCTACACCCGCCGCTGGGTCATCGACCTCGTCCACGGCAGCGTGGACGAGCAGAACATCGACGACCTCGCCGTGGAGTTCCCGACCCTCAACGAGGACTACCTCGGGTCGGAGCACCGCTACCAGTACGCCGTCTCCTTTCCCGACCAGGACGGCAACGGCGGCTACGGCATCGTCAAGTACGACCGCGCCACCGGCGCGCGCCGCGTCCACCAGGCCGGTGACGCCCGCCTGCCCAGCGAGGCGGTGTTCGTCCCCGCCGACAACGCCACGAACGAGGACGACGGCTACCTGCTCACCGTCATCTCCGACCTCAAGCAGGACTCCTCCCGCCTCCTGGTCCTGGACGCCTCCGGCTTCGACCAGATCGCCGCCGTCCACCTTCCTCGCCGCGTCACCGCCGGCATCCACGGCTCATGGATCCCCGACACCGACGATTGATCCCCCGCCCAGGGGCGGCCCGGCCCGGCTTGATCCGCTTGATCAGCAGCAGGTGCCCGGCCTCGTCGATCAGGATCGCCCTGGCCGACCGCTTCACCACCGACTGCACCGAGACTCCTCACCAGCATCACGTCCATCTCAGCAGACCAAGGTCACCACGCGGGCGAGGACGCCGCTGAGCTGGCCCAGGTCTTCGAGGCCGTCCTCGACTCCCGTAGCTGTCAGGAGTGAACGGTGAAACGGGGGCTGGCGTGGCTGAGGATCGCCGGTTCGGGTGAGGTGCCCCAGTGGGCGGCGAGTTCCTTGGCCACCGTCTCGATGAGCCGGGGGACGTCCTCTGCGGCGGTGTCGTGGAGGCCCTCGGCGACGATGAGCACGTCGGTGGTGGTGTCGCGGACGACTGAGAGGCCGCTCTGGCGGTTGGTCCAGCGGCGGGCGTGGGATCGGCCCGCGCCGTCCGCGAAGATCACCTCGTCCGGCGCGGGGTGTTCGATGTCGCCGCCGAACGTCAGGTAGCTCTCGTCGCCGGTGGCGTGGCGCACCTCCAGATCTCCTGTGATCTTGGACAGGTCGAGGGCGGCGACCGGGACGGCGAACGCGAGGGAGATCGCGTTGCAGAGGTCGACCAGCGGGTGGAGCCGGGGGAGCGTGCTCTCCTTGCGGAAGCGGCGCAGCAGGGCCTCCGAGGCGCAGCGGTACTGCGTCGGCTTGAGGCCCATCGAGGCGAACGCGCGCCGCCAGGCCTGGATCTCGGGGAGGTCGCTCTCGGAAGAGGAACCCAGCCGTTCCTTCGCCGTGGCGAAGTAGGGGGAGAGATCGGGCGCGGGCGAGGCGTCGATGCCGCTGGCGGACAGAACGCCCGCGACGAGGCCGGGGTGTTCCGACCAGAGGCGTGGTGAGTGCTGGAAGTACATGGGTTCCTTAGCGGGCGGCGAAGGCGAGCTTGGCGCCGAGAGAGACGAACGAACCGGCGAAGACGCGGCGCATCCAGGTCATGACGCGCGGCCTGGAGGTCACCTGCGACCGGACCGAGGCGGCGAGGATGCCGTACGCGGCGAAGACGACGAACGTGAGCAGCATGAAGACGGTGCTCAGCTCCAGCATCCGGACGAGCGAGTCGGGCTCGCCCACGCTCACGAACTGCGGCAGGAAGGCGAAGAAGAACATCGTCAGCTTCGGGTTCAGGATGTTGATCAGCACGCCGGAAACGATCGTCCGGGTCGCCGACCGCGGCGGTGCCCCCTCACCCTCCACCACGAGCGCGTCCTTGTCCCGGAGGGTCGCCCAGGCCATGTAGAGCAGGTAGGCCACCCCCAGGTACTTCAGGGTCTGGAAGGCGACGGCGCTCGTGTGGAGCACGGCCGCGACGCCGGTGATCGTCGCCAGCATGTGCGGGACGATGCCGAGCGTGCAGCCGAAGGCCGCCACGACGCTGGCGCGGCGGCCATGGGAGAGGCCCGCCGCGAGGGTGTAGATGACGCCGGTGCCCGGCGTGGCGACCACGATGAGCGTGGTCAGCAGGAACGCGATGCTCACTCGTGCCAGCTTGGTGGCACTATGGATCGGTGAACAGGTCCAATGACGATACTGTCGAGCGGTCCATAGGCTCGGACTTCCTCCAGCTGAACGTGGCGGACGCGCCGATGGGCGGGCTGTCCGAATGGCTGGCCGCGCAACTGCGGAACGCGATCGCCGACGGGCGGCTGCCGGTCGGCGGGAGGCTGCCCGCCACCCGCGTGCTGGCGGCGGAGCTGAAGGTCTCGCGCGGCGTCGTCACCGAGGCCTACCAGCGCCTGGCCGAGGTCGGCCACGTCGTGGGCCGCGGCCGAGCAGGCACGATCGTCGTTGCGGCCCCCGTGACACCCCCTCCACCGGCCGACGCCAGGCCGGACGCGGGTGTCTTCGACGCCGAGCCGGGTGCGGACATCTTCGACAGGATGCGGGCCGCGCCCGCCAGGATCGACCTGTCACCCGGCGTGCCCGATCTGACCGCGTTCCCCCGCGCCGCCTGGCTGCGCGCGGAACGTTCGGTGCTCGCCGACGCCGACCTCGGCTACGGCGACCCGCGCGGTGCTTCCGCGCTGCGGCGGGCCGTCGCGAACTGGCTGGCCCGCAACCGCGGGATCCGGGCGGACGCGGGCGAGGTGGTGATCGTCGCCGGGACCTCCCAGGCACTCGGCCTGCTGGCAGCCGTCCTCCGCGACGACGGCATCGGAACCGTGGCGGTGGAGGACCCGGGCTCGCTGGGCGTCCAGCAGCATCTGCGGGACTCGGGCATGCGCACCCCGCCGATACCGGTCGACTCCCAGGGCGTCCGAGTGGACGCGCTGCAAGCCGGCGGAGCACCCGCCGCGCTGCTCACACCCGCCCACCAGTTCCCGACCGGCGTGGTCCTCAGCGGTGAACGGCGCCGCGCCCTCATGCGGTGGGGCGGGCTGATCATCGAGGACGACTACGACGCGGAACACCGGTACGACCGGGCGCCCGTGCCCGCGCTGAAGTCGATGCTCCCGAAGCACGTCTGCTACGCGGGCAGCGTGTCCAAACTGCTGGCCCCGGCGTTGCGCGTGGGCTGGGTGCTCGTGCCTCCCCGCTACCTGGACGCCCTCGTGGCGGCCAAGCGGTTCGCGGACCTGGGCAACGCCGTGCTGCCGCAGCTGGTGCTGGCGCGACTGATGGAGTCGGGCCAGTTGGAACGCCATCTGCGTTCGCTCCGCCGGCGCCACCGCCACCGCCGCGACACGATGATCGACGCCATCCGCACACACCTCCCGCAGGCGACGGTGCACGGCGCCGCCGCGGGCCTGCACCTGATGATCACGTTCGACGCGCCGGACCTGGACCTCGCCGCCGCCGCCCTGGACCACGGCGTCAAGGTCCAGCCCCTCTCCTGGCACAACCAGCGATCAACCCGCCAGGGCCTCGTCCTCGGCTACGCCGCCACCAACCCGTCCGACATCAGAGACGCCATGGCCACCCTGGGCAAACTCCTGGCCTAGAACATCGCGGTCAGTTGACCGGGGGGCGTTCCGGCTCGGTCGGGAGTTCTTCGCCCAGCAGTTCGGCGGCCACGTGGATGGTGCGGCGGCGGCTGCTGCGGGCGCGGTTGCGGAGCTGGTCGAACGCCTCGGCGGAGTCGAGACCGCGGTCGGCCATCAGGAAGCCGATCGCGCGTTCGATCATCACCCGGTTGCGGAGGGCGTACTCCAGTTGCCGTGCCAGGGTGCTGGTGTGCTCGGCGGCGAGGGCGGCCGAGATGGTCTCCTCGATCAGGTCGGCGTACGCGGGCAGGCCGTGCAGGTCGGCCTCGTCCCAGTTCCGCGGCCGGTGCGAATGCAGGTTCAGGCAGCCGACCGGGGTGCCGGTGAGCCGCACGGGCGCGCCCACGACGCCGCGCACTCCGTTCGGGTCGCGGGCGAGGGTGGCGGCCAGGCCAGGCCAGCGCTGGTCGCTGAGGAGATCCGGGCAGGCGGTCACCCGGCCGTGCACGTAGGCGTCGACGCACGGGCCCTCGCCGAGCTCGGCCTGGGCGACCTCCAGTCGCCGGCCGGTCTCGTCTGTCGCCGTCACGTAGCGGAGCGCCCCGTTCCCATCGGTGAACATGAGTCCGGCCCCGTCGCAGTCGAACAACCGGTGGACCGCCGTGACGACCTTGGCCAGCGCACGTTGCAGATCCGCCTCTCGCGGCGGGTGCGACAACATGCGGAGGCTGGCATCCAGGGCCTCCGGATCGAGATGCATCGTGGCCTTCCTCCTACCTGACATTCACGGATCATTGGGGTACCCCTGAAAGGGGGCTCGACACCGAGCGGCCCTGCGGGTCAGAGGCGAGCAGGTAGAGAATCGCCGCAATGACCTGCGCGAGTTCGCGGCCGACGGCGAGTTGCCGGGAGGGCCAGTCGTGGGCCGTCCGGTCGTACAAATCCAGCGCCCCGGTGACGACCCTGCCGACGCGGATCGGCACCGAGAGCACGGCGCGGACGGAGCCCGAGTAGGGGGCGAGTTCGGGATGACCGTGGGGATAGCCGGTCAGCAGGTCTTCGATGCCCACCGGGCATCCGGACACCATGCAGCGGAAGGCCGGGCCGGAGCCGATGGTGACCTGGGCGTGCGCCAGGGCTCTGCACGCGGCGTCGCTGCCTCCGATCGCGCGCGGCTTGCCGTCGCTGACCAGGATGAGCCCCGACCCCCCGACGTCCGCGGCGGCCGCCGTGGACGCCAACGTGGACGCGAGTACATCCATGATCGACGCCCTGCGGCACTCCGTGCTGTTGCGCGGCACCTCAACGTCCTCCGCCGCCTGACGATCCGCAGGGGGCAGGGCGGATGCGTGAATGGACTCACCGTAGCCTGTTCGATCGCGGTGCGGAGGGTGTTCCATCATTGCGAAACCAGGAGGTCGGGCCGATGGCGGTCAATGATCACCGATGCCGCCGTCGACCGTCAGATCGGCGCGTCCGCGTGTCCTGTCAGCGGCGAAATGGCGTTCCTCGCGAGCGGCCCAGCCGTCCCACGCCGCGGCCCACTCCGCGCCGTCGCGGGCCAGGGCGCGCGCCCGCCGGACGTCCCTGGGCGCGTCGATCCAGATCCGGTACGCGGCAGGGGACTCCCGCCACGCCGCCCCCACGCCCTCCACGATCAGCACGGGGGCCGGCGGGATCTCCTCTTCGACGCCGTACGAGTCGCGCCGCCAGTCGTACCGCCGCAGCCTTGCCGGACGTCCCGCGCACAAAGGGTCGAGCACCGTCACGCGCAGCGGCTCCCACCAGGTCAGCGGGTCGGCGTCCCACGGCACGCGGAAGTCGTCGGACCGGACCACCGGAGCGCCACCGAGCGCCTCGGCGAGCGCGTCCGCCAAGGTCGACTTGCCCGCACCGCTCGGCCCGTCGACGGCCACGACCCGCACCGGCCCGCACGACGGCGGCAGCCTGAGGAGCCGCGCGGCCAGCCCCCGGACGTCGACCACAGGACGGAATACTCGCAGAGCGGATACTGGCCAGGTGCAGGGGACTCCGGGAGGGCGAATGATGGATCTGCTCGGCGGTGAGCAGGCCGACCACGGCGAGGCGGTGCGGGTCGGTG
Source organism: Actinomadura rudentiformis (assembly GCF_008923185.1). Taxonomy (GTDB): domain Bacteria; phylum Actinomycetota; class Actinomycetes; order Streptosporangiales; family Streptosporangiaceae; genus Spirillospora; species Spirillospora rudentiformis. The sequence goes on from NZ_WBMT01000020.1 coordinate 200,114, forward strand.
ACCGGGCGGTGTCGCGGGAGGGACTGTTCGGCTGGGCGGCCGGCGTGGCGGCCGAGATCCGGGGCGCGGACGTCGTGGCGGTCCACGCGACGCCGACGCTGGAGACCGTCGCCGCCGTGGTGGGCGGGCTCCTGGCCGGCGTTCCGGTGGTCCCGTTGCCGCCCGACTCGGGCCCGGCCGAACGCGACCACATCCTCCGGGATTCGGGCGCGCGGTTCGTGCTGGCGGCGCGTGGTGCCTACGAGGGGGAGGGCCCGCCGGTCATCCCGGTCGACGGGCTCTCCGGAAGCGGGCCGGAGGCAGGCACCCCTGCCGATGCGACGGCGCTGATCCTTTACACCAGCGGCACGACGGGCGCGCCCAAAGGCGTGCTCGTGTCCCGGGCTGCCATGGCCGCCGGATTGGATGCGCTGGCCGAGGCCTGGGCGTGGACGCCCGAGGACGTGGTCGTGCACGGACTCCCGCTCTTCCACGTTCACGGCCTGGTCCTGGGAGTCCTGGGGGCCCTGCGGGTCGGCTCGCCGCTCGTCCACACCGGGCGTCCGCGTGCCGAGGCCTACGCGGCGGCACGTTCGCGCGGCGGGTCGCTCTACTTCGGAGTGCCGACCGTATGGTCGCGGGTCTGTGACGCCCCTGCCTCAGCCCAGGAACTGCGGCGCGCGCGCCTCCTGGTCTCGGGGAGCGCGCCCCTGCCTGTCCCGGTGTTCGAACGCCTGGAGGCGCTGACCGGCCACCGCCCAGTGGAACGCTACGGAATGACCGAGACCCTCATCACGGTGAGCGCGCGCGCCGACGGCGACAGACGCCCGGGGTACGTGGGTACGCCCCTCCGAGGCGTGGAGACCAAGCTCGTGGCCGAGGATGGCTCACCCAGCCCTGCGGACGGCGAGACTCCTGGCGAGCTCCATGTCCGAGCTCCGATGCTCTTCAGCGGATATCTCAACCGGCCCGAGGCCACCGCCGAGGCCCTGGGCGCGGACGGCTGGTTCCGCACGGGCGACATCGCCACGATCGGGGCCGACGGCTGGCATCGGATCGTCGGCAGGGCCTCGACCGACCTCATCAAGAGCGGCGGCTACCGGATCGGTGCCGGCGAGGTGGAGAACGCCTTGCTGGCGCACCCGGCCGTGCGGGAGGCCGCCGTCATCGGGACCCCGCACGCCGACCTGGGCGAGCAGGTCACCGCCTTCGTGGTGGCCGAAGGCATCGAGAGCGAACAGCTGATCGACTTCGTGGCCGAACGCCTCTCCACCCACAAGCGCCCCCGGATCGTCCACCTGGTGGAGACCCTGCCCCGCAACGCCATGGGAAAGGTAGTGAAAACCCGCCTCCACCCCTGACCCACCCTGGAGACCTCATGATTCAGCTTCTCCGCAACGCCCGGCTCGTAGGGCGCGACGGCCTCTGTGACATCGAGTTCGACGGGGAGCGGTTCGGGCGTGTCGTGCCGGCGGGGGAGGGCGCCGGGGCACAGTCCCTGGATGTGGACGGTGCGCTGGTCAGCGCACCTTTCGTCGAACCGCACGTTCATCTCGACACGACGCTGACCGCGGGCGAACCTCGCTGGAACGCCTCCGGTTCGTTGTGGGAGGGCATCGCGGTCTGGAGCGAACGCAAGCGGACGCTCACCCGCGAAGACGTGATCTCCCGCGCCACCGAGGTGCTCCGGTGGTACGCGGCGAACGGTGTCCTGCACGTTCGCAGCCACGTGGACGTCACCGACCCTGGGCTTGTCGCGCTGGACGCCATGTTCGAAGTGCGCGAACAGGTCCGTGACGTTCTCAACCTGCAGCTGGTGGCTTTTCCGCAGGAGGGCATCTGCTCGTACGAGAACGGTGCCGGGTTGCTCGAGGAGGCGGCACGGCGCGGTGTGGACGTCATCGGCGCCATCCCGCACTTCGAGGACACCCGTGAGGACGGCGTCCGGTCGCTGGAGATCGCGTTCGGCATCGCGGAGCGGTACGGGCTGCTGGTCGACGCGCACTGCGACGAGATCGACGACGAGCAGTCGAGGTTCGTGGAGGTGCTGGCCACGCTCGCCCGGCGCGGCGGGATCGGCGACAAGGCCACGGCGTCGCACACCACCGCGATGGGCTCGTACAACGGCGCCTACTCCTACAAGCTGCGGAGGATCCTCGCCCGCTCGGGCATCAATCTCGTCTGCAATCCGCTCGCCAACCTCTGCCTGCAGGGCCGGTTCGACGACCATCCGAAGCGGCGTGGCCTCACGCAGGTCAAGGAGATGCTCGGCGCAGGGGTGAACGTGGCGTTCGGGCACGACGACGTGATGGACCCGTGGTTCCCGCTGGGCACCGCCTCGCCACTGCAGGTCGCGCTGGTCGGCATCGCGGCCGCGCAGCTCACCGGCGCCGCCGAGATCGACGAGGCGTTCGCCATGGTCACCGAACGCGCCGCGAGCGTGCTGCACCTGGGCGACGCGTACGGCATCGAACCGGGCCGCCCCGCCGACCTGGTCGTGCTGCCCGCCGCATCCCCGTTCGACGCCGTACGCCGCCAAACGCGGCCGAGCCACGTCGTGTCGCGAGGCCGGATCATCGCCGAGACCCCTCCCGCTTCCACCCGTCTCACCTGGCCAGGGCGCGAGCCCGAGGACATCGACTTCGTCAGGAACCGCGACCGGAGAAGCCTGCGCTGAGCCGTGGCCTCAGCCGGCGGGAGCGAGGACGGGGAGGAGGCCGTGGACCAGGCTTTCGGCGAGGGACTTGGGAATCTCCTCACCGTCGACGCCTTCTCGGACGTAGTGCAGGAAGCCTTGCTGGAAGCAGGCACCCATCAGCAGCGCGGCCATCACGGGGATGTCGGCGTCCGGTGAGACGCGTCCGATCTGCTGCTCGCCGGCCAGGTAGGTCGCCAGCCAGTCGACGGCGACGTGCGGTCCCGCCTGGTACTTCCTCATCGAGTCGCGGGTCGCGGCCATGAGCTTCGGCTGTGCCGCCATCGACGCCATCATCGGGAACGAGCGCGTGTAGAAGCGAAGTGCGCCATGCGTGATCGCCACCAGGTTCTCCTCGACGGTGGCCTCGCCTGGATGCCGGATTCCGTTGAACGCGGGCATTCGCTCCTTGAGCACGTACGTCAGGAGCTCTTCCTTGTCACGGAAGTGTTTGTAGAGCAGCGCCTCCGAGCAGCCCGCGGCGCGCGCGATCTCCTTGGTGGTGGTGCTGGCGACCCCGCGCGTGCGCATGATCTCCGCGGCCGCGTCCAGGATCCGTTCACGTGTGCTCATCGGCCCCCGCTTGACAGGTGAGTGAAGACCTACCCACGATAATGGGGGTGAGTGAATGTTTACTAACCCCCAGCGGAGGGAGCGGCATGAAGCTCACGATCTTCGGGGCGACCGGCGGCACGGGCGTCGAGGTGGTGAGGCAGGCGGCCGACGCCGGCCACGAGGTCACCGCAGTGGTGCGCGACGAGTCCCGGCTGCCCGCCACCCTGCGGGAACGCATGACCGTCGTCGAGGCCGACGTCATGGACCCCGCGTCCATCGCCAGAGCCGTCAAGGACTGCGACGCCGTCATCAGCGCGATGGGATCACGCGGGGGCCGCGCCCCCACCACGGTCTGCGCGGACAGCTCCCGCAGCATCATCAGCGCGATGGACGCCGCCGGCGGCGGCGGGCGGCTGGTCATGGTCAGCGCCAGCGGACTGGCCGCCGACGCCGGTGACGACCCGTTCACCCGGTACGTGGTCAAGCCGATGATCCTGCAGCCGATCCTCAAGCACACGTTCACTGACATGCTCGTGGCCGAGCGGCAGGTGCGCGCCTCGGCGCTGAACTGGACCATCGTGCGCCCGCCGCGCCTCACCGACAAGCCCGCCAAGGGCACCTATCGCAGCGCCGTCGATCGCAACGTCCGCGGCGGGTGGATGATCACCAGGGCCGACCTCGCCAAGGCCCTGCTGGACGTCGTGGACGACCCGGCCTCCACGGGCCACATCGTCTCCGTCGCCAACTGACCGTGCCGTGGGTCAGAACGTGCCGTGGGTCAGAAGAGGTCGGGGCGGCGGTGGGCCAGGGCTGGGAGGAACGTGCGGACCTGGGACGTGACGGCAGGGTCCAGGTCGGCCACCCGGACGGCGGGGAACGGCCCCAGGTCGGCGACGACCGTGCCCATGGGGTCGATGAGCTGGCTGCGGCCCACGCCGCCAGGGGCGCCTCGCGGCGGCCTGGTGCGGTCGGGGGCCTTGTCCACGGCGACGACCCAGGTCGTGTTCTCGATCGCGCGGGCGCGGACCAGGGTCGTCCAGTGCTCTTCCTTGAAGACGCCCTGGGCCCAGGCAGCGGGGACGACCAGCACCTCCGCGCCCTGGTCGACCAGGGCGCGGGCGAGCTCGGGGAAACGGACGTCGTAGCAGGTGATCAGGCCGATCCGCGTGCCGGCCAGGTCGAGGACCACGGGTTCGCCGCCGGCTGCGACGTCGTCCGACTCGCGGTCGCCGAACGCGTCGAAGAGGTGGATCTTCCGGTACGAGCCGGCGAGGGTGCCCGTGGAGTCGATGCCGACGACGGTGTTGTAGACGCGGCCCTCGGGGGCGGGCTCGAAGACGCCCGCGATGATGGCGGTGCCGTGCTCGCGCGCGGCCTCACGGAGGGCGGTGACGAACGGGCCGTCCAGGGGCTCGGCGGCGTCCGCGAGGTCGTTGCCGAAACGCACCACGGTGGCCTCGGGGAACACCGCCAGGTCGACGCCGCCCGGTGTCGCCGAGGCTTCGGAGATGGCCTCCAGCGCCGTCCGCAGGTTCTCTTTGGGGTCGTCGCCGACAACGATCTGGCACAGGGCTACGCGCATGTCCCCAAGCGTACGTTGATCCCCCGTTAGTGCGGACGCTGCGTCTTCGGGGGTGTTTGGCTACGTGCGGGCGTTTTACATGACAGGTGTCATGTAAGGCGGGTTACAGGCGCGTCCGGAACGGGTGACAGCGGCTTCTACCGGGTGGCAGGGCGCCGGCGCGAGGGTTGGCGTATGCAGACCATTCTGGTGAACGAACTCCGGCAGAGGTACGGGGACTTCGAGGCGGTCGGCGGCATCTCGTTCGAGGTCGGGGAGGGTGAGCTGTTCGCGCTCCTCGGCACCAACGGGGCCGGGAAGACCACGACACTGGAGACGCTTGAGGGATTCCGGAACGCCGGCTCCGGCACCGTGCGGGTGCTCGGGCACGACCCGTACCGCGAGCGCCGGGCCCTCCGGCCGCAGCTGGGGATCATGCTGCAGGAGGCCGGGTTCTTCGCGGATCTGACCGTCGCCGAGACCGTCGACCAGTGGCGCCGGTTCACGCCGTCGCCCCGGGAGCGGGACGAGGTCCTCGGGATGGTCGGGCTGCCGCAGCAGACGGAGGTTCGGACCAGGCAACTCTCCGGTGGGCAGAAACGCCGCCTGGATCTGGCGCTGGCGCTGCTCGGGCGGCCCCGGGTGCTGTTCCTGGACGAGCCCACGACGGGCATGGACCCCGAGGCGCGGCACGCCACCTGGAAGATCGTCCGGGAGCTGGTCGCCGACGGCACGACGGTCCTGCTGACCACCCACTACCTGGAGGAGGCCGAGCAGCTCGCCGACCGGCTGGCGATCATGCACCGGGGCCGGATCGAGGTCGCCGGGACGGTGGCGGACGTGGTGGCCGGGCAGGGCGACCGGATCACGTTCCGGGTGCCGGACCGTGTCCCGGTCTCAGACCTGCCGACGCTGTGCGGAGCGGTCGCCGACATCGCGGTCGAGAGCGGCCGGGCCGTGGCCGGATACCGCGTTCAGGGTCTGCAGGCGTCGCTGTACGAGCTGCTGCGCTGGGCCGAGCACCATCGGCTCGAACTCGACGGCCTTCAGGCCCGTAGCGCCTCCCTCGAAGACGTCTTCCTCCACACGGCCGCCGCCACCCCGGAAGGAGCGGTCCGATGAACTCCTCGCGGCTCAAGGACCTTGTTCAGCCGATGAGCCTTTCGCATGTGCTCGCCGTCGCCCGGCTCGATCTGACGTTGCTGTTGCGCAATCGCAGCGTGCTCTTCTCCGTCGTCGGCATGCCGCTCCTGTTCGGCGGGATGTTGTTCGGTTTCCGGGGCCAGGAGACCGGCGGTTTGGACATGGCCCTCTTCGCCGGCACCGGCTACCTGGCGTTCTTCCTGGTCTTCGCCGTTTTCATGAACTTGGTGTCGGTCTTCACGGCCCGCCGCGAGGACCTCACCCTCAAGCGGCTGCGCAGCGGTTCGCTGTCCGATTCCGAGGTGTTCGGTGGCAGCCTCGTGGTGTCGGGAGCCATCTACCTGATCCAGGCGCTCCTGCTCGTGGTGGTGCTGGGCACGGCGCTGGGCGGGCCATGGCCGGCCAACCCGCTGCTGATGCTGGCCGGGATGCTCGCCGGGGTCGTGGTGTTCGCACTGCTGGCGTTCGCGATCTCGGGCCTGACCCCGAACGCGGACATGGCGCAGCTCACCGTGGTGCCGGTCATGTTCGCCTCGATGGCCGGGTCGGGCGTGATGTTCCCCCTCGAGTTCCTGCCCGGGGCCGCGCGCGAGGCGGCCGGGATGTTGCCGCTGAGCCCGCTCGTGGACATCGTCCGCACCGGCTACTTCGGCCAGGACCACACCGTCGGCGGCACCCAGTCGGACATCGGCTTCGTCGAGGCCTGGATCCGCTGCCTCAAGCCCTTCGCGGTGTTCGCCCTGTGGACCGTCGTCGGTCTCTGGTCGGCTCGCCGCTGGTTCCGCTGGGAACCACGGCACGCCTGACCCGGCCCGGCCACCACAAGGTCTGGATAGGGTTCCTGGCGAGAAAGGACGGAACGGGCAAATGGGCGTGGCGACGACGGCGGAGCTGGAAGAGCGGGCCGCCCGCGAGTTCGAGAAGTTCCGCCGCCTGACGTACCGCATGTTCCTGCTCTCCATGGTCACGCTCGTGGTGACGCCGGGGATGGCCCTGGTCCAGCGGTATGACGACGGCTCGCTTCACCTCTCCGTGCTCATCGCCGCCGTCACGGGGCTCGGCGCCTTCCTCTGGTGTTACATGCGGATGTTGCGCGGCTGGCTGCACGGCCGCGTGGACAGGCAGAGCATCGCGTTCGGCGGCGTCGCGGCGGGGGCACTGAGCGTCATGATCCTCTCGCACGGGCTCTGGACGCTCGTGCCGATCTTCTGGGCGGCCACGGCGGCCCCGCTCCTGCGGACCCGCCGCTGGACCACCCTCGTCATCCTCGGCACCGCCGCCTGGTGCACGCCGTTCATCCTGGCCGTCTCCGACCGGCCGCTGCGCTGGTACGCCGATCCCGCCCACTGGTACGTGATCCCCCTCGCGTTCGGGATCCTCGCGGTCAGCTGCGCCGTGGTGGTCTTCATCAACCGGTACCAGATGCGCATGTGGGACCTGCACCAGGAGGCGCACGCCTCGCGCCAGGCACAGGCCCGGCTCGCGGTCACCGAGGAACGCCTGCGCTTCTCCCGCGACCTGCACGACCTGCTCGGCCACAGCCTGTCCCTCATCGCGGTGAAGAGCGAGCTGGCCATGCGGATGGCCGAGGCCGACCCCGCCCGGGCCCGCGCCGAGATGGCCGACGTCCGGACCGCCGCCCGGGGTGCCCTGCGCGAGGTGCGCGCCGCCGTGCGCGGCTACCGCGCGGTCGAGCTCGACGCCGAGCTGGCCGGTGTGCGCGCCGTGCTGGAGGCGGCCGGAGTGCGCTGCGAGACCGCGCCCCCGCCGGACCTGCCACCGGAGATCCGATCGGTCCTGGCGTGGGTGATCCGGGAGGGCGCCACGAACGTGATCAAGCACAGCGAGGCGCGGCACTGCCGCATCTCGCTCGCCCTCTACGGTGAGTCCGTGGTCCTGGAGATGAGCAACGACGGCGTCCGCAGCCCCCGCGGCGACGCCGGATCCGGCCTGACCGGCCTGACCGAGCGGGTACGCGTGGTCGGCGGCGAGCTGACCGCCGGCCGCGACGGCCGCGACGGCTTCCTGCTGCGCGTCGTGATCCCCCTGCCCGCCGAGGACGCCGTGGAGCTCGCCGAGAGCGGGAGCCCGGTGTGATCAGGATCCTCCTGGCCGACGACGAACGCCTCATCCGCGGCGCCGTGGCCGCCCTGCTCGGCCTGGAGGGCGACCTGGAGGTCGTCGTCGAGCTCGGCCGCGGCGACGAGGTCGTGCCCGCCGTCGCCGAGCACGACCCGGACGTGGCGGTCCTGGACATCGACATGCCCGGCGCCGACGGCCTCTCCGTGGCCGAGGACCTCCAGCGCGCGGGCGCCCGCTGCGCGGTGTGCATCCTCACGAGCCTCGGCCGCCCGGGCTACCTGCGCCGCGCCATGGCCGCGGGCGTCCGCGGCTTCGTCGCCAAGGACGCCCCCACCGAGGAGCTCGCCGCCGCCATCCGCAAGGTCCACGAGGGCGGCCGCTACCTGGACGCCGAGCTCGCCGCCGCCGCGATGGCCGCCGGCGACAACCCCCTCACCGAACGTGAACGCGAGATCCTCCGGCTCATCGGCGCCGGCACCGAGACCGCCCGCATCGCCACCCTGCTCCATCTCACCGAGGGCACGGTCCGCAACTACCTCTCCAGCGCCATGGCCAAGCTCGGCGAGTCCAACCGCCTGGCCGCCGTCCGCGCCGCCCGGGAGACCGGCTGGATCTGACCCGTGCCTGGATCTGACCCGAGCCTGGATCTGACCCGTGCCTGGAACCGGGCTCTATGGTGGACGCCGTGGGAGAACCGCTCGTACCGCGCATGCAGGGATTCGGGACCACGATCTTCGCGGAGATGTCCGCGCTGGCCGTGGCGACGGGATCGATCAACCTCGGCCAGGGCTTCCCGGACACCGACGGCCCGCCCACGATGCTCGAGACGGCCGTCGAGGCGATCCGGTCGGGCGGCAACCAGTACCCGCCGGGGCCCGGCCTGCCCGAGCTGCGGGAGGCCGTCGCGGCGCAGCGGCTGGCACGGTACGGGCTGGAGTTCGATCCGGCGGCCGAGGTCTTCGTCACCGTGGGCGCCACGGAGGGCATCGCGGCGTCGGTGCTGGCGCTGGCCGGGCCCGGCGACGAGGTCATCGTCTTCGAGCCCTACTACGACTCGTACGCGGCGACGATCGCGCTGGCCGGGGCGATCCGGCGCCCGGTCACGCTGCGGCCGGTCGAGGGACGCTTCACGTTCGACCCCGACGAGCTGCGGGCGGCGGTGGGCCCACGGACGCGCGTCATCCTCGTCAACTCGCCGCACAACCCCGCGGGCACCGTGTTCACGCGGGAGGAGCTCGACGTCATCGCCGGGGTGTGCCGGGAGCACGACCTGATCGCGATCACCGACGAGGTGTACGAGTACCTGACGTTCGACGACGTCGAGCACATCCCGCTGGCCACGCTCGACGGCATGCGGGAACGGACCGTGTCGGTCTCCTCGACGGGCAAGACGTTCTCGGTCACGGGATGGAAGACCGGCTGGGTGACCGCGCCCGCCCGCTACATCCGGGCCGTGCAGACGGTGAAGCAGTTCCTGACCTATGCGACCGGCGGCCCGTGGCAGCGGGCGACGGCCTACGCGCTGCAGAACGAGCTGCCGTGGGTGGAGGAACTGCGCACGTCGCTACAGGCCAAGCGGGATCGCCTCATCACCGGGCTGGAAGCGGCCGGGTTCGCGACCTACCGGCCGCAGGGCACCTATTTCGTGCAGGCCGACATCCGGCCGCTGGGCTTCAGCGACGGCATGGAGCTCGCCCGGGCTCTGCCGGACAAGGCCGGGGTCGTCGCGATCCCGACGCAGGTCTTCTACGACCACGCCGAAGCCGGCGCGCACTTCGTGCGGTTCGCGTTCTGCAAAAAGGACGAGGTCATCGACGAGGCCGTGGAACGGCTGGCCAGGCTCCACTGATCTTTTCGGGGCCGGGATGTAAACGGGGCCGCTCCCGAGGGACTACCTCATGTCAATGATCCCGACCCCCTGGAGCGGAGGGCCTCCGTGGATGACCCCGAATCACGGTTCACGAGGCTGTATGACCAGAACTACCGGCGCGTTCTCGCGTACGCGCTCACCCATGCCGAGCCGCACACCGCCGAGGACATAGCGAGCGAGACGTTCCTGATCGCCTGGCGCAGGCTGGGCGACATCGGCGAGCCTCCGTTGCCATGGCTGCTCGGCGTCGCCCGCAACCTGCTGCACAAGCAGCGCAGTCACGGTCACAGGCGGCGCGTGCTCGCCGAACGGATCGCGGAGCTCACCGGTCCGGCCGACGTGGCCGCGTGGGACGTCGCCGAGCATGTCGTCGAACGCGAGACGGCCCTCGCCGCCGTGGCAGGCCTGTCCGAACGAGACCTCGAAGTGCTCTCCCTCGTCAACTGGCACGGCCTGGATCCACGGCAGGCGGCCAAGGTCGTGGGCTGTTCGAGCGCCGCGTTCTTCGTCCGCCTGCACCGCGCCCGCAAACGCCTCGCCAAGGCGCTGGAGAACGGCCCCGAGGCCGGTCCCGCCGCCGTTCAGCGCCCCGTATCCGCACCGGTCGCCAAGGAGGCGGCCCGATGAACCCCGGAGCGACCATGCCTCCCGCGACCGACCCCGACAAGACCTTCCAGGCCCTCCGCCCGGCAGCGCTGGACGACGCCGCCGAGTACGCCTACCAGCGGCGCCGCGACGACGATCTCGCAACGGCCATGCGCGCCGACACGATCACGGGCACGCGGAACGACGTCGTGTCGAGCCGGGCGCGGCGGCGGCCGGTGCTGCTGATCGCGGGGGTCGCCGCCGCGGCCTGTGCAGCCGCCGGTGTCATCGTCGCGACCGACCACGGAGACCAGACCCAGACGACGACGCCGGGGCGGGAGCAGGCCGCGCCGTACAGCGACGCTCGCAGCGTGCTGCTCGCCACCGCCCAGGCGGCCGAGCGCGATCCGGGCAAGCCCTCCCGCTACTGGTACGACAGGCAGCGCACGACGATGCGCGTCGCGGGCTCGATCCCGCAGATCAAGCAGCTCAAGAAGAAAGGCGGCGGCCCGCGCGTCAACAGGAAGGCCAGGCTGAAGATCCCGTTCACCGCGTACATCTCGCACACCCAGGAGCACTGGCTCGCCCGCGACAAGGGCGATGTCACCCGGTCCGTCGTCGGCATCGACCGCAAGACCACCTTCGCGTCCCCCGCCGACGAGGCGAAGTGGCGGGCGATGGGCTCGCCCGAGCTCGAATCGTGGTCGGCCAAGCGGCACGTCAACGACTACCGGGAGCCGATGCGGCTGACGATCGGCCAGCGGAACGTGACGTTCGCCGAGCTGTCGAGGCTGCCCACCGAGGCGGGCGCCCTGGCGGCTGAGCTGCGCCGCCGGTACAAGGCGGATGTCAACGACCCGAAGTACCCGCTCCAGGACAGCTTCACCCAGTATGTGTGGGCCACCGCGCAGGACCTGCTGGCGGGCCCGATCAAGCCGGGAACCCGCGCGGCCATGCTCAAGGTCCTGGCGGAGCAGCCGGGCCTGCGTCTCGTCGGCGAGGTCACCGACGAGAAGGGCCGCCGTGGCGTCTCGGTGGCGATGCCCGCAAGAGGGAAGCAGACTCACGTCAGCGGCGGCGACATCACCGAGTACCGGCTGATCGTCTCGCCGGAGACCGGCCGGCTCCTGTCGTACGAGGCGCGCGGATCCGATGGGCAGCGCCCGTTCCTCACCATGACCTACGAGGCGATGGGCTGGGTGAACGCGCTCGGCGCCCGGCCCTGACAGCCGCCGGGCCAATCGGGCCAGATTTGCCGAACGACCGGTGCTCCTTGGGCGGATTCTGCCCATGAGCGCCGGTCGTTTCGCGGATAGCGTCGGCCCGTGAACAGCCACACCGGGCCGCCGTTCGACGGCGAGCGGGCGGCCCAGCCGGCATCGTCCGGCGCGCGAGGACCGCTCGGCGGCGAGCGGGTCCTGATCGCGCTCGGCGGCAACGCGATGACCGCGCCGGACGGGAGCGCCACGCCGGCGGCGCAGGCGGCGGCGATCGCGGCCGCGATGGAGCATGTCGCCGATCTCGTCGCCGCGGGGGCCGAGGTCGCGCTGACGCACGGGAACGGCCCCCAGGTCGGCAATCTGCTGATCAAGAACCAGCTGGCCGCGCATGTGGTGCCGCCCGTGCCGCTGGACTGGTGCGGGGCGCAGACCCAGGCGACCATCGGCGTGCTGATCATGAACGCCCTGGAGCGGGCGCTGGCCGCGCGCGGGGTGTCCCGGCCCGTCGGCACGGTCGTCACCCGCACGCTGGTGGACGCCGCCGACCGCGGGTTCACCGATCCGGTCAAGCCGGTCGGCCGTTACTTCCCGGCGGCGGAGGCCGAGCGGTTCATGGCCATCGGCCAGTCGTGGAAGTCGTTCGGCGAACGCGGCTGGCGGCGGGTCGTGGCCTCACCCGATCCGCTGGAGATCCTGGACGCGGCGGCGGCCGAGGCGCTGCTGGCGGCGGGCCACATCGTGGTGGCGGCCGGAGGCGGGGGAGTGCCGGTCGTCCGGGAGAACGGGGCGTTCGCCGGCGTCGAGGCCGTCGTCGACAAGGACCTGGCGGCCCAGCTGCTCGCCCGGCGGCTGGGCGCCCGCACCCTGGTCATCGCCACCGACGTCGAGCACGTGATGGTGGGGTTCGGCACGCCGCGCGCCCGCCCGCTCCACCGGACGACCGTCGCCGAACTGCGCACCCTGGCCGCCGCGGGACATTTCGCCGGTGGCAGCATGGGGCCGAAGGTGGAGGCGTTGCTGCGCTTCATCGACGGCGGCGGGCGGCGCGCGGCGATCACCTCGCTCGACCGGATCACCGAGGCGGTCGAGGGCAAGGCCGGGACGACCATCGAACGCGAGGAGTGACACGACGTGCCCGATCCGATCGAAGTCCGCAAGATCCCCATCGAGAGCGTGACCGACGCCGCCGGACTGGCCCGCCTCATCGACGACGGCGTCATCGAGGCGGACCGGGTGCTCGCGGTGGTGGGCAAGACCGAGGGCAACGGCGGCGTGAACGACTACACCCGCATCCTGGCCGACCGGGCGTTCCGCGAGGTGCTGCTCGCCAAGGGCACCCGGACCGAGGACGAGGTGCGCGGCATCCCGCTGGTGTGGTCGGGCGGCACGGACGGCGTTCTCAGCCCGCACGCGACGGTCTTCGCCACGGTCGACCCGGCGTCCTTGTCCGGCACCGTGCCCGCCTCCGACGAGCCGCGGCTGTCGGTCGGCGTCGCGATGAGCGAGATCATCCTGCCCGAGGACATCGGCCGGCCCGCGATGGTGGACAAGGTCGCCGCGGGCGTCCGCGAGGCCATGAAGATCGCCGGGATCGACGACCCGGCCGACGTGCACTACGTCCAGACCAAGACCCCGCTGCTGACCCTCGACACGATCAACGACGCCAAGCGCCGCGGTCACGGCGTCGTCACCGAGGACACGCTCAAGTCGATGGACATCTCCAACTCGACCACCGCGCTCGGCATCGCCGTGGCGCTCGGCGAGATCGAGCAGCCCACCGCCGAGCAGATCCACCGTGACCTGTCGCTCTACTCGTCGGTGGCGTCCTGCTCGTCCGGCGTGGAGCTGGACCGGGCGCAGATCGTGGTCGTCGGCAACGTGCGCGGCATCGGAGGCCGCTACCGCGCCGGGCACGGTGTGATGAAGGACGCACTCGACGCCGACGGCATCTGGGAGGCCATCCGGTCGTCCGGCCTCGACCTGCCCGACCGGCCGCGCACCGCCGATCTCGGCGACCGGCTCGTGAACGTCTTCATCAAGTGCGAGGCCGACCCGAGCGGCTCGGTCCGGGGCCGCCGCAACATCATGCTCGACGACTCCGACGTGCACTGGCACCGCCAGATCAAGGCGTGCGTCGGCGGCGTCGCGGCCTCGGTCACGGGCGATCCCGCGGTGTTCGTGTCGGTGGCCGCCGTGCATCAGGGCCCATCCGGCGGCGGAACGGTCGCCGCCATCGCCGACCTGGGATGACACTCCAGATATCGGAGAGTACTGACGTAAGCACCCTGTGCGGTCGCGGGAGGCTATAGCCTCTCTGCCGTGCCCGGTAAGACCATTCCCGAACCTCAGTTCCCCGCGGACGACGGCGGCGCCGATCCGCGGCTGGCCGAGGCGCTCGCCGGATACGCGGCCGGGCGAGTCGGCGAGCACGCGGTGCTCCAGGAGTTGCACGACGCGCGCCTGCTCGTGCCCGTCGTCGCCGTGCTCACCGAGGAGGAGGCGGTCCCCCCAGGCGGGCTCCGCCGCGAGAAGTCCAGCGACATGGCCTTGCCGACGCTCGTCGGTGAGGACGGGCGGCGCGGCGTGCTCGGCTTCACCTCCGTGGAGACCCTGCAGGCCTGGCGGCCAGATGCCCGCCCGGTCGCGGTGCACACCCGGCAGGCCTGCCTGGCCGCGCTCGACGAGGGCGCCCACGCGCTCGTGGTCGACGTCGCCGGGCCGGTGCCGTTCGCCGTCGACGGGCTCCGCCTGCACCTGCTGGCCGAGGGCGACCCGGTCCCGCCGCCGCACGAGGACCCCGAGGTGCTCGCCGTGATCGAGGCCGCGTTCGGCTCCGACCCGAGCGTGAGCGGCGTGAAGGTCACCAGGGGCGGCGCCGCCGAGCTGGCGATCCGCTTCGCCGTCGTGGCCGGCCACGACGAGCGGGTGACCGTCCAGCGTGTCTCCGACCGCCTCGCCGAGCTCCTGCGCGGCCGCATCGTCGGCGGCGTCGAGCTCACCGTGGTGCGCGGCGGCCCGGCCCGCTAGGGCCGCTCCCCGCCAGGGCCGCTCCCCGCTAGGGTCGCTGCCTGTGGAGGCACCCCCCGCGGTCTGGTCGTTCCGGGCCGACTGGACCGAGCCGCTGCGGGCGAGGCCCGTGCCGGCCGTCCTCACCTGCGTCGCCGTGCTCACCCTGCTGGCCTGGCGCATCGGCGCGGAGCCCGTGCTGCCCGCGTTCCTCTACCTCGGGGCAGCCGGGACGGCGCTCGCGTTCGTGGACGTGGCGATCAAACGGCTGCCCGATCCGCTCACGCTGCCCTCATACGGCATCGGAGCGGTGCTGCTGGGGGGCGCCGCGCCGTTCACCGAGGACGGCGGCGGGCATTTCCTGCACGCGCTGTTCGGGCTCGCGGCACTCTGGGCGCTGTTCGCGGTCCAGTGGTTGCTGATGCCGAGCGCGATCGGCCTGGGCGACGTGAAGCTCGCCGGGGTGCTCGGGCTGTATCTCGGCTGGCTCGGCCTGGACGGCTGGCTTCTCGGCGTCGCCGCCACCTTCGTGATCGGCGGGCTCGTCGCGGCCGGGCTGCTGGTCGCACGCCGCGCCGGGCGGAGATCCGAGCTGCCGTACGGGCCGTTCCTGCTGGCCGGAGCCCTCCTCGCCGTCCTCGTGCACGCCGGATAAATCGTTGGCCAGATGCGGCCACCGGCGGGCATGCTGAGGATCATGCTCGATGACGCGCAGGTGGAGGCATTCATCCGGGACGGCTTCGTGCGGCTGGACGGAGCGGTCCCGCGGGATCTCGTGGCGGAGTGCCGCGAGATCCTCTGGCGGGACACCGGCGCCGATCCGAACGACCGCTCCACCTGGACCGAGCCCGTCGTGCGGCTCGGCCACTACGCGCAAGAGCCCTTCCGGCGGGCCGCAAACACACCGCGCCTGCACGCCGCGTTCGACACGCTGGTAGGGGAGGGCCGCTGGCAACCGCAGGGCGGTCTCGGGACCTTCCCTGTCCGTTTTCCCAGCGACGACGAGCCCGGCGACGACGGCTGGCACGTCGAGGCCAGCTTCCCCGGTGACGACGTCCACAACATCATGAGCTGGCGGACGAACCTCTTCTCCAGGGGGCGGGCACTGCTGATGCTCTTCCTCTTCTCCGACGTGGGCAAGGACGACGCCCCGACGCGGATCCGCGTCGGCTCGCACCTGGACGTGCCGCCGATCCTCGAACCGGCGGGAGAGGAGGGCCTCACCTTCATGGAGCTGGCGGGGCAGGCCGTGCCCGCCAGCGAGCACCGGCCCGTCACCTACGCGACGGGCCAGGCCGGTGACGTCTATCTCTGCCACCCGTTCATCGTCCACGCGGCCCAGCCGCATCACGGCACCGAGCCGCGGTTCATGGCACAGCCGCCGCTCCTCCCGGCGGCCGACCGGCGGCTCGACCTGGAGCGCAGCGACGGCGCCTCTTCACCGGTCGAGGTGGCGGTCAGGCGAGGTCTCGGGCGGTGACCCCGCCCGGGTGGTGACCGCCGTACGCTGAGAATCCGTCGCCATCCGGAGGAACCGCCCGTGCTGACCATGCAGGACGCCCTGATCAGGCTCACCGACTACTGGGCGGGGCGCGGCTGCCTCGTCACCCAGCCGATGAACACCGAGGTCGGCGCCGGGACCCTCAACCCGGCGACCGCGCTGCGCGTGCTCGGCCCCGAACCGTGGCGCGTCGCGTACGTGGAGCCCAGCGTCCGCCCCGACGACTCGCGGTACGGCGACAATCCCAACCGGCTGCAGACGCACACGCAGTTCCAGGTGATCCTCAAGCCGGAGCCCGGCGACGCGCAGGAGCTGTACCTGGGCAGCCTGCGGGCCCTCGGGATCGACCTCGACGCCCATGACGTGCGGTTCGTCGAGGACAACTGGGCGTCTCCGGCGCTCGGCGCGTGGGGCCTCGGCTGGGAGGTCTGGCTGGACGGGCTGGAGATCACGCAGTTCACCTACTTCCAGCAGTCCGGCGGGCTGACGCTCGACCCGGTCTCGGTCGAGATCACCTACGGGATGGAGCGCATCATCATGGCGCTCCAGGGCGTCTCGCACTTCAAGGACATCGCCTACGCGCCGGGCATCTCCTACGGCGAGGCGTTCGGGCAGTCCGAGTACGAGATGAGCCGTTACTACCTCGACGACGCCGACATCGAGACGAACCGGCAGCTGTTCGAGGCGTACGCGACCGAGGCGCGGCGGATGCTGGACGCCAGGCTGCCCGTGCCCGCGCACTCCTACGTCCTCAAGTGCTCGCACGCCTTCAACGTCCTCGACTCGCGCGGCGCGATCGGCACGACCGAGCGGGCCCGCGCGTTCGCCCGCATGCGCGGCCTCGCGCACGAGGTCGCCGAGCTCTGGGTCGAACGCCGCGCCGAGCTCGACCACCCCCTCGGCGACGCCGCGATCAAGGCACCGGCGGCCTCCGAGACCTCGTCCGCCCTCCCGGAGATCAGCGGCGACGGCACGTTCGCCCTGGAGATCGGTGTCGAGGAGCTGCCCCCTCATGAGGTCGCGCCGACCGCCGAGCACGTCGCCCGGGCTCTGGTCGAAGGCCTGGAGGAGACCGGCCTCCACGCCGACGAGTCCGTGGTCGAGACCTATGCCACGCCGCGCCGGATCATCGCCGTCGTCACCGCGCTCCACGCCCGGGAGCCCGATCGCGAACAGGTCGTGAAGGGCCCTCGGCTGTCAGCCGCGTACGACGCGGACGGCAACCCGACCAAGGCACTCCAGGGCTTCGCGCGCGGCCAGGGCGTCGCGCCGTCCGATGTCGGCACCGTCACCCTCGGCGACGTCGAGTACGCCGGGCTCGTCCGGACGGTCACCGGCCGCCCGGCCGCGCAGGTGCTCGCAGACCTCGTCCCGCGCCTGGTCAAGGGGCTGCGCGCCGACCGCAACATGCGGTGGAACGCCCCGGGCCTGTCGTTCAGCCGCCCGATCCGCTGGCTCGTCGCACTGCTGAACGAGCATGTCGTCCCCGTGACCGTCGCCGGGATGACCACCGGCCGCGACACCCGCGTGCACCGCACCGCCGACCGGCCCCTCGTCTCCGTCCCGCACGCGGCCGAGCTGATCTCCACCCTCCGGGCGAACGGCATCGAACCCGACATCGCCCGCCGCCGCTCCCGCATCGTCGAGGCCGCCGGGCCCCTGGCCCGGTCGGTCGACGGCGCCATCGACCTCCCGGCGGAGCACGCCCTCGTCGAGGAGATCGTCAATCTCGTGGAGGAGCCCACGGCCGTGCTGGGCTCGTTCGACGAGTCCTACCTCACGCTGCCCGAAGAGATCCTCACCACCGTGATGAAGAAGCACCAGCGGTACCTGCCGGTGCGTTCGTCGACCGGCCGCCTCCTGCCGTACTTCGTCACCGTCGCCAACGGCGCCTGCGACACCGAGGCGGTGGCCGCGGGCAACGCCGCCGTCCTGCGCGCCCGCTACGAGGACGCCGCGTTCTTCTTCCAGCACGACCTGCGCAGCAAACCCGAGCAGCTGAAGGGCGGCCTGGAGAAGCTGACCTTCGCCGACCGCCTCGGCTCCATGGCCGACCGCGCCACCCGCATCCGCGCGATCGCCAACGAGCTCGCCAGCCGCGTGGACCTGTCCAACGAGGAGTTCGAGGTCCTCCGGCGGGCCGGGAAGCTGGCGAAGTTCGACCTGGCCACGTCCATGGTGATCGAGCTGTCGAGCCTCGCGGGGACGATGGCCCGCGAGTACGCGCGCCGCGCGGGCGAGGACGAGGCCGTCGCCCAGGCCCTCTACGAGATGGAGTTGCCGCGCTCGGCCGGGGACGCGCTCCCCACCGGCGTCGCCGGGTCGCTGCTCGCCGTCGCCGACCGGCTCGACCTCCTCGCCGGGCTCTTCGCGGTCGGCTCCGCCCCCACAGGCGGATCCGACCCGTTCGGCCTGCGCCGTGCGGCCCTGGCGCTCACCGCCATCCTGCGGACCAACCCCCGCCTGGCGGCCGTCACCGTGGACGAGGGCCTGGAGATCGCCGCCCACAACCAGCTCGTCGAGGTCACCCCGGAGGCCCTCGCGGAGGCGAACCGGTTCGTCGCCCGCCGCCTCGAACAGGCTCTCATCGACGAAGGCCACCCCGTCCAGGTGGTCCGGGCCGTCATGCCCCACGCGGGATCGCCCGCCTATGCCGAACGCGCCGCCGGCGACCTCGGCAAGCTCCTCGGCGACGACCGCTTCCAGCGGCTCACGACCGCGCTCCAGCGAGTGCTCCGCATCGTCCCCGAGGGCACCCGGCCCGAATACGACCCCGAGCTCTTCACCGAGCCCGCCGAACAGCGCCTGTACGACACGTTCGTCCGCGTCCGGGCCGAGCTTCCGCGCTACGCGACGCTCCCCGAGTTCACCGCGGCCGCACTGCCCCTGGCCGAGCCCATCGACACCTACTTCGACGACGTCATGGTCATGGACAAGGACCCCGGTGTGCGCGCCAACCGGCTGGGCTTCCTGGCCGACATCCGCGACCTGGTCACGATCCTCGACTGGCCCCAGATCGCCTGAGCCCTGGACGCGTCCGCCGGGGTCGCACACGCCCTTTACCCTCTGGGGCATGGAGCTGGTGGCCTGTGCGTATGACGATCCGATGGCGGTGAAGCTGATCGCCGAGGTGCAGCAGGAGTACGTGCTGCGCTATGGCAGCGAGGACGAGACGCCGACGGATCCCGCCGAATTCAGGGCACCGCCGGGGCACTTCGTTCTCGGCGTGCTGGACGGTGATCCGGTGGCCTGCGGCGGGTGGCGTTCCCATGACTCCGGCGAGCCCGGCTTCTGGGACGGCGACGCCGAGATCAAGCGGATGTACGTGGCGGCGCGGGCGCGCGGGCGGGGATTCGCGCGGCTCCTGCTGGCGGAGCTCGAACGGTCGGCGGCCGCTGCGGGCCGTCGCCGGACGGTCCTGGAGACCGGCACCAGACAGCCCGAGGCGATCGCCCTGTACGTGTCGTCCGGCTACGTCGAGATCCCCAAGTTCGGGTACTACCGGGACTCCCCGGCCAGCCGGTGCTACGGCAAGGAGTTGTCAGGGCGCGTGTAGCGGTGCTTGACGCCGGACGGGAAGTACTCGGGGTCGGCGAACGGGCGCAGATGGATCAGCGGGCGGCGGAGGCGGAGGTCGCGGCCCGGCTCCCGAAGTAGTTCTCAACAACTGGACACCGAAACCGGTCACCTGCGCCGAGTCACTAGGATCGACGGCATGCTGCGCTGGTTGACCGCGGGGGAGTCCCATGGCCCGGCCCTCACCGCGATCGTGGAGGGCCTTCCGGCCGGCGTGCGCGTGACCTCAGGCGATATCGCCGAGGCGCTGCGCCGCCGCCGACTCGGGCATGGGCGGGGTGCCCGCATGAAGTTCGAGCAGGACAAGGTCACGATCCTGGGCGGGGTCCGGCACGGGCTCACCCAGGGCGGGCCGGTCGCGATCGAGGTCGGCAACACCGAATGGCCCAAGTGGGAAACGGTGATGTCGGCCGACCCGGTCGACCCCGACCTCCTGGCGGCGCAGGCGCGGAACGCCCCGCTCTCGCAGCCGCGGCCCGGACACGCCGACCTGGTCGGGATGCAGAAGTACGGCTTCGACGACGCCCGGCCGATCTTGGAAAGGGCGAGCGCGCGGGAGACCGCGGCGCGGGTGGCGCTGGGCGAGGTCGCCAAGGCGTTCCTGCGGCAGGCGGTCGGCACCGAGGTGCTCAGCCACGTGGTGTCGCTCGGCGAGGTGGCCGTGCCCGAGGGCGCCGGCCTGCCCGCCCCAGAGGATCTGGCGGCGGTGGACGAGAGTCCGGTGCGCTGCTTCGACGCCGGGACGTCGGCCGAGATGGTCGCGCACATCGACGAGCTCAAGCGGGCGGGCGACACCCTCGGCGGCGTCGTGGAGGTGCTCGCGTACGGGCTGCCGCCGGGCCTGGGCAGCCATGTGCACTGGGACCGGCGCCTGGACTCGCGGCTCGCCGGGGTCCTCATGGGCATCCAGGCGATCAAGGGCGTCGAGGTCGGCGACGGCTTCACGACGGCGCGCCGGCCCGGGTCGCTCGCCCATGACGAGATCGACATGACCCCCGAGGGCATCCGCCGCCGGACCAACCGTGCGGGCGGCGTCGAGGGCGGCATGACCACGGGCGACGTGCTGCGCGTCCGGGCGGCGATGAAGCCGATCTCCACCGTGCCGCGGCGCCTGGACACCATCGACGTCAAGACCGGTGAGCCCGCCAAGGCCATCAACCAGCGCAGCGACGTGACCGCGGTGCCCGCCGCCGGGGTCGTGGCCGAGTCGATGGTGGCGCTCGTGCTGGCCGACGCCGTGCTGGAGAAGTTCGGCGGCGACTCGGTCGAGGAGACCGCCCGCAACGTGCAGGGTTACCTGTCCTCCCTGGAAATCAAATGACGCTGGAAATCACATGACGCGGCCCAAGGCAGTCCTCATCGGGCCCCCCGGCTCGGGCAAGTCCACCGTCGGCGCGGCCCTGGCCGAGCGCCTGGGCGTCACCCTGCGCGACACCGACGCCGACACCGAGGCCGCGGCCGGCAAGCCGATCGGCGAGATCTTCATCGACGACGGCGAGGAGCACTTCCGGGCGCTCGAACGCGCCGCCGTCCAGGCCGCGCTGGCCGAGCACGAGGGTGTGCTGGCCCTCGGCGGCGGGGCGATCCTGGCCGCCGAGACGCAGGAGCTGCTGGCCGGGCACACGGTGGTCTACCTCCAGGTCGGGCTGTCCGAGGCGGTCAAGCGGGTCGGTCTGGCCTCGGCGCGGCCGCTGCTGGTCATGAACCCGCGCAGCCAGCTCCGCAAGCTGCTGGAGGAACGGCTGCCGATCTACGAGCGGCTCGGCACCATCGTGGTCGCCACCGACGGCCGCGACCCCGCCGAGATCGTCGAAGAGATCATCAAGGAACTGGAGCGGTCGTGACAGAGACCCGGGTACACGTCGGCGGCGCCGACCCGTACGACGTGGTCATCGGCACCGGAGTGCTCGGCGAGCTGCCCGGCCTGCTGGGCGAGCGGGTGCGGACGGTCGCGGTGGTCCACGCCGAGGGCCTTCCGGAGATCGCGCGGCCCGTGTGCGGCGCGCTCGAACAGGCCGGATACACCGTGCACGCGCTGCCGGTGCCGGACGGCGAGGCGGCCAAGGAGGTCGGCGTGCTCGCCGGGCTCTGGTCGCGGTTCGCCCAGCTCGGCATGACCCGTTCGGACGCCGTCGTGGGCGTCGGCGGCGGCGCCACCACCGACCTGGCGGGATTCGCGGCGGCCTCGTGGCTGCGCGGGGTCAAGGCGGTGCTGGTCCCGACCACCCTGCTGGGCATGGTCGACGCCGCAGTCGGCGGCAAGACCGGCATCAACATCCCCGAGGGCAAGAACCTCGTCGGCGCCTTCCACCCGCCGGCCGGGGTGCTGTGCGACCTGGCCACGCTGGTCACCATGCCGCACGACGACTACATCAGCGGCCTCGCCGAGGTGATCAAGGCGGGCTTCATCGCCGACCCGGTGATCCTCGACCTGGTCGAGGCCGACCCGGAGGGCGCCGCCTCGCCCACCGGGCCGCACACCCGCGAGCTGGTCGAACGGGCCATCCGGGTGAAGGCCGAGGTGGTCTCCGCCGATCTCAAGGAGAGCGGGCTCCGGGAGATCCTCAACTACGGCCACACGCTCGCCCACGCCATCGAGAAGGCCGAGGACTACCGGTTCCGGCACGGCCACGCGGTGGCCATCGGGATGGTCTACGCCGCCGAGCTGGCCCGGCTCGCCGGGCGGCTCCCGCAGGACGTCGTGGACCGGCACCGCAAGGTGATCTCCTCCGTCGGCCTGCCCGTCTCGTACGGGGCGGACGCGTGGAAGGAGCTCCGCGCCACCATGACCATCGACAAGAAGTCGCGCGGCGCCACGCTCCGCTTCGTCGTGCTCGACGCGATCGCCGTCCCCGGGCGGCTGGAGGCCCCGGACGAGGACCTGCTCGCCGCCGCCTACCAGGAGGTCGGCCGGTGAACGTGAGCGGAGCGAGCCGGTGAACGTGAGCGGAGCGAGCCGGTGAACGTGAGCGGAGCGAGCCGATGAACGTGAGCGGAGCGAGCCGGTGAACGTGAGCGGAGCGAGCCGATGAACGTGAGCGGAGCGAGCCGATGAACAGAGTCCTCGTCCTGAACGGGCCCAACCTGCGCCGCCTGGGCACCCGCGAGCCCGACGTGTACGGGGCCGCCACGTTCGACGACCTGGTCGCGCTGTGCCGGGACACCGCCCGCCACCTCGACCTGCACGCCGAGGTCCGGCAGACCGACGACGAGGCGGAGATGGTCCGCTGGGTGCACCAGGCCGCCGACGAACGGCTCCCGGTCGTCATCAACCCCGCCGCGTTCACGCACTACTCCTACGCGCTGCGCGACGCGCTCGCCCAGCTCACCGCGCCCCTGATCGAGGTGCACATCTCCAATCCCGCCGCGCGGGAGGAGTTCCGCCACAACTCCGTCGTCGCGGGCGTCGCCACCGGCACGATCGCGGGCTTCGGCCTCATGTCGTACGTCCTGGCCCTGCAGGCCGTGGCCGAGCTGATCGCGGAGCAGAAGACCTAGGCGGTACGGGCATCCCGCGCCACATACGGGCCCCGGCAAGTGTGTGCGCGGGCAACGTGGCCCGGGTCACATCGTGCTTTCACACTGGCGGGATCCCGTCCGTGAGGAGGCGCGAAAATGAGGATCCGACGAGCGCTCCTGGTCGTTCTGACGGCGCTGGGGCTGACGGCTTCACTATCCATCGCGAGGGCTTCGGTGCCGCCGCCGACCCGGGGCACGCTCACCGGTTACGACATCTCGGCCACGTATGTCAGCGGGCTGTCGTCCGGCGGCTTCATGGCCAACCAACTCCACGTCGCCTACTCCAGTGTCTTCAAAGGGGCCGGCATCTTCTCCGCAGGCCCGTACGACTGTGCCCAGAACAACCTCAACACCGCCCTGTATGCGTGCATGGAGACCACGCTGCCGCGCAAGACCCCCGCCCAGCTCCAGCAGCTGACCCGGGACCGGGCCGCGGCAGGGAAACTCGATCCGGTCCAGAACCTGTCGGGCGCTCCGGTGTGGCTCTTCCACGGCACCGCCGACGCGACCATCAAGACGGCGGTCAACGATGACCTCGCCACTTACTACGGGGGCCTCGGCGCGAACGTCTCCTACAACAAGACGTCCGGTGCAGGGCACGCCTGGGTGAGCCCGATCGGCCCGAACGACTGCGGCTCCACGGCGTCTCCGTACGTCAACAAGTGCGGCACCACCGATCCGGTGAAGGAGATGCTGGCCCACCTCTTCGGAACTGTGGCCCCGGCGAGCACCTCGCCGCTGACCGGGAAGCTGATCCAGTTCGATCAGGCCGCGTACGTCCCTGGCGGGGACCCCGGCTCGGTCAGCTTGGGCAGCGAGGGCTTCGCCTACGTCCCCAAGGCGTGTGAGGGTGCCTCCTGCAAGCTGATGGTCACCCTGCACGGCTGCTACCAGTACCACGGGCTGGTCGGCAACGCCCTCATGGACAAGGGCTACCTGAACGAGTACGCGGACTCCAACAACATGATCGTGCTCTACCCGCAGGCCACGACCATGATCGGCAATCCGCGTGGGTGCTGGGACTGGTGGGGTTACCAGTCGGCGGCATACCCGCTCAAGAGCGGGCCGCAGATGGCCTCGATCATCGCCATGGTCAAGGCCCTGGGCGGAGTGGAGGGCGAAGGCGATCCCACGCCCACACCCACGCCCACACCCACACCCGAGTGCATCACCGCGAGCAACTACGCCCACACGACGGCTGGACGCGCGTACGTCCGCTCGGGCCAGACCTACGCTGCGGGCTCCAACCAGCCGCTCGGTCTGTGGAACACCTTCACCAGCAGCACGCTCAAGCAGACCTCGCCGGGCCACTGGGTCACGTGCTGACGGCCGGTCAGCCGGTGATCGCGGCGGCGGTCATGGCCTTGAGCTCGGTCACGACGTCGTCGAGGGGGCGGACGTCGCGGTGGGCGCGGCAGAGGATGGTCGCGCCCTCGACGGCGGCGACGATCATGCGGGCCAGGCGGCCGCAGCGGTCGTCGGGGACCCCGGCGTTGCCCAGGCAGGTGGCGAGGGTGTCCTCCCAGCGGTCGAACGCGGCCGCGGCGGCCTTGGTCAGCTGCGGCGCGTCGTCATGGGACTCGACGGTGACCGCGACCACCGGGCAGCCCGCCCGGAACTCGCTCTTGACCAGGACCTGGCGCCACCACCCCACGAAGGCGTCCACCGTCGCCGCCGGGTCGCCGCCCTCGGCGGCGGCCTGGATGCCGGCGTTGAGGAACTCGGCCGCGTAGCGGACCGCCTCCTCGGCGAGCTCGACCTTGCCGCCCGGGAAGTGGTGGTAGATCGATCCGCGCGGCGCCCCGCTATGCGCGATCACGTCGCGGAACGCCGTGCCGCTGTACCCGCGCTCGCGGAAGAGGTAGGCGGCGCTCCGCACCATGCGTTCCCGGCTGTCCGTCCCCATGGCCTGATTATGACATTCATCATAAGGATCACGGCTTCTCTATGATGAGCATCATAGAAAATCACGTCTATGACGGCTGTCATACCTAGCCGGTGCGGCTACTGGCGAGTAGGGTCGGTTCCAGCATCGGAGAAGAAGGAGTCCTGGCGTGATCGACCTCCAGCGTGACGGTGACGTGTTCGTCCTGCGGTTCGACGACGGCGAGAACCGCTTCAGCCCCGGTTTCCTGGACGCCGTCGACGATGCCCTCGACACGGTGGAGAAGAACGACGGCCCCGGCGCCCTGGTGACGGCCGGCACCGGGAAGTTCTACTCGAACGGGCTGGACCTGGAGTGGCTCGGTGCCAACCAGGACCGGTTCGAGGACTACCTCAAGCGCGTCAACGGCCTGTACGCCCGCGTCCTGTCGCTGCCACTGCCCACGGTCGCCGCGGTCAACGGTCACGCGTTCGCCGGCGGGGGCATGCTGATGCTCGCCCACGACTTCGCGGTCATGCGCACCGACCGTGGCTACTTCTGCCTGCCCGAGGTGGATCTCGGCATGAGCTTCACGCCCGGGATGGGCGCGCTCATCCAGTCCCGCCTGACCCCGGGCACCGCGCACGAGGCGATGGTCTCCGGCCGCCGCTACACCGCCGAGGAGGCCCAGGCCGCCGGGATCGTGCAGCGCACCGCCAGCGAGGCCAAGGTGCTGCCCGCCGCGGTCGAGCTGGCCGCGTCCCTCGCGTCCAAGAACGGCACGACCGTCGGGAAGATCCGCACCGACATGTATCGCGGGACCCTGGAGGCGCTCCGCGGGCCGGTCTTCGTCTAGACCCGTCTCGTCTGCACCTGTCTCGTCCCGGGCGGTCGTCATCCGCCTGGATCGCGGTACGTTACGTTCGACTGAATCAGATTCGGTTTTAGGAAAGGGAGTCCGGGATGCGCATCGGTATGCCGCTCAGCTACTCAGGCGGCTTCAAGGAGGCCGCCGACGAGCTGGCCGACTTCGAGAAGGCCGGTCTCGACATCGTCTATGTGGCCGAGGCGTACAGCTTCGACGGCGTGAGCCAGATGGGCTACATCGCGGCCAAGACCGAGCGCATGCAGATCGCCTCGGGCATCCTCAACATCTACTCCCGGACCCCGACCGTGCTGGCGATGACCGCGGCCGGCCTGGACTACGTGAGCGACGGCCGCTTCACCCTGGGCATCGGCGCGTCCGGTCCGCAGGTGATCGAGGGCTTCCACGGCGTGCCGTACCGGGCGCCGGTCGGCCGCCAGCGCGAGGTCGTCGAGATCTGCCGCAAGGTCTGGCGCCGCGAGCGGCTCCAGTACGACGGCAAGTACTACACGCTGCCGCTCCCGGCCGAGAAGGGCACCGGGCTCGGCAAGCCGCTCAAGCTGATCAACCACCCGGTGCGGGCCGACATCCCCATCGAGATCGCCGCGATCGGCCCCAAGAACGTCGAGCTGACCGCCGAGATCGCCAACGGCTGGCAGCCGATCTTCTACCTGCCGGAGAAGGCCGCCGACGTCTGGGGCCCCTCGCTGGCGGCGGGCCGGGCCAAGCGCGACGCCGCGCTCGGCGAGCTGGACATCGTCGGCCAGGCCCCGCTGGCCATCGGCGACGACGTGCAGGGCTTCCTGGAGTTCGGCCGCCCGATGGCCGCCCTCTACATCGGCGGCATGGGCGCCAAGGGCAAGAACTTCTACAACGACCTCTGCCGCCGCTACGGCTGGGAGAAGGAGGCGGAGGAGATCCAGGACCTTTACCTGGACGGCAAGAAGGACGAGGCCGCCGCCAAGGTCCCGTACGAGCTGCTGGAGAAGATGTCCCTCATCGGCTCCGAGGGGCACGTGCGCGAGCGTCTGGCCGCGATGAAGGAGTCCGGCATCACCACGCTGAACGTCACCCCGGTCGCCGGCGACCACAAGGCCCGTCTCGCCCTGATCGAGAAGGTCAAGGAGATGGCCGCCGGACTCTAGGGCGCGCCCGGCCCGGGATGGCGCCGCGTGGCGGCATGCCCCCTCGGCACGCCGCCACGCGAACCTTCAGAGGAGAGCTCCCCCTCAGAAGCTCTCCTCGGGAAGGAGCGGGGTCTCCGATTTCGTCCCTTGATCGCGGACTCAGAGGACGGCCGCGACCTCCTTGGCGACGCGTTCGCCCGAACGGACCGCGCCGTCCATGTAGCCGGTCCAGAAACCGGACGTCTCGGTGCCCGCCCAGTGCACGAGCCCGCAGGGCGTCCGGAGCGCCGCGCCGAAGTCGGTGAGCACGCCGGGCGGGGCGATGCCGGTGGGGCCGCCGCCGCTCCAGGTCTCGTTGTCCCAGCGCTGCATGGCCGTCCGCACCGGGTTCTTGGCCTTGTCGCCGAACAGCTTGACGAACGACTCCATCCCGGCGGCCTTCACCTGCTCGGGCGAGGCCGCGTCCAGACGCCGGATGTTGGTCTGGTTGATGAAGCCCATCAGGATGCCGCGCGACCCGTCGGCCGGGCTGTTGTCGAACGTCGCGTCGATGGCGCCGCTGTCGGCCACCGACTGCCCGGTCAGCCCGTCCGCCCGCCAGAACGGCGTGTCGTACACCGCGACGAACTTGGCGATCGAGCCCATCGGGTAGCGCTGCATGAGCTGCAACCGGCTCGCGGGCAGCGTCGGCGTGAAGTCGATCTGCCCCGCGACGGCGGGCGACATCGCGACGATCACGCGCTTGGCGGCCACCGTGACCCCGTCGGCCGTGACCGTGACCCCGTTGCCGGAGGTCACGATGCTCCGCACCGGGGCGTTGTAGCGGACGCGGTCGCCGAGCTTGGCCGCCAGCCGGATCGGCACCTGCTCCGAGCCGCCCACGAACCGCGTCTCCTGCGCGCCGTTCTTGGTGTTGATCAGCCGGTCCACGTTGCCGGGGTTGGACTCGTTCCCGGCCGAGGCGATGTAGTTCAGCACGTACAGCAGGGACACGTCGCGCGAGCGCACCGACAGGGTCGAGCTGATGAACGCGTCCATCAGGAAGCGCGCGCCGCTGCTGAGCGAGTTGGACCGCGACCAGGTGTAGAACGTCTGGCTGTCCCACTCCTCCGCCTTGGGCGCCTTCCACGGCTCGCCCACCGGAATCTCCTTGGCCATGTTGCCGAGGGAGACAAGGGCGAGCTGCAGGTCGACGACGCCCCAGTCCGGCGGCACCGAGCCGAGGATGCCGTCGGTGGCGTAGAGCGAGCGCTTGCCGTTGCGGTAGTAGACGTTCTTGCCCGTGTTGTACGTGGCGAAGGTCTCGACGCCCATGTCCTTGGTGAGGGCGGCGATGCGGTCCTGGGTGGGCCCGATGAACTCGGCACCGCCCTCGCTGGTCGTGCCGTCGCCGAGCGGCAGGCCGTACACGCGCCCGCCCGGCCGCTCCCTGGCCTCCAGCACGATCACCGACCGGCCGGCGGCGACCAGGTCGCGGGCCGCGGTGAGCCCGGCCAGCCCCGCCCCGACGATGACCACGTCGGCGCTGACGGCAGCGGCGGCGGCACGGGCGGAGGAGGCGGGGAGTGCGGACATCGCGGCGCCCGCGGCCGCGGTGAGTGCACCGGTGCCGAGCAGTCTTCTGCGGCTTACTCCGGTCACAGGGGGGTCCTCCTCAGGGGGAAGGCCGGGGGAGCGCCGGCCGCGTGGGATCGATCACTCGAGGCGTCAACGTAGGGCAGGCATGCGCCGTGGACAAGAGGAAGACGAGTATGTTTCACGTTCTGTGATCAACTAGAGTCCTGACCATGGGGGAGCTCCATGAGACAAGGCGCGGGCGGCTCACCGGACTACTGACCGCGAACGACATCGACGCCATGCTGGTCACCCGGCTGGTCAATGTCCGCTACCTGACCGGCCTGGCCAGTTCGAACGCGGCGCTGCTCGTCCGCACCGACGGTCCGGCGGTGCTCGCCACCGACGCGCGCTACGCGGGCACGGCCACCGCAGAGTGCCCTGACGTGGAGCTCGTCGTCGAGCGGCATACCGCGAAGGTTCTCACCACGCTGGCCGCCGACGAGGGCGTGCGCCGCCTGGGCTTCGAGGCGCACGACGTCACCGTGGAGAAGCACACCGAGCTGGTCGCCCTGGAGCGGGGGATCCGGCTGCCGCCGGTGAGCAGGCCGGTCGAGGGGCTCCGGAAGGTCAAGGACGAGGCGGAGCTGGCGCTGCTGCGCGAGGCGTGCGCGATCACCGACCGGGCGTTCGAGCGCGTCCTGCCGATGGTCCGGCCCGGCGTGACCGAACGGCAGATCGCCATCGCGCTGGAGCGCCAGATGGTCGACTTCGGGGCGGAGGCGCCCGCGTTCGACTCGATCGTCGCGTCCGGGCCGAACGGCGCGGTCCCGCACCACCGCCCGGGCGACCGCGAGATCGAGACCGGCGATCTGGTGACGATGGACTTCGGCGCCCGCTATGGCGGCTACCACGCCGACATGACCCGTACCGTCGCCGTCGGCAGGGTCGCCGACTGGCAGCGCGACGTGTACGAGCTGGTCAAGCGGGCCCAGCAGGCCGCCGTCGACGCGGCCCGGCCCGGCGCCGAGACCAAGGCCGTCGACGCGGTCGCACGCGATCTGATCGCGGCGGCCGGGCACGGCGGCGACTTCCCGCACGGCCTCGGCCACGGCGTCGGCCTGGAGATCCATGAGGCTCCGCTCATGGGATACGACAAGACCGGTAAGCTGATGGATCGAGTTCCCGTCACCGCCGAACCCGGGGTCTATCTCGCGGGCCGGGGCGGAGTCCGGATCGAGGACACGCTGGTGGTCCGCGCGGACGGGCCGGAGCTCCTCACCAAGACGACCAAGGAACTGCTCGTACTCTGATCCACACCGGATCCACCCGGGCGGGACCGCTACCAGGAGACACACGTGGCGACGACGAACGACCTGAAGAACGGCATGACGCTGAGGATCGACAACCAGCTCTGGACCGTTCTGGAGTTCCAGCACGTCAAGCCCGGCAAGGGACCGGCCTTCGTCCGTACCAAGATCAAGAACGTGCTCTCCGGCAAGATCATCGACAAGACGTTCAACGCCGGGACCAAGGTCGAGGTCGCCAGCGTCGACAAGCGGGAGATGCAGTACCTCTACCGCGAGGGCGAGGACTTCGTCTTCATGGACACCGAGACCTACGACCAGCCGCACATCCCGGCCGCGGTCGTGGGCGACGCCGCCGACTACCTGCTGCCCGAGGGCAACGCGGTGATCGCGTTCAACAACGAGAACCCGCTCTACGTCGAGCTGCCCGCCGCCGTGGTCCTGGAGATCACCGAGACCGAGCCGGGCCTGCAGGGCGACCGCTCCACCGGCGGCAGCAAGCCCGCCACGCTGGAGACCGGCGCGCAGATCCAGGTGCCGCTCTTCATCACCACCGGCGAGAAGGTCAAGGTCGACACCCGCTCCGGCGAGTACCTCGGCCGCGGCTGAGATGAGCGCACGTACCAAAGCACGCAAGCTCGCCTTGGACATCCTGTTCGCGGCCGAGCTCCGCGAGGAGCGGCCGACCGAGGTGCTCTCCCTGCGCGGCCGGCCCAACCAGGACGAGCTGGCCGAGTACGACCACGCCGTCCGGCTGATCGAGGGCGTGCAGGAGCACCAGGAGCGCATCGACGAGCTGATCGCCACCTACGCCACCGGCTGGACGCTGGAGCGCATGCCGGTGGTCGACCGCAACATCCTGCGGATGGGCGCGTTCGAGCTGCTCTGGGTGGACGACGTCCCCGACGGCGTCGCCGTCAGCGAGGCGGTCGGGCTGGCGACCGAGCTGTCCACCGACGAGTCGCCGAGGTTCGTCAACGGCCTGCTGTCGCGTTTGCAGCAGCTCAAGCCTTCGCTGACGTTGTAGCGCGGACGCTGTGGCGCAATAGGCTGGGGCGGATGACGGACGTGAAGGGGGCAGCCGTGGCGGCCCAGGAGAAGCCGGCCGAGCGCAGCGAGCCGTCTGACGGGCGGCGGGTGGGGGCTGTGGGAAGGCCTCCGGAGCGCAGCGAGCCCCGGGGCACGGGAAGGCGTCCTCGCGGGAGCAGCAGGGTGCGGAACGCGGTCCTGTGGGACGCGCTGAGCACCGTCCTGGACCGCATCGCACCCGAGGGCCCCAGCGACGTGGTCGACGTGGGCGGCGGCACCGGAGGATTCGCCGTGCCGCTCGCCGAGCTGGGCCACCGGGTCACGGTGGTCGACGCCAACCCCGACGCGCTGGCCGCCCTGGAACGCCGTGCCGCCGAGGCGGGCGTCACCGTCAAGGCGGTGCAGGGCGACGCGGTCGACCTCCTCGACCTGCTCGGTCCCGACGCCGCCGAC
Source organism: Actinomadura rudentiformis (assembly GCF_008923185.1). Taxonomy (GTDB): domain Bacteria; phylum Actinomycetota; class Actinomycetes; order Streptosporangiales; family Streptosporangiaceae; genus Spirillospora; species Spirillospora rudentiformis. Next base: position 231,605 of record NZ_WBMT01000020.1, read on the forward strand.
CTCGTCCTCTGCCACAGCGTCCTGGAGTACGTGGACGACCCCGCCGCCGCCGTCCGGGCCCTCACCGCGACGCTGCGCCCCGGCGGCTCGGCCAGCGTGCTGGTCGCCGGGCAGGTGGCCGCGGCCCTGCACCGCGCCGTCGCCGGGCATTTCGACGACGCCCGCCACGTCCTCACCGACCCCGACGGGCGCTGGGGTGACCACGACCGGGTGCCCCGGCGCTTCACCCGCGCCACGCTCTCCGACCTCGTCGCCGCGTCCGGGCTGACCGTCGGCGAGCTGCACGGCGTGCGGATCTTCGCGGACCTGGTCCCGGACGGCCTCATCGACGCCGAGACCACCGGGCGCGGGCACGGAGGCGAGGCCGGCGCCGCCGACGCCCTGATGGCCCTGGAGTCGGTCGCGGCGGTCCACCCGATCCTGCGCGAGCTCGCCACCCAGCTGCATCTGCTCGCCCATAAATGAGCCGCAAACAGCAGCTGCACCGGCCGGGACCGCAGCCGGGGCCGCCGGCCGACGACACCGGTTGCTCGATCCTGCACGTCGACATGGACGCGTTCTTCGTCAGCGTCGAGCTGCTCGACCGGCCGGAGCTCCGCGGCCACCCGGTGATCGTCGGCGGCGCCGGTCCCCGCGGCGTGGTCGCGGCGGCCTCCTATGAGGCCCGCCGATTCGGCGTCCACTCCGCCATGCCGATGACCCGCGCCCGCCGCCTCTGTCCCCGGGCGGTGGTCCTGCCTCCCGACCACGCCAAGTACAGCCGTGTCTCCGCGGCCGTCTTCGAGATCTTCCAGAGCATCACGCCGCTGGTCGAAGGCCTCTCGCTTGACGAGGCATTCCTGGACGTCGCCGGGGCGCTGCGGCGTCTGGGCCGGCCCGCAGCGATCGCACAGCAGATCCGCGATGAGGTCCGTGCGCAACAGGGCATCACGTGTTCCGTGGGTGTGGCGAGCACGAAGTTCGTCGCCAAGCTGGCCTCCACGCACTGCAAGCCCGACGGCCTGCTGGTGATTCCCGCCGCCGGGGTCCAGGAGTTCCTCCATCCCCTCCCCGTGGCGGCCCTCTGGGGCGTCGGAGAGCGCACGGAGGAGAGCCTGCTACGTCTGGGGCTCCGTACCGTGGGACAGCTCGCCCAGGTGCCTCTCCCGACGCTCCAGCGCGAACTGGGCAACGCGCTGGGCAGTCACCTGCACGAGCTCTCCTGGGGCCGGGACCCGCGCGAGGTCGTCCCGGACACCCGTGACAAGAGCATCGGTGCCGAGGAGACGTTCGACACCGACATCGACGATCCTGAGATCATCAACCGCGAGCTGCTCCGCCTCGCCGAGAAGGTCGGCGCGCGTCTCCGCGCCTCCGGAAACTCTGGCCGGACGGTAAGCGTCAAACTACGCATGGCGGATTTCAAGACGATCACCCGCTCCCGGACGCTGCGCGAGCCCACCGATCTCGCTCGTGTGATCTACATCACAGCCCGCGAGCTCTTCGAGGCGGCGGGGCTCGAACGGGTACGACTCCGACTGGTGGGTGTCCGGGTTGAGAACCTCGGCCCCGCTGACCAGGCCCCCCGCCAGTTGGCCCTCGACGAGCCGGAGACCGGCTGGCGAGAGGCCGAGCGCGTGGTGGACCAGGTGGCGCACCGGTTCGGAAGCGGAACGGTCCGCCCTGCCGCTCTGGTCCGTCCTGTGGAGCAGGGAGACGCTGGTGACACTGGTGACGGTAGGCGATGATTGAGGGCGGTGAGATGACCGGCATGTGGTCCTCGGTTGGCCGTTTGCTTTCGTACGCTTGTCGGGGCTCGTATTCTGGGCATATCACCGTTGAGGTTCCCGTCCTGCATCGGATACCCCGTCGCGGGGCTGTCGTTGGGAGGCGCCGTGCCGCTCTCTGAGCACGAGCAACGCATGCTCGAACAGATCGAGCAGGCGTTGTACGCCGAGGATCCGAAGTTCGCTCACGCGGTCCGCTCGACCAACCCCCAGGTGCACTACAAGCGCCGGATCGTCAAGGCCGCCCTCGGCTTCGTGGTGGGCGTCTGCGCGCTGATGGCGGGCCTGGTCGTCAATGCGGGCCCGGTCACCATCGGGATCAGTGTGACCGGCTTCGTCCTCATGGTGGTCTGCTGCGTCTGGGCTCTGTCCAGTTGGAAGCGGATGACCGGGGTCGGCACCGAAACGGAACGGGACACCCAGTCCCGCCCCGCCAAGTCCGGCTTCATGGACCGAATGGAAGAGCGCTGGCGCAAGCGGACCGAGGGCGAATAACCCTCGCTCGAGGCTGACCAGGCGGCCGCATCCCAGCGGCCGCCGGCCTCGTGCTCCACTGCGCGCAATGACCCCTGCGCGCAACACCCGCGCACGAACACCTCACGCGCACGAACAGCCCACGCGTGAGAACACCCACAGTCATGTCACTCGCCCGGCGCTCTCTTCAGCGCCGGGCGAGTCGGTTTGACGGGCTATTTGTTCCGGGGCCAGCGGAAGGCGGCGTTCAGGCGCCCGGCTGCCTCCATGGCGCGGGTACCGGCATCGCGGAACTCGGACATGGTGGAGGGCGGCAGGAAACGGGCTCGCAGGCGGGCCCGGCGGCCCACGGCGGCCGACATGGCGGTCCGCACGGTGCGCACGTCGGCGCGCAGGTCGGCGGCGGGAGGGCGGGAACGGGCGTACCGGGCCACCTCTTCGGCGCGGGCGATCCGGCTCAGGGCCTGGGAAGCCGGTGGATCGAGCTCCAGCAACTCGCCCAGGCGGCGGGCGGCGGCACGGGGACTGTCGCTTTGGCGCCAGCTGAGGCCGTGGTCCAGGGCGTCGGCGTGGACCTCACGCCAGGCGGCATGGGCGGCGGCGCCCGACGGCGGACCCGTCGTGGAGGGGAGCGGCGCGGCGGCCACGGCTGACCATCGGCGGCGCCGGGTCAGCAGGCGCGCGGCCATGGGAGCCGCCAGCAGCAGGATCACCAGTAGGCCGCCGGCCAGCCAGCCGACGGGGATCGGGAGCCCGCTCGACTGCTCATCTTCGGCGCCCACGTCGGCACCGCCGTCCTCGGGACGGCTGTTGGGCCCCGTGGTGGGGTTGGGGCTCTGTGTGACCGAGGAGGAGGACTCCGGATCGGGGGCCTCGGTGGGCTCCTCGGTGGGCTGCTCGGCCAGCTGCTGGGTGTAGGGCGGGGTGGCGGCGGTGCCCTGGCCGCCGGCGCCCGCGGGGGTCGGCTCGAAGCGCACCCAGCCGGCGCCTTCGAAGTAGAGCTCGGGCCAGGCGTGGGCGTCCTTGGAACGGACCTCCCACTCGCCCTGGCCGACCTGGGTGCCCGCGGTGTAGCCGATGGCCACGCGTGCCGGGATGTTCAGGATGCGGGCCATCACGGCCATGGAGGCGGCGAACTGCTCGCAGTAGCCGCGCTTGCTGTTCAGCAGGAAGTCCGCCAGGTCGTTGGGGGACGAGGGCGACGGCGGGTTGAGGTCATAGGTGAAGCCGCCGGTCTCGGTGAACCAGCGCTGCAGCCGCACGGCCTGCTCGTAGGCAGTGGGGGCGCCCTGGGTCACCTCCTCCGCGAGCTTCCGGACCTGCGGCGGAATGGAGTTGGGCAACTTGGTGTAGGGGGTCACGATCTCCGACGGGTACCTGCCGCTCTGGGCCAGCTGTGCGGAGGTCGGCTGGGTGCGCAGGCTGGAGACGGTGTACGAGCGGCCGCTCGCCGAGTCGCGCAGCGAGTAGATCATCAGCGACTGCGGATGCGCCCGCCAGTCACCCTTGATCGAGACCCGGTTCGGCGCGTAGGGCGCGGGAAGGAAGTCGACCTTCTTCACCGCGCGCCGGACCTTGATCTGCGTGTTGACCCGGCGGAACCGGGCGGTCGACAGGCCGGGCGGGGTGGGCAGATCACGGTCGGACACCCGGTCCCGGGAGGAGCTCGGCAGCGCGGTGTAGGTCCAGCGGTCGCCCTCGAACTTGTCGAGCGCGTACATCCGCAGATAGTCAGGCCGTTCGGTGTCGTCGGTCCGGTAGGTGAGGATCACCGCGTCGCTGTTCGGGCCGTTCAGGTCGCGCTTGAGCTGCGCGAGCGGCTCGACCGTCGTGACGGTCTGGGAGCCGCCGCCCCCGCTGCCGCCCATGCCGAACAGGCCGCGCGGGTGGATGCCGGGGATGAACGTCGGGAGCAGGACGGCGACCGCCACGGCGGCGACGCCAATGCGGCGGCCGCTGGCCGCCATGCCGCTGGAGTCGGGACGCTCGACCGGCTGTTCGGCCGTGCTCTCCGACCAGCGGCGGGTGAAGACCGCGCGGCCCCAGCCGCCGACCTGCTCGCGCGCGTCGGCCATCAGCAACATCAGGAAACCGAGGGCGCCGAGGCCGAACGCGATCCAGCTGACGCTGTCCTCGCGTACCGCGGCGGGCACGCTGTACATCGCGAGGAGCGGGAGCCCGGCGGGCGCGGACCGGCGCAACCGGACCGCAAGGAGGTCGACCGCGACGGCGACGAGGCCGATGCCCGTCGCGGCCAGCAGCTCGATGCCCGGAACGAGGGGGACCGGGGCCGCGTACTGGTTGGCCGCGTTCCAGCCGTCGCCCATGAGCTCGCCGAGCCGCCGGAGCGACCCGGGTGTGGGGACGAGGCCCAGCAAAGCCTGCTCGGATGCGAACCGCGCGTTCAGATAGAGGTGCAGCGCGCCCAGCCCGCCGAGCGCGCCGAGCAACGAGGGCGCCCGCAGGCGCCTCATCAGCAGCCCGGCGCCCGCGACCACGATGACCGCGCCCAGCCCGGACCAGAACCACGTGCCGCTGGCGAACAGCGGGTAGAGCCCCACCGAGCTGGCCAGCGTGGCCAGCGCCGCCATGACCGTCATCTTGACCCTCATACCGTCCTCCAGCCCCCACCCGCCACCTAATAAGGAGACGCTTCGCGTCCGTCTTCTTGCTCCAGCCCCCACCCGCCACCTAATAAGGAGACGCTTCGCGTCCGTCTTCTTGCTCCAGCCCCCACCCGCCACCTAGTAAGGAGACGCTTCGCGTCCGTCTTTTTGCTCCAGCCCCCGCCCGCCGTTCCTGGCGAGATCCTCGTTGGCCTGGTCGGCCAGCGCCCACGCGCCGGCGAGATCGGTCGCGGACCGTACGGTCACGACTCGCCAGCCTGCCGCGCGCAGCAGCCGTGCCGCCGACCTGCCCGTGGAATCCCTGTCCGTGGTCTCCGTGTCCGCGGTGTCGTCGACGAGGATGGCGACGCAGGTGGCGGTGCCGCGCCGGACGGCCGCGACGGTGCGGGCCTCCTCGGTGTCCAGCGTGCCGAAGACCGCGACGATCAGCCCGTCGCCCTCACGGCCGTGGCCCATCGTGCCGCGCAGGGCGGCCAGGCCGGGCGTCAGCGAACGGCCGTCGGACGGCCGCACGACGGCCAGCGCGTCCAGAAGCGTCCCTTCGAAGACGCCCTCGAACGCCACCGAGTGCGGCAGCGCCTCGCCGCCGTCGGTCACGAACCGCAGGCCCATCCCGGCCCGGCCGAGGTGCACGCCCACCGACGCGGTGACCGACACCGCCTGCTCGAACGAGGCGCCGGGCCCGTCGCCGCGGTGCGCGATCCGCCGGGTGTCGAGGAAGAGCGCGCCGCTGCTCTGCCAGTGCTGCTCCTCGCGCCGCACCATGAGCTCGCCGCGCCGCGCGGTGGACCGCCAGTGCACCCGCCGCAGGTCGTCGCCGTGCCGGTACTCGCGCGGCGCCACGTCGTCCTCGCCCGCGCTGGAGACCGTGCGGGCGAGGCTGTCGCCGCCGCCGGTCCAGGCGCCCGTCAGCCGCCCCGGCGGGAGCGGCACGATCGTCGGGGTGACCGTCAGCGTGTCCGCCAGGCTGAACGAGCGGACCAGCTCCACCATGCCGAACGGGTCGGCCAGCCGCACGATCAGCGGCCCGACTCGGTAGCGCCCGCGCACGTCGGAGCGGATCCGGTACGTCAGCTCCCGGACGCCGTGCGGCTCGATCCGGTCGAGCACGAACCGGGCCCGCCCGCCGAGCGTGTACGGGACCTGGTCCTCCACCAGCAGCAGCCCGCTGGGCAGGCGCGACACGTTCTCCATCCGCAGGTCGACCCTGGCCTCGTGGCCGACGGGCAGGCGGGACGGGTCGAGGCGGCGCGCGCAGGCCAGCCGGTAGCGGGTCCGCGACACCGCCAGCGTGCACAGCAGCGGCAGCGCCAGGACGAGCACTCCGGCGCGCAGCAGGTCGCGCTCACCCAGGACGAAGGCGCACACGATGGCGGTGGCCCCCGCGGCCACGAAGGACCGCCCTCGGGTGGTCAGTCCGGCCAGCGCTCTTCTCAACGTTCACTTCCCGATGGAGGTGCGAGTTCGCCAGGCTGTTCTCATAGCGGCTCATGGCGGGCTCATGGCGGCTTTTCACTTGCGGGGGGACGGCACCGGCAGGCGGTTGACCAGCTCGGCCACCACCTGTTCGGGACGGCGGCGCTCCACCTGGGCCTCCGCGGTCGGCAGCAGCCGGTGGGCGAGGACCGGGACGGCGAGGTCCTGGATGTCGTCGGGCAGCACGTAGTCGCGGTCGTCGAGCGCCGCGTACGCCCGCGCCGCCCGGACGAGGTGCAGCGTGGCCCGCGGCGAGGCGCCCAGCCGCAGCTCGGGGTGCTTGCGCGTGGCGCTGACCAGCTCGATCGCGTACTGCTTGACCGCCGGCGCGACGTGCTGGTGCCGGACCACATTGATGATGTCGCGGACGTCGTTGGCGTGCGCGACCGGGGACAGCCGCTCCAGGGGCGCGCTCTGCCCGTGCACGTCCAGCATCTCCAGCTCCGCCGTCGGGTCGGGGTAGCCCATCGAGATGCGGGCGGTGAAACGGTCGCGCTGCGCCTCCGGTAGCGGGTAGGTGCCCTCCATCTCCACCGGGTTCTGGGTGGCGATCACCATGAACGGCTGCTCGAGGGAGTAGGTCGTGCCGTCGACGGTGACCTGGCGCTCCTCCATGCACTCCAGCAACGCGGACTGCGTCTTGGGGGAGGCGCGGTTGATCTCGTCGCCGACCACGATGTGCGCGAAGACCGGGCCCGGCTTGAACTCGAACTCGCGCCGCTCCTGGTTGTAGGCGCTGACCCCCGTGATGTCGCTGGGCAACAGGTCAGGGGTGAACTGCACGCGCCGCACCGAGCAGTCGATGGACCGCGCGAGCGCCTTCGCGAGCATCGTCTTGCCGACGCCCGGCACGTCCTCGATCAGCAGGTGCCCCTCCGCCAGCAGCACCGTCAGCGCCAGGCGCACCACACCCGGTTTGCCCTCGATGACCGACTCGATCGCGTCCCGGATCTTGGTGGCGACCTGCGCCAGCCCGTCGAGTCCGTGTCCTGGCCCGCCCTGCGGTTGCCGACCGGGTGAGCCCGGGGGGTCTGTCTCTATGTACGACTCGCCGTGCGTGCCTACTGCCACCAACAACCCTCCTCAGCCGAACGGCCGTACGTGAACGACAGTACGTCGTCAAGCCGTTCGCCGCGATGTTCTCTCAATCCGGCGCCCCAGCCTGGTGTTCATGTGGGACGTGTGTGTCCATTGTGCTCCACCTGGATCTCTGTCACAGCCTCCTAGGCCACTCCACTTCGCTCCACCACGCTCCTGGAAGCGGCCTCGCGGCGCGCGTGGCAGCGCTTTCCGGGGTGATCGCCGCCCCCGCCACGCGACTGTGCCCGCCAGGCGCCCCACTCCGCACCACCCTCGCTGACCTGCAGATTCGCGGGAGATTCCGCCGCGCGAGGGGTGTTTACTCAGTTGACGGTGGGGCAGAGTGGAGTAGAGTGGGGCGCCGTGGGGGGCAGTAGCGCCCTACGCGGCGCGGGAGGTGGGGCCGATGTTCCTCGGCACCCATTCACCGCGCCTCGACGACAAGGGACGGCTGTTCCTGCCGGCGAAGTACCGCGAGGAGCTGTCGGGGGGATTGGTGATCACGAAGGGCCAGGAACGCTGCCTGTACGTCTTCCCCATGGCGGAGTTCCAGCGCATCACCGAGGCCTTGCGTGCCGCACCGGTCACCGAGAAGGCCGTACGCGCCTACAGCCGCGTCTTCTTCGCCAGCGCCTCCGACGAGATCCCGGACAAGCAGGGCCGCATCACCATCCCGCCGCCATTGCGCACGTACGCGGGGCTGACGCGCGACTGCACCGTCATCGGGGCCAACACACGGCTGGAGATCTGGGACACCCAGGCCTGGGAGACCTACCTGGAGCAGGAGGAGCAAGCCTTCTCCGAGATCTCGGGGGAGGTGTTGCCCGGGGTCCTCTGACATTCGACTCGTCGGTCCGATGACCGGCATGGCCCACGTTCGGCCAGGTCTCCAGCCGCTCTCCAGTCAGCTGGCGCAGCTTCCCCGGTGCCAGACGGCGACCCCCCGCGGTCACGCGGTGAAACTTCCTCAGGGCAGCGGATGGGGACCTGGCCGGGCGAGGCCGCCGGGGGACGCGCGACAAGCCCGCCGAGAGTGCACGCCGCGACAGGCGCGCGAAGGGGGAGGCGGGCGACGCGGGGCCGGCGATGCCACACAGTCCGCGAGCGAGGTGGCAGCACAAGGGGGTGAAGCATGGACGTGGGAGACCACGCGGCCGACGCCGGTCACGTACCGGTCATGCTCGACCGCGTTCTGGAGCTTCTCGCGCCCGCGCTGCAGGTCAGCGGCAGGGCGCCGATCTACGTCGACGGCACCCTCGGCATGGGGGGCCACGCCGAGGCCATGCTCGCGGCCCACCCCGGGCTCCGCCTCATCGGCCTGGACCGGGACACCACCGCGCTGGAGCGTTCGGGCAAGCGCCTGGAACGATTCGGCGACCGCGTGACCCTCGTCCACGCCGTCTACGACGAGCTGCCGGAGGTCCTCGGCAGGCTGGGCGTGCCCGTGGTGGACGCCGTCCTGTTCGACCTCGGGGTCTCGTCCCCGCAACTGGACGAGGCCGACCGCGGCTTCGCCTATTCCTATGACGCCCCGCTCGACATGCGGATGGACCGCACGCAGAGCCTCACGGCGGCCGAGGTGGTCAACGGCTACCCGCCGGCGGAGCTCGCCCGCATCCTGCGCGAGTACGGGGAGGAACGGTTCGCCCAGCGCATCGCCGCCGCCATCGTGCGCGAGCGTGAGAAGGCGCCGCTCGACTCGACCCGCCGCCTCGCCGACCTCGTGCGCACGTCCATTCCGGCCGCGACCCGCCGCACCGGCGGCAACCCGGCCAAGCGCACCTTCCAGGCGCTGCGCATCGAGGTGAACGGCGAGCTCGACACCTGGCGGCGGGCCCTGCCGGCCGCCCTCGGCGCGTTGCCGGTCGGCGGCCGGATCGTCGTGCTCAGCTACCACTCGCTCGAGGACCGCATCACCAAGCAGATCCTCGCCGCGAACGCCGCCGACACGACCCCGCCGGACCTGCCGGTGCCGCTGCCCGAGCACCAGCCGCGCTTCCGGCTGCTGACGCGCGGCGCCGAGCTGCCGTCCGACGAGGAGACCACGACCAACCCACGGGCCGGGTCGGTGCGCATGCGCGCCGCGGAACGGGTCCGGGAGGCGACATGACCACGACGAGCACACGCGGGCCGGGCGCCGGCGGCACGACCAGGTCCCGTACCGGCAAGCGCAAGCCCGCCGCGGCGGCCCGGCCCGAGCCGGACCAGGACGCCAAGAACGCGGCGAAGACAGCGGCGAAGACCGCGACCAAGACGGCCTCAAAGCCCGCGTCGAAGCCTGCGGCAAAGCCCGCGTCGAAGGCCGCGGCCAAGACGGCCTCGAAGGCCCGTCCGGCGGCGGTCCGCCAGGCCGCCCCGCCGCGCACGCCGTTCGTGCTGCTCATCGTCGGGCTGATGGGCGGCGCGCTGGTCAGCCTCCTGCTGCTCAACACCGTGCTCGCCGAAGACTCGTTCCGCCTGACCGAGCTGCAGAGGAACAACAAGCTGCTCGACCAGCAGCGCCAGGCGCTCGAACGGGAGATCGCCCGCGAGGAGTCGCCCGAACGGCTGCGGCAGAAGGCCGAGGCCCTCGGGATGGAGCTGCCGGAACGATCGAGCTACATCGATCCGATGACCGGCCAGGTGACCGAGGTCGGCGGCGCCGTCCGGCCGCTGCCCAACGCCGCCGCGGCGGCCGCGGCGGCCGCCGGAGCGGTCGGCGTGCCCGCCGTCGTCGTCCCCGGCCAGGGCGTGCCGACGGCGCCCGGCGGACGGTCCACGGCACCCGGCACCACCACACCGGGCGCCACCACACCGGGCGCCACGGCACCGCGTGACACCGGACCGGGCGCCACGCAGCAGACCCCCCGTACGGGGGCCGGTACGCCGTGATCGGACGGTACGAGCGGAGCGCAGAATGACACGGCCGGGACGCGGGACGGCGGGGCCGCCCCCGGGGCGTGGACGCGGTCCCCAAGGGCGCGGCCCCACGGGCGCCCCGGGCCGTGACGAAAAGAGCGGCCCGGGCGCGGCGCGCGCGTCCGGGCGTCAAACAGGTAACCCCCCGCGCCCGTCCACCCCGCCGCGGTCCGGCAAGGACCGTGGCGGGGCCCGGCGGACGGGCCGGGGCGGCACCGTGCCGCCCCAGCGCAAGGGCGGCACGGGCAAGCAGCCCGAAGGCAAGGCGACGGCCCCGGCGAAGACCGGCAAGCCCGCCCGTAAGGCCGAGAGCAAGGGCGGCGCCAAGCCCGCAGCCGGCCGGCGCACCCGCTCGGCGGGGTCGGGTTCGGGTGGCAGGCGCCCGCCACGGGGCCGGCCACAGCGCAGGCCACAGGGGCGCCCGCAGCGACCGCGCGTCCCCTTCCACCGCCGTGATCCGATCAAGCGCCTGAACGTGGGGCTGCTCGTCGTCGCGTTCGTGTTGTCGCTGTTCGCCGGGCGGCTCGTCCAGCTGCAGACGATCGAGTCGGGCAAATACACCGAGCTCGCCATGAAGCAGCGACTCCAGGACATCGTCCTGCCCGCCATCCGCGGCGACATCACCGACGCGCAGGGCAACCCCCTCGCGATGACGGTGGAGGCGCGCGCCATCTTCGCCGATCCGTACGTCATCAAGCCAGAGAAGCGGGCGGCGATCGTCGCCGCGATCTCGCCCATTCTCGGGCTGCCGCCGGCCGATGTGATGAGGGTCATCAGCAAGCCCAAGAGCCGGTTCGAATATCTGGCCCACGGCGTGCCGCCCGACAAGGCGCGGCTGGTGACGGCGCTGAAGTTCCTCGGCATCGGCACGCTGCCCGAATACCGCCGCGACTATCCCAACGACTCGCTGGCCGCCGACGTCATCGGATTCGTCAACCGCGCGGGCGACGGCGCCGCCGGTCTCGAATCCGCCATGAACAAGCAGCTCGCCGGGCGCAACGGGTCGCAGAAGATCGAGATCAGCCCGGACGGCCAGCACATCCCGATGGGCGAGGACCAGAAGCGGCCCTCCGTGCCCGGCCGGGGGCTCCGCCTGACGCTGCTGCGCGACCTGCAGGCCGAGGCGCAGCGGGCGATCGAGGCTCAGGTGAAGGCCACCCAGGCGCGCAACGGCAGCGTGATCGTGATGGATCCGCGCACCGGCCAGATCCTCGCGATGGCCTCGTCGCCGGGCTTCGACCCCAACAACTACACCAAGTCGCCGCCGTCGACGTGGGGCAATCCGATCGTGCAGGAGGCGTTCGAGCCCGGCAGCACCGGCAAGGTCATCACGGCCGCGGCGGCGATGGAGCACGGCGGGGTCCGGCCCGACACCGAGTTCGTCGTGCCCTACTCGATCCGCAGGTCTGACCGCGTCTTCCACGACTCCAGCAGGCACCCGACCGAGCGGCTGACCTTCGCGGGCGTGCTCGCCAAGTCGAGCAACGTCGGCACCATCATGGCCAGCGAGCGCATCACGCAGGACACGCTCTACCGCTACCTGCGCGCGTTCGGCTTCGGGGAGCCGACCCGCGTCGGCCTGCCCGCCGAGACCGCCGGCCAGCTCAGCCCGCCCAGCAAGTGGTCCGGCACCGACCGCTATCCGATCGCGTTCGGGCAGACGGTCTCGGTCAACGCCCTGCAGATGGCCAGCGTCTACGCCACCCTCGCCAACGGCGGCGTCCGGGTCGAGCCGCAGCTGATCGCGGGCACCCTCGGTGAGGACAAGTCCTTCACCGCCGCGCCGCCGCCCCAGCAGAAGCGGGTGATCAGCGCGGAGACCGCCCGGCAGATCAGGGACATGCTGGAGGGCGTCACGACCCCCGAAGGCACCGCGCCCAAGGCCAGGATCAACGGCTACCGCGTCGCGGGAAAGACCGGCACCGCCGAGATCGTCAACCCCAACTGCGGCTGCTACGCCGGGGGTGGCTACACCGCGTCCTTCGCCGGGTTCGCACCTGCCGACGACCCGCAGCTGGTCGTCCAGGTCGTCCTGCAGGCCCCGAAGCGGGGAAGCCACTATGGTGGCGATGTCGCGGCCCCCGTCTTCAAGGACGTGATGAGTTTCGCCCTGCAGACTCGCAAGATTCCGCCGACGGGGAGCAAAGCGCCGAGCATCAAGATCTACGCCCGCGACTGACCGCAGCGAGTACGCTCTCTCGCCGTGAGTCCAGCAATGCCGCCGTCTCCACTGCCACCGCCCGCTCAGAGCCCACGTACCGAAAGAAACGCCATGCGCCCGACGACCAACCCAGCCCGTCCGCTGTCCGGGCTGGCCGCGCTGCTGGGCGCCGGGACGGTCGTGGACCTGCTGACGGACCGGACCGCGGATCCGGCCACGACCGTGGTGACCGGCATCACCCACGACTCGCGGGCGGTGCTGCGCGGCGACCTGTACGTGGCGCTGCCCGGCGCCCGCGTGCACGGCGCGGAGTTCGCCGCCCAGGCGGCCGAGGCGGGCGCCGCCGCAGTCCTCACCGACGCCGCCGGACGTGACCGCGCGGCCCGGACGGGCCTGCCGGTGCTCGTGGTGGACCAGGTGCGGGCGCGGCTCGGCGACGCCGCCGCGTGGGTGTACGGCGACCCCGTCCAGGACCTGACGCTCATCGGGGTGACGGGGACCAGCGGCAAGACCACGACCGTCTACCTCCTCGAGGCCGGGTTGCGGGCGGCCGGAGTCGAGACCGGTGTGGTCGGGACCGTGGAGATGCGGATCGGCGACCGCAGGGTGCCCAGCGCGCTGACCACCCCCGAGGCGACCGACCTGCACGCGCTGTTCGCGATGATGCGCGAGCAGGGCGTCGGTGCCGCCGCCATGGAGGTCTCCAGCCACGCCCTGGAGCAGGGCCGCGTCGGCGGCGCCGCCTACGAGGTGGCGATCTTCACCAACCTCAGCCAGGACCACCTGGACTACCACCCGACGATGGAGGACTACTTCGCCGCCAAGGCGAGGCTGTTCACCCCGGCCTACAGCCGCATCGGCGTGGTCAACTTCGACGACCACTACGGCCGCAGGCTGGTCGACGAGGCCGCCGTGCCCGTGACCACGTTCTCGGCCACCGGCGACCCGGCGGCCGACTGGCGGGCCGACGACGTCCGCCTGGGCGCCGACGGCAGCGTCTTCCGGGTCGTGGGCCCGGGCGGCATCGAGGCCGACGCCACCGTCCAGCTCGCCGGGCCGTTCAACGTCGCCAACGCGCTCGCCGCGATCGTGGCACTGGTGGAGGCGGGCATCCCGCTGCAGACGGCGGTGACCGGAGTCGGCTCGCTCCCGGGCGTGCCGGGCCGCCTCGAACGGGTCGACGAGGGGCAGGACTTCGTCGCCCTCGTCGACTACTCCCACAAACCCGGCGCCGTCGAGGCGGTGCTGACCTCGCTGCGCCCGGTGACCGAGGGCCGCCTGATCATCGTGCTCGGCTGCGGCGGCGACCGTGACCGGGGCAAACGGCCGCTGATGGGCGAGGCCGCGGCGCGGCTCGCCGACATGGCCTATTTCACCGACGACAACCCCCGGTCCGAGGATTCCCTGGCCATCCTCGCCGCTATGGTCGAGGGCGGGCTCAGGGTGCCGCAGCCCCAGCGCGCGCACCTGGTCATGGAGCCCGACCGGAAGGCCGCCATCCGGCTGGCGGTCGGCCGGGCCAGGCGCGGCGACGTCGTGGTCGTCGCGGGCAAGGGCCACGAGCAGGGGCAGTACGTGGGCGGTGAGGTGTTCCCGTTCGACGACCGTGAGGTCGTCCGGGAGGCCCTGCGCGGCCTGAAGAATCTGAGAGGGGACGGGACGCAGGCGTGATTCCGCTTCCGCTGTCGACGATCGCGGAGCTGACCGGGGGGGTTCTCCACACGGAGCGGCCCGAGACCGTTGTCGGCGGTCCCGTCGTCATCGACTCGCGCGCGGTGGAGCCCGGTGCGCTGTTCGCCGCGTTCAAGGGCGAACGCGTGGACGGGCACGACTTCGCCGCCGCGGCGCTGGCCGCGGGCGCCGCCGGGGTGCTGGCGCAGCGCCCGTTCGGCGGGCCCGGCGAGCCCCGCGGCCCCGCCGTCATCGTCGACGACGTGCAGAAGGCCTTGGGCCTGCTCGCCAGGGGGGTCCTGGCCCGGCTGCCGGACACCACCGTCATCGGTGTGACCGGCTCGGCCGGCAAGACCTCCACCAAGGACCTGATCGCGCAGGTCGTGCGCCACGCCGGTGAGACGATCGCGCCGGTGGGCTCGTTCAACAACGAGATCGGGCTGCCGCTCACCGCGCTCCGCGCCGACGAGGGCACCCGGCATCTGGTGCTGGAGATGGGCGCCCGCGGCGTCGGCCACATCGCCTACCTCGCCCGTGTCGCCCGGCCCCGCATCGGCGTGGTGCTGAACGTGGGCACCGCGCACATCGGCGAGTTCGGCAGCCAGGAGATGGTGGCGCGCGCCAAGGGCGAGCTGGTCGAGGCCGTGCCCGCGGAGGGCACGGCCGTGCTCAACGCCGACGACCCGCTCGTGCGGGCCATGGCCGCCCGCACCCCCGCCAAGATCGTGCTGTTCGGCCGGGCGCCGGACGCGACCGTCCGGGCCGCCGACGAGTGGCTGGACGACGCCGGCCGCGCCCGCTTCTCCCTGGTCACACCCGAGGGCGCGGTGCCGGTCGCGTTGCGCCTGCACGGCGCTCACGCGGTCGCCAACGCGCTTGCCGCCGCCGCGGTGGCCCGGGAGACCGGCATGGAGCTGAACGCCGTCGCCGACGCGCTCGCGGCCGCCGAGCCGGCCAGCCGCTGGCGGATGGAGGTCAGCGAGAGCCCCGGCGGCGTCACGGTCGTCAACGACGCCTACAACGCCAACCCCGAGTCGATGCGCGCGGCGCTCGACACGCTCGGCCACATGGCGCGGGGCAGGCGCGCGTTCGCGGTGCTGGGCGAGATGGCGGAGCTGGGCGCCTCCTCTGTGGCAGAACATGCCAAGATCGGGCAGCATGTCGCGCGCAGTGGTTTGGCCGGCCTCATCGTCGTGGGCGCGGCCGCCGCGCCGATGGCCGACGGGGCCGCACAAGTGGGGTCATGGACGGGAGAGTGCGTACAGGTGGATGACGTCGGCGCGGCCCTGACCGCGCTCAGGGAGCGGCTCCGGCCGCGGGACGTCGTACTGGTGAAGGGCTCTCGCGTCGCCGGGATGGAACGGGTCGCGGCCGGTCTCCTCGAGGAGGACGGCGCATGATCCGCTCATGGTCGCGGCTGCGCCGCTCCGGGCCATGGCGCTTTGACGCCCTGTCTTCCCTCGTCGGTCGTTCCTCCCTCCTCAGTCCAGACAAGGCGGCGCCATGACCAACATCATCATCGCCGCCGGTGTGGCCCTGGTGTTCGTCATGGTCGGCACGCCGGTGTGGATCCGCATCGTCAACCGGCTGGGCTACGGGCAGATGATCCGCGAGGAGGGCCCCGAGGCCCACCTCAACAAGCGCGGCACGCCCACCATGGGCGGCACGGTGTTCATCGTCGGCTCGCTGGTCGGCTACTCCGCCGCGCACCTGGCCACCCGGCAGATCCCGACCGTCTCGGGCTTCCTGGTGCTCTTCCTGATGACCGGCCTCGGGCTGGTCGGCTTCGTCGACGACTACATCAAGGTGTTCAAGCAGCGCAGCCTGGGCCTGCGCAGCGGCGCCAAGATGGTCGGCATCGTGGTGGTCGGCGTCATCTTCGCGATCGCCTCCCTCAACTTCCCCAACGGGTACGACATCACCCCGGCCTCCCCGCACCTGTCGTTCCTGCGCGACTTCGGGCCCTCGATCGGCCCCTACCTCTTCGTGGTCTGGGCGCTGCTGCTGATCGCGGCGATGTCCAACGGCGTCAACCTCACCGACGGTCTGGACGGCCTGGCCGCCGGCCCGGCCGGGATGGTGCTCGCCGCGTACGTCATCATCGGCAACTGGCAGCTGCGCAACAGCTGTTACGACTACGGCCTCGCCCCCGGCTGCTACAGCGTCCGCGACCCGCTCGACCTCGCGGTCGTCGCGGCCGCGGTCCTCGGCGGGGTGTTCGGCTTCCTGTGGTGGAACGCCCCGCCCGCCAAGATCTTCATGGGCGACACCGGCTCGCTCGCCCTGGGCGGCGTGCTGGTCGGCCTGGCGATCCTCACCCACACCCAGTTCCTGCTGGCCATCCTGTGCGGTCTGATCGTGATGATCACCATGTCCGTGATCATCCAGGTCGGCAGTTTCAAGCTGACCGGCAAACGGGTATTCAAGATGGCACCCCTCCAGCACCACTTCGAGCTGTCAGGGTGGGCCGAGACCACGATCGTCGTCCGGTTCTGGCTGATGTCGGCGCTGTTCGTGGCGATCGGCCTCGGGCTGTTCTACCTGGAATGGATGCCCAAGCGGTGAGTTCCACCTGGAAGGGTCTGCGCGTCTGCGTCGCGGGCCTCGGCGTCTCGGGGCGGGCGGCCGCCCGCGTGCTCGCCGAACGCGGCGCGCGCGTGACGGTCGTCGAAGGCCGTGACGACGAGGCGCTCCGCGGTCACGCCGCCGAGCTGGCGGCGCGCGCCGACGCGTACGGATCGCCGGTCACCGTACGGCTCGGCGACGGCGAGACCCTTCCGGACGATATCGACCTCGTGGTCACCTCGCCGGGCTGGCGCCCGGACGTGCCGCTGCTGGCCGCGGCGGCGCGGGCCGGGATCGAGATCATCGGTGAGGTGGAGCTGGCCTGGCGGCTCCGCAGGGCGGACGCGGCGCCCTGGCTGGCGCTGACGGGCACCAACGGCAAGACCACGGCGGTGCGGATGCTCGCGTGCATCCTCGATGCCGCCGGTCACCGGACCCTCGCGGTCGGCAACGTCGGCACCCCCATCGTCGAGGCGGTGCTTGAGAAGAACGACGTCCTCGCCGTGGAGCTGTCGAGCTACCAGCTCCACTGGTCGAGCACCGTCGCGCCGTACGCCGCCGCCGTGCTGAACGTGGCGCCCGACCACCTCGACTGGCACGGCTCCCTGGAGGCCTACGCCGCCGACAAGGGCAAGATCTACGCGCCCGGGACCATCGCGGTGATCAACTCCGACGACCCCGTCTCCGTGCGGCTCGGCGGCGAGGGCGCCATCGGCTTCACGCTCGCCGTCCCGCAGCCCGGCCAGCTGGGCGTCGTCGAGGATCTGATCGTCGACCGGGCGCTGGTCCCCGACCCCGAGCACGAGGCCGTCGAGCTCGCCGCGCTGGCCGACGTCCGGCCGTTCGCGCCGCACAACGTCGCCAACGCGCTCGCCGCGGCCGCCCTGGCCCGCGCCTTCGGCGTCCCGCCCGAAGCCGTCCAGGCGGGACTGCGGGAGTTCGTGCCCGACCCGCACCGCATCGCCCATGTCGCCACGCTCGCGGGCGTGGACTACGTCGACGACTCCAAGGCGACCAATCCGCACGCCGCCGCGTCCTCGCTGACCGCCTGCCGGTCGGCCGTCTGGATCGCCGGGGGGCAGCTGAAGGGCGCCGACGTCGACGAGCTGGTGCGTTCCTGCGCCGACCGGCTGCGGGCCGTCGTGCTCCTCGGGGCCGACCGGGCACAAATCGCCACAGCACTCGCGCGACACGCGCCTGAGGTCCCGGTCGTCGACGTCCCCGACACCGACACTGGGGCGATGGACCGCGTCGTTAGTGAAGCCTCCGCCCTGGCACAGCCCGGGGACACCGTGCTCCTGGCCCCCGCCGGAGCCTCGTTCGACATGTTCACCAGTTACGGAGCGCGCGGCGACGCCTTCGCCGCCGCGGTACGGCGGCTGGCCGAGCGACGGTAGGGGAGCGGGCATGACCGCCGTACCTGCCAAGGACCTCTCGTCCAAAGATCCATCGCCCAAGAATCCATCGTCCAAGGACCCATCGTCCAAGGAGAAGGGCTCGGGGCGCTCGGGACCGCGCGAGCAGGTCGTCGCCGCCGTCGGGCTGCTGGACCGCCCGCTCACCTCGTACTACCTGGTGCTGGGCTGTTCCATGATGCTCCTGGCGCTCGGGCTCACGATGGTGCTGTCGGCGTCCAGCGTGAAGCAGCTGCAGGAGACCGGGTCGGCCTACACGCTGTTCCAGAAGCAGGCGATGTGGATGGTGCTCGGGCTGCCCGGCATGTGGCTCGCCTCCCGCATGCCCGTCAAGGCGATCCGTTCGCTGGCGTACCCGCTCCTGCTGCTGTCCATCGTCGCGCTGGTCCTGGTGCTGGTGCCGGGCCTCGGCCGTACGGCGGGCGGCGCCACCCGCTGGATCAGCCTCGGGCCGATGCAGATCCAGCCCTCCGAACCCGCCAAGCTGGGCCTGGTGCTCTGGGGTGCCGACCTGCTGGCCCGCAAGGAGCGGCTCGGCCAGCTCACCGAGTGGCGACCGCTGCTCGTCCCGCTGCTGCCCGGCGCGGGGCTGCTGGTCCTCCTGGTGATGCTGGGGAACGACCTCGGCACGACACTGGTCCTCCTCACGATCTTCCTGGCGCTGCTGTGGGTCGTGGGGGCGCCCGCGCGGCTGTTCGTCGGCATCGCGGGGCTGGTGTGCCTGCTGGTGTCGATCCTGATCGTGGTCGAGCCGTACCGCATGCAGCGGCTCACCGGCTTCCTGGACCCCTCGGGCAACCAGCTGACGAGCAACTACCAGGGCCGGCAGGGACTGTTCGCGGTGGCCTCCGGTGGCTGGTTCGGCACCGGCCTGGGGGAGGGGAGGGCCAAATGGGACTACCTTCCCCATGCCGAAACCGACTTCATCTTCGCGATCGTCGGGGAGGAGTTCGGCCTGGTCGGTACGCTCGTAGTGCTGGGTCTGTTCGGGCTGCTGGCGTACGCCGGGCTGCGGATCGCCAGGAGGGTGAAGGATCCGTTCACCCGCCTCGCCGCGGCCGGGGCGACCGCGTGGCTCGTGGTGCAGGCGATCGTCAACATCGGGGCGGTGATCGGTGTGCTTCCCATCACGGGGATCCCGCTCCCGCTGGTCTCCTACGGCGGTTCGGCGCTGATCCCGACCCTGATGGTGCTGGGCGTTCTGCTGGCGTTCGCCAAACGGGAGCCGGGCGCGCGCCAGGCACTGGCGGCTCGGGGTCCCGGTCCGGTCTCGCGGGCCCTAAGCTGGCTGGGCCTGGCACGGCGTTGAATCCGCTGATCGACACTTTGAGGAGTTGTCAACGAGCATGAGGGTTGTCCTGGCCGGCGGCGGCACCGCCGGACACATCGAGCCCGCCCTGGCCCTCGCGGACGCGCTGCGCCGCAACGATCCCAACGTGGGGATCACCTGTCTGGGCACGGAGCGGGGCCTGGAGACCCGGCTCGTCCCGCAGCGCGGTTACGAGCTCGCCCTGATCCCGCCGGTGCCGCTGCCGCGCACGCTGACCCCGCAGCTGCTGTCGGTCCCCGGCCGGCTCCGTGGTGCGATCAACGCGGCGGCGAACATCCTCGACCAGGCCCAGGCCGACATCCTCGTCGGCTTCGGCGGCTACGTCGCCACCCCCGGCTACCTGGCCGCGCGCAAGCGCAAGGTGCCGATCATCGTGCACGAGGCCAACCCCAAGCCGGGCCTGGCCAACAAGCTCGGTGCCCGCTTCACCGACCACGTCGCGGTGTCGCACGCCGACTCCCCGCTGCCGGGCGCCACGTTCGTCGGCATCCCGCTGCGCCGCGAGATCGCCACGCTGGACCGGCTGGCGATGGGCGACAAGGCCCGGTCCTACTTCGGGCTGCTGCCCGACCTCCCGACGTTGCTGATCTTCGGTGGCTCGCAGGGCGCCCGGTCGCTCAACCGCGCCGCGGTCGCCGCCGCCCCCGCGTTCCGGCAGGCCGGGATCCAGGTGCTGCACATCGTCGGGCCCAAGAACACCGAGGAGCCCGAGCCGGCCGCCGGCGGCCCCCAGTACGTCACCATCCCGTACTGTGACCGGATGGACCTGGCCTACGCGGCGGCGGACATGGCCATGTGCCGGGCGGGGGCGATGACCTGCGCCGAGCTGACCGCGGTCGGCCTGCCCGCGGTCTACGTGCCGCTGCCGATCGGCAACGGCGAGCAGCGGCTCAACGCCGAGCCGATCGTCGCCGCGGGTGGCGGGATGCTCGTCGACGACGCCGAGCTCACGCCGGAGTGGATCGCCCGCAGCCTGCTGCCGGTGCTGGCCGACCCGGGCCGGGTGGCCCACATGTCGGAGGCGGCCGGGCGGATGGGCCGGCGGGACGCCGACGTGGCGCTGGCCAAGATGGTGTACGACGTGGTTCGCGCGTCGGGGCGGCAGCACTAGGGGTCGCAAGACATCTTGCGACGAGGGGATGAGCGTTACGGGATGAGTCTGATCAATCCTGGCGAGATCGTGCCGGCCGATGAACTGGGGGCGGTCCACTTCATCGCGATCGGCGGGGCCGGCATGTCCGGGATCGCCCGCATCATGCTCAAGCGCGGCATCGCCGTCTCCGGCAGCGACGCGCGCGACTCCGAGCTGCTGGGGCAGCTGAGCGATCTCGGCGCCAAGGTGTTCGTGGGCCACGACGCCGCCTACGTCGGCGACGCCGACACGGTCGTGGTGTCCACCGCGATCAGGGACACCAACCCCGAGCTCGTCGCCGCCCGCGAGCGCGGCCTGCGCGTGCTGCACCGCTCGGCCGCGCTGGCCTCGCTGATGGCCGGCCGCCGGGCGGTCGCGGTGGCGGGCACGCACGGCAAGACCACGACGACGTCGATGCTGACCGTCGCGCTGCAGCACGCGGGGGCCGACCCCTCCTACTGCATCGGCGGCCAGCTGGTCACCACCGGTCTCGGCGCGGACGAGGGCACCGGCGACGTCTTCGTGGCCGAGGCCGACGAGAGCGACGGCTCGTTCCTCATGTACACCCCGCACATCGCGGTCATCACCAACGTCGAGGCCGACCACCTCGACAACTACGGCGGCTTCGAGAAGGTCAAGGAGAACTTCGCCCGCTTCGTCGAGCGGATCGAGCCGGGCGGCACCCTCGTCGCCGGCGCCGACGATCCCGTCGCGATGGAGCTGGCCGCCCAGGCACGCGGGCGCGGCCTCACCGTCGTCACCTACGGCGAGGCGGCCGGCGCCGACCTCCGCGTGACCGGGTTCACGCCGCGCGGGCTGGGCTCCCGCTTCGAGATCGAGGGCCTGGGTGAGGTCACGCTCGGTGTCCCCGGCCGCCACAACGCGCTCAACGCCACCGCGGTGGTCGCGGTGGCACGGGCGCTCGGCCGTGACCTGGCCGAGGTCCTGCGGGGCCTGACCGCCTTCGGCGGGGCGATGCGCCGCCTGGAGCCCAAGGGCAAGGCGGGCGGCGTCGAGGTCTTCGACAGCTACGCCCACCACCCGACCGAGCTCTCGGCCGACCTGGAAGCCACCCGCGACTATGCCGACCAGATCGGCGCCGCCAGGATCGTCGCGGTCTTCCAGCCGCACCTCTACAGCCGCACCCGTTTCTTCGCCGCGGAGTTCGGCGAGGCCCTCGGGCTGGCGGATGTGGCGGTGGTGCTGGACGTGTACGGCGCGCGCGAAGACCCCGAGCCCGGCGTGACCGGCGAGCTCGTGGCCGACGCCGTCCCGGCGAGCACCGAGACCGTCTACGCCCCGGTCTGGGACGAGGTCCCCGAGACGGTCACCGCGCTCGCCCGTCCCGGCGACGTGGTCATCACGCTCGGCGCGGGCGACGTCACCCTGCTGGGTCCCAAGATTCTCGACCTGATCGCCGCCTCCTAGGTGACGGGGATGGGGACGGGCCGGGAATCGGCGATCGAGACTCGTGCCGACGAGCCATCGGACCCGGGCCGGCCGGCGTCCGCCGAACGTCCGCGGGCCAGCCGCTGGAAGGTGCTCTTCGTCACCCTCCTCGTGGTCAGCCTGCTCGGCGCGGCGGCCTGGGTGCTGCTCGGCTCCCGGCTTCTGGTCGTCCGCCACGTCGAGGTCGCCGGCACCAAGCTCGCCCCACGCGACCGGGTGGTGGCCGCCGCGGGGATCCGCCTCGGCGGCCCCATGGTCCGCCTCGGCACGGGTTCGGTCCGCGCACGCGTGGAGAAGCTGCGCGAGGTCGAGTCCGCCCGGGTCGAACGGCACTGGCCCGGCACGGTCCGGATCGTCGTCCGTGAGCGCGTGCCGCTCGTCTCGGTCGAACGCGCCGGGCGCTTCTACCAGCTCGACAAGCAGGGCGTGATCGTCACCGACACCCCCGCCCGCCCGGGCCGCATGCCCGGCCTGACGGCGACCGCCCCGGGGCCGACCGATCCGGCCACCCTCGCCGCCCTCAGCGTCGTTAACGCCCTCCCCGCCCGTCTTGGCAAAAGCCTGACCGAGGTCGAGGCGCCCACCCCCGAATCCGTCACGCTCCGCCTGACCGGCGGCCTCTCCGTCGTCTGGGGTTCCGCCGAACGCTCCGGCGAGAAGCTCCGTCTTCTCGACGCCCTCCAGCGCACCGCCGCCGGACGGGCCGCCCGGACGATCGATGTGAGCTCTCCGGAAGTGGTGACCACCCGCTGAACGCCGGAGTCTGGTCCCGTGCGTGTGTCGCGGGGATTCCGGCCGCCCGATGGGGCACGCTTGTCGGAGGCGTGGCCGCACGTGCGAAAGCCGGGCGTCCACGGCCGGCTCCCAAGGAGAATGAGGTCTGATGTCCCGGGTAAGGCGAAGCGCGGTCAGTCGCCCTTGGTTCGCCAACCAGGGCAAGTGGCGCGCACTGCGACACGCCGGTGTAGTTGGCGGGAGGTTAGTTGACCCTGGCGGTAAGCCCGCCCTACTGTCCGTATCAGTCCTCAGGTTGACATAACTGTAAGCCTCAAGTTGAGGGTGAGGGTTGAGGCGGTCACACACCGCCCCGATCCGTACCAGAGCAAGACCAGGTCAGGAACATGGCAGCGGCACGGAATCCGGGCCGGCCGGTTGGATAGAGCGAGCGGAAAGGCCCCTCGTCGTGGCAGCACCGCAGAATTACCTCGCGGTCATCAAAGTCGTCGGTATCGGCGGCGGCGGCGTCAACGCCGTCAACCGGATGATCGAGGAGGGACTCAAGGGCGTCGAGTTCATCGCGATCAACACTGACGCCCAGGCGCTGCTGATGAGTGA
The DNA here is from genome assembly GCF_008923185.1 of Actinomadura rudentiformis. Classification (GTDB taxonomy): domain Bacteria; phylum Actinomycetota; class Actinomycetes; order Streptosporangiales; family Streptosporangiaceae; genus Spirillospora; species Spirillospora rudentiformis. The sequence goes on from NZ_WBMT01000020.1 coordinate 254,984, forward strand.
CGCCGACGTGAAGCTGGACGTGGGGCGTGAGCTCACCCGCGGCCTGGGAGCCGGGGCCAACCCGGACGTGGGCCGCAAGGCGGCCGAAGACCATCGTGAGGAGATCGAAGAGGTCCTCAAGGGCGCCGACATGGTGTTCGTGACGGCGGGGGAGGGCGGCGGCACCGGCACCGGCGGCGCGCCCGTCGTGGCCAACATCGCGCGGTCGCTGGGCGCCCTCACGATCGGCGTGGTGACCCGCCCGTTCAGCTTCGAGGGCAAGCGGCGGGCGATGCAGGCCGAGGCCGGCATCGAGACGCTGCGCGACGAGGTCGACACCCTCATCGTGATCCCCAATGACCGGCTGCTGTCGATCTCCGACCGGCAGGTCAGCGTGCTGGACGCGTTCAAGGCCGCCGACCAGGTGCTCCTCTCCGGTGTCCAGGGCATCACCGACCTGATCACCACGCCGGGTCTGATCAACCTGGACTTCGCCGACGTCAAGTCGGTCATGTCCGGCGCGGGCTCGGCCCTCATGGGCATCGGCTCGGCCCGCGGCGACGACCGCAGCGTGGCCGCCGCGGAGATGGCGATCTCCAGCCCGCTGCTGGAGGCCAGCATCGACGGCGCCCACGGCGTGCTGCTGTCGATCTCCGGTGGGTCCGATCTGGGCCTGTTCGAGATCAACGAGGCGGCGCAGCTGGTGTCGAACGCGGCCGCGCCGGACGCGAACATCATCTTCGGTGCGGTCATCGATGACGCGCTCGGCGACGAGGTCCGGGTGACGGTGATCGCGGCGGGTTTTGACGAGGGCCGTCCCGCCAAGCCGGCCCCTGAACCGGAGGCCAAACGGGTGCCTCCGCCGCCGCGTCCGGTCCCCCCGCCACCGGCCCCGCCGGCGCCCGCGGCGCCGACCAATCCGATTCCCAGCCGGGTGGGCCGTCCGGAGCCCGCGCCTCAGCCGTCCGGGCAGCAGACCGTCGCCCAGGCCGCGGCGGCGCCCGCCCCGGCAC
>NZ_WBMT01000021.1 GCF_008923185.1 Actinomadura rudentiformis
ACGGTCTTGGTGATCCCGGCCAGCAGCCCATCCGGCCCGACCAGCGACACTCCTTCAGCCTTGGCCCGCTCGATCAGCTCAGCCGCGAGCTGGACATCCAACCCGCTACCTGTCTCGTCCTCATCGTCGTTGGTCACGCATGATCCTTCCCGGCCGGGGCCTCAGCCCCAGCCTTCCGGATCACCACCCCACCCACACGATCTTTCAGACAGTCCCCAGTCGTCGGCATGACTTTCGAGAAGCCGGAGTAGGGCGACGACCAGGACCAATCCGGCGACAAGGGCGAGACGCGCTCCAGGCCGAACGGGAGCTCACCCGACGTCACGACATTGCCGAGGAGAGCAGGACACCGCGAGGCGGCAATCCGATGGCCTCGCATCACCGGATCCCCTTACCTGCCAATCCGTAGTGCAGCGAGGCGGGTTCGAGGTTCAGCGCTCGGTATGGGGCTGAGATACGGGCTTGGTATAGCGATGGCAGGGCACCGTGATTGGACCGTCGGGACCGGGGGCTTGATGGCCGAACGGGCCTTCGTCGGCCCAGCCCTGCCGCTCGTAAAAGCGCCGAGCCCGGCCGTTGCCCGCGACGACCGCGAGCCAGGCCTTGGCGTGGCCGTTCTCGCCGACCTGCCGTTCCGCCTCAGCGAGCAGGATGGCCGCGATGGTGGACCCACGGTGGCGCGCGGCAACATAGACCTGCTCGACCTCGTCACCGACCACCATCACAAAGCCTGCGACCTCGTCGTTGACAACCGCCACCGTGGTGTCCGTGACACGTTCCGCAGCGCGGCTCTCGAACGATTCAGGCGTACGCGCCGCGACCAGCTCGTCGGGAACGTGGCCGAGATGGCCGTCCCGCCATCCGTCCCGCCAGATGACGGCCACTGCGGCCGCATCGTCCGAACTGGCTGGGCGCAGGCCGAGGGATGACATCCAGCCAGCGTACTCAGGTCGATCAGCGGACCGAACGGAGGAACGCGACCCACTCGGTGCACGTTGGTGACGTTCGGGGATGTGCGGTGGCTGACGCACGAATTGGTGTTGTCGGATGTGGGCATGCCTGTAGGCCCGGCGTGGTGGTGCGCCGGGCCGCAGGCTGGATTATGGGTGTTTCAAGCCGCCAAGTGGTCGTCGTGCCAGGGGTTGGCGGCCGGGTCGATAGGTCTGCCGCGTGTGGATCTGGCGATCCCGTCGGGTGGCAGGGCCCGATATCGGTAGCGTCCCTCGTCGGTTTTGGTGATCTGTATTTGGTCGGGGCGGGTGTGTTTCCACCGGTTGTGCCAGCCGCAGCACAAGGCCAGTTTGTCGATGTCGGTGGGGCTGTTGCCCAGCGCCCACCCATCGACATGGTCGACTTCGCACAAGAATCCCGGCACCTCACAGCCCTGCACCGCGCAGCTGTCGTACAGGGTTTCCAGCACCCGGCGTTGGCCGTGGCTGGCGATCCGCACGGCGTGGCCCAGATACAGCGGCTCGTGGTCCGGGCCCAGGATCAGGGGCGAGACCCCCGCGGTCAGCGCCAGGCGCCGCACCTGGACCGGTATCGGATTGTGACATTTCGCCCCGGTCTCGTCCTGGTCGTCCCCCTGCGGGTCGTCGGGGTGTGGGTGGACGGATGCGGCCTTGAGTGGGGTTGCGGGCCGCTTAGCCTGTCCCGGCGTACGGGTGCCCCTTGGGGGTCCCCGGCGAAACGCCCGCTGTGCGGTCCGCTAAGGGGTCCCCGGTCAAGGCCGCATCCGGCCGCCCGTGCGCACGCTCAACCCCCCGGGATGGGGCGCGCCTGGTTGGGCCTGCGGGTCGGTGACTTAGCGCGCGGGCAGGGTCGCACCGCTCTTATGAGTACTGCCCAACGCCGGAGGCGGGTCCGGTTCCGGGGTGGGGGCCGGGGTTAGTTGGGAACCGAATGAACATCAGCGCTCCTCGCCTACTGGGGCGCAGAGCGCGGGGTGTGAATCTTCGGTGTGCGCTTGGCGTCCGGATTGCTCGGGTACCTCCTGGTGTGGTCGGGGGGTGGATGTCACGGGAGGCGTGCATGGGTCGGTTTCGGGTGGTCTTCACTGAAGAGCAGAACCTGTCGGGGACGTTGCTGACAGAGATCACGGTGGATGCGGCGCGGCTGGTGCTGCTGAGTGCGGACAATGACGCGCTGCTGGATGTGCCGGTGGATGTGGTGCAGTCGGCGGACCGGGGATCGACGGCACGCACCGAGCGGTTGCGCGGGACGCACAGCAATCACGGGCGGGCGTGGACGGCGCAGGAGGAAGCCGAGCTGCGGCGGCTGTGGAGTGAGGGCAAGGGCGTGCAAGAGATCGCCGAACGGCTGGGACGTTCGCGCGGCGCGGTGGGTTCTGCGGCTCGGCGCCTGGGCCTGGTGGACAAGCCGGTGGGGAGCTCGTAATCGTCGCGAGATGGCGGAGCCGGGGGCGGTCTGCGACGGAGGTCAGGGCCGGTGGATGGGACAGCGCTCGGTGCCGGACCGGCATCCGGCCGCAGACCCGAGCCGAGTGGGGTAGGGGCCCCGCTCGGTCTCGTGGGATTGCGTGTCGGAATGCCGGTGACGGCGCCGTGGGTGCTGTCCCGGAACGCCGGTCCCGCGCCACGGGCGCAGACCGACCCCGGCGGCGCCACCGATCAGGGCGACGTGCCGCGCGCCGCTGGCGCGCGGACGTTCTTGACCTGAGTAGGGAAACTCTCAACACACAGGGGTCGGTGCTGGCCTCGGGGCGGATGGACAGTGCCGGGGTGTGTGGGGGTCTAGGAGCGCTTGCGTCGCTGCCGTTCCCGGGTTGGGCGGGTCGGCATGCTCGGGGGTCTGCTGACCGTGGTGACGGAGATGCCGTGCGTCTTGGTCAGGTTGTCTTTGATTTCACGCTCGTAGGCGGCGAGTGTCTCCGCGCATGTGGTGGCCATGCACTCGCGAAGGCTCCATTGAACTAGCGCCGTCTCACTGGGCCGGTAGATGTAGGCGGCCCGCTCGCCGTGCTCGGGCATCTTCTCGACGGTGTCGGCCAGGGACTTTTTGGCCTTGAGGAATGGAAACCAGTTCACCACGTCGGCGGCCAATGCCAGGGTGGCCGCCGCCGCGTCAGGGAATTGATCAAGAAACATGAACAAGTCCAGCTCTGGGTTCGCTGCCAGATCGACTCTGGTCCGCGTGAAGTGCCAGTGGCTCACCGCCGGTCCACCTGCCACCCCGGATCACGGTTGACTCGTCTGCACGGCATGGGATGTGTTCCCTTCGCGACTGGTGGGCAGTGATCACGGCCCGTGTGGGCTGACCTTCTGCCGTCGGGGTTCAGTACGTGATGCGTGCCCAGACCCATTTGCCATGGGGCCGGGTGCGGGTGGTGCCGCATTCGGAGGCGAGAGCCAGCACGAGCGGGAGACCCCATCCGCCGTTGTTGTCGAAGTTCTGTGGAGATAGGTCGAGGTCTTCGGGCTCCAGCTCGACCACGGGGCGGGCTTGGGGCATGGCGTCGGAGGAGTCCCACACCGCCAGCAACACCGCACCCGGCTGACGGGTGAACCAGACACGGATCTCACCCTCAGGGGTTTCGGTGCATGCGTTGACGATCAGCTCGTCAGCGATCACGAAGGTGTCTGCGGCGATGTGCGGCAGCCGCCAATCCGCGAGGCGGAGTTCTATCCGCCGACGTACCTCGGCCGCTACGGTCCCGGCCGCGATGCACGTCATGTCCAACTCGCTGGGGGTTACCGTCTGGCTGCCCATCTCATCCTGCTCTCGTTTCTGGCTTCTAAGAGCCAGAGTGGCCGTCGCGCGCTATCTTGTCGCGTATCGGCGATACTCCCGATACCCCGGAGCGTGGTGGATGGCCCCCATAGAGTCACTGAACCCCGATCTGTCGTTCAAGCACTGGATCGCGTCTGACTTGCGCTTCTATCGTGAGCAGAACGGAAAGTCGCTCGCTCAGATGGGGGTGATCATGGGTTGCGCGAAGGCGACCGTATCGAACCTTGAATATGCGCGAGATGGCTGGAACATGAACGAAGACCAGGCCGGGAAGCTAGATGAGCACTTGAAGCTCAACGGGCACTTCGCGCGCCTGGTTCGATACGCCCGGACCGCTCACGATCCGGACTGGTTCGCCGAATACGCCAAGCACGAGGGGAAGGCGCTGGCGGTCCGCTCGTACCGGCTCTCGCTGTTCCCGGGTCTGCTCCAGACGCCTGAGTATGCCCGCGCGCTGCTCACCGCGTCCCGGCTGGTCGCAGATGTGGAGGGGGCGGTCGAGAACCGTATGAAGCGCCAGGCGGTGCTCACGCGAGAGACACCACCGCATGTCTGGATCCTGCTGGATGAGAACGTGCTACACCGGCCGGTCGGCGGGGCTCGCGTCATGCGGGAACAACTCGCAAGGCTGCGGGACGCGATCGAGCTACCGCACGTGACGATTCGAGTGGTGCCGCAGACGGCGGGCTTCTACCTGGGGCTGGACGGCTCGTTCAACACTCTGACCATGGACACTGGGGACCTGGTTTACGTGGAGGCGCCGGGCGGTGGAAGGCTGATCCAGGGGAGCACAGAGGCACGCGAATTCGGGGTACGTTGGGACCGTATCGGAGCAAGCGCCCTACCGTGGGACGCCTCGCGAGATCTCATAGCACAAGCGATGGAGCGGTTTTGATGATCACCTGGCGCAAGTCCAGCCGGAGTGGCGGCGGCGGCTCGGGCGGCCAAGAGTGCGTAGAGGTTGCCCAGGTCTCTGGGGCGATTGGCGTACGGGACAGCACAGCTCCAGACGCCGGGCATCTGTCAGTCTCGACTCAGAGCTTCGCTGACCTTGTTGCGCGAGTGAAGCGGGATGAATTGGATCTTTGAGGCAGCAGGAATCGACGCGAGCCCCGGCTACGGCCGGGGCTTCTTCGTTCCCGGGGAAGTGTCCGTTAGCACGGTGGATAACCGTCAGGCAAGAGACCGAATGGGGTGGACCACCCGGGGCCGTTCCCGTTAGCCCGATTGACCTGCGGCGTCACGAACATTGGCCGGATACGGCCATCGCTACGTGTTGGACGCTCGGCAAACGCATTTGTCAAGAGGGGGCACTGTAGGGGTTGCTGGTTAGTTTCGCAATGGTTGCGTGCAGATTGTTGGTAGGGATCTGCGACGTGAGGTGATGCGGAATGACCGGGGCAGGCACGACGGGGCCGGTAGCGGGATCGGTGTTGTCGGGGATGGTGGCGCGGGTATCGGCGGGTGAGTGGGGGCCGTGGTCGCGTCAGGTGGAGCGGGCGGGGTTTTGCTGGCGGCCGGTGCGGCTGCGGGGCCGTGCCTTGGCGGTGGACACCACCACGGGCGAGATCGCGGCGGAGTACTCGACCGGTGATCAGCCGGATGGGTCGGTGTTGGTGGCGTGCAAGGACCGGCGGGCGGCGGTGTGCGGTCCGTGTGCGGAGACCTACCGGCGTGATGTGTGGCATCTGGTGGCGTCGGGGTTGCGTGGCCGGAGCGTGCGTGAGCTCCGTCCGAGGGCGCGGGCGGGTGCGGCGGTGGAGGTGGTGCCGGGGTCGGTGGCGGCGCATCCGGTGGTGTTCGCGACGTTCACGGCGCCGGGGTTCGGGGCGGTGCACGCGGCCCGTGATGGTGGGCGGGGGGTGTGCCGGGAGCGGCGCGGGGATGTGCGGTGCCGTCATGGTCTGCCGGTGGGCTGCTCGCATCGTCACGCAGAGGATGACGGGCGGGTGGGTGATCCGCTGTGCTGGGGCTGCTACGACTACGACGGGCATGTGCTGTGGCATGCGGCGGCTCCGGCGCTGTGGGCACGCACGATCATTTACCTGTACCGGGCGCTGGCACGGCTGGCACGTCTGACGGTTCGGGCGGTCCGGCAAGAAGTGCGAGTCAGCTACGTGAAGGTGGCCGAATGGCAGCGGCGGGCGGCGGTGCACTTCCACGCGGTGCTGCGGCTGGACGGCGTGGCTGCGGGTGACCCGGACGCGGTGGTGGCTCCTCCGGCGTGGGCGGACGCTGCGGTGCTGGAGGCGGCGATGCGGGACGCCGTTGGACGCGCTCAGGTGCCGTTGCCTGCGGTGGGCGGCGGGGCACGGGCGGCGCGGTGGGGCGCTCAGCTGGACGTGACGGCGGTGGCCGATCCCATGCGGACGGCGGCGTATGTGGCCAAGTACGCGACCAAGACGGCGGGCGACACGATCGCCGGGTTGCCGGTGCGGGCGTTCGGCCGGGGCGAGGCCGCGCGGGTGCGTGAGCAGGTTCGGTCGTCGCATGTGATGCTGCTGGTGGCGGCGTGCCTGCGGCTGTCCAAGCGGGAAGACTGCGCGGGGCTGCGGCTGGCCGACAACGTTCATGCGCTGGGGTTCGGCGGGCACTACTGCACCAAGTCGCGGCACTACTCGGTGACGCTGGGCGCGTTGCGGCAGGCCCGGCGGACCTGGCGAGCGGAAGCGGCGGGCGAGGATGGCGGCCCGGTCGATCCGTGGGCGGCGGCGCGGGGCCAGCACGACTCGGGCGGGGTCGGGGCGGTGACGCTGGTGGGTGACTGGCGGTATGCCGGGTCGGGGTTCACCCGGCTGGGAGATGCGGACCTGGCGGCGACGCTGGCCCGCGACCACGCGGCGTGGCGAGAACACGAACGCGATCGGCGGGCTGAAGATCACGCCTGGCGGCGGCTGATCCATGACAACGACGCGATCGTGGTGGGTGAACCGCTATGAGGCGGCGCGCTGCTGACAGGGATGCGGGCATGGAGCCACTGTTCAGCATGCAGGAAGTAGCGCAGGAGGCGGGCGTGGACGCGACACCGGAGCCTGAAGCAGTGCCGGTTGGTGGGCCGGTGCCGGAGGCGGAGGCGGTGCCGGAGGCGGAGACGGTGCCGGTGGCGGAGACGGTGCCGGTGGCGGGGGAAGAGGATGAGTTGGCGGCGCATGTGCGGGCGGTGGTTGACCGGATGGGCCCGCTGAGCCCTGCGCAGGGGGACTTGCTGGCGCTGTTGTTCCGGCGCAGTGCGTGACGGGCGACAGGGGGCAGGGGCCGCGGCTTCCCGGTTCGGAGACAGGGTCGGGGCCTGCCGGTATGGCCGTAGGCCACCCCGTAGGGGCAGCCGTTCAGGCGAGTCCGGCCGGCGCCGTTGCGGCAATTCCAGGCAAATGTGTGGAGTGCTAGAAGCCGCTGCCCCGGGCGCAGCGGTGCGGAAGGTCGCGGCCAAACGGCCCTGGTCTGCGCGACGGCGCGGGCTGGCAACAGCAGGGACGCATGGGGAAGGCGCGCCGCTTGCGGCTCATTGAGGGGTGGTTGGGCGGGGGCTTGTGGGACAGGCCACCGACCCGCAGATGATCTTGAACCGGTGGCGGGCATGCCATGGCCCCCACCGTGCGGGCGGGGGCCGTGAACCGGGGTGCGGGACTAGGCGGCGCGGGCCTGGGTGACGCGGGGCGCGGGCTGGCTCGCGTGGCCGGTGGCGGGCGTGGTGGCGGGCGGGCCGAAGGTGATGCGTTCGTGGATGGGTACGCGCTTGCCCTTGCCGCACGGCTGGATGCTGATGGTGAACAGGGCCTTGATCGCGGCGCGTTGCTGCCCTAGGGGAAGGTCGTGCCATGCCTGGGCGACGTCGGCGACGTCGATCAGCGGGGCTAGCGGGGACTGCTCGGTGGCCTGGTCCAGCTGGGCCTGGATGGCGGCGGCCTTGGCGCGGCGGCGGTCGGTCTGGGTGAGGAACTGGGCGCGGGTGATGCGGTCCTGTTCGTAGTCGTCGGCGATCTGTTCAAGGCGGGCGTTGTGCACGGCCAGTTCGGCCCTGAGCGCCGGTACGTCGATGGTGGCGCTGGGGGTGGCGATCAGCTCGGCGGCGTCCGGGCGCGACAGCCGCTCGATCACCACGCGGGACACGTACTCGTCGGCGTCGGCGCGCGGGATGGTGACGTGTCCGGGGGCACCGGTGTCCTTGCACCGGTAGACCGGCCGGTGCGCCACGCTGGCGGTGGTGTTGGAGCGCATCTTGCCGCCGCACGGGCACCGGTAGATGCCCGATCCCAGCCACTTGGCGGCCGGTCCGGGCTCGTGGTTGGTGCGGCGGGCCGGGTCGGTCAGCTTGGCGACGATGCTGCGCCACACGTCCTCGGGCAGGATCGGCTCCCACGGTGCGGTCCCGATGATGTCGGCCTCGGTATAGGGGCTGCGGTCCCGCTTCTGCCCATGCTTGGGCTCGGGCCGGTACACCAGAAACCCGGCGTTGCGCGGGCGCAACAGGATCTCCCGCACGTTGTTACTGGTCCACCGCAGGCTACGGGTGTTGGGCACCTCGCGTTCCCGCAGATCACGGGCGATCGCCTTCAACGGCACCCCCGACAGCACGGCGTTGGCCATGCGCACGATCTCGGCGGCCTCCTCGGGCTTGATCGTGCTCCCATCGGCTTCGAAGCCGTACGGGCGGGTCCCGCCGCTGAACACCCCGCGCTTGGCCTGGCGCTGCTTGGCGAGCCTGACCCGTTCAGACCGGTGCTCGGACTCATACCGGGCGATCGCGCACAACTGCCGGGCGACCATGCGGCCGGTCGGCGTGGCCAGATCCAGCGGACCGGCCTTCACGGTCTCGGTCGCGACTTGGTGCGTCTCGACGACGTTGATGTAGTCCTCAAGCTCGGTGTTGGAGCGGTGAAGCCGGTCGGTGTGCCACGCCAGCACCCGATCCGCGTTCCCAGCGGCCAGATCCCGCATCATCCGCAGATAGGCCGGGCGCGGCTTTCCCGAATACGCCGACAGGTCGTTATCCACGTACACCTTCACCACCGAATAACCGCACCGGTCCGCCAATTCCCGGCACTGTTCTTCCTGCGAATCCACCCCCAGACCCGCCCCGGTCCTGTCGCGAGAGATACGCACATAGATAACCGCGCGAGTCTCGCTCATGCCACTGCCCTCCGCTGTCCCGATTTCGCTTTCCATACCTCCATTCTTCCCTTTCAGAGTGCCAATATCCGCAGTTCGCGTGCGCGGCCGGGATCGGCGTGCCATCACGCAGCCACCCCGGCTGGTCGTCCCCGGTGAGGGTGTCCAGGTGGGCGATGACGGTGACGCGGGTGTTGCGGTGCCCACCCGACAGCACCGCGGTGAGGGCGGCGGCGGTGCGTTCGGCCAGATCGCGGCGGTCGTCGCTGCCGGCGGGCTTGGCCAACGGCGCCAGGGTGCCGTCCAGGAGGGCGGTGTCTTCGGGATTGAGCCAGCCCTTGACGTAGCAGCCACCATCCAGCGACCGGCTCACCGCCAGCCACGACCGCTCATACCCACGCCGCACATCCTCCGGCTTATCGTCACCGTTGTGTTCGGCGACCAGGTCATGAATCTTGTTAGCGAGCCGGGCGACCTTGCCCGCTGACAACCCATCCTCGGCGGCCTGTAGCAGGATGTCTTCAGCGGTCGCGCAATCCTCATTGCTCAAGCGGTGGACGGCGTCGGCGATGGTCGCGGCGAACCCGTACGACAGGTCCCCGGTGGCCATCTGCGCCTTCACCCTCTCGAGCCGGGGCAGTTGCCGGGCCAGGGTGATGCGCTCTTTGGCGCGGCCTTCGCGCATGCCCATCCGGCACCGCAACCACGCCTGGGTGGACGGCAGCCCCCAATGTTTCATTTCCCCGGTCCGGTCCACCACCGCGATCAATCCGGCGAGGGCGTATTCGGTTTGGTCGATGGCGGTGGCCAATTGCTCGGCCAGCTCCATGCACGCAGAACCAGAATCCGGAGCGGATCGTTGCGCGAGTTGGGCAGCGATCGCGGCTGCCGCTTCCACCAATTGCGCGGTGGAAGCGGACGAAAGATCCGCGATCGAATTCATACTGTTATGATATCGTCACGAACAGTCACACTGCAAGGCATTGAGGTGTATCGGCGGCTGTATCTGGCCACCGGATTTCCTGCGTCGGTTTGGGTGTTTTGCGCACCGGCCTTCGTTGCTGAACGACGGCTGAGTCGAGGCCAGGTCAACATTGTCATGCGTGATCAGTATTGTTTGTGGCCGTCGTTGATGGATGGTCGCCCGGATTGCCGTCCCACGGTTGCAACCTAGTTGGGGACGGGTGAGTCGGAGATTAAGTCGGCTGAGCTGGGTGGGCGGTTGAGCGGTGCCGAAGTGACCCTTTGCGCGCCCGTACGGCTGGCTGTGTGTTGCTGTCACGTTGGTTGCGGTTGCGGAAGTTCAACCATGCACGAAGGTTGAGCCGCCACCATTCTTCAGTGCCACATGTCCATGCGGTGGCCGTCGTTGATGGATGGTCGCCCGGATTGCCGTCCCACGGTTGCAGCATGCCTGAGGGCGGGTGAGTCGGAGATTAAGTCGGCTGATCTAGGTGGGCGGTTGAGCGGTGCCGAAGTGACCCTTTGCGCGCCCGTACGGCTGGCTGTGTGTTGCTGTCACGTTGGTTGCGGTTGCGGAAGTTCAACCATGCACGAAGGTTGAGCCACCATCATTCTTCATGGTCAGCATGTCCATGTGGTGGCCGTTGTTATGGATGGCCGGGTGGTGAGGTTCCCCTGTAGCACGGCCACCTGCGGTGAGATGGGTCAGTCTGCGGTCAGTGAGGTGCGGTACTGCTCCTCGTAGGTGACCGGGCTGAGCATTCCGATGCTGGAATGCCGTCTGAAAGGGTTGTACCAGCATCAACGTGGCCGTGGAACGGGGGGAAGCTCAGTGGGCGGCCGTCCCACGGTTGCTCCGTGGTTGGGGGCGGGTGAGTCGGAGATTAAGCCGGCTGATCTGGGTGGGCGGTTGAGCGGTGCCGAAGTGACCGTTTGTGAGTACGTGCAGTTGGCTGTGTGTTGCTGTCACGTTGGTTGCGGTTGTGGGGGTTCAGCCAGGGTCGCGTCCATGGGGTTGGTGCATGGGTTTGGCCAGGTCAGAGGGTGCGGCGTCGTGGCGTGAGACGGCCATCGCGTGATCCTTTGAATCGACCAAGATCGAAGGAGAAGAAACGCGATGGCCGTGAACGACAGTGTGGACCTTGCGGGCTGGTTGGCCGAGTAGATCGGGGCGGGTGAGCCGGATCTGTTGCGGCAGATGGTGACCACGATGGCGAATGCTTGATGTCGGCCGAGGCCGGTGCGATGTGCGGCGCCGGCTACGGGCAGCGGTCGCCCGAGCGGGTCAATCGCCGCAACTGGGTAGCGGGAGCGGGAGCGGGACACCCGGGCCGGCACCGTGGAGCTGCGATCCCGAAGCAGCCACTCGGGGTCGTACTTCCCCTAGTGGCTGCTGGAACGCCGTCGGCGGGCCGAGCAGGCCCTGATCTTGGTGGTGGTCTTATCTGCTGGGTGTGTCGACGCGGCGGGTGGACAGCTGGTGGAGCAGAGGGGCATCAAGAACATCTCCAAGAGCCAGGTCAGCGAGATGTCCAAGGTGCTGGAGGTCCAGGCGCAGGCGTTCGGCAACCGGCCGCTGGAGGCAGGGCCATATGTGTTGGTGTGGGTGGACGCCCTCACTCACAAGGTCGGTGAGGGCGGCCGGACCCGTGAACGTGCACGTCCTGGTGGCCGCCAGCGTCAACGCCGACGGGCACCGCGAGATCCTCGGGGTCGAGGTCACCTCATCCCAGGACGGCGCGGGCTGGCCGGCGTTCCTGCGCGGCCTGGTCGCCCGCGGCCTGACCGGCGTCCAACTGGTCATTTCAGATGCGCACCGCGGCCTGGTCGAGGCGATCGGATCGACGCTGCCGGGCGCGGCATGGCAACGCTGCCGCACCCACTACTTGCGCAACCTGCTCACCAAGGTCTCCAAGTCCACCCAGCCCTGGGTAGCCACGCTGGCGCGCATCATCTTCGGCCAGCCCGCTGCCCAAGGGCAGCTCAGCATGCCCGGGTGGTCGACTGGCTGCAGGCCAAGCACCCCCCGACGCCGCCGAGCACCGCGACCAGGCCAAAAGCGATCTGCCTGCCTTCACCGCGTTCCCGCGGCAGGTGTGGCGGCAGATCTGGTCGAACCATCCCCAAGAACGGCTGAACAAAGAAATCCGGCGCCGCACCGACGTGGTCGGCATCTTCCCCGACCGGACCGCGATCGTCCGCCTCGAGGCACCGTTGTGATGGAACAGACCGACGAATGGACCAAGGCCCGCCGCTGCATGGGCCTGGAATTCCCATCCCAAGCCCGCCTGACATCTCATCAAGGGCACCACACCCGCCCCCACCATCGGCCAGCACGAACTCACCGCTTAACCTGCAACAACAGGACCACGCGGACCTGCTCGTACACCACCTCGCCGGACGTGACCTCAGCCAGGCGCGAACGGTGAGGGTGGGCCGCCGCCTGAGGTTGCGCCACATCCCGCTGGTTTCACGCGTGAGTCATAGCTCCACGTTCAGCCCCTTCTGGCGCCACCTCGTCGCACGTGATGGTGACTTGGGGAAGATCATGCGGTCCTTGCCGGGTGGCATCGGCGCACGTAGTAGGCGTACGTCAGCGCCAGCGTCAGTGGGCCCCACAGACCGACCGGACTGATGCAGATCTTCGCCAGCGCCTCCCACCAGCCGTTCTCGTAGCCGGTTCCATCGATGACGCCGATCCAGGTGAGCGCCATCATCACCGAGACGGCGGTCATGACCAGGCCGCCGATCGCCGCCGGGACGATTACTGCTGCCGGACGGATGCTCTTGCCGCCGATGAAAGGGATCCAGGCGGGGGCGACCTCGCCCCACCCTCGTACCAGGCCGATGCCCAACAATGCCGCCGCCTCCGTGAGCACGCTGAGGCCGAAGACGTACGGAATGCTGATCCACAGCGCCGCCGTGGCCGCAGCGTCGACCTGGCCCATCTCGAAATGGAAGGCGAACGGCAGCCGCCACAGGCACGAAGGCAGGACAAGCAGCGGGATCGCATAGGCGGTTCGCAGCGCCCAGCGCGGGACGGGCCGTTGGGTGTCGCTGACAGAGGGGGCCGCGTGAATCAGTTTGATCGCCATGCCCCGACACTCTTCGACCTGCAAGGACTGGTGATCACTCGTTCAGGGGAACCGGCTCCCCCGCCGGAGTGAGATGCCAGAGGGTGGTGACCGGGTCGGCGACCGGCACGCACTGCGCGAGCCGTCGTCCTGCCCTTCATCGAGCCCGGCGGACTCACCAAGCCCAGGAAGGGCCAGGAGCGCCAGAGCCCGCAGGGTGGGGCCAAGAACATGTTCGAAGAACCAATCCCGCGCTCTTCGCGGCAGAGGCCGAACATCAGCAACGAGCAAGGGGGCGCATCTGAACGTGCGGAGCGTTGCTGCGAACGTCCAGTGCGTTGCTGTCACATTGGCGAGGTTTGCAGGGAGCCTGGTCTGGGCGAAAGGGTGGCGGTGGCCTGGGGTGGGTAAATCCCGCGCCCCGCGCGGCTCAGGGCTCGGGCATCAGCCACCAGGAAACCTGCGCCTTCCCAACGTGCCTTGCCCGCCGCATACTTTCTTGTCGCTGCCGCTTTTGGTCTTTAGCCCCCTCCTGTCGGCGGCCGGACGGGGTGCTGCGCCAGAGGGGTGACCGCTGCCGTCAACCGCGAAGCGGCATAGCAGTAATCGCCCGATACGCAAAGCCACAGGCAACAACAATCAACAACCACAGCCCCAGGTGGCTACCCGCACAACACTGCCGCGCCTCACCCAATACCTACATTCTTATCGCCACCGCTTTTAGATTATTAACCCACCCGCCGACTGCCGGATGGTTGAGCGGTGCCGAAGTGACCGTTTGTGGGGCCTGCGGGTTTGCTGTGCGTTGCTGTTACGTTGGTTGCGGTTGCGGGCGCCCGGTTTGTGCAAATGTGTGAGGGTAGGCAATGGCCAGGAGTTGCATAAATCCGTGCGCTCCGCGCGGCTATGGTTCGAACGTCAGCCACCAGGAAACTTGCGCCATCTGAACGCGCCAGGTCCGCTCCGCAGCTCCATGTTCGGACATCAGCCGCCAGGAAACCTGCACTTTCCGAACGTGTTTGGCCTGCCGCCTACTTTCTTGTCGCTGCCGCTTTTGGTCTTTAGCCCCCTCCTGTCAGCGGCCGGACGGGGTGCTGGGCCAGAGGGGTGACCGCTGCCGCCAACCGCGAAGCGGCATAGCAGTAATCGCCCGATACGCAAAGCCACAGGCAACAACAACCACAACCCAGGCAGCTACCCGCACAACACCAACACCTACATTCTTATCGCTACCGCTTTTAGGCCTTAGCGCTCCTGACAAATTGATCGTTGTGGCTGCCTTGCAGTGGGAGTGCCGGTTTGATCAATCTTTGTGAGAAGGGGGTGAGCAGGCGCGGTGGGTCGTGCGTGACAGCTTGTGGGAGCGGGTCGGGCCGCTGTTGCCGAAGGCGGAGCGGTGCACTGGTTACCTGGGCCGCAGGCGGCTGGGCGACCGCAAGGTGTGGTGCGGGCTCTTGTTCGAGCTGCACACCGGCATACCGTGGGAGTTGTTGCCCCGGGAGCTGGGGTCGGGCGCTGGGGTTGGGGTCGGGCATGACCTGCTGGCGCCGGTTGAAGGAGTGGCACCAGGCGGGCGTGTGGGAGCGGCTGCATCAGGTGCTGCCGGCCGGGGTTGCACGCGGCCGGGAAGCTGGACTGGTCGCGGGCGGTGATCGACAGCCCGCGCGTGCGGGCGCTCACGGGTGGCCCAAAACCGGGCCGAGCCCGGTCGACCGCGCACGAACGGGCTCGAAACACCACGTCCTCGCCGGCGGCCACGGCACCCCGCTCGCCGGTCAGCCTGACCGGCGGCAACCGCAGCAAGGTGACTCAGCCGATGCCGCTGCCGGCCGCCATCCCACGTGGACACGTCCGGGCAGCCGCGCCGACGGCCCGACTGCCTGGACGCCGACCGTGGCCACGACCACGACAACTACCGGCGGCCGGACGGCGCCAAGGGCATCAAACACCAGATCGGCCGCCGCGGCACCGCGCACGGCTCTGGCCCGGGCAAACACCGCTACATCGTCGAACACACCATCGCGCTCCCGCACCGGTCCCGCCGTCTGCGCATCCGCTGGGAAATCCGCGATTACATCCACCAAGCCCTCATGACCCTGGCCGCAGCCATCATCTGCTGGCGACGCCTCGTCCGCTGACCTTTCTGTTAGGACCTCTTAGCCCCGTTCCTGTCGGCTGACGGGCGGGATGTTTAGTCAAATCGCTGCAGCCGAGCGCGAAGCGGCGCAGCAGGGACCTACGGATGCACAAGCCAGCAGGCGGGCGCAGAACCCAACGGCCCCAGCGACTTTTTCTTCGCTGCCGATAGCTATGTCGTGTTGTATCCGGCGCGGACACATCATGTTGGGCGTCCGTCAACGGCCGAGAGTTGCGGAACCTCGCCACGGGGGTGGATCGGGTTCGGCAACTGACCGTAGAGGCTTGGGCAGTGCTTCGCTAGCGTCGGCGTCCAGCGGGGTGGAGGCCGCGCCGTTGGGGGTTGGGAGCGGTCCTCAGGGGCGGGCGAGCGCGGCGATGACCTTGTCCCATACTCGGGGCGGCAGCTCCTGGCCCGTGCCGGGCAGGCGGATCAGCTCGGCCCCGGGGATCTCCCGGGCCAGCGCCTGGCCGTTGCCGATCGGGAAGAACGGGTCGTCCTCGCCGTGGATCACCACCGTCGGGGCGCCGATTCCACCCAGCCGTTCGCGCCAGCGGTCACCGGAGTCCATTGCCGCGAACGCGCTCGCGAGCTGGTTGGAGCGGTGCACCGTGGCGGGGTCCGCACCGAGCGGCACCACCGCGCGGTCGAAGATCCGGCCTGCCCGCTCACGCGCCGCGGCCTCGTCGAATCCTGCCCGGCCGGCCATGTGCCGCGCCTTGTCGGCCATGGCCGCCACCACCGACGCGCGGTCGGTCCAGTCCGGCTGCGGCGCCGAGATGATGAACCTCATCAGCTCCGGATCGTGCTCGGGGAGGTCGGCGTCCACCGGGCCCGGCGGGTTGGGGCGGGTCGCGATCAGGGTGAGTGCGGCCACCCGATCGGGGTGGTCCAGCGCCAGCAGCTGCGCGATCCACCCGCCGACCCCGAAGCCCGCCACGTGCGCGCGGGGCAGCCCGAGCGCCGCCAGCAGTCCCGCCGCGTCGGCGACCAGGTCGCGCAGGGTGTAGCCAGGGGTGCCGGGGTCGATGGTGGTGGACCGGCCGGTGTCGCGCAGGTCGTACCGCACGACCCGGCGCGGCGTCCGGGCCAGCCGCTCGCACAGCTCGTCCGGCCAGGTCAGCAGCGTGTTGCCGATCAGCAACACGGGCGGCGCGGTCGGCTCGCCGAAGGTCTGCACGCACAGTTCCACACCGTTCACCGGCACCAGGCACTCGTCATCCACGTTCGCTTCCTCCTCCTACGTCCAGGGACCCAGTGATCCTTGACCTGCTGACTCGGACGCGGACGGAAACTCATCGGGTCCTAATACGACAGGGCGCCGGTCGTTTTGACGCTATGCCGGGTGCTGCCCTAAGCGGGGGGACTGCCTGGGAGGGCAGAAGCGGTTGGATTCGGCCTGAAGGGGACGAAGGCCGCCAGGAGCAGCAGGGCGTAGACGATCGCGTCCAGGGCGGTTCTGATCTGGTTCAGCGATGACCACCGTTCGATGTCGGCCTCCACGTCCGCCGACATCACGTTGCCGGACTGGATGAGCGCGTCTTCGATGGACACCACGTGCGGCCCGAAATACAGGTAGGTCCAGGCTCGGACCAGGTAGAAGACCGCTGCCGCCGCGACCACCAGATGTCGCCGCCGCCCGCCGACACGCCAGGCCAGCAGCACCGCGACAGGCATGATCAGCCACTCCGTGGAGCCGTTGGCGACGTTGAAGAAGACACCCATGGCGTCGGCTGCCGGGCCGTTGAAGTCCTCGGCCGTCATGTGGCCCGGTCCGACCGCCGAGCGTTCGATCGCACCGAGAAATCCGCTGGCGAAGACCAGTCCCGTGGTCACTGTTCCCGCGAACAGCAGCGTGTTCGACGCTCCTGGCAGGAGGCGATCGCCTATGAAGCGGGCTGCCAGGAGCGCGGCACCGAGCCCCCACGCCAGTCCAACGGTCGCGCCCACCAAGGCGGGGAGCACACCGTCCCCGACGAACGCTCCCTGCAATCCACCGGTGACGGCGAGCATGATGGCTGCGAATCCGGCCGGCCGGATGTTCACACTTTCTCGCGTCATGAACAGATGGTCGGCGAACTGTCGGCGACCGACCATCAGGGATGTCCCCGAGTCGCCCCTGAGATGGATGACTTCACACCACGGTGACAGGGAAGATTCACGGTGGCCAGAGGATGCAAGCAAGCGTACGCTTGGGCGCTGAATGTCCGTTCGAGATGGTGCGGAGCCGTGGTGGACCAGGTCGGAGCGTCGCGCAGGCAGGTGCTGGGCGCGGGTGCTCTGCTTGCGGCGGGCCTGCCAGGTAGGGCCCTGGCCGACGGCGGGCGGCGCGGGCCGAACATCGTGTGGCTGGTGAGCGAGGACAACAACCCGTTCATCGGCGCCTATGGGGATCGGCTGGCGCGGACGCCCGCCATCGACCGGCTGGCCCAGGAGGGCGTGCGGTATGAGAACTCCTTCTCCACCGCGCCGGTGTGCGCGCCCTCCCGGTTTGCGATCATCACCGGCATGTCTCCGGAGAGCTGTGGTCCGGCCGAGGACATGCGGGCCAGCGGGAGGATTCCCGCGTTCCTGCGCGGCTTCCCCGAGTACCTGCGGGAGGGCGGTTACTACTGCACGAACAATGCAAGACCGACTACAACGCGCCTATCGATCCGCGGAAGACCTGGGACGACTCTGGTGTCTTCGCGCACTGGCGTAACAGGCCTAAGGGCGCGCCTTTCTTCGCAGTCTTCAACTCTGACATCACGCACGAGTTCTTCTTGTCCCTGGCAGGTCCCGGAAAGACTCGGCCAGCGGACGTACGGGTGCCGCCCTACCTGCCCGACACCCCGGGGATCCGCGCGGATCGAGCTCGGTATTACGACCTGATGGAGGTGATGGACCGGCAGGTCGCCGCACGCCTGGCGGAGCTGGACGCGGATGGTCTGGCGCAGGACACCATCGTCTTCTACTACTCCGACAACGGTGGAGTTCTGCCACGCAGCAAACGGTTCTGTTTCGACAGCGGCCTGCGCACCGCCCTGATCGTCCGCTACCCGCCCAAGTGGGCGCACCTGTCACCGGCCGGGCCGGGATCGGTGGTCACCGCGCCCGTATCATCGGTCGACCTGGCTCCGACGGTGTTGTCGCTGGCCGGTGTGGGGGTTCCGGCGTATATGCAGGGCACCTCCCTGACCGGAAGTCGCCCCCGATATGCGTTCGGTATGCGCAACCGCATGGATGAGCGGTACGACATGATGCGGACTGTCAGGGACGAACGGTTCCGCTACATCCGCAACTATTCGCCGCACCGCGTCTACGGACAGCACCAAGCGTTCGCCTGGCGCCAGAAGGGCTACCAGGACTGGGAGCAGGCCCACATCGACGGCACGCTGAACGCGGTGCAGGACCGGTTCTGGCGGGAGAAGCCGGCCGAGGAACTCTACGACCTTCACGCCGACCCCGACGAGGTCCGCGACCTCGCTGCCGACCCTCGCCATCGAGGCCGGCTCGACCGCATGCGCAGCGCCCTCGACGCTCACATCATCCGGACCAACGACAACGGCTTCATCCCCGAGGGCTCGCCGCTGGAGGGCTACGACCAAAGCCGCGTGCCGGGCGCCTATCCGCTCCGCCGCGTCCTGCGGCTGGCAGGGACCGCGATCCGCCGAGACCCGGCCAACGTGCCGCTCTTCATCCGCTCCCTCGACGACGGCAACGAGGTGATCCGTTACTGGGCCGCCTCCGGGTTGTTGATGCTCAAACGGCGGGCGGCCCCCGCAGCCGAGGCGCTCGCCCGGCGTCTTGATGACGACTCTTCCCCGCAGGTACGCATCGTGGCGGCGGAGGCGCTGGCCGTGCTAGGTCGTACCGAACGGTCGGTGCCATTTCTCGCCGACACCCTCAGCGAACACGCCGACCTCAAGGTGCGGCTGCAGGCGGTCAACGCGCTCACCTACATCGGGCCAGCGGCTCTGCCCGCGCTTCCGGCCATCAAGCGTGCTGCGTTCTCGACCGACGAATACCTACGAGGAGCAGCGCGTTACCTGCAACTGGTCCTGACCGGTGCCTACACACCGGGCTCCATCATCTGGTGACCACCGCAGCCATGAAGGGAGGCGGCACCATGCCCTCAGCCTCGGCACCGAAGAGTCCGTGCTGCGCAACGGGCATAGGGACCACCGGTGCCGCCGCCCGCGTGGTGCCCGACCAGGCGCCCACGAGCACGCGCGGGCAGGTGCGCATCCCCGGCGGCACCTTCGTGATGGGCGACCACTTCGGCGAGGGGTACCCCGCCGACGGCGAGGTGCCACTGCACGAGGTCGAGCTGTCGCCGTTCTTCATCGACCCGACCCCGGTGACCAACGCCCAGTTCGCCAGGTTCGTCAAAGCGACGGGATGGGTCACCGAAGCCGAGGAACTCGGGGTTTCCGCCGTGTTCCATCTCGCCTTCCAGGGGTCACCAGGCGACATTGTGCAAAGCGTCGCGGAGGCGCCATGGTGGCTGGCCGTTCGCGGCGCGGACTGGCGGCACCCTCAAGGCCCAGGGTCGGACATCACCCGTCTGCAGAACCACCCCGTCGTCCATGTGACGTGGCACGACGCCCAGGCATACTGCGCCTGGGCGGGGAAGGTGCTGCCGACCGAGGCCCAGTGGGAGTACGCCGCGCGTGGCGGTCTGGCCGGGGCACGGTTCCCGTGGGGCGACGAGCTCACCCGGCGCGGACGATGGCGGTGCAACATCTGGCAGGGAACCTTTCCCGTCGAGAACACCTGCGATGACGGCTACTTCACGACCGCGCCCGTCAAGACCTTCGCTCCGAACGGCCATGGCCTCTACCAGGCCTCGGGCAACGTCTGGGAGTGGTGCCAGGACTGGTTCGCCGCCGACTACTACGCCCGCTCCCCGCGCACGGACCCGCCCGGATCGGTGACCGGGACGGCCCGCGTGATGCGTGGCGGCTCCTACCTCTGCCACTCCTCGTACTGCCAGCGCTACCGTGTCTCGGCGCGCTCCGGCAACACGCCGGACTCCGCCTCGGCCAACATCGGCTTCCGATGCGCGAATCCCGGTAACGCCTCCGCCTAACGAATGGCTGTGAACGGCTGAGGCATGGCGGCACGTGGGCATCGTCGAAGTGTTCGCCCTCGGCCAAACGCAGTCGCGAGTTCGGATGGCGTGGCAACAGGATGGGCGTATGCAGCCGATCTTCGTGCTCGTTCACAGTCCGTCGGCAGACCCCTCAACCTGGCACCCGGTGGCCGAACATCTGACCGAGACGGGATAGCAGGCGAGGGTGCCATCCCTGCTACATGTGGGCGCCGGTGGCCCGCCCTTCTGGCCCCGGATCGTCAGCGCCGTCCGCGACGACCTCCAAGAGGTCCCGCCCCTCAACCCCATCACGCTGGTGGCGCACAGTAACGCAGGCTTGTTCATCCCGGCGATCCGCTCAGGTCTCGACCATCCAGTGACCAACTCGATCTTCGTCGACGCCGCGCTGCCGGCCCGGACCGGGCCAACGCCTGTCCTCTCACCCGAGTTGCTGGAGTTCCTCCGCCCTATGGCCGTCAACGGCACACTGCCCCGCTGGACCGACTGGTGGGACGAGGCAGATCTCGCCCCGATGTTCTCTGATCCGACAATGCGCCAGACAGTCATCGACGAGCAGCCCACCCTGCCACTGTCCTACTACGAGCAGCAGATCCCCGTTCCTGAGGGCTGGAACGACCACTCCTGCTCCTACCTGCTTTTCAGCCCTCCATACGACGACGTCGCCGCCGAAGCACACCAACGCGGCTGGCCCGTGGCACACCTGCCCGGCGCACACCTGCATCAGATCGTCGACCCCGCCGGCACGGCCCGGCACCTCATCGAGCTCGCCTCCAAGCCCTGATCCACTTCTGAACTGGCGTCGCCGTAGGCGTCCCACCAGCCTTGCTCAGTGGGCGTTCTCCAGTCGAGAGATCTTCGTACGGGACTGGCAGTGAGGTGTGACGGTGCGTTCCGATTCCGAACGTTCGGCTGCCGCACGTTCCCGGTGAGCGCGTGCCGATCCTCACTTGGAGGTGACGGACACCCATATGTGGGTGCCTGGGCGAGCACACACAGTGACGATGGAGACCGTTCGAACCGTTCCCCGCGTTCCGTGAGGTGGCCGATGTTGCCCGCCGTCCCCGACCAAGCCGACTACGAGACACCGATGATCTGGAGGCGCGAATTCCCCGGCACCGATGACCAAGCCCGGGCCGTGCGGGTCTTCGCCGCGACGCTGCTCGTCACCTGCCCGGTGCTCGACGATGTCCTGCTGGTGCTGGACGAACTCGTGGTGAACGCGTTGCTCCATACCCGTTCAGGGCTCGATGGAGGTCGTCTCACCGTGGAGATCTCCAGGGACGCGGGCGGGATCGCCGTCAGTGTGGCGGACGAGGGCGGACCGGAGGTGCCGTGCGCCGGCGTTCCCGCCGTGCTGGCGGAGTCGGGCCGCGGCCTGCTCACCGTGGCGGCCCTGTCCACCGGGTGGTCGTGGACGGGTGACGAACGGGGCCGGACGCTCCGCGCCACCTTCGCCGTGCCTTGAGGTGATGCCCGAATGGGCATGATTTTGGGGGTGTGGGGGCGGGGCACATCACGTCTTACCGCATCAGCGATGTCGGGAGACATGATGAGAATGCACCTCGCTGCCGTGGCCGCCGTGGCCGCGCTCGCCGGTGCCGCGGCCGGTTATCTCCTTTCCCCGTTGCCGGGGACGGCCGGGACGGAGCACGTGTCGTTCGCGCCGGTGAAGACCAGGCATGTCGCGCTGAACATGCCGGCCCACGATCGGGCCAAGGCTGCCGCGCTGGGCTACGACCTGTTCGACGTCGATCCGGATGAGGGTGAGATCGCCTCGCTGCCGAAGGGCAGCCAGGCGTTGGTGTGGGTCGGCAACACCACCTGCGGCGGCTTCGGGATGACCGAGGACGCGTTCGCCGACACGGTGCGGCGGCTGGCGCGCAACCCGCGGGTGTACGGCTGGTATCTCAGTGACGAGCCGAATCCGGCGGAGTGCCCGGACATCGTCGCGCAGATCCGCCGGCGGGCCGACGTCATCCACCGGTACGCGCCGGGGCAAAAGGCGTTCGCCTCGCTGACGGACTGGACGATGACGCCGCTCAGACCGTCCGCGACGCACCTCGACCTCATCGGGCTCGATCCGTACCCGTGCCGGACCGACGACCGGGGCTGCGACCTCCGGGCGATCGACCGGATGGTGGGCCAAGCCGTCAAAGCGGGCTTTCCGAAGAGCATGATGGTGCCGGTCTTCCAAACGTTCGGCCAGTCGTGCAACCAGGGCGAACGGAACTGGCGGCTGCCGACAGCGGGCCAGCTCCGATCGATCCTGGAGCGCTGGAACGCCCTGCTGCCCACGCCCGCGTTCGACATCAGCTACTCGTGGGGCCGCCAATCCGAGTGGGCCTGCCCGACGCTCGCGGACTCCCCCGCGTTGCAGGCGGTCATGAAGGAGCACAACAACAGGCGGCTGGGTCCGGCTCCGAACGCGCCCGCCCCGCCACCTCGGAACGTACCGCCCGCGCCCGCCACGCCGCCTCGCGATGCACCGCCCGCACCCCCTCGCGCACCGGCGGAGACGCCGTCTCCGTGTACGACCGTCAGCTGACGGCCAGCGCCCGGCCTGCCTGAAGCGCGGTCCCGACCGAGTCGCGCAGCATGGTCTCGGCGCGCTGGGCGTCGCCCGCCAGCCGTTCGATCTCGTCGCGGGCCAGGTCGTGGCCGACGGTCCGGGCGAGCAGGTCGCGGTAGCGGGCGTTCTGCTCAGGCAGCCGTTCGACCACCTGCCATTCGTGGTACGCGTCGTCGGCGTCGCGCGCACGGCGGGCGTAGGTCTCCAAGGCCTCGATGCGGTCGGTGATGGCGCGTACGGACAGGTCCATCGCGCGGCGCTGAGGTTCGAGGAGGGCAAGGACACGGGGTGTGAGGCGTTCGGGACGCTGGGCCCGGCGTTCCCGGCGGAGTTTGGTGTGCTCCGCCAGCGCCCACGCGATCTCCCATTCCTGCCGGGGCAGCACAACGGTGTTGTCGACGTCGTCGAGCAGCCCGGCCCGGTGCGACTCGGAGCCGAGGACGGCGTCGATGGCCCGCTGGGCGCGCAGGAGCAGCTGGGCGGCGGGCCGGTCGAAGTCGGCGGGCAGCAGGTACCGCCCGTGGTAGTCCCGCGCGGCGCTCGCGGCGGCCGGTTCGCGCAGGTGCCGGATCGCGCCGATCGTCCATCCCGTGAAGCTGGCGGCGGCGAGCACCGCCGCGGCCTCGCCCTGGCCGAGGAGGATCAGCAGGATCTGCACGGCCGGAAGCGCCATCATGGCGAGCAGCGCCGTGCGTCCCCACCGGAAGACGCCGTCCAGCAACGTGTCGTCGTCGAGCGAGGCCAGGAAGAACACCCGGAACCAGCCGCCCGGCAGGACCCCGTAGAAGAACGCGAAGGCCGGGATCCAGAAGGCGCGGGCGACGATGGTGGCGGCGCCGACGCGAGGTGCCTGCGGGGCGGGCAGGCTCGCGGCGACGAGGCGTTCGGGGTCGGCCGCCAGGAGGGCGCGCTCGCGGGTGGGAACGGACGGGTCGAAGACGGGCCGGGGGCGGCTGTCGCTCATTGGCTCTCCCACCGAAGAGGAACCGTTATCTCATAGTGGGCTTCTGGCTCGCCCCGGTCCACCGGGATGCGTGTGACCGGTCACCGGCTGACCGGTCGCCCGCGCGAGAGCGGCGGCGATCTCGTGCGGCCCGGGGTTGGGGAGGATCGCGGCCAGGTGGGCGTCGGGACGGATGAGCCAGGCTTCGCCGGGGCGCATGTCGACGGCAGCCGAGCCGAGGTCTTTCAGGTGGACGATGTTGACGGGCGCGGCGGTGGCCGAACGGGCGGCGTCCGCGAGCCGCTCGGCCTCCCCGTCCAGCAGCTCCCCCTCCACCAGTTCCCCGTCTGGCAGCTCTCCGTTCAGCAGCAGCGTGAAGCCGTCCCGCAACAACTCCCTCAGCCGGATGATCTCAGGACGCCCCGCGAGCCGGACGCGGGCGTCGGGCACGATGACGCCCGGCGCCAGGGTCTGCGGCGCGCCCTTGGGCGGTCGGCCGGCGGGCGGCGGCCGGGAGGGCTCGGGGGTGGTGAGAGGCGAGCCGGTGTACCAGAACGGCTCGGCGAAGCGACCCGAGTCGACCTCCGCGGCCATCGCGGGATCAGCTGCGGCCCGGTCCAGCACGGCGCGGCGATGGTCCCGTTCGGCGGCCGTCTGCGGGACGAGGAAGCGCATGGTGGCGGTGGTGACGTCGAGGTTCTCCAGCGCGGCCGCGTGCCGTTCGAGGTGATAGGTCTCCAGCAGCTCGTCCGGCGCCCAGCCACGGGCCACGAACGCGATCTTCCAGGCGGCGTTCTCGGCGTCGGGGACACCGGAGTTGAGGCCCCGCGCGCCGAACGGGGCGTACAGGTGCGCGGAGTCCCCGGCGAGCAGCACCCGCCCGGCCCGCATACGGTCGGCGACGCGGGAGTGGAACCGGTACACCGACACCCATGACGTCGTGTACGGGACGTCCCCGATGATCTGCCGGATCCGGCGGTCGAGGCCCCCGCTCGCGCGTTCCTCCGCCAGCGAGAACCCAGGCGGCACCTGCCAGTCGACGCGGTAACACGAGTCCGGGCAGGGGTGGATCAGCACCTGGCGTCCCGGGTTCCACGGCGGATCGAAGTAGAACCGGCGCTCGCACTCCCATCCGGCCAGATCCGCCCGCAGGTCCACGATCAGGAACCGGTCGTCGAAGCTCTCCCCGGGGAAGCTCACGCCGAGCGCCCGCCGCAGGGCGTCGGAACGGGCCCCCGAGCAGGCCACCACGTACGACGCCCTGATCTCCTCCCCCGTCGCGCAACGCAGCGTCACGCCCCGGGCGTCCTGCACCAGCCCGACGACCTCCATCCCGCGCCGGACCTCGATCAGATCGGCCCGCGCGGCGACGCGCTCTTCGAGGATCTCCTCCGTCCGGATCTGGGAGATGTTGACGCACGGCGGCAGCGTCTTGGTGTCGGCGAACCGCCACGAGTACAGCTCCTGCTCCCCGTAGTAGGTGCGGGCCGTGGTCCAGGCGAGGCCCTCCTCAGCGACCGCGGAGGCACCGGCGGACGCCCAAATGTCCAGCACGTCGCGCTGCTGGCAGATCGAGCGGGAACCTTCGGGGGAACGGACGGGTTCGCGTTCGAGCACGATCACGGGAAGGCCCCACCGGGCGAGGAGCAACGCGGCGGTCAGGCCGACCGGACCGGCGCCGATCACGACGACCGGCTCCGGGAGCTGCTCTGGAGGCTGCTCTGTGGGCTGCTCCGGCTGTCGTTCCGGGACCGGGCTCGCCATCACATCAGTCCTGCAGTTCCGACCACACCTGGCGGTCCCGCTCGGCGGTCCAGATGCGGGGCCGTTCAATGCCGTCCAGCTCGTCCCACAGCCTGGAGACGTCGAACGGGAGGCAGTGCTCGAAGATGGGCCAGCCGCCGTAGTCAGGAGCCAGGGCCCCGTGCACGGCGTGGAAGGCGTCCTTGAGCGTGCCGCCCCGGTCCCGTACCGCCTGGACCTCGCGGATCATCACCGTGAGGAACTCGCGGGTCTGGCCGATGGCCGCCCGTACGCCGGCGCGGCCGTGCGCGATCGCGCCCCGGCCGCCGACCAGCGTCTCGGCGGGGAACCCGGCGATGTGGTCGAGGGTGCCGGACACCCACTCCCGGTGGAAGGCGTCGCCGGTGTAGAGCGCCGCCTGCGTCTCCACCAGGTCACCGGCGAACAGGATCCGCTGCCGCGGCAGCCAGGCGACGATGTCGCCCTCGGTGTGACCGCGCCCGCAGTACGCGAGGTCCAGCTCGCCACGGTCGCCGCCGAGGTCGATCGAGAGCGTGCGGGAGAACGTGACGGTCGGCCAGGTGAGCCCCGGGATCGTCGCAGGATCCTTGAACAGCCGGGGCATCCGGCCGAACTCCGACTCCCAGTCCTGCTTGCCGCGCTCGGCGATGAGCGCCCGGGTGCGGTCGTGCGCGATGATCGACGAGGTGCCGAACGCGCTCGCGCCGAGGGTGCGCACCGCGTGGTAGTGCGAGAGCACCAGATGGCGGATCGGCTTGTCGGTGTGCGCGCGAAGGACGGTCAGCCAGTCGCGGGCGGCCGCCGGGGTCGCCAGGGCCTCGAAGCAGACGAGGAAGTCCTCGCCCTCGACGGCACCCACGTTGGGGTCGCCCTCGGCGGTGAGGGCGTACACCCCTTCGGCGAGGATCTCCAGGGTCTGCGTCTTGTCGGAGAGATCGGCTGAGGACGCGAACGGCTTGGGCATCGTTGCCCCTTCGCTCTGTGGACTTGATGCGCTCTGTGGACTTGATGCGCTCTGTGGACTTGATGCGCTCTGTGGACTTGATGCGCTGAGTGGACTTGATGCGCTGAGTGGACTTGATGCGCTGAGTGGACTTGATGCGCTGAGTGGACTTGATGCGCTGAGTGGACCTGGCGCGCATTGGTTCATTCCACGGCGGAGGGGCCGATAACCGTCAGGCGGGTCGCGGCCCGTCAGGTAGGTCGCGGCGATTCGATCCAGGTCTCATGGAGGTGACGCCACCGGAACCCGGATCCGTCCCGGACGAGGACGACGGTGCTGCGGCGGGCGCTGCGTTCGGCCGGGGACGCCTGGTGCTCCTCGTAGACGGCCACGACCAGGTCGTCGCGCTCCGCCAGGACTCGCACGTCCCGGATCTCGATGACCAGTCCCGGCATGGCGCCGTGCGCCCCTTCGAGCCCGGCCATCAGCTCGTCGCGGGGCGTCGCGTCGCCGCCGGGGCCGTTCAGCACGAAGTCGGGCGTGTGCCGGGCCACGAACGCCCCGTACTCCTGCGCGGATCGATCGGCGTCCCCGCGCAGCCACGCCTCGATGAATCGGTGCTGATCGACGATCTCGGCCTCGACCTGGCTCTCTGTGCCATATGTATGAGTGTCATTACCGTGTGTGCCGTGCAAGTGCGGACCTCTCTCGCGATACAGGACATCCAGGGTAAGAAGATCTTGAATGGGGAAGGAAATCCAGGGTGAACGTCGTGCTCGGCCTGGCGGCCGTCCTGGTGCTGACCGCCGCCACCGGCTACTTCGTGGCGCAGGAGTTCGCCTACGTCACCGCCGACCGCCTCGCGCTGGACCATCAGGCCAAGGACGGCGACCGCCGCGCGGCCCGCGCCGTGCGGGTGATGGAACGCCTGTCCTTCATGCTCTCGGGCGCCCAGCTGGGCATCACCGTGACGGCCCTGGTGGTCGGCTTCATCGCCAAGCCGGCGCTCGCCGACCTGATCGCCCCGCCGCTGCGGGCGTTCGGCGTCCCGGACGCGGCGGTCGGCGGCATCGCGGTGGCCACCGGCTTCGCCCTGGCGACGATCATCCAGATGGTGCTGGGCGAGCTGTTCCCCAAGAACCTGGCGCTCGCCCGCGCGGAGGTGCTGGCCCGCGCGCTGGCCTCCTCCACCCTGATCTACCTGACGCTGGCGGCGCCGCTGATCAAGCTGTTCGACGCCTCCGCGAACAGGCTGCTGCGCTCCGTCGGCATCGAGCCGGTGGAGGAGCTGCACCACGGCGCAACGCTGGAGGAACTGGGCCACATCATCGGCGAGTCCGGCGAGCACCTGGAGGCCGGTCACACCGAGCTGCTCGAACGTGCGCTGGCCTTCTCCGAGCGCACCGCCGACGAGGTCATGGTGCCGCGCGTGGACGTGGTCACCGTTCCTGCCTCGGCCATGGCGAGCGAGCTCAGCGACGTCATCGCCGCCCACGGGCACACGCGTTATCCGATCGTCGGTGAGAGCATCGACGACGTGGTCGGCACCATCGGGCTGGACGAGCTGATCCGGCTCACCCCCGAGGAGTCCGGCCGGACGCCGGTGCGCGGCCTGGCCCAGCCCGCCCTCCTCGTGCCCGGCACGCTGCCCCTGCCCGACCTGGTGACGCAGCTGCGCACGGACGGCGGCGCGATGGCCTGTGTGATCGACGAGTACGGCGGCTTCGCCGGCGTGCTCACCTGGGAGGACCTCGCGGAGGAGCTGGTCGGGGAGATCGCCGACGAGAACGACGTCGAGGAGGACTTGGCCGTGCGGCGCGGCGAATGGTGGACGACCGACGCCGGGCTGCGCGTGGACGAGGTCGCGCACGAGACCGGCATCGCCCTGCCCGAGGGCGACTACGAGACCGTCGCGGGCCTGATCCTCAAGCAGCTGGGCCGGATCGCCGAGCCGGGCGACCGCGTCACGGTGGACGTGCCGCCGCAACATCTGGACGACCCGCCCCGCCAGGCCACGATCGAGGTGCTGAACATCCACCGGCACGTGCCGGAGATGATCCGCATCCGGTCCGTCGAACGCGACCTCGGACACTCTGAAGGCGGGAACCGATGAGCCTCTCCGTCGGCATTCCGCTCACCATCCTCCTGCTGCTGGGCAACGGGTTCTTCGTGGCGGCGGAGTTCGCGCTGGTGGCCGCCAAACGGCCGCGGCTGGAACGCGCCGCCGCCCGGGGCAGCCGGGCGGCCGCGTCCGCCGTCGCCGGGATCCGCGAGCTGTCGCTGATGCTCGCGGGCGCCCAGCTGGGCATCACGATGTGCTCGCTGGGGCTGGGCCTGGTCTCCGAGCCGGTGATCGCCCAGACGTTGACGCCGGTGTTCCACGACACCGGGCTGCCGGACGCCGGCGCTCACGCGGTGGCCTTCGTCCTCGCCCTGGCCCTGGTGACGTTCCTGCACATGGTGATCGGCGAGATGGCCCCCAAGTCATGGGCCATCGCCAGTCCCGAACGTTCGGTCCTGGTCCTGGCGCCGCCGTTCCGCGCGTTCACCGCGGTCGTCCGGCCGGTGCTCGCCGCGCTCAACACCGTCACCAACCTGCTGCTGCGGATGATCGGTGTGCCGCCGCGGGACGCGCTGAGCGTGTCCCGGACCCCGGAGCAGCTGCGTGACCTGGTGGAGGAGTCGCGGCGGCTGGGGCTCATCGAGGAGCCGGACGTCCAGCTGCTCAAGGCGGCCCTGGAGGCCCCGGAGTCACCGCTGGAGAACCTGATGACGCCGGTCGGCGAAATCGTGTCGGTCCCGCCGTCGGCCACCCCGCAGGAGGTCATCGACACCTCGATCAGCACCGGCCGCACCCGGATCATGCTCCGTGGCCGCGGCCGGCCGGGCCCGCCCCGCATGGTCCACGTCCGCGACGCCTACCTTGCCCGCGCCCGCGACCGCCGCACCCCCGCCGGCCAGCTCGCTCACCGCGTCCCCACCCTCACGGTCGGCACCCCGGTGACGGAGGCCGTCACCACGCTGCAGAACCACCAGAGCCAGCTGGGCCTGGTCCTGGGCGGCGACGGCACACCGGCCGGCCTGATCAGCCTCGACGATCTGGTCACCACCCTGCTGACCCCCGAGCACACCCCCTGACCCCCGAGCACGCCTCCTGATGCCCGAGCACGCCCCTCTCACGTCAACTCTGGTTGACATCCGGCGAGTGTCAACCTAGATTGACACCATGAGCGACGGAGTGAAGCTCGCCCAGGAGGCGGGCAGCCGGGATCCGGCGGTCGGGCTGCGGGCCGTGCGGGCACTGCGCGAGCTGGCCGAACGCCTGGAGGCGCTCCAGGTGGCCAGCGCCCGCGACCAGGGCTGGTCCTGGCAGGAGATCGCGGTCTGCCTCGGCGTGAGCAGGCAGGCCGTCCACAAGAAGCACGGCGGCGGCCGGCGGATTCTGAAGAAGGAGCGCTGACGGATGTTCGAACGGTTCACCCAGCAGGCCCGGGACGCGGTGACCGGGGCCCAGCAGGAGGCCCGCGACCTCGGCCACGGCCGGGTCGGCCCCGAGCATCTGCTGCTCGCCCTCCTCGCCTGCGACGGCCCCGCCGCGGCGGCGATGCGGGCCCAGGGGCTGGAGATCACGGCGATGCGCGCCGCGGTCGCGCGGCTCGCGGCCGACGCGAGCGCCGACCCGCTCGACTCTGAAGCACTGCGGACCCTTGGAATCGACTTGGACGCGGTACGCCAGGCCACTGAGCAGACGTTCGGCGAGGGGGCCCTGGACGCTCCGCCCGGACGGTTCCGGGCGTCCGGCAAGCGGCATCTCCCCTTCGCCCCATCGGCCAAGAAGTCGCTTGAGTTGAGCTTGCGGCAGGCTCTGCGCCTCAAGCACAACTACATCGGCGCCGGTCATGTGCTGCTGGGCATCCTGCAGGACCGCGACCCGCGAGCCGTCCGGGTGCTGGTGGAGTCGGGGGCCGACATCGACGAGCTCCGCACCGAGGTCACGCGCTCCATCGCGACTGAGGCGGCCTGACCATGGCCTCACTGGTGGAAGCCCTCAAGGCCCTCATCCCCACCGATCGCGTCGTCACCGATCCCGGTGTCGTCTCCGCCTACGTCCAGGACGAGGCGCAGTGGGCGCCGTACGGAGTTCCGGCGGCGCTCGTGCGGGCGGCGAGCACGGAGGACGTGCGGGCCGTGGTCTCTGAATGCGCGGAACGCGGCGTGCCGGTCGTGCCGCGCGGCGCCGGGACGGGACTGTCGGGCGGCGCCAACGCCATCGAGGGATGCGTGCTGCTCTCGCTGGAGGCGATGAACGAGATCGTCGAGATCGACCCGCGCGAGCGGCTGGCGGTCGTCCAGCCCGGTGTGGTCAACGACCGTCTGCGTGCGGCCTGTGCCGAGCAGGGGCTCTGGTACCCGCCGGACCCGGCGAGCTCGCCCTGGTCCACGATCGGCGGGAACGTGGCCACCAACGCGGGCGGGCTGTGCTGCGTGAAGTACGGCGTGACCCGCGACTACGTGCTGGCCGTCCAGGCGGTCGTGGGCCGGGGCGAGGTCGTCCGGCTCGGCCGCCGCACCGCCAAGGGCGTGGTGGGGTACGACCTGTGCGGGCTGATGGTCGGTTCGGAGGGCACGCTCGGCGTCATCACCGAGATCACCGTGCGGCTGCGCGGTGCGCGGGCCGCCGAGCGCACGGTCGTCGGCTACTTCGACACCCTGGAGGCCGCCGGGGAGGCGGTCAGCGCCATCACCGCCGCCGGGGTCGTGCCGAGCGCGCTGGAACTGATCGACCGGCACTGCCTGCGCGCCGTGGACGAGTGGAAGAACATGGGCCTGTCAGCCGACGCGAACGTGCTGCTCCTCGGCCGCACCGACGCCCCGGGAGAGGCGGGCGACGCCGAGGCCGACACGATGGCCGACTGCTTCAAACGAGCCGGGGCCACGTGGAGCACCCGTTCGACCGACCAGGAGGAGGCCGAGGCGCTCTTCTCGGCACGCCGGCTCGCCTACCCCGCGCTCGAACGGCTCGGACCGGTCCTCACCGAGGACGTCTGCGTCCCGCGCGGGCTCGTTCCGGAGATGCTCTCCCGCATCGAACGCGCCGCCCGCGACCACGGCACCCACATCGCCAACGTCGCGCACGCGGGCGACGGCAACCTGCACCCGCTGATCATCGTGCCCGCCGGCGATGACGGCGCCCGCGCCCGCGCCGAGCGCGCGTTCGACCAGATCATCGACGACGCGATCGCGCTCGGCGGCACCGTCACCGGCGAGCACGGCGTCGGCCTCCTCAAGCGCCGCGGCCTGCACGCCGAGCTCGACCCCGCAGTGGTCGCCATGCACCACGCCGTCAAGAACGCGCTGGACCCGGCCGGCATCTTCAACCCCGGCAAGGTCTTCGGCACCCCCGGCTGACTCGGGTACCCCCGGCTGACTCAGCAGGGCGGCGCGGCTAGCCGGCGACTGGTGCCAGGTCACCGCGCAACACCTTCTTCAGCTCGGCAATGGCGGCGGCCCGCTCGTCACCCTCGGCGGAGGTCACGAGCGGGACCATCGCCTTGATCCGGGGCGTGCTGCTGCCCGCGTTCATGCGGCTCGCCGGTCCGGCCAACTGGTGGGCGCCGCGCCCGCTGCGCAGGCTGCACAACCTGGCACGAAGCGGGTATGCGTACCCCATGAATGATCGCGAAGATCTGGGCCATGAGCCCGAGGAGACCCACGACAAGGAGTTCGCGCCGGTCAACCGGGGTGCCGACGCACGCGGCCGCCAGCGGGGAACCGGCCCACGGGATCTCAGCGGCACCGGCACGCCCGGTGTGGACACACCCCATCCCGACACCCTTCCGCCCACCGAAGAGGGGGTGCAGGAGGCCGAGCGTCACGACGACTCCAGTTGACGGCGCCAACGCCCGGGGGACTGCGCGCCGTCAGCCGTAGATGGCGTCCCGGGTCCGGTCCAGGGCGGTGAGGACGGCGCCCTGGAGGATGGCGTTGCCCTCCACGGTGGTCGGGCGGACGGCGGTGGGCGCGGGCGTGCGGGCGTTGAGCCGGTCGGCGACCAGGGCCGCCAGCTCGTCCCCGCCCTCGCGGCCCGTCGTGCCGCCCAGAACCACCAGGCCGGGATCCAGGACGGCCACCAGGGTGAGCGCGCCCTTCATGATCCGGTCCGCGAGGGGTTCCAGGGCCAGGCCCTGGGTGTGGCGGTCCTCCAGCAGGCGGCAGAAGTCGATGCCGTCCGCGTCGAGGAAGCCCACCTCCCCGGCGCCGCCTGAGACGCCACGGCGCAGGCGGCCGTTCAGCACGACACCGGCGCCGACGCCGTCGTCCAGCCAGAGGAGGGCGAAGTCCTCATGGCCGGTCGCCGAACCGAGCCGGTGTTCGGCGACGGTGGCGAGGTTGACCTCGTTCTCCAGCACCAGGTCCTGGACGGGGGCGAGCTCGGCGAGGGCGTCCCGTACGGCGGCGGCGAGATCGGGCCGCCAGCCGGGCAGGCCGCTGTCGGTCGTCAGCCCGGTGCGGGGATCGACCAGCCCGGGCGCGCCGAGGACGACGGTGTGCAACTCGCGGCCGGCGGCGGCCTCGGCCACGGTGGCGGCGATGAACGACGCCAGGTCGTCCGGCTCGGCGACCTTCGTGGTCGTGCCGACGGCGCCCCCCGTGATGTCGGAGACGGTGACGTGCAGGGATCCCCGGCGCACGTCCACCCCGGCGACATGGGCCCGGTCGGCCACGAGCCCGTAGAGGCGCGCGTTGGGGCCGCGGCGGTCCTCGCCGTACTCGCCGGTGACCCGGATCAGCCCCTCGGCCTGGAGGCGCTCCAGAAGGTCCGACACGGTGGGCCGCGACAGGCCCGTGAGCCCGCGGAGCTGCGGGGCGGTCAGCGGACCCTGGTCGAGCAGCAGGTCCAGGGCCAGCCGATCGTTGATCGCACGGGCCATGGCGGGCGTGGCGGTCTTCACCCCGCCCATATTAGTCAGGAAGCCTGCCTGATATCCCTTTTCATCAGGAAGCCTGCCTGTTAGTTTCTGGAACCATGAGCCATCAGCGCGCGATCACTCTTGTCTTCGCCGTCCACGGGGCGGTGGCGGGGAGCTTCGCCACCCGCATCCCGTGGATCCAGGACCAGCTGGGCCTGAGCCCGGGCGTACTCGGCGTCGCGCTCCTCTGCCCGGCGAT
Source organism: Actinomadura rudentiformis (assembly GCF_008923185.1). Classification (GTDB taxonomy): domain Bacteria; phylum Actinomycetota; class Actinomycetes; order Streptosporangiales; family Streptosporangiaceae; genus Spirillospora; species Spirillospora rudentiformis. The sequence goes on from NZ_WBMT01000021.1 coordinate 33,518, forward strand.
CGGCGCCATCATCGGCATGCCGATGGCCAGCCGGCTGGCACACCGCATCGGCGAGCGCCCCGCCATCCAGCTCCTGCTGGCCATGTGGTGCGGGCAGCTCGCGCTGCCCGCGCTCGCACCGGCCTCCGTCTGGCTGTTCGGGGCGATGGTGCTGTTCGGGGTGACCGCGGGCATGTCGGACGTCGTCATGAACGCCCACGCGGTCGGGCTGGAACGGCATCTGGGGCGTTCGATCATGACCGGCCTGCACGGGATGTGGTGCGTCGGCAGCCTGGCCGGTGCCGGTGCCGGCATGGTGGCCGCGCAATTGGGCGTCGACGCGAGGGCCCACTTCGGGGCGGTCGCGCTGGTCCTGCTGAGTGTGGGCCTGGTGAGCGGACGCTCGTTGTTCACCGGGCGGGCGGGGGCGGCGGCACCGGCCCCGCGCCGGTTCGTCCTCCCGTCCAAGGCGATCGCCGGCATCGGTGTCGTCGGGTTCTGCGGGACGTTCGCGGAGGGCGCCACCGCCGACTGGGCCGCCGTCTACCTCACCAGGGTGACCGACGCCGGGCCCGGGGTGGCCGCCGCCAGCTACACGATCTTCATGCTGACCATGGCGTCCGCCCGCCTGGTCGCCGACCGGTTCGTCCGGCGCTTCGGCCCCGTCGCCGTCGTGCGCTGCGGCGGCTCCGTGGCCGCCACGGGCGGCGTGCTCGTCGTCATCGCCCGGACGCCCGCCCTCGGCATCGCGGGCTTCGCCCTCCTCGGGCTGGGCGTCGCCGCGATCGTGCCCCTGGTCTTCGCCGCCGCGGGGAACGCCGGCCGAACCCCTGCCGAGGGCGTCGCGGGCGTCGCCACGATCACCTACCTGTCCGTGCTGGCCGCGCCGGCCGTCACGGGCTGGACCGCGGACGCCACCTCCTACCCGGTGGCCTTCGCGATGATCACAGGGGTGCTCGTGGTGATGACGCTGCTGGCGGGCGTGCTGAAGGTGCGCGACGAGCTCCCGGCCCCGGCCGGCGGATTCCCCGCCCCCACTTCCGCTCCGCGAGGGATGGAGGAGCAGGCGCAGGAAGAACACGCCAGCCCGGCCTCGGCCTGACGCCTGCCCCGCCCGCCGCCTGCCTGCGTCCGGCGTCAGCCGAGCGTGTGGCCGCCGTTCACCGTGATCCGTTCCCCCGTGATGAACGCGGCGTCCGCCGAGACCAGGAAGGACACCACCGCCGCCACCTCCTCGGGAATCCCCATGCGGCCGAGGGCGACACCCGACCGGTAGCCGAGCAGCTCTTCCTCGGACACCGCCGCGTGCCGCTCGACCGGGATCCAGCCGGGCGCCACGAGGTTGACCGTGATGCCGGACGGCCCGAGCTCGCGGGCCCAGGTTCGGGTCAGCCCGAACTGCGCCTCCTTGGCCGCCACGTAGGCCGACATCCCCGGCAGGGCACGGTCCACGATGTCGGAGCCGATCTGGACGATCCGGCCGGCCCTGCGCTCCTTCATCCCAGGAAGAACCGCCTGCACGAGCAGGGTCGGGCTCTTCACGAAGAACGTCAGCTGGTCCAGATGCGCCTGCCAGGTGAGATCCTCCAGCGCCACGACCGGTTGCGGACCGGTCGCGTTGACCACCAGGGCCCCGACCGGGCCGAGCCGTTCCGTCACGCGCGTGACCAGGTCCGCCGTAGCCTCCTCGTCGGTGACGTCGGCGGTGAACGCCGCGGCGGAGCCGCCCGCGGCACGGATGCCGTCGACCACCTGATCGGCCTCGCCGCCGCCGGACCGGCTGTTGACCGCGACCGTCCAGCCGTCCGCGGCCAGGCGCCGGACCATGACCGCACCCAGACCCCGGGACGCGCCCGTCACAAGGGCCACCCTGCTTCCATCAACCATGATCGTCCTTTACCCCGGTTAGCCTCGGAGCCGATCGGGCAGGGGCTCGCAAATGAGATTGGCTGGTCAGGTGGTGCGGGCTCGGGGGCACTTGGAGCAGACCCGGCGGTCGCTGCGGCGGGCCGTGCGCGGACCGGGGCGGGAACGGGACCTGCTCGTCCAGTCCATGAAGGCGGCCCTGGCCGCGTTGCTGGCGTGGATGATCGCTTACGAGTGGCTCGGGGCGCCGCTGTCGTTCCTGGCGCCCTGGGTCGCCCTGGTCATGGTCCACGCGACGGTCTACCAGTCGGTGGTCAAGGGCGTGCAACAGGTGCTCACGGTGCTCATCGGCCTGCTCGCGGCGGCCGGCGGGCATCTGGTGACCGGTGACCCCACGCTGGCGCTGGCCCTCGTGCTGGTCGCCACCGCACCGCTGGCGAACTGGCACGTCTTCGGCGACCAGGGCATCTACGCGCCGCTCACGGCGGTCTTCGTGATCACCACCGGCGCGCCGGAGCCCGCCGAGCTCGTCTCCCGGCTGGCCGAGACGGGGCTGGGCATCGTGGTGGGCGTGGCGGTGAACGCCGTCCTCCTGCCGCCGGTGCACCTGCGCGACTCGCGGGAGGCGATCGACACCCTCGCGGACGAGATCACCGGATGCCTGCGGGACGTGGCCGGCGGGCTGCGCGGCGAGTGGGGCGCCGACGAGGCTCGTGACTGGCTGCGGCGCGCGGACCGCGCCATGCGCCTGACCGACGACGCCCGGTCCGCGGTCGGCTGGGGGCAGGAGAGCCTTCGCCTGAACGTGCGCCGGTCACGGTGGCACGACGACCACTCTGCCCAGCTGCAAGCGCAGCTGCTCCCCTTGGAAATCGTGGCCAAGCAGAACCAGGGCATCTGCCGGACCCTCGTGGACGCCGTCGCGGACGGCATGCCCAGCCCAGACCCCCGGTTCGTGACGCACTACACCAAGCTCCTCGACCACGCGGCCGCCGTGGTCGAGGCGTACCGCCGCTCCAGGCTCAGTGGCACGCGCCCCGACACCGGGCCTGAACACGCCGGGCCTGAACTCGCCGATGCGATCGGCGCAGCCCGGCAGCGCCGCAGGCGCATGCAGGAGCTCCTGCACTCGGACGAGTTCGAGACCGACGGCTGGGTGATCTATGGCGCCCTCCTGCTCGAGGTCGACCGTCTCCTGACCGGCATGACTCCACGCTGACCTACATGGCCGGTTCCGGCGTGACGCACAGGGGTAGGCGTGCGATGTGCGTGACAAGAACCTGCCCACGATCACCACCCTTGACGAGCTCGCCGAGCTGGTGGAGGGAACGGACGCCCTGTTCGTCCGGTGGTCCCGCGGCCCGGAGGCCGACTCCGGCGGGACCAGCAAGGACGCCCTGACCGGCGTGGATCTGCCGGGGTTGTCGGCCAATCCGCTGGCCGTGGAGGACTGGTGGCGGCCCCGGCCGACCTGGATCTGGGTGGCCCGCCGCCTCTACGACTACTCCCATCTCAAGCGGGAGAAGGGTCCCGGCGTACAGCCGTGGGTCCTGGAGGGCGAGGAACTTGCGCGCGGCCCGGACAACGAGCCGCTCGTCCGCGTGAGCCGGCCGGTGGCCTGGGTGGCGGAGTCCGTGCTGGCGGACGCCAAACGGGTGATGACGGAGCAGAACGGCGAATGGGGGCCGCTGCGGCGACCGTGACCCAGACCTCAGGTTCGAACCCGTCGTGGGGGTAGGGCAGGCGGTCCAAGGCAATCGCCCTGAAGGCAGGGCGCATGGAGTGAGGAGCCATTATGGCCAAGCAGAACGACGACACGGTGGTGGGCCTGCTGCTGCGGCAGCACACCGAGATCCGCAACCTGTTCTCCAAGGTGGAGAAGAGCAACGGGAAGGCCCGGGAAGAGGCGTTCGGGCAGCTTCGCCACCTGCTGGCCGTGCACGAGACGGCCGAGGAGGAGATCGTGCACCCGTTCGCCCGCCGGACCATCGGCAACGGTGAACGGATCATCGACGCGCGCTTGAAGGAGGAGAAGAGCGCCAAGGAGATCCTGCAGGAGCTGGAGAAGTCCGGCACCGAGTCGCCGGAGTTCGACCGGCTCTTCGAGCGGCTGCACAAGGCGGTCGAGGCCCACTCCGAACAGGAGGAGCGCCTGGAGTTCCCGGAGATCGCCGAGAAGGCGTCAGCGCAGCAGCTCAAGGGGATGCAGGCGGCGGTGAAGGCGGCCGAGGCCGTCGCGCCGACCCATCCCCATCCCGGCACCGAGTCGGCGACCAAGAACATCGCGCTGGGCCCGATGGCCGCGGTGATGGACCGCACGCGTGACGCCATCCGCAAGGCGATGGGCTGAAGGCGCGGGATGATGGGCTGAAGCGATGGGCCGAGCGATCGCCCACCGGCCCGGATACGTCGAGTGACCGGCACGAGATCCCCAGGGGATGTGTGGTCCCGTGCCGGTCACTCGGCGTATCCCGGCCCCGTTGACATGGCCGTGTGTGACGACCACATCGAATGATGTACCCAAGGAACGCCCCTTAAACGGCTGGCCGAATCCCCCCTTGACGGATAGGTCCCACCCCGCAGGGCACACCCGTGCCATGCGAACCGCGATTCTGGACGTGGGCTCGAACTCCGCCCATCTGAAGGTCGTCGACCTGTCGGCGGGCAGGCCGATACGCACCGTGCTGTCGGTGAAACGGCCGACGCGGCTGGCCGAGGCGATCCAGGAGGACGGCCGGATCTCCCGCGACGCGGTAGAGCGGCTGGTGTCCTCGGTGTCCGCGGCGCACTGCATCGCCCGCGCCCAAGGCTCGGCCGAGCTGATCGCGTTCGCCACCTCGGCGGTCCGCGACGCCGTCAACCGTTGCGACATCGTCGACCAGGTCACCGGCCGGACGGGTGTCGACCTCGGCTTCCTGTCGGGCCGGGACGAGGCCCGCCTCACCTTCCTGGCCGTCCGTGCCTGGTACGGCTGGTCGGCCGGGCCGCTGCTGATGGCCGACATCGGCGGCGGCTCCCTGGAGATCGCCGCCGGGGACGGAGCGGAGGCGGGCACCGCGCTGTCGCTGCCGCTGGGCGCCGGCCGGCTGACCCGCGACCATCTGCCGGACGACCCGCCCTCGCGCAAGCAGATCCGGCGGCTGCGCCGTTTCCTCACCACCCAGCTCGCCGAGCATCTCGGCGCCGGGGATCTCAGCGCCGGGGACCTCGGGCAGGCGGAGGCGCACGCCGTCGCGACCTCCAAAACGTTCACCCAGCTCGCCAAGCTCGCCCGTGACCGTGGCCCCAATGGATATCGCGTGTTGCGCCTCAAAGCGCTCGACAGGCAGATTCCGCGGCTGGCCAAGCGCACCGCCACGGAACGCGCCGAACTCAAAGGGATTTCCCGCTCCCGGGCCCGGCAGATCCTCGCCGGCGCGATGGTCGCAGAGGCCACCATGGCCACCCTGGGCCTCACCCGTATCGAAATCTGCCCCTGGGCATTGCGCGAAGGCATCGCGCTGCGCCGCCTCCAGCAACTGCGCTCGGGCAGCGTTCACCAAATCGACGACATCGGGCATCTTCTGCAGCCGCTCCGGGACGCCCCGGCCCCCATCCGCTCGCTCACGACGGTCAGCGCATAGCGACGCGACCGGACGAATACCCCACAAAACAGCTCAGCCAAGCGTGGAACGCTTGGCTGAGTGGGGACGGCTCTGGGCAATACACAGCCCCGAAGCCGGAAACGCACGCCGGGGTGCGTCAGTGCGCCTGTTCGTACTTCTCGATCACGTTGGCCGGAATACGGCCGCGGGCGTTGACCTCGATGCCGCTCTTGCGCGCCCATTCGCGGATCGCGGCGGACCGCTCCCGGCTGCCGGCGGCGGACGAGGCCGCGCCGCGCCGGCGTCCCGGCTTGGCCGACTTGCGGGCGCCGGCCAGGAACGGCTCGATGCCCTTGCGCAGCTTGGCGGCGTTCTTCTTGCTCAGGTCGATTTCGTAGGCGGTGCCGTCGAGCGCGAACCGGACGGTCTCGTCGGCCTTCCCCCCGTCCAGGTCATCGACCAGCAGAACCTCGATCTTCTGTGCCATGCGAGCCCCCCAATTCGCTTACTTCCTGACTATGCGTCCGGCTTGGCATCCGGGTGATCAATAATGAACGCCGCATAGACCTCGTCGGAAATCTTACCGCGTTCCGGCACTTCTACGCCCTTGCGACCGGCCCATTCCCGGACTTCGGCATTGGTGTACCCCTTCACCTTTGCCTGGCTGGGCGCTTTGCGCCCCTTACCGGGTCGCTTCACCTCAGCGGACTTGTCGATGTACAACGCCACGGTCTCCAGCGCCTCGATCAGGCGCTTGTGGTTGTCATCGCTCAAGTCGATCGTGAACATCCGGTCCAGGATTTCGAAGTCGCGCCTGGCGACATCGCCCCCTTCGGAACCATCGATGTCATCTACGCGAATGACCTTCTCGGCCATATGTGTCCCGTCTTCCTTCCCCTTGCCAGTACGGCGACCATGACCTTAGCGGATTGCGCGCCCCTCCCTGACCTCCAGATGGCCCCACGTTCTGAGATCCGCCCTCGCCGGGTGACCACCCTCAGTGGACGGTCTCTGGTTCGGGCGCGGCCGGCGCGGCCGTCGCAGCCGGCTCGGCGAGAGCCACGCGGTCGTGCACGCGGCGGAGCGGCCGGGGCAGCCACCAGTTGCGGGCGCCGAGAAGCGTCATGGTCGCCGGCACCAGCAGCATCCGTACGATCGTCGCGTCCAGGGCGATCGCCAGGACCAGGCCCAGCCCGATCGCCTTGATCGGGGCGAAGCCGCCGAACACGAAGCCGGTGAACACCACGGCGATCAGCAGGGCGGCCGCGGTGACGATGCCGCCGGTGCGCTGCAGGCCCTCGGCGACCGCACCCTGAGGTCCGTCACCGGCCAGCCAGCGCTCCCGGATCCGCGACAGCAGGAAGACCTCGTAGTCCACCGACAACCCGAACGCGATCGCGCCGACCAGCACCGGGACGGTCAGGTTGAGGTAGCCGAGGCCCTGGGTGCCGAGGAGCTCGGCGAAGTGGCCGTCCTGGAACACCCAGACGACGATGCCGAGGGCGGCGCCGATGCTGAGCACGTTGGTGAGGACGGCCTTGATCGGAAGGACGATCGAGCCGGTGAAGGCGAAGAGGAGGACCAGCGTGCCGAGGGCCATGAGCGCCGCGGCCCACGGGATGCGCTCCGTCAGCATCGCGCGGTAGTCGACCATGCGGGCCGAGTCGCCCGTCACCTCGACCTTGAACGGAACCGGGAGATCACGGATCGCCTTGACCGCGTCCTCGGCGGGCTTCTCGCCCGGTCCCTGAGGAGTCGCCAGGAGCACGGTCTGTGTGGGCCCGAGCTTCACCTCTTCCACCTCGGCGGCTCCCGGCATGGCCTCGATGGCCTGGCGCATCCGAGCAAGGTCGGGATTCCCTGCCGGAGCGTCGGCGAGCACCTGGATCCGGCCCGCCCACTGGGCGCGTTCGGGGTAGTGAACGGCCAGCTTGTCCCACAGCTGGCGGGTCGAGGTCGACTCGGGCAACATCCGCGGGTCGCCCTGCGAGATGTGCATGCCGAGCACGGGCCCGGCGAGCGTGGCCATCACACCGAGCGTGGCCACCAGCGTCAGAACGGGGCGGCGCTGGACGCCACGGGCGACGCGGGCGAAGACGCCGCGCCCGCCGCCTTCCCTGGCTGGGGAGATCCGGTGGCCGAAGCGGCTCAGCAAGGCGGGCAGGAGGGTGAGAGCGGCGAGCATGTCGGCCAGGACGACGGCGCCGCCCGCCATGCCCATGGAGCGGAGGAACGGGTCGGGGAAGACCATCAGGCCCGCGAACGCCACCATGACGGTCAGGCCGGAGAACACGATCGTCCGGCCGGCGGTGGCGGTCGTCCGGGCGACGGCGGCCGCGACATCGGGCCCTGCCTCACCGGGCCCCGTGCGCCGCTCCTCCCGGAACCGGCTGACCATCAGCAGCGCGTAGTCGACCCCGAGGCCGACGGCCAGCATCGTGGTGATCTGGCTCGAGTAGACCGAGACCTCGGTGACCGTGCTGAACACGTACAGGATGCCGAACGTCGAGCCGATGCCGACCACCGCGATCAGGAGCGGCAACCCGGCCGCGAGCAGCCCGCCGAAGATGACCAGCAGCAGGATCAGCACCACGGGCATGCTGAGCATCTCGGCGCGCGCCACGTCCTCCTGCGCCTGCTCGTCGAACTCCGCTTCGGACAGCGGCCCGCCGGCGATGGTGACCTCGGCTCCCACGACGCCGCGCAGCTTGGCCGCGGCGGCCTCCGCCGCGTCCTCCTCGGTGTCGCCCGGCGCGACCATGACCTCCAGCAGCACCGCGTCTCCCCCGGTGGTCGCGGGCACGGCTGACGGCACGGGATCGGTGACCCCTGCGATGCCCGGGACGGCGCGCACGGCGGCGAGCGCCGATCGCAGCGCGGGGTCTCCGGCCGGCTTGCCGGTGATGACGGCGGTCAGCCGTTCGGGCCGGGGCGCGGCCTGGTCGAGCCGCTTCTCGGCGCGGGCGGACTCGCTGCCCGAGACCTTGCCGACCTCGGGGGTCAGCCGTTCGAAGACGCCGGTGCCGATCCCGAAGCCGCCGGCCAGCACGGCGATCCATATCACGATGACGATGTAGGGCCGGCGAACCGAGAATCCGGTGACGGTGCGGACCATGACAGCCTCCATGGGTTGAGAGCTGTCCTGATGGTCTGCCTTGGACCTGCGGTGACGCCTCGCCGTGAGGAGCGGATCAGCGTCCCGCTCTCAAGAGCGGGGGCCTCACTCTGGAGAGGGAGACTCGCCGGGCCGCACGAGTCCCGACTCGTACGCCAGCACCACCGCCTGCACCCGGTCCCGCAGCGCCAGCTTGCTCAGCACGCTGCTGACGTGGGTCTTGACGGTGTGCTCGGTGACGTACAGCTCCCGCGCGATCTCCGCGTTCGACAGGCCCCTGGCGACCTGCCGCAACGTGTCGGTCTCGCGGGCGGTGAGCGTCTCCAGGCGCGCGTCCGCACGCGGCGACACGGGCGCTCGGCCACTCCGCCCGACCACGTCGGCGATCAGCCGCCGGGTCACGGTGGGCGCGAGCAGCGCCTCTCCCCCGGCCACCACGCGCACCGCCTCGACCAGCTCGGCGCGCCGCATGTCCTTCAGCAGGAAGCCGCTGGCCCCGGCCCGCAGCGCGTCGTACACGTATTCGTCGACGTCGAACGTGGTGAGCACCAGCACCTTCGCGGACGTGTCACGGCAGATCGCCGCGGTCGCCTCGATGCCGTCCACGTTCGGCATCCGCACGTCCATGAGGACGACGTCGGGCGACAGCTCGCGCGCCGCGCGGATCGCCTCGGCCCCGTCCGCCGCCTCGCCCACGAGAGCGAGGTCGGGCTCCTCGGACAGGATCATCCCGAAGCCGTCGCGCACCAGAGCCTGGTCGTCGGCGATGAGCACGCGGATCGTCTCGTGAGGCGGCACGGCCCTCATTCAACACGGCCCTAATTCAAAGGGAAACTGGCCTTCACGCGAAAGCCCGATCCGCCCTTCGCCGGTCCGAAAGTCAGCTCTCCCCCGGCCGCCGCGGCCCGTTCCCGCATCCCGGTCAAGCCGTGCCCGCCCGAATCGCCCGAACCGTCGCCCGGCCCGCGGCCGTCGTCGCAGACCTCCAGCCGCAGCGTGCCCTGCTCCCAGCCCACCCGGACCAGCACACTGCCGGCCTCCGCGTGCTTCACCGTGTTGGTGAGCGACTCCTGGACGATCCGGTAGGCGGTCGTCCCCAGGTCGGGCGGCACCGGCCTCGGCTCCCCCGCCTCCTCCAGCGTGACGGTCAGCCCGGTCTTCCGCACCCGGTCGACAAGGGCGGGCAACGCCCCCAGGTCCGGCTGCGGCCGCCGCGCCGCGCCCTCCGAGCGCAGCACGCCGAGCGCCCGCCGCAGCTGCGCCAGCGCCTCGCGGGACGTGACCGAAATGGTCTCGAAGACCTGCTCGGCCTTGGCCGGATCGCGGTGCACCACCGCCGACCCGCCCTCCGCCTGAATGGCGATCATGCTCATGGAATGGGCGATGATGTCGTGCATCTCCCGGGCGATCCGTTCCCGTTCCCGGGTCGCGGCGGCGTCCTGCTCCTCGGCGAGCCGGCGCGCACGTTCCTCCAGCATCGTGATCCTGTCGCGCCGCGCCCGCGCGCCCGTGCCGAGCGCGTAGGCCACCGCGAACCCGATGCCGACCAGCCCGAGGTTCAGCGCCTCGTCCTTGGGGATCACGATCGAGGCGGTGACGCCGATGACGGTGCCCACCACGGAGAGGGCCCTCTTCACCGGCGGGCACAGCTCGGCGAAGGTATAGGTGGCGACCAGCTGCACCGACGGGAACTGCCCCAGCAGTTCCGTCGGTGAGATCAGTGAGGTGCCGACGCCGCAGATGAACGTCACGGCGAACGGGTACTGCCGCCGCCACATCAGTGGCAACGCGTACACGCTCACCAGGAGCGGCACCCACCACTCCAGCTGCTCGTCCACGGCCGCCTGCATCAGGATCTGGACGGAGCAGACGATGGTGATCAACGCGTCCACCCCGCGCTGCGGCAACGCGCGCGCCCGCTCGATGATCGACACGTGGTCACTCCCGCCGTCGTGGCCGACCACCAGTATCGAGTCCGGGCCCCTCCCCGTCCTCACTCCCAGGAGGGAGGGCTCCCGGGCCCAGGACTCCGCGTTCAGCCTCCCAGGCGGTCGACGGCGGTCACCCGGATGACGGCTTCACCCGCCTCGTCGGATCCGGCCAGGTCGACCTCGGCGCTGATGCCCCAGTCGCGGTCGCCCGCCGGGTCGTCGAAGACCTGCCGCACCCGCCAGAGAGCGTCCTCGGGCACCTCCTCGATCTGGAGGAGCTTGGGACCGCGCGCGTCCGGGCCGGTGAGAAGCTCGTCATGCTCCTCGAAGTAGGCCCCCATGGCGTCTGCCCAGCCGCCGGCGCCGAGCTCGGGGTCCAGCTCGCCGAGCTCGCCGTAGCGTTCGAGCGCCGCCAGCTCCACCCGCCGGAACAGCGCGTTGCGCACGAGCACCCGGAAGGCGCGGGTGTTGGCGGTGACCTTGGTGACGCGCTCCTCCAGGTCCTCGGCGAGGGTCTCGTCGGTCGGGTTGGCCAGCTGCTCCCATTCGTTCAGGAGGCTGGAGTCGACCTGGCGGACCAGCTCGCCGAGCCACTCGATGAGGTCGATGAGGTCGTCGTTCTTGATCGACTCCGGCACGGTCTGCTGGAGGGCCTTGTAGGCGCCGGACAGGTAACGCAGCACCAGGCCCTCGCCGCGGGCGAGCTCGTAGTAGCCGATGTACTCGGTGAACGTCATCGCCCGCTCGTACATGTCCCGCACGACGGACTTGGGCCGCAGGGGATGGTCGCCGACCCAGGGGTGGCCGCGCCGGTAGATCTCGTACGCGGCCTCCAGCTCCTCTTCGAGCGGCTTGGGGTAGTCGACGTCCTGGAGCGCCTCCATGCGCTCCTCGTACTCCATGCCCTCGGCCTTCATCTCCGCGACCGCCTCGCCGCGGGCCTTGTTGAGCTGGGCGGCGAGGATCTGGCGCGGGTCGTCCAGGGTCGACTCGATCACCGACAGGACGTCCAGCGCGTACGTCGGGGAGGAGGGGTCCAGCAGCTCGAACGTGGCCAGCGCGAACGTCGACAGCGGCTGGTTGAGCGCGAAGTCCTCCTGGAGGTCCACGGTGATCCGCGCCCAGCGGCCCTGCTCGTCGGGGACCTCCAGCTGTTCGACCACTCCCCCGGCCAGCAGCGACCGGTAGATCGCGATCGCCTGGGAGATGTGGCGGCGCTGCTGGGGCCGCTCCTCGTGGTTGTCGGTGAGGAGCTTGCGCATCGCCTGGAACGCGTTGCCCGGCCGAGCGATCACCGACAGCAACATGGCGTGGCTGACCTGGAAGCGGGACTTCAGCGGCTCGGGCTCGGCGGTCTGGAGCTTGGTGAACGTCTCCTCGTCCCATCCGACGAAGCCCTCCGGGGGCTTCTTCCGCTGGACCTTGCGCCGCTTCTTGGGGTCGTCACCGGCCTTGGCGAGGGCCTTCTCGTTCTCCACCACGTGCTCGGGCGCCTGCGCGACGACATAGCCGACCACGTCGAACCCGGCCCGGCCCGCCCGGCCCGCGATCTGGTGGAACTCCCGCGCCCGCAGCCGCCGCACCCGGTGCCCGTCGTACTTCGACAGCGCCGTGAACACCACGGTCCGGATGGGGACGTTGACGCCCACGCCCAGCGTGTCGGTCCCGCAGATCACCTTGAGCAGCCCGGCCTGCGCCAGCCGCTCCACCAGCCGCCGGTACTTCGGCAACATCCCGGCGTGGTGCACGCCGATCCCGTGCCGCACGAACCGCGACAGGTTGCGCCCGAACTTCGTCGTGAATCTGAAGTTGCCGATCAGCTCGGCGATCTGGGCCTTCTCCTCCTTGCTGCACACGTTGATGCTCATCAGCGACTGCGCCCGGTCGATCGCGGCCGCCTGCGTGAAGTGCACCAGGTAGACCGGGGCCTTCTGGTCCGACAACAGGTCTTCGATCGTCTCGTGCAACGGGGTGACCCGGTACTCGTACTTCAGCGGTACGGGCCGTTCCGCCGACGTCACCACCGCGGTCGGCCGCCCCGTCCGCCGCTTCAGGTCCTTCTCGAAGCGCGCGACCTCCCCCAGCGTCGCCGACATCAGCACGAACTGGGCCTGCGGCAGCTCCAGCAGCGGGATCTGCCACGCCCACCCCCGCTCCGGCTCGGAGTAGAAGTGGAACTCGTCCATCACCACGAGCCCGATGTCGGCGTCCGCGCCGTCCCGCAGCGCGATGTTGGCCAGCACCTCGGCCGTGCAGCAGATGATCGGCGCGTCCGCGTTCACACTCGCGTCGCCGGTCATCATCCCGACGTTCTCGCTGCCGAACATCTCGATCAGGTCGAAGAACTTCTCCGACACCAGCGCCTTGATCGGCGCGGTGTAGAAGCTGACCTCGTCCCGGCCCAGCGCCGCGAACTGCGCCCCCGCCGCCACCAGGCTCTTGCCCGACCCCGTCGGTGTCGCCAGGATCACGTTCGATCCGGAGACGGCCTCGATCAGCGCCTCCTCCTGCGCCGGATACAACGTGATCCCGCGCTCGGACACCCACCCCTCGAACGCTTCGAAAAGGGCATCGGGGTCGGCGGGCTCGGCAGGAAGGCGGTCGATGAGGGTCACGGCTCCATCCTGCCGCAATGACGGCTATGCGCCTGCCTCGGTCATGCACCTGCCTCGGTCATGCCCCTGTCTCGGGGTCATGCGCCTGTTTCGGTGCGGTCGCCGCCCCAGAGGGTGTGGAAGGAGCCGTCGCGGTCGGTGCGGCGGTAGGTGTGGGCGCCGAAGAAGTCCCGCTGGCCCTGGGTGAGCGCGGCGGGCAGGCGCTCGGCGCGCAGCGAGTCGTAGTAGGCGAGCGCGGCGGAGAAGCCCGGCGTGGGGATCCCGAGGCGCACGCCAGTGGTGATCACCTGCCGCCAGGCGTCCTGGGCGGCGCCGACGGCCTCGGCGAAGTGCTCGGCCTTGAGAAGGGTGGGCAGGCCGGGGTCGGCGTCGTAGGCCTCGCGGATCTTGTCGAGGAACCGGGCCCGGATGATGCAGCCGCCGCGCCAGATGGTGGCCATCGCGCCGGGGTCGATGCTCCAGTCGTACTCGGCGCTGCCCGCCTGGATCTCGTGGAAGCCCTGCGCGTACGCGACGATCTTGGAGGCGTAGAGGGCCTGTTCGACCGCGTCGGCGAAGCCCGACTCCTCGACCTTGGCGCGGGAGGGGCCCGGGAGGTTCTGGGAGGCGTTCCGGACGTCGGCGTGGCCGGAGACGGCGCGGGCGAAGACTGCCTCGGCGATGCCGCCCACCGGGACGCCCAGGTCGAGGGCGGTCTGCACGGTCCAGCGGCCGGTGCCCTTCTGCTCGGCCTGGTCGAGGACGACGTCCACGAACGGCTTGCCGGTGGCGGCGTCGGTGTGCGCCAGCACCTCGGCGGTGATCTCGATGAGGTAGGACTCCAGGCGGCCGGTGTTCCAGGTGCGGAAGACCTCGGCGATCTCGGCCGGCGCGAGCCCGGCGGCGTGCCGGAGCAGGTCGTAGGCCTCGGCGATGAGCTGCATGTCGGCGTACTCGATGCCGTTGTGCACCATCTTGACGAAGTGGCCGGCGCCGTCCGGGCCGACGTGGGTGGCACACGGGGTGCCGTCGACCTTGGCTGAGATGTCCTCGAGGAGAGGCCCGAGTGCGTCGTAGGACTCGGCCGAGCCGCCCGGCATGATGCTCGGGCCGTTCAGCGCGCCCTCCTCGCCGCCGGAGATGCCGGTGCCGACGAAGTGCAGGCCGCGCTCGCGCAGGGCGGCCTCCCGGCGGCGGGTGTCGGCGAAGTGCGCGTTGCCGCCGTCCACGATCATGTCGCCCGGCTCCAGCAGCGGCGCGAACTCGTCGATCACCGCGTCCGTCGGAGCGCCCGCCTTGACCATGATCACCAGCCGGCGGGGCCGTTCCAGCGCGGCGACGAAATCCTCGGCCGACTCGGCGGGCACGAACGTGCCCTCGTGGCCGAACTCCTCCACGAGAGCCTTGGTCTTGGTCGAGGTGCGGTTGTGCACCGCCACCGGGTGCCCGTGCCGGGCCAGGTTGCGGGCCAGGTTGCGGCCCATGACCGCGAGTCCGGTGACACCGATACGCGCCTGCTCTGCCATGGCGATGATCCCTCTCCGTTGTGGCTCCCACGCCGTACACCAACGTACGCGCGCCGCGGGGCCACCGTTCGACCGGGCCCGAAATTGATCAACCCCCGAATTTGATCAAGGGTGGCGCATGTCCTTGTCTTCCTTGGGGAGAAGTCGAACAGTGGGACAGAACAGTAGGACCACCACCTGAACGTGGAGGGACGGCGTGCTGGGATTGCCGGAGCAGGTCGAGGCCTGCCTGTTCGACCTGGACGGGGTACTGACCCGGACGGCCTCGGTGCACGCGGCCGCCTGGAAGGAGATGTTCGACTCCTTCCTGCGTGACCGCGCCGCCGCCACCGGCGGGCCGTTCGTGCCGTTCGACCCGGTCAAGGACTACGCCGCGTACGTCGACGGCAAGCGCCGCGAGGACGGCACCCGCTCGTTCCTGGCCTCGCGGGGCGTCACGCTCCCCGAGGGCGCGCCGGACGATCCGCCGGAGGCGGAGACCGTGCACGGCCTGGGACGGCGCAAGAACGAGCTGGTGCTGAAACTGATCGAGGAGAAGGGCGTCGAGGTCTTCGACGGCTCGGTGGACTACGTGCGCGCCGTCCGCGCGGCGGGGTTGCGGACCGCCGTCGTCTCGTCCAGCGCCAACACCGTCCAAGTGCTGAAGGCGGCCGGGATCACCGGCCTGTTCGACGCGCGCGTCGACGGGGTGGTGGCGCAGGAACGCGACCTCCCGGGGAAACCGGCGCCCGACATGTTCCTGGCCGGCGCGCAGGCGGTGGGGGTCCCGGCGGACCGGGCGGCCGTGTTCGAGGACGCCCTGGCCGGCGTCGAGGCGGGACACGCGGGCCGGTTCGCGGTGGTGGTGGGGGTCGACCGGATCGGGCCCGAGCACGCGGCCGCCTTGGCCGAGCACGGCGCGGACGTCGTAGTGTCGGATCTGTCCGAACTCCTCGAGTCAGGCAAGCCCGAATCCGACGAGCCCGAGGGGGCCCAGTGAGCGACCAGAAAGAGGACGACGCCCCCGCCATCGACCGGCCCGTCTTCACGGTCGAGCCGTGGTGCGTGCGGGAGCCGGAGCTACGGCTGGACCGGCTCGCGCAGACCGAGTCCGTCTTCGCCCTGTCGAACGGGCACGTCGGGCTGCGCGGGAACCTCGACGAAGGCGAGCCGCACGGGCTCCCCGGCAGCTATCTCAACTCGTTCTACGAGCAGCGGCCGCTGCCGTACGCGGAGGCCGGCTACGGCTTTCCCGACTCGGGCCAGACCGTCATCAACGTCACCAACGGCAAGCTGATCCGGCTCCTGGTCGACGACGAGCCGTTCGACGTGCGCTACGGGCGCCTGCACTCGCATGAGCGCGTCCTGGACATGCGCGCCGGGACCCTCACCCGCACCGTCGAGTGGACGTCTCCCGCCGACCGCACGGTCCGCATCAACTCGGTGCGGCTCGTCTCGCTCACGCAGCGGGCCGTCGCGGCCATCTGCTACGAGGTCGAGCCCGTCGGCCACCCCGTGCGGATCGTGGTCCAGTCGGAGCTGGTCGCCAACGAGT
Organism: Actinomadura rudentiformis; assembly: GCF_008923185.1. Lineage (GTDB taxonomy): Bacteria > Actinomycetota > Actinomycetes > Streptosporangiales > Streptosporangiaceae > Spirillospora > Spirillospora rudentiformis. The sequence continues at coordinate 49,647 of NZ_WBMT01000021.1, forward strand.
CGCTGCCCGACATGGGCAAGGACCCCCGCGTGGCGGCGGCGCTGGAGTCGCCGCTGATGAGCGAGGAGCACCAGACCAACGGCACCAAGGCGATCCTGGTCCACCGGACCAGGTCCAGCGGGTTGCGCATGGCCGCCGGGATGGCCCACCACATCGAGGGGCGCGACCGGATCGCGGTCGACTGCGAGAGCTTCCCCGACGTCGGGCGGATGACAATCGCCACACGGCTGGAGCCCGGCGAGAAGCTGCGGATCGTCAAGTTCCTGGCGTACGGCTGGTCCAGCCAGCGGTCACGGCCCGCGCTGCACGACCAGGTGGTGGCGGCGCTCGCCGGTGCCCGGCACGCGGGGTGGGACGGGCTGCTGGCCGAGCAGCGCGCCTATCTCGACGAGTTCTGGTGCGGCGCGGACGTCGAGGTCGACGGCGACGCCGAGGTCCAGCAGGCGGTGCGGTTCGCGCTGTTCCACATCCTGCAGGCCGGTGCCCGTGCCGAACGCCGGATGATCCCGGCGAAGGGCCTCACCGGGCCGGGTTACGACGGGCACACGTTCTGGGACACCGAGACGTTCGTCCTGCCGGTCCTCATCTACACCCACCCGTCCGCCGCCGCCGATGCGCTCGCATGGCGGCACATGACGCTGCCGCTGGCCTTCGAGCATGCCGACAAGCTCGGCTTGGCGGGCGCCGCGTTCCCCTGGCGGACGATCCGGGGCCAGGAGTGCTCGGGTTACTGGCCGGCGGGCACGGCCGCCTTCCACATCAACGCCGATATCGCCGACGCCGTGGTCCGGTACGTGGACGCCACGCAGGACGAGGGATTCGAACGCGAGATCGGCCTGGAGCTGCTGGTGGCGACCGCGCGGCTCTGGCGGCGCCTTGGCCACCACGATGTGGAGGGCGTGTTCCGCATCGACGGTGTCACCGGCCCGGACGAGTACAGCGCGGTGGTCGACAACAACGTCTACACCAACCTCATGGCCCGCCGGAATCTGCGGGCGGCGGCGGCGACGGCGATGCGGCACCCCGATCGCGCCGAGGAGCTGGGGGTGACGACAGAGGAGGCCGCGTCCTGGCGGGACGCCGCGGCGTCCATGCTGATCCCGTTCGACGAACGGCTGGGCGTGCATCCCCAGAGCGAGGGCTTCACCAACCACGCCCGCTGGGACTTCGCCGGCACGGCGCCCGAGCACTACCCCCTGCTGCTCAACTATCCGTACTTCGACCTTTACCGCAAGCAGGTCGTCAAGCAGGCGGACCTTGTGCTGGCGATGCATCTGTGCAGCGACGCGTTCACGGCCGAGGAGAAGGCCCGCAACTTCGCCTACTACGAGGCGCTGACCGTGCGGGACTCCTCGCTGTCCGCCCAGACGCAGGCGGTGATCGCAGCCGAGGTCGGGCATCTGGACCTCGCGCACGACTACCTGGCCGAGACCGCGCTCATGGACCTGCACGATCTTGCGCGCAACACCCGCGACGGCCTGCACATCGCGTCGATGGCGGGGGCCTGGAGCGGCCTGGTCGCCGGGTTCGGCGGGATGCGCGCCTGCGACGGCCAGTTGAGCTTCGCGCCCCGGCTGCCGGGCGGGATCAGCCGCGTGGCGTTCCGGCTCCGGTACCGCGGCAGCCGCCTGTGCGTGACGGTGACCGCGAGCACCACCTCGTACGAGCTGCTCGAAGGGCCGGAGCTGAAGCTGGTGCATCACGGCGAGCCCTTCACCCTCAGCGACAAGCCCGTCGTGCTGGACGTGCCCGCGATGCTCCCGCTGCCGCGACCCAGCCAGCCGCACGGCCGCGGGCCCCATCCTCGCCGCACCGACCCCACGTTCCAGGGTCCGCACCACCACTAGGGGCGCGAGTGGGCTGAGAGAGCGGGTTAGGAGCGTGGGGCAGGGAGGCCTGGGCTCGGGCTAGGCACAAGGGCCGACGTCGCAGCCGTCGCCGCGGTGGCGTTCCTCCGTGCCGTCGCCGCCGGGCTGTGGACGGTCGGCGGCGGCTGCGTGCCGGACGAGCAGGCGGCGCGGTCCAGGGCCCTCGTCACCGAGCTGGTCGTACGGGTTGGCCAGGGCGCACTTGTTGATCGACAGGCATCCGCAGCCTATGCACTCGGTGAGGCTGTCGCGCAGGTTCAGGAGTTGCGCGATGCGCTCGTCCAGCTCCTTGCGCCAGGTCTCCGACAGCCGCGCCCAGTCGTCCACGGTCGGGGTCCGCTCCTCGGGGAGGGTCTCCAGGGCCTCTTTGATCTGGCTCAGCGGGATGCCGACCCGCTGCGAGACCCGGATGAACGAGACCCGGCGCAGCGTGTCGCGGGAGAACCGGCGCTGGTTGCCGGCCGTCCGGCGGCTGCTGATCAGCCCCTTGGACTCGTAGAAATGCAACGCCGAGACGGCGACACCGCTCCGCTCGGCCAGCTGGCCGACGGTCAGCTCGTGCACCCTGTGTTCCAGCCTCGTCATGCCGTGCATGCTATTCGGCCGGGACCGGCGTCCAGCATGTTTCCGGCAGCGATGATCAGCCGGATGCGGCCGGGCGGTCCGAGGGCGAACGCCAGAGGGGCCGCGCCCGGCAGGCGCGGCCCCTCTGATCTCCTCAGCTCCTGCGAACTAGCCGAGGCGGTTCACGAGTGCGTTGTACTCGTCCCACAGCTCCTTGGGCAGGTGGTCGCCGAAGGTGGCGAAGTGGTCGGGGACCAGGGCGGCCTCCTGCTTCCACACCTCGTTGTCGACCGAGAGCAGCGTGTCGAGGTCGGCCTCGTCGATCTCCAGCCCGTCGGTGTCCAGGGCCTGCTTGGTGGGCAGGTGCCCGATCGGGGTCTTGACCGCGTCGGCCTGGCCGTTGAGGCGCTCGACGATCCACTTGAGGACGCGGCTGTTCTCGCCGAAGCCGGGCCAGATGAACGTGCCCTCGGCGTTCTTGCGGAACCAGTTGACGTAGTAGATCCGGGGCAGGTTCTCGGCGTCGGTGGACTTGCCGATCTTCAGCCAGTGGCCGAAGTAGTCGCCCATGTTGTAGCCGCAGAACGGCAGCATGGCGAACGGGTCGCGGCGCAGCTCACCGACCTTGCCCTCGGCGGCGGCGGTCTTCTCCGACGCCACGTTGGCCCCGAGGAAGACGCCCTGCTGCCAGTCGAACGACTCGGTGACCAGCGGCACCGCGGTGGCGCGGCGGCCGCCGAACAGGATGGCCGAGATCGGCACGCCCTTGGGGTCCTCCCACTCCGGCGCGATGATCGGGCACTGCCCGGCCGGGGTGGTGAAGCGCGCGTTGGGGTGGGCCGCCGGCGTCTCCGACTCGGGCGTCCAGTCGTTGCCCTTCCAGTCGGTGAGGTGGGCGGGCGGCTCGTCGGTGAGGCCCTCCCACCAGATGTCGCCGTCGTCGGTGAGCGCGACGTTGGTGAAGATGCTGTTGCCCCACAGCGTCTTCACGGCGTTGGCGTTGGTGGAGTCGCCGGTGCCGGGCGCGACGCCGAAGAAGCCGGCCTCGGGGTTGATCGCGTAGAGGCGGCCGTCCTCGCCGAACCGCATCCAGGCGATGTCGTCGCCGATGGTCTCGACCTTCCAGCCCGGGATGGTCGGCTCCAGCATGGCGAGGTTGGTCTTGCCGCAGGCCGACGGGAACGCGGCGGCCACGTAGCGGGTCTCGCCGCTGGGCGGGGTGAGCTTGAGGACGAGCATGTGCTCGGCCATCCAGCCCTCGTCCCGCGCCATCGTCGAGGCGATCCGCAGCGCGTAGCACTTCTTGCCCAGCAGGGCGTTGCCGCCATAGCCGGACCCGTACGACCAGATCTCCCGGGTCTCGGGGAAGTGCGAGATGTACTTCTCGGAGTTGCACGGCCACGGCACGTCGGCCTGGCCCGGCTCCAGCGGGGCGCCGACGGAGTGCACCGCCTTGACGAACTGGCCGCGCTCCTCGATGAGGCGCAGCGCGCCGTCGCCCATCCGGGTCATGATCTTCATCGACACCGCGACGTACGGCGAGTCGGTGATCTCGACGCCCAGCTGCGAGATGTTGCCGCCGAGCGGTCCCATGCAGAACGGCACCACGTACATGGTGCGGCCCTTCATACAGCCCTTGAAGAGACCGTCGAAGGTCTTGCGCATCTCCGCCGGGGCGATCCAGTTGTTGGTGGGCCCGGCGTCCTCTTCCTTTTCGGAGCAGATGAACGTACGGTCCTCTACTCGCGCGACATCACTGGGATCAGAGGCGGCGTAGAAGCTGTTGGGACGTTTTTGCGGATTGAGGCGTTTGAAAGTGCCCTGCTCGACGAGGAGGCTTGTCAGGCGCTCCCACTCGGCTTGCGAGCCATCGCACCACTCGACTCGGTCAGGCTCGGTCAGCTCGGCGATCTCCCGCACCCAGTCGATGAGCTCGGTGTGACTGGTCGGGGCCTGGTCGAGGCCGGGGACGACCTGGTTGGACACGGGCAACTCCTTCAGCTGTTCGCAGGATCCTTGCATCATGAACAAGGACCCGCGTTTTTGCCATTTGGTCTGGACCACTCAGACCGCACTATTGGGCCTTGCGGGGACCTTTTGTGAGAGAAATCACCGGCACCGTCATCCGTTCTCCCGCTGCGCTCCGGCCTCGACATACAGCCGGTCAGGCTGGGTAGACATGCGTTTCAGTGGCCTTGACGGCTGCCCATATGACGCTGCCTTCAACGAGACCCAGCTCGGCCACGGCCCCCGGCGTCACGTCTGCGGCGGCCGCCAGGGGTGGACCTTCCAGCCTCACTCGGACCCGGTCGCCCTGCCTTTCGATGGCCTCGACGCGCGCCTGCCAGAGATTCCGCGGGCTGCCGTCCGGTCGGCTCCGGTAGAGCGCCACCGAGGATGGCGCGAACGCCAGGAACACCTGGCCTTCAAGTCGGTCGACTGTGTCCAGCTTGATAGCACCATCATCGATGAGGACGGTTCCGGCTGCGGCATGACCTCGGTAAAGATTCAGCCCGACCAGGCGCGCCACATAGTCCGTCCGGGGCCGCCGCGCGACCTCGGCGGGCGGTCCCTCCTGCACGAGCCGCCCGCTCTCCAGCACCACCAGCCGGTCGGCGAGGACCATCGCGTCCAGCGGATCGTGGGTCACGAGCACGGCGGCGCCGTCGAAGCCGGCCAGATGGCGTCGCAGCGCGGCCCTGATCTCCAGCCGGGTGTGGGCGTCGAGCGCCGCCAGCGGCTCGTCGAGCAGCAGCAGCCGGGGCCGCACCGCCAGGGCCCGGGCCAGCGCCACCCGCTGTGCCTGCCCGCCCGACAGCGCCCGGGGCCGCGCGTCGGCATGGTCGGCCAGCCCGACGTGGGCCAGCCACTCGGCGGCCCGGCGGCGCGCCTCGCGCTTGCGCGTCCCTTGGCTGCGAGGGCCGAACGCCACGTTCTCCAGCGCACTCAGATGCGGGAACAGCAGGTAGTCCTGGAACACCATCCCGATCCCGCGACGTTCGGGCGGCAGCCGGCTCAGATCTGTCCCGTCCACGCGAAGATGCCCGTCGTGCAGCGGCACCAGGCCCGCCAGCGCCCGGAGCGCCGTCGACTTCCCCGCGCCGTTGGGCCCGAGCAGCGCCACGACCTCGCCCGGCTCCGCCCGCAGTTCCAGGTCTAGGTCGAACGCGCCGCGCCGGACGACCAGGCGCGCGTCGAGTCCCGTCACCCCGCTCATGTGGTGTTCACCCATCGATCCCGCAGGGCGGCGAGGACGAGGACGGACACGACCAGCAGGACCAGGCTGAGGACGATCGCCGCCTCCGGGTCGGTCTCCAGAGCCAGGTAGACGGCCAGCGGCATGGTTTGAGTACGGCCCGGGAAGTTGCCCGCGAACGTGATCGTCGCGCCGAACTCGCCCAGCGCCCGCGCCCAGCACAGGATCGCCCCGGCCGCGATGCCCGGTGCCACCAGCGGCAGCGTGACCCGGCGGAAGATCGTCCAGCGGGTGGCGCCGAGCGTGGCGGCCGCCTCCTCGTAGCGCAGGTCGGCCGCCCGCAGTGCCCCCTCCACGCTGATCACCAGGAACGGCATCGCCACGAACGTCTCGGCGAGCACGACGCCGGCCGTGGTGAACGGCAGGGAGATCCCGAACGTGTCGTACAGCCAGCCGCCGACCAGGCCGCGGCGGCCCAGCACCAGAAGCAGGGCCACACCGCCCACCACCGGCGGCAGCACCAGCGGAACCGTCACCAGAGCCCGGACCAGGCGCGCCCCCCGGAACGACACCCGGGCCAGAAGCCAGGCGAGCGGCACCCCCAACAGGAGGCACAGGGCCGTGGCGAGGGTCGCGGTGACCAACGAGAGGCGCAGGGCCTCCAGCACCTGCGGCTCTGCCAGCCGGGTGCCGATCGTCGACCAGGGCGCGCGGATCAGCAGCCCCGCCAACGGCAGCACGAGGAAGGCCAGCCCTGCCAGCGCGGGAAGGACGAGGATCCACGGCGGACGGCCCGGCAGCTTCTCGGCGGCTCGGCTCGGCTTGGTGCTCAGCATGAGATCAGCCGGGGCTCGCGGGCTCGAAGCCGGCCTGGGCCAAGACCGCCTGCCCCTGCGCGGAAAGCACAAGCTGGACGAATTCCTTGGCCAGCGCGGACTGCGGGGCCTTGGGCAGCGCCACGATCGGATAGTCGTTGATCGCCTTGGCCGACTCGGGGAACTCGATCCCCCGCACCTTGGCGGCGGCGGCCTTGGCATCCGTGCGGTAGACCAGGCCGGCGTCGGCCTCCCCCAAACTCACCTTCGTCAGCACGGCCCTGACGTCCTGCTCCTGCGAGGCGGGCTTCACCCGCACCCCGGCCGCCGCGAAGGCCTTGGTCGCCGCGGCGCCGCAGGGCACCTGTTCGGCGCACACCACGATCTTGAGCCTCGGCCCGGCGAGATCGGCGAGCTTCGTCACCTTGCCGGGGTCGTCCTTGGGCACCGCGATCACGAGCCGGTTCCTGGCGAACACCCGCGACTCGTCGCTGACCTGCTTCATCGGGGCCGGACTGGCGGAGGCGAAGACATCGGCCGGAGCGCCCTGCCCGATCTGCTGCGCCAGCCCCGAGCTCCCGCCGAAGTTGAACCGCACCTTCACACCCCGATGCGAGGCCTCGAACGTCGTGCCGAGCGAGGTGAACGACTCCGTGAGCGAGGCCGCCGCGAACACCGTCAGGGTCTTCCCGCCCGACGCCTCCCCGGTGTCACCGCAGCCCGCGGCCAGCAGCGACAGGCCGGCGGCGACCGCGACGCGCATCGGCATGCTGCACTTCGACATGCTGCGCTTCGACATGCACGACTCCTTGAGATCAGTCGGGCAGCTCGACGACGACGTTGGTGGACTTCACGACGGCCTCGGCGACGACCCCGACCTCGAGCCCGAGCTCGTCGGCCGCCTCCCGGCTCATCAGCGAGACCACCCGGAACGGCCCGGCCTGGATCTCCACCTGCGCCATGACGCCGTCGCGGATGACGTCCGTGACGATGCCACGCATGCGGTTACGGGCGGAGGAGGCCCGGTGCTCCCCCCGCTCGTTCTGCCAGGACTGCGATCGCACGAAGGCCGCCAGCTCGGGGCCGGGCACCAGCCGATGGCCGTGCTCGTCGCGCACGGCGTTCAGCCGCCCGCCGTCCACCCACCGGCGGACGGTGTCCGCGCTGACGCCGAGCAGCCCTGCGGCCTCACTGATCCGGAACGTCGCCACAGCTAAAGGGTACACATTGCATATGCCAGGAACATCCGGCATATGCTCCAGAAGATACGACCCCACGGTGCATCTGTCCTTGGCAGATGCACCAACGCCGATCAGCCGCGGAAGGCGCGGGGCCTGCGGACGTAGTTGGGCCGCAGATCGAGCTCCTCGTACAGCCGGTGAAAGACCGGGGTCGCCGACCCGGAGATCGGCGGCACGATCCAGCTCCAGTCGGCCGGGCACGGCCGCCCGGCCGACTCCTCCTTCGCCAGATGGGTGAGGAACCGCCGCGACTCGGTGTGGTGGTCGGTGATGGTCACGCCCGCCTCCTCGAAGGAGTGCAGGACGGCGACGTTCAGCTCCACCAGCGCCCGGTCGCGCCAGAGCGTGATCTCGTTCGACGTGTCCAGGCCCAGCCGTTCGGCCACCTGCGGCAGCAGGTTGTAACGGTCCTCGTCACCCAGATTGCGGGCGCCGATCTCGGTGCCCATGTACCAGCCGTTGAACGGGGCGGCCGGGTAGGTGATGCCGCCGATCTCCAGATTCATGTCGGAGACGGCCGGGACGGCGTGCCAGCGGAGCCCGAGGTCGGCGAACCAGCCGAAGTCGGGATGCGTGAGCTCCACCTCCAGCACGCCCGCCCGGGGCACGTCGAAGTACCTGATCGGCTCGCCCGGCACCTCGATCATCAGCGGCAGCACGTCGAACGGAGTGCCATGCCCGCCCTCCCAGCCGAGCCTGCGGGCCATCCGGGTCAGCGCCCGGTTCTGCGGATCGCCCACGATCGCGCCGTCGGGCCGGCGGTGCCCGGCGTACCGGATCAGCTGGTCGTTCCAGATGCGCGGGCCGGGCTCACCGGGCCGGTCGGGGGCGAACACCGTCACGATCGGGCGGATCCGCCCCGCACCGGTCGCGGTGACGAGATGCTCGAAGCACTCGGACGCGATGTCCCGGGCGGCGCGCACGTGGCGCCGGTCGCGAACCCGCAGCCCGCGCCAGTAGAGGCGGCCGATGCAGCGGCTGCTGTTGCGCCAGGCGACCCGCGCCCCGAACTCCAGCTCCGCGTGGGTGTGCCGGTACGTGCCCGTACGGTAGATCTCCGCTCGCACCTGCAACGACCGTGACGTCAGGTTTCCCGCGGAGGGGTTCTCCGCGTAGAACACGTCCAGGAACTCCGCCGCGGCGTGTTCCAGCTCGGTGGTGGACCGCGATGACGAGAAATGCCCAGAAGGAACCATTGATACACCCGGTGACCGTTCGCGACTGTTTGATCACAAGAGGTCACATGGTGCCATGGTGGACCGGGATCAGCCGGGCTTAGCCGCGTTTCCCTAGGGATCGGCACTCTGTGTACATGAGGGTCGTACAGGAGTGTCGGGGTCATGAGGCGCCGCGCAGGACCTGGGCGATCATGCCGACCGTTCCCCAGTCGACGAGCCGTTCCCGCAGGATCTCGCCGAACGTCGCGATCTCGACGTACGTGCGCTCGCTCTCGGCCGCCACCCCTCCCGGCCCGGCCGCCCGGAGCAGGGCGATCTCGCCCTCGGTGATCTCCGCGGAGAACAGGTGAGCGCGGTGCGCGGACAGGGTGGCGTTGACCTGACGGTCGCCGTGCGGCCGCAACCGCTCGGCGGGGAGGCGCAGGCCGGTCTCCTCGGCGACCTCCTGGACGGCGCGCTCCAGCGGGTCGGCGGGCCCCGCGCCGCCGGGCAGCTCGTGCACGAACCCGTCCGAGGTGGTCGCCGGGCTCCGGAACTCCCGGACGAGCACCACGAGGGTGTCTTCGAGCGCCGGAGCGGGACGGTAGAGGAGGACCGTGCTGATGTCGGGCCGGGCGATGACCATCTCGTTGCTCTTCACGCGGTCCTCGGACGCCACGTACACCTGGACGTGCAGTCCCCAGTGCAGGCCGAACCGCCAGTGCACACGCGCGCCGCGCAGGGAGTTGCCCGCTCCGCGCTGCGCCGCGTACCAGCGCTGGAACGTCTCGGTGCGCCAGATGAGCAGCGGCACTTCGCGCTCGCCGTCCACGCGAAGGTCTCCGTGGCCGATGCGCTCCAGCGCCGCCGCGACCGTCCCGGGCAGGTCCGTCGCCGTCGGCACGCCGAGCTTGCGGGCGTAGTGCAGCAGATAGTCGTTCTTGGGCGCCTCCGGCGGCGCGCCGAAGACAGCTCGGCCGCTGCCGTGCCACACGCCCCATTCGACGTTGGTGGTGAACGCGGGCATCGTCGCCAGATCACGCGGCACGTAGAAGAGCACCTCGTCGGCGAGGTGGAGGCAGCGTTCCTCCCACTCGACCTGGCCGACGTAGTCGTCGTACACGCCGTGCCGGTGTTCGGGCACGAAGACCACGAGGCGCCCGTCGCCGCGCCACTGCTCGCGCAGTTCCCGCAGTGCGGCGGGCCGCCAGGACTCCACATCAGGCGTACGGGGCGTCGGCCCGGCGAGGAATACCGCCGCATGCCAGCTCCCGGGTGGCTCCTCGTGCGCGTTGACAACGATGACCTCGTGTCCCACTCTGCTCTCCGCTCGGCGTGCTTGGACCGGCCTCTTCGGGGTAAACGGACCCCAAAACAATCACATAAGCCCGGTCAGGAGGACCGATCATGGCTGGGACAATGCACGTACCGCGCACCCGGGGTGTTCTGAGCGGCGTACTTCTGGTGCTGCTCGGACTGTGGGGCGGGCTGCTCCCGTTCGTCGGCCCGTACGCCGATTTCGGATTCGCCCCCGATGATCCCTGGGTCTACGACACCGACCGGCTGCAACTGAGCATCGCGCCCGCGATCGCCGTGGGGCTGGGCGGCCTGATCGTGCTGATCAGCGCCAACCGCGCGTTCGCCATGTTCGGCGCGTGGATCGCCGTCCTGGGCGGCGCCTGGTTCGCGGTGGGCGGGCTGGTCGCCACGCTCTGGGACGTCGAGGGCGTCGGCGCCCCGCTGGGCACGAGCGAGGGGCGGCAACTGGCCGAGCAGCTGGCCGGCTTCACCGGGCTCGGCGTCGTCGCGGTGTTCCTCGCCGCGCTCGCGCTCGGCCGCTTCGCGGTGGTCGGCGTCAAGGAGGCACGGCTGAACGAGTTCGGCGAGGAGAAGGCCGAGGAGGCACCGCCCGGGCAGACCGACGACACCAAGAAGACGCAGCCCATCGTCCGGTCGTCGTACGGGCGCTACGGGCGCGACTCGATGAACCCCCCGCCTCCGCCGCTGCGGGAGTCGGAGACCGCACCCGAAGATCAGCGGGTCGCCGGCGAGCGCGGAGCCGGGAAGCGCTAACGGCGTATCCGGCCCGGATCGAAACGGCGCATCGAGACGGCACAGGAGCAGGCACCGCTGATCAGCGGTGCCTGCTCCTCATGTTGCGGACGGACTTCTCGGTCTCGTAGCTGCTCTTCTCGTGGACGCGCACATCGTCGCGATCGGTGAACATCGCGGCGAAGGCGACCAGCAGTCCGACGCCGCCGATCCACGGCTCCTTCCACACGAAGCTGAGGGCCACGCACACGACCGCCACGGACATGAGAAGCAGAAGCTTCACGTTCGCACTCCCCGACCCCGCGCCACCGGAAGACGTCGACTGGAACAACAACGTGTTCTCGTTGTGCGATCAACGAGTAAGAGGGAGCTTACATCGGCGGGCGGCGCGGCGGGAAGGTCACTTCTTCTTGCCGCGCTTCTCCCGGATCTTCATGGTGATGTCGAGCGGAGTGCCCTCGAAGCCGAACTCCTCGCGGAGACGGCGCTCGATGAAGCGGCGGTAGCCCTCCTCCAGGAAGCCGGAGGTGAAGAGCACGAAGCGAGGCGGCCGCACCCCGGCCTGGGTGGCGAAGAGGATCTTCGGCTGCTTGCCGCCGCGGATCGGGTGCGGGTGGGAGTTGACCAGGTCGGCGAAGAACTGGTTGAGCTTGGACGTCGGCACGCGGTGGCCCCAGCCCTCCAGCGCCGTCTCGATCGCGGGGACGAGCTTCTCCATGTGCCGCCCGGTCTTGGCCGAGACGTTCACCCGGGGCGCCCAGCGCGCGTGGTGGAGCTGCCGGTCGATCTCGCGCTCCAGATAGTGGCGGCGCTCCTCGTCCAGCAGGTCCCACTTGTTGTACGCGATCACCAGCGAGCGGCCGGACTCGACCACCATGGAGATGATCCGCAGGTCCTGCTCGGTCAGGGTCTCGCTCGCGTCGACCAGAACGACCGCGACCTCGGCGCGCTCCAGCGCCGACTGGGTGCGCAGCGTGGCGTAGAAGTCGGCGCCCTGGTTCTCCCGGTGACGGCGGCGGATGCCCGCGGTGTCGATGAACCGCCAGGTCTTGCCGCCCAGGTCGATCAGCTCGTCCACCGGGTCGCGGGTGGTGCCGGCGACCGAGTCGACGACCGCGCGCTGCTCCCCCGCCACCTTGTTGAGCAGGCTGGACTTGCCGACGTTGGGACGCCCCAGCAGGGCGATCCGGCGCGGACCGCCGATCTCGCCGAACGTCTCGGCGGGGGCCTCCTCGGGCAGCGCCTCCAGGACCGCGTCCAGCAGGTCACCGCTGCCGCGCCCGTGCAGCGCGCTCACCGGATGGGGCTCGCCGATGCCCAGCGACCACAGGCCCGCCGCGTCGGCCTCGGTGCCCACGTCGTCGACCTTGTTGGCGACCAGCACGACCGGCTTGCCGGAACGGCGCAGGATCTCCACCACCGCCTCGTCGACGTCGGTGGCGCCCACGGTGGCGTCGACGACGAACATCACCACGTCGGCCAGGTCCACCGCCAGCCGTGCCTGCTCGGCGATCGCGGCGGCCAGGCCCTGGGCGTCCGGCAGCCAGCCGCCGGTGTCGACCACGGTGAACCGGCGGCCGCTCCAGGTCGCGTCGTAGGCGACCCGGTCACGGGTCACCCCGGGCACGTCCTCCACGACCGCCTCGCGGCGGCCGAGGATCCGGTTGACCAGGGTCGACTTGCCGACGTTGGGCCTGCCGACCACCGCCACCACCGGGGCGGGCGGCGCGTCCGGCGCCAGACCGTCCTCGTCGACGGTCACTGTCTCAAGTTCGTATTCGCTGCTCACGTCTGCTCTTTCGCGAGGCGGACGACCGCCTCGATGACCTCGCCGAGACTGAGCTCGGTCGAGTCGATCTCATGCGCGTCCGCCGCCATGGTCAGCGGGGACGCCTTGCGGGTGGAGTCGAGCTTGTCCCGGCGGGCCTGCTCGGCCTGCGTGACCGTCACGGTGGCGCCGGGGTCGGCGGCCAGGTCCTTGGCCCGCCGCGCCGCCCGGACCTGCTCGCTGGCGGTGAGGTAGACCTTGACCGGGGCGTCCGGCACGACGACCGTGCCGATGTCACGGCCCTCCACCACGATCCCCCCGGTACCGATGATCTCACGCTGCAGGGCCACCAGCCGCGCCCGGACCTCCGGAACGGCGCTCACCGCGCTGACGGCGTTGGTCACCTCGCGGGTGCGGATCGGCCCCGACACGTCGGCGCCGTCCACGCTGATCGTGGGCGCGTCGGGGTCGGTGCCGCTCTCCAGGACGGGGTCGCCCGCCTTGGCGGCCACCGCGGCGGCGTCCTCGACCGGTACGCCCTGGTCCAGCATCCACCACGTCATGGCCCGGTACATGGCGCCGGTGTCGAGGTAGCGGAGCCCGAGGGCGCGGGCCACTCCCTTGGAGGCGCTGGACTTGCCGGACCCGGAGGGGCCGTCCATGGCGATGACGAGCGACACGTTCGCTGCCTTTCGTTCAAGATCGAAAACATGACGAAACGGGCAGCGGGCACGAGTCGCGCCGCCCTCAGCTCCCTGCCGCCCTCTACTCCCGGCGGAGCCCCGGCCCTTCAGGCTACCGGCCCCGGGGCTCAGCCCGGGACGGACCAGCCGCGGGCCCGCAGCTCCTCGGCGAGCCGTTCGGCGGCCTCGGGCTTGACCGAGATCTCCAGGACGCCCAGCGGGCGGCCGGGCGAGTGCTCGATCGCCACGTCCTCGATGTTGACCCCGGCGATCCCGGCCGCCTGGAAGATCATCGCAAGCTCGCCCGGGCGGTCGGGGATCATCACCGGCACCACGGCGTAGGTCTTCTGGTCGCCGCCGTGCTTGCCGGGGATGCGGGCCCGTCCCGCGTTGCCGCGCAGGAGCAGGTCGGCGACGTGCGCGGCGGCGCCCTCGCTGCCGTCGCGCAGCAACGAGGCGGCGACGGCCAGGTCGGTCGCGACGGCCTCCAGGACCTCGGCGACCGGCTCGGAGTTGGCGGACAGGATGCCGATCCACAGCCGGGGGTCGCTGGCGGCGATCCGGGTGACGTCCCGGACGCCCTGCCCCGCAAGGCCCAGAGCCACGTCGTCGGCGACGGTGAGGCGGGCGGCGACGGCGGCCGACACCACGTGCGGGCCGTGCGAGACCAGCGCGACGGCCCGGTCGTGCTCCTCGGCGTCCACGGTGACCGGCTCGGCGCCACAGGCCCGGGCGAGCGCGGTGACGGCCTCGACCGCCTCGGGTTTGGCCTCGGGCGGCGCGCACAACGCCCACGGCCGGCCCAGGAAGAGATCGTCCTGCGCGGCGGCGGGCCCGGACCGTTCACGCCCGGCCAGCGGGTGCCCGGCCACGAACACGCTCAGATCGCAGCCCAGCTGGGCGGCCTGGGCCAGCGGCAGGGCCTTCACGCTGGCGACGTCGGTGTAGACCTTGGCCAGCCCGCGCTTCTGCGCGTCCAGCAGGGTGACCGCGACGGCGGCCGGCGGCACCGCCAGCACCGCGAGATCGGCGGGCTCCTCGGCGGCCCCGTCGGGGAGTGCCTGACCCGCGCCCAGCTCCACCGCCATCCGCAGCGAGGCCGCGTCCCGGTCGGTGAGCAGAACCTCGGCGCCGCGCTTGCGCATGGCCAGCGCGATCGATGTCCCGATCAGCCCGGTCCCGACGACGACGACGCGCCCTGGAATGCCCTCTTCAGCCACCGCCACAGCCTATCGGCCCCGGCCCTGCCCGGTTGACGAACGCGCCCCCACCCGCGTCACCGGGCAGTGTTCGCTGGTGCGGTGTTCTTTGGTGCGGTGTTCATGAGTGCGGTGTTCACTGAGCGATGTCGAGACGCAGTGCGGTGGCGCCGCGCAGGTAGACGTGCTGGATGTCCGACCGCGGGCGGTCGACCTCGACGTGCGCCATGATCCGGATGACGCGGGGCAGCGCGTGCGGCACCGCGATCTCGCTCGCGCACAGCAGCGGCACCTCGTGGAAGCCGAGCTTGCGGGCGGCGAGCGCCGGGAACTCCGCGGTGAGGTCCGGGGTCGCCGTAAAGATCACGCTGATGACGTCGTCGGTGGTCAGCTCGTTGCGGGCCATGACCTCGGTGACGAGCTCGGTGGTCGCCTCCAGGATCTGGTCCCGGACGTCGGCGTCGACCTGCGTTGCCCCCCGGATCGCGCGTACCGCCACTTGCGTCCCTCCTACAGATCCACGGCCTTGTAGAGCTCTCCGACCTCTTTCACGGTCAGCGCCCGCATGTTGCCCGGCTTGAGCAGCCCGAGCTTGATCGGTCCGAACTCTATGCGCGCCAGCTGCTGGACGGGGAATCCGACCTCCTTGAGCAGCCGCCGCACGATGTGCTTGCGGCCCTCGTGCAGCGTGATCTCCACCAGGACGCGGCGGCCCACCTGGTCGAAGATCCGGAACTTGTCGGCCTTGGCCGGGCCGTCCTCCAGCCGCACGCCCACCTTGAGCCGCCGGCCGAGGTCGCGCGGGATCGGGCCGTGGATCTCGGCCAGGTAGGTCTTCTCCACGCCGTAGCTCGGGTGGGTCAGCCGGTGCGCCAGCTCGCCGTCGTTGGTGAGCAGGATCAGGCCCTCGGTGTCGGTGTCGAGACGGCCCACGTGGAACAGCCGCTCGGGCACCTCCACGTAGTCGGCCAGCGACTTGCGGCCGCGCTCGTCCTTCATCGTGCTGACCACGCCGCGCGGCTTGTTGACCATGTAGTAGCGCATCTCGGCGCGGGTCTCCACCCGGCGCCCGTCGACGTGGATGACGGCCCGCTGGGGGTCCACCTTCTCGCCGAACCGGAAGACGACCTTGCCGTCGACGGTGACCCGGCCCTCGCCGATCAGTTCCTCGCAGTGGCGGCGGCTGCCGATCCCGGCGTCGGCCAGGACCTTCTGCAGGCGCACGGCCTCGTTCTCGCTCAATGTCCCTCGATGATCTCTTCAGGTAGGTCGTCGGGCAGGTAGGGGGCCAGGTCGGGGAGCTCCTCGACGCTGCGCAACCCCAGCCGCTCCAGGAAGTACCCGGTGGTGCGGTAGAGGTGCGCCTGCGTCTCGGGGTCCTGTCCCGCCTCTTCGATGAGGCCGCGCAGCGTCAGGGTCCGGATGACCCCGTCGCTGTTGACGCCGCGGATCGCCGACACCCGGGCCCGGCTCACCGGCTGGCGGTAGGCCACCACGGCGAGCGTCTCCAGGGCGGCCTGCGTCAGCCGGGCCTGCTGCCCGTCGGTGACGAAGCGTTCCACCACCGGGGCGCACACGTCCCGGGTGTAGAACCGCCAGCCGCCGGCGATCTCCCTCAGATCGAACCCCCGGCCCTGCTCGGTGTATTCCGCGGCCAGCTCCCGCAGGGTGGCCACGACCTCGTCGCGCGGGCGCTCCAGGATCTGCGCCAGCGTGATCTCGGGGACCGGCTCGTCCACGACCAGCAGGATCGCCTCGACCGAGGCGCGCAGCCCCGGAAGATCATCCGCGGTGGCGTCCTCGCGGGGTCGCTCAGTCATCGTCGTCGTCTTTCCCGTCCTTGGCGGGCTCGGGTGAGCCCTCGTACTCGTCGACATCGACGTCGCCGCCGTCGCTGCCGGTCCAGGTGATGTGCAGCTCGCCCAGCGGCTCGTGCTGCTCGAACGACACCGCCAGCTCGCGGTAGAGCTCCAGCAGCGCCAGGAACCGGGCCACGACCTGGTAGGTGCCCTCCACGTCGTCGGTGAGCTCGCGGAAGGTCGTCGTGCCCAGCCGCCGCAGGCGCTCGACCACGATCGCGGCCTGCTCCTTGATGCTCGCCTTCGGCTGGTACATGTGCTGGACCGAGACCGAGGGCGGCTCCTTGGGCGCGAAGACCTTGCCGGCCAGGCGTGCGAACTCGGCCGGGCCGAGCCCGAGCAGCACCTCCGGCAGGAGGCCCGCGAACCGGGGCTCCATCGGGACGATGCGCGGGTAACGCTTGGCCTCCTCGGCCATCCGCGCGGTGAAGGCCTTGGCGACCTCCTTGTACGCACGGTACTGCAGCAGCCGCGCGAACAGCAGGTCGCGGGCCTCCAGCAGCGCGAGGTCCTCCTCGTCGTCCACCTCGCCCGAGGGCAGCAGGCGGGCGGCCTTCAGGTCGAGCAGGGTCGCCGCGACCAGCAGGAAGTGGCTGGCCTGGTCGAGGTCCCACTCCTTGCCGTGCGACCGGATGAAGGCGATGAAGTCGTCGGTGACCTTGTGCAGCGACACCTCGGTGATGTCGAGCTTGTGCTTGGAGATGAGCCCCAGCAGCAGGTCGAACGGGCCTTCGAAGTTGTCCAGGTGGACCTGGAAGCCGCGTGCCTGCTCGGCACCCGGCTCCGCCGAGTCAGCCGACGTCTCGTCCACGCCGCTCACGCTAGCCGACGCCAACTCAGCCCTCGCCGTCGCGGAGGCGGCGGACCAGGGTGCTGCGCTCGCCGCGCGCCTCGAAGTCGGCGAGGATCGCGGCGACCGCCTCGCGGACGATCCGGCCGCGGTCGACGCTCAGCGCGTGCTCGGCGCGCAGGGTGAGGCGCAGGCGCTCCAGGTCGAGCAGCTCGCCCGCGGACACATAGACCGTGATCTTGGAGTCATGGCGCTGGCGGCCGGTGGGGCGGCGGGCCGCCACCGGAACGGTGGCCGGTGCGGGCACCGGTAGGGCGGTCTGCGCTGGCAGGACGGTCTGCGCGGGCACCGGAGCAGCGGCGGGCGCGGTGGCCGGTGCGGCGGGCGCGGTGGCCGGTGCGGCGGGCGCGGTGGCCTTGCCGGGAGGTTTCGGGGCGGTGGGACGGAAGATCTCATCCGCTCCGGGCAGCCTTACCCGACGTGACGCCACCTTTCGAGCACCTCCCGCGCGAGACCACGATATGCGTTCGCCCCCATCGAGTTGGGGTCGAAGTACGTGATCGGCTCCCCGGCGACGGTCGCGTCAGGAAACCGTACCGTGCGATTGATGACCGTGTGGAAGACCTGGTCACCAAAGGCCTCGACGATTCTGCCGAGGACCTCGCGGGTGTGCAGTGTGCGGGAGTCGTACATGGTGCCGAGGACGCCGTCGATCTCCAGGCCCGGGTTGATCCGGCCCTGCACCTTCTCGATGGTCTCCATCAGCAGCGCGACACCGCGCATGGCGAAGTATTCGCACTCCAGCGGGATGAGCACGCCCTCGCTGGCGGCCAGCGCGTTGACCGTGAGCAGGCCGAGCGACGGCTGGCAGTCGATCAGGATGTAGTCGTAGTGGGGCACGGCGGGCTTGAGCACCCCGGCGAGGATGTACTCCCGGCCGACCTCGTGCACGAGCTGGACCTCGGCGCCCGACAGGTCGATGTTGCTGGGCAGCAGGTCGAGTCCGTCGACGCCGGTGTCGATGACGACGTCTTCCCACTCGACGTCCCGCTCCAGGAGCAGGTTGTGGATCGTGATGTCGAGCTGGCGCGGGTCGCCCTTGCCCAGGCCGACCGAGAGCGCGCCCTGCGGGTCGAAGTCCACCAGCAGGACCTTGCGGCCGTACTCGGCGAGCGCCGCACCCAGGTTGATGGTGGTGGTGGTCTTGCCCACCCCGCCCTTCTGGTTGCAGATCGACACGATCCGCGCCGGCCCGTGCTCGGCCAGCGGCTCCGGTTCGGGGAACGTCGGCACGGGGCGTTGAGTCGGCCCGAGGGCTCGACTCGGATCGGTCTCTATGGTGGCAGAGGACAGAACGCCCTCCGCAGCGTGTGTGCTGGTCACCAGATCCCTCCCGGGCGGCCCGAAAATGCCATCCAGAACCGGGACTCTAGGGCTTGACACCGTGCGTCTCAAGCCGACGCGCGCCGTTAGTCGGGATTCATGAGCCTCTGGCACGGGGGTGAGAGGTCGCGTAGACCTCTCGCAGGAGCTGGACCGTCACCAGCGTGTAGACCTGCGTCGTGGTCACGGAGGCGTGACCGAGCAGCTCCTGGACGACCCTTACGTCCGCTCCCCCGTCCAGCAGATGCGTGGCGAAAGAATGCCGGAGCGTGTGCGGTGAGACGTCCGACAGCCCGGCACGTTCAGCGGCGGCGCCCAGGACCATCCAGGCGCCCTGCCGTGACAGCCGCCCGCCGCGCGCGTTCAGGAACAGCGCGGGCCCGCCGCGCCCTGCTTTCGTGTGCCCTGATTTTGTACGCCCGGCCTTGGCGAGCTCGGGCCTGGCCCGGACGAGATAGGCCTCGACGGCCCGCCGGGCGTAGTCGCCGATCGGCACCACGCGCGTCTTGCCGCCCTTGCCGGAGACCCGGGCGAACCCCTCGTCCAGGTCGAGGTCGTCGATGTCCAGGCCGACCGCCTCGGAGATGCGGACACCCGACCCATACAGCAGCTCCAGCAGGGCGCGGTCGCGGAGCCCACGGGCGGCCTCGGCGGGCCCGCCCGACTCCCCCGCCGCGCCGGCCGCCGCCAGCAGCCGCTCCACGTCGCTGAGCGAGATGGCCTTGGGCAGCCTGCGGGGCGGTGTCGGCGGTTTGACGTCCCGGGCGGGGTCATCGGGCGCCAGTCCCTCGCGGAGCGCGAACCGGTGCAGGCCGCGGACGGCGACGACCGCCCGCGCCGCCGAGCCGGCCGACAGCGGCGGATGTTCGTCGTCGCCCTCGCGCAGGCCCACCAGGAACGCCCGCACGTCGTCCTCGGTGACCTGGTCGAGGGCGTCGCGCCCCCGGGCGGTCAGCACCGTGACGTAGCGGCGCAGGTCGCGCCGGTAGGAGCTGAGCGTGTTGGCGGCCAGCCCCCGTTCCACGGCCAGGTGGCCCAGGTAGGTGCGCACGGCGGACGCCAGCCTGGTCTCCGGACCGGCGGGGGCTCGCCCGGCGTACCGGCCGGTCGTGCTGGGTGACAGTTGCGGCACCTCTTCCGGGCGGGGCTGCGGACAGCCGCTTGCCGGCCGTACTCGCCGACCGGATGGGACGTGCCCATCATGCCGTCTCCCGCCACCGGGGAGGACGCTGACGCCCCGGCGGCCGATCGGACCGCCGGGGCGCCGCCGCCGATCATTCCTCCGGCGCCTCCGCCGGGCGCAGGTCGCGGAAGCCGCGCGCGTGCGCGGCGTTGACCGCGAGGATGCCGGTCGCGGCGATCATGTTGTGGATCTCACCGGCGAGGACCTTGCGGACCGCCTCGGCCAGCGGCACCCAGACGACCGGCATGTCGGCCTCCTCGTGCACGCGCTCGAAGTCGATCTCGTCGGCGGGGACCTCGGTCAGCTCGCGGGCCAGAAAGATCCGGGTGCGCTCGTCCGACATCCCCGAGGACGGGAAGACGTCCACGAGCGTGTCCCACCGGCCGGCGCGGTAGCCCGCCTCCTCCAGCAGCTCGCGCTCGGCGAGCTGCCGGAGCGGCTCACCGTCCTTGTCGCGGAGCCCCGCGGGCGCCTCCCACAGCAGGTGGCCGACGGGATGCCGGTACTGCCGGACGAGGAGCACGCGGTCCTGGTCGTCGAGCGCGAGGATGCCGACCGAGCCGAGGTGCTCGATGACGTCCCGCTGGACGATCTCGGTGCCGGCGCCGTTGGGCATGCGGACCGAGTCGCGCCGGACCTTGAAGACGTGCCCGTCGAACTCCCCGCTGCTGCCGGTGACCTCCCAGCGCTCCGGCTGGTCGCGCACGTCGGCCGGGCCCAGCCCATGGCCGGTCGCTGAACCCGTCACCGGACCGGTCACCGGGCTGCGCCGGCGCGGCTGTCGGCGTAGTCGAGCGCGGCCGAGATCAGGCCGGTGAACAGCGGGTGCGGGCGGGTCGGCCGGGACCGGAACTCCGGGTGGGCCTGGGTGCCGACGAAGAACGGGTGCGCCTCGCGCGGCAGCTCCACGTACTCCACCAGGCGGCCGTCGGGCGACAGGCCGCTGAACCGCAGGCCGGCCTTCTCCAGCTGGTCGCGGTAGGCGTTGTTGACCTCGTAGCGGTGCCGGTGCCGCTCGGACGCCTTGGCCTCCCCGTACAGCTCCCGCACGATCGAGCCCTCGGCCAGATCGGCCGGGTAGAGGCCGAGCCGCATGGTGCCGCCCATGTCGCGCTCGCCGGCCACCACGTCGATCTGGTCGGCCATCGTGGCCACCACCGGATGCGTGGTGGCGTGGTCGAACTCGGTGCTGCCGGCGTCGGCCAGCCCGGCCAGCGTCCGGGCCGACTCGATCACCATGCACTGCAGGCCGAGGCAGATGCCCAGCAGGGGGACGCGGTTCTCGCGGGCGTGCCTGATCGCGCCGAGCTTGCCCTCGATGCCGCGCACGCCGAAGCCGCCCGGGATGAGCAGGCCGTCCACGCCGTCGAGCTCGCGCTTGGCGCCCTCGGGCGTCTCGCAGTCGTCGCTCTTGACCCAGCGGATGTGGACCTTGGCGTCGTTGCCGAACCCGCCGTGGCGCAGCGCCTCGGTGACCGACAGGTAGGCGTCGGGCAGGTCGATGTACTTGCCGACCAGCGCGATGGTGACCTCGCGGGCGGGGCGGTGGACGCGGCGCAGCAGCTCGTCCCAGGCGCCCCAGTCGACGTCGCGGAACGGCAGGCCGAGCCGGCGCACCACGTAGGCGTCCAGCCCCTCCGAGTGCAGCACCTTGGGGATGTCGTAGATGCTGGCGGCGTCCACGGCCGAGACCACGGCCTCGCGGTCCACGTCGCACATCAGGCTGATCTTGTGCTTGAGCCCGTCGGTGATCGGCCGGTCCGAGCGGCACACGATCGCGTCGGGCTGGATGCCGATGGACCGCAGCGCGGCGACCGAGTGCTGCGTCGGCTTGGTCTTGAGCTCGCCGGACGGCCCGATGTAGGGCAGCAGCGAGACGTGCAGGAAGAAGCAGTTGTCGCGGCCGATCTCGTGCCGGATCTGCCGGACCGACTCCAGGAAGGGCAGGGACTCGATGTCGCCGACCGTGCCGCCCACCTCGGTGATCACCAGATCGACGTCGCCCTCGGCCATGCCGATGATGCGGTCCTTGATCTCGTTGGTGATGTGCGGGATCACCTGGACGGTGTCGCCGAGGTACTCGCCGCGGCGCTCCTTGGCGATCACGTTGGAGTAGACCTGGCCGGTGGTGACGTTGGCCGAGCCGTGCAGCTCGGTGTCCAGGAACCGCTCGTAGTGGCCGATGTCGAGGTCGGTCTCGGCTCCGTCGTCGGTGACGAAGACCTCCCCGTGCTGGAACGGGTTCATGGTCCCGGGGTCGACGTTGAGGTAGGGGTCCAGCTTCTGCATGGTGACGCGGAGGCCGCGCAGGGCCAGAAGCCGCCCCAGGCTGGACGCCGTCAGTCCCTTGCCGAGGCTGGAGGCGACACCGCCGGTGACGAAGAGGTGCTTGGTAGGACGTGACCTACCAGTGGCTGCCGAAGGCAAGAAGACGCTCCCGTGGTCGTTGCGAGGCGGACGTTACCGCACTGTCCACGGGCCACCAGGATAACAGCCGCTCGGACCTGCGGCGCCCGCGACGGGGTCCCATCGGGTGTGTCGCGCCCCTGGTCAGGGCCCACACACCCCTGCCCGCGCCCGAAATCGCCGCGCGCGTAGGCCTTTCGCGCCGATTTCGGCGGCCAAGGGTGGGCCGGCCGGGGTGGACCGGTCAGGCGGGCTAGATGCGGGGGGCCGCCGTCGGCATGATCGTGCGTAGCTGGCGGGTGAGTTCGTCGATGAGGGACCGGGCCTGGTCGGCGGCGTTGCGGGCCTGGTCGCGCTCCTGGGAGAGCTCGGCGATGGCGGCGCGCTGCTCGGTGACGGCCTGGGCGAGCTGGTCGACCCATTGGTCGCGTTCGGCGAGCTTCTCGGCGATCGCGTCACGTTCGGCGGCCAGCTGGCGCAGGCCGGCGGTGGCCTTGTCCAGCTCGCGGGTCGCCTTGTCGGCCCGGCCGCGGTCGAGCGTGCGCTCGGACTCGACACGGGCCTGAGCCTGGACCGCGGCCTCCCGGGCCCGCTCGGCGACGTCCCTGGCCTGCTCGGCCTTCTTGGCGGCCTCCAGGGACTGCGCGGCGGTGTCGAGGGCCTGCTGGCGCTCGTTCTCGGCGTCCTGGGCGCGGCGCCGGGCGTCCTCGGCGTCCTTGGCCGCGGAGGCCGCCGTGTGCTGCAGGTTCTGGGCGGTCATCTCGGCGTCGGTGAGCTTGGCGCGGAGCGCCGACAGCTCGCTGTGCGCCTTTTCGAGCGCGCGGGACAGCTCGCCGCTCTGCTCGGCGACCCGGTCGCGCTCGGTCTCGGCCGACCGGCGGGCGCTGACGGCGTCCTCGAGCGCACGGTTGGCGTCGTCGCGGGCCTCGCTCATCGCGTCGCGCTGGGTGACCGCCTGGCGGACGGTCGCCTCGGCCTCGGCGATCCTGCGTTCCACCTGCTCGACCTGGGCCTGGGCCTGCTCCATCTGGGCGCGCGCGTGGTCGGCCTGGGCTCGGGCCTGCTCGGCCTGGGCCCTGGCCTGCTCGGCCTGGCCGCGGGCCTGGTCGGCCTGGACGCGGCCCTGCTGGGCCTGATTCCAGGCGGCTGCCGCGTCGCGCTGGGCGGACTCCTTCTCGGCCTGGAGTGCGGCGACCTGCGCGGTGGCCTCGTTCTGCACCTCGGCGGCGCGATGCTCGGCCTCGGCCAGGCGGCGCTCGGCGTCGATGGCGCGGCGCTCGGCCTGCTCGGCCTGGCCACGGGCACGCTGCACCTCGCCCCAGGCGGCGGCCGCGTCGCGTTGCGCGGACTCCTTCTCGGCCTGGACGGCGGCAAGCTGCGTGGCGCTCTCGTTCTGGACCTCGGTGAGGCGGCGCTCGGCGTCGATGGCGCGGCGCTCGGCCTGCTCGGCCTGACCGCGGGCACGCTGCACCTCGCCCCAGGCGGCGGCCGCGTCGCGCTGGGCCGCCTCCTTCTCCGACTGCACGGTGGCCACCTGCGAGGCAGCGTCGGTCTGCGCCTCGGAGACCTTGCGTTCACCGGCGGCCAGCGCGTCGCCGATGAGGTCGGCCATCTGGCGCAACCGCTCGACGATGTCCCAGGGCTGCGCCTCGGGAGGCTGAGGCTCGGCCTGCCGGGCGGGCTCGCCGCCGGAACGCTCCGCCTCATGTGCTGGATTGACGGAGTGGGTTGCTTTGATGGGCACGTCGGGCTGCGGCCCCGGATCACGTCCCGGGATCGGCCAGGGCGAGCCGGCGTCCGGGACGGGACGCGAACCACCCGATCCGTTGAGATCGCTCACGGAAAGCACTCTAGTGGGGACCCGGACGGCGTTTGCCCAGTTTGGGGTTTAGTTTCTTGATCCTCATGGTCTCTTCGGCCAGGTCCGGCCGCAGGTGGAGTAATTGATGGGCGTGGAAGAATCACAGCTCATGGAGCTTCGCACCCTGTACCCGCCGATCGAGCCCTACGACTCCGGGACGCTCGACGCAGGCGACGGTAATCACATTTATTGGGAGGCCTGCGGAAACCCCGACGGGAAGCCCCTCGTGATGTTGCACGGCGGGCCCGGCGCGGGCTGCAACGCCGAACACCGCCGCCAGTTCGACCCGGCGGCCTACCGGATCGTGCTCTTCGACCAGCGCAACTGCGGCCGCAGCACGCCGCACGCGAGCGATCCGGAGGTGTCGCTGGAGGCCAACACCACCTGGCACCTGGTCGCCGACATGGAGCTGCTGCGCGAACACCTCGGCATCGACCGCTGGCTGGTCTACGGCGGGTCGTGGGGCAGCGCCCTCGCGCTCGCGTACGCCCAGACGCACCCGGACCGGGTCACCGAGCTGGTGCTGCGCGGGATCTTCATGCTGCGGCCGTTCGAGCTCTACTGGTTCTACCAGGAGGGCGCCTCGCTGATCTTCCCCGATCTGTGGGAGAAGTACCTGGCGCCGATCCCCGAGGACGAGCGTGAGGACCTCATGAGCGCGTACGAGGAGCGCCTCAACTCCCCCGACCCCGCCGTCCGGATCCCGGCCGCCAAGGCCTGGGCGCAGTGGGAGGCCGGGACGGTCCGGCTGGTCCCCGACGCCCGCTCGATCGAGGAGGCGGGCGAGGAGGGCAGTGCCGTGGCGTTCGCCCGGATCGAGAACCACTACTTCGTCAACGAGGGCTTCTTCGACGGCGAGCAGCTGATCGAGGGCGTGGACAAGATCCGGCACATCCCGGCCGTCATCGTGCAGGGGCGTTATGACGTCTGCACCCCGGCCGCGACCGCCTGGGACCTGCACCGCGCCTGGCCGGAGGCGGAGTTCCACATGGTCGACGACGCGGGGCACGCCTTCACCGAGCCGGGAATCACGCACCGTCTCATCGAGGCGACCGACCGCTTCGCCAAGGGCTCCTGACGCGCTTGCGGGGCCTGGCGGGCCTTCTGGCTCACGCCCGCCGGGCCCTCTGCGTTCATCGAGGTCTCACTCTGCGGGTGTGCAGCGTGTCACCAGACGCCCGGCGGCGGTATCCAGTTGTCATTAATTCTTCGTGATTCAGCTCACACAAATGTGATGTGACGCCTGTGCCGGAGTTGTCACCTTTCACTCTCCGTCATCACCGAGGGGTGACATCTGATCACCCTCGGAGACCCCCCGGAAAGGCCCAGGTGAGACGGGGACGCGTCACTTTTGAGGCGACAGCGTGACGCCGATGCGATTGTCCGGATCGAGTAATTAACCACCCCTACCCGGGCCTCCGTTGGCCAAACATCCTCTTGATAACAATCGCGATGAGGCTATTCGCGAAGTTCGCTAAGTTGCCTGGGCATGGCACCACAACCCCTGCGATCACGACTACGACGAACTGACGAGGACTCGAAGGTACGACTCTCAGAGCCGAGCCTGGAGGACGGCCGGGAGTTGTGGCGGATGGCACGGGAGTCGCAGGTTCTCGATGTCAACTCGCCCTACAGTTACACGCTCTGGTGCCGCGACTTCGCCGACACTTCGGTGGTCGCCAGGTCCGGGGACGAGGTCTGCGGGTTCATCACCGGATATGTGCGGCCGCAGCAGCCCGACACGTTCTTCGTGTGGCAGGTGGCCGTCGACCGCGAGTACCGCGGGCAGGGGCTGGCCCGGCGCATGCTGGACCGCCTCGGCAACCGGATGGCCGCGCGCGGCTGCCGGTACATGGAGGCCACCGTGACCCCCGCCAACGCCGCCTCCACCGCGATGTTCGAGTCGTTCGCGCGTGACCGGGGCTGCACCCTGGCCCGCAGCCCGCTGTTCGGCTCCGAGCACTTCCCGGCCGGCCACGGCCACGACCCGGAGGTGCTGTTCCGCATCGGCCCGCTCTCGGTGAGCCCCGCCGGCAACGCCCCCGCCTCGTTCGCCCGCTGATCCGCCGACCGTCCCGCCACCGTCCAGACGACCGTCCCGCCACCGTCCTGACGCCGACCGACCGCCGACGACCTCGCGGCCGGCGCGGCCGCGTGCACGTGATCACTCCCACCCTGTTTCGCTCCCATTTCACGAGCCGGAGGAAAGATGGACGTTTTCGCACGTCTCGAATCGGAAGTTCGCGGCTACTGCAGGGGCTGGCCCACGGTGTTCAGCACCGCTCGAGGCAGCCATATCACCGATGAGAACGGTACGACCTATCTCGACTTCTTCGCCGGCGCAGGCACGCTGAACTACGGGCACAACAACCCCGATCTGAAACGCCCGCTGATGGATTACCTCGCCGGCGACTCCATCGTCCACAGCCTGGACATGTACACGGACGCCAAACGCACCTTTCTGGAACGTTTCAACGAGGTGGTGCTCGCCCCGCGCGGCCTCAACTACAAGGTGCAGTTTCCCGGCCCCGCGGGCAACCACTCGGTGGAGGCCGCCCTCAAACTCGCCCGCAAATACACCGGCCGCGAGACCATCGTCAGCTTCACCAACGCCTTCCACGGGATGACGCTCGGCGCGCTCGCGGTGACGGGCAACTCGATGAAGCGCACCGGCGCGGGCGTGCCGCTCGGCCACGGTGTGGCGATGCCGTACGACAACTACCTCGACGGCCGCACCCCCGACTTCCTGCTCTTCGACACGATGCTCGACGACAGCGGCAGCGGCCTGGACAAGCCCGCCGCGGTGATCGTCGAGACCGTGCAGGGCGAGGGCGGGATCAACGTGGCCACCCCGGAGTGGCTGCGCGGGCTGGCGGACCTGTGCAAGCGCCACGACATCCTGCTGATCGTCGATGACGTGCAGATGGGCTGCGGCCGGACGGGCCCGTTCTTCAGCTTCGAGGAGGCCGGCATCACGCCGGACATCGTCTGCCTGTCCAAGTCGCTGAGCGGCTACGGCCTGCCGTTCGCGGTGACGCTCATGCGGCCCGAGCTGGACGTGTGGGAGCCGGGCGAGCACAACGGCACGTTCCGCGGCTTCAACCCCGCTTTCGTCACCGCGACCGCCGCCCTCGACGAGTTCTGGTCCGGCGAGGGCCTGGAGAAGCAGACCCTGGCCAAGGGCGAGCAGGTCGAGCGCGCGCTCAACGAGATCGCACTCGAGCACGCCGGGGCCATCGACGCCGTCCGCGGCCGCGGGCTGGTGTGGGGCCTGGTCATGAAGGACCCGGAGCTGGCGCCCAAGATCTGCGCCGAGGCGTTCATGCGCGGCCTGCTCATGGAGACCTCCGGCCCGGAGGGCGAGGTCGTCAAGCTCCTGCCGCCGCTCACGGTCACCGAGGCCGAGCTCGCCCAGGGCCTGCAGATCATCGCCGAGTCGGTGCGCGCCGTCCGCGCCGCCGTCACCGTCTGAGGAGTGAGTGAATGATCGTTCGATCGCTGAACGAGATCGTCGGCACCGAGCGCGAGGTCCAGGCCGAGACCTGGTCCAGCCGCCGCCTGGTACTGGCCAAGGAGAGGGTCGGCTTCTCGCTGCACGACACCGTGCTCTACGCCGGCACGGAGACACGGATGTGGTACGCCAACCACATCGAGGCGGTCTACTGCATCGAGGGCGAAGGGGAGCTGATCAACGACGAGACCGGAGAGAAGCACCGGATCGAGCCGGGCGTGATGTACCTGCTCGACGGGCACGAGCACCACACGCTCCGCGCCCACACCGACGTGCGCACGGTCTGCGTCTTCAACCCGCCCTGCACCGGCAGGGAGGTCCATGACGAGAACGGGGTCTACCCGCTGCTGACCGAGCCCGCCGAGACGCCCACCGGCAAGCCCGCTGTGAAGCCCGCCGAGAAGGAGGACGCATGAGTCTCATCGAGTCCCACCCCACGATCAACGACGCGTACCCGACCCGGGTGTCCAGTGAGCCCACCCTGCTCTACCGGCAGGACCCGGTCGTCTACGGCGGCCCGGACGACGGGCCCATCGACGCCGCGACGCTCGACTCGTTCGAGGCCAACGGCTTCCTGAGCGTCGAGGAGCTCATCGGGCCCGAGGAGGTCGAGACCTACCGGGCCGAGCTTCGCCGGATGGTCGCCGACCCCGCGATCCTCGCCGACGAGCGCACGATCACCGAGCGCGACTCCGACGAGGTGCGCTCGATCTTCGAGGTGCACAAGATCAGCGACGTGTTCGCGGAGCTCGTCCGCGACCCGCGCGTGGTCGGCCGCGCCAGGCAGATCCTGGGCTCCGATGTTTACGTGCACCAAAGCCGGGTCAATTACAAGCCAGGTTTCACTGGTAAGGACTTCTACTGGCACTCGGACTTCGAGACCTGGCACGCGGAGGACGGCATGCCTCGCATGCGGGCGGTGAGCATCTCCATCGCGCTCACCGAGAACTTCGTGCACAACGGAGGTCTCATGATCATGCCCGGGTCCCACAAGACCTTCGTGGCGTGCGTCGGCGAGACCCCGGCCGACCACTACAAGGCCTCCCTGAAGTCCCAGGAGGTCGGCACCCCCGACCCGGGCAGCCTGTCGATCCTCGCCGACAAGCACGGCATCGAGCTGTTCACCGGCCCGGCGGGCTCGGCGACGATGTTCGACTGCAACTGCATGCACGGTTCCAACGGCAACATCACCCCGTTCCCGCGCTCGAACGTCTTCGTCGTCTTCAACAGCGTCGAGAACACCTGCGTGGAGCCGTTCTCCGCCCCCTCCCCGCGCCCCTCGTTCATCGGCGCGCGTGACTTCACGCCCATCACCGACTGACCTGCCCGATTTAGCCGACCCGTCCATCACCGACCGATCCGATCGTCCCGGGGACCGGCTGTTCCCCCCGCTCCCAGCCCCCGGTTCGCCCCCCGTTCCCCATCCCTCCCAACCCCATATCCCGCGCCCGCCGGAGGCCTCCGAGCCCCCGGCGGGCGCGGCGGCGCAACCATCAGGAGTTCAAGGATGACTTCCTCCCGTCGCGATTTCCTGCGCACCAGCGCTGTGCTCGCCGGCGCCGTGCCCCTGCTCGGCGCGGCCGCGTGCTCGACCACCGACCCCGAGAAGGAGCGTTCCGGCGGCGGCACGCTGGAGCGGGCCAAGAAGCAGGGCTACATCCAGGTCGGCTACGCCAACGAGGCGCCCTACGGCTTCACCACCAGCGACGGCAAGCTCACGGGTGAGGCCCCCGAGCTGGCCAAGGTGATCTTCAAGGAACTCGGCATCAACGAGGTCCGGGGCGTCCAGGTGGAGTTCGGCGGACTGATCGCCGGTGTGCAGGCGCGCCGGTTCGACGCCATCGCGGCGGGCATGTTCATCAATCCGGAGCGGTGCGGCCAGATCGCCTTCGCCGACCCCGAGTACATCGCCAAGACGGCCTTCATGGTCCCCAAGGGCAACCCCAAGGGCCTCAAGACCTTCGACGACGCCATCAAGCAGAAGGTCAAGGTCGGCGTGATGAACGGCGCGGCCGAGGCCGACTACGCCGCGAAGCTTGGCGTCAGCAAGGGCAACATCAAGGGATTCCCCGACCCGCCTGGTGCCTACGACGGCCTCAAGGCCGGTCGCTGCGACTGCATCGCCCTCACCCGCATCTCGCTGGTGGATCTGCTGTCCAAGCACAAGAGCGACCCGTTCGAGGTCACCCCCGCGTTCGACGTGGTGATCGAGGGCAAGGAGCAGTCCGGCGCGGGCGGCTTCGGCTTCCGCAAGGCCGACACCGACCTCGTCCAGGCGTTCAACGGCGAACTGGCCAAGCTCAAGTCGAGCGGCCGGCTGCTGGAGATCCTCAAGCCCTTCGGGTTCAGCCAGGCCGAGATGCCCGGCAACCGCACAGCCGCCGAGTTCTGCAAGGCCTGATCCCGTGTCAGAGATCATCAACAGCCCGCTCCTGTGGAAGGGGGCCGTGGTCACGCTCCAGCTCACGCTGTATTCGGCGGTGCTGGCGCTGATCCTGGCCTTCTTCTTCGGGCTGCTGGGCTCCTCACGGCACGGCTGGGCCCGCGCCATCGGCCGTTTCTACGTGGAGTTCTTCCGCGGCCTTCCCGCCCTGGTGCTGATGTTCTGGTTCTTCTACTCGCTCCCGCTCGTCGGCATCCGGTTCGAGACGATGGTCGCGGGCGTGCTGGCGCTGGGCCTCAACTACGGCGCCTACGGCGCCGAGGTGGTGCGCGGGTCCATCAACGCCGTGCCCACGGCACAGTACGAGGCGACCGTCGCGCTGAACATGCTGCCGCGCCAGCGCATGTGGCGGGTGCTGCTGCCCCAGGCCGTCCCGCTGATGCTCCCCCCGTTCGGGAACCTGCTGATCGAGCTGCTCAAGGCCACCGCCATCGTGTCGCTGATCACCATCAGCGATCTGATGTTCCGGGCCCAGCAGTTGCGGGCCTCCACGGGCAAGGGCACCGAGGTGTTCCTGGTCGTGCTGGTCATGTATTTCGTGATGGCGCAGATCCTGCAGCTGCTCATCCGCTATCTGGAGCGCCGTAGCGAACGGATTCTCGGCCGCAGGCCGCGACGGCGTGCCGCGACCGCCATCGCGGGCACCACCGGTACGGGCAGCCTCAGCGGCGTAGGGGGTGAGGGCTCATGACCTGGGACTGGTCCTATGCCGGAGACCTGGTGGGCCCGCTCTTGGGCGGCCTGCGCCTCACGATCGCGGCGACCGCCCTGGGCTATGTGCTGGCGCTGGCTCTCGGCCTCGTCTGGGCGATCCTGCGCCGCTCACCCAATGTCGTGCTGAACCAGGCGGTTCGCTGGGTGATCGAGTTCATCCGGAGCACCCCGCTCCTGGTGCAGCTGGTCTTCCTGTTCTACGCGCTGCCGACGACAGGGATCCAGTTCAGCGCCTTCTGGACCGGAGTGATCGGGCTCGGCGTGCACTACTCCACGTACATCTCCGAGGTGTACCGGGCCGGCATCGAGAACGTGCCCCGCGGCCAATGGGAGGCGTGCACCGCCCTCAACCTGCCACGCAGCCGGGTGTGGTTCGCCGTGGTGCTGCCCCAGGCCATCCGCAAGGTGATCCCGACGCTGGGCAACTACCTCATCGCGCTGTTCAAGGACTCACCGCTGCTGCTGGTGATCACAGTCCCCGAGGTCATGCGCGTGGCGTACACCGAAGGCGGCAAGTCCGGGTTCCTTGAGCCGTTCACCGTCACCGCCGCTCTCTTCGTCATCGTCAGCGTCCTGTCCTCCATTTTGATCCGACGTCTGGAGGGGCGCTATGCCATCATCTGACACCATGTCCGAGGTCCCCACGCCCGAGGACCCGCAGGGAGCGCCGATGGACAAGACCGCCGCCGACGGCGCGCTGCCGCACGGCAGCACGCCGGGCATCCGATTCGAGAAGGTCGTCAAGCGCTTCGGCGACAACATCGTCCTTCGCGAGCTGAACTTCACCGTCGCGCCCGGCGAGCGGGTGACGCTGATCGGTCCCAGCGGATCAGGCAAGACCACGATCCTCCGGTTGCTGATGACGCTGGAGAAGCTCGACGACGGGGTCATCTGGATCGGCGATCGGCCGCTGTGGCACATGCCGCGCGGAGACGGGCTCGCGCCCGCCAACGAAAAGCACCTGCACGAGATGCGCAAGCAGGTCGGCATGGTCTTCCAGCAGTTCAACCTGTTCCCCAACATGAACGTGCTGCGCAACCTCATCGAGGGGCCGGTCCGGGTGCTGGGCCTGTCCAAGGACGAGGCCGTGGAACGTGCCCGCGAGCTCCTGGACATGGTCGGCCTGGTCGACAAGATCGACGCCCATCCCACCCAGCTTTCAGGTGGCCAGCAGCAGCGGGTGGCGATCGCCCGTGCGCTGGCGATGCAGCCGAAGGTGCTGCTGCTGGACGAGGTCACCTCGGCCCTCGACCCGGAACTGGTGGTGGGCGTGCAGGACCTGCTGCGCGACATCGCCCGTGCGAGCGACCTGACCCTGCTCTGCGTGACCCACGAGATGCACTTCGCCAAGGACATCTCCGACCGGGTCCTGATGTTCGACAAGGGGCAGATCGTGGAGGAGGGGCCGCCGGAGCAGATCTTCGGTGAGCCCACCGAGCAGCGCACCCGGGACTTCCTGCAGGCGATCCTCGCGACCTGATCTCGGACGCGGTCTCGGGCGCGGTCTCGGGCGCGGCGCGGTCCGGGCCCCGTGCGTCTCTTCGCCCAGGGACGCGCGGGGCCCGAAGCTTGCGGTTTGCGTCCCAGATTCCTCTCGTTCGGGACGGGCCGTTCTTGCAGGCTGGACCGCATGACCATCACCGATTCGCGGGTCGCCGCGTCCACTCGGCGGCCAGGGCCGCGCGGTCACCGGGCCTGGTGGATCGTGGCGGTCGCCGCGACCGCGATCATGGCCGCCGGCGCGTTCAGCACCCTGCCCGGCCTCCTCGTCGCCCCGCTCCAACGCGAGTTCCAGTGGTCGCACGGCACGACCGGCCTCGCCATGTGGGTGAACATGGCGCTCAACGGCCTGGTCGCCCCGTTCGCCGCGGCCCTGATGGAACGGTTCGGGCCACGCCGGGTCGCCGCCGCCGCGCTCGTGACCATCGCGGCGGGCGCGGCGCTGACCACGGTCATGACCGCGGCCTGGCAGCTCACCCTGTACTGGGGAGTGCTGATCGGGCTTGGCACCGGGGCGCTGGGCGGCACGTTCGCCACGGTCATCACCAACCGCTGGTTCGTGCGGCGGCGGGGCTTGGCCACGGGGATCCTGACGGCGTCGAGCGTGTTCGGCCAGTTCGTGTTCCTGCCGCCGCTGGCCTGGATCGTCGACCACGTGGAGTGGCGCGCCGGGACGGTGACCGTGGCGCTGGCCGCGCTGGTCGTGGTCCCGTTCGCCTGGTTCCTGCTACGGGATCATCCGAGCGAGGCCGGGACGACCGCGTACGGCGCCGCTGATCCGAGCCCGCTCGCTCCCCCGCTCCCGTACGCCTTCCGCCGTGCGTTCCAGGTCCTGCGCGGGGCGGCGCAGACGCGGACGTTCTGGCTGCTGGCGGGAACGTTCGCGATCTGCGGCATCTCGACCAACGGGCTGATGTGGACCCATTTCGTGCCTGCGGCCGGCGATCACGGCATGGCGCCGACGACCGCGGCGTCCATGCTGACGCTCATCGGAATCTTTAACGTCGGCGGGACGATCGCGTCGGGCTGGCTGACCGACCGGTACGACGCGCGGCTGCTGCTGGCCGTCTACTACACGCTACGGGCGGGCACGTTGTTCGCGCTGCCCCATCTCCTCGGCCCCGCCGTCCATCCGCCGCTGATCGCGTTCGTCGTGCTGTTCGGCCTGCTCGACGTCGCCACGATCCCCCCGACGATCGCGCTGAGTGCCATCCGGGACCGCTTCGGGCCGGAGGAGAGCGCCGTCGTCTTCGGCTGGACGCTCGCCGCCCACCAGGTGGGCGCCGGGCTGATGGCACTGGCCGGCGGGCTCCTCCGGGACGCGCTCGGCACGTACACCCTGGTCTGGATCTTCGCGGGGCTGCTGTGCCTCGTCGCCGCACTCCTGGCGGCGGTGATCCCGCGTGCGACCGCGCATTGAGCATCGGCAAAGATCGAAGGCATGGCGATCGATGGCTCTCACCTGGTCGCGGTGCTGGTCCGGCATGGCGTGATGCCGCTGGAACTGGGCATCGTGCACCAGCTGTTCGGCAGCGCGCAGTCCCCCGACGGCAGGCCGCTGTACGACGTCGTCACCTGCGCGCCCGAGCCCGGGGACATCCGTACCGACGCCGATTTCACCATCCGCGTGCCGCAGGGGGCCGACGTCGTCGCGCGGGCCGGCACGGTGATCGTCCCCGCCGCGCACGTGCCCGACGAGACCGAGACGGAGGGGAGGCTGGGCACCGCGCTCGCCGCCGCGCTCTCCCGGATACGGCCGGGCACCCGCATCGCGTCCATCTGCACGGGCTCGTTCGTCCTCGCCGCCGCCGGACTCCTGGACGGGCGGCGGGCGACGACCCATTGGCGGTCCGCCGGCCACTTCCGCGAGCTCTACCCGCGGGTGCGCCTCGATCCCGACGTCCTCTACACCGACGAGGGTGACATCCTCACCTCCGCCGGGGAGGCCGCGGGCATCGACCTCTGCCTCCACATGATCCGGAACGATCACGGAGCGGCCGTCGCCAACGACGTCGCGCGCCGCACGATCGTTCCTCCGTACCGGGACGGCGGGCAGGCCCAGTACATCCCGCGGCCCGTCGCCGAGCCCGCCTCTCCCTCCACCAGCACCGCCCGCGCCTGGGCCCTCCGGCACCTCGGCGAGCCCATCTCGCTGCCTGATCTCGCCGCCCTCGAATCGGTGAGCGTACGGACGTTCACCCGCCGGTTCCGCGAGGAGGTCGGGGTCTCCCCGGCCCAGTGGCTGACCCGGCAGCGGGTCGACCGGGCCCGGCAGCTGCTGGAGACGACCGACCTCCCCATCGAGAAGATCGCGGCCGAGGTCGGCTTCGGCACGGCGGTCTCGCTCCGCCAGCACCTGCACGCGGCGGTCGGGGTCTCGCCGCGCGCCTACCGGCGCACCTTCCGCGGCCCGCGCTAGGCAGCCGGCCCGCATGAGGCGGGCGGCCTGCGTCAGGCGACGCCGTGCCAGGCCCGGGCCGCCGTCTCGCGGAAGTCCGGAACGGACAGATCGGGCTCGGCCTTGCGGAGGAGCTCGAAGGCGAGGGATGAGAGCGGCGCCTTGCGCGGGTTGCGGAGCGCCTGATCGAGGATGGCGTCGGCCAGGCCCGCGTCCGGCAGCAACCGCGGGAACGCGGCGTGCACGCGATCGGCGAAGCCTTCGGGGAAGGCCTCGACGCCGTCGCCCACGACGTCGGCCCCGGCGCCGAGATGGGTGAGGGCGATCTCCGGGCGCAGGCGGTGGGCGATCCCGACGCTCGTGTGCAGCGCGATCGCCTGCCAGACAAGCTCGATCCGGTCGTCGGCGAGCCCGTGGCCGCGCAGGAACGCGGCGGCCACATCGGCGCCGTCCACCTCGAAGCGCTGGTCACGGTCGCCGGGCTCGCTGAGGCCCGCGTCGTGCAGCACGCACGCCAGGAAGAGCAACTCGTCGTCGTAGTCGGCCCCCGGGCGGAGGCCCTGCCCCTCGCCGACGGCCCGGCCGAAAAGATAACTCCGCACGCAGTGGTTGACGAGGGCCGGTGTTTCAAGTTCCTCGGCGTACTCCAGCGCCTTGCGGGTCAGGTCGGTGTCGGGAAGGGCGAAGTCTGCGAAGTGGTCTGCCATGCGTCGATCGTCGGTTTTGGCGGACCATCCCGGAAGTGTCCAGAATGCCGATATGCGCTAGGTTCTGGCCATGCACATCGTCGCCGTTCTCGCTCTCGACGGCGCCGTCGCCTTCGAGGTGACGGTGCCGTGCCAGGTCTTCGGGTCGTCCGTCGGTGAGGACGGCGACCTGCTCTACGAGGCCCGGGTCTGCACGGCCCCGGAATCGTCCGTCACCACGGGCGTCTTCGGGCAGATGACGCTCTCAACCCCGTGGGGCCTGGAGACCCTGGCCACCGCTGACACCGTCGTGATCCCCGCGCACGACTCGTTCCTGGCAGAGCCTCCACCGGAGGTGGTGGAGGCACTGCGCGAGGCCGCCGCCCGCGGGGCGCGCATCGCCTCGATCTGCGTCGGGGCGTTCATGCTGGCCGCGACCGGGATGCTGGACGGCCTGCGGGCGACCACGCACTGGATGCACGCGGCGGAGCTGGCACGCCGCCATCCGAAGGTCGAGGTCGATCCGGCGGTCCTGTTCGTCGACAACGGATCGCTGCTCACCGCGGCGGGTGTCGCTGCGGGCATCGACCTGTGCCTGCATCTCGTCCGCCGAGACCATGGATCCGCCGTGGCCGCGCGGACGGCGCGCGGCATCGTCATGCCGTTGCAGCGGGACGGCGGGCAGGCGCAGTTCATCGACCACGAGGACCCTCAGGACATCGGGACGGCCCTGCAGCCGACGATGGCATGGATGGAGGCCAACCTGCACCGGCCGCTCACGCTGGACGAGATCGCCCGGGAGGCGGCGGTGAGCGTCCGCACACTGACACGGCGGTTCCGGGCACAGGTCGGCACGACGCCGTTGCAGTGGCTCCTGCGTGCGCGGATCCATCGTGCGCAGCAGCTGCTGGAGAGCACCGATCTGCCGGTGGAACGCGTCGCGGCGGAGGCCGGGTTCGGATCGCCGGTGACACTGCGGGCACATTTCGCCCGTACGGTCGGCGCCTCGCCGCTCGCCTACCGCAACGCCTTCCGCGCCCGCCCCCAGGCCGACGACTCCGAATCAAGTTCGGTAATGTAAGTGGTCACCTACTGAAGGGTGGCGGCGGTGATCCATGGTTGACGGCGCGAGCATCGTGGGACTCGGCATGACCGAGCTCGGCCGGGTGTACGGGCGCAGCCCGCGCCGGCTGGCGGCCGACGCGGTCCGGCTCGCGGTCGCCGACGCGGGCCTGGCCCTCGGCGACGTGGACGGCCTGCTCGTCAGCCACGGCATGGGCGGCTCCCCCGGCATCGAGCTCGCCGACACGCTCGGCCTGCGCGATCTGCGCCTGCTCGCCAAGATGGAGGCCTTCGGCGCGACCGCGGGCGCGATGGTCTCGTACGCGGCGATGTCGGTGCTCAGCGGCACCGCGTCCACCGTGGTGTGCGTGTTCGCCGACGCCCCGCTCAAGCCGGAGCAGTCGGCGGGCTCGGCGTACCACCGCAACGCGCCTGCGGGGTCCGGGGTCGCCCCCGGGAAAGCAGAGTGGTATGGATTTGGCGGGATGACGGCCGCGCTGGGTTTCCGCAGCGTCAACGCGTTCTACGCGCTCGCGGCGCAGCGGCACATGGCGCGCTACGGCACCACCAGCGAGCAGCTCGGCGCGATCGCGGTCAGCACGCGCGCGTGGGCCGCGCGCAACCCGCTCGCGCAGATGCGCGAGCCGATCACGCTCGCCGACCACCAGAGCTCGCGGTGGGTGGCCGAGCCGCTGCACCTGCTCGACTGCTGCCTCGTCTCGAACGGCGCCATCGCCGTCGCCGTCACCACCGCGGAACGCGCCCGCGACCTCGCCCAGCCACCGGTGCACGTGTGGGGCTGGGGGCAGGGACATCCAGGCCACCGCAAGGAACGCGGGAGCGAGTTCGGCCTGACCACGGGCGCGGTGACGTCCGGGCCGATCGCGATGAAGATGGCGGGCGTGACCGTCGACGACATCGACGTGTGCCAGCTCTACGACTGCTACACCTACACGGTCCTGGTCTCGCTGGAGGACTACGGCTTCTGCGCCAAGGGCGAGGGCGGCGCGTTCGCCGCGTCCGGGGCGCTCGGTCCCGGCGGCGCCCTGCCGACCAACACCGGCGGCGGACAACTGTCGGCGTACTACATGTGGGGCATGACGCCGCTGTCGGAGGCCGTGATCCAGGCCCGCGGGCACGGTGGCGAACGCCAGGCGGACAAGCACGACGTGGTCCTCGTCAGCGGCAACGGCGGCATCCTCGACCACCACTCGACGCTCATCGTCAGCCCGCATCCGAAGGGGATCTGACCGATGGAGACGGCAATGGGGGCGGGAATGGACATCGGCATCCTGCGGCGCGACGGCCGCACCGACCCGTTCTTCGACGGCACCGCCGCCGACCGGCTGATGATCAAGCGCTGCGAGGCCTGCGACCGGTGGTTCGCGCCGGACGCGGGCAGCTGCCCCGGTTGTGGCGACGAGGAGCTGGCCTGGGCCGAGGCCGCCGGGGACGCCGTCCTGGTCACCTGGACGGTCACGCACAGCCGTCCCGATGGCGACGGGAACGCCCCGCCGCCCGCCTACCTGGCGCTGGTCGAGCTCACCGAAGGGCCGTGGCTGCACGCACGGCTGGACGGCGCGGACACCGCAGTGCTGCGCGAGGGCCTGCCGTTGCGGGCGACGTTCGAGCATCCGGCCGAGGGTGAGGCGTACGTGCTGTTCCGCCCGGTGTGATCGTGGCACGGAGCCTATGGACCGAATCACGTTCGGCCCATTAGCGTCGGGTCATGCGTACCGAGGTGTGTGAGAGGTTCGGGATCGAGTTCCCGCTGTTCGCCTTCAGCCACTGCCGCGACGTGGTCGCCGCCGTCACCAACGCCGGGGGCTTCGGCGTCCTCGGTGCCGTCGCGTACACCCCCGCCCGGCTCGAAGAGGAACTGCGCTGGATCGACGACCACGTCGGCGGCCGCCCGTACGGCGTGGACGTGCTCGTGCCCGGCAAGATCGACATGGCGGGGGTGCGCCCCCGCATGGGGGACGGAGAAAGCACAGCCGCGGAGAGGGCCGGGCGCGGGGAGGGCGGGCTCGACACCATGCTCGCCGCCGTCCCCGAAGAGCATTGGACGTTCCTTGCAGGGCTGTTCGAGAAGTACGAGGTGCCGCTGCCCGACTTCGAGAAGGCCAAGAAGACCCGGGACGCCGAAAGCATGGGCGCGCAGGTCACCAAGGAGGGCGCCACCGCCCTCATCGACGTGTCGCTCGCCCACCCCATCGGCCTCATCGCCAGCGCGCTCGGCACGCCGCCGCCCGTCATGGTCGAGAAGGCCAAGGCCGCCGGAGTGCCCGTGGCGGCGCTCGTCGGCACCGCCGAACACGCCCGGCGGCAGGTCGCCGCGGGCGTGGACCTCATCGTCGCCCAGGGCGGCGAGGCCGGCGGACACACCGGCGAGATCTCCACCATGGTCCTGGTGCCCGAGGTCGTGGACACCGTCGCCCCGATCCCCGTCCTGGCCGCGGGCGGGATCGCGACGGGCCGCCAGATGGCCGCCTCGATGGCCCTCGGCGCCGCCGGCGTGTGGTGCGGGTCGGTGTGGCTGACCACCGAGGAGGCCGAGACGCCGCCGCATGTGAAGGCCAAGATGATCGCCGCGGGCTCACGCGACACCATCCGGTCGCGGTCCCGCACCGGCAAGCCCGCCCGCCAGCTGAAGTCGGCCTGGACCGACGAGTGGGAGGGACCCGCCAGCCCCGGCTCCCTCGGCATGCCGCTGCAGATGATCGTCGCCGAGGGCGCGATGCGGCAGATCAACAAGGTCGCCGAGAGCGGCAACGAGGGCGCCCGCGAGCTGGCCAACTACTTCGTCGGCCAGTGCGTCGGGCTGATGAACACCGTCAAGCCCGCCCGCCAGGTCGTCTACGACATGATCGAGGAGTTCGCCGGCGCCGTGGACCGCCTGAACACCATCACCGAGGCGGATTGAGCGGACGCCCGGGACCCCGGTTGACCTGGTCGATGAAGAGCCTGGCGAGGGCCTTGTAGCCGTTCGCCGTGGGGTGGTAGCTGCGCGACTCGGGGGCCAGCGCCGACAGGTTGACCGCCAGCCCGTTCATGTACGGGTCGGCGGTGCCCACCTCATGCCCGGCGAACGCGCTGTAGGCGTCGACGAACTCCACGCTCCCCGGCGCGCGGGTGGCCGCGATGCGGGCGTCGGCCTCCGTGACCGCCTGCCGGATGAGCTCGTTGAGATCGCGGGCCCGCCCGTTCAGCCACTGCTGGTCGGCGACGCTGATGTTGTCGCCGTCGCTGCCGGAGGACTCCTTGAACGCGCGCGGGTAGCCGAGCACGATCACGCGTGCCCGCGGTGCCCGCGTGCGGATCTCCTCCAGCACCCCGGGCAGCTCCTGCCGCAGCGTGGCCATCCGCGAGGCGATGTCGCGGCCCTGCTCCTCGCAGTTCTTGCTCCACGGCAGCTTGATCACGCATCCGGCGAGCACCTTGGAGAAGCCGACGTCGTTGCCGCCGATGCTGATCGTGACGAGGCTGGTGTTCTGGTCGACCCGGTCGATCTGCGGCGGCTCACCGGACTTGCCGCGCATCACATCGCCGGTCTTCGCGCCGGAGCAGGCCCAGAACGCACTCCCCCGGGCGAAACGGAAGGCCTTGGCGACCTCGTGGTAGTAGGCCTGGCCGGTCCGGTGACACCGGTTGAGCGGGTTCAGGTCGGCCGCGGTGAGGTCGGCGCCCACGCCCGCCGAGTACGAATCACCCAACGCCACGTACGATCCCTGCAGGGCTACCTGGACGGGGCTGACCTGCGCGGCTCCGGCTCGGATCGGCTCGGCCCGCGGCTCCTGGAACTTGGGCTTGCATCCGTTGCCGTCGCCGAACGTCTCGCACCGGACGGCAGGCAGCGCCACCAGGGGCACGACCATCACCAGGATCAGGCCGACGAGCAGGCCGAGCGCGAGTGCCCGGTCCCCGAACCGGTCCCGCGCACGGGCGGGCAGGCCCGTCACCAGGTCGCGCACGCTCCCCCGGCCGGGTGCCTCCTCCGGGTCCAGGGCCATCGCCGTTCCCGTGCCCGGCTCTGGCGTCGCTCCCATGCCCGGCTCGGTCGGATCATCCGGTCTCAGCTCGGGTCCCGGCCCCGTCATCGCCCGCCTTTCGTCACGCCGCCCGCATGTGGAGACGTTCATTCACCGCTCGAGGTTCCCGTGCCCGGAAAGGTTCCCGCCTTTACGTTGTAGATCAATGACTGGTGGAACACGAACGGGGAATCCCGCGTCCAAGGAAGAACGATACTTCCGGGGGGATCATGCTGGCGGTTCTGACCGGCCTCGGCCTGTCCGCGGCGGCGGGCCTGAACGCCTACATCCCGATGCTGGTCGTCGGGCTGCTCGGCCGCCACACCGATCTGGTGCGCCTGCCCGCTGAGTTCGAGTGGCTCACCAACGGCTGGGTGCTGGCGATCCTGGGCGTGCTGCTGGCCGCCGAGGTCGTCCTGGACAAGGTCGCCGTCGTCGACAGCCTCAACGACGCGGTGCAGACGGCCGTCCGCCCGGCAGCGGGCGGTGCCGTCTTCGCCGCCACCGACGCCGCCGGCCGGCTCGACTCGTCCGCGTCCATGACCGAGTTCATGGCGGATCACCCGTGGATCGGCTGGATCCTCGGGATCGTGGTCGCCCTCGTCGTCCACCTGACCAAGACCTCCCTCCGCCCGGTCGTCAACGCCGGCACCCTCGGCACCGGGGCGCCCGTCGTCAGCACGGTCGAGGACACCGTCTCCCTCGGCATGAGCGTCCTGGCGGTCCTCGCTCCGGTCATCGCCCTGATCGGCGTCATCATGCTGGCGTTCGTCTCGTTCCGCATGCTCAGGGCCTTCCGCCGCCGCAGACGGCGCAGGACCGAACCCACCCGCGCCTGAGCTTCGCGACGGGATTGACCCTCGGAACGGGCCTGACCGACGCTGCCACAAGGTGGTCGGAGCCGAAAACGGGATCTCGGCGTCCCGCCGGATTCACCTGGAAGGCCGAGGCCGGCTCGGAAGATCGATGCGGATCTCGCCGCCCAGGCGCGCGCCCGTCTCCAGGTCCAGGTCGTCGCCGCTCCAGAACCGGCCCGGGTCGAACCAGTTGGGCCGGCGCCCCTTGGGCAGCAGCCCCATGGACTGGTAGGTCACGGCCACGATCTCGGCGCAGAACGCGGTCTCCAGGTTGGGGTCGCGGTCGGCCGGGCGGCGGAACGGGATCCGGCCGCGTACCCAGCGGGACGCCATCCGCGAGGTGGACGGGAACGGCGTGCCGTCGAGCCGCGCGACCGCGCGCAGCGCCGCGTTCTCCATGTCCCTGGAGGCTGGGGGATCCAGCTGGCGCAGCCAGGCGCGCTGGTCGTACCGTTCGGCCCAGACCATCACCGCGTCGCGCAGGTCGTGCAGCTGCGCGCCCCGGTGGTGACCGCCCGTCCACATGTCGGGCAGTGACCGGCCCAGCTCGGCGTGCCACATCAGCGGCGGCAGGTCGTCCACCACGATGGCCATGCCGACGTGGTTGATGGGGCTGTTGGTCATCGTCTGGATCGCCCGGTCGGCGACGGTCCGGCCCCGGAAGAGCCAGATGTCGCCGGTACGGGTCAGGTCGACCGCCTTGTCAAGCGGGATGCTCATGCCGCTCATGGTCGCTAGCCTAGGCACATGCGTTGGTGGAAAGTACTGGGAGTGGCCGGACTGGCCGGGGTCGCCGCGACCGGCGCCGTGATCGCGCGCAACGAACGCCGCCGTCGTGCCTACACTCCGGACGAGATCAGGCAGCGCCTCCACGACCGCGCGAACGAATCCACCGAGCCCCGCTGACGTTCACCCTGTGCTATTTCCTGGCATTCCGGATCAGGTCACGGACGCGGTCCATCATCGCCATCGGCGGGCCCACGAGCATGTTCTTCGTGGCTGATTCCGTGCCCGGGTGCGGGTGGGTGGGGGCCATCGCCTCCGCCGCCTTCACGGCCGCGGCGAGCGACCGGCGCTCGGCTTCGCCGAACTCGCCCTTGAGCTGCTCGAACTCGTAGCGCTCCTCGGCGCGGGCGTGCGTGAGCACCTCCGTGCGGAGCCTGTCGAGCTTGGCCATGAACTGCGGGTCGCCGGTGTCCATGCCGTCCAGCTCGGAGAGCAACTCCTTCGCCGAGCGCTCCTCCTTGAGCCGGTCCTCCACGAGCCCGTCGCCGCCGGGCACAGCGCTCCGCGCGGCCGGGTGCACGATCTCCTCTTCGGCGGTCTCGTGGACGGCCAGCAGCCGCACGAGGCGTTCGAACGCCTCCCGCCGTTCGCCGGCCCCGCAGTTCTGGACCAGATCGAAGAGGTCGCGGATCTCCCCGTGCTGCTGCCGCAGCAGATCGATGACGTCCTGCTCCATCGCCGTGCTCATGTTCCCCCCGGTGGATCGGACACAGTGGATGGGACACACCCGGCCGTACCCATGACATACCGCGACCAATCTGTCGTCCAGGAATGTGCATATTTCTTGGGGTGGACGTGAATGCCCGTACCCCTCGGGTAGGCGAGAAGGCAGTCATCCATGCAAAGA
The DNA here is from genome assembly GCF_008923185.1 of Actinomadura rudentiformis. GTDB lineage: Bacteria > Actinomycetota > Actinomycetes > Streptosporangiales > Streptosporangiaceae > Spirillospora > Spirillospora rudentiformis. Next base: position 92,504 of record NZ_WBMT01000021.1, read on the forward strand.
GGCCGGGGGAGCAAATGTCTTTCAATCCGCTCGAACACAAGGGCATTCCGCTGGACCGTCAGGTCCGCAACTGGCGTGAGCTCGACGTGGAGCCCGTCGACCCGGACCGGAGCGACCCGTACACCAAGTGCCGGATCATCACGATGAACGGCATCGAGGTGGAGGCGATCATGTTCAGCCACCACTTCAACCGGATCTGCCCCGATCCCGACATCAAACGGCAGATGGCCGAGGTGCGCTACATCGAGCAGCAACAGCAGAAGGCCGTCAACTGGCTGCTCCCCGGCCAGGCCTCGGTGCTGGAGACGACCATCTCCTACGAGCAGGTCGCCGTCGACCTGACGGCCTGGATCGCGCGGATGGAACCCGACGCCTACCTGCAGCAGGCGTACGAGTTCGGGGTGCTGGAGGACTTCGACCACCTGTACCGCTACGCCAACCTCTACGAGATGATCGAGCACCGCAAGGCCGAGAAGATCGTCGGCGAGCTCACCGAGATCATGCCCGGCCGCCCGACCGTGGCCGAGCACCGGCACCCGGCCGACAACCTCCGCGACCCGTACGACAAGAACAAGGCCCAGCCGCTGTCCAAGCTGCACGCGCTGACCGTCATGTCGGCTGAGCAGCAGACGATGAACTTCTACATGAACGTCGGCCCGATGTACATGGAGCCGATCGCGCGACAGCTCTACCAGGAGATCGGGCTCATCGAGGAAGAGCACGTCACCCACTACGAGTCCCTGGTCGACCCGGGCGAGACCTGGTGGGAACGGCTGGTCAACCACGAATACAACGAGTGCTACCTCTACCACTCGTTCATGGAGACCGAGACCGACCCCAAGGTGAAGGCCATCTGGGAACTCCACCTCAACATGGAACTCGAACACCTCCGCCTCGCCTGCGACCTCATGCGCCGCTACGGCGGCCGCGACCCCGAGAGCATCCTGGCGCCCGAACTGCCGCCGCCCGTCACGTTCGAGCCCAACAAGGAATACCTGCGCGAGCTCCTGGCCACGCAGATCGACCTCACCACCCTCGGCGCCGGTTACGTGCGCGAGGCGCACGAGCGGTTCGAGAAGATGCAGCAGGAGCTCATGGGCGGCGAGAAGCCGCCGAGCGAACGGGTCATCGACGAGCACCGCGAGGCCTTCGGCTATGAGTACCGCTCCGAGCCCGAGGGCCCGCACCCCGTCAGACGCCTGCGCGAGACCGCAGGCGTCTGACGACAGGGCCGTCCACCATCGCGAGCTCATCTGCACCCTGAACCGAGGGTCAGGCGCGATCCCAGTCCTGGCGGCTCGCCCATTCCTTGAGCGTGACCACTCCGGTGCGGAGCACAGCCGGGTCAGGCTCAGGGGTGGGCGGAGCCCCGGGCGCCGGCGGGGCGTAGGCCGCCGCGATCCCCGCTGCGGCCTCCGTTCCAAGGTGTGGTGCGAGCATCCGTTCGTACTCGGCAGGATCAATGGTCCGCCACCGCACCTGATGGCCGAGCACGGCGCTCAGCTCGGCTGCCGCCTGCTCACCGGTCAGCGCCTGAGGCCCGGTCACCACCTGCAAGCCAGGAGGGGAGTCCATGCCGAGCAGGTCCACGACCGTGGTCGCGAGATCGTCCAACGCGACCCAGGGCACCTCGGCTTCGGCGTCGAGCGGGTAGGCGAGCTCACCCGCGCGCACTTTCGGCGCCGACCACGGCGCGACGAGGTTCTCCATGTAGGTGATCGCCGGGGCGACGACGGTCGCCGAGGGCACGTGCTCGGCCAGGCGCGTGGCCATCATGACCCGCGCGTCGACGAAGGGGACGCCGAGGGGGGCAGGCGGCAGCCTGGTTCCGCTGTTGAACACCACCCGGGGCACACCGGCAGACTGAAGAGCCCGGAGCACCGACTCGGCCTGCGCCAATGCCAGGTCGGGAGCGAAGACGAGGGGAAGCTGGACCACCACGCCGTCCGCTCCCCGGTAGGCGCCGGCCAGGGCATCGGTGTCGAGCAGGTCCGCCGGGACCGCCTGCGCGGCCGGATCCACCGAGCGTCCGTGGCGGGTCAGGGCCCGGACGTCGTGTCCGGCCGCGAGGAGATGGCGAACGACGGGAGCACCCTGCGCTCCGGAAGCGCCATGAACCACGATCCATGAATTCTTCATGGGCGGACCGTACTTACCGATGGTAAGCAGTACCTAGGCCGTAATATTGTTTCCCTATGGGAACCATCGGCACTGAGCAGCTGAAACATCTTCAAGAGGCGAAGCCTCACGGGTGCGGTGTCGAACGGACGCTGAGGGTGCTCGACGGAAAGTGGACGACCCTGGTGGTCCGTGAACTGCTGACCGGCCCCAAGCGCTTCGGTGAGCTGCGCGACGCGCTGGGTTCTCCCAGCCCGAAGACGCTCACCGACCGCCTGCGGTCTTTGGAGCACCAGGGGATCCTCACCCGCACCGTGTACGCCGAGGTGCCGCCGAGGGTCGTCTACGAACTCACCGAACAGGGCGCCAGCCTCACCGCCGTTCTGCACGCCATGCTCGTCTGGGGCGAACAACACCCGCACCCTTGAGCACGTCATGGTGAGCCGCCGTCCTTATCGGAGCCCGGTCACGCCAACTCTTCCTTGAAACCCTGCCTCCAGGACGGATAACGCAGCTCCCAGCCGAGCTCACGCTTGGCCTTGGCGTTGGAGAAGCCACGCCCCTCGGTCATCATCACCACAGCCTGCTCCCCGGCCAGCAGCCGGGCCAGCCACTTGGGCACCCGCATCGGCCGCTTGGCCCCCGCGCATGCGGCCAGATAGGGCAGCCACTCGCCGGCAGGGGCCGGCTCGTCGTCGACGATATTGAACACGCCCCGCGCCTTCTGCTCCACGGCCAGGACGGTGGCGCTCGCCGCGTCGTCCAGATGCACCCACGAGCAATGGCCGGTGGCGCGGCCGATGAGCGGGAACTGCCGTTTGCGCACCAGCTCGACCTGGTCGTCGATGGCGTCCGGCCCGTAGAAGCCGCCGTACCGCAGGACCGCGCCGTCGGCCTTGAGGACCACATCCTCCACGTGACGCATCGCCTCCATCCCCGCCTGCGCCGCCGTCCCCTGCATCAGGTCCAGCGGATCCTCCTCGGTCTTCACCCATCCGCCCTCACGGATGCCGTTCCACGAGGCGTAGCCCTGCGCGACGACATGGGACACGCCGACCGCCTCGGCCGCGGCCAGCAGGTGGTCGGTCCCCTCGGTGCGCAACCGGTTGGTGATGGCGAACCACTTGTCCATGCGCTTGAAATCGGGCTTGCCGGCGTGCGCTGGAGAGATGGCGGTCATCTGGTGCACGATCACCTCCGGCCGCGCCTGAGCCACGGCCTCACGGACCGACTCCGCGTCCAGACCGTCCATCACCAGGCCATCGGCGCCCAGCTGCGCCAGCAAGCCCAGCTTGGCCGCGCTCGTCGTCGTGGCCGTCACCTGATGGCCCCGCGCCACCAGCTGCGGCACCAGCCGCCTTCCCAGGACCCCGGATCCGCCCGCCACGAACACCCGCATGATCATCACCCTTCACGTCCAGAACTTCTCTCTGTCACCAAGGACGAGACAGCCCGGCCGTTTGTGAGATCGGGGGCTGGAAAGTCAGAGAGATTGTGCGCGCGGTCCCGCGGAGAGGGTCTCGCCGTACTCGTGCGCGGGTCGGCCGCCCAGGCGGGTGGTGATTGTGCGGGCGGCGGTGGCGAGGGCGGGGAGCCAGGTGGTGAGGTCCTCGTCGCGGCTCACCGGGACCACGACGCTGAGGGCGGCCTCGACTCCGGCAGGTGAGAAGACCGGGGCTGCGACGCCGCTGACGCCGGCGCGGAGCTCGTCATGGGAGTAGTCGTGGCCGGCACTGCGGACCTCGGCGAGGCGCGCGGGGTCCTCGACCGGGACGGGCGGCGGGTCGAGGTGGGCGAGGATGGCGCGGCCGGCGGCGCCGGCGGTGAGGGGACGGCGCTGGCCGGGCTGGTAGTCGACCTTCACCAGGTGGCGGGTGCCGGGAACCCGGTGGGCGACGACGATCTCGGTGCCTTCGCGGACGTGCAGGGTGATCGTCTCGCCGGTCGTCGCGCTGAGCTCCGCCATGACCGGCCGGGCGGCGGCCAGGAGGTCGTTCTCGACGGAGTCGGCCAGGTGCCGCAGGACCATGCCCAGGCCGTAGCCGCGGGGATGGCGGCGGACGAAACCCCGGCCTTCGAGCGTGGCCAGGAGGCGGTGCGCCACCGTGCGGTGCATGCCGAGGCGTTCGGCCAGTTCGGCCGCCGTGCCTGGGCCCTGCTCCGCCACGTTCAGCAGGAGGGCGAGCGCCTGGTCGGCGGTCTTGGAGATCTCCGGCATGCGTTCCCCACTCATTGACGTGACCGGACCCACATTCGTAGGCTATCCGATAATCGGGTATACGAATCCGATAATCGGACAAAGAGGAGGTCGGGCCGTGGCCTACTACCGGCGGGTCGGGAACGTACCGCCCAAGCGCCACACGCAGCACCGCACACCGGAGGGCGGCCTTTACTTCGAGGAGCTGATGGGCGAGGAGGGCTTCTCGTCCGACTCGTCGCTGCTCTACCACCGCCACATCCCGTCCGCGATCGTGGACGCGCAGCCGTGGGAGCCGCCGAGCCTCGACGTCGTCCCCAACCATCCGCTGCGCCCCCGGCATCTCAAGACCCACGACCTCACCCAGGACTGGAAGGCCCAGGACGCGGTCACCGGGCGGCGGCTGCTGCTCGGCAACGACGACGTGCGCCTGTCGTACGTCGCCGCCGGGGAGTCCTCGCCGCTCTACCGCAACGCGATCGGCGACGAATGCGTCTACGTCGAGTCCGGCGCGGGGACCGTCGAGACCGTCTTCGGTGCGCTGCCGGTTCGCCAGGGCGACTACGCCGTCATACCGCGTGCGACGACCCACCGGTGGGTGCCGGAGGGCAACGAGCCGCTGCGGCTCTACTGCATCGAGGCGAGCAGCCACATCACGCCCGTGCGGCGATACCTGTCGAAGTTCGGGCAGCTCCTGGAGCACGCCCCCTACTGCGAACGCGATCTGCACGGGCCCGAGGGGCTGCTGGAGGTCGACGGCGAGGACGTCGAGGTGCTGGTCAAGCACCGCGGCGCGCGGGGCGGGATCACCGGGACGCGGTACGTCTACCCCCGGCACCCGTTCGACGTCGTGGGCTGGGACGGCTGCCTCTACCCGTACACGTTCAACATCGCCGACTTCGAGCCCATCACCGGGCGCGTGCACCAGCCGCCGCCCGTGCACCAGGTCTTCGAGGGCACCAACTTCGTCATCTGCAACTTCGTGCCGCGGAAGGTGGACTACCACCCGCTGTCGATCCCGGTGCCGTACTACCACTCCAACGTCGACTCCGACGAAGTGATGTTCTACTGCGGCGGCGACTACGAGGCGCGCAAGGGCTCCGGCATCGGCCAGGGCTCCATCACCCTGCACCCCGGCGGGCACGCCCACGGTCCGCAGCCCGGCGCGTACGAACGCAGCATCGGTGCCGAGTTCTTCGACGAGCTCGCCGTCATGGTCGACACGTTCAGGCCACTCCAGGTCGGCGAAGGCGGGCAGGCCAGCGAGGACGAGGCATACGCCTGGACCTGGGCGGGCGGCCGCAAGTGACCTCCCGGCTGCTGGCGGGGCTGGTGGACGACGCCGGGCTCTTCCCGCCCACCGCGCTCGACATGGCCGGCGCCCTCCGCCGCCACACCGCGGACCAGGCCGCCGCCCACCCGATGCTCAGCCACCGGTTCCTGTGTCCCGCCAGTCGTCTGGGCGAGCTGCGGGGCCGGCTGAACGGCGCGCAGCGCCTCCGGCTCGGCCTGATCGCGGACACCGGACTCGACGGCCTGCCCGACGCGCTCAAGGAGATCGACGTCGATCCCCGCCTCGAGCTCGCCCATGTCGAGGTCCCCCTCGCCGCGATCCCGCACGAACCCGCCGCCGCGATCACCGAGACCCGGCAGATCATCGGCGACGCCCAGGCGTTCTACGAGCCGGCCTCCTACGACCTGGTGCCGGAGACCGTACGCGCAGTGAACGGCGATCCGAACGCGGAGGACGGCGCGAAGCCGGAGGACGGCGCGAGGCCGGGCGGCGGCCTGAAGCTGCGCTGCGGCGGTGTCCGGCCGGAGCTGTTCCCCTCCCCCGCCGAACTGGCGAACGCCCTGGTCACCGCGGTGGCGGTCGGCGTGCCGGTCAAGGCGACCGCCGGCCTGCACGAGGCCGTGCGGCACCATGACCCGGCGACCGGATTCACCCACCACGGCTACCTCAACCTGCTGCTGGCCACGGCCGAGGCGGTCGCCGGAGCCGGGGCGTACGGCGTCCGGTCGGCTCTGGAGATCACTGAAGCGGCCGTTCTGACCGCCCGGCTCACGGCGCTGAACGCAGAGGCCGTAGCCGAGTTGCGGCGGGCGTTCGTCAGCTACGGCTCGTGCAGCACGAGCACACCCATTGACCAGGCTCGTGACCTGGGCCTCGAGGAAGGACGACGATGACGGGCTTCGGCCTGAACAACCTCCCGTACGGTGTGTTCTCCACACCCGGCGGCGCGCCCCGCGTCGGCGTCCGGTTCGGCGACCAGGTGCTCGACCTCGCCGCCACGCTCGACGACTCCACGTTCGCCGCACCGTCCCTGAACCCCTTCATGGCTCAGGGCCGCGCCCGCTGGACCGAGGTCCGCGAGCAGATCACCGGCATCCTGTCGGGCGGCCGCCGGGCGGTGCTGCATCCCCTCGCCGACGTGCGGCTGCACATGCCGTTCGAGGTCGCCGACTACGTCGACTTCTACGCGTCCGAGGAGCACGCGACCAATCTCGGGCGCATGTTCCGCCCTGACTCGGCGCCGCTGCTGCCCAACTGGAAACATCTCCCCGTCGGCTACCACGGCCGTTCCGGCACCGTCGTCCCGTCCGGCACCGGCATCGTGCGTCCCACAGGCCAGCGCAAGCCGCCCGGTCAGGAGAGCCCCGACTTCGGCCCCTCCCGGCGCCTGGACGTCGAGGTCGAGGTGGGCTTCGTCGTCGGCACGCCCTCCGCTCTCGGCGAGCCCGTGCCCACCGGCGCGTTCGCCGACCATGTCTTCGGTGTGTGCCTGGTGAACGACTGGTCCGCCCGCGACATCCAAGCGTGGGAGTACGTCCCGCTCGGCCCGTTCCTGGGCAAGTCGTTCGCCACCTCCCTCTCCCCGTGGATCGTGCCCCTGGACGCCCTCGCCGAGGCCCGCGTCCGCACTCCGACCCAGGATCCGCGACCCCTCCCCTACCTGGTGGAGGATGATCCCTGGGGTTTGGACCTCTCGCTCGCCCTGGCGCTGAACGGCACCACCGTCTCCCGCCCGCCGTACGCGTCGATGTACTGGTCACCGGCACAGATGCTCGCCCACCTGACCGCCAACGGAGCATCCCTCCGCACCGGCGACCTCTACGCCTCGGGCACGGTCTCCGGCCCCTCCCCCGACCAGCGCGGCTCGTTCATCGAGCTCACCTGGAGCGGTCAGGAGCCCCTCAAGCTCCCCGACGGCAGCACCCGGACCTTCCTGGAGGACGGCGACGAGGTGACCATCAGCGGCAGCTGGGGCGACGTCTCCCTGGGAGAGGTGACGGGGCGGATCCTCCCGGCCAGGCGGTGACGAGAGGCCTGCCAGGCCGGGACGGTGTCCGGCTGCGTAGAGCCGTGGCACTGATGTGGAGTTAGTGCCGCAGGCCCTCCTTGCCCTCCCCGGGGGGCCACATAATCCCGAAGCATGACCCGAACCCCCCGAATCGCGGCACTCATCGGCGCTGCCGCCCTGGTGCCACCCCTGCTCGGCGCCGCCGCCGCTCCGGCCCACGCGGCACCCTCGGCAGCGGCTCCGGTGGCAACTCCGGTCGCCGCCCCGGCAGCACTCGCCGAGATCTTGGCGACCAAGAAGGTCACCATCAAGGCCCAGAAGCAGCAGCGCAGCTACTGGTGCGCCCCGGCCGCCGGACGCGCCCTGCTCTACCCCCTGCTCGGCTCGAGCCTGCCCAGCCAGAAAAAGCTGGCCGGCTACATGGGCACCGACTCCAGCGGCACCTCTGGTCCCGGCCTGCGCAACGGCCTGCGCAAGGCGCTGTCCACATACGGCAGCGGCCAGTACGACGTGGTGGCCCTGCGCCCGGGCTCGCAGAGTGCGTTCCTGACCAACATCAAGGCCGCCGTCGGCTCGAAGAAGGTCGCCCTGATCTACCGGGTGTACTTCGGCTACAAGCCGTGGGGCGCCCAGGTCAACAACAAGACCGGCCATTTCATGGTCGTCCGCGGCTACACCACCGGGTCGAGCCCCAAGGTCCTCTGGTGGGACCCGTGGGACAACACCTACCACACCGCGACCCTGGCCAAGTCCTGGGCGAGCGTCAAGAAGGCCGGCCGCCACGGCCACGTGGCCGCCAAGAGCTGACACGCCCAAGAGCTGACACGCCCATGAGCTGACACGCCTAGCCCCCTGGCACTAACGGCAGGTTGGTGCCAGGGGCCCTGATGCCGCCCCGCCAGAGCTCCCATAATCCCACGGTATGACCCGAACTCCCCGAATCACGGCGCTCGTCGGTGCCGCCGTCCTGGCGCCGCCGCTGCTGGCCGGCATCGCCGTCGCCCCGGCGCACGCCGCGCCGGCCGCCCCGCCGGCTCCGGTCGCCGCTCCGGCACCTTCCGCCGAGATCTTGGCGACCAAGAAGGTCACCATCAAGGTCCAGAAGCAGCAGCGCAGCTACTGGTGTGTCCCGGCCGCCGGGCGCGCCATGCTCTCCCGCCTGATCAGCCGTGGCCTGCCCAGCCAGAGCAAGCTGGCCGGCTACATGGGGACCGACTCCGGCGGGACGACCCCCGCCGGTTTCCGCAACGGGCTCCGCAAGGCCCTCAGCACGTACGGCAGCGGCCAGTACGACGTGGTGGCCCTGCGCCCGGGCTCGCAGAGTGCGTTCCTGACCAACATCAAGGCCGCCGTCGGCTCGAAGAAGGTCGCGCTGGCGTACCGGGTGTACTTCGGCTACAAACCGTGGGGCCGCCAGGTCAACAACAAGACCGGCCACATGATGGTCGTCCGCGGCTACACCACCGGGTCGAGCCCCAAGATCCTGTGGTGGGACCCGTGGGACAACACCTACCACACCGCGACCCTGGCCAAGTCCTGGGCGAGCGTCAAGAAGGCCGGTCGCCAGGGCCACGTGGCCGCCAAGAGCTGACGACGACGCCCACGAAAGCCGGCCCCGCCACCCAGCCCCCACGGTGGCGGGGCCTTTGGGCCCCGCCGGGGAAGCGGGGGATCGCCGGTCATCTGACGCCTGCCTCCTTCATGTCGCGGAGCTCGCGCTTGAGCTCCTTGATCTCGTCGCGGAGGCGGGCGGCGAGCTCGAACTGCAGGTCGGTGGCGGCCTGGTGCATCTGGTCGGTCATCTGCTCGATGAGCGACTCCATCTCCTCGCGGGGGCGCTCGCCGACGAGGTCGGCGGCGTGGCGGCCGACTTCCTTCCGGCGCGAGGCCAGGCCCGGGACGGGCGCCTTGCCGCGGCTCTGCTGGCGACCGGCGCCGCCGATGAGGGTCTCGGTGTCGGCGTCCTCGCGGGCGAGGGAGTCGAGGATGTCGGCGATCTTCTTGCGGAGCGCGGTGGGCTCGATGCCGTTCTCGGTGTTGTAGGCCTGCTGCTTGGCGCGCCGGCGGTTGGTCTCGTCGATCGCGCGCGCCATGGACGGCGTGACCGTGTCGGCGTACATGTGGACCTGGCCGGAGACGTTGCGGGCGGCACGGCCGATGGTCTGGATGAGGGAGGTCTCCGAACGCAGGAAGCCCTCCTTGTCGGCGTCGAGGATCGCGACGAGGGAGACCTCGGGCAGGTCGAGGCCCTCGCGGAGGAGGTTGATGCCGACGAGGACGTCGAACTCGCCGGCGCGCAGCTCGCGGAGCAGCTCGATGCGGCGCAGCGTGTCGACCTCGCTGTGCAGGTAGCGGACCTGGATGCCGAGCTCGAGAAGGTAGTCGGTGAGGTCCTCGGACATCTTCTTGGTGAGGGTGGTGACCAGGACGCGCTCGTCCTTCTCGGTGCGCAGCCGGATCTCGTGGATCAGGTCGTCGATCTGGCCCTTGGTGGGCTTGACGACGATCTCGGGGTCGATCAGGCCGGTGGGGCGGATGACCTGCTCGACGACGTCGCCCTTGACCCGGTTCATCTCGTACGTGCCGGGGGTCGCCGACAGGTAGACGGTCTGGCCGATGCGCTCCAGGAACTCCTCCCATTTGAGCGGGCGGTTGTCCATCGCCGACGGCAGGCGGAAGCCGTGCTCGACCAGCATGCGCTTGCGGGAGGCGTCGCCCTCGTACATCGCGCCGATCTGCGGGACGGTCTGGTGGGACTCGTCGATCACGAGCAGGAAGTCCTCGGGGAAGAAGTCCAGCAGGGTGTTGGGCGCGGTGCCAGCCTCGCGGCCGTCGATGTGGCGCGAGTAGTTCTCGATGCCGGAGCAGGTGCCGACCTGGCGCATCATCTCGATGTCGTAGGTGGTGCGCATGCGCAGGCGCTGGGCCTCGAGCATCTTGTTCTGGCGCTCCATGGCGGCCAGGGTCTCTTCGAGCTCGGCCTCGATGCCGCCGATCGCGCGCTCCATGCGCTCGGGGCCCGCGACGTAGTGCGAGGCGGGGAAGACGTAGAGCTCGTCGTCCTCGGTGATCACCTCGCCGGTGAGCGGGTGGAGGGTGGCGAGCTTCTCGATCTCGTCGCCGAACATCTCGATGCGGACCGCGAGCTCCTCGTACTGCGGGATGATCTCGACCGTGTCGCCGCGGACGCGGAACGTGCCGCGGGTGAACGCCAGGTCGTTGCGGGTGTACTGCATGCCGACGAGCTGGCGGAGGAGGTCGTCGCGTTCGATCTGCTGGCCGACGCGGAGCTGGACCATGCGGTCGACGTACTCCTGCGGGGTGCCCAGGCCGTAGATGCACGAGACGGAGGCGACGACGATGGTGTCGCGGCGGGTCAGCAGCGAGTTGGTCGCCGAGTGGCGGAGCCGGTCGACCTCGTCGTTGATCGAGGAGTCCTTCTCGATGTAGGTGTCGGTCTGCGGGATGTAGGCCTCAGGCTGGTAGTAGTCGTAGTACGAGACGAAGTATTCGACGGCGTTGTGCGGCATCATCTCGCGCAGCTCGTTGGCGAACTGCGCGGCCAGCGTCTTGTTGGGCTGCATGACCAGGACGGGCCGCTGGAGCTCCTCGACGAGCCAGGCGATCGTGGCGGTCTTGCCGGTGCCGGTGGCGCCCAGCAGCACGGCGTCCTTGTCGCCCCGCCGGATGCGCTCGGCCAGCTCGGCGATCGCCTGCGGCTGGTCGCCGGACGGCGTCATCTCCGTGACGACCTCGAACGGCGCCACCTTGCGCTGCAGGTCAGTGATCGGCCGCATGCCTTCAATCTCCCTGATCAAACCCCCGCGGGCCAGGTCGACCCGCATCCCCCCACTCTATGCAGGGGGTACGACAATCGCCCGAGCCGCGGTATTTCCGCTCTGGCGGTCAGGAGGCGGGGAGCGGGATCCTGGCCCGGACGGCGTAACCGCCGTTCTCGCAGGGGCCGGCCTCGAACGTCCCGCCCAGGGCCACGACCCGTTCCCTGAGGCCCACCAGGCCGTTGCCGCCGCTGGGCAGGCCGTGCTCCGGCCGGCCGTCCGGCGGGGCGTTCTCGACCTCCACCTCGACCGCCTCCGGCAACAGCAGCAGGCCGATCTTGGTGTCGGCGTCGCCCGCGTGCTTGTGCACGTTCGTCAGGCCCTCCTGGATCAGCCGGTAGACCGTCCGGCCGACCGCCGGAGGGATGGCACGTTCCTCCCCTTGGACGCACAGATCGGCGCGAAGCCCGGCGGACGTGGACTGGCCGACCAGCTCACGGAGATCGTCCAGCGTCGGCGTGCTCAGGGGCAGCGCCTGCTCGCCCTGCCGCAGCACCCCGATGACCTGCCGCAGCTCGTCCAGCGCCTGCCGCCCCATGTCGCCGATCACCGCCGCGGTCTCGGCGGCGCGCGCGGGATCGCGGGCGGCGACGGCCTTGAGGGCACCCGCGTGGACGACCATGACGCTCACCCGGTTGGCGACGACGTCGTGCATCTCGCGGGCGATGCGGGTGCGCTCCTCGGCCCTGGCCTTCTCGGCGAGCAGATGGACCTCGCGTTCGAGCCGCCGCGTCCGCTCCTGCAGGGAGGCGATCAGCTGTTTGCGCGCGCCCATGTAGAGGCCCAGCACCACCGGCAGCGCCGTGAACGCCACGCCGAGCGTCACCAGGGCCAGAAAGGGGTCATCGGTCGCCGTAGGGCCGGGCCATGCCAGGAACGCGAGGTATCCGGCCAACGCGACCAGGATCACCGTGCGCCGGGACGCCGTGTACGCCCCCAGCGAATACAGGATGACCAGGGAGGCGATGCCGCCCGCGCCCGTCACCGTGCCCCACACCACCTGGTAGACCGCGATCCCGACGGGATGGCGCCGCCGCAGCACCAGGCTCAGGGCCAGGATCGCGGCGCACACCGAGACCACCGGTGGCGGCAGCCAGAACTCCTGAGGCGCGAACCACAGCCAGGTCGCGTCGAAGACGGCGGTGCCACCGGCCAGGGAAAGGTCCAGCGCCCGAGACCGACGTGTCGGCCACAGCGCCGACCACCAGTTCCGAAAGCGCATGTGACGAGCCTATAGCGAGGCATTACCTGACCAGGCCAGATAAATACCGCAGCACACCGACTTTCCACCGGCACCTTTCCGACACCTTCTGGGCACCCTCCCCAGAGCGCCCTGGAGCACTCTCCCGGCAGCGCCCGGGCACCCGCGCGACACCGGGTCCGATGCGCGGAAGCCGTACCAGGACGGCGATTCCGGCGTGCCGCCGGCACCGTCGCAGGCGCCTATCGAGTGGCTTGCCACCGGCACTCTGGTTACGATGACGACGCCGCCCAGGGAACGGGGAATTAGCCCACGATGACCCGATTCGCCATCTGGCTCGGGAAGAACGCCGACGCCTTCATCGCGCTCGTCCTCGCCATCGTCGTCGCAGTGATCAGCATCGGCCTGAAGATCCCCAACGAGAACCAGGTGATCAACAGCGCCATCCTGGCGGTGATCGGCCTGCTGGCGTCCTCGATCCTGCGCGACCGCGGCCGCCGGATCCCCGTCGAGGCCGAGGTCCGCGACACGCTGCGGGCGTCCTCGGCCACGCTGGACGGGCTCAGCGAACGGCTCGAGCACATCGAGCGCTTCGAGAGTGTGATCTCCGACACCAAGCGGGCGCTCGACGAGACCGCCGTGGTCCGGGTGATCAGCGGCGCGCAGGTGGGCCAGGTCCTCGCCGAGGCGCGGCGCGACACCGACCGCTGGTTCTTCAAGGGCGGCACCGGCACCTACATCCGCGCCCGGACGCTCCCCGAATGCGTGGCGGCGGCCCGGCGCGAACGGCGCACCCTGCTGTTCCGGCTCGAGATCCTGGATCCGACCAACGTCGGGGTCTGCGAGGCCTACGCGCGGCACCGCCGGTCGGTCTCCGACGAGCCGGACGGCACCGGCGAGCAGTGGACGACCGAACGCACCCGCAAGGAGGCGTACGCGACGATCCTGGCGGCGTGCTGGCACAAGCAGCGGTTCGGCATGCTCGACATCGACATGGGCCTGTCCCAGACGATGACGACCCTCCGCTACGACCTGTCCAAGTCGTGGGTGGTGGTCACGCGGGACGACCCGCGCGGCGAGGCACTGGTGATCGCCGCTGACAAGTTCTACTACGGCTGGTACAGCGCCGAGCTCCAGATCAGCCTGGACCAGGCGCGCCGCGTCCCGATCGAGCAGGCCCGGCTGGCGCCGCTCGACGACGAGCCGACCGTCGAGGAGGCGCGCAAGCTCTTCGAGGTCCTCGGCATCGAGCTGGCCCGGGGCTACACCGACCGGGACATCGCCGAGATCATCCGCAAGGCCCTCCGGGCCAAGGACCCCTTCGAATGATGCGTTACGACGACATCCAGCGCGCGCTCACCGCGGGCACGGCGGCGGCCGTGCTGCCCGCGTGGGCCCACCGGGTGCTCGACGACGTCGCCGCCGGGCGGCTGGCGGTCGCGGCGGTGCGGCACCCGCTGGGTTTCCTGTGCCTGCCGGTGGAGCGCAGCGGCGACCTCGGCGTCTGCCTGCACATCTGGTCCCCGGAGGTGCCGGCGGCACCGGCGACCACCTCGCCGGTGCACTGCCACAGCTGGGACCTGATCAGCTTCGTGCTGTACGGGACCGTGCGCAACGCCCGCGCCGACGTCACCGAACCCCCGGAGCGCACCGCGGACCAGCAGCGGATCTTCGAGGTGGTCAGCCGCGGCGGGATCGACGAGCTGCACGCCACGTCCCGCACGGTCAGCTGCACCCCCGGCGACTCGTCGGTCCACCGGACGGGCGACACCTACACGCTCCCGGCCGGCGTCTTCCACAGCACGTTCATCGAGGGCGGCCCGGACGCGGCGACGATCGCGCTGGGGCGCCGGACGCCCGGACGCGGCGACCTGTCCATCGGCCCCCTCGACGTCCCCACCCACCGGACCCAGCGCGAACGCTGCGCGCCCGACGTGGCCACCCGGGCGGCCCTGCGGTCGGCGCGGCTGCTGTCCCAGGCTCACCCCGGCACGACCCGCTCCGGCACGGCCCGCTCCGGCACGGCCCGTCCCGGCACGGCCCGCCCTGGCATGGCTCCCGACGATGTCCATCCTTCGGCACGACTCTGACCGCACAGTATGTCTGACCGCGAGTACGCCTGACCGCAGAGTACGGAGAGGCCCCGATGAACTCATCGCACCCCGCACCGGCCTTTCCGGTCGATCTCATTGAGGCGGGACGCGTCGCCGCCGAGGCGGCCGAGGCCGCCGGGGATCTCCTGCGCGCCCGGATGGCGGGACCGCTGGACGTCCACCTCAAGGGCACCGGCGTGGACGTCGTCACCGACCTGGACCTGGCCTGCGAGGAGCTGATCCTGGAACGGATCGGCGGCGCGTTCCCCGGGCACCTCGTCATCTCCGAGGAGGCGGGTGCCGTCGGCGCGGGCGACAGCGGCTTCACCTGGCTGGTCGACCCGCTCGACGGGACCAACAATGTCGCGATCGGCATGCCGGTGTGCGCCGTCGGCCTGGCGCTCTGCGAGGGGCCGCTCCCGGTGCTGGGCGTCGTCCACGAGCCGGTCAGCCGCCGCACGTGGCGGGCCGTGCGGGGCGAGGGCGCGGTGGGCCCGGACGGAACGCGGCTGCGGCTGCCCGACCAGCCCCGGCCCGGCCGCGCCGACAAGCCGGTGCTCGCCTGGATCCAGGGCCACGACGTGGGCAGCGACGACGCGGTGGCGGTGCCGCTGAAGGCGATGCTGGAACGGCGCGGCGGCCGGCTGCTCCAGCTGTGGGCGCCGCTCGTCGCGTGGGTGATGCTGGCCCGCGGTGACATCGACGGCATCGTGGGCTACCGGCCCGAGCTCATCGACCTGCCCGCCGGGGCCCTCCTCGCCCAGGAGGCGGGCGCGGAGCTCCGCGCGCTCGACGGCGGGCCGTACCGGCCGAGCATCGAGCTGCCCCCGGCCGAGCGCGGCTTCGTGGCCGCCCGTCCCGAGTTGCTCGGCCGCCTGCTCCACACGGCCGAGGCCGCCCTCGACCCGGCCGCGGGCGTGCCCGTCAGCCGGTGAAAGGCTCATCCGGTGAAAGGGCTCAGCCGGTGACGAGCAGGGCGCCCACCGACGCCGCGCATCCCAGCACTGCCAGCGCCGTGCCCGTCAACACGAACTTGCGCATCGGAACTCGGACGTCCCAGCGCCTGCACCATTCGAACCACAACAACGTCGCCAGCGAGCCCCACGGCGTGATCACCGGGCCGACGTTCGTCCCGATGAGGAGCGGCAGCAGCTGATCCCGATTCTCCTTCGGGACAGCCGACTCCCCCGCCACGTACGCGGGCAGGTTGTTGAGCAGGTTCGACAGGCCGCCCCCGGCGAACGCGGCGCGCATCGCCCCGGCCACCCCGTCGTCGGTGCCGACGAGCGCCCGCATCACCTCGTCCAGCCCGTACCGCTCCAGCGTGGGCACCACCAGGAACAATCCGGTGACGAAGACCATCAACTGCCAGGGGATCAGCGACGGCCGGAGCGAGCCGCGGTCCCGCACCGCGAACGCGATCACCGCCACCACCGCCGCCACGGTCGCGGCGATGCCCAGCTGGATCCCGGTGTGCACGCCCGCGAGGATGGCCGCGATGAACAGCAGGCACGCCATCCCGGTCGCCCCGAACAACACGCGGTCCCGGACGGGCTCGGGCTCGGGCGGCTCGTAACGGTCCGCGTCCGCGCCCCGCATCGAACGGCGCCAGTAGAAGACCCACAGCAGCACCATCGTGACGGCGAGGGCCGCCAGCTGCGGCGCCCACATCCGCTCGGCGAACGCGGGAGTCTCCAGGGCGACCCGGCGCGCCGCCAGCAGGTTGGTCAAGTTGGACACGGGCAGCAGCAGGCTCGCGGTGTTGGCCAGCCACACGGTCGTCATCGCGAGCGGCAACGCCGCGATGCGCGCGCGCACCGCCAGCGCAAGCAGGACCGGAGTGAGCAGCACGGCCGTGGTGTCGAGGTTGAGGAAGACGGTGTTGACCGAGGCGAACGCCACGCACAGCAGGAACAGCGCGAAGTAGTCTCCACGCCCCCACCTGGCCAGCCGCTGCGCGATCGCGTCGAAGACGCCGGCCTCTTTGGTCAGCTCGGCCAGCACGATGACACTGAACAGGAACAACAGCAGCGGGGCGATGCGGCCGATGCTCGCTTCGGCCTCGGCACGCGGCAGCAGGCCGGTGGCCACGAAGAGCAGGCCGAGTCCGAGCAGGCCGAAGCGGATCCAGTCGAGCACGCCCATGTCACCCGCGGCTCGGCGGAGGACATGTCCGGGAGGTGACACGGCGACATGATCCCATATGTGTCGTCTGGTGCTACGCCCCGCCGCCGCCCGCGCGATAATCCACCCATGACACCCCCCGGCCCGCCACGACAGGAACGCCCGACCGATTTCTTCATCAGCTACTCCCCCGCCGACGAGCGGTGGGCGTCCTGGATCGCCTGGCAACTGGAGGCCGCCGGGCACCGGACGATGATGCAGGCCTGGGACTTCGTGCCGGGGACGAACTTCATCGACTTCATGGACCGGGGCCTGTCGGAGGCGAAGGTCGTGGTGGCGGTGCTGTCGCGCAACTACCTGCGTTCGCGGTACGGCCGCTGGGAGTGGATGACCGCGCTGCGCGCCGATCCGGACAACCCGGCCAACAAGCTGGTGACGGTGCGGATCGAGGACTGCCCGATCGACGGGCTGCTGTCCACCATCACCTACGTCGACCTGGTCGGCGTCGACGATCCCGACCAGGCGCGCGATCTGCTGATGCGCCGCATCGAGGAGGCCCTCGCGGGTCACGCCATGCCGATGGCCGGACCCGGGTTCCCCGGCGGTTCCGGTTCCACCGGGGGTTCCGGTTCCGCCGGTGGTTCTGGTTTCGCCGGTGGTTCCGGCCGGCTGCCGGAGCAGACCGGCGAACGCCAGGCCAGGCGGGCGCCGGTCGCCGCGCCGTCGTTCCCCGCCGCGCCGGGCGCCGACCAGGAGCCGCGCGAGCACATCAGCGTGCTGCACGTCGCGGGGCCGCGGTTCGGCCGCACGCTCGCCGAGCCGGGCGAGCCCACCACCGCGACCGAGCTGCAGGACCGGATCTGGAGCGACGTCACGCGGCTCGCGGACGCGGAGGTGCCGCGGCCGGACCTGCTCGTCGTCTCCGGCAACCTGACCCATTCCGGGAGCCGCAAGGAGTTCGCCGAGGCGCTGTCGTTCCTCACCAGCCTGCGCGCCCTGCTCGGGCTGGAGGCGCAGCGCGTGGTGATCGTGCCGGGCACCCACGACGTCAACCGCGCGGCGTCCCAGGCGTACTTCTCCAGCTGCGAGGCCGACGACATCGACCCGCAGCCGCCGTACTGGCCCAAGTGGCGGCACTTCGCCGGGCTCTTCAAGGAGCTCTACCAGGGCCTCGACAGCCTGGTCTTCGACAGCGCCCAGCCGTGGACGTTGTTCCCGGTGCCCGATCTCAAGGTCGTGATCGCGGGCCTCAACTCCACGCTCCCGCAGACCCACCGCCAGGACGACCGGTACGGGCAGGTCGGCCAGGCGCAGGCGGCCTGGTTCACCGAACGGCTGCGCCACTTCGAGGACGAGGGCTGGCTGCGCCTCGGGGTCGTCGAGCACACGCCCATCGCCGGTGAGCCGGGCGCGTTGCGCGATCCCGACCCGGCCACCGTGGACACGCTCCTCGGCGGCCACGTGAACCTGTTCTTCCAGGGCACCGAGCCCGACTTCGGCCGCGGCATCCCGCAGCTGCCGTCCGGGCCGCCGTGCGTCCCGGCGCTCGGTCCCGGCCGCCACCAGATCGTGGTCGTGCGGCGGGACGGCCTGGAACGCTGGATCCCCGAGGAGGCGACCCGGCGCGGACCCGAACGTCTCGCCCGGGAGTGGATCCGTGTCGGCGGCACGTTCCCGGTGCCGCGGCAGGAGGCACCGGCCGAGACCGCGGTCGGGCCGACACCCGAGCTCGGGCCGCACCAGCCGGAGGTCGAGCCCGCGCCCGACCCGACCGCGGAGCTGCTCGACCGCATCGCCGAGGCGTGCGAGACGCGCTTCGAGCGGGCCACGATCCGCAGGATCGTCCCTGCTCCGCGGGCAGACGGCAGAGTCGATCCGCCGCACCTGCTGCTGACGCACCTGGAGGACGGGTTCGTCCGGCAGTACCGCATCGGAGCGCACGTCGGCGCGCTCTCGGAGGAGGACGTCGACGCGTTCGTCAGGCACGTCCACGCCGACGGCGCCGACCACGGCTCCGAGCTGGTCTACATCGGCTCGGCTCCACCCCGGTCGCTGCGTGAGGACGCGCTGCGGCGCGGGATCAGGCTGCGAAGCCTCACCGAGTTCCAGGGGCTGCTCGACCTGTCGGAGTACGTGAGCGGGCAGACGCGGCGGCTGGCCTCCGGCGGCCTCTACCCGCCGTCGTTGTACGTGCCGCAGCGCTACCGCGACCTCGACCGTCCCGCGTCGGGCCCGGAGGTCCACGAGGACCTGGTCGGGGAGATGCTGCGGCTGCTGGCGGCCGACCATGGCCGGTTCCTGCTGCTGCTCGGCGACTTCGGCCGAGGCAAGACGTTCGCACTGCGCGAGCTGGCCCGGCGCATCCCGGCCGAGCTGCCGCACGTGATCCCGATCCTCATCGAGCTGCGGGCGCTCGACAAGGCGCACTCGGTCGACGGCCTGGTGGCCGCGCACCTGGCCAACCACGGCGAGGAGCTGATCGATCTGAAGGCGTTCCACTACATGCTGCGGCAGGGCCGCATCGTGCTGCTCTTCGACGGCTTCGACGAGCTCGTGACGCGCGTGACCTACGACCAGGCCGCCGACCACCTCGACACGCTGCTGCAGGCCGCGCAGGACAAGGCCAAGATCGTGGTGGCCAGCCGCACCCAGCACTTCAAGTCGCAGGCGCAGGTCCTGACCGCCCTCGGCGAGAAGGTCGGCGTGCTCCCCCACCGGCGGGTGCTCGGCATCGAGGACTTCACGCCCACGCAGGTCCGCTCGTACCTCGTGCACCGGTACGGGGACGAGGAGACCGCCGAGGCTCGGCTGCGGCTCCTGTCGGGCATCGAGGAACTGCTCGGCCTGACCAGCAACCCGCGCATGCTGAGCTTCATCGCCGAGCTGCCCGAGGAGCGGCTGCGGGCCGTGGCGCAGGCCAGGCACACCGTCAGCCCGGCGGACCTCTACCGCGAGATCCTCGGCTCCTGGCTCTCCCATGAGGCCGACCGGGTGCGGGGCTCGGGGGGTCCCTCCGGGCTGGAGACCACGGACATGTGGCGCGCGGTCGGCACGCTCGCTCTGCGGCTGTGGGAGAGCAACGAGCCGTTCCTGCGGCTGAACGAGCTGTCGGACGTGGCGGACGCGCTCACGGACCTGGCCGAAGGACGCATGTCGCCGCATCAGGTGACGCACGCGGTCGGTGCCGGGAGCCTGCTCGTGCGGACCGAGGAGGGGCTCTTCGGCTTCATCCACAGCTCGGTGATGGAGTGGCTCGTCGCGCGGCACATCGCGGACGAGTTCACGCGTGCCGCCGAGCCGCGCACCCTGTCGCTGCGGGCGCTGTCACAGCTGACCGTGGACTTCCTGTGCGACCTCGCCGACACCCGCGCCCTCCAGGACTGGGCCGCCGGCGTGCTCGCCGACCCCGATCGCCATGATGTGGCCCGGACCAACGCCATCAAGGTCACCACGCGCCTGCGCACGCCCGCGCGCGCCGACCTGCGCGGCGCCAACCTCCAGGGCGAAGACCTGTCCTACCGTGACCTTCAAGAGGTCGACCTCACCGGGGCAGACCTCACCGACGCGCAGCTGGTCGGGGCCAACCTCTCGCGGGCGGTCCTGCGGGACGCGTCGCTGGTGGGCGCGCGCCTCGACGACGCCCGGCTGACCGGTGCCGACCTGCGCGGCGCCGATCTGGGCCGGGCGCGCCTGGCCAACGCCGACCTGCGGGACGTGGCCGTCGAGGGCAGCCGCTGGACGCGGGCGGCGCTCATCAGCGCGTCGCTGCCGGACCGGATCGCGCAGGCGCCCGAGCTCCGCGAGGCCGCCATCGCGCCAGGTCGGCCCATCGACGTCCAGGTCGCCCCGGCCGCGGTGGGCGTGCCGTACGGCTTCCACTTCCAGACGAGCCGCCTCCCGCAGCCCCTGGCGTACAGCCCTGGGGGCTCGGTCCTCGCGGTCGGCAGCGAGGACGGCGGCGTGCTGGTCGTCGACGCCGTCACCGGCACCCCGCTCCGCACCTTGGAAGGGCACCGCGACCGGGCCTACGCGGTCGCGTTCGACGCGGCCGGCAACATCCTCGCCACCGGATCCGCCGACGGGACCGTACGGATCTGGGATCTGGCGACCGGGCGCTGCGCGCACACGCTGACCGTGCATCCCGAAGGTGTGTGGCCCGTCGTCGTGGGGCCTCGTGACAGCTTCCTCGTGGCGGCGGGCGCGGCCGACGGAACGATCCGCGTCTGGGACACCAGGACCGGCGATCTCAGGCACGAGCTGCCCGGTCACACCGCGCCCGTCTACACGGCGGTCTTCGACCCGGACGCGCGGAGCATGGTGACCGGCGACGCCGGTGGCACGCTCCGCGTGTGGGACCTGGAGACCGGCGAGCTGCGGCGGACGCTCACCGGCCACCGGGGCGCGGTCTACCGGGCCGTCTTCCACCCGGACGGATCGTTGCTGGCCGCGGGCGACGAGGCCGGCGTGGTGCGGCTCTGGGACATCCGTACGGGCGACATCCGCCAGGAGCTCCTCGGCCACACCGGGCGTGTCTACGCCATCGCGTTCCACCCCCGCGGCGACGTGCTGGTCACGGGTGACACCGACGGCTCGGTGCGGCTGTGGGAGAAAGAGCGGCTGTGGGACGACGCGCGGCACACGCTGACGCTCTCCGGTCACGGCGGCGCCATCTACCAGGTGACGTTCAGCCCCGACGGCGGCCGCCTCGCCACGGCTGACAGCGCGGGCTCGGTGCGCCTGTGGGATCCCGAGACCGGGCACCAGCGCCTCGAACTCGCCGGGCACCGCGGCGCCGTCTGGCCGTTCAGCTTCCGGCCCGACGGCGCCCAGCTCGCCACCAGCAGCAACGACGGCACCGCCCGCATATGGGACGCCGAGACGGGCCAGTGCCGGGTGGTCCTGCGCGGTCACGGGCGGCGCGTCACCACCGTGGCCTTCAGCCCGGACGGCGGGCTGCTGGCCAGCGCGGGCAACGACGGCCTCGTACGGCTGTGGGAGCCGCGCACCGGCCGGCTCCTCCGGGAGCTGCGCGGCACCGCCGACAATCTCACCTCCGCCGCGTTCAACCCGCGCGGTGCGCAGCTGGCGACCGCCACCAACGACGGCGGCGTGCACCTGTGGCAGGCGGGCACCGGAACCTTCGAGCGCGAGCTCAACGTCGAGACCGACCACGTCTGGGCGCAGGCGTTCAGTCCCGCCGGTGACGTGCTGGCCACCGCCAACGACGACGACAGCGTCCGGCTCTGGTACTGGACGACCGGCCGCGAGACCGTCAACCTCGCCGACCACAGGGGCCGCGTCCGGTCGATCGACTTCAGCCCCGACGGCCGGCTGGTGGCCACCGGCTGCGACGACGGGGTCGTCCGGATCTGGGGTGCACGCAGCGGCGAGTGCGTGCGGGCGCTGCACGGCCACACCGACCGCGTCTACCGCGTGGCCTTCCATCCCGACGGCGAGACCCTGGCCAGCGCGAGCAACGACGGCACCGCACGCCTCTGGGATCACCGCACCGGCGAGAGCCGCCATGTGCTGACCCGCCACAACGGCAGGCTCTGGACCGCCGCCTTCCACCCCTCGGGCTCGCTTCTGGCGACCGCCGGCGACGACCTGGTGATCCGCCTTTGGGACCCGTCCACTGGACGGCACCTGCACACCCTCCCCGGGCACACCCGGCGCGTCTGGTCAATGGCGTTCGATCCGGGGGGCGCCACCCTCGCGAGCGCGGGCGACGACGGCGCCGTCATTCTCTGGGACGTCAGCGACCCGGCGGCGCCCGCCCGGAAGGCCACCCTTCTCGGCCTGTCGGAAGGCTGGGCCGCGCTCACCCCTGACGGGCGCTACAAGTGGGAGGGCAACTCGACCGCCGAGTTCTGGCTCGGCATCGGCATGTGCCGTTTCGAGCCGGGAGAGCTTGACCCGTACCTGCCGGAGGTGCGCCGCCTCGCTCTAGACGCCGACCTCTGACCGCCCTTCGGGCGAAGCCCTGGGGGTCTGGGGGTCCACCCCCAGAGGCGACTCTGACCGCCCTTCGGGCGAAGCCCTGGGGGCCTGGGGGTCCACCCCCAGAGGCGACTCTGACCGCCCTCCGGGCGAAGCCCTGGGGGTCTGGAGGTCCACCCCCAGAGGAGACTCCGACGGCCACCCGGACGCCGCCTCCTCCGGGCTGAGGGTGCGGCCCCGGACGAACTCCGCTTCGAATGTGTCGTCGTCCAGAGCGGCGCGCACGGCGGCCGTCACGCGGGCGTTCTCGTCAAGGGCCGTACGGCTGGGGCCTTCAGTGGGGGTGCAGCTCTGGTGAACGTCACCGGGGTCGGCCGCCGCGCGGAGGCCTGCGGCCGAGCCGAGCAGCCGGGCCGCCTGGCGGGCCTGGCCGTCGACGAGCTGGATGGCCGCGAGTCCTTCGAGAACGAAGGCGACCCTGCGGGCGTCCCGGTCGTTCTGGAGGATCTCTCGATGCTGGGCTTGGGCCTGGACGAGCACTTCCGCCAGCGAGCGGCGCGCCTCGTCCAGGCGGCCGGTCTGGACCCAGTACCAGGCGAGCGCGCCGGCGAGGCGCACGGCCAGTTCGGTGTCGCGGCGGCGCAGGACGCTCTCGAACGAGGCGCGCAGGTTGGCCGTCTCGGCGGCGAGCCGTTCGGTCCACCGGACCCGGGCGGGACCGAGACGGTAGACCTCCGCGCACTCGGCGACCATCGTGTAGTAGAGGTCGCGGCGCTTCAGCGTGAGGTCGAGCTCGCCGGACTCCCGCAGGCGTTCCATGCCGTAGGCCGCGATCGACTCCAGCAGCGCGTAACGGCCGGCTTGGCCGGCACCGTCGGCGCGCAGGACCAGCGAACGGTCGACGAGGGCCGCCATCAGGCTCGGCACCTCCTGCGCGTCCACGCCGTGTCCCGCGCAGACCTCCTCGGCCGCCTCGAGGGTGAGGCCGCCCGGGTGGGCGGCGAGCCGGCGGAGGAGGATGCGCTCGGGATCGGTCAGCAGCTCCCAGCTCCACTCGATCGTCGCGCGCAGCGTGCGCTGGCGGTCCGGCGTGCCGCGGCGGCCCCCGGCCAGGAGCCGGAAGCGGTCGTCCAGGCGGGCGGCAAGCTCCGTCACGCCGAGACCGTTGACGCGGGCGGCGGCCAGTTCGAGGGCGAGCGGCAGCCCGTCCAGCCGCCGGCAGATCGTCGCCACGGCGGCGTCGGCGGCGGGCCCGGGCACGAAGCCCGGCGCCGCGGCCGATACCCGGTCCAGGAGCAGCCGCACGGCGTCGGGCTCCGGCAGCGGCGGGACCGTGCGGACGACCTCGCCGGAGATGCCGACGGGTTCCTGGCTGGTGGCGAGGATCCTGAGCTCGGGCGCGGATTTGAGGAGGTGGTCGGCGAGCTTGGCGACCGCCTCGATGACGTGCTCGCAGTTGTCCAGGAGGAGGAGCGCGCCGGCGCCGGAAAGGGCCTCGACCGGATCGGCGTCGTCCAGACCCAGGGCGCCGGCGACCGCCTCGGCCACCTTGCCGGGGGAGGCGCCGGGGGCGAGCGGGGCGAGCTCGACGATGTGCGCGCCGTCACGGAACGGGGCGGCGGCCTCGATCGCGAGCCGGGTCTTGCCCACTCCCCCGGGGCCGGTGAGCGTGACCAGCCGTTCCTTGGTGATCAGTATGCGGATCTCCTCCACGAGGTCCGCGCGCCCGACCAGTCCGGTCAACGGGACGGGGAGGCGGGCGGGCGGCGTGCGAGGCCGGACGCGCGGCGCCTCCAGGGCGGGGTCCTGGGCCAGGATCGCCTGCTGGAGGGCGTTCAGCTCATGGCTCGGCGTGAGGCCGAGGTCCTCGCCGAGACGGTGGTGCAGGGCCTGGTAGACGTCGAGTGCTTCGTTCTGCCTTCCCGACCTGTAGAGAGCCAGCATGAGGGCGGCGTGGAAACGTTCCCGCGACGGATGGCGATCGACGTGGTCGGTGAGCTCACCGATGAGCGCGCTGTGCTCGCCGAGCTCCAGGCGGGCCTCCGCGAGATCCTCCTGCGCGGTCAGCCGCTGCTCGTCCAGCCGCGTGATGGCGCTGCGCGTGAACGCCTCGTCCGCGAAGTCGGCGAACGCGGGACCTCGCCAAAGCCTGAGCGCCTCCGTCAGGAGCGCCGCCTTGGCGGCGGGTCGATCCGCCTCGCGTGCCTGGGCGGTGAGCTCCTCGAAGCGGCGGGAGTCCACGGCATCGCACTTGAGGACGTAGCCCGGCGGCCGGGAGATCACGAGTTCCGGCCCGTCCGGCTCGGCCTCGCGCAGGGCACGGCGGAGCTGCGAGACCTTGGCGCGCAGGGCGGCCAGGGGCTTGCCGGGCATGTCCCGCGGCCACAGGTCCGCGATGAGCCGGTCCGGCGACACCGGATGTCCCTCGTTCACCAGCAGATCGGCCAGCAGCGCGCGGACCTTCAGCTCGGGCACCTTGACCGGGCTCCCGTCGTCCGCCCAGACCTCCAGCGGGCCGAGCACCTCGAAACGCATGGGTCCACGCTAACCGGTGCATAACCGCACCCGAATCTCTCCATAACGACCTCGGCGCACCGTGGGGACCGATAGCTCAGCCGTTTGCGAGAGTTCGAGAAGGGCTCTGTCATGTCATCGACCGCATCCCCCGAGGCAGGTGCCCGCGCCGGGGCCAGAGAATGGGCCGGCCTCGCCGTCCTGGCCCTGCCGGTCCTCCTGCTGGCGCTGGACAACAGCGTGTTGTTCCTCGCCGCCCCGCACCTGGGCGCCGACTTGCGCCCGTCCGGGACCCAGCTGTTGTGGATCATGGACGTCTACGGCTTCATGGTGGCCGGCTTCATGATCACCATGGGCACGTTGGGCGACCGGATCGGCCGCCGGCGGCTGCTGCTGACCGGCGCGGCGGCGTTCGCCGGTGCGTCCGTGCTCGCCGCGTACTCCGTGAACCCGGAAATGATGATCGTGGCCCGGGCGCTGCTGGGCGTCACCGGCGCGACGCTGGGCCCCTCGGCGCTCGCGCTGATCGGCACGATGTTCGGCGACCCGCGCCAGCGGGCCATGGCGTTCGGCATCTTCACCGCGTGCTTCATGGGCGGCGCCGCCCTGGGGCCCGTGGTCGGCGGGATCCTGCTGGAGTCGTTCTGGTGGGGATCGGTGTTCCTGCTGGGCGTCCCCGTGATGGTGATCCTCCTGGTGGCCGGGTCGTTGATCCTCCCCGAGTACCGGGACACCGCGGCGGGCCGCGTGGACCTCGCCAGCGTCGCCCTGTCGCTCGCCGCGATCATGCCGGTCATCTACGGGGTCAAGGAGATCGCCGACGAGCCCGCACGGGCGGTGCCGTACGTGGCGGTTGCGATCGGCCTGGCCTTCGGTCTGTGGTTCGTCCGGCGGCAGCAGTCCCTGGAGACCCCGCTGCTCGACCTGGCGCTCTTCAAGGGGCGGGGCTTCACCGCCGCACTGGCGATCCTGCTGCTCACGGGAATCGTGCAGAGCGGGCTCTATCTGTTCGTCAGCCAGTACCTGCAGCTGATCGAAGGAATGTCGCCCCTCAAGGCAGGCCTGTGGCTCGTGCCGCCGGCACTGGCCCTGGCGGTCGCGTCCGTGCTGGCTCCGGTCGTCGCCCGCCGGTTCCGCGCTTCGCACGTCATGGCCGCGGGGCTCGGGCTGGCGGGAGCCGGGTTCCTCGTCCTCGCGGCAGCCGACGGCCTGGGGCTGCTCATGACCGGCGCCGTCGTCGGGTTCTTCGGCACCGCGCCGGTCAGCGTCTTCGTCTTCGACCTCATCGTGGGCACGGCTCCGGTCGAGAAGGCCGGCTCCGCGTCGGCCGTCGCGCAGACGTCCGGGGAGTTCGGGATCGCGCTGGGCGTCGCGACGCTCGGCAGCCTCGGGGCCGCCGTCTACGGCAGCCGGATCGACGTGCCCGGGCAGGTGCCGGCCGGATCCCGGGAGGCCGCCGCCGACTCGCTGAGCGGGGCCGTGGAGGTCGCTGCGGGTCTCCCAGGCGCTGTCGCCGCCGACCTGCTGAGCGCCGCGCACGCCGCGTTCACCGACGCGCTGGCCGCCGTCTCGGTCGCGAGCGCGGCCCTGATGATCGGCCTCGCCGTCGTCTCGCTCGCCGTCCTGCGTTCGGCACGGCTTGCCGGAGAGGACGCCGGCAGCGCTGACCAGGCAGCGCCCGCCACCGGAACGCGATCCGAGACGGCCCCCGTCGGAGACCGCTGAGCTCCACGCCACCGCGCCCGCCTGGCCCTCCAGGCGGGCGCCCGGGTCACAGGCTGACGATGGCCAGGGTCGCGTCGTCGTGGATCTTGTTGCGGGGCCAGCGGTCGCCTTCCGGGTCGGTGCGTTCGGTGTCGCGGGTATGGCCGATCAGCCCGCCGGGACCGTGCTCGTCGATCAGCTGGACGAGGCCGGGCCAGTCGGTCAGGCCGAACTCGTCGACCAGCCGGGTGGCGCCGTCGGTGAGCAGGAAGGCCCGCCGGAGGTCCCGCAGCGGGATCGTGCCGGTGATGGCGTGCTCGGCCACCCCCGGGTCCGCGGCGGCATAGACATGGCCGCCGGTGATCTCCTGGAGGAATTCCGTCCCGTCGATGAGCAGGGTGGAGTCGGCGAGGACCAGGTAGTCCAGCACGTCGCCGCGCACGCGCAGGGCCAGGACCGTGGCGGCGGGCGTCGTGGCGAGTCCGAGATCGCAGGTGGCGCGGTGCGAGGCCGCGACGTCGGCGATGGCCCCGGCCAGCCGGGCGACGAGCGGCCGGCGCGCCGGGCGGTGAGCACCCTCGGGCGGGCCGACGGGCGGACCCGCCTGCGGCGCCGTCCCCATGCTGTCGGTCAGCCGTGCCAGCAGCCTCGTGCCGAGGGAACGCGCGTACCAGGCGGTGCCGTGGACGCAGCCGAGATCGGTGTCGAGCGGGAGCCCACAGCCGTCGATCACCACCACGGCACCGGGCGCGGCCGCCACGAAGTCCTCGTTGGGCCGCTCGGGGCTTCCCTGGTCGGTCGCCCACGCCATCTGCATCACGCGTCCTCCTGGGGGTGTCCGCGCCCGACGGCGAGGCTCAAGCGCCGTCGCTTCCCTCCCGGGCCGCCTGGGCGCGGCGGGTCAGTTCTTCCCAGAGCTCGTCGACCTGAGCCTTGAGATCGTCGAGCGAGCCGGAATTGTCGATCACGTGGTCGGCGACGGCACGGCGGGCCTCGCGGGTGGCCTGGGCGCCGATCCGGGCCCGGGCGGCCTCCTCGGTCATGCCGCGCCGGGTGGTGAGGCGGTCGAGCTGCGTCTCCACCGGGGTGTCGACGACCACGACCATGTCATAGAACCCGGCGAGGTCGTTCTCGGTGAGCAGGGGGACGTCGTAGACGACGATCGCGTCCTCCGGGGCGGCGTCCATCAGCTCCTGCATGCGTTCCCCGACCAGCGGGTGCACGATGGCGTTGAGGGCCCCCCGCCGGTCGGCGTCGCCGAACACGATCGTGCCGACCTTCTCGCGGTCCAGCCCGCCGTCCGGGAGCAGGACCTCCTCGCCGAACTCCGCCACGACCGCGGCCAGGCCGGGGGTGCCCGGCTCGACCACCTCGCGCGCGATCTTGTCGGCGTCGATGATGACGGCGCCATGGCCGGACAGGCGCCTGGACACCTCGCTCTTGCCCGAGCCGATCCCGCCGGTCAGTCCCACTCGCAGCAGCACGGGATCACGCCTCCTGGGCGGCGGGCACCAGGGGCTTGCGCATGTGCACAAGGGTAAGGTGCGCGGCGACGCGTTCACGGTGGGTCTCGGTGTAGCCCAGCCGGCGGTACAGCCTCAGGTTGCCGTCGCTGAGATGGCCGGTGAAGAGCACGCACGCGTCGGCGCGTACCCTCACCTCGCGTTCGAGGGCCTCCATGAGCCGCCTGCCGATGCCGCGGCCCTGCATGTCGGGCGCCACCACGAGCCGGCCGATCAGGCAGGTGTGATCGCTGAACTGGGCGCGCACGGCACCGACCAGCCGTGAGCCCGCCATCGCCTTGAGCACCACCGAGTCGGCGTTCAGCACCTTGTGGAGCTGCTCGTGCGACTCGACCAGCGGCGGGATGAAGGGATCGCCGTACAGCTGCGCCTCGCTGACGTACGCGGCGCGCTGCACGGTCAGGATCTCCCCCGCGTCGTCGGGCTTCGCCGGCTCGATCCTGACGTCCTCAGTGCTCATAGGGCGACCTTACCGGGGTGCCCGCCGCCGGTCCGCTCAGCGCCCGATCCGGACGGTCACCCCGACGGGATAGTGATCGGACGCGTCGGACCGGGTCACGGTGTAGTCGTCGAAGACCAGGTCGTCGGTGCCGATGATCCAGTCGATCCGGTCGCCGTCGGGGGTGGTGGGCGTGGCGTCGCCCCGAGCCGCGCTGCGCAGCTCGGCGCTGCCGCCGTTGCCCTCCAGCAGCCGGCTGATCTCCGGGCTGCCCGGCCGGGCGTTCATGTCGCCGCCGATGATCGTCCGGGGCGCGCCGCCCCAGCTCCGCAGCAGCGCGGTGACCTCGCGGACGCGCTCGTCACCCTGGTCGGCTCCGCCCTCCAGGTGCGTCGACCAGACGTCGATCGAGGTGTTGCCGACACCCAGCCGCGCCCATACGAAGCCACGGATCTGCGACCAGTCCCCCTTGGGCATCCGCCCGGTGCCCGACTTCTTCACCGGCAGTGACGTGAGGATCGCGTTGCCGAACTGGCCGTCGGCGGCGGGGCCCCACAGCAGTTTCATGCCGAGCCGGCGCGACAGCCATACGCCCACGTCGGTGGTGCCCGAAAGCAGGGAGCCGCGGCTGGCCTCCTGGAGCAGGACGACATCGGCCTTCTGCGCCTCGATGGTCTTGGCGATGCCCTCGGGATCGAGCCGGCCCTTGGTGTTGACGGCGTCGTGGATGTTGTAGGTGACGACGCGCACCTGGCCGGGGGTGGCCGCGCGGGCCTGGTTCTTCGGGGCGGCGATCGTGAAGATCGCGGTGCCTGCCAGCAGTCCGAGCGAGGCGGCGCCGGCGGTCACCGCCCGCAGCGGCGCACGGGCGGGCAGCGGCCCTCCCCGCGCCGCGGCGATCGCGGCGAGCGCGCCCAGCAGGATCCCGGCCAGGCCGGGGAGCACGTTGTTGGGCAGCGGCAGTGGCGTGACAGCGCTGACCTGGTACGGGATAAGGATCAGCGCCACGAGGCAACCGCCGATGGCGGCGCCGACGTCGATCCGCCACACCGGCCCGCCGGCGCCGGCACGGCGCAGCGGAGCCCGGCACGCGACCGCCAGCAGCCAGGCCGCCAGGACCTGGCCGACGATCACGACGGGAACGATCTCGACCCCGGCGACCGCGTAGGTCCCGGCGATCGCCCCGGCCCCCACCCCGAGCAGCGTGCCGCCGAGCACGCAGACACCGCCCGGGACGGCGCGTACCGCCAGACCCGAGGCGAGGAACGCCAGAGCCAGCCCCTGGCCGACAACGATCACAATGTGCGCGCCGACGAGCGACTGCCAACCGGATGAGGCGACGAACGCCGGGCTGGACAAGATCAAAATCTGCAACGCGAGGAACGGCCCGAACGCCGCCGCCCCCAGCGCGTCCCGCCAGGAGATCCCCGGCGGGGCGACAGACCCCGACGACATCTCCCGGTAGAGCGCAGCCGCCCCCAGGCCGACGTACAGCAAGCAGGCGAGCCACGGCCAGACACCCGAACGCCAGGCCGGATCCCACGTCGCGAACGCCATCCGGACGGCGGAGTCGACCGCGAGGCCGGCGACCGCCGCCGTGGCGAAACCGACTCCCGACAGGCCCCGAGCGCCCTCGTACAGCGCCGCCACCGCGATCATGCCGATGGCCGTGCCGAGGAACGCCAGCCAGAGCTGCGGCGACAGCGCCTGCGCGAGCAGGCGCACGGCGAACAGGCCGCCCACGCCGGCCAGCAGCAGGCCCTGCGGCCCGGCCGCCCGTCTGATCAGCGGGCTGAGGAGGCCCGCCAGGTAAACGAGCACGATCAGCGCGGCGGCCGCGCCGGTGCCCGCGGTGTCGGCGAACCGGTCGAGCTGGGGAAGCGAGAAACGCAGGGTCTGCGCGAGGACGGCGACCGTGATCGCGATCAGCACGAGCCGCGCCGGGCCCTGCGGGACGATCGAGGGACCGGTGGGCTGGGCGGGGCCACCGGTCTGATCAGGTCGGGGAGTGCCTACGTCTGTACTGGCCAAGGGAAACAACTGCTCCGGAGGACGAGCGGGTACATGGGGCCGTGCCCCGGGATCATGGCCCGGGATCGGCGCCGGGGAACACGGATCCGAGCGTATCGGCAACGACCCCGACGGGTCGAAAAGCACGCCGAACACCCCGTTGGCCGGGTGGAAAACAGATCACGGCCGGAGGGGGATCCTGGGGATCTCCCTCCGGCCGTGATCTCAGGTCACCGACCGGGCGTGGGGGCCGGGGCCCCCACTCGGCTTACTGGCCGCCGGAGAGCTTCTCGCGCAGGGCGGCGAGGGCCTCGTCGGTGGCGAGGGCGCCACCGGTGGTCTCGGTGTCGTCACCGCCCCCGGAGTACGAGGTGTCGCCTCCGCCGCCGCCGACCGAGGTCGTCCCGCCGGTGGCCTCGGCCTCAGCCTCGGCCTTGCGGGCGTCCTCGATCTGCTTGCGGTGCGCGTCGAACCGCGACCGGGCCTCGGCGTACTGCCGCTCCCAGGTCTCACGCTGCTCGTCGAAGCCCTCGAGCCACTCGCCGGTCTCGGCGTCGAAGCCCTCGGGGTACTTGTAGTTGCCCTGCTCGTCGTACTCGGCGGGCATGCCGTACAGGGTCGGGTCGAACTCCTCTTCCTCGACCACGACGCCCTCGTTGGCCTGCTTGAGCGACAGGCTGATGCGGCGCCGGTCGAGGTCGATGTCGATGATCTTCACGAAGATCTCGTCGCCGACCTGGACGACCTGCTCGGGGATCTCCACGTGGCGCTCGGCCAGCTCGGAGATGTGGACCAGGCCCTCGATGCCCTCCTCGACACGGACGAACGCGCCGAACGGCACCAGCTTGGTGACGCGGCCGGGCACGACCTGGCCGATCTGGTGGGTCCGGGCGAACTGCTGCCACGGGTCTTCCTGGGTCGCCTTGAGCGACAGGGAGACGCGCTCGCGCTCCATGTCGACGTCCAGGACCTCGACCGTGACCTCCTGGCCCACCTCGACGACCTCAGACGGGTGGTCGATGTGCTTCCAGGACAGCTCGGAGACGTGCACCAGACCGTCGACGCCGCCCAGGTCCACGAACGCACCGAAGTTGACGATCGAGGAGACCACGCCCTTGCGGACCTGGCCCTTCTGGAGGGTGTTGAGGAAGGTCTGGCGGACCTCGCTCTGGGTCTGCTCCAGCCAGGCACGGCGGGACAGGACCACGTTGTTGCGGTTCTTGTCCAGCTCGATGATCTTGGCTTCGAGCTCGCGGCCGACGTACGGCTGCAGGTCGCGGACCCGGCGCATCTCCACGAGGGAGGCGGGCAGGAAGCCCCGCAGGCCGATGTCCAGGATGAGACCACCCTTGACGACCTCGATGACGGTGCCGGTGACGATGCCGTCCTCGTCCTTGATCTTCTCGATCGTGCCCCAGGCCCGCTCGTACTGAGCGCGCTTCTTGGACAGGATCAGACGGCCTTCCTTGTCCTCCTTCTGAAGGACGAGGGCCTCGACGTGGTCTCCGACGGTGACGACCTCGTTGGGGTCGACATCGTGCTTGATGGAGAGCTCGCGAGAGGGAATGACACCCTCGGTCTTGTAGCCGATGTCGAGGAGGACCTCGTCACGATCGACCTTGACGACGGTGCCTTCGACAATGTCGCCGTCGTTGAAGTACTTGATGGTCTCATCGATCGCCGCGAGGAATGCTTCCTCGGAGCCGATGTCATTGACCGCTACCTGCGGGGTGGTCGAGGTGGCCTCGGTGCTACTCGTCATGTGTCGGCTGGCTCCGGATACGGACATGCGTAGGTGTCATCAACGCGCGGAGGGCCTTATATCCGCCCTGCCGAGGACCGGGAAGGGACGCAGCCTGAGCGACGTCAATGAACCGAACCGAAGTCAACGACCTGACCGAGCGCGAGCCTGCTCCGTCTGAAGCACGCGCAAGCCCACAGCGCAGCGATCAGGATATGGGACGAGACACGTGCGGTCAATCGGAGGGGGCCTGCTTGTGCCCCTCCACTCAGTAGGAACGCCCAAAGGGCCGGTACTTCTTGGCGAGCAACCTCTCGTCCGACGCCCTGAATGAAATGGTATTCGGATCGCCATCCGATGTGTACCGCGTGTCCGGATCCTTGTTCAGCTTGTCCAGCCAGGCGATCGAGCAGAACTCCCGGCAGTCGTTTTCGCTGATCTTGCCCTCGGATCGCACCCGCAGGATCGCGAACGGGTCGAAGTCCTTGTCGAACGGCGAGCCGGAGGGCTTCCAGCCGGCCAGCAGGACCCCCTTGAAGTCGTACTCCCCGTCCTTCTTCTGGGCCCAGGACCGCTTCTCGGGCACCGACCCGAACGGGTAGGCGAGCGTCGCCGCATGCGTCCCCGTCAACGAGAAGATCTTGCTCTCCATCCCCCCGATCTCCTTCTGGACCTCCTTCTGGGACAGCTGCGAGAGGTCCGGATGGCTCACCGTGTGGTTGCCCAGGTCGAACCCGTGCTGCTGGAGCCACTTGAGCCCCGCGCCCGCCTGGTCGCCCATCCCGAAGAGATCGTCGTTCAGGTAGAACGTCGCGACCGGCCGGAACCCCGGGAACTTGGCCGCGACCTCCATCAGGATCGCCACGGCCGTGTCGGGCTTGGGCCTGCCCTGCGCGTCGAGCCCGAAATGACCGGGGGTGCTGTCGTCGAAGGTCAAGACCACCGGATGTTTACCGAGCGGCACATCGATCCGCCCGCTCACCAGCTCGGCCGCCGTGATGGGCACATAGCCCTCCTTGGCGAGCCGGGTCACCTCGTTCCGGAACTCGGTGACCGACCGGTCCAGCGACAGCTCGGTCTTCTTCATGATCCGGTGGTACATGAGCACCGGGATCTCGCCCAGCTCGTTGGCCTTGGCCGACACCGCCGCCGGACTCGCCGCCCCGATCTTGACCGGCCCCGTCGGCGTCGCCGACGGCGTGGCGGCCCCCGCAGGCCTGGCCGTGGCCGTGACACCCGGTGAGGCCTTGCCTCGCTGCGCCGCCCGTGCCGCGTCCGCAGGGGGCTTCTCATCGCGCCGGGCCCCTGGCAGCGTGAGCCCGAGGACCACCGCACAAACGATCAGGAAACCGGCGAGCTTGTGGAGGGTTGGCACAGGCCTCCCGTCGATCGTCACTGACACGACCAGAACAGCCTAGGGCCGCCCGCACCCACTCGAACAGAAGGCCGGACGCCCCACAAGGGAAACGCCCGGCCATCTGAGCCGACCCGGCTAGCCCTCGCTCCCCTCAGCCTTTGTCAGCAGACCGACGATCTGCTCGAACCGCTCGTCGATCTTCTTGTCGATCACGTCGAGCTTCCTGTCGAGTGCATCGACTCTCTGGTTGAGAGCGCTGATCTGGACCTCGACGCGTTCGACCCGGATGTCGGTCGAACGGA
Source organism: Actinomadura rudentiformis (assembly GCF_008923185.1). Classification (GTDB taxonomy): domain Bacteria; phylum Actinomycetota; class Actinomycetes; order Streptosporangiales; family Streptosporangiaceae; genus Spirillospora; species Spirillospora rudentiformis. The sequence continues at coordinate 126,908 of NZ_WBMT01000021.1, forward strand.
GCCGAACGTTCATTCGCTCGAGCCCGGTGGCCATGTCACCGAGGTCGCCCTCGATCTGGTCGAGGCGAACGCCCTGCTGAAGCAGTCGCCCACCGAGGTGATTGAACTGCTTCTTCTGTGTGTTCTCGACCTCCCTGATGAGGTCGTAGACGGCGTAGAACTCGTTGCTGTGCTGGGAGATCTTCCGGTTGATCTCTTCGGGGCTCCTGAACATGCGGGGGGCGGCCGCGTCGAACTCTTCCAGCGGAGGGGTGCTGGACTCTTCCGGCGAACTCACGTGAGGGTTTCCTCTCTCGCATCGTTGCGGACCGAAAGGTCATGGGTGGGTTTCGTGTATGGCGGATCGGCGTGGCTGTCGTGTGCCCCTTGCGGGCATCAGAGGGAGCGGCGTCCTGCTGCGTACGACCGTGACCCAAGGGAGACCTCGGTTGGACCGCGAGCCGGGAGTGGCTCGCTGGAGCGATGTTATCGCTCTCCGTGCCCGCCGGGCGACGGACACGGAGACGGGTCGGTCAGTGCGCCGCATCCTGCCAGGTGCGGCCGGTGCCCATGGAGACCTCCAGGGGGGCCTTGAGCTCGTAGGCGCCGACCATCTGCTCGCTGACCAGGGCCTTGAGGTCGTCGTGCTCGCCGGGGGCCACTTCGAAGACGAGCTCGTCGTGGACCTGGAGAAGCATGCGGGACCGGAGGCCGTGGGAGCGCAGGGCCCGGTCGACGTTGAGGCTCGCGACCTTGATGATGTCGGCCGCGGAGCCCTGGATGGGGGCGTTGAGGGCCATGCGTTCGGCCATCTCGCGGCGCTGGCGGTTGTCGGAGTTGAGGTCGGGCAGGTAGCGGCGGCGGCCGAGGATGGTCTCGGTGTAGCCGTCGTGGCGGGCCTTGGCGACGACGTTCTGCAGGTAGTCGCGGACGCCGCCGAACTGCTGGAAGTACTCCTCCATGAGGCCGCGCGCCTCGTCCGGCGAGATGCGCAGCTGCTGGGAGAGCCCGAACGCCGACAGGCCGTAGGCGAGGCCGTAGTTCATCGCCTTGATCCGGGCGCGCAGCTCCGAGTCGATCTGGTCGGCGGGCAGGTCGAAGACCCGGGACGCCGTGATCGTGTGGAAGTCGGCCCCGGAGGAGAAGGCGTCCAGGAGCGCCTGGTCCTCCGACAGGTGCGCCATGATCCGCAGCTCGATCTGGCTGTAGTCGGCGGTCAGGAGCGACTCGTGGTCGGCGCCGACGACGAAGGCCTCGCGGATCTGCCGGCCCTCCGCGGTGCGGATCGGGATGTTCTGCAGGTTGGGGTCGGTGGAGGAGAGCCGTCCGGTGGCGGCGACCATCTGGTTGAACGTGGTGTGGATGCGACCGGCGTCGTCGGCCATCGGGATGAGCGAGTCGACGATGCTCTTGAGCTTGGCGACCTCGCGCCAGCGCAGGATGTGCTCCAGGACGGGGTGGCCGTCCTTGGCGAGCAGGCCCGTGAGCGCGTCGGAGTCGGTGGTGTAGCCGGTCTTGGTGCGCTTGGTCTTGGGGAGGTTGAGCTCCTCGAACAGGACCTGCTGGACCTGTTTCGGCGAGCCCAGGTTGAACTCGTGGCCGACGGCGTCGTGGGCCAGCTGCTCGGTCTCCTTGACCTGGCCGCCGAGTGAGGCTGACAGGCCGGCCAGGTGGTCGGCGTCGACGGCGATGCCGGCGCGCTCCATGTCGGCCAGGACGCGGACCAAAGGCAGCTCGACCTCGTGCAGCAGGCGGGTGGCGCCGCGCTTTTCCAGGTCCTTGTCGAAGACGTCGGCCAGCTCGGCGACGGCGCGGGCGCGGACGGCCAGGTCGTTGGCGGCCTCCTCCTCGCCGGAGCCGTCGAGGGTCAGCTGGCCGGAGTCTTCGGTCTCGCTGCGCAGCTCGCGGTGCAGGTAGCGCAGGGCCAGGTCGGCCAGGTCGAACGTGCGCTGGCCGGGCAGCGCGAGGTAGGCGGCGAGCGCGGTGTCGCTGGTGAGCCCTTCGAGGGTGAGGCCGCGGGCGTACAGGGCCAGCATCGGGCCCTTGGCCTCGTGCATGGCCTTGGGGCGGGACGGATCCGCCAGGTAGGCGGCGAGGGCGCGTTCGTCGTCTTCGATCAGCTCGGCCGGGTCGAGGAAGATCGCGGGGCCCTTCTTGGACGCCGGGTCCGTTCCACGGCGAGCAAGGGAGATCGCGGTCAGCTCGCCGGTGCCGCGGCCCCAGCTCCCGGTGACGGCGATGCCGATGCGGTCGGCGGTGGTCGCGTTCTGGTCCAGCCAGGCGCCGAGGCCTCCGGGCTCCAGGTGCTCGAGGTCGATGTCGAAGCCCTCGTCGGCCTCCGGCTCGGGCGCCGAGAGGGACGCGTAGAGGCGCTCGCGCAGCACCCGGAACTGCAGCGAGTCGAAGAGGGCGTGGATCTCCTCGCGCTCCCACTGGCCCATCGACAGCTGCGGCGGGGTGAGCTCGAGCCCGACCTCGCAGTCGAGCTTGTTGATCTGCTGGTTGCGCAGCACGTCGCCGAGGTGCTCGCGCAGGTTGTCGCCCGCCTTGCCCTTGATCTCGTCCACGTGGGCGACGAGCTCGTCCAGGCCGCCGTACTTGGCCAGCCACTTGGCGGCGGTCTTGGGCCCGACGCCGGGCACGCCCGGCAGGTTGTCGCTGCTCTCGCCGACGAGCGCGGCCAGCTCGCGGTAACGCTCGGGCGGGACGCCGTACTTGGCCTCGACCGCGGCCGGGTCGTAGCGGCCCAGCTCCGACACGCCACGGATCGGGTAGAGGATCGTGACGTCGTCGTTGACCAGCTGGAACGCGTCGCGGTCGCCGGTGACGATGAGCGTCTTCATGCCGGCCTCGGTGGCCTGCACCGCGAGCGTGGCGATGACGTCGTCGGCCTCGAACCCCGCCACCGACAGGCGCGGGATGCGCAGCGCGTCCAGCACCTCGAAGATGAGGCTGATCTGGCTCCGGAACTCGTCGGGGGTCTTCTGCCGGCCGGCCTTGTACTCGACGTACTGCTCGTGCCGGAACGTCGGCTCGGACCGGTCGAACGCCACCGCGATGTGAGACGGCTGCTCGTCCCGCAGCACGTTGATCAACATCGACGTGAAGCCGTAGACCGCGTTGGTCGGCTGCCCGTCGGTCGTCGAGAAGTTTTCGACCGGGAGCGCGAAGAACGCCCGGTAGGCCAGGGAATGCCCGTCGAGGAGGAGGAGCGTCTGCTTGTCAGGGGTCGATGGTTCTTTCGCCACACCAGGACTCTAGTCTGCCCGTACGACAGTTTGAGGGAGGCATACGTGACTGACACCGCCGATCAGCGGGCGAAGATCTTGGAGGAACGCGGGATCGACGCCCACGGCGATCTGGCGCAGGCGATGGGGGTCGAGTACCTGGAGGCCTCACCGGAGCGCGTCGTCGGCCGCATGCCGGTGAAGGGCAACACCCAGCCGTACGGCCTCCTGCACGGCGGCGCCTCCTGCGTCCTCGCCGAGTCGGTCGGCTCCGTCGGCGCCGCCCTCACCGCGGGCGAGGGCCGCATCGCCGTCGGCATCGAGATCAGTGCCACCCACCACCGCTCCGCCACCGAGGGCTTCGTGACCGCCGTCGCCACCCGAGTCCACGGCGGCCGCACGCTCGCGACCTACGACATCGCGATCACCGACGACCAGGACCGCCGCGTCTGCACCGCCCGGCTCACCTGCATGCTCCGCGACGCCCCCGCTTCTTGACACGACGCCCCCATTTCCTGACAACAGGATCTTTCTCGGGTCAAGTCGCGACTTCCTTTGCGGTCGGCGTTGAACGGTCGGTAGCGTGGATTGGAACGGCCCGGGATCACCGAGTAGACAACGTACGTGTCCGGGGAAGGCCCGTGCGGCCCCAAAGGTGATCCCGGGCCCGAGCACGTTCAGCCCACCGAGCACGTTCAGCCCACCTGGCACAGTGTGTCGGCGTCCGGGATACAGGCGGGCGACGTGTCGAGCTTCCGCCCGCTCGGCCGATCCTCGAAGGTGACCGTGTCGCGGTGGCCCGACAGTGGCCGGCTGGACGCGAAGACTCCCAGACGCAGCGCGCGAGGCCTCGGCGGCCCGCCTTCGACCGCTTCTTCCGGGGTCGGCACGGCGTCACGGGGAACGACGGCACGTGCATCCACGAGCACCGTCGCTCCTTTGGGCACAGGGAGCAGGGCCCCCGTGTCCTGCCCCCTCCCTCCGAGACACGGCAGGATGTGCCTGTGCGAGCTCGCGGTTCCCCCGTCGACCCGGATGCTGAGCTCGGCCACCGCTTCGAGGTAGTTGTTGCATGCCAGGCGCAATCTGAGCGGCTCGTCCACGCGCCGCACCCGCATGGACACGTAGTCGCCCTGAGGCCAGGTGAACACCACTGAGGCCAGCTGACGGCCCGGTCCCTCTCCGAACGCAGGCGCCGCCGGCACCTGTGCCGCCGCCGGCAGACGATCGCCGGTCTCCCCTTGCGCGAGTGGCAGGGCGACCGCCACCGCCACCGCGATCGCCGCGATCGAGCCGGCCGTCCGCCGCCGTCGGCGCGCGCGCCGGATGCGAGCCCGCACCTGTCGTACGCGGTCGGCGTTGGGCGCCGGCGCTTCACCACGGCGGGCCGCGAACGCCCTCCGCACCAGGTCTTCCTCGGTCGTCGGCATCCGGCTCAGGCCCCCTCGATGACGGGAAGCGGGACGATCGATTCGTCCGCCCGCAACTTGGTCAAGGCCTTGCTGGTCTGGCTCTTGACGGTCCCCTCCGTGCAACCGAGGATCTCCGCCACCTCCCCGATCGTGAGCTCCTCGTAGTAGCGGAGCACGAGCACGGCGCGCTGCCGGCGCGGGAGCCTGCCCACCGCCTGCCAGATCGCGTCACGATCGTCGTAGCTGCGGTACTCGTCCGGGCCGTCCACGCGTTCGGGCAGGTCGGCCGAGGGGTCCTCGCCACCCCACCTCCGCCACCAGGAGATGTAGGTGTTGACCACGACCTTCCGGACGTACGCGTCGGGCGACTCAGCCAGCCTCGGCCACGCCCGCCAGGCCTTGACCAGCGCCTCCTGCAGCAGATCCTCAGCGGTCGCCCAGTTGCGCGTCAGCAGGTAGGCGGTCAGCAGCAGGCCCTCCCCGCGCGAGGCCACGAACTCCGGATAGTCAGACCGGTCCGCCACGTGCCGCCCTCCCAATCCGCCACTTCTCGGGATCTATTACGCGGAGCGACACTCCAAGGTTGCCCGGCGAGACACTCTTTTTCGAGACCCGGACAGGCGCGGCATGTGACCGGCTAAGGGCGGTCACCGGTTGCGGTTCGGTTGCAAAAGGGTCTGCGGTGTTCCTGCGGATGAGGGACGCTGCCTACCGTCGCGTCATGCGCTTGATCGTTGTTGTGGCGGCAGCCGGGGCCGTGCTGGTCTCGTCGGCGGCGTGCTCCGGGGACGACGAGTCTCCCAAGGCGCCGGCCACGTACGAGTTGTCCCCCCGGCCGGTCCGGCCCGACGAGAAGGCGCTGAAGCTCGCCCCCATCTCGGATGGGGACACCTCGTTCAGCGTGATCGGGCTGACCGTCATGCCGGAGATCACCGGGAGCCACGCCAACGTGAAGGCGAAGGGCCAGTTCGTCCGGGTCCGGCTCGTGATGGTCAACAACGGCCGCACCACGACGCTCGTGGACGTGAACAAGCAGCGGTTGCTCTCCTCCGACGGCGCGGCCCACAAGCCCGACTACGACGCGATGATCGTCAAGCGGCAGCCGTTCACGTTCGACCTGGGCGCCGCCATGCGCGTGGAGTTCGATCTCTGGTACGACCTCCCGGCCGGAGCCAGGGCCACGGGCCTGCGCCTGTTCGGCGGCTCCACGCTGACCGACATGAAGGACGAGGAGGGCACCGACCTCCGCCTGCCCTGAGGGACGTACGCCTGCCCTGAGGGACGTACGCCTGTCTTGGGCACGTGCCTGGGAACGACGGAAGCCGTGGCCCCGCGAGGGTCGCCCCGCAGGTGCCACGGCTTCCGGTCAGACGACTGGTCCGATCAGGCGGCTAGTCCTGGCCGTTCCGTGGGGTGGTGTCGACGGCGGTGTCGTTCGCCGCCTCGTCCACGGCCAGGTCGCCACCGAGGTAGGCGGCCCGGACCTCCGGGTCGGTCAGCAGTTCCGCGGCGGGCGCGGACTTGACGACCTTGCCGGTCTCGATCACGTACGCGCGGTGCGCCAGCGAGAGCGCCTGCTGGGCGTTCTGCTCGACCACCAGGACCGTGGTGCCGCGCCGGTTGATCTCCTCGATGATCTTGAAGATCTGCTGGATCAGCATCGGTGCCAGACCCATCGAGGGCTCGTCGAGCAGCAGCACCTTGGGCTTGGTCATCAGCGCGCGCCCGATGGCCAGCATCTGCTGCTCACCGCCGGACATGGTGCCGCCGGCCTGCTTCTTGCGCTCACCGAGCCGCGGGAACAGGTCGTACACCTCGGCCATGTCCTTGGTGAGGTCCCCCTTGCGGGCGTACGCGCCCATGTGGAGGTTCTCCTCGACCGTCATGCCGGGGAAGATGCCCCGGCCTTCCGGCGACTGGCCGATGCCCAGGAGCACCCGCTTGTGGCCCGGGACCTTGCTGATGTCCTTGCCGTCGAAGGTGATCCGGCCGGACGTCAGCGGGCGCAGCCCGCTGATCGTCTTCAGCGTGGTGCTCTTGCCCGCGCCGTTGGCGCCGATGAGGGTGACGATCTCACCCTCGTCGACCTGCAGCGACACGCCCTTGAGCGCTTCGATCTTGCCGTAGTGGACGTGGATGTCCTCGATCTCAAGAAGCATCGGCGGGAGCCCCCAAATACGCTTCGATCACCTTCGGGTTGCTCTGGACCTCCGAGGGCAGCCCCTCGGCGATCTTCTCGCCGAAGTCCAGGACCGCGAGCCGGTCGGCGATGTTCATCACCAGGCCCATGTCGTGCTCGATGAGCAGCACGGTGCGGCCGGAGTCGCGGATCTTGCGGATGAGCCCCTGCAGCGCGACCTTCTCGGCGGGGTTCATGCCCGCCGCGGGCTCGTCGAGCAGAAGCAGCTTCGGATCGGTCGCCAGTGCGCGGGCGATCTCCAGGCGCCGCTGGTCGCCGTACGGCAGGTTCTTGGCCGTCTCGTCCGAACGGTGACCGATGCCGACGAACTCCAGCAACTCCCTGGCCAGCTCGCGGCCTCGGCGTTCTTCCTTGTAGTGCCAAGGCAGACCGAGGATCGCGCCGACCGCGCCGGTCTTGTGGTTGGCGTCGGCGCCGACCATCACGTTCTCCAGCGCCGACATGTTGTGGAACAGCCGGATGTTCTGGAACGTACGGGCGACACCGCGCTTGGTGACCTTGAACCGCTTCATGCCGCTGATGCGCTGGCCGTCGAAGTGGATCGCGCCCTCGGTCGGCTTGTAGACGCCGGTGGTCACGTTGAACACCGTGGTCTTGCCGGCGCCGTTCGGGCCGATCAGCGCGAAGATCTCGCCCTTGTTGACGTTGAACGCGACCTTCTTGAGCGCCACGACGCCGCCGAACCGCATCACGACGTCGCGCAGTTCCAGCAGCGGGGTCGCCGTGCCGGGAGCCGGCGCGCCGGCCGCCTTGTCCATGCTCACGTCGCTCACTTGCCGCCCACCTCCGGAGCCGCCGTCGTCGGGGTGGCCACCTCGGCGCCCATGGAGCCCATGCCGCCGGTGCCCTCCTGCATCTCGGCCTTGCGCTGCCGGGACGGCAGCAGGCCCTCGGGCCGGACGATCATCATGATCACCAGCACGGCACCGAACAACATGTAACGGTAGTCGTCCAGGAACCGGAACCGCTCCGGCAGCCAGGCGATGATGAACGCGCCCAGGATCACACCCGGGATGTTGCCCGAACCACCGAAGACCACACAGACCAGGATGGTCGCCGACAGGATGAACGGGAAGTTCTCAGGCTGGATGTAGCCCTGCACGCCGCCCATCTGGCCCGTTCCGGCGAGACCGCCGACCATGGCGCCGACGAAGAACGCGAGCAGCTTGAACTTGAACGTGGGCACGCCCATCAGCTCGGCGGCGTCCTCATCCTCGCGGATCGCGGCCCAGGCCCGGCCGACCCGGCTCTTGTTCAACCGCACCGAGATGACGATCACTAGCACGATCATCGCCACGATGAGGTAGTAGAACGCGCTCGCGTCCAGCACGTCGTTGAAGTCCAGGCCGAACATCGACGGTGGCCGGGGCAGGTCGGAGATGCCGCGCGAGTCGCCGATGTAGGTGGTGTTCCGCGCGACGATCCGGATGATCTCACCGAAGCCCAGCGTCACGATCGCGAGATAGTCGCCGCGCAGCCGCAGCGTCGGCGCGCCGAGGACGATGCCGGAGATGGCGGCGATGGCGAGCGCCGCCACGACCGTGCCCCAGAACGGCCAGCCCTCCCGGCCGAGCACGCCGACGCTGTACGCGCCGATGGCGAAGAACGCGACGAATCCGAGGTCGAGCAGGCCGGCCTGGCCGACCACGATGTTGAGGCCGAGCGCCAGCAGGATGTAGATCCCGATCGGGTCCCACAGGGTGGTGATCCAGTCGGTCTGCGGCGACATGATCGACGCGACGCCCTCGGTCGGCAGGACGAAGACCACGAAGAGGAGCAGCAGCAGGTATACGAGCCAGCGCGTCCACATGGGCGCGCCCGCCCACCAATCGCGGATCCGGTCCGACACACCGCTCCTTGCACTGAGTGTCTGCTTGAGGTTCATGCGCGCGCCTGCTGGAGAGATTCACCGAGGATACCGGTGGGACGGAACATGAGGATGACCACGAGAACGGTGAAGGCGATGACGTCCTTCCACTCGGAGCCGAAGAAGATCGCACCCCAGTTCTCGATCAGTCCCAGTGCGAAACCGCCGAGCAGCGCACCGCGCAGGTTGCCGATTCCGCCGAGCACGGCGGCGGTGAACGCCTTGACGCCGAGCACGAACCCGACGTTGTAGACCGTCAGCTCGAACTCCACGACGTAGAGGACGGCGGCGACACCGGCCATGGCGCCACCCAGCAGGAAGGTGGTGCGCACGATGGTGTCGATGTTGACGCCCATCAGGACGGCCGTCTCGGGGTCCTGGGCCGTCGCGCGGATACCGCGGCCGACCTTGGTCCGGTTCACGAACTGGTCCAGCAGGACCATCATGACCACCGCGGCGATGATGACGATCACGTGGTCCAGGCGGACGGTGGCACCGAAGATCTCGAAGAGCTTGTCGCGTTCGACGATCCGGGGCACGCCGACCTGGTTGCGGCCCTCGGGCCGGTCGAACAGGTTGGGGATCACCTGCAGGGCGAACAGCTCCTGCAGGAAGAAGGAGGCGCCGATCGCCGAGATCAGCGCGGCCAGCCGCGAGGCGCCCTTCTTTCGAAGCGGGCGGTAGGCGACGACCTCCAGAAGGACCGCCGCACCGCCGGAGGCCGCCATCGCGACCGCCATGATCAGCAGCAGCATGCCGATCATCGCGAAGCCGGTGTACGGGGAGGTCACAGTGAAGATCTCCGTCACCGTGAACAGTGCCGCGACCGTGCCGATCATGAAGATCTCGGAGTGCGCGAAGTTAATGAGGCGCAGGACGCCGTAGACCATCGTGTAGCCGAGCGCGATCAGCGCGTAGATGGCTCCGACGGTCAGGCCACCCACTGTGGACGGCCAGAACTGGTTGATGAAGTCGTTGAGCAATGGGGTTTCGCCTTCAAGACGGGGACGGCGGTCAGCCGTCCGACTGACAGAGGCGGGAGCGCGGTAGCGCTCCCGCCTCGGCGCCGTCACATGCGTGGCAACTGGGCCCTATCAGCCCTTCGGCTTGGCCTCATCGGACTTGCCGAGCCACTTGATGGCTCCGTCCTGAACCTGGTACAGGTGAATCGTGGTCTCGGCCAGCTCGCCTTCCGGGCCCCACTTGACCTGCTTGGAGACACCCTTGGTGTCGTAGGTCTTCAGGAAGTCGTTGATCTTCTCGCCGGTCTCGTTGCCGCCCTTGATCGCTGCGATGAAGGCCGTCGCGGCGTCGTAGCCCTCGGTCGAGTAGATCGCCGGGTTGGCGTTGACCTTCGCCTTGTAGTCACTGACGAACTTCACCAGCGTCGGGTCGGTCTGCTCACCGAACGGGATGAAGCAGGGGCAGCCGAGCAGGGCGTTCTCAGCCTGCTTGGCACCGGCCGCCTCGACCAGCTTGGCGTCCAGCGAGCCGTCGCCGGAGGCGAACAGGGCGGTCACGCCGCCGTCGCGCAGCTGCTTGAGGAGCTTGCCGCCCTCGGAGTAGTAGCCGCCGTAGAAGATGACGTCCGGCTTGGCCGCCACGACCTTGGTGACGGTCGAGGAGAAGTCCGACGCCGTCTCATCGATCTGGTCACGCTGGGTGTCGATGCCCTTGGCCTTGAACGCCTGGAAGGCGAAGTCACCGATACCGATGCTGTAGGCCTTCTTGCCGTTGATGACGTAGGCCTTCTTCGGCGACTTGGCCTTGATCAGCGCCTCGGCGATGCCGGTGCCCTGGGCCTGGTCGGTGGCGACCAGGCGGTGCCAGAACTTGTGGCCGGCCTTGGACAGGTCCGGGTTGGTCGCCGACGGCGTGATGCTCGGGACCTTGCCCTTGTCCAGGATGCCGTTGGCGGCCTTGGACTCGCCGGAGAACGCCGGGCCGATCATCGCGACGATCTTGTCGTCCTTGATCGCCTTGGGAGCCAGCGCCGCGGCCTGGTTCTCCTTGCCCTGCGTGTCATAGCGGATCAGCTTGACTTTTTTCTTCGGGTTCGTCGCGTTGTACTGGTCGATCGCCAGCTGCGCACCGTTGAACGGCGGGATGACGATCGCCGAGTCCGGACCCGTAAGGTCACCCATGAAACCGATGTTCAGGGTGTCGCCGCCGCTGCCGCCATCGTCGCCGCCGCAGGCGCCCGCACCGAGCGCCAGCACCGCGCTCATCGCCACCGCTCCGGTGACTCTCATCATGTTGCGCCGCAAGGTGCCCAACCTTTCATCCGGATCCTCATGGATCGGGGTACGAGTGTTGACCCCCGCGACTTCGCCCTCAACGGGTGAAAGCGGTCAGTCGGGGACCTGTCCGTAGTACACCGAGGTGACATCACAGTTCAGCACCCAAGGGCAGAAGGGTTACCCCTTCGTTACGCCTCCGTGCCCATGTGACACCGGCCCGTACATGGGGTGATTACAGAAAGTTACCACCCGACACAGACGTCCCATGAATGCACGGCGAAGACTCGCTGACTTTTTGCGGTGGCTCGCCACCCGCCCGTTCTACTTTTGACCTAACGGGGTGGTCAGGGAGCCGGAGGGTCCTCTGAGGGCTTGCCCAGGGCGCCGGCCAGGACGGCGTCGGCCACGGCGCGCATGGTGAGGCGGCGGTCCATGGAGGTCTTCTGGATCCAGCGGAACGCCTCGGGCTCGGTCCAGCCGTTGGCCTCCTGCAGCAGCCCCTTGGCGCGGTCCACGACCTTGCGGGTCTCCAGGCGGTCCTGAAGGCCCGCGACCTCGGCCTCCAGAGCGCGCAACTCGGTGTAACGGCTGACGGCCATCTCGATGGCCGGCGCCAGGTCGGTCTTGGTGAACGGCTTGACCAGGTAGGCCATGGCGCCCGCCTCGGTGGCCCGCTGCACCAGCTCGCGCTGGGAGAACGCGGTGAGGATGACCACCGGCGCGATCCGGTCGGCGGAGATCCGCTCGGCCGCCGAGATGCCGTCCAGGATGGGCATCTTGACGTCGAGGATCACCAGGTCCGGCTTCAGCTCGGCGGCGAGCCGCACGGCGGTCTCGCCATCGCCCGCTTCGCCGACGACCTCGTAGCCGTCCTCCTGCAACATCTCCTTGAGGTCCAGGCGGATCAGTGCCTCGTCCTCAGCGATCACCACACGTCGCGCGCTCTCCGTCACGCGCACGAGACTACCGGGACGCGCTAGTCTGGTCTGCGGCAGGTAGGGCGATCCTCTACGGGTTTTTAACCTCCGAGGAATGTCCGGTATGCGCCCCGATATCCCAATGGCAGAGGAAGCGGTCTCAAACACCGTTTAGTGTGGGTTCGAATCCCACTCGGGGCACCCGTCACGGCTTTCACCCTCCTTAAGTGCACCGTCCTGAAGTGCACCCTCCTTGAGCACACTCTCCTTGAGGGCACCGTCCTGGAGTGTGAGGACGCGGTCGCACTGGCCCGCCACCTCGGGGTCGTGCGTCGCGACGACCAGTGCCGCGCCGCGTTCCGCCTCGGCCAGGAGCCGCTTGAGCACCAGGTCACGATGGGCGGCGTCCTGCTCGGCCGTGGGCTCGTCCGCCAGCAGGAGCGCGGGGCGGCGGGCGATGGCCAGCGCGACGGCCGTGCGCTGTTGCTGGCCTCCGGAGAGCTCTTCGATCAGATGGTCGGAATACGGCGTCAGGCCAAGGGTCTCCAATGCCTCCGCCGCGATCTCGCGTGCTTTCACCGGGGTACGGCCTGCGGCGCGGAGCGCGATTTCCACGTTTTCCGCAGCGGTGAGCAGGGACACCAATCCGTAACCCTGGAAAACGTAGGCGATCCCCTGGCGTGCCGATTCGTCCACAGGGGCACCCCGAAATCTCACCTCTCCCTGCGTAGGCACGCTGACCCCGGCCAAAAGGGTCAACAGTGTGGACTTGCCCGAGCCAGACGGGCCGATCACGGCGATCCGTTCGCCGGCGGCTGCCGTCAGGCCGACGTCCCGCAGGATGGCGCGGCCGTCGATCGTGTGGGACAGGCCCTCGGCGTGCAACAGCTCGGTCACTCGGCCTCCCTGCGCAGTTCGACGCCGTCGGGCAGGGCGCGGGCGACGGCCCTGGTGCCCGGCGGCAGGATCTCCTGGAGCGCGGGCGGCAGCTGAACGGAGCCGTCCCGGCCCACGACCAGGTATTCGGTGCCGTCCTTTCCCTCGGAGCCCACGCGGCCGTCGCGGATGGTGAGGCTGCGGTCGAACGCGGTGCCCACGGCCGGGTCGTGGGTCACCACCACCACGGTCGTTCCGCTCTCACTCGCGGCGTCGCGCAGCAACTCGATCACGGCCGTGGCCGAGGCGCGATCGAGCTGGCTGGTCGGCTCGTCGGCGAGGAGGAGGCGCGGGCGGTGCGCCATCGCGATGGCGACGGCGAGACGTTGCTGCTCGCCGCCGGACAGGCGCCCTGCCGGGCGGCGCGCGACGTGCCCGAGCCCGGCGCGTTCGAGCAGTTCCCCGATCGGGCGGCGGGTGCGGCCGATGCGCTGGGCCTGCGCCACGTTCTGGGCGGCGGTGGCGTAGGCCAGGACGTTACGCGCGGGATTCTGCAGGACGACGCCGATCTCGCGGGCACGCAACCTGGACAGGGCACCGGGGCTGAGCTTCTCCACGTCGCGGCCAAGGACGTGGAGGCCGCCGGCGCTCGGTCGCAGCAGCCCGGCGAGCAGCCACAGAAGGGTTGTCTTACCGGCACCCGACGGCCCCAGGAGGGCGACGGACTCCCCCTGTCCGACCTCCAGATCCACGCCGCGCAGGGCGACGACGTCGTCGTCCTCGGCCCGGTAGATGTGCACGACGTTGTCGCAGCGTACGACCGTCATGGTGGGGCCTCCCTGAGCTGGTCGGCACGGACGCGCGCCATGATGGCCCTGGACATCAGCCAGGCCCCGCTCAGCGTGACGGCCACGGCGGCGGCGACCACGGCAGTCAGCAGCAGCGGATCGGGTGCGTAGGTGAGCTTGGGCGCGGCGGGCCGGTGGACGAACTGCGGTACGGAGGGCAGCACGAGCCAGACGGTGAGGAGCCCGGCCCCCACACCGACGAACGTGCCGTATCCGAGCACGACGAGCTGTTCGAGGAGCAGGCTCCGGCGCAGCGCGCGGCGGCGGGCTCCGGCGACGCCCAGCGCGGCCAGTTCGTACGTCCGCCGCCGTCCCGACGCGTACAGGCTGAGCAGCGCGCCCGCCGCGGCCAGCAGCGCGGCGGCCACCGACGCGGCGAGCAGCAGCGTCAGCGCCAGGCCCGGACCCTGCTGGCCCAGATCGCGGATCTCCTGTTGGAGGGTGCGTTCCGCATGGACGGTCATCCCGGCGGCGCGGACCTTGTCCTTGATGCCGGGGGCGGCGTCGGCGGTGGTCCAGATCTGGTGCTCCACCCACTTCTCGGCGATGGTGCCGGCCGCCCGGCGGGCCTCGGCCTCGTCCACGACGACCCCCGACTCGGCGGCCGCCGGCAGCACGCGCACGGTGAACGGAGCGGTCACCGCCATGCGTTCGCCGTTGAGCCCGCGGATCCTCGCCTTCGTCGTCTCGTCCTCGAGGACGCCGGTGGTCACGATGGCGGTCGACTCGTGCGGGCCCGCGACGGGCTTCATGCCCTGCCAGAGCCCCAGCGGCGTGTCGAACGTGACCCGCAGGCCGCCCCGCCCAGAGCCGCCCTCGACGCCGTAGGTGCTCATGAAGTCCTGGTCCTCGACCCCGTAGACCCTCCAGCGGTCCGGATCGTCCAATCCGGCGTCGACGGGCCGCCATCCGCTCGGCGTGCGCTCCCACATTCCCCGGACGCCCAGCGTGCCCTTGATCGTGCGCGGCCGGACGGTGACGGGTTCGGTCAGGAAGACCCGCCGGATCTCGCAGCCGCGGGAGCACCCGGGCAGCGTGCCGGTGAGGCTCCGGCGGCCGGGATCGGAGATCGTGCCGAGGGCGACTTCAACGGGGCGAAGCCGGCCCGGAAGCACGACCTCGGCCCGTACCTGCACGCTTGCGTTCTCCTCGGAGCCCACGACCGAGAGCTCCGCCACGTCCAGGTCGAGGCGCAGCCGGTCGCCGCGCAGGACCACCGGGCGGACCCCCCGCCGTGGGAGGGCGCGCACCATCGAGTCGAGGGAGCGGTCGCCGAAGCCGGACCGCCAGTGGGCGACGGCGCCGAAACGCCCGGGATCGACGGCGAGGGTGACCGGCGCGCCCGGCTCGCTCCGGCGGGTGACCATGACCCCGGCGGACCGGCCGGCGGGATCGGCCTGCCGGACGAAGTCGGCGATCCACCGGCCCGGCGGCGGGCTCACGGTCAGCACGACCGGCGCGCCGAGGCGGGTCAGGGCGACCTCACGGTGGTTGGTGCGCGTCGCCGACCAGGAGGCGGTGGCGAAGACGACCAGGGCGAGGGACGTCGCCAGCGAGATCGTGATGCGGTTGCCGCCGGGCCTGCGGGCGATCTGGCGCAGCGCCAGGAAACCGCCGATGCCGCCGTTGCGCCGCGTTCGGGCGAAGAGGGCGCGGCAGGCGAGGGGCAGCAGCCGGGCGGCGATCAGCGCGGTGCCCATCGCGAGCAGGCCGGGGACGACCAGGGAGACGGCGTTCTGCCGGCCGGCCGAGGCCAGCGCCCCGGAGCCGACGATCTGGGCGAGCCCGCCGGCGACGAGGGTGAGCAGGATCGCCTCGGGCACCCAGCCGCGGGCCGCGCGGCGGCCCTCGGTGCGGCGCCACTGCTCGGTGACCGGCCGGGTGAGTGCGGCACGGGAAGCGATCACGACCGCCGCCACACCGCCGGCGACGGTGCCAGCGGCGGCCAGCCACACCGTCGGCGGCATGCCCATCGGAACGGTGCTGCCGAAGAGGGCGGCCGCCATCGCCCGCGCGGTGACCCGTCCCAGTGCGACACCGAGAGGCAGCGCGGCGAGAAGGAGCAGCAGCGGCTCGGCCAGCCCGAAGGCCAGCAGGCGGACACCCGTCAGGCCGCGGAGCTTGATCAGGGCGATGTCGGGGGCGCGGGCCTGGGCGATGTCGGTCATCAGGAAGAACAGCAACAACCAGCACAGCACGACGAGCTGGAGGGTGACCACGAGGATGGGGACCTGGAGGGTGCCGAGCGAGGCCTCGATCTCGTCCAGGGACTTGGCGAGTCCGGAGTTGAACGACAACCGCGCCTTGTTGGCCTCCGCGAAACCCGCGACGTCCCGTACGGCCTGGCCGAGCTGTTCCCGGTCGGCCGAGCGCAGCCCGTCGGCCCGCACCGGCATGAGAATCCGGCCCATGACCCCGATCTCCTCCGGGAGCCTCGGGTCGAGGAACTGGAAGAGGCTGTCGTCGACGAAGAGCGTGCCCGTCTCCGCCTGGGCGGTGGGGTCGGCGTCGCGGCCGTACCAGTAGGGCTCCCCCGGGTCGCGGATCGTGTAGACGCCCACGACGGTGAGGCCGACGGTCGCCCCCGTGGAGTCGCGGAGCGGGGTGGAGATCCGGGTGCCGGGCCGCCAGCCCCGCGCCGCCGCCGTCTGCCGGTCGACGATCACCTCCGTATGGCGCGTCTTGCCGACCCGGGGACCGGTCGGCAAGCGGAAGCAACGGCCCGCCTCGAAGGACAGATGGGCGCACACTCCGTCGCGCCAGGCCAGCTCGGAGGCGTTGCCCTTCCCGAAGACCCCCGTGGCAAGGATCTCCCCGACATGCCGCTGGAACAGGCGCTCGTGGCGGCCGAGGGCCGACGCCGCGTTCTGTTCCAGGGCCGAGGGATCCAGCAGCTCCGCCGGTACGGGCGGTCTGGCGGGCTTCGCCAGCACGGTCAGGTGCAGGGCCTGGCCGGCCGGCGGTGCCTGGTTGATCGTGCGGCGCAGCGCGAACGTGGCTGCGGCATCGTGGTAGGAAGGCCCGATCGAGGCGGCGGCCACCGCGACCATCGCCATGAGCAGGAGCCCGGCCGACATGCCGCGCCGGAACCACAGGCCGCGCCAGAGGGTGGCCGGCCGTCCCGTTCCGCGCATGATCCTCGCCCCGTCCCGTCGCCCCTGGTGGGGATCGACCATGGGGCCAACGTCGCACGGAAGGGATCACACTGGTGGGTTTCGGCCGGTGACGGTCGTCCGGGCAACCTCTGAACACCCGCGCAGATGTCCGGGACTGCCCTGGTGGGCGGACTCAGACGGGATAACGGGTGGCCTCTTCCAGCTTCACGTTGCCTGGCTCGGCGATGGCTTGAGGCTTGGGCGGGACCTCCTGCGAGGCCGTGGTGGCGGCCAGCGGCGTGTGCGACGGCAGGGAACGCCACCGCGCGGCCGTGCCCGGCCCTCCGGTCTGCTCTCCGGCCTGGTCGCCGGTCTGCTCGTTGCCGTCGTCATCCCTCGGGTGATCACTCATACCGGCATGATGCGATCACCGGAGCCGGAATGTCCAGCCGGAATGTCCGGATCGCCGGAGTTCGGAGCTCAGTCGCGGACCGCGATGGCGTCGCCGATGCGGTGGACGCGGAGCGCGTTGGTCGAGCCGGGCGTACCGGGGGGCGAGCCGGCCACGATGACCACGCGGTCGCCCTTCTGGACCTGCCCGGTCTCCAGCAGTCCCTGCTCGACCTGCCGGACCATGTCGTCGGTGTGATGGGCGTGCGGGACGATGAAGGTCTCGACGCCCCACACGTGGGCGAGCTTGCCCCGCACGGCGGGCACCGACGTGAACGCCAGCAGTGGGATCGGGGAGCGGTAGCGGGACAGCCGGCGGGCGGTCTCCCCCGACATCGTGAACGCGACGAGGGCCTCGGCGCCGATGATGGCGCCCACCTCGGCGGCGGCCCGGGCGATCGCACCGCCGACGGTCTCGGGGATGCGGTCGAGCGCGTGCGTGGCCTGCAGCGACGCCTTCTCGGCCGTGGTGACGATGCGGCTCATCGTCTCGACCGCCTCGATCGGGTACTGTCCGACGCTGGTCTCGCCGGAGAGCATCACCGCGTCGGCGCCCTCGAAGACCGCGTTGGCGACGTCGGAGGTCTCCGCGCGAGTGGGCCGCGGCGCGGAGATCATCGATTCGAGCATCTGGGTGGCGACGATCACCGGGCGGGCCTTCTCGCGGCACAGCTCGATGGCGCGCTTCTGGACGATCGGCACCTCCTCCAGCGGCAGCTCCACGCCCAGGTCGCCGCGGGCGACCATGATGCCGTCGAACGCGGCGACGATCTCCGGCAGCGCGGCCACGGCCTGCGGCT
The DNA here is from genome assembly GCF_008923185.1 of Actinomadura rudentiformis. Lineage (GTDB taxonomy): Bacteria > Actinomycetota > Actinomycetes > Streptosporangiales > Streptosporangiaceae > Spirillospora > Spirillospora rudentiformis. The sequence goes on from NZ_WBMT01000021.1 coordinate 144,819, forward strand.
TCTCGATCTTGCCGATGAGGGGGACGCGGACGCCCTCCTCCTCCATGATCCGGTAGCAGATGTCGGCGTCCTCGGGCGTGCGCACGAACGAGAGCGCGACCATGTCGACGCCGAGACGCAGCGCCCAGCGCAGGTCCTCCTCGTCCTTGTCGGTGAGCGCGGGCACGCTCACCGGGACGCCGGGCAGGTTGAGGCCCTTGTTGTCGGAGACCATGCCGCCGACCGTCACCCGGGTGTGCACGCGCGCGCCGTCGACCTCGGCCACCTCCAGGGCGACCCGGCCGTCGTCGATGAGGACGGTGTCGCCCGCCTTGACGTCCCCGGGCAGGCCCTGGTAGGTCGTGGACACCTCGCGGCGGTTGCCCGGGATGTCGTCGGTCGTGATGGTGAACTCGTCGCCGAGCGTCAGCCGTACCGGGCCGTCCGGGAACCGCCCGATGCGGATCTTGGGGCCCTGGAGGTCGGCCAGGATGCCGACGCCGCGGCCGGTCGCCTCGGCGGCGGCGCGCAGGCGGTGGAACACCTGCTCGTGGACGGCGTGCTCGCCGTGGCTCATGTTGAGCCGGGCGACATCGATGCCGGCCTCCACGAGGGCGTGGATCTGCTCGGGGCTGGAGCAGGCGGGGCCGATAGTGCTGACAATCTTCGCTCGACGGGTCACGTGCACAACGCTACTTAGTTACCAGCCGGTACGGATATTCGTGCAGGATGCGGTCGCCGAAGATTCACGTACTGGTCTAGGTCAGAGGTCTAGACCATAGGTCGGAATGTGACCTGAATCACCATTGCCCCGGCCCGCGATTCACCGTTCGCCGACCTCGGCGGTCACCGCTTGAACGCCTCGACGGCCGCCTGGCAGAACGCCTTCAGGTCGTCGGGCTTGCGGCTGCTGACAAGGACGTTCGGGCCGTCCTCGCAGATCTGGACCTCCTCGTTGACCCACGTGGCGCCGGCGTTGCGCAGGTCCGTCTGGAGGCTCGGCCACGAGGTCAGCGTGCGGCCGCGGACGACGTCGGCCTCGATGAGCGTCCAGGGCGCGTGGCAGATCGCCGCGACCGGTTTGCCCGAGTCGAAGAAGGCCTTGACGAACGCGACGGCGTTCTTCTGCATCCGGAGGAAGTCGGGATTGGCGACGCCACCGGGCAGTAGCAGCGCGTCGAACTCCTCCGGCGGTGAGACGTCCACGGTCGTGTCGACCGCGAAGGTGTCGGCCTTGTCGAGGTGCTCGAACGCCTGGATGCGGCCGGACTGCGTCGAGACCAGCCGGGGCTGCCCACCCGCCTGCTCGACGGCCTTCCAGGGCTCGGTCAGCTCCACCTGCTCGACGCCCTCGGGCGCGCAGAGGAAGGCGATGGTCTTGCCCTGCAGATCGGTGGCCATGGCGGATTTCTCCCCTTCTAGTCGGTTTCGACTGCTACCTACGCCCTGCCCACCGGCGGGAGTGGTATGCAGGAAGGGTGAATGCCGGCCGCTATCTTGAACGTCCCCCACCCGCGGGAGCCGGGCTGGCCTGCGTATGGCGTCACGAGCTCCCGGACGGGGCGGACGGGCCGTTCGAGCAGCGCGTGGTCCCCGACGGGTGCGTGGACCTGATCTGGTGGAGCCGGGACGCCCGGATCCAGGTCGCGGGCCCCGACACCGGCCCCACCCTGGCCAGGCTGGAGCCCGGCGACCAGCTGATCGGCGTGCGCTTCAAACCCGGCATGGCCGCGCCCATCCTCGGCGTCCCGGCCGACGCCGTCCGGGACGGGCGGCTGCCGCTGCGGGATCTGTGGGGAGCCGGCGCCGACCGCCTGGGCGAGGCACTGGCCTCGGCCGCGGACCCGGCGGAGGCCATGGCCAGGGCCGTGATGCGGCGGAGCACCGAGTCCGAGCCCGCCGACCCGATCGTGGTGCCGCTCCTGCGCAACCTGGCCGACCACCCCGTACGGGACGCCGCCGACGCGCTCGGCCTGGGCGAACGGCAGTTGCGCCGGCGGGTCCAAGCAGCCTTCGGGTACGGGCCGAAGACGGTCCAGCGGGTGCTGCGCTTCCAGCGGGCGCTCAAACTGGCGTACAAGGGCAGCCCGCTCGCGGACATCGCGTACGCCACCGGGTATTCCGACCAGGCGCACCTGGCACACGAGGTGCGCGAGTTGGCGGGCGCCCCGTTGACCGCCCTGCTGGAAAGCCCCGCCTCAGGCCCGAGCACCCTCTGACCGACGCCATGCCCGGCCGCTGAACGATCAGGCCACCGGCCGGTCAGGCGTCGCCGTGCCTCCGCGCGGGGGCCTCTGGCACGGGCGGGATGAAGCCCGGGCGGAGACGGCGGGGCAGCGTCGCGACCACGACGTCGTACGCCTGGTCGATGAGCGCGCGCACCTCGTCGCCCTCCAGTTCCCCGTCCAGCACCACCGTCACCCAGTGCCGCTTGTTGAGGTGGTAGCCGGGCAGGACGGTGCCCGGGTACTGGGCCTGGAGGGCCTGGACCTCGTCCGGCGGCAGTTTGAGGCTCACCCTCGGCGGCTCGGCGTCCTCGCTGAGCAGGGCGAAAATCTTACCCGCGATCCGGTAGACGGCGGGCTGGGGACCGAAGGGGAAGTCCTCCTTCGCCTGCTCCAGCCCGAGGCAGTGCCGGGTGACGTCGTCGGGGGTGAGACGGCTCATGCGGACAGTCTCCCGTATGCCCGCAATGTCCGGAGCCGATCGACGGTGATGAAGCCGCGCCACTCCGGCTCAGTCTGGGGCGTCCAGAACGGGAAGCCGACCGTCCAGCCGCCGTCGTCCCGCTGCGCCTTCACCAGCGCGTCGAGATGAGCCTCGATGATCCCGTCGTCGAAGAGCCGCCGGCCGAAGCCGTCCGGGGCCGCCGCGTAGTCGAGCGGCAGGTGGACGTCACCCTCCGCCTCCGGGTCAAGGTCGATGTGGGCCAGCATCGGCGCGCGGAGCCGCTCGAACGCCGACTCCGCCCGTTCCCGGTCGGGCACATGGTCGAGGAACGCCAGGATCGCGTAGATCTCGTACGGCGGCACTTCGGTCGCCTCGTCCAGCCACGCCCAGCAGAAGTCGGTCGCGCGCCCGAGCCACGGATGGCTCGCGCCGATCCGGTACAGCTGCCCGGCCAGCGTGCCGGTGGGAACGATGTGGCCCGGCGGGTCGTCGGGCGCCTGCCACCAGGGCGCAGCGGGCGCGTCCCGCACGGTCGTCAGGACGAACGGCACACCCCCGTCCGGCCTGGCGATGGACGTCAGGTAGCCGCAGATCCTGCCCACCGCGGGATCGCCGTCGGCGCCCGCCTCGTGCAGGAATTCCAGGGCGTGCTGGGCGGGGACCGGCTGGCTGGCCTCGCCGCGCAGGTCGGGTTCCAGGCCATGGCCGTAACCGCCGTCGGGGTTCTCGTACGGCCGCAGCGCCGCCGTGATCGCGGTGGCCGGGCCTCCACGGAAATGGAACGCGAACCGGTGCCGGTCGATGAGCCGTGCGTTGCGGCGCATGAAGTCCTCGGCGCGGGCGAGCCGTTCAGGGTCGATCGTTTCAGGATCGATCGTGTTCATGCCCCCACGTTAGGAGCGCCGGCCCGTCCGGGTCTTGTAGGGAACGGACGTCGAGGGCTCGGACGTCAAAGATCGGATGTCCAGGGATGGACGTCGAGGGATCGGAGGCGCGGGCGGCCCGGTCATCCCAGCGGTGGATGACCGGGCCCCGAGTCCCGCACGCGGGGTGGCGGGAGTCCATGGCGCGGACGAGACGTCCCGCGACTGACGTGGCCAAAGGCATGCCAGCGCGAGAATTAAACCTACCCTGACCGCGGAGCACAACCGCCCCCGACCAGGGATGCGGGGTGTGGCCACGACCGGTCGCAGGCATGAACGGCGATCCGCCCGGTTTCGCAGCCCGTGGCCACCTCGTCCGCCTGATCGTCCAGGACGAATGATCATTTACGTGGCCGCGGCGTCCTGCTTCACTGACGTCATGAGTGACCCGATCCATGAACATGACACCGCGGCCGAGGGCCTGGCACTGGTCGCGAACGCGGCCGCCCCCTACCTCCAGAGCCTGGACACGCGGCTCGTCCACGACCAGGCCCGCGACGGCGTCCTCGCCGGCCTGGAGGGACCCCTGCCCGAACGGGGCGAGGGCGGGCCGGCGGCCGTGGGGGAGCTCCTGCGCATCGGAACCGAGGCCGCCACCCATGTCTCGGGTCCCCGCTTCTTCCACCTGGTGACCGGCGGGTCCACGCCCGCCGCGATGGCGGGGGACTGGATCACCTCGCTCCTCGACCAGGCCGCCGGTCTCTGGATCTCCTCCCCCTTCGCCGCCCGCGCCGAGACGGTCGTCCTCGGCTGGCTCAAGGAGCTCTTCGGCATCCCGGCCTCCTACGGCGGCGTGCTGACCCCGAGCGCCACCTTCGCGCACGTCACAGGGCTCTCCGCGGCCCGTTACTGGTGGGCCGAAAAGCACAACGTGGACGTGAGCTCCCAGGGCCTGGCCGGACTCCCCCAAATGCCCGTCTTCAGCAGCGGCCTGGTGCACGTCAGCACGCGCAAGGCCCTGCAGATCCTCGGATGCGGCCGCGACACCCTCCGCACGTTCGCCCGTGACGGCTCCGGCGCGATCGACCTCCCCGCCCTGGAGGAGGCCCTCGCCCAGAACGGCCCGGCCATCATCGTCGGCAACCTCGGCGAGGTGAACACCGGCGACTCCGACCCGCTCGACGATCTCGCCGACCTGGCCGAGCGCCATGGCGCCTGGCTGCACGTCGACGGCGCGTTCGGCATGTTCGCCGCGCTGTCGCCCCGTACGGCGCACCTGGCTCGCGGGGCCGCCCGCGCCGACTCCATCACCGCCGACGGCCACAAATGGCTGAACGTGCCGTACGAGAGCGGCTTCTCGTTCGTCCGCGACCCCGCCTACCTGTCCAAGGCCTTCGGCGCCTGGGGCGCCGCCTACCTGCCGGAGGCCGACGGGGAACGCGTCAACTACAACATGCTCGGCCCCGAATCCTCCCGGCGCGCCCGCGCGCTCCCCATCTGGGCCACGCTCCGCGCGTACGGCCGGGAGGGCTACCGCGCGATGGTCGAACGCCACCTGGACGCGGCGGCGCACCTCGCCAAGCTGGTCGAGGCCGCCCCCGATCTGGAACTCCTCGCCCCGGTCCAGATGTCCATCGTCTGCTTCCGCTACCGCCCGCCCGGTGTCCCGGAAGAGGAACTGGACGCCCTCAACGCCCGCCTGGGCGCCGCCCTCCTGGCCGACGGCCGCGTCTACGCCGGAACGAGCACCTACCGCGGCATGACCGTCTTCCGCCCCGCCATGGTCAACTGGCGCATCACCGCCGCCGAAGCAGAACAGCTGATCACAGTCCTCCACGAGCTCGCCCCCCGGCTCGGCTGAGACACGCTCTAGCTGTCGTTCCAGTCGGCGGTCTCGTCCAGCTTGTCGAAGGGCTGGGTGAGGCTGTACCAGCTGCCGGAGTCGTCGCGGAAGATGGCCTCGATGCCGTAGGGGCGCTTCTCGGGACGCTGGATGAAGGTGACCCCGGCGGCGGACAGGCGCTCGTACTCGGCCCGGCAGTCGTCGGTGGTGAACGCGCCGGCACCGAGGACGCCCTTGGCGATCAGGCCCTTCAGCTGGTCGGCGGACTCGGGGTCGAGGGAGGGCGGGCCGGGCAGCATGAGGGCGAGCTGGAGCTCGGGCTGGTCCTTGGCGCCGACGGTGACCCAGCGCATGCCGCCCTCCCCCATGGTCATGTCGGTGCGTTCCTCCAGGCCGAGCTTGGTGGTGAAGAACTCCTTGGCGGAGTCCTGGTCGAGTACCCAGATGGTGGCCAGGCCGAGTCCAGTGATCATGAGTTTCCCTTCGTGGTGTGGAGTCCACGGTAGGAGGGGAGCCTCACCTCGGGCTTCTTGAAAATTGCTGGTCCTTGCGGAAGCCGCCCGCCCAGTAGAGGACGAAGCAGCCGGGGATGGGGGGCGTTCCGGAGCGCCGGGCCGCGCGGCGGAACTCGGTCGGCGTGACGCCGACCTGTTTCTTGAACGTGGTGGAGAACGTGCCGAGGCTGGTGAAGCCGACGAGGAGGCAGATCTCGGTGACGGTGAGGTTCGCCGAGCGGAGGAGCTCCTGGGCGCGCTCGATGCGGCGGCGGCTCAGGTACTGGCCCGGCGTCTCTCCGTAGACCTCACGGAACAGCCGGACGAAGTGGTACTGGGAGTAGCCCGCCTCGGCCGCGACGGTGGGCAGGTCGAGGGGGCTCGCCCAGTCGCGGTCCATGGTGTCCTTGGCCAGCCGTACCCGTCTCAGCTGGTCGGTGTCCATGTCCTCAGTGTGCCCTCAGCGTGCGCCCGGCCAGGGGCCCGGTGGGGTGTGGTCTCGGATCTCGGTGGAGGAGCGGACGTCGAACACGCGGAACCCGCGGGCCTGGTAGTTGCGGAGGGCGTGGGGGCCGTCGTTGGAGCAGGTGTGCAACCAGACCCGTTCGGTGGGCTTGCGGTCGGCCCAGCGGGTGGCGAGGTCCCAGGCGCGGGCGGCGCCGACGGTGAGCAGGTGGCCGCCGAGGCCCTGGCCGGTGAACGCGCGGAGGAGGCCGAAGCTGGTGATCTCGACCTGGCCGTCGGGTTGCGGGTCCAGCTCGACATAGCCCGCGGGCGTGCCCTGGAGGTAGGCGACCCAGGTCTCCACGCCGGGGCGTTCCAGCCAGTTCTGCCACTGGTCGTACGACCACGGCAGGCGATCGGTCCAGTACCAGTCACCGCCGACGGCGGTGTAGAGGAAGCGGCTCAGCTCGGGGCTGGGTATCTCCGCGCGGACGATGTCCAGGCGTGTCTCGGGAACGCGCGCGGGGCGCAGTTCGCCGGGCGCGCTCTGCTCCAGGTACCACGTGGTCACGTCCATCTGGCGAGTCGGCATAGAGGTCCCCCCTGGACACGACTCCGCCGCGCCCCGTCGTCCGGTGGGACGCCGGGGCACGGCGGGATTTGCCGGATCAGGCTATCGGACGCGCGGTGGGCACGATCGGGTAGGGCAGGGACGTTTCGCCCATCAAGTGCTTGTCCACGCCGTGCGCGGCGGCACGGCCCTCGGCGATCGCCCACACGATCAGGGACTGCCCGCGGCCCATGTCGCCCGCGGCGAAGACGTTGTCGACCGTGGTCCTGTAGTCCTTGTCGCGGACCACGTTGCCACGCTGGTCCAGCTCGACGCCGAGCTGCTCCAGGAGCCCTTCCTTCTGCGGGCCGAGGAAGCCCATGGCGAGCGTGACCAGTTCGGCCGGGATCTCGCGCTCGGTGCCCGGGATCGGCTTGAAGCCGGTCTGGGGGCCCTCGACCTCGACCAGGCGCAGAGCCCGGACGTTGCCGTCCCCGTCGCCGACGAACTCGGTGGTGGAGACCGCGTACACCCGGTCGCCGCCCATGTCGTGGAGCTCCTCGTGGGCGCTCTCCATCTTGAAGAGCATGGGGTAGGTCGGCCACGGCTGGGTGTCGGGGCGGGCCGCGGGCGGCTGCGGCATGATCTCCAGCTGGGTGACCGAGGCGGCCCCCTGCCGGATCGCGGTGCCGATGCAGTCGGCGCCGGTGTCACCGCCGCCGATCACGACCACGTGCTTGCCCTCGGCGGAGATCGGGGACTCCTCGAAGTCGCCCTCCTGCACCCTGTTGGCGGGCGGCAGGTACTCCATGGCCTGGTAGACGCCCTTGAGCTCACGGCCGGGGACGGGCAGGTCGCGCCAGGCGGTGGCGCCGCCGGCGAGCACGACCGCGTCGTAGCGCGACCGGAGCTCGTCGGCGGTGACGTCCACGCCCACGTTCACCGAGGTCTTGAAGTCGGTGCCCTCCGCGCGCATCTGGGCGACGCGCCGGTCGACGTGCCGCTTCTCCATCTTGAACTCGGGGATGCCGTAGCGGAGCAGGCCGCCGACGCGGTCGGCCCGCTCGTAGACCCTGACGTCGTGTCCGGCGCGGGTGAGCTGCTGCGCGGCGGCGAGCCCGGCCGGGCCGGAACCGACGACCGCGACCTTCTTGCCGGTCTTGACAGCGGGCGGCTGCGGGCGCACCCAGCCCTCCGCCCAGGCCCGGTCGATGATCTCGGCCTCGACCCGCTTGATGGCCACCGGGTCCTGGTTGATGCCGAGGACGCACGCCGCCTCGCACGGGGCGGGGCAGAGCTTCCCGGTGAACTCCGGGAAGTTGTTGGTGGCGTGCAGCCGCTCGATCGCCTCGTGCCAGTCCTTGCGGTAGACGAGGTCGTTCCACTCGGGGATGAGGTTGCCGAGCGGGCACCCCTGGTGGCAGAACGGGATGCCGCAGTCCATGCAGCGGCTCGCCTGCTTCTCGAGCTTTTCGTTGCCGAAGCTCTCGTACACCTCGGACCAGCTCTTGATGCGCACGTCGACCGGGCGGCGCTTCGGGAGCTCCCGCGGTACGGTCAGGAAACCCTTCGGGTCAGCCATGTGGAAGCCCCCCTCTCACTTCTGCGCCGCGGCCATGACGGCCTCGTCGACGTCCCTGCCCTCGGCCTCGGCTTGCGCCATGGCGGCGAGCACCCGCTTGTAGTCGCGCGGCATGATCTTGGTGATGCGCGCGAGCGCGCCGTCCCAGTCGGCCAGCAGCCCCTCCGCGACCGTGGAGCCGGTCTCGGCGCGGTGCCGCTCGACGATGTCGCGCAGGAACGCGCGGTCCTCGCCGGTGAGCGCCTCCAGCTCCACCATCTCGGGGTTGACCCGTTCGGTGACCAGGTCCAGCACGTAGGCGATGCCGCCCGACATGCCCGCCGCCAGGTTGCGCCCGGTGCCGCCGAGGATCACGGCGCGGCCACCGGTCATGTACTCCAGCCCGTGGTCGCCGACGCCCTCGACGACGGCGGTCGCGCCGGAGTTGCGCACGCAGAACCGCTCGCCCACCACGCCCCGGGCGAACAGCTCGCCCGAGGTGGCGCCGTAGAGGATCACGTTGCCGCCGATGATCTGGGTCTCGGCCGCGAACGTCGCGTCCAGCGGGGGCCGCACGGTGAGGCGGCCGCCGGACAGGCCCTTGCCGACGTAGTCGTTGGCGTCGCCGATCAGCCGCAGCGTGATGCCGCGGGGCACGAACGCGCCGAACGAGTTGCCGGCCGACCCGGTGAACGTGACGTCGATGGTGTCGTCGGGCAGCCCCTCGCCTCCCCACTTCTTCGTCACCGCGTGGCCGAGCATGGTGCCGACCGTCCGGTTGACGTTGCGGATGGGCAGGTCGAGCTTCACCTTGTCGCCGAACGCGATGGCGCCCTCGGCGAGCTGGATCAGCGTGTTGTCCAGCGCCTTCTCCAGCCCGTGGTCCTGCCCGGTGACCTGGCGCATGGCGGCGCCGTCGGCCAGCTCCGGCTGGTGCAGGACCGGGGTCAGGTCGAGCCCGCCGGCCTTCCAGTGGTCGACGGCCTTGCGGGTGTCGAGCATCTCGACGTGCCCGATGGCCTCGTCCAGGGACCGGAAGCCGAGCGCGGCCAGGTACTCGCGTACCTCCTGCGCCACGAACTCGAAGAAGTTGACCACGAACTCGGGCTTGCCGTTGAAGCGCTCCCGCAGCACCGGGTTCTGCGTGGCGACGCCGACCGGGCAGGTGTCCAGGTGGCAGACCCGCATCATGATGCAGCCGGAGACGACCAGCGGGGCGGTGGCGAAGCCGTACTCCTCGGCGCCCAGCAGCGCCGCGATGATGACGTCGCGGCCGGTCTTCATCTGCCCGTCGGTCTGCACGACGATGCGGTCGCGCAGGCCGTTGAGCAGCAGCGTCTGCTGGGTCTCGGCCAGGCCGAGCTCCCAGGGCGCGCCGGCGTGCTTGAGCGAGGTCAGCGGCGAGGCGCCGGTGCCGCCGTCGTGCCCGGAGATGAGCACCACGTCGGCGTGCGCCTTGGACACGCCCGCCGCGACCGTGCCGACCCCGACCTCGGCGACGAGCTTGACGTGCACGCGCGCCGCGGGGTTGGCGTTCTTGAGGTCGTGGATGAGCTGCGCCAGGTCCTCGATCGAGTAGATGTCGTGGTGCGGCGGCGGCGAGATCAGGCCCACGCCCGGGGTGGAGTGCCGGGTCTTGGCGATCCACGGGTAGACCTTGTGGCCGGGCAGTTGCCCGCCCTCGCCGGGCTTGGCGCCCTGTGCCATCTTGATCTGGATGTCGTCGGCGTTGGTGAGGTACTCCGAGGTCACGCCGAACCGGCCGGAGGCCACCTGCTTGATGGCGCTGCGCCGCAGGTCGCCGTTGGCGTCCGGGACGAACCGCGCCGGGTCCTCGCCGCCCTCACCGGTGTTGGACTTGCCGCCGAGGCGGTTCATCGCGATGGCGAGGGTCTCGTGCGCCTCCGCCGAGATGGAGCCGTACGACATGGCGCCGGTGGAGAACCGCTTGACGATCGACTCGACCGGCTCGACCTCGTCGATCGGCACCGGCGGGCGCTCGCCCTCCTTGAGCTTGAACAGGCCGCGGAGGGTCATCAGCTCCTCGGACTGCGAGTCGACCTTGCCGGTGTACTCCTTGAAGATCTCGTACCGGCGGGTGCGGGTGGCGTGCTGCAGCTTGAACACCGTGTCCGGGTTGAACAGGTGCAGCTCGCCCTCGCGGCGCCACTGGTACTCGCCGCCGACGTCGAGGGTGCGGTGCGAGACCTCGTTGCCGCCGGGCGGGTAGGCCTTCTTGTGGCGCTGCGCGACCTCGGTGGCGATGACGTCGAAGCCGACGCCGCCGAGCCGGGAGGTGGTGCCGGTGAACGCGCGGTCGATGATCTCGCTGCCGAGACCGATGGCCTCGAAGATCTGGGCGCCGGTGTACGAGGCGACCGTCGACACGCCGATCTTCGACATGACCTTGAGGACGCCCTTACCGTACGCCTTGACAAGATTGCGCACGCCCTTCGCCGGGTCGATGCCGTCGATGACCCCGGTCTTGATGAGGTCCTCGACGGTCTCGATCGCCAGGTAGGGGTTGATCGCGGACGCGCCGTACCCGATGAGCAGCGCCATGTGGTGGCACTCGCGGGCCTCGGCGGTCTCGATGACCAGGCCCACCTGGGTGCGGGTCTTCTCCCGGATCAGGTGGTGGTGCACCGCGCCGGTCAGCAGCAGCGACGGGATCGCGGCCTTGGCCGAGTCCGAGCCCCGGTCGGACAGCACGATGATCCGCGCACCCGCGGCGATGGCCCGGGAGACCTCGGAGCAGATCTCCTCGAGCCGGTGCTCAAGGGCCTCCCCGCCGCCTTCCACGTCGTACAGGCCATGCACGACGTGTGCTTCCAGATGCGGCAGCGAGCCCTCGTCGTTGATATGGATGATCTTGGACAGCTCGTCGTTGTCCAGGATCGGGGTGGGCAGCACGAGGCGGCGGCAGGACTCCGGCCCGGGCTCCAGGAGGTTGCCCTCCGGGCCGAGGGTGGACTGCAGCGAGGTGATCATCTCCTCGCGGATGGCGTCCAGCGGCGGGTTGGTGACCTGGGCGAAGAGCTGCTTGAAGTAGTCGAACAGCAGCCGCGGCCGCTCCGACAGCACCGCGATGGGGGTGTCGGTGCCCATCGAGCCGATCGGCTCGGCGCCCGTCCTGACCATCGGAGTCAGGATGATGCGCTGCTCTTCGAGCGTGTAGCCGAACGTCTGCTGGCGCTTGACGAGCGTCTCGTGGGTCGGCACCTCGCGCTCGCGCTGCGGCAGCTCCTCGAACCGGACCAGGCCGTCGTGCAGCCACTGGCCGTACGGGTGCTGCGCCGCGAGCTCGGCCTTGACCTCGTCGTCCTCGACGATCCGGCCGGCCTCGGTGTCGACCACGAAGATCTTGCCGGGCTGCAGGCGGCCCTTGCGGACGACCTTGCCGGCCGGGATGTCCAGCACACCGGCCTCGGAGGCCAGCACGACGAAGCCCTCGTCGGTGACCCAGTAGCGGCCGGGGCGCAGGCCGTTGCGGTCCAGCACGGCACCGACGACCGTGCCGTCGGTGAACGTGACGGACGCGGGGCCGTCCCAGGCCTCCATCAGCGTGGAGTGGAACTCGTAGAAGGCCCGGCGGGCCGGGTCCATCTCGGTGTGGTTCTCCCACGCCTCGGGGATCATCATCAGCACCGCGTGCGGCAGCGACCGGCCGCCCAGGTGCAGCAACTCCAGGCACTCGTCGAACGAGGCGGTGTCGCTGGCCTCGATGTCGATCACCGGGTAGATGCGGGACAGGTCGCCGGGGATCAGGTCGGACTTGAGCAGCGCCTCGCGGGCGCGCATCCAGTTCCGGTTGCCCTTGACCGTGTTGATCTCGCCGTTGTGCGCGATGAACCGGTACGGGTGGGCCAGCTCCCAGGCGGGGAAGGTGTTGGTCGAGAACCGCGAGTGCACCAGCGCGATGGCGCTGCCGAAGCGGCGGTCCGACAGGTCGGGGAAGAACGGCTCCAGCTGCGGGGTCGTCAGCATGCCCTTGTAGACGATGGTCCGGCTGGACAGGCTCGGGAAGTAGACCCGTACGTCCTGCTCGGCGCGCTCGCGCATGCAGAACACGACACGGTCCAGCTCCAGGCCGGACTTGCCGGCGTGGGGGCCGTCGGCGGCGGCGGTCAGGAACAGCTGCGCGAAGTGCGGCATGGCCCGCCGGGCCGCCGGGCCGGCGAAGGTGGGGTCGTGCGGGAGCTCGCGCCAGCCGAGAACGGTGAGGCTCTCCTCGACGCAGAGGGTCTCGATGTGGGCGACCGCGGCGGCGCGCTCGTCGCCGTCGACCGGGAGGAAGGCGAGCCCGGCCGCGTAGGAACCGGCCTCGGGCAGCGCGAAGTCGCAGACCTCGCGGAAGAAGGAGTCGGGGATCTGGACCAGGATGCCGACGCCGTCGCCGTCGTCCGGCTCGGCGCCCACCGCACCGCGATGGTCGAGATTCTTCAGGACGGTCAGGGCGTTCTGAACGATGTCGTGGCTCTTGCGGCCGTGCAGGTCGGCGACCATGCCGACGCCGCAGGCGTCGTGCTCGTTGGCAGGGTCGTAAAGACCCTGGTTAGGAGGCAGGCCCGGAGTGAGGGCAGCAGCAGCCATCAACCCTCCCGTCGTCTTCGTCGTGTCACTGGCTTCGATGTCAGTGCAGTCCGGGACGACGTTGGCCCTGCTGCGGTGTGATGACATTACATCACTGCCGGGATCATGCCCGACTCGACCAGATCGCGAAACTCCTCCGCGCTGGTCTCCTGGAGGCCACTCATGAGTGGTTTAGACCAGGATACCGGGCAAATTTCCCACAAAAACGCCCTGACCTCGGTGATCATCATCACCGGCCGGAGATGTTTAGCGGGTTAAGGCGTATACCCGCAAGTAACGTCGGCTACACACGACGGGCCTGATGTGGCCTCGATGATCAAGGAATGGCGGCGGTGGGAAGGGCGGTCAGGAGGCCTTGGCGGCGCGGCCCAGCACGGCCGGCGCCTTGCCGCCCTCGATCAGCAGCGACAGCAGGTCCTCGTCCTGCTCGTCGCCCGAGCCGTCCAGGTGCTGCGCCCACGACACGACGACGTAGTGGCCCATGGCCAGCCCCCGCGCCATCCCGAAGCCCTGCCCGAACTTGTCCAGCGGGGCCGCGGCGTTCAGGGGGCGCACGAAGCCGCCGCCGCGCACGTTGCCGAGTTGCTCGACGATCCGGTCGGCGTGGTCCGCGCTCGCCAGGTTGAACACCGTGACGGCGAGGGCGTACCCCTTCTTGGTGTCGGCATGGAGGGTGCGCGCCGCCTGCGTGCACCCGCCCTCGCCGAGAGCGGCCGCGACGGACCGGCCCCAGATCGCGGCGGCGCAGTCGGTGTCGAGCCGCTTGCCCTTCAGCGTCAGCTTGGCCTTGGCGGAGGACAGGGTGATCGTGGACGCGGACGAGGGGAACAGCTCCGCCGCCGTGAGCGGTGCGGCGTCGGCCGACCGCTGGGCGATGCCGGAGTACGCGTCGGCGGACGGCGAGCTGGAGTAGGAGGCGGGCGCCGGCCCGCTCGCGGCCACCGGGCCCACCCGGGGAGCGACCGGGGACCGCGTGGGCGCGTCGTCCCGCCCGCCGATCACCACCATCGCCACGGCGGCCAGGACGACGACGAGCCCGAGTGCGCCCGCCGCGAAGAAGAACCATCGCGGATCGTGTCCCGGCCGGCCCCCCCGCCCCTGCCGCTTGGCGGCCTTGGGAGCCTTGGGGTTCTTGGGAGCCTTAGGGCTCTTGGGACCCTTGGCGGACTTGGGAGCGTGAGGACCTTTGGTGGCCTTGAGGGCTCGGGGCCGAGGGGGAACGGGCGGCTCGTTCGCCTGGACGTCGATCGGCTCGGCCGGCGCCGGTGGACGCTGCGCCTGCAGGGGTGGGCGCTGCGCCTGCCGGGGCGGGCGGGCGGCGCCGCGTCCGGAGGCCAGCTTGCGCGGCGCGCCCGCGCGGCGTGCGGATCCGCGGGGCGGCTGCTGCCGGGGACCGGGCCGCCCTCGCTGGTCTCCCGGCACGGGGCCGGGGCGGGGGCGGCCGGAACGCCGGCCGGGCTCGTCGTGGTCCACGAAGGCGCAGACTACTGCCCGGGACGCGGTGCCGTGACCATGCCCGCCCGGATCACTGTGTTCTCCGGGTGGGGACCAGCTCGAGCCGTCCCCACACGAAGTCGGCGGGCTTCTCGATGGCGAGGCTCGCGTCGATCATCTCGTTGAGCGAGGCGGGCTGGACCCCGCCGGCGCGCTGCACCCAGGTGATGATCACGTAGTGGCCGTAGACCTGGGAGTACGCGGCGCTGAAGCCCTTGCCGAAGGCCGGCTGTCCCGTGGCGTTCAGCGGCAGCACGAACCCGGCGTTGGTGGCGGGATCGAGGTCGCGGACGATCTGCTCGGCGCCGTTCTCGTCGACCATGTTGAGGACTGCGATCTGGCCGAGGTGCCGCTTGTCCTGGCTGACGTAGGAGCCGCGGGCGACCTGGGTGCACCCGTACTTGGCGAGATCGCCCCGCAGGCGCTGGCCCCACGTGACGCCCACGCAGTCGTCGGACACCTGCGAGGCGGCCAGCGAGAACGCGTACGTGCGGTACTTCACGGCCTTCGCGTCGGCCGGGAAGACCTCGTCCTGGGTGACCGGACGCGGATCGGCGGTCCGCTTGGCCAGCTTGACCATGGCCTTGTCGGCCATCTGCGGGGTGTAGGCGACCGGGAGCACACCCGGGCCGTTGGACGTCCCGGCGGCCTTCTCCCCGCCGTCATCACCGCCGGTCAGGACGACGGCGGCCACCACCGCGAGCACGACCGCGACCAGCGCGGCCACGACGCCGAACAGCAGCTTGGGCTTGGGACCGCGCGAGCCGGGCTTGTCGTCGGGCCAGAAGTCCCGGCCACTCGTCCCGCCCTTCGCGGCCTTCGCCTCGGTGTCACGAGCCTCGATCACAGTCCGGGACTCTATCGGTACCCGCGCCCGTCGCGTGCCCAAAAGGGTGTTTCCGGTGCTTTCCGATCAAAGCCCGTTCGCCCCGATGAGGGCGCCCAGGCCGTAGGTGAGCGCCGCGGCCGCGGCACCCAGCGTGAGCTGCCGCAGCCCGCTGAACCACCAGGTGCGGTTGGTCACGCGGGACACCAGCGCCCCGGCGGCGAACAACCCCAGCGCCGCGATCACCGCGGCGGGCCAGAGGCTGGAGGCACCGAGCAGGTACGGGAGCACCGGCAGCGACGCCCCCACCGCGAACGACAGGAACGACGAGCCCGCGGCCAGGTACGGGGAGGGCAGCTCGCCAGGGGCCACGCCCAGTTCCTCGCGGGCGTGCACCTCCAGGGCCTCCTCGGGGTCGCGCGACAGTTGCCGCGCCACCTCGGCGGCCACGTCGGGATCGACGCCGCGCGCCTCGAAGACCCCGGCCAGCTCGCGCATCTCGGCGTTCGGGTGGCGCCTCAGCTCCAGCCGTTCGACCTCGATCTCCGCCTCGGCCAGCTCGGACTGCGAGGCCACCGAGATGTACTCTCCTGCCGCCATGGAGAACGCGCCCGCCGCCAGGCCCGCGAGACCGGCGAGCAGGACGACGTGCCGGCTCGCCTGGCCGCCCGCGACACCGGCGATCAGGGCGAAGTTGGAGACCAGCCCGTCCATCGCCCCGAACACCGCGGGACGCAGCCAGCCTCCGGTGACGTCGCGGTGCCTGTGGTGGATCTCCGCGGTCACCCCGGTCCTTCGGTCGCCTACGTGGCGTCCTTCACAGGCGCGCCCTTACCGTCCTCATTGTCCTCCGCCTCCGCAGCGGGCTCCTCATCGGGGGCGGCACCGCCCTTGGCGGATTTGTCTTCCGCAGCCTCGGTCTCGGGTACAACTGCGGGCTCAGCCTCAGCCTCGGGTTCAGCCTCGGGCTCGGCTTCGTCCACCGGCTCCGCCTCTGCCGCCGGCGCGGGCTCAGGCTCGTCCTCCGCCACAGGCTCGTCCTCGTCCTCAGCCGCGGGCGCGGGCTCGGCCTCCGGCTCGGGCTCAGCTTCAGGCGTCGGCTCGGTCTCCGGTGCGGGCTCGGCTTCGGCTGCCGGCTCGGTCTCCGGTGCGGGCTCGGGCGCAGCCTCGGCCCCTGGCTCCGGCTCAGCCGCAGGGGCAGGCTCGGCGTCCGCCTCGGACTCCGCCACCGCCTCGACCTCCGACTCCGGCTCCGGCTCCGGCTCCGGCTCGGGCTCGTCC
Source organism: Actinomadura rudentiformis (assembly GCF_008923185.1). GTDB lineage: Bacteria > Actinomycetota > Actinomycetes > Streptosporangiales > Streptosporangiaceae > Spirillospora > Spirillospora rudentiformis. Next base: position 161,417 of record NZ_WBMT01000021.1, read on the forward strand.
TCCGCCACAGGCTCGGGCTCAGCAACCGGTTCCGCATCGGCCTCAGGCGTGGCCTCGGGCTCGGTCTCCGCGACCGGCTCGGGCTGCTGCTCGGCGGGCTCCTCCGAGGCGGTTTCCCCGGCTGCCGGTTCAGCCTGCGCCTTGGCGACCGGCTCTTCCTCGGCCGCCGGGTCCGGTGCGGCGCCGACGTTCTCGGGACCGGTCTTGCCACGAGCCCAGTAGAGGTAGCCCACGGCGCCCAGGAAGACGATCAGCGACGTCCAGTCGTTCAGGCGCAGGCCCAGAATCTCGTGGGCGTCGTCGATGCGCAGCCACTCGATCCAGAACCGGCCCACGGTGTAGCCGGCGACGTAGAGGGCGAACGACCGGCCGTGAGTGAGGTCGAAGCGGCGGCCGGCCCAGATGACGAGGATCGCGACGCCGACGCACCACAGCGACTCGTACAGGAACGTGGGGTGGTACGTGCCGATGTCAGCGTACTTGGGGTCCACGCTGCCGTCCGGCAGCTTGGGCCGGTTGCCGTAGTCGATCTTGAGCGCCCACCAGGTGTCCAGCGGCCGCCCGTACAGCTCCTGGTTCCACCAGTTGCCCCACCGGCCGATCGCCTGTCCCAGCGCGACACCGGGCGCGATCGCGTCGCCCAGGGCCAGCACCGAGACGCCGTGGCGGCGGCAGCCGATGAGCGCGCCGACCGCGCCCAGCACGACGGCGCCCCAGATGCCGAGCCCGCCCTCCCAGATCTTCAGCGCGTCGACCGGGTTCCGGCCGTCGCCGAAGTACCGCTGGTAATCGGTGATGACGTGGTAGAGGCGGCCGCCGACGAGGCCGAACGGCACCGCCCAGACCGCGACGTCGATGATGACGCCGGGGGCGCCCCCCTTGGCGGCCCAGCGGCGCTCACCCAGCCATACCGCGACGACGATGCCGATAATGATCATCAACGCGTACGCGCGGATCGGGATGGGCCCGAGGTGCCAGACACCTTCGGAGGGGCTCGGAATGTAGGCGACCGACTGCATGAGCATGGACGTTACCGCCTCCGGGCCCTTCCGTGCCCCAAGATCGGCATCGTCTGCGGCAACGGCGGCCCGATCAGGCCGCGGGTGCTCGGAGCGTGGTCCGGATGCTACGTTCCGGCGGCCTCGATCGCCTTCGTCAACCCGTCGGGCGTGAGGGCGCCGCCGGCGACCTGCTTCCCGTCGAGCATGAGCGTCGGAGTCGCCGACACCCCCGCCTTCGCCGCGTGCGCGGTGGCCTGGTCGACCATGGCGTTCTTCTCGCCGCCGTCAACGCACTTGGCGAACGCGTCGCCGGTGATCCCGGCCTCGCGGCCCCACTCGACCAGGTCGGCGTTCTCGAAGCCGGCCTCACCCTCATCGGGCTGCTCGGCGAACAACCGGTCGTGGAACCGGATCCACGAGCCGGCGGGCGCGCACGCCGCCGCGTTGGCGGCGCGCTGGGAGTTGGACTTCAGCGGCTCCTGCCGGAAGAGCCGGAACGGGCGGTAGACGACCTTGACCTTGCCCGCGGCGGCCTGCTCCTTGATCGTCGCGCCCAGCCTGTCCTCCAGGTTCTTGCAGGCCGGGCACTGGAAGTCCTCGTACAGCTCCAGCATCGGCTTGGCGACGCCCGCCTTGGCCATCGCGACCGAGCCGTCCGGCTGCCGGGTGGCCGGTGCGAGCTCGCCCTTGTAGTCCGAGCCCGGCTCGGAGCCGCCCCCGGCGTTGCGCACCAGCACGACCGCCACCACGATGATCGCCGCGGCGGCCACGGCGCCCAGCACGATGACGAGCAACCGCTGCTGTCTCTCCCGAGCCGCCTGCCTGGCGCGTTCCTCGGCCAGCCGCTGCCGCGCCGAACGCCCCCTGTCCGCCTTGCTCATCAATCCCCCGATCAGCGCGTCGACCTGCGTTTTCGCGGCTCGACACTAGCCCCGGGCAGCACGTGGGCCACGGTGGCCGAGCCGGAAGGAGGGAGAGAAAACACCGAGCCGTGGCCCTCTCGGGGGCCACGGCTCGGATGGGAGCGACCAGCGCGGGTGCTTGTCGGCCCTGTTACTGGTTGGTCTTGGTCTTGGCGGCGTCGCTGACGGCCTTCTCCAGGCCGTCGGGGCTGCCGAGCTCGTTGTCCTCCAGCTTGCGGCCGTTGAGGAAGACGGTCGGGGTGCCGGTGACCTTGCGGGTCTGGAGCGCGTACGTGGTCATCGTGTCGACCTGCGACTTCTTCTGCTGGTCGGTGACGCACTTCTCGAAGCCCGCGTCGGCCACGCCGACGTCCTTGCCCCAGTTGACCAGTTCCTTGGTGGCGAAGCCCTCGTCGCCCTCCTCGGGCTGGAACTTGAAGAGCGCGTCATGGTAGGAGAGCCACTTGTCGGCCGGGACGCACAGGGCCGCCGCGGCGGAGCGGAGCGAGTTCTCCTTGATGGGGTTCTGCGACTGGCCGAACAGGTGGAACGGCCGGTAGACGACCTTGACCTTGCCGGCCGCGGCCAGCTCCTTGACCTTCTTGCCGGTGCTCTCCTCGAACGACTTGCAGGCCGGGCACTGGAAGTCCTCGAAGATCTCGATCGTGGGAGCGGTGACGCCGGCCTTGGCCATCACGATCGAGCCGTCCGCGTCGCGGGTGAGCGGGGCCTGTGGTCCGGTGTAGGCGGTCGCCTTCTGATCGCTCTTGCCACGCTGGTCGAGAACGATCACGGTGACCACCACGACCGCCGCGACGGCGACCACCGCGCCGAGGACGATCGCGAGCAGCTTGCGCTGCTTGTCACGGGCCTCCTGACGCTTGCGCTCGGCGGCCAGCCGCTCCCGGGCGGACCGCTCGCGTGCGGCCTTGCTCATTGTGGATCTCCTCATCGGGGACCGCGCGGCGGACGGCCGCGCGGGCTCGGCGGGGGGCCGGGTCGGGTCCTAGTCGACCTGGCCGATCCGCCGGAACTCGTCGGACAGGACAAGGACGAACAGCAGGACGGTGACGGCGTGGACGCCGGTGCACCACAGGCAGATCTTCTGCAGCAGCGCCAGCTCCACGGTCACCAGGTAGATCACGAAGACCATCCCGACGCCGGTGGCGGCCAGCCGGCCCCAGCGGAACAGCGGGTTCTGCGAACGCAGCGCGAACGGCGTGATCAGCACCACGAACGAGACGAAGAATCCCAGCCCGAGCAGGGGCAGCGGGATGCCCGCCAGCTCGGAGTACTTGCTGGTGGTGACCGCGTGGCAGTCCACCGTGCCGCTCGCCGAGCAGACCAGCGCCTTCTCGTCGTAGTGGCTGATCGTCAGGTAGATCGAGATGCCGAGCCCGGCGAGCGTGAGCACCCACGCCGAGAGCATGAACCACAACGGGCGGGCGGGCGCCTTGGCCGCGCTCGTGTCCCGCCCCTCGACCTGCTGAGCCATCATGATCATTCTCCAAGTCGGCACCCGCGGGCACCAGCCGAACAGCCCTTGGCCCGGGCGCGGCGTTACGCCGCCACTCCCGGGCTCGGAAACACCTTAGGGGACGCCACATAAACTCGCCGTACGAAAGTCGCGCCCGGCCGCCCCTTGGGCGTGTCCCAAAGCCAGATGCCCTACTTGGCCTTGCGCACACCCTCGGCGAGCTCGGCGGTCAGCGCGCGTACACCGGCAAGGCCCGCGGCGGCGTCCGGGGCGTCCAGGATGCGCCGGATGAACGCCGAGCCGACGATCACGCCGTCGGCGAAGCCCGCCACCTCCGCGGCCTGGGCGCCGTTGCCGACGCCGAGCCCCAGCCCGATCGGCAGGTCCAGGCCCTGCCGGACGATGCTCTCGCGGGTCCGCTCCACCAGCCGTGGCGCGCCGGTGTCGAGGGCGCTGCGGGCGCCGGTGACCCCCATCAGCGAGGCGGCGTAGACGAACCCGCGGCAGGCCTGGGTGATCTTCTCGATGCGCTCGTCGGTGGAGCTGAGCGCGACGAGGAACACCTTGTCGAGGTCGTGCGCGTCGGCCGCCTCCAGCCAGGGACCGGCCTCCTCGGGCGTGAGGTCAGGCGTGATGAGCCCGGTGCCGCCGGCCGACCTGAGGTCGCGCGCGAACGCCTCCACGCCGTAGTGGTCGACCGGGTTCCAGTAGGTCATCACCAGGGTCGGCACACCGGTCGCCGCCACGGCCTCGACGGTGCGGAAGACGTCGGCGACCCGGACACCGCCGACCAGGGCCTGGTGCACGGCGTCCTGGATGGTCGGGCCGTCCATCATCGGATCGCTGTAGGGCAGGCCGATCTCGATGACGTCGCAGCCCGCCTCCACCATGGTGCGCGCGGCCTCGATGGCGCCCTCGTACGAGGGGAACCCGGCGGGCAGGTAGCCGACGAGCGCGGCGCGCCCTTCGGCCTTGGCCTTGTCGTAGGCGGCCTGAACGCTCATCGTGCCTCTCCTTCCGGCATGAGGCCGAAGAAGTTGGCCGCCGTGTGCATGTCCTTGTCGCCGCGGCCGGAGAGGCACACGACGATCGTGGCATCGGGTCCCAGCTCCTTGCCGACCTTGAGCGCGCCCGCGAGGGCGTGTGCCGACTCGATGGCCGGGATGATGCCCTCCGTGCGGCAGAGCAGCGCGAACGCCTCCATCGCCTCGGCGTCGGTGATCTCGCGGTATTCGGCCCGGCCGATGTCGTGCAGCCAGGAGTGCTCGGGCCCGACTCCTGGATAGTCCAGCCCGGCGGAGATCGAGTGCGTCTCCATCGTCTGGCCGTCCTCGTCCTGCAGCAGGTAGGTCCGCATGCCGTGGATGACGCCGAGCGAACCGCCGACCAGGGTGGCGGCGTGCTTGCCGGTCTTGACGCCGTCGCCGCCGGCCTCGAACCCGTACAGCTTCACACCCTCGTCGGGGATGAACGCGTGGAAGGTGCCGATGGCGTTGGAGCCGCCGCCGACGCACGCGATCACGGCGTCCGGCAGCCTGCCGGTGAGCTCCAGGACCTGCGCGCGGGCCTCCACGCCGATCACGCGCTGGAGGTCGCGGACCATCATCGGGAACGGGTGCGGCCCCATGACCGACCCGATGCAGTAGTGGGTGGTGTCGACGGAGGCGACCCAGTCGCGGAACGCCTCGTTGCAGGCGTCCTTGAGCGTGCGGCTGCCGGTCATGACCGGGATCACCTCGGCGCCCAGCATCCGCATGCGGGCGACGTTGAGGGCCTGGCGCTCGGTGTCGACCTCGCCCATGTAGACGGTGCAGTCGAGGCCGAGCAGGGCGGCGGCGGTCGCGGTGGCCACGCCGTGCTGGCCGGCGCCGGTCTCGGCGATGATCCGCTTCTTGCCCATCCGCCGGGTGAGCAGTGCCTGCCCCAGCACGTTGTTGATCTTGTGTGAGCCGGTGTGGTTGAGGTCCTCGCGCTTGAGGAGGATCCGGGCGCCGCCCGCCTCCACCCCGAAGCGCTTGGCCTCGGTGAGCAGGCTGGGACGCCCTGCGTAGTTGGTGAGGAGGTCGTCGAGCTCGGCGACGAACCCGGGGTCCTTCTTGGCGGCCTCGAACTCGCGGTCGAGCTCGTCCAGGGCGGCCATGAGCGCCTCAGGGGCGAACCGCCCGCCGAACGCACCGAAGTGGCCGTTGGCATCGGGCACGGACGGAACAGTGCCGCGCGCGGCGTCGATGGTCATCTGAAGTCTTGTCCTGTCGTACGAGAGAAAGGCTTACCCGATCAGTTAGATGTCAGGTGAGCGCGCCATCGTTCGCGCAGCGGTTCCATCAGCATGACCGTAAACCTACCCCGTTCCCTCAGCCGCCCTGGCGGAGGGCGGGGTGCGCGCCGGCCGCGACCAGGTCGGCGACCGCCGAACGCGGGTCCTTGCCGGTCACCAGGCTCTCGCCCACCAGCACGGCGTCGGCGCCCGCCGAGGCGTACGCCAGCAGGTCGTGCGGCCCCCGCACCCCGGACTCGGCGATCTTGACGACGTCCTTGGGGATCAGCGGCGCCAGCCGGGCGAACACGTCGCGGTCCACCTTGAGGGTCTTGAGGTCACGGGCGTTGACCCCGATGACCTTGGCCCCCGCGTCGAGCGCGCGGGTGACCTCCTCCTCGGTGTGCACCTCGACCAGCGGGAGCAGCCCGATCGACTCGGCCCGCTCGACCAGCGACACCAGGGCGTCCTGCTCCAGCCCGGCGACGATCAGCAGGGCGACGTCCGCGCCGTACGCGCGCGCCTCCCAGAGCTGGTACGAGGTGACGATGAAGTCCTTGCGCAGGACGGCGATGTCGACGTTGGCGCGGACGGCGGCCAGGTCCTCCAGGCTGCCGCCGAACCGGCGCCGCTCGGTCAGGACGCTGATCACCTTGGCGCCGCCGGCCTCGTAGTCGCCGGCCAGCGCCGCCGGGTCGGCGATCGCGGCCAGCGCCCCCTTGGACGGGCTGCTGCGCTTGACCTCGGCGATCACTCCGACGCCGGGGCCGCGGAGCGCGGCCAGCGCGTCCTTCGGGGCCGGTGCCCGCTCGGCCTTCGCCTTGAGATCGTCGAGCGAGACGTCTCGCTGCCTTTCGGCGAGATCGGCCCGGACGCCGTCGATGATCTCGTCGAGAACACTCACGCGCTGGGCCCCCTATTTTCCGGTCGATCCGTCCACCGATCGTATCCGCAGGCGCCCGGAGCCCTCGAACCCGGCCCGGACTCACGCCGTACAGAACCCCCTCACGGGGCCAAGGCATGCGCAAACGGAAGATTGCGGACAACCCAGTACGCCATCATCACCGCCAGGAACACCCCCACCACCCGTGGCCGGAACAGGACGGAGCCCATCGGCTCGCCCCGTGCCGTGCGGACGGCCCAGCTCACCCACAGGTAGCCGAGCACCGGCAGCAGCAGGAAGAGCAGTGGGTTCAGGCCGAACGCGGCACCGACGTCCCCGTGCGTCAGCGAGTTGACCATGCGCATCGCACCGCAGCCGGGACAGTACAACCCGGTCAGCGCGAGGAACGGGCAGGTCGGGTAGTGGCCGGGCTCGTGCGGATCACGGAGTGACACCAGGGTCACGCCCGCGGCGACCGCCGCCAGGGTCCCGAGCGGCCCGGCCAGCGCCGCCAGACGGCTCCGGCCACCGCGCGGGCCGGCTCCGGGTTCGGGGCCAGAGCCGGATCCCGGTCCGTCGGGCACGGACGGGACAGGCTGAGCAGGAACGCGGGTCACAGGTCCAGCGTAGGGGCCGCTCAGGCGTCCAGGACGTATCCGACGCCCCGGACGGTCCGGATCGGGCTCTCCTCGCCGAGCTTGGCGCGCAGCTGGGCGATGTGGACGTCGACCGTGCGGTTGCCCGCGCCCGCGCCGGGGCCCCAGGCGGCGTCGAGCAGCTGCTCCCGGGTGAAGACCCGGCCGGGGTTGTCCATCAGGAACTCCAGCAGGTCGAACTCGGTCACCGTGAGCGCGACAGCGCGGTCGCCCACCGTCACGGCGCGCCCGCGCGGGTCCAGCGTGAGCGGCCCGGCGCGCAGGACACCCGGCGTCTCGGGCGGCGCGCTGCGGCGCAGCGCCTCGGCGACCGCGCCGACCAGCAGCCGCGGGCCGAACGGCCGGGTGACCTGGTGATCACCCAGTCCCGGCGTGGTGACCTGGTCGAGCGGTCCGATCACCGCGATCACCGGCGCCGGCCGGGCGGCCTCGGCGACCCGGTGGTAGAGCTCGGCCGGCAGGGCGGCCGTGGACAGGTCGAGCACGACCACATCCGGCCGCGTCAGCGCGGCGGTGGAGGCCGCACGGGCCGGATCGGTCTCCACCTCGACCTCGAAGCCCTCGCGCACCAGGTAGCGGCGCTCGAGCTCGGCGACGGCGGGCTCGTGCTCGATCACCAGGACCCTGCCGCCCGCGCCGTCGCCGGTCACGGCCGGCGCTCTTCGGCGGCTGTCGGATCCTCGCCGCGGTCCAGGGACTTCCAGAGGCTGTGCTGGTCGACAGGCAACGAGTCGTCGGCGGCCGTCCGTTCACCTGCCGCCCGCTCAGGGGCGCCGGCAGGCCGGCCTGCGGGCCCCTGCCGTTCGTACCGCGCCGACATGCCGGGCCAGCGCGCGCCGCGCACCACCGTGATCAGACCGGCGGCGGCGAGCAGCACCGCCCCGGCGACGGAGACCATCCACCACGGGCCCGTCTCCACCGCGGGATGCGCGGACAGGCCCTGCAGCAGGGCGCGTTCGTCCCCCGCGGCGGTGAGGACGTGGGAGCGCCGGACGGCCGCGACGGAGGCGTACCCGATCCCGGCACCGAAGATCACCAGCAGCAGGCCGACCCCGGCGCGCACCCGGCCGCGGGTCGCGAAGAGGGCCGCCAGCGCGGCCAGCCCGGCCCAGCCGAGCGCGCTCGCGGCGCCACCGAGGTCGCGCCCGGTCAACTCCTGGACGAACGGGGTGATCGCGTCCCTGGCGCGGACCGTCGCCCAGGGCCGCCCCGCGGCCAGCAGCACGAGCCCGGCACCGGCCGCGCACAGCAGCGCGGTCAGCCCGCGCTCACGGCCCGCCGGGGTCATTCCGCTCCCCGACCACCGCTTCGAGCACGTCGGCGTCGAAGCAGGTGCGGTCACCGGTGTGGCAGGCGGCGCCGATCTGGTCGACCTTCACGAGGATGACGTCCTTGTCGCAGTCCAGGGCGACGGACTTGACCCACTGCTGGTGGCCGGAGCTCTCGCCCTTCACCCAGTACTCCCCGCGGCTGCGGGACCAGTAGGTGGCACGGCCCGTGGTGAGGGTGCGGTGCAGGGCCTCGTCGTCCATCCAGGCCAGCATGAGCACCTCCCCGGTGTCGTACTGCTGGGCGATGGCGGGGACCAGGCCGTCCTCGGTGCGTTTGAGGCGGTCTGCGATCTTGGGGTCCAGGTTGGACGGGCGAGCCGACATGGGATCCATTGTGCCGGGTCCCCGTTCTCCCGTCGCACCGCCCCGCCGCTCCCGGCACGCGGCTCCCCTGGAAACGGCGCTGGAAACGATCCTGGACACGACCCCGGACACCCCCGGGACGCGACCCCGGACACAACAAGGCCCGCATCCTGGTGGGATGCGGGCCCGGCTGTACGGCTATCGGGTGTTACAGGGGGACGACCTGGTCGGCCTGCGGACCCCGGTTACCCTGCGTCACCTCGAACTGGACGCGCTGGTTCTCATCGAGGGTGCGGTACCCGGAGGACTGGATCGCCGAGTAGTGCACGAAAACGTCCGGCCCACCGCCGTCGACGGCGATGAAGCCGAAGCCCTTTTCGGCGTTGAACCACTTCACGGTGCCCTGCTGGGGCATGTCTTTCTCCTTGCGGCAAAACGTGGGCCCACACCTCGCGGGCCCAGCGCGGTCGCTGCGGAACGCTCTCGCCCCCGGCTCGTCCCGGAAAAGCCAAAACGCCCGCTGCCATCAGTCCGCGGGCGTCCATACAAACGATCGAGAACCACGACTGCAACCGACGAGCCCCACCGTATCACCGGTTCCACGTAAAGCGGAGGAGCTGCAAGCCCCGCGATTCACCTGACGGCGAACGACCGCGTTACCGCACCGATAAAGGCCGCAACTTGCTTCCGCCTGGGTCTTGACAGCCTCCCGCCGCGCCGACGCCACGGGCCCTGCGGAGCCCGCCGCCCGAGGCGTACGGGCGCCGTCGGCGGGTGGGCGATGCGCGCTCGCGGCAACTCCTAGAGAGGCACTTGTGTGACAAATTCTTTAGGACATAACAGCCAATTCTTGGCTTGCGGCACACGATTCTCCGAACCCCCGCCCTCACCACGGACGGTAAGCCCCCTCTTCCCCCGCCGGGAATAAGCGGCGGACGCGGATGGTAGGGATGTGCAGGCCCCGAAACCCCCACGATCCGGAGATAAGCCGTGCCAGCAGCCTCGACGCGCGTCAGTCCCCACATCCTGCGTGACGGCATGCGGGTGCTCGGGGTCGCGATCCGGGCGGAACCGAAGGTCTTCACCGTCTCGGTCCTCGGCAGCGCCCTCTACGCGGCGATGACGGTGGCCACGGCCACCGTCCTCGGCCGGGTGACGGAGGAGGTGGTCCTGCCGGCCTTCCGGACCGGCGACACGACGGCCGGGGCTCTGGCAGGCGCGGCCGTCGCGATCGTGGGCGTGGCCCTGTTCAAGGCGCTCGGGGTCGCGGCACGCCGGTTCTACGCCGGTCTGATGCAGTACCGCATGCAGGCGCGTTACCGACGGGCCGTCACCCGCCAGTACCTGCGGCTGCCGCTCGCCTGGCACCACCGCCACCCGACCGGGCAGCTGCTCTCCAACGCCAACGCCGACGTGGAGGCCGCCTGGGCGCCGCTCGCGCCACTGCCGATGGCCGTCGGCGTGGTCTTCATGCTCCTGATCGCCGCCGTGTCGATCGTCCTGACCGATCTGACGGTGGCCGTCGTCGGCTTCCTGGTCTTCCCCGCCATCGCCCTGCTGAACGTGGTCTACCAGCGGCGGCTGGCGCCCGTGGCCACCCGCGCCCAGCAGCTGCGCGCCGAGGTCAGCGAGGTCGCGCACGAGAGCTTCGAGGGCGGGCTGGTGGTCAAGACCCTCGGCCGGGAGCAGGCCGAGACCGAGCGGTTCGCCGAGCGCGCCGACGCCCTGCGCGACGCCAACGTGGCGGTCGGCCGGGTCCGCGGGCTCTTCGACCCGATCCTGGAGGCGCTGCCCAACCTGGGCGTGCTCGCCGTCCTGCTGATCGGTTCGGTCCGGCTGGAGGCCGGGGCCATGACGGCGGGCGACCTGGTGAACGTGGCGTACCTGTTCACCCTGCTGGCCTGGCCGATCCGGGCGCTCGGCTGGGTGCTGGCCGAGGTGCCGCGGAGCGTCGTCGGCTGGACCCGGGTCCGCTCGGTGCTCGACGCCACGGGAGATCTCCCGTACGGGCCGCATTCCCTGGACGGCGCCGGGAGGGCGGCCGAGCTGGAGGTCCGCGAGCTGCGCTTCGCCTACGAGTCCGACGACGAGTCCGGTGACGAGAGCGACGACGGCTCCAAGCGGCACGTCCTGCATGACGTGTCCTTCGCCGCCCGGCCCGGCCAGACGATCGCGGTGGTCGGGCCGACGGGCTCTGGCAAATCGACCCTCACCTCGCTCCTGGTGCGACTGGTCGATCCCGCCGACGGGTCGGTCCTGCTGGACGGGATGGATGTCCGGGACATACGCCAGGGCGGGGTGGCCGAGACGGCCGCGCTCGTCCCCCAGCAGACGTTCCTCTTCGACGACACCGTGCGCGGCAACGTCGTGCTCAATCTGGACGTACCGGACGAACGTGTATGGGAGGCCTTGCGGCTGGCCCAGGCGGACGGATTCGTCGCCGCCCTCGCGGACGGGCTCGACACCAAGGTCGGTGAGCGCGGCGCCACCCTGTCGGGTGGCCAGCGGCAGCGGCTCGCCCTGGCCAGGGCGCTCGTGCGGCGGCCCAGGCTGCTGATCCTCGACGACGCCACCTCGAGCGTCGACCCCCAGGTCGAGGCGCGGATCCTGAACGGACTGCGCGAGGCCCAGCAGTCAGAGGACGGGCCCGGAGCCACCGTCGTCGTGGTGGCGTACCGCAAGGCCACGATCTCGCTGGCCGACGAGGTCGTCTACATCGAGCACGGCCGCGTCCTCGACCGTGGCTCCCACTCCGAGCTGCTGCGGCGGTCCGAGGGTTACCGCAACCTCGTCAACGCCTACGAGCGGGCAGAGGAAGAGCACGAGGCCCTTGAGAGCGGCGACGACGAAAGGCAAGACGGCGAAAGAGAAGACAGCGACATCAAAGGCAGCGACATCGAAGGCAGCGAGGAGGCCCTCACGTGACCGCGCTCAGTGACGTCTCGGTCCAGGAAGGCGCCCTCAGCACGCTGCGGCGCGGCCTGAGGCTGAGCCCGGAGTTCCGCGCGGGGCTGGCCGGGACCCTGCTGCTCGCGCTGGTCGCGACCGCCGGGCGGGTCGTGGTGCCGATCGCGGTCCAGCAGACGATCGACAAGGGGCTGGGCGCCACCGGTGGCCCGGATGTCGGCTACATCCGCACCGCCGTGCTGCTGTGCGCGGTCGCGGTGCTGATCACGGCGGTCAGCGCGTACGCGATGAACGTCCGGCTCTACAAGACCTCCGAGACCGGCCTGGCCGCCCTGCGCGTCAGGGCGTTCCGCCACGTGCACGACCTGTCCATGCTGACCCAGAGCGGCGAGCGGCGCGGCGCCTTGGTGTCGCGGGTGACCGGCGACGTGGACCAGATCAGCCAGTTCATGCAGTTCGGCGGACTGATGATCATCATTTCGGTGGGGCAGCTGCTGGTCGCCAGCGTGCTGATGGCGGTCTACTCGTGGCCGCTGGCGCTCATGGTGTGGCTCGCCTTCGTGCCGCTGGCACTCGCACTGCGCTGGTTCCAGCGGCTGATCTCCACCGCGTACACCCGGGTGCGCGAGCGCACCGGCGACCTGCTGGCGGCCGTCAGCGAGTCCGTGGTCGGCGCGTCGGTGATCCGCGCGTACGGCTCGGAGGAGCGCACCGCGCGGCGGGTCGACGAGACCGTCGACGCCACCCGCACCGCCCAGACCCGCGCGCAGGGCCTGGTCGCGCTCACGTTCCCCACCAGCGAGCTCACCGCCGCGATCGCGACCGCGGCGGTCGTCGTCGCCGGAGTGCTGCTCGGCGTCGACGGCAACCTGACCGCGGGCAAGCTCGTCGCGTTCCTCTTCCTCGTGACGCTGTTCGTCAGCCCGATGCAGACCGCGACCGAGCTCCTGAACGAGGCGCAGAACGCGATCGCCGGGTGGCGGCGTGTCCTCGGGGTCCTCGACACGGTCCCCGACGTCGCCGATCCCGGCGAGGAGGGCACGGTCCTGCCCCGCGGGCCCATCGAGGTGACGTTCGAGGACGTCGGGTTCGCCTACCCGGGCGGTCCGCCCGTGCTGCACGGCGTGAACGTCTCCATCCAGCCGCGCAGCCGGGTCGCGATCGTGGGCGAGACCGGGTCGGGCAAGACCACGTTCGCCAAGCTGCTGACCCGCCTCATGGACCCCACGTCCGGCCAGGTGCGCGTGGACGGCGTGCCGCTCGGCCAGGTGAGGTTCTCCTCGCTGCGGGAGCGGATCGTGATGGTGCCGCAGGACGGGTTCCTGTTCGACGCCTCGCTCGCCGACAACATCCGGTACGGCAAGCTGGACGCGTCCGACGAGGATCTGCTGCTGGCGCTGACCGAGCTCGGCCTCGCCGACTGGCTGGAGGGCCTGCCGCGCGGTCTCGCGACCCCGGTCGGCCAGCGCGGCGAGTCGTTGTCGGCCGGTGAACGCCAGCTGGTCGCGCTGGCACGCGCCTATGTCGCCGATCCCGACCTGCTCGTCCTGGACGAGGCCACGTCGGCGGTCGACCCGGCCACGGAGGTACGGATCCAGCGGGCCCTGGACGGCGTCACCCGCGGCCGGACGGCGATCTCCATCGCGCACCGGCTGTCGACCGCGGAGGCCGCCGACGAGGTCATCGTGTTCGACTCCGGCCGCATCGTCCAGCGTGGCCCGCACGCCGAGCTGGTGACCGAGCCCGGCGTCTACGCCGACCTGCACGCCAGCTGGATCGCCCAGCGCCAGATCTGACGGTCTGGAGTCGGCCGGCCCGTGCTGACCAGCCCGTGCTGACCAGGTCGTTCGGCGTAAAACACTTGCCCGATATCGACTCTGATGCGCATTCTGGCGTGGTGAACAACGAGGTCGTCTTGGAATCAGCGGGCACGCTGCACGGGCAACTGCAGCGGGGTCTCGGCCGGGCCGCGCGCAGGGCGGCCGACACGTCGGGCGCGGGCGAGTACGTCTTCGACTGCATACGGCGCGATCCACGCTGGGACTTCCAATGCGAGACGAGGAGCCTCTATTACGCCCGCCTCGTGGTCGATCTCGAACTTCCGGTGCGGCCGATCGCCGACCATCTGTTCGACCCGTCCGATCATTCGGATGAGGACGAGCAACGGGTGGTGCTGGCGTTGCGCGTCCTCGGGGACCTCGTCCGGCTCAGCCGGCGTGAGGCCGCCGTGCTGCTGCGCGAGTACGCCGAGGAGGGCACGCACTGGTTCGACGCCCTCGACGAGCTGATCGAGCTGCGTGATCCCGCGCTGACGACCGGGCTGGCCACGCTCGTGGCGGCGCGCTGCGACGACGGCACCCTCGCCGACCTGGTCGCCGGGCCGCCGAATCCGGTGATCGAGAGCTGGGCCGCCAGGGAGCCGCGCATCGCGGCCGTGCTCAGCTCGCACCGGGAGGCGGCTCCGGCCGTGCGCCGCCCCGGCGGCCCGGGTGGCGGCGACCGCTCCGAACGCACCGAATCCGAACTCCTCGACATGGCCCGGCAGCGCGACGACGGCGCGGTCGCGGCCATTTTCGAGCTCGGGCGCAGACGTGCCCCCGCGTTGCTGGACCTCGCCGAGGAGCTCCTGCCGCAGCGGCCCAGCAGATGGGGCGGCGCGGTGTGCAGAGCGCTGCGGGAGTACGGGCCGGAGGTCCTCCCCCGGGCCCGAGCGTGGGCCGCCGCCCACAACGGCTGCGAGGACATGGCGCTGCGCATCCTGGCCCGCCACGGCACCCGCCAGGACATCCCGCTGCTGATGAGCGAGCTCCGCGACGCCCTCTCCCGGCGCGACTGGAGCGACGCCGCCGGCCCCATCGAGGGGCTCGGCAGGCTCCGCGCCGGCGAGGCCGTGCCCCTGCTCAAGGATTCCTGGACCGAGTCCGCCTACGCCTACCTGAGGCCCCGGGTCCTGACCGCCCTGACCCGCACCGCCCCGCACACCGCCGAGGCCTACACCGTCGAGGGCCTGTGGGACTGCGAGGAGGGCGTCCGTGAGATCGCCGCGCAGTCGGCCCCGCTCACGCGAGAGACCCGGATACGTCTCCAGCGCCTGCACCACGACCCCGCCGAAGAGCCCGAGGTCCGTGCGGCCGCCGCCGCCAGACTCATGTGAAATTCGACTGAACCCTCGCCCCGTCCGGCGCGTACCACTCCCCGGAATCGCATCTCCCCGGGAGGACGCACCATGGGTTTGCCGCACCTTCTCAAGGCCGCGCTGGTGGCCGTGCCCGCCGTGGCCTTGCTGGCCGGCTGCTCCGGCAAGCTGAACAACGGCGCTCACGCAGGCCACGACGGGCCGGAGGCCAAGGAGGCCACCATCGAGCAGATCGCCTCGCAGACGGGCTGCACGCTCTCGGGGCGGCGGAACGCCGAGGAACTGCGGCAGGGCGCGTGCCAGACCGGCACCGGGCGCTACACCGTGGTCGGCTTCACCAGCGAGCAGGGGCAGAAGAGCTGGCTCGAAGAGGCCAAGCCCTGGGGCGGCACCTACCTGGTCGGCAAGCGCTGGGTCATCGTCAGCACCGCGCCCACCCTGGAGACGCTGCGCCAGCAGCTCGGCGGCGACATCGTCAACGGCCGCAGCCACCACAGCTGATCGCCTCACATCACGGGCGCGGAGAGCCGCAGCGCGAGGCCGGGGGTCGGATCCTGCGCTGCGGCGAGGCCGTGTCACCGCGGAGTACTACTTCGGTTCGACACGGTTCCTCCCCCCGAATGGCGTGACGGCGAGAGTGCACCTCATAGACTCAGAGTCATGATCTCCCCTGTGAGGCGCAAGCTCGCCGTGCTCCCCCTCGTCCTGCTGCCGTTCGCGACGGTGGCGGCGTGCGGTGGGGAGAACACCAAGACCGACTGCAACCTGAACGCCTGCACGATCACCTTCGACCGCGGCGTGGACGCCAGCGCGTCGATCCTCGGCATCAAGGCCGAGCTGGTCAGCGTCCAGGGCAACAACGTCACGATGAAGGTCGGCGGCCAGCAGATCACCGTGCCGGTGGGCGAGGCCGAGCAGTCCGACGGGTTCGACGTCCAGGTCCAGTCCGTCACGAAGGACAACGTGGTCGTCAAGATCTCCAACAGCGGGTGACACGGGCATAGTATTCGCCCATGCGTTCGATCAGTAGGCGTTCGATCAGTGCGGCGGAACGGCGGGCCCGGCTGGCGCTCCGGCACCGGCTGGCCCCGGCGGTCCGGACCGATGACGTCGTCGAGATCGCCCGGTCGCTCGTGGCGTTGCACGCCACCGACCCGGCCACCGTCTTCCTGTCCGTGGCGGCGCGCAGCAGGGCGGCGACTCCCGCCCTGGTCGAGAAGACCCTCTACGACGACCGGACCCTGCTGCGGATGCTCGCCATGCGGCGGACCATGTTCGTCGTCCCGGTCGAGCTGGTCCCCGTCCTGCAGGCCTCCTGCGCCGACGCCCTCGCGATCAAGCAGCGCCGGACGTACAGCCGGTTCCTGGAGCAGGCCGGGGTGGTCGACGGCGACATCGACGGATGGTGGCGCGATGTCGAGAACGCCACCCATGCGGCGCTGCTGGCCCGCGGCGAGGCGACCGGGGCCCAGCTGAGCAAGGACGAGCCGCGGCTGCGCACCCAGGTCGATCCCGCGCCGGGCAAGTCCTACTCCAGGCCCACGAGCATCACCACCTGGGTGCTCGTCACCCTCGGCGTCGAGGGGCGCATCGTGCGCGGCCGTCCCAACGGCTCCTGGATCAGCAGCCAGTACAAATGGTCCCCCATCGAGGCGTGGCTGCCCGGCGGCGTCCCCGCGATGCCCGCCGACGAGGCCCGGGCCGTGCTGCTCCGCGACTGGCTCTGGTCGTTCGGCCCGGCGCCCGTGTCCGACCTGAAGTGGTGGACGGGCTGGACGCTGGGCGAGGTCAAGAAGGCCCTGACCCTGCTCGACGTCACCGAGGTCGATCTCGGCGGCACGACCGGGGTGCTGCTCACCGACGATCTCGAGCCGGTGGCGGCGCCCGATCCCTGGGCGTCGCTGCTGCCCGCGCTCGACCCGACGCCGATGGGCTGGCAGGCACGGTCCTGGTATCTGGGCGATCACGGGCCGGCGCTGTTCGACAAGAACGGCAACATCGGCCCGACCATCTGGTGGGACGGCCGCATCGTCGGCGGCTGGGCCCAGCGCAAGGACGGCGAGATCGCGATGCGCCTGCTGGAGGACGTGGGCGCCGACGCGGAGGCCGCGATCGAGGCCGAGGCGGCCCGTTTGCCCGGCTGGTACGGGGACGTCCGGGCGACCCCTCGCTTCCGCACGCCCCTGGAGCGCGAACTGACCACCTGAGCTTCAATGCGGTCGCCCCGATCCGGGAAGATAGGAGGCATGCCCGCAGAACGCATGCTCCCCACCCCGGAAGCCGAAGATCTCATCGCGCTGACCCGCGAGCTCTGCCGCAAGGAACTGGCGCCGCGCGCCGCCCCGGCGGAGGAGACCGGCACCTTCCCCCGCGACGTCTTCCGGCTGCTCGGCCGGAGCGGCCTGCTCGGCCTGCCCTACCCCGAGGATCAGGGCGGCGGCGGGCAGCCGTTCGAGGTTTACCTGCAGGTGCTGGAAGAGATCGCGTCGGTCTGGGCGTCGGTCGCCGTCGGCGTGAGCGTGCACTCCCTGGCCTGCTTCCCGCTGGCGAACTACGGCACCGAGGAGCAGCGCAAGCAGCTGCCCGAGCTGCTCGGCGGCGAACTGCTGGGCGGGTACGCGCTGTCGGAGGCGCACGCGGGCTCGGACGCCGGGGCGCTCAGCACCCGGGCGCTCGCCGTGGACGACCACTACCTGGTCAGCGGCACCAAGACCTGGATCACGCACGGCGGCGAGGCCGACTTCTACGTGCTGTTCGCCCGTACGTCCGACGAGGGCAGCCGCGGCATCAGCTGCTTCCTCACCGAGGGGCAGATGCCCGGGCTGACGTTCGGGCCGCCGGAGCGCAAGATGGGCCTCACCGGCTCGACGACGGCGCAGCTGCACTTCGACAACGTCCGCGTCCCGTCCGAGTGGCGGCTCGGCGACGAGGGCCAGGGATTCCCGATCGCGCTCGCCGCGCTCGACTCCGGGCGGCTCGGCATCGCCGCCTGCGCGGTCGGGCTGGCGCAGGGCGCGCTGGACCACGCGGTCTCCTACGCCACCGAGCGCGAGCAGTTCGGCCGCCCGATCATCGCGAACCAGGGGCTGGCGTTCCTGCTGGCCGACATGGCGGCCGCCGTGGAGTCCGCCCGGGCCACCTATCTCGACGCGGCCCGGCGCAAGGACCGCGGGCTCCCGTTCGGGCGCCAGGCCTCCATCGCCAAGCTGGTCGCCACGGACGCCGCGATGAAGGTGACGATCGACGCGGTCCAGGTGCTCGGCGGCTACGGCTACACTCGCGACTTCCCGGTGGAGCGCTACATGCGCGAGGCCAAGGTGATGCAGATCTTCGAGGGCACCAACCAGATCCAGCGCATGGTCATCGGCCGGCACCTCGCCAAGGACGCCGCGAAATGATCCTGGTGGTCAGCGGCTGAAGGGGCCCGGCGGGGGCATCTGGGGATACCCGCCGCCCGGCGGCCCCGCGGTCGGCGGCCCTGCGGTCGGCGGCCCTGCGGTCGGCGGGCGCTGCGCCCAGGCGCGGCGCTTGGAGTTGCGGCGCCGCAGCGGGATCACGATCGCGGCGATGACGCCGAGGCCGCCCAGGAAGAGCCCGCCGAGGAGGGCGAACCCCAGATAGCCGTCCACCGTGTCGTCGGGCGTGACCAGCAGCTCGCCGGTGGCACCCTGGCATGTCAGCCGCGCCTTGCCGGTCAGCGGCGCGTCGAAGGTCGCCACGTACCGGTAGGACGGGTAGTCCGTCGCGCTCCAGGAGTTCTTCTTGGTCAGCGGGATCGGGTCCGGCGAGCCCCCGTTGGCGGGGGTGATCGCGCAGGCCGCCGGCCCGGCGGCGTTGCCGCGGACGTAGACGAAGTAGGGGTGGCCCTGGTGGAGGTCGACCGTCAGGCCGTTCACCGGATCACCGCGCACCTTGGGGCCCGAGGCGATCTGGCTCTCCTCCCATTTGCCGATGAGCAGCCCGGTGAAGCCCACCACCGAACCCAGGATCAGCACGATCGGGAGCAGATACCACGCCGCGTGCGGCCGGATGGGCGCGGCCGGCGTCCAGGCCTGCCCCTGCGGCGGCAACATCGGCGCGTTCGGTCCAGCCCACATGCTCGATCTCCCCCGCTGGTCAACGCTGTGAGCGCCACGATGCCAAAGAAAACGGCCGCCCGCCATACGGCGTTTCACCAGGACGGAGCGGTGTCCCCGGCGCGATGGGGCACCGGCCGGGATGCCGTCAGGCGGCACGAACGGCTACCGTTACCAGGTAGTAGCACCCGACCTGGCCGACGGAGACCCGTTCACCCACCCCGCCGGGCTCGTACGGCGCTCTGGAGACAGCATGGCCTTGAGGGACCGCCTCCCCGCCTCGCCGATCAGACTCCCACGCCCGCGTGGCCTGCCCCGCTACACGGTCCACCGCGACATTCCCGTCGTCATGCCCGACGGCGCGACCCTGCTGGCCGACCGGTTCGTGCCGACCGGCGTGCGGCGCCCACCGCCCACGATCCTGGTCCGCACGCCGTACGGGCGGCGCGGCCCGGCGTCGGTCATCAACGGCCTGCCGCTCGTGCCGTTCGGCTTCCAGCTGGTCGTGCAGAGCGTGCGCGGCACGTTCGGATCCGAGGGCGAGTTCGACCCGCTCACCAACGAACGGGAGGACGGCCTCGCCACGGTGCGCTGGCTGAAGGACCAGGACTGGTTCAACGGCTCGTTCGCCACCTACGGGCCGAGCTATCTCGGCTACACGGCCTGGGCGTCGGCCGCCGAGGCCGGGCCCGAGCTGAAGGCGATGGCGCTGCAGATCACCACCTCGTCGATCTTGGACGCGGCGTACGTCGGCGGCTCGTTCGCCCTGGAGTCGGCGCTCACCTGGAGCGACCTCACCGCGCGGCAGCAGACACCGCTCGGCATGCTCACCGCGCCGCTCACCGCGCGGCGCCGGGTGCTGAGGGCGGCCCGCAGCGGCCGGGCACCAGTGGAGCTGGACCTGCTGACGGGCGGCTCGCCGCTGCGCTTCTACCGTGATCTGCTGGCCGGGCACGGCCACGAGCCGGGCTCGGACTTCTGGCTCAAGCGCGACTTCAGCGGCACGGTCGGCGAGGTCACCGCGCCCGTCTCGCTGATGGGCGGGTGGTACGACATCTTCCTGCCGTGGGAGATCAAGGACTATCTGGCACTGCGGGCGGCCGGGAACCACCCGTACCTCACCATCGGCCCCTGGTGGCACACCGACGCCCGGCACGGGCTGGTCGCGTTCCGCGAGTCGCTGGCCTGGTTCCGCGCGCACCTGCGGGGCGACTTCTCCGGGCTGCGCGCCAACCCTGTCCGGGTGTACGTCACGGGGGCGCGGGAGTGGCGCGACTACCGGGACTGGCCGCCGCCCGGGATGACGCAGCGGCGCTGGCACCTGCACTCCGGCGGTGGGCTCGGTGAGGACGGACCGCAGGAGCGGCCGGGCAGCTCCTACCGCTTCGACCCGGCGCGGCCGACGCCCGCGCTCGGCGGCCCCACCCTGCTGGGCAGCTCCAAGCCCGTCGACAACAGGCCGCTGGAGAATCGTCCGGACGTGCTGGTCTTCACCTCCTCCGAGCTCACCGAGGATCTGGACGTGATCGGCCCGGTGGCCGCCGACCTGTTCGTCCGGTCGAGCCGCGAGCACACCGACTTCATCGTGCGGTTGTGCGACGTCGCACCCGACGGCGTGTCCCTGAACGTGTGCGAGGGAGGGCTCCGGCTCGACCCGGACCGGCCGGTGGCGGACAAGCCCGTCGGCACCGAGGGGGTGCGGCGGATCGCGGTCGACCTGTGGCCGACGGGGCACCGGTTCCGGCGCGGCCACCGCGTCCGCGTGCACGTGACCAGCGGCGCCTACCCCAAGGTCGCCGCCAATCCGGGCACCGGCGGGCCGCTGGACGGGGTCGGCGAGTTCCTCCCGGCCGACCAGGAGCTCTTCCATGATCCCGACCATCCGTCGGCGATCCTGCTGCCCGTGGTCGAGCGCTCGCCCGAGGCGGCCATCCCCGACCCCGCCGCCGAGGAGACCTGACGCAAAATTGAGATGCCGTCCGCATGGCCTCCACCTACGATCGGCGTTTTGGGGAGGCCATGGGACACATCGACGTGAGCGGAGTGACGTTCGTCCTGCCGGACGGGCGGCTGCTCCTCAACGAGGTGTCGTTCCGGGTCGGCGAGGGCGTCAAGGCGGCGCTGGTCGGCCCGAACGGCGCGGGCAAGACCACGCTGCTCCGCCTGATCGCCGGAGAGATCACGCCGGTCGAGGGCGGTGTGGCCTCGTCCGGCGGGCTGGGCGTGCTGCGCCAGTTCGTCGCCGGCGACCGGACGCTCCGGGAGCTGCTCCTCGCCGTCGCGCCCGAACGGGTGCGCGACACCGCCGACGCGCTGGAGCGGGCGGAGGCCGCGCTGGGCGAGGACGAGGCGAGCCAGCTCGCGTACGCGCAGGCCATCACCGATTTCACCGACGCGGGCGGCTATGACCTCGAAGTCGTCTGGGACGCGTGCGCCACCTCGGCGCTGGGTCTCACGTACGACGCCGTCCGTGACCGCAAGGCGGGCACGCTCTCGGGCGGCGAGCAGAAGCGGCTGATGCTGGAGGCGCTGCTGCGCGGACCGGACCAGGTGCTCCTCCTGGACGAGCCGGACAACTACCTGGACGTGCCGGGCAAGGAGTGGCTGGAAGAGCAGCTCCGAGCCACGTCCAAGACCGTTCTGCTGATCTCGCACGACCGCCAGCTCCTCGCCAACGCCGCCGACCGCATCGTCACGGTGGAGGATCGTACGGTCTGGGTGCACGGCGGCGGCTTCGCCACGTACGCGCAGGCCCGGCAGGACCGCGCCGCCCGGCTCGACGAACTGCGCCGCCGGTGGGACGAGGAGCACGCGAAGCTGAGACGACTCGTCAGCATGCTGCGGCAGAAGGCCAGCACCAATGACTCGATGTCGTCCGCCTACCACGCCGCGGTGACCCGGCTGAAACGCTTCGAGGAGGCCGGGCCGCCGCAGTCCCCTCCCAAGGAGCAGAACATCCGGATGCGCCTGCGCGGCGGCCGCACCGGCAAGCGCGCGGTGATCTGCGAGGGGCTGGAGCTGACCGGGCTGATGCGGCCGTTCGACCTGGAGGTCTGGTACGGGGAGCGCATCGCGGTGCTGGGTTCCAACGGCTCGGGGAAGTCGCAGTTCCTCAAGCTCCTCGCGGGCCGGCCCGTCGCGCACACGGGCGTCGCGCGGCTCGGCGCCCGCGTCGTCGCCGGGCATTTCGTCCAGACGCACACCCGCCCGGACTTGCACGGCCGCACGGCGGACGAGATCGTCATGACCGAGAACGCGCTGACCCTCAACGAGGCCATGCGGGCGCTCGCGCGCTACGAGCTGGCGCCCACCCGCCGCCAGCCGTTCGAGACGCTCTCCGGCGGCCAGCAGGCGCGGCTGCAGATCCTCCTGCTGGAGCTGTCCGGCTGCACGCTGCTGCTCCTGGACGAGCCGACCGACAACCTCGACCTGGCCAGCGCCGAGGCGCTCCAGGAAGGCCTGAACGGCTTCGCCGGGACCGTCCTGGCGGTGACGCACGACCGCTGGTTCGCCGCCGACTTCGACCGCTACCTGATCTTCCGCGGTGACGGCCGGGTCCACGAATCCGCCGAGCCGAGCTGGCACGAACCCCGGGTCGACCGTCCCCGGGCCTGATCGTTCCCGTGCTTGACCTCAACCGCGGTTGAGGAAACAGGATCAGCGTATGAGTCTGAACGCGAACGAACTCGCCTATCTGAAGAGCCAGCCGTTGGCGCGGCTGGCCACCGTCGGCCCCAAGGGCGACCCGCAGAACAACCCCGTCGGAGTCAGCTACAACGCCGAGACCGGGACGATCGACATCTACGGCTACAACCTGGGCGCGACCCGAAAGTTTCGTAATGTCCAGGGGAACGACCAGGTCGCGCTGGTCATGGACGATCTCGTCTCCACCGACCCCTGGGAGGTACGGGGCCTGGAGATCCGCGGGCGCGCCGAGGCGATCAGCGGGATCACCCCGCCCGCGCCCTATTTCAGCAGCGAGGTCATCCGGATCCACCCGCGGACGGTGTTCTCATGGGGCGTCGAGCCCGGCACCGAAGGCATGATCAAGCGGACGGTCGGCTGACCCGGCGCGCGATGGCCCGGGCGTAGCGGGCGGCCGAGCCGGGGGCGTGCTGCAGGAAGAGCGCGGGCTCGGTCAGCTCCAGCTCCAGGACCACGGGCGCGCCGTCCGGGCCGGGAACGAGATCCACGCGAGCGTAGAGCAGATCGCCCGGAACGGCGGCGAGCGCCCGGGCCGCGACCGCGAGCTGCTCGGGCGTCGCCTCCGCGGCGGTGATGTCGCCGCCGTTGGGGGCGTCCAGCAGCCCGGCGCCGGCCTTGAGGATCGGTGCCTTGCGGGCGGCATGGCTGAACTCGCGGTCGCAGAAGAGCAGCGCGGTCTCGCCCGCGGTGTCGATCGCGGACAGATAGGGCTGGATCATGACCGTGCGACCCGCCTCGCGCAGGGACCGCAGATGGGCGCGCGCCTTGTCCTTCTCTCCGGCGCGCCAGCGGGCGGTGTCGCGCGAACCCGCGGAGACGGCCGGCTTGATGACGTACTCGGGCCAGTCCGCGGGGACGTCGTCCAGGTCCCAGCGGGTCGGGACGACCGGCACCCCCGCCTCGTCGAGGTCCCGGAGATAGCGCTTGTCGGTGTTCCAGCGCAGGACACCGGCGGGGTTGAGGAGGCGCGGGACCCGATCGGCCCAGGCGAGGAACTCGTCGAGGCGGGCGGTGTAGTCCCAGGTCGTACGGACGACGACGAGGTCGTAGGAGTCCCAGTCGGCATCGGGGTCGTCCCAGCTGACCACCTCGGCGCCGAGGCCCTCGGCGATGAGGGCCGCGGACAGCTCCCGGACGTCGTCGTTGCCGTCGGGCATGCCGGAGAAGGTCGCCAAGGCGACATGGGCTTGCGGAGTCATGCGGTGAACCTCGGGGGGAGACAGTAGTGGGGAGTGACGGTCGTTCAGCGAACGGGGTGGCCGGACGCGCGGAGGGCGTCCTTGACCTCGGAGATCTTCAGATCGCCGAAGTGGAAGACGCTCGCGGCCAGGACGGCGTCCGCACCGGAGTCGACGGCCGGGGCGAAGTGCTCCAGCGCGCCCGCGCCGCCGCTGGCGATCACGGGCACCGAGACGGCCGCCCGGACCTGGCGCAGCATCTCCAGGTCGAAGCCGTTCTTGGTGCCGTCGGCGTCCATGGAGTTGAGGAGGATCTCGCCGACCCCCAGCTCCTCGCCGCGGCGAGCCCACTCGATGACGTCGATGCCGGTGCCTTTGCGGCCGCCGTGCGTGGTGACCTCGTAGCCCGACTCGGTCGTGGTGTCGCCTGTCACGCGGCGCGCGTCGACCGACAGGACGATGCACTGGGAGCCGAAGCGGTGGGCGGCCTCCTGGAGGAACTCCGGGCGCGCGATCGCGGCCGTGTTGACCGACACCTTGTCGGCCCCGGCGCGCAGGAGCCTGTCCACGTCGTCCACGGCGCGGATGCCGCCGCCGACGGTGAGCGGGATGAAGACCTGCTCGGCCGTGCGGCGCACCACGTCGTACGTGGTCTCGCGGTCGCCGCTGGAGGCGGTGATGTCGAGGAACGTGAGCTCGTCGGCGCCCTCGGCGTCGTAGCGGCGCGCGAGCTCCACTGGATCTCCGGCGTCGCGCAGGTTCTGGAACTTGACGCCCTTGACGACGCGCCCGGCGTCCACGTCCAGGCACGGGATCACGCGTACGGCGACGCTCATTTGACGGCCTCCAGGGCCTCTTCGAGCGTGAACGCCTGGGCGTAGAGGGCCTTGCCGACGATCGCGCCCTCCACGCCGGCCGGCACCAGCGCCGCCAGCTCGCGCAGGTCGTCGAGCGAGGAGACGCCGCCGGAGGCGATGACCGGCTTGTCGGTGCGCGAGCACACCTCGCGGAGCAGCTCGGTGTTGGGGCCGCGCAGCGTGCCGTCCTTGGTCACGTCGGTGACGACGTAGCGCGGGCAGCCGTCGTCCTCCAGCCGGGCGAGCACCTCCCAGAGGTCGCCGCCCTCGCGCGTCCAGCCGCGGGCGGCCAGCGTCGTGCCGCGCACGTCGAGGCCCACAGCGATCTTGTCCCCGAACTCGGAGATGATCTTGCGGCACCAGCCGGGGTCCTCCAGCGCGGCGGTGCCGATGTTGACCCGGGTGCAGCCGGTCGCCAGGGCCGCCTCCAGCGAGGCGTCGTCGCGGATGCCGCCGGACAGCTCCACCTTGACGTCCAGCCGCCCGGTGACCTCGGCGAGCAGCTCGCGGTTGGAGCCGCGTCCGAACGCGGCGTCCAGGTCGACCAGATGGATCCACTCCGCTCCCGCGTTCTGCCAGGCCAGCGCGGCGTCGAGCGGCGCCCCGTAGGAGGTCTCGGTGCCGGCCTCGCCCTGCACCAGGCGGACGGCCCGGCCGTCGGCGACGTCGACCGCGGGAAGGAGTTCGAGAGTCATGGACAAACCTTATCTGCGCAGTTGGAAGGCGTTAGCGGCGGCGATCGAAGGCGAGGGTGACGAAGACGGGGACGAGGAAGACCGACAGGGCGAAGAGGGCGAGCCGGGCGCCCCAGGTGGCCAGCAGGAACCAGCCGACCACCTGGACGGCGAGGAAGGCCCCGAGGACGACGCGGTTCTGGATCCGGCGCTTGCGGGCCAGCTCGCCGCCCTGCCGCCGGACGCGCACCGGGCGCGGGACCATCGCCGCGAGCCGCCGGCGCCGGTCGCGCCGCCTGGTCTCCTTGGCCTGCCGTTCGGCGTGCTCGGCGGCGGCCTTGGCCGCCGCGGCCTCCCGTTCGGCGCGTCGCCTCGCCCGCTCTTTACTCATGACGCCCCGCTCACGGACAGCTCATGGACGGTCGTCCGTCGCGCGCTCACTCGACCGTGGACAGCCAGTTCTTGAGGAGCTCCGCACCCGCGTCCCCCGACTTCTCCGGGTGGAACTGGGTGGCGCAGAGCGCCCCGTTCTCCACGGCGGCGACGAACCGGTCGCCGTGCTCGGCCCATGTGACGAGCGGCGGCTTGAGATGGCCCATCGGGTCGGGCTGCAACTCCCAGCGGCGGACGCCGTAGGAGTGCACGAAGTAGAACCGGGTGCCGGCGTCCATCCCCTTGAAGAGCACCGTTTGGTCGGGCGCGTCCACCGTGTTCCACCCCATGTGGGGCACCACGGGCGCCTCCAGGCGTTCCACCGTGCCGGGCCACTCGGCGCAGCCCTCGGTGGTCACGCCGTGCTCGACGCCCTTGGCGAAGAGGATCTGCATGCCGACGCAGATGCCGAGGACCGGGCGGCCGCCCGACAGGCGGCGGCCGATGATCTGCTCGCCGCGGACGGACTTCAGCCCGGTCATGCAGGCGGAGAACGCGCCCACGCCGGGCACGATGAGGCCGTCGGCCTCGACCGCGGTGTCCCAGTCGGGGGTCACGGTGACGTCCACGCCGTGCCGGGCGACGGCGCGTTCGGCCGACCGCAGGTTGCCCGAGCCGTAGTCCAGGATGACGATCTTCTTGCTCACAACCACATCACTCCCCCGGCCGCCGCCAGCCCGGCCAGCACCAGGACGATCAAGGCAGCGATCTTGAGGCCCTGCTTGATGAAGCTGATGACGCCCATCAGCAGGAAGACCGCGAGTCCGAACAGCAGGACGTTGGCGTAGGTGAAGTCGAGGTCGCCGATCTTCACGGCTACAGGGCCCCCTTGGTCGAGGGGATCCCGTGCACCTTGGGGTCGAACGCCACGGCGTCGCGCAGCGCCCGGGCGAGGGCCTTGAACTGGCACTCCACGATGTGGTGCGCGTTGCGGCCGTACGGGACGTGGACGTGCAGGCAGATCTGCGCGTTGGCCACGAACGACTCGAAGATGTGCCGGGTCATCGTGGTGTCGTACTCCGGGCCGATCATCGGGGCCATGCCCTCGGGCTCGGTGTGCACCAGGTAGGGGCGGCCCGCGATGTCCACGGTCACCTGCGCGAGCGACTCGTCCAGCGGCACCGAGGCGTCGGCGAAGCGGCGGATCCCCGCCTTGTCGCCGAGCGCCTGGCGGAACGCCTGGCCGAGCGCGATCGCGGTGTCCTCGATGGTGTGGTGGCTGTCGATGTAGAGGTCGCCGGTGGTCTTCACGGTCAGGTCGAACGACCCGTGCTTGCCGAGCTGGGCCAGCATGTGGTCGTAGAAGCCGACGCCGGTCGCGACGTCGACCTCACCAGTCCCGTCCAAGTCGATCTCGACGAGGACCTCGGTCTCCTTGGTCCCGCGCTGAACACGGCCCTTGCGCGTCACAGACTCTCCTTCAAAGCGGTTCGGAAGGCCGCCATCTCCTCCGGAGTGCCGACGCTCACGCGCAGCCACTCGGGCGGTCCCACCTCGCGGATCAGCACGCCCCGGTCGAGCATCGACTGCCAGACCCTCCGCCGGTCCGCGAACCGGCCGAACAGGACGAAGTTGGCATCGGAATCGGCCACCTGGTGGCCTTCGGCCCGCAGCCACGCGACCAGGTCGTCGCGTGCGACGCGCAGCGCGTCGACCGAGCCGAGCAACTCGGCTCCATGGGCCATGGCGGTGCGCGCCACGGCCTGGGTGACGGCCGACAGATGGTACGGCAGCCGGACCAGCAGCAGCGCGTCGATCACGGCGGGGTCGGCGGCCAGGTAGCCCAGCCGGGTGCCCGCCATGGCGAACGCCTTGGACATGGTCCGGGTGACGATCAGGCGCGGGTTGCGGGGCAGCAGGGTCAGCGCGGACGGCACGCCCGCCCGCCGGAACTCGGCGTACGCCTCGTCCACCACGACCATGCCGGGCGTCACGCTCAGGACGGCCTCGATGGTGGAGAAGGGCAGCGCGGTGCCGGTCGGGTTGTTGGGAGAGGTGAGGAACACCACGTCGGGCCGGTGTTCCTCGACCGCCGCGACGGCGCGTTCGGCCTCCAGGCCGAAGTCCTCGTCCCGATGCGCGTTGATCCACGCCGTGCCGGACACGCTTGTGATGATCGGGTGCATCGAGTACGAGGGTTCGAAGCCCAGGGCCGTGCGGCCGGCGCCGCCGAACGCCTGCAGGATCTGCTGGATGATCTCGTTGGACCCGTTGGCCGCCCAGACCTGGCGCCAGGAGAGGCCGGCACCCGGCGTGTCGCGGTTGAGGAACGCCGCCAGGTCGGAGCGGAGCGCCACGGCGTCACGGTCGGGGTAGCGGTTGAGCGACCCGGCCACGTCCCTGACGGCCTCGCCGATGGCCTTCACCAGGGCCTCGGACGGGGGGTAGGGGTTCTCGTTGGTGTTGAGCGCGTACGGGACGTCGAGCTGGGGTGCCCCGTAGGGCTCCCGGCCCCTCAGGTCGTCGCGGATCGGGAGATCGTTCAATGAGGTCACGTGGGGATCTCCCAGTCGAAGCGGGCCTTGAGGGCGGCGCCGTGCGCGGGCAGGTCCTCGGCCTCGGCGAGCGCGACCACCCGGGCGGTGGCCTCGGCGAGGGCGGGCTCGTCGTACTCGACGACATGGATGCCGCGCAGGAAGGTCTGCACGGACAAGCCGGACGAGTGGCAGGCGCATCCGCCGGTGGGCAGCACGTGGTTGGACCCGGCCAGGTAGTCGCCGAGCGACACGGGAGCGTGCGCGCCGATGAAGATCGCACCGGCGTTGCGCACCCGGGCGGCCACGGCGCGGGCGTCCGCGGTCTGGATCTCCAGGTGCTCGGCCGCGTACGCGTCGACGACCTTCAGGCCGTCCTCCAGGTCGCCGACCAGCACGATGCCGGACTGCCGCCCGGCCAGCGCCTCGGTGATGCGCTCGGTGTGCTTGGTGCGGGCCACCTGGGCGGCGAGCTCGGCCTCGACCGCGCGGGCCAGCTCGGCCGAGTCGGTGACCAGCACGGCGGCGGCCAGGGTGTCGTGCTCGGCCTGGCTGATCAGGTCGGCGGCGACGTGCACCGGGTCGGCGGTGGCGTCGGCGAGGATGGCGATCTCGGTCGGACCGGCCTCGGAGTCGATGCCGATCACGCCCTTGAGGAACCGCTTGGCGGCCGCCACCCAGATGTTGCCCGGACCGGTGACCATGTCGGTGCGCGGGCACTCGTCGGTGCCGTAGGCGAACATCGCGACCGCCTGCGCGCCGCCCGCCGCGTACACCTCGTCCACCCCGAGCAGCGCGCAGGCCGCCAGGATCACCGGGTGGGGCAGGCCGCCGAACTCCCGCTGGCCCGGCGAGGTCACCGCGAGCGAGCGCACCCCGGCCTCCTGGGCCGGGACGACGTTCATGACCACGCTGGACGGGTAGACCGCCCGGCCCCCGGGGACGTACAGGCCCACGCGGCCGACCGGGACCCAGCGTTCGGTGACGGTGCCGCCGGGGACCACCTGGGTGGTGGTGTCGGTGCGGCGCTGGTCGCGGTGGACGATCCGGGTGCGGCGGATGGCCTCTTCGAGCGCGTCGCACACGGCCGGGTCGAGACCGGCGAGGGCCTCGTCGATCATGTGGACCGGGACGCGGGTGCTCGCCTGCTCGACGCCGCCGAAGGCCTTGTTGTACTCCCGTACCGCCTCGGCTCCCCTATGGCGCACGTCCTCGCAGATCGGCCGCACCTTCTCCAGGGCGGCCTCGACGTCGAGCTCGGCGCGGGGCAGCACGGAGCGCAGGTCCTCAGGGAGTGACCCGCGCAGGTCAATACGGGAAATCACCGGTCCAGTCTACGTAGTGCCCACTGTCGCCCGCGCAACGTCTCACTGGCCGAGACGCTATGCGAAGAAGAAGATCGTCAAGCCTTGAACTCGCCGTCCAGGACGGTCACCGCGCGGCCGCTCAGCTCGACCCGGTCGCCGCGCAGG
The DNA here is from genome assembly GCF_008923185.1 of Actinomadura rudentiformis. Classification (GTDB taxonomy): domain Bacteria; phylum Actinomycetota; class Actinomycetes; order Streptosporangiales; family Streptosporangiaceae; genus Spirillospora; species Spirillospora rudentiformis. Next base: position 191,138 of record NZ_WBMT01000021.1, read on the forward strand.
GTGACGCCGACCTGCCCGCCGCGCTCGGAGGCCTGGAACCCGACGAGGCGATCACGGCCGAGCTCCGCTCCCCAGTACGGGCCGAGCGCGCAGTGGGCGGAGCCCGTCACGGGGTCCTCACCGTCACCGAGCAGGACCCCGGCCCCGAAGAACCGGGACACGAAGTCATACCCCCGTCCCGGGTCTGCGGTGGCCGTGACGATGATCCCGCGGGCGTCCATCCGGCCGAGGGCCGCCATGTCCGGGGCCAGCTTGCGCACCGCCTCCTCGTCGGCGACCAGCACGAGCAGGTCGTTCTGCGAGTTGCGGCCCGTCCAGAAGGGCGTCGTGCCGAGCGCCTCGCCCAGGTCGTCCGGCGGCTCGGTCTCGGCCGGCGGGCACGCGGGGAAGTCCATGAGCAGGCCGCCGTCGTCGGAACGGGTCACCGTGAGGACGCCCGAATGCAATGTACGGAAGCGGATCGGCCCATCGGCGGGGGCCACGCCGGTCTCGTACAGGGCGTGGGCGCTGGCGAGCGTGGCGTGGCCGCACAGGGCGACCTCGACCAGCGGGGTGAACCAGCGCAGCTCGAACTCGGCGTCCGGAGCCTCGATCGGGCGGACGAACGCGGTCTCGGAGTGCTTCATCTCGGCCGCGACCCTCTGCATCCAGTCCGCGTCCGGCTCCGGGGTCGACCCGGCCCCGTCGAGAAGGCAGACGCCGGCGGGGTTCCCGGCGAACGGGCGGTCGGTGAAGGCGTCGACGACGAGCATTCTCATGTCCACGACGCTAACCGGGCGCCGCTCGCCAGGAGAACGGCCAATTCATAGGTAGTGGCCTGTTCACCGGTAATGGTCTGTTCACTGGTAATGGCCTGTTCACCGGTACAGCCTGGACGCGTCGACACGGGCCACGGTGATCGCAAAGCTTCAGACTGTGATAAATCCGGCATGCAACGATCGTTGAATCCGGAAGTACTCTGGCGCCGTGGGCGAATCCCCCAGGGCCGCCCCCGGAGCGAGTTGGGGGAGACCGTGACCGAACGGCTTCCGTTGTTCCCACTGGGCACAGTGCTCTACCCGGGCCTCGTGCTGCCCCTGCACCTGTTCGAGGAGCGCTACCGCCTGCTCATCCATGACCTGCTCGAACGACCCGAGCCGCGTTACTTCGGGGTCGTCGGCATCGAGCTGGGCCACGAGGTGGGCGAGGACGCGGCCCACCGCCTGGCCGGGGTGGGCTGCGCGGCCGAGCTGCACACCGTGACGCCGCACGAGGACGGCCGGTTCGACATCGTGACGGTCGGCAGCCGCAGATTCATGCTCAAGGAGCTCGACCGCTCCCGCCCCTACCTGCGTGGGGACGTGGAGTTCCTGCCGGAGGAGGCGGGCACCGACCCCGAGCCGGTCGCCCGCCGCGTCCGGCTGCTGTTCCAGTTGTACCGGCACCGGCTGGCCGCCGCGGGCGCCGAGCTGGCCGAGCCGCTCGACCTGCCCGTGGATCCCGTGCGCCTCTCGTACCTGATCGCCGCCGCCGTGGTCCTGGACGGCCACGAGAAGCAACGCCTCCTGCAGGCCGAGGACGCCACGGTGCGCCTCCAGATGGAACGCGACCTCCTCCAGCGCGAGAACCGCCTGCTCGACATGCTCCCCACGGTCCCGGCGGGCCAGTTCCTGGACGGCTCGTTCAACCCGAATTAGGAGCGCCCGAACCAGCATCGGCGGTCCGGATGCGGCCGGTATTCGGCACACTGGGCGCCATGAGCTCTGCGAAGGCCAAGTCCGCGAAGGCCCGGTCCGCGAAAGCCCAGGGTGCGAGCAAGGGCGGCGGCAAGGGCACGCCCGCGACGGTGGCGGCGACCAAGGCGAAGGTCGAGTTCAGCCTCCACACGTACGAGGTGGATCCGAACACCGAGCTGTCGTACGGGGAGGCGGCGGCCGACGCGCTGGGCGTCCCGCGCGAGCGGCTGTTCAAGACCCTCGTGGCCGAGGTCGACGGCAGCCTCACCGTCGGCGTGGTGCCGGTGTCGACCACCCTTGACCTGAAGGCGCTGGCCGCGGCGGCCGGGGGCAAGAAGGCCCAGCTGGCCGACTCCCAGGACGCCGAACGCGCCACCGGCTATGTCGTGGGCGGCATCAGCCCGCTGGGGCAGCGCAAGCGGCTGCCGACCGTGATCGATGAGACGGCGTCAGGGTTCGCGACGGTCTACGTCTCCGCCGGGCGCCGTGGCCTGCAGATCGAGCTCGCCCCGGCCGACCTCCTCCGGCTCACCGGCGGCCGCCTTGCCGCGATCGCCCGCGGGTAGGCGCTTCACGAACAGCTCCAGAGCGCCGTACGTGCCGACGGCCAGGATCGGCCAGAAGGTCACGATGCCGGTGGCGCGAAGCTCGGCGACGCCCTTGACGGTCGCACCGTCCTTGGCCGTGCGCACCGCGTCCTCATAGGCGGCCAGGCCGATCTGGTGACCTGTCTTCCAAGCGATGACGGCCGCGGCGATGCCGCCCACGGCCAGGCCCAGCACGAGCGGGATGTCGTTGCCGCGCCCCCCGGCCAGGTAGGCCAAACCCCCGCAGCCGATTCCGGCCAGCATGACGATCAGGGCGAACCGGCCGTCCATGCCGACCGGCCCCTGGCCCTCGGGGTCGGCGAACAGCGGTTCGCCCTGGATGACGACGTATTCGACCGTCGGAACGATCTTCGCCCAGAGCAGCCCGGCCAGCGGCCCGAGGAGCGTGACGACGATCGTCGCGGCCGCCCAGGTTCGCAAGGCCTTCCCGGTCGGTCCCCGCACCTCGTACGCTCCTAGGTGAACACAGTCGCCACACGTCCTCTGACAGCGAAAGCCTAACTCCCCCTGGTCAGCTGATCGACAACCGCATGGTGTCTGATTCTCGCCCGCGCACGACTCATTCCCTGGGATAATGTCCCCGATATGTCCGGATTCAGTCCAGCGTTCGAACGCCTCGGCGCCGCCCTCGCCGCGGTCGTCCTGCAGCAGCAGGAGACCCTCGCGGAGTTCCTGCCGCGCGAGGACTGGAGTGCTGACCTGACCGCGCGCACCTACACCAGCGGCGGCGTCACCGTCCGGGTGTCATTGCTCGGGAGCTACGCCGCCAACGAACGCACCTGGCTCTGGGGCTGGGCCAATCCGCAGTTCGGCGACGCCCATCCGGCGGTGACCCCCACCCTGGCCATCCGTGCGCTCGGCGAGCGCCTCGGCATCCCGGAGTTCACGACCCCCGAGATCGACCTCGGCTGGTACGAGGGGCCCGCGGGGCACGGCGGCGAGCTGATCGCGATGGCGGCCGGCGGCGTGCTCGGCGGCGGCGGCTACATCGGCGCCGGATACGACGGCGGCTCCGCCTACCTCCACGTGGACGACCCGCAGGCCCCGCCCGCCACCTGGGACCCCGTGCCGGTCCCCCGGTTGATCTCCAACGCGGTCAGCCTCTTCCCCCGCGAGCCCCGGCTGACTCTCGCCCGCCTGCTGAGCCACCACACGATCCCCTACCGCGAGACCGACGGGCAGACCGAGGTGCTGCTCCCCGGCGGCGGCAAGGCCCACGCCCAGTTCGACGGCCTGGGCCGCCTGGTGCACTGGGACGCCGAGCTCAGTCCCGCGAGCCTCTGACCGGTAGACCTACTGATTCGGCCCGTACCGCCGGCTCGCTAGCGTTCACCGCATGAACCTTCGATTCGGCATCCAGCTGGCCCCCGACACCACCGCGCTTCAGGATCTGCGGTCCCTCGCGCGCCTGGCCGACCGCGAAGGCCTGGACCTGCTGGGCGTCCAGGACCACCCGTACGCGCCTCAGCAGGTCGACACGTTCGCCGTCATCGCCACCGTCCTGGCCGAGACCGACAACCTGCGCGTCTTCCCGGACGTCGCGAGCCTGCCGCTGCGCGGCCCCGCGATGCTCGGCAAGCAGGCCGCCACCCTCGATCTCCTCAGCGGCGGCCGCTTCGAGCTCGCCCTCGGCGCCGGCGCCTACTGGCCCGCCATCGCCGCGATGGGCGGCCCGAGCCGTACAGGCCCCGAGGCCCTCCAGGCCCTCGCGGAGGCCACCGAGATCATCCGCGCGATGTGGCGCCCCGGCACCCGGGTCAAGGTGCACGGCGACCACTACACCGTCGACGGCGTCAAGCCCGGCCCGGCGCCCGCCCATCCCGTCGGCATCTGGTTCGGCAGCGTCGGCCCTCGCGCCAACGCCCTCACCGGTCGCCTCGCCGACGGCTGGGCCGCCCCGATCCCGCACTACCTCCCGTACGAGAAGTGGCGCGAGGCGCAGGACATCGTCTCCACCGCCGCGACCGAAGCCGGCCGCGACCCCGCCGCCATCACCCGCATGGCCCAGTTGGTCGGCGACATCACCGACTCCCCCGGCGCGGTCACGCTCGAAGGCGAGACCCCCATCCGCACCGATGCCGCCGGATGGGCCCGCGTCCTCGCCGACCTCGCCACCGGCACCGGCTTCGACACCTTCGTCTACTGGCCCGAGAACCCCGACGAGACCCAGCTCCGCCGCTGGGCGGCCGAAGTCGTTCCGGCCACGCGCGCCCTCCTGGCCGGGTGATACCGTTTCGAGCATGCGGATGAACGGCTCCTGCCTCGGCTGGTGGCGCCCCTGACGGGCGGCACCCCATCTTCCGCGTATCCACGACACCGCGGCCGCCCAGTCGGGCGGCCGTTCTGGTGTACGGCGCCGTCTCCGGCTGGCCGGCCTCCGATTCCAAGGAGTAAGCCAGTGCCACCGAACACGTCACTGCCAGCGAGCAAGCCAGTGCCACCGAGCAAGCCGATGCCACGACGGCTCACGGGATTCACCCCGTCCGGCGACCTGCACCTGGGCAACCACATCGGTGCGATCGCCCCGATCATCTCCGGACAGGCCGCGGCCGACACGGTCGTGTTCATCTCTGACTTGCACGCCCTGACCCTGGAGCACGATCCGGCGCAAGTACGGCGGCGGACGCTGGAGTTCGCCACCGTGCTCCTCGCCGCGGGCGCCGACCCTGACGCGTGCCTGTTCCTGGTGCAGTCCCACGTTCCGGAGCACACCGAGCTGCACTACCTGCTGGAGTGCGCCACGGGCTTCGGCGAGGCCCAGCGCATGATCCAGTTCAAGGAGAAGTCGCGCCGCCAGCAGCATGTGCGGCTGTCGCTGCTCACCTATCCCGTCCTGATGGCGGCCGACATCCTGCTCTACGACACCGCCGAGGTGCCGGTCGGCGAGGACCAGCGCCAGCATGTGGAACTCGCGCGCGACGTTGCGCAGCGGTTCAACGCCCGGTACGGCCAGACGTTCACGCTGCCGCAGGCCGTCCATCCGCCCGTCGCGGCCAGGCTCATGGACCTGGCCGCACCCGACACCAAAATGAGCAAGTCGGCCGCGTCACCCGCCGGCACGCTGCGGCTGCTGGACGAGCCCGATGTGCTGCGCCGCAAGGTCATGCGCGCGGTCACCGACGCCGGGACCGACGTGACGTACGACCCCGGGCACCGCCCCGGAGTGTCCAACCTGCTCACGATCCTGGCCTCGTGCACAGGCGGCAGCCCCGAGCAGCTGGCCGCACGGTTCACCAGGTACAGCGAGCTCAAGGAGGCCGTGGCCGACGCGGTCGTCACCACCCTGGCACCCGTGCGGGAGCGCTATCTGGAACTCGACCCGGACCATGTCCGCCTCGTCCTGCGGACAGGCGCGGAGCGCGCCCGAGATCTGGCAGGTCCCAAGGTCCGCCAGGTCAAGGAGGCGATCGGTCTCCTGCCGCCTGTGCCGCAGGCGGCCGGGCAGGTCAGAGGTTGAAGCAGGACGGGCCCAGGAGTTGCTTGAGGTCTCCCATGAGGGCGGGTGAGGGCGCCACCCGGAGCTTGTCGTCCAGGCGGACGACGGTGGTGCGCGGGCCGTTCTGCAGGTGCAGGTGGACCTCGGACGTGCCCGGGTGGGCGTTCAGGACCTCCTTGAGGCTCGCGACGATCGGCGGGGTGCAGCGGCCGATCGGGAGCGTGACCGAGAGCGGGCCGTGGGCGTCGGCGACGGTGAGGTCGGGCTGGGTGACCTCCATCGCGATGATCTTGGCGACGTCCTCGCGGCGGTCGATGCGGCCCTTGACCACCAGCACGGCGTCCTCGGCGAGGAGCGTCGAGCACAGCTGGTAGCTGGACGGGAAGCACATGACCTCGATGGAGCCGCCCAGGTCCTCCAGCTGGAACATGGCCCAGGAGTTGCCCTGCTTGGTGACCTTGCGCTGCAGGCCGGACAGGAGGCCCGCGACGGTCACCACCTGGCCGTCCGGGCCGTCGCCCTCGTTGATGGCCGCGATGGAACGGTCGGCCTCGCGCTCCAGGATGTGCTCGATGCCGAGGAGCGGATGGTCGGAGACGTAGAGGCCGAGCATCTCGCGTTCGAAGGCGAGGAGGGTGGTCTTGTCCCACTCCTCGGCCTCGGGGATGGCGACGGTGAACGCGTTCTGGCCGTCGTCCTCTTCGAGGGCGCCGAACAGGGAGTCCTGGCCGATGGCCTCCTTGCGCTTGATGTCGATGACCGAGTCGATGGCCGGCTCGTGCACCATGAGGATCGCCTTGCGCTGGTGGCCGAGCTCGTCGAAGGCACCGGCCTTGATGAGCGACTCGACGACGCGCTTGTTGCAGACGATCGGCGGGACCTTGTTGAGGAAGTCGTTGAAGTCGGTGTACGCGCCCTTCTCCTTGCGTGCGGCCACGATGCCCTCGACGACGTTGGTGCCGACGTTGCGGACGGCGGACAGGCCGAAGCGGATCTCGGCGTCGCCCATCGGCGTGAAGTCGGCCTCGGAGGTGTTGACGTCCGGCGGCAGGACTTTGATCTTCATGCGGCGGCACTCGTTGAGGTAGAGCGCGCTCTTGTCCTTGTCGTCGCCGACCGAGGTGAGCAGGGCGGCCATGTACTCGGCCGGGTAGTTGGCCTTGAGGTAGGCGGTCCAGTAGGAGACCAGGCCGTAGCCGGCGGTGTGGGCCTTGTTGAACGCGTAGTCGGAGAACGGCAGCAGGATGTCCCACAGGGCCTTGATGGCGGCGTCGGAGAAGCCGTTGTCCTTCATGCCCTTTTCGAAGAACTCGAACTGCTTGTCCAGCTCGGCCTTCTTCTTCTTGCCCATCGCGCGGCGCAGCAGGTCGGCGCTGCCGAGCGAGTAGCCGGCGACCTTCTGCGCGATGGCCATGACCTGCTCCTGGTAGATGATCAGGCCGTGGGTCGTGCCGAGGATCTCCTTGAGCGGCTCCTCCAGCTCGGGGTGGATCGGGGTGATCTCCTGCTGGCCGTTCTTGCGGAGCGCGTAGTTGGTGTGGGAGTTGGCGCCCATCGGGCCGGGCCGGTAGAGCGCGAGCGCCGCGGAGATGTCCTCGAAGTTGTCGGGCTTCATCAGCCGCAGCAGCGAGCGCATGCCGCCGCCGTCCAGCTGGAAGATGCCGAGCGTGTCGCCGCGCGCCAGCAGCTCGTAGGCCTTGCGGTTGTCGAGCGGGAGCTTGAGCAGGTCGAGCTTCTCGCCCTTGTTGGCCTCGATGTAGCGCAGCGCGTCCTGCATGATCGTCAGGTTGCGCAGGCCCAGGAAGTCCATCTTGAGCAGGCCGAGCGTCTCGCAGGTCGGGTAGTCGAACTGCGTGATGATCGCGCCGTCCGCGTCCCGCCGCATGATCGGAATGTGGTCGGTGAGCGGCTCGGCGGACATGATGACGCCCGCGGCGTGCACGCCGGTCTGGCGGATCAGGCCCTCCAGGCCCTGCGCCAGATCCATGATCTGCTTGACGTCGGGCTCTTCCTCGTACAGCTTGCGCAGCTCGCCGGCCTCGCCGTAGCGCGGATGCTTGTCGTCGAAGATGCCCGAGAGCGGGATGTCCTTGCCCATGACCGCGGGCGGGAACGCCTTGGAGATGCGGTCGCCGAGCGCGTAGGGGAAGCCGAGGACGCGGCCCGCGTCCTTGACGGCGGCCTTCGCCTTGATGGTGCCGAACGTGGCGATCATGGCGACCTTGTCGGCGCCCCACTTCTCCGTCGTGTAGCGGATGGCCTCCGCCCGCCCGGCTTCATCGAAGTCGACGTCGATGTCGGGCATGGACACGCGTTCGGGATTGAGGAACCGCTCGAAGATCAGCCCGTGCGGGATGGGGTCGAGGTCGGTGATGCCCATCGCGTACGCGACCAGCGAGCCGGCCGCCGAGCCGCGGCCCGGTCCGACGGCGATGCCGTTCTGCTTGGACCACATGATGAAGTCGGCGACGACCAGGAAGTAGGAGGGGAACCCCATCTTGCAGATGATGTCCATCTCGTACTCGGCCTGGTTCCGGTGCTCCTCGTCGTAGCCGTCGGGGAAGCGCCAGTCCATCCCCTTCCAGACTTCCTTGCGGAACCAGCTCTCCTCGGTCTCGCCCTCGGGGACCGGGAACTTGGGCATGAGGTTGCGGTATTCGAACATGCCCTCGGGGTTGACCCGCTCCGCGATGAGAAGCGTGTTGCGGCAGCCCTCGGCCCAGATGTCGGACGAGTCGATCGTCCGCATCTCGTCGGCGGTCTTGATGTAGTAGCCGCTGCCGTCGAACCGGAACCGGTCGGGGTCGGCGAGCTGCTTGCCGACCTGGACGCACAGGAGCGCGTCGTGGGCGGTCGCCTCGGACTCGTGCGTGTAGTGCGAGTCGTTGGTCACCACCGGCGGGATGCCGAGCTTCTTGCCGATGTCGATGAGGCCCTGGCGGACGCGGCGCTCGATCTCCAGTCCGTGGTCCATCAGCTCAAGGAAGTAGTTGTCCTTGCCGAAGATGTCCTGGAACGTGGCGGCGGCCTTGAGCGCCTCGTCGAACTGCCCGAGGCGCAGCCGCGTCTGGATCTTGCCGGACGGGCAGCCCGTCGTGGCCATGACGCCCTCGGAGTGCTCGGCGAGGAGCTCCTCGTCGAGGCGCGCGTACTTGAACACGAAGCCCTCGGTGAACCCGCGGCTGGAGAGCTTGAAGAGGTTGTGCAGGCCGGTCTTGTCACGCGCCCAGAGCGTCTTGTGGTTGATGAGGCCGCCACCGGAGACGTCGTCGCGCTTCTGGCTGGGCTCGCCCCACTGGACCTTCTTCTTGTGGAAGCGGGACTCGGGCGCCATGTACGCCTCGATGCCGATGATCGGCGTGACCCCGACCGCGGTGGCCTGCCTGTGGAAGTCGTACGCGCCGTGCATGTTGCCGTGGTCGGTCATCGCGATCGCGGGCATGCCCTGGCGGCTGACCTCCTCGAACATCTGCTTGAGCCGGGCGGCACCGTCCAGCATGGAGTACTCGGTGTGTACGTGAAGGTGTACGAACGAGTCCGCCATGCTCAGTGCGCCTCCTAGTCAGGCCATGCGACCGCGCACGTGCGTTCGGCACGTGTCTGCGTTGTCCACTCCGGGGGAAGATCGCCGCCCCGGAACGGGCCCGGGACGACGCGGCTCTGAGAGCCTAACCCTCCCCACCGACACCCCGCGCCCCGACACTCCGGATGCCCGGTGGGCCCGCTGTCGACCGTTACGCACGGCACCCGGCCGCATGCCCGGAGTGCCCTCAAGCGGCGCTGCGGGAGCGCCGGTAGGCGCCCGGCGGGACCCCGATCGTGCGTTTGAAGTGACGCGTCAGATGCGCCTGGTCGGCGAACCCCGTCCTTGTGGCGACCTCCGCGGGACGCCCGCCCGCGTCCAGCAGCCTGCGGGCCTCCCGGACGCGGATCTGGTTGAGGTAGGCGTGCGGCGGCAGTCCTGTGGCCGCGCGGAACGCACGCAGGAGGGAGAACGGGCGCACCCCCACCGCCTCGGCCAGTTCCTCCAAAGACGGCGGCTCCACCAGGCGTGCGTGCAGGATGTCCCTGGCCGCGCGGACGGAGTCCGGTACCGCCAATGCGACCTTTTCCGTGCCCGAGTACTGGGCATGGCGCCGCAACATCCCGGCCAGCGCGGACCGCAGCAGGGATGTGGCCGCGAGCGCGTCGCCGTGCTCCCCTGCCCTGTGCGCGGCGCTCAGCAGCTGAGCCGCGGCGGGGTCGTGCAGGACGGTGTCCGGGAAGTGCGGGGTGCCCGGCGGGAGCCCCAGCTCGGCGGCGACGTCGGCGACGAGCTCCACCGACGGGTACATGCCGCGGTAGCCCCAGCCCTCCGGGTTGACGGCCTGGCCGGTGTGCACGGTGTCCGGGTTGACCACGACGATCGAGCCGGGACCGGCGCGCAGCAGGGTGCCGCGGTGCTCGAACTCCTCGACCCCTTCCTCGATCACGCTGAAGTTGTAGCCCTCGTGGACATGCCGCCCGAACCGGTGGGTGATGAAGCGGGCGCGCAGCAGATCGACATCCGGCAGCGCCGGATGCCGCCAGTAGTGCGCCCGTTCCTGACTCATGACCGAGATCGTACCGTCTCAATAACTGAGACGATTGTTCCGGAAATTGGCGCGCTCACCGAAGGCACCCTACGATCGAGCGCATGGATCGTCGTTATTTCGGGTTTACGCAGCCGGCTCTGGTCGAGCCGGTCGGCGCGACCTGAGCGACGACCCCGGAGCCGGCAAAGAGGCAGCGCCCACCCATCGGGCCTGCCTTTTCTCATTTTCAGAAGGCGGCTCTGGACACGGACGACCCCCGCTGCGCGGACGCCGCCGCGAGAGAGAGAACCCCGACATGCACGAGCTGATCGACTCCACCGAACCGGCCATCGGCTCGCTGGCCGAGGCGCGCGCCGCCATCGACGAGATAGACGCCGCCCTCGCCGTGCTGCTGGAACGGCGGACGGCGGTGGCGGGGGCGGTGCAGCGCCTCAAGCCGGTGGGAGGCTTCGCGGGCCGCAATCCCGAGCGCGAGCGCCAGATCGTCACGGCGATGGCCGAGAAGGCGCCGTCCCTCGGTCCCGAGCGGCTGGCAAGGATCATGAATGTGGTCATCGAGGCGGGCCTGGAGGTCGCCGAGCAACGCCGGATCGAGCAGCACAGGGGCGCCCCGGACGAATCGTGACCACCCGTCACACGGGTGCAAGAACGTTCAAGACCGGGTCGTGCGTGCCTCACTACGGTCACCCGCATGGTTTCGACGGATGAGGTCACCACCACCGCCGAAGAGAACGCCGCCTCCTCTGCGGCCCGTTCAGCCGCCATACGCGACGGGCTTGGGGTGGGCCTGGCGGTGGGCGTTTCCGGGCTGGCCTTCGGCGCGGCGGCGGTCACCGCAGGGCTGTCGGTGGCCCAGGCGTGCGTGCTCAGCCTGCTGACGTTCACCGGCGCGTCCCAGTTCGCTCTGGCGGGGGTCATCGGCGGTGGGGGCGGGCTGGTGGCCGGAACACTCGGCGCGGTCCTCCTGGGCGGACGGAACGCCCTGTACGGACTGCGCCTGGCAGAGCTTCTGCGCGTACGAGGATGGCGGCGGCTCCTCACCGCCCAGGGCGTCATCGACGAGTCGACGGCGGTCGCCACAGCCCAGCCGGACCGTGAATCGGCCCGCGTCGGCTTCTACGTCACCGCCATCAGCCTCTACCTGACCTGGAACCTCACCACGCTGGCGGGCGCGGCGGGCGCCTCCAGGTTGGGCGACCCGGACACCTTCGGGCTCGACGCCCTAGGGCCCGCGGTCTTCCTCGCCCTGCTCTGGCCCCGGCTGGCGGCGGGACGCACGGAGATCAAGGTGGCGGTCGCCGCCGCGGTGCTCGCGATCGCCGCCACTCCTCTGCTGCCGCCAGGCGTCCCGGTGATGCTGGCCGCCGCGGCGGCGCTCATCGGCTTTCTGCCCGGCCGCCGCGGCGAGAGCCGAGACGAGAAGCGTGCGGGGGGACAGGCGTGAACGTGTGGATCGCGGTGATCGCGACCGGGCTCGGGTGTTACGCCCTCAAGCTCGGCGGCCTGGTCACGCCGCAGCGGGTGCTCGACGACCCGCGGGTGCGCAGGTTCACCGATCTGGTGCCCGTGGCCCTGCTGACCGCCCTGATCGCGGTCCAGGCCCTGGCCGACGGCCGGGACCTGGAGTTCGACGGCCCGCGGATGGCGGGCCTGGGCGCGGCGGTCGCGGCCCTGCTGCTGCGTGCCCCGTTCCTCGTGGTGCTCGCGGTCGCCGCCGGCGTGGCCGCCGGACTGCGGCTGCTCCTGTGAACGAGGCTTGGGACGTGGACGGGGCTCAGGACTCGCCGGCGACGATCTCCAGGGCCCGGGCCAGGTCGTCGGGGTAGGGGCTCTCGAACTCGATCCAGTCGCCCCCGGTGGGGTGGTCGAATCCGAGCCGCACCGCGTGGAGCCACTGGCGGGTCAGCCCCAGCCGGGCCGCCAGCGTCGGGTCGGCACCGTAGGCCATGTCCCCCACGCACGGGTGCTTGATCGCGGACATGTGCACCCGGATCTGGTGCGTGCGCCCCGTCTCCAGGTCGATGTCCAGGAGCGTGGCGGCGCGGTAGGCCTCGACCGTGTCGTAGTGCGTCACGGAGGGCTTGCCGCCCGCCACCACGGCGAACCGGCCGTCCCCGGACGGATGCCGGTCGATCGGCGCGTCCACCGTGCCGCGGAAGGGGTCCGGGTGGCCCTGCACCAGCGCCTGGTAACGCTTGTCGACGCGGCGTTCCTTGAACGCGCGCTTGAGCCGCGAGTAGGCGACCTCGCTCTTGGCCACGACCATCGCCCCGGTGGTGTTGGCGTCGAGCCGGTGCACGATGCCCTGGCGTTCGGCCGCGCCGCTGGTGGCGATGGTGTGCCCGGCGCCGAGGAGCCCGCCCAGGACGGTGGGGCCCGTCCAGCCGGTGGTCGGATGGGCGGCGACGCCGATGGGCTTGTTGACGACGACGATGTCGTCGTCCTCGTAGAGGACGCTCATGCCCGGGACCGGCTCGGCAACCGGAGCGGGCGCGGCGGGCGGCGGCGGGAGCGTCACCTCCAGCCAGGCTCCGCCGTGGACCCGGTCGGACTTGGCGACCTCCCTGCCGTCGACGAGAACGTCACCGGCGGCGATGATGTCGGCCGCCCGGGCCCGGGAGAGGCCGAACAACCGCGCCAGCGCGGCGTCCACCCGTTCGCCCTCCAGGCCGTCAGGCACCGGGAGGCTGCGCACGTCAGCCATCAGGACTGCTCTTCCGGCGTCGTCCCGGCCTCGGGGGCCGCCTTCCGCTCGGCCTGCCCGCCGACCTTGCCGTTCGGCGCAGCGCCATCGGACGGGCCGTCGGCCTCTGCGGCGGGCCTGGGCTCCACGTCCGCCTTGGGCTCTATGTCCGCCTTGAGCTCCACGTCGGCCTTGAGCTCCACGTCGGCCTTGAGCTCCACGTCGGCCTCGGGCTCCGTGTCGGCCTTGGGCTCCGTGTCCGCCTTGGCCTCGGAAGGCTTGTCCTTCTCGTTCGTGATCCGGGTGCCGTCGAGCTGGAGGCCCCGGGCGGCCAGCAGGACCGCGAGTGCGCCGCCGCAGACGATCGCCGAGTCGGCGAGGTTGAAGACCGGCCAGTGGGGCAGCTCGATCCAGTCCACGACATGGCCCTTGAGCGGGGCCGGCGCGCGCAGCATCCGATCGATCAGGTTGCCGACCGCCCCGCCGAGCAGCAGGCCCAGGCAAACGGCCCAGGGCAGGCTGCGCAGATTGCGCGCGGTGCGCAGGATGGCGACGACCACCCCGCACGCGATCACCGTGAAGATGATCGTGTAGCCGGTCCCGATGGAGAACGCGGCGCCGCTGTTGCGCGTCTCGCGCAGCGTCAGCAGGCCGCCCAGCAGTGTGATCGGCTCCTTGTCCTGCAGGGTCGCCACGACGATGATCTTGGAGACCACGTCGAGGGCCAGCGCGGTCAGCGCGACCAGGAGCAGGACGCCGATGCGGCGCGGCCGAGGGGATCCCGCAGATCCCTCGGCCGCGCTCGTGGTGTCTGGGTCGTCGCCCCTTCTACTCAGTGACGTTCCTCGCGTTTCGGACGGGGTGGCTTGCGTCATTCAGCGACGTTCCTCGCGTTGTTTGCATGTCACACATAGGGTCGCACGTGGAAAGGCCTGCAAGCGCCCTTTGCCGATCGGCCTGCCGCACGATTCACAGATCCCGTACGTGCCGGCGTCCATCCGCTCGATCGCCCGCTCGTTCTGGGCGAGCAGGTCACGGGCGTTGTTGACGAGGGCCATCTCGTGCTCGCGCTCGTAGGTCTTGGCGCCCACGTCGGCCTGGTCGTCGCCCGCGCCGTCGGTGGTGTCCCCGTCGGCGATCTGCGTCGCGGCGGCGGCGATCTCCTCGCGCAGCGCGGTGACCTCCGCCTCCAGGGCCGACCGGACCTCGGCGAGCTCGTCCTCGGTCCAGCGGTCCTCACCCTCGCGGACCGGCAGTTTCGCGGCCTCGGCCGGCGCCTTCGCGGCGGCTGAGTCCTGCGAGGCGGGCTCAGAGGAGGGTTTCGCGGCGGGCACCGACGCCTCCGCCTTGCCCTTGGCCGTCGCGGAAGCCTTGGTGGCTGGGGCCTTGGTGGCGGGAGCCTTGGTGGCCGGGGTCTTCTTGGCGGGGGCCTTCGTGGCAGGCGAACGTTTTCCCTGAGCCGACCCCTTCGGCGGCGTCGTGCCGTTCCCCGCGCCGGCCATGTCGGCCCCCCTCGCGCTGATCTCCTCGACAGGCAGTGCGGGCAGCATAAGTCCCCTTTCGCGGCACGGCAAACAGCCTCGACCTCGCCGAACGACCTTGGTCGACTACAGGCGGCATATGCCCGGTGACGGCTGGACGAGAACCCATGAGGAGGTCGATCTCTGGAGTGACCTGCGCCACATCGTTCCCCGGAGGCCCAGGCCGGCGGTTAATGGGAAGAGTTTGCCGCGCGGGTGCGTTAAGGTCGCAGCGAGCAGTCTCATCGGCACGGCCATGATGGGGACAACTGCCGCCGCAAGCAGCCATGAGCGATCCGGGGACGGTGCGAGCCCGGAGGCGGGCCCGGCGGTCTGATCACCCCTGAGCCGCCGGAAGAACCGCCCGGTGCCGGCACACGGCACCCGGCGAAGTAGACCCGGCCGCCCGAGACTCGAACGAAGCGGGCCGTCTCGATTCGACCTTGACTCAGGCGGCCAAGGAGGGTGGTACCGCGGGGCCCCGCCAGGGCGTCTCGTCCCTCCGGACACGTAGCAGGCACATGCTCATACGTCGATCCGGAGGTTGAACCCACGTGAGCCGTCAGTTCCGGCCCCTGCCCACGCAGGTGGACCTGCCCGCCCTGGAGCGGGACATGCTGCGCCGCTGGCAGGAGAACAAGGTCTTCGAGCGGTCGCTCGAGCGCACCGGGTCCGGGCCGCGCTGGGGCTACTACGAGGGCCCGCCCACCGCCAACGGCATGCCCGGCGTCCACCACGTCGAGGCCCGCGTCTTCAAGGACGTCTTCCCGCGCTTCAAGACCATGAAGGGCTTCCACGTCGCGCGCAAGGCCGGCTGGGACTGCCACGGCCTGCCCGTCGAGGTCGCCGTGGAGAAGGAGCTCGGCCTCACCGGCAAGAAGGACATCGAGGCCTACGGCGTCGCCGAGTTCAACGCGCGCTGCCGCGAGTCGGTGCTCCGGCACGTCGACGCGTTCGAAGAGATGACCGAGCGGATGGGTTTCTGGGTCGACATGTCCCAGGCCTACCGGACCATGGACCCCGAGTACGTCGAGTCCGTCTGGTGGTCGCTCAAGACCGTCTTCGACAAGGGGCTGCTGTTCCGCGACTTCCGCATCACCCCGTACTGCCCGCGCTGCGGCACGGGCCTGTCCGACCATGAGCTCGGCCAGCCGGGCGGCTACGAGACGATCTCCAGTCCGTCGGTGTACGTGCGGATGCCGGTCACCTCCGGCCCGCTCGCCGAGCTGGGCGCCGCCCTGCTCATCTGGACCACCACGCCGTGGACGCTGGTGTCCAACACCGCCGTCGCGGTGCACCCCGACGTCACCTATGTCGCCGCCCGCGCGGCCGGCTCCGACGAGGTCCTCGTCGTCGCGGAGCCGCTGTTGGGACAGGTGCTGGGCGACGACGTCGAACGCCTCGCCACCTACCAGGGCCGCGAGCTCGAACGCACCGCCTACGCGCGCCCGTTCGAGCTCGTCGACATCCCCGAAGCGCACTACGTGGTGCTCGGCGACTACGTCACCGTCGAGGACGGCACGGGCCTGGTCCACCAGGCGCCCGCGTTCGGCGCGGACGACATGACCGTCTGCAAGGCCTACGGCATGCCGATCGTCAACCCGATCGGCCCGGACGGAAAGTTCCTGCCCGACGTGCCGCTCGTCGGCGGGACGTTCTTCAAGGACGCCGACGAGACGCTCAGCGCCGACCTCAAGGCCCGCGGCCTGCTGTTCCGCGGCGGCCACTTCGAGCACAGCTACCCGCACTGCTGGCGCTGCCACACGGCGCTGCTCTACTACGCGCTCCCGGCCTGGTACATCCGGACCACGCAGATCAAGGACCGGCTGCTCCAGGAGAACGAGAAGACCAACTGGTTCCCCGAGACGGTGAAGGAGGGCCGGTACGGGGAGTGGCTCCGCAACAACGTCGACTGGTCGCTGTCGCGCAGCCGCTACTGGGGCACGCCGCTCCCGCTGTGGGTGTGCAGCGAGAATGACGACCACATCACGTGCGTCGGCTCCCTCAAGGAACTGGGTGAGCTCGCCGGGCAGGACCTCGACAAGCTCGACCCGCACCGCCCGTACGTGGACGACGTGACGATCCCGTGCGGTGCTCGTGTCGGAGACGCGTCCGACAGCGTGTGCGGCGCCGAGGCCCGGCGCGTGCCGGACGTGATCGACGTCTGGTACGACTCGGGCTCGATGCCGTTCGCCCAGTGGGGCGCGCCGCACCGCAACAAGGAGATCTTCGAGGAGTCCTACCCGGCGCAGTTCATCTGCGAGGCGATCGACCAGACCCGCGGCTGGTTCTACTCGATGATGGCGGTCGGCGCGCTCGTCTTCGACCGGTCGTCGTACGAGAACGTCCTGTGCCTGGGACTGATCCTCGCCGAGGACGGCCGCAAGATGAGCAAGCACCTCGGCAACGTGCTGCAGCCCATCCCGCTGATGGACGAGCACGGCGCCGACGCGCTGCGCTGGTACATGCTCGCCAGCGGCCTGCCCTGGGCCTCGCGCAAGATCGGCCACAACGCGCTGGAGGAGGTCGTCCGCAAGGTCCTCCTCACGTACTGGCACACCGCCTCGTTCTTCGTCCTGTACGCCAACGCGGCGGCAGCCCAGGGCCGGGCCTGGACGCCGGACCGCCTCGCCGAGGCCCCGGCGCCCGCCGACCGCCCGCTCCTGGACCGCTGGGCCCTGGCAGAGCTGCACCGCACGGTCAAGGAGGTCGACGCCGCGCTGGAGGAGTTCGACACCGCCCGTGCGGGGCGCCGCCTGGCCGAGTTCGTCGACGACCTGTCCAACTGGTACGTGCGGCGCTCCCGCCGCCGCTTCTGGGACGGCGACGACGCCGCGTTCGCCACGCTCTACGAGTGCCTGGAGACCCTGACCCGCCTGATGGCGCCGATGGTGCCCTTCGTCACCGACCACGTGTGGGACGTGATCCGTCCCGCCGACGCCCCCGAGTCGGTCCACCTCACCGACTGGCCCGCCGTGAACGAGGAGCTCCTCGACCCGGCCCTCACCACCCAGATGGCCCTCGTACGGCGCCTGGTCGAGCTCGGCCGCTCGGCGCGCGCCGCCAGCGGCGTGCGCACGCGCCAGCCGCTCGGCCGTGCCCTCGTGGGCGCCCCGGCGTGGGCCGGCCTGCCCGCGGAGCTCCGCGCCCAGATCTCCGAGGAGCTCAACGTGCTGGCGTTCGAGGAGCTCTCCTCGATCGGCGGCGACCTGGTCGAGTACGAGGTCAAGCCGAACTTCCGCGAGCTCGGCAAGCGCTACGCCAAGGACACGCCGAAGGTCGCCAAGGCCGTCACCAGCGCCGATCCGACGTGGCTGGTCACCACCCTGCGCGCCGACGGAACGGTCACCCTCGACAGCGAGATCGGCGCCCAGACCCTCTCTCCCGACGACGTGATCGTCAC
Organism: Actinomadura rudentiformis; assembly: GCF_008923185.1. GTDB lineage: Bacteria > Actinomycetota > Actinomycetes > Streptosporangiales > Streptosporangiaceae > Spirillospora > Spirillospora rudentiformis. The sequence continues at coordinate 209,077 of NZ_WBMT01000021.1, forward strand.
GGAACGGCCGCGCTCCGGCTGGGCCGTGGAGAGCGCCGCGGGCGAGACCGTCGCCCTCGATCTGGAGCTCACGTCCGAGCTCCGCCGCGCGGGCCTGGCCCGCGAGGCGGTCCGGCTGATCCAGGAAGGCCGCAAGTCGAGCGGGCTGGAGGTCACCGACCGCATCGAGCTCTGGTGGAGGGCCGCCGGTGACGACCTCGCCGAGGCCTTCCGGGCCCATGCCACCGAGATCGGCACCGAGGTCCTGGCCGAGTCCGTCCAGGAGGGCAAGCCCGGCGACCTCCCCGCTCACCGCGACGACGAGCTGGGCCTGACCTTCTGGCTCCGCAAGGCCTAGCGCACATCCGGACACCCGCATCCGGGTCAGGCGCCCGCCTGATCCGGATGCGTCATTTTCACCGCGGGCCTTTTTCGAGACACATCGCGTTTGAGATGATGGCTCGCGTGAACGACTCCGAGAACCTCCGCGCGTCCGACGCCGACCGCGACCGGGTCGCCGACCGGCTGCGCGAGGCCCTCGCCGAGGGCCGCATCACGCCGGAGGAGCACGCCGAACGCATCGACGTGGTCTACCGGGCCAAGACTTATGCCGACCTGGAGCCGGTCCTGCGGGACCTTCCCGGCGAGACCGGCCCGGCGGTCCGCCTCACCAAGGACGCGCCCGCCGAGGATCCGCTCGCCAAGGACGCGTTCGGCAAGGACGCGCTCGCCAAGGACAGGGCCGAGCCGCCGCCCACACCCCAGTCCACCAGCATCGTGGCGGCCTTCGCGGGCGCCGACCGCCGCGGCCGGTGGCTCGTCGAACCGCTGACCAACGTCACCTGCGTCTTCGGCGGCGTGGAGCTCGACTTCCGCCAGGCGGTGCTCTCCCAGCGCGTGGTCACCGTCAACATCGTCTGCGTCTTCGGCGGCGTCAACGTCACCGTCCCCCCGGGCGTCCGCGTCGTCAAGTCCAACTCGGCCGTCTTCGGCGGCGTGAACATCCCCGAGGACGACGTCCTCGACCACGACGCCCCGACCATCCACCTGACCGGCTTCACCCTGTTCGGCGGCGTCGACGTCCGCCGCCGCGAGCCCGGGAAGACGCGGCACCGAGACACGGTCCGCGATCTCCATCGCGATCTGCACCGCGACATCCACCATCGGCACCGCGAGCTGCACCATGACCGGCGCGAGCGTCTCCGTCAGCTCCGGGAGACGCGCCGCTCCACCCGCCGCGACCACTCCTGATGCCGGGGCTCCTGATGCCGGGGCTTCTGACAGGGCGATCCTGATACCAGGACGCGGCCGGGCTTTCTGGAGATCGGGCCTTCCGAGCTCCAGGGCCACGGCCGCGGTAGGCGGTCGGTCTGCGGACGGGTCAGTCCCGGGCGTGCTCCTTGTCGGGCTGGCAGACCAGGCACGGGGTGCAGCCGCGGGCCTTGGCCTCCGTACGGGAGAGCGCCTCGAGGTCGTCCGCCTCGTCGCCGATGTCCTCGATCAGGGCGCAGTTGGTGCGGTGGTAACGCTTGGTGCCGCTGAGGATCCGGACCTGCGGGCCCTCGTCGGGCTCGGCGGAGGCGCGGGGCTTGGGCGGGGCGCTTTCCTGCTTCGCCTCGCCCGCGGGCGGCTCGGCGGTGGCCGGACGCTCAGCCGCCGGACGGTCGGCCGGCGACGGGCCCGGGTCCGGCTTGGGCGGGCTCACCGGCGAGGCGGGAGCGGGCCAGGCCGACGGGAGGCTCGAGGCGGAGCCGACCGGCTTGTCCGCGGGCCTGGGGGTGGCGGGCTTGGCCGCGGCCTGTGCGATGTCACCCACCGGGGTGGGCGCCGTAGGTGCCGTGGACGCGGACGGCTGGGGCTCTGGAGTGCCCGGGCCCTTCGCCGGTGTCGCCGGCGGCTTGGCCGGGGCCGACTTCGACGGAGTACGGGGAAGCTCGGCCGTCTTGGCCTTCGCCTCTGCGGGTGCCGTGGGGACCGACACCGCGGCGCGCGCCGCCAGTGCGGTGTCGGGCATGCAGGCGGTGCAGGGGCTGAAGCCCTCTTCCTTGGCCTCGGCGTAGGTCAGCTCTTCCTTGTCACGACCGGCGAGCTGACGGCAGGTGCTGAGGTGGTAGCGCTTGCGTCCGCGGACCACGAAGACCATGGCGTCGTCGGGGACGTCCGCCGGAGGAGCGGGGATGGTGACCTCGTCGGCGGCGGGCTCGTCCTTGGCGGGGGCCGCCTTGCTCCGCGCCGGGGTCCGCGCTGGGGCGGCCTTCTTGCTCTTGCTCTTGCGCTTGTTCTTGGCGGCGGCCGGGGCCGCTCCCACGCCGAACAGCTCCTTGCGCCGCAGGAAGACCCCGAGGGCGAGACACAGCGCGGACACGACGCTGACGGCGATCGAGATATAGATCACCACCAGCGCGTCCAGCCCGAAGACCTGTGCACTCTCTCCGTTGCCGGCCACGATGCCCGCGACCAGCAGGGCGATGGCGACGACGACGAGGACGCCACTCAGGATGATCAAGGGTCTCTCCCCCTCTAACAGGCGTACGCTCCGAGCCGCCTGCACCTCAATGAACAGGCGCGCCTAGTCAACAGGCCCGGAGGCGACCAACGACGTTCCGGAACGCCGAACGCCGCCGGGATGGCTACGGCGCCATCCGCGGCGCGGCGGTCGGGAAGACACTATCGCCTGAGCGATGCGCCTCAACGCCTCTCGTGCGGCGGGTTGTCGCCGCCCGAGTGGAACGCGCCGGTCGCCGAGTGCTGGACCTGCTGGGTGTGCTGAGCGGGCTCCGCTGGCGGCGGGAACGGCGCGGGGCCGGTCGCCGTCGAGCCGGCGGTGCCGTTGCGGTTGTCGGCGTGCGGGATGGCACTCTGCGGGCCGGTCTGGGTGCCCGCCTGAACGTTCTGGCCACCGGGGGCGGGCGGGAAGCCGCCTGCCTCGGTGCTGCCCGCCTCCAGGTCGCGCAGCTGGCCCTCCAGATAGACCTTCAGGCGGCTGCGGTATTCCCGTTCGAAGGCGCGCAGGTTGTCGACCTCACGCTCGAGCTCCTCGCGCTGCTGCACGAGGGAGCCCATGACCTGGCGGTGCCGCTCCTGGGCGTCGCGGTCGAGGGCCTCGGCGCGCGAGCGGGCCTCGCTGACGATCTGGTCGGCCTGCCGACGGGCCTTGCCGAGGATCTCCTCGGCCTCGCGGCGGGCACGGCCGAGCGTCTCGTCGGCCTCGCGGCGGGCGTCGGCGATCGCCTGGTCGGCGGTCTGCTGCGCCAGCGCGAGCACGCGCGCCGCGGTGTCCATGTTGTCCTCGCCGGACGGGGCGGACATGCCGAGGCCCCCCAGGGCGGGCTCGGGCTCGGGCTGCGGCTGCGGCTCGGGCCGGGGAGGCTCGGGGATCTTGGCGACGTCGGGCTTGGGCTCCACGATCGGGGCGGCCATCGCGGGGACCTTGCCGCGCAGGCACTCGGCCAGCTTGGCGCGCAGCTCCTCGTTCTCCTGGATGAGGCGGTCGAGCTCGGCCTCGACCTCGTCGAGGAAGGCGTCCACCTCCTCCTCGTCGTACCCCGGCCTCAGCCTGGTGGTACTGAACTGCTTGTTCCGCACATCGGCGGGTGTCAGCGGCATGTTCGTCTCCTTGGCGCGCTTGGAGTCTGTCCCAAAGGACGGTATCCGATCAGAGCTCCTGCACGAAGATGATCATGACCCAGACCACAAGGATGAGGACCGTGAAGCTGAGGTCGAGAGCCACGTTACCCAGACGTATGGGTGGGATGAAACGCCTCAGGAGCTTCAGTGGCGGATCGGTGACGGTGTAGGTCGCCTCCGCGATCACCAGCACCACCCCCGTGGGACGCCATGAACGCGCGAACGACTGCAGGACTTCGAGGATCAACCTCCCGATCAGGAAGAGGAGGAAGATGTAGAGCAGTGCGCTCAGCACGGTTCCAACAATTGTCACGGACACTCTCGCATGTGGCTGTCAGCTTTGGTTGAAGAATCCTCGTTCTGCCATCCGGGCCTTGTCCTCGGCCGTCACCTCCACGTTGGCAGGTGACAGAAGGAACACCTTGTTCGTAACACGCTCGATGCTCCCATGCAGGCCGAATACGAGACCTGCCGCGAAGTCGACCAGACGCTTGGCGTCGCTGTCGACCATCTCGGTCAGATTCATGATCACCGGCGTTCCCTCACGGAAATGCTCCCCGATGGTCCTTGCCTCGTTGTAGGTCCTTGGATGCAGCGTAGTGATACGCGCAAGGTCTGTGGTACCCGACTCGTACAGCGCTACCGACCGCTGTCCGGTGGTCGACGGAGCGTGATGATCACGATCCCGGTCCGCGCCGTCCTCCGCTCGGGTAAGCTGCCCCGCGGACTCGTCGTCCCGCAGGCGGCCCTGCCTCCCCGCGCCCGGGTCGGCCTCGTCGTCGTACACCTCGTACTCGTCATAGTCGTCGTACTTGGCGTACTTGTCGTCGTATCGGTCGTCCTCCACAAGGCCGAGGTAGACCGCCATCTTGCGCATCGCGCTGGCCATATGCCCCTCCGTCGTCCTGTGGGCCCCGGCGCCCCGGCACCGCGATCGGACCGATCCGACCGACCCGGAGGCGACCCCGGGCCGGTGTGGCCTGCCGTTTCGGCAGGTACCACTGGGGGGACATTACCTGACGATTGCCCGTCGGCCGCCGAGCAACGCCGTACCGACACGTACGTGTGTCGCACCACATGTGATCGCGGGCTCCAGATCCCCGCTCATCCCCGCCGAGACGACCCTTGCCGCGGGGTGCGATTCCCGTACCTCCGCCGCGATGCGGGCCAGCCGCGCGAAGGCCTCGGCCGGGTCCCCGCCCAGCGGCGCGACCGCCATGACGCCGTCCAGCTCAAGGTGCCCGGCCGCGGCGATCTCGTCTGCCAGGGCGAGCACGTCGCCCGGCGCGGCCCCGCCCCGGCCTTCCCGCTCGTCGAGCGACATCTGGACGAGGCAGCGCAGCCGCCGGCCGGCGCGCCCGGCGGCGCGGTCCAGCGCGGCCACCAGCTTGGAGCGATCCACCGACTGCACGACATCGGCGTAGGACGCCACCGAACGGACTTTGTTGGTCTGCAACTGACCCACGAAATGCCAGGTCAGCGGAAGGTCTTCGCATGCGGCCGCCTTGGGGGCGGCGTCCTGGTCGCGGTTCTCGGCGACATCGGCCACGCCGAGCTCGGACAGCAGCCGCACATCCGAGGCGGGGAAGGTCTTGGTCACCGCGACCAGCGTGATCTCGTCCGCGTCGCGGCCCGCCGCGGCGCAGGCGGCCTCGATCCGCTTGCGGACCTCGGCCAGATTGGCCGCCAGCTCGTCCTTGCGTTCTTCAGTCACGTGAAAGCCAGACATATCCAGCGAACCGTCCCGTCCGGCCCTCGCGCCGGAACGAGAAGAGCTCTGCGCTCTCGATCGTGCACCGGGGGTCCATCCGCAGGTCGGTCACCCCTGCGGCGGCGAGCTGCGCGGCGATCCCGGCCCGGATGTCGAGCCCGGGAGTGCCGGCCGTCGTGGTCGCGTACGCCTCGGGCACGGCCTCGGCGACCTTGTCGCGCATCTCGGCGGGCACCTCGTAGCAGCCCCCGCACGCCGCCGGGCCGATGGCCGCGCGGATCCGCGCGGGATCGGCGCCCTTGGCGCACATCTGCTCGACCAGTGCCGGGACCACCCCGGCGGCCGTCCCGGGCCGGCCGGAGTGCGCGGCGCCGACGACGCCCGCTTCGGGATCGGCGAGCAGGACCGGCGCGCAGTCGGCGACGAGGACCGCCAGGGCCAGCCCGGGCTCCGTCGTCACGATCGCGTCCACCGGCGGGAGGTCGTCGCGGCCGCCGTCCGGCGAGGCGGAGCCGGTGACGAACGCGACGTCCGCGCCGTGCACCTGGCGCATCCAGACGGTGCGCGCCGGGTCGATGCCGAGCGCGGCGGCGGCGCGGCCGCGGTTGTCACGCACCGAGGCGGCGTCGTCTCCGACGGCGCCGCCCAGGTTGAGAGAGTCGTACGGGGCCTTGCTCACGCCGCCCGCACGCGCGGTGAACGCCGCGCCGACACCCGCGCCCAGCCCGACGTTCGTGATCACTTGAGGAAATCGGGGACGTCGAGATCGTCGTCCTCGTCGAACACGACCGGGCGCCGGCGCTGGCCGGTCGCCGCCGAGCCGCTCTCGCTGTCGCCGGCGTGCACCCGCGCCGGGGCGGGCTCGGCCGACGGGCGCGGGGCGGGCGGGCGG
>NZ_WBMT01000022.1 GCF_008923185.1 Actinomadura rudentiformis
CGGGCCGCCCGCGCGTGCGTCGCCGCCGCGCTGGAGGCGCTGCCCCGGCTGGGCGCGGCCGGGCTGGTCCCGCTGGTGGGCGCGTACGCCGACCGCTACGTCGACCAGGGCCGCACCCCCGCCGACGATCACATGTCCCGAGCGGATGACATTTCCCGAGCCAAGGAGAACCTGACGTGGCCCCGATGAAGCCACTGGACACCACGCCACCGGACACCACGCCACCGGACACCGTGCCACCGGACACCGTGCCACCGGACACCGTGCCACCGGACACCGTGCCACCGGACACCGTGCCACCGGACACCGTGCCACCGGACACCGTGCCACCGGACGCCATGGACGAGCACGCGCTCAAGGAGCTGATCGCCGACGAGCTGGGGCGGGTCCGGGACCGCAGCCTGGGACTGACCACCGAGGTGCTGGACGAGGCCGAGCTGACCAGCCAGGTCTCGCCGCTGATGTCGCCGCTGGTGTGGGACTTGGCGCACGTCGGCAACTACGAGGAGCTGTGGTTGCTGCGCGAGGCCGCGGGCATCGAGCCGATGCGGCCCGAGATCGACACGCTGTACGACGCGTTCGAGCACCCGCGCGCGGAACGCCCTTCGCTCCCGCTGCTGCCGCCGGGCGAGGCGCGCGCGTACATCGAGACCGTGCGCGCCAAGGTGCTCGACTCCCTGTCGTCGGTGCGCTTCGACACCGACGCGCCGCTCACGTCGGGCGGTTTCGTGTACGGGATGGTCGTCCAGCACGAGCACATGCACGACGAGACCATGCTCGCCACCCATCAGCTCCGCAAGGGCGCCCCGGCCCTGCTCGAACCACCCGGCGAGGCAGTGCGGACATCGCCCGCCGGGGGTGAGGTGCTGATCGAGGCAGGACCGTTCCAGATGGGCACCTCCGGCGACCCCTGGGCCTACGACAACGAACGCCCTGGGCACATCGTCGATCTGCCGTCGTACTACATCGACGCCGAGCCGGTGACGAACGCCGCGTACCTCGCCTTCATGGAGGCGGGCGGCTACGACGACCCGCGCTGGTGGGACCCGAAGGGCTGGGAGTGGCGGACCGCCGGAGGCAAGCAGGCCCCCGCGTTCTGGACCCGCGAGGGGACGGGATGGGTGCGGCGCCGCTTCGGCCGTACCGAGCCGGTGCCGCAGGCTGAGCCGGTTCAGCACGTGTCCTGGTACGAGGCGGACGCGTACGCCCGGTGGGCGGGCAAGCGCCTGCCGACCGAGGCCGAGTGGGAGAAGGCGGCGCGCTGGGATCCTGCCGCCGGCCGTTCCCGCCGCTACCCGTGGGGCGACGTGTACGAGGACGGCCGGGCCAACCTCGGGCAGCGCATGCTCAGGCCGTCGGAGGCCGGCTCGTACGAGAAGGGCGCCTCCGCGTACGGCGTCCGGCAGATGATCGGCGACGTGTGGGAGTGGACGTCCTCGGACTTCCACGGCTACCCGGGGTTCCGCTCGTTCCCGTACAAGGAGTACTCGGAGGTCTTCTTCGGCCCTGACTACAAGGTGCTGCGCGGCGGGTCGTGGGCGACCCATCCGCTGGCCGTCCGGGGCACGTTCCGCAACTGGGACTATCCGATCCGGCGGCAGATCTTCACGGGCTTCCGCTGTGCCCGGTCGGCGGGTGGGAGCTGATGTGCCGTCACCTTGGTTACCTCGGACCGGCACGCACGCTGGCCTCGCTCCTCTACGAGGGGGAGCACTCGATGGAGCGCCAGTCGTACGCGCCGCGCATGACCCAGGGCAACCTGCTCAACGCCGACGGCTACGGCATCGGCTGGTACGAGGGCGACGGCGGGGCCAGGAGATTCCGGAGGGCGCAGCCCATCTGGACGGACGTCTCGTTCCGCGAGGTCGCCGGGGTCGTCCGGGCGAGCTGCGCGATGGCCGCGCTCCGGTCGGCGACCACGGGGTTCCCGGTGGACGAGTCGTGCGCCCAGCCGTTCCGGGCCGGGGCACGGCTGTTCAGCCACAACGGCAAGGTCGAGGGATTCGCCGGAGTCGAGAGCAAGCTCCGGGAACTGGCGGGTGATCTCGCGGAGGTGCCCGACGCGCGGGCGCCGGTCGACTCGGCGCTGCTGTTCGCCTTCGCCGCCCGGCTGTGGCGCGAGGGCGCGTCCCTCGGCGACGGCATCGCCGACGTGGTCCGTTCGGTGTCCGGGCTGGCCCCGGGCCGCTACAACCTGCTCGCCTCCGACGGCACCGCGCTGGCGGCCACCACCTGGGGCGACTCGCTGTTCGTCAGGACGGCCGGAGAGGCGATCTGGCTCGCCTCCGAACCCGTCACCGAGGAGCCCGGCTGGGAGGCCGTGCCCGAACGTTCGCTCGTGACCGCCGACCTCGCGTCCGGCGTGCATGTCTACCCGCTCTGAGAGGGATTCGTGGATCAGTATCTGACCGCTGACGACCTTGCCAAGACGCTTCGCCAGGACGTACGGGAAGGCCTCACCGGCACGCCGAAGACGCTGCCGCCCAAGTGGTTCTACGACGAACGGGGCAGCGCGCTCTTCGAGGAGATCACCCGGCTCGGCGAGTACTACCCGACCAGGCGCGAGCGCGAGATCCTCATCACGCGGGCACCGGAGATCGCCGCAGTGACGGGCGCGGAGACGCTGCTGGAGCTGGGCGCGGGCTCTGGGGAGAAGACCCGGCTGCTCCTGGCCGCGCTGAGTCCCACGCTCCGCTCGTACGTGCCGGTGGACGTGAGCGGGGACTTCCTGACCGAGGCCGCCGGGCAGATCGCCGCCGACCATCCGGGGCTGACCGTCCGGCCCGTCGTCGCCGACTACGAGCAGCACCTGCATCTGCTGCCCGGAGGAGACCGGCGGCTGATCGCGTTCCTGGGCGGCACGATCGGCAACATGGCGCCGGCGACCCGGATCGGGTTCCTCGGCGGCGTGCGCGCCACGATGGGGCCGGACGACGCGCTGCTGCTCGGCGCCGACCTGGTCAAGGACGAGGAACGGCTCGTCCGCGCCTACGACGACGCGGCGGGGGTCACCGCCGAGTTCAACCGCAACGTGCTGCGCGTGATCAACCGTGAGCTCGACGCCGACTTCGTGCCGGAGTCCTTCGAGCACGTCGCGCTCTGGAACGCCGGCGACGAGTGGATCGAGATGCGGCTCCGCGCCACGCGAGACCAGACCGTCCGGGTGGGCGGGCTCGACCTGGAGGTCGCGTTCGCCGCCGGGGAGGAGATGCGGACGGAGATCTCCGCGAAGTTCCGTCCCGAACGCCTGGAGGCCGAGCTGGACGCGGCCGGGCTCAAGCTCGCCGAGCTGTGGACCGACGACGCCGGGGACTTCTCGCTCTCCCTCGCCCGTCCCGCCTAGGGCGCCTTGCGAGTCAGCCCTTACGCACGGGGTGCTCCAGGCCGAGGCGCTTGATGTCGGCCACCAGCCGGGTGGCCAGGTAACGATGGCCCTCGATGGTCGGATGCACCCCGTCCGGGCGGATGTAGCCCGGCGCGTTGCCCGTGCCGGTGGCGCGGTTGCCGGTGATCCAGCGTTCGGCGATCGGGTCGATGAACGGGATCTTCAGCTCCTGGGCCACGCCGCGCAGGACGTCGCGGATGGCGAGGGTGGTCGGCAGGGGCGTGTCGTTCCCCCAGATGGGGCCGATCAGCACGATCGGCGTGCCCGGCCAGCGCTGCTTGGCCCGGGTGAGCAGCTCCCGGGCGGCCTGGCCGGTCTGCACGGCGGGGTACTTGCGGTCGTTGTGGCCGCCGGAGACGATCAGCAGATCGGGGGCCGGGCGCCAGCCGAGCTGGCTCTCGAACAGGCCCATGAACGTCTGGCCCGCGGTCCTGGCCCCGCCCTGGGTGGTGCTGCGGCGGCGCGTGCCGGTGGCGACGAAGCCGGTGCCGGCCTTGCCCGCCGCGACGACCTGCCAGCCCAGCAGCCGTGCCGCCGCCGGGGCATAGGTGGTCTCCGGCTGGCTGCCGCGTTCGCCGACCGTGTAGCTGTCGCCGAGGATCATCACGACCGGGGCGGCCGCGGCGGCGGGCGCGCCCGCGCCGGCCCCGTCCCGCGCCTGCCCGTTGCGTGCCTGGCCCTTCTGCGCCTGGGACGCCTCCCGCCTGACGGCGTCGCCGCCGAACTCGCCGCACGCGGTCGCCGGGAGGAGACCGAGGCACAGCGACAGGATCGCCGCGCCGCGGCGGGCGCGGCGAGATGACATGGAAGGACCACCAAATGATTCCGGGAAGGCGTCGCCGCATCTTACCGAGGAGCCGCATAACGCGGGCCTAACGTTGCGAGCGCGGACCCAGGAAACCTTGCCGGTGGCGTCGTCGTCAAAGAACGTTCGCCTGCCGCGTTCACCGACTCGTAAGCGGCCATACCCGGACTTTCCGGTGGTGGTGGCCTGGTCCGGTCGCGGATGACCGGCGTACTGCCTGGTCCCCGTCATAGGCTGGATCGAGGCCCATGATGAACCACCCACCGGAGGCCGCCATAGCGGATGTGATGCTGCCCGGGTCCCGTTCGGCCCGTGAACCCGACCGGGGCATCAAGCGAGGCCGTCATGGCCTGGCGCCGGAGACGGTGGCGGAGAACCAGCGCGACCGGCTGGTCGACGCCTTCGTGGAGGTCGTGGCGGAGCACGGCTACCCCCAGGCCACCATCAGCCGGATCACCCACGCGGCCGGGGTGACCAAGAAGGCGTTCTACGACCATTTCGCGGACCGGGAGGAGTGCTTCCGCACCGCCTACGAACAGGGCACCGACCTGATCGTGGCCCGGGTGGAGGAGGCCCGGAAGGGGGCCGCGTCGTGGACCGAGGGCGTGCTGGCGGCGATGCGGACGTTGCTGGAGATGCTGGCCGGGCAGCCGCGGTTCGCACGGGTGTCGGTGGTCGAGATCAACTCGGCGCCGCCCGGGGTGCGGCGCGGGCGCACGCGCTCCCTGGAGGGCTTCCGCGCCCTGCTGACCGCTCCCGAGCCTGGCGTGGCGGGGGTCCCTGACGCGGTGGCGGACGCGGTCGTCGGCGGGGTCTACAGCGCCATCTACCTGAAGGTCGACGCGGGCCGGGCGGCGGAGCTGCCGGAGCTGGTCTCCTCCCTCACCTATTTCGTGCTGCTTCCCCTGCTGGGGAAGGAAGGGGCCGCTCGGGAGCTGGCGCGGATGGGCCGAGCTCCCTGAGGGCCTCCCCGTGGTCGGTGTAGGGGAGCAGCGTGAAGTAGGTCATCGCCGGGAGCAGTTCGGGCAGCTCCGTGGTCCGGCCGGCTTCCACGTAGTCGTAGATCGTTCCGTAGACCCCGCCGATGATCGCGTCGCGGACCGCGTCCGGGATGCGCGGATGCCCCGGGCAGGCCAGGAACGCCCGGTAACCCGACATCACCCGGAGCCGGGCACGCCGGACCCGGGGGCCGGCCGAGGTGGCCTCGACCACGGACATCCGCGTGAACGCAGGGGCGTCCGCCATGACCTCGAACATGACCCGCAGGCCGGCCCGGATCCCGTCGGGCCAGGACGGCTCCGCCTGGTAGGCGCGGCTGACGCGGGTGTGGAGGACGCCGCAGCCGTGCTCGTACGCCGCGAGGAAGCAGTCCTCCACGTCGGTGAAGCAAGCGTGGAAGTCCTCCTCGGGGAGCCGCGCCTCGGCCGCCACGGCGGCGGCGGTGGTCCGGGCGAAACCCTGCTCGGCGGCCACCTCCACGAAGGCGTTGATGAGGCGAACGCGCCGGTCCGGCTCTTCCGGCATCCGGGCCTCCCGTCTGGCCGACCCCCAGTCCGATCATCCCGCCTACTCAAGCTAGCGGTCGGTGCTCGGTTGTGGCCAGGCGCTAGGCGGGCTCCGGTTCCGCCAGGGGACGCAGTTCGTCGGCGTAGCTGACCGACACGCGGCGCATCACGCCGTCGTCGTCGATCGAGTACTGCCCGAGCCGCCAGAGCGGCGGCGAGTAGGCGTGGATCGAGACGCTCGCCGCGTCCAGGCCGACGAGCCGGTGGATGTGGTCGGCGCTGAACGAGAAGGACGTCCCTGCGGGGATGACCGTCTTGACGTGGGCGCCGCCGATCCGCGGGTTGCACTCCTCAAGCGCGCCCGCGACGACCCGTACGGCTCCCGAGGAGATGTCGTGGTCGTGCCAGCCGGTGTCGTTCTCCGGCGTCCAGCAGAGCAACCACACGTCCACGTACTCGTCGCGGTGCAGTGAGGCGTAGTGCCGCTGCCCGTCGGAGAAGGCGACGTGCTGCCGCCAGAGTTCGGGTTGTTCGGCAAGCCTGTCGACGAGGGCGCGCAGCTCGCGGCGGTCGAGCGGGCGGTCGGGCAGATCGTCGATGCCCGAGCCGGAATCGTCGAGACGCGGGGCGGTGCCCTGGACGCAGGTCGTGACCTCAGGCGGCATTGGTCGGCTCCTTTCCTGTGAGCAGACGGTGTGGGTTGGTCACGCGGAACGCGTGGTGTGCGGCCTCGCCGAGCGCGAGGTCGGTGGGACCGGCGTACGGCCGGTCGGTGCCATGGACGATCACGTCGATGCCGAGCGCGCGGACGGCGGCGTCGACGGCGCGCGGCCCGTATGACGAGGTCTCGACGAACGCGCCGGGGTCGACCTCGCCACGGCCGCCGCCCCGGGCCGCCAGGCGCTCGCCATGCAGGGGCGCGAGCCCGGCGAGCAGCGCGAAGCACACGCGCAGGCGTGGATGGCGCGGCCGGCCGAACGCGCGGAACGCGAACCAGGCGGCGTGCATCTGCTGGACGTACGGCACCAGGGCCGGCCACCATGCCGGGCCGCCGCCTCCAGACGGAACATCGAGGCCGGATGCGGGGCCGGGGTGGACGAAGAGGGGCAGACCGCGCTCGTCGAGGAGGTCGAGCAGCGGGCCGCAACGTTCGTATCCGGCGGCGTCGGCCAGCGCGGCGGCGGGCAACTGGAGCCCGGCGAACCCCTCGTCGAGGACCTCGGCGAGGTGCCCGGCGTCGATGTCCCGTACGGAGGCGGCGGCCCAGGACCCGAACGGGTCGGGCAGCGTCAGGGCCCCGGCGTGGTAGGCGTCCAGCAGCGGCCGGGCCTCGGCGGCGGGGAGCCATTCGATGCCGAGCGGCGACGAGAGCGAGACCAGCGCGAGGTCGAGCCCGTCGGCCTCGGCCTGCCCGGCCCGGACGGCGACGTCATGGTCCAGCGGATCGACCTCGTAGGGCGGCTCTCCCGCCAGGTGCAGCGTCCACCCGTCGAGGTACGGAGGCGTGCGGCGATCGCGGAGGGCCTCGACGAAGGGGGCGCTCCACAGATGCTGGTGCACGTCGACGTGTCGCATATTTCCTGGAAGTGGGTACTGAACCGCATCAGTTAACCGTTTCAGTGAACCGGTTCAGCCGTCGCCGCGTCAAGTCGGATACCGTGGAATCGTCGGCCCGACCCCCTAGGGTTGTGGGGTGCCGAACAGGCGCAAGCGCGCGACGATCAGGGAAGTGGCGCAGGCGACGGGGCTGTCGCCTGCGGCCGTGTCATACGCGCTGCGCGGCATCCAGACCTCCGAGGAGACCCAGGAACGGGTCCGCGCGGCGGCCGAGGAGCTCGGCTACGAGGCACACCCGATCGCCCGGGCCCTCGCCAGCGGGCGCACCGGCATGGTGGGCCTGCTCTGCGGCTCGCTGGGCGACTACTGGCAGCAGTCGCTGGCCGTGGGCATCGGCCGCGAGCTCCTCGCCCGCGACCGCTACGCGCTGATCGTCGACGCGGGCAACGACCCCGGCCGCGAGCTGGCCCTGGCCCGCCAGCTGCGCGACCAGCGGGTGGACGGGCTGATCGTGCAGCCGCTCGACCCGTCCGCCGAGCTCTGGGCCGAGCTGGCCGAGTCGACCCCGGTCGTGTCGATCGGCGACGCGCTCCGCGGCGACCACTCCCAGGGCGAGGTCGTCTTCGACAACCGGCGGGGTGTCACGCTCGCCCTGGAGCACCTCCACTCACTCGGCCACCGCCGCGTCGCCGTGTTCAGCCCCACCCTCGCCGGCACCCCCGACCGCCCCGCCGACGTGCACGTGAACGCCGAGGCCGAACGGCTGGGCCTGGAGGTCGACCTCATCGTCGCCCCGCAGAGCCTGCCGGAGGCGACCGAGGTGGCGACCCGGGTGCTGGCCGACCGCGACCGGCCCTCCGCGGTCTTCTGCTTCTCCGACTCGATCGCCTACGGGGTCTACGCGGCGACCCGCGAGCTCGGTCTGGCCGTTCCCGGCGACGTGGCGGTCTGCGGTTACGACAACCATCCGATGTCGGCCCTGCTCACACCGCCGCTCACCACCGTCGACTGGGACATCGACGGCATCGTGGCCGCCGCCGTCCGGCTGGTCGTCGAGGTCATCGACGGCACCCCGCGCCGCCGCCGGGTCGTCCGCGAGCCCAACCTCCGCGTCCGCGCCTCCACCGGCTGATCACCGCGCCGGGGCCTAGGCGCTGGACGAGGGCCTAGGCGAGGAGCCGGGCCAGGTGGGGGAGAAGGTCGGCGGCCATGGCGATGTCGGCGTCCAGCGGGCGGTCCTCCATCCGCGGATCGAGGATTCCGGTGGCCAGGTCGTGGGCCGCCTTCAACGGCCCTCCCGAGGGGATCCTGCCCTGCATGCGCAAGGCACGGGTGGCGGCGACGAGTTCGCAGCCAAGCCCGATGCGGTACGCGGCGAGCGCGTCGGTCGTGGCGCGGGCCGACTGGGTGGAGAAACCCGCGTGCTCCTCCACGCCCCGCGACAGCACGGCGCCGCCGAGGGCGGCCGGGGTCGCGTAGCGGCGGACGTCGGCCAGGGCCGAGTGCGCCACGTACTCCAGGACCATGATCCCGGAGGAGGCCTCGGTGGCCGCCTGGAAGGGCGGCAGGCCGGTGAAGGACGGCTCGGTGAGGGTGCCGAGGCGTGCCGTGGAGAGCGCCATGGTCTGGAAGAGCGCCGCGCGGGACGAGTCGAGCGCCAGGCCGACGTAGGCGGTGTGGAAGTTGCCGTTGTGCCAGACCGTGCGGCCCGCCCGGTCGATCAGGGGGTTCTCCGCCGCGGCGTTGATCTCGCGGGTGATCACGTCCTCGGCGTACAGGGCGCTCTCCCGGGCCGGGCCGTGGACCTGGGGGAACGCGCGGTAGCCGTACGGGTCCTGGATCCGGGCGGGTTCGGCGTGGTCGAAGGCCAGCAGCATGCGCATCGTCGCGGCCACCTCGGCCTGGCCCGGATGCGGGCACGCCTCGTGCACGTACGGCGCGTACGGCTCCTCCGACCCGCGTACGGCGAACAGTGAGAGCGCCGCGACGACCGTCGAGGCGTCGAGCAGCATGCGCAGGTCGGTCGCCGCCAGCGCCGCCTCGCCCAGCGTGGCCGCGTTCGAGCTGATGAACGCCAGCGCGTCGGCCGACCGGAGCCGGAACCCCGGCCCGCGTTCCTGCCCGCCGTCCGGGCCGGACAGCCAGGAGCGCTCGCCGAGCAGGCACAGCGCGGTGGAGGCGAGCGCGGTGAGGTCGCCGGTGCCGATCGCCCCGTAGACGGGGACGGGCGGCAGCAGCCCGAGGTTGAGCACGTCCGCCAGCGGCTGGAGGACGCCGGGGTCCACGCCGGAGCCGCCGGCCGAGATCTGGTTGAGCCTGATGAGCACCATCGCCCGGACGATCTCGGGCGAGACCAGGGGGCCCGCGCCCGCGGCGTGGCTGCGGAGCAGGCGGAGGCCGTGCGCGTCGGCGTCCTCCCACTCGACGTCGACGACGCGGTTGGCGCCGACGCCGGTGGTCCGGCCGTACACGGGGCGCGCCTCGGCCACCTCACCGGCGATCCGCCAGGCCTCCCGCGCGCGCTCGACGCCCTCGGTGGCCACGGCGACCGTCACGTCGCCGCGCGCGACACGGGCCACCGTGGGGCAGGTCAGGGTGGTGCCGTCGATAACGATTCGGCTGTCGTCCACGGACAAACGTTACTTTCCGTAGTAATCAGATCGATATGCTTTGGAAGCGATGTCCGGGCACGGACGGGGCATTGGGCCGAGGATAACGATTGACTACTGTGGGGTACGAGGCCGAACCCGATCTTCTTGCATCCCTGACCACGAGCGGAATGACGGCGTTGCACCGACGCCCGGCGAGGACGTGAACCGTTTGATCACCTTTGAGGGCGTGACCAAGCGCTATCCGGACGGCACCGTCGCCGTCGACACCCTGGACCTGGAGATCCCCGCCGGGCGGATCACCGTGCTGGTCGGCCCGTCCGGCTGTGGCAAGACCACCTCCCTCCGCATGATCAACCGGATGGTCGACGCCACCGAGGGCGTCGTCGCCGTGGACGGGAAGAACGTGCGCGAGATCGACCCGCCCACGCTCCGCCGCGGTATCGGCTACGTCATCCAGCAGGCCGGGCTCTTCCCGCACCGCACGATCGTCGACAACATTGCGACCGTGCCGTTCCTGCTCGGCTGGGACAAGAAGAAGGCCCGCGCCAGGTCGCACGAGCTGATGGAGCGCGTCGGGCTCGATCCCAAACTGGCCAAGCGCTATCCGGCCCAGCTGTCGGGCGGGCAGCAGCAACGCGTCGGCGTGGCCCGGGCCCTCGCGGCCGACCCGCCGATCATGCTGATGGACGAGCCGTTCAGCGCGGTCGACCCGATCGTGCGGGCCAGCCTCCAGGACGAGTTCCTCCGGCTGCAGAACGATCTGGAGAAGACGATCGTCTTCGTCACCCACGACATCGACGAGGCGATCAAGCTCGGGCACAAGATCGCGGTCTTCCAGGTGGGCGGCAAGCTCGCGCAGTACGCCACCCCGGAGGAGATCCTGGACGCCCCGGCGGACGATTTCGTCAGGGACTTCCTCGGCGGCGAGCGCGGCATCAAGCGGCTGCGTTTCTTCCAGGAACTGGACGCCGAGGAGGCCGCCGAGCAGGCTACGGAGCAGGCCGCTGAGCAGCGTGCCGCTGCCGACCGGCCCGAGGCGGGCTCGACGGCGGCGGAGCGGTGAGCCCGATGTACGCGGCCCTGGCGATCGGGGACGGCGAGCCGCTGATCCGGTGGGACTGGATCGCGCGCAACTGGGACGACGACATCCTCGAGTCGCTCAAGGAACACCTGATCCTGTCGTTCACGCCCATCCTGCTCGGCTTTCTCATCGCGCTCCCGCTGGGCATCGCGTGCGCCCGGTGGCGGCGGTTCTACCCGCCGGTGCTGGCGGTCACCAGCGTGCTGTACGCGCTGCCCGCGATCGCGCTCTTCGTGGTGCTGGTCGCGTTCACCGGGCTGACGTACACGACGGTGATCATCCCGCTGACCCTCTACACCCTGTCGGTGCTGGTGCCGAGCGTCGTGGACGGCCTCGGCTCGGTGCCCGACCACGTGCGCAAGTCCGCCACCGCCATGGGCTTCGGCGAGACGCGCCGGATGGTGCAGGTCGAGCTGCCGATCGCCGTGCCGGTCGTGATGGCCGGGCTGCGGGTGGCCACGGTCTCCAACATCAGCCTGGTCAGCGTCGGGGCGATGATCGGGATCGGCGGGCTGGGTGAGCTGTTCACCGACGGCCTGCGGCGCGACTTCCCGACGCCGCTCGTCGTGGGGATCGTGCTCATCATCGCGCTGGCGTTCGTCTCCGACATGGTGCTCCTGCTGATCCAGCGCCTGCTCACCCCATGGGAACGCACCCGCGGCGCGAGCAAACGGGAGAAGGAAGTGCTCGCGACAGGAGGTGCCGCGTGAACGCGATCCTCAACGCGCTGGAGTGGTTCGGCCGGTCCGAGCAGTGGAGCGGCGTCGACGGCATCCCGAACCGGCTGCTCGAACACCTCTGGTACTCGCTGCTCGCGTTCGCCCTCACCGTCCTGATCGCGCTGCCGCTCGGCCTGCTGCTGGGCCACGTGCGCCAGGGCCGGCTGGCGGCGGTCAGCGGCTTCGTGGTGACCTCCTCGGCCAACGCGGCGCGGGCCCTGCCCACGCTCGGCCTGCTCATCCTGGCGGTGATCCTCACCTCCGCGGGCGATCTGGTCCCCATCCTGATCCCGCTGGTCGTGCTGGCGGTCCCACCGGTCCTGGTGAACGCCTACGCGGGCGTCCAGCAGGTCGAACCCGGGCTGCGCGACGCGGCGGAGGGCATGGGCATGACCGCGCCGCAGGTCATCCTGCGGCTGGAGCTGCCGGTGGCGCTCCCGCTCGTCCTGCTGGGGCTGCGCACGGCCGCGATCCAGATCGTCTCCACCGCCACGCTGGCGGCGTACGTCGGCCTGGGCGGCTTCGGCCGCTACATCGTCGACGGCTACGCCCGCCAGGAGTACGACCGAATGGCCGGCGGCGCCATCCTGGTCGCCGTGCTCGCGGTGGTCATCCAGCTCGTCTTCACGGCGCTACGCCGCTTCGTCGTCTCGCCGGGGACCCGGCTCCAGTACGCCGGGTCCTGACCACGGCATCGAACGGGCTCTCCACAGGCCCTTGAGGAAGGAACGAGATATGTCCCGGTTCATTCGAGGCGCCGCGCTCGCGCTGGCCGCCACGCTGGCGCTCGCCGCGTGCGGCGGCGACGACGGCGGCGATCCGCTCAAGGGCGGCGACAAGGGCGGTGCCGGGGGGACCATCACGGTCGGCTCCGCCGACTTCGCCGAGAGCGAGGTCATCATGGAGATCTACGCGCAGGCCATGGAGGCCAAGGGCATCAAGGTCGAGCGCAAGCCCAAGATCGGTGCCCGTGAGGTCTACTACGGCCAGGTCGAGAGCGGCGCGATCCAGGTCTTCCCCGAGTACAACGGCGCGCTCCTGGCGCGGGTCGACAAGACCAGCACCGCCTCCACGACGCAGGAGGTGGACGCCGCGCTCAAGGCCAAGCTGCCGGCCGCGCTGGAGATCCTCCCCGCGTCCAAGGCGGAGGACAAGGACGCCCTCGTGGTGACCTCGGACACCGCGACCAAGAACAACCTCAAGACCATCGAGGACCTCAAGGCGGTCGCCAAGGACATGGTCGTCGGCGGCCCGCCGGAGTTCAAGACGCGCCAGCAGGGCATGGTCGGGCTGGAGAAGGTCTACGGCCTGAAGTTCAAGGAGTTCAAGTCCCTGGACACCGGGCCGATCACCCTGTCCAACCTGACCAAGGGGCAGATCCAGGCCGCCAACCTCTTCACGACCAACCCGGCGATCGCCAAGGAGAAGCTGGTCGCGCTGGAGGACCCCAAGAACGTCTTCGGCGCCCAGAACGTCCTGCCGCTCGTCTACAAGTCCAAGGTGAACGAGACCGCCCGTGCCGCGCTCAACGCGGTCTCGGCCAAGCTCACCACCCAGGACCTCATCGACATGAACGGCAAGATGAAGACCGAGAAGGCCGACCCCGAGGACGTCGCCAAGGAGTGGCTCCAGAAGTCGGGCCTCGTCTGATCCTCGGTCTGATCCTGGCAACACTCGCAGCGCCCTGAACGGCCGTGCTCCACCGGGAGCGCGGCCGTTCATCTTTCGGGGATGTGACCGCCGAGGCGGGTGGTGAGGTCGGCGGCGGCGGCGCGTACGTGGGTGGCGAGCTGGGGCCAGGTGTCCTGGGGGCGCTTCTCCCGGCGGAACGTGACCGTGATGGCCGCGGTGGGGTGACCGGTGTGGTCGAACGAGCAGGCGGCGATGCTCGCGAAGCCCTCGGTGACGTAGCCGTCCTCGATCGACCAGCCGCGCCGGGCTTCTTCGGCCAGTTCACGGCGAAGCTCCCGCAGGGATGAGGGTCCATGGCCCGTCCGGTCGACGAACGGGCCCGGGAAGATCGCGCGGACCTGGGCCGCCGGCAGGTGGGCCAGCATCGAGCGGCCGCTCGCCGTGAGCTGCGCGGGGATCCGGACCCCGACGTCCGTCACGAGGGTGGCGTGCCGCCGCGGTTGTTCCTTCAGCAGGTAGAGGGTCTCGGCGCCGTGCAGGACGCCGAGCTGGGCGATCTCCCCGACGCGGTCGACCAGCCGCCGCAGCAGGGGGCGTGCGAGGCGTTCGAGCGGGCCGTGCCGCAGGTAGGCCGAGCCGATCTCGAACGCGCCGACGCCCAGGCCCCAGCGGCGTTCCTCCGGCAGGTAGGCCACGAAGCCGTCCTCGGCCATGGCCGTGAGCAGGTGATACGTGCTCGACCGGGGCAGGTCGAGGGACCGCGCGATCGTCGAGGCGGGGAGAGGACCGGCGGAGCCGGCCAGCAGCCGCAGCACGGCGAGGGCACGGCGGGCGGCAGGAACCTGACCCATGCTCCCCTCCTTCCGTATTCAACCCATTGTCTCGTATTTCAGACACAACGGCCGCCCGAGGTCTACGGCGGAGCCGCTCTGGGCGATCCAATGGTGGGTATGAGTTTCGGCATGGTGGACACGAACATCGAGGTCGGACCGGAACCTCTGACCTTCGATCAGGTCGTCGCGGTGGCCCGCGACGGCGCAACGATCACGCTCACCGGTGAGGCGCTCAAGGGGATGGCGGCCACCCGGGCGCACATCGACGAGCTGTCCGCCCGGCCGACGCCCGTCTACGGCGTCTCCACCGGCTTCGGCGCGCTGGCGACCCGGCACATCGCCCCCGAGCTGCGCGCCAAGCTGCAGCTCAACATCGTCCGCTCGCACGCGGCGGGATCGGGTCCGGAGGTCGAGCGCGAGGTCGTCCGGGCGATGATGTTGCTGCGCCTGCGCACGCTGGCGTCCGGCCGGACCGGCGTGCAGCCGGTGACCGCGCAGACCCTCGCGGCGCTGCTGAACGCGGGCATCACGCCGGTCGTCCACGAGCACGGCAGCCTGGGCTGCTCCGGTGACCTGGCGCCGCTCGCGCACGTCGCGCTGGCGCTGATCGGCGAGGGGTTCGTCCGGGACGCCGCGGGTGAGCTGAAGCCCACGGCCGACGCCCTGGCCGAGGCCGGGATCTCGCCGGTCGCGCTCGGCGAGAAGGAGGGGCTCGCGCTCCTCAACGGCACCGACGGCATGCTCGGCATGCTGGTGCTGGCGATCCGCGACCTGCACCGGCTGCTCACCGCCGCCGACGTGGCGGCCGCGATGACCGTCGAGGCCCTGCTGGGCACCGACCGGGTCTTCGCCGCCGACCTGCAGGACCTGCGCCCCCACCCGGGCCAGGCCACCTCGGCCGCCAACCTGCGTGCTCTGCTCGACGACTCGGAGATCATGGAGTCGCACCGCGGCCCGGACTGCACCCGCGTCCAGGACGCGTACTCGCTGCGCTGCTCCCCCCAGGTCAACGGCGCCGCCCGCGACACCCTCGCGCACGCCGAGCTGGTCGCCTCCCGCGAGCTGGCCTCCGCCGTGGACAACCCGGTCGTGCTCCCCGACGGCCGCGTGGAGTCCAACGGCAACTTCCACGGCGCCCCCGTGGCGTACGTGCTGGACTTCCTGGCCATCCCGGCGGCCGACGTGGCGTCGATGTCCGAGCGCCGCACCGACCGCATGCTCGACAAGGCCCGCTCGTTCGGGCTGCCGCCGTTCCTGGCCGACGACCCGGGCGTAGACTCCGGCCACATGATCGCCCAGTACACGCAGGCCGCGATCGTCTCGGAGCTGAAGCGTTTGGCCGCTCCCGCCAGCGCGGACTCGATCCCCAGCTCGGCCATGCAGGAGGACCACGTCTCGATGGGCTGGAACGCGGCGCGCAAGCTGCGCAGGACCGTGGACGGGCTCGCCCAGGTCGTTGCCATCGAGATCCTCACCGCCGCCCGCGCCCTCGACCTGCGGACGCCGCTGCGGCCCGGCCCGGCCACCGGCGCGGTGGTCGCCAAGCTGCGCGAACGGGTCCCCGGCCCCGGCCCCGACCGTTACCTGGCGCCGGAGATCGCGGCCGCCACCGAACTCGTCCGGAACGGCGATCTTGTCGCCGCCGCCGAAAGCGTCATCGGCCCGCTCTCCTGAGTCGGCCTCTTCACCCTGAGCCTCCATCTGAGAAGGAGCACCCCATGTCTGGTCCCCGCCCCGTGCGCGCGCCACGCGGCACCTCGCTGACCGCCGCGAAGGGCTGGCCGCAGGAGGCCGCGCTGCGAATGATCCAGAACAACCTCGATCCCGAGGTGGCCGAGCATCCCGACGAGCTCGTCGTCTACGGCGGGACCGGCAAGGCGGCCCGCAACTGGGACTCGTTCGACGGCATCGTCCGTTCGCTGAGCGGCCTGGAGGGCGACGAGACGCTGCTCGTCCAGTCCGGCAAGCCGGTCGGGATCTTCCGTACGCACGAGTGGGCGCCGCGCGTGCTCATCGCCAACTCCAACGTGGTGCCGCAGTGGGCGAGCTGGGAGGAGTTCCGGCGGCTGGAGTCGCTCGGGCTCACGATGTACGGCCAGATGACCGCCGGGTCGTGGATCTACATCGGCACCCAGGGCATCCTGCAGGGCACGTACGAGACGTTCGCCGCGGTGGCCGAGAAGCGCTTCGGCGGCTCCCTCGCCGGGACGATCACGTTGACCGCCGGGCTCGGCGGCATGGGCGGCGCCCAGCCGCTCGCCGTCACCATGAACGGCGGCGTCGCGATCTGCATCGAGTGCGACCCGTCCCGCATCGACCGCCGCGTCGCGCACCGCTACTGCGACGTCCGCGCCGACTCGCTGGACGAAGCACTCCGCCTGGCCGAGGAGGCCAAGGCGGCCCGCCGCCCGCTCTCGATCGGCGTGCTCGGCAACGCCGCCGACCTCGTGCCGGAGCTGCTGCGCCGGGGTGCCCCGATCGACATCGTCACCGACCAGACCAGCGCGCACGACCCGCTGATGTACCTGCCGCGCGGGGTGGCGTTCGAGGACATGGCGGCCGAACGCGACAAGGACCGCGAGGGCTTCATCGCCAAGGCCCGCGAGTCGATGGCCGCGCACGTCGAGGCCATGGTCGGCTTCCAGGACGCGGGCGCCGAGGTCTTCGACTACGGCAACTCGATCCGCGGCGAGGCACAGCTCCACGGCTACAGCCGGGCCTTCGACTTCCCGGGCTTCGTACCCGCGTACATCCGGCCGTTGTTCTGCGAGGGCAAGGGCCCGTTCCGCTGGGCCGCCCTGTCCGGCGACCCCAAGGACATCGCCCGCACCGACCAGGCGATCCTCGACCTGTTCCCGGACAACGAGCCGCTGACCCGGTGGATCAAGATGGCGGGGGAGCGGGTGCACTTCCAGGGCCTGCCGTCCCGTATCTGCTGGCTCGGCTACGGCGAGCGCGACAAGGCGGGCGCCCTCTTCAACGACCTCGTCGCGCGCGGCGAGATCAGCGCGCCGATCGTGCTCGGCCGCGACCACCTCGACACCGGCTCGGTCGCCTCGCCCTACCGCGAGACCGAAGGCATGCTCGACGGCTCCGACGCGATCGCCGACTGGCCGCTGCTGAACGCGATGCTGAACACCTCGTCCGGCGCCACGTGGGTGTCGATCCACCACGGGGGCGGCGTCGGCATCGGCCGTTCCATCCACTCCGGGCAGGTCTGCGTCGCCGACGGCACGGCGCTGGCGGGCGAGAAGCTCCAGCGCGTCCTGACCAACGACCCGGGCTCCGGCGTCATGCGGCACGCCGACGCGGGCTACGAGCGGGCGAACGAGGTCGCGGCCGAACGCGGCGTCCGCATCCCGATGTCCGAGCGCTGATCGACGCAGGAATCTGATCGACGCAGGAATCTGATCCAGCAGGGAGAGCCGTGGGCTTCGAGGAGATGTGGGCGTCGCTGCTGCCGGTCGGGCGCGATCCCGAGAGCGGGGGTTACCGCAGGTTCGTGTGGACCGCGCCCGAACTGGAGTGCCGTGCCTGGTTCCTCGACGAGGCGCGGCGGCGTGACCTGGAGGTCGAACGCGACCGCAACGGGAACCTCTTCGCGTGGTGGTATCCGGAGGGCATCGACCCGTCGGTGAAGGGCGTGCTGACGGGCAGCCATCTGGATTCGGTGCCGGGCGGGGGCGCGTTCGACGGCCCGCTCGGCGTCGTGTCCGCGTTCGCCGCGATCGACCTGCTGCGCGAACGCCGCGTACGGCCGGACCGGCCGATCGGGATCGGGGCCTTCGCTGAAGAGGAGGGCGCCCGGTTCGGCGTCGCCTGCCTTGGCTCGCGGCTCCTCAGCGGTGCCATCGACCCCGGCCGTGCCCGGGGACTCACCGATGGGGACGGCCGGTCGTTCGCCGAGGTGGCGGCCGAGAACGGCATCGACCCGGACACGATCGGGCCGGACGAGGAGTTGCTGGGCCGGATCGGCTGCTACGTCGAGCTCCACGTCGAGCAGGGACGGGCCCTGACCGATCCGGTCGGGGTGGCGAGCTCGATCGTGCCGCACGGGCGATGGCGGTTCGACTTCGCCGGGGAGGGCAACCACGCGGGCACGACCCGGCTGGCCGACCGGCGCGACCCGATGCTCGCGTTCGCCCGGATGGTGCTCGCCGCCCGCGAGGCCGCCGAGCGCAACGAGACCGTGGCGACGGTCGGGAAGGTGCACGTGACGCCGGGCGGGGTGAACGCCATCCCGTCCAGCGTCGCCGCCTGGCTCGACAGCCGGGGCCCCGTCGATGACGCCGTCCGGCGCACGGTGGCGGAGATCCACGAGGCCGCGCGGGCCGGCGCCGGGGCGCACGGGGTGACCGTCGACCTGGCCGAGGAGTCCTACACCGAGGTCGTCGACTTCAATCTCGATCTCCGCGACCGGGTGGTCAAGGCGCTCGGCGGCGTGCCCGTCCTGCCGACCGGCGCCGGTCACGACGCGGGCATCCTCGCCTCCCGCATGCCGACCGCGATGGTGTTCGTGCGCAATCCGACCGGCGTCTCGCATGCCCCCTCGGAGTTCGCGGAAGAGGACGACTGCCTGGCCGGAGTTGAGGCCCTCGCGACCGTACTCAACGACCTTGCTTGCGGGTAGGTGTCTCAGTATGCGATGGCATGCCGAGTTCGCCTGGCTCGGAGACGGAGTGGCCGCCGATGTGCTCATCGAGGCCGACGGAGAACGTTTCACCAGCGTCACGCCTGGTGTCCCGGCCCCGCCGGACGCCGCACGGCTCCCCGGCCTGACCCTCCCGGGCCTGGCCAACGCCCATTCACACGCCTTCCACCGCGCGCTCCGCGGCCGCGTTCAGGCCGATCGGGGCACGTTCTGGACCTGGCGCGAGCAGATGTACAAGATCGCGGAACGGCTCGATCCCGTGTCGTACCGTGCCCTGGCCACCGCCGTGTACGCGGAGATGGCGCTCGCCGGGATCAGCTGTGTCGGCGAGTTCCACTACTTGCACCACGGCCCCGGCGGTGAGCCCTACGGCGAGCCGAACGCCATGGGCGAGGCGCTGATCGCCGCCGCCGCCGACGCGGGCATCCGGATCACGCTCCTGGACGCCTGCTACCTGGCGGGCGGGATCGGGCAGCCGCTCAAGGGGCCTCAACTGCGCTTCGGCGACGGCACGGCCGGCAACTGGGCGAGCCGCGTCGACAGCCTCTATGAGTCGACCGGCAAGACCGCACGACCGCACGCCCGGGTGGGCGCCGCGATCCACTCCGTGCGCGCCGTGCCGCGCGAGCAGATCGCCGCGGTCGCGAGCTGGGCCAAGGAGCACCGGGCGCCGCTGCACGTCCACCTCTCTGAGCAGCCCGCGGAGAACGAGGAGTGCCTGGCGGAGTACGAGATGACGCCGACCCGCCTGCTCGCCGACTGCGGCGCGCTCGGCGCCCTCACCGTCGCGGTGCACGCCACCCATCTCACCGAGGAGGACATCGGGCTGCTCGGCACCACGACGACGGGCGTGTGCATGTGCCCGACGACCGAGCGGGACCTCGCCGACGGCATCGGGCCCGCCCGTGACCTCTGCGACGCGGGTTCGCCGATCTGCCTTGGCTCGGACCAGCACGCGGTGATCGATCTCTTCGAGGAGGCGCGCGCGGTCGAGCTGGACGAACGGCTGCGCACGCGGCAGCGCGGGCACTGGAGCTCCGGCGAGCTTCTCGCCGCCGCCACGTCCAGCGGCCACTACGGCCTGGGCTGGCCGGAGGCGGGGCGTTTGGAGCCCGGCGCCTACGCCGACCTCGTCGCGGTCGGGCTGGACTCCGTGCGCACGGCGGGGCCGGGGCCGCAGTTCGCCGCCGAGACCGCGGTGTTCGCCGCGACCGCCGCCGATGTCCGGCATGTGGTGGTCTCCGGACGCGAGATCGTCCGCGACGGACGCCATCTCCTCGTTGACGACGTCCCGGCCGCCCTGGCCGCCGCGATCGCCGAGGTCACCGCCGAACCTGATCCCGAATCCACCCCCGCCCCCGACACCGAATCCTGATCACGTCCGGAGGGAGGCCGCCGCCAGCACCTCCTCCGGACGTCCTTCGGCCCGGACCCGCCCGCGTTCGAGGAGCAGGCAGTGGCCGGCGCGGCGCGCCGCGTCGTCGTCGTGCGTGGCGTGCACCACGGTCGTGCCCGTCGCGGTGATCTCGTCGATGATGGCGAGGACGCGCTCCCGCGCGGCGGTGTCCAGCCCGGCGGCGGGCTCGTCGAGCAGCAGCACGCCGGACTCCTGTGCCAGGCCCTGCGCGATGAGGACGCGCTGACGCTGCCCGCCCGACAGTTCGGCGAACTGCCGGCGGGCCAGGTCGGCGGCGCCCACCCGTTCGAGGCAGTCCCGGACGACGGCATGGTCGCGGGCGGTCGTCCGGCGCCACCAGCCGAGGCGTTCCCACCGTCCCATCGCGACCGCGTCCCGCACCGACAGGGGCAGGGCCACGCTGACGGCGGTGTGCTGGAGGACGAGCGCCGGGCGTCGTTCCCCGTCGTGCCGCACGCTCCCCGCCGAGGGCGCGTGCAGGCCCGCGAGGACGCCGAGGAGCGTCGACTTCCCTGACCCGTTGTGGCCGAGCAGGGCGGTGACCCTGCCCCGGGGCAGCTCGGCGCAGATTCCCTTCAGTACCCGTTCCCCGCCGTAACCTGCGTCGATTCCGTCCAGCACGATCGCCGTCCCCACAGGCACCTCCCTTCCATGGTTGCAAACGATAACGGTTTTCATTGTATGGTGCCGTCATGGAGTGGTTGTTCGCCCCTTTTGGGGTGTCTTTCGTTGAACGCGCCTTGTGGGGCGGTTTGCTGGTATCAGGCATCTGCGCCCTCGCGGGGACGTGGGTCGTCCTGCGCGGCATGGCCTTCCTCGGCGACGCGATGTCGCACGGGATGCTCCCGGGTGTGGCCCTGGCCTCGCTGCTGGGCGGCAACCTGTTCGCCGGGGCGCTCGCCAGCGCGGTCGCGATGGCGTTCGGCGTCACCGCGCTGTCGCGGTCGCGGCGCCTGACGGACGACACCGCCATCGGGCTGCTGTTCGTGGGGATGCTCGCGCTCGGTGTGATCATCGTCTCGCGCTCGGAGAGCTTCGCGGTGGATCTGACCGCCTTCCTGTTCGGCGACGTGCTCGCCGTCCGCCCGCGTGATCTGGTGCTGCTGGCCGCCGCCCTCGGGGTCGCGGCCGTCATCGCCCTGCTGGGGCACCGCGCGTTCCTCGCGCTCGCCTTCGACCCGCGCAAGGCCGCCACCCTCGGGCTGCGTCCCCGGCTGGCGCACGGGATGCTGCTCGCCCTGCTGACGCTCGCGATCACCGCCTCCTTCCATGTGGTCGGCACCCTCCTGGTCTTCGGCCTGCTGATCGCGCCACCGGCCGCCGCCGTGTTGTGGGCGCGCAGCGTTCCCCTGGTCATGGCCGGCGCCGCGCTGGCGGGCGCCGCGTCCACGGTGATCGGGCTGCTGCTCTCCTGGCATCTGCGCACGGCGGCCGGCGCGACGATCGCGGTCACGGCCGTCGCCCTGTTCTTCCTGTCCGCCGCGGCGGCCCGGCTCCGCGACCGCTGGGCCCCGGCGACCGCCCGGCCCGTACGCGGCCTCATCGAGCCGGAGCACGCCTCATGACCCCCCGCCTGCCGTACCGCCCCGCCACCGCCGTCGCGGTGGCCGGGCTCCTGGCCACCGCCTGCGGTGGCGGGGACAGCCGTCCGAGCTCCGCCGCCGAGAAACCGCACGGGTACGTGGCGGGAGCCGAAGAGGCATCCGAGGCGCAGTGGCGGCTCGTCCTCGCAGGCGACGACCGCGTCCGCCTCCTGGATCCCGCGACCGAGAAGGTCACCGACGTGGCGGCGGCGCCCGGCGTCACCGGCGTGCGCAGCGACGGGCGCTTCGCCTACCTGACCACGTCCGCAGGAATGCGCACGGTGGACAGCGGGGTCTGGACCGTCGACCACGGCGACCATGTTCACTACTACAAGGCCGCCGTCCGCGACGTCGGGACCGTCCCCGGCACACCCGGCGCCATCACCGGCGACCAGGCGGTCACCGCGGTGTCCGGCGGGCCGGCCGTCCGCGTCCTGGACCGCAAGGCACTGGAGGGCGGCAAGATCCCGGCCGCCCGCGGGATCCCGGGACGCGCGGCCGTCGCGTACGCCGAGCACCTCGTCATCGCCGCCGACGACGGGACGGTACGCGTGCACGATCGCCAGGGCGCCGAGACCGCCCGGCTCACCGAGCCGTGCCCGCAGGCGCGTGGACAGGCGGTGACCAAACGCGGCGCCGTGCTGGGCTGTGCGGACGGCGCGCTGCTGGTGACCGGGAAGGACGGCCGGCTGACCGGGACCAAGATCGCCTATCCCGGCCGCGTCCGAGCCGCGGAAAGAGCCACGGAGTTCCACCACCGCCCGGGCACCCCGGTCCTGGCCGCCAAGGCCGGCGACCGCGGGCTGTGGATCCTCAATCTGGCCGCCAAATCCTGGAATCGCGCGGGCTCGGCTCCGCTGACCGCCGTGAGCGGCACAGGTGAGGACGCACCGGTGCTCGCCCTCGACACCGGCGGCACGTTGCGGTCCTACGACCCCAAGACCGGCAAGCAAGGCGACAAGACCAACATCCTGAAGAAGCCCAATGCCGCATCGGTGATCCAGGTGGACACCGCCCGCGCCTACGTCAACGACCCCGCGGGCCGCCGGGTCGTCGAGATCGACTACCGCGACGGCCTCCGCGTCGCCCGCACCTTCGACCTGGCGTTCAGCCCCCAGCACATGGTGGAGACGGGATGGTGACCCGCGCCACGGCAGCCGCCGTCCTGCTGATCCTGGCCCTCACCGGATGCTCGGCGCTCGGCGGCGCCGACCGGACGGGCATCGTCGTCACCACCAACATCCTCGGCGACGTCACCCGCGCGATCGCCGGTGACGAGACCACGGTCACGGTGCTGATGAAGCCGGGCGCCGACCCCCACTCGTTCGGCGTCTCCGCCCAGGACGCGGCGCGGATGGAGAACGCGGCGCTGCTGGTCCACAACGGCCTCGGCCTGGAGGAGGGCGTGGCCCGCAACGTCGAGACGGCCCGTTCATCCGGCGTACCGACCCTGGACGTAGGAGCGGGCATCGGCCCCCTCGCCTACAAGTCCGGCGAGAACGCCCAGCGACCCGACCCGCACTTCTGGACCGACCCCGCCCGGATGCTCAAGGCCGTCGATCTGATCACGTCGCGGATCATCAAACACCTTCCCGGCGCCGACGCCGCCAAGATCCGCGCCAACGCCGCCGCGTACCGGGCGCACCTCCTCGACCTCGACCGCTGGATGACCGCGCGCTTCGCCGCCCTCCCCGCCGACCGCCGCAACCTGGTCACCAACCATCACGTCTTCGGCTACCTGGCCGAACGGTTCGGCTTCACCGTGATCGGCGCGGTCATCCCCAGTGGCACGACACTGGCCTCGCCCAGCGGCGCGGACCTGAAGTCGCTGGCCGACGCCGTCCGCCGCGCCGGCGTCCCGACGGTCTTCGCCGACTCCTCCCAGCCCGACCGGCTCGCCCGCGTCATGGCGGCCGAGACGGGCCTGCGGATCAAGGTCACGCCGCTGTACTCCGAATCGCTCACCGCCGCCGACGGCGGCGCCCCCACCTACCTGCGGATGATGCGCGCCAACACCGACGCCATCGTCGCCGGCCTCACACAGGAAAGAGATCGATGAAGTCCCTGCTTGTGACCCTCCCGCTCACGGCGCTCGCCCTCACCGCCTGCGGCGGTGCCGACACCAGGAACTCCACGGCCGCCGCCGCGAAGGCACAGGTCAAGGTCGCCGACCCGCTCGTCACGACCTACGACGGTGGCCTCCAGATCCTGGACCGGACGACGCTCAAGGTCGTCCAGGACATCCCGCTGCCCGGCTTCAACCGGGTCAACGCCGCCGGCGACGGCCGCCACGTGCTGGTCTCGACCGCCACCGGGTTCCGCGTCCTCGACGCGGCCGGGGCCACCCTGCGCACCGAGGAGTTCGCCGCCCCCAAGCCCGGCCACGTGGTCCGGCACGCGGGTAGGACCGTGCTGTTCTCCGACGGCACCGGCAAGATCACAACGTTCGACCCCCGGGAACTCGGCACCGCCCTGCCGAAGGTCACCACCCACGACAGCGAGCACCCCCACCACGGCGTCGCCATCCAGCTCAAGAACGGCGAACTGGTCGCCACGCTGGGCACCGAGGACAAGCGCACCGGCATCCGCGTCCTGAGCCCGGACGGCAAGGAGATCACCCGCAACGAGCAGTGCCCCGGCGTCCACGGCGAGGCCACGGCCAAGGACGAGGCCGTGGTCATCGGCTGCGAGACCGGCGTGCTCATCTACGCCGGAGGGAAGATCACCAAGGTCGAGTCCCCGGACGAGTACGGCCGCATCGGCAACCAGGCGGGCCACGAGGAGTCCCCGATCGTGCTCGGCGACTACAAGGTCGACGCCGACGCCGAACTCGAACGCCCGGAGCGGATCTCGCTGATCGACACGACCACCGGCAAGCTCCGCCTGGTCGACCTCGGCGCCAGCTATACGTTCCGCTCCCTGGGCCGCGGCCCGCACGGCGAGGCCCTCGTTCTCGGCACCGACGGCGCGCTGCGCGTCATCGACCCCGAATCCGCCAAGGTCACCAAGAAGATCAAGATCCAGGCCCCCTGGAAGGAGCCCATCGAGTGGCAGGAGGCCCGCCCGGCCCTCTACGTCAACGGTGACACCGCCTACGTCACCGACCCGGCCACCAAGAAGCTCCACGCGGTCAACATCGAGACCGGCAAGATCAAGATCACTGCCGACCTGCCCCACACCCCCAACGAGATCACGGGAGTCTGAGCCGCTCGAAGCGGAACGGCGCCAGCGCGCCGTCCTGGTCGCCGCCGAGCACCTCGGCGGCGACCAGGTCACCGGCGTGCAGGCTCAGCGTGGCGCCGCTGTGCGAGACGGCGAAAAAGAAGTTGGGCAGCTCGGCCACCCGCCCCAGCACCGGCAGGCCGTCACCGGGGATGGGCCGTTCACCCACCCGGACGTCCTGCACGGTCGCCGCCCGGAGCCCGGGGTACAGCGAGCGTCCCGCCTCCAAGACTTCGTCCACCGCCTGCTGCTCAACGGTGCCGGACGCTCCGACCGCGCCATCGATGTCAGGGGTGTGCAGCAGCAGACGCCCGGCGCCGTCCGGGCGCAAATGAACGCGCGGGGCGTGTACGACACGAGACACCGACACCGCGACCGGCGACGTGTACACCAGGACTCCGGGCATATTGCGCATCGGCAGGGCCAGCCCGGCGAGCTCGGCGATCTGGCCGGCCTGCGGGCCCGCACAGTTGACGACCGCGTCCGCGACGAGCCGCCGTCCCGAGGCGAGCCGGACGGTGCGCACCATGCCGCCGGCCACCTCCAGGCCGGTGACGGCGTCGTTCTGTATCACCTCGGCACCACGGCCGACCGCGGTCGAGACCAGATGAGCGATCAGAGGAGCCGGCTCGATCCAGCCCTCGCGCGGAAAGTAGGCGATCTCGTCCGGCGGGAGCTCGGCGGGGTCGATGTCGGGTTCGAGCCGTAGCACTTCCGCACGGCTGAGCCAGCGCGCGTCGTAGCCGTATTGCAGAACGCCGTCGACCTTCCTGCGCAGCTGCTCGCGTTCGGCGTCGTCGTCGGCCCACTCCAGGTTGCCGCTCTCGTGGTACCAGCGGCCATGGGGCACCTCGGCCGCCAGCCTCCGATGGGCCTCCATGCCGGCGACGCTGAGATCGTGGTACGACCGTGGCTGCTTGCCGCAGGAGTTGGTCCAGGAGAACGTCGCCCCGGAGGTGCCGCTCGCCGGCGCACCGGCGTCCACGACGGCGACACACGCACCCCGCCGTGCGAGCGACGCGGCCACCGCCGCGCCGTAGACTCCGGCCCCGACCACGACCACGTTCTCGACCATGCAGACCACTGTGTCCCACCGGCCCGAGCCGCCGTAAGACCCCACATGACGTGCAGCCCCGAGCCGGACGTTTCGCGGTCCTGCTCACCGGCTTAAGAAGGGGTGCGGAGGCGAACGGGAATCGAACCCGCCGACCCGAGATGCTCGGATCCCTACGGTTTTGAAGACCGGGAGGGCCACCAGGCACCCAATCGCCTCCGGGGCGGACCCTACACGGTCCCCAGGTGTCTCGGATCCGAGACGGATCGGGTAGGGCCGCCGCCCGGAACGGCCGGCGTGGATGCGATCCTGACCGGGTGAGCACTCTGATCAGCAACATCGGGGAACTGGTCACCAACGAGCCGGGGATCGGGGAGGGGCCGCTCGGCCTGCTCCACGACGCGGCGCTGGTCGTCGAGGGCGGCCGCGTCGCGTGGGTGGGTCCCGGCTCCGGGGCTCCCGCCGCCGACGAGGTCTTCGACGCGGGCGGCCGGGCGGTGTTGCCGGGGTTCGTCGACTCCCACGCGCACCTGGTGTTCGCGGGTGAACGCGCGGAGGAGTTCGCCGCCCGGATGAGCGGGCAGCCGTACAAGGCGGGTGGCATCCGGACGACGGTGGCGCGGACGCGGGCGGCCTCGGACGAGGAGCTGCGGGCGAACGTGCGGCGGCTCGTGGACGAGATGGCGCGCCAGGGCACCACGACCGTGGAGTGCAAGTCCGGGTACGGGCTGACGGTCGAACACGAGCAGCGGGCTCTCCAGATCGCGGGGGAGTTCACCGACGAGGTGACGTTCCTCGGCGCTCACGTCGTGCCCTCGGAGTACGGTGACGACACGCCGGGCTACGTGCGGCTCGTGTCGGGCGAGATGATGGCGGCCTGCGCGCCCCACGCCCGCTGGGTCGACGTCTTCTGCGAGCGCGGCGCGTTCGACGCCGACCAGACCCGGGAGGTGCTGGAGGCCGGGATCAAGGCCGGCCTGACACCGCGGCTGCACGCCAACCAGCTGGGCCACGGACCCGGCGTCCAGCTGGCGGTGGAGTTGGGCGCCGCAGCAGCCGACCACTGCACCTTCCTCAGCGACGAGGACGTGTCCGCACTGGCCGACTCGGAGACCGTGGCCACGTTGCTGCCAGGCGTGGAGTTCTCAACGAGGCAGCCCTATCCCGACGCCCGGCGGCTGATAGATGCCGGAGCCACGGTCGCCCTGGCCACCGACTGCAACCCCGGCTCCTGCTACAGCTCCAGCATGGCGTTCTGCATCGCAGTCGGCGTCCGCGACATGCACCTGACACCCGCCGAGGCGGTCTGGAGCGCCACAGCCGGAGGAGCGAAGGCGCTGCGGCGGATCGACGTGGGCCACCTGAATGTGGGTGCTCGCGGAGACGTGCTGGTGCTGGACGCACCCTCCTACATCCACCTGGCCTACCGTCCAGGCGTCCCGCAGGTGGCAGCCGTGTTCAAGGCAGGACGCCAGGTCTGAATCATGGCGATCGGGTTCGCGCGGTTCGAGTTCCAACTGGTGCTCATGTGGCGAATGCTGGACCTCGCGCCCGGACGGGTCGAGGACGCGCTCAAAGAGCTCGGGGCCACCAGGGCACAGATGCGTGAGGCGCACCGTCGCTGGGTGTCGATGCCCTACTCGAAGACGGCGCCAAAGGGGATCGCCCGCTATCGCATGGTGCTGGGACCGCCCGGCGAGACAGGCCCACGCACGTTCGGCGACCTGGACTGCACATACAGCCTGTGGGAACTGCCCCTGTGGCCGGACCTCCGCTTCGAGGTACTGACCGCACCAGACGGGTCCACGTGGCACCACTGGCTGGTCCGCGCGGAGGGCTCACCGACCCCCAAGCTGAACGGCCTGGACGACCTGACGCCCTGGTCCTGCGTCATCTCCGACCTAGGCGAACGCTTCGAGAACGCCCGGCACGTAGAGGGCGACGCACCAGGCCACTGGGGCGTCGAGTTCTCCACCGAGGGCCACGACTACCAAGCAAGATTCGTCCACGGCCTCCTGCAACTAGTTCAAGGGCCGAGGTAACGGCGGTTTACGCGGATCAGGGGCTTTTCGCGGCGGGCTATGTAGTCGGCGGAGAGGACTTCGGCGACGAAGAGGTGGTGGTCGCCGGCCTCGATGCGCTGGCGGGTCTCGCATTCGAGGGCGGCGAGGCCGTCGTCGAGGATCAGTGCGTCGGACAGGGGGCCGCGGTGGTGGGGCTCGCCGGCCAGGAGCAGGCGGGCGCTCGGCCTGCCTTCGGCCGCGAAGCGGCCGGCCAGGGCGCGCTGGCCGGCGCTCAGCACGGTCGCGGCCCAGCGGTCCTGACGGCTCAGTACCTCGCTGAGGTACGAGGTGGAGGCCACTCCGGCCAGCACCATCGGCGGCTCCAAGGACACCGACATGAACGAGGTGACGGTGGTGCCGAGGTCGTCGCGCCCGTCCCGCACGGTCAGCACGACCACGCCGGTGGCGAACCCCGCGATCGCCTCGGTGTAGTCCGCGGCGTTCATCTCCAAGTTCAGCGGATCTCCCAGGTGCCGGGCAGGGTGAGCGGGCCCGCGGCGGGCAGGCCGAGGCGGGCCGCCAGGCCGCCGAGCGACCCCCAGCCGTCGAAGCGGGCGTTCGCGGCGGTGCGGTCCTCGCTGGACTCCGGCGGGCGCAGCCGTTCGAACGGCGAGGTGTGCGGGTAGGAGCGGACCGGCGCGTCGGCGGCCAGCCCGCCCTTCTTGCGGGCCAGGTCGAGCGCCAGGTCGAGGCCGCCCAGCTCGTCCACCAGGCCGTGCTCCTTGGCGTCGGCGCCGGTCCAGACCCGGCCGCGCGCCAGCTCGTGCACGCGCTCGCGGGACAGCTCGCGGCCCTCGGCCACCTTGCGGGTGAAGTCGTCGTAGATCTGGTCGAGTGAGGCGTTGACCCGTTCCCACTCGGACTCGCTGAAGTCCTTGGTCGAGCTGAACATGCGGGCGTGCTCGCCCTCGGCGACGGTGCCGAGGCCCACGCCGACCCGGTCGAGCAGGCCGTTGACGACGGCCTTGCCGACGACCACGCCGATCGAGCCGGTGATGGTCCCGGGCTGCGCGACGATCGTGTCGGCGGCCATCGAGACGTAGTAGCCGCCGGACGCGGCCACGTTGCCCATCGAGACGATGACCGGTTTGCCCGCCTTGCGGGCCAGGACGACCTCGCGCCAGATCGCGTCGGAGGCCACGGCCGAGCCGCCGGGGCTGTTGACGCGGAACACGATCGCCTTGACCCGGTCGTCCTTCACGGCGGCGCGCAGGGCGGCGCCGATGGTGTCCGAGCCCATCGCCGTGCCCTGGGTGGGCAGCGGGCCGCCCCGGCCGCTACGGCCGAGCCGGATCGGGCCGTGCCCGCTGATCAGGGCGACGACCTCCTGCTTGCCCGGCTGGGGCAGCCGCCGGGGGAGCGAGTGTGTGCGGTTGTAGCGCGCCACGTACCGCAGCATCGCGTTCTCGCCGACCTGCTCACGCAGCTCGGCGTAGACCTCGTCGCGGTAGCCGAGCCGGTCGACGAGCCCCGCCTCCAGAGCCTCCGCGGCCAGCAGCGGACCGCGGTCGGTCAGCTCGCGGACCCGGTCGGCCGGAAGGTCGCGGGCCGCGGCGATCCCGGCGGTGATCTGCTCGCCGAGCGAGGCGACCAGGCGCTGCGAGGATTCCTCGTGCTCGGGGGTGTAGGCCTTCTCCATGAAGGTGTTGGCCATGGTCTTGTACTCGTGGCGCTTGGCGAACTGGGGCTGGACCCTGAGCTTCTCCAGGGCGCCCGCGAAGAACGGCTCCTCCAGCGCGATGCCGGTGAGGCCGACCTCGCCCGTCGGCTGCAGGTAGACCTTGTCGAACGCACTGGCCAGGTAGTACGGGACGGTGCCGCGGCCGCCCTCGCCGAACGTCTCGGCCCACGCGACGGTGAGCTTGCCCGCCTCGCGGACGGCCGTCACCGCCTCGCGCAGCTCCTGCGCCATGGCCAGCCCGATACCACCGGTGATCTTGACCACGAGGGCGCGCACCCGGCTGTCGGAGCGGGCGCGGCGCAACCCGTCGAGCACGTCGCGCAGGTGCGTGCGCCGCATGGAGAGGATGGCCGCGACCGGGTCGGCCGGCGGCGTCTCCACGACGCCGTCGGTGAGGTCGAGCTCCAGGACCAGCGGCGCCGTCCGCCGGTCCCGGGCCTGCTTGAGTGCGCTGACGACTGAACCGGGATCCACCATGGGCCAAGCCTATGCGGTCAGCGCGCGAAGGCCTGGTTGGGCACCGTGCTGCCGCTCGCCTGCGCCATCGGACGGCCCTGGGGGTCGGTGATGAGCGCGGTCGAGACCAGCCGTGTCCGGCCCGGCTTCAGGCAGGTGCTGACGACCGTGTACGTCTCGCCCGCCTGGACGCCGCGCAGGTAGTCGATGGTGAGGTTGAGCGTGAGCTGCGGAACGAAGTGCGCGCCGGTGCTCGCGCTCGCAAAGCACACGGCGTTGTCGAGGATCATCGCGATGTAGCCGCCGTGCACGCCGCCCGCCGGGTTGCAGAGGTGCTCCCCGGGCGTCCAGGCGAGCTCGACGCGGCCCGGCTCGGCGGCGACGACGCGCTGGCCGATGTGCGCGCTGACGTCGCTCAGCTCGGGGAACCGGCCCTCGCCCATGGCCTGGATCAGCTCAGCCCCGGACAGCGAGTTCCACAGATCGGCGCTTCTTTCCTCGATGCTCAACAGGTCGCTCCAGATGATCAGTCACTCTCGAACGCAAGAGTAAGTGCACATTTGCACATCCGGACTGTGCCCTTGGTCACCGGGTCGGCCGGACCTGGCGAGCGTCCCGGTTCCCGCGCGTCTCCATGATCTCCTGCCTGGCCCGCGGTGCCCTATCGTCACCGTATGGGAGACGGCGACGGCTGGGGCCGCTGCGAGCTGGGGCACACGCACTGGGGCCGGTACGGGGCGGCGGGGCTGCTGCCGTTCCACCGCGGCACCGACGGCGTGGTCCGGGTGCTGCTCCAGCAGCGGGCGTGGTGGGGGCTGGGCGGCGGTACGTGGGGGATGTTCGGGGGTGCCCGGCACAGCCATGAGGATCCGGTGACCGCCGCGCTGCGCGAGACGTCCGAGGAGTGCACCCTCGACACCCGGGTAGTACGGGTGCATGGCGTCAGCACCGAAGATCACGGTGGCTGGGATTTCGTGTCCGTGGTCGGCTCGGTCCCGCGCATGGTGGCCGTCAGGCCCGCCTCGATGGAGACCCGGAAGGCCGCCTGGGTGCCGGTCGAGGAGGTCACCGGCAAGCGCCTCTTCGAGCCGTTCGCCCGCTCCTGGCCCCGGTTGCGGTACGCCATGAGCCGGCTCGTCCTGGTCGTGGACGCCGCCAACGTCGTGGGTTCTCGCGCCGACGGATGGTGGAAGGACCGGGCAGGCGCCAACAGCCGGCTGCGCGACGAGCTGATGGTGCTGAACGAGGGCGTCTCGGGCCTGCCCGGCGGCCTGGCAGATCTCCTGCCCCTCGACCGTGTCTTCCCCGAGGTGGTCCTGGTGGTCGAGGGCGCCGCCAAGGGCGTCGAGAGCGTCGAGGGCGTCCGGGTCGTGGCCGCGCCGCGCAGCGGTGACGACCAGATCGTCGAGCTGGTGACCGACCCGGAGCCGGACACCACCTACCTGGTGGTGACGGCCGACCGGGAGCTGCGGTCCCGCGTAGCCGAGCAGGGCGCGGCCGTCACCGGCCCCAGCTGGCTGCTCGACCGGATCAAGCCTGCGCGCAAGTGAACTTCCCGTAACCGACTCAGACCTGCCCGGAACTCACCTGGTGGCCCGCCTCCCTGAGGACGGCCGTCGCCGCCGTCAGCCGGTGCTCGGGCACCAGCACCAGATCGGCGTGGTAGGTGGAGGCCACGAAGACCGAGATCCCGGCGTCGCCCAGCGGCCCCACGATCGCGGCCAGCATCCCCGGCACGTCCAGGCCGTGCGCGGTCGCGCCGCCGTAGAGGCCGACCCAGCGCGCGGCGTCCACGTACGGCGGCGCCTCCCGGATCACCGTCAGGCCCTCGGGTGCCCGCACCAGGGCGATCCACTCGTCGTCCTCGGGGAACGTCGCGTTCGGCACGTGCTCCACCAGGAACTGGGAGGGCACGACGTGCAGCTTCTGGGCGGTAGGAGAGGTCACTCGGGCAGTCTAGGTGCGGCCTTGCCGTCCGAATCGCCGTCCGCCTCCGAGACCTGCGCCTCTGAAACCTCTGACTCTGAGACCTCCGCCGCGCCACCCGCCAGGTCGCCCACGGTGGCACCGACCGGCATGTCGACCGGCCCGCCCGCCGTGCCTCCTGCCGGGACGCTCGCCGGTTCGTCCCCCGGAGGGTCGGAAGGGGCGCCGGCAGGCTCGACGGGGGTGCCCGACCGCACGCCGGACGGCCCCGGCGGGAAGTCGTTCTCGACGGCCGCCTCGATCTCGGCCGGGGCGACGTCGATGATGTCCTCGATGGGCTCGTCCGGGACGAGCCAGACGGCGCCCATCGGGGGAACGCGCAGGACGGCCGAGGCGGGCTGGGCGTGCCAGGGCTCCTCGACGGCCTCGACCATGCCCAGGTTGCCGACGCCGCTGCCGCCGTACTCGAAGGCGTCGGTGTTGAGCACCTCACGCCACGGCCCGGCCTGCGGCAGGCCCAGCCGGTAGTTCTCATGCGGGTTGCCGGAGAAGTTGATCACGCAGGCCACCACCGGCGCACGTTCGTCTACGGCCGCCGCCGTGCCTTGGCGCAGGAACGACAGCACGTTGCCGGCCGCGTCGTTGGCGTCGATCCAGTGGAAGCCCTCCGGCTCGTTGTCCCTCGTCCACAGCGCGGGATGGGCCCGGTAGGCGCGGTTGAGGTCACGGACGAGCCGCTGCACGCCGATATGGGCGGCGCCCTCGGCGGCGTTGTCCAGCAGCCACCAGTCGAGCGGGCGCTCCTCGGCCCACTCGGCGCCCTGGCCGAACTCGCCGCCCATGAAGAGCAGCTGCTTGCCCGGATGCGACCACATGTAGGCCAGCAGCACCCGCAGCCCGGCGAACTTCTGCCAGCTGTCCCCGGGCATCTTGCCCAGCAGCGACCCCTTCAGATGGACGACCTCGTCATGCGACAGAGGGAGCACGTAGTTCTCGGAGAACGCGTACACCAGCGAGAACGTGATCTCCCCGTGGTGGTAGTGCCGGAAGACCGGCTCGTGCCGCAGGTACTCCAGGGTGTCGTGCATCCACCCCATGTTCCACTTGAACCCGAAGCCGAGCCCGCCGAGATGGGTGGGCCGGGTGACGCCGGGCCAGGCGGTCGACTCCTCGGCGATCGTCATGATCCCCGGATTGCGCTTGTAGGCCGTCGCGTTCATCTCCTGGAGGAACGAGATGGCCTCCAGGTTCTCCCGGCCGCCGTAGATGTTGGGCGTCCACTGGCCCTCCTCGCGCGAGTAGTCGAGGTAGAGCATCGAGGCCACGGCGTCCACCCGCAGCCCGTCGACGTGGAACTCCTCCAGCCAGTAGCACGCGTTGGCCACCAGGAAGTTGCGCACCTCGGCACGGCCGAAGTTGAAGACCAGCGTGCCCCAGTCGGGGTGCTCTCCGCGGCCGGGGTCGGCGTGCTCGTACAGCGCCGTCCCGTCGAAGCGCGCCAGCGCCCACTCGTCCTTGGGGAAGTGCGCGGGCACCCAGTCGACGATGACGCCGATGCCCGCCTGGTGCAGCCGGTCGACCAGGTGCCGGAAGCCGTCGGGGTCCCCGAAGCGCGAGGTGGGCGCGTAGTAGGAGGTGACCTGGTAACCCCAGGACGGGCCGTACGGGTGCTCGGCGACGGGCAGGAACTCCACGTGCGTGAAGCCCATGTCGCGCACGTACTCGGTGAGCTCGTCGGCCAGCTCCCGGTAGCCGAGGCCGGGACGCCACGAGCCGAGATGCACCTCGTACGCGCTCGTCGGCTCGGAGATCCAGGAACGCTCCTTGCGCCGGTCCATCCAGTCGCCGTCGCCCCACTCGTACGACGAGGTGAAGACGCGCGACCCGGTGGCCGGGGGCGTCTCGGTGGCCTGCGCCATCGGGTCGGCCTTGGCCCGCCACACCCCGTCCGCGCCGAGGATCTCGTACTTGTAGACGGCGCCGTCGGCGACCTCGGGGACGAAGATCTCCCATACCCCCGTCGACCCCAGCGACCGCATCGGATGGGCCCGTCCGTCCCAGTGGTTGAAGTCGCCTATCACCCGGATGCCCCGCGCGGTGGGGGCCCAGACCGAGAACCCGGTGCCTGTCACGGCCCCGAACGCGGAGGCGTAGGTGCGGACGCGCGCGCCCAGCGCCCGCCACAGCTCCTCGTGCCGCCCCTCGCTGATCAGGTGCAGATCCAGCTCACCGAGGGTGGGCACGTGGCGGTACGGATCGTCCTGGACGATCTCGGGCCCGCTCGCGTACCGGACCGCGAGCCGGTAGTCGGGGACGGCGAGCGGCGGCGCCTCCTGTCCGGATCCGGACAGTGAGGCCTCCGGAGGGAGTGTGACGACGAACACACCCTCGTGGAAATGGCGCATCGGATACCGGTCGCCGTCAGGCAGGACCACCTCGACGTTCTCCGCCATCGGGCGCAGCGCCCGGACCGTCACGCCGTCCCGGCCTGGATGGGCACCCAGGATGCCGTGTGGGTCGTGGTGGTCTCCGCCGACGAGCCGGTCGATCTCAGCGCGCGTCACCCGTGCCATGGATCCATGGCCTCCTCACCGCAGGGCATCAGACTTCGAAGGTAGGACTGCCCCGAGATCGCCGTCTCTCACTTCCCGGACCGGTCTGGTTTCGGAAGGCAACCTCCGTTCCTCTTCATGTGTCCCTAGAGGACAGAGCGCTGAAACGTGAGTGATCGAGGTGCGGAGTGGATGCGGAATTCCGGGACTGGGCGGGTGTGCGGCTGCCTGCCCTGTTGCGGTACGCACATCTGCTGACCGGTGATCCCCACCGGGCCGAGGACGTCGTGCAGACCGCCCTCACCAGGACGTTGCTGGGCTGGTCGCGCGTGCACCGCAAGGACGACCCCGAGGGCTACGTGCGCCGGACGATCCTCCGGCTGGTGATCAACGATCGGCGCCGCTCCTGGCGGGAGCATCTCACCGCGTCGCCGCCGGAGCCTCCGCCGCCACCACTGGCCGAGCCGGAGGAACGCTGGGCGATGCGGGCGGCGCTGGCGACGTTGCCGCCGCGGCAGCGGGCCGTGCTGGTGCTGCGCTACTACGAGGACATGTCGGAGGCGCAGATCGCCGAGGCGCTCGGATGTTCGCAGGGCACGGTCAAGAGCCAGGCCAGCAAGGCGCTGGCCAAGCTGCGCGCCCACCTGAACGAGACGGAGGTGACGAAATGAGCGACTTCGACGAGAGGCTGCGTGCGACCCTTGCGGACGAGCGCTGGGCCCTTCCCGCCGACCTGGCCCTGCTGGACGGCGCCGAGGCCGGCGCCCGCCGTGTCCGCCGACGCAGGGCGGCCGGAGCCGTGCTGGGCACACTGGCCGCCGCCACCGCGGCCGTCCTCGCCTTCACGCTGGTCAGGGCCCCGGAGAGGGAGCCGCGCCCGCCGCGCCCAGTGACATCCATCACGCTGCCGGTGCCTGGCGGCGTCGCGCGGGAACTGGTCCTCACCCGAGACTCGCTCTACGTACTGGGCAAGTCCCACATCTATCGCATCGACCGGGCCACCCGCCGCGTCGCTGCGACCTCGCGGAAAGTGTCGGTGGCCGCACTGGACCTGGTCATGGTGGAGGGGACCCTGTGGGTCAGCGAGCGCCAGATAACGGGGAAGAGAGCTCGCAAGGACACCTTCAGCTTCCTCCACCGGCTCGACGCCCGGACCCTCCAATTTGGAGAGGCCATCCCCGTCCCGGGTGGGATGGCCAGGACCACGGCCGTCGCCGGAACCCTCTGGTCGCGAAGCGTCGACCGCTTTGGACGATGGACGTTCACCCAGCGCGACCCGCGCGACGGCCGGGTCCTGGGAACCCTTCGGCCCCCGTGGAACTGCGGAAGCAACGCCGAGATCGCCGACATCGACCGCAAGGCCGGAACGGCACTGATCTCGTGCTGGAAACCGGACGGGCAGGTGATCGCGACCCTCGACCTGACGACCGGCGGCGCGCGGGCCCAGCTCGGGGTGCAGGACGGCACTCACGGCCTGACCCTGGGGACGAAGGGCATGGTCTGGTATCTGACCGACCACCTCACGCATGTGCGGATCCATCAGGTGGACGTCGCCACGATGCGGCAGCGGCCGGGAGGAGACCTGGCCGCCGTTCGCCCCGCGCCGCCCGACCTGCTGACCGGCGTCGGCGGCAGGCTGTGGCTCCGGTCGCCGAAGCAGGGTGCGCTGACCTGTTACGACGGGGCCACCGGCCGGAGGCTGGCCTCCTACGCGATGCCTCGGAACGCCGGGAGCCTGCCGGTGGCAGGTGACGAGGGCACGTTCGTCCACGCGAGCGGCGGCACGATCACGATCATGTCCGGCACGGACGGGTGCCTGGCCGGCGGTTAGACGAGGAAGGAGAACGCGGCGGCGGTCTCGGAGACCTCGCCACCGGCCGGCAGGGCGGCGACGCCGAGCATGCCGCGGCGTTTCCGCGATCGCCATTCGCCGATGCGCCGCATGGTGCGGTCGGCCATCCCGTACAGCGTCTTGTTGTTGAGGATCATGTCGCGCGCGCGGGCGACCGGCTCGTGGCGGAGCCAGTGGGCCGCGCCGGCGGCCGACGGGCGGCGGACGACGCCCTCGGAGACCTCGTGCGACCGGGTCTGCAGCTCCTGCTTGTAGCGCCAGCCGATGGAGGGGCCCATGTCGATCTGCTGGACGCCGAGGGCGGCGGCCTCCTCGGCCATGTGCAGGTGAAGTATCAGGCCCGGGGAGTATTTGGCGAACTCCGGGTCGTACACCGGGAACCACGTGACGAGCGTGTGATCGCTGCGCAGCCCGAAGTGCCCCGCGACGGGACGCCCGTCGGCGTACACCATGGAGAGCGAACCGGCGAAGTGCTCGTCGTGGGTCTGGTGCAGGCGCTCGACGAGCTCGGTGACCCACGGCTTGGCGAAACGGTCGGCGCGGCCCATCGCGCGGTACTGGTCGGACTTCCACGCGCGGACGAGCGCCAGCGAGGACTCGTCGCGCACATCGAAGGCGAACGAGACCTCGCCGATGTCGCGGCCGAGCTTGCGCTCCTTGTACCGCGTCTGCTTGACGACCTTGGAACCCTTCGCCTTCAGGTCGCCCGTGAAGCCGTCGAAGCCGCCGCTGAGGTCCATCACGGCCGACTCGAGCCGCTTGGTGGCGTAGGGGGCGAACCACGGCTGGTCACCGACGAGCGTGCCGAACTCCCAGGCGGCGAGGCCGCAGTCCTGAAGCAGCCGCCGAGCGTCCAGCTTCAGGCCGGGAACGTGCACCAGGCCCTGGCCGAGGGACAGCCAGCCGCCGATCGCGCCCGCGGTGGTGCGGCCGTGCATTTCGAACGGGAAGAAGCCGACGATGTCGGAGCCGTCGCGGAGCACGGCCACGCGGGCGCCGTCGATGACGTGGTCGACCGCGAGCGAATAGCCCGCCGACAGGAACGGGTTGGCCAGATGCGGCAGGTCCATCTGCATCTTGCGCCAGGCGGTGAGCTCGGTGTCGCCGAGCTCTCGCGGACGGATGACGGATACGTCCATTGGGTCTCCTGTTAGCGGCCGTGACGAGAGCCGTTATCGGGAAAAGGTGAAGGGAAGGCGCGTGATGCCGTTGTCGAAGTTCGACAGCAGGTAGTCGGGCTCTCCGGCGGCGCGCAGGCCGGGCAGCCGGGTGAACAGCTCGCGGAACATGATCTTGAGCTCCATGCGGGCGAGGTTCGCGCCGAGGCACAGGTGCGGGCCCGGGCCGCCGAACGCGACGTGCTTGTTGGGCTCGCGGGTGATGTCGAAGACATCGGGGTCCTTGAACGCCGCCGGATCGCGGTTGGCGGCCGGATAGAACAGCACGACCTTGTCACCGGCCCGGAACGGGTGGCCGCCGAGCTCGTAGTCCGTGGTCACCGTCCGCCGGAACTGGATGATCGGTGACACGTAGCGGACGAGCTCCTCGATCGCGCCGCCGATGTGGGTGTCGTAGTCGGCCAGGAGCAGGTCGCGCTGGTCCGGATGGTCGGTGAAGAGCTTCAAGCCGTGCGTGAGCGTGTTGCGGGTGGTCTCGTTGCCCGCCACCAGCAGCAGGTCGAAGAACGAGCCGAGCTCGCGGATCGACAGCCGTTCGCCGTCGGGATTGGCGTTGACCAGCGCCGACACCAGGTCGTCGGCGGGACGCTCGCGCCGGATCCGGCCGAGCCTGGCGACCAGCCGGTGCAGGTCGACGATGGCCGTGAGGTTGCCGTAGAGCAGCCGGAGCGTGCGGGGGCTGGCCAGCGAGCCGCGGACGCCCGAGTACTCGGT
Organism: Actinomadura rudentiformis; assembly: GCF_008923185.1. Taxonomy (GTDB): domain Bacteria; phylum Actinomycetota; class Actinomycetes; order Streptosporangiales; family Streptosporangiaceae; genus Spirillospora; species Spirillospora rudentiformis. The sequence goes on from NZ_WBMT01000022.1 coordinate 38,479, forward strand.
CATGGCGTCCACGCGCGACAGCACGTACGGCCGGGTCTTCTCGGGGATGCCCATCATCGCGCAGATGACCGCGAGCTGGAACGGAGCGGAGACCTGCCCGACGAAGTCCCGCGGCCCCTCCTCGACCACCCGGTCGACGATGCGGGTCGCGATCGCCTGGACCTCGTCCTCGATCTTGGCCAGCGTCCGGGGGGTGAAAGCGCGGAACACGATCCGCCGGAGCCGGGCGTGCGCCGGGTCGTCCATGTTGATCATCGGAGTGCCGAACAGCTTGGCCAGCCAGGGCGGCGGTTCGGGCGAGGTGGCCGCCGGCTCGCTGGAGAAGACCTTGGCGTTCCGGCTGGCCTCGACGACGTCGGCGTGCCTGACCAGGGCGTGGAAGCCCTTGCCGGCGCGGATGAACGGGACCCGCGGCTCGGCGAAGTAGACGGGCGTCTCGAGTGCCCGGAGCCGGGCGAAGTCGGCCAGCCGCGCCTCGTGCGGCCGGTCCCAGAACGCCATGTCCACCAGGTCGATGCCGAGCTCGCGCGCCTTGGCGGTTGACGGGGGCTGGACGGTCATCTGCTGATCCACTTCACCTCGTACGGGCCGAGGGCGAGCGGGCTGCCCTCAAGCTGGGTCTGCGCGGGCTGCGCGGTGGTGTTGACAGCGACGATCTGCCGCTGCTGCGCCAGGACGCGTACCGCCGGGTTGGTCGACTTGACGTCGGTGAGCGCGGTGCCGGGCGGGAACCAGCGGGCGAAGTTCTGCAACATCCCGAGCGTCGGGGTGGCGGCGCCGCCGCCGGCGGTGCCCGACCACAGGCAGCCGGCGCAGTCGGCGGTGGTCGCGGTCTGCGGGCTCCAGTAGTAGGCGCTGGCCGCGCCTCCGCGGACGAACTCCATCATGGCCGCCGTGTGCACCGCGCCGCGGCGCTCGTCGGTCCAGTCGGACGGCACCGGCTCGACGTACCACTCGGCCCACCACACGGGCAGGCCCTTGCCGAGGGCCCGCAACCATCTGGTCACCTCGGAGAACTTCGACAGCACCTGGAACTCGTTCAGGCGGATCTCCTTCTGGACGGGCATGCTGTGCCCGTCGACCACGAGGAAGTCGGCGCCCTTCTTGTGCTTCATCCAGTATTTGATCGCGTCGAGATCGCGCTGATCCATGCTTCCCCAGGAGCCGGTCACCTCTGAAGGGCCGGTTTGGCGGCCGGGGGCGTTGCTGTTCAGGACCATGTACGGCCCGCCCACCTTGATATCTTTATTAACCTTTTTTAGAGCGGCATAGACCTTGTTGTAGAGCTTGGTGTAACCCTCGTAGTCCCACCGATTGCGGCGTGGGTTCCAGAATCCCTTGAACTCGTTCCAGACCGCGTAGTAGCGCACGTCTGGATAACGCTTGGCGACCGCCGCCGCGAGCTTGGCGAAGTCGTCGAAACGCTTGGGCTCAACGGCCAGTTCGAGCCGGCTCCAGTCGGTCTTGCCCGCCGGGCCGCCCTTCATCCAGTCGGGGGCGCAGCAGAGCGTGATGATCGGGGTCCCCTTCGTCTGCCGGATGGTCGCCATGCGCCGGTCGAGAGAGTTCCAGTTGAACTCACCCGGGCGCGGCAGCGGGTTGTCGACGCCCCAGCCCATGATGGGTGTGACCTGCGGCATCGGCTGCGCGGTCAGATCGACGAGCGCCTGCTGCGGGCCCTGCTGATAGTCCACGGTGTTCTGCGTGTGGGTGAACCCCCAGGCGGGCCATCCGCTGGAGGCCCCGGCGCCGACCCTGGTCGCCGGCTCGGCGGGCGCGCTCACCGCGGGCTCGTCTCCGCCCGGTCGCCATCCGGTCACCACGAGAAAGATCGTCGAGGTCAGCAGGCCGGCGAGGGCGGCGACGAGCGCGATGAGGATCAGGCGCCGCCGGGGGCCGCCATGGCGGCTGTGGCGACCGTGACGATTGCGGAGCAACGCCGGACGGTCTGAGGCGCGGCTCAGTCTCGTCTGCGGGTGGACATCCAAAGGGCCCTCCTGGAAAGGGGCGGCCTGGGGTGCACCGGCAAGCAATCCGGCACAACTGTTAGAACGCCAGAAAGAGGTTGTGAGTTCACGAGCTCAGCGAAGTTTCCCGTGATATCTGCCTTACCTCTGGAGTTCCGTGCGAACAACCGCCGAAGCATAAAGATCTCTCACAGAGAGTGGCCGGAAGGGGACAAGTGCCACATTGGGGGTTTCGGACCGCGCCACCCGGCTCGCGCCCTTAAAAGAAAATGTGACGGCCGTAAGCCCGTGCCGGGATCGGCGACCGCACGGGCGGCACGACACTGTGTCGGGGGCCGCGCCAAGTGCCGTCCGTGCGGTCACGTCCTGCTGGCCGGGTGGGTGACATCAACCCCACCGACCAGGCCTCCACTCCTGTGTCACCTCAGCGACACAGGTCCCTTCCGTACCGGAAACGACCGCGGCCCGGTCCGCCCCCGTCGACGGACCGGGCCGTCCGGCCTCCCGATCCCCGCATCAGTTCCCCTCACGGTCCTTGCGCGTCTGTTCGGCGAGGAGCTCGCGCAGCCCCTCGGAGTCGTCGGCGGCGACCGTCATCGCGTATCCCGCCTGGAGTTGGGCGTCCGTGAGGTCTCCACTGCGCGTGGCGTACCAGCGACCGGCGTCGCTGCGCCAGACCAGCCACCCGGGATGGTCCGACTCGATGGCCGCCTTCAACTCGTCGAAGTCGCCCATCAAGGTCGTCCTTTCCCCGAGCTGGATGTTTCGTATACACAAGTCTTACTCGGTTATAAGTGGTGTCAAGCTATCCGTAAGCGGACCGTCCCCCCAGGGATAGCGGGGAGATGCGGTCCCGGCGGCGCGACGAGGGGAGGTGGCGCCCGTGCCTGACCGTCCGGCCTATCTCCGGATCGCCGACACGCTGCGCGACCAGATCCGGGCCGGTACCTACCCGCAGGGCTCACGGTTGCCGACCATGACCGAACTGTGCGCGAGCCACGGTGTCTCAGAGATCGTGGTCAGGCAGGCCATCGCGCTCCTGCGCGGGGAGGGGCTCATCGAGACCCGCCGCGGTGGCGGCACCATAGTCAAGGTCTCGCCGCCCGCACGCCGGGTGGCGATGGACCGCTACCGCGCGGTCACCCGGCCGCTCGCGGTGCCCGCCACCACGTTCACCCACGACCAGCGGATCGGCTGGAGCGACTACCGCCTCGACCGCCGCTACACCCGTACGAACGCCGACGCAGAGCTGGCGTCCCTCTTCGAGCTCCCCACCGGCGTCGAGCTCCTCCGGCGCCGCTTCGTCTTCTTCGCCCGCGGCGAGCCGCAGCAGATCTCGGTCAACTACCTGCCTTGGGACGTCGTCGGGGACACCCCCGTGGCCGACCCCGAACGCGAGCCCTGGCCCGGCGGCACCCTCGCCCAGCTCGAATACCTGGGGCATCCGCCGACCCGGGTCGAGGAGGCCGTCAGATCCCGCATGCCGACCCCTGAGGAGGCCGACACCCTGCACATCTCGTCCGGCGTCCCCGTGCTCGCGATCACCCGCCGCATGATCTCCCTGGCCCGGGTCATGGAGGTCTGCCGGGAGATCGTCATCCCCGCCGACCGCGTCGTGCTCGACTACTCGATCGACCTCTGACGATCAGTCATCGATCTCTGCCGATCAGTCCCGGTAGAGCCAGTCCTCCTCGTCCTCGTCACGGCGGCGAACGGGGAGGTCGCGCCGGGTGACATTCGCACCCGATCGAACCGCGGCTCCGGCCGCGGGCCGGGACGGCGGCCGGGGGATGTGCAGATGAGCGAGGCGCCGAGGCCGGTGCATACGGGCCAGACCGGCCACCAGACCGCTCAGGAGCAGGACGGCGACCAGACCCGAGCCGGGGGACCAGAAACCCGCCATGAGGAGGATCTGGGCCGCCCCCGCGACCGTGACGATGCTCGCCGCGATGGAGACGACCAGCCGGCCGACCGGGTCGAAGCCGCGCATGAGGGACCAGAACGCCGCACCCGGGACGGAGAAGAGCAGCAGTGCCAGCACGATCGTCACGAGATGATCACGAACCTCTCGATGATGACCGCGACCACACTGATCAGCAGGGGGATCGCGAGGACGGTGAGCGGGCGGAGGCGGCGCAGCTCGTTCGGCGGCAGCCGCAGGCGGCGCAGCTCGCGCGTCAGCAGGACGCCGAGCAGGACGGGCAGGTAGATGAGGCCCGCCGGCGTCCAGGGCGAGTTGCGCATGCCGAGCCCCGCGGGCTCGGGCACCGTGGGCCGCGGCTCGGCGGGCGGGTTCTTGAGGCGGTAGACGGCGGCGTCCGTGTCGGCGAAGACCGTCGTGAGCTCGGGCGAGGCGGCCAGCGCGCGGCGCATCTTGATCGCGTAGTCGGAGGCCAGGCCGCCGGACAGCACCTGGTAGTCCTCATGGCTGCGGGTGGTGACGAAGAAGCCACCGGGCCCCTGCTCCTTGAGGCGCTGGACGATCTGCGAGATGTCGGCCGGGTTGTTGCGGTTGGCGACCACGGGGGTGCGGGTGAACCGCTCCCAGCTCCGGTACGACCAGGGCATCACGGGCTCGCCGCCGACGAGCTCGGGGTTCTCGGCGCTCAGCCACACCACCCCCACCGCGCCGTCCGTCGAGCGCAGCATGACGTCGAAGGCCTTCACGTCGCTCCTGCGCACCTGCTCGTACTTCTCGTTGCCGTAGCGGACCGACAGGAAGCCGCCGGTGAGCAGCAGGGCGAAGACGGAGGCGGCCGCGACGGCGGGCCAGTGCCGCCGGGAGCCCGTGCGCAGGTGGCCCAGCCAGATCTTGACCTTCGGATCTCGCACGCGCGGGGCGTCGAAGGGCGCCGGGAAGAAGAGATAGGCGATCAGCAGGCAGGCGGCCGGCAGCATGAAGAAGTAGATGCGCAGCGCCAGCTCACCGCCGTAGTTCTGCAGGCCGAACGAGGAGAACGGGACCAGCAGGAGGACGAGCGCCACACGGTCGTCAATGCCGCGGGACCGCCGCCGCATGAGGCCGGCCACGGCGAGGCCCACGACCGTGACGGCGATGACGATGCGGAGCATCTGGATGTCCTGGGTGGCGCCCGAGGCGGTGCCGAGCCGGCCGCCCGTGCTCTGCTGGACGTTGGTGAACACTTTGCCCAGCCCGCCGAAGAGCTCGCCCTTGCGGCTGGACCAGTAGCCCACGGTCATGAAGCTGATCCACGCCGCGTACACCACCCCGGCGATGAACGGCAGGCCGCGCAGGTTGCAGCGGCGCACCAGCACCAGCCCGGCGCAGGACGCCGTCATCAGGAACGGGGTGAGCTGGTGGGCGGCGGTGCCCACCAGGATCAGGATGAACAGCAGGATGAGGAGGATCGACTGCTCGCGCACGCCCACTGGCTTGGCGGGCAGCTCACCGGGGTCCTTGGCCCCGAACAGCCAGTTGTAGATCCGCCAGAACCCGCCCGTCCGCTCGCGGGTGTCACCGCTACGGCGGCGTCCCGAGCCTGTCGTCCTCTCATCGTGGTGCCGGAACCAGTTGACCAGGATCGCCACGAAGAAGAGATAGAGCAGGTAGGCGAACGCCTGGGGTGACAGGTAGTCCTGGCCCACCCAGTTGGCGGCGATGAACAGCCACGCCGCGAACCACTTGGCCCGCCAGGTCGCCCGCAGCACCCGCAGGATCAGGATGTAGGGGATCAGATAGAGCAGGTTGGTGACGGTGGGCGCCCAGCGCAGCAGCGGCTCGATGTCGTTCTGGCCGACCGCCTTCATGACGAACGCGATGAACGCGAAGAAACCGGGGGTCGAGAAGCGGGCGTCCAGATCCCAGCTGACCGTGTGGTTGCGCGTCACGTACTCGATGAAGCCACCGGTCTGCCACGCGGTGGGGAAGCGCGCGATGGGCTCCAGCGCCAGCGTCACGCCGTGCAGCGTGATGATCAGTAGCAGTATCTGCGCGGCCAGCAGCAGCTGGTGCGGCCGGGCCAGGGCCAGCGTCGCCATGAACGTGAGCACGAGCACCACCGCGCCGAGCAGGGTGGCGATCGGCAGCACGCCGATGAGCCCGTAGCCGTCCATGGCTTCGAGGTCGACGCCGCGCAGCGGCAACCAGAACAACATGAGCCCCAGCGTCACCATCGCGCCCAGGGCGATCAGCACCGGCCGCGGGGTCTGCGGCGCCGGCGGCTGGACGGCCTGCTGCGCGCGAGGAGCACCCCCACCGCTCTGCGAGGCCTGGCGAACCGTCACACGCGCTTCACCCCCCATGACTATGACCCCCACCTCCCTCAGAGATATCCCGCCCTTCGTGGGCGTGGGAAGGCTTTGCCTTGGCCGCCTTCAGCAATCCGGGCAAAATCGCCGCGGCCACCACGACGTTCACGCCGACGACGATCAGGCCGATGGTGGCCAGATGCTCGGCGTCGAAGAGCACCATGATCAGCGCCAGCGTCCCCGCGAAGCGGATCGCCTGCAGGAGCGCGATCAGGCGGGTGCGGTTCTCCACGCGCAGCACGCCGATGTAGAGCTCGATCAGCGCCTTGGGCAACACCGCGAGGGCCAGGATCTGCAGCAGCGGCGCGCCCTTCTCGCTGTACTGGTGGCCGAAGAACTCCAGCGCGAACGGCGCCGCGACGATCACGACGACCACGACCGGCGTCATCAGCATCAGCGTGCGGCGCAGGGCCGCCTTGGTCGACTCCGCGAGCTTCTCAAGTTCGAACGAACCCTCGACCGTCAGCGACATCGACAGCGTGAGCGCCAGCAGGTCGAGCATCATGCCGAGCGCCCAGGCCATCTGGAAGTAGGCGTTGGTGGTCTGGCTGATCTGTGCGGCGACCACGACCGGGATGAGGCTGATCGAGGCGTACTGGAACGCGCCGCCCACATAGGCGCCGCCCAGGTACCGGCCGATCTCGCGGTGCGTGGGTCGCGGCCCGCGGCCGAAGTTCTCCCGGCTGTGCACCGGGATCATGCGGCCGAAGATCAGGAAGCTGACCGGGATCAGGGCGATCATCACCGGCACGAACCATGACAGCGTGATGCCGTCGTCGGGGAACGCCGCCGCCAGTGCCACCAGCATGACCAGCTTGACCGCGCCGAAGGCGGCGTTGACGACCGGCACCCAGCCGGCGTGCCGCAGGCCGGTGAAGACGCCCTCCTGCTGGTTCCACAGGTTCCAGGCGACGGCCATCGCGAGGAACCACGCGGCCGCCTTCCAGTCGGTCAGGTGCCGGAAGGACGGCCCCCAGAGGTCCAGCGTCGCGATGAAGCCCAGCGCCAGCAGGCTCGCGGCGGCCGCCCCGGTGCCGTAGCAGACGAGCACCAGGGAGCGGGTGTTCCGCGCGGTCTGCGGGATGAACCGGATCAGCAGGAAGTTGAGCATCGTCACGCTGCCGACGAACATGATCGCCTGGATGACGGCCCAGTTCCGGCCGACGTCGTCGGGGGCGTAGAACTTGGCGCCCAGCGCCCAGTAGGCCAGCCCCAGGAGCCCGGTGAGCCCGCCGTTGGCGACCAGCGCGTAGGCGTTGCGGAACAGCGGGTTGGACAGCTCACGGCGCAGCCAGCCTGGCTCTCCCGGTGGTTGCGGTGCGAGGACCCCGGGATCAGACACGGCGGCTCACCCGCCGTGCCGCGTACCGCGTCCGGCGCACGACGGCGTACCCCCGGGTGAGGGCGCGGTCCTTGAGATAGATCAGGGGGATGCCCCTTCCGTCCACGACCCGTCCGAACGTGTCGAGCGAGGTGGACATGCGTACGGTCAGACGGGGGATCGCGAGCCTGTCCGGATCGGTGCCCTGAGGGACGCTGCTTTGTGGGACATGGCCGAGCCTGTTCTCGACCGAACACGCAGCGTCATACCCCGCGGCCCGGACGGCACGCCGGACCCGCACGCTGGAGTATCCATACGGATAGGCCATCGTGGTCACCGCCCGGCCGAGCCGATCTTCGAGCAGGCCACGGTTGCGGGTGAGCTCCGAGCGCAGGTCGGCGTCGCCGAGCTGGTCGAGCTGGGGGTGGCTGTGGCTGTGCCCGCCGATCTCGATGCCGTGCGCGGCGGCCTCGCGGACCTGTTCCCACGCCAGCATGCGGTCGAGCGGGCGCCCGGCCGCGTCGTCCCCGGCGTCGGCCAGCCAGCCGGTGGTGACGAAGACCGTCGCGGTGAAGCCGTGCTCGTCGAGGACGGGCAGCGCGTGCTCGTGGAAGTCGGCGTACCCGTCGTCGAACGTGATGACCACCGGCTTGTCCGGCAGGCCGCCCTCCGGCGGCGTCGCCACCGCCGAGAACGGCACGGGCGTGAAGCCGCGTTCCCTCAGCAGCGCCATCTGGTCGGCGAACGCGCCGGGCCGTACCGCGAGCCCCGCCGTCTCGCGCGACGGCCGCTCGCTGATCGAGTGGTACATCAGGACGGGAACGCCGTTCGCCGTCTCGTGATCGCTCATCAGGCGACCCCTTCGCCGCCCGGTCGCCCTCGGGTCCGTCCCCGTGCCCGGTTCCGCCCTCGTGCCAGGGCCCGCCTCTCGCGGCGGGCCTGGAGGCGTGCGGCGCCGAGCCCCACCCCGTACCCCCACGCGGTCCACGCGAGCCCGACCGTGATGGCGGCGGCGCGGCCGATCCCGGCCGGCTCGCCGCGGAAGGCGTCGCCGAGGCCCTTCACCGCGCCGCGCGGCAGGGTCTTGAGCGCGTGGGCACGCTCGCTGGCGAGGCCGTCCTGGCTGCCGACGCTCTGCGTGACCAGGGCCTTGGACAGGCCCTCGGCGTAGCAGCGCTCGCGGAAGTAGGAGAAGCGCGCACGCTCGGGCGGCACGCGGTGCCAGATCACCGCCTGGTCGTCGTAGACCAGCTCCGACTTCGGGCTGCGCTGCCGCAACCGGATGCAGAACTCGGTCTCCTCGCAACCGAGCGGCCGCTTGTGGAAGCTGCGGCCGATCCCGGTGCTGAAGCCGCCCGCGACCGGGAACATCTCCCGGCGGAACGAGGCGTTGCCGCCCATGAGGTTGCGGATCGGGCCGGGCCGCATGCCGCGGTAGGTGCATCCGACGGTCCAGTCGAACTCCTCAGGGAACCAGCCCGGCCGCGTCCCGGTCGTCTCCGGCACGGGAGCCGAGATGAGCTCGCTGGACGGGGTGGAGCCCGGCCACATCGGCAGGGTCAGACCGCCGACCCCGGCCACCGCCGGGTCGTCGTAGTGCCGCGCGAACGCCTCCAGCCAGCCGGGCGCGGCGACCGCGTCGTCGTCGAGGAAGGCCACCACGTCACCGCGTGCGACCGCGACGCCGGTGTTCTTGCCGCCGGACAGGCCGCGGCCCTCGCGGTTCTCCACCACCGTGACGCCGGTGAGGGACCGCTGGAGCCGGGCGTACAGCGCCGGGTTGTGGTCGACGACCACGATGATCTCCGCGGGCGCGTGCCGCTGGTTGCGAACGGAGGCCACCGCCGCGTGCACGTCGTCCCAGCGCTTCTCGGTGTAGGCGCAGATCACGACGGAGAATCCGACATCGTTCACCTGGCCGTTCATCCGGCCGTTCACCTGGCCGCTCACTTGCTCCGCCCCCTCAGCCGCGCGTAGGTCTTGAGCACCCGGTCGGCGCGCTTGTAGAGCGCGGGATTGTCCAGGACGGCGCCACGCGCCTTGTTGAGCGGGGTCGTGCGGATCCAGTGCAGCCCGGCGCCGGGGGTGAGCCGGGCGGCCCTGCCCTCGGCGATCGGGATCTCGCGGCTCGTGAAGCCCTCCTTGAACTCCTTGCCGCCGCGGCCCATCGCGATCTCGGTGATGCCGTTCTCGGCGCATCCCTGAGCCAGGTGAATGTGGCCGATCATGCCGGGCGAGTACTTGCCGAACCGGGTGTCGTACGCCGGGAACCAGCCCGCCATGACGTGCCCGTTGCGCAGTCCGAAGTGGGACGAGACCGGCTCGTCGCCCGCGTACAGCACGCTGAGCACGCCGAACCCGGTCTCGTGGAAGTGCTGGACGAGCCTGACGATCCACGGCTTGGCGAACCGGTCGGTGCGGCCCGTGCGGGTGTACTGGTCGGACTTCCACTCCATCAGCCGGCGCAGGTCGGCGCGGTCATCAGAGGAGAAGACATAGCGCACCTCGCCCACGTCACGGCTGAGCTTGCGCTCCTTGTACCGGATGGTCTTGTGGGTCTTGGGCGCGGCCTGCCGGGCCTTTTCGACGAACGCGTCGAAGCCGCCGCTCAGATCCATCACCGGCTCCACCCGCCGGACGGTGTGGAACGGGGCGAACATCTGCTGGCGGGCCAGCAGGTGGTCGAAGTCCCAGACGCCGAGGCCGCAGGCGCGCAGCAGGGCGCGCGCGTCCAGCCGCAGATCGGGCGCGGCGATGATGCCCTGTAGGTCGGTCAGGCCGAACCCGACCGGATGGCCGATGCCCAGCGGGCCGCGTTCGTACGGGAAGAACGCGACGATCCCGGTGTCGTCCTCAACGACCGCGACCCGGACTCTGCCGCGCGCCCTGCCACTGGGGTCGTCGCGGTATCGGTCGACGCCGATGGTGAACTCCGGCGCGAGGAACGGGCTCGACAGGTCGGGGTCGGTCAGCTGGAGGTCGCGCCATCGCTTGACCTCGGCCTCGCCGAGGTCGCGCGGGCGGACGATGGAGATCTTCACCGCGGGGGTGTCCCTTACTCGGTCCCGGTCCGGCTGAACGCCGCCGTCTGGAAATGCAACGGAAGGGGCTCGAGGGGGAGATGCTCGGGCCGGGTGTCCAGGCGGCGCTGGAAGCGCAGCCGGACCATCGTCTTGAGCACGCGCCAGCCGTCCCGCCAGGTGTTGAGATTGGACTCGCCGTGGCGGCGCTCGGTCTCGTGGCTGGCGACCTCGGCGATCCGCAGGCCGGCGCGCACCGCGTTGACGCACATCTCGGTCTCGATCTCGAAGCCGGTCGACTCCAGCTGGAGGCGCTCGACGGCGTCGCGGCGCATCGCCACGTAGCCGTAGCAGAGATCGGACCAGTTCTGCCGGTAGAGCCGGTTGGCCAGCCCGGTGAGCACGGAATTGCCGAGCCGGCGCAGCCCCGTCAGGTCGTCCGAGCCGCCCCCGCAGCTGTAACGCGTGCCCTTGACGAAGTCGTAGCCGCGGCAGAGCAGGGCCAGGAACGAGTCGAACTCGGCCGGGTCCATGCTGCCGTCGGCGTCCAGCATGATGATCATTTCTGAGGTAGCCGCGGCCATCCCCGTCCGCATGGCGGTGCCCTTACCGGTGGGAGGCTCGACGATGATGCGCGCGTCCGGCCGTACGGACAGCACGTACTCGACGGTCCCGTCGGTGGACTCGCCGTCGACGATCACGATCTCGTCGACCGCGGTCAGCCGCGGCATGAGCCATCGGAGGTTGGCGGCCTCGTTGAGCGTCGGGATGACCGCGGTGACGGTCGGCCAGCGCCGCGTTTGGCCCGAGGCGGACAGGATGTTGGCGGAACGCGCGTTGAGGGAGGCTGCCCTCGGCGCGGCGTCGACATCCCCCGAGCCGCGTCCCGTGGCGCGTACCGAGTCAGGAGTGTGCATCGGAGTCCCCGTAAGTGTTGGTGTCTTGAATGGTTAGATGGCGGGTCCGCTCATCATGTTCAGGCGGCTTCCCCGGGGACTCCCGTAAGTTGCGCAGGATCCACTACGCACCTGGTACGGCTCCAACTGGTAAGGGCGTCGTCACGCACCGCTCTACCGGTCAAATAGCCGAAATCGGATGAACGGAATGATCGTTTATTGTCCGGATGTGGCCAGCCCATGGAATCATGGTGATTCTGCCCATGTGAATGGCCGCCTGCCCACATATGGGGTGTTCCTGGCAGTCTGTTAGATCAGCCTATGCCGATCGGCGGTGCCGGTATACCTCCATGTCGCCTTAGGGGTAAGTTGATCTCACTAAGGCGAGGATGCGCACGCTGGCCCGTGACCCTGCAGGTGATGGCACGTGAAACTTGCAGGTGAGGCATGTGAGACGAGACCACGAATGAGGCTCAGGTGAAAACGGATCGCCGGCACGGCGCCGGCGATCCGTTTCCCTGTTCAGTCGCTGAGATGTGCGAGTGAACGCAGTGGCACATGGAGCCAGGACGGCCGGTTCCGGGCCTCATAGCGGACCTCGTACACCGCCTTGTCGAGCTCGAATGCGCGCACGATGATCGAATTCGCCGCGGGGTCGACGCCACCGGCCGCCGCATAGCCGCGGCAGAATGCCGAACGGTTCCGTTTCGCCCAGGTATGTGCGCGCATTTCCAGCTCGCGCGCGCCCTCGGCCGACGTGCCTTCCTCATCGGCGAGCAGGAATCGGGCCGCGTATTCGAAGGAGCGCAACATTCCCGCCACGTCCCGCAGCGGGTGCGAGACCGCGCGGCGTTCGCCCGGTGACCGCGCCGGCTCGCCCTCGAAGTCGAGCAGCACCCATCCGGAGTCGGTCCGCATGGCCTGGCCGAGATGGAAGTCGCCGTGGATCCGCTGGAACGGCGGCGACCCGGCCAGTCCGGCGAACTCGTCGAAGGCGGCCCTGATCGCCTTGGCGTACGGCACCAGCTCGGGCACGTCCCGGCACGCCTCGGCGAGCTGCTCTCGCATGCCCTCGGCCGCCGCACTGATCGCGGTGACCGGCTGCGCCGTCACCCCGAACGCCGCAGCCAGGTCCCGGTGCACCGCCGCCGTCGCGGCACCGAGCCGTTCCGACTCGGACGCGAAGTCGCCCCCGGCGATCGCCGGGTCCGGTTCGGTGCCCGGTGGCAGCGACCGCGCGAACCAGTCGCGCACGCTGGTGATGGCGAGCTGCCAGCCGTCGGTGCCGGTCCGCAGGAACTCCGACAGCAGGGCGAGCGTGGCGCCCTCGTCGTCGGCGAGTCCGGGGCCGCCGGACGGTTCGAGCTCGACCCAGCCGTACACGGCGGGGACGTGGGCGCAGCCCAGGTTGGTCAGCGCGAGATTCACCTCGAGGTCGGGGTTGACGCCGGGCGACAGGCGCCGGAAGAGCTTGCAGATATAGGAGTCGCCGAATATCACCGAGGTGTTGCTCTGCTCGGCGGTGCCGACCACGCCGTCCAGCCCGGTGTCGATCTCCATACCGGGCGCCTGGTGGAACTCGAGCGGCCCCACCACGGTCCCCTGCGCCATGTGTTCCAGGAGGATGCGGGTCGCCTGCGGATCGTGCGCGGCGTCGTAGAGCCACGTCCGGCTCGTCCCGGGCAGCAAGCCGATCTCGCCCGGCCGCAACCGTTCCGGCAGCCCGTCCCACATGCCGAGGAGCAACTGGTAACGGTCCAAGGTCTCGCCCTGCCGCACGGCGAGGACGAGGTGGTGCACCGCCGGATCCGAGGGCCGCAGCTCGGTCGCCGTCGCGATGGAGATCTCGTCGATCTCGCGGCCCTTGCCGGCGAACCACCGCTGCCGGGGCAGCCAGCCGGCGAGAAGGTCGGTGACGGGCTGGCCGGTGACGGGCTCCATTTCTACATCACCTCGTCTCCGTGAGCGTCATGCGGTGGTGGAAGCAGGAACCAGTAGAAGCCGTGGCCCGGCAGCGTCAGCAGGTACGGCAGCTCACCGATGGCCGGGAACTGCACACCGCCCATGCACTCGATCGGGGTGGACCCCTCGAACCGCCGCAGATCCAGCTCCACCGGCTGCGGGAACCGCGACAGGTTGTTGACGCAGAGAACGGTGTCCATGCCGCCCCAGCGGTTGACCTCCCCGCCGTTGATCTCCCGGACGAACGCCAGCACGCTCGGGTTGGAGGCGGAGAGCTCCACGTACGACCCGACCCCGAACACCGGATGCCGCTGCCGGATCTCGATCATCTTCCGGGTCCAGTGCAGCAGCGATCCGGGGTTGTTGCGCTGGGCCTCGACGTTGACGGCCTGGTAGCCGTAGATCGGGTCCATGATCACCGGCAGGTAGAGCCGGGCGGGGTCGCACTTGGAGAAGCCCGCGTTGCGGTCGGGTTCCCATTGCATGGGGGTACGGACGGCGTCGCGGTCGCCGAGCCAGATGTTGTCGCCCATGCCGATCTCGTCGCCGTAGTACATGACGGGCGAGCCGGGCAGCGACAGCAGCAGCGCGGTGAACAGCTCCAGCTGGTTGCGGTCGTTGTCGAGCAGCGGGGCGAGCCGCCGCCGGATCCCGATGTTGGCCTTCATCCGGGGATCCTTGGCGTACTCGGCGTACATGTAGTCGCGCTCTTCGTCGGTGACCATCTCGAGCGTGAGCTCGTCGTGGTTGCGCAGGAAGATGCCCCACTGGCAGTTCTCAGGGATCTTGGGCGTGGACGCCATGATCTCGGAGATGGGGTAGCGCTGCTCGCGCCGTACCGCCATGAAGATGCGCGGCATCACCGGGAAGTGGAAGGCCATGTGGCATTCGTCGCCGCCGACCCCTGGGTCGCCGAAGTACTCCACCACGTCCTCCGGCCACTGGTTGGCCTCGGCCAGCAGCACCCGGTCGGGATAGAGGCGGTCCACCTCGGCGCGGACCCGCTTGAGATAGGCGTGGGTCTCCGGAAGGTTCTCGCAGTTGGTGCCCTCCCGTTCGTACAGGTACGGCACCGCGTCCAGCCGGAAGCCGTCGATGCCCAGGTCGAGCCAGAAGCGCAGGACCTCCAGCATCGCGTCCTGCACCGCCGGGTTGTCGTAGTTGAGATCGGGCTGGTGCGAGAAGAACCGGTGCCAGTAGTTCTGGCCCCGCACCGGGTCGTAGGTCCAGTTGGAGGTCTCGGTGTCGACGAAGATGATCCGGGCGTCGGAGTAGGCCTCGTCGTTGTCGGACCAGACGTAGAAGTCGCCGAACGGCCCGTCGGGATCGGACCGGGACGCCTGGAACCACGGATGCTGGTCGGAGGTGTGGTTCATGACCAGGTCGGCGATCACACGGATGCCGCGCGCGTGCGCCTGATCGATCAGCTCCACGAAGTCGCCGAGCTCGCCGAACTCCGGAAGGATCTTGGTGAAGTCGCTGATGTCGTACCCGCCGTCGCGCAGCGGCGACTGGTACAGCGGCAGCAGCCACAAGCAGTCGACCCCCAGCCACTCCACGTAGTCGAGTCGCTGGATCAAGCCGCGCAGGTCACCGACCCCGTTGCCGTCGGAGTCGTGAAAGCTGCGCACCGCCACCTCGTAGAAGACGGCGGTCTTGTACCAGTGCGGGTCGCGGGGTGTCCCCGGGCTGAACGAGTCGGGGACGGGCTCGGAGGTCACAGGGACGGCTTCGGGCGGTAGCTCGGGGATCGGTTCGTCGCGGGGAATTGGCCCTGGTGAAGACTGCGGACTGCTCAACTCTCGTTACTCCGGAGCGTGAAAATGTGGGCCGGCTGGACGTGAGGGTCGAGGCGTACATAGTTCGCCTGCCGCCAGGTGTAGGTCTCGCCGGAGAGTTCGTCGGTCACGGCGAACTCCGCGTCAGGGGCGAGCCCGAGTGCGTGCAGGTCGAGATGGACCGTCGCCTCACGGACCTGATGGGGATTGAGGTTGACCACGGCCAGCACCACGTCGTCCAGGAGCTTCTTGGAGAAGCAGATGAACTCGTGCTGGTCGACGGAATGGAAGCGCAGGTTGCGCAGCCTGCGCAGGGCCGGATGTGCGCGCCGGAAACCGTTGAGCCGGCCGATGAGCGGCGCGATGCTCGCGCCCTCGCGTTCGGCCCGCTCCCAGTCACGCGGGCGGTACTGGTATTTCTCCGAGTCGCGGTACTCCTCACTGCCGGGACGGACGGGAACGTTCTCAATCAGCTCGTAGCCGGAGTAGACCCCCCAGGTGGGGGACAGCAGCGCGGCGAGGATCGCCCGGATCTCGAACGCCGGGCGGCCGCCGTGCACGAGGTACTCGTTGAGGATGTCAGGCGTGTTGACGAAGACGTTGGGCCGCATGTAGGCGGCGGCCGGGCCGGCCAGCTCGGTGAAGTACTGCTCCAGCTCCCACTGAGAGTTCTTCCAGGTGAAGTACGTGTAGGACTGGTGGAAGCCGATCTTGGCGAGGGTGTGCATCATGGCCGGCCGGGTGAACGCCTCGGCCAGGAAGATCACGTCGGGATCGGTCCCGGCGATCTCGGCCAGCAGCCGTTCCCAGAACGGCACCGGCTTGGTGTGCGGGTTGTCCACGCGGAAGATCCGCACGCCGTGGTCCATCCAGTGCCGCACCACCCGCAGGACCTCGCGGTAGATGCCTTCGGGGTCGTTGTCGAAGTTGAGCGGGTAGATGTCCTGGTACTTCTTGGGCGGATTCTCGGCGTAGGCGATGGAGCCGTCGGCCCGCTTGGTGAACCACTCGGGATGCTCGGTGACCCACGGGTGGTCGGGGGAGCACTGCAGGGCCAGGTCGAGCGCGACCTCCATGCCGAGGTCGGCCGTGGCCTCGACGAAGGCCTTGAAGTCGTCGAGCGTGCCCAGGTCGGGGTGGATCGCGTCGTGGCCGCCCTCCGCCGAGCCGATCGCCCATGGCGAGCCGGGGTCGTACGGCCCCGCTTCGAGCGTGTTGTTGGGGCCCTTGCGGAAGGTGGCGCCGATCGGGTGGATCGGCGGGAGGTAGACGACGTCGAAGCCCATGTCGGCGATCGCGGGCAGGCGCTTGGCCGCCGTGCGGAACGTGCCGGACATGGGGCCGCGGCGGCCGAGCGGGTCGAACGAGGCGCCCTCCGACCGCGGGAAGAACTCGTACCACGAGCCGATCAGCGCGCGCTCACGGTGCACGATGAGGGGGTACCACGCCGAGTCGGTCACCAGCTCGCGCAGCGGGTGCCGCTCCAGCAGTTCGACCACGTCGGGGCCGCACGCCGCGTCGAGGCGTTCGGCGGCGTCGGTGGTCACGTCGCCGAGCAGCTTGGCCAGCCGGACGAGGCGCGCACGGTCCTTGGCGGGCACGCCCTGCGCCGCGCGCTCGAAGAGCAGCGCCCCCTCGGCGAGCATGAGCTCGACGTCCTGCCCCCGCGGGATCTTGATGAGCGCGTCGTGCCGCCAGTGCGCGATCGGGTCGCCCCAGGCCTCGACGCGGTAGTGCCATTTCCCGGGCTCGGTCGGTGTCACCTCGGCGTGCAGCCGGTCGGTGCCGTCGTCGTGCCCGGCCAGCGTGACCGGCGGGAGCACGTCGCCGTCCGGTGTCCGCAGCACCACGGCGGCGCCGAGCATCTCGTGGCCTTCGCGGAACACCGTGGCCGAGACCGTGAAGGTCTCGCCGATCACGGCCTTGGCAGGCCAGTCACCGCAGCTGCGACCGGGTTCGACGTCCAGGATGGGGATGCGGCCGATCTTCGGCCCCACCGTCGGCGAATCGGGCTTGCCGGACATTCTGGACTCCACACGCATGCGCCACCTCTACCCGCTCGCGATTTCCAAAACCGTCCATGCCCGCGATCGGCCCCTTACCGTCCTGTAGCTTTCGATAACTTTGTGCGACTTGCCGAATGCCGACCGTAACGTGACCGTCTCCGGCCAGTGGTGCGCGAACCCTTTGACCCGATGGATCGTCTGTCCGGTTGTGCCGCACCACGTTCCGGTCGAGGCCCTCCGCGCGCTGTCCCTGTGGGCGCTGCTCGCCGCCGTGCTGCTCGTCCTCATCTGGCGGCCCTTTGCCCGGCGCGCCGGCTGGGCGCCGGTTCCGACGCTGGCGCTCCTCCTGTGGACGGGGCTCGTGCTGTCGATGACGCTGCCGATGAGCATCGGCCCGGACACGGGCGCGCGGGCGGCGCAGTGCCTGAGCGATCCAGCCGGGGACATGGCGTGGTCAGTGCGGATCTTCGGGACGCGGGGGATCGAGGACGTGATGAACGTCGCGTTGTGGGTGCCGTGCGGCTTCCTGGCGGTCCTGGCGACGCGCCGGGTCGTCGTCGCGCCCGCGATCATGGCGGGTGCGTTCGTGGTGGTGGAGTTTTTGCAGGTCCTTGACCCGGGCCGCGAGTGCGACCCCGGCGACTGGGCCTACAACTCGTTCGGCACCGCCGTAGGCGCCGCCGCGGCCGTTGCCGTGCGGCATTTGGCGGATTCCTCACATGGATCCAGCCGTGGCTCCGGACGCGGGCCGGCCGGTCTCACATAGATCCATCTGGTGACGTTGTCGTCATGCGGGGTCGCATTCTGGTGGGGTCACCACATAGCGTTGCCGTACGTGAAGGCAATCCGACGATTCACCGTACGTTCTGTCCTTCCTGCCCCGCTGCGCCAGCTTGAGCAGCTCGTGCTCAATCTGCGCTGGTCGTGGCACCACGAGACGCTCGACCTTTTCCGGGCGGTCGATCCCGACTTGTGGGAGACCGTCGGCCATGATCCGGTCCGGCTGCTCGGCGAGGTCTCGCCGGAGCGGTTGTCCCTGCTCGCGGTCGACCGGCGGTTCCTGCGCCGCCTGCAGGACGCGGCCGAAGAGCTGAACGAGTACCTGACCGCGCCGCACTGGTACCAGGACCTCGACGACGCACCCGAGGCCATCGCGTACTTCTCGCCGGAGTACGGGATCACCGCCGCGCTGCCGCAGTACTCGGGAGGCCTCGGCATCCTGGCCGGGGACCACCTCAAGACCGCCAGCGATCTCGGCGTGCCCCTCATCGGGGTCGGACTCCTCTACCGCCACGGCTACTTTTCGCAGTCACTGTCGCCGGACGGGTGGCAGCTGGAGCGCTATCCCACGTTCGACCCGAACGGGCTGCCGCTCACCCTGCTGCGGGACGCCGCCGGGGTCCCGGTGCGTGTCACCATCGGCCTTCCGCAGGGGCGCGATCTGCACGCCCAGGTGTGGCTGGCGCAGGTCGGGCGGGTCCCGCAGCTCCTGCTCGACTCCGATGTCGAGGACAACGACCAGGCCGCCCGGGACGTCACCGACCGGCTGTACGGCGGCGGCGGCGATCACCGGCTCCTCCAGGAGATGCTGCTGGGCATCGGCGGGGTCCGCGCCATCCGCGCGTACTGCCGCATCAGCGGGCATCCGGCGCCCGAGGTGTTCCACACGAACGAGGGCCACGCGGGCTTCCTCGGGCTGGAACGCATCCGGGAGCTGGTGTCGGAGTCCGGGCTGACCTTCGACGAGGCCCTCGAAGCGGCGCGCGCGGGCACCGTGTTCACCACGCACACGCCGGTGCCGGCGGGCATCGACCGGTTCCCGCGAGAACTGATCCACAAGTACTTCGGCGGGGTGAACGAGGAACCCGACGTGCCCGTCGACCGCGTGCTCGCGCTGGGGGCGGAGGACTACGCCGACGGTGACCGCACCGTGTTCAACATGGCCGTGATGGGGATGCGGCTGGCCCAGCGCGTCAACGGGGTCAGCCGGCTGCACGGCGAGGTCAGCCGCGAGATGTTCGGCGGCCTGTGGGGCGGTTTCGACACCGCGGAGGTGCCGGTCGGGTCGATCACCAACGGCGTGCACGCCGGCACGTGGGTGGCCCGTGAGGTCCTCGACCTGGCCGCGCGCGAGGTGCCGGACGTGGTGGAGTCCTCGCGCGGCTGGGAGCGCGTCCGGAACGTCCCGGAGAACGAGATGTGGCGGGTGCGCCGGACGCTGCGCGAACGCCTCGTCCGGGACGCGCGGCGGCGGCTGCGCGAGTCGTGGCGGCAGCGCGGGGCGAGCGGCGCCGAGCTGTCGTGGGTCGCCGAGGCCCTCGATCCCGACGTGCTGACGATCGGGTTCGCGCGCCGCGTCCCCTCATACAAGCGGCTCACCCTGATGATGCGCGACCCCGAGCGGCTCCGCGCGCTGCTGCTGCACCCCGAACGGCCCGTCCAGATCGTGATCGCGGGCAAGGCGCACCCCGCCGACGAGGGCGGCAAGCGCCTGATCCAGGACATCGTGCGCTTCGCCGACCAGGAGGACGTGCGGCACAGGATCGTCTTCCTGCCCGACTACGACATGGACCTCGGACGGTCCCTCACCCAGGGCTGCGACGTGTGGATGAACAACCCGCTCCGGCCGCTGGAGGCGTGCGGCACGTCCGGCATGAAGGCGGCGCTGAACGGCGGGCTGAACCTGTCGATCCGCGACGGCTGGTGGGACGAGTGGTTCGACGGCCAGAACGGCTGGGCCATCCCGTCCGCCGACGGGCTGGCCGCCCCCGACCGCCGCGACGAGATCGAGGCCGGGGCGCTGTACGAGCTGATCGAGGACCATGTCTCGGTGATGTTCTACGACCGCGACCCGGCCGGGCTGCCGCGCCGCTGGCTGGAGATGGTCAAGCACACCATCGTCACGCTGGGGCCGAAGGTGCTGGCGTCGCGGATGGTCCGCGACTACGTGCTCGACCTCTA
Source organism: Actinomadura rudentiformis (assembly GCF_008923185.1). Lineage (GTDB taxonomy): Bacteria > Actinomycetota > Actinomycetes > Streptosporangiales > Streptosporangiaceae > Spirillospora > Spirillospora rudentiformis. The sequence continues at coordinate 58,659 of NZ_WBMT01000022.1, forward strand.
CGCCCCTGCCGCCACGTCCGGGCGGGCGATGGCCGCCGACGGGTACGCGGGCGCCCGGGCGCTGTCGGCGTGGAAGCAGAAGATCATCAAGGCCTGGCCGGGTGTCGCGGTCGAGCACGTCGAGACGAGCGGGGAGGAGAGCCCGCACGTCGGCTCGAACCTGCCGGTGCGGGTCGTGGCCGACCTGGGCGGGCTCGACCAGGGCGACGTCGCCGTCGAGATCGCCTACGGCCGTGTGGACGACTCCGACGCCCTGATCGATCCGGCCTACCTGGAGCTCACCGGCGGCGAGCCAGTGGAGAACGGCCTGCTCCGCTATGTCGGCGAGGTCCCGCTGGCCAGGAGCGGCGCGTTCGGCTACAGCGTGCGCGTCGTGCCCAGCCACCCGATGTTGTCCGGCCGCGCGGAGATGGGCCTGGTCGCCCTGCCACCGGCGCCGCACGGCATGACCAACGGAGACCTGCGCTAGGAGCACCGGAGTGCCGCCGCTAGGCGGTGTGGCCGGCGTTCGCGTTCGCCAGGTCCTCGTCGTCCTCGGCGGGCGGGTCCGGCATCTGCCAGGTCGCCACGACCTGCGGCAACAGCGCGTGGGTGACGAGGAGGGCAAAGAGGATCAGGAAGAGGGCGGCGGACGGGACGTGCAGGTCGTCGTCGCCGTCTGCGAACATCGTCGCGGCGGTGGCCAGGATGATCAACGTCGTCGTGCCCTTGTGCGCGGTGGAGAACGCGCGGAGCCGTGCGAGCTGCTGGCGCTCGTCGAGCTCGTGCTCGCGCTTGAAGATCATGCCCCGGGTGATCGCGATGAGCTGGCCCGCCACCGGGAACCCGAGCACCACGAGGACGCCGAGGATCACGAAGTTGGCGATCATCGCGGTGTCGGAGGGGGCCAGCGCCCATGAGATGGCGGCGTCCACCCAGAGCAGGCCCAGCAGGCCCGCGCCCATGCTCGCCACGATGCGGCGGTTGCGCTGCCGGGCATAGCGGGCGGGCAGGCGCCGCTCCAACTCGGCGTCCATCTTCTGAAGGCGCTCGGCTCGCCTGGCCTGCGACTTCCTGCGCTGCTCGCCCCACCTGCCGGAGCCTTCGTGCGTCTTGGCGTTCATCATGATGTGCTTCCAATCCGGGGGAACGGGGCGAGGGAGAAGACGACCTCGACGGGCACCTCGAAGTAGTCGGCGATGCGCAGCGCCAGGTGAAGGCTGGGGCTGTACTCGCCGCGTTCGAGATAGCCGATGGTCTGGTAGTGGACGCCGAGCGCGGCGGCCAGATCGCGGCGCGAGACGCCACGCTCGGCGCGGAGCATCGGGATCCGGTTGAAGACGTGCTCTTTGTCGTCCTTGCTCGGGGACATCGGCCGGGCAGCCCTCCTCTCTCCGTATGGTCATCACGACATAACTCTGTATGTCTGCGTCAAGTGATAGTAGTTATACTACATTCGTTCGCAGAACTGCAACAGACTGTTGATCGCGTATCCCTGGCAGGATTGACCCGTGAGCAGGAGAAGGCCCGCGAGCAGGGAAAGGCCACGAAACTGGCCGCTGCGCGGCCGGACCGCCGACCTCGTGCTGGCACTGGTCCTGTTCGCCGCCATCGCCACCGCGATGGCGGCCCGGATGGCGGACGACCACGAGCGCGGCCTGATGCCGGGTCTGGGCTGGCCGCTCGTGATCGTCGGTTGCGGCGCGCTGGTCTGGCGGCGCAGCCACCCCGTCGTGGTGGTGATCGTCACGGCGGCGGCGAGCGCGGTCTACTACCCGGTGACCGAGCCCGACGGGCCGATGATGATCGTGTTCGTCGTCGCGCTCTACACGGCCGCCGCCCAGGGCCATCTGATCGTCGCGTCGGTCATCGGCTCGGCCGCCATGGCGGCGGTCGCCTACGGCGAGATCCGCAGCGATGTCAACCACCTCGCCGACGCCGGGCTCTACCTCCTCGCGGGCTGGTTCGTCGCGGTCATCGCGATCGGCGCCGTGGTGCACAACCGCCACGCCTACCTGCGCGAGGCCGAGCTGCGCGCCGTGGCGGCCGAGCGGGGCCGCGAGCAGGAGGCGCTCCGGCGGACCACCGAGGAACGGCTGCGGATCGCCCGCGAGCTGCACGACGTGCTCGGCCACAACATCTCGCTGATCAACGTGCAGGCCAACGCCGCGTTGTACGGCAAGGATCCCGCCCGCGCCGCCGAGGCCCTCACCGCGATCAAGGAGACCAGCAAGGAGACGCTCCGCGAGCTGCGCACCACCCTGGGCGTGCTGCGCCAGGTGGACGAGGCGGCCCCCGTCGTCCCGCCGCCCGGGCTGGACCGGCTTGAGGAGCTGACCTCCCGTCCGGTCGGCCCGGCCGTCCGCACCGAGATCGAAGGCGACCCGCGCCCGCTCCCGCCCGAAGCCGACCTGGCCGCGTTCCGCATCGTCCAGGAGGCCCTCACCAACGTGACCAAGCACTCCGGCGCCACGACGGTGACCGTGCGGATCCGGTACACGGCCGCCGCCGTGCACGTCCAGATCGACGATGACGGCCGTGCCGAGCCGGACTCCCAGCCGGGCAACGGCATCCGCGGCATGACCGAACGCGCCGAGGCGCTCGGCGGGACCCTGACCGCGCATCCGCGGCCCGAGGGCGGTTTCCGGGTGGAGGCGAGGATTCCCCTCCCTGGCTGACCTACATCTCGCGATGTAGGAAAGCGGAGGCCCTGCACCAGACGCGGTAGGAAGATTGTCTTCTCACGCATGATCCGCGGCCCGCCACCGTCCGTACACAATCGGTTCGTCCCTTCCGCAAGCCAACGGAGAACGAACGATGAGAACGGTCGCAGCGGTCCTCCTGGGCCTGATCGCAGGCCTCTTCGCCGGATTCGCCCTGGAAGTCCTCATCGGCGCCGCCGGTCACTTCCTGCTGGACGGCCCCGGCTGGCTCAAGGTGGTCGCGATCTTCCCGCCCCTCCTGGCCGTCGCCGGAGCCGTCGCGGGCCCCTTCATCGACCGCCGGGTCCAGCGCGAACAGTGATCCAGCGCGAACAGCGATGCCCGTGCGGCCGTGGCACCATCGCACCATGAAGGTCTTCGTTTCGGTCGACATGGAGGGGATCTCGGGACTGACCGATCCCGAGGAGATGCGCGCCGGGGGCCCTGGCTACGAGCGTGGCTGCGAGCTGATGACGGGCGACGCGAACGCCGCGATCCGCGGCGCGTTCGACAGCGGCGCCACCACGGTCGTCGTCACCGATGCGCACAGTTCGGGCAAGAACCTTCGCGCCGACCTGATCGATGAGCGCTGCGCGCTGATCCGCGGCCCGTACAAGCCGATGCGCATGGGCGAGGGCCTCGACTCGACATTCGACGCCGCGCTCTACGTCGGCTACCACGCGCGCGCCGGGACGCCGGACGGCGTGCTCAACCACACGTGGATGGGATCGGAGATCCGCGACCTCTACCTCAACGGCGAGGTCGCCGGAGAGATCCGCCTGATGGCCGCGTACGCGGGCTCGCTGGGCGTCCCGGTGGTCATGGTCGCGGGCGACGCCGCCGCCTGCGCCGAGGCGCGCGAGGTCCTCGGCGACGTCACGACCGTCGCGGTGAAGAAGGGCTGCGGCCGGTACGCGGCGGAGCTGATCCCGCCGGCCCGCGCCCAGCAGATGATCTATGACGCGACGTGCCGGGCGCTGGCCGGGCTGGACCGTGCCAGCCCCTACACGGTGCCCGCGCCGTACACCCTCGGCGTCGACTGGATCTCGACCTCGATCGCCCACTCGTGCTCGATCGTCCCCGGCGTCAAGCTGGCCGGGCCGCGGATGACCGAGTTCACGACGGGCGACTACGGGGAGGTCGTCGGCCTTCTCGGCGTCTGGGCCACCATCGCCGGTGAGGTCGGCTGCGCCGGCCTCCACTACGGCTGATCGTCGGGCGCCAGCGCGTCGTAGGCGGGGGCGAGGACGTCGACCAGGTCACGGCGGCGGATCCGTACCGGCGGAGGCGTCGCCACCTGGAGGATGAAGCCGGGCGGCACCGGGGGAGCGGGCCGGCGATCACGCAGGCGGGCCAGGCCGGACGGCGGCGTCCAGAAGCCGGCGGCGGTCAGCGGCTCGTCCTCCTCGGCCTCGAACGGGTCGGGCTCGGTCGCGTTGCTCCGGCGCAGGGCGGCGAGCAGCTGGTCCTTGGTGCGCCCGTTCCACGCCAGGATGAGGAACGGATCGTCGTCGAACGCCTCGGCCAGGAGGTAGAGCACGGCGGCGGCGTGCTTGCACGGGTCGCCCCAGTCCGGGCAGCTGCACATCAGGTGCAGGTCGTCCGCCGACTCCGGGAAGAGGCAGAGTCCGAACTCGGCGAACACCCACTCGATCTCCGGCGGCATCTCACCTGCCAGCAACCGGGCCCGGAAGACCGCGCGCGAACCCAGCTCGGCCTCGATGGCCCGCCAGTCCGGGTCGTCGATGGCGTCGATGCCCAGCGCCACCTCGTACGGCTCCTCGCGCGAGCCCTGCACCCGCGCGGTCACCTCGTACGGCAGCACCTTCAGATCGATGACCTGGCCCTTCCGGGCATACGCGCGCCCCCGCTGCAACCGGCCGGTGTCGGCGAACGACTCGACCAGGTCGATGAACCGCCGCGACCACCATTCGGCACCGATCGAACCGCGCCGCGACCTGGCCTTGATGCCGTCCTCGACCGGGATCGGCGGGCCGTACTCGGAGAAGTCCATCAGAACCTTCTTGTGAGGGCACCCGCGCCTTGGGGTGTGGAAGGAATCGCTTCCCTGCTTCCGGCGCGGAGCACGGCTGGGCTGGTGTGCAGTTTGAGTGCGCACCGGGTGTCGGACGCGTTACTGTTCGTGTGTCTGTTCGAGTACGGGTCGTCACCTTCGGCCCTGCGGTCGTGAGGGGAGCAGGGCGAACTGTGCGCAGGTCGTTCAAGTTCCTGCTGCGTCCCACGGGCCGTCAGGCCGGGTCGTTGGCGGCGATGCTGGCAGACCACGGCACGCTGTACAACGCGGCGTTGCAGGAACGTCGGGGCGCCTACGCCCACTGCTCGCAGACACGTGTCCGGTACGGCGACCAGTCCGCGCAGCTCAAGGAGATCCGGGCGTTCGACCCCGACGGTCAGGGCCGGTGGTCGTTCTCCTCGCAGCAGGCCACCTTGCGGCGGCTGAACCGGGCGTTCGAGGCGTTCTTCCGCCGGGTCAAGGCCGGTGACAAGCCCGGCTATCCGCGTTTCCGGTCCCGGTCCCGGTTCGACACGGTCGAGTTCCCCAAGGACGGCGACGGCTGCCGTTGGGACTCGGTCCCGCATGACCGTGTCACCCGTGTGCGGTTGCAGGGTGTCGGGCATGTGCGGGTGCACCAGCACCGGCCGATCCAGGGCCGGGTGAAGACGATCAGTATCAAGCGGGAGGGATGCCGTTGGTACGTGATCGTGTCCTGCGACGACGTCCCCGCCCGGTCGCTGCCCGTCACCGGCCGTGACATCGGTATCGACCTGGGGGTCACCCGCTTCCTCACCGCCAGCGACGGCGAGCACGTCCCCAACCCGCGCCACCTGCGCACCGCCGAGGACGACCTGGCAGCCGCCCAGCGCGCCCTGGACGTCTTCCCCAGGCGGTGCCGGGCCCGCGACCGCTCCAAAACCCACCGGGCCGCCGTACGCCGGGTCGTGCGGCTGCACGCCAAGATCCGGCGGCAGCGCCTCGACCACGCCCACAAGACCGCCCTGCACCTGGTCCGGTCCGCCGACCGTATCGCCCACGAACAATTGGCGATCACCAACATGACCCGCAGACCCGCCCCCCGGCCCGACGGCCACGGCGGATACGAACCTAACGGCGCCGCCGCCAAGGCCGGGTTGAACCGAAGCATCCTGGACGCGGGTTGGGGGGTGTTCCTGGGAATCCTCACGCACAAGGCAGAATGCGCCGGTCGAGAGCTGATCCCCGTGATCCCCGCCAACACCTCCCGCACCTGCCCTTCCTGCGGGCATGTCGCCAAGGAGAACCGCGACCGCGAACGCTTCGCCTGCACAGCGTGCGGGCACACCGGCCACGCCGACCACGTGGCCGCGCTCAACATCGCCACCAGGGCCGGGCTGGCCCTCCGCGCCGCCGCCTAGCCGACGACACGGGAAACCCGCGCGTTCACGCGTGGGTGGAGTCACCAGTCGCTCACCGCCTCCGGGGACAGCCGCAGCACGTCGCGCAGCTCGGCGACCGACAGCTCGGTCAGCCAGTCTTCGCCGGTGCCCACGATCGACTCGGCGAGAGCCTTCTTGCGCTCGATCATCTCGTCGATGCGCTCCTCCATCGTGCCGACGCAGATGAACTTGCGGACCTGCACGTTCCTGGTCTGCCCGATCCGGAACGCGCGGTCGGTCGCCTGATCCTCGACGGCGGGATTCCACCAGCGGTCGACGTGCACGACATGGTTGGCCGCGGTCAGCGTCAGCCCCGTTCCGGCGGCCTTGAGCGACAGCAGGAAGATCGCGGGCTCCGGGTCATCCTGGAAATGCTGGACGAGCTCGTCGCGCTGCTGCTTGGACGTCCCGCCGTGCAGCCACAACACCGGCCGGTCGAGCCGCGACGCCAGATAGGGCTGCAACATCGACCCGAACTCCGCGTACTGCGTGAAGACCAGCGCCTTCTCGCCCTGCTCCAGCACCTCTTCGCAGATCTCTTCGAGCCGTTCCAGCTTGCCCGACCGCCCCTGCAGCCGCGAGCCGTCCTTGAGCAGGTGCGCCGGATGGTTGCAGACCTGCTTGAGCTTGGCCATCGTCGCCAGCACCAGCCCGCGCCGCTGCTTGTCGTCCGCCTCGGCGATCTGCGCGAGCATGTCGTCGACCGTCGCCTGGTAGAGCGAGGCCTGCTCGGTCGTCAGGTTGCAGTAGAGCTTGATCTCCTGCTTGTCCGGCAGATCCGAGATGATCGACTTGTCGGTCTTGAGCCTGCGCAGGATGAACGGCTGGGTCGCGCGCTTGAGGGCCAGCGCCGCCTGCTCGTCCCCGTCCCGTTCGACCGGCACCGCGAACCGCTCCCGGAAGGCCGCCCGCGGCCCGAGCAGACCGGGGTTGGCGAACTCCATGATCGACCACAGCTCGGTGAGGTGGTTCTCCACCGGCGTCCCGGTCAGCGCGATCCTGCTCCGCGCCGGAATGCTCCGCACCGCCCGGGCCTGCCGGGTGCCGCTGTTCTTGAGCGCCTGCGCCTCGTCGCAGACGACCCGCCCCCACTCGATCCCGGCGAGCATCTCCGCGTCGCGCGCCGCCGTGCCGTACGTGGTCAGCACGAGATCGGCCCGCCGCACCGCCTCGACGAGCTCCTCGTCGCGATGCCGCCCGGTGCCGTGATGCACGTAGACCCTCAGCTTGGGCGTGAACTTGGCCGCCTCGCGCTGCCAGTTGCCCACCAGCGACATCGGCAGGATCGCCAGCGTCGGCCCCGGTGCCGCGCCGTTCTCCCGCTCGTGCACGAGCAGCGACAGGATGGAGATCGTTTTGCCCAGCCCCATGTCGTCCGCGAGCAGCGCGCCCAGGCCCAGCTCGTCCATGAACGCCAGCCATGCCAGGCCGCGTTCCTGGTAGGGGCGCAGGCGCGCGTCCAGGTCTTCGGGGGTGGCGAGGGGGGTCAGGCGGCGGTCGGCCTCGCCTGAGAGGAGGTCGCCGAAGGTGCCGTCGGCGTCCACCTCGACCAGGGGGAGGTGCTCCTCACCCGCGTGGATGACGGCCTGCATCGCTTGGGCGGCCGTCATACGGCCCTGGCGGGGGTGGCGGAGGAAGTCGAGAGCGGCCTCAAGCTGCTCCTCGTCCAGCTCGACCCATTGGCCGCGCAGGCGGACGAGGGGGGTCTTGAGACGGGCGAGCTCGGCCAGCTCGTCCTCGTCAATGCTCTCGTCGCCGATGGCCAGGTCCCAGCGGAAGCTGACCATGCCGCGGAGGTCGAAGCCGGAGGAGGCGGCGGCGCCCGAGCCCTCGCCCTCCTCGGTGCGGGTGGTCAGCTTCATCCCGAGTTTGGCCTTGCCCGCCCACTGGGGGAGGAGGACGCCGAAGTCGGCGGCGGCGAGCAACGGGGCGGCGGTGCGCAGGAAGCGGAAAGCGCCCGCGGTGTCGAGGATCAGCTCGGCGGGCACCGGGGAGTCGAGTGCCGGGGCCAGGTCGGGGAAGAGGCGGAGGGCCCGGCCGAGACCGGCGAGCAAGGTCTCGTCGGCGTTCTCGACCAGGGTGGCCTCTCCTGCCCAGATGAGCGAGGCGGGAACGTAGAGGCTGGGGTCGTCCGTGCCCTGGAGGGCGAACTCCACTCGCCAGGCGTCTGGCTCTTCGGTTCGTTCGGGCTCTCCGGTGGTTTCGGGTGGCTCGAATTCCTTGGTGAACTCCTCGGCGCCGGGCTCGGCCAGGCGGAAGCAGACGCGGAGGGGACCGGACGGGCGGCGTGCGGCGGCCGCCCAGGCCTCCAGCTCGGCGATCAGCTCGTCGGCGTTGTCGCGGGGCTCGCGGGCAACGGTGGCGTCGGGGCCGGTGAGGGCCTGGAACCAGCGTTCGGCGAGGGGGATGCGGTCGGGGACCTTGCCTTTGCGCGGCGGCAGGAGGGGATGGGGGACCAGTCCGCGGACCGTGGTGTCGATGAGGCCGGACAGCGCCTCGCGCAGCACCTGGGCCGCGGGCCGCCCGCCGTCGGCGGCGCGGCAGGCGGCGGGCATCGCGCGGACCAGATCGCGGAAGCGCGCGGGGTCGTCGATGACCGGGCGCCAGCGCGCCACCAGGTCGCCGTCCTCGCGAAGCAGGGCGGGCAGGACGAGGCCGCGCCCGGTCAGGTGCACCGCCTCGTCGGCGAGCAGGCACAGGAAGCGCAGGTCGGTGCCGGGGACGACGTCTCCGGCGTGCTCGGCCGCCTGGAGCAGCGCCATCGCGGGGAACGGCTCCAGGACGAGGGCGGGCACGCGCCACTCGCGCAGCTCCGGCTCACCCTCGAACGGCTCGGGACCGAGCTCGGCGGAGGGCAGCGGGTGATCTCCGTGGGTGGGGAGCGCCATCCGCAGCTCGACCCGGGACGCGCCCTTGACGAGCGGCTCGTACGAGGTGCCGGTGAAATCGCGGGTGGCGAACGGATGCACCTCATGGTCGAGCTCGTGCGGACCGGTGCGTTCAGCCCACAGGCACAGGGCCCCACCGTGCCAGGTGGCGTGCGCGACGAGCATGGACGTTGTCCCCGGTAGAGATGTGACTGCCGGTCCCCGAAGGTACCAGCGTGGTCCGACAGCGCGACCGCGTTAGGCTCGGGGCCGTCTGGCTGGTGCGATGGCAGGAGGTCGTGGTGGGCGAGTTCGTACGGGTCGAGATCGAGGACGGGATCGGGACGATCCGGCTGGACCGGCCGAAGATGAACGCCCTCAACGCGCAGGTGCAGCGGGAGCTGATCGAGGCGGCCCGGCAGGTGACGGCGGACGAGACCGTGGCCGCAGTGATCCTTTACGGCGGCGAACGGGTGTTCGCGGCAGGGGCGGACATCAAGGAGATGGCCGAGCTCTCGTACGCCGGGATGTCGGGTGCCCCGTCGCGGCTGCTGCAGGAGTTCACCAAGGAGCTCGCGGCCATCCCGAAGCCGGTCATCGCCGCGATCACGGGATACGCGCTGGGCGGCGGCCTGGAGGTCGCGCTGACCGCCGACTTCCGGGTGGCGGGTGAGGGCGCCAAGCTCGGCCAGCCCGAGATCCAGCTCGGCATCATCCCCGGCGCGGGCGGAACGCAGCGGCTCACCCGGCTGGTCGGCCCCGCCAAGGCGAAGGACCTGATCTTCTCCGGCCGGCATGTGAAGGCGGACGAGGCGCTGGCGATCGGCCTGGTCGACCGGGTCGTGCCGGATGAGGACGTCCATGCCGCCGCCAGGAAGTGGGCGGCCACGTTCGTCGGCGGCCCCGCGCTGGCCCTGCGCGCCGCCAAGCAGGCCATCGACGCCGGGCTGGAGGTCGACTTGCAGACGGGCCTGGAGATCGAGCGTGTGCAGTTCTCGGCGCTGTGGGCCACCGACGATCAGCGCGACGGCATGACGAGCTTCATCGAGGAGGGGCCCGGCAAGGCCAAGTTCACCGGCCGCTGAGCTCCTGTGCGGCCAGGACCTCGTCGGCGTAGCGGGCGGACCAGCGTCCGAGGGCGCTGATCGGCTCCAGCAGGCCCCGGCCCGGGGCGGTCAGCTCGTACTCGACCCGGGGCGGGGCCTCGGCATAGCGGTGCCGGACGACCAGGCCGTTGGCCTCCAGCCTGCGAAGGGTCTCGGTGAGGACCTTCTGGCTGATCCCGCCGATCTCGTCGCGCAGCTCACCGGGGCGGCGCGGGCCCTCGCTCAGCGCGTACAGCACCACGCTCGTCCACGCCCCGGAGAGCAGGTCGAACCCGAGCCGCGCCTGGCAGTCGGCGAGATAGTGATCTTCTGTGCTCCGCATGGCCTCGGCCATCAGGATGCCCCTTCCGATGCGCACCTGGCGGTGCCTAACGGAACGCCTAACGTCCAGATCGAACGGTACGCCGGATCGAAGGCAATGGACCTTCGAAAGGTGATGGACTTCGAAGGTAATGGACTCGGAGGCGATGATGCGGATAGGCATTCTGGGCGCGGGCAACATGGCCGAGGCTCTCGGCGGCCAGTGGGTGCGCGCCGGGCACGAGGTCATGGTCGGGGCGCGTTCACCCGAGAAGGCCACCGCGCTGGCGGAACGGATCGGCGCGCGGAGCGGAACCCTTGAGGAAGCAGCCGGCTTCGGTGAAGTCGTGCTCCTGGCCGTCTGGTACGCGGGAGCGCTCGACGTGGTCCGGCAGGTCGATCTCGCTGGACGGGTCCTCATCGACTGCACCAACGTCTGGGGAGACTCGACGTTCGCGTTGATGACCGGCGACGGGCCATCGGGGGCGCAGCTCATCGCCGAGGCGTCGGGCGCGCGCGTGGTCAAGGCGTTCAACCTGTGCCACGAGAGCGTGTGGCGCATGACGCCGCCTGCCTTCGACGGCCACCCGCTCGGCGTGCCGATCTGTGGCGACGACGGCGAGGCCGTTGACTCCGTCGAACGGCTCGTCCGCGATCTGGGCTGCGAGCCGCTGCCGGGCGGTGGCCTTAGCCGTGCGGGACAGCTGGAGGCCACCGCGGCGTTCGTCGTCGGCCTGTACGCGTCGGGCGCGGATCCCGCCACGATGATCCCGCCGCTCGCCCACGCCGGCGGTGAGCCCGAACCCCTGAACGGTCAAGGTCTGAACGGTCAGGTCTGAACGGTTAGGCGAGATGTGGCTTGGTCAGGCGGGGCGTGGCTTGTGCGGGGTGGCCGGGCGCGCGGTGGACGGCGCCAGGTCGCGTTCGATCTCTTCGAGCGTGCGGTTGCGGGTCTCGGGGACCTTGGCGATGAAGAACACGATCCCGAGGACGGAGAGGCCCGCGTACAACCAGAAGGTCGAGGCGCGCCCGATGGCGTCGATGAGCTGGAGGAAGTAGTACGACACCAGGAAGTTGGCAGCCCAGTTGAAGAGGCTGCAGACGGCGATCGCGCGTCCGCGGACGGCCAGCGGGAAGATCTCGGAGATCATCAGCCAGAACACCGGGCCCAGCCCGATGGCGAACGCGGCGATGTAGACCAGCAGGGCCACCAGCGCCACCCAGGGTGCGCTGTCCTGCCAGCCGAGGCCGAAGAAGGCGGCGAGCAGGGCGAGCGCGACGGTGAGCCCGGCCGTACCGATGATCAGCAGGGTGCGGCGGCCCACCCGGTCGAGCAGGAGCACCGCCACCACCGTGAAGACGACGTTCGTGATCCCGACGGTCAGGGCCTGTGCGATCGCGTCGGACGCCTCCAGGCCGGTGTAGGTCAGGATCGTCGGTGAGAAGTAGACGACCGTGTTGACGCCGACGACCTGCTGGATGACCGCGAGGCCGATGCCGACCACCAGCATCGGCCTCAGGCCCGGCCGGAGCAGGTCGCGGAAGCCCGTGCGGTGCTCCTGCGCGACGACGCTCTCGATCTCGTCGAGCTCGGCGTCGACGTCCTCGCCGCGGCGGGTGCGGGCCAGGACGCGGCGCGCTTCGGCACGCCGCCCTCGTTGCATGAGCCAGCGCGGGCTGTAGGGCACGAACAGCATGCTGAACACCAGCACCACGCCGGGCGTCGCGCCGAGGCCGAGCATCCAGCGCCAGCCGCCGTCCACGTTCCGCAGCGCGAAGTTGACCAGGTACGCGACGAGGATGCCGATGGTGATCATCAGCTGGTTGTACGAGACCGTCCCGCCGCGGATGCGGGGCGGTGTGTGCTCGGCGATGTAGAGCGGCACCACGGCGGAGGCGGCGCCGACCGCCAGGCCCAGCACGACGCGCGCGGTGACCAGCTGGCCCGAGGTCTGGGCGAGCGCCGCGGCGAGCGCGCCGGCGACGTAGATGATCCCCGCGATCAGCAGCGTCCAGCGGCGGCTGATCAGGTCTGCCAGCCGGCCGCCCGCGAGCGCGCCGACGACGGCCCCGGCGAGGAGCCCGGCGACGATCCAGGACTGGGCGAGCGAGCCCGCGTCCAGGTCGTCCTTGATGTAGAGGAGCGCCCCGGAGATGACGCCGGTGTCGTATCCGAACAGCAGCCCGCCCAGTGCCGCGAGCATCGAGATCTTGAGTACGAACGGGTTACGAGACGCCTCTCGTACGTAGCCTGGCACGTCTCCTCCCTGAGATGAGTGCCGGGTCATTGAGATAAGTGCCGGGCTACCCGTGGCTTATCCGGTCAAACGGCGGCGCGGGTCGATACGATCTCGCGCCATGCGGCACGCATACCGAACGGCGCTGGTCACCGGCGCGTCCAGCGGCATCGGCGAGAGTTTCGCGCGCCTTCTCGCCGGTCGCGGCACCGACCTGGTGATCGTGGCGCGCCGGGCGGAGCTGCTGGACGGGCTGGCCCGGGATCTGGTCGAGCGGTACCGGGTGGGCGTGGAGGTGCTGGCCGCCGACCTGACCGACCCCGCCCAGCGCGGCGAGGTCGAGGAACGCCTGCGCGCCGATCCGGTCGAGCTGCTGATCAACAACGCCGGGTACGGTGCGTTCGGGCCGTTCGCCGAGCTGCCCATGGACGACCAGATCGCCGAGGTCGAGCTGAACGTGACGGCGCTGATGCGGCTCACGCACGCGGTGCTGCCCGGCATGATCGGGCGGCGCCGGGGCGGGGTGCTGAACGTGGCGTCGATGGCGGGGTTCGCGCCGTCCCCGGGGAGCGCGGTGTACGGCGCGACCAAGGCGTACGTCGCCTCGTTCTCCGAAAGCCTGCACGCCGAAGTGGCTGCCAAGGGCGTGCACGTGACGGCGCTCTGCCCGGGGTTCACGCGTACGACCGAAGAGGCCGAGGCGAACCTGCTTTGGCTGCGCCGGGAAGACGTGGCGCGAGCGGGGCTCGACGCGGTTTCGGCGGGCCGGGCCCTGTGCGTTCCAGGGCTCCAGTACAAGGCCGTGCTGCCCGCGTTGAAGCTCGTGCCGAGACCGTTGCTGAGGGCCGCCGCCAACCGCATGTGGCGACAGGCGGCTGACACGCAGTGACGAAGTTTGTTTTTGCGCGCTGATTCGCACGCTTTCTGTCGCTGGATGACAAGCGGTATGTCCGTATACCTACAACAATTCACCTGCGTTGGTTGTGACAGGGGTGACTTGACGGCGGTCATCCCTGAAGGCGAACATCGAACCTACGGTTTCGTAAGTTGTGCGCCCCTGCTGGGCTCCACCGTGCCTCTGACACGGCGCGTCGCACGGCATATCCACCACGTCGTCCAGCGAAGGAAGCAGGCATGCCCGCATCACCCGAGGAGAAGTTCCAGACCGGCCTGATGCTCGAACTCGAGGGTCTGGTCGAGAAGGAGGTCGACCGTCACCTGTCCATGGCCAAGGAGTGGTTCCCGCACCAGTACGTGCCGTGGGGCCAGGGCACGGACTTCGACGGGCCTCTCGGCGGTACGGGATGGACGCCCGAGGACTCCAAGCTGAGCACCGAGGCGCGCGAGTCGCTGATCGTCAACCTGCTCACCGAGGACAACCTGCCCGGTTACCACCGCGCGATCGCCGACGTGTTCGGCCGCGAGGGGGCGTGGGGCTACTGGGTCAACCGCTGGACCGCCGAGGAGAACCGGCACGGCATCGTCATCCGCGACTACCTCACGGTGACGCGCGCGGTCGACCCGATCGCGCTGGAGCGGGCCCGGATGAAGCACATGGAGGAGGGATACGAGGCCACGCACGGCAACGCGTTCCTTCACGGTGTGGCGTACGTCTCGTTCCAGGAGCTGGCCACCCGCGTCGCGCACCGCAACACCGGCAAGGCCTCCGGCGACCCCGTCTGCGAGCAGATGCTCACCCGGGTGGCGGCCGACGAGAACCTCCACATGATCTTCTACCGGAACCTGCTCGGCGGTGCCCTGGAGATCGCGCCGAACGAGACCATGCAGGCGATCACCGAGGTCGTCAAGGCGTTCCAGATGCCCGGGGCCGGCATTGAGGGCTTCCTGCGCAAGTCCGTGATCATCGCCAACGCGGGCATCTACGACCTGCGGCTCCACCACGACGACGTGCTGCGGCCGGTGCTGCGCAAGCTCGGCGTCTTCGAGCTGGAGGGGCTGTCCGACGAGGGCGAGAAGGCCCGCGAGGAGCTCGGCGAGTTCCTGGACGACCTCGACGCCGCGGCGACCAAGTTCGAGACCCGCCGTGAGGAGCGCCGCGCCCGCCAGGCGGCCAAGGCGGAAGCCGGGCGCTGACCGGCCGGGCCTGACCGGGGCCGCGGCCCGTTCGGCAAAGATCCATAACGGGCTGGTCTCGTTCGGAACGAGTACCCCGTTCTTGGCGTCATAGGGTGTATGGGGACACATCGGCGGCGGCTGGGCGGGTATCGGTTGCTGGACGAGATCGGCCGGGGGAGCACGGCCGTCGTCCATCTGGGCATCGACCCGGCCGGCCGCGAGGTGGCGATCAAGGAGCTGACCGACGACTTCGCGGGGGAGCCGGAGGCACGTGCCCGGCTGGCCCGCGAGATCGCGGCGCAGGGCAGGGTCGACAGCCCGTACGTGGCGCGCCTGCTGGACGCGGGCATCGCGGATGAGCGGCCGTACGTCGTGGTCCAGTACGTGCCGGGACTGCCGCTGGGCGATCTCATCGAGGCGTACGGGCCGCTGCGCGGCGCACGGCTGCTGCGGTTCGCGCGGACGCTGGCGCTCGGCGTGGCGGCGGTGCACGACGCGGGGGTCCTGCACCGGGACGTCTCGCCCGGGAACGTCATCGTGATGGGCGACCGGCCCACCCTGATCGACTTCGGGATCGCGCACGAGACGGGGGCGAGCCGGATCACCCAGCCCGGGATGGTCATCGGCACGCCCGCCTACCTCGCGCCCGAACTGATCGAGGGGCAGCGCGCCTCGACGGCCTCCGACGTCTTCTCGTGGGCGGCGACGGTGGCGTACGCGGCGACCGGGCGTCACCCGTTCGGCCGCGGCACGCTGCACGGCGTCTGCTTCCGCATCCTGCGCGGCAAGGCCGACCTCGACGGCGCGCCCGAGCCCATCGCGTCGCTGCTGCGCCTCGCGCTGCGGCGCGATCCGGCCGCGCGCCCGACGGCCCGCTGGTTCGCCGGAAGCCTCGCCCAGTGGAGCACGGGCACCTCCGCACGCGGCCCGGCGCGGGTCTTCGACAGGGTCGCGGCATGACGCCCCGCCAGATCCACTCGGCGGTAGGGTTTCGTAAACGATGAAGGGGGTTGTCACGTCCGGGGACAGGATCGGCCACTATCGCGTGCTCCAGACCTTGGGGGAAGGCGGCATGGGCGTCGTGTACCTCGGCGCCGACCCCGAGGGGCGCAACGTGGCCATCAAGGTGCTGCGACCGCAGGTCGCCGGTGACGCCACGGCCCGCCGGCGGCTGGCCCGCGAGGTCGACTCGATGCGGCGGGTGCACAGCCCGCACGTCGCGGAGATCCTCGACGCCGACGTCACGGCCGACCAGCCCTACATCGTGACCCAGTACGTCCCGGGCCGCACCCTGGAAGAGATCGTCGAGGAGAACGGCCCGATCTTCGGCCAGGCGCTCCAGCGCCTGGCGACGGGCCTGGCCGCGGCCCTGTCGGCCATCCACGGCGCCGGCATCGTGCACCGCGACCTCAAGCCCGGCAACGTCATGCTGGTCGACAGCGAGCCGGTCGTGATCGACTTCGGCATCGCGCAGGGCGCGGACGCCACCCGGCTGACCGCCACCGGCATGGTCATCGGCACCCCCGGCTACCTCGCGCCGGAGATCATCGAGGGTGAGGACGCCGGGCCCGCCTCCGACGTGCACGCCTGGGCGGGCACGCTGGCCTACGCCGCGACCGGCCGCCCCCCGTTCGGCTCCGGCACGTTCGAGTCGATCTTCTACAAGATCATGCAGGGCACACCGGACCTGGACGGCATGCCCGAGGCGCTCTACCCGGTCGTCCGGTCCGCGATGGCCCGCCACCCGGCCGAACGCCCCACCGCGGTCACCCTGGTCCAGCTGACCCGACGCATCCATCTCGAGGCGACGATCACCGACCAGACCCGGGTGGACGAGCATTACACGCGCCCGGACACCTCGCAGCCGGTGGAGCAGCCGACCGACCACGCGCGGCAGTTCGCCATGCCCGCGACGGGCCCCACCCCGGAGCCTGCGACGCCGCCCCCGGCACCTGCGCCGCCCCCCGCGCCGGTCCCGGCGCAGCAGCCCAAGGACTTCGTAGGCCAGCTGCCACCGGCCGCCCCACCACCCGTACCGCCCCCGGCCCCTGGCCCGTTCGAGCAGCCCAACGCCTACGCGCAACGCCCACGCCGCGGTGGCCTGCAGCCACGCCCCGAACAGCCACCCGCCCCTTACAACGGCGGTACACACCCACGCCCCGAACAGCCGCCCGCCCTCTACGACCGCGGCACACAACCGCGCGCCACTGAGCGGCCGCCCGAACGCCCGGCCGAACGCCCGCCCGCCGCAGAAAAGCGCAAGCCGTACGGCTGGTACCGCCTGCTCAGCCTCATCGTCCTGGTAGCCCTGCTGGGCTTCGCCCACATCGCGCCGCTCCTGGCCATGGCCGTCACCACCGTCGGCGTCCTCGTCCTACGCGCGGGCGACAAGGCCGCCAAGGGCATGGAAGGCAAGCGCACCCGGCGCGGTCCGCGTTCCGGCGACGTGCTCGCAGCAACACTCAAGTCGCCGCTGCACCTGCCAGGAGCCCTGATGGTCACCGCCCTCCTCGGGGGACTGGCGGCCCTCGCGGGGCTGATCGTTCTGGGCGTCCTGATGTTCGCGAACGACACCATGACGGCCTCACGGGCCATCGCCTACACGGCCATGCTCGTCATCGTTCTGCTCTGCCTCGCGCCCGGCAGCGGCGCGCCGCGGCGCCAGATGGCCCGCCTCTGGGGCGCCATCCTGCCCCGCACGGAAGCCGCCGTCGCCGGCGCCCTCATACTCGGGCTCTTCGCCGCGGTGCTGGTGATCCTGTCGCAGCAGGAGCAGCCCGACACCACGCCGCTGAACGGGATGAGCCAGAGCCTCGAAGACCTCCGCGCCGACGTCCGCGACCTTCTCAGCGGGCTGCCGTTCGTCTGACGCCGATAGGGTGGCGAGCCGATGAGTGAGCAAACCATCGGCCCCTACCGCCTCCTGTCCCGCCTGGGCGCCGACACCCACCGTGCCGCAGGGCCCACCGGCAAGGACGTGGCGATCCGCCTGCTCCCCGACGAGTCCCGCGACCGCCTCCGCTCCGACCTGGACCGCATGCGCGCCGTCCGCAGTCCCTACGTGGTCGACGTCCTGGACGGCGACCCCGAAGCCGCCCGCCCCTACATAGTCTCCCGCTTCGTCCCGGGCCGCCCCCTGGACAGATTCACAGCCGAGGAAGGCCCCCTGACCGGCCAAGCCCTCAACCGCCTGGCCCTGGACCTGGCCAAAGCCCTGGCCGCCATCCACGAGTCAGGCCTGACCCACCGAGCCCTCCGCCCCCAGGACGTCCTGGTGGTAGACGGCTCCCCAGTCATCATCGACTTCGCCCTGGCAGCCACTCCGACCAGCGACATTCAAGCCTGGGCCGCCCTGGTAAGCCACGCCGCAGCCGGCAACATCCCACCCCCATTCCAACCCCTGCTGGAAGCCGCCAAAGCCGAATCAATCCACCTAACCGCCCTAATAGAAGCCCTAACCTCCACGAGTCACGCAGCCACATCCACACCCAGCGCGCCCACCCCACCCAGCGCGTCCGCGCCAGGTGTGTCCACGCCGGGCGGTGCTGCCACTGCCACGCAAGGCAGTGCGGTCATGCCGAGTGGTACTGCCACGGCGGAGGGTGTGCTTTCGACGGATGTTGCAGCTCCGCACGGCGGTGCTGCGATGGCAACTCGTGAGGCTACGCCGGGCAGTGCACTCAAAGCCGGTCGTGTCGCTACGGTGGGTAGTGCTGCAGTGCCTGCTGGTGTATTTACACCGGATGTGACGGTTGGGGCCTGGGTCGTTCAGGCTTGGGCTCGGTTGTTGGCGGCGTTGGTGGTCGTTGCTGCGGCGGGGATTGCTGTGATGCTGCCGGTGGTGGGGGCTGTGGCGTCGGTGGCTGCGGTCGTGCTGCTGCGCGGGGTTGCCGGGCGGGGGTGGGCCATGGCGGTGGGCAGGACCGCTGCCACGCTGCCCTATGCCGGTGCGTTCGCGCTGGTGGTGACGTTGGGGCTGGCGTCGGTCTCGGCTGTGGGGATTGAGATCGACCCGCTCGGGGCGTGTGCCTTGGGAGTCGGGGCCGGGGTGGCGGGTCTGTGGGCGGCGCCCGGGGTCTCCGGGCCGCGGCGGGGGCTGGAGCGGCTGGTGGCCGGGATCGCCGGGACGCCGCGGGCCATCGCGGCGGGTGGTGTCTCCCTGGGGATCGTGGCGTTCCTCGCGGTGGTGGGCGCCATCTCGCTGACGCCGAGCTTCGCGCCGATGTACGGGTTGCAGAGCTCGCTGGAGAGTGCGGTCAGCCAGTTGCAGACCAGGATGTAGGTCAGTGCGGAATGTCTCAGGGCCGGGATTTGCCAGCAGGTTACTGCCCGGTAATATAAGGGGTGCACGGCTGAATCAGGGACCCGGAGCCGAAGCACGTTCGGGTGTTTGGCAGGCTGTGAGCATCAGCCCGCGTCGACCCGCCCTGGGCGGCGCCCCTCTGTCCGCTGCCCCAGCGGCCAACTGATAGCAGGGAGGTCGGCCACCGGCCATGAACATCGTCGTCCTGGTGAAGCAGGTTCCCGATACGGAGAGCCCGCGCAAGCTGAAGTCCGATGACAGCACGCTCGACCGTGCCGCCGCGGACGGTGTGATCAACGAACTTGACGAGTACGCCATCGAAGAGGCGCTGCGTATCAAGGAGGCCCAGGGTGGCGAGGTGACCGTCCTCACCATGGGCCCCGACAAGGCGACCGACTCGATCCGCAAGGCGCTGGCCATGGGTGCCGACAAGGCCGTGCACCTGGTCGACGAGGCGCTGGCGGGCTCCGACGCCCTGCAGACCTCGTACGCCATCCAGCAGGCGCTGGGACGCACCGGCTTCGACCTGGTCGTGCTGGGCTCCGAGTCGACCGACGCGCGGACCGGCGTGCTCGCCGCGATGCTCGCCGAGCGGCTGGGCGTGCCGCAGCTGTCGCTGGCCAACAAGGTCGAGATCGACGGCTCCGCCATCAAGATCCAGCGGCAGACCGACTACGGCTTCGACAAGGTCGAGGCGAGCCTGCCCGCGGTCGTCAGCGTGGTGGAGAAGATCAACGAGCCGCGCTACCCCTCGTTCAAGGGGATCATGGCGGCCAAGAAGAAGCCGGTCGACACGATCGGCATCGCCGACGCGGGTATCGACGCCGCGCAGGTCGGCCTGGCGAACGCCGCCACCGAGGTCGTCGACTTCGCCGAGGCCCCGCCCCGGGCCCAGGGGCAGATCGTCACCGACGAGGGCGACGGCGGCGCGAAGATCGCCGAGTTCCTCGCGTCGAAGAAGTTCGTCTGAGCGAGGAAGGGGATTACGAACAATGGCTGAGATTCTCGTCCTCGTCGACCACGTCGACGGCGAAGTCAAGAAGGTCACGCTCGAGCTGCTCACGGCCGCGCGACGGCTGGGCGAGCCCGCTGCGGTATGGATCGGTCCGGGTGCCGACGGCGCCAAGGACAAGCTGGCCGAGTACGGCGCGGCCAAGATCTACGTGGCCGCCGACGAGGAGCTGACCTCGTACGTGGTGGCTCCGAAGGCCGCCCTGCTGGCCCAGCTGGTCGCCGACAAGTCCCCGGCCGCGGTGCTCGTCTCCGCGACGGCCGAGGGCAAGGAGGTGGCCGGCCGCCTCGCGGTGAAGACCGGTTCCGGCGTGCTGACCGACGTGGTGGACGTCGCCGAGGGCGCCGTCGCCGAGCACTCGATCTTCGGTGGCGGCATCATCGCGCACGCCAAGGTCAAGACCGGTACGCCGATCGTGGCCGTCCGCCCCAACTCCATCGCTCCCGAGGCCGCCCCGGCCGCCGGCGCGGAGGAGGCGGTGTCGGTGACCCTGTCGGACGCCGACAAGGCCGCCAAGATCACTGAGAAGGTCGTCCAGGAGAAGGGCGAGCGCCCCGACCTCACCGAGGCGGCGATCGTCGTCTCCGGTGGGCGCGGTGTCGGCGGTGCGGAGAACTTCAAGATCATTGAGGATCTGGCCGACTCGCTCGGCGCGGCGGTGGGCGCGTCCCGCGCCGCGACCGACGCCGGCTGGTACCCGCACTCCTTCCAGGTCGGCCAGACCGGCAAGACGGTGTCGCCGCAGCTCTACATTGCGGTCGGCATCTCCGGGGCCATCCAGCACCGGGCCGGCATGCAGACCTCGAAGACGATCATCGCGATCAACAAGGACTCCGAGGCCCCGATCTTCGAGCTCGTGGACTACGGCGTCGTGGGCGACCTCTTCCAGGTCGCCCCGCAGCTCACCGAGGAGATCAACAAGCGCAGGTAGGCGCCGCGATCGACTCCGGACGCCCCGCCACCCGCACCCGCGGGCGGCGGGGCGTCCTGCTTCGGCCTCGGCGGGTCAGGAGCGGGTGGGGGCGGGGGCCGGTTTGTACGGGATGGCGGCCAGCACCTCGGGTTTGAGGAACGTGGTGAGCCTGTCGTACGGGATCTTGACCGAGTTCTGGCCGCAGGCCATTTCGCGGGCTGCGGTGGTGGCGGGGGCATCCACGATGACCTCGAGTTCCTTCGGCCACAGCGCGAAGATCACAGCCTCGTTCCGGAAGTCGGCGGGGCCGTAGCGCATGGACGACAGGCAGGTCCGGCTCGCGTCGGCCTTCATGACCAGATCCGAGAAGCCGGCGACGCCGGTGCCGGTGAGGCCCGCCGGCGTGACCATCTCCGCCGCGTTCTTGAACGTGGTCCCGGTCTTGAGGTCCACCGTGACGGTGCGGGCCCGGTTCCAGCTCGCGTGCGTGATCTCCTTGGAACGCAGCTCGAAGTCGTAGCGGACCGAGACGTAGCGGGGGCCGCTCAGCCGGATGGCCGCCTTGACGGACGCGGCCGACGCGGTGGCGTTGAACGTGGTCATGGCCCTGCGGTACTCGGCCTCGCGGCTGTTCACCGGCGCCAGCAGCGCGTCGTTGATCCGCTTGACGAGCGCCGCGTTCGAGCCGCCCTTGACCTGGACGATCTGGCCGGTGCCCTGGAGGGGTGGGTTGCCGAGGGACGTCCGGTGGGCCGCGAGCGCGAAGCTCAGCGACGGGGTCGGAGCCGGACGCGGCTTGTCGTCCCCGGTGGCCGCGTAGTACCCGGCGCCGCCTGCCACACCGGTGACGACGAGCGCTCCGGCGATGGCGGTCGCGCCCTTGGCCCCGACGACGCCAAGGACACCCTTGCCGCCCGCGGCGCCTGCGGCACCGACCGTGCCGCTGCCGGCTCCGGCGGTCCCGGCGGCTCCGCTCGCCCCTGCGGCTCCAGCGGTCCCGGCGGCTCCGGCCGCACCGGATCCGGCGGGGGCCATCCCGAGGGCGGCGAGCGGGAAGATCATGGCGAGCGCGGCGGCGGCTCCGGCGAGGGCGCGTACGCCGCGTCCCTCCCAGTCCAGCCCGTACGCGGCGGCCGCGGCGCTCTCCAGTTCGGACACGAACGCGGCGGCTCCCGCGGGCCGTCCCCACGGGTCCTTGGCCAGGCCGCTGGAGACCAGCGGGCGCAGCGGCTCGGGCACAGCCTCGACCGGGATCTCCCCGGTCAGGTGCAGGTTCATGAGCGCCCGCTGGTCCTCGGCGGTGAACGGCCGCCGCCCGGTCACGCACTCGAAGAAGACGCACGTCGCCGCGTAGACGTCGGTGGCGGGGGAGGCGGGCTCGGCACGCCACTGTTCCGGCGCCATGTAGACCGGGGTGCCCGAACGGCCGGCCTCGCCCGCGTCCACCGCGATGCCGAAGTCGATGAGCTTGCTCAGCCCGTCCCCGCGTACGATCACGTTCGCCGGCTTGTAGTCGCGGTGCACGACGCCCACCTCGTGCGCGGCCGCCAAGCCCAGCAGCGACCCCTTGAGGACCGTCAAGGACGCCTCGGGCGTCAGGGCTCCCTGCCGCGCGAGGACCTCCTTGAGCGACGCGCCGTCCACGGCCTCCATGACGATGGCCGCGCCTTCGGGTGCCTCCACCAGCCCCCACATCTGGGCGATGTACGGGTTGCGTACGCGGCGCAGCAGGTCGGCCTCACCCCGGAACCGCTCCCGGAACCGCGCGTCCTCACACAGCCGTTCCGACAGGTATTTGATCGCGGCGGGCGCGCCGGACGCGTCATGCCGTGCGAGCACGACGCGCCCCTGCGCGCCCTCCCCGAGGACCCGCACCTCGCTGTAGCCCGGAACCTGCCACGTGCCCATCCCGCACACCCCTCGCCGCCATAGCCCCACGTGGGGTTATACCGGAAGAAACGGTGGTCCGGTCAGGCCGCGACGGGTTCGCGGTCACCACCGGCAGGGGCGGCGGCGGTCTCGCCTACGGCGTCGAGCGCGTCGGCGGCGTGCACGGTGGTGCCACCGGCGACCGCGACGTCGCCCGGTCCGAGCGGAACGAAGCGGGCGCCGAACGCGATCAACAGGGCGAGCACGACCACGACGCCGACGCCGAGCCGGAGCGAGGTGGCGTCCGCGAGGAAGCCGACCACGACCGGGCCGAGCAGCAGGCCGCCGTACCCCATCGCCCCGACCTGGGCGACCGCGGCGGCGGACTGCCCGGGCGCGGCGGTGCCGGCCAGCGAGATCGTGGTCGGGACGACCGTGCAGACCACCAGCCCGGTGAGGAAGAACCCGGCGAGGGCGAACGGCGCGGACGGGGCCAGCACGACGACGGTCATGCCGAGCGCGGTGCCGACACCGGAGGCGATCAGCAGGCGCCGGGTGCCGAGGCGGGTCCGCAGCCGGTCGCCGGTCAGCCGGCCGATCAGCATGGCGAACTCGAACATCGGGTAGCCGAGCGCCGCCACCGCCTGCGTGGTGCCGAGCTCGTCGTGCAGCAGCAGGCCGCTCCAGTCGGCGATCGAGCCCTCGGCCATGAAGGCGATGAACGCGAGCACGCCGATCAGGTAGACCGCGACGGGCATCCGGGCGCGCCGGCGGCCGTTGGAGGGCACGGCCGCGGGCGGGTCGGCCAGGTACGTGCGGCCCAGCGCGAACGCGACCGGCAGCGCGACGATCGCGGCGACAAGGACGGTCGCCGTGAAGCCGAGCCCGGCGGCGGCGGTCGCGACACCGAAGAGCCCGCCGCTCATGGCGCCGACGCACCAGCCGGCGTGCATGCCGCTCATGATCGGGCGGCGGTGGGCCTGCTCGACGACGGTGCCCTGCGCGTTCATCGCGATGTCGGTGATGCCGAACGTCATGCCGAACAGCGCGACCGCCATCAGCAGCGCCCAGTAGGTGGGCGCGAGCGCGACGAAGACGTACGAGGCGGCGGTCAGCGGGAGGGCGATCCGCAGTACGGAGCGGCTGCCGGCCCGCGCGATGACGGTGCGCAGTCCCTGCATCGCCACGATGGCGCCGAGCCCCCAGATGAGGACCACTATGCCGATCTCGCTCTCGCTGGTGCCGAACTTGGCTGCCAGAGCGGGCATTCGCGCCACCCACACGCCGGTGAGCAGCCCCGCCAGTGCGAACGTCAGGAACGTTCCAAGGCGAGCGCGGAACAGCATGGTTCACCTCTTTCATTTCTCGGTGGGGCACGTGCGCGCACAGCGCGGCCCCGAACGCAGTGCAGGAAGCCGTGCGCAGGGGCCGCGAAGGCGGCCGTGCGTGCACGGCACGGTCGATCAGAAGGGTCGATCAGGATGTGGCGTCATGAAGGGGACGGGCGTGGAGCCCGTCCCGGTCAGCGTTCGAGCAGGGCCAGCAGCCGCTCTCTCAGCGCTGCGAGCTCGGCCTCGCCGTAGAGCTCGGGACTGTGGCTCATCACTTCCCAGAGGCCCTCGGCCGCCAGCCGGACGATCATGCCCGCGACCGGGTCGCGATCCTCTGCCGGATCGCGGCGGTGCCAGCGCGCCATCGCCTCGTTGAGCGGGGCGGCCAGCTCCGGGTCGGTGGCGGCGGCCGTGATGGCCGACCATCGTCGGTAGGTCCGGGCGCCGTCGGTGAACACCTTGAACGTCGCCTCGACGTAGGCCCGGCTGTACGAGCCCGGCGTGCCGTCGTCCAGCTCGGCGATCAGATCGTCGAACTCCTCGATGACCCGTGTCACCAACGCTTTGACCAGGGCTTCCTTGGTGGAGAAGTGGTAGAGCAGCCCACCCTTGCTCACGCCCGCGCGGTCCGCGACCGCGGTGAGCGTGAGGGCCTGCGTGCCGTGCTCGCTGAGCACGGCCTCGGCGGCGTCGAGGAGGGCGTCTTTTTTCATGACCTCTATACTGTACCGACCGGACGGTACAGTTTCAATCGACCGTCATGTGACCCGCAGCACCGGGCCGGAGGAACCGGCCCAGCGCGAAGGGAACGAGCCCGGCGCGGATAGTGTTGACCGTGTGGTGACCTACCTCGACCATGCGGCGACGACCCCCATGCGTCCCGAGGCCATAGCCGCGATGACGGTGGAGCTGGGTGAGCTGGGCAACCCGTCCTCACTGCACGCGGTGGGCCGCCGGGCCCGGCGGGTCGTGGAGGAGTCCCGCGAGATCATCGGCGAGGCCTTCGACGCCCGGCCAAGCGAGGTGATCTTCACCTCCGGGGGCACCGAGGCCGACAACCTCGCGGTCAAGGGCATCTTCTGGGCCCGCCGCGCCGCCGATCCGTCCCGTACCCGCGTCCTGGCCGCCGCGATCGAGCACCACGCGGTGCTGGACGCCGTCCAGTGGCTGGCCGACCACGAGGGCGCCAAGGTCGAGTGGCTGCCGTGCGACGAGCTCGGCAGGGTCCGCCCGGAGACGCTGCGCGAGGCGGTGCACACCGACCCCGACGACGTGGCGCTCGTGACGGTCATGTGGGCCAACAACGAGGTCGGCACCATCCAGCCCGTCACCGAACTGGCGGCGATCGCCCGCGAGCACGACATCCCCTTCCACACCGACGCGGTGCAGGCCGCCGCCCAGCTACCGGTCGGCTTCGCGGGCAGCGGCGCGCAGGCCCTCACCCTCAGCGGCCACAAGCTCGGCGGCCCGCTCGGCGTCGGCGCCCTGCTGCTGGCCAAGGGCGTGGATCCGGTCCCCGTCCTGCACGGCGGCGGCCAGGAGCGCGACGTGCGCTCCGGAACGCTCGACACCCCCGCCATCGCAGGGCTCGCGGCCGCGGTCCAGGTCACGGCCGCCCAGCGGGACGAGCAGGCCCGGCGCATGGCCACCCTCCGCGACCGCCTGATCCAAGAGGTCCGTACGGCGGTGCCGGACGCGATCCTGAACGGCGATCCCGACGACCGGCTGCCCGGCAACGCGCATTTCTCGTTCCCCGGCTGCGAGGGCGACGCGCTCCTCATGCTGCTGGACGCGCGCGGCATCGAGTGCTCCACCGGCTCGGCCTGCTCGGCCGGAGTCGCCCAGCCGAGCCACGTGCTCCTCGCCATGGGCGCCGATCCCGCCCGCGCCCGCGGCTCCCTCCGCTTCACCCTCGGCCACACCTCGACCGACGCCGACGTCACCGCCCTCGCCGAGGCCATCGGCCCCGCCGTGGAACGCGCCCGCCGCGCCGGCCTCACCTGACGCCGCCCCACGCCACGCGTTCTGCTGCGCCGTCTTCTGCTGCGCCATCTTCTGCCGCGACGTCTTCTGCTGCGCCGTCTCTGCCGCGCGGGCTTCTGCTGAGCCGCGCGGGCCCCGGGTGGGCGGAGGGGGCCCGCGCGGCGGTCCACGGCCGGTGACCGGCGGGATCTTTCGTTGGGCTGCGGCGGGTCGTTCACCCGAGCGGGGTTGGGTGAACGACCCGCCGCAGAGCGGGCGTCAGCGCAGGAACTGGCGGCTCCGGTCGAGGAGCCCGCGGGACTTGAGCTCGGCGCGCAGCGGGATCTCCTCGTCCCAGGCGCCGCCCAGTTCCCGCGAGATCCCGAAGTAGGTGGCCGTCCCGTCCCCGTCGCCCAGGAGTTGGCGGCGCACCGCGCTCAGCCCGCGCCACCAGTCGCTGTGCCGGTCGATGGCCACGTCGTCGTACCAGCGGATCCAGCGGTAGGTGTAGCAGAGGAAGATCATCTTCCGGGTGACGGTGGAGTGGTTGAGCGACCGGGAGTGCCACAGCCGGCGGTCGAAGATGAACGCGTCGCCCGGGTTCGCCGTGATCTCGACCGCTCCGGGAGGCGGCGGGTAGACCCCGCCGGGGCCGGGCTCGGTGCGGTCCAGGGTGTTGCTCAGGTGGCCGCGCGGCAGGACAAGGGTGCCCCCGCGCCCCTTCTCTGACAGATCGCTCAGCACGTACGCGATCTTGATGGACAACATCGGCCGCAGGTCCATGTCCAGGTCCGCGTTCTGCCGCTTGCCGTCCTGGTGCCACAGCCAGCCGGGCGCGGGCGGGTCCAGGACGGGCGGGTTGACGTCGACGTGGCTGTGGTTGACGTAGATGTTCCAGCCGAGATGGCCCCAGAGGTGCGGGAACGTGGTCGGCAGGTCCAGGAGTTCGAGGAACGTCTCGTCGCGGAGGACCCCGCCCAGCGCGTGGATCTCCCCGTTCGGCCCCAGCCTGCCCGCCCGGCGTTCGCCGTCGTACACCCGGTCGACCGCCTCCTCCATCCGGGCGCGCGTGGGCTCGTCCAGCGCGCGGGGTATCAGGAGATAGCCCTGTTCCTCGAACGTGCGCCGGTCCTCCTCGCTGATGGGCGAGAAGGGCCCGGCGACCAACGTGTCCGTCGGCTGGATCATGAGTGGTCCCCCTTGATGATCTTCCGTTTCGTGGTGCGTCACTCAAGCCGACGGCGTTGAAGAACCTGTGAAGAAACGATCCGGATTTGATCTTTTTGGTGGGTGGGGGCTGAGACGCCCGCTGTGACCGGAGTGTCCCTTGGTACCTTCCGGATCATGTGGACGGCCCCTCGTATCCTCGTCGCGGAGGACGACCCCAAGCAGGCCCGGCTCATCCGGATCTATCTGGAGCGGGAAGGGCACCGGGTCACCGTGGTCGGCGACGGCCGCCAGGCGCTGGAACGTGCCCGCGCACTCCGGCCGGACCTGCTGGTGCTCGACGTGATGATGCCTGGCCTCGACGGGCTCGACGTCTGCCGCGTCATCCGGGCCGAGGCGTCGGTCCCGATCCTGTTGCTGACGGCGCGTTCGACCGAGGACGACATGCTGCTCGGCCTCGACCTGGGCGCCGACGACTACCTGACCAAGCCCTACAGCCCCCGCGTGCTGACGGCACGCGTCCGCGCGCTCCTGCGAAGGGCGGGCGTCGGGGTGGTGCCGGCCGCCGGCTCCGCGGAGCCGGTGTTGCGGGTGGGGGATCTGGAGGTGGATCCCAACCGTTTCGAGGTGCGTACGGGCGGGCGCCGGGTCGAGGTGACCGCGAAGGAGTTCGGCATCCTGCAGACGCTGGCGGCCGAGCCGACCCGGGTCTTCACCCGCGCGCAGATCCTCGAACTGGCCTTCGGCTTCGACCATCACGTGCTCGAACGCACCGTGGACGCGCACGTGATGAACCTGCGGCGCAAGATGGAGCAGGATCCGGCCAAGCCCGTCTACGTTCAGACGGTCTATGGCCGCGGCTACCGGCTCGGCCCCGCGGTCGAAGGCTGAGCGATGCCGTTCTTCGGATTCCGGGCGCGGGTGTTCGCCATCGTCACGCTGGTCACGCTGGTCGCCATCGCCACGACCGCATGGCTGACCGTGCGCACCACGACGGCCGAGTTCACCGACTCGGCGGCCGCGGCCGACCGGGACGTGGACACCATCGAGGACGGGCTCGTCAAGTACGGGAGCACGCACGGCACCTGGGAGGGCGTGCCGCGCCTGGCCCAGGAACTGGAGGAGCGGACCCACCAGCGCATCCGGCTTGCCGGCCTGTCCGGCGACGTCATCGTCGACACCGACACACTGGCGGGCCGCACCGCCCGGCCCACGACGAGCCGTCCCGCCTCGGTCCTGGACCCGCGGCGCGAGCTGGTGGCCGGAGCGTTCGCCGGTCAACCGATCAGCCGGGAGTCGGCCACACCGGGCGATCCGTCGAGTGCGCCGGATCATCCGCCGACCGTGCCGGACGGCGGGGAGGCCGATCCGCCGCAGGACTCTGGGAAGCCGGACAGCACAGGGCTGTCCGCGAACCGCCCGGGGGGCAGCGTGCGGATCAGCCCCGGGCAATTGAGGATGAGGCTTCACTTCTACCGGGTCGCCATCCGCCTCCGGGCTTGCTACACCCGTGAAGGGATCGCGATGCGGAGGCAGGAGCCGATCGTGTTCCCCCGGAACCCGGTCGCCGCGTACACGCCCGCCGCAGGCGACGACGGGCCCAAGAGGTGCGCCACCCGGGCCAAGAGCACGAAAGCCGAGTCGGCAGCCGACACGCAGGCGGTCAGGGCGTGCGCCGCCGCTTCCGGCGCCGTCGGCGTGGAAGATCTGTTCCTCGTTCCCGAGGAGACGTGCGAGGGGCGGGTCTTTCTGCAGCGGCTGGAGAGCGTCGCGCCGGAGCCGCTGCTGATCTGGCTCGGCTACAGCGAACCCCAGCGCGGGGCGGTCCGGATACCGCTCTTCAGGGTGGCCGCGGCGGCGAGCGTCGTGGCAGTGCTGCTGGCCGCCGGGACGCTGCTGCTCAGCCGCCGGGTGCTGGCCCCGATCGCCACGCTCCGGGTGGCCTCCAGCCGGCTGGGCGCGGGCAATCTGTCGGAACGGGTCCGCGTCCGGGGCCAGGACGAGATCGCGGCGCTGGGCCGCACGTTCAACCGCATGGCCGACTCGCTCCAGCGCAGCGAGGAGGCGCAGCGGCGCATGATCAGCGACATCGCGCACGAGCTGCGCACGCCGCTGTCCACCATGCGGGGCTACCTGGAGGCGCTCCAGGACGGTGTCCTGAAACCCGACCAGGAGTTGCTGGCCTCCCTGCACGAGGAGGCGGTGCTCCAGCAGCGGCTGATCGACGACCTGCAGGACCTGGCGCTCGCCGAGTCGGGGGCGCTGCGCATGCGCCTTGAGCCGCTGGACGTGGTGGAGTTGCTGGAGACGTACGGCTTCACCCACCGGGTGGCCGCCGAGTCCCAGGGCGTCCGCCTGCTGGTCGACACGGTGCCCGTGCCTTCGGTGAACGGTGACGCCGACCGGCTGCGCCAGGTGGTCGGCAACCTGGTGACCAACGCGCTGGCGGCCACGCCGCCCGGCGGGACGATCACGCTGCGGGCCTGGCCGGCGGACGACGGCGGCGTGCTGATCTCTGTCGCCGACACGGGGCACGGAATCGAGGCCGATGACCTGCGCAACGTGTTCGACCGGTTCTGGCGTGCGGACGCCGCGCGCGGCCGGGGGACCGGCGGGCGCGGGCGAGGGCTCGGCCTCTCGATCGCCAAGGGCATCGTCGCGGCGCACGGCGGCACCCTCAGCGCCGAGAGCGCCACGGGCGCGGGTTCGACGTTCACCGTCCAACTGCCGCCGATGCCGCCGCCGGAGAGCCGCTGAGGCCGCCAGGACCGGTTTGGAGCCCCTTCCTGCGGGGACGGCTTGTCCGTTCGAGAAAGGGGACGTCATGACGGCGAACGTGGCCGGGACCGGTTCCGGCGGACTGGGCAGGCAGACAGCGGGGCATCCTTGGTTTCACCGGCTCTCCAGGGTCGGCCTGGCCGCACGGGGCCTGCTCTACCTGCTGGTCGGCTGGCTGGCGGTCCGGGTCGGCATGGGGGAGGGCGGCGGCAGGGAGGCCGACAGGGGCGGCGCCCTGCAAGAGATCGCCGGCAGGCCCGGCGGCGCCGTCGTGTTGTGGCTCCTGGTGATCGGGCTGGCGGGACTGGCGCTGTGGGGGTTCTCCGAGGCGCGGTACGGGCAGCCGGTGCCGGACGGGCGCAAGGCGCGCAAGCGGCTGGCGGCGTTCGGGCGGGGGGTGGTCTACACGGTGGCCTGCGCCGGGACGCTGGCGTTCGTGCTCAGCAGCAAGTCCAGCTCCAGCGACCAGGAGTCGAAGTCGTTCACCGCGCGGGCGATGAGCGAGCCGGGCGGGCGATGGCTCGTGCTCGCGGTGGGCATCGGTGTCATCGCCTGGGGAGCGCACCAGGTCTGGCACGGCGCGAGCCGCGACTTCCGCCAGGAGCTCAAGACGTTCGGCATGGACCAGCGGGTGCAGCGGACCGTCGAGGCGCTCGGCGTCGTCGGTCACATCGCCCGGGGCGTCGTGGCGATGAGCGCCGGGGTGTTCCTGGCGTACGCGGCGATCACGTTCGATCCCGGCAAGGCCAAGGGCCTGGACGGCACGCTGCGCGAGCTGGCCGCCACCCCCGCCGGCCCCTGGCTCCTCATCGCGGTGGCCCTGGGCTTGGTGATCTTCGGGGTCTACTCGCTGTGCGAGTCGCGCTGGCGCAAGGTCGAAGCCGTACGCTCCTGACCCGCACACGCGGGGGTCATGGCTGGAACGGGGCCAGGCTGCGCCAGCCGGGGTCGGGGGTGGAGGCGACCTTGGCCTTGCCCTCGGCCCAGCTCGCGGCGAGCTGGTCGAGCTCGGCGATCACGCCCGAGTCCGGGTCGGCGTACAGGTGGAACACCCGCAGCCCGTCACCGGTCTCCCGGACGGCCAGCACCGCGCGGTCGCCGAGGCCCGCCAGCTTCTTCTCGAACTTGCGCAGAGCCCCCGCCGAAGGGTCGACCGGCAGCCGGTCCGGGTTGCTGTTGGCGTACGGCACCGAGATCGCCACGTGCTGATCGCAGAGCGGGTAGTCCTGGCGGTGCAGCGGGAAACGGGCCCGCAGCTGTGAGGGGTGCCCGCGCGGGGTGCGGCCCTCGCCGGTGAGCCAGGTCGGCTCGCGGAAGTCCTCGGTGACCTGCTCGACGACGACGGGCAACATCGCGGGCGGCAGCGCGTCCATCGGCGCCTCGGTGGCGATGCGGACCTCGCCGATCCAGCGGGCCACGTCGTCCTCGCCGAGCGCCCAGTCCAGGACGTGCAGCGCGACCTGGACCTGCTGCTCCTCGGAGACGAACAGGAAGTCGGGGTGGTAGGCGACGATGTCGACCCGGCCGCGGAGCTGGTCGGCGCGCATCCCGAACCGCACGTACTCGAGATCGAACTCGTGGTCGCCGAGCAGGAGCTGCTGGCTCAGCATCTCGTGATCGGCCTGGCGCGCCGCGTGGAACCGCCAGTTCGTGCCCACGGGCGCGGCGCGGTACCAGCGTTCGGACAGCCCGCGCAGCTCCGGGTCACCACCGCTCGTCACCGTGAGGGACGGGCCGTCCTCCTCGGACCCCCCGATCTCCCACTGCAACTCGGGATGGATCTTGTTCACCCGGCGGGAGAGCTCCTCGACCAGCTCGGTCGAGAGCCCGTCACCGAGGGCGTCCTCGATCGAGGGACGGGCCTGCGCCCACCACTCCCAGAAGTCGATGATCGCGGGAAGCGGTGTCGCGGCTGACGTGTCGCGGGGACGGCGAAAGATTCCCATGGCGGGCATCATCGTACGCGGAATTCCCGTCCTCCTGCCCACGCCGCTTACCCTTGAGAAGTTATGACTCTCCGCGTACTGGCCGCCATGTCGGGCGGCGTCGACTCAGCAGTGGCCGCCGCCCGGGCCGCCGAGGCCGGCCACGACGTCACCGGCGTGCACATGGCCCTGTCCAGCAACCCGCAGTCGTACCGCACCGGCGCCCGCGGGTGCTGCACCCTGGAGGACTCCAGGGACGCCCGCCGCGCGGCCGATGTGATCGGCATTCCGTTCTATGTCTGGGATCTGGCCGAACGGTTCCACCATGACGTGGTGGAGGACTTCGTGTCCGAGTACGCGGCGGGCCGGACGCCCAATCCCTGCCTGCGCTGCAACGAGAAGATCAAGTTCGAGGCGCTGCTGGACAGGGCGCTGGCGCTCGGCTTCGACGCGGTCTGCACCGGGCATTACGCGCGCTTGGCGGACGGCGTTCTGCGGCGCGGAGTGGACGGCGGCAAGGACCAGTCGTACGTGCTGGCCGTCTGCACCCCCGAGCAACTCGCCCACGCGATGTTCCCGCTCGGCGACACCACCAAGGCCGACATCCGGGCCGAGGCGGAACGGCGCGGACTGCAGGTCGCCGACAAGCCCGACAGCCATGACATCTGCTTCATCGCCGACGGCGACACCAAGGGCTTCCTGGCCGAACGCCTCGGCGCCGCCCCCGGCCCCATCGTGGACATCGAGGGCAACCAGGTGGGCGAGCACGAGGGCTCCTACGGCTACACCGTCGGCCAGCGCAAGGGCCTGCGGCTGGGCACTCCGGCCCCCGACGGCAAGCCGCGGTACGTCCTGGACATCTCGCCGGTCACCAACACCGTCACGGTCGGCCCGCGCGAGGCCCTCGATGTGACTGAGATCACCGCCGAACGTCCGGTGTGGCTCGCGGAGGTCCCGGCGGGCCCGTTCGGCTGCCAGGTCCAGCTGCGGGCGCACGGCGAGGTCTACGACTGCGTCGCGGAGCCGGACGGCGACCGGCTGACCATCCGCCTCGCCCGGCCCGCCCGCGGTGTGGCATCCGGCCAGGCAGCGGTCCTGTACGAGGACGACCGCGTCCTCGGCTCGGCCACCATCGCCGACACCGCCCGCGTCCCCGCCTAGCTCGGGCTCGGGTCGGCTGCGTCAGGCGTCAGGCGTCAGGGTCCTGCGTCTGGCGTCTGGCGTCTGGCGTCAGGCGTCTGGCGCCTCGTGCAGCGTGCGGGCGGTCTCCTGGCAACGCCTGAGGGCGGCGCGTACGTACGAGGGCGACGCGCCTGCCAGGCCGCAGGAGGGCGTGATGACCACCTGTTCGCCCAGCTGCGCGATCGGGAAGCCCAGCCGCCGCCACAGATCCCGCACGGGAGCGGCGGTCGCCTGGAGCCGCGGCAGCGCGGCGTCCGTGCCCGGCAGCACTCCCAGCAGCAGGCCGATCCCCGCGTCGATCGTCTCTCCCACCGCGTCGTCGTCCCGCTTGGGCACCAGACCGAGGTCGGCCGAGATCGCCTTGGCTCCGGCGCCGCGCAGCAGCCCGTACGGCACGTTCGGCGCGCAGCAGTGCACGATCGGGAACGCTCCCGAGGCCTCGATGACCTGCCGGAGCCCGTCCTCGGCGATCGGCGCCTCGATCGCCCGCAGCCGCGAGAACCCGCTCGCGGTCGGCACGGTCCCGGCCAGCGCCGCCGGCAGCCCCGGCTCGTCGAGCTGCAGCAGGATCTGTGCGTTCGGCAGCCGTCGTCGCACGTCCGCGACATGCCCGGCCACGCCCTCGGCCAGGGACGCGGTCAGGTCGCGCACCGCGCCCGGATCCTTGAGCGCCCGGTCGCCGCTCCTGAGCTCGATCCCGGCGGCGAGCGTCCACGGCCCGCACACCTGGATCTTGAACGGCCCGTCGTGATCGCCCGCCAGCTCCTCCAGCACGTCCAGGTCCCGGACGAGATGGTCGTGGGAACGCCGCGTGTCCCGCCCGGGCCGGTCGGAGAACCGCCAGCCTGAGGGCTCCACGCGCACGGCGAGATCGACCAGCAGCCCCGCCGTACGGCCGATCATGTCGGCGCCCGGCCCGCGCTCGGGAAGCTCAGGCAGATGCGGCAGCCCGGGCAACTCGCCCAGCACGACCCGCAATGCCTCGGCCGGGTCGGTGCCGGGGTACGACCCGACACCCGTAGCGGTGCCCGCCTCCCAGGGAAAGTCCACGTGACAACCCTATGGGGGCGTCAGAGCAGGGCGGCCATGGAGTCCAGCCGCCGGAGCGTGTCGGCCTCGGTCTCGGTCGGCAGGTTGAAGAGCACCTCGTCGACGCCGGCCGCTTCGAGCTCGGCGATGATCTCCGGCTTGGGCACGACGGCGAACAGCGTGACCGGCACGGGCCGCCCCGCGCGTTCGCGCAGCCCGGTGATCTGACCGGCCAGGTCGGCGGTGCCGCGGCCGTGGATCGGCATCCATCCGTCGCCGAACTCGATCACCCGGTCGAACGTGGTCGGCCCGGAGCCGCCGATCATCACCGGCGGGTGCGGCTCCTGGACGGGCTTGGGATAGGAGAAGACGGGGTCGAAGTCGACGAACTCGCCGTGGAACTCCGCCTGGTCCTTGGTCCACAGCTCCTTGACCGCCAGCACGCGTTCGCGCAGCAGCCGCATCCGCGTCTTGGGATCGGTGCCGTGGTTGCGCATCTCCTCGCGGTTCCAGCCCGCGCCGACGCCCAGGACGGCCCGGCCGCCGGACACCCGGTCGAGCGAGGCCACCTCCTTGGCGAGGATGATCGGGTCGCGCTGGACGACGAGCGCGATGCCCGTGCCAAGCCGGAGGCGTTCGGTCACCGCGGCTGCTGCGCTCAAGGCGACGAACGGGTCGTACGTCCGGTAGTAGTGCCGCGGGAGCTCGGCGCCGCCTGGCCAAGGCGACTCGCGCTTGGCCGGGATGTGAGTGTGCTCGGCGAGGAAGAGGGACGAGAAACCCCGTTCCTCCAGCGCCCGTCCGAGCGCCACCGGGCCGATCCCGTCATCGGTCACGAACGTCGAGACACCGAACTCCATCGCCGCTCCCTCGGTCATCCACAGGAGGCGACTCCGCTTCCGTCGCCCAGCCGGTCATCGACAATAGAAGAGTCAGGCCGGTGACGCTCTTCTCGCTGGTCAGAATGGGCGTGCCGTGCCGGTTGGAATGTCGGTCCCGCACGACAGAATGAGGTCATGAGCATCGAGGGTGTTCCGACCGAGGCGGCGCAGCGGCACGCGCGGCTGAGCCAGGAGATCGACGAGGCCAACTACCGCTACTACGTGCTCGACAACCCCACGTGGACCGACGCCGAGTACGACCAGCGGTTGCGCGAGCTGCAGGAGCTCGAGGCCGCCCATCCGGAGCTGGTGACGCCCGACTCCCCGACGCAGCGGGTCGGGGCGCCCATCGTCACCGACTTCGCGACCGTCGCGCACCTGGAGCGCATGCAGAGCCTCGACAACGCGATGACCGCGGACGAGCTCCTCGCCTGGGACGAACGGGTGGTCAAGGAGGTCGGCGAGGTCGCCGGTTACCTGTGCGAGCTCAAGATCGACGGTCTGGCCATCGCGCTCGTCTACGAGAACGGCCGGCTGGTGCGCGGCATCACCCGCGGTGACGGACGTACAGGCGAGGACGTCACCAACAACGTGCGCACCATCGACGACATACCCACTCAGCTGCAGGGCTCAGGCTGGCCCGAGACCCTGGAGGTCCGCGGCGAGGTCTATCTGCCAGAGGAGGGATTCGAGCAGGTCAACGCCGCGCAGGCCGACGCCGGCAAAGAACCGTTCGCCAACCCGCGCAACGCGGCGGCGGGCTCCCTCCGCCAGAAGGACCCCCGCGTCACCGCCCAGCGCCCGCTCCGCATGCTCGTGCACGGTTTCGGCGCCTGGGAGGCCGGCGACGGCAAACGACCCGAGAGCCAGTCCGAGGCGTACGAGATGATGCGCGCCTGGGGGCTGCCGGTCAGCGACCTCTACAAGGTCCTCGGAGGGCTCGACGCCGTCCGCGAATACATCGGCCACTACGGCGAGCACCGGCGCGAACCCGGCTACGAGATCGACGGCGTGGTGGTCAAGGTCGACCAGTTCGCGTTGCAGCGGCGGCTGGGTTCGACCTCGCGGGCCCCGCGCTGGGCGATCGCGTGGAAGTTCCCTCCCGAGGAGGTCAACACCAAGCTCCTCGACATCAAGGTCGGAGTGGGCCGCACCGGCCGCGTCACGCCGTACGGAGTGATGGAGCCGGTCACGGTCGCGCGCTCCACGGTGGCCTATGCCACCCTCCACAACGCGAGCGAGGTCAAGCGCAAGGGCGTGCTGATCGGTGACACGGTCGTGCTGCGCAAGGCGGGCGACGTGATCCCCGAGATCGTCGCGCCGGTCAGCGGGCTGCGCGACGGGTCCGAGCGCGAGTTCCAGATGCCCACGCGCTGCCCTGAGTGCGACACCGAGCTGGCGTACGAGAAGGAGGGCGACGCCGACATCCGCTGCCCCAACGCGCAGTTCTGCCCGGCGCAGCTGCGCGAGCGGCTCTACTTCCTGGCCAGCCGCAACGCGCTCGACATCGAGGCGCTCGGCTATGTCGGCGCGACGGCGCTCACCCAGCCGCTGGAGCCCAGCGACCCGCCGGTCAAGAACGAGGGCGACCTGTTCCATCTGACCGTCGAGCAGCTGCTGCCGATCCGGACGGTGGTGCGCGAGATGCGCACCGGCCTGCCCAAGATCGATCCGAAGACGGGCGAGGAGAAGGTCGTCACGTTCTTCGCCAACAAGGACGGCGAGCCCAAGAAGACCGTCGAGAAGCTCTTCGAGGAGCTCGAAAAGGCCAAGCAGCAGCCGCTCTGGCGGGTGCTGGTGTCTCTGTCGATCCGGCACGTGGGCCCGACCGCCGCCCAGGACATCGCCCGCGAGATGCGTTCGCTCGACCGCATCGCGAACGCCTCCGAGGAGGAGCTGGTGGCGGTCGACGGCGTCGGCCCGGCCGTCGCCGCGTCGATCAAGGCGTGGTTCGAGGTCGACTGGCACCGCGAGATCGTCGACAAGTGGCGGGCGGCCGGCGTCCGGATGGAGGACGAGGGCGCCGACGCGGGGCCGCGGCCGCTGGAGGGCGTCACGGTGGTGGTCACCGGGTCATTGGACGGATTCAGCCGCGACTCGGCGACGGAGGCGATCCAGGATCTCGGTGGCAAGGTCACCGGCTCGGTCTCCAAGAAGACGGGCTTCGTGGTCGTCGGCGACAGTCCCGGGTCCAAATACGACAAAGCGATCAAGCTGGGCGTTCCGGTCCTGGATGAGGACGGATTCCGCGTTCTTCTGACGGAAGGGCCAGATGCGGCCAAAGCCGTAACCCAGCGCGGGGATGAATGACGGCGCGTGTTCGTTGCACAGATAACCAGCTGAAAGTTACTTAAGGGTACTGTCCCACTACCCACTGGTGGCGTTAGGGTGCGGATTGGGCATAACGGAACGTACGCAATCGGTTTCGCGAAGTTGAGCAAACGTCGTACTCTCCCTCTGGTCACACACTCCGATCCTCCGGCGGTGTGAACGGGCGGAAAAGCGGCGGCGACACCCCGGTGACATCGGCCGGGGGACGCCCGGGCCACGCGGCCCGGGGCCCGACCCGGACTCCGGGCCACAGCGGCCAGGAGGACGGACAATCCTGCCCCCCGGCCGTGCCGGCCGAGGGGACGCCCGGTTCTCGAAGGCGCCCCCGGCGCCCGTCGCGGACCGACCTCCGAACCCACCGGCCGTGTCAGCCGGGAGTACGACCCCGAGGCCACACCGGCCGCCGGGGCCTACTCCGTACCCGGCGCCCGGCCAGGGTGACCTCCCCGTACCCCCCGAGGATGTGATGAAGGACCCGAACAACACGCGGAACACGATGCCGCGCAGGGGCTCACCGCTGTGGATCTTCTTCGTCGTGGTCATCTCGCTGGGCGTGGGCGCGTTCGTCGCCACGCTCACCCGGCTGACCGCGACCGAGCTGGACGCCCTCGTCCACATGCCGGTCATCCTGATCCTCGGCGCCTTCATCGTGTTCGGCGAGCTTCGGCCGATCATCACCCCCGGCTCCACCGAGAACAACGGGGCGACCACGTCCACCACGTTCTCGTTCGCCGCGCTGCTCTACGCCGGGCTGCCGATCGCGGCCGTGTTGCAGGCGGTCGCGGTCATCACCTGCGGGGTCTTCCGCGGACGCACGCCCCACCGCATCGCGTTCAACGTGGCGCAGTACACGCTCAGCCTGGCCGCCGCCCAGCTCGCCCTCCTCGCCTGCGGCATCCACGGCGTCCCCTCCGACCCATGGGTGCCCGAAGGCAGGGACCTGCCCGCCATCGCCCTGGCCGGCGCGGTCTACTTCATCTGCAACGACGCCCTCGTCGGCGCGGCCGTCGCCCTGCACGAACGGGTGTCGCTGATCAAGGCGCTGCGCTGGGACCTGGGCTATCAGGTCCTGGTGCACCTGGCGCTGCTCGGCCTCGCGCCGCTGATGGTCGTGGCGATGGACCGGTCGGCCTGGTTCCTGCAGCTCATCGTGCTGCCGTTCATCGCGGTCTACCTGAACGCGTCGGTATCGGTCCGCCGGGAGCACCAGGCCCTGCACGACGGGCTGACCGGGCTGCCCAACCGCAAGATGCTGATCGTCCGGACGGAGGAGGCGCTCGCCGAAGTACGCGGCGCCACGGCCCGCAGGCTCGGCGGGATGGTCGGCGCGGGCCGCCGCCAGCAGGCCGATCCCGTCGGCGGCCGGGCCGGCCTGTTCCTTCTCGACCTCGACAGGTTCAAGGAGGTCAACGACACGCTGGGGCACCCGACCGGCGACCGGCTGCTCCAGCTCGTCGCGCACCGCCTCACCCACAGCGTGCGCCCGGGCGACCTCGTGGCCCGGCTCGGCGGCGACGAGTTCGCCGTGCTGCTGCCCACCGTCCGCGACGCGGCCGCCGCACGCGAGGTGGCCGCCCGCCTCCGCGCCGCCCTCAGCGAGCCCGTCCGGCTCGACGGGCTCTCGTTCGACCTGGAGGCCAGCGTCGGGATCGCGCTCTTCCCCGACCACGCGCCCGACTTCGAGCTGCTCCTCCAGCGCGCCGACGTCGCGATGTACAACGCCAAGGAAAACCGCACCGGTGTCGAGGTCTACTCGCCCGACAAGGACCGCAACTCGCCCGCCCGCCTCGGCATGCTCGGCGACCTGCGCGGGGCCATCGACCGCGGTGAGCTGGAGCTCTACTACCAGCCCAAGATCTCCCTGCATGACGGCCAGCTGGTCGGCATGGAGGCGCTGATCCGCTGGCGCCACCCCGAGCAGGGCCTGCTCGAACCTGACGACTTCCTGCCGATCGCCGAGCAGACGTACCTCATGCGGGCCATCACCCACTACGTGGTGAACGCCGCCCTCGCCCAGGCGGCCTCCTGGTGGAAGGAAGACCTGGCCGTCCAGGTCTCGGTCAACGCCTCCGGCCGCGACCTGCTCGACACCGGCCTCGCCGAGGCGATCGAGGACGGCCTGCTCGAACACGGCCTCCCCGCCGCCGCCCTCCAGCTGGAGATCACCGAGCGGATCCTGATGAACGAGACCGCCTACGCCTCCGAGACCGTCGGCTCTCTCGCCGAACTGGGCATCCCGCTCAGCCTGGACGACTTCGGCACCGGCTACTCGTCCCTGGTCCGCCTCAAGCGCCTCCCGGTCGAGGAGCTCAAGATCGACTCCTCGTTCGTGCAGCGCCTGACGGCCACCGCCGAGGACGCAGTGATCGTCCGCTCCATCGTGGACCTCGTCCGCACCCTCGGCCTCCGTTCGGTCGCCGAGGGCGTCGAGGACGCCCAGACCGCCCGCCTCCTGCGCGAGATGGGCTGCGACGCCGCCCAGGGCTGGCATTTCGGCCGCCCCATGGACGCCGCCACCGCCACCGACTGGTTGCGCTCCGTTAATGGCTTTCACGGCCTCGGCCCCTCGCCTGGCGGCTCGGAACCGAACCGTGAAAGCGGCGAACGCGACATCGCTTCGCGATCTTCGCTCTGAAACTTCGCCTGCGGCTCGTTTCAGGCTCAGGTAGCGCGTTCGCGGTGCGCATGCGGGCAGCTTGATTCTGGGCACACGCACGCATTGCGCATGCGCGCACGCTCGGCTCAAAGTACGGGCCTACGGCCCCATGCGGGTGGCCCCGTGTCGGTGAGACGCGTGCGCATGCTCAGCTCAGGGCGCTCGCGATCCATGTGCGGGCGGCGCGGGTCAGCGAGAGCGGTCGTGGGTGGGCGTGCGGGTCGTGCGCACTCGGTGAGGTGATACCGGTGAGTTGGCCGTGGGGATGCGTTAGGTCAGTAGCGGCGACGGCGGGCGGGCGGCTCCTCGTAGGCGGGGTCTTCGTAGTAGCGCTCTTCGCGGACCGCAGGCGGGGGTGGGGCTACGCGGCGGCGGGCGGTGGCGATGCGGGCTATGCCGATGATCAGACCGATCAGGCCGCCGAGCATCAGGATGATGCCGACCACGCGGATGTCGACGCCGCTGAACTCGTAGTTCACGGCATAAGCCAAGATCGCACCAATGATGATCAGGGCGATGCTGCCACCGATGGTCATGGCGCTCTCCTCTCGTTCGTCCTCGGACGTACGGGAGTTCCGTTCCCCATGTGCCGATATGAAACAGATCGTCCACCTCGTAATGCGGTCGGCCGTAGGTCGGTGCGGCCATAGGATGGTCGTCAATCCAATCGATCGCCAGGAACGGTGTTTGCACATGTCGGCCATCACCCGTGACGAGGTGGCTCACCTCGCCCGGCTGTCCCGGCTGGCGCTCGGCGAGGACGAGCTCGATCACCTCGCGGCCCAGCTCGATCAGATCATTTCCGCGGTCGCGCGGGTGCAGGAGGTCACCGCGGAGGAGATCCCGCCGACCTCGCACGCCCTGCCGCTGACCAACGTCTACCGGGCGGACGAGGTCCGGCCGTCCCTCACCCCGGAGCAGGCCCTGGCGGGCGCTCCGGCCGCCGAGGAGCAGCGCTTCCGGGTTCCGCGGATCCTGGACGAGGAGGCGTGATGACTCTGATCAAGAAGTCGGCTGCGGAGCTGGGTGCGCTGATCGCGTCCGGTGAGGCCTCTGCGGTGGAGGTCGCCCAGGCGCACCTTGAACGGGTGCGGGCTGTGGACGGTCAGGTGCATGCCTTTCTGCACGTCGATGACGAGGCCGTGCTGGCGCAGGCGCGCCGGGTCGATGAGCGGCGGGCGGGCGGCGAGGAGCTCGGGCCGCTGGCAGGGGTGCCGATCGCGCACAAGGACGTCTTCACGACGACGGACATGCCCACTACCGCGGGGTCCAAGATCCTTGAAGGCTGGCGGCCCCCGTACGACGCGACGGTCACTGCGCGGCTGCGCAAGGCGGGGCTGGTGATCCTCGGCAAGACCAACATGGACGAGTTCGCGATGGGCTCCTCCACCGAGAACAGCGCGTACGGCGTGACCCGCAACCCGTGGGACCTGTCGCGGGTGCCGGGTGGTTCGTCCGGCGGCTCGTCGGCCGCGGTCGCCGCGTACCAGGCGCCGCTGTCCACCGGCACCGACACCGGCGGCTCGATCCGGCAGCCCGCGGCCGTCACCGGCATCGTGGGAACCAAGCCGACCTACGGCGGCTCGTCCCGGTACGGGATCATCGCGTTCGCCTCCTCGCTCGACACGCCTGGCCCGTTCGCCCGGAACGTGCTCGACGCGGCACTGCTGCACGAGGCGTTCAGCGGGCACGACGTGATGGACTCCACGTCGATTGACCGTGCTGTGCCGCCGGTCGTCGAGGCCGCGCGGCGCGCCGACGTCAACGGCCTGCGCGTCGGCGTGGTCAAGGAGTTCGCCGGCGAGGGCTATCAGGCGGGCGTGCTCAACCGCTTCAACGAGACCGTTGAGCTGCTGGAGTCGCTGGGCGCCAAGGTCGTCGAGGTGGGCTGCCCGTCGTTCGCCTACGCGCTGCCCGCCTATTACCTGATCGCGCCGTCCGAGGCGTCGTCCAACCTGGCGCGCTTCGACGCGATGCGGTACGGCCTGCGCGTCGCCGACGACGGCACCCGCAGCGCCGAGGAGATCATGGCGCTGACCCGGGCGCAGGGCTTCGGCCCCGAGGTCAAGCGGCGCATCATGCTCGGCACCTACGCGCTCTCGTCGGGCTACTACGACGCGTACTACGGCAAGGCGCAGCAGGTCCGCACGCTCATCGCGCGCGACTTCGACAACGCCTTCGAGCAGGTCGACGTGCTGGTCTCGCCGACCACGCCGACGACCGCGTTCCCGATCGGTGAACGCGCCGACGACCCGATGGCGATGTACCTCGCCGACCTGTGCACGATCCCGTCAAACCTCACCGGCAACGCGGCCATCTCGGTGCCGTGCGGCCTCGCCGACGAGGACGGGCTGCCGGTCGGCCTGCAGATCATGGCCCCCGTCCTCGGCGACGACCGCGTCTACCGCGTGGGCGCCGCCGTCGAGAAGGCCCTGGAAGACCGCTGGGGTGGCCCGCTGCTGGCCAAGGCCCCCGAGCTCGCGGAGGCTGCCAAGTGACCACGCCGACCATCGTCAAGTACGAAGAGGCGCTGACCCGGTACGAGCCGGTGCTGGGCATCGAGACCCACATCGAGCTCGGCACGAACTCGAAGATGTTCTGCGGCTGCCCGACCACGTTCGGCGCCGAGCCCAACACCCAGGTCTGCCCGGTCTGCCTCGGCCTGCCCGGCTCGCTGCCGGTGACCAACCACGCCGCCATCGAGGGCATCATCAAGATCGGCCTGGCGTTCAACTGCGAGATCGTCGAGTGGTGCCGGTTCGCCCGGAAGAACTACTTCTATCCGGACATGCCGAAGAACTATCAGATCTCGCAGTACGACGAGCCTCTCTGCGTCGACGGCCACCTGGACATCGAGGTCGAGGGCGAGACGTACCGGGTCGAGATCGAGCGCGTCCACATGGAGGAGGACACCGGCAAGTCGCTGCACGTCGGCGGCGCCACCGGCCGCATCCATGGCGCCGACTTCTCGCTGGTCGACTACAACCGCGCGGGCATCCCCCTCGTGGAGATCGTCACCAAGCCCATCACGGCCACCGGCGACAAGGCCCCCCTCGTGGCCCGCGCCTACGCCACCGAGCTGCGCGAGCTGGTCCGCTCCATCGGCGTCTCCGACGTCCGCATGGAGGAGGGCTCCATGCGCTGCGACGTCAACGTCTCGCTGATGCCGCGCGGCGCCTCCGAATGGGGCACCCGCACCGAGACCAAGAACGTCAACTCGCTCCGTTCCGTCGAACGCGCCGTCCGCTCCGAGATCGAACGCCAGGCCGCCGTGCTCGACGCCGGCCGGCGCGTCATCCAGGAGACCCGGCACTTCCACGAGGACACCGGCGTCACCACCAGCGGCCGCAGCAAGGAAGAGGCGCAGGACTACCGCTACTTCCCCGAGCCCGACCTCGTCCCCATGGCCCCGTCCCGCGAGTGGGTCGAGGAGCTCCGGGCGACCCTGCCCGAACTCCCCGCCGCCCGCCGCAAGCGGGTCCAGCGGGAGTGGAGCCTGTCCGACCTGGAGCTGCGCGACGTCGTCAACGCCGGCGCCCTCGATCTGATCGAGGCCACCATCGCGGCGGGCGCCGACGCGGCCTCCGCCCGCAAGTGGTGGATGAACGAGCTGTCCCGCCGCGCCACCGAGCAGGGCGTCGAGCTGACCGCCCTGCCGATCACACCCGACCAGGTCGCCCGCATCCAGGCCATGGTCGTCGCGGGCGAGCTCAACGACAAGCTGGCCCGCAAGGTCTTCGAGGGCGTCCTGGCGGGCGAGGGCACCCCGGACGAGGTCGTCGCCGCCCGCGGCCTCAAGGTCGTCTCCGACGACGGCGCCCTGGCCGCGATCATCGACCAGGTCATCGCCGACAACGCCGCCGTGGCCGACAAGGTCCGCGGCGGCAAGGTCGCCGCCGCCGGCGCCCTCGTCGGCGCCGTCATGAAGGCGAGCCGAGGCCAGGCCGACGCGGGCCGCGCCCGCGAGCTCATCCTCGAAAAGCTCGGCGCCTCCTGACTCTGACCGGGACTCGGCCCTACACGGCCGAGTCCCGGTAGAACCACCCGTGCACCTTGGCGAGGGACTGTCAGTGGCCCGCGCTAGTTTCGCCGCCATGGCCTCCCCGTCCGCCTTCCCGCCCTTGCCGGACGGCCTGCCGCCTGGCCGTCTGATCGTGCCCGAGGATTTCCGCGTCCCTCCTCAATGGGTGGGCAAGGAGATCCTCTGGGTATCCGATGAGCCCCTGCCCGATGCGGATCACCTGTGGGCCCGGCTCTACGGCGCGCACACGGAGACAGGGCTCTATCCGCTGCTGCTCTGCGGTCACTTCCGCGACGCTGACCGGCCGTGGCATGCCGGGGAGCTGGGGTACTGGCCGGTGGGCACCATCGATGTGCTCGGGGCCGAAGGTGTCCTCCGCCGCATGTGGGAGTCGGTCACGCCTGACGAGTTCGGTGAGTGGCGCGGGCTGGCGCCTCCAGCAGGATCGTCGGGCCATGGCGCCGATCTCATGGATCCTGGCCTCGCCGCGCAGGAACTGGCCGCGTCATACGCCGCAAAAGAGCACCCGCTGATCGGCTTGGTGCCCGCCGGGCGAGGCGCGGACGCGTTGACTCTTTGCGGCTGGAATGGACCGCTCAACCACACGAATCACACGCAGGAGATCTCGGCGGTGGTCCGGACCTGGGAGGACCGGTTCGGGGCGCGCGTCGTGGCGGTGGGATTCGACACCCTGCACGTGTCGGTGGCCGCTCCACCGCTCACGTTGGAACACGCCAGGCATCTGGCGGACGAGCACCTCGCATTCTGCCCGGACAACATCGGCGACGATTTCGAGCGCTACGCGGCCGGGTTGGTCGGCGCCAGGCAGTGGAGCTTCTGGTGGGACTGACCCTCAAGGGAGGGGGATGGTGAGGATGCGGTCGTCGCCTTGCTGGGGATCGCCTCGGCCG
The DNA here is from genome assembly GCF_008923185.1 of Actinomadura rudentiformis. GTDB lineage: Bacteria > Actinomycetota > Actinomycetes > Streptosporangiales > Streptosporangiaceae > Spirillospora > Spirillospora rudentiformis. The sequence goes on from NZ_WBMT01000022.1 coordinate 103,632, forward strand.
TCCTTGTTGCTGGTGGTGATCCAGAGGGCGCCGTCGGGGGCTTGGACGGCGGCGCGGATACGGCCGTAGCGGTCCTCGAAGTGGGGGACGGGGCGGGCCGCCTTGCCGTCGGCGGTGAGGGGGACCTGCCACAGGCGGGCGCCGCGGAGGGCGGCGGCCCAGAGGGAGCCCTTCGCGTAGGCCAGGCCGGAGGGGGAGGACTCGTCGGTCGACCAGGTCAGGAGGGGGTCGGTGTACTCGGGCTTGCCGCCGACGCCTTCGACTTCGGGCCAGCCGTAGTTCTTGCCCTTCTCGATGCGGTTGATCTCGTCGTAGGTGTTCTGGCCGAACTCGGTGGCGTACATCCGGCCCTTGTCGTCCCAGGCCAGGCCCTGCACGTTGCGGTGGCCGTAGGTCCAGACGCGGGAGTTGAACGGGTTGCCGGGGGCGGGCTTGCCCTCGGCGGTGACGCGGAGGATCTTGCCGCCCAGGGAGTCCTTGTCCTGGGCGAGCTGTGTTTCGTTGACCTCGCCGGTGGCGATGTAGAGGAACTTGTCCGGGCCGAACGCGATGCGGCCGCCGTTGTGGTTGCCGCCCTTGGGGATGCCGGTGACGATGGGCTGGATCGGCCCCATCCTGCCGTCGTAGCGGAAGCGGACCACGCGATTGTCGTCCGACGCGGTGAAGTGCAGGTAGACGAGGCGGTCCTGGTTGAACGTGGGCGACACGGCCACGCCCATGAGGCCGCCCTCGCCCTCCGCCTCGACACCGGGCACCGTGCCGATGGGGGTCGCCTGGCCTTGGGGGGTGACCCGGAGGACGCGGGCGCTGTTGCGTTCGGTCACCAGGGCGTCGCCGGACGGGAGGAACGCGACGGCCCACGGCACGGCGAGGCCGGTCGTCAGGTCACGGGGCTGGCCAAGGGAGCCGGGCGAGCTCGGCATGGGTGCCGGGGTGCTCGCCGTACCCTCACCGCCCTCGCTGCCGGACGAGCAGGCTGCCAGGGGTAGAAGCAGGATCAGTGCAAGTCTTCGCATGGGACCGCCCTCCGTTTGCCTGTAATACGGACGCGGGCGCGTTCCCGTTCCGTCATGTCAGGGGTACGACGATCACACCATCCTTGTCGCCGTTGTCGGTGGTCAGCCAGAGCGACTTGCCGTCCGGGGCTGGAACGACTTCGCGGACGCGTCCGAATCGTTCCTTGAAGTGTGCGATGGGACGTCCGGCGGTGCCGTTGCGGGAGAGCGGGATCTGCCAGAGGCGTTTGCCGCGCAGGGCGGCGGCCCAGAGGGAGCCCTGCGCATAGGTCAGGCCGGACGGGGAGGCCTCGGACGGCGTCCAGGTCAGCACCGGCCGTTTGAAACGCACCTCGTCACCGCCCATGCCCTCGACGTCGGGCCAGCCGTAGTTGCGTCCTTTCACGATCTGGTTGATCTCGTCGAACCGGTCCTGGCCGAACTCCGTGGCGAACATGCGGCCCTGCGGGTCCCATGCCAGGCCCTGCACGTTGCGGTGTCCATAGGTCCAGACGAGGGTGCCGAACGGGTTGCCGGGGGCCGGGTCGCCGGCGGGGGTCATGCGGAGGATCTTGCCGCCGAGGGACTTCTTGTCCTGGGAGAGGTTCTCGCGGCCGGCCTCGCCGGTCGACGCGTACAACATCCGGTCCGGGCCGAAGGCGAGGCGGCCGCCGTTGTGGTAGTCGCCCTTGGGGATGCCGGTGACGAGCATCTGCAGCCTGCCGATGCCGTCCTCGTACGGGAAACGCGCGATCCGGTTGTCGGACCGCGCCGTGAAGTAGACGTACACGAACTTGTCGGTCTCGTAGCCGGGGGAGACCGCGACCCCCAGCAAGCCGCCCTCGCCGGCCGCCGACACGCCCGGGATCTTCCCGATCTCGGTGACCCGGCCCTTCGGGGTGACGCGGAGCAGCTTCGCCGACTCGCGTTCGGTCACCAGCGCGTCCCCGCCGGGCAGGAAGGCCAGCCCCCAGGTGACCTTGCGGTTCTTGACGATGGCCTGCGGCTCGCCGGGGCGTGCCGTGCCGGTGGGCGAGGACGACGGCTGCGCCGAGTCCGCAGCGGTCGGTGAATCATCACCGGACGTGTCTGAGCCATCGTCGTCCCCACTGCAGGCGCCCAGAACGAGCAGCACGGTCACAACGGTCGCGAGAGCGGAAGTACGGCGCATAGGGCAATCAAGACACAGTGGCGCCCGCGGCACAACGACCTTCCCTTGACGTGACGGCACCGTGCCCTAGGGAAGGTGACGTGGGACAAGTCGCCGCTAAGGCGGCGATCCATGGCGAGACTTCGCGGTAAGCAGGGCCGCCGACGATGTTTGTCGCCGGGTGGACGCTGAGCCTCAATCGCTCCGTGACCTACAGAACGTACATTGAGCATCACGGTGATCCCGCACTGCAGCAACGTCGCTGACCGAATGACCGGCGCAGCGGATGTGCCCGCCAGCTCCCCCCGGCGCACAACCTGCGTGGGGCACGATCCACTACGTACGGAACGTTGTCCGAGCGGCCGGGCGAGCTATCCGGGGGTCTGGGGGGTCGTCCCCGGGCAACTCCTCGGGACGAACATTCCATAGGCGCAGCGGAGTGGCTGCGGGGGCAGAACGCTCCCACAAGGCAGAAAGGGACACGGCGCGATGAGCGGCGAGAACGCTCGGAGGGCGGTGGGGCGGGGTCGTGACCGTGAAGCACGGCGGACGTCCCGGCGCGTGCCGTCCTCGGCGGTGCCCATCGGCATCGTCGCGATCATCGGCGTGCTCTACGCCATCGGCTCCCTGCTGGGGTGGGGCGGCTCGGCCTTCACGGCCTGGGCCGAGGTGGCGGCCGCCGCCGCGGCGACAGGCTCGCTGCTGGTCGCGGCCCGCCGGCTGAACGCGGCCCAGCCTGACGGCGACCCGCCGGATGACTCCACCCTGGAGGACTCCCGGCTGGACTTCCAGCCCGGCGCCCTGCCGCCGGACCCCACCGCCGCGGAGTCGATGGTGGACGACGCCGGATCCCCGGCGCGCGGCCAGGGGGAGACCCAGTGGCGCGCGTCCTGGCGGTGGTACGGGATCGCCGCGGCCTGCTGGCTCGTAGGCTCGATCGGCTCGGCCATCTCCCCCTCGTCCGGCCGCAGCGCGATGTCGGCGTCGGTCTTCGACCTCTTCTACCTGGCCGCCGTGATCGCCCTGGTGATCGGCATGGTCGTGCCGACCAGGCTGCCCCGCGACGCCCGGACCTGGCTGCGGTACGCGGGCGACACGTACGTGTGCGTCTGCGCCCTCTTCGTGCTGGGCTGGGTGACGCTGTTCAGCGACCTCTACCGGCGGTCCGGCGAGACACCTGCCGAGTTCCTGCTCGAACTGCTCTACCCGCTCGTCGACACCGTCCTGGTGTGCGGCGCGCTGTCGTTCGTCCTCGGTGCCGCGCGCGGGCACCGGCGTTCGGCCTGGCTGGGGTACGTGGCGCTTGTCGCGTTCGCCGCCGCGGACGTGGTGAGCCTGACCGTCCGGCTGCGGGGCGGCGCCGTGGCCGACGATCCCGCCGACATCCTGCGTCTGGGCGGCCTGCTGATGCTCGCGCTCGTGCCCTGGAACGGGCCCAGCGGCAGCAGGATCCGCGAGTCGGCCGACGAACCCGGCCGGATGATCGGCCCCGGGCTCGCGCCGGCCGCCGTGGCGGCCGCGGCCACCCTCTTCGTGGCGGGCCGCGGGCTCGCCGGGACCGACGGGCTGGAGCCCGTCGTCTCGCTGGTGGCGGGGTCGGCGACCATCGTGCTGCTCGTCCGGCTGGCCGGGCTCCTGCGCGAGAACGACGGCCTGCGGCGCGCCGTCGACACCGGCGAGGAACACTTCCGGGCTCTCTCGGAGAGCATCAACGACGCGGTGCTGATCTGCGACCTCGACGCGGTCGTGCAGTACGCCAGTGCCGGAGCGCTCCGCACCTACCGCTACGCCCCGGACGAGCTGCTCGGCCGCCCGCTGCACGAGATCATCCATCCGGAGGACGTGCCGCATGTCCAGGACGTCTTCTCCGAGTTCCTGAAGGCCGAGGAGGGCACGACCACGGCCGACGACGACCCGGTGCCCGACACGCTCCGGGTGTCCTGCCGGGTACGGGCGGCCGACGGGACCTGGCTGCCGACCGAATCGACGATCTCCCGCTACAGCGGTACGGGGGAGGCGCCGGGCCGGCTGCTGGTCACCACGCGCGACCTGAGCGAGCAGGCCGCCCTGCAACGCCAGGTCACCCACCTGACGTTCCACGACGGCCTGACGGGCCTGCCCAACCGTGCCTACTTCGAGGAGCGCACCCGCGAGGTGCTGTCCCGCAAGGAGTGCGGCGGCAAGGTCGCCGTGGTCTTCGCCGACCTGGACGGCTTCACCGCGGTCAACGACTCCGCGGGGCACGCGGCGGGCGACCAGGTGCTGGCGCAGGCGGCCCGCAGGCTGCGGGCCACGGTCCAGGCCGACGACACCGTGGCCCGCTGGGGCGGCGACGAGTTCGCCGTCCTCGTGGAGAATCCCGCCGAGACGCAGACGGCGGTCGAGCTCGCCGAACGGCTGCTGCGCGTGCTCTCGGTCGAGCCGTACCGCGTCGGCAGCAAGGGCATCGTGCTCACCGCCAGCGTCGGGATCGCCTTCGTGGTCGACCAGGAGCCGGGCACCGTGTCCGGCAACGCGCTCGGCGGCACCCCTGGCACCGTCTCCGGCATCGAGCTGGACGGCCAGCGTGGCGCCGGTCATGGCGCGGAGACCCCGGGGGAGGCGGACGGGTCCCTGAACGCTGGGCGGCGGCTGCGGCGGAACGCGGCGGAGCTGATCCGGAACGGCGACCTCGCGATGGCACGCGCCAAGGAGCTGGGCGGCGGGCGGGTCGAGGTCTTCGCCCCGCACATGCACGCCGACGTCGTACGGCGCCTGGAGCTCGGCAGCGACCTGCAGCGCGCGCTGGCCGAGGAGGAGTTCACCGTCGAGTTCCAGCCGGTGGTCGAGCTCGCCACGTCCAGGGTCACCGGCGTGGAGGCCCTGGTGCGCTGGTGGCGGGGGAACGACGCCGTGCCGCCGGAGGAGTTCATCGGCCCCGCCGAGGTGTCCGGCCTGATGATCCCGCTGGGGGACTGGGTGCTGCGCGAGGCCTGCCGCGAGGTGGCGCGCTGGCGGCGCGAGTCCTGGGAGGTGGGGTTGTCGGTCAACTTCACCGCCCGCCAGATCGCCGCGCCGCGGTTCGTGGAGTCGGTCGCGGCCGCGCTGGAGGAGACCGGGCTGCCGCCGCAGGCCCTCACCCTCGAGGTGAAGGAGGAGGTGCTGGTCGAGGACGCCGGGCAGAGCGTGGAACGCCTGTCGGCGTTGCGCGATCTGGGCGTCCGGCTCGCGATCGACGACTTCGGCACGGGCTATGCCTCGCTGGCCTACCTCGGCCAGCTCCCGGTGGACATCATCAAGATCGACCCGTCGTTCGTGGCCGGGCTGGGATCCGACGAGACGCTCACGCTGCTCACCAGGACGATCGTGCGGCTCGGGCGCGACCTCGGGCTGACCGTGGTCGCCGAGGGCATCGAACGGCCCGAGCAGCTGGAGCTGCTGCGCGAGATGGACTGCCCGCGCGGGCAAGGCTTCCTGGTGGCCCGGCCCATGGCCGCCGGACGTGTCGAATCCCTGGTCCGCACCAATCTCGGCGCGCCGGACGTCGCAGGAGGGACCACCCTGCCGCTGGAAGGAACGGCGCTTTCACCGGGCTGATCTGGCTACGGGAGGCCTCGCTCGGGCGGGGCCCGACCTCCCCAGTCTCATATGTCGAGACAATATGTCCAAGGATTTGACCCACGCCGGGAAGTCGGCGAAAGTGGCTTCCGTGCAGAGCGGTTCCATCATTCTCGTAGTACTTGGTCGGCGCGCAGGCTGATCAAGCACTTCCACCTGCGCGCGCCCCTCGACCGCCAACCGGCGGCGGGGGTTTTTTGTTGGCCGTGTTAGCCGCAAAGCCCTTCAGCCCGACTCTCCCCAAGGAAACAGGAACATGACGACCGAACAGATGACGGGAGCCCAGGCGCTGGTCCGCGCCCTGGAGAACGTCGGCGTCGATACGGTGTTCGGCATCCCCGGAGGGGCGATCCTCCCGGCGTACGACCCGCTCTTCGACTCGAAGAAGCTGCGCCACATCCTCGTCCGCCACGAGCAGGGCGCCGGGCACGCCGCGCAGGGCTACGCGATGGTGACCGGCAAGGTCGGCGTGTGCATGGCCACCAGCGGCCCGGGCGCCACCAACCTGGTCACGCCGATCTCCGACGCGTACATGGACTCGGTCCCCATGGTGGCGATCACCGGTCAGGTCCCGAGCGCCTCGATCGGCACGGACGCCTTCCAGGAGGCGGACATCGCGGGCATCACGATGCCGATCACCAAGCACAACTTCCTGGTGACGAGGGCGGAGGACATCGGCCGCACGATCGTCGAGGCGTTCCACATCGCCTCCACCGGCCGCCCCGGCCCGGTCCTGGTCGACATCTCCAAGGACGCGCTGCAGGCCACGTTCGGCTTCGAGTGGCCGGTGCAGATGCAGCTTCCGGGCTACCGGCCCGTCACCCGGCCGCACTCCAAGCAGGTGCGCGAGGCGGCACGGCTGATCGTCGAGGCGGAGCGCCCGGTGCTGTACGTGGGCGGCGGCGTCATCAAGGCCGGCGCCTCGGCCGAGCTCAAGGTCCTCGCCGAGCTGACCGGCGCGCCCGTCGTCACGACCCTGATGGCCAAGGGCGCGCTGCCCGACAGCCACCCGCTGCACATGGGCATGCCCGGCATGCACGGGAGCGTCGGCGCGGTCGGCGCCCTGCAGAAGGCCGACCTGCTGGTCACCCTGGGCGCCCGCTTCGACGACCGGGTCACCGGCAAGCTCGACGGCTTCGCCCCCTTCGCCAAGGTCGTGCACGCCGACATCGACCCGGCCGAGATCTCCAAGAACCGGCACGCCGACGTCCCGATCGTCGGCGACGCCCGCGAGGTCATCGCGGACCTGATCGTCGCGGTGCAGAACGAGCACGAGAACGGCCACAAGGGCGACTACGCGGACTGGTGGCGCCAGCTCAACGCCTGGCGCGACACCTACCCGCTGGGCTACGACAAGCCCGACGACGGCTCCCTGTCACCGCAGCACGTCATCGAGCGCATCGGCCAGCTGGTCGGCCCGGAGGCCTACTACGTGGCGGGCGTCGGCCAGCACCAGATGTGGGCCGCGCAGTTCATCAAGTACGAGCGGCCCGGCGCGTTCCTCAACTCCGGCGGCGCGGGCACCATGGGCTACGCGGTCCCCGCCGCGATGGGCGCCAAGGTCGGCGCGCCGGACACCCAGGTCTGGGCGATCGACGGCGACGGCTGCTTCCAGATGACCAACCAGGAGCTGGCCACCTGCGCGATCGAGGGCATCCCGGTCAAGATCGCCGTCATCAACAACGGCAATCTCGGCATGGTCCGGCAGTGGCAGACGCTCTTCTACAACGAGCGCTACTCCAACACCAATCTCCATTCGAAGCGGATCCCCGACTTCGTGAAGCTGGCCGAGGCGTACGGTTGCGTGGGGTTGCGCTGTGACCGCGCGGAGGACGTCGACGCCACCATCGCCAAGGCGATGGAGATCAACGACGCCCCCGTCGTGATCGACTTCGTCGTCCACCAGGACGCCATGGTCTGGCCGATGGTCGCCGCCGGCACCACCAACGACGACATCAAGATCGCCCGGGACCTGGCCCCCGACTTCGAGAACGGAGACTGACCGAGATGAGCATGCACACTCTCTCCGTCCTGGTGGAGAACAAGCCCGGCATCCTGGCGCGGGTGGCGGCCCTGTTCTCCCGCCGGGGGTTCAACATCGAGTCGCTGGCCGTCGGCACCACCGAGCACCCCGAGATCTCCCGCATGACGATCGTGGTGAACGTCGAGGAGCTGCCGCTGGAGCAGGTCACCAAGCAGCTCAACAAGCTGGTGAACGTGCTCAAGATCGTCGAGCTGGACCCGTCCCAGTCGGTGCAGCGCGAGCTGATCCTGGTCAAGGTGCGCGCCGACGCCGAGACCCGCTCGCAGGTCCTGGAGACCGTCCAGCTGTTCCGCGCCAAGGTCGTCGACGTGGCCCCCGACGCCGTCACCATCGAGGCCACCGGCAACCGCGACAAGCTGGAGGCCTTCATCCGGGTGCTGGAGCCGTTCGGCATCAAGGAGCTGGTCCAGTCGGGCATGGTGGCCATCGGCCGCGGCGCCCGTTCCATCACCGACCGCTCGCTGCGCGCCATCGAGCGCAGCGCGTGAGCACGACCCCTGAAGTACGACCCATCACCGAAAGTGAAAGGCAGCACCACAGTGGCTGAGATGTTCTACGACAACGATGCCGACCTGAGCATCATCCAGGGCCGGCACGTCGCCGTGATCGGGTACGGCAGCCAGGGGCACGCGCACGCGCTCTCCCTGCGCGACTCCGGCGTGGACGTCCGGGTCGGCCTGGCCGAGGGCTCCAAGAGCCGGGAGAAGGCCGAGGCCGAGGGCCTGCGGGTGCTCACGGTCGCCGAGGCGGTCGAGGAGGCCGACCTCGTCATGATCCTCACCCCGGACCACCTGCAGCGCGGGATCTACGAGGAGCACATCAAGCCGAACCTCGTCGAGGGCGACGCGCTCTTCTTCGGCCACGGCCTCAACATCCGCTACGGCCTCATCGAGCCCCCGGCGGGCGTGGACGTCTGCATGGTCGCCCCGAAGGGCCCGGGTCACCTGGTGCGCCGCCAGTACACCGCGGGCCGCGGCGTACCGGTCATCGTGGCCGTGGAGCAGGACCCGTCCGGCAACGGCTGGCCGCTAGTGCTGTCGTACGCCAAGGCCATCGGCGGCCTGCGCGCGGGCGGCATCAAGACCACCTTCACCGAGGAGACCGAGACCGACCTCTTCGGCGAGCAGGCCGTGCTGTGCGGCGGGCTCTCCGAGCTGATCAAGGCCGGGTTCGAGACCCTCATCGAGGCCGGCTACCAGCCCGAGGTGGCCTACTTCGAGTGCCTGCACGAGGTGAAGCTGATCGTCGACCTCATGTACGAGGGCGGCATCTCCAAGATGTACTGGTCGGTGTCCGACACCGCCGAGTACGGCGGCTACACCCGCGGCCCGCGCGTGGTCACCCGTGACACCAAGGCCGAGATGAAGAAGATCCTCGGTGAGATCCAGTCCGGCCAGTTCGCCAAGGAGCTCGTCGCCGAGTTCGAGGGCGGCCAGGTGCAGTTCGGCAAGTACCGCGAGGAGCTCGCCGAGCACCCCATCGAGAAGACCGGCGCAGCCCTCCGTCCGATGATGAGCTGGCTGAACGACTGAGCCTGCGCCTCACCCGAAGCGGGGACGCCCACCCCGGGCGCCCCCGCCTTCGCGTGCCCCGCTGAGCGCGCAGGCCGGTCGCGTTCAGCGGAGCGAGGGGCGGTGTTTGTCGATCACCCGCGCCAGGACGCGGGGGGTGATGCGGCGGAGCGCGGCGCGGAGCCGGGGGTGCTTCTTGCCCGTGCGGATCAGCACGGCGAGGTGGCCGCCCTTGGTGAAGTAGATCTTCGCTGTGGTGGTCGAGTCGAGCCCTCGCCGTTGCGGCTCGGTCTTGATCTTGTCGCCGCGGATCGTTCCGAAGCGGGCCGTACGGGTGACACCGAGGGCGGACGCGGACACGTGCACGTCCCAGCGTCCGGGGCCGACGGCGGACGCGCCCGGGTCGGCCTGGACCTCGAAGCCGCCGTCCTCGCACGGGTCGGCGGGAAAACGGTGCTCGACCCCGGTGCGGCGTTCGCGGAGGAGCACCTCGACCTTGGTCTCGCGTGCCTCGATGCGCTCGATGCACGCATGGCCGCGCACGCGGAGCTTCTTGCCGTGCCACGAGACGGCGTCGAGCCGGTGCTCCACACCCACCTCGCCGGTGATGTCAGCGTCCTGCCGGGGAACGCCGCGCAGGTACGGATGGAGGGCGTACACGCGGCCGCCCACCACGACGGCGCCCGCCTTGACGCCCTCGACCTCGTCACGGATCAGGCGCTCCAGCTCGTCGTCCAGGCCGTGCACGATGCAGAACGCGCGCAGCCGGTACGCGAGGGGAAGCGAGGCGCGGGCGGCGTCGCTCAGCCCCTCGCCCAGGACCTGCCGGGTGCCCTGGAGCAAGCGGCCGCGTTGCTCGTCGTCCATGTCGAGGAAGCGGTGGTCGTACACGCGGAGGACATCGTGGAGCACACTGATCGCGCAGTCTGAGGACACAAGGCTCTCCTGAAGGCGGGGACACCCGTTACGGTAAGGCTCCGGCAGATCGCCTACAGTGAAATCCGCACAGCGTGTCGTCCCGGTCACAGTGAATGCATACTCGGTATTGCGGTCTGGATACCTCGTATGCATACTTGGTACGCATGTCGATCCGTCACGGTCTCCTGGCACTTCTGGCCCAGGGACCCCGCTATGGCTACCAGCTGCGCGCCGAGTTCGAGTCGTCCACCGGGGCGACCTGGCCGCTGAACATCGGTCAGGTCTACTCCACCCTCTCCCGGCTCGAACGGGACGAGCTCGTCACCCGGGTGGGCGCCGACGACGAGGGCCGCTTCGTCTACCGGATCACCCCCGCGGGCGAGGCGGACGTACGGCAGTGGTTCGCCACCCCCATCGCCCGTGCCGACCGGCCCCGCGACGAGCTGGCCATCAAGCTCGCCATGGCGGTGACGACCCCCGGTATCGACGTCCGCCAGGTGGTCCAGTCCCAGCGCACCGCGACCCTGAGGTCGCTCCAGGACCTCACCCGGCTCAAGGCCGACGCCCCCGCGATCCCTGCCGACTCCGGCGACCGGGCCTGGCGCCTGGTCCTCGAGTCCATGATCTTCCAGGCCGAGGCCGAGGTGCGCTGGCTCGACCACTGCGAGGCCTATGTCGTCCGCGCCGAGCACGCGGACCACCCGGGCCTGCCCGCCCCGGTGCCGGCCGAGGGGCCCGGCACCCCCCAGACCGCGAAGGGGGGACGCCGATGAGCGTCCTTGCCAATCCTCCCCATGCCGAGCCTCCCCACGCCGGTGGAACCCACACCGTCCTGGAGATGCACGGCGTCTCCCGCGACCACGGTGCCGGCGCCAACCTCGTGCACGCCCTCCAGGAGATCAGCCTGGCCGTGGCGGCGGGGGAGTTCGTCGCCGTGATGGGCCCGTCCGGGTCCGGCAAGTCCACGTTGCTCACCCTCGCGGGCGGGCTCGACGCGCCCACCGGCGGTCGCGTCGTCGTCGAGGGCGCCGACCTGGGCACGCTGCGCAAGGCCGGGCTCGCGGCGCTCCGCCGCCGCAGCATCGGCTATGTCTTCCAGGACCTGAACCTGATCCCGAGCCTCACCGCGGCGGAGAACGTGATGTTGCCGCGCGAGCTCGACGGCGCCCGGGCCCGGCAGGCCCGCCGTGAGGCGGCCCTCGCCCTCCAGGAGGTGGGCATCCCCGAGCTCGCCGACCGGTTCCCCGACGAGATGTCCGGCGGCCAGCAGCAGCGGGTGGCGATCGCCCGGGCCCTGGTCGGCGACCGCCGGCTGGTCCTGGCCGACGAGCCGACCGGCGCGCTGGACAGCCAGACCGGCGAGGACGTCATGCGCATCCTGCGCGCCCGCTGCGACGCCGGAGCGGCCTGTCTCATGGTCACGCACGAGTCCCGGCACGCCGCCTGGGCCGACCGGGTGATCTTCCTGCGGGACGGCCGGATGGTCGACGCCACCGGCGGGCGGCCCGGTCCCGAGTCCCTCCTGCAGGAGACCCGGTGAGCCGTCGCGGCGCCGGGTACGGCGTCGCGCTGCGCATCGCCCGGCGGGACGCCCTGCGGGCCAAGGGGCGGACGGTTCTCGTGCTGTGCATGATCGGGCTCCCGGTCATGGCCATCGTGGCACTGTCGGTGCTGTTCAAGACGGGTGAGTGGTCCGCGCGCGAATCGCTGCCGTACGACCTGGGCAGGGCTGACGCGCGGCTCACCGGCGTGGCACGGTCACCCGTGGAACAGGACCCCACCGAGACGTCCTTCGGCGGTGGCGCAGACGAAGCGCCCAAGCCGTGGACCACTGAGGAGATCACCCGCCAGGTCCAGGCGAAGTACGGTCCGGGCAGCAAGGCCCTTCTGTACGTCGGGGGCAAGACACTGGCGATCAGGACTGAGCGCGGAGTGCTGCAGGCGGAGGCCACCGAGGTCGACTTGCGCGATCCGCTGACCACCGGTCTCTTCAGGGTCACCGAGGGACGGTTGCCCGCCACGGCCGGCGAGGTGGCGCTGCCCGCCGAGTTCGGTGAACGCGGCTTCCGGATCGGCGCCTCCGCCAAGATCGAGGGCACCGGCGCGCAGAAGCGCGTGGTCGGCTTCGTTCAGGATCCGCTGTCCCCGGGGCGCTCCCTCGCGGTGGCCTTGCCCGGTGCGCTCCCCGCCCGGGCAGGGACGGACGGCGCGGGTACCGCGGACCTCAACACGCAGTGGCTGATCAGTACCGGTGGCAAGCCGGTCACCTGGGCCGACGTGCGCGCGTTCAACCAGCTCGGCATCACCGTCCTCTCGCGTGCCGTGGTGACGAACCCGCCGCCGGACGACCAGATCCCGTCGCAGGCCCAGCAGGGCGCCGGGGCCGACAACGCCACCACGGCGGTCGCCGCCATGATCGTTGCGATGGTGGTGCTGGAGGTCGTGCTGCTGGCCGGTCCCGCGTTCGCCGTCGGGGTGCGGAGGCAGCGCCGCCAGCTCGCGCTGGTCGCGGCCAGCGGCGGCGACGCCCGGCACCTGCGGACCGTCGTGCTGGCCGGGGGCATCGTCATCGGCGGTGCCGCCGCGCTGCTCGGCGCGGCCGCGGGCATCGGGCTCGCCGCCGTGGCCGGACCGGTGTACGAGGCGTACAGCGGCAACCCCATGGGGCCGTTCGAGATCCCGTGGGCGCTGGTCCCGTTGCCGATGGTGCTCGGCGCGCTCAGCGGGCTGGCCGCCGCGTACATGCCGGCCAGGCAGGCCGCCCGGATGGACGTCGTGGCCGCTCTCGGCGGGCGCCGCGACCAGGCCCGCTCGCGGGGCGGCTGGCCGATCGCCGGTGGCGCGCTCATCATCGGGGGCATCGTCCTGTGCCTGGTCGGTGTCCGGCTCTGGCGAGAGTTCGGGGCCGCCCTCGGCGCGATCGCGATCATCATCGGCTGCGTGATGATCGGACCATGGGTGGTGGGCGTGGCCGGCCGTATCGCGGGTCCGCTGCCGCTGCCCATGCGGCTGGCGGTCCGCGACGGCGCTCGCAACCGGGGCCGCGCCGCGCCCGCCGTCGCAGCGATCATGGCCGCCGTCGCCGGGATCACCGCGCTCGCCATCGGGGGCGCGAGCGACTTCGCCCAGAACCGGCAGGAATACCGGCCACAGCTGCCCATGGGCTCCACGATGATCCGGGGGACGGCGCACGAGGGCGACCAGAACGCGCTGACCGAACGGATGCGCCAGGCGGTCGCGCGCGAGTTGCCGGGCGTGCCCGCCATCCCGCTGCGGAGCCTGCCCGGCCAGGACCGGATCTGCAGGGAGCCAGGGCCCGGCAAGTGCCCGTACGCGACGTTCGGCAGGGTCTACAACGGGCCCGAGACCATCGTGATCGACAACCTGGTCGGCGGGCCGCGGGAGGCCCGGTTGCTGCTCGGCCGCGACGATCCGGCCGTGTCCGCCGCCCTCACCGCAGGGAAGATCGTTCTCTTCCACGTGAAGCCGCCTGCCGGGGGCACGGTCCCGGTCCACGTGAAGGAGTACGCGGAGGACAAGGAGAAGGTGGTCCGGTCGTTCGGCCGGCTGCCCGCGATCGCGGTCCCCGAGGCGACCGGGGTGCGGGCGATGGTGCCGCCCGCCGTCGCGACGAAGGTCGGGCTGCCGTTCGACACCAGCGGGTTCGGGATCGACCGGGCCGACCACCGGGTGACCAAGGACGAGCAGTCCCGCCTCCAGGAGCGGCTCAACGGGATCGCGAGCGACCTCAACTCGCCCGACGTCTACGTCGAGCGCGGCTTCACCGAGTCGTTCAGCCAGATCTTGCTGTTCCTCGGCCTGGCCGGGACGCTGATGGTCCTGGGCGGCTCGCTGATCGCCACCGGGCTCTCGGCCGCGGACTCCCGGCCCGACCTGGCCACGCTCGCCGCAGTGGGGGCCCGGCCACGGACCCGCCGGCTGCTGATGATGGGGCAGGCCGGGTTCATCGCGATCCTCGGGTGCTGGCTCGGCATGCTGGCCGGGCTGGCACCGGGCATCGCCGTCGCCCGGCCGCTCACCAGCCAGGACCGCGCACCTGCGGAACCGGGCTCGATCGACACCATGTCCCACGGCACGATCGTCGCCATCCCCTGGGAGCTGCTGGGGGCCATCGGGATCGTGGTCCCGCTGATCGCCATGCTCGCCGCGGGCCTCTTCACCCGCTCCCGGCTCCCGATGGTCCGGCGAGGAGCCGCCTAACCCGCTTGATCGCTGCAAGCGCGGCCGCCCGCCCGCTCGGGCGGCCGCGCTCGGGTGGCCGCGTCCGGTGGGCCGCGTCCGGTGGCGCGTCTGGGTGATCGCACGCCAGGGGATGTGGCCGGGGAGCCGGTTTGGGCGGCTTGGTCTCGTGCGTCGGACTGGTAGCCTCCTGGCGCGTGGCTGAGGCGGTTGCGGTGAGCGAGAAGGCGGACGGCGACGAGGCCCCGGCGCGTGTTCGGCGGTCCCGGGTTCGGCCGCGACTGCCCCTTGCCCTGCTGGTCGCCGCCGCAGCCGTGCTGTACGCGACGTACTCCTTGCTGCGCATCCACACGTTCCGCGCGAGCACGTACGACCTTGTGATCTTCGACCAGGCGATCCGGTCGTACAGCCGGTTCGGGCTGCCGGTGGCCATGGTCAAGGGTGTGCACAACGGCTTCGGCCCCGGCTTCTCCATCCTCGGTGACCATTTCTCGCCGATGCTGGCGGTGCTCGCCCCGCTCTACTGGATCCATGACGGGCCGGAGACACTGGTGATCGCCCAGGCCGTGCTCCTGGCGCTGGCCTTCGTGCCGATCTGGCTCTACACCGAACGCAGGCTCGGAAGTGCCGCGGCGTACTGCGTCGCCGGCGCCTACACGCTGGGGTGGCCGATCGCAGAGGCCCTCGCCTTCGACTTCCACGAGGTCGCGTTCGTGCCGCTGCTCTCGGCGCTGATGGTCGAGCGACACGACGCCGGCCGGCGCGGGCAGGCGGCGTTCATGGCCGGGATGCTGCTGCTGGTCAAGGAGGACATGGGCCTGCTGCTGGCGGGGTTCGGCCTGTACCTGCTCACCCGGCGGGGAGAACGAAGGGCCGGGGCGATCCATGTCCTTGTCGGCCTGGTCGCGACGTGGGTGAGCTCGCGCGTTCTGATCTCGGCTTTCGGCGGTGACGACGACTACTACTGGGCGTACGGCTCGTTCGGGCCCGATCTGCCGAGCGCGGCACTGCACCTGCTGACCCATCCCTGGGACGCGGTGAAGGCACTCGGCACCCCGCCGATGAAGCTCGAGACGATGGCGCTGCTCGTCCTGCCCTTGTTGCTCCTGCCGCTGGCGTCCCCGCTGACGCTGACGGCCGTTCCCCTGCTCGCCGAACGGATGCTCGCCGACCGGATACCCAACTGGTGGGAAGCCCGCTATCACTACAACGCCTTCCTGATCGCGGTCCTGCTGCTCGCCTCCGTGGACGGGGCGGTCCGGCTCCGCCGCCTGCTCGCCGGCCGCTCGTGGCCGCGCGCTCTGCCGCGCCGTCTACGGCGTGTTTCGAGGCTGGTCCCGGCCGTGGGGCTCCTCGTCGCCGCGGTCGTGACGGTGCCGTACTTCTCGTTCGGTGAGTTCGGCGACGCCTCGTTCTACCGGCGGAACGAGCGAGCGCGGGCGGCGGCGGCCGCGGCGGCGCTGGTGCCCGACGGCGCCCTGGTCGAGGCGGTCAACCCGCTCGGACCGGCGCTCTCGACGCGCACCCGGGTGTTGTTGTGGGACTGGGAGCCGCGTGACGCGCCGTGGGTGATCGCCGACACCCGCAGGCGGCAGTTCCCGTTCGGCTCGCGGGACGAGCAGATACGGCGCGTGGAAGTGCTGGTCGCGGGCGGTTACCGCACCCTCTTCCAGCGAGAGGGCTTCATCGTGCTCCACCGGCCGGGCCCCGAGCCGGTGAACATCCCGCAGAGCGACCGCAAGCAGGTGACCCGTTACTGAACGCCGGTGCGTTCGGTAAGGAAAAGGATCACTCTGGTCAGAAAGCCAGTGAAGTCGCAACTCTCCGCTTTTGCACTATCGTTTTCCCGTTCTTTGCCCGATACTTAGAGAAAGTCGCGACGGCGGGCGGCCAGCCCTCCGCACCTGGGCAAACACTCAATGTGACCGCAGCCGTGGTGGCGGTGGGGCGGAGTCATGAGTGGCGATCATCATCGGCAGACAAGGGCGGAGACCCTCGCGCGCGGGACGGAATATATTCCCTTGCGCGCATTGCCTGAGGCAGGTAATTGCCTGATTACCGGCCCCCAGTCGGGGGTGAATACTGGCGGGGAGTCGTGACGTGGCGCCGGCAGGAGACCGGGCCGTCCAGCGCTGGGAAACCTGCGGGCGTGCCTGGATTGCCGTGTTGCGACACGTATGGGCTGCCGGTGAGGCCGGCATGGAGGACCACGGCCCGATCATCGAGGGCCCGCCGATCCTCTTCGAAATAGCCTCGCTGAGCTGGGAGGACCCCATCCTGCGGGAATACGGGGACGGCGCGCGGATGTCCCGCTGGGCGCAGGACCGGCCCCGGCGCACCATGGACAGCGAGCTCGGCGAGCGGCTGCGGGACCTGAACGGCGTTCACCAGCTGCACTGGGTGGCGGACCTGCTGCGGTCCCGGCCGTGGACGACCAGCGCGTGGATCTCGCTGACCGTGCCGGGCGAGGACGCCGAGGCGGTGCCGAGCCTGGCCGCACTCTCGTTCCGCATCCGGGACTACCGGCTGATCATGACCGCGATGTTCCGTTCGCAGAACGTCTACCGGGGCTACCTGGCCTACGTTCCGCTGCGCGGCATCCAGCTCGAGGTCGCCGACGACCTCGGCCTGCCGCCGGGCCCGCTACGGGTGTTCATCGACGTCCCGCACATCGAGGTCGCCGACGCCAACGGCGTGGCCACCGTCCTGGCCGCCATGCCCGAGCCGAACGCGGCCTGACGCCAGGGCCAGGGGCCAAGCCCCGATGCCGGGTGCCCCGGGGGCCGCCCATGGGACGGCCCCCGATCACACCGGATCACCAGGGTGGTGAAACGGTTTTACCGGACCTTCCAGCAGGTCTTGGGTGCCCAGCGCCCAGTGCCGTTGTTCATGATCTTGATCCACTTGTTGCTGCTCTTGCCGCACGCCTTGTACTTCGCGCCCTTCTCTGTCTTGGAGAAGGGCTCGATGCAGCGCACCGTGCCCTTCTTGATCGACGCGACCTTGTTGGCCTTCGTGGCCTTCTTCTTCTTGTAGAGCGCGGTGTTTGCGACGGCCCCGGCATGGGTGCAGCGCTGAATGGTCGCGTCCTGGGAAGCGGCGGACGCTGTCGGGGCGGTGGCCATCACGGCGCCGATGGCGAACGCTCCGATGGCGGGGGTGACCAGGAGTTTCCTCATGGGAGACCTTCCGATGCTTGTCAGATTCGGATGAGGCGCGGGTGATGAGCCGCGGCGCGACCGTATCCAGAAAACGATCTTGAAATATCCGGAAAATGATCTTGAGTGATCCACATCACATGATGGATCGTTCCAGGCTTGGTGATTCATCGGGTATAGGAGCGCGGCGTTCGAGTGGCGGGGACGAAAGGGGTGTTCGGGTGCGAGTCCGGCTCTCCGCCGAGCGGGGCGCGGGTGCGGGATAGACTCGGGCAACGGGGCGCGCGCACGACGAGGTGAGTCGCGACTTCAATCCTGCACATCACCTGCACATCTACCTTCCTAAGGACTGTTCCTTGAGCAAGCCTGTCGTCCTCGTCGCTGAAGAACTCTCTCCGGCCGGCATCGCGGTACTGGAGTCCGATTTCGAGGTCCGTTCCGTCGACGGGGCCGACCGCGAGCAGCTGCTCCCGGCCGTCGCCGACGTCGACGCGCTGATCGTCCGCAGCGCCACCAAGGTCACCGCCGAGGTTTTCCAGCACGCCAAGAAGCTGCGCGTCGTGGCGCGGGCCGGCGTCGGCCTCGACAACGTCGACGTCGAGGCCGCCACCAAGGCCGGCGTCATGGTCGTCAACGCGCCGACCTCCAACATCGTCACCGCCGCCGAGCACGCGATCGCGCTGCTGCTGGCGACCGCGCGCAACGTGCCGCAGGGCCACACCGCCCTCAAGCAGGGGGAGTGGAAGCGGTCCCGCTACACCGGCGTCGAGTTGCAGGGCAAGACCGTCGGCGTACTCGGCCTCGGCCGCATCGGCGTGCTGGTCGCCCAGCGGCTGGCCGCGTTCGACATGAACGTGATCGCGTACGACCCGTACGTGCAGGCCGCCCGCGCCGCCCAGCTCGGCGTCAAGCTCGTCAGCATCGACGAGCTGCTGGGCGAGAGCGACTTCATCACCGTGCACCTGCCCAAGACGCCGGAGACCCTCGGGCTCATCGGCGACAAGGAGCTGCACCGGGTCAAGCCGAGCGTGCGCATCGTCAACGCCGCCCGCGGCGGGATCGTCGACGAGGAGGCGCTCGACCTCGCGATCAAGGACGGCCGGGTGGCCGGCGCCGGCATCGACGTGTTCAGCACCGAGCCCTGCACCGACAGCCCGCTGTTCCACCACGACAACGTCGTGGTCACCCCGCACCTGGGGGCCAGCACCCACGAGGCGCAGGAGAAGGCCGGCACCCAGGTCGCCCGCTCGGTCAAGCTGGCGCTGTCCGGCGAGTTCGTGCCCGACGCGGTCAACGTCCAGGGCGGCGCGGTCGCCGAGGACGTCAAGCCCGGCCTCCCGCTCGCCGAGAAGCTCGGCCGCATCTTCACCGCGCTGGCCGGCGGCGTGCCGGTCCGGCTGGACGTGGTCGTACGCGGCGAGATCACCGGCCATGACGTCAAGGTGCTGGAGCTGGCCGCGCTCAAGGGCGTCTTCGTCGACGTGATCGAGGAGGCGGTGACGTTCGTCAACGCGCCGCTGCTGGCCCGTGACCGCGGTGTCGAGGTCACGCTGACGACGAGCGAGGACTCGCCCGACTGGCGCAACGTGGTCCAGGTGCGCGGCACGATGGCCGACGGCACGGTGATCTCGGTCTCCGGCACGCTCACCGGCCCCAAGCACATCGAGCGGATCATCGAGATCAACGGCTACGACATGGAGCTCGTGCCGACCGAGCACATGGCGTTCTTCACCTACACCGACCGGCCCGGCATCGTCGGCGTCGTGGGCAAGCTGCTCGGCGAGAGCGGCGTCAACATCGCCAGCATGCAGGTCGGCCGGGCCGCCAAGGGCGCCCAGGCGCTGATCGCGCTTACCGTCGACTCGGCCATCCCGGCCCAGCTCGTCGACGGCATCAAGGCCGCGATCGGCGCCGACATGGGCCGCCGGGTCGACCTGGAGTCCTGACCGCCACCAGGCCGTGATCCCGTACGCGGGATCACGGCCTTTTGGTTTTCGCAGGTGGACGCTTGATCATCTCACTATGCGAGAACTTTGGCCACGGGTCGGGACACTTCACGGCATCCGAAGGTAACGTGGTGGGAGTCATGCGGCGCTTCGTAGTAATCCTTCGCTGCCGCAGCGGGGCCTGAACGGCAGGCCGGCACCCCGCTGCGGAGCGACGTGCTGGCCGTAAGCCCTGTTCAGCGCCGGACCGTGCGAACCACGGTGCGGCGACCCCGGCACAGCAGCCACCACACAGACCACGGAGCACAATCATGAACGAGACGTTCAACGCCGCGCCCGCCGACGACCAGGACGAGGCGTCGCGCGCACTGCAGACCGCCCTGGACCGCCGCGACAACGGCGGCCAGTCCAGCCGCAAGTAACCCGCTGAGTGTGGTCTTGAGCTTTGCGACCGCCGTGACCGGGTCTTCGGTCACGGCGGTTTCGCGTCCAGGGCCAGCGCCAGAGCTCCCATGAGGGATGCGTCTCCGGTGAAGCGGGCTAGTTCGACCTCCGGAGGGAACGGCACCGCTGCGGTCAGCGAGGCTCCCAGGCGGGCGGCCAGTGAGGGTTCGGCCGCCATGCCGCCGCCCAGGACGACCCGGTCGGCATCGAGTGCGATCGCCAGGTTGGCCACCGCCATTCCCAGCTTGTCCAGCGCCTCGTCCAGGAGTCCGGCCACCCGCGGGTCGTCGCGCAGGGCGAACAGTTCCGCTGCGGTCACGTTCCGCCCGAGCAGCTGGGTGCCTCGTTGCGCCAGCCCGCTCCCGGACGCGTACTCCTCCAGCGGGGCGCGACCGGCGGCGTGGCCCGGCTGTGCGGGGGAGGAGAGCGAGTAGCCGATCTCGCCCGCCGCGCCGTTGGCGCCGCGCAGCACGCGGCCGTCGACCACGATGCCCGCCCCGAGGCCGGTGCCGACGTTGACGTACAGGCCGACGCCGACTCCCGCCAGGCGCCCCCAGCGGACCTCCGCGGCGGCCGCCGCGTTCACGTCGTTGTCCAGCAGCGCGGGCATCTCGAGGCCCTCTTCGAGCAGGTGGGGGAGCGGTTGTTCCTCCCATCCCGGAACGTTGGGGGCCAGGACGACGCGTGCCCCCTGGACGACGCCGAAGGTCGAGACGCCCACCGCGACCGGGTGCTCGCCGGTCTCCTCGATGAGCCGGCGGGCGGCGGTGAGGGTGCGTTCGATCGCGGCGCGGGCGCCGTCGCCGGCACGGGTCTCCAGCGTGCGGCGGTGGAGCAGCCGCCCGCCGGCGGTCGCGGT
This sequence comes from Actinomadura rudentiformis, assembly GCF_008923185.1. Classification (GTDB taxonomy): domain Bacteria; phylum Actinomycetota; class Actinomycetes; order Streptosporangiales; family Streptosporangiaceae; genus Spirillospora; species Spirillospora rudentiformis. Next base: position 124,454 of record NZ_WBMT01000022.1, read on the forward strand.
GGCGAGCGCGATCTTGGTGCCGCCGAAGTCGATGCCGAGGACGGTCGGCCCGCTCACCGCCCGCCGCCCGGACGGGCACGTCGGGCGGTCGAGTCGATGGCCACCGCGAGCGCGAGGACGGCCGCGGTCACCATGAACCGGACCGACGAGTCCACGTTCAGCAGCAACATGCCGTTGGTGACCGACTGGAGCACCAGGATGCCGAGCAGCGCGGCGTAGGGCCGGCCGCGCCCGCCGAACAGGCTCGTTCCGCCGATCACCGCCGCCGCGATCGCGATGAGCAGAATGTCGCTGCCGCCGGAGCTCTGGTTGACCGCGGATAGCCGGCTGGCCGCGAGGATCCCGCCCGCCCCGGCGAGCGTGGCCGCCGCGACGAAGGCCAGGATCCGGATCCGGGTCACGCTGATCCCGGCGCGGCGCGCCGCCTCGGCGTTGCCGCCGACCGCGTAGATCCAGCGTCCTGGCAGGGTGTGCCGCAGGGCGAGATCCAGGAGCACGACGAGCGCACCGAAGATCACCAGGGTGAGCGGCACGCCGCGGTCGCCGTTCAGCACCGCCACGACGGCGGCCAGCACCGCCGCGAGCAGGGCGGCCCGGACGACCAGACGTGCGATCGGGCGTACGGGAAGGTCTGCTCGCGTTCTGGCTCTCCGGTCCAGCAGCGACGAGCCCAGGGCGGTGGCTGTCACGGCGACGACGGCGAGCCAGCTGAGCCACGGCGGCAGCCAGGTGTCGCTGACCTTGGCCACGGAGCCGTCGAACGGCAGGTTGATCGTGCCCTCGTCGCCCAGGAGGTAGAGCAGCAGCCCCTGCCAGCCGATCAGCCCCGCGAGCGTGACCACGAACGACGGCATGCCGAGCAGCGTGAACATCAGGCCGTGCAGCAGGCCCACGAGTGCGGCGGCACCCAGCGCGAGGAGCACCGCCAGGCCCGCGGGCAATCCCTGCTTCACGTACAGCAGGGTCATCACCACCCCGCACAGCCCGCTCACCGAGCCGACCGACAGGTCGATCTCCCCGAGCAGGAGGACGATGACGACGCCGAGGGCGATGGTGCCCGTCGCGGCCATCTGCAGTGCGAGGTTGGTGAGGTTCTCAGCCGACAGGAAATGGTCGTTGAGCGAGCCGAACACCACCGCGATGACGGCGAGACCCGCCACCACCGGCAGCGCGCCCGGCTCCCCGCCGCGCAGGCGGCCGGCGAGCTCGGCCGGCCGCGGCGCGGGGATCCGCCGCGAGGTCTCGGTGGTCACGCCGCCGCCTCCGCTCCGGTGATGGCCGCCACGATGGCCTCCTGGCTGGTGTCGGCCGTACGGAAGTCCCCGGCGTCGCGGCCGAGCCGGAGGACGACGACCCGGTCGCTCACCGCCCGGACGTCCGCGAGGTTGTGGGAGATGACCAGCACAGCGAGTCCCCGGTCGCGGAGGCGCCGGACGAGGTCGAGCACCTGGGCGGTCTGCTCCACGCCCAGCGCCGCCGTGGGCTCGTCCAGCAACACCACCCGTGGTTCGCCGAGGAGGGCGCGGCTGATCGCCACCGACTGCCGCTGGCCGCCGGAGAGCGCGGCGACGGGTGCCCGGATGTCGCGGATCCGCACGTCGAGGGAGGCGAGCAGGTCGCGGGTGGCACGTTCCATCCTCAGCTGCCGCAACAACGACCAGCGGTGGGTCTCGGCGCCCAGGAAGAGGTTGGCGACCACGTCGAGGTTCTCGCAGAGGGCCAGGTCCTGGTAGACGGTGGAGATCCCCAGGGCCTGCGCGTCGTGCGGCCGCCCGATGCGGACCGGCCGTCCACCGAAGAAGATCTCGCCCGAGTCGGGTGTGATCGCCCCGGAGATCACCTTCACCAGTGTCGACTTGCCGGCACCGTTGTCGCCCACCAGCGCGACCACCTCGCCGGCGACCAGGCGCAGGTTCACCCCGTCGAGTGCCCGCACCGCCCCGTACCGCTTGGTGATGTCGCGGGCCGAGAGCACCACCTCACCCTGTACGCCGTCTGCGGGCGCCGCCGGAATCCCGGCCTTCACTGGAGCCCCGCGGTCTTGCAGGCGGCGGCGACCTGGCCGGCGCAGATCTTCGCGGCCGGGTAGAAGCCGTCCTTGATGATGGTGTCCTTGATCTTGTCCTTCGTCACGGCGGTCGGTGCCAGCAGGAAGGCCGGGATGTCGGCGGTGCCGTTGTTCACCTTCTGCGGAGCGGCGGGCTTCTCACCGCGTGCGAGCGCCACGGCCAGGTCGGCCGATCGTTCCGCCTGTGCGCGGATGTTGAGGTAGACGGTCATGTTCTGCTCGCCGGTGAGAATGCGCTGCACGGCCGCGAGCTCGGCGTCCTGCCCTGTGATCGGCGGGAGGGACTTGTAGCCGGCTCGCTTCATCGCCGCGATGGCGCCGCCCGCCATGCCGTCGTTGGCCGAGAGCACGCCGACGATGGTGTCGCGGCCGAGCGCGGTGATGGCCTGCTCCATCTGCTGCTGCGCCTTGTCGGGGCTCCAGTCCGGGGTGTCGAACTCCCGCCCGATCTGCACCTTGCCGTCCAGGACCTGGTGCGCGCCCTTCTTGTAGTCGGCCGAGCTCGGATCGGTGGGCGCCCCGTTCAGCATGACGATCTTGCCCTTGCCCAGCGTGCCGCGCGCGGTCAGCGCGTCCAGCAGCGCCTGGCCCTGCATCTGGCCGACACGCACGTTGTCGAACGAGACGAAGTAGGAGTACTCGACATTGGTGATGAGCCGGTCGTACGCGATGACCGGGATCCGGCGCTGCCGTGCCTGGTTGACCAGCGGCGCGGCCGCCTTGGCGTCGACCGCGTCCAGCACGATGACGTCGGCGCCCTGCGTGATGGCCCCCTCGACCTGTGACTGCTGCTTCGTCGCGTCCTGGTCGGCGTTGCCATAGATGATCTTGCAGTCGGCACAGAGCTGCTTCACGCGGCCCTCGAACAGCGGCCGGTCGAACGCCTCGTACCGCGTCGTCTTGGACTCCGGCAGGAACAGCGCGATGGTCGCCGCCCCGCCCTTCCCGCCGCCCGTGCCGCCTCCGTCGTCCTTGCCGTCAGAGCCGCAACCGGCCACCACCAGCGCCGCGGCCACCGGGATCACGCACCACGCTCGACGCATCGATCCCCACCTTCCTTCCATCTCGCGAGGTAAGGTGAAAGTAAGGGAGGCTTCCTAACAAAACAAGCCCCAAAAGGCTCAGAAGAGCCAAAATCGCCATGTCGTGGTATGCCACTGTCGGGACCTCAAACAGGGGGATCACAACAGGGGGAGAGGCGTGACGATCGGGAACGGGCCCGGCAACGGCAAGCCCACCGCGAGCACCACCAGCGTGCTGCGGGTGATGAACGAGCGCGCCGTCTACGAACGGATCCGCAGCGAAGGCCCGATCTCCAGGCCCGAGGTGGCCCGGCAGACCGGGCTCTCCAAACCCACGGTCTCGCTGGCGCTGGCGGACCTCGAACGGACCGGCCTGGTACGGACCGTGGGCCACCGGACCGGCAACGCGGGCCGCGCGGCGAAGTTGTACGAGATCGATCCCGGCGCGGGCCGGGTCATCGGCATCGACGTCGGCCGGGAATGGGTGCGCGCCGCGCTGTCCGGCCTGGACGGCGAGCCGGTCGTACGGCGCGACGTCCGCTCCCAGGCGCGCAACGCCGACACGCTGATCGAGCAGCTGGCCGGCCTGGTGGCCGAGCTCTCCGCCGAGGCGGGGATCGCGCCCGGCGACGTCACCTACATCGTGCTCGGCACCCCCGGCGTGCACGACGTCGAGAACGAGCGGCTCCGGCTGGCGCCCAACCTGCCCGGCTGGGACCGGCCCGGCGCGACAGGACGGCTGGCCGAGCGGCTGCCCGCCCCGTTCCTCATCGAGAACGACATAGCGCTCGCCGCCCTTGGAGAGCAGGCCCACGGCCTCGGCGCGGGCATCTCCGACTTCGCGTTCCTGTCGATCGGCACCGGCATCGGGATGGGCATCGTCCTGGAGGGCAAGCTGTTCCGCGGGTCCCAGGGCGCCGCGGGCGAGGTGGCGTTCCTGCCGCTCGGCGAGACCGACCCCCTCACTCGCACACCGGGCGCGCGGCGGCACGGCATGCTCGAGAGCGTGCTGTCGGCCGCCGGACTCGTCGCCACCGCGCGCAGGCTCGGCATGCCCGGGCGGCCGACGGTCAAGAAGGTGTACGACGCGGCGCGGGCGGGCGACCCGATCGCGCTGGAGGCGGTGCGGTACGAGGCGGGCAACATCGCCCGCGCGCTGGCCAGCGTCGTCGCGCTGCTCGACCCCGAGCTGGTGATCATCGGCGGCGGGCTCGGCCAGCACGGGGTGGACGTGCTCCTGGACGCCGTCCGCGAGCGGCTGACCGACATGACCCCGCTCGACCCGCCGCCGATCGAGCCGTCGGCACTGGCCGAGGAGGCCACCGTGCTCGGCGCCCTGGCCACCGGGCTGTCCACCGCCATCGACATCGTCTTCAACCGCGCCGTCGCCGAACCGGCGGTCGGCTGATGACGGACACGCCGATGCCGGATCCGGCGCTGACGGACGTGATCGCGGCGCTCGGCGCGGCAGCGGAGCTGGGCCCGTACTTCGAGATCGTCACCGACCCGGCCGAGGAGGCCGACCCGACCTGGCGCCCGCTGCCCGAGAAGGACCCGGAACGGCTGCTCGGGCTCATCGACGCGTACGCCCAGCGGCTCGGCACCGACGAGCGCCGCGTGGCGGCCTCGATCCTGTTCCAGGGCCTGGCGTCCCGTCTCTGGTCGCCCACCGCGGCCGCCGCGGCGCTCGGCGCCGTGCCCGACCTGTCGAGCCTCCACTGGCGCTGGGCGCCGGGGGCCCCGATCGCGCTCTGGCTCGCCGAACCCTCGGGGTGGCTCCGCTCGGCGGACCGCCTCTACGAGACGGTCGTGACCGGCCAGCTCCAGCCGCTGCGAGAGACGATGCTCCAGGTCGTACGTCTGGCCGACGGCCTTCTCTGGGGCAACGCGGCGTCGGCCCTGGCCGGAACGCTCCGTGCTGGAACGCTCCGGCCGGACCTGGCCGCGCCGCTGAACACCCTTGTCCGGGATCTGTTCTCCCGTGACCCGCTCACCGGCACGGGCTCGTTCGAACAGGGCCGGGGCTTCGTGCGGCGCAGTTGCTGCCTCTACTACCGTGTCCCGCCCGGCGGCGAGATGTGCGGTGACTGCGTGCTCCTGACTCGCTGAAAGGCGCGCTCGGTGAGGGCCCCGAAGAGCAGCCCCAACGTCGCCCACAGCACCACCTGGATCCCCAGCGAGGCGATCCGGAAGTCCCACAGCACGGTGGCCGGGAAACCTTCCGCGACCGCGTCCGGCTTGGGCGTGAGCCGGTAGACGATCCCGACCACGACGGCGAAGCCCACGGTGGCGGCGATCGTCGCGTTCCACGTCCCGAACCTCGGCAGCAGCCGGCGCTGGACGATCACCGCGGCGGTGGTGGCCAGCACGCCGAGCGCCACCATGCCGAAGTAGAGCGCCGTCCGGCCGCCGATCGTGTCCGGATTGCCGACCGCCGGGGGCGTGGGCGGGTACTTCAGGAACGGCACGACCACGACCGCCACGAAGCCGCCGAGGGCGACCAGCCCCGCCGTCGCCCGGGCGCCGAGCGTGCCGATCCTGCCGTACGCGAACGCGAACGCGATGGCGAAGAGCCCGCCGACCGCCACGCCGTAGACCACCATCGCCGTGATCAGGCCGGTGGTCTTCTGGACGGTGCGGCTGACCACCTCGGACTCGGCCGCCCCGCCGCCACCATGGTGGTGCGTTTGAGCTTGTGAAGCAGCCGCCTGCGCCTCCTCGAAGGCGATGGCATGCCCCACCTGCGGTTCACCGTAGATCCACGCGATCACGAGCGCGAGCGCCGCCGCGGCGAGCCCGGCGAGCATGCCGCGGATGAGAAGCGAACGCATCATCAGTGGCAGGGGAACCCGAGGAGGTGCCGGCCGTCGTGCGTGAACTCATGCACCCAGGTGCCGCTGAACACCGAGGTGGCGCCCTGTTCGGCGCCGATGAAGTAGAGGAGCACGAGGCCCAGCACCGCGGCGAAGACCGCCCACGGCAGGATCTCGCGGACGGGGACGCGCAGCGGAACGGTCGGCTGCTGAACCTGCGTCGAGGGCACGGCTGGCTGGGCCATAGGGGGTCTCCTCACGGGGTGCACTCGCCCCGGTGACGGGAGGACGGCAGGTCAGTTCCTGACTTCCGGGGCCCTGGCGGACCGGCCGGACACAGTGGCGGGACCGTCCTGGAATCGCACCAGGTTCCTGCGCACTGCCGCCTCGTGTGAATTTGTCCTGTTGAGCGTCCACTCGGCATGGGTGCCGCGTCAAGTGGGCGGATGGTGACAAGTCCGGATGGTGGCGAGCCCGGACCGGGGAACGGGGCGAGATGGCGGTCTCGGATGGTGAGACCGATGCTCACGAGCTGAGACGTTGCGGTAGAGTGCGCCCATGTCTTCCCGCAACATTCGTCTGGCCGTCATCCCGGGTGACGGGATCGGTCCCGAGGTCGTCGACGAGGGGCTGAAGGTCCTCGAGGCCGCCACGCCCGCTTCCGGCCTGACCTTCGAGCAGACCCCGTACGACCTGGGTGCCGCGTTCTGGCACCGGACCGGCGAGGTGCTGCCCGACTCGGTGCTCGACGAACTGCGGGGCCAGGACGCCATCCTGCTCGGCGCCATCGGCGACCCGAGCGTGCCCAGCGGCACGCTGGAGCGCGGGCTGCTGCTGCGGATGCGCTTCGAGCTCGACCAGTACGTCAACCTGCGGCCCGTCAAGCTGCTGCCGGGTGCCTCCACCCCGCTGGCCGGCGTCCAGCCCGAGGACATCGACATGGTCGTCGTCCGAGAGGGCACCGAGGGCCCCTACGCGGGCGTCGGCGGCGTGCTCCGCAAGGGCACCCCGCACGAGATCGCCACGCAGGAGAGCGTCAACACCGCCCTCGGCGTCGAGCGGATCATCCGCTACGCGTTCGAGCAGGCCGCCGCGCGCCCGCGCAGGAAGCTGACGCTCGTCCACAAGGACAACGTGCTGACCTTCGCCGCCGGGCTCTACCAGCGCTACCTCAAGGCGCTCTCCGCCGAGTTCCCGCAGGTCGAGGTCGACTACAGCCACGTCGACGCGGCCACCATGTTCTTCGTCAACCAGCCGCAGCGCTACGACGTGATCGTCACCGACAACCTGTTCGGCGACATCATCACCGACCTCGGCGCCGCCGTCGCGGGCGGCATCGGGCTGGCCGCCTCCGGCAACATCAACCCGACCGGCGCCGCGCCGTCGATGTTCGAGCCGGTGCACGGCAGCGCTCCCGACATCGCCGGTCAGGGCAAGGCCGATCCGACCGCTACGATCCTGTCCGTCGTCATGCTGCTCGACCACCTCGGCGCCCCCGAGGCCGCGCGGCGCGTCGAGCAGGCCGTCGCCGACGATCTGCTGGAGCGCCCAGGGCTGGGCGCCCGGTCCACGTCGCAGATCGGCGACGCGATCGCGAAGCGAGTATCCGGCTAGGGGCGCGCCTCTCTGGTCGACAGAGCGAACTCCGGGCGTGCCTCGCGGGCGCGCCCGGATTTTCGTGCGCGCACCGTGATCGAGGAGTGGGGCTGGACGAAGTACGACAATAGGGATTAAGGAATGCCGGGCGGCAAGGGAGCCGCGGTGGCGATCCGCGAGAGGACCGAGACGATGAGCAGCACCCTGGACTTCGAGATCACCCTGACGGACCAGCCGACCCCGGCGGCCGAGCGCGAGCGCGTCCTGGCCGATCCCGGGTGGGGTGTGCACTTCACGGATCACATGATCACGATCCGTTACGCGGAGGGCAAGGGCTGGTACGACGCCTGTCTGGAGCCCTACGGGCCGATCGCCATGGATCCGGCCAGCCAGGTCCTGCACTACTCCCAGGAGCTGTTCGAGGGGCTCAAGGCCTACAAGCAGGCCGACGGCTCGATCGTCACGTTCCGCCCGTACGCCAACGCCGCCCGGATGAACCGCTCCGCCCGCCGGATGGCGATGCCGGAGATCCCCGAGCAGCTGTTCGTGGACGCGCTGGAGCTGCTGGTCCGCACCGACCGGGACTGGATCCCCGGCAAGGAGGGCCAGAGCCTCTACCTGCGGCCGTTCATGTTCGCCACCACCCGCGCCCTCGGCGTCAACCGGCCCGCGAACGAGTTCCTCTTCGTGGTCATCGCCTCCCCGTCCGGCCTCTACTACCCCCGTGGCATCAAGCCCGTCTCGGTCTGGCTCTCGCGGGACTACGTGCGGGCGGCCCCCGGCGGCACCGGTGAGGCCAAGACCGGCGGCAACTACGCAGCCTCGTTCGCCGGCCAGGCCCAGGCCGTCGAGCACGGCTGCGACCAGGTCGTCTGGCTCGACGCGATCGAGCACCGCTGGGTCGAGGAGGTCGGGTCGATGAACCTGGTCTTCGTGTACGGCTCGGGCGCCGGTGCCCGGCTGCTCACCCCGGCGCTGAACGGGGCGCTGCTGGCAGGCATCACCCGGGACTCCATGCTCAAGCTCGCCCCCGACCTCGGCATCCCGGTCGAGGAAGGCAAGATCAGCATCGAGGAGTGGCAGGCCGGCTGCGAGTCCGGCGAGATCACCGAGGTGTTCGGCTGCGGCACCGCCGCGATCATCAGCCCGGTCGGCCACGTCAAGGGCTCGGACCGCGAATGGAACATCGGCACCGGCGAGCCCGGCCCCATCTCCATGAAGCTCCGCGAGGAACTCATCGGCATCCAGTACGGCACCAAGCCGGACCCCTACGGCTGGGTCCACCCTATTCACTAGGGGGCGTGTCATTGTGGGGGGCGACCCCCCACACCCCCCGTGCCCGGGCCGGCGGCCTTGCTTCGCGGCGGCCACCGTCCCGGGCAGGGGCTCGGCCCCTACGACCCCGGCAGGGGGGCTCCGCCCCCCTGCACCCCCCGAAGTCTCCGCTCGATTGGAAAATCTCATCTCAGTATCTGAGATGGATGTCTTATTTGGTCGGACGGTGTGGCATGCTGGCTCGCATCATGCGCTACAGCCTCGTAATTATCGGCTGGCGCGCCGGCAGCTAACGGGACATAGCCGGCGCGCAGACCTCTCACGTCCGTGAGGGGTTTTTTGCTTTCCAGAGGAACGTTCTCGCGCCAGCCAGATTCCGAGGGGGATTTTCGATGCAGAGCGACGGTTTCCACGTCTACGACACCACGCTGCGAGACGGGTCACAGCAAGAGGGATTGAACCTCTCCGTGGCCGACAAGCTGGTCGTCGCGCGCCACCTCGATGAGCTCGGGGTCGGCTTCATCGAGGGTGGCTGGCCGGGCGCCAACCCCAAGGACACAGAGTTCTTCCGGCGGGCTCAGACCGAGCTCGACCTGAAGCACGCGCAGCTCACCGCGTTCGGCGCGACCCGCCGGGCCGGTGTGCGGGCCGCCGACGACCCCCAGGTGGCCGCCCTGCGCGACTCTGGCGCTCCTGTCGTGACCCTTGTCGCCAAGAGTCACGACAGGCACGTCGAACTGGCCCTCCGCACGACGCTGGAGGAGAACCTCGCGATGATCCGCGACACGGTCTCCCACCTGCGTGCGGAGGGCCGGCGAGTCTTCCTGGACGCCGAGCATTTCTTCGACGGCTACAACGCCAACCGCTCTTATGCGCTGGAGGTCGTACGGACCGCTGCCGAGGCCGGGGCCGACGTCATCGCGCTCTGCGACACCAACGGCGGGATGCTGCCCGACGAGCTCGCCGACGTCGTCCACGAAGTGGTCTCGGTCGGCGCCCGGGTCGGCATCCACTGCCACGACGACTCAGGGTGTGCGGTGGCCAACTCGCTCGCGGCCGTACGCGCCGGGGCGACGCACGTCCAGGGCTGCGCCAATGGGTACGGCGAGCGCAGCGGCAACGCCAACCTCTTCACGGTCATCGGAAACCTTCAGCTCAAGCGCGGCATGCGGCTTGTCAGCGATGCCCAGCTGGCTGAGATGACGCGCATCGCGCACGCGGTGTCGGAGGTCACCAACGTCACGCCGAGCTCGCAGCAGCCGTACGTGGGGCTGTCGGCGTTCGCGCACAAGGCGGGCCTGCACGCCTCGGCCGTGAAGGTCGATCCTGATCTGTACCAGCACATCGACCCGGCCACCGTCGGCAACGACATGAGAATGCTGGTGTCCAGCATGGCGGGCCGTGCCTCTGTGGAGCTCAAGGGGCGGGAGCTGGGGTACGACCTGTCCGGCGAGAAGGCCAAGGCCGTGGTGGATCGGGTGAAGGAGCTGGAGTCCACCGGCTACACGTTCGAGGCCGCCGACGCCTCGTTCGAGCTGCTTCTCCGCGAGGAGCTGACCGGCGTCCGGCAGCGGCATTTCGAGGTCGAGTCGTGGCGCGCCATCGTCGAGCGCCGTCCCGACGGCTCCATGGTCAGCGAGGCCACGGTGAAGCTGCACGCCAAGGGTGAACGGATCGTCGCCACCGGCGAGGGCAACGGCCCGGTCAACGCGCTCGACAACGCGCTGCGGATCGCGCTGGGCCGGCTCTATCCCGAGCTGGCACGGCTGGAACTGATCGACTACAAGGTCCGGATCCTGGAGGGGACGCACGGCACCAACGCGCGGACCCGCGTGCTCATCGAGTCCAGCGACGGCACCCGCGAGTGGGGCACGGTCGGCGTCGAGGACAACGTGATCGCCGCGTCCTGGCAGGCGCTGGAGGAGGCCGTGACGTACTCGCTGCTCCACGCGGGCTACGAAGCGGGCTGACATCCCGGGGAATGTCCGCCGTAGGGCGGGCATTATCCACGGCATGAGCAGAGAGATCTCCGACAACGCCCAGCAGAGCCGCTTCGAGTTGCACGAGGACGGGATCCTCGCGGGCTTCGCGGAGTACCAGCGCAAGCCAGGCCAGATCGTCTTCACGCACACCGAGGTCGATCCCGCCTACGAGGGCCAGGGCATCGGCAGCGCCCTGGCCCGCGGCGCACTGGACCACGTCCGGGCTGAGGGCGGCCTGTCCGTCGTCCCGAACTGCCCGTTCATCAAGGGCTGGATCGGCAAGCACCCTGACTACCAGGACCTGGTCGCCTGAACGTCAGCCCTTGGGCTCGGCGCTCTGGATCACCTCGAACGACCACAGCTCGGCACCGGCGGCCGCGGGGCCGCCGTGGCCATGCCCGTGGCCGCGGGCCTCGGCGTCCTTGGCGGCCTTCGCGTGGCCCTGCTTGAACGCCTGGCTCTCCGTCCAGCGCTGGAAGTCCTCCTCGCTGCGCCACTGGGTGACGACCAGGTAGCGGTCGATGCCCTCGACCGGCCGGAGGAGCTGGAAGCTCTCGAAGCCCTCGGCGGACTCGACCAGCCCGGCCCGGCCCGCGAAGCGCTTCTCCAGCTCTTCCCGCATCTCCTCCGGCACGGTCAGCGCGTTGATCTTGATGACGGACAAGTCGAGTCTCCCTCGGGTCGGCATGGGCGCATCGTTCAGCAGAAACGTTACGCCCACCGTGGATCACACCGCGCGAAGGGAGGAGCCGCCCGCGAGGTACATCCAGCCCGTGAGAGCCGACTCCTTCACCTGGATCTCGACCGGCAGGTAGCAGGCCGGGTCGACGAATCCGGGGCCCTGCTGGATGACCGTCTCGTAGACGAAGGTCGAGGCGATGAAGCCCAGGTCGGCGCCTGTCTCGGCGAGTCTGTTCTTCAGCACCGGCGCCTCCAGGAGCCGGGCGGTCTGGATGATGGCGGTGCCCGACACCCCGCGCGGGTCCCAGGTCACCGGGCCGACGTGCAGGGCGATGCGGAGCTGGAGCCGGGTGGCCTCGCTGGCCCGCCGGTTGTGGCGCCGGAGCAGTGCCGCGAGCCGGGCCAGCGTCGGGTCGACGACCGACCGGGTCGGCGTGTCGGGCGGGACGACGATGAGGGCCCCGTCGCCGCGGTCCTCCTGGTAGTAGTCGGGCTGCCCCAGGCCCGAACCGGCGAACGCGTCCTGGAGCATCACGTACATCGCGTCCCGGACGATCATCCGGTCGTCGTCGTCGCGGCTGTGGCCGCCGAACCCGGCGATGTCGGTGAGGAGGATGGAGCAGTTGCCGCCTGACCAGGCGGGGGCCTGCGGCTGCACCGGCTGGCCCGGCCACCCGTGCGGGCCGGCCCAGCCCTGCGGGCCCGCCCAGAGCGGGGTGCCTTCCCAGACCGGCGAACCCGCCCAGACGGGAACGTCCGCATGGTCGGGCGCCGCCGGCCGTGGCGGCACCTCGGTGAGCCGGTCGTACACCTGCCGCTCCAGGACCGCCTGCACGCGCGGGTATTCGGTGATGAATTCCAGGAAGCTCTCGGTGCGCGTCTGGAAGGCGCCGACCTCGGTCTCGGCCGTGACCATCGCCGAACGGGCCCGTACGAGCAGTGCCGCCCGCTCGCCTACCAGGTCGCCGGGGCCCCGCAGGGCGATGTCCCGGATCCCGTCGGGTTCGTGGACCCACACCTTCGCCCAGCCGGACATGATGACGATGACGTGCTCGGCGGGGCGCCCCTCGCGGCACAGGACGTCGCCCGGCCGGTAGGTCGCCTCGTGGGCCCGTGCCCGCAGGGCCTGCCGTTCCTCGATGGTGAGCGCCTGCCAGAAGTTCGGCCGGGGCCCGGTCATGGGCAGCCGCCCGTCGGGACCCGGGGTGCCGGTGGTGCCGTCGCCACCGGCAGGCCGTCCCGCCGGGACGGTGGGACGGGCGGGGGAGTGTGCCCCGCTCCTGCTCGGCTCGCCCGTTCCCGCCGCGGATGCGGGCTGGGTGGACTCTGTCGGGCCGCTTGCGGACACGGAGGTGAGCACGGCCCAGCGGCGCACGTCCGCGGCCGTCTCGTGCCGTGTTGCCTCGTTCCGGGCGGTCTTGGTCGGTTCCAGCGCCGACTCGCGGGCGGAGGACCCGCGCACCGGGCGGAAGATGGCTGTCAGCGGTCGTGTGAACGCGAGCTGGTCGCTCGACTTGAGCGCCTGGATCTCCTCGACCGTGGTGGCCAGCGAGCGGCCCTTCCTGGTCAGGGCGATCTGGTCATAGGTGAACCCCGCGATGGGCACGGCGATGAGCGCCAGCAGCGCCGCGATGATCCCCCGTACTCCGCCGACCAGCACTGCCCCCGCGATGACCAGCATCGAGAGGCCGATGAGAGCCATCGAAAGGCTCGGCTTGATCGGCCGGCGTGGCGGTGTGCCCGGAACCCGGAGGGCACCGGCCTTGTTCCACCGCCGTCTGTCTCGCACTCTGTTCACTCCGCCTCCCTTCCCCGGGGAGGGAGCCCGGGGCCTGGCTCGGGCTCGGATACGGCCAGCGTATGACGTCGCCCATACGAAGTACATGCAATCCGCGCATAAAATTCTGTTGCAACTTGCACAGAAGCATGACGTTTCGAGATCGACATGTGATGTTCAGGCAGGTTTCTCTGACATAGAGTGCGGGAACCACCTGAGTTGAGAGCATGCGAACAACAGACGTTCGATGTTGGAGGCGAACCCGCTCATGAAGAACTCCGGAGCAGCCTCCGAGACGCACAGCGCGCGCCTGTCCGGCCGGCGTGAGGCCGACGACAGGGACGCCGCCCCCGCAGGACCGGTGGGGGAGCGGGTCACCGTCAACCTCAGCCTGAAGGCGCGCGATGCCCTCGAGGAGATCATGGCCCTCACCGGCATCAACAAGACCGACAGCATCAGCCGTGCCCTCGTCGTGTACGCCGAGATCGAGCGCATGGCGGGCAACGGCGGGTCGATCTACTGCCGCGAGAGCCCCGACGGCGACCTCATGAAATGGAAGATCGTCTGAACCGACCCTTGAGCCTCACTGCATCTTGAGCACGAAAAAGATCATCATGGTGGCCAGCGTGCCGACCGTGACCCCGACGCTGCCGAGCGCGGTCTGAGCCGGCCCCCGACCGCCCAGCCACCTCGCTCCACGCTCGCCGCGCGGTGACGGCGCGAGGCCGATCCGCGGCGTCCCCGACCACGGCGTACGGCGGATCTGCCTCTGAAAGAGGGCGCCCGACGGGCAGTCGTCCCCGACGGTGCGGATGGCCACGTCGCGGAAACCCTGGCGGCGGTAGTAGGCGTGCAGTTCCTTGTTGTCCGTCCAGACGTCGATGCGGATCAGCCTCGCCCCGGGGGTCCGGCGGCGCCCCTGCCGGCCCGCCCAGCGGATCAGCTCGGCGCCGAGCCCGGTGCCCGCGTACGCGCGGTCGATCACGAGCCGGTGGATGTAGACCGCCTCGGTGCGCTGCTCGTCCTCGGTCCAGAGGTCGTTGCCGAACGGGTTGATCGTGACCGAGGCGACCGGTCTGGCGCCGTCCCACAGGATCCAGGTCAGCCGGTTGACGACCCCCTCGTAGACCCGCTTGTCCCGGCCCTCCCGGTCAGGCCAGGGCTTGTTCCACTGCTCGGTGTCCTTCTCCTCGCGCAGCCAGTCGGCGGCCTGCTCGATGAGGTCGATGACGACCGGCACGTGCTCGATCTCGGCGAGGCGGATCTGAAAGCGCGGCCCCCGTTGGCGGATCCGAAACCAGCGGACCCCGGCGTTGACGTTCACGTGGATTCCTGTGCTCCGAAAGTGCGAGCCCCCACCTCTCCAGCTTGGAGAAGCGGGGGTTACTGGACATGTGTTGTACGGCCGCCCTGGGACGAGGTCCCCGGAATTAGCCTTTCCCCGGCCCCGGGGGGTGCAGGGGGGCGGAGCCCCCCTGCCGGGGTCGTAGGGGCCGAGCCCCTGCCCGGGACGGTGGCCGCAGCGAAGCAAGGCCGCCGCCCCGGACCCGGGGGGTGTGGGGGGTCGCCCCCCACAAGGACACGCCCCGGCACCGGGGGGTGTGGGGGGTCCTCCCCCACATGAATCACGTGCCCCCGTCTCCGTTCGGAGAACGTTTGGACGACTTGTCGGCAGGTGCGGCGGCCGGCCTGCCGGTGGACTTTCCGTCGGGCGCGTCGGTCTGCGGCGGGTACCGGGTCGGAGCCCGCATGACACCGGTCGGGACCGCGCCCACGTTGTAGTGCAAGCGATTGCGGTCCGCGGGCCACACCGTCACGGTGAGACGGAAGGCCTTGCCCTCGTTGCCGTACGCGGTGCGGATCGTCTCGAAGACCACGTCCGCCGCCGAGTCGCCGAGGGCGAAGAAGCGTTTTTCGTTGTCGTCGGGGGCGCGGGCGCTGATCTCGTCGTGATAGCCCACCTCCCTGTAGCCCAATGTCTCGCCGAGATACTTCACCGCGCCCTCGGGGATGTCGTGGGCCTCCAGGAGCTTGCTGGCGCCACCCTTGAGAGCGAAGTCCAGTGGGTAGTACGAGGTCTGTAGCGACCATGGTTCGTTGTCGAGGTAGATCTGCTGGTGCCGGGACACGACCTGGGTGTTCGGCTCCACCTGGAGGTACCAGGCGAGCTGCTCGGACACGACCTGGATCTCGACGCGCGGCACCGAGCTCGTCGGCTCGCGGTTCTGCACGGCGGCGTCGCGCTTGTACCACTGGCCCTCGCCGCCGCCCGGGCCGACGCCCAGTTGATCGGCCGACAGGGTCACGTGGACCGGCTCCGGCCGGAAGACGATGAACGTCCCCTTGCCCTGTTCCGAGACGACGTGGCCACGGTTGGCCAGGAAGTCCAGGGCTTCGCGAATCGTGTTCCGGGACGTCTCGTACTGGCTTTGCAGCTCGCTCTCGGGCGGGAGCTTGCGCCGTCCCCCGTCCTTCTCCCGCGGGAAGTCACCGTTCTCGATGCGTTTCAGCAGATCATCGGCGACCTCGCGCCAGCGCCGCGCTGCCATCCGGTCCGCTCCTTTCCCGCCCATACGGGGTGAGACTGCCGCGTCGCGTCTCAGGTTCGTCCCACTGAGACAGATCTTCTACTTCGCCCCACTCACCCTGCAAGTAGACGACCCGTCAGAGATGAACTGATTTGAGGTGTTAATCCCTCTCTAAAAGGGTATCACTGGACCACCGAACTTGTAGGTACAAGTCGACGAGTGAGGCGAGTGGGGCAAGGTTACCAGCTGAGTGACCAGATGTTCGGAATTCGTCCCGACGAACCAACACCTGGTCCGGCTGTAACAGCTGATAGGACGGACGACCTAAGGAGAGGTCGGTGGAGAGAAGCCGGGTGGAAGTCCCCCAGGTCGCAGGCGGCGACGACCTCACGTTGACGGAGGGTGCCCCGACGACGAGGGCGGACCCGTTGTTCGTCACCGAGCGGGTGCCCGCCGCCGACGCCTCCTCGGGGAGCTCGTACGGATTCACGGTCGTGGTCGCGGCGGGGCTGACGGGCCTGGTGACCACGGCGGGCGTCGGGCGTTGGACGAACGCTCCGGCGACGTGGACGCTGGGCTGCTCAGTTGTGGTGTTCACACTTGTTCTCGTGACGGGTGTGTTCGTCCCCGGTCTGGGTCTCGCCAGGCGCTCCTGAGCATGTGAGTGCTTCATGGGGCGGAGGAATGCCAGATGTGAGGCGATGGCCGGATCCGGCCAATGCCTTCTTTCCTGAATTCCCGAGCTCCTGCTTACCGCCGGTGAAGGGAGGAATGCTTTCCGTTTCAGCAGGGCAGGTGGATCCCGATAGGGCGGCACATACTCACCTGGCCTGATCAATACTTCCGTCTCACGGGATCAGGGGCGTAAGGGAGGCGAGTGGCCGATGTGGCCAATGTCCAGATCGGCCTGCCGTCATGGGGCGAAGAGAAAGGGACATTCTGCAATTTTTCCCTCATAATGCTTGCAAGCTGCAGAGAGGGACATTGTCGTGACTGCCCCCACTCGCCCCCTGCCACATGTTCTCCCGCAGGTAGACGCCATCCGTGGCTACATCACTCAGGTGGCCGAAGCGCTCGACGCCCGGGACCTGGACGTCCGCAACGTCTGGCTTGACCCCATGTGCCCCCGCGACGCCACGTTCATCCTGGGCACTCATGCCCTGGTGTGGAACGAGTCCGAGGGCTTCATCAGAGGGGCATTCGTCTCTGGCGCCCCCGGTGAGCGCACCGTGCTGGCCGATCCGGTCCCGCTCGGCGGCGGCGTTCTCCTGGAGCCCGGCCACGCGGCCTGGCTGATCGAGAACGGCCGCGTCGAGGCGCCGACCGCATACCGCCCCTTCGCGCTGGTGCGCGACGGCCTCGACGACAAACTCGCCGGTTACGAGGTCTGACCGGCGGCTCGGGAACGGAACTCCTGGTTACTGTTTGTAACGGCCCATTCACTGACAAAGCCGGGAAAGTTCCGTAAAGCGGTGGCGGATGTCGGAGGAGGCCGCCACCATGGGTGGGCGCGGCCTGCCCGCGAACGGGGTGTGCCCGTTCGCAGCCGCCAGTTCCCGAGTCCCTACGTCCGGAGTGATCGCATGCCCGTCCGACCCTGGCGCCTGGAGTCCACGGGGCGCGTGTCGGAAGGTTCGCTCGCGGACCTGGCCTACCAGTTCGGCGAGCAGCACGAGCGCGAAGGCGACCTGGAGCAGGCCGCCGAGTGGTTCCGCCGTGCCGCCGAGTCCGCCCGGCCCGATGCCGCGCTGAAGCTCGGCGGAGTGCTCGGCCGCCTCGCCGACGAACAGCCCGCGGGGTCACCGGACTCCTCCGAGCAGCTGCTCGCCGAGGCCACCCGCTGGCTCTCCGGGGCACAGGGCGTCACCACGCCGGACGCGATCGAGCTCGTCACGGACATGCTCAACCGGCACCAGCGCCAGGCCGCCCGCCGCGGCCTGGAGCCCGCCACCGCGGGCTAGCCACGCCCCGGCTCCGCACGTCCTTTTACCTTGTCAGCGGCGAAACGCCGCGAACCGTGCGAACCGAACAGCCCTGGCCGTCGTCGGACACCAGTGAGATCGAGGCACTGGAAGGTGACGAGGTGAGCGGTCAGGAGCCCGGGTACGTTCCCCCGGACCACAAGACAACCGCGGAGTTCCAGATCCCCGGGAAGGACGCCGAGGCCGAGTCGACCATGGTCGACCAGCCGGTGGACGACCCCGAGGCGACCCACGAGGACTTCCCGGAGGACGGCGTGCCGCCGGCCGCCGAGCCGCCCGCAACCGTGACCGACCTTGCGGTCGAGGAGCCGGTGACGGTCACGGATTTCGCGGCCGACATCGACGAGCCGGTGACGGTCACGGACTTCACGGCTGACACGGTGGAGGAGCCCGACGTTCCCGTCGCCGGAGGCGCGATGTCCTCCGCGATGTCCTCCGCCATGCCCGCCGCGGAGGAGGTGACGGCTCCCCAGGCGGCGGAGGAGCAGCCGCCGGTCGCGAACGAGCAGCCGGACGTGCCGGACGAGCATGATCTGTGGACGGTGCACTTCGGTGCCGAGGAGGAGACCGCGCCCGCGCAGGCGGCGCGGCCCGCCGAGACGCCTCCGTTCCTTGCTCCGCCGGCCCCCGACGTTCACCAGCAGCCCGCCGCGGCGTCGCATCAGCCACCGCTGAACGTGCCGCCCCAGCAGCTGTTCGTGCCGCCCTCGGGGGACAACTCGTCGCAGCAGGCGACCTCGCCGACGCCCCCGCCGCCCATGCCTGGAGCGCCGATGCCTCAGGCGCCGGCGGCGCGTGGCAGGTCCCGGTGGCCGGTTCTCCTGGTCGCGATCGGCGCGGTGGTGGCCATCCTCGCCGTGGCTGCGGTCGGCGCCGTGCTGTGGCAGCGTGACGACGGGTCCAAGAAGACCAGCGCGGGCAAGCCCGCCCCGTCGGCCACTCCCACCGCGAGCGCGACGCCGAGCGGGCCGGCCACCGCGACGCCAAGTGGCACGCCCGCGGCCACTGCGACGCCCACGCCGACCGGCGCCGGGGCCGTGCCACCCACGGCCCCGGTGCCGCCGACGCCCACCGCGCCGCCGGTCGGCCCGGTGGTGTCCGGCAACGGCATCACCTACCAGCTGATGCAGCAGGACCCCGGCTACTACGAGGGCCGGATGGTCTTCACCAACCGCACCGGCAAGCCCATGAAGTCGTGGAAGATCACGTTCGACGCGCCGGGCGCCAACGTCAAGAACATCTGGGGCGCCCGCCTCGTGCGCAAGGGCGACCGCGTCGAGATCCAGCCCCTCAAGGGCGCACCGCCGGTGCCGCCGGGCGCCACCTGGGAGATCCAGTACGGCGCGGCCGGCACCGCGGCCAACCCGAAGGGCTGCAAGATCAACGGGAAGGCGTGCGGTTTCTGACGGGTCCGGCTAGCCGGCTTCGGCGACGGCCGCGAAGCGGCCCAGGATCAGGCTCCAGGCCTCGTCGAAGCCGCCTGGCACGGCCGCCGCGGCGGCCAGCCGTTCCGGCGGGAGCTTGTCCCAGCCCCGGTGCTCCAGCTCGACGCGCGTCAGGCTGGGGCCGACGGCCGAGAACCGCACCTCGACCTCCGTGCCGGCGGCGGGTGGGATCTCCCAGGTGAGGGCGAGCCTGGCGGACGGCTCCCAGACGGTGATCCGGCCCCAGTCGTGCTCGGTGCCGTCGGCCCACGTCTCATGGACGCGGCCGCCGAGGGCCTCGTCCATGTGGACCATGTCCGGTCTGCCCTCGCCGAACGAGAAGGGACGGCCCGGCCACCAGCTTCCGATGCGCCTGACGAACACCTCGAAGGTGTGGGCGCGGTCGCTGCGGACGATCGTCACCTGCTGGACGGGCTCGATGCGAGCTCCGACGTTCGGCTGGGCCATGGGAGGGGGACCTTCCGGCGGCTCTCTCGGGGTCTGGGGCATCCGCTCAACGATGCCGTCCATGCTTCCAGCCCCGGCCGGAGAAGGGTAGCTTTCGGGGATTTCAGGCCTGGACCTGGGGGTATCGGGGGAACCGCGCCCCCGGGCGGGGGTACTAGGCTCTTGACCATGCGTATCGCGAGGTTCTCCGCCGAGGACGGCATGTCCTTCGGCGTGGTCGAAGAGAACACCATCGCCGCCGTCGCGGCCCATCCGTTCGGCGAGCTCACGTTCACCGGGCAGCGGTTCCCCCTGGCCGACGTGCGGCTCCTGGCGCCGATCCTGCCCAGCAAGGTCATCGCGATCGGCAAGAACTACGCCGAGCACGCGCGTGAGATGGGCGGGGAGGCCCCCGCGGAGCCGGTGATCTTCAGCAAGCCGTCCACCGCGGTGATCGGCCCGGGCGAGGCGATCGCCTATCCCGAGAAGCTCAGCGAACGGGTCGACTTCGAGGGCGAGCTGGCCGTCGTGATCGGCCGGATGTGCCGCGAGGTGCCCGCCGCCCGCGCCGCCGACGTGATCCTCGGCTACACCTGCGCCAACGACGTGACCGCCCGGGACCTGCAGAAGAAGGACGGCCAGTGGACCCGGGCCAAGGGCTTCGACACGTTCTGCCCGCTCGGCCCGTGGATCGAGACCGACGCCGACCCGGCCGACCTTGCGATCTCCACCACGGTCAACGGCGAGGTCCGCCAGGACGCGCGTACGTCGCAGCTGTCGCACGACATCCCCACCCTCGTCGAGTACGTGAGCCAGGTCATGACCCTGCTGCCCGGCGACGTGATCCTCACCGGCACCCCGGCCGGGGTCGGGCCGCTGGAGATCGGCGACGAGGTCACGGTGACGGTCGACGGTGTGGGCAGCCTCACCAACCGGGTCGTCGCGCGCGACTGAGGTCGCGCAGCCAGCCAAGGGAGGCTCGATGGCGTTCACCGGCTTCACCGACGAGGCGTTCGAGTTCTACGAGGGGCTCCTCGCCGACAACAGCAAGGCCTATTGGACCGCGCACAAGGAGACGTACGAACGCCACGTGCGCGATCCCATGATCGAGCTGTTCGCGGAGCTGGAGCCGGAGTTCGGCCCCGCCAAGATGTTCCGGCCCTACCGGGACGTGCGCTTCAGCCACGACAAGTCGCCCTACAAGACGCACCAGGGCGGCCATGCCGGCGGCGGGTTCTACTTCCAGGTCGACGCCGACGGCCTGATGGTCGCGGGCGGCATGTACGCGCCCACGCCCGAGCAGCTACGGCGCTACCGCGCCGCCGTGGACGCCGAGCACTCGGGCAAGGCACTGGAGACGATCGTCGACGGCCTCCGCGCCGGCGGCATGGAGATCGCCGGCGACCGGCTCAAGACCCGCCCGCGCGGCTTCTCCGAAGATCATCCGCGCATCGAGCTGCTCCGCCACCGGTCCCTGTACGCCCATGAGGGCTGGCCCGCCGACCCGTGGATGCGCACGCCCGAGGTCGTGGACCGGGTCCGCGAGTCCTGGCGCCGGCTCCGCCCCCTCGTGGAGTGGGGCGGCGAGCACATCGGCCCGCCCGACTTCTCCAGATAGCCCCCCGGTCCCGGCCTGCGCGCCGGGCCGAGGGTGCGCCGCCAATCGGTTTTGGTCCAGGTCCCCGGGTCCTGTATTCTCTTCGAGGCGCGAGCGACCGGAAGGCCGCTCTACCGCACTGGGGTATGGTGTAATCGGCAGCACGACTGATTCTGGTTCAGTTAGTCTAGGTTCGAGTCCTGGTACCCCAGCTGATCTCCTCGATCGACATGGTTTCGCGAGAAGCCGGTTCGAACAAGGGGACATCGTCCGGTAAGCTGGGCGAGGCCCAAGCGGAAGATCGCAAAGGCTGAACGAAGATCCAGGCCCCCGTCGTCTAGTGGCCTAGGACGCCGCCCTCTCAAGGCGGTAACGGCGGTTCGAATCCGCTCGGGGGTACACGCGAAAAAGGGCCGGCGGTGCACACCGCCGGCCCTTTTCGTTGATCTCGCTTTTTCTTATTTCATGCCGCGCGTGGTCATCGGTGATTAGCGCCGGGAACCACTGCGCAGGTTGAACGCCTCAAGCGCCAAAGTGACCTCTACAAGATCCTTTGGATTGTCGAGCGAGCGTTTGGTGAGCAATTCCAGGCGGCGCAGCCGGTTGAGCACGGTGTTGCGGTGGCAGTAGAGCGACTCCGCCGCCCGGGTGGCCGACCCTTCCGCCTCCAGCCAGGCGGCGAGCGTGTCCAGCAGGAGGTCCCGGCTCGGCTGGTCGAGCGCCAGGACCGGGGCGAGCACCCGCAGTTCCAGCTCGCGTGCGAGGTCGGGGCGCACGGTCAGCATCGTCGCCGACAGCCGGTCGTCCAGGGTGGCCAGGCCGTGCCCGTTGGACAGCGTGCGCGCCGCGAGCTCGGCGAGCTGCCGGGCGCGGCCGAGTTCGGTCAGGCCCTCGACGGCGACGCTCACCCCGGTACGGCGGCCGCCGCGGGTGGGGAGGGCGGCGCCGAGCGCGGCGGCGGAGAGCTCGCCCAGAACGGCCACCCCGATCGCGCTCTCACCGTGCATCCGCCAGATCATCCGGACGCCGTGGACCCGCACGGGCAGCTCCATCGGGTCCAGCGGCGCGGCGGGGCCGTCGGCCGGCCGCTGCACCACGACGGCGTAGCGGCCCTCCTCGGGGAGCGCGAAGGCACGCGCCACCACGGCGGCCGTGGCCCGGTCGGTCTCGCCGTTGAGCAGGGCGTCCAGCAGCGCCGCCGTGACCTGACGGCCGGGCAGCTCCGCCTCGGTGGTGCGCAGCGCCTCGAGCGCGGCGGAGGAGTGCCGGTCGACCACGTCCCACGCGTCGTCGATCAGCGAGATGCTGTGCGCGGGCGCCAGGCCCTCTTCGAAGCCCCACTGGGTGAACGCGTCGCAGATGACCTTTCCGCCGATGTGGTAGGCGCGCAGCAGTGCCTGCATGGGCACGCCCTGGCGGGCCCGGCGTTCGCCGAGCCTGCGCGGCCAGTCGAGTGTTCCGATCCGTTCTTCGGGTGACATCCGGAAGGCGTCGAGCGCCAGATCGATCGATCTCCCGATCCACAACGGCGGCTCCTGCGGGGGGATCCCACCGTGCCGGTAGGCGGGCTCCGAGGCGCGCAGTGAGCTGACGACCACTTCGGTCAGCTCGGGCAGGCGCCCGCGCAGTGCGCGCAGGCCTCTCTCGCGATGAACCGCCGATTCCTCTCTGGATGCCGGGGCGGTAACTGGCCTTTGGAGTGATGTCGCATCAGTCCGGCCGGTCGGCATGTCCCTCTCCACTCTGTCTGTCTTCACATTTGGAGTAGCGGGGAAATGAATGCCTCGGGGGTGGTGCTCGTGAATGTTGGATCATGAGTACCAAAGACATCCAACGGGGGATGGCAATCACCGGTTGAGTCGAACGCTTCTGACCGGCTTGTAAGAGAAGGTTACATGCCGGGACCCCGCCTTGTTATTGTCGGCAGAGGCCAAGGACTTGCTTGCTGCGGCCAATCGCCCTGCCTCTCCCGGGTCCATGAGACCGGCTCCGGTGTTCGACGAGGTGGCGGTTTGGCGGCATTCCGCTGACGGGGGCAAGGGGGCGTGATGCGCTTAACGCGCCCGGATGGAGCCGATGGTGTGGACGCGCACCCGGCTCATCCGTCTCGGCTGCCCGTCCTCGGGACGGTCAGCGCCCATGTGATGGTGCAGGTCGCGGGGGAGCACGGCGTACCCCAGGACCGCTGCCTGGAGGGCACCGGCATCGCGCCCGCCGTCCTTGAGGACGCCAGGGCGACGATCCGGCTGGAGCAGGAGCTCGCGCTCGCCCGCAACGTCATGCGTGAGCTCGCCCACATACCCGCGCTGGGCCTGGTCATGGCGAGCCGCTACCGGCTGAGCGTGTACGGCGTGCTCGGCTGGGGGATGCTCTGCTCGCCGTCGGTCCGGGACGCGCTCGCGTTCGCGTTCCGCTACCTGGATCTGACGTACTCGTGTTGCGGCATCACCCCGGAGGAGGGCGACGGCGAGCTCCGGGTGGGGATCAGCAACGGGCGGCTGCCCGCCGACGTGCGGGGGTTCTTCGCCGAGCGCTCGCTGAGCGCGACCATCCGGCTGCTCGGCGATCTGATCTCGGGGGACGGCTGGCTGGTCGGCGTGGAGATCGCAGGGCCGCGTCCCCCGCACGCCGGCCTGTACGAGGACACGTTCGGCGTGAAGGTGTCGTTCGGCGGGAGCCGGCACGCGGTGCGGATCGACCCGGACGTGCTCAGCGAGCCGATGCCGCTCGCCAACCGGCCGATGCTGGACATGATCGAGGACCAGTGCCGGCAGCTGCTGGCTCAGCGCCGGGCCCTGCTCACGCTCCCCGACGTCCTGCGCGAGCACGTCCTGCGGCGCCTCCCCGTGCTGCCGAGCATGGGCAGCGCGGCCGCCGAGCTGGGCATGAGCGAGCGGACACTGCGCCGGCGGCTGGCCGAGGAGGGCAGCTCATTCAGCGCCATCGTCACCGACGCCCGGCGGGCGCTCGCCGAGGAGCTGCTGCTCCAGGGGGTCCCGTCGCTCCAGGTGGCCCGTCAGGTCGGGTTCGCCGGCCCCGCGGCGTTCACCCACGCGTTCAAACGCTGGACCGGCTCGTCCCCCCGGGAGTTCGCCGGCCGCTGAGCCCGGGTGGAGGCCGGTCACACGCAGCAGGGGAGCGGTCATGAGGGTGGTGATCAGCGTGACGACGACCAGGACGGTGAACAGCCGGTCGTTGATGATGCCCGCCTCGCGCCCGGTCATCAGCACCACGATCTCGGTGAGGCCGCGCGTGTTGACGAGGATCCCGAGCGCCACCGAGTCACGGCCGGACACCCCCGTCAGGCGCGCGCAGAGTGCCGCCCCGAGGAACTTGGTCGCGATCGCCATCACCAGCAGCAGCCCGGTCAGCCCGGCCGTCGCCCAGGTCAGCCCTGCCGCACCCAGGTCGAACGTGAGGCCGAACAGCAGGAAGTAGAACGGCAGCAGCACGGGCCGTGCCACCGAGTTGGTCCGTTCCGCCGCGGCGTCCGCGACCGGATGGCCCGGCGGCCACGCGATGCCGAAGAGGAAGGCCCCGATCAGCGCGTGCAGCCCGAGCGCCTCGGTGATCGCGGCCGACACGGCCACCCCGGCCACCAGCAGGATCCCTGCCGCGGGACCGGGCCTGCGGAGGGCGGGCAGCCCGAGCAGGACGCGCCGTCCGGTGCCCAGCAGGACCGCGCAGTAGGCCACCGCGCCGAGGGCGGTCAGCGCCAGCGCCCCCGCGCTCTGACCGCCGGCCGTGGCGAGCGCGACCGCCAGCATCAGCCACGCGACACCGTCACCGCCCGCCGCGGCGAAGAGGCTCATGCGCCCCGGCAGGGTGCGGGTCAGCCTCAGGTCGGTGAGGATGCGCGCCAGCACGGGGAACGCGGTGATGCTCAGCGCGCAGCCGAGGAAGAGGGCGAACGCGGCGGGCGCGCCGGCCGGGCCGGTGTTGCCGTCGCTGAGGAGGGGAGCGGCGGCCATGCCGGTGGCGAACGGGACGGACATCGAGGCCACGGCGACCAGCACGAACGAGTGCGCCGCGCCGCGCAACCGCACGGCGGCCAGCTCGCGTCCGACCTCGAACATGAAGAGCACCAGCCCGAGCTGGGCCAGCGCCGACAACATCGGCCGCACCTGGTCCGGGAACAACCATCGCATCGTCTCGGGGGAGAGCGCGCCGAGCAGCGACGGCCCGAGCGCGATCCCGGCGAGGATCTCGCCCATGACCGGTGGCTGGCCGAGCCGTACGGCCAGCCTGCCGCCGGTCCATGCGGCCAGCAGCACCAGCGCGGCGGCGAGCAGGAAGTGCGCGACCACCCCGAAATCCTGGTGGCCGCCGCCGGGCTCCCGGCCGTCGGAGCCGAGCGTGGTCAGAACGGTCGCCGCGACGGCGGCGGGGATCCCGGCGAACACGATGCTCACGGTCACGAGGCGGCGCCGCCCGGGCGGGGTGAGCCACGGCATGGCTCCCGCCGCGGTCTCCTGTTCGGTCTCGCCGGTCTCGCCGGTCTCGCCGGTCTTGTCGGTCTCCTGCCCGGTCCCCGTCATGTGGCGCGCTCTTCGGCGTCACCGAGCCGGGCCATGGCCTCGCCGACGGCGTTGGCGAACCAGTCGACCTCGGTCTCGCTGAGCGTGGCGGGCGGGGTGAAGCGCACCACGGTGTCGGTGCCGAGCGAGTGGGCAGCGATCACGCGCCGGGCCAGCAGCTCGTGCATGAACCGCCCGGCGACGCGCGGGTGCGACAGCTCGACGCCGATCAGCAGCCCGCGCCCGCGCACCTCGCGCACCAGCTCGGGGCCGGCCGCGTGTGAGGCCTCGATGACGTGCTCGTACAGCCGCTTGCCGAGCAGTTGTGCGCGCGCCGGGATGTCCTCGCGTTCGATGGTCTCCAGCGTGGCGGTGACCGCGGCCATGCCCAGCGGGTAGCCCGAGAACGTGGAGCTGTGCAGCCGCGGGTTGCGGTCGAGCGGCGCGAACGCGGCCTCGGTGGCGACGACGGCGCTCACCGGCAGGCATCCGCCGCCGAGACCTTTGCCCGCCAGCAGCAGATCCGGCCGCACGCCCTCGGCGTCGCATCCCCACCAGGTGCCGAGCCGGCCGAGTCCCGACTGGACCTCGTCCAGGATCAGCATCGCGCCCGCCTCGCCGCACGCGTCGGCGACCTCGCGCAGATAACCGGGCGGAGGGATGCGCACGCCGCCCTCACCCTGCACGGGTTCGAGGATCACGCACGCCTTGCGGCCGTCGTGGGCCAGCGCCTCGCGCAGCGCCTCGGCGTCTCCGAACGGCACGGTCGTGATGTCGGGCAGCAAGGGCCGGAACGGTGTCTGGAACGCGAGCCGGTCGGTGACGCTCAGCGCGCCGAGAGTCTTGCCGTGGAAGCCGTTCGCCATCGCGATGACGCGGCGGCGGCCACCGGCACGGGCGAGCTTGAGCGCCGCCTCCACCGCCTCGGCCCCGGTGCAGGCGAAGTAGACCCGTTCCAGCCCGGCGGGAGTCGCGGCCGCCAGGCGCTGCGCGGCCTCGGCCAGCTCGCCGGACAGCAGGCTGCGCGTGGCCAGCGGGTGCCGGTCGAGCTGCCGCCGGACCGCGTCGAGGACGGCCGGGTGCCGGTGGCCGAGGATGAAGACGCCGTAGCCGCCGCAGTCGAGGTGCGGCCGGCCCTCCTCGTCCCAGACCAGGGCGCCTTCGGAGCGCACCTCGACGGGCTGGCCGGTCTGGCCGGCGAGCCGGGCCGCCGCCCGGCCGATGTGCCGCTCGTAGTCCGCGACGATCGTTTCGCGGGAACGCGCGGCCGTGTGGTCGGTCGTTCGCATGGTG
This sequence comes from Actinomadura rudentiformis, assembly GCF_008923185.1. Classification (GTDB taxonomy): domain Bacteria; phylum Actinomycetota; class Actinomycetes; order Streptosporangiales; family Streptosporangiaceae; genus Spirillospora; species Spirillospora rudentiformis. Next base: position 151,456 of record NZ_WBMT01000022.1, read on the forward strand.
TCGCCTCCGGTCAGGGGATGAGCAGGGTCCGGGCGCCTTCGCCGCGCGCCAGCGCCTCGGCTGCCGCGCCGGCGTCGGCGAGCGGGGACCGCGCGGTGACCATGGCGGCGGGGTCCAGCTCGCCGGTGACCGCGAGGGCGGCATAGGTGGGAATGTCGGTGGCCGGGTCGACCGAGCCATATACGCAGCCCTGCAGTGTCCGTGCCTGCAGGAAGAGCTCTTGAGCGCTGAACCGCACGAAGTCGTCGCGGGCGCCCGCTCCGGCCACCACGACGCGGCCTCCACGCCGGGCCAGGCTCCATGCGCTCCGGATCGTGGACGCGCGCCCGACGCATTCGATGACGTGGTCGGCGCCGCGTCCGCCGGTGAGCTTGCGCAGCCTGCCGCCCATCGCCAGCGTGGGCGCCGCGACGTGGGTGGCACCGAGGCGGGTCGCGAGCTCGCGCTTGTCCTCGGACGGGTCGACGGCGAAGACCACCTCGGCGCCCGCGACACGCGCTCCCTGGACGGCCGACAGGCCGACGCCGCCGAGCCCGATCACGGCGACCGACTCGCCCGCCGTGACGCGCGCCGTGTTGAGCACCGCCCCCACGCCGGTGGCGACCGCGCAGCCGAGCAGGCCCGCGACGTCGAGCGGAAGGCCTTCGGGCACAGGTATGGCCGCTGCGGCGGGCACGACGGTCTCTTCGGCGAAGGCCCCGACGCCAAGGCCCGGGTAGAGCGGCGTGCCGTCGGAGAGCTCGGCGAACGGCGCCGGCGGCTCTCCCACCTGGGAACACAGATGCGTCTCGTGGCGCGCGCAGTGCCAGCACTCGCCGCAGGGCGGGCTCCAGGTCAGCACGACCTTGTCGCCGACGCGCAGCGAGCCGGCCTCGCGGCCCGCCGCGATGACCGTGCCCGCGGCCTCATGGCCGAGCACCGCGGGGAACGCGCCGGGGAGGGTCCCGTTCGCGAACGAGAGATCGGAGTGGCAGAGTCCCGCACCGGCGACGCGGACCCGCACCTGCCCCGGCCCCGGGTCGGGAAGCGCGATGTCCTCGGCCTTCCACGGGCCGCCGGACTCGTGAACGACCACCGCCATTACCATGCCGTCTCCTTGGGATTCGCGTCACCGCATTCGCCGTCACCGCCGGGGTCGATTCAATGTAGGGCGCGAAACCGGGAATGCTCAAGGTTGATTTCCAACCTGATTTGGCATCGCATATTTTGGCGCGTTCCATTAGGGTGGCGTCACCTGGTAGCGGTGTCATCGTCCCAGGTGGATGAGTTTCTGAGGGCCCGGTTGTGCGGCTGCACAACCGGGCCTTGTTTTTTGTGTCGCGGCACAGAAAAGGTTGTAATAACGCCGCGATCGAGAGCGTGGACATTGACGCTCGAAGAAATGCCGTGTCACCGTTCTGACTCGTAGTCGGCGGCCTCGTGGGCCGGCCGAGGTCACGACGTTCACTCAGGACGGGAATCCACAGTGGGGCTACTCGACTGGCTGGAAGCACCGGACGAATCACACGGGATCAGGCTGGCCGTTCCCGGCGGCGGCTGGCGGTTCCACTCCTACGCCGGGCTCGCCATGGACGTCCGGCGCCTGGCGGCGTTCCTGCGGGACCGGCGTGTCCCGGCGGGCACGCCCGTGTCACTGATGTTGTCGAACCCCCTCGACTTCGCGGCCGGATTCGCGGGCTGCCTGCTGGCCGGTCTCACCCCGTCACCGATCGCCACTCCGCTGACGTTCGGCGGCCGGGCCCAGTACGCCGAGCATGTCGCCGGTGTGCTCCGGGTCGCCCGGCCGTCGCTCCTCCTCGCCGACGGCGAGCTGTACGACGCCGCCGCCGAGGCGGCACTGTCCGCCGGGCTCGCGGACGCCCTCGTGCGGCTGCCCGAGCCGGCGGACCTCCCCGAGCCGGAGATCGCCGGCGGCCCCGGTCGCGCCGGTGGCGCGGGCGGCCCGCAGCCGGACCTCGCGCTGCTGCAGTTCACCTCGGGGTCGAGCGGCAGGCCCAAGGGAGTGCGCGTCACGTGGGACAACCTCGACGACAACATCACCGCGCTGCGCGCGTGGTCGCAGTGGGGACCCGGCGACTCGTTCGCCAGCTGGCTGCCGCTCTACCACGACATGGGGCTCATCGGCGGCCTCCTCACCCCGCTCGTCTCGCAGGCCGACCTGTGGCTGATGACCCCGGACCAGTTCATCCGCTCCCCGCTGCGCTGGCTGGAGTGCTTCGGATCGCTCGGCGCCACGATGACGACCGCGCCGACGTTCGGCTACGCCTACACCCACCGCCGCGTCCGCGAGCAGGAGATCGCGGAGATGGACTTCTCCGGCTGGCGGGTGGCGATCTGCGGGGCCGAGCGCGTCGACGCGGCCGAGCTCGCCGAGTTCACCGCGCTGCTGCGGCCGCGCGGGTTCCGCAGCGAGGCGCTGATGCCCGCGTACGGCCTGGCCGAGGGAACGCTCGGAGTGACCGGCGTCGAGCCGGGCGTGAGCTCGCCGGTGGTCCGGCTCGACGAGCGGGCACTGGCCCCCGGGGAGCCGGTCCGGGTGGCCGAGACCGCGACCCTCGGCGTCGACCGGGTCAAGGGCGCGGGCTGGCTCACCGCCTGCGGGCCCGAGATGCGGCGGGTACGGGTGCGGATCGTCGACGAGGACGGCACAGCCCTTCCGGAGGGCTCGTTCGGCGAGATCCAGATCGGCGGATCCTCCATGGCCGCGGGCTACGCCACCGTCGACGGGACCATCGACTTCGAGCAGGACGGCTGGACCACCGGCGACTCCGGCTTCCAGCTGGACGGCCACCTCTACGTGGTGGGCCGGATCGGCGACAGCCTCAAGGTGCGCGGCCGGCGCGTCCACGCCGAGGACCTGGAGGCCGAGCTGGCCCGGGTCGACGGGATCAGCGCCGGCCGGTGCGCCGTGGTGTTCGGCTCCCACCACGCCGTGGACGTCGCGGCGGCCGTCGTCGAGAGCTCCGGCGAGAGCTGGGTGGAGGACACGGTGGCGCGGCTGCGCGCCGCCACCTCCGACTCGGTGGCCATCGCGGTCTTCAAGGGGCGCCGCGGGATCATCCCGCGCACCTCCAGCGGCAAGACGCGGCGGAGATTCCTGTGGAACGCGCTGCGGATCGGCACGTCGGAGGCCGAGCCCGTGTACGTCGCCGCCGACGCCGAGGGCCGTGCCGACCTGCCCTGGGAGCTCACCGTTCCCGTGCCGCACGAGGAGGCCGCGTCATGACCGTGACAACAGAGCCGAAAGAGACCAAGGAGACGACGGCGTCCAGGCCGGCCGTCGTCGATCCCGCCGACCGCATCACCGCGCACCATCCCACCTGCTTCGGCTGTGGCGGCGGCAACGAGCGCGGCCTGGCCATCCGGCCCGCTTGGGAGGGCGAGGAGATGCGCTTCGAGCACACCCCGCCCCCGACCGCCGAGGGCGGCCCCGGCATCACCCACGGCGGCTACCTGTCGGCCCTCGCCGACGAGGTCATGTCGATGGTCGCCGCCGAGCAGGTGGGCGGGCCCGTCATGACCCGGCGGATGCAGGCCGACTACCAGGCACCCGCGCTCGTGGGGATCCCGCTGACCGTGCGTTCGTGGGTGGACGAGGTGCGGCGCAGGTCGGTCGTCGTCCGGCTGGAGGCGACCCCGCGCGCCCCGAAACAGGACGACACGGCGCAGGATGGCACGGCGCAGGATGGCACGGCGCAGGATGGCACGGCGCAGCCTTGCTTCGAGGCGCGCGGGGTGTTCCTGGAGGTGCCGCGCGAGCTCTGGGTCATGGCGATGGAGGCGCGCAAGCGGGGCCCCGACACCATCGACTGGAGCAAGGGCGACCCCTCGGCGTTCATGCGCTGGCAGATGAACGGCGGGCTCCAGGAGATCTTCAAGCCGGGGCGCCTCACCGCCCCGCTGCGGGTGGCCGTGCGCTTCACGGACGCGCGACCCGCTGACTGGCTCGTCGAGGCCGACGAGCGGGAGCTGCGGACCACTCCGCTGACCGGCGACGCGACCGGTGACCCGGCCCACGACCGGCCCGGCAGCTGGGACGCCCGGTTCCACGGAACCTTCCAGCAATGGCAGCGGCTGATCCGCGGCAAGGCACCGCTCGCAGAGCTGCTCAGCCGGCCCGGAACCCGGGCCGAGGGCAGGCAGGAGGCGCTGACCGAGCTGGCCGTCGCCTTGGACTACAGGAGGTTCGCATGAGCACCACGACCATCGACACCACGACCAGCGAGATCACCGACGCGGCCGACGCCGGAGACGCTTCGCTGCCCGCCCTTCCGACCTCGCGCGAGCTCTACGGCCGCTGGGAGAAACAGCAGTGGGCCGTGGCCGACGTGAAGGTCGACCGTGACGCCCCTGTCTGGCAGGAGATGCGGCCGTTCATCCGGCAGGAGCTGCTCGCCGCGCTCGCGGAGCTGGAGGTCGGCGAGGTCTGCGTCGTACAGACGCTGAGCTCGCTGGTCGACCACGCGCCCAGCGAGGACGACCGCATCTATCTGGCCACGCAGCTCGCTGACGAGGGCCGGCACGTGCGGTTCTTTCAGGACTATCTGAGTGACGCCGCCGGGATCGACCTGGAGGACGCGGCGGACGGCAAGGCCCTGGAGGCCGCCGCCTCGTACGGCAACCTCTTCGAGCCGACCCTGCGGCGCTCGACCGCCCGGGTCCGCGAGCCCGGCGAGGGCGGCACCACCGCCTGGTACCAGGCGCTCGTCCAGTACCACCTGATCACCGAGGGCGTGCTGGCGGCGACCGCGCTGCGCACCATGCGCACGCTGGCGCGGCGGGCCAAGCTCCCGGCGCTGACCGAGGGCCTCACCAACGTGACGCGCGACGAGACCCGGCACGTGACGTACGGGCTGATCGCCGCCCGGCACGGGGTGACCGCAGGGCACCGCGACACCATCGCCGAGACCTATCTCGCGGGCACGCGGCTCGCGGCGCGGGTGATGGTGGCGCCCGAGACCCGCGCCGTCACCCCCGTGCTGCGGATCGCTCTGCGCAGCCGTGCGGCGCAGCTCACCGGGCAGTGGGACATGGCCCGCGACCGGATGTTGCGCCAGCTCGCCGTGATCGGGCTGCCAGAGCTCCGCGCCGAGGCCGCGCGGACCTGGCAGTCCGGCTGTGACCAGGCGATGGACGAGTACCGCGAGCGCTGGGACACCGAGCACCCCGTCCGCCGCGCCGCCGCGGCCTGATCGCGGCCCGATCCTTCCCCATCCATATCCGACGGACCTAGGACCTGAGAGAGGCGTACATGGAGACCACGGAGACGACCGAAGACCTGGGACGGCGCGTGCGGGACCTCATCGGCCGCATGTCCCCGCTGGGCGAGCGGACCGCCGAGTCCCACCACGACGTGATGAACGACCTGGGCTACGACTCGGTGGCCATCGTGGAGCTCGCGCTCGTGCTGGAGACCGAGTTCGAGCTGCAGCCGATCGACGACGAGCAGGCCTTCGACGTCGTCACGGTCGGCGACGTGGAACAACTCGTGCGACGGCTGTCCGGCGCCGGCGCCTGATCTGGATCTGGGAGGGGGCGCCATGCGGCTCGACACGTCCCGTACGGCCGTGCCCGGTGCGAAGGCCGCGGTTCCGGCCGGAACCGGAGGCTGGCTGGGGGCGCTCGCACGGCTCTTCACCATCCCCGCGGAATACCGCGAGGAGATCGTGAGCCGTGAGGGCGCACTGGAGATGTTGCGCTGCGGCGACGGCGTGCTCGACGCCCTCATCGCGGCGGGCCTGCCATGTGGCGGGCCGGCCGGTGCCGAGCTGTTCGACCGGTACGACCTGTTCAACCTCTCGCTGGCGTCGGGCTCGGGGGCCTCGGTGCCCGAACGGAGCATCGAGTTCGCGCTGCGCTGGATGAACGGCGAACCGGACTCCTGGTTCCAGCCCCTGGAGTGGCGGTTCTCGGTCGAGCTGGAGTGCCCCCGCCCGGAGGGGTGCGGCGACGATCCCGTATGGCGGCTGGCCATGCCCCGGCCGGAGGAGTTCGGCGGCGAGGTGCTGATGCTGGAGACCTCGCCGGACGACGCCGAGCGGGGCCCGGACTGGATCACCGCGCGCGGCTCGACCGGGCTCGGTGTGCGCGGGCGGCTGCGGACCCGGGGACGGCCCGGCACGCTGCGGTCCCCGGTCATCCGCCGGATCGTCGAGGACTTCATGGCGGCCGGGCGGCGCTGGGCACGGATGCCCGAGGCGCTGCAGTGCGAGGACGAACGGGTCCTCGCCCACGGCGTCGCGCCCTGCATCTCGGCGAGCCTGCACCTGGAACGGCTCTTCCGCGCGGCGGGGTTCGAGTCGGTCACCCGCCGCGGCTGGATCCTCGGCATGCTCGACCTGGCGCACGCCTGGGTCGAGGTGGTCGACGAGGACGGCGTGCGCAAGCCGATCGACCCGATCTTCGTGTTGTTGTCGGGCTACGCGCGCTCCCCGCATCCGCGGTTCGCCGAGACCTGCCGGGGTTCGCGGCTGAACCGGCTGCTGCCCACCGGCCTGCCCGCCGGATCCCTGCTGGCGTACCACGGCTGCGGCGGGGACGAGCACGTCCCCACGCGGCGGACGGTGATCCGCAGGGCCGCCGGAGCCCCTACTTCCTGACCTTCAGAGGAGCGGAGATGCCACCGGACCTTGCCGCCGACGCCACCGGCGCCACCGACGAGCGGTTCAAGACCGTCCTCGACCGGTTGATCACCATGTCCCAGCGGGACTACTACGACCCCTACACGCTGTTCGACTGGCCCGAGTCGCTGCCCGAGGACGCCTGGTGGATGTCCCCGGAGCTGCTGACCCTGCACAACACCGAGTATGGGAAGACGCTGACGGAGAAGCAGCTGCGCGCCGTCAGCCGGTGGGAGAGCCTCAACTTCTACAGCCTGAACGTGCACGGCATCCGCGAGCTGCTCACCGAGATGATCGCGCGGATCCACACCGACGAGTTCGCCCTCCCGTCGGAGTACTTCCACCACGTCATCGGCGAAGAGAACGAGCACATGTGGTTCTTCGCCAAGTTCTGCCTGAACTACGGGCGCATCTACCCCAACCGGGCCATGGCCTTCGCGGGGCCCGGCATCCCGGAGGCCGACCACTTCCTGGTCTTCTCGCGGCTGCTGATCTTCGAGGAGATCGTGGACGTGTTCAACCAGAAGATGGGCGTGGACGACCGGCTCCATCCCACGATCCAGCAGGTCAACCAGGTTCACCACCAGGACGAGTCCCGGCACATCGCGTTCGGCCGGCAGGCCGTCGCGCTGCTGCACGCACGGCTCCGGGACACCCTCGGCCAGGGCGAACTGGCCGAGCTGGAGCGCTACCTCAAGCAGTACATGCGGTCTTCGGTCGACTCGATGGTCAGCCCCGCGGTCTACCGCGACGCCGGGCTGCCCGAGCCGTACCAGGTGCGCCGCGCGGTGCTCGCCGATCCCGCCCACGAGGACTACACCCGCACGGTCCTGCGGCGCTCGGTGAGCTTCATGGTGAACGAGAAGATCTTCTCCGACGACAGGATCCCACCGGCATGCCCGAACTGACCAACGAGCCGACCACCGCGACGAACACCGTCGGCATCGCCTTCATCGTCGACTACCTGCTGACCAAGCGTCCCGACCTGGACTCCATCGATCCGGACCTGGACCTGATCGAGAGCCGCGTGCTCGACTCCCTCGGCTTCGTGAACTTCCTGTACGCGCTGGAGGAGCACACCGGCCGGGAGATCAGCCTCGACCAGGTCAGCCCCGAAGACTTCCGCACCGTCAACCGGATCGCAGCGAGGTTCCTCCATGACGTCGCCAACGACTGAGGTCCGTTCACCTGGGGCGCGGACCGCCTGGGACACCGGGCTGAAGGTCCAGGACGGCCTGGCCACGCTGGGGCCGGACGCGCTGGCGCTGCGTTCGGCGCTGGACGCCCGCTTCGCGGCGTGGGGAGAGGCCGGGGGTGCGCGCGCCATGGCGTACCCGCCGCTCATGACGGCCGTGGACCTCGCCAAGGTCGACTACTTCGCCAACTTCCCGCACCTCGGGATGCTGGCGGGCGGGCTGAGCCGCGAGGCCATCGAGGCGGGATATCCCGGCGAGGTGCCCGTGGACTCGGTGCCGGGCGGGCGGCTGGCGCCGGCGGCCCACGTACTGCCACCGGCCGCCTGCTACGGCGTCTACTTCGACCTGGCGGGCGAACGGCTGGACGGCGGGGCGCGGCGGGTCACGACGGTCGCGAACTGCTTCCGCCGTGAGGACCACTTCGACGGGCTCCGGCGGCTGCGCGGCTTCACCATGCGGGAGATCGTGTGCGTGGGCGACCGCGACAGTGTGCTGGCCCACCTGGAGCACTTCAAGCAGAAGGTGCTCGACCATGTCGCCGCCCTCGGGTTGCCGCTGGAGGTCGAGGCGGCGACGGACCCGTTCTTCGACCCGAACGGCGCGCGCGCCCTGTCGCAGAAGCTCTTCCCGGTCAAGGAGGAGTTCGTCTACGGCGGATCCCTCGCGATCGCCTCGGTCAACTTCCACCGCAACTTCTTCGGCGAGCGCTGCGACATCGGCACCGGCGACGGCGAGCCCGCCTACACCGGCTGCGTCGCGTTCGGCCTCGAACGCTGGCTGAGCGCCCTCGGCGACCACTTCGGCGAAGACCCGGCCGCCCTGCTCCAAAGGATCACTGATGTCTGACAAGGGTTACGTCCTGTCCAACGCCGACGAGGGCGAACGCCGGCGCCTGGAGGCCATCGAGGCGGCGTACGACCCGCGCACGACCGCCCGGCTGAGCCGCCTCGGCGTGGTGCCGGGCGCGCGCGTGCTGCTGCTGGGAGCGGGCGGCGGGAGCGTCGCCCGCTGGGCGGCCGAGGAAGTGGGTGCCGACGGACGGGTCGTCGCCACCGACGTCGACCCGCGGTTCCTGGAGCCGCTGGCCGACAAGTATCCGCAGCTCGACGTCGTACGGAACGACGCCGTCAACGAGGAACTCCCCGCCGGGCCGTACGACGTGGCCCACGCGCGGCTGCTGCTCGGCCACCTTCCCCAGCGCGAGCAGGTCCTGCGCAAGATGGTGGAGGGGCTCGTGCCCGGTGGCGCGGTGCTCGTCGAGGACTTCGACTGGGGCTCGTACGGCCCCGCGCTGCCGAACGAGGCGGCCGAGAAGGCCATCGGTGCGGTCTCCGATTTCCTGCGGGCCGTCGGGTTCGACACCGCGTTCGGACGGCGGCTGCCCACGCTCATGCGGAGCATCGGCCTGCGGGACGTGGACGCCGAGGGGATCGTGCTGTCGCTGCGCGGCGCGACGTTCCCGCTGGAGCCGATGTACCGGCAGACCTTCGACCGTCTGCTGCCGACCTTGATCGAGCAGGGCCACATGACGGCCGGGGAGGCCGAGGCCCTGCACGCCCGGTTCGACGACCCCGAGCACGACATGCTCACGCAGACCCTGATGTCGGTGTGGGGCCACCGCCCCTCTTCTGAGAACGACCACTGAGCGAGGAGAACAGATGCGCAGTTCCACGCGAGTTCTGGTGATCGGCGGTGGCCCGGCCGGATCGACGGCCGCCACACTGATCGCCCGTCAGGGCTTCGAGGTCACGCTGCTGGAGTCCGCCACGTTTCCCCGCTACCACATCGGCGAGTCGATCCTGCCGTCCGCGCTGCCGGTGCTGGACGTCCTCGGCGTCCGGCAGAAGGTCGAGGAGCACGGCTTCGTGCGCAAGGGCGGCGCCTACTTCGAGTGGGGCCCGGAGAACTGGGAGCTGAACTTCGACCACCTCCAGGGATCCGACTCCTACAGCTACCAGGTCGTCCGTTCGGAGTTCGACGAGCTGCTGCTCGACCATGCCCGAACCCAGGGCGTGGACGTGCACGAGGGCGTGTCCGTCCGGGAGATCGTCTTCGACGGGGAGCGGCCGATCGCCGCCCGCTGGGCACGGACGAAGGACCGCGACGAGAGCGGGACGATCTCGTTCGACTTCCTCGTCGACTGCTCCGGTCGCGCCGGTGTGATGGCGACCAAGTACCTGAAGAGCCGCCGCTACCACGAGGTCTTCAAGAACATCGCCACGTGGAGCTACTGGCGCGGGGTCAAGCCGCTCGACAAGGGCCCCGAGGGCGCCATCGCGGTCTGCTCGATCCCGGACGGCTGGTTCTGGGCCATCCCGCTGCACGACGGCACGTACAGCGTCGGGCTGGTCAGCAAGGCGAAGGCGTTCGCCGCGAAGCGCGAGGAACTCGGCGGGTTGCAGGGCGTGTACGACGACGGGATCGCCCGCTGCCCGCGGATCAAGGACATGCTCGAGAACGCCGAGCAGGTTGCGGAGATGAAGGCCGAGCAGGACTACTCGTACGTGTCGGAGACGTTCTCCGGGCCGGGCTACGTGATGGCGGGCGACGCGGCCTGCTTCCTGGACCCGCTGCTCTCCACGGGCGTGCACCTCGCCACGTTCAGCGGAATGCTCGCCGGGGCCAGCGTCGGCAGCATCCTGCGTGAGGAGTTCACGGAGAAAGAGGCGCTGTCGTTCTACTCGCAGGCCTATCGACAGGCCTACGAGCGCCTGCTCATCCTGGTGTCGTTCTTCTACCGCAGCTTCAGCCGCGAGTCCCAGTTCTTCGAGGCCGACAAGCTCACCCGACGGGAACGCCACATGCTCAACCTGTACGAGTCCTTCCTGTACGTGGTGTCGGGCGTGGAGGACCTGGAGGACGCCAAGGACAGCGCGCTGGACGCCGTGGCGGCACGGCTGCAGGAATCCGGCCAGCTCTTCGCCGGCGAGAACGAGGCGATGGCCGCCATGCCGACCTCCGAACAGAACGCCGTGGGCGGGGTCTACCTCACCTTCGAGCCGCAGCTCGGCCTGCGTCGCCGCAGCGCGGCCGAGGAACTGGTGAGCTGATCCGATGACCTACGTGATCGCCCAGCCGTGCGTGGGGGTGAAGGACGGTTCGTGCGTGCAGGTGTGCCCGGTCGACTGCATCCATCCGGCACCTGGGGAGCCGGGCTTCGACGAGAGCCCGCAGCTCTACATCGACCCGCTGGAATGCATCGACTGCCACTCGTGCGCGCAGGCGTGCCCCGTGGACGCGGCGCTGCCCGAAGAGGACCTGCCCCCCGAGTGGATGTCGTCCTTGGAGGTCAACGCCGCCTTCTTCACCGAGAAAGGACCACTATGACCAACCCCGAGAGCGTCGTTCCCGCCGCTGGTGACTACTCCAAGGAGGAGGCGGACGAGTACCACCTCACGCCCGCCGAGGCCGACCGTCTCCTCGCGAACGCGAAATGGCGCAGGTTCGCCGTGATGGGGGACAGCCTGGCGGAGGGCCTGGGTGAGGAGTCGCCCGGCTACCGTTCGGTGACGTGGAGCGACCGCACCCGCGACGCCCTGATCCGGCGGATGCCGGACCTGGCGTTCCTCAACGTCGGGTTGCGCGACCTGATCGCCTCGGAGGTGCGGGAGCAGCAGCTCGCCAGGGTGCTGGAGTTCGAGCCGGACCTGGTGGCCCTGGTGGCCGGCGGCAACGACCTGTTCCGCAAGGACTTCGACCCCGCCGACGTCGAGGCGGAGCTCGACCAGATCGTCGGCCCGCTGCGGGCCGCGGGCGCCGACGTCGTCATGTTCGCGCTGATGAACATCTCCGCCGCGATCCCCGAGGTGGCGGCGCTGAAGCCCAACATGGAGCTTCTGAACGCACGAATCCGGGCGGTCGCCGCCCGGCACGGCGCGCTCCTGGTGGACATGTGGAACCACCCGGGGTGCGCGTCCAGGGACATGTTCAGTTCCGACCTGATGCACTCCTCGATGCGCGGCCACGCACTGCTGGGGGCGGAGACCATCCGCCGGCTGGGCGTGTACCTGGCGTCCGGGTGAAGGAGGCGATCGACAGATGGTGAGCACGAACAGCAGCGGAGCCGCGCCCTCGGTGGTCAGCGGCAACTGGCAGACCAACAAGCGGCTCGCCACGGTGTGGGACCGCGGCGTCAAGAGCCGCCCGGTCGCCATGGTCTACGGCGCCGTGGTCTTCGCCACCGACAACCGCAAGATGTACCGGCACATGGCGTCGGCCGTCGCGCTGCCGGAGGGGACGTCCGTGCTGGACATCCCCTCGGGCGGCGGCGTGGTCTTCCTCGGCCTGCGGCCCGGGAAGCCGCTGCGGTACGTGGCGGCCGACATCTCGGACCTGATGCTCGACCGGGCGAGAGCCGAGGCGGACCGGCGGGGGCTGGACTTTGTCGAATTCGAGAAGGCCGACGCCACGGAACTCCCGTTCAAGGACGAGGAGTTCGACGTCGTGGTCTCCTACAGTGGCCTCCACTGCGTCCCCGACCCGGAGGCGGCCGTCCGGGAGTGGTCGCGGGTGCTCAAGCCGGGCGGTGCCGTGAAGGGGAGCGTGGTGGTGCGCGGCGCCTCGTTCCTCCCCGACCGCTTCATCAACCTGTGGGTGAAGCTGCGGATCCTGGACGTGGTGACGCCGGTGGAGGAGGTGCGCCGCTGGTTCCGTGACGCGGGCCTGCGGGTCGTGCGTACCGAGACCTCGGGCGCCGTCCTCTATTTCGAACTGGAAAAGCCCAAGGACCGAAAAGCCTAAGGGCAGCCAAGCCTTCCGGATCTGAGGAATGCCCGTCGGGCCGGGCGTTCTTCGGGGGATGTGACGTGTCCCGGGGATACCGCTGGAAGAACGAAAGAATCCCCGGGACACGTCACGGGCCTTAGACGATCCGTTCGATGATGGTCGCGTTGGCCTGACCGCCGCCCTCGCACATGGTCTGGAGGCCGTAGCGGCCGCCGGTGCGCTCCAGCTCGTACAGCATCTTGGTCATCAGCACGGCGCCGGTGGCGCCGAGGGGATGGCCGAGGGCGATGGCGCCGCCGTTGGGGTTGGTCTTCTCCAGCGAGGCGCCGGTTTCCTTGGCCCAGGCGAGGGGGACGGGGGCGAACGCCTCGTTCACCTCGAAGACATCGATGTCGTCGATCGTGAGCCCGCCCTTGAGGAGGGCCTGGGCGGTGGCCGGGATCGGGCCCGTCAGCATGTACACGGGGTCGCTGCCTGACACGGCGAGCGCGTGCACCCGGGCGCGCGGGATGAGGTTGTGGCGCTCGATCGCGTCGGCCGAGGCGATGAGGACCGCGGCGGCGCCGACCGAGATGGGGGAGGAGACGGCCGCGGTCATCCGGCCTCCCTCGCGGAGGAGCTTCAGCGAGGCCATGCGCTCCAGCGTGGTGTCGCGGCGCGGGACCTCGTCCTGCTTGACGCCCGCATACGGGGTGATCTGGTCGTCGAACCGGCCCTCGTCGATCGCCACGACCGCCCGCCGGTGGCTCTCGACCGAGAACTCCTCCAGCTCGATCCGGCTGAAGCCCCACTTCTCGGCGATCAGCTCGGCGCCGCGGAACTGTGAGATCTCCTGGTCGCCGTACCGCTCGGCCCAGCCCTCACCCGAGATGTAGGGCATGCCCTTCTCCAGGCCGAGCGTCACGTTCGAGCCCATCGGGACCATCGCCATGTTCTCGACGCCGCCTGCGACGATCAGGTCCTGGGTGCCGGAGAGCACGGCTTGGGCGGCGAAGTGCACGGCCTGCTGCGAGGATCCGCACTGCCGGTCGATGGTCGTGCCGGGCACGTGTTCGGGCAGGCCCGCCGACAGCCAGGCGGTGCGCGCGATGTTCAGCGACTGCGGGCCGACCTGGCCCACGCAGCCGAGGATCACGTCCTCCACCGCCGCCGCGTCGACCTCCGTGCGGTCGAGGAGCTCCTTGAGCACGTGCCCGGCCATGTCGGCGGGGTGCGTGCCGGCGAGCCCGCCCTTCCTGGTCCCCACCGGGGTGCGGACCGCGCCGACGAGGTAGGCCTCCGCCATGTCGTCCCTCCCTCTTCGTTTGTGACGGTGTTCGTTTTGGGGCGGCTCGGCACGTTCGTCCGAACCGGATTCGAGGGCGACGGTAGCCGCGTGCCGAGCGGTGCGAACAGGGCCGCCGCCGGGTGATGATTGTCACAGTAGTAGACCGAACGATCGTACTAATAAACGTCTGCATCGGGGAAGTACATGCGTTGACTTTATAGAACGACCGTGCGTACAGTTTGGCGCTGTGGATGACGTGTGCACCGAGCTGACGCTGGGCGGCCTCTTCGTGGGGCGACCGGCGCCGCTCGTCGACGGGGAACGGGAAGTGCTCAGTGCGATCCGCAAGGAGCGGGTGGCCGCCGGGGAGGTCGAGCTGTCGGCGACGCAGCTGGCCGGCGACCGGCAGGCCGACATGGTGTCGCACGGCGGGCCCGACAAGGCGGTCTACATGTACCCCGCCGCGCACTACCCGTTCTGGCGATCGCTGGGGTACGAGCTGGAGCCGGGCGGCGTGGGAGAGAACGCGTCGGTCACCGGCCCGGACGAGAGCGAGGTCCGCATCGGGGACGTCTGGGAGTGGGGCGGGGCCCTGGTGCAGGTCTCCCAGCCCAGGAGCCCGTGCTTCAAGTTCGGGATGCGGCTCGGGCGCAAGCAGGCGGTCGCGCAGATGATCGAGAGCGCCCGGTCCGGGTGGTACCTGCGGGTGCTGCGCACCGGCCCGGTGCCCACCGGCGGCGGACTGCGGCTGGTCGAGCGCGACGCCACCGCCCCGACCGTGCGCGAGCTCTTCACCGGTTCGTTCGCGCGCGGCGCCGACAACGACCCCGCACGGCTGCGGGAGATGATCGGCACGCCGGCGCTGGCGGGGCAATGGCGGTACGCCATCGAAGGCAAGCTGGCCCGGCTGGAGGCACGCCGATGACGACGGACGGCCGCCTGGTCCGCGGCGACCACACCCGCAGGCGCATCCTGTCGCGCGCCATGGACATCGCGTCCCTCGAAGGCCTGGAGGCCCTCTCGATCGGGCGGCTCGCCACCGAGCTCAAGGTCAGCAAGAGCGGCGTCTTCGCGCACTTCGGCTCCAAGGAGGAGCTGCAGCTCGCCGTGATCCGGGCGGCCAAGGCGGTGTTCGCGTCCCGCGTCGTCGAGCCCGCGTTCGCCGAGGCTCCCGGCCGGCGCCGCCTGGAGGCGCTCTGCGACGGCTGGCTCACCTACTCCGAACGCCGCGTCTTTCCCGGCGGCTGCTTCTTCTTCTCGGTCGGCGCCGAGTTCGACGCCCGTCCCGGCCGTGTCCGCGACGCCCTCGCCGACGCCCGCCGCGAGTGGCTGGCGCTGTACGCGCAGACGATCCGTGACGCCCAGCAGCTCGGCGAGCTCGACGACAGTGTCAACCCGGCCCAGCTCGCGTTCGAACTGGACGCCTTCGCCACCGCCGCCAACTCGGCGGCGCTCCTGCTCGACGACTCGACCGCCTACGCACGCTCACGCTGCGCGATCCGCACAAGGCTGGCCGCGCTGAAAACCTGAACTGAACATGTGAACTGAATATGGAGGTATCCGGGTGACGTCAGATACCGAGACCAAGACCGCCAGCCCCCCGAAGGCCAACCCCGGACTGGTGCTGCTGCTCTGTTCCGGAGCGACGTTCATGGCGTTCCTCGACCTGTCGGTCGTGAACATCGCCTTCGTCGACATCCTGGCCGACTTCCCCGGAACGAAATCCTCGACTCTCACCTGGGTGGTCAGCGGTTACGCGGTGACGTTCGCCGCGTTCCTAACGCCCGCGGGCAGGCTGGCCGACACCCTCGGCAGACGCGAGGTCTTCCTCGGCTCCCTCCTCGGCTTCACGATCGCCTCGCTGGTCTGTGGCGCCGCCCCCAACCCGGAGGTGCTCATCGGGGGCCGCGTGGTGCAGGGCGCCTTCGCCGCGGGCATGATCCCGGCGGCGCTGGGCCTGCTCATCCAGCACATCCCGTTCGAGAACCTGATCAAGGCGATCGGCACCTGGTCGGCCGTGGGCGGCTTCTCCGCGGTCGTCGGCCCGATCGTCGGCGGGGTGCTGGTGGACGCGTTCGGCTGGCGCTCGGTCTTCTACGTGAACGGGCCGGTCGGCGTCGCCCTCATCCTCGGCACGTTCGCCGCCCTTCCCCGCATCCACCCGCCCGCCGGTCTCAGGCACCCCGACCTGCTGGGCAGCCTGATCCTCGTGCTCGGCATCGGCGGGGTCGTCGCGGCCCTCACCGAAGGCGAGAACTGGGGCTGGACGGACACCCGCACCCTCGTCCTCCTCATCGGCGGCGTGGTCCTCGGCCTCGTCGCCCTCGTGCGGTCCCGTGGCCACGAGGCCCCCGCCATCGCGACGACGCTCTGGGCGAGCAGCCGCTTCGCGGTGTGCAACCTGGCCTCCCTGATCTTCGGCATCGCGATGTTCGCGTGGTTGCTCACCGGCCCGCTGCTCACGACGCAGGTCTGGCGCTGGAGCATCATGGAGAGCGCCGGCGCCCTGTCCATCGGCGCCGTCGTCTCGATGTTCGCCTCGGTCATGGCGGGCCGGGTGAGCGACCCCACCAGGCACCGCTGGGTGATCGCACTCGGCTCGGTTCTCTTCGCCGCCTGCAACCTCCTCATGGCCAGCGACCTCTTCGGCACCGAACCCCGCTTCTGGGATGCCTGGGTCCCGGCCTCGATCCTCGGCGGCGCGGGCCTCGGCCTCGGTGTGGCGGCCCTCTCCGCAGCCGCCGCCACGGCGCTCCCGCCCCTCCAGTTCGCCGCCGGTGTCGGCATGAACATGACCGCCCGCCAGCTCGGCGGCGCCCTGGGCATCGCCGGCATGGCCGCGATCCTCACCGCCGGCGGCGGCACCCGCGCCATCGACGCCTTCCACGACGTCTATCTCGCCTGCGCGGCCGTGGCCGTCATCGCCGCGATCGTGGCGGTGCTGCTCCCCGCTCCCGCCACGGCCGAACAGTGATCGAACGGGCCGCGGACAGGCGCGGCCGCGGCCCGTTCTGTCAGAACCACTCGCTGTAGGCTCTGAACCACTCACTGTGGGCTCAGAACCACTCACTGTAGGCACGCAGGCGGGTCAGGGCCTCGGCGGGGCCGAGGGCCGGCAGGGACAGTTCGGTCTCGCGGGCCCCGACCTGTGTGATCGTTCCGTTGCTGTCGATCGTGCAGGTGGTGCCGTGGGGCCACTCGCCGAACATGAGGCCGATCAGGTTGGCGCGCCGGGCGAGGGGGAGCACCACGTCGTCGTCCTGGCCCGGCGTGGAGATCCAGTACGTGGGGAGGCCGTGGCCCCGGGTGGGGCTCAGATCGGGGTTGGCCTGCTCGGCCTCGGCCATGAGCTGGTCCAGTTCGAGGTGCTCGATGGCCTCCTCGAGCAGTTCGCACACGTGGAGCCGGGGAGCCAGGGCCTGGCGGAGGGACTCCTCGAAGTCGCCCTCGAAGAGCCGGTTGAGCTCGTTGCGGGTGATGACGACCTTGGCTCCTCGGGTGACCAGCTCGACCAGCACGGCGCGGACGAAACCGTTGGCACCCGGGCCGATCACGCCGAGCCCGGTGGGCTGGGCGAGCCGTTCGGCTGTGCCCAGAACGGTGGCGGGAGGTTCGGGCTGGACGGGCGCGGCCGGCGCGAGGGCGGGCACGGGACGGGTGAGCATCTGGTGAAACGCGAAACCCAGCCCGAGAAGCACGACGGCGACGATGCTGGGGAACGTGCCTTGAGGCAGGCCGTCCTCGGCCGGAGCCGTGGTTTGGGGGATCAAGCTGGGCGCCGCTGTGATGGTCCTGGTGGGCTGCCTTGGCGGGCGCGTGGCCTTCGTGGGCCGGTGCCTGATCGGTGGGCGCTTGGCCGCGCGTTCGGGTCTTTGGCGCAGTGCCGGGCGTCTGGCGCCTCGCACTGACTTGCGGATGGCGCGGCCGAGATCAGGCTTCCTCCCGGTGAGCTCTTGGCGCAGATTCCGGCAGAGGGCGGAACGGTCCAGCAGTTCGCGGGCGGGACCGCGGAGATGCACGCAGTCGGCCGCCGCAGCCGGAGCTCCGGTGAGACAGAAGAACGTCAGCGCGAGACCCAGGAGCATGCGCCTACGGAACGTCACAGGTGGCCACCCTCCCCCGATGATGACCTGCTCGTCCGATGTAATCAGTGAGGAGGCGATCGGCGGCGGGCCGACACGGGACCATGGGGAATCCGTGATCACTCCGATACTGACCGTGTCTATGGCTGACGGGTGTCTTGCCGGTCAACTAAAGTCATCGGGCAGGGGGCGTACGAGGGGACGGCACGTGACACAGGATCGGACGGGGATCTCCCCGGCGGCCACACTCGCGGAGAAGATCGAATGGCTGATCCAGAACATGTGGCCCGTGGGGGTGCCGCCCGCCCGTAACAACGTCGAGACCGCGGCGGCCATCCACACGGCCACGGGCGAGGACATCTCCTCCACCACGGTGTGGAAACTGCGCACGGGGCGCCAGGACAACCCGCAGCTGCGGACGCTCACCGCCCTGGCCAACTTCTTCGGGGTGCCGATCGGCTACTTCGGCTTCCCCGGCGAGGCCGACC
Source organism: Actinomadura rudentiformis (assembly GCF_008923185.1). Lineage (GTDB taxonomy): Bacteria > Actinomycetota > Actinomycetes > Streptosporangiales > Streptosporangiaceae > Spirillospora > Spirillospora rudentiformis. Next base: position 169,834 of record NZ_WBMT01000022.1, read on the forward strand.
CGATCGACGACGATCTGACGTTCAAGGCACTGCGGCGCGAGGTCGCGGTGGGCGTGGTCCGGCCCGAGGTGCTGCGCGCGTTCGTCGACCTGTCGCCGGAGGCACGCTGGGTCGTCGACGAGATGATCCTCGCCGCGGCCCACGCCGACCGCCTGCGGCACAAGAAGGAACGCGCCGCCGAATGACGTGCCGCTGAAGGGCGTGCTGCTGAAGGGCGTGCCGCTGAACGGCGGCGGGCCCTCGTCAGCAGAGGGCGTCGTGGACCCGGCCGGCGTGGCGGGCCGCCTGGAGGCAGGCGACCCGGTCGGCGGGGTCCACGGCGCGTGAGGTGGCGACGACCAGGGCCTGGGTGACCAGCAGGGAGAACGTCGCGATCGACTCGGTGGGCTCGGCCTCTTCGAGCCGCCGGAGGGACGGGGCACGGGAGAGCGCCCACCAGGCATCGCTCGCCTCGTTCAGCGCGGTGGCGTAAGAAGGGGACCGGTCGGCGAGGGCCGAGGTGGCGCGTTCGACGAGTTCGAGGCCGGCGAACGCGGCGGCGAGCAGTGCGGGCAGGTCGCAGGCCGAACGGATCCGGCCTGCGGCGTAGGCGAAGTGATCCTGCATGCTGTCCCCCGTTTATCCAAGATGCCAGTGACCTCAGTCTGTCCATCACAGGAGATGTACGTCAATCATGGTTGCTCGCGTGTCGCCCACGTTGACAAAAGTTGAAGTCACTCCGGCCCTTCCGGGAGCTCACCGCGCGGGGGCGTCCTGGAAACGCGGTGCGCACATGTTGACCAGGCTGTCGAGCTTGTGGATCCGCTCGTCGTGGCCGATCTGGCGCAGCAGGTCGGCCACGGAGTCGTAGTGGCCGTACTCGTCGGCGTACGTCGTGGGCGCGGGCCGGTGCTCCAGCTCGGGGTGCTCGGCGACGAAGCTCATGTACTCGTGCTCGGCGTGGTCTTCGAAATCGGCGTTGAGGCGGTAGCTCAGCTCGGGCTTCACCAGGAACAGCAGCCAGGACACGTGGTAGTAGAAGAACGCGACCAGCCACGGCGCGGCCCGGTGGAGCAGGAACGACTGCTTGTGCCCGTCGCGCTGCACGAGGTCCTGAAGGATCAGCAGGTGCCACTGCTCGTTGTCCTGCTCCTCGCGGGTCTCCTCGATCCGCTCGTACACCCGCTTGGCGAGCGCGGACCGGCGGCGGTGGCGGGAGAGCGAGTGGTAGCCCACGCGCTCCCAGGCCTGGTACGGAACGCGGGCGATGAACTCCAGCATCGTGAACTTCACCAGTGTGCGCTCACGTCCGTACACCAGGTCCATCTGCTTGAAGAGCATCCGCGCGAGCAGCCCGTAGCGCAGCCGCGGCGCTTCGAGCGTCTCGATCTGTGCCGCGCGTAGTTCCCAGGGGGAGAGTTTGGGCGGGCCGTCATGGGGCTTGATGTGCGTTTCGGTGGCGCGCGTCCCGGTGGTGTTGGGTCCGGCGGCGGGGGAGGCGGTGAGCGTCATGGTTCCGTCCGTTCGTCGAGGTCCTGTTCGATCTGCCTCGATGTTCTGGGTACGGAACGTGGCGTCGCGTCGGCCGGGGAGAGGCACTTGGCGTACCCCCGGAGAGAGCCGCCCGGACGTGCCGTTACGACCCTCGGTGTAGGGGATCATCCCTACGGGTGCACGAGGCCGTTCGCCTTCGCGAGGTCGAGAGCCGCCTGTGACGCGGGCGCGAGCAGATCACGGTGCTCGTGCCCGACGTACCGGAACTCGTCGACCTCACCGGCGGGAACGATGTCGCCGTCGTAGTCGGCCGTGAAGCACACCATCCGCACGAACTCGTATTCCGGCTGGTCATGCGCGGGTGCGCGCACGACGCCCAGCCGCCGGAACGTGGCCGGGGCGAGCTCGACCGCCAGCTCTTCGCGAACCTCACGCGACAGCGCCGACCAGTCGTCCTCGCCCGGTTCGCGCTTGCCGCCGGGGAGGTAGAGCAGATCACGGCCGCGCGATCGCACGGTCAGCATGCGGCCCTGCGCGGCGTACACCCAGGCGACGACATCGAGCTCCACGCGATCAGTGTCCCAGGCGGGAGGGGTCTACTCGTCTCCGTATCGGCGTGCGGAGGCGTCTTCCTGGGCGAGCCGGTGAAGTGCGGTGAGCACCTGCTCGTACAGCACGGTGGACACCAGCATGGAATGCACGGTGCGGCTGCGCGGCGCGTCGCCGGTGACGCGGTCGATCTCGTGCTCGGCCACGGTGACGGCGGCCTTCACGTACGGGCGCAGGTCGGTGAGCGTGATCGGGAAGCCGAGCCGGCGCAGCGCCACGAAGGTCTGCGCGAGCAGGTTGCGCGCGGGCGCCTTGTCGGCGACCTGCCAGCCGAGTTCGCGGATCAGCGCGTCGACGTCCTCGCGGGCGGCCCGCCAGTGCGGGTCGTCGGGCGGCAGCACATGCGGGCCGATGGCATGCTGCGTCGTGCCGAACAGCTCGTGCATGCCGACCTTCTCGTCGTCCACCGCGGTGAGGATGCGTTTGATCGCGGCGACCGGCAGGTCGCCGACCTCGCGCAGCGCCCGGATGAGCCGCAGCCGTTCGAGGTGCCGGTCGTCGTACTCCGACCGGGTGGTGCTGGCGGCCGCGCCCTTGGGCAACAGTTCCTCCCGGATGTAGAACTTGATCGTCTGAACGGTGAGGCCGCTGCGGTCGCTGAGCTCGGAGATCTGCACGACGCACCCCCTTGGTTGGATACCAACACTATCCAGGGGACCCTGTTGGATACCGTCGCTATCCAGTCAGAGGGTGCTTCCTCGCCTACAGAGGGTCAACATCGGGGGGCCCTTGCGGTCAGTTGCCGGTGCGGCGCATGGATTCGGAGATCTTTTCGGCGGCGGCCATGACCGGGCCCGCGTGCAGGCGGCCGGGCGACCGGGTCAGGCGTTCCAGGGGGCCGGACACCGAGACGGCGGCGATCACACGGCCGCCCGCGCCCCGTATCGGGGCCGAGACCGAGCCGACGCCCTGCTCGCGTTCGCCCACGCTCTGGGCCCAGCCTCGGCGGCGGACCGAGGCCAGCGTGGTGGCCTCGAACTTGGCGCCGCGCAGGCCGCGGTGGAGGCGGTCGGGCTCCTCCCAGGCCAGCAGGATCTGGGCGGCCGAGCCCGCGGTCATGGGAAGCGCGGCGCCGACCGGGATCGTGTCGCGCAGGCCGCTCGTGCGTTCGGCGGAGGCCACGCACACGCGGACGTCGCCCTGGCGGCGGAAGAGTGAGGCGCTCTCGCCGGTGAGATCGCGGAGCTGGGCCAGGATGGGCTGGGCGATGGCCAGCAGGCGGTCTTCGCCCGCCGCCACGGCCAGCTCGGCCAGGCGCGGACCCAGGATGAAACGGCCCTGGGTGTCCCGGTGAACGAGGCGGTGGTGCTCCAGCGCGACGGCGAGCCGGTGGGCGGTCGGGCGCGCCAGCCCGGTCGTCTGCACGAGCTGCGCCAGCGAGGCCGGACCGGCCTCCAGGGCGTTCAAGACGAGAACCGCTTTGTCAAGTACGCCGACTCCGCTAGAGTTGTCCATGTCTTGATATTGCCGTCTCGTAATTTGAGATGCAAGTCGAGTGGACCGGAGCCGGCGCATCGGCGCGCCGGACGATCACACAGGTGAGGTGGAGCGATGGGCCGCACATTGGCCGACAAGGTGTACGACGCGCACGTCGTGCGACGAGCCGAGGGCGAGCCGGATCTCCTCTACATCGATCTTCACCTGGTGCACGAGGTGACCAGCCCGCAGGCCTTCGACGGCCTGCGCATGGCCGATCGCAAGGTCCGCCGGCCGGATCTGACGATCGCCACCGAGGACCACAACGTCCCCACCACCGACCTGCTCAAGCCGATCGCCGACCCGGTGTCGCGCACCCAGGTCGAGACGCTGCGCAAGAACGCCGCCGAATTCGGCATCCGCCTGCATCCGATGGGCGACGACGGCCAGGGCATCGTGCACGTCATCGGCCCGCAGCTGGGCCTGACCCAGCCGGGCATGACGGTGGTGTGCGGTGACTCGCACACCTCCACGCACGGCGCGTTCGGCGCGCTGGCCCACGGCATCGGCACCAGCGAGGTCGAACACGTGCTGGCCACGCAGACGCTGCCGCAGGTCAAGCCCAAGATGATGGCCGTCACGGTGAACGGCTCGCTGCCCGCGGGCGTGACCGCCAAGGACCTGATCCTGGCGATCATCGCCGAGATCGGCACCGGCGGCGGCCAGGGCCACATCATCGAGTACCGCGGCCAGGCCGTCCGCGAGCTGTCGATGGAAGGCCGTATGACGGTCTGCAACATGTCGATCGAGGCGGGCGCCCGCGCCGGCATGATCGCCCCGGACGAGACCACGTTCGAGTACCTCAAGGGCCGCCCGCACGCCCCGCAGGGCGAGGACTGGGACAAGGCCGTCGAGTACTGGAAGTCCCTGCGCACCGACGACGACGCCGTCTTCGACAAGGAGGTCGTCATCGACGCCTCCACGCTGGCCCCGTTCGTGACCTGGGGCACCAACCCCGGCCAGGGCCTGCCGCTGAGCGAGTCCGTGCCCGACCCCGCCGCGTTCGACGACCCCACCGACCGGCAGGCCGCCGAGCGCGCCCTGGAGTACATGGGCCTCACCGCGGGCACGCCGCTGCGCGAGGTCGAGGTCGACACGGTGTTCGTCGGCTCCTGCACCAACGGGCGCATCGAGGACCTGCGCGCCGTGGCGGGCGTGCTGGAGGGCCGCAAGGTCGCCGACGGCGTCCGCATGCTGGTCGTCCCGGGCTCGATGAAGGTCAAGAAGCAGGCCGAGGAGGAGGGCCTGAACGAGGTCATCTCCGCCGCCGGAGCCGAATGGCGCGAGGCGGGCTGCTCGATGTGCCTGGCCATGAACCCCGACAAGCTCACCCCGGGCGAACGCAGCGCCTCGACGTCCAACCGCAACTTCGAGGGCCGCCAGGGCCCCGGCGGCCGCACCCACCTGGTGTCACCCGCCGTCGCCGCCGCCACCGCCGTCACCGGCCGCCTGACGGCTCCCGCCGACCTCTAAGGACCACGAGAACGATGGAAGCGTTCACCACGCACACCGGGCGCGCCGTGCCGCTGCGCCGCAGCAATGTCGACACCGACCAGATCATCCCGGCCGTCTGGCTCAAGCAGGTCAGCCGCACCGGCTTCGACCAGGGCCTGTTCTCGGCCTGGCGCGAGGACCCGGACTTCGTCCTGAACCAGCCGCAGTACGAGGGCGCCAGCATCCTGGTCGCCGGCCCCGACTTCGGCACCGGATCGTCCCGCGAGCACGCCGTCTGGGCGTTGCAGCAGTACGGCTTCCGGGTCGTCATCGCGCCGCGCTTCGGTGACATCTTCCGCAACAACTCCACCAAGATGGGGCTGCTGCCGGTGATCCTGCCCGCCGAGACCGTCGAGGCCCTCCAGGCACAGGCCGAGCAGGACCCCAAGGCCGAGATCACCGTGGACCTCGGCGAGCGCCACGTCCGCAGCGGCGACCTCGTGGCCCCGTTCGAGATCGACGACTACACCCGCTGGCGGCTCATGGAGGGCCTGGACGACATCGGCCTGACCCTCCGTCACGCCGACGACATCACCGAGTTCGAGTCGCGGCGCATCCCCTGGATGCCGACCACGGTCTGACTCCCAGGGCCACCCCGGGTTGGCGAGCATGTCTCCGCGCGGAGGACAATCTTCTCTGTGCGGAGACATGCTCGACTGTTTTGGGGGCCCTCATGAGTGTGCGTCCGTGGACCGGGCCCAAGTGGGACGATCCCGCGCTGACCGACCTCGCGCTCCGGCTGCGCGAGGCGCACCGGCTCGTCGCGCCGCTGCCGCAGACGACCCGGCGGCGGCTCATCCGGCATCTCTTGGCGATCACCGACCTGGCCAAACGGGACCCTGAACTGGCCGCCCGGCGGCTGGAGACGTTCCTGGCCGATTTCCGCGGGACGCCTCACGGGGGATAGCGTGCACGTGGCCGGATTCGGTCCGGCGCCCGGCGAGACGGGGCGAAAACGACAAAAACGTCAGCGACACGGCAACTCTTGCTGTCTGGTGATTGTGCCGATGCCGTGACTCCCTTAGTTTCGTTCGGGCAAGGGGGGAACTAGAGGAGTAACCCATGAACAAGCGTGAGCTGGTCGACGCCATCTCTGACCGGCTGGGCAGCAAGAAGGCCGCAGCCGAGGCCGTCGACGCGATTCTGGAGGCGATCCAGACCGCCGTCGCCAAGGGCGACAAGGTTGCGATCACCGGATTCGGTTCGTTCGAGAAGGCCGACCGGCCTGCCCGCACGGCCCGCAACCCCGCAACCGGCAAGACAATCCAGGTCCCCGCGACGTCCGTGCCCAAATTCAAGGCGGGCGCCGACTTCAAGAACCTGGTGGCGGGCAAGAAGTAAGACGCATCGCAGCGCCCGGGCCGTTGATCAAACGGTCCGGGCGCTGTCTCGTCTCCAGACCACGCTGCGATCAGCGTTGGGAGGCGGGACGGGCGACGATCAGCGCCCGGGGAGGGGGAAGGTGGAGAGGGTGATCACCGACACGTGGTCGGTGTCGTCGAGGGCCAGGTTGACGCGCTGGCCGAAGCGGAGCATCCGCAGGCCGCCCGCGTCGAAGGCGGCGGCGTCGAAGGGCAGCTCGGTGCCGTCGTCGAGGAGCACGCTGCCCGAGCGCGTGCCGGCGTCGTAGGTGCGCACGGTGCCCTGCATGCGAGCACCTTATCCCGGGGCGGCCCGCATGGAGTCGCCGAGAGCGGGCAGCCGCGCGGCCACCGCGGTGGTGCGGGGCCCCGCACCGAGCTTCAGGGCGATCTTGAGGTCGTCGAGGGTGTCCACATCGCGGCGCACGCTGTCGATGTCGTCGAGCAGCAGCTCGGCCGCCCCCCGCGCGCGGTGGGCGGCGCGGGAGTCGCCGCCGAAGGCGGGGGAGAACGGCACGCCCGGACGGGCGGTGTAGAGCGTGGTGCCGATCCCCGCCGCGTCCGGCACGAACGCGGCGGGCACCTGGGCGGCGGCGTCCAGCACCCGGGCCAGCTCGCCGGGGCGAAGGGCGGGAAGGTCCGCCGAAATCGCCCCCACGCCCGTGTGAGGCACGGTCGCACGGGAACGCTGCGCCCCATGGACCAAGGCCGGATTCAGTCCGGCGTCGGGTTCGTCGGGCACCACCGTGGCGCCCAGGGCGGCCAGCTCGGCGGCGGGGACGGGATCGTCGGTGACGACAATCACACTCCGTACCCGGTCGCAACGCAGCGCGGCGGCCACGGTGTCGGCCGCGACGGCGAGCGCGAGGGCCTCCCGGTGCGGGCCCGCCGCCGCGGACAGGCGGGTTTTGGCGCGGGCCAGGACCTTCACGGGCACGATGAGCGACCACTGAAGTCGAGGCGCACTGGACTCTGCTGTAGACATGGCAACTCGACACTATGCGCACGCAACCGCGACACTTGAGGACACCCCTCGATCACAGGGGATCGACCAAGGAGGGACGGGCATGAGCCATGAGTATTCGCCGGCATGGCGGAAGCTCACGATCGTCATCCTGCGACCGCTGCTCTACGGGCTGCTCAAGCGGGACTGGCGTGGCCAACGGAACGTGCCCCGGGACGGCGGTGTGATCATTGCCGCCAACCACATCTCGGAGTCCGACCCCCTCGCCCTCGCCCATTTCGTCTACGAGGCCGGCCGCTACCCGGTCTACCTGGCCAAGTCGACGCTCTTCGACGTGAAGATCCTCAAGGCCGTGCTGCGCGGGACCGGCCAGATCCCGGTCTACCGCGACCGTGCCGACGCCGCGCTCGCCCTCCGGGACGCCGAGCAGGCCCTGCGGGACGGCGAATGCCTGATGTTCTACCCCGAGGGCAGCTGCACCCGCGATCCCGAGCTGTGGCCGATGACCGGCCAGACCGGCGTGGCGCGGATGGCGCTCAAGACGGGTGCCAAGGTCGTGCCGGTGGCCAGCTGGGGCGCCCACGAGCTCCTGCCGTACAAGAAGGGGGGGCAGAGCGGGTTGCGCGGCAGGCTCAAGAAGGGCTTCCACCCGTTCCCGCGCAAGACCATGAAGGTGATCGCCGGGCCGCCGCTGGACCTGTCGAGGTTCGAGGGCGAGCCGCTCACAAGGACCGTGCTCCGCGAGGCCACCGACGAGATCATGCGCGCGATCGCCGACCTCCTCGGCGAGCTGCGGGAGCAGGAAGCGCCCAAGGAGTTGTACGACCACCACAAGGCCCAGGAGGAGCGCCGCAGGCTCCTGGCCAAGGCCGAGGCCGACGCGAAGGCCGAGGCTGACGCAGTGAAGGCCGAGGCTGACGCAGCGAAGGCTGAGGCCGCCAAGGCTGAGGCCGACGCGAAGGCGCGGACCGGGCAGGCCGTTCAGGCGCCGGGCGCGGAACTCGGCGAAGGGCTCGGCTCCCACCAGGGCCGGCAGAACGATGGCACGGAGAGCGGGGCGACCTCGTGAGTGTTCGTACGGCCGTGATGGGCGCCGGCTCCTGGGGCACGGTCGTCGCCAAGCTGCTCCGCGACGCGGGCTGTGAGGTGACGTTGTGGGGGCGCCGCGCCGACGTCGTGGACTCGGTCAACGAACGCCGCGAGAACCCCGACTACCTGCCCGGGATCGAGCTGCCCGAAGGCCTGCGGGCCACCCTCGACCCGGCCGAGGCGCTGGCCGGGGCGGAGTTCGTGGCGCTCGCCGTTCCCGCCCAGACGCTCCGCGAGAACCTCTCGCAGTGGGTGCCCGACCTGCCGCCCGAGGCGGTCATGGTGAGCCTGATGAAGGGCATCGAGCTCGGCACCTGCCGCCGGATGTCGGAGGTCATCCAGGAGGTCGCCGACGTGCCCGAGGAGCGGGTGGCGGTGTTCTGCGGCCCCAACCTGGCCCGCGAGATCGCCACCGGGCAGCCGGGCGCCGCCGTCGCCGGATGCGTCGACGAGGGCAACGCCCGGCGGCTGCAGGCCGCCACGATGACCCCCTACTTCCGTACCTACACCTCCACCGACGTGATCGGCTGCGAGCTGGGCGGCGCGGTCAAGAACGTCGTCGCGCTGTGCGTGGGCATGTCGGTCGGGCTCGGCTTCGGCGACAGCACCCAGGCCCTGCTGATCACCCGCGGCCTGGCCGAGATCACCCGGCTCGGCGCGGCCCTCGGCGCCGACGAGCACACGTTCGCGGGGCTCGCCGGGATGGGCGACCTGGTCGGCACCTGCATGTCGCCGCTGTCGCGCAACCGCACGTTCGGCGAGAACCTCGGACGCGGCATGACCCTGGAGCAGGTCATCGCGGTCACCAAGCAGACGGCCGAGGGCGTGAAGTCCTGCGAGGCGGTCCTGGAACTGGCCCGCAAGCACAACGTGGAGATGCCGATCACCGAGTCGGTGGCCGGCGTGCTCTACCACGGCATGCCGATCAAGGAGGCGGGTCTTTCGCTCATCTCGCGGTCTCCCAAGCCGGAGCGCTACGGGGTGTGACATGCTGTGAGCGATGCGTAGAGACACCCGCAGGCAGGGTGAGAACACCCGCGCCGTCCATCTGCCGTCGCCTCCCGTTCCGCAGCAGTCTCCCGTGGGCCTCCCCGTCTGGCGGACCAGCGCGTTCGCCTTCGCAGGGGCGGCGGAGCACGCCGAGCTGGTGAGCGACCACACCGCCGGCTACAGCCACGGCCGCGTGGCCAACCCGACCGCCGACGCGTTCGCCGCCGGCCTGGCCTCGCTGGAGGGCGCCGGACTCGGTGGCGAACCCGTCGAGGGCCAGGCGTTCGGCTCCGGCATGGCCGCCGTCACCGCGGTCTTCCTCGCGTTCGCCCGCGCCGGCGCCCACGTGGTCGCGCCCTCGTCGGTGTACAGGGGCACGCGCGACCTGCTGACCGGCACGCTCAACCGGTTCGGGGTCGGCGCGACGTTCGCCGACATGACGGACCCGGAGGCGGTGCGGGCCGCGATGCGTCCCACCACCCGGCTGGTGTGGGCCGAGACGATCAGCGAGTCCGGTCTGGACGTGCCCCGGCTCCCGTTGCTGGCGGAGATCGCGCACGAGGGCGACGCGCTGCTCGCGGTCGACTCCACCCTCGCGACGCCGGTCGTGTGCCGTCCGCTGGAGTACGGCGCCGACCTGGTCGTGCACTCGGCCTCGACGTTCATCGGCGGGCACGGCGACGCCACCGGGGGTGCCGTGATCGGCGGGCCCCAGCTGCTGGAGGCGGTACGCCGCGCCCGGATCGAGACCGGCTCCGTGCTGGCGCCGGATGAGGCGTTCCTGCTGCGCCGCGGCCTGGAGACCCTGCCCGTGCGGGTACGGCGCCAGTGCGACACCGCCAACCTCTTCGCCGCCGCGGTCGCCGGGCACCCAGCTGTCCGCGCGGTGGACTATCCGGGCCTGCCCGGCCACCCGGGGCATGACGCGGCCCGGAAGCTGTTCACCCGCGGCCCCGAGGGGACCCGTTTCGGCGCGATCGTCACCGTCACCCCGCGCGGCGGGCGCGACGCCGGGCTTGCCCTGGTCGACGCGCTCCGGCTGCCCATGGTGGCGACGTCCATCGGCGGTACGCACACCACGGTGGCCCACGTCGCCTCGACCACGCACCACCGGCTCGACGAGGCGGGGCTGGCCGCGGCGGGCGTCGACCCGGCCGCGGTCCGTTTCTCCATCGGCCTGGAGGACGCCGACGATCTCGTCCGCGACGTGACCGAGGCCCTCGACACCGTCAGCCGCGTCCTGCGCCCGTCCGGTCCGTCCGTGGCGCCGCCCGGCCCTACCGGCCCGCCTGCGCAGTCCGATCCCGCTGGTCCGGCCGTGCCGCCCGCCCAGTCCCCGCTCGTCGCCGAGCCGCGCTGACCGCCGTGCCGGAGGCGCTTGCGGGGGTCGTGCCCCAGCCCTCGTGGCCGATTCGTGCTGATCACCGGTAGGGTCGGCAATCATGTCCCAGGAGTCTTCAAAGATCCGCGTGGCCGTGGTGTTCGGCGGGCGCAGCTCGGAGCACAACATCTCGTGCGTGACCGCCGGCGCCGTGATGGCCGCCATCGACCGGGACCGGTACGAGGTGGTGCCGGTCGGCATCGCCCGCGACGGGCGCTGGGTGCTGGCCCCCGCCGACCTCAACCTCGCCATCGAGGACGGCCGGCTGCCCGAGGTGTCGGGCGAGGGCACCGCGCTGGCCCTGCCCTTCGATCCCGAGAGCCGCGGCCTCATGATCGTGGAGCCGCTGGAGGCGTCCTCGGCGGCGCTGGTCGACGTGGACGTGGTGCTCCCCTTGCTGCACGGCCCGTACGGCGAGGACGGCACCATCCAGGGCATGCTGGAGCTCGCCGGGGTGCGTTACGTCGGCGCCGGGGTGCTGGCCAGCGCGGTCGCCATGGACAAGGGCTTCATGAAGCTCGTCTGGCAGGCCCAGGGCCTGCCGATCGGCCCGTACGTGATCATCACCGACCGCGAGTGGCGGCGGGAGCGCAAGCGGAAGATCGACGAGGTCAAGGAGCTGGGCTGGCCGGTGTTCGTCAAGCCCGCCCGGGCCGGGTCGAGCATGGGGATCAGCCGGGTCGAGGCCGAGCCGGACCTGGAGGCCGCGATCGAGGCGGCCCGCGAGCACGACCCCAAGGTCATCGTCGAGGCGGCCATCGTGGGCCGCGAGATCGAGCTGGGCGTGCTCCAGGGCCTGGACGACGGCCCGCCCGAGGCCAGCATGCCCGCCGAGGTCGTGATGGGTTCCGGCGCAGACTTCTACGACTTCGAGACCAAGTACCTGGACAGCTCGCTGCGCCTGGACATCCCGCCGGACCTCGACCCGGCCGCCGTCGAGGAGGCCCAGCGCATCGCCGCCCAGGCGTTCGACGCGCTGGACTGCGAGGGACTGGCGCGCGTCGACTTCTTCTACACGGCCGACGGCAGGTGGATCCTGAACGAGATCAACACCATGCCCGGCTGCACTCCCACCTCGGCGTTCCCGCAGATGTGGGCCGCCTCCGGACTGGACTACCCGGCGCTGGTCGACCGTCTTATCCAGACGGCGCTCCGGCGCGCCACCGGCCTGCGCTGAACGCGCCTCAGCTGAACACGCCTCAGCCGAACGCGCCTCAGCCGAACAGAGGGCGGCCGGTCAGCCGGACAAAGGGCGACCGGTTGCGGGACCCGCGCGTCGGATCACATTGATCGGACGCGGTCCCGCAACCGGTCACCACGGCTGCGGCATCCCCTCAGAACCGCAGCCAGCCTTGGTCGTCCAGCGTCGTGACGCTGGTCGCGCGGGCACCCTCGGACGAGATCGTCCACAGCGTGTCGCCCACGACCAGCGAACGCTGGATCTGGACGGGCACCTCGTAGCCCGCATCCGGATGGCTCACCGTGCCGGCCTTGTCGATGCCCTGGGCGCCGACCTTCAGCACCAGCGCCTCGCCGCCTCCCGTGGTGTGGCGTGACACCGGGATCACCGTCAGGCCGGACTTCGCCCAGTAGAGGAACGCGTGCGGGTCGAACTCGGTCGCCGAGCTCGACTCGGGCAGCCGGAACGTGTCCACCCGCTTCGGAGCGCCGGCGACGTCGAACAACGACACCTGCGTGCCGAGCGTCCGCCCCTTGGTGTCGGCGTCCTGACCGACGCCGAGCAGCTTGCCGTCGGCGGTCGGATGCAGGTAGGCGGAATACCCGGTGATCTTGAGCTCGCCGGTGGACCGCGGCTTGGCCGGATCGCTCAGATCCAGCACGTACAGCGGATCGACCTGGCGGAACGTCACCACGTAACCCTTGGGCCCGATGAACCGTACCGAGTAGATCCGTTCGCCTTTGCCGAGCCCGCCGATCTCACCGACCGTCGTGAGCTTGGCTCCCTGCTGCGCGAGCACCCGTACGGTGCTCTCCGAGCGTGGCGCCGCCGTCGATCTCGTCGGCGAATCCGGGGAATTCGGCGAATCCGGGGAGTCCGGGGCACCCGGTGGCGTCATCGGCATGGTCGTCGTCGCGACTCGCAGGTGACCCGCGTGCTCCGACAGCGAGTACTGGTTGAGCAGGTCGCCCTGGACAGAGCCGGACGCCACATACCTCGGCCGCCCCTGCCCGCGTACGTCGAACTTGTGGATGTCGGTGCGCTGCTCGACCGGCTTCGGCGTCATCCGGCCCCACGCGACGGCCTGCGGCGGCGTCCCGGTGACATAGAGGCTCGCGCCCGTCCCATAGACGGTCTGCCCGTCGGCCACCACGCCCGCCGGATCCGGATCGCCGAGCCCCTTGGCGAGATCAACGCTCAGCACGCTGAGCATCGTCGTGCCCGTGTACGAAGCGGGCCTGCTGACCTGGTCGCACGGCATCGTGTACGACGTGGCGTCCGCCCCGTTCCGTACCTCGAACTTGGGCAGCCACGCGCTGAGCGGAGCCTGCCGCACCAGTTGCCGGTTGCGCTCGACCGCCTTCTGCTCCGGCTGGCCCTGGTGGGGATCCACCGGGAAGTCGATCCGGGGGCGCGACGTCACCACGATCCGCGCCACCGACCCGGTCTGCCGGGCGTCCACGAACTCGGTCTCCGACGTCATCGACCCCATGACCTTCGGAGTCCCCGCCAGGTCGACCAGTGTGAGCCGGGTCTGCGACCGCATCGGCACGGGCTTGGCCATCCCCGGCCGCTCCGTGGCGTCGATCCCCCGGGGGGACTGGCGGGTCATCACCAGAACGCGGTCGCCGCTCATCAGCAACTGCGAGTCACCGCCGCCCGGATACATCCCCGGCCCCCGCACCGGCAGGTCGAGCCGATGCGCGACCTTCCGGGTGACCGGATCGATGACCTGCAGCTTGTTGCGCGAGATCGTCACGATCCGGCGCCCATCGGTCTTGACCAGGTCGGGCTCGTCCGCCCCCGCCTCGTGCACGTTCGTGCGGGAATGCTCCTGTGGCACCGCCTTGCTCGCCTGCCCGTTGGCCGACTCCGGCGCCGGCATCGCCCCGTCCGGCACCTTCTCCAGCAGCGCGGGCCCGTCCAGCCCCCACGGAGTGACCCGCTTCGCCGTCTCCGTCCGCAGCCCGTTCAGCAGGTCATCGCAGCTGTCATAGGCGACCAACCGCATGGGCGGCGCGTCGACCGCCGCCGTACCCTTCGCGGAGCCGTCACCCCCGGAGCAGCCGGCCAACAGGAGCACGGACGCCACGGGCAGCGCGGGGACATATGCACGGGCTCGCATGGCACTTAGACGCTGACTCTGACCCCCAGGTTCCCGCCCAAACCAAAATTTTTTCGGACCAGTGGAGGCGGGGATTGTCTTACGGGGGCGTAAGGGGGCGGAAATGGGTCTGAAACAGGGGCATCGGCAGGATCATCCCTGTCAATGATCTCGGTGAGGAGGGGTTCGCGTGGGGCTTTCGCTGGCGGTGCCCGGGCACGATCGGTGGCACCCGGAGATTCCGGGGGTGGCGGAGGTGATCACCGGCGGATCGGTACGGCTGGAGTGTGAGGGGCGGGGATTCGACGGGGAGCCCGTGTTGTGCGGGCCGCTCGTGGTCGTGGGGGCCGAACCCGGTGACGTGATCGTGGTGGACGTGCTGGCGGTCGGGCGGGCCGACGGCATCTACTCGCCGGGCGGGCATCCGGGCGTCATCGGGTGTGCGCCGGCGGAAGGACGGCCGGGGGACGGCGGCGGGTTGCTCGGGCGGGTCACACCGATGGACTCGGAGTACGCGCGGATCGCGGGTGAGGCCGTCACGAGCCTTGCGCGGGGGAGGGAGATCGGGGGCTGCTCGATCGCTCGGTTGACGGCGGGGTCGCGGATCCTGCTGCCGGTGCATGTCCGGGGAGTGAAGCTGTCGGTGGGCGACCTGCACTTCGGGACGTGCGGGGAGGCCGTTCCAGGGTGGATCGACCTCAGGGTGAACCTCACGAGGCAAGGGGTGGAGAGGTTCAGGGTGACAGGGCCGATGTTGATGCCCGATCCCGGCTGACCAGCGGGTCTGACAAGCGCGGCTTACCCATGGTGGAGAGGGTGGCGGAAGCGCGTTGAATGTCGCTTAAGGTGTCTAAATGATTGTTCGCCCGGCCACCGTCGATGACATCCCGGAGCTGACGCGCCTGCGTGAGCTGTTGTTCCGTCGGCTGGCCGATTCGGACAACCCGGCGCCCGCCTGGGAGTGGCGCGAGCAGTTCGCCATGGACATGAAGGAGCGGCTCGGCGGGAGAGAGCTCGGCGTCTTCGTGGTGGACGGCGACGACGGTGATCTGGCGGCGTGCGGGATCGGAGTCGTGCAATACCGGCTGCCCACTCCGTACCAGGCCAACGCGCTCGCGGGATACGTGCTGGGGATGGTGACCGACCCCGCCTACCGGGGGCAGGGCTACGCGCGCCTGGTGATGAAGGAACTCCTCACCTGGTTCGAGGAGAACGACGTGGCCCGGGTCGAATTGCACGCGACACCGGAGGCCGCGCCGTTGTACCGGTCTATGGGTTTCCGGGATCATCAGATCGCGCTGACCTGGCACGCTCCTTAGCGATCAATCCGTCCACCTGGACGCTGAGTTTCGAGCCGAGCGGCCAGCCGATGTAGTGCGTCAGGAAAATGGCGATCTCGCGGAGTTCGGCGGGGGACAGTTCGTCGTTCTGGAGAGCGGCGGGAATCTGGATGTCGAGGACGTCGTTGAGGCCCTGACCCGCGAGCATGCCGATGAGGAGCAGCCGCCGGTCGCGCATGGACAGCCCGGGCCGCGTCCAGATCTCGCCGAAGAGATGGTCCACGGTGATGCCGAAGAAGTCGCCGGGGGCGTCGCCGATCTCCCACCCGTACACCTGGCGCATCATGTCCAGGCCGCGTGCGCGCCGTTCATCCCTGTCATTCAGTCGTTCGTCCCTGTCATTCATCGGCGGGGTCCTCCAGGCCGAGGCCAGCGGCGAAGCGGGTGAGGGCCAGGCGGGCGAGCGGCGTGTCGACGCCGAGTTCGTCCGCGAGTTCGAGGGCGAGGGTGAGGTCCTTCTCGCCCAGGGAACGGACGTGGCAGAGGATGTCGTACAGCTCGTCGTCGGGCGACAGGGGCGCCGTCGTCGCACGCAGCATGATCGAGCCGGCGCCCCCCGTGATGGCGTCGGAGTGGCGGACGACGCGGGCGAGCTTGCGGAGCGAGACGCCGGAGGCCTCGGCCAGGCGCTGGGCCTCGGCCGCGGCGGTGAAGGCCACGAAGTGGAGCAGGTTGCGGGCCAGCTTGGTGCGGGTGCCCGCGCCGACAGGGCCCATGTGGAGGATCAGGTCGGCCCAGGACTCGAAGGGCTCCTTGCAGCGGGCGAACGCCTCGGGTGTGCCGCCGACCATGACGGCCAGGGTGCCGGCGTTCGCGCCCATGAAGCCGCCGCTGACGGGCGCGTCGACGACCTCGATGCCGTACGAGAGGGCGCGGTGAGCCAGGTCCTCGGCCGTCCGGGCGCGGATGGTGGAGTGGATCGCCAGGACGGTGCCGGGGCGCGCGGACGCCAGGATCTCCGCCGCGACCTCGTTGACCTGGTCGTCGTCGCGGACCATGACCGAGACGACGTCGGCGGCCCGGGCGACCTCGGAGACGCTGGACGCCGCCTTCGCACCCTTGTCGACGAGGGGGCGGAGGGCCTCGGCGCGGGTGTCGTAGACGATGAGGCCCTGGTCCGCGAGGTGCGCGGCCATCGGCGCGCCCATCTGGCCGAGGCCGATGAAGCCGTACATCATGAACGGAACACCTCGCCGCCGTCGACGTTGAAGATCTGTCCGGTGATCCAAGCCGCGTCGGACGACAGCAGGAAGAGGCACATGCCGACGAGGTCCTCCGGCGTGCCCATACGTTTGAGCGCCATCTTGTCCCGCACGATCTTCTGGGACATGTTGCCGGGTACGACGGTGCGGTTGGCCTCGGTGTCGATGGGACCGGGCGCGATCGCGTTGACGCGGATGTTCATGCTGCCCAGCTCGTGGGCGAGCTGCTGGGTGAGGCCGTTCACGCCGACCTTGGCCAGGCCGTAGAAGCCGGAGTACTGCCAGGCCGCCGTGGACGACTGGTTGACGATCGCGCCGCCGCCGCGTTCCTGCATGGAGGGGTGGCAGGCGCGGGCGCAGAGGAGCGCGCCGTCCATGTTCACCGCCATGAACTTCTTGTAGTAGTCCCAGTCGACGGTGAACAGGAAGTCCAGCTTCATGGTGCCGAAGATGGCGGCGTTGTTGACCAGGTGGTCGATGCCGCCGAAGCGTTCCGTGGCGGCGTCGGCCATCGCCTGGACGGACTCGGGGTCGGAAACGTCCGTGCGCACGTACAGCCCCTTGATGTCGTCGGCGACCTCCTGGCCGCGTTCGCTCAGGTCGGCGACCACCACCGAGGCGCCCTCGGCGGCGAGCGCCCGCGCGTACGCCTCGCCGATGCCACCCGCCGCGCCCGTGACGACCGCGACTTTGCCCTCGAACCTCATGCGACTCCTTCAGAGATGGCCTTGGTCTCCAAGTACTCCTCGAACCCGGCCACGCCCATCTCCCGGCCGATGCCCGACTGCTTGTATCCGCCGAACGGCACGTCCGCCGCGTACCAGACACCGCCGTTCACGCTGACCGTGCCGGTGCGCAGGCGCGCGGCGACGGCACGCGCGCGTTCCAGGTCGGTGCCGTGCACCGCGCCCGACAGCCCGTACGGCGAGTCGTTCGCGATCCGCACCGCGTCGTCGTCGCCGTCGTGCGGCAGGATCACCAGCACCGGCCCGAAGATCTCCTCACGGGCCGCGCGGCTTTCGTTCGTGAGCCCGGTGATGAGCGTCGGCTCGATCCAGAAGCCGCGGTCACGGTCCGCCGGACGTCCGCCGCCGCAGGCGAACGAACCACCGTCCTTGATCGCGAGCTCGAGGTGGCTCTCGACGCGCTCGCGCTGCCGGGCCGAGATGACAGGGCCACAAAGCGTCTTGTCGTCTTTCGGGTCGCCCACGCCGATTCGCCGCAGCGACTTGGCGGTGATCTCCACCGCCTGGTCGTACGCGGCGCGCGGCACCAACAAGCGCGTGGTGATGGCGCAGCCCTGCCCGGCATGAGTGGCGACGCTGAACGCGGCGTACGAGCAGGCGGCGCGCAGGTCGGCGTCGTCGAGCACGATGAACGCCGACTTGCCGCCGAGCTCCAGGAAGACCTTCGTCAGCGACTGCGCCGCGGTGGTCATGACAGCACGCCCAGTCGCGGTGGAGCCGGTGAACGACACCAGGTCGACGCGCGGATCACCCGCGAGCTGCGCACCCAGCGCATGGTCGGAGGAGGTGACGACGTTGACGACCCCGGCCGGGATGTCGGTCTCCTCCGCGATCAGCGTGCCGAGGAAGGCCGCGCACCAGGGGGTGTCGGGTGCGGGCTTGAGCACGACGGTGTTGCCGGCGGCGAGCGCCGGGCCGAGCTTGGCCAGGTTGATCTGGTGCGGGAAGTTCCACGGGGTGATCGCGCCGACGACGCCCACCGGCTCCTTGACCACGCGCCGGTGGCTGGGGATGCCCATCGGCTCGGCCCGCCCCAGATCGGTGCTCCACTCATACGACTCCGCCAGGTCGGCGAACCATCCGAGATCGGCGACCGGCGCGTCGAGCTGGGCCCCGAACGTGAGGAACCGGGGTGCGCCCACCTCGGCGATCGTCAGCTCGCGCAGCTCGTCGGAGTGGCGTTGGAGCGCGTCGCGCAGCTGCCGCAAGCAGCGGACGCGCAGGGCGAGGTCGGTCGCCCAGCCGGAGGAGTCGAAGGCCTGCCGGGCGGCGCCGATCGCCTCCTCCATGTCGGCGGCGGTCGCGTCGGCGGCCTCGCCGAGAATCTCTTCGGTCGCGGGGTTGAGGGTCTCGAACGTGCCGCCCGAGCCGGGGACGAGGCGTCCGTTCACGAGCAAGCGATCGGTTGTTCTGGACACCTGTCCAGACTACAGTTCGGCTCATGACGGAACGCAAGCCCCGTGCGGACTATTCGGGCGAATTCGATCCAGACTTCAAATTCGAGGACCTGTCCAAGGAGGCACTCGTCCGCCTGGTCCGGGAGTACGCGCTGATCGTGCACCTGCTCGACCGCTCCGCCCTGACTGCCGTGGGGCTGCGCTACGGCCAGCGCGTGGTCGAGGAGATCGCCATCGAGGAGTGGAAGGGCGCCAGCCCGATCTACACCGACCGCATCCGCGAGATCATGAAGATCGAGGGCGACGGCGTCTCAGCCATCTTTAAGGTGCTGCAACTCGACCCCGGGTTCGCCCAGCATTACATGGACGTCGAGTACGAGCTGATCTCCGAGACGCACGGCTTCTTCCAGCTGCGCTCGTGCGGCGCGCTGCTCGACGTCGAACCGTTCGGCGAACGTTCCATCAAGGGCATGTGCCACACCATTGAGGACGGCACGTTCGACATCACCGCGCAGGCGGTCAACCCCAAGGCGCGCATCCGCCCCGTGCACCGGCCGCCGCGCGTGCCCGCCGGCCGGGTGCCGCACTGTCGCTGGGAGGTCATCATCGACGACGACACCGAGGTGCTGCCCGAGGCCGACATCACCCGCATGACCCGCGGGACCACGGCCGCCACGCACCGCTTCCCGCCAATGCGCGACGGCACCCCGCACGTTCCCAGGTAGACCTGGGCCCGCAGGCCTGCGCCGGCCCGTTCACCGCATGCGGTGAACGGGCCGTTGTGAGAGGTGGGAGCGGGGCTCAGTCTTCGTTAACTGAGGGTCACCCTGGCGTCCAGCGCCGTGTGCGCGCCGGTGTAAAACCTGGTCGGCGCGCCGCCGCAGTCCTTGTAGGTCTTGGTGGGACCCCAGGGGACGAACTTGACCTTGGCCCAGACGCACCGATTGTTGTTCTTGGTGTCGTTCAGTGGGTTCCCGGCCACCCAGCGCCTGATCCCGTTCGTGCACTCCCGGTACCTCAGGTAACCGCCATTGATCTTGATGGGCGTCCATTTGCCGCACCGCACTGCCGCCTTGCCCTGCTCGGCGGCCTGCTGGGCGACGGCGGCCGGACGTTCGGCGGGCGCAGCCGTGGTGGCGGCGGACGCGGTGCCCGCGCCGGTGAGGACGGCGGTGCCGATGGCGGCCCCTGCCGCCAGACTCGCCGGAATCCTCGCGATCTTCATGGTGACTCCTCCCCCGAGGGAGCGATCCCCCGGCTGACGCTTCCCCGCCTCGTACGGGGAAGACGATGAGATCTTCAGCCGGGGCAGCGAGGAGAACACAGCCCCCTTTCAGGCGTGCTTGAAACCCATGACCGGATGAGGACAGTCGGCTGTGACCACGTTGGTCAGGTGAGTGCGATTTCGGCCTCGTGAGCCGTGGCGGCGCTCTCATGCAGTGACCATTGGTCCAGCGCCGAGCGGCGGGCCGCCTGGAGGGCCTCCGGCGGGGTGGCGGCGATCTGGGCAGCCAGTGCGAGGGCTGCCGGCAACGCGCGTCCGGGATCCACGACCTGGGTGACCAGCCCGTAGGTGAGGGCGTCGGCGGCGGAGAGGCGGCGGCCGGTGAGGATCAGCTCCATCGCCCGCCCGTGCCCGACGATCCGGGGGAGCCGCACGGTGGCCCCGTCGAGACAGGGCAGGCCCTTGCCCAGGTTGAGCAGGCCGAACTCGGCCGTGGTGGACGCGATCCGGAGGTCGGCCCACAGGGCGAGTTCGAAGCCGCCGCCGAAGCAGTAGCCCTCGATCGCGGCCACGATCGGCTTGGCGGCGCGGCCGCGGGTCACCTGCATCGGGGGAGGGCCCTCGACCGTCGGGGCCGGGAAGTCGCCGGCCGCGATCGCCTTCAGGTCGTTGCCCGCGCAGAACATGCCGCCCGCGCCGGTGAGCACGGCGGCCTGCGTGCCGGGCTCGTTCTCGAACGCGGCGAAGGCTTCGCGCAGCTCCTGGGCCATGGGGCCGTCCACGGCATTGCGCCGCTCCGGACGATCGATCGTGATGATCCGGACACCGTCGTCGTCCTCGGTCCGCACGGGCATGGCATCTCCCTCATATCTAGATCGATCGTCATATTAGATAGATCGATCTAGTGAGAACAAGGGCTAGGGTACAGGCATGGCGAATGACACCCGCCAGCGGTTGCTGGAGGCCAGTGCGCAGCTCTTCCGTGAACAGGGATACGCGGGGACCGGGCTCAAACAGATCACGACGGCCGGCGGGGCGCCCTGGGGGTCGCTCTACCACTTCTTCCCTGGCGGCAAGGAGCAGTTGGGCGCCGAGGCGATAGCCCACTCCGGCGCACGCTACGAGCGCCTCTTTGAGCTGACCTTCGCGCGCGGGGGCGAGGACATCGTCCAGTGCGTCCGCGACTTCTTCCAGCTCAGCGTGGACGCCCTGGAGAAGTCCGGCTGGGCCGACGGGTGCCCGATCGCCACGGTGGCGATGGAGGTGGCCAGCACCAGCGAGCCGCTGCGGCACGCGTGCGCTGAGGTGTTCGCCTCGTGGGAGGCGGCCTTCGCGCGTGGTCTGGCGGGCGCGGGGATCCCGCCCGAACGGGCGGCGGAGCTCGCCACCTACGCGCTCGCCGCGTTCGAGGGGGCCATCGTGCTCAGCCGCACGACCCACGACACCCGGGCGCTCCGGATCACGGCCGAGGTCGTCGCCACGACCCTGCGAGCGGAGCTGCCCGCCGCGTGACAAGGCTCACGGGTGGGCCCGTTGTTCGTTGATATCGGCCGATGTAGCGTTCTGTCCCGTCCTGGACTAATCGTCAATAAGCCCTTCGCTTTCCCAGCCCACCCGGGGGAGGCCGCGATGACCGCGCAGCTCGGCGAGCCCGAGAACATCGTTCTCCAAGCCCGCGACGTCAGTTTCGACTGGTCCGGGGTTCCGCTGCACTGGATCCCGGACGACCCGGTCGCCACGCACCTCATCAACGTGCTGCACCTCCTGCTGCCCGCGGGCGAGGAGTGGTTCGTCAAGGTCTTCAAGGAGGCCCTCCCGTACGTCAAGGACGACAGGCTCCGCGAGGACGTGCTCGGTTTCATCGGCCAGGAGGCCATGCACGCCGGCTCGCATGACGGGGTGCTCGACCACTTCGTCGAGCAGGGGCTCGACGTGCGCCCGTTCGTCCGGCAGGTGGAGTTCGTCTTCGACGGGCTCCTCGGCGACCGGAACCTGACCGGCGAGCGCGCGCAGGCCTGGTTGTTCGAACGCGTCGCCATCATCGCCGCGATCGAGCACTTCACCGGCGTGCTCGGCGACTGGATCCTCAACGCCGCGGCGCTGGACGAGGCGGGCGCCGACCCGACGATGATGGACCTGCTGCGCTGGCACGGCGCCGAGGAGGTCGAGCACCGGCACGTGGCGCACGATCTCTACATGCACCTGGACGGCTCGTACGGCAAGCGCGTCCGGGCGATGACCGAGACGATCACGATGCTGCTGGCCCTCTGGCAGCGCGGGCACCGCTTCCTGATGGCCCGCGACCCGCTGGTGAAGGGCCGGATCAAGGGTGGCCTGCACCATCTGCGGCGCACCGGCCCGGCCGGGCTCACGCCACCCGGACGGCTGCTCGGCCCGTCGATCATGCGGTATCTGAGGCGTTCCTACAGCCCGCTGAACGAAGGCTCGACCAGCCAGGCACTGGCCTATCTCGCCTCGTCGCCGGCCGCGCAGGCGGCGCTGCGGTGACGAGCCGGAGCCCCAGGTGGACGGCGGGTCAGAGCGCCGGCCAGATCCCGCCTGACCTGCGTGGCCGCCGGTCCCGTGACCCGTTCTGGGTGGTGGTCGGCGCGCTGTTCAACGGCATCCAGTGGGTGCGTTCACTGCGTACCCCGGTGATCCCGTACGTCCGGCCGGTCGACCGCGGCCTGACCCTGGTCGTCCAGGAGACCAGGCGGGAGGCGGCGGACGTGGTCGGCCTCCGCCTGGGCGCACCCGACGGGGGACTGCTGCCGAGGTGGCAGCCCGGCTGCCACCTCGACCTGCTCCTTCCCTCGGGCAGGCGGCGGCAGTATTCGCTGTGCGGCGACCCGGCCGACCGGCGGTCCTACCGCATCGCGGTGCGGCGGCTGCCCGCCGGTGGCGGCGGCTCGATCGAGGTCCACGAGGACCTTGTCGAGGGCCGCACGGTCAGGGTGCAGGGACCCCGCAATGCCTTCCCGTTCCTGGCGAGCGAGTCCTATCTCTTCCTGGCCGGCGGCATCGGCATCACGCCGATCCTGCCGATGGTCCAAGCGGCGGAACGGGCCGGCGCCGATTGGCGGCTCGTCTACACCGGCCGTTCCCGCGAGACCCTGCCGTTCCTGGACGAACTCGCGGGCCTGCCGCCGGGCCGGATCGTGATCCGTACCGACGACGAGCACGGCGTGCCCCGCTCCGCGGACCTCCTCCGCGACGCGGGCCCCGGCACCGCCGTCTACTGCTGCGGCCCCGCGCCCATGATCGACGCCGTCCGCGGCGCGTTCTCCGCCGGCACCCTGCACTATGAACGGTTCGCCCCGGCACCCATCGTCGACGGCCGCCCGTTCACGGTCGAACTCGCCCGCACCGGCACCACCATCGGCGTCGCCGCCGGGCAGTCCGCGCTGGAGGCCATCAAGGCGGAGCTGCCCTCCGTCGCGTACTCCTGCCGGCAGGGTTTCTGCGGCACCTGCCGCGTCCGTGTCCTCGACGGCACCGTCGACCAGCGCGCGGCCACCGACCAGGGCGGCGACTCGATGCTCATCTGCGTCTCCCGCGCCCGGGGCGGCCATCTCACGCTCGACCTTTGATCACCGCACCGAGTCCGCCCTGGATATGCGACGCTTGGGGTGTTCAGTCCTGCCCTCGAGGAGTAGACCGTGCCGGAGACGTCCCACCTCGACCTGCCTGCGCGCATCGGCCCGTACCGGGTGATGAGCCGGCTGGGCGAGGGCGGCATGGGCGTCGTCTACCTCGGTGCCGACGAGTCCGGCCACAAGGTCGCCATCAAGGTGATCCGCCGCGAGTACGCGGCCGACGCCCAGTACCGGGCGCGCTTCGAGTCCGAGGTCTCCGCGGCCCAGCGCGTCCGGCCGTTCTGCACCGCCCCCGTCCTCGACGCCGACCCCAAGGCCGACCCGCCGTACCTGGTCACCGAGTACGTCAGCGGTTCCAGCCTGGCCGCCGCCGTCGACCGCCAGGGTCCGCTGCGCGGCGCCGACCTCGAGGCGCTCGCCGTCGGCATGGCCTCGGCGCTGACCGCGATCCACGACGCCGGCGTCGTGCACCGCGATCTCAAACCGGCGAACGTGCTGCTCTCCCCGTACGGCCCGCGCGTGATCGACTTCGGCATCGCCCGTGCGGACGACATGACCAGGCTCACCGCGACCGGCGGCCTCGTCGGCACCCCCGCGTTCATGGCACCCGAGCAGCTCAACGGCACCCCCGCCACCGCCGCCTCGGACGTCTTCGCCTGGGGCGCGACCGTCGCCTACGCCGCCCGCGGTACGACCTGCTTCACCGGCAACTCCATCCCGGCGATGATCCACCAGATCGTCAGCGGCGAGCCGGATCTCCGCGGCCTCCAGGGCACCGTTCTCGACGTGGTCCGGGCCGCCCTGGCCAAGGACCCCGCCAAGCGCCCCAGCGCGCAACGCCTCCTGGAACGCCTGGTCTCCAGCTCCTCCACCCAGGAACAACCCGCGGCCCCGAGCACCGCACCGCCGTTCCCCCCACCGCAGCCGGTCTTGCCACCGCCCGCAGTGGGCACGGACCAGTCCGCCGCCCTGGTCGAACGGCAATACCGTGAGGCGGCCGAAGCGGGCGACACCGCCGCCATGTACAACCTCGGCGTCCTGCTGAGCTGGCGAGGCCAGACCGCGGAAGCCGACTACTGGTACCGCCGCGCGTCCGCCGCCCAGCAGAGCTACGGGTATCAGCCGACCTACCACTCCGCCTACACCACGTCACCCGCCGCCCAGCCGCCGCGCTACAACCACTTGGCCCTCTACGCGATCGTCCTCGGCCTGGTGGGCATCATCACCTGCGGCCTGCCCTCCATCCCCGCGATCATCACGGGACACATGGCCTGGCGGCAGATCGGCCGCACTCAGGAACGCGGTCTCGGCCTGGCCGCGACAGGCCTCGCCCTCGGCTATCTGATGGTCGCGTTCTGGCTGCTCGTCGCGTTCGGTGCGGCCCTCCCCGACGAGGACCCCAGCGCCCAGCTGCCCACTCCCGCCGCGACATGACAACGGGCCCCGGCGATCGCCAGGGCCCGCCATCAGGGTGTCACTTCACGCGAACGAGCTTGCTGGCCACCGGAGCCCGCTTGATCTTGTCGAAGACGAGGAACTTCTGCGCGTAGACCGGGGTCTTGGCGCCCACCTTGAACGAGATCGGCTTGATCGCGCCCTTCTTGACCCGGCCGTCGGCCTTGTAGGTCTTGATGGCCACGAGCTTCTTGGTCTTCGGGTCGAGCTTGTAGAAGACGACCTTCGCCGAGCCGACCTTGCTGGCGTCCAGGACATATCCGGAGACCATGGCGGTCTTCTTCACCACGCGCCAGTGACCCGCGCTCTTGATGCTGGCGGGCTGGATGGTGCGCTTGCCCGCCTTGTTGAGGCTCCACTTGCCCTTCGTCACCGGCTTGCGGTCGGCGCTGGCGGCCGGAGCCGTCACGCCCACCGCGAGGGCTGCGGCGGTGACCACGATCGCTGCCTTGCGCATGCGAACTCCTCTATTCAGGTTGGTAAGCAAGGAAACACCCCGGAAACCGGGGCCGTGATCAACAGTAACCATCCCACTACTGCGATTCGCCGGATTGCGGCCGAATGTTGCGTATGTCATTCCGAGACCGTTCGATCACACCCCGTCGCCCCGCTGTGATAAACCCGTTGCGGTGATCCCCGCTCTCCTGGCACCGTAGATCTCGTCAGGCCGTCCAAGGAGACGACGAGAGGAGGACCGGCCATGGAGCAGCACCTATATCGACTGCCCTGGGCGTCACTCGCCCGCCAAGGCCGGTATCCCGCCTGACCCTCGCCGAGTGACGCCGCAAGATCCCCCTGCGGCTCTACTCCAATTGGCAGAGAGGCCAGTCTCAGGAACTGGATGTTCCGGGTTCGAATCCCGGGAGCCGCACGCATGCCCCCGTAGTCCAACGGCAGAGACGGCAGCATGAGGTGCTGTGCGATGCAGGTTCAAATCCTGTCGGGGGTACCAAGGTGAGCCAACGAGCTCGCCCAAGGGGCGGCGCCGACGTCCGGAGAGTCGGGCCTGGCTGTAACCCAGGTGCCTTGTGCTGAGTGGGTTCGAATCCCACCCGCCCCACCATTACGCCCTTGGGATGGGGAAGTCACTGGGCGGGGCGGGCGGGTTCGGGAGGTTTTCGCGTAGGCCTTCCATTTGTTTGCGCAGGTCTTTCATGCGGTCGCGGAGCTTGTCGAAGTCCGGCGGGTCGGTGATGAGGGTGGCGGTGCGGGTGTCGCCGTTTCTGGGGCCGCCGATCATGACGGTGTCGCCCACCTTGAGGGACTTCTTGCGGATGGTGGTGTCGGGGGTCAGCGCCCAGGTCCAGGTGGTGCCGTCCGAGCTGTGCACGGTGATGGAGGAGTCCGACTTCTGGGTGACCGTGCCGGTCTGCCACATGTAGACGCGGGTCTTGCCGTCGGCGTCTCTCATCACCGACTCGCCGTGCACCACGGCTGGGGGTTCGGCGGGGGCCTTGACCGGCGCGGGCGATGGGTCGGCGGCGGATGCTGCGGCGGCGCCGGTGCCCAGGGCTCCGATTGCTACGGCTGCTCCGGCTAGCAGGATGAACGGTTTCATCATGGTCCTTCCGTTGTCTTGCCGGAATCGTGCTTCGGTGCGGCTAACACGGAGGTAACACGCTTCACGTTATTCAGGGGTTATGTCGGGGCCGTGATGCTTGCCGTGGAGGTCGTGATGCGGGTTTTGGTTGTGGAGGACCAGGCGGACCTGGTGGAGATCCTCCTTGAAGGTTTGCGTGCGGCGGGGATGGCGGTGGATTCGGCGCTCGGTGGTGTTCAGGCGCAGGAACTGCTCGCGGTGAACGACTACGACGTGGTGGTGCTCGACCGGGATCTGCCGGACGTTCACGGCGACGAGGTGTGCCGGGAGCTGATCGAGGGCGGGGCGCTGACGCGGGTGTTGATGCTGACCGCCGCGGGTGCGGTCGATGACCGGGTCGAGGGGTTGAGCCTGGGGGCTGACGACTACCTGGCCAAGCCGTTCGACTTCGCGGAGCTGGTGGCCCGGATCAGAGCGCTGGGCCGGCGGGCGCGGCCGCCGATCCCGCCGGTGCTGGTCGACGGAGACCTCGTGATGGACACCGCGCGGCGGGTGGCGACGCGGGGTGGGCGGCCGCTGCGGTTGACGGCGAAGGAGTTCGGTGTGCTGGAGGTCTTGTTGGGGGCGGACGGTGCGGTTGTCACCTCTGAGCAGTTGCTCGAACGAGTGTGGGACGAGCACACCGATCCGTTCACCAACACCGTCCGGGTCACGATGATGCGGTTGCGCCGGAAGCTCGGCGAGCCCGGTGTCGTGGCGACACTGCCAAGTGCCGGCTATCGGATCGTCCGCTGATGAGCATCCGGCTGCGGTTGACCGCGCTCTACGGCGGGTTGTTCGTGGCGGTGGGGGCGTTGCTCGTCGCCATCACCTACGGCCTGTTCGCGAGCAGATTGCAGGCGGCGAGGCCGCGTCCGCCTGATCTTGGGCGGTTGCCGGTCCTGCCGGAGGGACTGGGTGATCCGCGGCGGGTGCTCGATGAGGCGCTCGCGCGGCAGCGGGACGAGGCGCTCGATCAATTGCTCACCCAGTCGATCGTCGCGCTGGCGATCGTGTCGGTGATCGCGGTCGTGCTCGGCTGGATGGTGGCGGGTCACGCGCTGCGGCCGCTGCGGGAGATCACCGCGACCGCGCGCCGGTTGTCGACCGACAATCTGGACGAACGCATCGGGCTGGGCGGGCCCCGCGACGAGATCAAGGAGCTGGCCGACACGTTCGACGCCATGCTCGCCCGGATCGCCGCCGCGTTCGAGGCGCAGCGGCGGTTCGTCGCGAACGCCTCGCACGAGCTGCGGACACCGCTGACCGTCCAGCGCGCCGCCGTGGACGTGGCGCTCGCCGATCCGGAGCCGTCGCTGCGTTCGCTGACGGCCATGGCGGTGCGGATCCGCGCCGCGACCCAGCGGCACGAGCGCCTCATCGCCAGTCTCTTGACGCTCGCCCGCAGCGAACGGGGTGTCGAGCACTATGAGGACGTTGATTTCACCGAGACCGTGCAGACCGTTCTCGTCGGCACGAACACGCGCGATCTGAAGGTCGTCCCCCGGTTGCGGCCCGCTCATGTGCGCGGTGATCCGGCGTTGCTGGAACGGCTGGCCGTCAACCTGCTCGACAACGCCGTCCGCCATAACACGCCCGACGGATGGATCGAGGTCCGCGTCCGTTCCGAGGGGGGCGTGGTGACGTTGCACGTCGCCAACAGCGGCCCCGCCGTGCCGGCCGAGGAGGCGGAGGCGCTCTTCGAGCCGTTCCGCAGGCGATCGGCCGGCGGGCATGGGCTCGGCCTCTCCATCGTGGCCGCCATCGCCGCCGCCCACGGCGGCACGCACGCGGCGTTCGCCCGTCCCGAAGGCGGCCTTGAGGTCACCGTCAGCCTCCCTGCGCGTGTGCCCTGCCGGGCGACCGCCGCGGCACCGGTTCCGGTTCGTTCTCGATCAGGGTGAGGACGCATGCGATGGCGAGCAGCATCCCGGCGATCGCGCTGAACATGTGGACCAGGTCGCTGAAGCCGTTCGTCCCGCCGCTGAACAGACCCCACGAGAAGAGATGTCCAGCGCCGACCCACGCCGCCGCCACGGCTCCCACCATCCGCCCGGATCCGCGCCGGTGCACCAACGCGAGGGCACCCAGCGCGCCCGCGAAGGCCAGCGGTCCGCCGATGGCGACGAACGTCTTCTGCGCGGCCGTCTCGAATCTCGGGTCGCCGCCCAGATCGCCGCCGCTGAACGCCCAGACGATCTGCATCACGCCGACCACCGCGGCGACCAGCGCCGCGCCGTTCACGAACAGAACCTGGATCGAACGCGTCGCCCCCGGCCGGAGCTCCTTGGCCGCCATCCGGAACACCTGCGGCCAGCGTGCCCGGGCGTGCAACACGAACGCCCCCGTCAGGGTGATCGCCTGGATGACGAAGCCGCCGTAGACCACGGCGAACACCCAGCCGGCCATGTCGCCGCTGTCCTCGTTGTCCGGCAGGGGCGAGCCGCCGGCGACCGCCTGGACGGCCATCCCCAGCGGGAGGCCCAGCGCGATCGGCGCGAGCAGGCCGGTGCCCACCCACATCGGCACGAGGACGAGCCATCCTGGTATCCGCCGCCCCCACGGATAGGTGAACGCGAAGGCGATGAGGACGGCGACCAGCTCCGCTCCCATGGTGACCGCGTTGGCCACCTCGTACTTGGCGGTGTGAATCTCGGCCGCGGCGTCGCCGGTCACCCCGAGGTCGCCGCCCGACAGCCACACCAGCTTCAGGACGACGTACGGGACACAGGCGGCGGCCGTCGCGAAGCAGAACGCCAGCCGGATGTTCCAGAAACGCCGGTCGGCGGCATGGGTAAAGATCGTCATGGGATTCAGGCTCGCCGGGCGGCCTCCACCATGCCTCCCGCCCAGAGGTGAACTCCCTCCCCTCCACGGGGGAGCTTCGTGGGTATGACTCCTGCCATGACGGATGAGCTCTTCGTTGTGGTCCGCGAGACGACGGCTGATGTCTGTCAACCTGTGCAGATGCGGGTCACTCCTCCGCTGACGCACGAGGAGGCCGTGGAACGTGCCCGTCAGGAGAACGAGACGGCCATGCCGGGCATCCATCACACCGTCAGGTCATGGAGTTCCTGGCAGGACTGATCAGGGGGCGTTCGTCGTGGCGGAGAGGTCGCCGTTCTGGCTCTCGCCCCAGGCGAAGAGATGGCGGGAGCCGGGTATGGGGGCGACCTTGAGGTAGCCGGCGATGGGGACCTGCACGGCGGTCCATGTCGTGCCCTCCAGGCGGTAGAGGGTGCTGTTGCCGGCGGCCCAGTACGTGCCGTCGCCCGCCACGACGGGGTTGGCGGGAATGGACGTGGCGGGCTTGCTGAGCTCGTCCCAGGAAGTGCCGTTCCAGCGCAGCTGGTGGTGGATGGTGCTGTTCTGCTTCCTGAACTGGATCACGGGCCCTTCGAGATCGTAGATGGAGTGGTACCAGGTGCCCCTGTAGGCGTCCGGGACGGGGACCGCCTCCCACGCGGTGCCGGTCCAGCGGTGAACGATCGGCAGGCTGTCGTCGGAGCCCGTGCGGGAAACGGCCCACATCCCTTCGGCGGTGGCGGCGTAGTAATGGTCGGGCGAGTGGTGGACGTCGCCCGGCAGCCGCTCGAAGGTGGTCCAGGAACTGCCGTTCCAGTGCGAGATCTTGTCCTCGTTGAACACGTGCAGGTCTCCGTTGGCCGTCTGCTGGACGAAGTTGATGTGCCGGCCGCCCAGTGAATGCCTGGTCCACGTACCGCCGGCGAAGCGGTGCAGGGCGGTGCGGTCGCGGAGCCAGAGGCCCTTCGCGTCGGCCCACATCTCAGCGCTCACCAGAGTCGACGGCGAGGTGACCTGGCTCCACTTCGCGCCGTCCCAGTGGGCCAGATATGCGGTGCGGTTCCGGTAGCCGACGAAACCGGACGCCCAGACGTTGTCGGAGGTGACCGCCTCGACATCGGTGATCTCACCCTCTCCGCTGATGCCAGGCGGGGAGTGGCTCTTCCAGGATGTCCCGGTCCACTGCTGGAGCAGCGGTTTGGCGCCGATGTCGAGCAGCGTGATGGGCGGGCGGCCCAGGTCACCGGGGATGCCGACGTACACCTTGCCCTGGCCGCCCGCGGCCCAGGCCTCGTTGGCGCCCACAGGCTCGACGTCCCTGAGGTTGCGGTCCGGCCAGGTCCAGTTGAGCGGGGCCGGACGCCATACGTCCTCCGCGTGCGCCGGGCTCACCGACCCGACCACCGTCGCCGCCATGAGCATGCCAGTAAATACTGTAACGATCCGCATGGTGGCCAGTGTCGGGCACGTGGAGGCGAAGATCTAGACCTCATTTCTAGAGCTCATTTCGCACGGGGGTATGGCTCCATCGGCGATTAACGCGAAGTTCATTCGCGACCACGCTCCGCTCGTCTCCGCGTTCGCGCAGGTCATTGATCACTGATGTGGCGATCTCACGAAGGTGATCCCATCAGCTGGGCAAGTCGTGACATTTGCCCGCAAACTGCGCAATGCGACCGTCCCTTCTGACCCGCCGTCCCCGCACGTGACCGGGGTCCCCCTCCCGGCCGGGGCGCGGGCAGAAGGAGAGACTCGTGAAACGAGTCACGGCATTCGCGCTGTCCACCGCGACCGCGCTCTGTCTCACCGCCGGACTGGCGACGCCGGCCGACGCCACCCCGCCCAACATCCCCTCCGCGAGCACCGCCGCGTCCGAGCTGGCGGCGCTCACGGTCGCCGCCGAATCGCACGAATCCACCTACGACCGCGACCTGTTCCCCCACTGGGTCACGATCTCCGGCTCCTGCAACACCCGCGAGACCGTGCTCAAGCGCGACGGCGTCAACGTCGTCGTGAACTCCAGCTGCGCCGCGACGTCCGGCAGATGGACGTCTCCCTATGACGGCGCCACCTGGAGCGCCGCGTCCGACGTCGACATCGACCACATGGTCGCCCTCGCCGAGGCCTGGCGTTCGGGTGCGTGGGCATGGACGACCTCCAAGCGCCAGTCGTTCGCCAACGACCTCACCAACGCCCAGCTCTGGGCGGTCACCGACAACGTCAACCAGGCCAAGGGCGACAAGGACCCGGCTGAGTGGAAGCCGCCGCTCACGTCGTTCCACTGCACCTACGCCAGGGCGTTCATCGATGTGAAGTACGAGTGGGGCCTCTCGGTCGACAGTGCCGAGAAGTCGGCGCTGAGCAGCATGCTCGGCCGCTGCTGACCTTCTCCTCCTCCGGCGGCCGCCGCCCGGGCGGGGCGGCGGCCGCCAGGATGCGTTGAGGCCCGCCGACGTTCTCGCCCGCGGATCGCGTGATCGCTGGTAGAACGCGGCCGGGTACGCTCGCCGGGATGGGAACGCCGGCGGGAAAGACCACGGACGCCCCGGAGGTCTCGCCACGGGGATTCGCCGGTCTGCTGGCCGTCGCCAATCTGGGGTTGTGGATGCCGCTGATCCCACCCGTCCTGGTGACGCTGCAACTTCGGCTGGAAGATCTCGACCCGGCGAACAAGGAACGCAACGCGGGCATCGTGCTCGGCATCGGCGCGTTCCTCGCCCTGGTCGGCAACCCGCTCGCCGGGCGGCTGTCGGACCGCACGGCCTCGCGCTTCGGCCGCCGCCGTCCGTGGCTCATCTGCGGCATGGCCGGTGGCACGGCCGGGCTCGCCGTCGTCGCGCTGGTGCCGTCGCTGCCCGCGATCCTGCTGGGCTGGTGCCTGGCGCAACTCTCGTTCAACGCCACGCTGGCCGCGCTCGCCGCCACGATCCCCGACCAGGTGCCGGTGGAACGGCGCGGATCCATGTCCGGCATCCTCGGCTTCAGCCAGATCATCGCCATCGCCGCGGGAGTGGGCATCGTCGCGTCGGTGCCGGGCATCGCGGCGAAGTTCCTGGTGCCCGCCGTTCTCGGCACGGTCCTCGTCACCGCGTTCGCCCTGCTCCTGCCCGACCGCCGCCTTGCCGAGCCTGCCGCGCCCTTCTCGCTCCGGGAGTTCGCCGGCACGTTCTGGGTGAATCCTCGCAACCACCCCGACTTCGGCTATGCCTGGCTCACCCGCTTCCTGGTCTCCTTCGGCGTGTTCGCGCCCCTGACCTACCTGGCGTTCTTCCTGCCCGACCGCGTCGGCATCGCCGAGGACGACGTGGACCGGACCGTGGCGCTGCTCGTCGTCATCGGCCTCGGCTGCACCGCGATCACCTCGGTCCTGGGCGGCTGGCTCTCCGACCGGGCCGGCCGCCGCAAGCCGTTCGTGATCGGATCCGGTGCCGTGCTGGCCGCCGGCACCGGCCTGCTGGCCCCCGCGACGAGCCTGCCGCAGGTGATCGCCGCTCAGATCGTCCTCGGCATCGCGGGCGGCATGTTCCTCGCCGTGGACATGGCCCTGATCACCCAGGTCCTGCCCGATCCGGAGACCATGGCCAAGGACCTGGGCGTCATCAACATCGCCAACACCCTGCCGCAGTCGCTCGCGCCCGCCGCCGCGCCCCTCTTCCTGGCCATCGGCGACGGCACGAACTACCCGGCCTTCTACGGCTTCGCGGCCCTCTGCGCCCTGGCCGGAGCCGTCTTCGTCACCCGCATCAAGAGCGTCCGCTGACCGGTTCCCTGAGGGTCAGGCCCCTCGCCAGGTCTTCCGCGGCTTGTGGTGCATGCGTCCGGGGACGCCGGGGCGCTGCTGCCATGGGTGCGGGCCCGAGGGCGGGCGGTAGCCGACGCCCAGCGCGTCCAGGCGGGCGTAGTGCGCCGCGTTCATCCGGCGGTCGAAGTCCTCGAAGTCGCGTTCGTCCGGCGCGGGGAGCTGTGACCAGGCCACTTCGGCGAACGCGGCGAGGCGGGGGAACGCCTGGTAGTCGAGGCGGCCGAGGTCCTCGACGACCTCGGTCCACAGGTTCGCCTGGGTGCCGATGACATGGCTCGCCTCGGGTGTCCCGGCGAGGCTGGGCGGCACGGGCTCGAAGCGGTAGACGTCCTCCAGCGTGTGCACCCAGCCGAACGGCACGGGCTCGTCCGGCCCAGGAGCCTGTACGTGGTCGAGGTAGACCTCTTGCTGGGGGCACATCACCACGTCATGGCCCGCCTTGGCCGCCGCGATGCCACCCCTGTACCAACGCCAGCAGGTGACCGTGGCGCCCTCCGCCAAGCCGCCCTCCAGGATCTCGTCCCAGCCGACGAGACGGCGCCCGCGTTCGGCGAGCCAGCGGTCGAAGTGACGGATGATCCACGACTGCAGTTCGTTCTCGTCCTTGAGCCCCAGTTCACGGATGCGTTCCTGGGCCGTGGGCGACGCACGCCATTGGTCCTTGACGCACTCGTCGCCGCCGATGTGAACGAACCGGCTGGGGAAGATGTCGAGCACTTCCTCAAGGACGCCTTCGTAGAAACGCAGCATGGCCTCGGTCGGGGCAAGCACGTTGGGATTGATGCCCCAGTCGGTCTTCACCCCCAATGCCGAGGTGTCGATGACGTCACTGTTGCCCAGCTCGGGATAGGCGGCGATGGCCGCCTGTGAATGGCCGGGCAGGTCGACTTCGGGGACGACGGTGACATGCCGTTCCGCCGCGTACGCGACGATCTCGCGCAGGTCGTCCTGGCTGTAGAAGCCGCCATGCGGCCGCTCGTCCCACATCACCGGCTCTCCCCAGCCCATGCGGGTACGTGGACGCCAGGCGCCGACCTCGGTCAGCCGCGGGTAGCGTTCGATCTCGATACGCCATCCCTGGTCATCGGTCAGATGCAGGTGCAGGACGTTGAGCTTGTGCGCCGCCAGCAGGTCGATATAGCGCAGCACGCCGTCCTTGGGCAGGAAATGCCGCGCGACGTCGAGCATGAAGCCCCGCCATGCGAACCGCGGCGCGTCCTCGACGACCACATAGGGCACGTTGACCGGCTCGCTCCCGATGGCCGCACGGCGAAAGGCATCAAGGCCTCGCATCTGCCGCAGGGTCTGACTTCCCCAATGGATCCCGGCGTCGTCCCCGCCCACGATCTCGACGCCGTCGGCGGAGACGGTCAACCGATAGGCCTCCGGTCCGAGGGCGGGATCGACGCTGGTACGCACCTCTCCGACTGGGCCCTCGCCTCCAGTCCGCACAAGACGACGCGGGGCGGGGATCAGATTCGGCTCTCCGGTCATCGCTGCTCTCCACGGTTCTGGTGCTGCTCGGGCAGATGGCTGTCGGGGTGAACCCACAACAGCACATTGCCCAGCTCAGCAGATTCCCTCTCCCGCTGAAAGAACGAAAGGATTTCCTGGTCCGAGTGGCGCAGGCTGAAATGAGTCAGAACGAACTGCGTTTCCGGGTGCGCCTCGACGATGGGCTTGAGACGGCTCCACACGGTGTGTCCTACGCGGTCCGCGCGTTCGAGTTCGGTGTCGTGCAGGAACGAGCACTCGGTGATGATGACCGGGTAGTCGAAAAGCCACGGGTTCCGATCGAACACGTTCACATGCGTGTCACCGAGGAACGCGAACAGCGGCCGCCGGATCCCCTCCTCGACGACCACGCCTTCCTTGCGCTACTGCGCCATGACCCGGCCGAACTCGCCGCTCCGGCCTTCCTGCGCCAGGGACCTCCGCAACTCCTCGAACTCCGGCCGCAGCGCCTTGCGCTGTTCCGAGAACGCGTAGCCGACACACGGCACCTTGTGCTCGCACTCGACCACTCGGACATGGTGTCCCCGGCGCCCGAAGACGAACTCGTCATCCTGACGTACGCCGTTCAAACTGTGGCTCTCCGCCAAGGCCGGGTCGTAGCTCGCCCCATGGTTGAGCTCGGCGGACGCCCGCAGATAGGACTCCACGTAAGGCACCGCCTTGTCCGGCAGATAAACGGCCGCACCGGACGAGGCCAGATAGTCGAGGTCCTTGGAGTGGTCATGGTGCGTATGCGTCAGAAAGACGGTGTCGACCTGCATCCCCTCGCAAAGACCCGCGTCCAGGCTGCAGCGGAGTTCGGGGATGCCAGAAGCTCAGGAAGCCGCGTCATCGGGGCCGTCCTTTCATCGCCGCCGCCGACGGTGCCCCTAGTGCCCTCGTCGATTCGCGCCGATCGTAGCGATCATCCCTTCGGCCACACGAACGGATTTCGTGTCCCCGCGACGGACGTCCACAGTGCCGGACGTGATCAGGCACCGACGTGGCTCACGGGCCACAACAGGCCACGGTGCCGCCCGCTTCGTGGTGGGACAGTCACCGGTCAAGCTTTCCAAGCCCGCTCGCAAACGCGTCTGACTTCGTTACGACCCGGCAGCCGAAGGCCGGTGATGCTCATGGCGGCCATGGCGTTTCGCCGCCTCGTCGAGGCGCCGCAGCACAGAAGCCCAGCCGACGCTGGTCTCGTTGCCGAGCTGCAACGGCAGGCCGCTGTGCCGCAAGGTGAGCGTCGTGCCGTGGCCGTCTGGCGTGAGCGTGACTTCGACCTGTGAGGCACCGGGCGCTATGCCCGGTGCCCCGGGAGCGGGCTCCCAGCCGAAGGTGAAGACGATCCGTTCATACGGCACGAGCTCGACGAACGTCCCGCGCATCACCGGCCGCGGCCCGTCCTGCATCTCCACGCGGAGGTCACCGCCGGGGCGCGCCTCCAATTCGGCCTCGCCCCACCACTGCGCCAAGTAGGCCGGGTCGGTGAAGAACCGCCACACCGTCTCCGGCCGGGCCTCGATCCGCATCGTCTGCTCGACCGTCGTGCTCACGGTGCCTCCTCCGTCTCCTCTTCGCCGGCGAGGGCCCTTTCTTCTCGCTCGGCCGCGTCCTTCAGGCGGCGCAGCGGGCCGGGCCACATCGACTCGAAGAACATCGCCGCCTCGGCGAGACCGTCGGGACGCATGCGGTATAGGCGGCGATTGCCGGCGCGGCGGACGTCCAGAAGCCCGGCCGTGACCAGGATCCGCAGGTGCTGGGAGACCGCCGGCCGGCTCATGCCGGGAAACCGCGCGGCGATGTCGCCTGCCGAGACCTCGCCGTCGCGGACCAGGGCCAGGATCGCGCGGCGGGTCGGATCGGCGACCGCCCGCAACGCCTCATCCACCGGGTCTCTCCTTCGTGGCGGGATGGTGTGTAAGTATTTAAGCAACATCTTACATAGATTGAGGAGATTTGATGACGGCACCCAGGTCCGAGAACAAGCGGCTGGACGTACTCGTCGGCAGTTGGCGGTCGGAGGGGTGGACGGTCGCGGCCGACGGCGTGCCGCCGGTACGGATCGCCGGGTCCGACACCTACGAGTGGCTGGCAGGCGGGTTCTTCCTCGTCCATCGCGTGGACGTGCGCATGAACGGCGACAGGGTCGAGGTCATCGAGATGATCGGCCCCTACGATCCGGTGACAGGGACGTATCCCATGCGGTCGTTCGACAACCAGGGCGACTTCGTCACCATGCACGCGACCGTGGACGACCACGGGGTGTGGACGTTCGCTGGCGAGACCGAACGGGCGACGCTGACGGTCGCGGAAGACGGCACCACCATGAGCGCGAAGTGGGAGCGCACGGACGACGGCTCGACCTGGCTGCACTGGATGGACATGGCCTTCACCAGAGAGCGGTGACCGCAGCCGGGCTTGCCGTGGGCCAGTGTCTGAACTAATGTCTGGACACGTGTCCGGTAATCAGCGGCAGGTGTGTCGAGCGGAGCTCGTCGAATGAAGGGTGACCGGGTGGGGGCTGCGGGATTGGCTTACGAGTCCACGCGTCGGCGGCTCACCGACCGGCAGGCCGACACCGTGCGGCGGCTCACCGACGCGGCGGTGGAGGAGGTGCGGGAGACCGGGTACGAGGGTCTGACCGTGCGGAACGTCGCCAAGAGGGCGGGGGTCGCCCCGGCCACGGCGTACACCTACTTCGCCTCCAAGAACCACCTGATCACTGAGGTGTTCTGGCGGCGGTTGAGTGCGCTGGAGCCCGTCGTGGTGGAGGGCTCGGCGCAGGAGCGCGTGGGCGCGGTGCTCCGCGAGATCGCGCTG
Organism: Actinomadura rudentiformis; assembly: GCF_008923185.1. Lineage (GTDB taxonomy): Bacteria > Actinomycetota > Actinomycetes > Streptosporangiales > Streptosporangiaceae > Spirillospora > Spirillospora rudentiformis. The sequence goes on from NZ_WBMT01000022.1 coordinate 207,422, forward strand.
CTGGTCTCGGACGAACCCGAGCTCGCGGCGGCATGCACGACCTCGATGCTCGGCACCGACCCGGACGTGCGTGAACTGCGGTTCAAGATCGGCATGGCGATCCGGGAGCGGCTCCAGGCCGCCTTGGGCGAGGACGCCGACGACAAGGTGGTGGGCGCGCTGGAGCTGGCCTACGCCGGTGCGCTGGTGCACGCGGGCATGGGCTACACCTCGTACGCCCGCATGGCCGACCGGCTAGCCGAGATGGCCGAACTCATATTGCCGAACACCGGGTTCATATCGCCGAGCACTGAATGAGGTGACGGCTGTGGGGCGTTCCCCCGAGTTCTCTGACAGCTCTGTCTCTTACAGCCCTTACGACTACGCCATTCACGAGGATCCCTACCCGACGTACGCCAGGTTGAGGGACGAGGTCCCTCTCTACAGGAACGAGGAGCTGGGCTTCTGGGCTTTGTCGCGGCATGCGGACGTGGCGGCGGCCTTCAGGGACTACACGACGTTCTCCAGCGTCAACGGAGTCTCGCTGGAGCCGAGTGCGTGGGGACCCCATGCCCATAAGACGATGTCGTTTCTGGCATTGGACCCGCCTCGGCACACGCGGATGCGGGCCTTGGTCTCCCGAGGCTTCACACCCAGGAGGGTCAAGGAGCTCGAAGAAGGGATCCTTGACCTGACACGGCGCTATCTCGATCCGCTGGTGGAGGCGGGCGAGGGCGACTTCATCGAGACGTTCGCCGGCAAACTCCCCATGGACGTCATCTCGCAGATGATGGGCGTCCCGGAGGCTGACCGGGCCGAGGTGCGGCGGCTGGCGGACCTGGTGGTGCATCGGGAAGAGGGGCTCAACGACGTACCGCCCGCAGGGATGGAGGCCGCGCTCACCCTGGCCGGCTACTACGAGCAGATGGTCGCCGAACGCAGGAAGCACCCGGCCGAGGATCTGACATCGGCCTTGCTGGAGGCGGAGGTCGACGGGGACCGGCTGGAGGATCGCGAGATCATCGCGTTTCTCTTCCTTATCGTCGTGGCCGGCAACGAGACCACGACGAAGCTCCTCGCCAACGCCCTGTACTGGGGCTGGCGCAATCCGGGAGAGTCGCGCAAGGCCCTCGACGACGCTGGACGGGTCGAGGACTGGATCGAAGAGACGCTGCGGTACGACACGTCCAGCCAGATGCTCGCGCGGACCGTCGCGCAGGAGACCACCTGGCACGGGCAAACGATTCCGGCGGGAGAGCGGATGTTGCTCCTCGTCGGGTCGGCCAACCGTGATCCAAGGGTCTTCGCCAGAGCGGACACGTACGACATCGACCAGGACACCTCGCAGCTCATCAGCTTCGGCGGCGGACGGCACTTCTGCCTCGGCGCCAACCTGGCGCGGCTGGAAGCGCGCATTGCGCTCACCGAGTTCGTCCGGCGGGTTTCGGCGTACGAGGTGGACGGCGACCGGGCCCAGCGCGTGCATTCGGTGAACGTTCGGGGATTCGCGACCTTGCCCGTACGGCTGGAGAGGCGGCGGTAGTGCCCAGATTCGAACCACATCCTGAGCGGCGTCCGGCTCTGGTGGCCGGGGCGTCGTCCGGCATCGGCGCGGCCACGGCGACCGCGCTGGCGATGGCCGGGCATCCGGTGGCGGTCGGCGCGCGGCGGGCCGGCAAGTGCGAGGAACTCGCGGCGACGATCCGGGCGGGCGGGGGAGAGGCGTTCGCCCATCCGCTGGACGTGGGCGACTCCGACTCGGTCAAGGCGTTCGTGGCGGCGGCGCAGGACGCGCTCGGGCCGATCGAGGTCCTCGTGTCGGGTGCGGGTGATCTGGCCGCTGAGAGGATCCACGAGCTGGACCCGGACGGGTTCCTTGCGCAGGTGCAGGTCCATCTGGTGGGCGCCCACCGGTTGGTGTCGCAACTCGTCCCGGGGATGGTAGCCCGGCGGCGCGGTGACGTCGTTTTCATCTCCTCCGATGTCGTCCGGGCGCCGCGGACGCGGATGGGCGCGTACGTCGCCGCGAAGAACGGCGTCGAGGGCATGGCGCGGGCCATGCAGATGGAGCTGGAGGGCACCGGCGTACGGGCGTCGATCGTCCGGCCCGGGCCGACCGCGACCGGGATGGGGATGGGCTGGGACGCCGAGACGACCGGCGTGGTGCTGGAGGAGTGGGTCAAGTGGGGCCTGGCCCGGCATCCGTACTTCCTGCGGCCGTCCGATGTCGCCGCCGCCGTGGCCGCCGTGGTGGGGACGCCGCGCGGCGCGCATCTGTCACTCGTCGAAGTCCAGCCCGAGGCACCCGTGGAAGCCCAGCCCGAGGCACCTGTGGAGAAGCCATGACGATCCCTGCCGTGTCCGGCGGCCCCGATCACCTGGACGAGCTGCGGTCGGACCCCATCGCCTTGATGCGCCGTGTCCGCGAGGAGTGCGGTGACGTGGGCGAGTTCCGGCTCGCTGACCGCCGCGTGGTGCTGCTGTCGGGCGAGGAGGCGAACGAGTTCTTCTTCCGTGCCCCGGACGAGGAGCTCGACCAGGCCGAGGCGTACCCGTTCATGACCCCGATCTTCGGCGAGGGCGTCGTCTTCGACGCCACTCCGGAGGAACGCCGCGAGGCGCTGCACAACCAGGCGCTCAAGGGCTCGTTCCTCAAGGGCCACGCCGCGACGATCGCCGCCGAGGTGGACCGGATGGTCGCCGGGTGGGGCGAGGAAGGGGAGATCGACCTGCTCGACTGGTTCGCGGAGCTGACCATCTACACGTCGTCCGCCTGCCTGATCGGCAAGAAGTTCCGCGAGCAGCTCGATCGGCGGTTCGCCGAGCTCTACCACGATCTCGAACGCGGCACCGACGCGATCGCCTACGTCGACCCGTACGCGCCGATCGAGAGCTTCCGCAAGCGCGACGAGGCGCGGGCGGCGCTCGTCGAGCTCGTGCAAGGGATCATGAACGGGCGGCCCCCGAAACCTCCCAAGGAGGACCGCGACCTGCTCGACGTGCTCATGTCCATCAGGAACGAGGACGGCACGCCGCGCTTCAGCGCCGACCAGGTGACCGGGATGTTCATCTCGATGATGTTCGCCGGGCACCACACCACGTCCGGGACCGCCGCGTGGACACTGATCGAGCTCTTGCGCCATCCCGGCGTGCTGGCCGGCGTGGTCGGCGAGCTGGACGACCTCTACGCCGACGGCAGCGAGGTCAGCTTCCAGGCGCTGCGCGAGATCCCGAGGCTGGAGTCGGCGATCAAGGAGGCGCTGCGGCTGCACCCGCCGCTGATCCTGCTGCTGCGGGTGGCCAAGTCCGACCAGGAGGTGCTCGGTCACCGCATTCCTGAAGGCACGATGGTCGGCTGCAGCCTGGCCGTCTCCAACCGGATCCCCGAGGACTTCCCCGAGCCGGATGCCTTCCGGCCCGAGCGCTACGCCAAGCCGCGCGAGGAGGACCTCGCGCACCGCTGGACGTGGGTGCCGTTCGGCGCGGGACGGCACCGCTGCGTCGGCGCCAACTTCGCGATGATCCAGCTGAAGGCGATCTTCTCGGTGCTGCTGCGCGACTGGGAGTTCGAGCTCGCCCAGCCGCCGGAGACGTACCGCAACGACCACTCCAAGATGGTCGTCCAGCTCGCGCAGCCGTGCGCCGTCCGCTACCGCCGCAGGAGGCGGCCGTGAAGGTCGAGGCCGACCTCGATCTGTGCCAGGGCCACGCGTTGTGCGAACTGGAGGCGCCCGATGTCTTCGAGGTGCCGCCCAAGGGCAAGGTCCGCGTACTGAACGCCGAGCCGCCCGATGACCTGCGCGACGAGGTCGCCGCCGCGATCCGTTACTGCCCCACCCAGGCCCTCAGACTGAAGGAGACTCAGTGAACGGAGACCCCATGAGCGGCTTTCCGCGTGAGGAGCTCGAGGACATGGTCCAGCACTGGCTGGACACCAACCGGCGCTGCGAGGAGCTCGGCGACTGGCGGCCGCTGGCCGAGCTCTACACCGAGGACGCCACGTACGGCTGGAACATCGGGCCCCACCAGGACTTCATGGCCGTCGGCCGCGACGAGATCCGCGACCTGGCGCTCGGGTCGGAGATGGGCGGCCTGGACGGCTGGTCCTACCCGTACCAGAGCGTCCTGATCGACGACCGCAAGGGCGAGGTGGTCGGCTTCTGGAAGCAGGTGGCGGAGGCCAAGCGGCCGGACGGGAGCCCGTACGAGGTGGCGGGGATCGGCGGCAGCTGGTTCCGGTACGCCGGTGACCGGCAGTGGTCCTGGCAGCGCGACTGGTTCGACCTCGGCAACGTCACCTCGCTGTTCGTCGAGATGATGAAGGCCGAGGTGCTGTCGGACGGGATGAAGCGGCGGCTCGACCGGGCCGCCTCGGGCGAGCCGATCCCGGGCTACTACAGGCGCGGCGAGAGCCCGGCACCTCTCTGGTGAGGGGGAACGCCTAAATCTGGCCTTCGGGCTTCTTCGGGATCGTGGCCGTGATCGCCTCGCCGAACTCGATCAGCACGTCCCCGGGCGGGGCGTACTTGGCGGGCACCGTCACCTCGACGTAGGCCTGGCGGGCGACCGCCGTCCAGGTCACCGGGCGGTCCGCCGGTTGCCCGAACCAGTCGACCCCGTTGATGGTCTGCAGTTGCGAGGCGGGCGTCAACGCGGCGGGCCGCGGCACGCCACAGCGCAGCGCGATCGCGGGAGAGCCCCAGGCCGCGGTCAGCGGCGAGTCCGGCTCGGTGTCGCGGCGCGAGAGACCGTTCACCTTCTCCGGCAGCCGCAGGCCCTCGCAGAGCCGGGTGGTCGCGGCGTCCGGGCTCGGTGGCGGCATCTGGACCGCGCCGTCCCCGCACCCGGCCACCGCGAGGAGGGTGGCGCCGAGCAGAGCGAGGGGGCGGCGATGAAGCACAGACCGGTGAGCCACAGAGCGGTGAAGCACAGAGGCGCGACCGTCAGATGTGCACGATCGGGCAGGTGAGCGTCCGGGTGATCCCTTCGACCGCCTGGATCTGCGCGACGACGAGCTTGCCCAGCTCGTCGACATTGTTGGCCTCCGCTCGGACGATCACGTCGTACGGCCCTGTCACGTCCTCCGCCATTTTGACGCCCGAGATACCTGCGATCTCGCGGGCCACGGCGGCAGCCTTGCCTACCTCGGTCTGGATGAGGATGTAGGCCTGCACCATCACGTCCTCCCCGGGCGGAGAAATAGCCGTCAGAAACTCACCGTATCGTGTTACGCGGCGCAACGGGGGTCCGGGGGGCGATCAAGCTTGGCTTATCCCTTGTGCGGGTGGTCGTACGGGGTCGGGCGATGGCGGATCTCCTTCCGCCTCCCCGGCGCGAGGACGCGAACGGGAGCCGGGAGGCCATGGAGACCATCGGGGCGCTGGGCGAGTTCGGGCTGATCGCCCGGCTGACGCGGCGGCTGCCGCAGGGCCCGGCGGTCGTGCTGGGGCCCGGTGACGACGCCGCGGTGGTCAGGGCACCGGACAGGAGGGTGGTGGCGACCACCGATCTGCTCGTCGAGGGACGGCATTTCCGCCTCGACTGGTCCGGGCCGTACGACATCGGCCGCAAGGCCGCCGCACAGAACCTCGCCGACGTCGTCGCCATGGGCGCGCGGCCGACCGTGCTGCTGATCGGCCTCGCCCTGCCCGCGGACACGTCCGTGGAATGGGCTGAGCGGCTCTATGACGGCCTGGCGGACGAGTGCGCACGGGCCGGGGCTTCAGTGGCCGGTGGGGACGTCGTGGGGGCGTCTGAGATCACGATCGCGGTCACGGCGCTCGGCGATCTGGGTGGCGAGCCGCCCCTGACCCGTTCCGGTGCCCGGCCTGGCGAGGTCGTCGCCGTCCGAGGCCGGATCGGCCACTCGTCGGCGGGCCTTGACCTGCTGTCCGGCGGGCTGGACGGCCCGGCCGAGCTGATCGAGGCGCACCGGCGCCCGCAGCCCCCGTACGAGGCGGGGGAGGAGGCGCGGGCGCTCGGCGCGACGGCCCTGATGGACGTGAGCGACGGGCTGCTCCAGGATCTCGGGCACATCGCGTCGGCGAGCGGCGTACGGATCGAGGTGGAGAGCGCCGCGATGCCGGTGGCGGACGTGCTCGGCCCGGACGGGCTCCGGCACGCGCTGACCGGCGGCGAAGATCACGCCTTCGCCGCCACGTTCCCCGCCGGTTCGGTTCTCCCGCCCGCCTGGAGCGTGATCGGCCGCGTCACGGAAGGCGAGGGCGTGGCCGTGGACGGACGCCGCCAGGGGCCTGCCGGTTGGGATCACTTCCGCAGGTGAACCGGGGTGGCACCGCCTGTCGCGGAGGCCACCCTTTTGCCGTTCCGGTAGGCATGTTTGGTACTGGTTTGGTATACCTTCCTGAGATCGAAGAGGGATGGGATGGGACGACACACCAAGCCGCAGCAGCCGGATGATGAGGGAGCCCATCCGGCTCCGCCATTGGCCGCGCCGCACGGTCCGGGGACACCGTCCGACCCCCCAGGTCAGGTCGGACCGCCGCCGCGCGCCGGATTTCCCGTACCGCCGCCTCCCGCGGGGCCTCCCGTGCCGCCGCCTCCTGCGGCCGCCCGCCCCGTCTCGCTCGACGTGACCGTTCCGGACGTCAGCGCGCTCTACAAGACTCGAGGGCAGTCCCCGGGGCCGGCGGTGGACCGTCCCGCCGCCGGGGGCCGCCCGCCCGCCACGGGCAGGCCCGACGTCGCGGCGCCCGTGGCCGG
>NZ_WBMT01000023.1 GCF_008923185.1 Actinomadura rudentiformis
GCCGCGCGCGGCCGTGCCCGCGCCGCGCGCGGTGGCGCCCATGCCCTCCCGGAAACCCATGCGGTCAGTCCCCCAGTCCGGTCCGCATCGTCACTCCCTGTGCGAACGTTCTGAACCATCTTCACCCTGGAAGGCCCCGTCTTCACCCCCACCAGGGCCAGGACTGGGCCAGGAATGACGTTTACCCGGGCCTCAGCGAACCCAACCTCGGACCAGAGATGCGCGTTGTGGCCGATGGGGTGCGCGGCCACGCCTTTCCATGAGCGAGAATTGGGCTGTGAGCCCACTCCGTCAATCCAGCCCCGCGCGTTCGTCCACCACCGGGTCCGCCCGGCGAGCCCGTCCGCCGGCCGTCGACGCCGCCTGCGCGGAGGCCATCGATCTTGCCCGGGAGGCCGCGGTGGAGACCTCGCGGCCCGTTCCCGTCGGCGAACATCTGGGCGTACGGGCCGAAGGTGACCGGCTGGTCACGCACTACTTCGACTGTATGGACCCCGCCTACCGGGGCTGGCGCTGGGCCGTCACCGTGACCCGCGCCTCCCGCGCCAAGGTCGTGACGGTCGACGAATGCGTCCTGCTGCCCGGCGATGACGCGCTGCTCGCGCCGCCCTGGGTGCCGTGGCTCGAACGCCTGCGTCCCGGCGACCTCGGCCCGGGCGATCTGCTGCCCACGGCACCCGACGACGTCCGGCTGGCACCCGGGTTCACGCAGGTCAGCGACGCGGCCGATCCGCAGCTGGGCTGGGAGCTCGGCCTCGGCCGGCCGCGCGTGCTGTCCCAGGAGGGGCGCGACGAGGCCGCGAGCCGCTGGTACGAAGGGGTGGCGGGGCCGCGCGCCCCGATCGCGTCCTCGGCTCCGGCGCAGTGCTCGACCTGCGGGTTCTACCTGCCGCTCGCGGGTGAGCTGCGGCAGATCTTCGGCGTCTGCGCGAACGAGTACGCCCCCGACGACGGCCGGGTGGTCTCCGCCGACCACGGGTGCGGTGCGCACTCCGAGGCGGTCAACCTGCCGGCCGCCTCCGAGCACAACCCGCCTGTGATCGACGAGCTGGGTTACGACCTCATGCCCGCGTCAGCCGCCGCCGCGCCGGACGCGCAAGCCACGACAGCCGTGCAAGCCACGCCGGATGCGTCGGACACGCCGGACGCGTTGGACACGCCGGACGCGTTGGACACCGAGGCCGAAGAGGCGCTCGGCCACAGCTGATCCACTCGTACGGTGTCCTCGATGTCGTGCAGACGGATGGGTGAACGGGCCGGTGACTGAACCGTCGGATCGAGCAGAGACCTCCCGCGCCGGCGTCGACGCCGGTATCAGGGCGGGAGCGGATACGGGTGAGGCCGACGGGGCCGATCCGTTCGGGAGTGATCCGTTCGGGATCGGGGCTCTCCGTGAACGGGTGCTGCGCGCCTGGGCGGAGTCGCCCGCGCGCTTCCGCGAGGACGCCAACGCCGAAGAGGACTACGCGCTCGGCGGCTACCGCGACCGCGTCATCGTCGAACTGGCGCAGAACGCCGCCGACGCCGCCGCGCGGGCCGGAGTGCCGGGGCGGCTCTGGCTGAGCCTGCGGGACGGCGTCCTGCTTGCCGCCAACAACGGGGCCCCACTCGACGCCGCCGGGGTCGAGGCGCTGTCCACCTTGCGCGCGTCGGCCAAGCGGGACGACGCGGGCGCCGTGGGGCGGTTCGGGGTCGGATTCGCCGCCGTGGTCGCGGTGAGCGACAACCCCTCGATCGCCGGGGTCGAATGGTCGGCGACCCGGGCACGCGAGCTGGTGGCGCGCGTCCCCGCGCTCGCGGAGGAGCTCGATCGCCGGGGCGGCCACGTACCCCTGCTCCGTCTGCCCTTTCCGCAGACCGGCCCGCGGCCACCCGTCCCTGAGGGCGCCACGACGGTCGTACGGCTGCCGTTGCGCGACGCCGCGGCCGAAGCCCTCGTACGGGACCAGCTCCAGCAGGCCGGCCCCGCCCTCATGCTCGCGCTGCCCGTCCTGGAGAAGATCGAGCTCGACGTCGACGGGGTGCCCCTCCGCACCCTGACCGCCGATCACCGCACTCCCGGCGCGGCGGTGATCGACGACGTGTCCTGGCGGACGGCCGAGGCCCATGGCCCGATCCCGGCCGAGCTCCTGGCCGACCGCCCCACCGAGGAGCGGGCCCGCCCGATCTGGCAGGTGCGCTGGGCCATGCCGGAGTCCAGAGGGCTCCCCGCAGGCACGCCCGCCGTCCTGCACGCCCCGACGCCCAGCGACGAACGGCTCGACTTTCCGGCCCTGCTGATCGCCTCGTTCCCGCTCGCGCCCGACCGCCGCCACGTCGCGCCCGGGCCGCTCACCGACTACCTGGTGGAACGGGCCGCCGAGGCCTACGTACAGCTGCTGCGGGACATCCCGGCGACGCCGCGCCTGCTCGATCTGATCCCCGGCCCGGTCGGCGCGGGGGAGTTCGACGCCGCGATCCGCCGTGCCATCCGGGCCCGCCTGCCCGAGACCCCCCTCTTGCCGACGGCCGCGGCCCCGGAGGGCGGTGCCGTCCGGGGACGGGACGCGGTGGCGGTGGACGGGCCGTCGGCGCTGATCGAGCTGCTGGCGGGCGGGCCGGGGCGCAGCGAGGTCGTCGTACCGGGTCTGCTGCCCGCCGGGTGGCCCGTCCGGCACCAGGCGCTCACCGCGCTCGGCGTGCGCCGCATGGAGCTCGCGGACGTCGTCGACGAGCTGGCCGCGCTCGACCGGGAGCCCGCATGGTGGCGTCGGTTGTACGAGGCGTTCACGGGGGCGTCCACCGACTCCCTCGGTGCCCTGCCGGTGCCGTTGGCAGGCGAGCCCGATCCGTTCAGGGAGCAGGGGCCGTTCGGCAAGCAGAGCGCCCGGATGGTGCGTGGGCCGCGCGGGCTGCTCGTCGCCGCCGACGGCATCGACCCGGCAGGCCTCGACGCCCTCGGGCTGCGGTTCGTTCACCCGGAGGCCGTGCATCCGCTGCTGCTGCGGCTCGGCACGGTGGAGGCGGGGCCGCGGACGGTGCTCGCAGATCCGGTCGTACGGGCCGCGGTGGAGGATTCGTTCGACGCGGACGATCCGGATCGGGTCGCGGAGGCGGTGCTCGGTCTGGTGGCCGCGGCCCACCTCGATCCCGGCACGGAACCGTGGCTCGCCGAGCTCGCACTGCCGGGCGACGACGGCGATCTTTACCCGGCCGGAGAGCTCCTCCTTCCCGGCAGCCCGCTCCGCGACATCATGGCCGACGACGCGCCGTTCGGCGTGGTGGCGGCCGAGCTGGTGGACCGCTGGGGGGCCGAGCCTCTTGAGGCCGTCGGCGTGCTCAACGGCTTCGCCATGGCCCGCGGTGAGGACGTCAATCTGGCCGCTCTCGCCGATCTGGCGGAGTCGTTCGACCTGGATGGCGAGGACCTCTGGGCGGACGAGGTGCTGGAACGGCTCGGATTCCAGGATCTGCCGCCGCTGGTGCCGGAGTTCCAGGCCGTCCGGGACCTCGAGCTCGTCGCCGACTGGGACGCCGCGCTCCGCTCCCTTGCCCGGCCGCCGTGGCGTGCCGCGCTGGTCGAGCCCGCACACGTGACGCTCGCCGACGGCCGTCGCGTGACGGTGCCCTCGTACACGGCCTGGTGGCTCGCACGGCATCCGGTCCTGAACGGGCGGCGGCCTGGCGAGCTGCGTTTCGCCTCCGGCTCAGCGCCGCCCTTCGCCTCCGGCTCAGAAGAGCTGGCAGGGCTGTACGAGGTCGTGTCCGGCGATCTGGACCGCGAGGTCCTGCTGGCACTCGGCGTGCGCACGTCGCTCGCCCAGCTGCTGGCGGAGCCCGGTGGCGCCCAGGAACTCCTGGACCGCATGGGTGACCCGTCCCGCACCGTTGCCCGTGACCAGCTGAGCACCCTGTGGACTGCGCTGGCCGATCTCCCCGAGGACGTGCGGGTGCGGCCGCCGGAGCGGGTGCGCGCCGTCGTGGACGGCGAGGTGGAGGTCGCCGAGGCCCCCGACGCGCTGATCCTCGACCGTCCGGACCTGCTCCCTCTGCTCGCGGGCCAGCCGCTGATCATCGCTGCGCACGGGCGGGCCGAGCGCCTGGCGGAGGTGCTGGACCTGCCGGTCGCGAGTGAGGAGGTCCCGGGCGTACTGGGATCGACCGGCGAGGTGCACCTTGTCCCGCAGGACGTCTTCGCCGTGCTGCCGGACGCCCCCGAGACCTACATGGCCCACGTCGGCCTCCTGGTGAACGGCATGCCCGTCCCCTGGTGGTACCAGAACGGCGTGATCCACGCGTCCGGCCTGGCAGGCCTGGCCCGCGGTCTCGCCTGGTCCTGCGAACGCTGGGAGGACCGCTTCTTCCTGGAAGCCGTCCTCCGCGAGCCGCACGCCCTCCCCATCTTCCAAGCCGAATCCGACCTCCACGCTCCGTGACCTGACGGCGTGATGGTCACTCCGGGTCGGCGGGGGTCCTGCGGGCGGCTCGGGCGGCCTCCTGGCGGGCACGGCCCGACTGGAGGCGGGGGACGTACCAGATGGCGAAGAGGCCGATGGCGATGCCGGTGACGCAGACCCAGAGCCACCAGCGGTCGGCGCCGGTGATCAGGAGGACGATCAGGGCGATCACCCAGGCGACGGTGCCGGCCTGGGCGATCCGCACGTCGTTGGTCTCCAGCGGCGGCGGGTCGGGGCGGCGGGCACGGGTCATGCGATCAGCCTAAACGGCGGCCTCCAGAGATCTGGATCACACCCTCTGTGGCGGCCGGGTTTCACGCTCGTAACGATGGCCGGCGGGACGAGTTCTTTACTGATTGAGGTCTTTTCGGTCGGCCGTGTTTCTGTCACCGTGCGCGCATGAGCACTACCGATGACGCTGTCGAACGGCAGGCGAGTCCACTCGACCGGTACTTCAAGATCTCTGAGCGTGGCTCGACCGTGAGCCGTGAGGTGCGGGGCGGGCTGGCCACGTTCTTCACGATGGCCTACATCGTCGTTCTCAACCCGCTGATCATTGGGACCGTCGCCGACGCGGACAAGCAGTTCCTCGGCGATCTGACCACTCCCGGAGCGAGCATCCCGCTCGTGGCGGCGGCGACGGCGCTGGTGGCCGGGCTGCTGACGCTCGCCATGGGCGTGATCGGCCGCTATCCGTTCGCGATGGCGGCCGGGCTGGGGCTGAACGCGTTGCTCGCGTACAGCATCGCCAGCGGCATGTCGTGGGAGGACGCGATGGGCATCATCGTCCTCGAAGGCCTGATCATCACCGTGCTGGTGCTGACAGGGTTCCGGGTGGCGGTGTTCCGCGCGATCCCGGCCGGGCTGAAGACGGCGATCGCCGTCGGCATCGGGTTTTTCATCGCGTTGATCGGGTTTGTGGACGCCGGATTCGTCCGGCGTATCCCGGGGGCCGTCGGCGAGGCGACAGTGCCCTTGCAACTGGGAGCGACGGGCAGCCTGTCCGGCTGGCCGACGCTGGTGTTCGGGTTCGGGCTGATACTGACCGTGCTGCTGGTGGCGCTAAAAGTGCGCGGGGCGATCCTGATCGGGATCCTGGGGACGACGGTCGTCGCGATCGTGGTGGAGGCACTGGCCAAGGCGGGGCCGTTCAACAAGGGGCCGGGACCGGACGGGAAGCCCGTGATCAACCCCGACGGCTGGCAGCTGAACGTGCCGGAGCTGCCGGACAAGATCGTCGACACGCCGGACCTGAGCCTGATCGGTGACTTCAGCCTCTTCGGGAGCTTCGAGCGGGCCGGGGTCACGGCGGCGATCCTGTTCATCTTCACGGTGATGCTGGCCGACTTCTTCGACACGATGGGCACGGTCGTCGGCGTCGGCAAGGAGGCCGAGCTGCTCGACGAGAAGGGCGAGCTGCCCGGCATCCGCAACGTCCTGCTGATCGACTCGGTCGGGGCGGCGGCGGGCGGCGCGGCGTCGACTTCGTCCAACACCACCTACATCGAGTCGGCCGCGGGCGTCGCGGAGGGCGCGCGGACCGGGCTGGCGAGCGTGGTGACCGGCGGGCTCTTCCTGGTGGCGATGTTCTTCGCGCCGCTGGTCACGATCGTGCCGTTCGAGGCGGCCACCCCGGCGCTGGTGGTGGTCGGCTTCCTGATGATGACGCAGATCAGGCACATCGACCTGAACGACTACGACATCGCGATCCCGGCGTTCCTCACGATCGTGCTGATGCCGTTCGCGTACTCGATCACGGTGGGCATCGGGGCGGGCTTCATCAGCTATGTGGCCATCAAGGCGGCCCGGCGCCGCTTCGACGAGATCCACCCGCTCATGTGGCTGATCGCGGCCCTGTTCGTGCTGTACTTCGCGCTCGACCCGATCAAGGAGCTGCTGAACGTGGGCTAGGCGGCGTGGCCGGCCCCTGAGGTCAGGTGCTCAGGTCAGGTCCTGTGGAGGCCGCCGATGACCATCTGGATGAGGAGTTCGTAGCTGGTCTCCAGATCCTGCGGGAGGCCGAAGCCTCCCGACGCCTCCAAAATGGCGAAGCCGTGCGAGGTCGAACGGAGGGCTCGTGCGGCGTGGATGAGGGCGTCGTCGTCGAGCTCGTACGCGCGGAGGGCGGCGAGGATGATGCCCAGGAGCCGGCCGGCGGCGGCCTCCAGGCGCGGGTCGGGTGCCTGGTCCATGGCGGCGTAGCGGCCCGGGTGGTCCACGACGTAGGAACGGTAGGCCCGCATGATGGCGCGTACCGCGTCGTCGCCGGAACGGCCGAGCGCCGCCTCGCCGAGCCGTCCGGTGAGCTCCTCGATCACGCGGAGCGTCACCAGCTGCCGGAGCTCGGCGAGGTTGCGCACGTGCTTGTAGAGCGACGGCGTCTGGACCCCGGCCTGCGCGGCGACGGCCGACAGGGTGAGGGCGGCGGGGCCCTCGGCGTCCACGATCGCGATCGCGGCGTCGACGACCCCGTCGGGGGACAGCCCTACCCGCGGCATCAGGCGGCCCCCTGGGTGGTCGGCGCGACCTGGCCGAGGAACGCCAGGACGGCGGCGGCGGTCTCGGCGGGGAACTCCTGATGGGGATAGTGGCCCGCGCCCTCGATCATCACGGTCTCCGTCTTACCCGCCAGCTCGCCCGCGACGATGCCGGCCTCGGCCTCGGGGTCGGGGAAGTCGGGGTCCTTGGTGCCGTACATGATCAGCGTCGGGGCCGTGACTCGCCCGAGGCGGCCGTCCATGTCGGTCTTGGTGCCCAGGCCCATCTCTCGGGCGGCGGCCATCCGGCCCTTCTCGCGCATGTTGGCCTTCACGGCGGCCAGGTGCTCGGCGAAGTCGGCGGGCTTCGGGCCCTTGAAGAGCGTCTTGTAGTACATCCCCCACAGTGCCGGGAAACCGAGCACGAGCCTCGCGAGTTGTGTCATGAAGAGGTTCATGGAGACGGGCCGGGTGAAGGCGCCCACCAGCACCAGCCCGTTCACCAGCGAGGCGTCCTCCCCGGCGGCCCAGACCGCCGAGCCGCCGGAGAACGAGTGGCCAACGATGACGGCGGGTCCGCCGAGGTGGCGGATCAACGCGACGAGGTCGGCTCCCGCGCTCGTGTTGTCGTAGGAGGCGAACGGGGTGCTGGACTCGCCGTGGCCGCGCAGGTCCGTCGTGACGACGCGGTAGCCGGCCCGGACCAGCTCGGGGCCCAGCAAACGGTAGGTGGAGCGCAGGTCTCCCATGCCCGGGGCGAGGATCACCAGGGGGCCCTCGCCGGTCACGTCGTAGGCGATCCGCCCGCCGGAAACCTCGATGTACTCGGTCATTCCGCACTCCTTAAGTTCGATAGCCGTAAAGCTAATACTATTAGCTTGTCTTGTCAAGCGGGTCGCATGGGACGATGGAGGCCGGGAGTCCAGCGACCGATCGGAGGGGCCGGAGTCGTTGTGCGCCGCCGCCGGCGAGGGGAATAGCCTTCCCCGCCAGGTCGTTAGCAAAAGCAATGACTTCTGCGAACGAACATGACCATGCCACCGACCGGAACCGGAGCGTCCGTGCCGTCCTCGGCGCACGGGCTGGCCGAAGATCTGCGCATCTCGATCGCCCGGCTGTCGCGCCGCCTGCGCAGGCTGAGGCCCGTACCCATCGAAGGCGCCGGCGGTCCAGGCCCGCTGACGCTGACCCAGTTCGCCGCGCTCGCCGCCCTGGAGCGCCATCAGTCGATGACGCCCCGGGAGTTGGCCGATCACGAGAAGGTGCAGCCGCCCTCGATGACGCGCGTGATCGCGTTCCTGGAGGGCCAGGGGCTCGTGGAGCGCAGCCCGCACCCGACGGACGGCCGCCAGGTGGTGCTGAGCGCGACGACCGCGGGACGGGACCTGCTGGCGGAGGAGCGGCGCCGCAAGGAGGCGTGGCTCTCGCAACGCCTGAGCGAGCTGACACCGGAGGAGCGAGCGATCCTGCGCAAGGCGGCGCCCATCCTGGACAAGCTCAGCCAGGCCTGACCCCGGCGCCCGCCCCCGCTGAGCCATCCGACACCCCGGCTGCCGACAGTGCGGCTGGTGGGATGTTCCGGTCGCTGCGCAATCGCAACTACAGGCTTTTCACCGCAGGGCAGGTGGTCTCCAACACCGGTACCTGGATGCAGCGGGTCGCGCAGGACTGGCTCGTGCTCGAGCTCACCCACGGCAGCGGCGTCGCGCTCGGGATCACGACCGGGCTGCAGTTCTTGCCGCTGCTGCTGTTCGGGCTCTGGGGCGGGGTGGTCGCCGACCGCTACTCCAAGCGCCGGGTACTGATGATCACCCAGGTGTCGATGGGTGTGCTCGCGCTGATCCTCGGCGTGCTGGCCATGAGCGGGACGGCTCAGGTCTGGCACGTCTACCTGCTGGCGTTCGGCCTCGGCCTCGCCACGGTGGTCGACAACCCCACGCGGCAGGCGTTCGTCGTGGAGATGGTCGGCAAGCGCGACCTGCCCAACGCCATCGCGCTCAACAGCGCCACGTTCAACGGCGCGAGGCTGCTCGGCCCGGCGCTCGCCGGCCTGCTGATCGCCGCGATCGGCACCGGCCCGGTCTTCCTGGTGAACGCGGCGTCGTTCGGCGCCGTGCTCCTCGGCCTGTACGCGATGCGCGAGCGCGAACTGAACGTCGCCGAGCCGGTCGCGCGGGCCAAGGGGCAACTGCGCGAAGGGCTCCGGTACGTACGCGGACGCCGCGATCTGATGCTGGTGCTGGCCCTCGTCGGCTTCGTCGCCACGTTCGGCATGAACTTCCAGATCACGGTCGCGCTGGTGGCCCGCGAGGTCTTCCACACTGGCGCGTCCTCGTTCGGCCTCGCCTCCAGCATGCTCGCGGTGGGTGCGCTCACCGGCGCCCTCCTGGCGGCCCGTCGCGCGTCACGTCCGCGCCTGCGCCTGTTGCTGGGCGCGGTGCTGGTGTTCGGCGTTCTGGAGGTGATGACAGGCCTGATGCCGACGTACGGCACGTTCCTGGTGATGCTCATCCCCACCGGCATCGCGCTCATGACCTTCACCACCGCCGCGAACGCGACGATGCAACTGAGCGTCGAGCCGGAGATGCGCGGCCGCGTGATGGGGCTCTACATGCTCGTCTTCATGGGGACGAACCCGCTGGGCGCACCGATGGTCGGCTGGATGGCGCAGGCCTTCGGCCCCCGCATGACGATCGTCTTCGGCGGCGTCGTCGCGACCCTCACCGCCCTCGTCGTCGCGGCGCTGGCAGCTCCCCGCGGAGCAGCCAGCCGCTCGCCGCGCGAAGGCGGCAGTGTCCCACGCCGGATCGTTCGCGTACCGGCGATGCTGGCGAACCGGATGACAGCGGGGCGCGGCTACTGACACTCTTTGACGGTCATTGCTCGGCATGCCGGGATCGCCCGGTTTGATGCCTGCCGGCTATTGATGCAGGGTGCTGCTCGTACGGAGGAGGGGGAGGGCACGGCGATGGCTGTCTCGATGCAGAAAGGCCAGCGGATCTCGCTGGAGAAGCCCGGTGACGCGCTGACGATGGTGCGGATGGGCCTGGGCTGGGACGCGGTGAAGAAAAAGGGCTTCTTCGGCGCCCGCCAGCAGGAGATCGACCTCGACGCCTCCTGCGTGCTGTTCGCCGACGGACGGCTCGCCGACGTCGTCTACTTCGGCAAGCTCGTCAGCGATGACGGTTCCGTCCGGCACACCGGCGACAACGTGACCGGGCACGGCGACGGCGACGACGAGTCAGTGCTCGTCGACCTCGGGCGGCTGCCGGTGCACGTCACCTCGCTGGTGTTCACGGTGAGCTCGTTCAACGGGCAGACGTTCGACGAGGTCGACAACGCGTTCTGCCGCCTGGTCGACGAGACGGGCGGCGGCGAGCTGGCCCGCTATACGCTCACGGGCGGCGGCGGGCACACGGCCATGGTGATGGCCCGGCTCTACCGGCACGCCAGCGGCTGGAAGATGGCCGCCATCGGTGAGCCCAGCCAGGGCCGCACGTTCGAGGACATGTTGCCGTCCATCACCGCGCACGCCTGAGCGCGGACGATCCCCGGATGACAGAGTCCTTTCCTGTGCTGCCCCGCGGGGCCAATGCCCCGCTGCCCGCGCGCCTGGTCGGTGTCGTCGTCTCCTGTGCGGCGCCGGTCGACGTGAGCGCGCTGATCGTGGGTCCCGACCGGCGCGTGCGTTCGGACGCGGATCTGGTGTTCTTCAACGCGCCCGAGGCGTCCGGCGTGCGCTGGTCGGAGGCGGGCGGCGGCCAGCGCATCGACGTCGATCTCGACGCGGTGCCGGACGGCGCCGACGCCGTGATGGTGGCGGTGAGCCTCACCGAGCCGGGGTCGTTCGGCGCGGTCCCGCCGCCGCGCCTGGAGATCGTCGGCGCGAACGGGACGGCGCTCGCGGCGTTCACCGTCGACGGGCTCGGCCCGGAGAAGGCGATCGTCGGATTCGAGATCTACCGGCGGGCCGGCGCGTGGAAGGTGCGGGCCGTCGGACAGGGGTATGCAGGCGGCCTGGCCGAGCTGGTCACCGACCATGGCGTCGAGGTCGAGGACACAGGCGAGAACGCCGCTGAGGAGACCGCGTCCGCGCAGGCGGGCTCGCAGCCCGTGGCGCCCCCGTTCGGCGGGCCTGCGGGCGTTCCGGCGCCGCCCAGGCCGCCTGTGCAGCCCCCTCCGTCGCCGGCGGGGGCACCGCAGCAGCCTGGGCCGCACGAGGTCGGCTACGTCGAACGGTGCTGGCTGGTCTGGGAGGACGCGAGCCGTTCGTTGTCGGCGTTCCGGGCCTCCACCGAGCACGCCCTCGTCATCCGGAACGACGAGATCGCCGGGCGGGCGCCGTCCGGCCGCTACCAGGAGCTGATGAGCGCGGCGACCGAACGCCTCCACGCCGACGCCGCCCAGCTCCGCGACGAGCTCGCCGCCTCCGACCCGTTCTCCACGGCGGAGGTCGCGCCGTTCTCCGGGCCGGCCTGGCTGACCTGGCAGCCGCGTACCGACCTGGCCGAAGGCGTCCTGCTGGGCGGGCTGTCGGTCGACGAACTGCCCGGCCTCCAGGTGCCGCTCGTGTTGCGCATGCCGTGGCGGCGCGGGATCTGGATCTCGCGGGGCGCGCTGCCCGGGGACTCGCTTGCGTACGCGTGGTCGCTGGTCACCCGGTTCTTCGCCGCCCTGCCGCCCGGTGTGGCGGGCGTCGAGGTCATCGACGCCGCGGGCCTGTCGGGCGCGGGCTGGCTGAACGACCTGGACCCGGCGGGACCGGTACTGCGCGAGGTCCTGCTCGGCGGGGGCGTCGCCAGCGGACCCGCCGCCACCGAACGGCTCCGCCGCCTGCTCGACCTCATCGACCTGCGCGGCGTCGGGGCCGACGAATCCGAGCTGCCCACCGGACCGCCGATCAGGCTCGCCGTCATCCTGGACGCCGGTTCGATGCTCGAAGGCGACCAGGCGCACCAGGTGCTCCGCCTGGTCGAGGACGGCCCGCTGGTCGGCGTCCCCGTGCTGCTGGTGGAGACCGACACGCCGGCGGCCGAGTCCGTACGGGCGATGCGGGTGCGCCAGGTGTGCAACAGCCTGCCGTCCATCCCTGACAGCGTCGCCGACTCATGGGTCGGCGCGGACTGGACGCTCACCCCGGACGTGCTACATGACGCCGGCGACGGCACCCGCGCACCGTCCCTTCTCGCGCACGTACTCGGCGCTCACGCCCGGACGATCGCGTCGTACGGAGGGGAGTCGCAGTCGCTGGGATGACCGGCCCTGCGCCGGGACGTGACAACGCGGCTCGGGTGCTGACAGGCTGTGCACGTGGCGATGCGCATCGGGCCTCTGGAACGCCGATGAGACTCTTCGTCGCGCTCGTTCCGCCGCCGGAGATCCTTGACGAGCTCGAGGAGTTCATCGCTCCGGTCAAGGCCGACTGGCCCGACCTCAAGTGGATCCGCCGCGAGCTGATCCACGTCACGCTGACGTTCCTCGGCGAGATCGACGAACGCACCCTGGAGAAGCTGCTACCCCGCCTGGAGCGCGCCGTGGGCCGCCACGACCGGCTCTCGCTCTCGCTGGCGGGGGCCGGCGCCTTCCCGGGCAGCGGAGCGCACGCCCGCGTCGTCTGGACGGGCATCTACGGCGACCGGCGCGGCGTCGCCCGCCTGGCGGCCTCGACGACGGCCGCAGGCCGCCGCGTCGGCACCCCACCCGACAAGCACCGGACATTCCGGCCCCACCTCACCCTCGCGCGGTCCCGCCGGCCGGTCGACGTACGGCCGTTGCTGGAGTCGCTGTCCACGTTCGCCGGCTCCTCCTGGACGGCGACCTCGATCCACCTGATGCGCAGCCATCTGCCGGGGAAGGGGCATCCGGACCTGGAGTACGAGTCGCTCAAGACGTGGTCGCTTCGCTGACGGCATGAGAGCCCAGATGTGGCCGCTGTACGCGGCCGGATTCACCACCGCGTTCGGCGCCCATGGCATCGCGGCCAACCTGGGTTCGGAGGACGCGGTCACCTCGCTCCTTGTCCTCGGTGGTCTTCTCGCCCTGTACGACGGTGCCGAAGTCCTGCTCAAGCCCCTCTTCGGCACCCTGGCAGACCGGATAGGAGCCCGTCCCGTCCTCCTGGGCGGCCTCATCGCGTTCGCCGCGGCCTCCGCCCTCTACACCGCGGCGGACAGCACCGCCTACCTCTGGATGGCGCGCCTCGGCCAGGGCGCCGCCGCCTCCGCGTTCAGCCCCTCGGCCTCCGCGCTGGTCGCCCGCCTCAACCCGACCGCGCACGGAAGGGCCTTCGGCTCGTACGGCTTCTACAAGTCCATCGGCTACACCCTCGGCCCGCTGCTCGGCGGGGCCCTCATGTGGGCGGGAGGGATGCGCCTGCTCTTCCTGACCCTGACGATCCTGGCCGCCGTGGTCGCCCTCTGGGCCGCTCTCGCCGTCCCCCGGGTCCCGCCCCTTCCCAAGACGCGGCAGACGGTCCTCGACTTGGCCCGCCGCCTGCTCGACCGTTCGTTCCTCGGCCCCACCTCTGCCCTGGCCGCCGCAACAGCCGCCCTCTCGGTAGGCGTGGGCTTCTTGCCCGTCTCCGGCGCCGCCGCCGGCATGGGCACCCTGGCCACAGGCGCCGCCGTCTCCGTCCTCGCAGGCTGCGCGGCCCTCGTCCAACCCAAGGTGGGCCGTGCCCTAGACGCCGGCCGCCTCACAGCCAGACGCGGCATCCTGACCGGCCTCGCTCTGACCGCCACTGGCCTGGCCGCTGCGACCATCCCCGGCGTGCCCGGAGTCCTGGCCGCCGCCGCCCTCATCGGCGTCGGCACCGGCCTGATAACCCCGCTGGGCTTCGCAGCCCTAGCCGCCGCCACCCCCACCGAACGCCTTGGCCAAACGATGGGCGCCGCCGAATTAGGCCGCGAACTAGGCGACGCAGGCGGCCCCCTCCTGGTAGCCGGAGTAGCCACCCTGGCCACCCTCACCTACGGCTTCACGGCCCTAGCCCTCCTTCTAGCCATAGCCCCTCTGTTCGTTCTCGTCGGCAGCCGGACAGCCTCATTTTCTCGAAAGCGTCAGCACAAATAGGTCGTTCGACCGGCAGCACACGCGGCCCCAGAGGCACTCCGCGTGCCCTTGACCATTCATGGCCGGAGCCCGCTGTTAGGGCTTGTGGCCGGCTAGAGCTCGGGTGGGGGTGGGGCGGGACGGTCGGCGTCGGGTGGGCCCCAGGGGAGGCCGTACTGCTCGCAGGCGCGGCGGAGCTCGTTGAGGTCGGGCGGGAAGGTGACGTGGCGGAGGACGCGGCTGGTGGGGCTCCAGACCACCAGGCGGGGCATGCGGTCGGTCGAGTCGTCGATGCCGATGCCGCCGACGCGGTCACGGTCGAGCTCCCATTCGACGCGGCCGCGGCGGGTGACCACGGCCAGGCCGGCTGAGGAGACGCGCAGCTGGGAACGGTTGCGGTCGTAGAGCCAGTAGCCGCCCAGGCCGATGAGGATCCCGGCGGGCATCGACCAGCTCGCGGTCGTCAGGAAGCCGCCCAAGTCGGGGCCGAGCCAGACGGCGCCGAGGACGGCGACCAGTTCGCAGAGGAGCATGCTCATCGCGTACGTGCCGATGCGGGAACGCCGCGTCGCGTCGAGCAGGACGCCGGGGGCCGTCACGGCGCCGGGGGGTGGGGACAGTTCGAGCGGGGGGATCGTGACGGACGGGGCCGGGGCGGAGAGGGTGGAGACGGCCGAGTGGAAGGCGGCGCTGAGGTACGCGTCGTACTCGGCGTCGGTGATGGGGAGGCCGGCGCGGCGGGCGGACTCCCGGAGGTCGGTGCGGGAGATCCGGAGCGCGGAGAGCGGGGCGGCGAAGAACTCGTCGCCGTCGGAGTCGTAGAGGCGGACCCAGGCGTGGCCGCCGATCGTCAGCAGCTCGATCCCGCCGATGCGGTCCTGTGGCATGCGCAGCACGACGTCGCCCGCGGCGTCGGCCCAGCCGAGGCCGTCGTCGGCGACGACCAGGCGCCCGCCCGGGACCTGTGCGAAGACCTCAGGCAGGCCGTCCAGGCCGTAGTCGGGCGTGCGGGGCGGACGGGTGGCGGAGGTGATCACGCGGTAGCCGTGGTCGTCGAGCGCGTGCGCGAGCTGGAACGCGTCCAGGCCGTGCGCGGGCAGCCGGGCGACCAGGCGCAGCCGGTGGTCGAACGCGAGGACGGCGAGGGGCGCGGGCCGGGGGTCGCCGGAGACGGGGTCTGGACGCAGACCAGGGCCGAGGACGAGTGCGGCCACTTCGGCGGCGGGGACGTCGACGGTCGCTCGGGGGGCACGGGCGTGCAGGCGTTCGCTGGTGATCTCCCACTGGACGTGGTCGGCCCGCAGGAGGCGGCGCCGCGCGATGAGCACGGCGGTGATCGCGGCCAGTGCCCAGCAGCCCGCGGCGAGCCGGGGCCCGAAGCCGTCGGCGCCCTCGATGGCGATGCGCGCGACCATGGTGGCGCCGAGGACGCCGGCGAGCCCGCCGAGGACGGCGATCCGGCGGCGGCTGGGGAGGGGGGACGGCGTCGAGAGGAGGACGGGCGGGGCGGGGGCCGGTTCGGCGGACGGTTCGTGGGAGGCAGCGAGCAGCTGGGCTTCCTGGTCCAGGAGGCGCTGTTCGGCGGCGTGGTCGCGGGACAGGCCGGTGTCGTCCAGACCGGGCACGTGCGGGGCGTCCTCGACGGCCGGGTCGAGCAGGTCGGCCGCCTCGCCGTCCAGGATGTGCATCGTGATGCCGAGGCGCCGGGCCGTCACGAAGAGGGCCAGCGGCTCCATGCCCATGGCCGACAGCTCTCCCACGGCGGTGCGGCCGAACTTGTGGAAGACCGTCAGCACACCGTCATCGGATGTGAGAGCGAGGCCGTCGATCCGGGACCGCTCGTACCGCACACCGCCGGGGCCGAGGCGTTCGAGGCCGGCTGCGGTCAGCCGCCACTGCGGCCGGGCCCGCCGGCCGCGGGCCTCGGGGGCGGCGCCCAGCAGCCATGGCGCGGCGGCCACGGCGGCGATCAGCGCCGCCCAGAGCCAGACCGGACGGATCGGCAGCAGCGCGATCGCCACCGCCAGCAACGAGAACGGCCCCGCCGCGATCGGGCGCCACCGGCCTCCCGGCCCCTGCAGGCCGACCAGCTCATGCTCCACAGTTCCCATCCTCTCCGGAGCCTTGCGGGCCCGTTGCCTCCTTCCGACGATCCGGTGGCGCGCTCTGTTCGAGAACGCTTCCGCAGGTAATCCTTCAGGATCGTTTTCGCACTACTCCGTAGCCGATGGCCGCGGCGATGCCGAGCACGACGAACATCCCTACTCCCGTGCTCGTGGAGTCGCGGCTGCCCTCGTCGGCGTTGTCCTTGCCGCCACCCCGGGCTCCCGGCTTGGCGGTCGGGGAGGGGATGGCGCTCTCCGGCAGCGGCACCTCGTACACCGGCTGGCCGCCGCCCTCCGAGCCGACGAGCAGGGACCTGCCGTCCGGCGAGTACGTGACCGACTCGCCCTGCTCCTGCGCTGGCAGCCCTACCGAACGCATGGACTTGCCCGGTCTGCCGTCGTCCTTCACGGAATAGATTCGCGCGCCGAAGTAGGTGCGGATGACATAGCTCCGGCCGTCCGGCGCGAAGGCCCCGTCGGTGGCGATCGCCGGGGCGTCCCCGATCTTGCGCATCGTGTTGTATCCGCTGCTGCGCAGCCGGGCCGGCGCCTCGTACAGCGCGCCCGAGAACAGCTTGCTCGCCACGTACAGCCGGTTGGTGCGCGGGTTGATCATCATCGTCTCGGCGTTGCGCGGGCCGTCCTCGTACTTGAGCTTGAACGAGGTCGCCCGCAGGGTCTGGCTGCGCAGCCGGGTGGGCTCGGGGATCCGGTAGACGGTGACGTACGGCCAGGCGCCGCCGAGGTTGTCGCCGATGTCGGCCACGTAGATCGCCGGGCGGCCCTTCTCGTCCTGGCCGATCGCCATGCCCTCCCAGTCGCGGGCTCCCGCTCCCGCCAGGGTCAGCACCGCCCTGGTGGAGCCGTCGGGGCCCAGCGCGAAGATCTGCGCCACACCGCCGGAGTCGTTGTGCGTGTAGATCACACCCTGGTGCCGCCTGCTGACCGCCAGCCCGCTGGACTCGTTGATCCGCGGATCGGAGATCTTGAAGACCACCTTCGGGTCGCGTTCGGCGGCGGCCGGAACGGTCGCGGAGGCGGCGGCCGTGCCGGTGAGGGGGAGCGCGCCTGCGAGGGGGAGCGCGCCTGCGAGGGTGAACGCGCCTGCGAGGGTGAACGCGGCGAGAGCCGCGACGGGTCGGATGAGCCGGTTGGGCCGGCTGCGGCGCGGCGATGGCGATCGCATGAACTGATCTTCCCCGGTCCGGGTCATGTCGATCACGCGCTCCACGCCGTTCCGGTGCGCGCCAGACCCTGTTTCGGTCACGTTCAATTCAGCAGCGCGCCGACGACCACCGCGAGGACGAGCGCGGTAAGCACGGTGGGGAGCAGCCATTGGGGCGCACGGTTCACGTTCTGAGCTTATTCGCCCGGGCGCACGGCTCGAACCGGGAGCTCATGATCTGCATCTCATCCAGCATGTGCGGATTGTTCGGGTTGCTGCGTTCCCCCCTCGCTGCTCATCCCGAGCGGGCGTCGGAGGCGTTCGTCACGCTGGGCATCTTGGCGGAGGAACGGGGGCGCGACTCGGCCGGCGTGGCGCTCTTGAACGGCCGGCCTGTGCTGCAGGCGGCCGGCCGGTCGCGGACGGCGCACGGGCGCGAGGACGACCGCCGGTCCGACCTGAGCCACACCGGCGTGCGAGTGATCAAGGGCCGCGGGCGGTTCTCCGGGATCTGGCGTGCGGACCTGCTCGACCGCCTCGACCGGTCGCCGATCGCGATGGGGCACACCCGCTGGGCCACCCAGGGCTCCCCGTTCGACCTGCTGAACGCCAGCCCGCTGGTCGTGCCGGACGGCACCGGGTCCGGCATCGTGGCCACCCACAACGGCGACGTGGAGGCGGGGTCGCTACGAGCGCGGCACCCGCTGCTGCCGCCCGCGCAGGGCACCACCGACAGCGAGCCGGTCTTCCAGCTCCTCGCCGGGTGCCGCGGCACGGCGAACGTGACGGGAGTCCTCGGTTCGCTCGTCGGCCGGGCCGCCCTCGCCTGGGTCGACCGGGCCCGTCCCGACCGGGTCCATCTGGCCAGGGCCGCGCTCAGCCCGCTGACCGTGGCGGTGGACACCGAGCAGAACTTCTACTGGGCCTCCAACCCGCGCTGGCTGCGCGAGGTCGAGCGGCACACGAAGGTGCGTTTCGCGTCCGCGGTCATGCTCCGCGAGGGCACCTACCTCCAGGTCGGGCTGACCGCCGCCTCGTCCCGCCGCCGCCCCCGGCCGCGCGTGCTCACCCGCGCGGGCTTCGTGCCGACCGCCCGCGACTGGGACCTGGACGACCGGGTATGGACCGGCTTCACCGCCGCCGACATGGCCCGCGACCGCGCGACCCTGCGGCACCGCGTGATCGACACCCGCACGCCACGGCCCGTGCCGGACACGCGGCCCGCACCCGACACGGTCGCCGCCGCCACGCCGGTGTCGCCCGGGCTCGCCCCCGCGATCTGACGCCGTCCGAGGCCCGTCTGAGGCCTGTCTGATGCCGAAAGCCGGTCCCCGTGCCGGGCGTGGAGGTCACGCCCGGCCCCGAGACCGGCTCACGGTTCGAACGGGCCGTACGAACGGGCCGTACGAACGGGTCAGAGGCGCTCGACGACGTGGTCGACGCAGGCGGTGAGGGCCTCGACGTCGGCTGGGTCGATGGCCGGGAACATGCCGATGCGCAGCTGGTTGCGGCCCAGCTTGCGGTAGGGCTCGGTGTCGACGATGCCGTTGGCCCGCAGGATCTTGGCGACCGCCGCGGCGTCGACCTCGTCTGTGAAGTCGATCGTGCCGACCACCTGGGAACGCTGCGCCGGGTCGGCCACGAACGGGGTCGTGTACGAGTTCTTGTCGGCCCAGGTGTAGAGGCGCTGGGACGAGTCGGCGGTGCGGGCGGTGGTCCATGCCAGGCCGCCCTGCGCGTTCATCCACTCGATCTGCTCGGCGAGCAGCAGGAGCGTGGCCACGGCCGGGGTGTTGTAGGTCTGGTCCTTGGCCGAGTTGTCGACGATCGTGGGCAGGCTGAAGAACTCGGGCACGTAACGGTCGGTGGCCGCGATCTCCTCGATGCGGGCCAGCGCGCGCGGGGACGCCAGCGCGACCCACAGCCCGCCGTCGGCGGCGAAGCACTTCTGCGGCGCGAAGTAGTAGACGTCGGTCTGCCCGACGTCCACGGGGAGGCCGCCCGCGCCGGACGTGGCGTCCACCAGCACGAGGGCGTCGTCGCCGCCGACCCGCTCGATCGGCATGGCGACGCCGGTCGAGGTCTCGTTGTGGGTGAGGGCGTAGACGTCGATGCCGTCCTCGGCGACCGGCAGCGGGTGCGTGCCGGGGTCGCTGGAGATCACCGACGGGTCCTCCAGCCACGGCGCGCCCTTGGTGACCTTGGCGAACTTGCTGGAGAACTCGCCGAACGTCACGTGCTGGGACTTGGAGCGGACGAGCCCGAATGCCGCGATGTCCCAGAACGCCGTGGTGCCGCCATTGCTGAGCAGCACCTGGTAGCCGTCGGGCAGCGAGAACAGCTGTGCGAGGCCCTCGCGGACGCGTCCGACGAGGGACTTCACCGGCTTCTGCCGGTGCGAGGTGCCCATGTAGGTCGAGCCGGACTCGGCCAGCGAGGCGAGCTGCTCGGGGCGGACCTTGGACGGGCCGCAGCCGAAACGGCCGTCGGCGGGCTTGAGGTCTGCGGGAATGACAATGGTTGGGTTCGCGCTCTCGGTCACCTGACTCAGCCTAGTTGACCTGCGGAGTCGATCTCCGGCGGGTCCGCATCATGAGACGCGTTCCACTGCGCCGGGCCCGGAATGATCATTAAGGTGAGGCTGTGCGCCCCGTCACGTCCGTTCTGATCGCCACGGCCACCGCTGCCGCCGTCGCCGCCACCGCGGCCGTCCTCGCCCGGCGTCGGCTGGTGATCGTGCATGTGACCGGGCCGAGCATGCTGCCCACGTACCGGGCCGGCGACCGGGTGCTCATCCGCCGGGTGTCCGCGCGGAGCCTCCGGCGTGGCCAGGTGGTGGTCTTCGAGGGGCCACGGGAGGGCCGGTGGCGCGCCGGTCCGCTGCCCGGGCTGGACGCCGCCGCATGGATGATCAAGCGGGTCACCGCGCTGCCCGGCGATCCGGTGCCCGATGACGTCGCCCCCGCCGTCGCGGACGCGATGGTCCCGGAGGGGCGGCTGGTAGTCATCGGGGACGGCGTGTTCAGCGCCGACTCGCGCAAGTGGGGGTACGTCCCGGCCGATCGCGTGCTGGGCGTGGTCGTGCGCGGACTCACGTCCGGCCGGGCACGGGTCGAACACGAGTCCGCTCAGCCCGGCTGGACGCCCGAGGGGGCCGGCTGGGTACCGGTGGACGACTCGTAACCGCTGGCCTGCAGGGAGAACAGCCGGGCGTACTCGCCGTCCCGCGCCATGAGCTCCTCGTGCGAGCCCCGCTCGGTGATCTGCCCGTCGGAGAGCACGACGATCAGATCGGCCTCCCGCACGGCGCCGAGCCGGTGCGAGATCAGCACGCTGGTGCGGCCCGCGCGGTGGGTGCGCAGCCCCATGTGGATGGCGTGCTCGGCCTCGGCGTCCAGACCCGAGCTCGGCTCGTCCAGGATGAGCAGGTCCGACCGGTCGCGCATGAGCGCACGGGCCAGCGCGAGCCGCTGCCACTGCCCGCCCGACAACATCACGCCCGCGTCCGCGTCGTTGTCGCCGAAGAAGATCCGGCTGAGCAGCGTGTCGTAGCCGCGAGGGAGCGCGGCGAGGGCGTCGTGGATGCCGGCGCGGCGGGCGGCGTCCTCCAGCACCGCCCGTTCGCCGCCGGTCGCCAGGTCGCCGAGCATGATGTTCTCGGCGGCCGTCAGGTCGTAGGACATGTAGTCCTGGAAGACCGCGCCGATCCGGCGGCGCAGCTCGTCCGGGTCGGCCTCGCGCAGGTCCACGCCGTCCCAGCGGATCGAACCGCGCACCGGGTCGTACAGGCGGCACAGCAGCTTGACCAGCGTGCTCTTGCCCGCTCCGTTGAGGCCCACCAGCGCGACCGACCGGCCGCAGGGGATGAACAGGTCGACCCCGCGCAACACCCACGGGTGGCTCTCGTCGTAGCGGAACCACACATCGCGCAGCTCGATGCCTTGGCGCAGCGCGGGCAGGGACACCGGCTCTGCGGGCACGGGCAGCAGGGGCTCGGCACGCATGACCTTCAGGTAGCGGCCGAACATCAGCAGCGCGTTGTGCGCGTCGGCCCACTGTCCGACGATCGTGTTGAGCGACGCCTGCACCCCGGCGACGGCGGCGATGAAGACCGAGACGTCGCCGATGCTCAACGCGCCATCGGCCGCCGCGAGGACGGCCCACAGCAGCCCGCCGCCCGCGATCAGTGCGCCGAGCAGCGAGAGCAGGCCCTGGCTTCGCAGGGTCCGGCGCTCGATGTCCTCCTCGGCGGCGTTGATGGTACGCAGCTCGGTGAGCATGCGCTCGCGCAGGTGGCCACCCAGGCCGAACAGCCGCACCTCTTTGGCGGCCTCGGGACTGCTGAGCAGGGCGCTGAAGAAGATCTGCCGCCGCGTGTTGGTACTGACGCCCCACATCATGCTGGCGCGCCGCCTGCTCAGCACGAGCTGGGCGCGGGCCGAGGGGAGGGCGGCGAGCAGGATGACGACGATCATGATGGGGCTGATCACGACGAGGGTGCCGACGAAGCCGGCCAGCGTGATCGTGCCCTGGCCGATCGCGAGGGAGCCGCGGACGATGCGGTCCGGCGCGTCCTGGCCCGCCTCCTGCGCCAGCCTGAGGTCGTCGTGGAAGGCGGGGTTCTCGAAGCGGCCGAGGCCCGGGTCGGCGTTCACCCGCTCGTACAGGCGTCCGGAGATGAGCACGCGCAGCGATCGGTGCAGCCGGCCCTGCATGTAGTCCGAGACGTACGGCAGGGCGATGAGGACGAGGCCCGCGGTGGCCAGCGCGACCGCGGCGGGAACCAGATCGGCGGCGGTCGTGCCCTTGCCGATCCCGTCCAGCACGACCTTGGTCAGCCAGGCCGTGACCACCGGAGCCAGGCCCATCAGCACCGCCGCGGAGACCGAGAAGGCCGTCGCTCCCGGCTGCGCCTGCCAGCTCAGCGCGGCCGCGGACCGCGCGCGCTCCCAGAGCGTGCTGCCGTCGTCCCCCTCCTGCTCTTTCATGGGCTTGGCTCTCCCACTCGCGTTCAGCAGACCGGTCGGTAAAGCGGAACGGCATCCGCCCGGGCTTGATGACGGATGCCGTTCGCCGAAGGGCTGGGTCAGCCGGACAAAACGGTGATTACCAGAGTCGCCTGCAGTAGGTCGTGCCGCCCATGATGCAGCACTCGTACACGCCGCCTCCACGGTATTCGCGCCAGCAGCCGGGGTCCGCGGACGCCTTGGTGCTGGGGGCGAGCCTGTCCAGCAGGCGGTCGCCGAGTTCGCTGAGGGAACGGATCATGGTGTCTCCTCCGTCCAGTGGAGCTCCGGGGCCGGTGCTCCTTGGCGACTGGACGCTATCCGGCTTAACGATCTTGAAGACATGTTCAAGATCCACATCTCGGAGGAGGTTTTTTGATCATCTCTTGTGTGTTTGTGACCGGCTTCCTGGCTCATCGCCGCCGGCGGTGAAAACTCCAGACCAGGAGCCCTGCGAGGGCGATGACGCACAGTGCGCCGACGGTCGCGGGCGGGTAGATCCACGGATCGTTCCGCCGCCGCGCCTCCAGCGCCGTGACGGCCGAGTCGTACACGAGGAACGCCAGCAGCAGCGCGGCGAGAACGGCGGCGACACGGGCGGAGGCGGCGTTGATCCGGCGGCGGCGCGCCTCGCGTTCCTCCTCGTACCGCCTGAGCTCCGCCGCCGCGTCGGCCACGGGGGGCTTGTCCGAGGACGACGCCGGTGCGGACGCCGGTTGCGACGACGGTCGGACGCTGGGGCCGATATCGCCCTCCAGCGGCTCGTCAATGTCATCGATCACGGATCAATCATCGCAAATGGGCTTCCCTGGTCCTGCCCGTGATCGATTTCATTGCGGTCGGCGTCCCATCAAGGAGGCGCAGGGAAGCAAGAGATCAAGGGCTCGTGGAGGTGCCGAGTGAACATGGGCGGCGATGTCACCCGGCTGGAGGGACTCCTCAGCCTTTTCCAACGGCTGAGGGAACGGCCGACGAGCCGGGCCGGTGATCGGCTGCGACCGCTCCTGCTCACCATCGGGACGCCGCACGAGACCAGGCAGGTCGCCCATTTCTTCGTCGAGGAGTGCATGGCGGACGGCGGCCCGTACAGCCACATCACCGCCGACGGCCAGTCCTCGTTCACCGATCTCGCCTTGCTCCTGCGGCACGTCAGCCGCGACCTCTCGGCGCACCGGCCCCGCTTCGAGCCCGCGTTGCGCTTCCCGTTGCTGAGCATGGCGCTGTGGCTGCTGGAACTGCGGCGGATGCGCCTTCAGCAGGAGCAGGCGGGTGAGAACGAGCAGGCGCCGAGATTCTCCTCCAACGCGCAGCGGCAGGCTTGGCAGCTGGCCGGCGACCTGCGGGCCGCCGAGGAGGACGCGCACCGCCGCACCCTGCTGGGCCGCGGCATCCGCAGGCGCCGCCAGATCGTCGTGCCCGCCCAACGGCCGGGCGAACGGGGGCGGCTCGCTTCGGCACTGGTCTATCTGGAGCAGGTGGCGCCCATCGGGGTGGCGGTGGTGGCGCTGCTCAGCGCCGGTACCGCGGCCACGCTGAACCTAGCCACGGCCATGCTGGCGGCCGCGGTCGGCATCG
This sequence comes from Actinomadura rudentiformis, assembly GCF_008923185.1. Lineage (GTDB taxonomy): Bacteria > Actinomycetota > Actinomycetes > Streptosporangiales > Streptosporangiaceae > Spirillospora > Spirillospora rudentiformis. The sequence continues at coordinate 23,815 of NZ_WBMT01000023.1, forward strand.
TCTTCATCGCCGGCCAGATCACCGCGCGGACACGAGACTGGGCGGGACGGCGCCGCTATCGCTGGTTCACGGCCTCACGGCAGACGTACCTGCGCGGCAACCGTTCGTCGGACTTCCTCGGGCTGGCCCTGGACGTCTTCTTCCGGGACGAGCCCGATCCCGGCACCCCGCTGGACGACGAGCTCGAACGGCTGCTGGTCGCCGCGTTCCTCCAGGACCTGCGGCATGGCTACCGGCGCAGTATCTGGCGGGCCAACTGGGCGCGCGTGCGCTATCCGGTCGTGGTCATCGACCTCTTCCCGGCCGGCCATCCGAGCCGGGACCAGACCCGGCGGTTCGTCGAGCGGGTCGAGGAACTGCGCCGGCACGAGGAGCGTTTCGATCCGCTCGTCGTCGTGTTCCCGCTCGCCTCGGCGGACGAGGCCGCCCGGCTCGCCGGCTCGATACGGGTGCCGCTCGCCCAGGCCGCCACGGTGGATCTGGGCATGGTGCGCGAGTACGAGGAAGGCAACCCGTTCTGGAACGAGTACCTCGCCGAGCAGCGGCGGGTGGCGGTGCTCGGCACGCGGCGCGCGTTCCAGGTGGATCTCGGGGCGGGCGACGGCTCGTCCACCGAGCCGATCCACCGGGGGCGGCGGCGGCCGTGGGTGGCGCATCCAGCGATGCCGTGGATCGCGATGGGCGCGATCCTCGTCGCCTCGGTCACGGTGATCACGTTGCAGACGGTGCGCTACTGCTCGCCGGTCTCGGTCTGGCACGCGGACAACGGGGAATGCATCGGCATCACCGATGGCTCGCACATCTACGCCAAGCGGCTGGCAGGAGTGGAGAAGCGCATCCACAGGCTCAACAAGGACGCGGTGTCCTCGGGCAAGCCGTACGTCACGATCGTCTACCTGGGGCCGATGACGACCGACCCGCAGGACAGGAGCCCCCAGGCCGACCTGATGGCCGGCGTGCACGGCGAGCTGGTCGGCCTGTCGATCGCACAGGAGAAGCACAACGAGGCCAACGGGCAGCCGCGGCTGCGCATCCTGCTGGCCAACTCGGGCTCGCGTTTCCGGTACGCGAAGCAGGTCGCCGATCACATCCGGAAGCGGGCGGGCGAGGACCCGCGGATCGTGGCGGTGATCGGGTTCGGCCAGAGCAGGCGGCAGACGGACGAGGCCATCGATGTGCTCGGCAAGTCGGCGCTGCCGATGATCGGGACCACGAACACCTACGACCTGACAGCGCGCCGCAAGACCAGCTTCTCGCCGTACTACTTCCGCCTGGCGCCCTCCAACTGGCGACTGGCCAGGCACGCCGCGTACTGGAGCCGGAACGGGCAACTCGACGGTCTCCAGGCGTCCAGCGCGGACGTCTTCTACGACGCCTCCAGGGACGATCGGTACAGCCAGAATCTGGCCCGCGACTTCGCCGACGCGTTCAAGCCGGGCAAGGTCCGGATCTTCGCGTACTCGGACCCGAGCCAGGTGCCGGGCAAGGTCGAGGAGGCGTGTGCGGCCCCGGCGCAGCTCTTCTACTACGCGGGCCGGTCGGACGAGTTCCGCTCGTTCATCAACAAGGTCGCCAACACCTCGTGCGGCGGCCCCCTGGTCGTGCTGGGCGGGGACGAGGTCACCAAGTACGTGAGCGACAACGGAGCCGAGCTCGGCAGGACGGACACGCTGCGGCTCTACTACACGCCGCTGGCGGCCAAGGAGGCATGGGACCGCCGCTGGGTGGGCGGCCGGCCGCTGCAGACGTTCTATACCGAGTTCGAGCCGGTGGTCGACTCGCTGGTGGGCAGGACCGCCCCGGCGAACGTGCGGCCCTCCCGCACCCACGCGGCCATCGGTTACGACGCCGCCCGGACGATCATCAATGTGGCGGAACGGATCTTCGGAGAGCAGGCCCGGACGCTGCCCACGGCCGCGGCGATCCTGTCGGAGCTGACCGAACCGGACCAGCGCGCGTTCCCGCAGGGGGCGAGCGGGTTGCTGCGGTTCGGCCCGCGCACGACCGGGCACGCGGTCGAACAGAAACCAGTGGTGCTCGCCAAGGTGGAGAAGAACGGCGCCACCACCGTCCTCCAGGTGTGCGGACACCTCGTCGACAGCGGTCAGCAGGGAGCTTCCTGCCCGCCCAACCCCTAGCGGGACGCCGCTGGTGGGGACATGGCCGACCGGCCGGCCAGGCATGCAAAAGGCCCCCGGCGGGTCGGCTGCCGGGGGCCTCGAGCGCGTCGTGCGGGGGTGGCTGGACGCCGTTGGTCAGGCGTCGTTGCGCTTGAGGGCCTCCGCTGCGCCGGCGACGTCCTCGATGGAACGGCTGCCGGGGCCGACGTACTTGGCGCTCGGCCGGACGAGGCGGCCGGTGCGCTTCTGCTCCAGGATGTGCGCGGCCCACCCGGCGGTACGGCCGCAGGTGAACATGGCGGGCATCATCGCGGTCGGGACCTGGGCGAAGTCCAGGATGACGGCGGCCCAGAACTCGACGTTGGTCTCGATGGCGCGGTCCGGACGGCGCTCGCGCAGCACCGCCAGGGCGGCGTCCTCCAGGGACTTGGCAGCCTCGAAGCGCTCGGCGCCGAGCTCCTTGGCGGTACGGCGGAGCACGCGGGCGCGCGGGTCCTCGGCGCGGTAGACGCGGTGGCCGAAGCCCATCAGGCGCTCGCCGCTGTCGAGGATGTCGGTGACGACCTTGCGCGCGTCGCCGACCTGCTCGACCTTTTCGATCATCGGCAGCACGCGGGCCGGGGCGCCGCCGTGGAGTGGTCCGGACATGGCGCCGATGGCGCCGGAGATGCTGGCCGCGACGTCGGCGCCGGTGGAGGCGATGACGCGGGCGGTGAACGTGGAGGCGTTGAGACCGTGCTCGGCGGCGGAGACCCAGTACGCGTCGATGGCCTGGACGTGCTTGGGGTCAGGCTCACCGCGCCAGCGGATCATGAACCGCTCGGTGATGGTCTTGCCCTCGTTGATACGGGTCTGCGGCACCATCGGCACCGACACGCCACGGGCCGACTGGGCGGCGAACGACAGCGCCGTCACCGACACCTGGGCCAGGTTGGCGCGTGCCTCCTCGTCGCTGATGTCGAGCAGCGGGCGCATGCCGTACGCCGGGGCCAGGATCGGCAGGGCGCTCTGGACGTCGACCCGGACGTCGCCGGAGTTGACCGGCAGGACATGCGGCTCGGCGGGGGCGAGGCCCGGGTCGAAGCTGTCGTCGACCAGCAGGCCCCAGGCGTCACCGAAGGAGACGCGACCGACGAGTTCCTCGATGTCGACGCCCCGGTAGCGGAGAGCGCCGCCCTCCTTGTCCGGTTCGGCGATCTCGGTCTCGAAGGCTACGACCCCCTCGAGACCAGGTTTGAAGTCGGACATGTCGTCCTGCCTTTCGCGTCCATAGTGATAAGGCGGTGCCGTGCCATTGAACCCTGTCCGCCCTACTGGTGAGTACCCAGGTCCCTGTGAGATGCACAATGCCCTGGTGGGAGGCTCAGACGCTGTGGATCGCCCAACGCCAGACCCCGCACGGCTCCGGAGAGCATACGAGGGAGGGGAATTGCTGGAGAGCGGCGTGCCCGACAACCCGTTCGAGCTCTTCGACGCGTGGTTCGCCGACGTCGCCGCCGCGGGCCTGCCGGAGCCGAACGCCATGGTCCTCGCGACCGCCTCCGCCGACGGCGTGCCGAGCGCCCGGACGGTCCTGCTCAAGGGGTACGGGCCGGGCGGCTTCCGCTTCTTCACCAACCTGACCTCCGACAAGGCCCGGGACCTGGCGGCCAACCCCCGCGCGGCGCTCGTCTTCCCCTGGCACGCCCTCCACCGGCAGGTGCGGGTCGTGGGCCGGGTCGAGCCGCTGACGCACGCGGAGAACGAGGCCTACTTCAGCACCCGGCCGTACGGTTCGCAGCTGGGCGCCTGGGCCAGCCACCAGTCCGCCGTGATCGCGAACCGGGACGTCCTGGAGGCGCGCTACGCCGAACTCACCGAGCGGTGGCCGGATCCGGCCGCGACGGCCGACGGGCCTGGCGGCGAAGGTGTGCCGCGGCCCGACTTCTGGGGCGGGTACGCCGTGATCCCCGAGTCCGTCGAGTTCTGGCAGGGCCGCCCGGACCGCCTGCACGACCGCCTCCGCTACCGGCACGAGGACGCCGGCTGGATCCTGGAACGCCTCGCTCCCTGACCGCCGCGTGACCGTTTCCCCGGTCAGTAGCGACGTTTCCCGGTCAGTAGCGACCCTGGGTCAGGGGGCTGTCGGGTGAAGTGCTTAACCTTGCTAAGGAGTACCCCCGACCAAGAGTGAGCAACGTGCAGGACGCGAACAAGCCCCCGGAAGAGAGCGAGCCCTCGGAGGAGCACAAGCCCTCGGAGGAGAGCGAGCCCCGATCGGGCCGGACGAGGCGGATCGCGATCGACACGCGGCCGCTCGCCCACCCCGCGTACCGGCGGTTGTGGATGGGCCAGGGCGTGTCGTTCGTCGGGTTCCAGGTCACCGCCGTGGCCGTGCCGGTGCAGGTCTACGACATGACCAAGTCGTCGTTCTGGGTCGGCGCGCTCGGGGTGGTCAACCTCGTGCCGCTGATCGTCTTCGGGCTGTGGGGCGGGGCCGTGGCCGACCACATGGACCGGCGCCGGTTGCTCTTCATGTCCTCGTGCGTGACCTGGGTGTCCACCCTCCTCCTGCTGGCGCAGGCGTTGCTCGGGGTGCACAACCTGTGGCTGATCATGGCGATCGTCGCGGTGCAGGCCACCGGATTTGCGATCTCGTCACCGACCCGCAGCGCGATCATTCCCCGGCTCCTGGAGAAGGAGCTCGTCCCGGCGGCCAACACGCTCAACTTCACAGCCAGCCAGGTCGGCATGCTCGCCGGGCCACTCTCCGCCGGACTGATCCTGGCCAAGTTCAGCTACTCGGCGGCTTACGCGTTGGACGCGGTTCTCTTCACCGTCGGCCTGTACGCGGCGTTGCGGCTCCCGCCCGTGCCTCCGCTCGGCGTCGTCACCGGCACGCCCGGCCTGCGTTCGGTGTTCGAGGGCTTCCACTACCTGGCCACCCAGCCGGTACTGCTGATGTCGTTCGTCGTCGACATCATCGCGATGGGCGTGGCCATGCCGCGGGCGCTCTTCCCTGAGCTGGCCGACACGCGCTACGGCGGTGACGAGGCGGTCGGCTGGCTGTTCGCCGCGATCGCGATCGGCGCGGTCCTCGGCGGCCTCTCCTCGGGCTGGATCGGCCGGATCCGCCGCCAGGGCATCGCGCTTGTGGGAGCCATCGTCGTCTGGGGGCTGGCGGTGGCTGCCGCGGGGCTGGCCCACAGTCTCTGGTTGGCGGTGCTCTTGCTTGCCGTGGGCGGCGCGGCCGACCTTGTCTCGGCTGTGTTCCGCCAGACCATGCTGCAGACGTACGCCCCAGACGAGATGCGTGGCCGCCTTCAAGGCGTCTTCACCGTCGTCGTTGCGGGTGGTCCTCGCCTGGGTGACCTCCGTGCGGGAGCCACTGCGGCCATGGCTGGGGCAACGGTCTCTTGGGTGGGCGGCGGGATCGCTTGCGCCGTGCTCGTGGTGGTCGCCGGGCTCGCCGTTCCTGCCCTTCTCCGCTACGACACCCGCACCGCGACCCCTGCTCCGGAGCCGGCACCGGCTCACTAGCCGAGGGCGCCGGCCACCTTCCTCAGATCGTCGACCAGGCCGGCGTACATCTCGTCGCGATTGTCCGAGCGGAGCACGGCCGAGGGGTGGATGGTCGCGAGCAGCTGGGCGCCGGAGCGCTTCTTCTCCTCGACGTTGGTCTTGGCCTTCGGGGTCCCGAGCAGCTCCAGGTCGGGCAACGGCAGGAGCTCGCCGCGCTGCTTGGTCACGCGGAACGTGGAGCCGAGGAGCGCCTTGCCCGCCGTGGCCCCCAGCGTGACCACGACATCGGGGTCGAGGCTCCGGAGCTCGGCGAGGAGCCAGGGGCGGCAGGCGCGCATCTCACCGGAGTTGGGGTTCTCGTGGATCCGGCGCTTGCCCTGGTACTTGAACTTGAAGTGCTTGACCGCGTTCGTCACGTAGACGTCGCCGCGTTCGATGCCCGCCTCTTCCAGGGCACGGTCCAGCAGGCGCCCCGCCGGTCCGACGAACGGGGCACCCTGGCGATCCTCCTGATCACCTGGCTGCTCGCCGACGAGGACGACCGCCGCGTCCGGTGAGCCCTCGCCGAAGACCGTCTGCGTCGCGTTCTCGTGCAGCGGGCACCCCTGGCAGCCCGCCGAGGCCTGCCGCAGCGCCTCAAGATCGGTCCGGAGCTGGGGATCTTCCGGCAGGAAGGGTTCCGCGTCGTGGGAAGTATTCGCAGTCATGGTGTGTTGCTCCATACCCGCCACGAGAGGGATATGTGCAGGCACCGCCTCCGGGCCGGATGAGCAAGTAGACTCGATCGCACAAGACTGGAGGGAGCTCGTGACCTCACACGGCCTGATTGACACCACGGAGATGTACCTCCGTACGGTTTTCGAGCTCGAAGAAGAGGGGATCATTCCTCTCCGCGCACGCATCGCCGAGCGCCTCTCCCAGAGCGGCCCCACGGTGAGCCAGACGGTGGCTCGCATGGAACGCGACGGGCTGCTGCGAGTCGAGGGCGACCGCCACCTCGAACTCACCGAAGCGGGCCGCCACCTGGCGGTGTCCGTCATGCGCAAGCACCGTCTCGCCGAGTGCCTGCTGGTCAACGTGATCGGCCTGCCCTGGGAGGACGTTCACATCGAGGCGTGCCGCTGGGAGCATGTGATGTCGGAGGAGGTCGAGCGGCGCCTGGTGGCCCTGCTGGACAACCCGACGAGCTGCCCGCACGGCAACCCCATCCCCGGCCTGGACGAGCTGGGCGGCCACGGCGACGACAGCGACACCGCCCCGGTCTCGGTGATGTCCGCGGTGGCGACCCCCCTCGGCGCCCGCGCGGTCATCCGCCGGATCAGCGAGCAGGTGCAAAGCGACAGCGATCTGATGCTTAAACTCAAGCAAATCGGGATACAACCGGGACGCGAGGTAACCCTTCAGACGACGGACGACGGTGTGCGGGTGACATGTGACGACGAAGCCGACAGCCCTTCGAGCGAGCTGCCGCGCGACATCGCCGAGCACGTCTTCGTCAGCCGGCGCTGACGGGGCTCCGTTGCCTTCCTCCACTCGGGCGACCTCTGGTCGGGGGCTCCAGGCCCCCTCCCCGACTCGCTTCGGAGTATCTTCCCATGGGGACAACCCCCTGGAATCCCCGCGATCGTTCCGGGTCTTTTCCGAAGATCTCCGTTCTCCCCTGTCGTTCTCGCGTATCCCCGAGGCGAGTTCGTCGTTCAATACTGGGGACGCATCTGGACTCGGACGGGCGGGGTCATGAAGAGCTGGGGGGAATCGCCGTTCGCGGCGCACCTGCCGCCTGAGACCGTCCTCAGCCAGATGGAGATGGCGGTCATCGTCTGCGACCGCTTCAGCAACGTCATCTACGGCAACTCGTTCGCCCGTCAGCTCTTCGGCTTCGGCGGAGACGAGGTGATCGGACACTCGGTGCTGTCGCTGGGCATCGCCGAGGAAGATCATGAGCAGGCCACCGAGCTGGCCAGGCATGTGCTCAAGGGCGGGGTGTGGGAGGGGACCTTCTGCAACCTGCGCGCCGACGGCACCTCGGTCTACACGCGGGCGCACGCGGTGCCGCTCCGGCATCCGTCCGGGGCCGTCGACGGCATCGTGATCTTCGCCCGCGAGGCGCTCCGCAGCAACCAGCGCGAGCAGGACCGGTACGGCCTGCTGGAGCGCATCGGCGAGCGGCTGGCCGGGTCGCTGGAGCTGCAGACCACGCTGCGGCGGGTGGCCGACATCCTGGTTCCGCAGTTCGCCGACCACTGCTTCATCGACCTGTTCGACACCGGCGAACGGCAGAACCAGGCGTACGGCCGGCTCGTCCGGCGTGCGGCACGGCACGCGGGCGGCTGGGAGCCCCCATCCGGCACGTGGGCCGACATCGGCGAAGCGATCTCCTACCCGGCCGGGCATTTCAGCGCCAAGGCGATGAGCCGCAGGGACGCGGTCCTCGTCGAGGACATGGTCCAGCACCGGTTCTCCGCGCCGAGCGACTCCAGCAAACGGCTCGGCGACGAGATGGGAATCACCTCGGTGATCTCCGCGCCGCTGATCGTGCGCGGCGAGCTGCTGGGCGTGATGAGCGTGGCGCTGTCCAACCTGACCAAGCGCCCCGACCCGCACTACGACGGCTTCGACCGCGACCTGATGGGCGCGATCGCCGGGCGGGTCGCGATCGCCGTCGACAACGCGATGCTCTTCGAGGAGGAGCGCGAGACGGCGCTCGCGTTCCAGAAGAACCTGCTCCCCAGCGAGCGGCCGCCGCGGCTGGACGGCCTCCAGGTGGCCTGGCGCTACGAGCCCGCGCGGCCCATCGAGTCGCACGGGCATGGCGTCCAGACCCAGGTCGGCGGCGACTGGTACGACGTGATCCCGCTGTCGGCGGGCCGGGTCGGGCTGGTCATCGGCGACGTCGAGGGGCGCGGGGCGCGGGCCGCCGCGGTCATGGGCCAGCTGCGCGCCGCGATGCGCGCGTTCGCCCAGGACGACAAGTCGCCCGCCGAGATACTGCGCAAGCTGGACGAGTGGGTGCGCACGATGACCCGGCCGGAGCGGCAGCGCTCGGGCTGGGCGCCCTACAACGACGAGGTCCGGCCGCCGCTGGTGTCGTGCACCTACTTCACCTACGACGCGTGGTCGCGGGTGCTGGAGTTCGCCAACGCCGGGCACGACCCGCCGCTGCTGATCGCGGACGGCGAGGTCTCGGAGCTGAAGTTCGAGAGCGAGGGCGCCATGCTCGGCGTCCGCGGTCCGGGCATGGGCGGCGAGATCCTCTTCAACGAGGAGTCGACCGAGCTCAAGCCCGGCACCACGCTGGTGCTCTACACCGACGGCCTGATCGACCGGCGGCCCAAGGAGAACGGCGAGTACCACACCCGTGAGGAGGCCCGCGAGATGGTCCGCGCGGCCATCGCCGAGGTGGCCCGCCGGGACGTGGAGACGATCGCCGGCGCCGTCTACGACGCGGTGCAGGGCGACATCGACGACGACGTGGCCATCGTGGTGATCCGCACCGCCGCGGACGAGCTCGCGGTGGAGGAACGGCTGTTCCCGGCCGAGCCGATCATGGTGTCGGAGGCGCGCCGGATGGCCGCCGACGCGTTCGCCTCCTGGGGCATGCTCGACGAACAGGCCGAGCTGGCGTGCCTGCTGGTCTCCGAGGTGGTCACCAACGTCGTGCTGCACGCCACGACGACGCCGACCCCGCGCCGCGAGCTGGTGCCGTCCGGCATGCCGCAGGTCCAGTTCAACGCGGCGGGCGACCTCGACGGGGTCTTCGACGAGGACGACTGGAACCTCGGCGCCGATCTCGGCCGCCGGGAGCCGCCGACCAAGGACTTCCGGCTGCGGCTGCGCCGTGGCGCGGAAGCGATCTGGGTGGAGGTCTTCGACTCCGACCTGCGGCTGCCGCGCATCCGCAGCGCGGGCGAGACCGACGAGGGCGGCCGCGGGCTCTACCTGGTCGACCAGCTGGCGACCCGCTGGGGCGCCCGCCCGACCTCGGACGGCAAGGCCGTCTGGTTCGAGCTTCCTCTGCGTTGAATTGAGCCCCGGCTCCGCCGGACTCGCCTGGCGGCTCGCCCGACGGCCCGGATCTCGTGCGAGCGCGACGTCGGCTGAGGCTGTTGCGGGGTGTCCCGGCGTACCGTGGTGGGGTGCGCGCCTGGATGGTCGACAAGCCCGGACCGATCGACGACGGGCCGTTGCGGCGGATCGACCGGGACATGCCCGAGCCTGGGCAGGGCGAGCTACTGCTCAAGGTGCTGGCCTGCGGGGTCTGCCGTACGGATCTGCATGTCGCCGAGGGCGATCTGCCCGTGCACCTGCCCGGGGTGACGCCGGGCCACGAGATCGTCGGCGAGGTCGTCGCGGTGGGGGCGGGTTGCCGCCGGAGCGTGGGTGAGCGGGTCGGCGTGGCGTGGCTGCGCGGCACCTGCGGGGCGTGCCGGTTCTGCCGGCGCGGTGCCGAGAACCTCTGCCCGGCCTCGGTCTACACGGGCTGGGACGCACACGGCGGGTACGCGGAGTACGCGATCGCCGTTGACGCGTACGCCTACGCGCTGCCGCCCGAGCTCGACGACGTCCGTGCCGCGCCGCTGTTGTGCGCAGGGATCATCGGCTACCGTGCGCTGCGGCGCGCGGAGCTGCCCCCCGGCGGACGTCTCGGGATCTGGGGGTTCGGCGGCTCGGCGCACCTGGCCGCGCAGATCGCGCGGGCGGAGGGCGCCGCGGTGCACGTCTTCACCCGTTCACCGGCGGCCCGCGAGCTGGCGCTGTCGCTGGGCGCGGTCTGGGCGGGCGACTCGTTCGGCGAGGCGCCCGGACCGCTCGACTCGGCGATCATCTTCGCGCCCGCGGGCGGCCTGGTGCCGGCCGCGCTCGAACGGCTCGATCGGGGCGGCACGCTGGCGATCGCCGGTATCCACCTGACCGACGTGCCGCCGCTCGACTACCAGCGGCACCTCTTCCGGGAGCGGCAGGTGCGGTCCGTGACCGCCAACACGCGGGCGGACGGGGAGGAGTTCCTCGCGCTGGCCGCGCGGCTCGGGGTGGCGGTGACGACACGCCCGTACGGGCTGGACGAGGCGGATCAAGCGCTGGCCGACCTGGCGGCCGACCGTTTCACCGGGGCAGCCGTGCTCGTGCCCTGAAGCGAGGTTCTGAGGCGCGTCCTGAGGCGCGTCGGGATCAGATCGGCTCGGCGGCCACGTGTGCCCAGTTCTGGGTGAACCAGAGCTCGCCGCCGATGATGCGGGGCTTGGCCCCGGTCCGGGGACCGCCGTCGACCTCCTCCTCCAGGGCCTCGCGGATCTCCGCGGCGGCGGCCAGGGAGTGCGCCCCGGCGAGCCAGGGCTCCACGGGCCGTTCGACCGTGAAGACGTCCAGCCGCCGGACGTTCGCGCCGGCGCTCGTGATCAGGTCGGTGAGACCGGCGATCGAGAAGGTGCCCGGGTGGTCGGGGTTCTTGACGCGCTCGATCCAGTCACGGTCGGCCCCGGCCAGATTGGTGCGCACCACGTCGGCGATGATCAGCCGTCCGCCGGGACGGGTCACGCGCAGCAGCTCCCGCAGGACCTGGGCGGGATCACCGAGGTTGTAGAGAGAGAAGCGGGTGGTGACGAGGCTGAACGCGTTGTCCTGGTAGGGGAGCGCGGTCGCCTCCGCACGCACCGTCTCGGCACGTACCGTGAGCGCGTCGGCGGACTCGATCGGGAATCCGTCGGGATCGGTCATGTCGTGCTGCCGATCTCCGGCCGTGCGTTGCGACGGGAAGTGCTGTGACCTGCGTATCTCCCGATGCGTGGCGGCGGGGTCCCGGTCGCCGTCAGCGTCGGCGATGCGGACGGGGCCGGTGCCGAACTCGACGGTGGGCACGCGGCCCTGGCCGTCGGGACGGCCGGCCCAGGCGGACGGCGGGGGCGCCGCGTCCACGGCGGTGACATGGCGGACCTGGGGGGACAGGGCGGCGGGCATCGGCCCGCGGCCCCGGGCGACGTCCAGGCAGACGTCCTCCCGGGTCGGCTCGGCGAAGTCCAGCAGGCGTCGTACGTGCGGGGTCACCGTGCCGCCGGACTCATGGACCTCGGTCGCGGGGTGCGGCACGTCGGGTCTCCCTCGGCTCAGGTCGGCTTCGCGCTGCGGGTCGCCGCTCGGTCTCGTCGTACGCGTGCCACCGGCACCACTGCGAGCGGGGTCTGGAAGCCGAATTCGTCAGTTATGACTCTCTGGAGGGGGAGAAAGTTCGCCCACCAGGGAGGGAAGTTCGTCCCCATTGGAGGAGAAAAGGCTACTCGACCTCACGAGTCCAGTTGTTGTCCGAACAAGGCCAGCGTGACCAGGACGAAAACGACGAAGACCGCGATGTAGGTCGGCACCGGCAGCCGTAGCCGCTGGGCGGCCCAGCGCACCGCGAATCCGCACAACAGCGCCGTCACGACGAGCGCGATGATCCCTTCCATGGCCACCTTCGTTCCGGGGGGAGGTGCCGTTCCCCTTGAACGATAGACGGGTTGATCGAGCGAGTGGTGGGAGCGGGCGGAGCCGGGGGCGGGGCCGGCCGGGGAGCGGACCGCGCCGAGGCCGTGATCTTCGCGGGTCGTGGGGTAGGTCTCCTCCGTATGTCCACGTCTTGGGGGGCGCGGGATGACCGCTGATATGACGACCAAGGAGGACGGCAGGTCCATGCCTCAGGGCCGGGACCTGTACGTGATCCTCGGCGCGCTCATGCTCGCGATGCTGCTCGCGGCGCTGGACCAGACGATCGTCTCCACGGCCCTGCCGACGATCGTCAGCGACCTGGGCGGACTCAACCATCTCTCCTGGGTGGTGACGGCGTACCTGCTCTCGTCGACGGCCTCCACGCCGCTGTGGGGCAAGCTGGGCGACCAGTACGGGCGCAAGCGGCTCTTCCAGACCTCGATCGTCATCTTCCTCATCGGGTCGGCGCTGTGCGGCGTGGCCCAGGACATGACCCAGCTGATCGCGTTCCGCGCCGTGCAGGGCCTGGGCGGCGGCGGGCTCATGGTGCTCGTCGTCGCGATCGTCGGCGACGTGGTGCCGGTCCGGGAGCGCGGCCGCTACCAGGGGCTGTTCGGCGCGGTCTTCGGTGTCTCCAGCGTGTGCGGGCCGCTGCTGGGCGGCTGGTTCGTCGACAACCTGTCGTGGCGCTGGGTCTTCTACATCAACATCCCGATCGGCATCCTCACGCTGATCGTCATCGCCGCCGTGCTGCACGCCGTGTCCGTGCGCGAGCAGCACAAGATCGACTATCTGGGCACTCTGCTGATCGTGGGCTGGGCGGTCGGGCTGGTGCTGATGACCACCTGGGGCGGTACGGAGTACGCGTGGACGTCGCCGCAGATCATCGGGCTCGGCGCCGGCTCGCTGGTCCTCATCGCGTTGTGGATCTACGTGGAGCTGCGCGCCACCGAACCGGTCATGCCGCCGCGGCTCTTCACGGAGGCCGTCTTCTCGCAGGGCTCGGCGATCAGCTTCGTGATCGGCTTCGCGATGTTCGGCGCCATGACGTTCATCCCGATCTTCCTCCAGGTCGTGCACGGTGTCTCGCCGACGATGTCGGGCGTGCACCTGCTGCCGATGATGCTCGGCATGCTGGTCGCCTCGATCGGGTCCGGCCAGCTCATCAGCGGCACCGGCCGCTACAAGATCTATCCGGTCGTCGGCACCCCGATCGTCGCGCTGGGAATGTGGTTGTGCGCGGGCATGGACGAGACCACCTCCACGCTCTCGATGAGCCTGCGGTTCGCCCTGCTCGGCTTCGGTCTGGGGCTGGTCATGCAGGTCCTGGTCATCGCCGTGCAGAACGCCGTCCCGTACCAGGATCTCGGCTCGGCCACGTCGGGCGTCACGTTCTTCCGCCAGATCGGTGGCTCCTTCGGTGTCGCGGTGTTCGGCTCGGTCTTCGCCAACCAGCTGGCCTCCAACATGGAGGCCGTGGCGCGCAAGGGAGAGCTGCCGCCTGGCTTCGACCCGTCCGCCGCCGAGGGCGATCCGGGCCTCCTCGACCAGTTGCCGCCCAAGGTGCGGGCCGACGTGCTGCACGTGTACGCGGAGTCCATCCAGACCGTCTTCCTCTGGGCGGTTCCGGTCGCCCTCGTCGCGGTCGTGCTGACCTGGTTCCTGCGCGAGGTGCCGCTCCGCGCGACCGCCGGCGCCCAGGACTATGGCGAGGGCTTCGGCGGCGCCCCCACGGTCCGTTCGTCCCGGCATGAGATCGAACGGGCGCTCAGCGTGCTCATGCGCAAGGACGCCAGAGCCATGGAGCTGTACGAGCGCCTTGGCGCCATCTCCGGGGTCAACCTGCCTGCCGGGAGCATGTGGGCGCTCTGCCGGATCGCCAAGGACGGCACGGTGTCCGGCGCTGAACTGGCCGAACGCGCCGGTGTGCCCGTCGAACGCGGGCGCCCGTACGTGGACCGTCTGGTGAACGCGGGCTTCGTCGTTCGCCGGGAGGGCGACCTCGTCGTCACCGACAGCGGCCAGGCGGTCGCCGGCCGGCTCTTCGAGGCCCGTCGCGAGGGACTGGCCGAGCACCTGGCCGGCTGGTCTCCCGACGAACATCCGGAGCTCGCCGAGATCCTCACCAGGCTCTCCCGCGAGAGCCTGGGCGATGACGCCGACGCCGAGGCCGTCCAACCGAGACCCAGGTCACATGGCGTTGCCTCCCGGGAGATGTAATCTCATACTGACTAACCGAATCTCACTCGGTTTCGGGACGGAACCCCAACCCCACCTTTGGAGGCGTAGTGGCCGAGGCGTACATCGTCGGCGCGGTCCGTACCCCCGTCGGCACCAAGAAGGGTGCCCTGAAGGACGTTCACCCCGCCGACCTCGGGGCCCACGTGCTCAAGGAGCTCGTGAACCGGACCGGGGTCGACCCGTCCGCCGTCGAAGACGTGATCACGGGCTGTGTCATGCAGGTCGGGCCGCAGTCGCTCGACATCGCGCGTACCGCCTGGTTGTCGGCCGGCCTTCCCGAGAACGTGCCCGGCGTGACCATCGACCGGCAGTGCGGCTCCTCGCAGCAGGCGATCCACTTCGCCGCCCAGGGCGTGCTGTCCGGCACCCAGGACCTCGTGGTCGCCTCCGGCATCGAGCAGATGGCCGTCGTGCCGATGGGTTCCTCGGTCGCGATGGCGCTGGAGAAGGGCATGCCCTTCCCCTACGGCGACGGTTGGGCCGAGCGCTACGGCCAGCAGGAGATCTCGCAGTTCCGCGGCGCGCAGCTGATGGCCGAGAAGTGGGGCTTCTCGCGCGAGGACCTGGAGAAGTACGCCCTGGAGAGCCACCAGCGCGCGTCCAAGGCCATCGAGGCCGGCTATTTCGACAGGGAGATCGCGCCGATCGCCGGGCTGTCCAAGGACGAGGGCGCCCGCCCCGACACCTCGCTGGAGAAGATGGCGGGCCTCAACCCGCTGCGCGAGGGCTGGGCCATCACGGCCGCCGTCGCCTCGCAGATCTCGGTCGGCGCGTCCGCGCTGCTCATCGCCTCCGAGGAGGCCGTCAAGCAGCACAACCTGACCCCGCGGGCGCGGATCCACACCCTCACCGTGTGCGGCTCGGACCCGGTCTACATGCTGACCGGCCCGATCCCGGCGACCGAGAAGGCGCTGCAGCGCAGCGGCCTGAAGATCGACGACATCGACGTCTTCGAGGTGAACGAGGCGTTCGCCCCGGTGCCGATGGCGTGGGCGGCCGACACCGGCGCCTCGCTGGAGAAGACCAACCCCAACGGCGGCGCGATCGCTCTCGGCCACCCGCTGGGCGCGACCGGCGGCATCCTGATGACCAAGCTGCTGCACGAGCTGGAGCGCACCGGCGGCCGCTACGGCCTCCAGACGATGTGCGAGGGCGGCGGCCAGGCCAACGCGACGATCATCGAGCGCATCTGAGTGCCGGCGGGCGGGGCCCTGGGCCTCGCCCGCCCCGCTTTGGGGAGAGCCATGATCCTGTACGAGGTGGCCGACCGGGTCGCGACGATCACGCTGAACCGCCCGGACGCCCGGAACGCGCTCAGCGACCAGATGATCGAGGAGCTGCTCGACGCGTTCGACCGGGCCGGTGCCGACGACGGCGTCCACGTGATCGTGCTGACCGGCGCGGGCGACCGCGCGTTCTGCGCGGGCGCCGACCTGGGCGGGCTGAGCACCGACCAGATCGACGACATCCGGGCCAGCGCCCCGTACCGCCTGTTCACGGCGTTCCCCCGGCTGGGCAAGCCGATCATCGCGCGCCTGGCCGGGCACGCGGTCGCGGGCGGCCTCGGCCTCGCCGCCGCCTGTGACCTGGTCATCGCCGCCGACGACGTCACGCTCGGCACCCCCGAGGTCAACGTCGGGCTCTGGCCGATGATGATCATGGCCATCATCAACCGGAACGTGGCGCCCAAACACGCGTTCAAGCTCTACTACACGGGGCAGCGCATCACCGCCGCCGAGGGCCGCGAGATCGGCCTGGTCACCGAGGTCGTGCCACGCGCAGACCTGGACGCCCGGGTGGCCGAACTGGCCGCGACCATCGCGTCCAAGAGCCCCATCGGCCTGCGCATGGGCCGCGAGGCGTTCTTCGCCATCGAGGGGCGCCCGCTGGAGGACCAGATCGCGCACCTGCTCGGCGAACTGGTCGTGCTGGCCGGGACCGAGGACGCCAAGGAGGGCGTCACGGCCTTCCTGGAGCGCCGCGAACCGGACTTCAAGGGCCGCTGACCTGGGCGCTGACCTGGGCGCCTCCGGGATATCCGGGCGCCCGCATGGTTGAGTGATCGACCATGCGAAGAGCCGCGCTGCCCGTCGACGACGAGTACGCCCCGCTGTACTCCGTGGGCCAGGTCGCCGCGATGTTGCACCTCCGCCAGGCGTTCCTGCGCCGCCTCGACGAGTACCAGGTGGTCTGCCCCCGCCGCACGGAAGGCGGCCAGCGCCGCTATTCGCGGTCGGAGATCAGCCGCGTGCAGTACGTCGTGGAGCTGGTCGGCGAGGGCATGACCCTGACCGCGATCCGTCGCGTCCTGGACCTGGAACAACGCGTCCGCGATCTAGAACGCCGCCGCGATGACGACGCCCGCCGGATCCGCGACCTGGAATCCCGCCTCAGAGGCCGCCGGGCCCCCGTACCGCCCATGTAGGGCCGTACCACCCATGTAGGGCCGTCAGGCGATGGTGAGGCTCAGGGTGCGCTGGATGCGGGCGGCGGTCGCCTGGATGCGGTGGGCGGAGGCCTCGATCTTGGGGAGCTTGCTGGTGCGGCAGGAGATGGCCAGCGCCCCGACGACGCTGCCGGTGGCGTCGGTCACGGGGACGGCGGCGCAGCCGGTGCCGAGCGCGTATTCCTCGCGGTCGAGGGAGAGCCCGGATGGCTTGGCCAGGGTGCGCAGGAGCTGCTGCCGGTCGGTGATGGTGTGCGGGGTGAGGTCGACGAGCGGGTGGCGGGCCAGGTAGTCGCGGCGGCGTTCGTCGTCGAGCTGGCCGAGCATGCACTTGCCGATGGCGGTCGCGTGGGCGGCGGCGTCGAAGCCCACCCAGAGATCGACGCGGGGGGTGCGGGGGCCGTCGGCTATGTCGACTATGCGGATCTCGTCGTCCTCGTGCAGGCCGAAGTACGCGGCGACGCCGAGCTCGTCACGCAGCGCCATCAGGGCGGGGCGGATGCGGGCGAGCAGCTGCTGGGTCTTGCTCTGGCCGTGCAGCGACTGGACGCGGTCGCCGATGACCCAGACGCCGTCCGAGAGGCGCATCGCGTAGCCCTCGTGGGCGAGGGTGCGCAGCAGGTGGTACGTCGTGGCGAGCGGCAATCCGGCCTCGCGGGCCAGCTGCTTGGCGGGCGCCCCGTTGGGATGCGAGGCCACGGCCTCCATCAGGTGCAAGGCACGTTGCACTGAAGCGATGAGAGTAGGTCTCCGTGTCTCATCCATCACGCACAGCGAACCCCTCTGGCCTCGTCAGGTCAAGGCCTTTCGTGATACTGAGTCCATTGGATCACTTCTTGCTCGGTCTGGCGCCGTGTTCACGGAAGCCAGCGGCCGAATTCAGTGTGCTGGAACGGTCCTTTCTCGGGCCTTAACTCTGTGGCGAGATCATTGTTCCCGCGGACAACATAAGTGCGCTGTTAACGCATTGGCATCGGCTGGTGTTCGGTGGGCCCTACTCGGGGGTACGACTCGGGAGTAACTTCGCAAGGGAGACGCGGAAGCCATTCCGAGGAGCCGGTATGACCCAGCCGAGCCGCGTAGACGAGCGCACCGCCCGAAAGATCGCCGAAGAGGCGCGCGAGACCGAATGGCGCCTTCCGAGCTTCGGAAAGCAGCTGTTCCTGGGCGACTTCCGCCTCGATCTCATCCATCCCCATCCGCGTTCTGACGAGGTCATGGTGCGTAAGGGGGAGGAATTCCTGGCCCGGCTCCGGGAGTTCTGCGCGACGAAGGTCGACTCGGCGGCGATCGAGAGGGACGCGCGCATTCCCGATGAGGTCATCAAGGGACTGCGCGCGCTCGGCGCTCTCGGCATGAAGATCCCGGAGAAGTACGGCGGCCTCGGGCTCGGGCAGTATCACTACGGGCGGGCCCTGATGATCATCGGTTCGGTCAGCCCGGCGCTCGGCGCGCTCGTCTCGGCCCACCAGTCCATCGGAGTCCCGCAGCCGATCAAGCTCTTCGGCACCGACGAGCAGAAGAACACCTGGCTGCCGCGCTGCGTCAACGAGATCAGCGCGTTCCTGCTGACCGAGCCCGACGTCGGCTCGGACCCCGCGCGGCTGCGGACCACCGCGGTGCCCACCGGGAACGGCGAATACGTCTTGAACGGCGTCAAGCTGTGGACCACCAACGGCGTCGTCGCCGACCTCGTGGTCGTGATGGCGCGGGTGCCGAAGTCCGAGGGGCATCGCGGCGGCATCTCCGCGTTCGTCGTCGAGGCGGGCTCGCCGGGCATCACCGTCGAGCGCCGCAACGCGTTCATGGGGCTGCGCGGCATCGAGAACGGCGTCACGCGCTTCCACGACGTCCGCGTCCCCGCCGCGAACCTGATCGGCAAGGAGGGCGCCGGACTGAAGATCGCGCTCACCACGCTCAACACCGGCCGCCTGTCGCTGCCCGCGTTGTGCGCGGCGGCCGGCAAGTGGTCGACCAAGATTGCGCGCGAGTGGTCCAAGGAACGGGTGCAGTGGGGCCGCCCCGTCGGCGAGCACGAGGCCATCTCCAAGAAGCTCGCGTTCATCGCCGCGACCTCGTACGCCCTGGAGGCGATGCTCGACCTGTCCAGCCAGCTGGCCGACGACGAGCGCAACGACATCCGCATCGAGGCGGCGTTGGCCAAGCTGTGGTCCTCCGAGATGGCCAGCAGGATCGCCGACGAGCTGGTCCAGATCCGTGGTGGCCGCGGCTACGAGACCGCGGCGTCGCTGGCGGCTCGCGGTGAACGCGGCGTGCCCGCCGAACAGGTCCTGCGCGACCTCCGGATCAACCGGATCTTCGAGGGCTCGACCGAGATCATGCACCTGCTGATCGCCCGTGAGGCCGTGGACGCGCACCTGTCGGTGGCCGGCGACATCATCGACCCGGACGCGTCACGCGGGCAGAAGGCGCGCGCCGCCGCCCGAGCCGGCGGCTTCTACGCGCGGTGGTTGCCGACGCTGGTCACGGGCGCGGGGCAGCGTCCCGGATCGTACGGCGAGTTCGGGCCGCTGGCGCAGCACCTGCGCTATGTCGAACGTGCCTCCCGCAAGCTGGCCCGCTCGACCTTCTACGCCGCCGGACGCTGGCAGGGAAAGCTGGAGTACAAGCAGGGCTTCCTCGGCCGCATGGTCGACATCGGCGCCGAGCTCTACGCCATGAGTGCCGTCTGCGTACGGGCGCTGCAAGACAGCAGGGAGCACGGGACGCGGTCGAGCGAGGGCGAGACGGTCCGTTCGCCTGGCGTGTCCGCGACCAGGCTGGCCGATGCCTTCTGCAGGCAGGCGCGGGTACGGATCGAGGAGCTCTTCGACGGGCTCTGGCGCAACACCGATGCCCTGGACGCGAAGCTCGCCAAGCGCGTCCTCTCAGGCGACTTCACCTGGCTTGAGGAGGGCATCCTCGACCCGTCCATCCCAGGTCCCTGGATCGCCGACGCGACCCCTGGCCCGTCCAAGCAGGAGAACGTCCACCGCCCGATCGGCTGAGCGCCTGGGCGGGCGGCCCGGGGATCGTCGCACAGTGTCACCATGTGAAAACTCTCTGCCTGTGTTCAGGGCCGAGTGCCGATATGTTGCACTCACCCGGTGGTGCCGTGGTGACGACAGGGCGGAGGGCGACGCGATGCTCAGCGTGATCGTCGATGGCCCGCGATACGGCGGACACACCCGTTCCGGCATTGATCCCCGTTCCGGCAAGGACGCCCGTTCCGGAGTGCGGCCCGACCTCGATGTGCTCGTGGCCACGGCTGTCGAAGGGTTCGGCCTCCCGGCCGCCGCACTCCGGGACGGGATCATGCAGGTGTCCCGCGTTCGCACCCGGCGCGCCGGACGAGCGTGAGCGAGCTCACCGAGACCGTCTCTCCGTGGTCCGGTACGGTGACGTGACCTGGCATTTGGCGGGTCGCCGGTCGACACGCCAAGGTGTGTGGCACAGCAGCGCGCTCCGGGGCGTCCGAGGCTGAATGACACGCACACGGCTCGTGAACGTTCACTGTCGACTAGACTGACCCGACCTTTGCGCTAGAGATCGGCCCGCCTCGAAGTCCAGGTCGGCACGCCGGTCCGGCGAACGCCAGCCGATTGCCAGGCGAGCGACAACGCACTCCAGCGAGCGGGAAGTATGCATTCACCAGGTCAGAAAAAGTCCATTGCCGGTACGCTCCTCAAGCTCCTCGGCAGCAAGACCCAGCCTGCCGTTCCCACCGCCGGCGACGGCGAACTCGTCCAGCCGGCCGCGGGCGACGGCGCCCTGGAAAACCACCTCGGTGGCGACGAGGCCCGCAACTACCGCAAGTACGAGTACGACATGGTGGCCCCGCACGTGGGCCGTTCCCTGCTGGAGATCGGCTCCGGCCTCGGGCACTTCTCCGAACAGTTCGCCGGGCGGCTCGACTACCTGGCCGTGAGCGACAACGACCCCTACTGCGTGGGCGAGCTCCGCAAGCGCTACGACGACAACGACGACGTCGAGGTGCTCGACCTGGAGCTGCCCGCCGAGGTCGACATCCGGCAGAAGGTCGACACCGTCGTGATGATGAACGTCCTTGAGCACATCAAGGACGACGTCCAGGCACTGCGCGACCTCGCCGCCGTGACCCTGCCCGGCGGCCGCATCGTCATCTGGGTGCCCGGCTACATGCAGCTCTACGGCGAGTTCGACCGCAAGGTCGGCCATGTGACCCGTTACACCCCGGCCACCCTGGAGGCTTCGGTCCGCGAGTCCGGGCTGATTCCCGAGGTGCTCAAGCCCATCAACTTCCTGGGCGGCATCGCCTGGTGGGCCGCCGTCCGGCGCGGCGGCGCCGGCTACCCCGACCCGCGCCTGGTCAAGATCTACGACCGCACGGTCATCCCCACCACCCGCGCCATCGAGCGCCTGGTGCGCCCGCCGTTCGGCCAGACCGTCTTCTGCGTGGCCCGCGTTCCCAAGTAGACCGATCCACATCCGGCGGCCTGGTCGCGTCGGACTGGCGCGCCGCGCCCGCACCGATCGCGGTCGGTAATCGGGTCCTCTCGGGTCGTGGTCGGGCGGGTACGATGCGGGAAACCCTCCGAAACGTCGGTCACGTCACCGGCGATGCGACCAGAGGCGGCCCGTGGCGAGCGTTGCGCTGGAACGGCGGGCGGGCAGGCTGCCCGCAGAGGTGACCAGGTTCGTCGGCCGGAAGCGCGAGCTCGCCCAGGGCAGGCGCCTTCTCGAGGCGTCCCGGCTGGTGACGTTGACGGGGGCGAGCGGAGTCGGCAAGACCCGGCTGGCGCTCCGGCTGGCGGGGGAGGCCCGTCCCGGTTACGCGGACGGGGCGTGGTTCGTCGATCTGTCGGCGTTGCGTGACGCCGAGCTGCTCGCGCACACCGTGGCCGAGGCGTTGCATGTGCCCGACCAGTCCACGCGCGACCGGCTCGACATGCTCGCCGAGCATCTTGCCGATCGCGAGCTGCTGCTGGTGCTCGACACCTGCGAGCATCTGGTGGACGCCTGCGCGATTCTGGCGGAGGTGTTGCTGCGGGCCGCGCCGCGCCTGCATCTGCTCGCCACCAGCCGCGAGCCGCTGGATGTTCTCGGCGAGCACACCATGGTGCTGCCGCCGTTGAGCCTGCCTGACGCCGAGGGCCCGGCGGCCGAGGTCGCGGCGTCGGACGCGGTGGCGCTCTTCGCCGACCGTGCCGCGGCGGTCGTGCCTGGCTTCACGCTCAGCGGCGACGAACTGCCTGCCGTCGCGCGGCTGTGCCGGAGGCTGGACGGCATTCCGCTCGCGATCGAGCTGGCTGCCGTACGGCTGCGGGCGCTGTCGGTCGAGCAGCTCGTGGAACGGCTGGACGACCGGTTCCGGCTGCTCGGCACCCATCGCGCGCAGCGGGCAGGCCGTTCCCGCCATCAGACCTTGCGGGCGGCGGTGCAGTGGAGCCATGAGCTCTGCACGCCGCGGGAGGCATTGTTGTGGGCCCGGCTCACGGTGTTCCCCGGCGGGTTCGATCTCGCCGCGGCCGAGCAGGTGTGCGCCGACGCGGAGGGTGCGGAGACCGGACTGCCCGCGGACGCGGTCTATGAGACGCTCGCGCGTCTGGTCGAGAAGTCGATCGTGCTCCGCGAGGAGGGCGGCCGCCGCTACCGGATGCTCGACACGCTGCGCGAATACGGCAGCGACCTGCTGGCGGGGCGGGAAGAGGTGGAACGGCTGCGGCGGCGGCATCGGGACTGGTTCCTCGGGCTCGCCGTCCGCGCCGAGGCGGAGGCGTTCGGTGCCGATCAGGCCGGACGTCTCGAACGCCTCATGCGTGAGCACGCCAACCTCCGTGCCGCGCTCGACTACTCGGTCACCACTCCGGGCGAGGGCGCGCAGGCGACGCGGATGGCGGCGGCACTCGCCCAGTTCTGGTTCTCCGCCGGACTGCTCGGCGAGGGCCGCCTGTGGTTGGGCAAGGCCCTCGCCACGGACGCGACGTCCGATCGTGCCAGGGCGCTGTGCCTGTCCGGATTGCTCGCGGTGCTCCAGGGAGACCTTGAGGCGGCCGAGGGCTTCCAGGCAGAGGCGGTGCCGCTGGCGTCCAGCAGTTTGGAACGCGCCTACACGGTCGAGCTGGCCGGGCTGGTGGCGTTCTTCCGCGGCGACCTGGAGGCGGCGCGGCCACTCCTGGCGGAGCCTGCACCGAGCGGCGATATCTGGACGATGTTGCGGTTGCCGCTGCTCGCGGCGCTGCACTGCCTCACCGGCGACATCGACCGGGCGCTGGAGTACTGCGAGGAGTGCCAGGTGCTCAGCGCCGCGTCCGGTGACCAGTGGTGCCTGGCGTACGCGACGTGGGTACGCGGGCTCGCGCACTGCCTCCGTGGCGACCCGCAGACGGCGAGTGTCGAGGCACAGCGGACGTTGCGGCTCATGCGGGGACTCAACGACCGGCTCGGCAGCGCGATGGCGCTGGACCTGGCCGCGGGCTGCGCGGGTTTCACCGGATCGGCCGAACGGTCGGCACGGCTGTTCGGCGCCGCCGACCGGATGTGGCGGATCGTCGGCGCGCCGATGTTCTTCGGCCCCGCCTACCTGTCCCTGCGCGGAGTCGTGCTCTCCGAGGTGCGCGGCTCGCTCGGAGAGGGCGGCTGGCAGGTCTTCTACGAGGAGGGACTCCGGCTCAGCCTCGACGAGGCCATGGACCACGCCCTGGACGAGCGGCCCGGCGTCAACGCTCGCGGCGTCGACCCATGGGAACCGCTCACCCGCCGCGAACGCGAGATCGCCGCCCTGGTCGCGCAGGGACTGTCCAACCGGGAGATCTCCGAGCGCCTGGTCATCGCCAAGCGCACGGTCGACTCCCACCTCGAACACATCCTCGCCAAACTCGAGATGGCCTCCCGGACGCAGATCGCCGCCTGGGTCACCGAGCGCCTACGTCCCAGCCGCTGATTTTAGGTACGCCTATCGGGATGTCTCCCGATGCATCCCCGTGCCCAGGTCCGCAAGACTGTTACTTGCCGAAAGGGTCACGGACCGCCTCTCCACGCGGAGAAGTGCCGCGTACTTCCGCGGGCCGTGTCCGGGACGGCAACCACTGAAGTTCCCGTGTGGTCCGACGATGCGGCGGCGGGAGCCCGGGAGGGGAGGTTCCCGCCGCCGGATCCATCCCGCGTCGCCAGGGCCGCGCCCCCTCAGCGCTTCAGGGTGGGGGCCGGGAAGAGGGCGAGGCGGTGTGCGGTGGCTGCGGCTTCGCCGCGGCTGGTGACGTCGAGCTTGGTCAGGATGTTGGAGACGTGGACGCTCGCGGTCTTGGCCGAGATGAAGAGCATCTCGGCGATCTCACGGTTGCTCTGGCCGTCGGCGACCAGGCGTAGCACTTCGAGTTCGCGCGGAGTCAGGCCGAGCGGCGGGGCGGTGGTCTGCCCGGACGTGCGGGTGAGGCGGGCGCGGCGGAAGAGGTCGTCGATCTGTGCGGAGAGTGGCCCGGCCTTGAGCCGTTCGGCGAGGTCGGCGGCCCGCCGCAGGCGAGCCGCGGCGCCGTCACGGTCGCCGTCGAGGATCGATGCCTCGCCGGCGCGGGTCAGCGCGGTGGCGAGTGAATGGCTTTGGCCGAGCTCGTCCCACGCGGCCGCGGCGGCGTCCCAGGCGACCCGGTCGTTCACGCCGCGGGCTCGCGAGACCTCCGCCAGGAATGTGAGACGGTGCGCCTCCTGGGCGGGGCCCAGCACCTTCAGGCCGGCGGCACGGGCCTCGATCTGCGGAAGGGCGGGTTCGCCGTTGATCATCGCCCGTTCGCCGAGGGCGGCGCAGGCGGTGGCGCCGAGGACCATGACCGGCCAGGCGTAGCGGCTGTCGTCCGGCAGGCCCGTGGTGGGGATCACCGGGCGCACGGCCTCCAGCGCCTCCTCGTACCGGCCCGCCGCGATCCGGAGCCGGGCCTTCAGCCGGAGCGTGGCGAAGTAGTCCTGGGTCTTCCGCCCCTCCATGGTGACGTCCATGATCTCGTCCGAGGCGTTGAGCCAGGCCTCGGCGGTCGCCAGTTCGCCGCGCGCCGTCGCCACCTCGCCGAGGAGCACCAGCAGCGAGGTGCGGATCGTGATCGCCGGGTCCTGTTCCAGCGCCTGGTCGAGGACGGTGAACGCCTCGTCCCAGCGGCCGAGCGACACCAGCGGCTCGGCGAGGTTGATGCCGAGGAACGTGCCCTTCGTACGGGCGACGCCGAATTCCTTGGCCTGCTCCATGCCGCGCCGGGCCACCTCGACGGCCTCCTCGTGCAGGCCACGGCCCTCCAGGAAATGCGACTTGATCACGGCGAGGCGAAGCAGCACACGGTGGCTTCCGGAGCGCAGCGCGACCTCGTCGACCTCGGCGAGCATCTGGGCGTCCTCGTCGTAGTCGATGTCGACGCAGAACAGCGTGATCAGCGCGTCGGCCTCGGCCGTGACGTCGCCCAGCGCCCGGGCGATCTCGAGCGACTCGATCGCGGCGCTCCGGGCCTCGTGCGTATCGGTCGTCAGACGTACGTACTGCGCCAGTGTGGCCAGCGTACGGGCGCGGATCACGGTCGGCTCGGCCGGCAGGCAGCGCACCGCCTCGCGCAGGTCCTCGACGAACCCTGGCCGGGCGATCTCGAAACGCATCCGGCCGCGCAGCTCCAGCAGGGCGGCGCGCCGCGTGCTGGGGCCGCCGGACTCCTCGACCTCGCGCAGGGCCGCGGTGGCCAGCCTGATGCCGATCTCGTACTCGCCGGCGAGGTCGGCGGCGATCGCTGCGTCCTCCAGCACGTCGGTGTGGCCGGCGCCGATCCGTTCGGCGGCGTCCGGCACCCGTTCCCAGAGCTCCAGGACGCGCGACAACATCGCCAGCGACTCGGCGTAGGCCAGGGCCTTGTGGGCGTCACCGGCCGCGCGGCTGGAGCTGACCAACGCCCACGTGGCATCGTGCGCGGCGTTCCAGTGGTGGCTGAGCTCGATCCACAACCGTCCGGCGGGGACAAGGCCCGGGGTGTTCTCGAGCGCTTGGGCGTAGCGGGTGTGGAGCCTGGTGTGCTCGCCCGGCAGGAGATCGTCGTGGAGCGCCTCGCGGATCAGGGCGTGCCGGAACGCGTAGCCGTCGCCGTCCACCACCAGCACATTCGCGGCCACGGCGGGCCGCAGGACGCGGGTCAGCGTGGTGTCGTCAAGCCCGGAGACCGCGGCGAGCAGGGCGTGCTCGATGCGCGTGCCGCCGCCGCTGGCGTCGCGCAGCACGTCCTGTGTCTCGTCCGGCAGCCGCTGTACGCCCGCGAGCAGCAGGTCACGCAGCGACTCGGGAATCTCGCTGGCGAGCGTCCCGTCGCTGTCGAGCAGCGCCTCGATGAACAGCGGGTTGCCCTCGCTGCGCGCATGGATCTTGTCCACCAGCTGGGGCTGTGGCTCGGTCCCGAGGATCCGGGCGGCCAGCTCGGCGACCTCTGCGCGCGACAGCCGGGCCAGCTCGACCCGCCGGACCTTGTCGCTGCGCCCGAGCTCGGCCAGCAGCGGCCGTAGGGGATGGGTGCGGTGCAACTCGTCGACGCGGTACGTGACGACGATCAGCAGCGGTGTGGCGATGACGTTGCGGATGAGGAACGCCAGCAGGTCACGGGTGGACCGGTCGGCCCAGTGCGCGTCCTCGATCACCAGTACCAGCGGCTGCCGCTCGGCCAGCCGTTCCAGCAAGGTCAGGACCAGCTCGAACAGCCGGGCACGTTCCTCGCCGGAAGGCGTGTCGCTCTCCGGCTCGCCGAACTCGGGCAGCAGGCGCGCCAGGCCGCGGGTGTCGCCGCGCGGCAGCAGTTCAGCCACCCCGTCGATGCCGATGTCGCGGACCAGGCCGCGCAGCACAGTGGTGAACGGGGCGAACGGCAGGCCGTCGGAGCCCAGCTCCAGGCAGCCGCCGACCAGCAGCCGCCCCCGTGGCGTCCCGTCGACCGGCCTCTCAACCGCCCTGGCGAACTCACGGATGAGCCGTGTCTTGCCGAGCC
Source organism: Actinomadura rudentiformis (assembly GCF_008923185.1). GTDB lineage: Bacteria > Actinomycetota > Actinomycetes > Streptosporangiales > Streptosporangiaceae > Spirillospora > Spirillospora rudentiformis. The sequence continues at coordinate 50,559 of NZ_WBMT01000023.1, forward strand.
CCGCCTCACCGCCGACCAGCACGGCCCCCGGTGCGGCGGCCAGCGCCTCGTCCAGATCGCCGAGCTCGGCCGAACGGCCCACCAGGACCGGACTCATCACACGTGCACTCACGCACCAAGGATGCCGCATGACTACGACAAAGTCGTACAAATATCACCCTGTGAGACCCTCGGCACGCTCATGCCGACGAGCGGCAAGGTGGTGGTCGGGGCGTTGCGGTCGGGGTGCTGCGGTCAGGGGTGCCAGGTCTGGTTCTGGTGCTCGTCCAGCTCCGCGACCGGGCCGGGCGGTAGCGGCGGATGCACTGCCGTGCGAACGGGGCTTCCCACCGTGTCGCCATGGATCACGCCCCGGCTTCCGAAATGCTCGTGCGCCATCATCTCGGCCCGCGTCAGCAGCGGGGCGACGGGGGCGCCTGCCGTGCCGAGACGTTCGACCGCCTCGTCCCGGGTGAGATGTGCGACGGCAGCCGCTACGGCCTCGTCCAGCTCGCGCACTCGTCCGAGCCGTTCGAGGAACGGGACGTCCGCATACTCGTCCAGGCCCAGAGCCGCGCACGTCGCCGTCCAGAGGTTCTCCTCGGAGACCACTCCGAGCGTGATCTTCTGGCCGTCCTTGGTCGTGTAGACGCCATAGCCGGGCACGGGTCCCGAACCGCCGTTCCGGTTGATCGCCGTGGGCACCGTTCCGACCCAGTTGGCCAGCACGTCGGCCATGCCGAGGTCGATCCGGTCACCGACGCCGGTCGCACGCGCCTTGAGGCACGCCGCGGTGATCGCGAACGCGGCCATGGTCGCGGCCGCCATGTCGGCCACCGGCAGCTCGTCGGCGTCGGGTGAGACCGCGTCGGCTGGAAGCGCAGCCGTGTAGGCCCGGTAGTTGACGTCATGTCCGGGCACAGCCGCCAGCGGTCCCTCCGCCCCGTACCCCGACAGCGAGCAGTAGACGAGCCGCGGATTGAGCGCCAGCAGAACCCCATGGCCGACGCCGAGCCGGTCGGCCACCCCTGGCCGGAATCCTTCGACGAAGACCTCGGCCTCGGCCGCCAGCTCAAGACAACGTGCCCGGTCGGCGTCGTCCTTCAGATTGAGCGCGATGCTGCGCTTGTGCTGGTTGAGCAGGTCGAAGTGGCTCCGGAACATCCGCATCGGCTCCCCGCCGGGCGGCTCCACCTTGATCACGTCCGCGCCGAGCTGGGCGAGCAGTTGCGTGGCGTACGGCCCAGGCCGCCACATCGTCAGATCCAGCACCCGCAACCCGTCCAGCAGCGCCATGGACACCTCTCCTCGACCGTGATCGGTCCACGGTGTCGTCCCGGCCCCGGGCGAGTCAAGCGAGCGCTTGGTTTTTTAGCTTCACCCACGTGAGCCCTCCGGCCCCCGCATCCGTTGACAGAGCGTCTAATTCAGGGTGACGCTGGCCGGGTGGGCCGGCCGGTCACTACCGGTGGAGGTGGTTGGGATGCGGTTTTCCCTCTTCTACGAGCACCAGCTTCCGCGGCCTTGGGAGCACGGGGAGGAGCATCGGCTCTACAAGGACGCCCTGGAGCAGATCGAGATCGCGGATCGGGTGGGCTTCGACCACGTATGGCTGGTCGAGCATCACTTCCTGGAGGAGTACAGCCACTCGTCGGCGCCGGAGGTCTTCCTGGCGGCGGCGTCGCAGCGGACGAAGCGGATCCGGTTGGGGCACGGGATCGTTCAGTTGCCGCCCAATGTGAACCATCCGGCGCGGGTGGCGGAGCGGGTTGCGACCTTGGATCTGGTTTCGGACGGGCGCGTCGACTTTGGAACGGGCGAGGCGAGCTCCAGCGCGGAGCTGGGGGGCTTTGGCGTGCGGCGCACCGAGAAGCGGGCTCAGTGGGAGGACGCGATCGACGCGATCACCCGGATGTTCGTGGAGGAGCCGTTCGCGGGGTGGGAGTCCAAGTATTTGCAGATGCCGCCGCGGAACGTGATACCGAAGGCCTTGCAGAAGCCTCATCCGCCCCTGTGGGTCGCGTGCTCGCGGAGGGAGACGATTCATTTCGCCGCGCGGAACGGGATCGGCGCTTTGTCGTTCTCCTTTGTGGAGCCGGAGGACGCGGCCAAGTGGACGGGTGAGTACTACCGGATCATCGAGTCGGACGAGTGTGTGCCGGCGGGGTTCGCGGTCAATGCGAATGTGACCGTTGTGCTGCCGATGATGCTGCACGAGGACGAGGCGATCGCGATCGACCGCGGGATCGACGGGGCGCACTTCTTCGGGTTCGCGCTCGCGCATTACTACGGGACCACGCCGCACGATCCGGGGCGTACGGATGTGTGGGCCGAGTTCCAGGAGCGGCGGGCGGCGCGGGGGTTCGATCGGGATCAGATCATCGCGAACGCGGAGGCGCTGAACGTCAATGTGGGGTCATTGAGGGGCGCGGTCGGCACTTCTGAGCAGGTGATCGACCTGGTCCGGCGGTACGAGACGGCTGGGGTCGACCAGATTGGTTTCGTGCTCCAGTCCGGGCCCAATCGACATGAGCACATCTGCGAGAGCATCGAGCTCTTCGGCAAGGCCGTCATGCCGCATTTCGTGGAAGGGCGGCAGGAGCGGGAGGCCGCGAAGGCTGAGCGGCTCGCCCCGGCGATCGAGGCGGCGCTGGCCCGGCGGGCTCCGGCGCGGAAGGTGCCGCCCGGTTACCGGATCGATGAGGAGGCTGAGCTTGCGCGGGCGCGGCGCGCACGCAGGTCGGGACGTCCGGCGGGACTCCGTCCGGCGTTGGTGCTGGTGCGTGAGGAGGCGCGGTCGACCGCGCGTCGGCGTGTGCAGCGGGGCTTGTCCCGGCTGGTTCGCGGGCGGTCGGACGCCGAGATCGAGCGAAGGTTCGGTCCCCGGGCGCAGCGGGTCTTCTTCGCCGGGATGGCGCGGCAGTACGACCCGTCGATGGCGGCGGGCTTCGAGGGGGAGCTGGAGTTCCGGCTGAACCGCCTGGACGGGACGCAGACCGCGTGGACCATCCAGGTGCGAGAGGGGAGGGCCCGGTCTCGGCAGGGCGAGGCTCGGGAACCCGCCATCACCATTGTCACCGGGACCGGCGACTTCCTGCGGACGCTCTCGGGCGACGCCAATCCTGCGACTTTGCTGATGGACGGACGCCTGAAGATCCGGGGGAATTTGGAGCTCGCGCCGAAAATCAGCGAGATGTTCGGGGGTCCGTCGCCCTATTGACGTCATCTTCGCTCGATGTTCTCTCTCCAGGAGCCCCCTCTCTTCACGCGCCTGAAGTCCGAGCGCATCCTTACTGACCGCATGGGGAGACTGGGGCCCCCGGATCTCAGTGATTGGGCCCAGGGGCCCTGTTTCACGTGATGCCGAATTCATAGCGTTTCGGATGCAAGCACCATCACCTATTTCGCAGAGGGAATGCTCGTGAAGATTCGCCATCTCGCATCCGGTGGAATTGCCGCCGCCGTCGCGCTCATGCGCCGCGTCTGACGCTTCCATGATGAGGGCCGAAGACGTCGCGCTGCTGCACCATCTCGTCCAGCTGTCCGACATACAGTTCGCCGGAGCCCAGCTCGGCATCATGCTGAGCTGGGCCTCGTTCTCCATGCCTTACATGAGCGGCTTCGCAACAGGGACCGGCGACGCCGACAAACCGTCCAGGCCTTGGGCGGAGTTGTTCCCCCACGCGCCCATCCCCAAGGGCGGCGTCCTCCCGGATCACGAGGAGCGGCGGCTGACGTACTGGCAGCCGGCCGCGGACGCACCGGCGTCCCTGCACCTCGCCTGGTTGCTGCACGGTCTCGCCGACGAGCTCCATGCCTTCAGCAAGGCGCGCCTCGACCTCCAGAGGCTCGACGTCGTCGACGCGGCGTACGCGGACATCGCGTTCTACCACGGTGCGCTCTGTACGGTCCGCGTCCAGCTCGCCGACCGCGTCGACCCGCTCGACTTCCCGGGGATCCTCATCCGGGAGAGCCTCGAAGACCACTTCCGCGCCCATCGTTCTCGCGACGCCCTGATCGACCTGTGCCACCGCCTCTAAGTAAGCCGCCCCAGCTCGGGGACATTTGATGGGATTCACCGAACAGGAGTGTTCGTGTCGGAGTGGTCTCGCTCGCAGTCGCGGCCCTGGCGTCCCGCGGTGAAGGCCGTGTAAACCAGGATCCGCCTCGGGGAATGGTGCTCCTCCGCGACCACCAGCGGCGTGACGGCCAACGCCGGAATCGCGGTGCAGGTGGATGTCAGAGGGGCGGTGGTGTGGTTCCTGCGGCGCTGGTAGTTGAGGGTGACGGCGGCCAGGAGCGGGGCCCAGGCCACCAGGGGCAGGTAGAGGAAGCCGACCACGAGGTGCCCGGTCGCGGTCATGCCCTCGTGCGGCATCGCCCACCAGGCCGCGAACGGTGTCCAGAGGAACGCGAGGATGGCGACTCCCGTCCAGGCCGGGATCAGCACCGCGCGGGGCGGGATGGCTTTGCCGTTGACAAAGGGGACCCACCGGGGGACCACCTCTCCCCAGCGGTGAACGAGTCCCAGGGTGAGCAGTGCGGCGGCCTCGGTCAGGAGGCTGAGAAGGATGAGGTAGGTCGGTCCCCAGATGCCGGGAGGGCAGATGTCACGGAGGCCCTCTTCGGTGTAGCCGGAGGGCCCACCCAGGGCCACGCCTATGCGCCACAGACCGGAGGGGAGCGTGGTCAGAGCGATCGTGTGAGCGGCCAAGCGGGCCCAGGGCGGTGCGGTCATGTGACTGATCTTGCTAGGAGTGAAAGGTGGTCACCTCCCGCTGAGGAGGTGGCTGGGCTCACCCGTTTGGGGGAGATCGGGCTTGGGCGGGTTCGCGGCCATGGACCAGAGGGCCAGGGCCAGCCAGACGATTCCTGTTCCGGCGACCAAGTGGCCGGTGCGGTTGACGACCGCGGGCAGGGCGAAGGAGAGGCAGACGGGGGCGAAGCCCAGGACGAAGAGAGTTGCGGCTGGGCGCGGGACGATGCCAGCGCGGTACATGGCGGCGCCGAAGAGGACTGTGCCGACCAAGGTCAGGAGGGCCGCTCCGAGGAACGGGATTCGGTGCGTTCCCGCTAGGAGCGCTTCGATTTCGGATTTCTCCATGTGGACCAGCACGAAGTTGCGGGCGTACGCAGCCCCGGCGAAGAGGGCTAGGCCTAGGTAGTTCAGCATGAACGCCACGGCGCCGAATCTGCCGACGGCCTCGCGCTGGGCCAGGTAGAGGCCTGCTAGGAACGCCAGGCCAAATGCCGGTGACACGCCGTTCAGGTAGCCGCTGGCGATTGTCTTGTCGCCTGCTAGGAGTTCGCTTAGGCCGCCCAGAGCGATGGACAGGCCGCAGATGACACCGGCTAGCGCGCTGATTCGGAAGAGAGAGGCAGTGGGCATGGAGTGCTCCTTTCCAGTGCCTCGAACGTAGGAAGCGCGCGTCGGTGGCGTGAGTGCCGTGCGACCTGGACACCCATGACCTTTGGCCAAAGTCGCCGCTGCCCCGTATCGGTGGGTGGTCCAGGCTCCTAATCTGGGCCTATGCCGCGCATGGCCTCGTGGTTGGCGATGTTCCTTTACGTCACCGTTCTGGTGGCGGGACTGTATTCAGCGATTGCCGGGTTGTGTCCGGCTGACCTGCGCACGGCGGGGTTCGCCGGGACGCTGGTGCTCTTGATCGCGCTTGAGGCGATGCGGCGGGGGCCTGCGGGTCCGATGCTGGCGTTGCGGTGTGGGCTCTATGTGGTGGTGGCCCTGCTGGATTGCTCGGGCATGGGGCGCGCGCTCTTGTTGCTCATCCCGTTCATCGGCTACTTCGCCCTCGGCCGCAGGGCGGGTTATGCGCTGGGTGCGCTGTGCCTTGCCGGGGTGGTGGGAACGCTCTCCACGTCCGGATGGGACACCGAGGCCGTCTCGGACTTGCTGATGTTCGTGATCGGGCTCGTCTTCGCGATCGCGATGGCGGCGGTCGCCCAACGGCACGCGGAGCAGGCGGCGGCGCTGGCCACGGCTGCCGAACGCAACCGGCTCGCGCGGGACATCCACGACAACGTGGGCCACCATCTGACCGTGATCTCCGTTCAGCTGGAGAAGTCGGCGGCCTTTCGAAACATCGATCCGGCAGCGGCCGATCAGGCCCTGACGGACGCGCGGGAGTCCGCCCGGCTCGCTTTGGAAGACGTGCGGCGGTCGGTGGGGACGCTCCGGACACACGGGCAGTTCTCGCTGGCGGCGGCGCTCAGCGCGCTGGTCGGACGGTTCGGCACGGCCGTGTCCCTTGAGATCCGGGGCGATGAGTCGGCACTTGACGGGGTGGCCTTGCCGGTGCTCTACCACGCCGCCCAGGAGAGCCTCACCAACGCCCACCGCCATGCCTGCGCGGACCGTGTGAGTGTGGAGGTCGAGCTGGGAAGGCGGGAGGCGCGCCTGATCGTCGAGGACGACGGCAAGGGCTTTGAGTCCCAGGTCGAGGGTTTCGGTGTGCGTGGGATGCGGGAGCGGCTGGAGCTCGTGGGCGGCTCGTTGCGGATCGACAGCGTGCCTGGCGAGGGCACGCGGGTGACGGCGACCGTGCCCGGACCGTCATGAGCGACGTCCGGGTGCTCGTCGCCGATGACCAGCGGCTGATCCGCGAGGGCATCGCCTCGCTGCTGGGGCTCCAGACCGGGGTGGCCGTGGTGGGTGTGGCGGAGGACGGGCGGGAGGCGGTCGAACGGGCGCTCGCGCTCACTCCCGACGTGGTGCTCATGGACGTGCGCATGCCGGTGATGGACGGTGTGGAGGCCACGTCGCTGCTCCGAGCCAGGACGCCGGAGTGCCGGATCTTGATGCTCACCACCTTCGACGACGAGGAGTACGTGGTCGCCGCGTTGCGGGCCGGTGCGAGCGGATATCTCCTCAAGGATCTGCCCGCCCCCGAGCTGGCCCAGGCGGTGCGCATGGTCCACGCGGGGGTCGACCAGTTCGCCCCGGCCGTCACGGGGCGCTTGCTGAAGGCCGTCCGGGACGTGCCCAAGGACGTGCCCAAGCCGGACGTCGCGCTCACCGGCCGCGAGCTCGACGTGATCCGGCTGATCGCGGCCGGTGCCACCAATCGCGAGATCGCGACCCGTCTCTATGTGAGTGAGGGCACGGTCAAGAATCACGTCTCCAGCATCCTGGCGCGCCTCGGGCTGCGCGACCGCACCCAGGCCGCGATCTACGCCCATGACCACGGGCTGCTCTAGGCGAGGACGGCGCCGCCGGGGCCGGGATCACATCTCGTCGAGGATGTTCTGAAGGATCTTGGGCGTGGCGGAGGCCGGAGCCGACTGCACGGCCAGCCGGTTCATCACGTCGGTGTAGTGGAAGACGTCGGCCGGCTTGTCGGGATAGAACGCGTTGGTGAGCTGCTCCAGGTAGACCACGTCGGGCAGGTCGGCGGCGGGCAGCCGCAGGATGCTGATCGGGCCGCCCGCGCCGTGGCCGCCCGCGCTGAACGGGTTGATCTGCACGGTGACGTGCGGCAGTTCGTTAAGGGCGATGAGCTGCTTGAGCTGGGCCCGCATGGTCGCGCGGTCGCCGAACGGCCGCCGGATCGCCGCCTCGTCGAGCACGGCCCAGAACCGCAACGGGTCGGGCCGGCTGAGCACCTGCTGGCGTGCCGTCCGCAGCTCGACGCGGCGTTCGATCTCGTCTTTGGAGGCGCTGGGCATGCCGAGCCGGATCAGGGCATGGGCGTAGGCCTCGGTCTGCAACAGGCCCGGCACGAACTGCACCTCGTAGCAGCGGATCATGCTGGCACCCTGCTCCAGCCCGAGATACGCCTCGAACCACGGCGGCACCAGGTCGCTGTAGGGCTGCCACCAGCCCGGCGCGCTGGCCTGCTGTGCCATCTCCAGCAGCGGCAGCCGGTCGGCCAGCTCGGTGACGCCGTACAAGGTCAGCAGGTCGGAGACGTCACGATCCTTGAACCCGACCCGGCCCAGCTCCATCCGGCTGATCTTTGATGCTGATCCACGAATCTCGTACGCCGCCTCCTCGGCGGTGATGCCGCGGTGCTCGCGCAGCCGTCTCAGCTGCGCGCCCACGACCAACCGCAGCACGGTCGGTCCAGCTCGCCCGTGCGTCAGCGCACTGGGCGGCACATCCGTGACGCGTTCGGTGCCCACTCCCACTCCCGAAAATCACAAGCGACGCCGAACCCCGGTCAAGACTGACATCCACCCCATGGTGGAGACAACCGTGCCGGGAACCTCTTCGCCTAGCGTTTACGCGCGACGCCGCACAGGGTGGACGTCTTGGTGATGTCATCGAACGGGCTGGGTTCGGGACGCCAGGACTCGCAGGCCACCACGCCCGGCTCGACGAGGTCGAAACCGTCGAAGTAGCCGACGATCTGCTCTGGCGGGCGCAGACGGTAGGGCACCGCGCCGGTGTCGTCGTACTCCTGCTGAGCCTTGTTGTGCGCGTCGTCGGTGTCGGTGTCGTCGTACAGGGCCAGATAGCTGCCCGCCGGGAGCCCGCCCATCAGGCCCCGGATGATGGACAGGACTTCCTCGTACGTCTGGATGTGGCCGAGCACGCCCATGAGCATCAGGGCGATGGGACGCTCGAAGTCGAGCTTTTCCTGGGCGAGGCGCAGGATCTCCTTGGGATTGCGCATGTCGGCTTCGATGTAGCTCGTCGCGCCCTGGGGCGAGCTGGTCAGCAGGGCGTGCGCGTGGACGAGCACGAGAGGGTCGTTGTCGACGTAGACGATGTGCGACTCGGGGGCCACCCGCTGGGCGACCTCGTGGGTGTTGTCGACCGTCGGCAGCCCGGTGCCGACGTCGAGGAACTGCCGGATGCCCGCCTCGCCGGCCAGGTAACGGACGGCGCGGGCGAGGAAGTGCCTGCTCACGCGGGCGACGTCCACGATGCCCGGGTAGACCTGGACATAGGCGTCCCCGGCTTCGCGATCGACGGGGTAGTTGTCCTTGCCGCCGAGCCAGTAGTTCCAGATCCGGGCCGAGTGCGGCACAGTGGTGTCGATCTGCGGGTGCTCCGGGTCGTCTGCCATGGCTCAGCGGGCTCCTCTACACAGTCACGCCGGAGGCGCGGGGGAAGTGTGCGGGGCCGACCCCCATCGGGCGGCACAGCATGTTTGATTTTCTCGACCAAGATAGACGACCTGTAGAATTTTTGCACTCTCTGGCCGTTTTGTGCAGGTGCCGGGCGTGCGCGATGCTGGAGGCGTGTCAATGGAGACTCTTGCGAGCGCCACTGAGCTGCGCGCCTTCCTGCACGGGCTGCCGGGCGTCGACCAGGTCGGGGCGGAGGAGCGGGCCGCGCGGCTCGCCACGCGTTCGATCAAGACGTCGGCCAAGGCCCAGGCCATCGACCTGGCGATCACCATGGTCGACCTCACCACGCTGGAGGGCGCGGACACGCCCGGGAAGGTGCGCGCCCTGTGCGCCAAGGGCATGCGGCCCGATCCCGGCGATCCGGACGTGCCGCAGGTGGCGGCCATCTGCGTCTATCCGGACATGGTCCCGACGGCGGTCGAGGCCCTCCAGGGGTCCGGGATCGGGGTGGCGAGCGTGGCCACCGCGTTCCCCTCGGGGCGGGCGCCGATGGAGGCCAAGCTGGCCGACACGCGGGCGGCGGTCGAGGCGGGCGCCACCGAGATCGACATGGTGATCGACCGCGGCGCGTTCCTGGCCGGCGACTACCTCAAGGTGTACGAGGAGATCGTCGCGACCAAGGAGGCCTGCGCCGGCGCGGCCAACGACGGGCACGGCGCGCACCTCAAGGTGATCTTCGAGACCGGCGAGCTCGTGACCTACGACAACGTGCGCCGTGCGTCCTGGCTCGCCATGCGGGCGGGCGCCGACTTCATCAAGACCTCCACCGGCAAGGTCTCCCCGGCCGCCACGCTGCCGGTGACGCTGGTCATGCTGGAGGCCGTGCGGGACTTCCGGGACCAGACCGGGCGCATGGTCGGGGTCAAGCCCGCGGGCGGCATCCGGACCACCAAGGATGCGATCAAGTACCTGGTGCTGGTCAACGAGACGGCCGGACCGGACTGGCTCACCCCGGAGTGGTTCCGCCTGGGCGCCTCCAGCCTGCTGAACGATCTCCTCATGCAGCGCCGCAAGCTGGCCACCGGTGTCTACTCCGGCCCCGACTACTTCACGCTCGACTGACTCGACCGACTGGATTGCTGATCATGGACTTCGAGTACGCGCCGGCACCCGAGTCGCGGGCCGTCGTCGACATTCGGCCCTCGTACGGGCTGTTCGTCGACGGCGAGTTCCGCGACGGGCACGGCGAGCCGTTCAAGAGCATCGACCCGTCGAACGAGGAGCCGCTCGCCGAGATCGCCGCCGCCGACGCGGCGGACGTGGACCGGGCGGTGGCCGCCGCCCGGCGCGCCCACGACAAGGTCTGGGGCCCGATGAGCGGCCGGGAGCGGGCCAAGTACCTCTACCGGATCGCGCGGATCATCCAGGAGCGCTCGCGCGAGCTGGCCGTGCTGGAGTCGATCGACAACGGCAAGCCGATCCGCGAGTCGCGCGACGTCGACCTGCCGCTGGTCGCCGCGCACTTCTTCTACTACGCCGGGTGGGCGGACAAACTCACCCATGCGGGCTTCGGGCCGGATCCCAGGCCGCTGGGCGTGGCCGGTCAGGTCATTCCGTGGAACTTCCCGCTGCTGATGCTGGCCTGGAAGATCGCACCGGCGCTGGCGTGCGGCAACACGGTGGTGCTCAAGCCCGCCGAGACCACGCCGCTGACCGCGCTGGCGTTCGCCGAGATCTGCCGCCAGGCCGACCTGCCGCCGGGCGTCGTCAACATCATCACCGGCGCGGGCGAGACCGGCCGGCTGCTGGTCGAGCACGCGGGCATCGACAAGGTCGCCTTCACGGGTTCCACCGAGGTGGGCAAGCAGATCGCGCGCGCCGCGGCCGGCACGGACAAGAAGCTGACGCTGGAGCTCGGCGGCAAGGCCGCCAACGTCATCTTCGACGACGCGCCGCTGGACCAGGCCGTCGAGGGGATCGTCAACGGGATCTTCTTCAACCAGGGCCACGTGTGCTGCGCCGGGTCGCGCCTGCTCGTCCAGGAGTCGGTGGCGGAGGAACTGCTCGACCAGCTCAAGCGGCGGATGGCCACGCTGCGCGTCGGCGACCCGCTCGACAAGAACACCGACATCGGCGCGATCAACTCCGGCGCCCAGCTGGAGAAGATCCGGATGTTGTCCGAGATCGGCGAGCAGGAGGGCGCCGGCCGCTGGTCGCCGCCGTGCGAGCTGCCGCAGCGCGGGTTCTGGTTCGCCCCGACGATCTTCACCGACGTCGCCCAGTCGCATCGGATCGCCCGCGAGGAGATCTTCGGGCCGGTGCTGTCGGTGCTGACGTTCCGTACGCCCGCCGAGGCCGTCGAGAAGGCCAACAACACCCCTTACGGGCTGTCGGCCGGGGTCTGGACCGAGAAGGGCTCCCGCATCCTGTGGATGGCCGAACGCCTGCGCGCGGGCGTCGTCTGGGCCAACACGTTCAACAAGTTCGACCCCGCGTCGCCGTTCGGCGGCTACAAGGAGTCCGGCTACGGCCGCGAGGGCGGCCGGCACGGACTGGAGGCCTACCTCGATGTCTGAGCGATCTGAACGATCTGAACGGCTCGCCGTGCGCAAGACCTACAAGCTGTTCATCGGGGGCGCGTTCCCCCGGTCCGAGTCCGGCAGGTCGTACGTGGTGAACGACGGCAAGGGCACCTTCCTCGCCAACGCCTCCCAGGCGTCCCGCAAGGACGTGCGGGACGCGGTGGTCGCCGCCCGCAAGGCGTTCGGCGGCTGGGCCGGGCGCACCCCCTACAACCGGGGTCAGATCCTCTACCGGATCGCCGAGATGCTGGAGGGCCGCCGGGCGCAGTTCGTCGAGGAGCTGCGCGCCGCCGGGCTGGCCAAGGCCGCGGCGAACGCCGAGGTGGACGCCGCGATCGACCGCTGGGTCTGGTACGCGGGATGGGCCGACAAGCTCGGCGCGGTCGGCGGCTCGGCCAACCCGGTCGCCGGACCGTTCTTCAACTTCTCCACGCCGGAGCCGACGGGCGTCGTCGGCATCGTCGCCCCGGACTCCCCGCTGCTCGGTCTCGTGTCGGTCGTCGCCCCGGCGATCGTGTCGGGCAACACGTGCGTCGTCATCGCCTCCGAGCCGTCGCCGCTGCCTTCGATCACGTTCGCCGAGGTGCTGGCGACGTCGGACCTTCCGGGCGGCGTCGTCAACGTGCTGACCGGCCGCCGCGATGAGTTGGCGCCGTGGCTCGCCGCGCACATGGACGTGAACGCCATCGACCTCGCCGGAGTGGCACGGGACCGCGTCAGGACCCTGGAAGAGGCGGCCGCCGAAAATCTCAAGCGGGTGCTGCGACCGGGCGTGACCGACTGGTCCGCAGAGCCCGGAACAGGCCGTATGACCGCCTTCCTGGAGACCAAGACGGTATGGCATCCGGTGGGCGTCTGACCTGCTGAAGTAACAGTGTGTGTGTAGAGCGTCAACAAATGTGGAATAGATCTCCCCGTAACTGATCACACGGGGGGGAGATCAGTGCCTACCAAGACTGCAGAGCGCGCGACGTCCAGCCGAGGTACGGCTAGTCGCGCGAAAAGCTCAGCCGCGAGGAAGACCACCGGGCGCAAGCCGGCCACCAGGAAGTCGGCCGGCAAGCGTGTCAGCGCCGCCGCGAAGACCACGGCACCGCGTACCACGGTCAAGCGCTCGACGGCTGCCAAGGGCACCGCCAAGAAGTCCACGGCCCGGAAGTCGACCACGGCCCGGAAGTCCACTTCCGCGGCCCGCAGGTCGACCACCGGCACGTCGGCCGCCAGCAGGTCGACGACCGCCAGAAAGTCCACCACGGGCAGGAGGAGCACCACCGCCGCGAGGAAGACGGCGTCCCGCAGCACCGCCACCGCCGGCCGGACGTCCTCGGCGATGGCGACCAAGGCCAAGACCGCCGCCACCAAGGCCTCGTCCGCCGCCAAGCAGATGAAGTCGGCGACGACCAAGGCCACGGCGTCGGTCAAGGCCATGACGGCCATGACCAAGGCGATGACCACCGCCACCAAGGCGATGAACGACGCCGCCAAGGCGATGAGCACTGCCGCCAAGGCCGTGTCCACGGCCCAGAAGACCTCGGGCACGGCCCGGAAGGCGGCCGGTGGCCGGAAGGCCACGTCGGCTGCCAAGAAGACGACCTCGACCGGCCGGGCCACAGGGGCCCGCAAGTCGACCAGGGCCAAGAAGGCGACCGCGGAGAAGTCGACCGCCAAGAAGACGACCGCGCGCAAGTCGACCGCTCGCAAGGCGACCACGGGCCGCAAGGCCGCCGCCAAGAAGTCCACCACCGCCGGCAAGACCGCGGCGGCACGGAAGAGCACAGCGGGGAGGAGCACGGCACGCAAGTCCACGACCGCGCGTAAGTCGACCGCGCGTAAGTCGACCGCGCGTAAGTCGACCGCGCGTAAGTCGACCACGTCCGCGGCCAAGAAGTCGACCTCGCGGTCGGTGACGGCGCGCAAGTCCACGTCCGCCGCCAGACCCACGACGACCGGACCCAAGGCCACCACGACGCGGTCCCGTAAGTCCACGTCCGCGTCGAAACGGACGACCACCCGCAAGCCGGAGCCCTCGGAGCCTTCGAAGTCCTCGTCCACGGCCATCGTCGAGCCGAAGACCGACATGGGGTCGCTGCACCATTCGTCCAGCGGGGACGGCGGCTTCCTGTCCGGCGTGACCGGCAACGACGTTTCCCGCGATTGACCGCCGGGTACCCGGCGGCGGAGCCCCTTCCCTACATTGGGACGGGGCTCTGCCGGATTTTCGAGGGAGCGGAGGGTTCATGGACGACGGCACGATCCTGTCGAATATCAACGAGTACGTGGCCGAGGAGCACAAGCTGCGCGAGCGCCACCAGCGCGGCGAGCTCACCGGCGAGGAGGAACGCAGGCGGCTGCAACAGCTGGAGGTGGCCCTGGACCAGTGCTGGGACCTCCTCAGGCAGCGCAGGGCCCGCATCGACGCGGGCGATGACCCCGACAAGGCCGAGGTCCGCCCGCCGGGCGAGGTCGAGGGCTACCTGCAGTAGACCCGCACACACGAGAGAGCCGGTCCCGGAACGCTCCGAGACCGGCTCTCCGTCATGCTCTGCGCTGCCATGCTCTGCGCTGCGCTCTGTGTCGTGCTCTCAGTCGCGCCGTACGGGCTACATCCGCTCCGGCACCGGGATGCCCAGCAGGTCGAGCCCCGTGGTCAGCGTGGTCAACGTGGCCGCGCAGAGCGCCAACCGGGAGGCCTTGGTCTCCTCGTCGGGCGCCTTGAGCACCGGGCAGTTCTCGAAGAACGACGTGTAGGCCTGGGCCAGCTCGAACAGGTAGCCCGCCAGGCGGTGCGGCTCGCTCAGCTCGCCGGACTGTTCGACGACGCTGCCGAAGTCCAGGAGCCGGAGAGCCAGCGCGCGCTCGGCCTCGTGCCCGATCGTGATCGGACCGGTCGCCTTCTCGGGGTCGATCCCGCCCTTGCGGAAGATCGAGCGGATCCGGACGGTGGCGTACTGCAGGTACGGACCGGTCTTGCCGTTGAACAAGGTCATCCGGTCGATGTCGAAGATGTACTCGCTGTCGAGCGCCACCGACAGGTCGGCGTACTTCACGGCGCCGATGCCGACCTTCTCCACGATCTCGTCGCGGGTCGCGGCGTCGAAGTCCTCCTGGTGCTCGATCGCGTCGAACCGTTCACCGGCCCGTTCGACGGCCTCGTCCAGCAGCTCCGAGAGCTTGACGGTGCCGCCCGCCCGGGTGCGCAGGATCTTGCCGTCGGTGCCCAGCACGTTGCCGATCTGGGCGTGCTCGGCCTTGACGTCGTCGCCCAGCCAGCCGGCCATCCGGGAGACCGCGAAGACCATCTGGAAGTGCAGCGCCTGCGGCGCCCCCACCACGTAGATCATGCGGTGGACGTGCTCGGTGTCGACCCGGTAGCGGATGGTCGCCAGGTCGGAGGAGGAGTAGTTGTAGCCGCCGTCGCTCTTGCGGATGATCACCGGCAGCGGCTCGCCCTCGCGACCGGTGAAGCCGGGCGGGAACGCGCACAGCGCGCCGTCGCTGACGACCGCGATGCCCTTGTCCTCAAGCTCCTGGACCGTGGGGGCGAGCAGGTCGTTGTAGAAGCTCTCGCCCTTGATGTCGTCGTCGGTGAGCGTGACGCCCAGCCGCTCGTAGACGGTGTTGAAGTAGCGCTTGGACACGTCCACCAGGACCTGCCAGAGCCGCAACGTCTCGGGGTCGCCCGCCTGGAGCAGCACGACCCGCTTCCGGGCACGGCCGGCGAACTCCTCGTCGCCGTCGAACTTCTGCCGCGCGGCCTGGTAGAAGGCGGTCAGGTCGCTGACGGAGGAGTCGTCGTCGGCGGCCTTCTCCTCTCCGAGGTCGAGCAGGTGCTCGATCAGCATGCCGAACGGGGTGCCCCAGTCGCCGACATGGTTGTCCTTGATCACCTCATGGCCGAGGAAGCCCAGGATCCGGGCGATCGCGTCGCCGACGATCGTGGTGCGCAGGTGCCCGACGTGCATCTCCTTGGCCACGTTGGGCGAGGAGTACTCGACGATGACCCGCTGCGGGGCGTCGGTCTTGGGCACCGCGAGCCGCGGGTCGGCCAGCACCTGCTGGGCCTGCCCGGCGATCCAGTCGTCCCGCAGCGTGAGGTTGATGAATCCGGGACCGCTGACCTCGACCTTGTCGATCAGGTCGCCCTTGTCCAGCTTCGCCACGATCTCGTTTGCGATGTTTCGCGGGTTCTGCTTCTCGCCTCGCTCGGCCGTCAGCGGCTTGACCAGCGACATGGCCACGTTGGCCTGCAGGTCGGCGAACTGCGACGGTCGGATGACCGGGTCGGTGCCGGCGTACGACGGTCCGAAGGCGGCGGCCAGCGCCTCCCGGACCCGGGCGGTGAGTGCGAGTTGCGGATCGGGCATGGCCCAAGGTTATCGGGGAGCCAACTATGAACAGGCATGGCTTTTCGCGCATTGCTAACCGGAAGAGTTCCGGAGTCTCGTCATCCACTTGTCCCAGCGCAGCGCGAAGGTCAGCATGACGGCGGCACCGGCGGCGATCGCCAGCGCGACCAGGTCGTTCTGAAGATTGTCGGGCCGCAGCGCGAAGAACTCGCGGAGCCACGGGACCGCGAGGACCACCAGGAACGCCACGCCCATCGCGACGACCAGGCCCAGCCGCCACCAGTTCCAGGGGCGGGCGATCAAAGCCAGCACCCAGATCGTCAGGAAGAAGAGGGCGAGGGTGGCGGTGGAGCTGTTCGCCGAGAACGGGCTCGCGGTGAATTCGCTGGCCAGGAAGTACCCGGCGAACGTGGCGATGCCGCACGCGAACCCGGCGGGCACCGCGAAGCGCAGCACCCGGGGGACGAAGCCGGGCCGGGCCCGCTCCAGGTTGGGCGCCAGCGCCAGGAAGAACGCGGGGATGCCGATGGTCAGGCTGCTGATCAAGGTGAGATGCCGGGGCAGGAACGGGAAGCGCACGTGCATCAGCCCGACCAGCACGGCCAGGATGATCGAGTAGACCGTCTTGGTGAGGAACAGATTGGCGACGCGTTCGATGTTGCCCAGCACCCGGCGCCCCTCGCCGACCACGTGCGGCAGCGTCGCGAAGCTGTTGTCCAGGAGGACGATCTGCGCCACGGCCCGGGTGGCGCCGCTGCCCGAGCCCATCGACACGCCGAGGTCGGCGTCCTTGAGCGCGAGCACGTCGTTGACGCCGTCGCCGGTCATCGCGACCGTGTGGCCGCGCGACTGGAGCGCCTTGACCATGGCGCGCTTCTGCTGGGGGTCGACCCGGCCGAACACCGAGTTGTCCTCCAGCGTCTGCGCCATGGCCTCGATGTCGTCCGGGAGCGTGCGGGCGTCCACGGGGTGCTCGGCCTGCGGCAGGTTCAGGGAACGGGCGATCGCGCCCACCGAGGCCGGGTTGTCGCCGGAGATGACCTTGACGGCGACGCCCTGCTCCGCGAAGTACTCCAGGGTCTTCGGGGCCTCGGGACGTATCCGCTGCCGGAGCACGATCAGCGCGGCCGGCTCGGCGCTGGCGGTCACGTCCAGGCGGTCCGGAGCGGCGAAGGAGCCGTCGGGCACGCGGGCCAGGACCAGGACGCGCAGGCCGGTCGAGCCGAGCCGCTCCGCCTGCTGCCGGTGGGCGTCGCCGGAGCCCAGCAGCACGTCGGCCGCGCCGACGATCCAGGAGCCCTGCCCGTCGAACGCGGCGCCGCTCCATTTGCGGGCCGAGGAGAACGGGACCGTCTCGGTGATCGGCCAGCCGGGATCGTGCTCGTCCAGACCCTCCTTGACGGCCCGCATGGTCGCGTTGGGATCGGGGTCGCCGGCCGCGGTGGCCGCCAGCGCCTGGCGGGCGGGCAGGTCCTTGTCGAGCACGATGACCTCGTCGAGGTCCATGCCGGGTTCGGTGAGCGTGCCGGTCTTGTCGACGCACAAGACGTCGACCCGGGCGAGGCCCTCGATCGCGGGCAGCTCCTGCACCAGGCAGTGGCGGCGCCCGAGCCGCACCACGCCGACGGCGAAGGCGATGCTGGTCATCAGCACCAGCCCCTCGGGGATCATCGTGACCACGCCCGCCACCGCGCCCACGATCGCTTCGCCGAAGCCGAGGGAGGTACGGAACTGGCTGATGAACAGCAGGATCGCGGTGGGAATGATCAGCCAGGTGACGTACTTGAGGAACCGGTTGATGCCCGCCATCAGCTCCGAGTGCGACAGCGAGAACCTGCTCGCCTCCTCGACCAGCCGCGCCGCGTAGGCCTCGCGGCCGACCTTCTCGGCGGTGAACGTGCCGCCGCCCGCCACCACGAAGCTGCCTGACCTGACCTCGTCGCCGGGCGTCTTGGACACCGCGTCGGCCTCGCCGGTGAGCAGCGACTCGTCGACCTCCAGCCCGTGCGACGCGGCGACCGTCCCGTCCACCACGATCTTGTCGCCGGAGCCGAGCACGATCAGGTCGTCCAGGACGACGTCCTGCTGCGCGAGTTCGGCGAGCGCGCCGTCCCGCATGACCCTGACCGGTGTCTCGCCCACGACGGCGAGCTTGTCCAGCGTGCGTTTGGCGCGCAGTTCCTGGATCACGCCGATCGCGGAGTTGGCGAGGATGACCCCGCCGAACAGCCCGTCCTGCCACTGACCGAAGATCATGACCAGCACGAACAACGTGCCGATCAGCGCGTTGAACCGGGTGAACACGTTCGCCCGGACGATCTCGGCCAGGGACCGGCTGGACCGCCGCGGCACGTCGTTGGTCTGGTTCGCCGCGACACGCTCACTGACCTGCGCCGCTGTCAGTCCCCGCGCGCCACTTCGCTCTACATCCGTCACGTCGCCCCCGGTGGGATGCAGCATTCCCCAAGATCTCGGGAACAACCCCTAAGACTAGGTGGCCGTGGGCGGCTCGCTCCGCCTGGGACCGATTTCGGCCCCGTCGGGTGGCGTGTTCGCCGCGTCGTGCGGCCGATCCTCGGAGGGCTGTACGGCGGGCATGCCCGGGGCTGTGCCGGCAGAGTCGTCCGGGCCCGTCTCGACGGCCTTTTCTGTCTCCTCGGCCTTGTCTCCGCCACCGTCACGGTCGACATGCATCAGCCGGCCCAGCCTGGACGGGGTACGGGCGGCCGCGACCTGGTCCCTGATGCGGTCGATGATCCGTCCGGTCGCCAGCTCGTAGGCGAGCACGCAGGCCGAGGTGATGGCGCGGGCCCGGGAGGCGCCGTGCGCGATGACGACCGTGCCGTTCAGGCCGAGCAGCACGCCGCCGCCGTAGGTCTCGGAGTCGAGCCGGTCGCGCAGGTCGGTGAGCTGGCGGCGCTGGAGGAAGCTGCCCAGCTTGGCGGTGCGGCTCCCGGTCATGGCCTCGCGCACCTCCGCGAGCGCCATCCGGACCGAGCCCTCCATGGTCTTGAGGGCCACGTTGCCGGTGAAGCCGTCGGTGACCACCACGTCCACCACGCTGCGCAGCAGGTCGTGGCCCTCGACGTTGCCCGCGAAGCGGATGCCGTGCCGGCCGTTCGCCAGCAGCTCGTGCGCGTTCTTGGTGACCTTGTCGCCCTTGCCCGGCTCGGCGCCGATGTTGAGCAGGCCCACGGTCGGGCGTGCCAGCCCCAGCCGGATCTGGGCGTACGCGGTGCCCAGCGCCGCGAACTGCACGAGCGTCTCGGCCTTGACATCGGAGGTCGCCCCGGCGTCCAGCAGCACGGTGGGCCGCGGCCGAGTGGGCAAGGTCACAGCGATCGCCGGACGCATCACGCCCTGCTGGCTCTTGAGCCGCAGCCGCGCGGTGGCCACCACCCCGGCGGTCGAGCCCGCCGAGACCAGGGCTGATGCCCGGCCCTGCTTGATCAGGTGGCACGCGATCGCGACCGACGAACGGGGCTTGCGCCAGCTCGCCAGCGCGCCCTCGCCCATGTCCAGGGACTCCTCGGCGTGCACGATCGGGATCTCGCCGGAGATGCCGTACCGGTCCAGCTCACGGCGGATCCGCGGGGCCTGCCCGACCAGGACGAGCCGGACGCCGTGGTCGCGGACCGCCGCCACCGCGCCGGCGATGACCTCCTCAGGGGCGTGGTCGCCGCCCATGGTGTCCACCGCGATCGGCGCGGGCCGAGCCGGCGCCGCGCGCGACTCGCCTTTGCCGGTCATGGGACTCCTGGTGGGTCAAGGGAGGGCGATGGCCGCAAGCTTGCAGCTCATCGCATCGTATGGCGTCCCTTTACCCGCCCCGACAGGGGGAACCTCGCCCGCTCCGGCCGCGGTCCGGCGGTTCAGTTCTGCTTCTGGCAATCGGTACCGAGGCAGTGCGCGTTCTCCACGATCGGACGGCCGTCCAACAAGATCGTGTAGTAGTGCTCCCGCTTCTCGCGCTCACCGGAGGCGAGGACCTGGACGGCCTTCTTGTCGGCCGTCGTCCCGGTGCAGGCCACGCGCATCTTGGCATCGGTCCAGCCGGGCATGTGCGCGCAGCTCAGCGCGGTGCTGAGGGGCACCCCGCGGCTCCGGAGCTCGGCACCCGCGGTGGTCCGCGTCGAGTTCAGCAGCTCGGCCTGAGTCTGGTAGCGGAGCTCCTTGGTGTCGATGAGGGTCGCGTAGACGATCGTGGCGGCCACGCCGACCAGGACAAGGGCGGCGATGCCGAGGGCGATGACCCTCACCCGGTTGTCCTTGGCGGCGGCCTTCAGCCGGCCTGCGAGGTCAGGGGCATTGTCAGCGGAATTGTCTTTCGCGGAATCGTCATTCACAGCGGCGTTCACACGCGTAGCGTCACCGCCGCCGGCCGGACACGGGCGCAGCGCCGGGCGGGTTTTCCACGGATCGGGTGAAACCGTTGCCCGATCACGAGGATGCGGGAGGGCAGCCCAGCCCCAGGCAGTTCTGGTCGAGCACCGGTTTGCCGCCGACCGTGATCACGTACTGCTCGCGTGGATGGTCGGTGTCGGCCTGGGTGGCCTCGCCGGACACCACGACCGGAACGCCGGTGGTGGTCCGGCCCGTGCACCGCACCCGGACCAGCGATTCGTCGCCGGTCGCCGGCATCTCGCACGAGGGTCGGCCCGCCAGCCGGACGCCCCGCTTCTCCAGCTCGGCGACGGTGCCGTCGGCGACCGCGTTGCGGTACGCGCCGTCGGAGATCCGCTGCATGAGGTCGCACGCGCTCAGCGTGCAGACGAGCAGAGCAGCCAGCAGGCCGGCACGGAGGGCCCTCACGACTCTTCCCGGGCGGTCTGCCGGGTGGGCGGGGCCGGGCCGTCGAGGACCGCGGTCACGGCCTCGGCGACGGCCTCGGGCCGGTCCAGCTGCACCATGTGCCGGGTGCCTGGAAGCACCACCTGGCGGCCGTACGGGCTCATTTCGGCGAGACGCCGGTGCCCCGCGCGCCAGTTCTCGCGCTCGTCCTCCGACTGGCCGGGGTCGCCGAGCGCGGTCAGCACGACCAGCGGGATCGCGGGGAACGGCCGCCGCTCGCGCAGCCGGAACAGATCCTCGGCCATTTCCCGGTAGGCGAACTCCTCGGAGAGGACCGTGCCGAGCACCGTGCCCCGCCCGTACACCGAACGGACGGTCTCGGCCGGGACGGGCTCGCCGCGGTCGCTCGTGCACCGCATGACCAGCCGCCGCCCCGCCGGACCGACGACCTTGGACAGCCGGGTGAATCCCATGGCGGCACCCAGCGCCTTGGCCGCCGGGTCGAGCAGGGCCGCGAGCCGGACGCGGGCATGAGGTTCGCTTTCGCAGCTCGGATCCACGAGCACGAGCCCCCGGACGAGATCCGGGTGGAGCCGGGCGAGCGCCTCCGCGTGGAATCCCGCCACGGAATGAGCCACGACGATCACCGGCGCGCCGGCCCGCTCGGCGAGTCCGGCCAGGATCGTGACGTCGCGGCGCAGGCTGGGCGGGCTGGCCGCCAGCGGGCTCAGCCCGAGCCCGGGACGGTCGAAGTTGTAGACCCGGCACCGGCCCTCCAGCAGGTCGACGGACGGCTGCCAGTCGAACCACGCGCCGCCGAGCCCGCTGCTCAGCAGCAGCGGCGGCCCGTCGGCCGGGCCGCTGGTGACCAGGTGGACCTGTTCGCCGTCGACGTTCTCAAGCGTGATCCCGGGGGTGGGGGTCATCGGTGCGTCGTCTCCCGTTCGAGCCGGTCGCCGGAGGCGGACCGGCGGAGCCGCCGCCGGTCGTCGTACAGGGCCCAGGCGATGGCGACGAGCCCGAGGACCAGGATGCTGATCTGCACCCGCTGGATGAGGCCCAGCCAGCGGCCGAGGAGCATCGCCAGGACCGTGCTGAGCGCGAACGCGGTCTCGGCGACCGCCAGCAGCCAGCCCCAGCGAGCGAGGGCGGGCCACCAGCCGTACCGGCGGGCCGCGATCGACAAAGTGAGGAGCGCCGCCACCCCGAAGGCGATCACCATGCTGCTCGTGACGGCGTGGAACTGGTGGGAGAACGAGACGTTCTCCGATCGTTCCCGGAGCGAGCACCACGTCTCCAGGCTGGGCGCGCAGTCGAGCGGGAAGACCGCGTCGCCGATGGCGCACACCCCGAAGAGGCCCAGGAACGTCCAGCCGAGGGTCGACCACGGCCGTCGCGGCAGGGTCAGCAGGCAGGTGCCGGCCACCGTGATCGACAGCACGCCGGTGACGAAGTCCCCGGCGCTGTAGACCTGGTGGAACGGCTGGTCAACGGCCGAGAGCTCACTCACGTAACCATTGATGACGTCCAGGTCGGGACTGAGGAAATGTTCCAGCAGGAAGGTCGAATAGGTGATCGCGGCGAGGGTGGCGAGGACCACGGCAAAAGCCGGCACCGCTCCCGGCGCGTCGTCGCGCGGCTCCGGCTCCACCCGTCTCCCCTCGCCCGTACGGCCCGTGCCATCCACTACCAGTATTTCTGTAGCCAGCATAAGGACGTGACCCGGGCGCCACTTTCACGTGCCGTAATCGTTGTACTAGCGGTGGACCACCGGAACCCGGTATCTGGCGGTTCGACTGGCTCGGGGCATGACCAGCTTCTTTGTACCCTGGAGGGGGTACCTATTCGGCATGAAGGTGGATCAAAGGCTTCAATGGGGGTGAATCGGGGCTCATTGATCACTGTCCGTGACGACGCGCCCCGGCGCGCGTTTCCCCGCTGACTTTCAAGGAGTACCAACACGTGACTTTGGTGAACGACGCGGCTCCCGCAGTGCGATCCACTGGTCGCAAGTTCCGCGCCTTCACGGCGAAGCATCTCGACGAGCTCACCGCTCGTGCGGGGCTCTCGCCCGAACAGCAGCTCGAGACCCGGGCGGTGGCGACGGTCCTGCCGTTTCGGACCAACCAGTACGTGATCGACGAGCTCATCGACTGGTCGGCGGCACCCGAGGATCCGATCTACCGGCTGGTCTTCCCCATGGCGGACATGCTCCCCGCCGAAGACGTCGCGCACCTCTCGGACCTCCTCCGCAGGGAGGCTCCCAAGGCCGAGGTGGATGCGGCGGCCCGCGCCGTCCGGATGAAGCTCAACCCGCATCCGGCCGGGCAGATGGAGCTCAACATCC
Organism: Actinomadura rudentiformis; assembly: GCF_008923185.1. Classification (GTDB taxonomy): domain Bacteria; phylum Actinomycetota; class Actinomycetes; order Streptosporangiales; family Streptosporangiaceae; genus Spirillospora; species Spirillospora rudentiformis. The sequence goes on from NZ_WBMT01000023.1 coordinate 73,637, forward strand.
CGAGCTTCGGGGACGGCAAGATCCCGGGCCTGCAGCACAAGTACGACGAGACCGTGCTGTACTTCCCCAAACAGGGTCAGACCTGTCACGCGTACTGCACCTACTGCTTCCGCTGGGCGCAGTTCGTGGGCGAGGCCGACCTCAAGATGGCCGGCGACGACACCCAGCAGCTGCGCGACTACGTGCTCGCCCACCCCGAGGTGACCAGCGTCCTGTTCACCGGCGGCGACGCCATGATCATGGGTGAGCCGGTGCTCCGCCGCTACGTCGAGCCGCTGCTCGACCTGGAGCAGCTGGAGTCGATCCGCATCGGCACCAAGTCGCTGGCCTACTGGCCGCAGAAGTTCGTGACCGACCCGGACGCCGACGCCATGCTGGGCCTGTTCGAGCAGGTCGTCGAGGCCGGCAAGAACCTGGCGTTCATGGCGCACTTCACGCATCCGCGCGAGCTGGAGCCCCTCGTCGTCACCGAGGCGGTCCGCCGGATCCGCGACACCGGGGCGGTCATCCGCACCCAGGCGCCGCTGATCCGCACGATCAACGACGACCCGGCGGTCTGGGAGAGCATGTGGCGCACCCAGACGCGGATGGGCATGGTCCCGTACTACTTCTTCGTGGAGCGTGACACCGGGCCGCAGGACTACTTCGCGGTACCGCTGGCACGGGCGTACGAGATCTTCCGGACCGCCTACCAGAACGTGTCGGGGCTCTCCCGGACCGTCCGCGGGCCGTCCATGTCGGCGACCCCCGGCAAGGTGTGCGTGGACGGCGTGCTGGACCTGATGGGCGAGAAGGTCTTCGCCCTGCACTTCATCCAGGCCCGCAACGCCGACCTGGTCGGCAAGCCGTTCTTCGCCAAGTACGATCCGGACGCCGTCTGGCTGGACGATCTCAAGCCGGCCTTCGCCGACCGCTTCCCGTTCGAGGTCTGACAAGGCAGTCCGACGAGGCGGTTCGGGCCACGGCGAGCCGGCCAGGGTGGCGTACCCACACCCTGGCTCGCCGTGGCCCGGCACGCTTCGACTCAACCCGCTCGCTCAGCGCGCCGGCCGATGGTCGGCCCGGAAGATCGTGAACAGCACGCGCAGCACGAGGATCGAGCTGACCCCGAGCAGCCCATAGCCCAGCACCTCGAACAGACCGACGTCCCGCGTGACCTGCGGCCCGCCCGCCGTACCCAGCAGCATGGCGGCGACCACGGCGGTCGTGGCGCCCAGCACGGTCAGCAGCACCTGGTGCAGCATCCCGGTCACGACGTGGCGATCACGCTCGTCGGCGAAGAGCCGGACGTTGACACCCAGCCGGCCCTGTTCCAGCGAGTGGGTGATCCGGTCGAACCGGCGCGGCAGCCTGCGCAGTACCGGCAACATCCCGAGCAGCTCGCCCGTGAGCGACTCCTTGAGCGCGCCGGGGGCCAGCCGTTCGGTGAAATGGGCGGCGGCGAAGTCCTGCGCGGCGGCGACGATGCTGAACGAGGGGTCGAGCCGGGTCAGCGTCCCCTCGATCGTCGCCAGCGCCCGGAACACAGCGGCGATCTCGGGATGGACCGCGAGCCGGAACGCCGCCATCAGCCGGAACAGCTCCGTGAACATGTCCACCCCCGGCGCCAGGCCCGCGCTGAGATGCCGCGCCATGAACTGCCCGAGCGCCCGTTCCAGCCGTTCCTCGTCGATCTCCTCCGGCCGGGTGACGACCTCCAGGAGCGCGTCGGACAGCGCCGCCGGGTCGCCGCGGCCGACCGCGATGAGGATGTCCTGGAGCGAACCGCGCATCCGCGCGTCCAGCCGCCCGACCGATCCGAAGTCCAGCAGCGCGAGGCCGCCGTCGCGCATCAGCAGGATGTTGCCCGGGTGGGGATCGGCGTGGAACGTACCGTCCCGCATGATCTGTGTGAGCAGGCCGTCCAGCAGGGTCCGCGCCAGCTTCGCCCGGTCGAGCCCGCGCTCTTCGATGAGCCTGTCGGCGGCGCCGAGCGGCACGCCGTCCAGCCATTCCTGGATCAGGACGCGGCCGGTGCTCCGCTCCGGGTGCAGCGCGGGCAGGCGCAGGCCGGTCGGGCCGCCCGCGCCGATGGCCGTGGTGTTGCGCGCCTCCACGTGGAAGTCCAGCTCCTCGCGGAGCGCGACGCCGAAGCCGTGCGCGAGCTCGACCGCGCCGAGTGACGGCCCCCACCGGGTACGCCGTTCGAGCGTGGCGGCCAGCCGGTTCACGAGGTCGAGGTCACGTTCGACCAGCGGCCGGATGCCAGGACGCTGCACCTTGACGACGACCTCGGCCCCCGACCGCAGCCGCGCCCGGTGCACCTGCGCGATGGAGGCGGCTGCCAACGGCACCGGGTCGAACTCGGCGAACACCGTGTACGGCGACTCCCCGAGTTCCTCGGTGAGCACCCGTTCCACCTCGGCGGCGGGCGCGGGCGGGACCTTGTCCTGAAGGTGGGAGAGCTCGTCGATGAAGGCCTGCGGCAGCAGGTCCCGGCGGGTGGACAGCACCTGCCCGAACTTGACGAACGTGACGCCGCCCTCCTGCAGCGCCAACCGGAGCGAGCGAGCCAGGGAGGCCCCGTCGCCCCGGCCCCTGCCCCGGCGCCCGCGCAGGTAGGGCCCGAGGCCGTGGCGGACGGCGATCCGGGTGATCTGGTAGTAGCGCCGGGTCCGCGCGATCCGCCGCCGGGTGGCCACGACCAGCTCGTGGGGCCGGGGCAGCGATCCCGTCGGCACGAGCGCCTCGGCCACCACGATGAACGTCATGGCGGTCAGCACCGCCGAGCCCAGCGAGGCGGCGAAGTACAGGCCGGGATCGTCCTTCTGAAGCCCGCCGGCGAGGAACCCGGGGAGGGAGAAGCCGATCAGCCCGCCGACGGCCGTCCTGGCCGTTCCGACGGGCAAGCCCAGCAACCGGCGACTGGCCCAGGCCAGTCCCGCGATGAGGAGGACCCCGCTCGCCAGCGCCGCCGCCCAGAGGGCGGGGTTCATGGACATGGACGGGGACGGGGGGTCGGAGAAGAGGGGGATGGTCACGCAGACCATGATCGCGGTCGGACCGGGCGTCACTGCTCCCGCCCCGGGGCGAGAACGTTCCCCCGCACGGGGGAACGCGACGATGACCGCGGCGAACGAGCGGCTGGAGCTCGCGCGGACGCCCGGTCCGGACGCGTCAGTGGCCGTAGACGGGGACGATCGAGGCCCTGGCCAGGGTGTGGGCCGTGATGTTGAAGCCCGCCACGGCGGGGGAGACGTCCGAATCGATGCCCAGCGTCTCCACGTCCAGGGCGTGCACCGTGAAGACGTACCGGTGGGGCGTCCCGGGCGGCGGGGCGGAGCCGCCGAACGCCTTGGTCCCGTAGTCGTTGCGCGCCTGGATCCCGGTCTTGGAGTCTTCAGACCCGGCGCCGGTGGGCAGCTCGGTCACGTCGGCCGGGATGTCGAACACCACCCAGTGCCAGAAACCGCTGCCGGTCGGCGCGTCCGGGTCGAAGCAGGTCACCGCGAAGCTCTTGGTCTCCGCCGGGAACCCCGACCAGCGCAGGTGCGGGGAGAGGTTCTCGCCGCTGAAGCCCCAGTCGTTGAAGACGTGCCTGTTCGAGAGCTGCTCGCCGTGGGTCACATCGTCGCTCTCGACGGTGAACGACGGCACCTCGGGCAGATGCTCGTGCGGAAGGGGAGCGGGCATGGCGGCCTCCTCGTCAGACGGTCGTTGTCGCCTCCATCTCTACCAGTGGACGTTCAGGTCTTCACGGCGCCCATCGTGAAGCCCGTCACGAAACGATCGAGGAAGAGGTTGAACAGGAACGCGATCGGGACGGCCATGGTCACCGTGGCGGCCTGGAGCGACTGCCAGAAGAAGACGTCGCCGCGGATCAGCTGGGTCGGCACGCCCGTGCTGACGACCATCTCCGGGCTCGCCGACACGAACGCCAGCGCGTACACGAACTCGCTGGCCGTCAGGGTGAAGCTGAAGACGACGACGGCGACGATCCCGGGGAAGACGAGCGGGAGGACCGCCCGCCCGAACGCGCCCAGCCGGCTGTAGCCGTCGACCATCGCCTGCTCCTCGACGTCCTTCGGCACCGCCTTCAGGAACCCGATCAGGAGCCATACCGACACCGGCACGGTGATCGTCGGATAGACGACGACCATCGACCAGATCGTGTCCTCCAGCCCGAGCGCTACCACGACGCGGGTCAGTGACAGGAACAGCAGCGACGGCGGGACCAGGTAGACCAGAAAGATCGCGATGCCCATCGGGGTGCCCCACGGCCGGTTGAGGCGCGCCAGGGAGTACGCGGCGGGCAGCGCCAGGGCGAGCGTGAGCACGACGACGAGGGCGCCGACCAGAAGCGTGTTGACCACGAACGTGAGGAACGGCGTGTCGCTGAAGAGGAACCTCACGTGGTCGGGCGTGGCGGGCTCGTTGAAGAGGAACGGGCTGCTCTCCGGGTTGTAGAGGTCGCGGTTCTGCTTGAACGCGCTGACGGCGCTCCACAGGAACGGAAGGGCGCAGACGAGCGACGCCAGCACCGCCGCCCCGTACACCCCGCACCGCGCGAGGACATGCCGGATCGCGTACCGCCGCCGGAGCCGCTCCACCTCCTGCGAGGTCTGCCGTGGCGCCCCGTCCTTCGTCACCAGGGTGTTGGTCACTGCGACTCCAAGCGACGGACGGCGCGCAAGATCGCGATCGCGCCCGCGAGCAGGATCGGGAAGAGGAACAGCGCGATCGCCGCGCCCTGGCCGACGTCGCCGCCCTCGATGCCGCGGAAGTAGGCCCACGACGCCAGGACGTCGGTCGAGTGGGTGGGGCCGCCGCGCGTCAGCACGTACGACACGGTCATGTCGGTGAACGTCATGATGGCGCCGAACAACCCGGCGACCGCGATCACCGGCAGCGTGAGCGGGATCGTCACCTCGAACATCCGCCGCCAGAAGCCCGCCCCGTCGATGCGGGCGGCCTCGTCGATGTCGCGCGGGATGGCCACCAGCCCGGCCATCACGATCACCGCAGCCAGCGGGGTGAGCCGCCACACCTGGACCGCGATCACCGACACCATCGCCGCCGAGGGCCGCCCGAGCCACACCACATTGGTGTCGATCACGCCGAGCTGGCGGAGCACCCAGTCGACCGGTGAGTAGATCGAGTCCAGGAACCACAACCACGAGATCGTCGACAGCGCCACCGGCGTCGTCCACGGCAGCAGCACCAGGAAGCGCACGAACCACTTGCCGCGGAAGTCGGCCACCAGGATGTTGGCCAGGATCTTGCCCAGCAGCACGATGAAGATCATGGTGATCACGGTGAAGACCACCGTGTTGACCAGCGACCGCCAGAACACCCGGTCGTCGAAGATCGCCTCGAAGTTGCGGAACCCGACGAAGTCGTACGAGGGGTCGCCGGTCGTCACGTCCGAGAACGCGAACGCGATGGCCAGCAGGAACGGCACGCCCACCAGCGCGATGATGTAGACCACCGAGGGCAGCAACATCGCCCACGCCAGGAATCCCTCCCGGTCGGCGAGCCCCGGCTTGGAACGCCGGGCCGGCCGGAACCTGCCGTCCGGCGGACCGGCCGGCGGGCCGCCCCGGCGCATCCGCGCATGGGTCACGAGCCGCCCCCGTTCCCGATCGGCACCGCCGGGGTGCGCCCGCCCGCCGCGGCGTCGAAGAAGCGGAGCCGTCCCGCCACCACCGCGAACTCGTGCGTCTCGCCCGCCGACAGCGGAGTGGTCACCGTCGCGGGCAGCCGCGCGATCACCCGCGTCTCCTCGCCGAGCCTGGTCACCGTGCCGTACACGTGCCGGTCGCCCGACAGGTACTCCATCCGCTCGATCCGCATCGGCATCGTGACGCGCGCGTCGTACGGCACGTTCTCGGCCGGGAGCAGATGCTCGGGCCGGAAGCCGATCAGCCGGTCGTCGCGCCGCACCAGGTTCATCGGCGGGGACCCGATGAACGTGGCCACGAACGTGTCGGCGGGATCGTCGTACACCTCCACCGGCGTCCCGATCTGGCGGACACGGCCCTTCTCCAGGACCGCGATCCGGTCGCCGAGCCCCATCGCCTCGGCCTGGTCGTGCGTGACGTAGATCGTCGTCGTCCCGATCTGCTCCTGGAACTGCTTGAGCTCGTCCCGCGCCGTCGCGCGCAGCTTGGCGTCCAGGTTGGACAACGGCTCGTCCAGCAGGAACACCGCCGGATCCCGGACGAGGGCACGCGCCAGCGCCACCCGCTGCCGCTCACCGCCTGACAACTGCCGCGGCTTGCGGCCCAGCAGCGGCTCGATGCCGAGCCGCCCGGCCGCCTCCTTGGCCCTGCGCTCCCGCATGCCGCGCGGCATCTTCTCGGCCTTCAGCGGGAACACGATGTTGTCGAGCACCGACTTGTGCGGATAGAGCGCGTACGACTGGAACACCATCGCGACCTGGCGGATCCGCGGCGGCAACCCGTTGACCACGTGCCCGCCGATCAGCACCTCGCCCTCGGTCGGCTGCTCCAGGCCCGCGATCGTGCGCAGCAACGTGGTCTTGCCGCATCCCGAGGGGCCCAGCAGCACCAGGTACTCACCCGGCTCCGCCGCGAGGTCGACCCCGGCCAGGGCTCGCACGTCGTCGTCCTTCCGGCGACGGCCGCGCAGATGGCCGTCGAAGGTCTTGACCAGACCCCGTACCTCGACAGCGTTCATTGCTCGCTCCGCTCGATTCATTGGCTCGCTCCGCGCGGCCGCCCGCAGCGTTCATTGCTCGCTCAGCCACCCACCAGGCCCCGCGCGCGCCAGTTCTTGAAGATCGAGTTGATCTGCCGGTCCGCCTCCGCGACCGCCTCCTTCGCGCTGACCTGGCCGCGCGCCGCCCGCCCGAACATCGTCGGCAGCACGTTGGTGTTGAAGATCTCGCCGATCGCCGGATTGGACGGCCCCGGATAGCCGATGTTGGCGCTCCACGACGTCGCGGTCTTGAGCAGCGAGAGCTTGTTGGCGGGCTTGGCGCCGAACGGGTCGTTGTCCAGCCAGCCGTTCAGCTGCGGCACGAGCGACGGCCAGCCGGGCAGGTCGTAGAGCTCGGAGTTGTAGGTGACCGCAGGGAAGTTGGCGGTGTAGTGGAGCAGGAACTCCTTGGCCGCGTCCGCGTTCTTGGCGTGCTTGGGGATGACCCACTGCTGGATGACGTGCTGGGCCGCCAGCGCCGCCCGGGGGCCGCGCAGCGCCGGCACGAAGAAGATGTCGTCACCGATCTTGGGGTTGGTGCCCATCGCGGTGCGCCAGGCCGAGATCGAGTTGAGGATGTAGGACGACTTGCCCGCGATCAGCGCCTGGTTGTTGGACGCGGGCACCCAGGAGAAGACCTCGTTGGTCTCGGCCTGCTTCCACAGCCGGGTCATGTACTCGACGGCCGCCACGGTGGCGTCGGAGTTGATCACGACCTTCTCGTTCGGGTCCTGCTCGGACGCCCCGTACGACCAGAGGAGCGCCCGCGCCGCCATGTTGGAGTCGGTCTCCGGCGACAGCCCGATGCCGCACGGCACGCCCGTCGTCCGCTTGATCTCCGACGCGCCCCGCAGCAGCTCGTCCCAGCTGCCCGGCCCGTTGGGCAGGCCGACCTTCTCCCACATCGACTTGCGGTAGTCGCCCGGGTCCGGCGACCAGCCGGGGCAGTACGCGTAGAAGCGCTTGGTATTGGGGTTGTAGCTGGATTTGCGGCACAGCTCCAGCTGCGGCCCCCACCGCCGCGTGGCCTCCTGCACCAGGTCGGCCATGTCCAGCACGGACGGCTCGTACTGCGAGAACGGCGCGATGTGCTGGATGACGTCGTGGCCCTGCTTGGCCTGGATCTCCGACGCCGCCCGGCGCGGCACGTCCACCGTGTTGATGTGGTCGACCCGGACGGTCACGCCGACCCGCTTGCCCCACTCGGCCACGAACTTGTCGAACCACTTGTCGTGCCGAGGCACGAAGTGGCTCCACATCAGGATGCTCAGCGAACCGCTGAGCTTCCGCGTGGGCGCGGTGAAGACCTCCTTCGGCGCCTGTCCGGGGTCCTTGGCCTGGGGTCCGCTGCTCTCGCTCGCGCAGCCCGCCGCAATGCCCGCGGCTCCCATGGCCACTGCCGTCGATTGAAGGAAGCCGCGTCTGCTCAGCTGCTCGGACATGGCGGAGTCTCCCTCGCCGCTGAAGGTCTTCCTTCGAAGTTAGATCGGCAAGGGGCCTCACATCCAGAGGCGAACGGGTAACCCTACGTAACTGTAGTCACACTCATCGCAACAGCCACAGAAGTCTCGGGAGTGACTACTTTCCGGTGGCGTCGGTGTAGGCCTTGAGGACTTCCTTGGGGTCGCCGTCCATCTTGATCCGGCCCTCGTCGAGCCAGATGACCCGGTTGCAGGTCTCTTCGATGACGTCCAGGTTGTGCGCGACCAGGAAGACCGCGCCCGCGTCCTTGCGCAGCTCGTCGATCTTGGCCTTGCTGCGCCGCTTGAATTTGGCGTCGCCGGTGGCGAGGGCCTCGTCGATGAGCATCACGTCGTGCGTGCGGGCCGCGGCGATGGCGAACCGCAGGCGGGCGCCCATGCCGGAGGAGTAGGTCGACATCGGGTAGTCGATGAAGCCCGGCTTGAGATCGGCGAACTTGACGATCTCGTCGTACTTCTCTTTGGTCTCCTCGGGCGTGAGGCCCATGGCGAGGCAACCCAAGATGATGTTGCGGGAGCCGGTCAGATCCTTCATCAGCGCCGCGTTGACGCCCAGCAGCGATGGCTGGCCGTCGGTGTAGACGCCGCCCTTGGCCGGGGGCAGCAAACCCGCGATGGCTTTCAGCAGGGTCGACTTGCCAGAGCCGTTGGTGCCGACGACGCCGATCGCGTCGCCCCGGTAGGCGATGAACGAGACGCCGCGGACAGCGTGGATCTCCTTCATCTGGGGGCGGTTCTCCCGCTTGACCACCCGCATCAGCGCGGTCGCCGCGTTGCCGCGTCCGCCGCCCGAGCCGTAGACCCGGTAGATGATGTGGAGATCGTCCACGACGACGATCGGCTCCCGGGTGGGATCGATCGCGACCGCCGGCTGCGCGTCGGACACCGGAGCCTTCTCCTTGAGCGCCTTAGCCACGCCCGTACCTCTCCTCCGCACGGTGGAAGTACCAGAATCCCCCGACGAGAGCGATCACAGCCCAGGCGATCGCGTACCACCACAGGTGGTTGTCGCTCCATCCCAGCTCGGGCAGGTCCTTGGTTCGGTAGGAGTCGATCAGCGAGGTGCGCGCAAGCTCCACGTAGACCGACCCGGGGTTGGCCTTCAGCAGTTCGATCAGCCACGGGTGGTTCTTGAGCCGGTCCTGGGCGATCGCAGGAATCGCGAAGATGACGCCGGACGCGTAGAGCCACGTCCGCAGGATGAACGGCAGCAGCTGCTGGATGTCGGGGGTGAACGCGCCGACCCGCGCCAGCACCAGGCTGAGCCCCATGTTGAAGCACATCTGGAGAAGGAGCATCGGCACGATCAGCAGCATGTGGAACGACGGCGTCTCGCCGAACGCGAAGAGAAGCGCGAACAGCACCACCATGGAGATGAGCAGTTGCTGGAGCTCCACGATCACGTGCGCGAAGGGCAGCGAGGCGCGCGGGAAGTGAAGCGCCCGGATGAGCGACAGGTTGCCGCTGATCGACTTGGCGCCCGCCGTGACCGACCGCTGGGTGAAGGTGAAGATGAAGACGCCGGTCACCAGAAACGGGATGAAGTGGGTGACGCCATGCTTGGTGTTCAGCATCACGCCGAAGATCAGGTAATAGACGCCGACGTTCAGCAGCGGTGTCAGGACCTGCCAGAGCTGCCCCAGCCGGGAGCTGGTGTACATCGACGAGGTCTTGGCGGAGGCGAAGTTCCAGATGAAGGTTCGCCGTTGCCAGACCTGCTGCACGTACGTGGTCAGCGGGGGGCGCGCCGCGCTCTGCTTCAGCCCATGCCGTGCGGCGAATCCAGCCAGCGACTCGCTGCTCTGCCCGTTCATTCGAGGAGACTCCGAGATCGTGCCGACCGGCTCGCCACCCGAGGAGCTGAGCCGTTCCGGGTGACTCATGCCGGGAAGCCTATTGCAGTCCACGATGTGTGAGGGACGTTCGCCCACATGTGACCCCCGCATTGTGATCTTTGGGAATCATGTCCTGTTCCTTGGGGATACCCCCGTCATGCGTGCCATTACCGGGAGACGAGCGCGGTGGTCACCGATCGTGATCGTGGAGCCGCCGCGGGTTGACCACGGCAGGGGGCTGCTCCGGCGGCTGGGCAAGATCGACCGGCGGGCCTTCGACAGTGTCGCGGCCGCCCATCTGCCGGGGCTGGAGTACGTTCTGCCTCGATTGTCGCGTGCCGCCGATCATGGTGTCCTGTGGTTCACCACGGCCGGCGTGATGGCCGTGTCACGGCGTGCCCGGCTGCGGCGGGCCGCGCTGCGCGGCTCCATCGGGATCGCCGTGGCGAGCCCGGTCGTCAACATCATCGGCAAGCAGGCGTTCCGCCGGAAACGCCCGGTCGTGGACCTGGTCCCGCCGATCCGGATCCGCTGGAAGCTGCCCACGTCACACGCCTTCCCCTCGGGCCATTCCGCCTCGGCGGCCGCGTTCGCCGCCGGAGTGGCCATGGAGGCCCCGCGCGCGGTCGCCGTGCCGGTGGCGGCCACCGCGGCGGCGGTGGCCTTCTCACGGGTCTACACGGGGGCGCACTACCCCGGCGACGTGCTGGCCGGGGTGGGGATCGGCATGCTGGCGGGCTTGGGCACCCGCCTGGTCTGGCCGGCCCGGCCGCCGGTCGCGCACGTCTCGCGCCGGACCACCCGGCCCGTGGAGATCACCGAGAACGGGGAGGGCCTCGTCGTGGTGGTCAACGGCAAGGCCGGTGTGGCCGAGCCGACCGCGAAGGGCGGGCGGTCGAAGGGCGGGCGGTCGAGGAGCGCCGGCCGCCAGATCCCGCCGGGGCGGGGCCTTGTTCCGGGCCGGACCGAGCTGGACGTGGCGGTGTTGTTGCGGGAGTTCCCCGCTGCGGAGATCATCCGGGCCGGGCAGGACGAGGACCTGGAAAAACTGCTCGACGAGGCGGCCAAACGGGCGACCGTGCTGGCCGTCGTCGGCGGGGACGGGACGGTCAACGCGGGGGCCCGGGCGGCCCTGAAGCACGACGTGCCCTTGCTGCCGATCCCTGGCGGCACGTTCGACCACTTCGCCCGTGCGCTCGGCATCGAGGCGCCCATGGACGCGGTCGCCGCGTACCGGGAGGGGTGTGTGGCCCGGGTCGATGTGGGATCCATCACATCCCGGGAGGGCGAGGACGGCCTGATCTTTCTCAACACGGCCAGTTTCGGGGCGTATCCGGAGCTGATCCTGCGGCGCCGCCGGCTGGAGACGCGGCTCGGCAAGTGGCCCGCGCTCGCGGTGGCGGCGGTCCGCACGCTCCGGCACTCCAAGCCGATCGAGATGGTGGTCGACGGCCGGAAACGCCGGGTGTGGATGGCGTTCGTGGGCAATGGGACGTACGGCTCGCGCGGCGCGGCGCCCACCTGGCGGGACCAGCTGGACGACGGGCGGCTCGACATCCGGATGATCACCACGGGCAAACGGGTGCCCCGTGTCCGGGCGCTCGCCGCGGTCCTGCTCGGCCACCTGCACATCACTCCGGGCTACCAGTCCTGGCACGGCGGTTCGCTCGAGCTGATCGCTACGAAGGGTGACCTCCGGCTGGCCCATGACGGTGAGCTGTCAACGGTCCGGGGCGTGGTGAAGTTCGCGAAGAAGCCCGGCGCGCTGTCGGTCTTCTGCCCCCGGATGCAGGGCTGAGAATTCTCCTTCTATTCACCCCCGCGTCGGAAGGAGAGCGGGCAACGGCGGAGGCCGGCGACCACGGACGAGCCGTTGTACGCGGCGCCGCCCGCCGGCTCGATCCGCTCGTACCGTTCCAGGAGGGCCTCCAGCACCAGCCGGATCTCCATGCGGGCCAGCGCCGCGCCCAGGCAGAAGTGCGGGCCGAATCCGAACGCCAGGTTCGGCGCCGGCGGCTTGCGCGCGGTGTCGAAACGGGCGATGTCGAAACGGCCGGCGTCCGGGCCGAACGCCGCCGGATCGCGGTTGGCCGCCCCGTACAGGAGCATGACCTTGTCGCCTTCGGCGATCTCCGATCCGCCCAGCGTGACCGGGCGGCTCGCCGTACGGAGGAAGTAGACGACGGGCAAGGTCCAGCGCAGGATCTCCTCGACCGCGGCCGGCAGCAGCTCGACCGGCCGGGACTTCAGGGCCGTCCACTCGTCCGGCCGTTCGGCCAAGGCCAGCAGCCCGCCCGAGAGCGAGTGCCGCGTCGTCTCGTTCCCCGCCACCAGGAGCTGGATGAGGAACATGACCAGCTCCATGTCGGTGAGCTTGTCGCCGTCCAGCTCAAGGGTGGCGAGCTGGGAGATGACATCGTCGCGCGGGGCCGTCCGCCGCGCGTGCGCCTCACCGATCAGGTAGGTGCCGCACTCGATCCGCAGGGCGCCCCGCTCCTCCTCGGTCAGATCGGGGTTCGCGCCCGGGACAATGGCCTCCGACCAGGCGTGGAAACGTTCCCAGTCCGCCTCCGGGATGCCCAGCAGCAGGCAGATCACCTGCAACGGCAGCGGCACGGCGAGACGTTCGACCACGTCGAAGGGCTCGTCCGCCGGCACCGCGTCCAGCAGCGCCGTGATCCGGTCCCGGACGGCTCCCTCCAGCCGCCGCAGCACCGAGGGCCGGAACGCTGGGGCCACCAGGCCGCGATAGCGGGTGTGGTCCGGCGGGTCCGTATGCATGATCGTCGGCGGCGCGTCGTACGAGTGCCCGATCTCGGGGATGAGGATCCCGTCGCGGGACCGGTACGTCGCGGGGTCGGTGACGACCTCCATCACCTCGGCGTGCGTGCCGGCGACCCACAGCGGCAGCTCCGGATGCCGCACCGGCGGCCGCCCGTGGAGCCGCTCGTAGAGCGCGACCGGGTGCCCCTCCCCGAACGATCCGTCCGGGAAGTCCTTCGGGATCACGAGAGGATGCCTTCGGGGCGCGGGATCCCCGCCGCGTCGCACATCGCGAGGTAGGCGTTCAGCGTCGACTCGCCGTCCACGACGCCGCTGATGTTGCCGTCCGCGTCGTACTCGATGAACGCGCCCTCGATGATGAAGAGGATGTCGCTGTCCTCCTCGATCATCAGCGTGTGGACCGATCCCGGCGGCTCGTGGATGAACGTCCCCGCCACATAGTCGATCCCGTACTCGGCGTACTTCCACCGTCCCGAGAACGTGTAGGCGTGCACGCTGCCCGTGTGCTTGTGCGCAGGCAGCTGGAACGGCGCCTTGAACCGGTTGCGCACCACCCAGGTGTCGGGCGACACCCGCAACACCTGCAGGCCCACCGGACCGGCGTTCACCCACGGAAGATCGTCAGCATGCACGAACCCGACCGGCGGGCCCATCGTCTCAGTCATGATCAAACGCTAGGTAGGGAGGAGTCCGGGCGCAAGGGTTGTGTGCTTTCGTGCCGGTTCGTCGGCGTCCAGATCGGGTAGGGCACGGTTCGGCGATGTGGGGGGCAGCCGATTCGAAAGGGTGAACATGTCCACGGGAGTCGATCCGAGCGCGCTGAGTGACGAGGATCTTCTGCGGGAGCTGGGAAGCCTGTACGACACCAGGCTCGACGCCTTGCGGCACGCCGCCGTCCAGGCGTTCGGCGAACACACCAAACGCATGAACCTGCTCGAAGCGGAGTACGTCCGGCGCCGCCCGGCCCGGGAGGTCGATCCCGGCCGCCTGCGCGCCGGCGCCCGCGCCCGCTAACGCAACAGCCCATCCACCAGCGCGCGGAGAGAGAGCTCGAACAGCCGGTCCTGATCGACCGGCCGTCCGAGTTCGCGTGCGAGCCCGGGTTCGATGCCGATCTCGTCGGCGTCCCGCCACAACTCGGCCGTGGTGGGGTGTTGCTCTGGACCGCGCCTGACCGCCCGTTCCAGCAACACGTATCCCACCACGTGGTGGAGTACGGCGCGTACCACCACGGCGCCCCGGCGTCCGTCCAGCCCGGCGGCGCCCACCTCACGCGCGAGCGCGCGCTCGGCCGGCAACATCATCAACGCGGTCCGGCCATGCTCGTACACGAGCGCGATCACATGTGGATGGTCATGGATCATCCGCCGCAGCGCTTTGCCCACCGCGATGATCCGCTGCCGGGGGCTCCGCCCGGCCGGGGCGACGTCGCCGAGCTGGGCCAGCACCCGATCCACCAGCTGGGCGATCAGGGCCTCCCGATTGCCGACATGCCAGTAAATGGCGGTCACCGCCACGCCCAGCTCCGCCGCGAGCCGCCGCATCGACAGCGCTTCGAAGCCCTGCTCCTCGACCAGCCGCATGGCGGCGTCGAGCACCGACTCCCGGCTGACCCTTGGCGTGTTCATCGTTATGGAACGACAGGCCGCTCGTGCTCGGCGACGGTCGCCCCGATGCAACTGCCTGGATGGCCCGTCGGCAGTCCGAGCCACCAGCCGGGCTCGCGGGTGACAACGATCTCGATGGGCTCTCGCCCCTGCTCATCTGCCATCCCAGAGCAATAACACACTCCGTCCGGCCTGGTTGGGCTGCGCCCGGATGGGCCGGGCGTGGCCGGATGCGGTCGGGAGGGGTTGGCGGGGGCGGGGGTCTCTGTAACGGTGTTACAGAGACCTCGTGGAGAGGGGTGCCGTCCCTATGGCCCGTGTCCGTTATGGTCCGCGTACCGCTGAGGAGCTCCGGGCTGCGCGGGAGGCTCGGGCCCGGATTCCCGACATCTGGTCCACCGGGGTCATCGCCCTGTGGGAGAGCGATCCCGACGCCGTCGCCCAGGTGTTGCCGCCGCCGCTCAAGCCGGCGGCGCGGCCGCTCGTGCGGGCCACGATCAGCCGCGTGGACCTGCCCGGCGGGCATGTGCTGGGGGCCGGATCGGTCGCCGTGCGGGCCGTGCACAACGGGCAGGAGGGCGACTATCCCCTCGTCATGCCGATGACGACCGAACGGGCGCTGATCGGCGGGCGGGAGGTCTTCGGGGAGCCCAAGAAGCTCGGCGAGGTGGTGGTGCGCAGGTCCGGCGACCATGTGAGCGCCGGGCTGACGCGGCACGGTGTCTCGTTCGTGCTCGTGGGCGGTGAGGTGACGGAGGAGCTGCCGCTACCAGGCGAGCACGAGAACCTGGACTTCTACTTCAAGTTCCTGCCCGCGCCTGACGGGAGCGGGTTGGACGGTGACGCGGCGCTTGTGCACTGCACGCGGCGGGGGAGGACGCGGTCGCTCCACCGGGTGGAGGGTGAGGTCGTCCTCAACGAATCGCCGTACGACCCGGTGGCGGACCTGCCGGTGCGGCGGCTTGTGGACATCACGCTCGGGGAGCGCACCTCCGTGCAGGAGGGGCGGATCGTCGAGCGCGTGGCGGCGGAGGCCGTGCTGCCGTTCGTTCACCAGCGTTACGACGACCCGATGCAGGTTCTCGATGCTTGAGCTGCGGGGGAAGGTCGCCGTGGTCACGGGGGGCGCGGGCGGCATCGGGCTGGCGATGGGACGGGCGTTCGCCGCCGAGGGCATGCGGGTGGTGCTCGCGGACGTGGAGAAGCCCGCGCTGTCGAAGGCGGCCGCGGAGCTCGGGGTGCTCGGCGTGGTGGCCGATGTGACGTCCGAGGCGTCCATGCGGGCGCTTGCCCAGCGGGTGTACGACGCGTACGGCGCGGTCCATGTGCTGTGCAACAACGCGGGTGTCGGGCCCGCCGCCGCGCCGCCGATCTGGGAGCAGGAGATCGGCGACTGGAAGTGGGGACTCGACGTCAACGTGCTGGGCGTCCTGCACGGGCTGCGGGCGTTCCTGCCCCGGATGATCGAGGCGGGAGAGGCCGGGCATGTCGTCAACACCGCCTCGGGGAACGGAGGCGTGGCGCCGATCCCGTCGGCGGCCGTCTACGCGGTGACCAAGGCCGCCGTGGTGACGCTGTCCGAATGCCTCTACGGGCAGCTCGGCGGGACCGAGATCGGGGTGTCCGTGCTCTTCCCGGGACCGCACATGCTGCGGACGGGGATCTTCACCGCCGAACGCAACCGGCCCGAGCGGTACGCGCGCACGACGGCGGGCCCGGCCCCGCGGACCGCCGACGAGGTCGCCGAGGCGATGCGCGCGCACGGCCTGGAGCCGGAGTTCACGCCGGTCGAGGAGGTCGCCGGTCAGGTGGTCGAGGGAGTGCGGGCGGGCCGCTTCTGGATCCTGCCGCCCAGTGAACGCACCGACAGCATGATCCACGCCCGCGCCGAATCCATGCGCGCCCGATCAGCCCCTACGTACCTGCAATGAATTGAGCGCTGCTGAACGAGGAGAGCGGCATGACGAACGACCCGTATCTGATTATTTCGGCGGACACGCACGCCGGGCTGCCGACCGAGCAGTACCGCCCGTATCTGGACCCCGCGCAGCACGAGGCGTTCGACGCCTTCCTCGCCCAGCAGACGGCCATCGCCGACGCCCGCAAGCAGCTGGGCCTGCAGAACGAGGAGTTCGCGGGCGCTTGGTTCGAGGAGCACGAGGAAGAACTACGTGCCGGCTGGGACGCGGCCAAGCGCGATGGCGAGCTCGACAAGGACGGCGTGGTCGGCGAGGTCATCTTCCCGGACGCCGATGCCGTGGCGGGCAGCACCGCCGCCCCGTTCGGGGCCGGGCTGGGGATGGTCGGCGCGGAGTACGAGCCGGAGCTGGCGCTCGCGGGCGCCCGGGCGCACAACCGCTGGCTGGCCGGGCTGTGCCAGGACTCCCCGGCACGGCGAAGGGGCGTCATCGTCGCGCCGATCGTGGGGAACGTGCCCGGCGCCGTGACGGAGATCCGGCGGGCGCACGCGGACGGGTTGCGCGGCGGCGTCATGATCCCGTCGATGTGGGGGGAGGGGGAGAAGCCGTACCACGACCAGGCGTACGACCCGGTGTGGGCGGTGTGCGAAGAGCTGGGCCTGCCCGCTCACACGCACGTCGGAGCCGCGCCGCGGCAGGAGCTGGGCACCCACCTCGGGCTGTACGTGACCGAGGTGGTCTGGTGGTCCGCCCGGCCGCTGTGGTTCCTCATCTGGACGGGCGTCTTCGAGCGCTTTCCCGGGCTGCGCTTCGGGGTCACCGAGGCCGGGGCCTGGTGGGCGGGCAGCCTGCTGTGGCAGATGGACGTCGCGTACGACCGCGAGCACGGCACCCAGAAGCTCGCCTCGTTCGGCGAGCACATGAAGCGCAGGCCGTCGGAGTACTTCGACGCGCACTGCTTCATCGGCATGTCGACACCGAAGCGCCGCGAGCTGTCGCAACGGTACGAGATCGGCGTCGGCAACCTCCTGTGGGGGAACGACTTCCCCCATCCCGAGGGCACCTGGCCGCACACCCGTGACTGGCTGGCCCACGCGTTCGCCGACATCCCCGTCGACGAGGCCCGTGCGATGCTGGGGCTGACCGCAGCGCAGACCTACGGCTTCGACACCGCCGGGCTCCGGCCGCTCGCCGACCGGATCG
Source organism: Actinomadura rudentiformis (assembly GCF_008923185.1). Taxonomy (GTDB): domain Bacteria; phylum Actinomycetota; class Actinomycetes; order Streptosporangiales; family Streptosporangiaceae; genus Spirillospora; species Spirillospora rudentiformis. The sequence continues at coordinate 91,165 of NZ_WBMT01000023.1, forward strand.
GCCCGACCCCGCAGGACCTCGGCCAGGACAAGGCCGACACCTCGATCTGGAACGCCGCCCGCGAGACCGGTCGCCACTGGCTGACCGGCCCCGATGTCCCGGCCGTCGTCGGAGCCGCCAGGAGGGCTCGATGAACCAGCTTGTCATCTCCGCTGACTCGCACGCAGGCGCCGACCTGCTCGACTACCGGCCGTATCTGGAGTCGCGGCTGCACGACGAGTTCGACGCCTGGGCGAAGGGCTACGTGAATCCCTTCGCCGACCTGCAGGCGCCCGAGGCCACCCGCAACTGGGACTCCGACCGGCGCCTGCGCGAGCTGGAAGAGGACGGCATCGTCGCCGAAGTGCTCTTCCCCAACACGATCGCGCCGTTCTTCCCCATGGCCAACCTCACCGCGCCGCATCCGGCCCCGGGGGAGTATGAGCGGCTCGCGGCGGGCCTCCGGGCGCATAACCGGTGGATGGCCGACTTTTGCGCGCAGGCACCCGGGCGCCGTGCCGGGGTCGCGCAGATCATGCTGAACGACGTGGACGACGCGGTCGAAGAGATCCGGTGGGCGCACGCGGCCGGGCTGACCGGCGGCGTGCTCGTCCCCGGCGTTCCACCCGGCGCATCCGTACCGCCGCTCCACTCGGAGGTATACGACCCGATCTGGCGGACGTGCGCCGAGCTCGGCATGCCCGTCAACCACCACGGCGGCACGGGTGCGCCCGGCCTGGAGCCCAACCCGGTCTCGCTCGCCGTCTTCATCGTCGAGGTCAGCTGGTACGCGCACCGCGCGCTCTGGCATCTCATCTTCGGCGGGGTCTTCGAACGCCACCCGGATCTGCGGTTCGTGCTGACCGAACAGGGCTCCGACTGGATCCCCGGGGTTCTGAAGACGCTCGACTACTACTACTCGCGCTTCCGTTCCGGCGACGCGACGGCGGAGGCGAAGTTCGGCGGCCCGGCGGCCTCGCGGCTCTCGCTCAAGCCGAGCGAGTACTTCGCGCGCAACTGCTACGTCGGCGCCACCTTCATGAAGCCGTCGGAGACCCCGCTGCGGCACGAGATCGGGGTCGAACGGCTCATGTGGGGCAGCGACTTCCCACATGACGAGGGCACGTTCCCCTACAGCCGCGAAGCCCTGCGCCGGACGTTCCACGACGTGCCGGCGGAGGAGAAGACCGCCATTCTCGCCGGCAACGCGGCACGGGTGTACGGCTTCGACCTCGACGCGCTGCGCCCCCACGCCGATCGCGTCGGCCCGTCAGAAGAGGAGCTCGCCCAGCCGCTGACCGAGCTGCCCGAGGGCGCCACCAGCCCGGTCTTCAACCTGGAGACGATCATTCGCGCCTGGTAAAGCTTCACTAGATAGATCGCGCGTCGGCGCCGCCGCCTCCGCGGCGCCGTGCCACGCTGTGTGCTCTCCCCCCGGCTGTCAGGACCGTCACGGCTCGTCGCTTCGGGGAGGTGTGGCCACGCTGTGGGTGAGGCGAGAAGGACCGGGCCCGCCAGACACGGCAGGCATCGCGGTGCCGAGGATCCCCCGCGGGTCCACGGTGACCAGCCCGGCCTGGCAGAGTGCGCGCTCCGCTGGTGGCCGTTCGTCGCCGGCGCGCTCGCGGTCACGGCGATCCTGCTCGGCACCTATCTGGTGGCGGGCATAGGCCTGGTGGCCGGCCTAGGCCCGCGTTCGCCGAATGCGTCAGCTGCCGAACGTCCCGTGCGGCCCGCGACGACCCCGCCGGCCAGTGCCGCCCGGTCCGCATCGGACACACCGCCGCCCGGCATCCATCGCTTGATCAGCACGTACACGACGCGCTTCAAGGCCGGCGAGCCGCGCGTCCGCAACATCCAGATCGGTGCGCGCAGGCTCGACGGAACGCTCGTCCGTCCCGGCGCCGTCTTCTCGTTCAACCGCGTCGTCGGCCCCCGCACCCGGGGCCGGGGTTACGTCCCGGCGCCCGCGATCGTCGGCTCCCGGATGGTGGACGACGTCGGCGGCGGGATCTGCCAGGTCTCGGCGACGCTGTTCAACGCCGTCTTCCAGGGCGGGCTGAAGATCCGCAAGTGGCGTCCCCACTCGATGTGGATGCCGGACTACCCCCAGGGCCGCGAGGCGGCGGTCGCCTACCCCGGCCTCGACTTCACCTGGCGCAACGACACAGGGCGGCCGGTGCTGATCCGTGCCTCGTACACCCACGCCTCGCTGACCGTCAGCCTGTGGGGCACGCGCCGGTACGAGGTCCGCACCCGGCGTTCCCAGCCTTACGCGTTCGTCCCGTTCACCTCGGCGGTCGTCCGCGGCCCTCGCTGCATCCCCATGACCGGAGGCAGGGGCTTCCAGATCGACGTGTGGCGCACTCTGAAGAGCGACGGCCGCCAGGTGCGCCGGGAGAAGTTCCACACGACATACGGTCCCCAGGCTCGGGTGCGCTGTGCCTAAGACGTCTCCAAGATTTGTCCCGTAGTTCGGCGACACAGGTCTTGAGGTTGTGCAGGGTTGCGATTCCTCGTGCCGGAAGGGTCGATGCCGTCACGTGGCGGCGGTATTGGCGGAGGATCTGCCAGTTTTTGAGGCGGGTGATGAGGTGTGTTCGGCGACGGCACCGCGGCTGCGGATGTTCTCGATGAGTTGGTGAGAACTGGCGCGGGTGCAGGCCGGTCAGGGAGTGTAACGGCGTTTTTGGCTGGTCGTGATATTCAGATGTGTGATCGGGACCACACGCGGGGCGTTGCAGAGGTTGTGTGACGGTGTGGGTGGGGTCGTGTACGTTCGGTGATGCTTGCCGTGTCGTCACCACCGGCCCGTATTTCCTGGTGAAAGGACCGCCCCGTCATGGCCGCCTCATCTGCCGCTCCGGTCGCGGTTTCGCGCCGGTTTCGGGGGCGGAACAAGGCGCCGGCGTGGCGGCGGCCGGATGAGGTGTCGGTGCTGGTGCTTCCGTTGGCGGTGACCGATCCGGGTGATCTGGTCCGGGTGGAGACGTTGTTCGCCGCGATGTGGTCCGTGAAGCGGGCAGTGCAGCGTGATGCCCGCGCCAGGGTGGACGCGTACTGGGCTGCCAAGCATGAGCGGGACGGGGATGGCGGTAAGGCTGCGCGTGCGCGGCTGGGCCTGTCGCGGGAAGGGTTGGAGCGGTGCGGTTACCGGCATCTGGAACGGTCGGGGCATCTGAAGCATCACGTGTCCAAGGCGCTGGTGATGCATATGGCCGACCAGGTGTGGGCCGGAGTGGACCGGCATATGTTTCCCGACGCCACGGGCCGCCGGTTCGGCCGCCCGAAGGCGGGGACGTGGTGGGACTTCACCCGCATCCCCGGCCGCGCCCGATCCCACACCAAGGTCAACAAGTGGGAGACGTTCCGGCTGGTCGGCACCCTGCAAGGTCACCTGGACGCCTACACGCGCGGCGTAAGCCTGATGCAGCCCCGGCGAATGCCCGTTCCGGCGCTCCCCGATGGCAGCACCGTCGCGACCGGCAAGATCCTTGCCTGCGGTGAGCCCCAGATGCGCAAGGCGACCTGGTGGGACCACGACGGGCCGTTCGCGGTGGTCTTCGCGGGAGGTCCGACTGGCACCCGGGGTGATCTGGTGCTGCCGGTACGGCTGCCACAGGGCCCAGGGCGGCGAGCGCGGCTAGAGCATTTCCTGGCTGACCCCGGCCAGTGGCACAAGGTGGACCTGGTGCGGCGCAGGAAGGCGTCGGCACCGGGCGGCTGGGTGTACGAGGCGCACCTGATGATCCTCGGGCCGGGCGATGCCTCGCCTGCGGTGCGGGTGATGCGCGACCGAGCCGCCCGGCTCGGCCGGGTGGGCGGCGTGGACGGCAACGTGTCCAACCTGTCGATCGTGTCCTTGCCCGCCACCGTCGACCCCGCCGACGGCCAGCCCACCTCCACCCGGATCGAGCTTTCCGATCAGGAACGCGCCCGGCTGGAGAAACAGGCCCGCAAGAGCAAGGGCCGGGCGCGGGCGCTGGAACGCTCACGCCGCGCCACCAACGCCCGGCAGTACGGCCTGTCGAAGAAACAGGCCGAACGTGCCGCCCGCCGCGCTGAGCACGGTCTGGAGCCCAAACAGGTGACGGTGCTGGGCGGGGCGCGCGCCGCCCGCGCCGACGGCGTCCCCAAGCAGGCCTACCGCCGCGACGAACTCTCCGGCGGTTACCACCGGGTTCGGTCCCGTATCGCCGAGGCCGCCGCGTCGGCTGCCGAGCACAAACGCCACCGCGCGCGGGCCCTGGCCCGGAACATCATCGCCGTGCATGGCCCGGTCTTGACGATCGAGGACTGCGACCTCCGCACCTGGTACCGGCTCTGGGGGCGCCGCCTAGCCCAGACCACGCCCGGCATGCTCATCTCCGCTCTGGCCACCGAATGCGGCTCGGCCGGGGGCCGCCTGCTGCGGGCCTCGACGTGGACGACCGCGCTGTCCCAGCACTGCCTGTGCGGCGCACGCGTCACCAAAACCCTCCGGGATCGCCAGCACCGGTGCGCCGCCTGCGGGCTGACCGGCGACCGCGACCTGACCTCGGCCGCACTCGCCGCGTTCGTCACCCTGACCGACCCTGACGATCCCACCACCGCATACCTGGACACCACCGCCTCCAGGCACGCCCGAATCGTGTACGGACAGGGGCTGGAAGAAGCCCTGCGCGAGTCAACCACACCGAGCCCGAAACCCCACCTGGGGCCGAGCCGCGTGGCAGCCCCACCCGCGAGCCGCACTCGCAGTTACCGGGGCGGGGCCTCTGCTCGCCGAATCGCCGACCAGCGGACCCGGACAACCCCGGATGAGACACGCCACCAGCGTGACCACGCCGGAAAGCTCGGACACCGCACCGGCCGCAACCCGCCAAATCCACCCGGATGAATAGCGGGACAAGTCTTAGGGTGGGCGCATGTCGCTGAACGAGGGCACGTACGAGCTGGGACCGGACAACGGGCGGCTGGTGCTCAGGACCAGCCGCAGCGGGCTGGGGCGTCGCGCCGGTCACGACCTCACGATCGAGGCCACCCGGTGGTCGGGGACCGCCACGATCGCCGACTCCGCCGGCACCTCTTCGGTCGAGGTGACCGTCGAGGTGGACGCCTTGGAGGTACGGGAGGGGACGGGTGGCGTGCTTCCCCTCTCCGACTCCGACCGCAGCGAGATCAAGAAGAACCTGCGCAAGGTGTTGCAGGTGGACCGCCATCCGGCGATCACATTCCGGTCCACAGCGGTGGAGGGGTCGGCCGAGAAGTTCACGGTCGAGGGCGAGCTGACCATCATGGGGCGGTCCGAGTCGCTGGCCGTGCAGGCGGCGGTGACGGACGGCCGTCTCCAGGGCGGCGCGACCATCCGGCAGACCCGCTGGGGCGTCAAGCCCTACTCGGCCTTCTTCGGCGCGCTCAAGCTCGCCGACGAGATCGAGGTCTCCTTCGACCTGACCCTCGGGTGAGCGCTAGCCGACGGGACCCTGATGGCGTGCCGCACGGGTGAACTGGTCGTCCAGCGTGCGCGGGAACGGGACCAGCCGGTGCCGGTCGCGCCAAGGGGCGAACTGGCGGACGACGTTGAACCCGGCGGCCGTGATGATCCGCGTTGCCCGGCCGGCCAGCGGCCAGGCCGGATAGACGTCCAGGTGCTCGACGCCGTCGGGCAGCGCGTCGGGGCGGCGTGGGGACACGAGGATGAGATCCGGGCGGAGCCCCTCCAGCGCGGCCGTCTCCTGGGCGTAGGCGACGAGTTCCAGGATCTCCTCGTCCGGACCCGAATGGACGATTAGCCAGCCCGTCGGGCCCGGCGGATCCCCGGCAGGTCGTGCAGGTGGATCGGTGAGCCGTAACGGAGCGATCTCGCGCGACACGGCCTCCAGGTGCGCGTGGTGCTCGGGCGCCAGCGGTTCGAGGACGAACGTGAGGTCGAAGCGCGGCGGGTCGGCCGGGAGGACCGGCTGGTAGTTCTCCCAGCGCAGAAGCCGGGCCAGATGGACCACGCGCGTCCCGGCCGGGATCACGGACGCCGTGAGCTCGCCGCGGAGCCCAGCCGGGAACGCGTCGATGATCAGGTCCCGGGGGGCCAGGGCGGCCAGTGTGTCCGCCGTCCAGCGGGTCAGGCCGGAGCGGTCCAGGCCGTGCGGCGGCCGCAGCACCGGCAGATCGCCGACCACGCGCTCGTCGGCGGCGAACGGCGAGTCCGACAGCAGCGTCACCGGCTCGTCCCAGCCGAGGGTGTGCAACGCCGCCCGGATCCGGGTGAGATGGCCGAGCCCGCCGCCGTGCACACAGCAGACGATCAACGGTCAGCCCACCTCGTCGAGGACGGCCAGGTAACCCGCCGTCTCGTTGGCCGGAGTGAAGTCCCGGCGGACGCGCTGCTCGCCGGCCGCACCGAGCTTGGCCAGCTCCGCTTCGGCCGCCCGGGCCGCCCGGTCGATCGCGGCCCGGCAGGCGTGCGCGTCGCCCGCCGGAAAGGTGAAACCGATCTCGTCGTCGGCCACGTCGGCCAGGCCGCCCGCGTCCGAAGCCAGCAGCGGCACCCCGAGCGCCGCCGCCTCCAGCGCCACGTTCGGCATCCCGTCATAGAACGACGGCAGCGCGGCCAGGTCGCAAGAGGCGTAGACGGACGGCAGCTCGTACCGCTCCATGAATGGCAGGACCGAGTGCGGAACGGCATCGCCGCGTTGGGCCAGCCACTCCGTGACGCTCTCCTCGACCTCGCCGACCAGCAGCAGGTGGAACGCCTCGGCGTGGCCGGAGGCCCAGAGGGCGTCGAGGAGGAAGCCCACGCCCTTCTTGTTCTTGAGCTGCCCGATGAGCCCGATCGTGCGCCGCCCGGAGGCGACGTGCCCGGCGCGCCACCTGCGTGCCCGGTCGCGCTCGGAGGGGAGGATCCGCCAGTCGGTCATGTCGACGCTGTTAGGCACCCACGTCACGGCGGTGTCCGGCGCCAATGCGGCGATCAGGGGCCGGTGCGAGCGGGCGACCACGCAGACCCGCGCCGAGGCGTTCAGCGCGTCCCGCAGCACGTCACGGCGCCGCATCGAGAACGGGCCGATGTCGATGTCGTTGCCGCGCAGGAGCGTGATCAGCGGAGCGCGCAGCAGCGACGCGTACATCGGGGCGCCGAGCATCGCGTAGGTGCCGCCGAACGCGACGACGTGGCTGTACGAGGTCTCATCGGCCGCCAGGACCGTCCAGAGCCGCCGCAGAGCGTGCTCCGGGTCATCCTGTAGCGGGGCCGTGAGCAGGCGGCCGCCGTGCTCACGCTCGATCTTCCACGGCCGGGCGCGCCGCGTGAGGTGCGCGACGTCGATCTCCACACCCGCGGCGCGCAGGCCCCGCACGATGCGGTCGCACGACTGGGCCATCCCGCCCTGGCTCGGCGGGTAGTGCTCGGTGAGCCAGAGGATCCGTGCCATCAGCTGTCCACGAACCCGCCGTCGTCGTCCGTGCCGTGGTCGCCCGACCCTGACGACCAGTCGTCGCCCGGGTTGAAGGTGCCCCGGTCGTACGAGTCGAGGCACGCGTACCAGGTCGCGTCGCTGTAGGTCTGCGAGCTGCGTTGATAGTGATAGCGCCGGTAGGCGCCGACCCAGCGCGGGTCATGCGGGTCCCGCGCGCCGTATCCCGCGGCCGTGGCGCACTCCGGGCACAACCCGTGCGCGTCCACGTGCGTGGCGCAGATCGGGCGGCTGCACTGCGGGCAGGACGCGACAGCCGCCTGGCCACATCGGCCCAGCACGAAGAAGCCGGTGGTCACGGTGCAGGGGGTCACCCGGTCCTCCTCGTCGCGCTGCCCGGCGGCGTCCACCGGAACAGCTCGGTCGTCACATGCAGGATCTGCTCGGGCAGCGCGCGTTCGTCCCCACCGCCCATGAGCTTGGCACCGGCCCGGATCAGCGTGCGCCCTCCGCCTCGTACTGTGCCCTCCGAGGGGGGACGACCCCCCACGCCCCCCGGCGCGGCTCCGCCGCGTACTTTGACCGTCATCCACTGCGGCGGCGGCGTGGCCGGACGCTGCGTGACGGCGCCCTCGGGGAGCTTCCGCGAGACGTTCACCCGCTGCACCGTCTTGGTCTTCGTCTTGGTCTTGTACTTGCCGCTCTGGCTGGTCTTGTGGACTTTGCGGTACCGGATCCGGTCGACGACCGTGAGCTCCAGCACGCTGCCGTCGCGCAGCTCGGCGCGCAGCCGCAGCCACGGGTCCCATGCCCACCATTCCTCGATCTTGCGGACACGGTGGCGGTTTCCGGGGAACGTCTGCATGGGCGAGAGCTTGCCCTGCACGTTCGGCCCACGGAGATCGGCGGTGACGCCCAGCATCCCGTCCGGCCGCATGTCGGCGGCGAACACCCGGATCAGCGGCACCAGAACGGTGCGCACCCGGTCGGGCGGAGCCCACTTGCGCCGCCGGACCGCCGCGTCATGCCCGGCCAGGCTCTGGATCAGCTGCTCCCACTCGCCCGGCCGCATGGTCACCGACAGCCCCCGCTGCCAGATCAGCGCCTGGTGCAGCGGGTGGAACTTCTCGATCGCTGCCTTCTGTCTCCGCCAGAACACCCGCCACCCCCATCGTCGGCGCGATCGTACGGTAAACCGCCGCGAGGCGAGCGCGCGAGTGTGGCCAGGTCAGGCCGTCTGAGATCCGCCGCTTTGCGCGCTCGCCCATGGCCCTGGCCTCGCCGGGATACTCCAGCAGGATCCGGATCGCGCGGGCCAGCGGTGCGGGCCGGTCGGCGGGGACCAGCCGGCCGTGCTCGCCGTCGGTCATCAGCTCCCGGACCGCGGGAAGGTCCGAGGCGACCACCGGGGTGCCCGCCGCCATCGACTCCAGCACCTTGAGCGGCGCGCAGCCCTGGTCGAGGTTGCGGGCGCAGCCGGTGAGCGGCGCCACCGACACCTCCGCGTTCGCCAGCCAGGCCGCGACCTCGTGGTGCGGCAGCGTGAAACGCCAGTCGACCCGGCCGTCCACCCCGAGGCGCTCGGCCAGGCGGCGCAGCGGCTTGGCGCGCCGCTCCGGCACCGACGAGCAGATCACCAACCGCAGGTCCGGCAGATCGGCCAGCCGGGCGAACGCGCGGAGCAGGACGTCGAGCCCCTGCCACGGCTGGAGGGCGCCGACGTACACGAGGTAGCGGGCGGGGGCGGTCGCCGGGCGGGCGGGCCGGCCTGCCGCCTCCGCGCCGTTCGGCACCAGTGTGATCTTGGTGTCCGGCACGCCGAGCCGACCGACCGCGTCGGCGATCACGTTCGACGGCACGACCACCGCGTCGCTGCGCTCCAGGCAGAAGCGTTCCAGCTCGCGGATCTTGGCCAGCGTGCTGGGGGCGGTCAGCGGCCAGGTGTGCCGCATCTCGATCGAGGGCAGCCCGTTGACCTCGAACACCACGCGATGCCGCCGCCCCGGCGCGGTGACGGCGGGCAGCGCGCCCCACGGGTCGCGGACGTGGCAGACCTCCAGCGACGCCAGGTGCGGCTCCAGATGGCCGGCGACCCAGCCGGAGAACGCCTCCGCGCGGTCGATCAGGTTCGGGACCTCGGCCTCGAACCGCGCGATCTCCCGGCCGCCCTCCCGCTGGTAGCGCGGCAGCCCGCCCCCGCCGAGCGCCGCCAGCAGCCCGCCGCCGAAGTGCGCGAACAGCTCGTCGGCCATCTGCGCGATATGCACCGCCGAGCCCTTGCTGGAGGGGAAGCGGTCGAACGCCACGTACGCGGCCCGGTGGCGGATCATCGGGCGCCCGCCCGGAGCGACCGGTGCCAGGCGATCTGGTCGAGCAGGCCTTCGGCGAGACCGGTCCGGGCCGACCAGCCCAGCAGCCGCGCCGCCCGGCCGGTGTCGGCCCAGGTGCGTTCGGCGTCGCCGGCCACCGGCTCCTCGGTCTTGATCTCGGCGGCCACACCGAGGGCGCCGGTGATCAGCCCGATCGCCGTCCGTACCGAGGCCGGCTCGGGGTGCCCGATGTTGATCGTGATCCCGGGCCGCAGCTCGGCCCCGGCGGCCGTCACCGTGGCCGCCACCACGTCGCGGACATGGGTGAACGAGCGCGACCGCCGCCCGTCGCCGAAGACCGGAAGCGGACGCCCGTCCAGCGCCGCCTCGACGAACCGGTGGAACGCCATGTCGGGACGTTGCCGCGGCCCGTACACGGAGAAATAGCGCAGCAGGACCGCGGGCAGGCCGTCCCGGGCGGCGCGGACGGTCAGCCGCTCGACCTCGGCCTTGCTGCGCGCGTACGGGCTGGCCGGGGCGAGCGGGGCGTCCTCGCGGTGGGGATGGTGGTGCGCGGACCCGTAGACCGACGAGCTCGACGCCACGACCACGCGGGGCCGCCGCTCCGCGCACGCCTCCAGCAGCCGCCGGGTGGCGATCACATTGTCACGCCGGACGGCCGCCCGGCCCGCGCCCCAGGACGTGCGGACGCCGGGACGTCCGGCGAGGTGCACGACGGAGTCGGCCTCGCCGAGCTTGGTGAGATCGTCCTCCGCGAGATCGGCCTCGATCGGCGTCACCCCCGGCGTCTCCGCGAGGGCGGCCCAGGTCCGCGCCGCGATCTCCGGCGTGAGCGAACGGTCCGGCGCGTCCACGGCCAGCACCTCGTGCCCGGCCCCGGCCAGCGCCTCGGCCATATGGCTCCCGATGAACCCGGCCGCTCCCGTCACCACCACACGCATCCCTGCACATTAGGACAAGCAAGCGTGCACATTAGGACAAGAGGGTCTCCACATGCGCCACGACCTCGGAAGGCGGCACCTTGACGGTCTCCCCGGTGGCGCGGGTGGTCACCTCGACCATGCCCTCGGCCAGCCCGCGCCTGCCAACCGTGATCCGGAACGGGATGCCGGTGAGCTCCACGTCGCGGAACTTCACCCCGGCCCGTTCCGCCCGGTCGTCGATGATCACTTCGATCCCGGCGGCGCCGAGCCCGGCGTAGATCTCCTCGGCAGCGGCGGCCGTCTCCGCGTCGTCGGACTGGGCGATCACCACGGCCACCTGGAACGGTGCGACCGCGACCGGCCAGACGATCCCCTTGTCGTCGTGGTGGGCCTCGACGATGGCGGCCATCGCCCGTTCCACCCCGATGCCGTAGCTCCCCATGACCAGCGGCACCCGCTTGCCGTCCGGGTCCAGCACCTCGGCGCCCAGCGCGCGGGCATAACGGTCGCCCAGCTTGAAGATGTGGCCGACCTCGATCGCGCGCTCGATCCGCAGCGGCTCGCCGCAGCGCGGGCAGGGCTCCCCGGCGGCCACCTCGCGCAGATCCGCCCAGGTGCCGACCGGGATGTCCCGGTCGACGTCCACCCCGCGCAGGTGCACGTCGTCGGTGTTGGCGCCGGTGAACATGCCGCGGCGGCCACGCAGGGCCTCATCCGCGATCACCGGATGGCCGGTGACCCCGACCGCGCCGAGGCTGCCCGGCAGGGCGCCGAGCGCGTCCTGGATCTCCTCGGGCGCGGCGGCCCGGATCGAGGTCGCGCCGGTCGCATCGACGAGCTTCTGCTCGTTCAGCGGATGGTCGCCGCGGAGGAGCACCAGCGTGAGGCGGCCCTCCAGCAGGTAGACCAGCGTCTTGATCTGCCGGTCGCCGGACGCGTCGTAGCCGGTGGCCAGGTCCTCGATCGTGCGGACACCGGGCGTGTCGAACGGCTCGGGAGCGGGCTCGCCGGGCCCGTCGTCCGGCTTTGGCAGGCGGGACGTCGCCTTCTGGATGTTGGCCGCGTAGCCGCACGCGGGGGAGTGCACCACCAGGTCCTCGCCGATCTCGGCGGGGCACATGAACTCCGTCGAGCCGGACCCGCCCATGGTCCCGCTGGACGCGTCGACCGGGATCGCGGGGATGCCGAGCCGCTCGAAGATCCGCACATAGGCGCCGTGGTAGGCCTCGAACGAGGCGTCCAGCCCTGCCTGGTCGATGTCGAAGCTGTAGGCGTCCTTCATGGTGAACTCGCGGACCCGCAGCAGGCCGCTCTTGGGGCGCGGCTCGTCCCGGAACTTCGTCTGGAACTGGTACCACTGCTGGGGGAGCTGCTTGTAGGAGCTCAGCTCCTGGGCGATCGTCGCGAAGATCTCCTCGTGCGTCATGCCGAGGGCGAGATCCGCGCCGCGCCGGTCCTTCAGCCGGAACATCTCCTGGCCCATGAGCTCCCAGCGGCCCGACCGCTGCCAGATCTCGGCCGGATGCATGGTGGGCAGCAACATCTCCTGCGCCCCGATCCGGGCCATCTCCTCCCGGACGATCTGGATGATTTTGGATCGCACCCGGACCGCCAGCGGAAGCAGCGAATAGTGACCCGCCGTGAGCTGCCGCACATAGCCCGCGCGCAGCAGCAGGCGGTGGCTGGGGGCGTCGGCCTCGGCCGGATCGTCCCTCAAGGTCGGGGTGAAGGTTTGGGACCAGCGCATTTGCGGACCATAACAGCGAGGCACCGAAGGGCCATTGAGTCCTGGCTATGTCGCTTGACTTAGTACCCTCATTGCCGTGAGTCGAGAAGGTGTGACGCCGCAGAGCGAGGATTTCTCCGCCTGGTACAACGAGCTGGTCGTGCAGGCCCAGCTGGTCGACCGTGGACCGGTGCGGGGCACGATGGTCATCCGGCCGTACGGGTACCGGATCTGGGAGCTGCTCCAGGCCGACCTGGACCGGCGGATCAAGGACTCGGGGCACGACAACGCGTGCTTCCCGATGTTCATCCCGGAGTCCTACCTCAAGCGGGAGGCCGAGCACGTCGAGGGCTTCTCGCCGGAGCTGGCCGTGGTGACGATCGCCGGCGGCAAGGAGCTGGAGGAGCCGCTGGTCGTGCGGCCGACCTCCGAGACGGTCATCGGCGAGTACATGGCCAAATGGATCGACTCCCACCGTGATCTTCCGCTGCTGCTCAACCAGTGGGCCAACGTGGTCCGCTGGGAGATGCGGCCGCGGCTGTTCCTGCGTACCACCGAGTTCCTCTGGCAGGAGGGGCACACCGCGCACCTCGACGAGGACGACGCGATGCGCGAGACCATGTGGGCGCTGGACGCCTACGCCCAGGTCGCGCGCGAGCTGGCCGCGATCCCGGTGGTGGCGGGCGAGAAGACCCCGGGCGAGCGGTTCGCCGGGGCCGTCCGCACGTTCACGGTCGAGGGCATGATGCGGGACGGGCGGGCGCTGCAGTCCGGCACCTCGCACTACTTGGGCACCAACTTCGCCAAGGCGTTCGAGATCCAGTACCAGGACGAGGACGGCAAGCTCCAGCTCGCCCACACCACGTCCTGGGGCATGAGCACCCGCATGATCGGCGGCGTGATCATGACGCACGGCGACGACAAGGGCCTGGTGCTGCCGCCCCGGCTGGCTCCGTACCAGGTCGTGATCGTCCCGATCGGCCGCAAGGAGCAGGGCGAGCAGGCCGCCGCCGAGGCGCGCAAGCTGAGTGCCGCGATCAAGGCGATGGGCATCCGCGTGCACGTGGACGACAACCGGCCGCAGCTGTCGCCAGGGTTCAAGTTCAACGAGTGGGAGATGCGCGGCGTCCCGGTCCGCATCGAGCTCGGCAAGCGCGACATCGAGAACGGCGTGGCCACGCTCGCCCGGCGCCTCCCGACCGTGGAGGGCCAGGGCAAGGAGCAGATCCCGCTGGAGAAGGTGCCCGAGCTGCTGCCGGGCATCCTGGCCGACTTCCAGTCGTTCCTGCTGGCGCGCGCGGAGGCCTTCCGCGACGAGCACACAGCCGCGGTCGACACGTGGGAGGCCTTCACCGGGCAGGTGGCCACAGGCTGGGCGGACGTCTTCCACTGCGGCCGTCCGGAGTGCGAGGACGAGATCAAGGCCGACACCGCCGCGACGCCGCGGGTCATCCCGGCTGACGCGCCGGAGGAGACCGGCGAGTGCGTGAAGTGCGGCCGTCCGTCCGCGTACGGGAAGCGTGTGATCTTCGGCAGGGCCTACTAAAGCAACCGGTCGTCCGGGTTCTCCTGACCTCCCGGTCAAGATCTTCGGCGGGTCCCTCCTCATCCGGTGAGGAGGGACCCGCCTTTTTCATTGCGCGCGGGTTAGCACGTCGCTTGACAGCGTGCATCGGTTTACCGGCAGATGTGTCCGCATGTGGCCAATGTGGTCCCTGTTCGCCATGGAACTCTTGCCGGGTTTTGGGGCTATATGCGCAACATGTGGTGCTTCGTGATCGACTCCACCGCGGCGACGCGCGTGGAGAAGTCCCCCCGCTCCCCCAGGAGGCACCCGCGAATGAGTAAGGCGTCGAAGTCGAGGCGATCCCTCGCAACGCCCGTCATCGCCACTGCGGCACTGGCCATCGGTGTCGCGCTCCCCGCCCAGGCCCTCGCACAGGCTCAGTTGTCTGAGGAGGGCGTCGTCCGCTACGCCGGTGCTCCCAACGCCGTGCCGGGCGACTACATCGTGGTACTGAAGGACACCGCCGACACCCGAGACAAGGGCGTTCCGGCCGTCGCCCGCTCGCTTGCGAGCAAGCACGACGGCACCGTCCGCAAGGTCTTCCGCACCGCCGTCCGCGGCTTCTCGGTGCGGCTCGACGGGAAGCAGGCGCGTCGCATGGCCGCCCGCTCGGATGTCGCGTTCGTCGAGCAGAACCGCATCTTCAAGATCAACTCGGCCGTTCCGGCCGCCCCGCAGGCCAACCCGCCCTCGTGGGGCCTGGACCGGGTCGACCAGCGCAAGCTCCCGCTCGACAAGTCCTACAACCCCGGCGCCACGGGCAAGGGCGTCAACGCCTACGTCATCGACACCGGCGTCCGGCTCACCCATTCGACCTTCGGGGGGCGGGCCACCAGCGGTTACGACTTCGTCGACAACGACGACGACGCCACCGACTGCCAGGGCCACGGCACGCACGTGGCCGGGACGATCGCCGGGAAGGAGTACGGCCTGGCCAAGGAGGCGAACGTCGTCGCCGTCCGGGTGCTCGGCTGCCAGGGCAGCGGCTCCACCGAGGGCGTCATCGCCGGCGTGGACTGGGTCACCAAGAACGCCAAGAAGCCGGCCGTGGCGAACATGAGCCTCGGCGGCGGGGTCTCGGAGGCCCTGGACGACGCGGTCAAGAAGTCGGTCGCGTCCGGCGTGACCTACGCGCTCGCCGCGGGCAACGACAACCAGGACGCGTGCGGCTCCTCGCCGGCCCGCGTGCCCGAGGCGATCACCGTTGGGGCCACCGACGAGCAGGACGCCCGCTCGTCGTTCTCCAACTTCGGCCAGTGCGTGGACATCTTCGCGCCGGGCTCGGACATCACCTCGGCCTGGGTCACCGACGACAACGCCTCGCGCAGTGCGAACGGCACGTCGATGGCCAGCCCGCACGTCGCGGGCGCGGCGGCGCTCTACCTGTCCGGCAACACCGCGGCGACCCCGGAGCAGGTGGCCGAGGCGCTGGGCACGAACGCGACCCCCGGTGCGGTGACGAACCCGGGCACGGGCTCGCCCGACAAGCTCCTCTACGTCGGCAGCTGATCGAGACCATCCGGTGAGGGGTGTCCCGTCGTGCGCGGCGGCGGGGCACCCCGCTCGGGTCCCCGGCTTTCGGCCCCTGGCTTCCGGGCCCACAGGGTCAGGACCGGTTCTTGTGCTCCACCGTGCGCCGGGTCAGCAGGGGCTGGACGAACCAGGCCCAGGTGCACAGCACCACGACCACGATCGCCGTGGCGAGGGCCGGCTCGGCTCCGCCCAGGGTCTTGACGATCAGAGTGGTGGAGGAGGCGATGGAGAACGCGAGCGCCACCGCGCCGAGGATCCCGAACCGGTTGGCCCGCCTGATCAGCAACGGCTTCTGGTTCTGCTGGAACAGGATGCGGTGCTGGATGGTCGGGGCGATGAAGCAGATGGACGCCAGTGCCGCCCCGAAGAGAGCCACGTAGAACAGCGCCCTGCCGCTGTCGTCCACCCGGCCGAACCCGGGGGCGAACGGCACGGTCAGCAGGAAGGCGAAGAGCACCTGCACCCCCGTGACCGCGACCCGGAAGCCCTGGAGCAACTCCATGAGTTGCCGGTCGAGGCGTTCGTGCTCGGTCTCGTTACGGGGGTTCTGCGATCCAGGCGGCTTGGCGGCGGGCGGTGATGCGGTTCCCATGGGGGGCAAATACCCCCGAAATGGCAGATTTCACTTACGCCTCAGTTGAGGGGCGTGGGCTGCCTGCGCACGGCCAGCATCGACACGTCGTCCCGGAGATCGCCGTCGCAATAGTCGATCAACCGTTGTTCCACCGCGTTCAGCATCTCCTGCAGGGGGGCGGCGGCGTGTCCCGCCAACACCTCCAGCAGCCGCTCCTGCCCGAACTGCCGCCGGGACATGTCGCACGCGTCCAGTACGCCGTCGGAGTGGAGGAACAGGGTGTCGCCCGCGGCGAGCTCGATCACCTGCGTGCCCACCTCGAAGTCCTCGAAGAGGCCGAGCGGCACGCCGCCGCTGGAGGCGTACCGGACCATTCCGTCGGGCCGGATCACGATCGCCGGCGGATGACCCGCCGAGGCGAGGGTCGCCTTCATGCCCTCCCCGCCGACCGTCAGCCCGGCCATCACCGCGGTCACGAAGCGCTCCTCGTCCAGCAGCGCCTGGTTGACCATGGACAGCACCTCGGCTGGATCGGACTTCCAGCCGGACAGCGCCCGCACGCCGTGCCGGGCCGCGGCCGTCACCGCGGCCGCCTCCTGTCCCTTGCCGCAGACATCGCCGAGGACCATGCCCCAACCGCCGCCGGCCGCCGGGAAGACGTCATAGAAGTCGCCGCCGACCTCGATGCCGTGCGTGGCGGCGCGGTAGAGCCCTGCCACCTCGACGCCGGGGATCTGGGGGAGCCGCTGCGGCAGCAGGCTCGCCTGCAGGGACACGGCGATCTCGTCCCGGCGCTGGTAGAGCCGGGAGGCTCGGATGACCAGGGCCAGCAAGCGCCCGAGCCGCTGTGCCACACCCAGGTCGAGCAGGTCGAGGGGGCCGTGCTCGCCCCTGCTGGCGAGCGTGATCGTCCCGATGCAGCGGTCGCCGTCCTCGACCGGCACACACAGGACGGAGGTCGCGCCCATCTTGACGCAGGCCGGCTGGCCGTCGGCGCAGACGCCGAGGAGGTCGAGGTCCTCCACATGCGGCCGCAGCGCACTCTGCCGGGTGGTGAACACCGTGTGGGGCAGGGTGCCGGGCTCGGGGGCGAGCTGCTCCAGGCTGTGCACGGTCTCCTCGCCGTGCTCGTCGGGCTGGCCCATGACCACCACGCGCCGCAGATCACCGTTCGCCTCATGGCCGGCCGCGCCGGGCGCGCCCGTCCCGCCTGCCGAGGCCGGACCGGCGCGGGGCGGGGTGAGGTCGATGAAGACCCATTCGGTCATCTCGGCGGTCAGCAGCCGTGCGCAGCGGCGGACCGCCACGTTCTCGTTGAACACGGGCTCGTCGAGCAGCAGCTCGGAAGCCGTGGCGAGCACGTC
The DNA here is from genome assembly GCF_008923185.1 of Actinomadura rudentiformis. Taxonomy (GTDB): domain Bacteria; phylum Actinomycetota; class Actinomycetes; order Streptosporangiales; family Streptosporangiaceae; genus Spirillospora; species Spirillospora rudentiformis. The sequence goes on from NZ_WBMT01000023.1 coordinate 108,552, forward strand.
CATCCGGTGCACCAGCGCGGCCATGACCTCGTCGTCGCGGTCGTCGCTGAGGGGTGCGGCCTCGCGAGCCGCGCCGCCGGCGGTCCCAGCGGCGGGTGTCGCGGTCCGCGTGGGCCGTTCGTCGTCCGCCGGGCCGTCGGGCACAGCGGTGGCACCCGCCGCGACGACGATCATCGGATCGGGCTCCCCGCGGATCCACACCCGGGCCATGGTGACCATCGCGTCGACCGGATGCTCCCGGCCCAGGAACCGGACCTCGGTGCGGCGTCGCCGGCCGGTCCGGACGACCGCGGCCAGCTGTGACCGTAGCGCCGCGCGGGCGGGAAGGTCACAGAAAGCGATGAACTGCTTACCGGAGACATAGCCGGGGGACGTGCCCAGCATCGCCGCGGCCTGCTTGTTGACCCGGCGCACGCCCGCGTCGCGGTCCAGCAGGAAGAGCGGCACGGGGGCGTCCTGGAAGACGGTGCGCAGCACCCGGCGCTCGGTCTCGGCGGTCGCCGAACGACCGGCCGCGTTGGCCTGGTCGACGCCCATCGTGCGCAGCGCCGTCAGCGCGAGCTCCAGCTCGACCAGGGCCGCGTCGAGCGTGGCCCGCAGATCGGGCACGGGCATGTTGGCAGCCTGCCGCAGCTCTTCGATCCGGCCCTCGAGATCGCTGATCTCGCGCAGGATCGTCTCTGGTTCGAGCTGTTCGGCCATGTACGGTGCTCCAAGTGCTCGTCGGCGAGGCAGGCGGGGTCAGGGCCCGTACTCGATCAAACTTCCCCGCTGCTCTTGGTCGCCGTCCGCAGCAGCCTATTCCTGTTGCGCACGCCTGGCCTAGTGCGGGCACAACGCCTGTGCGTTGGCTCACGATGGCGCGGTAGTACGCAGCCTATTCGGTGCCGTGCCCATGCCGTGCCGTGTGCCCCGCCGTATGCCCTGCCTACGCCCGTGCCTACTCCGTGCCGGGAGGCGGGGTCAGCCCCTGGTCCCCGACGATGCGCTGAGCCAGGGCGGTCAGCTTGACGCGCCGCGACTGCGAGATCCGGCGCAGCGCCGAGAACGCCTCATCGGCGTCGCAGCCGAGGGCGTGCATGAGGATGCCCTTCGCCTGGTCCACGACGGCCCGGGTCTCGACCGCCTCCTGCAACTGGATCGCGGTGCGGTGGACCTGGTCGTACTGCAGCGTGTTGGAGACGGCTGCGCTGCCCTGCGCGGCCAGCAGGGCCGCGAGGGACTGCTGATCCGGATTGAGGCAGCGGGGCGTCACCCCGTACAGCGACAAGGTCACGAGCACGGGCGCGTTGTAGTGCGGAGTCGTGCTGAAACAGCGCACCCCTCGGCGCAACATGTCCGAGGTGGAGGCCGGCCAGCGGGTCTCGGCCAGGACGTCGTCCGAGATCATCGCGCGGCGGGTGCGGACGACGTCGAAGATGGGGCCGTTGCCGCGCTGGAGCTGCAGGTCGGTCACCTCGGCGAGATCGGGATGGCTGGCGGCCGAGGCCAGTGGCTCCGGGCGCTCCGACTCGTCGGAGGGCAGCGCCCAGCGGACGCTCGCGGCGCCGGCGCAGCCCGGTACCGCGCGGGACGCCAACTCGGTGACCCGGTGCAGGGTCCCCAGGTCGGACGACTCGCCCACGATGCCCAGGCGGGCGATCTCCACGGCGAGCTGGTCGGTGAGGACGGTCTCGGCTGACGGCACATCAGCGACGTTATCCCGGGAGCGGGCCGTTTCGTACTCCCAGGCCGGCCTCAAGCCGCTGCAACGACCGATCAATCGCCCCGACATGTCCGCCTCACAGTCGTTCTCAAAGATTCGGCAGCGTTCCTCCAGGCTCCGTCTCACCAGCGCGATCCCACAGGTGCGGTCTCACAAGTGCGGCGGTGCCTTGCTGATCGCGGCGAGGACCCCGGGCGCCTCGCCGTTGGCCAGCGCCAGATCACCGATCGACACGATGCCTACCGGGCGCTGCTCCGCGTCGACCACCGGAAGCCGCCGGACGGCCTGCTCTCGCATCAGCCGTGCCGCGGTCTCGGTGTCGTCGTTGGGCCTGACCGTGGTGATCTCGGCCGTGCACACGTCGCTGAGCGGAGTGAGGGAGGGATCGCGGCACTCCGCGATCCCGCGGACGACGATGTCGCGGTCGGTGACCATTCCGCACAACCGGCCGGCGAGCGTGACGAGAACGTCGCCGATTCCCTTGTCCCGCATGATGCGGGCGGCCTCGTAGAGGGTCGCCTCCAGCGGGAGGGTATGAGGGGTGGCGGTCATGAGGTCACTGACCCTCCGAGACATGACGCCCGCACTCCTTCCGCCCGACCCAGGTGCGTGTGGCTTGCTGTCCCCGCGCCGTACCCGCAATGCAACGCCCTATGCGGGAACCGTGGATCCGAAGGTAAAGATGTTCGGAGGCGCTCCCGGAGGCCGGTGAGAGTCCCGTCTGGATCGTTCAGAACAAGAAGACCTTGCCTGTGTGGGCGCGCATGACGCAGTCGTTGGGGTACTCCCGCTCAAAACGCACCGGCCGGCCCCTCCAGCGTCCCTCGGCCTTCGCGACGATCGGCGCGTAGATCAGCGTGCACATGGTGCCGGCAGGGTCCCGCTCGATCTTGCCGTTGCGCGCCGCCAGTTCTCGGCAGGCCGCTTTGGCCCCGGGGTGCGTTCCACCGCCGGAGTCGCACTTCAGGAGGGCCGTGCGGGCGCTGGACGCGTTCGGCCCGGGGGAGGTGAGGGTGAGCCGCAGTTCGGTGCGCGGCCAGGTCGGGGGCAGCGTGGTCGCGTGGGCGGATGCGGTGGGCAGGAGGGTGAGGACGGCGCCTGTCAGGGCGGTGGAGATGAGATGCGGCAAGGGAAACCTCCCGAGGTCGACACAGGATCATCGCTAAATGTATCTGTACGACTACGGAAAGTGTTGAGATTTGGTTCGCGTGAGCCAGGCGGCAGGGAGGTCCGGCGGGAGGCCTCGGAAAGGGGTGATCCCGCGGTCACGGGGGAACCGCGGGATCACGTCTAAAGGGAGGGAGTGGCGAGGGGAGAAATGCTCAGGGGGAACGAGTGGGCGTCAGGCGGCGAGGGTGTGGTCGGTGAGCGCCTCACGCAGCTGCTTGCGGCCGCGGTGGAGGCGGGACATCACCGTGCCGATGGGGGTGCCCATCATCTCGGCGATCTCCTTGTAGGGGTAACCCTCGACATCGGCGAGATAGACCGCGTCCCGGAAGTCCTTAGGGAGGCCGCGGAGCGCGTCGATGACCTCCGAGTCGGGCATCCGGTCGAGCGCCTCGGACTCGGCGGACCGGAAGCCGGACGAGTGAGCCTCGGCCTGGGCGATCTGCCACTCCTCCAGCTCCTCCGAACCGGCGCGCATCGGCTCGCGCTGGCGCTTGCGGTAGGAGTTGATGAAGTTGTTGGTGAGAATGCGGTGCAGCCAGGCCTTGAGGTTCGTGCCTTCCTTGAACTGGTGGAAGTTGACGTAGGCCTTGGCGAGGGTCTCCTGGACCAGGTCCTCGGCGTCGGCGCTGTTGCGCGTCATGCGGACGGCGCTGGCGTACAGCGGGTCGACGTAGGGGAGGACGTCGCGCTCGTAGCGCTCGGGGTCCGTGCAGACAGGGGCAGTGGATCGGGTGTTGCGGACGGGCGTGTTGCGGACGGACATGGTGGCTGCGGTCATCATCGCTCCCGTAGGTCATGACCCGATAGGGCCGGTTGACTCCGCGCACGGTGGCGCGGCCGGGCGGATCAGGCCGCCCCCCTTGTGAGGTACGTTCCACCGCTCCCGACGAGTTCGACGCCGGCTCATGACGCGACAATGCGGAGCCGATAGCGGGCCAGGGGTCTGGGCCGCGCTTGGAGGGTGGGGGGAGGGAGAGTGCGGACCGCCGGAACCAGGGCGACCCCGTAACCGGGACGTCGCGGGCATGACGCGGTCGGGCGCTTCCACTCCTCGTGGGTGTTCCCGGTAAGTAAGACGCTTGGGACGGTCCAAAAGGTTGCGTGGCGTCGGTCACATTCCGCCCGCCGAAGGTCATGACCGCACTTACCGGCTGGTACAGCGCCTGGTCCGCCTGGGTTCATTCCGGATCTGGTCCCGTCTCGACGGCCGAAGGCCCCGACCGGTGGAGGCGGTCGGGGCCTTCGGGGCTTATGCGGGTCGACGCTGAGGATCACGTACGGGGGCTGCGTGATCATCTGCCCGGGAGAATCAGGTGTCAATGTGGCGGTCGTGCTTGTTGCCGCATCTGGTCAATGCCGGGGCCTGGGGGAAGCCGGGCGCCGCTCATCGCCGCTCGTCACCGTCTCCGTTCTGGACGTGCCGGCAGGCGGTCACTTCGTCAGAGTGCCAGCGCTGGGGGCTCACGCGAGGTAACGTCCTCTTTACCGCGGGTTGTCGGGGCATGAAATCGACGACCGCCCAGAGAGGGGTCCGCGTGTTCATCGCTCACGGGTCAGCTGTCGGCGTATCACGCCCGACCCGGCGGGATCCCCTCGACCGCGCCCAACCCACTAACTGGAGACGATGGCTGTGCGGGAGCGGTTCATCTTCCTCGGCGAGGCCGGCCAGCAGATCGGCAGCTCGCTCGATCATCTACAGGCTTCCCGGACGCTCGCGGAGGTCCTGGTGCCGCGGCTGGCCGACTTCGTCGCCGTGGAACTGCTGGAACGGGTCGCCGCCGCCGACTGGGAGCCGGCGTCGCACGTGGTCGACGGCACCACCCTGATGCGCCGGGTCGCCGTCGTGCACGAGGACGAGCCCGGCCGCTGGGACGACACCGTCCCCGAGGGCGAGGCGCTGTTCCTGCCCGACGACACCCCGTTCGTCGAGGCGATGACCACCGGCCGGGCCGTGCACGTGCCGCGGCGCGCACTGCTCGTGGTGCCGCTGGTCGCGCGCGGGCGGGTGCTCGGCACGTTCAAGCTGCTGCGCAAGGCGGGCCGGTCCGGCTTCGACGAGATCGATCTCGCCGTCGTCGACGAGCTGGGCCGCCGCGCCGCCCTGTGCATCGACAACGGGCGGCTCTACCGCCGCGAGGTCCAGATGGTGCAGGAGCTGCAGCGCGCCATGCTGCCCGCCGAGGCGCCGCAGATCGCCGGTGCCCGCGTGTGCTTCCGTTACCGGCCTGCCGGGCAGGTCGCGCAGGTCGGCGGCGACTGGTTCGACGCGATCCCGCTGCCGGGCTGCCGGCTGGGCATCGTGATCGGCGACGTGATGGGCCCCGGCGTCACGTCCGCGGCCATCATGGGGCAGCTCCGGACCGCCGTACGCACGCTCGCGAGCCAGGATCTGCGCCCCGACCAGCTGCTCCGGCACCTCGATGACCTTGCCCAGCGGCTCGGTGAGGGCTGTGTCGCCACCTGCGTGTACGCGGTGTACGACCCGGTCGACCGGCGGTGCCAGATCGCCAACGCCGGGCATCTGCCGCCCGTGCTGGTCTCCCCGTACGGGGAGACCGCGGTCCTCCGGCTGCCCTCCGGCGTCCCGATCGGCGTCGGCGACGAGTCGTTCGAGCCGTTCGAGACGGTCGAGTTCCCCGTCGCGGACGGCGCCCGGCTCGTCTTCTGCACCGACGGCCTGCTGGAGCGCCGTGACCGCGACGTCGCGGTGGGGCTGGAGATGTTGCGCGGCCGCCTCGCGGGCACGGGCCGTACCCTCGACGACACCTGCGACGACATCGTCGACGTGCTCACCCCCGAGTCCCCGGCCGACGACGTCGCCCTGGTCGCCGTCGCGCTCGACGGCATCTCCAAGGAGGACGTCGCGGCCTGGGACCTGGAGGCCGAGGCCAGCATGGTCCCCAGGGCCCGCGCCCAGGCCACGGCCAAGCTCCTTGACTGGGGCCTGCGCGAGCTGGTCGACACCGTCGAGCTCCTGGTCAGCGAGCTGGTCACGAACGCGCTGTTGCACGGCGCCGGGGCCATCGGCATGCGGTTGATCAAGGGCAGCACGTTGCTGTGCGAGGTCAACGACGACGGGCACGAACTCCCGCGCCTCTGCCAGGCTGACGCCAACGACGAGTCCGGGCGGGGCCTCCAGCTGGTCAGCCACCTCGCCGAACGCTGGGGCACCCGCCGCACCGACCTGGGCAAGGTCGTCTGGTTCGAGCACCGCCTGCCCTGACCGGGTGGGAGCGCCGGTCAGATCCAAGTGGTCAGATCCAAGCGATCAGATCCAGGTGTCGAACCAGATGCGGAAGCGCCACTGGTCGTACGTGAGGACTCTGGCGGTGAGGATGGGGTGCAGGAGGTAGAAGTTCGCCAAGACCGTGAGCATGTAGGCGCCGCTGAGGGTGGCGCCCACCAGACGGCGGCCCGACTCCTCGGCGGGGCCGAGGAGGAGCCCGAGACTGAGGACGATCGCCAGCACCATGAACGGGATCATCGGCGTCGCATAGAAGGCGAACATCGTCCGGTCACCGGCCGCGTAGTAGAACCACGGCAGGAATCCCGCCCCGTACCCGAGGAGCACGGCACCGGCCCGCCAGTCCCGGTGGAGGAGCCACCAGCCGAGCAGGACGGCGAGGGCGAAGAGCGCCGCCCACCAGATCGCCGGAGTGCCCACGCCCAGCACCTCACGGGAACACTTGGCCGCACCGCAACCGGACGGCTCTGAGTAGTAGAACGCGACGGGCCGCCGCAGCAGCGGCCAGTCCCACGGCCACGACTGGTAGCGATGCCTGTCGTCGAGTCCCGTGTGGAACCCCATCACCTGCGCGTGGTAGTGCCAGAGGGAACGCAGAGGCGCGGGCACGAACGAGAACGTGCCGCCCCGGCCGTCCGCCCAGTGCCGTCCCCAGCCGACGTCGGAGGCGAACCATCCCGCCCATGACGCCACGTACGTGACCGCCGAGACGATCACCACCGACACGAAGGCGGGGAGCGCGTCACGGCGCAGCGCGCCCGCGGAGGGGCGGTGGATGCCGGCGGCCCGGCGGGCGCCCGAGTCCCAGAGGAACGTCATGACCCCGAACGCCGCGACGAAGAAGACGCCGCTCCACTTCGTCCCGCAGGCGAGCCCGAGGCAGACCCCGGCGGCCAGCCGCCACCAGCGCATCCCGAGGCGCGGGCCGAACCGCAGGTCGTCGAGGCGGCCGGCCAGCCGGGCCCGCGCGACGTCTCGGTCCACAACGAGACAGCCGAAAGCCGCGAGCACCCAGAACATCACGAAGACGTCGAGGATCGCGGTACGGCTCGCCACCAGGTGCAGGCCGTCCAGCGCCAGCAGCAGCCCCGCCCCGGTGCCCAGCAGGGTCGACCGCGTCATGCGGCGGGTCACGCGGGCCAGGACCAGGACCGAGAGCGTCCCGAACAGCGCGGCGGCGAAACGCCAGCCGAACGGCGTCATGCCGAACAGCCACTCGCCGCTCGCGATCATCCACTTGCCGGCCGGCGGGTGGGCGACGAAGCTGCCGCCGCCGGTCCAGATGGTGTCGGTGTCGCCCTTGAGGATCAGCGGGTCGGCGAGGTCCTTGCCCTCGGCGTCCTTGATCGTGGAGTGCTCGGCGCCGAACTTCAGGAGCGCCAGCGCGTCCTTGGCGTAGTACGTCTCGTCGAAGACGACCGCGTGCGGTTGCCCGAGCCGGTCGAACCGGAAGAACGCGGCGAACGCGGTGACCAGGAGCGGGCCGAGCCAGCCGAGGAACCGCCGTCCCGGCTGCGGAGGGGAGAGCCACGCCTGGAGAGAGAAGTCCGCGCGTTCGCCCCTGGTCATCAGCGACATCAGGCCATCTTAGGGATCTTCCACCCTTGTCCGAAGTGGCCTGTGTTGCGCCGTTGGTAGGAAATTGTCGCCTTAACGGCAGAATTTTTTCGGGCTCGATCATCGGTCCGATCGCTAGTGTCGGTGATGACGGAGGGTCCGCGCTTGGACTCTGTATCGGGGGACGAGTTGGGTGAAATTCTGACGCTGCCGGTTCCGGAGACTCTGCACGCCACGTACGCCGTCGCCCTGGTGGCCGACCCGGCAGACCCGCGCGAGCTGGCTCGCGCACAGGTCGCCCTGCGCGTCGCACCGCCGCTGCGCGATCTCGTGCTCCGCATGCTGGACAGTCCGATGCTGACGCTCGACCTGCGGCCCGCTGACGAGTTCCCGCCTCTGCCGACCGATCTACTCGCCGTGTACGGGGCGAGCCCCGGGGAACTGGCCGACGTCCGTGCCGCGTCGCATGTCCTCGCCGTCCGCGCCGCCTACCGGCCGGGCCGGCCACCGGCCCACGAGTGGGCGACGAGGGCCGTCGCCGGGGCGATCGGCGCCGCACTGTCGGCACCGGTCATCGACGTCTTCACCCCGCAGGTGCTCTCCCCGGAACACCTCCGGCGCTCGCTGCCCGACGCCGACGGCAACACGCGCCTGACGGACTGGATGCTCCTGCCGCATACGGCAGGCCCGCACGGCTTCTGGTTCACGACCAAGGGCCTGGCCAGGTTCGGTCTTCCCGAACTGCAGACCGAGCACGTGCCGCCCGCCCTCGTCGAGCCGTGGGGCCGCCTCCTCAACGGGCTGGCCCGGCGCCTGCTCGACCTGTGGCTCGACGAGCTCCACGCCGGCCAGCAACGTGTCTTCGTGGAGCTCCCCGAGCTGATCTCGGTCGGCCTTCAGGACGTCGCCGCCGCCCACGGCGTCGAGGAGCCGATGCGCCGCGAGGTGACCGTGCGCCTGCGTCTGGACGACGAACGCGGGAGCGACGAACCGGACGATGGCGCCGAACCCCTCCTCACCGTCCTTGCCGCGGACGACGGCCCCGACCGGCTGGAGTCACTCTGCGCCGCGCTTTTCGGCACAGGCGTCTCCTGATCTCCATTTGCCTTGCGGCCATCGCCCGGGCGGCACAGGATCGTTGTTGTGAGATTCGGCCCGCGAGACAGCCCCCAGTCCGACGATCCCGACGAGCCCGGGTCCCCCGAGCCTCCCACTCCCCATCCCGGCGACATCCACGTGGCCGGACGCAAGGGCGAGTCGCCCGACTGGGAACCGGTCCAACCCCGCCCCGAGACGAACCCCGCCCCGGGCCCCGGTGCTGATTCCGAGCCGCCGGAAGGCCACGAGCCGCCGCAGATACCCGAGCCGCCGCCGATGGAGCCGCAGTCGGAGCCGCCGCCGGCGGCCGAGCGTCCCGTATCTGAGCTTCCGGCGGCCGAGCCGCCGCGTGTGCCGTCCTCGGACGAGACGTGGACGGCGTACGAGCCGCAGCATGCCTCAGAGGCGCCTCCGCCGCCCGCAGGGCGTGGTGGGCCGTTGGCCAAGGATCCACCGCCGTCGACCACCGCCCCGGACGTGCCCATCGCGTCCGGCGTGCCCATCCCGTCCGACGTGCCGACCGTGCCTGACGTACCGGACGTGCTGGAGTCCCCGCGGCCGGTGGAGCCGACCTGGGCGCCGCCCGCACGGCCGGCTCCCGAGGTGTCGATGACGGATCCGGGCGGGCGCGAGGCGCTCGTCGACACGTTCGTCAGCGGATTCGTGGACAGCGCGATCTGGCAGGCGACGCTGGCGGTGCTGGAGGGAGCGTTCCCCGGGCTCGGCCTGGCCGCGATGCTGACGCGGCGCGCCGACGAGCTGCAGCGGACGATGGACAGCCTCCAGGACGGCGGAGCGGCCAGGCTCGGGCTCCCGGCATGGGTCGATGAGGCGGGCATGGTGTTCGACCTCAGCGCGCACCTGAACATCCGCGAGGAGCCGGCGAGCAAGCCGCGGGCGTCCTGGCCGTACGCCGGTGCGTTCGTCATCGACACGCTCGATCCGCTGCGTTACCACCGGGCGGTCGGCGGGCCGCTGGCGCCGCGCGATCCGGCTCAGGCACGGCCGCAGACGGGGGAGGGCGACGACACGGGAGTGGTGATCGTCGCGGATCTCACCAAGGCGCGGGTGCGGGTGCTCGACTCGGCCGCGTTGTGGCGGTACGCGGGCCAGATCGTGGTGGCGACGCTGTACGACCCGTTGCTGCCGGAGACCAGGACACGGACACGCCGGACGCTCCGGGCCTTGCAGCGTGTGGTCTTCATCGATCCGCGGCTGGGTCTGGGGCTGTGCCTGCAAGTCGATGTCGTGCGCACGCCACGATGCCTGCTGGCGTTCCGCGTCGACTCGGGCGCGCCACGCTTCGTCAGGCCCTAGCAGCCGGCCTGGAGGCGCGCCCTAGCCGTCGGTGCGCAACCAGCTCAGATCGCACTGCTGCTCGTCGGGGAGTTCGCGGAGTTGTGCCGCGAGCTCCCACGGTTCTGCGCGTTCACCCTCGGGGAGCAGCCCGCAGAGCAGCGCGTGCGGCGTGCGCACGGCCGTGAACGAGCCGATGCGGGCCACGCCGCCACCGCGCAGATGGGCGAGCTCGGTGAGCAGGGCCGCCAGGGCCGAGGGGTCCTGCGGGTCGTAGAGGCCGCGCACGTAGGTGAACAACTCCTCCGAGAGCGCGTCCGGCTGGCGCCCGGAGAGGTGGTAGGCCGTGCCCCAGTAGCCGCCGTTCGCGGCGGGCCGCTGGTCACGGACGCGGATCTGCAAGCCGTACTCGGCCGCGCAACGTTCGTACGTCGCCGACAGGAGCGGCTCGGCCTCGCCCTCCTCGCTCAGCAGGAGCCCGGGGACGATCCCCTCATCGCGGGCGAGCCGGCCGAGCATCTCGTGGTGGAGCTCACCGACGACGTGCTCGACCGTGTCGAGGGAACGGGCGAGTGCGTGCTGGGCGTCGCGGTCGAGCTCGACGCTCTCCAGCTGTGCGGCGAACTTGTCGAGCTCGTGCTCGATGCGCTGCACGCGGTCGCCCAGCGACGCCATCCGGTCGAGCACCTCGGTGGGCGTGCCCTCGGTGGGCGGCTGCGGGATCGGGATGCCCGCAGGCTCGCTGACCTTGGTCTGGAGGACGCCGAGCTGCTTGGTGAGCTCGGCCACCTGGCCGCGCAGCTCGCGCAGCTCGGCCTGTGCGCGGGGCAGTCTCTTGTCGGAGGCCAGGTAGAGCTCCCGCCCGGCGATCGCCAGGCACAGCAGGACCAGGATCACGGTGGTCATGTGGCTCCTCGGGGGGCGGACGTGCGCCCTTCGACCCTAACCAGCCGCAGCCGTTTTGGTGGACAAAGCGGTGTCAGCCGAAAAGACCGCCCAGCAGGCCGCCCAGGACGTCACCGATGATGCCGGCGGCCTCGCCCGCGACCTCGCCGGCGACGCCGTTGGCGGCCTCCGCGACGGCCTGGCCGGCGTACTGGCCCGCCTGGTCCATCGCGAAGTTGGCTGCGGATCCAGCGACGTTGGCGGCGGCCTGGTCGACCCATTGGCCGACGGGAGGACCGGCCACCGCGTAACCGGCGACGCCGGCCGCTGCGACGCCGGCCGCCGCGACTCCACCGGCCGCGGCCGCGGCGCCCCAGCCGGGGTGGTGGCCGGGGTGGTGGCCGCGATGCTGAACGGGGTACGGCGGAGCCGGGTGGCCGTGCTGAGCCGGGTGGCCGTGCTGAGACGGATAGGGAGCGGGAGCGGGCGGGCCCGGAGGCACTGGCGGCGCAGGCGGTGCGGCGTGCGCGGCCGGGGCGTACGGGGCGGCGGGGGCCGGAACGTGAGGGGGCGCCTGACCGGGGGCCGGGGCGGGCGGCGGGAAATGACCGGGAGCGGCGGCGGCCGGCCGGCCGTGCTGCGCGGGCGGCACGCCATAGGACGGAGACGCGGCCGGGCCCGGCGGCGGGAACGGGGCCGCGCCACCCGGCGGAGGCGGGAGGGGCGCGCCGTGCGGCGGTGTGCCGTGCGGCGGCGCCCCGGAGAAGCCGGGACTCTGCACGGGACCGCGCGAGCGGGCCGCGGCCTTGTCGAGCCACTTGGAGATCTCGGCGGGCCAGTCGGTCTCGGCGGCCTCCTTGTGCTCGCACTTGAACCGGCCGAACGTCTCGTCGGACGAGCCGCCGCCGCTCCGGCGGTCGGCCTCCAGCACGAAGGCGACGCTGCCGGGGGCGGCGACGAAGCTGAGCCCGACCTCGCCGATCCGGTCCCGGTACTGCTGCGGCGGCGCGAGCTGGATCTCCTGATAGAAGGGCAGCTGCTGGGCGACGCCGCGCAGCTTGCTCTGCTCGAACGCGACCTTCCTGATCTTGAAGCCGAGCTGGGCGATGGCGGCCAGCACCCACTGCTGGGACTCCAGCGGCTCGACCGAGATCGGGTCCACGTCGCCGGGGTCGGGCACACCGACGGTGTCGACCTCGGTGCACAGCCCGATGGTGAAGCCGGGCAGTTCGCGGCCGAGCACGGTGGTGAACGGCAGCTCGTACGGGAGCGGGATCGAGAACGCGAGGTCGCGCTGGGCGCCCGCCTCCAGCCGGAAGGCACGGGTGAGCGCGCCGCGGTAGACCTCGGGGCCGGCGTTCTGGCCGCCGTACCCGTTGTCCATGCGCGGCATCAGCGCGATCGTCACGTGCCGGATGTCGACGGCGGTGCTGCCGCCCCTGAGGTGGACCTTCCCGGCCACCGCGCCGCCGGGACGCGCGTGCGGCGCCGACAGGATCGTGTCGACCGTGGGGGCGCCGGCCGACCCGCCGGGGCCGCCGAATCCGCCCGGCATCTGCTGCCCGTAGGACACTGGCCGTTCCCCTCTCACGAGCACGCGCGGGGCCGCTCCCCGCAAACATCAGACGCACTCCACCATGCCACCGTTCTGCGTGACTGGCGGAACATTACGCCCAAAGCATCAGTCTTTGGCAGTGATGGAGACGGTCGCGTAGCCGAGGGCTTCCAAGGGTTCCCGGATCTGTGCGGCGTCGCCGACCACGATGACGGTCAGCTTCTCCGGATCGACGTGTGTCGCGTACGCCTTGGCGACACCGTCCGGCGTCGCGGCCCGTACCGCCTCCAGGTAGCGGCGCGGGTAGTCGGGACCGAGACCGCTCGCGGACGCGTCGGCGAGTTCGGCGGCGACCGCGCGGGCCGTCTCGTACTCGGCGGGCGCCCGGTCGGCCAGCGCGCGCACGGACGAGCCGCACTCCTCCGCGCTGATCCCGCGCGAGATGACGCCGCGCAGCTCGGTGAGCGCGTCGGACACGGCGTCCGCGGTCACCTCGGTGTGCACGGCGCCCTGCGTGATGAACAGCCCGCAGTGCCGCATCCGCAGCAGCCCGGCACGCACGCCGTAGGTGTAGCCCTTCTCCTCGCGCAGCACCGCGTTGAGCCGCGAGGTGAGCCCGCCGCCCAGGACGTGCGAGGCCACCATGAGGTTGGCCCAGTCGGGGTGGGAACGGTTGGGGACGCCGTGCGCGATGCTCATGTACGACTGGACCGAGCCGGGACGGTCCACGACGACGATGCGCGGCCCGGCGGTGGGCTCGATCGTGTCGGGTGCTTGGAGCGAGTCCCCGGTCGCGGTCCAGCCCTCCAGCGCGCCCGAGAGCGCCGCGTCCGCGTCGGTGCCCGACAGGTCGCCCGCGACGACGGCGGTGGCCTCGGCGGGGACCGCGGAGCTGAAGAACGCGCGCACGTCGGCGCCGGTGAGCGCGGCGATCGACTCCTTGGTGCCGCCAGTCGGCCGGGAACTGCGCGCCGCCTCCGGGAACATCACCGCGCGCAGCTCGCGCGCTGCGCGGCTGCCGGGGTCGGCGTCCTCCTGCGCGATCTCCTCGAGCCGCTCGTTGACCAGCCGGGCCACGTCGGAGTCGGCCAGCGCGGGCCTGCGGATGACCGTCGAGAAGAGCTCCAGCGCCTCGCCGAGGCGGGGCACCGGGACGTCCAGCGCGATCCGCAGCGCGGTCAGATCGGCCGAGGCGTAGAGGCTGGCGCCGATGCGTTCGAACGCGGCGGTCAGCGCGGTGCCTCCGCCGGGCTCGGTGCCTTCGAGCAGCGCCCGCGCGGCGAGCGTGGCGACGCCGTCCTTGCCGCCGGGCTCACGGCTGGCGCCGGCGTCCAGCACGAGGCGCACGGCGGCGAGCCGGCGGCCCGGCAGGTCGCAGCGCAGCGTGCCGGGGCCGCCGGTGACGCGGCCCTCCGTGCCGACCGGGAACGACCAGGCCGGGACCGGCCCGGGCACCGGACGGGGCTGCAGGGTGAGGCCGCTCACTTGGCACCTCCGTAGGTGAGGACGGTACGGGCGCCCGGCGCCAGCCAGCGGCCCGCCATCTCGGTGATGTCGTCCGCGGTGACCGCGGCGGCGCGCTTGGGCGCGGTGAAGACGCGCGCCGGGTCGCCGAACTGCGTGGCGTTGGCCGACAGTGCGTTGGCCAGGCCGGTCACCGTCTCGGTCTGCTCGAAGAAGCCGCGCTCGGCCTGCGCGGTCGCGCGCGCCGTCTCGTCGGCGTCGGGGCCGTCGGCGGCGAAGCGCGCCAGCTCCTCGTCCAGCACTGCGGCGATCTTGTCCACGTCCGGGCCGACCGCGTCGACGATGGCCAGCGACGGGCCCCCGGCCAGCCGGGTCACCCCCGCCCAGACCTCGGTCGCGATCTGGTCGCGGCGCACCATCCGGTCGTACAGCCGGGAGCCGGAGCCGCCGCCGAGGATCTCCACGGCCAGCTCGGCCGCCTCGATGTCGTTGCCGCCGTCGGAGGGCAGCGGGAACATCGCGAAGTAGGCGGGGGAGGGGACCTCCTCGTCGACCTCCTCGCCCCGGACGCCGTCCAGCGGGCCGAGGTCGCCGGGCCGCGCGCCGGGCGCCTGCGGCCCCGCAGGGAGGCCGCCGAAGTAACGCTCGACCGCGGCGAGGGTGTCCTCCGGGTCGACGTCGCCCACGATCGACAGCACCGCGTTGCCGGGCGCGTACCAGGTGGCGAAGAAGTCGGTGCAGTCCTCGAGCGTGGTCGCGTCGAGGTCCTCCATCGACCCGATCGGCGTGTGCGCGTAGGGGTGGCCTGCCGGGAACGTCAGCGCGCACAGCCGCTCGAACGCGGTGCCGTACGGCTGGTTGTCGTAGCGCTGGCGGCGCTCGTTCTTCACGACGTCGCGCTGGTTGTCGAGGTTGGCCTGGGTGAGCGCGGCGGGCAGCGTGCCCATCCGGTCGGCCTCCAGCCAGAGCGCGAGCTCCAGGTGGCTGACCGGCACCGTCTCGTAGTAGTTGGTGCGCTCGAACGACGTGCTGGCGTTGAACGTGGCGCCCGCGCTCTCCAGCAGCGCGGCGTGCTCGCCCTCGGCGACGTTGGCCGAGCCCTGGAACATCAGGTGCTCGAAGAGGTGGGCGAGCCCGGTCCGGCCGGCCCGCTCGTGCCGCGAGCCGACGCCGTACCAGATGTTCACGGCGGCCAGTGGTACGACATGGTCCTCGCAGACCACCACGCGCAGGCCATTGCCGAGCGTGTGCTCATGCAGCGGCTGTTCTGCCACGGAGCGCTCCCGTCCGGTCGGTGGTAGCACCGCACGCGACCTCGGTGAGGGGGCCCTGGCGGCGGGCTTGATCTCTACTCACCGTACCGGGTGTCGGGGCCCGCGAGCGCAGGTCCGCTCAGGTGGCGGGGCGGGAGCCCGGTCCCGCGGTGTCGGCGGCCTGCCGAGCGGCCTCATGAGCGGCGACGGCGTCGTCCAGGGAGCGGTGCAGCACGAAGATCTTTGTGAGCTGCGTGACGTGGAAGACGCGGCGGACACGGTCGTTCACGCCCATGAACGACATGGAGCCGTCGCGGGCGCGCAGGCGGTGGTAGATGCCCACCAGAACGCCGAGGCCCGTGGAGTCCAGGAAGGTGACGTCGCCGAGGTCGACCACCAGGTGGAGGCCGCCCGTCTCGATGATGTCGAGCAACATCTCCCGCAGCCGGGGGCTGGTGAACACATCGATCTCGCCGCTGATCTTGACGACTGTGAGGTCTCGCTCGACCCTATGCTCGACGGCGAATTCCACCGGTTCTCCTGGCTCCTGTCGTAGCTGCTGGGATGTCCGGCCCCTACCCTCCGACCGGCGGGTTATCCACGATTGCCCGGATCTTCTGTGCGCACGGTGTTCATGGAGTCGCGTTCAGGAAGCCGTTCAGGGGGTACGGAAGAGTGCCCAGACGACCTTGCCGCCGGGCAGTCCGCGCCAGCCCCAGCGCGTACAGAAGGAGTCGACGAGGTGCAGCCCCCGTCCGGTCTCGGCGATGTAGTCGGGCTCTTTGCGGCGCGGCGCGGCGGTGCTCGCGTCCAGGATCCCGCACAGGAGCCAGGGTGCCTCGTGGAGGAGCCGCAGCCGGATCGCGGTCGGCGCGGAGCGCATCGGGTCGGAGAGCCGACCATAAGTGTCACCTGTATGGCCACTGTGTCGTAGCGCGTTGGTGACGAGTTCGGAGACGACCAGCCCGACATCATCGCTGATGACCGCCATGTCCCATGCCTTCAGCCTGGAGAGCGCGAAGTGGCGGGCCTCGGTGACCGATTCCGGTTCGGGGAGCACGGTGAACGAGACGGTGCGGCCCGCGGGCCGCACGAGGGCGGTGAGGGCGGCGTCCAGACGTTCGGGCAGGTCAGCGGATTCAGGTATGGGTGTCGAGTGCACGGCATGGTCCTGTGTTCCGGCCGGCCTCACGGCAGGCGCCAGCCCCCACCGCGTGTCGTCGTGCGCCTGGCGTGACGTCATTTCCCGGGACCCCGCAAAGTGATCTCGTTGTGCAGCCGTGGCTCGGAAGTCTCGTGCGTTATCCTACGCATCGTAGCGTGCGAATGCAAGGCCCAATGCACGTGCATCCGCTCGGGAATCTGCTCAGGACCCCCGAGGGGGCAGGGTTTTGCGGCGCGACGTACTCGCATGATCGGAGGTAGCGGCAGGACAAGTAGGCCAGTGGCACACTGTGTTAGATTTCCCGGCTCCGCCGGGGAAGTTCGCTGTCCGCCATCTAGCCGGGAGGTTGGGCGTGACTCCAGAGACGCCGGGAACCGGGTCGACGGTTCGTCGGATCCTGCTCGGCTCACAGCTGCGTCGCCTGCGTGAGGCGAAAGGCGTGAGCCGCCAGGAAGCCGGCTACGTCATCCGGGCGTCGGAGTCCAAGATCAGCCGCCTGGAGCTCGGGCGTGTCAGCTTCAAAGAACGTGACGTGGACGACCTGCTCACGTTGTACGGCGTCTCCGACCGGGCCGAACGCGACGCGCTGCTCCAACTTGCGCGCGACGCCAACACCCCGGGCTGGTGGCACCGCTACAACGACGTGCTCCCCCACTGGTTCCAGACCTATGTCGGACTGGAGGAGGCGGCCACGCTGATCCGTACCTACGAACTGCAGTTCGTGCCGGGACTACTGCAGTCGGAGGGGTACGCCCGCGCGGTCATCCGGCTGGGCAACGCCGGCGCCACCGAGCACGAGATCGACCAGCGCGTCGAGCTGCGCCTGCAGAGGCAGGAGCGGCTCACCGGCCCGAACGCCCCACGGCTGTGGGCCGTGCTGGACGAAGGGGCCCTCAAACGACCCATCGGGGGTCCCGAGGTGATGCGGGGCCAGTTCGAGCACCTCATCACCATGAGCAAGCTCCCCAACGTCACCATCCAGGTCATGCCGTTCCGGTTCGGCGGCCATGCCGCCGAGGGCGGGGCCTTCACGATCCTGCGCTTTCCCGAGCAGGACCTGCCGGACGTGGTCTACGTCGAGAACCTCACCGGTGCGATGTACCTGGACAAGCGCGACGACGTCGACACCTATCTGCAGGCGATGGAGCGCCTGTGCGTCGACAGCGCGACCCCGGAGCGCACCGTCGAGATTCTTGGTGATCTTCTCAGAGAGACATGATGCTCCAGATCAAGAACGGCCATGACATGGCCGGACGGGACAACTCCTACGACAACGGGATGCCCGCGACCAAGCTCCACGGAGCCCGCTGGCTGAAGTCCCGGCGAAGCAACT
Source organism: Actinomadura rudentiformis (assembly GCF_008923185.1). GTDB lineage: Bacteria > Actinomycetota > Actinomycetes > Streptosporangiales > Streptosporangiaceae > Spirillospora > Spirillospora rudentiformis. The sequence continues at coordinate 126,277 of NZ_WBMT01000023.1, forward strand.
CCCAGGGGAACTGCGTTGAGATCGCCGAGCTGCCCGACGGGCAGGTGGCGATGCGCAACTCCCGACACCCCGAGGGCCCGGCCCTCATCTACACCCGTCCGGAGATCGAGGCACTCATCCTCGGCGCGAAGGACGGCGACTTCGACGATCTGATCGCTCCTAGCAACAACTGACGCATCACATAACTGAGGCACCACACAGAACTGAAGCACCCAAATCGACGAGCGCGCCCGGCCGTCCCCGTTCTGTTCGGGCCCCGATCGTCGAAAGGCGGCGAGCCGGTCACTCCCACCCGGCCGGCTCGCCCCCACACCCGCCACTCGCGGCGCGGGCCGTGTCAGCCGCAGTTGCCGTAGGCAGAGCTGACGCCGTTGCCGCCGAAACGGACGCAGGTCTTCTTGGCCTCGACGTAGACAGGGCCGCCGTACCAGGCGAACGAGCCGCTGTCGACGTCCTTCTGACCGTCGCTCTGGCGCTGGATCCAGGCGGAGACCGGAGACGACTTGCCCACGTTCTTGGTCTTCATCGTGACGGCGCAGTTGAAACCGGAGGCGTTGTAGAGCAGGTACGCCGTTCCACCTGGAACGGGCATGCTCCGCTGTATGTAGTAGCCGCCCCCGTGGCCGCCGCTGTCACATGCCGCCTGGGGCGTGAACTTGTTGGCCGGCTCGCCGCCCGAGCCGCCGCCCCCTCCGCCGCCCGCAGGGGGCTTGGAGGGCTTGCCGCCGGCGTTGGGACGGTTGGGGTCGGTCTGGCCGTTCTTCTGCTTGGGCGCCTTGGACTTCTTCGGGTCCTTGGAGGGCTTGCCGCCCGAGCCCGCCGGGTTGCCCCCCTGGCCAGGGTCGGTGCTCGGCAGCGACTGGTCGGCGGCGGAGGTGTTCTGGTCCGCCTTCTTGCCGTCGCCGGAGCGTGTCGCCGCCCAGACCGCACCGCCCCCGAGCACCACGACGACCGCGGCGGCCGCGGCGAGCGGGACGAGCCTGCGGTTGCGCTTCGGCTTTCCTGGCTGCTGGAGAGGCGGCGGCACGGCGGCCGGAGCCTGGCCTACCGGGGGAGGAGTCAGGTGCTCGTACGGGGGTGGCTGCGGGGCCGTGTGGCCCCCTTCGGCCGGCTGGCCCGCCCGGGGGTCGGTGGCCGACAGCGGTACGGGAAGGCTGCCGCTCGCCGCACCGACCAGGCCTTCCTGCGCCTCACGCGCGCTCGGGCGCAGCGCGGGGTCCTTGGCGAGGCAGGCGAGGACGACGTCGCGCAGCGGGCTTGGCAGATTGCCCAGATCAGGCTCGCCGGTCAGGATGCGGTGCATCACCGCGGCCATCTCGTCGTTGCCGAACGCGGGGCGCCCGGTGGCGGCGAACGCCATCGTGACGCCCCAGGCGAACATGTCCGCCGCCGGGCCGACCTCGCCGCCGGTGAAGTGCTCGGGCGCCATGTACGCGGGCGTGCCGACGTTCTGGGTCTCGCCGGCGGCGCCGAGCGCCCGGGCCACCCCGAAGTCGATCACGCGGGGGCCGTCGGTGCCCACCATGACGTTGTGCGGCTTGAAGTCGCGGTGCACGATCCCGGCCTGGTGGATCGCGGTCAGCGCGGTCAGCGTGCTGATCGCGAGGCGTTCCAGTGCACCGCCGGTACGCGGGCCCTCGGCCTCCACGAGGCGGTGCAGGGAGAGCCCCGCGACGTACTCGCTCACGATGTAGGGCTGGTCGCCTGCCACATCGGCGTCAAGCACCTGGGCCGTGCAGAACCGCGCAACCCGCTTGGCGACCTCGAGTTCGCGCACGAAGCGCATCCGCGCCGACTCGTCGGCCGTGAGCCCCGCGTGCAGGAGCTTGATCGCGACGTACTCGGCGGACTCCCCGTCCCGGCGGCCGAGGAAGACCGCACCCTGGCCGCCCTCCCCGAGGCGGCCGAGGACCACATACGATCCCAGCCGCTCCGGATCCCCGGACCGCAAAGGGTGGGCATCCGGCATCGTCCTGTCCGTCACACCGCTCTCTTCCCGTCGCTTGCGTCGCTACGTTGCCAGAGTATTTGCCTCAAGATGGTATTTGCTCCGGAACGCGGCGATCGCCGTGGGGCGGGCCCGGCTGCGGCGCGCCACCGCCGGAGCGGCCGTTGGGACGGCGGCGCGCCGCAGGTCAGAACCCCCCTTGGAAGGTGTGGGCGCCGACGCTAGGGGTGTGGCGCCGGAGTAGAGGACGGGCTTGGCCGCCTTGGCATGGAGGCGGCGGAAGGCCGGGAGGGCCAGCCGTTCCCACGGGACCAGCCAGGCGATCGCGACAAGGCCGGCGACGAGCTCCGTGTGGATCAGAGCCGTGAGCAGCTCCTGCGCGGAGATCGTGTTGAGGGCGACGTTGACCAGGCGGATGCCGATGCGCAGCGGTGTCAGCTGCCAGAGGGCCGAGAGCGTCTCCTGCATCGTCACCACCACGTCGGCCGAGTTAAAGCGAATGCTCGTTTTATAAGAGCCTGGCACGAGAAGTGCCGGCAATCAAGAACGGATATTCGTTTTGGGCTGTGATGACGGCCACGCCGGTCAGTTGCCGCTGGGTCGCCCGAAACAATTGGACTACAGTCCGTTTGTGGAGGGCCGTTCGATCGGAGGGTTCATGGACCTGGAGCTCATGCGCACGCCTCCTCCCAAGGAGCGTGCCGACGCGGCGCGCAACCGGGCCAAGGTGCTGGCGGCGGCGGCCGAGCTCTTCGCCGCGCACGGCGTGGAATCGGTCTCCATGGACGCGGTCGCGGCCGCCGCGGGCGTGGGAAAGGGGACACTCTTCCGCAGGTTCGGCGACAAGGCCGGCCTCGCGGTGGCGCTCCTCGACGAACGTGAACGCGAGCTCCAGGATGCGATCCTCTTCGGTCCCGCGCCGCTCGGGCCTGGGGTGCCGTCGGCGGACCGGCTACGCGCGTTCGCGGACGCCTACCTCGACTTCGTGCTGGCCCATCTTCCGCTCGTCCGGATGTCCGAGACCGCCTCGCCGGGCGCCCGCTATCGCATCGGCGCGTACCGCTTCTGGCACCGGCATCTGACGCTCCTCCTCGACGGCGAGAGCGACCCCGAGGCGCTGGCGCATGCGCTGCTCGCCTCGCTGGGGGCCGAGCACCTCATGGCCGTCGTGGACGATCTCGGTGCGGACAGGGCCCGCAACGCGGTACGGGCGTTGTTCGCCGCCCACGCCCGCTGACGCTCCCGCTGAACCCGCCTGCTGACCCTGGACGGCAGAAAGCCTCCGCCAGATCGCGGCCGGGTGATCGGCACCCGTCGTGCTCTGGCGGAGGCTCTCCGTTCGGCTGATCAGGCCGGGTCGGGCGTGCGCCGCTGGGGCCGCGCGACCCGGCCGTTCTCGTGGCCCGGCGGACCCTCCGGGGCGTGATGCCGTTCCAGGCGGGCGGCGACCGCGAGGGCGCGGAGCGAGGTCGACCGCACCTGCGCGCGGTCATTGGCCCTGCGGGGCCGGGGAATGCTGCTTCTCATGGCGTCCTCCATCAGGGCATGAACGACGGACGCCGGGGGCTCCGGATCGTCCGTGTGATCGTTGCAACTGCAAGATCCTTCGCCCTATTCCCTGGTGAGGCGCGAGTATGCGACATCCCGTCGATTCTAACGATTGCTCGGCCTTGCATCCGTTAGTTCCTCGTGTCATCATTCCTAATGTTTGTATTGGGAAGCAACCATTAGGGGAGCGTATGACCACCCTCACCACCGGGCACGTCGGCCTCAACGTCACCGACCTCGGCCGTTCCGGCGACTTCTACCGGCGCGTTCTCGGTCTGGAGACGCTCGGCGAATCCGCGGACGCCGAGCGCCGCTACGCCTTCCTGGGCCTCGACGGCAAACTGCTGATCACGTTGTGGCAGCAGAGCGACGGCCGGTTCGCCACGGCGCTTCCCGGGCTGCACCACCTGGCGTTCCAGGTGCCCGACATCGAGGACGTGCGCCGGGCCGAGGCCACGCTGCGCGAGCTGGGCGCGACGCTCGTCCATGACGGCGTCGTCGCGCACAGCGAGGGCGCCCAGTCCGGCGGCGTCTTCTTCGAGGACCCCGACGGGATCCGGCTGGAGATCTACGCGCCGACGGGCGCCGGCGACAGTCCGGCTCCGGCCCGGTCAGCCCCGACCTGCGGCTTCTTCTAGAGCGCGCAAACGATTAGCGAGGAGAACAAGGGGGACCGGTGGGCGGGCATCCTGGTGAAGTGGCGCTGCAGCGCCGTATGGGCGTGACCCGCGACGGCTGGGGATCGGCCGGTGTGGGCGCCGAGATCCCACCCGTCGCGGCAGAGTTCTTGGCGCAGCAGCGTCTGCTCGTACTGGGCGCGGCCGACGACGATGGGGCGATGTGGGCGGACGCGGTCGTCGGGCCGTCCGGCTTCGCCACGCCGGTCGGCACGCGTTCCATCGCCGTCGACCGGCGGCCGGCCCTGCTGGGACCGCTTTTCGCGGACGGGGCCAGGGAGGTCGGCATGCTCGCGATCGAGCCGCCGACGCGGCGGCGGATGCGCGTGAACGGCACGGCCGCCGCCACCGGCGACGGGCTGCTCATCCGAACCGAGCAGGTCTACGCCAACTGTCCCAAGTACATCCAGACGCGCGAGATCATGGACGGCGTGGCCGGGCGCGAACGAGGCGCGGCACGGACGACCCGCACGCTCAACGCCACCCAGCTGGCGTGGATCGACCGCGCCGACACCTTCTTCATCGCCACCCACGCGTCCGGTCAGGGCGCGGACGTGTCACACCGGGGCGGCAACCCGGGCTTCGTGCGCGCCGACGGCGAGGCCCGGCTGGCATGGCCGGAGTACGTGGGCAACTCGATGTACATGACTCTCGGCAATCTCGAACTCGACCCGGCGTGCGGCCTGCTGTTCGTCGACTGGGAGAACGGGCACACCCTGCATCTGACCGGAAGGGCCCGCGTCGACTGGGACCCGGAGCGTGCCAAGGCGGTGCCGGGTGCGCGCCAGGTCGTCGACTTCGACGTGGAGCGGGTCGTCGAGGTGCCCGGCGCCCTGCCGGGGAGCTGGGAGTTCGGCGAGTACCACCGGTTCAACCCGAAGATCGCCGTGCTCGATCCGAAGAACGCCGGAAGGGATGACACCATACGCACGTGAAGCCCGAGGAGATCGAGGAGACCGCCGCCCCGGCGCTGGGGGAGCCGCTCGGAATCGAGTTCTGCAACACCAGGTACGCGTCACGTGGTGACGTGCGGGAAGGCCTGGCAGGGGCCGGGCCGCTCGCCGGGTGGCTGCGCGCACACGCCGCCGCGTTCGACGACGGTCTCGCCGAGGCGGCCGTGCGCGACCTCGCGGAGATCGACCTCGGCCGGTTCGTGGCGCTGCGCGACGCGATCCGTGCTCTCGCCCGCCAGGCGGTCCACGGCGGCGATCCGCTTCCGGAGCCGCTCGCCGTCGTGAACGCCGCCGCAGCCGCCGCGCCGCGGTGGCCCTACCTCGCCCTCACGCCGCCCATGGTCGCCGAAGAGACCGCGGCGCCGCCTGTGGACGCCGTGCTGGCGGCCATCGCCCGGTCGGCCATCGAGATCCTGGGCGGCCCGCAGCGCGCCGACCTGCGTGCCTGCGGCGGCCCGGGCTGCGTGCTCTTTTTCGTGAAACACCATCCCCGCCGCGAGTGGTGCTCGTCCGGCTGCGGCAACCGCGCCCGCGTCAGCCGCCACTACGAGCGGCATCGCACCACTCGATCGTCATAGTTCCATACCGATATAGGTTGCACTGCTACCATTGCCGCCATGGTTGCCGATCGCCGCGCGAGCTGGCTCAAGGGCGTGCTCGATCTCCTGGTGCTCGCCACCCTCACCGAGGGCGAGAACTACGGCTACGAGATCTCCAAGTCGCTCGCCGCGTCGGGTCTCGGCCAGATCAAGGGCGGCACGCTCTACCCCGTGCTCAACCGCCTGGAGGAGGCGGGCCTGGTCGCCGCCGAGTTCCGCGTCGCCGACCGGGGTCCCGGCCGCCGCTACTACCGCCTGACCGAGCAGGGCCGCGACACCCTGACCGAGCAGAGCCGGTTGTGGCGCGCCTTCGACGAGTCCGTACGTTCAGTCCTCGACCGGGGCGGGGTGGCATGACCTACTTCGACGAACTGGCTGCCCACCTGCGCGACCGCGGCGTGCCGGCCGACGAGATCGCGAGCACGGTCGACGATCTGGCCGCCTACATCGCCGAGTCCGGCGCCGACCCGGTCGAGGAGTTCGGCCCCGCGGCCGGCTTCGCCGACGAGCTCGCCGGGGATGGCCGCACTTCCGCCGGCCCCTCGCCCGACGCCGAGATCTGGCATTTCCACGCCGACGCGTTCAACGAGGTGCGGCGACTCAACGAGTTCGGCGACCAGGGCTGGGAGCTCGACCGTTACGACACCAAGCTCGGCTTCACCTGCCGCCGCGACGTCGAACGCCCGCAGCGCTGGGAGTACCGCCGGGAGATCGTCCCCACGCTGCGCCGCAAGGCCGCCGCCGAGCGCCTGGCCCCCGACGGCTGGGAACTGGCCGTCGCCTGGACCGTTTGGATGTATTTCAAGCGCCCGAAGTCCGCCAGCGTCGGACCCGCGGGTGAGCTGGACACCACCCCGGAAGCGCCCGCCCGGTACTTCTTCTGGAGCAGAAGCTTCTACGTCTTCGTCGCGGTCTATGCCGCGCTTTTCACCGGTGCCGTCCTCGCCTGGGCCGCACTCTCAGGCGACATCGGCATGGCCATGGGCTTCATGACGGGCGCCCTCATCGCCGGTATCGCCATCGTCGTTCCCATGGCCCGAGCCCGGCGCCGAGCCCGTCCTCGCCCTCCCCGGCACTAGAGGTAGAGGCCGTATCGCTCGGCCTCGGGGCCGGTCGTGGGCGGGAGGTCCTCGGGCCGCAGGGTGAGGATCTCGGCGTCGTCGGGGCGGTCGGCTGCGGTGATGCGCGTGGCCTGGTTGGCGATGGCGGCGTCCAGCAGGTTGCGCATGAGACGGCCGTTGCCGAACGTGGGGCCGCGCTCGGCGCGCGCCAGCAGCGTGCGGAGGGCGTCGGTCGTCTCGGGGGCGAGGGTGAGGCCCTCGGCGGCCGTGAGGTGCTCGAAGATGGCGACCAGTTCGGAGCCCGAGTAGTCGGGGAAGCGCAGCCGCTTGGGGAAGCGGGACTCAAGGCCCGAGTTGGCGGCGAGGAAGGCGGCCATCTCGCGTTCGTAGCCCGCTGCGATGACCAGGAGGTCGCCGCGGTAGTCCTCCATCAGCTTGACCAGGGTGGCGATGGCCTCGCGCCCGTACGAGTCGTTGTCGGCGGTGAGCGAGTACGCCTCGTCGATGAACAGCACCCCGCCGAGGGCCTGTTCGACGGCGGCCTGGACCTTGGGTGCGGTCTGGCCGAGGTAGGCGCCGACGAGGTCGTTCCGGCCGACCTCGACCAGATGACCGGACGAGAGCAGCCCGAGCTGCGCGTAGATGCGGGCGATCAGCCGGGCCACGGTCGTCTTGGCGGTGCCGGGGTTGCCGGTGAAGACCATGTGGCGGGTCGGGACCGTCACGGGCTGGCCGGCCTCGCGGCGGAGCTCGGCGCTGCGGGCCTCGGCGACGAGCTTGCGGACCTCGGTCTTGATCTCGGTGAGCCCGATGAGGCCGTCGAGCTCGGCGATCGGATCGCTGGCGGGGACGCTGCGCGTGGTGCCGGACAGGGAGGGCGGGAAGTCCTCGGGCCGGAGCTCGGCGAGCTGCTCCGGGGTCGCCTTCTTCAGCTCGACGACCCGCCGTGACTGGAGCGCCGTGGCGCGTTCGCACAGGTTGCGCATCAGGCGGGCGTTGCCGAACGAGCGGCCGCGCGGCGTGCGGCGCAGCAGGTCGGTGATCTTCTCGCGCGCCCCGGCGGTGAGCTCGAGTCCGGCCTCGGCGGCGAACGCGGCGAAGATGGTGACGAGCTCGTCGTCGGTGAAGTCCGGGAACCGGATCGTGGTCGGGAACCGCGAGGCCAGTCCCGGGTCGGAGGCGATGAAGCGCTGCATCTCGCGTTCGTAGCCCGCGACGATCACCACGAGGTCCTCGCGGTGGTCCTCCATCATCTTCACCAGCTCGGCGATCGCCTCGGCGCCGTAGTCGCCGTCGTAGTCCGCCTGGGTGAGCGAGTACGCCTCGTCGATGAAGAGCACGCCGCCGACCGCGCGCTGGACCACGGCGCGGGTCTTGACCGCGGTCTCTCCCAGGTACTCGCCGATGAGCTCGGCCCGCGACGCCTCCACCAGGTGCCCCGACGAGAGGACGCCAAGATCCTTGTAGATGCGGGCGAGGAGCCGTGCCACGACGGTCTTGCCGGTGCCGGGGTTGCCGGTGAAGACCATGTGCCGGGCGGGCATCGTCACGGGCAGGCCTGAGTCGCGGCGAAGCTGCGCGGCCCGCGCCCCGGCCACCAGCAGCTCGATCTCGTGCTTGACGGGGGCGAGCCCGGTGAGGGCGGCGAGCTCGGCCTGCGGGTCGCTCGGCGATCCGGCGGCGTCGAACGTGGCCGGGATGTCGGCGCGCTTGACGACGAGCTCGCCGCCCGGCTCGGTGCGTGCCCGCACGGCGTCCACCACCATGTCGGCGAGCAGGTGCGCCAGCCGCGCGTTCCGCAGGTTGCGTACGGGAGGGGTCTTGACGAGCAACTGCCCGGCGGCGGTGAGCGCGCGCTTGTGGGCGCGGGCGCCGCGCTGGTGCACGGCGCGGTTGAAGAGCTCGGCGTATCCCTCGGCGGTGAACGCCTGCGTGCGGGCCTTCTTGAACCGCAGCGACAGGCCGGGGTTGACCTCGCGGATCCGCTGGTCGCCGCCCGTCTCGCAGAGCGCCACGACGTGCAGGCCGTCGAAGACGTCCAGGACCCGGTGCAGCTCCTCCAGGATGGCCTCGCCGCTGCGCGGGTCGCGCGACATGTCGTCGAGCCCGTCGATGACGAGCAGGTTGGCGCCGTTGCAGTCACGGGCGTCGATGTAGAGGCTGTTGGTCGCGCTCGCCACGGTCTTCCCGGCGAAGAAGTCGTCGGCCAGCCACACCGGCGGTCCGGTGATCCCGCGGTCGTGCAGCAGCCGCGCGATCTCCTGGGCGGCGTCGCGCTTGCCGGTGCCGTCCGGCCCGGCCAGCAGCAGCCGTACCGGCTCGGTGCCGCCGTCGGCGATCTCCTCCAGCGCCGCCACGACCTCGGGCTGGCCGACCAGCCCGGCGCCGACCTCCGCCCTCCGCTTGGCCTTGGCCGTCCGCGCCGGAGCGTCGCTCAGCGAGTTGGCGAGCGGGTTGAGGACGGTACGGCGCGGCGCGTACAGCCGCCGCAGGTCCATCTGGAACTGGTTGACCGGCACCCACACCGGGCTCGGCAGGTCGGCCACGTCGGGAAGGCCCTGCACCACGCCCGTGAACCGCACCGACATGTCCAGCCAGGCCCGGCACTCGTCCGCGGCGCCCGCCCCCAGGCTGCGGCCCAGCCACGCCCTTGCCTGCCGGAACCACTCGGCCGGCTGGAAGTCCTCGCGGATGACGGCGAACCGTTCGAGCAGTTCGCCGTAACGATCCTCGTTCAGCACGGCCGACAGCTCCGCCGGGACCTGATCCACTTCCGCCTGCAACACCAGGTGCGCGAGCAGGTCGAGATCGGGTTCGTCGTGCGGGGCCACCTCCCGCAGGTGCGCGTGGACGGCCAGCAGCCCTTGGCACACCCATTCCAGATAGCCGATCGGCCCGCTCAGCTCGGGCAGGACCGCGAGGATCTCATCGTCGGCGTGGGCGAGCCAGGCCGCGTGCTGCTCGGCCACGGTCGCCTCCAGATCCAGGTCTGGAGGCGGGTCGTCGTACAGCTTGATCAGCGCCTGCCGCCGCTTTTCCAGCGGTTCCAGGCCCTCCAGGACGTCGAGCGACTCCCGGGCGAGGTCGAGGGCGAGGCCCGGGTCGGGTGACTCCCGCAGCCAGTCCACCGGCCGGAACGAGCCGGGACCGGCCCCCCACTGGGTCGGCTTGCGCTGCGGCTCGGCGGGCGGGTCGTGGTAGGGGCCCAGGATCTCGCGGTCCAGCATCGAATGGGAGCCGCCCACGATCGCGGCCGAGCCGCACAGGAAGTCGACGGTGAGGAGCAGGTCCGCGGCGACGAGCGGGGTGGGACCGGCGAGCATCCCGTGCCGGTCGGTGGTCAGCCCGGCGCAGCGCTGGTCCTTGACGAGCCTGTCGACGCGCGACCTGATCTCCTCGAAGAGCCCGTCCGGCACCCGCCACGGCCCGTGCGCGTACACGTCGAGCACCGGCTCGTCGCTCACCAGCAGTTCGAGGTGCTCCGGCAGCGCCACACGTTCCTCCCCGCAGGATCAACGGCACCCGAAACGGGCCCCCGTCGTATCAATCGGTGCAAAAGCCTAGGGGTTACGCGGTGTCAAGGTGTCGGTTCGGTGACAAGGTGTGGTTCCGATGCAGCTCACGAACGAACGTGTGTTTTTTCCGCCTTGCGAGATCTTGTGGTTTGTTCGCATTCCGGGCGAGTGCGATCACGAGGCGGCACCTACTCAACTGGGTACGTCGTAGTCGCAGGGTCATTAGTTGCAGGGTTCATTAGTCGCAGGTCTGCCACTCGCCGGAGCACACCATCTGGGAGAAGATGCCGTGATCAGGAAGTTGCTCGTCGCCAACCGGGGCGAGATCGCCGTCCGGGCGTTCCGTGCCGCCTACGAACTCGGCATCGCCAGCGTGGCGGTGTACGCGTACGAGGACCGGTTCTCACTGCACCGGCAGAAGGCCGACGAGGCGTACGAGATCGGCGAGCACGGGCATCCGGTGCGTGCTTACCTCGATGTGGACGGCATCATCGCGACCGCGCTCCGGGTCGGTGCCGACGCGATCTATCCCGGCTACGGGTTCCTGTCGGAGAGCCCCGAGCTGGCGGAGAAGTGCGAGCGCAACGGCCTGACGTTCGTGGGGCCGCCGAGCTCGGCGCTGCGGCTGGCGGGCAACAAGATCGAGGCGGTCGCCGCCGCGCGGCGGGCGGGGCTGCCAGTGCTGCGCTCGCTGACTCCGGCGGAGGGCGAGGAGCTGGCGGTGGCCGATGACGTCGGCTTCCCGCTCTTTGTGAAGGCCGCGGCGGGAGGCGGCGGGCGCGGGCTGCGGCGGGTCGACCGGCGCGAGGACCTTGAGGCGGCCGTCGACACGGCGCGGCGCGAGGCGCAGAGCGCGTTCGGCGACCCGACCGTGTTCCTGGAGCAGGCCGTGGACCATCCGCGCCACATCGAGGTGCAGGTGCTGGCCGATGGCGGCGGGCACACCGTGCATCTGCGCGAGCGTGACTGTTCCGTGCAGCGGCGCCACCAGAAGGTCGTCGAGATCGCCCCGGCGCCGCAGCTGGACGAGGCCGTGGCCGAACGGCTGTGCGCCGACGCCGTCGCGTTCGCCCGCGAGATCGGCTACGTGAACGCGGGCACGGTCGAGTTCCTCGTCGACGACGCAGGACGCCACGTCTTCATCGAGATGAACCCGCGCATCCAGGTCGAGCACACCGTGACCGAGGAGGTCACCGGTGTCGACCTGGTGCAGAGCCAGCTGCGCATCGCGGGCGGCGAGACCCTGGACGACCTGCGCATCTCCCAGGACGACATCACGGTCTCCGGATTCGCCGTGCAGTGCCGCATCACCACCGAGGACCCGGCCAACGACTTCCGGCCGGACACCGGCAAGATCTCGGCGTACCGTTCGCCCGGCGGCGCCGGAGTGCGGCTCGACACCGGCACCACCCACGCGGGCGCCATCGTCACGCCGCACTTCGACTCGCTGCTGGTCAAGCTGACGTGCCGCGGCCGCACGTTCGAGGACGCGGTACGGCGGGCCCGCCGCGCAGTTGCCGAGTTCCGCATCCGGGGCGTCGCCACCAACATCCCGTTCCTCCAGGCGTTGCTGGACGAGCCGGACTTCCGCACGGGCGGCGTCACCACCGCCTACATCGCCGAGCACCCCGAGCTGCTGACCGCGCGGTCGAGTGGCGACCGTGCCACCCGCCTCGTCCGCTACCTCGCCGACGTCACGGTCAACAAGCCGCACGGCGAGGCGCCGACCGATCTCGACCCCGCGACCAAGCTTCCGGAACTCGACCTGTCCGTCCCGGTGATCGAGGGCTCGCGTGACCGGCTGCTCGCGCTCGGGCCGCAGGGATTCGCCACGGCGCTGCGCGCACAGCAGAGCCTCGCGGTCACCGACACCACGTTCCGTGACGCGCACCAGTCTCTGCTCGCGACGCGCGTGCGAACGTTCGACCTCCTCAAGGCGGCGCCCTACCTCGCGCGCATGACTCCGCAACTGCTCTCACTCGAAGCGTGGGGCGGCGCCACGTACGACGTCGCTCTGCGCTTCCTCGGGGAGTCGCCTTGGGAGCGGCTCGCCCAGATCCGGGAGGCCGCTCCCAACCTGTGCATCCAGATGTTGCTGCGCGGCGCCAACACCGTCGGCTACACGCCCTACCCGGACTCGGTCGCGCGCGCGTTCGTCACCGAGGCGGCCCGTACCGGCGTCGAAATCTTCCGAGTGTTCGACGCGCTGAACGACGTGGACCGCATGCGCCCGGCCATCGACGCGGTACTGCAGACGCACGCCCTCGTTGAAGGCACGCTCTGCTACACCGGTGACCTGTCAGATCCGGGCGAAGAGCTCTACACGCTCGACTATTACCTGCGCCTGGCCGAGGAGCTCGTCGGTACGGGCGTCCATGTGCTGTGCATCAAGGACATGGCCGGCCTGCTGCGCGCACCCGCCGCCCGCACGCTCGTGACGGCGCTGCGTGAACGCTTCGACCTGCCCGTTCACCTGCACACCCACGACACCGCCGGCGGGCAACTCGCCACCTACCTCGCGGCCGTCGAGGCCGGCGTGGACGCGATCGACGGCGCTGCGGCGCCGCTGTCGGGGACAACGAGCCAGCCCCCGCTGCAGGCCATCGTCGCGCACACCGACTTCACCGACCGGGCCACCGGCCTCGATCTCAACTCCCTCACTGCGCTGGAGCCCTACTGGGAGGCCGTCCGCAAGCTCTACGCGCCTTTCGAGATGGGCCTGCCCTCGCCGACCGGTCGCGTCTACCGGCACGAGATCCCCGGCGGCCAGCTGTCCAACCTGCGGCAGCAGGCGGTCGCGCTCGGTCTCGGCGACCGGTTCGAGGAGATCGAGCGGCTGTACGCGGCGGCCGACCGCATCCTCGGCCGGCTGGTGAAGGTCACGCCGTCGAGCAAGGTCGTCGGCGATCTGGCGCTGCACCTGGTCGCGGCGGGCGCCGACCCCGACGACTTCGCCGCGCATCCCGAGCGCTACGACATCCCCGACAGCGTGATCGGCTTCCTGAACGGCGAGCTGGGTGACCCGCCGGGCGGCTGGCCCGAGCCGTTCCGGAGCACCGCGCTCGCCGGGCGGCAGTTCACCCCCGCGCGGGCCGAGCTCACGGGCGCCGAGGAGAAGGCGCTCGCGGGGCCCGAGGTCCGCGACACCCTCGACCAGCTCCTCTTCCCCGCCCCGGCGAAGGAGTACCGCGAGGCCCGCGCCGCGTACGGCGACCTGTCGCTGCTGCCGACGGCGGCGTTCCTCTACGGCCTGCGCCCCGGCCAGGAGATCTCGTTCGATCTCGAACCCGGCGTCCGGGTGCTGGCCATGCTGGAGGCCGTCGGCGAGATCGACGAGGCGGGCGTCCGGCAGGTCATCTGCACGGTGAACGGCCAGCTGCGGACGTTGTCGGTCCGGGACAAGTCCGTCGTCTCCGACGCCCCGCCGGTCGAACGCGCCGACCCGAACGAGCCCGGGCACGTCGCCGCCCCGTTCGACGGCTCGGTGACCCTGCGCGTGGCCAAGGGCGACGAGGTCGCGGCCGGGGACGTCGTCGCCACCATCGAGGCGATGAAGATGGAGGCCGCGATCACCGCGCCCGTCGGGGGCACGGTGGCCCGGCTCGCCGTTCCCGAGGTCACCCCCGTCCAGGCCGGCGACCTCCTCATCGTCGTCACCTAGCCACCGATCACCTCGCGTCGTGCGGTCCGGCGCCGTCGAGGTGTGGAAAGGTTTCCCCACCCAGGTCGTGCCCGCAACCGGCGGGTCGGCTCATCGGGTGCGGACGGCGTAGGCACCGAGCGAGGGTTCGAGCGCGGCGAAGGCGATGGCGGCGTCCTCGGCCAGCGCGGCGGCGATCTTCTCGTTCGGCTGTCCCTCGACGGTGCGCCGCAACGTCTCCTCGAACAGCACCCGGTGGACGCCGCCCAGCTGGGCGGCGGCCACCCGGGGCAGGATCGCGCCGGGCCCGGCACCGGTCTCCTTGGCCAGCGCGGTGGCCAGGGCGGCTTCACGTTCCTCATGGAACTCGCGCAGCCGGGCGACCAGCGCCGGGCTGCCGATGATCATCCGGGCGAACTCGGGACCGGAGAAGCCGATCACCGGGTCGCGTGCCGCGATCGCGGCGAGGTGGGCGCGGCGCAGCGCGTCCAGCGCCGATTCGCCGGGCTCGCGCTCGCGCACGGTGCGCGCGAGCGACTCCACGAACACCTCGTGCAGGTCGAGGGCCAGGTCCTCCTTGCGCGGGAAGTAGTTGGTGACGGTCATCTTGGCCACCTGCGCCGCCGCCGCGACGTCGGCGATCGTCACCTTGTCGAAGCCCCGTTCCAGGAAGAGCCGGGTGGCCTGATGAGAGATGTTCTCCCTGGTCTGCTGCTTCTTGAGCTCCCGGAGGCCCATCGGTTGTGCGCTCATGCGGCCACGATACCTCAGCTCGACCTAAATTTGGTGTTGACATATTTCTATGTCTGACCTAAATTTAGGTCATCCGGGAATCATCCACCGTTCCCGGGCGTTCCACACAACCGTCGCCCAGGGGAAGGAACCGCTTTTGAGCGCAACCGTCCGTACCACTCGCACCGCCAGCACCACGACCATGGTTTCTTCCGGTGACCCGGTGAAGGACTACCTCAAGCAGATCGGGCGCACCCCGCTGCTCACGGCTGAGCAGGAAGTCGAGCTGGGCGGGCGCATCGAGGCGGGCAGGCTCGCTCAGGAGCGTCTCGACGCTGTGGACGGCTCACAGGACGGCTCGCAGGGCGAGTCGCTCAGCCCGGCCGAGCGCCACCGGCTGGAGCTGGCCGTCGCCGACGGGCTCCGCGCCAAGGACCACATGGTCGAGGCCAACCTGCGGCTCGTCGTGTCGATCGCCAAGCGCTACGCGGGCGGCGGCCTGCCCCTCCTGGATCTGATCCAGGAGGGCACCATCGGCATGATGCGCGCGGTGGAGAAGTTCGACCACCACCGCGGCCTGAAGTTCTCCACGTACGCCACCTGGTGGATCAAGCAGGCGGTCGGCCGCGCGCTGGCCGACCAGAGCCGCACCATCCGCATTCCCGCGCACGTCGTCGAGGTCCTCAACAAGGTGACCCGCACCCAGCGGCAGATGTTGCAGGATCTGGGCCGCGAACCCACCCACGAGGAGCTCGCGGCCGAGCTCGACCTCACCGCCGAGAAGGTCGAGCAGGTGCTCAAGTACGGCCGCGAGCCGATCTCACTGCACACCCCGTTCGGTGAGGACGGCGACGGAGAGCTCGGCGACATCATCGAGGACGACGGGCCCGACCCGGCCGACGCCATCGCCACGTCCCTGCTGCGCGACCAGCTCGACGCGGTGCTGGAGACGCTCACCGAACGGGAGGCGGGCGTGATCTCGCTGCGGTTCGGGCTGAACGACGGCGAGCCCAAGACCCTCGACGAGGTCGGCAAGGTCTACGGGGTCACGCGCGAGCGCATCCGCCAGATCGAGTCCAAGGGAATGCACAAGCTCCGTCACCCCTCCCGCACCCGCACCCTCGCCGACCTGCTCACCTAGTGGGTGGCGCCACGCCTACCGGGTCGGTGTGACGAGGTCGCCCGGGTCGGTGTTGGCGCCGCACAGGACGATCGCGACGCGTTCACCCTCGGCCGGCTCGTAGGCGCCGGTGAGCAGGGCGGCGTAGGCGGCGGCGGTGCCGTGCTCGACGACCAGCCGGTGGTCGTCCCACAGCCGCTGCCGCGCCGCGACGACCGCCGCGTCGGGGACGAGGACCGACCGCACGCCGGTGCGGATCGCCACGTCGAAGGCGATCTCACCGAGGCGGCTGGCGCCGAGCGAGTCCGCGGCGACGCCGGAGACCTCGACGTCCACGGGAAACCCGGCCTCCAGCGCACGGTTGAGCGTGGGGACGGTGTCGGGCTCGACGCCGACGACCTTCGCCTGCCCCTCCACTGCCGCCGCGACCCCGGCCATCAGCCCGCCACCGCCGACCGCGATCAGGATCGTGTCGACCTCCTGGCCTGTCTGCTCCAGGAGTTCGAGCCCGAGGGTGCCCTGGCCCGCGCAGACCTCGGGCTGGTCGTACGGGTGGCAGAACAGCGCGCCGGTGTCGGCGGCCCGCTTGCTCGCCGCGTCGTAGGCCTCGGCGTACCGGTCGCCGATCTGCACGACGTCCGCGCCGAGGTCGCGCAGCCGGTCGACCTTGACCATCGGTGCGGTCATCGGCACGTACACCTCGGCGGGCACGTCCAGCGCGCGCGCCGCGTACGCGACGGCGAGACCGGCGTTGCCGCCGGAGGCCGCGATCACCCCGCTGCCGGGCAGCCGGCCCTCCTCGGCGGCGGTCAGAATGCGGTTGAACGCGCCGCGCGCCTTGAACGAGCCGGTGTGCTGGGTCTGTTCCAGCTTCAGCCACACGCCGTCGCGCCGCATGACGGGCGTGCGCCGGATCCGGTCTCCGATCCGTGCCGCCGCCGTCTCGACTTCGGAACGTGTGATCATGCTGGCCGTACCTCCTGGCAGTAGGGGGATCGCAACTACCAACCGTATGCGGTCAGGTGCCCGGTCAGACCGGCTCGTCAGCGAGATAGGGCGGGGCGGGCTCGTACTGGATGTAGCGGCGCACGGCCCGGGAGTGGTCGCGGCCGTGGAGCTTGCCGATCAGCCACAACGCCATGTCGATCCCCGCGGACACGCCCTGGCTGGTGACCACGTTGCCGTCCACGACGTAGCGCGCGTCGCGGACCACTGTGATCTCCCCGCGGGCCTCCAGGGCGTCCTCGAAGCCGTAGTGGGTGGCCACGCGGCGGTTGCGCGCCGGGCCCGCCTCGTGCAGGAGCAGCGAGCCGGTGCACACGCTGGTCACCCACTCCGCCTGTGCGGCGACCTTCGCGATCCAGCCCGTCAGCACCGGGTTGTCCACCTCGCGCCGGGTGCCCATGCCGCCCGGGACGAGCAGCACGTCCAGCGGCGGGTGGTCGTCCAGCGTGTGGTCGGGCAGCACCCGCAGACCCTTGGCGCATTGCACCGGTCCGGCGCCTTCGGCGATGAGGACGGCCGTGTCGGCGTTCTCGCGCACCATCGAGGAAGCGGTCATCACCTCCCAGGGGCCGACGAAGTCCAGTTCCTCCGCGCCGTCGAAGACGAGCAGTCCGTAGGTCGTCATGCGTACTCCTTCATGCGTACTCCTTCATTGCGCGGAAGCGGTCGCGATAGTCGGACGGCGGGACGCCGAGCCTTCGCTGGAACACCCGCCGCAGCGTCTCGCCGGTGCCGAAGCCCAGCCGCCGCGCCATCGCCTCGACCGGCTCCTCGCTCTCGGCGAGAGCGCGGCGGGCGGCCTCGACGCGGACCCGCTCGACGTACGCGGCGGGCGGCACGCCGACCTCGGCGGTGAAGCGGCGCTGCAGGTGCCGGGGGCTCAGCCCGGCGACGCCGGCCAGGTCGCCGATGGTGTGCCGGGCGCCGGGATCGGCGTTGATCGCGGCGACCACCGACCGGATCGGGTCGGACGCGGGCTGCTCCGACCAGAGCGGCACGCTGAACTGCGACTGGCTGCCGGGACGGCGCAGGAACATCACCATCTCCTGGGCCACCGCGTGGGCGACGTCCCGGCCGTGATCCTCTTCCACGAGCGCGAGGGCCAGGTCCATCGCGGCCGTCACCCCCGCCGAGGTCCACACCCGGCCGTCCCGGATGAAGATCGGGTCGCAGTCCACGGTGAGCTCGGGATGCTCCTCCAGGAGCTGCCGTTCCCGCGCCCAGTGGGTCGTGACCCGGCAGCCGTCGATGAGCCCGGTGGCCGCGAGCAGGAGCGTCCCGCTGCACACCGACGTCAGGCGCCGCACGCCCCGGCCGGCGGCGGTGACCCAGTCGACGAGCGCCCGGTCGTGCCGCGCCTCGTCCACCCCGAGCCCGCCCGCGACGAGGAGGGTGTCGATGCCGTCCGGTTCGAGGTCGCCGACGCCGTACGACGCGTGCACCGGCAGCCCGCTGTGGCCCCGCACCGGGCCGGCCACGGGCGCCACGACCCGGCAGTCGTAGCCGCCCGTGAGCCGGTGGGCGTACTGGAAGACCTCATGCGGGCCCACCAGGTCGATCGGGTGGAATCCCGGATAGATCACGAAGGCGATGCGGCGCATGCCTCCAGGCTCGCTCTGGCGCCGTTATGGCGTCAACGACGTGCACCCCACAATTCGCGCCATGCGATCGGTCATTTCGCGGCGGTGTCCGCGTCCTTGAACGAGCAGTCCGCCGGGGTGTCCGGGCCCTCGAACTCCCCGTCCGGAACGGGCAGCGGCGCGTCCTTGACGGTGTAGCCGCTGATCCGCTGGTCGTGCGGGCCGCGGCTGACCGGGCTGAACGGAGCGGGGCCGGTGCCCATCTGCAGGCACCTCGGGTCGACGACGCCCCACGAGAAGCCCATCCGGTCGTACTTGTGGCCGAGCGGCGACTGGTAGAAGGTCAGCGTCGCGCGCCTCATGTTCGCCGGCACGTCGTCCTGCCGGATGCCGGAGACGACGGCGATCGGGCCGGTCGCCATCACGTAGTCCACCTTGATGCTGCCCCAGTGGTCCTTGGAGGGGCCGCCGGGCTCGTCGGGCGCGTAGTGGTTGAACTTGATGGTCCCGCGCGCGGCCCCGAACTGTATCTTGTTGTTCACGATCTTCCATGGCGCTCCGTGCGCGTCCACGATGAACCGGCGGTGCGGGTACTCCTTGTCTCCCGGGTAGTTGACCCAGGCGTCGCCCGTGACATGCGCCTCCCTGGGTTTGGCGGCGGCGGGCCGGTCCTCGGCCGCGGCGGGCCGGTCCTCGACCGCGGCCATCGCGCCGCCCCCTCCGAGTGTGGTCACCGCGACCGCCACCGCCGCACCCATCACCATGGCCCGCTGCTTCGAACTGAGCGTCATCGCCCTCGTCTCCCTCGGATCCCGCGGACGGTGTCGCCCGCGTTCCCAAGGTTCGCGTCGCGGGCACCCGCGCGACCTCCCCCGCACGGCCGAGGTGTTTGGCCCGCTGGTCTCGTTCGCCCTCACCCGCGAGGGCCATCCGGGCCGTGCGTTCAGATCACGGGTGCCTGGTCGCCCGTGCGGAAGGTGAGGCGGTAAGCGCTGGGGGAGACGCCGATCGTGGCGGCCAGGTGCTGGCGCATGGAGGCGGCCGTACCGAACCCGGCCTCGGCCGCGACGCGGTCCACCGGCAGGTCGGTCGTCTCCAGCAGGCGCCGGGCGTGCTCGATGCGCTGCTGTGTCAGCCACTGGCCGGGAGTCATCCCCACCTCGTCGCGGAACCGCCGGGAGAACGTGCGGACGCTCATCCGCGCGTGGCCCGCCAGCTCGGACAGGGTGAGCGGGCGGTGGAGCTGCTCCAGCGCCCACGCCCGGGTCTCCGACGTGGTGGCCGCCGACGGCTCCGGCACCGGCCGTTCGATGAACTGGGCCTGCCCGCCCTCCCGCCACGGCGGCACGACGCAGCGGCGGGCCACCCGGTTGGCGATCTCGCTGCCGTGGTCGCGCCGCACGATGTGCATGCACAGGTCGATCCCGGCAGCGACCCCCGCCGCGGTCAGCACGTCGCCGCCGTCCACGAACAACACGTCCGGATCGACCTGCACCTTGGGGAACATCCGCTGGAAATGGTCGGCCTCGTTCCAGTGCGTGGTCGCCCGGCGGCCGTCGAGGAGCCCGGCCGCCGCCAGGATGTACGACGCGGTGCAGAGCGACACGAGGCGGGTGCCCGGACGCAGCCGGCCGAACGCGCCCGCCAGCGACTCCGGCAGCCAGTCCCGGTCCTCGTACGGATCGGCGTCGAACGGAGGGATCACCAGCGTGTCCGCCGTTTCGATCACCTCGACCCCGTGCTCGACGGCGACCGCGAAATCGGCGCTCGTCCGCACCTGCCCGCCGTCCAGCCCGCAGGTGATCACCTCGTACAGCGGCTCACCGTCCAGGCCCGTCGCGGAACCGAAGATCCGGACCGGGATGCCCAGCTCGAACGGGTAGATGCCGTCGAGGGCGAGAACGACGACGCGGTGCCTGGTCTGCATGGCCGGATTCTTTCACATATCGGTAGTCCGGCCATCGGTCCGCCCGTGTCCACCGATCGGTGGACACGAGGTTCAACCGGTCGAGGCTCATGCCGGAAAGGGTGCTCCGACCAGCATTGATGCCATGACGCACCTCCCTGTTGGCAAGCACCTCCCTGTACGGAAGCACCTCTCTGTACGCATGGCGCGCTGGAGCGCGCACCACCCCTGGCGGGCGATCGCCGCCTGGTTCCTCTTCGTGTTCGTGTGCCTTGGGCTCGGCATCGCGGTCGGCGGCAACATGGCCCAGTCCGCCGACTACCGGGTCGGCGAGGCTGGCCGCGCCGAGGCCCTGCAGGAGCAGGGCGGGCTGGAGCGCAAACCCCTGGAACGAGTCCTGATCACTACGAGGGCGCCCGGGCCGCTGGACACCGGCAAGGCCGGTGCCGCCGTGCGCGACATCACCGACCGGATGAAGCGGTTGCCGGAGGTCGCGTCCGTCGCCGCGCCGGTCCGTTCGGCCGACGGCACGGCGGTCCGGGTCGACGTGACGATGAAGGGGCCGGAGCAGGAGGGCAAGAAGCACATCGATCCGCTGCTGGCGCAGACGGCCGAGGTGCAGAAGTCCTATCCGGATCTGCGGGTGGAGGAGTCGGGCGGCCCGTCCATCAGCAAGGACGTCCAGGGCCAGCGCAGCGAGGACTTCTCGCGCACCGAAATGATCGCCCTGCCGGTCACGCTGATCGTCCTGTTGCTCGTCTTCCGTTCGCTGGCGATGGCCACCGTGCCGCTGCTGCTGGCGATCACCTCGATCATGTCGGCGATCGGTCTGTCGATGCTCGCCTCGCACGTCTTCCCGGACGCGGGCGTCGGCACGAACGTCATCCTGCTCATCGGCATGGCCGTGGGCGTCGACTACACGCTCTTCTACCTCAAGCGCGAACGCGAGGAACGGGCCCGCTCGGGCGGGCGGCTCAGCTCGGAGGCCGTGGTGGAGCTGGCGGCGGCCACCTCGGGACGCGCCGTCGTGATGTCGGGGCTCGCGGTCGCAGCGTCCAGCGCCACGCTCTATCTCGCCGACGACGTCATCTTCTCCTCGCTGGCCACCGGCGCCATCGTGGTGACCGTCGCCGCTGTGATCAGCTCGCTGACCGTGCTGCCCGCACTGCTGACCACGCTGGGCAGGCGCGCGGAACGCCGCGTCGAGCGCAGGGCGCGCAAGGGCAAGCCCGCACGGCCGGCCAAGCCGCAGAAGACCGGCCGGATCACCGAGGCCATGCTGCGCCCCACCGGCAAGCACCCGGCGATCACGCTGGCCGTCGCGGTCTTCGCCATGCTGCTGATGGCCGCCCCGCTGCTGGGCCTCAAGCTGACCGACGTGGGCCGCGAGACCTACGACCGCAACCTGCCCGCGATGCAGACGTACCACCGGTTGAACGCCGCGTTCCCCGAGCTCAAGGCCTCGAACCAGATCGTCGTCCGGGCCGAGCCGGAACGCGCCGCCGAAGTGACCGCCGCGCTGAACGACCTTGCCGCCCGGACGAAGACCGACCCGTTGTTCGGCGGCAGGCCGAAACTGCTGACCTCGCCCGACCGCCGGATCACCATGCTGGAGCTGGGCGTACCGCACGACATGAGCACCCAGGCGGCGCGCGACTCGCTCACGAAGGTGCGCGAGAGCTACATGCCGGCCACCATCGACCGGCTGCCCGGAGTCGAGGCCGAGGTGAGCGGCGAGGTCGCCCGCTATGTGGACTACCCCGAACACCAGAAGCGGAAGATGCCGATGATCTTCGGCGCGCTGCTGCTCGTCACGTTCGCGCTCACCGTGCTGGCCTTCCGGTCCGTCGTCCTCGGCCTGGTCGGCGCGCTGCTCAACCTGCTCTCGGCGGGCGCCTCGCTCGGCCTGCTGACGCTGGTCTTCCAGGGGACTTGGGCCGAAGGCCTGCTGGGCTTCACCTCGATGGGCTCGATCGGCTCCCGCGTCCCCCTCTTCCTCTTCGTGATCCTGTTCGGCCTCTCGATGGACTACCAGGTATTCGTGATCAGCCGGATCAGGGAGGCCGTCCAGAACGGCGTGCCCACCCGCACGGCAGTGCTGGACGGCATCCGGAGCTCCGCGGGCGTCGTGACGAGCGCGGCCCTCGTCATGGTGACGGTGTTCGCCAGCTTCATCCCGCTGCACCTGATCGAGATGAAGCAGTTCGGCTTCAGCCTCGCGGTCGCGGTGCTGCTGGACGCGTTCGTCATCCGGCTCCTGATCCTGCCGGCGGCCATGCTGCTCCTCGGCGAGCGGACCTGGTGGCCGTCCCGCCCGAGGGCACAGGTGGCCGCGCCGGCCGAGCGCACGCCGCAGAACGTAGGCTGATCATCATGTCGCGGCCCGACGACCAGTACTGGATCCACCGCTGGAACGACATCTCCTGGATGCTCCTGGGCCTGGCGCCCACGTTCATCGCGGGGCTGGGCGACCAGGGTGCGGTCAGGTACTGGTCGCTCGGCCTGCCGCTCGCCCTCGCCGTCGCCTACGCGGTCGTCGTGCGATTCCCCGGCCGCCCGCAGTTCCTGTACGTGCTCATCGCCGCACTCGGCGCCCTGTCGTACCTGCGCACGGGCGGCGCCGCACTCTTCATCGTCTCGATCCCGCACTTCTGGATCCTCGCAGGAAGTCCGCGCCGGTCGATCATGCTCAGCGGCGCCGCAGCCCTGTGCACCGCGGCCGGCGGGATCCTCCGCAACGGGGACTTCCTCAACGGCAACGTCATCGTCACGCTCGTCGCATTCGTGGCCAGCGTCCTGCTCGGCCTCTCGATGCTCAAGATCATCAGACGAAGCGAAGAGCGGGCGACCCGGCTGAGCGCGGAACTGGAGACCACCCAGCGGGAACTGCTGGAGGCTCACGAGCGCCAGGGCGCCGTCCTCGAACGCGAACGGCTCGCCCGCGAGATCCACGACACCCTCGCGCAGGGCTTCGCGTCCATCGTCGTGCTGGCCGAAGCGGCCCGCTCCGCCACCGACCCCGAACTCACCACCCGGCAACTCCTCTCGATCGAGCAGACCGCTCGCGAAAACCTCGCCGAGGCCCGCGTCCTCGTCGGCTCCGCACCGCAGAGCGGCATCGCCCCCAGTTCGATCGCCCGCACCCTGCGCCGCACCCTCGACCGCTTCGCCGAAGACACGAACCTCACCGTCATCGCGGACCTGCCCGACATCGAATGCGACCAGCAGACCCGCATCGCGCTCCTGCGCTGCACCCAGGAGTCGCTGGCGAACGTACGCAAGCACGCCGCCGCCACAACAATCGGCGTCGTTCTCACGCGCCACCCCTACGCCATCGAGCTGGAGATCACCGACGACGGCCGCGGCTTCATCGTCGCCGACTCCCAGGGCTTCGGACTCGACGGCATGCGCAAGCGCCTGGCCGAACTGGGCGGCGAGCTCACCGTCACCAGCTCTCCCGGCGACGGCACCCGCGTCCTCGCCATGATTCCGAACGGTGCACCATGACCCGCATCATCCTGGCCGACGACCACACCGTCATGCGCGCCGGCGTCGCCGCGCTCCTGGCCGCCGAGCCGTCCATCACCATCGTCGGCGAGGCGGACAACGGCCGCGAGGCCGTCGACCTGGTCGAACGCCTCGCCCCCGACGTGGCGCTCCTCGACCTCCGGATGCCCGTCCTCGACGGCGTCGCCGCCACCGCCGAGATCGTCAAGACCACCACCCGCGTGCTCATCCTCACCACGTACGACACCGACACCGAGATCGAGCGCGCCGTCGAGGCCGGTGCCATCGGCTACCTGCTCAAGGACACCACGCGCGAGCAGCTCGTCGCCGCCATCCACGCCGCCGCCCGCGGCGAGACCGTCCTTGCTCCCCGGGTCGCCGAGAAGCTTGTGGCCCGCATGCGCAAGCCCGCCCAGGTGCCCCTGACCGCCCGCGAGATCGATGTGCTCAACGCGGTCGCCGACGGCCTCTCCAACGCCGACATCGGCAAGCGCCTCGTGATCGCCGAGGCCACCGTCAAGACCCACCTTCTCCGCATCTTTGCCAAGCTGGACGTCAGCGACCGAACCCACGCCGTGGTAGTCGCCCTAGAACGAGGCCTCCTGCGATGACCCTGAGCATCACCGTCACCCAGCCGCCATGCGTCCCGTACGACATCGAGGCGAACGCGGCGACCCACGCAGCCACGATCCGCCATGCCGGCACCCGCCTTGTGGTCTTCCCCGAGCTCTCCCTCACGGGCTACGCGCTCGACGCCCCGGCGATCACACTCACCGACCCCCGCCTCACGCCCATCATCGAAGCCTGCGCAGCCACGAACACCCTCGCCCTGGTCGGCGCCCCCGTCCAAGAACGCATCGCCATGCTGGCCGTCAACGCCACCGGAGCCACCCTGGCGTACAGCAAGATCTATCTAGGCGGCACTGAGCCCGAGCACTTCACCCCAGGCACCAAACCGTCCATCCTCAATCTCGACGGATGGCGTCTAGGCCTGGCCATTTGCAAAGACACGGGCGTCCCCCAACACTCAGCCGACACCGCCGCCCTGGGCATCGACCTCTACGTCGCCGCCGTGTGCGAGCTACCCGAGGACGTCCCGGTGATCGACCAGCGAGCACGCCGCATCGCCACCACCCACCACGTCCCAGTCGCCATAGCCAGCTTCGCAGGCCCAGCCGGAGCCCCCTACAACCCGGCCGCCGGCCACTCCGGCTTCTGGACCCCCGAAGGCACCATCATCGCCCAAGCAGGCCCCGACCCCGGCGACATGGTCACCTGGTCCGCTCCTCCGTCCTGAACGTGCGAAAGCCGCGCCGGTGATAGTTGGGCAGCGCGTTCGGGTGATCCAACGACGAGGTGTGCAGCCACACCCTGCGCACGCCCGGCACCAGCTCCCAGGCCTCCCGCACCCCGAGCGTCAACGCGTGACCACCCAGCCCCTTGCCGACGAACTCCGGCAGCAACCCGAACGACACGATCTCCACTTCATCCCCAGGATGCGGGTCATAGGTGACGATCCCGGCCGCCGCACCCTCATACGACAACAGCCGGAAAATGCGCCCAGGATTATCGGCAAACCAGTCGGCCCACTCCCGGTCGTTCCGCGCGGCGCTCTTCCAGCCGTAGGGCGCCCCGATCCGGGCCAGCACATCGGGAATCAGCGGCGAGTCACGCTCAAGCGGCACCAAGGCAAGCCCGGGAACGGCCGCCGCCGGAACGAGCTGCTCCACACCGGTCATCTCGACATACGTAACGATCTCCTTCACCCGCCGAGCCTACGTTCCACATTGATGCCGAACTGGCTGGCGATGGGCAAGTACGCGGTCAGCTGTCCCACGATCTGCTCGGCCGCGCACGACAAGTCCACACAGGCGCCAGCGGCGCGCCAGTGGAGGAGATGAACCACGGTTCCCCATCAGGGCCGGTGCCGACGCTGACGCTGTCACCGAAGCGGGGGCGTGTTCGGCAGGAACACCCGTTGCCGGGCGGGGATCTGGTCGAACTGCGGACGGGAGGAGACCCCGCGAAGCGCGAGCTCCTGACCGAGCGCGTCCAAGCGATCGATGGCTATCACCGCGCCACCTCGTCGAGCTGGGCGCGCAGGCCCTCGACGGCGTCGGCCTCGAAGCACGAGGCGCCGTGCTGGACCTTCTCCCCACGGTTGGGGCCGCGCGTCGCCCACCACCGGCCCTTGTCACTGGCGATGATCGACCAGTCGGGGAACTCCTCACGCAGAGCGGCCTTGACCTGCTGTTGCGCGTCGTTCGTTTTGAGGGACACCGTGACCGTCTCCGTTGCGATGCGGGGTGGTGATTCGGTCACAGCAAGTGGATCTGTGGCAGCAGGCACAGGACTAGCGGGAGGATGGGGAGGCAGAGGGAGGCGGGATCCCTCCTCTCGACAGGCGCGGCGGAGGGTGCATCGCACATGTCCACCGCCGACAAGCAGGCCATCGGAGCGCGTCTGCACGCTGAGCGGGAGGCGCCTCCCCGTCGCTCGCGGGAGAAGTGGGCCATCCTCCTGCGCGCCGCAGCAGGACCCGACACGCCAAACCTGCCCAGCGTGGAGAGTCTCGCCGACATGATCAAGCAGTGGGAACGCGGCACCCACGTTCCAGGCCCGATCTACCGGCCGCTGTACGCCCGCGTGACGGGCAAGAGCGAGGCTGAGGGGCATCTGGCTGATGCAGATTTCGTCGAGGCGGTTCGGCGCACGAACCAAGATCTGGTGAGGCTCGATGCTCTCTGGGGTGGTCATGCCGTGTTTCCATTGGCCTTGCGTGCCTTCCGCACGGCCAACCACATCCTTGGCGCTGGCACTTACGAGCAGAAGGTCGAGCGGGATCTCATGGCTGCTGCGGGAGAAGCCGGCGAGATAACGGCCTGGCTCGCGTACGACGCTGACCGGCAGGCGCAATCCCGGCAGATCGTTCATGAGGCGCTGATGCTCTCGCGGCATGCTGGAGACCGTGACATGGAACTCTTCGAGCTGACGCACCTTGCTATGCAGTCCCTGCACCTGCACCGTCCTGCCGAGGCGCTCAGGATCGCCACGGGCGTGCTTGACGAGGATCTGCCTCCGCGCGTGGCTGCGATCTTTGAGATCCGGCACGGACAGGCGCTTGCCCAGCTCAACAACGAAGAGCGAGCCCTCGCCTCGTTCGACAAAGCCAAGAGCGCCCTGCTCGGCAGCATCACTCCGCGGGATCCGCACTGGACATGGTGGGTGAACGAGACCGAACTCACCAGGCACAAGGCCACAGCCCTCACGCAGTTGGGGCAATGGGGACGTGCCGTCCCACTCCATGAGCGGGTCGTAGAGGACTGCCGCGGACAGTTCCTCTACGGGAAGCTGGATCTAGCTCAACTGTTGAACGCCCTGGTCCATGTCCGCGACTGGCACCGCGCCGAAGAGATCATCAGCGTGATCGCGGGCGTGGTGGATTCGATGAGCAGGGGACGAACGGCGAACCTGCTGCGAAAGATCTTCGATCAGATCGGCCGCACGGACGACGCGCCCTCCACCGTCTCCGATGCGGCATCTGAACTTTCCCGCTTGCTGCCATCGGCAGCGCAGTCACACTGACAGGGTAAGGACCGGCGTCCCGCCCCCGCGCCAACGGGCGGGACACCGAGTCACGCTCAGCGGCACCCGGCCTAGTAGGTCAGGTTGATCCAGATCTTGCTGGGAGAGGGGGCGCCCGGGCTTCCCCAGCGGATACCGAAGCAAGTGCCCCGCTTGAGAGCGCCCTTGGTGAGCGGCACGGCGCGCCCGCGTGGGGCGTGCTTCCACTCGCCGAGCGGCTTACCGTTGCACCTGATCGCCTGCACCTTCAGCGCCACGGGCCGCTGCCAGCGCAATGTCTTGATCACGATGCGCTTGTTTCCGGTGGCCTTCAAACCCTTCGGCGACACCACACTCTTGCGCGGCAACAGCTTGACGACGAAGTTCCGCCCCGGCTTCTTGGCGACCTCAGCGGCCGAGACCGGCGCGGTCACCGATCCCGCGAGCCCGAGGCCCAACGCCCCTGCGACCGCTGCTGCGGCGAGCCGTTTCGTGTTCATCGCAACTCCTTTCGTCCGCCCCGGACCCCGCGTCCGGGCGCGCGAAACGGAGTAAAGCGGCGAAGCGTCTCAGCGACGTCTCGATCAACCGTCGGCGAGGCGTGGCAGCGCGGCGTGGAAGTGCTCGGCGGCCTGGGTGATGCCCCGCCCCGGTGACCCCGGCGGTACCTCGGCGGCCAGCCCGGGGTCGATCAACGAGTCGGCCGGGGAGTCCAGGGCGAGCTCCAGCCGGGTGCCGAACCGGTCACGCATGTCCGGGCTGAACTGCGACCATCCGGTGGCGGAGGCGACCACGTGGACGCTCGACCGCCAGCCCTGCTCGACGATGCGGTGCAGGTCCTGGACGGCCTCCGGCGGCAGCGCCCGGACCAGCTCCCCCCACTCGTCGACGATGAGAAAGATCAGCGGGCCGGAACCGGCCAGGTCGTTCTCGACGAGTCGCCGGAGCAGGGTCGCGGCTTCCCCGATCACGGATGCTGCCCGGTCGGGATCGGCGTAGGTGGTCATTGAACGGACATGCGGGAGCGACGCCAAGGGGGCCAGCTGGCCGCGGCCGAAGTCGAAGAGGAAGAACTGCACGAGGTGCTCGGTGTAGGTGGACGCGAGCGAATCGACGAAGGTCGCGAGCAAGGTCGACTTGCCGCTGCCGGTGGAGCCCACCACGGCCACGTTGCCCTTGGGGCCTCCCAGGTCGAGGGCGAGCCGCTCCTGCCGGTGATAGAGCGGCCGGTCGACCATCCCGATGACGGCCTGTGGAGTCATGGATGCCTCTGTCCGCGAGATGAGCTCGTCAAGGAGGGTCGGCTCGGTCAGCGGCGGGAGGAGGAGCTGTCGGACAGGCATGCTCTGCCGGGCTTGGGGCGTTCCTTTGGCGAGCGTGAACGGCAGGGGTGGATTGTCGGCGACCTGCAGCCGCCCCTCACCGGTGGACGAGGTACCGGAGGCGAACGAATCCCCCAGCCTGCGCAGGGCGGTGCGAGCCTGCTCGAGATCCTCGGGGAGGAGGCCGAGGACGTCGGAACGGTCGCGGGCGGTGCTCAGAAAGGACTGCAGGTCGCTGATATCCGCGCGGACCTCTGGGTCTGCCAGCGTCCAGAGTGTCTGGAAGCCCGCGGTCACCTTCTGCTGCTCAGCGTCGGTGTAGCGCCGCCACCGTGCTAGATAGTCGCGGTTCCGGCGGAGCCGGTGTCCCCTTGCCATCTCCTCGAGAGCATGGTCGATTTCCGATACGGCGTTTCGTGCTAGGGCCGTCGTCTCGCTTGCGATGGGAAAGTCGACGCGGTACGTGAGTTTTCCGTCGAGGAGGCGCAACGCCGTGTCAGGGGGGTGATGCGATGCCAGCAGCAGGTGAATGCCGAGGTCACGATCGGCTCGTGTCGACTCCAGGATGAGGTCTGAGAACTCTGGCTTGCGGTGCATCAACTCCGTGAAGTTCTCCAGGACGAGCAGCAGGTGCGGCAGTCGATCGGCACCTTCCTGACGCCTGACCATCTCGCCTTGCAACGCCTCGTGGAGGCGGCTGATGCTTCGGTTGGCTTCGTCCGGGAGCGGTGTCAGGGGAGCCGCCGCGTTGTGCGGTAGCTCGTCGAGCCCCGGGGACGACGTGCCGCCACGGCCGTCTGCGATGAGGAATGCGAGCTCGTCTGTGTCGTAGGTGGCCGTAAGCCCTAGAACGAGAGTGCGCACGAGGTCGGCGCGTTCGTCCCCGATGACCAGGCCGTGTCGTGCGACGTCCAGCAGCACGGGCTCACCCAGCGAGTCCACGCCGATCGGGCACTCCAGCCGACCCGGGACCGGGTGCGTTCTGGCGAGGAGGTCGGTCAGTTGTGGTCTGCCGGTCCCGGAGCCCGTGTCCGGCTCCGAGATCCCGGGGACGGCCCGTGACAGCGCTTCTCTGATCTCCGGGTGGTCGTGCGCCGCACGGTTGAGCACCGAAATGGCATGCGGGACCTGGTCCTGCGGCAGAGCCTCGGCCAGCCATGACAGGAAGCCAGGGACGACCTCCGCGAGGAGAGCGTCGGCGAGACTTTCCGGCTGGACCGTACCCCAGAAGGACTCCTCATCCTCCGGCGGGTAGGCGCAGCTCAGCCAGTGGGCGAGCTCCGGGAGGTGCGCCAGATCCGCCAGCTCCGGGAGTAGGCGCAGCAGCTCGGTCGCCTGGCGCAGGTCACGGGGTTTTGACAGCAGGGCCAGTGCCACGGCCTTGCCGACCGCCTGCACTGGAACGGACTTCGGAGCACTGATCTCCCAGAACGCCCGTTCGCGACCCACCACCGCCCGGAGGGCGGCCAGATGCAAGGTGAGCGCGTGACCGTATGCCGATGAGCTCAGGTCCGGCCGGACGAGGTTCCGCGGCGGATGGCCGAGGGCAGCGGAGAAGGCCGTCACCGCTTGGTCGAACGCGGCCTCACGGCCAGCCACCGTCCCTTCGAGGTCGGGCAGGCGCCTGTGGAAGTCGGGTCGCGGGCGACTCCAGGGTAGGCGGGTGAGGTAGAGGATCCGCGTTCTGGCGGGCATGGCCGGTCTGATGTCGATGGGCCAGTCGGAACCGTCATCCCGTTCGACGATCACGAGCAGGGGGCCGGCGGAGCCGATCGTGATGGAGTCCGCTGCGTCGGTCACGTATTCGGTTACCCAGCCCTCCTCCGCGAGGAGGTCCGCGAGGTGGAGCGCCAGCCGCGTCTTGCCTTGCCCCCGAGGTCCGCTCAACACGGCGTGCGACCGATCCGGCGGGCTCAGGCACCAGCGGGTGAGCTCGGCCAGCTCGCGTTCGCGGCCTCGGAATGGGACCACCTGGCGTTCGGGCCGCAGCAGGGTCGACGGGGGCTGGGGCGGTGGCGGGTGGTCGCCGGATCGCACGAGGTGTGACCGGGTCTGTGGTGGCAGAACGGCCAGTGATCGCAGCCGGGCCTCCTCGCGGGCCTCAAGGACGGGGCCGACCGGAGTGCCTGCGAGCGGATCCCAGATCCGGAGGCTGAGCGCGTCGATGGAGGCGATGAGAGGACGCCCGTCCAAGGTGAAGGCGGCGACGGCCAGCACCGGTGACCGGTGACCGGTGAGCGGCGGGCCGATCGAGCGGCGTTCGAGCGGATCCCAGAGCTGGATGGTCCGGCCGCTGGCAGCAACGAGCAGGGGTCGATCACGAGCGACCAAGGCGGTTAGGGCCGCTACAGCTCCCTTCTCGCCGGTGAGCGGTGCGCGGGCCTGCGAGCCGGTGAGGGGATACCAGAGCCGGATCGCCCCGTCGCGGCTCCCGGTCGCCAGGACGGTCCGGCGGCCCGGTCCGGTGAACGTCGCCAGGGCCAGTACCGCGTTGCCGCGCGGTCCCTGATTGGGCAGCAGAATTCCGGTCTTGGCATCGGAGTCGGGGTTCCAGATCTGCACGATGCCGTCGTCGCCGCCGGTGGCCAGGTAGGGGCGCCCGTCTGGATGAGGGAGGGCGGTCATCGTGCGGACCGCGCTGGTGTGCGCGTGGAACGCAGTGCGGACCTGGGCTCCCGTCGAGGGACTCCAGAACCGTACGACGCCGTCGGATCCACCGCTGGCGATCACGTCGCGGCCGGCCGTGTCCCGGAACGTCGTCAGGGCCGACACCATGCCGCCGTTGTCGAGCACGAGGCGTCCGGCGGTGACGTCCGAAACGCACAGCGCCGCGTTGGCATGCCCGCTGACCAGCAGCGGTCTTCCGGAGCTGGAGACCGCCGTGATCGTGTCGGCTTCGGGGTGGCCTGCGAGGTTCCAGGAGGCCAGGACGCTCTCGCTGGTCGGGTCCCAGATCCGCAGTTCGCTGCCGCCGAGTGCGAAGAGTGGCCATGTGGTTTGCTCGGTCCTCCGCGCCATGCCGGTGCCTGCCGGGACGGATTCGGCCGGTCGGGTGCGGACGGGGATGGCGGTGTGGTTGAGGAAGCGGAGGGCGTCCTCGCTGACGAGGGCGAACGGGCGGTCGGCCAGGGCGCGGGTGCCCTCGGCGGCGGGGATGACGGCGCGGAAGACCTCGGCGGCCGAGCCCGCGCGGGCCTGGATCTCGGCGGACACCTCGGCCAGCACGTCGGCGGTGGCGAGGGACTCCGGGCGCGGGAGGGTGGCGAGGAGGGCCTCGCGCGCACCCGGGACGAAGTCGTATACGCCGCGGTCGGCGTCCACCGGCTGGAGGAGGCCGCTGAGCAGCACCTCGGCGAGGTCACCGGGCCGGGAGGCGGGCAGGAGGCGTTGCTGGATCAGCCGCATGACCGGCAATGCCGGGACGGAGACCGCGACGTGCGCGGCGAGCTCGGCGGCGGTCGTTGAGGCTGCCGCGTAGAAGCGGGCGACCTGTTCTTCGATCGGCAGTTCCCGCTCGCGGTGAGGTGGCGCGGCGGTGGGCCGGGGCTCGCCGGTCACGTACGTGATAGCGGTCGGTTTGCCTTCGCCGCCCGAGGCGGTCACCAGGCGGGTCCAGTCGGCCAGCCAGTCCGGCTTGATCTCCAGGACCGGGATCGGCAACGCGTTCTGCGGGCGCCCCTCATAGGGAACGAAGCGAAGGTCGGTGTTGGGCGCGCCAGGGTGCGACGACATGGCGAGGCCTGGGACGACCGGGGCGGCGCTGCGGCGCCAGAGACGTTCGACCAGCGGCTGCAGGATGGCGGTCGGGCCGTGGGTGCCCCACACATGCAGCGCTGGGCCGATATGGCCGTCCCACCAGTCCGGGCCCGAGCAGTCGCTGACGACGAGGACGGCTTGGCGGCCCGCAGGGTCGATGAGGGACGCGGGTCTGGTCGGCGGGCCGCCGGGGTACGGGCGGACGCCGGTCCGGTCCAAGTGCCAGAGGCGCACGTCACGGAACGCGCCCAGGCGGAGCAGCATGTCGCGGAGCTCCCGGACGAGGGGACGCCAGATCCGCATGGAGGGGGCGGCGTCGATGACCAGCGCCAGGCTGAGCCACCGCTCGTCGGCGGGGTCCATGACCGGGATCCAGCTCGACGGGTCGTCGGCGATGCGCGCAGCCGTGGCCTCCTCGTTCAGGACGCTGCGCCGGGGGGACGGAACGCGGCGTTTGAGCGGGCGCAGTGCGCGTTGGAGCGCGAGGGGATGGCGGAGCATGGGCGCGGTTGGGACGAGGACGCCTTCGCCGGTGCCTTTCGGCTCTTCGGGGGCGGGGCGGGGAGCGTGCAGCTCGTGTTCCTCGGCGGGCGCCGGGGTGGATGCGGGTGCGGTCGGGGTCTCGGCTTCCGGCCGTTCGGCGGGTGGGGGCTGAGCGGCGGGGGGCTCTGCAGGGGCGTCTGGCTCTGGTGGGGGCGCGGCCTGAGGGGCTGGGGCGGGCATGTGGCAGGCCAGCCACAGCATCTCGGCTAGGTCGCGCGGGGTGAGGGATGAGTCATCCGGAGCGACGGCGTCGAGCGCCTCTTTCAGCCGGTCGACGGACACCCTCACGCCTCCCTCATGGCCAGCGGAGGGTCGGGGTTGCGCGCCGGATCGTCCCAGAAGAGAGCGAGCCCGTTGCCGCAGTGATCGGCGTTCCCCGGCGGGACCCTGGCTTGCTTGCGCAGCTTCATCACGAGCGTCGGGAGCTCGTCGGGATGGGCTTTGTCGATGGCGGTGGTGAGCTCGGTCAGGAAGCGCCGTCCGGTGCAGGCGTCGGAGTCGCAGGGCCCGGCGCAGGCGTTCCGGCGCCACAACATCACGGGGATGCCGACGCTGAGGGCGGCGGACAGCCAGTCGGCTTCGGGGTTGGAGGCGTAGACGAGCGCGCACGACTCGTCGCTCGCGTCCAGCCAGTCGTAGAACTCGTCGTAGCCGTACCCCAGATGGCAGGCGACGGGATCCGGCCGGGTGGAGCCGCGCTCCCGGAGGGTGCGCCAGCGGCGCCGGGTGAGATCGGTGGCCAGCAGGGGGCGGAGGCGTTCGACGTGCCGGACGACCAACGGGACGGAACGCATCGGGCGGGGACGCGCGGGGCCCGCCTCTTTGATGGACCATTCCTCGAACGGCTCGTTCAGCAGCCGCTCCGGCACCACGAACTCGATCATCCAGTCGCGGTCGCGGCCGAGCACGGACCGCATCAGCCCGGGCAGGGCCTTCTCCACGTGCGGGCGGATCTGGTTCTTGCGGACGCTCACCCGTTCGGTCGGGCGCCCGGGCACTCCTTCGACGAGCGTGGAGAGCGTCAGCTCGTACGGTCCCCGGGTCGTGGTCTCCAGCCGCACGATGATGGAGGTCTGCGGTGCCGCGGCGGATGGTGGCGCGGCGCTGGCGGTGCCGGGTGAACGGTCGCGCATCCAGGCGTTGAGCCGGGCGCGGGCCCGCTCGTTCGACAGGTGTTCGGCCACGACGATGAGAAAGCGTGACAGCCGGTCCTCGCCCGGCACGCACTCGCCCACGTATCGCACGGCGTCCCACAGCGAGCGGAACGTCGTAGGCGGGTGCAGGAAGAGCGGGAACGCGAGCCGGAAGAGGGCGGCCGGGGGCTCGGCGGTCTCAGCGTCCGCCAGAAGACCGCGCAGCTCGGCGCGCGGCCCGGAGGGAAGCCAGTCGAGGGGCAGCAGGTCGTCGAACGGTTCCCAGTGGCGGCGCACGGTGTCCAGTGGCACCATCCGGCCGATCGCGCCCTCGTGATCGCCGTTCAGCTCGGCGTCGGTGACCATGCCCAGGACCTGGCCGCTCCGCGGGTCGTACACCGCCGCCCCGCTGAATCCCCGATCCAGGCGCCGCAGATGCCCGCTGCCGACGTCGACCTCCAGCCATTCGCGCCGCAGTGTCCGGTCGGCGCTGGTACGCAGCGTCACGTGCGTTCCGTCGCGTTCGTGGCCGCGCGGGAAGCCCTGGGCGCGCAGCTCGGGAGGGTCACGAAGCGCGTCCAGGGGCGCCGGGCGGCACGGCGCCACCGGAGCGGGCTCGTCCAGCCGCAGCACCGCGACGTCGCCGGTGTCGCCCATCGCCCGCCACTCGCCGCGAAACTCGACGACGGCTCGTTGGCGGCGCTCGTGCAGGTCGGGGAACGCCACCGAGAGCTCGTCGCGGCCGGCCACGACATGAGCGCACGTCAGAACGCGGTCGGGGGTGACAAGGATTCCGGCGCCCAGCACGGCGCCCTGCCCGCCGGACGCGTCGATCCGGACCCGCCATCGCATGCCGTCCACGCAACCCCCTGCACCGGATGCCAGCAAATCTAACAAGATCGGTGCATCTCGCCCACACCCTGAATTCGCCGTCGGACCAGCGAAATCAACAGGACTTGTGAATCGATTGCTAATCATTCGTCCCGATGTGTGTGACGACTTCATTACGGACGGCAGGGCCATGGGAAACGCTCAAGGCGATGGCCTCTCGGGCGCGAGGGAGGCCATCGCCCTGAGATGACGGTTATCAGCCGACTGCGAATTTCCTTCACGAAATGGCGAGCCCAGCATGAAGAGCCGGAGCGGCGACGTCCGTACGGTCATGGCCACGTGGCGGAACGCATCCCCCTGAGCCTCTGCTCATCTGCCGAAGGAGCCCCACATGACAGTCGGCGTCGCTGAGCTCGGCAACAACAGAGCACCTCTGCCGGACATCTCACCCAAGTCCGTTCCCTTGGTGGAGCGCGTCAGCGTGGTCTTCTTCGTGGTCGGCCCGATCGTCGCCGTGCTGACCTCGGTGCCGTTCTTCTGGGGCTGGGGGCTCGGCTGGACGGACATAGCGATCTTCGCGCTCCTCTACCCGCTCACCGCGCTCGGGATCACCGTCGGCTACCACCGGCTGTTCACGCACAAGTCGTTCAAGGCCAAGCGCTGGCTGCGGGTCACGCTCGCGATCCTGGGCGGGCAGGCATGGCAGGGGTCGGTGATCTTCTGGGTCGCCGACCATCGCCGGCACCACAAGTACGCGGACCAGGAGGGCGATCCGCATTCACCCTGGGCCTTCGGCCCGGGGGTGTGGGGGCTCACCAAGGGACTCTTCCACGCGCACATGGGCTGGCTGTTCCGCAAGCACCGGACCTCGCGGAGGAAGTACGCGCCCGACCTGCTCGCGGACAAGGACCTGGTGCTGATGCAGCGCAACGACGTGTACGTGCTGATCGCGGCGACCACGCTCCTGATCCCGATGGGGCTCGGCGCGTTGCTCACGTGGTCGTGGCACGGCGCGGTCACCGCGTTCTTCTGGGCCGGCCTGCTGCGCGTCTTCGCCGGCGACCACGTCACGTTCTCCATCAACTCCATCTGCCATGTCTTCGGCAAGGAGCACTTCCAGACCCGCGACCGCTCCCGCAACGTCTGGTGGCTGGCCATCTCCTCGTTCGGCGAGTCCTGGCACAACCTTCACCACGCCGATCCGACGTCGGCGCGGCACGGCGTCCTGAAGGGCCAGATCGACATCAGCGCCCGGGTCATCTGGCTGTTCGAGAAGTTCGGCTGGGTCTGGGACGTCCGCTGGCCGGACGAGGAGCGCCTTGCCGCGAAGAGGATCTACTGAGGAGGAAGCGTGCAGGACCTCGACCGCACTCCCCTGATCGAACGGCTCGGCCGCTGGGCCGAGAAGTACCCGGACGACCGCGCCTATACGTTCGTCGACTACGCCGTGGACGTTGAGGGCGTGAGCACCGAGATGACGTGGGGGGAGCTCGACCGCAAGGCCCGGTCGGTGGCCGCGACGATCCGCCGGACGATCGAGCCGGGCGAGCGGGTGGCGATCCTCGCCCCGCAGAACCTCGACTACGTGGTCGGCCTGCTGGGCGCGATGTACGCGCGGGTCATCGGGGTGCCGCTGTTCTCACCCGACCTGCCCGGCCACGCCGAACGGCTGCTGGCGGTCGCCCGTGACTCGGGGCCGACCGGTGTGCTGACGACGGGCGAGGCCCTGCCGCACGTCGCCGCGTTCTTCGACCAGCATCCCGGGCTCCGGCCCCGCGATTTCATCATGGTCGACGAGGTCGAGGACGGCCTGGAGTGGACGCCGGAGCCGATCGACCCGGACGACGTCGCGTACCTGCAGTACACCTCGGGCTCCACCCGGACACCCGCCGGTGTGATCGTCACCCACGGCAATCTGGCGGTGAACGCCGAGCAGTGCTGGGGCGCCTTCGACGGCGTCCCACGCGTGTCGTCCGCCGCCACCTGGCTGCCGCTCTTTCACGACATGGGACTGGTGACAGCGGTCGGGCTGCCGCTGGCGCACGCGAGCCCCATCCACCTCATGGACCCGGTCGCGTTCATCATGCGGCCCGCCCGGTGGCTGGAGCTGCTCAGCCAGATGGAGGACGGCTTCACCTGCTCTCCGAACTTCGCCTACGAGTACCTCACAGCGCAGGTCACGCCGGGCGAGAAGGCAAAGCTCGACCTCAGCGGCGTGCGAGTCTTCATGAACGGCGCGGAGCCGATCCGCCCCGGCACGCTGGAGGGCTTCCTGGAGGCGTTCCGCGAGTGCGGGCTGCGGCCGGAGGTCCAGGTGCCCGCGTACGGGCTGGCCGAGGCGACGGTGTACGTGGCGTCGTCCTCGCGGTACGAGCTGCCGACGATGACGACGTTCGACCGGGAGAAGCTGTCGGCCGGCGAGGCGGTGCCGGTCCCCGCCGGCTCCGAGCGGGCCGCCACGCACGTCGGATGCGGCACGCCGTACGCCCAGGAGGTGCTGATCGTCGACCCGCGGACCCGCGTCCGCAACCGCGACGGGCTGGTCGGCGAGATCTGGATCCACGGCCCGAACGTGGCCGCCGGGTACTGGGGACGGCCGGAAGCCACCGCCGAGACGTTCGGCGCGCGGCTCGCCGAGCCCGTCGAGGGCGTGCCGGACGGACCCTGGCTGCGCACCGGCGACCTCGGGGTCATGCACGAGGGCGAGCTGTACGTCACCGGCCGGATCAAGGACCTGATCATCGTCGACGGCCGCAACCACTACCCGCAGGACATCGAGTACACGACCTACACCGCCGACGAGGCGATCCGGCAGGAGTACGTCGCGGCCTTCGCGGTGGACGCGGGGGAGACCGAGGGCTTGGTCATCGTGGCCGAGCGCAACCGGCGGGTGCCGATCCGGCGGCTCGACACCGAGGCGATGGAACGGAGCGTCCGTGCCGCCGTCAAGAAGGGGCACGACCTGCGGGTGCACGACTTCGTGGTGATCGAGCCGGGCACGCTGCCCCGGACCACCAGCGCCAAGATCGCCCGTGCCGCCTGCCGCCAGGCCTACCTCGACGGCACCCTGCGGGTGACGGTCGTTCCAACGGACTGACGGACGGGCGCTCTCGTTTCCCGCCGCCGTCGGTGCCCACGCCCGGCGGCGGCGGGGCTCAACCCCGCGGGTTCAGGCGGGCTGCGTTCAGCCGGGCTGCGTTCAGGCGGGCTGCGGTTCGGGCTCGGTCGCGAGGCTGGCGAGCTCGCCGCGCGAGGAGACGCCCAGCTTCGGATAGGCGTTGTAGAGGTGGTAGCCGACCGTGCGCGGGCTGAGGAAGAGCTGCGCGCCGATGTCCCGGTTCGTCATGCCGGTGGCGGCGAGCCGCACGACCTGCAACTCCTGCGGCGTCAGCCTGCCGAGCAGATCGGCAGCGTCCTGACTGTCCCGTGCCGGACGGGTCTCGCCGGTGGCGCGCAGCTCGCCGCGGGCCCGCTCGGCCCAGGGCGCGGCGCCGAGCCGCTCGAAGATCTCCAAGGCGGTACGCAGCGGGCGGCGCGCGCCGCTCCGGTGGCCCGACCGGCGTAGCCACTCCCCGTACAGCAGTTCGGTGCGGGCGCGCTCGAAGGGACGGCCGCATCCGTGGTGGATCTCCACCGCCCGCGCGTACAACCGGCCGGCCTCCTCGTCGGGTGCCAGCAAGGCTCGGCAGCGGAGGGAGACGGCCTCCGCCCAGGCGACTCCGGCTGCCTTCGCCCACGCCTCGAACCGGTCCAGCGCGGCGGCAGCCCGTTCTGGCCGGCCGAGACGTGCTGCGGCCTCCACGTGATCAGGCAGGGTGTAGAGCCCGGCGATGCTGTGCAGGGCGACATCGGCGCCGAGTTCCTCACGGCGGCGCAGCGCGTCCTCATGCCGGCCGAGTCCCAGGTCGAGCAGCGCGAGGGCGCTTGCGGTCCAGACCTCCGACGCGCTGTTCCCGCGTTCCCGCACCTCGGCAGCCAGACGGCGTGTGGTGTCCTCGTCTCCCTCGGTGGCGGCGAGATGGGCGAGGATCCCGCGGGCATCGTCGGCGTAGTGGATCTGGTCCGTGTCCTCCGCCATCCGCAGGGTCTCGGTGGCGGTGGCCCGGGCGTCATGGTGCCGTCCTTGGAAGAGCTGGATCCTGGCCAGGTCGCGGAGACTCTCCGGCAGCACGCCGATGGCGCCCTGCTCACGGCACTCCGCCACCAGCGCGGTGCTGAGGTCGTCGGCGACCGCCAGGTCACCGGTGAGGACGGCCCACTCCTCGGCGCACGCGCGTTCGAGCAGGGCAAGCCCGCCGAGCAGCTCGTTGCCATCCTCCATCAGCGTGCGCAGCGCCGGCATCCCGGCCGCTGGATCGCCCGCCACCAGATGGGACATGGCGAGCGCCGCGTCGATGAACGGGCCGGCCTCTGGATGCCGCGAGAGCCGCAGTCCGCCGATGCGCGCGGCCGTCTCCCGGGTCGCGGCGGCGTCGCCGGTCGCCCAGATCACGCCCATCGCGTCGAAGAGCATGAACGCGGCCTTGGCCGGAGCCGCCTCGATGACGCCGAGCGCGGCGTCGACCAGGAGCGTGTGCGCCGTCTTGGGCAGCCTGCGTACGTACGTGTCGAACGCGCGTACCTGCGCCAGTTCCGCCTTCATCAGCGGCTCGGTGACATGCGGTCCCGCCTGGGTCGCGAACTCGGCGGCGCGGCGCACCTGCCCGGCGTCGGCGGCAGCGCGGGCGGCCAGGGCCAGGCGGCGCACCCGATGCGGCGTCTCGGTGCTCAGCTGGGCCGCACGGTCGTAGGCGGCTGCGACGGCGGCGTAACCGCCCCGGGCTCGCGCGAACTCGGCCGTCTGCTCCAGAACGGACGCCACGTACTCGTCGGGCTTGCTGGTGGCGGCGGCGAGATGCCAGGCCCGGCGGTCGATGTTGCCCACGCACGGCAGCGCGTCGGCGAGGGCGCGGTGGGCCGCGAGCCGGCGGCCGATCGGGGCACTCTGGTACGCGGCGGCCCGGATCAGCGGGTGCCGGAACGCGAGGCGCCCGTCCACCAGCCGGACGAGATCCTTGCGTTCGGCCGGTTCGAGGTCGTCAACCCCGGCGCCGAGCCGCCCGGCCGCAGCCACGACCGCGGTGAGATCGCCGGTGCCTTCGGCCGCCGCGACCAGCAGTGCCATCCGGGTGGGCTCGGGCAGAACGGCGATCCGGTCCGCGAAGGTCCGCTGGATCCGGGCGTGGTCCGGCATCGCGCCGAGGTATTCGGCGATCTGACCCTCGCGCTGCGCGGCGGGGAGCTCGCGAAACGCCAGCGGGTTGCCCCGGGCCTCTTCCATGATCTGCTCGCGCGCGTAACGCGGCAGGTCACCGGCATGCTCGGCGAGCAGCTCGGCGGCGGCAGCGCCGTCCAGCCCGGCGAGCCGGAGCTCGGCGATCCCCGGTGCCGGGAACGGCGGAGCGTGCACGTCCCGGGCGGCGAAGAGCAGGACCACACCCTCGGCGCCGAGCCGCCGTGCCGCGAACAGCAACGCGTCCGCCGAGGCCTGGTCGAGCCAATGGGCGTCGTCCACGAGCACCAGCAGCGGACGTTCCTCGGCGAGATCGCCGAGGAACGTCAGCAGTGCCAGGCCCGTCAGGAACCGGTCCGCGGCGGGGGAGTCCTCCAGCCCCAGCGCCCCGCGCAGCGCGTGCGCCTGCCGGCCGGGCAGCCTGCCGATCCGGTCGGCGACACGGCTGAGCAGCAGGCTCAGGCCGGCGAACGGAAGATCGCTCTCCGCCTCGACCCCGATCACCCGCAGCACCCGCATCCCGGTGCCGGCGGCCCCGGCCGCGTAGTCCAGGAGCGCCGACTTGCCGATCCCCGCCTCGCCCCGCACGACCACGGCGGCGCTCCGGCCGTCGTGCGCCTGGGACAGCAGCCGGTCGATCTGGCCCGTTTCGCCTGC
The DNA here is from genome assembly GCF_008923185.1 of Actinomadura rudentiformis. Taxonomy (GTDB): domain Bacteria; phylum Actinomycetota; class Actinomycetes; order Streptosporangiales; family Streptosporangiaceae; genus Spirillospora; species Spirillospora rudentiformis. The sequence continues at coordinate 167,146 of NZ_WBMT01000023.1, forward strand.
TCTGCCGTACAGCATGGTCGAGAGCGTATTTCACCCCCCGGCCATCCGAATCGGGCGGTGGTCCTAGGTCCCAGGCACGAGGACCACCTTCCCGACCGTGGCGCGAGCGAGGAGATCGGTGTGCGCCCGGGCGGCCTCGGCGAGCGGGTAGGACTGCACGGCCGGGACGAGCCGTCCCGCCGCGGCCTCGGCGAGCGCCTTCTCCTGCATGGCGCGGAGCCCGCCCGGCACGTTCACCAGGCGCGTGCCGAGCGCGACGGTGACCTGGAGCATCTTGTCGAACAGGTCCTTGGTGGTCAGCTCGGTCATCGACCCGGCGGACCAGCCGAACAGCAGCACCCGGCCGCCGTAGCCCAGCAGGTCGAACGCCTCGCGCCCGGGGCCGCCGCCCACCCCGTCGAAGACGACCGTCACATCGCGTCCGCCCAGTGCGTCCCGGACCTCCTTGGACCAACCGGGCGTGCTGTAGTCGACGGCGACGTCGGCGCCGGCCGCGCGCACCCGCTCGACCTTCGCCTCCCCACCCGCGACACCGACGACGGTGGCCCCGGCCTGCCGTGCCGCCTGGACGAGCAGGAGTCCGATCCCGCCCGCCGCCGCGGTCACGAGCACCACATCGTCCGGCGTGACGGCGCCGATGTGGTGGATGGCCAATGCCGTGCGGCCCGTACCGACCATCGCGACCGCGGCGCCGAAGTCCAGGCCGTCCGGCACCGGGAACAGCGCGTCCACCTCACGTACCGCCAGCTCGGCATAGCCCGCGTTCACCAGGCCCAGGTGGGTGACCACCCGGCGGCCCAGCCAGCTCTCGTCGACCCCTTCGCCGACCTGGTCGACGACTCCGGCGACCTCCCGGCCGGGAGTGACCGGGAGGTCGGGCAGCGGGAAGGGCAGACCTTCGGCGTCCCCGGCCTGCACGGCGGTGTCCAGCAGGTGCACCCCGGCGGCCCGCACCGCGATGCGAACCTGGCCCGGAGCCGCCATGGGGTCCTCCACCTCCTCGTAGCGCAGATTCTCGGGCGGGCCGAACTCGTGCAGTCGGATGGCGTACATAGTGATCAGCTCCTTGCGGGTGGTTCTGGCGGATGGTTCTCAACGTTCCTGCTGACCACGACGCTAGAAGCGGCCCCTTCCACCTCGCCTCAGTCATGCGACTGGGATCGCGCAGGTCGGGCGGCGTCTTGGGCGAACCCAGTCATCCGACAGAGGCGATCGGGGGCGGATCGTTCCTAGCGTCACCGCCATGAAGAACGAACTGGCCCTTGATGAATCACCTGACGAATCGGCTGACGAATCGCCGACAGCCGACCCGCCGATGCGCTGGGCGCCCGTCATGGTCGCTGCCCTCGCCATGCTGATGGTCACCCTCGAGATGAGCCTGGCCTCGGTGACCCTGCCGGCCATCGGCGCCGAGTTGGACGTCGGGTCCGGTGCGACCAAGTGGGTGATCCTGGCGTACGCGTTGCCCACTGCGGCGCTCGCCATCCCCGTGGGACGGTGGGTCGACCAGGCCGACGCCCGGACCGTCTTCCTGTTCGCGGTGATCGGCGTCGCCGTGTCCAGCGTCCTGGCCGCCGCGGCCCCTGTCTTCTGGTTGCTGCTCCTCGCCCGGCTCTTGCAGGGGGTCATGGGTGCCTTGGTCGCCGCCGTCTACATGCCGATCGTGGCGGCCGCCGTGCCACCGGAACGGCGCGGTCGCGCGCTCGGCTACGTGGCGACCGTCATGCCCTTGGGCGCCATGGCCGGCACGTCGATCGGCGGGTTCGTCGCGGACGGTCTGGGCTGGCGGCCGGTCTTCCTGCTGAAGTTGCCCGTGCTGGCGATCGTGGTGTGGCTCGGATACCGGATGCTCCCGCGCGGTACGGGCGGTGTGCCGCGGCCTGACCGGACGTTGTACGGCGACACCCTGATCCTGGGCGGCGCAGTCGCCGCGCTCCTGCTGGCCTTCGACCGGGTGGAGGGCGACGCGTTCGTCCTCGCGGGGCTGCTCGCCGTGGGCGCGCTCGCCCTGGGTGTCTGGTGGACCAGGTTGCGCAGTTCCCACCCGATCCTGAGTCTGGCGCGCCGGCCCGCGTTCGGACTGCCGCTGCTGGCGCTGCTCCTGATGGCGTCCTACATCGGGTTGACGCTGTTCCTGCTGCCCTTTTACGTGGCCGACGTGGTGGACGGCAGTCCTGCGATGATGGGGCTGGCCCTGATGTTCTTCGTCGGCAGCTTCGCGGCCGGATCGCCGTTCGCGGGCAATCTGGCCGACCGGTTCCCGATCCGGCTGGTCGCGGCCGCCGGCGGGGCGCTGAGCCTGGGCGGCACGCTCGCGATGCTGACGCTGGGGCCGGACGCCGGCGTGGTCGACCTGGCCTGGCGGTTGGCGCTGATCGGGCTCGGGCAGAGCTTCTTCAACATCCCCAACAACACCGCGATCCTGGCCGCGACCCCGGCGGACATGGTCGGCGCCGGAAGCGGCGTCAGCATGACCGCCCGGACGCTGGCGTTCACCGTCGGCCCGTCGCTGGCCGCTCTCGCCTACACGCTCGGGGGGTCGGGTGCCGCGGGCTTCAACTCGGGGGTCGTGCTCATCGCCGCCCTCCAGGGTGCGGGGCTCCTGGCGGCCTTGGCGGCACGCCCGGTGCGGTCGTGAGTCTCTGGTGTTCCAAACGGTGACGAGCTGATTGGCAGGTGACCAATCAGCTCGTTTCGCGCGATATTCGGATCAGCGCTTGAGGGACCCTGCCAGCGCCCGGACCTCTGCGCGGCGGTCCCAGGCGACGATCGCGAAGATGACGCCGAACGCGGCCGGGAGCAAGGCGAGCCCGGGGGCGTCCAGGGCGGTGCACTGAGCGATCACCGCGCCGATCATCAGGCCGACCAGGCCGGTGGCGGCGGCGCCCGCCAGCCGGGGGATCAGCAGGCCGATGCCGCCGGCCAGCTCCACGACCCCGGTGACGTACATGAACCACTCGCCCCAGCCGATCTTGGCGAAGGTCTCGACCGCGTCCTTCTGGCCGACGAACTTCGGCGAGGCCGAGGCGACGATCAGGAAAAGGCCGAGCAGGATCTGGAAGGCCCAGAGCACACGGCGGCGGACCGGGTGGTCGTGAGTGGCATTCGTGGTGACAGGGGCCTGGGCGGCGTTGGGAGCGTGGGTGGCGGCCATGGTCTCTTTCCCTTCGGGACAAGTGGTGCTTCAGGGGCTTTCGTTGTCTCGAAGGGGTAGACCGGGCCGCCACCCGCATCTCATCGCTCGCGCAAAAGGAAATTCTGCGCGCCGCGCGAGTGCCCTTTGATCGGGTGACTCTGGAGAATCAGGCGAACGACGGCATGATCTCGTCGTGGATCAGGCGGAGCTGGGTGTCCACGTCGGCGACGCCGGCGACCTCGCGGCCGGTGAGGGACTTCACCAGGGAGCTGTCGGTGATGGCCAGGATCATGTGGTTGACGCCGGAGGGCTCGATCTCCCTCTTGATCTTGGCGGTGACCTCGGCCGGTGTGCCCGCGAGCGAGAGTTTCTCGGTGATGTCCGGGCTGGTCAGCTCGATGGCCTTGGCCAGGTCGCCGCCGCCGATCGCCTCGATGATCGGCTCGACGTCCTTCGGGCTCACGCCGTTGCGCTCCAGCTGCTCGGCAGGCATCGCCGAGGCGTAGAGGCCCACCATGCTGCGGGCGGCCTCCTTGGCGGCGGCCGAGTCGGGGCCGGTCGCGCAGACGACCCACGCGCCGATGTCCAGCGACTGCGGGTCCTTGCCCGCGCGCTCGGCGCCGATGCGGAAGTGCTTCACCGCGTAGTCGTAGGCCTCGCGGGAGTAGGACAGCGCGTGGTGCACACCGTCGGACAGCTCGCCGGCCGCCTCGAACGACTTGGGCCCGCGCATCGCGCCGATCTTGACCGGCAGGTGCTCCTGTACGGGGCGCGCGAACGTGAACAGGCCGTCGTAGGAGTAGAACTCGCCGTCCCGCGTGATGGTGCCCTCGTCGAGCAGCGTGCGGACGACCGCGACGGCCTCCTTCACCCGGGTGAGCGGCTTGGTCTTCGTCCAGTCGATCTTGTATTGGGCGAGCACCCCGAAGTTGCCGCTGCCCAGCACGACCTCGGCGCGGCCGTTGGTGAGCTCGTCCAGGGTCGCGGCGGCCTGCGCGATGAGCGTCGGCTCCCGGAGCGTCACCGCGGACACGCTCGGGCCGAGGCGGATCTGGGAGGTCTGCGCGGCGGCGGCCGCGAACAGCAGCCACAGGTCCTTGTGCCACGGCTCGTCGGCGGCGTAGCAGGCGTAGAAGCCGAGCTCGTCGGCGAGCTTGATGGAGGCGAGCGACTCCGTGAGCGGGTAGTCCGGGAGCATTGCGTAGCTGAACTTCATGGGTCTCCTAAGTCGTGCCCTTGCGGTTTGCGCGGGGAAGCGGGGGGAAGCTGGGCAGCTCGGATGTCCTTCTGGCGGTCTCCTCCCGGTCAGCCCTTGATCTGGGTCAGCCCTTGATCTGGGTCCAGGCGCGGGCCCAGCCGTCGTAGTCGACGCAGGAGGCGCCGCGGTCGTCGCCGCAGTCGGCCACCGGCGTCTTCCAGAACGCGATGCGGCGGTAGAACGCGGCGTCGCCGACCTGGAAGTTCTCGCAGAAGCCCCGCGCGGTGAACCGGCACGCCTTCGGGTTGGCGGGGGCCTCACCGAACCACTGGGCGACCTGTGCCTGCACACGGGCCGAGGTCACCCAGTTCATCCACCGGTACATGCAGTTCGGGTGCTGGGCCTTCGACGAGATCATCCAGGTGTCCGACCAGCCGGTCGCGCCCTCGGTGGGGATCGTGGTGGCCACCGGCACCTTCTGGTCCTTGGCCAGGTTGGCGATCACCTGCCACGAGGTGCCCGCGTGGTTGTCGCCGCTCTTGAACGACTGGACCTCGTCGAGGTAGTTGTGCCAGTACTGGTTGATGTTGGGCCGCTGCTTCTTGAGCAGGTCCACGGCCGCGTCGAACTGCTTCTGGTCCAGCGCGTAGACGTCCTTGATGCCGAGGCTGGGCCGGTGCGTCTTGAGGTAGAGCGCGGCGTCGGCGATGTAGATGGGCGAGTCGTACGCGGCGATGTGGCCGGACGCGGGCGACCGTTCGTCCCAGACGACGCTCCACGACGTGGGTGGCTGCGCGAACTTGTCGGTCCGGTACATCAGCAGGTTGGCGCCGTAGCCGTGCGGCGCCCCGTACATCTGGCCCCGCACCGAGTTGTACGGCTGGTTCTTGAGGTAGCTCGCGATGTCGCCGTAGTTCGAGAGCAGACCCGTGTTGACCGGTGCGACGTCACCGCCGTAGATGAGCCGCAGGCTCGCGTCGCCGGACGCCGAGACGCCGTCGTAGCGGCCGGTCTTCATGAGGGCGACCATCGAGTCCGACGTGTCGGCGATCTTCGCGTTGACCGCGCAGCCGGTGGCCCTCTGGAACGGGGTGACCCAGTCGGCGGACTTGTCGTTCGAGCCGTTCTCGGCGTAGCCCGCCCACACGACGAGGTTCAGCCTGCCCTCACCCGGGCCGATTTCCTGCTGGACCGGAATCGCGGGTGGGGCCGCCTCCCCCTTCGGGTCGTCGCCGCTGCAGGCAGCGGCCATCGCGACCGTCAATACGGTGGTCAGTGCGGTGGCGAGAACGGGGCGTACCGATCTGACGTTGATCACGATCGAGAGAGTGTAGAGGTACGGAGGGTGTTCGTGTGGTTTGATTCGGGTTATCTCGTGTTGATCCCCAAAATTATCGACATTGGGCGCAAATAGATCGCTTCCAGTAGTAGCCTCTCCGGGGTTCGTCGCTATCCGTCACCAACTGAAAGCCTTCCGCTGTGCGAACAAGGGGCCGCCGAGTGGGTTCGGGAGCAGGTCACCGGCGTAGCCGGTCAGGACCGGGTCGGTTCCGGTCTGTCCGTTTCAAGGTCGTGGCACTGGTGCTGGTGTCGCTGGTGTCGCTGAGCGCGCTGTGGGCGTTCGCGGCGAGCCTCACCCTGGGCGACGGGTTGAACCTGCGGAAGGTGGACACTGTCCAGGACCATTTCGGTTATCCGTCCGGCGCGCTCGCCAGCGCTCTGCAGGGTGAACGCCGTCTGTCCGCGGTCTTCCTCGGCAGCGGCACGGCTGGCGACCAGGCGGCGATGGAGTCCGGCCGGCTGGTGACCGACCGCCAGGCGGACCTGTTCCGCCGGCTGGCCGCGGACCAGGGCGCCCAGGACGCGGCCTCCCCCCAGGCCAAGCGGCTGGCCAGCCGGATCGTCCAGCAGCTGGACGGGCTCTCGGCCACGCGGGCGGCGGTCGAGCGCAAGCGGATGACGCGGGCGCAGTCGTTCAGCAACTACACCACCCTGATCACCGACCTGGGAACGCTGCAGGGCTCGCTGTCCACCCTCAGCAACGCCGACGTGGCGCGGGACGCGCGCAACCAGGTCGCGCTCGTCCGTGCGCGGGAGATGCTCGCCCAGGAGGACGCGCTGCTGGCCGGCGCGCTCGCGGCGGGCCGCGTGACACCGTTGGAGCGCGCCGAGTTCAGCCGGATGGTCGGTGCCCAGCGCACCCTCTACAACCTCGCCGGTCCGGAACTGACGGACGCCGACCGGGCCTACCTCGCGCGGATCACCGGAACGCCGGAGTACACCCGGCTCCGCCAGATGGAGGACCGGTTCGCCGGGCAGAGCGACTACAAGCCCGAAACGGGTGCGGACGTGGTGTGGAAGACCACGGCCGACTCCAACCTCACCCGGCTGCGCGGCTTGGAGCTCGCCCTGGCGGAGGCCGCCGAACGCCGCGCCGAGCCGATCTCGGACCGCATCATGCTGCGCCTCGTCGTCGCCGGCGCACTCGGCCTGGTCGCGGTCATCGTCTCGATCGTGCTGGCGATCTGGGTCGCCCGGTCGGTCATCCGCGACCTGTCCGGCCTGCGCCGGGAGGCGCTCGACCTCGCCGACGTCCGGCTGCCCCGGGTGATCCGGCGGCTCCGGCGCGGCGAGGAGGTCGACGTCGCCGCGGAGGCGCCGCCGCTGGCGTTCGCCACCGCCGAGATCGACCAGGTCGGCCAGGCGTTCAACGCCGCGCGGCGCACCGCCATCCAGGGAGCGGTCGAGGAGGCCGCCCTGCGCCGCAGCATCAACGACGTCTTCGTCAACCTGGCCCGCCGCAGCCAGGCCCTCCTGCACCGCCAGCTCGGCCTGCTCGACTCGATGGAACGGCGGATCACCGAGCCGGAGGACCTGGAGGACCTCTTCCGCGTCGACCACCTGGCCGCCCGCATGCGCCGCCACGCGGAAGGTCTGATCATCCTCTCCGGCCAGGCGCCCGGCCGCGCCTGGCGCAACCCGGTGGCGGTCATGGACGTCGCGCGCGCCGCCGCCTCCGAGGTCGAGGACTACACGCGGGTGAACGTGGCGCCGATGTCGCGCGCGGCCGTGGCGGGCATCGCCGTCGCCGACATCGTGCATCTGCTCGCCGAGCTCATCGAGAACGCCGCGATCTTCTCGCCGCCGCACACGACCGTCCAGGTCTCCGGCCAGCAGGCGGCGCGCGGCTTCATCATCGAGATCGACGACCGCGGCCTCGGCATGACGCCCGAGGCGCTGGCCGCCGCCAACGAGCGGCTGGCGTCGCCCGGCGAGTTCGACCTGTCCGACACCGCGCAGCTCGGCCTGTTCGTGGTCGGCCGTCTCGCGCGGCGGCACAACGTCAAGGTCTCGTTGCGCGCCTCCCCGTACGGCGGCACGACGGCGATCGTCCTGCTGCCGCTGGACATCGTCGCGCCGGGCGAGGAGCACGAGCTCGATTCGGGTCCGGCCGCCCTCACCCGCCGCGCCGAGGACGCGCGCATCCCGGTCGGCGCGCTGCACGACTTCAGGCAGGAGACCGGCCCGCTTCCCGGGATCGGTCCCGGCCCGGGTGCCGAGATCGGCACCGGTCCGCTCCCCGAGATCGACACCGGCACGGGTGGTTCGATTTTGCGGCTGCCGTTGGGCGAGGAGCCCGAGCCGCCCCAGCCCGGCCAGCCTGGCCAGCCGTTCTTGCTGCCCCAGGCGCCGCCGCCCTCCGGGCCACCGGTCACCTCGGTGCCGCCGCCTGTGTTCGACGAGCTCGCGTCCGTTCCGGTGGTTCCGCCCGAGTCGGTCATGCCACCGCCGTCGGCGCCCGGGGAACGGCCCGAGCTGCCGGCCCGCCGGAAGGCCCCGGGAGACTCCGCCGGGGCCCGGCCGGCCCTGCCGCAGCGCGTTCGCCAGGCCAACCTGGCACCGCAGCTGCGCAGGGACACCACGAGCACGGGCGAGCTGGTCCTCCCGGCGCCGGTCGAGCCCAGGACCGAACGCTCGCCCGAAGAACTCCGCTCGATGATGTCGTCCATCCAGGCGGGTACCAGGCGCGGGCGCGCCGAGCCGGTGGAGGGCGGCGGGGAGTCGTGATCAGGTGATATGACCGGGAACGAGTGGTTCGACGAGGAGGCCGGTCCCCTCGTGCGTTCGTACGCGCTGACGCGCGGGCGGGCGCGCCCGGTCACCCGCGAGAGCTTCGACATGATGGCCGTCATCGAGACCCGGGGCCACCCCGCGTACGGCCAGGTGGGGATCGGTCCCGAGCATCTGGCCATCCTGGAACTGTGCGCCCGGCCGCTGCCCGTCGCGGAGATCTCCGGGCAGTTGCAGCTCCCGCTGGTGGTCGTGCGCGTGCTGCTCGGCGACCTGCTCGACCAGAACCTCATCGGAGTGCTGCGCCCCCGGCGCGAAGAGACGGCCGTCAACGACGGGACCGTCAGCGAACAACTGCTCAGGGAAGTGCTGCATGGACTCGAAGCCCTCTGAAACGGTCCCGTACCCGGTGAAGATCCTGGTGGCGGGCGGCTTCGGGGTCGGGAAGACGACGCTGGTCGGCAGCGTCAGCGAGATCCGGCCGCTGCAGACCGAGGAACTGCTCACCGAGCAGAGCGTCGGCGTCGACGACACCTCCGGCGTGGAACGCAAGACCACGACGACGGTCGCCATGGACTTCGGCCGCATCACGCTCAGCGAACGGCTCATCCTCTACTTGTTCGGCACGCCGGGCCAGGACCGGTTCTGGTTCATGTGGGACGAGCTGGCCGAGGGTGCGCTCGGCGCGGTCGTGCTGGCGGACACGCGCCGGCTGGCGGAGTGCTTCCCCGCGGTCGACTACTTCGAGCGCCGGGGACTGCCGTTCATCATCGGCGTGAACTGCTTCGACGACGGCTACGACTACTCCGGTGACGAGATCGCCGCCGCGCTGGACCTGAGCGAGGACATTCCGGTCATCCTCTGCGACGTGCGGCAACGGGAGTCGGGCAAGGAAGTCCTCACCACGCTCGTCCGCCACGTCATCGGCCGCCAGACCGCCAAGCGCGCGGCCGCCGAGGCGACCTCCGGCTGATCGCCGGGGCCATGGGACGGCCCGCGTACAGCCGGGCGGGCGTACGCGGGCCGTCAAGGGCCATGCCGGTCGAACGATGCCGGTCAGATCGGCTCCATGCCGGTCAAACGAGCTCGGGGGCCGGCTCGCGGTCGGCCGGTCGCAGCTCGGCGGCCCGTTCGGCGGGGCCCTTGAGCGGGACCTGCTTGATGAACCACGTCGCGGCGAAGGCCAGGACACCGAGGGCCGTCGCCATCAGGAACACCTGGTGGGTGCCGGCCGCGACCGCCTGCTCGTAGACATCGCGCATGGCGTCGGGCAGCTTCGCGAGCGCGGCCGAGTCGAGTTGCGCGTTCTCGCTCGAACCGGCGTAGCCGTGGCCCGCCATCACGTCCTGGACCCGGCCGGTGAAGAGCGCGCCCGCGACGGCCACCCCGATCGAGCCGCCGATCGTGCGGGAGAGGGTGGCGGTGGACGAGGCGACGCCGATGTCCTTCAGCTCGACGCTCTGCATCGTGACGATCATCGTGGTCTGCATCAGGCAGCCCATCCCGGCGCCGAGGAAGGCCATGAAGACCATCGACATGGGACGGCTCGTGCCGGTGTCCATCTGGGCGAGCAGCAGGACCCCGACCGTGACCAGCACGCTGCCCACGATGATGATCGGCTTGTACCGGCCGGTCCGGGTGATGAAGGGGCCGGCGAAGGCGTTGATCAGCACCATCGACAGGAAGACCGGCATCATCAGGATCCCGGCATTGGTGGCCGAGGCGCCCTGCACCGCCTGCTGGAAGAGGGGCAGGAAGGTCATCGCCCCGAACATCATCACGCCGAGCAGGAAGCCGACCAGCGTGACCAGGGTGAAGTTGCGGTTGCGGAACAGCCCGAGCGGCAACACCGGCTCGGCGGCGCGGCGTTCGGCGAACAGGAACGCGGCGCCGGATACCACGGCCAGCACGCCGAGCCCGATGATGGTGGCCGAGTCCCACGCGTACTCGTTGCCGCCCCAGGTGGCGGCCAGCACCAGCGACGCGATCGCGGTGCCGAGCAGCGCCACGCCCAGGTAGTCGATCCGTGCCTCACGGCGTTGATCGGACAAGGGCTGTTTGGGCAGGTGCAAAACGGTCGTCACCATGACGAGGGCGAGTGCGCCCAGCGGCAGGTTCACATAGAAGCACCAGCGCCAGCTCAGATTGTCGGTGATGAAACCGCCGATCAGTGGGCCGCCGATCATGGTCAGTCCCATGACCCCCGAGATCATGCCCTGGTACTTGCCCTGCTCGTTCGGCGGGAAGAGGCTCGCGATCAGCGCGAACGCACCGACCATCAGCCCGCCGCCGCCGAGCCCCTGCACGGCGCGGAACGCGATCAGCTGGGTCATGTCCTGCGACACGCCCGCGAGCATCGAGCCGATGAGGAAGATGACGATCGAGGTCAGGAAGACGCCCTTGCGGCCGTACATGTCGCCGAGCTTTCCCCAGACCGGGGTCGAGACGGCGGTGGCCAGGGTGTAGGCCGTGACCACCCAGGACAGGTGGGCCATCCCGCCGAGGTCCCCGACGATGGTCGGCATCGCCGTGCCCAGGATGAGGTTGTCGAGGGAGGCCAGCATCATCGCGATCAACACGGCGCCCAGCACGACGTACTGGTTCCTGGCCTTGCTGACCGGCGGTTCGGTGGCGGGCGGCGGTTCGGTGGCGGTCGGAGTTCCAGCCATGGTCATCAGCTCCTGGGAGAGGAGCCGAGCGAACTTACTTGCCGCCCGGCTAGTTAACGAGGAGACCGTACGGCGCTAACTAGCCGGGCGTCAAGTAAGTTAGGGTCGGACCTTGGACCTAGGCCCCACGGCAAGGGCCACGAGAGGGAGTGCACCGTGGCCAAGACCCAGACCCGCCGCAAGGACACGAGCCAGCGCATCCAGGACACGGCCCTGGAGCTGTTCCTCGAGCACGGGTACGAGAAGACCTCGCTGCGCGAGATCGCAGAGCGCCTCGACGTCACCAAGGCCGCGCTCTACTACCACTTCAAGACCAAGGAGGACATCGTCCTCAGCCTCCTCGACCGGCTCGGCACGTCGTTCGACGAGCTGATCGCGTGGGCCGAGGGGGAGCCGCCGACCCTGGAGACACGGCGCGAGCTGCTCCGCCGTCTCAACGAGGTGCTCGCCGACGGCGCGTCGCTCTTCCGCTTCCTGCAGGAGAACCAGGCGGCCCTGCGCGACATGCGTCCGGGCGAGGACTTCAAGGAACGCATGAAGTCATTGGGAGGCCTGATGGCCGATCCCGAGGCGGACATGGTCGGGTGCATCCGCTCGGTGAGCGCCCTCTTCACCGTCTACTTCGGCGGGTTCGCGCTGACCGACATGGAGGGGACGATGGAGGAGAAGCGGGCCGCCCTCCTCCAGGTCGCCGACGAGATGCTCACGGCCGCGCACGCGCGCGAGACCGGTTAGCGCTCCTTAGCGCTCCGCCGGACGGATGTGGTGAGTGAGCCGGAACATGTCGGCCGGGTCATGGAGTGCCTTCAGCTCGGCGAGCCGCTGGAAGTCCTCCGGCTCGTACGCGGCGCGGACTTCGTCCTCGGTCGCGTTGTCACCGAAGAGGAAGTTGAGGTGCCGGCCGCCCGTCGCCCATGGCTTCATCACGCCCAAGAAGGCGCTGTGGACGGGCTCGGAGGCGTCCGGCGTCTCCGTGGGCTCAAGCTTGCTCAGGACCCCCACGAGGTACTGCGCGCCGCGGTTGCCCACCGCACTCGGGATCGCGGGCGGTACGGAGAGCGCGCCGCCGAGATGGCGCACTTCGACGATGGCCCGTTCGGAGGCGCCCGGCCCGGCGAGGTCGAGCACGGCCTGGACCGCGTCCGCGCTCAGCTCGTCCAGGAGGACGTGGGTCGAGCGGTAGGCCATCGGCTGGTCCGGCTCATCGTGGATTGTGGCGCTCTTCGCGTACGGCATCGTCTCGACCGTGTCGATGAGGCGCGGCCCGAGGGCGCGCAGCGGCGCGACGAGGCGTTCACCATCAGCGGGATCCCCGGCGTAGGCGATCCGGATGTGCGCGATGTGGCGGCCGCGGAAGACCTCCGGGATCTGCGGAATGTCGGGGAACGGCATCAGCGCGATCGAGGACGTCATCTCGTCGGGGACGTCGGCCGACCACTCCTGGAACGTCCGCAGTGCCTCCGCCGCGAGGCCGGTGTCGAAGTAGAGGCCGCCACCGTAGATCGTGCTGACCGGTACGAGTTCGATCTCCATCCCCGTCACGACACCGAAGTTGCCGCGCCCGCCGCGCAGCGCCCAGAACAGGTCGGGATCGGCTTCCGGGCTGACCGTGCGCAGAGTGGCGTCGGCGGTGACGACCTCGATACGGCGCACGCGGTCCACAGCGTTGCCGTAGCGGCGGGCGAGCAGTCCGATGCCGCCGCCGAGGGTGTACGAGACCGCGCCGACGCCGGGGTACGAGCCGTTCAGCGGGGCAAGGCCATGCGACGCCGCCTCCTGGACGACCTCGCGCCAGCGCACACCTGCCTCCACCCAGGCCGTACGAGACTCGGCGTCGATGCTCAGCCCGTTCATCCGGCGGGTGCTGATGAGCACGCCTTCATTTGCGTCGGCGGGCACCCCGTGTCCGGTGGCCTGTACCGCGACCGGCAGCGCGTTCGCCGCGGCGAACTCGACCGCCGCCTGGACGTCGGCGGCGGAAACGGCCGCGACGATCAGGTCGGGCCGGTGCGGCCCGGCGAGCTGGTACCCGACGCGCTCGCTGTCGTAGGCGCCGTCGCCGGGCCGGATCACCGCGCCGTCCACCCGTTCGGCCAGTGCCTCGATGCCGTTCATGGTGCTTCCCCCTTGATGATGTTGCCTTGCGATATCTACCCTGCCGTCCGGTTATTCAGAAGTCCAAGAGATAGATCTTCTTGCTGTTAGCATCTCTGGTTATGGAACTTCGGCAGCTCGAATACTTCGTGGCCGTGACCGAAGAGGCGAGCTTCACCCGTGCCGCCGCGCGGCTGCACGTCGCCCAGCCCGGCGTGAGCGCGCAGATTCGCCAGCTCGAACGCGAGCTCGGGCTGCCGCTGCTGGACCGCTCCGGCCGCACCGTGCGGCTGACCGAGGCGGGCAGCGCCGTGCTGCCGTACGCGCGGGCCGCCCTCTCCGCGGTCGCCGGAGCGCGGCTCGTGGTGGACGAACTGACCGGGCTGGTACGCGGGCACGTCACCGTCGGGGTGGTCGAATGGATGAAGATCCTGGATCTGCCCGGCCTGCTGGCCGGCTTCCACCGGGACCACCCGCAGGTGGAGATCACCCTGTCCGAGGCCCGCGCCGCGGACATGATCGACGCGCTCCGTGCCGGCCAGCTCGACCTGGGCTTCATCAGCATGGGCGCGGTGCCGCCCGAGGGCCTGGAGACACAGGTCATCCTCGACCAGGCCGTGGTCGCAGCCGTCGCGCCCGGCGACCCGCTGGCCCGACGGGACACGATCCCGTTGAACGCGCTCCGCGGCCGCAAGCTCATCTGCCTGCCGAAGGGCACCGGGGTGCGCACGATCATCGACGATGCCTGCGCCGCCGCCGGCTTCACGCCCGATGTCTCGTTCGAGATCGGTGACCCGCTGACGCTGGCGCAGCTGGCCGCGCGCGGCCTCGGCGTGGCCGTGCTACCGGAGTCCGCCACGCTGCCCTACCAGGACGAGCTGCACACGATCGAGATCACCCGGCCGCGGATGTCCGGGCGGATCGCGCTTGCTTGGCGAGCCGGCGGGCCGACCGGCCCTGCGGCCCGGGCGCTCATCGACCTGGCCCGCGAGCGCATGCCGGCCGCAGCCCCGACCGCAGCCCCCGCCTCGGCCTCACCCCCGGCCGCGCCTCCAGCCGGAGGCTCGGGCTCGGCTCAGGGATGACCGGCGAGCCGGTGCGGCTGCGGCCGCTCAGCCTGGTGGACGAGGGCGAGGACGTCCTTGTCGGAGACCCGGAGACGGGCACGTTCGTGGCGATGCCCAAGGTCGGCGGGGTCGTGATCGCCGCTCTCCAGCGCGGGGCGACGCCGGAGGAGGCAGGCCGGGAGGCGACGGCCTTCGCAGGGGAACCGGTCGACATGGACGACTTCGTGGCCACGCTGCGGGAGCTCGGCTTTGTGGAGGACGGGGAGGCGGCTGCCCCGGCGGCCGAAACGGCCTCGCTGGCGGCGCGGCGGGATCGGCTTGCGTCGGGCGTAGTGCGTGTGTTGTTCGGCCGAACTGCCTGGGTGGTCTACGCGGCGTGTGCACTGCTCAACGTAGGTCTGCTCTTCGGCGTCCCCTCGTTGCGCCCGCATCCCGCCGAGGACGCGTTCGTCTTCGACGACATCGGCCGGAGCATCCTCTTCCTGTATCCGTTCACTCTCGTCGTGATGGCCGCGCACGAGATCTGGCACTGGCTGGCGGCGCGTGCGGTGGGCGTGCCGGCCCGGTTCGGCGTGGACCGGCGCATGGTGTTCATGGTCTTCGAGACCGATCTCTCGCAGCTGTGGACCGTACCGCGCAGGCGGCGGTTCGGTCCGCTGCTGGCCGGGATGGCCTTCGACTCCGTCGTGCTCACGTGCCTGCTGACCGTGCGTCTCGTGGCGGGCTCAGATCTTCCCCCGGTCGTCGGCTCGCTTGCCGCCGCGTGGTCGTTCGTCCTCGTGTCGCAGCTGCTGTGGCAGTGCATGCTCTTCCTGCGCACCGATCTGTACGCGGTGTTCATCACGGCGGCCAGATGCCGCAACCTGTGGCGGGTGAAGACCTTGCTGCTGCGGCGGGCCTTCGGGCGGCTCAGCGCGACGGAGATCGAGGAGCTGGACGCGGCCGATCCTCGGGACGTCCAAGTGGGGTTGTGGTTCCGGTGGTTGTGGCTGGCGGGGATCGCCGCCGTCGCCGCCTGGGCGCTCGCCTTCGTGCTTCCTACGGTGCCGCCGGTCGTGGAGTGGACGGCGGACGGCGTCAGCGCGCCGCCGCTGGACGGGACGTTCTGGTACACGCTCATGTGCGCCGCGTTCTTCTTCGGGCCCTGGCTCGTCGTGCTGGCGTTGACGATCCGGGGGATGGATCTTCGGCGCGCCGTGAGGCATGATCGTTCTTCGTAGGCGTAGCCCACCTCGAGAGGAGCCCCCCATGAAGATCGAGGTCAAGAAGGTAGAGCCGATCAAGGCCACCAGCGGCGCTTCCAACCAGTAGCCCACCGCCCCTCGGGGACGGCGCGGCGAATCTCTCGCCGGGGCCGTCCCCGTTGTCATGGGAGGCCGTGTGCCCGTCGCGCTGAAGGAATGTGTGTGGGAGGCGCTCGGCGACGAGCTGGTGCTCGTGGCCGATCCCCGGGAGTCCGTCACGCTCGCGGATCCCGACGGCCACATCGCCGCGCTGCTGACCGAACTACGCCGCGCGCCGCGTACCGCCCGCGAGCTTGCGGCAGCCCTCGCAGAACGCGGGATCACGCTGAGCGAGCAGGACGTCCAGGAAGGTCTCGACGGGCTGGCCTCCCTCGGTCTGCTGGAGGACGCCGGCCAGGCCACGCTGGGCGACCCGGCGCTCGACGAACGCCACTCGTCCAACCTGTCGTTCTTCGGCTCGTTCGCCGACCTCGAACGATCGCGTGCGGACTACATACGGCGGCTCCGGCAGTCGCACGTCCTGGTCCTGGGCGTCGGCGGCGGGGGCTCCCAGATCGTGCCGTGCCTGGCGGGGCTCGGCGTCGGGGCGATGACCCTGGTGGACCACGACGTCGTCCAGTCGCGCAACTTCAACCGGCAGTTCCTCTACCGGCACGCGGATCTCGGCCGGTCGAAGGTGGAGCGGGCCGCCGAGTGGGTGCGCGAGTACGACCCGGACATCGAGGTGCGCACGGTCGACCGCTGGATCGCGGGCGTCGAGGACCTCCGCGACCTGACCGCGGGGATCGACGTGATGACCGGCGGCCTGGACGGGGAGCGGGGTTCGCACCTCTGGCTGAACGAGACGGCGGTACGCGCCGGGATCCCGCTCGTGACCGGCGGCATGATGCGCACCCAGCTGATCTACTGCTCGGTCGACCCGGGCAAGAGCGCGTGCCTGCGATGCCACGAACGGGCGCTGCCCGGAGAACGGACGACCGCCGGCGTGGCCCAGCGGCTCGTCCGGGAACGGCCGTTCACCAACGCGCTCATCGGGCCGCTGACCATGCAGTTCGGCTCGCTCGTGGCATACGAGGCGCTGCGCTACCTAACGGATTTCGAACCGCCGCGCGCAGCCGGGGCGTACGTCGTGCTCGATCTGCACACCGGACTCGTTCCCGAGTGGCAGCCGATCGAGCGGGACCCGGGCTGCCCGGTGTGCTCCTGACCAGCCGGCATGGATCACGCGGGCTGGATCACGCGGGCTGGATCACGCGGTGTGGATCACGCGGTGTGGATCAGCCGGACGGGTCGTCCAGGCGGCTGAGCGCGGGGTTGCGGACCTGCTGGAAGATCACCGAGGTGCGGAAACCGGCGATCTCCTTGCGCTTGCTGAGCCGGTCGAGCAGGAACGAGTGCAGATGGTCGAGATCCTGCACCCCCACGTGCAGCAGGAAGTCGTCGCCGCCCGCCACGACGAAGACACTGATCACCTCCGGCAGGCCCGAGGCGAACTCCTTGAACGTGTTGATGACCGAACGGTTGAGCGGCCGTACCTGGATCGAGACCAGGGCCTGCACGCCGCGGTTGAGCGCGGCGAGGTCGATGTCGGCGTGGTAGCCGCGGATCACGCCGCGCCGAGTGAGTGACCGGACCCGTTCCAGGCAGGTGGACGGCGCGATTCCGAGCCGCCTGGCCAGTTCCCGGTTGGACTGCCGAGCATCCGTTTGGAGAAGCCGCACGATCTCCGTATCAAGTTCGTCCATGACCGGATTATGCCCGCTACTTCTGGTCAAACGTTCATATGGAGGCCGCCTTCACCGCTCAAATGGCTACCTTCTCCGCATCGTGCTGAGCGTATGCGAGGAGGTGGCCGTGGCGGTCACGACGACGTCGAGCCCGCGGAGGGCGCAGCCCAAGACCGGGATCGGCCTGGGGGAGGGCACGGCCCTCCTGGTGGGCTCCGTGCTGGGGCCGGGTGTGCTTGCGCTGCCTCACCTCGCGGCGGCGGCCGCCGGACCGGCGTCGGTGCTGGCCTGGGCGGCGTTGCTGGCGCTCAGCGTGCCGGTGGCGGCGACGTTCGCGGTGCTGGGCACGCGCTTCCCCGATGGCGGCGGGGCGGCGACCTTCGTGGCACGGGCGTTCGGGGCACGTGCGGGAGCCATGGCCGGATGGTGGTTCTTCGCCGCGGTGCCCGTCGGCACGCTGGCCGGGGGACTGATCGGCGGTGAGTACGTGGCCGCCTCGATCGGTGGTGGCCGTGCGACGGCGGTGGCGGTCGCGTGCGGCCTGCTGCTCGTCGCGTTCGCCGCCAACCACGCGGGCCTGCGGATGTCGGGGCGGTTGCAACTCGTGTTGGTCGTCGGGCTGGCGGCCCTGCTGGTGACGGCGATCCTCGTCGCCGGGCCGCGTACGGACCCGGCCAACTTCTCGCCCTTCGCGCCGCACGGCTGGATGGGTGTCGTCCACGCCGCCGGGGTGCTGTTCTTCGCGTTCGCCGGGTGGGAGGCGGTGAGCCACCTCTCGGCGGACTTCAAGGAGGGGCGGCTCCTGCCACGCGCAACCGCCCTCACATTGCTCATCGTCGGTGTGCTCTACCTCGGCCTGGTCCTGACCGTGACCGGTGTCCTCGGCGACCGAGCCGCCACCTCGGCGGTCCCACTGGCGCTGCTCCTCGAAGAGGGCTTCGGTGAAGTGGCCCGTCCGATCACCGCCGTCGTGGCGCTCGCGCTGAGCTTCATCGCCATCAACACCTATATCGCCAGCGGCGCCCGGCTCGGCGCCGCGCTGGCCCGGGACCGGGCGCTGCCAGGATGGTTCTCCAGGGGCGCCGAGCCCGGCCAGGTGCCGCGCCGGAGTCTGGCGCTGATGGCCGTTGTGACCGGGATCCTGGCGGTGCCGGTCGTCGGGAGCGGGCTTGACCTGGACGCGCTGATGAGGGCCACCGCAGCCTGCCTGGCGGCGGTCACCTTGCTCGCCATGGCCGCCGCCGTAAGGCTGCTCACTGGCCGCGCCCGTGCGATCGCCCTGGCCGCCGTGACCTTCACAGCGGTCGTGGTGGTCTCGTGCGGCACGTTCCTTCTACTACCCGCACTCCTCGCCGTTGCAGGCTTGGGCTCATGGGTAACGTCTTCGTATGGCAGGACTTCCTGACATCACTTGGGCGGCCTTGACCCGCCGCACGTGGACTGACTTCGAGCAGGTCATGGGGGCGAACGGAGGCGCGCGGGGTTGCTGGTGCATGCACTGGCGACTGTCCTTCGCGGAGTGGGAGAAGGGCCAAGGCGACGGCAACCGATCCCAGATGCGCCAACGCGCCCTCGCCGATCCGCCACCGGGACTGGTGTGCTACCTCGACGATGAACCCGTCGGCTGGGTCGCCGTCGGCGACCGCTCGGAGTACGCGCGAATGCAGCGATCTCCGGTGATGCGCCCGGCCGACGACGCCGCCGTCTGGGTGATCAGTTGCTTGTACGTGTCCGCGCCCCATCGCAAGAGCCGGCTGCACATCCCCATGATCCACGCAGCCTGCGACTTCGCGGCCGGCCACGGCCTCCGCGCCGTCGACGCCTATCCCGTCGACCCGCCGGAAGGCAAGCATGCGGGCGCGGACAACGCCATGACCGGCATCGCCTCCGCCTTCCGCGCCGCGGGTTTCACCGAGCTCGCTCGCCCGAAGCCTGACCGGCCCGTGATGCGCCGCGAGCTCGGCACCACCGCCAAGTGACCCTCAAGCGAACAGGTCAGAGGCCGTACTCCTCCAGCAGGCGAAGCCAGATCTCGCTGACGGTGGGGAACGACGGGACCGCGTGCCACAGCTTGTCGAGCGGGACCTCGGCGGTGACGGCGATCGTGGCTGCGTGCACGAGTTCGGCGACGCCTGGCCCGGCGAAGGTCACACCCAGCAGGACCTTGCGGCGTTCGTCCACGACGGCCTTGGCCCGCCCCTTGTAGCCGTCGCCCAGGAGGTAGGCGCCGCTGACGTTGGCCATGTCGTACTCGACCACCCGTACGTCGAAGCCCTCATCCCGTGCGGCGGTTTCGGTGCGGCCGACCGCCGAGACCTGCGGGTCGGTGAACACCACTTGCGGCGCGCCGTAGCCGTCGCCCGTGTCGCGCAAGGCGGACCGGTCCTCGGATTCGCCCTTGGCGCGGGCCGCGATGACGTCACCGCAGACGCGAGCCTGGTACTTACCCATATGGGTGAGCAGGTTGCGGCCGTTGATGTCGCCGACCGCGTACAGCCACTCGCTGCCGGGGACGCGCATGCTGTCGTCCACCTCGACGGGTCCCTTGCCGTCGAGGCCGACCACGTCGAGCCCGAGGTCCTTGGTGGCGGGGCGGCGGCCGGTGGCCACCAGCAGCTCGTCGGCCTCGACGATCGACCCGTCCGACAGGTGAACGGTCACCGTGCCGTCCGCAGCACGCTCTACGCGCTCAGCCTCGATGTTGAGCCGCACGTTGATCCCGCTCTTGCTGAACGCCTCGGCGAGCAGCTCTCCCGCGAACGGCTCGACACGCCCCAGCAACTGCCCGCCCCGGACGATCAGTGTCGTCTCGTTCGCGCCGAGCGAGTGCAAGGCCTGAGCCATCTCGCAGGCCACCACGCCGCCGCCCAGCACCGCCAGGCGGCCCGGCACCTTGCGCACGGTCGTGGCGTCCCGGCTGAACCACGGCTTGGCCTCGGCCAGCCCTTCGATCGGCGGTACGACAGGCACGCTGCCGGTCGCCAACACCACCGCGTGCCGGGCGCGTACGACCGTGACCGTTCCGTCGGCCCCGGTCACCGTCACTTCGCGTTCGCCGGTCAGACGGCCGTTCCCGCGCAGCAGCGTCGCGGGCAGCTTGTTGATCCATTCGACCTGTCCGCCGTCGTCCAGATTGCTGATCGCCTCGTCCCGGCGGGCCAGCACGGCGGACGCGTCCACCGGGCCCAGCTCCAGCCCCGGGACCCGCGAGACCTCACCGATCAGGTCCATCGGCCTCAGCAGCGCCTTGCTCGGGATGCACGCGTAGTACGAGCACTCGCCCCCGGCCAGGTGTTTCTCGACCACCGCGCAGGTCAGCCCCGCGCGCACCACCCGGTCGACCACGTTCTCACCAGCGGGACCGGCACCAACGACGACAACGTCGATCTCTAGATCGGCCATGCGACCAAGGTATCCCTCCGCGCCTCCAGTGCATGTCCCGGCCGACCGGTCTCTTCCGCGAAGTCACTCCGGGCAATCCAGGAGTATCTACGCTTACCGGGGTGAGTGATCATTTCCTGGTGTCCACGACGCTGCACAGCCGCGAGGCCGCGATCGACCTCCTGCGGTCGGCGGTCGGCGCGAAGCTGGCGGCGTCGGGTCAGGTCCTCGGCCCTGCGGTCTCGGTGTTCTGGCACAAGGGCCATCTCGGGGAGAGCGAGGAGTGGCATCTCGTTCTCAGGACCACCGCGGCGCGCTACGAGGAGTTGGAAGCGCACCTGATCGAAGGCCATCCCTGGGAGAGCCCCGAGGTGACCTACATCCGGATCGACGGCGGATCGTCCGCCGGCTGACGTCCGGCGACACGACTGTACCCAGCAAGAAACCTTGACCGTATAGCCGCTGGTCATGGACCTGGTCTGGCTGGTGGGAGCCCTGGGGCCAAAGGGCCTGGCTTTACCGCATCCCTTGTTGCTCTTGGTAGTTGCTGCTATACGTAGAGTCACTTGCTCCGATCGGGAGTGAGTCGGGTGACCCGTAGGGGGCCCGGGCTTGGCGATGGGGAAAGGGAATCATGAAGTCCTTCAGCTACGCAGAGCTCGACCAGCTGGCAGGCGAGGTCCTGCCGGAACGCGCCGTACTGTCCACGCTGTTCCTCGCGGCAGACGGCGACTCCTACAACAACAACAACGCCGGCAACCACGGTGCGGCCGGCGGGACCGGCTCCACCGTGGTCACCAACGCCTGCCAGAGCAATGTCACCCAGCCCCACAGTGGGCTCCTGCAGCTCGTCGGCCTGAACACCAACTCCCAAACCGCGACGTTCACCTGCATGCCGGGCGCCGTCGCTTCGGGCCACTGATCGTCTAGCAGCGAGCCGAGGCTCGCAGCGGCACAAAGAAGGGCTGGCATATACGCCAGCCCTTCGCCCCGTTTACATGAGCCGGAGGAACGAGATGGCTTTTCGAGACCTGGACGACGAAACGCTGGAGGCGCTTTCGGGCGAGGTATTGCCCGCAAGGGTGCTGATGTCGGTCATCATCCCCTCGCCTGTGCGGGGTGAACGAGCCGAGGTGTTCTACGCCTGCCAGACGACGCACTACTACGGGACCCCAGGCCTGCTGGGCACCGGTCTGCTGGCCCAAGAGGCCAGAGACACCACGACATGCGTTCCGGCCGTGGTCCAGACGTTCTGAGGGAGAGCTGTGAACGATCCCGAGCCGCTCATCCTCCCCACCCTGACCGAAGGGGCCGAGCTGGTAGGCGAGTTCAAAGGCTCCGGATATCGCCAGCCGCCACAGCTCGTCCGCCTGCCCAATCGCCAGCTCGTACAGCTGCCGCCCCTGTTGTTCTCCGTCGCCAAGGCCCTGCACGACCACCGCCACCTGGCAGCAGATCCCCACGCCGCGCTGGCCGAGGTCGCCGATGCCGTGACCGCAGAGGCGAACGCCCGGATCTCAACAGAGCAGGTGCTCTTCCTCATTGATCGCAAGCTTGCCCCGCTGGGCGTGACGACCTACAGCAACGGCACCGCGCCATCCCTGGCCAAGGCCGATACGTTCCTCGCTCTGCGGTTCCGGACGGCCGTCTTTCCCGCGACCGCCACCTGGTTCCTGAGCGGCCTCTTCGCCTGGTTGTTCAAGCCCGCCGTCCTGCTCCCGTCAATCACCATGGTCGCGGCCGCCGAGGTCTGGCTCGTCGCCACCCAGCCGATGGGTGAGGCCCTGAACAATGCGATTCGGACGCCGACAAGCATTCTGTTCGTCCTGGCCCTCACCGTGCTCTCGTGCGTCTTCCACGAGATCGGCCACGCCAGCGCCTGCCGCTACAGCGGCGTTCGCCCGGGCGTGATGGGTTGCGGCATCTACGTCGTCTGGCCGGCCTTCTACACCGACATCACCGACTCCTACCGGCTAGGACGCGGCGGCCGCCTCCGTACCGACCTGGGCGGCGTCTACTTCAACGGCATCTTCCTCATAGCCCTGGCAGTCCTGTACGCACTGACCGGCTATGACCCCCTGCTGGTCGCCGTCGTGGCGGTCAACCTGGAAATCATCCAGCAACTACTGCCCACCCTGCGGTTCGACGGTTACTACATCATCTCTGACCTGGTCGGCATCCCCGACCTTTTCAAGTACATGCGTCCAATCCTGCGCCGCACCCTCCTGCGCCGCCCCGCCGAAGAACGGCTGAACGCGCTGAAGCGCTGGCCGCAGATAGTGGTCACAGTGTGGGTGCTGACCGTCATCCCAGCCCTGGCCTTCCAACTGGGCCTGATCGCGATCAAAGTCCCCGACCTGATCCTGGCCAACTGGCAACGCGCCCAAAACCTGGCCCTGTCCGCCCAAGCCGGCGCCGGCCCGCTGGAGCTGCTGGCAGGCACCCTCCAGCTGATCCTCCTGACCCTCCCTCTTCTGGGCCTGGCCCTGCTCACCTACTGGATGCTGCGCTGGCTGACCAGCAAAATCATCAAAATCCCAACCCCCCAACAAGCATGACCCAATCACGACGGCGGGAATGGCCCGGTCACCTACGCGGTGGCGCGAGGGCGGGCCGGAATCCGTCGGCGATCACGCCCCAGGCCAGTGATCCGGCGACGAACACTCCGCCGTAGGCGGCCAGGATGCGGCCGACGTCGGCGCCGGTTGCGGCACCTCCGCGCGAGCGGTGTGACTGCGGGCCGGGCCTCGCCCAGGGGCCGCTCCGGTGGGAAAACATCAAGGCGATCACGCGGGCTGGAAGAGCGTGGCGAGGGGCCGGCGTGGTGTGCATGGCGACGACGGGTTGTCGTGGGGAGACGTCACATGCCCTGAGGGGACTTGCGGGAGGAGTATCGCAACCGTTAGGTTGCCATTAGATGGCAACTCAGAGGTTGCAAAGGGGCGTGGGTGTGGTTGCGGACAGGATCGAACGTGAGAGGGTGCTGCGGCATCCCATCGAACGGGTGTGGACCGCGCTGACCACCGCCGAAGGACTCTCGCGATGGTTCGGCTCGGTGGCGGAGATAGATCTACGGCCTGGCGGGCGAGCGTACTTCCGCTGGGACGACCTCGACGATGACTCCGTAGGCACGATCACGGTCGTCGACCCGCCGCATCGTTTCGCGTTCAGGTGGGGGATCGAGGGACTGCCGAAGGACGACGCACTCCAGACGCTGGTGGAGTTCACCCTTGAGCCCGTTCCGGAGGGGACCCGGCTGCGTCTGGTGGAGAGCGGGTTCGCCCAAGCCGCCGACGACGTTGCCCGGTCCGCCCACAAGGCCAACAGCCAGGGGTGGGACGCAGAACTCAGCGATCTGGCGGCGTATCTCGATGCCGTCGCCTGATTCAGAGCAGCAGGCCATCGCGGTGTTCGCGGCCCTCACCGATCCGACGCGGCGGGCGCTGCTGGACGAGCTGGCCCGCGCCGGACCCGCGACCGTCACCGAGCTGGCACGGCGGTTGCCGATCAGCCGCCAGGCGGTGGCCAAGCACCTCGGCCAGCTCGCCGAGGCGGGCCTGGTCAGCACGGACGAACCGGAGGGTCGCCGCCTTCCCTACCGGTTGGAGCCGGCTCCGATACGGGCGGCGCAGGTGTGGCTGGCCGCCCTCGCGAACAGGTGGGACACCCGGCTGACCGCCCTGGAACGTGCACTGGACGCCGACACGGAATGAGAAGACATGAGCAAGCCAGAGTTCACCGCAGGCCTGAACATCGCCATGAAGATCCCCAAGGCGCAGTACGAGGCCACCGTGGCCTTCTACCGCGACACCCTGGGCTTCGACGTCAAGGAAGAGGAGGTCTCCTACGCCCCGACCGTCTCAAGGGCTCACACCGTGCGGTTCGGCCCCAACACGCTGTGGCTCGACTGCGTCGACACCTACAGCCAGCCGGACGTGTGGCTGCAGCTCCACACCGATGATCTGGACGCGGCGGCGGCCACACTCGCCGGCACCGGTATCCGCCCTTGCGACGAGGTCGAGCCGCTGAAGGACCTCGAATTCAGAACGCACTGGATCAAGAACCCGGCAGGTGTCGTCCACCTGCTCGCAGAGACCGGCTGACCTGTCCACAGGAGTTTGTTGTCAGCAAGTAGCTGTCTGTCGCCACCTGCTGCAGGGTGGGGAATGGCCGCCTACCTTCAGAAAGCCCCTGACCGGCATTTGTGCTGGTCAGGGGCCTTTTAGCGTGGGCCTTGGAGAGTGCCTCCCACCTGACGACGCAGGCCGACCCCGTGCCGGTATTCCGGCTGTTTGCCCGGTCTCCACTAAATAAGGAAACGGGAAACCCCCTTTAGTGGGTCGCCCTCGGACGGGTTTTCGCCATGATTGAGCGAGGCGTTGCTATTGTCGGACATGCGGGGAGTGGCGCGGAACTCACGCCACGCGTCCAGGAGCGCAATGATCACTACCGGCAGCGTGAGTGCCAACCGATGGATTCCCTCTGCGTACAGCTCGATCACACAGGTCAAGGCCACCCAGGAGTGGATCGTCGCGCGCATCCCGGTCGGTGTGAGAAGGCCGCGTTGATCGAGTTTGGAGTGTGCTGTTCGGCGGGTCATTGCTGCCCTCCTGTCAACCCGAACGCCTTTCGGGATTTCCGTGGCGCGGGCGATCCGTCCGGTCGATACCCAGCGTGCGCCGTCCCGCTTATTCGCAGGTAGGTGTTGTGTCCAGGCCTCTGGCAGTGGCAACGGGAAACCGGGGTTAGGGGTGACCGAGCGGGTGACATCATTCGGTGCGGAGCTTCGGCGAATGCGCATGGAGGCCGGGCTGTCATTGGCGCAGCTAGGTGAACTGTTGCACTACAGCAAAGGGCACCTCAGCAAGATCGAGAATGGGAGCAAGTCCCCATCTCCCGAACTGGCGCGGATGAGCGCGGATGAGCGATGCGGCACTCAGTTGAGCGATGCGGCACTCAGTGCCAAGGGATCGCTCCTCTCGCTGGCGCCCGTGCAGTCTTCCGAAACGCAATTGCCCGAAGCGCATTCGGACGACGATGAGGTGTGGCTGATGAATCTCTCGGACAGCGGAACAAGCTGGTTCCACCCCGTTGACCGGCGCGAGGCGCTGGCGATGACCACCTCCTCCCTGCTGGGTTTCGGGCTGAGCGCTCAGGGCCTTTCGGCGACCGCGAGGGAGCCGACCGCGCTGGAGGTGTTCCGTGGGCTGTTCGACCAGTTCCGCAGCCTCGGCCAGACCGCCAGCCCGGGCGCGGTGCTGCCCCCGGTGATCGCGCAGATCCACGTCCTGCGCGGGCTGTCCTCGCGGGCGCCCGCAGGCCTGAGGGACGAGTTCTTGGTGCTGGGCGCGCGGTTCGCCGAGTACGCCGGATGGATGGCGCAGGAGTCGGGCAACGACCAGGCCGCCCTGTGGTGGACGGAGAAGGCCGTGCAGATGGCCGCCGCAGGCAACGACCGTGACCTGGCCGCGTACGCCTTGGTGCGGCGCGCGTTGGTCACTCTCTACCGAGAGGACGCCACGCAGACCGTCCGGCTGGCACGGCAGGCGCAGGTCTCCCCGGAGACGCCGAGACGGATCCTGGGCCTGGCCGCCCAGCGCGAGGCGCAGGGCCACGCGCTTGCCGGCGATCACAAGGCCTGCATGGAAAGCCTGGAGCGAGCCCGTGATCTGCTCGACGACGCGTCCGAGGCCGGCCATGGCCCGGCGCTCGGTTCGGTGAACCTGCCCGACCCCGTCGCCACGGTCACCGGCTGGTGCCTCTACGAGTTGGGACGGCCCAAGGACGCGAGCGAGATCCTTGACGCCGAGGTGGCCCGGATCAGCCCGCGCGCCCTCCGTTCCCGAGCCCGGTTCGGAACCCGCCGGGCACTCGCCCATGCGGCGGCGGGCCAGATCGAGCATGCCTGCGCGCTGACCGGCGAGCTACTGCCCATCACCGAGGTCGTCAGCTCGGCGACGATCGCCACCGACCTGCGCCGTCTCGCCCGCATGCTGGCGCGCTGGCACACCAACCCGGCGGTGCGCGAGCTGTATCCCGCGCTCACCGCGTCCCTGAGCACGCCGGAAGTCTGAACCGAAAGCCGAGAGGCGGCCATGACCAAAGTCTTCGTCAATTACTCGACGGGCGATGAGGAGAACGTCGCCGCGATGCTGGAGAAGCACCTGTCGGATCGTTTCGACTCGGAGGTGTTCTTCCGCGCGAGCAAGTCGATTCCCTATGGGGACGATTTCCGGCAGGCGCTGCTGGAGGCCGTCCGTACCAGCGACGCCCTGCTCGCCGTCATCGGCGCCCGCTGGCTGACGATCAGTGAGAACGGGCAGCGGAAGATCGACCGGGAGGACTACTGGACACGGCGCGAGATCGTGGAGGCCTTCGCGCACCGCGTCCGCGTGATCCCCGTACTGGTCGGGTCGGCCGACCGCCTGACCGAGAAGGACCTCCCGCCCGCGCTGGCGGAGCTGGCCAACTGCCAGTACGCGCGACTGAGCTCCCGCAACCTGGAAGGAGATCTCGACCTTCTCGCGGAGAAGCTGATGGGACTCGTCCCTGGGCTCACAGAAAAAGGGCAGCCCGGCGGAGGGCCTCAGGTCGTGAACAATGCCACCGGCAACGCGCAGGTCGGTATCCAGGGCATTGTCCACGGCAATCCCAGATTCGACTTCGGCGGGAAGCAGTGAGCCAAGCAGAACGGCGTGAGCGTTCTTTCGATGTCCACAATGAGGCCGGCGACCACGCGACCATCGGTGTGCAGGGCATCGTCTACGGGGACGTGCGGTACGAGGTCCAGAGCGAGGACCCGCCGGAGAAGAAGTTCTGGGTCGCCAAGAACTGCCTCGCCGGGGGCATGCCGAGGCGTGCGGAAGAGCTGATCAGGGAGGTTTTCCAGATCGGCTTCCCGAACCCTCCGTCCACGCTCGCGAATGAGATCGCCTACCACTGGGTCATCGCCGTGCTGGGCGACCGGTCCTTCGAGCTCCTCGGCAACGACGAGTTCGGCGACATCGAGCGCGCCCGGACGCTCGCCGCGAATGGCCCCGCCGACGACTGGCACCAGGCGTTCGACGTCCTCCTCGAACTCGTCGACTGTCTGCGACTCCAGGAACGGACGGGCCGGGACGACCCGGAAAGGCTCGACGCCTTCTTCGCCGAGTTCGACCGCCTTCCCCAGGAACGTCGCGAGGAGATCCGGCGTCACCTGGACCTGATCCTGACCGGCGCGATCCAGGACCACCTGGATTCGAGGTTCGCCGAGGTCGTCCGGCAGACCCGCACGGGCGACGGGCGGGTGGACCGGGTGTGGAAGTTCTTCGAGCCCGACCCGGCGGAGCCCCGGCCGATACCGGTGCGGGAGCCCGGCTTGGAGCTGTTCGAGGAGACGGCCGCGATGGGCGGCGCCCTGCTGGGCGCCGCGGCGATCATCCTGTCCCACGCCCTGCTCGCCCTGCTGAGCGTCAAGGCGGCGGCGATTGCGGGCACCCTGTTCATCGTGGGCGGCGGGTTGCTCGCCTTTTCCGTCCCGTCGTACTTCCCCAAGCGCTATTCGGCCTTCTCGCCGCAGAATACGGGCCCCAAGGACCCGGATTTCGAATCGCAGATCCGCGCCTCCGTCCGGCGCCTGTTCAGCCGGCGCGCACCCGAGGCCGCCCTGCAGCGGTCCGGATGGAACGTCGCGACGGGACGGTTCCAGTCCAGACTCGCCGACGAGTTCATCGATCTCTACAGCAAACCGGAGATCGAGCCCGGCGCGATCGACTGGCTGATCGACTGGCACGCCAAGGAGAGCACGCGCCGTTGGAAAGCCGGCGAATTCAAGGACAGCCGGCGCATCGCGAAGTGGCTGGGCCTCGTCCCCGGCGCGGCCATCGTGGTGCTCACCTGGCTCTACATGTTCTCCGCGATACTCGAGCTGGAGTCGAAGATCACGATGGTGGTGATCTTCTGGTTCCTGGGCGGGGTGCTGCTGCTCGCCCTCGGCCAGGCCGACGTCTTCCTGTGGAGCCGGATCACCTACCGCAGGAACAAGGCCGAAGCCGAGACCCGTACCCGAAAGGAGAGGGAGGCCTACGAACGGCGGCGCGCGCTGCTCGCAGACCGGCCCGGCGACGCCGACATGGCACGCTGGCTCGACTACGACAAGATCTATCTCAAGCGGCTGGCCATGAACCAGCACGGCCTCGGCAACCGGGACATCATTGCGCACGCGATCCTGACCGAGGCCGCACCGAACGCCCGGCGGGCCCGATTCAGCAACGGCCCGCCGCGGTTCTCCGCCTACCAGGTGTGGATCTTCTTGCTGACCTCGGACGGTGTGCGTCAGATCACTGTGCGCCTGGACTTCCCGACGGGGATCGCGCGGGACCAGCAACGCACCGAGTTTCGTTACGACGTGATCGCCGCGGCACGCGTCACCGAGATCGGCCTGCGGTTCGACGACGGCCACCGTGAGATCATCCTGCCCCGTGCGGACCGCGACGAGAACCGGCGCGACGCCCCGTCCACGTTCATCCTCTTCCAGGAGTTCCGCCTCTCCCTCGTCAGCGGGAACGAGATCTCCATCACGGTGGAGAACCTGGACGAGTGGATTCTGCAAGATGACCAGAACCACGTTCCCGACAACTCCGAGTTCACCGGCGCACTCCGAATCCTGGAGGCGGTCGCCGCCGATGGCCGGGACTGGATCGAACGTGCACGGAAACGGCGCGACCACCGCTCCTACTCCCACACATCGCCGAACGGTGACCGGCCATGAAATGCCGCCACTGCGACAACCTCAACCTGCTGACCCGTCCGACCTGCGCGCACTGCGGGGAGGACCTGCCCTCTGACGAACCCTCGCAGTCCTGGACCGTATGGGAGATCCCCCGGCACGAGCGTCAGCGGGACCCGGGCGTCGAATGGTGGAAGAGCCTTGCGCTCTCAGGCGCGGTCCTCATCGTGCTGGCCGGTGGCGGCTTCGTCACCTTCGATCGCTGGCCCACTCGTCAACGCGAGTACGCCCCCGCGCCGACGGAGGCGACCGGCTCCCCGACCATGGATCCGTCGACGCAGGTCAGCGCGATGGGAACGCTGCTCCAGTCGATCAGTACCTCGAGCGACAACCTGCCGGGCACCCTGGGGTCGTGCTCGACGGTCACCTCCGACATCGAGCCGCTCCGGCAGCTCATCAACGAACGGACGACCCATCTCCGGCAGGCGCGGAACGTGCAGACCGACGCGATACCCGATGGCGAGTCGCTGAGGCAGGCGCTGGTGTCCATGCTCCAGGCCACGCTCGACGCCGACAACGAGTACCTGAGATGGGCTGAGCGCCCGGTCTGTACGAGTGCCGGCAAGAGTTCCACCATCACCCAGGCCAACGACGCCGCCACCACCGCGAAGCAGTCGTTCGTCGGCCTCTGGAACGGCATCGCCACCCAGTACGGCCAGCCGACGTACTCGTGGGACGACCTCTGACCGAGCGTGATCAGCCACCTTTGCGCCGCGCGGGCACTGTCCCTCACCACGGTGAGGGACGGTGCCCGTGGGCGGTTACCTCGGGGATTCCGCCCGCGACCTCGTGCGCGGCCCCATGCGCCAGCCGGAACGAGCGCCCGCCAGGCTCATGGTCGCCAGCCCCAGAACGCAGATCAGCGCGCCGACGACGACATTGCTCCAGATCGTCCGTGTGGTGGACATGTCGCCGCTGATCACCCAGGGCGCGACGATCGTCCACACACCGAGGACGGGGGCGCACCAGGCGATGCCGTACGTGCGGCCGAAGGCGAAGCTGAAGCCCAGGCCGAGCCCTGCCACGCACAGGCCGGTGACCAGGTTGTTGGCCGTGATGCCGGTCAGTCCGCTGAACCCCGCGATCCATGGCGAGAGCGCGAGGTAGATCCCGCTGAGCAGGGTCAGGCCGTCCATGAGCTGGGCGACCGGGCTCGCCGCGGCGATCTCGTACCGCGTGCGCATCTCGGCGATGTCGGGATGCCGCTCGATGTCTGCTGGGTGCGTCATTGATGCACACCACCTTCCGTGCCTGAGACGAGGGTGTCTTCCCTGGTCCCTGGCTCGCCTCCCGCGGCGGGGAGCCTCCCGTACAGGAGGACGAGTCACATCTACTCTCACGGTAAACCCGTTCCGAGCAAGTCGGCCAGTATCGGCCGGACCGCCACGAAGAGGGCCTGATCCCGGTGTACCCAGAACACGGCCCCCGCAGCAGCGCGGCGGGTGTTTGCCCATGTTATGGCGTTTTGATGGGCTACTTGAGAGGCGGGTGAGATGTACGTTGACCGGGAGTCGACCTCATGGGGGAGGGGACACCATGTCGAGGTTCATGGACGTTCACCACGGGATGCAGGGCGTCACCGCCGATCAGCTGCGGCAGGGGCAGCAAGCCGCCGCACCCTTCGAGGGCGAACTGGGAGTCCACTTCGAGCATGCCTGGGCGGACCCGAGGGAGGGCATCGTCTACTGCCTGACCGAGGCGCCGTCCGCCGACGCGGTGAGGCGCTTCCACGAACACGCGGGCGCCCAGCCGGACGAGATCCACGAGGTACCGATCAGCGTGTGACAAAGATCAACGTGGCGCCTGAGCCGGACGCGGGTTCGAGCATGTGCTTGCCACCTACGCCGGCCAGGTCGAAGGACCAGACGTACCGGCCACCGCGAGGCCGCCCCAGGCCGACGACCTTGAAGTCCTGCCGAGGCTCTGCGCCGAGTGCATCGGTGGCCCCGAGCAAGCCTGCCCGGCGACCCCCGCCAGCGGCTCTCCCGCATCAGCACTCGATCGACCGGATCTTGTCCATGATCGAGCACGCGACCGACACGAACGCCGCCAGGTCCTCCTGCGATACGCCCGCAAACAGCCAGTTGTAGCCGTCCTGGTACTCGCTCGACAGGCCGGTCATCGTCTCGGTGCCCTTGGCCGTCAGCGCGACCAGGGTGGCGCGGCGATCGGTCGGGTGCCGGCCGCGTTCGGCGAACCCGTCGGTCTCCAGCGCGTCCAGCAGCCCGGTGATGTTGCGCGGGGTCACGCCGATCAGATCGGCCAACTCCCGCTGCGTCATCGGACCGCGCTGATGCAGCGCCCACAACACCGACGCCCGCGCCCGCGTCAGCCCACGCGCGGCCATCCCGCGCTCCATGAACTCCGACGTCATCGCAGCCAGCTCGAACAACCGCTCCAACGCGCTGTCAGGCCCAACTCCAGTTGAAGAGCTAGATTCATTGTGTAGGTACTTCACTATGTTGTAGCCTCCCGAAAAGAAGGGTAGCCCGAGCCTCCGGGAGGACCCCATGAGCCACCGCCACCCTCTGTTCGCCCGCTTCTACGCCCGCACCAGCCTGCTGATGGAGCGCGGCGTCGGCGCGCACCGCCGCACCCTGCTGGACGGGCTGACCGGACGCGCCATCGAGATCGGCGCCGGCAACGGCCTCAACTTCCCGCACTACCCCGACACCCTCACCCAGGTCATCGCCGTCGAACCCGAACCCCACCTGCGCACCCTCGCCGCCACCAACGCCGCCCACGCCACCGTGCCCATCAAAATCGTCGACGGCTGGGCCGACCGGCTACCCGCCGACGACGCCTCCTGCGACGCCGCCATCGCCTCCCTGGTCCTGTGCTCGGTGCCCGACCAGGACGCCGCACTCGCCGAGATCGCCCGGGTCCTCAAACCCGGCGGCCAGCTGCGCTTCTTCGAACACGTCCACCACCCGCGACCCGCACGGCGCCGCATCCAGCAGACCCTGGACGTCACCCGCGTCTGGCCCTGGTTCGGCGGCGGCTGCCACTGCTCCCGCGGCACCCTCACCGCCATCAAACGGACCGGCTTCACCATCGACCACCTCGACACCCTCACCAGCGCCGACACCGGCATGCCCTTCCCAACGGCACCGCAGATCCTCGGCACCGCCACCCGCCCCTGACAAGGAAGAGCCCACCGTGATTACCGCGCCCACACCACTGATCGCGTTGACCGAAGCCGACTTCGACGCCGAACACACCCGCATCGCCGAGCCGCTCCTGATCGGCTTCTGAGCCGACGGCTGCGGACCCTGCAAAGCCCTGGTCCCCGTACTGGAACAGACCGCCGCCGAACACACCGGACGGCTGCGCGTCGCCACCGTCCGCCTCGACGACAACCCCGGTCTGGCCCACCGCTTCCAGATCATGGCGCTGCCCACCCTGATCGTCTTCATCGACGGACACCAGACCACGCGTGTCACCGAAGTCACCACCAAGACCGAACTGGCGACCGTCTTGATCTGAACGAACGCGTCGGAACTCCAGCACCGTCGATTACCAGGAACGGCCGCCGTTCCAAAGAGCCTCGGCCACCAGGAGGAATGACGCATGGCCACCAGCTCAGCCGCCCCTTCCGTATGCAGACGCCCGTGGACAAGGCGGCCGCTGTGGCAGGTGGACCTCGCCGCCGCACCGGTCGCCGCAGTGGCCAGCATCATGAGCGCGCAGCCATACGGGGGAGGTCGCACGGGGCCTGGAACGGGCGGAGTGATGCGCCGACCAAAACCTTCATGTTGAGTTTGAGGTTTCCTGTAGGCGGGGATGTAGTTATTGGAAGGTCAGACCAGATGAGGACGACTGGAGGTGGTGACGATGCTGACCTCCCTGGACACTCTGTTCGACGAGTTCGAGCGGCAGTTCGATCGGCTGCGCACCGCCACCGGCCTGGCCGGGGGCGCCGCGGTGCCGATGGACGGCGTGCGCCGCGCCGAGGACGTGCTGCTGCGGTTCGACGTTCCCGGCATCGACCCCGACTCCATCGAGGTCACCATCGACCGGGGCGTGCTGACGGTGTCGGCCAGCCGCCAGGAGGCCTACGGCGAGAACGAGCGCCTCTTCGTCCGCGAGCGTCCGATGGGCACCTTCACCCGGCAGGTGTACCTGAGCGAGCACCTGGACGCCGAGCACATCGAGGCCGCCTACGACAACGGCGTGGTGGCGGTTCGGATCCCGGTGCTGGAGCCGGCCAAGCCCCGCAAGATCGAGATCGTCAAGGGGAAGGCCAAGGCGATCACCAGGTGACCCTGGCGTGATGAGGGCAGGCGGCCCGGGTTCGAGCCCGGGCCGCCTGATCCCCACTCAGGTCGAGGAGGTGATGTCCCATGGCTCAGGCGAGTCCGCTGGCTGGACGCGCACCCGGCGCCGACGACCATCCGGAACCGTCGGAGGCCACACCGCCGCCCGGGCGCCCGGGCGATCTGCCGATCGATGACCAGCGCGCCCCGCTGTATTCGATCGGGCAGGTCGCGTCCATGCTGAACCTGCGTCAGGCGTTCCTGCGGCGGCTGGACGAGCATCACGTCGTGCGTCCGCGGCGTTCGGCCGGTGGGCAGCGCCGCTACTCACGTCGCGAGATCGAACGGATCAGGCAGATGGTACGCCTGGTCGACGAGGGTTTGGGGCTCTCGGCGGTACGCCGCGTTCTGCACCTGCAGCAGCAAATGGCCGACGTACGCCGCCAGCTGGCCGACCTGCAACGCCACGATCGGCATCAGGGCAGGTGAAGGCGTCGGCGCGCTCGGCGGGCTGCCGCCCTGCGGCCAGGCGCGCCATCTGGCAAGGGGGTGATGCCAGTGGAGGTGACCAGTCATGTTCAAGGACCGGCTGATACAGGCGGATCAGCGATCTGATCAGCAGGTGACTGACCGGGGGGCCGGCCCCCAAAGTCGGCACGTCCGGCGACCTGCGCGGCGGTCGTCGGCTGGGCCGCTGCCTGCCTTGGCGCAGGTACCGGTGCCGGGCAAGCCGCCCGGATCGCATTTGCCCAGCTCGCTGGTGGCCCGGGCGGAGTGCCGGGACGGGTGCGTGGTGACGGTGACCCGGCTGGCGCACGCGGGCCGGGCAAACCCGACGGCGAAGTCGACACCCGTCCGCTACGACTGCTGTGGCATGTCCCCGGGACGGCCGGTCCTCGTTCTCTGGACCGGACATCGAGCAGGAGGTGAGTCGCCATGGCCGCGCATGAGCGTTCCCGGTCCGGCTCGGCCGATGGACCGGCACAGTGGCCAGGCCAATGGTCGACACGGCAGGCAGCCAAACTGACGCGGATCGGTTCGTTGGTCGCCACGGCGCTGGCCGAGCTGCGCGAACTGCCGCCGCAGCAACCCGAGGACGTCCGGGTCCGGCTGCTGCTGGCGCACCAACGGGCACTGGACGAGCTGGCTGCGGTGGTCGGCGCCGAACTGCACTCCGAACTGCGAGTTCTGCGCATGAACCTGGGGCCCGCCCCGCCGACCATCGCCGAACTGCGGATCGCCCACGCCCAGCTGCACGGCTGGATGGAAGGCCTGATCACCGGTCAGCAGACCGCCGCTCCCCGGCTCCGTCGGCGCCGCGTTCGCCGAGGAACCGCCCGGACCCGCCCGCGACGAGGCGCGCGGCGGCCGACTTGAGACGGCGCCTTACCTGTGACGGACCACCGAGGGGTGATGGTGACGACGACACACAACCGATCTGGACACCGAACGTGAGGTGCCGAGCCGCGCTGTCGGTTGGCGGGCCACGTCGGTTGCCGGATCAGGTCACGCGGCCGGTCACCGGCTGGTCGCGTCGTAAGCGGGCACTGGCCGTTGCCATATGTGCGGCCCCACCGGCGGACTACCGCTGATCTACACGCCGCCCAGGCCGAACGCGCCGAACAGCGCGCGGACGCCTAACGGCGACTACGCCGCCACCGCGCTCGCGCGCTCCCACGTACCGCCTGGTCCGTAGACAACTGGCCACTCGGCAGCCTCTGATTGACGACTCCGCCCCCGCCGCCCACAAACGGATGATGGGCACCCACGACACCACGATGACCAGCAGAACAAGGCCCAGCACAGGTCAGGACGCCAGCAGGCAGTCCAAGGCCAGCAACGTCACTGCGGAGCCTTGCCGACCGTGCTGCGCCGAGCATCGACCGGCTGGACGAGCAGCGCAGGCAGTTGCTGCGGCGGCCGGACTGCCGGCTCGCGCCAGGTCCTTGATGCCCGGGGATTGGGGTGTATCGCGGGTGTATCGAAAATCGCATACGCCGCCGCAACAGTCCTCCGTCTTGGGTGAAGGCACGGACCACATGTGTGGGTGATCGGTCGCCGGTTGGCCCACAACGGTCGGTTTGTCTATCAGGAATGGACTGTGATCATGCACTCGGATTCCGTACGCGGTGTCGACCGGCGGCGGCTGCTCGGATGGGGCGGGCTCGCGGCCGCCGGCGTGGTGGCGGCCGGCGCGCCGCTGGTGGGCGCCCAGCCCGGCCACGCCGCCCTGGCCCCGACCGAGCCGGCCGGGGAGGATCGGATCCCGCCGGACACCCGGCCCGGCGGAGCCTACGACCGGTACGTGGCGAAGCTGGCCGCCGAGGGCAAGTTCTCCGGCGTGGTGCTGCTGTCGCATCGGGGCCGGACGGTGCTGTCCCGCAGCTACGGCATGGCCGACAAGGAGAAGGGGATCCGCAACCACGAGGGCGTCGCGTTCGCCCTCAGCTCGGCGGGCAAGCCGTTCGGCGCGGTGGCCATCTTGCAGCTGGCGCAGCGGGGCAAGCTGAAGCTGTCGGACACGGTGGGCACCTATCTGACGGGCTTCGCCAAGGAGATCGCCGAGAAGGTGACCATCCACCACCTGATGTCGGGTACCTCCGGGTTGAACAACCCGGAGGTGGACGTGCAGCGCATCTTCCAGAGCCGGGAGGAGGTACGCGAGTACAACGAGCAGTGGGCCCGGCAGGCCAAGCTGGTGTCCGCGCCCGGCACCCCCACCGACCACGCTGGCGCCGAGGTCGCCATCCCCGCGCAGATCGTGGAGGCCGTGACCGGCACGACGTACTGGGACTACGTCCAGGAACATATCTTCAAGCGCTGCGGCATGACTGGCACGGCGTTCTACACCAGGCCGCAGTGGCTGACCGACGAGCACATCGCGCACCCCTACATGACGCTGGCCGACGGCAGCCAGGTGGACGCCGTCCGCAATCTGGACAAGGGCAGCCCGGACCCGTTCGTACTGGGCGTGAACCCGGGCCGCAGCTTCATCGATGCCCCCGGGGACGGAGGCTTCGCCACCGCGCCGGATCTGGTCCGGTTCGCCAACGCACTGCGTGACGGCACGCTGCTGGACCGGCCCTACGCCGAGCTGTTCACCGGGGCTAAGATCCCCCTTCCGCCCCAGGGGGGCGGCCTGCGGAACGGCAGGGTGGCTCCCGCCGACGCGTCGTTCGGCGCCTACCACATGCCGGTCTCGATCATCAACGGTCAGTGGCTGTGGGGGCGCGCCGGTGGCAACCCCGGTGTCGGCGCCAGCTGGAACATCTACCCGGACACCGGCTGGGTCGGCGTCATCCTCAGCAACATCGACGGCGTGCCGCTGTGGGAGATCATCGAGCGCGAAGAACAGGCCGTCTTGGGTCGGCGCTGACGAGCGGCCACCGCCGGGGCGATCGCGGTGACCGACTCGCCGCGCCGCCGCTGGATGCGACCTGGGCATTGCCTCCGTCCGGAGCCGGAGCTGGCTGGATCTGTGTTTGACCTCCGCACATGGAGACCCACCTCGGCTTGGCCTTGCAGCTTGACCAGGTCCGCCGCATGTACCCCCGGTGGGTGGTCCGCGGTGGCGCAGATCGGCGGAGCCGAGAAGTCATGATCGCTGGTGTCAGGGGCGGGTGAGGGCTTGTGCGGGTGGGACGCGGAGGGCCCGGCGGGTGGGGATCTCCATCGTGAGGTAGGCGATGCCGGTCACCACGGCGGCGACGGCGGGTGCGAGCCAGATCGGTCCGGCCGGCCAGGGCCGGTCCAGGAAGGCGACGGCCAGGAGTGCGAGGGGGACGGCCGACAGCAGGAGGCCGGCGCCGAGCGCGAGGACGCAGATCAGCGTCGCCTCGCGCCGCATCATCGAGCGGATCTGGCGTGGTGTGGCACCGATCAGCTGGAGGGCGGCGATCTCGTGGCGGCGTTGGACGGTGCTCGCGATGAGCTTGTTGGCGATGCCGAGGAGGAGGTAGCCGAGCAGTACCGCGAGCACCGCCACATTGATCCACAGCTCGGGCGGGATGCCGTCACCGGTGTCCGGTGCGTTCCCGGCTTCGAGGGCCAGGCCCGGACGGGTCGCGGTGAGGGCGGCGAGGCCGCGGCGCGCCGTTTCGGTGCCGTCGGTGCGGATCATCATGCGCTGGTCGAGCCCGGTGGTGGTGTGTCCGGCGGTGAGGTCGCGTGAGAGCGCCACGGGGCCGAAGCCGAGCCCCCGCGAGTAGGTCGCGATGACCTTGGCGTTGACCTGGGCGCCGTCGCCGAGGATCAGGCTCACGGTGTCGCCGATCGAGACCTTCCGTGACCTGGCGGCGTTGGCGTCGAGGGCGATCGTGTGACCGGTCAGGCTCGCCAGGCTGCCGTTCTGGAGGCCGAGGTCGAGGACGGAAGCGGCGGCCGGGGTCAGTACCAGCGCGGGGTGGGAGTCGGTTTCGACATCGCCCAGCATCGTGTACGACCAGATGGCCGTGGTGGTGGTGACCGGGGCCGCGGCCTGGACCCCGGGTATGGCCCGTACCGCGGCGGGCAGGTCGTCGGGCAGGCCGCCGAGGCCCGGCGCGGTCATCGTGAACTGTGCCCGCGTACCGGCGTCGACGTCGGCGGACGTGGCCTTCAGCACGGTGGTCTGGGTCAGGCCGTAGGTCAGCGTGAACACCACGGCCATGGCGAGGGTGGTGACGGCGGCGGCGACGCGCAGGGCGTACCCGCGGCTGTTGGCCACGGCCAGCCAGGCAGGCGCCGACACACCTGCGGGCAGCCTTCGGGCCAGCCCTTGGCCGATCCGGCTGACCAGCACCGGGCCTGCGAGAGCGAGGCCGACGGTCGCCAGGATGCCGGCAAGAGCCGTCACCGCGGCACCGGCCTGCGACCGGGTCAGCAGCGGCCCCGTGGACAGGACGGCGGCCGCGACGATCAGCAGGAACCCGGCGAAGGCCCGGCGCGTGGAGGGATGGCGGGGTTCGCTGCGCGACTCGGCGACCGCCTCGGTGGCGGGCATCTGGGAGGTGCGGAACGCCGCGCACCAGGCAGCGACCTGCACGACGGCGATCAGCAGGAGCGCCGCCGCCACCGCCGGGAGGGGGCTGAAGGTCAGCGGCAGCGCGGACGGCAGCATGCCGGCCGACACCAGCAACTGCCGGAACTGCTCGGCCAGCAGATAACCCAGGGGAACGCCGGGAACCAGCGAGGCGGTCGCGACGAGACCGGCCTGGGCGGCGGCGAGACGGCGGACCTGCTTGGGGGTGGCGCCGACGGCGCGCATGAGGGCCAGGTCCTGTCTCTGCGCTCCGATCGAGACGGCCAGCGCGCCGGCCACGATGAACCCGACGACCAGCAGCGTGACCCCGGCGAGCGAACTCGCCAGCAGTGGCAGGACGCTGCGCCCCGCCATCGCGCCGGGGGCCTCGACGTCGCCCCGCGCCGCTCCGGTCGACACGACCAGCCCTCGCTCGCGGGCCAGGTCGCGGGCCGCCGCGAGGACCGACTCGCGGGAACCAGGGACGGTGCGCAGAGCGACGAGGTCGACGCGGCCCATGCCGCCGCCCTGGCCGGCCAGCCGCGCGGCCGTGGGCTCGGCGAAGTAGACCCCTGGCTGGGAGGACCCGACCACGGCCGAGACGCGATACGTCGCCCGGCGACCGGCAGCGATCACCGGCACCCGGCTACCCGGCGTCACACCGGCCGCGGCCGCGGTCCGTTCGTCCAAGGCGACCTCGCCCGGACTGGCCGGCGCGGCTCCGGTCACGCGCGCGCGATCCACCAGCCCGAGGGAGGACCAGCCGTGCCCGGCGGTACGCGGATCCCCGGCCGGGATCGCCGCGCCGCGCCGGTCGAGAACGGCGGCGGGGAAGCCGACGTCGCCGATCGCGGCCGTGACGCCCGGCAGCCGCGCGAGCCGGCCGACCAGCTCGCCCGGCAGCCGTGCGCGCTCGGGCAGGGCGATGGGCAGATCACCCTTCGGCCGGTACGTCTGGGGCGCGGAGACGACGACGTCCGCCTGAGCGAGCCGGGACACCGGTGCGTGCGAGCGGAATCCCGACTCGCCCAGCACGCCGATGCCGGTGATGAACGCCGCGCCGCCCAGGGTGGCGCACGCGATGGCCAGCAAGGCGGCGATCCGTTGGCGCGCCATGCGCAACGCCAGATACAACATCGGGCTACTCCGTTTCCAGCGTGGTGACCAGTTGGGCGAGCTCGGGGGCGGTCGGCATGTCCAGCGTGGCGCGCACCCGGCCGTCGGTCATGACCAGTGCCCGGTCGGCCCGCGCGGCGGCGGCCGGGTCGTGGGTGACCATCACCACGGTCTGGCCGAGGCCGTCGACCAGGTCGCGGAGCAGGTCGAGCACCTCGCGTGCGGTGCGCAGATCGAGCGCGCCGGTCGGTTCGTCACCGAACACCACGGCCGGTTTGGCCACCAGCGCCCGGGCGATCGCGGCCCGTTGCTGCTGGCCCCCGGACAACTCGGCGGGACGGTGGTTCAGCCGGCCACCGAGCCCCACCCGCTCGACCAGCACCCGCAGCCAGTCCCGGTCGGGCGCCTTGCCCGCCAGCCGCAGCGGCAGCGTGATGTTGTCGGCGATGCTGAGCGACGGCACCAGGTTGTAGGACTGGAACACGAACCCGACGCGCTCCCGGCGCATCTCGGCGCGGCGCGTCTCGTTCAACCCGCCGGTCACCGTGCCGTCGATGAACACATCCCCGCTGGTCGGAGTGTCCAGACCGGCCGCGCAGTGCATCAGCGTGCTCTTGCCCGACCCCGACGGCCCCATCACGGCCAGGAACGTGCCGCGTTCAACGGTGACCGACACCTCGTCCAGCGCGCGGACGCCGCCCGGATAGGTCTTGGTGACCTGCTCCAGCACCACCGCGGGTGGCGGCGGCACCACCCGCCGGTCTCCGGGTTCCGCGGCCCACGCAGGGCCGGGTCCGCCGGCCTGGGAACGGCCGGTCTCGGCGGAGGCCCTCCTCATCGCCGGCTCCGACGATGCTGAACGATCAGGGCGGTGGCGAAGGCGAGGGTGGCCAGCCCGAACGCGCTGCTGATGGCCAGATTGACACCGGCCGTCGAGGTCACCACGTTGCCGGCCACACTGATCACCAGCAGCATCCACAACATCGGCCGTGGTACCGCTCTCTGCGGACTCGCGGGCTGCCCGGCCGAGGGCGCGGACGGCTGCGCCGGAGAGATGTCATAGGGATCCGTCATGTGCGTACTCCTCAATCAGCGGTCTGATCGACGAGGCAACACGCTAGGAATCGCGATGGCCGTAGACGATCCCGCCAGCGCGTCGTCTTTGGTACAGCAGGCTGTACTCCGTCGCCGACCGCCTGACAGAGATCGACCGCTGTCCTAGGGTCCTTGCTCCAGGAGGTGCGAATGGCGGCGAACAAGCCGGAATCGGCCCTTCCCCGACCGGAATCGGCCTTTGCCCAACGGGCGGCCGGGCGAGGCGATGTGGTGGCGCGCGCCCGTGCCGTCATCGACGCGCTCGAACACATCGTCGGCGGCCTCGGCACCGCCATACTGGCGCTGGCCGCTCTGGTGTGGCTCCTCCTCGTCGGGCTCACGTGCGCCGTGGGGGTGGGCCTGCTCCTGGCGCCTACCGTCCCGCGCGTCGTGCGGGCGGTCGCCGGGCGGGAGCGCGCGCGGCTGTCCCGATGGGGTCCGGAGATCATCACTCCGGGACCGGCGCCGGCGAGCGTCCGTGCCGCCATCGCGGATCGGACCGTTCGACGTGAGCTGCGCTGGCTGCTCGTGCACGGCACGTTCGGCCTGCTCCTCAGCCTGGTCGGTGCGACACTGCCGATCAACGCCGTGCAGGACGTCACCTACCCGCTCTGGTGGCGGTGGCTGCCCCCCGACGAGGCCGCCCCGACGCTGGTGTTCTGGAACGTGCGCGAGGAGTCCGACGCCTTGGCGGTCTCCCTGCTGGGCCTGGCGTTCGCTGTCGTCTTCGTGGGCCTCGGGCCGGGCCTGGCCCGGTTGCAGGCCTGGCCCGGCCGTCGTCTTCTGACGCCCGCCGCCGACACCGACCTGTCGCTGCGGATCGCTCAACTGTCCGCCACCCGCGCCGCGGCGCTGGACGCGCATGCGACGGAACTGCGGCGCATCGAACGCTCCCTGCACGACGGGGCCCAGAACCGGCTCGTCGGCGTCACCGTGCTGCTCGGCGCGACCCGCCGCGCGCTGGCCCGGGACCCCGCCACCGCCGAGGCGATCCTCGGACGCGCCCAGGACGCCGCCGAACAGGCCCTCGCCGAACTCCGTACGGTCGTGCGCGGCATCCTGCCGCCCGTCCTGGCCGACCGGGGACTCGCCGGAGCACTGGACGGGCTCGCCGCCGACTGCGGGGTGCCCTGCCGGGTGGACGTCGACATTCCCGGCCGCTGTGCCGTCTCCGTCGAGGCCACCGCCTACTTCGTGACGGCCGAGGCGCTCACCAACATCGCCAAGCACAGCCGGGCCCGGCACGCCGCCGTGACCGTGCGCCGCCAAGGCGACCGGCTGTCCCTGCGGGTCGAGGACGACGGCGTCGGCGGCGCGGACGAGCACGAGGGTTCCGGGCTCGCCGGCATTCGCAGCCGGGTCGAGGCCCACGACGGACGCCTCACCATGACCAGCCCGCGCGGTGGGCCGACGACCCTCCAGGTGGAATTGCCATGCGGATCGTGATCGCCGAGGACGACCCGCTGCTGCGCGAAGGGATGGCGCTGCTGCTGCGCGCGGAGTCGCTGGACGTGGTGGCCACCACCGACGGCCCGGACGCCTTCCTGGCGGCCGTCGACACCCACAAGCCCGACGTGGCCATCGTCGACGTCCGGATGCCGCCGACCCACACCGACGAGGGGATCAAAGCGGCGGTCCTAGCCAGGCGCCGCCGCCCCGACCTGGCCGTACTCGTCTTGTCGGCCTATGTCGAGCAGGCGTTCGCCGGCGAACTGCTCATCGGCGGCGCCGACCGGCTCGGCTACCTGCTGAAGGAGAGGGTCGGCCGCGTCGAGCAGTTCCTCGACGCGTTGCACCGGGTGGCCAGCGGAGGCACCGCCATCGACCCCGAGGTCGTCGCGCAACTGTTC